>NZ_JADFBX010000001.1 GCF_015223055.1 Pedobacter sp. MC2016-24
GCTGCATGACAAATTTTGTCATGCAGCTTTTTACGTTTCAGCCAGGCTTTATTTAGTATTTAAATACTTTACCACCAACCATTACTTCCTGTTTAACTTCATCAAAAGTTGCTTTCTGTCCTGTTCTGGCAGCAGCATTGGTCATGATATTGGCAATAGAATGGTAATAACCAGCCTCAACCGGTGCATTTGGTTCCTTACGGCTTCTTACACACTCCATCCAGTTACGCATGTGTGCTGAAGTTAGTTTATCACCACCTGTATTGGCCGAGGCAACCACTTTTTCTGCCATATCTGATAACTTTAGTTCCGGCAATAAATTGGCCTTCATATTCATTGCTGCGGCTGCCTTAGCGTCTAAGCCACCTTTTGGAGAAACCATATTGGTATTCAGGTTGAGCTCACCACCATTGGAATAATAGATCTCTGCCGGATTTTCATCCCCATTGTGCATTCTGGAGGTGAATACAACCTGGAATCCGTTTTGAGGATCATTTGTTTTACCATAGTCAAATACCGCTGTAGTAGTATCCCAGTTCCTGCGGCCATCTTTCCACTGGTAAATGCCACCATTCGCTACCACACTTCGTGGATGTTTTAAACCGGTAAACCAGTGGACAGTATCAATCTGGTGAGACATCCACTGACCAGGCATGCCTGATGAATAAGGCCAGAACAAACGATACTCTAAATATTTGCGTGGATCCCAGGCTTCAAAAGGACGATTGATGAGGAAACGTTTCCAATCGGTATCCTCTTGCTTTAACATCGCCACCAGGTCAGGCCTGCGCCAACGACCAGGTTGATTTACATTCCAGCTCAATTCAACCATGGTGATGTCACCAAATTTACCATCCTTGATGAATTGTGACGCCGCTTTGTAATTGTTCCCACTTCTGCGCTGAGACCCGATTTGAACAATCTGTTTAGAAGCTTTTACTGCCTTTAATGCCATGCGTGCATCTTCCATAGTTTCCGCAAATGGTTTTTCACAATACACATCACATTTGTTATTGACAGCCTCAGTCGCATGAAAGGCATGTTGGAAATCTGCCGTGCTCACGATTACTGCATCTATATCTTTCAGGTTGTACAGCTCATCATTATTGCGGCAGGCTGTAATGTCGTGGCCAAACTGTTTTTTTAGGTGATCAACACCCAGACCTCTGCGGTAGTTCCATAAATCTGAAACGGCTACGATATCGAAATTAAGTTCCTTATGGTGGTTCATAAAACTCGGAAGCAAGGAACCCTTGAAACGATCAGAGAAACCGACTACGCCCACTCTAACGCGGTCATTTGCCCCAATAATATTTCCATAGCTCTTGGCACTCATGCCCATGGTACCCAAATAAGTTCCGGCAGCTGCGATGGCTGACTGCTTGATAAATTTTCTTCTTGACGCTAACATATTTATGCTGGTTTAAAGTTCTTTTAATTTGATGCTTCTGAAGGATACGAAATCGCCATGATCCTGCAGCAGGATATGACCTTTAGGTGCCATACCAAAGTTTTTCCAGTTTTTGTATTTGCTTTCAGCAACCAGGGTGTTAAACTCTGCTGATCCACGGGTGTACTCCAATATTTTGAAACCATTTAAATAGTATTCAATCTTATTGTTTGGATACACCATGATCACCCCTTTATTCCATTCCCCGATTTTGCGCTGTGCATTTGGGATTTTTTTACTGGTGATTAAGTCGTACAACGAACCCAGCGTACGGTTGCCATTTTTACCCAATTTCGCATCGGGATGGCGCTCGTCATCCAGAATCTGATATTCCGGGCCAATAGCAGAACCTTTGTTGCCTTCAGTTAGCGTCACAAAATATTTGACACCACTGTTTGCACCTTCTGATAATTTGAAATCAAACTTTAAAATGAATGCACCATATTCTTTATCGGTTACAACATCTCCACCGTTGGTTGACTCTGCACCGTTAGACTTCATCACGCTCAGTTCACCGTCTTTAATTTGCCACCCTTTTTCAGGAAATGTGCTTTGATAAGCACCTCGCCAGCCTTTGGTTGTTTTTCCATCCCATAATAAGGCATAACCGTTGGCTTTTTCTTGTCCCGATAAATCATTCGGGATCAGGTTGGCTACAAAAATATCGTCTGTTTTAGAAGGTTTTAGGTTTTCTGTCTGAATCCTGATGTTCCGCCAACGGATTTGCTTACCCGGCTCATCATTTTTACCAATGGCATGAACCTGTAAGGCGATAAAGCCAGCTGGCGTCATATTGTCTACCACGCTTGCCGTTGGAACACCATTAATCCAGGTTCTGATGGAATTGCCAATACATTCTATACGGTATTTGTTCCATGCTCCTTTTTTGAAAGCAAGTTTACCTTTTGGATTGGTATCCATGGTATACAACCAGCCACGTCTGGCTTCATCATAAATGCCGCCGCTATAGGCACGATCAGATGGATCTACCTCAACCTGGTAGCCATGCACACGGCCATTGTTATAATCGGCTTTGCTTTCGCTCCTGATCTGTACTCCTGAGTTCATGGAATTGTCGACCAGCAAGTCGAGTTCCAGGATAAAATCTCCGTAATTCTTCTCTGTTGCCAGGAAGGAATTGGGTGTGTCACGCACCGTAGTACCGATGATTTCACCATTTTTCACTTCATATAGTGCTTTTCCATTGAGCTGTTTCCAGCCAGAAAGATCTTTTCCATTAAATAGGTTTTGCCATTTCCCGGTTTGTGCATGCAGACTGGTGCTCACAGCTGCAAAAACAATACTGGTTAATACGATTAGTTTCTTGGTTTTCATTGTTGTTGTGTAGGTTTAAATTTATTTTTTACTAAAGTCTTTGGCTTGTCTGTTGATGCCTTCTGCAGGTACAACCATACCTGAACTGACAATGATACGGTATTTGAAAGTCACAGATTCGCCCGGGGCTAAGGTCAGGCTAAGTTTCTCTTTTCCTTTACTAAATACGTCCTGACCCAGGGGATTTGCTGCAAATAACCCGTAATCACGCGCATGCCAGTAGGTTGGATAACCCGGATTTCCCGGATGGTCGATCATCGTAATGCCCACATGTTGTCCGTTTTTTAAGCCAGAAAGCATACACCAGTTGCCGCGTGTACCCCAGGCATCATTACCCTTTTTACCGGCACTGGTTAAATAGTCACCGTTGGCTCCATTGTTACGTGGCGTAATCTTGGTCACGATGCCATTGTTGTCTTTAAATTCTTCAACTTTATCAGAAGGGATTTCCAGTTCCTTAGTCACGCGTACGCCCAATAAACCGTCTTTGACATCTTTAAAACGAACGGTGTCTTTTTGCGCGGTAAGTGTCGTCACCCGGTCAATGGTACGTAAGTCATGTGTTCCGCTGAAAGTGAAGGTGGTATTTTCCTTAAGTAATACGGTTTTATCCTGTTTTTCCCAATTGGCAGTGTAACTGAGTTGCCCACTGGTTAAGCCATGCTGCATTTTAGTCACCTTAACATTCCTGATCCAGCCATATCCGGATTTTTTCTCTGCAGGGATGTTGTAAGAATTATTCCAGAAATCCAATCCGTTTACACTTTCGTAATTAAACCAGAGACCAACATGGTGCGGGTGGTCTGTTCTTTCATTATCCCTGTTTTGTAAAGGAAATCCCCGTGTTACCGTAATTCCACTGGCTGTAATTAGGGGATAAAGGATCGGCTTTTCCAGATTTTCGGGATACATGAAATTCGTAAATCTTTTGCCATCGATGAGCACTTCAACTTTGTTTTCCTTCGGAACTGATAAAAAGCTTACTTTTTTGGTCTGCGCATGCACTTGTGTACCCAGGAGACAAAGGCCTATAAAAATACTTCTGTTCATAACATTTGGTTTGTGTGTTCGGACACAGTCCGTATTTGGTCCTTAAATATACCGCTCTTAAAACACAATCGGCCTAAAAACTCAGTTTATTATCAAATTAATTTACGAAAACGATTGAGTAACTATAGAACTCAGCAGAATAACTCTTATTATTGTCAGCAATAATCACTGGCCAATGAATCGTAAGCATTTTGTATCTCTTGTACTGAGTAGTGGGCTGGTCATGTCTGTAAAAGATTTAGAAGCAGCTACAGATCATCACCCTGTAAAAGCAGTCAGGATACCGCCATATCTGTATACGGGTCATACCATCGGCATTACTGCTCCGGCAGGTTACGTCACGCCGGAACAAATAGATCCGGCTGTTAAACTGATGGAAAGCTGGGGCTTTAATATCAAAATTGGAAATACAATAGGCAAGAGGGACTTTAGCCTGGGCGGCACGGATGAAGAGCGTGCCGCGGATTTTCAGCAAATGCTCGACGACCCAAAAATACATGCGATCATGTGCGCCCGGGGTGGCTATGGGGTCATCCGCATCATTGACCGGCTCAATTTCGATCGTTTCAAAAACAATCCCAAATGGATTATTGGCTTTAGTGATATTACTGTATTTCATTGTCACCTGAACCGTAAACTGGGTATAGCGTCGATTCATTCTAAAATGTGCAATAGCTTTCCGTCAGACTGGTCTAAGGCTGAACCCATCCAGATTGAGACCATACTTTCTATCAAACAGGCATTAAGTGGGGCTGCACTAAAATATACTGGCCCGGCACTGGCCATCAACCGGGCAGGAAGGGCAGAGGCCGAGCTTGTCGGGGGCAACCTCAGCATTATTGAAACACTCGCTGCCAGCGAATCTGATTTGGATACTGAAGGTAAAATTTTGTTTATAGAGGATACAGGCGAATATGCATATAGTATTGACCGCATGTTCTGGAATTTGAAACGCAGCGGAAAGCTGAGCAAATTAAAAGGATTGATTATTGGTGGTTTTAAACTTAAGCCAGATGATCCGGGCGATGAATTTGGGCGGACTGTTTATGATATTATCTTAGAAAAAATTAAAGAATATGAATATCCGGTCTGTTTTGATTTTCCTGTAGGCCATCAAAAGAATAACTTTGCACTAAAATGTGGTGTTCAATACCTCCTTAATGTAGATGCTAATGGAAGTTCCCTCTTATCCCGTTAACCCGGCAGCAATCCGGCTCTCTGCTCTGGCCAGACAAATCCAACAAGCTATTGAGGGGGTATTTGGACAACAAACGTTCTGGATTATTGCCGACATCACCAACCATACCTATAAACCACAAAGCAATTACCATTATTTTGAATTGGTTGAAAAAGAACAATCTTCTTCTAAAATTGTGGCTCGTATAGCCGGACGCGCCTGGGGAAATGCCTGTGTAAACATCAGTAATTTTGAGCGGGTTACCGGGCAACAGTTCAAAAACGATATCAACGTATTGATCCAGGTTTCTGTACAGTACAGCACCGCTTTTGGTCTACAGTTGAATTTGCTGGATATCGACACCAATTTCACGCTTGGGCTGTTTGAACAGCAACGTAAAGAAACCATTGCGCGATTAATCCGGGAAAATCCGGGATTTATACAACTTTCAGGATCAGAGTTTATTACGAGAAATAAACAATTGTCATTAAACCGGGTCATTCAGCGCATTGCGGTAATTTCTTCTGCAACATCTGCTGGCTACCAGGATTTCAGACATACATTGGATCACAATGCTTTTGGCTACCGCTTTGAGGTAGATGATTTTTTCTCTATGGTACAGGGCGAAGCAAACGCCAGGCAGTTTTTGTCTAAATTAATCGAGGTGTTTGAGTCTGATCGTCAATACGATGCTTTGTTCATCATCAGAGGCGGTGGCTCACAGACAGATTTTCTCATTTTTGACAATTATGAATTGAGCAGGGCCATCGCTAAATTCCCAATTCCTGTAATTACGGGTATTGGCCACCAGAAAAATGAAACCATTGTGGATTTAATGGCACACACTGCTACAAAAACCCCAACTAAAGCTGCTGAACTGATCATTGCTCACAATAAGTCCTTCGAGGAATCTTTAAGCGCTATGCAAAAAATGATGCTGATTAAAACCTATCAACTCATTAACCATCATAAAGATAGACTGGTACAGCTAAACCAGATTACGATTCATACCAGCAGAGATCTTTTACAACATCACCACAGAAATATGCTTCAGCTTTCCGGCCTTATACTGACCAACCCTAGGATCATCATTTCCAACAAACGGAAAGACCTGAACAACTTATTGTGTAATATTCAGACTTACAGTAGAATGTATTTTACCAATAAAAGGGGATATATCGGTCATTTTCAGTCTGTGGTTAGACTGATGAGTCCTCAAAATATTTTAAACAAAGGCTTTGCAATACTTAAGGTAAATGGAAAAATTGCAAGTGACAGCAGTGCGGTTCTGCCTGGCACACGACTGACAGTAACTACCGCAGATGCAGAAATTTTAACAATCGTAGAATCTAAAAAAGAAATAGATGGAAGAGAATTTAACCTATGAAAATGCTTACCGGGAGCTGGCAGAGATTGCCCAGGAAATTGAAACAGAATCGGTTTCTGTGGATGTCCTTGCCGAAAAGGTGAAGCGTGCATCAGACCTCATTGAGTTTTGCCAGCTGAAATTACGCGCAACAGAAACTGAAGTGAATAAGATCATCAAGCAGATGGAAAACCCACCTGCCTGACTAAAATTACATTTTACTTAATATCTCTTTTTTCTTGGCGTCAAATTCTTCCTTGGTCAGAATTTGCTCATCAAATAACAATTTGAGTTTTTGAAGCTGGATAACGGGATCCGTGTTGGCTTTATATGCCGTCATCTCTTCTTTTTTGTCATCCAATACCTTACCCATTTCCATACCAAAGCCCAATTGTAAGCCGGCACCTGCCAACCCACCTTCGTTGCGCGCAGCATCACGAAGGGCTTTTAGTTTTTCAATTTCGATATAAGTCAGTCCACCTTCGGCAGCAGCACGGCTTTCTGCAGTGATGTCTGCAATTTTGCCTACCCGCTGTTGGGTGTCTTTATCAAAGGAGGTACCCTGAATTTTAAAATCTTTAAGTGCAAAACCAAGGTTATTAAATTCAATATTTAATTTTTCCTTCAAAGCTTCAGAAAGTGTATTCAACTCAGCGTCAATCTGCAGGTAGGATAGTTTTGCCTGCGCCAAATGTGAAATCAGCTGTTGTGGCAATCTAGAAAGCAATAAAGACTTGGAGTCAGCAGTGGTATACTGATCTTTCGAACCTACAATATCTTTAAAAAATAATGCAGGATCATTGATGTGCATGGAATAGTTACCGTACATGCCCAACTCTACCGGGAGTTTATACTCAGGATCCAGGTATTTAACCGGAGCGGGAGTACCCCAGCTTTGGTTGACAATATCCGCTTTGCGGTAAAAATAAATGTGAAGTTTATGTTCACTTTCAAAAAGTTGCATAAACTTAACCAAATTGGTGATGAAAGGGTAGTTGTCCGTTTGAAGATGAAACAGGCCTTCTTCAGTAATCACCTCCTTAATCTCACCTTCATATACAATAATACAGCCCTGTCCCGGAGCAATGATCAGCTGACTTGCGTCTTTAATTTCATCCGTTGAAGCCGGAAATTTATACAGCAACAATTCTGGTTGTTGATCTTTCCACTCAATAACTGTTCTTAACTGCCTTTTAAAAAAATCTCCTATTCCCATAATTAATCTAGTTTATAGTTTCCTGTTACCTGGCCTTTGAAGTCCAGCAAAACCATTTCATCGCTGCTCAAAGTGCCCACATATCCCGATTTAAACTTTGTTAAAGCGTTTACGCGTTCTCCGCCAGGAATTTCACTGGTCCATTCAACTGCCCCGGTATTGCGGTTTATTTGTTGAAGTTTATAACTGCTTTTTGGATTGGCATCAGCTTTAAATCGGATAATGAGCGTATTGCCGTCGTCAAATGCCACTGCTGGAGAGAAGTATAACCGGCCCGGAGTAAGGTCCTTCCAGCTGTTAATTCTGCCCCTTTGTTTGCTATAGTTGCTTAGTAATACCTTGGTATAAGGGTCTCGGTCTGTAAATATACCGGAGCCACCATAATCTTTACCCCATGATATATTTTCGGCAATGTCCTTTGGTCCACCGCCATTGTCTTTATAATTGATCTGTAGCAATTGCAATTTTTCTTCAGGGTAGTCCGAACTTGTTGAAGTGAAAACAAAATATGTCTTGTCTTTAGCGCCAGGAAGTAAAGTGTTAAATCCAATCTGGGCATTGTAATAGGCATCTTCATCGTACAGTTTTTGTACCAATGGATAATAAAAACGTTTTTTTCCATCATTGGTGAGGAGAATTAAACCATCACCATTGTCTTCATATACAAATTCCATAGTCGCTACACCAACCTGAAGTTCCTGTTTGGCGTTGAAGAAACGTTTACCCGCTTCTACCATTTTAAAGTTTTCTTTGTCTAACATCAGGAGCGAAGACTTGTCGTTAATCGCATAAGTATTGCCGTCTGAAAATGTGCGGATTTTGAAATCACTACTGGAAAGACTTTTATCACTGATTTTTTCTTCAGCAAGCAATTTCTTCGTCAAAGGATTATAAAAGGCTAAATACGTCCCTTCCTTGTCTTTGTTTACGTTGGAACGGTAACGACGGTTTTCCATAAACATCACCACAGGTTGCTGTGTACTGGTTTGAAGGAAACTGAAATTCTGATATCGGCTGGAACTATAACCTTGATCTTCTTCGCGCTCTGTAACACCGGCAGAATAGACCGCTGCCGTATTTGAACTCCTTTTGCTTCCAAAAATAACTGTTAATGTATTGATTACAATCACCAGTGCAAAAGCAACACCCGCAAAGATTCCAATTACCTTAATTGCCCTGTTGTTATTGGTTGTGTAATTGGGTCTGTTGTGGTTGTAGTTATGGTTGTAATTTATTGTGACATCATTATCATCCAGAAAATATTCCGTCTGGCAGTTGTTACAGCGGTAAAAATCAATTCTCAATTCAGTTTTATCCGTACTGCCACACTGCGGGCATTTGATCGCTTTAATTTCTTTGGCCATTTATTACATGCTGTTTTTGTTAAAACATTACTACGTTAACAAATAAAAGCAAAAAATAGTTTTGCCCGCTGCAATTATACCATTAAAATTCTACAACCAGTTGTTGAGTTTATACCATTTAACAGTTTGTGTAATTCCTTTCTCCAGATTAAACTGCGGATCATACTGCAGGTCTGTTTTTGCAGCGTCGATATTACAAGCCCAGTTGATGGCCGTTAGCTCTGACATTTTCTCCTTGTTCAGAGCGGGGGTATCTTTTCTGTTTTTATACAGGAAATCCATTACCGTAGCCATTAAACTAACTACAGATACCGGGAGATGAAACTTAATGGTACGCTTATGTAAAGCCTTCCTGGTGAAATCAGCCAGGGCGTAGCGGTCATAAGCATGGCCATCAGAGATGTTATATTTCTTTTGAACCGTCTTACTCGATAGCGCAGCGATCACCACATCCACCAGATCTTTCACATATACAAAACTCAATTGCTGTTTAAACCGACCGATATGAGGCTCTAAACCACCGTTGATGCTTTTAAATAAAATGAATAAATCCTTTTCACGTGGGCCATATACGGCCGTCGGTCGTATGGTAATTAGAGGCAATTGCTTGAATTCAGCAAGATATTGTTCTGCCAGTAATTTGCTGGCGCCATAATTGGTAACCGGACGAGGCGCTGTATTGTCTTTGATTTCCTGGCTTAAATCGTCTAGCGGACCAACAGCCGCCAGACTACTTAAAAATATAAATTTTTCCAGTGGAAAATGCGCCGTGCTGGCTGCAAGGGCTAAATTTTGTGTATAGCCTGCATTTACCAGGTCATATTCAGCCTTGGTTTTTGCCTTGGTAATTCCGGCAGCATGAATGATATAATGATATTGTTTCTCTTCCAGCTCTTGCTTTAAAGCCGGTACAGAGGTATAGTCAAGATGTGTATACTGAATGTTCAGTCCTTTAAGATGTGTTTTGTCACTGCTGGGTCTTACCGCAGCAAAGACTTCTAAACCTGCAATAACCGCAGCTTCAATCAAATGGTAACCCACAAATCCACTTGCACCGGTAATCAATACCCGCTTCTTTTCCGTCATCCTATAAGGTCTTCTCGTAGATCCTGTATTTTTTATAAGGATCACCTTTAATTGCTAAAATTGCATTGTTTACCAGGTCATTGTGTTCCAATGTCCAACCTGCTTCAGCATATTCAAAACCTTTGGCACGGTAAGATTTGATGATGTTTCCATAAATACAGGCTTCAATTCCCATTTTACGATAACCGTCAACCACACCCAATAACAGAATCCGGATGCCCTTTACCTTCTTCTTACCCAATAACAGCTTGAAAATACCGGTAGGCAAGAGGCGACCCTTTTTAATCTTGATTTGAATTTGGTTCATATCCGGGATTGCCGCACCAAAACCAACCAATTTGCCATCCTGTTCGGCAACAAAGCAAAAGTCAGGATCCAGCACCAGTTTTAAATCTTTAGCCTGGTAATCGAATTCCTCGTCATTTAAGGGCACAAAACCAGCATTTTTATCCCATGCTTTATTGTAAACTTCCCGCAGGTTTGCTGCTTCCTGTTTAAAATTCTTCATGTTTATTTTACGGATCACGATGTTGTTTCTCTTCAAACGTTCTTCCAAACGGTCCATGAGCTTTACCGAACGATCGTCATAATTGTCTCCGTTAAACTTCCAGGCTATCAGATCAACGTTTTTTTGTAACCCCCAGTGCTCCAGTAAAGCCGGATAATAAGTTGCATTGTAAGGCATCATCACCACCGGCGGGGAATCAAAACCTTCAATCAACAAACCACAAGATTCATTGGTCGAAAAATTAACAGGTCCAAGGATTTTACCTGTAACACCTTTATCCTTTACCCATTTTGCGGCTGTATCTAATAACAAATTGGCTGCTTCCTGATCGTTAACACAATCAAAGAAACCAAAAAAGCCATCACTTCCTTTGTGCAGGGCATTGTAATTGTTATTCAATATTGCTGCGATCCTGCCAATCACTTTTTCACCGTTGTAAAGTAAAAAACACTGCAATGAAGAGTGTTTGTGAAAGGGGTGGGTCGTTAATAAATCCCGTTGCGCAATAAACAGTTCCGGAACATAGTTCGGATCTGCCTGGTACAAATCATGTGGGAAATCTATAAATGTTGCTAATTGTTTCTTTGTGCTAACGGCAACAATGGTTTTCATATGGTTTCTTGAAAAGATTTAACCTGTACCTCTTTTGCAGCAGCAGAAAGCTTTTCTACAGCTTCTTCAATCTGTTCAAAGGTATGGGTAGCCATTAAGGAGAATCTGATCAGTGAAGAATCTGAAGGCACTGCAGGTGAAACCACAGGATTTACAAAGATTCCATTATTGCTCAGGATATTGGTAACCAGGAAGGTCTTATCATTGTCGCGGATGTAAACCGGAATGATCGGACTGTCGGTATGACCGATGTCAAAACCAGCTTCCTGTAATAATTTTTTTGCGTAATTGGTATTGTCCCACAAACGGTCAATACGCTCTGGTTCCGATTCAATAATATCTAATGCAGCAATTACACTGGCTACCGCCGAAGGAGGCATACTTGCGCTAAACATCAGCGAACGTGCACGATGTTTTACGAATTCAATGGTTTCCTCGTTGCCGGCAATAAATCCACCTAAAGAGGCTAATGATTTACTGAACGTACCCATAATCAGATCAACCTTATCCGTCATGCCAAAATGTGAAGCTGTTCCTGAACCGTTAAAGCCAATAACACCTAAACTGTGTGCATCATCCATCATGATATTTGCACCAAATTCATCAGCAATCTTTACAATTTCAGGCAAATTAACCAAATCACCTTCCATACTGAAGATCCCGTCAGCAACAATCAATTTTGCTGCATCTTCAGGTAACCTGCTTAATTTTTTACGCAGATCATCCATATCATTGTGTGCGTATTTAATGGATCTGGAGAAAGATAATCTACTGCCATCAATGATCGATGCATGGTCATATTCATCCAGAATTAAATAATCATTTCTGTCCAGTAAACAGGAGATTACGCCCAGGTTAACCTGAAATCCAGTACTGAATAATACTGCAGCTTCTTTGCCAACATAAGCTGCAAGTCTTTTCTCCAGTTCAATATGGATATCTAAAGTTCCATTCAAAAATCTGGAGCCTGCACAACCTGTACCATACTTATCAATTGCTTTCTTAGCCGCTTCTTTTATCTTAGGATGATTGGTCAATCCAAGGTAGGAGTTGGAGCCAAACATCAGCACCTTCTTTCCATCTATCACTACTTCTGTATCTTGGCCTGACTCTATTGCCCGAAAATAAGGATACAACCCTTTTTCCTTAATCGCCGTAGCATCTTTAAAAGCTGCTATCCTATCGTATAATTTTTTGCGCATGCTGGTACTTTGTATATTTTGCTCACAGAACGTTTAGTTGATGTATGGTTATTCTTAAAAAGTATTATTTGTTCTGTCTTTAACAACACTTTGTTTTCGTTTACAAATTTTGACAATTTAGTTAAATAAGTCAAATAAAATAAAAACTTCCCAAAGCTAAGATCATAAACACAGAAAACAAAACTTGAAGCCAACCAAGTTTCAATATATTACTTTTTAAAATAAAATTTACAATTTTCTTATAATTTTATTCCATCAAAGCCTGTTGTTACAACCCAATCCGGAAATCAACTGCTCAATATACCCAAATAAAATCCTATAATCAGCAAACAAAATATTAAATAATTGGGGAAGCTATATTTTGACTCCCATAACAGGGTAGGTAAGTCCTTAGCTTAAGTGTATTAACTATTTCTGATGAGGTTTTCAAACAAAAATTAAAATGCTTTGTTTAATGATATAATTAGATAATTATACTTATAACTGACACTAAGCATGAATTTTAAGCAAAAAAATGCTTATTTTTGTACAAATTTTTAAACATTAATGAAGATATTTATTACAGGCCTTCCGTTAGAAGTAGGGGAAGATGAATTAACAGCCGTATTTGGTGATTTCGGTCAAGTAAAATCACTTAGGATTATCAAAGATCGCGAGACTGGTCAAAGTCGTGGATTTGGATTTGTGGAAATGCCCGTTGATGAAGAGGCAAGAGAAGCAATCAAACGCATGAACGGTGGCGATTATAACGGTAACCGCATCAAAGTTGCTGAAGCACAAGAAAAACCAAATACTGGTGGTGGTGGTGCAGGTGGTGGCTTTAGACGCAATAACCGCACAGAAAAAAGCTATTAATTAGCTCATTCAATTTGCTGATTCTATTTTAGAACAATGTATATAGGACGGCAGTTGCGAATAAATCACGACTGCTGTTTTTATTTCTGTTCTGACGAAGGTGGGTTTTAGTCGTGCTTAAATAGAGCATTGACTAAACTTTTCCACTTTTAAATCTGGGCATGCTGTTTTCTTTCCCGATAGCGGTTAAGCAAAATATTTTAATAGTTTTGCTAAAGAAATGAAAAACATGCTTAAAAAGTATTTGAAATTTAACCTGCTCTTTGCCCTGATTTTTGTTTTACAGCTGACGGCAGAAGCCTGGCAAATCACACTACTCAGGCAAATCTCCAAACCCTGCATAGCGATATCTTTGATGCTTTTGCTTGCTTCCGAAACTGCGCTTAAAGGCAGGTTTCACAAAAGAGTATTTGCGGGACTGATCTTTGGCCTTGCAGGTGATATTTTTCTCCTGTTTGCTTCAGGAAATGAATCTTATTTCCTATGGGGGCTTTTCTCCTTTTTGATCGGTCATATTTGTTATACCAGTGCTTTTTATCTCGATTTTAAGTCAGCCCCTGAGTTGGATAAGCGCGGGGCCAGAATTGCGATTGGCACTTGCGCAATACTGGTCATTGGTTTTTATCTGTATTTGAGGCCGTATCTCGGTCACATGAAGCTGCCGGTGATGATCTATATGCTGGTGATCAGCATGATGGTCATGATGGCTTGTTTCAGGAACCTTCGGGTAAACGCCATTAGTTTTAATTTAATCCTGACAGGCGCCATACTTTTTATGATTTCAGATGCAATCCTGGCCTATAATAAATTTGTTCAACCCTTTAGTACCGGTCAGATCATCATTATGTCCAGCTACATGGCAGCACAATACCTGATCACCATAGGCGCTTCAACGCGCAAGTTGCTCAACTAATGTTTGTTAGTATCAAGAATAGTGAAGGTTTGAACCAATCGTTCTCCATTTTCATCAACCAGCGTTAAGGTGTGTTTACCCGGATTGGGACTAAGCTCCAGTTGATGGTAATTTTTAGTTGTTCCCACATAAGCATTGTCTATATGCCAGTATATTTTCGCATTGGCATCCCGATGCGTGGCATTGAGTACAACTTTACCCCGGCGACCGTCAAATTCTAGGGGAACGTAGATGCTGGTATTGTTTTTAGGGTAGATCATCTCCATCACATAATTTCCGGCGGCATCACTGCAACCTGGCTTAAAAGGAGGTAATATTTTGTAATCACTATGTTTTATTTTATAATAATATTCCATAGCAGGAGGTAAAATAAACCAGGACTGATGTACCATATTTCCAGGAGATTCACACACATCGGTCACCCGATATTGACCGGTAGGATCCAGGTGTACCAGTTTATGAAAGGGACATAATGCTGTACGTTCGCCCGCGGGTGAAACCAATTCTTCGATGACTTCATTGCAATATGTACCAGCTTTATAGCCACTCTGTTTGCAAATACGCATTTTTTTTAAATTGTGTTTTGGTGTTTGAAACCATTTTCCCGCTGGTAACTGCTTAAAAATATCAAACAGGACCGGAGCTGCCACGTCAATACCCGTTAAACCCGGGCGGCCTTCTCCATCGGCATTGCCTACCCAAACACAAACGACATATTGTGGTGTTAAGCCAATCGCCCAACCATCGCGGAAGCCAAAACTGGTTCCGGTTTTCCAGGCTACGCGTTGTGCAGAGGAAAATTGTTCCCAGAGGCCTTCTTCGCCCGGGCGCATCAGCTCTTCCATCGCATTAAAGGTGTTCCATATGGAGGCGTAATCAAAATTTGAACTCAGCTCTGCTTCAAAGCGGTCGAAACGTTCGTCTCTTTGTCCTGCAACATATAAAGGCGCATCGTAATCGTGTATATTATACTTCCCCTGATAGTTGTTAAAATGGTTTAGGGTACGCGCCATGCCCAGATATGCTTTTGCCAGATCCCACATGGTGACCTCGCTGCCGCCAAGAATAAGGGATAAACCATAGTGATCTGCCGGCTTATTCAGTGTACTGATACCGAGTTTTTTCAGTTTATCATAAAAACGCTGGTATTTATAATTCTGCAGCATCTTTACTGCCGGAATATTCAAAGACCTGCTCAGGGCTTTGTCGGCAGGAATTGCACCATCATAACCAAGGTCGTAGTTTTGCGGGGAATAGCCGTTAATTTGTGTGGGAACATCAGGAACCAATGTTTTAGGCAACAGAAATCCATCGTTCATCATGCTGGCATATAATAGCGGCTTTAAGGTGCTACCCGGACTCCGTGCTGCTTTAATCATATCCACATGGCTTTCCAGCTCTTTATGTTCTGGCTGATAGATATTGCCCACATAACTGATTACTGATCCTTTACTGACATCTAACACAAGAGCCGCAATGTTATTGATGTCGTTTGCCCTGTAGCGGTTGTTGTAACGCTTAAGCAACCCGTTCACCTTGAGCTGAAGCTCATAGTTTAGTGTAGAAATAATTTTTGTGCTTTCTATTCCCAGGGCTTTACGCTCCGCTTTAAAACGATTGAGCAAATGAGGTGCATTTTGGGGTAAAGGTTGCGGTTTACCAGGAATTGGCTCTAGTTTAGATAAATTAGCACTGGCCTGATCAATCATGTGCAATGCTGCCACTTTATCCAGTAAGTCGTTTCTCTTTTTGATCAGTTTCGTGGAGTTCTTGCCTGGATGCACCAGGGAAGGGCTATTTGGCAATACAGCAAGCGTTGCCATTTCGCCCCAGGAAAGACTGCCCGCACTGCGACCAAAATAGCGCCAGGCAGCAGCATCTAAGCCCACTACATTGCTGCCAAAAGGTGCATGTGTGGCATATAGATTTAAAATCTCTTTTTTGGAATAGCGCAACTCCAGTCTGAAAGCCAAAATTACTTCAATCAATTTTTGCCATACCGTTCTACTTTCCCTGCGTGACAATCGAATCACCTGCATGCTTAGGGTACTACCACCACTAACCACACTTTTTGCCTTGAAATTTTGACGCAAGGCGCGGCCCATCGCCAGCGGATCAATACCAATGTGACTGTAAAATCGCTTATCTTCAAAGGCAATGATGCAATCCGCAAATTTCTCCGGAATGCTGTCTGCCATTGGAAAGCGCCACTGTCCGTCCCTTGCAATCGCAGCGCTGAGTAATTCGCCATTGGATGCCTCCACTACGTAGGATGTAGGGCTCACAAATAACCTGGAGGGTAAACAGAACCAAAACCAGACGAACATTGCCAGGCAAATGCCATCGCTGATCATCAGTTTTGGTTCATAAAGGATATTTTTTAGCATTTTATTTAATTACCTGCACCCATTTCCCTGCCTCAGTTGCACTGATGTTATTGTTATACATCGCTTCACATTGTACTGCCGATAGATAATATTTACCAATGTAAGATGCATTCAATAACACCTTATAAGTTACTGTTTGATTTTCCCTGAGGTTGAAATAGGTAAATACGCGATCGTCCCGGATATCCCGGTAAGTATAAGGAGCGGAAGCTAGCATGCTCTCATTATCATTCAGCCTGGTATTGATGATCTCCCATCCCGATGGGAAGATCTGAGTCAATGCCATTTGCTCATAATAACCCATTCTACCCGGATTTCTCAGGGTTACTTCCGCGTAAAAATCAGTTCCTTGTTTTAGTAAAGCCGGATCCAGCGTTTTACCATTTAGTAATTTATAGCTGATACTCATGTCGAGCACTTCAGGATTATTTGGCAGAAAATTATTCTGACCGGCAGCAGGCTGTCCCTGCAAAATCAATCTTGCAAAAAGCACCCGGTCTCCGGTATTCGTAATGCTCAGGTTATTGCCTCCTTTGAAGCCAAGTGCCGTCGTATTTAAGAATTGATTGCCATTCACCTGACCTTTATTTCCATCTATAACATAGCTATATTTAAGGTTGTTGCTGGCTTTGTTGGCGCCACAGAATTTAGCAATGGCCAATAAACTATAGGCGGTAGTCTGCGTACTATACCAGGTTTCCTGTCCTAGTTTTTGGGCCAGTGACTGCAACACCCTGCCTGCTTCTGCTTTACGGCCCATGAGTATCATGGTTTCCAGAATCATGGCTTCATCTCTCACGTCTGAGCCATAAGTTCCGCCAAGTTGTGTATATGGATTTTGCTCAATCGCTAAGCCCCTGATCAATGCATTTGCTGCATCGGTTTGCCCGGCTAATTTATAAGCTGCAGCCAAACGCCATTTGGCTGTCACAGATAAATACTGGAAGCCGCGCAACCTATTCATTGCCGCCATTTCAGGTCGTTTAGCTAAGGCTAGAACATACAAACGGTAAGACTGAGAAAGATCACCACCATAGAAATTGGTGCTGTTTGGAGCCCATCCATTGGCTTTCGTTTTTAAGTAGCGCAATAGCTCGTCCAGCATACCGACTGGCATGGTATAACCAGCGTTCTGTGCTTCTACAAGGAAATGGCCGGCATAATTGCTGCCCCATTCATCTGCTGTATTCTCTCCAGGCCAGTAAGCAAGACCACCGTCGGTTGCCTGGTAGCCACGCAATCGGTTGATGCCTGCTTTTAGATTGGCTTCTGTACTTGTTTGTTGTTGTGCGGAAAGCGGCGCCAGCTGATTTAAGTACAACTGTGGAAATATCGCAGAAGTAACCTGCTCCACGCAACCATGTGGGTATTGAACCAGGTAACTCAATCGTTTTTTTAAGTTGATCGGAGGGATGGATGATATTTCTAGACTTCCCGAATTGGTTCCTGCTATCCCGATCGGGTTGTAACGGGTACCCCAGTTTTTGCCAGGTTCAATCACCGCAGAAAGTACATTGGTTACAAAAGGACTTGGATTTCGGATATCCAATTCCACATCATAAACTGTTTTTTCTGCGCCACTTTGCGCAATCAACTTAATTTTTGCGATACCAGTCAGTTCAGGAGCCTGAACTTCAAAGTAAGCCATTTGCTCTCCAGGTTGTTTGAAACTAAGCTGTATGGCTTTATTACCCTGTACGTTTAAGTTTTGCGTTTGCAGTGTTAAGGTCACATTTTTCAGGTTTTTCTCTGTAGCAAATACCGTAGCAGGTAAGGTAAAGGTTTCACCTGGTCCGATTACGCGGGGAACAGTAGCCAGCAACATCAAAGGTTTTTTAACCTGTACCGATTTTTCGGTTGCACCATATGCTCCGTCTTGTCCGGCAATAACCATGGCACGAACTGCGCCGATGTACTGCGGAAGTTTAAACTGGTGTGTTTTATTTTCACCTTTGCCCAAAGCAAAAGGCCCAAGGTATTTGACCACAGGAACAAAACGGTTTGCCTTAGCCGGATTTAGGTTCCGGTTTACACTGCCGTCACCACCAATACTCAGGATCCGTTCCAGGTTTCCACCCCATGCACCCAATACATAGTCGAACAAATCCCAGGTTTTTACACCCAAACCTTCACGTGCATAGAATACCGGATGCGGATCAGGAGTTTTGAACCTGGTTAAATCCAATAAACCCTCATCTACAATAGCAATGGTATAGGTCATGGCCTTACCATTTTGTTCAGATACAGTGATGCTGCTTAAGGTTTCAGGCTTCAACTTATCGGCCATTTTTATGACAGGTTTCAGTATGGTTTCCGGATCTTCAATTAACAATGGAATTGCACCATACATACGGATAGGCAAATCGTTTACAGTCTGTGCATGTGGTTGCAGCAAGGTTACATTGGCAAAAACATTTGGCGCCATGTTTTTCTCTGCCTTAAAGGTAAACTGTGTCTGGCCTGCCTTGGTGTCGGTCCAGAAAGTTTTCAATACCCGGCTACCATTCTCAATAGAAATCAAGGCCCGGCCACCATCTCCCGATGGGATGGTCAGCACCACATCTTCACCAACCTTAAATTTCGTTTTGTTGGCTGTAAAGGATAACATGGCTGCTTCTGTCGGATTACTCGACTGTTCGCGTTGTGCCCATCCCGGCCAGTCTACATAAACTGATTTTCCAGTGACGTGACCACCATTTACATCTCTTACGAGGATCAGGAAACGACCCCATTCTGGTTCATCCAATCTTAAATTCCAACTACCCTTACCATCTGACAGGGTAATGTTCTGTTTGCTGATTATTTTGTTATAACTGTTTTGCGTAAAATTGGCATAAGAATTTTCATTGTCCTGATCCCACCACCAGCGCCATTGAACCTTGTACAGCTCTACGTCCACCGTTTTCGCTCCGCTAACCAGCTTACCATTCCGGTCTACATTTACAATTTCAATTTTATGATCTTTACCGGTCAGCAACATTCCGCTCATTTTATCACCTTCAGGCGTTTTTATACCATAGTAATTGTTATAAACATGGTAGGGAATGCTAAAGTTATCTATGCTGAAATTACCACCGGCTTCAAATACCTTGGTAGAGAAATTGGCTTTAAGCATGCCCGGAGCCGTATTGTTCTCATTTAAATTGGTATTCACAATTGCCGAACCATTTTCATTTAGCGTACCTTCAAAAATGGTTTTAACCTGCGATTCGAAGTTCACCGTTGGGTTGTCAAAAGTAAATGCTTCAAAGCCTTTAAACGTGGTTTTCATGGTGTTCAGGTTCACATCTACCTTCGCTTTCAAGTTTTTGCCAGGTGCACCGAACAGCCAGGTGGCAGACAGGCTGGCTGTAGAACCCGGACCTGAAGCCAGGTAGGTACGGTTACCGATGTCAAAATTGATTTTTAGCCTGTTCGGCATCACGGTTTCAATTTTCAGTGTCTTGGTAAAGGTGGCGCCGCCAGCTTTTACTTTAGCCATCCAGTTGCCGGTTGGCGCTGTACTTTCAGTTGCTGTTCTAAAGGCATAAAAACCATTTAAAGGTTTTCCGTTAATGATCTTTTTAACCAGTTGCCCATGTGGGTTATATAATTCAAAAGTAACCGGATAACCTCCAGGTAGTTTTTTGAGTTTATCTTCCAGCACAAAAGACACAAATACGGAATCGCCTGGCCGCCACACACCACGCTCACCATAAATAAAGCCTTTTAATCCATTCTGAACCACATCACCACCAACATCAAAACGGCTTAAGGGCAAAGAGTTGCCATCATCAAGTTTCAGATAACCGCGTTCATCGCCATTTTTGGCGATCAGCAGGAAGGGTTTTCTTTTCAAATCGAAAGTAGCCATACCATCTCCATCAGTTTTTACGGTATGGATGAGCTGGCGCTGATAGTCCAGCAATTCCAGCGTTATGCCACTTAGCGCTTTGGTACTTAGCAGGTCTGTAGCCACAATCAGCATGCTGTTGTCATTGCCGCGTTTGGCAATCAAGCCAATATTTGAAGCCATTAAATTTCTACTGGCCCAACGCTCATTGGTGTAGTAAGAAGGCGTACATGGATTGTCGCGATCTTCCCAGCGATAGTTATTTGGATAATAACTATTGTACCGCTCCCAAAATTCATCATCTTCATCTATTTTTTCGCCATAACCATTGTATTCATCACCGTTATCATCTGTGGCAATCGAACCATCTCCATTGTCCTTTTCTGCACATTTAAATACATTATATTGTTGTCTGAAACCAATGGTTACACGATATAGTGCACCCGGCTCTGTACGGATAATCTTGTCCAAGTCAAGCGTAAAACGATGCTTTTTATGTAAATCCAATGCCTTATCTTCATCCAGTCTGATCGTTTTCTGAATGATCGGCTTACCTACACGGCGCAATTCCTGGCCATCTTTATAATTGTTGGTCTGAAAAAACTGAGGTATGTTGTTTTCATATATCTTGATCACCGTAACATCCACAGCCTTTAAATTTACCGCTTCAAAAGGGAGCACCAGTTTTCCGGAATTGGGCAGGATCGTGCCGTTTCCGGCGATCGTAACTGAAGGTAGTTTATTCTCAAAAATGATGTTTGCAGCTTTAGCAGCTTGTAGTTTCTTACTGTTGATGTTTTCTACACCAGCATCAACGCTTAAAGTGTAAGTGCCTTCCAGACTTTGAGGGGAATAGATTTTTACCTGGCTGCCATCAATGGTATACTTAGGGTCAGATACACCACTCAGTGAGATCAAACCGTTTAAATCCTGTCCCACAGCAATAGGTTCTGAGAACTGCACCAATGCAAAATCTTCCATATCCTGAACAGCCTTCATATCCAACACCTTAAATACTCCTGAAGCTGGTACCACTACAATTTCCTCACCTTTATTATCGGCTCCGATTTCCGATCCAGACCAAATCAGATTTAAGGATACTTCTTGTTTGGCTTTTTTAATGCTGTCCACAACAAATGTTGAAGTGTTATTGGCTGGATTGTGCTGCCATTTCACCTTCAAAGTTTGTGGGAATTCGATTTTCAGGGATTGCTCAATGGCTTTTGCATCTTCCTGATCCGAAGTACTGATTTCTCCGCTCAACTTCATATAATCTAAAGTGGTGTTATTTTGTGAAACCAGTCCGTTCTGACTGAGCTTCATTCCTGGGGTAATGACTTTAAAGTCAAACTCGAACTCTTCCAATCCCTTTTCTGTATCCTGAATTTTAGCTAAGTTTAATGTAGCCTCATAAGTTTTTCCCGGTTTAAGATCTTCTTCCGGTCTGAATTCTACAGTCTGCGCATCGATCCAGTAAGTTTTACCCTTTACTGAAGGGGAGAAACTGAACAGGTCACGGCTGTCGGCCACGCCAATATCGGCCATCGTTTTAACCTGGCTGGCCAAGTGAACCCGAATGAAACTTTTCTTTGAAACGGTACCCGAAGTGTAGGCCTCAATGTATTTGGCATATTTCTGATTGTAATCGTTAGGCCGCTGTTTTTTTAATATCAATACTGCGGCTAGTCCAATGAGGGCTATTGCTACCGCGACAATCAGTGGCTTTTTATTCCTTTTTAGAAAGGAAGGTTGTTGGGATGATTCCATAAGCTGGGTAATGTAATAATTAGATGTGTAGGAAAATTAGGGAAAATGATTGTAAAGCAAAAACTATTATTATCCACAAATTGGAGAAATACCGCAAAATATTAAGATTGTGTAAAAATAATTGGAATAAATATCAATTATCTAACAATATGGTAACATAAAAATTCCAGATTTGTAACCACATTATACAAATACTTATGATTCTCAAAAAACTACTTGTTTATTCAAGCCTGGCCTTGGTATTGGCCGGCTGTTCGAAAAAAACGACTGAAGAACTGGTCAAAGAAGAACCCGTTATTGAAGTCCCTGCCGAACCTTCAGTATATTCGATTACTGAAAATTTTGAAAATAGCCCTTCTAAAACTGGTTACGCAGTTGGTGTACTGAATATGCCGACCGGCTCCTGGACGCTGGATGATGCATTAATTGCAACTTCAGCAGATGATTTAAAAGAGGGATTGAAAAGTGTACGGGTAAGGGCAGGAAAGCTTAGTATGAACTTTGACGTGACCGGCATGAAAATGCTTTACATCAAACATGGCAAATTCAATAAAGACGCAGCTTCTACATGGAAGTTAATGATGTCGACCGATGGTGGGGCAACTTATAGCCAAATGGGTGCGGATATTGTAGAAAATAACGCTCCGCTGAAACTGGATTCTTTTGTGGTGAATACCACAGGGAAGGTTCGTTTTCAAATCCAGAAGGAGGGAACCACCCGGATCAATTTAGATGACATTACATTCAGGGGCACGGGAGATTCCGGAATTACGGATTCAGACCCTGATCCTGTAGATCCGCCTACAGGAGGTGGCTCTGCAAGTACGCCAAGGGGGATCACTGCTGGAACAGATGCACAACCCGGTACTGGTGACGACAGTAATTTGCTGTTTGGAAATCCATCGAATGCAAGCTCCCTGAGCAACGATAATTTTTTACTGGATCAGAGTTATTATGTAGAATCTTACAGTGGAAGTCGCGGTACACCAAACTGGGTAAGCTGGCATCTGGATGCAACGAACATCAGCAATGCGGCCAGTAGACAAGATAATTTTGCGGGTTTTATCGGTTTACCCCAAAACTTATTTGTGGTTCAGAGTAACAGTTATTCAGGTAGCGGATTTGATCGCGGCCACAACGTTCCTTCTGCCGATAGAACAAGTTCTGTGAATGCCAACAGCGCCACATTTTTAATGACCAACATGATTCCTCAGGCACCACAGAATAATCAGAAAACCTGGGCTAACCTGGAGAATTATTTGCGCGCTAAGGTGCTGGAAGGTAATGAAGTTTATATTATAATGGGCAGTTACGGTATTGGCGGTATAGGCAACAATGGTACTGCCTCAACAATTGCAGATGGTAAAGTGACTGTGCCTTCCAATGTGTGGAAAGTCGCAGTGATTATTCCTACGGGAAATGGTGATTTAAGTAGGGTATCGGCTACCACAAGGGTAATTGCGGTCAATACGCCGAATGTGAATACCATTGATTCTGACTGGAAGAAGTACAGGGTAACAGTACGCTCTATTGAAGCTGCTACTGGTTACAATTTATTATCAGGTTTGCCCCTAAGCATTCAGGACGTTATCGAAACCAAAACCGATACGTCAAACTAAATAAATATGAACTAAAAATAAAATATGCCGTTCAGATTATGATACGGCATATTTTATTTTTTGACTTAAATGTTATCATTTAATCATTACTCCCGGCATATTAACCAGGGGTACGTGAATTAAATTCTCATCCACAATACTTTCTGGCAGGAAAATAAACTTCTTATCGAAAATTACCCCGTCAATATAGTAACTCAGCCAATACTCATTGGTTAAGCCGAAAACTTCCGTATCAATCGCTTCAACTCCAGCAAAAGACTTTGGTTTAAGATCTCCAAGAAAATGTCTCAATACCGAGGTTTTAACGATTTTACCATCCTTTTCACCATATCCTTTAGAGCTGATCAGGACGTTTTCAATAGCGATTTCTTTTAGGTTGACCAGGTAAACTGTCCAGTTCTTAACCTCTGGACTTTCTCCAATCAATACCACGGCCATGGCTACATCTTCAACAATATTTTCAGGAAGATCTTTTTTCATAACTATTTCTTCGCGACTGCTTTTTTTGCCGGAGCTTTCTTTTTCACCGCTGTCTTCGTACCAGTTGCCTTTTTAGCAGCAGCTTTCTTTGCTTTGGGCTCAAATGCACCTGGAATCTGTTCAACAATTAGTTTTTTAACCTCATCTAAAGAAATTGATGCCAATTCTTCAGCTGTATATTTATCATTGGTCGCTGGGTTTTTACGCAATTTCAGCATTTCTTTGCCGAAGCGGATAAATGGACCCCAACGGCCGTTTTCGATCGCAATTTTCTCCTCATTCCATTGCTGGATAAACCTGTTGGCTTCTTTTTCTATCTTTTTAGAAATCAGCTCATCAATATCTTTTTCGCTTAATTGCTCGAAATTATAAGCCTTGGGCACATTGATAAACAAGTCATTCCATTTGATAAAAGGTCCGAAA
This sequence comes from Pedobacter sp. MC2016-24, assembly GCF_015223055.1. GTDB lineage: Bacteria > Bacteroidota > Bacteroidia > Sphingobacteriales > Sphingobacteriaceae > Pedobacter. Next base: position 24,643 of record NZ_JADFBX010000001.1, read on the forward strand.
CGCCCAGTTCCTTTAGTTACTGGTAAGCCCTGATAATGTGCTACCGGCGCGTCTGCAGTAATCTTTTCTCCAATGATTTCAATTGCTCTTGACTGATCAACGGACAAAGGATCTTCATTTTTAGGAATGGAAATGTAGGCATCACCCCATTTCACATAAGGACCAAAACGACCAACACCTACAGAAACCTCTTTTCCCTGATAATCTTCCAGTTGGAAAGGTAATCTGAATTGCTCTAAAGCCTGTTCTAAAGTTACGGTTCCTACAGACTGCGATTTGGCTAAGCTGGCATAACGGGGTTTTTCCTCATCGTCATTCTCTCCAATTTGCACCAATGGTCCAAATCTACCCACCTTGGTGTATACATTTTTCCCTGTAGCAGGATCAATACCCAGCAAACGCTCACCATTTGCACGGTCGGCCGTTTCTAAAGTATTTTCTACTTCCAGATGGAAGGGGGTATAAAAAGAGTGCAGCATTTTTGTCCATTCCTGCAAGCCCTGCGCAATCTCATCAAACTCTTTTTCTACGTTTGCCGTAAAATTAAAATCGACAATACCTTTAAAATGTTCTACAAGGAAGTCATTTACAACCTCTCCAATATCTGTCGGAAACAGTTTTGATTTTTCTGCTCCTGTAATTTCCGTTTTTGTTTGTTTGCTAATGGCATTGTTGGCTAATACTATTGCTACAAAAGCACGTTGACGGCCATCACGATCTTCCTTAACTACATACCCACGATTTTGTATGGTGGAGATGGTAGGCGCATAGGTAGACGGACGGCCAATGCCCAGTTCTTCCAGTTTTTTTACCAAACTAGCCTCTGTATATCTTGCCGGCGGTCTGGAGAAGCGCTCTGTCGCAGTCATTTCCCTTAGCGTCAGTTCCTGACCTTTAGTCAATGGCGGCAACATGTTATTTCCCTCGGCGTCATCCGCATCGTCTTCATCGCTGGATTCCAGGTATACCTTTAAGAAACCATCAAACTTCATCACTTCACCTTCTGCAACTAAGTTTTCCTGACGGGAGCTGATGCCAATCTGTGCGGTTGTTTTCTCAAATAGCGCTTCACTCATTTGAGAAGCAATGGCACGCTTCCAGATCAGCTCATACAGCCGTTGTTCCGAGCTGTCGCCAGGAACGGTATGATGGTTGAAATAAGTAGGGCGGATGGCTTCGTGAGCTTCCTGTGCACCTGCAGACTTGGTTTTATAAACTCTGATCTGGTGATATTTGTCACCCCAGGCAGATTTGATTTCACTGGAAGCCGCCTGTAATGCCGTTTCCGATAAATTCACAGAATCGGTACGCATATAAGTAATACGACCACTTTCATATAACCTTTGTGCAATTTGCATCGTTCTGGAAACGGAGTATCCCAATTTACGTGAAGCCTCTTGTTGTAGTGTTGAGGTGGTAAAAGGAGGAGCAGGGTTACGTTTTGCTGGTTTAGTTTCCAGATTGCTTACCTTGAAGCTCGCCTGAATACAGTCTTTTAAAAATTGCTCAGCATCCGCTTCTTTTTCAAAACGTTGCGGTAATTCGGCCTTGACAATTTCCTTCCCGTTTCCGGTATGGAACTGCGCCACAATTTTGAATGCTGCCGCTGCATTAAATTTGTTTACTTCACGCTCCCTGTCTACAATTAAACGTACGGCAACAGATTGCACACGTCCGGCAGAAAGGGATGGTTTAACCTTTTTCCACAATACAGGCGACAGTTCGAAACCTACCAAGCGATCAAGGACGCGTCTGGCCTGCTGTGCATTCACCAGGTTATAATCAATTGTACGTGGTGTTTCAATCGCTTTTAAGATTGCTGGTTTAGTGATCTCATGAAAAACAATCCTTTTGGTCTTGTTTTCCTTAAGCCCTAAAGTTTCAAATAAGTGCCAGGAAATGGCTTCTCCTTCGCGGTCCTCATCGGATGCGAGCCATACCATCTCGGCCTCCTTAGCTAATTTTTTCAGTTCTGCGACCACCTGCTTCTTATCGGCTGGAACCTCATAGGTTTGGGCAAAATTATTGGCAATATCTATGCCCATATCCCCCTTAACCAGGTCACGAATGTGTCCGTAACTTGATTTAACAAGGAAATCTTTGCCTAAATACCCTTCTATGGTTTTAGCTTTTGCAGGTGACTCAACTATCAGTAAATTCTTCGCCATTCAGAACGTTTTTCTGCAAATAAAGCTATAAATAAGCCTAAAATCAAAATTCAGTCTAATTTTTATAGTATTTTTTTTCCAGATGTACCGATTTCAATCCAACTATTGTATCTTTGTACATGCTTGATAAAGGCACTGGCCAGGAGCTTTAATTATCCGGTCAAGGAATTAAGGTCCAGTTAGTTCTTTGTCCAGGTGTGGTCTAGATCTCGTTCGGGTCTGGCTCGTAACAACAGGAGACAAAAGCCGAGTTACATAGGAGTCTCCTAGGAGTCGGCTAGGACTATAGTCCTATAAATGACGAAAAAAGGCAAAGTTTTACCCAACTATAAGTCCTGTCGTTACCTAACAAGACCCGAGGGGGTATGTGATGTCTTACAACTGCAAAGTCTCTTTAGTTTTTTACCTTGTGATTATAATTCTCTAAACTATTTCTGACTAACTTCGTAAATAGATAAAAAAACAAAACATGAATACACTATTGATCTTACTCACGATGTTTTTTAGCCCGCCGGCAAAGAGCGTATATGATTTTTCATTTAAAACAATTGACGGCAAGGAAGTGAAACTGTCGAAATTTAAAGGTAAAAAGATTTTGATTGTTAATACAGCTTCAAAATGTGGCTATACCCCGCAATATGAAGATTTGGAAAAACTGTATAAGCAATATGGAAATAAAGTAGTCCTGATTGGTTTTCCGGCAGGTAATTTTGGCGGACAGGAATTGGCCACCAATTCTGAAATTCAGGATTTCTGTAAAAAGAACTTTGGAGTTACTTTTTTATTAAGTGAAAAAGTAAGTGTTAAAGGTGATGACATCAACCCTTTATTTAAGTACCTCACCGCACAGGAAAATCCTGACTTTACGGGTGACATCAAATGGAATTTTGAGAAATTCCTGATCAATGAAAAAGGACAACTGGTTCATCGTTTCCGCTCTAAAGTAACACCACTAAGCGAAGACATTGTTAAAAATTTCTAAGTTTCAGGGTTATATAATTCAATAAAAAAGAGAAATCCTTAGCCTGGATTTCTCTTTTTTTAATATTCTGCCATAAATGCAATGCTATGCCCGACATTAAGACTTCCATTAAAATTTGTCTGATTTTACTAAGCGGCACCTTAGCTTATTCCTGTTCAGTATCTAATTATAAATTGGTAAAAGCAAATAGGTCAGCTTATCAGATGAATCAAAATGCTGAGGTTGACAGTACGATCATCAAAACATATACGCCGTATAAAACTAAGCTGGAAGAAGAAATGAACCAGGTTATAGGTCATGCTGATGTGCTGATGTCAAAAGTGGATACCGTACCCGAAAATTTGTTACGTAACTTCTTTTCTGACGCTTGTCTGGCACAGGCCCTTAAAATCGATCCTGAGATTGACCTGGCCATGCCTTCTACTAAGGGTGGAATTCGGATAGACGTTCCTAAAGGCCCAATCCGGTTGACGAATATATTTGAGTTGATGCCTTTTGAAAATGAACTTATTGTTTACAAATTGAAAGGAAGTGATGTTCAGAATCTGCTTGAATTTATTGCCGATACCGGTGGGCAGCCGATTGCAGGTTTCAGCATGAAGATAAAGGAAGGCAAACCTGCAGATGTGATCATTAAAGGTAAACCTTTTGACCCTGGCAGAAGCTATTGGGTGTTAACCTCTGACTACATTGCTGGTGGAGGAGACCGGGTGGAGAGTTTTAAAAATCCACTTGAGAAAAAAATGTTGAATTTGCGTGTGAGAGCCGCATTGATCGGTTATGTGAAAGAAAATGAAGCTGCCGGTAAAAGCATTAAACCAATATTAGATGGAAGAATTACTAAGAATTAGTCGTAGAAACTTCCTGAAAACAGGAGGTATTGCCGCCGCCGCAACTGCATTGAATCTGAATGCCCTGGGGAGCTTTGCTTCCGGAGACGTGGTTAAACTGACCATTTTGCATACCAATGATGTACATAGCCGGATAGAACCCTTTCCAATGGACGGCTCTAAAAATCAGGGTTTAGGAGGTACAGCCAGGCGTGCAGCATTGCTTAAACAGATACGAGCCACAGAAAAAAATATATTGCTCTTTGATGCCGGAGACATTTTTCAGGGAACACCTTATTTTAATAAATATGGGGGAGAGCTGGAAATGAAATTGATGACCGCCATGAAGTACGATGCTGCAACGATGGGCAATCACGATTTTGACAATGGCCTGGAGGGCTTTTATAAGCAATTGCCTCATGCAGATTTTCCGATCATCTGCAGCAATTACGATTTCAAAGATACCCTTATGCACGCGTCCACTACGCCTTATCAGATTTTTAGGAAAGAAGGTTTGAAAATTGGTGTATTTGGTGTTGGCATTGAGCTGCATGGACTTGTTGCCGATGCGAACTATGGCAATACACAATATGCTGATCCGGTTGCCACAGCCAATAAATTTGCAGCCCTGTTAAAGCAGGAGCACCAGTGTGATCTGGTTATCTGTTTATCTCACCTGGGGTACAAATACGATCACAAAAGAGTTTCAGACCAGGTATTGGCTAAAAGCACCAGCAATATTGACTTAATTATTGGCGGACATACTCATACTTTTATGGAAAAACCGGAAGATGTAGTTAACTTAAGTGGAGGAATAACCACGATTAATCAAGTTGGCTTTGCAGGAATTAATCTGGGGCGTATTGATTATTACTTTGAAAAGTATAAGGGAAAACGGATCCAAACCGCTTCCCCCTATGTGATATCTGAGGCATTGGAGGTTTAAGGTTCCTTAGCAAAGGAATCCACCTCCTAATAAATCGTTTCCTTCATAAAAAACGGCCGACTGACCAGGTGCAATCGCGGATACAGAATGTTCAAATACCACACGCATATTTTCTTTTTCCTGTACAATAGTGCTTAACATCCCGGCGTCTTTGTAGCGGATTTTAGTAATGACATTGTCCATTGGTTCTAAAATGGACTCGTATTTGATCAGGTTGACATTTCTAACCATCGCTTCCCTGCGTTCCAGCTCATCTGCACGGCCCAACACAACGGTATTGCTTTCCGGAAGAATCTGGGTCACAAACATAGGCTCTCCAAAGGCGATACCTAAGCCTTTACGCTGACCAATGGTATAAAAAGGGTAACCTTTGTGCTTTCCTACCACCATGCCGTCGCTGGTGATGAAATTACCACCATCTACACGTGCTTCAAGACCATCTACTTTATGTCTGAGGAACGAACGGTAGTCGTTGTCTGGTACAAAACAGATTTCATAGCTTTCACTTTTCTTAGCCAGTTCTTCCTGCCCCATATCCAAAGCCATTTGTCTAATCTCGGATTTGGCAAAAGAACCTAACGGAAATTGTGTTCTGGCCAGATTTTCCTGGGAAACTCCCCAGAGTACATAAGATTGATCTTTATTCTCGTCTTTACCTTTGGAAATGACATGACGACCGCTTTCCAGTTGCCGGATATTGGCATAGTGCCCGGTAGCAATAAACTCACAGTCCAGCTTGTTGGCACGTTTCAGCAAAGCTTCCCATTTGATATGGGTATTGCACAGTACACAAGGGTTCGGCGTGCGGCCCGCAAGGTACTCGTCTACAAAGTTATCGATTACAAAATCTCCAAACTCGTCGCGTATATCTAATATGTAATGTGGAAATCCGTAGTTCACGGCCAGCGTACGGGCATCATTGATGCTGTCTAAACTGCAACATCCTGTTTCCTTACTGCTACTGCCTGAAGTGGCGTAATCCCATGTTTTCATGGTTAAGCCAATTACTTCATAGCCTTGTTCGTGCAACATTACAGCTGCTACCGAACTGTCAACGCCGCCACTCATGGCGACCAAAATTCTACCGCGTTTACTCATAATTTTTAATACTGACTCGGGTTCAAGGCCCGGCATATAAATACAAGCGGCAAAAGTAAGGGTTTTTAACGATGAAACGGCATCAGGGGGGTCAGTTCCTTGTAAAAAACTTCAGCACGCAAACGCGCTACAAAATTATATATCGACGTGCTTGTTCTGATAGGGTTGTTTTGAAACATTATTTTGCAGAATTCCTTTATTGATGCGGCTTTTCCGGAAGTGAAGGATTCAATTGGAACTGATTTAAAAACAACTGACCTTTGGAACTATGTACATCGGGGACTTGTTTTGTTGCCCCTTATGGTTAAATTAGGCTGCACAATATGGCCGGTGGATGCCGGCCATTGTGCTATTTTAAATTAAATATGATATTGTGTACGTAAACAATCTTGTTTTTAAATATTTTTTATACATTGCCCCTATAAACCAAATAACCCACAATGAAAAAAACTTTGTTTTATTGTCTGTTCTTCATGCCTGGAATGCTGTATGCGCAACAGCAAAACCTGATTAAATATGTCAAGCCCATCATAGGAACCCAAAAAATGGGACATACCTATCCAGGAGCTACTGTACCCTTCGGAGCAGTTCAACTTAGTCCGGATACAGATACTTTGTCTTATGAATTGAATGGAAAGTATAACGGCGACGTTTATAAATATTGTGCTGGTTACAAATACGAAGATAAAACGATTGTTGGTTTTAGTCATACGCATTTTAGCGGAACGGGTCATTCCGATTTAGGGGACTTTTTGGTGATGCCTACGGTTGGAAAATTGAACATGAACCCCGGTCGAGCAGACGATCCTGAAAGCGGTTTCCGTTCTGGATTTTCTCATGCAAATGAACAGGCAGAGGCGGGTTACTATAAAGTTAAATTGGATAAATATGATATTCAGGCTGAATTGACTGCTACGGAAAGGGTAGGCGTACATCAATACACTTTTCCGAAGTCAAAAGATGCGCATATTATTCTGGACCTGATGTCAGGCATTTACAATTATGACGACAAAACAGTCTGGACTTTTGTAAGGGTTGTGAATGACAGCCTGATCACGGGTTACAGGCAAACCAATGGCTGGGCACGTACGCGTACTGTCTATTTCGCGATGTCATTCTCTAAAGCATTTAAAAGTTATGGGCAAAAGAATTTTGATAAAGCTCAGGTTTACAAAGGTTTTTGGCGAAAATTCGATCAGACTAAGAATTTTCCGGAAATCGCTGGTAAACGTATCAGAATGTATTTTGACTTTAATACGGAAGCAAATGAAAAAATAGGAATTAAATTCGCTTTATCACCGGTAAGCCAGGAAAATGCTTTAGAAAATATGGAGACGGAAGCCAAAGGTTGGGATTTTAACCAGGTTAAACAGTCAGCACAGGAAAGCTGGAACAAGGAATTAAACAAGATTAAGATCGATGCTCCGGAGGATGAAAAGATTAATTTTTATACTGCCATGTATCATGCATTTATCAATCCGACGAATTACAATGATGTCAATGGTCAATATAAAGGATTGGATCAGAATGTGCATCAAGCTAATGGTTTTAAAAACTACACGACCTTTTCGCTATGGGACACCTATCGGGCATTACATCCATTTTTAAACATTATGCAGCCCGCAAGGAATAACGATATGGTGAAATCAATGATGGCACATTATGATCAAAGCACCTTGAAAATGTTGCCGATCTGGTCGCATTATGCCAATGACAACTGGTGTATGAGCGGGTATCACAGTGTATCTGTGATTGCGGATGCAGTGATTAAAGGTGTTTATAATGGCGATGCGGAGCAGGCGCTTGCAGCATGTGTAGCGACAGCTAAACATCGGAATTACGAAGGAATCGGAGAATATATAGATCGTGGTTATATTTCATCCGCATCCAATAGCAATTCTGTATCCAATACATTGGAATACGCGTACGATGATTGGTGTATTGCCCAGCTGGCTAAAAAGTTAAACAAACAGGATATCTACCAGGAATTTATAAAACGCGCTGAAAACTGGAGAAATGTATTTGATCCAAAGATCGGTTTCATGCGTCCCAGATTAGCCGATGGCTCATTCAAAGCGGATTTCGACGCGTTGAGTACACACAATCAGGGTTTTATCGAAGGCAATACCTGGAACTACAGTTTTTTTGTGCCTCATAATCCAAAAGGTCTGATTGAACAAATGGGTGGTGCGAAGAAGGTCGCACTGCGATTGGATTCTTTGTTTACCATGCATTTACCGGATGAATTTTTTGCGGAAACAGAGGACATCACCCGGGAGGGCATCATCGGTGGCTATGTCCATGGCAACGAGCCTGCCCATCATGTTGCTTACTTGTACAACTGGGTGGGCCAACCCTGGAAAACCCAGGAAAGGGTACGTAAAATTTTAAAAATGCAGTATAAACCTACGCCAGATGGTCTGGGTGGAAACGATGATTGTGGACAGATGAGCGCCTGGTATATGTTTTCTGCCTTAGGTTTCTACCCGGTTTCGCCCGGATCTGATGAATATGCTTTGGGAAGTCCATCTGTAAACTCAGCTGTATTGCGTTTGGAAAATGGAAAATCATTTACCGTTGAAGCACGCAATCAAAGTGATAAAAACGTTTACGTAGCTAAAGTATTACTAAATGGAGTTGAACTTAAGTCTCATACCATCAAGCATTCAGATATTATTGAAGGCGGTAAACTTACTTTTTTGATGACAGGTAAAATGAGGTAGATTTGTATAGCATAAAATGCTATACAAATGCGGGTACTGTACTGTTTGGATCATTTCCCTGAATCTGGTTTCTACGGATATCAGAGGGGTTGATCGGCTTTTTGATGATTTTGCCATTAAGTCCTGAAAAGGCGGTATAAAGCAGTACCCCACCTAATGCCACTTCTTCAATAGCAATGATAGGGGTTTTAGTGATACATCTGATTCCCTTCTGAAATATATAAACACCGGCTATGATAGATACAATGCGTTTGCCAGCATGTAATTCCTGCGCCTCGTAATCGTTTAATAAAGAATTTATGATCGAAAGTGTAAACCTTTCTTTTATTTTTTTTAGCATGTTGTTCGTTTAATAAGTGTCCTTGACTAACAAATTGCCCTTAATGTTTGTTTGACAGAGCTGGCATTTAGTTAGCTCAACTTGTCTAAAACCATTTTAATTGCCTGAGCTACAACTTTTCCAGGATTACTGCTAAATTCAAAATTTACCCGGCTTGCAAGAATTGCATTTACAGAAAGTGCTTTATGCCCGAGTACTTTAGCCATTGCATATATTCCGGCAGTTTCCATTTCCAAATTTGTTATTCTGTAATTACCCTGTCTAAATGTGTTTAATTGATGAACGAGATTGGGAACCGTATTTTTTGCCCTGACTTGCCGTCCCTGTGGCGCATAAAAGCCTGGTGCAGTAACGGTGATGCCCTTATCCATATCAGCAGCCACAGTATTTAGTAAATCGCTGTCTGCCGCCGAGAGGTACGGATGGATGCCTTTAATCTGCGAAAGATGCGTATTCAGACCGTTTAAAATACTTCTTTCATCACCTGATAGTTCGTGGACATAATAATGCATCAGCGCATCGAGCCCCAATCCGAAGGATGATGCTAAGATCGTGCCCATTGGAATATCCGGTTGTATGGCTCCGGAAGTACCAATTCTAATGATGTTTAAAGCGGTCAGTTCTTTTTTAACCTTTCTGGATTTGAAATCAATGTTAACCAGGGCATCAAGTTCATTGAAAACGATATCTATGTTGTCGGTTCCTATTCCTGTAGAAATGACGGTAATTCTTTTTTTACCGAGATAGCCGGTTTGTGTGAGAAATTCCCGCTTTCCTTTCTTCAACTCTATGGAATCAAAATGTTTGGTGATTTCTGTTACCCGATCAGGATCGCCAACGGTAATGATCGTGTCGGCAACATCTTCTGGTAATAAATTCAAATGGTATATGCTGCCATCCGGGTTGATGATCAGGTCGGCTTCAGAAATTTTGTTTTCCATAGGTATGTGTTTAAGTATATGCCGCGGGCGCTTTAGGCTGTATAAAGATAGCTTGTTTTAAGTTCCCCGATTTGATCTAATTTTTGGAGTATAACGTTTAAACTGCTTTTTCTGATGGCCAGTTTAATGGCGCATTTGTTGTCGAAATCCTGCGAAAGTACAGTCAGTTTCTCTTCTTTAATGAGTCGCATCACGTCATTCATCACCAAATAATTGAAATCAATCTGGTAAATGTCATTTACTGTTTTTTCAATCAGCTCTGCGGCTCGTAAGGCTTCGACAGCAGCGGTCTTGTAAGCATTGATCAAGCCTGGAACACCCAGTAAGGTGCCTCCGAAATAGCGTACCACAACAATAGAAATATTGGTAATATCAGCTGAAAGCATGGTGTTTAAAATTGGCCGACCTGCAGTTCCAGACGGTTCACCGTCATCCTGAATCCGGAATATACTACGATCGGGACTTAATCTGAGCGCCCAACAAAAATGCCGGGCTTTTGCATGTTCTGCCCGGAGGTTTAGCAACAGCGGCTTCAGTTCATCCTCTGTTTGAACTGGGTAGGCATAGCCAATAAATTTACTTCCACGGTCACGGAATATTCCTTCAGATGGGGCAGCTATGGTTTTATAAGTATCGTCAAATAACATAATTCTATCAGGTAAATGCTAAAGTTTAGCTGAGCATCTGGTACAGTGCTGGGATAACATTAGTAATTAATATGATGGCGACCAATGCGAGCGCCAGTCCCAGGTAATTGAGCTTGTTCAGTTTTTCTTTAAAAATTAAAATACCGACTGCACTACCCACGATAATTACACCCATGTTCATTGCGGCGAAAACAACAGAAGGATTACTTGCCATTGCGGTATGCGCTTTCAGGTAGAACCAGATGTTGAAGAAGTTGAAAAAACCCAGGATACATCCACAGATGAAATTGATGAATTCCATTTTCTGCTTTTTTACGACTTTTAAGTAAGCAATTGACAGTAATGATATCACAAAAGCAAGAATGAAAACCAGGATCAGGGAACTGGTGTAAGGGATAATTTTAATTTGTGCTACTTTTTTAAACAAGATGTCGATCAAGCCGAAGCCGATAAAAACAATGATGGGATACAGCCAGTTCAGGCCTTCATTTTTTTGACTTGTTTTTTTATGGAGCGTGAAAAATATCGCCACAAAGCCTACGGATAATCCGCAGATCTTTGTTAAAGTGAAATCTTCTTTAAACAGGAAGTAAGCTGCTAGAATAGGAATGAACAACGATAAGCGCTGTGCGATGTCTGTTTTGACAATACCAATGTGTCGCACCGATCCAGCCAGGAACCAGAAGACCACGGGTAGTAAAACACCTAAGGCAATGTATTCACTGGACGGAACTGTTCCGGTGAGTTGCGCAAGGCTGGGCTTGAAGAAAATATAGCTGAGCACAATCGCAAACAAATAGTTCCAGGTTACAGCCTGGGTAATGTTGATTTTATAACGCCTGGCTAGCTTGAGGAGTACAGCTACGGTAACACTGCAGCAAATGCTGATCAATAAGAATATCATGAATGTTTATTTTGGAGAATGGTTAATGTATCGTCTTTCAGCCTGATTTCTTCGCTGAGCGTCCCGTTAATTTTTGGCGACGCAATTCCGGATCCCCAGGTTTCTACAGTTGAAGTAAAGATTCTGGCTTCGTCCCATAAGTTGTTGTTGATAAACTGGTTCAGCAGGTTTGCTCCGCCTTCTATGATCACAGATTGAATATCCATCAGGTACAATTGAAAAGCGATTTTTTGCGGTAAATAAAATTGCATGTCTTCCATCTGGATGAAATGAATATTGTCCTGTACGTCTGTCTTTCGTTCGTTGAAAATGATAGTCCTGGCCTGGTTATTATACAGGTTATTAGCTAAAGGCACCTGTAAGTGGCGGTCGATTACGATTCGTATCGGATTTTTTCCGGGCCATTCTCGTGAATTCAATTGTGGATTGTCGGTGATCGCGGTATTCTTTCCAACAAGAATTGCATCTTCTTCCGTTCTCCATTTGTGCGCCAGTTTTTTAGCTAGGGCTCCGGTAATCCACTTTTGTGTATGGTCCTCTCTACCAAAAAAGCCATCCGCTGTTTTAGCCCATTTTAAAATGATATAGGGGCGTTGTTTTTGTATTCTGGTAAAAAAGCGCCTGTTGAGGTGGCTGCATTCGGCTTCCAGGACGCCTGAAACAACTTCAATTCCAGCAGCCTTGAGTTTTTCTATCCCTTTTCCGTCGACATCTGCAAATGGATCGCGGTTGCCAATCACAACTTTTTTGATGCGATGCCGGATGAGCAGATCAGCACAAGGTGGGGTTTTGCCAAAATGAGCGCATGGCTCCAGGCTAACATAGGCAGTAGATTTTGACAACAGGAGTGGGGCCTGATCAGCAAAACGATCGAAAACTGCTTTAACGGCATTTACTTCTGCATGTGCTTCGCCGAATTTTGCATGGTAACCTTCACCAATCACTTTGTCTTCACAGACAATGACGCAGCCGACCATTGGATTTGGGCTGACATTGCTGATTCCCAAACTCGCCAGCTCCAGGCATCTTCTAAGATATAATTCGTTAGCCATTTCAGCAAAAGTAAGGTATATTGTTCGATTTACTTACTTTTGTTGGCTATGAATTTAAGGCAACTGTTGCAACATTTTACAATAGAATTACAGGACATTTACGATGCGGACGAAGCTTCTGCCATGTTTTATATAGCTGCAGCACAATACTCGGGATTGCGGAAGTTAGACATGGTTTTGAAAGGCATGGACTTCATTTCTCAAGAATCGGAGTTGAAGTATTTAAGCTTGCTTACCACATTAAAGCTCGGAAGCCCAATACAATATGCCTTGGGGTTTTCTGAGTTTTTTGGCCTGAAATTTCAAGTAAATACAGACGTATTAATTCCCAGGCCAGAGACGGAAGAGCTCGTGGATTGGATTTTAAGCACAGTCACAAATCAAACTAAAATATTGGATATTGGAACTGGTAGTGGCTGCATTGCGATTACACTGAAAAAGGAGCTGGGTGTGGCTGAACTAACGGCGCTTGATGTTTCTATAGATGCGCTAGGCATAGCAAGAAATAATGCGGTTTTAAATCAAGTCGAAGTCAATTTTATACAACAGGATATTTTGACTTATCAAGGTGGACAAGTTAAATATGATGTCATTGTCAGTAACCCTCCTTATATCAAGGAAGATGAGAAGGCTCAAATGCATCACAATGTGCTGGAAAACGAACCGCACCTGGCCTTGTTTGTCAGCAATGAAGATCCACTCGTTTTTTACAAAGCCATTGCTGATTTTGCGGTCAATAACCTTACAACAGGTGGATTCCTATTTTTAGAGATCAACGAATATTTAGGTTCGGAAATGGTTCAGATGTTGTCATCTAAGTTATTTAAGCATATTGAGTTAAGGAAGGATATGCAGGGGAAAGACCGCATGATAAAAGCTAGCTTCTAGGGTGTGCTTCCATAATTACGCCCCGCAGGTAGTCGCGGTCCAAATGCGTGTAAATTTCGGTTGTCGTGATGCTGGAATGACCCAACATCTCCTGGACAGCACGTAAGTCGGCACCACCTTCTATTAAATGAGTTGCAAATGAGTGGCGAAAGGTATGTGGGCTAATGCTTTTTTTCATACCCGTTTTTTCGGCCAGTGATTTGATCATTGTGAACACTGAAATTCTGGACAGGCTGCTACCCGTTCTGTTTAAGAAAATGTAATTTTCAAATCCTTTTTTGATATTGAGCTGCACACGAACTTCAGCTATATATATATTGATGTATTTCAAAGCATTATTTCCTATAGGAATGAGTCGCTCTTTGTTCCCTTTTCCAATGATCCTAATGAACTCGCTTTCCTCATGGATATCTGACAGCCTGAGATTTACCAATTCTGAAACCCTTAAGCCACAGCCGTACAACACTTCTAAAATTGCCTTATTTCTCATTCCTTCCGGTTTAGAAGCATCGATGGCATTGATCAGGATGTCAATTTCATGGATATTCAGGGTATCCGGTAATGTTTTGGATAGTCTTGGGGCTTCAAGTAGTGAGGATGGATCGTCGAGTATTACCTCTTCCAATTGTAAGAAACTAAAAAAAGCCTTTAAGCTGGAAATTACCCGTGCCTGTGTACTCGGCAACATTCCGAGTTCATTGATCCAGGTGATAAATAGCTTTAGGTCGTTGTGGCTAATGTCCTTGATTTTAGGCGCTTTATCATGTGATTCAAAATACTGTAGCAGCTTATTCAGATCGCCTAGATAGGCTTCAATGGAGTTGCCAGACAAGGATCTTTCCAGTTTCAGATAGTTTTTAAACGATTGTAAATAGGGGTTATTAATCACAAAAAAAATTTTATACTGTAAGTTTTAAACTTTAAGTTTGAATGGATGAAGATACAAATTATTAACGGCCCAAATTTGAATCTCTTAGGAGTTCGTGAACCGGGTATATACGGCAGTCAGGGTTTTGAAGAATATATAAAGACATTGCGTGACATGTACAGCATGCTGGAAATTGATTATTTTCAGAGTAACGTAGAGGGGGAGTTGATTAATAAATTACATGAGGTCGGCTTCAGTTATGATGGTTTGGTTTTAAATGCGGGGGGCTATACACATACTTCCGTTGCGCTTGCCGATGCCATTGCCGCGATTAAAACACCTGTTGTTGAAGTTCACATTTCTAATATTTATGCCCGGGAAGAATATCGGCACGTTTCCTTAACAGGCAAAAACTGCCGTGGCGTTTTGACTGGATTTGGAATGGACGGTTACCGCCTTGCGATTGAAAGTTTACTTAAGGCAGTTTAAAAATAAATTTTTGCTTAGAAAAGTTGTGTGAAATATTGGATTTTCTTCACAAAGTAAGCATAAACTATACTAGAAGGATATTGTCCCGTATGCTGTAAAAAAGGGATCTGCCTGATCGCTCTTTTTGCGGCGTTTTTTGGTATACCAATTACAAAATGATAGTGTGCTTTATTGATGGCCCAGGCAAATTCCGTTTTTCCTTGCAGCAAGAACCTGAACCAGGCAATGAAATCAAGTGACATCCTGATGAAAATCCGGAAGTAAGCATCTCCTGCAGGTAAATTCTTTTGCATGATGATCAGATTGTTTCTGAAATTGAGATAGGCCTTATATGGATTATTCGCATCCAGCGTTCCACCTCCAACATGATACACTTCAGCTTCTGGGCAATAAACTACCTTATAGCCCAGATTTTTCAGTCGCCAACAAAGATCTATTTCTTCCATATGGGCGAAAAAATCAGGGTCTAAGCCTCCAATTTCTTTCCATTGTTTACTTTTAATGAAAAGTGCAGCCCCGCTGGCCCAGAAAACCTCTTTTTGATCATTGTACTGCCCTAAATCGGATTCTACCGTGTCAAACAAACGCCCCCTGCAAAACGGATAGCCGTGTAGGTCAAGGTAGCCGCCCGCAGCGCCAGCGTATTCAAATTTACTTTTATCTTTCTGCCATTTGATTTTAGGTTGTGCAACAGCAATTAAAGGATCAGTTTCCATGAGATCGATCACAGGTTGTATCCAGTTTACCGGCACCTCAACATCAGAATTTAGCAAGACGTAGTAATCTGCCTGCACTTGTTGGAGTATTTTGCGGTATCCCTCTGCAAAGCCATAATTGTGGTCATTGACGATCAATTTAACGTTAGGATAATGCTTGCGGACAAAATCTATAGAGTCATCAGTAGAGGCATTATCGCCTACAATTAACTGTAAATTATCATATTTGGACTGAACTACACCTGGTAAAAACTGTTCAAGCAAAGCCCTACCATTCCAATTCAAAATTACTACCGCTACACTTGGTGTCGTCATTATCCTGCGTTATGTTGTTTATGTTTCCATCGCCTATGGCTCCATAGCCAGTAAGCAGGTTCTTGTTTTAATATGTTTTCCAGAAATGCAAATTGCATATTGGTAATCTGGTATTCCTGGGTACTTTTTGGATCCAGACACAAAGGAATGCAATCCACCTCATAATATCCTCTTTTAATGATGCGTGTACTGAAGTAAAAGACTGGCCTGTTGGTTTGCATGGCAATCTTTTCCAGCCCAAGCAGTACTGGCGTAGACTGGTTCATGAAATTTATCCAGTAATGGGCCTCGCTACCCACCGGGGTCTGGTCACCTGCAAAGCAAAACATTGTGGCTTCGTTCCGCGTGGAGGCTATTGCCCTTAGCGTCTGGCGCATGGATATAAAGTGGTTGCCGAAACGTGTACGGATCTTATAAAACCAATTTCCAAAAATCTGATTGTTTAAGGGCTTATAAATGACATATTCTGGTGCAGACAAATAGGTGCCTAAGGCAAGCATACAAAGCTCCCAGTTTCCATAGTGACCGGTACAGGCCAGCACACTTTTTCCTTCGCTGAAATAGCGTTCAACCTGATCCAGGTTGGTGAATTTGACCCGTCGCTGAAGTTCTGACTTCGAAATGGAAGCCATTTTAAGAATTTCCACAATCAGATCGCATAAGTACCTGAAGAATTTCTTCTCCAGCCAGATTATTTCGGATTTGGATTTCTCAGGAAAGGAATTGACTAAATTTTCGCGTACGATGTGTTTGCGGTATGGAAATATATAATATACGAGGTAATAACCCAAAGCTGCTATGGGATAAAGAAGCGATAGTGGCAATAGTGATAAAATGTTCAAAAAAAATATTCCTATATAAGAAAAGCTTTTTTTTATCATTAATTTGGCGAATTGGAATGCAAACATAAATTATCAGATGCAAAGTTCAGCTATATTTCCTCTTTTTTATCTTCCCCCTGTCAGTTATTTTTCTGGTTTAAAAGCTTTTAATTACGATTTTTTACTGGAGCGGGAAGAGCATTTTCCGAAACAAACCTATCGAAACCGTGCAAGAATCTATTCTCCAAATGGAGATCTTGACTTAATTATTCCTGTTATCAGGGGTTCTAAAGTACATACCAAGATTAAAGACGTGAAAATAAGCAACGATTTTAACTGGCAACGGCTGCATTGGAAGAGCTTTGAGAGCTGCTATCGCAATTCTGCTTACTTTGAATATTATGAAGATGAATTTGCTCAATTTTACCGTAAAAAGTACGAGTGGTTGTTTGAGTATAACATTGAGCTTCTAAACTGGTTGTTTAAGCAGTTGAAAACAGAAATTGCACCGGTATTTACAACAGCATACGTTAAAGATATAAGTGCTGATCTGGATTTCAGATCTAAAATTCATTTCAAAAAACCAGTTGTTGAGGTGGATTTAAAACCTTATTTTCAGGTGTTTGATGATCGTTTTGGGTTTAAGACAAACCTAAGCATTGTAGATTTGTTATTTAATCAGGGACCACAAGCCAGGTCTTATATTTGATGATATGGGGAAACCAGCACCACGTAAACGCAAGCATAACAAACGCTATTCTTTGCCGGCAGCGGGTACCAGTCCCGGAAGTGTATTTATTGATGAAAACGCATTAAAGCCACGTATAAATTTATACAAGTACAATGCGGATACTTACGAAGTAGCGGAACTGACAAGCATCAATAATTTATCAAAGCTGATTTCAGATCATGATTTTACGTATTGGGTAGAGATTAAAGGTTTCAACTCTCCGGCACTTTTTGAAAGTTTAAGCAAAGATTTTTCAATCAGCCGGTTGGTTTTGGAAGACATTACCAGTACATATCAAAGACCAAAGCTGGAAGAGTATGACGATTATGATTTTGCGGTAAGCCGTATGCTCCATTTTGACGAACAGAAAAATATGGACAACGACCAGGTTTCGTTCATTTTGAAGAAACAGGTATTGTTTACTTTTCAGGAGAGCTATGACGATTGCCTCGGGCCGGTGCGGACGCGTTTAAAAGTTGGTAAGGGAAATATCAGGACTGCCGGCAGCAGTTATCTGATGTATGCCCTTATGGACATTATTGTGGATACCTATTTTGAAATATTAGGTTCCTGGGGAGAGGAGTTAGACTTAATTGAAGATCGTTTGTTCGATAAGCCAGACAAGAGCATTATGTTCGATACACAACTCGTTAAACGCAATCTAATCGGGGTAAGGAGGGTGGTATGGCCGGAACGCGATAAACTGAACGATATGCTTAGAAGTGATAGCCGCCTGATCACAGACGAAACTAAAATGTACATCAGGGATGCTTACGACCACTGTATCCAGATTATAGATATTGTAGAGTCTTTAAAGGAAATTTCAGCCAGTAATATCGATATGTATCTTTCCATCATCAGTAATCGGATGAATGAAATCATGAAAGTGCTGACAATCATTTCATCTATTTTTATTCCGCTCACGTTTATTGCGGGTATTTATGGGATGAACTTTGCGCAACAGGACCCAAAGACAGGAAAGATCCTACCCATGAATATGCCAGAACTGTATCAGGCTCATGGATATTTATATACCATGATTGGTATGGCCATAATCGCAGTTTTACAAATCATCTATTTCTGGAGAAAAGGATGGTTTAAATAGCGCTGAATATGTTACCTTTGAGATCTCATGCAATCTTTCGACCTAGACAGGACAGATGTATCTAAAATAAAACTTGCCTTAGCTGGTGGTGACGAACAGCTCAAGATTATTCTTGAGGAATATCACGCGTCCGAAATTGCCATTCTTTTCGAGAGTTTAAATAAGGAAGACAAACAACGAATCATCAACCTTTTGTCTGTTGAAATCGCCTCTGAAGTGATTTCGGAGATGCACGAGGAATCGCATCCTGAAGAATTACTATTGCAATTGCATCCCGATCGCAGGACCGAGATTGTGGAGGAGTTGGATTATGATGATGCAACAGATATCATCTCTCAACTGGAAGAACATGAGCAAAAGGAAATTCTTGGCGATCTGAGCGAAGATGATGCTTCCAATATCCGAAACCTGCTTAGTTACGATGAGGAAACAGCGGGTGGTTTGATGAATACGGAGTTTATCCGGGTGAACATCAACATGACCAAGAAGGATGCAATCGAAGAAATCATTCGGCAAAGCGAAGAAATTGAGGAATTTTACACCATTTTTGTCATAGACAACGACAATGTTTTTAAGGGTATTGTATCACTTAAAGACATCATTAAGGCGAAAGGTAATGTGCTCATTACGGAATTGGTTAAAGCAGAGGTAGCCTGGGTTACTCCAGATACCGATCAGGAAGAAGTTGCACGTTTAATTTCTCAATACAACATCACAAGTATTCCGGTAGTTGACAATGACATGAAGCTTCTGGGACGTGTTACTTTTGATGATGTTATTGATGTACTTGAAGACGAAAATACAGAGGACATTTTAAAGATCTCTGGTGTATCTGAAGATGAGGAGCTGAGCGGAAATTGGGTTGAAGCTGTAAAATCGCGTCTTCCATGGCTGGTGTTAAATCTGGGCACCGCCTTTTTAGCTTCGGCAGTGGTACGGCATTATGAGCCTATTTTAAAGCAAATAGCTATTCTTTCTGCTTATATGACCATTATTGCTGGTATGGGTGGCAATGCGGCTACACAGGCGCTCGCAGTTACGGTACGTCGTATCTCTTTGTACGATCTGACGGATAACCAGGCCTACCGCGCTGTTTTAAAGGAGTTTACTGTTGGTTTAATTAACGGGGCTGTAACCGGTCTGATTGTATTCGTTTTTGCACTATTTTTTGATTCAAATCCATTACTGGGCGCTGTTATTTTTATGGCTATGACCGGCAATTTACTAATCGCGGGTGTGACAGGAGCGGGGATCCCGTTGATTCTCAAAAGGGTAGGAATAGATCCTGCAATTGCATCCTCTATCATCATTACCACATTTACAGATGTTTTTGGATTTTTACTCTTATTGGGGCTGGCTAGTAAATTATTGCTTTAATTCCATAAAAAAAGTCTTCCGATTTCTATTCAGAAGACTTTAATATCCTATTTAATTAAATTGCTGTAACCCGTGTCTCGATATTTCCTTTTGTTGCTTTGGAATATGGGCAGGCACGATGTGCTTTATCAGCTAGTTTTTGTGCTTCATCTAATGAAATACCAGGAATATGTACATCCAGATCTGCAGACAATACAAACGCATTTCCATCCTTATTAAAAGATACGTGCACATTTACTGTTGCCTCAGTTGTATCTACACCATCATGTTGGGCAACAGAGCCAAGCGCACCTAAATAACAAGGTCCCCATGCTGCTGCAAAAAGTTGTTCAGGATTGGTAGAGCCACCTTGACCACCCATCTCTTTCGGTTTTCTTAAATCAAATTCAATGATTCCATCACTAGACTTGATATGTCCGTCGCGTCCACCAGTGGCTGTAACTGACGCTGTATATAATTTTTCCATAATGTTATTTTAATATGTATAACAACAGTTTTAACCTGAGAAGGTTTTAAATTTTAATTTTCTCAGACAATTTAAAAATGTCATAAGCTACCTTTTGCAGTGAGTCAAATTGTTCAGAAATGGAGGCTTCGCCCGTTTGTCCACTCGTAATTTCAGCAGATCTGATTAATGGAACATTACTGGTTAATCCTTTGTTGCTTTGTAGGTTATCAATAGAAAGGTTGAACAAGTATATGGTGTTTTGAACAACCGGTTTAAGGGTTTCGTAATTGGAAACCGAAAAATCATGTTCTTTTTTATACAAAGACAAAGAAGCAATATAAGACGAAAAAAGATGGTTTAGCGCCGTGAACTGATGGAGTTCTGTCATCAGTACCTGCTTGCTTTTTGGCTCGGAAAACATGCGCTGAAACATTGAAGCAAGATTAGCCGTGGTTACGTAAACTTCTTTTCTTGCAACTTTGTAATTGGTTAGGTTGTGGACCTGTTCTGCATAGAGATAAGTGACCTCTTCAAAATACCTCATATTTGCTTTCAGCATATCCAGCATAGCCTCTTTGAGTTTTTCGTATTCCCAATTTGGGAATAAGGAGTAACTTGCTAAAATGGCAATTCCAGAACCGATTAGTGTATCATAAATACGTTCCCTGGCTATAGATAAGCTTCCCATTCCGAGGAAGTCAAATAAAACTAAAATATAAGGGGTCATGAAAAGCACACTGACGACGTAGTTTTTACGTTGGAAACTGTAACTTCCAATCATGCAGATCAGTAAAATGAAGAATAATGTATGTTTATCGTGGATATAGACCAGAATGCCCATGCCGACAAAAGCGCCGACGACTGTACCTATGATGCGCTCATAGTTTCTTTTTTTGGTGAGGCTAAAGCCCGGCTTGGAGATGACCAATATGGTAAGCAGGATCCAGTAGCTGTGAGAAAAGCTGAGGGATTTCGCGACAATGAAGCCGATAAGCATCACAATAGCTACGCGTAACGAGTGCCTGAAGGTTGAGGAGCTAAAAGTTATGTTTTCGTAGAGTAGTTTAATATCGATATTCTGCCGGGTAATGAAACGCTCCACTTCGATCTCCCTGGGTTTTAAATTCTTCTTTTCCTTTTTGTTGAAGTAACCATTGATGGTTTTAACCCGGGCCAGAATATTCTCAATATTGACTTCAATATTTTTTAAAGCAATGATACCTAATGTATTGTATTTTCCATCTGTATTGTTGCTTTCTAAATTTGTGATCTCATTCCTCAGTCTCTCTACGTCTTCGATCAGCGAAGTCGGTGGGCGAGGGGTGCCTCCCGTTTTTAAGGAAAATGCAATCTCATCAAGTTCGTCCGCTATTTTTATAATTACGGATTCGTAATTAGATAAAATTCCTGACGAATCAAACTGCTGATGTAAATTATCGTAATTGTAATAGGTTGACATCACTTGTTCAAACAAATCAACCATATCTACAAATACCAATAATAAAAAACGGCCTTCTGGCGTAGAATCCCGAACAATTTCTCTGGTCTTAAATAAAACTTCCCGAACCGCATCCTGCTTTTCATGAACTAGTACCTGTAATTGCAGTAAATCCGCATAATTTTGGTCGTAGTTTATATTTTTATGGTAGAATTTGGCTTTGGCACGTAAAAAAAGTCCGACTTCGTGTATGGAATCGCTCAATGTCTGTTGTACAAGGCGATAAGGTCGGATCCGATAGAAAAAATAACTCAATGAGGTATACCATAAGCTTCCCGCAAGTATCAATCCAGACGAAATCAATACTTCATTCCATGGTCTGACATCATCGATACTCAGTACCATGATCAATAATGAGGCGGTGCCAATTGCAGCAGCTCTGGTACCGTAAACGAAAAACATAGAAAATACGATACTGAACAGTACAATCAATGTTCCTGTAAAGTAAACATTGCTGTTTGTTAAACCGACCACTATAAATATGAGCGTGATTAATGCAGTTGTTATGAGCATTGCATTTCTGCGGTGAACAATTGGGCCTGGGGTATCCACAACGCTGACACACAAAGCACCCAGCGATAAAGTCATACCATACTGAAGCATACTGAATTGCGCGAGTATTAAGGACGGACAAAGTACACCAAGTGTAATGCGGAGTCCATCAGCAAAATACGTACTTAATAAAAAATCGTGTATATTTCTGATTGGACGATGAAGCATGCTGTAAATTTAGAATAACGCTATTCAAATGTTGTACCGTTTAAAGCATCAATATAAGATTTTATAATTGTTTAATCTATTCACAATTTATAATTTAAACAGGAAATATGTAATTATATAATAATTGTGTTATAATTAATATTATGTTAAGTAACGAATTGTAACATACCTTATCTTTTCTTTTCAAAGCGTTAATTTTAAAACTCCTCCAGTTTCCCTTTTAGGTCTTGTACCTTATCTAATCTGTTTTTACGGGTGTAAATATCGATCAGCAACTGAACTGTAGATTTGTCATTCTGATTGATCTCATGCGCTTGTAGTAAGGCCATTTCTGCACGGTTAATGAATGCACTGTATTTTTGTTTATTGTCTTTCTTATTGGATTTAAGCGATTCATTTGCTGAATTGATGTAAACCACACCAAGTTGATATAATGCATCGAAATAATTTTCGTCTAATTTTAACGCTCGGTTGTAAGCCAATTCCGCTGTACTGTAGTTTGTTTTATTTTGCTGAAGATATCCATATAGATAATAAAGCAATTTATTTCCTGTTTCAACTTTAAGCGTAGATTCAATAACCTGAGCAGCTTCGGTATATTTTTCGTTATCAAGTAACAGATTGATATAATCGTTAGTTAAATATACATTATATGGATTTGCCTTAATCCCGTCTTCAAGGGTTCTAATGGCCAGATCGTGCTCGAATTTTGAGCTGTAAATGTCAGCCATATTTTGAAACACGATTGGATTTTTTATGCCGTTTTCCTTGGCTCTTTTAAAATAGATCAGGGATTTATCGAACGACTGTATGTTTTGAGCAGCCAGCGCTGTATTGATTGCTAAAGTTGTGTCTTTTGGGAAATAATCGCTCACCTGGGCAAGCAAATCAAATGCTGCCGCAAAATCACTGTTTGCGTAGGCTTTATTTCCTTTTCTTTGTTTTACGATATTTATATTATATGAAGACGCTTCAATCAACCGATAATTTGCTTGGAATTTATCGAGTTTTTTTGCAGAATCAATGGCTTCTGTTGCCAGTGTATAATACCTGTCTGCATTTGAATCATTGGGATCTATAATTGCAACATAAGAGCTTAAATAGCCTTTTAGCGCCCAGGTTTCAGGCCATTTTCCTGTTTTTTTATCTTTCTGAGCCGCTTCACTTGCTTTAATCCCCTCTCCTAGTATGTCGAGTTGTTTTTTGACATCCTGTTTGAGGTTGATTGCAACCTGTAATTTACCAACGCTATTTTTGGCAATTTGGAGCTGACTTTTTTGTGCAAGAGCTACGTGACCACTTAATGAAACCAGGAAAATACTACTAAAAATTATCTTACGCATATAAAAACATCTTCCTACAAACTTATATAAAAAAAAAGAGGGATAAAAATTACCCCTCTTTTTTAAGCTTAAAATGAACGAATATTATTTTAAGGCATCTATTTTTTTCTTTATTTCTTCATATTTAACTTTATCATCTTTGAAAAGGTAAATAATTTTAAGGTTTTCTAAAGCGTTGCTGTTTTTTGGATCTAATGCTAAAGCTGCATTATAATACGGAACAGACTGGTCGATGAATTTCATCATGGTTACACCCATGGCATTGAATTCTTTTACTTTTTTAGCATCGATACTGTTTCTTTTATTTTGAACAGCTAAGGCTTGCTTGTAATAAGTATCTCCCATCAAATATTGATAAGTTGCATTTTTTGGATCTTTTGCAATCAATTTAGTCAACATCTCCTGAGATTTAGCGATGTCACCACTTTTAATGTAAAGATCAGTTTCCAAGCCAATGAAATAAGAATCTTCAGGGAATTTTAAAGAGGCTTCTTTTACCAATGCCAATCCAGCTACACTGTCTTTCAATTTGTCAAAGGTAATGTTGATGATCTCAGAATATAAGATTTTAGCATCTTTATAGTTCAGATCAATCGCTTTTTTGAAGTTTCTGATCACCTCAGGATAATTTGGAATTTCTTTAGCTGTAACACCTGCATTCACATACATTGAAGTGTCATTTGGGTGTTTTGCGGTGATGTCATTGAATGCTTCCAGTGCTGCAGGGAAATTTTTAGCTTTATAAGCATAAATTGCTCTGTTTCTCAATGCGTTTTCGACATTTGTACTGGCTTGCTCAATGTTGTCCTTTTCAGAATTTTTAACATCTAAAGCTTTTGCTTTTGTTATGGCTTCTTCAGCTATTCCCTGAAATTTCTTTGAGTTATTCTGGTCTACAGAATCTACAAGAGCAATTCTTGATGCAAATAAAGCACGGTATGACCAGGCGTCTGGTAAGTCTTTTGATTTTTCATTAGCAATAGCCTTATCAGTATGCGCCAATCCGTCATTCAGTGATTTTAAGTGATCGGTTAAGGTTTTCCCAGCGGTAATACCTAAAAGATTCCATGCTTTTTTCGCCTCATTGATTTCACTTTTCTGAGCGTTTGCAAATGAGGCTACACCTACAAACATTAAACTTAAAAGTATCTTTTTCATTAGAATATAATTTGTTTTTAAGGTTATAAAACTACCCGTATCAGGGGTAGTTTTATGTTATTTACATTAGTTTTCTTCTTCGTTTGTTTCCTCATCAGCTGCTTCATCACCTTCCTCCTCAACATCTTCTTCCACGTCACCCTCTCCTGCTGGCTCACCATCAACTACAACATGGCTTTCTGCATCTTCAATCTCTTCGTCTTCATGTTCAATTCTTGCTACAGAAGCGATTTCATCATTGCCTTTCAGGTTAATTAAGCGAACACCTTGCGTGGCGCGTCCCATTACCCTCAGTTCGCTAACTACAATTCTGATCACAATACCAGATTTGTTGATGATCATCAGATCGTCAGCGTCTGTCACATTTTTAATAGCCACTAAAGCACCGGTTTTTTCAGTGATATTAATGGTTTTAACACCTTTACCACCTCTGTTGGTAACGCGATAATCTTCGATATCTGTACGTTTGCCATAACCTTTTTCTGAAACCACCAATACGGTTGCTCCCGGATCATCCACAGCAATCATGCCAACTACCTCGTCTTTGTCGTGGCCCAAGGTCACACCTCTAACTCCTGTAGCGGTTCT
The DNA here is from genome assembly GCF_015223055.1 of Pedobacter sp. MC2016-24. Classification (GTDB taxonomy): domain Bacteria; phylum Bacteroidota; class Bacteroidia; order Sphingobacteriales; family Sphingobacteriaceae; genus Pedobacter. Next base: position 50,338 of record NZ_JADFBX010000001.1, read on the forward strand.
ACCCATTGGTCTGACTTTCTCTTCATTGAAACGAATTGCTCTTCCTGAACGTAAAGCCATTACAATTTCGCTAGATCCTGTAGTTAAGCTTGCTTCTAACAACTGATCACCTTCATTGATGTTAATTGCGTTGATACCATTAACACGAGGTCTTGAGTAAGCTTCTAATGAAGTTTTCTTAATCGTTCCTTTTTTAGTACACATGATGATGTAATTGTTTTCCAGATAATCCTGGTCTTTCAAATTAATCACCTTGATGAAGGCTTTGATTTTCTCTTCTTTAGGTATGTTGATGATGTTTTGGATAGCTCTTCCTTTACTTAATCTCGATCCTTCCGGAATTTCGTAAACCCTAAGCCAGAAACAACGTCCCGTTTCTGTAAAGAATAACATGTAGTTGTGATTTGAAGCAATCAGCAAATGCTCGATGAAATCTTCATTTCTTGAATCAGAACCTTTAGATCCCTTACCACCTCTACCTTGCGTACGGTATTCGGTTGCAGGGGTACGCTTGATATAGCCTTCGTGTGAGATGGTAATGACCACTTCCTCATCTTCGATGAAGTCTTCCATGCTCATGTCTTCCGCAGAGTGAACAATTTGAGTACGACGCTCATCACCAAATTTCTGACGAATTTCTGTCAACTCATCTTTGATGATCTGCATACGCAGGCCTTCATCAGCCAGGATTGATTTCAAATACTCAATGGTTTTCATCAATTCAGCATACTCATCTTTAATCTTATCGCGTTCCAGTCCGGTTAAACGACGTAGAGTCATGTCTAAGATCGCTCTGGCTTGAATATCACTCAAACCAAATTTCTCCATTAAGCCAACACGCGCTTCTTCAGGAGTTTCCGATGCACGGATTAACTTGATCACTTCGTCCAGGTGGTCTAATGCGATCAGGTAACCTTCTAAGATGTGTGCTCTTTTTTCAGCTTCAGACAATTCAAATTTAGTACGGCGAACGATCACCTCATGCCTGTGATCCACAAAGTGCATGATTAAATCTTTCAGATTTAACATTTGTGGTCTGCCTTTTACCAGTGCAATGTTATTTACACTAAATGAGGTTTGTAGTGCTGTTTGTTTAAATAGATTATTTAAGACGATGGAAGCATTTGCATCACGTTTGATTTCGTAAACAATGCGGATACCATCCTTATTGGATTCGTCTTTAATGTTAGAAATTCCTTCAATTTTTTTCTCACCAACCAATTCAGCCGTACGCTCAATCATCATGGCTTTATTCACCTGGTAAGGGATTTCAGTTACAATGATCACCTCACGGTCTTTCAGCATTTCAATCTCAGCTTTTGCACGCATCAATACGCGTCCACGGCCAGTTTCAAAAGCTTCTTTCACACCTGTGTAACCGTAAATGATACCCCCGGTTGGGAAATCCGGCGCTTTAACAAACTTCATCAATTCCTCGATGGTGATTTCCCTGTTGTCGATGTAGTTTATTGTTGCATCAATTACCTCTGCCAGATTGTGCGGAGCCATATTGGTAGCCATACCTACAGCAATACCTGATGATCCGTTTACGAGCAAATTAGGGATTTTAGCAGGTAAAACTGTTGGCTCCTGTAAAGTATCGTCAAAGTTTAATTGAAAATCTACAGTATCCTTATTGATATCCGCCAGCATTTCTTCTGCAATTTTGGAGAAGCGGGCCTCTGTATAACGCATCGCTGCAGGTGAATCACCGTCAATGTGTCCAAAGTTTCCCTGACCATCTACCATTGGATACCGTAAGCTCCAATCCTGAGCCATACGAACCATAGTAAAATATACAGACGCATCACCATGCGGGTGATATTTACCCAATACTTCACCCACAATACGGGCAGATTTCTTATGTGGTTTACTGCTGGTTACACCTAAGTCGAGCATACCGTATAAAACACGGCGGTGTACGGGTTTCAATCCATCTCGTACATCAGGTAATGCCCTTGATACGATAACTGACATCGAGTAATCGATGTAAGCGGATCTCATTTGCTCGTCAATATCGATTCTAATTACTTTATCGTTTTCTTGATTTTCTAAATCTTCTGCCATAAATATTAATGTTCCTTAAGAACGATTTAAATGTGGTATTCTTATAACCTTGCGAATTTAATAAAAAATGCGCCGTTTAGGCGCATTGTGGAAAATTTTATCGCATAAAAGAAGTATCATTTTGACTACTCTAGGCCCATGAAATCCCTTTTTTTAGTTTACTTAAGGTATCTGCTTCCGGACTACCAGCTGTTGGGTTATAATTGTATGTCCATTTGGCCAGGGGCGGCAAACTCATCAGGATAGATTCTATTCGTCCATTGGTTTCAAGGCCAAACTTAGTGCCTGCGTCATAGACCAGATTGAATTCTGCATACCTGCTTCTGCGCAAGTATTGCCATTCCTGTTGTTGTTCTGTAAATTCAGCATCCCGGTTTCGGTCGATTAACTCAGTATAGGCCGGAATAAAGGTGTTGCCAACCGCTACAGAAAAATCGAGCAGCTGATCAAATGAAAGTCCTGTATTATCTGGCTTCAGGCGGTCGTAAAAAATTCCGCCAACCCCTCTTGTTTCTTCTCTGTGTTTAATGAAAAAGTAATCATCAGCCGTAGCCTTGAATTTGCTGTAAAACGAAGCATCAAACTCATCACAGGTTTGTTTCAACAGATGATGGAAAAAACGGGCATCTGTATCGATCACATAATGTGGCGTAAGGTCTATACCGCCACCAAACCAACGGGTTTGTTCATCCATTTCAAAATAACGGATATTCATGTGGATAATGGGTACAAATGGATTAGCGGGATGCATAACGATTGATACACCAGTCGCAAAAAAATCATCACTCTCAACTTTGAATGCTTTTTTAACCGCGTCAGGAAGTTTACCATGAACAGCTGAGAAATTCACTCCGCCTTTCTCAATCACATTGCCATTTTGCAGCACTCTGGTCCTGCCTCCGCCACCACCTTCCCTATTCCAGATTTCTTCTTCAAAACGGGCTTTTCCATCCGCTATTTCAAGGCTGCTACAAATTTCGTCCTGAATTTTTTGATAAGCAGCTACTACTTCATCTTTAAATGCCATTTCAATTAAACTAAGCTCAAAGTTAACCTTAATAACCCCCCAATAATAGCTTTAATTACAGATAGTACATTGTTTTGACACTATGCTTTGGCAAAATTACGTGTAACCAATCTTGCAGATGGAACAAGAAAAAGGCAACTTAATAAGCTGCCTTTTTTTTTTCATTATTGCACGGGAGGCATTTTAGCTGTATCAGGCGGCATCTTAACCGCAGTGTCAACTGGTTTCATCGTATCTGTCGGAACAGAAATCGCTGTGTCCCGACTCATGCTATCCGTTGTGCCGGAAACATTTTTGGTTGAGTTGCAAGCCGATAGAGATAACATTAAGAATCCGCTAAAGACAAGACTTAAATATGCTTTTTTCATGGGATGTGATTTAAATTCAATGATTTAACAATATAAATCAAGAATGGTTTTATTTAAATCAGATCCAGGCTATTTATGCATTTTTAATTTATCCAGAAGATCTGGCGCCAGGTTCTCCGCATAAGCCCCATAGGCGTCTATAATTACACCTTTTAAATTTCCAACCTGGGATGATATTGCGTAAATGACTGCGCTGTCATCGGGGTCATTCAGGCCTTCAAAGCGATAGAATTCATCAATTTCGAATTCTTCAGGCATTAACCGTAAATCGATCGCCTTACATTCTATAAACTCTGGCTCCAGTTCAAAATCGTATTCGTAGCCCCGTTTATCCAGATCAGCTACAGCAGCAGTAAGCGTGTCGTATATATACATAATCCTAATTTACTAAAAAATTACTTCAACATGTGGTATAAAGTTTCATAGTTCAATAAACTTTCTGATATTTAAGCATCATGGTTGTATCAGAAAAAACCCTTAAATGGGCCCTTTGCTTATACCCCCCGCTTTTATTTCAGCGGATTTGGGTTAAAAGGTTTCATCCGGGATTTCGTGGGGTGGATGTGAAGATTAATAAGAGTTTATTTAATAAAAACTATAACGGATCTATTTTTGGTGGAACAATTTATGCAGCCACTGATCCATTTTATGCTTTACTGTTTGACCAGTTGTTGCAACGTAGAGGGTTTAAAGTCAGGGTTTGGCTTAAAAGTGCCTCCATTCAGTACCTGAAACCGGGACGGAAAAGCCTGTATTTTACAATTGAGGTGAATGAAGATATGTTAACGGAGGCGATCGAGGCTTTGAACACCGGCGGTAAATTTGTAAAAGCCTACCCGATGGAAATCAAAGATGCAGCGGGTGAATTGTGTGCTACGGTTATGAACGAGGTTTATATTCGTAATCTACATCAGGGAGAGCAATCTCGTATTGCCTATTAAATTATTGTGATCAAGTTTAAACGAAATGAACATCAGGAAACTAATTTTACAGGGTGAAGGCACAATGCTTGATTTCAAGAAAACCATTACAAACAATGAAAAAATAGCGAAAAGTCTTGTCGCATTTGCCAATAATAAAGGCGGAAAATTGTTGATTGGCGTGGCAGATAACGGCAATATCATCGGCGTCAAGTCGGAAGATGAAGAGCGGTATATGATTACCAAATCTGCCCACCAATTCTGTAAGCCAGCTATAGAGCCCGAGTTTGAGGAGATCTATGTAGATGATAAATTGGTTCTTGTTGTCAATATTCCTAAAAGTGATACTAAACCGCATTACGCGCTGGATGAAAATAAAAAATGGTGGGTTTATTTCAGGGTCAATGATAAAAGTTTACTTGCCAGTAAAATAATAGTTGATGTCATTAAAAAGAGCAATGATGCTATCGGTCAGCTTATCCCATACACTGATGATGAGAAGAAACTGTTTGAATATCTTGGGCAGGAAGGTCGCATCACATTGAAACAATTTACCAGGCTCACCAGAAGCTCAAATAAAAAGGCACAAAAAATAATAGTTAACCTTATTGTAAGTGGTGTGCTTAAGCCGAATACCTCAGAGAAAGAAGAATATTTTACAACAACCTGAGGTAAAATAAACAGGAATTTTAAAAACCGAGGTTAAAATAACCGACTTTTGTGCACATGTTACATGCACTATACCAAAAATATAAGCCTTATTATTCAGACAATTTAAGATTGGCGATGCCTATTGTGGTTTCTCAGCTTGGACATACGCTGGTTCATTTGGCTGATAGTGTAATTGTTGGGCACTTTGCCGGTACGGTGCAGTTGGCTGCAGTATCGCTGGTGAACAGTCTTTTCATGCTCATACTTGTGATCGGAATGGGTATTGCTTACGGGCTAACCCCATTGATTGCCCAGGAAAACGGACGTAAAAACTATGAAGAGTGCGGCAGGTTGTTGTCAAATAGTCTGATTATTAACATACTAACATCGGTGTTGCTCTATCTGTTTGTTCATTTGGGAACCTTGTTGGTAATTGATCATCTTGGGCAGTCGCCTGAGGTTGTTGCTTATGCTAAACCATATCTTGGTTACCTTGGCATTTCGATCATTCCATTGATGATTTTTCAAACCTTTAAACAATTTGCAGAAGGCTTAGGCTTCACCAAACAAGCGATGTTTGTATCGATCTGGGGCAATCTGATTAACATAATTTTGGGAATTATTTTCGTTAAAGGTATGTTTGGTATAGCACCAATGGGTGTTAAAGGAGTTGGTTTAAGTACGCTGATCGACCGTACATTAATGGCTATAGTCATGACTGCTTATGTATTGAAATCGAAATATTTCAAGCTTTATATTCATAGTTTTAAGCTTTTGTTTATCGACAAAATCAGAAGTTTAAAAATAGTTAAGATCGGAGCTCCAGTGGCGTTGCAATATTCATTTGAAATCAGTGCTTTTAGTGGAGCTGCCATTTTGATCGGAACCATTGGTGCTATAGAACAAGCTGCACATCAGGTTGCCATTAACCTGGCTTCTGTAACATATATGATGGCCAGTGGTATTGCCTCTGCGGCGACCATAAAAACCGCAAATAATTTTGGTAAGCGAAATTTTCAGGATTTAAGAAGTTCTGCAATCGCGAGTTATCATGTAATCCTGCTTTTTATGAGTGCTACCGCCATTTTGTTTATAGCTGCCAATCATTTGCTTCCTTATATTTATACCGAAGATCAGGCTGTGATTGGTATTGCTGCTCAATTGCTCATTATTGCGGGGTTCTTCCAGTTATTTGACGGTACCCAGGTTGTGGGCTTAGGTGTTTTACGTGGCATTGGCGATGTAAACATACCTACAGTAATCACCTTCGTTGCCTACTGGGTTATTGGAATCCCTCTCGGTTATCTATTGGGTATTGTGCTGAGGCTTGGCGTAAACGGTATATGGTACGGTCTAACCTTCGGACTACTAACGGCCAGCTTTCTGCTTTTCTTTAGGTTCCAAAAAAGAACCAAAGTGCTCAATAGTCAGGTGCATTTGCATAAGAATTAATACTTTTCTTTCAGACTTATGTTGTCATGCAATATCATATGGCTTGTCTTTCGACCGACAAGTCCACAGAAATTAATTCTACTAAATCTGTAGATTTATTTTGATTATTGGAAAAGTTGCCTTAATATTGTCTACCAATTTAATAGACAATATACGCGGTGACCATATTACTTATGGTCATTCTGCTAAAATATATCAACAACCAGTAACCTAAACAGCATTCGGTGAACTCTTTTGAGTTTACCGAATTTTAAATCACATACCATGAGTAGCCTACCGGAAAACGAAATTAAAGTAAGGATTGAAGATCGTGCACAAGAGAAAAAATGGCGACAAATTGCTTACTTATCCATACTGATTTTAATTTCTGTATTCGGTGGATATACATTGTACTCCTACCTTTCCTATGACCAGTTCATTGATTTAGGAAAGGAATTATACGGTAGTCTGGATGAAAAATTTCTATGGATGCTGTTTGTCGGTTTTGCTGCTCAAATGGTTGATGGCGCGTTGGGTATGGGCTATGGTGTGGTTTCTACTACCCTGCTCTTATCTGGTGGATTGAATCCAGCAGTTATTTCGGGAAGTGTGCATACAGCCGAAATGTTTTCCAGCGGGGCGTCAGGTTTCAGTCACTATCGTTTCGGCAATGTGAATAAAAAGCTCTTTAAAACGCTCCTTATACCAGGGGTATTGGGTGCCATTGGGGGATCATTGCTGCTCTGCTATGCCGGTGAGGCATTTTCTCAGTACATCAGACCAGTGATATCAGTATATACCTTACTGTTGGGCGTTAAAATATTAAGTAACGCTTTTAAAAAGCAAGCCAAGCCACAAAAAGTAAAGCGTGCAGGTTGGCTTGCCGGTGCCGGGGGTTTTTTAGATTCCTTTGGTGGCGGCGGTTGGGGGCCATTGGTCACCTCTACCCTTATTTCTAAGGGACGTACGCCTAAATATGTCATTGGATCTGTAAGTTTAACAGAATTCTTTGTGACAATGGCCAGCGCAGTAACTTTTTTTATCATTCTCGGCGTAAGTCACTGGCAATCCATCCTCGGATTAATCATCGGTGGCGTAGCGGCTGCTCCATTGGCGGCCCGTTTAGTGGGTAAGCTACCCGTTAAGAAAATGTTTATTGGTGTGGCTGCAATTGTCATTATATCCAGTGTACGCATCATCTGGATGTCGCTGGGTAAGTTACTCTGATAAATACGCCAGTCCTTTTGGTGTTAATGAAGCTGAATGCTGCACCCGGTCTCTTTTTATGGTGATTAAACCCATGCGCTCCAGTTCCTCGTATTCTTCTTCTCTCCCGCCTAATATCGCTGAACTTACCTGTTGGTCAATAATTTCCAATAATTCTAGAATAGCTTCCTTTTCCATGATTTAAGTATATTAGTTAAACATATACTTAAAGATAGTAAAAATTAAACTTTGATGCGTTCAGAAATCGCTGTTTTATTTGCCGTGTTTATGCCTCTGAGTTCCACATATTTTACATTTGGAATCCAGAACGACCCACCTTCAATTCTCAGAAATATCCGGTCTAATTGTATTTTCTTCTTGTTTACTGTTACGTAGACATGATATTTATTATCCTCTGCTGATTTGCTGAGATACAAAGGGAATTTTTTATAGGAAACAAAACGTAGTTCGTACTGGTCATTGCCCAGGTCTTTTGTTTCGATGCCGTAAGCAAATTTACGCTGAATATAACTCAGGTCTTTCTTTTCATTTCCTTCGTCATATCGAATCCAATATACATTAACCGGCTTCTTTTTATCTACAGTACCATCCTCATTCGTATTTAGTTCACATATGATGGTATTGATGTTTGGATCACGTTGTACATAAAAAAGTTGGTTGGCAATTCCTTTAGGCGTTGGAAACTTTAAGGGAGATGGATCATTGTTGTCTGTTGTTTGTGCAGAAGCGCTTATACCGAAAAGCATCAGCATAAATGCTGCAATATAAAACAACGAAGGATACCGTTTAAAAACTTTCATTAGAATGAGGTTATCAATTTTGAAGCTACAAATTTAATTCAAATCAGTTATAAACCGGTTAAATATAGTCGCCCCTGGTTTATTTTACATTATGGAGATACTTCAAATACAGATACTCAGCTATTTATAAATGTACTATTGACAATTGTATGTTAAGGAATTGATAACAAATTGTAGTTTTTGGTCGTTTTTTGAGAAAAAAAATAAATTTATTTTTTAATAAAATACTTCGTTTTTAAGCAATAAACCAAGTTTTGTCATGGAAATATTATTTTAATGTCATAAAGTGTTATTTTTAATAGTGTATCATGTACACTATTAAAAATAAGTATGTATATTTGTACTACAATAACAAAGACAACATGTTCTAAGCAGTCTTAAAATTCAATTAAAGACTGTGCAGAAATAAAGAGAAAACCCGTTCATACAGGTTTATATTTGGTTAGAATAGGGATGTGCGTGGATGCGACAACCCTTTCTTTTTTTATAGCCTTTTTTAATTTGTCAGTTAGCCCTCGGCAGCTTTGTTTAATGCACCCAGAAAAGTCTCTGGCGACTGTGCTCCGGACACCGCTAGTTTTTGATCAAAAATAAAAAATGGCACCGCATTGATGCCTAAATCACCTGCAGTTTTTTCATCATACCTCACCTCATCCACAAAATCCTCAGTTTTCAACATCGTTTGCAAATCCAGACTGTTTAATCCAATTGATTTTCCGATTTCGATCAGCACTTCATGGTCCGCAATGTTTTTACCATCAGTAAAATGCGCTTTAAATAATTGTTCTTCAGCCTGGTCTCCTGTGCCATGCTGTTTGGCCATTTGGATTAAACGGTGCGCATCAAAAGAATTGGCGATGACAGCGTCATCGAAATTGAAAGTTAAACCTACTTCTGCTGCGGTTTGAGTAACCTGCTTGTGGGTTTCTATAGCCCATTCTCTACTCCTGCCATAACGTTCTGCCAGGTAGTCGTATGCACTTTTATCTAAAACGGTCAATGCGTTAGGATCCAACTCAAAGCTGTGCCATTCAATCTCTACATCCTCTTTACCTGGAAACTGTGCTAAAGCCTGTTCAAATTTTCTTTTGCCAATATAACAAAACGGACATCTTACGTCCGACCAAATATCTACTTTCATGAATGATGTTCTATTTTATAAATTGTAGTCTGTTTATAATGCTCGCCAGGTCTGAGTATGGTACTTGGAAAAGCAGGAATATTGATGGCATTTGGATGGTGCTGAGTTTCTACACAGAAACCACCAAATGAATGGTAATCTTTGCCTTCTTTGCCCCCTTTTACATCCAGATATTTAGCAGTATAAAAATGAGCAACAGGTTCAGTTGTATAGACAGATAATTTCAATCCGCTGTTTTCCTCCCTGGTTTCAGAAGCAAGTGTAAATTCTCCGTATTGTTTATCCAATACGTACGATTGATCATAGCCTTCGTTGAGGTCCCAGTCTTTACCAATTTCCTTTTCTGCCAAAAAATCATGATGCGTACCCTCAACTGGAATTAATTTCCCTGTAACCACATAATTGTCATCCTGTTCCAGGTAATTGCTCGCGGGCATCCTATGCTTATGCGCTGCAATAGAACCTCCTTGCGGAGCCAGGTTGAAGTAGCTGTGATGCGTAAGGTTAATTGCGGTAGCCTGGTCTGTTTCTGCTTTGTAATCCAGGATGAGCTCATTTTCATCAGTTAATTTAAAAGTGAGCTGTACCGTCAGCTTGCCTGGAAAATGCTCTTCCCCATCTTCACTTACATATTGAAGCGTTACGCTTGGGTCTATTGTGGAAAGTACATCCCACATTTTTCTGTCGAAGCCTATGTCGCCGCCATGCAGACAGTCGCCACCCTTTGCTTGCGACAATTGATAAGTCTGACCATCAATCGTAAACCTGCCATTTTTAACGCGGTTGGCATACCTACCAATCACAGCACCAAAATATGGGTAATTTGTCAGGTAGCTCTCATTGGTATATTGATCAATATCATCGAAACCCAATACAATGTCTTGTTTTTCGCCTTGTTTATTGGTTACAATAAACTTGTTGATGATTGCCCCATAATTATATATCTTAACATAGGTACCCAGTGAATTAGTCAATTCAATTGCAAGTACTTCTTTTCCGTCTATTAGTTTGCCTGTTCTGATCAGCTTTGTTTTCATCGAATGGTGGTTATATTTTAAGGTTGACAACGAAGATTATTTATTATCTGTTTTTTTGACGCGTAATAAAGTCATGATCGTTCATAAATTGTATATTAGGAGCGTTATTTTTAATATTAAACAATACTATCAATACTTTCCTTAAGACAACAAACATAATTGAAAATTTTACAATGAAAGCGGAATTAACAAACGAATTTTTCAACAAATATGGGCAACAGCCAACACATCATTATTTTACACCTGGTCGGGTAAACCTGATTGGAGAGCATATAGATTACAATGGCGGATTGGTGATGCCATGTGCGGTAACTATGGGGACCTGGCTGGCTTTGGCGCCAAACAACGAAAATGTAATCCGTTTCAAAAGTCTGAATTTTGAGGAAGAAGCTGCCATTGAACTGAAAGATAGCTATATCAAAGAGGGAAAGGAATGGTACAACTACCCTCTGGGTATTTTTAATGAAATTCTGAAAGACCATAAGATCCCTACTGGCCTGGACTTGATTTTTCATGGCAATATCCCGATTGGTTCAGGTCTCTCCTCTTCTGCGTCTATCGAGGTTGTCATGGCCTATGCGCTGAATGATTATTTTAACCTGGGTTACGATAGATTGCAGCTTGTATTGATGGCGAAAAGGGTTGAAAATGATTTCATTGGATTGAACTCTGGTATTATGGACCAATTTGCAGTTGCTTTTGGTGAAAGTCATAAAGCTTTGGTACTGGATTGCGATACCTTGAAATACAAAGCGGTAGACTGTAATCTGGGCGACTATAACCTGGCCATCATCAATACGAATAAGCCACGCAAACTGGCAGAATCAAAATACAACGAACGTGTAGCAGAATGCCAGACAGCTTTACAACAACTGAATCAGGAAATTAAGTTGCATGCTTTGTGTGAGCTGACCGCCGAGAAATTTGCTTTGCACAGTCATCTGATTACAGATCCAACGGTGTTGAAAAGAGCTACGCATGTTGTTAAAGAAAATGACCGTGTAAACCTGGCTGCAAAAGCACTAAACAACGGTGATCTGGAAGAATTTGGACGCTTGATGTATGCTTCGCATCAATCTTTAAGGGATTTATATGAAGTTAGCGGTGCTGAGTTAGATGCGGTAGTAGACTTTTGTTCCGACTATGAACATGTTATTGGTGCACGCATGACCGGTGCTGGATTTGGTGGTTGTGCTATCGCCTTATTGAAAAAAGGAAAAGAAGAAGATTTTGCCAAGCAGCTTACTGATTTTTACGTAGCGCGTATTGGCTATCCGGCAGCCATCTATATCAGTGAAATTGGCAATGGTGCTTCGGCAATTTAATTTTACTTTTGCAGCATGCAGAAATTAAAATTAGATGAGCTTAACCGTGTCAGTATAGCCGAATTTAAAGAATCAGAAAAGCTACCTGTCGTAGTTGTGTTGGATAACGTGCGTAGCATGCACAACATTGGCTCTATTTTCAGAACTGCCGATGGTTTTGCTATTGAACAGATTTGCTTATGTGGCATTACCGCTCAACCTCCCCACCGGGAAATTGAGAAAACTGCGTTAGGTGCTACACAGTCGGTTGATTGGCAACACTTCCCGACCACGCTGGACGCCGTAGCAAGTTTAAGAACTGCAGGTTACGAGATTATAGCCATTGAACAGGCATCGGGTAGCACCATGTTAAATACTTACCAACCTGCTGCGGGTAAAAAGTTTGCTTTAATTTTTGGTAATGAAGTAAACGGCGTTGATGAGGCGGTAATGGCAAAAATTGACAAATGTATTGAAATTCCACAGTTCGGAACCAAGCATTCGTTCAACATCACCATATCAGCTGGAATTGTACTTTGGGATTTCTTTGCTAAATTGAGGTTGTAAAACACATTGATATGGAAAATGGCCTGTTAAAAAAAATGTATTTTAAACCTGGATTCAAAATTTTGGTTGTAAAAGGACCTGCAGATATTTCTACAATTTTAGGAGATGTTTCGGCCATCTCCATTTTGCAGGATGAGTTGGACCTTTGCCAGGGATTTTTGGCTTTTGTTAAAAATAGTACGGAATTGTTACAGGTGCTTCAACAATATGGATCTGTATTCAAAGATCAGGTTGTCTGGATTGCTTATCCGAAAAAGACATCGGGCATTGCTACAGACCTTAAAATGGAGAAGTGGAAAGAATTGGAAGATTATGAATTAAGTCCATGTGGTTCTGCTTCTATCGATGATACCTGGACTGGCATTAGAATAAAACCCATTGATCAGGTTAAAGCTTCCGGAGTTGGAAATGCCCAGATTAAAACCAATGACTTTGCAGAGTTTATCGATGTAGCGCGTAAGAAAGTGACTGTACCACCAGATCTGGCGCTTCTATTTTTGCAATACCCGCAGGCTGCTGCTTTTTTTCAAGGCCTGGCCTATTCCCATCAAAAAGAATATGTGTTATGGATTCTTACCGCAAAACAAGAAAAAACACGTACCAGCAGATTGCTCAAGACTATTGAATTGTTGCAGGTCAGTAAGAAAAATCCAACTGATAAATAAAAAAGAAAGCCCTGACAAATTTGTCAGGGCTTCTTCAATACATATACAAACTAGAAACTAAGCGTATGGAATACCATCTTTAGATGGTAAACTACTGTGACCCATTAAATACTGGTCAACTTTACGCGCAGCCTCACGACCTTCAGATATCGCCCAAACTACCAGCGACTGCCCGCGGCGCATATCACCGGCGGCAAATATTTTGGCAATGTTGGTTTGGTATTTACCTTCTTCAGCTTTTACATTCCCTCTGTTATCCAATTCAACACCCAATTTTTCAATTAATCCTTCTTTTTGAGGATGTAAGAAACCCATAGCCAGCAATACCAATTGACAAGGCAATTCTCTTTCTGTTTCTTTTTTCTCTTTAAAATTTAATGGTCTGCCTGTAGCATCGATTTCCCATTCCACATCAACTACGCGTAAAGCTTTCAGGTTTCCGTTCTCGTCCTTGATGAATTCTTTGGTATTCACTCCCCAGCCACGCTCACAACCCTCTTCATGAGAAGAAGTTACTTTTAGCAACATCGGATAGGTAGGCCAGGGCATATTTGTAGTACGGTTTGAAGCTGGCATAGGCATGATTTCAAACTGGGTTACAGATTTTGCTCCCTGACGATTTGAAGTACCGATACAATCCGATCCTGTATCACCACCACCAATTACAATCACATCTTTACCGGTTGCCAAAATGGCTTCACCATCTACCGCAAAGTTTTTCACACGTTTGTTTTGCTGCTTTAAAAAGTCCATGGCAAAATGAACACCTTTAGCCTCACGGCCAGGGGCAGGTAAATCACGGGGAATGGTTGAACCGCCAGCCAGAACGATCGATTGGAAATCTCTGAGCAAGGTATTCAATTCTACGTTTACACCTACGTTGGCATTACATTTAAATACAACACCTTCTTTTTCCAATAGTGCGATTCTCCTGGTAACCACATCTTTTTGAAGTTTGAAATCGGGAATACCATAATTTAACAAACCTCCGGGAGTATCGTCACGTTCGTAAACAACAACCTCATGCCCTGCTTTATTTAATTGTGCAGCAGCAGCCAAACCTGCAGGTCCGGATCCGATTACGGCAACTTTTTTGCCAGTACGGATCAGGGGTTGCTCAGCTTTGATGTATCCTTTATTAAATGCGATTTCTATGATGTGTTTTTCTATTTCTTCAATAGATACCGGCGATTTATTGATACCCAATACGCAAGCGGATTCGCAAGGCGCAGGGCAAATCCTTCCTGTAAATTCAGGAAAGTTATTGGTGCTCAATAAAATGGTCGATGCCAAATGCCAGTCGCCCTTATATACAGCTTCGTTAAATTCAGGGATCACATTTCCAAGCGGGCAACCCGATTGGCAAAATGGAACGCCACAATCCATACACCTGGCAGCTTCTCTATTTACTTCTTCTATTTCAAAAGCTTGTACAAACTCATTATAGTGTTTTAAACGAGCTTTAGCATCTTCTTTTAAAGGAGCAGTTCTTTCGTACTCTAAAAATCCAGTTACTTTTCCCATTTTAAACTATTGTTGAATTATTTTTAGTCGTCATTTTTTTCTTTTTTCTGGTGATCTGATGAGGCCGGTTAAACTTTAACTTTTTGAGCTCTTTTTGCCAACACTGCTTTGTATTCCTTAGGAAATACCTTAATGAAATGTGCAGATTGTGTTGCCCAGTCATTCAGTATAAATTTAGCAACGGAGCTATCGGTCAATTGAATGTGTCGTTTCAACAACACGTTAATTCTCAGTTCGTCCTGTTCGTCAAGCGGATCCAGATCCACCATCTCTTTATTGCACTTGCTGGCAAAATCACCTTTAACGTTGTAAATCCAGGCAACACCACCGCTCATACCTGCTGCAAAATTGCTTCCGGTATCACCCAAAATCAATACTTCACCGCCTGTCATGTACTCGCAACCGTGATCGCCTAATCCCTCTACTACCGCGGTAGCACCAGAGTTTCTAACTGCAAAACGCTCACCAGCCTGTCCCCTTACAAAAAGTTCACCTGAAGTAGCTCCGTATAAAGCAACGTTACCTATAATGATGTTTTGTTCAGGTACATATTTAATGGTACTCATCGGATAAATGGCAAGTCTGGCACCAGATAAACCTTTTCCAACATAATCATTTCCTTCACCTTCCAGCTGTAAAGAAATTCCTTTTGTTGCGAATGCGCCAAAACTTTGACCGGCAGAACCTTTGAACTTAAAGTTTATCGTGTCGTTTGGTAAACCCTGACTTTTATAGATTTTAGAAACCTCATTGGACAACATCGTCCCAATGGCACGATTGGTATTTTTAACATCAAATTCTTTGTATACCGGTTCTTTACTTGCTAAAGCAGGCTGTGCCGCTTTAATCAATTCGTGATCTAAAACCTCAGACAGTCCATGGTCTTGTTCTTCAGTCTGATATAAGCTCAGGCCATTGTCTGGTGCTTTAAATAAAATCGCCGAAAGATCCAGATCTTTTAATTTCCAGTCTGCTGCTTCAATTTTACGTACACTTAAGGCATCCGCTTGTCCAACCATTTCCTGGATAGTTCTGAAACCAAGTTCAGCCATGGTTTCCCTTAACTCTTCCGCAAGGAAATAGAATAAGTTCACCACATGATCGGCCTCTCCTGTAAATAGCTTTCTAAGGTTTGGATCTTGAGTGGCCACACCTACCGGACAAGTATTCAAGTGACACTTACGCATCATGATACAACCTGATGTTACCAAGGCCGCAGTAGCCACACCCCATTCTTCAGCACCCAGTAAAGTTGCAATTGCAATGTCTTTACCGGTTTTAAGCTGTCCGTCTGTTTGTAATACAACCCTGCTGCGCAAGCGGTTTTTAACTAAGGTCTGGTGCGCTTCAGCTAAACCAAGTTCCCAGGGTAAGCCTGCATGTTGGATAGAAGTTAAAGGTGAAGCACCTGTACCGCCATCAAAACCAGATACCAGAATTACATCGGCATGTGCTTTAGCTACACCTGCTGCAATCGTGCCTACACCAGCTTTAGAAACCAATTTCACATTGATTCTTGCGGCACGGTTGGCATTCTTTAAATCAAAAATCAGCTGTGCTAAATCTTCAATCGAATAAATATCGTGGTGTGGCGGCGGAGAAATCAGACCAACGCCTGGTGTAGCATGACGAACCTTTCCGATCCAGTCATCTACCTTTTCTCCTGGTAGCTGTCCGCCTTCACCCGGCTTAGCACCTTGTGCCATTTTAATCTGCAACTCATCAGCATTACTTAAATAGTAGCTGGTTACCCCAAAACGTGCTGAGGCGATCTGCTTAATTGCAGAGCGCATAGAGTCTCCGTTTGGCAGCGGTTCATATCTCAATTCATCCTCCCCACCTTCACCCGTATTGCTCTTTCCGCCAATGCGGTTCATAGCAATGGCTAAGGTTGAGTGTGCTTCATGAGAGATGGAACCGAAAGACATTGCGCCGGTAGCAAAGCGTTTTAAAATTCCTTCTATTGGCTCTACTTCATCCAGTGGTACAGACGGACGGTTGTAATTAAATTCAAACAAACCTCTGATGGTAAAGGCCTGATTGGTTTGTTCGTTAACCAGCTTAGAATACTGCTTGTAAACATTATAGTCTTTTTTACGCGTGGCATTCTGTAATAAGTGGATGGTTTGCGGGTTAAACAAGTGTTGTTCACCTTTGCGTTTCCATTTGTAATTTCCACCAGTCGGTAAAATCGGATCCGGGCGATTCGCCAGTTTAAATACACGGTTGTGCTTAATCAGTGCTTCTTTAGCAATTTCGTCCAGGCCCAGTCCACCAATTCTGGACACTGCGCCGGTAAAATAATTGTCTACTACATTTTTATGTAAGCCCAGTATTTCAAATATTTGTGCACCATGGTACGATTGTAATGTTGATATACCCATTTTAGAGAATATCTTCAATAAACCGTTGTTGATGGCATATATATAATTCTGAATTAACTTTTCAGATTTAATAGTCAATTCTTGTTCAAAACCAGTAATGGTTTCTAAAGCCAGGTACGGATTTACTGCAGTGGCACCAAAGCCAATTAAACATGCAAAATGGTGTACTTCCCAAACGTCGCCAGCCTCTACTACAATACCTACGGCACCTCTGTACCCCTTACGGATCAAGTGGTGGTGTACTGCAGAAACCGCCAGTAAAGATGGGATTGCAGCATGCTCAGAATCTAAAGCCCGGTCAGACAGCACAATTACCTGGAAGCCGTCTTCCACAGCATCCACAGCATACCTGCAAAGTCTGTCTAAACCTTTAGCCATAGCTCCAGGTTTACCATCCGCTCTAAAATAGGTTTGCAATGTTTTAGACTGGAATACACCAGTGTCAATGCTTCTTAACTTTTCGAGTTCAACATTGGTTAGTATGGGATGCTTAATGCCCACACAGTGACATTGCATGGCGTTCTCTTCCAATAAATTCCCATTGTTACCCATAAAACCAGCAAGGCTCATCACTACCTTTTCCCTGATCGGGTCAATTGGCGGGTTGGTTACCTGTGCAAATAGCTGTTTAAAGTAAGAAGACAAATGTTGTGGTTTTTGCGACAATACAGCCAATGGAATGTCTGTACCCATAGAACCTATCGGTTCTTTCCCATCTCGCGCCATTGGTTTCAGGATGAGGTCAATGTCCTCCCTGCTATAGCCAAATACTTGCTGATATTTATAGATAGATTCGTGTGACAGACCGCTGAATACCACTCTTGGATTAGAAAGCTCTTCCAATCTGATTTGGTATTGATTGATCCAGTCGGCATATGGCCTGCGGCCACAAACTTCGCGTTTGATCTCATCATCACTAATGATTCTACCCTGCTCCATGTCTACGACAAACATTTTACCTGGGGTCAGTCTGCCTTTTTCAATAATTTTGCTTTGGTCCAATGCCAGAGCGCCAGCTTCAGAGGCCATAATTACATGGTCGTCTTCGGTAATGGCGTATCTTTGCGGGCGCAGCCCGTTTCTATCTAAAGTTGCACCAATTAAGTTACCGTCAGTAAATGAAACTGCTGCAGGTCCATCCCATGGTTCCATTAATGTGGCGTGGAATTTATAAAATGCCTGTTTCAGTTCATCCATATCGTCGTTGCCATCCCATGCTTCAGGGATTAACATCATCAATACGTGTGGTAAAGAGCGGCCTGAGTGTAACAACAGCTCCACTACATTATCCAGACAACCGGAATCTGAGTTGGTCTCATCAATAACTGGTAACAATATGTTCAGTTCTTCTTGTGTAAAATAAGAAGAAGCGAATGATTTTACACTCGCACGGAACCAGTTCAGGTTACCTTGCAAAGTGTTGATTTCGCCATTATGGGCAATATATCTAAATGGTTGTGCCAGTCTCCATGAAGGAAAAGTGTTGGTGGCGAAACGAGAGTGAACCAAACCAAACGCCGAAACTACGCGTTTGTCGCTCAACTCTGTGAAGTACGAACGTACTTGCAAGGAAGTCAGCTGACCTTTATATACAATCGTTCTGGAAGAGAACGATGCAATATAAAACTCGCCGTTAATTCCTTTTACGGTATTGTTGATGGTTTTGGATAAGTAATTTTTGAACACATATAATTTACGTTCAAAGTCGGCACCTGCCTTAATCTCAAAAGGACGGCCGATAAAAACCTGTTCCATCTCAGGCTCTACAGAAAGCGCCATACTACCAATACCTTCCGTATTGGTTTGTACTTTTCTAAAACCTAAAACTTCGAGTTTCAGTTTTTCAGCTGCTCTGTAAATAATTTCTCTACATTCTTCTCTTGCTTTTACATCCTTCGGTAAAAAAAGCATCCCCACACCATAGTCTCCCGATTCATTTAAGCTGAAGCCTATTTTAAGACATTCATCATATAGAAATTCGTGAGGTATTTGAATCATGATACCAGCACCATCGCCGGTATTGATTTCAGCTCCGCTGGCTCCGCGGTGATCAAGATTTTCAAGAATGGTTATGGCGTCTGAAATAATTTGCTGCGACTTTCGGCCCTTGATGTGAGCAACAAATCCGATGCCGCAGGCATCATGTTCAAAACGCTGGTCGTATAACCCCTGGTTATCTTGTGTTAATTCCATAAGTTTCGTTTAATAATAGTTTGGTATAGTGTATTTGAGACACTAAGATACGAATAAAAAATGATGAATTATAATATTCATATATTTTTTAGGAATTATACAACATATTGTAAACGATAAACGCTGATATTTGCAATTTCACAAATTACATCGATTGAAATTGTGAGATTCGTAATTCAATTATTTAGAATTATTTTGCATAAGGGCGATCCCATTCTGTATTGCCCATTTATTTTTCTTAAAAGACTGCCAATTCTGGTTTGTCAGAAGAAAAAAATATTTACACACTCAATCAATTTAACATCAGGTATTTAACTTTTTTCGGTGTAAAAAACCAAAATAAATGTGATTTTCTTTTTTGTAGTTTAAACTCTTTTGCTACTTTTGTGGCGGGCAAGTCTTTTACGATCAGCTCCTTTTGAACTCCCCCAGGGCGGGAACGAAGCAAGGGTAGAAGGTTGTAGCGGTGCGATAAAAGGTGCTTGCCCATTTTTTCTTTTTCCATAAAGAAAAAATGGCAATTCGATTGATAATCTACATTTTTCTTAAAGAGCTCAATCTAAATCCCTAATTTAGGCCATTATTTTAATTGACAAATACTCATTAACCAATTCCTAATATTAAACAACATGAAATTTTTCATTGACACAGCTAATCTTGATCAGATAAAAGAAGCACAAGACCTTGGTGTTTTAGACGGGGTGACAACCAACCCAAGTTTAATGGCTAAGGAAGGTATCACTGGCGACGAGAATGTAATCGCTCACTATAAAGCCATTTGCGCAATTGTAGATGATAATGTTAGTGCTGAGGTAATCTCGACTACTTATGATGAAATCATTAAAGAAGGTGAAGCGCTTGCTAAATTAGATCCAAAGATCGTTGTGAAAGTTCCGATGATTAAAGATGGCGTTAAAGCAATCAAATATTTATCATCAAAAGGCATTAGAACCAACTGTACCCTGATATTCTCTCCAGGTCAGGCTTTATTGGCTGCAAAAGCAGGAGCTTCTTATGTATCTCCGTTTCTAGGTCGTTTAGACGATATTTCTACCGATGGTTTACAATTGATCGAAGATATCCGTTTGATCTTTGACAATTACGGTTATCCAACAGAAATCTTAGCTGCTTCAATCCGCGGACCATTGCATATTGTAAGTTGTGCAAAATTAGGCGCTGATGTAATCACAGCTCCATTGTCTGCTATTACTGCTTTATTGAAACATCCACTTACAGACAGCGGTTTGGCTACATTTTTAGCCGACCATGCTAAAGCGTCTGGAAAATAATATTTTATCTTCATCCCGCAAATTGCGGGATGAAGATTTCTATGCCTTTAATTTAAGGCCCCGGCTGTTGAATTTTGAAACTTATTGCCAGCCAATACAGATTTAACCAGGTTATAATCAATCTGTTCATCCGGAGCAATCAAAATCCCCCTCACTCCTGCTCCATTTGCAGCTTCAACGTCTCTCGGCTTATCTCCAATCATCACTGAAAGTTCAGGATCAATGTCATATGTAGCTATTGCCTCTAACAGCATCCCAGATTTTGGTTTGCGGCAATCGCAATCTCCGGAAACTGTTGGATGATGCTTGCAATAATAAGCATGCGTAATTTTTGCACCTTGTTCCTCAAATTTGAGTTTTAATAAATCATGCATTTCAGCTAAAGTCTCTTCCGTATAACGGTTTTGAGCGATACCACCCTGGTTGGTGATGATGATGAGCATAAATCCCTCATCATATAATCTTTTTAAAGGTTCGATCTGATATTCCAGTATACTGAAATCTTCTACCTTAGTTATGTAATCATTCATTTCGTGATTAAGGACACCATCACGGTCTAGAAATACGGCTTTATTCATGCTTTAATTTTATGAAACAAATATGGTGATATAAAATTAGTATCGCCAGATTTGTAGGCTTTTCTTAAACAAATGACCGGGTAGGCTGTTGTTATCACAACAAACATATCCTAATCTTATGCCATATATCAAAAAAAATCCAAACAATAATCAATCCGTAAATCTATTTTTTGAAGATCTGGGATCCGGACAGCCCGTTATCTTAATTCATGGCTGGCCAGTATCACACGAAATGTGGGAATACCAGGTCGCGGCAATTGTGAATTCCGGTTACCGTTGTATTGCTTACGATAGGCGTGGTTTCGGTCAATCAGATAAGCCATGGTCTGGTTATGATTATGATACGCTCGCTGCCGACTTAAATGACGTTATTGAAGCGCTGGATTTGTCGAATGTTATTCTTGTAGGCTTTTCAATGGGTGGTGGCGAAGTTGCACGTTACCTGGGTAAGTATGGCTCTTCTAAAGTGGAAAAAGCCGTGTTTGTCAGTTCAGTAGTGCCGTTGCTGCTACAGACTGAAGATCATGAAGAAGGCGTGCCTTTGGAAGTTTTTGATGGCATTATTGCCAATGTTCAGAATGACAGACCTGCATTTCTTACCGACTTCGGTAAGCAGTTCTTTAGCGAAGGTGTCTTGAATAAACCGGTAAGCCATGAAATCCAGCAATGGATGCATCAGCTGGCTGTGGTGGGCAGTCCTAAAGCAACAGTTGATTGTGTCAGGTCTTTTTCTGAAACAGATTTTAGAACCGATCTAAGCACCATTACCATTCCTGTAATGATTGTGCATGGTGATGATGATAAGGTTGTTCCCCATAAGGCGACTGGCGAACTCGCAGCTTCCTTACTTCCTAATGCTGAATACTATGTTATAGAGGGTGCACCTCACGGACTTTTCGTTACACATAAGACAGAATTGAATCATTTGCTGATCAATTTCCTTAAAAAGACATAATTTAACAATTCCCTGATCTTTGTTTTCCGTTTGATTTTTATAACTTTAGTTATGAAACAAACGGAAAGCATTCAGGAATTTTACGCGCGTGTACCTCAGGCAAATGGATTTGATTTATCAGTGAACAATGCCGGTTCCGGGCATTTTAATGTTTTTGAAAGGTCATCTTGTCCGGTAATAAGTCCCTATAGTCGTCGTGATTTTTATAAAGTATCTTTGATTATTGGTTCAGGTAAACTCCATTATGCTGATAAATGGATTCAAATTGACCAGCCCGCCCTACTCTTTTCTAATCCAATGATCCCTTACTCCTGGGAAGGAGAATCGGAAACCCAGGATGGTTGGTTCTGCCTGTTTACTGAATCATTTGTAGAACCCAATGAAAAAAAAGGTTTTTTACAGAACTCACCTTTGTTTAAAACAGGCGGTAATCCAGTTTTCTTTATCGATCCTCAGCAATTAAATGAATTGTCGGTCATCTTCAAGAAAATGCTGAGCGAAATCAATTCAGAATATGCGCACAAATACAACATGCTTCGAAATTACCTGCACCTGATTATTCATGAAGCAATGAAAATGAGGCCAGTTGCGCAGTTTGAACAACATGGTAATGCTTCTTCACGTATCACTTCCCTGTTTCTTGAATTATTAGAACGGCAATTCCCAATTGATACGCCAGAATCGGCCTTAAAATTAAAAACAGCCAATGATTATGCGCAAAATTTATCCGTTCATGTCAACCATTTAAACCGTTCGGTGAAAGAAATTACCGGCAAGACAACCACTGCACACATTGCTGCAAGAATTGCCCTTGAGGCACAAGCTTTATTGCAGCATACCAGCTGGAATGTGTCAGAGATTGCTTATAGTCTTGGTTTTGAATACCCTGCTTATTTTACCAATTTTTTCAAAAAAAATACTGGAGCTTCACCCAATGAATTGAGAAATCTGATTGTTTGATTTTTATAATTATTCATTTGCATGTATTAGAACCTACACGTCCTATTTATTGCTATTTACGATGTTACGAATCATGCCTTTAAAAATAAAAGCATGAAAAGGCAATACGGAGTACCAGTATAGCCGCCCCGATATTCCGAGTGGCCGGAAAGTCGCTGTTTGGATCAGTATATTTTGTTCATCTATTTTGAATTCCAGCCATGCCTCGCCGGGCAATTTCATTTCAGCGTAAAGTAACAGACGCTTTTCTTTTTTATCTGCTAAAATTACCCGCCAAAAATCAATCACGCTTCCAGTTGCCAGCGCATTTAAACTTGTCCTTCCCCGTTGTAGTCCAACGCCTCCAAATAATTTATCCAGAAAACCCCTGATATCCCAAAGCCAGTTTGCATAATACCAACCGGTTACTCCCCCAATAGACCAGATGTTTTCAAGTACCCTTTCTGTATCGTCCACTTTCATTTTGCGAATGTCTTTGAAACAACCACGTTGCGGTACTTCAACCAGATTGCTAAATCCATTGTTATAGGCTGTATTGTTCATCGCATCACGCCAGCTGGATATCACCTGGTTTTGTTCAATTTTGCCAAAAGCCAATTCAATAGCCTGCTCATAATTTATAGGATGGATCTGCAGGTTTTCAGCCAGGTCATTGGGTTCGGCCACTACGTCTACTTTCATGCTTTCTACTAAACTGCTGGCAAGTGGGTATGAAGTGGACGTCACAAAATAAAGCCAATACGATGACAATTTTGGTGTCATAACCGGAACCGTGAAAATTTTCCTTTTAAGTCCACGTACCTTAGCAAATCGCAATAGCATTTGTTTATAAGTCATCACATCCGGTCCGGCTATGTCATAAGCCTGATTAAAAGTGTATTTTTTGAACATGACAGCAGCAAGAAAGCGGATAACGTCACCGATTCCAATAGGCTGGCATTTTGTATTTAACCATTTTGGGGCAATCATCACAGGCAATTTCTCTACAAGATCCCGGATGATTTCGAAACTTGCACTACCCGATCCAACAATAATTCCTGCACGCAAGGTAGTCAGCGCATAGCTATCCGATTTCAACGTCTGTTCTACTTTTAAACGAGAACTCAAGTGCTTTGATAAATGTACACTGTTTACAATCCCACTTAAAAATATGACTTGTTTTGCATGTGTAGCTGCTATACGCTCTTTAAAATTTGTCGCTGTGATCAATTCTGCTTTAGAGAAATCATCTTTGGCATTCGACATAGAGTGCATCAGATAATACACAACGTCGATATGGGTAGGTATATTCTGAAGTGTTTCTTTTTTCATAAAATCCACTTCTATGATCTCTATGCCTGTTCCACCGAATTTCGACTGATCAAATCGGTTCTTATCCCTCACGCAACAGATAATCTGATGTTTGTTTTCCAGCAAAACTGGCAGTAGTCTTTGCGCAATATAACCTGTAGCACCAGTCAGCAGTATAATCATCTTTTGAGGAATAATTTTGTTTATTTCTACTAACTTACGCAATTCGCTGTAATTACGCTAAACCAGTATTTTTTACCTCTACACCATAAAATACTTCAGGTCGGTAAATGGCTTCGGTTTTATTTAATGAGGTGTAGTTTGCTATATTTTAATATTTTTTGCGTTATTGATACAATGCATTATCTTTACACTTAAAAGCTGTCGTTAAGGTTTAATCCTGTACGCTCCTCACTGTCGGTGGCTTATGGAATATAATTTGCCGATACTTAATGATTTCAGAGGAGCTAAAACTAAAAATTTTCATAAAAACTGGTTTAAAAGTCATTACTCCCAGGGATTGTTCGAACATTGCAAGGCAGATTCATGCAGCTACAAACCGATACATCAGCACCAGTACTATTAAACGCATTTTTGGATTTGCACGTATACAGTTCCGTTTTTCCAATTATACCTTCACTACACTTGAAATATTTGTCAACCCAAAAACTGACATTCACCTAACTTTAAATAAGGATTCAAATCTTTGTATTTTCAATGATCCGCCGTATCTTGAAGATCAGATTTTAGCGGGAAATATGAAAATAGGAACAGTGATTAACCCAGAATGGTTTCATACTTCGCTTCTAAAAGATAACCGCTGCTTATACGCTGAACAGTTGGTTTTTGTGGCGATTGAATTGATGACGACTCATCATGATGATTCTTTACCTGTTTTTGATAACGGTAAATGTATAGGAATTATATATTTAAAAAATTTACTCGAATTTATTGACATGGACAATCCTGATCAGAGTTTACGCTATCACAGGCTAAACTTTGATCTACAAAGTGCATTGATCGCTCTTCAACGAATTGCGGATGTCAAGTAATTTTATAGTGTTATTTATCAGCTTTTTATAGGTTTTAGGTGATAAATATTCAAATATATTGTGTGCAAATTAACGGAATGTGATTTTTTTTTCTACCTTTGCAGTCCTTTAAAAAAGGAACGATTCCGTAGCTCAGCTGGTAGAGCATTACACTTTTAATGTAGTGGTCCTGGGTTCGAATCCCAGCGGGATCACAGAGAATAGCAACAAAACGTATAGAAGCCTGCAAGTCAGTTGATTGCAGGCTTTTTTTTTATGAGCTTTCTAAGACGAGCAATCGACAGCATACAAAGACAATTCATTCTTACCATTATCAATTTCTCCTTCAAATTGGAAACCTAATTTTTTCAAAAGTTTTATGGAATTTATGTTTTCTTTTATTGTTGTTGCAAGAATGCGGGGATGAGCATGGCTTTTTCCCATACAATTTAATACAGCCGACGTCGCCTCAAAAGCATATCCCTTGTTACCAAATTCTGATAGAAAGGCAAAACCGATATCATAATATTCCAGATAATCACGTTTAATGAATGTCACCACACCTATTGGCGTACCTGTTTCTTTGAATTTTACAACCCAATAATTCACATCGGAGCTGTCAATTATTTTTTGAATATATAATTTGGCGTCCTCAGCTGTATTTATGTTCCTGTTGCCAATAAATTTTATCCATTCGGGAGTATTGACCAGCTGCATGATAAATTGATGGTCAGCTAAATTTAATTTATTGATTACAAGCCTTGTCGTTAAATAACTATTTTCCATATGTTGTCTAATATCAAGTGCATGCGATGCGCTAAGGGACCTTCGGTCAAAATTACCCTAAATATGCTTAAACCTAAGCGCAGAAAAATGCTTTTTTATTTATTGGCGATTTTTTAGCCTGGAAAATCTCTTCGCACCCCATTAAACTATCGCAATACGATGTGAAAATAGGTGCCAGCCAAACTTTAAACCGACTTCAGTCGATAGAAATATCAGAGTTCTGAAAAAAAATACAGCCATATGCTGTAAGAAATTCAGAAACATAATCATTGTACCCGTGTTATAAAACAAAAAATAACATCACTATGGAAAACAATCAGCAATCAAAAGATCAGCAAAAAAGCAAAAGTCAGGACAACACTTATACACCTGGAGAAACCAAATTTGCAGACGGTGAAGGCACCAACCTCGATAAACAAACAGAAGACCAAGACCACCTCAAAGATGAGCACAGCAAAGGATCAAAAAACGAAAAGACATCCGAAGGAAAAGCAAAATTTGAAAATCCGGACGACGATCCAGCATAAAAAATGTGCTAGTTTACCAGGGGAGTTCCCGGGTAAATAAAATAAGATCCGCTCATAAATCATCCAGCCCAGATTCCAACACCAAATAGCTTTCATTTCCCATATATCTGCCAGTCTTAAATCGCTAATAATCAGCAAACAAAAAAAGGCTCTTAGTAGCATTCCAGGTATTTTGTTTATTTTTTATAAAATTTCCTTTTACAAAACCATATTCATACCTTTCGAGTCTAATAAATAATCACGTCTGGTGAGTCTAGATTAAAACCTTAACCTGTCATTCAACATGTCATTTAACTCGCACAAATTGCTACAAAAACAAAAAAAAAACATCCTTGAGCTTTGGATGAAAAACCAACTGGCAGATGAAGGCCTTCGTGAAGACCTGATCAGCAATGAAGACCTGAGAGCTCAGTCAGAAGAACTCATTTCATCACTAGTTAATAACCTGACCTCTGACGACATGGAAGATCTGGACGGCGACAATTGGAATCCGGTGATAGAAATTCTGGGCGGAATTGCCATTACCAGGGCAAGACAAGGATTTAGTCCAAGAGAAACAGGCCGGTTTGTATTTTCCCTAAAAGACGCATTATTAACCGTTCTACAAAAAGAAATCGCGGATGCTAAAACACTATTCGAAGAATCCAGTAAGATCAGTCGGGTAATGGACAACCTTAGTATTATCACTTTTGAAACGTTCATCAAAGGTCGCGAAGAAGTTATCTTAAGACAAACAGATGAAATTGCCGAAATATCCACACCAGTTATCCGCGTTTGGGATGGCATTCTTGCCCTACCTATCATAGGAACACTGGATAGTTCCAGAACTCAAATCGTGATGGAAAACCTCCTTCAGGAGATCGTAGAAACAGGTTCCAGCATCGCCATCCTGGATATCTCAGGCGTACCTGCCGTAGATTCACTAGTGGCACAACACCTGATCAAAACAGTAAGTGCAACCAGACTGATGGGCGCAGAATGTATCATTAGTGGTATCAGACCAGAAATCGCGCAAACTGTCGTGCATCTTGGCATTGACCTATCCAACATCATTACCAAAGCAAGTCTGGCAACGGCCCTCGCCTATGCGTTTAAAGTGCTCAGGCTGGAAGTTAAGAGAACAACAATCACTAAAAACTAAAATATACTGTTATGGATAAAATTCCTATTCTTAGGATGGGAAACTTCCTGCTGGTCACGATACAAGTAGATCTATACGACCGGCTGGCGCTAAACCTGGAAGCAGATTTGGTGCAAATGGTTAGTAAAACCAATGCAAGAGGTGTTTTAATAGATATTTCCGCTGTATCCATAGTCGACTCCTTCATGGGTCGCATCATCGGAAATATCGCAAGCATGTCAAAAATCATGGATGCTGAAACCGTAGTAGTCGGTATGCAACCTGCTGTAGCCATTACACTTATAGAACTTGGACTCCCCTTAAAAGGCGTCCATACCGCACTAAATGTAGAACGCGGCATGGATCTTCTGAAATCTATGATCGGCACCACCGAAGAGGAACCCGAAGAAGAACAAGACGATGATTATCTCACTGAGTAAAGATAATATCCAAGTCATCAGGGAACAAGACGTCGTTTTATTGCGCAACCGTGTAAAAGAAGTGGCAGTTAAGATCAAAATGGGACTTGTCAATCAAACCAAGCTCATCACAGCTGCCAGTGAACTGCTGCGCAACATGCTGCGCTATGGCGGTGGTGGCTTCTGCCTGATCGAAATTGTTTCAAAAGGCAGAGACAACGGCGTAAGGCTGACCTTCACCGACAAAGGACCCGGTATCCCCGATCTATCCCTTGCCATGAAAGACGGTTACTCAACAGGGAGAAGTCTGGGACTCGGTCTCCCGGGTGCTAAACGACTCGTCAATGAATTCGATTTGAAAAGTAAAGTAGGAGAAGGAACCACAGTGATGATTTTAAAATGGGCCAATGGTTGATGCAACACATATCAGCTTCATGGCAAACGACAGAAGCTATTTTTCGATACTCAAAAAAGACATACATCGCCTGGCTGAAAATGCGGGCCTAAGTAAATTAAGGATTTCCGAGCTGGACATCATCGTCGCCGAACTCACCAGTAACCTATTTAAATACGGTGAAGGCGGTGAAATCCTATTCGGTACCATCCAAAACGGCGATGCCCCCTACATCGAACTCATCTGTATCGATTCAGGCCCTGGAATGCACAATGCAACCAGAATGCTGGTCGATGGCGTATCTACAGGCAACACCATGGGACACGGTCTGGGCAGCATCAAACGCTTATCAGACACTTTCGACATCTACTCCCAGGTTGGATGGGGAACCATTGTACTCAGCCGGATTTACGTCAAAGGCAAACCACAAAAAAACTCAGCCATAGTTATCCGCCCGCTTGTACTTTCAAAACCTGGAGAAACCACCAGCGGCGACGGCGTTATTTACAAAATAACCAAAAACGGTATCAAGCTCATGCTATGCGACGGACTCGGCCACGGCCCGGAAGCCAACAAAGCCATCAATGAAGCAGCAGCCTCGTTCCGGGTATTTCCGGACACTAGTCCAACAGAAACTTTGAGATTCATCCACAGTTCTATTAAAAAAACACGGGGCATGGTTGCAAACGTCGTAAACTACGACATCGAAAACAAACGTTGGAGCTCAGCAGGCATTGGAAACATCGCCGCAAGATGGCTTGGCCCGGGCACCAGCAAAAACCACATGAGCTACAACGGAATAGTTGGGCACAACATACCCGGCAGCATGAATGACCAGCAATACAACAGCGATGAATACAACCAGTTGATCTTATGTTCAGACGGCATCAAAACCAGATGGGAAATGAGTAAATATCCAATGATTCAAAAATGTGACCCATCAATTCTATGCGCGGCACTCTACAAAGACCAGGCACGCAGAACCGATGACATGTCCATCATCATCATTAAAATTAACTAAGATGACAGAAATTCTTACCATATCGCTTGAAAACGAGATGGACCTGGTGTTGGCCCATAAAAGATCCATGAAAGTCGCAGAAAAACTCGGCCTCACCATCGCCACCCAAACCACCTTTGCAACCGCTGTGTCTGAAGTCGCCAGAACTGTCATCGATTACACAAACAACGGGCTGTTGAACATCTATATAGACGGCGCCATCCCCCGCTTCAGCCTGATGGCCCAAATCATCTTTAACAGCGAAGCCCGATTAACCAAATCTGATGAAGGGTTTTACTACGCACAAAAACTGGTTCCAGAATTTGAAATGAGTAGCTCCGGTACAGATCATTTCATTACCATGCGCATCGGCCTTCCCCGATTCCTCAAACTGGATCAGCTAAAAATCAATTTACTTAAAGCGTTTTTTGAAACAGAAGAACCCATCAACGCTTACGAACAAATCAAATACAAAAACAGCGTACTCCATAAAATTACCGGAGAACAAGAAATAGAAATCAAACGGGAAAGAGAAATCAACGAAAAGAAAAACGAATTCATCTCCATTGCCAGTCACGAAATCAAAACCCCGATAACCATTGTTAAAGCCTACGCGCAAATGCTCAAAATGCTGCGATCCGAATGCAGCGACAAAGCCAATGAAATCATAGACAGGTTAAACGGACAAACCAATAAACTAAGCTATTTGGCCAACCAGCTTATGGACGTTTCCAAAGTTGAAAATGGCAAGCTGCAATACAACTTTGAACCTACTAAAATTAATCAATTTGTAGGTGAGGTTCTGTCTGTACTCAAACATGTTTATCCAGGAAATGAACTGGAGTGGAACAATTGCGAGGAAACGGAAGTCAATCTTGACAAACTACGCATGGAACAGGTACTGACCAATCTGATTGGAAACGCATCCAAGTATTCCACACCAAACTCAGCTATCAAAATAACAGGAACCTTAGCCCAGGAACAGATCACAATTGCTGTCATTGACAAGGGAATAGGTATGTCTGAAGAAAATGTGGAACGCATATTTGAGAAATTTTACCGGAACAAAGAAATCACAGACAGCCACCCAGGACTTGGAATGGGGCTGTACATCACCTCCAAAATCATCAATGGCCACGGCGGGAAGATTTGGGTTGAAAGTGAACAGGGAAAAGGTTCAGCCTTCCATTTCACCATTCCCCTAATTACACCAGGCAAAAATTAATCCGATTTAAGAACAGAGGCAAAATACAAAACAAATGCAGTTTTTTTAGCAGAAGATAATGAAGGGATCGGCGCGCCTGCTTCTTTGCCTGGTCAAAGTGCGTCAGCATTAGTCTTCACAAACAAATTTGCCATATTCATGCCCCGATCAGCGCCGATGGTGATTAATTTAAATTTTTAATGCCAATAGGGTTAAAAAATCACTCAAAATCATATGCCGAAAACAACCAATGATGTAAAACAAGGGAGATGAAAACATTGTTATAAAAGAAAAATTCCTATGAAAAACAGAAGGATGATAGTCATTCTCTTTAAAATACCGCATGAAGTATTTGTTACTTTATAAGCATAAAACCTTAAATCAGATAACATATATTGAAACCTTTCAAAACTACCTCAGTAAAAACAACTGCCCTGGCTCCTCTTCTTTTTGAGAAAATGGCGGTCGTATTGATTTCAGCACTGTTTCTGTGTTCCTGTGGAAATACCAGCAATTCAAATAAGAATGTTCAGATTGGAGATACAACCAACAGCAGGTCACAAAGCAATACCATTCTACGTTCGCTTGATGATGGATTAACATTGATTTACACCGTTTCCCTGAAGGGTGGCGATCAGTTTAGCATAGGTGCTTTTCACGCTTCGGCGCATGATAAGTATTTTCTGGATGGAGATACAAACACAGTTGTAGCCCAATTTGTTAGCGGCAAAGATTTAAAAACTGACACCCTACTAACTAATGAATTCACCTATACGGAAATCGACTCAAGCAGTTTGACCAACCAGAAGATAAATGGCAAAGCATTTCAGTTGCTCACCATTAAAGAATCTTTCAAAGGCCAGGCAATTACTTCCAGGACAATCAATTTTATTTTAATTGACCCAAGCACAAAAAAGCATTACATCTTACAATATCAAGGCGAACCCTCACTACGCTGCGAGGTTTGCATCGATGGTGCTTTTCTAGAAAACGAAGCCCTGGAAAGTGTTCCGGAGATTAAAACGATCTTGTATGCTTATGCCCGGAAAAGCAAATTGATTTACAGAACCGAGACAGCGGCGGAAAAAAATCCCAGGCACATGAAAAACTACGAATTGAAATGGGATCAGGACAACAAAGCTGATAACCACCTTGCCAACGGGCATTCTGGAATCCCAGACACAATTTACAGTACCTATTATAAGGACGATCTCATGAAATTCACCGAACAAAAAAATGGGGAACCAGTAACCATAGAAGATAACCGGTTCCTAGTCAGCTCGTATTTCAGAGGAAACCTACTGGGTTTCGATAAACAAAAGAAACTGTTCTTTCCCATTTTTATTGAGAGCTGTGTCACAGGGTGTAATAAAACCATCAGGTTCATTTCCTCCGGACGCCTGGAGGTAATATACGACGAAGACAGTAGAAAGGAAGTGTATACGATTGATCTCAATGCGATTAAGTTCCTTTAATCTTCAGTTAAACTGCTAAAATTCCAAGCGGAAATCATTTTTTAGATAAAGTAGCTAATAATTCGTCTAGGAAATTCAATGTCATGGTAAATCCTCCTTGGAAACCCATTTCAATCATTTTTTCCATACGCTCCAGCGAATCATTTTTAATTGTAATACTCACTTTTGTCTTTCCATTTTCTTCGCTAAAGCTGAGATCCCAGTCAGAACCTGGCAAATCAGGCTTTTCATCTTTGTCTGCAAAAGCATTCAAATATTTAAAATTGGTTTTTGGAGTAACAGCAGTGTATTGCTGAATCGACCAATGCTCCTCTCCCTCCGGACTTACCATGGCATAAAATCTTCGTCCGCCAGGTTCAAAATTCATCACTTTTGTTTTCGACGACCAAGGTTTTGGTGCCCACCATTGATCAAGAATTTCTTGTTTAGTAAAAGCATCCCAAACCAGCGAAAGGTCAGCATCAAATTCTTTGTTTACAAATACCGTTTTTTTTGCCTTGTCAACGGTAAAATCAAATAATAAATTGTTCATTTTTTCTGTTTTTTAAGAGTTAGTAGTACGTTGTCTAATTGGTTAAACCGGCTCTCCCAAATGTTTCGGTACTGGTCTAACCATTTATCTATTTCTTTCATTTTTTCAATTTCAAGCGTATAGTAGATTTCTCTACCCTGGTACTCTTGTTTTACAAGATCACATTCTGAAAGAATGCGTAAATGTTTTGATACTGCTTGTCTAGTTGTATTAAAGTTTTCCGCAATGGCATTGGGTGTCATAGCCTGCAGTGCTATTAAGGCGATAATAGCCCGTCTTGTTGGATCCGCAATAGCTTGAAATACGTCTCGCCTCATTTGTTTAAAGATTTAATTAAGAAACTAATCGGTTGCAAATATATATGCAACCTTTCAGTTTCGCAAATGTTTCTTAATTTTTTTTACTGTTGGGGAAAATTGACATGGATAAAAATCCAGCTCTTTTATCCGCGGATCAAGGCAATTTTTCTAAATCATTAAAACTAAAGCATATTGACGTTGTTCTAAAGCAAACATCTATAACCAATCACAATATTATCTGATACACATGAAAAACGAATTGAGCAATCAAATTACGGATCGCCTGGCTAGCTTCGGGTTATCCACTACAGGAAAAGAAAACATCGATCAGGGAGAAAGAGTCGTTTCCCTGCTGGCAGGAACCTGGCTACTTTACAAAAGTCTAAAAAAAATAGGCAAACATCCATTCCTTGGACTCCAGGGTGCAGCGGCTGGGGGACTGATGTTGTATCGTGGAGCAACAGGCATATGTCCAGTCTACAAATACTTAGACAAAGACACCACCGATCCAGAGGCCATTAACATCACTGAAGACATCGTGGTGAACGCCCCAATCGACAAAGTATATAATTTCTGGAGAGACTTGTCCAACCTTCCCAAATTTATGGAACACCTGAGAAGTGTAGAAGAAGTTGGTGATCAAGTTTCCCTTTGGACAGCCAATACTCCGGGAGGACTGGTAGACCTGAGTTGGAATGCTGAAATTACACGTGAAGAAGCAGGTGAATACCTTGGCTGGCAATCGTTAGAAGGCTCTATGATCGACAATGCTGGCAAAGTGGAGTTCAAAGAAACTTTAAATGGTACAGGTACCGAACTGCACATCGAAATTGATTACTTTCCACCAGCAGGAAGTGTTGGCCGAGGAGTAACCTCTTTATTTAACGGCATATTTGAACGTATGATCCGTGAAGATATCCAACGTTTCAAAGCTTATGCTGAAGAGACTGATTTTAAACAATATGCGGGACTTGCGTTATAAGTAATCCTAATCGTTAAGATTATATTCAGCAGATTTAATTTTTTTTATTGAAAGCTTGACCACAAGCCAGGGCGTGTGGTTAAGCTTTCAATCGAATTGTTTCCTTTACTTTTACAAGAAATGGATACGAACTAATGATTAATGCCTTTCAGCCAATTCTTTTACTTTTTCTAGCGCTATCGGCCATGTTTTTTCCATATATTGGGCATACTGCTCATTCATATCCATAACCACCCGCCACTCTGTTTTTCCATCAACTTCTTTCAGGAAATAATTCTCCAATGCGTCTCCCCACTCCTCACCCTGATATGTAGTTGGATCCTCAATGCCATCTTTAACTTCTCCCAAATGCTGAATAGAAAGGAACTTACCCCTAATGCTCTCTACAATTTTTGAGACCATCCCATGTCCCTTACCATCCAGAAACAAAGCTTTGCTTCCTTTTTTCCAATCTGTCTCGGCACTTGAACCTGGCGCAAATGGTGCGGTCCACTGGCTGTAAGTATCTTTTCCAATAATAATATCCCAAACTTGTTCGGGGCTGGCATCAATCGTGATGCTGAATTCTAGTTTTTTCATGGCGATCTGGTTATAGATGATAAAAATGATGACATAAAAATACCCTTTAATCATTAAAGAACAACTGTGTAAAAACGACATTAAAACGGGTCAATTGCGGCAGAGAAATGAGCGTTCACACCTATGTTACATTTAGAAAGAAAATGAGACTAATTGTATGAATTTTGATACGATTTGGCCAAATGCAAATTTGGTATTTACTTAATTTTACTGATCTATCAATTGCAACTTAAACACAGTAAATGACTAATACAGCCCTTTCGGTAAAGCCACATTACCCGATCTTGGATGGACTGCGAGGTGTAGCAGCCATTATTGTGATAACCTTTCACCTGACAGAGCCTCTGGGAACCGGGCATCTGGATATCCTGGTTAACCACGGTTATCTGGCAGTTGATTTTTTCTTCCTGCTGTCTGGCTTTGTGATTGGTTATGCTTATGATGATCGTTGGCATAAAATGTCCATCAGCACGTTCTTTAAGCGCCGGTTAGAACGGCTTCAACCCATGGTGGTTTTGGGCATGAGTCTCGGGGCAATCGGGTTTTATTTTACAGATTCAACGATCTGGCCCCTCATCCATACCATTCCTCTATGGAAAATGCTGTTGGTGATGCTTATCGGTTATACAGTTTTGCCCGTTCCTTTATCAATGGATATACGGGGATGGCAAGAAATGCACCCGCTCAACAGCGTAGGTTGGTCATTGTTCTTCGAATACATTGCCAATATTCTATATGCTATCGGCATCAGGAAGTTTTCAAAAATAGCATTAAGTATTTTGGTACTAATTGCGGCTATAGCGCTCGCTCATTTAGCCATCACCAGCCCAAACGGAGATGTTAGTGGCGGATGGACACTGAACGTGGAACAAGTACGTGTAGGCATTACACGTACAATGTACCCCTTCTTTGCAGGTTTGCTGCTTTCAAGGATAACGAAACCTATCCGCATTAAGCACGCCTTTTTATGGTGTAGCCTTATGGTTGCGCTGGTGTTGTACATGCCGCGAATAGGTGGTGCTGAACATCTTTGGATGAATGGGGTCTATGAATCAATATGTATCATCCTTCTTTTTCCACTCATTGTTTATCTTGGGGCAAGTGGGACAATACATACTCAGCGTGAACGTAGGTTATGCAAATTCTTAGGCGATATATCTTATCCGCTTTATCTGGTGCATTATCCCCTGGTATATTTTTACGTCGCCTGGATCAGCAATCACAAGGGTGTTACCATTGCACAAGCCTGGCCTTATGCACTGTCAATTTTAATAGGCAGCATTATTTTGGCGTATGTTAGTTTGAAATGGTATGATGAGCCAGCCCGCAAATGGCTGAGAAAAAAATTGGGTTAAGTAAATCTACGAGGTGGTAAACATAGACAAAGAAGATTTTCTTTACTAATTTATATCTTTAGTACTATTGATAACAACATTCACCAAATCCAGTAATGCTTAGACCATCAGATCAGGAATATAAACTCACGCGAAAAATTAAACTAGGTGAGGCAGCATTAGAAGAAAAATTCGAATCTCTGGCCATTTGGATCAATAAGAAGTATAAAGTTAACATACTTAATATCCTAAGCGATACAATAAATAGTGGTACGACCAGGCTTCAACTGATTTTTGAACATCAAAAAGATGTCGACATATTTTTATTGAAAAATCGATTCAGTAAATCGTCACGTAAAGAAAAATCGATAGTAAAAAAATATCAAGATTTGTTTCAGGATCAGATCTTAAGTCCCATTTTGGTTTTGTTTTACGCTTTTGAGCCATTGGCAAGAGTTGAAGCTGTTGCCAACATTCCTTTAAAGATCAAAAATGCTTTTAAAGAAAGATACAAAGATCACCTTTGGGAGATTGTTTTCTTTGGGGAATATGTCACCTTTTTCTTTTTCACAATTCAAGATTTAAAAAAAGCGGAAGAACAGAAACAGACTGCAGTAATTAAGGAAGCATATTATGCTTTGCTAAAACCGTATGACAGGTTTGGTTATTTTACACTTGAAAACTTCAACGCTATTTTTGATAGTAAGGAGAATTTTGACAAGAACTACGACAGCAATTGGAGATGGTACTATAGCTGAGTCCAAAACAATACCTCAAAATCAGCCGACATCAAAGCGTCATAAACTTTAAAACAAATCTTCCACTCATCTTTAACCAGTTCGGAAATAGAACCTCTAAAGAGTTTTTCAAAGTGTGCTAAGTCAATGCCATCTATACAAATGACTAAATATTCCTGGTCACTAACCATAACCACCTGCTGTACATATTCAGACCAGCGCTGGGTAATTAATGCCGGCAACCTATTGAAATGCTGGTTTTCAATCAACTGTCCAATACCAGTTACCAAACCATCGGGTAAAGTGACCCAGCTTCGCAGGTTCCATAAGCCATGCTGTTTATCTACGGTACCAATTACCTCGTCCCCATCCACCAATTGCCAGGGCTCTCCTGGGTTAAACTGGATGACCTGGTAAACCGGACTGCCAGGCTCCTGTTCTGAAAAATAAATTAATTCAATCATAGATACCACAAAGTTATACTAATATTATTCGCAAAACAATATGTATGCTAATTAAATTAGTTTATATTATGTCGATTTTATAATTATTAAGCCAGTGTTTCCAAAATTTCCCGGATAGAAAAAGTAGCCCCGCATACAAATTCATCGGCCGCACCGTAGTAGATGGTCAGCTCATCTCCCCTAACGATATGGCCATTTGTGAATACCACAAACCCGAAAAATCCGTTCAGTTCATAGGGTTCGGTAGGTACCATGATCGGCTCAACGCTCCTGGAAATAACCTTTGACGGATCGTCTAGATCCATTAAAAAGGCACCCAGACAATACCTGTGCGCTGCTGTAGCACCATGGTAAATTTCGAGCCAGCCTCTTTCTGTTTTAATCGGAGCCGCACCAGCTCCGACCCTGGCACTATCCCATAGCCCTGGACGCACCTTTAAAATACATTGATGATTTCCCCAATGTAAACCATCAGGAGATTCAGCCAGCCAGATGTAATTGCCCCCGATATCCTTACTACTCGGCCGATGAAGGGCATAATACTTCCCGTTAATCTTTTGGTCAAAAATGGCCACGTCCTTGTTGTGTGGTGGGAGAATCATGCCCTTACGTTCAAAATTCTTCCAGTCAGCCGTTAGTTGCAAGCCCACCCCGACCCCATTATCGGAAACTGCGGTATAAGTCAGGTAATATAAATCTTCAAGAAAACTCACTCTGCAATCCTCAATGCCATATCGCTCCAGCCTGCCCTTGCCAAATAACCCTGGATATTCCGGGTCTTCGGCAAAATGAATTCCATCGGTGCTGCTTAAAAGCCGTAGGTGAGAAACTGTAGTCAGATAATCCAGGCCTTTATAATTGAAGATCCTTGCGTCTGTAGCAATCAGATCAGGATCATTTAAAGGTACTTCCAAAATGTCCAGCTTACCCTCGTCGTTCAGTGTTGGGATAAAGGCCCATCCCTCTACCTGTCTGATACTTTCGGCTACCCGAACCAGCAGCCAGATCTTGCCGTTAAAGGTAAAAACACCGGGGTTTAACAAACAAATGACCTGTAGTCCATCAGCACTGGGGCTAACATCCTTAGGTATCAACAATGGGTTCTCAGAAAATCGTCTGGCAATATCCTTCATGACAAATTATTTAGTACAGTATTGAAATCTATGAACATCTGGAAGTGCCGAATGTTTGTTGTTGGGAACCTGTCTAAGCAAAAAGGTGTAAAAGCTGAATATTAAGTTTAAACTTCAAAAAGATAAAAAATACACAACATCAAAACAAAGTATCCCGATTGCTGTTCTTCCCAACCGGATCAAACCTTTAAAAATTTCAAGTATAGGTTACAGCTGAGCGCTGTTTTAAGTGTTTAAAATATTATTAAATAAATTAAACAAAGTAAAGGCGCTACGGTTGTAGGTAAACAAAGCAATTTAATTAACAAAAAGCAATAAATCAATTACATATATCCTATAAAAAACAAACCCTATGGCTACTACAACAAAAAAAGCTGCATCGACCAGCTCAAAAACAAGCACAAAAAAAACAGCTTCAAAACCAACAGGTAAAACCGGAAAAATGGAAAATTCTGAATTTCACGAATTTTTCGTCGACGAATTAAAAGACATTTACTGGGCAGAAAAACACCTGTTGAAAGCCTTACCAAAAATGAAAAAAGCAGCTACCAGTCCTGAACTGGCCAGTGCTTTTGAAAAACACACCGAAGAAACCAATACCCACATTGCAACGCTGGAACAAGTGTTTGCTTTACTGGAGGAAAAAGCACAAGCTAAAAAATGTGACGCTATGGAAGGCTTGCTAAAAGAGGCCGACAGTATTATTGAGGATACTGATGCAGGTACTATGATCCGTGATGCAGGATTAATTCTTGCCGCTCAGAAAGTAGAGCACTACGAAATTGCAACTTATGGCACATTGGTAGTCTTTGCGCAAAACATGGGACATACAGAAGTTGCTGAATTGTTGCAGTTTACCCTGGACAATGAGAAAGCGACCGACGTTGCCCTGACTGAAGTGGCTGAAAGCTTCATCAACGAGCAGGCGGCAGCAGAATAAATGCAAAGCCGCAGGTTTAAGCAATAGTTTAGACCTGCGGCTGTTGTTTTGAGTTTATGACCAGTATAACTGTTAATATGAAAGCAAATTCTACCAAACAATCCTATTTTTACCGTAACGGCTTAACCATAGTCTTTCTGCTTTTATTCGTGATTACCCTCGGTGCCCAGGCATTGACGGGCTGGAAGCAGCACAACCAGGACTTAAAAGAAGTGCATGCGCAAGAAATTGGTCTGGGTGCTTACCTACAAAGTGGACATTTTATCTCCGCTACTTTCGAAAATTTTGAAAGTGAGTTTCTACAAATGTCTTTGTACGTATTGTTGACCATCTCGTTAAGACAAATTGGGTCAGCTGAATCTAAAAAGCTTGATGAGCCAGAAGAAGTAGACCGCAAGCCGCAGCCTTATTCAGATTCACCCTGGGCAGTTAGAAAAGGCGGCTGGATACTAAAGATCTATAGTAATTCCTTATCCATCTGTTTTGCCATCCTGTTTTTTACGAGTTGGGCACTGCATTTGTATGGAAGTTGGGAAAATCACAATGTAGAACAGCTGGCCAAACATCTTCCCATAGCAACAGTAATGGAATATCTCGGGGAACCAGAATTCTGGTTTGAAACCTTTCAAAACTGGCAAAGTGAATTTCTATCGGTAGCTTCCATCGTGTTTTTAACCATTTACCTCCGACAAAAAGGGTCTCCGGAATCAAAACCGGTTGATGCGCCCCATCTGGAAACTGGTAAGTAATGAATAAAAAATATCAGATTGATATTGGACGCCTTAGCACGACTCGATTTGATGTATGCTTTGTCCGACTCTCCTCCGACTCTTGTTCGGCAAAACTAAACCAATAGTTATACAAAATCAGGACTATACTGTATGTATCCTGAATTCAGCTAATAGCTGTCTAATAGTCGCCTATTAAATTACTGGTCCAATAAAATCTTTAAAAGAGATTGCAGTGGAAAAACATAATTGTTAAATTCGCATCCCATCAGATTAACGATGATCATAAAATGGAAGAAAACGATTTTGTATCGATTTGGCTGGAAGAAACCGGTAATCCGGCAATTGAAGAATTAACCAGGGCGAATCGGGACGTTGCGGATAAAATGTCAAACTTTTTATTGGAAAAAGGGATGGATTCGACCGATCTTTCGGCGATGCTAGACATCGATCACAACGAAATTATAAGGTGGTTTAACGGTTTGCATGCATTTAGTATAAAAAAACTAAATGAAATGACCACAACCGTGGCTATGTCTTAATCGTTTATAGCACTATATATCTTATTTAAATAGTCGCAGCATTTTAGTCAATGCATCATGTGAGTGCATAAGTTGACCATTGTCCAATGACTGTTTTGCTGCTACAGCTGCTCTTTTACGCATATTAATTTCGTAAGCGGAAATGGCGTCTTTAAGTGTTCCGTATTTCTCTGCAGTCAGACAATCTGTTAATTCCAATGCATCGAGCATGGCCATGTTGGCACCCTCACCCGCAAACGGAGGCATTGCATGGGCTGCATCTCCAATCATGGTTAGGTTGGACTGTGGTTTCCAGTTTTGATCCAGGGGCATGCAGTAAATTCTACGTGGAATAAAGGAAGTCGTCGCATTTTCAAAAAGCGCGTACCATATGTTATTCCAATCTGCATATTCTTTTTTAAACCAGGCCAACATCTGCTCGTTATCAGTGTAATCTAAGCCATTGTCTTCTGCCCAATTTTCGACAGGTTTAAACGATGCATAATAAGTGAGCTCACCGGTACCTTTGAGTCCCATTAACAAGTTTTTTTCATTTCCATAGGCCATTAATTTTCCTCCATTAAGAAGCGCATAAATTTGAGCTGCGTTTTTTTCCGGATGATGGACGTTCCCTTCAAGCATGGTGACACCGGAATAAAAAGCCTTGATGTCTGTAAGATAAGGCCTGATTTTAGAATTGACGCCATCTGCCGCAATTACAAGATCTGCGTACGCTGAGTGGCCATTTTTAAAGTGCATGAGCCAACCTTCGTGCTGAGGCTCCATCGACAGAAAGTGGCTGTCCCAAACCACTGTTCCTGCTGCTAAAGCGTCCAGTAGCATTGATCTCAATGGTCCCCGGTCTATTTCCGGACGAAAATAGGTATTGTCGAAATCATCAGCAGACTTGGTGTCGTGATCGGTAAAAAACACCTTGGCCTGGGGGTCTACAATTATTTTTTTATCTGCCCCCGGACGGTATTTCTTTTTAAACGATTCAAGTAAATTGGCCTCACGTATGACTGTTAATCCAGATCCATCGTGCATGTCTAAAGGTGAACCGATCAAACGGGCATCTTGATTTACGTCTCTTTCATAAAGCTTCAGATCTGCGCCTTTAAGTTGTAAAAGCCGCGCTAATGCAAGTCCCCCTGGCCCGCCCCCAACAATAGCTATTTTTTTATCTTTCAGTAGCATGTTAATATTTTATAATCAGAATACAAACATATTGAATAAATTGGACTGAAATGAATGAGTTCGGTTATAGTAGATATAACCTTGCTATTCCTAATTTTTTAGAAATTTGCGATATCATGAGAATTAGAATTTTAATTTTATTGTTCGTGTTTTCCTGGGGGAATTTTGCTTTTTCCCAGGATAAGAAAATAGAAGTCATTGGCTATCTCAAAAAAGAGATGGCGGTGAAAAAAATACCTGGATGCCAGTTGGTCGTAATTAGAGACAACAAGGTTCTATTATCTGAAGCACTTGGCATTGCTGAAGTGCCATTTTCCATCCCTGTAAAAACGAATACCATTTTTTCAATCAATTCTATTGCTAAAGTTTTTACTTCCGTTGCGATCATGCAATTACAGGAACAAAATAAACTCAATATTAATGACAAAATTTCCAGTCATATTGATTCTATTCCGGAGAATTGGAAACAGATAACGATCAAACAGTTGATGAGCCATACATCCGGGCTTCCTGATATTGAGGATGATAAAGGCCTGATTGGCGACATGGGGCAAGATTCGGCCTGGTTAAAAGTTAAAAAATTACCCTTACAATCTGAGGCCGGAGAAAAGTTTAATTACAATGCCACAAACTATTATATTCTACAAAACATTATTGAGAAATACAGCGCAACAAATTTCGAAAAATTTGTCAGCAAGCATCAGTTTGATGTCGTAAAAATGAAGCACGTATATTATGGAAATTCCTATGATGTGGTTGAAAATAAATGCCCGACCTACACCTATTATCATCAGGACAAAATATCTGGTGAATATATTAAGGGAGCACAATTGAAGGAAACTTATGAGGAATTCCCTTCAAAAATGAGAACTGACGCAGGCGTGTTTACCACTGCAGAAGAAATGGGGAAATGGATAATTGGTTTGCAGTCGGGTAAACTTCTTAATAGAAATGAGGATATTGCTACCATTTGGGAGCCGGTAAAACTAAATAACGGGACTTACGATGGTTTTGGAGGTCTTTTAGATGCTTATGCTTTGGGTTGGCCTGTAATTACCCGAAAAAACCATCCTGCAGTTGCCCCTCTTGGTGGTGGACGTGCAGCTTTTATCATTTACCCTAAAGACAATCTCACCATCATCCTTTTTACAAATCTTACAGGCGTATATCCAGAAGAAATCATTGATAAAATAGCAGGATTTTATGTGCCAGGCATTGGTAAATAGAAATCAGGCATACTTTAAATATATAAAATCTGTCACATTCAAAGAAAAGGATACCGAATTCAGTTTTTGGTAATGAGCTAAAGATTCTGCTCTTCATTTTTGATCAAAAAAAAGATAGAAATGAAAAAAACAGTTATTCTTTTGTCCATTATGATATCGTTTTGTTATTGCTCAGCGCAATCTATCGATACCGCTGCTCTGGGGATCCTTCAGAAATCCTATGACAGACTGGTCAGGATAAATCCGATTAATTATCGGATGACTAAACTCGATACCATGATCAGGGATGGATGGCCCAGAGTGGTCAGGTCAGAGGTAAACGGAACTATAAGCAAAAACGGAGACTGGCTTATCTATTTTGAGGACCTTTCCGTATGGCTTGTGCGTAATGATACCTTATATAAAAAAAAGTCTCCGCAAGCAACCACCACTTATACTGACAAGTGGAACAGTCATGACCTAGCTGCTTTTAGCCCATATAATATCCTGGGCAAGGAACGGCCTCTTCTGAATAAGGACGATGACTCGATCAGGTTTGTCTCCGGGTCTGAAAAGGAAAAGTTTTACATTATAGATATAATCAGGAAAAAGATTGACTACGGAACGCCAGATCTGATAAGCAAGCAATACTACAACCGGTATTGGATTGATAAGAAAAACCTTTTGCCGGTAAGAAGGCTAATGCATTCCAAAAAGCTGGAAAGCGGAAAGGAGGCCGTGGATATCTATGATTTTTCTCTGTCTATCCCCACATCCGATACGGAGGCTTCTGCAGCTTCTGCATTCCTGTCCGGGCCAGTGGAAAAGGAACTGGATAAAAATAAGTATGAAACTTTAAAGATAGGAAGCCTTGCTCCTAAGTTTTCTGCTGTCAATGTGAGAAACGGAAGGTCTGTGTCGCACGAAGTGCTAAAGGGTAAGGTTGTATTGTTGGATTTCTGGTACCTTTCCTGCATGCCATGCAAGATGCTGATCCCCAAAATACAGCGGTTGCGGGATAAATTTAAAAGTGAAGATGTAGCCATCGTCGGGATCAATGTGCGTGATACGTCTGCCAAAGAGATCAGGAAATTCTTAAAGGAAAGGAAAATCCTCTTCTCACAATATTACATGGCGGAATCGATGATGGCTGATTACAAACTATATGCTTTTCCTACTACGATGATTGTAGGCAGGGATGGTCAGGTAAAACTGGTAGAGATCGGGGAAGGTGAGGACACGGAGCAAAAGCTGGAGCAGGCAATCAGGAAAGAGCTGAAATTAAAACCTGGTTTTTAGCAGACGATGGAATACGGATTTTACATATATTTTTCGATCTTGCCAGCCTTTTCAAACAAATCTAAAATGTCAAAAAACATTGTCCTTCTTCTATTAATCTGTGCAGTCTGCCAAAGCGTTTCTGGCAGACAGAAGCGGAAGGATCAATACCTGGATCATGGTTTTTCTAACATTTC
The DNA here is from genome assembly GCF_015223055.1 of Pedobacter sp. MC2016-24. Lineage (GTDB taxonomy): Bacteria > Bacteroidota > Bacteroidia > Sphingobacteriales > Sphingobacteriaceae > Pedobacter. The sequence goes on from NZ_JADFBX010000001.1 coordinate 94,798, forward strand.
ACTGAAGAAACGCGTGGTGGGAAAAATCTGCGATAGCTGTCAGGTAGATTTCGCAGTTGATGCTGAACCTGATTTTAGTTATGTAATGACCGGATCCGGATTTACACCGGAACGGTTTTGTTGTGGGCGAAATGATAACAATCCAGCTTTAGGAACATATAGCAACGCCAAACATCTGATATCTAAAGGGTTGATAGGGATAACGTTCCTGCCAAATTTTTTGATGGGAAAAGGAAAGAGAGTCCAATATTTCCGCTCGTATGGAGGAGCGGATTACCGTAAGCTTGAATTTTCTGTAAAACAGAATGGCAGGACTATTAAATCCTGGGGTCCGATTCTTGAGCTTAAGGAAGATAAAAATTACTCAATAGGTATGCCCAGCTTCCATGCAGGAACTTTCAACCTTCGCATCAACGACACCTTGGAGATTACCGTCAGGGCCATTGAAACTAAAAAAATAGTGAAGACCATTACCGTGATCCGTGCAGAAGATAAGGCCACTAATTTCGTGTTTTATGAATTGCCGATGGGCAGTGAGGATTTCAGCATCAATTTACAGAACATTTTAAATATAAATTCAGGTATACCTGAAGTGGAACAGGGAAGAACTTCCAATATTTTTGAAAAGGACTACGGCACCATTGGCATTTTAAGATTTGGCCCGCTGGGAAATGATGAACTTCAGTATACTTTTGAAAAAAGTCGCGATCAATGGAAGTCGATAAAAGGATTAAATGCCGAGAATTCAGCTTATATCGTTTTTAGCGCAGAGCTGCCAGAAGGGAAAGTGCAGGATATCTACCTTAGGTATAGTAGTCAACCTGAAACGGTACATAAAATAACAATGAGCGTAAAACAGAAACCATTTCAAATGCCCTGGAAAAAGGTGGCGGTGATTAGTATGTTTGCGGTTGCGGTCTGTGGACTATGGTTTTATCTTTGGGGCAAGCGCAATAGAGCCAGGCTCGCTAAGCTGAAGCGTAAGAGTGAGGATGCAGAAGCTCAGCTTATGTTACTGAGCGGGCAACTTAACCCACATTTTCTCTTCAACTCACTGAATGCGATTCAGGGAACATTTAACAGTCGTGATCCTGAGCGGGCAAATGCCTACATTGGAAATGTTGCCGGATTTATGCGCAACGTAATGAATAACGGTAGGAAAGAATTTATATCATTGCATGAGGAACTCGCGCTAGAAACGGATTATTTAAAGTTGGAACAGGAAAGAATGGATTTTTCCTATTCGATTGATATCGCACCGGAAATCCAGACTTCAACGATTGACTTTCCTCCACTATTGTTGCAACCAGTACTGGAGAACAGTATCAGGCATGCCTTTAACCGGGATTTCGCATCTCCGTTGATTCAAATCAGGGTCTTTAGTTATGGCACCACGCTGTATGTTGATATTGCTGACAATGGTAAGGCCAGTTGGGACAGTACTACGGTACACGAAGGCCACGGCTTGTCCTTAATCAGAAAACGTATGGCTGTATATAATGATAAACTTGAAACTATGCCAATTGATATACAGGTAAACTATAAGGAAGGAACAGGAACAATGACTAGATTTACGTTTCAAAACTGGCTTTCATGAATGATCTTCACTGTTTTATCCTGGATGACGAACAAAAAGCTGTCGAAACCCTATCACAGTTGTTGGGCAACTATTGCCCCCACCTCACAATTGCCGGCAGTGCAAATTCAGTAAAACAGGCGCTGGAATTTCTGGCCGATCATGTTGTTGACATTCTTTTCCTGGACATTAAGATGCAGCAGGAAACTGGATTTGATCTGCTGGAACAGTTGCCGGAGAATAAAGCGCATGTTATATTCATAACCGCACACGACGAATACGGGATACAGGCCATCAAATTTTCTGCGACAGACTACCTGCTAAAACCGGTGATGCCGGAGGATCTGATCGCTGCGGTTCACAAAGTCGGTCTGCAGAAAAATTCTCAGGCCGAGCAGCTTGCCATGCTATTGCAGTCTTACAGACACCAGCGGGACAACACGCAGAAAAGAATAGCCCTTCCCGATCAGCATGAGATCAAGTACGTACTGATAGAAAATATCATTTGTTGTGGTGCTGACAATACATATACAAGTTTTTACATCAGTGGTGAGAATAAGCCAATTATTGTCTCGAAACCTATTTCTGAATACGAGCAGGTGCTCTCAGTCTATGGTTTTATCCGGATCCATCAATCTTGGCTCATCAATAGAAACCATATTCATTCATTTAAAAAGGCGGATGGTGGCTATTTGATTATGACCAACAGTATAAGTATCCCGGTGAGCAGGCAGAGGAAACATCTGCTAAAAGAACTTTAACTGGATAACCCCCATCTAATTGTATCTCATTGATATTCTATATCTACGATTAAGCGGTAACCATTACCATGGATATTAAATACAACTCTTTTTTCATTAAGTATAGCAGCATTTTAATTTGTTTGTAAACTACCCAATCTATCATGAAATTTTAGCAAGTACCTGGTCTCTGCGGTTTGATAAGGTACCGCCCACTTCGATTACCTCAATACCAAAATCCCCAATCCAATCGTATAGTAAATTATTAACCCGGCTTCTAAGTTTTGGAAGATCTGTCTGACGGCAAGGTATCAGATCAGGTTCCTCAATTGGAACAAACACGAGAAGGTCAATTCCAGCAATCACCGATTGAGCAGCTTCAAAGAGTAATTGAATGTTCATACCTGGGACTATAACATGCAGATAGGCTAAAATATCAATAACACATCTGTCAAATATCACATTACCTTCACTTTTAGAAACCAGTCTGGCCGAATAATTAAACTGCTCAATAAAATCTTCAGCAGTAGGGATTTCTGAGAATTCATGCCCTGATGTTTCCAGTTGATAGTATGGTTCCATCTCAAGTATATAACCAGGAAGATTCATCAGGAGTTCTTCAGCCAGGGTTGATTTTCCCACCCTGTGAGCACCGACAATTGCAATTCTCATAGTTTACACTTTATTCCTCCAGATAGCCATTATTACTAATTCTTTCCATCAAATTTACCATTTGTATACGTAGGATTTCCTAAAAACAAAAAAAGCCTTACAATGTATTGATTTTAAGACTTATTTTATACGTGATCCCGCTGGGTAAAGATCTCGAACACCTTTGTGTCCGAAGAGAATAGTGGCTTTAGGTAGGTCAATTCCAAATGATAATGTTACTAATTCAGATGCATAATTTATACCAAAAAAGCCTCAATTTGCATTGAGGCTTTCAGTGATCCCGCTGGGATTCGAACCTAGTTCAAATATCAGGGTTTAAATAGTATTTAGTGCGGTTTTTAAATTCGACTCACCGAATCGCTCACCACTTATTTTGTACGTTTTTAACTGCAATTACTTTACTTAAAAATACGGCTTTTTTCTTCAAATTGCAAATGTATATTTTCATTTCAGGGACTAATAAAAATCCATTCGGAGATTGTTTATTCGACTAGGGTGTTTTTTGAAGTTCGTTAAACTTATCTGCAATATCCTGCGGCATAAATGCCAACCTTTTGAAAGCCTTAAACAGAGTTCCTTGATTGATTTTGCTCCCAAATATCTTATTGCAGATATTATTTAAAATAGTTTTTCCACGGCACTCCAATAGCCATTTTGGATAACAAAGAGTGATACCGTTAGCAAATGCAACAAGGATTTTATCTTCGCTATAATCATTAAAATGGTTATCTAGTTCCGACGCTATCTGCGCAGAAATATTGTCAACAATAATCTGCAACAAATCACTTGGCAAAGATTTTAATTTATATTCTTCACCTATTGTTAACCTAATGCCTTCAACTGGAAAAGCATTATCATTTTCCATCATAGCAGCATAGATTACTATAGGGTCAATAAGGTAATTTTCAATACTATAGCGTTCAATACTAAAAATCCCATTACCGGTAGGATTCCCTGCATCCTTATCAATAAGTCCATGAATTATTCCGGTTAGCCCGGAAGAGCACAACTTATCTACCCAGCTTGATACCACACTCTTACCTCCAGAATTGTCGTTCGTGGATGCGGGAATAAAAACTAGGGGAATATTGGTATTGATCTTGCCTTCAACAATCAACTGATTGTTGACATAGCTGTAGAAATCCACATCAGCGCGGTCTTCAACCAAAAAATATCTCGTACCATTCCCTACGAATATCAGTCCAGAAGTCAATAATGACACCGAATGATTTTTAGAAAGAGAAGATTTTATTCGAGGTTCATGGATAGACATTTCAAACAACGATTCCTCTGGAGCCAATACGACGGTGGACGGTGAATGTGTTGTGATTATTACTCTTATATTAAATTTTGCCACTAAAACATCCTTCACCACATTCAAAAACTGCTGAGCCATCGATGGATGTAAATGTGCATCCGGCTCGTCCAATAGCAACAGCTTTGGAAATATATTCTTCTCCTGCGATTGATACAGATAAAATATAGTTGATAACAATACTTTTTCACCGGAGGAAAGGTCAGAAAATTTAATCTCTTGTTTAGTGATGGAATGTGTTAACTTTAATTCAAAATCATCCCATAAGCTGGATTCACTAGCATCATTAATTTCAAACGGCAAATTCGACACTTTTATTATTTCGCGTAAAACATCCCAAGGTGGTTGACCGATTTCTTGTCTCATATCTTCAACCGGAACACCTCTCCCAGCGGCCTCCAAATGTGCAATTCTATAATTTAAAAATACAAAGTTTATCTGGTTACAAATTGACGATTCTGACGGCAGCATGTTTTTCGGATATCTTTCACAATATTCCTCGTAGGTAACCAAATATCGTTTCGATCTACCTAGCGAACGAGCGAGCTCATCATATTCAATCTTTTGTTTTTCCGTTTCCCTATAACTACTTGCCGATTTATTAGGTCCATCGAAATTGCTAAAGGCGATATTATATAACTGTTTATGTTTTGCCTGAACTGTTCCAATCCCTATTGGAACAAGATTAACTACCCCCCATTCTCCCCGAAAGGTAAACGACTTCATTGAAGGCATAATTTTCTCCTGTTATTGAGAGTCGCCAGGTTGGTTCTTTATTCGTAGTTTTTTGGTAAGTTATCGATTCATAGATCAATTCAATTAACTGTGTTTTACCAGAGCCATTGGGACCGGTTATAACAACAAACTGCGGAATATTATCCCATTCAAAGCTAGTTAAAGACTTAAATCTTCCCTGGAGGCTTATTTTCATAAATCAAATATAGCAGAACTTAACGTCGGATGTAAATTATCATTAGAGGTTTGATCTTTTATTTACCCTATAATAAAAACCGATATTCTTAGACGAATAATAAAAGCGACATCACATCTAATTCGTAAAAAAGAAAAAATTACCTTGTATATCATTTATTAAGAGACACAGTTTAAATGCGGAATGACCGGCCATTTCCCTTGAAATACCCACAGGTATTCTGTAATTACAAAAATCAAGATACTTACGTATATTTGGAAGTTATAGGGCATTTTACTGACCAACATCAAAAGTGAAAATTCGTCAAAATTCAGAATTTGCATATGAAGCCATTTAAAACTTCTTTCTATATATTTTTATTGTTTTTTCTTGCAATATGTAACGGCGAATGTTTCGGACAAAAGAACTGGGATGACGAAACCTTTGCATTGAACTCAAAACAAGTAAATAGACATTGGAAATACATAAGTTTAAATGGCGAAAAAATTAAATACTGCTTCTTAAATAAGCAATACATAGACACAAATGAAGACGGAACCCATAATTTTGACGGAACGGTTTTACTAAACGTTGAAAAAAATAAGACAGACAGTTTAACCGCAAAAGAAATGTGTTCGTTAATAAGCGATAAAATTAAGCTTGAAAAATTTATGGTTTTAGGGACTTATCGAGCATATAGAATTTTTATTTCAAGCACTGGACCTAAAAATGAGGAGGAAAAAAAATACTTGGACGATAATTACTTTGGTTATTATAAAAAACCATAAAAAAACGACCTATAACAGTCGTTTCGCAAATTTTTGGGCGACAGGCAATATGTGAGTTCAGTAATTATTTATTAGGTTAGTGCTGGAATAATTGCTGAAAGTAAAAACAAAAATTCGCAAAGCCCAAAACGTTATTTGTCAGCATAAAAAACCGACACTACTCCTAAAACGAACACTAATAACAATGATTGTATGAGAACATTTTTTTTGACATCGATTTTTGCATTAACGACAATGTTAACTTTTGCTCAAAGCACATCCCAACCCCCTATTCAAAATATTTCTACGGATAGCACTGTTGTCTATCGGCTCTTTGCTACAAATAATACGTATAACTTTATCAAATTAAATACGAGAAATGGACAAATGTGGCAAGTCCAATGGAGCCTAAAAGACAATCAATTTGAGACTACACTATCTGACATTTCACGGGTAATTAAAAATGAAGAGAAGAATGGTAGGTTTTTTCTTTATCCAACAACAAACACATATAACTTCATTTTGCTTGACCAAATAGACGGTAGAGCGTGGCAGGTACAATGGAACTTTGACGCAGAAAAAAGAATGGTAGCTCGAATATTAAATGTAAATAATTAAATCAATATGATTGAAGTATGTTAAACATATAACGAACGTATCGAATTAAGGGAAAAATTGACTAATGGAGAAATTTAATTAGAACTTGCCAAGGAACTATATTGGAAGGATTACAGAGAACGACAACCGTCGTGACACAGTTTAAATGCGGAATCAGCGACCATTTTGCTGAAATACCCACTGTGGACTGCATAAACTTCCGCTTTCATATTTTCCAGATAGGCATTCAAAGTTTTAACATCTTCCTTCCTACCAATGACTTTTCCAGTTTTTGCATTCCATCGCTCCGGTTCGCAATTTCTGCGTGTTGAAATTTCCGCACGAACCCCGTCCAGCGTAATTCTTAAAAAGATAAATTAAACAGCCCCTTTTGTGTAGTTTTTTGGCCTTTTCAAAAAGAAAAGCATGCTAAAATTAGTTTTCATAACGATAACATTAAGGTTAAACAAAAATAGCTTTGCAGTTCCATTCATACAAGATGTTCACATATTAAACTATTTGAATATCAATATATTAATACAAATTATGGGAGTTTGATATTATATATCAAAGAACGACGCTCCGAATGACGCACATTTTATATGCGATTTAATGCATATTTTGGCATATTCCGTAAAATCAAAAACCTTGCAATCATTTGATTTGCAAGGTTTTAGTTCTCTTTGATATTGTTTCTGGTGATCCCGCTGGGATTTGCACCTAGTGCTAAAATCAGCATTTAAATAGTATTTTATGCGGTTTTAGGTTTTTACTCACCTAATCTCTCACCATTTTTTTGATACGTTTTAGCTGCAATTGCTATACTTAAATATAAGATAAATTTTGTTAATTCTGGCAAATTCCTATGGTAATATTTTGTAATAGAGATTATATCTTGCATAAATAGCATGATGTGAATTTGTTAGTTATTCGTTAAAACTGGCCACCTATGTCTTTAAAGATAAACTGTTGGTTATCGGCATTTTGGATAGCAATTTCAAAAAGGCAGCAATTCGGTTCATTTTGATAATGAGTTGCCAGTTATACCCTATCCGTTAATTTAACGCATTGGTGCTCGGCGGGTAGTTCAATAACGGGCAGGCTGGCGTTGCGCAAGTATTCCCCTGGCCGGGGGAAAAGCTGTCGGCGAATATCGGTGTACCGGCAATTAGGCTGGCTTCGATTAGGTCGAGGAAACGCCTAGGCAGCACCAAGTTTTTAGATGGGTTAAGGATGTGCTTGAGCGAAAAATGAGGATGATGGACGTCGAGAGCACGATCGACTCGGCTTTGATGCCATAGTTCAGCGGGTTTACAAGCAGCGTTAAGAAAAAATTATAGAATATCTTATATTCAACAAAATTTTCTAAATCATGCAATCAAACACAGCGAAACCGTACTTCGAGGGTATAGAAGAAAAAATCATGGAGGAAATAAAGGATGCGGAATCTTCGATCCTGATTGCCATGGCTTGGTTTACCAGTCACGAAATCAAAAGTGCATTGCTTGACCATAAGCTTCGCCATCCAGAGATCAATATTGAGATCATTCTCGACAGAAATGACACTAACGTACGCTATTTCTATAATACTGCTAACCGCTTCCGCTCCGCTGGAATCATCATTCATCCAGAACCTGAGCGGATGATGCATCACAAATTTGCGGTCATAGATGGAAAGAAAACGCTTATGGGCTCGTACAACTATTCTGGCAAAGCGAAAACAAACCTTGAAAGTATGTTTATCAATGAAGATCAACAGTTCAGCTCGATTTATACCCGCGTATTCACCTCTATTAGCAATCCCCAACATGTGGATGAAGCTATAAAACTGTTATGGAAATATCCAGTCTTTGCGAAGCAATTGATTTCCATGTATTATCCTTTCACAGCGGAGGAGTTCTTAAAGCATAAACCTTTGCTCATCAGTGGTGACTGCTACACCTACGACAATGGTTACCGTGACACACTCGCCTATGAGCCCGGATATCTATTCAATCCCGCTGTTCCACATGTAAACGATTCATATTGTGAGTTTAAAAAACCGTACAGCAAAAACATGATCCTTAGATGGAGGCATAACGATGCTGAAATGGCCATTATCGATTCTTACAGGGAATTACCAGAAGAATGGGACAAGATATCGGATGAGCTTGAGCAGTATGATGACTGGTTTAAATCTTATTACAAAAGGCTGATCGACTCTACACATACTACAGCAGAAATTGAAAAACTGATTCAAGAAAATATCGATATTGTAGTAGAGGATCGCTTGTGGGCGGATAACTTTGGATTATTTATCAATAAAGGGCATCTGAAAGCGATTTTCGAATCGATTGCTCGCCACCAAGAGCAATCAACTACGAAGTTTTAATTCGATGTAAAGTGAACTATTTTTTACCTATTTGATCCAGAAGATCATTGATGGGAGTTCCAGGGGATAACATTCTGCATATTCAAGACCTGATAAAAGTGCCTTAGGATCATCGTAGCCGCGATCGCTAACGATGAGGATTTTACCAACCTGTGAAACCGATGATAAGATGTCTGCGATTGCCATAGGTAGGTTTGTGCCTCCCGATGTTGGAAGCAAACCTCCGGTTTCTGGGATAGTCACGGGCACGAGCCCGTTGTTAAAGAAGAAGAGTTCAACCTTGCCTGCGTCCTTGGCCCAACGCAACAGTGTAAGGATGTCTACCTGGTCATAAAGGCCCTGCATACTTGAGGAAACATCTACCAACAAAACGTTGGTGTTTTTTCGTTTTAAACCGGCGTTAGTTAATAGTTCCATCAGTTTTTCGCTGAAAGTGCTGATTTTCTCCGGATGGTCAGGCCGAAAACCTTCCATGTAGAAGGATTTTGCCGGGAGTGAAAGGCTAACACTTGGCGAATCGTAATTCAGGATGATCGTACCGCCACTTTTCGGACCTCCGAGTGTATAAGCATTTGCTACTTCCTCAATATGTGCTTTATCAATACTACCTCGCTGTTTGAATTCAATTACCGCTGCCGTATTACTTGTTCCACTCTCGTTGGACGAGAAACAAATCCTGAGATCCGGCTTCATTGCCTTTCGATTTTGATAAGCAATGGGTGTCTGCTCTTGGATAACCACACAGGCTGCTGGATAGTCCCTGCAGTTCTCTAGATTTGCAATAACTTCTTTTGAATAGCCGTCCAAAGTGATTCTGCCATCTACTACACAGGGCAGTGGGCCAAGCTCATCCATAGACTTTAAAGCCGTTACCGTACACCAGATCTCATAGGTATGCCAGCGGTGCTTCCAAAATGGCAGATCCAAAATCTCAAGTGCCTCATCGATGAGTTTTTCGCGTAAGGTTTCTCGGGTTTTAAGATGTGGAAGAAGATCCTTTTGATATAAAGCATAAGCTTTATCCTTGCCATCAACCGCTAGATTATCAAGATTATAAAATATATAGGCCCATTTAGGCATCAGATCCGTTAACAAATGTGCATTAGCAGCAAGTATTAAACTCGATTGGTCAAGCCTGACCTCATCGGATAGCTGATGATAATCATCGATAACCTGCTGAAATAGGTTGCGGACATCTCCAATAATAACATCAATAGGGTGGGAACCTATGATGATTTCCGGTAGGTATTTTGACATTCCACTTGAATAACGGTATTTATCATCCCATTCCCTGCTACTAGGAACCAACAAATCTGATATGGGAAAAAGTCTACCTAAGGTATAGGAATCCCATACCTCTTTGAGCTCTAAGTACCCAAGGCGTTTGGCCTGCTGATCATATCGGCGAAACTGTTCCAGATCTATTTCCGCGATTTCTAGATCGTCGGGAAAACCGAATTTTATGGAAACAGTCTCGCTTGCTTTAGGAGCAAGATGATCTGCAAGATATTCCCAGATTTCACTGAACATAAGCGAAAAAGGCTGCGCGGCTTGAAGGAAGGCGCGTAGAAACTGTTCAGCTGAGAGATTCTTTGTCTTTAAATAGATTGCAAGCTGATCATCTGGACAACCCAACAGATCGCACATCTCCTTGAACCAACCATTATCACGGGCATCTATCTTTCGGATTTCCAGCCCTCGTTTGTTCATTTCGGTGTAAAGCGCAGATGCACTATCCAGTATTTGTTCTTCCATTGATGTGAGCGTTTAGAAAACTAAAGATAACAAAATAGTATTTTACTCGAGCATACGAGGGGATTTTATAGATCAATGATATTGTAAAGCCCCAAATTATAGTGCTAACCAATTTTTTTTTATTTCCGTGCAAGTTTCTGTCATTAAGCTTTCGATCCCAGGGTTATCCTGCGCAATAAGCACATTTCCTGAGGGAATGTCGATAAAAAGACAGTCTTTAGATTTAAACGTAAGGTCACTGGTTTCTTTTGCATAAACCTTAAGTACCTTTAGAGCAAGTTCGGCTTCTTTTACCCTAAGGCGTGCCTGCGGGAAATTAAATCTTAACAGACCGATCTGCTCTCCTGTCAGATCAAAGAGCAACATATCAGCCTTTGCACTGATCTTCACGCCACATACCATTATGGCCGCACGTTTACGGTTGGTGTTTAGCACATATTTGCTCAGTATAGGAATCAATTTATCCGACATCCTGATCAGACCTTCAAGTGCCCCGGCCGAGTAATAACGGTTTCTGTAATTATCGGTTTTAGGTGAAAAAACAAGTGCTTCCTTTTTAAGCCTCACAGCATGCCTTCGGAATTCCTCAAAATAGAGATCATAATCATCAAAGTTAGCTGAAAAGGTGGCAGTAATAATATCCCTTGCGATATTGTAATACTTTGGAATATAGTCCCCCGGATATTTTCCGCCAATTAAAATCCGTTTGCGGCCGTTTAAAGTTGAACCATAATACCTGGAAAATTGCGTGAGTGATAGTCTCGGATCTTCGACAATTGTTATCTGCTTTACTTCAATCTGATTGTTTTCCATGTTCCCTTAATTAATAAATCATTATCCATCAGTCAATTAAAATGACCTAATTGATTAATATCAAATTTAAACAAAGCTAAATATATCAGTATATGTGACTTATCAACAATTAATCGGGTGTTTGATATACTAATAATAAGAGTATTGTCATTTTCCCGCTTTGTTATTGGTTCGATACGCGTTAACCAACTGAGATACAATTGTGTGCATGTGGATAATTACCTGATTTGTACGCCCGATCAGCCTCGTCCATTACTTATTATAGTATGATCACGGTTAAGGTTAAAACACCCTTACCAATTACCATATAATTCAATCATTCACATTTTTTATTGTAAAGTCAAGAACTTTCCGTCATCATGGAAACATCGGTTAGAAATGTTATCGGTGAATGTGACATTAAAGCATCTGGTACAGACATGTTGCTCAATGCCAGACAAGCAGCTAAGCTAATCAACTACAGAAGACCTACACTTTATGGTCTGGTCAGGGAGGACAAAATCCCTTTTTCCAAAACAGCAGGCAAATTGCTGTTTTCCCGGAACAAATTACTCGAATGGGTCGCTAACGGTAAACATAGCCCCACAGCGAAAAGTCCCCCGCAAGAATAAGCTGTATAACTTGCTTAGCTATATAACCGATAGGCTGTCTATCTACATAACCAATAGGCGGCCTATCTGCATAACAATATAGCTGATAGGCCAATATGTGTATGAGCCGATTAAAGGGAGTTTATCTGTAACAAAAACAAGGGATAAATCCATAAATAGCATACCGCTAACGGGCTTGTGGTTATGTAAAATGGCCTGTTCTAAAGCGGTAGAAAGGCGGTTCAGGCAGTCAGTCCCCTTTTCGGGGCTGAGCAAGCGGAAGTTGGGCAGTAGCCCTACTTACTTGCCCCACGCTATCGCCAGCGGGGTTTGCTGTATACTCCGGGTATACAGTGAGGCTGGCAGAGCCTTGCCAGTATTGTTTTGCGTATACAGGGCTGTATATCGCAAAACAGATATTAACCAATTTCGACGATTAGAAGCAGATGAGTTAATCAAGCTTTGACAAAATAAATTCATCCATACTAGAGATAAACTGAAAATATATTGGGCTTACTTGCCAGCTCAAACATTAAACAAATTTTAAAAGAGAAAGGAACTACTATGAGATTAGACATCATCACCAAAGAAGATCTACAACAGTTCAAGGCCGAACTGTTCACAGAACTGAAAGAGATCATTGGCCAGAAAAAAGAAACTGGCGATAGACAATGGCTCAAAAGTGCGGAGGTCAGGGAAATGCTAACCATATCCGCAGGTACTTTGCAGAATCTGCGGATCAACGGAACACTACCATTTCAAAAGATTGGGGGCAGTTTGTATTACAACCGATCAGTGATCGAGAAAATAATGAAAGGAGGTGCAAATGAGCAATAGCCAAAATTTGCAGCACCATCCGCTAAACAATTACTTTGAACGCCTGGCAGCAGACACACGGTTGTTTTCTTCCCATATCGCCCTGTTTGCGGCTTTGTATTACTTTAGCAATGATACGAATCCCTGCTTACCTTTTCAGGTAAGCAGACCAAAGCTAATGCGTTTTTCACGCATCAAATCCATTGCTACTTATCACAAGAACATCAGCGACCTGACCCGTTACGGGTATATAGAATATAATCCCTCATGGCACCCCCTAAAAGGAACTTGCGTGAGGCTGATTATTGAAGACAACCAAAATAGCTAAGTTATGGAGGACAACGGTATCAAATCTATACGCTACCCGGTAGAGGCGGATAAAAAATTAACAAAACTTGCGCTCAGGTTGGGGAGAACCAAGAAGCTGTTATTCATGCAGATGATAGACTATTTCTATAAGAGCAAAAAAGACCCCAAAGACCTGAATGATGAAATGCTGAAAAACCAAATGTTGAACGGTGTCAACCGCATTATCGGTTTTTTCCGTACACAGGAAGAAGAATGGCTGCGACCTATACTTGCCAATAGTGCCAAATTACTCCAGATTGCTGAAAATGGTAATAAGTACCTGGATAGCTTAAAACTATATGCTGATGAGGATGTAAAAAAGACCAACGATATACTACAACGGTTGGGAACGCTGGATAAGGCTATTAGCAAAACACAACTGTATCACGAAGAAAAAGCACAACTAAAAGCCCGGTTTAAAAAGTTACTGGACTATTACATTACCCAACGGGAGACCTTAGGTTGGCCTGTTTCTGCTGCTAAAAAAGAAGAATTGCAAAACCACGTAAGGCGATCACTGGAAAATCTATAGCCTATGTTCATCAATATTACCAACTTGGAGACGGGCAGCAACAAAGAAAGTAGCGCAGCACTGGTCAATTATCTGGAAAAAGAAAATCACTTGCAACCCGAAAAAGGCCGGGGTTTGGGACAGGAAAATTGGTTCAACGGCTCGGATCATGAAATCCCCCGGCAGGAAGTACGGATAAACATCGACCGTAACATTGCCAAACTAGCCCGTTATGAAAGTAAATTCTACCTGATCAATATCAGCCCCAGCCAAAAGGAACTGGCACACTTGCTGCACAAATACGGGGAACAAGGCGCAAAGGAAAGGCTAAAAGAGTTTGCCGTAAAGGTCATGGACGAATACGCTCGTAACTTTAAAAGACCGGGTATTGACAGCCATAAAGACTTGCTATGGTATGGTAAGTATGAAAACTTCCGCTATTACAAACACAATGATAAGGAGGTAAAGAACGGCACTAAACAAAAGGGCGAGCGTAAGGAAGGTAAGCAGATGCACATCCAGATCATTGTAAGCAGGAAGGATATTACTAACCGCTTGAAATTGAGTCCCGAAAACAATTCGAAAGGCAGGAATGCGGAACACTCGGCCAAATTGGGGCAGTTTAACAGGAATGCCTTTAAGCAGTCCGGTGAAAGCCTCTTTGACCGTTACTTTGATTATAACAGGGGCTTAAAAGACTCAATGGTTTATGCCAATACCATGAAAAACGGAACAGCCGCACAAAAAGTGCAAATGCAGATTTTAGGAAGCATACCCGATCAGCAAAATCAACATGGTCAGAAAGCCACTAAGCAATTAAGTATAGCTGTAGCGGATAGCCTTTTTAAAAGTGTAGGGCAAATGATCAGCCATGCAGAAAAGGCAGGTACCGGACTACTGAAAATCCTGATGGAGCCAGTTTATGAGGCACCGCATGTGAATCCGGAACGCAAACGCAAAAAGAAGAAAAAAGGACATTCACAGATTCACGGGCATAGTCTATAAATACGTGCATACGTCTTAACGATTGAGATCCTTTATAATCTCCCCTAGTGCAATGTGGTAAGTTTTCATAATGGCTATGGTGGTCATATTGAATTCTTGGGCAACATCTTCAATAGTATTGTCGAAGAAATAAAGGCTTTCAAAAATCTTTTTTTGCAAAGACGAAAGTTTTGTAGATAATTTACGCTCATCAAAAGGTCTAAAGATATAGCCATTTGGCTTTCCTTGAATCAGCCGTAATTTTGCGGTTGCCTCATATTTTGCGATCCTATACATCCAAGTAAAAAAATGGATCTTTTCTTCGTCATGCTGATGAATCGTGTCAGTGATCACATCAAGTACTCGAAAATAGGTGAAATATCTACTAATTGGATCAGGCAGAACCCGGTATATAATTCCATTGAGTTCAGCGCCACAATTGTCCATTAACAGGATCAACCCGCATGCATCCTTTTTAATCAATGCTGATCTAACCAGCATTAACATTTCAGGGTCGTAAGCCATAGCAATTCATGTTAGGTTATTAAGTTCAAAATTAATGAGGCAAAGCAGGACAGATCCGTACAATAAAATACGGGACTGTCCGCTTTGCGGGAAGGAATAAAAATCAATTGGCAGTTTCATCTTCCTTCAATAATTGTTCACACTTTGTTTTGAGATATGCCATTTCGATAAATTCCTCGAGCAGTTCATAAAACTGTAGTTTAGAGCTAATAACTTCTTCATCAGCATATTCGCCACATCGAAATAACCACGCCCGGAATAATTCCCATAAATGCGTTCTTGCCTCATGAACCGGATAATGATCAAAAAAGCTGATTAGCAAGCCGTTTATATTTGTCAGTTTCTCTCCTTTAAAAGTTGGAGGCTGATAACTCAATGCTTCCAAAAATTGCTCCATAGCATTAGTTATTTAGATTTGACGTTTGCAGGTAATTTGCTTTGCCCTCTTTGATATCGCTGATCCTTTGTCTGCAAATCCTGTTTGTTTCTTCAATGATGTGGTGAATCCTTATGAACATGGCATCCAGTTCCCCTTTTGTAATCATGAAGTTATGATCATACCGTGCCTCACCTAAACCCTTTAGAAGTAAAGTACTAAGTTTAATTTCCTCAGGTGTATTCCGGTTTGGAGTGGCGAAAGCTTGTTTCGGTAATACGTTTTCCACCAGCTTTAACAATCTTGGCAAACCGTTACTGTTGGTACGATAACCTGTTAATACACGCAAAACACCGGAATAACAATGTTGTAATGCTTGGTGAAGAGAAAAAACCGCTAGGTTGTCAATCCCTGCTTCCTGATAAAATTTAGCACCCTTTAAAAAATTTAAGGTAAGGTTGTGCCAATGGTTCCAGAAAGACTCCCGTTCAATAACTCGTTTATTGATATCCCGTCCTTTTACCGGGGTCACAAATGCTTCTTGTTTTAGGTCGTGGATCACTGCTCCACTATAATAAATGGCGGAGAAAAAAGAACTTCCGTTAGACAGGGCATTATTAATTTCATCCATCCTATGCACAAATACCGCAACCTTGGCCAATGGCTTACATTCTACTTCAATTCTTTGAGCGATCTGAATATCGTGAGTGCTTTCAGCAGCGGAAGGGATTATCAATAAAGCATAACTGTTTTGCCCGGCTACGGCTTCAGCGCTTAGAAATTCAGAGCCAAAACAATTACGGGATTTTACTTCGTTAATGGTACTGGCAAAACAAATAATTTTTTCTATGGCAAAATATTTAGTAATTACCGCCGTGATCTGTTGCAACTGGATGCTTTCTGCATCCACCGGATTTGAATTGATGATGTTTTTTAATTTAGCTTTTTTCATAATGCTGTAGTTTAATTTTGATGTAGGAATTTTTAATAGCGGTCAATTGCAAGGACATGATCTCTATGGATTGCCTCAACTGAACAATTTTCTAAGCTTTGAAGGAATTGGAAACGTGAAGTTGCCAATGCTCACAGCTATTGCCCGAACAAAAGTTTAAACCGGAGCCTTTTTTATAATTGAATATGAATTTTTGGTATATACACCAGATGTGACGTTTAGATCTTTCCTGTCAGAAGGAAAAGTCACATTGAAACCTAAAGTGGATTGCTGTTTCATAACTCGTTATTTTAGTAACGAGTCTCTTGGTTATGATAGATATGCAATTACTATAGCTGGGCCCTATCACCATGTCGCAAGGTTCCGACACCTTCTTAACTGGTATACGATAGAGCCCGTAGTGCTATAGTACGCACAAAAGTACGCAAATATCACTACAGACATAATCTATCGTCTCGTTAAGATTGCTAATTGTCGGAATTTGCGACGAGACTCTTTATTATTATCTTGTAATAATCGAATATACGAATAAATACTTCTTTTATAAAATTTATTTTAAAATAAAAGAAGGTAATAGTACTAAAGTTGCCCCATTCTTTTCAGGTATCTATTTTTATAGAAATAAGATTAAAATTGAAAGAAAAATTACCAGAGAACAATTTAGGTACCTACCTCACTCAATTGGAGATCCCTAATATTGAAATATACGCTAAAACGGGCATACCTACTGTTGAACTGAGCAAATTAAGAAGCGGACGTATAACTAGACTATCAGCAAAGAAACTGTATTTAATATCATTAGCTGCTAGTAAAGATATAGGAGATACTTTAAAGGAGGTCTTCCCAACTCTTGCCATTGCAGATACAAAACCAGTAAATTCAAACAGTAAAAAATATACTGAGATTGGCAATTACTTAAACTCAATTGAACGTGATACCATTGAGGCAATATCTAGAAAGACTAGTATTACAGTATCTAGATTAAGGGATTTAAAAACTAAATCTAATGTAATTGCATTGGCAGAAGAACTTTATTCCATAGAACTAGCAACCAATAAAAATCCTGGTGATCTTTATAAAATGATCTTTACTAATGTCCGATTAAATTCAAAAGACGAACAAGCAAAATTACTGAAGGAGGAAAAAGACAAGTCACTGGTTAAAACGCTAAAATCGAAAAAATCTAAGTAAACACTTCTATCGACTTATCCCCACGCTCATTTGCGGCGTGCGAAACCCCAATTCTCAAACCCTAACGCTGTTCTCGCTTTGGCATTTACGGAGTAGTAGCGGTTAGGTTACTGCTATTTCGGGGATATCGGTGCTGAAACAGAAGGCTACCCTTACTTCGAAACGGTAACAAAATGCACACCCAAAATGTAGATTTCAGGTGTGCAATAGCCATTTCTATATAACAGCAAACATTTCCCTTAATGGTGCCATATCGTTGCCGACTTTTTCATCCAGTATTTTAGCGTAAAGTTGCGTAGTACGGAGATTAGTATGTCCAAGCATTTTTGAAACGCTTTCAATAGGTACTCCGTTCATTAATGTTACGGTTGTGGCAAACGTTCGCTTGGCAATCCGGTTTCCTAATGTTTTGTCTACGCCAGCGAGTGCGGCAATTTCTACTAAATACTCATTCATTTTCTGGTTGCTGGAAACAGGCAGGGCTTTGTCCTTATTAATACATACCGGATGATCTTTGTACTTGTCCAGAATTGCTTTGGCAACAGGAAGCAGTGGAATTGCCGCCCTGGTATTTGTCTTTTGTCTGTAAGTAACAATCCAGCGTTCCCCATCTGCACCGATACCAATATCTGATGGTTTAAGCTTTTGTACATCCACATAAGATAATCCCGTGTAGCAGCTAAACAGGAAAAAATCCCGCACCTGTGACAGCCTTAGGGTAGTAAATTCCTTATCCACTATTTTTTGCAGTTCCGTTGCCGTAAGATAATTGCGGTATACATCTTTGGATTTTAGCTTATAACCAAAGAAAGGGTCTGCACTGATCCATTTGTTTGACATGCAGATTCGAACAATCTTACCTAAATTTTTTAGATGCTTAATGGCGGTATTGTTTGTATTGGCTTTTTCAGTACGCAGGTAAAAATCAAAAACACTGATAAATTCATGGTCTATGCTTTTTATATTGATGTCGTTTTTGCGGTATTGAAAAGACAGGAAATCCAGTATGTGCCTTTCCAGTACTTCATATCTTTTAAGTGTTCCTTGCGCATATTCCTTACCGACAAGTGCTTTCATGTTTTTATTATGCAACGTAACTGCCTCAACCAATGTATGCGGCTTTTCCGCTTTGCCGAGGTATTTGCACTTGACACTTTCGGTAGTGACTTCATCGTCCTGTAGGCATAATATTGTGTACGCAGCAGTGACACCGGCTTTCATTTTATCCAGATAGGCATTAAAAGTTTTGGTATCTTCTTTCGTACCCCGAATGTGTCCGGTTTTAGAGTTCCATTGTTCCGGCTCACATTCCTTACCTGTGGCAAGTTCGGCACGTTTTCCGTTAACTGTGATCCTTAAATAAATAGGTGTAACGCCTGTAGTGTAATCTTTTGGCCTCTTAAGATAGAAAAGCAGACTGAAATTAGTTTTCATAATAACTGATTTAAGGTTAAACAAAGTTAGCCTTGCAGTCTAAACGCATCAAGTCATTTAATGATTGAACTTTCTGTTTTACAGAAAGTTACATTGATTTTGGTGAGTTGAAAATCCCAAATTTTACTCACCTAATTACTCACCATTTTATTTGTGATTTATTAGATATTTTGGGTTTTCCCGGTAAACAAAAAAGCTTGCAATCATTTGATTTGCAAGCTTTTACGTAGTTTTGATACTATTCTCTGTGATCCCGCTGGGATTCGAACCCAGGACCACTACATTAAAAGTGTAATGCTCTACCAGCTGAGCTACGGAATCAAAGTTCTTATTTGAACTTTACTTTAAGCGTTTCCTTTTAAAGTGGTGCAAATATAGGGCTGATATACATCATCTGCAAATAATTATGTTAGAAATCAGTTATGCGGCTGATTTTAAGCCAGATTATTTCCTCGCAGTTGATTTTGGACTGATCTTTTTTGCTTCATAATGGAATTATGAGCCCTTATCACAGCTTTATTCCACATAAAAAAGACTTATGAATTATTAGCTTAATCATGAAAGTGTTTTCTATATTTGAAACTTGATCATGCCCTCAAAAATCGTCACAACGGAATCTCTTCGCCAGCTTTGGTACACTGTAATCGGTGAGAAAACTTTCTTTTCTTTAGAGAGCAGGGTATTTCATGCCGTTTCAATTGCAGGGTTCCTGGCAGCCATTTTAAATGGCCTTATCATTGCCATTATGGACATGTACTTATGGGCAGTGCTCATGTTTGCGGTTAGTTTGGTTATGTTACTCACCTATTACGTTTCCAGATTTAAAAGAAAACTTTATTTAGGGATCGTCATTATTGGACTTGGTAGTAACCTTGCGGCAGCTAGTACATACTTTTTAAGCGGTGGTTCAAACGGAGTTACGTTGCTTTGGTTCATTTTGATCATGTTTGTCATTACCGTAGTTGTTCCAAGAAAACAATTTTGGATTTGGGTCCCACCTAATTTTATAATGGTCATCGCGCTACTCATTGCAGAGTATTATCATCCGGAATGGATTAAGCCGATGTATGCCAGTGAGCGAAACAGATTGATTGATCTTGGGCAGACCATGTTCGAGGTTGTGGCTTTGTTTTGTCTGATTGTGATTTACCTCAAAACAAATTATAAGCGTGAAAAAAGCCTGGCAAAGGAACGTCAGGAGCAACTCGAAGAGACCAACGAAGCGAAGAATAAACTGTTTTCTATTGTTGCCCATGATTTAAAAGCTCCTTTGGCCTCTATTGAGAATTACCTTGAACTGCTTGGACAAATTTCGTTAAGTCCTGAAGAAAAAGGATCTATAGAAAAAGACTTGCTTCGATCAACCCGTCAGACCTCAGAATTGCTTCAAAACATACTTTCCTGGTCTAAGGATCAGATGAATGGAGTTGCAGTTCATTTGCAGCAAATATTTGTACAACAGACTTTAGACAATACCATTCGGGTACAGCAAAATCTTGCTACTGATAAATGCATTTCATTTGTCCATGAGATAGATGCTGAGCTACAGGTGATAGCCGATCCCAATATGCTACAGCTGGTGATTAGAAATCTGTTAAACAATGCTGTAAAGTTTACACCTGCAGGTGGCGAGATCAAACTGAGTTATATGAACGATGAAGATCAGTGCGTGCTTGTTATACAGGATAATGGCATTGGCATCAATCAGAACGAATCGGACATATTTTCGTTAAAAAGTAATGGTACTTATGGCACAAATAATGAAAAAGGCGTTGGTTTAGGCCTTAGCCTAACCAAAACCTATGTAGAATTACAGGGGGGGAAATTGTGGTTTGAAAGTGAACCTGGAAAAGGCACTACTTTTTATGTCAGTTTAGCTCCTTCGCATAGTACCTGTTTCGCGTAATCTTATATAGCAGCTAAATGCTTCCTCTAATAAATGGGGTGTTTGACCGCCTCTTTTGGAAGCCCTTTCAAAATAATCCAGTAAATCAGCCTTGTAATCTGGATGCGCGCAGTTTTCTATAATTACCTTCGCACGTTGTCTGGGTGCAAGTCCACGTAAATCTGCAAGTCCTTGTTCGGTAACAATGATATCCACATCGTGTTCTGTATGGTCTACATGGGAAACCATAGGTACGATGCTGGAAATTGCTCCGCCTTTGGCCAAAGATTGGGTTACAAAAATACTGAGGTAGGCATTTCTTGAAAAATCGCCTGAACCCCCTATCCCATTCATCATGTTGGTTCCGGAAACATGGGTGGAGTTCACATTACCATAGATGTCGCATTCCAGAGCGGTATTGATGGCGATTACGCCCAGCCTCCTGATGATGGCTGCAGAATTACTAATATCCTGTGGCCTCAATACCACCTTGTTTTTGTAATGTTCCAGGTTACAAAATATCTTTTCATAGTACGGTTCTGAAACTGTAATGGAAGATCCTGAAGCAAAATCCAGTTTTCCTGAATCGAGCAGGTCAAATGTGCTGTCCTGCAGCACTTCTGAATACATTGTCAGGTGTTCGAAATCACCGTCTATAAAACCGCTTAACACGGAATTGGCTACCTTACCTATTCCTGCCTGTAACGGAAGCAGTGATTTGGTTAAGTGCCCTTTTTTCACCTCATCAGCAAAGAAAGCAACCAGGCGAGCAGCAATTGCTGATGTAGTTTCATCAGCTGGTGCAATTTCGGCAGGGCTGTCTGTGGTATTGGTAATGACAATACCGATAATTTTATCTGGATTTAAGGGGATCGAGGTTGTACCTACCCTGCTGTTGGCAGCGATGATTGGTATGGCAGGCCGATTTGGGTAATTACCCAAAGAAACTATATCATGCAGCCCACAAATGGAAAAGGGAATGGTGGTATTGATCTCAATGATGATGTGATCTGCAAGCTCTGCAAAAGCAGCGGAATTGCCAATGGAAGTGGTGGGCACAATGCTACCATCAGCTTCGATTAGCGTTGCTTCCAAGATGGCGATGTCAATCTTTGGAAAGTTGTTGGCTTTGAGTAGATTGGCTGTCTCACCCAGGTGTTGGTCGATATATAGCACTTCACCGTTGTTGATGGCTTTCCGGAGTACAGGGTCTACCTGGAATGGCAGACGCATGGAAAGTACTTTTGCCTCGGTAAGCATCCCGTCGGTATCGTGACCAAGTGACGCCCCGGTCATCAAGGTAATTTTTAATGGGTCTGCCTTTGCTCTTTCGGCCAATGCAGCCAATACGGCTTTACTGTCTCCCGATTTGGTGAAGCCACTGGAAGCAACTACCATCTGGTCTTTAAAGAGTGCTGCTGCCTGTTTAGGGCTAATGATCAAGGCTTCCAGTCCGGCTCTTAATATTCTATCTTCGTACATAATATCCTGTTTAATGAATCAAAACAATCTGTTATAGCTACTTTGGCAAACACCATCGGGCAAGTAATTGTCAAAACTTACCGTTGATCTGTATTTAGATTGTAGTAACGCAATTTAGAAATCTAGACCATAATTATCACGATTATTTCAATTAAATCCGGATATGGTAAAAAATTGCAGCAATTCTCGGAATTACGGTAGCCACAGTAAACTCTCATATGGTAAATTCTGTCAAATCCATTAAGGCATTTTTACATAAGAATCAGGAAATAGGCCTTTTTGTAATCATTAGCGCGATTTTAGGTCATAAGGCGTAAAATTTTTCAACCTGGTTTTAAGCGCTTTAAGGATGCGTAGCATGTTTTCTTTCGATGTGTTTAACATTATTAAATTATTAATTCTATCTTCGCAGCCTCTTCAGAGAGAAAATGATTCCGTAGCTCAGCTGGTAGAGCATTACACTTTTAATGTAGTGGTCCTGGGTTCGAATCCCAGCGGGATCACAAGAAACAATATCAAAGATAAATAAAACCCTGCAAATCAAATGATTGCAGGGTTTTTTCTTTTATGGGCTTTACCAGCGAATCACCCATATGAGATTTCCACTGTGACTTCTGGCGCTCGTAGTATTCATTGATTTTTTTTCATTGCAAGAACATGTTTTATCACAAGGTCACTTTGTTTTTATTGGAGCTTCTCTGTTATGAATTTGCTCTCTTCGGCGTCTTTGCGCTTGTACCCTAGTACCAGTAGCTGGGCATCCAGCCAGAACTGCTGCTTGCCGAAAATTTTCAGTTTTTTTTCAAACCCAAGGTTTTCGGGAATCTTTCGCACTTTTTCTTTTCTCGCGGCATCCAGCTTTCTCAATTCCGTTAGTTTCTCGTCAGTGATGTTGGTGACTGCCGGTATTCCCTGGGCTTCCGATAGGGAAATGTCCTTTACCAAATAGATTGCGGGGAAGTATTCCAAAGTGTCTTTTTTTTCAAGCACCTGCTCTACCTCTGCTTTGGTCGGGAAAATGTTTTCATTATACAGGGTCAGCATTTTACTGCCCATTTCTACGATCACAAATCCGTTTTCCTTACTGTCTGAAACAACATTGCTTATTTCCAGACAATAGAAATTGGGATGTTTGGTGCGGGACAGCGCTCGCTGGAATGTTTCTGGTTTGGCAGGATTTGACGTGATGGTTACGGCCTGTTTGTCCTGCACTTCAATTTTCCACTCGGTTGTGGTCAGACCGGGATCAAAACTGCTGTAGGTCGTTGTCTT
This sequence comes from Pedobacter sp. MC2016-24, assembly GCF_015223055.1. Taxonomy (GTDB): domain Bacteria; phylum Bacteroidota; class Bacteroidia; order Sphingobacteriales; family Sphingobacteriaceae; genus Pedobacter. Next base: position 118,680 of record NZ_JADFBX010000001.1, read on the forward strand.
TTCCTGCGCCTTGCAATAGCTAAAAATCATGACACAGAAAATAAGGCTGGTAAATTTCATGGCTAATCTGGTTTATATGCTGCGATGCCTAAACATCAATTTGAAATTCTTTATTGACTAATGTATTTTCATTGTCTTGTTGAACAAAACAATTTTCATGCCTTAATCCATCCAAAATTTTTCTGCCAAAATTAATGTACGAACAGCATTTTGGAACAAGCTAAGGCTCACTCTATTTTTTCTTTTCTACCGTTTTTTGGATCAGATTGATCGCCCTGTTCCACTTCTGGTATACTTCAATAGGCTTGGGATAAGCAGGAATGTCGAATTCCCATGGAATCAAGACCTCAATGTCATTACTGTATGATAGCTCAGGAATCCACTTCCGGATATATTCCTGCGCCTTGTATTTATTGGATTGGTGGACGGGATTGGTGTACCAGATCTCAAATGCCTGCATATGCCAGTTCATCCAATTGGAGCTCACATCATAGTCAATTAACTTGCTCTCAAAATACCCTGCTCCCCATGTCCAGTCTATCTTTAAATCGTGTGTCAGATAGCTTGCACAGTTCACCCGACCGCGGTTACTCATGTAACCCGTTTGATTCAGTTGTCGCATGTGGGCATCTATAAATGGAATTCCCGTGCAACCGGAACACCATTTCTCAAACTTCAGCGGATCATTTTCCCAAGCTATTTGTTTGTTCTTATAACCTTTGGTCTTGAATATAGAGTTTCGAAACCGCATCCCCTTGAATGTAAAGTAATCTCTCCAGACCAATTCGAAAACCAACCACCAGGTACTCTGGTTTTTCTTGATTTTTGATTCGTACTCTTTTACCGTCTTATAGATTTCCCGGGCGGAAATACAACCCAAAGCCAAGTAGGGCGAAAATTTAGAACTGTAGTCCAGGCCATCTGATTTGTTTCTACTCCACCTGTATCCTGTCAGCAGTTCGGATTTAAACGTATAGTAATGCAGCCTTTCCAGCGCTGCAGTTTCCCCACCCTCAACCAATGGCTTTGAATCTTTATACTCATCTTCGTTTATCCCATAAAGCTTGTAAGAAGGAAACCTTTTGGTTTTTACGTTCGCAACAGCATTCAATTTGGAAGGTGGCCTGAAAGTTTCCCTGGGCTCGGCCTGATGTCCGGCAGGAATTCTATAGGCTTTGCTGGTCAGTGGAATTTTAGCAATCGTAAAAGGTATATCATCTTTATGGTAAAGCGTTTTGCCCCAGAAAAAATGAAACTCCACGGCCTGCAGGGCATTCATCACCGACTTAACCAATTTCAACTCGTAAGGCGCATATTCCTCCTCTGCATAAATATCAGTTATCCCATATGTATCAACCAGCTCAGGTAAAGTAACCATTGCTGAAATTTCTCCGATAACCAAATGTCCACCCAGAAATTCAAGGTTCTTTTTTAAATTGAGCACGGACTGATGCATGAATTTAAACCGAACAGCACCTTTCTTCTGGAATCCGAGCGGTGACTTCTCATAATCGCTTTGTTCAATACAGTAACAAAAAACCAAATCGCTGCATTCCTGATGAGCCCTGATCAAGGCTTCATTATCGTGCAATCTCAGATCATTCTTAAACCAAACCAGACCCCGTTTCTTCATTTTAAAATTTTATGTACCCTCAATCTTTACAAATGGTCGCTAGCTTCACAGTTTGGTAGGCAGCCAGGAAAGGAGCTGTACGACTGCTGCTAAATTGGAGAAACTTTTTCGGCGTGGCACTGCATACCACTTTGCCCCCTTTAACTCCAGCCCCGGGACCAATTTCCATGATCCAGTCGCTTGCGGCAATGACAGAAAGATCATGCTCAACCAAGATAACAGTATTGCCCTGTTCCACCAGATAATTGAGTTGAACCATCAGTTTCTCCACGTCTGCTGGGTGCAGTCCGGTTGTAGGTTCATCCATCACGTAAAGCGTCCTACCCTGCTGGCTGCGCTGCAGTTCAGTGGCCAGTTTAATACGCTGAGCCTCACCGCCAGAAAGTTCTGTTGCCGGCTGACCCAGTTTCAAATAGCCAAGGCCTACCTGCCTGACAATATCCAGTCCGCGTGCAAGTGACGCATCTTCCTTGAAAAATCGCCAAGCCTCGTCCACAGTCATTCGCAGTACTTCAGCAATGTTTTTTTCATTGAACGTGATTTCCAGGGTTTCGTCGTTGTACCGCGTACCCTTGCATAGCGGACAGGGACTGTACACGCTGGGAAGGAACAACAGTTCAACCATGACGAAGCCTTCACCCTGACAATGCGCGCATCGACCTTTTGCAATGTTAAAACTGAAGCGTCCTGCATCATATTTTCGTTTTCGAGCCTGTGGTGTCGCGGCAAAAAGTTTTCTTATGGGATCGAACAGTCCGGTATAGGTTGCCAAATTAGACCGCGGCGTCCTACCTATCGGCTTTTGATCAACCTGGACTAATCTTTTGATGTGACTGATACCAGATGTGATCTTTCCTGTTAACTGCAGGTTTTCTTCCTGCAGCAAATCCGGACTGTTGTCTTGGGGTTCATCCTTAGACTTTTGTCCTAAAGCTGCCGAAACCAATGTTACCAATGCCTGGCTCACAAGAGTGCTTTTACCGGAACCGGAAATGCCGGTCACACTGGTCAGCACACCGAGCGGAAACGCTACATCCAGATTCTGAAGGTTATTACGGCTTAGCGCTTCCAGCTTTAACCATGCTTGGGGCTCACGCGGGTTTTCATTTATAGTGTTTTTCTTATTAAAAATATACGCTTTGGTTTTTGATTCTTTGATTTGCCGAAGCCCTTCCGGCCTTCCACTGTAGAGGATCTGCCCGCCATCTTCTCCGGCCCCGGGCCCCACATCCACTATCCAGTCGGCGTGCCGGATCACATCAATCTCATGTTCCACTACAAATACCGAATTGCCTGTGGCCTTCAATTTATCCAGTGCTCTTAGTAAGGCCTGTGTATCGGCCGGGTGCAATCCTGCAGAAGGTTCATCCAGTACATAAACCACCCCGAATAAATTCGAGCGGATTTGCGTGGCCAGCCGAAGACGCTGGAGCTCACCTGGAGAAAGGCTGGGCGTAGTTCTGTCCAGGCTCAGATAACCCAGGCCCAGATCCAGTATAGTTTCCAGCCGGGATACCAGGTCCACTGCAATCCGCTGGGTGACCATGTTTTTTTCCGGATGCGCAGGTGTTGTCGTTTCATCTGCCTGGGAATAACCCTTAAAGATATCATAGAGTTCATCCAGGGACAATGCATGCAGCTCGCTGATGTCTTTTCCATCAAATGTCACACTTAAAGATTCTTTACGTAGTTTTTTTCCTTGACATAGCGGGCAGAGCGCACTGAGCATAAATTGGCTCACCCGCTTTTTCATGAGCTGGCTTTGGCTCCCGGCAAAAGTTTGCATCACATATTTCTTAGCACCTGTAAAGGTGCCCATGTAATCCGGTTGTACTTTTCCGGCGATGGCTCTTTTCACCTGCTCTGCTGTGTAACGGGGATATACCGGGACTACCGGTTGTTCATCAGTGAATAAAATCCAGTCACGGTCTTTTTTAGGAAGTTTCCTCCAGGGTGTATCCACGTCATATCCGAGGGTGATCAAAATGTCACGGAGATTTTGTCCCTGCCAGGCTGTAGGCCAGGCTGCAACCGCCCGCTCCCGGATGGTTAAAGAGTCATCAGGAACCATTGATTGTTCTGTGACCTCGTAAATACGCCCGGTGCCGTGACACTGCGGGCAGGCACCTTCAGGGGTATTGGCGGAAAATCCCTCTGCATAAATGATCTCCTGATCCTTGGGATAATTTCCGGCCCTGGAATACAGCATGCGCAACAAATTGGACAATGTAGTTACACTGCCTACAGATGACCTGGAATTGGATGCACCCCGCTGTTGCTGTAATGCGATGGCAGGTGGCAGGCCTTCGATCTCATCAACCTCGGGTATCGCCATCTGGTTGAACAGCCGCCGTGCGTACGGAGATACCGATTCCAGGTACCTGCGTTGGGCCTCGGCATATAAAGTGCCGAAAGCTAGTGAAGATTTTCCGGATCCGGATACCCCGGTGAAAACCACAAAGGCATCTCTCGGGATTTTAAGGCTTACATTTTTCAGGTTATTTTCTCTTGCACCGCTTACTTTTACAAAACCGTCGTTTTCCATGCTACGCTTCTTTATTTGTATTTGCTCGAACTAATATTGATCCAAAATTCTACTGTTTTGGGTTATGCCCTTATTGCCCAGTCACTCAGGTTCATCATTTGATCTTCTATGTTAACCACAATACCTCATCTTCGATCTGTTTTACACGCTCCAACTTTTTTATTAAAATTCCATAAGCATGGGTGCTGCAAAATTATTTAGGTCTTATTAAATAAGAATCAAGCAAAATGTATTCCCCATTTTTTGGCTTATATACAGAATAAGAAATATGATCCCGCAAAGATTCATCAGGAGAATCTATATAAACTGCTTGTTTATAATGTAAAGTTTTTTTAGGCATTTTTATCGAAAAGTAACTACTTCCAGTCCATCCGCCTGAACTTGACGTATTTCCGCTACCCCAGTGCCAGTTCATAATATTATACCAAAAAGAGTTTTCATTCCATTTTTCTTTAAACACATATTCCCTGTAAATTATACTTTTGGGATTATTAATGTCAAAAAAAATCTGTTTGCTTTTTTTTTCATTTCCTGCTGTAGGCGCTGTAACTAGTTCTTTATCTATGGGATAATAAAATTGAGCTTGAAATTCGTTAGTTGTATAATTAGCAGATTCGTGCCAGTTTTTTTCTGTATAAAAGTAATTCCAAACGCCATTTTTAAAGATAATTACTTTATTTTTTGAATCAATTCCATTGTCTCCCAAATAGCTGTAATCGATTTGCATTATTTTTCCTTCACTTGTTATTTTGTCTGCCTCTTCTTTTGTGAATATTTTATTTTCGTTCATATTTTTAAAAGCATAATGCCTGGTATCATTATTTTTAATCCAATTGCTGTAGGTGTTTTGCTTTGTATCTATAATGTAGTTGTTAAAAGTATGGTAATCATGTTCATTATCTAAACTGTTATAACTATATTTTAGAGAATCGGTAATTTGTCCTTTCAGATTGATTTTGTACCATATATTTTCATAATCCGAACTTCCCTTTTCTGAATCTTTACTGTTTTTTGTGAATATTACAATGGTGCTGTCATTTGCCTGGATAATTGGTTCTGCAGCATTTTTCTTAATTTTGATCACTTCGTAATCATCATCTTTTAAATGCTCTAATTCTGTTTGATTTTTATAAATTTCAGGCAGTTTTTGAGAACGTAATTTATATCTCTCACGGTACATATTAATGTCTGGAAGAATTACAATCGCAATTAAGATTATTGAGAATAAAAATATTTTTTTGATGTCTATTTTCATTTGCGTTTTGATTTACCTAACAGCCATCCCATCAATTTGTTTCATCAGTAAATTTTGCAAGCTGAACACCTAATCCTGATCCTTAGACAAGGTCATAAACAAACCAGGATACTCCGACACGAGACCAAATTCATCAGCAATTAACTCCGCTGAAAACCGGGTGTCCAGATTCTCATACCGGTACCTGCCAGAACCCAAAGCCTGGTAAACCTGCTCAACAGCAGCATAAGTAAAGTCAGGGATACAGATGTAAGCTACCTTAAATCTTTTCTGCTGGTGACCAGTTAATTTTTTAATGGCAAGCGTGTTGGTAAATGGCGTAATTGAAATATCCACCTCCTGGCATCCACTGAGCTCAGGAAGCAAAACGCCTTCAGCATTATACCATAAATCATCCTCAGTTCTGGTCAAATACAACTTTAGCCGGGGACGGTCAACATCCTTAATACTAAGCTCAAGCACATGCCAAGAGGTATCCATGACGACCTGGTAGCGAATGGTAGAATCCTCCACCGTCACAATCCCACCACCAATAAAGCCCGAATCAGACTGTTCTAAAGTAAAGGCTTCCAGGGAATGATTCCCCTTCCAAATTCTGACCTGGTTAAAAACCGATGATTGTATAGCGCTTTTCATAAATTTAGATATACCCTTACAACACAAGAGTTCGATCATTGTTTAAACATCAATTCCAATAAAATATCCACATGCCCGGAATTCTCATCGTACTCATAAACCGTTTGCCAGATTCCATTATCCAGGAACATCTACCCGACCAAACCACCATGATAAATCACCTTAAAATTAGCACCATCCTGCGGATGAATATTCAAAGTTACCGCCGCAGATGGCTTGCCTGCTTCCGGGAAATCTGATCACATTCCTGCCGGTAAAGCCCAGGCTGAGCATCGCTGAATCCTTCCAAAAACGTCTGCGGGATGACCATTCTTTGTTTAATAAGGCCTGTTTTACGGAGCCTTTTGCCCTTTTGTTCAAAATAGCTCCAATTCCCCAAATAAATATTAGTCAATAGATTGACACTTGATTCCCCACTTCCGTCAAGGTTTGCATTCCCATCATGGTAGCGCGACATACCGATAAGCTCCATCTTCCGCACCTTCGGATTAAACCGGAACTGGCAGGTATAGCCTTCCCTCATCTGGTAATTAAAAAACTTAAATCCATTCTTTGCAGCTTCTAATCCGCAAGAGGAACCCAAATCCGCAATCACTTTACTTTTCTGCATCGGAAAACCCAGAGTTGACAACCTGCATAGCAGTACACCACGCGATCGATCAAGGCTTACAGTATCATTCAACAAGTCTCCATCCAGATCCTTAACCAAAGTAAGCTGTCCAAAAGCAGCATGATTAACAGATAGACAGATCAAAAGCACAGCAAACCGGAGTAAATTCATCATGTTACGACTTAGAAAAAAATGGACTTATGCAAAAGAAACAGATAATCAAAATTCATAAATTTGATCAAATACTTACCTGAGTACGTGATGTTTCGCATTTCTTTTGCTTAACCAAACACCGGTAGCCCAAAGTGCCCAGGCCACCAAAACCGGCTGAAACAACAACCTTGCACCACGGCTCAAATCAGAATTCAAGCCAAAGGCATCCTTATGATTCAGAAACTGAGCAATATTACCAGGAAAAACCGCCACAAAAAAAGTAGCAGCACCAAGCCCCACTAAAGGCTTCCTCCATCCGGAAATCAACAATAAGCCCAGTCCAACTTCAGCCACACCAGACAACACGACCACCAAATCAGGATCCAAAGGAACCCACTCCGGCACCTGCGCCAGAAATTCCTTTCTCACAAAAGTCAAATGACCAATGCCCGTAAAAGTCAGAAAACCACCCAACGCAATCCTAGCCAAACCCTGCCAAACACTTTGTTTATTTTCGTTTTTCATACCTTATTAAACAAGCCCGAAAGCGCATTGTTTCAATCTAAAATTCATTCGTTATCAAAGGTTTAAAACAATGTTTAAAACCATACGCGTATAAGGTTGTTCTATCATTAAAACCCAAGCCTTATAATTCATTAAACCCTAAGCACATGAGCAAAATTAAAAACCTACTCGCCGGCCTAGCTGGTGCAGTTGCATTGAACATATTACACGAAAGCCTAAAGAAAACAAGTTCAGATATGCCCAGAGTTGATCTGCTTGGCGAAGAAGCCCTGCAGAAAACCATACAATACTTCGGCGGAAATCTGGATCACAAGAAAGACCTCTATAAAGCCACCCTTGCCGGAGACATTTTAGGAAATACCCTATATTACAGTTTAATCGGCGCGGGCAATCCAAAATACCTTTGGCCAAAAGTAGCCATGATGGGACTGAGCGCCGGAATCGGTGCCGTCAGCCTGCCTGAACCCATGGGGCTGGATCCCGAACCTGTAGCCAAAAACAACCAGGTCAAAGCATTAACCGTTAGTTATTATGTACTAGGTGCCGTAGTAACCGGTCTGGCACTGAACCTCTTGAAAAGGTACTGAGCAATCATAACTTTTAACCATCGTTATAATTTTGGAAAACCAATAGTTGCTTTTACCTCCTCAATCTGCTGAATATGCCGGTTGGTATGGGCAGATATCAAAAGTATAAATTGGTAGGCATCGTATGTCCCCAGAGGCAGCACCAATACATGATTGCGTAGATTCACCTGGGTATCATTAACAAAGGAAATCAACTGCTCGCGATCAGCTTTAAACCCAGCTAAAGCCTCAGCTACAGTTCCATAAGGTGAATTGGCCGGTTCCAGGGCAGCAAAAGTCTTTGTTTTACGGCTACGGTCTTCCACTACCTTGATCAAATTCTCATCACTAAATTTGATCTCCGCCCTCTTCTCCGGATTTTCCGATTGCTTTAAAGTCTGCTGCGCCATCACCCAAAGCTCCTTTTCGGCTGCAGCAATGTGTTTAACGCAATCCGCTACACTCCATTTTTCCAGCGCAGGTTTAAAATTCAGTTGTGCTGCTGTCAGGTCTTTTACCGACTTGAACACATCTGATTCAGTCTCCTTTAAAAACTGAACCAAAAAAGTTCTTTCTTTTTTCGTAATTGTCTTACGTTGCTGTTGTGCAATGCTCTGATACGAAATCAGGCTCAGACACAGGAAGGTGATTCGCATAATTGTATTTCTCATATCACAAATATACCAATGCAAAAAGACTGTTGCAGGGTGTGATTTAGACATTATGACGGGTTGATTTGGACAGGCCTAATGCTGTATATTTACAATATGAAACACTTGACCATCCTTGTACCCAATGGGGAGAATAACCTGAGTAGCATCGTTGGTGCTTATAAAATATTCAGTCGCGCGAACACCCATTGTCGAGATGCAGGCAAAAGTGACATTTTCAAAATTGAATTGGCCGGGTTATCAGACGAAATATCCTTTTACGGCGGATTATTCTCGGCACGACCACACAAATCTATCGATGAGATTGAACATACAGACCTGATCATCGTGCCTTCACTCAATCACAACTACCAACAGGCCATTGAGTGCAATGGCAGCATGATAAAGTGGATTGGCCAGCAATATCAGAATGGCGCGCGAGTAGCCAGCATTTGTACCGGAGCTTACCTCCTGGCAGCGGCCGGAATATTAGACGGCAAAAGCTGTTCCACACACTGGTCTGCGGCAGACGACTTAAAAATACGTTACCCAAAAATAAATGTAGAACCAGACCAGCTCATCACCGATGAGCTGGGAATTTATACCAACGGCGGCGCTTACTCCTTTCTAAATCTAATCCTCTATCTGGTTGAAAAATACTATGACCGTAAAACGGCCATTTTTTGTTCAAAGGTTTTTCAGATTGAACTGGATCGGAATTGCCAGTCATTATTCATGATTTTCAATGGACAGCGCTCGCATCATGATGAACTTATCAAAAAAGCACAGCTTTATATAGAAAGCAGGCTGGATCAGAAATTGTCTATCGAGCACCTGGCGGCCATTTTTACAGTAGGGAGGCGAAATTTTGACCGTCGTTTTATCAAAGCTACCGGCAATACACCAATAGAATACATCCAGCGCGTAAAAGTTGAAGCTGCAAAGAAAGCATTCGAGACCAGCCGAAAAACCATAAACGAAGTCATGTACGAAGTCGGTTATTCTGACCTGAAAGCATTCCGCGAAGTATTTCGCAAAATCACCGGCTTATCCCCGCTCGATTACCGTAATCGTTATAACAAAGAAGCCAGCTAACGACACCTTAACAAGATCATCCGCATTACAGGTTATTGCAGACACATGTTTGACTTTAAAAAAAACTCATGAAAACTATGCTCTGTCAAAGCGTTATCTTTACCACTGCTCGTAATGCCATTACTAAACAATTGATATGAACACTACCATTTTGAACAGCGCGTTTCCATTAACTGAGTCCGAAGAAAAACATGCAGAATTAATTTTGCTAAGACATGGCCAATCTGTGTGGAATCTCGAGAACCGTTTCACGGGATGGCAGGACATTGACCTCAGCCTGACCGGTGAACAAGAGGCTGAACGTGCTGGACAATTGTTAAAAGCAGAACAAATTGATATTGCTTTTACCTCAACACTAAAAAGAGCACAGCATACACTTGATATTGTTTTAAAAGTATCCGGGTTGACAAACATCCCTGTAATTAAAGACAGGAATCTGAACGAGCGGTGTTACGGAAAACTCGAAGGCTTAAACAAGGCGGACATTGCTTTAAAATATGGTTTGGAGCAAGTGATGATTTGGCGAAGATCTTATGATATTGCGCCACCAGGAGGCGAAAGTCTTAAAGATACCGCGGAAAGGGTTGTCCCTTATTATCTTAGTACTATTGTCCCAAAATTGAAAAATGGAAAAACAGTGCTGGTGGTTGCACACGGAAACAGCCTCAGGGCACTAATGATGTTCCTTGAGCAGTTAAGCCCGCAGGAAATTGCAAACATCGAATTTCCTACAGGAATCCCAAGGAAATATACCATGGGTAAAAACCTGCAACTAATTCAAGTAAGCTAATGCAGAAGAATTAAATAACCACATAACATTTCATCTGAGATAGACTTAAAGAATAGTACAATACCGAAAGTAAATGATTAGATTTAATAAAATAATCTCCTAAAAATCTTACACTTACGGTTTGAATTCATGAAAACTATCCTAATTATTGATGACAATGAAGACATCAGAGAAAGCTGCTCCGAAATTCTTGAGCTTTCAGGCTATCGTGTATTTCAATCTGACAATGGAAAATTGGGTATCGAGATGGCCACTGCCCATACACCAGATCTGATTCTATGTGATGTGATGATGCCCAACCTTGATGGATACGGAGTTTTGTACCTACTGAATAGAAATATTCAAACCGCTGAAATCCCATTTATTTTTTTAACGGCGAAATCGGGTCATATTGATTTTCGGAAAGCCATGGAAATGGGTGCCGATGATTTTTTAACTAAACCATTTGACGATATAGAATTATTGCATGCTATAGAAACCAGGATTAGAAAATCCCAAAGCCGAAAAAAAAACTACCATACGACATTACAAAACATTGAAAATCTCGCTCTGGGTAAAGAAACTGGGTTTAAAGAGCTGAATGATTTAATTCAGAAGCGCAAAATAAGAAACATTAAAAAGAAACAAACTTTATATTATGAAGGAGACATTCCTCAAGGATTATATCTGGTCATGTCTGGCAGCATTAAAACAGTTAAACAGGCCGATGACGGCCGATGCTTTATCACAGGTTTATATAAAGATGACGATTACCTTGGCCTAGACTCCCTTTTACTTGATGAAGTATTTACTGAGACTGCAGAAGCTATTGAGGATAGTTCCGTTTGTCTATTGCCCAAAGAACTAATTCTTGCCTTATTAGGGCAATATCCAGAAATCAGCCGGCAATTCATTCAGATACTTTCAAAAAATATCCATGAAAAAGAAGAACAGCTAGTAGAACTGGCTTATCTATCTGTGCGTAAAAGAATTTCACAGGTTTTAATTCGTTTAAACAAGAGATCAACAATTTTAAATACCATCAATGTATCAAGGGAAGAACTTGCGGCTTTGGCTGGTGTCGCTATTGAAACAGTCAGCAGAACTCTATCTGATTTTAAAGAGGAAGGCTTAATTGAGAAAAATGCCAATACGATTGAGCTGAAAGACCTCAACCGGATTGCAAGAATTAAGAATTAGTTACACATCACTCCATTTCCAATTTTTAATCTCCGGCATATCATCCAAATGCAAACAGATATACTTTTTATGTTCTTTTAATTTGTTTTCACAGTACTGAATGAAAGAATCAGCCTGCTGATGCATTTCTGGAACACGCCTTACCGCCTCCATTGCCAAGTGGTAACGGCTCATCTCGTTCAAAACGACCATGTCAAATGGAGTAGTTGTTGTTCCTTCCTCCATAAATCCACGAACATGGAATCTGGCCGGATCTGGCCTGCCGTGAACCAAGTCGTGGATAATCCGAACATAACCGTGAAAGGCGAAAATAACAGGAGCCTTTGCTGAAAACAATTCTAAAAATAACGCTTCACTCATGCCATGCGGATGGTATGCGGCAGGCGACATGGCCATTAAATCAACAACATTCACCACACGAACCCTAAGTCCAGGTAGATGCTTTCTCAAAATCCAAGCAGCTGCTACAGCCTCCAAAGTAGGTACATCACCGGCACAGCCCAGAACGACATGCGGTTGTTGTTCACGCTCATTTCCAGCCCAATCCCATCTGGAAGCTCCTTTGGCGCAATGTGCGATAGCCTGCTCCATATTTAACCATTGTAATTCTGGCTGTTTTCCAGCAACAACCACATTCACATAATCTTTACTTCTCAAACAATGGTCCATTACGGACAATAAGGTGTTGGCATCTGGCGGTAAATAAATGCGGACTACCGAGCTTTTCTTATTCACTACCGTATCGATAAAACCAGGCCCCTGATGACTGTAGCCATTGTGATCTTGCCGCCAGGCGTGGGAAGTCAACAAATAGTTTAAAGAAGCAATGGGCTTTCGCCAGGGTAATTCGCTCGAAGTCTTTAGCCATTTGGCATATTGGCTAACCATAGAATCTACAATGGTTACAAATGCTTCATAACAAGGAAACAATCCATGACGGCCAGTAAGGAGATAACCTTCCAGCCACCCTTCACAAAGATGTTCACTTAAGACCTCCATTACCCTTCCATCTTTTGTAAGTTTATCGTCGCCCAATTCAATAGTTTCCATTGAACAGCGTGTGGTGACTTCGAAAACAGCTTCTAACCTATTAGAAGTGGTTTCATCCGGACAAAATAGCCGGAAATTATGATGATCCTCATTCAATTCAAAAACATCGCGAAGGTATTTCCCAAAATCTCTTGTACTTTCTGCTATTGTTTCTCCTGGTCTGGCCATGAGTACCCCATAATGTTTAAAATCCGGCAATATCAACTCCTTAAGTATTGTTCCTCCGTTGGCAAAAGACGATGCGCTCATTCTTAAATCGCCCTCAGGTGCTATTGCATGAATTTCATTCAGTAATTTTCCTTCCTGGTCAAATAACTTTTCAGGATGATAGCTTCTCATCCAACTTTCCAGTAATTTAAGTTTCTCAGGATCTTCTTTAACACCGGTAAGTGGAACCTGATGTGATCGAAAAGTGCCTTCAATAGGTACACCGTTCCACTCCTTGGGCCCTGTCCAACCTTTCGGAGTCCGTAAAATAATCATAGGCCATTGAATATTTTCCAGATCGCTATCTTCGCGTGCTCTTTTTTGTATCCTGCGAATCTTCAAATAAGCCTGGTTTAAAATATCAGCCATTAGGCGATGAACAGCCATTGGATCGGTGCCCTCTACAAAAAACACTTCATAACCATGACCGGAAAACAATGCTTCCAGGGCTTTATCACTTTTTCGCGCCAGAACTGTTGGTCCTGAAATCTTATAACCGTTGAGGTGTAAAATCGGCAATACAGCACCATCCCTCTTTGGGTTTAAAAATGAAACAGATTTCCAACTGCCCTCCAACGGTCCGGTTTCTGCTTCCCCATCTCCAACCACACATGCCACCAATAAATCCGGATGATCCATCGCTGCACCAAAGGCATGCATTAATGAGTACCCAAGTTCTCCACCTTCATGGATGGATCCAGGTGTATGCGCACCTACATGACTTGGAATGCCTCCTGGGCTTGAAAATTGCCTGAACAGCTTTTTCAGGCCAGACGCATTCTCCTCTACATCCGGAAATAACTCAGAATAGGTTCCCTCCAGGTAAGTATGGGCAATAATTGCAGGAGCCCCATGCCCTGGTCCGCAGACATACAATATATTTGCACCTGTCTCTTTAATGAGCCTGTTTAAATGCACGTAGATTAAATTCAATCCTGGCGAAGTTCCCCAATGCCCCAACAAACGCGGCTTGATATGTTCCGGTTTTAAGGGTTGTTTCAACAGGGCATTGTCTTGCAAATAGATCTGACCTACGGCCAAATAATTAGCTGCTTCCCAGTAGGTATGCATTTGCAGTAAATCATGATCCGATAAGATGTTCATTTGCTTAATTTTTAGGATTTAAAAGGTTATAGGTATGTTGTGCAATAATTTGTTCTTCATCAGTCTCAAATGCGCATACAGTTACCCAACTGCGGTCAGCAGAAATTATTTCCTTGTGGTCATGATTGGCCTGCTGATCAAGAATAATACCCAAAAAACTCATATCGTGGCAAATCCGTTCCCGGATTACCGAGGAATTTGTTCCTATTCCACCTGTAAAAACAAGTGTATCCAGGCCCCCCATAGCTGCGGCAAGTGCCGCGATAGATTTCTTCGCTTGGTAACAAAATAAGCTGAGCGCTTCTTTTGCTTTCAGATTCGTTTTTTCCAGATCCAGTAATTCCTCAACATCCCCGGTCCCCGCAATGGCAAGCATACCCGAATGCTTGCTTAGCAAATCATCCAATTGGTCGGCGTCTAAGCCATACTGTTTCATCAGCAACAATAGAACACCGGGATCAAGATCGCCGGATCTGGTACCCATGACCAGTCCACCCATGGGACTTAAGCCCATTGTGGTGTCTATGCTGATTCCATCCTTAACAGCAACCACACTTGCTCCATTACCCAAATGGGCGATGATGATTTTTTTTCGGGCAGGATGCAGAATTTGCTCCGCTAGTTTTACCATAATAAATTCATATGAAAGTCCGTGGAAACCATACCGCATCAAACCGGATGTTCTGTACTTTTCACTGAGCGGATAATATCTGGCATTTGCTGGCATATGTTGATGAAAGCAAGTGTCAAAACAGGCGATCTGTTTTACACCTTTAAAGGCCGAACTGAATTTGTCGATCAGTTCTATCTCGGCTGGTAGATGATTTGGTGCGAGATACACATATTGCTGCAAATTAGAAATCACCTCCTTGCTAATAATTATGGGATTGAAATGCTTTGGTCCCCCTTGAACAATCCGATGGCCTATAGCCACTATAGGAAACTCCAGTTCATGCGCTTTGAGCCAATGGATCATTTGATCAATAACACCTGTTCTATCTGTCCGATTTAAAGCCAGATGCTCCACCTGCAGATCTCCGAAATTTTTAATATCAAATGTTAAAAACTGTCCACCAGAATACTTCGCATTACCAGATATCTTCATTTTCCGGGTCGAGGCATCAAACAGCTTAAACTTAAAACTTGAAGATCCCATATTGAGGGCAAGGATACAATTGTTTGTTGGCATCATCATTTGCTTTAAGTTCTTGAAGTTACTTTAGTTATAAAATTTGCTGACTAATTCTGTTTCAGTTTAATTTCGGGCAATACAGAAGATTTCTCCGTTTGATATAAAGCTTGTTCAAGTTTGTGGTCACGATGGTAAATGTCATCGTGATTGACGATCAATCCATCCAATATCTCACACGTAAGGTGGGTAAATGCAATAGGTAACGGTTTGCTCTGGTTCGTTTCCAGCCATCGTAGCCTTTCCATATTAATTGCTAATTTGCGCACAGTTCTTTCAGGGGTTTCATAGCAATCGCCAACATATTGCCCTTTGATCAATCTCATATAATCCTGCATCCATACATACCTTTTTGATTTAGGCTGTACATCAAGCACCTGCGCTTTAAAATCAAATTGTAATTTGGCAATTCTCAAAGTATTTGCTGCATCAAACCCCTTTAACTTGCCCTTATCTAAAATCCCCGTGGTATAAACCGGATTTAACTTCCCATAATGCAGGTTGTTGATTAAAGTAATCATCGCATCAGTAAGCATCACATCAAACACAGCCTGTTGTTCATTGGCCTTCTGTGAGCTGTTTTCAAAAATCTGATGCATCAAATCATACGTTAGATAATCTGAATGATAATCCTTGTGAAACAGTCCAAATTGCAATACACAATCCAATAACATCATAGCTTCTGATGTTTGTCTAAGATCAGTCTTTGGATTTGTCCAGGCAGGACGGAAATCCCGCTGTGCGTAAAACCGTTTTACAGCATTTGGATAATGAAAGATTACCGCATTTTTCTTGTTTGAAAGCAATCGTTTAATACCTGGATTCGGCAATGAATCCTGTAATATTCCAATTCCATCAGTGTAATGGTATTTTAAGAATATCGCATCTGCAGATGCTGTTAAATGAAACAACAAACAAATGAATACACATACCACTATCTTTTTCTTTTTAACATTAAAATTAACCTTCTGAAGCAAGTTCATAAATATAAAATATCTTGCTTAAATGTCTTGTTTTTCAATCTTTTAAATGATGATGACAATCATTCTTTCCGATGACCTTAAACATCATCAGAATTTTTCCTATTGTATAGAATGATGCAAATCATAGTCTGACATGACCCCGATCAATCCCCGTTAGAGATAGTCTAACTAACTTAGAGCATGAAAGCATCAGAAGAAATTAAAAAAGAATTGGATAGACTAGAATCTATCGTCAATAAAGCAGAAGGAATTGACATTCAAGACTGTCCAGCACTCATGCCGAGGATTATAACCCTGAAATGGGTACTGGACTTGAAGGACGACGAAGGCAATGAAATCAACATTGAAAACGTTGATGATTATTAATCCAGGTCGAAAAGAAATTTTTGTAAACGGTAAATCTAGTCAGATTGCTGCGTCTCTGGCTACCGCAGGATACAAAAAAAAAACAAAGATCAACATTAGGCAAATCAAAATTCCTTTTCTATTGTTATAAGGTTTGTTAAAATGAACATTGATCATGAATTCAGCAGACCAGAAGTACCAAACCATTACCCAAGAGCAATTCAGTCTAAACTCAAAACCCCAAAAACCTTATTTCAGCACTCCATTTAAATGCCGGGTAAAAACCACTGGCAGGGAACAATTGTATGGCAGCCTTGTCATCATCGGCATCTTACTGATCATTTCCGGTGTCATCTGGTGCGCCGTTCATTTGCTCAACTGGATGATGAACTAATTACCGGCCCTGCCTGGCATTCCCAATAACATCTACCCAGCGCCCATCGTAAAATTTCATCTCGACAACCAGAATACTAATTAAGAAGCAAATGATGTATAATATTTAAGGTAACAGAAAAAACAAACCAATTCCTTTTGCTTTTGTTCTAAGTAGACATCAATCAACAACGACATGGATACGAAAGAACAGGAAACCAACAAACAAGACGTCGATAATCTATTGATCATCGAATCAGAACTTGACAGCAACCAGCCAGAGAAACCCATCAACGAAGAAATCAACAAGGGCTACAACTCCGCAGAAGATACCGGTAACACCAATGAAGATCTGGAACTAAATCCAAATGACGATCCCGATACAAATTTAGATCCCGAAGATTTAGATGCCTTAAACTCCCAGGATCTGGATGAAGAAAATACCATGTAGCCTATGGAATATTTCAATGAAAGACTTGATCCAGATGTTCTACATAACCATCTGAAATCATGAGAATAATGCTTTATTTATTTGGAACATTAGTGGTGTTTGCGATAGCCACATTCATCTCTCATCATAACGGAATAAATTACGATGGCAATTCAACAATGGGATTCCCCATGACATTTCATACTAAAGGATATGGACAAAGCCTGGATACAGGACAAATGCTACCTTTTTCAAGATTTTCCTTGATCAACGCATTGATCGATTTAATTTGCGCCTTCTTGTGTTTTACATGCGCTTCTTTCCTGTTCCGGAGATTTGTAAGTGCGCAAAGCTGATTTAAGTCAAAACCTGATTATTAGTTGTAGGACTATTGCACATCCTTTTGGTGTGGTTTGGTAACCATAGGCCTTACAGTTGGGTAAAACTTTGACTTTCTTGGAGGGTTATAGGACTATAGTCCTAGCCGAGTCCTAGGAAACTCCTATGTAACTCCTGTTTGGTATCCTTTTGTTACGAGCCAGACCCAGACCAGAATCAAACATGAACCAAATGTACATATAAAAATCTAAAAAGCTGCTAATTTGAAAATAGATCCTCCACACCCTTACTTCTTTGCTATACGATATAATTTTCCACTATCAGTCAGACCGTATAAAGCACCATCTTTACCGGTTACAAGCGCGCGCCAACGCTCGTCCCTATCCTTTAACAAACGCTCTTCACCGACCACCCTATTCGCTTTAATTACCAGTCTGGCGATATGTGATCCACTCAAACCTCCTACAAATAGGTTGTTTTTCCATTCAGCAATGTTACCGGTATAAAAAGTTATGCCTCCCGGTGAAATGGTAGGATCCCAATAGTAAATGGGTTGGGTGGTGCCTTTTTTCTGCTGTATCCCTTCACCTACCTTTTCTCCACTATATTCTATACCATAGGTAACCAATGGCCAGCCATAGTTATTTCCTGGTTTTATAATGTTAATTTCATCTCCACCTCTGGGTCCAAATTCAGCTTCCCAGAGCTCACCTGTCTGAGGATTCCAGGCCAGACCATCTGGGTTACGTAATCCATAGGCGTATATTTCAGGTAGCGTATTAGCTTTGCCTGCAAATGGACCGCCAGCAACGGCTTTACCAGATTTGGTGATGTGTATAATTTTGCCAATACCAGCACTTAGGTCTTGTGCCTTCATGCGGATATCACTGCCACTTCTTTCCCCTGTGCTGACAAACAAATTACCTTGCTTGTCAAATACGATACGCCCACCATATTGTAGCATGTCTTTATATGGAGGATTTGCCCGGTATATTACCTCGACATTTTCTAATTTGGTTTCATCTGTTGATAGCTTGCCTTTAGCAATAGCCATTAATGAACCTCCCTTTGTTTTTTCTGCATACCCCCAATAGATCATTCGGTTAGTGGCGAAATTTGGATCAATCGTGACGTCTAACAAACCACCCTGGCCACCGAACAATACATTTGGGAAACCAGTTATTTGTTTATCAAACCCACCGCTGGCTTTTAAGATGCGCATGCTTCCCGCTTTTTCAGTTACTAAAAAACGGCCGTCGGGTAGTACATGTATACCCCAGGGGTTTTTCAGACTACTATTGATAATGCTTACCACGATGGGTGTTTTAGTTTTTACACCGCCAATACGTGTCTGCCCTTTAAAGGCGGGTTTATAATTGCTGTTCGGTTTTTGCGTTTCAACAGGTGCGGAGGTTGTATCACGCTGCATAGATGCAGCTGCATGAGCAACAGTCGTACAAACAGAAAAACTCAGACCCAGCAATATTGCACTCTTATATCGAATCATATATTAAAATTATTTTGATTGTAAAATATGGCTTTGCTAAAATAATGAAATAAAGACAATTATAACTATGGGATCATAAAGTCTCAACTCTTAAACCGAAATGTAAATCATCAGTTAAACAATCCACACATTATGTTGTTTCTATGTAACGACAATGGTTCATGATTAACTATCAGCGCGATTAGAAAAGTGACTCTTCTTGTTGTTGTAACAAACAATTACTACGCTAACCGATAACGCAAGAATATCAGTCAAAATTATATGGGAAAATCTGAACAGAATTTGTCGATAAACGGCCTTACCAACAAACAGTTTCTTGTCATCGCTTTTGAAGCCATCAAATATCTTGGTTGGCGAATCAGATTTATATCTGATGCCGGCGTAATCGCCTATACCCAAAATAGCGAATATTCATGGAATGGAGAGCTCACCGTTAAATTGGGGCAGGATACGGCAAATATTCAGTGCGTTTCCATATCTGGAGGTATAAATGATTTTGGACAGAGCGAACGTGCAGTTTCACAGTATATCTCAGCATTTGAAAAATTGACTACAGCATTTACTGATGATGAAATTCGCCAAAAATATAAGATTTACAAAAAGGATTTTTTGCCTCCATATGAGGATACGTTAAAGCCCGACATTACACCTAAGTATAACTTTTCTGGTGGGTTCCTCTCCTATTTTAAGCCCAGAGCAGGTTATTGCGTAACTCCTATCTTAATCGATTTGAACATTTTGATTTTTCTGGTCATGGTATGCACTGGCGTATCTGTATTTCAGCCTGACGGAAAAAGTATGATTGGTTGGGGTGCTAACGCAACAATCTATACCCTGGATGGACAGTGGTGGCGGTTGATCAGTAATTGCTTTATCCATTTTGGTGTTATTCATTTGCTGATGAATATGTACGCGCTTTTTTTTGTGGGATTATTATTGGAGCCTTTTCTGGGTAAGGCAAAATTCATCACTGCTTATTTGCTTACGGGTATTCTTGCCAGCCTGGCAAGCCTCTGGTGGCATGACAATACCGTGAGTGCTGGCGCCTCAGGTGCTATTTTTGGGATGTATGGTGTATTTCTCGCATTGTTAAGTACAAATCATATTGAGCGTTCCATGCGCAATGGTTTATTAGCCAATATTGGTGTTTTTGTGGTTTATAATTTAGTGTACGGTAGTTTTAAAGGTGGAATAGATAATGCTGCCCACTTAGGCGGCTTGCTTAGTGGCGTATTGATCGGTTATGCGTTTATGCCCGCTTTGCAAAAACCGGATAGTACCAGAATAAAAAAAATCATATTGGTTTCAGTATCAGTCGTTGCGATTATTTGTTCGGTTGTCATTTATGACTTGCTGTCAACAAGCGACCGGCTTACTTATCAAAAACGAATCGTGGAGTTCTACAATCTGGAAAGCACCGCTTTAAACGAACTTAAAGAATCGGGTGATAAATCTGAGCAAATGCTTCGATTAAGCCTGCAGAAAGGCATGGATTGCTGGAAGCGAAGTATTAATCTGATCACAGAATTAGATCATCTTAAGCTTTCTGAAAAACTGCACAAGCGGAATAAAATACTTATTCATTATTGCCAGCTCAGGCTGCAAAGCTATCAGTTGATAAGCCAGAACATAAACCTGGACGCTGGTATTGACATGCCGCAAGTACAGCAGATTAACAAACAGATAAAATCAACAATTGATGAATTATCTTCACAATAATTGTGTAGATCGTTTTTAAATTGGTCTGTTTGCCAGATATTCACTTACCTGCTCTCCCAGGCCGGGCAAAATTTCTTTAACCACAAGCCCCTCCCCGCACCAAAACTTCCCCTGGTCAGACGTATCTTGCCAAATCGTTCCGAGTAGGGTATGTTCGTCGAAAATCGCATATTTAGGTTCTTCACGATCAGGGATAACCAGCAATTTTTTCATCTTTCCTTCAATCATTACCTCGATTTCAAAAGGCTCCCATTGTTCAGCTATTGTTCCCATTGTTTATTAATTTAATGATTACGGTTACCAAGATACAAAATGTAGTAACAGACTGATACGTTGAACAGCTGACTCGTCAGAATGTTTCCCGAAATTTGGTTTACCCTATTTTTTCTTACTGCGGCTGCCACGCTCGGTGGATGTTCCCCATTTTTTATTGAATAGTGATATTTTCCAGCATCAGGTAATTAAAGTTCAATATTTCGTTCATTTCCTTCAAGGGGTCATAATTGCCGGCAAATTGTGCAGCGTAAACATCAGCGTACAGAAAGACATGTGCCTGCCCCACCTTTTTATATTTGAGGCAAAAAACAGAACGGATAACGGCCTTTTGTTTCTTGTCATCATAATCAAGTTCATAGCCTGTCAGATCACCATGATCTGCTTTAAAGATTATGCGTTTCGGATTTTCCTTCATCCAGTCATCGAGGTGAAAAGTTGCCGGATCTGTTGATACCCAAATGGCCAGTTGCTTTAACCCATAATTCTTTTTTAGGTGTTGGATATCATATACCACCGCATTTTTTACAAATGTCCCAATTTTGATAGCACCGAATTGCTGTGTTTTAATCTGCCCGGATTTCTTAAGTTCAATTTCCTTAGGGACCAATAAAGTGATTGCTTTGCCTTGATCGTCTTCAATCGCCAGGCTCTTTTGTGGTAACTTTTGCAGAGGCTCCAATACGATCTGCGGACTGGCCTTTAATTGCAGCTTGAACGCATTTATTTTTTCAGCAACCGCTTTCTGCTCCAGGAGTTCATCTTTGATATGATCCTCATATTCGGCTTTCGAAATCCGGACAAATTCCAATACCGTATTTTTAGATTCAGTCATGGTAGCAAGGTCCTTGAACATTACTTTAAAAGTATCCCTTTCAAATGATTGCTTATACATTTGGTAATAGTCTGTTTTCGCAATCTGCAACTGCGAAAGACTTTTGAAACTGGAAAGTCCGATGCTGAATTTTGCAGGCAAATCGAAATACAAACTATCCCCTTTCTTTATAAAATGAAAATTATAGTCCAGGATTCCTTGCATAATATCCTCGGTTAAGCCTTTAAAAGGTGTTTTGTCCTCCCTGTAAATGTTGTTTATTTCCCAATATGTTTCCCCATCCTGCGGTTTGCAGTTTAAACTGGCCATTACCATCATAACCAAAATCGTTGTATTTCTGATATTAATAAACATAAGTTCCTTTTTGAGCTAAAGCGGTATTGTCATAATAATAAGACCAAACTACGTAATTTAGACCAGTAATTATCAGCAATGCTCTTCCCATTTCACAATTTTTGTAGAAACAAATCAGATTTAATATCCTGTTCTAATCACATAAAATCCGTAATGAATATTTTCTAATGACTCTTTAAATAAAACCATCCAGTCTTGGTACTGATCTAATTCATTCCTTATTTTTGATGCTTGTATTAAAAACGTATTTTTGACAAATACCTACATCCCTTACCTTACACACATGGAAACTATCCAATCGCTACGCGATGAACTCGCGGAATACAAAATCCGTGAAAAGGAAATGGCTTCGCGTATTGAAGAATTATCAGACTTTATTGAAAACGCTGCTCTCCCTTTACATTGGGTAGACGGGCAAGGGACTATTGTGTGGGCAAACCAAGCTGAACTGAATGCCTTAGGTTACACTATAGCGGAGTACGTTGGCTCAGCCATAACCAAATTCCATGTGGATGAAGACGTGATTGATGACATACTGACGAGATTGATCAACAATGAAACACTTGAAAATTACAAAGCCAGACTTAGATGCAAAGATGGTACGATCAAACATGTGTTGATCAGCTCAAATGTATTTAGGAAAAACGGGGAGTTCATCCACACCCGCTGCTTTACCAGAGATATCACCACGCTTGTTGTGGAACAGGAAAGAAAGGCCGAATTGATCCGTAAACTCGAAGAAAGTGAATTGCGTTTGCAAATGGCCAATGACATTATCGAGTCGTCCTTTGATGCCATCATCAGCAAAGACCTGGACAATATCATCACCAGTTGGAATGCCTCTGCTGAGCGAATGTATGGATATAGTGCAGCGGAAATGATTGGTAAATCGACACTGGTGTTGCTGCCGGAATCGCTCCGGGAGGAAGAACAAGAAATACATACCCAGCTTAAAAGAGGCGAAAGGTTGACTCATTTTGAGACGCAACGCTTAACCAGGGACAAAAAGATTGTGGATGTCTCACTTACCATGTCGCCAATATTTGATTCCCGGGGCAACATTACCGGGGTATCCAAAATTGTCCGGGACATTACCGAGCGTAAACTGGAAGAACAGCGTAAAAATGACTTTGTTGCTTTAGTGAGTCACGAATTAAAAACACCGATCACATCGATACTCTCTTATGTTCAGGTGCTGCTCTCCAAAGCGAGAAAAACAGAAGACAATTTTGCCATCCTATCGCTTACCAGGACAGAAATGCAAGTCAAGCGAATGACCAATATGATTAACGACTTTTTAAATGTCGGAAGGTTGGAACAGGCGAAAATACAGCTTTCGAAATCTGAATTTGAGCTTCATATCCTCATTCAGGAAATTATCCAGGAAACTCAATTGCTTCAAACCAGTCACAACATAGAATGCCGTCACTGTCAAGCCATAATCTTATACGCTGATCGCGATAAAATTGGACAAGTCATTAACAACCTGATCAGTAATGCCATCAAATATTCGGCTCATAAAAGCACCATCACAATATCCTGCGAGATCGTGGAAAAAAATGTGAACATATCCATTATTGACCAGGGCGTTGGCATCAGCAAGAAGGATCAGGAGCAATTGTTTCAACGTTTTTATCGCGTAGATGACGACCGGATCAAAAATGTCTCAGGTTTTGGTATTGGTCTGTACCTGGTTTCGGAAATTTTGCGTTACCACAATACTACCATTGAAGTGCAGAGTGAAAGAGATAAAGGTTCCATATTTTCGTTTTCCTTACCTTTCCTGCGTTAAGGAAGCTGTCTGCCAAAATAAGAAAAACATCAAAGCACAAAAAGGCCTGGCTAAAAGCCAGGCCAGTTGCTATATCAATTCTGTTTCAGTTGACTAAACTATTTAGGCAAACGTTGGTGGTAAGTCTCGATTTCCCTTAACGCCTCTAAAATTCCTGTACGTTGTCTTTGTAGTAAAACAATGTGATCGGCATGTGAAGCATAATCTTCCAATACTTTATCGTACTTGTCTATGGCAGCCTGCTCTCCAGTTTCAACAGCGCCTAAAATCGCCGCATCTTCTTTGCTACTCAACGCCTGCTTAATGTCAATCCAGGTGCGATGCAAAGCGCCCAAAATACCACCTTCTTCATTTTCGGAATCCCCACCATGCTGCGCAATGTGCGCTTTCAACTCTGCAGCAAAATCAGCGCGCTGAGCAGCATACTTCAAAAACAAAGCCTTCAGCTCAATGCTATCAGTAGCCTCACTTGCGGATTCATAACCCTCTTTTCCATCATTTACAATATTGACCAATCCTTTCAGGTCGCTAATGATCTCATTATTTGTTTCCATAGGTATATAGATTTTTGTCTTAACAGAACAACACTTCAGTAAGAATGTTTATCAAAATACCATAAATGTTATACAAGCTTTATAAAAACGATTCTTTTCAAACCATTGGATCGAAAACGCGTTAAATATGATACATCATTACGGGAAATCACATGAATACACATAAAACAAATTACACGGTAGGTATAGGCGCATCGGCGGGTGGATTGGAATCTCTTAGTGAATTCTTTCAGCACATTCCGGCAGAACTGAATATGGCTTTTGTGGTAGTCACCCACCTACACCGCGACCACAAAAGTATTTTAGACAGGCTCTTAAAAACAGATGCCAGACTACCGGTGCACAGAGTTGAAAAAGACATAAAAATAGAACCGGGTAACATCTATGTACTTATTGAAAATACACAACTTCAAATTAAAGACAGCGAACTCAAAGTTAAAACCCGTGACAAAAAAATTCTAAACTCCTCGATTGATATCTTTTTCGAATCCCTGGCTGAAGATTATGCAGACAAAGCTATAGGCATAATCTTGTCAGGGGGCGGCAGTGATGGTCTGGAAGGCGCCAAAGCAATTTCCAAAGCCGGTGGTCTGATCCTGGTGCAAGACCCGCTTTCGGCTAAAGCTGAGGGGATGCCTAAATCCATCATTGGACACGATCATCCTTCAGCAGTACTCCGTCCGGGTGAACTGGCAGAAAGACTCGTTGAATGGTGCCAGCCTGCCAGGGAACATGGTCATGCGACATAGAAACAATGATTTTCTTTTTGGCAGCGTAAACCAGAAGGTACTTCTTCGGGGATACAAAGGCGTTTTTTCATTTCATGTTTGTTCGCATAGCTGAAACGAACCAGTGCTAAATATAGTAAACTTAAAAAAGGAATTCCAACATCAACCAGTTGTAAGTATGGCTTTCAATTGATCCAAAAAATCAATTTGACGCCCATTGATATATAGTTTAGCCTCATCAAAAGAAAACCAGGCTCCTTTATCCACCTCGGGAAAATTCATGATCTTGCCAGATTTGGGCGGCCACACTAAAGCAAAAGTATTACAGGTCATATTTGAAGGGTCCAAATCTCCGGCCACCGCCCAACAATGAACCATCTTACCGGCTTTTTGCACTATTGGTTTCAGCTCCCTGAAATCACCCTCAGGTAAATAACCAGTTTCCTCCTGAAACTCACGTAAGGCTGTGGCCAATAATACTTCTCCTTTTAATGGCTCCCCTTTGGGGATCGTCCACCAACCCTGATCCTTATTTCGAAAAAATGGACCACCCGGATGAACCAGAAATACTTCGGGTACCTGAGCTTTAATTCTATACAACAGAATTCCAGAGCTAATTGATTTCATAAGAGTAATTAAACACGTAAACGTATTATTTACAGGGAAGGAGTAGCATCAACGCCACATCCGCCAGAGCGTATCGTCTCCAGAGCGAATCGCTTCCTTGAACTCTTCCAGGAAATCTTCCGCCAAATTCTTCGGCTTAACTATATTGACGATTTGTGCTCCTTCGAAACTCACTGAAGCGGAGATCATTTCCTTTTTTGCACTTATTCTTTTAAGATATTTGATCAGATTCGAAACACGTGTTTTCATAATTAAGATGTTAAGTAGGACTATATCAATCAACAGGTAGCTAACCTTATTGTTTCGCGAAATGTCTATTTTCTCAATTCTCTTCAATTACCTATTTCAGGTAAATTAAAACCATATCTAAAGACTCTTGTTATAAAAAATACATCAATTGAATAACATAAAAACAACCCTAAAAGTCGACCTATGAATTATCAAAAAATCATCAAAAGTGCCCTAATGAAACAAAGAGACGACAGTCTGACTGCGTTTGCACTCATAGCCGGACTTGCTGCTGGAGCTGCTATAGCTGTGCTGTTCGCACCAAGATCCGGACGTGACTCCAGAAAACTACTGGCTGAAAAACTGAACCTGAAAGCAGTTCCACCTCATCCTCATGAATTGGAGGACCACATATTCGATGACCTGCGGGAAACCGTACGTGATCATGCCGATCATTTGCAAGGGCCAGAAAACAAAAGAAAAGACCCGAGCCAGATCAAAGTACCTTCGGCTGGAACAACAGCATGGAAGAAACAAAGTGTAACTACCTAGCCATGCGTTTTGATACGATGTTTACTTTGAAACATCGTATCAAAACTTAAGAATATGTCCAATCAATCAATTGCTTTAATGCTTTTTTGATTTCAGCTTGTCCTTGCTCCTGGTTCAGATCTATACCGCAGAATGGATTCTCCTGAATTTTAGCGTGAAGTGTGAGGTAGTAGATTCCACCCATCAACAAGGCATATATTGCTCTGAAATTCTTGTCCCGATCCACAAAATATTTATCAATGACGCTACTCATGATCTGATCCCCCGTATTTTCACGTTTCAGATCCAATGCTTTTAGCAAAGGGAGCTTCTCACTCAATCCCCAGCTAATGATCCGTCGCATTTCCTCATTCCCCATAAGGCTGTCAAATTGATGTTCCAAAACAGAATATGCCATTCCTTTTCCAGCATCGGCGCGGCTTGTTTCAACAATGTGATCTATATCTTCTGAGTTGATCTTCCAATAATCATTTGCATTCAGATATTCCTTCACCACTCCTTCAAGCCCTCCAAAATAATCGTAAATTAACCTTCTGTCTACCTTTGCCCTTTCGGCAACCTTGCTCAGATTCAGGCCGGAAAAACCCTTTCTCTTTAAAATGTATCCCACCGCAGCGATCAGATTTTTCTTTGTCCGTTCCTTATTTCTAAGAGGACCATCTGTAACTTTCCTTGCCATTTTATTCAACTTTAAAGCAAGGTGCAAATTTTTGAGACAGCATCAAAATATAGCCTTTTCAACATTGTATTGATTTTCAGGCCAAAATTAACCAAATACAGACTTAGCTTTCTCAACCGCTTTAGCCAGATCTATCCCTTTGCCCAACACGCCTTTAAATAAATCCCCGGTTTCTTTTAACCTGTCTAAAGCGTTAAATATGGTAAAATCCTGCATACGCATTCCTGCTTTCACTTCTTCCCAGTCAAGCGGCATGGAGACCGTTGCCCCCGGCTTAGGTCTGAGCGAATAAGGTCCGGCAATGGTGGCAACAGGTCTGTTCTGTAAAAAATCCAGATACATCTTTCCATTACGATTGGCTATGGTCCTTTCCAGACTGGTGAATTCAGGAACCTGCTGGTGAATCAATTTTACCACCAGCTTAGCAAACAATTGTGATTGATCATAGGTATATTTAGCGCCTAAAGGGATGTAAATGTGCATACCTGTAGATCCTGAAGTTTTAGGATAACAAGGTACACCAATCTGATCCAGCACCTGTTTGACCATTTGTGCCACCTGAATTACCTGATCAAAAGTATTCTTATCCGGATCCAGGTCGATGACACAGTAGTCCGGATTATCCGGAGAGGCGCTCCGGGAAAACCATGGATTCATTTCAATACAACCCAATGAAGCCATCCATAACAATGCAGCCTCGTCATTGCCAAGCAAATATTCTTTATGCTCACCATCGCCTGTGGTATAAGGAAAGGTATCGGCCCAATCTGGTGCTTTACCCTTTACATCCTTTTGATAGAAACCTTTACCATGTATTCCGCCTGGAAAGCGATTCAGAGACATGGGCCTATCTTTCAAATAAGGCAATATGAAATCAGCCACCTGGTAGTAATAATTGAACATGTCCCTTTTACTCACCTTGTCTTCTGGCCAGTACAACTTACTTAAATGTGTAAACTTGAGTTCATGCCCATTTACTTTACGGACCTGGGTTTCATCTTTAGGATTTAGCAAGGTTTTGCGTCCGGTAATTTTTGGCGGACGAATCGCGGCGGCATGTTGGTCTTTATGGACAGCTTTGACTGCCTCCGGCTCAGGCAAAGTGGAGGCTACCATAGCTTTGGTCTCGATCTCTGATTCTCTGACCACTTCTTTTGCTTTCTTGTCAATCCGCATTCCTTTAAAAGAAGGATGGCGGAAAACCCCGTCAGTAGTCACTTCTGAAAAAGAAACTTCACAAACCAGTTCCGGTTTAAGCCACACTGCTTTCGCTTTGGGTGGATTTGGGCGGAACCTGGATGGTTTATTGACGTCCGGAACATCCGAAAACGGACTCTTGTCTATGATCAATGGTTTAAACTGAGCCATCATTTCTTTCTGGTCTTTGTCGTTGAATCCTGTGCCAACCTTACCTACATACTGCAAATGTCCATCTTGATATACCCCCAGCAATAATGAGCTGAACTGTTTGGATGTTCCTGCATTTTTTGTAAAACCTGCAATTACGACTTCCTGACGTTTGTGAACTTTAATCTTCAGCCAGTCGCCAGACCGGTTATTCCGGGTATACATACTATCAGATTTTTTAGCGATAATGCCTTCCAGTCCCATTTTTCCGGCGGCTTGAAAAAACTCGGTACCCTTGTCCTTAAACACTTTACTCAATCGCACCCGATCGTCATCCTGTGGTAAAACAGCTGCTAAAATCTCCTGCCGTTCAGCAAGTGGAAGTTCAGTCAGATCTCTCCCATTGAACCAGATTACATCAAAAACATAATACACCAGTTCACCATCCGCTTCACTGCGCCAGTTCTGCAAATCACCAAAATTGGAAACCCCTTGTTCATTAAGCACCAAAATCTCCCCATCTACCACGATTTCCAATTTCCAGCCCTGCAGCAATTGTGATATGGGATAAAACTTTTCATTGAAAGGTTTATTGTTCCGGGAAAGCAGTTGTACATCCCCATTTTTTAAAGAGAATCCCAAGGCCCGGTAACCATCCCATTTCACTTCATAGGTCCAATCCGGACTGTCAAAAGGCTTGTCCACCAGTGTCGCCAACATGGGTTTCATGCCAATCGGAATTTTCGACTTACGGCCTTTTTTGATTAAAGATGAAATTTCCTTCGTGGTTTCCTTTGTGGTTTCCTTTGCTGGCCTTGCAACGCTTTGCTGATCATGCTGTTTGATCTGTGCTGTCTGACCGTGTTGCCAAACCTGGTCGCTGTTTTTTTCCATCTGTTCAATGGTCTTTTTAGAAATCACAGATTTATCCATTTTGGTAATGTCACTTGTGGAAGCGTAATCATCTTTATGCTTGATTAACAGCCAGCCATTCTCACCCATGCCATGAGTTTTAACTAAAGCAAATTCTCCTTTCAATTTTTGACCATGTAAAATGATCTTCAGTGAACCGGAATTTAACTGATCCATCAGGTGCTTTTCCTGTGCCTTTTTACCCTTAATCTTTTCGATAGGTTCATAAGTTCCTTCATCCCAGACAATCACCGTACCACCACCATACTCCCCTTTCGGGATTAATCCCTCAAAATCTTTGTAATCAAAAGGATGATCCTCCACCATCATTGCCAAACGCTTCGTTTTAGGATCTGTAGAAGGTCCTTTAGGTACAGCCCAGCTCTTTAGGACGCCGTCCATCTCCAAACGAAAATCATAATGCAAACGCGAAGCATCATGCTTTTGAATCACAAACTGCAATTTATCATTCTGCTTAGGCTTACCAGATTTCGGCTCAGCCGTTCTGGTAAAATCTCTTTTTTCATTATATTTTTTAAGACTCATGATCATTAAGTTTAGTCTATTGTCATCATCAGGGGCTGATAGATGGAACAGACTGTTCATCAGAATGTTTCCGAAAATCATGATTTGCTTAAATTTTTATCTATACTCCGGACTGTTAAACTTTTAAAGCGTTATTTGCATATTTGTCCATCACAATTATAATTGATCATCCATGTATCCAAATTTCATCGCTCACCTTAAAAAGCACATTTCATTGAACGATGAGGAAGTGGAATTGCTACTTTCTTATGTAAAACCATTCAGCACCCGGAAGAAAGATTTTCTGATTAAAGAAGGTCAGGTCTGCAAAGCCAATTACTTTGTGGAGCAGGGTTTACTCAGGATGTTTTTCATCAATAATAAAGGAATTGAACAGACCACACAATTTGCGCTTGAAAAATGGTGGATAGCAGATTACATGAGCCTGACCATGCAGACAGCTTCTCATTTTTATATCCAGGCTGTTGAAGCATCTACAATCATTTCCGTACCGCACCATAAGCAAGACGAATTGTTAAAGCAATTGCCACAACTTGAGCATTACTTTAGGTTGATGATGCAACGTGCTTATGCTGCAGCACAAATGCGGGTTAAATACTTTCATGTTTATTCTAAAGAAGAAAACTACCGCCAGTTTGTGAGTTTATTCCCGGATTTTGTTCAACGCATTCCTCAATATATGCTGGCTTCTTATTTGGGACTTACTCCTGAATACGTAAGTGAATTGAGAAAAAAACAGTTGTAAATCATTTCTTAAACCAGTTTAAGTTTTGGAAAGAAAGGCTGTTTTATCTTTGACCTATCATTTAAATATTAAAAGAAATGGAAAAGAGAATAAACATTGCAGAACTTGAACCAATAGCTTATAAAGCATTGTTAGGCCTGGAAAGCTATCTGGCCAATACCAATATCAGTAAAACATTAAAAGAGTTGATAAAAATCAGAGCTTCTCAAATTAACGGCTGTGCATTTTGTATCCATATGCATACTACAGATGCAAGGAAACAAGGTGAAACGGAACAACGCATTTATCTGTTAAATGCCTGGAAAGAAGTTCATGGTCTTTACACGGCAGAGGAAAGAGCTGTTTTAGCCTTAACAGAAGAAATGACATGCATTGCAAATGGTGGTGTTTCTGATGAAACCTATAAAAACGCAGGTGCTTTTTTTGATGACAACCAATTGGCGCAAATTATGATGGCGATTGTTACGATCAATGGCTGGAATAGGATTGCAATTGCCACACAACAGCAACCAGCTTAATGCATTCCAGCCCATTTTTTTGCTGGGCTGGAACCTTTAATTTCATTGGAATTAAAAGACAACAATCGCAATAAATCAATTATTATGCTTTGTCCTTAATTACCTTAATGTCAGCTTGCATTTCTTTGATTATTGCGGTTAAACTATGGATATCCTGTATTTCAGGTATTTGCCTGGTATGATGACTGTAATACTGCCAAAGCTCCAGTACTTCAGAAACCGGTACCGTATAAGGTTTGTAAAGACTGTTATAAGATTCCATTAATAATCCCCCGGAGGTGAGACTGACCTGCTTAAAAACAAAATCCTGTGTCCCTTTAAGAATGGCAACACAAAGCGTTTGAGGCTTTAGGCTGTTCCAATTTTCGATATAAGTGCAAATCAGTTCAGAGGCATCCGGAAAGGGCAACATGGAATCTCCTGCAATGGGAAACATACGATAGGTTTTTCCATCTGGCAGGTTAGGCAGGCTAAATTTTGGTAAGGTGGCAATAAAATCCGGATCATTAAATCCCGACTGGTAACCTGCCTTTGCTTTTACAGGAACATATTCCAGGTTCTCTTTATTGTGTTGATCTACCGTAATGGCTAAAACACGGATTTGTCCGCCTTTGATGTAAACATCATTACCTGCTTCAAGTTCACGGAGTTTTAGACTTCCGAGCTTGCCCAGATCTATACGCAGTAAACTATCAATGCTGATCTTAAAATATGCAGATAGGTTAATGACATCTTCAAAGGGTGGCGTTTTTGTTTGTCCGCTTTCTATTGCAGCAAGTTTGGAGCGCTTGATTTTTAATGTATTGGCCAATTCTTCCTGACTCAGCTTTCTGCGCTCACGTAGAAATTTGAGGTTGCTTCCAAAAAAAACTTTTTGATCAGTCATCATATTTTGTTATTATTGATGTCAACATGTTGTCATTTATAATGACAAATATAGGTGATTAAATTTAATAACAATGGAACGTGCGGAAAATAAGATTGAAATTATTGAAAGACTGAAACAACAGATCTTATCTATGCAGGGCTTTAAAGCACCGATAGCCCAGCCAATTTCTACAAATCTGGGATCGATGGAGTCGGCTTTTCCAAACCAGATTTTCCCTGGTGGTGTGATCCATGAATTCTTAAGTCCGGATGCTGAATCGGCAGCGGCGACCAGCGGTTTTATGGCTGTCTTATTGAGTCAGCTGATTGGGCAAGGCACAGGACCTTGTTTATGGATTGGTAGCAAACGTACACTCTTTCCTCCCGCTTTAGCCTTTTTTGGTATTCAGCCTGACCGGATCATTTTTATAGACCTGAAAATGGATAAGGACATCTTGTGGACCGTTGAAGAAGCCTTAAAATGTGATGCCCTTTCAGCAGTGGTAGGTGAAATTAGCGAAATTAGTTTTTCTGAATCCCGGCGTCTGCAACTTGCTGTAGAACAAAGCCGGGTAACCGGATTTATGCACTGCTTTAATCCCGATAAGATCCGCAATACCACTTCAGTTGCCCGATGGAAAATTAGTCCCATAGCCAGCGTACTTGAGGAAGGTATGCCTGGTATAGGTCATCCGCGCTGGAAAGTTGAGTTAATCAAAATACGTAATGGAAAACCGGGTACATGGTATATGGAGTGGCATACAGATCATTTTAAATACCTGACAAAACCCAATTTAGTTGCTTCAATATCATTAGAAAAAGCAGGATAAAATGGAAAAGCGGTTTATCAGCATTTGGTTTAGTCACCTTACAACGGATTGGTTTTTACTGCTGCGGCCTGAATTGCAGGAGGCTTCTTTTGTGCTTGCGGCTCCGGAACGTGGACGTATGCTTATTAAAGCTTCCAGTACCCCGGCAAAGGCTTTGGGAATTTCAGCAGGTATGGTAGTAGCGGATGCCCGTGCCATATTCCCTGCATTACAGGTGTTTGAGCAAGAGCCGGAAAGCTCAACTAAACTACTCTTTGCTTTAGCAGAATATTGCATTCGTTATACACCGGTTGTTGCACTGGATCCACCTGACGGTCTCATTCTTGAGGTAAGTGGTTGCACGCACCTTTGGGCGGGAGAACGCCTTTATCTTGAAGATATCACCAAGAGGTTAAAAAGTTCAGGTTACCAGGTGCGCGCTGCTATAGCAGACACCATTGGTACTGCCTGGGCCATTGCACGTTATGGACATGCTAAAGCCATCATTGAACCTGGTACAAACGCAGATGCCCTATCCGCTTTACCGCCTGAAGCTTTACGACTCGATGTTGGGATTGTGGAAAGTATGCACAAGATGGGCTTTTACCAAATTAAAAGCTTTATGACCATGCCCCGGTCTGTATTGCGCAGACGTTTTGGCCAATTGTTACCCGACCGCTTAGCCCAGGCTATGGGTGAATTACATGAACCTATCCAATCCATTAAACCAACAGAGCCCTACCAGGAACGCTTGCCATGCCTGGAGCCAATTCGTACTGCTACAGGTATTGAAATTGCACTTAAACGACTTTTGGAAGCTTTATGCAGGCGTTTGTTAAAGGAGGGTAAAGGTCTTAGGAAAGCGGTTCTGAAAGGTTACCGCATGGATGGAAATCTGCAGAAAGTAGAAATCGGCACAAATTATCCAACTAGAAGTGTCGCACACTTGCTTAAGCTTTTTGGATTGAAAATAAGCAGCATACGTCCGGGGCTGGGCATTGAATTGTTTTTATTAGAAGCCCCTGTTGTTGAAGTGCTGTCCCTGGAGCAGGAAACGCTTTGGAACCTTAGTCAGGGTTCAGAAAACACAACTGTAGTTATGAATTTATTGGACCGGATTGGTGTACGTACAGGGATCAGTTCAATACACCGGTATTTACCCGCTGAACGCCATTGGCCTGAACATACGATCAAATTGTCTGGGGCATTGAAAGAAAAGCATATACTGCCCTGGCGAACGGACTTGCCGCGCCCTTTACACCTTTTAACCAGGCCAGAATTGATTGAAGTAACCGCTCCTATACCCGATTATCCGCCGATGCTTTTCCGGTACAAGGGCAAAGTTCATAAAGTAAGTAAGGCCGAAGGACCCGAACGGATAGAACAGGAATGGTGGTTGCAAAAAGGTAATCATAGGGACTATTATTGTATAGAAGATGAGAATGGTGCGCGGTACTGGCTTTTCCGTTTGGGGCATTATGACAAAGATCCACAATGGTTTATCCATGGTTTTTTTGCATAAAAAAGAAAAAAGGATATGCAGTACACAGAATTACAGGTAACTACAAATTTTAGCTTTTTGCGGGGAGCATCGCATCCGGAAGAGATTGTTGAACATGCACTTGATTTAGGTTATACAGAAATTGCCATTACTGACCACAATACATTAGCAGGCATTGTTCGTGCTCATGCAGCAGCAAGAGGAAAGGACATCCGCATCATTCCCGCCTGCCGTCTGGATTTGGTGGATGGGCCAA
This sequence comes from Pedobacter sp. MC2016-24, assembly GCF_015223055.1. GTDB lineage: Bacteria > Bacteroidota > Bacteroidia > Sphingobacteriales > Sphingobacteriaceae > Pedobacter. Next base: position 153,685 of record NZ_JADFBX010000001.1, read on the forward strand.
GCCTCCTGGCTTATCCCACAAATATTGAGGCTTATGCCCAACTGTCCGGATTGCTTACAGCAGGTAATTTACGGAGTGAAAAGGGAAAATGTACTTTATATAAAGCTGATGTGTATCGGTATGCTGAAGGCATTAAATTTATTGCTGTCCCGCCAGATGTTTTAAACGCAAACTTTGAATTCGATGCTGGCTTCAAAATGTCCCTTCAGCAATACAAAGCGGCTTTAGGGGATGCACTTTATATTGCTGCTGTACGCTCTTATCAGGCGCATGATAGTAAAAGGTTATTTCGCATTTCCCAACTGGCTGTTGAGTTTGAAATCCCGATGGTAGCGACCAACAACATTCATTATCATGATCGGGAACGCCGCGAATTACAGGATGTTCTGACCTGTATCAGGGAGAAATGCACCATTTACAATGCTGGCTTCAGGCTTTTTCAAAATGCAGAGCGGTATATGAAACCCGAGGCTGAAATGCTTCGTTTATTTAGACAATATCCTGACGCCATTGCAAGAACGCAGGAGCTCGCACATTCCTGTACTTTCTGTTTGGATAGCCTGAAATACGTTTATCCGCAGGAAATCACAACGGAAGGACGCAGCCCGCAGGAAGAGTTGACCCATCTGGTATGGCAAGGTGCCGAGGAACGCTTTGGCAGTCCTATACCTGATGCGATCCGGAAGACCATAAATATGGAACTGGAATTTATGGAACGGAAAAACTACGCTTCCTACTTTCTTACGGTTTATGACTTTGTCCGTTTTGCCAGGGCGCAGCGTATTCTTTGTCAGGGGCGCGGATCAGCCGCGAATTCTGTGGTTTGTTATTGTCTGGGGATTACTTCTGTAGACCCTTCTAAAATCAAAGTATTGTTTGCCCGCTTTATGTCGGATGCCCGCGATGAACCACCGGATATTGATGTAGATTTTGAGCATGAGCGACGTGAGGAAGTTATGCAATATATTTACAACAAATATGGTCGTGAACGTGCGGGGATTGTAGCGACAGTAACTCAAGTTCATTTTAAGGGAGCCGTACGCGATGTGGGTAAGGCAATGGGACTATCAGTTGATGCCGTTGACAGGTTGTCTAAATCTGGTTACGAACTGACTGAGGAATGGCTGGATGGTAAATCGGGAAATTCAAGCGAGGGATTTGATTCGAAAGACGCGCACCTGCGAAAAGTATTGGAACTCACCCAACAATATATCGGTTTCCCCCGGCAATTGGGTCAGCATACAGGTGGCTTTGTCATTACAGCGGGTAAGTTGTCAGACCTCTGTCCGATTCTGAATGCGCGTATGGAAAACCGCACAAACATAGAGTGGAATAAAGATGATATTGAAACGCTGGGCTTTTTGAAGGTTGATGTTCTGGCGTTGGGAATGCTAACTTGCATTCGTAAAGCTTTTGACCTGGCTAAAGACCATTATCACCTGGATTTAACTTTAGCGAATGTACCACAGGATGATCCTGCAGTGTATGAGATGATCAGCCGGGCAGACACCATTGGTGTATTCCAAATCGAAAGCCGCGCACAAATGTCTATGCTGCCAAGATTAAAACCGAAGGAATTTTATGACCTGGTCATTGAGGTGGCCATTGTAAGGCCAGGACCTATTCAAGGTGACATGGTTCACCCCTATCTGCGCCGCCGGAATAAGGAGGAGAAGGAAGAATATCCTTCTGAAGCGCTTAGGGAAATACTTAAACGAACACTAGGTATTCCTTTATTTCAGGAACAGGCGATGGAAATAGCCATTGTTGCCGCTGGATTTACCCCTGCAGAGGCTGATGGCTTACGTCGGAGCATGGCCAGCTTTAAGTCGCACGGACAAGTAACCCGGTACAAAAAGAAGATGATAGATGGCATGATCGCCAATGGTTATGATGCAGATTTTGCGGAACGTGTTTTTCGCCAGCTGGAAGGTTTTGGCAGTTATGGTTTCCCGGAAAGCCATGCTGCCAGTTTTGCCTTATTGGTGTATATATCCTCCTGGGTCAAATGTCATTATCCTGATGTTTTTGCTGCGGCCTTACTCAACAGCTTACCAATGGGCTTTTATCAACCTGCACAAATTGTAATAGATGCGCAAAATCATGGTGTTGAAGTAATGCCGGTCGACATTAACCATTCTGATTGGGACAATACATTAGAATCAACTAGAGGAAAATATCATAAATTAAGGTTGGGTTTTCGTCAGGTTAAAGGCTTGAGGGAGGAAGAAATACAGCTATTGGTATCTGGAAGGTATAAAACTTATACAAGTATTCATACGCTACTTGAAATTGGGGTATCGCTTGCGACACTGGAGCGACTGGCAGATGCTGATGCATTCCGGTCCATTGGTTTTGACCGTCGTGAAGCCTTATGGGAGATATCTGCTTTAAGGGATGTGCCAGTGGGTCTTTTTCAGGGTCAGGCTACTGAAAGTAAATATGAAAAGCCCGTGTTTCTGCCAAAAATGAGGACATCAGAACATGTTTTACAAGATTACCGTTCTACTTCGTTGTCTTTAAAAGCCCATCCGGTTAGCTTTGTGCGCAAGCAATTGTTTGCTGCCGGAATTTTAAAAACCAAAGAACTTAGCCTCTGGCCTGATGGAACCCTGGTGCGCGCAGCTGGTTTGGTGCTGGTGCGGCAGCGTCCTGGAACAGCGACAGGAATTTGCTTCATCACGATTGAAGATGAGACTGGAATTGCCAATCTTGTTGTTTTTGCCAATCTTTTTGACAAGTATCGTAAAGAGATTGTACAGGCCAAATTACTGATGATTGAAGGTAAATTACAACGTGAAGGTGAGGTCACGCATGTGGTAGCCAGCCGATGTTACAACATGTCGGGATTATTGCTTGAGCAGGGCGAGATTATTCCATCCGCAAGAAATTTCAAATAATGCCCTTTATTTAGGTATTATTTTGTTGCACAGAAGTGTTACCTGTTTCTATTTCAACCTCTTTAGTGGTTACCGCGTAGTGAGAAGGATGAATTTCAGAACCATAAGCGATCGCATAGGCCTTGGTGAACTCTGCTCCGAAATATAAAATAATGGATGAATAATAGGTCCAGAGTAATAATACGACCAATGATCCTGCAGCGCCATAAGTGCTTCCCACATCACTCTGTCCGATATAAATTGAAATGCCAAATTTACCCAACATGAACAGTAATGCCGTTACTACCGAGCCAAAAAAGACGTCTTTCCATTTAATGATTGCATCGGGCAGTACTTTGAAAATAACCCCAAATATTAAGGAAACCACGGCGAGGGTAACGACTTGATTCAATATATAGAACAACACGACAGACACATCTTCAAACCTGGTTTGTAATCGATGGCTAAACCCGTCCAATACGGTTGTTACTGCCAGTGAAACCAAGAGTAAAAAGCCCAGACTTATGATGACCGAAAAAGAAAGAAAGCGGTTCTGTAACATCTTTAACCAACCTCTTTTGGGCTTGGGTTTTAATCCCCAAATGGTATTGATAGAGTCTTGAATGTCTCCAAAAACAGTCGTTGCACCGATAAGAAGGGTTGCACCACCAATGACAACGGCGACAATTCCCTTATCACCAATCGCTGCTTTTTTGACCAGATCCTGTAATTGAAGCGCAGTATCCTTACCTAAAAAACCATCAAGTTGTGCATACACTTGCCCTTGCGCAGCTTCCTGGCCCAGAAATATACCGCAGAGCGAAATGATAACCACCAATAACGGCGCCATGGAGAAGACCGTGTAATAAGCTAGTGAGCCACTCAATTTGGTGACCTTATGGTCTGAAAAACCCGTAAACGCATTTTTCAAGACTTCCCAAACTCCTTTTAAAGTTACTTTTCTTTTTTCCATGGTATTTTCTTTTGAAGTTGTTTCCCTGATTTTTTCAACGGACTTATTTTCTGTTGGCTTTACTGGAGGTTCATCTGTTGGCTTTGCTGGCGGTTCAGTTTGTTCTTCCCGAGTACAATGTTTGGCAAAATAACGTTGGATGGCCATGTCAGCAATAACAGATTCCAATTTATCCTTTAAAAACAAAACCAATAGCGCAATGACCATGAAAAATACAGCCGCACAGCCAAATCCCCTTGTAAAGCTTCCAAGCACATGAGAAAGATAAAAGGCAAGTGTAATACAAGCAACCAGAAATGCAGTCAACATCAAAAAAAAGAGTGCCAGACCGGAAACTAAATCGGCCATTATCGTGGCCGTTTTCTCAATAGCCAATAACCGAATGATATCTAATCTAATGCGTAAATAATCCTTAGCCTGTTCCCAAATTTCATTAATTGACCTGTTTGTCGTTACTTTCATATTTAAAATCGTATGTTCTCAAATGAGGAATGCCTGAATCAAGCGCTTCCAACGGGTTAATTATTACAACCGGAGTTGATTAAAATAGTTTTGAATTAAAGCACAAACAAAACAGTAGCTATGCTGTTATCAGGGTTGAGTTAGACCAATTTTTTGGAAATGGGAATTAAACAATTGAGTATTTCTGCAATGTTGATGATGCTACTGCCGATCTTTTCATTAGGCCAGAAAGCTTATGAAGCGATTCCTTATAAAGGGATGATGGGCCATAGCGAAGTCAGGTTAATTTTTGCTGACGGTTATATTGGCGCTTCTTCCATCACCTTGTTAAAAAGTAATCGGAAAATAAAGTTTCTGCCAGATGTAGGATATGTTGACAGCAGTAAAACCTTGAAATTTTACCGGCCCCTCCCTACGGGTACAAATTCTCCGGATTACTTTACCTTAATTAACCTTACAGAGTATTATGACAAGCTTCCCAAATCAATTGAAGGCAGTTATTTTAAAGACGGAAAGATCAGTAAGGTTAAATTCTTTAAGCAGTAAGCTTCTGTTGAAATCAGGATTGGGATTGTTTTTACAAAAACCTTTTTACGGTGTCACTGTTAAGTACAGACATCAAATCCTCGAAAAAAATGGAAAATAACACAGTAAACACAGAAGTTTTAAACGATCTGATCCAGATCAACAACGACAGGGTAACGGGTTATGAAAAAGCAATTGCAGAATTATCGCCTGAAGACAATGACCTGAGGACATTATTTGTAGAAATGATCAGGCAAAGTGCGCAGCACAAATCAGTATTGACACAAGAAGTTCAGGTGTTGGGTGTTTCAGCCGAAACAGGGACGACTACATCTGGAAAAATCTATCGTGCCTGGATGGATGTGAAAGCAATGTTTACCGGACATGATCGGGAAACAGTATTAAACAATTGTGAATTTGGTGAAGATTCCGCTCAGAAAGCTTATAAAGCAGCCTTAGAAACCGAAGGCCTTTCTGCCAACCTTAGCAGTATTCTTACAGCGCAGAAAGCAGATCTGAGAACTTCACACGATAAAATCAAAGCCTTAAGAGACGCTGTATCGTCATAGCTTTAAAAAAGGATCCCCTGATTGTTCAAGGGATCCTTTTTAATTTGAGTATAAGTTAGGCGTACTGAACCTCTAAAGTAATGTTTACACTTAAGGCTTTAGATATGATACAATTGGCTTTTGCTCCCTCGGCTATCTTTTTAAAAGTTTCTTCATCAACACCCTCGATACTGCTTCCAACCAATTTTAAATGAATACCGGTTACACTTAATGTAGCCATATCCAAATCTAAAATTGCATCTGTATTCAAATCAGCCGGGGTAAATCCCGCATCCGATAGCGCAGCACTTACTGCCATCGTAAAGCAGCCAGCATGTGCTGCCGCTAACAACTCTTCTGGATTTGTACCAATTCCATCTTGAAATCTTGTTTTAAAAGAATATTGGGTTTCGTTTAGAATGGTACTTTGGGTAGAAATTTCGCCTTGTCCGGTAGTTAAGGTTCCATTCCAATGTGCTTTTGCTGTACGTTTCATTGTTTATATAATTTAAGTGACAATTCAATTCTCTAATTTAAAACATTATGTGTTAAGGACAGGTAAATAAATCATTCTTTTTGATTGCTATAAATTAGCCGCCTGCATTCAGGAATGGATTCTTTTATCGCGTTGTTATTAGATTTACTTACTTTTGCAGGAAATTGCATTATATGTCCTTTTCTTCCCTAGCCTTATCGCCTGTTTTATTAAAAACATTGCTCAATCAGAATTTCACAACACCCACGCCTATCCAGGATGCTGCGATACCAGCAATTTTAAATCATAAGGATGTATTGGGGATTGCCAAAACAGGTTCTGGTAAAACGGCCAGCTACGTATTGCCGATTTTAACTAAACTGCAACAAGGAAGTGGGCAAAAAAACAGACATGCCAATATATTGGTGTTGTTACCTACAAGAGAACTGGCTGAACAGGTAAAAACAGTTTTTCATGCTTTTAGTAAAACACTTCCTGTGCCGGTAAAAACTGTAGCTGTTTATGGTGGTGTTTCTATCAACCCTCAAATGATGGCTTTACAAGGTGTAAATATTCTTGTGGCTACGCCGGGCAGATTGTTGGAGTTGATTGATTCCAATGCTGTATCCTTAGCAAGTATAGAAACCCTGGTTTTAGACGAAGCAGATAAATTACTCAATTTGGGCTTTAAAGATGAATTAAACCGGATCATATCATTATTACCTGAAAAGCGGCAGAACATTTTGTTTTCTGCCACATTGAATCCCGATATTGAAAATATTCATCAGATTTTACTGCAGGAACCGGTAGTGATTAAAATAGAATCTACAGCAGACAGCGTGGATTTGATTAGCCAGATTGCCTACATTGTATCTGAAGAAAAGAAAGGTCCTTTTTTACGCCATTTGATCAACCACCTTGAAATGAAACAAGTTTTAATATTTGCTTCTTCTGTTCATGTTGCCGATGCTATTGTAAATAAGCTCCGTAAAAACAACTTTGATGCGCGGGCGATCCACAGCAAGAAAAGTCAGGGTGCCAGAACAGAGGCCTTACAGCTTTTCAGGGCAGGTAAACTCAGGATTCTTGTAGCAACTGATTTAATGGCACGGGGAATAGATATCAGCGATCTTCCTTTCGTAATCAATTACGAGTTGCCCCGTTCACCTAAAGACTATGTCCATCGGATCGGCAGAACCGGTCGCGCGGATCAATTTGGCCAGGCCATATCCTTGGTTAGTCAAAATGAATTGCATCACTTTGAAGTCATTCAGAAAAAAATGGGTAAACAAGTAAACCTGGTCGATGGTGAAAATCCTGAGTTCAACTTTGGGTTTCGCGTATAGTTAAGTGTCAAAGTCCTAAATTCCGATTTCAGCTTACAATTTTGCCTTTCTGACTACAGTTCATTTCGACAGACATTTCCTTTTCAGACCTTTATGTCAATCAATTCCAACAAATTATTATTTGAAAGGAGCCCTAAAATGAAACGATATAAAGAAACAAACTGGGAAATCGATATGTTTTTTGACCGCTATCCTGAAGGTTGTCCCACTTACTGTGATTGTAACCATCCTGCCGAAGATTGCGGCTGCTATGATTGTCAAAAAAGACATGCTTATGCGATGTATTTCAGTTCAATGCTTAAAAAAGTAGCTTACTACAGACTTAACTAGCCGGCATGGTGTCAAAAAGAAAACGGGAATCAATCCTAAGAATGACTCCCGTTTAAATTAACGCTCTCGATACAAAAGTAGGACTTAAAATCGAAAATGCAAATTTTTAGATATTAAAACATCTAACCTGCTGGTATTTATGTGTTTAAATTTTAATTTTTCCTTCAATGGAATCATCCAAAGTTTGACCGATCGCGGCGCCAATTAACATTTTTACTCCAGCTACAACATTGCCATGTTTGTTGTCCCAATAATAACCATCCTCTGGCGTAATTTTCATTAAAGCGATTCGCGGATCATGCTCCCCTTCTGTAAACCAGACCTTAAGAAAAGGACTCCAAAGTGCTTTGATCTTTTCCTGATCGTCCACAATCACTGCATTTGCTTTGAGGTAGAGAAAATCCGAATGCTTTGACCCCTGAAAATAGAGCTTTACCTTTGACTCTGCCGATACCTCTTTGTAGGTGTGACTGTCATTGGCTAAAAGCATCCACAGATTGCCTTGGTCATCGACCTCCTGAACGCTCATTGGCCTTACACCATTAGACGGACCGGTTTCTGCTTTTGTACTAAAGAAACAAGTATCAGTTTGTTTAATCAGTTCCTTAATCTTTACTAAAGCTTCTTCCTGAGATAAATCAGCTTTGTTTTCTTCCGATTGATTTTTATTGATGCTATCCATAAGTTTCATTTTTTTCTAACAACATCTGTTTACAGGTTTTGTTTTTTTGATGAGGTAAGCTTTCATTAACAGTACTGTAATCACCTGTCGCTGATTAATTTTTGCAACCATTGGAAGATGATGTTTATGAAATTTGCGTAGGAAATACACAGGCTATTTTTGACCTTTACCTGAAATCTCCGGAACAAGCTTTAGCGGTTATGAATCCGACAGGTAAATAATTAAACATACATTAACCACATCAAAGAATACAAATGGAAACATTGGAAAGACTTGCTTTATTGCAAAAATTTATAGGAAAAGAGTTTAGTGTATCTCCCTCTCCTTTTATGCGTTGGCTAAAGCCAGTTGTAGTAATTGCTGAGGCTGGACACCTGGAGTTTAGTTACCTAATAAGAAATGAGATGACCAATCCCCTGGGTATTCTACACGGTGGGATTACTGCTGCCATAATCGATGACCTTATTGGTGCGACACTTTTTACTTTATCAGAACGCGAATCTTATGTAACACTAAACAATGTCATTGATTATTTCGCGTCAGCGAAAGAAGGAGAACACATTATCGCAGAAACTCAGATCATAAAAAAAGGAAGTCAGATTGTAAATATGCAATGCGAGGTTTGGAATGAAAGAAAAACAAAATTGATTGCAAAGGGATATTCGAATATGTTTAAGACAGCGGACAAAAAATAAACCTGTACTGATAGATTAGGTTGGTTTACTTTAACTGATGATTTGCAGATTTTTACAATTTTAGTTTTTAAATAATTACGAAAATGGCAATTGCATCCATGTTGCATTATAATCGTCACCTTGACTGCGACTGATCAATTGGTTTATTCTATCAGGATTTGTAAACTTTTTTAACTATCTTATGTTGTTATTATAAAAGTGGTTATGAAACGACTAAAATTATTGCCCATCCTACTCATGAGTGCGATGGTTTGGTCTTGTAGTCCATCAACAAGGATTACAGGATCATGGGTTGACCCATCATCCAAAGGAAAAATGTTGAATGGGAAGACTATATTTGTTGCCTCTTTGACCAGCAATATAAAGGTCAGAACCAATCTGGAAAACAATCTGGAGCAACAACCTGCTTTTGGTAATGTTAAAGTGGTTAAAAGCATTGACTTCTTTAGTCCTGATTTTTATAAGAAAATACCACCTGAACAGCAGTTAATTTCACAGATTAAACAATCAGGAGCTGACCTGATCCTGACTGTATCCCTGATTAATAAGGAAAGTGAAACCAGATATGTTCCTGGAGGCCCGGGTTATGCGCCATATCCTTATTACAGATGGTACGGCGGCTTCTATAGTTACTATAACTACTGGCGCCCGATGTTCTATGAACCAGGTTATTATGTGACAGATAAGATTTATTTCATGGAAACTAATCTTTATGAGATAGCGACAAATAAATTGGTTTGGTCTGCACAATCTCAAACAGTCAATCCCGGTTCTATCGATAATTTTGTGACGACTTATCCAAAGGTTCTGGCTGATCAATTGGTTAAGGACGGATTGTTACCAGCAAAATAAAGCGATTTTTTCATTCATATTACAGCAAAAAACTCCTGGTAATCGCCGGGAGTTTTTTGTTTAACTTAAACTGGTATACCCTTCACTCTTGTATTTCTGTAGCACCTGAGGATCGAGCATGTTGTAATTCAGTAAAGAATTGTTGCTTTTTTCCTGGTCGTGAAGCAGGTTGTGCAGATAATGATGGATATAGATGCACCATAATTTATCCGGGCTTACTACAGCAAAGCCGGCAAAACCGTCCTCAAATTCTAAAAACTCATATTCCCAGTTATAGGTATCAACGATAGCTTTGGCATACAACTCCCCTGTTCCATAAGCTAAATTTACCTTATCAAAATCCTGAGCAGCAACACTAAGTTCATTTTCCCTATACATATCTATAAATCTCCTAACCGATTTGGCCAACTCTTTAGCGTCTCCGGTATCAGTTGGAAGGTTATTTTCTCTAAACAACGTCAAGCATTTTGAACTCATTTGCTCTAATTCTTTAATTTCTTCCGCGTTGGGCTTTCTGCTTAATTTAATTACCCTCATAGTATCTAAAATAACTATTTAAAATTCCTTTGTTTTTAGAAACGATCTGAACCTTTCAATTGTTTATATTTTCTGTTTTTTTTCCGATCAAATTAATGTCTATTTTGTGTAGATGAAATTTACCAGGATCGAAGCCCATCCCAAACTGGATCAGTTTATTGAATGTTATTGGATGATGCAGTGCGATGATCCCAGCCCGGGGATTGAAAAAATCATTCCAGACGGATTTACTGAATTGATCTTCAACTATGGAGATTTGTATCGGGCAAAAACAAAAGATCTATGGTATTTACAAACGCCTAACTTACTGGCAGGGCAAATCAAAACTTATTTTTATTTGGAAAACACTGGAAAAACCGGATCGGTTGCTGTTAAATTCAAGCCCGCGGCATTGACACAATTCTTCGGGTTGAATATGAGTCATTATGTTGATCAGATTACAGATCTGAATGCTTTTGACAATGAGCAGCTTGTTAACCTACAAAATAAAATCCTTCCTTATCAAGGTGACCAAGAATCCAGTCGGATTTTAGATGACTACTTCATCAGTCTGCTTCCCCAAGCTGCTACAAATCCCTTGCAAAATGTGTTGGATTTAATTTTTAGCAAAAATGGGGCGATCTCTGTTCATGAAATGACTGTTGCAGGTGACCTCAGTGAAAGACAACTTGAACGTTTGTTTAAAAAATACGTTGGACTTTCGCCGAAATACTACGCGAGAATTATCCGCTTTAATTACATTTTTCAATTGATAAAATCAGAAAATAGCAGCTGGGCTGATGTTGTCTATCAGTCTGGATATTATGACCAATCCCATTTCATCAGGGATTTTAAGGCATTTACAGGTGAAGATCCTTCATCCTATTATTTTAAAGCTTCAAACATGGCCAACTTTTTTTTAAACAAGTAGGCAAAATGAATCTGCGGTCGGTTTTGTACAATACAAAAGAATTGATGAGACTTACATTTGAGATAAAAAACATGAAACGATCAAAAATTCTATTTCTAGGTGTCCTGCTGCTATTCACAGCCATGGCACATGCACAGGAAACCGCAGAACAAAAATTTAAAAAGCTGGAATGGCTTACCGGAAAATGGGTGAGAACAAATTGTAAGCCCGGGCAATCCGGTTATGAAACCTGGGAGAAGGTTAGCGATAGAAAGCTTGTTGGCAAAGGTGTAACCATGCAAGGTAAGAAAGTAAACTTTGTTGAAGACCTACAGTTTATCATTAAAGACAATGCGCTTTTTTATGTCGTAAAAGTAAGCGGAGCGACTAAACCAACACATTTCAAACTAACTGCACTAACCGATGATAGTTTTAGCTGTGAAAATCCGGAACATGACTTTCCTAAAAAAATAAGTTATAAAAAAGATGGAAACAAGATTAAGGCAGTGATTTCGGGTGATGGAAATCATGAAGATTACTTATTTACCAGGCGATAAAAGATTGTCGCAATTACCCCCTAAAAATGGCGGATCATCAGTACATACTATGTCTATTGTTCTGTAAATTAGCTTAACATAAATCATTTACATTAAAGCTGACCATCATGAATAAATCCATTTATCCCTGCTTGACACTCAAAGGGAAAGCTGCTGAAGCTTCCGATTTTTACATCCAGACATTTGGCGAGGGAAAGGTTGTACAGACCTCAGCCTTTGTAGTTCAAATTGAATTGAGCGGTCAGAAATTGATGTTGTTGAACGATGGCCCTACTGCAGCACCGAATGCCACCATATCATTTATGGTTATTTGTGAAACGGAAGCCGAAACAGAAAAATACTGGTCTGAACTGATCAAAGAAGGTAAAGCCTTTATGGCGCTGGATACCTACCCCTGGAGTTCAAAGTATGGTTGGGTTGAAGATAAATACGGTGTCTCCTGGCAGTTGTATACCGGAAGTAAGATCGATACCCCTCAAAAATTTTGTCCCACTTTAATGTTTACCGGTACAAATGCAGGGAAAGCTGAAGCCGCACTTCGCCATTATACCGCTTTATTTCCTGAATCAAACATTCAGGGTGTAATGAAATATAATGAAGGCGAAGGTGATTCTACCGACTTTGTAAAGCACGCCCAGTTTAGTATCCATAACTTTGTCATGATGGCCATGGACAGTTCTGCAGAACATCGCGCTAGTTTTAACGATTCAATCTCATTTGTAGTGGAATGTAAGAGTCAACAGGAGATAGATCAGTATTGGGATGATCTGACTGGAAATGGTGGTAAAGAAGTTGCTTGTGGTTGGCTCACAGATCAATATGGCATCAGTTGGCAAATTATACCCGCCTTACTGGGTAAGCTCATGAGTGATCCGATAAGAGGACAACGTGTCATGACGGCATTAATGAAAATGAAGAAATTGATTATTGCTGACCTTGAAAATGCTTAACCTGGGCAATGCCCAGGTTATATCTATATTCAACGACCTATAACAATCTTAAAAGATAATTTGGTCGTTGATACTTACCGCTTTGCGATGAGTTGTTTTGTTTGGTGGCTACCGGATTTACTGATGGCCTGTTTTCATTTTTTGTAGCTGGCCGCTCCAGCTTTGTTGATGTCATTTCCTGTGTTTTCATAAGATAGTTTAATGCTTAAATAACACGGAACAGAATCAATTGTTCATAGAAATTGTCATAATTTCATCAGTTATTTACCTGATCGGAAGAAACCTCGCTTTTTTCATCACGATTTACATGATTTGCAAGCTTAAAACCAGTCCCCTCGCTCTTATCCTCTAAAAAAACAAGAATAATGAGTGAAACAATGGGCAGAAGAAAAGATATGAAAAACCAAAACCAGAATTTTCGTCCCTGACTTACCGCGAATATTCCAGCAATGGTTTGAGGTAATACCAGTCCAAGTAACAAAAGGAGCTCTGCCATAAATAGGTTCTGAGAAATTAGAAAACAGACGAAGCAAATATAAAGCTAAAATGTTTAAAAGCTAAATATCGGATATTGTTCTAATTACTGGTATATTCGCAACAATTATGGGTTACGCAAAAGAAAGAGGAAAGCTTGAAAAGCTCCTGACAAAAACTACTGGGATTGGTACATTTGACGAACAGAATTTAAAGGTTCTGAATGATATCCATGAACAATATTCTCACACGGTAAGAATCTTAAAAAATAAAGAGCCTGAGACATTTTTGGAGCTTTACACCAATGAACTGCAACAGGTTAAGGCCGGAAAAGTAGCCTTAAGAGATAGCGAATCGGATGAAGCACGCGGAGAGAACTTCGACGCTTACAAAAACATCGTCAGCGCCGCTTTGGAAGCTACGATAGAAGCAATCAAAAAAACAGTATAAGTGCAAACTATTGTAAATAATATCTACATTAGTTGAGCAGCTTTAGGAACTGCTTAACATCACACACAAATGAGATTCAAAAAGTTATTTACATGTAGCTTAATGCTGGGCATAAGCTATGCAAGCGAGGCACAGGACATTATCAGTGCAAATTTTAAACTCGCAGACTATGCTAAAGGTATAGCATACGTTGATCTTTACCTGGACAAATTTAGGGTAACTCTGGATCAGAATGGAAATGTCAGTTCAATTGAACCGGAGCGACAAGATCGTTCTGACAACTGGGATGATTATGAAGATAACCCTAACACCAGAGCACAGCGAATTGGAAATTTACGTGTCGTTTATTATGATAGTTTCGACAGCTCCAAAAGTGGAAAAATAAAGTCTGTAGATGGCATACCCTTTGATTATTATGGTGATTTTGACATCCATGATCCTAAAGGCCGTTTGAAATCAATTGGTAAAATCAGCATCAAATACAATAATGCTTTTAATATCCATGATATTGAAGGCAGTTTAAAGTCGGTAGGAAATATCAATGTCGCTTATAACAATGCATTTAACATCCATGACCGGGCAGGAACTGTTAAAAAAGTAGGTGCTGTAAACATTACCTATTACAATGATTTTGACGATGAAAAATTACGTGGAAAGATCAAATCCATCAAAGGAAATACGAGAAGCGTTCACGTAACCCGGATTTCTGATTAAACCAGTGCATCAAAAAGAATTTCAACCGGGTGTTTGGCTTTTTTTGCCGTACCATCCAGAATTTGATGGCGGCAGCTTGTTCCGGTTGCCGCTATTATTGTTTCTTTAGGTTGCTTTCTTATGGTTGGCAATAAAACCAATTCAGCAATTTGCATGGAAATCTCATAATGTTCTTTTTCGTATCCGAAGGATCCTGCCATGCCGCAACATCCGGAAGGAATGGTTTGAACTTCATAGTTTTCAGGAAATGACAAAATGAATTCTGTAGCAGACAGGGCATGGAAAGCCTTTTGCTGGCAATGGCCATGGAGTTGTATAGCCTTATGTTCCTGATGAAATTGCGTTTTTTTGATATTTCCGATCCGGATTTCATTGGCCAGGAATTCGTCAATCAGGAAAGTATGTGTAGCCAGTTGTTGAGCTGAGTCCAATTGCGAAGTATTTACCAAATCAGGATACTCATCTCTAAAACTCAATATGGCAGAAGGTTCTATGCCGATTAACGGACTGTTGGCATTGATCAGCGGACTTAGACACCATACATTGTGCTGGGCGATCTTTTTAGCCTTACGTAGCAGGCCTTTAGATATGGCGGCCCTGCCACTCTCCAGATGTTTGGGGATTATCACTTCATAACCCAACTTCTCCAGCAATAAGATAGCTTTAATGCCAATTTTTGTATCCTGGTAATTGCTGAATTCATCACAAAACAAATAAACGGTTTTCTTCGGCAAGTGCTTGCAACTTCCTGAATCTTCATGCTTCTTGTGTTTCTTAAACCAGCTCCATAATGTCGTGTGGTGCAAAGTTGGCATGCTGCGTTGCATGGCGAAACCAGCCTTGCTTTTGATTATTTTGCTAAAAATCGGACTGGTCATCATGTAATTATACATGCTGGGTACCAGGGAGCCGAGTGCTGCAATTCTGCTAAAGTTGGCTACCAGACGCGACCTGAAAGGTACGCCGTTGGCATCCTGATAATGTTGTAGAAATTCGGCTTTCAATTTGGCCATATCTACATTGGACGGACATTCAGATTTACAGCCTTTACAGCTCAGGCAAAGATCAAGTACTTCTTTAATTTCCTTGTGATCGAACTTATTGATCTGATCAGAATGGGTTAGGAAATTCCTTAGGATATTTGCTCTTGCGCGGGTAGTATCCTGTTCCTTGTGGGTAGCCATATAAGAAGGACACATCGTCCCTCCCGCCAGGTGAGATTTACGACAATCGCCCGAACCATTACATTGTTCCACATGTTGCAACATATTTTGACCGTTGTATCTGAACACCGTTTTAAAATCAAAAGATTTTTGACCAGCCTCATACCTGAGCATGGTGTCCATTGGTGGGCTTTCGATAATTTTACCCGGGTTAAAAATGTTATTTGGATCCCAGGTTTCCTTCAGGGTTTTGAGTAGTGCATAGTTCCTGGTACCCAACATCTGGGCTATAAACTCTCCTCTTAACCGTCCATCTCCATGTTCTCCGCTTAGCGAACCTTTATACTTCCTGACCAGTAAAGCAATCTCTTCTGCGATCGTTCTAAACATCTGGTGTCCTTCTGCAGATTTTAGGTTCAGGATCGGTCTTAGGTGTAATTCTCCGGAACCTGCATGGGCATAATGAACGGAATACAGGCCATGTTTTTTTAGTATTTGATTAAAATCACGGATGTATGCAGGCAAATCGACCACATCAACTGCTGTATCTTCTATGACAGGAACAGCCTTTTCGTCGCCAGGTAAATTACTCAATAAGCCCAGTCCAGCCTTTCTAAGCGACCAGATCTTCTTAATGTCTTTACCAAACAACAATGGAAAATGATAACCCAGGCCCATTTGACGCAATTGTGATTCAACCATTGCCGCCACCCTGATGACCTCTTCCTTACTGTCCCGTGCATATTCAATAACCAGCAATGCAGCTGGCTCTCCCTGTACAAAAAAGCTATTCTCGCGTTGTTCTATATTTTCACGCGTACACTCCAGGATGTAATGATCGATAAGCTCTACAGCGCTGGGCTCAAATTTTAAAGCCACCAGATTTGCCTGTAATGCTTGTTCCAAGGTATCAAAATGTACGCAGAGCAGTCCAGAATGCGCGGGAGGTAAAGGTTCCAGGTTTAACTTGATTTCGGTAATAAAAGCCAGTGTTCCCTCGGAACCTGCAAGAAGTTTACAGAAATTGAAATTGGGGCCACCGGCTGTAAAAGGTTCAGTTTCAAGGAGCAAATCAATCGCATATCCTGTATTTCGTCTTTCAATGCTTGCTTTAGGAAATCCTTTTCTGATTTCAATTTGATTCTCATAGTTTCCAAGTTGCTGTAGAATAGACCGATACAGTATTGCTTCTAATGATGTACCTTTAGTTTTAGCGATCACCTCGTCGAATCCCAGGGCTTTAAATTCAACCAATGAACCATCACTCAATAAGGCTGTAATTTCTAATGTATGCTCCCTGGTGCTTTTGTAAATGATGGAGTTTGAGCCACAGGAATTATTACCTACCATTCCGCCAATCATAGCCCGGTTGGCAGTGGAAGTCTCCGGACCGAAGAAAAGTCCGTAGGGTTCTAAATATTTATTCAGTTCATCTCTCACTACTCCAGGTTGAACCCTGACCCATTTTTCAGTGGCATTGACTTCAATAATCTGGTTGAAATGCCTGGATACATCCACCACAATACCATGCCCGACCACCTGGCCGGCCAGCGAAGTACCGGCAGTACGTGGAATCAAGGATGTACCAATGCGCGTTGCAAATGCGATTAGTTTTTCGAGATCTGCGACTGAAGCTGGAATGGCTACAGCCAGGGGCATTTCCGAATAGGCTGAAGCATCAGTAGCGTACAGGATCCGGCTTGTCTCATCTACATGAAATTCTCCGGATAGCGTACTTGCAAATTGCTTTAACTGAAGCTTCAGATCGGTAGCTTTCAACATCTATTTTAGAAATCGAATTTGATACCTTGTGCCAAAGGTAATGTGTTTGAATAATTGATCGTATTGGTCTGCCTTCTCATGTATCCTTTCCAGGCATCTGAGCCACTTTCCCGTCCTCCGCCTGTTTCCTTTTCGCCACCAAATGCACCACCAATTTCGGCTCCTGAAGTACCAATGTTTACATTGGCTATACCGCAATCGGATCCATTAGCTGATAGAAATAATTCCGCCTCACGTAGGTTTAAGGTCATGATTGCTGATGAAAGTCCCTGAGGAACATCGTTTTGCATAGCTATCGCTTCTGTAATGGTACTGTATTTCATCACATACAATATCGGCGCAAACGTTTCTTCCTGAACGATCTCAAAGTGATTTTTCACTTCAGCAATACAAGGTTTAACGTAGCAGCCCGATTCATAACCCGGGCCATCAAGCTGACCACCTTCTACCAGGAAATGTCCACCTTGTGCTTTGGCTTGCGCAATGCTATGCAGGTAAGCTTGAACAGCGGATTGATCAATCAATGGTCCCATATGGTTATTCTGATCCAATGGATTACCTATCTTGATCTGACCATAAGCTTTAACCAGTTTGGCTGTAAAGCTATCGTAAATACTTTCATGAATAATGAGACGACGTGTGGAGGTACAACGCTGACCTGCTGTACCCACAGCTCCGAACACTGCCCCGATCACTGACATTTCTAAATCGGCATCTGCCGAAATGATAATTGCATTGTTGCCGCCAAGTTCAAGAATACTACGACCGAAGCGACCTGCAACAGTCGATGAAACCATTCTGCCAACGCGTGTTGATCCGGTAAAGGAGATCAAAGGAATTCGTTTGTCCTCATTCATCAGGTTACCACAGGCATTACCAGTTACCAGGTTACTGATTCCTTCCGGAAGCTCATTTGCCTTCAATACCCCGGCAATGATATGCTGACAAGCTACTGCACATAATGTGGTTTTTGATGATGGTTTCCAAACGCAAACATTACCGCACACCCAGGCCAATGCTGTATTCCAAGCCCAGACAGCCACGGGGAAGTTAAATGCAGAGATTATACAGACAACCCCCATAGGATGCCATTGCTCATACATTCGATGCGCAGGACGCTCAGAATGCATGGTAAGCCCATAAAGTTGTCTGGATAAGCCCAATGCAAAATCACAAATGTCAATCATCTCTTGTACTTCGCCCAAACCCTCCTGCAAACTCTTCCCCATTTCATAAGAAACCAGGGCTCCGAGATCAGCTTTATGCAAGCGTAAGGCATCTCCAAATTGACGGACCATGTCGCCGCGTTTGGGCGCTGGAATATTCTTCCAGTAAGCAAAAGCCTCGACAGCCTGTTGCATCACCGTTTCATAACCTGCTGTATCCGTAGCCTGTACCTGAGCAATCAGCTGACCGTCAACCGGTGAGTGTGACGCTATTGATGCCGCATCTGAGCTTAGTACCGTAGAACCTGTAGATGTCCCCGGATTGTTTTTATCTATACCCAATCGGGTTAATATTGCGCTAATATCCATAGTATTGGTTTTGTTTATCTTTTATTTAGGTTAAGATAAGTACTTTCAAATATTTTATCTGCATTATCTGTCTCAAAGCCTTCTCTCCGATGTGCGGCTCTGATTTCATTTATTGGCAGGTCTTTAAATTCAGGCAGCACCAGGCGTTCGGAAAATTCAACATAGCTACCTGCTATCGCCATCTTTTCACCCCCTGCAAATTCGGCCTCCTGCACCTCCGCAAGCGTACTGCTCTGGCGAAGCAGGCCATCCGGACTAACCTTAATCTTAGCTCCCGAGCTATTGAGTTTCAGGTCCAGACCTTCTACAAACTTATTGAAATCTTCCAATGTATTGTACCCTGGCCTCAAGTCATGTACGCTAATCGTATAATGATTTAAATAGTATCGGTTATAAATTACCCAGGCAGCATACTCACTTTCTTCCAGTAAACTCAGGTAATCGGCTTTTTCTGGCAGGTCCCACAAAGCCTGGTGAAAAAATTCCCCAATGGCCTGGCCATCCTCCAGGTCAAGCGCATCAACAGGATCTTTCGTTATTGCACTGGTATACTTGCCAATTACAGCCTGCGCCTGGGCAGAAAGGTCGGCAACCCGCAACTCACTGATAAATATCCTCGGATATTCTGGTGATGGCGGTGCGTACCAATAGGCATTGAGTTTCTTACCTTCAAAATAATAATAATCGCGTTTTTCATAGCCATAATGCAGAAATATCTTTTCAGAAGAAGCAATGCCAAGATGCGGAACGCCCAGCGTTCTGAAAGCGATGTGATCATTTACAATTTCCTGCTGATTGGCTACTACGCCAAGCTCAATCAGGGCATTGGTGATTTTTTTTACTGCGGGCACCTTAGCCTCATACCTTTCAAATAAAATGTTCAAAAAGGTGTCCAACGGTTTTTTCTGCTCGAAATTCATAGCTTAAGATTTAAATAATCCACCAGTTTTGGTGTTTAGTAGTGCCTCAAATGAAATTTCTTCCTGTTTAATGAAGCCTTTTGCAGGGAGTGTGCCTTCAGCAACCATTTCAATCACGGCCACCAGACTTGCAGCGGTGGTCCAGGAAATTGCCCTCCAGGTTTGTCCATCCAATACAATTGGTGCACAGGATTTATAAAACTCATTGCGTTTCAGCTGTCCGTCTTTCCAACCCTCAGCCGCAGCGTAGATCAATACAACGTCCTCTTCAACTTCCGGTTTCGCATTTTTAAGGATGTCTTCCAGTTGTTGTTTGTCGTTTTTCAGGTGCAGTTCATGAATCAGAAAATTCATCAGATCACAGTGACCCGGATATCTAATGGTTTTGTAATCCAGCTTATCTACTTTACCTTCATAAGTTTCACACATGGTACCTAAACCACCAGAGGTATAGAAAGCTTCATAAGCAGCACCTTGAATATTGATCGCTTCTTTACCCTGCAGGGAAATAACCTTTTTTCTCTGTCCGTCATGGATGGCTTCTGCGTCATTAATGTACTCATTAACCACCCCTGCTGCTGACCAGTTAAAAGAGTAACCCATTTTTCCGTTTGGATATTTTGGCAATGCACCAACACGCATTTCTATAGACCTGATCTTTTCAAAGTTTTGAACCAGATGTGCCCCTATGACGCCAATAATTCCAGGAGCCAGTCCACACTGCGGCGCCATTACAATTTCTGAAGTTGTGCTGAGATTTCTAATGTACGCTGTGGTTGCTACATCTTCTGTCAGATCAAAATAATGGCTATGTTCCTCATGCGCAAGCAGCGCAATGGTTTTATTCAGAAAGTAAGGTAATGCCGACACTACTGCATCATGTTCTGAAATCAGTTTTCGCATCAGTGCTACATCCGTTACATCGCCTGTAATTACTTTAAAAGGGAGTGTATAAGGATAGTGAGGCTCTTGTTTGTCCATACCAGTAACTTCAAATTGCTTACTGAGCAGCACGCCAACCAGTGTGCCTACTTTACCGAGTCCAAGTGTAAGTACTTTTTTAATCATGTTTATATTTAGTTTAGGGCAACACCCAAATATCCTTATATTTACCATTAGCAAACGATATAGATTAATTAAGAAATGATAAGTATAGCTAATCAATTAGAGCTCCGACACCTCAATTATTTCAAGGTCCTTGCTCGGGAACTCCATTACCGGAGAGCATCTGAATTGTTGTTTATTTCGCAATCGGCATTAAGTCAGCAAATTAAGCAACTGGAGCAAATCCTTAACCTGTCGCTCTTTGATCGGAGTAACAAGAAGGTGAGTTTAACAGATGCGGGAAAGCTTTTTTATCAGGATACACAACAAATTTTAAATAAAGTTGAGACCGCGGTAACACATTTAAAACTTTATCAGGCCGGCAATACCGGGCAAATAGGAATCGGTTTTGTTGCATCTGCCATGGAGTCTCTTCTTCCACATTTGCTTAAACGATTCAATACAGATTGCCCCAATATTAAATTTCAATTGGACGAATTGAGCAATAGCGAACAATTGATCGCCTTGCAAAACGAATCGTTAGACCTTGGGTTTATGCGCAGTAACCACGTACCTGAAGGTTTTGTAAGTAAAAAAGTGTATACTGAAACCTTTTCCCTGGTCCTTCCGACAACGCACCAGATGAAAGCGGCTAAGTTTAAAAATATAGGCGAACTGAAAGACGAGTTTTTTATCCTGTTCCCAAATGAACAAAGCCAATTGTACTACCAGCAGATCATCAACATTTGTGCAGACCAGGGTTTTGCACCTAAGGTTGCCCACAGATCAATCCATGCGCCAACTATTTTTCGCCTGGTTGAGAATGGAATGGGCTTGAGCATCATACCCACTTCGCTTGCTACAAGCGATAATCCCAATATTAAATTTATTGAGCTGAAAAATGTGCCTCAAAAAACGGCTTTATATGCTGTGTGGAAAAAAGATAATCCCAATCCGGCTTTACCTTATTTACTGGAAATGCTACCTGACGTTTAGTTCCCGGACAGGTCCGATACGATCTGGCGTAAGGCTGAGAGATTAGAAATGGCATCTCCAATGGTGTTGTTAAAATAGGTGTAAACCTTTTTCCCTTCCTGCAGCCATTCGCTGATGTAAGCGGCATATTCCGACAATTCGGCATGCTCGTAACTTCCTTTATAATCGCCATCAGGCCCATGGTATCTCAGGTAAACGAAATCTGTACCTGTGTCACGAAACGAGGTGGCAATGGGCAGCATGTCATGAACAACCAATCCCATTTGATAACTGTGTATCATCTCCTCTACGTCATCAATGTACCAGGACTGGTCGCGAAATTCAACAGCAACATCCCAGCTTGTTGTTGGGTCTGCCGCTTTAATAATGGATAATAAATAGTCCACCCTTCTAATTTGCGATATTTTAATACTCCCTGGAAACTGGACCAGTAAGCTTCCTTTCTTGTCACCAACCTGATCAATACGAGATATAAAATCGAATACAGCATCTTCTGAAAACAAAAGATTTCTTTGATGCGTAATCTCGCGTGATAATTTGAATGTGAACTTAAAATCTTCCGTTTCAATTTCTGAAGCCCATTTTTTAATTGTAGCAGCTAATGGCACCTTATAAAAGGAACTGTTTACTTCAATACTATTAAATAAGGTGCTGTAATAGCTCAATCTGCTTTTATCTTTATATGCTGGCGGATAAAAGGACTTATTTGGGACGGGTAACAACAGTCCACTAGTACCGGAATAGTATTGCATAGGCGATTTGATTTCAGAATACAACGCAAATCGCCTATGCATTGTTTAAGCTAGTGTACAATCTTATAAACAATAGCCATCAATTTCTTAAATATTTAATTACTGCCATCAGGTCTTCGTCTCCCAGGCCATCTGCTGCAGCTGCCTCGAAAGTACTCAGAAGCGGATTTGAGAGTGCTGAATCCAGACCTGCCCCTTTGGCTAGTTTTAAATCTTTCACAATATATTTCAAAGCAAAAGCAGGAGGAAAATTATTGGCCAGGATGGCGGGGGTTTTGAGTTTTATAATGCCATTTCCGCAGGCGCCTTCATTGATGATGGTGAGCATATCCGCGTTACTTATTCCATTTCTCTCAGCGAAGAGTACGGTTTCGGCAAGGGCCTGGACATTGATGGCTAATAAATAATTGATCGCGACTTTAGCCGAACTTCCTGAGCCTGCAACCCCTAAATGCAGCGTTAATTTACCTAATGAATCCAGTAATGGTTTTGCTTTTTCAAAATCCTGTACTGCCCCTGCTGCCAGAATAATCAATTTACCCTCTCTTGCCGGCTGGACACTACCAGAAACCGGGGCTTCCAGAAAAGCAACTGCTTTATCTGCACAAAGTTTGGAAAGATACCTCGAGGTTTCAGGTGCTACCGTACTCATGTCAATCAGTAATTTCCCAGCCTGAGCCCCGGCCAGCAAGCCATCCTGCTCATTGTAAACGGACTTTACTGCTGCATCATCTGCCAGCATGGTAAATACAATATCGGCTTCAGCTGCCAGATTAGGCAGGTCTGCTGCTGATGTTGCGCCTGCAAGCAACAGTTCTTTTTCCTTCTCCCGATTGCGGTTGTAAACAATTAATTCGTAACCCGCTTTTATTAAATTTAATGCCATTGGGCTACCCATGTTTCCTAGTCCGGCCCAGCCTATTTTAAGTTTATTCATGATCTTGATTTTGAATGGATCTCTATAATGTCAGTAGATGATACCTAAGTTACAATTATCCCAAACTTTTTTCGACCTGGCTTGTTAAATATAACCAGTCAAGTAAAAATTATATCGTCATGACAAACACTTCACAAGTTATTATTCACGCAGCCCGACTTGGAAACATAGAGGTTCTGCAGGAACTCATTCGCCAGAAGGCTGATTTAAATGCACAGGATGAAAAAGGATATACGCCACTGATTATTGCCTGTTACAACAATCGCTATGAAGCAGCGAGGCTGCTTATACAAGCCGGAGCAGATGTTAATGCACAGGATTTTGGAGGAAATACTGCACTGATGGGTGTAGCTTTCAAAGGTTATGCTGATATCGCCCAGCTTTTAATTGAAAATGGTGCACAACTTGACCTGCAACATGGAAATGGCGGTACGGCCTTGATGTTTGCAGCCATGTTCGGTCGCCATGATCTGCTTAAAGCACTTCTGGCAGCTGGAGCAGATAAAACTTTGTTAGATATCAGGGGGCATTCCGTTTACGATCTTGCTGCTCAGCAAGGCAATGCAGAAGCGATCGCTATACTTGGAAATTAAAATATACGCAATAAAAAAATAGGCTGTACCAATAATGATGGTACAGCCTATTTTTTTGGCCTTAAGCTGGCACCTTTCTTGGCTTTTCGCGATCCCAAAAGCGATGTTGAGCAATAGCGCTGATGAATTGGTCAGCTAATTTATCAGCGTTATCGCTAATGATCAGCCCATCATCCATTCCCTGGTCTGAGCTATCCCCGGTTTTAACTTTTCTACCGAAATACGTTTCTTCCAGGACTTCTAATGCATCCGAATCAGCAGCAATGGCTTTGCAATGCTTAAATGACTCATTCAAGAAATGAATTGCATTCGCTTCTGCTTTGATTGCTGCAACGTTGTCTTTTCCACCAGCAACATAAACTGCATCAAACAGTACAGACGCAGCAGTAAGGAAACTCTGATCTACCTGAATTTCGGATCCCTGAGCTGATTTGAGCTGACCCAATCTCGGTGCAATGATTTCTACTACAGCACCAGCTTTAGTCAACGCAGTTTTCACTTTATTTAAACTGTCCGCATTTACCCCATCAGCGGCCAAAACAGCTATCTTTCTACTTTTAACCGTGTCTTTTACGGTTTCAGCCATGCTAAGCGCGGAAGAAGCACCTATTGGCTCCTGAATTTTTAAGGGCTCAAAATCAGCCTGTTTCCCATCTGCCGGAACACTTTTGTTGATTGGTTTCTCTGCCTGTTTGGGTGCCTCAAGTCCCAATCCGTAGGCTACTTTAGCTGTTAAGTCGGCATCAACCTCTGCCAATATGCCCAGCATACGTTTTCTAATGGCAACGGTCTTCACTTTACCAAGCTCAAATGTAAATGCATCGACAATATGATTTTTCTCAGGTTCTGACTGGCTATTTAAAAATAAACGTGCCTGACTAAAGTGATCAAAAAAGCTTTTACTTCTGGCACGGATCTTTTTAGCATCGATTCGCTCAGCATAACTACTGAACCCGCCATCGGCAACCGATACCTGGGCCGGATCGTTACCACCTAAAGAATTTGGGCTATAACTGGTCTTACCCCGGTTGATTGTCTGACGCATGTGTCCGTCACGCTGATTATTATGTACAGGGATAACCGGTCTGTTTATTGGTATTTCATGAAAGTTAGGCCCACCTAGACGGATCAATTGCGTGTCCGTATAAGAAAACAAACGGCCTTGCATCAATGGGTCATTGCTGAAATCTATCCCGGGAACTACATGTCCGACGTGGAAAGCAACCTGCTCTGTTTCTGCGAAAAAATTATCAGGATTTCGGTTTAGCGTCATTTTTCCAATACGCTGTACAGGAACCAATTCTTCAGGGATCAGTTTGGTAGGGTCAAGCAGGTCAAAATCGAATTTATGCTCATCTGCCTCTGGAATAATTTGAAGGCCGAGTTCCCATTCGGGAAATGCGCCAGATTCTATGGCATCCCAAAGATCTCTCCGGTGAAAGTCAGGATCTTTTCCGGATATTTTCTGTGCTTCATCCCAGGCTACAGCATGAACACCAAGCAAAGGCTTCCAATGGAACTTAACAAAACAGGCCTCCCCTTTTGCATTGATTAAGCGAAAAGTGTGTACACCAAAGCCCTCCATCATCCTTAAACTTCTCGGTAGAGCCCTATCACTCATGGCCCACATGATCATATGTGTAGATTCAGGCATTAATGAGATAAAATCCCAAAAAGTATCATGAGCTGAAGCTGCCTGAGGTATTTCATTATCAGGCTCAGGTTTTACCGCATGAATCAGGTCTGGAAACTTCATGGCATCCTGGATAAAAAAAACAGGCATATTGTTACCCACCAGATCAAAATTTCCTTCTTGCGTATAAAATTTGACCGCAAATCCCCTCACATCCCTTGCTAAGTCCGAAGAACCTCTTGATCCTGCAACTGTAGAAAAACGTACAAATACAGGTGTTTCAACAGTTGTATCATTTAAAAAATGAGCTTTGGTGAATTCGGATTGAGATTTATATAGTTTAAAAATACCGTGGGCGCCTGATCCCCTGGCATGTACAATTCGTTCTGGAATCCGCTCATGATCAAAGTGAGTGATCTTTTCCCTTAGGATAAAATCCTCCAGCAATGTTGCGCCACGATCACCAGCCTTGAGAGAATTCTGGTCATCGTTAATCTTTACGCCATGGTTGGTTGTCATAGGTGTTCCGCTGGCATCAGCAGTATCCGCATTTAGCAAATCTGTTTTTGCAGTTTCCTGTTGTGGCAGTGGTTTGTCAAGAGGCGCTTCCGTTGCGCTTTTTTTTGAAGGTTTCTGTGTTGTTGACATAGGAGTGTTTTTTTGCATATAACATTCCCTGCTGGCAATTGTTTCTATTATTAAATTACATTGAAGCTGTTGTCTTTTAAGGCTTATAAAAAAAGCCATACATTAGATTTGTACGGCTTTTTTGTAAGTATATGAGGTTTCTTATACCTTTTTTGGCGGAAGATCAAAAGCAATAGCTTCGTGCTCAAAATGTCCATTATGGGCACCATCACAAAAAGGCTTGTTTTTAGATAAACCGCAACGACAGATAGACAATGTGGTTCTGCCCTGTAAACCATAAGCTTCACCATTTCTGTCAACGATTTCAAAATCGCCTTCTATTTTTACTGAACCGTTATTATTAATTGTAAGTTTTGTTTTTGACATGTGTATTGTATTACTGTGTTTCGGGCAAAACTAAAATAATGCGCTGAGATTACTGCATCTCATTTCTATTTAGAAACGTTCCTTGTATTGCAGCAATTCAGCACTGCTAAATAACGTTTTTTTGTTTGTAGCTTTGAGCAAAAAAACATAGATGGCAGTATTACATAGAAAAGAAGAGAAAATAGAAGTTGTGTTGAGTAAACTTCCTAAAGATTATACGGAAAAACAATTTGTGGATACCTTCATCCAATTGTATTCTAAAGATTGGGGAAAGATTAAGGCCAATTACATCAAGCAGTCGCAGGACAAAGAGCCGGGTACCGTAATTACAATGCCTAAGCCAGACTTGTATTTGCTTAGCATCTTGAAAACTTACCTGGAGAATTCTCCTAAATAAAGTTTTTACAAACCATTTGTATTAAAGCGTGTTATAGAATAAATTAAAATCTAACCATATGAAAAAATTAATTTATTTAGCCGCGATCTCTGCAGTGGTATTTACCTTCCAGGCATGTAATGGCGGAACAAAAGATGCCAAAGATACGGCAGACAGCTTGAACAAAGCTAAAGACACGACATCAAATGTAATGGCAACGGGCGGCATCGCTGTTGATGCTGCAGACGCAAAATTTGCAACAACCGCTGCTGCGGGTGGTATGGCAGAAGTTGCTTTGGGTAAGCTGGCATTAGAGAAAAGCACCAATGCACAGGTTAAAGAATTTGCCACCATGATGGTTTCTGACCACGGAAAAGTAAATGAAGAGCTCATGGCGATAGCTAAAATGAAAAATATCACTTTGCCAATGACAGTTGACGCGGATCATCAGAAGAAAATGGATGACCTTGCTAAAAAAACAGGGGCCGATTTTGATAAGGATTATGTGAGTGCAATGGTAGATGGCCATAAAAGTACACTCAAATTGATGAATGATGAAGCTAAAGATGGTAAAGATGTTGATTTGAAAGCATTTGCCGCTAAAACAGCGCCAACGGTACAATCGCATTTAACCATGATCAATAAAATCCACGATGGGATGAAATAACAATCATCGTAACTATATAAAAAAAGAGGTCATCAATGATAACCTCTTTTTTTATGCCATAATTTTTATGCTGGATCTTGCTGTGGTATGACCACTGCTACAGCAGGTGGCATCAATTCATATATAATTGGCGTTACAATTCTGGACAATAACGTAGAACTGATTAAGCCGCCAATTAATACGATGGCAAGCGGTGCAATTAATGGATTTGTAGATATCGCTATGGGTATCAGACCACCAATGGCAGTAAGTGAGGTGAGTACAATAGGAAGGAAACGGACTTCTCCAGCTTCGCGGATTGCTTTTTCCAAACTCATTCCTTGTTGTCTAAGCTGATTGGTGAAATCGACCAGTAAGATGGTGTTTTTCACTTCGATACCTGCCAAGGCGATCAATCCGATAATGGCTACAAAAGATAGGGAATTTCCAGTAATCCATAAGGCGACAGCAGCGCCGACGATTCCCAGAGGTATAACAGAAAGCACAATAAGCGTGCTTTTGAACGTCTTGAACAGTAGAATCAATACGGCAATGAACAGGAAAACTGTAACCAGGATAATACTCATAAAACCACCAAAGGAATTGTTCCTCGACTCTACTTCACCTCCCATCTCATAACTGTAACCCTCCGGAAGTTTCAATTCATTCATTTTGACTATTACATCATCTATAACCCGGTTGACCAGGAAGCCATCCTGAACATTGGCCCGAACAGATACTACCCTTTTCTTTTCCTGGTGATTAATGACAGCTGGCGAAGCCTCTAGTTTTAAATCAGCGATTTGATTCATTGGTAAGCCTTTACCCGAGGCATTATCTATATACAGGTTGCGAAAAGCATCCAGACCAGGTTTGCCATCTTTAATGCGGGTTAGCAATACGCCATAGCCATTTTTATTGTCATTGTTATAAAAGGTTCCCATACTTATTCCGGTTACGGCAAGTCGGGCTGTCTGATCGACATTTAACGTTGGGATGCCCAGGGACTGGGCTTTCTCTTTGTTTACGACAATCCTGATGTCGCTTTTAAGCAGGCTGACCGGATTATTGATATACATGGTTCCCTGGCTTCGGCGCAATAATTTTTCTACCCGAAAAGAAAGGTTACGTAAAGTATCTAAATTATCTCCAAAAAGTCTAACCTCTATTGGGGCGGCTACAGGAGGCCCTTGCTCAAAATTCTTCACTTCCACCTTGGCTCCTGGATAGCTAGCCCAACGGTGCTGCAATTTCTTGATGAGTTCGAGCTTATCTTTTGGTGATGTATTTTCAGCCAGTTGTACAAAGATCTGGGCAAAATCAGCCCGGCTGTTTTCGGGAATCACATTATAATAAATCCGGGGATTTCCTTTTCCTACGTTGGTAGAAAAGTACCTGATCTGTGGATCCGATTTTAACGCTTTCTCTATTTCTTTTGTGATCAGATTGGTGTAGGATAAATTGGATTGATTTGGGCTAGTTACATTGATCAAAAATTGCGGTTTTTCAGAGGAGGGAAACAAACTAAACCCAATCGCTTTAAATAGAAATACTGAACCTACAAATAGCAACACTGCAACGGTAATGGTCAGTTTAGGCCTTTTTAAGGCCTGGTCTAACAACCGTGCATAACTGCCATGAATCAATCTTTTCAGACCCCGCATCAGGATATTCCCATCCGGATTTCCAGTGTGATTTTTTAAAAGGCGACTGGATAAAAACGGAATGATGGTAAGTGAGACCAGCATCGAAGCTATTACGCTAAAAATCACGGCCAAAGGTAAAGACCTGATAAAATCGCCTGAGCCTTCAGGCAAAAATACCAGGGGCATGAAAGCGATAATTAGTGTAACCGTACAACCCACTACGGCTAATCCAATTTGTTTGGTAGCTTTCAGTGTAGCTTCCATCCTGGTATGTCCTTCCAGCATCCAGCGCTCAATATTCTCTACGACTACGATACTATCGTCAACCAGTAATCCCAAAGCGACCACCAGACCAACAATGCTCAGCTGGTTTAAATTGAAGCCAAAAAGTTGTAACAATACGATGCCTATAGCTAGAGATAAAGGAATGGAAATCATGACAATAATAGCCGGTCGTATGCCTAAGGGCAATAAAGTAACAGCCACCAGCATGATGGCAATGATGAAGTCGAGGCCCAATCCGGACAAGCGTCTGTTCACATTATCTGCCTGATCAAAATTCTGCACCAGATCAATGTTTTCTGGTAAGGTCTTTTTAAACTTCTCAAGTATTGGAGCATAGGCCTTTTGCGTTTTACTGATGTTTTCTCCTTCTTTTTGTGCCGCCGTCACAAATACGCACCGGTGTCCGTTTAACCGTGTAATGTATCTTTCTTCTTCATAGCCATAATAGACCTTCGCGATATTCCTGAGTAAGATATTTTTACCAGCAGCGGAGTATACAACTGTATTTTGAACGGCTTCCAAAGTGCGGTATTCATTGGTTACGATGTTAAAGGTTTGTTTTGAGGCGTCTACACTTCCGCCTGGTATATTTGCCATTTCACTACGCAAACTATTGGTTACAGCAGCCAAAGGCAGGTTCATGGAGGCCATTTTTTCCAGATCAAGCTCTATCCTTACCTGTTGACCAGGTAAGCCAAATATAGAAACCTTTTTTAGTGCCTGGACCTTTTCCAACTCATCCTGAAGTTTCTCTGCATAGTACTGCATTTTATTGCGGGCAGCATTCTCAGAAACCAATGCAATCTGTATAATGTTTACGTCCGAAGGTTGTTGCTTCTGAACTTCGATGCTATAAATATCCGCTGGTAATTCAGCCCGCTTGCTATTGACTTCTCTGACAATCTCCTGGTATTTAGCTTCCACATTACTACTGTATTTGTATTCCACGTGTAAAACAGCTACCCCGTTAGAGATGTTGCTACGCAATCTTTTGATGTCGTCCAGACCTGAAATGGTTTTTTCAAGAGGAGTCACTACCCGATCTTCAATATCCCTTGGACTTGTACCCGGATACACAATAATCACAGAGAAAGAAGGCGCATGCATTTCCGGATCTTCCGACCTGGGCATATTGAACATGGTTGTCAGCCCCAATACAATAACCATCAAAAAGATTACCAGGGTAAACTGCCCGTTTTTTACGGCATAATCTGATATTTTCATAGCTTGGCCGCAGTTTTAGGGGATTGAATTTTTATCGGACTGTTGTCGGTCAGGTAAGCAGAACCAGAAATAATTAACGCTGCTGCGTTTTGCAACCCATCACTGATGTTTACCATGTGATCTTCAATTCCTCTGACAGTAACTTTTACCTTTCGGGCGGTCTTGTTGTCATTTGTGATGAAAACATAGCCTTCGGTCCCATCCCCGTCCAGTAATGCTTCGTAGGGAACCTTCCAATCTGCATTCATTTTGCTTTTTAGCGAAGGTTTAATACTTGCCTTTCCAAACATTCCAGAGGCTACAGCGGTTGGTTTACTCCCGGAAAGTGAAATGTAAGCTGTAAAAGTGCCCGTGGCTGCATCAATGCCTTCCGACTTCCGGATAACAGTGCCATCTAAAAATTGCCCGGGTAACGCAGAAGTTTCAATCTTTGCAGGATCATTTACCTGTATAACTGCCCATTCCTGATCGCTAAGGCCAACCTTAAGTAACCATTTGCCAGCATGTGCACCATTGGTTTGTAATACCGGGCTTCCCGAAGCGATCTGCTGACCAACATCAGCCATTTTTTTCAATACATACCCATCTTTTTCTGCCCTGATCTCGGAATATTTCCTGTTGAAACGAACCAGATCTAATTGCTGTTCCGCAATTTGCAAGGCTGTTTTACTGTTTTGCAATTGTTCTAAAGTAGCAACACTATCGGCATATAAGTTCCTAGACCGCTGATGGTCCCTGGTCGCTTTTTCCAGGTTTAATTTGGCTTGTTGCATTTGTGCATTGATCTCTGTCAGGTTTAAAGTAGCGAGCAATTGTCCTTTTTTTACTGCGTCGCCATCTTTTACCAATACACTGTTGATGATCCCACCTGTTTTAAAGGACAGCATCACTTCATCATCTGTGGTAAACTGGCCGGAAAGTGCAATTGGCGTACTGCCGTATTGCCTGTCCAGTTTAACAATTTGTACCGGTATGGTATCTCCCAGCGTAGCTACGTTATTTTTTGTTGCCGGACTTTTACAGGAATAGTAAAACGGAATACATAACAATACTGGTAAATAGTAAATTCGTTTCATAATTTTATTTCTAATGTTTGTTATCGATTGGATAGCTGGCCTGGTTACGTTCTAACTCAGCCAGCGAAATTTGTAATTCAGCCTGCTTGCCAGCCATATTCAACTGCGCCTGAGTCAATTGGTTTTGTGCATCAATTAATTCCAGATACAAGAGCTGACCGGCTTTATAAGCTTTATTCTGGTCTTTCAAATATCTCGCAGCAAGGTCTAAACCGGCTTTAGTGCTTTCGTATGCGGCTTTAGCAGCACGATAGTTGTTCTGCGATTGCAATAACTGCATTTTGAAGGATTGCTCTGCCTCGTCTAATTTCTCGGCTGTTGACTTTAAACTGGACTGAACTTGTGCAGCTTTGTATTTGTTCCTTCCGCCTGTAAAGATGTCCCATTGTAAATTGACACCCCATAAGTAATAGCTGGTTTTATTGTTCACTTTAAAATCTGCACCCTGAGAGCCCAAGTCTAAAAATGTACTCAGCTTTGGAATTAAATTTGAGCGCTGTAATTTATAATCCAGGTGGTTAATCAGTTGCATTGATTTCAACTGACTCAGCTCCTCTCTCCCGTTTACATCCAGACTAGAATCCAGATCTGTAGCAGGTTTCAACAGACTAGACGCATCTATTACAATGCTGTCTTGTAATGGCCTGTTCAATAAGAAATTGAAATATGCCCGGGCATTATCTGCATTTTTTTGCGCATCAACCAAAGCCGCATTATTCTTCTCCTGTTCAGTTTGCGCTCTTAACAAAGCCGTTCCATTTCTCACGCCATTGCGTTGAAGGCTTGTATTTACCCTAATATTTTCGGTGATCAGGTGCTTTGCGCTTTCATAAGCTTCAATACTTTGTAAAGCCTGGTAATATCTATAATATGCTAGCTTTACATCCTTTACAAGCGCACGCTTATAGACGTTAAAGCTAGCTTGTTGACTGCTGATCAATTCTTTTTTAATTAATTTGTTATACCGGATTTCTGCATTGACTAATGGCAAAGAGGTTCTGACTTTCATGTCGTAGAAATTATCGGGATTCAACAAAAACGATTGATTCTCAAGTTGTGGATACTTACTTGATGCGGTCAATTCATTCAGTGCCCGATATATGGGATTTACCAAATCGCCAACAGGGACATCAATTGTTCTTCCACCCGCCGCTTTGGTGTAACTCCCCAATACACTTACGGTAGGTAAGTACATGGCTTGCGCCTCCTTTAAAGCAAACATTGCTTTCTCCAGATCAAACTGCTGCTGCTTTAGACTTTGATTTTGACTAAAAGCCTGGGTAATGTATTCATCCAATTGGTTGCGCTGCTGCGCGATTCCATGGTTTGAAGATATTACTAGCCATAACATAATAGCTGAAGCCTTAATAAATGATGTATACATAATGAACGGTGTTTATTTGTGGTCAAAAAAAATGTGCTTTATTATAAATATTGTCAAAGTAATAAGTACTGTATATAGACTGAACATCGTTCAGTAAAATGGCAAAAAAAACTATTTTATAATAGAAGTAATATATTCATCTATTGCATTGTTAAGTACCAGTTGCATGGAAGATTCATCTAACAACATGATTTTTAACCGGCAGCGTATATTCAGCGATACCAATCCATGCATCATAGACCAAACTTGCAAAGCAGCTTGATTGGGGTCTTTAAATATCAGTAAATCGCTAGCCATACATTCTTCCAGTGTACGCAGCAAGTAACCAAAACATTCTAAGCCATTGTCATCATGCACTTCACAATCCACATTCATTGGCGCGCGGATAATAAACATCAGATCGTATAACTCAGGATTTTCCAAACCAAAAGAAACATAAGTTTTCCCCATTTGTGATAAGCGAACCAAGGGATCTGCACTGGTTGCGTGCTCTTTAAAGGCAGATACAAGTTTTAAAAACGCTTGTCGCTGCACCTCGTACAGCAGTTCATCTTTATCTTTATAATACAAGTAGATTGTACCTGGGCTGTATTCTATGGATTCAGCGATATTTCTTATGGATGTTTTTGCATAACCGTCCTCCAAAAACATACGCATAGCGGCATCAGTGATCAATTTCTTCATCTCTCCCTTTTCGCGTTCTTTTCTATCAGATATGCCCATAGTTTTAATTACAAAACAAAGTTACTGAACACTGTTCAGTATTCCAAATAATAATGCAAGCTTGTGTATAAAACGGCTTAGAGATCAAATTCTATTCTATATCCGCATATAATACTCCTATAAATAGGTGGCTATCGAAAAAAAATAAAGCTCTAAAAAAACATCTACCGATCAATATATCAAATAGTTGTATGAGTTTTTCAACTTCAATAGGCATAAAATTGGAATTATTTTTAAAAATTTATTGCGTAAAAACTTTTAATTCCTATCTTTGCACCCTCTTCAAACAGAAGATGATTCCGTAGCTCAGCTGGTAGAGCATTACACTTTTAATGTAGTGGTCCTGGGTTCGAATCCCAGCGGGATCACAGAGGATAGTATCAAAATTACGTAAAAGCCTGCAAATCAAATGATTGCAGGCTTTTTTGCTTTACTGGAAATACCAAAATATGCAATAAATCGCATAAAAAAAGTGAGTGATTCAGTGAGTAGTTTTGAAAAGCGATTTACTCACTAAAAATAATGTAAGTAATTGACTTACAGAAAGTTCAATCATTGAACGACTTGATACGATTAAACTGCAAGGCTAACTTTGTTAACCTTAAATCAGTTGATCATGAAAACTAATTTCAGCCTGCTCTTCTACCTGAAGAAACCCAAAAACTATGTTAAAGGTGCCGTTCCCATCTATCTAAGGATAACCGTTGACGGAAAACCCGTGGAAATGTCCGCCAGCAGAAAATGCGAACCAGAACTATGGAATGCCAAAGCTGGCCACATGTGCGGCACAAAGGAAGATGCCAAAACCCTGAATGCTTACCTTGATAAGATGAAAGCGGGGGTTACCGCCTCCCATACCCTGCTGTGCGTGGAAGATGAAGAAATCACTGCTGAGGGCGTGAAGTGCAAATTCCTCGGCAAGGCGGAAAAGGCGCATACCCTTTGCGAGGCCATCAAAGTCCATAACAAGGGCATGAAAGCATTGGTAGGTAAAGACTATGCAAGTGGTACGCTCAAAAGGTTTGAAGTGCTTGAAAGGCACGTACTGAATTTCCTGTCTTTTAACTACAATACAAGCGACATTGCTATTAAAAAGATAGACCATGAATTTATCAGTGGGTTCGATTTTTACCTGCGTACCGAAAAAGCCAATACCAACAACACAGCGATTAAACACCTTAAGAACTTGGGCAAAATCGTCCGCATCTGCATGGCAAACAAATGGATCAGTGCAGACCCGTTCTTCGGCTATAAGCTGAAATCAAAAGATGTGCACAGAAACTACCTTACAGCGGACGAACTGCAAAGGATAGCGGAAAAGGAATTTACCACCCAAAGGCTTTCGCAGGTACGGGATTTTTTTCTGTTCAGCTGTTATACTGGACTGTCCTATGCGGACGTGTACAAACTCAGGCCATCAGACATCGGCATTGGCGCTGACGGTGAACGCTGGATCGTGACCTACAGACAGAAAACGAATACCAGGGCAGCCATCCCGTTGCTCCCAATTGCGGAAGCCATACTAGACAGGTATAAAGACCATCCGGTGTGCATTAACTATGACAGAGCATTGCCCGTTTCCAGTAACCAGAAAATGAACGAGTATCTGGTCGAAATTGCCGCTATTGCAGATGTCGCTAAAACACTCGGCAACCGTATTGCCAAGCGGACATTCGCCACCACCATAACGCTGATGAATGGAGTACCCATTGAAAGCGTTTCAAAAATGCTCGGGCACACCAACCTCCGCACCACCCAACTGTACGCCAAGATACTGGACGAAAAAGTTGGCAGCGACATGGCACCGTTAAGACAGCTATTCGCCTCAGTTTAATTAATCTGACCCGGTCGGCGATTATCTGCCGACCGTTTTCAAATGCATCAAAAAAGAATGGACACAAAAATCAATATTTCCGATGAACTGGTTATGAATCAGATCTACATCGTAAGGGGACATAAGGTTATGCTGGATTCCGATCTGGCTGAACTGTACGGGGTGGAAACCAAACAGCTAAAACGACAGGTGAAAAGGAATTTGGAGCGTTTTCCCGAAGATTTTATGTTTGAAATGAGTACGGATGAACAGAAAATCTTAAGGAGCCAATTTGGCACCTTAAGACACGGGGCGCATTCCAAATATAACATCATGGCCTTTACTGAACAAGGGGTGGCAATGCTTTCCAGCGTACTGAACAGTGCTAAGGCTATCGAGGTAAACATCCAGATCATCCGCATCTTCACCAGAATGCGCCATGTGCTTTCCGACAATACGGAGATTAGACTGGAAATTGAAAAGATCAAAGGGAAACTGGACAACCAGGACAAAAACATGGAAATCGTTTTCCGTTATCTGGACGAGCTGCTCGAAAAGCAGGAAAAGCCAGTACCAAAAAGGCAGCGCATTGGGTTCAAACCGGACGAACTGTAGTTCCCTGTTACTGTCTTCTCCGTATATGCCAAAAGCGGGAACAGCCAAAGCCATGAGCGAGGCCGTTCCGCAAGCCGCAAATGTGGGGAGGCCAGTTAGAGAGGTATTGTGGGATGATTTACACCATCCCACAACCCATCACCATTTCCTTTACAACCCGTTTTTTATGACATGCGGTACGGCACCGTTCGATATTTATTTGATCACAATAGATGGGGTAAACCTGTCTATCTGCGTGTCATTTAGCCATACCTTTCCCAATCCGATTGATCCCCCTTTTTTTACGACCTCTGACTTAACAGTATCCGGCTTATTTTCACCGAACTGAATGAGGGTATAACTTATCCCGCTTTTATCTACTTCGGTGTTTACAAATAATTCTAATTGATACTCCGTTGAACCCTGCTTCTTGTATATTTTAATATTTTTCGGAAGATCCATTGACGGTTTGTTTACGGGCTGATACGTGCCATTTATCAGGTTAAAAACCTGTATGTTCTGCTCATTGAATCCGTTTGCAGTACCAGGAGCCAGAAGATCGGTCTGCGCATTGCTTTTAACAGAAAGCATCACACCCGTTTCCACCGCAACATCTGCCACCAGCTTTTTTTTGCAGGAGACCAACGGGTATATCATAAAAATCAAAATTACTAATCTTGTCATCTTTCTCATCGTGGTGTTATATTATAGTACATGGTATTTTTGTAATTATAGGTTCCTTCGTGATCGTCCCTGTAAGTATCCCGGAAATTGGTAATCCTTGGTGCAAAATGTCCGATCATAAACCAACCATTGTAACTTCCGCTCCATCCCCAATTCATATGGTAGAAGGTCGGATAGGTAATTACTTCCCGTTCAATCGCATAGTCAGGGTCAACCTGAATTACTTCAATACGGGTAAACTTGTACCTGTAGAAACCGTCACATACCCACTCGTGTCCGCCTTTATAACTGTTAAAGAACAAGAACGAGCCTTTTCTACCTCCGGAAATAATGAATGGCCTGTTTGCCCTTAATTCAGCTAAGAAATCATTCGTTGGGTCGGATGCAGTGAAGGCCTCAAAATCTTTTTTAGACATATTGTAACCTAACATCGTAAAACCATTTACAGTTTTGGTTCCTCCGTTAGTCCCAGAACCGTCACAATCGTAATCCATATCCACGGCAATACCGATATTGTACATTAGTCTGGATGTTTCAGTTGATCCGGAATGGTTATTCATTAAAGCCCAGTTGTAGGCAGCAGGAAACTTATGATAGCCTGCTATTTGGGCAATTGCCGTTGCAACGCAGCCCGTAAGTGCTCTGCCATTACTTGCATAAGTGGAGCCGCAATTCTGATGAGGACAAAGATCATTATATCCATCCGATTGACCCCAAGAGGTTTGTACAAGCGGATCTTTAGACTCGACCAACAAATAGTCGGGTGTAGAAGTAGGTAATTCTCCGTTGACCCAAGCTAGCTTTCCCTTAGCATTATTGCCGCTCTGGCTTGATGATGGATTTTTCGGCTTCACCGAAAATTCATTCGCACGAATGTTGTCTATACTGTGCGTGACGTCACCGAGCCACCCCATTAACCCTTCGGGGCCCTTTTTCTGATCAAATTTTCCCGTTTCCGAATAGGCGAGCATCGCAGGTGCCCGGGCATCAGCGGATACGATACAAAACCCGCTCGGTTTAAAGTTTATAATATAGAAAGCGTTAATGCCAGTCCGGTCTTTTACAGTAAAAACAGTATCTACGCTATTGGTCTGACCTGAAGTCCCCTGCCGACTTCCGATGCTGGAAACCGATCCAAAGGAACCTGACATTAATTTGCTATTTGGCTTGCGATTTAAATTCAGCGCATAATTTTTAGCCTGATCAATCCCGATAAAGGCAATTTTGTTTAGTGAATCCAGGCGAGAGTGATCGGTCTGTTCTTCGGAGTTCTTCTTACAGGAGAAGTTCAGGATTAGACTGCATGAGAGCAGCAAAATTGAGAGATTTTTTTTCATAATCGATATTTAGATCGTCTCAAATATATCAATTTATAATTATTCTAAATTATAATACACATTAAATCCCGAAATAGTAAAACGCTTTAAAGCCTGGTAAGGATGTTATCAAAAACAATTAATAAGCAGGTCGGCCTTTCGATTTAATCTCTTGGAAAAAGGTGATTCTCGAAAGTTATGAATGGCTCTATAAAAGGCGACTATTTGTTAAACATAGAAATGCAACGTCATTTAAACACAGCCCGAATCGATATGTATCTCGTTGGTTTGCATCTTTTTAAAATAATTGCTAACTTGATTTGAGAAAGGAGAATAGAGATGAAATGTTCGCAACTATTCAGGAAATTAAAAAAAGCTGGCTGGTTTGTAAAAAGCCAGAAAGGGAGCCATAAGGTATTAAGTCGTCCGGACTACGCTAAAAAAATCACTTTCCCAGATCATAATTCCACGGAGGTGACAAATGGGATCGCTGCCAAGATTAAAAAACTGACCGGATTGGGCTTGTGATCTCGCAGAACCTATTCAGAACAACAAAAGGGTACGTTAGATAATAAGTTATTATTTGACAACAGAGTTATCCAATGCACAAATTTCTTTTATATGGATATTATAATGCCGAGTGGCAAAACACAAAATGAAACTGATGCGCTGGCCAAAGCAAATCAGAAAAATCTATACACCCAAACATTTGCTAAAGGTCATTGTATTATTTATTTCGATCGGAGATGCCGGGAAGGACACGCCATTAGGGCCAATTCCTATAGCAGTGAAGAATTGATCAAACATGACGGAGCCTATAACGACATTTTAGTCAGTAGACTTGCCGAAGAAGGAAAAGGGAAATATGCATACCTAAGTCCCTGCCCAAAATCCATTTTCAGTGGTTTAATAAATGATCAGAGATACATCTTTTTCAAATTTGATCACCTGTTTCTCGTTCATTCTGGAAATGACAAGGTTGATAAAATTATCCTTTTGATCGATCTCTAAAATTACACCCAAATTTACAATAAATGTACCCACTTGGATGTTTGAAATCTGTATTTCTTGGAGGTTGTGGAGGTTGTTGGATTGTGGCATAAGCGTTTTTTTATGATAGGTATAATAAATGTCAGTATCCCGGGCTTAGCTCGCCAAGCGCAAATCTATCAGCAACCCTTCTGTGTGTTGTCAAATATGGATCGAGCTTTCGTAAAATGGTTCTTGCGCTAGCTATCGCCTTTTTAAAATAATTACTGTAAAAATCATAGTCGGGGTATTGATTTCCGCCTCTGATGGTATAGCCGTTTTGGGCTAATTCGGTAAGAAGTCCTTTAAGCTTTTTAACCCGCTCGATGGCGTTTAATATATCATCCCGCAGAATGGCTGGCGTTTTTTCGTTCACGCATGCGCCTTGGTTTGCAATACTCCACTTGGCCAGATCAGTAAGGTAGCCTAAATAATCACTCTCCTGCTCTGAACATATGGCATGGTACAATATGTCATTTTTAAACTGCTCCATATTTGTAGTCAAAAATTTGGAAAAGCGTATATCCAGTAGGTACTCCGATATCAAAAAAAACGGAGGTAGGCCAGAATGACCTTACCCCCGCATTAACGCTCTCATCGGTAAAATTAATAAATTCCGATGATAAAGTATTTCAATTATTTGATTTCACCCTAAATATAACTTCAATTCATACGAATATATCTAGTGGTTATAATGGCATTAATAACGACAATGCTCGTGCAATAATCCTTTGGATTACAAGCTATAAAACTAGAAAATGAAACTTTCTCTAACAATACCGCAAACTGCAAGGTTATTCACGAAGCGCAAAAAAAAAGCTACTTTTTTGATAGCAGCTTTTTAACGTTGATGGTAACTTTTCAGACCTTGGAATGATTTTTTAATTCAGCCACTTCTTTTCTCAATTCTGTTATATTATCTTTAAGTTCCGCAATACGCATATTGCGTTCTTGTAGCAGTTCGTCTTTGGATTTTAATTGCTCGTTGTATAACTGTTTAATAAGCTCTAAATCTGTTTCAGAGTATTCAGAATTAAACAATTGATTTACCTTTTGATTATTATAAACATAGTTATTTACATTGGAATCGAAAAAGTATTCGGGATCGACTTCGAAAAGGTGAGCTAACTTAACGGCACTGTCCCAAGAGAGTTTGGTTTGATCTGATTCGAGCTTTGATACCGCAGGCTGGGTCACCCCCAGCGCATCAGCAACAACGCTCTGATCCCAATGCTTTTGCTCTCGTAATAACCTTATTTTTGTTCCTGTTGTCATTTCCCTATGTTTTTAGCCAACAAGCCCCGAAGATATTCAATCTCTTTATCCTTGTCAATTATTATTTTATCCTTTTCGGCTATCATTCGTTCATAAAGTTGTGTTTCAACCTCTGATTTATGATTAATGGTAACTGAACTATTGTTAAATCCTACGTCATTATTTTTAATCTCACTAATATAAACACTATCCTCAACATTGATCAAATCTTCAATTGTCATTTCAAAGAGTTCGGCTATTGCTTTCAATCGGTCAACATCTAACTTCGTAATGCCATTCTCGATTTTTTGCCATGTTTTTAAATGAATATGGAGCTTATCAGCCATTTCCTGTTGGGTGAATAACCCTTCTCGAAGTTTTTTTATTTTGTTGTGAATTGCGCCCATAATATAAATGTAGTATAAAAGTGTCTCAAATCCTCTAGCAAGGATAACAAAAGTAGGTTTTTAGTTAAACGGATAAGCTATATATTTGGTTTATAACTA
This sequence comes from Pedobacter sp. MC2016-24, assembly GCF_015223055.1. GTDB lineage: Bacteria > Bacteroidota > Bacteroidia > Sphingobacteriales > Sphingobacteriaceae > Pedobacter. The sequence goes on from NZ_JADFBX010000001.1 coordinate 194,948, forward strand.
TTTGTTAGTAAAATCAAATATTTACTGCGTAAAAATAGATAATAAAACAAGATTTTGCAATAACTAAACGATCCTAAAAGAAACAGAGACATTAATTTTAAAAAAGTATTGATATATTTGAAAACTTTATTTGGTCTACTATAGACGGAGTTTTTACTACAAATCTCGCAGATGGAAACGGCAAATTTTCAAAAACGGTGTGAGATGATATGTGAACAACTCTATCCCTTCCATATAATAATGGTCAAGGGGTGGTTGTTCCTATCAGCTTATACATCGTGGGCTCTTTGCCGTGCCTCATCTGTACAAGACGGAACATACCACTCCTTAACCATTTAAACAAAGGCACGTTTCGTTTGAGATTGAACCCAATTAATCTCAACTATGATGCCTGCAAAACCAACCAATTTATTTCTTGCCAATCGTTGTTGCTTATATGTGAAAATAACGTTAGCAGTCTGCAAGCGCTATCATAAAAAAGCACTCCAAAATCTTAACACCACACACCAAAGTCATTACTGCCTAATAAAGACGGTGCTTGCTAATTTTTGTGTTCCTATCCTTTCTCAAAAGGAATTGTTCAAATTGATCATAAAATCACCAGTCTAGCTGATTAAAATAACCAGCAGGCGGCGGCATTTCATATAGGGAGATGCTCGTCGCCGTGCTTTTTTCTATTCTTTATCAACTGACCAACTTATTATTTCATAATAAACTAATGAAAAAAATTCTACTAACCATAGTACTGGCAACGCTTTGCCTTTTTTTTAAGGCGGATGCACAAAGCCAGGACGACAATAACATAAAGCCCCTAAACATCGGCGACGCCATTCCAGAAGACGTTTGGAACATGGCTTTGCAAGTGGTTAACCATCCAACCGGCAAAAAGGCTAATACACTGAATGCCTATAAAGGCAAATTAATCATCCTAGATTTTTGGGCGACCTGGTGTTCTTCTTGTATTGCGGCCATGCCAAGTGCACATAAATTACAGACAAAGCTTAGCGATAGCCTCGTAATATTACCAGTAACAAATGAAGAAGCAAAAAAGGCTGAAGCTTTCTTAAAAAGTAACGCCACCGTCAAAGCTTTAAATCTAGCATCTGTAGTTACAGACAGGTTACTTGAAAAATTATTCCCGCATCAGCTTATTCCACATTATATATGGATAGATCAATCCGGTACCATAGCAGCGATTACAGGAGCTGAAGAATTGAATATTCAAAATGTAAGGAAGGTTCTTATGAAACGGGGTATAGAGTTGACAACTAAAACAGATTTTAACTTGGATAGACCACTTTTTATTGATAATGACGCTAATACGAAAAATATTCTTGCTTATTCAATTCTAACAAAAGGGTACCAATCGGGATTGCCGGGAGGAACGACCACCAGACAAAGTCAAGGTATAACCAATCGAAGAGTATTTACAAATTCGTCGCTTTTAACCATATACAGAGTTGCAGCCTTAAACCTGTTCAGGTCACGTCATGATGCCTTTACTGAAAATAGGCTAATCTTAGAGGTGGCTAAATCGGAAGCTTTAGAATTTGATAAAAAGCGAAGTAACAAAGAAGAATGGGAAAGTGAACATTGTTTCAACTACGATGTAATGGTACCGGTTGATCAAGCTGATCAACTATATGAGCAAATATTAACAGGATTGAACCTTAGTACATCATATTATGCCCGTATCGAAAAGAGAAAGGTTGATTGTTTATTACTTTCTATCCGAAACCGTAAGAGAAAAATATCATCTGTTTATTCAGATCAAGCGGTAAATCTGGAATTTTATTCCTATGCACTTAATTCTTTAGATTTTATCACCCATCCGGTAATTAACGAAACCGGAATAACAGATCAAGTTAAAAGTCTTGCCAGCCGAGCAAAAAGCATGAATGAGCTTGAAAAGGAACTTCAAGAAAAAAATTTGGTGCTGACATTAGGATCAAAGGAAATTAATATGCTTGTCATTTCAGACAAAAACAATCCATTTCCAAACCCCACTAATAAGACAAGATAATGAAAAAGTTAATTATTTTGATGGCTTTGGTATTAGTTGCCAATATAGGTAAGAGCCAGTATAAGCTCAATGGTGTGATTAGGTCTGCGGAGGATAAGAAACTTCTTTCAGGGGCTGCTATTGCAACAGCAATAAAAGGTACAATTATTAAAACAGATAAAAACGGAAATTTCAAAATAGAATATCATAGTCATCCTTTGATGCTGGAAATCAGCCATGTTGGCTACACTGATAAAAAAGTTATTATTAATCAAGCAGAGCCTCTACCGATTCAGATTTTATTGGAAGAACAGGCTCATGAACTTAACGAGGTAATTATTTCAACTGGTTACCAGCAACTTCCAAAAGAACGTTCAACAGGATCGTTTACGGTAATTGATAATAAAAGCATCAACCAACAAACAGGGGCTTTCATTTTGGATCGTTTGGAGGCAGTTGCAAACAGCGTTATTGTTGACAGAAATAGCAGTGGAAGCAATGGACGATTAATGATTAGGGGACTTAGCACCATTCAGGGCCCAAAAGATCCATTAATTATACTGGATAATTTCCCATACGAGGGTGATCCGAAAAATATTAACCCAAATGATGTTGAAAGTATCACTATATTAAAAGATGCCGCTGCAGCATCTATTTGGGGAACACGTGCTGGGAATGGTGTAATTGTAATAACAAGTAAAAAAGGGAAATACAACCAAGGGTTTACTGTTGATTTTAACTCCAATGTCTCTATTACAGGAAAACCGGACCTGGGCTATCTTAATCAAATGCCCAGCAGCGATTTCATCCAAGTTGAAAAAACACTATATGAAAAAGGTTTTTATGATAGTGATATTAATTCACCATCAAAACCAGCTTTATCCCCTGTAATCGAGCTGCTTACACAGAGAGCGACAGCATCACCACAATTAGCTCAAGAAATTGAACGCCAAATCGAAGTGCTTACCAAAAAAGATGTTAGGAACGATTTCACGAAATATTTCTATCAGAGATCATTCAACCAACAATATGCTTTAAACATCAATGGAGGTAATGAACTAACTACTTGGGCATTGTCGGGTAGCTATGACCACAACAACAGCGTTTTAAACGACAAGTTTAAGCGATATAGTTTAAAACTTCAAAATACTTACCGGCCGTTGGAAGCCTTGGAATTTTCAACTTCAATCTGGTTCAATGCAAGCGAACTGGCATCAGGAAGACCCGGATATGGCTCAATTATTTCTCGGAATAGCAACTTATATCCTTATGCTCAATTTGCAGATGAAAATGGAAATGCTGTAGCCATCCCCAAGGATTGGAGGTTATCTTTCATAGAAACAGTTGGAAACGGTAAACTTGCCGACTGGAGATATTACCCCCTGACAGATTATCTGAACGTACAAAATAGGAATAGCATCAATGATCTAGTGATTAATACCGGGATTAGCTATCGCCTACCAATGGGATTTAATGTTGATCTGAAATACCAATATGAACGTCAGAATAACTCCGTAAATAGTCTTCAAGGAGAAGATAGCTATTTTGCCAGAAACCTTGTGAACGGTTACACCCAGATTTCTCCTACTGGAGAGCTTACCTACAAAATACCTAAAGGTGGTCTTTTGGATTTAACTGATAACCTGATGCAATCTACTGGCCTTCGGTCTCAATTAAGTTTTAATCAGGATTGGAACATCCATAGCTTAAATATTATTGCAGGTGCGGAATTAAGGCAAGTGAAAAACACATCGAATTATAGCCGTTTATATGGATACAACTCAGATTTATCAACGTCGGGTATTGTGGATTATACTACTGAATACCCTAATTTGATCAGCGGAGTTAAATCATTCATTTCAGGCCGGGATGGTATAACTGAGCAATTGAACAGATTTGTTTCTCTATTTGCCAATGCAGCATATACTTATAAGGATAAATATACAGCCTCCTTAAGTGCTAGACGGGACGCTTCTAATTTATTTGGTGTAAGTACTAACGACAAATGGAAACCTTTATGGTCTGCGGGTTTGAGTTGGGAGATTTCTAAAGAGCATTTTTTTGAAAACGACCTGATCCCTTATCTTAAATTCAGGGCAACCTATGGTCTAACAGGAAATGTTGATCCAAGCAAAAGTGCGCTAACTACCATTCAATATTCAGGTCGGCTTTCTTCCAATACATTAACGCCTTATTCTACTTTTAGTAAGTATGCAGACCCAGAGCTAAAATGGGAAAACACTTCTATATTAAATTTTGGGATAGATTTTAAAACTAACTCAGGTAGAATAAGTGGAAGTTTAGACTATTACCGTAAAAAGGGAACTGACTTATTTGGTAATACCCCAATAGACTATACGGCTGGTATTGGTTCTTTTATTATAAAAAATGTTGCTGCTATGAAAGCCAGCGGATGGGACTTACAAATTAATACTTCTAATTTAAATGGGAATTTTAAGTGGTTTAGCAGTTTAAATCTTAGTATAGCAAAAAATGAAGTGACCCAATATTATCTAAATAGTACAAATGGAAATTTTTATGTAAATAACAGTAATAATATTTCAGGTATAGAAGGTAAACCAATCTACAGTGTTTATGCCTACAGGTGGGCGGGACTAGACCCGGCTAACGGGCAGCCCAGAGGTTACATTAATGATCAGATCAGTAAGGACTACAATTTAATTACTTCATCGGGAACGCAAATTGAAGACCTTAAATATTTTGGATCTGCACTTCCAACATTATTTGGAACATTGGGAAATACTTTTGCATATCATAATTTTAGTTTGACCATTCAAATTACTTATAAAGCGAGTTATTATTTCAGAAAAGAAAGTATCAACTATCCCAATTTGTATACCGATGGCCAAGGCCATGCAGACTTTAGTAAAAGGTGGCAATTGCCAGGCGATGAGAAAAACACAAATGTTCCAGCTTTCGAGTATCCATTTTCAAGCAGTATGCAAGCTCTTTATACTTTTAGCGAGCCGTTGGTTGAAAAAGCAGATCACATCAGACTACAATATCTCAACCTTCAGTATCGACTAAACGGTAAAAATCTCGGTAAACTACCTATAAAGTCAATTGATTTTTACACTAACGTAAGCGACCTTGGCTTAGTATGGAAGGCAAATAAAAGTAGTTTAGATCCTGATTATGCCCAATCTAATGCAATTCCCTCTTCAAAAAATTGGACATTGGGAATTAGGGCGAAATTTTAAATTTTATTCTTATGAACACAAAATATCTTAATTTTTCCATTGCTGCAGCAATAATTATTAGTTTAATAAGCTGCCAGAAATATCTCGATGTAAAACCCGATAAAAAATTGGCTGTACCTTCCAAATTGGAAGATTTTCAATCTTTGCTTGATAATTATTCAGTCTTTGCCGCTGAGCCTAATTCCGGTGAAATGAGTTCAGATGATTTCTATCTTACCTCGGCTCATTACCTCAGCCTGTCTTCGGACGTCGATCGACGGACATATACATGGGAAAAAGATTATTTGTTTAGGCCAGAAGACAATAGCTGGCGGGAATTTAGTACCGCAGTCTACTATTGTAATTCGGTAATTGAGGGAATAGAGAAGGTTAAAAGGTCAAACAGTAATAATACTGAATGGGACAATATTAAAGGTCAGGCATATTATTTTCGAGGAAAACGTTTATTGCAGGCAAGTTTTATCTGGGCATTGGCATATGACAGAAGTACATCGGATACCGATCTGGGCCTTCCTTTAAGACTGAATATAAACTTCAATGAACCTTCTGTACGTTCATCCGTGGAGCGAACATACCAACAGATACTGAATGATCTGAAGGTTTCCATTCACTTATTGCCACTGATACCACTAAGCAAAGTTAGAGCGTCAAAACCTGCTGCGTATGCGATGGTCGCCAGAGCATATCTTTCAATGCAGGATTATAACAATGCCGTGCTGTATGCTGATTCCTGTCTTCGCCTTTATCATACCTTGTTAGATTACAACAGTCTTAATTCGGCTAGCCCGCTTCCAATTGATAGGTTCAATAGAGAGGTTATCTCCGAAAATCAGATTTCAGTAGGTCAAATCCTGAACTTGGCCAGAGCCAAGGTAAATCCTGAACTGTTAGCATTGTACGATAACGAAAATGATTTGCGCAAGGCAATCCTATTTAAGGATAATGGTGATGGCACAGCTGGCTATAAAGCAAGGTTCACTGAAGGGGCAAGTCTTTTTGCTGGTACGGCTGTTAACGAAGTCTACTTGACCAGGGCTGAGTGCTATGCAAGAGCTGGAAAATTGTCCGAAGCGATGAAAGACCTTAACACGTTATTGGTTGCGCGCTGGCGTGCAGGCACATTTGTTCCATTTACAGCATCTAGTAAAGAAGAAGCCTTGTCAATCATTCTTAAAGAGCGGAGAAAAGAGTTGTTGTTTCGGGACATCCGGTGGATGGATATTAAAAGATTGAATAAGGAAGGAGCTGAAATCCTACTTATGAGGAATGTTAATAATAAAGAATATAAATTATTACCTAATGATCTGAGATATGCCCTTCCTATACCCGAAGACGTTATCTCTATATCTGGGATGGAGCAAAACAAAAGATAAATTTAAAAGGTGGGGTTTAATATTAACCCCACCTTAAAATGATTAATAGAGCAGTCAGAACTGCATTATTTAATCTTTAATCTGGCATTGGTCTTCTGGAAGTAGCAGCAGCTTTAATTGCGGTTGGGCTATCACTATATTGGGTAGTGAAATAAGCATCAAGCTGTGAACTGTTGGTAACTGCGTTATCAACCTCCAATTGACAAGGTAGTGCCTCGTTTGCTGACACACAGCCAGTATGGTTTGGATTCACCTTAATCCATTTGCTACCATCGGTAATATCTCCTGAAGCATCTGAGTCAGAATTATAATACCAGGTAGTGGTAAACCTTTTACTGGCTTCACTTTTATCATTCGCTTTAAAAGCAAAAGTTATTAGAGCGGTTAAAACAAAAGCAATTGCTACAATCGCTCCTGTTAATTTTTTAGTTAAGGCCATAAGCCGTTGGCGCATATATTTCAGGCAATATGCTTACCTTTAATGATGTAATAATGTTATAGGGTGTCTTTTAGCAGACCTCACTGATTACCATCGTATCTCGATACTTTGGTTTTCATTTCCCGGATAGCCCTGTCTCGACTATCCGGGTTTGTTCGATGCACCGCATTTTTATGGTCATGAATAACTCTGTTAGCCACTCTCTTTCGGGCGTAAGGGCATTTGAAGATCGTCTGAATGGATATATTGATATACCACCTTCCTGACAGGTAGAAGTTCATAAAACGGATGAACAGCAGTACCATATAGGCAAGCATTGCCATTAAGGATATGATCCTGGCAATGTCTATCATTTTCGCTGCATCTACAATTTTCATTTCTTACCTTTTTTAATTCATTGCTCTTAAACACCAGCAGGGCGACCTTGGCACCACCTGCCCATTCACTGCCTGCACTTTAAGGTTGTACCCACCTTCCCTGTACCAGATCCGGCATCCTCTTACCTAGTACCGACCGGGATCATTTGCGGATAGCAGCTGTTGTCTCTGGGACTGCTATCCTGTATCTGGCACTTCACCGTCAGGAATGGACGGCCGTCATACGGTACTACCCACCCATTCTTTTAAAGTCTTGTTCATGATCTGCCACCTTTGTTTGTTTTTTTAGTTTTTGTTGGTATTCTTTGTCCCATTCGCCAGAGGCAACGGTTTCATCCCTCTTTTCTATTGCCCTTGACAGCGCTTCTTGCTCGCTTCCTGAAAAAAGCATAATATTAAAGACACCTTCCGACCTTTTTGCTCCATTGTAAAAAAATATGTCATACTCTTCTCTCGCAGCCGCTTCAGCTTGTTCAATCAGATCACTGACTGCGAGGTTTACCGGATCATTTGTATTTTCTCGAAGTGTTACCAGATAGGGGTCGGCCTGCTTGTTGACGATATATTCGGGGTTTATAGGCGCCTCAACAATTTCAAGATCTGTAGGACGGGTTTTAAACCTGTCTATAAAATTTTCGGCCTTTTTCCTGTTGTCAAATATCGCTATGATCTCCTCCATATCATGATAACCAACTGGCTTTATGATATAGATATTGTTCGTGTTTTCCATGTTTCCTAATCCGTTTGGTAACCATCTTCTTTTTATTAAACTAAATTTCAATAATGATTTTTTACCAAGCAAGCATTAAACACACCATTTTCACCCAATTTCGGGGCAAAAATGGCCTCAAAATGTGTGTTTTTTGCGCAAAACTCTTTAATGAGCTTAGAAAAACGGTTAAAATCAGCCCTTATCGTCGTCAGAAGGCGGATTTCCCATTGACTTTTTGTATTGGACCTGAAAACTGTGTAAATCTCTGTATCCTACCTTGATGTAAACATCTTTGACGTGCATTTTATCCATGGTCAGCATCCGTTTGGCATGTACCATACGAACCTGTATTAGGTAGTGGTATGGAGTGTTGCCAAGCTGATCCTTGAAGTCATCGATCATGGTTTTTTCAGAGACATTGAACATGCGGGCAAGAGCGGTGTTATCCAGCGAGGCGTCCGCAAAATTATTCTCCAGGAAATCTTTGATGCGGTAGGCACGTTGGGCAAATTTAACATCTAAAAGCCGCTGATAATCGTCAATGAGTATTTTAGCATCACCAGACAAGAGCGATTCTAGATCTACACCCTTAGTTTCCTTATCCTCAAGCAACTGTTTCAGGTTATCTTTCATATCACTGTCTATCAGGCAAGCAGGCATGTGGTCAAACAGGTCGTCGCTATTGTCCATGCTTTCCATAAATGGTCTAAGCCTTGGGTAACGATCCAGGTTCCTTAAAATCCATAAAGGCCGTGGACAGAGATAGCATATAAGATATTTTCCCTTTGGTAAGTGAAGTACGTATTCACCGGATTTATTATAGGTAGCGTAGCATACCCCTTCTGGCGCATTGGCGATCGGTTTTCCTTCAGGAGTTAGAAAGCTCATTCCCCCTTTTATCATAAGATAAAGGAAAAGGCTTGTATTTTCAACCAGATAACTTGCTGCCAGATCGGTATGTAGGTCAATTTCAATCACTTCCATAAAGTATAGGACATGGCTGTGAAACTGGCAGATCACAGTTCCCTCTTGTATGCTGATCTGTTCGGCCTTGGCATAAGGGATACGGTAAGTGCACCAGTTGGGTATGTTTCCGGTGATATCGATTGTGAGGGTGGGCGTTTTAAATTTGTAGGTCACGGGTCTTTCCATATTGAGTTTTCGTTAATTGTGGGCAAGCCGCACATTTAACTGAAAGCCTGCCTTACTGGTTGATGTCCATTTTTTTCTTCTCTAAAATTCCTTACAAGCGAAGGTAAGAAATTTCGTTATCCTTATCAATATTCCACTATCATATCAATTCAAGCAAAAAAAGGCCTGCGTTTTTCAGGTAATACGTGCCGGAATACTTTGTGGAAAATCTAATTTTCGTTTACATCTAACAGACCATCTTGATCTGTTTAAATGCAATTAACAACTTTTGAAGAAAAATTTTGCATGACACTTTCTGCCCAGAAAGTGTCATGTTTCCCCAAAAGCGGGCTTGGTGCCTTCAAGAGAAAGGATTTTACATGACATAAATTATTTTTAGATTTCCGGAATCCTTGCCTCCTTGATTGAATATAAGACTGTTAAAGTACCGATTGAGCATAAGTTGACAGTTAAGACTTACCACATTTAAATTTAATTGGCTATCGGCTGTAACCGTATCCCTGTGATTTTCCTTTTTTCTTTTTCTTTTTCGGTGTCTCTGCCGGGCTTTGCTCGGGCGCAATGTAGACAGGCTCCAAAAGTGCACTGAGCAAAGTGGCGCCTAGCTTTCCGGTTGCACCGATCATTTCCCCGACGCTTGCAAAAAGTCCTTCCGCTACGTTCTTGCCCAATTCGTTGATGGCATCGGATTGAACAGTTTGGTGCAGAACGGTGTCCAATAACTGCATCTGCGTTTTCTCACTGACCGTCCCGTTCTTCATGGTGTTGGCATAGGCAAGGGTATCTTTCAGACCTCTGTCGAAATCAAAAAAATCGTCGAACAGGCTTTCACCGGATTGTTTAAAGGCCGTTCGGTTAAATTCGCCAAGCTTGGCGGAATGTTCCCTGTTCTTTCCCTTCGATTTGTTCTGAGGGCTGAGCTTAACGGTATTGGTAATGTCCTTCCTGCTCACGATGATCTGGATATGATCCTGCCGTCCCTCTTTACGCTCACCCTTTTGCCGTGTGCCGTCCTTTACTTCTTTGTCGGTATGTTTGTAATAGCGGTAGTTTTCGTGCTTGCCGTACCACAGCAGATCTTTATGGCTATTTATCCCTGGTCTTTTAAAGTTTTTGGCATACTCATCCATTACCTTTACCGCATATTCCTTCAGCTTTTCTTTTGCCCCTTCCTTTCCGAAATGCTGGTAGAGGTACTCCAGTTCCTTTTGGCTGGGGCTGATGTTGATCAGGAAAAATTTAGCATCGTTGCGCCCGAGCTTGGCAATGTTATGGTCTATCTTTACCCTGACTTCCTGCCTGCTGATTTCATTTCCCGTACCGTTGAACCAGTTTTCCTGCCCCAGACCCTTGCCTTTATCGACCTGCATGTGGTTTTCCTTTTCCAGGTAGTTGACCAGCGCCCCGCTGCTGCCCTTGTTGCCTCCCGTTTCTGATGTGGTGATGTTGATGAACATAGATTATAGATTTTCCAGTGACTGCCTGACATGTGCCTGTAGTTCCTCTTTTTTGACATTGGCCGTAGTCCAGCCAAGTGATTCCCTTTGGGCGATGTAATATTCAAGTATCTTGCTAAAGCGTAATTTGAGCAGCGCTTTGTCTTCCAGATGGGTTTGTGTTCTTGCAATGCCACGTTCCAGTGCAGTCATGCCCTCTGCAAGCTTCTTTGAATTTTCGATTTCCTGTTTAAGATATGTTCCAACCTCTTTAAAGTACAACGTGTGCTGTTTTGCGATGATGACCAGCTTACCCGAATCGCTGAAGATGGGCAACAGGAAATCTTTTTCCTGCGTCTTGAAAAAGCCGATGATCCGGTTGTTCCCATTAACAAGTTCCTTTTTCAGCAGTTCATCGTTCAGGTCTAAGGGGTCTTTCTTGCTCCTGTAGAAATAGTCTACCATCTGTATGACGGTGGTCTTTTTTGTCCTGCCCAATTTAAGGGCGATTTTATCGAGTTTAATATCGGTGGCTACAGGGTAGCGCACCGATTTTGTATTGATATCTTCCATCTCCCGGATGTTTAAGGGTTGCCTGCCGGTTTGATAATCAGCCTTATCTGGGTACCTCGTTGAGGATGCCATGAGGGATTGTATTCTATGTAGCCGTAATCCACGAGGTCTTTTATGTTCTTGTGGTAGGTGGCAACAGATTTGATACGGGAGAACCGCATCAGCTTTGGCCTGCTGACCTGAAAGGATTTCTCGGGTGTATCGCTATCGCTATAGTAGAATAAGGCCATCAGCAGGCTGATGTGGGTGGCGTAAAATTGGCTCTCCAGTGCCACCCGTTCAAAATAACCGCTAAGGGCATGTTGTTGTATGTTCAGATAATTTTTCATGTTATTCTCCTTTCAATATTTTTTCTATTTGTGCCTTGCTGTAGTACATCGTTCCGCCGATCTTGCGGAAGGGCAATGTTCCGTTGATGCGCAGGTTCTGTAAGGTGCCCGGCGATATGTTCAACATTTTGCGCACCTGTGCGCTCCTTAGCCATTCCCCGTTCTGCTGGCTTTCCCTCCCCTGGCTGATGATGCCTTTCATTTCCTGCAACAGTTCTATTTTGAACTGGCGAAGGTCTTCGGTTGTGATGATGTCAATCTTCATAAATTTGGTTCCTTTCTGATGTTCTGAATTAGTCCATTAGCTGGCTAATCGTATGTGTAATTAGCTGGCCAACTGCTTAGTTATTTAGCTAGCTAATTGGTATACCTGAAAGTATACCAATTATGGTTCTTAAAGGGCTTGCAGAGCCCACAAGTAGCCCCGGAGGCTACTTGAAACCCCTGTAGCGCTAGCACAGGGCAAGCAAGTAGGGCCACTGCCCAACTTCCGCTTGCTCAGCTGAAAAGGGGACTGACTGCCTGAACCGCCTTTCTACAGCCAACGACCGCACCACAACCTTTTGGGCTGTCCCGAATTATCATGCTGTGCTAGTGGTTTTTGTTACACATAAACTGGATATATATCTATGTTGCTATATGGATATATCTGCTTGGCCATAGGGATATGTAGTTATGTTGGTGGTGGGATTTTCTCCGCAGTGTCGCCTTTTGCGCCTACCCACGCCAATAACTTCTTTCTGGAAAACAGCAATTTACCAGCTGTTTTTGAAAAGGGAATTTTGTTCTGTTTAACCAGACCGTAAAGCGTCGATGCTTTATAATTAATCAATGCGCCAGCCTGTCTGGTATTGAGCAGTTGGTCAACATCCTGCCTTTTCAGGTCGCCACTTGAAATGGCATTCCTGACAGAATTTTCCATAAGGCTGGAAAGTTCGCTGACAGATAACGCTGTAAATAGGATTTTCTCTTTTTCCATAAATTTTGTTTTATGGATACAAAGGAATGGTGAAAAATCCCTTACAAAAGCGATGACATTAATGTAATAATTTATGTTTTTTAAGGATGCTTAGCATTTCTTCGATATGGGGATTTATCGGTCGGCTTTCCTTGATAACCTTCATGCCTTTCAAGGCGTTGGCTGATATGACGTTTTTAATACTTTCCGGTTTAGAGCCATCAAAAACAGAAAAATGCCGTTTTAAGCTAGTGACATATTCAATTTGGTTAACGCTCCGGTTGTATTCATGGTTTAAATTGTAGGTGCTATACATTAATGCGTTCAGTACACTACGCATATCACCCCTTGACGTTCTTTTAACAAACGGATTTTCTGGGTGCCTTAATATTTGCGGAAATGCATTCGAACTAAATGCAGATCCTAAGAAATCTGTTAGTTCTTTATTGCTTAGTGCAGCTTCCTCTTTGCCCTTACTAGTGTTCATTGGTGCAGTTAAGACACGCCATATTGCCTCGACCTCTTCCAAATCGCACATCAGTTCAATGCGAGGAAAAGCAAGTGAAGGACTTGTTTCTATAGCAGGGGTGCTTTTTTCAGGTTTAGGTTTTTCGACTGGCACCGCTTTAATTATAGCGGGTTTCTCTGTTTCAGGGATTTTTGAAATGTCAAGCACCTTTAGGTGGCTGTCAAAATGTAACCGTAATCCTGGGCTTCCTTCAGGCAGACTGCTGTTAATATTATTGATTTCTATAAACCCCCTGTACAGGCTGGCTTGCAAATAGCCCAAATTATAAAACAAATCTTTATCAAGATCACCATCAAAATATAGAAAATCAAGGCAATGCAGGCAAAACACTTTTAGGTACTGCACTTTTTGTTCATGCAGGAGTGCCGGATAAGATACGCCCAGATTAAGTTCAAATGCATTAATGCCCTCATTGTAACCATCGAAAAAGCATGGCTCAAAAATTTCTTTTTGTTTTATATCCCATTCACCATAAGATTCATTCGTATAATTGACACTGGTAATTTCGTTCATATTCAGGAAATCGTACAGGTCTGTATCACTGATAAAATAAGCCTTACCATCTCTAATCAATTCCCTAAACGGAAAGTAGCCCAATTTATCAATCAAGTCAAAACGGCTGTCTTTCTTCCCAAGATGACCTGACTTTTTATGGATGAAAGAAACTTTCATATCATCATATATATGACCGGAATAAGGACTGAAATTTTTGAGGTGGTGAAAAAACATAAATAATAGTTTTGATAGACAAAAATAATTAAAAAGTTATATGGTGTTAGCTCTACATTTTTTCTGACCAGCCTAAATAACTTCATTAGATATGTAATTAGCTGTATTTAATTTTTAAATTGCAGGATATTATAAATTAAGGCACTTATGACAAAAATAGTTAGTTTTATTAATTTAAAAGGCGGGGTCGGTAAGACAACACTAACAGTAAATATCGCCTCTGTACTTGCTAAAATAAATGGCAAGAAAGTATTAGTCATTGATCTTGATCCCCAAACAAATGCAACGGTTTCATTGATATCTCAAACAGATTGGCAAAATATTAATGATATCAAAAAGCAAACACTGTTTCATTTATTTAACGATAAACTGAATAACCTAAAAGATTTCGATTTAGACAAAGCTATAATCAAAAACGTGGGTGGAATTAAGAATTTAGACCTTATTCCCTCTAGCCTCAACTTAGTTGAGATTCAAGATAGAATAATTGAGATCGGTTCTAAATCATTCGTTAGTCACATAGACGTATTAAAAACTGAACTGGCTCCAATTGTCGATAAGTACGACTATATCTTGATCGATTGTCCTCCAAATTTAGGCGCAATTACTCTAAATGGTATAATAATGAGTGATTATTACGTAATCCCAACTACACCTGATATTTTATCAAAAATAGGTATAAGCCTTATTTCAAATAGAATTGACACCTTTAAAAAGGTAAGAAAAGATTGCATAATTAAGTTGGCCGGTATTGTGTTCACGAAGGTGGATTATAGAACCAATTTACACGCATCTACCCAATTCGAAATGAGGGATCCTACCTACCACCTAAGTAACTTTGTTTTTAATAATGAGTTACCTCAAAGGATTTCAATCGCGGAATCGCCGATAGATAACAAACCACATTTGTCATCCCCAACTGCTAAAACGAAAGCAGATTGGAGAGCGACTCAACAGCTCATTAGAAACATAGTTGATGAATTTATTACAAAAACACTATAATAAGTAACATGGGACAAAAAGAGGTTAAGCAGGTTAGTAAAGTCTTAATAAAACTTGGAAATATATTAAACGAAAATCCTTCATTTTTGTATGAATTAGATGAGTTTTTAGACAAATCCCAGAACATAGAAATGGAAAAATCTATAGATGAAGAGAAAATCAACTCTATTGATTTATTCAAATTAATTCGAGAAAAAACTGAGGATGAACTCGATATAGCCCTAGAAGTATTTAATATAAAAGAATTAAGAGAGATTCTGAAAAAATATCGCTTTGGAAGCCCTTCAAAGTTAAGATCTACAAGTCAAATAAGAGGATTTATAATTAATCAATTGAAACAAAGGAAAACGGACGTTTTTCAAATTCAGGGTGCCAATCAAGAATCAAATATTGAGAACAAGGATAACGGATTGATGAGCGAATGAAACCAATTTCTTAGTTAATAGTTGGTTTAGTCGCCGATGACTCATTATGAGGAGATCGCGATTTTTTCAATGGCTTCTCTGTCAGTGTCTGATTCTGGCTTTAAATTTTAAATTAATTGGAGTAGCTTATTTCCCTAAGACAACAAGTCTCTTTTTGCATTTCGTCACAATTAATATTATTATTCCTTCTTTGACAGTATCAAGCATTTTAAAAATCCATATTTGTCAAACAGATTAGCTTATCCAATATGCTTAGAAAAGTCAAGCATTAAATGGTATAGCAATATATTATCTCCATTTAAATCATGACTAGAACAATATGTATATTCAAAATCTGGAATAATCTCTCTAAATTTTAAAACTTGGGACGTATTACTTTGTGTGCATGACTTCAATAATTTATTAATTGAAGCAGTATTCTGGTGTATGTCAATTTCTTCAACAACAAAACCAATCATTCCATTTGTTTTATAATAGGTTGAATAGGTTTTAGAAGCAAATCTACATATTCCATTATTTGTATACTCGGAGTTGAGCCCGCTTTTTCCATCTGGATTTATTGCATTTAATCTTTTACATTCAAGGATATAATACGCTTTTGTATCTTCAAAAGAGTATGGTGAAAGGACTCTAATATCTGTTCTGCCATTTGTTTCATCTTCTAAGATTTCTCTATCGAAATAGTAATTTTTAAGTTTAATTTTATTTCTTACTGAGTTTTCATTCAGATAGTTAAGATAAAGCACATCCCTAATGCGATTTTCATTATTACTTAAAACTACATTATCCTCTAACATCAATTTATAACATATAATTACCTTCGATAAGATATCCTCTAGTTCAGAATTATAGAAAATGCTATTATACTCATAACCGGCCGCGTTCATTTCCTCAAACATCAATTTCCCTTCCTCCCAGCTTTTAATATTGCATCAGAAAATTCCTGGACATCTAAATATCCAATTGCTTTATGCCATAAGCACCTTTCATTTGGTTTAAATATGTAAAAATAATTTTGATCAATTTCAAAACCTCTTATGTCTTTTTGGACGAATAGCTGATCAGTTATTTTTTCTGAACTGATTTTGATTAAAAAAGACAAAATAGTATTATCCTGATCCTGTCGATTAACCCAAACGATATCTTTTAAATATTCTTCAACAGGGATTACTTTAAATAACATTCCTATAATTTGTTTTGTATGCCAAATTTCAACAATGAACTTCCTTTTATCATTCCCAAGATTAGATTTAAAGCGATTAAGGAATGTCTGAGCATAAATATTTAAACTCTCGTCCTCAAAAGATAAATAAGAAAATAGACGGTTTTTACTCATTTCATTTCCAATAATCAATTCTCTATTGATTTTTAAAGAATAATCAATTAATGAGTATTCGACGTCATTTAAATCCAACCTGCTATAAATACACTGGTTTATCTTTTCTAATTCTGTGCTTATTTCTTTTTCAAAATTCCCGATCTTAAAATTATCGACAAGGAATTCTTTTTTTGCTAAATGAATTCCCATTTTCGCCTGTTCGATTTTTTTGCAATTCTCACTTGTATCTAGTTCAAGGTAAGGCAAGCTGAATTTATTATAATTTTGAACTTGCTCTCTTTCGATCCCAATAGACACAAAAGTATTTACCGCATAGTATGCAAATAAATCTGATGAAAGAATAGAGGAAATATCAAAAAGTATCGATTTATCAGCCTCGTTTAAGGCTTTTACCGATGTAATGCCATCTTTAAATAGAAGATTTCTTGAAGAAATAGAATTTTTCACCGTAAGTGTGCTCATATTAAGCCCTTTTCTGGTTAATAGCATTGGAGCATCATAAATTCTTGCATCCTTAATAATATCAATCTTTTCAGTTTCTAAAACGTCAATGTCCTCGTAATTGATAAAAAAGGAATCAATAGCACTTGTTTTTATAAAAGGAATATTTTCAATTCTTGAGGTGTCTTTGGGATTCTCTAAAGGTTTTGATCTACTGTGAAAACCAGTTGCATAAATAAATCTTTCTTTATCATTTATAACTTGTTTTATACTAAAATAGTCTTCCTTCAACCTCCTTATAAAATTAAAATCTAAGTAGGAACCATATACTAATACTTTCCATAGCCAATCAAATTGTTTAAGCTTTGACTGTTGCACTTTTTTATAATCACTCCGATTTATTGTAAAGATTTTAAATAGGGAAAAGAATCGGCTTTGCTTTAAAGAGATGTGATAGAGAATGTGATTATTTGTATTTTCTCCGTTGGCGTAACGATAGAAAATAACTGCGGCTGGCGCAACCGCTGGCTGATTGGATTTTTCAAATACCTCATGTCTTACTGGAGCTAACTCAAAAACTCTATCAATAAAATATTCTTCCAATAAATACTGTCTAAATGCGCTAAATTCATCCTTTTTATACCCTAAATTATATAAACTACTACTCCTTATAATGAAAGCAATTTGTGTATTTTTTCTGGTAAAATCACTGGCTCTTAATACAAAACCTTCCGCTATTTCATTATTATTGATGGCAACTTCATACTTTCTATTTAACTTTATTTCACTCCTTTTCCTTATCTTTAAATAATCAGTTCCCACCTTATCCATTCCGTTCCCTTTCCAAGGAGGATTTCCTAATATGAAACTAAATTCGATTTCATTCAATTTTTCGTTAAATGGGGCATTTACGTCAAAAAAATCACCCTCAAAAAAGTTCGAATTAAATAGGATTGGAAACTTAAATGTTTCTATTCCAGGCGGCTCTAAATAATCAAGTAAAGTCAGGTAAATTGAAAAAATAGCAACTTGAACTGCGCTCAAATCCTTATCAACACCGTATATATTTTCCTTCGCTAAATTTTTTATAACCGTTTTAAACTTTTCAGATTTAATTTCAATTCCAGTATCATCTATATATTTTTCAATGATTTTTCGAAGGGTCTCTACTAAAAAAATTCCTGATCCGCAGGCTGGATCTAAAACTTTGCAATATGAATAATCATCAGAATTATTGATCGGCTCATTAGACTTATATAATTTTTTCTCAACCGTTTCTTTCAATATATAGTCGACGAGAAACAAAGGAGTATAATAAGCCCCTGCATCTTTCTGATTATCTTTTCCTATGAACATTTCATAAACATTGCTTATGAATTCAATTGGAATTATCGAGAAATCGTATAACTCAAATAAAGAGGGTTGATTTACTGCGAAATCGTATCCACGTAACAGATTATTTAAAACCTTATAATCTTCAATTGTTATTTTCTGATAATCAGCTTCTGAAAGCGGAAATAAATCTCCATTAAATCCTTTCTCCTTGTCTTCTAGATATTTAAAAAACTGCTGGACTTGGTGTGGATGATCTAAAAGATCACAAAATTCTGAATTAGTCCAAGGACGAAGCTTTCCGTCAAATTTCATTTTAACCTTGCGATCGATAAGATACCTTATAAAGATAACTTTACCTAACATCGCATTTACAAGTTTAGCTCTAGTTTCGTCCTTTCCAACCAAAACTTGTCTTGCGCCTTTTATATTTTGTAATAAATGATAATCTACACGATTTTTATAATGTAAATCATCTTTATATTGTTCCCAAGTTCTACCAGTTACTAATTCAAAATAGGAGAAGTCATTCAACTTACTTTCACCTCCTAAAGATTTCAATAATTTGGTATCTTCATTAATTGAAAATCCGTTAAAGATCTCTACGATATTATTTTCTACTATTATGGCAATAGGGCATTCGTTAAAGTTCCATATTGCTTCGTGTAATACCGTTTTGTTAACTGGACTATCAAAAAATAAGATCAATGGTTTATTATCAAACACAAAAATAGCATCAGGTTCAATTCTTTTTTCAAGCAGTCTTTTTACTCGATTTGGGAATGATGTTTCGGCTTTCCATTTATTATCCTTAGTAATAAAAAGTCCATTTTCCTGACCTAAACCGAGCTTAAGAAATATTTCTTGTAACTTTTTCATTTCGCCCCAGCTTAATTCATGTTGAGTTTAATTTGTTTACCTATAACATCTATTGGTTCATCTCCTGTTAATAATCTTCGATCTCGTATCTTAGCCATTTCTTCTATAATGAATCTACCTATCAAATATACTAAAAAAAATAGTAAATCGTATTTTTGGCTATTTACTTTAGTTTTAATTTGACGAATGATTTCTCTTTATATCTTAATATAATTTTAATATTTGGATCTCCCGTAATTTGAGAGTGTACTTTCAACAAAAGTACATATTAACTTCATCAATATCTATATGCGCATAAAAACACTCATCAAAAGCAAACGCTAGATTATGTGCAGTTATCTTATAATGAATGATTTATTTGTCTTCAAAATTATTTTAAATTTGCACCTTTTGAATAATGAAATTTTATGCTTAAATTTAACTATAGCAATTGCAGCTAAAACGTATTAAAAAAACAGTGAGTAATTCAATGAGTAGAATTACAAAACAGCCTCAAATACTATTTAAATGCTGATTTTAGCACTAGGTGCAAATCCCAGCGGGATCACGAAATGCCTCAATGCAAATTGGGGCATTTTGCATTAAAAAATATTGAGCTAAGTAAAACTTAAATCAATCTAATTGTAATCAATTTCTTTGATTAATTCTTGATTCTTAGAAAACTGATCGACTAACTCCCATGTGCTGTTTTTTCTGATCAAATTGTCGCTTATTTTCTCTGCCAAATTCGCATTTGAAATAAGAAGCTTTATTATTGAGTTTTTAAGATCGCTATCCCTATACATACATAAATTTGAAAAAAGAAATTAATAAAACAAAACGTTCCCGTTTTGGGAACGTTTTGGTATCTTTGTCAAATATGCGAGTGATAGCAATAAAAACTCTAAAAGATTATATTGATGAATTCCATCAGGCAGAACAAGCATTATTAAGCTGGTATGAAGAGGCTGCTTCTGCACTATGGAATAATCCAAATGAATTAAAAGCACAATATAAAAATGCTTCTATACTTAATGAAAAAAGAGTTGTATTTAATATCCATGGTAATAGTTACCGCTTAATCGTAGACATAGAATATCGATTAAAAATTGTTTTTATTGTCTGGTTTGGATCGCATAATCAATATGATAAAATAAACGCTAAAACAATTAGTTATGTTAAAACCAATTAAAACTGAGAAAGAATACGATGATGCTCTGGCTCATGTATATGAGTTGATGCAAACTGATATCGTAGAGGGCTCTGCAATTTCTGATGAATTAGAAATCTTAAGCCTATTAATCAAAGAATATGAACAGGCACATTATCCTGTTTCTTATCCAAATCCAATAGAAGCTATAAAGTTTCGAATGGAACAAATGAACTTATCTGAAAATGAACTAAGTGACTTGTTAGGTACACGTTCAAGAAAGTCTGAAGTCCTATCAGGGAAAAGAAAACTAAGTCTTTCTATGATTCGGAAATTAACGGATATACTTCATATACCAGCTGAAGTCCTAATCCAAGCTTATTAATCGTTCTATTATGAATAATTAAATAATTTTCGACCAAAAGTCCCTATACTCATTCTATAGCAATTGCAGCTAAAACGTATCGAAAAAAATGGTGAGGGATTCGGTGAGTCAAATTTGAAAACCACACTAAATACTATACCCGTGTATTAGAAAGCAGGGAATTATACCGTAAGCTTCAGGAAGCAAAAAATAGCCAGAAAAATGACCGTGGCAGAGGAATGGGGCGCTAGATTCTAAAAAATACTGATAGAGGTTATCACAAATTGTGATAACCTCTATCATATTAAGGTACAAAATTGCTATAAAGGAATTGATGCATGAGCCTTAAAGAGAGTTTTAGATTGGTGCTATCCCAACTCTAGAATTTGCTGCTTTAATTCAATAAGAATGTTTGTCCAAATAGTTTTATCACTCAATACCAGCTTGTAACCACATTCATCATTTACTACAGCTACAATGTGAATATACCAATCAAGATAAGTCAATTCTCTCGGTTTCGGTGAAAAAAGGAAAAGTCCGTTTGCATCCCAATGTACTTCTGTTGCTTTTCTATAAATGAGATCAAAACGAGCTATTGAGGGTTTTATGCACAGCCTTTCTTCGATGTCTATTCCAATCTCTGATATTTGGTCAATTTTCATAGATAAACTACAGTAATTATTTGCCACTTCTAAAAATCGATAAATCCAGCCCAGCCGATTCAACTTTTAACTCATTGAATTCTGCGGAATCAATAACCCCTATGCCACCTGCGGGATTTAGTTCTGTTCCATTTTCTAAGATAATTCTGAAATTAAAATCTTCAATATTGGAAATGCCTTTCAACTGAAAATGTTGTTGATGGTTAGTTTGTATTTTCCGTAATTTTCATTAGTAATTAGGTCGCCCGATATTGCTCCCATACTTTCATCAATTATTTTGAAATCAACTTTACCAATCTTATCATTGTCTATGTATAGATACATTTCATATGGTTATTTCTATTTTTCTTTATATACAATCTTCACTCCATCTATTTCATCAGCTTTTTTAAATGCCCTCAATTTTGAATCGAATGAGATTTCCAAAGTTTTTTCACTTAACCAGGTTAAGTTTATCGCATTTAAATCCAATTTTGCAGAGTTATGATCAGAATCTACGATAAAAACATTTCCTGACTCCGCCTCGGTTAATTCAAAATCCGCATTTTCCAGAATTACATGTAACGAATTATCAGTTGTTGCGTTCCCATCGTTCATAAACACCATGGCTTTTCTTGTTTTTTTATGATTATAAGCCTCTTTCAAGAGCGTAAGAGGACTGTCTTCGAAAATCGTAGCACATGAAATAAAAAAGAATGCAAAAAACAGCATTATGAAATGCTTGGCTGATTTA
The DNA here is from genome assembly GCF_015223055.1 of Pedobacter sp. MC2016-24. GTDB lineage: Bacteria > Bacteroidota > Bacteroidia > Sphingobacteriales > Sphingobacteriaceae > Pedobacter. The sequence continues at coordinate 217,084 of NZ_JADFBX010000001.1, forward strand.
TACTTAAATAACATATAATTTCTGTTCATACAGGCTCTAACAAAGTGTGGTTAATTGAAAGCAATTTATGATTTAGTACTGATTTTTCATCATTACTGTCTTAGGAACACGAAGCCCCGCCATCTGGGTAGGTGCTGTTACCTGTTGGCTTTTTCAAGTTTGTCATTTACGATATATTTTATTTCTCCTGCCCCAATAACTGTCTCACCTTCTCTAAATTCAAACTCCATTCCTTCTGTCAGACGACCTGAAAAATAGTCTGGTGATAATATTTTAATTTTTGCGTTAACTGCATCACCAGGAAAAACAGTTTCCTTGTTAATAAAAGTTTGTTGTCCTGATGTCTGCATTTCTATGAAGTCAAACTTTATTTGTGGTCTGTAACCGCTTTTAGCTGGAGTCTGTCTACCACCTTGTTCTGTTGTCCTATATTTCAGTTGTGCAATAAAGTCAGTCTTCTTAAATTCCTGTTCATAGAAATCAAGAATATTTTTTAATATATTATCGAAGTTACTTTCATTGCAAAATCTTGCCGAAGTGTCAATGACTTCAACTATTGAACTGCCCGCTTCAACCTGCCAAGCATTTTTTTCGTTAAACTTCTTTAGGTGTATTTTCTCAATTGTCAATGGTGAGCCGAAATATTCTTTAAGTTCTTTATCAAAGTCTGCAATTTTGTGCTGGTCTTGTGTCGGCCAGTCGTTCATTGCATTTAGGAAGAGAACCGCGATTTCTTTCAGTTTATGATCTGTCCGGTCGAGATCAACCAAATTCCAAAGTGTCGAATATGTTTCAATTTTGTTGTCCACTGTATTGTCTTCTTAAGCTTACCGGTAACGTTTTGTGGCTTTGCGAATGTTGGCGGTTTTGATAAAATTACTAAAAGATTCGAAAGGTTGTAAAAGAATTTTCCGTCACTTCTGCCAAGACGCTGTTAGGCACAGTATTTTTAATCATTAATTTTCTTTTGCAATTTAATCGGTTGTATTCCTACAACTTTGTTTTTGTCGTCAAAAGTCAACTTTATAATTTCACTTGGAGGATTAGAATTGTCGTCAGAATATTTATACTGAAGTAGGGTAAACATACTTCCATCAAGACCCATTTGAATTCCGCTATAAACCAATTTAGTTTCTTTATCAAAATCAATATTGTCAATTAATATATTAATTTGTCCGTCTGTAACCTTCTCAAGGATTAAGTCAGATAAAAACGATTTTGATTTTGGTAAATCCTTTGCTTTTAAGGCTTTGAAAAATTCGGTTTTAATTATTTCTAAATCGGACAACTTTTTATCGTTCAATTTTGGCACTTCCTTTTCTTTTCCTTTAGCTTGGTTTTTAATATAAAGTCTTAGTCGGTGAGCTGGGTTAATAGTCATTGCACCTTTTCTTTCGTAATAATTAGAAACAGTCGCATACATTTCTATTTCAGTGCTGTCGTTAGGTTTCCATGTAGAATTTTCTACAAATGTGTTTATAGAATCCAATTGACTAATATTAGAATAATTTCTTTTTACCACTGGCTGTCCGAAATTCTTTGAAATATGTTTTTTTAGTTCTATATATTTTCCAATTAAGGCTTTTTGAAAAATATTTGATTTTTGGTTATTATCTTGTTTCTCAAAATTTGACACGTCCCATTCATAAAGAACATAGGACATAGTTGAGTCTGTTTTTTTGAAAAAATAATACACTGTTAAGTTAGGAATGATTTTTTCTGTTCTTAAAAATTTAATTGGCTGTGCTTCTCCACCAAAAGAAACATAATTTGAAGTTGTTGGAATTCTTTTACTTCCCAATCTTTCTTCCATTTTCAAGTAGTCAGTAAGCTTCGTGTTGTGAATTTCAAAATTAAATTCCTGTGCATAAACAGAAGTTGAGAAAAATAAGATTCCAATAATTAATTTCTTCATTCAGTTTTCTTTTAATATTGTGCCTAACTTATATATACCAGGCATAAACATTCTCCAATGCAGCTGTAAGGAGTAGTATTTGAGCCATAAATTTGCTGGTTTTGTATCTCTAATATATTAATTTATAGCTAAGCATAAGGACTTGTATATCTTTTTTGTTTTGGGGCTCACATAATCTTCTTTTCAACCGACATACTTATCCAGTAAATTCCCATCTGCCCCCTGTTATCCATTACGCCTTTTGGCAACTGATTTTTAGGACAGCTTAAAATGGAAGTATCTACCCCTTTTACAAATGCAGTTAAGGCTTCAAGTTTATTTTCTGAAAATGGAAGTATCGTGTAGTCCCAACTGGAATAAAAAGACAACATCCAATTAAATTCTGAATCGATTTTTCCATCGATTAAATATTGATTTAAAATGGAATACGATTCAGATACGATTGTATTGTCAAGATCTTCAATTCCTGTATAACAACTGGGCTCCACCTGTGCATACCAATTTAAAAATATCAGCCGCTTTAAGATTTCAAGCTTTGCTGCTTCATCATCAATACGAAGATAAAGTTCAAGATAAGATCTATGGATATTTAGATATTGTTCAAATATTCCTTCTGTGGAAAGTTTTTCGGTTACAAAGTCCATTGTTCCATTTTGAGATTCAGCATAGTCCCAAATTTCTAATTCTTTATCAGATAAAATGTCGATTTCGGTTTTCATAGTATGATCGCTCTTTTCAGGCACTGGAGCTCAATTATTGATATCTTCAATAAAAGCAAAATAGGTTATATATTAAGTAACGTATTAACTTGCTTCCACTTCGGGTCAAAATCTATTTCGTAGGTAAAAGATACCAATCTGTTTTCTGCCAGACTAACCTTTCTTAAAAATTGCTCGATAGGTTCATTCTCTTCCGAATAACACTCGATTTCCATTCCTCTATCTGATACCAGCCTAGAAACCAAGTGGCAAATGCATATCCTCTTCAATTCATCTGAAAAGAAATCCTCAATTGTGCCCATATCCAAGTCGGGACTATTCTCGGCAACTTTATCAGTGAGATCAATACTTATCCCGATATGATAAGGGCAAAATTCTTTGAACCCGTACTTTCTATATGATTTATCAACCCAGCCAGTGCCTAGCTTGCCATTTTGCATGGTTAGCTTTAAGAGGGTAAAAGAATGTTTCGGATATATCTGATCCGAATATTTTACCATCTCCCAGTCAACCACAGGAGGTTTGTTTCTAAAAAATATGTTTAATAAGTTCACTTTTTAAGGGGTTTATTGTTAGTTATTTACGGTTTTTTTTGCTTTCCTCGTTGATCCTCCTGTAAACGAGTTTAACTATCCAATCAAGTTCGCTCTGCTCACACCAATATTCACTTATATATCCATAAGTCTGGCATGTTGAGACGTTAAAGCCTTCCTCAATGTCATTGTAAAAAACTACCGCATTACCGAAGATTGCGACTACCCAAAATTCTCCGCCTTCGTTTCCATATTCTTTTTCCTGCCATTTCTGGGGCGCAATTTTAATCAGGTTCCAAAATTTCAATGGCTCACCTTCGAGTTTGATTCTCCCTTTGAAATCCATTCTTCTAATTCAGCTAATGAAATCGGTGTCCACATGCTAAAAGTCGTAAACTGTTACTTCAATATTTCTTTCAGCCAAAGCCGATTTGATCAATGGCTCGATTTTGTCCCATGTACCGCCAGCCAGACCACATCCAATCTTAGGCATATGCACCGTTGCACCAATTTCAGATGCAAACTGGGCAACTTTTTCTAGACCCTTGGATATCGCCTCGTACCGAATTGGTGCATTTCCCATTTCGTCTTTGTTTATTTTATGTTGGCCAATCAGGTTCGCAATCCAAAGGTCGTCTTCAACTTTCACGAACTGGACTTAGCCAAGGGAGAAACCAGTTTTTGATTTGGACCACTCACGATATCTCTTTTCTGGTTCTTTCCAGCGTTTTGAGATTGCCATTACAAAACCTTTTCCCCACCCGCCGATATCGTTGCAAACGTGTACAATAATCTTGTTACCGCTATATGCAGGATTAGTGGCGTCGCCCGTTAGATAGTTAATATCCATTTATTCTATTAAAGAAGTTGATCTATTTCGTGTGCTTAGCCTTATTCACCCCAATCATGCTGATTATCTTCTTTTCTGTTTCTGCCTGTATCACATTGATGATCAGATTTGGGTCAATATTTAGTATGTATGCTAAACGTAGTATTTCAGAAACGGTGAACTTTTCCGGATCAGCCAACTTTACAGAATACCGTTCCGAATTGATGCCTAACAATTTAATAATCTTAGTCGGATACAACTCAGAAATATCATACATCTTTTTGATCTTGTTGGTTTCAAACATTGCGCCTATTGACGAAAGGTCTTTTTCGGGATTATTATTGTTGTTTTTCCAATTAGCCATATTACTACGTTTATAACTAAAGTCGTCAATAGATTACTATTCATTTATAAAAAAGAACTATTAGTAAATTTAAAAATACGAATAGTTTGTTTTTGTCTGGACTTTTCACTACGTTTGGGTATGAAAGAATAAAGAATTATTTTTAGCGATTACTTCACAAAATATTGAAGCATTCGCACTTCGAGTCTCGTCTTAGAAACCTGAGAAATTTCAAATGGATACGAGAGGTAAGTGTAGTGCTCACGTCATAGGCGTGAGCCTGCTTTTCCGTATCCAAGGCTTCTCAGGGCCACTAAGACGGGAAGTGGGTTTCACGCCTTATTTTGTGCCGTCCACTTCCAAGACTCATTCGAAAGAAATTTAAATGAGATCAATATGGAACCAAAATTATCACGAGAGGCCGAACACACTGTCCATTTCAGGGAATTTATCCAACGACTTGCCCAGAAGTTCGAACCGCTACAGATCTTCAGCTTTTCGCAGAACAGCTACACTAATAATTCCCAAGGCTGCTTTAATGACAATCAATGCTATTTTAAATGCGACTATTGCCTATTGGTAGTTACCGAAACTGCAACCCGAATAGATTATGAAATGCAGGATTTCGCCAACAGCTATTACCAGCATGGAACGATTACTGTGATCTCCCATGGCTGGCAATCCGTTATGGACGCAGTACAGCAAAACAGCCGCTTTTTTATCAGCGTGCTTACCTATGGAAAACTGCTCTATAGTAAGGATGGACTGTTAGACAGTGATCCAATATCTATGTTTATCCCCACAAAGGGCGCGATCAAGGCAATAAGACATTATGAACATCGTATACCGCTGGCTGACGGATTTCTGATGTGCGCATCCGAATGTCTGGAGAAGGAACAGTTTGGAATATGTGCCTTTATGCTCCATCAGGCCGTAGAACAGACTTGTATCTGTCTGGTGAGGGTTCATATCGCCTACCGTTCGGAGTTCCATAACCTTTACCGCCTGCTCCGTTTGTGTCAATGCTTTTCTGAAAAGCCTTTTCAGCTTTTCCTGTCTACTCCCGAAGATGAGCGGTTATTTGATGTAATGGCAAAAAGTTATTCTGGTTCACGTTATAAAGATGATTTTACGGTTTCCAGGCAGGATGCAGAGCGTCTTTATCAACTGGTCGCATCTTTTCTTTTGCTGGCAAAGGAGATGTGCAACGAAAAAATAGAACTGCTGGCTAAATCGGCATCAGATTATGCAGTCTTAAAAAACGCTGATCATGTACAGATCGAAAAAATATTACAGACCAATATTTGAAAATATGAATAAGCAGACAAAAGATACATCAGATAACAGGATTGTTTATCTTGACAATGATGAAATAACAGATCCGATAAAAGTGGTATACGATTTTTTCAGTCACTCATGGTTGCCCAATCATTTGAAGATGCTGAAACGCTGGCGAAACGATGCAGCACTTGAATCCGAAGAATCAAAAAAATGTAGCCCAGACTACCTTGTTTATAATTACGAACTGACCATAAAGCTGATAGAGGCCGCCTGGCTATTAAAGAGCCATAAGCTTGGAAGACTTGACTTCGATGACAAACAGGAAAGTAATATCGCAAAATGGTACATCAAAACGGAAAGGAAGAAGCTAAGGGATTATCCAGAAAATCTGAGCATTCGGGAGATCGTAAAGCCTTCATCTGTACTAAAGAAAATGTTCAAGATCTATAAACTGGACGTATACAAAAAAATCCTGAACACATGGCTTCACGAAGCGCTGAGTACCTCCTTTATGGAAGAAAGCCTGTCCAAATCTGAAGTAATCACAGTTTACGAACAATTGGTCAAACTGTTCGAGGCTAGGTGGCTGATTAGTCAGCGGATCAAGACAGACGCTTAAATTCATTTCAACTGCCTCTAACCGTCCAAACTTTAGCTCGGTATGTTGGGCATGAATAAAGTATCATACTTTTAGCTTTTAACTTGCTCAACTGGAACATTCAATAATAAATATAAACTACTATATTCGTTCATAAATGTCCAAGGCCAATAGGATTTTCAAATACACTTTTTATAAGCCACTCAAAACCCATATCTGTAAAACGTATTTATGAAACGCATACTTTATTTAATTTTGTTATTAGTATCATTAACCAGTTGCGGACATACTCAAACAAACACTTCACACGAAAAACTAACAGGTAATATTAAAAACGACTTGAAGCTTCTGTTGCCAACTGGAACGATTAATGCGGATGTTATGGATGGGGTTCTCCAAGAACCTAGGCAGATTGAATTATCAAAAAAACTTCAGTCTGCTGTAAAGCAAAATTATGCTTGGTTTGTAGATTATATGAAAACTGTTCCTCAAGGTCAACCAATGCCTTATCACATAAACCTAGGGGTAACAAAAGAAGAATATGCTGAACTTATGGGTTTTATGGACAATATAGAAGTAATTTCTACAGGAACTCAACAAATTTCAATACAGAACAAAGATGACATAATACATTTTAAATCAGATAATAAGCTTTCCTTGTTAGATTCATTAAAAATAGATTTGAAGAATAATGTTGTACTGTTTGGCCATTTAAAGTTGCCATTTGGAGATACTTTAAATATAATATCCAATAAAAACGCTTTAAAGAGTAAGTGGACAGGATATAGCTGGATTTTAGAGCAACCAAAAGATTTAAATCCGGAGGAACTGAAAGATTTAAATAATCTAAAAATGAAACAATATAAACTCACTATAGGAAAACTCGAGAAGAACGGAAAAACATATATGAGTTTGAAAGGAAGAGAAATTGAAAATGGGGTCAGAACGGTAGACTTCGAGATACCTGTTCAATTTTAATAGGTTTACTTGTAACAACGGTTTGGCATAAGTTGCGAAAATTTAACCTCAGCTTGTTATATTGAATAAAAATTTAACGCAAGCATGTCACCTTCGCCACGTTTCAGGGTATTTGATGCCATTCGTGAGCTTACCTTTCAATTAGCAAACCTGCAAACGTCAAAGAGAAATGAACACTGAACTACACGATATAAAAACTAACATTAAAATAGGTGAACAAATTTTTGAAGCCGTTCCAAGTAGCCTTAAACCGAAGTGGGCGGGAATAATTTTAAATAAATTCAATAGATATATCACAGAAATTCCAGAAATAAAAGAACTAACTGAAATAATTAAAAAGTCTGATCGCTGGCATGAAGCCCATGAACAATTTGGCTTAATCAGACGTTTTTTACTGGACAACACAAATTATACGCCCCAAGAATATATACTTTTAGCAGAAAGTATTGCCAAAATCACTTACAATTCATCACGGGAGCCTGCACCATTTGACTTCGATAGCGGTTATTACGTTCCAAGTTTAGCCCTAAAGGCAGCAGAGTTTTTTCAGGATGAAAGGCTTCAAGAGGATATAAAAACAACTTTACTTTTATTTAGCCGAAATAAAAACCTAAAGACAGATTTATCAAAAGCGCGAGAGATTCTCCTTTATCAACAAATAGACGATATACTTTGGTACGATTGGGATCCAATAGGAATTAATGATATGGCACCGAGCGATGAATATCAAAGCTACACGCCTCAAATCTTTGGTCTTGTCAAATCAAATACTGATAGAATGTTCATTGCAAAGACTTTGTTCAAGATTGAAACCTACAATATGGGATTGGCAGGAAATATAGAAAAATGCTTAAGGATTGCCGATAAGATTCTGGCTATAGATATGGAAAACTAAACTTCCCATATTGTACTACAATTCTTTGCGTAGACACCAGATAATGATTGGAAGGTTGCGCTGGTGAAATGTGAAGAGCATATTAAATGGAAGTTGAAACAAAAGACGCTGTCTGGAGCTCATGCGGCAGCTAACTTAGGCGCTGATCCGATAGAGCATTATTTAGGCATCGCTTATGAGAAAGTGCTAACCGCAGAGTGGGAATGGAAAGACGAGTTTACCTTATCGCAGCAGTTGATAAGGATTGCTGATAGTTATATCAGTAAAGAAGTCGTTAAAGCAACATCCCCTAAAGGACAAGCGTTAAAGATAGAATACACTGATATTGAAGAAGAATTTTATGATCTAGCAGAACCTCCAAATGATGAGAATGAAAACCAGCAAATGGATAATAGATTAAAGCAGATAGAAGACGCTGCTGCTGGGGATGAAAATTTAGAATTTATGATCGAAGGATTAAAAGAGGGAAAGAAAAGATCAGATATAGCTGAATTATTAGGAATTAATGTCCGGCAGCTGGATAAATTAAGAGAAAAGCTAATGCGACGGGTTCAAAAAACACAATCTTCAACAAATTAACATGGCAACGTTAAACGCAAAGCAAGTTTTGAGTAATCTATACGGGTTAATGATGGAGATCAACTATCACCGTTTAGATGAAGAAGTTTTAGAAGAACTTCAACAAAAATCAAATAGGCAAGTAGATAAACATTTAATAAAGGTCAAACAATTATCAGCAAAACTAAGCTCTGGAAAACAAAGACCGCTTTCAAAAAGCACTCGCCCAGATAGCAAAACTTAGAGAAAAAGGCCTAGACGAATTAAAAAAGTTATTAAATCCACAGGAAGCAGGTCAATTAGTGCCACTGTTCAGGAAATTTGATGAACTGACCAAGGATGACGAAAAATCTATCTTAGAGGATCAGGAACTACTCCTCCTGATAGAAATCCTAAAAAATAAGCTTGATAATGATCCAGAGCAATAACCCTTTAAAAGCTGCTTTACTTGATAGCAATTGCAACTAAAAAATACAGACAAAAAGGTGAGTAATTCGGTGAGTCGCTTTTTAAAAACCTTCCAGATAGTCATTAAACGCTGAAAATTGAACGAAGTTCACATCCCAGCGGGATCACTAAAAAGCCTCAATGTAAATTGAGGCTTTTTATTTTGGAATCATCATTTATTACTAAACTTTAGGGTATCTACTTGCACATTTCTGTTCCGGGCCTTGCGGAAAATCTGAAATATCGATTTTTCAAAATCTCCCTTTTCGCTGTTTGAGGACCTCAGCGAAGACTTACGCTTCGTTGCATCTACAGGTTTCTCAACACCCGGAAGAATTGTATGGCTGCCATCTGGATTTACCAGGACATTACCAACAATCACCGAATGCGTCCCGTTTGAATTGACAATGACGTTACCCGCCACAACTGAATGGGTGCCATCAGGATTGACAATGACATTTCCTGTCACAACGGAATGACTGCCATCCGGATTTACTATTACCTGCGTCCTTCCCACCTGATGGGTCAGGAAAAGTACCAGAGCGGTACATAAAATTGATTTGATCATAAGATTTAATATTTGTGTGTATGATAAAAGTAACGAAAATTCCATCTATTTCAAAATACCCAAATCACAACGCAATACATGCTGATTTAGCCAGATGTCCTAAATCTTTTCAAAATACTTTCCGCCAAATTTATACTGTATTTTGCTTTTGGTTACCCTGCCATCGCTACTGATCAGCGGAATTAAAATCGTATTGTTCTTTCGATCATACAGTAATAATACGTATGTCTTCATTGGTATGGTATTTATGCGGAGCTGTTAAAATGCAAAAAAATTATTCATAGGTATGTTCTACAACTTCGATGACCATATGCTCCCCCTCCCGCCATTTCGTCCAGCCTTCATAATTTATCTTATCATCAAAATTGGATTCCCTACCGAAACCCTTTTTTAACTTGATCCATTCACCTTTTACTGCGGCTACCCCAAAAGGTAAAAAGTCATGCTCTTTCTGCTCAAAAATAGCTTTACCACCTGGCTGATCATAAATCACCAACTTATCCTTCGTTATAAACTCCACCCTTTTCAGATACCGCTCCCAGGTTTCAAAAATAAACCACCTGGGATTGTACTTGGAACCAGGACAATTGCTACAGTTATTGTCCCAGAGCTCCCGCTCAGTGGTGTAATAAGAGCTAAATGCATCTCTTTTGATAAAAAAGGTTTCCCAGGTATCCTCATTGGTAACGACCTCAAAAAACTTTGCAGTTGTATCCACCACCCGGAACTTCAATTCAGCCGGAAAACGGATTAAACCCATACTGATATCTTTCCGGCCTGCTTCATCACTATCGCCGGCATTCATCAAATAAGGCTTCATTTTAATCCGGGAGACGAATTTAGTAACACCCGACTTTTCAACTTCAAATTTTAAGATATCAGATGCCGTATGATCCGTATCACCTTTATACAATGGAATATCATACCTGGTATTAACAGTAAGTAAGCCAATCCCAATGGCTTTTTTAGGACTTGCTTTTGGTTCCTTACAACGGACCAGGGAAAGTAGAAGAGCAGGTATTAAGAGCAGATATTTATACATTCAGATTTTTTAAGTGTTTTAGATCATCACATCTTGATATGCACAGTTAATCTTAATTAGAGCAACAGCTGGCACATCTCATTCTAAAATAACAATGTTCTCCCCGCTATGTTTTATCAAGCCAGGAAATCTTAGCCCATGGGATTCCTGTTCTAAGACAGAAAATGAGGCAATACTAAAAATTTGCTTCCTCTAAAGTACCTTCCGCTCTGTGACCACAGCAGCAGATGCCAGTTACAGGAGAGGAAGCAAGCTTCCTATTTTACACCTCCAAACTTGTAGGCAAACTCTGCAATAAAGTTAGCAGGTGCTTGCGGAATCGTGGTTCCCCAGCCAATAAAATAGTTTTTATCGGTAATGTTATTGGCTTTTAAGCCTAACCTGTATCGTTGCTGATCATAACTCAACGAAGCATTGATGACTGTATACGCAGGTAAAGTAAACAAACTGGTGGTGGTAATTGCTGTAATGTTACTGCTGGCGTAGTTTCCGCCTAAACCAATCCCTATCCCCCTCAATGAACCTTCACTAATGCGGTAACTTGCCCAGGCATTCAACATTGACTTAGGTCCGGCACTTTCAGGACGCAGGCCATCTACATTGGCAGCAGCTTTTAAATATTTACTGTCATTAAAGGCATAACCCGCAATAAGGTTAAAACCAGGAATTGGATTAAAAGCCAGTTCTGCCTCAAAACCTTTACTCAGCTGATTCCCATTCTGAATACTAAATCCTGCACGATCGGGGTCCAACCGCACCGTATTGTTTACTTTAATATAGTAATAACTCATTGTACTGGTCAATCTACCTTCTAAAAGGCTCAATTTTACCCCACCTTCAGCCTGATTTGCCAGTCTGGGTTTAAAGCTGCTAATGGTTTGATCTGGTTGTGTTACAGGTGCCACGTTTTGAAAACCACTCATATAATTCGCAAATACCGAAAGTTTATCCTTAACCGGCTGATAAACCAACCCAAACTTTGGCGCAAAAGCAGTTTGGTCATACTTCGCTGCTGTTAAGCGTGTATTCAGATTAAAAGTACCCTTATTTTCAAAACGATCAACCCGGACACTCAGCAAAGCCATTAACTCCGGTGTCAGGTCCAATACATTCTGTACATAACTACTGTAGGTGTCTTGCGAAGATCGTGTACGTGTTGGCACAATTCCCTTTACTTTATCCGTCAAAGCGACCTTAGTCAAGGCGCCATACTCAGCCGCTGTCGGATTAATGGCATCAATTTGGTCAAAAGCCACAAATGCACTACTTGCCCTGGCTTCAGTATGCAGGTAATCCAGCCCGATCAGTAGCCGGTTGCGTATTTCGCCCAACTTAAATTCTGTAGTGAAATTCTGTTGCAAATCGGCCATGGCATTTTTGCTATATAAGGATAATGTAGCGTTCCTTGTTAATCTCAGATTACCGGCAGCCATACTCAGGTAGGCAGATGCCCCATCACCATCGGTACTTGAAAAAGAAAAATTAGTTTGCGATTTCCAGCCTCCACCCATTTCATAATCTGCCTGGGCATACATATTACCCGTGGTTACGTTGCTTTCCATATCATCGCCAACAAATCGGCGCTTAAAATCAAAATTCAGTTCGGCCGGGGTATGTACGCCTGTCGCATTCGAGGCATCCGCAAATAACCGGTAAAAGCCATTATTTTTGCCTTTCATGTATTCAGCTTCTAACGTGAGCGTCAACCTATCATTGGCTTTATAAGTTAAGGACGGTGCTACAAAGCCGTAAGACAAGAAACCAGCATCCTGAAAATTCCCTTCGTAATGTTTGGCTCCAGATAACCGGAACAATAAGGTTTTATCGGCATTTAAAGGCACATTTACGTCCGCAGTTAAGCGGCTCAGGCCAAAACTTCCGATAGAATAACCTGCTATACCTTCAAATACATCATGGGGCTTCTTGGTCACGCGGTTAAACAAGCCACCAAACGACGTTAAACTGCTGCTGCCAAACAAAGCACCTGACGGGCCTTTGATCGCTTCCAGGCTTTCCAGATTTACCGGATCCAGGTAGCCTACCGTCATACCAGGTACACCATTTCTCAAATATGAAGCACCAGTAAAACCGCGCATGGCAACCGTACCGCCCGGTCCATTGCCATTGTTTTGCAATTGCAGAATTACACCTGGTACATTTTTCAGCACATCCGAATAAGTAACAATCATTTGGTCCATAATCAATTCCCTGCTCACTGTAGTATATACCTGAGGATTTTCTAAATCCTTCAAAGGCATTTTAGCTACAGTTACACTAGCCGGTCTAGAAAACTTATTGGTTCTGCCGCCGCCTATAATTACTTCTTGCAATTGTGCGTAACTTTCGCTCAAGGTAAAATTCAATTCCAGTTGCTCATTAGCTGCTACAATTATGTTTTTTTGTATTGGTGATAAACCGACTGCCGAAACCTTGATCATATACTCGCCAGCCTTTACGTCATTAATTTTATAGTTCCCTTTGTTATCAGTTGTTGCACCTTGCTTTTTGCCTAGTAGTTGAACCGAGATACGCTGAGCAGGTTTCCCCTCTACAGTTAGCACTTTTCCTTTAATCAGACTCCCCTGCTGGGCGATTGCAGTTAAATGACTGAAAGCCAATATGCAAAAGAGCGTATTTAGTAATTTTATTTTCATGTTCTTATTTAGATTAATTATAATTAACACGAAAGTATACAAAGGAACCGGAAACCACCAAATTATTTTTAGCCAAACTTAACAGTATATCAAACTAAATATCAATCCCCAGGCAAACGCCCAGGGATCTTACACATAATCTTGCGCTGATTATCGGTTATAGATATCTATAGTATTTTCCAGCTTCTTTTTCGCCGAAAAAGTTTTGAAATAACCACCTGTTACCAAGCCAAGGCCCAGTACCCCTAAACTCGATCCTATGATGAAATTTTTATCTGAGAAGGCGTTTTTACCTTCGCTGGTGGCAACAAATAATCCTGTTAAAAGAGATGCAGCTCCAGCTATATAGCACAACGTGGTTGTATTCACGCTTCTGCGGTAAGCGCGAAGCATATCCATACTTCTGGGGTCATCCCTCAGATCCCTTTTCAGGTTGGTATAATTTAACTTTTTCAAATCAGAATAGCCTTTATTGTAATACATGTTGCTGTTGATCGCTGTTACAGGCATAGCTGCGTAGGGTAACTCATAAGCGTTATGTGGATTGTAGATAAAAGGGACATACGATAGCGATTTCTCCAGAAAAACATTGATCTTTCCAGCTATGATCCGCTCTGCGAACGCTTCAGTCCGCATAACTCCCATCTTCCTCGTATTCGCAAAGAAACCATCTTTGGTATTTAAAAATTTGACTTGTGCGATGGGGACATTTCTGGAGTCCACTTTCACCCGTAGATTTCCCGCAAAATCCGGCCTGAATTTAATGTCATTTGCGTAAATGACAGAATCAGAATAGAGGTACAAAAAGTCTCTGGATTCGCGCAGCTGGGCACGAGCGCTCAGGCCATAGCAAGCCATTGCGATAATTAATAGTTTTTTCATATCGGTTAAATTTGTGTGTGTAAGTAATACTACACAAAATTCTACCCAAAAAATAATTGTAACCAAGAAATTATATATGGCAAAACTTGCTTTTGGAATGCCAACAATTATAACTATATTAGTGCTGCCACTCCAGCCTGATTCCAGGCCTCATTTTCACTTTTTTTCAGAATCAATTTACATCTAAGTTCTTGCTTAATGCAATCTATTAACTAAGTCAAGTATACGCCGAACATTGTCCGACTCTCCTCCGACTCTCGTTCGACAAAACTAAGCTATTAGTTATCCAAAAGCAGCAGCAGATCCGCAGTGTTTATATGCAGGTTAATAGTTGTATAATACATCCAAAAAAATCCGGCAGACAAAGCTTCGGCCCGGCCCAAACATGCATATAGACATAAAGACATCTAAACATCCACCCTATTCGGATCTAACATATCTCTATTATTGCTAAAGATATCCCCTGAATTTGAGTCTGAAAATTAATATCTTTGTAAATCAGAGCTTATTACAGGCTTTCCCAAGAATGAACCTACAGAAATTAATCAATGTTTAGCCTGGACGATCAGAATTCTATACTTTGGCGCTTTGACGAAACTAAGGAAATAACTTCATTGGCGTCCGGGCTGATTTTTTCCATAACTGAAAAGCCCCATAGACTGAGTTTGCTCGCTGCAACAGCATTACAAGCTCATTTAATACAAAAAAACTGGGAGCATAACTTCGGTTTGCCAGCCAATGCCGATGGTGTTGTTATCGGAAAAATGTTTGGTGTTTTGGTTGTCAGAACAAGCCATGGTAATTTTGGTTATCTCGCCGCATTCTCAGGTAAATTGGCTGGAAAGAATCACCATGAAGGATTTGTGCCTCCCGTTTATGACGCATTGGCACCGGGTAGTTTTTTGAATGCCGGCATGAAAAAACTGGCTGAAATCAATCTAGAAATATCAGCCTTAGAACTTGAGGGTTCAAACCAGAATCAAACAAAGGTTTCCATGCTGAAAAATATGAGGAAAAGCCAATCCAGGACTTTGCAAAACCAACTTTTTGAACAATATCATTTTTTGAACAAAGCAGGCCAGTCTAAAAGTCTAATCGAAGTCTTTAAAAACGTTTTTGCCACGAAACCTCCTGCTGGTGCCGGAGAATGCGCAGCACCTAAATTACTGCAATATGCTTTTATGAACGATATGGAGCCACTCGCCCTTGCCGAATTCTGGTGGGGATTATCGCCAAAATCGGCACAGTGGAAACACGGTCATTTCTACCCACCATGCCACGAAAAATGTGCACCGATCCTGGCGCACATGTTATCGTGATTAGATTTTAAAATTATCCATTTAACTTATTGCTGGTAATCTTATGGTAGTAAACATAAGAAACCATTAAGATAGCCAGAATAATTAATGGAAAGACAGCCTGAAAACTAAAGCCTTCAACACACCAGTGACTGATGCATGCGAATAAAAAATCGAATGCAAAACCTGCATATGCCCATTCTTTCACTTTTGCCGGGGTTTTAGGTATGATTAAGGCCAGTGCGCCTAAAATTTTAAATACAACAAGTGCATTTCCAAAATATTCAGGATAGCCCAGATGAGAGATCCCTTCTTTTGCCAGTTTTGTTTGAGAGGTTAATGCTGGCATCACCCCCTCAAACAGAAAGATGATTGTTGTGCTTACCCAAAAGATGATTTTTTCCTTTTTCATAATGGTTTGGTTATCATTTACAAATAATTAACAACTCAAAATTAGTTTGAATGTAAGGAAAAAACGTCATTAATTACGACAATCTAAAGGGGTAATTACGTCAAAACGGCCATTAAGCCCCTTGCTTTCTCACATACTTGGTAAGTATAACGATAACCTGACCTTCTATTTTACCTTCAATCTGGTCTGTGTTATTTTCTACCAGGCGGATATTTTTCACGACAGTACCCAGTTTTACGCTTAGAGATGATCCTTTAACATCCAGTGTTTTTGTTAAGACAACAGTATTGCCCGTTTCAAGAATTGCTCCATTGCTATCTCTATGTAGTTCTTCAGCCTCAGTTTCTTCCTCATCTAATCCAGCCTGGGCCCAAGCCAACGTTTCTTCGTCCAGGTACATCATATCTAATGCATCTGAAGCCCAGTTTTCAGCTTTCAACCGGTTCAATAAACGCCAGCTCAATACCTGAACCCCTGGCACAACACTCCATATACTTGTAGTTAAGCAACGCAAATGATTTTGATCTGTAGGTGCTGTCCTTTCGATCTGTGCACGGCATTTATCGCAGATTAAAATGGTATTGTCTTCGTTTGGAACTTTCTGAGGAATTACACTATAGGTATTTAACGGTTCTCCCGACTCACATAACTCGCATTTATTTTCGCTTCTTTTAAGTAATTGCTCTTCCAATTTAATTGCTCTATTTTTAATTTAACTGATTAGTCAAAGATAAGGAATATTTCGCAGCCAATAAATTTAGCGGTTTTCAATTAAACCTTTAGCAGTTATCTCAGTCAAACATCTGAGAGCGTTAATTTAGATTGCGGGGCTGGGTTCTTGAAACCTGGCCCCGCGTCTTTTTTGTAGGAATTAGATCATAATTCATGATATTTAATTGTTATATCAATAATTTAAACTACATTTAAAAAAATTAAATATAATATAATGCAAAAAGGTACAGTAAAGTTTTTTAATGAGAGTAAAGGTTTTGGATTTATTACCCCTGCAGATGGCGGTAGCGAAATCTTTGTTCATTCTTCAGGCTTATCTGATAACATTCGTGAGAATGATTCAGTTGAGTATGATGTAGAAGAAGGCCGTAAAGGTCTTAATGCGGTAAATGTAAAAGTAGCTTAACATACTATAAAAATTAATCGTAAAGGGTCTTGTCATTTGATGACAAGACCCTTTTTTCATTTATGTTAATTTATTTTTAACTGCTTTAGTATCAATAAATAGCTTAGATATTGAATCTGTAAAAACTAAAACCGTAATATTTTTTCTTAACTTCATCAAAAAATATAAAACTATGGAACATCATCAGTCAGTACATGGACAGAACATTACTATTTTCTTGGTTTCTCTGTGCGTAATTATTATCGTTACTGCTTTTTATCTGTCATTCATCAGAAAAAACAAAGAAGCGGGCGGACATTAATCCACCTGCTTCTTGCATTTAGCTATTGCGCTTTCCTTTCAAAAGCATATTCATGGCATGTTCCATGGTTCCAGCTTTAATTACTTCTCCTGAATTCACAAAAAATATCTCATCAGCATTCTCTATAGTATTTAGCCGATGGGCAATGATGACCAATGTGGTATGTTTGGGTAATTTTTTCAGAATATCTCCCAAAAGTTGCTCAGTAATGGTATCAATATTTGCGGTAGCTTCATCCAGAATCAACAGTTCCGGGTTTCTCAAAACGGCTCTCATAAAGGCGATTAACTGCTTTTGCCCGAGACTTATGCTATCGGAATTTGAAGTCACTTCCGTTTCCAGGCCCTGATCAAACAAAGCCAGCAAAGCTTCCAGATGGGCTTCTTTAATTACAGCTTCCAATTGTTCATTGTTGAAGTCTTTGTAATTTGCATTTCCGTAAAGAATATTATCCTTTACCGTACCGGTAAATAAAAACGGCTCCTGCAAAATAAATCCGATTTTTTCAGTGCGTTCCGCCGCAGTATAACTTCTGATATCTTTTCCATTTAACAACACCGTACCCTGCGTAGGATCGTATAAACGAGCCATTAACGAAGCTGTCGTGGTTTTCCCTCCCCCTGTCGGACCTATTAAAGCATAGGTTTTACCCCGCTCCAAATCAAAACTGATGTTGTGCAAAATTTCTTGCCCTTCAGCATATCCGAAATGAACATTTTTGAAAGACAATAAGCTTTCCGAAGCTTTAAAATCTGAAACATCAATCGTCTGCAGATCACTTTCCATGGATAAGATCTGAGAAATGCGATCCCAACCTGCCAGTGCGACCTGGAAATTGCTCCATAGCGCGGCCAGTTGCCTTAAAGGATTATAGAAATTGACAGCGTAAGACAAATAACTAATTAATAGGCCAATTGTAAACTCCCCGATGGTAATGAGGTGAATGCCGTAAACCAGAACAATGAGCTGTGCCATACTTGAAAAAAGGCCATAAACCGGGATGAATACCGTATTGGCAATGCCAGCCCATATGGCTGTGCTGTAGTTTTGCCGATTGGTTTCGTCAAATCTTTTTCTAAAATAATCACGTCTGTTGAAGGCAATAATGACTTTAAAATTGTTCAGACTCTCCTGGATACCTGCGCTGAGTCCGCCTACACTTTTCAGGTTCAGGGCATTCTTCTTTTTAACCCATGCGGATACCAAAGCTGTAAACAATAAAATAAGTATAGCTGGTGTCAGTGTAGCTGCACCAAGCTTGGTATTGATAACAAGCAGAAATACACCGGCCCCGATCATGGTAAATATGCTGCTCAGAAACTGCACCAACGATTGAGAAAAAAACTGATTAATTTTGTCGGTATCGTTGTTGACCCTGGAAATTAAATCACCTGCCTTATTCTGGTTGAAAAAAGAAACAGGTAATTCCTGTAACTTACTAAATATCGCATTTCGCAGTGTGTACAGCATACGTTGGCTTACACTCCCCATTAATTTTGTCTGAAAGTATCCCGTAACCAGGGTTATTAAAAACATGCAAAATAAAATTCCGGAAAACATCAGTACACCATTAAACTGCTTAGTGGTTACATAAGTGTCTATGGTATGGCCAATGAGGTATGGCGCAAGAAGCAATAAACTCGAATTGATGACGATGGCAATAAAAGCAAGCCAAAGGTTTTTGCGTTCATGCGCAATCAATTGCAAAAGTTTTCTGAGTACCGCGATCGTCGACTTTTTCTCCTCCTTTTCCTTAACCTCGTTAAGATTGTAGTTCATAGTTGCTGGTACTTTGTTGTGAGTTATAAATTTGTACGTATTCCGGACTTTGCTGCATCAGATCAGCATGTTTCCCCTGTGCTATAATTTCGCCTTGCATTAACAGAATCACTTTATCATAATGTTGAACGGAGGCGATTTTTTGAGTTACAGACAGCAATGTTAATCCAGGATAATTCAAATGAACGTTATTTAAAATCCTTTGCTCGGTCTGCGTGTCAACCCTTGCCGTGAAATCATCCAACAACAACACTTTTGGATTTAAAGCAAGCGCACGAGCCAGCATAATGCGCTGCTTTTGACCACCCGATAAATTAGAGCCGCGTTCTGAAACGATGGTATCTAACTTTTCAGGAAGTGCGTTGACGAAATCATTCAATTCAGCAGTATCAATTGCTTTTTTTAAGGACTCATCGGTCACTAAATCACTAAATGCAATGTTTTCGCGAATACTCATGTTAAAAATAATGCTATCCTGGAACACAAAACCAATCTGGCTATGGAAAGCTTCCTGATCATAGCTTAGCACAGGTTTGCCATCAAACAGGACTTCACCCTCATTAGGTTTGATCAAACCTGTTAATAAATAGAGTAATTGTGTCTTGCCTGCAGCTGTGGGGCCAATTATTGCTGTTTTTGATCCGGCTTCCAACTTAAAAGAAACGTGTTTCAATGCGGGTTTTTGCCCATATAAAACGCCCACATTTTTCATTTCGATCTCCCCGATCAATGACGTCTTCAAATCTCCGGAGCTTTCTATATCTGCGGCTTCCAATACACCAATAATGCGGGCATATGAAGCCGTAGCTTGCGCAATTACATTACTCATGAAACCAATAACAAGGATTGGAAAGATCAATAATGCCAGATAACTATTAAAAGCAGCAAAATCTCCCAGTGTCATGCGATCACTGATGACGTAGTGTCCACCGAGTAAAAGTATGGTTAGTGCCGCAAGGTTTGCAACAAATATAATGACCGGGATTAAGCCGGCAAATAGATTCAAAATGGAAAGCCCAAGGTCACGTGCCTTCGTATTGGCAGCGAGAAATTTCGCGTATTCAAGTTGTTGTGAATTGATGACCCGTATGAGGGCTGCACCAAGGATACTCTCATTGATGACTTTATTTAACCAATCAATTACTTCACGACTTTGTTTAAATAAGACGCTTACCTTCTTGATCACCAGAAAAAAAGTAATTCCAATGATGGGAATGATGGCAATTATAGCCAGTGCCAGCTCCCAGTTTATGGTGATCAATAAAATGCTTGCGCCTACGATGATAAATATGGAGGAAGTAATCGATACAATTGCCTGGGCAATAAAAAGCTTAATAGAATCTACATCAGCAGTCAGATTGGTCAGCAGCTTGGAGGGGTTAGCCAATTCGACATAGGCATTACTTTGCTGAGAAATCCGATCTGCTAACCTGGTCCTTAAATCGCGAGCAACCTTTTCAGAAGCGTAAGTCTGAACAAGTCCCTGAAAAAAAGTAAATAAAAATACCATACCGATCGCAAATCCGAATTTGATTAGGATAGGATTCATTTCAAAGACTCCGCGTGTGTAGTCGTCAATCCCATTGGCCACCAGTCTGGGCAGGATTAAGTTGATCCCGTTGCTTAGAAGCGCACACAGCAGCAATAATGTAATTAAGCCTTTGTAAGGCTTAAGCAAACTTAAAATACTTGGTTTCTTTGGCTTCTTATCTGATGTACTCATCTCTAATTAATTTATCCGCTGAAATCTGTATGTAGATCCTAAACCAGATTAACATACAAATATGAAGATATAATTTTGATTGGGCTGATAAAACTGAATAATGTATTGTTTTTATTGGTATAATAATTGTATTCTCCATTAAAAAATAAAAGTAATGAACAATTAAATTGTTTATTTGTTATTAAATCACATTAAAAACAGATCTTATGAAAAAGTTATTTTTTACTATTATGTTGGGTACAGCGATGACATTCGGAGCCAATGCCCAAATTCAGAAAGGAAATGTGATGATGGGTGCAAATCTGTCCAACATCAGTTTTGGTTTAGACAAACCAAATCAATTTAAGTTTAACGTTTCACCAAAAGCAGCCTGGTTTGTTCAGGACGGATTAGCAATTGGTGG
Source organism: Pedobacter sp. MC2016-24 (assembly GCF_015223055.1). Taxonomy (GTDB): domain Bacteria; phylum Bacteroidota; class Bacteroidia; order Sphingobacteriales; family Sphingobacteriaceae; genus Pedobacter. The sequence goes on from NZ_JADFBX010000001.1 coordinate 238,380, forward strand.
TGAGGTTGATCTTGGAATCGCAACCCAAAAAGGGCAAGGAACAGATTTTAATTATGGTGTAAGCGCTTTAGGTCGGTATTATGGTGCGACTGGTGCAAATGAAGTAGTTAACAATTCACGTTTTTTTGGTGAAGCAACTGTTGGGATTCAAGGTACCAATCCTGCAGGTGGCGGAAATACAAATGGACTGGGATTCAGCTTCGGACCAGGCTGGACCTATTTTGTTACCCCTTCAATTGGGTTAGAGGCTTTGCTTAAGTATAATGGCGTTGTAGGTTTTGGAAGTAGCGCATATGCACATAATTTGGGTATAGGTGTCGGTTTCCAAATCTATTTACCAGGAAAAAGCACAGCAAGAAAAGTAAGCAAAGACATGAATTAGTCAACTGCTCTTTTTAAAAATAAATGTTGTAACATTTAAAAATATTTGTACCTTTGTTTTCGAGAGCGTTAATTTAACGGGGCTGGATCTACGGATTCAACCCCGTTTCTTATTTAAAGACCTCTTATAAAGGCTTTTAGTATTCCATTTGTTTTACTTTAGAAGCTGATGTAGATAAGCGGGCATAATGTTCAGGCGGTAAATAATGATGAACATGCTTGATTTTATTTTAAAATCCCTTTATTTGTCTAATTTTACAGGACAAAACAACTAACCTACCTTCATGCAATTTAAACAGTTCAGCTGGCAGATCGCCTGGGAATATCCTGTTTTCAGGATAAAATTTATTCTTGGGATGATTTGCCTGATCGGGATTATTCTTTTTATTCCTCATTTTTTCGCTAGCATAGAAGCCAGGGAAGGCATTGTACTGAACGATTGGGTTTTGGCTGAAATTAAAGCGGTTGATGTGTCGCTCTATATATTTATAGTCATGTATGCGATGGTTGCGCTGCTGCTTTTGCGGATGTCAAAAAATACTTCTATCTGCTTAACAGCATTATGGTCCTTTATATTTTTGTGTCTTGCACGCATTCTTACCATAAGTCTGGTCCCATTAGATCCGCCCAAAGGAATTATTAATCTTATCGATCCATGTTCTGTTCTCTTTTACAGAACACATGCCATTACTAAGGATTTGTTTTTCTCTGGTCACACGGCTACGATTTTTTTAGGTGCACTTTGCCTGGAGCATAAAAAAGAGAAAATCATCGGCTTTGTGGCTGCATTTATTGTGGGCGTGCTGTTACTGGTTCAGCATGTTCATTATACCGCAGATGTATTGGCAGCTCCGTTGTTCTGTTGGCTTTGCTGGTATCTTGGAAAATCTATGGCAAAAATATAGCTAATTTTCAGTTTGAATCTGATGTTAGTCACTAAAAGGAACTTACGTTCCTTTTAGAACTAATCAAGCATACGAGAGCATACTAATATTTTGAGTTTTCTTACTTTCAAGTTAAAGTTCCCGACAAATCTGGCCGGGAACCTTGTTTTTAATAGGGGGATTGTCTAAAAGTAATAAACAATCGAGGTGTCTACAATTATATTACATGAATGCAGCGTTTTACGTGGTGAATAACACTAAAAACTTGGTGAATGAAAACTAAGTTTTGAGAAAGATCCCAGTTTATTGATTAAGGTCGTGTAAATTTAAATTTCGGTCAACTGACTTACAAATTGTATTTTTTCGGCAAAAAATCAGCAACTTTACGTTGCAATAATTAATTTATTGAAATAAAAAAATATATTACACCATTGATTTATTTTGACTAAAGGACGGTTGTTAATCGGTGAGTTATGAGATGGTCTGCAAATTAACAAACTATGGAGCGAGAATTTAACTGTGTTATTATAGACGATGAGATGCATGCAGTAGAACTGCTGACGGATTATATTTCGGCCATGCCAAACCTACATTTGATCAAATGCTTCACAGATCCACTTAATGCAATGGTTGATATTGGTGATGCTGACGACATAGACATTGTTTTTATGGATATAGACATGCCGGGAATGAGTGGACTGGATTTATCTCAAGCCATTCGCCACAAAACCAAATACCTCGTATTTACTACTGCCCATGCTAAATATGCAATTGACGCATTCAGTGTCCAAGCCAATGAATACCTATTGAAGCCCATATCTATGAGTAAATTTGCGCTGATGGTTAATCGGCTGGTTACATCAGAAGTTGCTGTAAAAAAGCAAGTAAAGACTGAAGATTTCTTTTTCGTCAAAACAGACCAGACTCAACGGTATACTAAGGTGAATTTAAGGGACCTGATCGCAGTGGAGGGTTTAAACAACTACATTAAAATACACACGCCGACAGGCACTTATATCGCCTACCTGACAATGAAAGAAATGGAATCCAAATTGGAAGGAAATGTGAATTTTATGAGGGTACAGCGTTCTTTTATCATCTCAATGGATCACATTAATAAAGTTGAAGCTTCCACGATCATCCTAAGTAATAAACTGGAAGTACCATTAGGTACCACGTATAAAAAGTCCTTTCTCAATTTTCTGGAGCGGAATACCATAAGATCCACTAGAAACATTTCTGAATAGAAGTGTAGCAATTTAATGACGCCTAAACATTAGTTAAACAGGTATTTCAAACTTAATGGAACCAAATAAAGTTAAATATTCCCCCCCACTGATATCGCGATTAAAAATACATTTAATAGCCTGGCTATTGTTTATATTTTATGAAGTAGTGATCAATGAAGTTTTGATTGGCGCTACATCTAACTTTGGAAATTACGCTGTTTTTTATAGTTGTAATATTTTACTCTTCTATTTCCATGCGCATATTGCCATGCCTGCAAGTCAGGTTAAGTCGAAGAAAGCGATTTGGCTATTGCCTTTGATCATTTTGGCTGAAATTATCGTTTATATTCCATTTGTACTTGGAATTGCCAGGGTGTTTATGGAATATTTTGGGGTAACAATGGTTAATCCACCGGATTTTAAATTAAAAAATATAGTTAGTTTAATCTGGCGTTGCGTTTATTTTCTCTTCTTCTCTACAGCATACTATTTTGTAATAAATTACATTAAAGAACGTAAAACGCTTCAGGAGGCCGAAGAGCAGCGGCTTTTGATGATCATCGAGAACCAAAAAGTACAAACTGAACTGGTTAAATCCCAACATGCCCATTTAAAAGCACAGATTAATCCACACTTCCTGTTTAACACTTTAAGCTTTATTTATTCTAATGCCAGAAAAACGGCGCCCGAAGCTGCTGAAGCGATCATGTCCTTGTCTGAAATGATGCGGTATTCTATGCAGGAGAATGAACGGACATATACCGGCCTTGGTCTGGAAATCGAGCAAGTTGAAAATCTGATCCATTTGCATCAGATCAGATCTGGTAACACGCTCCTGATCTCTCTAAATTATCCTCAGGAATTATTAAAAATACAGGTTATTCCATTGGTCTTGCTTACGCTCGTTGAAAATATGTTTAAACACGGTAATCTCCAAAATGCTGCACATCCTGCAACGATAGATATTTATCAGGACCAGAGTTTTTTGATTATGAAAACCAGGAATCTTATTGAACACAAAGCAACACATACAAGTCATCATATTGGCATGGAGAATATTGAGAAGCGTTTAAAGATTCTTTATGGTGATGAAGCAAGCATGCAGATAAAGAAGGAAAATAACTTTTTTGAAGTTACCGTAGCAATTAAAATATCCTAGAAAAAAAGAGCCTTCTCTTATGGGAGAAGGCTCAGTACTAAAAAACGAAAACTGGGTATTAAGATTTTGGGTTCAATGCAGTATTGATGCGAACCGATAAGTCTTGTAAATGATACTTGCTCATTCCTGTAGCAGCAGGTATTGCTAAACGGATATCTTTAGCAAGATTGATTAAATGTGCACGACTAATGCTTGACACATCATTTGAAGTAGGGTCTGTCATTCTCATTCCAGGCATACTTGGCGCAGCAGCAGCAGGTGCCGAGATCAGTCTAATCATATTGTCTACATAAGCTTTTTGAAGATTTCTTCTGTAAACATCAATGGTCTTGTGCGTATACAATTCAGACCAGATGCCTGTTTTTAAATCGCTGAATAAGTTAGTTACAGTATAAGCTTTAGCACCATCTAGTGCCTCAGCATTGATCAACTTACCAATTGTAGCTGGATTCTGCAATCTGGCAAGTGTATTTTTCTGAGGACCCTGAAAAATATCCACTGCATTCATTCCGGTACGTGCAATTAAATCCCTGTTGATTAACCAGGTTGGTGTAGTAAACAACTGTGCATTCAGGAAGTTCATGGCTTCTTTCTGTTTAGCATAGGGTACAGGCTGGAACATTCCGCCTTGCTCTTCCACAGTTTTAGGGCTGGTATAAATACCACCAACGTTTTTAGCAACATGGCCCATATACCGGCTAAATTGACCTATAACTTCTCCATAAAGTGTTTTTGCATTATTGTAATCGCCATTTGGCTCTTTACTCCAGGCTAAAATATTTGGCAACACGCGTTTCAGGTTTTTAATACCATAAGCAGAAGCAAGCATTGCATTGTCACCAAGATCTTCATTTTGGTTGCGGGGATCATTCGGATCCATTTCAGTTCCAAAAGTAAGGCGTTTGTTGGCTCCTATCCTTTTGATAATCTCCTGATTAGAATAGGTTTCTTCTTCAGCAGGTGTTTTAAATTGAGGTAACCATTTGTATCCCCATTCAATTGCCCACATATCATAGTCTCCGATTCTAGGGAAGATACCTTTTGCAGTGATGTGATCTTCTGGTTGCGCTACATAATTGAAACGTGCATAATCCATGATAGATGGTGTATGACCGTTTTTCTCAACCCATTGCTTATCTCTTAATTTTTCAACCGGTACTGTAGCCGATGAACCAAAGTTGTGACGCAGACCCAATGTATGGCCAACTTCATGAGAAGACACAAAACGAATCAGTTCGCCCATAAGCTTATCATCAAAAGTCATTTTCCTTGCAGCAGGATCAATCGCAGACGCCTGGATAAAGTACCAGTTTCTCAACAACTGCATGATGTTGTGGTACCAATTTACATGGGTTTCTAAAATCTCGCCCGTGCGTGGATCATGAACATGAGGTCCGCTCGCATTGGCAATGTCCGATGGTTTATATACAATTACACTGTGTCTGGCGTCGTCAATACTCCAGGTTGAGTCTTTTGGCGCTTCTTTAGCAACGACAGCATTTTTGAAACCTGCTTTTTCGAAAGCCGCCTGCCAGTCGTTTACCCCTTGAATTAAATAAGGAACCCATTTTTTTGGTGTTGCAGGATCAATATAGAACACAATTTGTTTTTTGGGTTCAACCAACTCACCTCTTTTGTATTTCTCTACGTCCTCAGCCTTAGGCTCTAAGCGCCATCTGGTGATCAGACTTTGATTTTTAACACCTTGTGGATTCGCATCGAAATCAACATAGCTAGTCGCAAAATAACCTACTCTAGGGTCAAAATACCTTGGTTTCATCGGATCTGAAGGCAATAATACCATGGAGCAGTTTAACTCATAAGTTGCGGGAGAAGGACTTCCACCGCCAGGTCCCATCGGGCCACCGGGACCAGCTGGTGTTTTCATATAAGTTTTTACCGTTCTGATCTCGATATTGGTTGGAAAAGATTTGATTTCTTTGATATAGCTGCGATCAGGCATTTGACCGGTTAAAGACAATGCTTTTTTTGCACCGGCATCAAAAAATAAGATGTCATTATCGCTATTTACATAATCAGTTACGTCAATTACACTTCCTTTAATTCCAGAGATAGAGTCTTTAGCAAAAGCTTTAATGTCAAATGAAGCGACTAAAGGCTGGATATTGGAGTTCATTACAGTTTTGTACAAACCCTGAGCCGTACTGTCTACCGAACGTTCGCCAAAAGAAATGCTTTTTAAGAATATTTTGTTATTTGGACCTTTTTCAAAAGAGATCACATTATCACCGATCTGGTCGCCGCCATATCCGAGCATAGAGGCACGATTTCCTGCAGCAGCTTTACTGATCCGGCTAACGGTTAAAATTTCACGTTTCAGCAGGGAATCCGGAATTTCAAAGAAATACCGATCGTCTACAAAATGCACTTTGAATAGGCCTTTGTCAGTTTTAGCCTTTGCGGTGATCACCTGGTTGTAAGGCTTTGGACCTGTGGCCGGCCCTGCCGGACGGTTCATCGCATTCGGATTTGCTGCCGGCGCTGCTACCGGTGCTGTTACAGGAGTTTTCGGATTTCTCTTCTGAGCAAACCCATGATAACTGGCTCCTAACAGAACCAGTGTAATCAAACTTAGTTTTTTCATTTATTGGTTAATTTGTGGATTGTTTGGTTTTTATTAATAACCAATGGCTCCCGAAACAGTGGAGCCATTGGTTACTAATGTGATATTTTACTTCTTAAAAGCGGCTAGGCCACTTTGTAAATAAGCGGCATATTCTTTGGCATCGAATATTGCGCCCTGTGGTTTAACCAATGCGTTCAGATCATGACCTGCCAGTACATATAGCGGCTGAGCATTTGATCCGTACCTTGTTGCTTGAAAATCAAGGTTCCAATAACCCAGATCATCGGTATTTCTTTTTAATATGTCAGAATAATGAATTTTATCTTTATCCATTTTGATGTTGCGATCGTCTGCATACAATTGGATCAATACATATTCTTCCTTAATCAAACGGCCTACTTCTTTGTCTACCCAGACCAGATCTTCCATTCGCCTGCAGTTTACGCAAGTGTGTCCTGTAAAATCCAATAGAATCGGTTTGTTTACTTTTTTTGCATAAGCTAAACCTTCTTCCAATTCAAAAAATGGATGGAAGCCTACCGGAGCTTTTAACGACTCACTATATTTCACTTTGGCCGGGAATTCAGCAGATGCTGCACTGGATGGTGCTGACCCATTTCCACTAAGAATGAAATCCTGAGTGTTCATTGGTGGTGCCAGGCCGCTCAATACACTTACCGGAGCTCCCCATAAACCTGGAAGTATGTACACCGCAAATGAAAAAGATAAAATGGCAAAGAATAACCTCGGTACAGAAACATAAGGAAGGTCGCTATCGTGTGAAAATTTGATCTTTCCAAGCAGGTAAATACCCATTAAGGTGAAGATCACAATCCACAGGACTAAGAAAATTTCTCTGTCAAACCATTCCCAATGCCAGGCTAAATCAGCTGATGAAAGGAACTTTAAAGCTAAAGCAAGCTCCAGGAAACCCAGACATACTTTAACGCTGTTTAACCATCCTCCGGACTTTGGCATGCTACTTAAAAAGCCGGGAAAAATAGCCGACAATGTAAATGGCAAGGCTAAAGCAAGGGCAAAACCAAACATACCAATAGCTGGCGCTAATAATTCGCCTTTAGAACTGGCTTGTACCAACAATGTGCCAATGATTGGACCCGTACATGAAAACGAAACCAGGGCCAATGAAGCGGCCATAAAGAAAATACCGGCCAGGCCTTTGCTGTTATCTGCTTTAGAATCAATCTTATTGACAAATGAACTTGGTAAAGTAATTTCAAAAGCCCCAAAAAAGGAGATTGCAAAGACGACCAGTAAAATGAAAAACAAAAAGTTAAACAGGCCGCTGGCACTTAGCGCATTTAAGCCGGCAGATCCAAATATCACGGTAATCAATAGGCCGAAAGCAACATAGATGACAATAATTGACAATCCATAAATTAGGGCCTGACCAATTCCTTTTCCTTTACTACCTGCCCTTTTCGTAAAATAGCTGATGGTTAAAGGAACCATTGGAAAAATACATGGCATTAAAAAAGCTAAAAAACCACCGACAAGTCCGGCAATGAACGTTTCCCAGAGGGTTTTATCTTTTTCAGTAGCCACAGTACTTGCTTTCGCACCAGCATCTTTGGCCGTGCTTACACTATCCTGATTGGCTACAACTGCTGGAGATACTTTTGCCGTGGCGGTATCCTTAGCAGCAACTGCAGGTTCAGGCGCAATATCTGTAAATTCAATGTCAGTCATTGTCGTATCAGCATCCTGAGCAAATGCCGCAGTAGCAGACACAAAACATAAAAAAGCTGCAATAACAAGCACCTTAGTGCTTGTTATTAAATTATTTAACCTCATTATTAAATTACTTTACAGGAACAGAGAAATCAACAGTTTCAGGAGGTAAGCATTGTGAATCGTCACATACCATGTATTCTAAAGTTCCTTTTACTGTTGCAGTTGCACCAGTAAGTTTAACTTTTTGCTGGAAGATCACCGATTTTTCAAAATAGCTTACATTCATATTGAATGATTTTTCAAACTTAACAATTGGTTTTGGCTCAACTGTTTTTCCAACCAGTTTATAAGCTTTTGACGGCTCAAATTTAAATGTGGTTTTTACAGGTCCGCCATCTGCCATGTACTGAGAGTATAAATGCCATCCCTCATCAACTGTTGCTTTGATAAAGATCGTAGCCTCAGTTTTGGATGTTTTTTTTGCTGCATAACTCCATTTTACAGGTTTTAATATCTGGCTGCTAGCGCTAAAGCTAAAAAACAGGCCTACTGCTAATAAGATTAGGTTTTTCATTTTGTTCTTTTTTATGTGTGAATTGACTTATAGAGTTCCAAATGGTTATTTTAAACGACAGATCGGGTGATATCCGGTGAAGGTTACATCAGTTGAAATGAAAGAAGGTTTTATGGTTTCTTCTTTAACGAGGTCCGTACTTAAATACTTCTTATTACTATCGCTAAACAAGGTAACCACAACTGCATCTATACCCATTTCTTCTTTCAATTTGATTGCTCCAATGACATTAGCTCCGGATGAAATGCCGACAGCCAGTCCCAGTTCCTTCGCCAACTTTTGTGCCATAATAATGGAATCGCCGTCATTGGCCTGGATTACTTCATCCAACTGGTCTAATTTGACAATCTCCGGAATAAACTCATCGGATATGCCTTGAATACGGTGACTACCCACTTTATAACCAGTGGTCAATGTCGGACTTTCAGCTGGCTCCAGTGGATGAACTTTAATGGCAGGGTTATGTGCTTTTAAACATTTGCCAACACCCATTACCGTACCACCAGTACCTACACCTGCAACAAATGCATCAGGCTTTAATCCATACAGTTTCAACTGTTCCCAGATTTCCATACCGGTAGTTTTTTCATGCGCTTCTTCATTGTAACGGTTCTCAAACTGTCTTGGAAGGAACACGCCACCTGCAGCAGCAAGCTCCTCACACATTTTGATACTTCCTAAAAAGCCACCCTCTTCTTTACTAACCAGGATGACTTCTGCACCCATACTTCTGATGATGTCAATGCGTTCTTTACTCAGCCAGTTTGGCATAATAATTTTAACGTTATGACCCAGTGCCTTACCAATCGCGGCAAATGCAATACCGGTGTTTCCACTGGTAGCCTCAATAATGGTGTCGCCAGGTTTAATTGCACAGGAATTATAAGCTTCATACATAATGTTCAAAGCCATGCGGTCCTTCACACTACCTGTCAGATTATAGTTCTCGCATTTTACGTAGATTTTTCCGGGTTTACCTTTATAATCATACTGTAACTCAAGCATAGGTGTATTACCTACAAGGTGCCATAAATGTTCAAATTTATCCGCTAAGGCGTCAGACAAACAAACAGCTGGCATTATTTCATTTTTAACTAGCATACAATTATTTACTTGCTCCCGCGCCAATGATCTCTTTCAGTTTCTTATGTAATTCTTCACCTCTCAGGTTTTTTCCGATTATTTTTCCATTCGGATCAACAAGGAAGTTTTGAGGAATAGATCTGATGCCATATTGCTTGGCTACAGCATTACTCCAGCCATTTAAATCAGACAACTGGGTCCATTTCAGGTTATCCTTTTCAATGGCGCCTAACCAGGCTTCTTTTTTACCAGGGTTGTCTAAAGAAATACCCAGTACTGTGAAATTTTTGTCTTTATATTGATTGTAAGCGTCAACTACATTTGGATTCTCCGCACGGCAAGGACCACACCATGATGCCCAGAAATCGATCAGTACATACTTACCTTTAAAAGAAGCTAGTGACACTGGCTTGTCATTGACATCGTTTTGAGTGAATTCTGGTGCCATTGCACCAATCGAGGTAGCTCTTGCAGATTCAATTTGTTTCGCAAATGCAACACCTGCATCACTTTTTTGCAAATCAGCAGATAGTCCTTTGAAAATCGGTTCTACCGTATTTACATCGATACTGCTACCAGAGATTTCTGTCAGCGCAACTAAACTAAAGTATGAAGCTGGCTTTTCTTTAATGAATTTATTTTGCAGGGCTTTCTTTTCAGCTGCAGCCTTTTGGTAACGGGCAGTTAATTCTTTCCTGAAAGCTTCATCTTTTTGTTTTTCAGCAGGAGCAGCAGCATATTCTTTATCTACCGCATCCATTGCTTTCTGAGCAGCAGATAAGTAGGCCTGGTAAGCAAGGAATTCCTGATTTAATTTTGATCCGCTGATACTTGCCTGTTCCACTAAATCTTTAGCATTTACATTGATCAATCCTTTTTCAAGATAAAGATCCAGTACATCTGCATTTTCAGACCTGGAAAGTTTAGCTATACCTTCAAGCTTATGGTCTACAATCAGTTTTGCTTTGATTGGTTTTACAGCTGTTCCTTTAAATTGAAAAGCGCCTTTATTTAAAACTGTTGAGTCTAAGACATTTTTACCATCTAGTCTGTAAGTCAAATAAACTTTTGCAGGTTGTTGCTCATTAGTTAGCATCCCCTTTAAAGTAAACTCAGGAGTTTGGGCTGATACGATTGCCGGTGCAAGCATTAAAGCTGCCAGTGTTAGTTTTTTCATAATTTTGAAATATGAATCTGGTTAGTTATTCAATACAAACTTATCACTTTTAAAAGAACTTGTAAATGGTCCCGGCCCCTGGGTACTTACGGAAAAGGTTAGAAACCTAACCTTAAAAATGGATAAAAAAAATAATACGTTGTTTAAAAAATCACTTTGGAGTTATTTAAACAACGTATTACTAAAAATGGGATTAAAAATCCAGGCTTGTTTCAGCAAGCGTAACAATCATGTGATCCCCCTAAAATCCCCCTTAATATCCCCCTCCCAGTGTCCGGTAAAGTTCCACTGAAGCGTTCAATTGGGCGGTTTTTAAGGTAGCAAGATCCAATTCACTCTGCAATAAATTGCTTTGTGCAGTGATCACTTCGAGGTAATTTGCCATCCCGTTTTTAAATAATAAATTGGCATTTTTTACTGCAGTTTGTAATGTGTTAACCCGACTGTTTGCGATACTGTATTGTTGCTTTAATTTGTCTTGTTTAATCAACTCATCAGAAACCTCAGCTACAGCAGTTAATACGGTTTGTCTAAATTGCAAAACTGCCTTTTCACGCTCTACTTTAGACACTTCGAATTGTGTCTTCAATTCCTTATGCTGAAATATAGGTTGTGTGATACCACCAGTTACGATGCCAAATAAGGAAGCAGGTACGTTAAACCAATTGCTGGCTTTAAAAGAGTTTAAACCGCCGCTCGCTGTGATGTTTAGCGTCGGATACATGTTCGCTTTATTTACACCCACTTTTGCATTGGCGATGGTTAAAGCAAGTTCTGAAGCTTTAACATCGGGTCTGCGATTGACCATGACCGATGGAATTCCTGCCGATAAGGATTGTGGTACGGTAACCTGATCTAGCGTCAGCAATCGCTCTACGGCCGCCGGCACTTGTCCGGTCAGAATTCGCAATGCATTTTCCTGTATGCCTAATCCCTGCTCAAGTTGTGGTATCAGTTGTGCAGCTACGGTTTGCTGCGCCTCTGCCTGTTGAATAGCCAGTGAGGTCACTTGTCCGGCATCAAATTGGATGTGGATAATACGTAGTGTACTGTCATTTAATGCCAGGTTCTTTTTAGCAATCGACAGCTGCGCATCCATCATTAATAAATTATAATAGCCCTGTGCTACATTGGCAATCAAACGGGTTTGGATGGCTTTTTTTGCTTCCTGACTTTGCAGGTAAGTCGCAAATGCACCTTGTTTCCTGCTGCGTATTTTTCCCCAGATATCAGCTTCCCAGCTTATTCCCAGGTTGGCATTGTAATCCTCAATATGACTGGTACCCAGGAACTGGCTCGAACTTAAACCATTCAGACTATTGTCTGAAGGCCTGTTGGAACTTCCGGTAACCTGAAAGTTGAGTGAAGGAATATTTCCGAGTCTGGATTGTTTAAACAACAATTCTGAAGCCTCTATGTTCTTCAATGCAATCTGCAGATCATAATTCTTCAATAAAGCGGTATCGATTAATTTACGCAGTTCTGCCTGAGCAATAAACTGGTTGAGTGGAACAGATGCGATTCCAGATGTATCTGTAGGGTTTTCAGCCCCCCTGAATGATTCAGGGATGGCTGATTTAGGTACCACAATATCCTTTGATACTTTACAGGCGCTTAAAAAGACGACCAGTATTAAAAAAGCATATGGATTTATATATCGTTTCATTTTTTTTTAATTAATTAGTATGCAATGCAAGTGCTTCGGTTTCCAATCTGTTTCCATGATCGTTCTCTTCCAACGAATTTTCGGAATTCGGCACTTTAAATGGCGCACCGGTAATCCGTTCTTGTAGGTGCTGGAAGATGACAAATAGAACAGGTATGATAAAGAGTCCGAGTATAACTCCAGAGACCATCCCCCCTGCTGCACCAATACTGATGGAGTGGTTACCCTGAGCAGATGGGCCTGTTGCAATACTCATTGGAAATAAACCAAATACGAAGGCCAGTGAGGTCATGATGATCGGTCGGATCCGCAACCTTGCGGCTTCAATTGCCGCTTCGACCAAACCAATACCTGCCTTACGCCTTTGTACTGCAAATTCAACAATCAGAATCGCGTTTTTAGCCAATAGGCCAATAAGCATGATCAGTGCGACCTGCACATAGATGTTATTTTCAATTCCTGTTAACCCAAGTACCACAAAGACACCTAAAATCCCTGTAGGAATAGAAAGTATAACTGCCAGCGGTAATAAATAACTTTCGTATTGTGCAGATAACAAGAAATATACAAATACCAGACACAGGATAAAGATTACGGTAGACTGGCCACCTGAAGAGATCTCTTCCCGGGTTTGACCAGAGAATTCATAAGCAAATCCAGCTGGCAATTCCTCCTTAGCAGTTTCTTCAATGGCCCTGATGGCATCACCAGAACTATATCCCGGCTTAGGAATGGCGTTGATCTGAATAGAGTTAAAGAGGTTGTAACGGGATGCTGTTTCAGAACCAAATACGCGGGTCAATTTAACCAGTGTATTGATGGGCACCATTTCTCCGGTTTTACTTTTCACAAAGACCCGGTCAATAGATGCCGGATCGGTTCTGTCTGCGATATCGGCCTGTACCACTACCCTATAATATTTACCAAAACGGTTAAAATCAGAGGCCTGGGCGCTACCAAAATAAGCCTGCATGGTTTGCAAAATATCTTTTACGTTTACACCAAGCTGGTTCGCTTTATCATCGTTAACATCCAGTTGCAGCTGTGGATAATCTGCTTTAAATGAAGTAAATGCAAAGGCGATTTCTTTTTTCTGCATCAGTTTACCAATAAAATTATTGGCCACCCCACTAAATTTATCTAGTTTACCGCCTGTTTTGTCCTGCAATACCAGGTCCAAAGCTTCCACATTACTAAAACCAGGAACTGTTGGAAAGCTAAATACAAAGAAAGTACCACCAGATAAGGCGCCTAATTTACCTCTGATCTGATCTTGTATCGCATTGATGTCTTTTAACTCGCCCCGTTCCTTATTAGGTTTCAACAACACAAAAACAATAGCTGCTGATGGACTATTTGAGGTGGTTAACAAATTGAAACCAGGAATAGAGGTAACAAATCTTGCCGATGGCAGGGCACTTAATTCATCCTCAGCTTTTTTCATCAGTTCTGTTGTACCATTCAAAGATGTACCTGATGGTGTTGAAACTGCGATTGCTATAAAACCTTGATCTTCAGTCGGAATAAAGCCAGACTTCGTGTTTTGCATTAAATACACTGTAGCTAAGATTACGATGGCAAGACCACCCATGCTGATCCACTTGTGGTTGATCAGAAATCTCACTCCACCAAGATATCGCCTGGTCATCGAATTGAAACTGCTGTTAAATCCAGCATAAAACTTTTGTAAAAAGCCTTTTTGAGGCGCTTTCGTTCCGTCAGCATTTGTATGGTTGCTTTTTAGAAATAACGCCGCCAGAGCTGGACTTAAGGTTAAGGCGTTTACGGCAGAGATCACAATTGCAATCGACATGGTGAAGGCAAATTGCCTGTAAAAAATACCAGTGGACCCTGTCATAAAGCCAACAGGAAGGAACACAGCGGCCATAACAAGCGTAATCGATATAATTGCACCAGTAATCTCATGCATGGCTTCGGTAGTGGCAGCTTTTGGTGAGAGGTTTTTGTGCTCCATCTTGGCATGTACCGCTTCGACGACCACAATCGCATCATCTACCACAATACCAATGGCCAGTACCAGTGCAAATAAGGTTAGGAGATTAATTGAGAATCCAAATAGATTCATAAAGAAAAATGTACCCAGGATCGCTACTGGAACTGCTATTGCCGGAATCAGCGTAGACCTGAAATCTTGTAAGAAGATAAATACCACGATAAATACGAGGATAAAAGCTTCGATCAGGGTGTGTACCACTTGTTCAATAGATTCATCAAGCGCTGTTTTGGTCCTGTAGAACTGGTTGTATTTAATCCCATCGGGAAAATCCTTAGCGGCTTTTTCCATGAGTTTATCCACTGCAATCTGAATTTCGTTGGCATTGGAACCAGCCAACTGAATCAGACCAATAACAATCCCTGTTTTTCCATTTAAATGAGTTGTACTGGTATATGAATAAGCACCAAGCTCAACACGGGCTACATCTTTTAAGCGCAGTACAGATCCATCTGAATTGGCACGAATGGCGATGTTTTCATATTCATCCGGTTTGGTCAGCTTTCCTTTGTATTTAATTACATATTCAAACACTTCCTTACTTCTTTCGCCCAATTTACCTGGGGCAGCTTCTATACTTTTATCCTGTATAGCTGCCATCACCTCTGCGGGGGTAATGCCATAAGTAGCCATCTGGCTGGGGTTCAGCCAAACCCGCATGGAATAATCTTTCACTCCTCCAAATATAGAGGCTGATCCAACACCTGGAATCCTTTTGATTTCAGGGATGATATTGATCTGGGCATAGTTGGCTACGAAAGTCTGATCGTACTTTTTCAGATCCTCACTGTAAATACCGATTGCCCCGATAAAACTGTTTTGTTGTTTTGAAGTAGTAATCCCTTGCTGTACAACCTCTGTAGGCAGCTGACTGGTAGCTTGTGCCACACGGTTCTGAACATTTACAGCTGCCTGATCAGGATTAGTTCCCTGTTTAAAGTAAACGGTAATCGCCAGTGTACCATCATTACTTGCTGTGGAACTCATATAGCTCATGTTCTCCACACCATTGATGGATTCTTCCAGTGAAGGTGCTACCGAGCGCAATACGGTTTCGGCGTTGGCACCCGGATATACTGCAGATACCAGTACCGCCGGAGGTGCTATATCAGGAAATTGCTGTAAAGGCAATTTGGTTAAGCCAAGTATCCCAACAATCACCAGTAAAATGGAGATCACAGTGGAAAGTACCGGCCTTTCAATAAATTTTTGAAACATGACTTTAATCTTAATTGATATGTATTATTTTTTTACAACAGCTACTTTATCGGTAGCTTTTTGAGGTGTAATTACAGTGCCTTCCTGTAAATGGTCCAGTCCGCTCAAAACAATCTGATCACCAGCTTTTACACCATCTTTAACCAAGTAATCTGTTCCCTTTTTTCCCAGGATAGATATGGCCTGTCTTTTCACCTTATTGCTATCTGCAACTGCAAAGACAAAGATTTTGTCTTGTACTTCCATGGTTGCGGACTGAGGGATTACCAGTGCATTTTCATGCTGCAGGCTCAAACGGATCTTTCCGGTATTACCCGAGCGGATTAGTCCTTGAGGATTTGGAAAACTTGCCCTTACGGTAATTGAACCCGTATTTTTGTCAAATTGTCCATCGATCACATCGATTTTTCCTGTCTTAGCGTAAGCTGTACCGTCTGCCAGTAATAGGGTTACTGCAGGAAGTTTTTTCAACTTGTCATTAAGCGTCTGACCAGGGTATTGATCTTTAAAATTCACAAAATCTTTCTCTCCCAATGCGAAATAAACATGCACATCGTGTACATCAGACAATTGTGTTAAAGCTTCTACATCCGCAGGACCTACCAGGCTTCCGCGTTTCTTTTGTAATCTACCAATGTAACCACTTACCGGTGCTTTAATTAAGGTATAGCCCAGATTAATAGACGCGGTAGATACGCTTGCTTTGGCCTGTTCAATATTTGCTTTAGCTGCCTGAGCAGTTGCTTTTGCAGATTTTAATTGAAATTCTGAAATAACTTTATTCTGTACCAGTGGTGTTAAGCGTTCTACTTCAAGTTGTGCATTCACCATGGCTGCTTCGGCAGCATGTTGTGCTGCAATTGCATTGTTTAATGCAGCGCGATATACCTGTTCATTAATTTTAAATATAGGCTGACCGGCATTTACCAATGCACCTTCATCAACAAATACCTGATCCAGTGTACCGGTTACTTGCGGACGTATTTCCACGTTAACGGTACCTTCTATAGATGCAGGATATTCCTGAAAAGTAGTTTCTGTACCTGAAACCACACTGGCGACAGGTAATGATGGTGGTGCAGGTGGTGGAGCTTGCGGGTTTTTACCCGAACATGCTACTAAAAATAAAACAGAGAGTAAAAGTATTGATTTCATAACGTAATTAGATTGTTTAACAGTGTTAATTAACTGTGAAGAGACGGGTTTGTATTTCATGATTTTATATATTAAAGTTTTTATTAACGTGTATAATCTATTTAACAGTGTTAAGTAGATGTTAAAAAAAGAAGGCTTGTTGAAGCCTGATCAGTTATTAATCGTTGATGTATTTTATAATTCCTCTTATGGCATCTTTTAAAATGCGTTGGTTCATCTCGTCATCCCGGCCTTTGTTAACCAGGTTTATTGAAATTAAACCATGAATAATAGACCAAAATGTATAATACTTCCTGCAGATAAAGTCTTCACTAGGCTTGTCAATCGTAATGAGCTTTTCTATCACGTCCCATAACATATCATCTGCCAGTTCAGCTTCAGGCATAGACTTTTTCAACTCACAACAATTCATGTCTACGCCATACATCAGTTGATAAAGCTCTTTATATTTAAAGGCAAAGTTCCAATAAGCGACCCACATAGCTTCCAATTGCGCTTCCGGTTTATCATGTAGATTTCTGGCTGTTCTGATCTCTCCCGCCAAAATGATATAACCTTTCCGGGTCAGTTCTAACAGTATCCCCTCTTTATTGGCAAAATATTCATAGATGATGGGTGCTGTGTATTCGATTTTATCGGCGATCTTTCGCATACTCAATGCGTTCCAACCATCTTCTTTTACAATCTCAAGGGCAGCATCAAGTATATTGAGTCTGGTTTCTTCTTTTAGCCTTGCTATACGTTCTTTACTTCCCATGGCATTACTTATATCAGATGTAAATAATTTAACACCGTTAGACAAATGTATAAACAGTTATAACGATCTGTATCATCGCTTTGTCAACTTACAAAGTTTTGGTAAGTCTAAAATTACAATTATCTTATTATCAGTTTTTTAAAAAGAAATTGAAGCTTTCATATGATTTACCAAAAGAAGAAAAAATAAAATAAATTGAGCTTATCGCATTTATAGTTGCAATTTAGCGTTCTTAATACGAAGAGAAATCAGCATGAACAAAACAGTGACATTAAGAGACATAGCCAAAGCACTTAATCTGTCTATTTCAACGATTTCCAAGGCGCTTAACGATAGCCACGAGATCGGGATAGATACTAAAAATAAAGTCCTCGATTACGCGAAAGCGCATCATTATTCTCCTAATAGAATGGCTAAGGGCTTAAAAGAAGGTAAGAGTCGTTCTATCGGTGTTGTGGTTTGTTCGCTGGATAACAATGTAATTGCACAGATGCTGGATGGCATTCATAAAGCTACCACAGATAAATCTTACCAAATCATCATCATGCAAAGTAAAGAATCGCAGAAGCAGGAACAGGCTTGTATAGAGCTGCTTTATGCTGGTGGTGTGGATGGTATTCTCATTTCCCCTGCCTGCGAAACCATAGATTTTAGTTATTTAATTTCTTTGCAGGAATCAGGTTTACCTGTTGTACTGTTTGATCGCCTTATTGATCAGATCAATACCCATAAAGTTGGTGCAAACAACTTTAAAGGCGCGTATGATGCAACCCAGCATTTAATTGCAAACGGCTATCAAAATATTGCTCATTTAAATACCAATACCATTCTTAATATTGCTACCGAGCGTTTAAATGGATATAAAAAAGCATTGTCTGATCATAGTATCCCATACAGACCTGAATTACTCAGATCTTGCGACTATACAGATGCCAATACTTTAAATGCAGATTTGGAGGAAGCGTTGAAATATTATATGAGTATGGACAATAAACCGGACGCTATATTTACCGCAACGGATCAAATCAGTACCAGATGCCTCGTATTACTGAATAAGCTCGGCTATAAAATTCCTCATGATGTCGCTTTAATCGGTTTCACAAATACAGAACTGGCTGATGCGTTTAGCCCATCCCTGAGCACAGTACATCAGCCAGCCTTTGAAATCGGGCAGCTCGCAGCAGATAAATTAATTTCCCTTATTGAAAAGAAAAATCTATATGAGGCTTACGAGACTGTTTTGCTTCCTACCCATATTCTGGTCAGGGCATCGTCCCAGATTAAATAATTATCCAAAATAGTTTTTGGCATTGTGATAACAAATATCACCTATAATTTTACCTGTCCAGGATAAATCGTTCGGTATTAATCCTTGGTTAATGTCATTGGCAAAAATATTACATACCAATCTCCTGAAATACTCGTGTCTGGAATAAGACAAGAAACTTCTCGAGTCGGTCAGCATACCAATAAAGCAGGAAATAAGACCGATGGTTGACAAGGAATTAATTTGTTCCGTCATTCCATCAAGCTGATCTAAAAACCACCATCCTGAGCCAAATTGAACCTTTCCTTTAATGCCTTCGGACTGAAAATTTCCAACCATAGCGGCAAACACGGAATTGTCTGCAGGATTTAAGTTGTAAATTATGGTTTTAGTTAATGTACTTTGTGCTTCCAGTGAATTTAACAAATTGGATAAGCCTTCGGCCTGCGGAAAATCGCCTATAGAGTCGTAACCGGTGTCAGCACCTAATTGAGACAACATTCTGGTATTGTTATTACGTAATGCCCCCAAATGGAATTGCTGAACCCAGCCTTTTTCATGGTACATTGCACACAATTTATGCAATACATAATACAGGAATTCGTTTTTAACCGATTCTGCATTTTGATCCTTTCCTCCAAGTACCTGCTCAAAAATTTCATTTAAATTTGCAGGAATTTCTTTCACAAACGGAACAGCATTCAGACCATGATCTGAAATGCGACAACCGTTATCATGGAAAAAGTTCACTCTGTTTTGAAGCGCCTGTAACAAATCGTCAAGTTTGGAGATGGTTACACCGGCAGCCTCACCTAATTTTTTAACATAACTGCGATAAGTATCACCTTGTACAATATTAAATGCTTTATCTGGTCTGAATGACGGTAATATTTTTGTCTTGAACTCAGAACCTGCAATTTGCTGGTGATATTCCAGATTATCGGCCGGATCATCGGTAGTACCCACCATCTCTACATTAAAGTGAGTTAATAATCCCTGTGTACTAAAACCTGGAGTTTGAAGCTGTGCAGTGGTTGTCTCGTAAATACGATCTGCGTTGTCGGCACTTAACAATTCTTCTACACCAAATGGATTTTTAAGTTCCATATGCGTCCAGTGAAATAATGGATTTCTCAGTGTGTATGGAACTGCGGCTGCCCATTTTCTAAATTTCTCCAAATCTGTTCCAGATCCGGTGATGTATTTTTCTTCTACTCCAAGTGTTCTTAATGCTCTCCATTTATAATGATCACCGGCAAGCCAAATTTCAGAAATGGTCTTAAAATTATAGTCTTTCGCAATGGCATCTGGTGGCAGATGCGAATGATAATCAATGATTGGTAAATGTTTGGCGTAATTGTGATACAGATCAGCTGCCGTATCACTTTGTAATAAAAAATCGTCCTTCAAAAAATTTCCCATAGTCTTTATTAATAATTACCAGTCACTCCTAACTCTAATCCACGCAATTCGGCTAACCCTCTTAAACGTCCGATAGCAGAATATCCAGGATTCGTTACTTTATTTAAATCATCTAACATCTGATGGCCATGATCTGGTCTGAAAGGGATCGGTTCGGCCCTAAGCGCATTTTCTGCTGTAACCAATTTCATAATCTCGTACATATTCACATCGCCACCTAAATGGTCAGCTTCATAGAAGTTGCCTTCCTCGTCCTTGGTTACATTTCTCAAATGCAGGAAATATACACGCGCTTTAACCGCTTCAAATATTTCAGGCAGGTTATTGGTTACACCTGCTCCCAGAGAACCTGTGCAATAGCAAACCCCGTTAAATGGCTTATCAACGCTTGACAGGATGTACTCAAAATCTGCCTTTGTGCTCGCAATTCTAGGTAATCCTAAAATTGGATAAGGTGGATCATCCGGGTGAATGGTCATCTTAATTCCCGTATCTTCACAGGTCTCAGCAATTTCATTTAAAAACCAGGTTAAGTTCTCTTTTAAACCTGCAGTGCCGATAACTTTGTATTCGTCAATACTTTTTTGCAACGCAGACAATTCAATCTCTTTTTCATTTGGTATGCCCATCAACACGTTCACCCGGAGTTCGTCAAGTTCTGATTGACTTAAAGATTTGAACTTCTCTTTAGCTTTGGCTACAATTTCAGGTTGATAATCATTTTCTGCCCCCTCACGTTTTAAAATGAAAAGATCAAAAATAGCCAGGTCCGACCAGTTGAAGTATAATGCTTTAGAACCGTCGGTCATAACCAGATCCAATTGCGTACGTGTCCAATCCAATACCGGCATAAAATTATAGCATACAGTCTGAATACCGCAAGCCGCCAGATTTCTTAAACTCGTTTTGTAATTCTCTATGTATTTCGCTGCATCGGGCCTGCGTGTTTTGATAGATTCGTGAACCGGAACGCTTTCTACGACTGACCAGGTTAAACCTGCAGCTTCTATGATCGCTTTTCTTTCCTTAATATCTTCCAGTGGCCATACTTCTCCATGAGCAATATGATGCAATGCGCTCACAATACCAGTTGCGCCAGCTTGTTTAACATCCTGCAGGCTTACCGGATCAATTGGTCCGTACCAACGCCAGGTTTGTAATAATTTATGTTTTGTCGTATTCATATTCCAATCAAATTAAACGCCACTATAGGCATTAAAACCACCATCAACCATAATTGTCTCCCCATTTACAAATGCCGAGGCATCGCTTAAAAGATAGATTAAGGTGCCATTTAATTCCTCAGGATCACCTAAACGCGCATATGGTGTATTATTTACAATTCTCTGTGCCCGGTCGGTATAGGTGCCATCCGGATTTGTAAGCAATGTCCTATTTTGTTCTGTCAGGAAAACTCCTGGAGCCACGGCATTGATCCGCACTTTATCTCCATAGCGCTGAGCGAGTTCAATGGCCATCCATTTCGTATAGCCATCAATTGCATGCTTACCCATGGTATATCCCAAAACTCTGGTAAAAGGACGTTTTGCTGCTAATGAAGAGATGTTTACTATTGACCCTTTGCCTTTCTCGGCTATGACACGTCCAAAAACATGCGTTGGGTAAACTGTACCAAACAAATTCAGCTCAACTGCTTGTTGTGTATCCGAAACTTTAATGTCAAATAGGTTTTGATCGGGCGAAACGGTTGCACCAGGTATGTTACCACCGGCTGCATTGACCAAACCATCGATTGTTCCCCAGGTGGCAAGAATTTGATTCTTGGCTGCAATGAGTGATTCTTCGTTCAGAACATCTGTAATTACCGCAATCGCTTCACCTCCTATTGCTTCTATGGCCTTTACGCGTGCATGGGCGCGCTCTTCATTTCTGCCTAAAATGGCTACTTTGGCTCCAGCCGCTGCCACTGCAAGTGAAAATGATTCGCCCAATATCCCAGTTGCCCCGGTAATTACAATTACCTTGTTTTCTAGTGAAAACAGATCTTTGCCTCTCATACGTTATATTTATACAGGTTAATTAATTTGATCAATGTTACTGAAATTTACCATTGAAAATGTATTATTCCGGCTAAATATTTACGAAATCGTTTGCGTTATTTAAATAAAATACTTTACTTCAATTTAATGCGCAGAACGTGTATTATTGTAAACTGAAATTTAAAAAAAGACTATGTTAAATCAAGAGAATGTATTGGTGTTTGGAGAATTGTTGTTAAGATTCAGTTCTGCCGAAGATCAGTTTATTTCTAAAAACCATACTGTTTCCCTATTTCCTGGTGGTTCTGAAGCAAATGTTTCCGCATCTTTGGGCCAGTGGAATATCCCCTGTGCTTATTTAAGTTGTGTACCGGATAATGCTTTGGCTGCAAATGCACTGGAGTCTTTACAAAATCTGGGTGTTGACACAAGTAAATCTGTGTTGCAAGGCAGCAGAATGGGGCTTTATTTTTTACTTTCTGCCAATGGATTAACCAGCGGTGAAGTTGTGTATGACCGAAAATATTCTTCCTTTAGCGACCTTAAGCCTGGTGTTATTGATTGGGATAAGGTGATGGAAGGCCATACCTGGTTTCATTGGACAGCGCTTACCCCTGCACTAAACGAAGGAATGGCTGCTGTATGTAAGGAAGCCTTGCTTGCTGCAAGAAAAAACGGATTGAAAATTTCAATAGACCTCAACTACCGCAGTAGATTGTGGGACTATGGTAAGCAACCGATCGAGGTGATGCCAGAGCTGGTTCAGTATTGCGATGTGATTATGGGCAATATCTGGGCTGTAAATAAAATGCTGGGCATTCCGGTGGCAGAACATCTGGACCGTCAGACGACATCTGATGAATACTGTAAACATGCGGATGCATCTGCTAAAGAAGTGTTTAAGAATTTCCCTCAATGCAAGCATGTAGCTTACACCTTCCGCTTTATGGACAATCCAAATCATAATTTATTTTATGGAACCTATCATACGCCTGAGGCAAGCTTTTGTTCCCCTATTCTGGAAACCAATGATGTAGTAGACCGCATCGGTAGCGGTGATGCTTTTATGGCAGGCCTGATCTACGGATTGACCAGCACGACCGAAGGACAGGAAATTATTAATAAAGCGACTTCATCCGGATATCAAAAGTTGTTTGTCAAAGGCGACTTTGGTGATGGTACCATTTAACAATACCCATTCCATTTAATTTTAATCTATTCAAATAACGATTTATACATGACTACAGCAACCCACCCTTTAAAAGTAATTCAGGATTACCCGGTTATACCAGTTTATTACCACGACGATGCAGATACCTGTCTGGAAGTATTAAAGGCAAGTTATGCCGGTGGTATTCGTGTATTTGAATTTACAAACAGAGGAGAAAAAGCACCTGCAAATTTTAAAGTTTTAATTGACTATAGAAACGAACATTTGCCGGAACTTAAACTAGGTATAGGTACAATTAAAACGGTAGCACAAGCAGAAGCATACATCAACCTGGGTGCCGACTTCATTGTAAGCCCTATTGTAAGAGCAGATTTAGCATCCATCACCAAAGCCAAGCAGGTTTTTTGGATTCCTGGTTGTATGACGCCAACTGAAATTAACCTGGCTGAGGAGTTAGGTGCTGAACTGGTAAAACTTTTTCCGGGAGATACTTTAGGTCCAGGCTTTTTAAAAGCAATCAAACCCTTGTTCCCTAATCTTAAATTTATGCCAACAGGTGGCGTAGATGTCAATAAAGAAAATATAGACACCTGGCTGAATGCGGGAGTTACTTCTCTTGGATTTGGGTCTAAGTTGTTTCAGCAACCTGAAAACGCCAAAGATTACAGTTGGTTAACTGAACGTTGTGAACTGTTGATATCACTCGTAAAAAAGAAATAACCCTAAGTTTGAATAAAAAAACGCCTGTTGAATTCAACAGGCGTTTTTTTTATTCATGAGCTGGTAGAATTGCTCCGATCAGCTTTATCGTAAAGATCAATTAGTTTTGTCTGAAGCCTGATTACGGAGTTTTCCAATTCACTTACTTTACTCTTCAATGTCAATATAGTCTGTTGTTCTTCAGTTAAGCCTTCCTCCCCTACATCGAATAATTGCCGGATTGACAAGCCATGAGTTTGGGCAATCTGCTCAATTCTACTAAAATTCGGATCAGTTATGCCTGTCTCCAATTTTGAATACGCGGGAATAGAAATTTCCAGGAGGTCTGCCATAATTTTTTGGTTGACACCCTTTTTTTGGCGTAGAATTCTAAATTTTTCACCTAGAGTTTTCATGATTTATATATTTCCTTAATGAATTTACACAAAGTAAAACTAACAAATATTTTATGAAACACTAAATATTATTGCACAAAAAACATGAAAAACCAACAAATATTTTATTTGTAATTAAAATATTATCAGGTGAGCCCGATATGGATAAATGGAAAAGTTAAGCGATTACTTTTTACTTTGCCTGAATATAAAAGAGGCCAGCATAATTGCCACAGCCAGACCTGAAATTCCAGGAAATGAGATGAACAAGTAGAACATACCACAAACAGCGCATATGGCTACAATAAATAAAAAACCCTGCAAAAATGAATCCATTTTGAAGGCTGCAATGAAAGCAAACAGCACAAAGGTTAGCGCAAGTATATTAATAAACATATGCAAAGATGCATAACCTATGTTAAGTTAATGTTAACAATATCTATTTTTTTACAGACATGTTAAAATAATTTAAGGCACCTGCTTCATCCCATTTTAAAGGTGCCTTAAATTACTTTTCTAATAATCGTCGTTTAGCGCAAAAATCGGTTTTCGGCTCATCCATTTTCCGCTGGTAAAATCCGGAAAGTCAACGGTCTCATTTCCCATTTCAATAGACTGCTCACTTAATGGCGTAATTGCGCTCCAGGCTGCTGCATCATAGACATCCAATGGAGTTGGTGCTCCCCGCTTACAGGCTTCAACGAAGGCATGAATCACAAAAAAGTCCATTCCACCATGACCTGCCCCCTGGGCGTCATCACCATATTTTTTCCACAATGGATGATCATACTTATCTAACCATGCTTTCTGATCATCCCATTGGTGTGGTTTGCTCACGCCTTCTACGTAAACGCTACGGTTAACATCCATCCAAAGTCCTTTGGTACCTTGTACCCTAAAGCCCAAAGAATAAGGACGTGGTAAATTTGTATCGTGTTGCAATATGATCGTCTCACCATTTGCACAATCAATTGTTGTGGTCACGATATCACCAAGGCGGAAGTTAACTTTCGCATTCGGGTGGCTCTCACTGCTGTTATTTACAATGTAATTGTGTAAGCCACGTGATTTTGTAGCAAATGAATTCAGTTTTAAAAATTTGTTTCCTCTATTGATGTTGATGCAATTGGCAACAGGACCGATCCCGTGTGTTGGATATAAATCACCATTTCTGTGTACCGAATGATTGGTACGCCACCTGGCTTCAGAAAATCCTTTTTCGTTAAACTCCACCCCACCACCGTATGCTTTGACACCGTCATTAAATTTAACCTCTCTCAAATCGTGTTGATAGCCTCCCTGTAAATGTACAATTTCGCCAAATACACCTTGTCTTACCATATTGAGTGCAGCCATTACATCTCTTCTATAGCATACATTCTCGAGCATCATTACGTGGGCATTGTAACGCTCAGCCGCCTGAACTACATCCCAATGATCTTGCAAAGTAATTCCCAGTATGACTTCTGTTGCCACATATTTGAGTCCCGCCTGTAAAGAGCCAATAATCATTTCTTTATGCCATTCCCAAGGTGTCGAGATCACAATAGCCTGTAACCCTTTCATTTCAAGTAATTTCTTCCAGGCCTGATCATCTCCGGTAAATATCTTAGGCATTGGTTTACCACTTTTTGCGATCATTGATTTTGACATGGTCAGCATCCGATCGTCAATGTCACAAATCGCAACTAAATCTACGTCATCTCTTTTCAGCAATAAGCTCAAATGGTTTTGTCCACGTAATCCTACGCCAATCATGGCAATTTTAACTTTCTCTACTTTTTCGCTCGCAAATATCGAGCTACTTGGTAAAATTGTTGCAGCAGCGGCTGTTATACCACTATTTCTAACAAAGTCTCTTCTGTTCATATTGTTTAGTTGGTTATGCTATTGAGCGGGTAATTAATCCACTTATATGTTTGTTTAAATCTTAATCCAAGTTATGCAACTAATGGGCTAAGCCGGTAAATTTAGCAGTACAAAAAACACGCAAACGTTTGATATGGAAAAAAATCACTAACCAATAGGCTGTGTGGCCAACTCATTGATCATTGTCATGAAATAGCAGCGCCCCGGTTGATGAATTCTTATTCACAATGCCGTAGTTGTGCCAAATCGGTAAAAACAAACGTTTGTGTAATTTTACGTACATTGTCGTGTAATTGCAATGCAAACCAGCGCTTTTATCAAAATAATTTAAGCTTCTTATTTTTTATTCCAATATTTGGCTGAAATGTCTGATAAACCAACCACCATAAAAGAACTGGCCAAAATCTTACAGATTTCGGTGTCAACTGTTTCACGTGCTTTAAATGACCATTCCAGTATTGGTGCGGCTACTAAGGCAAAAGTGAGAAAACTTGCGGATGAACTTAATTATGAACCGAATCAAAGGGCCATACAGTTCCTCAACGGTAAATCATTTGTCATTGGTGTCATACTACCTGAACTTTCTGAATCTTTTTTCTCGGCAGCAATTACGGGAATAGAAGATCTGGCATACAAAAAAAACTATACTGTTCTTCTGGCACAGTCGCACGATGATGCAGAACGTGAAAAATTGCTGGTGGAAAAGATGAAAACGCAAAGAGTAGATGGCTTACTGGTATCCGTTTCGAAAACAACAAGTACCTACGAACATTTTGAGGTATTCAGAAAATTGAATATTCCTGTTGTTTTCTTCGACAGAATACCTCCGGTTAAGGACATCCATTACGTAGCCTCGAATTTGGAAACAGGAACTTACGAAGCCGTGAATTTTCTGTTGAAAAAAGGGCATCGTGCCATTGGAATGATCAATGGGCCGACAACCTTGGTGGCCAGTAATGAACGAAAAGAAGGTTATATCAGGGCCTTAACTGCGAACAGATTGAAGTTTGACCCTTCTCTGGTTACCAGTTGTGATTTATCAGAACAGGGAACGATTCATGCCATGGATACCATGCTCAATCACAAAAGAAAGCCCACAGCCATTGTGACTTTTAATGATTATGTGGCTTTGTTTGCGATGAAATATGCGGCCTCACTCCAACTGCATGATCTCGATTTTGTAAGCTATGCAAACCTGCCAATCATCCATTATACCAATTATTCACCCATTGCATCGGTTGAGCAGTTTCCTTACAAACAAGGGAAAAAAGCAGCAGAAATTCTAATTGATCTCATCAACCGACCAAACAACGATACGGTTGAACATGCTTACTTTAACATTGTAATTGCTTCCCAGTTGGTAATCAACAAAACGGACTAATGCTGCGCAAACGTTTGCACAATAAAGTTTAATGCATTTGAACACTTATTTTGATATGTTTGAATATAACCAAGAAACAAAACTATGTTCGATCATATCTTAGCCCTTTATGGTATCAACCAACAAAGTAGTTCAATTCAGCCTTTTGGCGATGGACTGATCAACCACACCTGGAAAATAGCAACTGCGGGGGCCAATTTTATTTTGCAAAAAGTAAATAGCGATGTGTTTAAAACACCGGAAGAAATTGATGAGAATTTATTATTGCTGAAACAATTCCTGAGCAAGTATCATCCTGATTATTTATTCGTTGCACCAGTTCGTTCATCATCGGGATTATCATTGATCCATGATGCTTCCGGATATTTCAGGTTGTTTCCTTTCATAGAAGGCTCGGCTGCTGTAAATGTCGTTACCAAAAAAGAAGAGGCATACGAAGCTGCAAAGCAATTTGGAAAGTTCAGCAGACTTTTAGCTGATTTTGAGGCGAGTAAATTGAATATAACCATTCCCGATTTTCACAATCTTGCCCTTAGGTATACGCAGTTTGAGTATGCCTGTGCGCAGGCTGAGCCTGAGCGACTGCAAGCTGCTCGGGAGAGTATTGATTTCATCACAGCGCATCGGGATATTGTAGAAACCTATAAACAACTGGTTAAGGATCCCAACATCCATTTGCGTGTGATTCACCATGACACCAAGATCAGTAATATTTTGTTTGATGCCAATCAAGAGGGTTTGTGTGTGATTGACCTGGATACGGTAATGCCTGGTTATTTCATCAGCGACGTTGGAGATATGATGCGGACATACCTGAGTGCGGCAAGTGAAGAAGAAACGGATCTCAGTAAGGTTAGCGTTAGGAAAGACTTCTTTGATGCCATCCGCCAGGGATATATGGAGGAAATGGATTCGGTGCTTTCCGAAGCTGAAAAAGAATATTTCAATTATTCGGGCGAGTTTATCATTTACATGCAAGCCATCAGATTTCTAACAGATTTCCTTCAAAAAGATATTTACTACGGAGCAAAGTATCCAGATCACAACATCAACCGGGCTAAAAACCAGATTGCCTTGTTGAAAGGTTACCTGGCGATAAAGACCGAAGTGAATAATGAACAGCTCTAGTTTTTATTCCTATCGGTTATTGCTAACAATATCGCTTTAGAGATGCCTGTATAATCTTCATTGTAGTGATGGCTTCCCGCCAGTGTTTTAACCTTTATTCCATTGGCTATAAACTTATTCCGGATATCAGCATCCTCCTCAACGCCAAAAAAACAAATGGGACGTTCGGGGTTATCCTTTTTCAGCTCTGCAATTACATTATACTGCTCATCTTCCCCGCCGAGATCAAGCATATCTGCGATATGGATTTCAAAATCGGCGAATTCATCTGGCGACAGTGATATGACACCTGCCAAGTTGGATTTTAACTTTTCCGGAATTCTGCTTGCAATAAATGGAACAACGGATGCGCCAAAAGAATAGCCTGCTAACACGAATTTTTGTTTGGCAAATTGCATGCTGTATTGCTGTATAACCTTAAGCACATCCGTTGTGGTCGCATTTGGTGTTCTTGCGTTCCAAAAATACTTTTGCGCGTCGAGTCCGATAACGGTAAGTCCATTGGAAGCCAGTGCAGTGGCCAACGACTGATCAAAACTGGTCCAGCCACCGTCACCAGAAATCATAAACAGGAGTGGTAAATTATTTACAGCGGCAGACTGAACTACTGTTACTGGCATATTACTGACCATCTTTTGCGTTACAAATGATGATGTACCTGTAATTTTTCGATACGCCGCGTTAAATTTAGGCAGCCAGTTGTTTTGGGTTGAAAATCCATGGCCTACATTCTCCAACCTGATCAGCTCAGCCATGGGCATGCCTTTTAGATAGGCTGCAGTTGCAGCATAAGGGCAAGTTAGATCTTTGCTGCCGTTTAATACTATAAAAGGTGCCGTAAGTTTAGTGGTTTTTTCGAGGTAGTAAGAAATGTCTTTTTTTAGCATGTGCTGAGTCAATCCCGCGCCCTTACACAAAGGCTTTTTTAAATTGATATCAGGTGAGAAACCAAGTGCAATTGCCCCTTTAAAAGTATTTGCGGGTGCTTGGGCCAGAATCCCGTACACAAGTACAGCTCCATAAGAGTAGCCGATTAATACTGGTTTAAAATAATTAGAAAACTTATATTTCTTTTGAATAAACAAGCTTAATTCTTCAAAATCTGCAGCGGGGTAAAGACAAGCGCCAGACTTTTTGGAAAGTGAATAGCCATAATGTCTGGCATCAATTCCCAATACCAGCGCCCCCTGGCCGGCAATATCTTTTGCCATATTGAGTACACTACGATTCCAGCCGCCATCTCCCGATACAAATAGAGCAACCGAGGTTGGCACCCCTTCCGGATGATAGAGCATAATCTGACCGAACTGTTTGTAAGTCAGCGAATCAATGGTGATGGCAGAAGCCTTTAGTCCGGTAAAAAGAAGCAAAAACATCAAAAACCTTTTCATAGATTTAATTGTCGATCTGAATGATCACTATCAGCAAGATAAGATTTTTGAGCGTGGAAATCAGACAAAAAAAATGTTCTTCCATCAGATCTGATGAACAGAACGATGGAAGAACATTTTAGCAATGAATTAGATTAAAATAAATACTTAGTACTTAAAAAGTTAGAGCTATTGCTATCAACAATTTCATTAATTAAGTGTTTATTGTTGTCGTTCAGCTTTGTTGCAACTAAAGATCGGATGGAAAACGAGCGCAACGCATCTACAACTGACAGCGTTCCCTCTGCACTATCCTTTCTTCCTGTGAACGGAAAAACATCTGGTCCGCGTTGACATTGACAGTTGATGTTAACCCGGCTCACCTGGTTCACCAATGGATCAATCAGTTTCGCAATCTCCTCATCATCATTACTAAAGATACTCACCTGCTGCCCATGTGTAGAATCAATCAGGTATTGAATGGTCTCTTCCAGGTCATCAAAAGGAACAACCGGGATTACAGGGCCAAATTGCTCTTCTTCATACAGCTTCATGTTTTTGTTTACGGGGTAGACAATTGCAGGATAAACAAATGACTCGCAGGTTTCACCCCCATTGTCATTGATTACTTTTGCACCCAAGGCCAGGGCATCGTCAATACAAGCTTTTAAATACGCAGGCTTTTGAGGTTCCGGTAGCGGTGTTAACGCTACTCCTTCTTCCCATGGCATACCGAACTTAAGCTTAGCAACGGCTTCTGATAAGTCTTTTAAAAATACATCAGCCAGACTACGATGAATGAAAATAATTTTTAATGCGGTACATCTTTGTCCGTTAAAAGACAAAGAACCGAGTACCGTTTCCTGCACCGCAAGCTTCAAATCTGCTTTTGCCGTAATGATCGCCGCATTTTTAGCGTCCAACCCAAGTATTGCTCTTAACCGGTTCACCTTTGGGTGTAACTTTTTAAGTTCGTTCGCAACTTTACTTGAGCCGATTAAGGTAAGTACATTAATCTGCCCGGATTTCATCAGATCCGGAATGATTTTATTTCCACGTCCGTAAATCGTATTCACAACCCCTTTAGGAAAACAATCTCTAAAAGCTTCCAGCAAAGGATAATGCAATAAGGTACCATGCTTTGGCGGTTTGAATAACAAAGTATTGCCCATAATCAGGGCAGGAATCAAAGTCGTAAACGTCTCATTTAATGGGTAATTAAATGGGCCCATGCAAAGTACAACTCCAAGTGGAGATCGTCTGATTTGTGCGACGATTCCCTGTTCTATACTGAATTTCGATGACTGTCTGTCCAGATCTTTTAAAGCATCAATTGTCGCATAAATGTATTCGACAGTGCGATCAAATTCTTTAACAGAATCGGCATAAGATTTACCGATCTCCCACATCAGCAATTTAACAACAGTTGCCTTCTTTTCAATGATTTTGTGCGTAAAACGCTCTACACATTGGATTCGATCGGCAACACTCATCGTTGGCCATTCTCCTCGCCCATTGTTGTACGCTGCTACTGCTGCATCAAGTGCTTCACTAGCCTCCTTTTCACTGCACAATGGATAAGTTCCGATGACCTTTCGTTTTAAACCGTTCTCGGTCCGTATGCAAATAGGCGATAATACTTCATGCACCTCCCCATTCCAGGGCCGCATTTCTCCATTGCTCAGGTACTCCCTTTGGTGTACCTCTTCTGCTAACTTAAATTCTTGAGGAATATGGTTCTCTTCCACAAAAATCGCATTAAGCTGATCTTTTAAAAACATTTAGGTAATATTAGTTTGATTGAAATTTAGATTAAAGGTCTGTAATCGGTTTATAAGTAGGCACCAAAGTTTTCATGATACTCCAGCCGATTAAATAACAAATGGCGCAAATGGAGAAAATGATGAAATATCCGGCTTCCTCACCTTTAAAGCCCATAAATACCATCTGATTCTGGCCTGCATAATCAAATAATACACCGGAACTTTTATTGATAATGAATGAGCCTATACCTCCGGCCATACCACCAATACCTGTAATTGTAGCAATTGCCTTTTTAGGAAACATATCCCCAACCGTAGAAAAAATATTTGCTGACCAGGCCTGGTGAGCTGCACCGGCTATACCGATAATGATGACAGGGATCCAATAGGTAATGTGGCCCAGAGGTTGTGCCGCCAAGGCAAGCAGTGGAAAAAATGCAAAGATCAACATGGATTTCATACGGCCTGCATAAGGATTCATGCCCTTTTTCTCCACAAAATAAGTCGGTAACCAACCTCCGATAATCGATAGTAAGGTTATGGTATAGAGTACAAATAATGGCAAAGCACTTTGTGTCGAATCCATATGATAAACAGAGCTTAAATATGCCGGTGTCCAGAAAAGGAAGAACCACCACACGCCGTCGGTCATAAATTTACCCAAAGCAAATGCCCAGGTTTGTTTGTACTTAAAGCAATCCGTGAAAGACACTTTAGTAGTAGACTCTTCCACATAGTCAACCAGTTTCCGGTCTGCGATAATATCTTGCTGTATGTAAGCCAGCTCAGCTGCATTTACCTTAGGATGTAATTCAGGTTTTTTATACATAAATACCCAAAATCCCATCCATACAAAACCCAATGCTCCGATAATGATAAATGACATCTCCCAACCATAAGCTTCTGCGATAAAAGGAATGGTGATCGGCGCAGCTAATGCGCCTACAGTAGCACCTGCATTAAAGATACTTGTAGAAAAGGCCCGGTCTTTTTTAGGGAAATATTCGGCAGTAGCTTTAATTGCAGCCGGAAAGTTCCCGGCTTCACCCACTGCCAATACAAAACGGGCAAAAATGAATAAGGTAACACTCACATTGATGATCATACCTGTGTTACTCACCGTGGCGATGACCTCTTTTGCACCCTCAAATCCTACAAACCAATTGCCTGTAAGAATACCAGCTGTGGCGATTCCACAAAATGCATGGATTACAGCGCCAATTGACCATACGCCAATTGCCCATAAAAAGCCTTTTTTTGTATCCAGACGATCAACAAGGCGACCAGCAAAAAGCATGGATACCGCATAAAAAATAGAAAATAGTGCTGTAATGTTGCCATAATCATTATTTGTCCAGTGAAACTCCGGAGCGATAAATTCCTTCCAGGTTAGCGAAAGCACTTGTCGGTCCATATAATTGATTGTGGTTGCAAAAAATAACATGGCGCATATGGTCCACCTGTACTTTCCAATTTTTTGTTGGTTCATTATATCTGGTTTATTTTAATTTGTGTATTACTATGTTTACTCGTTGTGCTTATGGGACGAAACCCACTCAGGCCATAAATATATGTAATTTACCCGAAAGGCAATTCTACATAATTATCATAAGTAAAAACAATCTTGACCTGAAATTATTTACGCAAACGTTATCGTTGGTAACATTTATAGGATGTGCACACCGGAAAGCAAAATTATTATATAAATTTAGCTATGCTATTCAAACATTCAATATCGAGGGGCGTTATTTTGAGCGCGGTGTGCTGGGCTGGAAGTTTTTCCATGTCGCTGGCACAGGAAAAGACGGTTTTACTTGATTATCATTTTAATCATGAAGTAAAGAAAGATAAATCTGGAAACGAGATCAGATTTCATTATACCTGGGAAGATCAGACCTTAAACGGTTTTTCCATGCTGGGAGATATTTTTAAGAAGGCAGGTTTTCAAACCAAAAGCTTAGACGCGGCGCCTACCGAGGCAAATTTGAAAGGAAATGATGTTTATATCATTGTTGACCCCGACAATACCAAAGAAAGTCCCACACCAAATCTGATCAACCCGGAGCATATTAAAGCCATTACGAACTGGGTTAAAGCTGGTGGAGTACTTGTTATTTTTGCCAATGACAGTACAAACACCAATCTGGTACAACTCAATGAGCTGATGAAGAAATTTGGCATCAACTTTACCAACAAAAGCAGGAATATGGTAAAAGATGGAAAACTTCAAATTGGGGAAGTACATATACCTGCAGGAAATGACGTATTCCCGACTTCAAAAATATTTTATCTGAAAGAAATTTCTGTCCTTTCCGTAAAGTCACCTGCAAAAGCGCTGATCACTGAGCAAAACGATGTGATTATGGCCACTGCAAAATATGGTAAAGGAACAGTTTTCGCTGTTGGGGATCCATGGTTATACAATGAGTATGTAGATGGAACCAGGATTCCGAAAGAATATGAAAATTACAATGGCGCTGTAGAATTGGTAAACTGGCTGAAAAGGCAAATACCTTAACAGCCAGTTTGTTTTTATCCATTCAGTTCTAAAACCAAATCATCTGTGTTGACCATCGTTCCGGCAGTAAGTGTGATTGATTTCACTGTACCATCCGCAATCGCAGAAATATTTGATTCCATTTTCATTGCTTCGATCATGAATAAAGGCTGATTCTTTTTTATCGGATCGCCTGGCTTCACAAAGATCTTAGACAACATACCTTGTAAGGGCGATCCGATATGAACAGGATTGCCCTTATCAATTTTACGGTTCTCCAATTTCACAACCTTGATGGATTTGTCCTGAATTTCAATATTACGCGTTTGACCATTCAATTTAAAAAAGACAGTACGCATTCCTTTATCGTCAGCGGGACCTATAGAAAGTAAACGAACCAATAAAGTCTTCCCTTTGGCAATTTCAATCGTTGTTTCTTCACCAGGTTTCATTCCATAGAAGAAAAATGGGGTTGGAATTACGGAAACATCCCCATACAACCTGAATATACGAATGGCCTCGGCCGTTACTTTAGGATAGAACTTATACGCAAGATACATCGTATAGCTCAGGTCATCTCCAAATTCAGTTTTGAAAAGCTCATATTCCTCTTCCAGGTGCAATGGCGCTAAATGCTTATTTGGCCGGTCGGTAAAAGGCGTCTTACCTTTGAGTAAAATCTGTTGAAGCTTTTCCGGAAAACCACCTTCCGGCTGTCCAATCTCCCCCATGAAAAATGAAACCACAGATTCGGGGAAGGACAATTGTTCGCCACGCTCAAAAACGTCGGCCGGAGTGATGTCGTTTGCCACCATAAACTGCGCCATATCCCCCACCACTTTAGAACTCGGGGTCACTTTGACGATATCACCAAATAAATCATTTACATCCGCATAACGCTCCTTAATTAACTCAAACTTATCTCCAAGTCCCAAAGCAATAGCTTGTGGCTTCAGATTGGAATATTGCCCCCCGGGAATCTCATGCTCAAACACTTCTGCTGAACTTGCTTTTAAACCAGATTCAAACGGGTAATAATATTCCCTAACGGCCTCCCAATAATTCGAGTACGCATTCAAAGATTTGATATCATATGGATTTTCGCGCTCATGAAAACGCATCATTTCTACAATGGCATTGAAGTTAGGTTGTGCAGTTGTGCCCGACAAAGCCCCTAATGCACAATCAATCACGTCCACACCAGCTTCAATGGCCATTAAATATGTAGCCGGCTGTAAAGATGAGGTATCATGCGTATGTAAATGAATGGGTATCTTAACCGTATCTTTTAAAGCCTCAATTAATACTTTAGCTGCATATGGCTTTAGCAAGCCTGACATATCCTTAACACCAAGGATATGGCTCCCTGCATTTTCAAGGTCTTTAGCCAAGCGTAAATAATAGTCCAGACTGTATTTTGTACGTTTAGGATCTAGAATATCGCCAGTATAGCAGAGTGAACCTTCAGCAATACCGCCTGTTCGTTTCCTAACCATGTCGATGCATGGGGTGATATTTTCCATCCAATTTAAGGAATCGAAGATCCGGAAAATATCAACTCCCTTTTCCCAGCTTTTCTCTACAAATGACTCAATTAAATTATCCGGATAAGCTGCGTAACCCACGCCATTACAGCCTCTGATTAGCATCTGAATTAAAATGTTTGGCATTGCAGCACGTAATTTTTCCAGTCGTCTCCATGGATCTTCATGTAAAAATCGCAGACAAACGTCAAAGGTTGCTCCTCCCCAGGCCTCCATACTAAAAGTTTGTGGATGATGTTTAGCAAAACCTTCGGCCACTTTAAGCATGTCATAAGTACGCATCCTTGTAGCCAACAGGGATTGGTGGGCATCTCTGAATGTGGTGTCGGTGTAGTGGATCTTTTTCTCTGCTTTAAGCCATTTAGAGAAACCATCAGGACCAAGTTCTGTCAGTAAATCTTTAGTGCCTTTGGCATAGCCCATTTGATGATCTATAGCAGGCACGACTGGCTTATCGAATTTTTTAGTCTCATCAACCTGACGCACATCGGGGTTTCCATTCACTGATACTTCCCCCAGATAGGTTAAGATCCGGGTTCCCCTATCGAGTCTTTTTTTGGATTCAAAAAGTTCAGGATGCTCCTGGATGAAATTGACTGTTGCTTTTCCTTTTACAAAAGTCGGGTGATTGATCAGGTTTTCCAGGAACTGAACATTATTTTTAACACCACGGATCCGAAATTCCCGCAATGCCCGGTTCATTTTTCTGGCAGCATCTTCAAGCGTTGCACCACTGGTACTTACTTTAACCAGCATGGAATCAAAGAAGGGGCTAATTTTCATTCCCGGATAGGTACTTCCTTCATCCAGTCTGATCCCGAAGCCTGTTGCATTGCGATAGGTAATTAAAGTTCCGTAATCCGGTTTAAAGTCATTTCCAGGATCCTCTGTCGTGATGCGGCATTGCATGGCAAAGCCATTGCAATGGATAGCGGCCTGATTTTTAATGCCGATCTCCTGATCTGCCAGGTGATAACCGTCGGCAATAAACAACTGGGTTTTAATCAAATCAATCCCAGTAATCATCTCGGTCACCGTATGTTCTACCTGAATTCTCGGATTTACTTCTATAAAATAGATGTTCTCCTGCTCGTCGATCAGGAATTCAACAGTACCCACATTATTATATCTGACCGCCTTTGCTATTGACGTGGCATAGTGATAAAGCTGGTCTTTCGTGTTTTGACTTAAATTTAAAGAAGGTGCAACCTCCACGACTTTTTGAAAGCGACGTTGTACAGAGCAGTCCCTTTCAAAGAGATGCACAACTTCACCGAAATTATCGGCTACAATCTGAACCTCAATATGCCTTGGCCTGTTGATGAACTTTTCCAAAAAAACGGTATCGTCGCCAAAAGCATT
The DNA here is from genome assembly GCF_015223055.1 of Pedobacter sp. MC2016-24. Classification (GTDB taxonomy): domain Bacteria; phylum Bacteroidota; class Bacteroidia; order Sphingobacteriales; family Sphingobacteriaceae; genus Pedobacter. The sequence continues at coordinate 275,827 of NZ_JADFBX010000001.1, forward strand.
TTTTGCTTCACTTCTGGCTTCAGAGAAACCCTTTTCCAATTGCTCATTGTCATTCACAATTCGCATTCCTCTGCCACCACCACCAGAAGCGGCCTTAATCATCAAGGGATAACCGATTCTTTGCGCTTCTGACAAAGCTTTGTCCAGGGTATCCAGATCAACTTCATTGCTTTCAATAATCGGCAAACCCGCTGTCTTTGCCACGGTTTTTGCGGTAACTTTATCTCCCAGAGAACGCATGACATCGGGTCTTGGTCCGATAAAGATAATTCCGTGATTTGCACATTGGGTAGCAAATTCTTCATTCTCAGAAAGGAATCCATAACCAGGGTGGATCGCATCTGCGCCACTGTATTTGGCAGTTTCGATCAGTGCCCTGATGTCCAGGTAAGGTTTTAACGGTTCATTGTCTGCTCCGATCTGATAGGCTTCATCAGCTTTATATCGGTGTAATGAATACCGGTCTTCATACGTATAAACTGCAACAGTCTGAATATCGAGTTCGCTGCAGGCACGTTCAATACGAATGGCAATTTCGCCACGATTGGCAATTAGTACTTTCTTAATCTTCATAGTTCGGGGTTAAACTTTGGCTAAAATATTACATTATAGCGAAACCATAACTATGAAAACACATTTATTATCAGGCCGTTAAAGTGTATTTTTTACACCAACACCCCCATAAAAACGCAGATAAACTGGCCTCAAACAGCTTTTTGGCGGTATAGTTTTTTAACGATAAATATTTACAATAATTCTTTCGCCCTATAGCTACTTAGAACCACATCCATTGCGTGAAAATAACCCTGAGCATTTCCGGATACATTACCTTTGGCATTGACCGGCACCCCAGAAAAAAGTCCGCTCCAGTCTGTCTCCATAAATACCGCATATAAGTACTTTGCATACGCATCAGAAAGTGACATTTTGTAGATGATGACCAAATCCGTTTGCCTGATCGTAAAATCCCGTTTTAAGTTATTTAACGGATACAGGGAATTTGGAGATCCAAGCAAGTGCGTATAACTGTAATAAGCCGATTGATCAAACTTACTTGGGCTCCATGGCGGTGGTGAACTGGTGGTTTTGAGATCCCGATAAGTAATGAACCATTTATTCGCATTGAGATAGCCAAATGTATGTTTAGGAATTGTAACCGTAACCGTACTATCCGTTGGGCTCTTAGTGGAAAGTGGTAAAAAGTCATCCACAATATTAACCACTTGCCTCAGGGTATCAACCGCGGTATAGACCACGTTATTGTATTTGATGGTCAATTTATAAGCCTCGTTATAATTTGGATCACCCTTGGTTACACCAACATATATACCCGGAGAACTTTCCCGGAATACAATATCTGCCCGCCCATCGTTAACAACAACAGAAGCCTTAGAGATGGGACTTGGTTCTGTTGCCGGATCTGTGGAAGGCTTTGTTAACCTGATGTATTGATTGTTGCCCAGGGTGTTTATTCCACCCTCCACAGTTAAATCATAAACCAGGCCAGGCTTCATGAAAGTATGATCTAAACTGGTTTTCTTACAAGCAAACAGACTTGTTGTCAAAATCAGCAATATCATATGATAGCAAACCTTCTTCATATCAAAACTTAAAACTATAAGCAACCCATGGGTATATTCCGAAAGCATATTCTATACTGGCGGTCCCCATGCCGGCAGAATTGAGATTGTAATATAAAGGATTTTTCCTATTGTACAAATTATAAATTCCGGCTGATACGAAGCTCGATAAAGCTCTTCTCTTAGTTAGCTTATTTTCAAAATGGTATTGTGCTGAAACATCGAGTCTGCTGAATTCCGGAAATCTGGATTGATTCCGTTTTTCGAAAATCGGAACATTGATCCCGTCATGCTGGTAATAACCTACGGGCAAAGTAAGCGGCCTGCCTGTGGAGTATATAAAAAAAGACTGTAAGGAAAGTCTATCGGTGACTTGAAATGAAGCAGACAATTTCAGCTCATGTGGAATGTCATAATTTGCGACAAATTCTTCGTTTGAATTCAGATCGGCTATCTTTTTATACACCCTGGAATAGCTATAAGCGAGTGTTCCGGATAAACGACCTTCTGTTCTGGTAATTTGGGCCTCCATACCGTAAGCCCTGGATCTTCCAAATCTAAGCTGGCTGCGTATTGCCGGGTTTTGGATAATTTGCGCATGACCAATCAGATCCATCTGATTGTATAATTTTTTATAATACCCGTTTAAAGAAAAAATGTACTTATCCGGAGTAAACGTATAACCCGCAGAAAAATAGTTTGCATACTGCGGCTTAATGGAAGTAGATGCCGGGATCCATGGCTCAAGTGATGAAAAAGCAAGTGTACTGTTCTGAACAAGCATCAAATATTGATAACTTCTGTTGTAGGTTAGAAACAGGCGTTGCCTGCTATCCGGTAAATAACTGATGTTAATCCTTGGTTCAGGATTAACGAAACTTTTTACATCCTCTTTTTCAATTCGATTTCCCTGCTGATCAAATACATTTTTCATTTGCTCAGCATTTACAAAAACACCTAGCCTAAGTCCGTAACTTAGCTCAAAATACTTATTCAAACGGAGTTCCTGGGCAAAATAAAGTGCAGATTCCAGCGATCGGTCTTTAGGAATATTAAACTCATCGGAGAGCGACTTGCTGGCTTCACCAGGACTAAACCGATGGTAAGTACCCACTATACCAAATTTAATCTGGTTTGTAGGGCTCCGGAAATAAGTATAATCAGCTTTCAGGGTCATATCTTTAACTCCGGTGTTCCATTGGCTCTTTTGCGACAAAGTATCCGCATTCAGGTCAAGCAAATTACTATAATCGCTATATATGGCTGATAAATTTAGAAAGACCCGCGAATTAAAAATATGATTCCAACGCAATGTAGAGGTTACATTTCCCCAATTGTTTGCGTAAGAGTTCTCAGACAGCAACCGATCCTTTCCATAATACACAGAATAAAATAAAGTATTGTCTTTATCCACTTTAAAATTTGCCTTGGCGTTAATGTCATAATAAACAGACTGCGGGTTAAAGAGTTTAAATTTGCTATGAAAAACATCCAGCAAACTGCGTCTGAATGCAACTACGTAAGATCCGCGTTCTTTCACGATCGGCCCTTCTACTGCCAGTCTGCCAGACATCAGACTAACCCCACCATTCACATGAAATTCTTTGCTATTTCCTTCTGTAGTTCGGTTTACGATAACTGATGAAAGTCGACCACCATAATTGGCAGGAATATAATCACGATAAACCTGAATGTTATTGACAACATCCGGATTAAAAACCGAAACCAGTCCGTAAAGATGAGAAGGATTGTAAACCACCGCCTCATCTAAAATAATCAAATTCTGATCGGCATTTCCACCTCTGATAAACAGGCCTGAACTACCCTCGGATAAAGCCTTGATGCCATTTTGCATCTGTAGCCGCTTTACCACATCAATTTCGCCGTTATAGTAAGTCGCACTATTCAGTTGTTTGGCATTCAAACTCTGAACATTAGATAAGATCGGGTTTGGAGCTATAGCCGATTGTTTAATTTCGACTTCCTGTAGCTTATTGGTTTTAAGAAAAAGTTCGATCTCTTCTTCCTTGTTTTCCGTCAGATTTAATTTCAATTTTTGCGCCTGGTACCCTAAGTTTGAGATGAGTACCTCGTATACTCCAGCAGGTATGGAAATGGAATAAAAACCATACTGGTTGGTGTTTACTCCCGCGTCAAGCTGGGGAATAGAGACTGTTGCACCGATGAGTTCCTCTCCATTATTGGCATCCCGAACGTGGCCGCTTATGGTCCATATTGAGCTCTTTTTCGGCGCAATCACAATGTCATTTCCAACAAGCTTATAGTGTAAGCCGGTACCAATCAAAAGCTTATCGATAATCGTTGAAAGCGGAGCTTTAACAAAGGTAAATGGTAAATTCCTTTTTGAACGAAGTTGATCCGAGTCAAAGGCGAAACTTAGCTTCGTCTTTAATTCCAACTTATGCAAACTGTTGATTAAAGAATCTGCGGCGATATTAATATTAACCAATTGATCCAATGGATTTTGAACCTGTGCATTTACCCGATTGTTACAAATCAGGCAGAAAAACAAAAAAAAAACAAACAGGTTAATACGGCTCATTGTGAAAGAAAAAGAAATCTAAGCTTCACATACTAATTGTCAGACAATATATAAGTATCTTTCAATTTAGTTGTTTTACACTGCAAAGATGCAGAAATTACGGCAAGAACACTATCCAAACTTTCATAATGTAAATTTGCCGTTAACTTCCTGTCATTTAAGCCTGCACCATCTATAGAAATCTTGGTTTGATAGACTTTTTCTAATTGATCAAGTACTTCTGGCAAAGGAGAATCTTTAAATTCGAATTTCTTGTCTAACCACGCTTTATAATTTGTTTCCGGATTATCAGCGGCGCGTAGTGTTTTGGTCTGTAGGTCGTATATCCCGATTTTACCTGCTACCAGCATAATTTCCTCACCTGAGTTTACATGTTTCATAGACACCTTTCCTTCCTCCACAATAACTTTAATGCTACCCGAGTTTTTTTGAAGGTTAAAACTTGTACCAATATCTCTGGCATCTACATCACCCAATACGACATGAAACTGCGGGCCGGCGTGTTTAATGACCTGTACAAAGGCTTCCCCATGCAACAGCTCAAGTCTCCTGTCCCGCTCAAAGTATCTTTTACTGTATTTTATGCTGGTTGCAGCATTCAAATTGACAATAGTACCATCCGGAAGCGTTACTGCTTTGGCATTTTCAGCAGTAGTGATCACCTGGTAATCCGGGTAAGCTAAGAAATAATAACCCAATGAACAAACCAGTAAAACAGATGCAGCAATGCTCAACCAGAGTTTTAAGCTTATGGTTGGTCTATCTTCAGAACGGCTTAACAATTTACTGTCCAGCGTATTCCAGGATGCATCGACATCGTAATCGCTTTCTTCGGATAATTTGTCCAAATTGATCTGAATACTCAGGAAATCCTGGTAAGTTTTCTCATTCTCAATAGATACGCTACGCCAGTGTTCAAGAATAAGTTTATCTTCAGGAGTAATTGTTTCATCCAGATCGTCGATGATCAGGGCGTAAATAATTTCCTCATTTGTTTCGAATTTTTCCATGGCATTCAGACTTTAACGTCCGTTTATAGTTAAGAGAATTAATAAAAATATGATAATAACTTGTTTTTGTATATCTAAGTGTGCTCTAATTTTTTGGAATCCATAGGTTAAATGATTTTTGACCGTTTTTATGGAAATGTCCATTTGATCTGCGATCTCCTGTTGTTTCAATTTGCCAAAACGACTTAAATACATCACCTGTTTACATTTTTCCGGCAATAGCGATAACGCTTCTTCCAGCTTTTTCAGTAATGCCTCCTCTTCTTCATTATCCTCAACACTAACCGCCTCTCCATCCTGTGAAGCCAGATAAGCAATTTGCTTTTCGGCCAAACTCTTTTCCTTTTTAAGGTAATTCAGAGAAGAATTGACAACGGACTTAAATAAATAGCTTTTCATTGAGTACTGAACATTTAACTTGTCGCCTTTATTCCATATGGTAATAAATACATCATGGACTATTTCTTCTGCTATTTGCATTTGGTTTACATATTGGTAAGCCAAAGCGAATAATTGTTTACAGTATTTTTTATAAAACGATTCGAAAACTTTTTTATCCTGTTTCCGAATGGCGTCCCATAGCTTTAAATCCTCCTCTGATCTTGAGTATATCGGTTGCTCATCCATATTAAAGCTGCTACTTTTGTTTTAATGTAAGTATACCAGATATCTCAGGGTTCATTGCTGATGTATTAACGGCGACAAACCATTGCCCTTTTAACAATGTTCGCTCCTGTAATGGGTTCAGTGTATAGGTTCCTGACAAAGCAGTCTTTGTACCGGCTAAATAAATCTCCTTTACAAGCGTCCCCACTGTTCCTTTCGCCCCGCTTCTCAAAGTAATTAACTGTGGAACAATATCCATATATTCCAACTTGTAACTTAATATTTTAGTCTCTTCGCTATATTCACCATGCAAGACGGCAGTTCCGGGAGAATTGGAATTTGTTCCTTTTTTATCAATTCTCGCAGTGACCACGTAACTTCTTACCGGAGGTTTTATCTTTGCGCTGTCTCCTGTCTCTTCTTTTTTACAAGACAAAACAAAAGCAAAAATTATAACCAGAGTTCCTATAAGTAAGTTCTTTTTAGTTTTTATAATCCCCATTTTTCTAAATCTTACCTGGGGACTAATTTACTATTTTAATTTTTTATTCTAATATCATTCTAGAACAGATTAAATGTGTTTAAAAAACTATAATTGAAAGAACGCGCTTTGTAGTAATTTTTATAAAAGCCTCTCAAATTAAAAAGTAAAGAACGGCCAATAACCTTTTTTACCCATTCAATATCATTTGTCACGGCATAAGTTTCTGTTTCTTGGTCTAACGCTTTAACCATAAACTCTGCTACTGAAAGTGCTTTAACATATGGACGGTAAATTGATTTTATGGTTTTGCTGGTTAGATGATAAACCTCCGGACTTAATTTATAACTGTTATTCAGTGAATATTTAAATCCATGGTAATGATAAAACACCAAATCAAAGTTTTTACCCGTTGCTAACTCTAAACCTTTAACATTTTTAGATTTCGTTTTAAAATCGTGCTGCTGCACATTCCATGGTGCAACGCCACCGCCCAGGTTAGCTAAAACATGAACGCAATTGAATCTTGTGGTCCAATCATCAAGATATTTCTGATCGCCAAATTTATTGTCCTCCATTCGATTGAAACACCATTCTAAACAAGCGTCAACCCACCAGTTCAGCACTTCCATTCCTTCTTTGGTATTTTTAAAAGTCATGAATTGTACACAGTAGATTCCGCTGGTTGCAGATTGGTCATAGCATGGCGTATAACGATGTTCTGTAATCAAAACAGACTTCTCTCCCATTTCCTTATAAAGTACTATTGGATCGCTGAAAAACAACAGGTCTGCATCCACATAAGTACAGTGATCCAGATGATAAGTTTCCAGACAGTATTTTATTGTTGATGAAGAGCATGTCCAGCAATATTCTGCAGCGGTACGGTCTCCTTTAACAGCCAGCAAATCTTTATTCTCAAACTGAGATAAACTAATCACGGTGGCATTGGCTAAATTCAGTTTAGACAAAACATCGAAACAGTTGGTGTCAAAAGCAAATATGTACAAATGAAAATCAGCACACTGCTCCTCTAAAGAGTTATACATGGCTAAGCCACGGGACAAATAATTGGAATTAAATAAGGTGCAAAATTGAAGCATAGTATGACGGTTTAGATCAATTATGCCCTTAAGACAACGCTTTATAAAAAAGGTCCTAGAAGTTTTTCCGATTATTTATCAAAAAAACTTCCAGGACCGATCAAAGAACTGAAAAATAAGTGTTTAAATTAAGAAACCAATCCTGATATCTCTACCATTTCATTGGTGTCTTTGGTATAATCTACGCCAGGAACATCAAAACCAAACAAGTTTAAGAAGTCTGTCTTGTATCCGGCTAAATCTCCGATTAAAGGTAAGGTTTCAGCAGTTGCTTCTGTCCACAGCGAGGCCACCTGGGTTTGAACGGCAGGATCCATTTCCAAATCATCTACACGTATGCGACCCTTCTCATCTACCGGAACTGCGGCGCCAGTAAATAATCTTTCTGAAAAAAGACGTTGTATCTGTTCGATACAACCTTCATGAGTACCGTTTGCTTTCATAATTTTGTATAATAATGAAATGTATAGCGGTATCACAGGAATAGCGGAACTGGCTTGTGTCACAAGTGCTTTATTGACAGATACAAACGCTTTACCATGGATATCCTTTAGTTTATCAGCTATGGTAAATGCTGTGGCCTCTAAATGATCTTTAGCGCGACCAATAGTTCCTTTTCTGTAAACAGGCTCGGTTACGGCCGGTCCGATGTATGAATAAGCGACTGTAGTTGCTCCTTCAGCCAGTAATCCTTCGGCTTTCAAAGCATCCATCCACATCTCCCAGTCTTCGCCACCCATTACCGCAATGGTATTTTCTATTTCTTCTTCAGTAGCCGGGTTAATTGAAACCTCAGAAACGATACCGGTATGGAAGTCAACTGTTTTATTGCTAAAAACTTCAGTACCAATAGGCTTTAATGTTGAGCTGTGTACAACGCCAGTTTTAGGGTGCACACGCTTTGGAGATGCTAAACTGTAAATTACCAGGTCAATCTGACCAAGATCAGCTTTAATCAAAGCTAGTGTCTTTTGTTTGATTTCATCAGAAAAGGCGTCGCCGTTAATGCTTTTGGCATATAAACCTGCTGAATGAGCCTGTTCTTCAAATGCAGCTGTATTATACCATCCTGGCGAAGCTGTTTTACCAGGTGCCGGTGGTTTTTCAAAGTATACACCAATAGTTGATGCTTCCGAGCCAAAAGCACTGGTAATTCTGGATGCCAAACCAAAACCTGTTGAAGCACCAATTACAAGTACCTTTTTAGGTCCGGCTATTACACCTTTTGATTTAATATAATTGATTTGATTGATTACATTTTGTTTGCATCCTTCCGGATGAGCTGTAAGGCAGATAAACCCACGCATTCTAGGCTCTATGATCATAATTAGTTTTTATTTTGGCCAGCAAAGTAACCATTGTTTTAATAAATTATCAAAATTCTTTGTGTTTATTTAAGAAGGCCGTTTTAAAGCACCATCTGTTCGTACAATTTAAGTAACTCTACTTCAGCATCTTCACAGAAACCGGCATGTGCCCTTGAGGTTTGCAAAACAGTACTACGGGTAGCTGTCAACCATCTGAAACGCGATGCCGCATCATACTGCCCGATCGTTCCTGAATCCGGACCAGCCTGACAAATTCTGATAAAGGACTGAAGATTCTGCTCCAACTCTACCAAGTCCAGATCTCCGCAAAAAGCTTTAAGACGATGCTCAATTAATATAAAACGTGCACCTAAAAACTTTTGCCTGGCGCAATATACAATCACACCAACATTGACAAACTCTTCACGCTCTACCCTTGGAACAACGCGAATGGTAGCATACTCAAATAAGTGTTTCTCTGGCATCCTGAGCAGCTTTTACAAAAATTTCCGAATTGGCTAACCTTGTTTCAAGGAAGTAAAGATAAGCTTGTCTGTGTTCAGTAACAGATTCAAAATTGCGCTCCTCACACAACCACTCATCCGGGATTAAATCAAGTACATTACGAATCAGTTCTTTGTTGAGCAAGGCCCTAAAAAACTGATCTGCTTCTTCTAGTTTAGTAGCCGCAGGCAACAACACATGATCTTTGACCAAGGCAAAAGGGCGTAAAGCCTGTTCCTCCCAATTTTGCCAGGAATGGTGAAAATATAGCGAAGCACCATGATCAATCAGCCAAAGCTCTTTATGCCACATCAGCATATTGGTATTTCTGGCGGTACGGTCCATATTGGTCAGCCAGCAATCCATCCATACAATTTTGGAAGCCTCTAAAGGATCGACGGTCGTGACAAGCGGATCAAAAGTTATCGCCCCTGAAAGGTAATGCAGCGCCAGGTTTAAGCCTTCACTAGCCCTAAGTAAATCCTGAATTTCTTCGTCAGGCTCGATACGTCCAAACGCCTCATCCAGGTTCGCGAATACAATTTCCGGAATCTTTAATCCGGCTGCCCGGGCAATTTCTCCACCAATAATTTCAGCGATCAAAGCCCTTACCCCTTGCCCGGCACCTCTAAACTTGAGCACATATAAAAAGCCATCGTCAGCTTCTGCAATCGCCGGCATAGATCCACCTTCCCTTAAAGGTGTTACATAGCGCGTTACATTAACTGTTCTTAACGTTAGTTTATCCATCTATTCCTACTTTAATCAGGCGATCTCGTTAAAAGCCTTTAAATATTCGTCAACAAATGTACTTTTCATTTTTGACTTGTACTGCATGATGTATCTTGGATGAGGCAAAGCAATGATTCTTCTAAAGAATTTCTTTTCTGCGTTAAGCTTTCTTAAAAACTGCTCGTTTTTACCCTGTCCGAAACAATAAACGATATCCGTTTCAAAGCCAAGCTTAATTTGCTTTTCCATTTCTTTAACAATAAAAGGGTACGCTGCAGCCAGCAATTCTTTATTGTCATAGTAATTGTAATTCTTTTCTTTACCACTATCGCCAGCGATGGTGAAACCTAAGGGGCAAACCGAGCTGATGTAAAATTTATCATAAAACAGTTCCGGCCCACCATAAGCGGTAATCATCTCATAAATAAATTCTGAAGAGGGTTCATGTGTTAACTTACCATTAAAAGGAATCCCGCAATATTCCATCAATCTTTTTGGATCAGTGAAAGAAATGCCGGTCACTCCGGAGCCAAAGCGTCCCGGGTTTATTCCCAAAATCAGGTGACGCTTGCCATGATCGTTGTAATACTTTCTATAAAACTGATCAGATACCTGAACGGCAGTTTCGCTTTCCTGGTATGGATTCATGATCCTGATCCCATGCGGCAAATCGCCATCAAAATTTAGATGGTGATTAAAATCGATGATACGATCTGCAAAGGTAGGTTTCCGTATTTTAGCTGACATGTAATAATGAATTGCATCAAATTTATTGGGACAAGTAAAGATAACAAAAAGTGTGGCTGGTATAGAGCCTGACATGCCATGTTGGTGAACTTATATTGGAAAAAAACGTTGCAGAAACAATATATAATGAGTTATTTGCAGCATGAATATTGGAATAATCGGACTTGGCGACATGGGAAAGCTGTATGCAAAATCATTTGCAAAGGCAGGATATGCTGTTTTTGGTGCAGATCTACCGCACCTGTATGAGCCATTGGCCGCAGAGCTAACCCCATTTGGGATTTCGGTAATGCAGGATGGAAAAGAAGTTTCCAGAAAGTGTGACATCATCTTCTACAACGTAGAGGCCGAAAAAATAGCTGAAGTAGTAGGCCTGTATGCTTCCTCGACAAAATATGGTGCTATCGTAGCCGGGCAAACTTCTGTAAAACACCCTGAAATTCTTGCCTTTGAAAAGTATTTGCCCTCAGATGTACACATCATCACCTGTCACTCCTTGCATGGACCAGCATTTCAAACTGAAGGACAAAAATTAATTGTGATCCCGCATCGCTGCACAGATGAAGCTTACCAGCGTATGATGGACGTTTTAAGTACACTCAAATCAGAGCTGATTGAAATAGGTGATTATCACATGCACGACCAAATTGTGGCCGATACGCAGGCTGTAACCCATGTTGGTTTTGAAAGCATGGGAACTGCATGGGGAAATGCTGGATTTTACCCCTGGGAAAATGCATCCTATATCGGTGGAATTGACAATGTCAAAATATTAACAACACTGAGGATCTTCAGTTATAAAGCACATATCTACGGAGGTCTGGCCATTTTAAATCCCTATGCAAGACAGCAAGTTAAATGCTATGCACAATCCGAATCAACCTTATTTAAAATGATGATTATGGAACGTGCCGATGATTTCCGCCAGCAGTTGTATGCTGCAAAGAAATTTATTTTTGATCAGGATGGAGATCACAGTCCTTTATTGCTTGATGATAGCGTGATGCGGGAATTTTCTTTATCCGCACATGCAGAGAGCCGTAAACCCAATTCTCACCTCAGTTTACTAAGCATGGCCTATTCCTGGTATAAACTGCAGATCAACCCCTACCATAACCTCATCTGTCAAACACCACCATTCCGATTGAGATTGGGGATTGTCGAATATCTGTTTCAAAACGAGGAGCTTTTTGAGGAATCTATCGAAACAGCGCTTTACGATAAATCGATCCGGTCGGACGACCTCGAATTCCATTCATCTGTACAAGAATGGGCCACAATAATAGGCTGTGGCGATATCAATGGCTACAAAGCCTTATTCGAAAAAACCAGTCACTTTTTTGGCGACAGATTGGAACATGCCAGAACTTACAGTACTGAAATGATCAGAAGATTAAAGATTGACTAGCTAAAAGGCTGGTCAGCCTTTAATCCAGGGAGACAAAAAGTTCGGACTGGGTTTTCCAAACGCCATTTATTTTACGCCACATGGCCGCATATTTGCCCCTTGAGCTTTGCGTAGTGTAATGCCAGATTCCGGTTTCCCAGGCAAGATCCCCAGCTTCCCCAACAATAATTTCAGTGGCTAAGCGCTCAAACTTTGGTGCATCGCGCTTAAACATTTCCTTCCAGATCTTTAAAAGGTTGGTTTTACCTGCATATTGTCCCCCTTCACCAGAAATCACAACAATATCGTCCATCCAATAACTGGCCACTCCAGCTACGTTGCCATTTGCAATTGACGTATTTGAATCCTTACGAGCTGCCCTAATGGTTAATTCTTCCTGTTTATAGTCCATGATGTTGGTTATTTTTCAGTTACAAAATTTGTAGGTGCTAAAAATATTTTAGCTCTTTTAAAACGAAGCAAAACTAGGAAAAACATATTCAAAATAAATACTACCATTTTAGTATACTTTATTTATATTTGTCACAGTTTAGAAAATACAGTCATGTGGCCGAGTGGTTAAGCATAGGTTTCATAAACCTGTAACGGCGGTTCGAATCCGTCCTTGACGTCAGATTGTTAGCTCATTGCAATCTAACCTGGCTTCTGTTTGTGCTCAGAAGCCATCTCGTTTAATTTATATTTGGTTTTAAAGGCTATCTGGATGGATAGCCTTTAATGATTTTGAAATTGGCATGACTAAAATCATTTCAAATAGTTAAATACTATACTATCTAATCTTTAACTTTACCATACTAAACTCAACTTATGAAGAATATGAGTAATGCAGAATTGGCATTGGGACTTGGACGAGCTGTGATTGAAATGAGAAGTAAAACCCGTCAATACATCCAGGCTAAGATTAAAGAACATCGATTGAACATCACCTATGAGATGTTAGAGGTTTTGATCTGTTTATGGGAAAAAGATGGTAGAAATCAACAGGAAATTGCAGACAAAATTATCAAAGAAAAGGCAAGTATGACTTACCTCATCGACAACCTCGTCAAGCGGCATTTGGTAAAGCGAACGGAGGATGAAAATGACCGTCGAAACAAATTAATTTACCTGATGCCGGGTGGCATAGCACTTCAAGATAAAATGCTTCCATGGGCCACAGAAATGTATACCCTAGCTGCCTCCGGTTTAACCTCAAAATCAATCCTTGAGGCTACCATTTTAATTAAACAAATGACAAAAAACCTAAATTAAATGAAAACAATTCTTATACCTACAGACTTTTCTGATCCGGCCAACAATGCAGTCAACTACGCAGTAGATTTAAGTAACCACCAGGACATTGATCAACTCATCCTGTTTTCACAATTCTATGTTTCTTTATTTGAGCACATGTACCCCTCTGCTGATTTGATTCAGCCAAGCGACAATGAGATCATGGAAAAAAAACAAGAAATCATCAGTAAGCTGGAGCAACTCAAAGCTAACGTGATAAGCCGGCTTAAACCTGGCATCAATGTTAAAATTGTACTGTTAGAGTCTTCATTATTCAGGGCAGTACTCAACATGATTGAAAAAGAAAAACCTGATGTTTTATTTATTGGGAGTAACAACTACGAGGGCGAAGAGAGTTTTATTGGCACGCACATGATCGAAATTGCGAAAATAAGCCCCGTCCCCGTAATGATTATCCCTCCGGCAACAGTGTATGAACCCATAAAGAATGCATTGATTGCCTGTGATTTCAAAACGTTAAATCATGTCAGTTTGTTAGAGCGATTACATAAAATAAAACATTGGCCACACCCAAAGCTGGCCCTTCTAAACGTAGACCCGGGTAAAAAGCATTTAAAACCTGAACATCCCGCACTGGAAATCAAAGGTATTATCCAGGAACTGCTCCAGGGTTATCAATATGAAATCCATTACGCTGATGATGAAGATATATTGCAAGGTGTACTCAACTTTGCAGATCAGAATCAGCAGCAGATGATTATCGCATTACCGGGTGTTCATAGCTTTTTATATCATTTAACCCATCAAAGCATTACAGAAGGATTATCAAAAGATGCCAATAAACCCGTGCTGATTCTTAAATAAAAACACGGGTGCCAGGTTTCGGCAGTCTTACTCAGTCCCTTTAACTGTAGGGACTGTTTTTTTCCTCCTGAATGATGAAAAGGTCATCGGACTTTTAGAAGGCCTTTCATCTCCCAGCAGTACTCCCCATTGCTTAAACATCTCTGTTCTGTCGAAAATAACCTTAAGAACCGCAATGACTGGCATAGAAAGAAACATGCCCGAGACCCCGGCTATGCTACCCCCGATGACAACGCCTAAAATTGCAAAAAGTGCGTTGATTTTCACTTTGGAGCCTACAATTCTTGGCATTAGTATATTGTTATCCAGGAATTGAACAACGGCAATGACAATAAGTACGGTAAGAACCGGCCACAATTCTGTTGAGGATGTTAACGTCAACATTACGCCTATGATATTTCCAATCAGTGCGCCTACATATGGGATCAGGTTCAAGATGGCAAAAATCACCCCAATCAGTAACGCGTGTTTAATGCCGACCAGTAATAAAATTCCGCCCAACAAAATGGTCATATAGGTAACTTGAATCAACAAACCAACCAGATAATTTTTAATGATCGATTCAGTTTCATAAATGGCCTCCTTTACCTTTGGATGGTGATCTGGTTTAAACCACATGAATATAAACCGCAACAAAATATCTTTGTAGAACAACATCAGGTAAATATAAATGGGCAACAGGCCAACAAATACAAATACTGAACTTAACGTTACAGCGGCACCACTGGCTGCTTTCCCAGCCATACCCAGTATATCATCACTTTTCTCATTGATAAATTTCACCTGTTCTGTAGTTGAAAAATTGCTGATGTTGCCAATCCAACTGCTCAATGCATTCAAATGAGAACTTACATTTTTCTTAATCGAGGGAAAGTCACTGACCAATTCAGCTACCTGGGCAGAAAAAAACCAAACAATCAATCCGATAAAAACAGCAAGAAGCAAAATAGGAAGAACAATGGCTGCAATTTCCGGGAATTTATATTTCCTCAGAAACCTAAAGACAGGCAGCAATACAATACTGATAAAGAACGCCATCAATACGGGCATAATGATGTTGTGTCCAATAACTAAAATGGCTCCAATAAGTACAATTCCAAGCAATTCAATTGCCCGTTTAACGGTAAGCGGCATGTCTTTCATTCGTAATTTGTTTGTTTTTCAAGAGGTAAACACTAAAAACTATGAAATGTTTGGCTAGTTTTGTGCTTTGTTCAAACTTAATGAAGATCGCTGATGATTACAAACGAAACTATAGTTGCTTTATCTACACCTCCTGGAATTGGGGCTATAGGCGTAATTCGTTTATCCGGTAAAGACGCCATCTCCATCACCGATTCTGTTTTTTCTGGTAAAAACCTGATCGATCAGGATTCGCATACCATTCATTTTGGCTTAATTAAAGACGGAAATGTAGTTATAGACGAGGTATTGGTTAGCTTATTTGTAGCGCCAAAATCCTATACCAAAGAAAATGTGGTAGAAATCTCCTGCCACGGATCGAATTACATCATCCAACAGATCATTAGTTTATTGATACGGAAAGGAGCTTCAGCAGCGAAACCCGGCGAGTTTACACTCAGGGCATTTTTGAACGGAGGCTTAGACCTTTCTCAGGCTGAAGCGGTTGCGGACTTGATCTCATCAGATTCTGCAGCTGCCCATAATGTTGCCATGAACCAGCTTCGTGGTGGTTTTAGTACAGAATTAAACGTATTACGTGAACAGCTGATCCATTTTGCCTCCATGATTGAACTGGAACTAGATTTTGCTGAGGAAGATGTTGAATTTGCAAACCGCGATCAGTTGCAGACGCTAATCGATAAAATAACCGTCGTATTGAATAAGCTGATCCGGTCCTTTGAATTGGGGAATGTCATCAAAACAGGGATCAATACTGTCATTGCCGGCCGTCCAAATGCTGGTAAATCAACCTTGTTAAATGCCTTGTTGAATGAAGACCGGGCTATAGTCAGTGAAATAGCGGGGACAACAAGGGATACGATCGAGGAAGTTTTGAATATCAATGGGATTAATTTCAGGTTAATAGACACCGCTGGTATACGCGAAGCCACAGACACAATTGAGGCGATCGGTGTAGAAAAAACCATGCAAAAAATCAACCAGTCTGCCTTATTGGTATATCTGTTTGATGTTATTAATCTGAGTGCATCAGAAATCAAAGAGGATATCATGCGGCTATATAAGCCAGGAGTAGCTTTCGTTGCAGTAGCGAATAAAATAGACCTATCGTACAGCGATCGTTTAAAAGAGCTTAAATTACCTGCAGAAATCCAATTTATCGCAATTTCTGCTAAAGAAAATCATCAAATTGAAGAACTGAAACAGCTGTTGTATGACACTGCTGTAGGAGATCAGCTGTCTGACAACCATACTATGGTAACCAATATCAGACATGTTGAAGCTTTACAAAGAACAAGAACTGCTTTAGCAAGTGTATCCAATGGATTAGATAATCCGGTAACCTCCGATTTTCTGGCCATGGATATCAAGCAGGCTTTATACTATCTGGGCGAAATTACAGGCCAGGTTACGACGGATGATTTATTGGAAAACATCTTCAGCAAGTTCTGTATCGGAAAGTAAACGTGCATGCATCCAGGGCATACTATCTTTTTTGGATACCAGCTCGCCATTGTTTACCCTTACTAATCTTCGTATAATGTCATGCGTTCATTAATCAAGACTTCAACAGGCGTATAAATGCTGCGTATTAAATCGGTCTTTTTTAAATGGTTGTCATTAGATAACAGGGAAACCCGATCTACTATAAACTTTAGCTTTAATTGATCTGAAAGCCCTTTAAATTTGTAATAATAATTCACTTCCCCTTCCTTTCCTGCAAATTCTGAGTAAGTACCGGTAATTCTCACTTTATTTTTAGTTTGAAAATCCATGGTGAATTCTTTAATTCCAGGCTTCAAGTCCCATTTTGGATCCCTCGGACAACACGAAGAACCATAACCTTCACGATAATACACTTTCATCAGGCTTTTTTCTCGAACCGGTTTTGCCGCAAATTCCATTTTAGGGAAACCACCCATAATGACCAAACTGTCTTTAATTACGGCTTCATTTTCCCTATTCAATTGATAAACAATAGAACTGGCTATGGGCTCACCAACTGGTGAGTCGCGGGAAACTTCATCATAATATTTCCAATTGGGTGTAATCACCGTTAGCCTGCGAAACTCAGGATAAATTCCAGTCAGTAAATCCAAGGGTACCCTTGTGGAAACAAAAACCACAGGGATATCCATTTTCCCAGAAATCATGCGCGTAAACAGAAAATTCTTACCATCGGTAACCACATCATTATCCGTTATTTCCAGCACATTTTTATACGTAGTATCTGGAATATTCGTAGATACGGCTTGATTTTCCACCTGTTGAGCGCAAGAGGTACCTGCCAACATCCCCAGAGAAACTAAAGTTAATTTTACACAATTGTTAATTGCCATTTCTTGTTTGTCTGATCTTAAAAAGATGATTGATAATCTTATACTAATGATACTTTGGTAAAGTGTAACAAAGAAAGTCCTGTTTGGTTTTAACCACAGCAATAAATTTGTATAAGTAAAAGCATTACAAACTGGCACAATTGATGCTCCCAAAAAACAAATCACCTACTATGAAGAATTATTCTCTCCTTAAAAACAACTCAAATCATTTCATAAATGCCCTTGCTGCGCTCGTTTTCTTCCTCCTAAGCATTGTAGCGGAAGCAAAAGCCCAATCCTACAGCCTTAGATCGAACACCGACAAACCTTTCAGCCTCCGACTGCACACCGGAGCACAAGGCCAGGGTGCCCTGGTACAATATACTGGTCAGAAAGAAATCATCCCCTTACGTCTGAAATCCTTAAAAAACAATGTGGTTAAAAAGATCGCATCAACAACATTTATCTGGGAAGAAATCTACCGGGGAAAAGTCACCGGAAGCTACGGACTCACCAAAACTGCTGATCAAATCAGCAATATCTGGTATCAGCGAAACAAAGATGGCAAACGCTTTGTCTTGAGTCCGGTAGTCAAACCTGAAGGCAGCCAGGAAGATGATAAAGTTTTATTACACAACGTCCTCTTCACCTTCAACAGCAGCGTAGATGACAATTTAACCATCAAATACCCCAATGGAAAACAAACCATACAGGAGCTTCATGGATTTGACAACCCAAATGCGTCCAGAAACTGTTTAATTAACGACTATAATTTTGATGGCTATCAAGATCTGGCCTTCTCCATTCCCGATGCTGGAATGGGCGTTTACCGAATCTTCAGCATCTGGCTCTACAACCCGGAAACCAAACGTTTCGAAGCATTGAAAGAACCGGACTACTCGAAATCTAAATGCTCGGAACTTTGCGACGTCACAATCGACCCTAAAAAGAAACTTTTATATTCCGCTTGTCGTGGTGGAGCCCGGTGGTGGCAGGACGTATATAAGTTTGACAAAAACAAAAAAATGATCTGGGTGAAATCAGCCGAACTCACAAATCCTTAAACCATCCACACAAACTACTTCATTAAACATGGGACAAATCTTTGAACTCATCGCAGATCAGGCACTGGAAACTTTAGACAGCTATTACACCGAATGTCACATTTGCGAAAGGGAAAACCTGGATCTTTATACTTATCAGGGCAAGTACGTCATGAAAAACGGCGAAATAGATGATGATCTATATGCCCTTTGCGAAGAATGCATTAAAAACAAAGGAGTTAGCCACATCTGTGATTTCCAATATATCAAAACTATAGAAGGTTATTTAGAAAGTGAGAATCTCGGAGAAAACGAAAAAGAAATCCTCAAACAGCAACTCACCGATAAATATCAAAAGACGCCAGACATTCCTATTTTCCTGCAGTACACAGACCGGCCACTTTGCTGCAAGGACATTACAGAATTCAAAGGCTACCCCCAAGACAATCCAGATCTATATCAAAAAACCGATTCTTTTATTTACTGGGAAAAGAAAACCATAGCAAGTACACCAGAAGCCTATAACTTTAAAAACACCGGCCCACCGGAGAGCCTTAGAGAAGTCGCCACCTTCCATTGTAAACACTGCAATAAAAACTATTTCACCTTTCAATTTTAAGCATTGGTATAGTTCCGTGCTGTGTTTTTGCCACTTTACATGGTTTTTTTAAGGTCAAAGAAGTAAACTTAAAAAAAATAATCTTTTTAAAAATATTCGCAATAGCTGGAGCAATCTGGCATCAATTTTAATATCTACATCTATAAAAAATATGAACATGAAAAAAACGCTAAGTATCGCAGTACTTTTACTCGTCACGCAATTGGGCTTCGCTCAATATTTTAAACTAACGCCCAATGGTTTTGTGTCAAATGACAATGGTGATTTTACGGTGGTTAATGTGCCAAATGCAAAACAAAAGGATTTGTATAAAAATGTACTAAATGTAATCAATTCGATGTACAGCAATCCACAAAAAGGACTGAATGTTGTTGAAGGTGAAAGTATCAGTTTAACAGCGTATGAAGAAAAAGCACTACCTGTAAGGCATGGCACTGGCGGTATTGGAAAAACAAATTACAAATATGACCTGTCTTACACGTTATCCTTTCTTTTTAAAGAAGGTAAAATTCGGATTAACCGTCCTACGTTTGAATGTAGACGATGGTATGAAGGAAGTTACAGACCCACAAGTGGTTGGTCTAGTAGTGGCTGGACTACACTAAATCTTGTAAAAGGCAAGAAGGATAGAATAGCTATTTATGACAAAAATGGAGAACTTATTTTAGAAGAAGCCGTTAATGGATTAAACACTCATTTTAATTCACTTTTAAAACAAATTATTGAAAAATCTCAAAATATAAATAACTGGTAATGAAGGTTTATCGAAGAGTTTATTCTAGTAATATCTTCGATAAACCGACCTTTTTTATGCTAAAATCCAGGCAGCTTTTCTTTAAAAATCGTCTGTAGCACAGTGTTAAGCTCTTCTCCACGCAGGTTTTTTGCAATAATTTTACCGGTAGGATCTATTAGATAATTTTCGGGAATTGCCTTTACATCGTAAATAAGCGCCGCTGAATTGTCCCATGCTTTCAGATCTGAAACCTGCAGCCAAGTTAATCCGTCGATTTTTATTGCATTTAACCATGCTTTCTTCTGAGCCATTCCGTCAAGAGAAACACTCATAATCTCCAACCCTTGTTTTTTAAACCTGTGGTATGCCTTAACAAGATTTGGATTTTCAGCGCGGCATGGCTTACACCAGCTTGCCCAAAAGTCCAGAAATAGGTATTTTCCTTTAAATTTGCTTAGCGTAACCTTATTCCCAAATACATCCGGTTGCTCAAAGTCTGGGGCCTGGTCTCCGATATTGGCAGGCTTTTTACTATAGAAAGCCTTTTTCTTTTTCTCCAAAGATTCTTTGAATGAAATGGCACGGGCACTTTGCTTGATATTAGGAGATAGTCTTTCAAAAAGTTTTGAAGCTTCATCTAGATTCTTGTCGTTCGCGATTAATGATTCAAGTACGTAAATACTTACCGGCGAAGTTAGATGGCCCGCAATGAAATCCTGATGCGATCTGTCGTAGAACTGCATCAGGGAATCTATTTTTTTAGTCGCCTGAGCGCCCGTAATTGTATGATCTTGGGAAAATGACTTTAGCACTCTTTTCATGCCATCAGTAAAAGGCTTAATCTCCCGCGTATATTTAATGTAATCGCGATTAAGATCACCACCACTTATTTTTGAAGTGGAAAGTGAATCGCCTCCATTGATGTTTATAACACCTGATTCAAGATATAACAATAACTCATTTTCCTCACTGATTTTGTTTAGAGCGATCTTTGCGGAAGTCTTCTTAAGTATAAGCGTAGCATTGATCGGCATAACTAAGTCTCCTTTAAATTCAAAATAACCATTTTCGATTGTGGAGGAGTCAATGGACGTCTTCTTTCCAGGATAAGTGTAAGCCAGGAACATCTTTGCTGGCGATGAATAGGTTCCAACTTTTCCTTTAATTGTATACTTTAAGGACTGCGAGAAGCAAAATATTGGAAAAAGACAAAGAATAATTGTAAATCTTGTTTTCATAGGTTAGTAGTTGGTCATACCATAAATACCGAAAGCATCAGTACCACTTGTTGTTCCAGACAAGCCCTTGATCACAAGGGTAATGTTTTTGAACCTTGATGAAGCAACACTGACCAATCCTGTGGCAGGAAGAGTATAACTGGCAAGCAATGTTCCAGTGGAATCGCGAATCTGAAAGATATTGCCCCCTACTGCTACCCTGGTCTTTAACTCAATATTACTGAAGGCTGAAACTGATTTATATGATATATCTCTAAATATATTTACAGTCGGTGAAGATGCCAGTGTCAAAGATAGTGGCGAACTATTAACTGAACAATTCACAATTCGCACACGGACAATACTGTCCTGGCTAAATGGCGGAATCTCATCCTTTATAAATATGCTTTCTGGTGCACTAGCAGTACCTGTCAGAAAAAGGGAATAAATACCGCCATTGACCGTGGTTTTTATTTCATTGTAATAAGGAAAATTAGGATTGTTTGTAGGATAAAGTTTTACGGCTGTTTCGCCAGCCAAAACCTGAAATAACTTATAGCCGTATAACGTAGCGCTGTCCCTTACATTGGTATTCAATTTCACATTTCTTCCGCCTATAACGGCATCAGCAACGTTTAACGAGGCAAGTGCGGTGAAGGTTGGTCCATCCTTTTTACAGGATTGTAAACCAACCAAAAGAATAAGAATAAAGATTATATAATATTTCATAATTAAGATTTAGATAAAAAGCAAATTGTCAGAGTTTATTTAAATGCTAAACAGCTATTAGACCATTTAGATCGGGTACTTAATAACCGGGGTTTTGATGACCATTTAGCAAAGGACTACGATCAATTTCAGCTTGAGGTATTGGATAAAGCGCGTACGCACTATTCCAGTTGTTCGGGCTAGATGAAGAAATTACTTTTAACGGGGTCGCGATGGTCATCACAGCATCAACAGTGTCTGTTCTTTTCAAATCCAACCAACGGTGACCCCATTCTGTAAACAACTCCGCCTGTCGTTCATTCATCACCGCCGTCATTGCGTCAACCGGCGATAAGGTGGTAGAAAGGGCCGGTAGTGGATTCGGAACAGCAGTTGTTTGTGCTGCTCTTGCCCTTGCCCTAAGTACATTCAAATCTCCTATACCAGCGGCTATCCTACCATTTCGTATTCTGGCCTCCGCCCTGATGAGGTATTGTTCTCCTAACCTCAACATTATAGAATATTCGGCTGCAGCCACATTTACACTACCGATTTTGTATTTAGTAGGATAATAATAAGTTGTTCCAGCAGCAGAAACAGATCCAACCCAATAACCCGCCGCTCCGCGAAGATCGCCCGGTTTAAAGGCAGCCATCTGCTGACTGCTTAAATATACTGGTGTTGATGTGGTTGGGCCGCCCGTTGATAAGGTAAAAACCCTTCCTTCTGCTGTGTTGGAGAGCGTTGTCGTTCCAACCGCTTGTACAGACCAGATGGTTTCCGTACTATTTTTTAGAAAAGCTTCGTTCAGGGCTGGCAAATTGTACAAAGCACTGTTGCTGATTACAGCAGAGGCTTGGGTTTCTGCCTGCACATAGTCGCCAGTATATAGATAAGTGCGTGCCAACAATGCTGTCGCCGCCCATTTGTTCGGCCGCACGCGTTCCAATGTAGGGGCTAGTAAAGTACCATCCACATAACCCTCCCCTAAAACGGCTTGCGCCTCCTTAAGATCCTGTATCATCTGTTGATAAACCTGTGCCTTTGGCGTGCGTCCAATCTTTTGGTTTATGGTAAAGTCTGCCGATAAGGCCAGAGGTACATCGCCATATAAATTCACCAGGTAGAAGTACATAAATGCACGGGTAAACTTCATCTCGCCCAACAACTGTTGCTTTACCCGAGCAGTAAGGGAACTGGATGCATTTAAACTATTGATGGCCACATTGGCGTTAAAAATAAAGGAATAGCATTGTTGCCATGGGGTGGCATTTGCAGGCGTCACCGAGTTTTGATAATATTTCAGCAAATCGTCATAGCCAGATGTGGAAGGTGGATAGCCAGAAAAAAGGTTAAGTTCATCAGCAGATAGGCCTGCCCTAAGCCCAATGCTCTTGAAAGGATCCGCAGGTATGTTCATGTTACTTATGGCGGCAAAGTTGCTGCTAATTGCAGCGATGGCCGTGCCATCTGAGGCAAAAGTCACCTCGTCGGTAAGTAAATTTTTAGGTAAGCCTGCATCCGTAAATTTGTTACAGGCGCTCGTTATGATCGCCAGGCTTGTAAGTATAATTAAAGAAATTTTTAATCTCATGAGTATATTTTTAAGTTTAATGCCTTGTTATAGTCCCAGCCTTGCACCAAAGGTTATCGTACGGGATGCGGGATAACTCGTGTTTGAGCCAAACTCCGGATCTCTACCATAGTAATCACTAATGGTCAGCAGGTTTTGTCCCAACACAAAAACCGAAGCTGTTCTAAGGAATACTTTCTTTGCCCACACCTCAGGAACCTTCCAGGACAGTGATGCATTACGAAGCTTGATGTAGGATGCACTTGTAAAACCGGCATCATTAGACAGATATGAATTGTTAAAAGAAACGCTCGAAGTTGTTGTATACAACATCCTTTCAGCAATGTCTCCCGGGTTCCTCCAGCGGTTGGTTACAAAGGCAGGTTGATTATTGGCCACTGCGCCTGTCAGTGTTGTGGTAAAATACTCGTTCTTCGCTTTTTTATTCATAAACTGGAAAAGGAAATCGAACGATATGCTTTTATAACTGAAGGTATTTTGAAATCCTCCATAAAACTTCGGGTTGAGGTCTACCGAGACATAATCCGTTGCAGAATTGGGGTTCATGGTTGGGTTTCCGTTGCTGTCAGCATACACATACTGTCCTATTGCCGGATCTACGCCCAGGAAATGGAACTGCTTGGAAATGTTCACGGGCTCGCCAATGGACAGTCTGGCAGCATAAGACGAACTGGCCAGGTTTGGAAAGGATACCAGCGTGTTTTTTGGTATCGTTAGGTTAAAGGAGCTTGTCCAGCTTAGGTTGTTCGATTTGATGTTATTGGTATTCAAGCCAAATTCCCAACTGGTATTTTTCACCACTGCAGGGAAATTACTGGTTACAGAACCAAATCCACTGGCATAGTACGGAGTCAAATAGGCAATCAACTGTTCAGAAGAGCGGTTATTTGCATAGTTCACTTCAAACAGTACCCTGTCCTTAAAAAATCCTGTTTTCAACCCAAAGTTCAGCTTGCTGGTTTCTTCCCAATGTAAGTCGGGGGTACCTATTCGCGTTAAGCCAAGTCCGGCAATGGTTTGATACGGTCGCCCGGATGCGCCATAAGTAGCCAAAAATTGGTAATCCGCATATTGATCGCTTCCGCTAGTTCCGTAACTGACATTAAACTTTCCGAAGCTCAACCAGGACAGGCTTTGCTTCACAAATGATTCCTCCGTAAATATCCATCCTGCGCCAACCGCCTGGAAATTATGAAATCTATTTGCGGGACTAAAACGACTGGTTCCATCCCTACGAATTGAATAATTTAAAAGGTATTTGTTTTTATAATTATAATTTGCCCTACCAAACACGGCGTTGTATTTGTAATTCGTAGCCACGGTTCCTGCGCCTTCAAGGGTTGTGGCACCAACTATGGTTTGCATGAGTTCATCGCTGGAATAACCCGAAGCGGTGGTCACCTGCCCGTTGCTTTCCGCTTGTTGCGCACTGGCACCCAGTAAAACATTAAGTTCCCCCCACTCCTTCGTTAGCCGATAAGACAATTGGGGCTCTACGATCCAACTTTTCGTTGAATTGTTTGCAAACTGTGATGACCGGGATACGAAAGGCCTTACGTAGGGCTGATAAGAAGCCAGAGGTGTTGTAGTCAATTCATCAGAGCTTAAATCATTGTATCCCAGGTTTGCTTTAACATATAGCCCGGGCAACAGGTGGTAGCTCAAATCGGCATGCGTAATCAGGTTACGGGTCCGGATTATACCTATAGCAGTTAGGGAGGCTAAAGGGTTGTTTCCATAAAGATAATTAGAAAGTCCCAGCTCATCTACAGCAAAATTTAAGGATCCATCTTCGTTATACAGCGCGGGTGCATTTGGCGACAGTGATGGTACAATCGCAGCAACAAAGTTTGTAGAGCTGGGCAGGGTATTGGAATCATTCATGTAAGTTCCACCAAGTTGGATCTGAAATTTGCGGTTATTGGAAACGCTGTTGATGTTAAAATTCCCTGATGCCTTGGTGTTTTTAAAATTGCCCGGTAAAAAAGAACCCTGGTTGATAAAACCTCCGCCAATCACATATTGCGTGTTGTTGTTACCGCCAGATATACTCAATTGGTAATTAGAGAAATTACTTTTCTCCGAAAGCATTTCCTTTTGCCAATCTGCATCACGGTTGTTGTCGTACCCATACAAGTTTAGAATGTCATACGCATTCACAGCGGTTGCTGCAGCGTTGGTATTCTTAAGTGCCTCTCTGCGCATTTCCAGGTATTGCGCGGTATTCAACTTATCGAAGGTATTGGTAAACGCACTAAATCCCGTTTGTAAAGACAGGTCGATCTTCATGTCACCACTTTTTCCCCGTTTGGTAGTGATTAATATGGCGCCATTGGCAGCTCTGGAACCATAAATAGCGGTAGCATCCGCATCTTTAAGGATGTCAATACTTTCGATATCAGAAGGATTGATAAAGCTCAGCGGATTGCCGGGGGTGCGACCCGAATTGCCCAGGTTACCGCCGTTTAACCCTGTAGCTAGCAGCTGTGGAGGAAAAGGCACACCATCAATCACATAAAAAGGATCGTTACCATTTGAGATGCTATTTTGCCCCTGCACGCGAACAGTAATCCCACTATTTGGGTTGCCATTACTTTGTGAAATCTGCAAGCCCGGCACCCTACCCATCAAGGCCAGCAGCGGATTTGCTACGGGTTGCTTTTCCAGATCTTCCATTTTAACGGTACTGATATTAGATGTGCTTATTCTTTTAGATGTAGTACCATAGGCCTGAATTTGAACTTCATCTAATTTACTGGTTGCTAGCTTTAAAATGATGTTATTTAAGCCGGTACTGGCTTTCAGTTCCCGTAATTCATAACCTAAAAAGCTCACTTGGATGATGTCAGTTGTGCTCAAGCCCGCCAATAAAAACTCTCCGTTAAGTCCGGATATCACGGCTTTGGATTTACCCTTAACCTTAATGGTGGCACCCGGGATCGGCCTGCCAGTTTCATCTAAAACTTTGCCGCTCACATCAATTTCCTGGAACTTTGACACGAGGTTTTCAAGGAAGGATTTCTCTTTGGCCTTAATAATGACTGTTTTTGTATCCAAGGCATACGTTAATGGCTGTAGTTTAAAAATCTGTTCCAAAACATCACCGAGAGATGCATTTTTAACGCGAATAGTTATCGGTTCTGCCGTTTTTAGCAATTGCTCAGTATACACAAAATCGTATCCTGTTTGGCTACTCAGCTTGTTAAGTATCACTTTTAAAGAAGCTCCAGATGCATTCAATGTTACATTTTGTGCAAATCCATTCGCACTGACTTGAATTAATGACGCAAATAATAGCACGATGGTTAATCGCATAATCAACATTATTTTATGGTACACAGGTGGACATATACCAGGATTCTTGGTCCAGATTTTATACATTTTTGTCGTTAGTTTTTAAAAACTAAACTCTTTAAGGTCCACAAGCGACCATAATGATTGCTTTCGAAGGCAATTATTATTAAGTTTGTTTAGTTTGGTTGTATGCAGCGCCTTTACTTTCCACAGACGGGGCGTTTGCAATTCTAGTTGATGAGTTTAATTGTTAATGGGGCCAAACAGACCAGGGGTATTGCGCTTCTGGTCTTTTAATTTTACCCTAATCTTCTTGGCGCTAGCCGTTCTGTCGTAATTTTCTGATCATATTTTTTCTTAATGGTGAACTGTTAGGTTGGTTGTTAATACATAATTATTTAGAGACATAGATTTTCCTGCCATCAATTTTAAAATGAGCACCACCGGTGGTTTCCAAAACCCGGAGTACATTAGATACATTGCTAAACCTGGACACCTTACCTCCAAAGGCGGCATCGGGTAATGGGCCAGAATAAATAACTTCTACATTATACCAGCGTTGCACCATGCGCATCACCGACTGAATGTCATTGTTTTCAAAGATAAATTTATTGTTTTTCCAAGCCATAGCCAGTGTCGTATCCACTTCCGAAACTACAAGCGTTCCGTGATCCGCAAGCGTACCTTGCTGACCGGGTTTCAAGATTGCTTCCGTGCTTACGCCTCGCAACGAGGAACTGTTAAGTTGCACACTTCCTTCAATCAGGGTCGTTTTAGTTATTTTTTCATCTGCATAGCTATTGATGTTAAAATGCGTTCCCAACACCTTTACCTGCATACCCCTGGCTTCCACAATAAAAGGGTGCAATTTATCTTTAGCAACCTGAAAATAGGCTTCACCTTTGAGGCTAACCATACGGTTCTTTCCATCAAAATGCGAAGGAAAGTCCAGTTGAGATGCAGCATTTAGCCATACTTGAGTTCCATCAGGTAAGGTTACCATATAGGTATTACCAGGTGCAGTGTTTGCCGTATAAATCTCTTTAGCTGAAGCTTTAGCGTCTAATCCTACACCGGACCCATCATTGTAGCTGAGCTGGTTATCTTTTATAATCACTCCAGCTTTCAAGCCATTCAAACTAATTTCTTTTCCATTTTGCAGCCGAAGCGTTGCCCCGGCTTTACCTGGAGCAATGTCGCTCTCGTATTGTTTTCGATCTATCCCGGCAGTATTTAAATTGTATAAGTACCAACCAAAAAATAATAAGATGCAAGCCGCTGCAGAAATAGAGGCCATCTTCAAGATCACGCTCGGCCTTTTTGGATTAACGGCTTTTTTCTGATCAGTTATCGCTGTAATTAATTTGTGATGTACATTCAGCGTAGCTATTTGATTCCACTTTCCAATATCATCTCCAGCTTCGATAACCTTATTGGCATCTTGAGTTAAAGCATAATCCAATTCATCCGGATAACTTCCGGCCTCGAGTATTAAAAACACTTTTTCAAGCTCTGCCGCTGAGCATTGCTTCTCAATATGTTTTCTAAAAAGTTCAATGATGTCCTGATCCAAAATATTGTCTTTATAAGTAATACTACTGGCGGAGAAAAAACATCCAATAGCAAATGAAAAAAAATGAAATTAATTTACCAGTATGTCTGGCTATGTGCTCACGAACAATTTGAAGTGCCTTGCTCATGTGCTTATTAATTGTACTTTCTGTGACGCTCAGTGTTTCTGCAGCCTGCTTGTAGCTCATCCCCTGAATCCGGCAGAGTGTAAAAGTTTTTCTGACTTGTTCTGAAAGTTGCGCTATCGCCTCATTAATTAAATGGTTACTTTCATTGTAGGCCAGGAGTAATTCTGTAGAATGATCTTCCTCAAGCGTATATTTTTTTATTTCAGAGATTATTTCTGCCTCATGTCGAGCTCTTTTTAACAGATCTAATAAAGTTCTTTTCGCAATGATGAATATATAAGGTTTGAAAGGTTTTGACAGATCTATCTGATCGCGATGTTGCCATATCTTCATAAAAGTATCATGGACTACATCTTCAGCCAAATACGGTGATTTGGTTGTTCGCTGTACATAATAAAGCAACTTATCACTATATAGCGCATACAATGCGCTGAAAGCTTCCTGCTGACCTAATTTTAGCCTTCTTAGAATGTCTTGCTCATTATCATGATAATTCTCCATCTTGTTCCAATCTGAGACGCGCTATGGTCTTGCGTTATAAAATACCCAAAAGATCATTTTTGTTTATGATACTATTTGGGTGGTGTAGAAACAAAAATAAGAATTAATATCTTCCCAGCCCTTGCCGATCAATTTGTTTCCGGAGTTTTAGCACTGAAATTAATTCAGATAGCGAATAGAAAAAGGGATTAGTTTAGCAGATAAATTAAGCATATCGATCTTTTAAGCGCAAAAATCTCTATTTTGCAATACCCTGCCTGGATGCCATCAGCGGAAGTATTAATAATATTTATGAGAAGGATCTTATTTATTGCCGGTTTTTCGGTGCTACTATTCGTTGTGTTGACATGCGTAACTGCAAGCATCGAGACGCCGTCTGACGGCAATGACACCTTTGGTTTCCCTTTCCGGTTTTATAAAATCTATGGAGGTAAACGAAGTTTTTATCCGCCAAATGAATTTTCGGTGGTCATGATGTTACTCGACGTAGTGATTGCTACGCTTGTTGTATGGATAAGTAATGTTACTTTTATCAAACTGCGCACAAAAAATGAAAACGCTTAAGCCCTTTTTGATCCGCTTTTTAACTGTTGCAGTTCCGCTCCTGGGCATTTATATTTTTGCACAAATCGCAGCAAGTGCTAACCGGGGCCGGGAACACCCTACCGATGTTGGATTAGGTATTGCTTTTTTATCGGTATTCACATTCCTGGTTTTGTTTGTTGGTTTCACCGTTGATCTAGTGATCAGGGTAAGGCGTAAACAGCATCCTCAGGTTTGGATGGATTCTTTTTTTCTGTTTCTCTTCACCATTCCGATTGCCTATATCGTATGCCTGATTACCAGTCGAGATTGCTTTTGCAAGTGGTTGATTGATACCATTGATTGGATCAGATAGATATACAGTTATTTCTCGTAAACCGGAACGGTAATGCTACGTGTAAAACCAGGTGTTCCAGCCATCACAATCAAAATACTCCCATTGGTTTCATCAGCAGAATCAATAAATAATTGTTTTTCCCGGCCAATGCCGACCTGCATTTTTGAAGAAGTCATAGACCAGTAGAAAGGAGGCACACCTGATAAGCTCAGCTCATGTTTCGCCCTGAAATACCCTTTTCTCAACCGGCCTTTTAACACTTCCGTCTTTAAAGGAACATCCCTGTTGTACAATATAGCTTTTAGCTGTTTTTGACTAGTCAATGTAAGTTTGATATGCGTCGCCTGAGTCAACTCCAGAGAATCCTTACCTGACGAATTTTTAAAATAATACCAAACCACAGTCGGAATGATTGTGTCTTTGTGAAATTCAGATTTTACCATACGGTTTACGGTAACAGGGTACTTACCGATAAACATAGGCGCCTGTAATGAAACCAAATCTGCACGTTTAGGTGTTTTAAGACTCACGCAGGAACCATAAAACAACGCTATAAACAGTAAGATAACCAACCTGATCTTTTCACCGAAGACAAATGTCATGAGCTGTTTTCCTTTCATATTCCATTAATTGGCCATTTACAAGATATTTAAAGCTACCTAAAACTTTTAATTAAAGAACATAACATGCAAACCCATGTGGTGTGATGATATAGATGAGTTCAAAATAACGGTCATCTAAATAAATAAATGCATCTTCTTCCTGAAAGGCAGAATAAGTATAATGTACTACCCAAAGCGCTGCCGTTGCAGTATGCCCATTTAGCAATTGTATTACCTTATTTTCATGGTACTCCGGCTCTGAAATTTTGTTAAACGAAATATTTAAACGTTTTAAACAGGCAATTGCTGATTCCTTAACCAATTCGGAGCGGGTCATCTTGTTTCTGTATTATCTTCTAATATAAAGAACTTTTGTGATTCATTACATAATAACTTTAGTGTTTAGCCACTGCTGAATGGTGGAATTGCCTTGTTTTTCAGCTAAAAAAGATTCAGCGGTTTGAAGTACATAATCTTTACGATAAACTTGTTTTTTTTGGCCTGCCCCATTTTCTTGAACGATACCTTCTTCATATATAGAATAGATGAGGTGCCCCTCATCCACGTAGCCGAACATATTTATTCCTCCAATTATTTTTTTAGGGTCTGCTGTGGACACAGATTGAGATAGGATAATCGGATCTTTACCCAATCTCTTTATCTGGTAATAACTCTCTGCCATAGCGTTTGGTATCTCCCTAAAGATACTTTTATTATTGTAAAAGTCCAAATAACCGATCAGGCTATCATTCTTTATCATCAGGTATTTCAATCCTCCGGTTCCCAGATTATAATATTTTGCAACGTTATCTTTATTTTGAAAGAAAACAATATTAGGTGTAATGTAATACATGGGAATATGCACAAAGGTTATCAAATTAAGATCGGCTTCATTACCAATGTTATATTTGTTCATGTATTCCCTGTAACTGCTGCTCGTTTTTAGGCGCTGAAAAAGTGCAGCCTTGGCCTCTGGCAATTTTTCGCGGGCATCCTTAACATGATCCAGGTAAAGTCGATCGGAATGGTTTCTGGGATCCAGAATTTCCGAAACCAGGTAGGGCCTTAATGCCTGTACAACCGATTCGTCTCTCTTGTAGTTGTTAGGAAAGCTTTTGTTAAATGCGAGCTCCGTTTTTTTCGTAATGACCGTGTCAAGGGCACTGCCCCGCCCCTTTGCAGTAACAGTCTGTACTTTATTTTGGCTATAACTATATACGTGCAGTAATGTCAATGCGGCAATGAATGAGATCTTTTTCATGTTAATAATCGGTAGCGGTTTTAGAATGGGCTATCTTTTGTTGTACATTAAAATGGTTATACGTCTATGTGCAAATCTAATATATGAAATTTTCCAATCACTCCACTCAAGTCTCTTAAGATCCTAGCGACTCCATAATACATAACTGATCATTCTAATTATTCAAAAATTCAACATCAACAACCTGACTGGTTGTATCAATAATTATCGCTAATTTCGCTATAATCTTGGTGTTAATGACGCATTAATTAAAACCAGCAACAAAACGCAAACGAAAAATGCCGGCAATTATATTTATACCCTTAGTGATTTGTGCCTTATTGCTATTTAACCATCTGATCAACAAACAAAAAAGAAAAAACTACGACAAACTCTTTGATACGCTAGGCAGCAGAATTCACATTCATTTACAAAATGTCAAAGCTGAAACCTCTTCTATAGGTGCAAAAAACGGTGGTTATCATTTCTTTCGCGCTGAACTAATTATCACTGAAGATGCTCTGATCATTTTCGGAAGGGGCAGCATTTTAGGACTCAGGCAACTGACCGATCCGTTGATATTGACAAAGAATCCGGACTACCGTTACTTCTCCTTTGCAAAATTCATCCAGCCAGTACGTCTTGAGCTCAATTCCTTTCAGGAAGACATTCATATCGGTTTCGTTCAACCAGGAATAATCGATACCGAAGTTGATTTCCAGTTCAAAGACGTTTCAGACGAGGTTAAGCAGCATTTGCTGTTTCTTAACGCGCTTAAAACAGTTCGAAAACACGCTTAAGCAAAAGGCTACATCGATATCCGAGCTGCCAAAATTCGACAAAACAGCAAAACAGCTACAACCAGTCTTTTCCCTGGCAGTATAAAGAATAGGTTTTGAAGTTCGTCATTCAGGCACCTCATGTGTTCCGCGTTCTGAAGTACCAAACTTAATTCCTAGTTCCGCGAAAAAATGGCGCAGCATATCGTGTTTTTGCTCACAATCATCCCATGGCTTTATGCGTTTTGAACTAAACCGGTGCTGTTGACATTCAAAACAGATCTCTATGTAAGCAAATACACGTTCATTGGAATCCAAAAAAACGATCCCGTTTCTAGGTACGTAACAGCCCGATCCGACATGCTCGGTGTATTTGAGATTGGGTATTGGTGTTCTTCCGACATTAAATAATATATCGGTAAGTTTATTGATTTGTGCTGTGTGAAGTATTTTTTGATCAACTATTTTAGACTGATCAAGCCGACCATCTTTAACAGGTAGCGGAATAGAGAGAATGGCACCTGTATCGGTGAAGGAAATCAGCTCAATTCTTGTGGCTTTATTGAAAGGATATTTTTTGTTCCGTTCTGCTACAGACAGCAAATCAGTTTTTAAACACTGCAAATTGACATGGGCCAGAGAATCATCTTTCCTGGTCTGATATGCTTGAATTCCTTCAATTCTTGTTTTATAATGTTTTTCACCCTTTACAATAATGAAATCATATTTATCGCCAAGTTTGACTTGGAAGGAAATGGAATCGATACTCGAAATGATGGTAACTTTTATCGGAGAATCATCAATCTGGACAGCTAAAACATCCATTTTCTTTTTAGGAGATAAGATCCAGGATAGTTCGTCCAAATAATCATTATAACGCACATCCAGTGTATCTTTTGTTGATTTCAACATCTTTACTGGTCGTGTTTTCTGACTGTATGCAATAGGCTGGACACCCATAAAAATTAAAACGAATATTATTATTCTGAGCATAGCTATTGTATTTCAGTTATGTAGTGTCCAATCCAAATCAATCAGGATGACATCATTTTACGCACACACCAGGTCGTCATACTTCTCATGTTTTGAACATTAGTGGTTTTGATGGGCTCGTGAAGTTCTCCACCTATTTTTTTGGTGAGTCTGAGCAGCATCTCCTGGTTTACAAGGAAGCGCTCCGATCCATCGGGAAGCAAGTACCTACCATTTCCAATAAACCTGACTAATGATTCGATCCCTATTTCTGAGGCGAGCCGGCAGAAAAAATACCCTCCGGGCTTAAGCACATCCCACATGGAATTTAGCATGGCCTCAAAATGATTCAGGTTTTCTGCAAAATGTAAAACAGCACTACTGATGACCAAATCAAAGGTTTCGTTTTCAAAGGGCAGCTGCGCTACTGAAGCTACCTTAAAATTTTCTTGCGGATCAACTTGCGAAAATGAGCCCGCGAGGGTTCTTATCTGCGCAATGGCTTCTGGGTTTTGATCCACGCCAAAAACGTTTGCTCCGCTTTTTAACAGGTAAAGCAGGTTTCTGCCTGTTCCGCAACCAGCATCCAAGATCATGTGACATTCATCATAGGTTCCTTTAAGCATCTGATCAAACAAATAAATATCAATATTTCCGAAAGTGTCCTGAATGTCTTGCTTTTTCATCTCCTGGCAAAGATAGCCACAAGGTACTTAAATTGATTAAAAAAACATCCTAGCGGGCCCATAATATACAACTGACCCTCCACGGGTACTTGCCGACTATGGGTTTGCCCTTACTTTCCGCAGCTTTCCAACCATCCATTTTTAATAAAGCCTCTCTAACTTTAATTTTGCACTGATCCTCCATTCTGGTATCCAAAAATTCAATATCAACGACTTTACTGGAAGTATCAATAGTTAAAAGCATTTTAAGGCTAAATGGAAGATTATCTTTATCGTTAGTATTTTCATAAATAATAGGAAAAAGTCTTTTCGAATATTTCACTAATCCGGGAATCCCGTCCTTGAAAGTAGGAAACGCAGATTCTGAATTCTCATCTTTTTCCCTAGGAAGATCGGATTGAGCGTTGGTTTTAGACACAAATCCAACAAGTAGAACAATGAGGACAAAGGCTTTCCATTTTAACATAGATGATATACTTGATGTAAATACCTGATTCTTCAAAATTTTTATTTTAATGCTAATATAATACTTTCTAAGCTATTGAATAGCTCAACAACGCTACATCGTCGTTTTTGAGGATCTCCAATTTCATCGATATAACACCGATTGCATTTCTTCCACTATTAATGTATCATAAAGTTCCTTGGATCCATTCGCTGATGCCATTAATAGTGCCCTCCTGTGATTCATGCCACTTGTTAAACAATTCAAGGCTATTTACGATTTATTTACAAAATTTACATTTTAATTTACAATCCAAATAACTCAGTCCGAATCATATCAAACTAGATTTGCTCATCAATTTTAAAGGACATGAAACATATGAAAAAATCCCTCTATGTGCTGATCTTACCACTGATTGTGGTGAGCGGACTGGTATTTGCTAATCGAGAAATTAAAAGTAAAACTAAGCCATCTCAACAGAAGTTGTCTATTGCTGACAGGGAAGCCCGCCTGTTGGAGGACAGGAAAAAATGGGAGGCTTCTCCCGACGGTATAAAGTACAACAAATGGGAGATTTCTCCTGAAGGTAAAAAGGTGCATGCCAGTCATGATAAAATAAGAAAGTACATAAAGGCTTTCAGCAATATGGATGCCGTGGTAACCTCCCTTACTTTTCAGCGCGAAAATGCGAAATCATCAGGCCCAAAATGGCTTATAGTGAAGATTAACGGTGAAGCATACATGATGCAATTTAGTCCTAAGGATTTTCAGCAGTTAAATAGCCTGAAAGTTAACGACAAAATAATCGTGAGAAGCCACAGCGCAGGTTACTCGCCTAATCATCCATATTTGATTGTATCAGGCGACTATATTGAGCAAAATAGTAAGGTACTTTTTAAACGAGACTTTAGCAAAAATAACGGTTGCTGAAGATAGCTGC
Organism: Pedobacter sp. MC2016-24; assembly: GCF_015223055.1. GTDB lineage: Bacteria > Bacteroidota > Bacteroidia > Sphingobacteriales > Sphingobacteriaceae > Pedobacter. Next base: position 311,382 of record NZ_JADFBX010000001.1, read on the forward strand.
CTTGCAATCAACGAAAATGGTTATTAAAACAGGCTAAGCCAGCTTAAATCTGTCACTTCACCTGTTTCAGTATTAAGCTAAAAGTAATCAACCATATTTCCGATTAAATAGCGATTTCGATTATGCTTATTAATTTAGTCTTTTAGCCATAGGTTTAAGAACCTCTTGAAACCTATGGCTGAAAGATTGATCAATTATAAATCAAAAATCTGTTGCAGCTTTGTATGCAAATCTGCACCATGAATATTGCGTCCGATAATCTTACCACTGGGGTCTATCAGAAAATTCTGGGGAATAGCAGATATACCGTACTTTCTGGCTAGCTCATGTCCTGGGATCCTCGGATCCAGGATTTGTGTATAGGCCAATCCATCCTCTTCGATAGCTTTTTGCCAGGCTTTTTTATCTTTATCCAGGGAAATTCCAATCACAATAAAGTCTTTGCCTTTAAAATCATGGTGAGCTTTTGACACAAAAGGGTTCTCTGCTCGACATGGGCTGCACCAGGATGCCCAAAAATCTATAAATACATATTTCCCACGTAGATCAGTCAGTGTTATCAGCCGCCCATTCATATCAACCTGACTAAAATCAGGAGCCATCGACCCCACAGAAGTTGCCTTAGCCAAAGCAATGGCACGGCCAATTGTCAATCCAGAAGCAGACTGTCTAACTGCTTTTCCGAGCCCATTATACAAAGGTTCAGTTTTTTCCAGATCAATTAACGGACCCGTCACCTCACTAAGCAATAGCGCACTAAATTCGTAGTCTGGATGCTCTTTTATAAAAGCGATCTGGAATTGCTTTCGGGTGATTAAACCCGCTTTATAACGTGCAGCCAACTGGTCATTAAGTGGTCTGGTGGTCGAATCCTTAACATTGATCTTAGACCACTGTGACCTGACGGATTGCAGTTCACGCTCGGTGTCGAAAACGATTTTTTTGTATAGCGCATGTTGACTATTGAGCGTCGGACCTTGAACTTCGGCATGCTTTAATGAGTCTTTAGCCCGAACCAAAATATGCCCCTTTTCCAGATATAGACTCAGTACATCGGGTTCGTCTGTTTTACTCGAAGTCCCTGAATGAGCGATGCTAAGTTCTGCCCTGCAGGGTTCAGACACATGCCCATTAAACTCAAATTGCCCCGCACTCATTTTTGCAGAATCCAGGGCTGGTTTACCATTGCTGGAATACCTCAGATAAGCTCTGGCTGTACTTGGATTTTCTAGGTGCTCTATTTTTACCTGCACTGAAAACACCTGTTGCTGCGCCAGGATCATCAAAGGACAACATAAAAAAATCATTAAAAATATCTTTTTCATAAGCATGATTGTAGGATCAATAACCGGCATTTTGACTTAAATTCTTATTATTCACACGGTCAATCTGTGGAATGGGATACAATACAGAATTCGCTGTCCAGTTCGGCTTTTGACCTAAAACAGCAGTAGCACGTCCTGTTCTCCTCAAGTCATTCCAACGGTGTCCATATTCGCCAAAAAGTTCAATCCGCCTTTCCTGTTCTATTGCCAGCAAGATCTGCGTTTGCCCCACAGCAGCAGTTCCGCCCAAATTCGCACGGTTACGGATCACATTGATATCTGAAATGGCATTGGAAAAGTTACTTTGCTGTGCACGCGCTTCTGCTCGAATCAGGTATTGCTCCGCAAGACGTAAGTAAGTGACATATTCGCCTGTAGCAGTCGTATTTGCAACTTTATTCTTGAACTTATAAAAGTAATAAAAAGGTCCGCCGGTATAATTGCTTATTCCTACCCAATTGCTGAACCTTCTGTCTCCGGTCTCAAAAGCATTTACAAGGGAAGTGCTCAGCTGGTATTGAGGAACAGTGGTATTACTGACCGCATAGTTTAATCCTTCATAAGTACTACCACTTGCGGAAACACCCGATTGTGGTGCATCCAATTGAAAAATAGCCTCAGTGTTATTTTTCACATAAACAGTACTAAGGTTAGCAGTGCTAAGTAAACTATAGGTGGCATTGTTGTTAATCAGGACAGTTGCATTGGCTTCAGCATTGGCCCAGTCATTGGTGTACAGATAAACCCTGGATAGCAAAGCGATTGCAGCATAGCTGTTTGCCCGAATCCGCTGACCCGATCCGTAAGAAAAATCGGAGACGAGCAACCCCTTAGCATCAATCAAATCTGAAATGATCTGCTGATAAACAACAGCTTTAGGAGTCCGAGTCAATGTATTATTTACTACCCTGTCAGTGGTCAGCGCCAAAGGTACATCTCCCCATAGATTAACAAGATAGAAATAGCAGAACGCCCTGATAAATTTCGACTCACCAATTGCCTGGTTTTTTACGGCGTCAGTAACACCACCACTGCTGGCATTGATACCTTCAATAATTGCATTTGCCTGGTAGATGACTGTGTAAAACCTTGACCACATACCATAAGTGGTAACATTATTTGGCAAAATGGTATGTGTCAGAAATGGATCATAAACTTCCAAAGCTGTAGTGCTTAACTCATCTGCCGAGGCCCCAGTTGCGATACTTAAGTCGAATTGTAAACTTGCGGCGCTGCTGATTGCAAAAGAGCTGTAAAGTCCGGCAAGCGCAGACTTCACAGTATTGTCATTGGTAAACACTGTTTCGCTGACCAGCTGACTGTTGGGCGCATCCACATCAACGAATTTTTTGCAGCTTCCTGCCAATAAGACTAATCCAATTAGAGAGAGAATAAATATATTTTTATAGGTGATCAATAGATTTTTCATACCTGATAGTTTAAAATGAGAAATTAATACCTGCAACAACAGTTCTGAGGGGTGGTGTATTATTGGCAGGAGTTTCCGGATCATATCCCTTGAACTTAGTAATAGTCATTAGATTTTGGCCCTGAACAAATACGCGCGCAGAACTCAACATCAAATGTTTCAAAAATCGGCTGTCGATGTTATACGACAGGGCGATATTTTTCAACCTGAGGTAAGCGCCATTACTTAATACTGCATCGGATAAGGTATATTTATAGTAACTGTCACCCGGTGTCCCTTCTATTCCAGCTCCAGAAGCCCGGGATGCTATCGCCCCATTTGTGGCTTTGAAAAGGTCATAGCTGTAGCTGGACATGTTCACAGGGTTATAACCCACCGGACTTGTGCCTGTGTAATATTCTATTCCATATCGTGTGCTCTTACCGGTAAACTGGAACAAAACATCCAGTTGAAGATTCTTATACCTGAAGTTGTTGTTCATTCCTCCAAAGTAATCCGGGTCTGTTTTACCAAGAGCTACATAGTCTCCAACACCGTTAATCGCCAAGCCAGGCTCAAAAAGCGAGACTCTGCCATTGTTATTGGCATCCAGAAAAGTAGGCAATTTTTTGTCTGCCGAGAGGCCGGTATATTTATAACCATATATCGTGCTGAGGGATTTTCCGACTTCCATCAGATCAGCATAAGCGGAGTTGCCGATGTCTGGGAAACTAACCAATTTACTTTGTGCAAAACTGATGTTAAAATTGGTGGTCCAGCTGAAATCAGCAGATTTGATATTCTGGGTTGTCAAAGTAAACTCCAGCCCTTGTTGTTGTTTAACAGCAGCCAGGTTGGCGTAAACGGATTCGAAGCCCGTCGCAATACTCAGGGCATTGCTTACTAAAGAATTATTTGTCCTATTTCTAAAATACGCACCACTGATCAAGATCCTGTCTTTTAAAAATCCCAGATCGAGGGCTGCTTCTAATTTTTTGGTCAGCTCCCACTCCAGATCAGGGTTCGCCAATTTAGCAGGGATCAAACCTTTTATTCCTGCATATCCATTAAAGGTAGTCTTATAAGTATCGAAATATTGGTAATCACCGATCTGGTCATTCCCAACAGTTCCATAACTGGCCCTTAACTTGGCAAAACTGATGAGCGGCAGGTTATTTTTCACAAAGGATTCCTCAGATAAAATCCAGGCTCCACCTACAGACCCAAAAGTTCCAAAACGTTTGTTCTGTCCAAATTTTGAGGAACCATCGTACCTGTAATTTACATTTAGCAGGTACTTATTCATCCAATTGTAGTTCAATCGGCCAAAAACAGACTGGTATTTATATTCCGAATTAAAATTCCAGGCATTGATAGACCCCGCATTTGAAAACGAGCCTAATAGTGCATCAGAAGAATAATTACTTCCAACAATGTAAAACGGCTGATCATATTTATTGTCCTGAAAAGTTGCACCTGCCAGGACATTTAGATTCCCTGAACCCAGTTTTAAGCTGTAATCCACCTGTGGTTCAACATTCCAGGTCTCGGCAATGTTTTGCATTCCGGTTGCCGAGGGCAACATGTTGGCTAAAGGATTGTTAGCCTGTGAATAATAGAGATTTTTTGAATCAGCGACCAGTTTATTATAAGAAGCATTCAATTTAATATTTAAGCCGCTGATGGGTGTATACTTCAACTGAATACCGCCAATCAGGTTATTGTTTTTCGCAGTATAATCCTGATAAAGGTTAGATAGCGGATTATTAAAAGCAAGATTAAAAATGCTCTTATCATACCAGTATAGGCCACCAGTGGCATTATACAGCGGGAAATTGGGGGCCTGAGTTAACGCAACCTGCCCAAGATCACCACTATTGCCCTGTCTGGCAGTATTGTTATTTTTATCCAGTATAAGGGTCGCATTGACATTCGCGGTAAATTTCCGATCCGCAGAACTATGCTCCGCTGAAAAATGAATACTTCCTTTATTATAGCTATATCCCCCCGGTGTGACTGTCGTCTCTTTGTGGTAATTCCCACCTAATAGGAAATTGGTTAACTCGTTACCTCCTGAGAATGAACTGGAAAAATCATTTGTATGCGCCGTTTCACCAAACAACACTTTCTGGAAATCTGTAGATTGCGTTTGATCCCAAACCAGCAAATCCGGCGCATTCGTTACCGTAGGCGTTGCGTTGGCGTTTGCAAAAGCCTTGCGACGAACTTCCAGGTACTGATCGAGTGTCATATTTTCCACCCGGTGCAAATTTGCCACATCAGAAACCCCTGTTCTATAACCAAACTCAGCCTTGGTTTTCCCCGCTTTTCCCCTTTTTGTCGTAATTAGGATTACGCCATTTGCTCCCCTACTGCCATAAATAGAGGTCGCATCAGCATCTTTCAAAATCGCGATATTCTCTATGTCATTGGGGTTGATTGCGTTGAGCGGACTATTACCAAATGTAGGTTGGAGGAATCCAACTTTATTGCCACCTGCAGTATATATTGGCTCTGATAGAAAAGGTACACCGTCTATAATGTAAAGAGGATTGCTACCGACGGCAGCAACACCATTAGCAGAAGGCAAAGAGTTCGCCGCACGAATCTGAACATTCACACCTGCTCCGGGTGTTCCACTAGCTTGTGTAATCAACAATCCTGGTACCTGACCCGATAGCGCCTGTAAAACATTAGTTACGGGTTGACGGGCAATGTCTTCAGCAGAGACTTTGGCAATTGAACCGGTGGTCAGGCGCTGATTCGTACTTTGTCCGTAAGCCACAACCTGGACTTCGTCAAGTTTAGAAACACTCAGTTTGAGCTCTACCGTAATGTTGAATGATTTGCTATCCTTAACACTGATTTCATATTTTTCATAACCAAGGTAGTTAAATACCAATACATCGTTATCTCTCAGGTCGGTTAGTGCAAACTCACCTTTTTGGTTGGTCCTGGTTCCCTTTGTAGTTCCTTTTACAGAAACGGTAACCCCTTCCAGCGGTTTTTTTTCACTAATAACAATCCCCTTTACTGTGATCGGCGCAGAAAATACCTGCTTCACCTTATCCAAGAAAGATTGTTCCAGTTGCTGGACGACAATATTTTTATCGACCAATTTAAAAGTAAGTGACTGATCACGGAAGATCGCCTGTAGTGCGGCGTTCAAGCTCACATCTGTCAAGTTAACGGATATCCGATTACTCTTGACCAGCTCAGACTCATACACAAAGGTGTAACCTGTTTGTTTCCGGATCTTATCAAAGACCTGATCCAGGCGTATATTCTTTTCATGAAGCGTGATCTGTCCAAGCGAACTGGCGCTTACAGAAACCAAGCTTATAAAAATGAGGATTATTGTCAGTTTCATGACCAGCAGGATTTTTTTAGGAAAGTACCATGCACAATAAGGCATAGCAGTAGAAATAAATTTCATTACTTTTGTAGTGTTTGGGTTAATACTTTGTTCAATCTTCAATTGTCTCCCCTTAATCGGGATTAGGTTGACCCATCATTACCGCGGTTGTGGTCCAACACTTCCGCGGTTTTTTACAGGTTCCATTAGCCTCAGGCTCAGCGCTGTCGTAAATAGTTGATCATAATTGGTGGTTTAGGTTATTAAGTTGACGGTTAATTACTGTATGACTACAATTCTGTTTGCTTCGATACTAAATCGTATTTTTAAATAGGACAATACTTGTAATGCTGATGAAAGCGTCAGATTTCGATGTACATCTCCCGTAAAATGCTTTCCATTTGATTTTCCCTTAAAAACAACATCCACATTATACCATCTGGAAAACGCCCTCATGATGGTAGCTATATCTGCATTTTCGAAATGAAAGAAACCATTGTTCCAGGCGATCGCCGCTTCGGCATTGGCTCCAGGCACCAATGATAGGTTTGTACCATTCTGAGCCTGTTGCCCAGGTTTTAAGTAAAGTGTTTGATGGAGATGATTGGTAAGCTTTACACTACCTTCCAGTAAAGTAGTTTTTGTTGCCGGCTCGTCAACGTAAGTATTTACATTGAAATGGGTTCCGAGCACCTCGATGGTCTGATTAGCTGACACCACTTTGAACGGCATATTTTTGTGATGTGCAACCTCAAAGTACAATTCGCCAGTAACTGACACCTTCCGTTCCGATCCGGAAAAAGTAGTTGGATAAGTAATCGAAGAACCAGCATTTAAATCAACTTGTGTACCGTCCGCCAGCGTAAGGTGATAGACGCCACCACGAGGTGTGGTAACCGTATTGTAAACAACACCATTTGCGGAACGCCCTTTAAGCGCCTGATAGTGAAGAGATCCGTCCTTGTCTTTAGCAACTACGGCATTTCCCTGCTGACCGAGATCGCTATGACCTTCCTCAGACAAGATGATCTTCTGGTTACTTGCCGTCGTAAGTATAGCCTTGTTTGTTGCTGGAAGGATATCCTTAGTTTTCAGTTGAACCATTTGTTCTTTCGGATCCGTATTAAACCAAAGAAAATATATCCCAAGAGAAAGTACGAAAAAAACAGCCATCGCAATTCCTATGCGGGGCCAGAGTACGCTCTTCCTGCTTTCAATTGTAGCAGGTTTTCTGGAATTACCTGAGGCAACACTTAGGTGCTGATTCAGTTTTTCCCAGTGTGCCTGAGTATCGTAGTCACGGTACCCAACTAAAAGGTTCGCAGTTTCCTCCTTAAGCTTCAGCAGCTCTTTTTTTAATTCTTATTCTTCAGGCGTTAGCTCCTGAATTCCTGATCTTTTGTCAAGTTCATCAAGTACCTTATTCCAGTCGATATGATTGTTATCCCGATCCATACATGAACATGACGCAGGCTCATCGAAAATGGGTGACAATTATTTAGAAAAAATAAAATAGATCAGATGAGAGAGGAGCATAATAAAGAAAGTTTGCTCCCGCAGCTTGGAGTAGCCACGTCTAAGCTGCGTTTTAACTGTGTTAACAGAAATACCTAACTTTTCGGCAATCTCTTTATAGCTTAAATCATGTATCGCGTGAAGCTCAAGTACTTTTCTTCGTTCTACCGGCAATTCATTGAATAATTCCAACACTCTTTTAAGTCTTTGATCTTTCTCAGGCACCTCTTCGTGATCGGCTTGTTGCTGATCAAAGCCATCAAATGGAACCACGACAAAATTTTTGTTAAACACAGACTGCCTTCGCAGATAATCAATACATCTGTTTTTGACTGAGCGGTATGCAAACGCTGTAAAATTCCTTTTCAGTAGAAATCCGCTACATTCCTCCCAGTATTTAACAAAGAACTCCTGGACGATTTCTTCTGCTACGTAGTGGTCCTGAACAATCTTGAAAGCGATCATACATAAAAACTGATGGTTACCTTTGAAAAGCCCCTCAAATTTTTTAATGTCCAGAATCTCTGGCTGACTACTTTGGTCCTGGTACATGAATGCCGATGATCATTAGAACAGATTGTTCTAACTCAAAGATAACAAATATTTCATATGGAAACACGAAAATGCAACATCTCTTAATGTGCGAATCAGTGACGAACTTAATAATACCATCCGTAATCAGGATGATGACCTGCTCTTCACCCAAAAACGACGATCATTATAAGATCAATTTATGATGCACCTTTAACTTTATGGTATGTTGATCGTATTTTTTTTCCGGGCAAACTGATAGATATTAATTTCAGAGATCAGAGTCGCAATAAAGATCATCAATCCACCTGCAAATAACTGCCAGGTTAGCACTTCACTCAAAACAAAAAAAGCAGCGATCGCACCAAAAATTGGTTCGAATAGATAAATCAGAGCTACCTTTTCTGCGCTCAGGTATCGCTGAGAAAGATTTGAAATGGTGTACATGTAAGCGGTAGAAAATAGTGCACAATAGGCAACACCAATCCAAAAGATATCACTGTCAGGCATCCAGTTTGCATGAGCGTCCGTTAAGGCAAAACACCCTGTGATTAGGGTGCAGGTCGCGAACATAGGGACAATAGTCGCAACAAGATTTCGGGATTTGGAATACTGTTCGACCTTGATCAAGTAAACAGCGAATCCGACAGCACCAGTCAATACATAAATATCACCAATACCGATGGATAGATTCTGTCTCACCGAGATGACAAAAAGGCCTGTGATCGCAATTAAAGCAGCTATCCAAATTTTTAAGGGAGCAAAAGTCTTATACATAACGATCTTCAATACCGGCACGATAACCACGCACATTCCAGCAACAAAAGCACACTGGGAAGCAGCCGTATATTTGATCCCCAATGTCTGTAGCCAAATACCGAACATAAGTGGCAACGACAATCCCATGCCTATTTTAATCGATGGCCAATCTGTTACTTTGAACCGATTAAAAAATATAATGGAAAGCACGAATGTTGCAATCAAAAAGCGATAAAATAAAAAAGTTGATGCAGAAAAATTACCCACAACCAGTTTAACGACTGAGAAGGATATACCCCAAAATGCTGTCCCAAGAATAAGTAAAATGAGAAATAATTTTTTTTTAGTCATAAGTGGGTCGTATCACTTTAGCATCTTTTTCATCATGATATCAGTCTGTTCCTCGTCACCCAACATGAATGGGTGCTTGTCGAATTCAACAAAACCATTTTTCTTATAAAAACTGATTGCTCTTGGGTTTTCTTCCCAAACACCCAACCAAACATAATCTGCCCGGATATCAAAAGCGATCTCTAATGCTTTTTCATACAATGCCTGCCCAACTTTCCTGCCGTGAAAACGCTGCAGGACATAAATTCTTTCGATTTCCAAACCTTGGTGCTCTCGGAGTTCAGTTTGTGAAGATCCCGTATTCAATTTTAGATAACCAATCACCTCCCCCTCAATAATCGCGAAATAAAATCGTGAACCTGATTCATTCAGCTCGGCATTCAATTGATCAAGCGCAAAACTCTCTTCCAGATATTTGGACATATTTTCTTCATCATTATTTGAGGAAAAAGTTTCAAAAAAAGTTTGCCGGCCAATCTGCTGTAACGTCTTAGTTTCTGCTGAGGTAGCCCTCTTAATTTCTATCATTTTTATCATTAATACACGTCTTTACTTTATTATAATAGTGTTGTAAACCTGACTTTATCAGTCTAATACCACCTATGCGATTATAAAATTAATAGCCCTTTTATTAACCTCCGGCGTTTGTCGCTGCCCATTTACACTGTTTCGCTTTCCCCGTCCCTATGAACTTCCTTAATGTTACAACCTCACAAAGATACAAGACTAATTAATGCATTAAAATGCTATTTTTACATCTATTAATGATTAATATGCATTACTATGGATTTACAGCAAATAAAAAACTTTCTAAAACTAGCCGAAGAACTCCATTTCTGGAATACAGCGTCCAAAATGAACATTACCCAGTCAGCACTTTCTAGGCAAATACAAGCACTGGAAAATGAGTTGGACATCAAATTATTTGAGCGGAACAAGCGACACGTCAAATTAACCACTTCAGGACAGTTTCTGAGGGACAAGTATGCAGGAATGATGGAAGAGTTCACATTTATACATCAGTTTGCAAAAAAAGTGGAGCTTGGAGAATATGGCACTTTTAGAATTGCTCATCCTGATTCGATTACTTTCACCATCTTACCCGAAATTCTCAAACAGATCTCCCATCAATTCCCTGATTTGCAATTAGAACTCATCCAGTTGCTTTATGAAAATGAGCAAGAGTTCCTAACGGAGTACAAAATTGACCTTGCCATCACACGCGACATGAATAGCCTGGAACAAATTTGCTCCAGGAAAATAGGTAGCAATACCCTTTCTCTGGTGGTACCGGATAATCACTGCATCAGGAATTTTACTGACATTACCCCTGAACATATCAGAAAAGAAAAATTCATCCTTCCAATGGCTCATCAACAGAGCAGTTATTTAAAAATCGTTGAACAATTTTTTAAGCTTTTTGACTTCGATCCAAAAACACACCACCGCTCAGACTTTGGTTCAACCATCATGTCATTAGTATCTAATGGACTTGGAATTTCCATATTACCCACTTCATTCTCCAAAAATACTATGTCGGGCATTCGGTTTATCGAACTTCCGATTCAGTCTGATTTATACATGAGTTGGAGATCGGATGACGAAAATCCTATCTTGAAAAATATATTAGGCATTATAAATTCAACTTTAAACCTGGCAAATCCGGATCTGGAAAAATGTGACTCAATCTCACAATAAATCATGGAACCTACATGGAAATATCAAGTAATTGCATGATTTACTTTAATTTTCCATCATTCCACTTAAGCCTTCACATGCTACTTAAAGGCTCCACCATAACAATTACCTTTGCTTTAGACTTCAATGAACATAAATCCGCAAATTATAGCTAGCATTAGCACCATTATATCCAGTACACTATTTTTTTTGGCTGTTTTAACGTTCACAAAAAAAACCACAGCAGTGATAGGCTACCGGTTCTTATCACTTTTTTTGCTTTTCCTTACCCTTAACTTTACAGACGAAGCATTAAATATCAGCGGAACGTATATAAGTCATCCAGCCTTAATGCTCATATTTCAGCCAGGTACTTATGCCATTGCGCCATGTTTTTATCTTGCTTCTGTGTATCTAACCTCAATTGATAAAAAGCTAGAGCTTAAACTTGTCTTACATTTCATACCATATCTGCTGCTACTTGCACTTTGTATTTTTACATTCCTAATAACACCAGAGGCAATTGTAGTCAATAAGCCCAAAGCAAATCACATAGAGAAGATTGCAAGCATCTTTCTATTGACCCTTTTGTTTATACAGATTTTCTGGTATCTTTTTATTTCGTTAAAACAGTTGAGAAAACACAGGAAATCCATTCCGCTGTTTCTTTCCAGTTTCGCTGGCAATGATTACAAATGGCTTAGCCAAATAATGATGGGGCTAGGCATGCTTTCTATGATCTGGTTGCTAGAAGTGATTGCCGCCGAACCTTTACTGTCTCTTCTCGCCTCAATAATCTATCTTTTCTCGTTCTACTATATAGGTGTGCAAATCATGAGGCAAAAAGATATAATTTCTTTCTTTCCGAATCAAAATCAGATCGCTGACGATTTAGTCAGTAACCTGGAAATCGGAGGATCAACCGGTATTGCTATTGCAGTCAATCCAGCTTCGCCTTCATTGAAGAAGAAAGTGCTAACAGATGAAAAAGTGAATCAGCTTAAACATCAGCTATTGGAATTAATGAGTAGCGATAAGCCCTATTTAGACGCTGAAATCACGTTGCCGAAACTAAGTAAAATGATGCTTTCCAATACCTATCACATGTCTTATTTGCTCAATGACTGTTTAGAAGAGAATTTTTACACGTTCATAAATAGGTACAGAATTGATGAGTGCATGCGCATGTTCAAAAATCCATCGTATGATCACTTAACAATTATGGGTATAGCATTTGAATGTGGCTTCAGCTCTAAAACCTCTTTCAATATTTCCTTTAAAAAAGTTACCGGCATGTCTCCAAGAGAATATAGGACTTCCAGCAAAGAAAAAATGGATTAGAAATTGGTTCTTCTGTATCAAAACATTAAAATACAGACATTTAGCACATTAAAATACTTATCCAGAAGTACCTTTATATTCTTTTTTTGGAAGAAGTTTGTTTCATAAATATAAAAAAATGAAAAGATCCTTCTTCTTACTTACACTTTTAACATTACTCGTTGTTTCCTGCAAGAAAAAATCAATGCATCCCAGTTTAACTGAAAAACAGATTGATTTGGGTACCCACAAACTGATGAGTTACTCGTCATCATCAGGATCTAAATATTTAATTGTATTCGAAAGTGGTTTGGGTAATGACGCCTCCATTTGGACTGAAGAAAATATTAGAATGCCATTATCTTCTATTTCCGATGTGATGATGTATGATCGGGCTGGCTACGGAAAATCACAAGAGGGACCATCGCCACGCAACATTGACAGGCTAAGTGATGAACTGGCTGCTGTCATCGCTGCAATTGCTGGTGAACGAAAAGTTATTATTGTTTCACATTCCCTGGGTGGTATGATTGCACGTTCTTATGCCATCAAAAATCCATCGAAGATTGCTGCTCTTTTGTTTCTTGATCCGTCACATGAGTCTGCCAATCACTGGACGCAGGCTGAGGAAGATAGCTTATATGATGCAACAAAAAAAACTTACGGTGCCGGACCAGGGCTGCTGCAGGAGGTAAGAGCGCTCCGCGAAGATTTGGATTATATGTCAACTCTTCCCAATCTGCCTGATGTTCCTGTAACAGTAATCACTAGTATGCAAGCAAGTGCTGGGGTTTCAGGTATAGACAAACAATTATGGTATAACGCTCATGAAAGTTTGAAAAATGGAATCACAGTTTTTGAACATTTATCAACAATAAAATCAGGACACTTTATTATGCTTGATGATCCTTCTTTGGTCACTGAAAACGTCAAACAGCTGCTGTCCAAGTTACCTTAATAAAACCTAAGTAGGATTGATCGGTGAACTCAAAAACTTTTTAACTGTCTGAATATTACACTTAAGTTCTTTATTATTGTTAAATAACAATTCAATCAACCCCATTCGGAAAACACTGTGGTCCCACAGCCCCACCCCCATACTGCAGTACAATATTATTCTTGTGAAAGATATAGCTGCAGCCATCGTTATACTTTCCTATCTCCTCCCTGTCTAGATTGTGGTTAAAAATCCGATAAGAATATTTACTCATGCCACTTCTGGCGAAACCAACACCAGCAATGGCATTATTATCAATTGAAATACAATGTGCATCATCAAGTAACTGCTTTATTTCCTTTAACGTTCCGTCATTCCACTTCAGCTTTTTACACATCCTATCCAACTCTGCTGAACCATACTCCATTTTCCATTTCTGATCAATTTCCTCTGAATTGAAATTATCTGGATTCAGATATTCAATACGCATATCAATATTAGCAGGTGTGGTAATGATATTATTAGCTGGCTGAAACTCAATAAAAACATCAAAACCTTTGGGTACCAATTTCCGAAATGATTCAATTAATAGGTGTATCTTATCATAATTATTGTCAATATTGGCGATGAGTTCCTTTTTACTACTTTGAGGCATACTTCTCATAAACAACAAAAACTCCTGGACTTCTTTATTACCTGAATTATAATGAGTCTTAAATTCTTTGATCCGCTCTTCAGAACCTAATTTTTGATAAATGACCTTCAAAAGGGAATCCTTGTTGATCGATGGGTTGAATTTCTGAGCGGTTGCCCAAAGCGTTAAGATGCTAAAAAACGTGGTGAGTGAGAGCAAACGGATCATACAAGTTAAACGTGTTTTATTTAAACGCTAATATAGTACTTTCAAATCTATCGAATAGCTTCAACTGCGCTGCTTTTTTACGGCTGATTTGAATAATTCACATTTAGTTATACTTCCTGTACAACCAGTTCTTTCCCTTCCAGCATAAAAAACAGGTTCTGAAGTTGATGTACATAATTTATAGTTGCTATCCTTTCCATCAGATCAAGGGTCTTCAAATCAAATACGTCCCAATTGAACATTTGATTTGATTCGCTAAAATAAATTCGAAATCTGCTACAGTCTGGAGGCCAAAAAGTTGGATAGCCTTCAGGAATTGTGTCCTCCATTTCTCTGAAACCAAATTTACGTAGCCATTCTTCTGTTATACGAACACCTTGAATATTGAGGCTTTTAATAGAGGAGGCACCAATTACGCAGTTTGATTTTCCAATGTTATTTACTTGCCCCTGTAACCATGAACTGCCCATTAGAAAATTAACAATATTACCAAGCCTTAGTTCTTCTGCATTCATATCAGCTAATATAATATTTATAGCATTATCAAATTCAATCTAAGATAGTAAATCAACAACATGGAAAGAGCCAATAACTCGCCAGTCATACTGTAATAAGCGCTTCCAATTTTACAGTAACCAATTGACGAGTTGCTCATTGAGTTTTCTGATTAATAAGTTTTCAACCGGCGAATCGATAGCGTTGGCTGATTATTATCAATTGACACCTATTTTAATAAATTTAATTATCTTCAGTTTATGAAACCACCCACGCTCCTTCTTTTATCACATCTAACAATTTTTGTGTTTTTCGGTTGCAACTCAGGTAAGACTCAATATTCTACAGTACAAAAACTACAGACTGAACCTAAAACCGATAGTTCAGATTTATATACAATTATTAAATTTAAAGCAGACCACTCCTACTTATTTCCAAAGAATTATAAGAACACTAGTCTTACTAAAACTGATATATTAGCACTAGATAGTATCACCAATTCTGCTCGGCTAGAATACAATTCAAGCCTCGGAAAAAAGCATTCTTTGCGCATTAAAGACTTTAAAGAATACCGTCGGCAATTTGTAGCTGTAACCAATATTAAGGGTCAAAAATTGGTCTATGTCAATTGTTTTAGAGGCTGGCAGAGTTTTGAAGAAAAATGGAAAATAGAAATCCTCATGGTATCGGACGGTGGAAGCAACTTCTTTAACCTGATTATAAATCTGAGCAATAAAACCTATCATACACTCATTGTAAATGGAATATCGTAATACTGAAATTAACAACACAACACAATGCAGTCAAACAAGCCAAAGGCAATCATCTATGAAGAGCAAACATTTAATGTAGGAGAAGATGTCTTCATTGAAAGCACCGCAGAAAATAATTACGCTGTTATATTTGAAGATAACGGTGAAACTGGCTATTTATACGCAGTTGACAGAAATGACAATGGCCTGAAAATACTAGATGCACTTCACATTTATGATGTTGCCAACGTAACTGATAAAGACCAACCATCCACTGCAAAGATATTATGGACAGAAGACCTGTCAAAGGCTATTCTTTCCATCAATAACTATTACCATGCAGTCGTGGATTTTCAAAACCAGGCTGGATATTGTAGAACTGGATTTCCTCAACCCAAAAACACTTGGGTAAAACAAAAAGAACGAAAACTGACGGATTCTTCACTCAACGAATTATTTAAAAAAATTATTCCACCCCTTCCAGCTTAAAACCTTTTCCTACAAGTTTATAATCTCCACTTCGATAATTCTCGATAACAGGGGACACAAATCAATCTAATGCTTGGATTTCATCAATGGAGAGTTTAGTATATTTAACTATTCTCTCTAGAGGTTCTCCTTCAGCCAACATTTCACGAGCAATTTCCCTCTTATCTTCCAATGCCTTTGCACGTTCTTCTTCACGGCCTTGCTCAAGACCCTCCTCGCGCCCCTTACTTACCTCGTAGTCCCTAACGTTCTTGTTATCCCACTTATATTTTAAACTTGCGTCGTACATGGCTTTCCCTTTTTTCGTTAAATTGGCGTATTTAACCAAGTTGAATAATTGATCAAATTCTGGACCACTTAAATACGCTGGACGTGTTCTAAACTCCGTTAAATGCTTCAAAGCATATAACCACCTATCGATGTCTGTTTCCAGTTGCTCAGGCCCTTTAACAAAGTTAATCATCTCAATGAATATCAGACTTAATTTATCATAGATTATTTTACCCGTATGGCTGTTGGCCAGACAGATAACCACGCTGTATCTCTATGATGTAACGGCTACCATCGGCATCTATACAGTATACATCAAATGCAACCCTTGCTTTTATTAGCATAATAAACTTTGATTTGATGTAAAACTACTGTCTAAGTAATTCCCAAACCAACTAACTTTCATTTCCGGAAATGGAGCATCTTAATCTCAATTGAGCAAAATTTAATATGGGATTTATTATTTAAAAAGCCTGTTTTAGAACTTTATTTGGCTGAACAAACTAAGTAATTTCACTTTGCTTTCGCATACTTCATTTGCAGATCAGCATAATCAGACCAACTTTTTACAGTTAGTTTTTCTAAAAGCTTCCATTTATAAACTTCTTTCTGATAAACATATATCGGGGCAGGGAAGTTCATATCTTTTCCTCCTGGGAAAGCAGGTTTTTCATCAGGCTCCACAAGATATTTATACTCCATAAAAAAAGCATAAATGATGAAGTTTTTCTGCTCCGTTTCATTAATCGCAATTTCTTTAACCCGATTAAAACTGTCCGAAGATTTTATCTTTTTGATCATGGCATTCCACTTCTCGAAGCCATATTTAGGTTTACAAACAATTCTGGCAGAACCAAATTTTGATTTAAAATACTCCATCAATGGCACAGCAGAGATATTCACATTAGTTTTGTAAGATGAAGATAGTGGACCACTCCAACACAATAGTTGCTTAGGGTTTTTAAAAAAGTCAACTTCAGGATAGGAAGCTGACTTTTGCTGTTGAGCAAATACCCCCCCTGAATAAATTAGGGGGATTATTAAAAGAGAGATATATTTGTTCATTTTGACCGTCATAACGTTTGAACAAATATATAATAGTTAATCGTTAATCGTTGTCTGATAGTTTGATTATACCTGACTGAATACTCGGGTCAAATGGCATCTTTCTGTTGGCGAATCAGTAACGTATACCTCATCCTATATTTTAATATAAGCTTCCTGTGCCTCATAGAACTTTACCCATTCAAGGCGTTTTTAATTTAATTGTTCATTATTATTAATTATGTTAGAATGGTGAGGGTTTAAGTGTGGTAACTCAAATACATAAACAATGGGCTAGCTGGTAAGCTAGCCCAAACATTTTATCTGGACAACAGTGAATTTATCTCAATAGCTTTAATTACTTTACAACTATTGTTTCTATCATCCTGTCAACGGCTCGAAAAACCTTTACTTTATCTGTTGTGGGATAATCTATCTTCAAACTAAATACTGCCTTTTTTATGGGATTGTAATAATGGAAATCTAAACTAGCATTGTCATCAGTATCGTAAAGCGCATACACCACTTTACCATCGCCAGCATTTTTTGATACTTTTTGATAATTTTTATATAATTGCTTCTCACGGCTATACAACGCACTTGTACTTCTGCCATAGCTATTATCGAATACCTTGTTAACATTTTCAATATAAGTTGACGGAAATTTCTCTAACACTTTGAAACGAAATATCATATTATCTAGTTTATAAACTTCTGTATTTTTCGTCAAAGTTTGTGCTAACTGTTCACCAAATGCCTCTTTCATTTTGCTTAAATTCTCTGTATCCGCAAACTTCACAGTTCCCGAAGGCAACTCCAAATATATTTTTGAGTTAAGAGATACCTGGGTTTGTGCAACACCTAGCGTTACACTTAGCAATAGTGCGACACTGAAAAATATGATTCTCATTGTATTTTTACATTAGTTAGGAAGTGTACATCTGTTACTTCACCTGTTTCAGTATTAAACTAAAAATAATCCACCATAATTCCGGTTAAATAGCGATTCCGCTTCCGCCTACTACTTTAACCCCATCGCCAAATTTTTTCCAAAACCGGATATACCGATAGCTAGCTTCAAACGGTACTTCATTAAACTTTCCGCTCAATTTTATGATCAATGTAATCACCGCCATATCATCGATAATATTTAGGTTTTCAACTTCTGGTAGAAGTTCGTTAACCTTTAATGCTCCTTTGCGATAAGTATCCAGATCCTTTTCCTTTGTTATTGTTTCCCCGCTTGGGATAATGAACAACAGATCATCATGCAACAACTTGTCAAGCAAGGTGATGTTGCCTTCTTTGATTGCACTGTAAAGCTTATTTTCCTGTTCAAGGATGTCTTTTTCTGTTAGTATATTATCCATGTTTATCTGTTTACACCACTATGGATGTCCATAGCCGGACAAATTTACATTACAACCTGATTAATTAGATATGTAGGTGAACGAAAATATTGAGCCGCGGCAATCCCCTCAGGCACAAGGTCTATCCAGTAAATGGAACTTAAGTCAATTTAACCCTTGTATTTCTTCTAAAGACAACTTGGTCGTCTTAGCAATGAAATCTAAATCTAAGCCCGTCTTTTTTAGTTCAAGTGCAATTTCCCTCTTATCTTCCAATGCTTTTGAACGTTCTTCTTCGCGACCTTCTGCACGACCTTGCTCACGCCCCTCTTCGCGACCTTTACTTACCTCGTAGTCCCTAACGTTCTTGTTATCCCACTTATACTTTAAACTTGCGTCGTACATGGCTTTCTCTTTTTTGGTTAAATTGGCGTATTGAGCCAAGTTAAATAATTGATCAAATTCTGGGCCACTTAAATACGCTGGACGTGTTCTAAACTCCGTTAAATGCTTCAAAGCATATAACCACCTATCGATGTCTGTTTCCAGTTGCTCAAGCCCTTTAAAAAAGTTAATCATCTCAATGAATATCAGACTTAATTTATCATAGATTATTTTACCAGTATGGCTGTTGGCCAGACAGATAACCACGCTGTATCTCTATGATGTAACAACTAACATTGGCATCTGTGCAGTACACATCAAAAACGCCCCTCCATCCTCTGCAATCTCACCGTGATGCTCGTTTTTTCCGAATTCAATAGCAGTGATGAATTTATTCCCTTTAAACAGGTTATTTAAAAGCCCAATCAAAACAGGCTTACTTTCCTCAGATGAAAATAACCTTTTGAATGCAAAATCTATAAACGGATCGATATAGGTTGTTTGCTTTGGCTTTAATTCGGTTTCCTTCTTTTGCTTAATTTGATGAGCTGTCCTTGTTGTTGTTAGCATAATAAACTTTGATTTGACGTAAAACTACTGTGTAAGTAATTCCTAAACCAACTAACTTTCATTTCCGGAAATGGAGCATCGTGATCTCAATTAAGCAAAATTTAATATGGGATTTATTATTTAAAAAGCCTGTTTTAGAACTTTATTTGGTTGGATAAAATTCAAAATTAAATAGCATTCCTTGCCTATTCTCAATAAACTTAAAGATTGACACAAAATCTCCCGAATCGAAAATCCTTAGCTGAAAGGAAATGCGTAATCTTTTCTTCTATAAATTCAGTAAACTCTTCCTGACATCAATTGTGTCCGTAGATAGAATTCCACCATAGACATTGACTGCTGGTATATGTGCTTTTTTATTATCTTCGATTATTCAGAATAGCAATGATATGCATAATAACTCTCGTCATAAATGAAGAAAAATAAATATTTCTTGATCGTGATGCTGCTTGTTAAATCCTTTTGGGTGGTTGGGCAAAATTCAAATTCAGTATCAATTGGAAAAATCGAGCGCATGTATAGCAAAGTTCTCGGGGAAGAAAGAAAGTTCCTGGTTCATCTTCCCAGTAACTACAATCCTCAAGTACGTTATCCTGTTGCATATCTACTTGATGGCGATGTCTTTTTTCACTTTTATACAGGTATATCTGATTTTCTTACGGCCAGTAGTGCTATGCCTGAGATGATCGTTATTGGTATATGCAACACAGAACGAAGCCGGGATTTTACACTACCTGTTGATTCGTCGAGCAATTATAAGCCAAATGGTGCTGGGGAGAAGTTCATTTCGTTCCTGGACAAAGAGCTGATACCTGAAATTGAGAAAAAATATTTAACAGCCCCCTACAGACTACTCTTAGGTCATTCTGTAGGTGGTCTGCTGGTAGCTAACGTATTGGTTAAATACCCATCTATGTTTAGCTCCTACATCGCTCTTGATCCATCATTGTGGTGGAAACAGTCTTTTCTTTTAAAAAATATAAGTACTTACATTAAAGCAAATACACTTTCCAATAAAGCATTGTATCTTGCTATGGCAAATAGCATAAATACTGGAAATTCTGATATCCTTACGATAAAGAAGGACACCACTGATGCTACTGTCGCGATGAGGTCGGTCATAGCATTCGATGAGTTTATTTCAGCGAACCAGCTAAAAACACAGCTTCAGTATGTATTTAAATATTATACCGCAGAAAATCACAGTTCGATACCTTTAATCGCCACATACGATGCCCTCAACTTTATATTCAATTTTTACAAAAGGCCAAGATTCAGTAAATTAAGCGATAGTTCTGCGCTAATATTAGAAAACCATTATCAATATGTTTCAAAAAAAATGGGCTATCAGATATTGCCGCTAAAAGCTGACATTAAAGGCTTAGCCTGGCGAAGTAAGGTTTTAGATAAAAACTTTAAAATAGCTAAGTATTTTTTGGAGATGTACGTAAGGCTGTATCCAGATGATCAATCTGGGTGGATTGAGCTGGCTAATTATTACCAGGAAATTGGCGACAAAGAAAATAGTGCAAAATTCAAGATTAAAGCCGAGAGATTAAATATAATGCCAAATTAACAGCGTATACACTACCTCCCATGCCCATTTAAAGTTTTCAAATCGGATCAATCTATTGCAATCTAAGATAAGGCTTTAGGGCTGCAACCACAAATTTTACGCTTGATCTATGTCACCAATATTGTCATCATCCGAATACATTCCCTTCGGATGCCATACTCCAGAATTACCTCTATCATGACTGGGTAATCCGACAAAAGTGATTCAAGGGAAGAAGAAAAGAGATTGGAAGATTTAATTATATTTGGTCATGCTTTGACAGCATTCTCTACCCATCTCGGCAGACAGATTAGTGGCCAGTCTGGCCCGGAATGAGAGGTACAATTAAGCATCGCCGTCAAGGGCAGTGTTTCCCGATACTCTGTCCTCGCGAGATACAAGCCGATCTCCACTTGGTCTTGCTTCGTATTTCGCAAGGATAACTGGGGACACAACTCAATCTAAAGCCCGGATTTCTTCGATCGAAAGTTTAGTATATTTAACAATTCTCTCTAAAAGTTCTCCTTCAGCAAGCATTTCCTTTGCAATCTCTAAAGCTTTCTTGTGCAACCCCTCTTCACGACCTTGCTCACGACCCTCCTCGCGACCTTTACTTACCTCGTAGTCCCTAACGTTCTTGTTATCCCACTTATACTTTAAACTTGCGTCGTACATGGCTTTCTCTTTTTTGGTTAAATTGGCGTATTTAGCCAAGTTGAATAATTGATCAAATTCTGGGCCACTTAAATACGCTGGACGTGCTTTAAACTCCGTTAAATGCTTCAAAGCATATAACCACCTATCAATGTCTGTTTCCAGTTGCTCAGGCCCTTTAACAAAGTTAAAAATCTCAATGAATATCAGACTTAATTTATCATAGAATATTTTACCCGTATGGCTGTTGGCCAGACAGATAACCACGCTGTATCTCTATGATGTAACAACTACCAGCCCAATCAAAACAGGCTTACTTTCCTCAGATGAAAATAACCTTTTGAATGCAAAATCTATAAACGGATCGATATAGGTTGTTTGCTTTGGCTTTAATTCGGTTTCCTTCTTTTGCTTAATTTGATGAGCTGTCCTTGTTGTTGTTAGCATAATAAACTTTGATTTGACGTAAAACTACTGTGTAAGTAATTCCTAAACCAACTAACTTTCATTTCCGGAAATGGAGCATCGTCAGGTCAATTGAGCAAAATTTAATATGGGATTTATTATTTAAAAAGCCTGTTTTAGAACTTTATTTGGTTGGATAAAATGCAAAATTAAACAGCATTCCTTGCCTATTCTCAATAAATTTAATGGGCTATCAGATATTGCCACTAAAAGCTCAAATTAAAGGCTTAGCCTAGAGATTACCGTAACAGGATAAAATGACGGGTAAACTTAAAAACTGGTATCAAAACGATAGGACAACAAATAATTCAATTATATAAAATAGTTTCATCAACTAAATTATCATAATTCTTACCCGTCCCATACACAGCCTCTATCGACCCTATCTCAGAAAGTGCTGTATCCAACTCGTCTGCTTCAATAATTTGCGTAATCGCAATACGTATTGTTTCTTTCATTAAATCGTTTAAGATCAACATATCCGCTCCAGAAAAGTATGCCATTCCAAGTTTATCCATCAGATGCTGAATATTTCGTAGCGTAAATATAGTAGCAAAAAAAACTTTGCCCTCAGGGACAATAACATGCATATCTATATTATCATTTAACGGATCTGGAATATCATAGCCGGTAGGGAACTTTGTTTTAAATTGCTGCATGTGAGTAATTATAAGTATACAATGAGTTAATCTAAGATAGATTATTTACTTTTATATACATGTTACTGTTGGATTGAGCTTGATATTCAAGCTTGGTTTGCTGTTGTTTAATTTATCAATTAAAGGTCTAGCTGTGACATATCAGTTCATAATTTCAATCATCAAATTTTACGGCAATCATCCAGAATAGCAGGAACTAACTGAAATTACCTTAGCTTCTCCATAATTTTAGTAAGTATAAATTCTGACCCTTACTCCCCAACCATGCAATTGCGCTCCGGATTTAAATAATTCAATTGCTTATCTTCAAACAATTGTTCCAATTGTTCAACCCCATATTCAATCTTAAAATCCCTTTCCTTCTCCGTGATGGGAATAAGCCAATAACAACCGATCTCCTTGCCATCATATTCAAACAACCCCAGTTCAGCCCCATCAAGATAAGCAGCCGATATAAAGCCATAGTCACATTTTGAATTACCTAACCAAGGTTGTCCAATATTCACGGTATGATTTATACCCAATGGCAATACATTTCTATGATACGAGGCACAAACAGTCAAAAGCTCAACCAATGTCTCGTCTGCTTTAGCTGAGTAAACAAACAATTCTATTAAATTATCATCTAAGCGATCTGCAGACATGCCTAGCGTACAATAGCAAAACATATCATGTTTATTATTTGGAGGGAATTCTAAAATAAAAAAGTCTGGGTGCAACTTCTCTATCGGCCCTTTCTTCAGCTTCAACCTTTTACCAGATACGCCAAAATAACGTTCATAGTGACAAGCCAGCTCCGTAATATATGTTTTCAAATGGTATCAATCTATTGCAATCTAAGGTAAAGCTTTAGGACTGTAACCACAAATTTTACGCTTGATCTATGTCACCAATATTGTCATCATACCAATACATTCCCTTCGGATTCGGCCCAGACTCATTATCTCCAATCTCCCCCATCAGCAAATAGCATCCAAAGTCCATAGAAAGGCATAATTTGCCATACTCCAGAATTGCCGGTGCCAATGTCATCGCAATTAAAATAAATGGATTTTCTATACCGCCAGTTGTATCGACGATCAATTCTACAAGAAAACTGAAAATGCTATGATTGATATGCCCTGGACTCAACGATAAGAAATGATGCATCAAAAAGCGATAATTGCAGTTAAGAAGAAGATGTATAATCAGGTTCTGATTTCAACACAAACTCATCATTAATAAAATTTGCACGTATATAGCTATCATGTTTTATTAAGGTCGAATTCTCTGGTTGAGACAATAAAAACAGGATCCATTCTTTAAATTTCGGAAAAAGCTCCTTCAAAAGTATACTGATCTTTTCTTTATTGCTGATGTTAACAGTACCAATTGTAATATATAATCTATCATAGGATACATTCATATTTGGAAGCCAATAGAGACATTCAAATACCCTAATTCCCTCGGGTCCTTCTTTTGAAACAGAATAGTTAACCGAAACATCAATATCAAGTTTAAGTTCCTCAAAGAGCGCTTTGAGCTGAGACGATTTTATGATATAGCTTAAGCCCTTAGGTACCTTTGGTTTATTAACTGTCATAGACAACTAATCTAGCACAAAATATGTTCTCATTGTATATTGTTCATTGTAAAAAGATCTGTATAATTTTTTAGATAGCCATCTTTCACAATTCCTTTCCTACTTTTAAAAAGGCCTGGTAATCCTGATCAAGATGATCTAGGCGAAAAGCGTACACCTTTTCTTAAATTACCCATAAAGACCATTGAGCATTATAAAAATTACAAATGGGGCTCTATAGGACAATACTGGAGAAAAAACTATAAAAAGTTCTTTTAATCGTCCCAGCGAAGCGTTTATCTATTTACGAACCGGAGCCATTCCAACTAACCTCAGTTCTTTAAATAAATCAACCAACTTCTGGCTTCCAGATTTACTAAATCCCTCCGCTGGATACTTATAATCATCACCTATTCCAATATACTTTGCCCTTGTTGCCGGAATCGTAATAGATGAACGTAGCCTATTACAATTTAAACATATGCTTGCATGGTAAACTATTTTATTGTTATAAAAAAAGACTACCCCTAAATGAGGATTAAAACACATCGCATATGTATTTCCGTACGTTGAGTTCGCGCCTAATAAAAAAGTCAATTTATTTGCCTCGTCTTGATTTAGTGCCTTCTGTTGCTTTATTGTTGTCGCAAGTTTTGACTTTTCAGCTATGCCAATCACCCTTTCTCCAATAGTACCCTCATATTCATAAGCTATAATCTTATTGTATCGAAGGCGTCTGAATGGAAGCTTTGCATTTTTATTAACAACGATATTTTCTGTCGTTTTCAAATATGATAAAAGGCTATCTTGAGAAATCCCTTTAAAAGCTTCATAAGATGGTGGTGGCGGATCTTTTTCCTGAACAACGGTATCCACTTCGCGCTTTTCCCCTTCAACTACATGCGTATTAGAACAGCTATTGAAAGTCAACGTCATTATTACAACAACTAACATACAGCGAAGATGAGTCTGATTCTTCATGTGTCTAAAGGTTTTTCAACTCTAATATACATAAATCAAGCAACCATCTTCTTAAGAACACATTTATGATGCTGCCAACGTAACTGATAAAGACCCACCATCCACTGCAAACATATTATGGACAACGGACTTGTCAAAAAGAAAGAAATCGTGGACACATGCCTTGCTCTACCATTCGCGTTTATCAACTCGACTTCTTTGTGCCTTTCATATATCTTCAGCTTAGCGCAATAAAACCTCCAGTTCCCCTCGATGATCTTCGCCCCATTGAGCGGTGGATGCAATCACTGGAATGAGCGTTTGCCCAAGGGGTGTTAATTCATATTCCACCTTTAATGGAAGCTCGTCATAGGTGATTTTTCGAATGATTCCGTGCCCAATTAATTGATTCAACTGAACATCCAATACCCTTCTTGAGGCCTTCGGGATCTTTCTTTGTAATTCACTTGGGCGTTTAAACCCGGAATGAATACACCAAATCAAACTGATCTTCCATTTTCCGTTCACTACTACCATAAACAGATGCAGTCCACATTCCAATGGAACAGATAACTTTTTCTTATAATCACTCATAGTTGAAGATCAAATATAGGTCATAGGAATATAATTTTAGATACGGATAAATTTATCCGTAATTGGATGGCAAACCGCGCAACCTTAGCTTTGTATTACGATGGAACCATCATGAGCAAACACTCACAAATAGCGATGAACCGAGCTTGCGAGCTCTTGAACACAAAAATCAATAAATGCTAGTGAAAAATATTGCTCATGATAGCTTCATCACCGATAAAAAACAAATTATATTCCAATGAAAAAAATGAATTATAACTTATTTGGGACAAATACAGGACTAAAAGCAAGTCAGCTCATTTTGGGAGCAGCCAGCTTTGGAACCAGAAATGGATATGGCACCACTTCCGATGAAGCAATAAAAATCATGAACAGTTATGCCGAGGCTGGCGGCAACTTTATTGATACAGCGGACCGGTATCAGTTGGGAGAATCCGAAGAAATTGTCGGAAAATTTATCGAGGGTAAGCGCCACAACTTCATTGTGAGCACAAAATATACCTCAAGTAGCGATGCGAAACCTCATTTAGGCAACTATGGAAATCATCGAAAGGCCATGAGGCAGGCCGTAGAAAGTAGTTTAAAGCGGCTTCGCACAGACTATATAGATTTATATATGCCACACTTTGATGATGGTTATACTCCACTGGAAGAAATTGCAAGGGGATTAGAAGATTTAGTAACATCCGGAAAAATCCTGTACACCGGTATCGCGAATTTTCCAGCATGGAAAATTTCGAGAATTGTGGGTATGTTTAAATTGAATGCGGTCCAACTAGAATACAATCTGGTACAGCGTACGGCTGACCGAGAATTCATGCCTATGGCCAAGCACTTAGGCTTAGGAACGATGATGTATTCGCCCCTTGACCGACGCATTATCTATTGTCAACTTAAGCAGTGAACATATTGCCAGCCTGGATGAGATCAGTGCAATCTCTTTAGGATATCCACATGATTTGCTTTCGTCTGTTCAGAAATAGTTGATTTAACAAATCAAAAACAACATGGGCTTCTGTAAATTGCTGCTTATATTTCTCCTTTGTCAAATGGAATTTGTGATTTGGTTCATAGTGGAAATTACCTTAACTTCTTCATAATTTGAGTCAGTAAATAAGCTAGTTATCACTAATCCCTTTCTTCCCCATTGTATCGGCCTCTTTATCCAAACCAGCATGATCATTAATTTGTCCCGTACTGAAATACGTTTACATTAAGAAAGCATTTTACTGCCTGTTGTTTACACAAGAAATATCTCGTCATTTCAAGGACAAACAGGACATGGGGAGAAAGATCGTCCTTTTCAATTTATCCTCAGCAATGCCACAGGCAAACCAACAAAACATTTGAAATCCCAGTTCTTTGTAGATTTACACTTTCTTCACGATAAACACACAATTACACTAGTCACTTTTTTTATAGTAGAAAAGTGTCAGGAACGGATCATAAACCACAAGTTTCTTTCTACCCAATAAAGGTTGCAAATTTTGCAACAGCTTTGGCCAGGATGAATACAATTGGTTTGGTCTAATATAGTCCAGTTCCCCATTTGCAACCATGACCATTCCAAAAAACAAAGTATTTCGGAAATTTTTAAACAACTCTTCCTGTTTCTTTAATTCTGCTTTAATACGCTCATAATTAACAAAACCAGAATGTTCGTTTAATACAGAATTTGACAAGCTAATGGTATCTATTTTACCTTTCTCATCAGTTCCAATGGCGTAAGAGAATGCAATCACACTACTTTTAAACTGTCCTTTTTCCAAATAATTATCATCTTTGGGTATTACGATTTTGAAAATCTCAGATCTGAGTTTGTCAGTATTTTTTTCTTGCGAATAACCACTAAAAGCAGCTAAAACTAATAAGTTCAGGAAAAGTAATTTATTTTTCATACGCTATTTACATTTATGGCCTCTTATACCTAATCTGTGATCTTGATTGATTGCAGTTATATTATTCTTTATAGACTCAGGTCTTAAATCCCAAAAAGCTGTTTCGCGTAATCCTTCCCAAGCTAAAGCATTAGCTTCATCGATATCCAATCCGTACATATAATGTAGATTTAAACTTAGAACAGTTACGTAGTTATAGGCAATTGTATCATGATCAGGAAGATTAGGCAATACACTTGGGTCAGCGACAAATAAGGCGGCAAGATAAGCATGCAATACTTCATGAAAGAATACTGCAACACGATATTCTTCAGATGAATTATTTAAAGCATTCGTATTAAACATAAAGATGCGCGCATCGATAAGACCCGGCGTAGAGAGAGACGTTGTTTCATTATTAATTTATTGAACTGCTTATTTAACAGCCCAATGCAATCTACATTAAATATTTTAAAAGCAGCTCATTTTCTTCAGATAAACCACATGGAAACAAAACGTCTTTGCATAACCCCTATCCAATTTGCCTGCCCTCCTGCGTGACTCAATCAAATCTGCCGATTCATCATAATTCGCCCCTTATAAATGGGCTTACTTTGATCTTGTCTACTTCGGATAAACCGTTATAAAATTCTGTTAAGACAGCTTTAATATAGGATATTTTTACTACTCTCATGATTTTAGGAGCACCTTCCTTATCGGTTGCTCTCACCATAATTCCCAATAATTGCCCCGAGGAATTAAATACGCCCCCTCCGCTCATTCCAGCGATCGCTTGCGCTTCTGTAAAGAATTCTGCACTCGCGTTATACGGGATATCTCCTTCGGCATCGCCTGCAATCTTCAATTTTTGGATTGCTTCCGCTGCTTCGTTATTGGATAATATTTTTCCATAAGCTACCGCTCCGTTAGGATAGTTGATATCATCCTGAGGATAACCAACTGCAATAACTTTTTCGCCTGCCACAGCGGTATTCCATGTTTGGGTTGCTTTTGTCCTATGCTCGGGATCGTATAGCTGCAATGGTTCAGACGTTTTAACAAGTTCAGGGTGTTTCGGAAAAGGGCCTTGCGGGGTTCGTTGATTATCAATTATTCCTAGATAAAAATCTTCTGCCGGCAGTAGAGTCGTATTAGTGGCACCGGGAGAAATATCAAAATGAATGAAAGGGAAATCTGCCACCAGTGTATTACCCAAATCGATACCTCCATTAGTCTGAGGAATTTGCGATGTTTCAAAAATGCCCGTGTTTTCGGACGATAAGTCAAAGAATTTGGCGTTTCGGGAATTCCATCCGGATATGTTAAAAACATGGTTGGCGCTTATATAAAGTCCCAAACCATAATCGTTTTTTCTACTCCAAATTGTTTTTGATCCGGGGCCACGTCTTCCAACGCTTCCCCGTACCTTATTTAGTAGGTTGATCAGATTTTGATCATTTCCATTCAAAATATCTTCAATTTTCGGAACGGTTTGCTCGCTTTTTGGAACAACTGGGTTATTTCGTTTACATGATTGGACGGCTATTCCGACACTTATTAATAAAACTGTCAATATTGTTTTTGCTTGCATATTATATTGAGCTATAGGTAATAGTATTTAATATTTTAAGTTAACTCCCGCTAATCGGGCATTTGGTGTCTGTCACTACTATGAAATAATCTTTGACAACATCCTCCCGCCCGCTATTTATACGATTAAAGTGTTGAAAACGCTACATTGAACTCAGCTTTTTCTATAATTCTATATTGGTTTTGAGTCAATCTTTCACCCACCTTTTCACGCACCTTTTCACACACCTTTTCACACACCTTTATCGATTCGTTTAGAATTTCCCCAACAGGTATAATTGTTTTAACAGCTTATCTTCAATAAACTGAGGTAGTCTGCCGGGGGCTATAATCTTTTAAGAAACTAAAAACATTCAATATTCCTGATCCCAATTCGTTTACTTTTGTACCTTTCGACCATTTAATATAAACATCGTCATATCTTGTAGTATCATCTTTAATCAGATACTCAATTTTCCAATCGTCTGCAGTTATTGTATCATGAGCATTAAAACCAACATCATCATATATATTCGCGATCAGAAAAATTGATAGGAACTAATTTACCGGTTCCATTCCTGGGATGATTTTGCTTAACAGATTTCTCTACAGGAGTTTCCGCATTTGTACAAGACAAAATGACCAAACAGTAAAACCATATGATGATGTACTTCTCAATTGAAAAGATTTTAGCATTAAAGATAGTATATTGTACCTGACATCTGAAAGCAAACATGATCAAACCGTCGATATTGATGAGTACATTAAAATCAAAAACCCAAACTGAGATATTATTGGTATCTCTAGGTATTCCTTTTCATGACCGTGTCTCTTTGATTGAAAAAGAGCAGAAATCTGAGATTAGATCTGCCCAGGATATTGCTCAACGAATACTCATCCTCACCTATTTAATTTACATTTCCAATGTCGAGGAAGACAGATTAGAAATAATCGAATTTCTAAAAAAAGAAAATCTGTGGGATAGTGTAACAGGCAACGAACGGAAACTCTTTTTAAAGAAAAAATTAACCAGAAAAGAAAGAATAAATATATCATGGCGCTCGGAGGGTATTTGGGTATTATTGTTTACTATCAATAAAATTGAAAAGCTAGAACTTCCTCAACAGGAAATTGAAATGGATGCTATCTTTAACCAAATCCCCGATTTTATGACGAAAACCGAAGCCTTTGTTAAATCAGCTGTGATCAGATCACCTGCTGAAATATTAGATTTATGGGATTTAATTTATAGAATACATTGGGCTGTAAGAAATGTAAAATTGAATAATCTTGCTCCTTTAGATGTAGATTCCAGCATTGTAATAGAACGCCATTACGCAATTAACTGGGTAACGAACTCTTCTTTAAATTGGGACGATGTTATAACAGATACTTAGGATTTCTGACCTACTGATTATCAATCCAGCTATACAATCCAGAATCACTAAATATGCCGTCACTTTCCAAATATTTCTCGATAAATTCAAATATCGAGTTAGTTATAGTTATTAAATTTCCAGCTCCATTTTTATTTACAATATCATAAGACCCTGAATCCGGATCTATCACAATATTCCATGTATCACTATAAATCATATACTCTGCGAAATATATTTCATTAGGAGCCAGTTCTGATTGATAATCTATAATCTCTGCAACAGGTATAATTCGGAAAATATGATCGTCTGTTTCAAAACCATTGGCCAGTGCATAAAATTCTTTAAAATCTGAAGGCAACTCCATTTTTAAGAGTTTCTCTAAGCGCAATATTTCACCAAAAGGCGCCGGTGGATTAAGCTTGATATTCAAGCTTGGTTTGCTGTTGTTTAATTTATCAATTAAAGGTCTAGCTGCTGACATATCAGTTTATAATTTTATCATCAAATTTTACGGCAATCATCCAGAATAGCAGGAACTAACTGAAATTACCTTAGCTTCTCCATAAGCCAGCTCCGTAATATATGTTTTCAAATGGTATCAATCTATTGCAATCTAAGGTAAGGCTTTAATGCTGCAACCACAAAATTTTGATACCAACGTAACTGATAAAGACCAACCATCCGCTGCAAAAATATTATGGACAGCGGACTTGTCAAAAAGATAGAAAACTTACAGATACTTCACTAAACGAATTATTCAAACACATATCTTAAAATGAAAACCCCAGTAATGTTCAATAGATTCTTTTATCTTCGTTAATAGACTATTAGAGATATGACTTTCCCCCTCTCAGTAAGCTTTAAAAATCGATTAAAAGCAGTAGTAACCGCTGATAACCAACAGCAGATATTGCAATATATAGTAAAAACCATATTGGACGAGAAAGCAAAGAACGTTGTTGTCGAAGATATGCATGTAACTTATAGAGGTTCCACGTCTTACTGGAACTGGTCTTTATTCAGCGGTGTTGATGATGGTATCTTTAGTTTAATTTATAAAGACAATAGCTGGTCGCTAAATTACCAAATCAACATGCTTAAGCTTTTTATCGGCACGGCGATATTATCAAGTCTTATGGCTGTTTTTATGCTGATCAATGAAGGGCCCTGGTGGACAGGCATAGTCGCGTTTTCATGGCTATGCGGTGGCAATTGGATTATCAACGTTATTCGACATGGAGCTCTAGCTGCCACGATCTCCACAGGGATTGATGAACTGATATGCGGTAAAATAGAATTACCGGAACAGGATAAAATGACGGGTAAACTTAGAAGCTGGTATTAAAAAGATAGAACAACAATAATTCAATTATATAAAATAGTTTCATCAACTAAATTATCATAATTCTTACCTTTATCGATCCTATTTCAGAAAGTGCTGTACCCAATTCGTCTGCTTCAATAATCTGCATAATCGTAATACGTATTGTTTCTTTCATTAAATCGCTTAAGATCAACATATCCACTCCAGAGAAGTACGCCATTCCAAGTTTATCCATCAGATGCTGAATATTTGTTTTCTACAGAAGTTTTGTCTTTAGGTTTATATGGCCTGGCCGCCATCAAAGCAATCTTATCGTGGTTTGCCCAGGTTTCCAGCATATCGGTAAAGGCAGGCTCCTACTTACAGCTCTTAGATACCCATTGTCTCATATTATCTGATTTGACGCTTAGCGGAACCCCACCAAGGTAATCAAGTGTGTTATTCAACGCTTTTACCACCTGCGGAAGCTTTGCATCGGGCAAAGCCTCAACATAACCATAACCACTGAAAGGCAATACGGCAACATATACTGGACAGGCAATGAGCTTACCCGTTGAGGGGTCAGCATAGTGTAGCACATCACCTGCAAAGTCTACCTCCAGCAGTTTTGCAGGATAGTGGACGAAATGCATGACTGCATTGTTCAGTTTAATTTGGTCCCGTAACAGTTCGCAGAACCGGGAATACTGGAAGCCAGCAGGATATTCCTTAATGTAATCTTCCCAAAGTAGTAAACGGGTTAAACGACTTCTGCTCAGTTCTATATTGAAGTATTCAATCAAGCTATTGAAATGAACTTTACGGGGGTCAACATAGTCCGGTACAACTGGTCTTTCGGCTTAAAAGTTTCTATAATGTACGTTCGCCTGTCCGATCGTACAATTCTTTGAATCTGTTTATTACAACTGTCAGAGTAAGTCTTAACTACTTCATCTATTTTTCTAACCATATGCGCTGAACTAATCGAATATACGAGCGACAAATTTACGATTTTAGAAATTTTTGTACTTGGACGTTAGCCAAACAGATCGGTCTGCATGTTTGCACTATGTTTTAAAGATGAAATTCGTTGCATTAACTTACTTAGTCCCTCATTGACATTTTCTTGGTTTATAACTACGATGTCTTTACTATCGTTGATAATATCTCTATTTAAATCAAACATTGGATTCGCTATATCAACCATTGGATCATACATTACTGCTCTCGGAATATTGTAGTCTTTAGCGTAACTCATTGCCAAACGTGCTCCACTATCCAGTTTTTTTCCTTTTAAATGTCGATTATCCTCACGTTCAGAAGAATTTTGAGCGTAACTCGCAGCCAGAAAAATAGTATCGCAAAACAACGCTTGCAAACGATCTCGTTCCTTATAACGACTGCTTAAATCCATATAGCTTTTACAATTATCATAATATTCTGTAATAAGTAGTCCGCCTCGTTCTACAATTTCAGATGCTAAATCATTATTCTTCGCTGGCAAGATATTATTTAAAGGACTTGGCAAAATCGCAACTGTTTTTCCATTGGAATCCAATGCTTGCTTATGAGATATAGAATCACAACCTAGTGCTAGACCACTTATGATCGTCGCACCATTCTGAACAAACTGATCAACTACCGCCCTTTCTCTATTTTCTATATCATCGTCAGGATTTAAAAGCCCAATGACTGAAATATTTTTATTCTCATATCCAAGTAAATCTAAATTTCCTTTGTAATAGATAAGAATTGGCTGCTCACTCTCTTTAACATTGCCTCTAAATTTTGGAAAATTATCATCCCCCTTAGCTACAAAGCCATCAATGCAATGTTTAAGTTTTTCTTTAAGTTCTATTTCGAATTTTCTTTTTAGCCCGTCAAATTCTTCCACTGATGTTGGGTTCCCTTTTATCGACCTATTTAATAAAGTAACTATGGTGTAATCAGTTTCGTTACCCTTCAAATTCTTTACAACCCATGCATTCCCAATACCCTTGTATGTTTTAACAGTAAAAATGTTAAGTGCATTATCTGTGTAATTCATTTTTGTTTTTTATAAGTAGTTCATTTTACATAGTATTCCCAACAGCGTAGAAAATCACTGATCTAGCTCCCTTATCATAAAGTGCTTGAATACAATCCTCATTAATATTTACGGATTTAGTGTAAATATCGTCAATAAGCAGAATATCTTTACCACGAATATCGTCCGAGATATTGCAAGTTTCTAATGTCAGTCCAACTTTTACCGAATTATAGTCACGTGTAGTATGCGTAGTTGGAGTATTCCTAGTCCTAATAATATAGTCAGATCCATCGTTAAATAAGTCTAGATTATCCAAAACAAACTCCTTTACAGTAGATGTAAATAGTAATTGAGACGCTTTATATTCTTCATTCCTTCTTGATCTTGGGATCACGCAGACCGTTAATTTATTGCTAACACTATCGGCTATAATTGGCAAATCCTCGCTTAATACTGAATATAGACTTTGTTGTGCCCCTTTCAAAGTAAAGCCAAAATCCTTTTTCAGATTAGTGAAGTCTGCCTTATCATTTTTTAACGTATTGATAAACCCGACCTGAGTAGTATGCCAAGCTTTGTGATGGCCATGGTAATATGCGACTACATTTCGTCGTAAATAGTCATTTATTTCAATTTCTAGGTTTTTCATATATTTACATTTATAATGTTAGAAGGGTTTATTCCTGCTGAAACAGCATCATCCATTTCACTTTGTTCATTTTCAAAAACAATAATGTGTTCTGCAGATATTCCAATGGCGTCGATTGCATTCAGAAATTTGTTAATTTTATTACCAGTTTTATTGAGACCCCTGTAAAAACAATCATCAAATTTGTCAGTCAGACCATGATGATTAAGTATCAATTTTGCTCTTTCCTCTCTACAGTTTGTGACTAAAACGGTCCTAGTGATATCGGAGTAAACAGAGAGTATATTGGAAACTCGATGATTCAATCTAGTTTCGTGTAGAAAGTTTTTATAGCATTCCTCTTTGCTTCGTACTATACTCTGGTATTTGTCTTCAGATAAATTTGGAATTATATTATTGAGAGTAGTTCTATTTATGCGATACAGTGGATTATAGGTCAAATTTGTGCCACTTGGATTTTCCATTTGTATTGCTTTAATATATGAAAGTAAATTTGCGTGGTCTGTATGAACCAACGTTCCATCTAGATCAAAAAACAATATCGAATCATCTTTGATTCTGCTGAATAATTTTTGAAATAACTCATCTGTTTGCTCCATCTAACTGATATGTATTTTAACCGATTGTCCTTATAATTGTTAATTAAAAACGATCGATTCATTATTTAAATTTGATCACCACAACTATTTGACCGATAATACTTGTATTATTAATTGGTATTTTTTTGAATTTTTTATCAGTAAAACATTTACTAACTTGACATTCGAGTAAATTAAGGCATGTTATATAACAACTATCTTAGGTACTAAAAAACCACTTAAATTTCTTTTAACAAATGTTAATATCTTGCCACAACGATTCCTTCGCAGCAGATTGGATCTGTAATATAAATCCTCTCATAAACTCTTCAAAATCAACGATCTATATATCTTACCAAAGTTCTACTTCTATTTTGGCATATTTCAGTTTGTATGATTTGTTGATATCGTATGATTCCAATAGTTCCCATATTATTAGTTTTATTTTTCAAATGTAGTTAGCTATCTGCATGAATTATTACGGTTTACCGTAAAGACTTTTTATCAGATTTTTATACTTTCGACCATATTAATTTAAATAGCTCATGAAAAAAAATTATTAAAGATCTTGTGTACTTCTGTCTTGTTATCCGCTTCTCGTAGTAATGACATTAGGAGCGCTGAATCATCAGATACCGATTTAGTTAGCAGTGAAACTGTTGACCAATCTGCAATTATAAACACAGGTAATAGTACAGATGAAGCTTATGAAATGCTGCATGTTGTTTTTGAAGGTAATCCTGATAAGAAGGTGTTAAAAAAATTGATATCTGTGATGATGGCGAAGCAAAATATTGAGGAGAATTACGAAAATCTGAACAGGTGTGGATCTGTTTTCTTGAGTATGAAGAATTCCAGTGCCATCGGTGTAACAGAAATGCAGATTTTAAAACACATGTATCAGGTGGGTGATGCAACACAGACTTTTCCGAATCAGGCTGCGATTTCTGCGGTGTTAGTGGAACAAAGTAACTAGTGTTCCGAATATTTCAGGGGTTCCGAAGTCTATTTAGGTATACATCATTGCACGTCCTAAACCAGTATTCATCAAACATATGATTCATAGTTTTCGGACTTTCATATAAACCGATTATTTTTTTTATTCGTTCTCCATCCGTGCATTTATATTGGCTACTTAAGCAAGACTCCATTATAGTTGTGTTTTTGCGATGAATCTCATTATCATAATAAAGCAGCACTTGTACAACGGTATTTTTGCTGGGATCATATGAATAGAAGCAAATGCGTTTATCACAGATTCATTATACTCCGCATATAGATGAATTCGACGAACTTGAAAATGCAAAGCTGACCATTTGCATAACTTCTTGCTGGGGGAATTCACAAAAATTGTTATATCAGGTCAAGAATATAACTATAAGAGCTCAATTACTATCTTCCACAAGTTTTTCAATAGTCCGGAAATTGACGGCTTCACCTATCCGTCCATAAAAACGCAGCAGAACCTAGGATTCAACATATGTTTTAGTGCAAACAAAGCCAGGGAAAATCTGAAATTCTGTGGTATAATGGTTTGTCAATTAGGACCACCCAGTTTAAATAGTGCATTTCAGTTCCGGCCAATCTATGACGGGTTTTTAAATGACAGAGGTGGGTATGACTTCTACCAATACAACTCAGAGCAAGCCAAAGAAAAATTTGGTGATTTTTGTATGACCAAAGACATGGGACTTTAATATCTTCCCTTCCATCGAAATGCTTGATTTGAAAAAATCAATAATCAACACACAGACCAAATCCAAGATCTTTTACCACACCGATGGAAAGAGCTGCAGGAAATCGAACCTGTGCTGAAATGTTAGCTTACCTATATCGAGCGTCGAAATTACAAGACAAGTACATTGCTTCACTGAGTACCTTCATCGAACAAGGCAATTTTACCGCAGACAAAAAGATACGTGAAAAAGAGTTACAAACTGCGACAAAGCAATCGCAAGTCTCCTAAAAAAGATGAAAAGAATATTTGAATTTAATAAACTTGAAAATCTCAGTAACAAAGAAATCGCAGCTTTAATGAAAGTGTTTGATAAAACAGTAAGGAATAAGTTGAGCAATGCACTAAAAACAATAAAACTTAAGATTACTACGCGTTGAGTACCAGCCTGCGGGCATCTTTAACAGAAGCAGTCTCGTTTCTCTTATATCTTCTCACTACTGGCTTCATCTCCTCCTTGATCCTTTGACTGGACGCAGCAATATCTTCTGCTTTAATAGCAGTCATCTTACCGCTATTAACGGAACTGAATGAAAACTTTATCCTTTTATTCATGATCTTTCTTATTGTAAGTTACTGTAATAATTATAGTTCTGCAACTTATGTTCCAAAGTTATGAATTTATTTTGATCTATTGCAATAGCTCTATCAGGATAAGCAGCAAGAATAAGTGTATCAATACTAGTTGAATTGGCTTCAGTAGCATCAAGAACAACAAGACCTTTAGCTTCTCCTGTGAAAGGAACATATGCATTTTTATCGTAAATCTCTGCTACCCATATAAATTTCGGCATCTTTGAGACCAGAATAGTCCCTTTAATATCTTCACCAATCGCCGTTGATTTGGCAATATGATTCTTAAAAGACCTGCTTGAAGCCAGGAAACACCTCAATACAAACCCATTATTAAATTGGAATCCAAGTACCGAATCTTTCAATATTTGCAGTATCAAATTTTTCGCGACATAAGCTTCTAAGTAGATTTTGGGATACAAGGGCACCACGATACTATCAATCTGATAAGCCTGAGATGCTGAATCGTCATAATGCGCGCCAGGCCGATCAAGTGTAATCACCTGATAAGGAGCGAGATTATCATCCTGAACAACATACTTACCAGGCAATTGCACGATATCATGGTATGAGACCGACATGCCTGATAATGTCAGCTTTCTCTGTTTAATTCTGGTAAATTTCTCGACTCCTTCCTCATATTGCTTTCCAATTAGTACCACGACATGACCCAAGCTACCTTCATCAGATTCCAGACCAGTCATTACCGGGATTCCAGATTCTATGTAGGTATCAATAATATCAAAAAGTTCTTGACCGTATTGCTCCTTTGAATAAATACGTGTTCCAAATCCGAACTGTTTTAGCGCGAAAGATATTTGTTCCATTGTCAGACCATTGCTAGGCAACTGGCGCTGAACCGCTATCCGCTCCATTGTTTTAATAATTGTAGAGGGCAGCACTGGTTTATAATCTGAATACCTAGTACCAAAATACTCCATTGCCGACCAAATGGTAGTTTCCGCGCAGGTTATGGTCTCACTGTCCTGTGAACTGTGCGGAAATCCCTGGGCGGTAAGCTTGATGCCTAACACTAGACACTCACTTTTCTGAAGGCAGATTTTTACATTTTTATCTTCAAATGCTGCAGGGTTGATCAAAGACCTGCCAATAATGGTCCTGAGAGGCCTAAGCACAAAATACCCTAAAAAATCATCCTGTAACTTTTTGATTTTTTTTGGATTAGAAAATTCGGCGATCTTTACTTCCTTTTCAAAGATCAGTACCCGGATACAATCGCGCTGGTAGGCAGAATGCTTAGAAGCGTAGTAATGATAGTAGCTGTCCCGATAAACCTTATCTACATACGGATATTCTACTACAAAATAAAGGTCATCTCTGAAACCATCCAAAAACTCCCCGATGATGTTCTCCATATCCAGATCTTCGGATACTTCACGATGAAAGTATTCCCTGACCGATTCAATTAATATTTCCTCAATATCTTCAGAGGAAGAGATCACGTATTCAATATTACTGAGCATTGATTCAATTTAGTGTGTTCATTCCATTTGGGCTAATCTACTTAATTTAGTTAAACAAAGCACCACAGAAGTTTTCCAGTTTGATCACGCAATGTATTTTCAAATAGTAATCAAAAATAAATCTGAAACAAATCGAGTTTCATCTTCTTATTATCTACCACATTAACAGCAAATTACGAATCGAGCGATATTATCAAGTCTTATGGCTGTTTTTATGCTGATCAATGAAGGGCCCTGGTGGACAGACATATTCGCGTTTTCATGGTTATGCGGTGGCAATTGGATTATCAACGTTATTCGACATGGGGCTCTAGCTGCCACGATCTCCACAGGGATTGATGAACTGATATGCGGTAAAATAGAATTACCTGAACAGGATAAAATGACGGGTAAACTTAAAAGCTGGTATTAAAAAGATAGAACAACAAATAATTCAATTATATTGAATAGTTTCATCAACTAAATTATCATAATTCTTACCCGTCCCATAAACAGCCTCTATCGATCCTATCTCAAAAAGTGCTGTACCCAATTCGTCTACTTCAATAATCTGAGTAATCGCAATAATTTCTGACTCAGGATTTTTTTATGCAGCTATTCTCCGATTAGTCTCCAGTTCAAAAATTAAAAAATAAAGCCCCTTTTCTTCAAAGGGGCAGTCAAATTCTTTCCATAATTTTTAGCAATAGGGATTTGCAGCTTTTACTTGGTGTGACATAACGGGCAGCAGGTTGCACATCCGTCAGAATTACTATAATGATATATTTTAGCTCTTGCAACGGCTGGTCCGCAAGATGCATAGGATCCCAGGTATGATTTGCTACTCACCTGACTTAACCAATAACATCCATCTTTGTGTACTTCATGCTCACCCGTCGACTGCGCATTGTCGTTTACATAATAATTGTCCATTACCTACTTCTCCTTTGTAACTCCCTTGAATGGAGTCCCATCTTTTTTAACATCCATAAATCTACCTGTATCGGTATCCCTTTTTACCCATTGATCTGTTTTGGGGTTGTGTGTTTGAGAACGATCCCTGACCGCTCCGTTTCTGTGACCATCGCCTTTAGGCGGATTTGTTGCCATATTTTAAATATTTAAATGATTAATTATTACAAATCTAGAGTGGCAGAGCGCAACCTATTTGCGGAGTAATTTTTTTTCGTTAACTTTCTTCGAAAACATAAATTAAATGCCTCAAAACAGACAACAAACCGCTAGGTTTAAAGTGATCAACGAATGCCTATCTAGACCAGGTAGCTATTGGACAAAACAGCAGCTTCTCAACAAAATCTCTGAAATAGATATAGATATTAAGGATAGGTCAATAGAGGGTGATTTACATCTAATGCGCCATTGTCAGCAACTTAAATACTATGCACCGATTGAATATTGCAAAAGGAATAAAGGCTACCACTATACAGACTCTGACTATTCAATTGACAAATTGCCTCTCAATCAGGCTGACATTGTAGCTTTAGAGTTAGCAGCTACCACACTCAAACAATATCAGTACATTCCCATCATGAAGGAATTTACAGCCATAATAGATAAAATTATACGCGTTGTAAATCGTGCCAAGCAATCGGATCATGAAAGCATTTTAGACTTCATAGAATTTGAAAAAACACCAGTCGCTCTCGGACTTGAGCATATGGATATCATTATAGATGCCATTCAAAAAAAGAAACCACTGAATTTGTCATATCAAAGCTTTAGTTCAGACATTCCCACGTTACAGATCGTACATCCTTATTTTTTAAAAGAATATAGAAACCGGTGGTACGTAATAGGTCTTAATGAATCAAAAAAGGCCATCCGTACCTACGGATTTGATAGGATCAAATCGGTGACATTTTCCACCAACTCCCGCTACATTCCCAATACCTTGATTAATACAAAAGAATATTTAGGAAATTGTGTTGGCGTTGATTTAAAAGATGGTAATGTCGAAATTGTCAGATTATTGTTCACTCCTAATCAAGGTCATTATCTTAAGACACAAGCACTGCACAAATCTCAAATGATTATTGAAGATTGCCCTAAAAATGGGCTACTATTAGAATACCGCTTGGTGGTAAACTATGAGTTGACCGGCATCATTTTAAGCTATGGTGCAGACGTCAAGGTATTGGCTCCAAAATCACTTAAAGATAAAATCCTCGAAATCTCAGACCGCATCAAAGTTCGAAACCGCTAGATTAACGATCCATCCTTTCACTATTGACATCATATGTGAAGAGTCACTTTCTAATTCTTTTGATACCATTGATCGAAACCTCTTACATATTTTAGAGAATCTATATGATTGTGAAGATATATACGGGAGGACTTTGTATTTTGCATTAACAGGCGAGGAATTAACGGCAAAATAATTAAGACATGGCTAAACTTATTCAACTCAGTGATCAAACAGGAAATAAATTTCTATTAAATGCGGATAACATTGTCGCAGTCTATCAATTCAATCAAAATAGCTCCGGAGGCGCTAGGTCTAGAATTGTATTATTAAATGGAGAGACAATTTATAGTCTTGAAGATAATGACCAGATACAAGAAGCAGTGTCAGGGATTTAGCAATTAAATATTTAGCTCTGGCCAAAAGCCAGGGTTTTTTATCTGTAAATTTAACTCAAAAAGTTCAGTAAAGAATAATGTTGAATAAGGTTGTTTTTGACTTTTACAACAATCAAAAACAACCTTCTAATGATATGGCAAGATGAATTTATCTCCTGTTGTACGATGATAAGACGAACATAACCACTAAATATATCTAAATATTCTATAAAAGTATTTCTATATTTTTAGGACTTACCAATTTAACTTGTAAAATGATGTTCGTTAAGGTGTATGCTCTGGTAATGCTAATAAATTGTCATTCCAAACATTATCAGCATAGGTTCTTAAAAAAGGTGAGCGCCCATCTGTTGGATTAACAACACCTACATCTGAACGATTACCATTTTCCAAAACATAAAATGTATTTGTTTTATTGTTGATGCTCGCAATAATATCTTCCCTTTTCCAATACCATGTGGGTGGGTTTCCGGCATGCGTAATATGATCATGTGTACTTTGACGGTTTTTTTTAGTGATGCGAGTAATTCTACAATCTGCCATAATATTCCAGTTTAATGAATTTCAAAAATATTGTTTACTAATGATAAAATTTTACGGGAATCCGTAAATGTGATTTTCTATTTCGAACTTTGTGGCATAATGTAAAATGCCATATAAGAATTCGTCCTTGCCAAAAACAGATGATAGACCTACAAAAGCTCCATGACAAGTTTGACCAGCAAAAAGTGGTTTTTGTAGGCATAAACACATTGGATGACCAAAGACCTCGAGATAACCGAGCCGTGGGTATATTTTTATTTAAATTTGACAAGCGAAACATAGATAATTAGAATAATTGTATTTAATTTGTACTTAACTTAAAAGTGAAGACCTTTGTAATTGAAGAATTTTACGTAGATGAACAGAACCGGTGTAATTTTTACACAGTAAAGTTCGACGATGAAGATGTTTCAGAAACTGTAAAATTCTTTGAAAGCTACGATGTAGAGGGTCATGAATTTAGAGATGATGTGTTATATATAACTGTTTTGATTGAAGAAATAGCAGCGAAGGGTTCTCAAATCATTTATCGTCCTAGGGATGAGGCCAGGGCACTTGCATTGCCACCGGAAAAGATGATTAGAGAAATTAACCTGGAATATACCGGAAACAATCTAAGGCTATATTATGTTGAATTACGAACGAATATATGGTTGCTTCTAGGAGGAGGTATTGCACACAATCTGCCTAAGGGAAATCCTCCAATTGCTTTCCACGAGGCTCAATATTTTGTCAAGAAAGCAGTAGAGGCATATAACATTGAATACAAAATTCATGATGGCCGGGTCATTCCGGCAAATGGTACTGAAATAATAATTTATTAAAATGATTAACGAAAGATTTCTTAAAGCACGTGAAAATGTGCAGCCTGAACACCGAATTTTCGTAAGGAAAAATCTAGCTCTTATCGAGCAGATCTTTCATATCCTGAATGAGAAAGGCTGGACACAAAAAAGACTGGCAACGGAACTAGGCAAATCTGAATCTGAGATTAGCAAATGGCTATCAGGGATGCATAACTTTACTTTCCAAACGATTAGTAAAATCGAAGCCGTATTGGGCCAGGAAATTTTAGTAACGCCTAGACAACTTACTCAAAAAATCAGCGCATCGGTTGACATAACGGCCAAGAAGATCGTTGGAGAAGTTTTGAACCGAGTTCATAATGAGCCTTCCATAATTCGCTATGACGCCTCATTAGACCTGAAATCAGATGGCAAAACCATCATTATAGAACGTGAAAAGAAAATGATCTTAAACAAACACTTGCCAGCAATCGAGGTTACAGCGGCAAAAGTGAAATATGTTGACAACACATCTAATCATGACACAAGTGCAGCCTAAACCAGTTATTCCAGAAAAGATCTTTATCCAAAGCATTAACATAACCAATGCACAGGTCAATGCTGTAGCCGGACAAACTCCAGAAAGCTGGGATAAAATAGAATATAGGGTAGCTACAAAAACACAATTTGCAAAAGACTCAAACGATTGCAAAATTATCATTAGTACAGAATTCAGGAAGAAAGGTGAAGCTGAAGAATCTGTTATTTCTGCTAATTTCACCATAGAATTTGATTTCATAGTCACCAATCTCGATGACTTCCGTACCGTTCAAAATCCAGATCAAAGCGAAGAAAATCCAATTATTATCATACAAAAAGATCTGGGACTTGCTTTGATGAGCATTGTTTATTCTACTGCAAGAGGAATAATTATGACCCGTACAGCCGGGACTGTACTTGATGGAATTATTTTACCTGTAATCGATCCAGAATCAATTCTGGAATAACCACAAACCGATACCACCATTAAAATATTTTAGAAAACCGCAGCATATGCGGATTTTTTATGCTAAAAATCAAGCAACTCCCTGGCCGGGATATCCTAATAGAACCTGGCGATCATATCGTAATAGACAATACTAAAGGTGATCAGTTTAACCGGGCCAATGTGGTCTATGGAAAAGGATCAGAAAAATTACAGTGTCTTCGAAAACGTAGATGCTCAAAAAGAATCCATATTATATTCATTTCAATATATGGAATTCCTAAAATGTAAAGCACTTTTCAGCTTCAAAAAAGAAAATAATCTATATAGAAAAGACCACCTCAGCGCTCAACAAATATATGAATTGATCAAAGTATATCCATCTCCGCTCAGTATTTCTATCTTTTTACTAGCTTTGCCTGCATCGATTCACACCACATGCTTGACCACCTGCCGCTATACCTGAACATCAGCTTTATATTCACAACCTTTTTGTCAGCAGGTATGATCGCCCTTTTACTTCGTACCGCTTCCAAACCCATAACCAGAAGCACAGCACGCGGGATATTGGCGACCGTTGTAATTTGGCTAATCATCCAGGCCTCGCTCAGTTATACCGGCGTCTACACAGATTACCCACAAGCCCTTCCGCCAAACATCATTCTCTTTGGCGTAATCCCAGCTCTAATTACCATCATCATCCTATTTAACACAAGAAAAGGCAAGCAGTTCATAGACCGATTGTCCATGCAAATGCTCAGCTATGTTCATATTGTCCGCATCCCGGTAGAACTTGTGCTCTACGGATTATTCCTAAATGGTGCAGTTCCCGAACTGATGACCTTTGAAGGACGTAACTTTGATATATTGGCCGGTATCACCGCCCCTTTTGTTGGATTTTTTGGTATAGGGCAAAGTAAGATGAGAAA
Source organism: Pedobacter sp. MC2016-24 (assembly GCF_015223055.1). Classification (GTDB taxonomy): domain Bacteria; phylum Bacteroidota; class Bacteroidia; order Sphingobacteriales; family Sphingobacteriaceae; genus Pedobacter. The sequence goes on from NZ_JADFBX010000001.1 coordinate 356,221, forward strand.
AGGCTCCCTGCTGGTTTGGAACTTCATCTGCCTGGCTCTGCTACTCAACATCGTGATCAACGCCGTACTCTCCACGCCATCCCCATTCCAGCAATTCGCATTTGACAACCCCAACATCGCCATCCTGAATTTCCCCTACAGCTGGCTGCCAGCATTTATCGTTCCGCTGGTCCTCTTTGCCCATCTTGCCGCGATCAGAAAATTAATCATCCACTAAAACTTCGCTGTTCACCAATTATCCCGATTTCAGAACGTTATCGCCTGCTTCGCATTTATCCTCAAATCCTGTATTTTTGTTTTTGGCTAATAGTAATGATACGCTAGAAAAAAGGATTAATGACACCCGGAATGTTGCGGTTTTTCTGCAGATGATATCCTCATTTTCCGTAAACGTGGACTGGCGTTTTGTTAAGGGGCTCACAACCAGAATTTTTGACTTTTTTGAAAAAGCTCCTGGTGAGGATATAGAAGCTGAACTTTCAGAAATACGACGCACACTGGATAAATATGCCAATCCATTGATCCAACAATTTCCCTTAAAAACAGATATGAATACCGTCGCCAAAAATTGGAACGACTTATCCATCGGAGAACAGGATATCTATTCCTACGGTTTGGAATATGGCTGGCTAGAGGAGCATCTTGATCTAAAAAACTTACCCTTGTATAACTATATGCCTTATCATTTCCGGTTAGGACTATTGGCCGATAAAGGCCATTGTTAGATCGAGCAAGATAACCTAATGAAAGATGCATTTAACATGTTGTTGAAGGCAGAACATTACCACGTAGTACTCACCAACTATGGAAAACTCGAAATGGAACTTTCCCAAGCTAAGGAAAACCTAGAATTTGAAAAGAAAATATACACTAAAATCACCATAAAAAATGACTTTTTGCGCCCTTAATCCCTAGTTAAACCTGCGTTTTCAATGTATCTTTCAGACCACTTGTAGCCTTTACCACCTTCGGAGTAACCTTAAACGTGTAAGTTCCGGGTGTTAAGTCAGGTAATTCCAGCATCCCCTTTTCGTCAGTATGTAAAGTAATGAAACTACCGCCCGGATTCTTCCCTCCCTTTACTATAATTCCACCTATGGGAGTTCCAGGAGTTGCTCTCAATGCGGAACTTTGTATTGGATTCGCTCCAGCCTGACCAGTATTATCAAACAGCGGATTCTCTCCAGTCTGGAAATTCAGGATATAATTTCCACCCTCGTTAACGGTAAAACTAAATTGACCAGCGGCATTTGTAACTACTGAAATGGTATTCGCAGTAGCATACTTACCTCCCTTAATCACTATTCCACATAAGGGTTGACCCGGGGCTGCAACAGCCAGTCCGGCATTTACTTTTTCACCGAAAGTAGCACCCTGAGTCTGCCGACTTAAAGATACGGACTGGGCCATTGTACCTGAACTTAAAAACAGTATTGCGAGTATTGTGAAGAAATTTTTCATGATCTGTAATATTAAATTGTCTTTGTTTACACATACATCATTCAACACTGGATTTTGTTACCCCTAAGAAGGCAAGAAAATAAAAACCTTAAAAAAGAAACGGGAATGATCCTACCGACCATTCCCGTTCATCTAAATTAACGCTCTCGTATATAAATACGCCTGAGCGGGACCTTTATTGTCTAGACACAAAAATTATTTTGCGTTTTTCTTCTCAGACACTTCCATACGGATATCCCTCAACAGGAGTCGAACCTCATATTTGAAATTGGATATAATGATTGACGATAATCCTTGAGAAATGGCATATCCAGTTTGTAAGCAACGGCGAAGACAAGGACTACATTCGATATACCTTCCTCTGACCTCATTCGTACTTTCTTCGGGGATTCTTCGTTAAAAGGGGCTTTAGCCGAAGAATGTCCGAAGAAGCACCGAAGAAAGTGCGAATTAGTTGAGGCTTACATGAATATTAGTAGAAGTCATTACAAGACATACTCTCCTCCATTTGGTTTGCTTCCCCACTATTCCTTATCTTTACATTACATGAAAACATCACTCGCTCATTTACCGGAATCAAAGCAAAAGGAGATCGCGCATATCCTTGAGATTATCAAGGAAGAAGCAAATCCTGAAAAGGTGATTTTATTTGGCAGTCATGCCAGAGGCAATTGGGTTGAGGATGAACATGTGGAAGACGATATTCGTTTTAGTTATATCAGCGACTATGATTTTCTGGTGGTCATTAAAAAAGGCGAATTAAAAGAACAAGCAATTATTAGTCACATTGAAAATCGATGTAACAATTTTAAAAATGTGGTTAGCCCGATTGTTCACGATATTGAATATATTAATGAAGGCTTGCGTATTGGTCAGTATTTCTTTACTGATATCATTACCGAGGGCGTACTCTTGCATGATACCGACAATTTCCAGTTTTTAGAAGCAGCTCAATTAACCATTAAGGAAGAAAAGGAAAAAGCACAGAATTACTTCGATACTTGGTATCCATATGGTGGCGAATTTTTAATCGACGCAAAGAATGGGTTTGACAGAGGGAGCTATAAAAAAGGTGTTTTTGAACTACACCAGGCAACAGAATGTTTCTACAGTGCCGCCTTATTGGTTCATACCGGTTATAAACCCAAGACCCATAATCTTGCAAAGCTAAGGAACTACGCAAAGCATGTTTCTTTAGATCTATATACTATATTCCGTATTCCAATCATAAACGAACACGAATTTCACCTTTTCGATCTGCTTAAGCGCGGTTACGTTGATGCCCGTTACAAACTGGATTATTTAATTACAAAAGAAGAGCTACAAGAACTGATAGACAAGGTGACTAAAATGCAGGAAATTGTTAAAACAATCTGCGAAGAGAAGATAAATTCCTTAGATTAATAATTTCTTATTTCTTCTCATTAAAATATATTTACAAAGGTTTTTTTGGTAAAAAATCTTGTGGCGATAAGCCAAAATGATCAGCTAATTTATTAATGTGCTTTAAATTGTACTTAGCGATATTTGAGGTACTTTCTACATTTCCAATAAATGATGGCTTCACATCTAAAATATAGGCAATATCTTCCTGACGCAAATTGCGTTCAGTTCTCAGCTCCCTCACAAAGTCAATCACATACTGTTCTATTGCTTCCAACGCTTATCTAATTTATACAAAGGCTAAGAAATTCATTATCTCATTAAATAATTACATATATATGTGTGAATATTATATGCTTTTGGTATATTTGCTATACACATCCTCGTTACTGGCCTGAGAAACCTAAAAACAACTGGATGTCAACCAAATCAAAAATATTGTATGGCAACGGGCCGGGCTTCTTCTATAAAAGATCGGGTAGTTTCTCACGCCTCAGTAATGAGCTGAAGAAGTCCGCGTCTGCTGCTTTACCAATTCTTTTTCCATCTAATTTTATTTTATTCATTATTCTGATGAGCCAGATTTTGTGCCCACCTGATTAACACATATCCATAGCAGTTTATCCCGCCAAGACAACTAATACATAAAATATCCACGTGGCCTTTTCTGACAGGTCGTTGGCAGAAGCAGGTATGTGTAAGCGCTTACACATGCCAACCTGCCTATTGTGGTCAGTTTTAATTACTAAAAATACTAACCAGATATGTTTAAAACGATACAAATCATCGTATTGGCTGCGCTTTGCCTAAATTTAACAGCAACAGCACAAAACCACAACGCCTCGCCCCCACTAAGAAAACAAACCATACTGGGCAAAGTCAGCTCTGCTACAACTGCAGAAGCTTTACCCAACGCAGCAATCAAAATAGCCACCACCAATCAAAGCCTGATCAGCAATAACCAAGGAGAGTTTACCCTAACCCTCGACAATGGCAGTTATAACTTATCCGTATCCTACCTCGGCTACAAAACCAGCAACATCAACATCCAGGTTCCATTAAAAGAACCACTCATCATCAGCCTACAACCTGATGACAACAAGCTAAAAGAAGTAGAAATCGTCAGTACAGGTTACCAGAATATCCCTAAAGAAAGAGCCACAGGGAGTTTTGTCCACATCAATAATGAATTGCTAAACAGGGCCGTTTCTACCAATATATTAGATCGCATCAAAGATCAGGTACCTGGCCTCTATTTTCAGGATAGAGATCCTCAAACCACTTCAATCTCCAGATTTCCAAATGCGAAGAATCTCGGGATCACCATTAGGGGAGAAAGTACCTTTAACGCTTCAAAGCAGCCATTAATTATCCTGGATAATTTTCCTTACGAGGGAGAAATCCGTAACATCAACCCTAACGATGTCGAGAGTATTACCATCCTTAAGGACGCTTCGGCAGCTTCAATTTGGGGTGCCAGGTCTGGCAACGGCGTCATTGTAATTACCACAAAAAAGGGAAAAATAAATCAGAAGATGAAACTCGACTTTAGCAGTAATGTGACCGTCATTCACAAACCTGACCTGAAATACGCTCCTAATTTTCTGGATTCCGAAAGTTATATAGAGGTTGAACAATTTTTATTTGACAAAGGATTTTTCAGCGCCCAATTGAACAATACCACATCATTTCCTACAGTTTCGCCTGCGGTAGAATTGATGGCTAAATATAAAGCATCAAACAATGAAACAGACAAAACAAAAATACAAACACAACTTGATGGCTTAAAGCGTATAGATGTGAGAGACGACTATCAAAAAAACGTTTATCAAAACGCTTTAAATCAGCAGTATTCGCTTGGAATAAGGGGCGGCACCAACAACATGTCCTATACGTTATCTGCTGGTTACGATCACAATACGAACAATCTGATCAGAAATGGCTACCGCCGTTCATCGATAAACTCATTGTATACCTATAAACCCATTGAGAAACTGGAGTTAACCGCCGGAATTAACTATAGTCAAAATACATCTTTATTAAACAATGAATTCGCTTATGGAAATAACGTAGCTATAGGTGCTCCTTATGAGAAAATTTACCCTTATGCAAAACTCACCAATGAGGATGGAACTGCATCTGGTTTGTCTCGTGGCTTCAGGAATTCCTATCTTGATCTGGCCAGAACACGAGGATTTCTGGACTGGTATTATCGTCCGCTGGATGAAATCAGGTTGGCAGACAATACTGTAAAAATTACCGACCTGCTGGTACAACTAAATTCAAAATATCAGCTTATTCCCCAATTAAGTATCCAGCTAAATTATCAAAAGGAGCAGCAGCTGATTGATGGCAGAAACAGCCGGACGGTGGAGAGCTATTATTCCCGGGATTTAATCAATAAGTTTAGCACTTACAACCCGGCCACCGGCGCCATTACCTACAACCTTCCAAAAGGTGGAATACTTGATCTTGCGCATACCAGCTGGAACCAAAATAACTTAAGAGCACAGTTAAATTACAATCAAAACTTCAGCAAGCACAACCTGAACGCCATAGCTGGAGCTGAAATCAGAGAACTGATTACAGAGGGCTACAACAGAACATCTTATGGCTATAACGAACAGTTTGGTACGGCTACAAGTAACCTGAATTTCAATACCTCCTACCCTGTAAACCCTTCTGGATTTGCTAAAATACCCGCTCCAGAAGCTGCAATATATGGCTATACCAGTCGCTATGTGTCGTATTATATGCTGGGAAGTTACAGTTATGACGATCAGTACATTTTAAACGTCAGCGGACGTAGGGATGGAGCCAACCTATTTGGAGCCCTGGCCAATGACAAAATTAAGCCTTTATGGTCTGCGGGTCTGGGCTGGAACATAAGTAAAGCTGGTTTCTTTAAAATCAGCTGGATCAATTTATTGCGGTTAAGGTCCAGCTACGGATTTCAGGGAAACACATATGACAGCGGTACTGCCTACTTAACAGGAATTTATAGCGTAAACTCAGATACAGGTGCTCCTGTAATTAATGTAAGTACAGCACCAAATCCAAAACTACAGTGGGAAAAGGTGAGAAACATAAACCTGGGATTGGATTTTGGACTGATGGGAAATAGAATAAATGGTGTGGTCGAGGTCTATAAAAAGAATGGTCAGGATTTGATTCAACCTACAGAACTTGCCCCGCAAACTGGTTTTAGAACTTACCAGGCCAACACAGCAGGCATGGAGACAAAAGGCATTGACATTTCCTTGCAAAGCCAGAACACCGTAGGTTCGATTAAATGGAACACAAGCTTCCTGTTTAGTGGCATTAAAGACAAGGTGACCAGATACGATGCCGCACGCAGTTCATTAATCAGCATTACGGTCGGCAGACCATTACAATCCATATTTACCTACAAATGGGCAGGTTTAAATCCTGAAAATGGAAACCCGATGGGTTATTTAAACGGACAACCAAGTGAAAACTATACGGCTATAAAAAACAATCTCGATCCCGACAGCCTGGTTTTTCATGGTTCTGCTGTACCTACAATGTATGGAGCTATACGCAATGACATTTCCTACAAAGGATTTACCCTTTCTGTAAACCTGGTATATAGACTGGGCTATGTGTTTAAAAGACCTACCACCAGTACAAATTACACAGATATTTTGTTACGCGGACAACATGCAGACTATAAAGCGCGGTGGCAAAAACCTGGTGATGAAAAAAGCACCAATGTCCCCTCCTTAATCTATCCGGCAAATGGCAATAGAGATTCTTTTTACCAAAATTCAGAAGTGCTGATTGCATCAGGTAACCACCTCCGCTTGCAGGATGTCCGCATGAGTTATGATTTTAGTGCTGAACTACTACGAACCATCAAGTTGTCAAAACTTAGCGTCTTCGCCTATGCCAACAACATCGGCATAATCTGGAGGAAAAATAAGTTTGGAATAGACCCCGCTGCAGTGGGAAGCGCAAGTCTGTATCCAAGTCCATTTTCAATGTCATTTGGTTTAAACGCAAATTTTTAAGAACATGAAACAAATTAAAAAATCACAAATACGCATCACAACCGTCATTTTTCTGCTCTGCTGCTTTGCAGCAGGATGCAAAAAACAGAATGAATGGCTGGAATTGAAAAATAACAAGAGTAGTGTGGTACCTGAAACCCTGGCTGATTTCCAGGCTATCCTGGACAATTCAAATCCTTTTGTCGATTCATATACTACCATCGGCCAGTTACAGTCGGATGATTTTTACCTCCCTGATGTCAAGTATCTGGCTGCTGGTGAAACCGAGCGCAACCTCTATACCTGGAACAAGGAAATTTGGGGCGGCAGTGGTGGCTCCACCACCTGGAATGACTTTTTTAAGATCATTGAACTTTCAAATGTAGTATTGGATGGCTTGCAAAAATCAAAGTTTGAAGGTACCGAATGTAACAACATTAAAGGCCAGGCCTTATTTCATCGGGCATCTGCATATTATGTACTGGCACAATTATTTTGTAAAGAATATACCGAAACTGCGGGGACAGATCTGGGTCTTCCGGTTAGACTGACCTCAGACGTAAACATCACCTTACAACGCTCCACCTTATCGGTAACCTATGATCAAATTTTAAATGATTTAAAACAAGCAACTGATCTCCTGAATGCATCGCAACCTTTTATACAAAGGCCCAGTCAGGCGGCGGCTTATGCACTCCTGGCAAAGACCTGCCTTCATATGGAAAACTATCCTGCAGCGCTTGCCTATGCCACACGTGCAATTGAGTTAAAACCTCAGCTCATGGACTACAACACCGCTAGTTTGGTTAGTCTGAGCAACCAGTTTCGCTTTACTACACTGGCAAAGGGTAATCCGGAAATTTTATGGTATGCAGAAAGTGTTGCCTTTATAGAGGCCTGTGCAGATCCCTCTGCCGCGGGAATTGTCTCACCTGAACTTTACCAGCTATATGAAACAGACGATTTGCGAAAGACCTATTTGTTTGCCGAGGAAAATAAGGTTATCAAATTTCGTGGCACTTATACGGGCAACTATACCAATTTTTGTGGCCTTGCAATTAATGAGACCTATTTAATCCGGTCTGAATGTTACGCCAGAACGGGCGCTCCAGACAAGGCGATGGACGATTTAAACAGCCTGTTGTTAAAAAGATATAAGACCGGGAAATATACACCCAGATTGGCATCAAATACGCAACAGGCTTTAACGATGGTTTTAACAGAACGGCGTAAAGAGCTGGCATTTACAGGGAACAGCAGATGGGAAGATTTAAGACGCCTAAACAAGGAGTTGCAGTTTCAAAAAACATTGTCGCGCCAGGTAAACGGGCTTTCATTCACCTTAACGCCGAATGACAAACGTTACGTATTGCCAATCCCTTTGGCTGAAATAAGATTAGTGGGCTTACAACAAAACGACAGATGATGAACAACAAAAAAAGTATTTTTACTATAATTATGATGGTTTGCCTGCCCCTGATCATTCTGGCAAACACGGATACAACATCCCGGAGCGGAAAGATCAGTTTAAATATCCGATTTTTAGAATCGAAACCCGGCGATACCCTGACCGTTAAACTGGATGATGTTTTTCATATCCTGAACGGAGACCCGGGAAAAACCTATACTGCAACCCGAGGCGCCGATGGATACTACAGATTTAACATTCCTGTAACGCTTGACCACGGATATTTTACGCTTTCAAAAGCAAGAATTTTAAAAGCTGGTATTAATGGAGATTTAATTCGAATGTGCAAGCCTCTATTTTGGGAGAAATCTGACAGTATCGACTTCAAAATCAGCTTTAAAGACAGCCCAACGGGTCAAAACGGCATTTGCGAGTTTACGGGAACTGGCGCGGAGAAATATAATGCTTCGTATAAAATTTCAACGCTTCAAATCCACCAATCGATCTGGAATCATCAGGACAGCTTGTATAGGAGCTGGAATGGAAACATTTTAGCTTATCCTGAATTCGATTCAGCAACACAGTATACATTAATGCGATTAGATGTTCTAAATACTTACGTACACAAGATCAGTAATTTCAGTTATCAGGTGATCAAGGCTGACATCCTTTATGCCGACCCTAATGTGCTGGGAAAGATCAAAACATGGGCGATGAACAATGGCGGGAAAAACCTGGATCAAAACCAGCGAAACAAAATCATCAAACACTTCGGGAATTCCTTCGACTACCCCAACAACTACGCTATTGATCCCCTCGCACTGGCTTATTCACTAAATTATCTGATTCACCTGAACAGAAAGCTACAAGCCGCCTGTTTCCTTAACCAAGAGAAATATGATTTAGAATGGATGTATAAAACCCTAAAAGGATACCAGGTTAATACTGAAGTAAGGGACATTATGATCATGATGTTGCTGACAAGAATTACATTCAACTCAGAGAATCCTGCTCCTGTTTACAATGACGCATTAGGATTAATCAAAAATCCAGCCTACGTAAAAATCATAAGCGCATTGTTAAAAGGTGTGCCTGGTGTAAAATTTGGCGAATTCGTTCTACACGACGCTGATGGAAGAAACAGATCGATATCGGAATTTAAGGGTAAGGTGCTTTTGATTGACATTTGGTATACCGGTTGCGGTGCATGCGCTGATTTTTACCAGAATGTACTCTCGGCAGTTGAAGAAGAATTAAAAGAAAATCCAAAAGTAAAATTCATCTCTATATCCATTGATCGGGACAAAGAAAGCTGGAGTAAAAGTGTTCAAGGGGGAAAATACACCTCACTAGACGCGGTAAACCTATATACTGATGGAAAGATGGATAAACATCCCATAATTACCTCCAACAGCATTTTAAGCTACCCTTCGCTAATCTTATTAGATCAGGAAGGAAAGATTAGATTCTTTAATTCCGAAAACCTGAGGACAAAGTCTACCTTGTTAAAAGCAATTTATGCATTGCTCTAAATTTACAACAAAGTTTGATCGTAGCACTTAGCGCTACCAAAAAAGAGCCTGGGTCACGATCCAGGCTCCCCTAAACAAACAATTAAAATGCGGCTCTGAAACTCAGAATCGTAATTTTATCCGGATTATTCAGATCAGCTGCAGAAATGGTACCATCTGTTGGAAGCTGGTAATCCCCTACAGTCCGAATTCGACAAGGTTGCTCGTCGCCGGCAGGGCAGCTAGGAGCACCTGATGAATAATAGTAAACTGTACCTGAACTGTTCACATCAGACAGATATGCATCTGTCCTCAAATTTTGCGCATTCGTGAATGCGCTGGCGCTTAGGGCAACTGCTGCTACCGCTAAGCCAAAGCATACTTTTTTCATAATTATATTTTATAAATGGTTAATGTTTCACCATATTTCTTTATCCAGGGTATGGTATTCCCTGCCTTGCAGAAGCAAGCCTCTTTATTTCTTATATGTTTTTAAAGTAATGATTGCCAGTAATAGAAAAATTGAATTAAACCAGATGTGCTGCTGCCAGGAAAGCTTGGAAATAATACCACCGCAACTACAGGGTAGCGAACTTTTACTAACCAGCATATAGATGATATACGCTAGAAATAGCGCCATTAATATAGTAGAAACCACAAGACCATATTTCTTTGTTGCAGGAACAATCAATATTGCAGCAACCAACAATTCTGAGATCGGAACCAGATAGGCAATTACAGCACTATGCTTACCAATTAGCGGGTACTTTGTAAGTACATGCTGAAAAGTATCTATCGTCATCAACTTGCTTGCGGCTGTATAAACAAACAGCAACACAAAGGAATAAACAATCACCTCAACCAAAATCCCTTTGGCTTTTTTAAGAATTGCTTTCATTTCCAATTGTGTTTTCATAGATCAAATATACCTGACCCCAAACCGGTTAAATGTTTCATTTGCGACATTTCACTGTTGCAAATGCAAAAAATACAGCATGGAATTTTATTTATTCGAGCTCAGTTTTTTTAAGGTGGCCGCCCGGTATTTGGCATAAGCCGTGCTGAATCTGGATCTGCACGTTCCCAGATAATTCGCTATGCAATCGTTGTTGATCTGAGTTGCTATACCTGGATTATCCTCCAGATAGACCTTGACCCGCTCGTCAAGTGCGAGCTTCAGCAGATGCTGATAATACAAATATTGTTTTTCCCGTTCTGCCTGAAATTGCCATAAAGCAACATTTAAAATCGGATAATCAACAAGCAGTGATCTCAATGCATGGTAACTCATTTTAAAAATCAGTCCGTCTGTAAGCATTTGCAGATTTCCTTTTCGATCGCTTTTGTTTAAAAAACTATTGATATCGATCATCACCTCATACTTTTTAAAAATATGGGTAACTACAGACTTATTCAAACGGATATCGTAATAAAAATTTAGCGCGAAGCCACTGCAGAGCATCAGTAGATGACCTTCCTCAGCAGCGCCCTCCTCTTCCATAAATTGGTCCTTTAGCCCATGCACAACCTGGCTATAATGAATTACAGCATCGGATAATCCTTCAGGATTGGTTTTTGTTACCGCTTGAATAAAAGGCATAATGATAACCTGAACTATCCTTCGCTGGATTTCTTGTTTAGTTTCACTTGGATCATACTTCAGCATCGTCCTCCTCCCTGATTTGCTTTAGGAGCCTGCTATAGGAGATTTCCGTCATTTGTAAATAGGAAGAAATCATTTTGTTAGAAAATATTATTTTCGGATTAGGATCTCTAAATTCCGGCCATCTTCTAAAAAATTCTCTCACCCGATCTATGCCTAAATAGCTTAAAAGCATATCGCGTTCTTTATATTTGACAGCTTGCTTTGCGATAATCATCCGGTACTGCTGCTCAGTTTCGGGAAAAAGTACAAAAGCATGTTTAACATCTTCAGCTGAAATCTCCAGCAAGTGCGTATTCGGACAAGCCATTAAAAAACTGGTTGATGGATTTCCAGACATAAACTCTTCTGGAAGTACAACGAATTCTCCTTTCTTAAAAAAGAGATTGACGATTTTACGATCACGACAATCTATGAAATAGGCTACTACTGCCCCATCTGTGATAAACCACGCCTTGTCGCTGACATCACCAGCCCTTAATATAATGGGACATCCTATGGTATAATGCCCTGTTATGGTACTTCTGAGGTAAGCATGAAATCGATCGAAATCCAAAGGCACTTGAGACAAGGCTTCAAACAACTGCCCGAAGCAGGCTGCGTTGACCGCGTCTTTTTTAACAAGTGTACCTTTGGAATTACTTCTCATAAAAGTAGTATTAGTAATTAATTGGCTAGATTAACAAATTTATTAAATAGTTTTTTGCCAAGTATTTAACATTTGATAAAGATTCCTGTGTTTTTTTAACTATTCAACAATATCAGAAAAAGACAAATATCACAGAAATTAACTGGTAATTAAGGTAATGAAATCGCTTGTGAGTTGAAGCTTGTCCATAAACATTTATTGGGCGCTACCGAGCCTGGTTTTCCGTACACTGGTTTTCCGGACACTGGTCCGAACGTCCCATGTTTTAATTTTGCCATTTTTGTTGTTTTTATTTATTTAATTGTTTTTAAAAAGCATTCCAGTTGTAGGACTCTTGCCCCCTTTTGGTCTGGTTTTGTAACCATAGGCCTTACAGTTGGGTAAAACTTTGATTTCCTTGGAGCGTTATAGGACTCTAGTCCTAGCCGAGTTCTAGGAAACTCCTATGTAACTCCTGTTTGGTATCCTTTTGTTACGAGCCAGACCCCACCCAGATCCAGACCAGAATCAAACATGAACCAAATGTATATGGGAAAATCAAAAAAGCAGCTGATTTAAAAATGTGTGACCGGATTTGACCGGATTTGACTGGATTTGACCGATCAAATGACCGACTTGTCTATCCGATAGGAAAGCTTAGTTACCCGCCAACTGTTATTCCGGGACACAGCCTATTTTTCAGGAAATAATAAAAACATTATAGGCCTGGCAATCGTTAATCTTAAAAAGATAAAAAATGGAAAATACAAACACCAACGATCAGCAGGAGAACAAACACCCAAAGCCACACGAAGATGCTGGTGCAAAAATTGAAACTGTAACTCCCGAGACTGAACAGAAAAAGACCAAAACCACTTCTGATGGGCCAGATCAGGAAAATCAAACGGATCAGAAAGATGAAAAAGAAGACAAAACCGGCGATTAATTGTTTAACCCGATCCATTGTTTTATAACAAAACAAAAAGACACCTGGAATTGGTCATTTACACAAATGGAACATCATGTGCAATTTCACAATTGAATACCCAAAATCAAAAGACGAAATGATTCAGCAGCTACAAATCGCTATCGAATCTCAGACTAACGGACTATTTGAAGGTGACACTACAAGCGGACTATTCTCCTTTACCGCCAAAGGTTTTGAACTGGCAGGGAATTATCAAATCAATGGAGATCTTGTTGACCTGAACATCACCAAAAAACCATGGCTGTTGTCCTGTAAAAGGATCGAGACAGAGATCAGGACTTACATTGAAAAAGCAGAATAGCCCTGAAACAACAATTTACCTTAAACCTTCCAGATCATGCCATAAATCATGTTACGTGATTTTCGCATGATCAGTCTTCGACAAGGATACTTGTAAAATAGAAATAAAACATTGCCTTTACGATCTGGCTCATGTTCTTTTTTCCGGAAACCCACCCTGCGATACTTTCGCGGTCTACACCGGTATCAAAGGCAATCTGTTTAATGCGGACTTCCTTCTCCTCCATCATCCGCTCCAGCCAGGCCGGATTGACAACTGCAGTAATTGAAGGTCTGAATTCCTCCACTTCTACCTGAATCAGATATGCGGGCATCCATTTGTCAAAAACCTCATGGGCACGCTTGATCAAAGTACTGCGGCTGGCATAGTTACCAGAGGGGCGTTCCCCCTGCTGCACTAAAATTTGCAGTATGCCTTCCTCGATCTTCAGTACGCTGAATTCGATATTGGATTGTGTTTTGTGTAGATCGGCAGCCTTTTGTAAATGATCAAGTTGCTGCGGGGTTAATTGTTGCGCTAATATATTTATTCCAGAAATTGTACTCATTGGGATTCGTTGCTCTGTTTACCGAGTAATAACGTTAAGCTCCATCCTTTTGTTTTCAGGAATTAGCTCCCGGCATAGGCCGGGAGGACAATAGTAAAATGAGCGAAAATTTAGTTGTTGTTTTTCTTTAGCCAGTCCAGCCTTCTTTGATCGGGTAAATGTTTCACCGCAAAGCCTTCAAATTTGGCATCAAATCCATTTCCGTCCGGACTGGCAGCCATAAAGCCAACCATGACAGGTACATTGTCCTGCAAATGCGCATTTCGCATCATCGTGTAGGATTTATCATCGAAAGAATAGAATATTTCTACCGCATCCAGTCTTCTGATGGCTTTAATCCATACAAAATCAGGTGTTTTATCCAACGCAATTACACTCCAGTCACTCGTTTTATGCGTAACAACTGTACTTAAATTGTATTTTCCATCTACAAACTCAATTCCGGCTTTGATGTAATTCTCCTGATCAACACGTAGCATTAATCCCATCTGATCGAAACGCGCTTTATAATTCCCGGTGATTTTAACTTTTGCTTCAAATTCACCGCCATAAGTACCGTAATAAAACGGTGCATCGTCTACGGTAAATCCATAATGAGAAATTCTCCAGTAATCGCTCTGCGGGGTTACAAACATATGGAAAGCATTATTTTTTACTTCCCATTTTTGTGGCTCGTTAAACCACTGCATCTTCTCCAGTCGTTGCGTAAAACCTTTCTGTCCGATCAACAATACCGCTATTCCTAAGATAATTTTCTTCATTCTTTTTTGAGTTAATAACCATACTTTTATATTTACTTTACAAAGGTAAAATACGCATAGCGGTCTCCAATACTGATTAATAACCATATTTAAATGAACATCGTCAATACACTAAATGAAAAGCTGCTGAAGCAAGTTTTTGGAGAGGAACAAAATGCCCCTTTAAGCTTGTCACAATACCAGTACATGGCATTTATGTATTCGCGGACAGAAAATGCAATAGCCGTGTTAAGTGACATGAAGGCCAATAAAAGTTATATTTACAATGGAAAAGTGGCTAAGGAACTGGGCTTTACTGAACATGAAACTTTGAAAGAAATCAACTCCATCTGGGAAGAAGATATTTTTAAAAAGATTCATCCCGATGATCTTTTAGAAAAACACCTGCTGGAGCTTAAGTTTTTCAACATGCTGAAAAGTCTGCCCATCCCGGAAAGATCTGACTATCATGTGAAAAGTCGAATCCGAATGCGCAACCGGGATGAAAAGTATATCGCGATGGCACATCGCATGTTTTATGTCAGTAGTGCCGTAAATGGTAGTTTATGGCTTGCATTATGTCTTTATCATTTTCCTTACAATGAAGCTGAAACTACAGCATCAGCTGGCCTGATTTTCAATTCTGCTACTGGTAAAACCATTAATCCCGATCCGCAGGAAAGCAACAAGCTATTGTCTGTTCGTGAAAAAGAAATATTACAATTGATCCGTAAAGGTAAGATGAGTAAGGAAATAGCAGATTTGCTTTCTGTAAGTATCAATACGATAAACAGGCATCGCCAGAATATCCTGGAAAAACTACGGGTAAGCAACTCTCTTGAAGCATGCCGTATTGCGGAAAGAATGAACTTAATTTAACATCTTTACCACTGATCCAGTAGTTATGCCAGTTGCAACCAGCCAGTCGTCAGAAATTATCGCTTTAGAAAATGAGGTTCAGGATTCGTTTGCTATTCAGCATTGCAAAGCTAAAAGTTTTGATAAGAGCGTGACTTACAGGTTGGCGTATCACCGGGTAATTCTTATGGTTTCCGGTACAGGTACAATCCTTATTGACGAACAATCTTTTAAAATTCAATCTGAAACACCGGCACTTTATTTAATCGCTAAAGGACAGGTCATCAGCTTCCGGCAGGGCAGCTCTTTTAGCGGATATGAACTCCGTTTCGGTGATTGTTTTTGGGAGAGAGCCCCCCAGAGCGCAAATAACTGTAAGGCTGTTTTGTTTGACGCGACGTCGATCCGTCAACTCCTCCCCTTATCGGCAGTGGATGATCGGGAACTTCATACGCTATTTGAAGCGATGCAGACTGAATCCGACAAAGACAATTACATCAATAAACTGGAGGTGATGGCAGCTTATCTGAAGATTATCATGATCAAAATGGCCAATGTAAACGCAGCGCTTGCAGATGCCGCTCAAAGTTATGAAAGCAAAATCTACCGGCAGTTCCTGGCATTGATTGCCGTACATCATCAAACCTCACATGAAGTTGCAGACTATGCCAGAATTTTAGGTATCTCCACAAGAAAACTCGCAGACTTATCGAAACAATACGGCGGTAAAGGTGCCAAAGAGCTGATTAACGAACACCTCATCGCAGAGGCAAAACGATTCCTGCAGTTCTCCTTAAAACCAATTAAGGAAATTGCCTTTCAGCTCAAATTTCATTCTGCAGAGCAATTCAGCCATTTCTTTAAAAAGTATACCAATCGTTCGCCCAAAGCGTATCGGGATACATTTCATCAGTCTCAGTAATACCGGGACAAGACCTGTCGATAGTTGTTAAAAGACGATATTGGCATGTGATTGACCGAATTTAACATTCCCGGTGCCCCCTGCCCTTGGTAATTTTGAGCAAACAAAAAAGATATGTCAATTCACCAATCAAAAAATGTGGCCGGGATCCTTATCCCCGACAGCAAAATTGCCAGACAGGCAACCGAACTTTTACTCGAACACGGAACTGAATTCATCTACAACCACTCGCTGAGGGTATTTCTTTTCTCCGTATTAAATGGTAAAAGGAAACAAATGAAGTACGACCCTGAATTGTTGTACGTAAGTGCCATTTTTCATGACCTTGGCTTAACCAAACATTACAGCAGCCCGGACTTACGTTTTGAAGTAGACGGCGCAAATGCCGCCAGGGATTTCTTAAAAAGTCATGGCTTGCCAAAAGAATCAATACAATTGGTTTGGGATACGATCGCTTTACACACCACGATCGGTATTGCAGAACACAAAGAACCTGAGGTCGCATTAATGTATTCCGGAGTTGGCCTGAATGTCATGGGCGAAGGATACGAATACCTGAGCGATGAAAACAGAACTGAAATTCTAAATGCTTTTCCAAGAAACGACTTTAAGAAAAACATCATTCCAACATTTTTCAGCGGATTTGAGCACAAAACCGATACGACGTTTGGAAATATCAAAGCAGATGTTTGTGCCTATATGATCCCAAACTTCCATCGCAAAAATTTCTGCGACTGCATTTTACATTCGCCCTGGGCTGAATAAAAGCCCAAATGTGATTATATAAAACAGATATCCATACCGATTGTTATCATGTACAGCTACACTAAAATTTACAACTATGGAAAACAAACAGGATAATTCAAACAGCAACGAAGCGCCAAAGAAAAAGATCTATAAAGAGACAGAAGAGCGCATCAATGAAAAACAACCTGATAACGGGGAAACTTCATCAGTTGCAGATCTGGGCAGAACGGACCTGATCTCAAGGCCGGATCGGAAACACAAACCACTGGGATCCAGTCACGAACCGGGAACAACACCTGGTACAGATTTATAATAAAAAAGGCGCTCAGCGCCTTTTTTATTACCTTCAATTTCTTCTTTTGACCCAACCTTTCTTTGAATTACTCCTCTTCATCGGAATAATAGTGTTCAATCTCTGCACCGATCGTATCAACCTGATCTTCGTCAAGCACAATCTCTAATCTTTCACCTTTCAGATCCGGAGTATATTGCGGAAGATCACCTGCATCTACTTCTTCAGGGTCCATTAATTCCCAATCACCCGCTACTTGTTTAATCGCTCCCATAATTCCACCGAAATAAATTACCTTGAAATAATCTTTGTGATGAAGTATGGTTAGTGTAACCTCCTTGCTGCCAAAACCAATCTTAATGTTAAATGCTTCTTCCATTTTTTCTGAATTTTAATACCTGTACCAGGCATCGGTAAACAATAGTTAGATTTTCCGTACATCCTTAAAAAAGCTAAGCAATAACCAGAAAGCAAGCCATTAACCAATTTCAACCTGAAAATGTTTGAAAGCAATACACAAAAAGATTTTTTAACGTAGCATGAGCCCCGGTATTGGCTTCGAAAACCTGGATTCATCCAAACTGAAAATTTTTCGACTGACTATTTCATAAAATTTGGTTATCATTGGATTTAATAATTCAGGTAAATAAATGGCGGTACAAGCCCTTAAAGATGAAAAAGAACTATTGGCTAAAATAGCTGAAGGAGATCAGTACGCATTTACCATTTTATTCAATCACTACCAAAAGGATGTGTTTGTTCATAGCAAACGAATGACACCTTCTGAAGATGATGCCCTTGAGGTTGTTCAGGATATATTTATTAAGATATGGACAGGTAGAAAGCGGCTCAACACTGTCGACAATTTCGGCGCCTACTTAAACAGGGTTGTCCGCAACCAGGTATTCGATGTGTTGAAGCACATTTCCCGCGAAGCAGAATCCAACTTTAAACTTCAAAAGGAAAGTACAGAGTTTGACGATTCTACAAGGCAGCTGCTGGATTACAAGGATGCCGTTAACATGCTTGATGAAGCCTTATCGGCACTAGCCCCGCAGCAAAAAATTGCTTACAGACTTTGCCACCAGGAAGGTATGAAATATGAGGAAGCGGCAAAAGAAATGAACATCTCTACAGAAACCCTGAGGGCCCATATGAAACAGGCATTACAAAAGATAAGGGCACATTTTAGAAAACATGCCGTATTATATCCCATGCTCATCCTGGCACTACACAAATAAAACGACTAAAAATCAGATCGTTAAGATTATTTTCTAAAAATCTGATCGCTCGACTAACCCTGTACCGGCATTTTTCAAGTCATATTAGTAATGGTTAAGTATTGAACCTAAACCCATGCCTACGTTGATGGATAAGACAAACAACAGACTTCAGGAGATTTTCAACCGCTATGCCGATAAAATGGCATCTGAAGAAGAAAAAAATGAACTATGGGACTATATCAACGATCCTGTATTTGCAAACGAAATTGATGCCTTAATCGGTAACGATTACGAGCGTATACATGAGGAGAAAGGCATAAATGATCAACAAAGAAATGTCTTGTTAAAAAATGTATTCAAACAGACAACACATGCAAAGGGCAAGACAAGAACGCTTTGGCCACGTCTTATTGCTGCCGCATCAATTGTCCTCATTTCCGGCATCACTTTCTATTTCTACCAAACTGATCAAAAAAACCAGCAGCAAACAGTCTACCAGCAGGACGTATCCCCGGGACGAAACCGGGCGACACTCACCCTTGCCAACGGAGAAACAATTTCAATTACTGATGCCAATACGGGAAATATAGCCAGCCAATCTGGTGTCCGGATCTCTAAAACTGCTGATGGGCAAATTGTTTACGAAATCATCAGCCACAAATCGGGAAAAACAGCGTTCAATACATTAACCACAGCGCGTGGAGAACAAACCAGACTACGCTTGCCTGACGGATCCCTCGTATACTTAAATGCAGCCTCTGTTTTAAAATACCCGACTTCTTTCGCCGGACTTAAAAACCGCCCGGTCGAACTCTCCGGTGAAGCCTATTTTGAAATCTCGAAAGATAAAACACATCCTTTCATTGTAAGTAGCGGTAAGCAGGAAGTGGAAGTTCTTGGAACCCATTTTAACGTCAATGCTTATGGTGATGAAACAACAGTAAAGACTACCCTATTGGAAGGTAGTATCAGATTAAGTACCAACGGTCATTCTGAAATCCTTAAACCCAACGAGCAGGCCATGCTGGCTAATGACCAGATCAACATCAGCAAGGTTGATCCTGATGAAGCTGTAGCCTGGAAAAACAATGAATTTCTATTCAGAAATGATGATTTCAAAACCAATATGCGGAAAATCGCCAGATGGTATGATATAGAAGTCATCTATGAAGCAAACGCGCCCGAAAACTTTCGCTTTGGCGGATTTTTATCCAGAACCAGGAATTTATCAGCTGTACTTAGATTGATGGAAAAAACTGGTGCAGTGCATTTCCGTATCGAGGGCAAAAAACTATATGTAAGCAAATAAGTACAACCAATCAACTAACCATTAACTTAAACCAACTCAATGAAAAAGTATTTACGACAGAAAAACCGGGATTAAAAAACCAAATCCCGATACTGATCGGGACATGGTCGATGTTTGGCATCGTCAATAATTAAATCAACTGTTTACCGCAATTGCCTAAGGCTTCGAAACTAAAGGGCAATTGCTTGAACCAAACTAAGCAAATGTATAAAATTTATGCTAACAAAATAGGTATGCCCAATTGGCTTACCGCTAAACTATGGCTGATTATGCGATTAACTACCGTCATATTAATTGCGACCTTGATGCAGGTGAGTGCCAAAATGTATGCCCAGCGCGTCACGCTAAACCAAAAAAGGACTTCTCTTGAAAAGATCTTCAGGGAAATTCATAACCAAACCGGCTATGATTTTTTATACGATAAAAATCTGCTTGACACCAAGAAACCAGTAAGCATTGTGGTGAGCAATGAAGCATTGGAGGTTGTGCTGCAAAAATGCCTGGCCAATCAGTCTTTAGCCTACATCATAGATGAAAAAGCAATCATCATCAGGAAAAAAGAAAAATCAATATTTGAAAAAATAACAGATTTTTATAAAACGATCGATGTTTCCGGAAAGGTTACGGACGAGAATGGCCAGCCGCTTACTGGTGCAACAGTAAGCCTTAAAAACGGAAAAAGAGCTGTGACAACAGGTAAAGATGGGCTTTTCTACCTTCAAAACGTAGAAGAAAACGAGTTGCTGTTGATCAGTTATATCGGTTACATTAACCGTGAAGTAAAAGTAGCGGCACAACTGAACATCCGCATGATTTTGGCTACCAATGAACTCGCCGAGGTTATGGTGAACAAAGGGTATTATACGGAATCGCAAAAACTAGCAACAGGAAACACGGTAACTGTAACCGCAAAAGACATTGAAAAGCAACCGGTTATAAATCCTTTACTTGCCTTACAGGGACGTGTTGCAGGCCTTCAAATCACCCAGACCAGCGGTGTAACCAATGGTTCGATGAATATCCTGATCCGCGGAAGATCCTCCCTGGATGATTTAGTGGGCAACAATCCGCTATATATAATTGATGGAATCCCCTATCAGTCTGCACTGTTAATGGACCCACTTGGAAATAACGGGGGCAACGGTGTTGTAGCAAGCAGTCCTCAGGGTAACCCGTTAAATTACATTAACCCGAACGACATTGCCAGCATCTCCGTTTTGAAGGATGCCGACGCCACGGCGATCTATGGATCCAGAGGTGGAAACGGCGTTATTTTAATTACCACCAAAAAAGGACAGATTGGCCAGATGTCCGTCGGTGTAAACATGAACCAGGGGTTTATGCAGGCACCCAAGCCCTTAAAACTGATGAATACCCAGCAATATCTGGAGATGCGTCGCGAAGCCTTTAAAAATGATGGTGTTCCTGTACCCGATATCACGCAATCACCTGGGGATCCAAACTACGATGTGAACGGAACATGGAGCCAGGTTACAAATACCGACTGGCAGAAACAATTGATGGGAAATTTTGCAGCCTATACCAATGCCAATGTTTCTCTTTCTGGCGGCAATGAGCAGGTACAATACGCCATCAGAGGTACCTACAACAGGCAGGGAAGCCTGGCTCCGGGAAACTTCGATGACCAGAGAGGCGGATTAAACTTTAACATCACAGCCTATTCAAAAAATAAAAGATTAAAAATTGATTTTTCTGGCAGCTCGCTAAAAGATAACAATCAGAACTCACAAAGCGACCTGACCCCATATACCCTAAGGGCACCCAATGCACCAGAATCTTTTAAACCTGATGGAACGTTAAATTTTGGTGGAACGAACTCTGACAATGCCAACAACCCTTACGCTTATACCCTGCGCACTTACAGCAATAAAACGGACAATTCCATAGTCAGTTTAAAGCCAAGTTACCAGATTACGAAAGGACTTTCCTTTACCGCCAATCTGGGATTCACAAACTTAAATACCAATATTAAAATTAAACAACCTGTTGCTACTTACTCACCTTTATACCTTTCAGCACTTTCCGCAGCTTCCATTCCCACTTTAATCAATACGATCAACCAGCAGAAAACCTGGATCATAGAACCACAATTGAGTTACGAACTAAAATTAAAGGACCTCAAATTCAGTGCGCTCGCTGGTACCACCTTTCAGAAATCAGATAATGAGGGGCACTATTTTTTGGGCACAAATTTCGTAAGCGATGTGGTGATCGGCAATTTATCTAATGCGGGTCTGGTTTCTGCACAGGATGGCGGCTCGTACCAATACAAATATAACGCAGTGTATAGCCGGCTCAATGCAAACCTTTCCGACAAATACATTCTTAACTTTACTGCAAGAAGAGATGGTTCTTCT
Organism: Pedobacter sp. MC2016-24; assembly: GCF_015223055.1. Classification (GTDB taxonomy): domain Bacteria; phylum Bacteroidota; class Bacteroidia; order Sphingobacteriales; family Sphingobacteriaceae; genus Pedobacter. The sequence goes on from NZ_JADFBX010000001.1 coordinate 378,590, forward strand.
AAATTTGGCCCGGGAAAACAATTTGGAAATTTCTATTCTGCTGCCGCCGCATGGATATTTTCCTCAGAAAAGCTAATTGGGAATAACCTTCCCTTTCTTAGCCTCGGTAAACTGCGGACGAGTTATGGGACAAGCGGAAATGACAACATTGGCAATTATGCATATTATGACCTTTATACCAGCAGAGGTGCCAACACATACCAGGGCCTGACTGGGTTTGCACCACGCTCTTTATCAAATCCGGATGTGGCCTGGGAAAAAAATGCAAAACTTGAGTTTGCAGTAGATCTGGGCTTTTTGAAAGACAGGATTGTTACTTCTGCGGCCTATTACAGGAACCGGAGTTCAAACCAGTTGATCAATTATACCATTCCTTCATTTACGGGCTTTAGCAGTATTCCAAGCTACAATTTTCCGGCTACAGTCCAGAACTCGGGTTTAGAGTTCACGTTAAATACCAGGAATGTAGTGTCTGGCAGCTTTGAGTGGACTTCCGACTTTAATATCTCATTTAACCGCAATAAACTGCTCAAATTTGAAAACCTCGACAATTCAAATTACTCAGGCATTCTGGAAATCGGTCAGCCAGTTAATGGAAGAGGTTACGCATGGATCTACAAAGGCATTGACCCCAATACTGGTTTATACACGGCCCTGAAAAAGGATGGTACGGTAGGTTCTAACGCAGGTAGTTATGTAAGCTTGTATAGCGAATATCAGATCACGACCATCAATACCCTACCCAAATATTTTGGAGGATTCAACAATACCTTCAGGTACAAAAGTCTGCAATTGGCGATATTTCTGCAGTTCGTTAAACAGGTTGGCCGGTTAAGTCTGACAAATTATGCACCAGGATTCTTTAGCACAGAATTATATGATCAACTGTCTGTCAGCCAAAGCAATGTTCCTGTTGAATTTATGGACAGGTGGCAAAAACCAGGTGACCCGGCTAAATATCAGCGTTATACACAATCCGCCGAAGGCCTGCGGGCTTTTGGTACCTGGTCGCAGAGCGATGCAAGCTATGTCGATGCTTCCTACATCCGGGCAAAGAACATCACGCTTTCTTATCAGCTACCCAAGGCTTTTAAAGATAAGCTCAGGTTAAAAAGTGCCAACATAAATCTGACAGGGCAAAACCTTTTTACCATCACGCCATATCAAGGCCGCGATCCCGAAACACAATCTTATTCAGTATTACCTCCGCTCAAAGTATTTGTATTGGGCGTACAAATTAACTTTTAAATATCAGGAAATGAAATACTTATATTTTATACTCATTTTGATCTCGTTAAGTACGGTGACCACCAGCTGCAGGAAATTTGTTGAACTTGATCCACCTGACGACAGGCTGACGGGCTCAACGGTTTATGCAACAAATGAAACTGCAACATCTGTACTGAATGGGTTATATATACGCATCAGCGAAACCGACAATGTGATTAATTCCTATGCCACCATTTATTTGTCCATGGCTGCTGATGAACTCAAGAATTACTATATAAATGCCCTTTCACAGTATACACTATTGTATCAGAATAATGTGAACAGCAATATGGAATTTTATTGGTCGACCAGCTATACACTGATTTACAATTGTAACGTAGCCATTGAAGGCATAGAAAATAGCAATAAGTTAAATGCGCAGCTCAAACAACAGCTACTGGGCGAAGCAAAATTTATGCGCGCACTTTGCTATTATTACCTGGTCAATACCTATGGTAAAGTTCCGTTGTTAACCAGTGCCGATTACCGCATATACAGCCTGGCTAAACGTGCCGAAGTATCAGAAGTATACGCGCAGATCACGAATGACCTGTTGGATGCTCAGGCTAAACTGAGTAAAGATTATTTAAATGGAGATGCATTGACACCTTATCCAGTAGCCAGTGCAGAAAGAGTACGCCCAACCTACTGGGCCGCTACGGCATTGCTTGCGCGCATTTATCTCTATAGTAAGCAATGGGAAAAGGCAGAAACTGCTGCATCCCTTGTGATCAGTAACACCGGGTTGTTTGCTCTGGTTCCGGCAAGTTCGGTTTTCCTGAAAAACTCACGTGAATCTATATTTCAGCTGCAGGCCGTTAGTCAAAGCAATTACGCCACATTTGATGCCCGGAGTTTTGTACTTACAAATTCCATTGGAACATCCTCAAATCCAGCATCCATCAGTCCACAACTTGAACAGGCATTTGAAACAAATGACCAACGAAAAGCAAACTGGACAGGTGTAGCTACCATTTCAGGCGTAAATTACCGTTTCCCTTATAAGTATAAAGCAAACACGGCTGCACTGGCAGCGTCTAAACCAGAGTACCTGACGCTGTTGCGTTTAGCAGAGCAGTATTTGATACGTGCGGAAGCACGCGCACAGCAAAATAACATTGATGGTGCACAATCAGACATCAACGCCATTCGTGCCCGCGCCGGACTTGGAAATACAGCTGCAAATACCCCGTCAGGTCTTCTTGATGCAGTCATGAAGGAAAGGCAGGTTGAGTTATTTTGCGAACAGGGCCACCGCTGGTTTGATCTGAAACGCACTGGCCGTATAGATGACGTGATGAAAGTGATCACACCAACCAAAGGAGGCGTATGGGAATCTTACAAGCAATTACTTCCCATTCCGGCATTTGAAATTGGTTTAGACAAATTCCTCGATCAAAATTCAGGATACAATTAGAAAAAAAATCATGACAAAGTATACCTTCCTGCTTGCGGTATTATTTTCAGCCGGAGCTTACGCACAACATAAAAATCAGAATTCATTTACCCTTAAAGGTCATATTTCTGATGCACCAAAAACGAAACTATACCTGGAAGAAGCCAAAAAGGTTTCCGGGATACTTTATAAAGACAGCACCGTCACCGACGAGGCGGGATATTTTACAATCCGGGGTCATATCCCCGAATCCAGGTTATTTAACTTGCGTATTGAAGGACGTAAACAAATGCGCGAGATGGCTACCTTATACCTGGAAAACAATAGCGTTGTTTCGTTAAAAGGCAATGCAGATAGTCTTTATAAGGCAGAAATAACAGGATCTGCTGATCAGGCATTGTTAAACACCTTTGTGCCGGAGTTCAATAAAAACCTGGCAACCATTACGGCAAATTTATATAAACCATACCAGGCTGCCAAAGCAAAAAACGACAGCACAGCAATGTTAAGAGAAGGCGGAATTGCCGACAGAAAAGTGATTGATGGGGTATCAGAAATGATAGCTGGTTTTGTCAGCAAGCATCCCTCCAGCGCCTTGTCATTAGAACTTTTGGAGACCTTAATGAAATACAACCGCATAGCAACTGCAGACAGTCTGATGCGCCTAATTGAAAAGACACCGGCGGGTAAATATGACCTCGGATTAAAACTCCGGAAAGAATTAGATATACATCGTCGGCTCATCGTGGGTGCTATTGCCCCGGATTTTTTCCAGCAAGATACATCCGGGCGGCGCATCGCACTTTCAAGTCTTCGGGGAAAATATGTGCTTATCGATTTCTGGGCCAGCTGGTGTGGGCCTTGCAGGGCAGAAAATCCAAATGTATTGCAAGCTTACCACAAATTTAAAAACCAGAATTTCACCATACTTGCCATTTCCATGGACAAAGACAAGAAGTCCTGGGTTAAAGCCATCCAGGAAGACCGATTACCCTGGTTACAGGTGAGCGATTTGAAAGGGTTTGACAATCAGGCCGGAAAACTTTATGCCGTAAATGCCATCCCAATGAACTACCTAATCGATCCGTCCGGAAAAATCATCGCGCTGAATTTACGGGGTGAAAATTTACATCAGACGCTACAGGAGCATTTAAAATAGTGAGAGCATAAATATAACTTTAAAAACCGCCTGTTGATCAATCATAGGCGGTTTTTTTTGAGATCCATTCGTTTTTAAATTTCCAGACATCAGCCCAGTTTAAATTGATGAAATACAGTTTTCAGCAAACTGGAAACCAGTGGCTCAAATTTTGTAATGATTTTACAAAAAGACGATCAACATGGGATTTCTAAATAAACTATTCGGAAAAGACGACACCACGAACCAACCTGCAGAACCAACAGCACCAGGCAATTCAGAGCCTTGTAAAACTGAGCAGGAATTGATTGAGCGGTTTGGAGGCATTGGATTTGAAAGACAACTGGACTTTGCTGAAGTTATTGGCAACAACGGCTGGAACATTGACATACAAAAGGCAGAAATTAGTTTTGGAGCAGACCTGATCTACCCCATTCAGGTTCTTGGTTCTTTTTCTCATGCTTCAGAAACCTGGTTATGGGCCTGGGCCAATACACAGTCTGCACTTCCTGAAAGCGTCCTGCAGCAGGCCTTGCAGCTAAAAAAATATGGTGAGGAAAATGAAATTGATTTATTGAGGAATAGTCAATTTGATGCCACCATGGATGATTTACATTTGATCGGAATGACAGCTTCTGGAATGTTCGGTTCCAGTGCGTATTATATTGCAGATTATGGTCAGGGTGCTATGGTGGTTATGATCAAGAGCAACACGCTGGATAAAAACCAGAAAGATCAGCACTTGCGTATTGCAACCGTTTTTCCGCAATTGATTTCTCAGTTTGAAATGAATCATAAAGCTGCTTTATTAAATTATTTGTCGGCAAAACAATACGATATTGTGGATGAGGCGCTTAAATTAACCGGAACAAAAAATGGGCATACCATAAGTGCCGAATTTGATGAACTGAACAGACTGACAAAACTAAACGCCTAAAAATATAAGCTACTTTGATACCCAAAGAAAAAATACGCAAACTCGAAATCCCCTTCGCAATTGGCTACTTAGTTATTTTACTGCTTGTTTATTTTGCTGGCAGAAACGTATTGGAGCTGTACACCAACCAAACGCCCCGGCCGGTATACATTTGGGTGACTGCATTCATGGCGCCATTTGTTTTGTATACCACTTTACGTCTGGCCACCATGAACGGAGCAAAATGGTATGGATACATCGGCTACCTGGTTGTTACTTTCTTTGCCCTGGTCATCAGTGGTACTTTTGTCGTGTTAAAAACAGACCTTTTGCTCAGTGCGGCATTAAAGCCAATCAGTGTTCAGCAAGTTTCGATCCTGGAGGTAAAAAAGGTATTTCAACGAAAAATGGGCTTCGATCATACCGACGTAACTATTTTATGGAACCAGCAACCTTTAACCTTTGAGGCCAGGCCAAACACATTTTTTTTACTGGAGCATAAGAAGACTTTGCAAATCAGTACAGCGACCTCCTTTTTAGGCAATCAATTTGTGACTGACCTGGATTTGGAGCCTGGAGAAAGAGGCCATGCCCGATGGGTACATCTGAAAGACTGGGCATCCAGAACCTGGTATGTCCCTGCTTTTTTTCTGCTGCTGGTAATCGGAGCCTGTGTTGTCAATTATTATTTCCCAAAAAATACGCAGACACCTGTAAAAAAAATCGGATTCTGGAAAACTATGGGCATCATCATGGCTGTGCTCTTCAGTATCGCCATCGTGCTGTATTTTGGATTGATTATTTACGTGAAATTCATCGCATAGACTATCCTGCTATCGATGCATGGCAAAATGTAAGCCTCAATAATCAAAGTGATATGACTTTTATTATTGAGGCTTAATTTAACCTAGTTTGTATACCCCGGGTTTTGCGTTAAGGCCGGGTTAACCCGGATTTGAGGGGCAGGTACCGGGAATAACACGTCGGTAGACTGCCAGAACGATCCTTTTACAGGAGCCAGCACTTCATCGGCCCTACTTTTGGAAGGATCAGAAAAGCCAGCATTGCGTTTCAGGTCAAACCAGCGGTGTGGGTATTCTGCAAACAATTCCACTTTGCGTTCCTGTTCAATGGCCAGCAGCATCGCCGCTTTACCTAAGCCCAATTTAGCGTTTAAGCCAGCGCGGCCTCTGATCGCATTCAGATCCTGCTCTGCACTTCCTGTTCCGTTCAGTTTATCCTGCTGGGCACGGGCTTCCGCACGAATCAGGTATTGCTCTGCCAGTCGGAACAATACGGTATATTCATCACCACTACCGGACATTATTTTATACTTGTTTACGTAATAGATTCCGGCATTGTTTTTCCCGGTCCAATTGGTTTTGCGCAAATCATCAGCACCAGCGCCGTTCTTCTCAAAAGCAAGGTCGAAGCCCGTTCTAAAATAATACCTCGGTGTAACCGTAGGTCCGCTGGCCACAAAAAAGGCAGCCAGGGGACTTCTTCCGGCTTGCGAATAACACTGCAGAATGGTTTCTTTGCTGTTTTTCTTAAAAACAACCGCCGGATTATCCAGGCCATACACGTTTGATCCGATAACCGATGTAGCTTCAGTCTCGGCCTTTGCCCATTCTTTTTGGTACAAATAGGCCCGCGCCAATAATGCCGAAGCAGCATATTTATTGACCCTTGCGCGCTCAGCAGATGGGTATTCGGGTTTTAACAAGCTTTTTGCTGTTTGCAGATCGGTAAATATCCGGCTCCATACGTCCTCCAGTTCGGCACGGGCCAAACCAGAATTTTCCGCTTCAACCACCGCAAGCGGGACCGGTACTTTTCCATAGAGGTTGATCATGTTAAAAAACAAGGCTGCGCGCATGAAGCTGGCTTCACCTGACAATTGATCTTTTACTGCGGCACTCATCCCCTTAGATAACCTGATGCCTTCAATGGCGAGGTTACATTTACGAATGGCAATATAATGTGTACTCCAGAGCGAGGTGGCATTTGTGGTACTGGCAATGGCCACATTGTTGTTTAAAAATTCAGTATAGGCAGCGGTTGTTGTAAAAAGCTCATCAGCGCTGATGGCGCCCATGTAATTGAAGGTCGGAAAAGTAGTATTGTCATAATAGCTATAAATATCCAGTACTGCCGCAGTAGCAGAACCATCTGTACTGAATACAGTGGCCCAGTCCTGCAGCCCATCCGGTGTGGCGATGTCTACATAATTTTTACAGGAAGAAAAACAGAAAAGAAAGGCCAGTATATAAATTGATTTCATCTCAAACATTTTAAAGTGTACAATTGATTCCAAACATCCAGGTACGTAAACCGGGATAAGCACTATAACCATATTCCGGGTCTAGCACATACTTGTTTTTAGCGATGCTGAACAGGTTTAAGCCCTGCAAACTTAATTTCACGTTGTGGAATTTTGCAGGTGCAATCCAGCGTTGCGGAAGGTTATAGCTTAAGCTGGCTGTTTTCAACTTGATGTAACTGGTATTTCCCCAATTGAAATCAGAGTAATAAGTAAAAAGCGAATAATTGTTACTTACCGACTCACTTCCGGTAATCGCCCTAGGCCATTTCTTACCTGTATCCCCACTTTCCTGCCATCTGTTCAGCACAGAGGCATCCTGGTTCATCATCATCCCCGGTAAACTACTTAATGGAACCTGGTTAACCGTTCCCCTTTTGTGCTCAAATTTAAAAAACACATCCAGTGTGAGTCCTTTATAACTGAAGCTGTTGTTTAAGCCCCCGTAAAAAGGATGGCCCAGACCCGCTATGTAGCGGTCATCTGCTCCAATACCCGGTTTTCCGTCAAAGTCCTGCAAAACGGGTTCACCGGTTAATGGGTCTGCACCATTAAACTTATACTTGGCCTGGTTAAGCACCGCTGTAACCGGGTAGCCAATTTTATAGTAGGCCTTGTTGTTGACCTTTTCGATGTCATTGAAACTGAGCAGGACATTGCGTTCAAAAGAAATGTTAAAACCCGTATTCCAGCTAAAGCCACCGCTATTGATATTTCGGGTATTCAGCTCAAGCTCTAAACCTTTGTTCTGCACCACGGCATCCAGGTTGTAAATTAGGGTTGCGCCGCCAGTCTGAGACGAGAGCTCCTTGTAATTGAGCATATTGCCTGAACGGTTCCGGTACACATTTCCGGTAAACAGGATGCGGTCGTTCAGGAAGCCCAGACTAAGGCTAAGCTCCAGTTTCTTGGTATTCTCCCATTTCAGGTCGGGGTTTGCGGTTGCGCCCGGACTTAGGGTACGGATGTCCTGGTAATAAAGTCCGGGACTATACGTACGGATATAAGCATAATTGTTAATCCGGTCATTACCTGTAGTACCATAACTGAACTTCAATTTACCGAAGCTGAGGAAGGGCAACATTTTCTTTGTCCAGGCTTCTTCAGAAAAAAGCCATGCTGCACCAACAGACCCAAAATTAGCCAGGCGGTTATTGGTTCCAAAGCGGGATGAGGCGTCATTTCTATAGGTGAGGTTTAACAGGTATCTGCGCTTCAAATCATAGCTCAGTCTGCTGTATAGCGAAGCATAATGGTATTTCTGTTCCGCATACTCGGTTCTGACAATTCCCGCGCCCTGAATGGTTCCCAACTGGTTGTCATAGGTATAGTTGTCACCGATCAATCGGGTATATTTAGAAACGGCTTCGCTAAATGTAGTTCCAACAAGTGCAGTCAGTTTTCCATCGCCCAATTTCAGGATGTATTCTGCCTGAGGCTCCAGAGTATAATTGCTATTTGGGGAATTGCCAAAGGAAGCTGTACTGGCCATGGGATAAGCTGGATTGTTGCTTGCTGCAGGCAACTGAGAGCTATTTTCCATACCATTCAAGGTGTAACCTGCAGTAGTTCTTAAGGTAAAGCCCTCGAAAGGTTTATAGCTCAGGTTGGCATTTGCAGAAAAAAAACTGCGATCTGCCTTGTACCTGGTTAGGTATTGTGCCAAAGGGTTATCGGCATTGTTGTGCCAGTATAAACTACCATCTTCATTGTATAAAGGAAAATTAGGTGGTGTATAAATCAGGTCCATAACATAAATTTCATTCAACAAATCACTTTTTTCTACGGCATAATTGGTAGAAATCTGCGCAGCAAACTTGCGGTCGGCAGAACTGAAACCCAGGTTCATCAAGCCACCCAAACGGTTCACATGTTGATTTTTAGAAATGACAGTACCTTCCTTACGGTAATTGAGACCTACATAATAATTTACAAATTCGCTTCCTCCGGAGGCACTTAGATTTGCCGTTTGCTGTCTGGCAGTACCACCAAGCAACAGGCGCTGAAAATCAGTATTGGCCTGCTGGTCCCAAACTGTTAAATCGGGCGCATTGTCTTCATCCGGTTCAATAGCTTCATTTTTAAAGGCCTCTTTCCTGAAGTCAAGGTATTGCTGGGTATTTAGCATTGGAATAAAATGCCCTACTTTACCCGCGCCGCCACTCAGGTCGACATTTACTTTTACGCGGCCCATTTTACCCTTTTTTGTGGTAATGACCACCACACCATTGGCCCCGCGAGCACCGTATATGGAGGTTGCATCCGCATCCTTAAGCACGTCAATTTGTTCAATATCGTCCATGTTCAGGGAGTTGAACATATTGGTAAAGCCATTCATCCCCCTTACTTTAGAATTGAAATTTTGCGAATCATAACGCGTGCCCGAAGCCTGTGGAATACCGTCTATTACATACAAAGGATCGGTTGAACTGGCACCCAGGGGTCCAAAGGAATTTTCGCCCCGTACTTTAACAGAAATGCCGGCGCCGGGTAATCCGCCCGCTGCACTGCTAATCTGAACGCCCGACATACGGCCATTCAAAGCATTTAACACATTATTTACGGGCTGTTGTGCCAATACCTCTGCAGTCACGGTACTTACGGTCGCCGTATTCAGACGCCTGGAAACAGAGCCATAGGCAATCACCTGTACCTGATCCAGTGCGGCTACTTCCTGCGTCATCGTAACCATTACCTCTCTGGAAACTTTGGTTCTGTACGGCCGGTAACCGGTAAAAGAAATTTCTATCGTTGCATTTTCGTCTATATTCCGCAATTGAAATGCCCCCGCTTCATCAGTCATGGTCAGCACTTTACGCCGTTTCGAATCGGGAGTACTGCCATCACGCTCCTGAACAATCAGGCTTACGCTGGCTCCGCGCAATGGGCGGCCATCCTCATCCAGCACGCGCCCTTTGATATCAATTTCATTAAACAGACCCAGTACCTTATCGAGCATAGATTTCTGTTTGGCTTCAATAACCACAATCTTCCCCTCAATGGTATAGGTAAGTGGCAGTTTATTAAATAAGGATTGAAGCGCTTCATTTAAACTGGCATTATTGAGTTTAATATCGACAGTTCCGGCATCCCTGATCAGTTTACGTTCAAATAAGAAATCGTAGCCGGTTTGGATGCGTATCTTCTTTAATACTTGCTCAATGGAAGACTGCTGTTCGTGGAGGGTAACCCGCTGCCCAAAGGTAGCGGCGCTCACCTGGACGAACGTGGCAATAAGTATGACGGTGGTTAGGCGCATAATGACCATTAATTTATGGAGATAAATTTTATACATTTGTGTAGGTTTATGGTTAGCAGTGTGCCTTGAGGTTCGAAGCTTGGGCACATTTGCGTACGTTGATTTATATTTTAATTCATCTAAGCCAAAATCAGATCAGGAGTGTTCGCGCACTTCTGATTCGTTTTTTCAGCCGCTTTGTGGTTGGTAATTATTTTTTCACAAACACGCTCCTCCCTTCAATTTTAAAATGAACGTTACTGGCCTGTTCTATACGCCGCAATACCTCAGAGAGTTTGCTGCTTCTGGAAACCCAGCCACCCAGTTCTATGTGATCATTTAAATCGCTGTCATAAATCACCTCAACATTATACCAGCGTGCAATTTTACGCATGGTGGTTTTAAAATCTTCGCCCTCGAATACAAAATCCCCGTTTTTCCAGGCCATCACATTTTCAAGATCTGCTGGAACTACCTGGATCTGGTTTCCTTTTAAAATGGCTTGTTGATTGGGTACAAGTACAATTTTCTGTGCGGTTTCTGCTAAGCAGGTTAGCCTGACACGGCCTTCCAGCAAGGTGGTTTTAATGGTTTGTTCATCCGGATAGCTGTTGATATTGAAATGGGTGCCCAATACCTCCACGTTTTGTTCTTTAGTGCGCACCACAAAAGGATGTTTCAGATTTTTTGCCACCTCAAAGTAAGCTTCACCTGTTAGCGCTACACTTCTTTTAACCAAGGTCTTAAGCTGTACTGAAAAACGGATTGACGATGCCGCGTTGAGCCATACCTTTGTGCCGTCAGGCAGTTCAACCTGGTAAGTACCACCATTCGGCGTGCGGACCACAACCTCCTGACCAGCATCAGGTGCCACTTCGTGACCAGGTTCAACTGCGCTACCATCATTGTATTGCAAACCCGAGTTTTGAACCATTACCCCCGTTTTGAGCGCACTCAGGTTAATGGTCTTGCCATTGGCCAGTGTAATGGTTGCCGAGTTCCTTCCCGGTGCCACGTCATTTTGATTGACGAGCTCTGCGTTGGGTTTTAAAAGCGGGTTGGCAGTATACAACCACAATCCCAAAGTGATGGCCCCTATTGCAGCCGCCACCAGTGAGATACGCAACCACCTGTTCAGAGGTGCTTTGATTTGAGGCTGACTGAGGATGTAATTGCGGGAATTTTCTTTAGCTGCTGTACCAGACCTGTCGATGATGTCTTGCTCAGGGATGTCATAAAACACCGCATCAAGCACCGCTTTCATGTCCGCTTCCAGGTCCGGATTTCGTAATGCGCTTTCCAACTCCTTCAATTCGGCTGCTGTTGATACATCATCCAGGTAATTACGCCATAAACGGGCTAAATCTTGATTCATTAAATAAGGCCTTTTAGTACATAGACGTACAGATATCCCCTGCCGGGGGTATTGAATTAAAATAATTTAAAAATAATCAGCAAGGCAGCCAGATCGGCTCGGTTAGCCAGTTGTTTGCGCAGATTTTTAAGCGCTAATTTCATATAACTCTGTACCGTTAAAACAGAAAGATTTAGGCGCTGTGCAGCTTCCTCGTATTTTAAACCTTCCTGGTGACAGAGCTGATAAACTTGTTTTTGTTGTTCCGGTAATAAATCAATCGCCTGTTGTATCATTTTCCGGGTATCACTTAAAATGATACTTTCTTCGGTTTCATTGTGCATTTCGGTCCATTCCTGATTGCGCGTCCGGGCAGTTTTAAGCTCCAGTTTATTTCGTCTAAGGATGTCGATCGACCTGTTGCGCGCCACCGCAATTAAAAAACTGTCCAATTTTTTCAGCTCCCTTAGCCGATATCCCTGTTTCCACAGTTTAAGAAACGTTTCCTGGGCCACCTCTTCCGCCAGTACATCGGATTTCAACAACTGGACTACAAACGTGTAGATCTGGTTGTAATAAAAGTCGTAAACCAAACTAAAGGCCCGTCCATCTCCACCTGCGATTTGATCCAGTAACCCGGTTTCGTTAAGAAGGGTTTTACGCGCCATGCCTCTAAAATATTTTTACAACCTGGGGCAATTATAGTTATAAAATTTCAATTCATACCAAACAGCTGAGCCATACAGGAAATCAAACTTGAGCCTTAGAGAAAATTAAAGCTCAGATAAAGGGTTGAAATTTGTAGTTATAAATTTAAGAATAACAAGATGAACAAGACAATTTTAATAACAGGAAGCAGCAGCGGGATCGGCAAGGCGACCGCTATTTTTTTTGCAGAGCAAGGTTGGAACGTCATTGCAACCATGCGCAAGCCGGAAGAAGAAACGGGGCTTAGCGCTTTGGAAAATGTGTGGCTAGCCCCATTGGATGTACTTGATCCCGCAAGCATTCAAAAAGCTGTTGACGAAGGTATTGCGCGTTTCGGTAAAATAGATGTATTGGTCAATAACGCGGGCTATGGTGCTTACGGGCCGTTGGAAGTATTTGAACGAGAAAACATCATCCGTCAGTTCAATACCAATGTTATCGGTTTACTGGATGTAACTAAAGCAGTATTGCCACATTTCAGGGCAAATAAAGATGGAGTAATCATTAACGTATCTTCTGTTGGAGGCAGGTTAACTTTCCCTTTCGGAGCCTTGTACCATGGAACAAAATTTGCCGTAGAAGGCATCTCGGAATCTTTGAGTTTTGAATTGGCTGCATTTGGTGTAAAGGTCAAGATTATTGAGCCGGGTGCCACTGCAACTGATTTTGCAGGAAGATCTTTCGATTTCAAAAATGATGAAAGTATAGCAGAATACCAGGGTTTAATTGGTAAATTGATGAAAATGATCGCAGATCTTAGTGGAAACAGTTCAACAGCCCGGGTAGTTGCAGAAAAAATATATGAAGCGGCAACAGATGGCAGCGATAAATTACGTTATCCTGCTACTCCAGATGCTATAGTTTTACTGGAAAAACGTGAAAAAGAAGGCGATCATGCTTTTATTACAGATTTTAAACAACAACTGGGTTTATAAAACTGATGGAAATCCTTAAATTAAGTACAGACTGGGCCAAAGCCGAAGTCTTTTCAGCAAAAATGGTTGGGCTGCTCAGTATCGTAATACTGATGTCAGCATTTGGTTTTTGGTATTGGGGGAAAACAACTATGGCCAGGGCTTTTATCTGGCCACTGGTTGTCTCCGGTTTATTCCTGGTGACTGTTGGTGCCGGATTATTCTTCGCCAACAAACCACGAATTGCTCAATTTGAACAGGCCGCCACCCAGGATGCCAGCGCCTTTGTAAAACAAGAATTGCAGCGTACCGCGAAATCTCAGAAAGAGCTGGCTACAGTCTTCAAGGTACTACCCGTTTTATTGGCACTATCCGGGCTAATGATATTATTTTTATCTTCAGCCAACTGGCGCGCAATCGGCATCACACTGGGCTTGCTGGCTATAGTGCTAATGGCTGTAGATAGCAATACCGATGCGCGCAACACCATTTACCACGAACAATTAAAAAAAATTGACGATGAACCTGGACGACCTTAACTTTGGAAATGCCTTTCTCTATTCCTGCTACGTAGATAATGCATTTGGGCATGAACAATTCGTATCCGAACATGTTATTTCTTTCCAAATTTCTGGAGAAACGCATATTGACCACCAGAATGGTGTAATCGTTCTTAAAGAAGGTCAGCTGATGATTTCACACCGCAATCAATTGGCCAAAGCATTTAAATATCCGGCTAAAAATAAAGAATACCGGTCGCTTTCAGTGATGTTGCATACCGGACGGATCCGGAAATTCGGTATGGAGCACCACTATGCCTTAGATAAAAAATACCAGGGCCTGCCCAATATTCTGTTGCAATCCAATCCCTTCCTGGATAGTTTTTTCCAATCCCTGGTGCCTTATGTAGAACAGACCAGTCAGGTTAGTAAGCAAATGGAAACTGTAAAAGTGAATGAAATACTCACCTTGTTACTGGAGACTTATCCTGAGCTGAGCACATTCTTATTCGATTTTTCTGAACCCTTTAAAATCGACCTCGAAGAGTTTATGCAAAAGAACTACCAGTACAATGTACCCATTGAAAACTTTGCAAAACTTACAGGACGAAGTCTGGCTAGTTTTAAACGGGATTTTCAGAAAATATTCGAAACTTCTCCACGCAAATGGCTGCAGGAAAAAAGGCTTTCTGAAGCGTACAATATTTTAAAAAAGAAACAAAAAAAGCCTACAGACATTTACCTGGATCTGGGCTTTGAAAACCTCTCTCACTTTTATTCCTCTTTTAAAGAGAAATTCGGGGTTACGCCTTCCATGGTCATTTGAAAACACCGCTAAATTCCTTACATTTACAGCGGCCATGCACATTTATGGTCTTTTAAGATCATGTTAAACGTAAGCTGCCTTCCTCCTCCAATCGCATTTTTTATAGCTTAAGTAGTGATATACTCCTGGCCGGTCTTGTCTATTTTCCAATAGGTATGGCCATGCTATTGATATCCATCAAATGACAAATTGATTTACGATCCTTCTGTGTATGTGTCATCAGGCACCGGAAGAGATACTGCATATAAAAAATGAAAAAGGCTTATATTAAATTACATATCTCCATTATCCTCGCCGGATTTACAGGCATATTTGGCAAACTCATTACCCTAAATGAAGGGCTGATCAGTTGGTACAGACTGTTCTTTTCCTCAATTATCATGTTGCTGCTCTTTGCAGTTCGCGGTAGATTTCCCAACGGCTCAAATGCCGACAAACTTAAAATTGGATTTACCGGAACCTTGCTGGGCTTACACTGGCTGTTCTTTTACGGCAGCATCAAGTATTCCAACATTTCCGTTGGCGTGGTTTGCTATGCCTTAACCAGTTTTTTCAATGCCATACTGGCACCGATCATCAATAAAAACAAGTTTTCTTACCAGGAACTCCTGCTCAGCAGCTTGACCCTTTGCGGGATAGGATTGATATTTGGCATGGATGCCACTTACAGAACCGGAATCATCCTTGGCGTCATCTCCTCTGTTTTCTCGGCATTGTATACTGTTTACAGTGAGCGTGTAGCGCGGCAATACGAGAGCGCAACTGTGATGTTGTATCAAATGATTGGCGGTTGCATCGGTTTGAGTGTTTTTATGCCCATATTTTTCCTGATCACCCCGGTTAGCACCATCATACCTTCCAGTGCAGATTTCTGGTGGCTGCTGGTCTTATCGGCTTTATGTACTGTAGTGATGTACTTTTTAATCACCGATGCATTGAAAAGCATCCCTTCATTTACCGTGAGCCTTTCCTTTAACCTGGAGCCTTTGTATA
This sequence comes from Pedobacter sp. MC2016-24, assembly GCF_015223055.1. Classification (GTDB taxonomy): domain Bacteria; phylum Bacteroidota; class Bacteroidia; order Sphingobacteriales; family Sphingobacteriaceae; genus Pedobacter. Next base: position 394,165 of record NZ_JADFBX010000001.1, read on the forward strand.
CCATATTGCTGGCCATTGTGATCTACAAAGAAGGTCGCGAACTGTCTGTCGCTTTCTACATCGGATTATTACTGATTGTCAGTTCACTGGCCTTTCAAATGTACCGGCTAAATTATACAAAAAAATAAGTGACGTAAGGTTCATCGGATTGCACTATGATGCAATCCGATGAACTTTTTTTCAAAATCAATATGCCTATCGTCACCGCATCTGTTTCTACTTTAAAGCATAGAGATTCGATAAGTAACCGTTTGCAAAAATGCTCCGGGCACAGGGCTGACTTCAAGCGTGATTGGCATGGCCCGCAAAGCCGGGTAAGGTGCCCAATAATGCTGTTGATCCTGTCCAAGTTCAAGTTTCACATCGCCAGCACACACTTCAAACTTAAATTTTTTATGCTCACCTTCGATAACAATGGTATTTGCATTGATCTGCTTAAAAGACATGCCTTTGTAATTGATGATCGGCTCTATAATTTTTACGACCGGATTCAGATCATGATACACCAATGTAATTGATTTCGTCAAAGTACTGTCGGTAAATAAGTACTTCATCTGATAGCCAACACCTGCTGCAAGCCAGTTTTGATCTTTCAGCTCACCTGAAACATCTACTTCAAATCTCCCGGTGCTTGTGTTTTTATAATCCATCTTCGCATCAAATTCGTATAAATTGGTAAAATAGCCAAGACTGTCTCTAAACTCAATACGTGGGGTCAATGATTTAATTCCGGGTGCTTCTGGGAAACTCATCGGCTCCGGCCTCGAATATACCGTAACACTGGATGCTGTCAGATAGCCATGATCTTTAACCCATAAATTTGAAATTGCACCACCTGCCGGTCTGTACATGTATTTACTTTTGGATCCAGCCTTATAATCCTTATAACCATAAGCCGTTACTGTAGCCATAAAATGATCCGTTCTGAGTAAGGCAACATCCATCGTTTTAAAGTACTTGATCCAGCCGATTTCTTCTGTAGGTAATTTGACCCTTGCGCGGCTGTTTTTGGTTTCCAGGGCATAGGCCATGGCCAGGTTTTTTGCCTTGGTAAAGGTTGGATAAATGCATGGAGCCCCCATCACTTCCGCATGTTGGGGTCCGTAACCAATCAGTCCGCCGGGTAAAATATTTTTACGCAGGTATTCCAGGTTCTTGAAAGCTGCCGTTCCGTACCTGGGGTCTTCATCTGCATACAACGAGAATAGGACCTGACAACCATCGGATGTTGCTCCCCCATAGGTGGTCCATTTGTTGGAGCGAATACCCCATGAATTGTCAAGCGAGCCGTCAGGATAGACAAAATACAAATGGTTCTTCAAAGCTTTTTTTACCTCGTGATTTACCAGGGTATCCCCGGTTAATCTGGCATAGAAGCCCAGTCCCCATAAAGACATCTCCATGCTATAGCCCAAATCAGCACCCAATTTATTGGCATAAGTACGTCCGCCCTCTCCATTTAAAAAACCGTCCGCATCCATCTTAGAAATACAGCGGCGCGCCAGTATCGTAGCGCGTTTTAAATAAGCATCCGATTTTAAAAGCAAGCCTGCTTTAGCCAATGTAGCACATGTGGTAGCCACATAATTGATGCTGGCAAATTCAGGATTCATCACCAGGTGTAAATAGTCAACTGCCTTTTTCATAGCTAAGCGCCAATTCAGCTTTTCTGCCGGACTCAATTTGCTGGAGAGGACTTCATAAGCCATCATCATCATTAAGGCCTGATCAGTGGTGGTTCCGGTCCATTCTTCCGGTGTTTCTTTCCAGCTGCCATTTTGTTCCTGTTGCTTGATCAACCAATTTCCGGTATCAATTGCCGCCTGTAAGTACTTACGATTACCCGAAACCTGGTACGCGAGGGCAAAAGGATAAACCGATTCGGAAGCCCGGGTATGTAATACCCCATCATAATTACATTTGATGGCCCCAAAGTCATTGTTCTTTTTATCCTGAACCTGATGAGTCAGCAATGCGTCAACCAGCTTAAACAGGGTTTCTGCATACTCTTTTTTAAGATCAAGACTTTGCGCTGTGCTGTTCAATTGTGTAAAAAGAGATACGGCTACAGTCAATAAAATGCATCTCCATGGATTGCTCATTTGCATGTTTTCGTTTTTTAAGGGTAAGCTGCCTTATTATTTAAGGTACTGATTTCTGGCGCTGTTATACTGGCTTGAACCCGTATCCCTTTTGGTAATTTGCGTCCGGGAAACTTAAAAGTCAGCACTTTAACACGTGGCACTAAATCGTTTGGTGCATCGATACGGCCGATAGTCTGCAGGCCAAGCTTCTCGTCACCGGCCCAAAGTTCCACAGTGATATTTTTTGCGGTCAGGTTCCCGATGTTGTGAATTTTCACAGCCACCGTCTCCCGGTCGGGCATTGAAATGTCATGAGCAGAAAGTGCCGCATCCGCTGCCGCAGCAAGCTTAGCATCTGCTTTGATCTGGTTTAGTGTGGCCACGAACGATTTCTTAGCCGGTATGTGGAGTACAACCTGATTTACCCTTTCCTTGAGTTCAAGGGTTTGTCGCTGCAAATTGGCATCTATCATTCCATCATCATTGCGATCCTCACCCGTTTCCAATGCATAAAGCCCAGGTTGCAATTGCCAGGTCTGCATGGTTACAGCGCGATCAGTTCCAAAATTAAAAAAAGATACCCTGGCTGATGTAGCATTACCGCCGCGTACCAATATGCCGAGATCAGGACCTGTGTTTTTCCAGGTGGCTACCACTGCCGGATACTCGTATCCGGCACCAAAATGACCGGTATACATGCCAAACAGCAAGTCGCTGCCAGGCACATACACCCGATCGGTATACTTCACTTCATTGGTCAACAATGGAAAATTATAGCGTAAAGATGCCAATACCTCTTCCAGACCTTTGTTCAGGACCTGGGTGTCCCCATGGATTAAGTATTTGTTGTAAGCGCTACCCTGCGCTTCAATCAGCTGATCATACCTTTGGCTCCCGCTCAGCTGTCTGGCCATGGCAAAAACGTCGGCCATCGGGTTATCCGTATCACCTTTATCTACGCCACCTTTCAATAAGACCTGCTTTACCCAATTGAGCGAGCCTGGTTCGGGATTTTCGGGTAAAGTTTCTTTAGCTGCACTGATCATCAAATCATAACAAAAGTTAAGTGGCTTTAAAAAAGCTTTATTTTTTGTGATGGCATACATACCGATCAGCTGCGCCTGAAGTTCATTGACATGGCCAAGACTTTCCCATCGGTAGTAATCATAGGCCAGTCCCGGATCGTACCATTTTCCGGTATGTGCTGCGATTCCATCATTTTCAAATGCAATGGCTGCCGGCAGGACTCCGGCGGGCTTACCATTTTCTGCACGGTCAGCGTCGTTTACCCAGGCGTTTCCCCATTCACTAAACAGCCTGATCAATTCCGGGTTTTGGTTGTACCAGGCTGCCCATAAACCTGGCAATACCGCCCTGGCATTTAAGGGCACGTCCACATTCATAGGTGATTTTTCCAATACTGCCGTAGCCGACAGGTAGCAGGATTTAAAATGCCGGTGCCCATTTGGGGTTATGCCGGTCCAGACCTGGCCAAAGTTTTGCATACTGATCAGACAGCGCTCCACATACTCCGGATCACCGTAATCGATCATAAACATGGAGGGATGTGTATCCCTGAACAGCTCTGCAGCATGTTCTACATCGTCCATTTTTTTTGCAAAGCCGCGTTCCAGGATCCCGCTGTTCCACACGCCATCCGCCAGCCGGCGGTATCCTTTTTTTGCCGTAGCATCATCCGCACCTAAAATTGCCGGTAGCCACCACCGCAAAATCTCCACATCATCCCCATATTTACCGCCGAGCTCTCCGTTAGCCTCCTGCCTTTCATTTACCCACCAATAGATCACCTTTAACATTCTTTGCATGGCTTCGTGCTGGCCAATTGCCCATTGCGGAGCGCCTTTGGGATCAACGCTGTTGGCAATTGCAAATGGCACCCGCTCACCCAGGTACATTTTTAACAAATCTGCGTCCGGGTATTTCGCTTTCAGAATGCTGAAGTATTTTTTGTATTCGGCTTCATGATAAGGATCATAATCCTCACTGTTTAACCAATAATGAATCTTTCCCAATAAATAAATGGACTGGTCATACAAAGGATCTTTTTTTGAAGCCGCAACCTGCTCCAGCAGATCTGCAGCAAGGTACATCCGGAAAGTGAAGTTTATCCCCGATGTTTTGGCCGCCCGTAACCAGGCACCCAGATCGTAATAATAGCAGGCTTTTAAATATCTGTTGGCGGTGTTCAATTGATTCTCTAAGTCGGTTTGCCCGGGTCGGTCCTGAAGCTGTCTTTCCAGATCAGCCACCATTTGTTTTACTTTTGTAGTATCTGGTTCAAATCCGGTTTTTGAATCATACCGTATCTGAGCAATGGGTCTGAACTCGATACTTTGAACAGCGGCAACAGCATCATTTGCAACAACTCTGACCAACGTTGCACCTCCGGTAACGTTGATGCTTTTATTCACGCTTTTAATCGGGATGCGATACCAGGGCGTAACCACCGTATCGGCAATCAATACACCATTTACATACACCGACTGATTTAAATGACTTTCTGTATTGTTACCTAATGTAATGGTTAATACATAAGCTCCTTTGGGGAGGTCAGTTCTAAAAACCAAACTGTCTTTACCAATAAGCCCATCCCTGTTTAAAGCGTTATTCCATTTTCCGGCGATGGTATCAAAAGCAGCAGTAGGTTTATACATCAATCCATAGCCCTTTTTTGCCTGGTACAGTGTTCCCGGATCCACCCGGAGGTATCCTTGTTCAAGGGGAGAACTTGCTGTACCAAAATCATACAGATAATTGATGTGACCGGGATGTTTATTGCAGGACATCAGGACAATGATACAGAGGAATACGTATATCTTCATCATATCGGTTCTTTTAAGGTTGGAGCCTGGAAATTTCAATTCCCGCTGTAATTACCGCCCCCAATCCCCGGGGGTCATTAGCTATCGTTTTACGATCCATATAAAACTGCTGGTCGTCACCGATGTCTGTACCCCGACAAATGCCATGGACTACGCCCCCGGTATCAATTTTTGTTTTTAGGGCATTCCAGCCGGCAAGGGCATTTTTTTTATAGTCTTGATTTAACCAGCCTTCCCTTACTCCCCTGGCCAGCGCTAAAGTAAATAAAGCGGTACAGGACGTTTCTTCATAGGCATCAGGCCGATCCAATACCTGGTGCCACATACCGCTTTTATCCTGATAACGGATCAGTGTTTTCATCTGTTCCTGGAAATTACGCAATACCTGTGTATAGGCAGGGTGGTTCCTGGGCAGATTTGCCAGTAAAGATACCGTTGCCCAGGCAATCCATCCGTTTGCACGGCCCCAGTAAGCGGCAGATCTTTCCTGCTTCAGGTTAAACCAGGCATGCTTATATAAACCTGTTTTTGGATCGAGCAGGTATTTTCTAAAATTGAGCACCTGCCTGGCTGCATCATTATAGTACTGCACATCGCCTGTAATTTTAGCCATTTGCAATAAAAAAGGTACGCTCATAAACAAGTCGTCAGCCCATACCGTAGCTTCAACAGGTTCTGGCCTGCAAAAGGTACCGTCGTCCAGACGCTGTTGGGCTTTGGACACATAAGCCGCTATAGGCAGGATCAGATTTTTTACTGCTTCGTCCTTTGTCTTCAGATAATATGCTGCGAATGGCAAAACGGGTGCACCGGTATCGTCTAGCATGGTACGCCTGAAGATGCGGTGGTAACTTCCCCTAAATGCAAAAAGGGAGTCGTACTGATAGCGAAAATAGGGAATCTGCTGAAGGGTAAACTCTACATATCTTTTGGCAAAAGCCGAATACTTACCCGCAGTATCCAAAGCCATGATACTCCAGACCATGGATCCATGCGAATAATGCCAGTCGGCATAAGGATCACGCTGGTAAGCCGCATGACTGGGGGTTTCCAGTTCTGGAAGATAGCGCTGTGGCGATTTACACCAGGCATGCGGAGTTAAGCCTGAACGATCAAATGGCCCGGTTGATAAAAGCCACGCTGTATTTTGCAGGTCATTGTCCATACCGGAATTGAAGCTGGCAGCAGTATTCAGGTCGCCGGCCCTGGTAACGGGCATCAGAAAGATTACAGGATCAACGTCTTTTTCTGCGGTGTACCGGATCAGCACTTCGTTTATCCCATTTTTTAAGCGACCGGAAAACTGCTCACTAAAAGTAAACCGGTTATAAGAAGTCTCTTTCGGAACCTGTAAACCGGCATGCTTAGCCGCATATACCTGCATGTTGTTGATCCAAATGGTAACCTCGCCACCGTAGCTCAGTGCAAAATTCAACAGCGAATCTTTTTTTTCAACGACAAGCTGGCTTTTCCCATACAAATACTGTCCTTTTATTGGTTTTAAACCTCGAAAATCGATGACCTGCAAGCCCAGTACATCTTTCTGGGGCTGTAGCTTGAAACTAAAATAAGTATCGGCAATGACTTTATCCGCAACTCTTTTAGCCAAAGCCAAAGCTTCTTTGTTTTGCGAAAATACGGGCAAAGACAAAAGGAATAAGCCTGTGGTAACCAGGATATTTAACCGCATTTTGCTTGATAAATTCATTGCCATATGGAATTAAAGTATGAGTGATGCGCTATCCTGATCGAGAAACAAAATCGCATGGGCATGATTTCTCAGGGCCGTGGATGGATAACGTGCTGATATTTCTTCCTGAAGTGTATGTTGTACCGCCTTTGCTTTGTTTTGCCCCGGGACCATACAAAAAATGTACTTTGCCTGCAACAAAGCCGGAATGGTTAAGGTGTAGGCATAAGCAGGTACCTCGGCTACCGTAGCAAAGCATCCGTCATTTACCTGTTGCCGTTTACAGGGTTCATCCAAATCGATAATTTTGACCAGTACCGGGTCATCAAAACGGGCAACATGCGGATCGTTAAAAGCCAGGTGCGTGTTTTCACCAATCCCCATAAAGCAGAGGTCTGGCGGCATTTGCTCCAGCAATGCCGAATAACGCGCGCATTCAGCTTCGGAATCATTTCCATCGGGATTCAAATAATAGACCTGCTTAAAGGGCAGTCTGGAAAAGATTTTGCGATTCAAAAAATGTCCAAACCGTTGCGGATGTGATACGGCTAACCCCATGTATTCATCCATATGGAATGCATTTACCCGCGCCCAATCCAGACCTGCCTCTTCGGTAAGCGCTTCCAAAAATTCATTTTGAGAAGCTGCCGCAGCAAAGATGATGTTGACTTCTTCTTGTTGCTGCAGCAGTTCACTAAGGCGTTCCGCTGCCAGTTTAGCAGCTTCCAGGCCCATATCCCCCCTATTGGGATAAATTTTAACCAGTAGGTTATCTTTTAAAAATTTCATCATGTGTTTGGTTTAATAGCGGTATTTCAATCCTGCACGGGCCGAATAATCATAATACGTTTTGGTAAAAAGGCGTGACCGCTCGCCAAAATATTCGATTTGCGGCTGGTTTGTCAGATTTAGTCCTTCTGCATAAATGGTTAAGCCTTTAGTAATCCGGAAAGAAGCATTGACATCCAATTGATAGCGTGCGGCACGGATCACATCAGTAGCATCGTCTGTACCTAAAGTGGAGGTATAAGCACCATTATAGTTCAGATTGCCCTGTAAGGTGAAACCTTTTAAGGTGTAGGAAACAGAACCATTGGCGGTATGATCGGCCTGTCCAGGTAAACGGAGGCCCTTTCTGTCCTGTGCATCTGCTTTTGAACGGGTGTAGGTATAGTTGGCGTATAACGATATGCCTTTGAGTATGCCCGGCAAAAATGTCAAATTGGTTTGCGCGTTAACTTCTACCCCGAATACCTTTGCCAGGTCGCCATTGTAAGTTTTGTAATACAGATAGTCTTTGTAAGCGGTAGCATCTGGAAATTCGTTTCCTGTCAGCGTAACCACACTGTTGTACTGGAAGTTTTTGATATTTTTATAAAATGTACCGATGGAAAGGATACCCAGATTGCTGAGGTAGTGTTCTATAGAAAAATCATAATTGGTTGCAAAAGCAGGTTTCAAATCGGGGTTACCATCGGTTAATGTTCTGTTTAAGATACTTACTACACGACTGGGTACCAGGTCATTAAAATTTGGTCTGGAATAACCGAAAGATACTGCACCGCGCATCACTGTATTTTTAGCCAGATCATATTTACCTTGCAGGTTTGGCAGGTATTTGATGTAGTTGTATTTTGAATTTACCGGTACAGAGGAGGTGAGTTTACCATTGATATCCTGATTGACCAATTTGGCATCGTAATCAACCGCAGTTCTTTCCACCCTTAAACCACCCAATAACATAAATTTCTTAAATTGGATTCTGTTCATCAGGTATCCGGCAATTACATTTTCCTGGGCATCGTAAAAATAGGAATCAATGGATATCTGTGCCTGATCAGCACTTTGGGTAAACAAGGCGGGGTTTGCGGCAAAAAAGCCGACCGTAGCATCCTTATTTACCCCCAGACCAAAACTTAAATTGTCATCCAGAAAGTCGGCGGACACTTCGTTTTCGCCTTTAAAATTGTTGAGGCTACCTGTCGCTGCCGGACCGCTATAGTTGGCCACAAAAGTACTTGCCGGTCTGAAACGTTTGTTGTTCATCCTTTTTATTTTTGCCCCCATTTTAAAGTAGGCATCATTATCCCCTATTTTATATGGGTAAGTCAGGTTGATACGACCTACGGTATTGGTGCCCTGAGTTTTAAAATCATTGGCTTCAATCGTGTTGTAGGTATACAGTGCCGCATTGTTTTTGGCATCGGTACTACCTGTTGCCTGGATATAATCGCCGGAGATTTCAGAAATGGTCAGCGGCACATTTCCTGTAATGAAATTATAGGCGGCAGCACGCTGATCAAAATTTGAAGCGGTCAGAAATATCCCTCCATCCAGCTTGATCCGGTTTAACATGGTTTCCCCTTCTAAACTGAAGTTGATGTTATTGTTTCTCATTTGCCGGTCAAGCACCTCATTATACCCCCTTCCCCGGGTGGTTGTATATATGCCATTTACCAGGGTGGTGTTGGCCGTTTGCATCCTGGTGCGTTTACGGTACCGTGTAGCATCGTTATCCAGACTGTTAAAAGTTAAGTTGGCCACAATGGATGTTGTTGGACTGAAACTATAATCCATTGTTGTTGTTGCGCCCATGCGGGTACGTTCGTTCTCCAGGTAAACCAGGCGAATGTCGGTTGGAAAGTAAATGGATCCTTTTCCATCACCAAAATCTTTCAACTGCCATTGCTGTGCATTAATTTCATCGTATCCATTATTTGTTTTGTAATAACTACCAGATACAGTGATACCCATCCTACCATTTGGCAGATCTTCAGTTTCGCCATAGCGTCTGCCAAAACTGATGTTACCTATTCCATTTGAATTGTTGCGCAACTTGTTATAACCACCACCCAGATCTACAGACAACTGGGGCTTTAAGCTGATTGCTGTAGGTGTTTTTAGATTGATTGCACCTGATATGGCATCACCATCAAGATCCGGTGTTAAAGTTTTAATCACCTCCATCGAAGCCAGAACGTTTGCAGGGACTAAATCCAACTGGGCGTTCCGTTGCCCCAGTTCCTGCGTACCCATGATCTGCTCTCCATTGATGTTGATATTGGTATATCCTCCGGGTGTACCGCGCAACTGCACTGTAGAACCTTCGCCCTGCTCACGTCCGATAGTTACTCCAGGAAGTCTTTGCAAGGATTCGGCCACATTCAGATCGGGAAATCGTCCCATCAGATCGGCAGAAATCACCTGTTTAATGTTGTCGGCATTACGCTGTTGATTGAGTGCCTTTTGCTGGCCTTCCATGACACCGGAGACGGTTACGCCTTTTAAGGCCACACTACTGCTCAGCAGCCTGATGTTGTGCACTGCAGTTTGTCCGGCTTTGAGCTCCACGGTAGTTTCGACAGGGCTATATCCCATATAATTTACCACAACTACATAGGTGCCGGCCTTCAAATCGTTCAATTGAAAATCACCGGTGGTGTTTGTCGCCACAGCTTTATTGCTGTCTTTAATTTTTACTGAAGCGCCTGGTAAAGCTCCGCCCTGCTCATCTATCACTTTACCCCGAATGTTTCCTGCACTTTGTGCATGTGCAGAAAATCCGGTTCCTGCTGCGGAGAACAACACCGCAAATATCCACGTGAGATACGATTTAAAAATAGGTTTCATAACAATTTCCGTTTAGAATGAGTTGATATATTGGTTAGTTCTGGAATGATTTGAATTTATAGTAATCACTTAAAAAGCGTAATGCGAAGCTGGTGCCGATGTCACGGTTAACCAGCCAGACCTTACCCTTTGACCTGGTCCTGGTCTCGATCACTGCACCACGTAAATTTGGGTCCGGATGATCTTCTGCAAATCGATTATGAACCAGCCAATAGGCAGATTTTTCAATGTTGTTGTCGAATTCTTTATAGCCGAGATCGGAGAGTGCCATCCATACGATACCAGAAAGCGCAACTTCTGATCCTGTAACAGAACCTTTATCCGGGGCCTTTCCATCGGTATAGTTGTCGTAATACATGGTGCCATCCTTTTGCTGCGCTTTTGCGTGTGTACGGGCCGTTTTCGCCGCAGCTTCCAGGTATTTTTTATCTTTGGTCAGCTTCCAGGCCTCAATTAAAGACTCGGCATACCAAAGGTTAAAGCGGGGATGAAATGAGTGTACATCTTTGAAATTTGGCATAAAGTCTGACCACAATCCATTCTCGTCCTGTAGTTTCAATAAGCTGTTACAGAGATTAATGAAAGCATCTTTAAAGGCTTTATTACCTGAAAACTCGTAAGCATCCTTAAACAAAGAACCTTCAGTATTTGGTCTGGATACATCAAACAAGGTTTGCTCACCGACTTTCTTATCTTTCCAAAAGGGGCTGTATTCTTTTTGCACCTCGCCCGTTTTCAGGTCTACATTGTCGTAACAAATGCCTTTCTCCGCATCATACATATTTTTCATCATCCAGCTGGCGGCGCTGGTCGCTACGTCTGCATACTTTTTATCCCGGGTTACGCGACTCAATTCATAGATTCCCGGGGTACCGTCAGATATGGTGGCAAAAACAATAACATCGTCACCCACAAAATCTCCGTGTGTAGCGCCCAGCATTCCTTTCAATTTTGGATGGTCTTTGATCTGCAAACTGATCCAATAATCACCGGATCGCTTTGCGGCATTCAGCCAGTTTTCATTGCCCCTGATTTTATATCCTGCAAGCAAAGCGTTAATTGCCTGCCCGGTATGCCAGGGCACTTCATAAGGGTACCATTTACCTTCGGTCAGGTTATAATCACATCGCGACTTCCCCTGCTCGTCCAGGATGACCTTAACGAGGCAATTTGCGGTTTGATCAATGGCATTGACAATTTCTTCCTTTTTCACCTGGGAAAAGGCGTTAGTATAGGTGCTGAAATAAATAGCCAGTATAAGACTGGTCAGGATCTTAATCTGCTTCATGATTGTTCTGGTTAGCATTGATGGTGTATTTGTGTTTGTGGTTGGTTACAGGTTCTGTGGTGTTTAAGCGAAAGGTAAAAGCTGCATTTGTGCCATTGCTTCTGATCTTTAACAGGATATAATTGATACCTTTTTTTAAAGGCAGGTTGTACGATTTTTCGGCAGGTAAGAGCGCAGAAGGTGGAGCGTGAACCTGGGCAGGCAAAGCATTCGCAATGCTGGTGTCATTACAAAATAATTCCAGCTCAGCATCAGTTCCAATCCAGGCCGGAATCTCCATAGCCTTTTCGGCTGTTACCGAACAGAAGGCGTATACATAACGATCGGCTGGTAAAGCTTTAAACTTATTGATGATCCCACCGTTATCCGTATTGTATTTCATCCACCGGAACGGCTTGTTGACAAACTGCGCAAAATCTCCTGGTTTAGGCGGCCGGTTTGCGTCCGGATCTTCCGAATACAAAAAGGCAGGGAAGCCATGGTTCGGGTTTACAAAAGGGCCGCTTAACAGCCAATAATTGAAATAATAGCGATCAAGCTCAACGACATTTAAACCTATAGCAGTAGCCGTTGGCCAATTGGCATTTACGGCGTTGGGCGGGAGCCCTGAAAGCTTTTTTTCCAGATCTGTAAGCGATGCAATTCTATTTTGGTAAGGCTTAAGTGCATAATTTAAGGTGTATGGTTGATTTTCCCGATTCCATTTATATTTAAAATCAGCCTCCATGGCCACATACCTGCTTTTTAGTTTTTGTAATGCTGTAATCTTTGATTTCACATTTTCGGATGATTTTTTAGTGCCTCCCTGGTACCATCCGGACAGTTCAGCAATTTCGGTTCGGGTATCAAAAAGTAGTCTGTAACGATCCACAATGTATTTTAAGGTGGCCAGATCAGTCTGATGTCGTTTTGGACCTGCAGCCATCAATAGTTCATCAGCTGCATCAATAATTTTCAATCCGGCTGCAACATCCTTGTTGTTTAAAATTAATGTTTCTCCATTCTGGGGTAAAATATGCTGCCACCAGATTTCGTGGTTCATGTTGTAAGTAAGCGGTAGGTCTCTCAGTTTCATGAGCGCATTGATCGCGCTTACATAAGCACCATTGGCTGTACCATAGGCCACACTTTCGTACCTGGTATCAAAGCCATGATCCAGATTTGACGTTACATTCCAGCTTTTCTCTGCAGCGAGATACACCCCATACCAGTCTTGCGAAAACAGCTGATCGCCCCCTTCATCCCAAATTGTGGTGTAAGCACCAATTGTTCCTTTTTCGTAGCCCGCATGTATAAAGCCATTGATATTGGCTTTGGCGATAGCCAGATCAGGGAAAAGCCTGTTGGTATTTAAAATACCCGGACAAACCATAAATTGAAGCTGGCGTTTTACAAAAGGGTCAATCCATTTATCATAGGTTGCCGGATCTCCATATTCCCAGGTCATGTAAGTGATATCCTTTGGCAACAAGTCCAAAATCTCTTCATGCTGCAAGGCAATATCTCCCCACATCATCAACTGCTTACCGTTCTTTTTCAATACCTCATAAAGAAACTTCAGGTGATCTGCATAGTATTTAGCGATGCCCACACTATCGACGTATTTTTTTGATTTCCCTTTGCCAAGGTCAAATGTCTCATCACAGTTTACATTAAAATAGTTTGAACTGAAAGCGCCGCACATTTCAGTAATCACGCTTTCCAGAAAATGCCGTGCTTTGGGATCCAAGGGAGAAATCATGGTGGAAGTTTCGCCCATAGACTGATATTGGGGCAAGGATAAAATATTGTTGAAATGTCCAAAGGATTGGAAACTACCTATGAGTTCCATGTGGTATTGCTTAGCGTAAGCAGACAAGGCTTTGATATCCGCAATGGTCAACTTTCCATCTGCCGGGGCGAAATCAGGATAAGCTTTAGTCTGCACCACATGTTCCATATAAAAAGACAAACCGTTTACTTTTAAAGATGCCATGCGCTGAATCTGTTCCTTGATGTAAGAAACTTTAGAGATGGGCCCGCGACTAATGTCGTCAAACACTACCCGATGTGCCAAGGATGGCCAATCGACAATATAGACTTCACGTTTCCAGCCTGCATCCATCAATTGTCTGAGGCTTTGTAAACCGTAAAACAAGCCCCTTTCTGTATTGGCAACCAGCAGCTGGTCTTTTTGATTTAAAATCAATACATAGCCCTCTTTACCAATCTGCTCAGCCCAATTTTTCTGATCAAACTGTTGAACATACTGACCAATCATTTGATCAATCTGCTTATTTTTTCCTGTTAAACTTAAGGTAAGCAACTGTGAAAGACCAGTTTTTTTGCGCAGCAGGCTATGTTTAGTGACCGCTCCCAAACGTTTTAAAGTAAGCAAATCGATTCCACCGGCTTTAAGCACCCAATTTTTAGAAAATGCAGCGATTGTTTTCCCTTCTTTTACCTGTTGAGGATATGGCAGCACAGGTACATCAGCCACTGCAAACAACGCTGTGCCGGATAATAAGAACAGAAGCCATATGTGAAGTCCTTTGATCATTTCTTTCTGTTTAGGTTCGTATCAGCTTGAATTTTCGGGTGGTAGTTATTGATCAATGCAACATTGCTTGTATTTCCCTGCTGCCAGACAAAATTTTTGCCAGCAGTATAGGTAGAGTTTCCTGTGATTAGTCCATTATTTGCATCGTTTAAATAAATGGAGCCATTGGCATTTGCGGAAGTCGACATCTGAATGCCTTTAAGTTCAAAATCGGATGTATTTTCGAGCGCAATTGCCGGGCGTTCATCAGCAGTACGGAAAGAAAACCTGCAATCGGATATTTGAAGTCCTTTTACATGTTTAACGTAAAAGCCATAAGCCGGCAATGGCCCAAACATGGTAGCTTCCGGATAATGGTCTGCCAGAACCTCCAATTTTCTAAACATCGCATCCGCTTTAGCGCCACCAGAACTGGAAATGGAGATATTGCTAAGGCTAACATTTTCAATTATCGCGTTTTCCAGGCCGATTACGGAGCTACCAGTTATGTCCGCTCCGGTAGCGACTACATTGGCAATGCTGATATTCCTGGCTATGCCGATCCCAGGAGCAGCTGCCCCATCGGTATGTTTCCGCGCCCTGTTACCCAACCGAATAAATATCGGCACCTGTGGACCATCAATGACCATATTACTGATGCTGATGTTTTCCATAATCCCGCCATCCACCATCTCCAGTGAAATACCGCTGTTACCGGCTGGTTTACCGTAAATGGTTGTGAGCTGTTGCGAAGGTTTAATGACACAATTGGTAACCGTTACATTTCTGAAACCACCGGTAGATTCTGTGCCGAACTTTAAACCATTGCAGTGACTGCTGAATACACAATTGCTAATGACAATGTTTTCTGATATCAGTCTGGAAGTACTTTTAAGCGTCAACCCGTCGTCGTCCGAATCCCCGTTCACATTAGTAATCAATACATTTTTACACCCATCGATATCAATCATATCGTTATTTTTGTTGGAGTGGTTCCAGATGGAAATCCCATCAATCAGGACATCTTCACACCCCAGGTAATGCTGCATCCAGAAAGCAGAATTACGCAGATGTACCTGTTTAACCCTAACGTTTTTGCAAGCTACAAACCACAACAGATAAGGCCTGTTCATATACCGCTCTGGTTTTTTGATGGTATTGATTTCAAAACTTGCGCCTTGTCCGTCTATTGTTCCTTCACCTTCAATGCCAATATGCTCTGCTTTATTGGCATAGATGAGCGC
Source organism: Pedobacter sp. MC2016-24 (assembly GCF_015223055.1). Lineage (GTDB taxonomy): Bacteria > Bacteroidota > Bacteroidia > Sphingobacteriales > Sphingobacteriaceae > Pedobacter. The sequence goes on from NZ_JADFBX010000001.1 coordinate 409,462, forward strand.
TTGTTTTACCCAGTTTTCGCCATAAAAAGGGATCCCGGCCTGCTGATAGGGATAATTTGAAGCTCCTTTAACTCCTGTGAGGATACAACCACGAGAAAGATAAAGACTGACATTACTTTTTAACACCAGTGTGGCCGTTACAAAATTTCCGGTCGGGAACAAGACCTTTCCCCCTCCTGAAGCGGCAACTGCATCAATCGATTTTTGAATAGCCTGGGTGTTTAGGGTGATGCCATCGCCCTTGGCGCCATAAGTAAGCACATCAACATCTGCAGCCTTCGCAAAGACTATTGTATTTGTAAATAAGAGAAATAGAAGGAATCGCATCATCGTCAGGTTTAAGTGAGAATATACTTATTTTTTAGTTCTTGAAATTTGATAGTAGACATTAAAAAGGTAACAAGGCAGCAGCAGTAAATAAGCCAGTTGATTGTTGGAAACAATAGATAACCAACTGTATACCAGTGGAAGAATGGCACCACCTGCGATCCCCATAATCAATATGGCCGAACCTCGGTTCAGTAAGGCCCCACTAAGTCCCTTTAAAGCCAGCGGCCATATTGCCGGCCATAACATGGCATTGGCAAAACCAAGTAAAGCAATAAAAACAATAGACCCCTGCCGGGGCACAAATACAGCAAATAAAGTAAGTAAGGCGCCCAACAGAGACGAATACAAAAACGCTTTTTCCTGCGAAATTAAGCGTGGAACGAATAAAACACCCAGAACATAACCTGTAAGCATAGCCGCAAGTGTATAAGAGGTTAAGCTTTTGGCGATGTCCAATCTAACCCCCTGGTAAATGCCATAATTTCCAATGGTATCACCAGCAATCACTTCTACACCCACACTTACAAATATGGCTGTGAAACCAAGTAAAAAAACGCCATCGTAATTCTTTTTTGTGTGGGGCAGCTCCTGCTCCTGACTGTGCAACAGTTCGTCTGCCGAGGGTTCAATTTCTGGCAGATGTGCATACTTAATGCCAAGGGCAATGAGGCATAAAAGTACGGTCAACACGATATATGGCATAATCACATCCCTGGCAAGTTCATCCAGGCGGGCTGTTTTTGCAACAGTACCCATACTTTCCAGTTCGGCCAGTAAACCATCAGAATTTTTAAGGATAATTGCACCCAGGATCATAGGGGCAAGAATGCCCGCAAACTTATTACAAATCCCCATTAAACTCATGCGCTGAGCGGCTCTTGCCGGATCACCCAGTTTAGTGATGTATGGATTTACAGCTGTCTGTAATAAAGTTGTACCTGCGCCCGCAACAAACAGTCCGGCTAAAAAAAGTGGATAGTAACGCATTAATGCAGCTGGTACAAATAACAGGCAACCCATGGCCATGATCAATAATCCGGTCTGTATCCCCCTGACCATCCCTGTTCGGACTAAAATCCGGCTCGAAGGCAGGGCCATAAAGGTGTAAGAAATGTAAAAGGCAAAAGTAACCAGGTAAGCTTGCCACTCTTCCAGTTCACAGGCAATACGCAAATAGGGAATCAGTGTTCCATTTACCCAGGATATGAATCCAAAAATAAAGAAGAAACACCCGATAGTAATGACTTGTTTATTCATCCTTGTTTCCATGATTTACAGGTTATTCCAATTTTCAATTGCCTTGCTTACACTCCCGTACTTTAACAAACGGGCTTTGGCATCTGCATGGTTTTTAATCCCGGTCTTTTCCATCAACATGCTGACGCCCCTGCTGATCAATTTTTCGTTACTAAGCTGCATGTTAACCATTTTATTGTCTTGTATTTTTCCAAGCCGGATCATTACGCTGGTTGAAATCATATTCAAAATCAGTTTCTGTGCGGTACCACTTTTCATACGGGTACTTCCAGTCACAAATTCAGGCCCCACTACAGCTTCTATTGGAAAATCAGCATGTTTTGCCAAGGGTGACCCCGCGTTGCAAACAATACAAGCCGTCAGTATACCTGCTGCCTGAGCTGCTTTCAATGCACCAATCACATAAGGCGTGGTTCCACTGGCTGCAATTCCGATTACCGTATCTTTATCATCAGGATGGTATTGCTGCAAATCAATCCAACCCTGTTCCGGATCATCCTCAGCATCCTCGACCCCGTAACGCAATGCAGCATCTCCACCAGCCATAATTCCAATCACCAGGTCATCTGATACCCCATAAGTAGGCGGGCATTCACTGGCATCCAGAACGCCCAGTCGGCCGCTCGTTCCCGCCCCAATGTAAAACAACCGGCCTCCATGTTGCATACGCAGTGTAATTGCGTTAACCAGTTTTTCAATGATTGGAACCAGTAAACCCACTGCAGGTGCAACCGTTGCATCCTCATAATTGATGTTATTCAATAGGGCTGCCGTGCTCATCTTTTCCAGATTGCGGTAGGCCGAAGGCATTTCTGTGACTTTGATAAAACCCATGAGCTTAAATTTTTACTTTTTCCATTTTAGGCACCAATAAATGTATCACCAGCCAGGCGATTAGAAAAGAAGAACCGCAGACCAGGAATATGATGTTGTATCCGGCCATCAGGTTTCCTGTTCCCTTATAAAAGTCAAGTATTGCACCGATAAACATTGGAAATAACACCCCGCCAATGGCACCGGCCATGCCCCCCAATCCAACTACAGAACTGACTGCTTTTTTGGGAAACATGTCTGAAACAATCGCAAATATATTGGCACTCCAGGCTTGATTTGCGGCAACTGAAAGACTGATCAAGGCAATGACAAGCCACATATCAGCTGCATACCTGGTAGCCATGACCGGTATTACACAAACGGCAGCAACCAGCAGTGCCGCTTTACGCGCTCTGTATACTGGCCAGCCTTTTTTGATCAGCCATGAAGACAAATAACCTCCGCCGATACTACCGATCATGGTTCCGGTATAGACGATGACCAGTGGCAGACTGGGCTTTTTCAGATCCAGGTGAAAATTGGCTGCAAAATAGGAAGGCAACCAGAACAGAAAGAAATACCAGATGGGATCTGTGAAAAATTTGCCGGCAATAAAAGCCCAGGTTTGTTTGAGGCCCAATAACGTTTTCCAGGTTACTTTGCTGGTGTCATTGTCTTCAGTCTGCGCGTCCTCATCGCTATTGATGTAAGCCAGTTCTGCAGGTTTTAATTTCTGCTGTTTAACGGGTATCTCGTAGAAAGAAAGCCAGGCGGCCAACCAGATGAAGCCCAATGCCCCGGTTACAATAAAAGCCATTTGCCAGCCATATACAGCTAAAATCCAGGGTACAAGGATTGGTGCAACACAAGCGCCGATGTTAGACCCGGAATCAAAAATACCGATAGCCAATGCCCTTTCGCTTTTTGGAAACCATTCTGCAACCGTTTTAACGCCGGCAGGATAGTTACCAGACTCGCCAGCTCCAAGTAAGGCGCGCATGGCACCAAAGCCAAATGTGCTACGTACCGCAGCATGTAACATGGCTGCAATGCTCCAGACGGTAATGGATATGGTATAGCCCAACTTGGTTCCTATTTTATCAATCAGCTTTCCATACAGCAATTGTCCGATGGCGTAAGTGGCTGTAAATGCCATTACGATATGACTGTAATCTGTTTCTGTCCAGCTAAAAGTATGCTCTAAGGTTGGTTTTAACAGTCCCAGGATCTGCCTGTCCAGATAGTTGATGGTGGTTGCTGCAAATAGCATGAAGCAAATGAACCACCTGTAATTGCCAATTTTTACGTCTTTATTCATGGTTAATTTAGCTGATACCGGGTTTTTAATAGATTCATCATATATAAATTAGATAAGCACTGCTTTTCAGCTGTCTGTTTCAAAGACAGGTATGGAAAAGGGCCAAACTCGGGTGTAATACTCAGCATATCTTTACCTGTTTTTTGATGACTGGCAATTACTTTATCCCAACATTTCAAGTGAAAATCCAGCGTTTCCCCGTATTCCGGAAGTTCAGGATCCCATACCTGTGGCCCTTGTTCAAAACCAATCCTCGCGTGAATGTGGGCAGTACGCCCGATAGCTAAATCAAGCACTTGCTGCTGGTCCTGTAGTAAACTCTCGGCAACAACACACCAATGGGATACATCCAGGGTAAGTCTTAAATCTGGAAAAGCTTTCAAATATTCAGCAGTAACATGTGCAGCATAGGCAAATCGTCCACGATGGGTTTCATGTACCACAGGTATGTCTGTTTCAAGCGTTACGCTCGCCGCAATTTCAAGCAGACTGCAATTCTGCGTTTTAGTAAAAAAGTCCCTACCGGTATGTGAGTTGATGAATAAAGGTTTTAGTGCGGCCAGCTCCCTAAGCTGCTGTGCATATTGATCACGATGCAGACTGATATCAGGATCTGTCGTTTCCCAATGCTGCCCGATAAACCGGAGTCCGTATTTGTGAAGTCCTTCAAAAAACATATCTTTCTCTTCCGGATCGGGTATTCCAGTTTCTACCCCGTCATAGCCCTGGGCTGCAATACTGGCAAAAAAAGCATCCCAGCTACCTTTCTTTTGCCCCCAGGTTGTACAGAAAAATAAGATGTCCATATGATCTCTATTTAAATACTCTTTTTAACCTTTGAAATTTTCATTTTTCACCTTACGGTCGCCGGCATTATTCCTTCCATGGTCAAAATTATGTGCCCGTTCATATTTGATCATCTCCCCAGGTCTGAAGTTCAAAATAAATGCCCTCCTGTCGGATGAGGTGCTGTTGCCCCTGCTGTAGTGTAGTGTTCTACCCTGGTGAAAAGTGCAGGAACCCGGTTTAAGCTCAACGCAAACGGCTTCATCCTCAGTGGCGTCGCAGGTCAATGCCCCGCCTTCTTTTCCGGCGAAACGATGCATCCTTACCGCTTTCAAATTAGAGCCTGGTACAAACCACATACAGCCATTATCAACGGTTGCCTGGTCCAGGGCGAGCCAACAACTGGCAGCACGTTTATCGGGCAGGTTTAGCCAATAAGCCTCATCCTGATGCCACGGTGTACTGGTATTGGTCCCCGGCGCCTTATTGATCAGCATATCAAAGTCCATCTCCACGTCGGCTCCAATCAGCTCTTTGGCAATATCCAGCGCCCTGGTATGGAAAGGCATACTTGCCAATTCCTTCACAAAATCACTGGGCCACATAATTTGTGTAATGTTTTCATCGGTTTTGTTATCGCCCAAGCCATCACCAAGATCCGATCTGTTAGCACCCACATCTATTTTTTTTGATAAAAAATCATTATAAATGGCTTTGTAAATGGCAACCTCGGCAGGTGTGATGAGCGCTTCAACTGTCAGGTATCCGTTTTTGTTAAAAAAATCGATCTGTTCTTCAGATAAATATGTTTTTTTCATGGGGTATAATTGTTTTATTCGCTTTATTAAAACTCTTTATTACAATTGCTGCGTTATAAACGATTACGAAATCAGTACAAGATTTTGTACTGAGATTCATACCTGCATATTTGGTTTTTATTCTTGTTCAGTTCATCCAATGCTCCTGTTAAATTTTACTGATTACAGCTAACAGAGATTGCTATTTATTTGAATTACTGATTTATTTTATCAAATTTAACTTTTAGGACAAAGCAGAACTTTCAATTTAGTAGGAACATACAATTTTATACATGACAGCTTTTGATACCCAATCTACCCCCGAAAGGAGCATTATAAATTTCGAAAAATTCAATCTTCAGGGCAAGGTAACACTGGGCAGATATGTCTATAAACATGTCCATGGAGAACTTGAGACACATTCTCATGATGGCCGCATAGAGATTTGTTATTGCGACAAAGGTTTACAGGTGTATGAGGTGAATGGAAAGGAATACCACATTAAAGGAGGAGACGTCTTTATTACCTTCCCCAACGAGCCGCACGGAACAGCGCAGCATCCGGAAGAAAAGGGTGTTTTATATTGGCTGATTGTAAAAATACCGCTGGATGACCAGTTTCTGAATTACAATACAGAAGACTCTGCCGCTTTTGTTAAAGCATTACTGGCTATACCCCAGCGACATTTTAAGGGGAATGAACTCATGAAGAAGATGCTGGACCAGCTATTCAGTATTCACAATGAGCAACAGCAAAAACCAATTTATCAGTTGCAGGTATTGAATTTACTGACCAGCTTCTTATTGACTACCATTGAGTGCTCCCATAAAAATGTAGCTGCAGGCCAGTCGGACCGTGTTGCGGAGATTAAAAAGTACATTCACGAGCACATCTATCAAAACCTGCCGATTGAATTGCTTGCAAAGGAATTGTACATGTCTGACTCACATTTCAAAAGCTGGTTTAAGAAGGAATTCGGGATGCCTCCGGTTGACTACATCTTACGTACCCGGATTGAAGAGGCCAAAAAGCTGTTGTTACTGACAACCACAGAGTCGATCACCACCATCGCTTTTCAGCTTAACTTCTCTTCCTCGCAATATTTTGCGACCGTTTTTAAAAAATATACCGGCTTAAGTCCGGCAGAGTTTAGACAAAGGAGCGCCAGAGCCTTAAAGTGAGCTTATTCTAGTACGCCTAATGAATGGCGTTACCATCAGCCTGATTTTTCAACAGCGCCGGCTTACGGTCGGCAGGCCTGAAATACCAGGATACAAAAGTCAGTACGATTAACAGAACCGGTCCGAATAATTCTTTAGCCCCCTCTCCAACTGCCAGATGTGAAAACACTGCACCGGTCATGGCAAAACAAAAGCCAGCATAAGCCCATTCTTTTAAAATTGGAAATTTAGGGGCCAGCACAGCGATAACACCCAGTATTTTCCAGATCCCGAGTAAGGTGAGTAAATACATCGGGTAACCCAAATGGACCATCATCTCCCCTTCCTGTTTCATTTTCACCAGTTGTACAATACCGGTTGAAAGCATCCCTAAGGAAAGCCAAAGGGTTGCAATCCAATAGATAATTTTATTTCTCTTGTTCATATTATGTAGTTATTTGACTACAAATATAAGTGTAGTTATTTAACTACATAATTATTTCTGATATTTTTTTATCCTGTTTTCCATTTAATTGGTTTTCTAAGTTAAAATCTGCTGAAATTAGAAAGTAATAAAATGAAAGCAATCGAGGCATTGATGTTGCAACAACAATTGATCATGATTTGGCTGGAACATGATTAATTCTGTTATCTTAGCGAAACCAACCAGACTCATGAATGAAACACCCTTACAAGTCACAGCTTCTGCTTAACCTAAGTACATTTTACGGAAATCAGAACTGGCGAGTGATTACTTATTTTGAATCATCAAGAGATGAAATTCTATTTGTACTCCCTGATGATGATGACATCAAATCTATTTTTGAAAACCTGCTCAATGTACTGATTTCATTGCCGGATATAGATCATCCCAATGAACGCGTGGTGATCAGCTTTTGCCGGAATAATGGTTCCTCCTATTGTTCCAAAATCATCAATCCGAATACACAGGACGAGATCAACCTCGCCCTGATTGGATATAGTCCAAAACGCGAGATCAGGATTTCGGAACTGCAGGCGCCTTGATATAAATTCGTATTTATGACAAATAAGGTTCAAAAGTACGTCATGTGTCGAACGAAATACTTAACACATTACATGAACTTCTTTTAAAGCACTTTTAACGAATAGACCGGAAAGCTTATCAACAGCATATTCGATTTCTTCTGCCGTGGTTAGCGTACTGAAAGAAAAGCGGATGGTATGCTGACTGGAGTCAGTTCCTATTGCGTTGAGCACGTGAGATACTGATTTGCTGGAACAGGCACTACCGCCTGAGGCATAGATCTGATGCTGGTCTAAATAACTGAGTGGTGACTGTCCATTATCCGCGGTTGGAATAGATACGCTGAGTACACTCGGCAGGCTAAGTCTTTTATTTCCCGAGTTTCCATTGAATTTAATTCCGGGAATTTTGCTGATGAGGTCGTTGATCATTTTTTCTTTTAGATTAGAAACATGCTGTTGATGATGCTGCAGATTAGATTGTGCAAGGTTTAACGCTTCGGCCAGACCTACGATGCCGCTTACGTTTTCCGTTCCGCTTCTCAGGCCGCGTTCCTGCGCGCCACCATTGATCAGGGGCCTGATAATTTCCGGATTGCGGGCATATAAAAAGCCAACACCTTTTGGTCCGTGAAATTTATGTGCTGAGCCAACCAGAAAATCGGCCTTCAGCAGCTGTGTATCGTATTGATACTGATAAATGGATTGAACCGTATCTGAGTGAAAAATTGCGCCGTAGCTTTTACAGACTTCAGCAAACTGATGAATATCGTTCAGGTTTCCGATTTCATTATTTCCATGCATTAAAGACACAAAAGCCTTGTCGTTGGCTTCCAATAAACGCTCCAGCTGTGCTACAGAGATATTGCCACGCGCATCGTGTTTTAAATACAACAACTGGATCTCACCAGCCTTTTCCAGCTGTTTTAAAGTATTCAATACAGCATGGTGCTCCAGATTAGAAGTGATGGCCAATTTGATGCCATGGGCCCTAATGGCCGAAATGATGGCCAGGTTGTCCGCTTCTGTGCCTCCGGATGTAAAAATAATGGTATCGGGCGTGGTATTGAGTAGGCTGGCAATGGTTGCTCTGGATGTTTCTATAGCACTTCTTGCGGCTCTTCCCTGCTGGTGTGCAGAAGATGGATTGCCAAAATGCTCAAAAAGGTAAGGCTCCATGGCCTGAAAAACAGTTCTGCTTAATGTGGTGGTTGCGGCGTTGTCTAAGTAAACTTTCATATTTATAAATTAAATGGTGAAATTTTACTTATCCTGAGTTTCCTTTGGAATCAATCTTATCTTACCGCTTTTATTGCGGAAGGAGTTAGCACCTTGTAAAAAATAAACAGGTTGCTAAGACGTCTCAGGGCCTTTCCCTCGGTCTTTCTGGATAAGTAAAACGATAATAAGAACGTTTGTCTGCTGCAAATATAAATAAAGTATACTAAAATACTAGAATTAATTTATTTTTATGATTTTCCTCTACATATTATACGGTAACGGAATGTTTGTAAACCTGTTGCAGCTAAACTATGCGTTTAGCTGCAACAGGTTAAATGTTAATTCTTTTTACTTAAGTCTTTAATTCTGATATTTCTGAACTGTACCTCAGAGCCATGTCCCAGAAAACCGATATGCCCGCTTTCACGCATCAAACCCGGATGTTTTTTTCCATCTGCTGCACCATTCTTTCTGGCTTCCGTGATGTCTGCATCTAAAATGGTCGTACCGTTTAGAACCACTTTAATTTTAGGGCCTTTCACCGTAACCTCCTGGTAGTTCCATTCCCCAACTGGCTTAAGAAAACCTCTTTTTGCCGGTATTGTTCCGTACACAGAGCCATGATACTGATACACATGCAGATCTTTATAAATCGGCGCCTCGTTGTCAAGGATTTGCAGTTCCATACCCGTGTAAGCAGCATCACCAGTTAAAGGAGCGCGAATCCCCAATCCATTGTTTGCACCAGGAGTCAATTGAAACTCGAACCGAAAAACAAAATCACTGTATTCTTCCTTCGTATATAAATTGCCTCCGGAACCTTTCCCTGGTTTCGGACGGATGGCAATATTGCCATCCTCGATGGTGTAATCTACTGTATTTCCGATCCAGTTGTGCATATTGGTACCATCAAATAAAACCTTAAAGCCTTCTTTTTTTTCAGCCTGGCTCAGTTCAAAAGGTTTTACACGAGGTATTTCGCGGATGTAAATGTCACGATAAGCAACAGGAGATCCATGTGCCTGCAGTTCAATCTGCTCTTCCGCAAAAATTGGCAGGTTCCTGTCCCAAAAATTTTCAAGTATGACATTGTCAGTCACCAACTCTCCATTTAAATAAACCGTAACGCGATCACCTTTCATTAAAATGCGAAAGGTATTCCATTCATCCAGTTTATTGTCTGCAACTTTTAAGGGTTTGCTTTCATTGACCTTATTGTTGTATAATCCTCCAGAGCCTACCTGCGCACCAACTTTGGTACGGGCGTTGTCCCAGATCTGGACCTGAGGCGTTCCGCGTAAGTAAATACCGGCATCCCCCTCTCCTTTTTTATCGTCGATGATTTTCCAGTCTACCAGCATTTCAAAATCGCCATACTTTTTAAGGGTAGCCAGATTATTGCCATGCCCGACAAATTGAAGCTCGCCATTCACCGGCTTCCAGCTTTCACGCATTTCGGCATTTGCTTTTTCCTGCGCAGCAGCCAGTGTTTTGGCATCCATCGCAGCTCTTTTGATCGGATCAGCAACCAGGCCTTTCCAGCCTGTTAAGTCGTTTCCATTGAAAACAGGGACAAAGCCTTCACCAGCTTTCATTTCCGAGATGTATCGGTTCATTCCTTCTTTTTGATAACCACTATCCGGCCCGGTGATCACGGCGATGGTTTTATTGAGTAAAGCTTTAACGACATCACCGTTATACTGACCAGCAAGTGTGATGTTCATTACCGCATTTGCTGCTGCTTGCTGTAAAGCTGGATCGTCTAAATACTTTCCTGCAAATACAATCGAATTGAAACACTTAGCCAGTTCAATTCCTTTTAAAATTTGTTGTTTCTGCACATTGGTTTGCGCAACAGCCATCGCGTTTCGAAGTAGCAACAAACGCTGCTCTGCAGGATAAACACCAGTTTTAGCCAAACGAAGATATCCGGCGATTGCCGTATTCAAAAAGTCTGCATCTTTCGTTTCTCTGGCTATTTTTATCAATTCCGGGGCGGCACCGGCATCAGTCCAGGCCGATAACGCATCCAGCGCTGCTTTTTGCGTTAGTAAATTACCCGACTGGTAGCTGTCAGTCACTGCTTTAAGGGACTGTGCCCCTCCCAAACGTGCAAGCACCTTAAAGAAAAGTAATTTCTTGTTTTCCGGAACTGTGGCCATTTGCTTCAGTACCAAATCAACCTCCTGATTATTGTCTCCCGGGCCACTCACAGCAGCAATGATGGCCTCTTGTACAGCTGTCTCTTGTTTTCCGGAATTTTCACTGAGTAAAGTAAACAATTTAGGCAAATCGTTTTTAACCACCACCTGGCTCAGGGCAGCGTAAGCGGCCTCACGAACTGCCGTATTTTTATTCTTCAACTGGGCATACACCGCGTTCAATTGTGTATTTGCGGCACGGGATGCCAGTATATTGATTAAAGCAATTTGTACATTGGGTTTTGCGGCTGGAATAGCCGCTGCAACTTGTTCCGGAATTCCGTTACCTTTCATCCTGTTAATCGCGGCAGTAACATTGGCAATATCTGTGGCATCTCCGGTATTGATCAGCTTTAGCAAATCACCAAGAACTTCATTTTGGCCTATATTAACCGCTGCATTGATGGCATTTAATTTCAGTTGCTGATGCTTACTTTTCGCCAGTTTTAAGAGGGCAGGCAAAGCAGCTTTTGCACCGCTCTGTCCCAGCATGTATACGATATCGGCCTGGATTTCTTCATCAACTGTATTTATTTTTTTGAGCCAAAGTTCCGTTGAAACCGAAGTCACATAGGGCACTGCAAATTTAAGCGCCGCAATACGATATGCTGCGTTTTGATCTCCGGCAGCAGCCAGCAACAGGGCCTGATTATTCGTCTTATTGGCATCGACCAGAATTTTTAAAGCCGCGGTACGTATATTGACCAGTTGATCAGTTGCTGTTTTTTCTAAAATTTGCTTTGCAATCTTTTCAGCAAGTGTCTGATTTCCATTTTTAAGCAGTTGCTCCGCATACGTGAGGTAAACTGCAGTAGCATTCGTGTAATCATATCCATAGCCAGTTTTATCAGCAGCGGAGGCCAATACAGGCGCTGATGATGGATCTGCAATATTGGCAAGGGCATATAAAGCCACCTTCAGAAAGTCCGCATTTGTTTCAGCGGCAATCAAAGTTTGGATCGGTTGGGCGGCAGCCTGATAGCGGCTATCTCCCAGGGATTCAATAATGGACAACCTTGCCGGTCCGGCCGACTTTGCCAGAGCGCTTAACAAAGCCGCTTTGGAAGCTGGTGTATTGATTTTTACGAGCGCTCTTGATGCGGGATCTGCCAAATCATTGTCTGTTAAAAAACCGGTTAAACAAGGTACGGCATCATCTTTACCCACCAGTTCAAACTGACTGATGAGGAATGATCTGCTTTGTTTGTCATTTAGTTTTTGTAACGCTTTACAATAGGCATTAACGCTCATTTTTCGCCAGTCTTCTTTTGCATTCTGGCTTACATAGGCAGAAAATCCGCCTACGGTATATTCTATCAACGAATTATTGCCCTTGCCAGGCTCAGTCAGTTTGCTGATCAGGCTGACGTAGCCTTCTTCGCCAAGGCTGGCAATATCGTTCATGTTATTTTTGAACAGCGCTGCATCGCTGGCTGGCATCTGCGCCAATAAATCAGCAATACGGGTAGCGACGGTACGCTCGTCTTTTTTATCCTGTGCATGGCCTACATGTTGAAACATGACAATGGATAGGCATATAAAAAGTATTTTTTTGATCATGATGATACTATGAAATGTGAATCTGTAAGGTTAAATTAAATAGAGAAAGGAGCCCGCATGACAGGATTAATGAGCCTGTTTGCACCTTCATCATCAATAAATTCTTGTTTTACCGGGTCAAATTTTAATGATCGCCCAAGTCTGAGGGCAATCAATCCCATGTTCACAATGTTGCAGGAACGGTGTCCATTTTCTTCATTCAAAGCAAACTGCTGCCTGGTTTTCACAGATTCCACAAAATCTGTCATTTGCGGAGCCGGATCCGGAAATGCAGCCAGCTTTCTTTCCAGATCAGGAATATCTGATTTAAAGCCTGGATAAAGCTTTCCTTTGGGTCCTTCGATGTAAGGCACATTGGTATCTTTCCCTTCTCCGTCCAATATAATCTGGCAACCATCGGCATATGTATATGTTATTCTTCTCCAGGTCCCAACAGCATCGGTATGTTGTTGTGGTGCATCCACTTCTACAGCAACCGGACTGGTATCATCTTTACCCAGAAAATACTGGATCGGATCGATATAATGCTGCCCCATATCACTTAAACCGCCCCCATCATAATCCCAATATCCACGAAAAGTTTGATGTACACGATGTGCATTGTAAGGTTTATAGGGCGCTGGACCCAACCAGGCATTGTAATCCAGCTCTGCTGGAACAGGCTGAGGGGCAAGATTGTCTTTACCTACCCAGTAAAACTTCCAGTCATAGCCAGTATGCTTACCTACAGTCACTTTCAATGGCCAACCCAGCAAACCACTGTCCACCAATTTCTTGATCGGCTTTACGGTGGTCCCCATTCCGTAAAAATTATCTTTAAAACGAAACCAGGTATTTAAACGAAACATCCGGCCATGCTTTTGTACAGCCTCCATTACGCGTTTCCCCTCTCCAATGGTGTGTGTCATCGGTTTTTCGCACCAGATGTCCTTACCTGCATTGGCGGCGTCAACAGCCATAATCCCATGCCAATGTGGCGGTGTAGCAATATGTACAATGTCAACTTCCGGAAGTTTAATCAGTTCGCGGTAATCGCTGAAAGTTTTGACGCCTTTATCCAGCATAGATTTTGCCAGCTCAAGATGTTTTTGATCTACGTCACAAATGGCCACGACTTGTGTACCGTCATAAGGAAAATGGTTCCGCCCCATCCCACCTACTCCAATTACGGCTTTAGTGAGTTTATCACTAGGTGCGATAAATCCGGTTCCGCCAAGTACATATCTTGGCACAATGGTGAATGCGGCCAATCCGATAGCTGATTTCTTGATAAAATCTCTCCTGGAATTGTGGTTTTCTGGTTGTTTAGGTTTCATATGTTCATGAACTATGGTTAGATATTCGGTTTGTGGTTCTGTTAGTGTCTCGCTGTCTTTACATCTGTATCCGATACTGGGCCTGACTGACCAAACTTATGGCGTACATAAGTTAGCAATATGGCCAGATCTTTATCGTTTAAAAATGAAAATTTAGGCATTTGTTTTCGACCATTAAGCACGGTTTGTAACATCGGAGCTTTAGGACCGGCCACGATTGCGGCCTTTGCAAGTGCTGGAAAGACATTTGGAATACCTTTACCATCTTCCTTGTGACAGGAAGCACAGTAATTGGTATATAGTAACGCTCCTTTATTAGAAGCTATGGGAGTTTTAGGTTTAACCACTGCTGATTTGACACTTGCGCTCACCAGTTTTGCGTCTAATAAATAAATCCTAAGGATACGATCGTCATTTTTACCCGCAACAGCATTAGGGTTCCAGTCGCGGTTGCTTGTGGTAACATAAATGTCACCCGCTGGTGAAACGCATACAGACCTCAACCTTCCAAATGCCTTTTCAAAATAGCTGACATCTTTAACCAGGGCAGTTCCGGTAGTATTTAGTTTTAGCGCACGCAGGCTATTCCCTTTCAAAGTAGTCAACAGCAAACTTCCCTTCAGTTCAGGTATTTTACTGGAAGCATAATAGGTCATTCCTGCTGGCGCAATTGTTGGTGTCCATGCCTTAAGCGGTTCTGTCACCATAGAATCCCTCGCAAAAAGTTTTTCTTTGTCGGTATTGACATAGCCCTCTACAACTGGCCAGCCATAGTTAGCCCCTTTTTTAACCAGGTTCACTTCATCATCTGTAGCATCACCATGTTCCGAGCAATACACTTTGTTGCCGACGGCCACAAGTCCCTGCGGGTTTCGAAGTCCCCAGGCCCATACCGGATTGTTTTTAAAAGGATTGTCAGCCGGGATACTTCCGTCAAGGTTGTAACGCAGAATCTTCCCGTTGGGTGAATTGATATTTTGCGCATTATCGTCCTGCGCGCCATCACCAGTAGAAATCATCACTTTTCCATCGCTGGCAATAACAATACGGGAACCAAAATGAGAGGTCCAGGCCGGATATTCCAAAAACAGCATCGGGTTGACTAAGGTGTCTTTCGCGGCCTCATAATTGTAACGGACAACTCTGGACACCCGTTTTTTTTCTTTAGAATAGCCGGTATAGTTGATAAACACATAAGGATGTGCTTTAAAATCAGGATGCAAAGTCATGCCCAGCAAGCCAGAGGTGCGGTCACGAAATACATCAGTAAGTTTTAAAAGGTGTTTGATCTGACCATTTTCAGGATTTACTTTACTGATGCTGCCAGATTGCTCTGTATACCAAATTTGCTGATCCGGCCCCCATGCAATTTGCCAGGGAACATTTAAATGGGTGGCAACAGATTGTATGCCAACGGTACTTGCGCCAATTCGGAACTGTTGTTCGGGCGGGTTATGAAGATTGGAAGAACTGCAATGAATGAACAATGCTGCGAGCGCTAATAAGACAACTATGCTGATCAAACGTATCATAATTCCTGTTATAAATATCTCATTTATTATTTATGATTTTTGTGTGGCGAGGAAAGATTCCACAAAATCATCATCAATTAATTCCGGATAAGCGAGGCAGACCCTGCTGATTTCTTCAGCCTGGCCTTCAGACAATTTTTCAGCCGGATCCAGACACCAAATTCCTTCCAGCAGCCCCTGTCTTTTCAGCACTTCATGAATACCAGGTATACAGCCATGAAATCCATGTGCAGGATCGAAAATGGCGGCGTTCATATCAGTGACCGCAATGCCTTTTGTGAGCAGTTCGGCCGTTCCCTGGTATCCTGAATTCCGGCAGGCTTTGATCTCTTCAAAAAGCTTAACCGCAGCATTGGTCCACACTGCCCAGTGCCCCAATAAGCCACCCTCAAATCTTTTGGTGACGGTCTGGCCATCAATTTCAAATTGGTATTTACTCAGCAGATCCCCCACAATGTTGTCATCATTACCCGTATACAGCGTAATTTCCTTGTTCCTGTTGGAATGACAAACTGCCCTGACCAGGTCTAAAGTCTGATAACGGTTAAAAGGAGCTGCCTTGATGGCCAGTACATTTTCAATATTGGCAAATTGCAGCCAGAAATCATATGAAAAGATTCTTCCACCAACACTTGGCTGCAGGTAAAAACCAAATACAGGCATCACTTCAGCTATAGCCATGGTACGATCTAAAATCTGTGCTTCAGTTTGATCCTGCAGGCCTCCCATGCTCAATAGCCCCATGTCATAGCCATGCTTCAATGCGATTTGCGCTTCATTAATGGCTTGTTCTGTATTTCCGCAGATTCCGGCAATGCTGATAAAGTCATCCTGAATACCGGATTTGGCTATTTCTTCCGCCGCAAGCACCAATACCTTTTCATACAGGTTTATTTCTGGATTGCGAATGGCAAACTGTGTACTGTGCACGCCTACCGCTATACCGCCTGCACCTGAGGCCAGATAATACCGGGTCAGCAAACGCTGGTGATCCTCATCAAGTTCGCGATTGGCATGCAATGCCAGCGGATGCGCAGGAATAACTGTTCCCTGCTGCAGGATTGATTTCTTTTTTAAAGATAATAACTGTGTCGCCATGATTTAAAATTTACCTGATCTTTCTTGAAAATGTGTTGGTTTATTTAAGGCTTCTCCACCTTGCTGCATCCAGGTTGCTGTCAATTCAATAATTTCGCGAATGGTCACTTTTGGATACCCAAACAACCTGTGACAAGCCGAGGCATTGTTTAGCAAGGCGGTACCTGCACTTTCATGGATAAAGTTTGGTTCTTTACCAAAAATTTCAGCAAACTGATTGGCGGCCCACTTGATGGATAAGATTTCCGGTCCTGTAACATTCAGTATCTTTGCCGGTGATTCACAGTGTAGCAAGGAACGAATGGCAATCTCATTGGCATCGCCCTGCCAGATTACGTTAACATTCTCGGTTCTTAAATCAATGGCTTTTCCACTCAACACTGATTTGGCTATTTCGACCAATACCCCATAGCGAAAATCGACTGCATAATTCAGTCTGTAAATCAGCGTGGGTGTATTGTTTTTCTGCGAAAAATACTCAAAAACCCGCTCGCGGCCGAGGCAGGATTGTGCGTACTCTCCAATGGGTTCCGGACTGGTTTCTTCAGATACTCCGCCAGAAGTTACCGGAACAAATGGCAATACATTGCCTGATGAAAAGGCAACTATATTGGAATTTCTGTATTTTTCTGCTACCCTGCCCGGTAAATAGGCATTCATGGCCCAGGTAAAAGCCTCCTTGCCGGTCGTACCAAATTTATGGCCGGCAAGATAGATCACGTTTGCGGCATCGGGCAGTGAAGATAGGTCTGACTCATTCAGCAGATCTGCTGAAATGGTTTCTACTCCTGCGGCTTCTAATGCCGTACGCGATGCCGGATCTGAAAACCGGGATACACCGATGATGCGCTGACCGCTACCAGCCAGGTCAACAGCTTGTTTAGCCAATCGTGCCATAGGCGGCCCCATCTTACCGGCAACGCCCAACAGGATGATGTCTCCTTTAATGCGACTTACGTCTTCCACCAATGCCGCCGAGGGCTTTAGAATTTCTTGTTCTAACAACGTCAAATTACTCATTGTGTGTAGGTATTTATGTTGATTTATATGTTATTTCAAAAAGACTTCGCTAAAATTATAAATGGCCAGTAAAACCAGAATGAGTATTCCGGTAAAACCGGCATAACGCATAAACGGCGTGTTGACATAAGTACCCATTAAACTTTGCTTATTGGAAAGCAGGTACATCGCTGCACCGATAAATGGCACTAAAAATATGGTCACACTCTGGGCAAAAATGATCAGCTCCAAAGGGGGTTTCTCATAACTTATGGCAATTACAGCACCGATAATCATCACCAGGGCAATTAAGGCTTTAACGATCTTCGAATCCAGCTGACTTCCGTATCCAAAGCCATCAGAAAGCAATGATCCACCTATGGTTGCATTACCAACCAGGGAAGAGAAAGACGAGCCGAACAGGCCGATTAAAAACAAAAGGGACGCATTGTGGCCAAACAGCGGTTCAAGTGCACGCGCCATATCCGAGGCCTTGTTTACCGGAATGCCCTGCCTGTTCAGTACCGCAGCTCCACAGATCATGAGCACCGAACTCATCACCCCGAGAATGATCATTCCCGCAAGGCCTTTACTGTTGTCCAGCACCAGATCGGGACTGATTTTTTTCCTGGCCTGGATTAAATAGCTTTGGTAAAACGCTCCGACAATAGAAAAGCAGGATGCGAAAAAAGCAATGAGCAGTCCGCCCGAACCTTCTGGAACGGAAGGGATAAATCCTTTAACAATTCCGGAAACGTCTGGTTTAGCCAGGAACATCGTGGTCAAAAAGGAGAACAACATTAGGGTGACAATGGTAATCACCAAACGCTCAAGCGTTTTATAGAAATTACGAAAAAACAACAAACCGATGCCAATCGCATTAAACAGAATAATCCATTGCGCAGGCTGAGTTCCAGTAGCTTCTCCAACCGCGATCCCTACACCTATGGAATTTCCGGCTTGAAAGGAAGCAGCCACCAGGAAAATACCAATTCCCATAAGAGAAGACACCCATTTCCCATATTCCTTGCGAATGGTGCTCAATAAGGAAACCTCACTTGCCAGGCCAATACGGGAACTGATGGAAGTAAAGACAATCATAAAGAACACTGCAACAACCACAACCCAGAGCAAGCTGTAGCCATACATTGCACCCATTTTAGATGTGATTGTAATTTTACTCGGCCCAAAAACAATGGCCGCAGTGACAATACCGGGACCGAGCGAGACCAGCCATTTTTTTAAAGAAATCTTCATTTAGCCTAATTTGTAGTTCGAAATTGTTTAGTTTTTGGGCATATGCTTAGCATGAAGTACCTCCATCAATAACATATGTATACAAATATATTATTTTTTTGTATACAAAATATAATAATGAAAAATATTTTTAGCTACGCAAAACGATTGAATAACAAGACAGAATTTGCAGTGCCGGAATTCAGGCAACAGCAAAACAAAGCCTGAACCAAGGGTATATTATGCGTACTTGATGTAGAAATAAAGTACCATAGCTGTGACAATAGCCCACCAGATGAAAGGATTGCGTAACCCTCGTTGCTGGGCCCGCTCTGCAAGCGGAAGAGACAGGCTATCCCTTGTCCAGATTAAGCCTTCCAGTTCATTTGCAGGCTTAGCCCTGGTAAACAAACTGACCACAACACAACAGGCCATGCAGGACCAGAACACAATGCCGGTACGGTTAAAAAAGGGCATCCCTGGAAATCCATACTCAATAGCCAATGACAAAGGAATGGTGAGCAATCCCGCTGCAACAGCCCCTGTATGCGTTGTACGTTTCCATAAGATGCCCAGCAAAAACATCGATGCGATGCCAGGCGTAAAATACCCATAGGCATTCATGAGGTAAATAAAAATCGGCTTATGCGAGTATTGAGTAAGTAAGGCAGTACAAATAATACCTAAGGTAATGACAATGACGCCTGTAATTTTTCCAAATCTGATGCTTTCCTTTTCTGTTGATTTGGGTTTAATATAGGGCAGATACACATCCATGGTCAAAATGGTCGTGCAGGAGTTGATCGCGCCCGAAAGATGAGACATCACTGCGGCGATCAAGCCGGCCATGACCAATCCAACCAATCCGGAGGGCAGCAAATGCTCAACCAGCGTTGCGAACAATAAATCAGGCTTATCCAGATCAGGGAATAGTTTTGCTGCCACCAGGGCAGGAAATATAATCAGCAAAGGAAGCAGGAACTTAAGATAATCACCAAAAATAATGCCCATACGTGCATGCCACTCATTTTTTGCAGCCAGCGTACGCTGTACAATAAACTGATTGGTTGCGTTGTAAAAAATACTGATGCACAAAAGTCCCCCCAGGTACATGGTCCAGGGAAAATCAGGATCACTTGCCGGCATCATCAGTTTCCAGTCCTTCGTCGTCTCCAGGACAGCAGAAAATCCACCCGCAGCGTCGATCGTGGTGTAAGAAAGCGCGAACATCCCCAGCATCAACACAGCCAATTGCACCATTTCCGTCCAGATTACTGCGCGTAACCCACCTGCAATGGTATAGATCCCAGTGGTAATGGCGAGAATCAAGACGCTCGTAATCATGGGAATCCCAAGCAAAGCCTGCAAGGATAATGCGCCCAGGTACAGCACTGCACTGATTTCCACAAAAATATAGGTTAACAATACAAGTACGGAATAAATGGTTCGTGCCCCTTCGCCGAAACGCTTTTGTAAAAACTCAGGCATGGTATAGAACCCGTTTCTAAGGTAAAAAGGCAGAAAAACCCACAACAAGGCATTAAAGCCAATAAGTATAGCACCCCATTCCGTTACTACCGCCACAAAACCACGGCTATAGGCAACCCCCATCACACCTACCAACTGGTGACTGCTGATGTTTGCCGCAATAATACTACCTCCAACCATCCACCAGGGCAGTTTATCGCCAGCCAAAAAATAATCCCTTTTTGTGCTGCTGCGCTTTCTGGAAGCATAAATGCCCAGGACAACAATGCCAAGTATATAAACACCAAAAACGATGGCATCCAGTGTGCTGAAATTTGAGTTCATTCGGTTTAGTTTTGGTTTGTTTTTGGTTTATTTCATGATCATTTTTGCTGCAGCTGTTGCTGCTGCAGTTAATTGCTCAAGCGATCCTTCGGCAAAAGGTGTTTGCCAAATGGCATACATGTTTTTTGTATACAATTTTCGTGGCGGCAGGTAACCAGCATAGCCGTTTACAATATTCATGACTGCAACCGTAGCTGGTTTCAGTTGCTCACGCAATTCCTGCTGAAACCAGGAATAAGCTTCATTAGGCTGTCCGATCAGACAGGCACTTCCCAATCGCCATATCCACAGCGGCATATCGGAAACATCGCCCTCTCCTACCGTTTTACGAATTCCACGCATCCGCCACAATCGCTCTTTCAACACATGATCTTCACAGGCACGCCAGTCGCGCTCAATCTCCGACAATGAAGGAAGTGACTTCAATACCAGTGGAATATGAATCATCTGCACACCCAAACTACCGGATGATGGTTGGTGCTCCCCTTTCCAGACCGCAAGAGGCGCTCCAGATTCCACCACTTTATCCAAAACCAGCACATTATCAGGCGCATACATTGCCTCCAGCACAGCGAGTGCAGCATGCCCCAATTGCCGACCATATCTGTCAGCAAGCTGACAATCACCAGAGTATTGTTCTGCCGGCGCCAGATCTCCCGATGCCCCCTGTAAAAAAAGACATGGCGCAGCCGTGCTTTCTTCCAGCAATTCACGCATTGCACCCACATAATCCGGAGAAATCAGCCGGTTGTCCCAGGCCAGTGTTGTTGGGTGACAGGCATAATTTACGATAACCCCCGTAATCTGTCCACTGCTATTGGTCACGCGGCCAACCAACAAGGTATCGTCTGCTTCCAATTCCGGGTTATAGCCAACCAGCAAACGATCTGCTGTTAGATCTTTCAGATCACGGTTGGTCGCAAGCGCACACTTTCCATAACGCCAGGAAAGCGTAGACACTGAAGCTACCGCCAATGCTTTCTGAATAGCCGAAATGGCTTGCACCTGAATGTATTTAAGATAAGGGATAATGTACTGACCACCAGGTTTTGAGGCATCTTCAGAAAACAAACCCGGCCCCGCATGGGTGTGTGACAAGCAAAGCATCAAATGTGAAGGCTCCAGGTTAAGGGCTTTCAATATTGAACTACGCAGCTCTTTTTCATCTGCAGCACTTTTCCACCAACCCAAATCAAGCGACACCAATACCATTGGACTTGCCGACTGATGGTCCTGAAAAGTCATACAGGTCAGTTTAAGCGCCCTGTGTATGCCTTCTGCAACGTCATGCTTCGCAGCTCCCCAGTTACGGGCATAAATACCTGATGGAGGTGTGACATCTTCCTGCGCAACACCTATTATTCCGGCGAATGATGGATCAAATGTCATAAAGCCTGAAGTGAAAGTCCGCCATCCATTAATAAAGTGCTACCGGTAATGTGCTCATTGGAAGGATGGCACAAATGCGCGACCTGTTTTGCCACATCTGCAGCTGTCATAATTTTCCCAACCGGAACCTGCGCTGCCGCTTTCTCAATCAGACCCGGATTTTTAGCCCAGATCTCTGCACTCAATCCGGCATTTACATAACCAGGTGCGACCTCATTCACGAGAATCCGGTGGGGAGCCAATTCCAATGCCATGCATTTGCAAAGCATCCGCAAACCGGCTTTAGAAACACAATAAGCAGGCAGATTGGGATGAACGGCCTCAGCCGCCCAACTGCCGATAAAAATAACGTGACCAGACAGGTTTTTCTCCAGCATGCGTTTGGTAGCCTGCTGCGTCAGGTAAAAGGCGCCATCCAGGTTAACACGAAGTTCGTGTGACCAGGCTTCCGGACTGAGTCCGTGCAGGTTGGCCTGCGTCACTCTTGCAGCATTTGAAATAACCAAAGAAGCTACGCCAAGATGATGCTCTACTTGTTCCAGCCAACCAGTCACCGCCTGCGCATCCGATATATCCACCTGGGCATAATGTGATTTCACCTGATGATCCTGCTTCAGTTCGTTTAAAAACACCTCAGCCTCATCCGGCGACTGCAAATCGCCTATTGCTATGGCAGCACCTTGTGCTGCGAACTCCCTGCAAATCGCCTTTCCGATATCTCCCAAGCCTCCGCTGATGATCAGCACCTTATCCTGAAACAATTTTTTCATATGCATATGTTCGGTCTACCAGTCCCCTACACTTCCGTCTCTATAAAATGTTCTTTGCAATACCTCCTGTTGAAAAGGATGTTTTTTCACCGCTTCTTCATTGATTTCAATACCAAGTCCGGGACGTGTATTGGGTCTCACAACCCTACCTTTAGGTTCAACAGTAAAGCCTTCACTAACCACATCTGCACGCCATGGCACATCGTTGTGTACACTTTCGCAAATGATATAACCCGGTGTCGCAAAACCAAATTCAATGGAAGCCGCTGTACTGACCGGGCCTTGCGGATTATGAGGTGCGATTGAAATGCGATACGCTTCGGCCATTGCCGCGATGCGCCGAACTTCACTCAAGCCACCGCAATGGGTAATGTCGGGCTGGATCACACTAACAGCTCGTTTTTCAAACAATTCCCGGAAGGCATGAATGGTAACCAGTCTTTCACCGGTTGCAATTGGTGTAGATACCGCACGTTGGATCAGCGCAATATCTTCAATAGATTCTGGCCAGCAAGGCTCTTCGAAAAAGTAGAGTCCATAAGGTTCCAACGCTTTAGCAAACTGCATGCCCATCCGCGGACTGGGCCGCGCATGGCAATCAACCATGATGTCAATATCATTACCTACCGCTTCACGCATCGACTTTACACAGGCCTCCGCATAATGAATCGGCTTCAAACCTTCCAAAGGCATAGTCTCGGGCACGGCCATTGACTTAAATGCAGTAAAACCGTCTTCCACAGCCTGTATGGCTAAGTCACCGAAACGACTGGCATCATCTGGCCGGGTTTGGTAAAAATCTTCCATTTTACCGCCACCCAGGTGACAATACAAGCGGATATAATCACGAACACGTCCACCCCAAAGTTCATGTGTGGGCACCCCATGGATCTTCCCGGCAATATCCCATAAGGCGATGTCAATCCCGCTGATGGCAGTCCCCCGCACAATTCCATTGCCATGCCAGAAATGCTGGCGGTACATCATCTGCCAGAGGTGCTCAATGCGCCGTGGATCTTCACCAATCAGCAATTGTGATAAATCTTCAATGGCCCCTACAACGCTCCGCGTATGCCATTCCAATGTGGCTTCACCCCAACCCCATAGTCCGGGCTGATCCGTTACAACTTTCACAAAAATCCAGTTCCGCATGCGCGCATGGCACACAAAGGTTTCTATCGCTGTTATTTTCATCTGTGTATTTCTGATTATTTACCTAACAGTGCTGACAATACTTTTTTATTTTTTTCCAGGGTCTCCTCAATATCCGCCATGCTATGTGCATATGAAATACTTCCTTGCTTTGAGGGTAATGGGAAATTAAATATTCCCTCCTCAATTAATTTCCGGCGGTATTCTTTATCAAAAGCAGCATCATTGTGCAGGGCAATATCGTGAAAATCTTTTGGAGCATGATCCATAAAATAAACACAAAATGCAGATCCCTGACGGGCTACATAAAATGGCTTATCATACTGAGAAAGGATGTCATTAAGTCCGTTCTCCAAAACAGCGCCCAGCTGGTCGACATGCTGGTAAACAGCAAATTCAGGAGAAGACAATTTTTTAAGCGTGGCAATTGCCGCTATAGTAGTTAAAGGATGTGCATTAAATGTACCTGCAATCAATACGCGTTTTTCTTTATCAGGATGCACAAAATAATCCATATAAGCAGCTTTCCCAGCAATTACCCCCATTGGGTAACCGTTTGCAATCGCTTTGCCGAAGGTGCTTAAATCCGGAGTTATACCACAAATACTTTGATATCCCCCTAGAGCATGACGAAAGCCAGTTTTTACCTCATCAAAAATCAATAGAAAACCAATTTCATCTGCCATTTTACGCAAACCTTCCAGATAACCAGGCTCAGGTTTCACGATACCTACATTTTGCAGGATGGGTTCCAGAATCATACAGGCAACAGGATATCGTTTAGTGATGTAGGCTACAGATTCAAGATCGTTGTAATTTACCACATGTATGAGCGCTTTGTGTTGCTCAGGAATGCCTGCGGACAAAGAATCAAAAGGATACTCCCCAGGACTTACACGCGCGCCGATATCTTCCAGGTTACTGATCACATTGCAAGCCACATCATTGTGCCAGCCATTGTAACCACCCTGCATAATGATGATGTGATCGCGTCCAGTTACCGCACGGGCAATCCTGATGGCATGATAAGTAGCCTCAGAACCAGTAGTGGTGATTTGCAGTTTTTCAACACTGGGAACACTGTTACAGAACAATTCCGCAAATTGCCCTTCCAGATCAGTCGGACCAGCGCCCATCAGCACACTCTGGTCATGTAACGAGCCCAGAACAGCTGAGTTTACATCTACATCATTATGCCCAAGAAAGGCCGCCGCAAAACCAGCCTGGTAATCGATATATTCATTTCCCTCAATATCCCAGACCCGGCTTCCCTTACCTTTTGAAAAACAGATATTGGGTTCAGATTTCCGATTGAGCGAAACTACACCGCCTGGAATCCATCTTTCATTTTTGGTAATTACTGCATCAGACTTTAACCAACTATTCATCATTTTTTTAAAGTTTTAGATTTTCCACCATTGTTAACCAAAGCCAGAACTGTTATTGATCAAAATATAAACAGCAATACTTTAGTTTTGTATACAAATATATTTAAATTTTGTATACAACAAAATCGTAAACATTAAATATTATATTTTTTTTGAATTCTATTTTTTTAGTATAAAAAAAGCCTGGTCATCCATATGACCAGGCTTTTTTATAAGATATGTCCTCCGGAGTGTTATTCCAACTCCAATGAAGCAGTTTCCCCACGAAGTAAATGCTTACTCAAAAACTCCTCCGCCTTTTTCAAACTTCTGGACTTAAGCGCTTTTAAAATCTCCCGGTGTTCCTTATCGGTCAATTCATAATCATCCATATGCGTAAGTGATCTTCCCAATTTCAAGTGAAACAATGGAATATTACTCAATTCATAAAGTTGCTTTAACTTTTCATTCTTGGCCAGATTGATCAGGGTTTCATGAAATTTCACATCTGCCTCACAAGCTCCTGAAAAATATCCGTTTTTAACCATGGCAGAAAAATCATCACATATCTTTTCCAACTCCAGAATATCTTCGGAAGTCACGTGGTTAAACGCAAGCCTCAAAGCGCCAAGCTCTAACAACTCACGAATCTCACGGATTTCCCGCACATCGGCCGCAGTCATTGACTTGATATAATACCCTCCTTTCTCTCCGACCTCTAACAAGCCCTCTCCCAGCAAACGATTCAATGCCTCACGAACAGAAACCCTGCTAACCTCAGTCTTAGTCGCCCATACATCTTCTTTCAACCTTGTCCCGGGCACCAATTGATTCGACAATATCTTTTTCCGCAATTCGGAATATACTTTATTTGATTGTGAGTCCTCTTTCATACCAATATGTAAACAAAATTATTTGTAAAAAGTAAACAATATTAAAAACAGCGCAAGATACTAAAACAATTTATGCATTTAATATTAGATTCCGGCTTAGTTCATCGTACCCATCGCATAAATAGTTATTTTTTCTTTTTATTTCATGGTTAACCTTTTGATGCTGATGGTCATCTGCTTACTTGTTGCTGTATTCACCACACTATTGATGTAAATATAGGCGCGGTATTTTCCGTCTGCAGTCTCCAGCCAAATCCCCGACTCTGCCCGTGTATTGATTGCAAAATCTGGAGCATCTGTAAAATTACGCTGCTCCAGATCGACATCATCAACAAACACGCTTGTTGCCACCGCAGAACCGATTACCAGTTGCTGGTCCCTGACATCCCATGCCTTGATCATTTTGGTTTTATTATTCAAACCAGCCGGCAAACTGATACCCGGACGATATTCGGCACTTGCAGTTGGCGCCACCAGCGCATGATTAAACGTTACACCTGTAATGGCACGATACAAATAAATAAGGTCAATTTTTGTTGGATTGGCAGCAGCAAACGTTGCGTCATATACTGCCATATCCGCAATTGACAAATAAGAAGTTGTAGGATCGATAACAACTAAGCCCTTTTTAAGCTCCATTCTTCTGATCGGATAAGGACCCATTTTATAACTAACAGTCTCGCCATTACTCCCTGTCACCGAAAACGTAAACGAAACATCCCGACCCCGGGCCTCTTCAGGTATCCGGTAAAAATACCGCAGTGTTGCTGCTGAAATATCAGCGTTGTAAGTTACCGTTGTTGCATTACCACTGTTTACGGAAGCGCTGCCCACCACAGTACCAACTTCTACACCACTGCTGTTGGTACTGTAAAACTTATTATCCAGATAAGTTCCTGTTGCACCAGCAATGGAAGCTGTAACCGTAGCAGAAACCAGTTTCCCTTGCTCAGGAAGCAAGGCCATTGCGTAGGCAAACTCCATATCCAAACCAACAATTCCTGGTCCTAAAGAACGCTTAATGACATCATTCTGGAGTCCGGATTTTGGCGTTGGCACCGCGTATTCCTTTTCCTTGCAACCTGTAAAAGCGAAAATCAAGAGCCCCAACAGACATAAAATATGTGTTTTTTTCATGATGCTATTTTTTAATTTATTTTTTGAACCGTTAAATAAACTGTATAGGTTTTCTTAACCTTCCGGTTACCCGAAACCACTGTCCATTGTTTTGGATTGCTCAGGTCCGAAAAATCAACCTTTCCTGGAATTTTAGGATCCAATTTGGCGTCAGTAACCAAAGTAAACTGTGGATAAAGATTTTTCAAATCGGTGCCAAAGAGCACTTCAACGTTTACTGTTTGTGCCGTGGTATCTACAACAGCCGCTTTACTTCTTACGGTCTGATAGTCTGCTCCCAGGATCTCAAAACTACTCACATAGCAATCGGATCGCGTAGTGATCAGCAACCCATCATCATCAACAGGGAATCCTTTTTTACAAGCGGTGAACATCGCCAAAAAGATCAGGCTAAAGTATAGTGACTTTTTCATTTCAATCAATTTAAATTAAAGGTTATCTCCATGGTATATTTTGACTCAGATTTGGGTTCCGCGTACGCTCACTTTCCGGGATCTGGTAGATGTAGCAGCGCTGATAAATCAACTCGGATGCATTTTGAAAAAAACGTTCCCAATTGTTTCCGTGAGTATCCATAAACCACTTGCCATCGCCGTATGCCGGCCCAAAAACCCTTTCGAT
Source organism: Pedobacter sp. MC2016-24 (assembly GCF_015223055.1). Taxonomy (GTDB): domain Bacteria; phylum Bacteroidota; class Bacteroidia; order Sphingobacteriales; family Sphingobacteriaceae; genus Pedobacter. Next base: position 437,232 of record NZ_JADFBX010000001.1, read on the forward strand.
CGCCCGCCATCTACGCAAATCAAATGCACGCTGACCTTCACCGACCAACTCCACAATCCTTTCCTGTTCAATGGCGCTAAAAAACGCAGCGGGACCAGATGTTTTGGATGAAGCCAATGGTGGGAGATTTCCCCGGCGCCGCACCCGGTTTACCAGGGCAATGGCATCAGCCTGAGGACCATCCACGGCATTTGTTGCTTCGGCATACATTAAAAACACATCTGCCAGCCGCATTACAGGCCAGTTAAAATCGCCATTACTTCTGGCTAAGCCGCCATAATTCCGAACGAACTTTCTAAATTGATACCCGGAAAAATTGGTTCCATTGTCTGCAAAATTAGGGTAGGAAACACCGTTGATTACCGAATTACCTGTGTAAGTCTTATAAAGGAAATTCACATAGGAAGTCTGGTCAACCTCTCCCTGCCCCATGATCTTTTCATAATCCCAAAGCATGGTCGCCTTCATCCTGTAATCCCTGTCTTTATAGCTATCTGGATTAATGGCAGAGTTAGGCGCCGTCCGCGCAGCCGCCACATTAGGCTGGATCTGTACAAGGGGAGGCAGGAAGTCGCCCGTAATGGTAGACTGATAACGGTTGGCCAGTTCATAACGCGGTATCACCTGATTTTGCCCCAAGCCATTCAGCGGCCCCGTAAAAACGCGTTGGTATTCATCTCCCTGTGTCGGAGTCAAACCTGAGCCATGCGGCAATACCATCAACATCTCTCCACCCGCATTTAAATTCCCGGGATTGGGAATAAACATATAATAGTAATTTGGCAATACATCCGCAGCTCCCATGGTTCCCCATTGCCCGGGGTCACCTCCCCTAAATAACGTTAGGCCGTAATCCTGAATGACACCTTTAAAATCTGCCGCAGCCGCTCTGTAGGCTGTTTCCGCCTCAGTAGCACTGGGTTTAAACTTATCCAATTCCGGCCAGCCAAACTTATTCCAGCTTGCCCAGAACAACTGCATTTTTCCTCTGAAAGCTAAAGCAGCAGGCTTTGAAGGACGGCTAATCACCGGATTTTTCAAGGGCAACTTTTCAAATGCATAAGTAAAATCGGCTAAAATTGAATCCTTTACTTGTCTGATTGGCATCCTTGATAAAGTATCTACCTCTATCGGATTGTAAATGATTTTCCCTACATATGGCACATCTCCCCATAAAGAAATCAGGCGTAAATAGGTAATTCCGCGGAGTAAACGGGCCTCACCGGCGATACTTTCCAAATTGCGGGTAGCCGCTTCAGTTTTTGCAGGCAACATACGCCGGTTTATATTTTCAATCACGTAATTGGCATGGGTAATCACACCGTACAGACTTTTGTAAGTCTCCAATGCCGAGCCGCCATAATTACTTGGATTATTTACGCCAAGAGGGACAGGGCTTACAGCTCCTGTATTGTACACTTTTACAAATTCCGCGTGTCCTTCGAAATGATAATCTCGGTCAAAGCTGGAACGAAAAGCATTATAAACACCCATTAGAGCCGAAGTTGCATCGGCTTCAGTCTGCCAATAAATCGCAGAAGGCAAACCCACAGTGGACTTCTGGTCCAACAAATCCTTCCTACATGAACTCAGTAAAAACGACCCGAACATGAGCACCACAACAGACAGCCGTATAAAATAATTTTGTTTCATGATGATCTTCTTTTATAATTCAACATTCAAGCCCAGTACAAACATTTTACTAAGCGGGTACACGTCATTGCTATAACTCACCTTTTCAGGATCTAAACCACGGTAATTGGTGATGGTAGCCAGGTTATCAGCCGAGCCGTAAATGCGCACACTGCCCAAACCAATTTTTTTCATGTAAGGCTTATTAAATGTATAGCCAAGCTGTAAATTTTTCAACCTCAGGTAAGTCACGTCATCCAACCAAAATGTACTTGCATTAGTTGTAAACGGCGCTGCAGCAGTACCACTGGTTAAACGCGGCAATTGAGCGTTACGATTATCTACAGTCCAGGTATTCAGGTACTGATTCCAGTTTACTGCGACATTGGTGGCTTGTGTAATCCTGGTATTAGTCATATTGTTGTTGTAATAATCCTTGCGTCCTGTTGCGCCCTGCAACATCAGCCCCAGATCAAAACCCTTCCAGGACACATTACCCCGGAAAGCAAAATTTGTAGTTGGCCGTTGTGTTTGAAAATTTGGATAGGCCACCTGATCATTGTGATCAATCCTTCCATCTCCGTTTACATCCTTTAATAAAATATCGCCAGGAGAAGCACCTTGTACAGGCGCATTGTATACATCTTCCCAGGTCTGCGCAATACCCGACGACTGGTACGCATATACAAAATAATATGGCATGTCTATAAAAACAGCACTTCTAGCCAGAAACTCAGGCCATTTCTCCAGTACAGTAGCATTGTAACTTGCATTGATATTTAGCATATAACCGAAATCACCCCGGTTTTCCTTCCAGGTGAGGTTGGCTTCTACTCCACGGTTCCTCAGGTTACCAAGATTTTTTCTTGGCGCGGGACTAAGTGCGGCAGCCAGCAGGATTGACAAATCTCCCGGACGGATCATCCCTGTTGTCAACCTGTTGTAATAATCAAATTCCGTAGTTAATCTATTTGCAAAAAACGCCATATCCAGCCCGAGGTTTAGCATTGTGGTTTTTTCCCAGGTCAGATCCTGATTGATCAATTTCCTATTCTGAAAGCCAGGAACAGCGAGCTGGTTGACTACAGATCCATTTACAGAACTGGCAACATAATTGGTATTTGTCAATACTTCCTGTTGCTCATATAATCCCACTCCGTTATTGTTACCCAAAGAACCATAAGAGGCTCTGAATTTACCATTTGTCAGCCCAATTTTCTCGGTGATGGGCTTAATGAAAGACTCTTCTGTAAAACGCCAGCCTATTGCTGCAGAAGGGAACACACCATACTGGTTCCCTTCAAGGAAACGAGAGGATCCATCCACCCGGAAGTTGGCTTCAAATAAATATTTCCCAAAGGCCGAATAGTTTAAACGCCCGATATAGGAGCGCATACCCTCGGTGCTCGATGAACCGTTATTGGTGATGTTCACACTACCTAAGGCAGCATCCAATTCGTGCAACAAGGGATGAAATCTATTTTCCCGGTTGGCACTTAAGGTCCTGATCTTCCAAAACTCTTCACTATAAGCAGCCATCACATTCAATTCATGGTTCTTCGCAATGGTCTTATCGTAGCTGATCTTTGCTGTAAGTTGGGTTTTATAATTATTTCTATCGGCGTTATAAATCCTTTCGTTATCACCTACATAAGTACGTGAGCCAAAATCACCCAATTGAAAATTATAGGCTTTGGAAGGGATGTCTGCACGCCAGGTAAACTGACTGCCATAATTTAGGTTGTAATCAATACGGCCCTTAAGCCCTGCAATCGGATTGTATTCGATGTACACATTTCCCATGGCCTCCTGCCGTTCCACATTGTTTTTATTCCTGTTGATATAATCTACGTACGGATTAGTAGCCAGGGGACTCTCGCCATAAGCCATCGCACCACCGTAATATCCGGTAACAGGATCATAAGGCGTGATACCGGCAGGTGCTGTAAAAATGTCCAGCCCGCTTGTGCCATTGGCGGTAAAGCCCTCCTCGTAATTGTACCTGTAGTTTGACCAGTTTCCAGAAAATCGCACCCCCGCACTGATGTTCTTTTTAATTTTCGCATCGTAGCTAAAAAGCGCGTTGTATCGTTTAAAATCATTTTCTATCTGAATCCCCTTTTCATCCATTACACCTACGGAAAGATAAAAGTTCGATTTGTCACTGCCACCCGTAGCCGACACATTGTAATTATTCAGCTGACCGTTCCTGGTGATCAAATCCCACCAATCTGCATTTGGGTAACGCAATGGATCAATCATGCTTTTGGCAAACCACTCGTCAATTGTCCCATTTTTAAAATTGATAGAGGCTGGCACAGATCCCACGGCCTGTGCACGCTGTGTAACGGTTAATGCTTTCGCGTAATTTGGCAAAAACTCAAATGCATTCGTAGGCTTTTGGATAGTAGAGCTGATAGAACCACTGATTTTTGTGCCCTGCGCTCCTTTACCCGACTTTGTGGTAATGAGAATTACGCCATTTGCACCACGAGAACCGTATACAGCAGCCGAAGCCGCATCTTTTAACACAGAAACGCTTTCCACATCATTCATATTAATACGGTTGATGTTCACATCAGGCATACCATCTACCACAATCAGTGGATTGGCATCATTTACTGTCCCAAGGCCACGAATTAAAAGTGTAGCGCTATTGTTTCCAGCCATCCCGGAGGTCTGATTTACCGCCAGTCCCGGCAACATCCCCTGCAATGCAGACGAAACATTAGGTAAAGCCCTGCTGGTCAACTGCTCATCCACTTTAATGGCAGCCACAGCCCCCAATAAGTTCACTTTCTTTTGCGTTCCATAGCCCACTACAACCAGCTCATTTAAATTCTGGGAAGTAGAAGTCAAAGCCACTGTACCGAATTTAAGATCTGCTATTTTTTCAACATCCACATAACCCAACAAATGAAACTTAAGTTTATCTCCACGCTTCGCTTTGATCGCGTACTGCCCGTTGCCGTTTGTAATGGTTACCACAGCTGTACCAACAAGCCGCACTTCTACTCCAGGCAAGGGCATCCCCTCGGCATCAACAACCTTTCCCTCCTGCAAAACAGGATCTTGCCAAACCGATATATGTTCATGATTCAATCTGGCCTCTACCTGCCAGATACCCGCTACAGAAATGACAACGGTTAATTTCATTATTCTCCAACATTTACTAAAGCCCTTTGGCCAAAAAAAATTTGTTTTCATTACCTATGTAAGATTTGCATAGTAAACACTCTTTTTATTTATAATTACTAGGATAGATCAGGATATTGAGTAGTTATTGCAGGTTCATGTTTCGCCTCCTTTCTTTCGGTTTACACTTCAAATCAACCAGCATACCTTAGGTTTTGACAAAGCAGTAGCTATGCTGCAACCCAAAAGGAATGCATCAAAAATGACCTGTCCATGCCATTCAATAATTTAGGTAAGGTTGATCTGGTTGATTTTCAGTTTTAGTTTTAGTGATTAGCTTGGTTTCTTCGGTTTTGTTTGATTAATAGCGAGTTGAGTATTAATGTATACAAATATATTATTTTTTTGTATACAACAAAATGAAAAATGAGTTTATTTGGATTTTTTTATTCTGCCGTGGGAATTAAAAAAAAATGCCGGATCAAATAGACCACGGCATCCAAAAACTAACTAACAAAGCAACTTAAAAACATCCCGTAGCTAATAGCACATTGCTATTCTATACTTACAGAAATTATGAAAACAAATAATACTTAAAAAAGTATACATAAACTACTTCAAATCATCGACACCATAGGCTCTACCTGGACTGACAACATACTGACCAGAACCGATTTTAAATGAAATCGTATTTTTACCCGGACTCAGGTCAAAATTAAACTGAACTTTACCGTCAGCGCGGCTAACACGCCAATATCCAGGTTTTAAACCCGTCAAAATGACTTCAGAAAGTCCCGGAGCAGGAACATCTACCATAAATGCCTTACACAGTAAATCAGAACCTGAGTCCATCACCAGCACTTTGTCGGCTATCGCAAGTTGATAACATCCATCTTTCTCTTTAAAATCAATCGGCAGTGGCTTTTCGTCTCCTTCTGCCATTTGAAATACCGTCAGAAACTTATCATGCAAGCCGGCTTTTTTAGGTGAGATCAGGATGCGGTGCCCATTTGCTTCTGCTTTTTCGGATACGATATCGTAGCGCTGACCAAATGTGCTATTGGCATCTTTTCCGCTTAAAATCTCTGTTTTACGATCGGTAGCTGCAGGTACCAACATCCTGACATGGGTTTTTCCGACCAGTCCCTTCAATTCATTCTTCAGCACCATCTCATCGGCAAAAAGTTCTGGTTTGTTCAAAGTATTGATTTGCCAGAACTTTTGAAACTCAGGTTTTGCTGTCACCATATCGTCGGTCAGGACGATTACTGCCGGCACATCTTTTCTATCGAGATTTAAAAAACAAAAACCACGGGTATAACTGCTCATTTTACTGGTATAAGCACCCGTCAAATCAACTTTAAAATAACTATAAGAGGGTTTCACCGGATCAGGTCCAAAATCAGCCGACAATACTTTTCCATTGTCAAACCAGGGATCCGACACCACTTCCTGCGGCGATAAAGGAAAACGCTGGTTAAAGCGTGTACCCCCATCAAGCACCTTGGCGCGGAACAACAAAGACTCATCTGGATCTTTAGCGAGCATCATACTGTGCGCTACAGACCTCTTGCTGAAATTATAATCATACGGAGATCCATAAGATAAATACAAACCAATATCACCTACTTGTATACCATGATGATAAATCTGGAGTGCCCCTGCATCAGATTGCTGGTGGTTGCCAAAATGATACCCACCACCTTTTATTTCCGCAACCACATCTTTACTTTCTTCGCTGTTACCCCATCCCGTACGGGCAACCATTGAACCCAATATCTTTCCGAAATCTTTAGTAAGCGGCAACACGCCGAGATCATGGCTTGCCTTCAGCTTTGGATCGTTGACCAGGAGAAACAGCACCGGGTTATCCGGCAAGCCACCTTCACGCTCAAATTCACCTTTAATTAATGGATCATTGGCATAAGCATAGCTCAACAGCATCGTTTGCGGTTGCTTCCAGTACAGCGGCCTCTTTCCGCCAAACTTCACACTAAACATGTCACCGTCGCGAAGCATATAACCATCCGGCAAACGCATATAAAGCCAGTAATGAGCTAATTTCTTGATGTTATCATCAAAAACAGGCGACCCTGTCATCCTGTAAAACAACCATGCAGCATGCATTTCCCAGCCAAAACGGTACGCACCATAATCTACGCCCTGGTTATGACGCGGTGATTCATACTCAAATTTCCGCATCGGCACCAGATTTTCCAGTACAGTATAAGCGGTATATTTATAGAGATCCGGATTTTTTTCATACAGCGCAATACTCATGGACAGAAGGTCGCGGCTGATCTGCGCTTCATTCCCGTGACCGTTAATGATGCTGTCCATAAAAGGCGGCCATCCGATTTCCATTTCCCGGGCCAAGCCCAGCATCTTGTCGTACAGCAATTGCTTATCCTTTTCTGTCAGCAAATCATAACACCAGTCGTACACCAATGAAGCGGTATAAATGGACCGGCCAATTTCGCGGGTAATGTCACCGTATTTTACATTTCCAAATTCCAGCACGGACAGGTAATTCACCGCCAGTCGTGCTGCTTCTTTACCAATCTTTTTATCGCTACTCATTAAATAATAAAAGGCCTTCACCTGCAATACCTTCTCCAATTCTTCCTGATAGAAAATTTCACGATCGGGATTAAAATCAAAATGATAAGGTGTTTTCGCTAAAGCACTAACCTGCAACCAGACCGCCTGATTTTCGCCCTCCCTTACCCTGGCTTGAAGTGCCGGCAAGGATTGCTGGGTTACCCACAACCTGGGATGTGTACCTGGCGGAACAACTTTTGGAACATAATTACGGGCTTCGAGAGGTATTTCAGGATCGTTGTAATTTTTCAATTCGACACTCCCCAACTGAATTCCTTGAGGTAGCCACATTTTAATTTCCTCATCCTTACCTGAGAATTCAAATTTACCCGAAACCTGGTTGGCGGCCTGATGGATGTCATATACAATACGCCTGGTCACACGTTGGTTGCCGATCTGAATTTTGATATAAGATGCCATAACATTACCACCATCATCCTTTTTCAAAGTTGCACCATTGGCTGAAGGAACGGCATAAGTTGACAATTGATAAGTACCTGCCAGAGGTACCTTGACACAAAAGACAAGGTCTGGGACTGAAGGCGCTGCATCAACCATGGAAGGCACATTTTTTTTTAAGCACAACCAATTTTGATTGGCAGGACCGGCAATTTTTTCAACAGTCTTAGCATTGAGCTGAGCTTCATCCATGTCGAATTTTCTCGAATACCGGTCGCCGACAACATAAGGATGCACCTGAGCATATCCAGCCAAAGAACTTAAGCTGAAAAACAATAAATACACAATACTTTTTTTCAATTTTATCATCATTTACAAATCAAGGGCAATACAATGCTCAACCAATTAAACTTTAATATAAATTTTATGCCGGTCTAAAACCATCGCCACAAGCCAGCAAAAAAGCATATTGACCAGCGCAAAAAACAGGGAACCAGCCGGCCCGGGCAAAACAGCCTGGAAAACCACCTCATTTATCTTTTCATATAAATTGCTATTGCCTGCAGGTATTCGTCGCAAAACAACCAATAGCATTTCTGCCAGCATATAGATAAAAAGTGGGTTTTTACCAAAAACGATAAAAAAACTTGTCCAGCCTTTCTTGCCACCTTTGTTTTTCTGTGTGACCAACACCAATAATGAGAGTAGGATCAAATCCAGACCGATGGTCAGCAATGCAAAAGAACTTGACCATATCTTTTTATTAATAGGAAACAGCAGGTTCCAGCAGAGCGCCACTGCAATGCCGATACCTCCAGTAATAAACAAAGGACGTAAATCCATCATTGAGTTTCCTTTTTCCTGAAGATATTTTCCTGCAAGATACCCGGCCAGTGTATTTACCACGGCAGGAAAGGTACTTAGCAAACCTTCAGGATCAAATACACCGTGATCAAAATACAGGTGCGATTTACCAAACAAAAAGATATCCAGCTTAGTACCCGCATTACCTTCAACTGAAAAAGGATCGGTGGTACCAAATACAACGAGTACCCCCCAATACAAAACCAGTAGTCCAACACCGATATAAGGTAAATACTTTCTGCTGATGTAGCGCACTGCTAATCCTGTCAGCAAATAACAAATGGCGATGCGTTGCAATACGCCAAAAAAACGGGTTTCAGCCAGGGGAATGGGCAGCACCTCATGGTTTGCAGCCAGTTTAAAAAATGGGAACCAACACAATAGATAACCCAAAAGAAAAATTAAAAATGACCTTTTAAAAATAGTCAGCACGACCTCACTATCGGTCATGCGGCCAAACTTTTTTTCCGAAAAACTCAAGGCATTGCCCACAGCAAACAAAAAAGACGGAAAAACAAGGTCTGTCGGCGTAAAACCATTCCACACCGCGTGATCAAGCGGCCAATAAGGCAAAGCGCCTGAGCCGGGACTGATGACAATAATCATAAAACAGATCGTCATCCCGCGAAAGACATCGAGCGCGACAAACCTGCTTTCTCCTGACCGGAGTTCTATTTTTTTCATGATGGCCAGTCGAAATTTAATACCCTGAATTTTTAGCAATCGTGGGATTGGCAGTCCGCTCTACTTCAGGAATAGGCTGCAGTCTTCTGAAATCTGTAGTTTTCACATCAGTATAAAAAGAGTAAGCCTTAGCGCCCATATTTTGCCTGGTAAAATCAACATTGGTTCTATTCAGGTCAAAAAATCTCAATCCCTCAAAAGCCAGCTCTTTACGTCTTTCTAAAATGATCGCATTGATCAGCGGCTGCCCTGTATAGGTGTAGGCCGCCAATAGCGGATCTCTGTTTTGAGCTACCATATTCAGGTAGATTCTGGCATTTGTTTCATCCTTCAATTGCGCATACGATTCGGCCAAAGTCAGCAATACTTCTGCATAACGCAGTATTTTAACCTCGTCTCTATCTGTATTGGCAACATTCTGGTATTTGTTGACAAAATAAGCCTGGTATGCCCCGGCGCCGGTACCTCTAACCCCATTTAGGATCAAATCCCTCCTCCTGTCTGTTGCGGTATACATCGCGTAGGTATCGTCGGTCACCAGTAAATCTCCCAAACCACCTCTGGCATAAAGCCAATCCATTCCTTCAACCCCATTGTTAGCTACAGCGGTATTGCTGATCTCAAAAATGGTTTCCATTTTATCCGTCCTGGGTAAATTAGAAGCCCAATAATTGCTAAATGCAGTTGCTGTTGAAGCCAGGGAATAGCCACCGTTCTTAACCACAAGCAATGCTGCATCACGTGATTTTTCATAATTACCCTGATATAAATAAGCCCTTGCCTGAAGGGCTTTGATGGCGTATTTGGAGATGAAATTGGTATTGGCAACATGAATCGCGGGGGTGGTTTCCGGCATCATTTCATAGGCCTTATCCAAATCATCATGGATTTGTACATATACTTCCGAAACCGTATTTCTGGGAGGAGTAATTAATACCCCACCCTTATCGGTCGATACCGTAACCAAAGGCACGCCATCAGCGGCCGGATTTACGGTGTATGGTTTGCCATACCAATTGACCAGATTCAGGTAAAGTAAGGCCCTTAAAGTATAGGCTTCTGCCCTCAATTGATTTGAGTTCACACTTCCTTTTAAATCAGAACCAATAATCCTGTTTGCCTGCAAAATACCGTAATAGCTCTGTGCCCAAATGTATCGGGGTTCGGTACTGCCTTCAACAAAAGTATAGTTATTCAGGGTAAGCAATCTTCCTGAGTTAGAACTGCTCAGATAAACATTATCTGCAAGCAAATCGCCCATCACGATTGCATTTCGTCCAAACAGGTAATAGCTTTGCAAAATCCTATAAGTACCCGCAAGGGCTTCCATCATGTCTCCATCCGTCAGTATGGCTTTATCTACAGAAACTGAAGTTGAAGGCTCTTCTTTTAAAAAGTCTTTGCTGCAGGAGGAAACCAACAGGAACATCATCAGCAGGACAGCTATATAAGTAGGTCTATTTTTCATTGGATTATAATTAAAGTCCGACATTAATACCAAAAGTGAAGGTTCTGTACTGTAACATATCCTGGTTATCAAACCCGGAATAGTTAACCTCAGGATCAAACGGCAAACGTTTATCAAAAGTAATTGTAGCTAAATTTGTAGCCCTGCCATAAACATGAACCTTACTCAGGCCCAACTGTTTAAACAAATGGACATTTTTAAGATCATAACCCAAGCTTACATTTTTTAAACGGATGTGATCGCCGCGGTATAAACGGTAAGTACTTGTAGAAGGATCGTTAGCGGAATTGGCAGAAAACTTAGGCACATCGGTCTCCTGCCCCACTGTCGTCCAGCGATGGTCATAAATGTATTGATACTTGTTATACAGATACTGCGTTGGTGATGTAAAGTAAATATCTGAAGCGCCATAGACCCAATAGCCCAGGTTGTAATTGAAATCTATCCCTAAACTTATTCCTTTGTAAGAAAAAGTATTATTGAAACCTCCGGTAACTTTAGGAAGCGATTGTTTATCTAAAATATTTAGTTTTGCATCTGCAATTTTATTGGTTTTCGCATTATGACTTTCATCGGTATAATATAAAGCATCCCCATTTTGAGGATCAACACCCGCAAATTCTTTCATGTAATAGGTATTGAAACTGTAGCCCTCTTTCAAATAAAACTGTCCATTTTGCACTGGTGTATTGGCCGGCAAACGGGTAATTTCATTTTTGTTGAAGGCCGCATTTAAATTGCTATACCATTTAAAATCGTTGATCCGCAACAAATCACCCTTAAGCGTAAACTCCCAGCCTTTATTCACCATGGCACCTACATTTTGGTTCACTACTGTAAAGCCTGTAGTCAATGAAGTTGGAATTGCGCGGATCAGGCCATCAATGTTATTGTAATAGTAATCCACAGTAAGCATAAAACGATCCCTGGCAAAACCTATATCCAGACCAATGTCAAACTTTTTTGAAGTCTCCCAGCGCAAGTCGATGTTACCGCTGGATGAATATTGCTGACCAATATATCCTGCATAACTATAGGTACTGCTATAGCTCACCTGCGGTACCCACATGTAATTACCCAAATTTGCATTGCCCGTTGTTCCGTAGGATGACCTGAGCTTAAGCGACGATAATATGTGCTGTTGCTTAAAAAAATCTTCCTCGTGTATATTCCAGGTACCGCCTATCGAATAAAAGTTGGCACCCTGATTTTTTGTGGGAAACCGGGAAGAATTATCCCGCCTTAGTGACCCACTCAGCGCATATCTATTTTTATAGTTTAAACCGGCGATAGCATACAAGGAAGTGAAATCGTAATTACTGTACTGTCCGTATGCACCATTCGGCGTTGCTGCATTACTTAAAGCAGTTAGCTCTTCATGCGCAGAAGGGAATCCATAACCATCGGCAGCCAGTAAATATTCTTTTGATCGCTGCGCCTCATAACCGATAGCGGCGGTGAGGTAAAAATTATCGACTCCTTTAATGTCATACCGGTAATCAAACTGGTTACGGGTAAGCCAGTTGAAGTAGCGGGTATAGTAATTTTTGCTACGCCCTTTCAATCCGGCACCGTCGCCCATCACCGCATTTAAAAATACCGTTTCCTCCAGCGTATTGTAATCAATGCTAAAATAACTGGTATAGGTCAATTTATCCCAGATGTTCCATTTCAGCCTGGTGTTGCCTAGAATACGCGTTTCGGATAAAAACTTCTGATCATGATCTGCAATATAAATTGGGTTATAAATTCCCGGGAAATTGGTGTTCCCTACAATGCTTGTATTCACCGTACCATCGTCGTTGTAAGCCAGCTGAAAGGGACGCAAACTCCGCGACGCCCAGGTGGGACTGCCAGAAAACTGCGTACCATAAGGTGTATTCTGACCCACATTAGAGAAATTGATCCCTGTCGAAAGCTGGAATCGCTTGCTGATTTGGTGATCGATATTGAATAGGCCCGTAATTTTCTTTAGATCAGACCCAATTGTTGTCGCATCCTGGCGAAAATACCCTGCTGAAGCAAACATTTTTGTTTGCTCGGTACCACCGTTCAAACTTACATTGAGCTGCTGCTGTTTTCCGGTACGCGTAACCAGATCGTACCAATTGTTACTTTTCCCACTATTCAGCCCATAACTTTCGGCAGCAGTCTCTACCTGTACCGGCGTTGACCCTCCATTTGTCAGCGCTTCTCTAAAAAGTTCAGCATACTGTGTCGCATTTAAAGCCTTGCCAGCATCAGGGTTATCCATTGGTTTAGAAGCGCCTATTTCCGCATCTACACGGATTTGGGTTTTACCACTTTTCCCTCTTTTTGTTGTAATCAAAATCACGCCACTCCCACCTCTTGAACCGTACAATGCGGTAGCTGCTGCATCTTTAAGCACATCAACACTTTCTATATCGTTCTGATTGACTCCAGCCAATGCATAGGAAGTTGTTGAATTATATCCCAACTGGCCCGAATTGACAATCATACCATCGATGACAATCAGCGGGTTTGACGACAAAGAAAGCGAACCAAGTCCGCGAATCCGGATATCCACGTTTGCCCCTGGCTGTCCGCTGGTTAAGGGCGCTGTAAATCCAGCAATCTGTCCTTGTAAAGCCTGTACAAAAGTAGCGTAAGGCTTATTTTCCATCACCCCTCCTTTAACCGTACCAATCGCACTTGTATTCGCAGCCAAAGTTGTGGTACGATACCCATCAGAAATAACCACCTCATCGAGTGTTTTCACCTCCTGTTTTAAAATCACATTAATCTGGCTTTTATTGGCCGGCACCTGCTCTGCAAGATAACCTATCATTTTAAAGGTCAACATAGCGCCTTCAGATACACCATTCAATTGGTAGTGACCTCTAGCATCTGTTGAAGTTACCAGTGCTGTCCCAGACACACGAACAGCAACCCCTGGTAAAGGAGCTCCACTGATATCTGTGACTGTACCACTAATATTCAAAAGCTGTTTTTTAACAAATCTCCCATCGCTCGGTGCACCGCGCATATCCGTATATAAAATAGAAGAATCCTTGAGTATATGCCTGTTGTATCCTGCGGCGGATGACTGAGCGTTAAATAAATTGACCACAAAAAAGCAAAGCGCAGCGATCTGAACAGATCTGAAAATTCCAGGCTTGAAAGTGATTGGGCGGAACGAAAAAGCTGTCCCTTTTTCAATATGAATTTTAAAACCCATATATTTTTAATTAGAAGATTAAAAATTAAATTATTTAAACTGACGATTCAACTCACGGGCCGGACAACCTAATCGTTTTTTCACAATTGATTGTTTGCTGGCTGAGCTTCAATAATAGTTTGTTAATTATCCAGCATATCCCTCCATTTTTACAATTTCATTGATTAAATCCCAGGCACTGGTTGTATCAAAAAAAAACAGATTAGATCCCCACCATAAGTGTACAATGCTAATCCTTATTTTTATATTGGCAATCCAGATACTTTTTTTCGTTTGGTTAAGTTTATATGTATACAAATATATACTTTTTTTGTAAACAAAATAATTTAATTGATTTTTTAAGTAAATAAAAAGATAAGCTGAGAAAACAATCAACCAAAACAAAGTATTTTACTAAAAATCAACACACAACGCTTTTAAAATAATAAAAAAATGCCATCAGCAATACGATCATTTTAAAATAAAAGATTTAAAAATATACAACAAAAGTAAAATTATGTAAACAAAATAATCTTAAAAAAGTATACATTAGTATCATATATAGATTTAACTATGTCTAATAACCCGCATATTCCCTTTGTGAAACTACGAGCCGAACTGCTAATTGACACCCGTTCTACACTAGGAGAAGGTGTCATATGGAACCATATTACCAAGAAGCTGCTTTGGGTAGACATTGACGAAGGTTTGTTGCACACTTATGATCCGGCATTAGAATGTATGAGTACCGCAGCATTTAAGCAGAAAGTAAGCATGGTTGCTATAGCCGACCAGGATCACCTGATCCTTGCTTTCCACGATGGTTTATATAATTATGAAACAAGTACCGGGAGACTTCAAGCATTGGCTCACAACCCTGAAAATCAAACGACAACCAACCGTTTCAATGATGGAAAATGTGATGCCATGGGCAGATTGTGGTTGGGAACAATGGGCCATAAGCAATCCGCAGCATTGTACTGTGTAGATCATGAACACCAAATACAAACCATGTTAACTGGTATCACGACGTCAAATGGTATTGCCTGGTCGCCGGATCAGCAGGACATGTATTACATTGACAGTGACACAAGCAAAGTAGTTGCTTACGCTTTTGAGCCCCGGACAGGTCGGATATCCAATCCGCGTGATGTCATATCCATTCCGGAAGTGATGGGTATTCCAGACGGCTCGGCAATAGATGCAGAGGGAATGATCTGGATTGCCTTATGGGGAGGTTATTGTGTAACGCGATGGAACCCTGTAAATGGAGCACTTTTAGCCACAGTAGCCGTTCCTTCAAAAAACGTGACCTCTTGTACCTTTGGCGGTGAACAAATGGATCAACTTTACATCACAACTGCAAGAACGCAAACCTCGGCAGCAGAATTAAAACTGAATCCATATAGCGGCGGCATATTCGTACTGACCCCTGGTGTAAAAGGAAAACTGACAAACCTTTTCCAAAGCAAATACAACCTCAATAAGCACAAATGAAATATGGCACAAAACACTTATAACCGAAGAAATTTCATTAAAACGGCTACCTTCGCGGGAGCAGGAATCGGCTTCAGTATGGGGCCATTGTCAATATTTGGAAAAGACATTCCGCTAGCAAAAGGCAAAAGAATCGGGATCATTGGCCTGGACACAACGCACAGCATCGCTTTTACGAAAGCACTAAATGACCCTGCGGCCGCACCGGAATACTCAGGATATCATGTGGTTGCCGCCTACCCTTACGGTAGCAGAGACATTGAACTTTGTATCAAGCGAATTCCGGTTCAAACTGAAGAAATTAAAAAGTATGGGGTAGAAATTGTCGATTCTATTGCAACGCTTTTAAAAATGACAGATGTGATACTTCTGGAGACCAACGATGGTCGGCTTCACCTGCAGCAGGCATTACAAGTCATACAGGCAGGTAAACCACTGTTCATTGACAAACCAATGGCCGCCTCGTATGCTGATGCCGCCGCTATATTTAGAGCGGCCGAAAAACATCAGATTCCAGTATTCTCTGCTTCTTCGCTCAGATTTATGACAGCAGTTCAGAACATCAATAGCGGCAGGTATGGAAAAGTTTCTGGTGCAGACACCTATAGCCCAGCTACTATTGAAAAAACCCATCCCGATTTATTCTGGTACGGGATACATGGAGTGGAAACACTTTTTGCAGTGATGGGAACAGGATGCAGGCAAGTGACCTGTTTCAGCACCCTAGATACTGATGTTGTTGTTGGCCAATGGGATGACAACAGAACGGGAACATTCCGTGGGCTTCGCGCAGGTAAAACTGATTTTGGGGGAACTTGCTTTTGTGAACAAGAAATCATCCCATTAGGACCGTATCTGGGTTATGCACCCCTGCTTAAAGCAATCATTCAGTTTTTCGAATCTGGAAAGCCCCCGGTTTCCAGCAAAGAAACATTGGAAATATTAGCCTTCATGGAAGCTGCATCAACAAGTAAAAGCCAGGGCGGAAAACCCATAACGCTGAACAATGATAAATAATTAAAATCTTCATTTCCTTTAACAATGATCAATATGAACAGAAAATTTATTCTTGCAAAACTATTGTGCTGCATCGGCTTAATGGGTCCGGTGATTACCAAAGCTCAAGTATCTGCAATTAAGACAGAGACCATCAAAGGTGGCAACCTGATCGGTCGCTGGAACATCAAAGTAAATCAAAACGGAGCAGACAACCCATCCTGGTTGGAAGTGGAGCTATCGGGTTTTAGCACCCTCGTTGGCCGTTTTGTAAGTACAGGCGGAAGCGCCAGACCAATATCTAAAATCACTTTTGACGATGAAAAGTTTAGCTTTTCTATTCCGCCACAATGGGAAAGGGAAAGCCGTGACCTCAGCCTTGAGGGAACTGTGAACAATACCGGCATCAGCGGTACAATACACACCAGCACAGGTCAGACTTACCCTTTTAGCGGTGTAAAAGCACCCGATCTGAAAAGAACTACTGCCCCAGTATGGGGTAAAGCCATCAAATTATTTAATGGTAAGGATTTAAGCGGCTGGAAAGCGATGGGAAAAAACCAATGGATAGTTAAAGATGGCGTACTCAGCAGTCCGCAATCTGGAAGTAACCTGATTTCTGAACAGAAATTTTCTGATTTTAAACTCCATGTAGAATTCCGATACCAGCCAGGTAGCAATAGTGGTGTTTATCTCAGAGGTCGTTACGAAACACAAATCATTGACAACCCTAAAACCGACCATCCCAATAGCCACTTGTTTGGCGGCATTTACGGTTTCCTTGTACCCAACCAAATGGCTGTAGGAGACCCTGGACAGTGGCAAACTTTCGACATTACATTAGTTGGCCGTATGGTGACAGTAGTAGCCAATGGTAAAACCATCATTTGTAACCAGGAAATTCCGGGTATTACAGGCGGCGCATTAGATGGCAACGAAGCCGAACCAGGACCAATCTATTTCCAGGGAGATCATGGTCCGATAGAATTCAGAAATATTGTGATTATTCCGGCTAAATAAAAACCAACATATGCTTTAAAGCCATTGTTGAATATACCGGCTCAGGAGTTTTTCCGGGCCGGTTTTTTCATTATCAAACAGTTCATTAGACCTACCTTCTGAAGTCTTTATTAAATAAGTTCTATGTCCCATAATGCTGCTTCTTCAGGATTTCCGCTAAACTACTTAAAATACCGTATGTATCTTTTCAAGCAAAACAAATACCGGAATTGATCTGCTTCATCCCAAGTATTGATCACAACACAATTTGTGATTGTTCCAACAAAGTTGATTTCGGTTGCATATTATGCATATTTTATTGAAACCAAACGATTTGGTTTTGGTTAATGATATATAGTCAAGATCTTAGACAAATAAATATGGCAACAACTGGACTTGAGCGCTTTTTGAAAGCGCAGGAAACGGATTTCCACACCGCGCTTAACGAAATAACGAATGGTAGAAAGCGAACGCACTGGATGTGGTACATTTTCCCTCAGATCAAGGGACTCGGATTTTCAGATATCGCTAACTTCTACGCGATTGGGGACCTAAATGAGGCAGGAACCTATTTAAATCACCGCGTATTAGGCCCAAGATTGGTGCTGATCACCGCAGAAACCTTAAAGCTGGAAAATCGCACTGCCTATCAGATTTTTGGAAGTCCGGATAACCTAAAGTTCCATTCTTGCATGACTTTGTTTGCTACTGTTCCGGGGGCAGATCCGGTATTTCAGCAAGCGTTAAATAGGTATTTCAATGGACTAAAAGACAGCAAAACCTTACAGATACTCGGACTTCAAAACTTTAAATAGGCAGTTTAATCATACAGCGACCTCAACTTGATGTATATGGGTTATCATGATTCAACATACCTTTAACCAGGGCTTTCCACTGCGGATAAGACAAACCAATTTTAGCACCCCAGCCTACAAAAGTATTGCGAATATTGTCAAGCGGATGATCCAAATCTGTATTGGGAACTTCATTTCTGCCATGTTCTTCCGCATAAATAACACGGCCTATCCGTTTTACCTGAAAAGTTGAAGTTGCTTCTTCTGTCAGAAAGTGTGCCGTATCCTCTTCATCACTTAGTGGATTGGCAGATGGTCTTGCCGTCATGCTCAATACCTCTGCATCATCCAATATCTGCGACTTAATCTCCTCAATTGTTACCCAATCATATCCTCCGCCGGTTTTTGTTCCCGGGCCTGGAATGTCAATTTTGATGTGATCCCCACCTGTAGCTTTGCGATGAACCTGATTGCCCTCAGGATCTGTCAGATAAAAATCAGAGGAAGCCCCAACGGCAAATTCCGACCAGCGATTCACATCGAGCAACCGCTCTTTTACTGTCTGAAAAAAATGAACGGCTTCAGCTTCGGAATTCAGCTCAATCTTTTCCACCGCATCCATTTTAGACCCTGTTTCCTGAGCAGGCACATGTGCGGCTCCAGGATTATTTTCATTGTGATTCGTTTCCATAATTTTATCGGTTATTACATTTGATGGTCAAACTTTAATGCATAAATCATTTGTATTACTGACAACTGAGGATTAAATAGCACTTCTGTTTCTTAGACAGCCCTGTCAGTTTAACTGTCTTTTGACTAAATTAACACATTGAATATTAGAATGTTTCAACAAAAAGAATTAATATTTCCTAAAACAAACGCCAAATTATCGTGTTACAAAAGCCTGAATGCAAAAAAGTCAGCACCAATCGATTTATTAGCAGAATGAATATCTAAAGAGCCATCTAAAAACCCAACAACAACAAACCTGATTATCAAACCATTTAAAAATTCTGATGTTTTTCATGTTAAAACAATCGTAAAACTTTAGCTTTACCGTAAAAAACACCCATGATTATCATTAATAATTTCGAAGAATACCAATCTTACATAGGCCAGGAACTAGGTAAATCAAACTGGCACAAAATAGACCAGACACAAATCGATCGTTTTGCTGAGGCAACACTGGATCACCAATGGATACACGTTGATCCCGAAAAAGCAAAAACAGAGAGCCCCTTTAAAGCAACCATAGCTCACGGATATCTGACGCTCTCACTCATTCCCTATCTCTGGAAGCAAATCGCTGATGTCCGCAACCTTAAAATGGAGGTTAATTACGGAATCGAATCTCTTAAATTTGGTCAGGCTGTATTGGTCGACAGTGAAGTTCAACTCAAAGCAAAGCTGAATACCATTATAAATTTACGGGGAGTCACAAAGGTTGTGATCGAAGCTACTCTTATGATTAAAGATCAGATTAAGCCGGCATATACCGGAAGTGTCATCTTTCTCTATCATTTCGTGTAAACGATCAAACCATCTTGATCCACCGTTGTTCTATTCAAAGTTAGAAAGAAGCCAGAAAATTCTTGATTCGCTAATTTTCAATAAAAACACGATAAAATGAAAAATCCAAAATCGAAAACAATACCTGAATACCACAGCAGCTCTGACCAGCGGGAAAGCACTGAATTACCTGCTACAGAAAACCTGAACGATCAGGTAACTGATCAAGTTGATCCCGAAAAATCACACCCTACAGCACCTAAAACCAATTTGGGTAATGGGAAAACAATTGATAAAGATGACGAAAAATTAATCACACCTTAAACAGTTAAAAGAAATTAGCTATGGAAACCAAAGAGAATATCATGGAAGAAAGTTTGCAGGAAATGAAAAATACAGCTGCAGAAAGAACGGAAAATTACCAGCAAAAACAAATCGATGGCGAAGATCAAACAGTGCTTATAGATCCGGCAATAACTGGGGAAACTGATGGATTGGATCCGAAATTTAACCAGCAAGGCCCTCCTTTGGATCCGGAAGATGAAGATTTTCAGGATGAAGATGACAATGAGGACTTCCCAGCAAAAGAAGATCTCGATGACAATGATTTTGATTTAGACCCTGATTCGGATGAAGATCTTGATTTGAATACTGATGAAGATGAGCTGTATTAATTTTCAGTTGTTTGAGCGGTCACTGTCCGGTAGTCTTTACAGTTGTATGAATTTAAGATACACTTAGGCTCTTGTTATGTAACCACAGGTCTTACAATTGCATAAGCCTCCGCTTTTTTCGTCATTTACAGGACCATTTTCCTAGCCGAGTCTTATGAAAGCCCAATGTAACGCGTGCTTTACCCCTTTTTATCATCCATCTGACCCGAACAAGATCTAAGGAAGATGTAACCGCATTCATCTGTTTAATAACAATGTAATAAATAGGAAATCTTTCAAAGATCTGCATAAGAAGTTTGACAAGACCGTTCCAGAACCGACTCCATATTTCTTTCATCCAGTTTATCAAAATGTTAAGGGTGATACCTGCTACGGATTTTCGGATATGAGCATCACAGAAATTGCCTATAATGTAGGTTATTACAGCATTCAGCAATACTTTCTCTCAGTTGACGAATATGCGGACGACAGAATTTAAGTCTATATCATTGAGTTAAAAACGAGCGCAAACCAACAATGATACCGATGGATTAAAAAACCTGCTTCAAAATATCAAATACAGCTATTTACAATTTATTTACGTTAATTTGTCTTTCAAGTTTTAACACTATTTAACACAAACTGTTTTACGTTTTTTTGATCTTTACCGCATGTTTAAAGAAATTGGCAATAAATATATCCGCTATTCAAGCATATTCCTTTTTTGTATCATCGTCTTTTTTTGCGCCTTACAGCTCAATTTCCTCTGGCTCTTTGGCTACTCCCCTTCTTATGAAGACATTAAAGCCCCTACTCAACGCGTAGGATCAGAATTATACACCTCCGATGGAAAGCTCATTGGCCGTTATTATAAAGAAAATCGTACACCTGTAAACTTCAATGAAATTGCCCCCAGTGTTATCAACGCACTTGTAGCTACAGAAGATGTGCGCTTCTACAAACACATGGGAATAGATTTCCGGTCGTTATTATCCAGTGGCATCTCCACAGCTACCGGAGATAAACGTGGTGCAAGTACGATTACCCAGCAATTGGCAAAAAACCTGTACCGCACACGGTACAACAAATCGCAGGGATTTATTAAACACATTCCCGTTGTAAGGACCATCGTATCCAAACTCAAAGAATGGATGACTGCCGTAAAATTAGAATCCAATTATTCTAAAAATGACATCATCACCATGTACCTGAATACGGTATCTTTTGGCAACAATGCCTACGGTATTAAAACTGCGGCCAGGGTGTACTTTGATAAAGAAGCCAATGCACTTGATGTGCCTGAGTCAGCCCTACTGGTAGGTATGCTTAAAGGAACATCCTTATACAATCCGATCAGAAATCCCCAAAAAGCATTTGAAAGACGTAATGTTGCGCTTGCGCAAATGAACAAATACAATTACATCACGAAAGCACAGTTAGATATCTATAAAAATACCCCGATTAAATTGAAAGAGGGCCGCATAGACGAAGGCAGCGATGGCGACTCTTATTTAAGGGCGGCGGTAGACAAATATTTAGAGAAATGGTGTGACGACCACAATTACGATTTGTATGAAGACGGTTTGAAAATCTACACGACGATTGATTCCAAATTGCAGCAATATGCAGAAGAAGCGGTTGCCGATCAAATGAAAACCTTACAGCGTAGATTTTACAGTGTTTGGGGTAATGAAGATCCATGGCAGGACTCGGAAAAGAAAAAAGTAGACTTCCCGGCACGGGCCATGCGCAACCTGCCAATCTATAAATTACTCGAAAAAAAATACCCAAATCATCCGGACTCGGTTGAATCCTATTTCAACAAAAAGAAAAAGATGAAGATTTTCACCTGGAAAGGCGATCGTGACACTTTATTCTCTACCATGGATTCTATCCGTTATTACGGAAAGATCATGAATACGGGCATGATGACGATGGATCCTTTCAACGGTAAAATTAAAGTATGGGTTGGCGGTATTGACCATAAATATTTTAAATATGACCACGTCAACCAATCAAAAAGACAAGCTGGATCTACTTTTAAACCATTTGCTTATTTAGCAGCTCTGGAAAGTGGCATGAGCCCTTGTGATACGTATACGGATAAACCTGTAAAAATTGCGTTCCAGGAACATGGAAAAACGGAATATTGGGAGCCTAAAAATGCGAGCTACAGCAATACCTATAATGAAATGTCATTGCGTTTGGCCATGGCCAGGTCGGTAAATACCATTACAGCGCAGGTCACTGAAGCTGTTGGCTGGGACAATGTGGTTAAATGGGCCCATGAATGCGGCATAGACAGTCACCTGGAATCTGTACCTTCTGTAAGTTTGGGCTCAAATGACGTAACCGTTTTCGAAATGGTTAAAGCATATGGCACATTTTTAAATGGAGGCATCAAGACAGATCCGATCCTGGTCGAAAAAATCACGGATCTCGATGACAATGTCATCGAGGAATTTAAAGCCAAAACAAAAAGGGTATTGTCTGAAGAGATATCCTGGTTAATGTTATACATGCTTCGTGGCGGTATGGAAGAACCAGGTGGAACTTCTCAGGCACTCTGGGAATGGGATCTTTGGAAAAAAGGAAATCAGATTGGCGGAAAAACGGGTACTTCGAGTGACTATGTAGATGCCTGGTATATGGGTGTGACCAAAGACCTGGTTACAGGAATCTGGGTTGGCTGTGACGAGCGCACTGCACATTTTAAAAACGGAGAAACCGGCGAAGGATCAAGAACAGCGCTGCCTATTTTTGGAAAGTTTATGGAGAAGGTTTACAAAGACCCTGCTACAGGATATACCCAAGGTCCTTTCCCTAAAGCTACGGTTAAAATTACGCGCAACATCAACTGCCCTACACCTCGTCATACTGTAGATACGACCAGTACGGACAGTACCGCGGTTGATTCGACTTCTTTTACGCCTCCGGCAGTCGAGGACATCAAAACTGCACCTGCTGAAGAAGCTGTACAAAAAACAGAAGAAAAGAAAACTACTGAAATACCAAAACAACCTGCTACTACGGAAGTTCCTTTAACCAGAAAAGAAGAAAGGGAACTGAGAAGAAAACAGCGACAGGAAGAGAAAGAAAGAAAAAAGAACGGCCAGTAATTACTGGTCGTTCTTCAAAAACGCATTGCTTTTTTACGTAATTTTAAATGTTAACTCTTGAATATCTGCACATATGAATAGAAGCTATACTTTTTTCAGGTTAATTCCAATTTTCTTCATCATGATTACCGCTTCGATCACGGTCAAAGCGCAATATTTTGGACAAAATAAGGTAAGGTATAAAAACGACAAGTTTAAAGTACTCCAAACCCCGCATTTCGAGATCTATTATTATCTTAAAAATGAGAAAATGATCCAGAAATTTGCACAAGACGCAGAGACCTGGTATAAAATGCATCAGGAGGTTTTCAGGGATACTTTTTTGAAGAAAAACCCAATTATACTTTACAATAACCATCCGGATTTCCAGCAAACTACGGCACTGCAGGGCGAGATTGGCATCGGAACAGGTGGAGTAACCGAAGCACTTAAAAACCGGGTAATCATGCCGGTCATGGAACTCAACAACCAAACCCGACATGTACTGGGCCACGAGTTGGTGCATGCGTTCCAATACCACACCTTACTTGAAAAGGATTCGATCGGCCTGGAAAGCATCAGCCAGGTTCCCCTATGGATGATTGAAGGTATGGCCGAATACTTATCAGTAGGTAAAACAGATGCCTTTACTTCTATGTGGATGCGCGATGCACTATTAAACCGCGACATACCCTCTTTAAAAGACTTAACCAATTCCAACAAATACTTCCCTTACCGATATGGCCAGGCATTCTGGACTTTTGTGGGGTCAGTTTACGGAGACACAACCATCGTACCACTCATGAAAGCTACGGCAAAATATGGTTACGAAAATGGATTAAGATACACTTTTGGCTATGACGACAGAACCTTGTCAGGATTATGGAAAAACGCGATCGAAGCCCATTATCGCCCTATGCTTAAAGCTGATAGTTCTCAAATTAAAATCACTGGCACTAAAATTATCGACAATAAGAACGCTGGAAACATGAACGTTGCACCAGCAATCAGTCCGGATGGTAAATACCTCGCCTTCCTCTCCGAAAAAGACCTCTTTGGTATAGATCTTTTTCTTGCCGATGCTAAAACAGGAAAAGTGCTCCGGAAATTAAGCAGCCAGATTTCGAATTCACATATCGACGACTTCAACTTTCTGGAATCAGCCGGAACGTGGTCGCCCGACGGCAAGCAATTTGCCTTCAGCATTTTTAGCAAGGGAAAAAACCAATTGATGATCATTAACATCGACAATGGCAGTGTGGCTTTACGTGCAGTAATGGGTGAAGTAGCCCAGTTTGGAAATCTATCCTGGTCTCCAAATGGAGATGACATTGCCTTCTCTGGAATGATCGAAGGTCAAAGCGATATTTTTTCTTATAATTTGAAGGCGAAGCAGGTGACGCAAATCACCAATGACGTATATTCAGATTACGCCCCCACCTATTCACCTGACGGCAAAAAGATAGCTTTCTCTTCAGACCGGGCCTCTATTGAATCTGGTAACCAGACTGCTGTCCATCCAATTAATTTGACGATATACGATATTGAAACTAAATCATTGAGCAATGTGGCGGTATTCCCTGGAGCGAACAACCTCAATGCACAGTTCTCCGGTGATAGCAAGAACTTATTTTTCTTATCCAACCGTGATGGTTTCCGTAATTTATATGAATACAATTTTGCCAGCGCTCAGGTTAAACAGCTGACAGATTACTTTACTGGAATCAGCGGGATCACCGAGTTTTCTCCGGCAGTTTCCGTATCCAGAAATGACGATATCGTGTATAGCTATTACCGCTCGCAACGTTATACCCTCTACAATGCACAATTAAGCAACTTTAAATCCAAGGCTGTTGAAGCCAATAGTGTCAACTTTGATGCAGCAGTGCTTCCGCCGATGGAAGCCATGGGTGTAGACATCATCAACTCCAACCTCTCCAATTTTGAACGTTTTGAAAGAACCACCACAGATTCTATGAAACTGGTTCCATACAGACCAAAATTTAAACTGGATTACCTGGCCAATAGCGGCGTAGGTGTTTCTACCAGCAGGTTCGGTACAGGTGTTCAAGGTGGTATCGTAGGTATGTTCAGTGATATCCTTGGTAAAAACCAAATCATTGCAAATCTTTCGATCAATGGAGAAATTTATGATTTCGGTGGATTGGTTGGATACATTAATCAGCAAAACAGAATCAGCTGGGGTGCTGCATTTTCGCATATTCCATACATTACCGGTTTCCGGGAAATCGTACTCGATCAGCTGACTGATAAAAATAACAATCCGGTAGATGTGATTAATGATCGTACAAACTTAGTACGAACTTTCGAAGACCAGGTGCAATTATTTGCAGCTTATCCTTTCAATAAGGTACACCGCTTCGAACTTGGAACTGCAGTGTCGAGATACAGCTACCGGGTTGACCGCATCAACAACTATTTTGACAACATAGGTGGATATAAAGGTGCCTATATCACTTCAGACAAAAGAAAAGTTCCACTCGATCAGGCCAGTAATGAATTCGGAACTCCACTTAAAAACTTTTCGATCTTCCAGGCCAATGCTTCATTTGTAGGCGATAACAGCATTACAGGAATCAGTTCGCCTTTAGATGGATTCAGATACAGAATTGGAGCTGAACAATATTTTGGAGATTACCAATTCTATGCCTTAAATGTTGACGTCAGGAAATACCTAAGATTAAAACCCATTACATTAGCCGTACGTTCTTATAATTACCTGCGTATGGGTAAGGAAGGTGAAAACCTTTATCCCCTATTTGTTGGTTATCCATATTTGATTAGAGGCTATGAAGCCAATTCATTGTACAACGGTTCGGGTAGCGGAAGTGGAAGTTTTGACATCAATCAATTGTCAGGAAGTAAAATCGCTGTATTTAACTTTGAGATCCGATTACCGTTTACTGGTCCTAAAAAACTGGCTGCAATTCCATCAAAACTATTATTCACAGATCTAAACTTATTCTTTGACGCGGGATTAGCCTGGAATGAAAACTCTAAGGTTGTGTTCAAAGATCAGCCCACTTATATTACTCTACCTGTTACGGACTCAAACGGTGCACCTGTATTGGATAGAGATGGCAAACCGGTATTCACTTCGACAACCAACGAACGTGTCCCTGCCCTTAGTGTTGGTATATCTCTTCGGGTAAATGTATTCGGCGCTTTTGTATTGGAGCCTTACTACGCTTTCCCGTTCCAGCGTAAAGACGTTTCCGGTGGTGTGTTTGGTTTAACCTTCGCACCAGGTTGGTAAAGTACCGCTTTCCGGTCGCAAAAAAAGGCAGTCAGAAAATCATCTGGCTGCCTTTTTTCTTTAAGAAAGTATACTGAAAGGTAAGTTTACCTGATTGATCATTTGTTTACGGCTGGTGATGTGCTCAAAATCCAAGCCGATGGTTAAGTCAACCCAATCCGGATTACATGAACGTACCAGACGTTCTTTCTGCATCCTGGTAAAACGGCTCACCACTTTGAAACGGCTCAAAGCCTGCTCTTCTGTTTTGAATTCTTCAAAATAAACCAAACGGGTCAATTGTTGTGCACTATCGAAAAACAGGCAGGGCATCTGCTTATAAAAATCAAGTGTTTTAATTAAATTAGAACTCATGCCTACATGTAAAGCAGTTCTGTTTCTGTCTGTCACTACATATACAAATTTTTTCATAACCCTATATTTTATTTAAACTTCTAACAAGCTTTTGAGCTTCTATTTTTTTAATTGTAAAAATTAACTAAATTAGTTAGTATACTACTTTCGGATGTGAATTAATATTACTAACTTTATTGGCACAATAATACTAACAATTTTAGTAAAAACAAATATATTTTAAATTTTATTTTTATGTCGAACATCTCCTCCAACCTAAAGTACCTTAGAAAGAAAAAAAGCCATACACAACAGCAATTCGCTGATGCCATGGGAATTAAAAGATCACTGATCGGGGCATATGAAGAAGACAGAGCTGAACCGAAATATGATTTGCTAAAAAAAATAGCAGAATACTTTGAGCTGACTATTGACGAATTCATCAATGAAACGATCAACGAAGATTGGAAACCTAAGCCAAAGAGCCAGGGTTCGAACCTCAGAATATTGAGTATCTCCGTAGATAAAGACGATAAAGAGAACATTGAAATGGTACCTGTAAAGGCAAGTGCTGGATACTTAAATGGCTTCTCTGATCCGGAGTACATCAAAGATCTGCCAAAATTCCAGTTGCCTTTGCCATTCTTGAAACAAGGAACCTTCAGGGCTTTTGAAATTGTTGGAGATTCCATGCTGCCAATCCAGCCGGGAAGCGTAATCGTTGCCGAGTACATGGACAACTGGAACGATGTGAAACCTGGAGAAACTTATATTGTGATCAGCCGCAATGAAGGGGTAGTTTATAAAAGAGCAGGAAACCGTTTCAAGGAGAATAAAGAATTGAAATTAATTTCGGATAACAGAATGTATGATCCATATACCGTAGCCTCTGATGACATTCTGGAAATATGGAAGGCAAAAGCTTACATTTCTACAAGTTTACCTGATCCAACTCCGGAACCAAGCATTGAAACTTTGAGTACCATGATGGCGCAAATGCAGAAATCCATTTCTCAATTGAATAAAAATTAGAATAGCTTACTGCTCAACATATGCAGACTGCAGAAGAATTGATCAGAAAAAGGCTGAAAGAAAGGGAAGTTCAGGGTTCATTAAGAACATTAAGCTGTACGAACCTGCCTATTGATTTCTGTTCCAACGACTACCTGGGCTTCGCCAGATCCGAAACCTTAAAAAAGCGGATTGAACAACTAAGCCTGGGTCTGCCCCATTATAAAAATGGAGCCTCCGGTTCCAGACTACTTAGTGGTAATCATCCATTCAGTATAGCAACTGAAAATGATATCGCTGATTTTCACCGGGCGGAGGCAGGATTGATCTTCAATTCGGGATACGATGCAAACCTGGGGCTACTGTCTAGTCTGCCTCAGGCCGGAGATACCATCATAGCCGATGAACTGATCCATGCCAGTTTAATAGATGGTGCAAGATTAAGTAAAGCTACCCGCTATACTTTTAAGCACAATGACCCCGATGCACTAGAGAGCAGACTCAAACTTGCAACGGGAATTATTTATGTCCTCATCGAAAGCGTTTATTCTATGGATGGAGACCTTGCACCAATAACAGAAATACTTCAACTTTGTCAAAAATACAAGGCCAACCTGATTGTAGATGAGGCTCATGCTTTAGGCATTTTAGGCCAGCATGGAAAAGGACTCGTTAATGACCTCGGACTACAGGATCAGGTTTTTGCCAGAGTAGTTACTTTTGGAAAAGCGCTTGGATGTCATGGGGCCATTGTTTTGGGTAGTGAAGTTCTCAGGCAATACCTCATTAATTTCGCCCGATCTTTTATATATACTACTGCCGCCCCGCTCCACAATCTCATCAGCATCAGATGTGCTTATGATATGTTGGCTGAACAAGATCATCAGCCGGAAATTGCAGCAATCATCAACACTTACAAACAAGCCATAACCGCTGCCGGTATCCCGACAGGGACCACACCAAGTGCTATACAAAATATTCAGTTTGGAAATAATGAAGCTGCAAAAAGTGCGGCTAAAACATTACAAAGTCAGGGTATTGATGTACGTGCGATTTTAAGCCCTACCGTACCTAAGGGAAAAGAACGGCTACGGATATGTTTGCACACTTTCAATACCCCCGCTGAAATTCAGCAATTGGTTAAAGGGCTAAGCCAGCTCAAATCTTAAATCCTATAAGTTTAACATATAAAGCATAAAAAAAGGGAAGCTTTATGGGCTTCCCTTTTTTAAGATATTGTAAGTTCTATTTTACTGTATCAATTACCGCTTTAAAAGCTTCTGGATGGTTCATTGCTAAGTCAGCTAAAACTTTACGGTTTAAACCGATATTTTTAGCAGCCAATTTACCAATTAATTGAGAGTAAGATATACCGTGCTGACGTGCTCCAGCATTAATACGCTGAATCCACAAACCGCGGAATTCTCTTTTCTTAACTTTACGGTCACGGTATGCATATTGCAAACCTTTTTCTACCGTATTTTTAGCAATGGTGAAAACCTTGCTTCTTGATCCCCAATAGCCTTTGGCCATATTAAGGACTTTTTTCCTTCTTCTTCTCGAAGCTACTGCGTTTACCGAACGTGGCATGTTGTTGTTGTTTTTGATAAACGGCGTTGCGTATTACAGCAAACTTACTACCGGTTATCTGGTTAAAAATTAATTATTTACCGATTGCAAGCATACGTTTAACGTTGCCCATGTCAGCGTCTGACACCATTGAAGTGTGTCCTAAGTTACGCTTACGTTTAGTCGACATCTTGGTTAAGATGTGGCTTTTGTAGGCATTCTTCCTTGCGATTTTACCTGTTCCAGTAAGCGAAAAACGCTTTTTAGCACTGGAATTGGTTTTCATTTTTGGCATAACCTGTTTTAATTTATGTAATTTATTTATTTCTTAGCAACTTTTGGTGCAAGCGTTAAAAACATCCGCTTACCTTCTAACTTAGGTAAAAGTTCAACTTTACCAATATCTTCAAGGGCTTGTGCAAATTTCAACAACAAGATTTCTCCTTGCTCTTTGTAAACGATTGCTCTACCTTTAAAGTGTACATAAGCCCTAACTTTCTCACCGTTTTCCAAAAAGCTAACCGCATGTTTTAACTTAAATTGAAAATCGTGATCATTGGTGTTAGGACCAAAACGGATCTCCTTAATTACAGTCTGTTTCGCGTTTGCTTTAATCTCTTTCTGCTTTTTCTTCTGCTCGTAAACAAACTTACTGTAATCAATAATCCTACAAACCGGCGGCACCGCATTTGGAGAGATCTCTACAAGATCCAGTTCCAATTCGTCCGCAAGGGCTAAAGCTTTTGCCAAAGGATAAATCCCCGGCTCAACATTATCTCCAGCTAATCTAACCTCTTGTGCCCGGATAAACTGATTAATATTATGTTCTGCTTCTTTTTTCTTAAAAGGAGGACGTGGTCCCCTGTTAAATCCTGGTCTGCCTAATGCCAAATTTGTATTCCGTTTAAACTGTTATTTCTTTAATTAATAATTCACTAAATTCCTGCAATGTCATATGTCCCAAATCTCCCTCTCCATGTTTCCTTACAGAAACCTTTCCTTCTTCCATCTCTTTTTCGCCGATTATCAGCATATAAGGGATCTTTTTAACCTCTGCGTCTCTGATTTTCCTTCCAATTTTCTCATCACGGAAGTCAATCAGCCCGCGAATATCGGAATTATTTAGTTCATCTGAAACTTTTTTTGCATAATCTTCATACTTTTCTGAGATTGGCAGGATGATAAATTGTTCCGGCGACAACCACAATGGGAAATTTCCGGCGCAATGTTCAATCAATACCGCGATGAAACGCTCCAAAGATCCGAATGGTGCCCTATGGATCATCACCGGTCTGTGTTTCATGTTATCACTTCCTGTATATTCAAGCTCAAAACGTTCAGGAAGGTTATAATCTACCTGGATAGTACCCAATTGCCATTTTCTACCCAAAGCATCTTTAACCATAAAGTCTAGCTTAGGACCGTAAAATGCAGCTTCACCATATTCCACTACAGTAGGTAAACCTTTTTCAGCAGCAGCTTCAATAATCGCGCTTTCAGCCAAAGCCCAGTTCTCATCAGAACCAATATACTTTGATTTATTTTCCGGATCCCTTAAAGATACCTGTGCAATATAATTGTCAAAGCCCAACGATTTAAATACATACAGCACCAGGTCAATTACTTTTTTAAACTCTTCTTTTACCTGATCCGGTCTGCAAAACAAGTGCGCATCATCCTGAGTAAAGCCCCTAACCCGTGTCAAACCATGCAACTCACCGCTCTGCTCATAACGATACACTGTACCAAATTCAGCAAAACGCAAAGGCAGGTCTTTGTAAGAACGTGGCTTTACCTTATAAATCTCGCAGTGGTGCGGACAGTTCATTGGTTTTAAGAAGAACTCCTCTCCCTCCTGCGGCGTTTTAATTGGCTGGAAAGCATCTTTACCATATTTCTCATAGTGGCCTGAAGTAATGTACAGGTTTTTATGACCAATATGTGGTGTAACCACCTGCTCGTAGCCGGCTTTACTTTGTGCCTTCGTTAAAAACTGAACCAGACGCTCGCGTAAAGCCGCCCCTTTAGGCAACCACAAAGGCAAGCCCATGCCTACTTTTTCAGAAAAAGCAAACAATTCCAGTTCCTTACCTAATTTACGGTGATCCCTTTTCTTAGCCTCTTCAATCATGTGAAGATATTCGGTCAGTTCACTTGCCTTTGGAAAAGTAACACCATAAATCCGGGTCAGTTGTTTCCGGGTCTCGTCACCACGCCAATAGGCACCGGCAACGTTCATCAGTTTTACCGCTTTTACAAAACCAGTATTCGGAATGTGTGGACCGCGGCACAAGTCTGTAAAAGCACCCTGGTTATAGAAAGTGATTTTTCCATCTTCCAGACCTTCTAAAAGGTCCAGTTTGTATTCGTCACCTTTATCTTCAAAATATTTAATTGCATCGGCTTTAGACACATCACTTCTCACAAAAACCTCTTTTTGTTTAGCCAACTCCAGAATCTTGGTCTCAATCGCTTTGAAATCATCCGAAGAAAACTCACGATCACCAAAATCCACATCATAGTAAAAGCCGGTTTCAATAGCCGGACCTATGCCAAATTTAGTTCCTGGATAAAGTGCTTCTAAAGCTTCAGCCATAATGTGCGCTGAAGAATGCCAGAAAGTGGCTTTACCTGCAGCATCATTCCAGGTCAGCAATTTGACGGTAGCATCGCTTTCAATCGCTCTGGATGAATCCCAAACCTCGCCGTTTACTTCAGCGGCCATAACATTGCGGGCAAGCCCTTCAGAAATGGATAATGCAATTTGATGGGCAGTTGTGCCCTTTTCGTACTGACGACTGGAGCCGTCAGGTAATGTAATGTTAATCATCTACAACTATGATTTAAAAATTAATGAAATATTTATATACAAATCACCTACAATGTGATTTTTTGTTGTGCAAAGATAATTAATATTCTGTACTTTCCAGCCAGCCATTGGCTAAAACATCAGCTAAATGCATGGTTGTTAATGGAATATTATTTTTATCGATATAGCCCTGCAAATGCATCAGGCAAGACAAATCCGTTGAAATGATGTATTCAGCACCCTGATCAAGCGCATGGTTCACTTTTTGCTCAGCCATAGCAGAAGATATCGCATCAAATTTAACCGCAAAAGTACCCCCAAAACCGCAACACATATCCGTATCCTTCATCTCTACCATTTCCAGTCCATGTACTTTAGACAACAATTGCCTCGGCTCTTCCTTAATTTTACACTCCCTCAATCCACTGCAGGAATCATGGTACACCGCTTTACCATCCAATTCAGCACCAAAATAATCGCGTTTCAATACGTTCACTAAGAAATCGGACAGTTCAAAAATATTACTTTGTATGTTCCGGCACTTGTTGTGTACAATGGTATTCGTAAACAAATCACTAAATCCATTTTTCACCATCCCCACACAAGAAGCAGAGGGTGCAACAATATAATCACTTTCAGAAAAGTCATTTAAAAACTTGGTACCGGTTTCTTTAGCCTGCTCCCAGTAGCCAGCATTATATGCCGGCTGACCACAACAAGTCTGCTTGGAATTGTAAAACACCTCACATCCGCATTTTTCCAACAATTTAACCGTATTAAAAGCAGTTTCAGGATAAAGCTGATCAACAAAACAAGGCACAAACAATTCAATTCTCATCACAATAATCTTTAAGCGGGTAAATTTAAGTCTTTCGCCTGTCTAGGCACTATTTTTAACAGAAAAAGAAGGAATATCAATCCAATAATAAAAAACACAGCAACTGCAACAATAGAATTCCGCATGCTTCCAGTTACCTCTTCAATAAAACCAAAGCTGAACATCCCGATCACCAGGGCTACCTTTTCTGCCACATCATAAAAGCTAAAAAAGGAAGTATGGTCCGGGCTATCCTGCGGAAGAAATTTGGAATATGTCGATCTGGATAAGGATTGAATCCCTCCCATGATCAGACCAATCACGGCGGCAAGTACATAAAACTGCATTTCGGTATGGATATAATATCCTGCTACACAACAACCAATCCAGATCACCACTACACCGATCAGCACCCTGACATTCCCAAATTTATACTTAGCCAGGTAGGACATCAGCATCGCTCCCGGAATGGCAACTATTTGCAGCAACAGAATTGTGGCAATTAATTTTTCTGTTGGCAGGTGAAGTTCCTTTTCCCCAAAAATGGTTGCAATCAACATCACCGTTTGTACCCCCATAGAATAAAAGAAAAAGGCAAACAACAAGCGCTTCAATTGCTTCATTTGCTTAATCTCTATCCAAACTTTTTTCAGCTCCTTAAAGCCGCTGGTCACGACGTTGTTTTTACTTGTTTTAAAATTCGGACTTCCTTTAGGTAAACGTCTGAAAGGAATCTGTGCAAAACCCATCCACCATAAGCCTACCAGTAAAAAGGATAAGCGCGAGGCCTGCGCTTCACCGCTCAAACCAAACTGTGCGGGAAAGAAAACGAATACAAAACAAATAATTTGCAGAATGACACTACCAACATATCCGTAAGTGTAGCCTTTTGCACTTACGGCATCCTGTTGATCAGGTGTGGCTATCTCTGGTAAATAGGAATTGTAAAACACCAGACTACCCCAAAAACCAATCGCCGCTATTACAAACAGGACAATACTACTCTGCAGGGTATCTATTTCAAAAAAGTAAAGTCCGCAACAGGCTACCCCACCCACATAAGTGAACATCTGCATAAACACTTTTTTGTTTCCCCGCGCATCCGCAATAGAAGAAAGGATCGGTGATAAAATAGCGATAACCAGGAAAGCAAAAGCCATGGCATAACTATACAATGATGAGTTCACGAACTTACGCCCCATAAACGTTACATAGTCAATGGTGTTGTTGTTCTTATCAGAAGTAATCGCCGAATAATAAGCAGGAAAAATGGTGGAAGTGATAACCAGGTTGTAAGCGGAGTTTGCCCAGTCAAAAAATGCCCATGAGCGTATGACTTTCTTGTCGTTTTTCTGTTCCATGTGTCAATTGAGGCAACTAAAGTAGAGAAAAAAAGATACTAATTTACTTTTTCAAGTGTGGTTGCCCCAGTTTTTTTCTCGTCGACTTTTTTCGGGTTGCCTTTATAGCGGATACTGCTTGTACCCTTGGTATTCACCTTTAATTCATTCAGCACATTGATGTTCGCATTGCCAATCCCCTCAATATTCAGATTATAAATACCGGCCACAAAATCAAAAGCTTCAATTTTTAGTGTACCCTTGCTGATCAGTTCATGAATTCCGGTCTGCCCACTTAAATGCAGCTGTGTAACCCCTTCAGTCTGGGTATTCAATTTTGATGCATTCAGATTCAAAGTCAGCGCATTTGCTCCTTTGGCCAGTATACTCAGGTCATTCACATGCAGTACACCTTCAGTTTGAACCTGCACATTCCCTTTTAACTCCAATTTCTTCAATTCCCCAATGTTGGCAAATACAGCAATACTATCTGTGCCACAGTATTTTTCGTCAGCCAGCTCAATGCGTAGTTCAGTACCGGAAACGGCAAATTTAACGGCCTCCATAATGTTAGAATCGGCTTCAACCTTGATATGATAGGTACTGTCCTGTGTCAATATCAGCTTCATTTTACCAGAAATTTTAATCTGGTCAAAAACACCAACAGTCGTAGCGCGATGCGCCCGTATACCTGAGTCTTCTATACATTTGCTTCCGCAACCAGTTACAAATACAGCAACAACTAAAACAATTAAGGAAATATATTTCATATGGGTTTTCATAAGGTAAGGATGTTATATGGTTTTAAAGGTAATAATTTTTGCCATCAGTTTTAATCTTACCTGCATCAAGCAGGGCACGTATTCTATCCAAACGGTCGGTTTCTGAACCTGTTTTTAAGGCTGGAATCAATTTGTCCAGATCCTGTGCCTCCGTCTGGAGCGAGGTGACAATCTCGAAATCAATGCGATCCTCCAGCACATCCAGATCGTCGGCCTTCTTTTCGGCCAGACAAACATCGCAAACGCCACATTTTTCAGAATTAGGCTCATCAAAGTAGGTCAGCAATTGTACGCTACGGCATTCCTGCTTCACTGCATAGTCCAGTACAGCTTTAATCTGATCTTCCTGAATTTGTTTGCGTTGCTCCAGGTATTTGGCGTCGATATCCATATGATCCTGGTCTACGCGCTCCCGGATGTACTGTAACTGGGGTTGATCCGTTTGCGGCAAATACGACAACAAGCCCAACTCCTCTAAAGTATTCAGCTGCTTTTGCACTTCATTAAAAGAACGTTTAATCCGTTGCGCAATTTCGGCCTCATTAATTTTAACATAACTGTCAAAAGAACCTCCATAAGACCTTAATATAGCTTTTATAAGTGGATCGTAACCAATATTTTCAATCTGAAAACGGTATACATCTTCATGTCCTACCAGGAACATAACCCGGGATTGCAAAAACACGTTTTCAGACAAGGCCACGTAGCCGTTGTATTCCAAAAACTTCAGGGCTCCGATCGTTTTGATCACCCAAAGATTAAACTTTTTACAAAAATCAGCCAGGTCAAAACCAAAAGTGAGGTCAAGCCCCGCACCATAAGCCAATTGAAAATAGCTCCCGAGGTAATGATAGGTCTTTTTTATTTCCGCAACTGTCGGAAAATTATCTGCGTATTTGGCTTTCAAAGCTAATGCATCAGCAGGATTAGCCAGTAAAACGGCGTAAGCTTTAGCCTCGTCCCTGCCCGCGCGACCAGCCTCCTGGTAATAGGCTTCCAGACTTTCAGGCAAATCCAGATGCACCACAAAACGAACATCCGGCTTATCGATTCCCATACCAAAGGCATTGGTCGCTACCATGACCCGAATGCGGTTCCGCTTCCAGTCCTCCTGCTTTCTGAAGCGTTCATTTTTCTCAATACCAGCATGATAAAAATCTGCAGCAATGCGGTTTCTACTTAAAAAAGAGGCCACCTCGGCTGTTTCCCGTCTATTGCGCACATAGACCAGGCCACTACCCTTTACATTGGTGACCACATCGATCAGCTTCTTGTACTTATCTTCCTGTGCCAATACCACATAACTCAGATTTTTGCGGGCAAAACTCTTTACAAAAACCTGGGCATCGGTCATATTCAGTTTCTCCACAATATCTGTACGCACTCGTCCAGTAGCTGTAGCCGTTAAAGCCAGTACCGGAACCTTGGGATGAATCTCTCGGATCTCATTGATCTTCAGGTATGGCGGACGAAAGTCGTAGCCCCATTGGGAAACGCAATGTGCCTCATCGACAGCAATCAAGCAAACATTCATATAAGAAATCCGAACACGCACCAAATCAGACATTAACCGCTCTGGCGAAAGGTATAGAAATTTAATTTTTCCGTAAATGCAATTGTCCAGCAAAATGTCGATCTCCCGCTTTCCCATCCCAGAATAAATCGCCACAGCCTCAATACCTTTGGCTTTCAGGTGCTCTACCTGATCTTTCATCAGAGCAATTAGGGGAGATACCACAATACAAATGCCTTCCATTACCATCGCGGGTACCTGGAAGCATACCGATTTGCCCCCTCCCGTCGGCAAAAGGGCTAAGGTATCCTGTCCGCTTAAAACCGATCTGACAATCTCTTCCTGCATTGGCCTGAAGGCATCAAATCCCCAGTATCGCT
Source organism: Pedobacter sp. MC2016-24 (assembly GCF_015223055.1). Classification (GTDB taxonomy): domain Bacteria; phylum Bacteroidota; class Bacteroidia; order Sphingobacteriales; family Sphingobacteriaceae; genus Pedobacter. Next base: position 474,570 of record NZ_JADFBX010000001.1, read on the forward strand.
TTAATATCTCTGCTTCGTTCATAAAAAGGTTCCGTTCAAAACTATAAAAATGAACTGATATTATTAAATTGCAGCCTAAATTACACCTTCGGCCTTATGAGATTTTTATTTCTACCCCTAATTTTACTTTTCATCGCACCATTTTCTCAGGCACAGGTAAAAAAATGGGAAGTAGATAAATACAAGGGCGTTACGCAAACCTTCACCATCAACACCGATGAAGGTACATGGATGAATCTGGATGTCAGTCCGGATGGCAAAGACATTGTATTCGACCTGCTTGGCGATCTTTACATCATGCCCATTACCGGCGGATCTGCTTTATTGATTAGCGGTGGACCAGCATGGGATATACAACCGCGTTTTAGTCCGAATGGCAGATACATTTCTTATACCAGCGACCAAAGCGGCGCAGATAACATCTGGATCATGAACCGTGACGGCTCCGGTAAAAAACAAATTACCAAAGAAAGTTTCAGGCTTTTAAATAATGCCACCTGGACGCCAAACAGCGAATACCTCATCGCACGTAAACATTTTACAGCTTCCCGCTCTCTGGGCGCGGGCGAACTGTGGATGTACAGCATTTACGGCGGAGATGGTGTTCAATTGACCAAGAGAAAAAATGACCAGCAGGATGCCGGGGAGCCTAATGTGTCGCCAAACGGCAGATACCTTTACTTTAGCGAAGACCTCAGTCCGGGTCCCAACTTTGAATACAGCAAAGATCCTAACGGTTTGATCTATGGCATCAGACAGTTGGATATGACTACCGGAAAATTAACCAATTTAATCGCACAATCCGGCGGTGCAGCCAGACCACAGGTATCGCCAGATGGCAAAATGATGGCGTATGTAAAACGCGTGCGCTTAAAATCCATGTTGTATGTACAAAACCTGGCTACAGGCGAAGAATGGCCGGTATATGAAGATCTCAGTCACGATCAGCAGGAGACCTGGGCCATTTTTGGCGTTTATCCGAATTATGCCTGGACACCAGATGGTAAAAACATCATTTTCTATGCCCGCGGAAAAATCAAGAGACTCAACCTGAGTTCATTATTTACCAATAACATCGATTTCCATGTCACCAGCTCACAGACGGTACAGGAATCGCTTCATTTCCCACAAAAAGTATTCAGCAATGATTTTACCGTAAAAATGATCCGTCAATTGACCACATCCCCTGATGGCAAATTTGTGGTATTCAATGCGGCCGGATTTTTATACAAAAAAGACTTGCCAAATGGCACTCCGGAACGGGTAAGTAAGAATATTGATTTTGAATTTGAACCAAAAATCAGCCCGGATGGCAAATCTGTCATTTATACCACCTGGAGTGACGACCTGAAAGGAGCCATTAAAAAAACAGATTTAAAATCCGGAAAAACCACAGCTCTCACAGATGAGAAAGGCTTTTATTATAGCCCGTCTTTTTCTTCAAAAGGAGATAAAATCATCTTTAGAAAAGGAATTGGCAATGACGTACTTGGCTACGCTTACGGCCGTGGAACAGGGATTTTCACCATGCCTGCAACCGGGGGGCCAAAAACGCTGATTATTGACAACGGCATTAAGCCACAGTTTAATGCCGATGACACCCGTATTTATTTCCAGGGATATGAAAATGGGAAAAAGGCATTTAAAAGCGTGGATTTAAACGGTGGAAACGAAAGAACGCATTACACTTCTACTTACGCGACACAGTTTAACCCAAGTCCGGATGGTAAATGGATGGCCTTTACAGAGCTATTCAATGTATATGTTACGCCAATGGTCACCACCGGTACCGCACTCGACTTATCTGCCGACAACAAAGCCATCCCTTTAAACCGCATTACCAAAGATGGCGGAACTTATTTACACTGGTCTAACGACAGCAACAATTTATATTGGACGCTGGGTGAGCAATATTTCAGCAAATCCGTTAAATCCATCTTCAATCCTACCGATGGCTTCGCCAAAAGCGCAGCTGAGGCGGACAGTACAGGCATTGCGATAGGGTTAAAACTGAAAAGCGATTTACCTGATGGTCTGACCGCACTGAAAGGAGCCCGGATCATTACAATGAATGGCGATGAAGTGATTGAAGAAGGTACCATATTGATTGAAAACAACAAAATTGTATCCATTGGTAAAATGGCAAGTTTGCCCATTCCGGAAAATGCCAGGGTAATTGACGTAACCGGCAAAACCATTATGCCGGGAATGATTGATGTACATGCGCATTTACGCACCAGTCCAGATGGAATTAGTCCGCAACAGGACTGGTCTTACCTTGCTAACCTGGCCTTTGGTGTAACCACCTCTCATGATCCTTCCAGTAACACAGAAATGGTATTCAGTCAGGCCGAAATGATCAAAGCGGGCCGCTTAATCGGTCCGCGATTGTATTCAACAGGTTCCATTTTATATGGCGCAGATGGCGATTTCAAGGTAGTGATCAATAGTCTGGATGATGCCCTGTCCCATTTGCGCAGATTAAAAGCAGTAGGTGCATTTTCTGTAAAATCATACAATCAACCACGGCGTGACCAACGTCAGCAAATTCTGGAAGCAGCCAGACAACTTAAAATGGAGGTTGTACCTGAAGGTGGCTCCACATTTTTCACCAATTTAAATATGATTGCTGATGGTCATACCGGGCTGGAGCATAGCATCCCTGTAGCGCCTGTTTACAAAGATGTAACTACATTTTGGAATAAAACCAATGTGGCCTATACCCCAACACTGATTGTAAGCTATGGCAGCCAATGGGGGGAAAATTATTGGTATGACCGCACCAATGTTTGGGAAAACGAACGGTTGATGAACTTTACACCACGCGCCATCATTGATCCGAGAGCCAGAAGGAGAACCACATCTGAGTATGGTGATTATGGACATATTGAAGTAGCTAAGGCGGCAAAAGCAATTGCCGATGGCGGCACAAAAGTAAACCTGGGTGCCCATGGGCAGATCCAGGGTTTAGGTGCCCATTGGGAACTGTGGATGCTGGCACAGGGGGGCATGACGCCTTTGCAAGCCATCCGTTGTGCTACTTTTAACGGCGCAGCTTATTTGGGGATGAGCAAAGAAATCGGATCATTGGAGGTTGGCAAACTGGCCGATCTGATTGTGATGGATGCTAACCCGCTTGACGACATCCGAAATTCTGAAAAAATCAAATATGTGATGATCAATGGCAGGATTTACGACAGCCTGTCGATGAACGAAATCGGTAATCATGAAAAGATCCGTGGCAAACTTTGGTTTGAATCTGGAAAAGGGATGATATATAGTTTCCCGACCGGTGTACCGGAAACCTGGACCTATAGCATTCCGAACTGCGAATGACCTATTTTACAAGTTTTGCGCAATTACAAAACCTGCTGCCCAGGCCCATTGAAAATTGTAGCCACCAAGCCAGCCGGTCACATCCACACACTCACCGCCAAAATATAAGCCGGGAATAGTTTTACATTCCAGGGTTTTTGACGACAAGTTATTGGTATCAATGCCTCCTCGCATCACTTCCGCTTTGTCATAACCTTTATCACCTGCAGGTTTTACAGCAAACAGGTGTATGGTTTGGTGAATACGTTCCAGTTCAGCTTTAGTTAATGTAGCAACTTGTTTGTCGACAGGTAAAAATTTAGCCATAGCATCGGTAAATTTCTTGGGGTAAATCCGGTTAAATAAAGTCGCCAGCAATAATTTACCATTGTCTCGGCGCTCTGCCTCAATCAAATCAGTGATGTTTTTTCCGGGTAGCAGGTTAATATTAATTGCTGTTCCTGGCCTCCAATAAGAAGAGATCTGCAAAATTGCCGGCCCGCTCAAACCCCAGTGGGTAAACAAGATATTTTCTTCGAAGGAGATTTCGTCATTGCTCACTTCACAGAAAATAGCATTACCCGACAATTGCGTGTACCAGGCTTCATCTTTGCCGGTAATGGTTAAAGGCACCAATGCTGGCGCAGTTTCGACAATGTTCAGGCTATGTTTACGGGCAAAACGCAAAGCAAAGTCAGTCGCACCCATTTTCGGAATGGGCAAGCCGCCGGTCGCAATCACCAGCTTGGGCGCTTTCAGACTTTTGCTTTTACCATTTTTTTCATAGCCAATGGTAAAACCATCCTCCTGCTGCTCGATATCGGTTACATCCGCACCGCAAATGATCTGCTGCCCAAAATCAGCGCAAAGTTCTGTAAATACCGCCACGATATCTCTTGCATTTTTCCCGTCTGGAAAAAGTTGTCCGAGTGTCTTTTCTTTCCCGCTGATGCCATAAGTTTCAAAAAAACTGATGGTATCGGCAACAGTCCATTGGTTAAAAGCCGATTTAATAAAGTGCTTATTATTCGAAATGAATTGTTCATCACTGGCAAAAAGATTGGTATAATTACATCTTCCACCGCCTGAAATCAGGATTTTAGCACCCGGTTTATCACTCTTTTCCAGTAAAATAACCTTTTTACCGAGGTAGCCTGCCTGCACTGCGCACATTAAACCACAAGCTCCCGCACCAATAATTATAGCATCTGCCTCCATCAATCCGTTTATATTGTTATTTTTGTGCAAAATAAGCATAACTTTTTCATATCGATATGGCAAAACAAATAAGTGATTTAAAATTAGGGATATTAGGAGGCGGACAATTGGGCAGAATGCTGATCCAGGAGGCCATCAATTATAACCTGACCACACTGGTTTTAGATCCGGATACTGATGCTCCCTGTAAACATATTGCAAACTATTTTGAATGTGGTTCCATTACTGATTTTGACACGGTTTATAATTTTGGAAAAAAAGCTGACATCATTACCATCGAAATTGAGAAGGTAAATATTGAGGCACTTGAACAACTGGAAAAAGAAGGTAAACAAGTATTTCCACAATCGAGGGTAATCCGTCTGATTCAGGACAAGGGGGTTCAAAAACAATTTTTTAAAGAAAACAACATTCCAACTGCACCTTTTCAATTGGTGAACACCAAGGAAGACATGCGCAACAGCAGTTTCCCTTTCCCTTACATGATTAAACAGCGTAGAGATGGTTATGATGGCAAAGGAGTCATGAAAATTAATAACCTGGCGGAAATAGACCAGGCTTTCGATGCGCCCTGCCTGATTGAAGAACTGGTGGATTTTGAGAAAGAAATTGCCGTAATAGTGACCAGGAACCCTAAAGGCGAGACTAAAACCTTCCCTATGGTAGAGATGGAATTCAATCCGGAAGCCAACCTGGTTGAATTTTTAATTTCCCCTTCTACTTATCCGGAAAGCATACAGCAACGTGCAGAGACGATTGCAGTTAACATTGCCACCTCCTTAAACATTACCGGCATTTTAGCGGTAGAAATGTTTGTGACTCGGAATGGCGATATATTGGTTAATGAACTTGCTCCGCGTCCGCACAACAGTGGTCACCATACCATTGAAGGCAATTACGTATCTCAATTTGAACAGCATTTGCGTGCAATATTCAGTTTGCCGTTGGGTGATACCCGTTCCAGAACCAATGCAGTAATGATCAATCTGCTGGGTGAAAAAGATCACAATGGTGTGGCGAAATACCAGGGATTGGAAAAAATTATGGCGGTTGACGGCGTATATGTGCATTTATATGGTAAAAAATACACCAAACCTTTTCGTAAAATGGGTCACATTACAGTTGTTGACCAAAACCGGGAAAGCGCCATTCAAAAGGCCAATTACATAAAAGAAACATTAAAAGTTATTTCATAAATGAGCGTACAAGTAGGCATCATCATGGGCAGCAAATCGGATCTTCACATCATGAACGATGCTGCCGATATTTTAAAAGAGTTTGGGGTAGAGTTTGAAATGACCGTAGTGTCAGCACACCGTACCCCGGAAAGAATGTTCGAATACGCTAAAAATGCAGCATCAAGAGGCTTGAAGGTAATCATTGCAGGGGCTGGCGGCGCAGCACATTTGCCTGGTATGGTGGCTTCAATCACCACATTGCCGGTAATTGGCGTACCTGTTAAATCAACCAATTCTATTGATGGCTGGGATTCGATATTGTCTATTTTGCAAATGCCAAATGGTATTCCTGTAGCTACAGTGGCTTTAAATGCGGCTAAAAATGCAGGTTTACTCGCTGCACAGATTTTAGGCACTGCAGATGCATCCATTGGTATAAAAATGCAGGCTTATAAAGATGATCTGCGCAAAAAGGTAGAAGAAAGCGCTGCTGATATGTAATTTATTTTATAACGTTCCTCATCCTGAATTTAGTTCCGGGTGAGGAACATTATAAAATTGTTAATTCAAATTTGGGTCACTGGGAAAATTGCTCACATGTGCATATTTCGGTCCCAGATTAATGATTACTTCCCGCCACAGGTTTTCTTCGTTATCCGAAAAAACAACATCGGCATGGTACTGATCTGACACGATCCAGGTATTCTCTTTCATTTCATTTTCCAGTTGTCCGGCAGCCCAGCCAGAATACCCGAGAAAGAACTTGATGTCTTCTGCTTTGATACTTTTATTTTGGATTAAAATCTTTAGCGTTTCAAAGTTACCACCCCAATAAATCCCCTTGCCTATTTCTTCGCCACCATTGAGCTGATCATAACAGCGGTGTATGAAGTGAACGGTATCCGTTTCTACCGGTCCACCGAAGTAAACCGGGAAATCAGCATCGTCACCCATATCCGGGATTAAATCTTTTAGTAATAAAGCGCTGCGATGGTTCAGAATAAAACCCATGGTTCCCTCAGGTTGTTGATCGGTAAGCAACACTACCGCACGTTTAAAGTTTGGATCTAATAAAAATGGTTCGGAAATGAGTAATCTGCCTAAAGCAGGTTGTAACTGGCTTATCATTTTGGAAATTTAAGGATAAAAATAATTAAACTAAAACCTATTTTTGTACATGGATCTCAGCAAACAAGAATTACAGAATTTAAGACAAGATTATAAAGCCGCACAACTGGCCGATCAGGACATTGACTCCAATCCATTTCAACAATTTGGGAAGTGGTTTGATGAGGCGGTAAAGGCACAGTTGTACGAACCGAATGTAATGACCCTGGCTACGGCAGACCGCTTCGGAAAGCCTTCAGCAAGAATTGTTTTATTGAAAGAATTTGACGAGAGTGGTTTTGTATTCTACACCAATTACAACAGTAAAAAAGGTCAGGATCTTGTTGAGAACCCTCAGGCATCACTGGTGTTTTTCTGGGCAGAACTGGAAAGACAGGTACGCATTGATGGACTGGTGACTAAAGTTGACGCTGCGACAAGTGATGCTTACTTCCACTCCCGCCCTATCGGCAGCCAGATTGGGGCTACCGCGTCGCCACAAAGTAGTATATTGGACAGCAGATCATCGTTGGAAGAGAAGGTAGCCGAACTGACAAAAACCTTTGAAGGTAAGGAAATCCCGCGTCCTGAACATTGGGGCGGATACCTGATTGAACCAACCCATATTGAGTTTTGGCAAGGCAGGCCAAGCAGATTACACGATAGATTAAGCTATGACCTTATTGATGGCTCGTGGATTATTAATAGATTAGCGCCGTAAAAAAACTAAATATGAAATTAATTGCAGTAATCGGCTCAGGTACTATGGGCAACGGTATAGCGCACACTTTTGCGCAATTTGGCTACCAGGTCAATCTGGTAGACATCAACAATGAAGCTCTGGAACGTGCATTGGGTACCATCAGCAAAAACCTGGACAGACAAGTGGCTAAAGGTGCAATCAGTGAAACGGACAAAACCAACACGCTTAAGAACATCAATAGTTTTACAGATACAAAAGCGGGTGTTGAGGCTGCCGATCTGGTGGTTGAAGCGGCTACCGAGAACCTGGAATTGAAACTAAAAATATTTAAAGACCTGGATACTTTTGCAAAGCCAGGGGCTATTCTGGCCAGTAATACTTCTTCAATATCCATCACTAAAATCGCTTCAGTAACCAATCGTGGTGACAAAGTGATTGGTATGCATTTTATGAATCCGGTTCCTGTGATGAAGCTGGTGGAAGTGATCAGGGGCTATGCCACCAGCGATGAGACCACAGCTCTGGTGATGGAACTTTCTGGAAAACTGGCTAAAGAACCTGTTGAAGTAAATGACTATCCTGGATTTGTAGCAAACCGGATTTTAATGCCGATGATTAATGAAGCCATATATACTTTATATGAGAACGTTGCCGGTGTTGCAGAAATCGATACCGTGATGAAATTGGGTATGGCACATCCGATGGGCCCATTACAACTGGCCGATTTCATCGGTTTGGATGTATGTCTGGCCATATTGAAAGTATTACACGATGGCTTTGGCAATCCAAAATATGCACCTTGCCCCTTACTGGTCAATATGGTTATTGCAGGCAATAAAGGCATCAAATCCGGTGAAGGTTTTTACAATTATGCCAATGGCCCTAAAGATGCCAAAGTAGCGGCCAAATTCGCCAAATAGATACAATTGCAAGCCTTTTATACTAACTTTACCCCATGAACGAAAATCTGGATCCATCTTCTGAAAGTTTATCGCCTATTGAACGTGATATTGAAAAAGTATTGCGCCCTCAGGCTTTTGACGATTTTACCGGACAGGAGAAGGTGATGGAAAACCTGAAGATCTTTGTTCAGGCAGCAAAACTCAGGGGCGAGCCTTTGGATCACGTCTTGTTACATGGCCCTCCGGGTTTGGGTAAAACTACCCTCTCCTACATCATTGCCAATGAAATGGGTGTGGGGATTAAAGTAACTTCCGGCCCTGTATTGGATAAGCCTGGTGATCTGGCAGGACTATTGACCGGATTAGAAGCTGGCGATATCCTGTTTATTGACGAGATACACCGATTGAGTCCGCTCGTGGAAGAGTATTTGTACTCTGCTATGGAGGATTTTAAAATTGACATTATGCTCGAGAGCGGGCCCAACGCCCGCTCTGTACAAATAGGATTAAATCCTTTTACCCTAGTAGGTGCTACTACCCGCTCAGGTTTGTTGACAGCACCGCTTCGGGCCAGGTTTGGGATCAATTCCAGACTGGCCTATTATGATGCGAAACTCTTAACCACGATTGTATTGAGGTCTTCAGAGATTTTAAAAACACCGATTACCGACGAGGGTGCTTATGAAATTGCTCGCAGAAGTCGTGGTACACCACGTATTGCCAATGCTTTATTGAGGAGAACACGCGATTTTGCGCAGATTAAAGGAACCGGCGAGATTGATACCAATATCGCACGATATGCTTTGAAGGCATTGAATGTAGATGAGCATGGACTGGATGAAATGGACAATAAGATCCTGGTCACAATAATCGATAAGTTCAAGGGCGGTCCGGTCGGTTTAAAAACGATCGCTACAGCAGTAGGCGAAGATGAAGGTACAATTGAAGAAGTTTATGAACCATTCCTGATTCAGGAAGGCTTTTTAATGCGTACTTCCAGAGGACGTGAAGTCACCGAAGCTGCGTATAAACATTTACAAAAGAATTTTCCGGGACAAACAGGAAAATTATTCTAAATTTAGTTAGTCCTAAGGATGAAATAAATTTAGATCAGCTCATGAAAATCATTAACGCCTTAATTTTATCTTGCTTAATCTCAACATCCTGCTTTTGCTTTGCACAAAATGGTAAAAAAGGATATCAAATAGTCGGCGATGTTAAAAATATTCCTTCAAATTGGGTTTATTTAAAATTGATGAAAAGGGATCAGAAAAACAAGCTTTATTGGCCTACTATCGATTCGGCCTGCGTGCTGAATGGAAAATTCAGTTTGCATAGAGATACTATTTTGGCAGATCCAGGCTGGGCATCCAGCATAAGCTACAAAGATTCGACCAGCAAGAAACAAACCCAACTTTACTTCAGAAGTCCTTATTTAAAAAATGGTAAAGCTTCCTCACATGGTAGCTTTATTTTAGAAAATGCGGATATATTCATTGATGGTGATTTAAGAAATAATAAAGATGTATCTATCAAAGGATCAAAAGAAACCGACTTCAGTATGCAGTATGGGCTCATTTATCCACCGTCTATATACATTATTAATAAAAAGATAGATTCGTTAAAAACGATATCAGCAACAGAAAAATTAGCTCTGGCAGAGGCAGAACGCACTGAAATGCTTAAAGACTTTAAAAAGACGTTTAAGCAGATCATTGCTGACAATAGTAATGTATGGATGGCCTTACTTAATACTTATGAATATGCAGATTATTTCAGCCTTGCGGAGTTAGAAGAAATGGCGGCTATTTTCAATAAGGAACTCATGAAAGGGCCAACAGGTCAAAAATTGAGCACCTACATTGCTCAAAGTAAAATCCTCCTTACAGACCAAATCTTTCCGGCCTTTAGTTATGTCGATGCTACAAAAAAGAAATTTAATTTGAATGATGTAAAAGGCAAAAAAGGAACACTGGTCGTTTTCTGGGCCAGCTGGTGCGGGCCATGTCGTGCAGAAATTCCGGAACTCAAAACCTTTTATGCTGAATATAAAAATAAAGGCATAAAGCTACTGAGTATCTCTATAGACCATGATATAGCCGATTGGAAAAAAGCGCTTAATCGCGAACAAATGCCCTGGGTTAATTTATCCAACTTACCTGGTGATTATAAGGAGATTACCTCAAAATATAACATAAAATATATACCTGCAATGTTTCTTCTAGATGGAAATAATAAACTTGTACTGGTGAATCCAAACGATTTCAAACTTGTTAAAGAAAAAGTATCGGATATTGTAAAAGGTGATTGAGCAAACTTTTAAGCCTCTTTTCTGTTTCAAATAAGCTAAATTTGCCAATATGAATATTGAAACCAGAAAACTTACTTTAGAAGATTATGATGATCTCAAGGAATCCATGCAACAGGCATATGATACTTTGGGTGGCCAGATCTGGAGTAAGGTTACGATTGCAAAACTCTTGAAACTATTTCCGGAAGGACAGTTATGCATAGCTGTTGACGAAAAAGTGGTAGCCTGTTCCTTAGCTATCATTGTAGATTACGATGAATATGGTGACAAACATACTTATCAGATGATTACCGGAGCCTATACATTTTCCACCCACGACCCAAATGGAGATACCTTATATGGAATAGAAATCTTTGTTTCACCGGAATACCGTGGGTTGCGTTTAGGCAGGCGACTATACGAAGCACGTAAAGAGCTCTGTGAAAGTTTAAATTTAAAAAGTATCATTGCCGGCGGACGTATTCCAGGTTATCATGAATATGCGGATAAACTGAGTCCAAGGCAATATATTGATAAAGTTAAAGCCAAGGAGCTCTACGATCCTACTCTGACTTTTCAAATATCTAATGACTTCCACGTCAGGAAAGTGCTCAAGAATTATCTTCCCGGCGATCATGAGTCTAAAGAATTTGCTACGCTGATTGAATGGAACAATATCTATTACCAGGGGATCGATGCGTCTGCACGTTCAGCAAAAACCATAAGAATAGGTCTGGTGCAATGGCAAATGCGCTTATTCCCTGATATAGAAGCATTTTATGAACAAGTTGAGTTTTTTGTAGATGCGGTAAGCGGTTACAAATCAGATTTCATCATGTTTCCGGAATTTTTCAATACCCCATTGCTGCAGCCTTATAACCATTTACCAGAAATGGAGGCCATGCGTAAACTTGCGGATCAGACAGCGGAAATTGTTGAACGCATACAAGCTTATGCGCTTTCCTATAACGTAAACATCATATCAGGAAGCATGCCTGTTGTTGAAAACAACAAATTGTACAATGTAACTTACCTATGCCATAGAAGTGGTAAAACCGATGAGTACAGAAAAATCCACATCACCCCGAATGAACAAAAATATTATGGTATGGTTGGCGGTGATAAAATCAAAGTATTTGATACGGATTGTGGTAAAATAGGCATACTGATCTGTTATGATGTCGAGTTCCCCGAGCTGAGCAGAATATTAGCAGATCAAGGCATGCAAATGCTATTTGTACCTTTCCTCACCGATACACAAAACGGCTACACCAGGGTAAGGCATTGCGCGCAGGCAAGAGCGATTGAAAATGAGTGTTACGTAGCGATTGCGGGTTGCGTGGGTAACCTACCTAAGGTAAATAACATGGATATCCAATTCGCACAGTCGGCCGTCTTTACCCCTTCCGACTTTGCTTTCCCGACCAATGCGGTAAAAGCGGAAACTACTCCAAATACTGAAATGATGCTGGTTGTTGATGTAGATCTCCACCTCCTGGATGAACTTCACCATTTCGGAACTGTCAAAATATTAAAAGACAGGCGTAAAGACCTGTACGAAGTGAAACTACTGAAATAGCGCTTCGCTAAAAAACATAAAGGGGGCAATTAAATGCCCCCTTTGCTATTGTGTTATTTGCGGAATACAAACCAATAGATCAGCAGTGCAATGACCAATACTGGAATTAACCACTTCATGACGGGCCCAGCACCACGATCGTTATATTCTTCAACCGCCTGAGGTGATGGCCCCGGATCATTTTCATGCTCTGCATAATCATGCTCAATCGGTTTGTGCGGTTGGTTTGGATCTTCTGTATGTTTCGATTCTGTATTTTCCATGGTTGTAATTTTTAGGTGCACTTTAATAACAACGCGCAATCTAAATGGTTTTCCGACACAAAGCTTATCTTTGTACCCAATGTATAACAATGCCGCGAAATACAGTGAGTTGATTAAAGCAGAAGCCATCAGACTAGGCTTTATGCAATGCGGTATTGCCAAGGCAGACTTTCTGGAAGAAGAAGCGCCGAGATTGGAAAAATGGCTCAAACAGGAACGTCACGGTCAAATGGGCTATATGGAAAATCATTTTGACAAAAGGCTGGATCCGAGGCTCTTGGTAGAAGGGGCCAGATCCGTCATTTCCTTAAGTCTCAATTATTTTCCTGAACAGAAACAAACAGATCCCAATGCACCTAAGATTTCTAAATATGCTTATGGCACGGATTACCACCAGGTAATCAAAGACAAACTCTTTGAATTACTCAACTTTATAAAATCAGAAATTGGTGAGGTGGCTGGCCGGGCATTTGTTGACTCTGCTCCGGTGCTGGACCGCGCCTGGGCCAAACGTTCCGGCATTGGCTGGATTGGTAAGAACAGCAACCTGATCAATAAAAAAAGTGGTTCCTTCTTTTTCCTTGCGGAGCTGATCATCGATCTGGAACTCTCATATGACCTGCCCTTTGCCACTGATCATTGCGGAACCTGTACGAAATGTATTGATGCCTGCCCCACTGAGGCCATCATCTCTCCGTATGTCATTGATGCAAAGAAATGCATTTCGTATCTGACCATAGAATTGCGTGAAGAAATTGATACCGGATTTAAAGATAAAATGCAAAACTGGATATTTGGCTGCGACATCTGTCAGGATGTGTGCCCATGGAACCGCTTTTCAGCACCACATACCGAACCTGCTTTCCAGCCCAATGCGCAATTGCTTCAAATGAAGAAAGAAGATTGGTTAGACATCACGGAAGATGTATTTAAAACCATTTTTAAGAATTCAGCGGTGAAAAGAACTAAATTTAAGGGTTTAACCCGTAATATTGATTTTCTTAAAACCAGTTAGCTTCATCTGACATTGAAGACATTATCCGACAGATCTTTGTCGGGGATCAATGCCGACCCCAGACTGACACGTTTCAATTTTTTAGTTCCTGGAGCATCAATCTGTACAAAATGACTGGCATGTTCCCAGATTCCAATGTTCCGGTTTATATTTTCGGTTGAACCGTCCTCATATTCAAGCGCCAAAACCACGGGCATTGGTCTTTTGCTTTTATTTTCGACCTGAATACTGTAACCCCCCGTATTTTTAACCACATTACTGATCCCCATATCGGTTGCACCATCTTCAAAGAACCAGCGCTTCCAAAACCAGTTCAGATTTTTCCCTGAGCCTTCGTTCATACTATTAAAGAAGTCGTAAGGCATCGGGTGTTTACCCTGCCATTGTGTGATATAATGGTGCAGTGCCTTAGTAAATAAAGGTTTACCCAAATAATCCATAACAAATAAATAGCCCAGTCCGGGCTTTGGATAATTATTGGTCATGGTGATTCCACGTGGCAAATCGGGGGTTAAAGTCATGATCGGCAGGTCTTCCTCCGTGCCGGAAATCTGGGCAGTCTCATTCAGGCCGAAAGTATCGGTAATGGTGCTGTCGATCATTGGGCTCAATAACCACTCACCTATCGTGGCCCAGCCCTCGTCCATCCAGGCATATTTGGTTTCATTCGTACCCATGTAAAAAGGAAACATGGTGTGAAAAATCTCATGAACCGTTAAATAAATAGCGTCCTCCCGCTTTTCCACAGGATTATCATTTACCATCATTGGATATTCCATCTGGTCAAGCCCGTCAAATACCGTTTCATGAGGATATGGGAATGGCCATTTCGGAAAATGATGACTCATCAGATGCACTGTTTTTTTACTGAAGTCGATCACTTCATAATAATCTTGATGGATGGGATTAAAAGCGGCATCTACCCGTGTTCTACGCCCGGTTAGTGAGTCGACCACCACACTGCTGGATTTCCATAAATAATGGTTACTCGTTGCAAATACAAAATCAGTTACATTTCGGGCATCAAACTTAAAAGTATTGTATTCATGATCCGAAGTAGCTGTCTTATTTTGAAGATCAAGTGCTGAAATGACATCTACAACTTCATCGCTTCCTTCTGCTTGTTTAATCTGGGCAGCGACATCCGGGTTCAGCACCTCTTTTGTGTTTAACAAATCACCCGTGGCCCAGATCACATAACCTTTAGGTACGGTAATGGCAGCTTTAAAATTACAAAAGTCGTTGTAAAACTCCTCTTCTCCGGTATATGGATATTTATTCCAACCATCCAAATCATCATAAACTGCGATTCTTGGGAAGAAGTAAGCAATAAAATGCGCACTGTCATTCACCTGACCAGTGCGCATATGAGATCCTTTATTTAAGATATAACTGTAATTCAGTTTTATTTTCAGACTTTTTCCTGGGAGTAAGGCCGGAATCTCCAGGTGCATATTGGTACCGTCCATTACGAACCTCGACTCGCTTACAGCTTTCCCATTCAGTTGCATGGCCGAAATTTTAACGCCATCACCCTGGTCTGCATTGGCAATCCGTGTTTTAACCGGCACGCCTTTTTTATAAAGATTTGGATACAACTTAAACCAAAGTTGCTGGAGTGTATCCGGACTGTTGTTTAAGTAAACCACATCTGCTGTACCGTCCAAAAGGCGCGTTTCAGGATTAAAACTTACTTTCAGTGCATAATCTGCCGTATTTTGCCAGTATTTAGCACCTGGTTTACCACTGCTGCTCCGGGTTCCACGGGTATAAGCAGATTGGATCTTTGCAGGTATCGGCAATTGATTCTGCTGGGCGAATGCAGTGGCAGATAGCATTAAAAGTAATGCACCTACAACAGTTTTCTTCATCATCAGGAATTGGTTTACTTTCCGAACTTCATTTTCAGTTGCTCCAGCATATCATTGGTCACTTCCACAGCTGGTTTTTCTTTTCTAACCGGTGCCTGGGCCTGAGGTCTTGCCGAAGCGGCTGCAGGATTTGGCCTGCTTTGCATATTTTGCTGCTGCTGCTGTTGTTGCTTTTCCTGTTTCAGCGCCTCTTTTTTCTTATTCCAACGTGACCAGATTTCGTCCAGTTTCTTCTTGGTATATAAAGGAAAATCTCCCTGTTTCATCCAGGCATAATAACTCGGTTCAATGTCAAATACATGTTCAACGGTCTTGCCTTTGTGTTTACCAAAATTGAAAATCTCCTCCTCATTTTCGTTAAATACCATTCTGCCAGCAAAATCAACCGGTTTATTCATATTGGTAAAAGCATGAAGGGCTTCTACATTATTCTGAACAGGCTTCGAGATATTTCCTTGTTTGTCTTCAAACTCGGTATCCTGATAACGCTCAATCTGAGCCAGCAATACGTGATAAGTTGCGGTAATGTCAGCCTCGGCAGAGTGCGCATTGATGATGTCTTTATTGCAATAGAACTTATAAGCCGCACGTAAAGTACGTTGTTCCATTTGATGAAATACATTCTGTACATCAACAAACTTTCGGTCGGACATGTCGAAATCGATACCTGCTTTTAAGAATTCCTCCAGCAATACAGGGATGTCGAAACGGTTGGAATTGTAACCGGCTAAATCTGCATCACCAATAAATTCGGCAAGTTCTGCTGCAGCTTGTTTAAAGGTAGGTGCATCGGCAATGTCTTTATCGTAAATTCCATGAATCAAAGAAGATTGCAATGGAATGGGCATTTCAGGATTGATACGCATGGTTTTGATCAGTTCGGATCCGTCAGGCATGGCCTTCAGTACTGCAATTTCAACAATACGGTCAGAACCAACATTAACTCCGGTAGTTTCCAGATCAAAAAAAGCGAGTGGGCGATTTAAATGTAATTTCATTTTTAACTATTTGTAGCTTTTCAAAAGTCGTAAAAATCATCCAGTAATCCTTAACTTATTTGATCAGCCATTGATTTACGCTACAATTTTTTACAATGTGCTTTCAAATGTACTGAACTAGCTATATCTTGCGTGAAGATTAAACGCTCGGCGATGAAATACTTTTTTTTCTTCTTCACACTCTGCCTGCCGGCATTGAGCTTTGCCCAGGATTTTGAATATGGCAAAGTTGGTATGAAAGATGTCAACCTTCAAAATAAGGCCATAGACAGCAATGCAAATGCAGTTGTCATCAGGGAATTTGGAACTGCAGCTATTGGTGTAGATGACGACAGGGGAAAACTCTACATTGATTTCCAATACCACGTCCGCATTAAAATTTTCAACAAAAATGGCTTTAACCAGGCCAATATCGTGATCCCTTTAAGAAAGTATGGAGATGACGAGGATATGATCAGTGATTTGCAGGCCAGCACCATCAATTATATTGACGGCGTATTGACCAGGACTGAACTGGATAGGAAAAAGCTGTTCAATGAACGTAAAAACAAATACGTATCCCTGACTAAATTTACAATGGGAAACCTGAAGGAAGGCAGTATTATTGAGTACAGCTATCGTTTAAGATCTCCAAGTATTTTCAATTTCAGAACCTGGGAATTCCAATCTGACCTACCAAAAATGCACAGCGAGTTCATTGCCGTGATTCCGGCATTATACAATTACAATGTGTCGCTAAGGGGTGTTCAGAAACTAACTTCTCAAAATGCCGAGTTGTATAAAGATTGTTTGCGCATAGCCGGCAGGCCATTTGACTGTTCAAAGATGACTTACATCATGGACAATGTTCCTGCATTCATCGAAGAAGATTACATGACTGCACCAAGCAACTTTAAATCAGCAATTAACTTCGAACTTTCTGACTACGTCATGATCAATGGAGGCAAAAGGAGCATTACGAAGGAATGGAAAGACGTAGATTACGAATTGATTTCAGATAAATCATTTGGTACGCAAATGAAAAAGAAAGATGTTTTTACGGCTTTATTACCAGAAATCATAAAAAGTGAAACAGATCCATTGGCCAAGGCAAAAGCAATATACCATTATATCCAGGGAAATATTAAATTCAATGGATTTTACGGCCTGTATAGTGAAAATGGAATTAAGAAGGCAATGGAAATACACTCCGGAAATATAGGTGACATTAACCTGGCCTTAATTGCGGCACTCGGGGCGGCCGGATTGGATGCAGAGGCCTTGATTTTATCTACCAGGGCGAATGGAACAGTCAACACCCTCTTCCCCATCATCAGTGATTTCAATTATGTGGTTACCAAACTGAATATTGGTGATCAGGTATATCTTCTTGACGGTTCTGATCCGCTGATGCCCTTTGGTTTATTGCCTTTACATTGCATCAATGGTCAGGGACGGGTAATCAATGTAAAAAAACCCTCCTATTGGTACACCATTGTGGCTAGTCAGCGACAGAGCAACCGCTATGTATTGGGCGGAGAATTGGGCATAGATGGAAAGATAAAAGGAGAATTGACCATCTATTCACAGGGCTATGCCGCTTACGACAAAAGGAGAAAAATACATGCTGCAACTTCTGTAGAAGATTACGTGGAAAAATTGGATGAGCAAATGAATGGTACCAGTATATTGCAACACAGGATCAATAATTTGGATAGCCTGGATTATGCATTAGGAGAAATATATAACGTTGAAATAATGGCATTTAAAAACATGGATGCTGATCCTGCATATTTTAATCCATTTTTTATAGACCGGACTATAAAAAACCCATTCAATCTCAACGACCGCACGTATCCGGTTGACCTGGGTGCATCAACTGAAAGCAGAGTTACCATTTCATTGAAATTACCAGATAACTATACCCTTGCAGACCAACCAAAAGATGTCAACTTAGCGCTTCCTGACGGTGGTGGCAGATACCTTTGTAATACGCAGTTGAACGATCATACACTGGTTTTCAATCAGCTACTTCAATTTAACAAATCGGTCTATAGCCCGGATGAATACCTCACTCTTAAAGAATTCTATAGCCGGATCATCCAATCGCAAAAAACGGACATTGTATTAAAAAAAATAAAATGAAAACGTTCATAGTAATTTTATTGACAACATTTATCATGCTGCAAACCCAGCAGATTTCAGCCCAGGAGATTTACCCTTTCGCTTCGATACCTGCTGAATTGAAAAACCGGGCAAATACAGTAATCCGGGAAATGAATACCGCAGTGACGATGCACTCGAACGACAATGTTACAATGGCGGTAAAAATGGCGATTACAGTCCTTAATAAAACCGGAGAAGATAAAGCTGGCTTAGCACTTTATTACAATAAGAATACGGTAATCAAATCTGTTAAAGGTGTGGTTTTAGATGCTGTTGGTAAGCTGGTGTCTAAGTTTAACCAAGGTAATTTTGATGATATGAGCGCCGTGAGTGATTTTTCATTGTTTGAAGATGACCGGGTAAAACGGTTTATGCCAAGTTCTGTTAACTATCCTTATACAGTGGTTTACGAATATGAAATCAGGTTTAAGCAAAATATGTTCGTTCCGGCCTGGCACCCGACTCCTTATCCTGATCAATCTGTGGAAAGCAGCAGCTATACTTTTAGCTGCAAGCCTGGAGATGCCATCAGGGTTAAAGTAACCAATTACCAGGGACAACCTGAAATCAGCGAAGGCAAAGAGTTTAAAAGCCAGACCTGGAGGATAAAAAACTGTCTGGCTTTTAAACCAGAGCCCTACGCACCTAATCCGGAGACCTATCTGACTTGCGTTAAAATTGCACCGGTAAATTTCAACTATTATGGTTACAAAGGAAGTTATAACAATTGGGAGGAGCTTGGTAAATGGATTTATACTGACCTTGTGAAAAGCAGGCAGGTGCTGACGCCTGAAATTGAGGAGGAAATGAGGACTTTAGTGCTGGGAATCAGCAATGATAAAGAAAAGGCGAGAAAAATATACGACTATGTACAACAGAAAACCAGATACATCAGCGTCCAGGTTGGAATTGGTGGCCATCAGCCCATGCCCGCAACAGAAGTACAGCGTTTGTCTTATGGCGATTGTAAAGCCCTGGTTAACTACACGCAAAGTTTGTTAAAAGCTGTAAACATCCCTTCCTATTATTGTGTAGTGAACGCCGGTAATCTAAAAAAAAACATGGATCCGGATTTTGCAAGTATGGATCAGGGTAATCACATTATCCTATGTCTGCCTTTGAAAAATGACACCACCTGGCTGGAATGTACCGACCAGCAAATACCATTTGGCTTTTTAGGGAGCTTTACCGACGACCGGGTGGTGCTGGCTTGTACAGAAGCTGGCGGTAAATTGCTGAGAACTCCAATACTTAGCCCGGAAATGAATCTGTTGAAACGTAAAGCGATATTGGAGCTGAGCGATGACGGGAATATTTCAGGAAAGCTGGAAACCCGGTTTAGTGGTTCGCAATACGACAATTACAGCAGCCTCATCAATGAGCCCTTAAAAGAGCAGCTGAAACAATTGAAAACAGAATATGATATTGACAATATTGATTTCAGCAATCTGAAACTAAGCCAGGACAAAAGCGATGCACCAATAACGCTGGAGTCTTTAGACCTGACTATAGCAAATTATGCACCGAAAAGTGCCAATCATATTTACCTGGTGCTAAACCTGTTCAATAAGGTAAGAAGTATACCCGAAAGCAGGACTAGAACTTTACCGTTATACATCAACCGGGGGTATACCGATGAAGATGAGTTGAGTTTCAAACTTCCCCCGGGCATGGAACAACAGATTAGTCCAAAAACCTTTCTGATCAACAGCGCCTTTGGTTCTTACCAGGTTACAGCTCAAAAACAGGATGGAAAATTGCTATACAAAAGGAAATTTGTTTTGAACAGCGGTACCTACCCGGCAACGCAATACAAAGATTTCGTAACTTTCATGAGCGATATAAGCTCGGCGGACCAGATCAAGTTTGTATTTAAAACAGACCTAACTAAGGATTAACAAGCCAATAGCAATACCAATTACCATGATCAGATACATCAGAATTTCTGTAGTGGCAAACTTCTTATATTTGGTCCAGAATGAAATGTCGTGTTTCGTTTTGGCCATCTTTTAATTTTTTAAGGAACCCGCTTTTACCAATGATTTCTGGTATACAGGTAGCGTCAAATCATCAACCACCACCCCACGTGTAGTGGAAGCGTGAACAAAATAATTGTTATTCAGGTAAACCCCGACATGATCTACTGCCCCACCTCCAAATGAAAAGAAGATCAGGTCGCCTTCATTGAGCTGCCCTGGATCTTTCTCACGGATGGCATCAGCCTGATCCCGCGATCGGCGGGGCAAAGTATTTCCATAAATGTCTTTTTGTAAAAGCAGTGCAAATCCGGAACAATCAATTCCTTTTTTATCCAGTCCACCCAAACGGTATTGCACACCTGTCCAGTCGGTAATAAATGTATACAATTTCTTGCTCTTCAGGTGCGACATGGCATCTGCAGTTCTGGCCGCAACAGTTGGCGATTTTGTGGTATGCCTTCTTGATCCGCAAGAGGCACAAACGATAGCCAGGACAAAAACAAGGCTTAATTTAAATCTACTTTGAAGTAATGCAACCAGTCTATTCATTTTATTGCTTGATTAAACGTTGTATCTCATCCAGTTTAAGCAAAGCTTCAACCGGGGTCAATACATTGACATCCAAATTATTGAGCATATCTCTGATTTTCACCAGTACAGGATCGTCCACAGCAAACATATGCAATTGGTAAGCCTGATTTTGTACT
This sequence comes from Pedobacter sp. MC2016-24, assembly GCF_015223055.1. GTDB lineage: Bacteria > Bacteroidota > Bacteroidia > Sphingobacteriales > Sphingobacteriaceae > Pedobacter. The sequence goes on from NZ_JADFBX010000001.1 coordinate 495,840, forward strand.
TTCTTAATGCTGTCTTTGATGCTCTGCCCTTCCGTACGGTCAATTTCCAGCTTTTTTAGAATCTCATTAGCCCTGTTGATTAATTTAGGCGGCATACCAGCCATTTTGGCCACATGAATACCAAAACTATGTTCACTTCCTCCAGGAACCAGTTTGCGCAGAAAAATCACCTTATTACCTACTTCTTTGATGGAAACATTGAAATTTTTGATGCGGTTCATGGTACTCGCCAGCTCATTGAGCTCGTGATAATGGGTAGCAAACAGTGTTTTAGGTCTGGCTGTCGGATGGGTATGCAAAAACTCTGCAATCGCCCAGGCTATAGAAATCCCGTCATACGTACTGGTACCCCTGCCGATTTCATCTAACAGGATCAAACTGTTATCCGAAATGTTATTCAGAATACTTGCGGTTTCATTCATCTCGACCATGAAAGTACTTTCTCCGGAAGACAGGTTGTCTGAAGCCCCGACACGGGTAAATATTTTATCGACAAGGCCAATTGTAACCGCCTTGGCAGGTACAAAACAACCCATCTGTCCCATGAGTACAATCAATCCGGTTTGACGCAGAATTGCCGACTTACCCGACATATTGGGACCAGTGATGATGATGATCTGCTGACTGTCATTGTCTAAAAACACATCATTGGTGATGTATTCTTCTCCTACAGGCAATCGTTTTTCAATCACGGGGTGCCTTCCACCTTTAATATCCAATACCCGTTTTTTAGTCAGTGCAGGTTTTACGTAGTGGTTTTTAACCGCCAGTTGAGCAAAACAAAGCAAGACATCGAGTTGTGCAATTAAAAAGGCATTGAGCTGTATTTGTTTGATGTAGGCGCTAACCTGATACATCAACTCACCATAGAGGCGCACTTCAATCTGCTGGATTTTCTCTTCAGCGCCCAGGATCTGTTCTTCGTATTCTTTTAGTTCTGGTGTAATGTAACGTTCCGCACTCACAAGAGTCTGCTTCCTGATCCAGTCAGCCGGCACTTTATCTTTATGCGTATGTGTAACTTCTAAATAGTAGCCAAAAACATTATTAAAAGCCACTTTTAGTGAGGGAATTCCCGTTGTCAGGGCTTCTCGCTTTTGTATTTCGACCAGGTAATCTTTACCGCCAAAAGAAATTTTACGCAGACGATCCAATTCCTCATCCACACCATCAGCAATGACATTTCCTTTGATCAGCAAGGCTGGTGGATCTTGCTGCAGTTCACGCTCCAACTTTTCGCGGATACTCAGACAAGGATTTAACTGATCGGCAAGCACGGTTAAAAAAGGATTTTTTGCTTCTTCAGCCAGTTTTTTAACAGACTCAATATGATATAAAGCTTTTTTAAGCTGACAAAGCTCCCTCGGACCAACTTTTTGCAGGCCAACTTTGGAAATCAATCGTTCCAGATCGCCGATCTGCTTGATGTGCGTTAAAAACTCTTCCAGCAAGGCATCATGTTTCACCAGGTATTCCACCATCCCCAAACGTTCTTCAATCGGCTTTAACTCCTTTAAAGGCATGATGATCCATTTGTGTAACAAACGGGCGCCCATGGGTGTACTCGTTTCATCAAGGACCTGGAACAGGGTTATGGCATTGTCGTTTGCAGAACTTACCAATTCCAGATTACGGATGGTAAAGCGATCTAGCCACATGTATTTATCCTCCTCCAAACGGGAGATTGAGGTGATGTGTTTTAAATTGCGGTGTTCAGTTTCGCCCAGGTAATGCAATACCACACCAGCGGCAACGATACCGATTTGTAAACGTTCCACTCCAAAACCTTTTAAGGAATTGACCTCAAAATGCTTGGTGAGTATTTCATTGGCATAATCGGCTGTAAACGCCCAGTCATCCAGGTGGTAGGTATAAAACCGATCCCCAAAAAGTTCTATAAAATCTTTACGACGGCTTTTTTGAAAAACGACCTCATTGGGTTTAAACCCCTGCAGCAATTTATCAATATACTCCGCATTTCCCTGCGCTACAAGGAATTCACCGGTAGAAATATCTACAAAAGAAACGCCCAAGCCTGTTTTATCGAAATAAACGGCAGCCAGGTAATTGTTGGATTTTTGATTTAAAATATTGTCGCTATAGGCCACCCCTGGTGTAACCAGTTCGGTTACTCCTCGTTTAACAATGGTTTTGGTGGTTTTGGGATCTTCCAGCTGATCGCAAATGGCCACGCGTTGCCCGGCACGTACCAGTTTGGAAAGATAATTGTCCAGTGAATGGTGCGGGAATCCGGCAAGTTCAATATGCCCACCCGGACCATTTCCACGACGTGTCAGCACAATACCCAGGATCTGGGATGTTTTTACAGCATCTTCACCGAAAGTCTCATAGAAGTCACCCACCCTGAATAACAACAACGCGCCCGGATACTTTACCTTAATGGTATTGTATTGCTGCATTAACGGTGTTTCTTTAGTATTATCTTTAGCCAAAATGATTCAGTTTACAAAATCGTAAAGATAGTACCTTGGGTAATAGCCTTTACGCTTTGTTGAAAATTAAAAAATGTGAATAGGTTTATAATTTTGAAATGTAAGACAAGAAGAGCTCCAAAGCTTCTCTTTTTTTGTCAGTAAGCTCAAAGTCAAGCTTATGCATCAGGTAATCTTCCAAGTCAAAATGCGGATGAACAGGCAATTCTTTCAATAATACGCTGCGCTGAGCAAGGCCAAAAGCCAGGGCTTCATTAAAATCAGCAATAAAATCAGCAGGAATTTCCTTGTTTGCTACCCAGGCAGCATACACAAAAGGCAGACCGGTAAAATTCATCCATTCAGCTCCCATGTCGTAGGCATAGGCATATTCGTCTTTTTTACCGAAGGTCCGGTCTCCGATCAATACCAGGGCATCTGTTTCCTCATCCTGATCAGTGGTAAAAACCACCTCCCGTTTAAAGTGGAATTTAAGCAATACTTTAGCCAGATTATTGGAGGTTCTGGAATGACTGTCAAGTTTAACGGTACGTATTTGAGCTACCGGAACCGAGCTGAAAATAAAGACTGAATTTACTGCTCCCACAGATCCTATACAGTAATCTGCTACGATATTGGCATTGGGTACGTTCGGAATGGCAGCTACCGGAATTAAACCGATATCAACCTGTCCGTCAATCAGTTTTGCAGCACAATCTGTAGGTATGTCTAAACTCAACTGAATTTGCTCCAGCACTGCTGCTGAGCGTTCAATTCCGTAGATAAATGGCTTGGTATTGGTATAGGAAACGGCAGAAATTTTTATCTTATTCAACAGGAGTTCTATTTTAAATGATCGGTATTGTTAAATTCAGTAATGACAAACTGATCAGCAGTCTGCTCAACTTTATAGAGCGTTGTATTTAAATGGGGGAATTCCGTCATCTCGGACAGCGGTTTACCAGTAAGCAGGCATAAAAACAAGCGCATGGCACGTCCGTGCATACAAATCAATATCCGCTGTTCATCAACAGCATTTTCTATAACTTCCAGGGCTTGTTTTTGACGGGCGATGACATCATTCGGGCTTTCGCCACCTTCAAAATGAGCATCATAATTACCCTGTTCCCATTGCTCCATCATCCCTTTAAAGGCAGTTATCGCAGCTTCGTTGTTGGCTTTACCTTCCCATACGCCCCAGGCAAGCTCATCTAAGCCTGACAATTGCTGCCAGGGCAAACCGGCATCTATAAAACCTTTAACGGTTTGATGGGTACGTTTAAGCGCAGAGGTGTACACCTTATCAAATGGTACATCTTTATACTTCAAATAAAAGGCTGCAGCCTGTGCCCTGCCGGTATCGTTCAAATCACTATTGATCCCTCTACCCTGTACAATCCCCTGTTTATTTAAATCAGTCTCACCATGTCTGATGATATATAGTTCTTTAGTCATCAATTAATTACGGGTAATTTATAATACTGAGGTTTAGCTTCATTTTCAAAAACAAAATCGGTGTAATCGGTAACCACATTGTACAAGGTATCCCGTTCAATAGGTTTGCGGTTGACCTGTTTAATTAAATTCACCAGTTCCTGGGTACTCATACCTGGAGTTTGTTCTTCGGCACCTGCCATTGAGTAAATTTTTGTCGTATCGTCCAATGTCCCGTCGATGTCATCTACACCAAAGTTCAATGACAACTGTGCGGTTTGACGACTGATCATTGCCCAATAAGCTTTGATGTGTTCAAAGTTGTCCATATAAATTCTCGCGATTGCGTAATTCCTTAAGTCCTCAATCACCGAAACCTCTGGCACATGATCCATCTGGTTGTTCTGGTTTCTGAATTTAAGTGGGATGAAAGCCTGGAAGCCGCCAGTTTTATCCTGCTGCTGGCGCAGGCGCTCCATATGATCTACCCGGTGCCAAAACTCCTCAATGTGACCATATAACATGGTTGCATTGGTTTTCATCCCCAGAATGTGCGCTTGTTCATGGATGTCCAACCACTGTTCTGCGTTGCATTTATCGTGGGCAATTTTCACCCTCACCTCCGGATGAAATATTTCTGCACCGCCACCTGGCATAGAGTCCAATCCGGCCTCTTTTAAATACTTCATACCTTCGTAATGACTCAATTTGGCTTTTTTAAAGATGTAATAATACTCTACCGGAGTCAGGGCCTTGATGTGTAAATCAGGTCTGTGCGCTTTGGCACGTCTGAAAAACTCACTATAGAAATCCAGGTTCTGTTTGGGCACGACACCACCAGTGATGTGCACCTCAGTAACGGGTTCATCATCATACTTTTTAAGCACTTCCATCATGCCATCCACACTCATCTCCCATCCCTCCTCGCGTTGCTTGATCAGGCGCGAGTAAGAACAAAATTTACAATCGTAAACACATACGTTTGTAGGCTCAATATGGAAGTTCCGGTTAAAATAAGTACGGTCGCCATGTTTCTGTTCCCTGATGTAGTTTGCTAAAACACCAAGATAGCCAAGTTCTCCATGCTGGTAAAGGTGCACACCTTCATCGAATGAAATTCTTTCACTGTTCTGAACCTTTTGAGCAATTGCTTTGAGCGGTGCTGACAAGGCAGGGTCGTTAATGAGTAAAGCAAGTTTTGAAGTGGTATTCATGTAAATGTATTATTAAACAAAAGTAGCATAAAATCAACATATACCTGCTTTTTTAAGCCATTTTACCTGTCAGCATTATGTAAAAGAGCTTTTGCAACCGGAAATTGCAAGGCAATTACCTATCTTTGGGCATCATGACAATTGAAGAGTTAGAAGCTTATTTTTCAGGAATAGATTTACCTCAATCCCTGGACCTTTATCCAGGCACCAGGGTTAACGATGTGACTAAATGCATAGAAACGCATTTGGTGGTTTTAAAAATACATGGCAATGTGCGACCGTTTGAATGTTTCTACGACAGACTCATAAAAATCAAAGAAATCATCGAAGGGTAGCGAACCTTATCGCCGGTCAGGTGTTACATACCTGCTTTTGCAAACAATTGCAGCAATATGGTACTGTATTTGTTTGAAATGAATTTAGATTAACAATCTTAATACAATTCCGATGCTAAAAAACCAACCAGGCCGTACACTACATGAAGCATATTTAAAAGGCGGGGGCGAAATGGGCCAGCTCATCAGGGATTACAATTGGGCAGACTCCGTATTGGGTAGTCCTGAAACCTGGTCGCACAACCTGTTAACGACAGTGAGCATTATTCTCCGGTCAAAATTCCCCATGTTTTTGTGGTGGGGTACAGAATTGATTCAGTTTTATAACGATGCCTACAGGCCCAGTATGGGTAATGAGGGCAAGCATCCTAAAGCACTTGGCCAGGAAGGTGTGGCATGCTGGCCTGAAATCTGGCCGGTCATAAAACCGCTGATTGACCAGGTAATGGCCGGTGGCGAGTCAACCTGGAGTGAAAATCAATTGATCCCCATTTATCGGAACAACAGGTTGGAAGATGTATATTGGACATTTAGCTATAGCAAGGTTGAGGATGAACCCGGTAAACCAGGTGGAGTACTGGTGATCTGTTCAGAAACCACAGCACAAGTAAATGCCATGAATCAAATAGCCAAGGCAGAGGAAATGCTTCGTTGTTCTATTGCCTCGGCAAACGCGGGAACCTGGGTAATGGACACCAAAACCCGGGAATTTAAAGCTTCAGGAAGATTGAAAGAACTTTATGGCTTAACGACAGAGGCGCCCATGAGCGCCGATGATGCCATCGCCTGTATCGATGAGCGATACCGCGAGAAAGTTGCACTCGCACTGGAAAAAACGCTGGCAGAAAACTTAGATTTCAACATAGAATATCCGGTAATTGCAAAAGACGACCAAACCGTACGCTGGTTGCGTTCATTCGGGAAATTGTATCCGGATGCACATGGAGTGTTCAGACATTTCTCTGGCCTGGCGATAGACATTACAGAGCAGAAACATGATGAATTGCGCAAAAATGATTTCATCGGCATTGTTAGCCATGAATTAAAAACTCCCCTGACCTCGCTTACCGCCTATATCCAGGTCCTGAAGAATAAAATGAAGGATGATCAGGACCCTATGAAAACAGGCGTACTGGATAAAGCATTTTCGCAGGTTAAAAAGATGAGCACGATGGTAAATAGTTTCCTCAACCTTTCACGTTTGGAGACCGGCAAAATCCATATTGATAAAGAGCAGTTCGGCCTTGACACCTTAATTAAAGAGCGAATCGAAGATATCCTCCTGGCCATTTCTGGTTATGAGATTACGTTCCTGACCTGCGATCCGTTGATTGTATTTGCCGATCGTGAAAAAATAGGCTCAGTAATTACCAATCTACTCAGCAATGCGGTCAAATATTCACCCAAAGGAAAACACATTGAGGTACAATGCGGACTACAAAACGAAATGATACAGGTAGCGGTTAAGGATCAGGGAATGGGTATTAAACAACATGATCTGCCGCATTTATTTGAACGTTTTTACCGTGTAGAAAGTAAAAACACCCATAACATTTCAGGGTTTGGCATTGGCTTGTACTTAAGCGCAGAAATTATTGAGCGTCATCAGGGCAAAATATGGGTAGAAAGTAAAAGCGGTACTGGTTCTACTTTCTACTTTAATTTACCGGTTTCACTAAACTCCGGAATGAATTAGCGCTCACTGCGCTCATCCATATTCAAATCGGTATCGAAAGGACTTTTGGTAAAAGGATAAATGGATTGTCTGACGAAACCCTTCGGATACTGGGCTTCATGTACACCCGTACCGGCCGGCCATTTCTTTCCTGGCAAATAGTAGGTCCCAAACATCATGTCAATGAAAGGAAATATAGATGCGAAATTATGCCCATAATATTTCGGATCTTCACAGTGGTGCCAATGGTGGTACTGCGGAGTAGTAAGGATGTACTTTAAAAACCCAAAATTGATGCGGGTATTGGCGTGAATTAAAACGGCATGAATGGCAATAAAAATGATGTACACATTGAATACGGTGGACGAAAAGCCTAATATATACAAAGGAATAAAAGTCATTGCGCGCGTAAAAAAGATGTCCATAAAATGGGTACGGCTACCCGCCAGCCAGTCCATACTTTTTGTAGAGTGGTGAATGGAATGAAAACGCCACAAATACACCCTGGTATGAAATAAACGATGTGCCCAATATTGAAACAAATCTGTAGTAAAAAAAGCCAGTAATAAGGCCAACAGGAATGGTAAGCTCTGTACCCATTCATGCACTTTATCCAGACCTATCCAACCAAAAAATAATACAGCGGGTTTTTGAGTAACGATACCAAAGAACTGGATGAATAGGTGGCTGATCACAAAATACATCAAATCTGTACGCCACTCTTCGTGAAATTTAGTTTGCGATTTATTTTTAGGAAAAAACAACTCCAAAGGAATAAATATGGCCACCATCAGCAATAGATCCAATAACATCCAGTCCAGGCCAAAATGCCAGCTGGTTTTTTCGACAGCCCTTCCCTCCACAGTAAAGGCACCAAGCAGGATGGCTAATCCGGCAATTCCGGAACCGATTAAAGCCCATTTTACCCTTTTACTGAGAATTAAACTCAACAGTGCAAAAAAGAAAGCGGCTACAATACCGCCGGCCATCAATGTTTCCATGCTTTCTTTTGTGTATACTTCCCTGAATTCTGGTGTAGTTAATTGCTCAGGGTAACGGAAGCAAAAAATACCGAGTAAGGCAACAGTGGATAAAAAAATAGATATATAGCCGCTAATTTGACCCTGGCCAACTTTTAAACGTTTATTTGGTGACATAAAAAGATAAGGTGCTTTATAGTTTTTCGTAAGTTGATTCTGTTCCATCTGCCGCAATCTCTCCATCAAACAGGATCAGCTTTCCATCAGTAAGTGCAATGTGTTTTTCCGGGTTATTGTTTTTGAACACCAGGGTATATTGCGCTTCAGTGTCATTGATCTTCTTTTTTTCTTCTTTTAGGGTATATTCTTCTGTGGTCAGCAATTTGCCCTCGGCATAATGTTCCAGTTTTCCGGCATTAAACTTCAGGATATTCCCATTACCTTTAGGGAAATTTGGATCTGCGTTGGCAACCTGTATGCCCTTTACATGTCTCAATTCCCAGGCTCCATCGAGTTTAGCTTCTGAAGAACCGTTTTTACAACTGGAAAAAATCCCAATACTGAGGATGATCAATACCAATTTAATATTTCTTTTCATAGTGATGTTTTGTAGCGTAAACATACAAAAACTAGATTAAAAACCACTCTTCATCTGATCCACTCCTTCTGTAATCAGGATCTCTTCACAATTTAGGCAGGATATTTATTTTTAATTCATGATATTTAAGCCATAAAAAAATACAGATGAAAAGACCCTTTACGCTCCTGCTTTGCTTACTGGCAAGCACTGCGCTGTTTGCGCAGGAACCCCTTGGAACCTGGTACGGCACCTTAGACGTGCAGGGAAAAAAACTAAGTCTTATTTTTCACCTCAGCAAAACAGGCGACAACTATAGCAGTACCATGGATAGCCCGCAACAAAGCGCGATGGGTATTCCAATGGGTAAAACCACATTTAAAGATCAGCAACTGCTGGTTGAAGCCCCAAATATGGGCATGAAATATACCGCCACCTTTTTGCCTGAACAACAACAGATCAATGGTATTTTTGAGCAAGGCGGACTAAAATTGCCACTGGTATTGAGTTCGAAAGCTGAAAAAACGGCTGTTACCAAACTTGCGGTACGCCCTCAAGACCCAAAGGATTTTCCTTATAAACAAGAAGACGTGACCTTTAACAATAGTAAAGGAGGACATGTACTTGCCGGAACGCTTACCCTGCCAACAGATGAGAAAGCATCAAAAATTGTGGTGCTTATCACCGGATCCGGTCCGCAGAACCGAAACGAAGATTTACTTAATCATCGCCCTTTTCTGGTACTTAGTGATTGGCTGACACGCCATGGAATTGCCGTATTGCGTTACGACGACCGCGGTATTGGCAAATCTACCGGCAACTTCAACACAGCCACCTCTGCAGATTTTGCGGATGATGCAGAAGCTGCTGTCGGCTACATCCATTCCAGAGCAGATTTAAAGGGCTTGTCGGTCGGACTAATCGGACATAGCGAAGGCGGTATGATTGCACCAATGGTAGCCAGCCGTAATAAAACGGTTAAATTCATTGTGCTCATGGCGGGACCTGGAATCCCATTAGATCAGCTGATGCTTGAACAGGCTCAGGATATTGGTAAGCTGACTGGCGTTTCAGAAAAAAACCTGGAAAAATCAGCCGCAGCGAATGCACTTGTCTTTGCAGCTATGAAAAAATACCAAAACCTCCCACAAGCTGCTTATGATCAAAAAATAGACAGTCTGACCAGACTGGAGATCAACAAGGACCCTGATCTTAAAATTAAAGAAATGAACATTGATGAACTGGTTAAAACTGGCTCAAAGCAATTAAAAAGCCCATGGATGAGGTATTTCATTTCTTTTGATCCTGCTGTATACTTGACAAAAGTGAAATGTCCTGTACTGGCTATAAATGGCACTTTAGATAGCCAGGTCGCAGCCAAAGCCAACTTATCGGCCATTCAAACTGCGCTGCAGATAGCAGGTAATAAGAAGTTCGAAATTGTGCCTTTTGAAGGCCTGAACCATTTGTTCCAAAAGGCAAAAACAGGCGCACCGGATGAGTACGAAAAAATTGAAGAAACCATTAACCCTGCGGTACTGCAAAAAATAACAACCTGGATAAATAGTCTTTAAGGCTGTTTCCAGTTACTTTTCGATTCAAAATATTGCCATAAAAAAGCGGAGATCTTTCGAATGAGCACCGAAGCCTCGTTGTCATTGGTCCAGCTTTGATCTTTGATGTTTTTTGCACCTACATAAAATACATAGTCACCGTGGGGCGCATTGACCAGCACGACTTCTGAACGCGAATCGTTTACGGCACCACTTTTTGCTGCAGCCTGTACATATGGGGGTATTTGCGAAAGTGCATTTTCATCATAATATGCCTTGGTCATCAAACGGTACATCCTTTCCGAGGCAGATTTACTGACGATTTCGCCATTGCGTATTTTAACAAGTAAGCTTGCCATTTCCCTGGGCGTAGTTTGCCCCCAACCGTAAACTTTCCAAATGTCTGCCCGGCCTTTGGTGCGGGAGTTTACCCGGGTTTGCTGCAATCCGTATTGCTCCATCAGTAGATTGATCTGCTCCCCGCCACCAGCAAGTTGCTGGTTCCATAGCGAGCTGGTATTGTCGCTGTAAGACATCATTAAGGCCGCCAGTACACTGACCTCGGTAGCGGTGCTGTCTCTAAAAAACTGCATTAAACCAGATCCCCCGTACTTTAACGAATCCCGGTAGATCAGTGGCATATGATATTGTAAATTTCCTTTTTCAATCTGGTTAAACAGCCCGACCAGGATCGGCACTTTAACGATGCTCGCTGTCGGAAAAACACTATCAACCTGTATGCCTGCCGTTTTTCCGTTCTCTAAATTCAACACATATATCCCAACATCCCCTTTAAAGCCGGCGGAAATTTCTGCAATGCCGCGTTGCAAAGCCGGATCGGGTTTAAGCTTTTGCGCCCATACGGATAACGGTAATCCCCATATGGAAACCGTAAACACCAATACTTTTTTAATTATTCTATTCATCGTCAATAAGCTAACTGTTTAAAAGATGTTAAAGTTCCTAATTTTAAATAGATTTACATATTCTTATCCAGTTACTTTTAAGAAATTGAGCATGAAACGGGTTGTAGTATTAACGGGAGCCGGCATTAGCGCCGAAAGCGGATTAAAAACCTTTAGAGACAGTGACGGTTTATGGGAAGGCTACAACATTGAAGATGTTGCCACACACGCTGCCTGGAAAAGAAATCCAGAACTGGTACAACAGTTTTACAATGAACGCAGAAAGGCGGTGCTGGAGGCCAAACCCAATGAAGGACACCTGGCACTGGCCAGGCTTCAGGAAAAATATGACGTCATGATCATCACACAAAATGTGGACGATTTACATGAACGTGCGGGTTCAAAAAATGTGCTGCACCTGCATGGCGTCATCACCAGGTCTCAATCCGACGTTGATCCCAATCAAACTTACCCGATTGAAGGCTGGGAAATTAAAGCAACAGATTTATGTACCCATGGTAAACCATTGAGACCACATGTAGTCTGGTTTGGAGAAGAGGTTCCTAACCTTGGGCTGGCCGCCAAACTCTGCGGTATGGCTGATGTATTTGCCGTGATTGGCACCAAACTGGCCGTTTATCCTGCTGCAGGACTAGTGGATTATGTACCCGAAGATTGCCTCCGTTATGTAATCGACCCGGACATCCCACAGCTTAGAAATGCAAAGCAATTTCAACAGATTCAACAGGTTGCAAGCCTAGGTGTACCACTGATGGTCGACAATTTAATGTCCGAAAAATAAATCTGATCGCAATTTTAAAGTCCGCCATCAATATAATTTGTCACATTTAACAAGCATTTTAGCAATAATTTATTAGCTTTAATGAAATAAACGTGATCAATATGCCTCTAACCAATCCATTGTTGTATTATAGAGAATGGTTTTTAACTTTAGAACCGGAATGGGCTGACACCATTTCCTATAGTATTTTCAACTCCATTTATCTTTTCTGCGATCCGGAGTTTAAGGCAAAACAGAACTATGAACAAAGTTTTGAGGATGATGAAGAATATGAAGATGGTTTTACATCCAAAAAATTCATCATATTTTTAGATCAGATTATTGCCGACAATGACCGTCACCAGGTGCAAACGGTTGCGTTATCCTTATACTCCATAACAGATTACACCTTATTGCACTTTGATAAAGAAAACTTCCCGGTAGATTGCCTGGAGCTATTCAAGGCAAAATACATCGAAAAATTATTGCTTGGCAAAACTGAAGATGCAGCGTTTTTTGAAGAAGAGCTGGAACGTGAAGTTAAAGACCGTGTAGTTAGAAAAGAAATGAAGATGACATGGGACATACTGGCTGCTACTGACTTTAACATCGAGATGTTACACCATTACCTGATCGACAACATGTTCGGGCTTTAAATCCTTTACTTTTACCTTAAAACAATCGATTTTATTATATTTGCACAAAATGCAAGCTGTTCTATCGCTGTGAGCTTCGGCTCAAAGAGGAAAGTCCGGGCAACACAGAGCATCTCGCTTCCTAACGGGAAGAGGTTTGGGATTGAACACCCGAATTATGGAAAGTGCCGCAGAAAACACACCGCCGATGGCTGCAAAGCACAGGTAAGGTTGAAAACGTGAGGTAAGAGCTCACGATTTTTCCGGGCGACCGGAAAGCTGGTAAACCCCGGGAGTTGAAAGACCAAATAGGCTAACGCATGTAGGGCTGCTCGTCCGATGTTAGTGGGTAGGTCGTTAGAGATAAATGGTAACATTTATAGTAGATTAATGGTAGAATCCTGATTTATCAGGAACAGAACCCGGCTTACAGGCTTGCATTTTTTTAATTTTATCAGGTTATTGATAAAAGAATTATATTAGTGACCCAAACACATAAATGATTAGCTTACCCTATGGCAAAACTATTAATAATTGATGATGAAAGAGCGATACGGACTACACTTCGCGAGATTTTAGAATATGAAAATTATGAAGTAGACGATGTCGACAATGGTCTGGATGGCTTAGAACTCATCAAAAAAAAGAAATTTGACCTTGTACTTTGTGACATCAAGATGAACAGAATGGACGGTATGGAGGTGCTTGAACAAGCACTTGCTTACAGCCCTGACCTTCCCTTTATTATGATATCTGGCCACGGTACCGTGGAAACCGCAATCGAAGCGAGTAAAAAAGGCGCATTTGACTTCATCTCTAAACCACCAGATTTAAACAGACTGCTCATTACCGTTAGAAATGCTTTAGACAGAGGAACCCTGGTTACCGAAACTAAAGTACTAAAAAGAAAAGTGAGCAAAACCAGGGATATCCTTGGCAGTTCTGAGAACATCGGAAAGATAAAAGAAACCATTGAACGCGTTGCTCCTACTGAAGCAAGGGTATTAATTACTGGCGCCAACGGTAGCGGCAAAGAACTGGTAGCCAGGTGGCTACATGAAAAATCGCAACGTGCAGATAGCCCGCTGATCGAAGTAAACTGTGCTGCAATTCCATCCGAATTGATTGAAAGTGAACTTTTCGGACATGAGAAAGGTTCATTTACTTCTGCAGTAAAACAAAGAATTGGTAAATTTGAACTGGCAAATGGCGGAACTTTGTTCTTAGATGAAATCGGTGATATGAGTTTATCTGCCCAGGCTAAGGTACTCCGTGCTTTGCAGGAGCATAAGATCAGCCGGGTTGGTGGTGAGAAAGAACTGGAAGTAAATGTCCGAGTACTTGCAGCAACCAACAAAGACCTGCTTAAAGAAATCGAAGATGGTAACTTCCGTATGGATTTGTACCACCGCTTAAATGTAATTAACATTCATGTTCCCAACTTAACGGAACGTACGGAAGATATCCCGGAAATTGCCTTAAACTTTCTTGATGAGATTTGTAAGGATTATGGCATGCCTGTTAAAAAAATCAGTGAAGGTGCCATGGCTGCTTTACAAGGTTTACCATGGACTGGAAATGTCCGCGAATTGCACAACATGATTGAACGTCTCATCATTCTCAGTGACAAGACGATTACAGAAAATGACGTAATTGCTTTCGCAAACCCGGGTGGCGGAACAAATATTGGTGCTGCAAGCCACAACAATGGCTCCGGATCCAATCATGGTGGAGGGATCAATTACGAGAAATTCAGTAATTTTCAGGATTATAAAGATCACGCTGAAAAGGAATTCATCAAATTTAAACTTGAAAAAAACAACTGGAACGTTTCTAAAACGGCAGATGACATTGAAATTCAACGCAGCCACTTGTATAGCAAAATTGAAAAATTCGGCTTGAAAAGAGTGACCGAGTAAAATATCTTCAGCATAAAAAAGGCTTTATGAATTTATGATTCATAAAGCCTTTTTTATGCTGGTAGATTTATTTCGGTATTTAGTTTCCGGAACGTATGTAAAAGCTAAAGGTACTCCCCGACCCGGCCACACTTTTGACACTGATCTTACCACCCTGCAACTCTACAAACTTTTTGCAAATGTACAAGCCGAGGCCAGTACCTATATTTCCTTTAGCAGAATTGGTCTGGTAATATTTAGAGAACAACTTTGCTTGCTGCTCTGCACTGATTCCTGCACCGGTATCAATTACATCTACCTGAATTTTACGCTCTTTTACTTCTTCAATTAAAGTCGCACGTACGGTTATACTACCTGCTTGTGTGTACTTAATGGCATTGCTCAGTAGATTAATCAGGATCTGTTTTAACCTGAAACTATCCCCCATTAAAATTACATCTGAATTACCTATAAATTCATAGGCAATCTGGAGTTTTTTCTTTGCTGCACTAAACTCCATACTTTCCACAACCTCTTTCAAAGCAAGGTCAGGACTATAGGGATCACAATTGATCTTAAACTCGCTATTTTCCATTTTCGCTGCGTCAAGCGTATCGTTCAGCGTACTCAATAACATATCAGACGAAGAGCGGATAGACTCAAGCATGTCAGCTTGTCTTTTAGACAGCTCAGTTTTACTGAAAATATAAAGAAATCCTTTAATGGCTGTCAGTGGATTGCGGATTTCATGGCTCATGTGTGATAACAAGTCCATCTTTTGTTGTGCAATCACTACCGCACGTTTATTTTCTGCCCGCAACAGCAATTCTGATTTGTTCAGCTTAACAATAAACACGATGAGCAAAGCGGCAAAAATGACCACCAGAAACAGGGCTACCAGGTAAAATTTATTCAGCAAGGCTGTCGATTCCTGATAACTTCTAAATGCCACTGTCTTAAACTGATCTGAAATGCTGTAATTTATATCTTTGACTTCATTGATGATTAATTCCAACTCGCTGGTGATGCGGGAGTTCAAAGAAATCAACTCACGCTGCATGCTGAGCAATTTGATATTCCGCTGCTGTAACTGCTGGAGTTGATTCAGATAAGCCCGTTTGTTTTCCCTTTCCGGATTTACAAGCCTATTGGTTTTAGTGCGCACTAAGCTATTGGTCTGATTGTGGTTGATCTCTATAATCTCCTTTGATGTGGAGACATTTGGATTGTTTGCAATGGCATCTTTTAGCCGACTAAACAGCCCTTTTCTTTTTGCCAATACCTCTTTCCGAACTGTATCCGCTTTAGTAGCCACAACCGCACGTTTGATCCGTTCCGTGCTAAGCATGCCTATAGGAACTTCTTTCCTGTTTTCCAGTCCAAAATTAGAATACGAAGTTAATAAAGAGTCGAAGCTATGTTTAAGTGTATATAACTTATCAGATAAGTCCAGCTTCCGTTGATGCAAAGCTTTAACTTTATCGTTATCAGGCAAATCAGCAGACCCGATTTGCATGTTTGCTTTAAGTAAGTTATCGATATCCTGAAAAGCAAGGGCCAGTTTTTCTTTGTAGGCCATGCTCTTGGTGGTATCTGAATTGAGTAAAGCTTCCTGAAAATCATCTTCTGCCTGATGGATCAGTAATAAAATCTCTTCAGGTTTACGTTCATCCCGCTCAAAGCTATTGGCCATTTTTGAGGTGTGCTCCAGCTTTTTTGAAATTGAATTGCGCACAAAAAGTGCGGCAATCGCCAGAATAATAATCAATGCGATGAAGGCAAGCAGGATTTTTCTGGTAAATAATTGAGTATAAGTAGCTTTCATTAAAACATAAAACGGCTATCGAATTCCTTTTTAAATTCGGAATAGTGCTAAATCATGGATTCAAATATACTATCTTTTTTCCAGATTGCCTTTTTACCCCCCTTTACTATCTTCACAATTCCAGGATGGCAAGGCTGAGATGACCTGCCCTATGATACGCTCAAGATGGTTAATTAACGATTCCAACCTGGGAGAATTACCATACTCAACTGCTGAAGACTGAATCTCCAGAATTTCATTTTTCAGACTCGATATCCCCATTGCCTCAATAGAAGGTCTTATCCCATGCGCGATTTCACCGACTTTCTGATAATCCCCAACCTGGTAGGCAGACCTGATATCCCTAACGGCTTTTGGTGTTAGCTCGATAAACAATCTGACGATTTCGTCAATAAAACTTTGATCAGCTCCCCCAATGAGTTTTAATTGAGATAAATCAAAAAGTTCTAAATTGAGATCCGTTTTGGTGATACCATGGTCAGCAACTGAATTTTGCTGTGATCTGGACATCCATAAAGCAACGATTTTTAAGAGCTGGCTTTCTTCAAAAGGCTTGGAAAGATAGTCGTTAAAACCTGCCTCCAGGCATTTTTCGTAATCTCCTTTTAAAGCAAACGCTGTCAAGGCAATAATAGGAACCTGGTTAGAAAGTTTGTTTCTTATGATTTTAACAGCTTCCATACCATCCATAACTGGCATCTGAACATCCATCAATACCAAATCATAGCGATTTTGTTGTATCTTTTCCAAAGCCTCAAGCCCATTGGTCGCTTCTTCACAATTTACCTGATACGCTTTAAGTATAGTTGTAGCTAGAAGCCTGTTAATTTCATTATCATCTGTAACTAAAATTTTCCGACCCGAAATAACCCTGACATCAATTTCATCTGTAACTATACCTGGTAAAGATTCTTCATTTCCTTTACGCAGTTTTAAAATGAATGATATAGAACTACCAACATTTTTTTCGCTTTCCACCGATATTCCCCCTCCCATCAATCTGATTAATTCTTTGCAAATACTCATTCCAAGGCCCGTACCACCGTATTTCCTGGTTACAGTATCATCCTCCTGCGAAAACTTATCAAAAAGGCGACTTTTAAAAGCATCGTCCATTCCAATACCCGTATCACGCACAGTTATTTTAATTTTTTGCCAGGCCTGCTTATCGGCTACTACGATCAAATTGATATCTACCGTGCCTTTAGGAGTAAACTTAATCGCATTACTCACCAGATTAAGTAAAACCTGATGAATACGATGGGGATCCCCAATTAAAATTTTAGCCAATTTGGGGTCAACATAAGAGCTTATTAAGTTAATTCCCTTTTCCTCTGCCTTGTGGGTCATCACTTGTACAACCCTTTCTATAACTGTCACAGGGAGGAATCCGATATCCTCGAGCGTTAATTTACCTGAGTCAATTTTGGTCAGATCCAAAATATCATTGATGATAATCAGCAAGCTATCAGCAGCGGAAAGAATGGTATTGAGAAAAAATGACTGATTTGGTGCCAGATTTGTTTTTTTAAGCTGACTGGCCATTCCCAAAATGGCATTCATTGGCGTTCGTATCTCGTGACTCATATTTGCCAGAAACATCTCCTTCGCTAATGTGGAAGCCTCTGCTTGCTCCTTTGCCCGAATCAGGTCTAACTCCAGTTGCTTTTGCTGGGTAATGTCCAGGTGGATTCCTATGGAGCCAATCAATTCATTTTGATCATTATAACTAGGAGCCCCGCTAACCAACCACCACCTGCCTTCCCCATTCTTTGCATGCAAAAAAATCTCATAAGTATCAGATGTACCACTTTTTCTCAGTTTATTCTTTTCTTTCAGTGTATTTTTTGTGAATTCTGGGAATTTCAATACCAAAGAAACCTTTTTTCCAATCAGCTCTTCTGGTTGATATCCGCTCATTTTGCAAAAACTGTTGTTCACATAAAGCATTTCCTCATCGTTATCCACTTCCATTAATCCAAGATTCATATTGGCCAGGATACCCCTATACTTCTCTTCTTTAATTTTTAAAGCAGACTCTGCATTTTTTCTTTTGTCAATCTCTTTGTGCAAATATTCTGCGATAATTAAAAGATCATCGCTGCTGTTATCCACTTCTGTATGATCAAAAATCCCAACAGCTTCTTTAAGCTTATCCACGGAAAGCCTTTTAACATCCAGTTCATATTTCAGTTTTTTATTGAGATCTTCATATTCTTCTTCGCTGATATTAAAAGCCCGTTCTGCCAATTCACTATCTCTTTCAAAAGAGCGGTATGAATCATTCACGGCAGATAAAAACCCCTGCATTGCCGGGAGCTGTTGCAATTCAGGAGGCAGATATTTGTTGAGCTGCTTTAACAGTAATTTATGGTAGTTCATAAAATGAGGTTATAGTCATCGTTTGATTGTGTAATTGACAACTGCCACCTTGATTAAAGGGTGAAATTTCTCCATAGGCATAAAACCCAGCTAAAGGGGTACCGGCGCCAAGCACTTCACTTACAGCTTCTAACTCTTCTTCAGTTCTCTGGCCTAAAATAAGTTTACGTCCAACACAACTGATTAAAAGTGAAAAATCTGGCCTTCTCTGGCCGTCTTTCAGCGTCTGCAGTGCAGCTGTAGCGGCAGCGGCTGTTAAGCGGTCAAAATTACCCTTCATGAACTTGAGCTTGGAGCCTACAGGAACATCACCGGCAAAGGTCATGGTTTTTCGCTGTTCATCAATAGAAAGAATTGTCCTTACCACTGGATGATCTGTTCCGGGCATAGTCACCGAAATCGGAAATAGAAGGGATGAACCTGGTAGATTTTCGACATCAGAACCAAGATATTTCTTATACAAATCCAGCGCATTTACACCATCAATCTCATAAAGGACATTGGATTCAGATCTGGTGATCTCCTTTTCAAGTCCAAAAGTATCCCAACCGCCCTGCGAACCATGTGTAACCAACAGATTTTTCCCATAAAAACCTATGGCAACAATTTTACCCTCCCGGGCTTGCTCATTTAATCCAACCAGCGTAGAGACAAAATTTGCACCGTCGCCGGCAAGACCACCCGTAATCAACAATTGGTGATTAACCCCATCGTTTAGTCCTTTAACCAATTCGCTACCATTTACGAGGCTGCCATCCGAAAGCACCATGACATACACCAACAACTCTTGAGGCAGTTTACGGATCAAATCAATTGCGGCGTCGTAGCTGCTGGAAAAATCCTGAATATCTACAGATGCCGTTTGAATGGAACACTGATCAAATTCGAAAGCCGCAATACAAACCGAATTTTCACTTACCGTATGTCCATAGATTTCCCCTGCTGTACTGCACATGACAATTTCTGCATTGGGAAATTCGGATTTAATTTTTTGATAAATCCCTTCCGGTTTTAAACCTTCCTTTCCTGAAAAACACAATGCGAGTTTAACATTTGACACTGCAATGGGCTTATATAGTGGATTTAATTTCCACTGATCATCCTCATACTGGTAAAGTGAAACATTCATAATTAATCAAATTTTCAATAACTTCAAGCAGGTTTTATCACCTTATATGTTTGTGCAATCGTGTCAATGATCAGGCATCTCCAAATTAAATCACAAATTAACCAAACATAATTTTCAATTAAATAAATTTAATGAAAAAACAGTACAATCCGTCAAAAGAAGTTACTTCTGAACAAATTTATAAATGAATCTGGATCACATTCCGGATGTTTCAACGTTACATCATGCTCGTCATTGAGGAGGCCTTGGCGGGGCACTGAAGGGGCGTTTCCGGGGCCTTGATGGGGCTACTTATCTAAATAAGGATTCAGTAAGAGATAACCTGCACAGTGGCAACTGTTTATAACAGACAAAAGCAGTTGCTGCTTTTAGCATGATGTTAGGAGGATTTTACCTCCCAACATCATGTGATATCTTTTTTATGTTTTTGTAAATGGACTGGATTTTAGTTCCAACCACCTCCAAGGGCATGGTAAATATTGACTACAGCATTTAACTGTTGTTTTTTAGTTTCAATCAGTTCCAACCTGGACTGAAGCGCGTCGCGTTGAGTCATCAATACTTCAAAATAATCTGCCCTTGCCGATTTGAATAAGTCATTGGCAATTTCTATGGACTGACCAAGTGCTTTCACCTGCCTTAATTTCAGATCATAACTTTTTTGCAGATTACCGATATTAGATAGCTGATTGGCAACTTCTAAGTAGCCTGTCAGGATACTACGTTCATAATTGTAAACGGCTTGTAACTGCTTGGCGTTGGCGTTTAAGTACTCGGCCTTAATCCCATTCCTGTTGATGAGCGGCCCCACCACATCAGCAGCAAGGGAGTACAACACTGATTCTGGTGTTCTAAGTAAATAATTCGGATTAAAAGCCTGAAAGCCCAGGCCGGCTGAAATACCTAAGGAAGGGTAAAACTGGGCTTTAGCTGCCTTCACATCCAATTTAGTTGCTGCCAATTCAAACTCTGCTTGTTTGATATCCGGGCGATTGGCCAATAACTGAGCTGGAATGCCGGTCTGGATAGCCGGTGGAACCAGGTCTGTAAATTTCTCCTTATCGCGTGCAATCGGCTGCGGATAACGGGCAAGTAACAAATTGATCCTGTTTTCAGTTTCTGTAATCTTTTGCTGGATATCAAATTCCAGGCTTTTAGAGCTTAAAACCTCTGCTTCAAATTTTCGAACGGCCAGTTCAGTTACGCGTGTGGCTTGTTTTTGAATTTTCATCAACTCGAGGGCATTGTTTTGTAAGTCAATGTTCTTCCGGACAATTTCAAGCGCATTGTCCTGTGCCAGCAATTCGTAATAAGAATTGGCAATTTCAGCGATCAGGTTGCTAACAACGAAATTCTTACCTGCTACGGTAGACAGATAGCGGTTAACGGCAGCTTGCTTGCTATTGCGCAATTTATGCCAGATATCGGCCTCCCAACTGGCCTGCAAACCAAAGTTATAGTCTGGCAATACTTCAGGCACTGCCCTGCCCGGTGTGATGTCAGTAGAGGCATCACCTGCACCAGAGCTCGTATAACGGCCCACCTTTTCTAGCCCGGCCCCAATCTTATAGTTCAGGGTTGGTAGCAGCTCCCCCTTTTTGATCCTGATTTCATTTCTGGCGATTTCTATTTCCTGGAGCGTGATATTCAGTTCCTGGTTGTTCTTTAACGCATTATCAATCAGGTTAACCAAATATGGATCCTTAAAAAACTCCTGGTATTTTAAGGTATTGCTGCTCAAAGTATCGTTTAAGCTGGAAAAACTAGAAGGGACCTGTTTATTTTCGGTACGCTGAGTCAGTTCCGGTAATTTACAAGCCGTATATGCGGCACAAATCCAGATTAAACCAATACCTTTGTAAGTACTATTTTTTAACATTGTGTTCAATTTCTTCAGTTAAAGGATGTTCTTCCTCAATTTTTATAAGTTTATGTTGCTCAGCAATTTTGCCAAAGACGAAATATAGACCAGGTATGATCACGACACCGAATAAGGTACCAAACAGCATGCCGCCCGCAGCTGCAGAACCAATAGTTCTATTGCCGATTTTCCCTGGACCTGTTGCCATCATCAGCGGAATCAGTCCGGCAATGAAAGCGAAAGAAGTCATGAGGATTGGGCGAAAACGCACCTTCGCACCTTCTAATGCCGCGTTGAGTACAGAAGCCCCCTGACTGTGGCGTTGCGCGGCAAATTCAACTATAAGCACTGCGTTTTTACCCAGCAAGCCAATCAGCATCACCATGGCAACCTGCGCATAAATGTTGTTTTCCAATCCCAAAAGTTTCAGGAATAAAAATGCACCAAACAGTCCTGCCGGTAAAGAAAGAATGACAGAAAGCGGCAATATAAAACTCTCGTACTGAGCGGCGAGAACCAGATAAACAAAGCCCAAACAAATCAGGAAGATGTATACAGCTTCATTGCCTCTGGATACCTCATCTTTAGAAATTCCGGCCCAATCAATGCCGAACCCACGCGGCAGCTTTTCTTTGGCCACTTCTGTAATTGCTTTAATGGCTTCACCAGAACTGTAACCCGGTGCCGCCTGACCGCTGATTTCTGAGGCATTATACATATTGTGCCGTGTAATTTCTGATAGTCCGTACACTTTTTCCATGTGCATAAATGCAGAAAAAGGAACCATTTCATCTCGACTATTTTTAACGGATAGTTTCAAAATATCCTGCGGCAGGGCACGGTACTGGGGTAGGGCCTGAACCATAACTTTATACTGCCTGTCGAATTTGATAAAACTTGTTTCGTAATTACTACCGACAAATGTGGAGAGCGTATTCATAGCGTTGTCAATGGTCACCCCTTTTTGCTGGGCAATGTCATTGTCAATGCGCAACATGTATTGCGGAAAACTGGCGCTATAAAAAGTAAATACGGAAGCCAGTTCAGGTCGCTTATTGAGCTCGCGCACGAAATCACGGCTTACAGTTTCCATTTTTTTATAGTCACCGCTACCTGCTTTATCCAATAGACGCAGTTCAAAACCACCTGCCGCACCGTATCCTGGTACCGCCGGAGGTTGAAAGAACTCGATCGAAGCACCGGGAATGGTTTTGGCTTTTTCTTCCAATTCCTCAATCACATCCTGCGCGGAGTTTTTACGCTCGCTCCATTCTTTCAGGTTGATCAGGCAGGTTCCCGAGTTTGCTCCGGTACCTTCGGTCAAAATTTCGTATCCGGCCAGGGAGGAGACAGATTTTACGCCTTCAATATGTTCAGACACTTTTTGCAGCTTTTCTGCAATCTCATTGGTGCGTTCCAGCGTAGAACCTGGGGGCGTTTGAATGATGGCGTATACCATACCCTGGTCTTCATTTGGAATGAACCCTGAAGGCACGCTGCCACTTAAAAACCAGATACCCAGACAAAATACGAGCAGGGTACCAAAGGTAAAAATCCGACGACCAACAACCTTGGTCAGTAAGCGATCATATCTGCCGGACAGCTTTCCAAACCAAGCATTGAAACCATCCAGAAAGCGATCCACAACACTTGCTTTTTTCTTGCTGCCATGGGTGTTTTTCAGCATAATGGCACACAATGCCGGTGTTAAGGTCAGTGCGACCACACCTGACAGGATAATTGCAGTAGCCATGGTGATGGAGAACTGTCTGTAGAAAATACCTACAGGACCAGACATGAAAGTAACCGGGATAAAAACAGAAGCCATTAAAAAGGTGATGGCCACAATTGCCCCGCTGATTTCTTTCATTGCTTGTTGCGTAGCCTTTAAGGCTGATAACTTCGGTTTAGCAGCCATTTTAGCATGTACCGCTTCTATCACAACAATGGCATCATCTACGACAACTCCTATGGCCAGAACCAAGGCAAACAAGGTAATCAGGTTGAGCGTAATGCCAAAAAACTGCATGAATACAAATGTTCCGATTAATGACACCGGCACGGCAATCGCTGGAATGAGGGTTGAGCGCCAGTCTCCCAAAAATAGGAATACCACCAATCCAACCAGGATAAAGGCTTCTACAAGCGTGTGGATTACTTTTTCAATAGAAGCATCCAAAAATTTAGATACATCATAACTGATTTCATAATCCATTCCTTTCGGAAAGGAGCTCTCTTTGATCTCGGCCATTTTGGCTTTAACATCTTTAATCACTTGGCTTGCATTACTACCGTAGGATTGTTTCAGTACGATCGCGGCAGATGATTTCCCGTTCAAGTTAGAATAGAGGTCGTACATGGAACTTCCAAACTCAATGTCTGCCACGTCTTTCAGTCGCAACAATTCCCCGTTTGGATTCGCACGAACTACAATATTTTCATAGCCTTCTTTGGTGCTAAACCTACCGGGATATTTCAATACATATTCAAAAGATTGGGAACGTTTTCCAGAGCTTTCGCCGGTTTTCCCGGGTGATGCTTCCAGACTTTGCTCATCCAGTGATTTCATCACTTCATCAGCAGAAATGTTGTAGGCCTGCATGCGATCGGGCTTTAACCAAATGCGCATCGCGTATTCCCGGTTACCCAGGATATCCGCAAAACCAACTCCGTCTACCCTTTTGAGCTCGGAGAGCAAATTGATATCGGCAAAGTTGTACAGGAAATTTTCATTCATTTTAGGATCCTTGCTGTACAGGTTGATGTACATGAGCATATTGGATTCCTCGCGACTGATTTTAACGCCTTCCCTAACCACGAGAGGTGGCAGCTTATTGGTTACTGCGGCAACTCGGTTTTGCACGTTGAGTGAAGCCTGATTGGGATCTGTTCCTAGATTGAACACCACCTGTATAGAGGCCTCACCATCATTACCCGCGTCTGAGGCAATGTATTTCATCCCCGGCACGCCGTTTAGTGCACGCTCAAGTGGAATCACGACCGACTTGATCAGCAATTCGTTATTTGCTCCGGGATATTCGGCAGTAATGTTGACTTTGGGTGGGGATATGGAAGGGAACTGTGTTACCGGAAGGTAATTGATCGCCAAACCTCCCAGAAATAAAATGATAAGCGATATCACTATAGAAAGGACCGGCCTTTGTATAAACTTGCTAAACATAAAAAATATATAGGAGTTGGATTATTCTGTTTTCAATCTCAATTGGTGGATGACATCCTTTGGCGCCTGGAATTTGTAAGCAATCTTGTCATCGTCTTTAACTTTCTGCACACCTTCCAGTAATATTTTGTCACTGGTACTGATTCCATCAGCCAATACGTATAAATCTGGAAGCTCTGCAGCAATGCTCACCGGACGTGCATGAACCACATTATTTTTATCAACTACGAAGACATAGGTTTTATCCTGAATGTCATAGGTTGCTTTCTGTGGAACTATCAATGCATTTTTCAAGGGCACCACCATTTGGATTTTTCCAGTTTGTCCATTTCTAAGCAAGTTATCTGAATTGTCAAAACGCGCACGGAATGCGATGTTTCCCGTTTCATTATTGAATTCGCTTTCAATTACTTCAACCTTACCTTTGGATTTAAGCAATTGATTGTTAGCCAGCAGCAAACCAGCTTCTTGTTGTTGTCTTGCTTTAGTGGAAGCCTGATAATCCAGATACTCGGGTTCAGAAACGTTGAAGTAAGCAAAAACCTGTGAATTATCAGACAAGCTGCTGAGCAATGCACCTTCATCCACAAGGCTTCCGATTTTTAAAGGGATGCGGTCGATTACGCCAGCAAAGGGTGCCCTGATTTCAGTAAGCGAAAGGTGTAGTTTGGCTAAGGCAGTTTCTGCATTGGCTTGCTGCAATTTGGCCTTAGCCATTGCGAGTTCATTTTTAGACACTACATTTTTGTCTGTGAGTAATTTTGTGTTCTGAAATTCGATTTCTGCAGCCTTCGTTTCTGCCTGAGCTTTTTGCAATTCTGCTTCAAACATTTTTGGCATAATCCGGAATAAAAGCTGACTAGCCTGAACATGCTGGCCTTCATCTACATAAATATTCTGCAAGTAGCCTTTTTCCTGAGCCCTGAGTTCGATGTTTCGGACCGATTTGATTTGTGAAACATAAGCTTTAGTTACCGAGGTATCCATTTGGATTGGACAGGTTACGGCGTAAATGACTTCTTCTTTTTTCTCTTCTTTCTTTTGTGTACAAGCTGTGGCGTAAAATAAAACGCAGCAGCACAAGCAAACAACATTTCTGTTCATTCTTCGATGTATTTAACTGATCTCTTCCCTTTAATTGGGCTTTTTATGGCCCGACAATTCAATTTTCACGCGAAATAAGAAGAGAATTATGAAGTTATGATGAAGAAGGTTTACTTTAACCCTAAATTAACAGTAACATGATTTAGATTTTACTCCATATAGTCAGCCTGACGACTTAAAAAGGCCCGATATTTATTAAATATAGCTGTTTTTGATACAAAGCCCAAATATTCATTTCTTTCGTCAAGGACAGGTAAAATCCACACATTTTCTTGTTCCATCGTCTCCAAAACCTGTTTAAGCGAATCGTTGATCATCACCACTGCAGGTGCAGCCTGCATCAGGTCATTGACGTGCAATTCATCAGTATTGCCAATACCTTTTTTCAGGATGTCTTCGACATACATTAAACCTTTAAAGCTCCTGTCCTCAGCAATTACAGGAAACAGGTTCCTTTTAGATTGCAAAATATCATTTAACCTATTCGAAATCAGATCATCATCTTTTAAAACCAGGTAATCACGCTCTACAAGATAGCGCAGTTTCATCATATTCAAAACTGTCGTATCCTTGTCTTCCAAAGAAGAAAGCTCGCCCCTGTCTGCCAAAGGTTTGGTGTAGATGGAGTACTGACTGGAACTTCGGCTAATCAAATAGGAAATGGCAGATGTGATCATCAATGGGACCATTAAAATATAGCCCCCGGTGATTTCTGCAATTAGAAAGATGCCGGTCAGGGGAGCGTGCATAATGGCACTTAATGAGGCAGCCATACCGGCCACGATAAAGTTGGCGACATTAAGGTGTGCAATACCCAAGCTGTTTGCTGTAAAAGCTACTACAAAGCCCATCAAACCGCCCATAATTAAGCTGGGCGCAAAGATACCGCCATTACCACCGGCACCAAGCGTAATGAGCGTGGCTGCCGATTTGGCGAATAAGGTGACTATAGTGAATACCACAATCACCCAGGGCACACTGCTGTAATCAGAGAAAATGCTGTTGGTGATCATACTGGTATAGTTTCCTCCAATCAGATTTTTAATGGTTACATACCCCTCTCCGTATAATGTCGGGAATAAAAAAACTAGGACACCCAGCATGAGACCACCTAACACTACTTTTTTATATGGGTTCTTGATCTTGTAGAAAGATGATTTAATGAAGTAATTGATCTTGACGAAATAAATGGAGAACAGGCCGATTAAGGCGGCCAAAATCACATAATAAAACAGCGCATCTATCCTCCAGCCTTCAGTAGCAATAAAAAATAACTGCTCATTGTAAAACAACCGGGCGACCACCGCCGCAGTAGCAGAAGCCAACAATAAAGGAATAAACGCAGGTATGGTAAATTCAGGCAATAAAATTTCTATGGCAAACACAATACCCGCAATCGGACTATTGAACGCACCTGCAATACCTGCCGCAGCACCACAAGCCAATAACATGGTGGTTTCGCGGTAAGATAAGCCCAGGAAACGACCAACTACAGAACCAATTCCACCACCACTGGTCACGATGGGTGCTTCGAGTCCTGTCGACCCACCAAAGCCAACCGTTAATGCAGCTGTAATGATCTGCGAATAGATGTTATGAGGTTCTACTTTACTTGATTTTCTGGAAATGGTATAAATCAAAGGCGTTAAACCGGTTTCAAATCTTCCCTTCCGGATAAACCGCCGGACGTACGTAACCGATAGTAAAATGCCGATAAAAGGGAAAAAGAAATAGAGGTAATACTTGTACTGCCAATGAAAGCCTGTCTGCAGAAATTCTTCAATATGATGCGTAATGGCCTTGAGTAAAGACGCGGCCAATCCAGCAAGTATACCTACAATTAATGCAGCAATCACCAGGAAATTGCGGTTTGAAATCTTTGTTCTCCTGTACTGATTAATTGCGTCTACATAGTTTACCAACTTAACGTACATGTTTCCATTTATTTAGGCGTCAAACTTATCGAGTAGCTTGATCAGTGTTGCAAAATCTTTAGGGTATGGTGCTTCAATGACGATGTCCTGTCCATCTAATCCTTTAAAAACGAGATGACGGGCGTGTAAGGCAAAGCGTTTCATGATGGGTTGTTCTTCATCATCTTTGGCGATGCGATAACCTTTTTTCATGGTTGAAAGATAGACTGGCTTACCGCGGTACATATCATCCCCGGCAATCGCTGCACGTTGGGTAGCCAGGTGAATACGGATCTGGTGCATTCGGCCTGTAATGGGCTTACATTCAACCAGGGTGTAATGTCTGTAATTTTTGAGTGTATTGAATATCGTTTCTGCACGCTTACCTTCCTTACGGTCAATTGTTACGCTTTTATTCCCATCATTTAAAATGGGCAAATCGATAAACAGCTCTTTGAAAGTAAATTGCCCGTCTACTACGGCGTGGTAGGTTTTGTTCACCTTGCGTTTTTCAAACTGCATGGCTACAGAACGATAAGCCTCCGGAGTCTTTGCGATGATAATGGCTCCGGAGGTCTCTTTATCTAATCGATGGCAAACTTGCGCATCGTCTGAATATTGTTTAGCCAGGCGAAGGATATTCACTTCACCAGAACCACCGCGCTCATCCAGTGAGGCTACAAATGGTGGTTTATTCACTACGATATAATCGTCGTTTTCAAATAGTATCAGGTCTTTAAAAGAAGGATATTTCAATATAATTAGAATTTCTTAGCTACAAAAGTACTAAGAAAGTTCGAATTTATACCCCACTCCTTTTACAGTAGCCACATAAGTTTCACCCAGCTTCTCGCGAAGTTTGCGGATATGTACATCTATGGTACGGTTGGTCACTACAACAGAGTCTTCCCAAATATTTTTAAGTATGGATTCACGGGTATATACTTTACCTGGTTTAGAGGCTAATAAGTACAGCAATTCGAACTCTTTTTTAGCTAAAACAACTTTCTCTCCGTTTTGATAAACCAGGTAGGCTTCGCGGTCAATAACCAGATCTCCGATCTCTACTTTATTTTCAGATACTTCATCTGCACTGGAGTTTCTTCTCAAAATGGCATTGATCCTGCTTACCAAAGCTCTCGGTTTAATTGGCTTGGCAATATAATCGTCTGCACCAACATTAAACCCGGCGATCTCTGAATACTCTTCGCTCCTTGCTGTTAAAAAGACCATAAATGTATTTTTAAACTCAGGAATGGCACGCATCAGCCTGCAAGCCTCAATTCCATCCATCTTAGGCATCATGATGTCCAGAATAATTAAGTCTGGATGTACTTTCTTTGCCACAGTAATGCCTTCCTGTCCGTTACTAGCCAGGAAAACCTGATACCCCTCTTTTTTAAGGTTATATTCGATTAACTCTAAAATATCCGGTTCGTCGTCCACAATCAGTATCTTCTGTTTTACAGTGCTCATAGCTTTAATTATTTGTTACGAAATTAGGTAATCAATTATAATAAACCGTTAAACTCAGGTTAACAAATTGTTAACAGACCTGATTATATTAACATGAATTTAGGGTTAGCGTAAAGTCTTATTTAAAAAGGCATCCAATTCTGCTCCACGAAGGTTTTTAGCTACAATTTTACCTTGGGGATCAATAATATACGAACTCGGAATGGCATCTATTGCATAAAGCATTGCAGTCGGACTTTCAAAATCATTCAGGTCGCTGGCATGTGACCAGGTCAAATGATCTGCAGCAATTGCAACCTTCCAGGCAGCCGCATCTTTATCTAAAGAAATTCCCAGAATGGTGAAATTCTTATCTTTAAAAGCCTGGTAAGCCTTAACAACATTTGGATTCTCTTGTCTGCACGGCTGACACCATGAAGCCCAAAAATCAAGCATCACATATTTGCCTTTAAAATCAGCCAATTTGATCGGATTGCCGTCTACCCCTTTTATAGTGAACTGTGGTGCCGGTTGTCCAACCTGTACAGATCTCAATTTTGCCGTTTTATTCAAAAATTCCTGTACAGCTGCATTGTCCTTAAATTGGTCTTTGATGCTATTGGAATAGTCAACCAGTTCTTTTTCGTATTCAGTCGGACTCAACAGGTTGATCGCATAAAAGCCAGCCAATGAAGTGCTGTTGGTCTGCGCAAATTTCAGTACCGCTTTGTTCAGTTCGTCAATTTCATGTGTATAAGCAGGACGCATTTGTTCCATCACCATATCCCTTTTATCAGGCTGGGCTGCTACAGCGGCTTCGAATTGCTTCTGGATTTCTGCAATCTTTACCATAAACTGGTTTTTGGTTTTATTTAATTCTTCCAGCTTATCGGCTTCCATTGCACCTGAAATGCTATAGGCAAGGGTTTTATCGGCTAAATCAGCGTTGATCTTAATCTGATCGCCATTTTTAGCAATCACCATATATTCATTGTGCCCAGAGGAGATTCTAAAAAAGTCTACTGCCGGTGTGCTGTGTGTGAATTTAAAGTCGCCTTTTTCAGAGAATACAGTCGAATCGAGAGGTTTGGCCTGGTCTTTCTGCAAACCAAATAAATACACTTTACTACCAGGGGTGGCATTTTTAAATTGCCCTTCTATTACAAATTTATCTTTGTCCTTACATGCTGCAAAAGCAATACAAAGCAATAGCAAATATCCAACGCGCTTCATCATAATTTTTATTTTAACTTATCTTGTACCAATTGATTTATTTTCTGAGCATCTGCTTTTCCTTTGGCCATTTTCATAACTTCGCCAACAAATAAGCCCAATACTCCTTTTTTCCCTTTTTTATACGATTCAACCTGGGGTTGATATTTAGACAGCACACTGGCTACAAAAGCTTCCAGTTCATCTGTATTCTCTTCAATTAACAAATTCAGGTTTGTGGCTACCAACAGAACGTCCTGACCGGCAGATTGGTATAATGCAGGCAACAATTGCTGTAAGGCATTTTGCTGACTGATTTTTTTATCATCTACCAGGTTGATTACATCGGCCAATTGCTCGGGACTGACCATAAAGTCTGCAATGCCAAGATCGAGATCAGTCAATACTGCTCGAATTGCACCTGTAAGCCAGTTCACCAGATTTCGTTTGTTGTTGACATGTGGCAGAGCGTTATTGAAATACTTAAGCAGATCATGATCCTCAGCCAGAATTGCGGCTTCGGAAACACTAACCCCACATTCCAACACCAGTTTCCTGGTAATTTCCTGTGGTAATGCGGGCATATCAAACTTAAGTTGGGCCAGCCATTCATCTGAAATATGAACCGGGGCCAGATCTGGATCTGGGAAGTAGCGGTAATCATTGGCTTCTTCTTTAGTTCGCATCGGTGAGGTAGTTCCCCGTTCTGCGTCAAAATTGAGCGTACTCTGGATGATCTGGCCGCCTGAAAGAATCACCTCTCGTTGTCTGCCAAATTCAAAATCGATGGCCCGACGTACATTCCGTATCGAATTCAGGTTTTTAACCTCACAACGCGTACCGAACAACTGCACACCAAATTCCCGGATGGAAATGTTGGCATCGCAACGCAAACTGCCCTCTTCCATATTGCCATCGCTTACATCCAGATGTCTTACCAATTTACGGATTTCGGTAAGCAAAAGGGAAGCTTCTTCAGCACTCCTGATGTCTGGTTCGGTTACAATTTCAATCAATGGAACGCCTGCCCTGTTTAAATCTACAAAGGAATAACGCTCGTGCTGATCGTGTAAACTCTTCCCGGCATCTTCTTCCAGGTGAATTCTATTGATCCCAATCCGCTTTTCTTCACCGGTACTTAAAGTCACATTGATGAAACCATTTTGACAGATCGGCTTATTATCTTGGGTAATCTGATATCCTTTAGGTAAATCCGCATAAAAGTAATTTTTACGGTCGAAGTAATTGATTTGATTGATGCTGCAATTCAAGGCCAATCCCATTCTAACGGCTTTGGCAACAACCTCCTTATTTAATTTAGGAAGTGCGCCTGGCAACGCTAAAGAAACCGGGGAAATGTGTGCATTCGGTTTTGCACCAAAAGAAGCACTATCGGAAGAAAATATTTTAGATTTTGTATTTAGTTGTACGTGGATTTCCAGGCCAGATACCAATTCGAATTCTGATGGAGAAACTGCAGTTTTCGTACTCATTTATAGGCAATAATTATCTTTGTTAAATGATGTTTTAATATACAAACATAACCATTTATGCGGTACAAATAGATTTTGTAGCTAGAATTATACTCATAGTAATGCATTTAATTTGAGTTTAAGCGGATTGATCAAGAAGAATGAACAGATTTGGAAATGTATCCGCTGTACAGGAATGTCTCTTTTTAAAAAAATCGGGAATCTGCCTGAAAGACCCCGTTCAACACAAACTATTTTTCCGAAATAAGCAGGGTTAGTGAATCTCGAAGCAAATTTTCTTTCAACTTAAAGTTCAGCACACAATAAAAACAACATATAATTTTTCTATATCCAAATAAAAAATATAATATTCTTATTTAAAATATTAAATACAAATATTATTACAGTTGACATAGCTTTGTGAACAAACATAACTCAAATGAACACCACACTTTTATCATCAAGCGAAAACGCCATTTTATCTCCGACAGAAAACCAAATGCTTGTTGAACTACTGGAAACAGTAAAAGTGAACACGGCATATTTTATGGGATATCCTGTATCAAAAGACTTTAACTATGAAGCGTTAATGCCTTTTTTGCAATACCCCATGAATAATTTGGGAGATCCTTTTGTGCCTTCTACTTATGCCGTAGGTTCGCGTGAAATGGAGAAAGAGGTGGTTCAGTTTTTTGCAGAATTGTTCAGGGCTCCTGCAGATGACTGGTGGGGTTACGTTACCAATGGTGGATCTGAAGGTAACTTATATGGCCTATACCTTGCACGCGAGCTACATCCAAAAGGCATGGTTTATTATTCTGAAGCAACACATTATAGCGTACAGAAGAACCTTCATTTACTAAATATGCCAAATATCGTGATCAGCACGCAAGCCAATGGCGAAATCGACTATGAAGATCTGGAAAATACAATTCGCATGAATCGACACATGCCTGTGATCATCATGGCAAACATTGGCACCACCATGACAGAGGCACGGGATGACATCGGAAAAATCAAGCTTATTTTAAAGAAATTGGCCATTAAACATTATTACATTCATGCAGATGGGGCCTTGTCGGGTAGCTATAGTGCCTTAATTGAACCGAGGCCAGCATTTGACTTTGCTGATGGAGCAGACAGTATAGCGATTAGCGGACATAAATTTATTGGATCACCAATGCCTTGTGGTGTGGTCATTGCTAAAAAATCGAACCGCGACCGCATCGCACGATCTGTAGCTTATATAGGGAGTATGGACACTACAATTTCCGGATCAAGAAATGGGCATAGTCCCTTGTTTTTATGGTACACCATTAAAAAACTGGGAATTGAGGGATTGAAAGCCAGGGCACAACACTGCCTGGAAACCGCTGCTTATGCCGAATTGAAACTCAATGAGATGGGTATTGAGGCCTGGAGAAACAACAATGCAATTACGGTTAACTTTCCTGAGCCTGAATTGAGGATCCGTCAGAAATGGCAGCTGGCTGCCGAAGGAGGCTGGTCACACATCATCTGTATGCCCAATGTGACGCAATCGCAGATTGATGAACTTTTGGCAGACCTATCAGATGTTTAAACAAAAGACTACCAAACGAGTAGAATAAATACTATCTTTGCAGCCTTATTATTCATCGTCTGTCATAATTTGAATTATGATCGTTTTGTAAAGGCTGCTTAATGATTGAACTAAAAAACATAACGAAGGAATTTCATCAGAAAAACAGGATCATTACTGCTTTATCTGAAGTTACACTTCATGTTCCGAAAGGAAAGATATTTGGGGTAATCGGTTCTTCGGGTGCTGGCAAAAGTACATTGATACGTATTGTGAACCTTTTAGAAAAACCCAGTTCCGGAACAATAAGCGTTGATGGGGTTGAGCTGTTAAGCCTATCTCCTGCACAGCTTGCTAAAGAAAGAAGGCAGATTGGAATGATCTTTCAGCATTTCAATCTGCTTTCTTCGAAAACCGTTTTTCAGAACATTGCCTTTCCGCTGGAGTTAGACCGTATGCCGAAAGATCAGATCAGGAAGCGTGTTCAGGAATTACTGGCCTTGGTTGGCCTGGAGGAAAAGGCAAATGATTATCCCTCAAACTTGTCTGGCGGACAAAAACAACGTGTTGCAATTGCAAGAACACTGGCTAGTAATCCAAAAGTATTGCTTTCGGATGAGGCCACAAGTGCACTCGATCCAGCGACCACAGCCTCTATACTTGACTTACTGAAAGATATCAACAAGCGCTTAAAAATCACCATTTTACTGATTACCCATGAAATGGAAGTCATCAAAAACATTTGTGACGAGGTAGCTGTAATCAGCGAAGGCAGGCTGATTGAACAAGGTACTGTAAGCGAAATATTTGCACACCCAAAAACAGAGATTACGCGGGCATTTATAGCCTCTTCACTTAAAGTCAATATTCCCCAACATTATCTTGACAAATTAAAGCCTGTTGCTGATGCGGGTAGCAAGCCTTTACTTAAGCTTCAGTTTACCGGACAATCTTCAGAAGAGGCCGTAATTTCAGAAGCCAGTCGACTGTTTAACGTAAATAACAATATCCTGTTTGCACAAATCGGGTATGCTGGTGAAGTAAAATTTGGATCAATGCTGATAGAGGTATCGGCTACCGCCGAAAACAACCAATTGGCCATTGATTATTATGAAAGTAAAAATGTAGCCGTGGAGGTGCTTGGATATGTCTGATGCTATGATTTTATTGTTACTAAAAGGCGCCTGGGAAACTATTTTCATGACCTTTGTATCTGGCTTTTTTGGTTTTGTAATTGGCTTACCTGCAGGAATTATGCTATTCATGACCCGTAAGGGCCAGGTTTTGGAACATAAAACCATCAATACCATCCTTGCCATTTTTGTCAACGTATTCAGGTCTATACCTTTTATTATTTTAATTGTCTGGATGATCCCCTTCACCAGGGCACTGGTTGGTACGTCCATTGGTGTTCAGGCCGCATTGGTTCCTCTGAGTATTGGCGCAGCACCCTTTATTGCCAGGATGGTAGAGAACAGCCTGATTGAAGTACCAAACGGGCTCATTGAAGCAGCAAGGGCGATGGGTGCCACTCCCTTCCAGATCATCATCAAAGTACTGATTCCTGAGGCCTTACCATCGCTGATCAATACCGCCTCCATTACCCTGATTACACTGGTGGGTTATTCTGCTATGGGTGGGGCTGTTGGTGCAGGTGGCCTCGGCCAAATCGGTTATCAGTATGGTTACGTAGGTTATGATGTGGTGGTTATGAATACAGTATTGCTGTCTCTTGTCGCCCTGGTTTTCATCATTCAATTTGGCGGAGACTATTTATCTAAACGTGCAGATCACAGAAAATAAAATTACATTAGCTTATGAAATTAACTATCAAAATTCAACTTTTAAGTCTTGTACTGGCAACCACTGCCCTATTGAGTTGCGGCGGCAACGCTAAAAAAGACCTTCCAAACCATATTAAGGTGGGTGTAGAATCCGGACCGGAATATGTTGTGGCCCAGACGGCACAAAAAGTTGCCAAAGAGAAATATGGCTTAGATGTAGAACTGGTGCAGTTTAACGACTATGTGATGCCCAACGAAGCACTTTTACAAGGAGATATTGATGTAAACGCTTTTCAGACCAGGCCCTTTCTTGACGTACAATCTAAACAACGTGGTTATAAATTCGCGGTGGTTGGCAATACATTTGTTTATCCGCTTGCGGGCTATTCTAAAAAAATAAAGACCATAGGAGAATTGAAAGATGGCGGTACGGTCATCATCCCGAATGATGCGACCAATGGTGGCCGCGCACTGTTGCTGTTACAAAAAGCGGGGTTGTTAAAATTAAAAGCCAATGTTGGGTTGGTACCTAAAGTAACTGACATTGCTGAAAACCCTAAGAACCTAAAAATCCTGGAACTTGAGGCACCACAATTACCAAGAGCACTTGATGATCAAAACGTAACCATCGCCATCATTAACAACACTTTCGCTACGCCAATTGGTTTAATCGCAGCCAGAGATGGTTTATTTGTTGAGGAAAAAGAATCACCATATGTTAACATCATTGTGAGCCGTGAGGACAATAAAGATGCTGAAAAAGTAAAAAACTTTGTGAAAGCTTACCAATCTGAAGAAGTCAATCAAGCGGCTCAGAAAGAATTTAAAGGAAGTGCAGTAAAAGGCTGGTAGCAATTATGCTATAATTTCTTATTTTTAGCGTACTAACTTAAAACATCATGATGAAAAGACTTACAATGGTTGCCTGTGCGCTTGGCCTGACACTTGCCGTTCAAGCTCAGGAAACCACTTTAAAGCCAATAAAAAACAACGCAACTACCACTGTTAAAAACCAAGGCCAATCGGGCACTTGCTGGAACTATTCCACCACCTCCCTAATTGAATCAGAAGAAATCCGTAAAGGATTGGGGGAACTGAATCTGTCGGAAATGTTTGCCGCCCGTAATGTTTATATAGAGAAAGCCATCAATTACATTTTGCGCCAGGGCAAAGCTCAATTTGGTGAAGGAGGCTTAGGTCACGACCTGATCCAGGCTACAGAAAAATATGGTGCAATGCCACAGGAGGCTTTTCAAGGTGCAAGTGGCGAAATACCAAACCATACTGGATTGGCCGAAGCCTTAAAATCCTATTTAGACAGCACGCTGAAAAAACGCCCGATTGCCAACAATTGGTTACAGGGCTATATGCAGCTGTTGGACCAAAAAATGGGAACACCGCCTGCAAGTTTTGATTATAAGGGAAAAAACTATACTCCTAAAACCTTTGCCAAGGAAGTACTCAAATTCAATGCTGAAGACTTTGTAAGCATCAGCTCCTTCACACACCACCCATATTACAAGCAATTTGTACTGGAGGCCCCGGATAATTTCGCGAATGGTTCTTTTTACAATATTCCGCTTGATGAAATGCTGGCTTTGACAAAAACCGCTTTAAAAAATGGATATACGGTAATGTGGGATGCCGATGTGAGCAATATCGGCTTTCAGCAGCGAAAGGGATATGCCATGTTATTTGCAGATGAATCAGATGCTAAAAAGGATCAATTGAATCCAGATGCAAAAGAAGCAGCATACAGTCCGGAATTGCGTCAGCAGCTGTATGAAAACATAACGACCGAAGACGATCACTTGATGCACCTGGTAGGTTTAGATCAGAGCGATGCTGGAAAACTATTTTTTAAAGTTAAAAACTCATGGGGAGCAGTTGGTCCTTTCAATGGTTATCTGGAAGTTTCTGAACCTTATTTCGCCATCAACACTGTAAGTTTAGTCTTACCAAAAGCGGCTCTTTCCAAAGAACTTAAAAAGAAGCTGAACCTGTTGTAAGCCTCTACTTTATGTAGTAAAAAAGCCTGATCATTGATGTGATCAGGCTTTTTTAGGTTTAAATCTTTATAACGGGTTTATTTTAGGTTGGTCTTAATGGGCGGCTTTCACAGCTTCCAATATCTGCCGGGTACTTAAAAAATCCTGGTGGTGAATGGCTCTGATACCCAATTTTTGTGCAGCCTGAGCCAACATAATTCGATCATCAAAATAGATACATTCATCAGGACTCACCTGGGCGATCCCCATGGCCAGTCTAAAAATGCCAGGATCAGGCTTCCTCATCCCTACTTCGCATGAAGAAATGAAAGCATCAAAACAATCGTGTAGACCAAACTTTTTAATACGGTATTCATTCAGCTCCCGGCCTTCATTGTTTACTGAAATGATCCGAAAACCACAGCTTCGCTTCCAGTCTTTAAGCCATTGTAATAAGCCTGGTAACTCTTCCGACTGCGCAAACATGAATGTCTTAAAATCTTCTTTTGTAAAACTTCTGGGGTGGTTAAAAACTACGGTATCGAGATAATCGTCCAGCGTAATTTTACCAATCTCATAAATATTAAAGATAAAACTATGCAGGACCTCCATTTCCGAATAGTCGATACCAAACACACGCGCAGCTTCCTGGCGCGATTGATGTCCCCAGCCATTGTTTAACAACACGCCACCCACATCAAAAAAAACTACCTTTATCGGACTTGTACTGATCATATGCTGATTATGTCTAAACTTTATTTTTTAAGATTCCGGGCTCCGGAAATGTTATACCTCAAACCAAATGCCTGCTGACTATCAATCACACCTTCAAGAAAATGGAACGACAATGTAAATTGTCCTTCTATTCCGCCGTAAATTTTTGGCCTCCAGCTCAAGTCTGTTCTGTTATAGGTTTTGGCTGTATAAAACTGATCGCCATATTTGATGTTATGCCGCTCGCCGGTATAAAACGAATTGGTGATACCGAATCTATGGTATTCCATTGACATCTCCAGCAACACTCCTTTCGGCGTCTGCCATCCTCCTACGGAACGTACACGTTCGAAAGACATCAAACCTCCGACGTTAAATGTTAAAGAATCAAGAAAAGTTTTTTTTGAAAGATCCAATCCCGCTTTAACAGAAAGCGCACCATTGTCTTCCACATGATCTCCCGGAATCTCGACTGCTGGTCCCGCATTATGGAGCATCATTCCATGGTAAGAAGCAAAGAACAGGTTCTTTTTAAATCCGCCAGATAATCCGAAAATAAAATTCTCACGGTCGGTAGCAGTCTGCCTGCTGGTCCAGTCTATAAAAAATATCTGCTTCCAGTTTTCATTTTCATATTTCAACAACATACCCTCTACATTTGGACGATAGTAATTAAAGGTATCTGTAAGTACAGCACGTGGATAATCTGACAGGAGATTGTACCTTGGAAAAGCTCCCATAAAGAAATTCCAGTCCTGCTTCCTGTACTCATAATAAGCAACAATGTCTATCTTATTGGTGAATTTCGGAGAGCCAAACTCATGTAGAGCATTAAACCCAACCCTTAGGCGATGTACGCTATCTAAGGACAAACCCAGCTCCGGGGAAATCCGCATGCCAAATATGGTTTGAGAAAACCTTCCCGATCTGGCATATTCCCTATTGTCGGCAAAAGTATGCAGGCTTATTTTGCCTTCAATTTGCTGCGCCTTAATTTTACCAGCTAGAAAAAGCAAAAATACAGAGACAAGTAGAATTTTGTTGCGCATAAAGTATAATCAAGATATTTTAATAAATAACAAGCATTTAGATTATGGATCTGATAGCTTGTTACAAAATTTCAGCTGTTTGAATTAGAATGGCGAAGCTATTCAATAAACTTTAATTATTCAACTGTTAACCACAATTTCCGGGAACTTGTTCAGGATATATCTTCCACAATATGTTCATGCTCTTTTTAGTCCTTTTGGAGCTTTATTTTGTACATCGATCCTATAAATGTTTCGGCCTTAGGATTTGTAATCACCTGTAAATAAGAATTTCCAGACTTAGGATCGCTCAACTGGTAATGAACTGTTGCCTCGGAAGCTGTGAATACAATGCGGTTGATTATAATCTGATAGCCTGAATTTGGCTTTTCTCCACGTGACAGCACAATTTTATTGACTTCGGAATTTACAGCCGAACTCGTTAAGGTAACCTCTTCATAAGTGCGACCTTCAACATTGGCCTCTCGATGTGCCTTCACAAAAGCTGCAGCAAGATTCAGCATTTTTGCAGCCTCAGTAGCAGTAATTAAAGCTTTGGGACGAAAATTACCATTTTCAAGCTTAACCACATTGAACTTAACCAGATTTTGTACCGACGCAAGTCCGCCCTGACCGAATTTTTTTTCATCATTGACTTGCAGCCACATCATATTTACCGGATAATTGCCGGTGCCTTGAATGCCTTCGTTTAAACCGATCGCAAATTGTTCTCTTGTCATTGAAGCAGCAGGGTTCATCGAACGGTTGAGTTTGATTCCATTACAGGCTGCAATAATGATAGACTGAGCATAATAAGCCTTATTGTCTGCTTTCACGACATAATCTGTAGCCTTCGGCGCTTTGATAAAGCGGATATTATCAATATTCAGGCCAAGGGCCTTAACAATTAAATCTATCCCCTTTCCAAAACTAACCTTACTTATCGGTTTTTGGATCTCAATTTTAACCGGATTGTTTTTAATTGTTATTAAGGGCTCATTTGCTGTAGCCAATAATAAAGTCGGAATGATCAATGCCGTTAATAATTTCATAGGAATGTATTTTATTAACGAAGATAACAAATTGCCTTTTCTGTTTAACTACATTTTACTTCACAGCACCAAATGCAGCAAAACAAGCATTTTTATGCAATACCTCGGTGTAGCTAAACCCCACTTTTGTTAAAAGCCTAAGTTGGAAAGAAACTGAGCGCGGCGTATCCTCTTTGGCAATATAATCCAATACGTGCTGACGATATTCCGGGCCGCCAAGATCATCGAGGTGCCGGGCATATCTTTCTTCGAACAACTGGTTAATCGCGGCGGGTTCATGCTCAATCAGATCAGAAATCCAAAAACTGCCACCGGGTTTTAAGGACTGGTATATATTTCTAAACACCTGCTCCCAATCGGTATCTGTTCGCAAATGGTGCAATACCGCAGCGGCAAGTACAATGTCATATTCACTATTGGGCAATTCGGTTTGTAAGATATCAGTCTGCAAGATTTTCACCTGTCCCTTTGTTACTGCCGAAACCCTTTCCTGCGCACGGGTTAACATTGACATACTCAGGTCGATCAATGTACAATCTAAATCCGGAATTTTCTCCAGCATTTTCAAAGTATAATTACCGGCACCACAGCCTATATCCAGCATGGCGCCGGCATCTTTGTTCACATAAAAGGCTGCGCTGGTACAGAGTTCCAGACTCAAAGGTGCATCAATAATCGTTTGCTGTCCGGTATCCAGGTTGGAAAAACGCTCTACATCCTGGTCAAAACGATCCCTGATTTCCTCGATACTTGATTTTTGCTGTTTATTACTCTTTTCCATAAAAAATATTTTTGTTATTTCAAACCTAGAGATAATTGTGATATTTGAAAAATATCAATTTAATCAATTATTGATATCCAATAAGTATCATGGAACTTAGACATTTGTTGTATTTCAAGACCGTAGCTGAGGAACTGCATTTTAGAAAAGCAGCTTTAAAATTATTCATTTCACAGCCTCCGCTAAGCAGGCAAATCCGTGAATTGGAAGAAGAATTGGGTGCGCGATTATTTGAACGCAACAACAAACAGGTTTCCATGACGCCTGCAGGACACTATTTCAAAAAGCGAGTAGATGCTATATTTTCAATATTGACAGAGAGTAAACAGATGGTAAAAGAACTCCATGACAACTTAAGTGGCGAACTAAGAATTGGATATATCAGTTCTACCTACCATCCACATCTCATGGATACCCTTCAGGAAATGCGCAACGTATTTCCTTTTCTAACCGTTAAATTATTTGAGATTCCGACCATTAAACAGGTCAAGGCCCTGGAAGATGGCAAACTGGACATCGGAATCATGCGGGCACCCGTGCACTCGGAAAAACTGGAAGTATTGACACTTTTCCATGATCCTTTTATTGTAGTGTTTCCTGAAAACACCCCGGCAGTTAAATATCAAAGTAACCTGGGGAAGTACCTGAGCAGTCAACCTTTCATCTTTTTCAACCGCGATTATGCACCTGTTTATTATGAAAAATTAATTGAGGTGTGTCAGCGACTGGGATTTATACCTGAAATTACCCATGAAGCCAACAATGTACATTCCATATTAAGACTGGTGGCGCACGGCGCTGGTGTATCGATTCTACCAAGAACAGTCAGGGACCACTTTCCCAACCTCAGTTTAAAATATCTT
Organism: Pedobacter sp. MC2016-24; assembly: GCF_015223055.1. GTDB lineage: Bacteria > Bacteroidota > Bacteroidia > Sphingobacteriales > Sphingobacteriaceae > Pedobacter. The sequence continues at coordinate 537,564 of NZ_JADFBX010000001.1, forward strand.
GAACTTCCAGGTTTATCTGAGACTACAGAAGTTGTACTCGCACATAAGCCTCATCAAAATGAAGCGATCACCTGGTTCAGTTCAAGATTTTCAGCGTATTTTAAAGCTTAGCGCCGCTTATTCTCCTTTAAAGACCTTGGAAAGTAAATGGTAAGAATGTAACCTGGCCTGATGGTCGAAGATATGGGATGTAGCCATAATTTCATCCACACCGGTCTGGTCTAAAAAGGATTGCAGGTCATTGCGCAGAGTTTCTTTGCTTCCGGTAAAAGTACAGGCCAGCATTTGTTTCGCCTGCTCTTCTTCATAAACATCCCAAACCTCATCCATATTGTCAACCGGAGGCTGCAACAACCTTCTTTTACCTGTTACTATGCCCATGAATAACTGATACAGTGAAGTAACCAAACGTTCTGCTTCTGCATCGGTATCTGCAGCAACCACATTTACACAAGCCAACACATAAGGCTCCTTCAAATATTCAGAAGGTTTAAAATTCTGACGATAAATATTTATGGCTGTTAAAAATTGTGCTGGTGCAAAATGGCTGGCAAATGCATAAGGCAATCCAAGTGCTGCAGCCAAACGCGCACTGTCTGTACTTGACCCTAAAATCCAGATGGGAATGTCCAGTCCCTCGCCAGGTATGGCGCGTACACTGCTTTTAATATTTTCCGAAGAGAAATAGGCTTGCAGTTTCAATACATCTTGCGGAAAGCTATTCTGCGCATTAAAGCGTTCTCCACGAATAGCCATGGCTGTCAATTGATCCGTTCCCGGCGCACGCCCAAGCCCCAGGTCAATCCTGCCGGGATACAGGGATTCCAGTGTGCCAAATTGTTCGGCGATAACCAGCGGCGAATGATTGGGCAGCATGATGCCACCGGACCCCACACGTATGGTTTTTGTTCCTCCGGCTATATGCCCAATCACCACAGAAGTAGCAGAACTGGCTACACTGATCATGTTGTGGTGCTCGGCCAGCCAATAACGGTTATATCCCCAGCCTTCTACATGCTGAGCCAGATCTAAACTGGTTTTAAAAGTATCTGCCGGAGTTTTACCTTCAATAACAGTTGCAAGGTCTAATACAGAAAACGGCGTATGATTAAGTAGTTTCTTCATATGGCTTAACATTCAATGTTGCTTAACAGAAATACAAAATTACGGCAGTTTTGGCTGAATGTCCGGCTCCGCTAAAGGATATGACTTTAAACCTACAAGTCGGTTTTATACTCGCATTAAAATGTAAACACTGTTCATGTATAACGCTTCGGTCATCGCCTCTTTAAAAAGTTCAAATTCTTCTACCTTAAAGGCGAAGCAGATGTCGTCATTTGGTGTGTGTAAGATGACGCGGTCTTCATCATCTGGAAAAGGCAGGCAATTTTTATGAAACGACAAAGCTTCTACAACATCGTAAAATGCGCTAAAAGCCTTATCTGTAAAAGTGAGCAGCAGGTTATTGTGCCACAAATAAAACACTTTACAATTGATGCAGCTTCTGATGGTAGTTTCTCCTTTGGTGCTTAAAATTACAGTATTGCACATATTTCTATTTTATAGTGATTTTTATTGCTTTAGTTTGAGTCGGTTTTCTAAGATGCCTGAAATTTGAGGAAGCATTAATCTCGGGGTTTTGTTTACAGGTTCCTTGCTTTGCAGAATGCGGGAACTCCCTTTGGCAATTTGTGTGAGGGCAAGTTTTAAACAACTTTCATCTGGATCTCCCCAAATGGGATTAGCAGTAGTTACCATAGGGAGGTCGACATTCATTCCATTGAAATAATCTGCCCATCCTAATGCATTCTTAATGAGGAAACCAGAAAGATAAAGGCTATATATATCGATCTTAATGCCAAAGAAACCTATTGGTTTGCCATAACTTTTCTCACCTAGAGTATATACCTTTAAATAAGGCTTCATTATACTGACCAGCATCTCACTGGCGGAAGCCGTTTTACCTGAAAGAATGAAATAAACATCCGTAACACTTTCCAAATTCCCTTTTTTATTATATAAAAAAGTATTTGCTGATTCGGTATAATTTACATCGGCCATAGTTGCAGGTTTCCCCTTGTAAATGACCTGTTGACCTGCAGCGTCCAGATAAGCCTGATTTTTCAGGATGCTTGCTTTACCCGCCTGCATCATCGAATTGTATTCCTCGCTGTACATGACTTTACCTGTTAAATTGGAAGGTGAAATCAAATTGGCTATATATTCAGCCGTTTCGACATATCCCCCGGCGTTTGAGCGAAGATCTATGATGATGTATTTTGGAACCGAAGAAGCAAAGTCAGAAAAGACTTGATCCAGGGTTGTTTTGCAATCTTTCAATGCTGGAAAAGAACCCATTGCAAGATAAGCAACTTTGATACCAGCCTGGTCAATCAAAGCAGTTTTAAGAAGTCCTGACTCCATATTTCCTTCAACAACCGCAGTCTTACCGGCACTTACGCTTATTTTTTCGATGAAAGAATACTTAGGATATCCTGTGTTTACCGGAAACTCGTAGGCCAGCCCTGTAGCTGGATTCATTTTGAATTGACTAAATTCAAACAGCTCCTTTTTCAATGCAGTAAATTCAGGTTCCTGGCTGGCATATTTACGGGGATTAAAAATATTATAAACTGGAAGCACATCATTCCATAAATAAACCTGACGGGCATATAAATAGATAGAATCCAGGGTAAATTCGATCCGCGTACCAGTGGTAGGTGAAACCGGCAAGTCGTCACCTTCGGATTTGTCCTTTTTACAGCCCAGGCTAAAACCAATCAGCAAAATCCAGATTATATATTTCATTCTGCTCAGCTATTCAGACAACACAATACGATAAGAAGCACCCAGGTTTCTTACAAACGGCGTTGAAAGTAGAGATGAACTGATTTCAAAAGCAGTGTAAGTTCCGAGTGGCATCGTAGCTGGTATTTTTATATTGACCGTATTATCTGGGTTTCTTGATTTGATCTCCACCTCATAAAAGTTATTGTCACTCAGCAGCCTTAACCGTAATTTATTTAGTTTGGAAACAGGTGTTCCTGTAAACCGGTATTGATATTCGCCCGCTCTTTTTAATGCTCTTGGATAATCTACAATAATCCTGTCAAGAATAGGGCTAGACGAATAAGTGATCGCTAGGGGATCTTTCGCAATGATGGTATGTACACCACTGACTAATTTAACTTTATAACTGTCCTCTTGCAACTCCGGAAGATAAAATGCAATACTGATCGGACTAATAGAAAGCAGGTTTGTCAGTTGCCTATCCCTCCCTTTACTATCGATAATAAACACCTTGGTCTTTGCGGTGTCAGGGATAAAAAAATCACCACCAATTGTGAAGTATGCGCCTACGGATACGCTGGCACCAACAATAAGCTGTGGCTTTACCTGATTGGGTGCCAATTTCAATTTGTATTGTTTTATGCTACCATTTTGTGCAGTAACGTTATAAATGGTACCGTCCTTAAATGCGACCTTTTTTCCAGAAGCGGGGAAAATACTGGCTCTTTCAGAAACGGTAGTCAATGGGCTTACAGAATCCGGCACGTCTTGCATGGGTGGCCAATAAACCATGATGTCCTCACCTTTAATGACGGCTTTAAGTTCAGCACCTTTAGCGTCTTTGACGATAAATTGCTTTAATTCTGCATAAGGATAATCCGGATATTCTTTTTTGCAGGAAAACAGCAGCAGCGATAACAATATTAAAATATAAAAATTCTTCATTTGTATGTTTTTTTGTTAAAAACCGGCAAAAGGATATATTTGCTCCTTATGCCGGTCGGGTTCATCTCATTAGGGCTACGGTTGTTTTCAAAGCCTGCCGTATCCCGGCCCTTCGGCTATTATGATTAATTAATTCAGATTATAATAATTTGTAAGAAAAATTTACATCGCTTTTTACTTCGATGTCTCTGGCGTTTATCACGCCATCTCCGTTTTGATCTGTTGTAGCCGCTCGTGAAGCCGCGTTCGGAAAACCAGTTAACTGGATAACGTAAGTGTCTGTACCATCTTCAAGAATAGCAAAGAATCCTGAAACAGGAACAGGAGAAGGAGAAGCATAATTAAACCAACCATTTGGCACTGAACCGGTGCTGGTATTCATTCCAATACTAGCTACCGTTGTATAATTGTTTGCAGTTGGAGCAACATCACTCAAAGTAATAGCCGACAAGGTTAAAGCCGGATTGTAAATATAATGCAGCGTGTATCCTACTCCTGCACTGAGTGTATTGTTTACCTGTCCGCTAAACAATGCCTCTCCCGGTGTACCCGGTACGTTTGCTATCAGATCGTAACTTAGTGTACCGTAGCTTGCAGCATTGTAAGGGTTTCCCCATATAGAAGTAAATGAAGCTGAGGTAACCACACCCGGCACAACGGCTTTTGTAGTATGGTTCAAAGACAAGCCTGAATCCGGCGATCCTGTTTCCTTTTTGCAAGACGATACGCTAATTGTGATAACAGCTGCAGCTATAAGCGTTTTTAATAGTGTTTGTTTCATGTTTTTTAGATATAATTAGGGGCCAAAAGGGCTGAGATTCTTATTTTGAGTTTACTTTGAAAATGATAAAGTTCTTAATAACTGTGGTCCAGTTATCGAATTCGATGCGCAACTGTAAATATTCGCCGGTTGGGAAATCACCCGGAACCTGCAATAGCAATTGGGTACGTGTATACTCACCTACAATCAGATTTCTGAATACGCCCCTTTCATCCGCTATTGCAACGCTTTTAATTCCAGTAAGTACCGTACCAGGCACAACATTGTAAGTAAAAGATTCACCTTGTTTTAAATCACGACCAACCATTGCAATATCTGGTTGTTTATAAGATATCCGGATGGGAAACTTAGATTGCGCAGTTTGACCGAACACTTTAACCTTAATATCGTAGAGACCGCTATCCAGAGTAGGTAATAAATTATCATAATTCATACTATAACTTACAATTCCTTTATCATCAAGATTGGATCCGCCATGCGCAATCCCATATTTGATCGGAAACTCTTTAGCATTATTTTTCGACACCAGCGATATGTCAACAACAGTAGGATCTTTAGTAAAAAAATTACCAGAAACTACAAACTGTGCATTAGGATAATATACTGCGATATTTGCTGCAGTAGACAATTCTTTTACATAAAGGTCACCAGCATTTTGTACTACTATTTTAAGTTTATAACTGGCAACATTACCATCTGCCCCCTTCACTTTATAAACCACATCTGTACGAGTCACTTCAATAGCATCTATCGGTTCCTGCAGCTTTGCACCTGCGCTCAATTTAATCTCGGGATCTATCACTACCAGGTTATAGTAAAAGGGAATATAGACTGTGATGCTTCTTTCTATTTCGTCAATCGCACCATATATAGCAGTATCCTGTACGTTAGTTACTTTGTATTCAATAATCCTATTGTTCGGCTGCGCCGGAAGATCCACTATTTTCTTGCAGGAGAATAACACTACGAGCAATAGCATTCCTGTAAAAAAGGGTATACTTTTTAAATTCATATCGGGTTTCAAAAGATTTATCTAAATTTTAAACTGCCTTTAGGAGCAAGAGTATACTCAAAAGTAAAATACATATGTGGTGTATTTTTGAACCACAAGTCTGGAGTAAGGGCATTTTTATAACAACTGATCATTTTGATTTTCGCATAATTACCTTTTGCAGTACGTACAATAATCGTCCGTGCAGGTAAAGTGGTTCCATTCAAAAGTTTTAAAGGATTTCCCAATGCATAGGCTACATGCTGTTTATCCGCTCCGGTGGCTACAACAGATCCTCCAAAGTCGTACAAATACCAGCCGGTCCCCTGTCCGAATGAGCCAGCATCATCGGTACCTATTAAACCCCCACCGGTTTTAAATTCAGTATCAGCCGGAATGTCTACCACTTCGTCATATGGTTTTTGTACAATTATAACACCGCCAATACCGTTAGATCCAAAACCTGAATTGGTTTCATTCTTCCCATTGTTTCCAGAAATAAAACTATTGTATAAACCATTAAAGGCGATATCCCAGCGGGTAGTTTTAGCATTAACCAAGGCCACATCCTTCCCTTCTTCCAGACTGTAGTAAACAGCTGTCTTAGGTACAGTCGGATTGTTATCATCAGTTTCTACAGCATAATTCTCCACCCTAAACATCTTATAAAAAGTTACATCCGCAATTTCTCCAGATGGTTCAGGAGTAACCTCATTTTCTTTGGAACAGGAAACGAGTAGCATACTCGCGGTAATCCCCGCCGTAGCAAGCAGTCTTGAAGCTTGTTTTAATTTTAGATACAGATAATTCATAAGTCTAGTGTTATTATATAGCGCTATTATTTTTAATGAGTCTAAATAACAGTACAAGTATACATACTAATCTTAGAAATACCTTAGCGAAAACCGGATTATCTTTAACCATTTCGGGATAAAAAATAATCCGGTTTTTACCGTGTCATTCAGCAAACTATGTTGACTATAAAGAATCTTCGTTTATTTTCACTTCACTTGGCAGGATGCCAAAATAGCGTTTAAAGGCATCAGTAAGATGACTTTGATGGTTAAAACCCACAGCTGAAGCCACCTGTCCAATGCTCTTCTTTTCATCGAGAATCAATCTTCTAGCTTCTTCCATTCTTAAACGGGTAACATATCCGTAAATCGTGGTGCCATAATATTCTTTGAAGCCTTTTTTCAATTTAAATTCATTTAAGGCTACTTGTTTGGCCAACTCAATTATGGTTGGGGGATAACTATATCCAGCATCCAGAATATCCCTGGCCTGCTCTATTTTTTTAAGGTCATCCTGTTTAATCAGGTATTTATCCACTTCAATGCCAGACTGCATTTGTTCCAATTGCAGCATCAGCAATTCCAGGATTTTTGATTCCGTATGTAAACGCTTCAATTCCCCTGTACGTTTACATTCGCAAATGTCATTGATCACTCTTTTCATTTCTGTAGTAACAGAAAGATCTTTTGCAGCAAATGAAGTATACTTTCCTTTTAAAATTTCACGCACAAAGTCTGTATGTAGCAAAGAATGCTGATCAATCAAATGAAAATAATAAGCTTTTGACAAAACGAGCAGAAAGTACTTATACTCTACATCGGGTATCATCTGATACTTTCCCTTGATCGAGGGAATGTAACGGATATTGTGACGGCTGCCCTCTCTACGTGTCTGCTTATTATCTTTTTTTTCTGGATTCGAATTGGTTCCGTAGAAAATGAATTGTGAAGTGATTGTCTCTCCTTCTATTTCAGACAAAACTTTCACGTTAGTATTGAATTGCATGGTGGAATGCACGAGGAAGAGTCCACCGGCACTGAGCTGATAATTGACCAACTTCTGTGCAGACAAACTTTTGATGTTTACGTTTTTCTCTGAAAGCGGAGTATTAGGTGAATAGCGTTCCGGAATTTCTTCAATGAACAGCCATTCATCAGAGCCCTCAATTTTGGATTTGATTTTCATTGGAGCATATTTTTAGGGATAATCCATCTCCCTGAATGGAAATTCAGGGAAGACAGATTAAATGATAGCGTTTATTTGGTGACCGGGTCTTTTTAAGCAACACTAACTTCGCCAAATACTTCTCCGAAGTTCGAGAAAGTAGCATTAGCTGCTTCAATGGCCAGAGCTTCTTCTTCAAGGCTATGAGCCTGAGTATTTAATATCGCTACAAATTTAGCCCACATTTGGCCAGTAGCCTCTCCATATCCTGAAAAGAAGGATACACCTTTGGTGATTCCAAACTTTTCCAGCATTTTCACGATAATTGGTCCACCCATAATTGAGCCTTCCATCACGTACAAGGCACCAAGTGCCTGTAATGTATTGTTGATTTCAGGTGCCTGCGCAGCTGGAAGATCATTTACGTCACCACCAAGTTCCTGAATATCTTGTTTTAGATACTGTGAATTGCGGCGTTCTGCATGGTCAGGTAATAATTCTGCTGTGATATATGGAGCGATTGCTTGCTCAACCTGGTTAAAATAAGTATAAAAATGCTTTAGGAAATCTGCGTAATCCGCATCACTGCGAATAGCTTTCATTTTTTGTACTACTTTTTTTTCCAGGTTTAAGTGTGCTTCTCTAGTCGCTTCTTTAATTGAGTTGCTTAACATGTGTTTATAATTTAAGGTGTCAAATTGAGTTATTTTATTTGGAATTTTGTACTTCCTTTAGGCACTACTACGTATTCAAACGTAAAAAATGGCATTGGTGTATTTAAGAACATTTTATCAGCTGTAAATGCATCTTTATAAAGGCTGATCATTTTTACTTTTGCATAGTCACCTTTTGCGGTACGGATCACTAATGTGCGTTTTTCAGGAATGCCGTACGCTACATGTTTTTTGAGCGCGCTGCCATCACCTTTGATTAGTCCCGTCTCATCATATAAAAGCCATCCGGTATCAGTTGCACGTCCGCCTTCTTTATCTAGCCCGAAGACATTTTTACCAGTTTTAAACTCCGTATCTGCAGGTACATCGATTACCTGATCAAAAGGTTTTTCAACGATTGCAATGCCACCTACAGCGGCACTTTCTACGCCGTAATTGGCTACATCGGCCCCATTATTACCGCTGATGAAACAGGTTAGTGTTCCGCCAAATGCCATATCCCAGTCGGTCGTTTTTACTTGTGCGGCTGCTACTTCTTTTTTGGTATTAAAACTAAAGTAAAACGCAGGTGCTTTTTCAACGCCTGATGTAAAATTCTCTACACGTTCCAGTTTATAATAAAAACCTGATGGTTCTTCAACACTCTCTTTATCTTTTTCACAAGAAGAGAGCATTCCTAAAGTGAGTACCAGTAAGCCGCTGATTTTAAATGTTTTTGATATTAAATTGTTCATGATATTTATTGTGTTAAATTTTGAATGCATCGAATTACTCTATTCTTCTACTTGTGTTATTTTAATCTTTAATCCTTGGTACTTAAATTCCGGCTGCCATCCTGCTGTACGTAATACCTGAATGTTAAATAAGGGGTGGGCCAGTTCAGATCGGTAACTGTAGCAGGTGCACCTTTATACATGCTGATCAGTTGTAGTTTTGCATATTTACCCTCGGCTGTCCTTAAAACATAGGTTCTGTTTTTTACGGGAACAGCGATATGGGTATTGAGTTCGTAAAAGTACCAGCCAACACCATTTCCAGGATCCCATCCTACAGCTGTTACCCCATTCTTTACGAACTCATCATCTAAAGGCGCTGTTTTTATAGCATCATAAGCTTGGTTTACAACCACCATCGCAGCTTTTCCTGAGCCGCCAAAGCCGTAGCTCTGATCACTATTGCCGTTATTTACAGATACATAGGAATTGTATTCTTTGGCAAATGCGATATCCCAATCTGAGCTGAGCAGCTTACTTTTATCAACCTTAGTATTCGTATTAAAACTGAAGTAAAAAATCTCAAATGGCTTTGCGCTGCCCACTGTATTTCCAACATCCCCAGGCAAGTCTTTTACGATGGTACTTTTGCCATCTTCAAGATCGGGCTTGATTTCATCCTTGGTACAGGCAACAAAGCTGATGAAAACTGCTAGCATGAACATTCCATGTATTAATTTATTCTTTTTCATATCGTTTTTATTAATGCTTAATCTTTAAAATCGCCAGCTTAGTCCAGCAATTATCGCCCTGCCCTGTTGCGCAGGCATCAACTGATCCCGGTAATTCATCAGGTTATCAGCAGTTAGCTGAAATTGTAAATGTTTGTTGTAAAATGTTTTCTGTAAAGCCAAGTTTAGTAGAAAGTAACTGCGGACATAGGTATCATATGGGTCTAAAAATTTATTGGCTTTATTGTCCTCTGAAAAGCCATATTTACTACGATAGTTAATCCTGAAAGTTCCGGTGAGTCCCGATTTCTCATGTTGATAGCTAAATTTAACATTAGCCATATGACGCGAGCGGTTATTGAGACCGAAATAATCTTTAAGTGTAGATGGTCTTATATTATTTATATCTGTATCATAAACAAATCCATACAAACCGGTTCCGTTTTTAATGGAATCCACCACTCCCTTATCGACTGCATAAAGTAACTGATAACCTGCTGATATAGTAAATGCTTTTGTTGCCGACCAGCTCAAGCCAATCTCAGCACCGCTTGTGTAAGCCTTGGCAATATTCATATATGAAAACACCTGCTGATTATTGGTTTTTACAGCTACCTGTTCCGAATTGATAAAATCCTTCATCTCATTGTAAAAGATGTTGACATCCAGCTTTAACCTTGTTATGGGACTATAATTAAATCCCGCGCTATAGGACACTGATCTTTCAGGCCTGAGCTTACCTATGTTTTGAGCGCTGGGAAATACACTCATGATTTGTCCGGCGTCCTGCAAAGTCTTAATCTCACGCCAGAACTCCTCTGAGCCTAATACGGTATAACCTGTTTGCAGATTTGTAAATACCAGGTATAGTTGTTGGAAATTGGGGGTTTTAAAACCCGTTGCTACAGCAGCTTTAACCGTAAAATTATCCAGTAACTGGTACTGTAAACCCAGACTTGGATTTATTTTCCCGCCGTACATATCATGGTAGTCATACCTACCTCCCCCTGTCACCAACAAATCGGCTAACGGATGCCAGCTCACCTGGCCATAAACAAAATAGTTGGCCATATTTTTCGACCCTCGATATGCTGTATTTTGCAACAATTCATAAGCGCCTCCAGCACCTGCAGTGAGCTCGATGGCATCAGACAGCCGCTTAAGGCCCTGCAATTCGCCACGATGAACATATTGCTCAAAGCTATTGCCAGGCATCAGCACACCACTGCTCAGATCAGTAATGTCATGGGCTGTTTTATACCTGGCCAAGTGGTATTGACTTTTCAGTTTTAATCCATTATTGAAATGATTATTTAAAGAGACAGAAACATTTAAATCCTGTTCATCCAGCACATCCTTTGTCGGCTGAACACCATAAGAAATGTTGTTCTCCGAATGTCTGGTTACATATCGTCCGTTAAAATTAAAGGTACTATTTTCAGTTAATAAATACCGGCCCCTTCCCTGAAATGCAAAACTATTAAATGGCGGCGCAGTTTTCCCTTCGTTTAAGTACGGATTAGCGTTGAAACCATCTGTGCGGTAATAATTTCCAGATAGGTAAACAGAACCATTTTTACCTGCAAAAGGTGTTTCCCCTTCTAATGTGGCATCAATCATATTGAAACTGCCATAACGCAATGCCGCCATCGCTTGTGGATGATTGATATTTTTACGAGTCACGATATTAATGACCCCCGCAAGGGCCTCGCTACCAAAAAGGCATGACGATGCACCTTTGATGATTTCGATGCGCTCGATGTTGGATACAGTAATGCGCGAAAGATCAAAATTGCCATTATTACGTCCAACCATCGACTGCCCGTCTACCATAATCATCGTATAACCATTGTCAAAACCCTGCATCTGCAAACCTACAGCTCTGCTACCTGAACCTATATCATTAACTATAGCCAATCCGGTTTGTTCTTTCAACACTTCGTCCAGCCTCCTGCTCCCCATCATTTCAATTTCCTGCCGCGTGATCACCTTACTTGGCATCACCGTTCGGGTCATATCAATAAAATTATCCGGATTACCATGAACACCTTTCACATTCACCTCATTTAAGCCTTCATTACCAGCAATCAGATGGATGGAAATCGATTTAATTTTACCCATTTCCACTTCGACCTGCGTTGTATATATATCAAAACCAATTGCTTTGATACCCAGGCTATAAGTACCTTGAAACAAGCCAGCGATTTCAAATCTCCCTTTCGCGTCGGTGATCGCCCATCTATTATCTGGCTGTAAAGTGACTGTAATTCCTGAAACTGGTTTCCCCACTGCATCTACTACTGTACCAATTAATATGCCCCTAGGAACATCTGCAAATACAGCAGCAGCAAATGGCACAAATACCATAACCAGACAATATTTTAAAATGCTAATCAGTTTATACATTTATACAGCAACTATTTTTAATGAGTCTAAATAAGACTACAAATATGCTTACATTTGTCAATAATCATGCAACGTGAAACGGATTATTTTTAACCATTTCGGGATTATGTTAACGGAATTGGGATATTTTTATATAGAAAACGGGGATAGGATCAAGGTATAAAACCTAAGAAAAACCAAAACAAATAACTCATAAACAATTAGATAACATTAACAAAACAAATAAAACAGCCTGAAAAAATAAATGAAATTCAAAGAATACCTATACCGACAATATTCAATAAATTATTTGGAATGATTTTAATTAAAGCTTCCTTTGTAATAGAAACAATGCAAAAAACCTTTCAAAAAATGATGAAATTAAGTTATATTTTATGTGCAGCGATATTTCTTTGCTGCATTTCAACACATGCACAACAAAGAATAATATCCTTAGGAGGCGCCATTACTGAAACTGTAGATGCGCTGGGCTATGGCAGCAAAATTGTAGCTGTCGACGTGACCAGTACTTACCCTGCATATATTACGAATCTGCCAAAGATCAGCCAGAATCGTACCGTATCCACCGAAGGAATCATCTCTTTTAGTCCGGATTTAGTACTTGCACCGGAGGGCTCAATATCTAAAGCGATAGCATCCCAGTTAAAGTCGGCAGGTATCCGACTATTGGTCATCAAACAAGAATTTTCCAAAGCTGGCGCAGTTGTTTTCATCAGACAAATTGCCGCTGCATTGAACGACGTGGCCAAAGGCGAAGGACTTGCTAAACAAACAGAGGTGTTTGTAAACCATGCTTTAAATAAGGTTAAACAAAATTCAAAATCACCGAAGGTTCTTTTCATTTATGCCCGGGGAGCCGGTGTGATGATGGTAGCGGGGAAAGACACGAATATTGACGCTATCATTAAACTTGCAGGCGGCAAGAATGCAGCGCAAGGTTTTTCAAAATTCAAGCCTTACACTACAGAAGCCCTGGTAAATGCCAATCCAGATATCATCCTGATGTTTGATTTTGGCTATAAAAGCTTAGGCGGTGCAGGCAGTATTTTAAAAATGCCAGGCGTAGCACTGACCAATGCCGGAAGAAACAAAAGGATAGTGGAAATGGATGGGGAATTGCTGGTTAATTTCTCTACACGTTTGGCCCAGGCAATCACGCAATTGAATGATAAATGGTAAGTAAAAGATTCTTGCTGTACTTTATTTTAATCATCTCCTTATGTGTTGTCTCCGCATGCTCTATGGCACTCGGTGCAGTAAATATTCCTGTGAAAGATGTGGTACTGATCATGGCTAAAAAATTAGGTTTATTTCAAAATGCAATCGTATCCCCTCAATATGAAGGGGTATTAAACATCGTACGCCTACCCCGGGTAGCTCTCGGTATACTTGTTGGTGCTGCGCTGGGCATCTCCGGAACTGCTATACAAGGCATATTCAGAAATCCTCTTGCAGAATCAGGCCTGATTGGAATTTCAGCAGGAGCCTCTTTAATGGCTGTGATCATTATTGTACTTGAAGTATCGCTTTTCTCCGGGTTAAGTAATCTCCTTGGCTATTACCTACTTGCTTTTGGTGCATTTGCCGGTGCGGGAATTGCTGCCATGTTAGTCTATCAGATTTCCAGAACAGATGGAAAATCCAATGTGGCCACCATGTTGCTTGCAGGAATAGCTATCAATGCTCTGGCTGGCGCCTTAACTGGGTTAATCACTTACATTGCGGATGATCAGCAGTTGCGCAACATCACCTTTTGGATGCTCGGTAGCCTGGCCGGAGCGTCCTGGGAAACAGTATGGTCTATCTTGCCTTTCATCCTCATTCCGGTGCTACTTCTACCCCGAATGGGTAAAGCACTAAATGCCTTCTCTCTTGGAGAGGCTCAGGCAAGTCAATTGGGTTTAAAAGTAAATGTAGTGAAGAGAAATGTGGTTATACTGGCTACTATGGCTGTAGGCACATCAGTGGCTGTTTCCGGCATCATTAGCTTCGTCGGTCTACTGGTTCCGCATACCATTCGCATGGTCATTGGCGTAGACAATAAACATGTATTACCAGCATCAGCACTGTTCGGCGCATTGATGCTAACCATGGCTGACATAATTTGCCGAACCATCATAGCCCCCATCGAATTGCCCATTGGTGTGATCACAGCCTTATTGGGTACCCCGCTGTTTCTTTATATCTTAATTAAGGACAAGAAAAAATTGGTACTATAACCTATAAACTATGCTGATTGCTGATAAGCTGACTTATGAAATTGCCAAAAGAGCCCTGGTAAAGGACATTTCTTTTTGCATCCGCCCTGGAGAATTGGTGGCCATTTTAGGATCCAATGGCGCTGGTAAATCTACACTGTTACGCATTTTAAGCGGCGAGAAAAAAGCCGATAAAGGCAGCTTAAAACTTCATGGACGAGAAATTACAGATTATACATTGATTGACCTGGCTTTAAAACGAGGTGTACTCAACCAGCAGAATGTCGTCAATATGGCTTTTACAGTTTTAGAAATTGTGACCATGGGACGGTATCCACATTATAAAAATAACCCTAGCCAAAACGACACAGACATTGTGAAACAGGTTATGGAACTAACTGGTATCACTACATTTGCAGAACGCTCCTACCTGACTTTGTCGGGTGGTGAACAACAACGAGTCCAACTGGCCAGGGTACTTGCCCAAATCTGGGACGTATCAGCTGCGCTGTTGCTCATGGACGAACCTGTCGCCAGTCTGGATTTGCAGTATCAGCAACAAACTCTGGCCATTGCAAAAACGCTAAGCAAACGCGGCTTTATGGTTATAACGGTATTACACGATATTAATCTGGCCGCTCAATATGCTGATCGAATTTTAATGCTAAAAAATGGCCGAAAATGGTATGATGGTACCGCGGCTGAAGTACTAACACCTAAAAATATCTATGAAGTTTTTGAAATTAATTCAGATGTATACACCAATCCATATACACTGCAACACTTTTTTATTCCAAGAAACGTTTCAATAAATATAAAATTTGAAAAATCAGCCGCAAACCCAATATCTTTGTAATATGACCAGCAAATCAAGCTCCGAAAAAAAAGCAGCATTGCTTAAATGGCTCAAGAGAGTCGGTGTTTGGGGATTTCTATTTTTCCTTGCAAAAGGATTGGTTTGGTTGGCAATCGGTTATTGGGCACTAAAATAACATCCGTTTTTTTTCTATAGTTTTTAGTGGTAGAGTGCGGACATGCATGAAAATAAAAAAATCAGGTTGTTATACAACCTGATTTTTCTGTTATAATAAGCTTTCAGCTTTAGTCAATACCTGTTCAAGACCTTGTTTGTTCTTGCCACCAGCAGTTGCATAAAATGGCTGCCCACCGCCGCCACCTTGAATTTCTTTGGCCAGTTCTCGAACAATGTTAGAAGCATTCAACCCCTTATCCTTAACCAGGTTTTCAGACAACATCACAGTGATTCCTGGTTTATCGTCAATCAATGTAGTGAATACAAGGAAAAGATCATCCACGAGATCTTTCACAGCAAAAGCCAGATTTTTCACGGCATCTGCATTTGGAAGATCTACATGAGTTGCAATTAGGTTAACACCATTAATAATTTTCAGGTGATGCACAATTTCATGTTTTAAATTGGCCGCTTGCTCGCCAACTGCCTTTTCCGCATCTTTCTTAAGCTTATTATTTTCTTCTACCAACGCGGAAACGGCAGCAGTCAAATCTTTATTGCCTTTTAATAAGGCGCGCAATTCATTCAATTCCCGGTTTTGCTGTAAGACAAAAGCTTCGGCCTTATCGGCAGTAATGGCTTCGATACGTCTTACTCCTGCCGCGACGGCACTTTCAGAGATGATTTTAAAATAGCCAATCTGACCCGTAGCCTGCACGTGAGTACCACCACAAAGCTCTTTAGAGTAATGGTCATCAAAAGTAATAACTCTTACAAAATCACCATATTTCTCTCCAAATAAAGCGGTTACTCCACTGGAAATCGCCTGATCGTAAGGTATATCGCGTTGCTCTTTTAGGGGAATATTTTCCCTGATTTTTTGATTCACCAGGTGTTCAATCTGGGCCAGATCGTCTTCACTGATCTTTGCAAAATGCGAAAAGTCAAAACGCAGGTAATCCGGATTCACCAGAGACCCTTTCTGATTTACGTGGGAGCCCAGTACTTTCTTGAGTGCGGCATGCAACAAATGTGTGGCCGTATGGTTATCCTGTGACAATAAACGTTTCTTCTCATCTATTACCGCCCAGAACAATCCGTCAAGATCTTCCGGTAAAGTATCGGTATAATGAACAATTACGCCATTTTCTTTCTTCGTATCGGTCACCTCTACAAAAAATAAGCGACTATGATCTTCCAAACGACCAGTATCACCTACCTGACCACCACTTTCGGCATAAAAAGGAGTCTTGCTCAATACAATTTGGTATTGCTCTTTCCCCTTTGCACTGACCTTACGGTATTTGATGATTTGTGTTTCAGTTTCATAATCGTCGTAGCCCACAAAATCTGTGGCCAGATCGGCATTAACCATTACCCAATCACCAGTGTCAACAGCTGTAGCTGCGCGGGAACGTTCCTTCTGCTTAAGCAAGGCCTTTTCATACTCGGACATATCTACAGTCCAACGCTTCTCTCTGGCCATCAATTCTGTTAAATCTATAGGAAAACCATAGGTATCCTGGAGTTCAAAAGCGAAATCACCAGAGATTACCATCTGGTCTTTCAAAATGCTGTAAACCCAGTTATCTTCAAAAGATTTTTCTGGCTCTATGGCATTTTCTGACATTAAGAAATCGGCCTGCTTTTTGGTATAATTATCAAAACGTTGGATACCCGTAGCTAAAGTTTTCAGGAAAGAAACTTCCTCCTCCAATACCACTTTCTGAACAAAATCCTGTTGCAAAGACAATTCGTCAAATACTCCTTTAAATTGTACGGCCAATACCGGAACCAGTTCATTCAGAAATGGATCCTTTAAATTCAGGAAAGTATAAGCATAACGCACCGCACGACGTAAAATCCGGCGGATGACATAACCTGCTTTATTATTAGATGGCAATTGACCATCAGCGATTACGAATGAAATTGCGCGGATATGATCAGCCATTACCCGCATGGCAATATCCGTTTTCTCGTCTGCACCGTATTCAACTCCGGCTTTAGCAGCAATGAACTGAATCAGAGGTTGAAAAACATCAGTATCATAATTAGAAGATTTTTCCTGCAATACCCTTACTAAACGTTCAAAACCCATACCTGTATCTACATGCTGTGCTGGTAAGGGCTGTAAGGAACCATCTTTCAAACGGTTAAACTGCATGAATACATTGTTCCAGATCTCAATCACCTGGGGATGATCGGCATTAACCAATGTCTTACCTTCTACAGCAGCGCGCTCATCGTCCGGGCGACAATCCACATGGATTTCAGAACATGGACCGCAAGGACCTGTATCTCCCATTTCCCAGAAATTATCTTTTTTATTGCCTAATATGATACGTGCTTCAGGAACATACTGTTTCCACAGTTCGTAAGCTTCTGAATCTCTTGGCAAACCTTCCTTCTCGTCACCTTCAAAAATAGAAACATAAAGTTTGTCCTTCGGTATTTTATAAACCTCAGTCAGCAATTCCCAGCTCCAGGCAATGGCTTCCTTTTTAAAATAGTCGCCGAAACTCCAGTTGCCAAGCATCTCAAACATGGTATGGTGATAAGTATCAATACCCACTTCTTCTAAATCATTGTGTTTACCCGATACGCGCAGGCAACGTTGCGTATCCGTAACCCTTGGGTATTTGATTGGCGCTTCACCTAAAAACAAATCTTTAAATTGGTTCATCCCTGCGTTGGTAAACATCAGGGTCGGATCATTCTTAACTACAATAGGTGCAGATGGAACAATATGGTGCTGTTTCGATTCGAAAAATTTTAAGTATGCCTGTCTGATTTCCTTAGCTGTCATCCTTCTCTTGGTTTATTTTGAGCAAAATTAGCATATTCCTCCATTATTTCTATAAGATCGCTTTACATAAATTACGTTGGATTTGGCCGCACCAGGAATATTTTTTTCATTCTCTTCATGGATACTTGCAGAACTTTACCTAAGTTTGAATACTTTAAATAAAAGCCATAAAACACTAACAATCAACACCAATCATGCCTTATAAAGAACGGGAAATTAACAAAATGTATTACACCATGGGGGAAGTGACGGAAATGTTCGGTGTTAACGCATCGCAAATCCGTTTTTACGAAAAGGAATTTGATGTCTTACAGCCTAAGAAAAACAAAAAAGGGAACCGTCTATTTACTCCTGAAGATATTGAAAATTTAAAGATCATTTTTCATCTGGTAGACGATAAAGGTTTTACCTTGAAAGGTGCTAAAGATCATTTAAAAAACAACAACAGCGAGGTTAAAGAAAATCAAAAAATTATTGATTCCCTGGAAAAACTCAAAGACTTTTTATTAAAACTTAACGAAGAGATTTAGCATTAAAAAACAGATGATCTAGCTTTCTAAACCAAAATCTTTCATTATCGATCTCTTATGCAGTGAAAGTTTTTTTTCAAAAAAACAGCAAAAGTTGTTTAATCTGATAAATATTCCGGTGATTGGTCCAATTTGACCCATCACTATGAAAGTATTATTTGTATTTTTCTTCCTATTGACCAATATCTCCAGCCTGGCACAGGAAGAAGAAAAAATCAAGGAAATTGTAGAAAATCTTGCGGAGCGCAATGTAGAAGAAGAAGACCTCTCTGAACTTAGCGAAAATCTGTCCTATTACAAAAAACATCCCATTGATTTAAATAAGGCTACAGCTAGCACCCTAAAAGTATTGGTGTTTCTCTCTTCCTTACAAATATCAAGTCTGTTAAACTACCTAAAAAACAACGGCCAGTTACTTGATGTGCTGGAATTACAGGCTATTCCAGGATTTGATGCGGAAACCGTTAACCGAATCTTACCTTTTGTAAAAGTTGATGATGCTCATATCGCTTTAAGCCAATTGCACTTAAAAAACCTGACAAACGCAGGTCACAACAACTTGATAGTGAGATACGCAAGATTCTTTGAGCAACAAAAGGGTTTTAGAGATTTACCCGGGAGTAGATATCTCGGAACCGCCGACAAATTCCTGGTTAAATACCGTTACACTTTGGATGAAGCAGTTTCTGCGGCCGTTTTACTAAAAAAAGATGCTGGAGAATATTGGTTGAAAGGAACAAGCGGAGCCGATTTTCTATCTGCCCATCTTGCCTTATTTAAA
This sequence comes from Pedobacter sp. MC2016-24, assembly GCF_015223055.1. GTDB lineage: Bacteria > Bacteroidota > Bacteroidia > Sphingobacteriales > Sphingobacteriaceae > Pedobacter. The sequence continues at coordinate 556,842 of NZ_JADFBX010000001.1, forward strand.
ATCGGACGCCTAAAAAAATTGGTACTCGGCGACTACAGTTTGCAGTTTGGGCAGGGTTTAAGTTTATGGTCTGGCTTTGGTTTTGGTAAAGGCGCCGATGTAACTAGTGTGGCTGCAAAAGATTTAGGGATTAAACCTTATACCTCGACCAATGAGTCTTCCTATTTCAGAGGGTTAGCTACCACATTAAGCATAGCTAAAAACCTTGATTTGAGCACCTTCATTTCCTACAGAAAAATAGATGCAAGTCTAAAACGTATGGCAGACAGTAGTTATACACTCTCCAACATTCAAACCAGCGGCTTACATCGAACAAAAACGGAACTCCAGAATAAGAGCAGCGTTGGACAAATGGTTTATGGCAGCATTTTACAATATCTAAGTAATAACCTTAATTTTGGTCTGGTAGCTTACCACTCCAAATATCAACATCAATTTATCACGGGAACAGCCTTATACAACAAATACAGTTTTACCGGAAAAACACTCAACAATTTGGGCCTTCATTACAATTACACCTATAAAAACGTGTATTTCTATGGCGAAGTGGCGCGTAGTATACAAAGCGGCTGGGCAATGATACAAGGAGCAATGGCCAATTTAACACCAAAATTAGCTGCAGTACTGCTGGCGAGGAATTATGATCGTAATTACCACTCCTTTTTTAGCAAGGCTGTAGGCGAAGCTACTGAAACTGCAAATGAGCGCGGCATTTACCTGGGACTAAACTTTAATCCGTGTAAAGCTTGGACTTTTTCGACATATGCTGATTACTTCCGCTTTCCCTGGCTAAAATACCGCATCGATTCTGCATCTGAAGGCTATGATTTGTTGGGTCAGTTAACCTATATGCCCAATAAGATCTTTAAATTCGTACTGAGATTTAAAAGGGAACTGAAACAGCAGAATCCGGAAGCCGGCGACGAAACGCCAGGACTACAAAACGTATTGAAACAAAACTATCGGCTGGAGTTTAATTGGAGATTAGACAAAAAGTACAACTTTCAGCAAAGAACAGAAATAGTTCGATACCAGAAAGGTATAAAAAACAACGAGTATGGCTTTTTAATTTATCAGGATTTTGGTTACAGTCCGATGTCGGCCACTTTTTCTGGAAACATACGACTTGCTTATTTTAACACTTCATCATACAACAGTAGGATTTATGCTTATGAAGACGATGTGTTATATGCTGCAGGTTCAGGAAATTATTCCGGAAAAGGAATTCGTAGTTTTCTCAACATCAGGTATAAGGCCATGCGCAAAATGGATATATGGGCAAGATACGCCCTATTCATTTATAGTGACGCTGAAAAAATCGGATCTGGCTTGGATGAAATTGAAGGCAACAAAAAAACAGAGCTCAAATTACAAATCCGATACCAGTTTTAATGAAGGCTCAACGAGACATTCAGCTGGCCGAAATTGCATTTGTGAGGATTTTAATTCCTTTTATACTGGGCATCCTGATTGGCGAACAAATGAACACTTCGAGGTTAACCTCATGGATATTATTCAGTACAATTATTTCTTTAACGCTATTGACACTAGTAAACATCCTTTATTTGAAAATCAAAGCGTATAAATTTAAAGCTGCAATTGGATTGGCGATCGGTTTGACCATTGCCTTAATCGGAACATTACGTTATCATTCAAATAAATTTAGATTTCATATTGATAATCAAAAATATAAGTATAAAAAATATATAAAAATAACAGTAACAGACGAACCCATATTCAGAAAAAAAGTATGGCGATTCCGGGCAGCTGAAAACCAACTGATGGTATCCATTAAAGTTCAGGATTCAGCCAGCCTGAAAATTGAATATGGAGATCAGCTCGTTATCCCCATACAAAGCAAGGTTATAACTGGAGTATTAAATCCTGCTGAATTTGACTATAAAACCTGGCTGGCCAGACAACAGATTTATCATCAAACGTTTCTTCAGCAAGCACAAATCATCAAATTACATAAAAACCTTGGGAACAGGATTCAAGCTTATGCCTTTAAACTCCGAAGGGCACAGGTAGATTTTTATAGAAAGGTCATCAAAGACAAGGATTGTTTTTCCATAGCCGCTACACTTATTTTGGGCTACCGCGCTGAACTTGCACAGGATACCTTTGACGTATACGCAAAAACAGGCACTATCCACGTACTATCAGTTTCAGGGATGCACGTCGGTCTAATATACATCATCATAGACCAGATCATGTTTTACATGAAGGGAAAGCGATGGCTCAGCGTATTAAAAGCAAGTGTCATTATTACTTTGATTTGGTTCTATGCACTGGTGACCGGCTTCTCTCCTTCTGTATTGAGATCTGCGGTTATGCTCTCTGCATTCATCCTAACTAAATTGTTAAACCGGCACGGCAACAGTTACAACATCATATCTTTTGCTGCATTTTGTCTATTGGTTTATGATCCTTTTTTGATTTGGGACGCAGGTTTCCAGCTTTCCTTTCTAGCCGTGTTGGGGTTAATTTATCTTCAACCCATTATCAGGCAAAGCTATCAGGTTAAAAACAAATGGCTTGAAAAACTCTGGTCGGCCATAGCTATGTCTACTGCCGCCCAAATAGCTACCTACCCCTTGAGCATTTACTATTTTCACCAATTTCCGGTTTATTTTCTAATAAGCAATCTTTTTATCATCGTACCCTCCGCTTTATTAATGTATCTGGGTATATTCATGCTGGTATTTCGGATTGAAACCTTAGCTCCGGCCTTTGAATTGCTCGTGAAATTCATGAATACAGGCCTCGGTATGATTGCCAAGATACCCTTTGCCAACATTACCGGAATTTGGATCAACCCTACCCAGTTTTTTTTGTTAAGCATCGCTTTGTTCCTGCTCATTTACGCGTTACAGCACCAGCTTAAGCAATTATTACTTGTCTCACTGTTACTTTTTTTAATTTTCCAGTCCAGCTTGTCGTATCAGAAATATCAATCCAAACATCAAAAACTCATCATCTGTTTTGGTTTGCCAAAAAATTATGCGCTTGCCCTCATTTCAGGAACTAAAGCGATACTGATTACGGATCTGGATTCCGGACAAAGGGATTTCCTTATTCATGTTAAACCTGCCCTTGACCAATACAAAATCGTTGAGATAAAGTTTAAGGATGCAAATAAAACTGGCGTCCATCCCTCAATTTTAAAGAAAATTAAAGCATCTTTGATTCCTATTCATTGAAAATTCTATATGACTGAGCCTTTAGTTTTATATTCAGTTGCCGATCGCATAGCGACGATATCCATTAACCGTCCCGAAAAGCGAAATGCATTGAACCCAGAATTGGTAGCCTTGTTAACCAGTACATTCAACCAGGCAGCGTCAGATCCGGAAGTTAAAGTTGTGGTATTGAAAGCCATCGGTAATATTTTTAGTGCAGGTGCCGATCTGGCTTACCTGCAGCAGCTGCAACAAAACACTTACGAAGAAAACCTGGCAGACTCCGACAACTTAAGACATTTGTTTACAACAATTTACCACCTTCCAAAGGTAGTTATTGCCCAGGTTGAAGGGCATGCCATTGCAGGCGGTTGCGGACTGGTGACAGTCTGTGATATAACTTTTGCAGTTCCTGAAGCCAGTTTTGGCTATACAGAAGTTAAATTGGGTTTTGTACCCGCCATTGTATCCTGTTTTCTACTTCGAAAAACAAGTGAAACCATTGCTAAAAAGATCTTGTTAACAGGTAGCTTGTGTTCCGCGCAGGAGGCATTAGATTACGGACTAATCACTTACGTAACAAACAAAGATGAAATTGATCCTATTGTCAGGAATTTTGCGTTAAGTTTGTGCAATGAAGCGTCCTCAAACGCGTTAATGGTAACAAAACAACTCATTGGACAGACCACCAATCCGGATCTGGACAGGAGTTTGGCTGAAGCGGTAAAAATTAACGCTAAAGTAAGGGAGAGCGATGATTTCAAAAAAGGTATTGCTGCCTTTATCAGCAAAGAGAAAATTAACTGGTAAACTAATTATTCAATATATGTTTAAATCAATCAAAACGGCCGTTCTTGTTGCCATTTTAATTAGCACTGCAATCATTGCCAAAGCTCAAAAAGTCATTAACTCCGGTACAATTACCTACGGAATAGAGTATGTACTGACCGAAGATCAGAAAAAGCAAGTAGACCCTTCTGTCCTTCCATCAGAAAGCAAAGTGGAATTTAGTGGCGACATTTCGAAAGTACAGATCGACATGGGTGCTGCGATGCTTAAAGTATTGACCGATGGTGTAGCCAAAAAAGCCCTGGTATTGGTCGACATTCCAATGATGCAAAAACAATATGCAGCGCAAATGACGAAAGAAGACATTGAAAAACAAAGTGGTTCTTTTACTTTTACAGGTTTTAAAGCTACAGGCGAAAAGCAAACTATTGGTGGATATAATGCTGAAAAATATACCTACCAGGACAATAACGGCGCCAATTACGAATTATGGGTAACCAACGACATCAAGCTTCCAGCGGGCGTGCATCCCCCAGGTCTTTCAGCTATACAAGGAACACCAGTTAAATTTAGCAATGTACAGGACGGATTTAAAACCGTGTTGACGCTAAAAAATATCAAGGAAAGCAAAATTCCTCCATATTCTTTAGATGTACCTAAAGGTTATGAATTGAAAACAATGGCAGAATTGCGCGCCATGCGTGGTGGACAATAAAGTTCGGTATGATCAAAAGCTTGTTATTTTTTGTCAGATTCTATTTATTCTGGCTCATTTTCTTTTTCATTGACCGCATCCTGTTTTTGATGTTGTATAACCAAAAGCTGAGTGGAGTTCCCTTTAGTGAAATTTGCGCTACCTTTTATCATGCTTTAAAGCTTGATCTATCGATGACGGCCTACCTGACCGTCATTCCGCTTTTAAGCTACATTTTTTGGTTGTTAAACGGCCGTAAAAATATACAGCTCAAATGGCTACCGTATTATATTATGGTTCTGGTTGTACTTTGCAGCAGTTTCTCTGGAATCAATTTCAATACTTTCAGAGAATGGGGGATCAAAATCAATGCACAGGCTATCGGTTTTCTGATCACCTCACCTAAGGAGGCGATGGCATCAAGTGCATCTTCACCTGTTGCACTTTCGGTCTCTCTTATTGCCTTGCTCAGTGTAATTGGCTTTTTCCTGCAACATTTTATCGTTTCCAAAAAACTTACCTTTACCCCGGTTCCAATCTGGATCAGATCAATTGCCAGCCTGCTGCTTTGTGCCGTTACTTTTCTGCTGATCAGAGGTGGACTTGGAGGCTCGCCGATCAACCAAAGCATGGCTTATTTTTCAAAGGAACAGATTTTGAACCAGGCCGCAGTAAATACCGAATGGAATTTACTAGCGGGTGCCTTTGACACGAGGGCCACAAAAGGAAATCCTTATGTATATCTTGATGCAAAACTGGCCAGCCAAAATATAAAGGAGTTATATACCCCTGCCAAAGATAGTACGGTTCAAATTCTAAATACCAAACGCCCGAATGTGATATTGATCATCATTGAGAGTTTTACAGCTGATCTGACAAAAACACTGGGTAATGAGGATAGCATTACACCTCATTTTGACAGCCTGATTAACAAAGGTGTTTTATTTAGTCAGATCTATTCGTCGGGGAGCAGAACAGATAAGGGCATTGTAGCGAGTTTAGCAGCCTTTCCTACCCTTGCTGCGGGCAGCGTGGTTAAATGGCCCGAAAAAATGCAAAAGATTCCGGCCATTTCACAATCCTTCTTTAAAAACGGCTACCATACATCTTTTTTTTATGGAGGTGAATCAGAATTCGACAATTACAAAGCTTTTATCCTCAGCCACAATTATCAAAAACTCATAGACAAAAACAGCTTTAGTGGTAATGATTTAAAATCACGCTGGGGTAAATATGATGAAGTGGTATTTGCAAGGCAAATCAGCGATTTAAAACAAGAGCCTCAACCCTTCTTTTCAACGTTACTTACCCTGACCAATCACGAGCCCTACGACTTGCCCGGAAGGCATAAATTTGGCGAAGCCGACAATATTGCAAAATTCAAAAGTACTGCCTATTATACCGATTCCTGCATTAATGCTTATTTAAACAATGCAAAGAAAGAAATCTGGTATAAAAACACCTTGTTTGTTTTTGTTGCAGATCATGGCCATTTATTACCTAAAAATAAATACGACATTTCGGTTCCACAGCGCTATCATATCCCCTTACTGTTTTATGGAGATGTGATTAAGGACGAATATAAGGGACGTAAGTTTGATCACATTGGTAGTCAGACTGACATTGCTGCAACCTTATTAACTCAACTCAATATCCCTGCTAAAGAATTTATGTGGAGTAAAAACCTGTTAAATCCTTACACCAAACCTTTTGCTTTTTTTAGTTGGGACAATGGAATGGGCTTTATCGATAACAAACAATGTGTTACGTTTGACAATGTAGGAAAACAAATCCTGTACAACAGTAACGACGCCGATAAGACGCAGACAGAAAAAACCTTAGACCAGGCTAAAGCCTATCTGCAAACCGTATATCATCAATTTATAGAACTATAAAAAATGAATTTCAAACGCATCATTTTTAAACTCAGCTTCGCTGTATTGATTTTTGTTTATGGCACAGCCAATGCACAAAAACAAGAGCTCAGGTTTACCAAAGACGGTAATGCCTATTACCAGGTTATCGATGGCGAACTGGTAAGTATTTCTCTACCTCAAAACGAGCGCAAAACGATTGTAAGCCGAAACTTATTGTTTGCCGGAGGTAATGGGATCAATTACATTAAGGATTTCCAGGTATCGGCCGATGAAAGTAAAGTCCTGATCTTTACCAATAGTAAGAAAGTTTGGCGTTATGAAACCCGAGGCGATTACTATGTGGCAGATTTAAAAGCAAATACCCTGACTAAAGTGGGGAAAGACAAACCAGCATCTTCGCTGATGTTCGCCAAGTTTTCTCCGGACGGTAATCAAGTAGCTTATGTTAGCAAGCACAATCTATATGTAGATGACATACTGAACATGACATCTAAAGCTTTGACCACTGACGGTACTGACAGAATGATCAATGGTACTTTTGATTGGGTTTATGAAGAAGAATTTGACTGCAGAGATGGGTTTAGATGGAGCCCCGATGGAAAATCCATCGCCTATTGGCAAATTGATGCTTCTAAAATCAGAAACTTCCTGATGATAGACAATACAGATTCGATTTATGCTTATACCATTCCTGTAGAATATCCTAAAGTTGGCCAGGATCCTTCATCCTGTAAGGTAGGGGTTGTAAATATTACTACTGCGCAAACCAAATGGCTAGCTATTCCAGGCAGTCCGGTTCAAAACTACATTCCTAGGATGAACTGGATTCCAAATAGCAATGAGGTAATTCTGCAACAGCTAAACCGCGAGCAGAATGTAAGTAAATTATTTGTCGTGAACGCAGCAACAGCTTCGGCAAACAACATTTATACAGAAACAGATAAAGCCTGGATTGATGCAGGTGAAGAATGGGAATGGATTAACGGAGGAAAAGAATTCTTATGGTCCAGTGAAAAAGATGGCTGGCGACACCAATACCGCATCAGCAAAGATGGCAAGAAGCAAACCCTGATCACTAAAGGTGATTACGATGTGATTGAAAAATCACTGGTTGACGAGAAAAACAACTGGTTGTATTTCATTGCTTCACCTAACAATGCGACGCAAAGATATCTGTACAAAACCAAATTAAGTGGGGGTGCAAAACCAGAAATGGTTACTCCTTCTGTATTACCCGGTACACACAGTTACGAGATTTCGCCAAATGGTCTGTTTGCCCGCCATACCTATACCAATTCCAATATTAGGCCATTGACAGAATGGATGAAAATGACCAGCTTAAATCCATTTACAATGGAGGGTAGCATCACCAGTCAACTGGCAAGGATCAGACCAGGTAAGGCCCCGGTGGAGTTCTTCAAAGTAACTACGGAAGATGGCGTTGTAATGGACGGATGGATGCGTAAACCTGACAACTTCGATCAGACAAAAAAATATCCGGTAGTATTTTACGTGTATGGAGAGCCTGCTTCTCAAACGGTTACCGATACCTATGGTGCTGGTGTGAACTGGCTATATGCGGGTAATATGCCTAAAGATGGATATATCTATATATCTGTTGAAAACAGGGGTGCTCCTGCTCCTAAAGGTAGGGAATGGCGTAAAAGTATTTACAAAAGCATTGGTATACTGAACATCCGAGACCAGGCAATGGCAGCTAAGAAAATCCTTCAGTGGTCATTTGTAGATAAAGACCGTGTTGCCGTTTGGGGTTGGAGTGGCGGTGGTTCCTCTACCCTTAACCTGATGTTCCAATATCCGGAGATTTACAAAACAGGTATTGCCATTGCTGCTGTTGGCAACCAGTTAACCTATGACAACATTTATCAGGAGCGTTATATGGGCTCCCCATTGGTTACTAAAGAAGCTTACATCAAAGGCTCGCCGGTTACCTATGCAAAAAACCTACAGGGAAATTTATTATATATCCATGGCACTGGTGATGACAACGTACATTACCAAAATGCAGAAATGCTGATCAACGAGCTGATCAAGAACAGAAAGGTATTTCAAATGATGTCTTACCCAAACCGGACGCACAGCATCAATGAAGGCGAAGGAACTTCGGAACATCTGGCGCTGACTTATACCAAATTTTTACAACAATACTGTCCACCTGGAGGCAAATAGAAGAAAGCAAAAATATCCCCGGACTATGCAGATCCAGGGATATTTTTTTATAACCTAACTATTTAAAAATGTCAGCCAATTTTTTTTCCAATTGATCTCCCCGTAGATCTTTTGCAATGATCTTCCCATCTGCATCTACTAAAAAACTTGTTGGAATAGAACGGATCCCGTACTCAGCAGCCAAATCGCTTTTCCATCCTTTCAGATCTGATACATGAAGCCAACCCAACTGATCCGCGTCAATAGCCTTTAACCAATTGTCTTTTTTGTCATCCAGGGAAACACCTACAATTTCAAATCCTTTGCCATGATATTTTGCATAAGCTTTGACCAGCTTTGGATTTTCTTTTCTACACGGCCCGCACCAGCTTGCCCAGAAATCAACAAGCACCACTTTACCTTTAAGACTGGACAACTTAAACGACTGACCATTCCTGTCGGCCATGGTAAAATCTGGCTTTACACCAATCCCTGTTTTTGAAGCAATACGCAGTGCCTCGCCAAGTTCCTGACCATACAATGAATTCTTCCCTGCTGTACTTAGTGCAGCGTAGGTGCTTTTGGCTTTTTCGGGATTTGGATAATTGATAAAGCGATCGATGATGATAAATGGTGTAATGGGTGAAGAAGGATATTTCTTTACCAATACTTCTACAGAATCAATCAGGCGCTGGTCTAGCCTTTTAAATTCTGTGTCTACATAACTGCGATCGGCATCCTTTCCTGCTTTACCTACACTGTCCAGCATTTTATAAAGTACACTCGCGCGGCTCCTTATCGTTTCCCACCCCTTGAACCACTCTTTCCATACCGGAAGCATTTTCGCGCCTTTAACATCATCTTCCGTTAAATGATCTAAATTCCCTGTGATCTCAACTTGTTCGTTAACATCTATGGGTACGCTGAGATAAGTTGATTTTCCGAAGCGCAGATAATAAACCAGGGCTCCCGGAGTTTTCCCTTTAAACTCAAAGTGGCCATTTTTGGCCAGGACGGAGTCGGCAATAGTTAAACCTTTAGTTTTGGCACTAAGGTAAACCTTCTGATCAGCCAGCCCTTCAATATTACCAGTAACCTGATAGGTCCCGCTCGTTTGTGCATATGCCGTAGTCCCAAAAAAAACTGTGATCAATAGCGCTATCAATGCTGACTTACAGAAATGTAGTTTTAATTTTATTAAAATCATAAGATATAATAATTAGTAAACAATTAGAAATGGATTAATATTTATAAACGAGATCGACAATTTTACTAAAGCCAGAGACTACATTGGTATAAGAACCAATTGCTCCATTGGCATTGATGGCGAAATAATAAACTTTGCCGGCGCTTCCATTCCAGGTGGCAACTGCTAGTCTCGGTCCTTTTTTATCATAATATCCTTTAGTGTACTTAATCGCTGTGATGTTTTCGCCAATAGGAAAGGAATAAGTTTCTACAACGGCATTAGAACTTGTTTCATAACGTGAAAGAATATTTGCATTGCCATAATAGATATGTGGAGTGGTAGTAGATCCGGCAGCAGCACTATAATTTAAAATACCAGGAGCATTCATTAGGGTTTTCCCCAAAGTTATTGTAGGAGCTGTAGCACTGTTTTTTGTTTTATACCGGAGCAAATAAGCCTGGTTATCTACGCTTTTCATGATGGCGTTATAATCGTTAACGACATCAGCCGAGTCCTGAAACAGCATGGTCATGCCCACATCATTCATATCAAATACACTGCTTACACCAGAGGTGCTACCTGACGGAAAAACTTCCAGCGTTCCTGCTACAGGTGTCGGGTTGTATGCCTGAATCCGATAAAACCGTTTCGAAGTATTGTCATAAACTATGGCCGGATAGGTTTCTCCACCTACAACATAGGGCGCAAGTGAATAATTTTGATTTCCCTGTGGGTTTAGCGCGACATCACCCCATTTTTTAACTCCTGGAAATCCGCCGACCAGGTTGGAATGGAGCTTGCCATTGTTAATGGCAATACCAAGGGCGGCACTTCTTACTCCACTATAAGTATATTGACTTGTCCAGGTCATTACGGTAGGGTTTTGTATGGCAGGCGCGCTAAAAAATAGAAATCCGTAATCAAACTTCTTCACCATAGTTAGATAATTATATTCCTGGCTCCCATTGTCAGCTAAAATATACAGACGCTTACCCGTAGTAGAAATATCGTCAGTAACTGGAAACGGTGTGATTTCTAGCTTTCGTGGACCCGTTATTGCAGCCGTATTCCGATCTGTATAAATACCGTGCTCAGCAGTAAAGTCTGTAAACACAAATGACAGATCGCCTTTTCCTGCTTTATCTTCCAACACTAGCCATCCGGTACCATATTTATTCCCGATGAGCACACTGTAGTTTAAATAGGAAGTCACTCCTGTGGTTTTATCCTTTACACCAAGCCTAACGATATAAGGTTCTCCTAAAATAAAAGGATCTCCTTTTACCAAATATTTAAGTTCATAATCCTTTGAGATCTCGATCCTTGGAGCGGCTAGGCTTACCGCGCCATTGTTATTGTAAACAATCCAGGTAAATTCTAATTGGCTGATGTTACTGCTTAAACTTTGAGATAACGTTGGTTTTAATTTCAAGGAATCTCCTTGAAATACCACGAATTGTGATGCCGCTTTGGCATCCGTTATATCAATCTTATTGGTTGGCGCAAGGTCTTTATTGCTGTGATCCTTATAGCAACTGCCAAAGAAAAATAAAGACAGCATAAAGAAAACGCTGGATAAATTGTTATTTTTAAAATTCATGTGATGTATGATTAGCTAAAAAAATAATTAATTAAGGAAAAAACACCTGCTGTCCATTTTCATCGATCAACGGGCCATAGGTTTGATTGTATTCCAGCAAAGCATTTCTGGCTTTTTGCGAAAGGTACCTGGAGTCTTGAGGTAATGGCGACGAATTCCAGTCTGTTTTACCTGTTGCAGTAATTAAAAACTTGAATTTAACTTCAGAATAACTGCCAAAGTAAGACACCCAGGTGGTTTCCCAGTTGGACGGTTTTTTAAGTACATCTGTCAGTGTAAATTTATAATTCAGTCGCTTTGGAAAACCAGGCTTAAAGTCTTCATTTTCGGCTACCTGTAGTACAACAACCAATGAACTATCCTTTAATCCAGGCCTGCGATAAACATAAATCGGCACTTTGCTGCTAAATTCATTGGCTTTGATAACTGCAGTTCCAACTTTATAATGGTAACCTGCTTTGGCTGTAGTTGCAGCAGTTGGCACAAGTTTGATTTGCCTGTCTTTTGCCGACACAGATCCAATAATCCGGTAACTCACCACAATAGAATCCATCACAACAGCTGCAGGTCTTGTTGCAAAAGTGTAATCTGTACTATCCTGATATTCCACGTAAACCAGATTGGCCTCATCAAATAACAATTCTTTATTTTTTGTGCAGGATGCAAATGCCAAAATCAGCAAGAACAACAGCACAGTCTTTTTTACGATCTTTTCCATATCCTATATTCAAGATTAATTACCTACTACTGAACCAAACTCCAACTCGTCATTAGGAATTGGAAAAACATATTTTGCAGTTGTCATTGGGTTGACAATCCCATCAGGTATGGTGAGGACATTTTTACGTTTGTAATAAAACCACAATTGTCCCTCTGCATAAAACTCCTTGCGGTATTCGAATTGAAGCTCTGTATCAAACTCAGCCTGGGTAGCCGGGGGGGCAATTTCAGGAATCAGTCTGTTCACACGTACCACATTCAAATACTTGATACCATCAGCAATGGTTGGGGCAGCCTCTGCAGCGATATAATACATTTCCGATAAACGGATCAAGGGGATTAACCGCTGTTTGACGTTGGCTGGTGCATCACTCCAGTACTTTTTGCTGTACACTGTGGTAGAAGCAATTTCATTCCATAAACTTTTGGTTGCGCCGGGCCGGCGGATGTCGGTGCCATACCCTACCAATGAAGCCTGAAAAGCCGCGTCGAGTTTCGCACGGGTAGACCAAAGGTCGTTTGCCTCACCTGTCGTAGTCGTGTTCTTAAATACATCATCGGCCCGTACTTTCAAACTGGAAACATAAATGGAAAAAACATGCTCCGACGTAAAAGTAAGATCAGAAGCATTTACCGTAGCGTCAACATTGATATTTGCAGGGAGGATGAAATTGAATTTCTGGCTATTGATCACATCCGTAGCATATTTTAAAGCGTTTACTTTATCTCCTTTATACAGATACAATCTGGCAAGCAATGCTTTTACAGCCCAGTAATTCATGTGATTTTGCCTAAATTGCAGGAAAAGATCCGCATTTGTGCTACCCTGGTTCAATGCAATCTGATCAATAGTCTGGTTAACAGCCAATAAACTTTCAGCCGCTTTAAGGTCGGCCTCACAAAGCGCAAGTACCGTTCCCAAGTTTACTCTCCCCTGCGGTGTTACCGTAAAATCTTTCAGATAAGCTATAGACGGTGCCGAAGCATTCGCACCATCAGCATAGCGTTCTGAAAATAAACGCGCCAGGTCAAAATGAACATAAGCACGCATGGCCAGAGCCTCACCCTTGATGATATTTTTGGAAGTTTCATCAAGCACGCCCTCACTCTGATCCACATTTTTAAGGACAAAATTAGCCTGTGCAATTATTTTGTATTGATTGTTAAATACAGCACTAATGGCAGTTTGAACATCAGAATCAGAATAAGAATATCGGGCCATCTTACCAATAATATTGGTTGTCAATGCTTTATTTTCATAGCGTTGCGCCAGGATGTCCAGCATGCCATATGTCAGTTGGCCACCATAGCTGGTCAGTTCTGCAGCTTGTTGATATATGCCAAACAGTGCATCTATATAGCCTTGTTTGGAACTGAATTGTTTCCCCTCTTTTACTTTGGTTTTAGGATCAACATCAAGCCATTTATTACAGGAGGCCAGCAACAGTAGCAAACCGAATAAATAAACCGGGAAAAGTGATTTTTTAAGTTGTGTGGTTTTTAATTTCATCTTCATCTCAATTAAAAAGTAGTTTGTAACTGTAGCGTAAAACTGTGTGCAAATGGATAATCTAGTCCTCGCTCACGTTTAATGCTGGCTAATCTGAAAAGATCACTGCCAAACAAAGTGACTTTGGTGTTTTGCAAGCCCAACTTCTTGTTAAACCGATCATTAAAGCGGTAATAAACTGAAGCACTTTCCCCAGCTATGAAGTTGTTCTTTTGAACAAATCTAGAAGTGGCGTAGGTAATTGGCGCGTTGATGTTGTTGGTATAGTTTACAATACCACGGTAAAAAGTAATGTCTCCTGGTTTTTGCCATCTCGAATCATACACCCTTCTGTCCACGTTGTACAATGCAGCATTTGCATTTTCTACACGGTCTACAAGGGTTTGATTATATGCATCTCCTCCGAAATCAAATCTGAGGTATAAGTTTAAGCCTATTCCGGCAATCTCCATATTGGTTCCGATTGTCCCTTTGATGGTTGAGGTCTTATCCCCCACAATCACCTGGTCAGCCGGATTATATACATTAGTCACACTTCCATCCCGCGAACGGAACAATTCAACGCCTGAAGCAGGATCAATACCCAAGGATTGTACTGCCCAGATGACATTGACGGACTGGCCTTCTGCATATCTTGGCAAGGGTACTGTGGAATTGGTACTCGTAGCTTTGGCGTTTAATGCCTTGATGGTTGAGGATATTTTCTCAATTTTATTGCTTACATGAAAAGCGTTTACAAACACCGACCAATTGTTTCTGTTACTTGGATTGGCAATGATGTTGAAACGGCCATAAAGCTCATATCCTTTATTAACCACATCGCCCATATTGTCATAGTAACCAGAAAATCCTGAAGAAGGTGCACTCGAGATAAAGGCAATACTACCCTTGGTGCGTTCGATGAAATAATTGGCACTCAAGTTGAACCGATTGAATAAAGTAATATCCAATCCCAGATTCTGCTTTAGCGTCTTTTGCCAGGCCAATGCCGAATTTCCAAAACCCAGCAAATAAGAAGCAATCACGCCCCGATATTCTCTATCAGTATAATACTGACTGGTGGTGATTCCTTTATAACTCTCAAAACTTTGCGAACCCGTAGTCCCTATCGTGTAACGAAGTTTGGCATCATTTACAATGGAATTTCCTTTTAAAAATTCCTCATTGGTGATATTCCAACCGGTTCCAACAGACCAGAATGGAGCATAACGCCTATCCGATCCAAATAGCGAAGAGCCATCCAAACGGTAAGTGACATCAAACAGATAGCGGTTATCGTAAGCGTAAGCGCCACGGACCAATGTTCCGAAAGAGCGGTTTAAACTTTCACTACCAGTGGGCTTTCCATTTGCAGGATACTGATTACCCAATATCAACTGATCCAGATTGGGATTAGGAAAACCAATTACACGTACAGCTTGTGTATTGTAAGCGACTTCCCTTGCATTGAGCGTAGCAGATACAGAAACAAAATGTTTGTCGAAATTCTTATTGGCTTCCCCAGTTAAAAAGCCTTCTATAGTCTGCAAATCGCCTGTACCCTTAGTATAAGATCCTTTTTCGAAGGTTGTTACATTGGCAAATGAACTGTGTTGAGCAGGTAAAAATATGTCAGACTCGTCATTCTGTTTGGTATAGGATAAACGACCAGTTACGCGAAGCCATTCTTTGGCTTGCCATCTGGTTTCAAAATTATTGGTAAGTCCACGGGAATTGGTTTTATCGGTCACATTTAAAGAAGCATTGTAAAGTGGGTTTACCGGCCGGCCTGTATAACCATTTAAATTATCATAATAATCAGCATTCGTGATCCTCAACCCTGTTACCGGATCTATAACTTCTTCCAGATATACTTTAAGTGCTCCATTAGCATCGTATGGTGACCAATACGGATTTAAACGGGTGTATTGCTGAAATGAACCATATGGAGAATTGTTGGCATTGTTAAACGTGAGAGTCAGGTCATTTCTGAATTGAAAATTTTTAAGTCTGTAGGATAAAAATGAATTACCTGTGGTTGTTTTTCGGTCGGATCCTTTCATGACACCTGTATTTTGATCATAAGTAAGGCTCAAACCATAAGTTACCGCTTCAGCGCCACCTTCAATGTATAAGTTATGCTTTTGCCCTATACCCGTCCTTAATGGCTTTGAGATCCAGTCGGTATTTACCCCCGCACTCACAGCTGCCAATCGGCTCTCCCGGATCAGATCAAGGTTATTTTGAGTGGTGTTAAAAGTATTTTTGAAAAAACCGGACCTGTCTTCCAATTCAAATTTCTCTTTAGAGTTTAGTAGATCATACCCCTTCAGATCAGGCGCTTCAACGCTTGTACTGGCATTATAGGAAAACCGAAGTTTCCCCTCTACTGGCCTCACTTGCTCAATGACAATTACGCCATTTGCCCCTCTAGAACCATAAATGGCTGTGGCTCCGGCGTCTTTCAAAATGGTTACGCTAGCGATTCTGTTCATATCCAGATCATTGATGCGCTGCAAAGTGGTTTCAAATCCGTCTAAAATAAATAGCGGTGCATTTGGTGATGCCTGGTAATTAAAAGGATCGGCCCCGCCTACCTGTCTGGTATCTACCAAGGTATTACCTCCGCGTAATACCACATCCGGCAATACGTTTGGGTTAGATCCTGCCGAGAGATTCTCAGGAATTTGAAAAGAAGGGTCGAGCGATTTTAAAGCAGACAACACGTTGTTATTGGAAACTTTAGAAAGCTCCTCTGCATTAAAAGTTTTTGCAGCACCAGTAAAAGTTGATTTCGACTGAGCGAATATACCAGTCACCACCACGCCCTTTAAGGACTGTGGGGATTCTCCCAACCGAACTTCCAGCACAGCCCTGGTTATCGTAATTTCCTGTGTCTCATAACCAATATAACTAACTAGCAACACATGACCAATGGCAGCGCTAATCCTGAAATTTCCATTATTATCAGTCAGTGCTTTGGCTTTACCATTTTTCAACCTCACAGTAGCGCCAGGAATCCTGTCCTTGGTTTTGGCGTCAAATACAGTTCCCTTAATCAAAGTATCTGCAACAATGGTTTCATGGCTTGAATTGGGTGGCAAATCGCGATGTTGCTGTTCAGCATTTTTGAGGATCAGAATCCGATCATCTACCTGTTTAAATGTCAAATTTGAACGTTGCAATAACTGTGCGATCAGATTCTCTACACTGATGGACTGTGACGTTAAGGTTAAACCCTTAATTTCTTTAACATCCGATATCCGGTAAAGAAACCGAAACTGCGTACTACGCTCTATCTTTTTGATGGCTGCAAAAAAATCATCATTGTCAAGATCAATGCTAATGTTAACATTTCTCAATGCCTGTCCTTTTACAGAAGCCGTTACGACTTGCAGAGAAATCGTGACAACTAAACCGATTAATAAGGTTACTCGCATACAGTAAATTAAAAAGGGTGTGGGTAATTTCCGGAAAATAGAATTCCCGTTTCTTGCTGCTTGTGCAGAAAAATTCATACTTTAGTCTTTAATGTGATTACTAAACTTCGTCTTGGGATTACATTAGAAGGCCTGTCATTCTTAATGAGGGCCTCGTAGGTAAGGTAATTCAGCTAATACTCGCAATATGAACTGGTTACCTTACCTTTTTACGTTGAATTTCTCTGAATTGGGTAAAATTTCTTCATGTTAGTTTTGGTTTAAAGGTTCTATTGATACTTCTTTATTATTTTTAAAAGTGTATTTAGCATTGATAAAGAGACACAAACTTTTCAGAAAAGGATCAAGGTGGTCTGTAGCTCCCAGTGAAGTGCTAAACTTCGTATGCAACAACTCTTGATCTGTAACCACGATTTTAACTTTAAAACGTTCTTCAAGCAGTTTTTTAGCCTCTTTCAGGGATACATCATCAAAACTCATATCTTCCTGTCTGTTCCATGCCAACTCCTTATTGGCATCTATCGACTTTACTTCAGCTGTTTTCAAAGTTTTATCGTATACCATTTGCATATTGGGCGTAAGTATTGCTAAAGCTCTATGCTTGCTTTCCACACGAACTTTTCCTCTGATTACATTAATGGTCACAGAATTAGATTTATCGTTAGCAAGTACGTCAAAGGAGGTTCCGAGTACAGTAGTGGTCACGCCACCTGAATGGATTATAAAGGGACGGTCAGCATCATGTTTGACATCAAAAAAAGCCTTACCGCTTAGTTTAACTTCTCTCAAATTCCCATGTTCGAAAGTATCGGAAATGGTTAGTGTACTGCCTTGACTAAGAATAACTACAGTCCCATCTGCAAGCTTCCTGAAACTGTTTTCATTTTTTACAACTGTGATCGAACTATGATGGGCAACAGGAAATAAGTCTTCTTTTTCTGCGGTAGTTCCATCAAACTGAATGTTATAAAAAAGGAGAATTGAAATGGCGACCATAGCCGCAGCAGATGTCCAGCCCAATAAATATAACTTTCTGGTCCGCTTTTTAACGCGTTGCGTTTCTTTTTGGATTTTGCCCCAAATATCTTGCTCTGCAACGAACAAAGCATCATCAGAGGGTCTAAAACTTGTCATCTTTAATTCATTCAAATACCAACTCTCTAACATTGTTTTCTCTTCTTCTGTACAATTGCCTTTAGCATACCGTTCAAAAAAATCCTCAGAAAAACTTTCCTTCATTATTTAGTTCTTTTGATACATGTCGGTTCAAAAGAACTTTGGTAGTAGACAAAATGAAGATATTTTAAAAAAAATTACAAAAGAAGCCTGAGATGGTTAAGAACCTTAGGCTTTATCAGCTTTATAGCATTGTTAATCTGCTTTTTAACGGTTTTATCGGAGATATTAAGTAAATCTGCTATTTCCTTATGGGAAAGTTGATCTCTTCTACTTAATTCAAATATTTCCTTCATTTTTTGGGGTAAATTTTGAATCTCTTTTTCAATTTCCGCATTAATTTCTTTTTCGATCAATGCAGTATCAGAGCTGTAGTTGCCGGCAGATATAAATTGCTCAACAGAATCCATATAATGATCCCTAACTTTTTTACGGCTAATGTAATCGAATACTTTATACCGCACTGCTGAATACAAATAAACAGAGATGCTGACATTAATTTCCAAACTTGGACCTTTATTAAAGAATGAGATAAAAACGTCCTGAACAACATCCTTAGCTTCTTCCTCATCGTTCAAAATTTTACATGCAGCCACATATAGCAGCTGCCAGTACCGTTCGTAAATAAGTTTAAAAGCGCGGTCATTCCCCGTCTTAAATAAAGACAGAAGTTCATAGTCATTGATATCACGATCATTTATCATCCGTTTACCCTCAAAGGAAGCTTCCTTTACCAATTTAAAAACAAACACCGCAACTAAATGGCATCGATTGGTAATCCCAAACTAAATTACGGTTAAACGAACAATATATCAAATAGTAACTACATATAAAACTGAAAGAGAGATAACTTTTAAAACCCAATAAACTTATCGATTTTTATTTTCTACTTTTACTTCAATATGATTTTTCTTGAAAACGAACATTTAGAGGTTTCTATCGCTGAAAAGGGTGCAGAAATACAAAAAGTAAAAAGTAAAACTACCCAACTCTCTTATTTATGGAATGGCGATGCCGATTACTGGGCTAAATTTAGTCCAATACTGTTTCCCATTGTAGGGGCCTTAAAAGGAGGTAGTTATATTTATAAAGGTCAGGAGTATCAATTACCCAGACATGGCTTTGCACGAGACCGTGAGTTTTCAGTGAACCAAATCAGCCAGACAGAAGTTGAGTTCAGCCTTGAACAAAATGAAGAAACGTTAAAGATGTACCCTTTTAGCTTTAAACTACAGCTGCATTATCAATTATCCGGTCAGTCGTTAACCTGCAGGTATCGGGTCATCAATCCTGATAGCCTGGAATTGCTTTTTTCCATTGGTGGTCACCCCGCTTTTGCAGCTCCGCTACAAAGTGGCATTGAATATACCGACTGCTACATTCAATTTAATAAAGACAACACATTAAACTATCATAAGATCGCGGGCGACCTGATTGCCAGCGAAACGGAAACCTTCAAATTGACCAACCAGCAGTTGCCTTTAACACATGAATTATTTTTTGACGACGCTTTGGTATTTAAATCTTTGGAAAGCGACAAAATATCGGTCAGAAACCACAAAAACAAACACGGACTAGACTTTAGCTTTACGGGCTTTCCATTCTTCGGTATCTGGGCTGCTAAAAACGCAAACTTTGTGTGTCTGGAACCGTGGTGCGGCATTGCAGATGGTATAGACCACAATCAGCAACTGGAGGATAAAGAAGGTATTGTAAAAATATCAGGTCATCAACAATGGAGCCGTAAATGGACACTTACCTGTTATTAATTAACTGCTGAGCGGCAATTCGACAATAAATTTAGCACCCTGATCTTGGCCATCACTTTCAGCCCATATACGGCCATTGTGTGCCTCTACCAATACTTTAACAATGGAAAGTCCAAGGCCAGTAGACTGCTCCCCTCCTGTCGGCTGAGCACTTAAGCGCATGAAACGTTGAAACAACTGGATTTTATCATCTGCTGTCAAGCCTGGACCTTCGTCCTCAATTTCGATGATGGCTTTATCGTCCTTTACCAGAACCCGGGCATAAATGTTGGTTCCCGAAGGTGCATATTTTACAGCGTTGTTAATCAGGTTATCGGCGATTTCGGTAAGCTTACCCTCATCGGCACGAACAAATACATCCATCTCAGAACTGAAGTGTATGGTTTGCTTTTTACGTTCTGCCAGGGGAAGGTTCATAGAAACCACATTGCTTACCAAAAATGAAAGATTTAGTTTCATCATTAACAAGTGTATTTTTCCTGCTTCCAAGCTACCAGACTGCAGCAATTCATCTATGATACGAACCATATTCAGACTGGCTACTTTAATCTGGTCACACATATTGTCAACTACCTGCGGATCATGTTTTTTCAATTTGATCAGATCTGCACGTACCGGTATAGTAGTTAGTGGGTTTTTCAGATCGTGAGCAGTTGTATTTAAAATCTGATTGTGTTGCGCTACAGATTTTCTGGAAGCCAGCCTAAGCTCCATCTGATCCATCACAATGTCTCTCAAATCCATCAAAATCCCTTCTTCTTCTTTCGTCAGTTTTCTCGGTTCTTTATCGATGACACAAAAAGTACCTAGGTTAAAGCCGTCTCTTGTTCTAAGCGGAAAAGCAGCATAAAAACGTAAACCAAATTCTCCTGCAACCAATGGATTAGCCAGCGTCCGTGGATCCAGACTCGCATCTTCAATGCTATAAAAACCATCTGTTAAAATAGAAGAAGTACATAAACCATCAGCCCTTTCAATTTGCTGAATATCTATGCCGTATTTGGATTTGAACCAAATACGATCGGTATCTACCAGACTAACGATGGCAATAGGAACGCGCAATAGCTTTGCCGCAAGACGTGTTAAACGGTCAAATGACCCATCTGGGGGAGTATCAAGAATATCGTATCCATTTAGAACTTTAATTCTTTCCTCTTCACTTAAAATCAGTAGCTGATCGGCTGCTTGAGTAACCATGAGATTGTTATAATATTGTAATAGAGATCTCACTAAGGTAGCAATAAAAACAATTCAATTACCCAAAAAGAATTTTATGGCAATTTTCTGATCACTGCTGTTTTTTTCTCCGTTGTATAAGCGCTAAAAATACCTAAAGCGCCATTGCTGAAATTTGACGGCGGATTAGCAGGTGCCACAGGAGGCCCACCCTCACCAGAATTTTGTCCTAAACTATAAAAATATTTAAATACATTTCTGTCTATACATTGAAAATCGACCAGTACACTATCCCCGGTTATCAAATCGTTAAGTTTATAGAAAATCACATTAGCCACATTGTTACCATCGTTAAAACGGTCTTCTTCAGCCATATCAGCCTCTACTTTCCCTTTATAGGTCAGGGTCATGCGGTATTGATTCTGGATGCCTGGAGGATCAATATAATTGACTGCAGCGTAGGTGTTTGATTTTCCAAAAAAGTCAAATTGCTTGAAAGAAATTGAATCTAATGCAACTTTAAGCGGCATTATGGAAGTGGCAGAATAACTTTTTCCATCTACATTTACATCCAATATATATTTTGTTCCCGGAATGCCGCGAAATCTGCTCGTTTGATACTTTCCCGGTGAAACTTCTGTATAATTCATCACTACCCCATTGGGGCGTGTAAGCGTTATTTTAGCTCCTGTGACACCATTGAATTTGTTGGGCTCCGTAAAGCTATAGGTGCGCGAAATTTTAACGATTTGTGCTTCATTTTGATCCGTCACCCCTCCCTCAATAACCAGTGCGGCATCAGCATTGTCCAGTTTCAGGTCGATCACTTTTTCACAACCACTCGCCAGCAGTACCATAAAGGCCAGCAGTGTATATATTCTAAAATTCATCATTCTGTATAAAAAGCTCATGACACTAAAATTTAAAGTTCCAGGTTACCGAAGGGATGATTCCAAATAGTGTGGTTCTTACCACTTGTGTCCTGCTCGCATCATCCGGATCGTCCTTAAAATCAATAGAAAAGGCATTTTGTTGGTTGTACAGGTTATAGATACCAAAAGACCAACTGGATTGCACCTTTTTACCTGGTTTTCCCTCCAATGTAGCGGATACATCCAAACGGTGGTATGCTGGCGTACGGTAGCCATTCTTCTCGGTATAATAAAACACGGTTCGTCCGTTGATTTGGT
Organism: Pedobacter sp. MC2016-24; assembly: GCF_015223055.1. Classification (GTDB taxonomy): domain Bacteria; phylum Bacteroidota; class Bacteroidia; order Sphingobacteriales; family Sphingobacteriaceae; genus Pedobacter. The sequence continues at coordinate 579,302 of NZ_JADFBX010000001.1, forward strand.
ATTTACCACTTGGAAAAGTAACGGCACTACCAGTATTGTATACAAAAACAGAAGAAAAAGTCCAGCGCGGGCCACCCTTATAAATACCTACTACAGATAAATCATGCGTACGATCTTGCTTAGCATAAAACCATTTTCCATTATTGATCGCGTCAAACTGACGTTCTGTTCTGGATAAGGTATAGCCTACCCAACCGTTAAATTTACCAAAGCGCTTTTTAAAGAAAAGTTCGATGCCATAAGCCCGGCCATCTCCATATAATAAATCAGCCTCAACGTTGTTGTTGCCCCTTAAATCAGTCCCGCTTCGGTATTCAATCTGGTTTTGCATCCATTTGTAATACACCTCTGCTGAAAATTCGTAATTGTTGTCATTAAAATTCCTGAAATACCCAGTCGCAACCTGGTCGGCAATTTCCGGCTTCACATTATTGCTGTTCATAATGTACAAATCCGTTGGTGATGTTGATGTAGAGTTTGACATCAGGTGAATATTCTGAACATTTCGTGTATACGCAGCTTTTAACGAGCTCTGTTCATTTAGCTGATAACTGGCAGAAAACCGAGGTTCTAGGTTGAGATAGCTTTTCACTACATCTCCTGATTTGTACACGTCGTTTCCGATTACATTTCCATCTGTATCATATGTTTTAATCGTACCCGGACCAAACAATGCAAAACTACTCAGGCGAAGCCCGTACACCACATTCAAACGTTCACTTGCGTTCCACTCGTCAGACAGGTAAGCCGCAAGCTCCATTCCTTTACGGCTTTCATAATTGGTTGCGTTTACACTGGAGGTTTCTGTTGCGGTCAGCTTACCTGGAGCAATCGTATGCTGAATGGCATTCACACCAAACTTCAGATTATGACTATTGTTTAAACTATATTCAAAATCCTGTTTTAAATTAAAATCTTTGATTGCCGAGTTGATTTCAAAGTTGTTCTCTTCCATAAAATTTTGCAGCACATAGTTGTAGTTACTGTAAATCAAAGAGGTATTAGAGAAGAGTTTGTTATTAAACAAATGATTCCAGCGCAAAGTTACAGTGGCATTACCCCAATTGAAGCCAAAAGTATCTGACAGGCCAAGCTTATCGCGCCCAAAATAACCACTTAAATACAGGGTATTTTTATCATCTATCTGGTAATTGGCCTTTGCATTTAAATCATAAAAATATAGGGTATTGCTATTGATCGAGCTATCTGGAGAAAGTTTTAAAAAGGCATCCATATAGGTTCTTCTGGCACTGATCATAAAAGATCCTTTGTCTTTCACAATAGGACCTTCAACTTTCAATCGTGACGAAATCAGCCCAACACCTCCCTCTACAGTATATGTTTTGCGGTTTCCATCGTTCATTTTGATATCTAATACAGAAGCTAACCGGCCACCATACTGCGCCGGCATACCACCTTTGTAAACACTAACGTCTTTGATGGCGTCCGAATTAAAGGTAGAGAAAAAACCAAGTAAATGTGATGCATTGTAAACTGGTGCTTCATCCAGTAAAATTAGGTTTTGATCTGTAGAACCGCCGCGAACATAAAAACCACTGTTGCCTTCACCTGCGGATTTGATACCCGGAAGTAGTTGCAGGGTCTTGAGCACATCGCGCTCACCCAATAATACAGGAACACTGTTGATTTCTTTAATGTCTATTTTTTGCAAGCCCATTTGCGGACTACTTACATTTTCGTTTCGCTTAATCGCAGATATTACGACCTCATTGAGCTGATTATCTTCTTCTAGCGCAAAATTAAAACGGACATCCTTTGTTATAGAGATGTTCTGTCTGCTGGTTTTATAACCGATAAAACTTACGGCAATTTCGTATTGGCCTTCAGTCAGGCCGATGGAATAAAAACCATAAGAATTGGTTACAGCTGCGGCGGTTGTAGCTCCGGTAACTTTGACACTTGCGCCGATCAGAGTTTCTCCGGTTCTGGAATCGGTTACGCTTCCATTAATGGTTCTTTTATTTTGGGCAAAAACAATTTGGGATATCGCGATTGTAAAAAAAAGTATCAGTACAATTCTATTTCTGTTTGGCATAAGAACTTTTGAATTGTAAAAATAGAAAGAAATATGAAAGATGCAATCCAATAAGACATCAAATGATGCAACAAAAATGCCCCGTTTACAAGAAATCTTCGCGGTGTGGACTAAAAACATCAATTAATACACCTGCTTCAAGACAAACAGAGCCATGTAAGGTATTTGGTGGTACATAAAATCCGTCGCCTGTTTTCAGCAACTGTTTTTCACCACCAATTGTGAGTTCAAATACACCACTTTCAACATAGCTAACCTGGGTGTGTGGATGCTCGTGAATAGAACCTATAGCTCCCTTTTCAAACTTAACCTTAACCAGCATTACGCGGTCATCATACCCAAAAACCTGACGCTCAACACCTGGAGAAGCACATTCCCATTTAATTTCATCGTTTTTTTGAAAGTTATTACTTTTTAATATTTTACTCATGGCTCTTATGTATTGTTAAATACTTGTTCTGACTGAGACAAATTTAGAATTTATTAATCCTTTTTATACAACATATCATTTCATTTTCTTAAATGAAGCCCCTTTAACAATTACCTGTAACTGCCGCCATATTTCTACTACCATGTAGTAAATAATAATTAAACTTTCTACCTCTGCTACTGTTTATAACCAAATGGATTTAATTAAATTTACAAACAAAGGAATTTACTGCCCCCAGGGTGATTTTTACATCGATCCCTGGCAACCAGTTAATCTGGCTGTAACTACACACGGACATGCAGATCATGTAAAATGGGGCAATAAGGCTTACCTGTGCCATGAGTTGACTAAACCCATTTTAAATCAAAGATTGGGTGATTTAAACATTGAAACTTTGCCTTATAACAAGGAAATCGATGTCAATGGAGTAAAGCTGAGTCTTTTCCCTGCAGGTCACGTTATTGGCTCAGCTCAAATCAGGCTGGAATACAAAGGCGAGATTTGCGTGGTATCCGGAGATTATAAAACAGAATACGATGGCATCAGTACTGCTTTTGAACCGATAAAATGCCATACATTTGTTACAGAAAGCACTTTTGGATTGCCGGTTTACAAATGGCAGGCACAGGAAAAAATTTTCGAGGAGATCAGGGGTTGGGCTTCAGATAACCTCATCAAAAATAAAACTACAGTCCTTGTTGCTTACAGTCTCGGAAAGGCGCAAAGGCTGATTAAAAATCTGCATGGCATGGTACCTGTATATGTACATCAGTCTATTGCCAACCTTAACGAAGCTTTCATAAAGGCGGGAGTAGACTTACCTGAAACCATTAGGATAACTACAGACGTCAGGAAAGAGGAATTGCAGCAGGGTATCGTAATTGTACCCCCTGCCCTCGCCGACGGCCGATGGATTAAAAACCTGGTAAATGCAGCCACAGGTGTTTGCTCTGGCTGGATGCAGGTTAGGGCCAGCAGGCGCTGGCGCAGTGCCGATGCAGGTTTTGCGTTAAGTGACCATGCCGATTGGCCCGGTTTGTTAACTGCCATTGAAGCCACCGAAGCAGAAAAAGTTTTTGTGACGCATGGTTATACCGCAACCTTTGCAAAATACCTAAACGAAATTGGTATTGATGCCGAAGAGGTGAAAACACAATACGGCACGGAAGATGAAGAGGACGTACTAGAAATCATCAATCTATGAAGCGCTTTACAGAACTGATCGCATCGCTTGAAATGAGCAATAAAACCAATGATAAAATCGCTGCTTTAGTGGATTATTTTAATGAAGCCGATGAGCTGGATAAACCTTATGTGATTGCTATGTTCACTGGAAAACGCCCTAAAAGGCCTGTGGCCACTGCCTTGATCAAAGCATGGGCAATTGAGCAAAGTGGCATTCCTGATTGGCTTTTTGCTGAAAGTTACCATAGTGTTGGCGATTTAAGCGAAACAATTGCATTGGTATTGCCGCCGCCAACACATCCTTTGGAGCGCAAATTACACGATTGGATTACGGATCTCGCAGCGATCAATGGAACAGATGAGGTCAGTAAAAAAGACTTTATCCTGAGTGCCTGGGACAGCTTAAATATCCAGGAGCGTTTTATTTTCAACAAACTGATCTCCGGAAATTTCCGGATCGGCGTTTCTAATAAAATGTTAGTCAACGCCCTTGCCAAACAAAGCAATCAGGAAGCCAGTAAAATTATGCATAGCATCATGGGTAAATGGAATCCCGACCAAATTAGCTATACGGAACTGATTGAAGGTGTTCATGTGAATACAGACAGTTCCTGGCCTTATCCTTTCTGTCTGGCTTATGCATTGGATACCCAGCCAGATTCGCTTGGTGAACCGCACAATTGGCAGGCAGAATGGAAATGGGATGGTATTCGTGGTCAGATCGTGAAAAGAAATGGAGAACTGTTCATCTGGTCGCGTGGCGAAGAACTGGTTACCGAACAATTTCCTGAACTTCATTTCTTAGCTGATGTATTAACTGATGGTACAGTACTGGATGGAGAAATATTATCTATCAAAGATGGAAAGGTGCAGGCATTTAGCATCTTACAACAACGGTTAAACAGGAAAACCATCAACAAATCACAATTAAATGAGGCACCTGTTGGCTTTTATGTTTACGATCTTTTGGAACACCATGGAGAAGATCTGCGAATGACCCCCTTACAAATGCGACGCAAACTATTAACCGGAATCATAAATCAACTGGCTGATCAAAAAATTGTACTGCTTTCAGAAATTGTAGAATTTACGGATTGGGATGAATTGGCGAAAGCACGTGAGGGCGCCCGGGAAAATAATAGCGAAGGTTTGATGTTAAAAAAGCTCGATTCTTTATACCATACTGGCAGAAAGCGTGGTGATTGGTGGAAATGGAAGATTAATCCTTATACAGTGGATACCGTGATGATTTATGCTCAGAAAGGTAGCGGCCGTCGTGCCAATTACTACACGGATTATACTTTTGCCGTAAGAGATGGCGATCAACTCATTACCATAGCCAAAGCTTACTCAGGCCTAACCGATCAGGAAATTAAAGCCGTAAATTCATTTGTATTAAAAAATGCAGTAGAAAAATTCGGTCCCGTTCGGACGGTGAAACCAGAACTGGTATTTGAAATTGCCTTTGAAGGGATCGCGGAGAGTAAAAGGCATAAAGCTGGTTTGGCATTAAGGTTTCCGAGAATTGCTCGTTGGAGAAAAGATAAGAATGCTACAGAAATCAACACACTTGATGATTTAAAACAGCTTTTACAAACCACACTGGCACCTAAAGATTAAGGCTTACTTGAAGATGAAACTGGAAAACAGCAAAGGCTATAAAAAGGTAATTAAATGGCTTAAGACGAGTAAAAAGAAACCATTTAAATTTCAAACTGACGCCTGGCAGTATTATGCTGAAGGCTATAGCGGTCTGGTAAATGCGCCAACGGGTTTTGGAAAAACATTCTCTTTGTTTCTAGCTGTAGTAATTGACGAAATCAATAGGCTTGAAGCAGTACCAAAAAGCACATCAAAGAAAAAACAATCAAAAAGAAAACCCGCCGGCTTGAAGTTGATCTGGATTACGCCTTTACGCTCACTGGCAAAAGATTTAGCCCGCGCTATGCGGGAAGTTTGTCGGGAACTGGAACTAGACTGGCACATTGGGGTAAGAAATGGAGACACACCGCAAAGCGAAAAGCTAAAACAGAAAAAACAGATGCCGGAAGTGTTGATTATCACGCCGGAAAGTATACATCTTTTGCTTGCCCAAAAAAACACCCATACCTATTTTGTTTCGTTGCAATGTATTGTAGCAGATGAGTGGCACGAACTGCTAGGTAGTAAACGGGGTGTAATGACCGAACTCGGCATTTCAAGAATAAAAGGCCTGCTAGCCGAAAGGCATCCGGAAAGGTTACTCCGGATATGGGGGATATCAGCCACCGTTGGCAATATGGAGCAGGCGATGGAGGTATTGGTACCCTACCCCAACTTGCTAAAAACCATTATCAAGGCAGACATTGAAAAGAAGATTGATATCAGATCTGTCTTACCAGATCATATCGACATGTTGCCATGGGCAGGACATCTGGGTCATAAACTGGCGCACAAACTGTTGCCGATCATTTATAAAAGTAAAACAACACTCATATTTACCAATACCCGAGGACAGGCCGAACTTTGGTATCAGACTTTACTGGCTTTAGATGAGAACCTGGCTGGCTTACTGGCGATACATCACGGATCAATCGACCATGAACTTCGCAACTGGATTGAAGATGCATTACATTCCGGCACCTTAAAGGCGGTTATTAGCACCTCTTCTCTCGATCTTGGGGTAGATTTTAAGCCGGTAGATACGGTTGTGCAAATCGGATCGCCTAAAGGCGTAGCCCGTTTTCTGCAAAGAGCCGGCCGAAGTGGCCACTCCCCTTACGAAACTTCTGTTATTTACTTTTTGCCAACCCATGCCCTGGAATTGGTTGAAGCAGCTGCGATTAAAGAAGCTGCAAAAACTCAGAATATTGAAAGCCGGGAGCCTGTAGTCATGGCTTTTGATGTGTTGATCCAATACCTGGTTACACTTGCCGTGGGCGATGGATTTGACGACACGAAGTTATTTTTTGAAGTTAAGCAGACACATGCCTTTACAGAACTACTTCCCCAGGAATGGAAATGGATCATGCAATTTATCACAACAGGTGGAGACAGTTTAACTGCTTATGACGAGTTTAGCAAGGTAAATCTGGTTGAGGGGCTATGGAAAGTGGAGAGTAGACAAATGGCTATGCGGCACAGACTCCACATAGGAACCATTGTAAGCGACCCGATGCTTAAGGTAAAGTTTATTACTGGTGGCTATATCGGAATGGTTGAGGAATCATTTATATCGAGAATGAAGATTGGAAGTAGCTTTACACTTGCCGGAAGGGTGCTGGATTTTGTGATGGTTAAAGAAATGACGGTACTGGTGCGAAAAAGCAAGTTAAAACGGGCCATCACACCGAGCTGGATGGGTGGACGCATGTCATTAACAGCCAATTTGGGTTCTATATTGCGGAAAAAATATAATGAAACACTAGATAAATCGCATCAGGACATTGAACTTGATTTCATTTACCCGCTTTTTGAAAGGCAGGCCAAGATTTCGCACGTACCTAAGGACGACGAATTTCTGATTGAAATGATCGATACTAAAGACGGCTACCATTTGTTTGCCTACCCCTTTGAAGGGCGACAGGTACATGAAATTATGGCCGCATTAATTGCTTATCGCCTTGGAAAAATAAAACCCATGAGTTTTTCCATTGCTATGAACGATTACGGATTTGAGCTATTGAGCGAACAGGTCATCCCCTTGGATGAAAATGAGGTAAAAACATTGTTTAATCCAGCTGCTTTAAGCGAAGACATTGTAGCGAGCATCAATGCTACGGAAATGGCCAGGCGTAAATTCAGGGATATCGCCTGTATTTCGGGATTGGTATTTCAGGGTTTCCCTGGAAAATATATTGCCAATAAACATTTGCAATCTTCTGCCGCCTTATTTTTCAATGTATTTAGTGACTACGATAAATACAACCTATTATTGCGGCAAGCTTATGACGAAGCTTTTTACCAGCAAATTGAAGAACCCAGACTGGCAGCAGCATTGCATCGGATTCAGTCAAGCAAAATTGTCATGGTGAAATCAGACCGCTATACCCCCCTTTGCTTTCCAATTAAAGTGGACAGCTTAAGGGAAAATATGAGCTCTGAAGAACTCAGCCAGAGGATTGAAAGAATGACTGCAGAAGCAGAGAAAAAAAATAACAAGAAATGATAGTGAATTGCAGGGCAGAGGAGCTCATCTTAAGTAAAGAGCGGGCAATATATTGGAAAAGTAAAGCATTATTAATGATCAGCGACATGCATATTGGGAAATCTGCTCATTTTAGAAAAAACGGTATTCCAGTTCCCGCTAATGTGGGCTTAACCGATTTACAGCGTTTAACTGCGTTAATGCAGGAATTTAAGCCGAAAACGCTCCTTGTTACCGGAGATATGTTTCACAACAACATCAACAGTGATGCAAATGCTTTTCTGGAATGGCGATCTGTATACCCTGATCTTGGAGTAATTTTAGTTAAAGGAAATCATGATGATCTGAAAAAAGAAGATTATGAAGCATTGGGCATCGAAGTGTACACCAAAGAACTCTTAATTGCTCCTTTCAGGTTTATCCACGACAAGCCAAAAAACACTGATGCTTATTATAACATATGCGGACACATACACCCTGGGGTTGTGCTTTACGGCAAGGCCAGGCAGCGGCTCAAATTTCCATGTTTTTATTTCGGTTCAGACTGCGCCATTATGCCTGCTTTTAGTGTATTTACCGGATTAAAAATACTACAGCCTGGCGATGGCGGCCAATTTTATGCAATCACCCCCGATCGGGTAGTACAGATTTAATTTCATTAATTCCAGAATTAGATGTCTTTTAACGCTCGCTCGATTGTTTGATAAGTATATTCCAGGTCTTCATTACTGATCACATATGGTGCAAGGATATAGAGAACATTACCCAATGGTCGCAGTAGAATACCACGGTCAATAAAGTATTGATACAATTGGTTACGCAGACCGCTAAAATAAGAGGTGTCATTACCTGTTTCCCATTCCAGCGCCAATATGGTACCTGTCTGACGAATTGCTTTCACCTTAGGATGGCCAGTGATCTTCATTGCAAATTGAGCGTGGCTCGCACTTACCCTTTTGATATTAGCCATCGTTTCCGGGGCAAGCAGTAAATCCAGACTGGCTAAAGATGCAGCACAGGCAATTGGATTGGCAGTATAAGAATGGCCATGATAAAGGGTTTTAAGTTTGTCCTCACTTAAAAAGGCATCAAATACTTTGCTGTTGCAGGTGGTGATGCCCATAGGCATAGTACCTCCAGTTAACCCCTTAGACAAGCAAAAGATATCGGGCTTTGTGTTTAGCGCTTCACAGGAAAAATAATTACCAGTCCGACCAAAACCAGTCATGACCTCATCAGCAATGGTCAGGATACCGTGCTGCTGGCAAGTGGCAATCAGCTCATCGAGGTATTGCGCTTCGTACATGAGCATACCTGCAGTACCCAATACCAAGGGCTCAAAAATGAAACATGCGACTTCGTTTGAAAGGTAATTGATTTTAGATTTGAGCTGTGAAATATTCTGTGCTGTTGGCAGATCAATAAACTCTACGTCAAATAGTAAACTGCTAAACGCGTTGGTGAATATACTGCGACCACTCACAGACATGGCTCCAAAGGTGTCACCATGATAAGCTTCTTTAAAAGCAATGATTTTAGTACGTGGCTGTTTACTGGTGTTGACCCAATACTGGAGACACATTTTTAAGGCAACTTCTACTGCAGTCGAACCGTTATCGGAATAAAAAACCCGCTTCTGATCACCTGGAAGTAATGGCAGTAAGCGTTCAGCCAATTGCACAGCAGGTTCATGTGTAAAGCCAGCAAAAATCACATGCTCCAGCGTATTCAATTGCTCAGAAACTTTGGCTGCTATATACGGATGTGCATGGCCGTGAATATTTACCCACCAGCTTGATACAGCGTCTATGTATCTTTTTTCGTTTTCATCAAACAGATACACCCCTTCTCCCCTAACTATAGGGATATGTGGCAACGGGTTTTTCATTTGGGTAAAGGGATGCCAGATCACTTTTGCATCGCGTTCAGCTAAATTCATAAGTCAATTTGTTTCAACAACAGTTCCACTACAGTCTGGTCGGTTTTAAAGGTAACATCTTCGGTCTTTAAATCTTTCAAGTTGATCCACCTGAAAGACTGCAGGCTATCAGCGTCGAAATCGAAGGCTTTTGTTTTGAAGCTCAATAAGAGCGGATGTCTTTCACGTACAAAGTAATAGATGCTCAGGATCTGGCTGTCGTTAAATGAAGATTTTTCATAGAAATCAGTTGTATAAAAATGCTCCAGCACCTCTATTTCTGCAGCACATTCTTCCATAAATTCACGTTTCAGTGCATCGGCAAGGCCTTCGCCCAATTCCAATCCACCTCCTGGAAATTTACTGAAGATTCTTCCACCAGATTGTTCATCGCTGACCAGGACCTGGTTATCCGCATTGATCAGGATGCCATATACTCTTACATTAAAATAGCTCATTATTGGTCAAAGTGTTTTTGGTTTTTAGTTGCATTTTCAACAGTCCATTCAATTTCTGCTCGAAATGGCTCCTGCCGCACCGGACAGTCATCCACCCTGCAATAGTTACAACATGCAGGTAAGCAAGGATCAGCGTGGACAAATAATTCTGTTTTATGATGTGCATTACCATTGATTAAATGATCAATGGCGGAAATTTCTTTGTGTACACGGCTTAAGTCAAAATAATAAGGCAGGGTAATGTGGCAATCGATGTGTAAATCTGCACCATACTGTTGCGCACGTAGGTTATGCACGTCAATCCATGGTTCTTGTCGGTTCTCCTGTAAAATGGCAATGATGTCTTTAACCAATCCAACATTACTTTCGTCCATCAGTCCACCAACCGACTTACGGGTTAATTTATATCCATTGTATAGAATATATAACCCAAGCAAGATTGAAATGACACTATCCAACCAGAAAATCCCAGTTAATTTAATCAGTACTACGCCCACAACAAGTCCCGCGCTGGTCACTGCATCGGTTAGCAAGTGCTTTCCATCCGCTTCCAAAGTAATTGACCTGTACTTTTTACCCGTATTGATCAGGTGATATCCTACCCATAAGTTTACCAGACCCGTAACGCCAATAATGGTTGCGCCCTCAAACAGCTGGGTTATTGCTTTCGGATAAATCAGGTCATAACCTGATTTGAAAATGATCATTACTCCCGCAATTGCGATTAACGTACCTTCGAAAAAAGCAGAAAAAAATTCGACTTTGCCATGTCCGTACGGATGATTTTCATCCTTGGGTAAAGTGGTGAGATAAATACTGTAAAATGCAAAGCTACTGGCCAGTACATTAACGATACTCTCTGCAGCATCGGTCAGGATCGCATTGGAATGTGTGATCAAGTAAGCAATAAATTTGGCCAGCATCAACACAATGCTTATGCACAATGCGAGTACGATGGCTTTTCTTTGAGGTTGCAAATTGCTGAGTTTAGCATCCAAAAATACATTTTAACCTTCAAATTCTATTAAAAAGTATTTTTTTTAGTTTATAATTCGGTTAGGTTTTTATATTTGCTAGTTCACAAAATAATATTTGCTTGCGCAACAATAACTATGACATTTTTATCAAAAAGAATCAACAACCTATCTGAGTCGCAAACCATTAAAATGGCGAAGTTAGGAAGAGAACTATCTGCAAAAGGGATAGACGTTATCAATTTGAGCTTTGGAGAGCCAGACTTTTTCACACCAGATGATGTAAAGGAAGCTGCAAAGAAGGCAATTGACGAGAATTACTCTTACTACACCCCTGTTTCGGGTTACCCGGACCTGCGTAAAGCAGTTGCTGACAAGCTTTTGAGAGAAAATGGACTGAGCTATGGTTTTGACCAGATCGTAGTTTCAACAGGCGCAAAGCAATCCCTGGCCAATGCTGTCATGTGCCTGGTTGATCCTGGAGAAGAAGTGATCGTACCAACACCATACTGGGTATCTTATTCAGAAATGATTAAACTTGCTGAAGGTGAGACGGTTTTTATCAATGCTACTGTCGAAAACAACTTTAAAATTACCGGAGCACAATTAGAAGCCGCGATAACGCCTAAAACCAAATTGTTCATGTTCTCTTCTCCTTGTAACCCAACTGGTTCAGTATATAGTAAGGACGAACTTGCAGACCTTGTTGCTGTTTTCGAAAAACATCCGAACATCTATATCATTTCTGATGAGATTTATGAGCATATCAATTTTGTGGGGAAACATGCCTCCATTGCCGAATTTGATACTGTTAAAGATCGCGTAATTGTAATCAATGGATTTTCTAAATCTTATGCCATGACCGGATGGCGCGTAGGCTATATGGCGGCCAATAAAGAAATTGCCAATGCTTGCGATAAATTACAAGGTCAGATTACCTCTGGTACTTCTTCTATTTCGCAAAGGGCTGCTTTAGGCGCTTATTTGGGTGGTCTGGAATCTGTGAACGCTATGGTTGATGAATTCAGAAAACGTAGAGACATTGTTTATGCTTTACTGAAAGAGATTCCGGGTGTGAATGTAAATCTACCAGATGGTGCCTTTTATTTCTTCCCTGAAATCAAAGCTTATTTCGGCAAAAAAGATGGCGATACGACGATCAATACTGCAGAAGACCTGAGCTTATACCTCTTAAACGAAGCTCATGTATCAACAGTAACTGGTGAAGCCTTCGGTAACGAAGACTGTATACGTATTTCTTATGCTGCGTCTGAGGAACAACTAAGAAAAGCTGTAAGCAGAATTAAAGAAGCTTTGGCTAAATTAAAATAAACTAAAAGGAACATAAAAAGGAGCGCTTTTATCATTTAACTTGATAAAGGCGCTCCTTTTTATATATCTAACATTTTATAGCGAGTTTATACCGATCCTTAATTCTAAAAATAGGGTATGCAAGGAGAAAGCCTCAGATGATTTGCTGCCCCATTCTGGAAGCCTAATGTTCAGCTGTCGAGTTATTACGAGCGAATCGCTTCGACAGGATCCAGTCTCGATGCTGAATATGCCGGCCAGAAACCGGATATCGTTCCAATGGCAAATGAAACCCCAACGCCAAGTATGATGTTATTCAAGAAAAGCACCATTGTAAAACCCATTGCCCCTACAATCAGGGTGATGAGGTAGACGAGTAATATCCCAAAACCGCCCCCAAGTAAACAAAGTGCCACAGCCTCAAATAAGAACTGAAGCAAAATGAAATAATTTTTGGCGCCTAACGATTTTTGGATTCCAATGATATTCGTTCGTTCCTTTACCGAAACAAACATAATATTAGCTATTCCAAAGCCCCCAACTAGAATAGAAAAACCACCAATAACCCAACCGGCAATGTTTACTACACCAAACATAACATCCAGCTGATTGGAAGCGATCGTACTTTTATTTAAAGCAAAATCATCCTCCACTCCTGGCCTGAGTTTTCTGATGGAGCGCATGGCTCCCCTGATTTCACTTTCGATCTCGTCCAATGCCACGTTTTCACGTCCCCTTACGGTAATAGTTGGATCGTACATTTCGTTTTCAATGTCGAATAAACTTTTAGCGAAATTCAGCGGAATAAGTATGTTTTTATCCTGTGACATGCCCAGCATATCCTCTCCTTCTTTCTTAAACACACCCACTACTGTTAAACGACGCCCCATCACAATGATCTTTTTACCGATCGCTGATTCACCATTAAAGAGACCGTCTGCAATTTCCGCCCCCAGTATAATGACAGGGGCGCCAGATTTACCTTCATTTTCAGTAAAGTAGCGTCCTTCCTGGAAATCGATCATCCAGGTTTTGTTAAAATCCTGCGATGCAGCTTTTAAACCAGCACCTTCTACAGAGTTACTCCGATATTTCACTGTTCTTTCACTGGCAAAGATTTCATAAGAGATTCCCTCAACGTATTCCAGACGCTCTTTTAGTGCATTATAATCCCTCAGACTTGGCTGCGGACGGTTCATATACTTCCACCAGGGATAATCACCGAAGCCCCCCCAAGGCCATTTTTGTACAAAAATAGTTTTAGAGCCTAGCTTATCTATACTTTCCTGCAGCTTGCTTCTAAAAGTATCTGTGGCTGTGAATACAAAAATAATGGCAAAAATTCCGATAGTAATTCCCAGCAGGGAAAGCAACGTTCGCAGTTTATTTTGGCGCAGTGCATCTGATGCAAACCGAAAACTTTCGCCTATTAGTCTGAAAATAATCATAATTGAACTTTAGATCAAAAATAGCTAAAAACGTTACAGTTGGAATTCATATAAATGAAATTAAAGTCTTTATCTTCCTAAAAAAGAAATATATACTATATAAAGATTATATTTTGTAAATTTGCGCCCTTAATTATCACATCAAAACATATGAAGTTATCTCAATTTAAGTTTAATTTACCGGAATCGCTGGTTGCCAATACTCCTTCAGATCAAAGAGACGAAGCCCGTTTAATGGTTTTACATAAGGATAGCGGTAAAATTGAACATAAAATATTTAAAGATGTTTTAGATTATTTCGATGACAAGGATGTTATGATCTTAAACAACACTAAAGTTTTCCCTGCCCGTTTATATGGAAATAAAGAGAAGACTGGTGCAACGATTGAAGTATTTCTATTAAGAGAGCTGAATAAAGAATTACGTTTATGGGATGTTCTTGTAGATCCAGCCCGTAAAATCCGCGTTGGAAACAAATTATATTTCGGCGATGACGATTTATTGGTTGCTGAAGTTGTAGACAATACGACATCACGCGGACGTACCATCCGTTTCCTTTTCGACGGAACAGACGAAGAATTTAGAAAGAATATAGAAATATTAGGGGAAACACCTCTTCCTAAATACATCAAACGTAAAGCTACTGCTCAGGATAAAGAGCGTTACCAGACTATTTTTGCCAAACATGAAGGCGCAGTAGCTGCTCCTACAGCTGGTTTGCACTTTAGCCGGGAGTTGATGAAAAGACTGGAACTGAAAGGCATAGATTTCGCAGAAGTGACATTACACGTTGGATTGGGTACTTTCAGATCTGTAGAAGTAGAAGATTTAACCAAACACAAAATGGATTCAGAACAATTCATCATTGAACAAAAAGATGCTGACATTGTAAATAAAGCCTTAGAAAACAAAAGGAAAATCTGTGCAGTTGGTACCACTTCCATGCGTGCGATTGAATCTGCGGTTTCCTCGGCTAAAACACTGAAGGCAGCAAACGATTGGACCAGTAAGTTTATCTTCCCTCCATATGAGTTTAGCATAGCCAACTCAATGATTACCAATTTTCATACTCCAGAATCTACTTTATTGATGATGGTAAGCGCTTTTGGTGGTTATGAATATGTAAGACATGCTTATGATGTGGCTTTAAAAGAAAAATATCGTTTCTATAGCTATGGTGATGCCATGCTGATCATCTAATCACATCTTTTAATTATTTGATAGGAGATTTTGGCCAACGTGCGCCGAAATCTCCTATTTTTGTTTTATGAAATATTACGCCTTGATAGTTGCAGGGGGCTCAGGCAACCGGATGCAAAGTGAAGTCGCCAAACAGTTTTTGCGACTGAGTGGTAAACCCGTACTCATGCATACATTGGAGGCATTCTACGCTTGCCCGCTAAATCCAGAGTTATTAGTCGTATTGAATATCCACCAACATGGTTACTGGGAAGAATTATGTGGCCTCCACCATTTTCACATTCCACACCAGCTGATTAAAGGAGGAACAGAACGTTTTCATTCAGTAAAAAATGGCTTAAAGGCCATCAAAGGAAAAGGGATCGTAGCCATTCATGACGCAGTAAGGCCACTTGTTTCGCCGGAACTAATCATGAGGTCATTTCATGTTGCTGAAGAAAAAGGAAATTGTATCCCGGGCGTAAAGCCAACCGATTCCATCAGGAGCATTTTGGCGGACGGTAAAACCGTGGCATTAAATAGAAATGAGCTTGCGTTAATACAAACGCCCCAAACTTTCCATATAGATCAATTGAGAAAAGCCTATCAGGAGCCCTTTAGGAACGATTTTACAGATGATGCCTCGGTAGTACAGTATGCAGGAATGGACATTCATATGATTGAGGGGGACCGAGATAACTTGAAATTAACGTATCCTGAAGACATGGATATTGCTGCTTTATTGATAAAAAAAAGAGGTCTATTTAACAAGCCTGAGCCTGCAAATAGACCTTTATAAGTGTTAAGCTGCCCTATTAATTACTTTAAGAATGATCGCAATCACTGCAATAACCAACAAAATATGAATTAGTCCACCTACATTTGGACCGAATCCATTGAAAAAGAAACCAATGATCCACAAGATCACGAGCACTACAGCTACTAAATACAGTAAATTTCCCATAACGTTTATTTTTTAGATTTTTGATAAGTAATGATGTGAGATTGTGTTAAACAATCTATGACATTTCATAAACAATCATCGTTCCAAAAACTAAAAAGGCTTCGTTTTCACGAAGCCTTTTGCTATACCTTGAGTTTAATACTCGTCTTCATTAAAAAAGAAGTCATCCTTTGTAGGATAATCTGGCCAGATTTCTTCGATGGTTTCATACGGCTCACCATCATCTTCCAAAGCTTGTAGATTTTCAATTACTTCTACAGGTGCGCCTGATCTAATGCCGTAATCAATCAGTTCATCTTTTGTTGCAGGCCATGGAGCGTCTTCCAGGTGCGATGCGAGTTCTAGTGTCCAATACATATTTCTTATACAATTAAGTTACTCTAATTTATTCCGCAAAAGTATATTAAAAAACCTGAGCAAAACAAACTTTTTTTCCACTTTTTTCAAAGCCTCGGAATCCATATGTTTTCCGGTGTTTTAGCATCTGAATTCAGTTTTCGTGCCAAAACAAATAAATAATCACTTAATCTATTCAAATAAATAGTCATTTTTTCGTCAACAAAGCTTTCTGAAGCCAAATGAACAGTCAAACGCTCGGCTCTGCGACAGATACACCTGGCGATATGACAATAGGAAACTACGGTGTTTCCACCTGGAAGCACGAAATGTTTCAATTCAGGCAAGACCAGATTCATGCCATCCATCTCAGCTTCAAGTAGCGCTATGTCAGTATCGTGCAAATCCGGAATCTTCATCCGGGATTTTTCCGGATCTGCGGCAAGCGATGCTCCGATGGTAAATAACCTGTCCTGAATCTCTTTAAGCAATCGCTGGTGATGCGCATCTATGTCCTGACACATGATCAGACCGACATAAGAGTTGAGCTCGTCTACAGTCCCGTAACACTCTATACGGAGATGAAACTTTGGTACGCGTGTACCGCCGATCAAAGAGGTTAATCCTTTATCTCCTGTTTTAGTATATATCTTCATGTTTATACAATCTTTTCAAAATCGTCACCTTTATCTTTCAATCCTTTTAATCGCGGAGAAACCATTTTGATATCAGTATTTTGATAGTCCTTTTCAATCAAGCCGTCACGCATCCGGACAATGCGATGAGCATGTTGGGCAATGTCTTCCTCATGCGTGACCAGGATAATGGTATTTCCCCGGCTATGGATTTCTTCAAGCAAGCCCATAATTTCAATAGAGGTTTTGGTATCCAGATTTCCTGTGGGCTCATCGGCCAAAATAATTGAAGGATTGTTGATCAATGCACGTGCAACGGCAACACGTTGACGCTGTCCACCTGAAAGTTCATTGGGCTTATGCCCTACGCGATTTCCAAGCCCCACATTCTCCAAGGCCTTTTGGGCACGGGCATCTCTTTCTTTTTTAGTAGCTCCTGCATAAATTAAAGGCAGGGCTACATTATCTAGGGAGGTAGAACGCGGCAACAAATTAAAGGTCTGAAACACAAAACCAATCTCAGTATTTCTCACTTCCGCAAGCTCATTTTCAGACATGTGACTTACATCAGTGCCATTCAAAATATAATTGCCTTTACTTGGGGTATCCAGACAACCCAATATATTCATTAAGGTAGATTTTCCGGAACCAGAGGGGCCCATCAAAGCGACAAATTCACCTTTATGAATGTCAAGTGTAACTGATTTGAGCGCATGGATCACTTCCGAGCCTATGACATATTTTCTGCCTATATCTTTAATGTTAATTAGCGCTTTCTCCATTAGTTTTTTTTAGTTTAGATGAACTTTCGCTTACTTATGTTACAGGACAGCACTATTTTTCTATGATTTTTGGAACCTCAAAAAATGCTTCATTGTGTTTTGCCGCATTTTTTAGCCCCTCCTCAGTGCTAATTTCCTGCTTTACCACATCGTCCCGCCATACATTTTCATCAATATTCATATAAATCAATGGTTCAACACCTGTAGTATCCAGCTCATTTAACTTTTCCATAAAGGTTAAAATTTTATTCATATCACCTATCAGTGCTGGCGCATCTTCGTCAGGAACGGCAATTCTGGCTAAATTGGCAACTTTATCTATGGTTTGCTTATCTATAATCATGGCTTAATCAAAGTTTACTATTTATTAGATCAAAAATACGGTCTTTTAATCGATCTGTATCATCAATTGTCAGATCTGTTGTTAAAACTGGTTCATGTACATAAATATGGCATAGCCCCGGACTAGTTCCATAAGCAGCTCCATCATCCCACATTCGTTTCCAAACATCCTGTATGCTGACTGGTATAATGGGAATCTGTTTTTCTATAGCCAGTCTGAACGGCCCATTTTTAAAGTCCTGCAATTTTGGCGGATATTCATCGCTGATCTTACCCTCAGGAAAAATAATCAGTCCCATTCCATTTTCAAGATTTTCACTTGCTCTTTTGAAGGCCCTAAAAGAGGACATCTTGCTATCGCGGTTTACAGGAATATCAATCGTTTTAAAAAAAAGTTTAAGTACCGGATTTTTCAGCAGTTCATCCTTTCCCATAAAATGAAAACGCCCTTTGGCCAGGCAGCAAAAAACGATGATATCTAGCGTAGATGCATGGTTGGCACAA
Organism: Pedobacter sp. MC2016-24; assembly: GCF_015223055.1. GTDB lineage: Bacteria > Bacteroidota > Bacteroidia > Sphingobacteriales > Sphingobacteriaceae > Pedobacter. The sequence goes on from NZ_JADFBX010000001.1 coordinate 597,950, forward strand.
TAAATATAAGTCTGATGATCATCCAGTGGCGCTGCGAACTTAAATTTAAAAAACACGCCAATCAGGCTTGTCCACAACAATCCGTTTATTTTGCGAAGCCTGTTTAATACACCATAACGAGCTGGTTTCCTGGAAGCCCAGTAAAAAAGAGGGTAAAATAGCGCTGAGAGCAGCAAAATTAAGCCTACTGAATAAATGCGGTGTGCGCGCTTAAAAAAAGTAATCATCAAATCCAAAACTACAAAAATTAGGCAATCTGCAAATTAAAAATGCATCTTAATGTAATTTATAAAGGTTATGCCTGTATTTAAGATAAAAATGAAATATTAAGCAGGGTCAATTCCGGTTTTTTAGTAATTTCGGCCTCGGCAATTTAAATTGGTCTTTAGATCGCCCCTCAAATAACAAGAATACAAAAAATAAAAATAGCTTATCCCGATGAAAACATCATGGGTTTATACGCACAAAGCGCTTTGATACAAACTTATAATAGCTTCATACAGATAAAAAACAAATTTATAATACAATGAAAGAAACAGTAGTTAGCGGGATCCGTCCAACAGGTAAATTACACCTTGGAAACTATTTCGGCGCAGTGGCCAATTTTGTAAAAATGCAACATGATTACAACTGCTATTTTTTCATTGCCGATTTACACTCATTGACCACCCATCCAACACCATCTGATTTGCATGGCTATGTAAAACATATTCTGGTAGAGTACCTTGCTTGTGGAATTAATCCAGAAGAGACGACCATTTATGTGCAATCTGATGTCCCTGAAGTTGCTGAGCTCTATTTATATCTGAACATGAATGCCTATCTGGGAGAATTGGAACGAAGCGCCTCTTTTAAAGACAAAATACGTTCCCATCCAGATAATGTAAACGCAGGGTTGCTGACCTATCCAACATTAATGGCTGCCGATATTTTGATCCATAGGGCAACAAAGGTGCCAGTTGGTAAAGATCAGGAACAACATCTTGAGATGACACGTACGTTCAGTAATCGGTTTAACAGGCTTTACAACAACGACTTCTTCCCGGAAGCACAGGCGTACAATTTTAGCCAAAACCTGGTTAAGATACCTGGTCTGGACGGTAGTGGTAAAATGAGTAAATCAAGTGGCGATGGCAATTGCATTTATTTATCGGACAGTCCGGAAGTTATTCGTAAAAAAATATCCAGGGCAGTAACCGATGGAGGCCCGGCTGAAGAAAACCAGGCAAAACCAGAAGCCATCCAGAACCTGTTTGATTTAATGAAAATCGTGTCTACTCCGGATACACTTACACATTTTGATGAATTGTACAGCAAAATGAGCATCCGTTACGGTGATTTCAAAAAACAACTTGCTGAAGATATGATTGTGTTTAATACCCCAATCCGCGAAAAGATCGAAGACCTTTCGAAAGACACCGTCTATTTACGTCAGGTAGCTAAACATGGTGCCCTGAAAGCCAGGGAGAGTGCACATAAGACCATTAAGGCCGTTAGAGAAATAATCGGGTTTAAATCATTTTAACATTTAGGGTAAATTAACTACCTTTCTGATCTAGAAAAAACATATGCATATAGCAATCGTTGGTAACATTGGCGCCGGAAAAACTACACTTACAGGCTTGTTGGCTAAACACTATGGTTGGGAATCCTTATATGAGGCGGTAGATAACAACCCTTATCTGGAAGATTTTTACAGCGATATGAAACGCTGGAGCTTTAACTTGCAGATCTATTTTCTAAACAGCCGTTTTCAGCAAATTGTCGACATCCAGAATTTTAACAGAAATGTAATTCAGGATAGAACCATCTATGAAGACGCCCATATTTTTGCGGATAATCTGCATGAGATGGGATTGATGACAACAAGAGATCATCAAAACTATAAAGCCATTTTCGAAAACATTACTTCGTTCATCAAACCACCCGATCTATTGGTTTATCTGCGTGCCTCAGTGCCTACGCTTGTCAATAACATACAACGTCGTGGCCGTGAATATGAAGCCAGCATCCGTATTGACTATTTGTCTAAACTCAACGAAAAATACGAAACATGGATTAAAGATTACGGCCTTGGAAAGTTATTGATTCTGGATAAAGATAAATTGGATTTCACAAACAATCCTGAGGATTTAGGCAGTATCATTCAATCCATAGACGCTGAAATAAACGGCCTTTTTTAATGAAAGTTCTTTGTGTGATCCCGGCACGGTATGCCTCAACACGTTTTCCCGGGAAACCGTTGTTGATCATTGAAGGCAAAACCATGATTCAAAGGGTTTACGAACAGGCTTTGAAGGCTTCAGGCCTGGACAAAGTGGTGGTAGCCACAGACGATGAACGCATAGCCCGCAGCGTTGAAGCTTTTGGAGGGAGTGTAGTAATGACCAGATCTACGCACCAAAGTGGCACAGATCGTTGTGCAGAAGTGTCGGAGTACTTCCCTGATTTCGATACCATTATCAATATCCAGGGTGACGAACCTTTTGTTGACCCGGAACAAATAGAACTTTTGATCTCATGTTTTGAAAACCCAAAGGTGAAACTGGCTACTTTAATCAAAAAAATTAAAACTCAAGAAGAATTATTCAATTTCAATACACCGAAAGTCATAATCAATAACAATGCGCAGGCCATTTACTTCAGCAGGCAAACCATACCTTATTTAAGGAGCTTGCCATCAGAAGACTGGTTAACTGCCCATCAATATTATAAACATATTGGAATTTATGGCTACTCACGTGACACGCTACTAAATATCACCAAACTCCCCCCCTCTAACCTGGAACTTGCTGAAAGTCTGGAACAGCTGCGCTGGGTGGAATACGGTTATGCAATCCAAACCCGCGTTACCGAAATAGAGACCATCGCCATTGATACACCCGAAGATTTGAAAAAAATCATTAGGTAATCCTTTTAATATTTCCTTATATTGGGTATTATTAATATGAAGCATTATCTCCTTCCCATCCTAATCGTCATCGGAATTGCTACAGCGTGTAGTCATTCGAATAAATCAATAGAGAAAACTGATCCCCAGATCGTTTTAAAACCATTTAGCGATAGCTTAAAAGCAGATACATTTAAATTGGTTTTAAATGGGGAAAAACTGCAGGAAATGAGCATGGTTTTTAGTATAACTGCACATAACGGTCAACAGATTTATAACAAAATTTTTAAAGCGACTGATCTGATCAACAATTACAAAGCTTCTGTTGATTTGGAAAAGGAACGAACTCAGGTGTCATTCATAAAAGATGAATTTAAACTTTTTTTTGACGAGGAGAACTTTTTAGAACCCGCGGTGACAGAAAATGAAAGTCCGGATCAATACACGCCTGACACCTTATTTTACAACGAATTGAAAAAATCCGGGTTAAACGGTTTCAAATATCGCTCAGGTAAGGAAACCAGTGTTTACATTGCCTGGTCTGAGCAAGAGAAGAAAGTAAAACCTTATTATAAGTGCTGCAACTGATTTTTTTATTCGGATATAATCTTCGAAATAACAGTCCAGAAGGCCATTATTAAGTTGAAATGCCCATACTATATTTAGCTGTTCAAAAAAAAAGTGAAATAATATTATGATTGTTATAAATTTTGTATTATGTTTATATAATCAAACAGTAAGCAACAAAGAATATTATCATCAACCCAGCATATTCTAACCAAATATAAATTAGCAAAAGCGCCCGAATTTTTCGGGCCTTTTTTATGAAATGCACTTTTTTACCAACTAAATACTTATTAGCTTTAAACATCTCCTTGCTTGTGAACCGGTAAACTATGCTGAAGACTTTTTCCATCTTTATATTTTGCTACTTTCATTTGTTTGCTGTCTCGGCCCAAAAGTCTCATATTAAAGGTGTGGTTAAAGATAGTCTGGACAAAAACGGTTTAGCGCATAGTGCAGTTTCTATCATCAGGGCTTCAGATTCTATCCTGGTTAAATCTACAAGAACCGACTCTATAGGGTATTTTGAATTTAACGGCATTCCAAAAGGTGATTATAAAATATTAGCTACTTATCCAAAAATGGCCGATTACCTGAGGAACCTCAGGTTAACTGACACCAGTAACATAAATCTGGGTATAATCAGAATGGAGCTTAAATCTAAACTCTTAAACGAAGTTGTGATCCAGGCCACAAAAAATGCGATACGTATGAAAGGAGATACTTTGGTTTTCCAGGCAGATAGTTTTGCGGTACGTAGCAATGCCAACCTGCAGGAGTTGCTGAAACGTTTACCCGGTATTGAAGTGGATAAAAATGGCAGGATCAAAGCCCAGGGTAAGGAAGTTAAAACAGTTTTAGTAGATGGCGACGAGTTTTTCGGCGATGATCCGCTACTGGCAACAAAATACCTTAAAGCAAATGCAGTTGACGAAGTTCAGGTGTACGATAAAAAAAGTAAAAATGCGGAGCTTACAGGTATAGAAGATGGTATTAAAAATAAAACTATTAACATCAAACTGAAAGAAAATGCTAAAAATGGATATTTGTCTACTATAGATCTGAATTCCAATGGATCCGACCTTGGAGATTATGGCGGTATGTTTGGTGTTTTTAAAAGCAAATTGAAAACCGCGATTTACGGCACCTACTCGACTTTAAATAGCGAATCTAAAATCAACAATTCGATGCGCAAATTGAAAGGAGAAGATTACGATCTCATAGAAGTTGGTGACGACGGGGCTTCAGTTATGTATGTTTCTGGAGGGGACGACGACGATGACGCTCCTTTTTCCAGTTCTGGTTTGCCGAGAAATGCGAGTCTGGGCGCTCACTTTTCCGATAAGTTTGACGACAATAAAATGGGGCTTAAAGTAAACTTAAAAGGTTTTAATAATAGAAATGTAAATCATACCACTGCTGACGCCCAGGAACTACTGCCTAGTGGCAAACAGTTTTTAAGTTCAGGAAGTACAGACAGTAAATCTGATGTAAGCAGGGAATCAATTAAAGGTTCTTATACCTATAACATTGATCCCATGTCTACACTCAGGGTTTCATTTGGCGCAAGCCAGGGAAAAACAAACGACATTTCTGGCAGTACCAACAAAACCCGTAGTGACAATGGCCTTCAAATCAGTGACAATAAACAACGAAATCAAGGCAAAGGTAGTACCGAGACTTTCAATGGAAACATCAACTGGTCTAAAAAATTCACAAAAAAAGGCCGTACGCTTTCCATCGATTTACAACCGGAAAACCAACACGTTCAAAACACAGAAAACAGCGTTAACATTACCAATTATTACGACATCAATGGTGTATTCGAACGCCGGGATTCTATTGATCTTAAAAAGGAAAATACAGGAACCCAGCAGTCACTCGGCACACGCATCAATTATACAGACCGTTTATCTGACCAATGGAGAATTGAAATGGGGTATAGCTTTAAAACCATCTCTTCCAGCAGCAACCGTATCGTTTTAGACAATTTAAGCCATCCGAAGCAGAAAATTGATTCATTGAGTAATGATTTTAGGTTTATTAATTTTTCAAATATTGGCAAACTGATTGTGCAATATAATTACGATAATTTCTCGATATCGACCGGATTGGAAGCTACCCAGACAGCTTTTGAATTGAATGATCTAGATAAAACGACCGATTTCAGGAGGGACTATCTTAACCTATCGCCAAGAACCAATTTGCAATACAAAATCAGTCCTTCTACCAGTTTATATTTTACGTATAATGGCTATATGCAACAGCCAAACATAGAGCAATTACAGCCGGTGAGGCAAATCAATACTCCACTGTATCAAGTCATTGGAAATTCAGCACTCAGGCCTTCATTTACCAATAGTTTCAACATTTCCTACAACAGTTTCAGATTTGCATCAGATCAATACGTATCACTGGATTTCAACTATGGTTTCACAAACAATGCGATCGTTGGAACAGAGCTTGTAGATGAATTCAACAAACGTATCTCCAGTTTTATCAATGCCAGTGGCAACAATTCCATTAGTGGGAATTTCAGCTACTCTAAAGGTTTTTCAAAATGGAATATACGTTTTGGCTTTGACATGGGGTTCAACAAAACCAATAGTGTAGCAATCATCAACTTCACTGAAAACAAATCATCAAGTACCCAATACAATTTCAGGGGTTCTTTTAATTATTACACCTCGAATCTGGAATTTAGCTATGTGCCGTCGGCTAATTTGATGACAGGAAAGTCGTCTATTGGAGAATTGAATGATGGGAAAAGCATCAGCCACAACCATGAAATTGGAGGGACCATCCAACTGCCTTATCACATGGAGTTTAACACCACGTTTTCATTGAGTTTTCAACCCGCAAATTCATCTTTTGGGCAGGATGTAAACACAGCTATCTGGAACAGTTACTTATCCACAAAGCTGCTAAAAAGCCAGTCATTAGAGATCAGACTTTCAGTTAATGATATTTTAAATCAAAGAATTGGGTATAATCGTTTTGTTGGGGGAAATATTAAAAGTGAAAATACATTCAGCTCTATTCCAAGGTACGTACTCTTGGGTATAAACTGGAATTTAAGTGGTAATTTTATGAATAAAAACAACAGTAAATAAATGATTAGATGCTGCACCATTTTCTTTTTGCTATTGGTTTTTGATGAACTTCAGGCGCAACAGACTTTTGTATCTAATGGAAAAATCACATTTGAAAAAAAAATAAATATCCAGCGGAGTATGGCCGAATTGGATATCCCGGATGATGCAAAAGCAAAGATAGAAAAATACAACATCAGTAACTGGGAATTACTTTTCAACGCAACAACGGCCTTATACAGGAGTAAAAAAACAGGTGAAGATCAATCAAAAGGCCAGTTTTACACTGATTTTGAACATAGGAAACGTGTGATCAAAAGAAACGTTTTCGATGAAACCTATCTCCTCTCGGATACAATTGTACATACAGACTGGAAAATTACGCACGACATCCGGACGATTGCCGGTTATGATTGCCGTAAAGCCATAACCCGAATAAATGACACCGTCTATGTCATCGCTTTCTATACCGATGAGATTTTATTACGTGGCGGTCCAGAAGGTTTTAATGGCTTACCGGGTATGATTTTGGGCCTGGCCATTCCCCGCTATAACACTACCTGGTTTGCAACCGGAGTTGAAGGATTTCTCAATTTAAACACAGAGATTATCGCGCCAAGCAAAGGAATAAAATTGCAAACGGAGAAAGAAAAGGCAAAGTTGATCGGAGTCGTGACTCGTTTTTTTCCAGATAAAAAAGGAAAAGAAGCAGAAGCCAAACGCTATTTGTATGGCCTAACGCTGTAACATTTTAGCATTGAAAGGCTTACAGCATGATTACCAAAATCATTAATATTTATAAAAAAGATCCAACCCCTTCCATTTTATTTGCTAACTTTGTATCCCGTACAAAAACAATAAGACAGTAGTATAAATACTGCTTTATTATCAGAAAATCACAAACATGACTAAGTATATTTTTGTTACGGGCGGTGTTACTTCCTCATTAGGTAAGGGCATCATCTCCGCTTCATTAGCCAAATTATTACAAGCAAGAGGCTACAGTGTTACCATCCAAAAATTTGACCCGTATATCAATATTGATCCGGGAACTTTAAATCCCTATGAACATGGTGAATGCTATGTTACTGAAGATGGCGCAGAAACAGATCTGGATCTTGGTCACTATGAGCGTTTCTTAAACGTCCCTACCTCCCAGGCTAACAACGTAACTACAGGCCGCATCTATCAAAATGTAATCAATAAGGAAAGACAAGGCGAATACCTTGGTAAAACTGTACAGGTAGTTCCGCACATTACAGATGAGATCAAAAGAAACATGCGTTTACTGGGTGAGACCGGTAAGTACGACATTGTAATCACAGAACTTGGCGGAACTGTCGGCGACATCGAATCTTTACCTTTTATTGAAGCTGTACGTCAGTTTAAATGGGAAGAAGGTGCACACAATGCAATTGTCATCCACTTAACTTTAATTCCATACCTTGCTGCTGCCGGTGAGTTGAAAACCAAACCTACTCAGCACTCTGTTAAAGCTTTATTGGAGTATGGCATTCAGCCGGATATTTTGGTTTGCCGTTCAGAACGTTCCATATCATTAGATATCCGTAAAAAAATAGCCTTGTTCTGCAATGTCAATGTCAATGCGGTTATTGAATCTTTAGATGCCTCTACCATATATGATGTTCCTTTGCTGATGATGAAAGAACAATTGGACAAAACAGTATTGAGCAAATTAAAATTGCCTCAACGCAACGAGCCTGATATGGAAAAATGGAAAGAATTCCTGGGCCGTTTAAAAAATCCGACATCCGAAGTAAAAATTGGTTTAGTTGGAAAATATGTTGAACTACCGGATGCCTATAAATCAATCATTGAATCTTTTGTGCATGCAGGTTCAAGAAACGAATGTAAAGTGAAAGTAGAGTACATCCATTCAGAAGGAATTTATCCTGATAATGCCAAAGAGAAACTGAGCCATTTAGACGGCGTTCTGGTTGCTCCTGGCTTTGGAAGCCGTGGTATTGAAGGTAAAATTGACACCATTAAGTATGTCAGAGAAAACAATGTTCCATTCTTTGGGATTTGTTTGGGTATGCAATGTGCGGTTATTGAATTTGGAAGAAATGTACTTGGCTTAAAAGATGCCAACACAACCGAAATTAATGAAGAAGCTGAGTATCCAGTAATTAATATGATGGAAGATCAAAAAAACGTAACTGCTAAAGGTGGTACGATGCGTTTGGGGTCTTATCCATGTGATTTGAAAAAAGGAACTAAGGCATTTGCAGCATATGGTAAAGCACATATCTCCGAACGTCACAGACATCGTTACGAATTTAACAATGCCTACTTAGCCCAGTATGAAGAAGCTGGAATGGTTGCTTCAGGCATGAATCCAGATAGCCATCTGGTAGAGATTGTAGAACTAAAAAATCATCCGTTTTTTGTTGGTGGACAATTTCACCCGGAATTAAAATCAACAGTTGCTAATCCTCACCCACTTTTTGTTAAATTTGTCGCCGCTGCGATGGAGTTTGCGAAGAAAAAAACAAAATAATACGAGTTTAATTAACAGTAATGGATAGAAATACGTTTACAGGCTTGTTCCTGATCATGGTCGTAATAGGCGCCTGGGTATTTTTCATGAAGCCAAATGAGGCAGAATTGAAGAAAGAGCGGGAAGTTCAAAGAATTGACTCTTTAAAAAGAGCGGGTGTAGCAGCTCCCCTGGACACGACTAAAACTACTGCCCTGGCTTCGGCAGTGGTTGCAGATTCTGCAGCACTTAAAGGCCCATTTGGCGCCAACATCACTGGAACAGTGGAAACTACGGTTCTGGAAAATGAAAAATTAAAATTAACATTAACCAATAAAGGTGGTAAAATCCTTTCGGTTCAGGTTAAAGGTGAGCAAACCTATAAAGGTGAGCCTATTGTCTTGTTTGATGGCGACCAAAACAAATTTGGATTGGATTTAAACATCGGCGGCAAAATGGTAAGTACCAATGATCTTTATTTTACAGCGACTAAAAGCGCTGGTAGCATCCGGATGCGTGCAAGCTACTCGGCAAATCAATTCATCGAATATGTATATGATTTAAAACCGAACACAAGTCAGGTAGGCTTTGGCATCAATTTAAACGGCTTAAACCAAGTGGTTCAGGGTAGGAATATCAATTTAATCTGGGAAACTACCTTATTGGAGCAGGAAAAATCAGCTAAAAAAGAACAGGAGCATGCTGCTCCTTATTACAAATATGCGGGTAAAAATCCAGATCACTTAAGTGTTGCGAAAGATGGAAAAGAAGATCTTAAAGAAGGAAAAGTAGAATGGATTTCATTTAAGCAACAGTTTTTCTCCGCAGCACTGATCGCAGATCAAGGTTTTGAAAGAGGAGAACTGGAAGTTAAAGTAAGTACAACGCCAGGTCAGATTAAATGGTATGGCGCCAATATGGTATTGCCTTTTAACCAATTGGCGGCACAAAGTTATGGCATGACCTTCTATTTTGGGACCAATAAATTTTCTACGCTTCAGGCTCAAGGACATGAACTGGAGAAACAAGTAGACATGGGCTATTGGCCATTAAAATACATCAACAGATTTGTGGTATTACCTGTGTTTAAATTCCTGGAAAGCTTTGGCTGGAATTATGGTCTGATCATTCTTTTATTGACAATTATGCTGAAAGTGGCCATGTCGCCATTAACTTATAAATCTTACCTGTCAATGGCCAAAATGAGAATTTTGAAACCTGAGATGGACGAGATCAAGGCAAAAGTTGGTGAAGATAACCCTACCCTTTTGCAACAGGAATACTTAAAGCTTTACAAACAAGTTGGTGTAAATCCACTGGGTGGTTGTTTACCTATGCTACTCCAGTTACCATTTGTTATGGCTTTCTTCTTTTTCTTCCCGAATTTATTTGAGTTGAGGGGAGAATCTTTCTTATGGATGAAGGATTTGTCTACATACGATGATTTCATCAAGTTTGGATTTACCATACCTTTCATTGGAGATCACTTGAGTTTGATGTGTGTATTGATGACCATCTCTACCTTGATCTATACTTATTTTAACAACCAAATCTCCGGTGCTACAGGTCAGATGAAATATATTGGTTACATCATGCCTATCATTTTCTTAGGCGTGTTGAATAGTTATCCTTCTGGTTTGAACTATTATTATTTCCTGGCCAATATGCTAACCTTTGCACAACAATTCTTGATCAAATCGATGGTGGATGATGAAAAAATCCACAGAACGTTGCAGGAAAATAAAGCAAAACCGGCTGAGCAAAAAAAGAAATCAAGATTTAGTGCAAAGTTAGATGACTACATGCGTCAACAACAACAAGCACAAATACAACAAAAGAAAAACAAAGACTAAACATTCAGTCTGTATAGATAAATTGATTCGTCATTCAGAATGATGAAAAAAGAAAGGCAGGGAATATCATAACATGATAGCCCTGCTTTTTTATTTATATTCAATTACCAATATAACTGTGTAGGCACACAACTTTGTAAAATTTGACATACAATGCGGATATGTATTTAAAATTTGCAATTTTTAAACTTTAAGAAATTTTACCCGGATAAACCAAGCTTAACCATGTTGAAATATACCTCGATAGCATTGCTGTTGTTAACCAGTGCCAGCTTTGCTCAAAAAAAACCTTTAAACCATACTGTATACGACTCCTGGGAATCTGTCGGACTCAAACAACTGTCTAATCAAGGTCAGTGGGCGGCCTATAGTGTAGTCAAACAAGAAGGTGATCCGATATTATATTTCAATAATCTGGTCAGCAACTCGAAAACGCAGGTTGCCAGAGGCAGTAATTCTCAGTTTAGCGCAGATGGGAAATATGCTATTTTCCTGATAAAGCCATTATTTAAAGAGGTAAGGTCTGCAAAAATCAAGAAGAAAAAAGCAGACGATATGCCTAAGGACTCCTTAGGTATATTGAATCTTAGCGCGATTAGCATAGCCAAAACTCCACGTGTTAAATCTTTCAAAATACCGGAAACCGGCCCCTCCCTAATGGCTTACCTTATAGATAAACATCTTGACACCGCAAAAAAAGCCAAGGTCAGTCCTGATCCGGAAAAGAAAGCAGATGACCTTGATCTGGCTGATCCCGAGCCTACTGATGGCGCGAACAAACAGGAAGGAACCGATCTCGTCTTTAAAAATCTATCAACTGGTACAGAACGTAGCTTTAAATACGTAACAGACTACGCCTTCAGCAAGAATGGTAAACAGCTCATTTTCAACAATACCGGATCTAAAAAAGATAAATCGGCAATCATGGGTGTATTTTTGTTAAATACGGAGAAAGGCACGGTAAAAACATTGGTTAAAGGAAAAGGTAATTTTAAGAATTTCACTTTCGATCAAAATAGTGAGTCTGTTGTATTTTTAGGAGAACGAAGCCCGGAAAAACAAGAGGTTAAGGAATTTAACATTTACTATAATTCACCAGCTTTAGACACCGCACAAATTCTGATAGATAAAGGAATTCGGGGTATGCCGGCAAATTGGTCCGTAAGTGGTGATGGAAATCTAATTTTTAGCAAAAATACCCGCAAGCTCTATTTCGGCATTGCCGCAATCAAAAAACCTAAAGATACGACACTTGTTGATTTTGAAAATGCGAAGCTAGACATATGGGGATACAAAGACGATTACCTGCAACCCATGCAACTGAGAAATTTAGACAGGGATTTAAAGAAGTCTTATTTAACGGCGATTGATATTTACAACAGTGATGTGAAGATTGTTCCGCTCACAGATGAGCGGCTTCCAGATGCCATGCCAGTTACAGAAGGAGATGCCGATTTTGTTTTGGCATCTACAGATTATGGTAATAGGATACAATCACAATGGACTGCCTCTTCGATTCGCGATTATTACCTGGTAGATACTAAAACTGGTTCAAGAAAAAAAATCATTGAAGGCTTATCTGGTGCAGCCTATTCCTCTCCTGCCGGAAAATACATTTTATACTACGATAAGAAAACTTCAAACTGGTTCACGTATAACATTTCTACGTCAAAAACCACTGCATTGAACAGCAGTTTGAAGGAGAAATTTGCAGATGAAGATAACGATGTACCTGATGACCCTTCGATGTACGGACTTGCAGCATGGACTGCTGATGACAAATCCGTATTGATTTATGACCGCTATGATATCTGGGAGTTTGCTCCGGATGGAAATAGTTTACCTAAAAATCTGACGAATGGTTTTGGCAGGCAAAATAAAATCACTTTCCGTTATCAAAAATTAGATCCGGAAAGCAAATTTCTGAAAAAAGAAACGATTTGGTTAAGTGCTTTCAATAATCAAACTAAGGAAAATGGCTTTTATACCAAAAATATTGGTGACAATAAGAATCCGCAGCTGGTGATCATGGATAAAGCCAAATACTCGGCATTGACCAAGGCAAAAGACGCGCATCGCTTTATTTTTGACCGTTGCGATTACAAAAACTCCCCTGATGTGTATGTAGCGGTAGATATGAAAAACCAGGTTAAATTAAGCAACACCAACCCGCAGCAAGCCGAATACAACTGGATGACAGCGGAACTCATTCATTGGACCACACCCAAAGGCTTTAATTCTGAGGGAATTATATATAAGCCTGAAGATTTTGATCCGAATAAAAAGTATCCGATGATTGTTTATTTTTATGAAAAGCTTGCTGATGGACTATACGGGTATGATGCACCGGTGCCGACGCCTTCCAGGTTAAATATTCCGTTTTTTGTAAGCAATGGGTACCTGGTGTTTACGCCAGATATCGCCTATGAAACAGGATATCCAGGTCGTTCTGCAGAAGAGTTTATCAATTCAGGTGTTGAATTTTTAAAGCAAAACCCTTGGGTTGATGGAAGTAAAATTGGCATTCAGGGACAAAGCTGGGGTGGTTATCAGGTGGCCCACTTAATTACCCGGACCAATATGTACGCCGCCGCCTGGGCTGGAGCCCCGGTAGTCAACATGACTTCTGCTTATGGCGGAATACGTTGGGAAAGCGGTATGAACAGGCAGTTTCAATATGAAAAAACCCAGAGCCGTATTGGCGCAACGCTTTGGGAAAAGCCTGAACTCTACATCGAAAACTCACCCTTATTCAAACTACCTGCCGTTTCTACACCGGTGGTTATCATGTCAAATGATGCCGATGGTGCTGTACCATGGTATCAGGGCATAGAAATGTTTAGTGGATTGAAAAGATTGGGCAAACCAGCCTGGTTGTTAAATTACAATAACGAAGCACATAATTTAATGCAGCGTCAGAACAGAAAAGACATTCAAATACGGGAACAACAGTTTTTTGACTATTACTTAAAAGGGGCAAAAGCTCCGGCCTGGATGACCAAAGGTATTCCAGCCATAGAAAAAGGTAAAACATGGGGATTTGAACTGACAGATGAAAAACCTTAATACAACTAGCTTACTGGAAAACTATGCAGCATTTGCAGAACCGGCCATAAGAAACCGGTTCTACAAACATGCAGATCTTGAGAAATTAATAGCGCATTTGCCTGCTTCTTTTAAAACTTCAATAGCAGGGTATTCTGCTGAACACAGAAGCCTGAACCTGATAACATGGGGAGATGGACCTGTCAAGGTTTTTTTATGGAGTCAGATGCACGGTGATGAGGCTACAGGAACAATGGCTTTATTTGACCTCATCAATTTCTTGTCACTAGATATCTACACTGAGCAAATTGAATTGCTGCGCAAACGCTGTTCTTTGTATATCATGCCCATGGTTAACCCGGATGGTGCAGAACGTTTTACCAGAAGAAATGCACAGCAAATTGACATCAACAGAGATTTTGTAAAGGTTGTAGCTCCCGAAACACAAGCATTGAAGAAGATTCATGCTGCAATTAAACCTGATTTTGGATTTAACCTTCACGATCAGAATACTTTATGGAGTGTTTGTGGTACAAATAAACCAGCCACGCTTTCCTACCTGGCACCTGCGTACGACAAGCAATTGTCTACCAATAGCATAAGAAAAAATGCGATGTTGGTCATTGCCGAAATGTTTAAAGTGCTTAATCCGCTATTACCCGGACAAATCGGTTTGTTTGACGATGAATATGAAGAAAGAGCCTTTGGTGATAATTTTCAAATGGCGGGGACATCAACTATACTCATCGAGGCTGGAGGTTTTAGAAATGATGAAGAAAAACAGGAAATCAGAAAATATTACTTCTTATCTATCCTGGCCGGTTTAGATGCCATCGCAACGGCTGAGTACCAGGAGTTTTCTTTAAAAGACTATATTAACATTCCCAAAAATGACAAGAAAATCTTTCACATCCTGATCCATGGGATCATACTTGAGGGCATATCGGTCAGCATCGGCTTAAATTATGAGGAAACTCCTGCACAGGATGGTTCAGCTACGCTCAAAACATATAGCATTCAGGACATAGGTGATCTGGATAAGCTTTACGCTTATGATGTCTATCAATCCGATGAATGGACCGTCATTGGAACCATCAAATTCAACGAAAATGCTAATTTTGATTTACTGGATTCGAAAAAGACAATTTTATCTTTTAAAAATGGGATATTAGCATCAAAACTTTAAATTTAACACACAAACTAAATTTCTTTTAATGGCATTAAGCAGAATCTGGTCGGCATTTATCATCGTGGCAATTGTAGTAGCTGGAGTTAAATGTTTCTTTTTTGGACAAACCGACATCTTTAACTGGATGGTTATTGGTAAAGCAGACGATGCAGCTAACCCGTTAAAATTGGATGGGATTATACAAACCTGCTGGGTATCAGTAGAACTCTGCTTAAAACTCATTGGTATTTTAGCCCTGTTTATGGGCTTAATGAGTATCGCCGAAAATGCTGGTGGTATCCGACTGCTCTCCAGGATCGTAGGACCTTTCTTTTCAAAATTATTCCCGGACATCCCAAAAGGGCACCCATCAATGGGTCATATGATCATGAACTTTTCGGCCAATTTACTTGGGTTAGATAATGCAGCAACACCATTCGGACTAAAAGCTATGGAAAGCCTTCAGGAGATTAATCCAAATAAAGATGTAGCGTCAAATGCTCAGATCATGTTTCTCTGTTTACATGCAGCAGGATTAAACCTGATACCTGTCAGTGTAATTGCTATCCGTGCTTCACAAAATGCGTCTAACCCAACCGATATATTTATCCCTTGCCTGATTGTTACTTTTGTAGGTACAATAACGGCTATGCTTATTGTTTCGTTTAAACAGAAAATCAATGTTTTACAACCAGTCATTGTCATCTGGGTATTGAGCATTTCCTTTATTATTGCACTCCTGGTATTATATATCACATCTTTAAATGCGGATGGCATCAAATCTTTTTCCGGCTTACTCAGCAACGGTTTGATCCTTCTGGTTATCCTTTTGATCGTTCTGGGTGGTCTTTATAAAAAAATAGACGTTTTCGATGCCTTTGTATCTGGCGCAAAAAATGGATATGAGACTGCCATTAAAATTATTCCTTACCTCGTTGGTATGCTTGTCGCAATATCATTACTACGTACCAGCGGCACGTTTGACGTGGTAATTACTGGTATTAAAAACTGCTTTGCTTATCTTGGCGCTGACACCAGATTTGTAGAAGGCTTACCAACTGCACTAATCCGACCATTAAGTGGTGGTGCCGCACGTGGAATGATGGTAAGTACCATGGAGACTTACGGACCGGATTCCTTCGCAAGCAGGTTATCTGGAATTTTCCAGGGTGCCTCAGACACGACTTTCTATGTGATAGCCGTTTATTTCGGATCGGTAAGTATCAAAAATACACGCTACGCCATAGGTGCGATGCTACTTGCTGATTTGGTAGGTGTATGTACAGCGATTGGCCTTGCTTACCTGTTTTTCGGCTAAGCCATTTCCTTTTCAAAAACCGTTTTAATCAACTCAATCTCCTTACCATAAATGGTGCCTTTACGGCAAGCAAAATAGAGGGTGTTTTCTATTTTGGGATTTCCTTCCCAAACCATTTTAACCTCCCCCCTTTCCATTTCTCTTTTACATAGAAAATCAGGAACAATAGCCAAGCCTCCGCCAGAGCTTAGGCAACGCACAATAGAGCTAAGATTTGGAACAATATAGTTTGGCTTAAAATCAGGGCGTTTGTTAAAATTCGCATGCCAGAAACGGATCAAATGTTCCATGTCACCAGTTGTTCCATACCATCTTTGTTGTTTCAACCATGTTTCCATCAGTTTCGGATCTGCACCGTGAAATTCTTGAAAGCCACTGATATCAGTATCCTTGCCTGCTACCAGAACAATAACTTCTTTAGAAAATGCACGGTATTCAAGATTTTTATTGCCATCCTTTTGTGGTGTAATAATGAGATCAAGAATTCCATTGTCCAGATCTGCTATCATTTGCGGATATTCACCAAATTTAATGATTACGTTAAACGGCAATTCAGGTAAATATGGCTCTAGTGTAATTTGAAAGGTTTCAAAACACATCCCAATGCTAATGGTTGGAGTATCTTTCTCCGTACTTCTATGGAAATGGTGTTCTGCTTCTTCCAGTTTTAATAGCGCTTCAAGAATGAAGTTGTAAAGGGTTTTACCGCGTTCGGTGGAAACCATTCTGCGGGAAGTTCGGTCAAATAACTTATAGCCAACATAAGATTCCAGTGAGCTTAAATGTAAACTTACCCCAGGTTGCGAAATGTATAGTGCTTCTGCCGCCCCGGTAAGCGTGCCTGTTTCATAAATCGCTTTAAATGTTCTATACCATTCCAGATTTACCATATGTATTATAATTATGATACAAAGATATGATTTATACTATTTTATTAATGAAAAATAAGACGCTAATTTTGTGGTGTATTAAGAAATACATACTGTATAAACTAAGTATAAAGATAATGAAAAACATATTTGTAATTAATGGCGGACAGGTATTTGGCCATTCCGGAGGTAAGTTTAATCAAAGTATAACTGAAGAAACGCATAAATTTTTCAGTGAACAACCAGGATTCGAGGTTCGGGTAACAGATATTAATAATCCATATGATATTCAAGAGCAGGTAACAAATTACAACTGGGCGGACGTTGTCATTTACCATACACCGGTATGGTGGTTTCAATTGCCACATGATTTTAAGAAATTCATAGATGTTGTTTTTACCGCGGGACATAACAATGGAATATACAAAAGTGATGGCAGATCCTCAGATAATCCAGGCATTAATTATGGTACAGGCGGAATGTTGCATGGAAAAAAATACATGCTGACGACTTCCTGGAATGCTCCTAAAGAAGCCTTTACTATACCAGGAGAATTTTTCAACCAAAAAAGTGTGGATGAAGGTGTGATGTTTGGCTTTCACCGGATGAATGCCTTTACAGGTATGAAACCCTTGGAAGGAATCCATTTCCATGACGTAGAAAAAAATGCTGATGTGGTCAATGACCTGAAACGTTATAAAGCGCACTTGAATAAAATATTTATTAAACAGGAAACACCGTTGGAATTAACAGTCTGATACAAGTCTTAAAAACGCAGGAAACCGCCGATAGCAGGCAGTTTCTTGCGTTTTATAAATCAGGATGTTATCGCGTCTCAGGATATCATTGTGCTAAAGAGAAACTAATCGGGATGTTATATTTCACACGTACCGCTATTCCGTTTTGAATACCTGGAATCCAGCGTGGACTGGCATTCAATACCCTAATTGCTTCTTCATCTGTACCATAGCCAAGCTTTCTTTCAACTTTGATGTCACTCAGCTTTCCATTTCTTTCGATAATGAACGATACGAAAACTTTGCCTTGTATATTAATTTCCTGGGCAGCAGCGGGGTATCTGATGGATTTAGAAAGATAAGCATAAAACTTATCCATTCCTCCCGGAAATGTAGGTTGCACTTCCAATGCACTGAATACATCGTAAACATGCGAATCTTCAGTTGCGCGTGCACCAACTGGTCCTTTACCGGTAGGCCCCTCAATCACAATCTGCCCGTCATCGGTACCTTCGACAGTTTTCGCTCCAGGATTTGAATTTTCCAACTCTTTAATAGATACAGGTTCCGGATCTCTTGGATTTTCGACAACAACCGGTGGTAAAAACTTAGTGATGTTTTGTTTAGATGGTGGCGGTTCTACAGCAGCAGGTGGTGGCGTTTCGGGATTAACCGCTGGCGGCGACTGTACGGTTACCACGCTCTGTGTAGACACTGCATCTTCTATGTCTTGACTTCCCCTTACCAATTGAATAATTTTTGGAGATAAGAACAACAAAATAAAAGCTGTACCTGCAAGCAACAGGGCTTTAGCTGTGTTTGATGAACTATCTCTTCGAAGCGTATAAGCTCCGTAATTTTTATTTTTGGCATCGAATACGACATCGAGCCATTCATTGCCAAATAAATCGATTTTTGAACCTAACATAGCTTTAAGGATTAATAGTTAATATCAGTTAATTGTTTCTTGTTTGATATACTGATGCTGCTATCCCAAGCTTTCCATAAAGACTTTAAAATTATATTTCAGAACTGGCCGGATTTACCTGTGTTACTGGTTCAGTTTTGTTTTTATACAAAAAACTAAGCAATAAAATACCAATAATTAAAGTGATAAAGCCTTGTATCAGTACAGTATCCGGTGTTCCAATCCATTGTGACACACTCCCGATTAATAACCCGCCCAATGGCTGCATACCAAAAAAGGCCATGGCATAAAAGCTAATCACACGTCCTCGCATATTTGGATCAACCGTTGTTTGAATCAGTGTATTGCTGATCGTAATCTGGGACATCATTCCGAAACCAGTAAGCGTGGCAAAGATTAAGGCTAATGGATAGTAAGTGCTGTGAGAAAACAAGACCAGGCCAATTCCAAAAATAATGGTATTGATGGCTAAAATCTTCCTCAAATTTCTACCGGGTTTTAAAGAAGCCAAAAATATGGCTCCACAAAAAGCACCCAATCCGATCACACTGTCAATGACGCCAAAAGTAGAAGCAGTTCCTTTAAAAATGTCTTTCGCATATACTGGAATCAGTGTACTATAGGGCAATACCAATAAACTAATTAAGGCAAGCATAATCAAGATGAAGAGAATAGATGGTGTTCTTTTGATGTATTGAAATCCTTCTTTTAACTCTCCCATTACGTTTTTAGTATGCTTCTTCTCGACAAATGCGGGTAAACGCATAAGCAATAAGGAACCGATTACGGCAATAAAGCTAATGGCATTTAATCCGAAACAAATATCTTCTCCAAACCTTTCTAATGCCAATCCGGCCAGTCCAGGCCCAATCAATCTGGATAGATTAACCATAGAAGAATTTAAGGCCAGAGCATTGGGCAATACTGCTTTATCATCTACCATTTCGTAGACTAGCGATTGCCTCGCAGGCACGTCAAAAGCATTAATTAAACCTAACAAAGCACTTAATGCTATAATTTCCCAAACAGAGTAATGCCTGAAAAAGATCAGGAGTGTCATCAGTACAGCCTGAATCATAGCGGCAATCTGCGTCACCAGCAACACCTTATACCTGTTATACCGATCGGACACTACCCCACCCAAAAAAGAAAATATAAATGATGGAAATAAGCTTGCAAAAAGCGTCAGACCCAGCATAAATTTAGAATGTGTCTCTGAATAAATTACCCAGCTAACCGCTGTTTTCTGCATCCATGTGCCAATTAAAGAAATAGACTGTCCGCTAAAATACAGCCTGTAATTGCGACTTTTAAATGCATTGAAGGTAGTGATATTCATAGCTGATTAAAGGTTGTAAAGCTTGTTTGCTGCATAAATTAAGCCAATAAAACAGCTTGAAGTTTTGACGATATCATAAGAATGTAAACTACACCTAAATGGATACATTTTAATCCGCTTTTAATCCCAGTTTAATTTCTTGCCTATACATTTACCCTAAAATAAATAAAGACAATTATGTTATTGGAATTCCTGAATATTGGTGGCGCGGAAATGATGTTAATTCTTGCGGTGGTATTGTTAATGTTTGGCGGCAAAAAATTACCGGAGCTGGCCCGTGGCTTAGGTAAAGGCATCAGAGAATTTAAAGATGCCTCCGAGGGTGTAAAAAGAGAGATTCACAGAAATATAAATACTATGGACCTTGACACGAAATTGAAAGAAACTGTAAAAGATGAACAGTCCGATTCAGCGAAAACACAAAATACGCATCAGCAACCAATGTAAACATAAAATTTTTCTTAAGCACATGAACTGCATCTGATCTATTTGTATTTTAGCTTCATCATGAAAAAAACTTATTGTTTACATCTGCTTTGTCTATTTGCAATTACGCTAATTACACTTTCAGCCCATGCACAAAAAAGCGAGCTGAAACTTGTATTCATCAGACATGCAGAACGGCCGGAAAATGGCGATAATTTAAGCTGCAAAGGTCTAAACCGATCTTTATCACTTCCAGCCGTGCTTTACAGAAAGTTTGGTAAACCTGGGTTACTATATGTACCCAGCGTCAAATCTTCAGCGCGAACCAAACACGCACGCATGTTTCAAACGATTAGCCCTTTTGCAATCAAATACAATTTAAAGATCAACTCAAGCTATGAGGCGGATGACGATAAAAATCTTGCCAAAGCTTTACTGAAGGAGTCGGGAACAGTGATTATTGTCTGGGAACACAACAACATCCGGTCCATCATTGAAAAACTTGGGGTGATTTCAGGGAATACCGAATGGCCTGACTCAGATTTTGACAGCATTCGAATTGTAACTTACTCAAAAGGAAGGGCTGTGATGACCAAAGATAAAGAAGCTATTTTGCCATCTTCAAATTGTAAGTTTTAGCCGCTGTATTATAAAGCAATATTTTGCATACAATCACAATATTTACAATGATCTACTAATTTATTGACATTACGGTCGTATTTTTGCTTCCGTATGAAAAAGAATATTATTATCTGCCTGTTATTTCCAGTAATAGTTTTATTGGCTTCCTGGGGTGCCGTAGGTCATCAGACTGTTGCCAGGATTGCTGAAAATCATTTGAGCACAGAAGCTCAACTGGCAGTGAGGGATTTATTGGGGAATGAAACCCTGGCAGGAATCAGTAGCTGGGCTGACCAGATTAAATCAGATCCAGATTACAGTCATACAGGGCCATATCATTTTGTGAATTTACCCACTGGCCTGGATTACAATCAATTCTCAAGTGCTATCAAAACACTTAAAAATGACAATTTATATCAGGCCTTGATTAAATATGAAAATATCCTTGCGGATCCAGATGTATCTAAACAAAAAAGGGCTGAAGCTCTTAAATTCGTAGTACATCTGGTAGGAGATGCTCATCAGCCCATGCACATCAGTCGCGCCGAAGATAAAGGCGGCAATACGATACAAGTGCAATTTGATGGTCAGGGAACAAATTTACATGCACTCTGGGATGGCAAACTCATTTCCCGTACAGGGAAGAGTTCCGAAGAACTATGCAAAATTTGGGATAACGCGAGTCCTGTACAGATTTTACAATGGCAAAAAGATCCCGCAATTAAATGGATCTACGAAAGTTATCTGCTGAGTAATAATCTTTATGCAGAAATTGAAAAAGGAAATAAAATTGGCGAAGATTACTATAATAAACACATTAGCGAAGTACAGCTACGCATTGCACAGGGAGGAATCAGATTAGCAGGATTGTTAAACCAGATTTTCAAAAATTATCAGCCTTCTTCCGGCAGTCCGGCAATAAACCTTGTTGAGGTACCCATTGCATTGCAAAACACTACTGAAGTCGCAAATTATGTGGGAAAACCGGTTAGCCTTACTGGCGTCATGTATGACTACAAAGTAGTGAATAAAAACCTGACATTACTCAATATTGGTGGACACTACCCCAACCAGATTTTAACAGTAGCTGTGCGAGATCTGCAGATCAATCCGGCTGACTGGAAGGACAAAAAAATATTTATATCAGGTACGCCGCAATTATTCAAAGGTAAAGTTGAAATTGAGGTCAGCGACCTGGCAAATATCTATTTAAAACCGGATTAATAAATAACAATCTGTACCCTTTAAATATAAAAATTCTGTATCTGTTCTAAATTTATAAAATCAGGTAGCTTCGCTCATTAGAAATATAAATATGAAAATTGTACTTAGCAAACCCGAAGATCTGGATCATTTATTTCAATTGTATGATGCTGCAACTGCCTATCAAAAAAAGGTTGGCATAAAATCATGGCAAGGCTTTGAGCGTAGTATGGTAGTCAGGGAAATTGAAGAACAGCGCCAATACAAAATTATAATCGAGGATGAAATTGCCTGTGTATTTTTAATCACAGACCATGATCCGCTCATCTGGCAGGAAAAAGATAAAGATCCTTCAGTTTATATCCATCGAATCGCTACAAATCCCAATTTCAGGGGTAAGCACTTTGTTAAGGAAATAGTAAAATGGGTGAAACAATATGCCGCTAAGCATCATAAAAAATTTATCAGGTTAGATACCGGAAGTGGAAACGAAAAGTTAAACAATTATTATCAGAACTGCGGTTTCACGTATTTGGGCGTTGTTACCTTAAGCGATATCGGAGATTTGCCTGCGCATTACAAAGATGGCTCATTCAGTCTATTCGAAATACCTTTATAACAAATTAAAACTTTGATTTCAAACCATTTCAGGTTTTATTTGTTGACATTAAAATAAAAAAAACGAACATGGGATTATTAAGAACGGCTTTGATTGGTGCTGCAGTGTACGGCATCGTTAAATATGTAACGAAAAAAGATGCAAATGGAAAATCTGTTGTGGATGACATCAAAGAAAAGGCACCTGAATGGGTGGAAAAGGCAAAAAACTTGAAAGATGAATTGAAAGTAGAGTTAGAAAAGCAAAGGTACTAATAAAAGAAAACGGGAATAATCCGAAGACTACTCCCGTTTAAATTAACGCTCTCGATACAAATGTACAACTTTTTCAATCACCTCCTACCATCGTCAATATTTTATTTTCTGTTTGACATAAATATGATAATCGCTCTCCAAATATTGGCTTATGAATATACAATCCGATCTATACGCGCTGACATTTTCGGATCATCTTTAAATCTGCTCAAATAAAATTCTTCATAATAAGCTTTAATAATAGCCGCCATAGGAGTAGCCAGCAAAGCGCCCATTAATCCGAAAGCTGCTGCCATAGCAAGGAGCAAAAACAATAAAGATACCGGATGGATATTCATGGTTGCAGAACGAAGTTTAGGCATCATGAAATCAGCTACGAGTTCATTCATGAGTAAAAAGAAAACCAAACACCAGAATGCAGTAGCCGGACTAACGGATAAAGCAACCAATACAGGTGGAATAGCCATAATGTAAAATCCTATTTTAGGAATCAATTCTGAGAAAAATGCTAGCGCTGCCCATACCAAAGCACCAGGGACACTCATCAGGGTTAAGAAGACGTAAACCAGTACGGCTTGCACCAAACCTCCAATTAAATTAGATTTCATCCAGCCCACCAGCATCACTGAAGTATGCTCTAAGGCCCTTTCGGCCTTATCTCTCCTTTCAGGTTTAAAAATGGACAAGTAAAGTTCAACAATCGGTCTAGGATTGCTGACAAAGAATACAACAATAGAGATGAAAACAATAAAAACAAATATTCCCCCTAAAATCGAAATGGAGAAATTGCTTAGTCCAACCATGGTCTTACCCAAAGATGGCATAGCATCGGTTAATGAAAGTCCTCCCTCCTGTAATTCCTTATTCAACTCAGGATATTTTCTAAAAAGCTGAGTAACATTTTCGGATAAACTATGATAGTATTGAGGTAGGTTTCCTACTAAAGTATCTATCTGTTGACTGATGTGAGGAACTACCAGAAAGCCAAGTCCACCAGTAACAAGAAATATCAATAGAAAAACGATTAAAGATGCTTTCCAGCGTTTCATTCCTTTTTTCTCAAGTTTGCTTACTGGTGCATTGATGATTAAGCCAAGCACAATCGCAAAAATCAACAGCATCACTACACTAATAATTTTGTACAGGAACCACAACAGGACAACCATTCCAAAAACATACAGAATTACTGAAGTGATTAATTTATAAAGACCGGCAAAGGATTGAGATGGCATAGGCAATATATTAGCTAAGTTCTAATAAGATTAACACCAGATCTGAAATGAATGTTTGGCCATTGAACATTTTTATGGCACTTAAAAAAACAAGCCTGTTCTTTCTATAAAAAATGAACGGAAAAATATCAAAAGAACAAACTGAATATCTTTGAAACCGGCAAATCTTATTACTTTGCTTTCCGAGAGCGTTTAAATGGGGTTCATCGCGAGATGGCCCCGTTTCTATTCAATACATGCATGGCCTGAAAATTGCTCTGATATTACATTATGGCATGGAATCCTGAAAAATACGATGAATTCAAATTGGTGCGGTTTAAACCTTTTTTTGACCTGGTTGAACTAATCCGAGACAAGTCTAATATGAAAACGCTTGATCTGGGCTGCGGTACGGGAGAGCTTACCAATATGCTAGCAGAAAGACTCCAAACCCCCACCGTAAAAGGTATAGATTCCTCAAAGGAAATGTTAGAGAAAGCTGCGCCATTTAAAAACATTACTTTTGAGCATAAGACCATTGAAGAGCAGGTTGATAACGCTGAACGCTGGGATCTTATTTTTTCTAATGCAGCGATCCAATGGGTAGATAATCACCAGACATTATTACCAAAAATAATCACTAATTTGAATAAGGGTGGCCAGCTGCTGGTGCAAATGCCTGTACAGGACGATAACCTCCTCAACCAGATTTTATTGGATCTGGTACAAGAAGAGCCTTTCTATAGCGCATTAAATGGATGGAAGAGAGTATCACCCCTGCTTAGTATGGATGAATATGCTCAGATTCTATTTGAAAACGGTGGTCAGGACATCAATATATTTATGAAAGTCTACCCCATTATAGCCAATACAACAGATGAACTTTATGAATTCATATCAGGTTCGGCACTTGTGCCCTATTTGGAAAGATTGGATACTGAAACCAAAAATCAATTAGCCCTGGTATTTAAACACAGAATAGCTTTGAAATTTAAAAAAATGCCCGCCCTTTACGCTTTTAAAAGAATCATTTTTTATGCTAGCTTTTAACATTTCAACCTGGTCTCTAAGAACTTAAAACAAACACATCGAAATTCCAAACTTAATTACCGAATTTTCTAGCTTTACCCACTTAATTTTTGTACATTTGCAGAATGTTTGGTTAAGCATGTGTTTAAGCTTCAAATCATTGAACACACGCTGATTAATTTCGATACATTACATATTGATTCCATACTAACACCCAGGAATGCTTTTAGCACTTCTGGGTGTTCTTTTATAAGCCAGGTTGATCTTGAACCTATTCCCTTCTTCTATTGGCCAATCTAACTGAAATGAGTAGCCAGACATTCAAAGGTCTTTTCGTAAACCTCAAGATCGGGTAAACCAAAACCAACTCTGATACCTACAATCCTTTCTTTGGGATTCAATTGCGGATTGTCATGGGCCACATAGATCCCCAGGGCTTCCAATTCTGGTAAAGCCCTTGACAATTCTTTTTCTTCGTGTAACTTTATCCATGCCCCTAATCCGGCAGAAGGCATGTGAAACTCCCCATATTTTTTCAGGTACTTATCGAATATCAGTTTAAGATTGGTCACTTTCTCTTTATAAAATATGCGTAGTTTTTCGATATCAGCAGCATAAGCAGTTGACTGTAAAATTTCTACAGTTTTCAGCAAGCGTTCCTCCTTCGTTAGTTGAGATCCGCAAATTTCAGGAACATTGTGTTTTTCTAAGATCGGATGGTTGTAATCCGGATTCTCATTACCAAGAATTAAAAAGTTCATAAGATGAAGCGCTTAGGTTTAATAAATATTTGAATACTAACTAAAGAAAATATCGCTGAACAAAGCCTGTTCAAATTGTTCATTAAATTGAACGGAGCCGCTGAATGACGAATAGCAATCGATACTTTAGTAATCCACAGGTAAAAACCAGGTTTTCAAATCGACTTTAAACAGGTCTTCATACCAGTAAAATGACTATTTTTTCCTAAGTTTGGCATTCACCTACCAAGAAACAAACACAAGTAAATTAGATGCTGAAACCTGTTTTTTTTGAGAACGAACAATTACTGATTCACCCCTTCCGTCCAGATGACCTGCAAAGATTTGAACAGCTAACTAATGATATTTATGCCATTCTATCCGACAACCGCACATTAAGATTCATTCCAGGAAAAAGATTACACAACCTCGAAGAAGCCGAATTATTTTTACAGACCATGATCGTAAATTATCATTCTGGCCGCAATTATATTCATTTTATAAGTGATAAGCAATTAAACAAAGTAGTTGGCATCATCGACCTGATTTCTCCGGAAGTAGCGCGCGAACATTATCATATGGATCATTATCCTTTCTTTATTGAATTCTATTTAAGTGGTCGGGCTACGGGTTGCTACATCATGACCGAGATTTTACCGCCTATTGTAGACCGGATCCTGGCACAGGGCATATCCAGTATCGGGGCAATAGTGAACCGGCATAATACTGCTGCAAAAAAAGTCTTGGAGAAGGCCCAATTTACTTATAAAGCACAATTCGACATCCATCAGGACTTCTACGAAACACGGTAGATAAGAACAGCCGTTTTAAATTTATACTGTTTGGAAGAAACCTATTGCCGTCGATTTCTTTCTTGATTCTTAAGGTGTTCAGGATATCAGTCTCGTTTAAAAATAACTTATCCTTTCCTTTTTGAATCTGTTTATTCAATTTATACCACTAAAAACTCCCGCTAAAAGACAATCCGATGGCGTGTTGCTGATAAGAAGGCAATAGGCTATAATTTTGTCCTCCTTTACCTGACAGCAAGCGTTTTAGTTTAGGGTAAAGCACATAAGCCAATTTCGTGGAGAGTATCCCAAAACCAGCACCAGCGACAACATCACTTACCCAGTGCTTATTGTTATACATTCTCAAAACACCCGTTGCAGTGGCAACAGTATAACCTGCATAACCGATCCACGGAGAAACATCCTTATACTCCTGATTTAGAAACTCGGCTGTAGCAAAAGCATTGGCCGTATGTCCGGACGGGAAAGACTTGAAGTCAGCCTGATCTGGACGTTCCCGTCCTACAGCATGCTTAATCGAAAATACTGTTCCGCTCATGATCACTTCGGATAGCACCAACAAACCAGTAGCATCTGCGAGCGAGTGTTTGCCTTTTAAACCAGCCAAATGGAGGGCATATACCGCCGCTGCGGGTGCAAATTGAGTATAGTTATCCAAATGGGCAGCAAATGCAGGATGATCTTCCTGTAATTCATTGCGTGTCGTAAAATCCAGGTTTCGAACTAAATTGTCGCCTAGAGAGACTATACCATAACCGACAAATACAGCAGGAACAATAAAAGCTTTAAACTTCGGATGATAATCCGTATCGCTATTGAGAACCATATTTTTCTTGAATAGTTCCTGACTTGTATTACTTAGGCTGTCTTGCTGCTGTGCAAGACAAAAAAAAGGATTACATAGTGACCAACAGATCGCCATAAATGTGAATGATAGCTTCATCGTAGTAAATTTATGACGAATCTAAGGCTAAATTATGTAGGAATTCTGTTGCTGCCTTTTTTATACATTCACACCTTCATTAAAGCGGATAAAGGATTGCATAAACACTTCATAGTCTTCCTGAGTAATAAGCAATGCAGTTTGATAAAGATTTACTGCTTCACCGCGTTCGTCAAATGATTCGAAAATCAGTTTCATAGCATTGCTTCCTTTCTGAAAATTTTCATGAAAGGGAATTACGCGGATGGATCGATAAATGGGAAGTGTTCTTACGGGCAATTTAATAAGGCCATATGACAATTGATAACTTAAAGTCTTTTTTCTAAGTGTAAAAGTCTCAGAACCATGAAGGTTCCATAAAGTATACCTTAAAAACAGAAATTCAAAAGCTACAATAAACAATACAATTACACCGATGCCACCTAAGGTAAACAAAACGATGATAGCCACTAACAAAATATTTAATGCATACAATAGAATTTTTGAAGCCAATGAGGCGCGTACCGTTATCCCTGCCGACAAACTTTCGCCTTCGTAATTCATCTTAAAATTGCCTGCCTTCATTACTTACGATCTAAAAAAATAATTCTGCGGTAAAGCTAACAAAATCCTTGCATAATGAGTTACTGAACTTTAATCACGTCTATTTACAGGTACTTTTGATATATCGCGCTTTGGATAAAACTTCCGTAAAAATGTCGTTCTTCCAGCTTCAAATAATTAAATTGCTCAAAATTAGATTTGGTATCTGGTAGCGCAGAAGCTTCCACAATTTTAAGTAATTTAAAGAAAGCATACATGGACTTGAGAAGGAACTGTTTCCACCATTTCCCACCCTGCCGCTCCAGGTTAAAATCTGTAAACAACCATAAGCCCGATGTTCTTAACATTCCATTTAGTTTAACCCAAATCAAATCTGCACGTTGTTGCGAAAAGTTATCAAAAAGGAAGGGTGTGCAAATGATATCAAATCGCTCCAATGCGCTGAAATCTTCAATACCTTCGTTTACGAACACAACCTCATTGGCACCACAATCCCTCGCCATGGATAATTCAATCATTTTTAATGAGATCTCCAAATAAACAATACTTAAACCACTGGAATGTATTTTTGTGATCTCTTCCAATATCCAGCCCGTTCCACCACCAACAATGAGTATATGACTATGTTTAGCAATGCGCTTTAGCGCGTAGGTTTGTGCGTTTACCTGCGACTTAAAAAACACCGCACGACTTAAAAAATCGTAATATTTCGCTATGTTATCGTAGTTATTCAGCATTTGAGATCAGGCTATGAATTGCATGGCGGTGATGCCACAAATGGCTTTAAACAAAATTAAACCGTCAATAACCACCAGATAATAAAGAATTTTTTTACGCCGTCGCATGGAATAAGCCAAGTAAATGGTCAGTATGAATGGCAACAGGTTTATTAAAAAAGGAATCGTACCGAAGCCTTTATAACTCACAAATATATATAGTGATACCATGCCAACCAGCAATAATGGAATCAGCAAGTAAAAGATTGTTTTTCTTAAGCCCAATCTCACAACAAATGTTTTTAAGTGTTTATTTGCATCGGTAGGATAATCTTTAATATCAAAAATAATGGCGTTAACGGTACAAAACATCCAGTTCTTGACAAACAGCCAGGACCACATCAATTCATCATAATGCACAACAACACCCTCTATCTTAAGCATAATCAAGGGCAAAATGTTGGCACAACAAGCCCATACAAAACCAATAAGGATCGGCTTTAACCAACCAATATTTCTTAAATTGAGTCCTTTTAACGACTTAGGCAACAAACCATAATATAAGGCTCCCGCCACTACAAAAATGAAAATTGCAAGCCATTCTGTGATAGAAAGCTGTAAAATCCGTTCGAAATTATGATAGAGCAGTTTCAATGCTAGTCCAATACACAATACTAGGAGTACAATCTGGCTTACCTTTATAAAATGCCTATGCTGATAATACCAGGTACTTCTGGGATTATTTGCCAGCGGCTTTCCCAAAATTTGATGGTAAGCGTAAGTATAATAAATGATCGGAGCGAGAAACAACAACAAATAGTAGTCAATTGAATTATAAGGCAATCTCAACTGTTTGGTCGATTCCAAAGTAAGCGCTACTGCAAGCAGGCCAACAAAGTAATTTCCAAAAAAAATAAATCTTAATATTTTACCATCCATGAATGCACATTGAGTATTACAAACTTAGCCAATGTCGCATATAATTTTAAGCTTTCACCATTTTGCGGTGCTTTTTTAGCTCCATAAAACTTGTTCGTCGGTATAATAGGTCATCATCCCGGCTTTGGATCTGGTTTTGATGACGCGGCCAGTTGGACTCTTCTCCTTTCCCGGATTATGAATCAGAAGAAAATCATGCATTTCAGCAGCAACTTGCTCAGTACTCAGCTTTTTAATTTGCTTGATGGCGTCTAATAACACATATTTAATTGTTTTTTGTAATTTCTTGATTTGGTTTGCCGGGATTTTACCGGCAATTGAAAAAGGTGAAATCTCGGCATACCAAAGAATTTCATCTGCATAAGCATGACCAATGCCACGGATTATTTTTTGATCCAGCAATACCTTTTTAATCTGTTTTTTGTTATCCAGAAGCATACTGCTTAAATATTCAAAAGTCATTTCTTTACTCAAGGCGTCCGGAACAGTCGCCTGTATTGGATTCAACTTAAATACCGACAGATCTTTAGGATCTGTTACAGCAAGCACATCGCCACCTTTAAAATACAAATTGATCAGGTTGACCGCTGTGACATCGCTACTTCTCAGTACATTTATTTTTCCAGAAGACATGAGGTCTACCGTTAAAACTGCATGATTTTTAAACTGAAGTGAAATCGCTAAACCATTTCGCGTCAAACTCTTTAACTCCTGCCCTTCCAAATTCACTTTCAGTTCAGCCAAAGCAACATTTAAAGATTTTGCTAATTTAATTTCAACCTGCTCCAGTACTTTATTCCTAAATCGTTTGTCCAGGTTTTCAGCAAAAATTTCTAAATCGGGTAACTCAGGCATAAATAAGAATCAGATATTTGGTAATCGTCTTGATAAAGATACACAGCCTTCGATCTTCATGCTTCATTTTTAGGTAATTCAGTATTGATCTAAATCAATTTAATAAAATCAAGCACCCATGGGATAATTGTCTTCTGATTAGGGAGAATGGATTTGAAATGTTAATTTCGCAGCAAATCTCCTTACAATACTCATGAAAACTCCGCCATTAAATCTCATTGAATTATTTAACAGTACAGTTGCGGGTTTATATGCAGCAGACAAAAAATACCTTAAATGCTATGAGACAATAGCAAAAACGGCCATGTCAGCTGAATTGAGCCATACACTTTCCCCGGAACAAACCAATCTGGAAAGCCACATGAGTAAACTGAGCCTACTAATCGATTTACAAGGGCTTAAAACCTCACGTATTACCCAGGTTCTGGATGACCAGCTGTATACTGAAGCCATGGATTGTTGTGGTTTTGCAAAACAAAAATCCATACTGAAGGACATTCAGCTGTTACACTGTGCACAACAGATCCTGCAAAGTAAAATAATCCGTCTTGAATCCCTTTACTTGACTGCTAAAGAGCTTAAAAAAGAACAGGCTGTAAACTTGATCCATGAGATTAAAGCCGACCATAAACAAACTTATTCAGAACTGCTAGAGATAGCCCAGCATAAGCTTTACCCTCTCGCACATCAAATTTAAACTAAGCTTGAGCCGATTTCCTCCTAAATCCTTCAAATTCAACTATGAGCAGTTCAGACGAAACTATAGTTCACCAGAATAAAACTTTCACCAGTATCAATTACGCAGAAAAGCAACTAAAAAACCGTGAATTTGTCAATTGTGAATTTGTAAGTTGCGACTTTTCCAAAAGTGATTTAAGCTACAACGACTTTGTAGACTGTCATTTTAAACAATGTAATCTTTCATTAACAGTAGTAACAGGCGCGGGTTTCAGGGACGTCAGCTTTACGGGTTGTAAAGTATTGGGTATTGACTTTTCAAAGTGTAACAAATTCATGTTTTCCTTTCATTTTGAAAACAGCCAACTTGACTACTCCACATTCTATGGCACAAAACTTAGAAAAACAAAATTTATCGCTTGTTCATTAAAAGAAACAGACTTTGAAGAAGCAGATTTGACAGCTGGTGTGTTTCAAAACTGCGACTTATCCGGAGCTACTTTTAATCGTACCATCTTAGAAAAAACTGATTTTAGAACCTCCAGAAACTTTAATTTCGACCCCGCATTGAATAAAGTAAAGCAAGCTAAATTCTCAGCATACAACCTGGCAGGATTACTCTACCATTTCAAACTGGACATTACCGACGAGATAGTAGACTAATTACTTTTTACTTGTCATTGGTATGCGAAGCTGTATGAGCAACAGACCAGCACCTATAATGATTAATTGATATTCCATTTTTTAAGTGTTTATAGCATAACCCTCAAATCGGAATTTTGTTTTAAGCAATTGACAAAAGTAAAATTACTTAACGGCGTAATAACTCATATAAAGTAAGATGCCCTTTATGGCATCTTACTTTTAGCATTGATGCACCACAAAAGTTCGTCAATAAACGCTTTAGCCCTTTTATCTGTCCCAGCCTGATCTGAAGGTATGCCCTCTTCATCAAACGCATCCTGAACTTTTGGGACCGGAAACATGGCAGGAACTGTCCAGGCACCAATTTTCCACAACGAGAACTGCAATGAGGTAATTACTTGTGTGCCACCGAAAGGTCCGCCCGAATTGGTCGAGATGGCAACAGGTTTTCTCTTCCATTCATCATAAAGTAAATCAATAACGTTTTTTAAACTGGAAGGATAACCTCCATTATATTCTGGAGTAACGATAAGCACCCCGTCAGCATTTTTAATTTTTTCTGCAAATTCCAACATTAAGGCTGTTGGTTGATCAAAAAAGCGCAGGCGTTCTTCAAATAAAGGAAAGTTATACGCCTTCAAATCCAATAGTTCAACTGAAGCAAGCGCCTTATTTTCTATAAAATTTTTAAAATACAAAGCGGTTCTGTGGCTATTTCTACCTTTTCGTATGCTGGATGATATGATGACAATATGTGGCATAGTTTTGTTACGATTAGAAATTAAAGGTAAACGTTTCCTTATCTTTAACAAAATCATTTGCTCATGGCACATGAATAAATTATATACCGATGAAAAATGAAAAGGACCTTAAACTGGCTGTACTGATTGACGCAGACAATGTTCCATATGCAAATGTCAAAGAGATGTTTGAAGAAATAGCCAAATATGGCACGCCGACGTTCAAAAGAATTTATGCAGACTGGACAAAGCCAACCGTATCCGGCTGGAAAAAAGTACTACTTGAAAATGCCATTACCCCGATTCAACAGTATAGTTACACCAGTGGTAAAAATGCGAGCGATAGTGCTTTGATTATTGATGCAATGGACATCTTATATACTGGCAAAGTAGATGGATTTTGTATTGTGTCCAGCGACAGTGATTTTACCCGGCTGGCCACCCGACTTCGGGAAGCCGGAATGAAAGTAATCGGTATTGGAGAAAAGAAAACACTTCCACCCTTCATTACAGCCTGCGACAAATTCATTTACATCGAAATCCTGAAGCCAAAAACACAGCCTATGGAAGATAACAACGCAATACAGACAAATACCAGCACCAAAACTCAGGAAAACCAACCCTTGAATAAAGTTGATCCAGCAATCATCAGGTTATTCTCTGACAGTATCAGTGATTTGGCTGATGAAGATGGCTGGGCTTATCTTGGCGACCTGGGCAGTTTGATGATGAAAAAAAAGCCGGACTTTGACTCCAGAAACTATGGCTTTTCTAAATTACTGCCATTAATTAAAAGCATTAACCGATTTGAAGTGGATGAGCGGGAAAGTGGAAAAGGAAACGGCAAACACATTTACATCAGGAAACTCAACCCCACAACAGCCAAGCCTACTGTTAAAAAGGCAAGCAACAGAAAGAAAATATCCACCAAACATAACTCATAAGCACCTGATTAAAACAGCATGTTAGCTTTACTTCGACAACCCTGGCCCTGGTATACTTCAGGTGCAGCCATTGCATTAATTATGGTCTTATTACTTAGTTTCGGAAAATCCTTCGGATTCTCCTCCAACTTAAGAACTTTATGTACCCTTGCAGGTGCTGGAAAACGGATCAGCTTTTTTGATTTTGACTGGAGAACGCAAAAATGGAATTTACTGTTTCTCATCGGTTCTGTAATAGGTGGGGTTATTGCATCAACCCTACTTAAAAATGATGTGCCTTTAGTCCTATCGCAATCCACTATAGACGACATCTCAAAACTCAACATTAAATTTGACGGAAAAATGAATCCTGATCAGCTTTTTGGTCTGGAAGTTTTCAGTTCTCCAAAAGGCTTGCTTATTTTGCTGGTTGGGGGATTGCTGGTTGGTTTTGGCTCGCGTTATGCAGGTGGCTGTACTTCAGGTCATGCCATTAGCGGTTTATCAAACTTACAACTGCCCTCGCTCATTGCTGTCATTGGCTTCTTTATTGGCGGGTTGATCATGACCCATTTTTTACTACCCCTGATCTTCTAAAACATGAAAGGATTAAAATTTATATTCACAGGCATATTTTTTGGAATTGTAATGGCTAAATCCGAAGCCATTTCCTGGTACAGAATCCAGGAAATGTTCCGTTTTCAGTCTTTTCACATGTATGGCATCATCGGCACCGCTCTGGTATTGGGGGTTATAGCCGTTTATCTCATTAAGAAATTAAAGATAAAGGATGTATCAGGACAAGCAATTACACTCCAGAGCAAAGAGATGTCCTGGCGGAAATACCTCATCGGCGGATCAGTTTTTGGCTTAGGCTGGGCATTAACAGGCTCTTGTCCGGGCCCAATGTTTGTAAACATCGGTTACGGATATTTATCGATGTTGGTTGTGGTTCTTGGTGCAGTAGTTGGCACCTATTTATATGGAATTCTAAAAAACAAACTTCCACATTAAAACATAAACCCACTAATCCTCAATAAATTAACGGTCAGACAAGAGTTTCCTTGGCCGTTTGCTTTTGAACTGTTCTGTAGCACCTGAAGTAGACCGGGTACCATCTGCGGGAAAACGATTATCCTTAAATGAACGTGGTTTCTCTTCTCTTTTCTCGTCGGCAAATTTAACCGTAATTTTTCTTCCACCTATTACCCGTCCGTTTAATGCTTCAATTGCGCGTTCTGCTCCTTGTTGATCTACCATTTCTACAAAACCAAATCCTTTATGCTTACGCGTGAACTTATCGGTTATCAATTGCACACTATGAACCATGCCCTGAATGGCGAACATTTCAATCAGGTCAGAATCCTGAATGTCCAGTGGATATCCCACTACAAATAACTTAATCATGAATTTTATTTAGAATGCCCCTAATTTACATCTTTTATGCCAATTTCTGAGCAAAAAAATCAATTGTCCGCTTCCAGGCCAGTTCGGCTGCTGCTTTATCATATCTAGGCGTAGTGTCGTTGTGAAAACCATGATTCACACCTTCGTAAATAAATCCCTCGTATTTCTTGCCATTTGCTTTTAAAGCAGCTTCGTAAGCTGGCCAGCCTGCCGTGATCCTGGTATCCAGTGATGCATAATGCAACATCAATGGCGCATTTATTTTAGGCACATCAATAAGCGCAGGCTGGGCGCCATAAAAAGGTACCGATGCAGCCAACCCCGGAATCCTAACGGCCATCATATTGGCAATGCCACCACCAAAACAAAAGCCAACAACCCCTACCTTACCATTACAATCTTTGTGGTTTTTCAGATATTCATACGCAGCAATAAAATCTTCTTCCATTTCTCCTTTGTCTCTCTTGCTTTGCAGTTCACGTCCCTGATCATCATTACCGGGGTACCCGCCAAGGGGAGTCAGCGCGTCTGGAGCAAGGGAAACAAATCCTGCAAGTGCCGCTCTTCTGGCCACATCTTCTATATAGGGATTAAGACCCCTGTTTTCATGAACTACAATAATTCCACCAAGCTTATTTTTAACATCTACAGGTTTAGACAATAAAGCTTTTATCGTCTTACCACCCTTTGGAGACGAATAATTGATATACTCCGATTTTAATCCAGGATCGTCAGGCTTAACCTGAACATTCCCCTGGTAATCAGGCATCAAAAAACTCATCAGTGCAGGCACCGTCAAACCACCAACGGCGTAAATTGATAGTTTCTGAACAAATGACCGCCGGTCAAGCCGATCATGTGCATAATCATCGTATAAGTCAAACACTTCTTGCTTGATGTCATTCTTGTTGATCGAGCTCATAATTATAGTTTTATTTAAA
This sequence comes from Pedobacter sp. MC2016-24, assembly GCF_015223055.1. GTDB lineage: Bacteria > Bacteroidota > Bacteroidia > Sphingobacteriales > Sphingobacteriaceae > Pedobacter. The sequence continues at coordinate 634,498 of NZ_JADFBX010000001.1, forward strand.
TATACTCAGAAATTGTTGCTATGGAAATAACAATTCATTACGCTTTCGGTTTTAAGGTTTTCAGGTAATCTGATGGCGACAACCCATACATTGTTTTAAAACAGGTACTAAAGTACTTTGCACTTCCAAATCCTACGGCATAAGATACTTCGCTGATATTTCCAGTTCCTGAATCCAGGTACTGCCTGGCCATTTTTAACCTCATGTCCCTGACAAATTCTACGGGAGCTTGCTGAGTAAGACTTTTGAATTTTTTAAAAAAAGTTGCCCTTGCCATATTCACCGTTTCAGCCACCGCATCAATGTTAAATTCCGGATCAGACATTTTCTGATTTACAATATCAATCACTTTTTGTAAAAAAATCTCGTCTTTTGAAGTCACCACAACTTGTCCCGGACTGAGATCAACAATTTTCTGACCCGATACAATCCCTTCTACAAGTTTTTTACGCTGAAGCAGGATATTGGCTATTGCCGCAAAGAGGAGCGCGTTATCAAAGGGCTTGCTAATGTAGAAATCAGCACCGTAATTAAGCGCCGTAACCTGACTTTCAATCGCACTTTTTGCAGAAAGTAAAATCACGGGGATATGGCTGGTAGCTTGTTCGTTCTTAAGTCTGTTTAACATCTGTATCCCATCCATCCTAGGCATCATGATGTCACTTAATATCACATCTGGCTGAATTTTCCCAGCCAATACCAAGCCTTCTAACCCATCAGCAGCAGTCTGTATTCGGTAAGTACCACTCAGATTATTGGCTAGAAATGACCGCATATCCTCATTATCTTCTACTAAAAGTACCAGCTGTTTTGCAATGCCCTCAACAACACTAACATTCGGTTGTGCCATTATAGGTTTTACTGCTCCTTGTTTGGCTACATGAACATCCAGACTGTCAGCGTCGATGGCTCCTTCTCCTGAAGGGAATAAATCATGCAGGATTGGCAATTCAATCCTGATCGATAACCCCCGATTGTTACGGTTACTTGCTGAAATCTTTCCACCATGAAGCGCTACAAGTTCCCGGGCAAGCGCAAGCCCTATTCCAGTTCCTTTTAAATGCTGAGTTGCCAAGGCTTCACTTTCATGATAAAGTTGGAAAATATTTTCAAGATCTTCTTCGGGAACCCCCGGGCCCTGGTCTAGCACCTCGATAATTGCAGCAGTACCGGATTCGGATTTAACCGAAACCTCTATAATCGATCCCTGTGGCGAAAATTTAAATGAATTGCCCAAAAGATTATAAATAACAGTTTCCATTTTATCAGCATCTAAAGGCAGTGTTATTCCCGCGTCTCCGCTCAGCTTCATTTCGATGCAACTCGCTATGGCGGTTTCATCAAAATAGTCCATAACACTGCGGAGAAAAGGTTCGAGTTCCATTTCTGTTAACCTTAAGCGATCCTGTCCGCTTTGCGCTTTCCTCAGGTCCAGAAGCTGATTTACAAACCGAACCATCCGGTCTGCATTTCGTCTCACGATGGATAAGTAAAGTTTCCCCTGTTCAGAAAGCAGCTCATTTTTTAGCACCTCCTCGGTTGGATTTAAAATCAAGGTAAGCGGAGTACGTAATTCATGAGATACATTGGTAAAAAAAGCCATTTTCAATGCAGTCATTTTCTGTTCTACAGCAATCTTTTGACGTAGCTTCAATACGGTAAAGATGATTCTCCGCACAACAAATGCCCCTGCAAAAAAAAGGCATACGTAAATGACATAAGCCCACCAGGTTTTCCACCATGGAGGCAGAATGGTTATAAACAGTTTTTTCTGCGGTAAATTAGTGTAATTATCGTTGTCAAAACTCTTCACTTCGAACACATAATTTCCTGGTGGCAAATTGGTATAAGTGGTTCTATGCTGGTTCTTATTGTCAACCCAGGTAGAATCAAAGCCTTTTAACCGATACATATATTGTTGCCGATCACCCAATCTAAAATCCAATATCGAGTAATCAATACTGATCGTATTCTGATGATGGCTAAGTATCAAGGCCGATGATTTATCTATATCGTTTTTTAATATGGACTGATCCGAGCCCGCCCTGATCTCTTTGTTGTTGATATAAAGATTATTAAACACCATATTGGCATGAACGGGATGGTATTTGATGCTGGAAGGATCAAAACTTAACAACCCTCTTATCGTGCCAAAAAACATCTTTCCTTCCTTTGTAATTGTACAGGATGCCTCAGAAAAACCACTACTAGGGAGGCCGTCGTAAGAATTGAAATTGTCGAATTTCATTTTCAAGGGGTCGAATCGGGACAAGCTACTTTTGGTAGCTACCCAAAGCTGATGGTTCCGATCTTCATGGCAACTCAGAATGTAATTGCTGGCCAGGCCATCCCGCGTAGAAAAAATCCTAAAAGTAAGTGAATCCGATCCTGATTGCTGCTGGGCTAAATTCAACCCTCCGCCAGAAGTAGCCAGCCACATACGGTCATCATGCCCTTTAAACACGTATTGAACATCGTTGTTACCTAAACTATTGATGTCTCCAGGTAACTTGCTGTAAGTACGGAACCTAACCCCCTCCTTTCTAAGGACATCTGCCACTACCAGGCCATCAGTAGAAGCAATCCACAATCTACCCTTACCGTCCATCGCCAGATGCCGGATTTTATGATAGCCATTGGGATATCCATTCACTCCATCGTAAAACCGGACAAAAGTTTGCTCCTGCCTGCCTGGAACCAACATATTTACCCCCCCGTCAAATGTTCCAACCCAGATCCTGTGAAGGCTATCTGCTACAACCGAATAAATCTGGTTGCTGCTAATAGAAAGTGGGTCTCCAGACTTGTGCAGGAAATGGGTAAGCTGATAATGCGTTTCTTCCTTATCCAGCGGTTGGGCCATAAAAAGCCCATTCTCTTTTGTACCTATCCAAACGCATCGGTTATCAGCCTGAAAAATCGTATAAACAGATCCAATTCCGTCCTTTGGAACACCATCAAAAGTGATTTTGGCAATACTCCCCTTGTCATAAATATAAAACTTACCACTTTTCGCTCCCACCCAAAGCCGGTTTTTTGAATCGCACATCAGTCCCCGGATTTCGTTTTCCGATTTAAATACACCTGTTGGTGTTACCAAATGCTGATTGAAATCGTTTGGTGTAAATATAACCTTATCTAGTCCACGTTGATCAGTATGTAGCCACATCACTCCTGATCGGTCATAAAAAGCGACAGCTACAAGATTTGAAAACCGACTCGATGCAGCCCCTGGTTCATTGTAAAAGTACTTAAATTTAGCTGCTGAATCATCAAAATATCCAAATCCACCATCTCTTAACACAGACCATACGACACCATTTTTATCTTCAAAAACCCTGAAATGATTGCGTGGAACAACATTGAAGGCATCATTTTTTTGACTATAGACATCAAGTCTACCATTGTGAATATCAAAACGCACAACACCTTTTTTTTCCGGTTCAAGCCACAAATTGCCTTTTCCATCTTCGAAAATTGAATACAGTGCCTGGCCGGATGAATTCACTGACTGGCTGTATTTTTTTGTCCGGTTGTCAAAAGTAATAACCTGCCCCAAAGCTGTACTCAGATAAACTTTTGCCTGATTCCGGCTTTGTAATATGGAATTGATTTTCGAACTATTGACAGTAAACCTGGTATATTTATTTAAGACTCTGTCCAACTCAATCAGATCTCCCGAAGCCGTGCCAAAGTATATAGATCTGGCCCCTATTCCTACTGCAGAAAAATGATCTGTTAGCCGTCCCTTGAATTTGATTTGCAAAGCCGAAAACCTCGAAGATAAAGTTCTTGTAAGCCGAACCAACCCTTTAGGTGTTCCTACCCAAAACCTGGACTTGCCATCTTTCGCGAAAAAATTGATGGTATCTGATGGAAGTTGATCCGCATTTTTATTTGATTTAGAATAAGTGTAGTAATTGGATTTCTCCATGCTCACATCCGCCACTGCCAGTAACCCATTGCTCACGGTACTGGCCCAGAGCATCCCGTCTTCTGTAGAAAGAATTTTATCAAATACAATTTTCCTTTTCAAACCAATGATAACAGATAACGGGGTGAACTGCTCTGTTCCTTTATCAAACCGGTAGATTTGTCCATCGTAAGACTTGATCCATAAATGGTTCGCCTTATCTTCAAAAATCTGGTCAATCCGATCGTTTCTGATCATGGACTTGTCTCCAGGAGCGGAAGTAAAGGAACGGAACTGATGTCCATCAAAACGATTGATGCCATTCCAGGTGCCAAACCACATAAAGCCCTGTCTGTCCTGAAACATACAGGTGATCACATCATGAGATAATCCATCTTCGGTGGAATAATGTTCAATTTTTGCCGGCGGCTGCGCAGAAATCCCCCCACACATTAAAATTAAGGCAACAATAATCTTTACGCTTAAAGTAAATATGCGCTTCATTCAGTATTTTTCTATAATCAGATGCACCATGGCTATACTGCCGACTAAAGCTAAAACAATTCAACAGACTTTACAACATTCCGCTAGGTTAAAAAACCTGGCGGAATGTATCATTTACCCTGAGATATCAAAAAAACTTAACATTTGCTTTTATAACATTTCCACTGGTTAAATTGGGCTCATCAGGCTGGCCTCCACCAATACTAATCGCTACATTACCCCTCATTAAGGCCTTAGTTCCATCCTCCAATATGTTGGATAAATCTTCCCGGCTCAGCTCAAAACTGATGTTCTTAGATTCGCCCGCGTGAAGGCTCAAACGTTGAAAACCTTTAAGTGCCTTAATCGGCATTTTAATTTTCCGCTTCCCAGCAAGCACATACAACTGAACAACTTCATCTCCTGACATCTTTCCCTTATTGCTTACCCGGCAGGTAACTTTAATTTTATCGTTTTTATCAGGAGCCGATGAAACCTGAACCTGATCGTAATAAAAACTAGTGTAACTCAACCCGTAACCGAAGCCATATTGTGCCTTTCCTTTAAAATAGCGATATGTTCTGTTAGCCATACTGTAGTCAACAAATGAAGCCAGATCGCTATCGCTTTTGTAAAAAGTTACCGGTAATTTGCCTGAGGGATTATAGTCTCCAAAAAGGATATCTGCCACAGCCGTTCCGGCCGACTGTCCGCCATACCAGGCATTCAATATTGCAGATACCTGGTCGCTCTCCCAAGGGGTAGCGATGGCACTTCCGGTCATCATAACAAATACAACTGGCTTTCCAGACCGCTTTAATGTTTTCATTAGCTCGGTCTGAACTTCGGGAATCAAAATAGAGGTTCTGTCTCCCCCATTGAAACCAGGTTCGTTTACTCGCATAGATTCGCCTTCCAGTTGTGGTGAGATGCCACCTGCAAAAATGAAAACATCGGCATCAGCATGTCTTTTTACAATGTCGTCAAAATCCGTCCTCACATATTTACCCATATTAAATTTCAGATATGCATTGCCATCTCCCTGCCAGCTTTCAATCACAAAATCATAAGAGATTCCCTTTTTTGCTAGCAGCATGTATTTTTTAACCTCGCTCTTTTTGACAATCCAGCTATCCAACACCAATTTGCCGTTGATAAAAAGCCGGCAGCCATTGTCGGCTTCAACTTCCAGCGAAAGGTTCTGATCGTCCTCAGATTTGAAAGAAGTGCTAAATCGGGCAGAGAAATCATTGGCAGTTAAGCTTCCTGCAACAGCCTCACCTTCCTGCCACTGATAACCCAGTTGATCTTCTCTTTGGGTAATATTGGGCGTTCCCTGAAGATCCTTGTTGTGATAATACTCAGCTTTAACCCCCGGTTTACCATCAAAAGAGAAAGATCCTTTAACTGCTTTGTAATCCAAAAGCTCATCGCTTGTAAATGTTATAGCTTGCTCGTAAACAACCTGAACTGCTGCACCAACTTTAGCTTTGATTCCCTGCAGAACTGTCGATAGTTTCGATGGATTTCCATTGTAATTACCCAATATTGAGCTCGAATTGTCTGCATTTGGACCAAGAACCACGATCTTATGCAGATTTTTACTTAAAGGAAGTGTCTGATCATTTTTGAGAAGCACCATAGACTCCCGTGCCATTTTTAATGCATGTGCCTGATGTTCTGCAGATTCAAGAACGGAATCCTGTACCTGGGCATAAGACACCATGCTTACCGGATCGAACAGCCCAAGACGGAAACGAATCATAAATAAGCGTTTTACAGAAATGTCAATCTGGTGTTCAGAAATCTTGCCCGACTTTACGGCCTGAACCAACGACAGGTAAGCACTGTGCCCGCATTCTACATCTGTCCCATGAAATACAGCATCAACAGACGCAGCTTCTGCATTCGGGTGTGTTTTGTGCTTCATAAAAAAATCGTCTATACCGGCGCAATCTGAGGTTACATAGCCTTTAAATTTCCATTGATCGCGAAGGATACCTGTCATCAGCAGATCGCTGGCACAGCAAGGCTGGGTTCTGAAAGCATTGTAAGCGCACATTACACCCGCCACCTGAGCATCCACAACAAGTTTTTTAAATGCAGGAAGATAAGTATCCCATAAGTCATATGCTGAAACATCAACGTCAAAATTGTGTCTCAAAGGTTCAGGACCGCTATGTACCGCGTAGTGTTTGGCACAGGCCGCAGCCTTCAGGTATTTTGGATCATCACCTTGTAATCCGCGAACAAAAGCATCACCCAGCGAGGAGGTCAGAAAGGGATCCTCTCCATATGTCTCCTGTCCCCTTCCCCAGCGTGGATCTCGGAAAATGTTTACATTGGGCGTCCAATAGGTAAGTCCCACATATTTTCTACCTCCATTACCACTGGCTAAGGCCTTGTTATACACTGCTCTGCCTTCCGTTGCAGAATAGTCGGCCATTTTAAAAAGTGCAGCCTCGTCAAAGGTGGCAGCCATAGCAATGGCCTGCGGAAAAACTGTCACACGATATGGAGAGCGTGCTACGCCGTGTAACGTCTCGTTCCACCAATCGTATGCCGGAATGCCCAATCGTGGAATACCAGGCGTAGAATTGAGCATCTGCGCCACTTTTTCTTCCAATGTCAGCCGACCTATCAGGTCGTCAACACGCACGTCAAAGCTGAGTTTGTAGTCCTCAAAAGGAAATCGGGCCATCTGGGCCATTCCACTGAACGGATTAAAAAAATATAGTAATAAGAGTAGGAAACTTAAACAGCTTTTCTTGGTCATAAGTATGGATATGATATGTTCTCGGTTAATTTCATTTTAGTAAGTCCACCTTGGATCGCCTATGGCTACGCCAGAACTGCCTGCCGTTCTTAGTGGTGAAGTAGCCGGAAGGGTAAAATTATTAGTCGTTACGTCCCAACCCAGACCGATTGCCAGGTTCCCTGCCTGGGAAGTATTGGCACTAGGCTGGGTAAGAGCAGCACCTGATCCATTGGTGAAATTAAAGGTATTGTTATAGCTAAAAACCAGGGTAGTACCGGCCCCGGTAGCCCGCATAGTTACTCCGTTTACCGTTCCAGACGGCCTCGGTACATTGGCAATGATGCTATTGGTCATAGAAAACCGAACAGGATTGGCACCTGCATCCATAAATATATACCTGCCATTGGCACCAAAGTTATTGAAGGTGCAATAATCAACGGTGATTATTGGTGGCGAGCCGGCGATCACTGTTGAACAGCTTAAAAAGGCTTGTCCGATATCATAAAATGTAGATTTAGTAACGCTTAGTGCATTAAACTGCAGTTTATCCAGATGAAAACAGATATAGCCCAATGTTGATCCGATGTCATAAACAACGGAATTTTTAACCACAATTTGATCTATTTTATAATCTCCGGCAGCCGCACCACGATTCGCCCTCAAGAAACTTGTTGTTGCACTGTGTATGATACAATTGTTAATTTTCACACTGGCAAACTCAGCCTTTTCCGCATCAGCCAGTACTCCTGTAGGATTAATGAAATAAAGTGATCCTGAAGCCTTTCCATCCAGCTCTATTCCATCAAGTCCGATACCAGCTCCGGTTCCTCTTAAGGTAAACTCTTTAAAATTAACCTTGGTATCCTTAGGATTTCCGGAAGTAGATTTAAGGGTTACTGATTTTTGCAATAAGGTAAAATTCGCTGATCCTGCACTGTAGGTACCCGGGTTAAGTCCGATGACCGCATTGTTGCCAGCTGCATTAACAGCCGCCACAATATCAGCACCTGAATTTAATATGGTAGTGTATACCGTTGTGGCCAGTGTTGAGATTTCGAGTAAACCTTTACTTCTGCTGCCAAGAAAAATTTCCGAAGCATAGGTTGTCCCTGGAAGAAGTCCAGATACAGTTTTTACCCCCGCCGTTGCTTCTGAGGCAGAAATGGGAAGATTAGTGGCTGTTCCATCTTTCGGCGTCAGTGTGATCTTGTCCAAACCTGCTGTTGGTTTCCAGCGTAGTGTAAACTGGGTTTCCAGAATCTCAAGTTCGCGAACCGGCAGAAAAAGCTGCTCACCGGTAATGGAGAACCCACTGCTGACCTGCCATTGAGATTCTGGCTGGGTTGCAGTAGCCTCTGCCCTTACCCTAACGTAATACTTTTTACGCACGATAAGTTTTTCGTCAGTTACCACTGCACCAATGGTATCCGTTTTAATTGAAAATTCCGAACTCGAGAATGTCGAATCCTGGGAAAACTCAGTAAGGTAGGAGAGGTTCAGCTTGGCACTTAGTACAGGTGCAGCCCAGGTGATCTTTGCTGATGTTGCTTCCGTTTTGATTGAAATACCGCCCGGCTTAAACAGACGCGGTGCCCCTAGCCCTTCGTTTGGATCTTTTTTGCAGGCAGATGCGCTTAGCAACATCATGAATAATGGAACCAGTATACGGATTGAAAAGATATTTGTCTTCATATTGATAGAATTAATAACCATAGTTCTGAATAGTTCTGGTATTGTAGAGCAGTACATCGTTGTGGAATGGGAAAACCTCACTTTTATTTTGCTCAAAATAAGTAGCAAAACCAGTCTGATTCCCAGAGATGTATTCCTCGTTAAGCGAAGCCCGCCAATTCTTAGTGGTATATCCCGAGGGAGCACCTGAAACACCTAAACCTGGTTGAAACAAAGTTACAGCAGGAGAACCACCATAAGTGTCCAGGGTATTAAATTCCAATTGAGACCCGACTACATTATAAACTGCCGCTTTTGAGTACACATATTTTGGCACATTCACATAAGCACCTTCTCCATTCATTAACTGACGGAGCTTGACGCGGGTCTCAGCGAATTTACTCGCCATGATATTCCAGCGGATCAGGTCATACTTCCGTACGGCCTCACCTCCAAACTCTAATAAGCGCTCTTTAACAATGGCATCGAAAAATCCGACATAGCTGGCAGGTATAGCAGGAATGCGATCCTCAAAACCAACATAAGCACGTTTTCTCACTTCCATCAGTGCCGCCTGGGCTGCTGCTGATGGTGCACCGTTGATTTCATTATCCGCCTCCGCAAACATCAGCAACACATCTGCAAAACGGATAACAGGCCAGTTAACAGCAAGCGTCTGTGTGGTACCAATAATATTGGTCCATGATCTCCTGAATTTAGCATCAGTCATATTATTCAAGGTGTTCATCACTTTCTGGCTATTGAGGTCAATTTCATAAGACCCTATTGTCACATCCCTTCTACAGTCGCCAATCTGGTCAAACTCGTAAAAATAGCTAGAAATGGCCATCAATCCGCCACCACCGCCACCAAAACGCGATGCCCCATTGATCCGCAAGCCATTGTAATAACCAAGCTTTGTATCCGTTCTTGAACCTGCACCATACGCACCCACCTCAAACATCAGTTCGTTGGTGGGATCGGACCTGGTACTGCTGTGCAGCGACTTGAAAATATTCTCATAAACTGGATTTAGATCATGCTCACCGCGCTTACCCATCACCTCTTTGCATTCATCAAAAGCAATCTGATAGTATTTCTTATAGTCCGCACTGCGCAACATGGTATGGCTATCTTTATCCATCATATAACCACCACGGAACAGTGCAATTCTGGAACGCAAAGCTTTGATCGATCCTTTTGTCCACCTGGTACTGCCATAACCCGATTCGGTACGCCAGGGAACCATACTTTCAGCTAGCTTAAGGTCTTCAAGCACCCTGTCCAAAATAGCCGTACCTGCGGTAACTGGCGCATCAAGTTCAATAATATCTCCGGATGGTTCCCATTGTGCAACTACATTTCCCCAGTTACGAACCAGAATGAAATAATATAAAGACCTTAGCGCAAGGGCTTCCCCCATGTATTTACCCATAATAGACTCGTTAGCTGATCCGTCGGCATATAAAGCCGAGCCCGAAATCCCCTTAATGCATACATTTGATCTTTCTACGCCAATGTATAGTTGTTTAAACGCATCTAATAACTCTCCATTGGCAGAACTCGCCCTGTACATACTGATCCCTCTCCGGTCTTCAGGACTGTAACTACCCGAAGTTTTGAAGTCATCTGCAGATATCGACCAGATGGTTCCTTCTTTAGTTAGCCCGTTGTCACCCGGCAGCAGGTTATATATCCCCACAATAGCAGTATTGGTATAAGATGCGCTGGCAAAAGCAACATCCTTTGAAATGGTCGATGGATTTTCAATATCCAGGTATTTTTTACATGAGCTGCTGGTAAGGATTAAAGTCCCCAGACTAAGCAGTGTAATTATTTTTTTATATGCTGATTTCATTTCAAATGATCTTTTGAGTTAAAAACTGATCTCTAGGCCCGTTAGAATGTAGCGGCTTCTCGGATAAGCTGCATAATCTACACCTGGGGTAAGCGGAGAACGGCGGGTATTGGCTTCAGGATCATAACCTGAGTAACCGGTTATGGTGAACAGGTTATTTACCGTTGCATAAAATCTGACTTTCGAAAAAACTCGCGTTTTGTTTAACAACTTCTTTGGAAGCGAATACCCCAGGGTAACGTTACTGATGCGAAGAAAGGAACCATCCTCAATTGCATAAGAAGTGAGGATGTACTGCCCTGCCGCCGGTGTCCAGAAACTGGTGTTCTGGTTCATTGCCGCCAATTGATCTGGATCGGATACTTTTTTTCCGTTTTCGTCAAAAGACTTCCAGCGGTCTGCTACAACGGCCAGCATATTGTTATCTTTATATAGATACTGGCCGGTAAATTCAGTTTTGTTGGCGTTATAGGTCTTATTACCAACTGAAAAGTTCATAAAAATACTGGCATCGAAATTTTTATAATTAAACTGCTGATTGATTCCACCTGCAAACTTTGGAAATGCATTTCCCAAAACCGTTCGGTCATCAGTTGTTATATCACCTCCCGGATCTCCTGTCAGTTTTTTCAGTTTCATATCTCCAGGTTGTGGATCTTTCGCACCCAATGCAATCGCCCTGGCACTAGGAATACCAGCTTTTAATTTATAAGAATAGGTGTTCGATGATGCGTTGTAAGTGGCATCAAAGTCGCTGATCTCGTACCGTCCGTCACTCACATATCCATAATATTGGCCTACAGGTCCACCAATTTGTACCAGAAAGTCAGATCCGTTAATGCCTCCAGAGGCAGTCGTATAAGATTTGTTTGGATTTCCGTACTGGTCAAATCCGAGACTCACAATTTTGTTCTTATTGGTAGAAATATTGAAATTGATATTATAGCCAAAATTATTCGTATTGGCTAATGCAGCACCAATTTGCAGTTCAATTCCTTTATTGGAAGTTTTACCGATATTCTGTTGCTGATCTGTCCAACCAGAGGTTACCGGAACTTTTGCTACCAGTAAAAGGTCTTTTGTATTGTTGCTGTATACATCTAATGTAGCCGTCAACCGACTCCCGAATAGGTTCAGATCCAGGCCTAAATTTCTAGATACTGTAGTTTCCCACTTGATATTTGGATTAGCAAGAGCGTTTGGTGCAAATCCAGGAGTAACCGATTCATCAATTGCGTAACCATAATTGCTTCCGCCAAGATAAAGTACCCGCCACAGGTCAGTGCCAATACGATTATTTCCGCCGGCACCGTAGCTGGCCCTGATTTTTGCACTACCCAGCCAATTGAGATTTAACTTTTTCATGAACTGCTCTTCGCTAAAACGCCAGGCCAACTGCCCAGAAGGAAAGAGTGCATCACGATTTTCCGGCGCAAAAAGCGAGGATGCATCATTCCGTACAATAAATGAAGCTAAATATTTACCCAGGTAATTGTAAGATGCACGGCCAAACACAGAAAAAAGTTTACTTTGACTCTCTGAACTGGTCGGCGCATCTTGTACACCACCATTTGGTGGAGTAGCTTTTTGTATCCCCGCAAAAGCTTGTTCTGGGGTAAGATCTACCGGTAACCATTTGGTGGTAATCGATAAATTACGCGTTTTATTCTGGTTAATCTCCTGACCAGCCAGCAAACTGATTTTATGAGACTTGCCCAATGTGAAATCATAGGATATGGTATTGGTATTGATGATCGTTAAACTGGATCCGGTTCCAATAGTCACCACAGGAAGGTTCGCATTTTGTCTGGCTACTCCCGTAATGGAGTTATTAAACTGATCGTTTCTTCGTTCTCCATTGGTCACACCAAATATCGTTTTAATCACCAATCCCTTAATTGGCGTGTATTGCCCATTTGCACTAGCGACAATCTGGTTATTGTAATCGTTCTTCGTTACCGAATAAACACCTAATATTGGCGTAGTCAGGTTAGTGAGGTTCGCATAATCCGGATCGAACTCATCAATATCAGCGGCTTGCCCAGGCTCATCATATGGCCGGTAGCGTACGGCATTACGCAAACTATTGTTGCTTTGGCTTCCAGAATTAGAAGTTCCTGCACCAAAGACTTTTTGACGGCTATATCTGGCATTGAAACCAAAACGGAATTTATCAGAAGCAGTATTGTCAAAACGAAAAGAGACAAAGGTACGCGCAGCGCCAGAATTGAGCATAATTCCATCTTCCTGGTAATTGTTAACATTGAGGTTATAACTGGAAGCTTTGGTACCGCCGGTAATGGTTAAATTTTCTGTATGTGAAAAGGCCTGCCGACCGAAAACCCGATCCTGCCAATCGGTAAAAGGAATGTTTTTGTAAATGTCTAAATCTGAAAAAGCACCATATCTTTTTGCAAAAGCATCAATTGAAGGCTGATCATTGGCATTGCTGTTGTACAACTGATATTGGTACATCACAAAATCATAAGGTTTCATCACATCTAGCACATTGGTAATCTGACGTACTCCGGCGTAGGCACTCATAGACACCAGGGTGCGGGCATTCCTTCCTGATTTTGTCGTAATCAGTACTACACCGTTAGCACCTCGGGCACCATAAATTGCCGTAGAAGCTACATCTTTCAAGACATCAATGGATTCAATCTCCTGAGGGGATATAACCGAAAGCGCATTTTCCATCTGTATTCCATCTACAACATACAATGGAGAATTATCTTGTGTGATCGAGCCTCCAGCCCGTACCCGAACAGTAATTTCAGCCCCCGGTTTCCCTTCAGAGGTAATCACTGATACACCCGCCAGTTTCCCGGCCAGTGCCTCGGCTGCAGTGGCTACCGGAAAATCTTTCAAGTCCTTGGCCGTAACTGAAGATACTGAACCGGTAAGTGCATCTTTAGCCACTTTGCCATAACCAATGTTCACCTCTTCAAGCATTGTCGCATCGTCCTGCGCAAGTTCAAATACCAAATCCTTTTTTTCACCAACTGCGATAGAGATGGGTTTCGACCCTACGTAACTGGCGACTAAAATCGTATTACCTGTAATAGGAATTTTAATCTTAAATTTTCCGCTGCCATCTGTCATGACTTGCGTATTGGTCCCTTTAATGGTAATGGTTGCTCCAACCAGGGTTTCGTTCTCTTTGCCGAATACCTTTCCGGTTACGGTCCTGGTCTGAGACCAAGCCTGGGTGGAAAATAGCAATAGCAGAAGCAATTGAAGTAGAATTTTTCTCATAACTGGTATATTTGGTTAGTATGATGTTTTCGCTATCCAACGTTTGGTATAACTTGACATCCACAACACAAACTTAACCCTAGCCCAGGAAAATAGGGTTCGCTAATTGATACAATTGGTTCAAAGATTGGTCAGGAAATCGATTTTCGCCTGAATACAGGTATCTCAGCCTATGCATGTATTCAATCGATTGTCTTTGGGAATATAACCGGTTCATGATGTCCGAAAAAAATGCTTGCATAGGTAAACATATAGCGGGACGATCCATCCAGATCCGTCCCGCTATTTTAACCTAAATTTTAACCATTTTCTTACCTCAAAATGATTCATTTGTGCAGTTAAACTAAAACCGCTGTACCACTGGTTTGACCGCAGTCAGCACCAGAAAGTTTCTTTATATTTTCGAGCATGTCTTCAACCATACTTTGCAGATCATAATCAGGCTTCCATCCCCAATCTTTTCTTGCCGTCGAATCATCAATGCTTTGCGGCCAGCTATCGGCAATCTCTTGTCTGAAATCAGGTTGATATGCTATTTTAAAATCAGGCATTTGTTTAACAATTTCCGAATAAATCTCCTCAGGCGTAAAACTCAGCGCTCCGATATTGTAGGCAGTCCGCACAGACATATTCACTACCGGAGCATTCATGAGTTCGAGCGTTGCCCGGATAGCATCCGGCATATACATCATTGGCAATCCTGTATCTTCTTTTAAAAAACAGGTGTAAACTTGTGCTTTTACAGCGCTATGAAATATATCTACTGCATAATCCGTAGTACCCCCACCCGGCTCACCAGCACTAATTAGTCCCGGGTAACGCAGACTACGCACATCAAGTCCATATTTTTCAAAATAGTATTTACACCACAATTCACCAGCGGCTTTACTCAGCCCATAAATGGTTGTGGGTTCCATAACTCCATATTGTGGTGTGTTTAATTTTTGGGAATTTGGCCCAAATACAGCAATACTACTTGGCCAGAATACCTTAGACACTTTATATTTTACAGACAAGTCCAATACATTCAGTAAACTGTTCATATTTAAATCCCAGGCTGCCTTTGGATTGCGTTCGCCATTGGCGGAAAGGACGGCTGCCAGGTGATATACCTGAGTGAACGCTTTACTTTCCATCAAACTTTCCAAGGCGACTGTATCCATCACATTCAACTTTTGATAAGGCTCCATGCTGGCTGGAACAGTTTCAGGCGCTGCAATATCTGTAGCGAATACACTATCAGTCCCGTATTTCTTGCGCAAAGCAGACGTCAGTTCACGTCCAATCTGTCCGCAAGCACCAATAACCAAGATAATTTCTTTTGTTTTCATAGCAATATCGGATGTTAATGATCTCCTTAATGATGACAAAGTTGCTGTGACGATTACTTTTTACAATGGCTTGATGTTTTTTTTGTAAATTCTACTAAAAAATCACATAAATCACAAAATATTATTTGCCTGTAAAACAGCCGTGGAAAAAAAAGCGAAATATTATGTGTTTTCAGTTGGTTGGTTTGCCAAAAAAAGTATCTCTTTGTCGACAAATGTTACCAATATGTTAAATCAAACTCTCGATCAGGTCGATCTCGATATTTTAAGGCTATTACAACAGGATGCTACCTTGTCGACCAAAGCCATTGCCACCACCTTGAAGCGGGTAAACACTACCGTCATCAATCGGATAAAGCGGCTGAAAGATCTGGGCTATATCAGCGGCAGCACCACACTCATCGAACGTAAAAAGTTTGGAGACATCCTGATCGCCTATACCCAGGTGCATGTGAACGACCATACTGCCGAAACCCTGCTGTCCTTCCAGGAGGAGGCAGTCAAATTTCCTGAAGTACTCGAATGTTACCATATGACCGGCGCATTTGATTTTTTACTCAAAATCATTGTTAAAGACATGGTTGGTTACAATAATTTCCTGGTGCATAAATTGGCCAGAATCAAAAATATTGGCGCGCTGCAAAGCTATTTTGTCATCAACGAAAGCAAACGAAATCTCAACTATCCTTTAGATCATCTTCTGTAACGGCGAAATCAACCCTGGTGCTTTTTACCAGTAGTATTCCAGAAGTCCGCAAACAGTTCAAAAAGAGCTTTTGCATCTACATCAACTTCAGCGGCAGAATACATCAGCTGTAACGCCCCGGTTGATTTGTCATAAGCCATATTCCACATCATCTTAGAAAGCCGGCCAGCATATTTATCCGAATTTCCAACAGTAACTACAACAAGCGTATCCCCACCCATTTTCTGCAACTGAACATCCTTTACGTCAACCCAGTCCACCCGGCCAAAAGCTTTGGACAATGGTGTGGTCTTTCCCATAAACATCTGCTCATTCATTTCTATTAAAGGAGATTTGTCTCTCAGATTAACCAAAGTCTTTAAAGTTAAAATGAGCATAATCAGCAAGGCAGCCCCAGAGAAAATAGCTGGTTTTAATTTCATTTCGCCATCAAACAAACCTATACTGTACAATAAAACGGCCACCAGCACAATGCAGACAGTCAGTGCATATAACAATAATTTATTTGTCTTTTTCTTATTTCGGTATAACTTAACCTCCCCTTTCATCATCGCGTTTCTCATTATTATAGGAAAAAAAATATTCAGATTTATTGCAGTTTAAAATAGAATTTCCGGTATTTAAACTATCCTTATTCAAGCTAAGTAAACAAAACCTGTCGAGAAATACAAACCTAAATGGCTAACCGATACATTTGCAGTGCAAAAAAATACAAATGCGAATAACATTGAGGTTGTTGTTGGAAATAAAAAAAACTTGACTATATTTACATAACCAGTTATGTAACTAACTATACTTATGGATTTTTTCGAGAAAACAGGTAAGATGGCTTTAGGTAGCCGTTTAAGATTAATGACTGCTAAAATAACGGATGATGCTGTTAAGATATACGAGCTATATCATATAGAATTTTCGCCAAAATGGTTTCCTGTTTTCTTTGTACTTGCAACCTGCGGCGAAAAGACAATTACGGAAGTCGCTAACGAAATTGCACATTCTCAGCCATCCGTAAGCAAAATTGTTCAGGAAATGATCGCTGCCGGGTTGATCCAGGAAAATCGGGAATCGACAGATAAACGTAGGAATGTGGTGGCGCTGACTGAGAAAGGCATTACAATCTCCAAACGCATTGAAATACAATGCGCAGATGTAGATGCGGCTATTGAAAGCGTGATTGCTGAAGCCAGACACAATTTATGGGAAGCCATTGAAGAATGGGAATTTCTTTTAGAACAGAAGTCTTTATTTAGAAGAGTACATGAACAGAAAAAATTACGTGAAGGTAAGGATGTCCAGATTGTGGAATATGAAGCACAGTATCAACAAGCTTTTCGCGCATTGAATGAGGAATGGATATCTACCTATTTTAAAATGGAAGCGGCGGATTATAAGGCTTTAGATAATCCGCAAACCTATATTTTGGACAATGGTGGAAAAATATTTGTAGCCCTGTATAACAATGAACCGGTAGGTGTTTGTGCACTCATTAAAATGAATGATCCTGACTATGATTTTGAACTGGCAAAAATGGCAGTCTCCCCTAAAATCCAGGGAAAGAGTATCGGCTGGCTACTTGGTCAGGCAGTGGCAGATGCCGCAAAAGTGTTGGGCGCATCCAAAATATACCTGGAAAGTAATACCTCCTTAAAACCGGCAATTAATCTATATCATAAACTCGGGTTTAAAAAAGTAGTAGGCAGATCTACACCTTACGAACGCTGCAATATCCAAATGGAATTAGAATTATAAAATATTAAAAACACAAGGCGAAACTTCTCAACAGCCACCAAAACTGTAAGCGATGATGGTGCCATCTTTTGTCTCCTTAATGGTCAAGGTTTCTGATCCCCCCTCTTGTGAATAATAAAACTCCTGATCAATGTTTCGCTCAACCCGCTCCTCTTTACCAAGATTTTTATTATACCACCAGCTAAATTGATCATATAAACTGTGACTTAAACTGCGTTTCTTTAATCCAATTTCCGCCTCAGAAAGATTACTGTTGGACGAAATTAATTTTAACATCAATAAAATCGATTCATGTTTATTTAAGCCTTTAAGGAAAAGCAAATGTTCTTCACCTCCAGCTCCCCCTTCTTCTGCATAACCCAGGCTAAGTTTATAATAACTGCCATTTTTATAGGTATAGGTTTGCTCATAATTGATTTCTTCCTTGGTTTGTTTAGGCAAGTCCTTCTTTTTAATGGAAACGGGCGAGCCAAAAAAGGAAGCGAGGTAAGCAGGTGCTACCTTTTCAATCCCGACTACATTTTTTTTGGGATAAAGATCCGGCAATCTGGATAACAACAGATTTGGCACATAACCAGACTTCCCTGCATAAGTCACCTTAATCCAATATCCTTTCAGACTATACCAACTGGCGCCAAGTTGTTCATAATCGCCGCGTTCTGCTTTGGACATACTACCGTAATAACTCAAAACCACGTTAAAGGGCATCAGACCACTTGAACCTGCAATCTCCAAAACCGAAGCACCTTTTGGTATATTAATCAGCGCTTTACTACCGGCATTTCCCTGTTCACGCAGTACTAAAGCACTTCCTTTCCAATTGTATAAAATTCTGTTCTGTGCGACAGATTTGAATGTACAAAGGGCAAAAATTAAAAATAAGTATAGCTTAAATCTAGATATCGACATACGGATTGTGTTTTCTGGTATCCTTACAAATACCTAACCATAATTTAATGAACAAAAACAGCCGGAACACTACTTTTTTACCAATCGAATGTATTTGTCGCCACAACCAGCCAATTTCACGTAATAGTTCATGGAATTACCATAGTTCTGAATGATAATTTCCTTGTCTTGAAGCTGGCCATCGATACCAACGGGAAGTTTCATTACTGGTTTTTGCTCCCTCTCTTCTTCGCTATCGTTTGAAATATCCCCTTCATACTCTGCCCATTCAATACCTTCAAAGGTAACATAGCTTTCTTTACCGTCCTCACTTTTAGAAATGGAGACTTTCCCCTTATAGGTAGTATCTGAAATTAAAGTATAAAAATACTGTGCCTGGCGCTTAACAATGTCCAGCGTAATCTGGCAGCCAGGGGCAGCACCACCATCCTCCAGCGCACTGGAAATATAATGTCCTTCAATGGCATCAGCTGTCGGAGCAGATAACGCTGGTTTAGCCAGCACGGTCTCTCCCGGATTTGAAACCGTAACCGAATCGCTTTTTTGCACTGTTTTAACGCCCGACTGGCAGGATGAAAAATAAACCAAAACGGTTATTAAAAAAGAAGTCATGACCACATTATTCATAGGGATGTTACATTTATAATACGGCTTTAAATATAACACTTCTTTCAGGGTATTTTCATCCTGTAAATATCCTTTAGCTACCGTCATCAAAAAACATCAGGGACAAATATCACCAGATATAGGTCGACACGGATCCTTTATCCAATTGTACTTTAATCGCTTTACCTTTATAATCAATGTTAAACACTTGATTTTCCTTGCTAACATTGGCTACAATTAGTATCGTTTTTCCAGTTGAAGTTTTAAACGCGACATTAGAAAGATACTTGGTTTCATTTGATGCAATACGCACAGCACCAGGGCGTACAAATTTGGATGCATGTGCCATTGCATAATAAGCAAGATTCATAAAAACACGATCGCCGTCTATGGTAATCGCACCCTGGCACATAGGACATCCACCCCGGTCTGTGAATGGTTTATTCTCCGAATCTGCTGCCAGGTTCCATTCTAAAACTGTCTTACTCCAATTTCTGGTCGCCCCGATAATCAATCTCTTCACTGGCGATACGATATTGATTTCTGGATCATTTGGATTCTGAATCACCATTTGTTCAGTGAAATAAATGTTCTTATCGGGATGTGCCTGGTGTACTTCTGTTAAGGCATCAATCTTCCCCCCGTAAAGGTGAAAGGCAGAGCCATCAATGTATTTTTTAGCGTCCGGATCGTTTAAGATACTGATGGGATAATCCGGGCGGTCGGCATTGTGGTCATAAATCACAATTTTAGTGTCCAGTCCTGCTCGCTTAAAAGCTGGCCCCAAATGATTTTTAACAAAGTCAGCCTGCTCTTCTGCCAGCATCAACAAGCTTGGATTGTTCCCCGGATGTAAGGGTTCGTTTTGTACAGTAATGGCATCTATACGTATCCCCTCCTTTTTCATATCCTGAATATAGCGCACAAAGTATTTCGCGTAACTCTCATAAAATTCCGGTTTCAGGCTTCCACCACGTGCATCATGAGCGGTTTTCATCCACAATGGCGGCGACCATGGCGAACCCATAATTTTGATTTTTGGATTAATTGCCAGAATTTCCTTCATCACCGGGATCACATCTCTCCGGTCCGGTCCCAAATCAAACTTTCGCTGTTCGAGATCGACCTCGCCTTCAGGCAAATCGTTATAAGAAAATACCTTTTCATTGAGATCAGATGCCCCAACCGTCAACCTGATATAGCTAACGCCAATGTTATTTCCATCTGTAGCAAACAGCTGTTTTAAAATAGCGGTTCTGGCTTTTGCGGTCATTTTAATCAAATGCTGTGCACTACCGCCCGTTAAGGCATAACCAAAACCGTCAATAGATTGAAAGGTCTCCCGTTCATTTACAAAAATGGTTGGATGATCTTCACGTTCTTTACTAAATACAGGCTCTTCCTTTTGCTTGGCAAAAAGTACAGATCGATCGCCCTTTGTTAACCAGTAACTGGCTTTATTTTGTGCAGTTGCCTGGATGGCCATGGCCAGGCATATCCCTAAAAAAACTGTAGTGATGTGAGGTTTTATCATGACTTGCTGGATAATGATGTACACGTGTTTATTTGGTTTTGAGTGATGCATCTAATTTTGATTTTATAACCATATCAATGGATGCCGGATTGGTAAATTTCTGATCACCTCTTCTACTTGCGGATGATGATCCAGCCTTGCCCAGGTCTGGTACCAGCTTTCCTTTTTAAATGCCTTAGCCCCAAACAATAAAAAAGGTTGTGCTACCGGCCAATCCTTCCAATACATCACATCCGGTTTTAAAGGCCATTTTTGTTTGTCCCGAACAAAAGGGAACAGGTAATCAATTCCAGTCTGGATAGACTGCCCTTCCTTTGCCTGGTAAGTCCAAAGGTTATCTTCAGGTGTAGATAAAATCTGGCACAGCATCACCATCGCATCTAAATTGAAAATCGAATATCCATAAGGTTTGGTCCTGGCGAGTTCCAGAGGGAAACTCCCATCAGCAGCCATCTGCGCTGGAAGTAAGACATTTTTGTATCTCAAACGCATAGAATCAAGCATCGGCTGGTCATTGCAAAGTTTAGCAAATGATGCCACTTGCATGGCCCAGCAGCTCGAGTGGTTATTTTTAATGGCCTTTTCCTGGAGTCCGGGTTTGCTCGTGTTTAGCCATACAGTATAAGCAAAGAACCACTTTTTAATTCCATCTGCAATGTTTTTTTTAAAAATACCCGACCGTTCAAAAACCAATACACCTTGCGCCACTTCCATGAGATGGATGGTATCAATGATTCCATAATTTCGACCCTGATGTTTTCCTTTAATGGCCTGGGCATACCACAAATTCGGATTCATTAAAGTTTCAGGATTTAAAAACCAAGCCTCCAAATGCAAAATGGCATGCTTTACATATTTTTCGTCACCCGTTAATACGTAAGCAGAAGCCAATGCACCAATCACATTACTCAAGCGGATCATGGCTTTTCGGTGGGCAACAAAGTTATCCGGATTGGTTAAACCATCTCTTTCTACGTATGGCCCTTCAGGATTTTTTGGATCAGGCCAGAAATAATCTGCTTCAGAAAAAAAGTCATGTTTACCGCCAGAGCTTCTCGGAGATGATTCAGCAGTCACCGTAACCGGTGCTTGTTGCAAGGCCCAGCGTGCTTCTTTCATCACCTGCTCCTTTAATAATGCAGCTGCATCTTTTTTAATGTCAATAACAGGAGCCGCCGTAAAACTAGTAGCAATCAGAAAAAACAGGAGCAGTTTAACAGTTTTCATACACAGCTAATTTATTTTTCTGACAGATAAGGCATTTAAAATTGGTTTTCCTTGCAGCGGAATAAAATCAAGCACAATACCCTGATTTTCCCTAACTTCAATTTTTATGGTTTGATGAACCGCAGTAGCATAGCCATGCATTTGAGCAATGTTAAAATTTTCCAAAAACTTCACTCCATTGATGTTCAGATCAAAAACCCGTTGCTGTTCCCGTCTTTCCTTTACAACCTGATTATCTAAGTTATACGCCAGCGACTCTTTGAAAGCACCGCCCAGTAATTCTGCAAAATATAAATCAAGTTCATAGTTTCCGTTTGGCACATCTATTTTATAAGCTTTGATGCCAACCTGTTGTGTCTGATAAATTGGATCAAGATCCGTATTCTGGATATTCTTGTCTGAACCATAGGTGATCCTGCTATTGCCACCTTTAAAAGCTTCACCGCCAATATAACCCCACGATCCTTTGCGATACGACTGATCCGGGATCCACAATATCTGATGTTCATCGTCAATAAAATAGCGTTTTGCACCCAATAGAATGTGGAGCGTTTTAAAGGTATCGCCAACGGCAAAGCTGTTGGGTAAAAGGTTGAAATCAATGTCGGCCTGATCTGATAAAAATGGCTGCTGAGGGTTTGAAGCCCGAAGCTGATTGCTGCCATTTACAAAGGGAACATCCCATTCACAGATATGATCTATACTCTTTTTAACCCCCAGACTTTTCCCATTTAAAAACAATTCAACCAGCGGTAAATTCGTTGTAATCTGGACAGGTTGAGTACAAAAAGCGCGGAGAGAATCGGCGATACCAGTTCTTTTATCCCAGTTTCTCGAAGCAATTTTGATAAAGGGCTGATCCAGTAAATAAGCCTGATACAAGTACCAGGTGTCTTTAGGTTTGCGGCCTAAGGTTAATAAACCTTTATTATTGATATGCGGCATTGTTTCTTCACGGCTTTCCGAACTGAAATCTGCCAGGTTCCAGACCATACCGCCGCTTACAAACGGACGCTTCAGCATTTCATTCAAATATACCTGGCTAAACTTCATGGCATACTCCACACTCTTATCGAAACGAATGGGATTAAATGAGCGGATTCTTGGATCTGCATCCGCCCCAAATTCGGTAATCAGCAAAGGTTTATCCGGCAATTCCCTGCGGTGCTTATCTAAAAACTCACCAAAACCACTGAGCTCACCGCCATACCAGCCCTGGTATAAATTCCACCCGATCACCATTGGAATTTTGGTTAGTCCAACACCATGGTAACGTTCAAAATCACCATGCAAAGCCATCATGGTATACCTTGAACTGTCTTCTTTTCGTGTCAGGTTTTCCAGAGTCTGGGCCAATTCCCGGATATGGCTAAAGTACAGTTCTTGTCTTTCTTTTTCACCTCCAAACCGTGGCCGCAACAAGACCTCATTCATATATGCCCACATGATTACACTCGGATGGTTAAAGTTTTGACGGATCATCTCCAACTGCATGTTTTTGCAATTCTCCGTAAACGTTGCGTTTTCTGTAATTTCATTGACGATTGGAATTTCTACAGAAGCCAATATCCCCAAACGGTCGCAGGTTTCAAGGATCACCGGATCTTGTGGATAGTGTGCTACCCTTAAAAAGTTTCCGCCCATT
The DNA here is from genome assembly GCF_015223055.1 of Pedobacter sp. MC2016-24. Lineage (GTDB taxonomy): Bacteria > Bacteroidota > Bacteroidia > Sphingobacteriales > Sphingobacteriaceae > Pedobacter. Next base: position 658,146 of record NZ_JADFBX010000001.1, read on the forward strand.
GCCTTTAGTAATTCTACATCTTTGATCTGCAATGCTTGAGGAACAGCATTTCCAAGACCTTTATAATCCTGATGCCGGCTTGAGCCCATCAATTTAAGTGGCTGCCCGTTTAAGAAAAAACCTTGCGCTGCGTCAAATTTAAACCACCTGAAACCTATAGTACTGGAGATTTCATCTATTACCGATTTAGATTTTGGATCAATGATACTACATACAACGCTATATAAGGCAGGTGAACTCGGCGACCACAATTCAGGCAGATTTACAACCTCCAGGTCCTGATGGATCGTCTCGTTTACAGCACCTTTTAGATTAACGGGCATCAAACGACTGGACACCATTTTACCTTTGGGATCGTAAAGTGTCGTTTTCAATTGCAATTTCCGATTTAAACTGGCGGTATTGCTCAGCATGCTCCTGACCCTGACGCTTGCTTTTTCAGCAGATACTGAAGGTGTACTGATGTACAGACCATCACTACCGTAATCACCGGTAAAAAAATGAACAGAATTGGTTGCCAGCAAAGCAACTTTTCTATAAATTCCGCCGAAAAAAGTAAAATCGGCTGTTAAAGGTGGGATGTCTTCGTTGTAACGGTTGTTGACCTTAACGGTAAGCTCATTTTTAAAACCCGCAGTAGTATTCAGTAATTCGGAAATCGGAACGATAAATTTGGTATACCCGCCAACATGTTTTCCAGCCAATTGACCATTGACATACACCTCAGCTTCCTGATTTACACCGTCAAAACATAAAGATAGCGTTTTTCCCTTTAGGGATGGGTTGATCGTCAACACACGTTTATAGACTCCAACTCCACGATAGTAACCAGAAGCATCATCCATTACATCATTTGCATTCCAGGTATGTGGCAAGGAAATTTTGTCCCAGGTTTGCTGGTCTTTACTAAATGTCCACAAATCATTTAAACCAATGTAAGTTCGGCCAATACCTTGTGGTACCTGTTGCCCGAATGCAGCATTGGAAAGTAGAATCAATACCAGGTAAAAGTATATTCGCTTAAATAATGTCATAAAGAATTATTGCAAAGTAAATTCAGTTTCCAATTTAGTCTGATCCGATGAACCGCCAATCATCAGTTTAAATACACCAGGCTCCGTGATCCATCCGGCACCACTTTTATAAAAGGCGAGTTTGTCGGTACCGATTGTAAAAGTCAGTTCCTGACTTTCGCCTGGATTTAGCATCAGTTTTCTGAAGTCTTTCAATTCTTTAACTGGTCTGGCCAGAGAGGCCACTTTGTCCTGCAGATACAGCTGAACCACTTCTTCACCTTTTACATCCCCTGTATTCGTTAACTTTATGCTTACCCGCAAGGGCTCACCTTTCTTTAATGTCTTTGTGCTCAACTTAAGATCTGAGTAGCTAAATGTCGTGTAACTTAAGCCGTAACCAAAAGCATATTGTGGACTATTGGGCGAATCAATATATGCAGATCTGTACCTGATTTCTTTAGGGTTACCTACTGGCCGTCCTGTATTTAAATAATTATAGAACAAAGGAATCTGACCCACAGATCTTGGAAAAGTGATGGGCAATTTTCCTGAAGGGTTGTATTCGCCAGAAAATACATTTGCCAGGGCATTTCCCGCTTCTGCACCCAACCAAAAAGCATAAATAATGGCGTCAGCTTTCTCAGCAATATGATTAAATATCAAAGGTCTTCCGCCCATTACCACCACCACTACCTGCTTTCCAGTTGCTTTCACGACATCAAAAAGTGCTTCCTGCTGACCAGGTAAATTGATATTTGATCTTGATTTCGCCTCTCCACTCATGTCACCCGCTTCACCTAAAACCATGATGACAAGATCCGACGCCATCGCTATCTGAATTGCTTCTTCAAAACCGGCTGTCGTATTTCCATTTAAATCACATCCTTTGGCATAGCTAATCGATGATTTATTCCGGAACTTATGTTTTAACCCTTCGTAAACGCTGGTCATACTTGCAGTATCAGCGTATACAGTCCAGGTGCTGGCCAGATCAGCTTTAGCTTTTACCAACGGCCCGATCAGGGCAATTTTCTGGTTTCCTTTAATCGGCAATACATGTTGCTCATTTTTTAACAAAATGATGGATTGCTCAGCTACATTTCTGGCAATTAAAGCATGTTGAGGATCATTCATGGCCTGTTTTTCCCGTTCCACATTACTAAATTTATAAGGATCATCAAACAGTCCCAATTCAATTTTTTTATACAAAATCCTTTTTACGGCATCATCCAGTAGGGAAAGCTTCACTTTTCCTGCTTTGATTAAGGCTTCTAATTCTTGTTTATATGCACTGCTTTCCATATCCATGTCGCTACCCGCATTCATCGCAAATTCAGCCGCCTCATTTAAGTTGCCTGCATAACCCCAGGGAATCATCTCGCGGATGGAACCCCAGTCACTAACCACAAAGCCTTTATAATTCCACTTTCCCTTTAAAATATCGCGTTGTAAATAGACACTTGCAGTGGCCGGCACCCCATTCAAAGTATTAAATGAGTTCATAAAAGTTGCCACTCCGGCATCCGCTGCAGCTTTAAATGGAGGAAGGTATACTTCATGGAGCATTTGCTCGCTCATATCTACAGGATTATAATCCCTACCAGCAAAAGCTGCCCCATAGGCTGCAAAATGCTTGGCGCAAGCCATAATCCCATCTATGCCACCAAGCCGATCGCCCTGGAAGCCATAAACCCTCGCCTTAGCGATCTGTGCACCAAGATAGGTATCCTCACCAGCACCTTCCATCACCCGGCCCCAGCGCGGATCACGTGCAATGTCGACCATTGGAGCAAAAGTCCAGTGGATGCCTGATGCAGATGCTTCTTTGGCCGAAATGTGTGCAGACTGCCTAATCAAATCCATATTCCAGGACGCAGCTTCGGCTAGGGGAACCGGAAACACCGTTTTATAACCGTGTATCACATCCAGGCTAAACAGCAAAGGAATTTTTAATCGGGATTGCAAAGCGACAGCTTGAATTTCCCGGGTGTCTTTAACACCTTTCACATTCAGCATCGATCCTACCATACCACTCCTGATGTCATTCAACAAAGTGTTTTTACGGTCGCTGGCTGGACCTGTTACTTCCGTTCCGGTATACTGGTTTAACTGTCCGATTTTTTCTTTTAAGGTCATTAACCGAAGCACAGAGTCTACGCGTTTAACAATCCTGGCATCCTGAGCGGAGAGTATTAAGGGAGAGAGCGTAAAAAAGTTGCAACACAATAAAATGGTAAACAGATTGTATTTTTTCATTATATAAGGACTTACAGTAATATTCTTGCCGTAAAGCTATTTGATTTATGTGATAAGAAAAAGCAAAAAATATTATAATAATCTGACAAACAATAGATTACATAAAAACACAATACGTTTTACACACAGGTATAAATCTGCGTATATATTGATTATGACGGATTTAGGGAGTTTGCTCATTTGACCCTGATACGCTTAAAAAACATTAAATATTATCAAAAAAAACCGCATTAAAACTAAAAAAAACCTTTTTTAAACTAGCAAAAAGGCAGTTGCATGCAGATCGTCAGATTTATATGCCCAAAGATTTTATATTTGGTTAACAAACATCTTTTCAACCTGATAAACCATGAATATCTTATTAAAAAAAAAATGATTTTACTTTGCTGTGGATTTTTTTGCTACACCGCAATGGCACAAAAACCGTCAAAATCAGGATTTAAAGTAATTGCCTTTTATACCGCAAAAAATGATCAGGCACACATCAGTTATGTACATGAGGCCAACCAATGGTTTCCTGAAATTGCCGCCAAATATCATTTCAGTTATGATTCTACAAGCAACTGGAACAATATGAATGCCGAATTTCTGTCTACCTATCAGGTGGTAATTTTTCTTGACACCCGGCCAGAAAGCCAGGCACAAAGGATGGCCTTTGAAAGCTACATGAAAAATGGCGGCGCCTGGCTGGGTTTTCACTTCTCGGCATTTGCCCTGGCAAAATCCAGCTATCCCGACAATTGGAACTGGTACCATAATGAATTTCTCGGTTCAGGCTCATATGGTAGCAATACCTGGCGACCAACATCAGCAGTTTTACGTGTAGAAGACAGCAAACACCCGGTCACAAAACAACTCCCAAAAACGTTCAGGGCTTCGCCTAATGAGTGGTATCGCTGGCAAAACGATCTCCGTAAAAATTCCGATATTGATATTTTACTGGCAATAGATAGCAGCAGTTTTCCTTTAGGCACTGGTCCTAAAGCTTATGAGATCTGGCATAGTGGTTACTACCCAGTAGTTTGGAGCAACAAAAAATATAAAATGGTCTATGTAAATATGGGCCACAACGACATCGATTATGAGCATAAAACCAATCAGGATCTTTCACATACCTTCGACAATGACATTCAAAATAAGATGATCATCAATTCAATTCTATGGCTGGCTGATCCCAAGACAAAAAAAAGCAATTAGCACAATAACATTCCGGCAGGCAACAGGATCCTGCCGGATTCAAAAATGTTATTTATTCAGACCTGTATACACAGCCTTTCTCAAAACACCCTCTGCAGTATCACCTGCGTATTCCCAATACATGGCACCCAGCATGCCCCGGTTCAGCAGATACTCACATTTAATTGCTATGGATTCCGGGCTTTCATAAGTGCACACAAATTCGCCCTTATCATTTTCTAAAAAAGGCACTTTCGCTTCTGCATCCCATTGCGTTTTAAAGCCCCTAAGTTTCAGCACCTCTTTGTAGTCTATAAAGTTGGTGATACCATTTGTACCGTGACCATAAAATGGAATCCCCAAAACCAGTTTGTTGATCGGCATTCCGGCACTGACATGTGCCGTCACAGCCTCATCTACACTAATTCCTCCGGTATATTTTGAGCGAAACAAACCTGCATGATGATTTGGTGGATTTCCCATATCATAGGTCATGATATTTACAAAATCAACCAGCGGTTCAATGGATTTGAAATCGATGTATTTTGCATCAGCAGATGTGGCCAGTGTGAGCAATTTACCGCGGCCTATGGTGCTCCGAATGGCATTCATCATTAAAGTATAGTTTTGCGTATCATCCGGAGAAGCGGATATTTTAGCCGCCTTGCTGGTTGGATATTCCCAGTCGATGTCAATCCCATCCAGGTTAAACTCATTCAGTATACGCAGGCAATCCTTTGCAAATCCGGTTCGGTTCTCCTCCGATGCAGCCATTTCACTAAACCTGCCACTCCCCCAGCCACCTATCGAAATCAGTACTTTTAATTTTGGATGAGTAGCTTTTAAGGCGGCAAGTTTCTTCAACCTTTCTGGATTATCAATACGGATTCCATTAAAACTGTTACTGACATGTCCAAAAGCATAATTGATGTGGGTGATGTAATCCGGATCAGGCATGACATCCGTCCAGGATGTTACATAAGCCACAGCTACTTTTCCGGAAGTTTTATTTTGTTCTTTTTTAGCGCCAGAACTTTGGGCAAAAGAAACTGTGCCGACCAGGAGCATCAGGCACAGCGTTTTTATAGATTTGAGCATAAGGTGATATGGTTTCATAAGTTTATTAATTTAAATACATGTATCATTCAATTTATTTTCACAGTTTCAACCTGATGTTGATTTTTGACAGGAATACCGAAAATCCGATCATCACCGCTGCCCAGCCTAAAGAACCCGCTACTGCCAGTAACGGACTCGCTTCTTGTTTGTAAAAAAAGATTTCGAAACCCATTCCCCAGCAAATAAAATAAATGACATCAGGAGCAAGATAAGTAGTGAGTGAATTCTTCCCGGCAGCCTGAAACATACTCGCCCAACGCAATTTACCTTTAATGTCAACAATCAGAAACAGCAAGCTATAAACCAACATACTTATTCCGTTACAGACCAATGCCCAGCTTGGTGTACCGTATATTTTAGAAAGGATAAACCAGTTACGTAAAAAGAAGCCCAAGCCTATACATATTAGCCCCAGGGCGGCGATGCACAAAGCTATTTTTTTAGCGCTCCAGCTTTTTTGCCCAAGCATCAAACCCACCGTCAAGCCAGCCAATACAATTGAGGGTACATTTCCATCAATAATCACCCCAAATACTGGATTCAGAAAATCAAGCCAACCAAGCAGACCCAACTGCGAACAAATGTTCATGCCGATAAAAAACAGCCATAAGCCTGCAACTGGCCACAATTTTGACTTTAAAAACAAACAAGAAAGTGCAGCTACAAAATAGCCCCAGCCAATTAAGCCTAAAATGCCCCACCATTCGATCTTTAACCAGGAAACATGCCCCGGTTTACCCGCTTTAAAAACAATAACCAGCGCTAGTAAACCAATTATCCCCAGTCCTTTCAATAATAAGTAAACGGTTTTTTTCTGTTCCTTTTTAGGATAGGTATTCCAAACCAGGAAAACAGCAACATATAGCAATACAGCCCAAAGGTTGCGGTCAATTCCACTAAGTTCTGAATTTAACCGACCGACATTTAACATCAATACGCCAATGAGCAACAAACTCAAAGTTCTGATCAGGATATGCGTAACAACCTGAATAGTATCCTCACCCAGTTTTTTTCGCGAAGCGATGGCATAAGGTATAGACATGCCTACCATGAATAAAAAGCCAGGAAAAACCCAATCTGCCAGCCCCATCCCATCCACATCCCCTTCGCTATGGAGCAGCCAGTGGGGTACGCCCCGCTCATACAAATCATTTACAAAAAGCATAAGGAAAAGCGTTAGCCCCCTCATGACATCAATTGATAAGATCCTTTGGATCTTTGGTTGAGATTCGTTCATTTATTTGCGATTAACGTTCAAAAACATTTCCCTTTTTATCTGTAGCAATTACCCAACGCAAAGCGGCTATAATCAGTTTATTCTGCGTGGCATCTTTAAAAATTTCGCCGCCGTGTCCCATATTCAAATAGATCATCCGGTAATCGGTATTGGTCCAGATCACCGGCGTATCCCCGTCCGGAAGAATATCCTTTAAGCCCAAGGGATAATTGTCCGTAGACAAGGACGCTAAAACTTTTACATTTTTACGTTCCCGCGGGCTTGGCTTCCATTGGTACCATTCGTTGGCAGGAGCAATATAAGTATTGGGTAAACCTATAGTGATCGGATGATTGGTATCATCAATGACCAGTTTTGCGGGCAATGGTGGCCAATTGTTACGATAAAACACGCCGCCACCCAGGAAATCAACAAACCATGGCCATTTGGTACTCCGGTCATTATATGCAGCTACATGAAATCCCATCCAGCCCCCGCCATTTTTCATGTATTTTTGAAAAGCCTGTTTTTGGGCAGGGCTATTTGGAAAGTCATTGAGCATCATCACCAGTTGGTAGCCCTTTACCTTCTCATCGTTCATATCATCCATATTTGTAGTCAGGTCAAATACAAAACCATTCCCGATAGTCAGATCTTTAAAGAACTTTATAGCATCATTGGCAAAATCAACATGTGCCGATTCTACCTGCTTATTGTAAAATGCAAGGACTTTAAAGCGGGGATATTGTGCCTGTAAGCTTGTGCCGATTAACACAATCAGCACAATACTCAAGACCATTTGTTTACTAAAAGTAGTTTTCATTCCGTATATCATTTACCGGATGCCCATAAAATGGCATTTCCAAACATCGTTTTAAATTCTGTTGATTTTAATAAATTGGCATGATGTCCCATTAAAAAATAAACATTCCGGGCCTTCATCTTTTCATTGCTCCAAATGACTGGGTGGTCACCCATTTTTAGATCAGAAGCAGGATTATAACTGGCTTCATCCACGTTGGCAAGTACCTTTACATTTGGCCTTGGGCTTTTGTCAAAAGTATACCATTCGTCATCCGGAATACTAAAAGATTCAGGAAGTCCTTTCATAACCGGGTGTCGCTTGTCTTCAACGTGTACAGTTCCTGAAGCACGTTCGGCGATATAACTTTTAAAACGTATACTGCCCATAAATCCGGAAAACCAATTCCACATCGGATAGCCGTCAAATTCACCAAGCAGGGTTGCATGGTGAAAACCAACCCAGCCCCCCTTTCCCTGCTCAATATATTTTTCAAATGCAACTTTAGACTGGTCAGACCAGGCATAAGGCGGATAGTTCAATTGGATGAAGACTTTATAATTCGACAAATAAGCTTCATCCACTTCCTTTGGCTGATTAATTACCGTAATTTCAAAGTGCTGTTTAGCAGCAAAGTCATTGAGCCACAGCAGCGCTGCAGCAACAAAACCTTCATGTCCGCCGCCCCTTTCTGTTAATACCAGGACCTTAAATTTAGGTGGCTTTGAAATGGCTTTAAGATTTAGCGAGAATGTCAGCAGGACAAACATCATCAACCAGAGATTAATTCTTTTGAGTTTCATTTTATATTTATTTTATCTATTTAATTTGTAGACATGGCTGTTACGGCCTGTAAAAACCATCCGGTATGCGGAATCCACTGTTCGCTCCATCTCCATTCATTACCGCCATCCACTACCTTAAAATCAATTCCGGAACCATCTCCTTTACCATCTTTTCCGGTAATGCCATTCGAAATGCCCCCTTTTCCTGTGCCGTGCCCGTACATGGAATCCATGTGAGGCACATTGTTTTGCCCGAACCCATACATCATACACATGTGATACGGATTACATCCTAAAATCCAGGATACCGCATGATTAGCAAATTCGGAAAGTTCAGCCTTTACACCATAGGCAGCTTTGCCAGGATACACCAGACGCCCACCAACAATTGCCGCCGCCGCCAAAGAACCCAACCGGGCATTCTCACCTTGCCACCACCAGCCACTTTCGTTTTCATGCGGAATAAAGAATCCGTTCTGAACTTTATTTTTATAAAGGAAACTTTGGCGTGGATAACCAAATGGGTTGTTCACTTCTTTTGTTACCTTAAGGTTATAATCAAGCGCTGTTTTAATGGTCAATAAAGCAACTTTTCTGCAGTTAGCATCAGTTTCAACATCCAGATACCTGGCCAATGAAATGACAGGTAAACCTGCATCTGCAGCATGCCAGAACGGACGATTCTGATCATCCGCAATAAAATATCCTGTTGCGGACAGCCGCAGGTTTAGATTTTTTGCCCTGATCCTTGCTTCATTCCGATAAATCAGCTTTCCGGTAGCTTTCCACAATTCCGAAGCGGCCATTAAAGCGCAGTAATCATCAATGATATTGTCTTTATGATCATCGGCGTATTGAATGCTAAACTGTTGCAAATGCGCAAAAGCACGTTCAGCGGCAGCCAAATACTGTTCAGAAGAAAATTCACCATGTGTTTTCCATTGGGATATCCTGGCTAATGCGGCAATGGCCATTCCACCGCCTTCCCGATAGGCACATTGGTAGTCGCCTGTTGTCTTGCTGTCCGCAAGTAAGCCCACTACCCTTCTCGCCTTTGGATTTTTATCAAAATAACTAAAAACGGTCATATAAAAATAGCCTTCTTTAGCAAGTGAACGCATCAGGTAATCAGCGCCATATAGTCCCTCCTGAACAAGTGACTTCCTGCTTCCGATCTGTTCCAAAAGAACAGCTATCTTTTCTGCAGTATTGGCCATAGACCAGGTGACCATTGGAATCTGTTGCGGCAACATGAAATTCGTATAAGCCAAATGGGAAAAGTACTTACTGACATCGCCTGAAGCATCACACCAACCCCCACTTAAATCAACCGTTTCCTCACTGCCATAAAGTCTGATGGCTTTATCCGCTTCCTTTTCTTCTTCAGAATTTGCCCGTTGATGATAAAAGAAATTTACAATTGCAGGAATGGAAATTTTACCGATTGCGGCTTCCCCTATTTTAAAAGAATCAGATCCGTAATTTATTCCGGCAACAGAAAGACGAATTTTAAAATCACCGGTTTGAATCAAACCGGCAAAATTGATCGGACTATACCAGGCATGATCAGACCAGTCCAATACTTGTTCCGACCGACTTACCTTTCCGGAAAAAACCTGTTTACCCGTTTTGACTTCAACAATTTGAAATTCTACATTGTTCTGCAATGGCATACTGCTCTTAACCATAGCTTCTTTAGAAGCTTTCAGATTATAGGCAACCTGGTTAACTAATATTTGAACCTTTTTAGGAGGTAGCTCCTGAATACCTTTGGAAGCTTTTGACCAGGTCAAAAGGGCAAATATTACAAATGCAGACATCATCATTACTTTAGGCTTCATAGCTTATATTAACTAAAAACGGTCCTGATTCCCGCAAACAGGAACAATTGCAGGAATCAGAACCATCGATTTGAGATTAACGTTATTTTAAAAAGCGAGTGATTTCATCCTTACGCCAGAAATTTTTAAAAATTGATTTGTAGTCACTGTTCCGGTAAGCGTACCAACAAAACCGAAAGTAACCTGGGTAGGCTGTTCAATCGTGAAGTTGATGGTGATGTTGTACCCTTGTGCCACCGTAGTAATCTGCATATACGAAGCGTCATTTGCCGCAGCAAGGACAGCCTTACTTGCTTTAGCAGTTAATGCAGCAACGTCAGGGAGTTGATTGCCTGCATTGGCAACAAAATAAACCGGTGTATTTGCACTCACATTACCAACCCTGGCTTCCAAACTATATTCTCCTGCCGGCAATAGTTTAGTCTGGTAAATCTTACCGTTCGTTACTACATTTAAAGCGGTATTTATGGTGTTTTTCCCTGCCTCCAGAGACATGGTACCAAAGTTATTTACGCCCTCGGCAGCACGTTCCACATACGTACCAAAGGTATCAAATGCGGTTCCCCAGTTATTGGCCTGGGCATTAGAGGTCCAGCTGGCCAGCCTCCTCCATGTCGCTGTATTGCCGGCCACAACTGCACCCTGCGAGAAACTAACCGGCTGGAACATGGTACCGGTAGTGCTTTTCGGATCCATTTTCCCTGGATTGTCTATAAAACTTGCGGTAACATCTGTTCTGGCACTTACCGTCCGGTAGGCAGTATAAAATGTATCGATAGCAGCCGTATCAGGCAGATAAACCGTGCGATAATCAAATGTGCTTCTGTATTTGTAGTTTAAAAGCTGCGCTGTTGAAGAGTTTACCAGCTTTTTTGCCCTGACTTTAGTTCCTGAAGTATTGGTATACAGAATATCCATATAAACAGCCCCACTTGTTTTATCCAAACCACCCCAGACAATATTGGCTGTGGTATTGTCCAGAGAAACATCAGCAATAGGCATATTGATCAAAAAAGCACCATAATTAGGGCCATAAACTTTTACACCACTCCTGACTACGGGAATCGATGGATGCCCGATTGCATCATAGGTGACAATTTCAAAGTTATAAGTACCCTCAACTAAATTGGTTACATATTTACTGAGTGTATCCACAGCAGCTTTCCTAACCACAGGAACGATTAAGGAATCCTGACGGCTGTTCCAGAAAATTTTACATAGCGTTACTTTTCTGTCTGATATGAATAACCCCTGAATCAGCACCCGGTTAAGACCCGATCGTATTTTGAGCGAATCAACCCGGCCACTATAAATGATTTCACCACCTTCAGTGTATTTTTTAAAATCGTCCATTTTGGTACAGGAGGACACTACCGCTATACCAATGACGAACAGGAACAATAAAGCCCTGATATTGAGAATATTTTTCATGATTTTCATTTAATTAGGGTTAATTATTTAGGATTACCATATGCCTGAACCTCTGAAATCATGAGGAAATTTGTGCCTTGCCAATTGTTGAGACATTTTATCCTCAGGTAACGCAGCTTAGGAACGTTAATGTCCAGATCGTAGCTTAACCCTGCTGATGCTGTAGCCTGATCTTCATCACTTACTTCTCCATAAGGCAAACCAGATGGTTTCACCGATTGATAGGTACCAAGTTTATACCAACTATCATAGGTCCCGTCAGCATTGGGATTCGCAGATCCCCAAATTTCAAAATTCTTCATGTTGCCCCGGTAATAATAGGTTTTTCTTCCACTGATCGTTTCAGGATAATCCCAGATCACCAAACGACTGAGCTGTGCCGTTTGTCCCAAATCAAAAGTAATGGAGTGCGGCCCCTGATCCGTGATCGTAGGCGGCGTATAAGCCACGCTGGGAAATGCAACCGTTTCTCCGTCCCACATTCTAACTACACCAGTCGCATCGGTTCCATTATTGGAAAAATTAGCCCGCTGATCTCCAGGCCAGATGATACCCGGCATGGTTTTATAGAGCGACTTAGCCAGTGGCACCTCAAATAATGGTTTAACAGTGCTAAAAAGCGTGTCGGTCTGATTCAAAAACCGATCACGAATCACCACCGCTATCTTAACCGGAACCGTATCTAAACCCCTGATATTTTTACTGATGACATCCGTATTGGTGTAAATACCATCGAAAGCAACCCAGCCTTTATATCCTTGCTGCCGCATGGGAATAATGGATAGGTTGGCCCTTGCTACATTTTTTAAAGAGACGTTTACGCCACCAAATGCAGGAACAACTTTCATGGTTCTAAAAGCAATCTGTATGGCATTTTCTAAAGGCTTTACCTGAACCGTTATAGGCGTTGAAGCAACTTCACTTTTATTCACAGCCCAAAGGGTTACAGTATGCGTTTCTGTGTCGCCAAATCCATCAACCACCATTTGACTGGTATAAAATGAAGCCCTCACTTCACGTTTGGCTCCGGAAAGCAAAGTATACTCAGCCTTCACATAGGCAACATCCAGGTCTGTAGGCAAGGTATAAGTCAAGGTTGCCTGCCCCGATTGGTTGACGACTTTTACATCCGACACCGGTCCGGGCGGGGTTGTATTATTCCCCAATGGACCAATGATATCTTTTTGGCAGCTACCAAACAGGGTCATGACAGGTACTGCGATAATTAAAATTGATTTAAATAATTTCATTTTCTAAAATTTAAGATAATTACCACCCTGGATTTTGAACTAAATTTGTATTTACTCTGAAAGCACCGGTCTGTATAGGCCATAGATAATCTCTTGGAGCAATAAACGTCTGATTATAAATCACCCGTGTCTGGTAATAACCAACAGCTGATGACTGGCTGATCGTCCAACCCGTAATTGGTGCATTGAGCTCAGAAGCAGCCGTTTTCCAACGGCGCAGATCCCAGAAACGGCTTCCTTCAAAAGCAAGTTCAATTCCACGCTCCCGTCTGATGATATTTCTGACGTAGTCAACATCACCCAACCTGGCCCCGAAATCCTTGGTATATTTAGTCCAGGAATCTCTTACACCTTCAAGTCCTGCACGCAGCCGAATGAGGTCCAGGTATTTAAAGATATCAGGGTCTGTAGGTCCTTTCGATTCATTCAATGCTTCTGCATAAAGCAAGTACAAGTCCGCCAGCCTGATTTCTGGCCAGTCATAAGGTTTTACCGTATTGGAGTTTGAAGAATTGGTCAGGTTGGCTTCCACAAGTTTTTTAATGAAATACCCGGTTTCATTGTAATATCCTTCTGCACCTGAATTGCCCGGTTGCGTAAATTTGGCTTGCATGTAAAATGTGCCTTCATCACTACCCAATGGGCTGGCTGGATTATTAGCAACCATATACCACACCCCACCGTCAAAGCCAAGATCGGCGTAAAAGCGTGGTTCGCGATCAAAATTAACCCTGGCAGTCTGATAAAACTGACTGATGGCAAACCTTTCGTCCGCAGTAGCTGTCCGCAATTCGTTTTTTACAGTAAAATCGAGTAACCGGTCTTCATTCATTGGAACACCATTTTTGGTGTAAAATAAATCAGCGATTTTCATCGGCGCAGCAAGTTGCGCATTGGAATTGTTCGGTGTAAATGAAGAGGTCAGACAGCCCATAGCAACCCTTTGCAGCTGCCCAGCTGTACTGTTCGACAAGCCCCATACCCGCTCGGTATTCCATCGCTCCGAAATGACATTTCTAAGTGTCATTTGCTGATTCGTGAATGCAGACAGTACACCAAGGGGAACTGCTGTATATAACTTGATTCCCGCCTGGTCGCAGGCATCAATAGCAGCTTTGGATGCCACAGCTGCACGGTCCCATTTCGTCTTGTCAAAAGCGGTATTCACCAATGGCGTACCGTCTCTATTTACCAACCTGTTATAGTCTGCATTGCCATTAAACAACGGGCTAGCCGCCAGTACCAATAATTTAGCTTTGATTGCCAGGGCAATCGGCTGTGTCATCCGGCCCAGCTCTGTTGTCCTGTCGCTAATCACTAAAGGTAAAGCAGGCGTAGCTTCATCCAACAGTTTTACGATATAGTTTACACACTCATCAAAAGGCGCCCTACTCACCATCATTTCCGATGTAGGTGCGTCAATATCAATGTTGGTGTCGACAATAGGTATCGGCCCATACATTCTCAACAGCTGGAAATTGTAGAATGCCTTTAAAGTTTTAACTTCCGAAAGCCATCTTGACCGCATATCTGAAGTCAAATCAAACACCTTATTTTCATCCTGAACATTTTCCAAAAAGATATTACATTGTCTGATGGCCTGATACCTGCTGGACCAAAGACTGTAGATAGGATTTGCCGAGTTCTGCCTTCCAAGTGCAATATCCCACATCATAGGCGCCGATCCGGTATCAAATGTTCCCCTGCGACTCGCTGGAATCCACATTTCATCCCCCGCTAAAAACCCTGGATTACTGGTCGGACTTCCGTCCGCTGGCAAATAAGAATAACAGGTAAATAAAAACTTTTCTGCTTCATTTTTACTGGTAAAAGCATTATCGATTGTAGGTACGTTATCTGGAACAACATCCAGGTACTTTTTGCAAGAAGAACTGGCTAACAGGAGTACGAATACCAATGGCCAAAGTTTTTTTGATTGCATTATATTTTTCATTTTATCTATATTAAAATCATGAACTGAGACTAAAACCCGATGTTTACACCCAAATTATATACACGTTGAAGTGGATAATCCAAACCATTTCCGCGTACTTCAGGATCCCATAATTTAAACTTGCTCATCACAAAAAGATTTCTTGCACTGGCATAAACACGCAGGTTACTTAAACCAAACCGGTTTCTGAATTTAGCCTTTGGCGTATAACCTATTTCCACTTGCTGAAGTCTTAAAAAAGCACCGTCACGTAACCACCAGCTCGAATTCACATAGTTATTAGGAGTTGGCGTACTGCTTAACCTTGGAAAAAAGGCATAAGCATTACGACTGTCCTCAGACCAATGGTTGTCGGCAACGGCCTGCAGCAATCCGGTTTGATATCCACCGATCTGTTGGAAAGGTGCAATACCACTTTTGCTTAAATCGTCCAGGTTAAAACCACCACTGTTCACAAAGAAAGCAATACGGGCATTGCCCTGCATCTGTGCACTCATGTCAAAATTCCCATATGATGCTGAAAATCCAAAACCATAAGTGATCTCAGGTGTGTTTGGTAAGCCCATGTACACCCGGTCGTCACCATCAATTTTACCATCGCCATTCACATCCCGATACTTGATGTCACCACCTCTTACCGCAGCATTTCCTGCTATGGCAGCCTGACTTGGCGAGTTTGCAACTTCAATATCATCTGTAAACAGGCGTTCAGCAATATAGCCCATCATTTCACCAGATGAATGCCCAACGCGATACAGATGCGCAAGATTTGCCGGGTAAGTAGGCTCATCATATTTTACAATTTTATTGGTAGCATACGTGAATGTTCCCCTGATCTGTACCCATCCTTTGTTGAAAGACTTGCTGTAATCCGCTTGAAAATCGACACCTTTACTATCAGAAATGCCTACGTTCGCACTCGCATCGGCCAGTAAGCCCATTGTACTTGGAATGCCGCTTCTTACCTGTAAAATATTTGAAGTCCTTTTGGTATAAGCATCAATGGTCAGGTTTACCGCATTCAGTACAGAAAGGTCCATCCCTAAATTGAGTTGTTTAGATCTTTCCCAGGTAATGGAAGGATTCGCATACCTGGAGATGATGATCCCATTTCTGGAATAAGATGTTGCCGGATCTTCACCAAATGTTGCTCCCGGTCCCCTTGTAAGATCCACATTAGACAGGTAAAAGAAACGGTCAGTATCCTTTCCAATCTGATCATTACCATTAAGTCCATATGAAGCCCTGAATTTCATCAGGTTGAAGATGTTAGTCAGGGGTTTAAAGAACTTTTCATTGGACAATACATAAGCCGCACCAATCGAAGGGAAGAATCCAAATCTGTTTTTGGCATCAAACCGCTCTGTCCCGTTATAACCAAAGTTGAACTCAGTCAGGTACCTGTCGTCATAACCATAGGTAAACCTTCCTGATATACCGACATTCCGTTTTGGCAGGGAGTTTTGTAAGCTTCCTGCATTACCTGAAAGTGAATTTCTTAAAATGCCGACCAACATACCACTCACCGTATTCTTTTTAAATACCTGGTTGTAATTTAACGCAGTCTCTGTATAAAGAGACGACTTAATGTCCTTATTTCCTTCGGCATAACTTAAATATTCGCTTCCCGGAAAGCCAACATTCGTCGGACCGCCATTGTTGATTTCGGTTAGCGTAATATCACTGCCATCAATAGAATTGGCGCTATAGTAAAATGGACTATAGCCACGTGCCACGCCATAATTACCATTACGTTGTACATATCCCATGAACCGTGCTTTTAAGCCGGAAAGTATGCGCTTCAAATCCTGGCTAACCTCGATCTGAGGTTGTAAATTAGAGCTATTGGATTGACGGTAACCACTAACCAGATCTGCATAAGGGTTAATGTACAAATTACCACCTAAAATTGACCCCGGTACAGCCTGTATTACCGCATTACCAAACAATACATGTTTGATTTTTGGTGCATACGATGACGGAAATTTGATGGGAAAGTTAACCGGATTTGCGAACATGGCACGCTGAAAAACATCTTTACCACTTCCAAGAGGCCCGTTATAGTCGTCAAACTGCCCATAAACCCTAATATCGGCCCTGGTTGTAGGCGTCAGGTTTAAGGTCACATTGGATCGTATCGAATAATTGATCAGCTTTACGTTACTGTTAAAGTTGTTCAGTTTGTCAACCTTGTAAATTCCATTATCCACGTTAAATGTCCCGGCAACATAATAACTCGCTTTATCAGCTCCACCAGTAACGCTCATATTGAAGCGTTGGTTATACGTGTAATCCTTAATCACCTCCTTAATCCAATCGTTATCCGGGTACAAATAAGGGTTGGCCGTTCCAGATGCTGTTCTGTCAATTTTAGTTTGAGAGTACGGCAGTGGATTGAGCGGATTCCTGGTCAATGCGGCCTCATTGGCTGTGTTCATATAGGTGATGTTATCCGTAAATTTCAGGTTCCCGGTATTTCCGGATACCGTGTGATCCGTTCTGAAAGCAAACTTCGTTTTTCCTGGTTCGCCTTCCTTCGTTTTCACCAGAATGATCCCATTGGCACCACGCGCCCCATATACTGCAGCAGCTGTAGCATCCTTCAGTACAGAAAAACTGGCAATATCATCTGCCTGTAAGCGTGCCAGGTCATTTTGAGTAGACTCTACCCCGTCAATCAAAATCAACGGGTCTACCTTACCGGCACCAAAAGAACCCAGTCCGCGGACAAAGAATGAGGCATTGTCTGCTCCGGGTTCACCCCCACTCTGGTACCCGATTACCCCAGCCAGACGTCCGGCCAGCATTTGGGTCAAATTGCTTGTTGGGCCTTTCAGCTCTTTTGGATTAATGGTGGTTACCGATCCAACCATGGTCATTTTCTTTTGCGTACCAAAACCGACTACTGCGACTTCTGTCAGTGAATTCGCATCTGGTATCATAAGTACATTCAATACATGATCGCCGGCGGCTGAAGTTTTTAAGTTTTTGATTTCGATTCTCTGTGTAACATAGCCCACCGAGCTGATTAATAAAACCCCGCTTTTCGGTGCCTCAATTTTATAATTACCAGCACCATCTGTAGATGTTGCAATTTTTGTTCCTGAGACAGACACACCCGCACCAGGCAAGGCGCCTACACTGTCTCTAACTGAACCACGGATTTTAACAAGATCCTGGGCATGGGAAGTAAGAGATGTTAACACTAGAAAAATAGATGCGTAAACTGTGTATAACAGCATCGTTTTTAAATCTCTATGCATAGTTTTCAGATAAATTGGTTAACACCTGAGATTGAAATTGATGGTATAATTTAAACTTCATAATAATTTGTAAAATGCTTAATGAGTTATTATTGAATAAATTTTAGATGATAGTTTTCCATTGACGAATTGAACAATTCGCCTCAATTGGAAAAATGCAAGCATGAGCATGCAGCTAAGTCAGGGTGAGTCTAGGTTTTTTCATTTAGTTTGATTTGGTTAGAATTTGGTTTGGTTATTTATGCGGATCAAGCAGCGCACATCATACAGATCATGATCTGCTCATCGACGGTATCTGATATGCAGGAATCGGAATCGTACACGGACGCTATTCAGCCGTTCATAAGAAAAGTAGTTTTTTGTCATCGTTTATTTGGTTAGAATTGGATTAATAACGTAAAGCTATTCGAATCCTATGAAAACTGCAAGAAGAAAATAACGTAACAATCTGATAAATAATAAGTTAAATACAAAATCGATACGCTTAACAAACAAGCATCAATACGGCTTTACCTTGATTATGATGCCATTAGCATACATTCCTGTTTTCTTGTCGATACGCTAAAAAAACATTAAAAAACATTAAAAAAAAACAAATAAATCAGCCGAAACAGTACAGAAAACCGTTAAATACCCGGTTACGACTCAATAATCAATTTACTCCAGCCACCCTCACCAGCATTTTTCAGGTCTTTTTTACGCTCCTCTAAAATCTTTTGCATCTTACTGTTGTATGACCAGCAGGTGCTCTGCCTGATGAGCAGCAATTGTGACAGTTTATGGGATGATATTTTTCCTTTAGTGGTGTAAACCAGGAAGAGCATATAAAACGCCTTATTAATGGGAATACGGCTGTTCTGAAAAATGGTGTAGGCAATTACCGATTCATCATAACCACACTTGGTACACCTTCGACTGAAAGGTAAAAAACCGGAAAGGTGATGTGTATTGCCACATTTTCTGCAGGTATAACCGTTTGCCCACTTTAATTCAGATAAATATTTGAAACAGGTATCACGATCCGGATAAATTTTACTGAACTCTGCAAAATCAACCTCATGAGACATGACCCTTGCCCGGGTCACTTTTTCAATATTTTCATGTAACTCCTGATTGTCCTTTTCCAGCATCGCGTTCATCAGCGATATTTCCTCATTCTGCTTTTCGATCGTGGCTGCTTTATCCCTGACTTCTTTGGTTCTTTCATCCACTAAAGAAGTCAACTCTTTATTGAGCGTATCCTGCAGCTTCTCATTGATTTGAAGCTGATGGATCATTCTCTTCTGTGCCCTGTCCTTCTTCTTCCTCAGGCCCCTGATGTTATCTCCTATCGCAAAGGAAACCAGGATCATTTCAATCACAAAACAAAAACTTAAACTGTAATGCGTAATTGGACCGTATGGTAACCAGGAGACATTCAGCAATACCAATAGCTTGACTATAAAGCCGAGCAACAAAAAAGAATAGCCAATTACAAAAAAACGGGCCGGCTTAAAACCTATCCTCCAGATATAAATACCCGCAGCCAGGGCCGTAATTAGCGGCACCACTTCAACCAGTTTGTAAGTAAACAAATTATGATTATACAAACAGCACAAAAAGAACAGTGTACGTAAAACAACCAGCCCTAGGATGGCCTTGTAGATACCTGGTGCTTTACTTTTTAAATAAAGAAAATTTATGGTAAAAAACAATCCGAATATGCTGCTGGAAAATAAAAATATACCATAGGCATATTGGTTCCAGCCCGGGTAATCCGGCCATAAATATTGAAATGCAATTCCGTCCACGCACATTTCGTACAAGCCGATACTGAGGTTATACAGTACGTAATATAAATATTGTTTCTGCCTGATGGCAATGAACATGAGCAGGTTATAAAAACCAAAAACAGCAATCATGCCATAGAATAAGCCAAAAACCAGGTATTCATCAATGGCATAATGTACAAACCAGCGTACATTTCTAAGTACAATTAAAACACTTGCTGCCTGTGAAGATTTTACGCGGATATAATAGGTACCAATGCCAGTCCTGGTATTGTCAAGATTAACCAGGAAATTCTTGTGGCCATACATCCGCTGGTCAAATTTGTATTGTGCCCCAAATCTGAAATGTGCGTATTTGCCTTTTCCGTCGGGCGCATATAAATTTATGTCATCAATGGTCTGGTCAAAAAATTCCAGGAACCAGCTTTCTTTTGATTGCGGTAAATACTCAATTTTAATTTTAAACCAGTACGTAGAATTGAGATGGAATATTTTAGGTGTATTGATCTTGTTCTTAACAAACTTTTGATCCAGTCCAGGCTTCAGGATATCTTCAAGTTTTAAATTCCCTGAAGTATCCTCCAATTGTTCAATCTCCCCCAGGGCAAATACATGATGGGGTACCTGGTCGTTTATTTGAACCACAGACTGCCCTAAGCTTCCAAAACTAGCAAGCAACAAAAGCACCAAAATAATGGAAAACCTATTCTTAAAAATTGTAGTCATTTAAATTACAGTACTGAGATACCAACAGCCGCGAAATCGGACCTCGGACATGAGTTATATTTAGCTGCTGTAATAATAGTGATTATTTTTAGAACTCACGAATCAGATGAAGTATCACCCGACAACCCATATTGCATGTGGCTGTAATCTCCCCCCATAAAATGACGCCGGCTTACTGTTTTAAAACCCAGCCGGCCATACAATTTCTCCGCCTGAGGATTATTTAAGCTGACCAGCAGACCCACCGTATGATGTTTTGCAGGTATAACTTTCTCGATCAGGGCAACGATTAACTTTTTACCAATTCCCCGCCCCTGCTTACCCTGGGCTACACTGACACAGTCAATATAATATTCTCCAGCTTCAGTTTCAGCTTCCGGTATGCTGTCAAAGCCATAAGTGGTTTGAAGATAAGTTAAAAATGGCGCTCTAAGCGTTTCAAGATCAGCCCCGTCATAAGCGCTGATCATCCCGCTCACTACTCCTTCTTCTTCATAAACCAATATATTCTCATAACTATATTGATTCCCGGGCAATGCTGCAAAATGCTCAAACAATGGAATGGCCTTAAAAGGATCGGATTCCCCTGCAAATTTAGCAGCCAGGTCGTCCATAGCCAGGATAATTAAACCTGCAATTTGATGCGCGTCAGCAGGAACAGCTTTTCTTATGATCATATCTTTAAATTCAAATCCGCTCAATGCGCATGATCAGCTTCTTTCCATAAAGCTGATTTGCCTCCATTAAACGATGTGCCATTTGCACAGTTTCAACATTCAATCCACCTAATATATTAATTTCTGGTGCAAGAATCCTGTCTTCTTCAATCAGATTACAAATCCTGGCTAAAGTATTGCCATACCAGGACACCTTATTTTCCATCGCGTAGGCATAACCCGAGATGTTTAAAACCACACAGCCTTTATCAAATAATGTAGCCCGGGCAGCTGCTGTTGCTAAAAAAGTAATATCAACATAGATTCCATTCACCTTTAAAACATCGGCCGCAATTTCAGATTGACGACCGCCCACCAAATCAACGCTGTAATCAAAGTACTGGTCGTCATTGGCTGTCAAAATGAGCTTTTCAAACCCAGGGTCTTTATAATCCACAATCTGTGCAGCAGGTAGTCCGATTCGTTTTAATGCAGCCTGGCTTTCCTCACTGCCCGCCGAAGCTACAATCCGCTCAAAACCATGCGCCAGTAATAGGGAGATTAAAAATCTTCCAACCCCACCCGCCGCACCATTGATAAAAATCCGGCTCTCCCTGTGGCAGGCCATTCGCGTAAAAGCCTGCCATGCTGTGGTACCCGAAGCCGGAATAGCCGCTGCCATTTCAAAACTGATATTTTTAGGCTTACGCGCTATAAAATGGTAATCCAAAGTCATAAATGTAGCATAACTTCCATTTGAACCGCGACTTCCCGACATCACAATCACGTCATCTCCGGGAAAAAAACCTTCAACCTCAGCGCCTGTTTGAACAACAATACCCGAACATTCTCTGCCCAATACAGGCGAGCGCATCAACTTGCTTTCCCGTAGCCCCTTTCTCATTTGGTAATCGATCGGGTTAAAAGCACTGGCTTTCAATTCAATTAAAACTTCTGCCGCTCCCGGAACGGGAAGGGGCAATTCTGCCATGCTAAAATTTGTGACCGCTCCAAAGGCGTTCAATACAATTGCTTTCATTGATTAATAGCTTTATTTTTGTTTAAAACTCAAATGTAAGTGGGGCGAACGGTAAAAGTTAAAGCATCCCGAATTGGGAGTAACTCACAAAAAAAGAAGTAACATGATCAAAAACACCTCTTCAAACGCAGCCAACAAAGCATTTCTATACCAGTCTTGCAGAATAAATGCGGCATTGGATGCCATATCCGGTCGATGGAAAGCGCTGATCATCATTCACATATCAGAAGCACAAAATAGATTCAGCCTGTTAAAAGCAGTATTGGAACCGGTATCCGATCAGACGTTAGGCAGACAGCTTAAGGAGCTGGAATCTTCCAAATTAATTACAAAAACCATTATTGCAGAAGTTCCAGTAAGGGTAGATTATCATTTAACTGAAAAAGGTAAGGCATTGTTACCTATTTTACAAGATCTTTCTAAATGGAACGATCGCTGATACAAATTTGAAACGCCATCATGAGTGCAAAGAAGAAAAAAAAAGTAAATACCAACGAAAAGGAGCTTGCAGCCCGTCACTACGCCAGGTTCCTGGAACGTATGAAATTTTTAATGGTAGCTTTTGGCGGTCCACAGGCCTTGGAAAAAACGCATAAGAGGCTTTTTGAAGGTCTTTATATGGTCAGATATCCGGTACTCAAAGCCAAGGCGGCCAAAGGATCAACTGTCACCAAAGAAAAAGTGGTACAGTTTAACAGATTGATGAACCATAGCCTGTCAGACATCTACATAACCCTCGAAAATGGAAATGAGATCCTCTTAAGCTGGTACCTTTCAGAAGGAACATTACTGGTGAATTATTTTTACAGCCTTGAAGGGGAAGAATTTACAGCCGCCGCTGAATTGAAAGCTTACTTTGCACCTTATTTCCCGGAAACCAGGGGACGGGAAATACTGGAACAAAGCTTAATCAACCTGATAGAAGATGTGACCATTTCCCTGAGTGATTTTAACCACACCATCATCAAGGCCGACATTGAAAAAACCGCTTGCATTGACTTAACCAGCAATCAAAATGATATCTTTTTACATGAATTTAAGCTACCAAAAACTACCATAACCGTTAACGACAAAAAGCGCAGCATTTACCAGGTTGGTTGGGTAGATGGTAACCTGAAACCGATTTGGGCAAAAACAAAACCATCATTACTGGGATTTAAAACCGGATCGCTGGACATTCCTTTAGACGTATATATTCAACAACATGCCTTAGATAGGCTAAAACAACGCCTGGACGTCATTCCAGGCATCATGCACTTCATCACTTTTTTAATTTTTGGAGAAAACCCGATACCACACCATAAATTGAAAGACTACAGCCTGGTAGAGTTTAGATTGTCTGACCTAAAAACCGGCTATTTACTGGTTAGGCTCATTGATGCAAAACTATTGATTCAATCTTTTCTTTTCCTGACCAACAATGATACTCCTGAAGGCGAAAAACTGAAAGGCCTCGTTGCTTTGGAAAAAGAAGACAAAGCATACCTGCAAATTGATACCCTCCCCGCTTTTAATGCCTACCACTTTGAAAAAAACGAGCGGTTAAGCAGGCTTTTCACTTCTGCAGGTTGCGCTTCTTTATTAAAACTGGGCCATATCAAAGAATTTTCAGTTTTAGAGATGAAAGATAAAGATCCGGAATCGATCATCAAGTACCTGGATAAAGTTTAAACCTGTAAAGCCACCCCACATATTACCACTTACCACCAATGGCAAAAGCGCCATAGGCAATTGCAGACTACGCAAAGGTTTTATTTTCTATTTTTTGTATCCATTATTGTAATGATGATTAATAAAGCCTATTCGTACTATAGACAAGAACATTTCCGTCCATAAGCGCTTCCGCAGATTTTAAAAAGCCAAGTAAATGTGGCTGTTGGTTGTGCAGGTCCAGGCCCTTCTGGTCTTTCCAGGTTTCCTGAAAAATGAATTGACAATCATCTGATGCCGTTTGATACAATTCATATTTCAGACAAGCCTCTTCTTCATTGGAAGCGTTGACGAGCGCTTTTAAAAGTGATTTAAATTGAGCGGTATGACCTGGTTTGCATCTGATCAATGCAGTTAAGTGAATGTTCATATGATTTTAATTATGGCCAAAAATACCACATGTCCGGCCCATATTAAAATAAGCAATCTCATAGCCACCTATTATAATTATGATAGTTAAATATTGAAGTCGAAAGCGTAGCCGATTTCAATTAAATCATCTTCCAGCTGCCCCCAATCTTCCAGCTCATCCACCAAAGAAAGTACCATGGCTTTAGTCAGCGTTTTTCCCTGGTAAATTTCTCTTACGACAGGAAGCGAAAGGCCATTGGCTGTATAACTGCCTTCAAAATATTGACTAGCCCATTGGATATAGGTTTGAGGCTTTCCATCTAAAATCTTAAGCATCTCCTCTGACCCGTCTCCGGCTGTAGCAAGTCCCCCACGGCTCCAATCTGCTCCTTCAGTTTTCCATAAGCAAAAAGTTGTTCCTATGGAATCCACAGGTTCGCCGAAAAGGAAAGACTCAAATATAGTGGGCAGGCCAGCTGTAATTTCCAATTTATCAGGTTGCTCAAATTCTGATGAAAAACCATTAATAACACAACCATCATTACGAAACAGGATCAGCATCTGATCACCTTCGCCGTTACGCATTTCACAAAACTCCTCTCCAACATCCCAGGCGCAGTTGTAAGAATAATAACGGTATACCCAATCCTGGCAAAGGATCGCATCTAAGACAGAAATTGCTTTACAAATCGCCCTGACCTCCTCGTGATCAGGCAATAAACTATAGTCTTGAGTAGAGATCATATCAAACTAAATTCACATACCGTTCCAGGTTCAATTTCATAAGGTTGCTGTCCTGGCAAAAATACCCTGGAAGAAAACTGACCTTCCGTGGTTATCAGATCGCCTTTTATGCGAATCCAGCTTCCTTCTCTCAGCCCCAGTACCGGAATCTGGTTCAACACATGAAATTCTTTAATCCGGGTTTCCCTGGTCTCTCCATTGTGTTTTGAATTGGGATCAGGATCCAGGTAATGCGCGTTCAGGTTAAAAGGAATAAGTCCCATCGTCGAAAAAGCCGGCGGATACACAATGGGCATATCATTTGTATTCTGCATGTTGACGCCACCGATATTACTGCCTGCACTGGTACCCAGGTATGGCCTTCCCTGACTTACAACTTGTTTTAAAACATCCATCAGATCTTGTTCATGGAGTTGTTTTACCAATAAAAATGTATTGCCACCACCCGTAAATACAGCTTCTGCGTTTCTCAATGCTTCTGCCGGAGCTTCGAAATCATGTAATCCTTTTACCCGGATTCCGATAGCTTCAAAAAAACCGGCAACTTTTTCCGTATATTCATCATGACTGATGCCACCCGGGCGGGCATAGGGTACAAAAATAAGTTCAGAAACTCCCTGAAATAAAGTTTCAACCTCCGATTTCAGATACGCAAGGTAAGCTTCGCCAAAAAGACTCGATGTACTGGCAAGAATCACATTTTTCATATCGCGAAGCTAATTAAAATCAACATGAAAACAGGCATTGTTTTCGTCAATCAGTGCTTTCATATATAAATGGAATAGTTTATATTGTATCAGCTAACTTATCTGCCCATGATCTTACAAAAAGACACTAAAGCACCTGATTTTCAACTGTTAAATCCAGACGGAAAACCGGTAGCCTTAAAAGATTACTACCAAAAAAAGAACGTCATCCTGATTTTTTACCCGGCAGACTGGAGTCCGGTATGCGGGGATGAGATTGCATTGTTTAGTGAAATGAAGTCCATATTTGACAAAGAAGAGGCTGTATTGCTGGGTATTTCTGTGGACAGCTTTTTTTGCCACAAAGCGTTTACTGACGATCGGAAAGTCCACTTTCAATTGCTGGCAGATTTTGAACCAAAAGGTGATGTAGCCAAAAAATATGGGGTTTATAACGACCAGGCGGGCTACGATAGCCGGGCATTATTTTTGATCGACAAGCAAGGCCAGATCGCCTGGAGCTTCCTCTCGCCTGACGAGATCAATCCAGGTGCAGATGGCGTATTGGACGCACTTGAAAAATTAAAATCATAACACCATGTCAGCACAGTTAAAACCAGCACTTTCGGAAAAAGATCACATCAGAGGTTCTAAAAAACCTCAACTGACCATTGTAGAATATGGAGACTTTCAATGTCCTTATTGCGGAGATGCGGAACCAATCGTAGAAGAGATTATGGATCAGTTTGGGGAGGCCATCGCCTTTAGTTTTAGAAATTTCCCACTTAAAGATGTCCATGAATTTGCATTTGACGCCGCAATCGCTGCCGAAGCCGCAAGTCAGCAAGGTAAATACTGGGAAATGCACGACCTCCTTTTCGCGAACCAAAGCCGCCTGGATCGGGATTCCCTGCTGAACATGGCGGAAAAAATTGGCTTGGATCTGCAACGCTTTAAAAATGCAGTTCAGGACGAAAAGCTGACCGAAAAAATTGAATCGGATTTTGAAAGTGGTGCACGAAGTGGCGTAAATGGCACGCCAACCTTTTTTGTAAATGGCGCAAGATTTGATGGTGGAGCAGCGGATTTGTATGCTTTGATCAAAGAAAATACAGGCCTGGGTTAAGCAGGTATCCAGGTCGTATCTGGCTCGTAATTGCGGGGGCCTTACTGGGGCCTTAAGCAGGTGTTGCTGGGGCCTTGCTGGGGCCACAGCCGCTCTAAAACCCCGGCAAGACCAGCCATCAATTAGCTCGATTATTCGGCATCATAAATGATGACCTTATCAAATAAGCTACGGTACTCATCCAGAAATGCTTTGTGAATCGCGTGAACCTGGTACACATCATGTCCGGCTAAATCTTCAAAGAATAAAATCAAAGAGAAAGTATATGTGGTATCAACAACGGCCCGCTCGATTGGCGCAGGGGTACCAATGTGAAATGTTTTTACGGTTTCAATGCCTTCCAAAGATTCCAATCCTTTACGAAACGCATTTTTTTGATCTTCTGATGTATCGGCCTTTAGCCAGAATAAAACGTGATGTGCTATCATTTTTCAATTTTTTTTTGCCGAATATAAGAATTCACAGGTATTAATGCACACCATACCCCAAATCAGGAGCTTTTCCCTGAAAAGGAAAGCCAATTGCGGTGCCCTTACCAATCAGCGTACTATTCGATTTAAGTTTCATGAATTGAATATCAGGCAAACTTCCATCTGCCTTTCTCAAAATCAAATCCATCCTGTGCTTAGGGGTATCTCATCAGGATTAAATTCTGATTCAAAACGAAACGGTTGAAAGCTACAAAAACGGATAAAAAAGGTTAATTTTGAATTTAACAAAATCCAACAGAATTTATGGCTGCTCATGTTAACATTACTTCAAACGGTATTCAAAAAGTATTGCGCAATTATACTGAAAAACAAGCGCTTGCCGAATACATCTGGAATGGATTTGATGCCAGGGCTGATACCATTGAAATTAATTTTAATGCCAATCCGCTCGGCTTTATAGACCATCTTGAAGTGGTTGACAATGGCTATGGGATCGATTTTGACCATCTGGTCTCAAAATTCAATCCTTTCTATGAATCTGAAAAAGCCTTACAGCTTGCTGTAAACCGAAACAAATCAGTGATGCATGGTAAAAATGGAGTCGGACGCCTGACATTTTTCAGATTGGCAAACGATGCAGAATGGACAACCACTTTTAAAAAAGGCAGCAAATTTGTCAGTGGTAAAATTGGAATTGGCGTTGGCTCACTAAATAGTTATCAATCGGTTATATTTGATCAGCCCATCCAGGAGCACACCGGAACGACGGTGAGATTTTTAAACCTCAAAATTAATGAGTCCCATTTGCTGCAGGAAATTATTCCTTATTTAAAATCTGAATTTTGCTGGTTTCTGGAACTCAATAAAAAAAAGAACTATCGCATCCTGATCAATGGCATCCTTTTAGATTACGAGACCCACATTGCCGATTACCAGGATGACATGATATTAAGATATGAAGACACCAATACAACCTTCAGACTAAAATTTGTCCAATGGAACGAATCGCTTCATAAAGAACTTTCTAAAGCGTATTTCATCAACGAAAAATTGGAAGAGGTGCATAAAGAATACACCACACTGAACAAAAAAGCTGATGAATATTACCACAGTATTTACATAGAAAGTGAGTTTTTCAGTGAATTTGATTTCAGTGGAACAGAATTTGAAATGCAGGCAAATTTATACAGCCGATCGAAATCCGCTCCGGAATATAAGTTTCTGATCAAAAAAGTTAACGAGTTACTTCA
Organism: Pedobacter sp. MC2016-24; assembly: GCF_015223055.1. Lineage (GTDB taxonomy): Bacteria > Bacteroidota > Bacteroidia > Sphingobacteriales > Sphingobacteriaceae > Pedobacter. The sequence goes on from NZ_JADFBX010000001.1 coordinate 686,743, forward strand.
ACTTAAACGTAAAGCCTTTTTGAAAGAACACTCGGGGAAATTGCTGGAGCGTTATGAAAAAGAAGGGGTATTTTCCGGTTACGATGAAACACATCCGGAACGTAAGCACAACTTGTTAAATGTGCTCAAATCGCTTTACGAAATACAACCTAAATTGTTCAGCAATTTGAGTATTGATCAGAAAAAAATATTGGTCAGACTGCTCGACACGGTCTTGATTTCCGATCAGCGTGCAGGCCTTATTGACACCATTGCACATGTGGTAACGCTTGAAGATGACGAGAAAACAGAGCTTTCTGTATTGTTAGCTGATTAAGGGATAAATAAGTTGATGGATTAAAAACAATTATGGTGTGTTAGTGGTTATGCGTATATATTAGTTCAGCAGCTTCATCAGGCTGCCATACATAACCTATAAAAAACATCAATGATTCAAAAAAACGTTCTGCCAATGGCCCTACTGGGCATGGCCCTCTCACTTGGCGCCACTAATGTGTCCGCGCAAATCAAATTAAATACCAAAGGTATTGGTGCACTTGAAAAAGGCTATAAAGCTGTAACATTCTCAGATGCAGATGCTGAAAAACTAGCAGCAGAAGCGGTAACCTGGATGGATGCGCACAATAAAGTAGCAGATGCAAAAGACCCACATACCATCAGGTTAAACAAGATTTTTTCTAAACACCAGAATGAGGGTGGTTTAAAACTCAATTACAAGGTGTATCTTGTTAAAGACATCAATGCGTTTGCATGTGCTGACGGTAGTGTAAGGGTGTTTTCTTCGTTAATGGACATCATGTCTGACGATGAACTGCTGGGGATCATCGGACACGAAATTGGCCATGTTGCCAATAAAGATTCCAGAGATGCGGTAAGAAGTGCTTACAAAAGAGCTGCAATTACTGAAGCTGCCTCCTCTCAGTCGGGCGTAGTAAACAGCTTATCTCAAACTCAACTGGGTAGTTTTGCTTCAGCTTTGCTGGATAGCAAATACAATCGCAAACAAGAAAGTGAAGCTGACGATTATGCTTACGAGTTTATGAAAACCCATAAATATAAGGTAACAGCTTTAGCCAGCGCATTTCAGAAATTTGCAGATATGGAAAAAGGATCTGGTGACAATAGGACTAAAACTGAAAAGATGTTAAGTTCACACCCGGAAAGCGCAACGCGTGCCGAAAAAATTCTTGCAAAAGCTAAAAAAGACGGCCTTTCAAAATAAGAGCATTTAAATAAACCCTTCATTGTAGTGGCTGCGCGTCATTACCATGAAGGGTTTTATCATTTCAAACCCCTGCCCAGGGACTCAGCCTGCTCCAGCCACTTATTCCGCTTGCGTAAATCAGCAGTTTTAACGATGCCAAAATAGCTTACTTTAACGGGCTTTACACCACAAAACTCCAGGATACTTTTCTTTAACTGATTTACACTGGGACTACCATAAACCAGGCGATAATACCATGCAGGTTGATCGATAGTGGTCATAATCCTCGCTGTCTTACCAACCAGTAATTTATCCCACCAGACAGAGTTCTCCCTGTATTTAAAAGTTATACCCGGCAAAAACAACCGGTCTATGAAACCTTTCATCATTGCCGGAAAACCGCCCCACCACACCGGATGTACCCATACCAGATGATCAGCCCGCTTAATTTTCTCCAGGCTATCTAACAGGTCAGGTTCCAGTTCCATTCTTTTTTTATAACCGAATTGCAAATTTGGATTAAAGTCCAGCGCACTAATATTGATCTCAGAGACATTTGCACCTGCTGCCTCTGCACCGACTTTATAAGCCCTGGCAAGTGCGCAATTAAAACTCTCTGTATTGGGGTGTCCGTTGATGATCAGAATCTGCTTCATGGTATCTTTTATTTGGCATCAAAAGTACGTTGTACCGCAGGGTTTCCAGTAGACAAATGTCTATAAAAGAATTTCTTTCCGTATCCGGCTCAAATGCCTGGGTGTAATTCCTAAATAAGACGCAAGATATTGCAAAGGAATTTGTTGAATGTAAACTGGCTGATGGTCCATCAGGTCTAAATAACGTTTTATTGCTTTCTCTTTTTGAAACAAAAACAACCTTTTTTCAAGTTCCAGATATTGTTGTTCTGCCATTTGTTTTAAAAAGCGTGTCCAGTTTAAACTACCAGCAGCCAACCGCTCAACATCTTTCTTTTTAACAACCAATAATTCAGAACGAACCAATGCCTGAATATTTTCGGGACTCGGTTGTTGGCTAATAAAAGAAGAGTAAGCTGTACTGAGGTTATTGGGAAAAGTAATGCAGTAGGTGATTTCTTCGGACTGAGCTGAGCAGAAAAAGGAACGCAAAATGCCGCTGGTCAAAAAACCAACTTCCTTACACTGCTCGCCTTCTTTAATGAAAAAGGCGCCTTTATCCAATACTTTTAGTTTTGTAAGCGCTATGAATTCTGCTATTTCCTGATCAGTTAGCAGTTTAAAAGATTCCAGATAGCTTTTAAGCACGGTTAGGGATTTCCTTTAAATGTATTTAAAGTTGCTGTTTTCCATTTGATATAACCCAAACGACCACAAACATCTGCCACTTCATTTTCAACAGACAAAGCGACATCGTTTACCACCTTCCAACGGATACTGAACTTACTGTTATAACTAATGTAAATGACAACATCTTCAAACATCGGTTCTACTGATTCCAATGCTTTTAAATGGGTTTCCTGCAACTCGGCAGCAAGACGTTTCAACCTTTCGGTCATCACTTTGGCTAAAGGGGCTGTTGAGCCAGTATCGGGATCTACAATTGGAAGTACTGTAACGGTCATATTATCAATGAAATACTACAAATATTAGCAAATATAATAATTTTGTTGCAAATACTATACCTGGTGTTACCGACTCTGCCATAAATTCGTAAATATTTGAATTTATTAGCTATAACTGCCCCAATCACGCTTTAATATCCAATTTGGATCCCAGGTTACGTAGTCCTCCGGCTCAAATTTGTCCTTTAAAATCTCTAATGAGATCAACTTATTTTCCAAAATGGGTAAATCTTTCCGACCATCCGGACTGTCCAAAGCATAAAAATAGTACCTGTCCAGGCCATCTTTGTATTTTTTATTGGCACCAAAATCAAAAGGGATACAAGTTCGCGTTACAGGCCCCTCCTCTTTCGTCTCTATGGTAATCTTCACTACTTTTTTATCCTTAACTGCCTGGATAAATTTTACATAATTGTCATTCTTCATAGTCAAATAAATCCCGGTGATAAATGAAATTAAGGGCTTCCTTCCAAAGCTATCATTATATTCAGCATTAACGGTATTTAACGCGCACTAAATACGTCCAGCATGAAAAGACCATTAGAGAAATCAGGCCATATTGAACGCAATCGATTTTCGCCTGTTATAGATCAATAGCCAGACCAGTCCTATTGCAGCATATAGACCGAGTACGAGAACAGCTGTAAGCGTTACACTTGCAGTTTCGGCATTTGATTTTAAAAATAAAGATAGCAGGGATAAACCAACACCGCCCCCCAGGAAGTAAGATGTGGTTGCTACACTGGAGGCCAGGCCATAGTGCTTCGCTTCTACCTCCTGAACGCATATTACAGACAGACTGGTAAAACAAATGGTCATTCCCAATCCTGTAACACAGGCAACGGAAAAAAGTAAGGCCGCAAAATTATAGTGATTTAGTATGCATAAGACGAGCAAGACTGCCCCACTAAGCATCAGTACCATACCCACTATACTGGTCTGCCAGATGTTCAGTCGCTTCATCACATAGGGTAAAGCAAATTTAGCAAACAAGGCTGATAAAATGCTGAAAGGAACCAATGTTACCCCAGCCCTGGCTGCGCTGAACTGCATGTCTTTTTGAAGCATGATAGAAAGCAAAAACAAATAACCTGTGAAAAATGCACCAAGAAGCATGAATACAACAATACCATTGACGGTAACACGCGATTTAAAAACGCTGAGATCGATCAAGGGCGATTCCAGTGTTGTCAATCGATGTTTAAGGACAAAATAAGAACCTATAATCGCTCCCGTCAGGGCCAGTAATGTCCAATAGTGTTTTCCAATATCACCCAGTTCATGTACGGCGTAACTCAACATGAGTAAACTGAGCACCAATAACAACCCTGACCATACGTCGGGTGTGCTGTTCGATTTCGCCGGAACATCTTTCTCTAAATAGATCCAGGCCAGCAAGATCACTAAAGCAAGCACAGGTACATTCATAAAGAACACCCATTGCCAGCCCCAATATGTCGCTATAATGCCGCCGAGAGACAAACCGCTGCCAGATCCTATTGCAGCAAAGGAGCTGAATATTCCGATAGCTTTAGCGCGCTCCTGTTTCTCCGTGAAAGTATGTGTCACGATTGAAAATGCAGATGGCATAATCAAAGCTGCTCCAAGTCCCTGAACCGCTCTGAAAAAAGCCAGCAGATGAAAAGAAGGAGAAAGACCCGCCCCCAGGGAGGTCAGTAGAAACAGTGCTGCGCCAAGCATAAATATAGTTTTACGCCCAATCACATCAGACAGCTTACCACCGATGATCAGGAAGCCACCATACAACAGTACGTACAAGGTTTGCAGCCATTGAACCGCATCTCCTGTTAGCCCGTAATGTGTTTGTATAGATGGTATCGCCAGGTTCACTATAGCAATATCCAATGCTTCTACAAAGATACCAATAGAGGCAATAATCAGGATGAGGTTTTTCTTGGAAATCATAACTAAAAAAGAATATTATTCTATGCAAATGTAAATGCAGTCACTTTGATTAAAAAAAATACTTAAAATTTAGGACAAAAACTCATATACATGTATTTTTACAGAACAAAACACACATTCAAAGAAAGCAATGGAAGCAAAAACAGAACAAGATCAACCTGCAGCGACTCCTTTAGATCTGAAAGATTTTGAGATTTTAAAGGCGCTGCAGGAAAATGCGAAGCTCACCATCAGGGAAATTGCAGGTCTGGTTCATTTAAGTGCAACCCCGACCCATGAGCGCATCAAACGTTTGGAAAGAAGCGGAGTGATTAAACAATATGCGGCCTTATTAGACCACAGAAGAGTAAATAAAGGAATCATGGTATTTTGCCAGGTATCCCTGAAAGAACACAATAAAAAAATAGCGAGTGAATTTATTGAGGCCATTATGCAATTCAAAGAGGTCATTGAGTGCTACAACATCTCTGGTGATTTTGACTTTATGCTTAAAATAGTTGCGCAGGATATGGAAAGCCACCACAACTTTTTTGTAAACCGGCTCAGCGAAATCAAAGGCATTGCACAGACCAATAGTATTTTTGTCATGGGAACCATCAAGCAAACACACCAGTTGCTTTAAAATTTACTTACGAAAGATGGCAGCCTTACCAAACTCCCAGTTCATCCGGGCAATGTTAAGTACCGAAATATTTTGTGGACATTCTACTTCACAGGATTCGGTATTGGAACAATGTCCAAACTGCTCTGCATCCATTTGGGCAACCATAGATAGGGCTCTTTTTTGAGCTTCTACTTTACCCTGAGGTAATTTGACCAGGTGGCTGATTTTTGCAGCTGTAAACAATGCGGCACTGGAGTTTTTACAAGTGGCCACGCATGCTCCGCAACCTATACAGGCGGCAGAATCAAATGCAGATTCTGCGATTTCGTGCGCAATGGGGATGCCATTGGCTTCAGGTGCCTGCCCAGTATTCACAGAAACAAAACCTCCGGCCCCAATAATTCTGTCAAAGGCAGAACGATCTACTTTAAGATCTCTCTTAACGGGGAAGCCGGCTGCGCGAAATGGCTCAATATAGATGGTATCACCATCTTTAAATTCCCGCATGTGCAACTGACAGGTGGTCGTATGTTTTAAAGGCCCATGAGCCCTGCCATTGATCATCAGTCCACACTGTCCGCAAATACCTTCCCTGCAATCGTGGTCAAATTCGACAGGCCTGTCCCCCTCCAGGATCAATTTTTCATTGAGGGTATCCATCATTTCCAGAAAAGACATATGCGGGATCACATTGTCCATTTCATAGTTTATCATTTTCCCCTCTGCACCAGCATTCAACTGACGCCATATTTTAAGATAGATCTTCATAGGATTCTTATTTTACTTGTAACTTCTAACCGTGAGTGCTACGTTTTCAAAAACCAAAGGTTCAGGATAAAGTTTGGGCTCCTGATTTAAGCCGGTCCATGCCCAGGCAGACACAAAACAAAACTTCTCGTCGTTTCGCATGGCTTCGCCTTCAGGGCTCTGATATTCTTCGCGAAAATGTGCACCACAGGATTCTTCCCGCGTTAAAGCATCATAACACATCAATTCAGCAACCTCCAGGTAGTCGGCCACACGACCGGCTTTTTCCAACTCCCCATTCATTTCAGCTGGCGTACCCGGAACCTTCAGGTGCTGGTAAAAATCCGCCCTAAGCAATTTAATTTCGGATATGGCATACTCCAATCCAGATTTATTCCTGGAAAGGCCGCAATGGTCATACAACAATTTACCTAACTTTTTATGGTAATAATCAGCTGTTTTATTGCCATTTATTGCAGATAACTTTTGCAATTGTTCAATTACAGCCGCTTCTGCCATTTCAAATTCGGGATGTTTGGTATCAATCGATCCGGTTTTAATTTCGTCTGAAAGGTAGTTCGACAAGGTGTACGGAGCAATGAAATAACCGTCTACACAGGCCTGAAGCAGGGAGTTTGCACCCAACCTGTTCGCCCCGTGGTCTGCAAAATTTGCTTCGCCCAAGGCAAAAAGACCTGGTATCGTAGTCATGAGCTCATAATCAACCCAGAGTCCGCCCATAGAAAAATGTGCCGCAGGCGAAATCATCATTGGCTCTGAATACGCATCAATATCTGTGATTTTGCGGTACATGCTAAAAAGATTGCCATATTTTTCTTTGATTTTGTCCTGACCTTGTTCTTTAATTGCCTTTGAAAAATCAAGGTAAACCGCATTTTTTTGAGCGCCAATGCCAAATCCTGCATCAATCCGTTCCTTTGCAGCCCTGGAAGAGATGTCCCGCGGAGCTAAATTACCAAAAGCAGGGTACCTGCGCTCCAGGTAATAATCACGTTCGGCTTCCGGAATGTCATTAGGTTTACGATTGTCCGCCTGCTTTAATGGCACCCAAATGCGTCCATCATTCCTTAAAGATTCTGACATTAAGGTCAGCTTACTCTGATATTCGCCAGATTGCGGAAGCGAAGTCGGATGGATCTGGGTCCAGCTCGGACTCGCCATAAATGCCCCTTTTTTGTGGGCCCGCCATATGGCCGAAGCATTACAACCCATAGCCAGCGTGGAGAGGTAATAGATTTTACCAAATCCCCCGGTAGCCAGAATCACAGCGTGTGCAGCATGTCGTTCAATTTCTCCTGTGTCCAGGTTTCGGACGATAATTCCTCTGGCCTTTCCATCTATGACAACCAGATCCAGCATTTCATGCCGCGTATACAGACTGATGGCTTTGGCACTGACTTGTCGGATCAATGCCTGATATGCACCGAGCAAAAGCTGCTGACCGGTCTGCCCGCGGGAGTAGAAGGTCCGGCTGACCTGCACACCTCCAAAAGACCGGTTGTTGAGATAGCCGCCATATTCGCGCCCGAAAGGAACACCTTGTGCAACGGCCTGATCAATTAAAGCCAGGGAACACTCAGCCAAACGGTATACATTGGCTTCACGTGAACGAAAATCACCACCTTTCAGTGTATCGTAAAACATCCGGTAAACACTATCGCCATCATTTTTATAATTTTTCGCTGCATTTACACCTCCCTGAGCAGCTACTGAATGTGCACGCCGCGCAGAGTCCTGAAAACAAAAAGATTTTACCTTATAGCCCATCTCGGCCAATGAAGCAGCTGCAGCACTCCCTGCAAGACCGGTACCAACTACAATCACATCCAGTTTTTTTCGGTTAGCCGGATTAACCAATTTTGCATGATCTTTATAATAACTCCATTTCTGTTCCAGAGGACCCGGTGGAATTTTAGCGTTTAGTTCCATAGCTTTCTAATAATGAATAAAATAGATATACAACGGTATGGCCACAAAGCCCAGGGTAATGATGTAACTGTACCAGATACCAAAAATGCGGATAAAAGCAACGTACCTGGGGTGATAGATGCCTAAGCTGCGTGCAGCACTGTAAAATCCGTGCAGCAGGTGATAACCTAAAGCAAACATGGCCAAAACATAGAACAGCACGTACCAGATATTTTGAAAAGCTTTGATTACGATTTCATAGAGGTCTTTATTTCCCGCATCATCTACAGGCATCGTTCCAAACTTATACTGATACCAGAAATCTTTAAAATGAAATACCAGGAACACCAGGATAATAGTACCTAAGATCCCCATATTTCTGGAATACCACTTACTGGCCACTGCACGTTTGTCGTACGCATAGTTTCCTGCTTTTTTGCGGTTAAACACAGTAATTAACAGTGCATCAACGCAATGAATGACAATAGCGGCATACAATACATAGGAGATTATTTTGATAAAAATATTACCTGAAAGCAAATGAGAATACCAGTTAAAACTATTTCTGGCCATTTCTGCCGGCAAAAATAATTGTAGGTTACCCAATAAATGGATCACTAAAAAAAAACAAAGGAACAATCCGGTCAAGGCCATCAGGTATTTCCTGAATAAGGTAGAAAAAGGTTTCGGTTTCATAGGGTAATATTTAGTAAACACCAATTAAAGCCCACCAGGCACCACCGATTACCATCCAGATCACCAGTAGCACAATACTTAAAATAAAGCCCCTTGACCACCAGCTTTTGACATCCACAAACCCACTTCCAAAAAATACAGGAGCTGGGCCATGTCCATAATGCGTAAGCGTACCAAATATTCCTCCGCAGAACCCCAGTGAAAGTGCCAGCAACATGGGTGGTATACCTACAGAAATGCCGACACCCAATAAGGCAGCATACATGGAAGCCACGTGTGCCGTAGCGCTGGCAAACAAGTAATGACTGTAATAATAAACCAAAATTATAATTGGAAAAGCCATTGTCCAGCTTAATTGCCCAATTTGCGCCTTTACAAGCCCACTAAACCACGGAATCAGTCCGAGTTGATTCAGGGCACTCCCCATCATGACAAGTGCGGAAAACCAAACTATGGTATCCCAGGCTCCTTTTTCACTTTTCACATCCTCCCAGGTCAACACTTGTGAAAGCAGTAAAAAGACCAGACCGATAAATGCCGTTGTGGTGGCATCTATTTTAAACAGGTCACCCGTGATCCACAAAATCAGCAGCAAAATAAAAGCGGTGAGCATCAACCATTCATTGCGGCTAACCGGTCCCATTTCTTTAAGCTTATCGGAAGCCATTTGCGTAGCACCGGTAGTTTTCTTCAATTCTGGCGGATAGATTTTATAAAGGATATATGGAACGGCGATTAAAGAAATGATCCCCGGAACAATAGCTGCCCACATCCATGACATCCAGGTAATGTCTATGCCGAGGTCTTTAGCAAACTTCTGGCACATCGGGTTACTTGCAGTTCCGGTAAGAAACATGGCTGAAGTAATCAGATTGATGTTATAGCAATTTAAAGTAAGGTAAGACCCGAGTTTCCGGTGAGTTTCCGGCTGTTCAGGAAATGAGCCAAAGTTCATCGACATGGATTTCATGATCGGGTAAATGATACCCCCACCACGAGCCGTATTGCTCGGGATCGCTGGTGCCAGCACCAGATCTGCAAGCCCCAGGCCGTATCCAAGACCAAGCGAACTTTTGCCAAATACCCGGATAAACAAGTAAGCTATGCGACTTCCAAGTCCGGTTTTAATGAATCCACGGGCAATAAAAAATGAAATCCCGATCAACCAGATCACCTTATCGCCAAAACTACTAAGCGCCATGGAAATGGATTTTCCGGGATTGCCTGGAGCCAATACGCCCGTAACCGCGACCATGGCAATGGCAATCATAGACATGGTACCCATAGAGGCCGCTTTTAAGATGATGCCCAAAATGGTACCTAAAAAAATGGCCAGCAAATGCCAGGCTTCGGGCTTTACCCCATCAGGAACCGGAATAAACCAGATGATTAATGCCACAGCAACCGTGATGAGCAGCGGAACGGGTTGAATTTCCTTACTTGCCGGAGCAACTGTAGCTCCCTTTGCAACTGGAGTTGATTTCATAACAAAAATTTAAATGATTAGAGCCTGGATTGTACCTGCACAATAAACAATTCATTGTTGTATTGGCTAGATCCTTTGATATTCTTTTTATACCTGTCGATACTTAGTCCCAGCTGAATTCTTGCACTATAAGCTTTCAAAAACTCGGCACTGATCATTGGAGTCCAGGTTTGTCTGGGATTTCCGGTATGTTTAAAATCCTGATCAAAGTACTCGTACCTGCAGGAGAATTCCAAAGAACTCAACCGGTTATAATTGATTGCATAACGTAGATTGGGCAGCACATAAATTCCACGCATCTGATATTGGTTCACATTCCCTACCCGGCTTGCAGAATCCAGTCCATAAAAAAAAGTATGGTTGTTTCCTTGTTTGCCTTCCATCTCGAGATCAAGCGACCATTTTTTTGCCAAAGGAATTATGCCGGAAAGGTCGAGTCCGGTGGCATAAACTTCGCTGCCCGATACAGAACCTATCCCACCATTTAAGCCCAGCTTCACATTCAGGCTCTTTTGAATACCGAGTTCTATACGGGAAGAGAAATGTTTGCCATTATTATTGTCCATGATCTGGTTCCTGTTATTTCCATTGACCACTGAGACCTCATACCTGACCGGAATTTCTCCTTTAAAATCGCCATAGACACTCGCGCCGATCTGAAAACTCTGCCAGCCATTGTTACCGAAGGCTGTATACTGGTTGGAGTAATCCATAGATTTAATCACATCCACCGGGTACATGTCTTCCAGACCAAAGGCCGGTCTGAACTGACCCACTTTCAAATTTAAATGGGAATCCCATTTATAAGTCAGGTATGCATTTTCCAATACTTTGTTTTTAGGATCTGATTTAAAATCGGCAAGATTAAGCAGTAATACCACATCGGTCCGATCAGAGATTTTCGCTAAAAACTGAAGCCTCGCCCGCTTAATATCAAAGCCATTTGACGTGGCTTTTCCGTCGGAATGATGCAGACCGTTTAAGTCAATATCTTTATTAAAGCCAACAGCATATCTGGCCTGAAAAAGACCTTTCATACTGATCTTTGTTTTTGCAGAATCTGACTTTGAGGGTTCCTGTGCAGAACTGTCGTACACAGTAAAAATAAGTAAAAGCATTAAAAGTCGATGTCTTATCATAGAATAGGGATTACTCATCAAAGATCAAAAAAACATCACGATTAAAGGATGTCTCAGGTCACTAAAAAAAGTAACACACATCATGTATAAGCGCTTAACTAAAAGTAATCAAATTAATTTGATTGGACGAAAAAAACAGAGGACAGCATTAAAATAAGAATGGAAAAGCAGGCAATTAATGACTAAATATTTGCCATAAAAATGGTCTGTAGATGATTTTCATAAAAATATAATGTTTAACATATAAACAAGTAAAATAAACAAAATAAACTAAACTTTTAAGTTATATAAACTACATATATATACTGATTATTAATAATAAAACATAATTTATATAAAGTAAAAATTAATACAGAAACACCAGTACAATACACTTTTGAAACACTGCCAAAATTGCCGATGGCCTACATTTTAATTACTAAAAATATTAGCAATAATTTTATTCAGTTTAAAATCATTTTTACGCGAAAAAACATTAAATTGAAGCACTGGCGGAAGATAATTTCTATATTTAAACCTGTAGTTCGGCCATTAAAAATAAACAATGAATATCAGCTCCATGACTTCACAAACCTCAGTCTCTCCAAATGCATTTTGTGCGGTACTTGTGGGCGTCATTTGTTTGTTCAGTCTGAGCAGTTGCAGCTTAATTAAGCGAGATCGATACGCGAAAAACAATGGCATCAGACGCTCGGATTTTGACCTCCCTATCTTCTTCTACCCTGCCGCAGACCAGCGCTCAAATACCTTGATTCTGGTCTTATCCGGAGACGGAGGATGGGTTGAATTTGAAGACCAGATTTCCCTTCAGTTCGCCATCGCCGGCTTCAATACAGTAGGCTTCAATTCCAGAAGTTATTTCTGGAATCAAAAAACACCGAGGGCTACAGCAAATGATCTGGCCATGTTGATTGACGTTTACAGAAAACAATATCATGCTGAAAACATCATCATTTGCGGGTATTCATTTGGCGCAGATGTAGTGCCATTTATTTACAACAGGCTTCCCTTACATTTGAGATTAAGAACCCTAAAACTAGCCATGCTTTCACCTTTTGCCAGCAGCGATTTTATGGTACATACTTCTGACTTACTGAACATCGGAGGAGATAACCGCAGTTTTAAAGTTCAGCCAGAAGTTGAAAAAATCAGGATCCCTACGCTCTGTTTCTATGGCGAAGACGAAGATCCAAAACCACTGGGCACTGTGAAAAGAAAGAATTTTTTCTTAAAATTGTTGCCTGGAGATCATAAATACGACAAATCAGCCTACCAGCTTATCGTCGAAACCATAGTTAACAAAAAATAGCACAAAGTATCCTGCCCATGATATTGAAACTTAAATGGCGACTGGCATTCGCATTAATTGCTCTTTTTACAAGCAGTTATGCCCAGACCAAACCTGACATCAGCAAGTATCCGGTTCATGCGCAATATAAAAATGCCAATAAACCCATTCTTGTATTCCTGACCGGAGATGGTGGCTGGAACAGCTTTTCAATTGACCTTGCTAATGAATTGAACAGACTGGGCTTTCCCGTAATCTCTTTAGACACCAGAAAATACTTTTGGTCGCAGAAAACCCCCGCCCAGTTTGGGGCCGATATGAGTGTCATTATGAACCACTACCTTGACGCTTGGAAAAAAGATAATTTCTGTGTGGTTGGTTATTCCTTTGGCGCTGAAGTAGCTGCATTTTTACCCAATCACCTGACAGATCCAATTGCAGATAAGCTAAAGTCGCTGATTTTGTTATCACCCGGCTATTCTAATAGTTTCGAAGTTCGTTTTATCAATATGATTGCGACCAGGAACACCAATAAAGACAAATACAAAGTTTACCCCGAGCTGCTGAAAGTCAAAGTTCCGGTGCTATGCATTTTCGGCGCAGAGGAAACCACAGACTTCAGCCAGGAGCTCAAAGACATTAACAAAATTCGTAAAATCACCATACCGGGATCTCACCATTACCAGGACGACTTGAAAGCAGTTGCAGGTAGTGTGATTAAGGGAGTTTAAACGCTAGCTCCCTTCAGAAACCCGCCTTAAGGCTGAAGGCACTTGTAATAGGTGGTAATTGTGACTATAAATCAGGTATTTTTTCTCCCAATTGGGGTAAAACTTCTCTTTATAGCGTCGCAATCCTTTAAACTGACCAAATGCCTTAAAATTCTCGTACGCATATTTGATGGTTTTCTGAGTGATGTTCACATCCTCCATACCGGACATTGGTGCCAGTCCCATATTTACAGACGTGTAGCCGGTTTCTTTCAGGTAAATGAAGGTCTTGGCCAATAACATATCCAAAACTCCATTAGGCGCATCCGTAACGCGTCTGATCAAATCATAAGTGGCCTCTCCAGGAGCATAATCAGGTACGACGTTTAAAAAAGCATAAACTTTCTCTTCCTGATCTTCAACAGTGATGATGGTTTGCGTTTTTAAGATACTGGTATCAAAAACCCCCTGGGTAAATGCAACTTCTTTCTGCTTCAACTCGTCCAGCCAATTGTCAGATACTTTTTCCAGCTTTTGAAGCAGACCTTCTTTAATTGGCGCGGTATACACCTTCAAATCATAGCCTTCTGCGGTTAATCTGCTGATGGCACTTCGGGTAGTTTTCATTTTACCGCCTTCCAATTTAAATGCAGTCAGATCCAGGATAGCTTCCTCCCCAATGGGTATAGATTTCCTTCCTGTAGATTTGTACAAAGGCAGGGAGCGCTCTGGAACGCGATAATAAGCACTGATAAAGCCATTTTGCTGGCAAAAATCTTCAAAAAGGTTAATCATCTCCATTTTCCCGACTTCATCTGCTGCTACAGGATCTTCGAGTACAATCGCAAAATGACGGGTAACTTTAAAACTTACAAAACCAGTTTTACCAGGATTAAAAAACAACAATTTATCAGGATAGGTTTTAAAATAATCTAAGGCTGAGTTTCCATACTGAACAACCAATGCCTGCGCAATTTCAAAATCTTCAACAGAATTATAGGGTTTGGAAAAGTACGGGCGCAACAGACTGATGATGACAAATAAAATAATGAGTGCGCCGGAAATATAAATGGAATCCTGGAAATGCGCGCCAAATCTGGTTAAAGGTACCATGCCCTGATAGTCAATTAACAGCAGTAATTTCACAACAGCCTTTAAGGATTCAATAAATTTAAAGTCCACACCAAAATGACGCTTATCCATAAAATAAAAACCCAATACTCCATAAGCAAGTAAAGCCAGTACCGCGTATAACAAAACGGCATAATTGATAGATACCAGTCGGGAATGGGGTTTTAATTTGTACGAACTTCGGGTGTAAAGCAACGATGATCCGGCAATAAAAGCCAGCAGCGCCTCTTCGTAATCCGCAGCTTTGATCAGGTGACCAAGGAAAGAAAATATGGTTAAACACAAGGCTGTGTACCAGGCGCGTTTGGAGCCCTGCAAAAGAAAAATACTGATAATCACCAGGATTAAACCAAAAACGAGCACCAGGGAATTACTGGTTGCAATCAGATCTTCAGGAAGCAAATTCTTGACCATCCTGAGTCGTGCAGGAATGGCTGGCGTAATTGCTGAAATGATATTGACAATCCCGAGTATTAAAATGATACATGCAGGTAAAATCCTCAGGATTAAGTTGTCTTTCTTGGTAATAAAACTCAATATACCTGCAATCAATGGAATCCAAAATTCGAAAAACCTGAACAAAAGCGTAATGGTCGCCGCCGCTAAAACCGGGAAACCAAATTGCTGAAGTACGAAAGTCAGAGATACCTCAATAGCGCCCAAACCACGTAAAAAAGGCGAGGCGATCAACAAAATCACCATCACTATATATCCGATAATTGCTGCAGGCCAACTCGCATTAAAACCAAGTGCTAACATCGCGATGTAAAGGTGCACAATCCCGATCACCTCTATTCCAATGGAAACCAACAAGGTCATCCAAAATTGTTTCCTGTTGATCTTCTGATCAACCATATCATCTAGTATGGTCGATAAAGACGGCCTTACCCTGGAGATCCACTGGTACGCCTTTCCCTTAACCGAAATGGAATAAATCAACAGGATAAATGCTCCGGTTAGCAGTAGCAAAAACAAAAAGCTAAGCAATTCGGCTGTTCCGATCTGTGTAAAAAGCAGGGCAATTCCGAGTACAGGAACAGCAACGATAACTACAGACAAAATCCCACAAAAGCCAAACAGCGTAGAGGCCAAATGAATTTGCGACTTGGTAATACCCTGTTCTTCGATCTCACCAGTAAAAAAGACCAGCGATGAAAAACCGCCGGCAGGTAAAAAAACACTAACCAGATTTCGTTTTAGAAATAACCTGACAGCTACCCCCATCGAAATGCGCTTATTGAGTGCTTTAAAACTATAAATATACATTAAACCTTGCGCCAGAATATAAATTATGGTCAGGACCAACCCCAATCCAATGTACCAGGGCTGACTTCTTTCCAGTTCAGCTTTGATCTTAATGACCTCTATATGCTCTTGCCTTATAAAAAAAACAGCCATAGCAATCATAAAAAGGGCCAAAAACAATTGCCAAAAGAATTTATTATAGAAAAGTTTAGAGATGTATAATCTAGCTCTGTTCATACTGCAATTCTAAAAAAAAGATCTCGAATTAAGCATATTTTTCAAGCATTTGGATGAATAGTTACCAACATAAAACCACAACAACCTGGGTGTAGAAAAGTTTTAAAGCAAAACAACGGTTATCCTCCATAACGGAGTACCAAACTATTTACATCATTGGGTGTTTTAAATTAAACAAATACGAAACAATTCTATTCTATTCCAACATCACAACACACCAACATGGGTAAAAAGGTAGCAGACCAAATTGTAGAAATGCTGATTAGCAACAATGTAAAACGCATTTATGCCGTTACAGGCGATAGCCTGAACGAATTGAATGATGCCGTACGCAGAAACGGACAAATCCAATGGATCCACGTCAGAAATGAAGAAGCAGGTGCTTTTGCCGCAGCAGCAGAGGCAGAACTGGATGGATTGGCTTGTTGTGCCGGGAGCAGCGGACCAGGCCACGTACACCTGATCAACGGACTCTATGATGCGCACCGCTCAGGTGTACCACTAATTGCCATTGCTTCCACTTGCGCCACCCAGGAATTTGGTACAGATTATTTCCAGGAAACCAATACCATTAAATTGTTTGACGATTGCAGCCACTACAATCAGATTGCCAATACCCCCATGCAGGCTGGCAGAATGTTACAAGCAGCCATCCAACATGCCGTCCATAAAAAAGGAGTTGCTGTTTTTGGTCTTCCAGGTGATGTTGCTGCAATGCCGGCGGAAGAAAGCATCTCGGCAAGTCAAAACTACTTCAGTCAACCGGTCATCAGGCCCTCAGAAACAGAACTAAACACCCTGGCAGAGATCCTCAACAGCAACCATAAAATCACCATATTCTGCGGTATAGGTGCCGAAGAGGCCCACGATGAGGTTGTTCAACTGGCAAGTATAATCAAAGCACCTGTTGGATACTCATTCAGAGGAAAAATGGGCATTCAACACCACAACCCTTATGAGGTCGGAATGACAGGCCTACTCGGCTTACCCGCAGCCTATCATAGCATGCACGAAGCAGACGTGCTGTTGTTACTGGGTACAGATTTCCCGTATGCCCCTTTTATCCCCGATGATAAAAAGATCATTCAAATTGACGAAAAACCAGAAAAACTTGGACGCAGGGCAAAACTGGAAATGGGGTTATGCGGAAAAACAAAAGACACGCTCCAGGCACTTTTACCTCTATTAAAAACAAAGGAGGAAGACAGTTTTCTAAAATCCAATTTGGAATTATACGAAAAGGTCAAAGACAATTTGCTCACCTATGTTAAAGATAGCGGTAAAACAAATGCGATACACCCTGAGTTTGTGGCTGCTGCAATCAATGAACTGGCCAATAAAGATACCATATTCACTGTAGATACCGGTATGTGCTGTGTTTGGGGTGCCCGTTATATTGATTCTACCGGCCAACGCAAATTACTGGGCTCTTTCAATCATGGCTCGATGGCAAATGCAATGCCTATGGCCATTGGCGCTGCCCTGGCACATCCGGAACGACAGGTTGTGGCCCTTTGTGGTGACGGGGGAATATCTATGTTACTTGGCGATTTAGCCACGATCAAACAATACAACTTACCCATTAAACTTGTAGTATTCAACAACCGTTCACTTGGCATGGTCAAACTGGAAATGGAAGTTGCAGGCTTACCTGATAATCAGACGGATATGGTAAATCCAGACTTTGCAATGGTTGCCCAGGCGATGGGCTTCAGGGGAATGACCGTTAACGAACCGGATGCAGTCAGACAAGCTTTAGCCGATGCTTTTGAACATCCTGGCCCGGTATTGATCAATATCATGACAGATCCGGAAGCCCTGGCTATGCCGCCAAAAATTGAATTTGAACAAATGAAAGGCTATGCGGTTACCATGGGAAAAATGATTCTGGGCGGTAAAATGGACGAAGTACTGGATACCATTAAATCGAATTACAAACACCTTAAAGAGCTTTTATAAGTCATTCAATTTTTCGTCATCTCCGCAGCAAAAACGAGATAACGAAAATTTAAACCCTATTTTCAATCGCAGTAATTTTTGCCAGACGCTTTACATGCCGTTCTTCTCCGGAAAATTTTGCGTTTAAGAATGCAATGACAATATCTTTAGCCAGCTCAATACCTATTACGCGCTCACCCAGGCATAAGATATTTACATCATCATGTTCTACAGACTGATGGGCAGAATACGTATCGTGACAAACACCAGCGCGAATGCCTTTAAACTTATTGGCAGCAATGCTAACCCCTACCGAACTTCCGCAAATCAAAATCCCACGATCTCCTTGTTTCGCTAATAACGCCTCTGCCACATCAGCAGCATGATCCGGATAGTCGCTCGGAACTTCATCATAAGCACCAAGATCCAAAACTTCATGTCCCATGGAGACCAGCAACTGTATAATAATCCCTTTATACACGAAACCGGCATGATCCGATCCAATAATAATTTTCATCTGTTTATTCATTGTATTATATTTCAGATATGCATGTACAACGGGTACATCTGCGTCAGCCCAGTCTAAAGTTAGCAATTCTTCCGGTTTCATCCAGGAACAATTCACATGTTCTTTTAAGCTGACAGTCGGAGTTGTTGTTTTGCATACAAATGGAGTCAACCGTATACTAAAATCATCATAATGGTGTTCATTTGAAGCCAATCTGTTCAGAATTTGAATCGCTATGCCCAACTCCTCTCCGATCTCGCGTACAATACAAGCTTCGGCAGTCTCCTGCGCTTCTAATTTACCGCCTGGAAATTCCCACTTTAAGGGTAGTTTCATGGTCTCGCTTCTTTGAGCCACAAAAACCCTCCCATTTTCGTCTATAATCAAGGCACAGCAAACATCAATCATAAATTCAATATAGGAATATTTTAAAAAATGAAATCGAAAAAGATCAATTGGTGTAAAAAATTAACGGGAATAAAGTCTGGCGACTATTCCCGTTAAACAAGGTCGATCCACCACAGATCAACCTAAACCAAACTAAACCGTAATGTTAAATACAAAGAGTATGCCAAAAAACACAAGGTTATATTTTTTTTAAAAAAAACTATTTGAGCAATTTGTCAATGGCCAAATAGGTCATTGGATGGTAATTTCCCCTGGCTGTTTTATAAATGTCTTTGGCAGTCTTAGCTCCTTCAGGCGTCTTCAGTAATTCTTTATAGAGGGGAATGATGTGCCACATGCGTCCGTTTTCAATTAAGTAAGCCCTAATTCGCTGATCAGCTGCGCCATAATGATGTCGAATGGCCAGGGTATACCAGGCCAATTGTACATCCGTATTGTTGGAGGCGGTAAAATGAAAGGTTGCATCTAGCGCTGACATCTGAACAGCTGTCAAATCTGCAGGAAGCCGACTGATGAAATAACGTTTCTCATTACTGGACACAATTTCCTTACTCAATCCGCTGACCTGTCCTGTTTTCTGCCATTTAGCCAACAACGCATCAATCACCTTAAACCGTTCAGCCCCAACAGCAACAATATTTGCCGGGATTCCGGGACCGTATACCCAGGCTTTAACATCAATCTGCTGTTCTAATTTTGGGTCGCCCTGAATCAAATGCTTATTCAGATAGTCTAAAAACTGTTCGGTAGTCAGGGAATGGAAAGCATGGCCATCAAAATACCCTCTTAAAAATGCGTCAAACTTTTCCCGGCCTACCGCAGCCTCAATGCTGCGTAAAAAGAAATAACCTTTTTCATAAGCAATATCATTGGTACCTTCATCCGGATTCCTACCAGTATAATCTGTTTTTAAGTGTGTGTCTTTACTTGTTGCCCCCATATCTGCAATCGCATCATCTAACGCATGCCTCGCAAAAACAGCCTGCATATCAGCTTCCTTTTTGCCATACAGTTCTTCATCTATCCTGCGTTCAAAATAATTGGTAAATCCCTCATTTAGCCAGAAATCATTCCAGGTCGCATTGGTCACCAGATTTCCGCTCCAGCTGTGCGCCAGCTCATGACAGATGATGCTGACTAAAGAGCGATCACCTGCAATGATGGTGGGCGTAATGAAAGTCAGGTTCGGATTTTCCATTCCTCCAAATGGAAAACTGGGCGGCAAGACTAGTAAATCATATCTTCCCCAACGGTACGGGCCATAGAGTTTTTCTGCAGCAGTAACCATTTTACCCATATCGGCAAATTCCCAGACGGCTTTTTGTAAAACTAAAGGTTCGGCATATACGCCAGTACGGGAATCTACGGCTTTAAAAGCAATGTCCCCCACTGCCAATGCCAGCAAATAAGAAGGGATGGCATGTACCTGTTTAAAATGATATACACCACTGTCGTTCTTTATCGTTGGGTTTTCTGCACTCATTAAGGCCAAAAGCGCTTTTGGAACTGTTACGACAGCATTATAGGTAAAGCGAATTCCCGGACTATCCTGACAAGGAATCCAACTGCGCGCAGCAATACTTTCCGACTGTGTAAATAAATAAGGATGTTTTTTACCCGCAGTTTGCTGAGGTGTTAACCATTGCAGGGCACTTGCCTGCTTATCTGTGGTATAATAGACATGAACCCGATCGGTTTCAGGAGATATGGCTACTTTTAGTGCTTTACCAATAAACTCCTCCTCTTTTCCGAAACTGAAAGTAGTTGGCGTTTCATCGGGTCCAAGCGTAATCTTTTCAATGTTCAGCTTACTGTTGTCAAAAATAATCTCTTTGGCCTTAGCCTTGTTGTCAATTGTCCAACTTGCTTTGCCATTGATTTGCTGCTTTTCAAAATCAACGTTTAAGTCCAAATCAAGGTGCTTCACATACGCAATTGCTGGATTAGAAAAGGAATGCGGGTCACTAACAAGCTGCTGATCATTTGCCGCAGTTGTGTGTTTATTTTTCTGCTGACAAGCAATGATCATCAGGACAGGAATAATTAAGGAAAGTTTCTTCATTACGAATTATTAGCTGCCATGAAAGTAATATTTTTTATTCAAACACGTGCTTTTTGTTCAAACATCTCGATAAGATACACACATGAACAAAATGAATACCCAACATTAACGAAGCTTTCTTTATTTTTAATCAAAACCACCACAAAATATGGAAAATTCCAATCCTATCAAGAAAGAGTTGACAGAAAAAGAGCAAACTCAAACTGAAATTGTAAAAAATCTTCTTGCAAAAAAGGCCGAGATTGAAGAAAAATTCAACATCGTGAATCAAAAGCTAAATAGACTGAAGGAAGAAGCAGACAAATTATTTCACACGCCTAAAAAAGCGCAACACTAAAGTAAATCATTAGCCAGATTGGCCAATTCACTCCGTTCGCCTTTATCTAAGGTAATGTGAGCATATAAATCATGGTGTTTAGCACTTTCAATTAAATAAGACAATCCATTACTTTCAGCATCCAGATATGGAGTATCTATCTGATAGATATCTCCTGTAAATACAATCTTGGTGTCTTCACCCGCCCTCGAAATGATGGTTTTAATCTCATGCGGTGTTAAATTCTGTGCCTCATCCACAATAAAAAAGATCTTACTTAGTGTTCTGCCACGAATATACGCTAAAGGTGTGATCACAATCTTTTCCGTACTGACAAATTCATCAATGCGCGACTGCATTTTTGGATCGTCGTTGTACTGTTCTTTAATGAACCTTAAATTATCCCATATGGGCGCCATATAAGGATCAATTTTAGACTTCACATCACCGGGCAAAAAGCCGATATCCTTATTGCTTAAAGCTACAATGGGCCGGGTTACGTAAATCTGTCTGTAATCTTTCCGCTGCTCCAGTGCACTCGCAATGGCCAGCAAAGTTTTTCCGGTGCCCGCTTTACCTTGTATAGTGACCAGTTTAATGGCCGGATTAAGTAAGGCACTGATCGCAAAAGATTGTTCATCATTAAGCGGAGAAATGTTAAATATGCTGCGCGTCTTGATTAAACTGAGCTGTCTTGTTTTCGCTTCATAATAAGTGATGGCCGTTTTACGCTTGCCTTTTAAAATGTAAAAATGGTTCGCTTCGTCTTCTGGTAGGTCCAAAGCTCCTATTTCCAATGTCCCTTGTGTTTTAAGTGCAGCAAAAGCTGAATCGGCGATATTGCTCAGCAGCGACTTTCCAGAATAAAGATCATCTACATTTTTAATTTTTCCGGTCTCGTAATCCTCAGCATGCAGTTCAAGCGACTTTGCCTTTAACCGCAGACAAATGTCTTTAGAAACCAGCACCACCTTTTTTTCTGGAAACTCTTGTTTTAAACTCAATGCCGCATTTAAGATCCGGTGGTCAAATTTACCTTTGCCAAATACCTCTTCTGCATCAATATGGTCAGGCGTATGGTCCATCACCACCTTAAACCGACCACTTTTACTTCCATTTAAAGAAATCCAGTCGGTCATCATCCGATCACCAGAAGTCTGATCCATTAAACGGATAAAGCTGCGCGCTTCAGCATTCCGGGTTTCATTTCCATTCTTCATATTATCCAATTCCTCCAAAACCTGGATGGGAATGGCTACATCGTGTTCCTGGAAGTTTTTAAACGCATTATGATCATAAAGAATCACTGAAGTGTCGAGTACGAAGATTTTCTGTTCAGAAAGCTGGTGTTTACTAGTTTTACGCATCACTTATAAAAATAGCGAAAAGATTTGAAATCGATAGGTCCAAAAACAATTAAAGCACGCCATAAGCGTGCTTTAATTCCATATCTTTTGCTAAGAACATTAAACTCTAGAACAATACATAGATTTTAAATCCAAGATCACTCAATGAACCTGTGCTACTCAAATTAAATGAGCTGACCGTATTTTCATAAGAACCAGTACCAGAGTTGGTTCTTTTCATCTTTGAATAACTGGCATTGGCTGACAGCAAACTCGTCTCCAAAGCAAAGCGCTTAGAAACAAACCAGGTAACGCCACCATTCACGCCTACAGAATAATTATTAGATGTAGCATCGTCATAATTGTCATTTCCACTTTCGTCTTTAGACATACTGTAATAAACTCTACCGCCAGCATAAGCATATAGCCTTTGAACAAGTGGGTAATAGTGCTGATAATTGATACCCCCACCGTAAGTCTTCGTTTTACTACCGGAAACATGATCCTTAAAATTATTGTTCTGGTTTCCATAATTAAATTCAATACCCAGCTTGGTATTGTCCTTAATGAACAAGCCGTAACTTAAGCCATAAGAATTAAACTTTTGTTCGTTTGCTTCCTGATTAGCTGAGTCTCCATTCAGATACTTACTTTTATAAGTTTGAGAAGTAATACCAAAGCCCAGAGCGTTAGTTCCTTTGGTTTGCGCGTAGCCGCATAGCGAAGCCGCTACTACAAGAGCAGTTAATAATTGTTTTTTCATTTGTGTATTTTGTTTTTATGTGTTAAAACGAATCTAATCAGATCTTTTCTAATAAAAAAATCCAATTCCGAATTATTTTCAGTAAAAACAACAAATCACAATCCAGACTATAATTAAGGCGTATAAAATCCTTAAAAAAAAGAAAACGGAGACCGTCTTCTTTCGATTTCAGTGCTCCGTTCTCGCCTTTTTATTGCCTTAGCTTTAAAAAAGCACCAATACTTCTGTATCCTTTAACATTTCGTAATTTCTTAGTTCCAAAAAACTTCAAAACCCGTCTAATTTACCACAGCGTAGTCATTCCTTAAAATGTGCTATCTGATCTGTATCGTCTGTTCAGACTCAGCTTATACCCTTACTTCGCAGCAACTGTATTTGTTTAACCTATATATTCTTTGTCTCCATTGAATATCATTGTTTTAAACTGATCTTTTAAAATCACCAGAACCTTTTGCCCTTAAGCCAGTATTCTTTTTAGTGTTTTGTCAGACTGTCAAAGTACTCCGTAATTGATAGTACTAATCTACATACAATAACTATCTGATCCAAAATTAATTAACAAGAATTATCAACATGTTTTCCACCGGTTTTTAACAAAGTTATGCACACTGCTATTTTTCCAATTCGGCTATAGTGAAGGCTTTCTGCCTGCCTTTTAGTCCCGACCGTATCTTTTCCACATCACCAACATTAATTTTGCCGGCACTGTTCTCCCAACCGCCCCGGATAAAACTAAGTACCTGAGCCACATCCTCATCCGAAATCTCTTCACTATGTGCAATTCCTGGCATATCGGTTGAGATTTCCGGCGATTCATACAAATGTCCGTTTACCTTCACCGGCCCGGTAAGTCCGTACAACACGATCGAAATCAACTTGTCTTTATTTCCAGTCACCCATTCTGATTTGTTCAATGGCGGTGCAAGGGACTTAATGCCATTACCATCTGCACCGTGACAGGTCTGACAACTTGAAGCAAATAAAGCAGCCCCTTTTGGAAACGCTTTAGCCAGAGCCAAAGGATCCCTGTGTTTTCTGGCGCTTCTGATTTTATTCACCAGTACATTCAGTTGCTTATTAATCGCCATATTGCTATCCGGCCATAAGGCAAAGAATTTATCCTTGTAATATTCCTCTTTATAAGCCGCACTACTAATCATCGCTGAAGCGAGATAGGCATTTGCCGGATATTTTTTTAGTAAGGATAAATACAGGGATTCCCAGGTTTCCTCCTGGTAAGGTTTAATTGCATTGAGGGCGTACGCAATGTAAATGGCAGAGAGTGCATCACTTTTAATAACCATATCTTTTAAAGCAATAAGGTAGTACGGATAAGAGCTGCCACTAATTACCGCAGGCAAAACATGTAGTGCCTGCATACGCAAAGGCCATTCTTTACTTTTCAACAAAGTCAGCACCTCTTGAGTCTCTAACGCAGAAAGACCTTCTAAAGTCCACATGGCCTGAATCACCTGTAAGGGATTCGAAGAATTGCGCAAGGCTTGCCTTAAATAAGGAACCGCCTTTTTGCCGCCTGCGTCAATCAAAATCTGCTGTGCCATATCCCTAACCGCACCATTCGGATGTCCCAGCAAGGCAACCAATTGCTGAGGATCCTTCGCAAACTTGACTGAAACTGCTTTCTTTCCTACTGGAACAACTTTATAGATCCGGCCACATCCTAGCGGACCTGTAAGCTTCCTTTTCTCAATCTCGGCCTTAAGGTAAGGTGTAACATAGGTTTTATGCTGTATAATTCCTCTGTACATGTCAACGATGTACAAGGCACCATCCAGGCCATTGTATAAACTCACCGGTCTGAAACGCTCATCCATGCTCGCTATAAATTCTTTTCCCGAATATGCCGCTTCACCTTTTATAACCATGCCTTCATCCTTCAGCACATCCCGTTTAATTAAGTTCGCAGCTGGCTCTGCCACAAAAGCATTAAAATCGTATTGATTTCCAAATAAATCACCCCGGTAAATTACCGGTCCGCAAGCCGCCGTCATGTTTCTCAAGCGTAAACTATCGTCCAGCACTCCCGGTTGATACCCCCTGTTTACTCCAGTATTTGGACGAATGGGATATACACGGTTATCTCGCACAATGCGTTCCTCATATCCTGCCACCACAGTTTGATTTGGATTGGAGGCGCCATAACCCGGACTAAAATAATCCCCAATCAAATTACTGGAATTGTCGTTATAATATAAACGTCCGTAATTATCCTGACTGATTCCCCACTGCCCTCTAAAATGCGTGCGCTCAATGCGCCAATGGTTTCCTGTTTTTTTATAGCGTTTACTTGACTTGGCATTATAAATCCAGTTGTCCATAGCCCGGAACAAGCCATTTGGTTGATGCTCCACATTGCCGTCTACAGCATATTGATTGTCGACCAGCGTTCGTTTTCCCGGATGATCGGCATGTATCTCATAATACCATAGATTTGGAGACTCAGCCACCAATATCCCACCGCCAATCAAGCAAATCGCCCGCGGCAATATCAGGGAGTCCAAAAAAACTTTACGGGTATCTGCAATTCCATCGCCATTGGTATCTTCGAGAATGACAATTTTACCATTCGGATTGTCCTCGCCTTTTCCGGAAACATCTGGCATATAGCCCATCATTTCAACCACCCACATTCTGCCCGAAGGATCAAAACTCATGGCAACAGGCGCACTGATCAAGGGTTCTGCAGCCACCAGCTTCACTTCAAAACCGGGTTCAACCTGCATTAAATGAATAGCCGCATCAGCGGAGATCACTGGAGCATTTGCAGAATCAACAATCGGTACTTCCTTTTTTAGCAAAGAAACCTTTTTATAATTCTGACATTGATATAAACAAAGCAGCAACAGCATAACAAAAACATATCCAAATAATCTCATAGCAACCCGGCATTTGTGTGAAAAACCATTTCCAATGTAGCCAAAAGAATAAAATTATCACAAATACCAAACAATTATCTCAGAAAATAGTCCTTCATTTACATTATTTTATTACTTTTTCGAGATATCTCTACCTGGAAATGTAGCGTTATAAAGTTAATTCTCGTCTTAAAGGCAAATACAAACAAAAAACCTAATATTGATATGAACAATTTTACCAAGATGATCCCAGCGCGATTACGTACTTCACTGACTTGCTCCATCCTTGCAGCAACAACTTTTTTCATGCAATCCTGCTCTAAGGACACAGCACCGGTGGTTGAAATCTCCTATTTAAGCATCGTAAACGCTACGCCGACTTTAGCTACATTCAATGCCTATGTAGACCAGACTAAAATAACCAATGCCGGCCCTCTATCTTTTGGCGCTGCAGTAGGTTATTTTCAGGCAACGCCTGGCGCGCATACTGTAAAATTCACTACAGCAAGCAGCACTGATCCGCTAATAAGCAAATCCGTTTCATTAGAAGCCAATAAGGCGTATTCTCTTTTTCTGATCAATAAATCCACCAATATGGATTATTTGCTGACGCCGGATCAGATCAACAATACAGCATCTGCTAAAGCTTTTGTCAGATTTGTGAACCTGTCTCCAGACGCCCCTGCACTTAACCTTAATGTAAAAGATGTGGCAACCGCATTAATTCCGGATCAGGCTTATAAAGCGGTAAGTAGCTTTATCGAAACAGAAGCCAAATCTTATACTTTCCAGCTTAAAAACAAAGCAAATGGCAATGCCGTTGGAGAAAACGATTTGACTTTTGAATTGAAGGCTGGAAAAACATACACCGTTATGGCTGTAGGTATGGTTACGGCTGCCGAAGGCGACCAGAAAATTCAAATCAAAGTAGTTACAAACCAATAACAATACCCAATAAAAAAGGGTGCTTACTTGCGCAAGCACCCTTGGGTTTATTTGTGTGTGTTTGTTGGTTAATGTCTTCCTCTACCACCGTGATCACCACGATCGCCTCTACCATGCCCACGATCATGATCTCTGTGGTCGTTATCTCTACGATCATTACCTCTATAGTCGTGACCCCTGCCCCTGTTCCAGTCGTTTTCCCTAACCCTTGAAGGTCTGGATCCCATTCCGTGCGGGTGTCCTTTAACCACATAATACCTGGAATCGTTGCTATAACGGATCACTTGCTGACCTCTTACAGATCTGTATCTGGCATAAGCTACCCTATCCCTGTCAAAATTACGATATGGGTCTCTCGAGTTCACCACGACTTTATATCCGCTGTACAAATCGTAGCCTCTATACCTCGAAGGCAGGGAAGCGGAATGAATCCACCGGTTGTTGTCCATGTAAATAAATCTGCGGGTGGGTACATTATAATAGCACTCCACATCAGGCAGGTAATAATTATCTACATAATCATAACCCACCGGACCCCATAATGGCTGAGATCCAATATTTAAACTTACGCTGATCTGAGCTGAAGCCTGATAGGGTAACCATCCCAATATACCCAGCATCCCTAATACCATTAACTTTTTCATAACATTATACTTTATAAGTTTCATTTGTGTGTTGTTAAGTCAAATCTCCATACCGAACATGAAATCAACATGAAATTTTCGAATTATTATTTCTTTTTCTTTTTCATGTTAATTTCATGTTCAGCACACACCTTTGTAGCTAATAAAGTGGCGCAGATGATAAACACATCGTGTTTTATAGCAGGGGATGTCAGTTTGCCTCGCAAGAGGCAAACTTTCTTTATATTTACATCATGAACATGAATCGCTTATACCGTTCTGTCTTAATAGTCCTATTGATCATATGGCTTCCCCTGTTGTCTACAGCCGGTAGAAAAGCAGCTGTGCCTTCCTTTGATGGCATCAATTTTTATCAGGACAAAAAAGACAAAAAGCAAGAGCAAGGCAAGGACAAAAAACCTGAAGTCAAAGAAGTTCCGCAATCCAGAAAACAGGAAAAGCCGGAAGAAGTGAAGTCAGATAAAAAAGATGACCGATCCAGAGATCGTAAAGGAAAAAACTAAAATACAGGCATGAAAGTTTTAATTGTTGAAGATGAAAAAACGCTGGCCTATGAAATGGAAGACTTTCTTAAAAAGGCCTTTTACATCTGTGATCTGGCACATAACATTAAGGATGGGCTTGATAAAATTGAAGCAAACAGTTATGATTTCATTTTACTTGATCTTGGTTTGCCTGACGGGGATGGCTTAAGCTTACTACCGAAAGCAAAAAAACACAATCCAGATGCAGCGTATATTATTCTTACAGCCCGGGGTAATCTGGAAGACCGCATTGCAGGTTTGGATCTTGGTGCCGATGACTACCTGCCCAAACCTTTCTCATTATTGGAATTGCAAAGCCGCATGCAGGCCATATCCCGTAGAAAATTTAACGTTAAGGAAGAACTGTTGCCGTTGGGCACCTTCAGCCTTGACCTTCAAAAAAGAATGATCTTTTTCAATGCAGATCAAATTGAGTTGTCCAGAAAGGAATTTGATTTGCTCAGTTATCTTTTCCTCCACAGCAATCGGGTATTGACGAGAATGCAGCTCAGCGAACACATTTGGGGCACTTTTGCCGATGATGATTATGATTCCAATTATATTGACGCACACATCAAGAACATCAGGAAGAAACTAAATGCCTGGGCACCCACGGATTTCCTGGAAACTGTTCGTGGCGTAGGCTATAGAATTAAAAAATAACGTGAAATTATCCTCCAAATTAATTTTATTCATTACCGGCTCTAAACTGGCTGTGGTATTGTTATTTATCATTTCCTTACCTTTTCTGGTTGATGGGATCGTGTCTGAATACACCAATTATTCCTTGCGCCGGCAACAGGAAAAAGTAATCAGTATTGTCAATAAAAACGGCGTAAATCATTATTTGCAAGGCGACAACAGTTACGGCAGCTATACCATGCTGAAAGAAGAATACATTGCCTTAGAGCCAGACTCTCAAAATCTGCACATCGACACCATCAAAGTTGCGCAGCGACTGGTAGAAAAGGACACACTTACTTATAGGATCCTCATCCACACCTTCAATTATAAGCATAAGAACTACCTGCTTGAAATTGGTAAAACGACCACTAGCATTAATCAATACAACAAACCATTGCAGCGCATTGCTTTGTTTGTGCTCATGGGTCTGATTGCGCTCAGTTTGCTATTCGATCTTTTATTTACCCGCATACTCATTCGCCCTTTAGGCAAAATCATCAGTTCTAAACTCATCAACAGAAAGTTCCCGTTTAAAGACCACTCTCCTCCTGTGCAAACGTCAACTGATGATTTTAAATACCTCGACGAGTCTTTAATCTTATTGATGGATCAAATTAACGATGCCTTTGAGAAAGAAAGGGAATTTACAGCAAATGCCTCGCACGAGCTCATGACGCCGATCAGCATCCTGCAAAATAAGATGGAGAACCTGATTGACGACGAGGAACTCAGTGACGCTGCCATCATGCGGATTGTTGAAATGATGAAAACGCTCAACAGGTTAAAGAAAATTTCAAATGCTTTGCTGCTGATCTCACGTATTGAAAACGAACAATTTGCAAAATCATACACAGCCAGACCAATCGACCTGGTCAATGAGGTGATTGAAGAAATCAGTCACCGTCTGGAAGAAAAAAACCTGACGATCACGGTCAGGCTCGAAGTCGAAAAGGCTTTAACAGGAATCAATAAAGATCTGCTCTTTCAATTGTTTTACAACCTGATCAACAATGCCATTAAATACAACGTGGAAAATGGCAGTATCCTTATTGAAAGTAAAGTTTCTGCCCAGGGTGATGATGTCATCATTTTATCAGACACCGGAATCGGCATCTCAGCCGACGAACTTCCTTTCATTTTTGACCGCTTCAGAAAGACTAACCTTTCAGAAAATGTAGGACATGGCTTAGGGCTTTCTATTGTAAAGAGTATTGGTTTGTATCACAACATCGACATCCAGGTCAAATCTATGCCAGGGACAGGAACAACCTTTACTTTAACTTTCCCAAAAGAAACGTACAAAACAAAAGCTTAAGCTTCAGTTGGCGTTAAAATCTCTTTTTTATAAAAAGAGTTGATGATGATCAGGGCCATTCCTGCCATAATAGACATATCGGCAACATTGAAAACCCCGGTTTGAAAAATCACGAAATCAATATGTAAAAAGTCCGTCACAGAGCCATAAATAATCCGGTCGTACAAATTGCCGACACCCCCACCAATTACAAAACAGATCCCGACAACTAATATTGCAGGCATGTTTTGTTTTCGCATCACCATATAGAGGCCAAAAAGAAGTGTCAGTAGTGGTAAAAGGGTAAGCAGCACAAACTTAAGTGGCGCACTTAAAGTATCTCCGGCACTTAAAAAAGCGCCTGTATTTTCTACCTTGGTTAAGGTAATGTGGTCATTAATAACTTTAATGTTTGCATGATAATCTACCCGCTCCCGCACCATATTTTTAGTCACCTGGTCACATCCAATATTAAAAAGGATAAATACCAGGATTAAAACCCTGATTAGCAGGTCACTTATTTCTCTTACCTTCATCGCAATTGCTTATTTGATAAATATAGGGATACTTTTTTTGAATTCATATGACACAAAACATCAAATAGAATTAGATATTAGCAAAAAACAACTATTCATCATGAAAAGACTTCTTTTATCTTTTATAATAGCAGCATTGTCTTTCAGCACATTTGCACAAGCTTTAACACCCGGTGCCAGTCTGCCCAAAGCACAATTTTACACTTCAGACGGTAAGGTATTTACGACCGATCAATTTTCCAAAGGCACTAAATCATTACTGATGTTTTTTGATGCGACCTGTGAGCATTGCCAGAAGGTGGCTAAAGAAGTCTCTTCAAGAAGCAAAGAAATTACCGGAGTTCAGATGTATATGATTACTCAGGATGAGCAACGTTCGATCAATTATTTTATGGATAACTTTGCAAAGCCCTTAAAAGAACTTAAAAATGTGACGGTTTTACAGGATAAGGATCATGTATTCATCCCTTTATTCCAACCCAAACAATATCCTTCGTTATATCTTTATGGTAAAGACCGGAAACTAATTCTTTATTCCAGCAATGAAAAAGACGTAGCTAAATTCTTCAAATTATTCAAGTAATTTAGCTACGTCCTTAACATATAGCCAGGGGCTAGTTTACTTTAAACGCGCGTCTGGCTAATAATTTCCAGTCCCCTTTTTGTTTTTCCCAAACCAGTACAATTCCAAGACTTACTTTACCTGGAACCCCACCATCGTTAGAATCTGCTTTTAAGACATGTCTCACAATGGCCGTATTTCCTGCAACTGTGATGGTCTGGTCCAGCAAATCAATTTTCAAAAAGTCCGACTTTTTAGTAGCAATTGCCTCTACAAAATCAGCTTTATGCTGAAGTCTAAGATTAGAATGCTCATATGTCAGGTTATCCGCTGCGATACTTTCCAGATCGGCTTTATTTCCACTAATCATAGCCAGTCTCATTTTCTCCACAGCCGCAGCTACTTTAGTTTCCTCTTTAGATTGTTGTGCCGTGGCAAATAGCGTCATAAACATTAAAATAATTAAAGTGATTGGTTTCTTCATCATATGCTCGTTGTATTAAGGTTAAAAGATTAGGTTATTTATACTTCAGGCCCATGTTATAAAACATAAAAGCCCATCGGTCAGCAATTTCCTCAATAGCTTTATCTGTCGGTTTTCCGGCTCCGTGTCCCGCATTGGTTTGTATACTGATTAGTACCGGCGCATCGCCAGCCTGGTCTTTCTGTAAGGTAGCAGCAAACTTAAACGAATGCGCAGGTACCACGCGGTCGTCATGATCAGCAGTAGTAACCAATGTTGCCGGATATTTCACTCCCGGTTTTAAAGCATGTACCGGAGAATAGCGGTACAAATAATCAAACATTTCTTTCGAGTCTGCCGAAGTTCCATAATCGTAGCTCCAGCCTGCACCAGCAGTAAACTGGTGATAACGCAACATATCCATCACCCCTACTGCCGGAAAAGCTACTTTGAAAAGATCCGGACGCTGTGCTAAAGTTGCACCCACAAGTAAACCACCATTAGAACCACCCATGCTGGCCAGATAATCCTTAGACGTATATTTATTGGTGATCAGATAATCTGCTGCTGCAATAAAATCATCAAACACATTTTGCTTTTTTAATTTGGTACCGGCCAAATGCCATTCTTCACCATATTCGCCTCCACCTCTCAAATTGGCAACCGCATAAATACCCCCCTGATCCAGTAAAATGATATTTGCGGTATTGAAGCTTGGCGTCAGGCTGATGTTAAAGCCTCCGTAACCATACAGCACCGTCGGATTTTGCCCGTTCAATACCAAGCCCTTTTTATAAGTGATGATCATGGGTACCTTGGTCCCATCCTTAGAAGTATAAAATATCTGTTTCGACTCGTAATTGTCCGGATTAAAATCAACACCCGACTTTTTATATAGGTCCGATTTCCCGGAGGCTATGGTATATTTAAAGATCGTTGTCGGATAAACGTAAGAGGTAAACGTATAGTACAAATCCTTATCCCCTTCTTTACTGCCAAAACCAGTAGCTGTACCCAGTCCCGGAAGTTTAATTTCATGTTCCAGCTTACCATCCATCTGGTACTGCAATACCACTGATACAGCATCCTTAATGTAATTGGCAAAAATGCGGCCACCACCAGTAGCAGGTGTCAATACATTTTTAGTCTCTGCAATTAAATCCTTCCAGTTTTCCGGTTTCGCGTTGCCTGCATCTACCGTTACCACCTTACCATTCGGTGCATTTAAGTTCGTGTAGATGTATAATTTACTGCCCATATTGGCAATTACACTGTGGTTCTTTTCAAAATCAGTTACCACAGGCACAATTGCAGAACCCGGACTTTTTAAATCCTGTATATACAATTCATTGCCGGAAGTAGAATTTGCAGCAGAAATGATCAGGTAATGCTGATCTTCAGTCAAATCCGCACTTACATAACGCCTGGGTGTCTGGTCACCACCAAAAATCAACACGTCATCAGCCTGTGCCGTACCCAATTTGTGATAATACAATTTATGGTGTTGTGTTAAGCCAGAAAGTTGGCTGCCAGCTTTAGGCTTGTCATAGCTGCTGTAATAAAAACCATCATTCCCTTTCCAGGCAATCCCCGAGAACTTCACATCGACCAGGGTCTCGCCAATCACACTTTTATCAGCAGCATGAAGTACAATAACCTTAGTCCAGTCCGACCCGCCTTCTGAAATCTGATAGGCAAGCAAGCTCCCGTCTTTTGAAAAATTGACTCCGGCCAATGAAGTCGAGCCGTCTTTCGAAAAAGTATTGGGGTCCAGAAATACTTCCGAAACACCATCCTTTTCCCGGTACAATACACTTTGATTCTGTAAGCCTGTATTTTTAGAATAATAGGTATAAGCCCCCTCTTTAAATGGCTGCGAATACTTTTCGTAATTCATTAGCTTGGTTAAACGATCTTTAATCGCATTCCGATAAGGAATTTTAGAAAAATATGCCCTGGTTACGGCGTTTTGTTCAATTACCCAGGCTTTGGTATCTTCAGCACGGTCATCTTCCAACCAACGGTATGGATCTGCAACTACGGTTTCAAAATAAGTATCTTTAATTTCTGTTCTTTTCGTCTGTGGGTAGGTCATTGTTATTTTTTGCTGGGCCATGCCTGATAGTGGCAGCAAGCCCAATAAGATTAAACTGTTTTTTAATGAAATCATTTCCTGATGTTTTTCAATTCCGAATTTAGGAATTAAAAAAAGAAATCTATCATTTTGTTCCCAGTCCGGTAGCCAAAAAAACAGCCAGTTGCTGGATGCGTTCAGCAGTCAGATCTACTTGCTTCGTCACTTCGAACCAGTCGCCCTGCTCTATCGCTTCGCGAATACCTGGCAAGGTTTTTACGCTGTAACCCGTATGCAAACCAGGTGCATACAAGCTGTGTTTATACCAGGGTCTTTGCGGTAACCCGGCTGTAAGCAGCAACTGACGTTCGGCCTGATATAGGATTTCACTTAGGCCCGCGCGTTCTTTTTTATCCTGTAATGCCTTTGTCGCACGTAATGAAACGTTTTCAACCGATTTGCCGAGTGCAGCAATCGCTTTATCCAGATTGGCAAAATCAAGTTCCGGCACCACAGGCTTATTGCGTGGAACGTAAAAAACTGTCAAAGGATCTGCTGCCTGCTGGTATTTACCTTCATTGATCAAACGGTTTTCCTGCGCATTACTTTCACGTAAATCATCGCCCAGCTTAATTAACTCCTGAACATAGCCTTTCAATGCCACATGAAGATCAGCATATTCAAAAGGTAAAACATCCGCTTCAGCCAGGCGCAACAAGGTGCGCCCGGTCACTTTGGCCAGCGTAATTCCATAATCAAAGTTACGGTCCTTAAAGCGGACATAATCCTCATACGAATCAAAATTAGTATGGTATTCTCCACCTTCATCTTCGCCTTCAAACTCAAAATTAAGCGAAGGAATACCAAGGTGTTGAAAGAAAGGCGAATAATCCGATCCTGTACCCAGGGCATCCAAAGGAAATTTATTCAGATCAAAGCGCTCTTTTTTTAACTTCAAAGTCGTACCTGTCACCAGATCATGCGATTTGCGCCTTTCCAACACACTAACCTGGGTCTGAGGATCAGGCACTTCCTGTGCAATATCGGTCACCAGACTTGCCAATTGCTGGGCCCCACCGGCCTTTAGAAAACCACGCCCGTTTCCATCGGTATTGATATAAGCTACCGCTTTGCGGCTGAGTTCATCTGCATGATCTTCCACCCATTCTGTAGAACCGAGCAAACCAGGCTCCTCACCATCCCAGGCACAATACACCAATGTTCTTTTTGGTTTATAACCCGTTTTGAGCAATGCGCCAATGGCTTTTGCTTCTTCCAGCAGGGCAGCAAGTCCGCTTACCGGGTCAGCAGCCCCATTTACCCAGGCATCATGATGGTTACCACGAACGACCCATTGATCCGGATAAACTGTCCCTTTAATTTTCGCGATCACATTGTAAGCCGATACGCGGTTCCAGTTGGATGCTACTTTCAAATGTACTTTAGCACGTCCGGCACCGATGTGATACGTAATCGGCAAGGCTCCGCGCCAGCTTTCGGGTGCTACAGGACCATCAAGGGCAGACAATAAAGGCAAAGCATCATGATAGCTAATGGGCAAAACCGGTATTTTCAAAATGCTCTGCGCATCTTCCTTAAGTATCCTTTCTGCCGTTTGCGTAGCCGCGATTCCTGGTGTTAAAGGATCACCGGGTTGCACCATCACATCCAGTACCGAACCCCTTTGAGCGGCATTTTCATTTTTAAAAGGACCTGCCGGATAAACATCACCTTTATAATATCCATCTTCTTTGGGATCGGAGTAAATGATACAACCAATGGCTCCTCTTTCATAGGCCAGTTTAGGTTTAAGTCCGCGCCACGACCTTCCATATCTCGCAATCACAATTTTACCTGAAACATTTAGTCCCAACTTTTCCAATCGATCATAGTCCTCGGGCAAACCAAAATTTACATAAATCAGTTCTCCGGTCACATCGCCATCTGCGCCCCAGGCATTATAAGCAGGCAACTGACCCGATTGTCCGGAGCTGGCATCGTCAGCATAAGCCGGTTCTTTTAAGCTTGCTGTAAACTGAATGGGTTCAGTCAAAGTCAGCACCCTGGTTTTCGGTGTTGGAAACAACACCTCATAACGTTCAATCTTGCTATCCAGCCAACCATAATCCTTAAATCGCTTTAAAATGGTTTCGGCTACGATTTTACCCTGTTCAGACCCCAAATGATGTGGTTTTGCACTCAGCTCCTTAATGGTACGACCAATGTTTGCAGCATTCAGCTGCTGGTCAAAGCGCTCTTCTAAAGTACGTTGTAATACGGAGGATTTTGAACTGAATCCCCGCAAATCAGTTGTTTGAGCAAATAGCCCATTGGAATTGGCCGCTAAAAGCAAAGCCAAAATTACCCCCTGTGTTTTCATGCTTTGTTGTGTAAAAGTTTATCCATAGAATCTTCAATTTCACCAGCCAACAATAATTAATTAAAGATAACAAAATACCCTTAATAATTACGACAATGTGACCTTACCACAAAGATACAGAATAAAGACTACTAAATTAATAGATTTAATAATAAACCCATTTTTATTAATTCATAATAATTTCTATCTTGAACCTGCCTATGTTATATATTTCTATTGCCCTGATATGCCTGCTTATTTGTGGCGGCATTTACTATTACAACCAATTGGTACGCCGGAAAAATCGGATGAACGAGGCTTGGAGTGGCATTGATGTCTACCTCAAAAAGCGGCACGAGCTAATTCCAAACCTGGTCGAGACTGTTAAAGGTTATGCAGGATATGAACAAAGAGTATTGCAAAACCTTACTGTTCTCCGTTCTGAGGCAGGGCAAAAGGCCCAAAGTCAGGAAAAGATAGATACAGAAAACAACCTGTCGCAACAAATTACCCGGTTAATGGTCATTGCAGAAAACTATCCGGACTTAAAAGCAAATACCAATTTCCTGCAACTTCAAACCCAACTGGAAACTTTGGAAACCGAGATTGAACTTTCCAGAAGGTATTACAATGGCACCGTCCGCGAAAACAACATCTCGGTACAGTCCTTCCCAGGAAATCTGATTGCCTCTGCATTTGGTTTTAAAGATGGCATCTTCTTTGAAATCAGCAATACCGAAGAACGCGAATCCCTAAACGTTTCATTCAAATAGCCACATGATCTCCAGAACTTTATCTTCAGGCATCGGACTTCTTGTTCTTTTGTTCTTAATCGGTAACGCTAGCCGCACTGCCTGCGCTCAGGAAACTTACCCGGAGCCACAAAACACCACTGAAAGAATCATGTCCTTTCATTCTGACATCCGGATAGACAGTACCGGAATGATGTATGTGAGCGAGAAAATCAAAGTTTATGCATCGGGTTCAGAAATTAAACGCGGTCTGGTCCGAACAATACCCATTTTCAGAAAAGACATTTTCGGACAAAAGAAATCGGCTGATTTTAAAATAACCAGCATTTTAAGAGATGGAAAAAAGGAAAACTACAAAACGAAGAAAGACAATGGAGCGCGTAGTATATATATAGGTAATGAAGACATCATCCTGGACCCCGGGGTTTACGCCTATGAAATCAATTACGAAACCAAGGGACAGGTTGGCTTTTTTGAGGATTATGACGAAATTTATTGGAACGTAACCGGCAGTGAATGGTCATTCAGAATAGACAGCGCATCGGCAACCATTGTACTTCCCAAAGCTGCTATGCCCGGCAATACTGCCTGTTATACCGGCCCTACAGGTTCTAAGGCTAAAAATTGCAACATCACTGTAAATCCAGACCATTCTGTAACCTTTAAAACCGTTGCAGAACTGAACAGTGGTGAAGGTTTTACCATAGCCGAGGCATTTACCAGGAACGTAATTCAAAGACCTTCTGCATTGGCATTATTTTTTAACGATTTCCTTAAAATTGCCCTAACTTTTGTTTTGCTGATT
Source organism: Pedobacter sp. MC2016-24 (assembly GCF_015223055.1). Lineage (GTDB taxonomy): Bacteria > Bacteroidota > Bacteroidia > Sphingobacteriales > Sphingobacteriaceae > Pedobacter. The sequence continues at coordinate 724,544 of NZ_JADFBX010000001.1, forward strand.
GGACTTGCAGCGTATTATTACATAAGTTGGTCACGTTACGGTCGCGATCCAAAGGAGAAAGTTGTCATTCCTACGTTCAAAGTGCCAAACGACTGGTCGCCCGCCCTGCTCCGGTATTTTTACAAGAAAAAAATCGACGACAAATCATTTGCCATTTCCATCATCAATATGGCTGTAAAAAAAGTCATTAAAATTAGTAAGGGAATAGGTAAAAAAGAAGATTATGCAATAGAGCGGTCTACCGGTCTGACCAATTCACTATCTAATGAAGAAGAGGCCATTTATTTCCGCTTTTTAAATACGAAAAAAAGAATCTACATCAACAAAGCCAACGGTGCTACCATCAATGCCGGAAAGAATGCACATCGGGAACGGCTTAAACCGCAATTAAATTTAAAGGAATTCTTTGTTGAGCATAAGGCACACCTCATGAAGGCGATTGGAATTACGATTGGAGCAAATGTCATCTTTATGATTTTTGTAGAAAAAGGTGGGCCACTAACCTTATTGTTTCTCAGCCCTTTTATTGTAATTGGCGGCGCATGTTTCATTTCCGGCATCAGAATGTTTAAAACCTCAAAGGCAGCAGCTATTTTCTTAATCGTCTGGGGAGCAGGATTTGGTGGTGGTCCGCTGTTCATGATATTCGGCAGCCTGGCTCACTTACCCCTACTTTCCACCATTTTTTTTACGGTCAGTATCCCCATGTTTGTTCTGTATATTTTCCTGATCAAAGCGCCTACAGAAGCCGGTTCAACAGTGATCAATCAAATCAAAGGCTTTAAAATGTATCTGGAAACCGCAGAAGCAGACCGCTTGAACATTCTGAATCCACCGGATTTAACGCCTGCATTATTTGAGAAATTCCTGCCCTATGCACTGGCACTGGATGTAGAAAATGCCTGGGCTGCTAAATTTGAAAGCATTTTAAATGACGCAGACTACTTGCCCGACTGGTATGAAGGTGACAATTTCAATCACAGAAACATGGCGGCTGGTTTTATACAGCCTTTTAACAGCGCAGTTAGCGACAGCAGACCGGATACAGGATCATCATCCGGCTCGTCCGGAAGTTCCAGCTGGAGTTCCGGCAGCAGCGACAGTGGATCATCCGGTGGTGGAGGTGGTGGCGGAGGCGGGGGCGGCTGGTAAACAGTTAAACCAGACTTTTGGCCTTGATCATTTCAAAAGCGCCATCCCAAAGCAAAAGTCTTTTTTTCAAGGATTCGATGCTGGCGGTTTCTGCAGCTTCCCAATAGGCTTGATTGTCGCTACAGAGGTCGGCAGTCATTTCCAAAGCCAGATGGCTATGGTGATCACCATCCACTTCAATATGACGATCCAGGTAGTACTTAAATAAGGAAATCTGATCCGGAAACTTCTGGTTTAAATCGTTAACAATTGACAAAAACATGTTTGGAATCAAATCTTCGCGACCAAAAGTAAAAGTACTGGCCTGTAAATGAGCCTGCCCGCTATTGATGATCTCGAAAGTGAAGTCTACAAAAGCCCTTGCTTCGGCAGGCGTACCTGCTGTCAGGTAAGCAGCATTCAAATCCTCGCCAGCTTTTAACGCATTTACAAAACTATAGATCTCAGCGGTGTCAGCGCCACACTGGTCCATGGCATCCAGATACATTTCAAAATGACTTTTACGTACACCAGAATGATCCACATCCGATTCTTCACCTGCTACGATTTCGTTAATAAGGTACCTGATGTTACCAGAACCAACCGGAAACCAGGGTAACGAAGTACAAGTCAGGTTAATCTGAAGCGACTTCAATAAGGACATGAAATCCCATACGGCATACACATGAAATTGCATGAAGATTTTAAGATCTTCAAGGTCATTGATTACGCCATAAACTTTATGGTTAATAATTTCCTGTCTTAATGGCTCAATGGCATCCTGTATTTTTTGAATCGCTTTATTCATCCTATTTAAATAATGCGCAAAAGTAAATAATTATGACACAGCCAAGCATAAACTTTTTGTCATTTTTATTTTTTCAAAGCATCATAAGCTTTGGCAAAATCAGCCCGTTTAATAGAAAGGCAACCATTCGCCCCTTTTTTAAACTGATCTTCCGTAATGGATTGCATCTCCAGCGCCAAACGCCTGTTGCTGTATTTATAATTCGTTTCCCAATTGGCCTCTCCCGCTTCCAGGCCCTTATACTTTAAGCTCAAATAACTGGCTACTTTTTGTTGTCCTTCAAACGATGTTATTTTAAAAGCAAAACCAGCCAGTACCCCGTTGTAAGCTAACAAATCAACATTTTGCGGCACATAACCCGCAAATTCAAATTTACTGTTACTGAAAGTATAAGAGATCATCTGTTGCTGATCAAACAACAATTCTTTTTTAATGTCTTTAATGCCAGTAATTAAAGTATCTATGGTTTCTGTTAGCTGAAAGATGCTTAGGTCGCTTTTTTTAACAATTTGAGCTCTTGAAGTCAAAATCAGGATGAACGTGAAAAAGAATAGCAATAAGAAACGGAAATGATATTTTAACATAAAATTGAACATACTGAGATAGCATAACGCAAAAAGCTAGCTTTTGTTTCCCAATAAATAATCCCACGCTGCTTTACTACATTCTGCAATAATCCGGTCCGTCACTTGCTCCGATTCTTTCGTCATGGATACAAAAACCGCAATCGCAAAATGTTTGCCATTTGGTAACGTAACCACCCCAATATCATTACTTGCGGCAGTGATTCCTGCTGCATTTGCACCAGAACTTCCCGTTTTATGAGCCACAATGGTTCCTTTGGGAAGTAAACCCTTAATCTTATTAGGTCCTGATGAAGCTTTTACCATGATATCCCAAAGAAAATCGCCAGAAGATTCAGACAGTATTTTTTTATCATAAAATAGCTTCAGCAACTGAACAGTAGAAAACGGCGTACTTGAGTTCTTAAACTGAACCTGCTCATCCAAATGCATTTCCTCTTCAGTAGCTAAAATTGCTACATCTTTAATCCCGATGCGATGGATAAACTGGTTTACCTTTGCCGGCCCACCAAGTAATCTAAATAAGATATCACAACCATTGTTGTCGCTTTGTGAAACCGTATAACTCAGTATTTCAGCAAGTGAAACGGATACATTTCCCAAGGGGTATTTCTCTCTAAGGGGACTCCAGGTATTGGGCAAAAGATCCTTGGGTGTAACCCACAATTGTTGATTCAACTTCAACTTACCTTCATCCACTTTTTTGAGGACAGCAAGTGCCAAATGAAATTTGTATACACTTTGCATTGGATAATGAACTTTTCCGTTAAAACCTACAGTGTCCCCATGCTGAAGATCAAGTACCGCAAAACCAATCTTAGCATCATGCTTACCTGCAATAATTTCAATTGTTTTTTTTAAATCTGGTTGACCCTTTTGGCCAAAGCCATTTGTTGCAATCAATAGCAAGCATATAACTATGCTGATCTGACCAGGAATTTTAAAATTTTTCATATCTGCGCAATTACAATGGTTATCATTTCAATGGTCAGCAAAGGTAAAGAGAAAAAACAGCACTCGTCATTTTCTACACCTTACACAAAATTTAATCTCTTACCAAGACACCTGAATGGCATGCCGCGCTGCCTTACAACGAGGTCCTTTTAAGCCTTTGCTAACGCCAATGCAACTGCAGAACGTTTATTTCTGGCAATCAGCAACCAGGCAAACACGGCTCCCGTTAAGGCCATTACCGTTCCAACCCATACTGGAGAAGTATAGTCGTAACCCGCTGCCAATGGCAATCCGCCCAGAAAAGCACCCAGTGCATTTCCAATATTGAAACTGGCCTGACTAACCGATGCTGCAAGCATTTCTGAACCTTTTGCACTGTTGATCATCAGCATTTGGATTGGCGCAGCTAAAGCAAATGCAACAGCACCAGTAATAAAGGTCATGATCAGAGACAGCGTCTGGTTCGTAGAAATATAGTGCACTATAGTTAAAGCAATAGCCATAGCAATCAATAAAGAGATGGAAGCTTTTGCCGGCGAAAAGCGATCTGCCAGACGGCCGCCAATGAAATTACCAACCAGCATCCCCAAACCAGCCAACACCAGGATGTAAGTAATTGAGTCGGCAGAAAAGCCTGACACCTCTGTTAACAATGGCGCAATATAGCTGTACCACGAAAACAATCCGCCAGTACCGATAGCAACCATAAAAATAATCAACCAGGCCTCTGGTAATTTAAAAAATCCAAGCTCTTTTTTCAGGTTTCTGTCTTTTGTAGCCGGAAGGTTTGGCATCCACAATTTTAAACTCAGCAACGTAACTAAACCTACAATAACAATGATGACGAATGTATAACGCCACGAATAATGGTGACCAATATAGGTGCCCAGCGGCACGCCAATCACGTTGGCAACAGTTAATCCGGCAAACATTAACGATACGGCCTGAGCCGCTTTACCTTTGGCCGCAATGCGGCTGGCCACTACCGAGCCTACACCGAAAAAGGCACCATGTGGTAACCCGGCCAACAAACGCGCAACCAACATGGTATGATAACCTGGGGAAAAGGCCGACAATGCATTAAAAGCAGTAAACATCATCATTAAAGCAATCAGTATCTTTTTTGGAGGGTAACTTCCGGCAATGGCCACCAATAATGGGGCGCCGATCACAACGCCTAACGCATAGGCCGAGATTAAATGCCCCGCCTGGGGAATCGTAATGGATAAATCTTTAGCGATATCAGGTAGTAAACCCATCATTACAAATTCTGTAATCCCTATTCCGAGTCCACCGAGCGTTAAAGTTAGTAAGCTTTTCTTCATTGTACGTACTGATGTTAGTGTAAAATATACACGATGCAAAACTACCTAAAAAAACGCCCCGGTTAAGTCTTACAAACGTAAATTTATAGCCGTAACAACTTACATATCTAAATAACGCACCAGGATATTCCAGAACTTCCTGGCAGTATTTTAAATTTATTAAAACACTATGGCACAGTATATGTTTAATAAATAAAAACATCGATATGGATTATAAGAAATTAATAACTAGCCGTCTCTCCAATATCCCACATAGATCAACAGATACTACAGGTGCAGTGGTGGCCTTGTTAACGGGACTTGCTGTAGGTGCTGTACTGGGTGTATTGTTTGCTCCTGAAAGTGGAAAAAAAACAAGAGAACGTATATCAGATAAAGCTTTAAATCTAACTGATGATTTAAAAGATAGCTATCATACATTGAAAGACCGGGTTTCAACCGGAAAAGAGGACCTGGTTGGTTTAAAAGACCGGGTGGTAGACAATGTAAAAAGCAAAGCCAATTCCGTTACACAAGAGTTTAAAGACTTTAAAGATGCCGAATTGGAAAGAGCAAAATCAGCAGTTAAAGATGCAGCTGATGATGCCAATGATTCAGTTCAAAGCATTTAGTATAAAATAGTCAACTGATTAGGCCAACGCGCATTAACATCAGCAGATTAATCTGCTGATGTTAATGCGCGTTGGTGTTTAAAGAACAATTGTGTGATTGGAATAAGTAACAAACCACACAAGCCAAATATGACAAAAGACACCCTAAGGTTAAATGCATGAGCCAGGTAGCCAATAAGCGGCGGACCAAGCAACATCCCTGTGATGACATACGTAGTAATGATGGAAATGGCCATTCCGGCTGAGTACTTTTTCGATGCCCCGGCAAGTGCATAGGACATGGGTACTACTGCGGCCGTACCAAAACCTACCATAGAAAAACCAATCATCGCTGTCCAGAAATAAGGCAATAGGATCGCCAGGCTGATACCACAGGCGATGAACAATCCGCTCATGATATAAGTTGCCGGCATGCCAATCCGGACCACAATGAGGTCTGATGCAAACCGCGACAAAGCCATAAAGGTCATGAAAATCAGATAGCCATAAGTAAATATCTCCACCTTAATTACTTTCTGAAAATAGATTCCGCTCCAGTCAAACATACCCCCTTCGCAGATGGCTGCAAAAAAGCAGACCAGGCCCAGGTATAAAATGTACGGATCCGGCTTTTTGCTCAACACAATCTTATTACCACTTTCTGCCCGGTCATTGGTAATTAAAAACTGGTAAGAAAAGCAGGTTATGCCCAATGCCATCGCCCCAACTATTATAAAATGTAATTGCAAGTCTACATGTAGGCTAAGCATCAAAGTAGAAAAAGCAATACCGGCAATTCCACCAGTGCTCCAGAAACCGTGTAAGGAACCCATAATCTTCTTATCCATCTGCTTCTGTAAAGTAATGGCCTGGGTATTTGCCGAAATGTTAAATATCCTGGTACTAAAAGCAAACAAAGCCACTGCAAAAACCAGGCTGACAGTATTGCTGGTAAATCCGATCAGCGCCAAAGCACAGGTATTCACACCATAAGCTACAGCAAGCGGTACGCGGCTGTTGAACCGGGAAACTAACCAGCCGGAAATTGGTAATCCGATTAATGATCCGACTGGCATTGCCAATAACAATGATCCCAATTCCGCCTCATTAAAATTGAAAATGGCTTTGATGGTGGGTATTCTGGAGGCCCAGGTAGCAAAGGTGAAACCTGAAATAAAGAAAAACAGACTTAAGAAAAAACGGTGTTTTGTTGTAGAGATCATTGCACTGGTGTTTGCGTTGCAAAACTAAGGATTCATTTTGACAAGGCCCCTCTTTTCCGTCATTTGATAAATCTCTTTGCCAAATTTACATTTTATAAAAAAAATAACATAGCTTTACAAAAAACTTTAGGGGTGCCTTGCGCTGAGATATACCCTTTGAACCTGATGCAGTTAGTACTGCCGAAGGGAAAAGTAAGAGCAACCTCTTGTTGTTCTTTTTCCATTCCTGTTACAGGCTATTCCTACAGTTTTTCATTTTGTTTTAGAAAAACTACAATCAATGGAAATCACTGTAAATCAACAAAATCATCAGCTTAACGAACCATGCTCGGTCGAACAAATGCTGTTTATGCTGGAAGCTCCGGCCAAAGGCATTGCCGTTGCCGTCAACCATTCCATCATCTCGAAATCGGACTGGCCAAACCATGTGTTGAAACACGGCGATCAGATCATGCTCATCAAAGCCACGCAAGGCGGATAAACCACTAACCAATCTTTCATTATCAAATCAATTTTTATGAAGACAGAAAAAACGCCCAATGCAGAAGTGATTAGCAGAACTCCATTTCCTGCTTCACGCAAAGTATTTGTTAAAGGACAGTTGCACGACATTGAAGTGGCTATGCGTGAAATCTCCTTGACTGACACCAAAATCCACAATGGTTTTGGCTTAACAGAACCCAATCCCCCGGTAACCGTTTACGATACCAGCGGTCCCTACACCGACCCAAATGTGCACATCGATGTGAAAGCGGGTTTACCTCGCCTGAGAGAAAAGTGGATCACCAATCGTGAAGATGTAGACCAGCTGGATCACATTTCTTCTGATTACGGTCAGCAGCGTTTGGCTGATGCCAAGCTTGATGTTTTGCGGTTTGCCTACCAAAACAAGCCCTATAAGGCCAAGCCGGGAATGAATGTTTCTCAAATGCATTATGCCAGGAAAGGTATCATCACTGCGGAAATGGAATACATCGCGATCCGCGAAAACCAGCGTATTGACTTACTCAAAGCACAACTGGGCGATCAGCACGAAGTCATGAACCATCAACATAAAGGCCATAGCTTTGGAGCCAATACGCCGAAAGGTTACATTACTCCTGAGTTTGTACGCGCTGAAGTAGCTGCAGGCCGTGCAGTCATTCCTTGTAACATCAACCACCCGGAACTGGAACCCATGATTATCGGGCGTAACTTCCTGGTTAAGATAAACGCCAACATCGGCAACTCGGCAGTAACTTCTTCCATTGAAGAAGAAGTAGAAAAAGCAGTTTGGGCCTGCAGATGGGGCGCTGACACCATTATGGATCTTTCTACTGGTAAAAACATACACGAAACCCGGGAATGGATCATCCGCAACTCCCCTGTCCCAATCGGAACCGTACCCATTTATCAGGCTTTGGAAAAGGTAAATGGTAAAGCCGAAGACTTAACCTGGGAGCTGTTTCGCGACACGTTGATTGAGCAAGCTGAACAAGGGGTAGATTATTTTACCATCCACGCCGGTGTATTACTGCGTTACGTACCACTAACGGCTAAAAGGGTAACGGGTATTGTTTCCCGTGGTGGTTCCATCATGGCCAAATGGTGTCTTGCACACCACAAAGAAAACTTCCTGTATACCCATTTTGAAGAAATCTGTGAGCTTATGAAAGCCTATGACGTTGCCTTCTCTTTAGGTGATGGTTTAAGACCTGGATGTATTGCTGACGCCAACGATGCAGCCCAGTTTGGTGAATTGGAAACGCTGGGTGAGCTGACTAAAATCGCCTGGAAACACGACATACAAACCATAGTTGAAGGCCCCGGTCATGTGCCGATGCACTTGATTAAGGAAAATATGGAAAAACAGTTGGAACATTGTTCGGAAGCCCCATTCTATACCTTAGGCCCGTTGACAACCGACATCGCACCGGGTTATGACCACATCACATCAGCCATTGGCGCTGCAATGATTGGCTGGTTTGGTACGGCGATGTTGTGTTATGTAACACCAAAAGAACATTTGGGCCTACCGAATAAAAAAGATGTGAAGGATGGGGTAATCACTTATAAAATTGCAGCGCACGCGGCAGATTTGGCCAAAGGGCATCCGGGTGCGCAATACCGCGACAATGCCCTGAGCAAAGCGCGCTTCGAGTTCAGATGGGAAGATCAGTTTAACCTTTCACTGGATCCAGACACGGCAAAAGAGTTCCATGATGAAACTTTACCCGCCGATGGTGCAAAAATCGCACACTTCTGCTCCATGTGCGGACCAAACTTCTGCTCGATGAAAATTACCCAGGACGTGCGCGAATATGCAGCCAAACAAGGCGTTGATGAGCAGGAAGCATTAGCGCAAGGTATGGCTGAAAAGTCGAAAGAGTTTGCAGAAAAAGGCAGTGAAATTTATCTATAAGCACTTGCCTGATGGAACTGTTTATAATTTCTGACCCACTTGCTTTTGAAGGAGAAACTGAACTGATCAATTCCCTTTTTGAATTGGGCATGTCGGTTTTCCATCTGAGAAAAGAAGGAATGAGCAGGTCTCATTATGCCAATTTGATCGAAGCAATTCCGAAACAATACCACAACAGAATCGCTTTACATCAGTTTCATGAACTTAGTCTGGATTTTGCTGACATTAAACGCTTACACTACCCGGAATGGTTCAGACGGAAAACATTAAAACAGGAATTACCCAATAAGATGGATGGAAAGATTTTAAGTACTTCCATCCATCAACTGGCAAGCCTGCAGGAAACTAACCGTTTTGATTACACTTTTTACGGACCTGTGTTCGACAGCATTTCGAAACCTGGATACGCAGGCTTCCTGCGGCCAGGTTTTAAACTTCCTGACGTAAGACCTGCTCAAATCATCGCAATTGGGGGGATTGAACCGGACAATCTGGAGCAGATTAAAGCATTTGGATTTGACGGACTGGCTGTACTGGGTGCGATCTGGAACAAACGCAGCAATGCAATAACACATTTTAAATACATTCAGGAAAAATGCAGACAGTAAGACCTTACGTCATGAGCATTGCGGGTTTTGACCCCAGCGCGGGTGCCGGCCTCCTGGCCGACATCAAGTGTTTTGAACAACACCGGGTTTATGGCTTTGGCGTCTGTTCTGCAATGACCACACAAACCGATAGCGATTTTTTAAGCAACGAATGGCAAACTGCCCGGCAGATTATTGATCAGACGACTCCCCTGCTTAAAAAATTTAAGGTACAGGCCTGTAAAATAGGGTTAATTAAAGACCTGGAAGTTCTGGAAGAGGTGTTATACTTTTTGAAAGCACAGGTGCCGGCAATTAAGATTGTACTGGATCCGGTGCTGAAAGCCAGTGCAGGTTACCACTTCCACGACTGGAATGAAGGGCTGGGTAAGCTCAAGCCTATTTTGAAACAGATTGATCTGATCACACCAAATTATCCCGAAATGAAGCAACTGAGCGGGCCGCTGGATATAACATCTGCTGCCATCCAATGGTCATCATATTGTGCAGTATTACTCAAAGGTGGTCATAGCCCCCTCAATACGGGTACGGATTATCTCTTTGAAAATGGTACCGTAGAGGAGCTATTCCCCGCTGTAAACAACATTTCACAGAAACATGGCTCAGGATGTGTACTGTCGGCAGCAATTACGGCCAGACTTGCCCTTGCTCACCAATTACCGGAAGCCTGTATACTGGCTAAAAAATATGTTGAACAATTTTTAAACAGCAATACCTCCCTATTGGGGTATCACAAACTATGATCAATAAATTACATTACATCTCGCAGGCACCAGATGCTGCTAGTCATCTCCAAGCCATCAATAAAATACTGGTTGCTGGTGGCAAGTGGATACAGTTACGTGTTAAAAACCAAACAGAAGAGACCGTGTTGCCAATTGCCATAGCCGCAGTTAAACTTTGTGAGCAGTTCGGGGCAAAACTGATCGTCAATGATTATCCGCTGGTAGCTTTGAAAGCGAATGCCCATGGCGTACATCTCGGACTTGATGATATGCCTGTTGCTGAAGCAAGAGCGCTTGTAGGTCCGGATATGATTATTGGCGGTACTGCAAATACGCTTGCACACATGCAATTGAGGGCCGATGAAGGTGCAGATTACATTGGATTAGGCCCATACCGTTTTACAACAACCAAAGAAAACTTAAGCCCGGTGATCGGATTACAGGGATATGCCATTTTGATGAAGCAGACCCGTGAAGCAGGTATTTCTATACCGGTCATCGCCATTGGTGGGATCCATCCGCAAGACATCCCCTCCCTGATAGAAACGGGTATACATGGCGTAGCAATTTCAGGAGCATTAAGCAATAGAAATGATACCGCAGACATTCTAACTGGTATTTATAACGCTTTATTGCAGGACTGAGCTTAAGTAAACCACATAAATCAACCATCATGTTAAAAATAGCAGATAAAATATTTAACTCCCGCCTCTTCACCGGAACCGGGAAATTCAGTTCGGCCACGACAATGGAGGAAGCTTTGCTTGCTTCTGCCTCAGAATTGGTCACAGTGGCCCTGAAAAGAGTAGACATCAAGGCCCAGGAGGATGACATTTTAAAGCATCTTAAATACCCGCACATCAATTTATTACCCAATACATCTGGTGTTAGAAATGCAAGGGAGGCTGTATTTGCAGCACAAATGGCCAGAGAAGCACTTGAGACCAACTGGGTCAAACTGGAAATCCATCCTGACCCTAAATACCTGATGCCCGATCCAATTGAAACGTTAAAAGCTACAGAAGAACTGGCCAAACTGGGTTTCATTGTTCTACCCTATATCCATGCAGATCCGGTACTTTGCAAGCGTCTTGAAGATGCCGGCACCGCCGCGGTAATGCCTTTAGGCGCGCCGATAGGCAGCAACAAAGGCTTAAAAACCATAGATTTCCTGGAAATCATCATCAGCCAAAGTAAGGTTCCTGTCATTGTAGACGCAGGCATTGGTGCTCCATCTGATGCTGCAAAAGCCATGGAAATCGGTGCAGATGCTGTACTGGTCAATACAGCTATTGCAGTCTCCGGCAATCCGGTGCTCATGGCTCAAGCTTTTAAAATTGCAGTGCAAGCCGGAAGAATGGCTTTTGAAGCCAAGTTAGGATTGGTAAACTCCCAAGCCAGGGCCAGTAGCCCCCTAACCTCATTTTTAGATGATTAATCCAGGCGTTTATTTTACCATTACATACCATGGCCAGTTTTAACGATATATTTGATGCCTGCAGCTGGGAAGAAACCCGCCAAAGCATTTATAACAAAACCACCGAAGATGTACTCCGTGCATTAGACACTAAAAAACGTACATTGGAAGATTTCAAAGCTTTAATTTCTCCTGCCGCAGCACCTTATCTGGAGCAGATGGCACAGATCAGCCAGGCTTTAACGCTCAAAAGGTTTGGTAAAGTGGTACAAATGTATGTACCACTATACTTATCCAATGAATGCAATAACATTTGTACCTATTGCGGCTTTAGCTACGACAACAAGGTACGTCGCAAAACACTATCTCCAATGGAGATCATGCAGGAAGTAGCAGTCATCAAAGAAATGGGCTACGATCACGTGCTTTTGGTTACCGGAGAGGCCAATCAAACCGTACACACCGAGTACTTTAAAAAGGTATTGGAGCTGATTCGTCCACATTTCTCCCACATCTCCATGGAAGTGCAGCCTTTAGACCGCTCAGATTACGAAGAACTGAGGCCTTACGGTTTAAATACCGTATTGGTATATCAGGAAACATATCACGAGGAAGATTATAAAAAACATCATCCTAAAGGTAAAAAATCGAATTTTCAATACCGGTTGGATACACCAGACCGCCTTGGAAAAGCAGGCATTCATAAAATGGGCCTGGGCGTATTAATCGGTCTGGAAGACTGGCGTACAGACTCATTTTTCACCGCACTACACCTCGATTACCTGGAAAAAACCTATTGGCAAAGCAAATACAGCATTTCTTTTCCGCGCTTAAGACCTTTTAGCGGAGGATTGGAACCTAAGGTGGTCATGAACGATCGCGAGCTGGTACAATTGATCTGCGCTTACCGTCTGTTCAACGAAGAAGTAGAGCTGTCTATCTCGACCCGGGAATCCATGGATTTCAGAAATAACATCATCAAACTCGGCATTACTTCAATCAGTGCAGGCTCTAAAACCAATCCTGGAGGGTATGCCGTGGAACCACAATCCTTAGAACAATTTGAAATTTCAGATGAACGCAGCGCCGCAGCAATTGCGGCAATGGTTACAGCACAGGGTTATGAACCAGTTTGGAAGGATTGGGATACCAGTTTTGTATAATTTTAATCAAAGGGATGAATACAGCAGAATTGAAACGGTACGACCGCCAGATGATCTTGCCCGAACTAGGATTGGATGGCCAATTGAAATTAATGAACAGCAAGGTGCTGGTTGTTGGTGCCGGCGGACTAGGCTGTCCGGCCTTACTTTACCTGGTTGCCGCTGGCCTTGGCAAAATCGGCATTGTAGATCACGACACAGTAGATGAAACAAATCTGCACAGACAGATCTTATTTAACCGGAATGATCTGGGCAAGCTAAAAGCGGAGCTGGCTGTGCAGAAACTGACACAACTAAACCCTGATGTTCATTTGGTGGCTTATCCTTTACGATTAATCGCAGCCAATGCCAGGGAAATCATCTCCGGATATGACGTGGTTATAGATGGCTCAGACAATTTCTCAACGCGATATCTGGTCAATGATACCTGTGTAGCATTAAACAAACCCCTGGTTTTCGGTTCCATATTCCAATTTGAAGGCCAGATCGCTGTGTTTAACCATCTTAAAGGCCCGGATTACCGAAGTTTATACCCGGAACCTCCTGCACCGGATGAAGTACAAAACTGTGCTGAAGCAGGAGTTATCGGTACCCTTCCCGGCACCATCGGCACCATGATGGCCAATGAAACCATCAAGGTGTTGACTGGCATCGGGAAAACGCTTTCGGGAGAACTACTCATTTTTAACATGCTCAACAACAACATCCAGATCTTTCCATTCAGCAAAACCAAAGTAAAGAAACAACCTGTCGATGCAACAAAAAAAAACGCCGCTGAGATCCAGATGACACAATTAGAAGCCTGGAATGCCTTAAATATTCCCTTTCAAATCGTAGATATTCGAGAGCGTTATGAATTCGAAGAAAATAATATTGGGGGCATCAGCATTCCACTTTACGAACTCAGCAGCCAGCTGGATCAACTGGCAGATCAGCCAAAAATTGTCTTTTGCTGTACCAGCGGTCTGCGGAGCCGGATTGCGGTAAACTTAATTCCACAGAAAAACAATCAGGAAGTATTCACATTGATCCTGCCTCAGGACTGCAAAATCTAAAGCAGATTGCTACCTTTGTATTTCGATAAAAAATACATCTGCCCGATATAGGGTTCAATAAGCACATACATGATAGCAATAGGACAATACAACGACCTGAGAATTATAAATAAAACAGAAACAGGCCTTATTTTAACAGATGGTGAAAAAGAGGTCGTCATGCCCTATACTGATGTACCAAAAAATGCAGAAATAGGAGAAAACATCAATGTTTTCGTTTTCATGAACAAAGATGGGCGCTTGCATGGTACAACGAAAAGACCATTGGCTTGCGTTGGTGATTTCGCTTTTTTAACCGTAGTTGACGAGGCTGAAGATGGTGGTGCTTTTATGGACATCGGCATTGGAAAAGATGTATATGTACCCAAGCGTGAGCAAAAACGACCAATGTTTAAGGGCGACAAACATGTGGTTTATGTGTTTTTAGATGAAAGCAACGACAGGATGCTGGCTTCTTCTAAACTGGTAAATTATGTAGAGGAAGAAGATTTCGACCTGGAAGAAGGCGATGAAGTGAGCTTATTGATTGTTGATCGTTCTGACTTAGGTTACAATGCCATCATCGACAACAAGTACATCGGTTTATTATATACCAATGAATTGTTTGATGAACTTAATCCAGGAGAGGAACGAAAAGGATGGATTAAGAAGATTCGTGTAGAAGGTAAAATCGATTTGAGCTTACAACCTATGGGGTACGGTCATATCCTGGAAACTAAAGATGTGATCCTTGCAGATTTAAAAGATAGCGGAGGTGTCATTTCATTAGGCGACAAAAGTAGTCCTGAAGACATTTACCACCGTTTCAAAATCAGCAAAAGCGCGTTTAAAAAAGCAATTGGTGGTTTGTACAAAGACAGGTTGATCACGGTATCAGATGATGAGATCAGGTTGTTTGTTGACGATCAGGCGGACTAATCAATTCTAATAAAAAATTAACCATTCTACGCTGAGCCTGGCATCTCTAGGTTCCTGAAGGGAACAAGAGTGCCCGGGTCTCATCTTAGAAGGTAAATTTTATAGCACAAAGATTAAAAGTTAAATCCTACGGACAAATAGACCATCGAAGCTTCCTTAGATACCCCTAGTGTACCCTGAATCAAAATCACTTCACCAGGCATCACAAATAAACCACCGCCATAGCCCTGGTGCCATCTGCCCGATTGCTCACCTTTTTCCCACACCCGGCCAACATCGGTAAAACCAATCATCCCTACAGTTCCAGGAACCAGGTAAGATGTAAAATTAAACAACTTCAACCTCAGGTCCAGGTTGTTGTAAAACATGCTGGTACCTGTAAAACGTTTGCTGTTAAAACCCCTTAAACTATTCACACCACCCAATTGCATGCGTTGAAAAAAAGTCGGGTCACCAATTGTAGTACCACCGCCAACGCGGTCAGCAATCACCAGGCCCGATTTACCCGGATTGATGTAAAAACGAAACTCTGAAGTAATCGCACCATAACTGGCATTGGTTTGATCAATTCGATGTTGCCCAACCAATGAAGTCTTCCAATATACCCCCTTCTTTGGTATACCTGCATTATCCCTGGTATCGTAAACAATGCTACCAACTAAACCGCCATAATACTTATCAGAAAAGATATCCTGATCAGGATTGGCAGCATTGTAATCGTTAAAAAAGTGTTCTTCATTACCAGATGCTGTACTCGTATAATAAGAAAACAATACCCCCGCATCTACTCTTAAATGCTTAGCCAGCTGTCTGCCTAACCGAACATCAGCATTCAGATAATTGTAGCGGTTCCGGTAATAAGATATTCCATCTTCCCGGTCAACTCCAGGAATGTCATCAAAATCGTGATCTATATTTTCAGTATTGTTTCCAAGCCCGAAGAAGTTACTCAGGTTATTCGGACCAAGCAAATTGGCATGAACAGTAAGATCATTATTTCCTATGGCTTTTTTAAAATCAGAGCTGTAGTCCAATACAAATGAACGCCGGCCACTGTTATAATTGGCCCAGAACTCGTGTTTCCTGGCATACGGACTTTTCCTGAAGCCCTGCTTTTCGATGATATAGCCTAAGCCAATCTGTATACCCTGGTCAATGTTGTAACCACCGTTCACCAATATCCCGGTACGGTCATATAAGAAGCCATTTTTATCAAAACTGGTCACAGTACTATCTTTTCCCAAACGCATCTTTGCCAGGCCCTTTGCTGGCAATTGATTTTCCTCATCGGTCCGGTCGTATATAAATGGCTTATTTTGAACCGCCTTGTCAATTTTATACACATCCGCCTCTTCTCCGCCAATTAGCCTTACCCGAATGGGCGACTTACCAGTACCCTGCACATCAAAAACATTGTTGCCGGCCAGTCCAAACAAACGGATCTCCTTGGTAACCTTCGGGTCAAACTTACGTTTATAAATCAACCTTCCGTTTGTTCCGTCTTTTTTGATATTGTAAACACTCAGCTTTACACTACCATCATCCTCATTTTTAACTTCAAAATATTCTTTTTTGGCGGAGGCCGGAACATCAACTGCAATAGACAGAAAACGATAATACTTCATAGCCAGGCTGTCCAGCTTATCCCGTCTGGATATAAAATGATGTATCAACTCCGGCCCTGTTAATTGATAAACCGGCTCAGGCATTTGTGAAAAAGCTTGTTGCACCAGTTCATTGGTCATTTTTCCCTGAACATATTTGATCTCTTCCTTCCAATCTTTCTCATTCAGTTCATTTAAAAAATAACGGTCAAAATACCTTTCATTAAAACTCCAGTGCTCTACATCCCTGATGTCATCACTATAGGGTTGTAAATGCGTTTTAAGCCACTGATGCGTCAATACCCATGGAAATACCCCCGAAGTCTTATAAAACACTTTATCCCGGTCCCTCGGAATCGGTAAATAGGTAGTGGTTTGATTCTCGTTTTCCTCAGGCCGCCAGCGCCAGTTGTCCTCATGCCTGTCCCAGTCCCCCAATAAAAAGTCAAGTAGTCTGGCCCTTAAAGTTAATTTCTGATCGACATCTGTATCGTTGTCCTTTTGAATCTTGCGCTGCGCTTTGTCCGTATTGTCAGTTTTTTCCTCAAAGGGACTTCTTTCCTCAATCAGATAGACGGCATTTGAAAAATCTTTACGGTATTCGCCCAATCCCGGATCATCACCAACATAAACAATCTCAGGTTTGGCATGTGGCAAATCTAAAGCCCCGGCCAACATTGGAACAACCAGTGCTGCAAAAGGATGATTGGTAGATACCTGATCCTGTGCAATATCCTTGGCAATGGTAGCACGCAGGTTTTCAGCCATACCACGCTCGGGATATTTTTGTACCGTGCGCAGTGCCCATTCTTTTCCCGTCGGATCAACCAATCTGAGGGATCGTGTCTGCATGCCGCCGCCAAGCTTCACAATCTTCAATCCTCCCTTTTCTTTTTGAAGTTGAATGATGCGCATTTTAACTGGCGTTGCCCAGATTTTACGATAGCTTTCTCCCAGCCAGAAACGGTGAAAACCACTCACTTGATTATATTCCGGGGCGACAGCAATCGTTATGGAATCCTTACCGGCAGACAACTGGGCCTTCACTGCAATGCCAGGCCATAACAGCATAGGACAAAAAGCCGCTAGGGCAACCAGATTCTTTTTCAATTGCATATATTCTTTAAATTTTTAGTACTTCACACCTACTCTTAAGGCTTTTAAACCTTCTACGCCTTGTAGCTCTTCCAGATCCAGATATTCCACATCATGGTTCAACAAACGCTGCGCCTGCAATTTCTTAATGTAAACCATGTATTCCTGGGCTTCTTTACTGTTAAAATACACAATCGTAATCTTTCCGGGCTGAGTAATGCGTTCGGTAGTATTTTTAACCAATGCTTTATCAATTCTTTTCTTAACCATTTGATAACGAATATTATAACTACCCTCCACATCAAACCTTTGTTCATCAATCCGGAAACTGACATCAATCAGTTTCTCATAAACAAAAATAAGTTGCGTGGTTTCCAGTGGCGTAGAAAAATAAGGGCCAAGGTTATTCGTTGTTTGCGCAATCTCTGCAAGTACACGCAATTGCTTTGACCTGAACTCATGGACAATATTATCCGGAAAAGGAATATTGGGTGTAATGGATTGCCCCAGATATACGTCAAATTCTACTCCATCCGTTCTGAACTTCTCAAAGTAGCAAGGATAAAGCGTTTGTATTTCCGTATTAAACTGATCCAGGTGTCGCGTTACCGCGACATTAATCATTTGCATACTTTTCTCATAGCGCTCGCGGTTTTCGAATATTTTACCTTCTTCGCCAGTCTGCCTGAAATAATCGTCAACAATAGCCGTCACCTCAGGATAAGCACCTTTCAAATGTGTAAGTGCTTGTGGGATTTGCAGCAAAAGGTAGTTTTCAGTTTTCAAAATCTCCCTGTCGGATAATTCTTCTAGGTGTTTATAACTCCAGATCGCCTCTTCATAAGGAATTTCACTATGATCGCTCATTTTAATTGTTTTTCTGATCGCAGCCAGGCTACGTTCCAGAATTTCAAAATGCGCATACAAATCTTTCCGGATTGCGGCATTTCGTTGTATACTGGAGTTTCGAATATCTACAGCTCCATAGAAAGGATAAACGTCTTTAAAAAATACAGGCTCTATCGGTAAGTTCCGATCCTTTCCACCCGATTGAATATAATGGTAAGCGACTTCATGAAAGCGCCACTGCACTGAGCGTTGTAGTGCCGTAAATTTATCCGTGATCACCTCCTGAATTTCTGTGTCAAAATCAACAATTACATTTTGAAAAAGCTGTGCCAATAAAGGAAAAGCCGCTTCAATTTTTGTTAAAGTCTGACCATTAAATGCAGCCGGATCTTTGGTATACAGTTCCAGACACCCCACCAAACGCGCGTTATAATATAGCGGAAATAACGCGTAAGACTTGATGCCTACCACCCCCAACAATTTCAGCATGGGATAGGTGATGTATTCCTCATCTGTAATTTCCGGAAAAATAAGTGTCCGCGGATTTTCGATGTATTCCTGGATCAACTTCAGGTATTCACTATCGTCCTGTCCCTGCTCCCTGGCCAACTGTATCAATACACTATTAAAACCTGAAAGCTCATTGATTTGCAAATGGTTATTCAATTTCAAATAAGGAACCATTCCAAAATCAATAGCATCTGTACCAACCAAAGTTTTTAATGCGGTGATGATCTCCTTGGTATGTAAACCTTTTTGGGTTTCATTGTGTTCAATGATCAGATTTTTGATCGTTTCCAGTACATATTCGCCAGTAACATCCGTTAAAGTGACAATAGAAATTCCCTCAATACTAAATATTTGTGGTGGGATCAGCTTGGTTAATATTTTAAGCGTGTTTCTTTCGTCTTTAATGTAGTCTTTAACATCACGCAGATTGTACTGGGGCAATTCAACACTGGATTTAATCTCCAAAAAGCGCGTATCCAGATTTAAACGGTAATACTTCAACAAATGCGTATCCGGATCCAATAAAGAATGGATGATCAGCTGATTACCAGTTAATGAAAAATTATAGAATCGCTCAAGTACAATGTTATAGAACGTAGAAAGCAGGTTCTTTTCCATCTCTCTTTTAGACGGCAGGGAAAGATCCGTTTTCAACCGGCACTGGTTGGTATCCATCAGCACATTGTAAAATGCATCTGTACCGTAGTGGAAGCAAGGAGATATCGGTGTACTCAAGGCCCAGTATTGCTGACTTTCATCGTTAATAATTGGCGATAACGCGGTATAAATCAATTCAAAAAGTGCAGTATACTTCCCCGCATCTTCAGGTAAAATTGGATTTTTAAGTTCCGGGTACTGCTCAAACTGTTCCAGGATATAGCGGTAAAAATTAATTTTGGCCGTTTGTTCCGTGGCCAGCCGGCGTTTGATATATTCAATAAAAGGATTTAAAGAAAGCTGAATATCAGCTCCAACCAGATGTTGTCCGGATCCCGTGATGCTTTTATTTAGATTTAAAGTTATTGCCTGCATTTAATTACGCTTTATGAGTCTAATCAGTCATTAGAACCCGGTAAACTTCAAGAACAAAAGTAATTAATTACTGAATGTGTTTGAATTTTAAAATATTACCTTCGGTCAGTTCATCCCCTTCGTTGGAAATAAAGAGATTCAGGTCTTTATCAAAAGCAATGCCCTCAGGCTGATTAAAAATCGAAGAATTAAGCTTATAAGATGCGCGAACTTTCCAATCCTGTCCAACTACCAATAACAATTTCTGAACAGAGGAAACGATATACCATTCGCCTGTTTTAGGATTTTTAGTTAATGCAGAAGGTCTTAAACCGCCTTTAACAGCGGTAGTTTTTGATAGGTCAATGCTAAAGCCGCCTTTAGAAACCAGATCAGCAGTCTGCCGCTGATAATTGAATACATATCCCGTTATTGTTGGCTTTTTCTTATCAATTTCACAATTTTTGCACAAAAAATAAATGTTGCCACTGGCTTCATCAGCATACATACCTTCATACTCTCCCTTAGGCAACAGGTGTTTATATTCTTTAACACGCTCTGTTTCTGTTTTCGCAGTGTCCTCAATTGGAAAAGCATAAACAGAACCATTGCTTTTTAAAACGAATACCATTTCATTTAAAATGGCCAAGTCTTCAAAATCACCTTTTGGCGCAAACTTCGTATTGGTTTGTTTTTTAATCCCCCAATGTTGTTTAAACAGCTTACCATCCTCATCCTGTATACTATAAACCATTTTACTATCACCATGATGAAAGGTTATCCCAGATATTTCCAGCAAACTGGAAGGCATGTTTAATTTTTCCGGTTTGTTGAGGTCATACCCCTTCGGACTCGTAAAACGATTTTGGGGTGCCTTACAAGCATAAGTACCAAAAATGCAAAGCAAAGAGAGGATAAGAAGGCATTTTTTGTATAATTTCTTCATGTAATTTAGATGTGCTTTTGTTTTGTTTGTTGCAAAAATAGGTAAATAGATTGCTGAACATCATCATTTAACTGTAAGTTAATGATTGCGCGGATCATTCTTTTCAATTCTGAGTCAAGAACCGGGAAACAAACCTCTATCCTGCTGTAAATATTCCTGTTCATCCAATCTGCCGATCCCATGAAAAACGCTGCCTCTCCATTATTTTCAAAAATAAAGATCCGCCCATGCTCCAGGTAGCGGTCTACAATCCTGGTCACGGTGATGTTTTCACTTAAGCCGGTTAAACCAGGAACCAGGCAGCAAATCCCCCTGACGATCATCTTAACCACCACGCCTGCCTGGGATGCTTCATACAATTTGGCAATCAGTGTCTTTTCCTCGAGGTTGTTCAGCTTAATGGTAATTCCCGCAATGCGACCACTTCTGGCATGTTCAATTTCTCTGTCGATTAAAGTCAGGAACCGATCCATCAGGTTGAATTGAGCTACCAGAAGATACTGAAAATCAATATAATCATCTGCAGCAGGTGATTTTTTACTTTTACTCAAAAAACCGAATAAAAGTTCCAGTTCTTTCAGCATCCCCCGATGGGCAGTCAGCAAAACCTGATCGGTATAAAATCTGGCCGTGTTTTCATTGAGATTGCCTGTAGCCAGCAAACCAACAGATTGCTCGTTTCCATTAACCATGCGTTTCACCAGTGCAATTTTAGCATGTACCTTCAAATCCAGGTTGCTGTAAATGATCTTAACCCCAGCAGCTTTCATTTGTTTGGCCCACTTGATGTTGTTCGCCTCGTCAAACCGCGCTTTCAGCTCAACCATCACCACAACTTTTCTTCCATTGCGTGCGGCAGTCATCAAAGCGCTTACAATTCTCGAACGTTCTGCTACACGGTATAACGTGGCATAAATCTCCGTAACATAGACGTCATTGGCAGCTTCGTTAAAAAAGCGGAGTACCGGATCATAACTTTGGTAAGGCACATTCACCAGGATATCTTTTTTCAGAATCAGCTCAAATAATGTTTCCGTTCTGGAAATTTCAAAATGCACAGCAGGCCATTTCGGATAAAAATACGCCGCACCCTTGAGCGGAAAATCATTTAAATCTTTTAAATTATGGTACCTCCCCCCGGCTACCACCGCAGCTTTCTGCAGATTCAGGCCATATATTAAACGGTAAAGGTTCCGCAAAGGAATACCAGGTTCATATAAAAAACGTGTGGCAAAGCCAAGATCACGGCTTTCCAGCTGACGCTCCAATGCAGCGGTCATATCTTCCTCGTCCCTGCTGTTTTCAGGATTCAGTTCAGCATCTCTGGTAATTTTCAGGTTAAACATGCCTTTAATCTCGTCTTCGGGAAAAAAGTAAGTCATGTTCTGCTTCATGATGTCTTCCAGAAATACCACATAACTGCCTCCATCATTTGTAATGGCGTAAAAACGCGGCAATACATCAGAAGGCACGTTGACCAGTTCCAGACGCTCATGCCCATGTTTGTCCATTAAAATGATAGCCTGATAAAGTTTGTTGTTCTCCGCAAAAAAATCAGTCAGGTCATCATCTACATTTACGGTATGGATGTAGGCTAGAATTTCCGTAAAAAAAAGGTGCGAGGCCTGTTCCACAACATGTTCAGGAAAATTTTCATTATACACCCAGTGTACCCCGCAGGCAGAAAGTGCCGGCAGGATTTGTCTATGGATAATCTGACCAAACAACTCCTGTTGCCTGCCAATTTCAGCTTTTGCAAGCTCATAATTGCCCGGACCGGCAGTCAGCTCACGATGCTCATCCACGGCCATTAAAACCGGAATACGCACCCTGTAAAATTCGTCCAGATTGGACGAATAAATGGATAGAAATTTAATTCTTTCCAAAAGGGGCACTTCAGCTCTGGCAGCCTGCAACAACACCCTTTCATTGAAGCTGAGCCAACTTAAATCGCGGTTTAAAAACACCAATTCTTCCATCCCGTATTACATAGCTACAAAGCCTGATGCAACAATAAAAGCAATTACTGCACCAACCGTACCGAACATAAATACATTGTAAGCAATTCTCAACAACCTGTATTTACGTCCAAGTACCACACCTTGAGCATATACATCTTTAATTAAACTACCATACAAAAAATCACGGTCTTCCATCAGCTTATGCATCCCACCTTCATAGTCTGGCAAACTCATCCGGTAAAAATTACCAAAAAACAATAAGTTCACCCGCTTGGCACTGATATCCTCAGGTGTAAATACCCCTGAAGGTATGGAAGGCCTGGTAGCCAGTATAGAAAAGACCATGGTTACCACACAAACAACCAGCAAAATCATAGTTGGTATAATCAGGTGCGGATTGTCCTCCAGTTTACGTAACAGAATACTCAAGATTACGGATAAAATAATCGAATTGGTAGAGATCATGATGTGCGCTTTATTATCCGCCATATCACTCAGTCGCTGGTGATTGGTAGAGGCAATCCTGAACATCGTTTCAATACCACGGTCGGGTCGGTCTTTATTCTTTTTCTTTTTTTCTTCTTTTTCCAGGTCTTTATCAGGCTTTACCATAACTTCAGCCTTGGTCTGCATCAATTGTTTGTGTTCCAGTTCGGCCAGGTTTTCCGCTTTCTTGGTGTTGAGCAATTGCTGACAAAAATCAGTGTGATAATGATGCGCCTTAAAGAGCGCGATGGTTTTAGCTCGCCAATCGGCTTTATCAATCACCCGGTTACAAAATGCTTCCGCTTCTTTCCGCATCAAACGATTACGGTCCCGGAAACGATCACTTCCCAAATGGAAAAGATCAGCATCACAAACAATCTGTTGTAACAAGCCCACCGGGCGCTGAGGCATTTTTGTAGCCAGGATGCAACCTTTTACCTGCTCAATAACTTCTTCGCTTAAACCCTGTGTTTTTAAAAACTGAACGGCCATCTCTGCACCCTTTGACTCGTGCGCAGCACAATCAAACAAATAGCCCATGTCATGGAACCAGCTTGCGGCCACTACGATAAAAAAATCAGCGTCAGACAATTGATAGTGGTTTGCAATCTTTACAACGTTCCCTACTACCTGCTCGGTGTGTGTCAAGTTATGGTATATAAACCGCTCATCTTTATGCGAGTAAAACAAGTTTACAACATGATTTTTCAATTGATCTAATACTTCCCGGTAATCCATCTTCTTTTATTGCTTTTTACTAAAATAAACTTAAGTATAGTGCTTTTACTGATGCCCTTTTAACTAAGCCCTTTCCAGCATAAATATGAGAGTTTTAATTTTCATATTTTAAAATACTTTAAAAGATGTTTTTATTCTGTTTCTGAGACACAGTTCAAAAGGTGATTGAGATCACCCCGGATGGTGATCCTTGTCATGTTAAAAGCTCACAGCTACTCGGAACTTTGGTGCACATTAATTGATTGTTATGATTGCTGAAAAAACCATTAAAGTACAAAGCCATTGTTACCACTGTGGTGATGATTTACCAGCCAGCCCCTACACGCTCGATAACAAGCAATTCTGCTGCCTCGGCTGCAAAGGCGTATACCAGGTCCTATCCAGCCACAACCTGTGCAATTACTACGAATACAACGACATACCCGGACAAACCCAACAAACTCAAAACCATCATTTTGAATATCTTGAGGAGCTTAACATTGTCAACGAACTGGTAGATTATACAGATGATCGCATTACGGTCATTACTTTATATGTTCCTGCCATCCATTGCAGTTCCTGTATCTGGTTATTGGAAAACCTCCATAAAATAAATCCGGCGATCGCACAATCGCGGATCGACTTCTTAAAGAAACAAGTAGCCATAACCTTCAAAAATCAGGAAACTTCCCTGCGAAAAGTCGTTGAAACCATGGTTTCCATCGGTTATGAGCCTTTGATCAGCTTACAGGATGTGGTTAAAAAGCAGCAATCGGACTACTCAGAAAGAAACCTGGTAGCCAAAATTGCCGTAGCCGGCTTTTGTTTTGGGAACGTGATGCTCCTCAGTTTTCCCGATTATTTCGGACTATCGGAACTGGAACAACAGTTCAGATCTTTTTTTGGCTGGCTAAACCTCGCATTTGCCCTTCCAGTTGTATTCTACAGTGGCAAGGATTATTTTATTTCTGCCTATAAAAATCTAAAAAAGGGAGTACTAAACCTTGATTTTCCACTGGCACTCGGAATTGCCGTGATGTTTATCCGCTCTATTGCAGAAATTATCACCAATTCAGGCGCAGGTTTCGTAGACACTTTATGCGGACTCGTATTCTTCCTCCTGATTGGCAAATGGATGCAGCAAAGAACCTATCATCACTTGTCTTTTGAACGCGATTACCGGTCCTACTTCCCCGTTGCAGTCACACTGATCCTCGATGGTGAAGAAAAACCCGTACCACTAAAGGAACTGGCCACCGGGCACCGTATACTGATCAGAAGTAATGAAATTATCCCGGCCGATGCCATACTATTAAAAGGCGAGGCAGAAATAGATTTTAGTTTCGTAACCGGAGAGTCCCTTCCTGTTAAAAAAACCTTGGGTGAAGTGGTGTATGCAGGGGGGCGGCAATTGTCTGGCGCTATAGAACTGGAAGTTGTTAAACCCGTATCACAAAGCTATTTAACCCGTTTATGGAACAATGAAGCATTCAGCACGGAAAAAGACCGCATCAAAACCTTTAGCGATACCGCCAGCAAATATTTCAGCGTAGTCCTGCTTTGCATTGCATTTGGCTCCGCATTTTTCTGGATGTATACCGAAGGTAACGCCACCAGGGCTATTGCGGCATTAACGGCCGTACTGATCATTGCCTGCCCTTGTGCATTGGCCCTGAGCTCTCCATTTACCCTGGCAGCAGCGCTGAGTATTTTTGATAAAAATAGGTTCTACCTGAAAAGTACAGCCGTTGTGGAGGAACTGGCGCGGATAGACACCTTTGTTTTCGACAAAACAGGGACCATCACCAATCCGGAGGCAAAAGGCATCAGATTTCATGGCGACATAACCATGGCACAACAGCAACTCGTGAGCGACCTGTCCAGAAATTCAGGGCATCCCCTAAGCCGGGAACTCAGCAAGCGTTTAGATTTAAAAAAGATTTTTCCGGTTGATGATTATACAGAAAAAGTTGGACGGGGGATCAGTGGCAAAATTAATGGTAATAGCGTAAAATTAGGAAGTTCCGCTTTTATTGGTCTGCCACTGATCAACTCTCCATTAGGCAGTGCCGTTCATGTCATGATCAACGAACAATACCTGGGGTATTTTAGTTTTCAGCAACAATGGCGGCCAGGTTTTAAAGAGCTCGTTTTTAAATTGGGTAAAACCGCTGATTTACACTTGCTTTCCGGTGATCAGGACCATGATAAACAAACCCTGGTCCCTTTCTTTCCCAGAACGCAGCAAATGCATTTTAAACAAAATCCGCAACAAAAACTGGATTACATCGCCTCGCTACAGGCGCAGCATAAAAAAGTATTGATGTTTGGTGACGGACTCAATGATGCCGGAGCACTTCGGCAAAGCAATCTTGGTGTAGCCGTAACGGACAACATCAACAACTTCTCACCGGATTGTGATGCCATACTGGATGGCGCAGCATTTTCCAAAATACCACAGCTCATCCAACAGGCAAAAGATGCAGTGAAGGTCATCCATATGAGCTTCGGCATTTCCTTAACTTACAATTTCATAGGCTTATACTTTGCGGTACAAGGACTCCTTTCGCCCCTCTTCGCAGCGGTACTCATGCCATTAAGCACTGTAACCATCATTTTATTCACCAGTACCGTAACCCGGCTTTACGGACATAAAAATAATTTGCTATGAACATGATCTTCTTTCTAATTGGCTGCAGCATTTTGCTGGCACTGATTTTCCTGGCGGCTTTTTTCTGGGCAAGCAAAACGGGACAACATGATGATACTTATACACCTGCAATACGCATCCTTTTTGATGATGTGACTGAACTCGAAAAAGAGTCATTAAAAAATGACGAAGATCACCTTTAAGCCCAACTGAGGTCATTCTGCAAGCAAAAACACACCAGTACTTTTACATCCATAAACACTCACCATTTTCACATGACTGAAAAATTTTACTACGACAACAAGATCGTCAGGAACTTTGCCATCGCCACCATTGTATGGGGTATCGTTGGCATGACGGTCGGATTGCTCATTGCCATGCAACTGTTTAAGCCCGCTTTAAATATGGGCTCCCAGTATACCACTTTTGGCCGGATCAGACCGCTCCATACAAACGCCGTTATTTTTGCTTTTGTAGGAAATGCCATTTTTATGGGGGTATACTATTCACTGCAACGCTTGTTAAAAGCACGGATGTACAGTGATGTACTGAGCAAAATCCACTTCTGGGGATGGCAACTGATCATTATCGCCACTGCAATTACGCTTCCTTTAGGCTTAACTACCTCGCATGAGTATGCAGAAATGGAATGGCCGATAGATATTGCCATTACGGTAATATGGGTCGTATTTGGGATCAATATGTTTGGTACCATCATCAAACGCCGGGAACAACACATGTACGTAGCCATCTGGTTTTACATCGCAACCTTCGTTACCGTAGCAGTACTACACATTGTGAACTCCATACAGTTACCCATCTCAGCATTTAAAAGTTACTACCTGTATGCCGGTGTCCAGGATGCCCTGGTACAGTGGTGGTATGGTCACAATGCAGTAGCCTTCTTTTTAACTACACCTTACCTGGGTATGATGTATTATTTCTTACCTAAAATGGCCCAGCGACCGGTATATTCCTACAAACTGAGTATCCTGCACTTCTGGTCGCTCATTTTCATTTACATCTGGGCCGGTCCGCATCACTTGCTTTACACCTCCCTTCCGGGATGGGCCCAATCGTTGGGTGTGGCATTTTCGATTATGCTGATTGCACCGAGCTGGGGTGGGATGATCAATGGCTTGCTCACACTACGAGGTGCCTGGGATAAAGTAAGGGAGGATCCGACGCTTAAATTCATGGTGGTTGGTATCACGGCATATGGCATGGCCACTTTTGAAGGCCCGATGCTGGCACTTAAACAGATCAATGCCATTGCGCACTATACCGACTGGATCGTTGCACACGTACACGTTGGCGCATTGGGCTGGAATGGATTCCTGACTTTCGGTATCCTGTACTGGTTAATTCCAAGAATTTATAGAACAACCTTATATTCTAAAAAATTAGCAGCCTTTCATTTCTGGATTGGGACACTGGGTATTATTTTTTATGCCGTACCCCTTTACTTCGCAGGTTTCACCCAGGGCTTGATGTGGAAAGAATTTACTGAAGAAGGCATGCTGCGTTATCCAAATTTCCTGGAAACTGTTATCCAGATCATCCCGATGTATATGTTGCGGGCTTTGGGTGGTGCGCTATATCTTACTGGTGTAATTGTCATGACCTACAACCTGATCAAAACTGTAGCTACAGGTAAACTTTGGGCCAACGAGCCTGCGGAAGCCATGCCATTGGCAAAAGATTACAAACCTCAGGGATCTGACCGTAAATTACACCGGGTATTGGAACGTAAACCTATGGTGTTCCTGGTGCTTTCATTAATCGTCATCCTGATTGGTGGTATGATCGAAATGATGCCAACCTTCACCATCAAATCCAATGTACCAACCATCAGTAGCGTAAAACCTTACAGTCCCCTGGAGCTACAGGGAAGAGATGTCTACATCCGCGAAGGTTGTGTCAACTGCCACTCCCAAATGATCCGTCCGTTCCGTTCAGAAACAGAACGTTATGGCGAATACAGCAAAGCCGGTGAGTTCGTGTACGACCATCCCTTTCTTTGGGGTTCTAAACGTACCGGACCAGATTTACAACGTGAAGGGGGTAAATATGGAAATGTATGGCATTTCAACCACATGCTGGATCCGCAGACCATGTCGCCGGGTAGCATCATGCCTCCTTACGAATGGTTGATTACCCAGCCCCTCGATACCACAACCACAATCAGTAAAATCAACGCCATGCGTACACTTGGCGTACCTTATGAATTGGGTTACGAACACAAGGCAAATAAGGATCTGGATGAACAGGCTAAAGAAATAGCGGCAGATCTGCAAAAAAACAATGTAAAGGTTAAAAGTGATAAGGAAATCATTGCCTTGATTGCCTATCTGCAACGATTGGGAACAGACATTAAAGCAAAGTAGAACATTAAACCGACAACATTATGTTTAAGCAATTTTTAGATCAGGCAACCGGAAATCAGTTTTACCTGCTTTCCTCCCTCGCAATTTTTATGCTCTTTTTCATTGTCGTGGGAATTATGCTGATCACCATGAAAAAAGACGAAGTTAAATATATGAGTGAACTCCCTTTAAAAGACGATATAAAATGACAGATATCTTAATTTGGGGCTTACTGTTACTGGCAGTATGCATATTGATCGTTTCCATCCTGGTTTTAAAGGTCATTAAGATCTTTGTTAAGGAAAGTATACATCCAACCAGTTTCGCATCAGAAGCAGAAAGGGAAAGATACCGTTTGGAACAAGAAAAACTGGAAGCCGAAAAACCAGAACAAAAAAGCTTCTGGACAAAAATCATGCAACTCAAACCAATTTCTGAAGAGAAAGACCTGGTTATGGAGCATGAATTTGACGGCATTGCCGAATTGGATAATCCTACGCCGGCATGGTTTATGGTCCTGTTTTATGGAACAATTCTCTTCGCCGCAGGCTATATGTTTACCTACCATGTGATGGACTGGGGTAAAAACCAGGAACAGGAATATGCTGCGGAACTGCAGCAGGCAGAAGATGACCGCATTGCGCTCCTCCAAAAACCTGGTGGCGGCAGTACCAATAAAATCAATGAAAACACCGTAGAGCTGAGTACGGACAAAGCCGTTCTGCAGGCCGGAGCAACGGTATTTAAAAACGTGTGTACACCCTGTCACGGTGAACATGGGCAAGGGGCTGTTGGCCCTAACCTGACTGATGACTACTGGTTACACGGCGGAACGATCAAATCCGTATTCAAGACCATTAAATATGGTATCCCCGAAAAAGGAATGATCGCCTGGGAGAAACAGTTGAATGCCAAACAGATCTCAGATATCGCCAATTATGTTTTATCCTTAAAAGGAAGTAATCCTGCCGGCGCCAAAGCACCACAAGGAACAAAAGAATAACATGTCACAAAGTCCAAACCATTTCAGAGACCAGATCTCCACCCTTACAGACGATGGAAAAAGCCGCAAATGGCTTTACCCAAAGGTAATCAAGGGGAAGTTGTATCAATATCGCTCGGCAGTTAGCTATTTCTTCCTGGCCCTACTTTTTACAGCCCCCTTCATTAAACTGAATGGCGAGCAGCTGGTTCTCTTAAATGTATTGGAACGCAAATTTGTCTTTTTTGGCATCATTTTCTGGCCACAGGACTTCTTTCTGTTTGTACTCGCGCTGCTGACCTTTATGGTATTCATCGTGCTGTTTACCGTAGTTTTTGGCCGGGTATTTTGCGGCTGGGCCTGTCCGCAGACCATCTTCCTCGAAATGGTATTCCGTAAAATAGAAATCTGGATTGAGGGTGATCACCTGAAACGTAAGCAACTGGACGATGGGCCGCTAACGACTGAAAAAATTGTTAAAAAAATACTCAAGCACAGCATTTACCTATTCTTGTCCTTTCTGATCGCCAATATCTTTCTGGCCTACCTCATCGGATCAGAAACCCTGATCAAAATTATCACCGAGCCAATTTCCGCACACTTGTCGGGTTTTATCTCCATCTGGATCTTCACCTTTGTCTTTTACCTGGTCTTTTCTAAAATGCGCGAACTGGTGTGTACCGTAGCCTGCCCGTATGGTCGGCTACAGGGTGTACTGCTTGATAACGAGAGCATCATTGTAGCCTATGATTATGAACGTGGTGAACCCAGGGGAAAACGGGTTAAAGGAGCGGAAAATGCAAAGGGAGATTGTATTGATTGCAAACTATGCGTAGATGTTTGTCCTACCGGGATTGACATTCGCAATGGCACCCAATTGGAGTGTGTCAATTGTACAGCATGTATTGATGCCTGCGATATGGTGATGGAAAAAATCAACCGGCCCGCAAGACTCATCGGTTTCAAATCCGAAGATGAGATTAACAGTAAAAAGCCATTCCATATCAATAAAAGAATTTATGGTTACAGCGCTGTCCTACTCATCTTGATGACAGGCCTCTCCTATTTACTCCTGACACGCAGCGATGTCAAAACTACCATTTTGCGTGCCGGCGGAACTTTATATCAATTACGCGATCAGGAAAAAGCCGTGAGTAATTTATACAATGCAGAGTTGATCAATAAAACCAGCAAAGGCATCAAAGTGCAGATTGTGCCAGAAAATCCAAAAGCAAAAATCCAGTACATTCAAAATCAGGATTCTATTGCTTATGGTGGAACGGCTAAATTGACATTTTTCGTGATTTTACCGCAAAGTGAAATCAAACAATACAAATCTGAAATAAAGTTTAAACTCGAAGCGAATGGCAAAATCATAGACCGCTTTGAAACTACATTTATTGCACCTCCTAACAATTAAAAGATGAACTGGGGAACAAAATTAGTAATCGGAATGCTCAGCTTTATGACTTTTATCGTCGTATTGGGTGTGTTGATGTTCAATAGTAAAACGGATGCCCTGGTAGATAACGACTACTATGAAAAGGGCTTAACCTACAATGCGGATTACAACCGAAAAGAACAAGTCAAAACAGATGATGCCGGTCCGAAGCTATCCATAGATCAGCAAAACATCGTTTTAAGTTTCAAAACAGAAGCTTCTGGCATCATCAATTTGCAGCGCAGCTCGGACAAATCTATGGACCAGCGGATTGCTTTACAAACCGATGAAAAACACCAGGCCGTCATTCCGCTGAAGGGAATCGCAAGGGGCCAGTGGCACGTCATCATTTCCTGGATCAGTGATGGCAAATCTTATCTTGATGAACAGGAAATCCACATACCATGAGTAACGAGAAACTGGCCTTCATGATTGGCTTACTAGGTAGCCTGCACTGCATTGGCATGTGCGGGCCACTGGCGTTTTCGGTACCTGTTGTAAAACCTGGCTGGCTGTTCCTGGTTGCAGACAAACTGTTTTATCAATTTGGCCGGATCCTGGCCTACTGCAGCCTGGGTATAATCATCGGCTTAATTGGCCAGCAATTGTGGCTGGCCGGGATACAACAAGGGGTAAGCATTTTTAGTGGAATCCTGATCCTAATGGCTGCCTGTTCCCGTATCTTTAAGTTAAGCAGGTTTAAACCTAAAAATCAATGGTTATTGGCCCCTTTTAACCGGATGTTCAATTACGCATTGAAACACAAAGCCAATCACCTGATCATCGGCTTCATTAATGGTTTTTTACCTTGTGGTTTCGTATACCTCGCATTGGCGGGTGCTTTAAATACCAACGGTGTAACCCATGCCGTAACTTATATGTTCTGGTTCGGACTAGGTACCTTACCCCTCATGTTCATCGCAACCATCAGTATGAGCTTTACAGGCAGTATGCTGAGAAATAAAATCAACCGGGTTATTCCTTACATGATGCTTTGCCTGGGCATCTGGTTCATCTGCAGAGGCTTGGCCCTAGATATTCCTTATCTGAGTCCCCCAGCTAATCCGAATGGCATTAGCGATTGTCGTTAAAAAAAATACCAGCCTGAATCAGACCGGTATTTTGAGCATTAATGCATGCCAACTTGAGAGAAATTAATTTGACAAGGTTATCCGGCGACACTAAACAACTGGCTCTGGGGTTGATTCTCCCATAAACGTGCGTCGAGTGTCATACATATATTTCTTAAAAATCTTTTACCTAAAGGGGTCACGTGCAAACCAGCTGAAGACAACATCACCAGTCCGTCCTGTGCCAGCCAGCGCATGCGTTTTAAGCCTTCTTCCAGGGCCTCATTTCGCTCTTCAGGCAAGTCCCAGCTGGTGTAACCCTGACACATGATATTGATGATGTGCTTTCTGATCACCAAATCTTCCTCGTTTAAAATATGTCCTTTAAATACAGGCAACTGGCCACTGTTTACAATGCCGATGTAGTCCTCTACTTTTTTTACATTCTGTGCAAAGGCATTCCAGGTATCACTGATGGAAGATACGCCCAAACCGATCATCAATTTACTATACTGATGCGTATACCCCATAAAATTGCGGTGTAAGGTACCTGTAGTCTCCGCTTTAAAAAGACTGTCTGACTGTAATGTAAAATGGTCCATCCCGATTTCGGTATACCCACCTTCTTTTAACAGTTTGCGCCCAATTTCATAAAGATTCTGGCGCTCTACACTTGAGGGTAAGTCTGCTTCAGTATACCGGCGCTGACCTGGTTTTACCCAGGGTACATGTGCATAACCATAAAAAGCAATGCGGTCTGGTCTCAGTTTCAGTACTTTTTCAATGGTACTGATCAGACCATCCATAGTTTGCAGCGGCAAACCGTAAATCAAGTCATAATTTACGGAATTGTAGCCATATGCTCTGGCCAAATGGGTAATTTCTTTTACTTCTTTAACCGTCTGAACACGATTGATCGCCTGTTGTACTTTGGGATTGAAATCCTGTATTCCAAGACTGATCCGTTTAAAGCCAAGCTTATTTAAAGCGATCAAATGCTCTACTGTGGTATTGGCAGGATGCCCTTCAAAACTGAACTCAGCCTGCTTGTGGACGCGGGCATACTTCAAAATACCTTTAATAAGCAATTTTAAATTAGAAGGATTGAAAAAGGTTGGTGTACCACCTCCTAAATGTAGTTCCCGGATTACCGGCTTTTCAGACAAGAGCTCCAGATAAAGCTGCCATTCTTTTAGAACAGCCTCAATGTATGGCAATTCTACAGTATGATTTTTAGTGATACGGGTATTACAGCCACAGTAAGTACATAAGCTTTCGCAAAATGGCAAATGAATGTACAAACTGATTCCATCGCTGGAATTGCTCAATTTAAAAACTTCCGAAACAGAAGATACCCATTTTTCCGTATCAAAGTTATCGGTATCCCAATAAGGAACAGTAGGATAACTGGTATAACGCGGCGCCGCCACGTGATATTTCTCAACTAACTTGTTTGTGGTCATTATAGAGCGGATTATTTGGTTCTATAGTACTTTGAGTCGTTTTATGGCAAGATTTTGCGCAGGCACAAGCCATCCCCAGACACGTTTTATGCTGCCATTTATCCAGGTTAAGAATGGTTTCTTCGGCCAGCTTCATGGCCATGTTCCGATCCTTTATGCCATTTAAGACACCCAGTGGAACATTTGCTATTTTGATGTTGCGTGCAGCGGCCGCCTGCTGATTGATCTGCGCTACTGAAGTGGAACGGGTAGCTATGTATTTGACACCCAGATCGGCAAGTTTATGAATGACGCTTTCAGAAACGTCATCATCTTCAAAAACGATAACAGCCTCCTTACCAGCAGCATAACTTACAGTATCGGCATTTAAGGCATTAGAAATAAGGGTTATTTCATGCTTTTTCTGATTGGCTATAGCCAGGGGTTCCTTCTCAAAAGATTTTATACTGTAGGCAACTACTTTCATCCAAACTTGATTTTGATCAATCAAATTTACCAGCATAAGCTACCCTAAAGAATGACGCTCGTCAGAAAAAAAAGTGATCTTCGTCAGTTTTTCATATTTCTGAGCCTCAGCAAGTCTAAAATCACAATCTGACTACCTTTACGCTCGATAATTTCTTCGTCTTTAAAATCGCTTAAAATTCGGCTTACCGTTTCAGTTGCCATGCCAGCCATTGCCGCCAGATTGTCCCTCGACACTTTAAGTGTCAAATGATCAGCATCTTTTTCCTGCTTACACAAGCGGATTAACACTTCCGACATGCGTTTCCGAACCGAATGATAGGCCAATTGCAACAATTGCTCTTCCTTTTCAATCAGGTTATTCGACAATATCTTGATGAACTGCTTGCCCACATCGGGAAATTTATTCAATAAGGTTTCCATCGTATCCCTGGGCAATAAACAAATGGCTGTATCTTCCATGGCTTCGGCTGTTTCGGCGTGGGCCTCGTGACTTAATAAAGCAGGCACACCAAAATATTCATCTGAAGTATACATGCCCGTTAACAACTCGCGTCCATCAGCACTCATTTTAAAGGTCTTTACCTTTCCGGTCAGCACCAGGTAAATTCCAGAAACTGCATCACCTTCGTAATAAATGACCTGTTTCTTTTTAACAGTACGAACTTTACGGTCGGCAATCATCTGGTGCAATTCTTCCATACCCGAAGCACCTTGCAACAGGTTTGTCAGTTTGTCCAGACTCTGGCTGTAAAATTGCTGCTGTTTATCTTTCTTACTCAAACGCGTTTCAATTGCGTTAAGCAGCTCCACATCATCAAAAGGTTTGGTCAGGTAATCGTCTGCCCCCATTTCCATTCCCTTACGCATATCAATCCGCTCAGCTTTGGCTGTTAAAAAGATAAAAGGCGTTGCCGCTGTCTGCGGATTCTTATTTAACAAATAAAGGACACCATAACCATCCAGTTCCGGCATCATAATGTCGCAAAGAATCAGATCCGGTAAATGCTTCGCAGCGAGATCCACGCCTACTTTCCCGTTTATGGCTTCTAAAACATCATAGTTTGCCAGTTCCAAAATCTCAACTACGCTCTCTCTGATATCTTCGTTATCCTCTATGATCAATATGCTGGTCTTCTTCATCTATTTTTTAAAAGAAAGTGTAAAAGTAGTTTCCTTGTTTACGCGGCTTACAAAATGTAATAAGCCACCCATTAAGGAGGCATAACGTAAAACAATATTTAAACCCAGGCCGGTTCCTGGAATATTTCCGGTATTATTGGCTCTGAAAAAGGGCTGGAACAAATGCTTTTGGTCGCCTTGCGGAATCCCTATCCCATTATCTTTAACGACAACCATACACTGGTCCGCAGTAATTTCTGTATTAAATTCTATAAAGGTATTTTCTCCGGAATACTTGATCGCATTCGAGATCAGGTTAAACATGCAGTTTTTCAACAGGTTCGGATCTAAAACCACCTCGCTTTCCAAACCCGTATGCTGGTAAATGATGTTTTGGTTTTGCTTGGCAATCATCTGCATCTCTTCGGTAACCTCCTCCGCCAGCTTGACCAGGTTAAATTTCTTAAAATTAGGCTCCACCTTACCTGCTTCTAATCTTTCCAGGGACAGGAAGTCGTTCAATATCGTGGTTAAATTACCAACTGCATTTTTTATTTTGCCCACATGTTTGGTAATGTTCTTATTGTCAAAAGGCAGGGCATATTTCTCGATCAGTGATGAAGAAAGCTGTACAGAACTTAAAGGTGTTCTGAATTCATGGGATGCCATAGATACAAAACGACTCTTCATCTGGTTAAGTTCCTTCTCTTTTTCAAGCGATAAACTCACCTCCTCCTTGGCCTCACTCAGCGCCCGAACGGTCTTTTTAAGGGACCGTGTTCTTTCCTCCACCAGTTCTTCAAGCTCCGCAGCATATTCACGCAAACGTTCTTCAGCTTCCTTTTCTTTAGAAAGGTCATGGATAAAACCCGTGTAAATGATGCGGTCTTCATATTCTACCTCACTTACCGCAAGGCGAAAAGGAAATGTGGTACCATCCTTCCTCAATCCGCGAACCTCCCGGCCCTTACCAATAATGCGTTTCTCACCAGTGGTCTGGTACCTGGAAATGTAACCATCATGACCGCTTTTGTCAGGTTCAGGCATCAACATCTTGATGTTTTTACCACTTACATCTTCTATACTATAACCAAACAACCGCAATGCAGCCGGATTAAGACTTTCAATGTTACCACGATTATCAATGGTAATGATGCCATCAATTGCAGTTTCAATAATCGCTTTCAATAATCTTGAATTCTCTTCCATAGTTTAGTTGCACAAATGTATATAATTTTTGCAGATGTTCGTTTCATCGCGACAGTCATATTATATCGTGATCCTCATCATATTTTAACCTAAATATAGTATGCTATTTTGTATTCTGAACTATTAAAATCAATTCATGAATCATACTTTTCATATTCCTGTCCTTGGGCTGGGTTATTCTATAGACACACCGTTAAAAATCGCAAAATATGGCATTTCATCGGTAGTATCGATCGTAGATGATGAACTCACGGAACGCATGCGTAAATTCCACGCCCAGGCTAACCAGGAAGACTATCAGCCAATTGACAAAAAAATGCCCGATAGCCGGGCCCTACGCATAACTGCCTATCTGAACTTACTGAACAAACTCGTAAACCAGCAGTTCAGCACGCTTAAAAAAGGTTTGTTCGAAGCTGGTACAGATCTTTGGCGGTACTTTGAACTTTTGCCAGAGAACTCGGTGTTGAAAGCGCAATTCACAGCCATGCTCCAAACGGAAGACACGAACGAAAAATCCGAACTAGCCAACAGCCTGAAAGCCAGCATTAAACCTGGCGCTATTGACGTAAACATCATGTCGAAAGTAGACAAGGCAAATTACAATGCTGAAAATGAATATCTGGGAGATGACCATACAGATGCCCTGGCTGCCATGCGCGGCTTTGTAAACAGCGAGATCAATGCAGCGGTAGTCATTTCTGCCGGTTTGAACCCGAGATTGTATAGCTATATGGAAAAATGTGAAGCATTTTATCCGGCTGCGAATATCCCCGTGACTAAAAGTATCATCCTGAAGGTTAGCGACTTCAGGTCGGCCACCATACAGGCAAAAATGCTTGCCAAAAAAGGATTGTGGGTATCAGAATTCCGTATAGAATCAGGTTTAAATTGTGGCGGTCATGCCTTTGCTACAGAAGGCTTTTTATTGGGGCCGATCCTGGAAGAGTTTAAACAAAAAAGAGCGGATCTTTACCTGGAACTGTATGAAATATATTCGAAAGCATTGGATGCTAAAGCGATACCTGTATTGACCAGGCTCGAACAACGCATTACCGCACAGGGCGGAATTGGTACAGCCGAAGAACATGCTTTTTTGTTAAATTACTATGACCTTGATGCGGCTGGCTGGGGAAGCCCGTTTTTATTGGTACCTGAGGCGACCAACGTAGACGAGCAAACTTTAAATCGACTGGCTGATGCAAAAACAACCGATTATTACCTCAGCAACGCCTCACCATTAGGAGTTCTTTTTAACAATTTCAAAGGCAGTAGCATCGAAAAGCAACGATTGGAACGGATAGAAAAAGGCAGGCCCGGAAGTCCCTGCACCAAAAAGTTTCTCTGTACCAATACGGAATTTACCGCCCTTCCCATTTGTACCGCTTCCAGGGAATATCAAAATTTAAAGATTAAAGACCTGCAGCAACAGGCGATCAGCCATGAACTTTACCAGGAACAGTTGAATGCAATTACCGAAAAAGTGTGCCTTTGTGAAGGCTTGTGCGCTTCGGCTTACATCAAGAACGACCTATTAAAACCCAGGGAAAACAGAGCCGTAAGCATTTGTCCTGGACCCAACCTGGCTTATTTCTCGCGTAAATATAGCCTGAAAGACATGGTTAACCACATTTATGGACGCATAGACCTCCTGGCTAATGTAAACAGACCCAATCTGTTCATCAATGAGCTAAACCTATATGTCGATTATCTGAAAAAAGATCTGGCTGCGCAGTTAAATGAAATCAGTGCAAAAAAGAGCAAATATTTTAGCAAATTCAAAGATGAGCTTTTACATGGGATCAATTATTACAAGGCTTTGGTACCTGAACTGAAATGGCAAAACAGCATCGCGGTTACAGAAATGCAAAACCAGTTGCTACAAGCAGAACAACGTTTAAATGCGTTAAAACTCAGCCTGTCTTAATTAAAGTCATGGCTTCGGGACCCTGAAATAATTTCAGGGTCTCCTACTACCACATCATTCAAGGCCTGCTGAAACGTAAGCCCTATGCTATTTCAGGATCTCTATAAAAAGAAATTATTTCTTGTATTCAGCCAACAGGATGTCCATATCCTTCATCAATTTGGCCACATCCTTATCCTGAACGCCATCATATGCACCCCTGATCCTTTTTTCTTTGTCAACCAGAATCAGGTAGCCCTGATGTACAAAGCCACCGGGAGCTTTACGATCTTCCTGTGCGGCAACCAGATAATTTCTTTCTGCCAGGGCATAAATCTCATCCCGCGTTCCCCATAGGTATTCCCATTGCGTACCTTGGACCCCCAATTTTGTTGCATAACTTTTCATCCTCGAAGGTGTGTCGTATTTGACATCAATGGTATGCGAGGCAAATTTGACCTCCGGATTTCCTTCGTATTTTTTATAAATCTTCAGCAGGTTGCGGTGCATCACCGGGCAGATTGTCGGACAAGAAGTAAAAAAGAAATCAGCTACATAGATCGTCCCATCAAAATTTTTCGAGGTAACTACCGTGCTATCCTGGTTCCACAATTTAAAATCCGGAATGGTCCTGAAACTGGTGTCCGGAACTTTCTTGCCATCTACTATTTTTTCTGCTATATCCATTTGCAAAAAAGGCAGACGCTGCTGTTTATCCTTACAGCTATATAAGGCCAGACAAATTAAGGCAAGGCCAAATCGTATCGTCCTCATTATTTTTTAAATTTACGCAGATAATCTCCAGATGATTTGATTTCTTTTTTATAGAGACTGTCCACTGCCGCAATTTTTGCTTTTTCAGCTTTGAAATATTCAACAGCCACCTCATTTGATTTGCCGGTTACATCAGGCTCAAATTTATGCATCCAATCGTTCATGCTATCTTCAGCCCTGGTTAAATCAGCGATCAATGCAGTAATTGCAACTTTTTCCTTCGCGGTATCTGCCTCTGGAAAGCGCGTCTTAAGTCCTTTTAAATCTTTCAGTAAAGTATCCAATTGCATCTGGTTATTGACTACCGTACTTTGATCTACCATTACCTCATCGTGAAACTTCATCACTTCATCACGGACAGCTTTGTAATCTTCTTTTGGTGTGCAGGCAATTGCCGCAAGGCTCACACAGAACAATCCAACTCGTTTTTTCATGGTTATATATTTTATGATATTCATGTATATTTTGTGATTTTAAAATTAAGTATTTAAGGTTCTACACTGGCATAATGGATCTGAGCACCATGATGCGCATCTCTCACCCAGGCGATCAGAATCTGTTTACCAGCTTGAGTTAAAACCGCATGATGATCCAGAAGTAGTCCATCGCTGACATTAAGACTGGTGGTTTTATGATCCGCAGCCTGGATGCGCAGTACAATTTTTGCTACCGCAGCCGGCCCATGCTGCATCATCCCCGTACCCTTGCTGTGATCCATTTTCATATGGTGTTCAGGTTCAGCAATGGCCGATTCTTCGCAAACCATAGCTGTTTGACCATCCACTAAAGCAATCATTTGCGGGTGCCGGCCTTCAGCCGTTGCCAACTGCCTTTTGGCAAAATCGGCTCCTATGTCGGCCTGGGTACTGTACAAGCCCGGACTGCCTCCTGCCGTAAACCAGACTGCATGTAAGGTGTTTTTTACCACCGCCAATGTAGGGCCGGAATGCGGGCATCCTTCAATTTCCCAATTGTCATGGCTAATGGGTTTAACTTCAGAAAATGTTTTGCCATTATCCGTTGAAAGCTTATATACCATGTCGCGTACTTGCTTTCCCGCTAAAGGGTCAGGAAAACTGATACTTCGATAAGCCAGGTGAATATTTCCCGCAGCATCAGTTAATATGGCAGTCCGGCAGCATTCGCAGGTTCCTTGATCTAAGCAAGTATCCCTTTCAAAGCCCTTCCCTTTTTCTGTCTGGCTGTAAAAAAGCGCAGAACCTTTAAGGGCTTTACCAAAACGTCCGTCCAGCCAAATGGCAGCAAGCTCACCATTCTTTAACCTGGCAATGTCGAAAAAGCTGCGCCCATAAGCATGCGAGGTATCAGAATGCAGGAACTTAGCCGCTGACCAGCTCTTGCCGGCATCTGCCGACAGGCTATAATAAATCGCCCCCGCATAAGGGTTTTTCTCTGTAGGGAAGCGTCGGGAAAATAATGCAACGACCGATCCATCAGATTTAAAAGCAATTTTCCCCATACTTTCGGCTGTTGCACTACATCCCGCAGATGCAGGCACAGTAATCGCAGGACCAAAAACTGCTTTGGCCAGATCATACCGGGCATATTTAAGGATATACAAGGAATCTTTACCATTTTGTTCTGTCCAGCAGAGCACGGGAATGCCTTTGTGGTCCTTTGTGAAATAAGGTCCAACAGCCGCGATACCTTCGGTTTGCAGTCGCTGATCTGCAGGACTGCTGCTCTTCTTTGTACAAGAAGCAAAAATAACCAGTACACTAAGGGCAATTGTGATAGCTTTGTTCATGATCATTAAATTAGAATAGATATTTCAGGTTTAATCCGGCGTAGCCGTTTCTTTTTGGCGATGGGTTATAATAAGCAGGCTGAGCACCGCCATAACCTACTGCATTTAAAGAAACAATTGAACTATAACTTTTATTCAACAGGTTGTCCAGGCCAGCATACACATTGGCTTCCAAAAACTTGCCCAACTGTTTTTTATAACCCAGCTTGGCATTTAAAACCTGGTAAGCCGGATTAAAATCAACATTGGCATCATTTAAAGGAAGGCGATCGCTGTAGAAATAACTGCCATAAAAATAGATACCCGTCCGGGTTTCAAGATCTATTCCTGCGTTTAAAACCCATGGGGCAATCCCGGTAAGCTTATTACCATCGTATGTTGCGGTAACCTGGCTTTGGGCATTCAGCGTTTTGTAATCTCTAAACTTAAAATCTGAATAGGTCAAGGCCACAAAAGGCCGTAGGCTAACCAGCTCCTGATGGTCTTCGGGTTTAAACACCTGGTAAGACAAGGCCAGTTCCAGCCCATTGTGGCTGGTTTTTCCAGCGTTGTTATAAATGGTAATTCCCTGCTGTATAGACTGTGCGATCAATTCACCTTTCATATCCATCTTAAATACAGCCAGATCATATGCTAATCTG
Organism: Pedobacter sp. MC2016-24; assembly: GCF_015223055.1. Taxonomy (GTDB): domain Bacteria; phylum Bacteroidota; class Bacteroidia; order Sphingobacteriales; family Sphingobacteriaceae; genus Pedobacter. The sequence goes on from NZ_JADFBX010000001.1 coordinate 766,482, forward strand.
GATTTCAACAAATTTCCTTTGGCATTGATCTCGTAATTCATGGCCTTTTCAGCCTGAAGCGTCGGGTTGATCGAACCATCAACATTCTTAATTTCAGAACTTGAAGGTGGGGAGAAACCTGAGCTGACACTGGCGTGTAAGCTTAAAGCCTGACCAAAGCTATGGCTCAAAGCAATACGGGGACTAGCCTGCGGATCAAATTTCTTGATCCCGCTCTGGTTTTGTTTTAGATAATCCCGCACATCATATTTCAAACTGTTATAACTCAGTCCCAATGTTAAAGTTGTTTGTGGACTAAGCTTTGTTTCGGATTGATAAAACAAAGAAAACTGTGTATTTCTATAATCAATATTGGAATTTACAGCCCCTTCTTTACCCTGATTGTTCACATATTGGGTTCCTTTGGTAAGGCCTTCGTTAAACTCTGCACCCATTGTAAAATGCGTTGGCAGGACCTTAAAGTCAGGATCATAACTAAAACGTGTACGACCGCCATAGCTTTGGTAAAAATTGCGAATGTAAGCGTAAGGCAGGGGATGGTTCAAGTCGTAAAAATACGTGAATACACTGGTAGAATTGGAAAATTGCGCATTAAAACGATACTGTTGCCCCAATCCAACCCGGGTCCAGGTTTGATACCTGCCGGCCTGTTTATCCAGGTTTGTAGCATTTGCCTGCAGGGGATTGGCAGACACCTGATCCTGTGTTAGGGAACCAGGAATCTGCGAATATTGAGTAGTCCGGTTGAGTAACAAAGTCACAATGCGCTTGTCGCTTGGAAAAAGCTGAAAATTACCCGACAGGAAGCGACGCATGTCATTGCTGTGTTCGCGATAGCCATCATATTCCTGCCAACCATAAGAAACATAACTATTCAGCTTATCCCCACCACTGCGGTAAGTTGTAGCCAGGCGATGTAAACCATAAGCACCAATTAGTCCGGAAGCCTCTATACTCTGCTCCTGATAAGGTGAACGCTGCAATTGAAAATTGATGACTCCGCCCGTTCCCGCGCCATAAATGCTGGAAGCCGGACCTTTAATCACTTCTGCCCTGCCGATGCTGTTCACATCTAAGGCTTCAATCCGAGTGGTACCATCGGCTTCCGTAACCGGAATCTCATTGAGGTAAACCTTTACATTTCGAATCCCATATGCCGCCCTTACGCCATTTCCACGAATGGAAATCCGGGCTTCCGATAAAGTACTCTGTTCCATGCGCACACCCGGGATTCCGTTTAAGGCCGGTTGAAGCGAGACGGCACTTCCGCGGGTAATGTCCCTCGCAGTAATTACCGCAATCGATCCGGGCGTTTCTTTACTGCTTTTATTGCCATTGTAACTGCCTATCCTGACTTCATTTAAACTTACTGCATCCGCATCAAGCTGTACATTAAGCTCGCTTACACCGGCAATCAATTTAATCATCTGAACCTTGTATCCAGATAATCGGGCATTCAACGCAGTGCCTGCTGGAGCAGCTACAAGTTCAAAATAACCTTGTGCATCAGATTTAGCCAATACCGTCTGACCGGTAGCAATCACAACCCCGGCCAAAGGCTGGCGGGTTTGTGAATCATAAATATGCCCTTTTATGGGCTGTGTCTGGGCCTGGCTCTGCAAAAAGCAAAACACCAGGCCAATAGATAATAAAATATATCTGTATCGATCCATTAAACAAATGGTATAAAAATTCTAAAAAAAACAAATGAGTAAACACTAAACAGACCTGCCTGGCAATACAACAATAATTCTGCTACGCAATTCAACAGTAACCCTGCTTTGCAATTCAACAGTAACCCTGCTACGCAATTCAACAGCAACCCTGCTTTGCAATTCAACAGTAACCCTGCTTTGCCGCCCTGCTCTGTCTGTCGGTGGAAAATTTACCTTCTCCGAAGAGACCTAGGAAATTTTGTCCTTCTTCAGGGCAAAAGATTCCAGTCTCAGAGGAGAACGGTCAATTTTACCCTTGTGGCGGATGAAATATAGAATTTTTAATACTCTGCAACATGCCCATAGAACCGGGAATGTGAAGTTTTGTTTCCGCTAGTGCATATTGTTTAAATACCATTGGCGTCACCACTACTGCATCTTGAATTTGTGTTTTTTGCGACTGACGTTCCTGTTTCTGCTCCTTATCCTGAGCTTGTTTCAGTTTTTTCATCAAATAACACTTTCCATTACAATGAAGTTCCGGACGGTTTTTATTGATACAGAGTTCTGCTGCGATATATTTTTGATTGAGTTCAAAACCTGCAAATACAAATAGATTTGCGAAGTTTGAACTGATCAAACTTAACAAAAGCAATATGGATATGGGTTTTAGCAACATTTTGCTGCAAATGTAATCATCATTACCGATGATCCAACAGGAAACATAAAAAAAGCTACTCTTTTAGATAGAATAGCTTTCTCAGTTGCGGAGAAGATTTTCTACTTGATGATAGAAATCGGTTTTTTATTTTCGTCGATTGCAACAAATGAAAACTCGCCTGTTACCGCTTTTTCGCGGTTGTCAGAATACATCTGTTCGATGTATATTTCAACGCTCACTTTTAAACTGGTATTGCCAATATGGCTAACCCGGCCAATCAGTTCTACAATGGTACCCGCAGGAATGGGCTTTTTAAAATCGATCCGGTCGCTACTTACTGTAACCATGATCTGTCGGCTAAATCTTGTTGCGGTAATAAAGGCAACTTCATCCATCATGTGCATGGCAGTACCGCCAAATAGCGTGTCATAATGATTGGTTGTATTGGGAAATACCGCTTTAAAAATGCGGGTTTCCGAAGCTTGTATTTTTTCTTCTACTGTCATCCAATTAATCTTTTTTGCGGAGTGTACCCCATTTCAAATAAGTTGCGCCCCAGGAGAATCCTGCACCAAAAGCAGTCAACATCAGTTTATCTCCGTATTTAAAATCATCCTTAAAATCCCACAAACACAATGGAATTGTTGCAGCGGTAGTATTGCCATAACGATCGATATTTACTTTGACCTGCGTTTCAGACAAGCCCAGTTGCTCTCCCACAGCTTGTATGATCCGTAAATTGGCCTGGTGCGGAATCAGGTAATCGATCTGACTTGCCAACAAATCATTCGATTTTAGAATTTCATTACAGGTATTGGTCATGCCGTTAATCGCAGCTTTAAATACAACACGGCCATCCTGGCGAACATAATGCAGTTTCTCATCTAAAGTTTCCTGAGAAGCAGGATGTCTTGATCCGCCGGCAGTAACGATCAGGTTTTCCTTTCCCGTTCCATCGGTTCTGAAAAAGCTATCCATTAATCCTACCGGTTCTTCCGTTTGCTCCAGTAGAACGGCACCGGCACCATCTCCAAAAAGAATACAGGTATTGCGATCGGTATAATTCACAATAGAACTGTTTTTATCGGCTCCAATAACCACGACTTTTTTACAACGACCACTTTCTATCATACTTGCACCCAGTGTTAGTGCATATAAAAATCCGCTGCAGGCTGCGTTGGTATCAATACCCCATGCATTTTTCAAACCAGCTTTTTCGCAAACCATACTGCCGGTAGATACCATCACATAATCAGGAGTTGAAGTTGAAACGATCACACAATCTATTTCATCAGGATCAACATCACCATCTTCCATTAAGCGATTTAAAGCATATGTCGCCATGTCGGAAGTCGCGATTAACGCATCGTTGACAATTCGTCGCTCCTTTATTCCGGTCCTGGCTACGATCCACTCATTATTGGTATCCACCATTTTTTCTAGGTCAAGGTTACTTAAAACAGTATCAGGAACATAACCACCTACCGCAGTTATCACTGCGTTTTTACGTATTCTCATTGTGTGTGCTGTATCAATTAAAAACAGGCAAGTATACCACTTGCCTGTTACATTTTTTTTGCAAAGTTACGGGTTCTTGCAGATATTCCCGCAGGACTTTTGCAGCTGTTGCAATTTCTCTTACAGCTTTTTTGTTTTCTGTTTTAAAATGACAAGGTATTTGGCTGATATTAATGTATGGGCGGTAAAGAAAAACAAAATTTACTTCCCTCACCCAATGCACTTTCCACCCAGATCCGGCCATTCTCTGCCTCAATAAAATCTTTAGAAATCGCTAGTCCAAGCCCCGAACCTGTCTTGTTATTCCCATCGGTAGGTACCTGAAAATATTTATCGAAAAGGCGCTTTTGATATTGCTCTTCGATACCTTTTCCAAAATCCCGGACGGAAAATTCGATCTCAGCGTCCTTTTCAAGAATCTCAATGATCACCTTTGTCTTTTCGGGACTGTAGCGCAACGCGTTGGACAAGAAATTAACCAATACCCAGGCTGTTTTCTCCACATCGACATTCACCATTGGCAAATTATTTTTAGCCAGTAATTCCAGTTCTATATTTCTTTGTTCAGCCTGAAAACGAACGGCATCCATGGCATATATGGCAATTTTACGTGGATCAGATTGCACAAAATTAAGCTGCAGATTACCAGTTTCAACCTGTGCAAGGTCGAGCAATTCACTGGTAATTTTCAATAAACGACCACAATCTTCACTGATGTGCTGCAGCAATTCTTTTTGCTCTGGATTCATACTACCCACCCGATCATCGTTCATCAGCTTTAAACTCATTTTGATGGATGAGATGGGTGTTTTAAGTTCATGCGAAACCGTAGCGATAAAATTGGTCTTAGCTTCGTCCAGCTCTTTAAATTGGGTAATATTTTTTAAGACGTATACTTCTCCCGCTGTTTTCCCGGTAACCACCGTTGCGCTTTCGCCATCGTCATCGTAGCCCGGAACCGTAATTTCCCTGCGTTCCAGCTGAAAATAGGATTCTTTGTTGTCAGCATAAATTTTCATGTGCTTTTCTCCTTTACTCCCTTGAAGTATGCGTTTCAACAAATCATTTTTTTTACTCAATTCCAGGGCATTCATACCAATGACCTGTTGCTGGTTCAGATTGAGCAATTGTTCTGCGACTTTATTGAAAAACAAGATTTCCTGCTTTTCATTTAAACCAATAATCGCATCCTGCATTTGTTCAATGATCGTCTCAATACGTAACTTTTCTGATTGTATCTTGGCCAGATTGCTATTTTCCCATTTGTTCAGTTCCCCCACCATCACGTTAAAGGAACTAGCCAGTTCGGAAAACTCATCTGAACCTTTAAATTCCAATCGCTGTTTGTAGTTCTTCCTGCCAATTTCCCTGATCGCATCGGCAAACTCACGCAAAGGATTGGCCACAAAGCCCGGAAAATTTACAATGAACGAAAACAGGATCAAAAAACAGATGGAAGCCGCAAAGATCACATACATGGCTGCCCTTTCAATGGCATGCTGCGCAAGTCCGTTTTTACGTACAATGGCATTCATATTGAGCAAATCGATATCTTTAAGCTGCCTGCGCAGCTCAGATACCGCATTTTGCCTGACAGTCAGAGACTTTTCCGAATCAACGATCGTAGCATAAGCCTTTTTTACCTGGGCTACCGCAGCGCCTTCTCCCGGCTCGGTTACATTCCTGGCTTCCAGTTGCAATTGCTTGTCAAACTCCTGAATGGACTTTGCAGATAAAGGCAAGGGATTTTCATCCAGAACAGAACGCATCTTACTGGTGAAATTAAGCGTTTCGTAATTGTCCTTCAATATCACTTTGGAACGAATCGAAATCTCGTTCATATAGTACAAAGATATACCTCCAAAAAAGAGGATCACCAGGAATAAGAATCCGAATCCGAGGCGAAGTTTTGTTTTAATTTTCATGGTCTTGTTTCTTTTACTGCATTTATATTAGCCATCGTCATGTTTTGTTAACCGTCATATTTTTTCTCCATCGTGTCTTTTTGCCCGTCGCTCTCGCTTCCCCGTCATCATCCTGAATTTATTTCAGGATTCGGACCTGCAGTTACAACCTATTCAAGAAGGACGCAGAAATAAACAAACAGCGTACGAGCTACCTATCGCCTTAAACTAACTCAAAATCACCAGATCTGTTTCTGTTGTTGAAATGCTTCGCAAAAGTTGGTTAAAAATTGCAGTTCTCATGATAATTTGAAATAAATTTAAATGCGGCTTTCCAATGCAAATGGTGGTGATCTCCTTTTCTGATGCAATATTCAATATCGTTTTGGTGATGTCATTGTTTTTCACCTTAATCACTTCAGCGCCCAATTCTGTAGCCAATTTGAAATTATTGATCAGATGCCGCTGCAAATCCAATTTAATCCGGTCGCCGCGCTCATGGTCATTCTGTACATACAATACCACCCATGGCGAACGATAGTACGAAGCCAGGCGTGCAGTTTTGCGAATCACAATTTTTGCAGTCGCGCTATTTGTCGAAATGCAGGCCATAAACCTTTCCGGCCTTAACTTAATTTGCTTCGGTATTTCAATGCTGATCTTACGTTCAACATGGTGCGCAACTTCTTTCAACGCCAGTTCCCGCAGTTGAAGAATGCGTTCCGGCTGGAAAAAATTGCTCAATGCACGTTCAATTTTAGTTGGATCATAAATTTTGCCTGCTTTCAGACGATCGATCAGCTCATCGGCAGTCAGGTCAATATTTACAATCTCATCTGCCAGTTCCAATATCTTATCTGGAATTCGCTCGGTAATCGGTATGGTGGTGATTTTTTCAATCTCTTCGTTCATACTTTCCAGGTGCTGAATATTCACCGCAGAAATCACACTGATACCCGCCTCCAGCAGATCCGCAACATCCTGCCACCTTTTGCCATTCTTACTTCCTTCAACATTGGTATGCGCCAGCTCATCTACAATCACAACCTCAGGATGCACATTTAAAATGGCACTGACATCCATTTCTTCCAGCTCTTTACCTTTGTAAAAGATTTTTCTGCGTGGAATTACAGGTACCCCGGCCAGCAATGCATGTGTTTCTGCCCGGTTATGCGTTTCAATATACCCGATCCTGATGTCAATTCCATTGTTCAGCAAAGCATGTGCTTCCTGCAACATGCGATAGGTTTTACCTACACCAGGACTCATGCCAATGTATACTTTAAACTTTCCACGTCTCGATTTTTTCACAAGATCCAGAAATTTTCTGACCGAAGTTTCTTTATGTTCGTCTTCCATTATTGCTTACCATTTGATAATGATATAGGCTTCACTAATTAAATACCACACACCTACCAGGAGTAATAAAACTAAGATCAATATGGGTATCTCTTTTACTTTCTGTTTCATTTTGCCATACAAGATTAATACAGGACCGGTGTACCAATCCGGCCCTATATACCAAAACCGCTGTTAAAAAGACACCGCAATACTTGCCGTTACTGCGGCATTGTTATTTACGGCATTTAAATCCCTGACAAAGACCTTATCTTTACTGTTGTATAATTTACCTTCCAAACGTACCACAGCATTACTGATCGGTGCATAATCCAGGTTCAGTGAATAGCCCCTGGTATTAAATCCATCCGGAGTTCCTGTAGCTATAAAAATACCATTTTTATCCCGATAATATTCAAACCTTCCAGCCACTTTCCATTGATCGGAGATGGCATATTGCGCTATCGCTACTGGCGATAACACTTCCGATTTACGGTCAGACCCTTTACTGCTTTGCTGCGTACCATAGTCGAATCCAAGTGTCAGACCGAACTGATCTGTCACTTGAAATATACCATATACGTCGTGATAAATACGATTTACACGTACAGAATCGGCACCCTCCGTACCCAAATAATTGCTATAATTGATGGTGATCTTATCTGTAGGTTTCCAGGTCAGCTGTACACCCCCCGCAGGTTTACTGTTCCCATTTTGGCGCGTAATTCGTTGCCAACCGTTCAGATACAATAGCGCAGCTGAGAATTTCCCATCATCGGTTGCATAACTCAATTTGGCACCCGACTCAAAATAAGGTGTATTCTCTGAAGAAATATTTCTGGTCAACACCCAGCAATCTTTAGACACCGCGCTTTCGAAACCAATGTGCGATGAAAATATCCCAGCATCTACCCATAAATTAATTGTTTTAGAGAGCTTTAGTCCTGCATTGGCTTCGTAGATATTCTTCAGGACCCCAGGTTCTGCAGACAGATTGGCATTTGAATAAGTACCTGCCATCACCGCCATATTCGCGCGAATGTTTCCGTTATCGTAACTGCCTTTAATAAATCCCAGATTCAGATTGACCTCATTGTGGCGGTTGTGCGAATAAATAAAACCAGGCCTGTTGTTATCAGCCGGCTTATTGAAATCGTAGCCATAATAAGTCTCCAGGTAACCAGATACTTTAATTTTAGATACATCCTGCGCACGCAGAATTAATCCTGTTGAAAGGGCAAGGGCTAATGTTAAAAGTTTTTTCATTTATATAATGTTTGTTATTGTTGAATTATCAATTTGTTGAATTATCTGTTGTTATAGTGTATCCCTGTTTCTACGGTCGTCATCCTGAATTGATTTCAGGATGTCCGCAGTCGCCTACCGGTCCTATTTTTTTAACTCGTCAAGCGCTACATTCAATTTCAACACGTTCACTTTGGAAGGTCCGAACATCCCCCACAGCGGTCCCTCGGTATTTTTCACTACCAATTCTGCCACTGCTCTATCGGTCAACCCACGGTATTTAGCAACCCTTTTAATCTGTATAATCGCGCCTTGTTCTGAGATATCAGGATCTAAACCACTACCTGAAGCGGTTACCAGATCTGCCGGGATATCTGACTTTTTAAGATATGGGTGGTATTTCAAAAGCGTATCAGCACGTGCTGACACTTCTTTTAAATAGTCGGCATTAGAAGGACCTTTATTTGAACCACCTGATCCGGCCGCATTGTAACCGACAGCAGAAGGCCTTCCCCAGAAATATTCTGGTTTGGTAAAAGATTGTCCGATTAAGGCATAACCCACTACTTTTCCATTTTTGATCACCTTTTCCCCACTACCGGCACCTGGTGTAAATTTGCCTGCAAAAGCAATGGCTAATGGATAAATAACACACAGCAGTACCATCAGTACTACGGTTAACCTGAGCGATTGTATGATGTATCGTTTCATAATATTATTTTTTTATTAAGCGATCAGACTGATCAGCATGTCTATTAATTTGATTCCTATAAATGGGGCAATAACGCCACCGATTCCATAAATGAGTAAGTTTCTGCGCAACAATGCACTAGCACCAATTGGTTTGTAGGATACCCCCCGAAGTGCAACAGGAATCAGCAATGGAATAACCAGCGCATTAAAAATTACAGCAGAAAGAATTGCCGTTTCCGGACTGTGCAGGTTCATGATATTCAAACTGCGCAAAGCAGGAATAGAGACAATGAACAAGGCCGGCACAATGGCAAAATATTTGGCCACGTCATTGGCGATAGAAAAGGTAGTCAGCGTACCACGTGTGATCAGCAATTGCTTACCAATTTCTACGATTTCAATCAGCTTGGTTGGATCATTATCCAGATCCACCATATTTCCAGCTTCTTTAGCGGCTTGCGTTCCACTGTTCATCGCCACACCTACATCTGCCTGGGCCAATGCCGGAGCATCATTGGTACCATCACCCATCATGGCCACCAGCTTACCTTGTGCCTGCTCATCCTTGATATAATTCATTTTATCCTCTGGCTTGGCCTCGGCAATAAAATCATCCACACCTGCTTTTTGAGCGATGAATTTAGCTGTAAGCGGATTGTCGCCAGTAACCATCACTGTTTTCACACCCATTTTACGCAAGCGCTCGAAACGTTCACTGATCCCGGGTTTAATAATATCCTGTAATTCAATAACGCCCAAAGCCTGCTCATTTTCTGAAACAACCAGGGGTGTACCGCCATTGCTGGCAATCTTTTTAACCTGCTCCTCAATATCCATTGGAAAAGGATTTCCGGCAGTCAGTACAATGTTCCGGATAGAATCAAATGCTCCCTTTCTGATCCTTCTTCCATCAGGTGTATCTAAACCACTGGAACGTGTTTCAGCTGTAAACTTGATAAATTTAGCTCCCGCCGGTGCTTCAGTTAAAATGGCATGTTCCTCTGCTGCGGCAAGTTCCAGGATTGATTTTCCTTCAGGCGTTTCATCAGCAAGTGAACTCAGTACACAAGCATCTGTGAATTTTTTGATGACAATACCGGCGGTAGGGTAAAAATGCGTAGCCTTACGGTTACCAATAGTAATGGTTCCGGTCTTATCCAGCAGCAAAACATCAATATCACCGGCAGTTTCTACTGCTTTACCAGATTTGGTAATCACATTTGCCCTTAAGGCGCGATCCATACCCGCGATACCGATCGCAGAAAGTAAACCACCAATAGTCGTTGGAATCAGACAAACAAATAAAGATATGAATGCTGCAATGGTGATCGGTGTATTGGCATAGTCAGCAAAAGGTTTAAGTGTGATACATACAATAATGAACACCAGGGTAAAGCCTGCCAGTAAAATGGTTAGGGCAATTTCATTGGGTGTTTTTTGACGGGAAGCCCCTTCAACAAGTGCAATCATCTTATCCAGAAAGCTTTCCCCAGGTTGAGTAGTAACCTGTACCTTAATCTGATCAGAAAGGACTTTGGTACCACCGGTAACCGAAGATTTATCACCGCCAGACTCTCGGATAACCGGGGCAGATTCGCCGGTAATTGCCGATTCATCAATCGTAGCAATCCCCTCAATGATCTCGCCGTCCGTAGGGATGGTATCACCTGTTTCGCAAAAAAACACATCGCCTTTTTGCAATTGGCTGGATGAACGCACCACCACATCACCATTGCTTAAAACTACTTTTGCAGGTGTTTCTTCCCTCGTTTTGCGTAAACTATCGGCCTGTGCCTTTCCTCTTGCTTCTGCAATTGCTTCTGCAAAGTTGGCGAAAAGTACGGTAAGCAATAAGATGATGAACACCGCCAGGTTGTATCCGAAAGAACCCTGACTGCGGTTGCTTACTGAATAAATGGTTACAAACAACATCACAAATGTCCCGATCTCGACAGTAAACATAACCGGGTTGCGAATCATCAAACGAGGATCAAGTTTGATAAACGACTGCTTTAATGCCGTATTGACCAAAGCAGGTTCAAATAATATATTAGATTTTTTCATTGGAAATTACTTAATAAGGGTAAAATATTCTGCCAAAGGACCTAAGGTTAACGCTGGGAAAAAGGCCAGTGCAGCGATGATCACGATCACAACGAAAGTCATAAATCCGAAAGTCAGTGTATCTGTTTTCAGGGTACCGGCCGATTCTGGGATATATTTTTTCGATGCCAGTAAACCTGCAATGGCCACCGGACCGATGATGGGTAAGAAACGGCCAAGGATCAACACAAAACCAGTCAGCACGTTCCAAAAGGTATTGTTATCGCCCAGCCCTTCAAATCCAGAACCGTTATTTGCCGCTGCAGAAGTGTTTTCATATAACATCTCTGAAAAGCCATGGAAACCTGGATTGTTTAACCAGCTCGAAGGTTTAACCACCCAGTCGGCACCAGGAAAATAAGTGATGGTATATGCCGCCAGTGCTGTACCTACCAGGATAATAAAAGGATGCAACAGCGCAATGATGGACGCAATTTTTACTTCCCGGGCTTCTACTTTATGTCCCAGAAACTCTGGCGTTCGCCCAACCATTAAGCCTGAAATGAACACAGCAATGATGATAAAAATGAAGTAGTTTAATATACCTACGCCACAGCCCCCATAAAAGCAATTCATCATCATGGCAATGAGTTGATACATGCCGGTAAGTGGCATCGTACTATCGTGCATGGCGTTAACAGAGCCGGTAGAAATGATGGTGGTTATGGTACTCCAGTAGGCGCTAGCCGTTGGCCCGAAGCGGACTTCTTTTCCTTCCATAGCACCGGTAAGCTGTGAAATACCCATTTTTGCTATGGCTGGACTTCCACCAGTTTCACTGATGATGGTCGGCACCAGGAGCAACATCATGCCGAGTGTCATAATTCCAAAAATGACCCAGGCCATTTTCTTTCTTCGGATGAAGTATCCGAAGGCAAAGATCATGGCAATTGGAATAATCACCTGGGAAATGGCTTCGACCATATTGGTCAGGTAATTTGGATTTTCTATAGGATGCGTGCTGTTCACTCCAAACCAGCCCCCGCCATTTGTACCCAGGTGTTTAATGGCCACAAAACCTGCTGCCGGACCCCGGGAAACATGTACAGTATCACCTTGAAGCGAAATAAACTGATCCTTACCTTCATAGCTGGTTGTTGTTCCATTGAAAGCCAAAACAATAGCCATGACAACAGAAAGTGGCAGCAACAAACGGGTAATAGAGCGGACAAAAAATACCCAGAAATTACCTAAATTGGTAGTGGTTTTATCTCTGAAAGCTTTGAACAGCACAACAGCAGCAGCAATACCCGTAGCAGCACTAACAAACTGTAAAAACATAAATACAAAGTGCTGTGTAAAATAAGTGGCACCGCTTTCGCCGGAATAATGCTGTAAATTACAGTTTACCACAAAACTGATGACGCTATTGAAAGCAAGATCAGCGCTTTGTCCGGCATTGCCATCTGGATTTAATGGCAATTTATCCTGGAACATCAGCGCAAAAAAGCCATACACCAACCAAACCATGTTGATCGTTAATAACGCCTTCATGTGTTGTTTCCAGTTCATGGACTCATCGGGATTAATCCCTGACAATTTGTAAATGCCCTTTTCAATAGGCTTTAGAAAGTCTGTCCAGACTTTCTCTCCCGCAAACATCTTGGCCAGGTAAATACCCAAAGGGATCCCGATCAATAAGGTGATTGCGTAGGTAAAAATGATACCAAGTAATTCAGTGTTCATAACAAATAATTAAAATTTTTCGGGTTTGATCAGCACATAAATCATATAAATGAATACGGCGATAGCGATAAGGAATAATGCAATCATAATTGTTAGATTTTTTCGAACCAGTCGATAGATTTGTAAAATAACCAGCACATGATAAGTAAGGCCAGCAGCAATAAAAGGATTGTTAACATAGTTGTATTGTTTTTGGTAAGCCCTAGCCAATTGGCATACCACAATAAATAAACAACCATTAAAACACTGATTATCAGAAACAAACAAATAAAAATCACAATCCACCAATCTTACACCTTAAAAAAACCCTTTCAAAATGGAAGGGTTTTTTATCAAAACGACAGGCAGCGTCAAGCTTCTGACTTTTCCTGAAAGTTGAAATAAAGTAATTAAACAAGCTTAAGCTTGTTTAATTACTTTATTGAGGTACCTTTGTTGGATATTACTAAACGATGGAAAATAGCAGCACAACAACCAAATGGTCGGAATTATTATCTGGTAAAAACGGACTCAGATCAATTGCACTTGCAGGAGGTGTCATGCTGCATGCTACCGATGTATACCTGGCAACCACCATCATGCCGTCCATCACTACCGAACTTGGCGGCTTATCTTTTTACGCCTGGGCAACCACCGTTTATGTAGTGGCGGCCATTATGGGTTCTGTAATATCTTCTCAACATCTGGCCCGGCGGGGACCGAAAGTGGCCTATAGAATTGCAGCCGTTTTATTTGCGGCAGGTTCAACCGTAAGTGCCCTTGCACCCAATATGGGTATATTATTGATCGGACGCTTCATCCAGGGAGTTGGTGGCGGATTACTGTTTGCCCTCTCCTATGCCATGATCAGAATTGTATTTGAAGAAAAACTCTGGCCCCGGGCAATGGCGCTGGTTTCGGCAATGTGGGGCATTTCTGCATTTTCCGGACCATTCATCGGCGGATTATTTGCCCAATATGGTCACTGGAGATCCGCATTTTTCACACTCGTAGTCATTGCCATCCTGTTATTGGTGTTAACAGAAAACATATTACCTGCAAAGGCTTCATCAAATCCTACCCGACAAAAATTACCTGGAGTACAGCTGTTGTTACTGACCATAGCAACACTGGCCATTTCGGTAGGCAGCATTACCGATTCCTTATCCGCAAATATCGCAGGACTGTCCTTTGCTGCATTACTTTTTGGTTATTTGTTGTGGATAGAAAAAAAATCGGGCAACCGTTTACTTCCAACAGGTGCATACAAAATAACCAGGCCGCTGGGCGCAACTTACCTGGTTATTGCTTTACTGAGCATTGCTACGGCTGTTGAAATTTACATCCCCTATTTCATGCAGGTTATTCACGGTTTTTCACCACTGGCATCGGGATACCTGACCGTTGTGATTGCTTTTGGCTGGTCATTTGCCTCCATATCCTTTTCTGGATTTCCGAAAGAAAAAGCCAAATTGTTGATGACACTCGGCCCTTTTACGGTTTTGGCAGGTATGGTTGGCTTCGCCATCCTGATGCCTTTAACGCAAAGCAGTCAGGGCCTTTACTTCATTCTGATGTGCATCTGCTTGTTTTCCATAGGGATTGGCGTAGGTATGGGCTGGCCACATTTGCTAACCAGGGTACTGACGTCCAGTGCCAAAGGAGAAGAAGAAAAAGCCTCGGCATCCATAACTACTGTCCAACTTTTGTCAACGGCCGTTGGCACGGCGCTAACTGGCCTTGTCGTCAATTCGGCAGGGATTATTAAACCCGGCGGACTACAAGGCGCGCAACAGGCTTCTTTATGGTTATTTGGCTTATTTGCATTGATGCCCTTATGTGCAGTGCTCATTCAGCTATCACAAAAAAGAAAGGCTGGCTAAAATCAGCTGATCTGGTATTCTTCCATCTTGCGGTATAAAGTAGTCAGTCCAATACCGAGTAAACGGGCAGTTTCCGTCTTGTTTCCCTGGGTATGCTTCAGGACTTTAATGATGTGCTGCTTTTCAACAGTCTCCATTCTAAGCACATCGGCTTCCGCCCCCTTGGTGTCCACATGAAACTCATAGGGAAGTAGAGCCGAATTCAACTCCTGGCTATCCGCCAGGATCACGACCCTTTCCATGACATTTTTAAGCTCCCTGATATTGCCTTTCCAACTGTGTTTCAACAATAGCGCTTCAAAACCGTTACTCATCTGAAAATCTGGTTTATTTACCTTCATGGCAAATTCTTTCAGGTAGTATCTGGCCAGTAACAGCACGTCAGATTTACGTTGGGAAAGCGGCGGCAGCTCAATAGAAAAAACGGATAGGCGGTAATAAAGATCGAGGCGAAATTTACCCGCTTCGGCTTCCAGTTTCAAATCTCTATTGGTGGCCGCAATGATACGCACATTAACTTTGCTGGTCTGTGTGTCCCCAACTTTAATAAAGGTTTGATTTTCCAGTACGCGAAGTAATTTGGCTTGTAAGTCGAGGTTCATCTCCCCGATCTCGTCTAAAAAAATGGTTCCTTCATTCGCCTCTTCCAGCAAACCTTTTTTATCGCGGGTTGCACCAGTAAAGGCCCCTTCTTTATGTCCAAAAAGTTCACTTTCCAGCAATTCATGATTGAAGCCGCTGCAATTGATGGCCACAAATGGTTTGGTATTCCGCAGACTTTCGTAATGAATGGCCTGGGCAAACACTTCTTTACCGGTACCAGTTTCGCCAAGAAGCAACACCGTAGTGTCTGTTACTGCTACCTTTTGCGCCAAATCTACAGCTGCCCTAAGTGCTTTAGACTGACCTAAAATGCTGCTAAAGCTGTATTTCTTAATCACCTTATTTTCGAGTTCTGTAACCCGGTATTGCAATTTCGCCTTGTCCAGCGCTTTGTAAACCAGGGGGATGATCTTATCGTTATCATCCCCCTTGGTGATGTAATCAAATGCACCATTACGCATGGCCATTACGCCATCTGCAATGGTTCCAAAAGCAGTCAGATTGATTACCTCTGCATGAGGCTTGATCTTTTTAATTTCTTTAACCAGTGCTACGCCATTAAAATCAGGTAATTTAACATCGCTGATTACGACATAAACATCCTGAGCGGCTAAGATTTTCAAACCTTCCTTCCCGGTATTGGCCTGAAAAACTTTGAAACCTTCCAGTTCTATGATGCGTGCCAAAAGGCTGCAAATCTTTTTTTCGTCATCTATAATTAGAACCGTGTATTGCATAGCTGATAATTTCGACAATATTAGTAATTATTCGAGACAAGTTGCGATTTATAACCCTGTTCTGTCAATACAGCAGAATTTTCAGGGCTCACCACTGCGGTCTGAGGATCAAACAACATTGCAGTACACAAACAATTACACTTCTTTTTACCTTGAAGAATATCGTAATTCACACAACTTTTACAGCCAGCCCAAAAAATATCATCCTGTGTGATTTCTTCAAAACCAACAGGCTGAAAACCCAAACGGCTGTTCATTTTCATTACCGCCGTTCCAGAGGTGATGCTAAAAACCTTTGCGTCTGGATAAAGTCGGCGTGACATCTTAAATATCCTTTCTTTAATGGCTTTTGCAACCCCCGCATTTCTAAAACGAGGTGCAACAATAAGACCAGAGTTGGAAACAAAGGCTCCGCCTTCCCAAACTTCCAGATAGGCAAAACCTGCCCATTCCCCGGCTGCCGTAACTGCAACTACTGCTTTGTCTGCCCGCATTTTCTCGGCAATTGAAGCTGGAGTTCTTTTGGAGATTCCGGAGCCGCGTAAAATGGCTGAGGCTTCTATTTCCTGCACGATCTCATCGGCGTATTTAATATCATTCATTGTGGCAATACGCACAAATATCATTGGATGTTCCATGATCATTTTATTTTTGTTACAGACACCATTCCAAGTCCTGTGCCGGAATGCCACATGTAAACTCAACCTGATAATTATCAAGCCCTTAAAGCCGGTATTTATTTCATGACCCTATCATGGCAATTCAATACCTTATCAAAATGACAGGGTTAATTTCATTTTAGTTACCTTTGCCAAGGTTTTACAATCGATTATCATGAAGTTTAAACTTTCCACATCCTTAATCCTCTTCACTGCTGCTGTTATGTTCCTCTCCTCTTGTACAGGAGATAAAAAATTACCAATTCTGGGCCCACGCGCTGCTGAAACGGTAAAAAATGCAGACGGGACAAGTCACGTAGATACCGTTTATCAAACCATTCCTGATTTTCGTTTTTTAAACCAGGATAGCGTTTACATCACCAATGACAATTTCAAAGATAAAATTTACATTGCCGATTTCTTTTTCACCTCCTGTTCTACCATCTGTCCAACCATGCACAGGAATATGAAAACCATATTTGAAAAATACAAAGACAATCCGGAAGTGATGTACCTTTCACATACCATTGATTTTAAATATGACAAACCAGCTGTACTTAAAAAATATGCACAAAAGCTGGGTGTTGACAATGGTAAATGGCAATTTGCTTACGGATCAAAAGACAGCATTTACAAAATTGCAGAGCACAGCTACCTGGTTGCGGTCATGGAAGATACGACTGCCAGAGAAGGTTATGTACACCAGGGTTGGCTGGTATTGATCGACAAACAAAAGCGCATACGTGGTGCTTATGACGGAACAAATCCAAAACAGGTGGAGCAATTGATGAAAGATATCCCTGTTTTACTGGCTGAAGATAAAAAATAAGCATGCGAAAGTTCCTGATCGGCTCATTATTTCTTTTGGTAATCGCCACCATCATCTATTCTTGTCAGGATGCTGGTAAAATCAAACAAGATGTGTATTATGTCAATGGCCGGGATCTTTACATCAAACACTGCCAGAATTGTCACGGTGCTAATGGTGAAGGTTTAGGAAAATTAACACCCCCATTAACAGATACCATTTTTTTAAAAAAGAATAAACAACAGATTGCCTGTTTCATCAAAAACGGGATCAAATCCCCGATTATTGTAAATGGCCAGATGTATGAAGGCAGCATGCCTGATTTTCCAACACTGGCCAATATCGATATGGCACAACTGGTAGTCTACATCAGCAATTCATTTGGCAACAAACAAGGCATGTATACACAGGAAGAAATAGCCCGGGACCTTAAAAACTGCCGGTAAAAAATTTTCGCTGTTTATATTAATTATTACACGGTAAATCCTTTTTTTTCTTTATCATTGGTTACACACTAATGAAACATTTAAATTATGAAAAAATTTTTTTTATTAACCATAGCTACGGCTATTGGTACCTTCGGCTACGCGCAAAAGATTTACACCAGTCCAGACTTCAAACAACTGAGTAACCAGCACAAAACACTCGCAATTTTGCCCGCGGAAGTGAAGCTAAGTTACAAGATTCCACCCCGGTATACCGATTATGGAGCGAATAGAGATAAAGAAATTGAACTCTCCTATAAAGTTCAGTCGGCGATATATTCTGCTTTATTAAGCCGTAAAACAAAAAACAAAATCACTTACCAGGATCTTGACAAAACGAATCTCTTATTAAAAAAAGCAGGAATGCTGGACAGTCTCGGTAATTTTACGAAAGAAGAAATTGCAAAAGTACTGAGTGTTGATGCGATCATTTCAGAAAAGTACGAAGTCGAATATTTCAACACGAGGCAAGAGCCAGCGCCGGCAACAGCAGCTGCATCGATTACAGGTTCAGCAGCGCTAACCATGTTTCTGAATGACAGTAGATCCGGCAATTTACTTTGGAGATTTAACACGAATGATCTGAGTTATTACAGTGTATATTCAAGTATGAATATGATTGATGAGGTCACAAAAAAACCCATAAAAAACTTTCCTTATTCAAAATAAAGCCTAAAAAACAAGACTGAACTATAAATTTTTGTCAGCGACATAAGTTTGCAAAGAATTCCGATAGCCCTCACCTATCGGAATTTCTACACCTGCTGTTACCAATTGTGCTTTCTGCACAGATTCAATTTTATCAAGCGCAATGATATAAGATTTATGCACCCGCATAAAGCGTTCCGTGCCCAGCTTCTCTTCAATTGACCTTAAGCCCATCCTGGTCATTACCGGTTTACCATCTACCAGGTTAATTTTCACGTAATCTTTCATACCTTCAATAAAGGTAATGTCCTGTATCCTGATTTTTACCAGGGAATAATTGGCATTCACAAAAACATGGTCATGCTCAGTTAAAATGCTCCTCGACTGCAAATGCCGGGCCTGGTAAAGCTCATGCGCCTTTTGTACTGCTTTTAAAAACCGGGAAAAGGGCACTGGTTTCACCAGGTAATCTACCACATCGAGGTTAAAACCATCCAAAGCATGTTCTGCATAAGCCGTCACCAGGATCACCATAGGTGGATTGCTCAGCGACCGCAGCAACTCCAGACCGTTCAAACCAGGCATGTGGATATCCAGGAACATCAGGTCAATTTGCTGCGTTTTCAAAACTTCCAATACCTGCATTGGCTTGCGACAACAAGCCGAAACGTGCAGATAAGGTATTTGTCTTACGTTATCTTCCAATAGCTCCAATGCAGGCTTTTCATCATCTACAAGTATACAATTCATATCATAACGTGATTTCAAGTTCAATTAAAAAAATATGGTCCGCCCTTTTGATCTCAAAAACAAACCTTCCGGGATATAAAAGTTCCAGTCTGCGCCTGACATTGGCCAATCCGATACCGGAAGAACGCTCCGGACTCCCGACTTGTGCAGCGACTACCTCATTCATGACCTGCAAACGCAGTTTACCTTCTTTCTCATCCAGCGCAAGCTTGATGATGATGATTGGATCCTCCAGCATCCCTATTCCATGCTTAAAAGCATTTTCAACAAAAGGAATCAGCAACATCGGTGCAATCGTATAGCGCTCAAACGGACCAGAACACTGCAACTCAATGCGCACGTCATCAGCAAAACGCAAAAGTTGCAGGTTGATGTAGTTTTTCAAATAATCAACCTCTTTGCCCAGGTTGATTTGCTTTCCGTCGTTGTCATACAGCATGTAGCGCATCAGCTGCGACAACCGGATTAAAGAAGGCTCCATCAGTTCCGATTTTTTACGCGCCATCCCAACTAAGGTATTGAGCAGGTTGAACATAAAATGCGGACTAATCTGAGAAGATAAAAACTCCAGCTCCGTTTTTAAATGGATGCGTTCCCGCTCCGCAATTAACCGCTCCTGTTGTTGTTTATCCAGGTAAAGCTTATAACAGTAACTGACCATAATTACGAAAGCAAAAGGCAAAAAGGCCATCGGTGGCCCTGGCATAAATCCGTGCCTGCCTTTACCAAAATGATCTGTGCCACCTGGAGGAAAATCATGCCTGGGGAATCGGGGTATCTCGGGCATTAAAAACCTGTTGGCGATAATGAATACAACAAAACAAACCAATAACAGCGTAATGTAAATAACCATACCATTCTTTTTATCCTTTAGCGGATAGACCAGATACGTATGCACATAGAAAATTACAATCAGCAACACATTGGTCAGCACCTGGCTTTTCAGCAAACCATTCCGCATCTCCGGGGGCAAATTAACCACCCTGGAAAAAAAGGGCAAACTAAGTACAACCAGCCAAATCAACATGGGTACCAGGGCATGGAGTACTTGTTTATATTTTGTTTTGTGCATGAGTTGATCAAATGAAGGTGTAAGTACCGAATTTCAGGCCGGTTCAAACGAAAGTTTCACATTTTTTAACTTTTCTATTGATAGACTTTTAAATCCAAAGTATCGGCACGCATAGCTGTAAAAACACCCAAACCATTGACAACATTGGTATAGGGATTGGTTAAATTTAAAGAGGTTCCTCCACCACTGTTCAATGCATCACTGTATTCTTTGTTGATGCGAAACAGCAAAACCTTATAATTTCCCAGGAAGTTAAAAGTCATCTGCTGCGTCTGGAATGAAGACACCTGGCCCAGGATTTCTTCAGCATCCTTATACGCACGGGTGTCACGTGAATTAACGCGACTTGGGTAAGCATCCGTATTCTTAAAAACCATCATATAGTGTCCCTGATCGGGATTACTCCATTTGAAAACAACTGGAACAAATGCTTCTGGCTCCGTACCAAAAGAAAACACGGGAACAGCCTGGGTATTGGCCGAGGCTGAAAAACCAACAGGTTTATCCGGAACGGTAGTTTCTGCACTTATCGTCTTGTCCAGATAGTCAAAGCTCAATTTATAGGTCATTCTGTCCTTGATAAAACTGGAATCTGCATATTGATATACACCATCTGCGGTTTCCGTAAGCGAAACCGACTGCGTTCCATCAGACAATTTCAGTTTCAGCGCTTTTAAAGGAAAACCATGCGAAATGGTATCATCCAGGTACTTCTGATAATAGACTTTTACGGTTACAATTGTTCCTGGGATGAGGTAAGCCTGTACTACCGGTCTTGTATAATCTGCCAGTACTGCATTTTCTTTTTTACAGGAGAACAGGGAAGTGACCACAATGACGGCAATACCGGCCAGCACAACATACCTGTATATTTCTTTTATTTCCATCTTAAGCTAAGGGTTAAATTGGGTGTAAGTCCTAAATAATTGACATTGGAGGTAACCACCTGGTTATTCACAACATTATATTGTTTATACCATACATTGGCACGGTTGTAAATATTAAACAGGGAAAAACCGATGCTACCTGTTTTGCGACTGTCTACCTTGATCAGATCGTAAGTAATCGATGCATCCAGTCTGTGATAGGCCGGCATCCGTAAAGCATTTTTATCACTGATGGTCAAAAATGTTTTAGCGGTACCAGTGTAGTCGTCTATCGTATAACTGGTTAATGGTGCAGTATAAGGTTTTCCGGTAGCAAAAATCCAGGTCGCCGAAAAAGTCCATTTGCCATAGTGGTATAAGTTGACAGTTTTGAACTCATGCCGGGTATCCTGACTGGCAGCGAACTCCCCACCATAGGCTGCAAAATTATTGGTGGCTTCAGCCAGGGTATAGCTGATCCACCCGGTATACCTACCCCTGGTTTTCTGCAGCATCAATTCAATTCCCTTGGCATAACCGCTACCATTGTAAAAATGCTCTTCCAGTGAAACAGTGCCCCCCCTCCGGTTTCCGGTAAGCCTTTGAGCGTATTCGGATAGATTGTCCAGCTTTTTGTAATAACTTTCTACATCAAACAAGAACTGTCCGGTCTCATAACTGAATCCACCAATATAATGCACTGCCGCACTCACCGGAATGGCATCTCCATTAGAAAGCACCCAAAAATCACGGCTTCCGGATAAAATATCTTCCCTGAGCACACGATTCGTAAACTGGTAGAATTTACCCGTTGATGCTTTGAGTGTAAATTTATCCGTCACCGCATAGGTTGCAGAAAATCGGGGCTCTAAATAGGTTTTCCGGGTTTGATCATACCAGGTTTCCCGTAAACCTGCTTTAACCTGCAACTGCGTGGTTAAATCAGCCTCCAGTTCCCCATAGCCACCAAGTATTAAGGCTTTGGTATGCTGATCAATGAGTTTACTGGTATCATTCTGGCTGCTCTCATAACTCACATTTTGCCTGGATCCGAAGGCTCCGAACAAGGCCTTAAATTGACCACCAAGCTGGTACTCCCAATCGGATTTTAAACTAAAATCTTTCAGGTTATTTTTCTCAAAAGTACCCGTACTGATTTCCTGGTCATTCCCATCATCATCCTGAACCGTAAGCTTCGTGCTGTTGTCACGATCGCTATGGTAAGTAGAATAGCTCAACAGCGTATTCGAATACAATTTAGAATTCCAGCGACTAGACCATTTTAAACTGGATCCAAGATTACCATAAGTGGTCTTATCCGACATACTGATGTCTCTGCCACTATTGATTGCAGCAGGCAAAGTTAGCGTACGGCTGTTATCCAGGTTGTCATTACCCTGGTAAATGCTCCAGGAAAACCTGTTCTGATCATCGGGCGCATAAGTATACTTCGCATTTAAATCGTAAAAATAAGAAGCAGGTGTACTCACTGAAGCCGCATTTCCGCCAAAACCTCCCCCACCGCCACCTGGCGGACCACCAGTACCAGCATTGGCAGGTCTGTTTCCTCCGGCAGCTGTTGTGGCGCTGCTGCTATTGAATTTATTGAAAATCTTATCGTATAAAGGTCCCTGATAAGACCGGCGATAAGCCAGCAGCAAGGTTGATTTGTCATTAATCGGCTTTTCAACAAAAACATTGGCACTCAATAAACTCAGATCCCCCGCAATATTGGTTTCCTTACTGTTTCCTTCCTTCCCCACAATATCGGTAACACTCGACAAACGGCCGCCATATTTGGCTGAAAAACCGCCCTTATACATAGTTACATCTTTTACGGCATTGCTATTGAATGCACTAAAAAAGCCGTACAGGTGATCAACCTGGTAAACGGTAAAACCATCAAACAGCACCAGGTTTTGATCGGGAGTTCCGCCTCTCACATAAGCGCCTGAAGAAGACTCGTTGCTTGCACTAATGCCCGGCATAAGCTGAAAAGAACGTAAAATATCTTTTTCTCCGATATTGGGCAGTTCCTCCAGCTTCGAAGGCGAAATCTGTAATACGCTAACCCTGCGTTTATTGGTGCTCATCAAGCCCTCCGCACGCTTATCGGTAATGACAACTTCATTCAAAGCCCGCACAGCCGGGAAAAGACCAATTACAATTTCCTTTTTGATGTTTTCGGCATTCAGGTAATAGGTATCCTGCTGGTATCCGGAGAAATTAATATCCAGTCGACAGGTATCTGCAGGGACATTGATCAAAGTAAAATAACCGTCAGCATTCGTCGATGTGCTGATGTTTAAATGGCGCAACTGGACATGGGCAGAGGGTAAAGACTCTCCGCTTGACCGGTCGATCACCCTACCCGTAATGTTGAAAGGGATTTGTCGGGCTGGTGTTTTCCGCTCCACCACATCTTTTACGGAATTCACCGTTTGCCCGACATGAACACCCCGGCCCTCATCTTTGAGGCCAATTGCGGCTTTATTTTTCTTTAAGCGGTTTACATCTTCCGGAATGCGGATAATATAAATCGTCTGATCGGCATCAACCCAATAGCGCAAGCCATTTTTTTTGCATACAGCCGCCAATAAATCTTTCAGGTTTTCATCGTTAAAATGGTCGACCACATCGTACTGACTAAGCATGTCGCGATCGTATACTATATGAACCGGACATTTTGCATTTAAGGTATCCATCATTTTATCCAATGACAGCGTATAAAAGCCACTAATCTTGGCCTCGGTTACCAGGGGCCTTTGGGCCATAGCAGTATAACCTGTGGTTGCCGTAAGCACCAGCAGCAATAAAAATATCCTCATATACCTGCCTTTACAAATTAGTAATCAATTGCGCCGAAAAGGGCTGGTCAGTTTCTCCAACATTCAGTACACCTCTTGACATCACGGTATAATATTTTCCGGCAGTAAGCGTCACAGAGGTCAAAGTGGTTTTAACATTTCCGGTACTGCTGTCCTTAATGTCAAAGGAATAAGTATTCGGATCGATTGCCTGAAAATCACTGGCTGTTTTATACGACTTTCCAGAAACCAATGGGGTTGCTGCACCAGCAACTGACAGATCCAATGCCGGTGCATCGGGAGATAAATTGATGAAACGGATAAAGGCCTGACTAGTTGAGGCAACGGTCATGACATCCCTGACCAGTAAAGCATCCAGCTTTTCAGGCCGTTCAATTAAAAACAGGGAATAAACCCCATCTGCATCCAGCGCTATGCTTTTACTCAATAAGCTTTCCGAAGCACTTTCGGTCGTAAACTTAGCAGTGTGCTCGCCTGCAGTATAATTTGCATAAGCCGTTGTACCTCCAAAAGGTACCGCTGCCGTATTTAGTTTCGTACCATCCAGATAGAAATTATAGGTACCCAATGTTGGAGAAGCGTTTACCATACTTAAATAAGCAGTAGCTGTCGTTGCTACATCCTTGGTGCAGGAATTTAGCAATAAGCTGCACAGTAATAAAGTTGCATAAATGAGTGGGAGCGCTCGTTTTGCACGCGCCTGAGCGGTTCGTTTGGTAAAAATTTTCATCACAATTGAGATTAAAATGTTAAACAATTTTTAAATCCATTTCCTGGTTTATGAAGCGAATTTTAAAAATTAAGGTGTTAACAAATGTTAATTGAGATGAACAGGCTTTAAATTTATATTAAACCGATTTTTTCTGCGAAGAAATCACATCGAAAACAAAAAGGGGAAGACAATTATGCCTTCCCCCGTTATCCATAGGTAAATGAAATAACTTATTTTGCCGCTTTGGTGAAATTCAGGACAATGTAAGCTGTAGAATTGCCATATTCAACAGGTGTTTTGATAACCATAGTTTCACCGTTGGTAGATGAAAGCACCAATCTGTAGCCTTCGGTTACATTTTTGGCTTTATCACCTTCATACAGTTTTTTAAATTGGAAAGTATCTTCTTTAGTACTGGCAGACCAGTAAATGGTTTGTGTTTTAGCTGCACAGGTACCACCGCCAGGTAGGCTATAACTACCATTTCCACTATTGGTTAATCTCCAGCTACTACCCACAAAGCAAGTATATGAACCCTCACCAAATAATGATTTTACCGACGATTGCGGAATACCTTCAAATGTAATGTCACTTAAAGTCCAGTTCCCAGTAATGTTACCTCTCTTAAGCGTTGGAGTAGCCGCACCCTTAGGTGAACAGCCTTGCAAAACCATCAATGCACTACAAAAAATGGCTGCTATAAGGAATATTCTTTTCATATCTTTTTACTTTCTTTTTCAATTACATAAATCTTGCCAAAACTTGCGCAGAATAATTTTTACCTTTAACCGTCACCGCAGGATGAACATCAGTTAAACAAATAACCCCATAATAATGAGAGCAGAAACGATTGCGATACATGCAGGAAATTTATATGAAATCAGTACACAGGACGTAACGCCCCCAATAAATTTATCGACAACCTTTTTAAGGAACGAGGATGGTGGCTATTCCGGTGGACACATGTATAGCAGGGTAAGCAATCCAAACCGCTCTGCACTGGAAAATATCCTCACAGAACTGGAACAGGGCGCAGATTGTTGTGCCTTTTCTTCGGGCAATACAGCCGGGATGAGCGTTTTTCAGGCAATCAAACCCGGAAGTCACATCATCGCACCTGACGATATGTACTGGGGCTTTAAAAAACAATTGCAAACGATATTTGCCGATACCATTGCGATTGATTTTATTGATCTGACTGATCTAAATCTGATTGAGCAGCACATCAAAGGCAATACCGTCATGATCTGGGTCGAAACCCCTTCAAATCCGCTATTAAAAATTACAGATCTGAAAGCCATTGCTAAAATCAGTAAGGCTCATGGCCTGATCCTGGCTTGCGACAGTACTTTTGCATCTCCTTGCCTGCAAAATCCAATCGCACTGGGTGCAGATCTTGTGATGCACTCCACAACCAAATACATTGGTGGTCACAGCGATGTATTGGGTGGCGCACTGATAACCGCAGAAAAAAACGAATTCTGGGAAAAGATCAGGAATGTACAACAGATTGGGGGTGCGGTACCTTCACCGTTCGACTGCTTCTTATTGGTCAGGAGCATCAAAACACTGGCCTATAGAATGCGTGGACACAGCACCAATGGTATGGCGCTGGCACAATACCTGGAACAACATCCCAAAGTAGCGGCAGTTTACTATCCCGGTCTGACATCACATCCTGGCCACGAAACAGCCAAAGCGCAGATGCGTGATTTCGGTGGCATGCTTTCCATTTTAGTCAAAGGAGGTGCCCCGGAAGCACGCAACCTGGTCAATAAAGTAAAAATATTTGCCCAGGCAACCAGTCTGGGTGGTGTAGAAAGTTTAATCGAACACCGCGCATCTGTAGAAGGTCCGGATACCAAAACGCCACAGAATTTAATTCGGATATCTGCAGGACTGGAACATATTGACGATCTTATTGCAGATTTCGAACAAGCTTTCGCCCAAATATAGGCTAGAATATTCCGCATTGATTTATAACGAT
Source organism: Pedobacter sp. MC2016-24 (assembly GCF_015223055.1). GTDB lineage: Bacteria > Bacteroidota > Bacteroidia > Sphingobacteriales > Sphingobacteriaceae > Pedobacter. Next base: position 793,302 of record NZ_JADFBX010000001.1, read on the forward strand.
GTATTTTATATCATTATAAATCAATGCATTAAAAAATAATCAGAATTATATTTTGGTTATTTTGCAAGTTAGATTTACATTTGAAGCATTAAACAGTGAAAGCTGTTAAAGTCAACCTTCTTATGTTAAGGTTTGATTTATAAAGAAGTGGCGAGAGACAGGCTCATTGACCCACTGGCAACCCTCCCAAAATGGAGAAGGTGCCAATTCCTGACCAGATAACATGGTGTTACCTGGAAAGATAAATTAAAACGAATGAAAACGATTTACACCAATTACTCCGATCATTATTGTATGCCGCATACGAACTGTATGTGCTGTTGCATGCGATAATTTCCAAAAATCTTCCTTTTGCATTTTCTTATTCAGTTGGAAGGCCCTTATAGGGTACGCTAATCACTTATACAGTGCTGTCTGATTTCTTAAAAAATTTAACCCATAAGATCATATGTCAACGTCTCATAAATTCGAAACCCTACAAGTTCATGCCGGTCAGGAAATAGATCCTACAACAGGTTCCCGGGCTGTTCCTATATACCAAACCACTTCTTACGGTTTTAAAAACTCCGAACATGGTGCAAACCTGTTCGCTTTAAAAGAATTCGGAAACATCTATACCCGGATCATGAATCCGACCACAGATGTATTTGAAAAACGTGTTGCTGCCCTCGAAGGTGGCGTTGCAGCATTGGCTGTTTCATCCGGACAAGCCGCACAATTCATTGCATTAAACAATATACTACAGGCGGGAGATAACTTCGTTTCTTCTTCTCACTTATATGGAGGTTCATACAATCAGTTTAAAGTAGCCTTTAAACGCTTAGGCATTGAAGTTAAATTTGCCAATGGCGATGACCCAAATGATTTTGCGGCTAAAATTGATGGCAATACCAAGGCCATTTACCTGGAAACCATTGGAAATCCAGCTTTCAGCATCATTGATTTTGAAAGGATATCTGCCATAGCCAACAAACACGACCTTCCACTTATTGTAGACAATACTTTTGGTGCTGCAGGTTACCTGTTCAAACCTTTAGAACACGGCGCACATATCGTAGTTCAATCCGCTACCAAATGGATTGGCGGCCATGGAACAAGTATTGGTGGTGTGATTGTAGATGGCGGCAATTACAACTGGGGCAATGGTAAATTCCCTCAGTTCACAGAACCATCTGAAGGTTATAACGGCTTGGTATTTAACGATGTTTTTGGCATCGGCGGACCATTTGGAAACATCCAGTTCATCATTCGTGCCCGTGTAGAAGGTTTGAGGGATTTTGGTCCGGCCATCTCCCCTTTCAATTCTTTCCTGCTGATCCAGGGACTGGAAACCTTATCGCTTCGTGTACAACGTCATGTTGACAATGCCCTGGCACTTGCAACCTGGTTAGAAGGTCATGATGCGGTGAAAAGTGTAAACTATCCTGGCCTGGAAAGCAGCCCATACCACAGCAATGCAAAAAAATACCTGCAAAATGGTTTTGGTGCAGTATTGTCTTTTGAACTGCATGGAGATAAAGACCAGGCCATCGCATTGGTTGACAATTTAAAACTGGTAAGCCACCTGGCAAATGTAGGGGATGCTAAAACGCTGATCATCCAGCCAGCTGCAACAACACACCAGCAACTGTCTGAAACAGAACAAGCCAAAGCAGGTGTTACGCCAAATTTATTGCGTGTATCTGTAGGTATTGAGCACATCGACGATATCAAAGCCGATTTTGAACAAGCATTTGCAAGTATAAAAAAGTAAAATTAAATGAGTACGACCTCCACATATAGTTACAATAAGGTTTTCAAACTGGAAAGCGGCAAAAAGCTGCGCAAGTTGGAAATTGCTTATCAAACCTATGGTAAATTAAATGCCAGTAAAGACAACGTGATCTGGGCTTGTCATGCGCTGACTGCAAATGCAGACGTGCTGGACTGGTGGAAAGGTCTTTTTGGTAACAATGCACTTTTCAATCCGGATGAGCATTTCATCATTTGTGCCAACATTGTAGGCTCACATTATGGAAGTACCAATCCCTTAAGCACAAACCCGGTGACGGGTTTGCCTTACTATTTGGCATTTCCGGAATTCACCATCCGGGACCTGGTTTCTGCACACCAGTTGTTGGCTGCCCACCTGGGCATTCAGCACATTAAAGTGCTCGTTGGAGGCTCTTTAGGCGGTCAGCAGGCTATGGAATGGGCAATTACCGCTCCGCAGTACATTGAAAATCTGATCCTCATGGCTACCAATGCAGTGCACTCTCCATGGGGCATAGCCTTTAATGAAAGTCAGCGGCTGGCCATTACAGCCGACCGTAGTTTTTACGCGCAAAAACCTGATGGCGGATTAAAAGGTTTGAAAGTTGCCCGCAGTATCGCTTTACTTTCTTACAGAACATATGACGCATATACCGCGACACAACTGGAAAGTGTAAATGATAAAACCGGATCTTTCAGGGCTTCATCTTACCAGAATTATCAGGGAGAAAAACTCTGCAAACGGTTCAACGCCTATAGCTATTGGTACCTCACCAAGGCGATGGACAGCCACAATGTTGGACGTGGACGTCAAAGCACCAGCCACGCACTGGCCCTGATTAAGGCGAATACCCTGGTCATCGGCATAGAGAATGATGTATTGTTTCCAATTACGGAACAGGAATTCCTGGCAAATCACATCGCAGGAGCAGCATTTCACAGTCTGAAATCTGCCTATGGTCATGATGGTTTCCTCATCGAGACAGATGCTTTAACCCGCGTTATTGGCAATTTTTTAAAGGAAAGTATAAATAAGAAAATAGTTAAATTACATAAAACAGCATAATTAGATGAGCACAAAACTTAAGATCGGTTTATTTGGTTTTGGGGTAGTTGGCCAGGGATTACACGACATTATCCGTGGTCAGGATTTAAACCTTGAAATCATTAAAATCGCCATTAAAAACCCAGATAAGAAGCGCAGTTTAGATGCACATCTTTTCACGACAGACCACAATGAACTCTTAAATAATCCGGAGATCAATACCATTGTAGAATTGATCGATGATGCGGATGTGGCTTTTGAAATTACCAAAAGAGCATTAACAAGTGGCAAAAATGTAGTTTCAGCAAACAAAAAAATGATTGCCACACACCTTGCAGAACTGGTAGAACTACAAGAAAAACACAACGCTTCTTTATTGTATGAAGGCGCAGTGTGCGGAAGTATTCCGATCATCCGGAATCTCGAAGAATATTACGACAATGAGTTGTTACATGGCATCAGCGGTATCTTTAACGGTTCATCCAACTATATTTTATCAAAGATATTCAATGAGAACCTGGAATATGGTGTAGCATTGAAACAGGCGCAGGACTTAGGTTTTGCCGAGACAGATCCGATTCTGGACGTTGGAGGCTATGATCCTAAATTTAAACTGGCCATTGCAACTGCCCATGCCTACGGTCTGTTCATCAATCCGGATAAGATTCTGAATATTGGTATCCAGAACCTTTCTGAAAATGACATCCGCTATGCGCGGGAAAAGAACTTCAAAATCAAACTGGTGCCTACAGCGCGTAAAATCAGCACCAAACAGGTGGTTACTTATGTATTGCCTAAATTCGTAAAATCGGATGATTTCCTGTTTAACGTAGAGAATGAATACAATGGTGTAACGGTACAAGCTGCCTTTGCCGATAAACAGTTCTTTTTTGGAAAAGGTGCAGGTGGTCACCCAACGGGTGCGGCGGTATTGTCAGACATTGCAGCATTGCGTTACGGTTACCGTTATGAATATAAAAAATATCACCAGCACAATGGCCTGTTACATACAGACAATGTAAATATAGAAGTGTACCTGCGTTATACACATGAGTATACCGTTGAGAAACTTAAAATTGAAAATATTGTAGAACGTTTTTCACGTGATGACTATAAGTACATCATTGGTAGCGTAAGCTTAAAAAGCTTACTGGCCAACAAAAATTTGTTAGAACAGAAAGACGTATTTATTGCACATACTGGTAAATATACCTATACCGAGCAGCAGATTAAAACTGTTGCAGATGAAGAAGTACTTTTTAGTTAATTTTTGTTTTGTTTTGATATGAAAACGGCCCTTCAACAGGGCCGTTTTTTTTTGATATGTGATAAAGGAAATGATTACATCTCCCTGTTGACATCCCAGTTTTCCAGGTAATCTGCTACGCGACGTACAAAAGATCCGCCCAAAGCACCGTCCACTACCCTATGATCGTATGATAAGGAAAGGAACATCATATGCCTGATGGCGATTACATCACCAAATTCAGTCTCCAACACCGCTGGTTTCTTTTTAATGGCGCCAACAGCCAGGATGGCTACCTGAGGTTGGTTGATGATCGGCGTCCCCATCACGTTACCAAATGAACCCACATTGGTCAATGTAAATGTTCCGTTCTGTGTTTCGTCAGGCTTCAATTTAGAATTACGTGCACGTCCCGCCAGGTCGTTTACAGCCTTGGTTAAACCAACCAGGTTCAACTGATCCGCGTTCTTAATCACCGGTACAATCAGGTTTCCACTTGGTAAAGCCGCAGCCATACCGATATTGATGTCCTTCTTTTTGATGATCTGGGTACCGTTCACAGAAACGTTGATCATTGGAAAATCTTTAATCGCTTTAGTTACCGCTTCAATAAAAATAGGTGTGAATGTAATCTTTTCATTTTCGCGTTTTTCAAAATTACGCTTTACCTTTTCACGCCACATCACCATATTGGTCACATCAGCTTCTACAAATGAAGTCACATGTGGTGAAGTTTGTACACTCATCACCATGTGGTCTGCAATCAGCTTACGCATCCTGTCCATCTCCATGATCTCATCGCCGCCAGCCATACTTACAGTGGCGGGAGTTGGAGCCGTTTTGGCAGCAGGAGTCAAATTATTCGCTGCAGGTTTTTCAGCTGTAGCCGGACTTGCAACAGGGGCAGCAGACTCTTTTCGGCCACCTTGAATATACGCCAAAAGATCGTCTTTGGTCAAACGCCCCTCAGCGCCTGTTCCCTGGATGTTATCCAGTTCTTTAAGACTGATTCCTTCCTGAACAGCAATATTTTTAACCAATGGCGAATAAAAGCGAATAGATTCTGCTGAAGCAGTTGCTGTCAGTTGTTCCGTGCCTGGTATATTTTCAACAATTGGTGCGACTTCCTCAACAGCTACAGGCGCTTGCACCTCCGCTGCCGGACTTTCAGCAGCCAGGTCTGTTTCAATGATAGCAATCACAGCGCCGACCTGTACGACATCATCCTCATTAAACAACTGTTTGATGAGCTTACCTGTAACTGGAGACGGCACTTCAGAATCTACTTTATCGGTAGCAATTTCCAGAATCGTATCGTCCAGTTCTATTGTATCTCCAGGCTGTTTAGTCCATTTAATGATGGTTGCTTCGGCAACACTCTCCCCCATTTTAGGTAACAATAATTCGTATTGAGCCATTTTTTATTTTATGATTGATATCGGCTGCAAAAGTAAAGTTTTTTGCAGACTTAAACTACATGATGTTTAATCTCATTCAAAACAAGCGTTAATGCAGCGATGGCGGCACGCTCAATATTTTGTGTTCTGCGGCTTCCAAAACTAAAGCAACGTGCTGTTACTTTGTCCTTTGAAGCGATACCAATCCATACCGTTCCAACTGGTTTATCAGCTGTTCCACCATCCGGTCCGGCAATGCCACTTACCGCAATGGCATAGTCACTTTTAAAGTTTTTCACAGCACCCATGGCCATTTCCCTAACCGTTTCTTCGCTTACCGCACCATAATTCGCCAATGTCTCTGGCAAAACGCCTAATATGGCAGTTTTAAGCGCGTTAGAATACGTAACTGCACCACCGAGGTATACTGAAGAGCTGCCGGGATGTTGTGTGATCAGATGCCCGATATAGCCTCCGGTACAACTTTCGGCAGTTGACAAAGTCAAACCTTTTTCAGCCATGAGGTTTAGCAAAGCTTTTTCCAGCGCAATATCATCTTCAACCACCACATATTTCGGTACGCGGTTCACCAATTGGCGAACATAACCGGCGATCTCTGCTTTCAGCGCAACTTCATCGCTTCCCGAACCGCTTAAACGTAGCCTTACTTGTCCCAGCTTGGGCAAATAAGCGAGTTTAATATGAGCGGGTAAACTATCCTCAATATCTTCAATTTCTGCAGCTAAAAAAGACTCCCCTAAACCCGCAGTAAGAATGGTCTGGTGAACTAGAGCAGGTAAGTTAAAGGTTTGCTTTAACCGCGGTAAAATATCCTCGGTCATCAGGTACATCATTTCAAAAGGCACACCGGGCATAGATACAATGATCCGGCCTTCCTGTTCAAACCACATACAGGGCGCTGTTCCGTTTTTGTTTTGAATCACTTCGCAACCATCCGGTACATCCGCCTGTTGCCGGTTCATCTCAATCATCGGTCTGTTTAAACGGGTAAAAAAACTGGTCACATGATCCAGCGTAGGCTGATCCCTGCGCATGCCCATGTTAAAATATTTAGCCAGGGTCAACTTCGTAATGTCATCTTTGGTTGGCCCAAGGCCACCAGTAATTAAAATGACATCCACGCGTTGCATCGCCTGTTTTAAAGCCTCTGTAATGTGCGCTGCATCATCAGACACAGAAGTGACCTGCTTCACTTTAACGCCGATCAGGTTTAATTCTTTCGCCATCCAGGCAGAATTGGTATCCACAATCTGACCGATCAGGATTTCATCTCCTATGGTTATAATTTCGGCTAACATATGATTTGGTTTAGAATTTAGGAACGTAAGATTTTCTTTTGCTCAATTTCAAATCCTGCAAAACTGAAGCTTTCACCTTAATGATCACCGAGTACGATTGATAAGCACCAAATGGAACCCAGTTGAAACTCATGTCCCAGCAGTGCAAATCCCTGTAAATCGCAAAATTGGTCATGGAGATGGTCTGCCGTTGAAAGTCCCAGCCCGAAGTAAAGGTTACTTTCCATTTGGGTGTCACGTTTGCATCACCACTAAAGCTTAAGTTATTCGTTATGGAACTGTTTTGGCCTACTGCATCGGTCCGGTAATCAAAACTGTACTGAAAACTAAAGTTCCATGGAATGTTAAAATCAACAAAGGCATTGGGGTCACGGCTGATCTGTGCCAGTGCTTCAGCCTGCTCTGGTGTAATTCCGCCGCCAACCTTTTTTTCATTGAGCTTGTCGGTTATTTCATTCTTCTTTTTAAAAGATTCCGGGTTCAGACTATAATCAAAAGAGAATCCAAAATTGGTCAGCCTTGGCAATTGCCCTTTAGACCAGGTATATTTATCTACCAAGGTCCTGGTCACCACACCCTGATCGTTTGCAATGTCTTCGTACAGGTACGGGTTTAGTGTACCACGGTAATTGATCCCCAATTTATCGGTAAACTGTGAACGCCCGCTAAAGCTCAGGTCAGATAATTTAAAGTCCTTTTTCAATAAATCATAACTACCGTTAATCCCTAAGCCCTGGATAATTGCAATCTTTCGCTCGCCGGTACCGGTTGTATCTTTCAGCGAAGCAATTTTAGCTTCCACCGTATTGTCAATACCAAAATTGATCGTGGCACTTCTACCAATAGACGGCCCTCCGTATACGCCCTGCTCCTGGATAGAATACTTCATGGGCACCAGTTCTCCGGTGTTGTAATCTTTAGTATACACGGTCTCCCCATTCTGATATTTGGCGATTTTGTAAATGCCTTTACTAAGTGAGGAGAAATCTGGTTTATAACTGAAACTTACACTAGGCGTCATCACGTGACGGATGGCCTTCAATTTGCCCAGGTTTTTAAACTGTGCTGTAGAGTATACCTTTGTAGATAAACCACCGCCCACGCTGTACTCATTGGAGCGGTTAAAACCTGGAATCGTATCTATAAAAGTCACATCACTTCCATTGGCCAGTTTGCCATAGGTTTTACGAATGGATTGAAAATACCATTTTTCACTATAATTTACATTGGTATTGAAGTTAAAATATTTCAATATGTTAAACGACATGTTGATCGGTACATTGTGCTGAATTCCCGTACGGAACTGACTTAAACTTTGCTTGGTAAACAACAATGAATCTGCTGTGTTGATGGTATTGGTTGCCTGCATGGTATAGCCCACCGTAATCTTCTGATACCATTTCTGCTCACCAACCCGGCTTTTGGAATCGAAAGGATTAAAAGTAGGCACCGACAAACTCACGTTTGGCAAGGTTAAGGATACCGTTTTAGCACGGGTTTCCTGACTGTGGTTAAAGGAAGTTGATAAGTTAATTCCGTTCGAGAAGGTACGACCGTAAGAAATGGAAGAGTTCAGGATGTTATTGGCAATCAGATTTTGATTGTAAGTATCCCCACCAGCAGTATTTTTTCCATAACCAGAAGTTCCCGCGTTCACACTGGCAGAAAAAATAGTACCTGGATTAGCGTTGGCGTTTTGGGAGTGCGTCCAGTTGATCCGAAAATCCTTAGCGGTCTGATAGTCTCTTGTACCTTGCGTTCCACTTTTGGTGTAGGCATAACTCAAATCAACATTACCATTGTATTTATATCTTTTGGTATACGTAGAGGCCACGCGTGCACTATAGGAACCGTAGCTATACACTGATCCGGTAACTTTCGCATCCCAGTAATCACTCAGTCCGAAATAGTAACCACCGTCCTGTAAAAAGAATCCTCTGGTCGCCTCTTCGCCTGGTGTAGGCAAAATCACCCCGGAACTCTTTTTATTGGGTTTGGGAAAAAAGGCAAATGGCAAAGCCAGTGGCAAGGGTATATCTTCAATCTCCAGGTATACGGGTCCGGTAATAATCTGATTTTTAGTCACAATTCCCTTGGTGATGTGCAATCCAAAATGCGGATGTGGTAAATTACAGGTACTGTAAATCTGGCCCTTACTGTGAATCTCATCATCCGGTTGTTTCTTTGCGATCCCGCCTGAAAAGAAACCACCCTCCTGCTCGGTAAACACCCCATGAATCTGACCCGCCTTGGTTTTGGCATTAAATTTCAGTGAATCGGCCATAGAAGTACTCTGGCCGGTCATTTTAAAAATAGGTCGCCCGATATACTTTCCTTTTTTATCGTAGGTGCCCCGCGCATAGATCATATTGGTCTTGCTGTTATAAGTAATGTAGTCTGCATCCAGCTCAATATCCTGATACAAAACCCGCGCTTTACCATACAAATAAACAACACCACTTTCTTTGTCCAATACCACCGAGTCACGTGCACCATACTGTACCTTTTCAGATGCCGCGGTATCTTTAGGATTGGTTTTAACCAGAGTCTTTTTGGTCGTGTCATTCAACTTCGTTTTAACAGGCGATTTCTTAGCCGTGTCCAGCTGCTGACGAATGTCTTGATATGGTGAAAAGTTGGTTAAAGCGAACGCCTGATTACCAATAAATACTAGTAAAACAAGTGTTTTAAAAAAAATGATATCGCGTAAAAGTTTCAAATTCGTGTGTGAATGTTATTTTTGCATTAATGTTTAATCCAAAACGTTCAAAATTAATGAAAAATATACCATTGCTTAGGTCAAATGTAATTTTGATTGTATTTATTTCTTTGCTGATCAACATTACAACTAGTAATCAGGCGTTTACGCAAGAATATAAAATAAAAACTATTGTAATTGATGCCGGGCATGGTGGCCGTGACGGCTCTACAAGAGGGCTTTATTCAACGGAAAAAGATGTGGCTTTAAAAACCGCATTGAACCTTGGCGCGGCGATCGAAGCAAATATGAAGGATGTAAAAGTAATTTATACCCGGAGTACAGACGTTTTTATCCCCTTATATGAGCGAATTGCCATCGCCAATAACGCAAAAGCAGATTTATTTATCTCTATACATTGTAACGACATGCCGGTTTTCAGATCCACTGTCGTAACCGGTTACAGAAAGGGAAAAAAAGGCAAAAAAATACCGGTCACAGAAACTGTCAGCAGGAAAAGTACTTCTACAAAAGGTGTAGAAACCTTCGTTTCGGGTATGGGTAGACTGAATGAACAGGATGAAGTGATCAAACGTGAAAATGCGGCCATTTTCCTGGAGGATAACTACAAAGAAAACTACGAAGGATTTGACCCGAACAACCCTGAAAATTACATCATCCTGTCTTTAATGAAGAACACTTTCCGTACACAAAGTTTAAAACTGGCCAAATTGGTCCAGGATCAATATGTAGCTGTGGGACGTGTCAACAGGGGTGTTCAGGAAAAAAGTCTGGCTGTGCTGGCCAGGGCGGGTATGCCGGCAATCTTAACCGAAATTGGATTCATCAGCAATCCCGAAGAGGAGAACTATATGAACTCTCAGGCCGGTCAGCATGAAATAACGGAATGCTTATTGAAGGCTATTGAAAACTATAAAAAAAGTATAGAAGGCTAACACACCAAAAAAACAAAAAAGCGCGAAGCACGATGAGATTGAAAAGAAACCTATTCCTATTTAGCTCCTTACTACTGATAACCTCTCAATTGACTTTTGCACAGGGATACAAAGTTAAAACCATTGTAATTGACGCCGGACACGGCGGAGCAAAATCTGGTGCCGTGGGCAGTTTTTCTATGGAGAAAAACATCGCGCTGCAAGTGGCCTTAAAACTGGGCAAAAAGTTTGAAGAGGACATGCCTGATGTTAAAATTCTGTACACCAGGAAAACTGATGTTGACGTAGAATTTCATAAACGCGCTGCACTGGCGAACGACAACAAAGCAGATATATTTATTTCCATCCATTGCAATTCCATGCCCGACCGCCGGGTGGTGACCGGGTACAAAACGGTACGTGGCAAAAAAGTAGCACAATATGGCTATGTAAAAAATAAAAGCACCAGCGGAACCGAAACTTTTGTAGCGGGATCTCACCGTTTGGATGAGCAGGATGTAGCCATCAGGGAAAATGCCGACATCAAATCTGAAAAAAACTACAAACAAAATTACGATGGCTATGATCCCAATGATCCTGAAACATTTATTATATTATCTTTGTTCAAAAATACATTTAGAGACAAAAGTTTGAAACTGGCACGATTGATGCAAAATGCCTATACAAACGACAACAACAGAGTAAACAGAGGGGTTAAAGAGCAGGGAATTCTGATTTTGCAAAGATGCGGAATGCCTGCAGTGCTCACAGAAATCGGATTTATATCCAATCCGGATGAAGAAAGCTATATGAACTCTGCCAGTGGACAGGCTGAAATTGTAAATGCCATTTTCAAAGCTGTACACACCTATAAAAAAGAAACTGAAATAAATTAAACATTCAAATTATTAGAAATATAACTGATCGTAAATGAAGATAGCAAACGAAACCAAAGTAGGTATAATGGCCGCCATATCTATTGCCTTATTAATTATTGGTTATAATTTCTTAAAAGGGAATGCCATTTTTTCAAATGAAACGGTACTTTATGCGAAGTATTCCCGGGTAGATGGACTGGGTGTTTCCAAACCTGTACTCATCAATGGATTTCAAATCGGTCGCGTAGACAAACTTCAATTGCAGGCCGATGGAAGTATCCTGGCCACTTTAAAAATTAAAGGGAAATACGAAATTCCTAAAAATAGCATTGCTAAACTGGAAGGCACAGATCTTCTGGGTAGTAAAGCCATAGTTATGGAATTGGGAACCGGACAGGATTTTGCACAAGATGGAGATACCTTAAATGCGAATGTAGCCAAAGGCCTGCTGGAAACTGTACAACCGGTACAGAAAAAAGCAGAGCTGATCATCGGCAAAATGGATTCCATCTTAACCAGTGTAAATACGATCCTGAATCCGAACTTTCAGAAAAACGTGGATAAGAGCTTCAATAGCATTTCTGCAACATTGGCTTCATTAGAGTCGACTTCTAAAAAAGTAGATAACCTGGTAGGTTCTGAAGGATCCAGAATCGCATCCATCCTTTCTAATGTAGAAGCGATTACAATCAACCTTAAACAGAACAATCAAAAGATCAATAGCATTTTGGCGAATGTGAATACGATTACCGATCAGGTAGCTGCCGCAAACTTTAAACAAACGATAGAGAACGCGAATAAAGCTGTTGCTGATTTACAAAGTATTGTATCTAAAGTGAACAATGGACAAGGTAGCTTAGGCATGTTGGTTAACGACAGCAAAATGTATGAAAACCTGACCAATGCTTCTAAAAATCTGGATAACCTAATGATCGATTTGAAACAAAATCCTAAACGTTATGTCCACTTCTCTGTATTTGGTGGCGGTAACAAGAAAAAAGACGATTAACTTTCATAAACTCCATAAAAAAATCCCCTGTTCAGGAATGAGCAGGGGATTTTTTTTATGGAATACATTTGCAGCGTCGCTGCACATGCATTTGTGAGCTAAATCTTTAAATCGTATACGTACTTCCTTCAAGTGCCAGCTCGGTATCTTCAAATACTGATCTTGCTTCTTCCAGCAAAGGCAATAAGGCCTTGTAACGCGATGAAAAATGACCAATCAGCAACTTACCTGCGCCAGTTTCTTTAGCTACTTCAGCAGCCTGTAAAGCAGTCGTATGATGTGTATGGTTTGCCCTGTCCAGCATTTCATGTAAAAATGTGGCTTCATGATATAAGGTATCGCAATTGCGGATGCTATCAAAATACCGCTCATCCATCAGTGTATCAGAACAATATCCATAAGATTTGGGCTGATCAGAGTCTATCGTATAGTCGGCATTCAACAAAACCCGGCCATCAGGCAATTCCAGATCTACTCCCCTTTTGAGCAAAGGATAATATTCCGGAGCAATGGATTCGGCAGTTAACTTTTCTACCAATACCTTACGCAAACGCTTCTTTTGTGTAAATCTAAAGCCTGTACAGGGAATCCGATGGTTTAAAATAACAGTCTGAACCGTTAAATCTGCATTTTCAAAAATCACTGAAGATTCAATCGCTTCAATCGCTGTAAACTCGATCGGATACCGGATGATGGTTTCTGAATATTTAAACTGGACAGCCAGAATTTCTTCCAGCGCCGCAGGAGCAAAAATCCGGATCGGTTTTACACGACCATTTAAATGCAGGCTCGACAATAACCCGATCAGGCCAAAATAGTGATCTCCATGTAAATGACTGATAAAAACATAGTCAATTTTGCTCGCTTTGAAGCCGAACTTAATCAACTGTTGCTGGGTGCCCTCGCCACAATCGATCAGGTAAAATTTCTCATTACAGTTTAACAACTGCGCGGTAGGATTCCTATTGTATACAGGTGTTGCAGAACTACTGCCTAAAATAGTAACCTCAAATTTCATTAACCTTTATCTACACTCCCCAACAATTCCTTTTCGATCTCTTCCATAAAAATCAGATCGGTAGCTTCAGCTACATTAGATACAATGATCAGGTGCTGATCCAGTTTAGACATTGCTAAAATTTCAGAAACTACTGGATTAACGCCGGTTAAAATAAATAAACCATTGTCTTTTTTACATAAACGGTGGCCAAACAGCAAGCTGCTCAGATCCTGAGAATCGTCACATTGTTTAATCGAAGATAAATCCAACACAATGTTACAATGTCCTTCTGCGTTCAATAAAATGAACTCAGATTTCAACTTCGGGGTATTGTCGTTTGTAAACTTACTTTCTTTAAGTTTCAACACAACATACTTTTCATGCTTATCTACTGAAAACTTCATGATATTGATATTTTAGTCTGAATACGAAAGTAATTAATTTAATCTGTATCTGGTACTATTTTTGCTAACACAATTCAGTTTAAACAAAATTACTTCGCTAAAAGCCTTTCCAGCGCATCATTTACATTCTTTTCTATCCGTTCCACAACATTTGCCAGTTCGTTTTTAACAAACTTATCGCCTGTGATCTGCTCATAAAGTTCAATATAACGATCTGAAATGGAAAGAATAATCTCTTCCGTCATCAAAGGAACAGACTGTCCCTCTTTACCCTGGAAACCATTTTCGATCAACCATTTACGAACAAACTCTTTAGACAGCTGTTTCTGCGCTTCATGATTGGCCTGACGTTCCGCATAACCTTCCGCATAAAAATAACGGGAAGAATCCGGTGTATGGATCTCATCAATTAAAAAGATCTCCTCACCTACTTTACCAAACTCGTACTTGGTATCTACCAGGATCAGGCCACGTTCTGCAGCCATTTCTGTACCACGGGCGTATAAAGCCAATGTATATTTCTCCAGTTGTTCGTAATCTTCAAGCGATACGATTCCCTTAGACAAGATATCGGCTTTAGAAATATCTTCATCATGGCCTACAGCAGCTTTCGTTGTTGGTGTAATGATCGGCTCAGGTAATTTGTCATTTTCTTTTAATCCTTCTGGCAGTGCCACACCACAAACACTCCTTCTTCCGGCACTATATTCTCTCCAGGCGTGGCCGGCAAGATATCCCCTCACCACCATTTCTACTTTAAAAGGCTCACAAATCCGGCCAATGGTGACCATTTCGTCAGGCACATCAATTACCCAGTTTGGAACAATATCCCTGGTTGCATTTAAAAACTTAGCAGCAATCTGATTCAATACCTGTCCTTTAAATGGAATCGCCTCTGGTAAAACCACATCAAATGCAGATATCCGGTCTGTAACCACCATCGTCATGAATTGATTGTCAATGGTATACACATCACGCACTTTTCCCTTGTAAAAACTAGTCTGTTTTGGAAAGCTAAAATTTGTTTCTTTAATTGCTGTCATTTTAATATAGTAACTTATTGTATATCGCCGTAGGCTTTTAATATTCTCTTCACTAATTTGTGTCGTACCACATCTTCACCCGTCAGATAGATAATTTCAATTCCGGGAATACCGTCCAGGATACGCAATGCATTGTGTAAGCCCGACATCTGTTTCTTAGGTAAATCGATCTGGGTCACGTCTCCGGTCACAATAAATTTTGCAGAAGGCCCCATACGGGTCAAAAACATTTTCAATTGCAAGTCCGTCGAGTTCTGTGCCTCATCTAAGATCACAAAACAGTTGTCCAGCGTCCTGCCCCGCATAAAAGCCAGTGGTGCAATTTCAATGGTGCGGTTTTCCAGATAGGTTTTCAATTTCTCTGCCGGGATCATGTCATCGAGTGCATCATATAGCGGACGCAGATAAGGATCTACTTTTTCTTTCAGGTCGCCCGGTAAAAAACCCAGACTTTCACCTGCTTCCACTGCCGGACGTGTCAGAATAATTCTTTTGATCTCTTTGTTTTTCAGGGCACGAACTGCCAATGCGACCGCCGTATAGGTTTTACCTGTACCGGCCGGACCAATCGCAAACAGAACATCATTCTTCACAATACTGTCTACCATTCTGCGCTGGTTGGCCGTGCGGGCCTTCACCATCAGTCCATTGGTACCAAATACAATCACTTCTCCACCCCCACCGGTTGCAGCAGGTTTTTCAGTGCCGTTTTCTGCAGCCGATGCTGACCTTTTCGAAACTAAAATGGTCTCTACATCATTTGGTGTCAAATTGCTGTACTGCTCCAGGTGTTGCAACAGCTGATTGTACTTTTGCTCAAAAGCCTTAAGCTCCTGATCATCACCAAGTACCTTCACTTCGTTTCCCCTTGCTACTACTTTTAACTTTGGAAAGGCGTTTTTAATCAGCTCATAATGCTCATTATTTGTACCCCAAAATTGTACCGGATTTACCGATTCTAATGTTAATTTCAGTTCGTTCAAAATATTGTTTTTTAGATAGAGGTGTATATTTTGATATAAAAATTGAATATTTGTACGCGATTTGCCGCTTACGCAAGATTAAGAATAAATATTCAATTTTTAATGGCTATTATTACATTAACAACAGATTTAGGCTCTAAAGATTTCTATCAGGCTGCCCTTAAGGGAAGTATACTGAGTATCTTGCCTACAGCAAACATTGTTGATGTGACACATGAGGTTCCTTCCTTCAATATTTCCCATGCAGCTTTCGTATTAAAAAACGTTTACCCGTACTTTCCTAAAGGGACCGTTCACCTGATCGGGATCGATTCTGTATTTAGCGAAAACACCAAATACATTGCTTTAAAATACAAAGACCATTTCTTTGTAGGTGCGGATAACGGCATATTTTCATTGCTTTTTGAAGAAAAGCCTGAGGAGATTGTAGAACTAAACATCATGCAGGATTTAAAATACCTGCATTTTCCCCTGGTCGACATTTTTGTCAAAGCAGCCACGCAACTGGCTAAAGGTGCCAAACTGAAAGACATCGGGGTACCTACCGCAAATGTAGAAGAACGCATGCTGCTGAATCCGGTTATTGAACGGGATATCATCCGCGGAAGCGTCATTTACATCGATACTTTTTCAAACGTGATCACCAACATCACCAAGGAGCTGTTTACCAGGATTCAACGCAACAGGGATTTCACTTTATACTTCAGAAAAAGTGAAACCATCAGTCAGTTGAGCTGGCATTACAATGAAGTACCCGAAGGTGAAAAATTATGTCTGTTTGGGATCAGCAATCACCTGGAAATCGCCATCAATAAAGGCAAGGCAAGCGGTTTACTCGGACTACAGCTAAATGACATCATCCGAATTGAGTTTCATCCATAAGCTATGCTGACAAGAGTCGTCAAAATGCATCTATCGGCAGACTTCATTGCCGAGTTCAAAATTCTTTTTCAATCGTTGCAGGTTAAAATTGCGGCTTTTGAAGGTTGTCAGGGCGTCCAGCTTTTACAGGATGAGCATAATCCCGAAGTGTTTTTCACCATCAGCACATGGGATGATGCAACCAAACTGGAAAACTACCGGAAGTCGCCCTTCTTCCAACAAACCTGGGCTGTGGTTAAACCCAATTTTAAAAGTAAAGCCGAGGCATGGAGTTTGCTTGTTCCTTAAGGAAAAAGCAAATCATGATTAGAAACTTCCTAATTTTCTCACTATTGTTTCTGGCTGTTTCCGCTCAGGCTGTCCAGCCCGACACCAGTGCTTATAACATCCAGCGCTTAAAAATTAATAAACTATTGGCTGAACGGAGCCTCAAATTCGGGCAATATGATGAAAGTTTGCATGCCAGAACCGGCATATTTGGCTTGCAGACCAAGAAAGACATCCGGAATTCCAATGAGATCTTAAGACAAATCACTTTAAACGACAACGATATTTTTAAAGAAATTAAAATATTGATGGACTACAAAGATCTGGAAGTAGAAAAAACAAAAACCGAAGTCAGCACTTCCGGCAGTCGCGTGCAGAACTACATGCTGAGCATCAAAAAGCTACAGGATCAACAGGAAAAATTAAAACAAGATGTCGCAGCCGCAGAAAAAAGTAAAAACTTTTCTATGCTGATCATCGTTGTTTTAATACTGACCCTGATCGGATTACTGATCTATCTATTTAAAATGAAAAAGGTATGAAAAGGCTATTCTTCAAAACGCTGGTTAAAATAAACAACAAATTATTGCCCAGTCTTTATAAAAAAGATCCAACGAAACTCACCAATCTGCAGAAAGCAATTTTAGGGTACAAGTACTGGACGCTGACCCATTCGCTCAATTGAAATAACTGGTCAGCAAACCGACTAAAAACTTCGGTTCTACCCAGGTCGACTTCGGAGGCATTACACCCCCGGCATCTGCCACGGCAATCACCTGCGCCACTGAGGTAGGATGCAACACAAAAGCGATGGCAAACAGGCCATTATCCACCTTAGCCTGCAAGTCGGCCACCGGCGTACGCCCGCCTTCAAAGCTTAATCTGGCATCAGTTCTCGGATCATGAATACCCAGAATTGGCCCCAGTATGAGATTCTGTAGAATACTCACATCCAGTACTTCTACAGGATCATTAGCATTATACAATCCAGCTTTGGGAACAAGCCGGTACCACTGCGCATTGAAATACATGCCAATTTCATGCAAGGCAGCAGGCTTAACCATACCATCTGAAAGTGAGATTTGAAAAGCGGCTTCAACTGCAGTCATAAATTCAGCATTCGTAAGCCTGCCCATATCCCTAACCAGGCGGTTAAATTCCAATACCTTCACTTCGGAAGTATTCATGTACACGGTACTAAAGTAGTTGTAGGTTTCGGCACCCTGATGTTTTGAGCGATTCAATTCTGCCTTCTGCAAGCCCATTTTTGCCATTGATGCTGCTCTGTGGTGTCCATCAGCAATGTACACACAGGGCATGCGTTCAAATGCCCGTATAAGCTTTTCCAGATCCTCAGCGTCCGTAATTGCCCAAATCTGATGCGATGTACCATCAGCAAAAGTAAAGTCCAGCTCCGGCCTTAAACCGACGTATTGATCAACCATGCTTTCCACAATGGGTTCCGGGTGATAAGTCATGAGCACCGGGTTGGCATCAAGACCAGTTTGCTGCAGATAATCTGCCAGCAGCTTTTCCCTGCGTTCCACAGTAGATTCGTGTTTCTTTATCCTTCCTTCCAGGTAATCGCGAATATGCGTTAAAGTCCAGATGCCCGTTTGAACTAAGCCATCGTGTTGCGTACGGTAAATATAAATGGCCGGACACTCCGCTTTAACCAGGAATTTCTGTTCGATAAAACCCTCCAGATTTTCGCTGATCTTTTTAAAAATCAACTCCTGCCGGGTCCCACGCAAATATGGGTTGTCCAGCTCCGGATCAATCAGGTGCAGAAAGCTATGTTCATTTTCAGATGCAATTAACCTGGCTTCACCCGTACTGTAATTTTCCAGGGGACGGGTCACCACCTGTCCTTGCAAATTTACAGCAGGTTTAAGCGCACAAAAGGGCTTAATTGTAGGCATATATTTGGTTGTTAAAATCAAAAAAGGCTGTCTAAAAGGAAAAATCGGAAAGCAGATGCTCAGCTTATTTTACCTTTGGGACAGCCCCTTTTTCAGTTCTTACTTATTAAAATGCTCAATAATGAGCGTAGCCAGTTCCACACCAATGCGTTCCTGAGCTTCATTCGTAGCCGCACCAATATGCGGAGTTAATGAAATTTTAGCATGCTTTAAAATATCAGCAGAAGGAGTTGGTTCGTTGTCAAAAACATCTAATCCTGCAAAAGCAACCTGGCCGCTGTCTAAAGCAGCAATTAATGCAGCTTCATCAATGGTACCACCTCTCGAGCAATTGACTACAGCAACGCCTTTTTTCATTTTAGCAAACTCTTCGGCACCCAAAATCGGTTTATCTGCAAAAGGTGTATGCAAACTGATGAAATCACTATTGGCAATTACTTCGTCAAGACTTACGGTTTTCACTGGAATAGGTACCTGGATACCACCCTGAAGATTTAAGGTCAGGTTACCCTCAAAAGGGAACAGGTCATATGCCAGCACGTTCATCCCTAAGCCTAAAGCTACAGTAGCCGTTTCGCGACCGATACGTCCGAAACCAATGATACCAATGGTTTTGCCCCTCAACTCCACACCTTTTGCATAAGCCTTTTTCAGACCATTGAAATTGGTATTTCCTTCTACCGGCATTTTACGGTTCGCATCCTGTAAAAAACGAACACCGGTAAATAAATGTGCAAATACCAGTTCTGCTACCGACAAAGAGGAAGCTGCCGGTGTATTCACTACGGCAACACCTTTACTACGTGCATAGTCAACATCAATATTGTCCATACCTACACCACCTCTACCAATTAATTTGATATTCGGGCATTGGTCTATAAGTTCCTGACGTACTTTAGTTGCACTACGTACAGTAATACCGTCGTAGTTCTTTAAAGCTTCAGCCAATTGATCTTGTGGTACTGTTTCTGTATCAACTACAAAACCAGCTTGCTCTAACATGGATTTACCAATGGGATCAATCCCATCGTTTGCAAGTATTTTAATCATTAATTTGTTTTATATGTGGTTCTTGTTATTTAATTGTGTTTCTCTGCAAAGTTCTGCATCAATTCAACAAGGGTATGTACACTTGTAATCGGCAAAGCATTGTACATCGAAGCCCTGAATCCACCTACACTACGGTGTCCTTTGATGCCTTCAATTCCATTTTCTTCTGCATATTTCAGGAATGGTTTTTCCAGTT
This sequence comes from Pedobacter sp. MC2016-24, assembly GCF_015223055.1. Taxonomy (GTDB): domain Bacteria; phylum Bacteroidota; class Bacteroidia; order Sphingobacteriales; family Sphingobacteriaceae; genus Pedobacter. Next base: position 813,328 of record NZ_JADFBX010000001.1, read on the forward strand.
CAGGATTTTCCATCACAAAGCAAACATTCATTCTTGAACGGTCTTCAACAGCACAAGTACCTTTAAACAATGGGTTTCTGTCGATCTCGGTATACAAAGCATTTGCTTTTGCAATGTTCTCTTTCTCAATTTCAGCAACCCCACCTTTGGCTTTTAACCACCTTAAGTTTAGCATCGCTACATAGATTGAAAATACCGGTGGCGTATTGTACATAGAACCGCCCTCGATGTGAACTTTATAGTCTAGCATAGATGGAAGGCCGCGACCAGATTTACCTAAAATCTCATCTTTAACAATAACCACTGTTAAACCTGCAGGCCCGATGTTTTTCTGTGCTCCCGCATAAATCAGGTCATATTTTGAAACGTCAATTACACGGCTCATGATGTCTGATGACATGTCACACACAACAGGAACTTTGGTTTCAGGTAAACTGAACATTTCGGTACCATAAATGGTATTGTTAGACGTGCAGTGGAAATAAGCACTGTCCTCAGGAATGGTATAATCCTTTGGAATGAAAGTATAATTGGACGATTTTGAAGAAGCCACAATGTTGGCTGTTCCAAAATTAACCACTTCTTTAATTGCCTTGTTAGCCCATACTCCGGTTTCCAGGTAACTTGCAGATTTGCCCTGAGGCAACAAATTCATAGGAACCATCGCAAATTGCAAACTTGCCCCCCCCTGTAAAAACAAAACGGAATAACCGGCCGGAACAGCTAACAATTCCTTAACCAATTTTGCAGCCTCTTCAACAACACCTTCAAATTCAGGTGTACGGTGAGAGATCTCTAGAATAGACAGGCCGTCTTTAAAATCTAAAACAGCTCTTGATGCTTGCTTGAAAACTTCCTGAGGTAAAATACAGGGTCCTGCGCCGAAATTATGTCTCATTTTATATACTGATTTTTATTGATGGTAAATGTAACAGTTTTATACCGTTTATCATTTCGATTTTTTGAACTTGATGACTAATTTTAGGTTAATACGTCTACCCGTTAAATAGTTAGGAACAGCATATTGTACGTTATCTATATCCTTCAACCACAGATAGGAAACTGTATTATTCATGTTTAACAAATTAAATACTTCCACAAACACGGAAAACGAACTAAAATATTTATCCAGGAAGGGTGATTTTTTGACAGAAAGATCATCTAAAAAATCTTTAGAGAAGCCAATATCTACCCTTTGGTACGCCGGTATGTGAAAATCATCGGTATATCTGTGCACCAACGGAGAACCCAATGGCAGTTTTGAACCGTACAACAAGTTCAAATGCACCTTGTAAGTCGGACTGTTCAATAACCGATCCTGAAAATACCCCGAAAAATTAATACTTTGATTTGTAGGACGTTTTAAATAGCCAATTCCGTCATTTAAAATATCCTGATTGGCTTTCATCACCGAAACCCGGAAATAAGACAACAAATCTTTCACAAATTCTCCGCCGATGCTAAAATCAGCCCCGTAAGTATAGCCTTTGGCCAGCTCATCTGCCAGATATTTGATCCGTACATTGTCCATCATATACGGAATAAGCCGGTCTGTGTATTTAAAATAGAATTCTGAAGTAAATTTCAATCGTGTACCCAGGGCATCAAAGGCATAATCATATCCGGCAGAGCCATTATAAGAACGCTGGGCCTGCTGCTGCAGATTTAACCGGCCATTAAAATCGCGAATGGTCCGGTAATCAGGTGCCTGCTGGTAAATTCCTGCTGTAAAACGGAGAATTTTGTTGTTCCGCTCCGGGCGGTAGGCCAGTAATAGCCTCGGACTAATCAGCAATTGCTTACTTAAACTATTGAAATTTGCCCGCACACCGAGCTGCAAGTCTGTCCGCGCAGTCAAGCTATAACTGTCCTGTATATAAGCGGTCAGGTATTCAATAGCCAGGCTATTCCTGGTTGCGATGGCATTGTCCTGGTAAAAACTCCCCACATTCCCCTGAACCGGGTGCCCTGCAGAATCGATCAGGCTGTACTCGTTCAAATCATCACGGTACTTCTTTTGCTCAAAACGAAAACCCCAGGAAAAAGTATGGCTATCCAGATTTTGATCACCTTTCAGTTCCGAGCTCAATACTGTTGAGTTTAAATCGTTATGGGCATAATTGGTATAACTACCATACCCCCTGTTGATGTTTGTACCCGGTACACCAACCTGCCCCTTGTACAACTCGTTTAGTTCGTACCAGCCGGTCATGTCTATCCGCTCCCTTTCAATGGTTTTAAAATAGCTATTGATCCATTTGATCACCAGGTTGGATCTGGGAATAAATTTCGCGGTTATTGCCCCGCCTGCAGTTTGATAATCATCGACCTCCTTGCCATCGTAATCCACATTCAGATGCATCAGTGTACTCAGTGTACCAAATTCAGTTTGCCGGCTTTCCGGAATCAGCTTAAATACCCCACTGTTGAAATTTCCAAAAAAGTTCAAGCTAAACTTATCGGATAAGTTCTGCTGATAAACCAGCTGTACGTCGGTAAAATTAGGCATATAACTACCTTTGTTATCCTGACTACTCAAAATACTGGTATTGTTCTTATACCTCAAACCCGCAAGTATATAGCTGTTTTTTTGCAATACTTTCGCGCCAAAAGACATCCCAAGTAAACTGGCATTTAGTATCGCCGAGGTACTGTCGGGACGCTCGTACTTCACATCCAGCACCGATGATAGTTTATCGCCGTAACGCGCCTCAAATCCTCCTGCCGAGAATTTAGCTGCACTCAACAAATCGCGGTTGATGAAACTTAAGCCTTCCTGCTGGGCATTTCTAATCAATACGGGACGGTTGATCTCTACATCGTTCACATAAATCAGGTTTTCGTCAAAGCTACCGCCACGCACGCTGTACTGGTTACTCAATTCGTTATTGGTAGATACTCCCGGAAGCATTTTTAACATGGCTTCAAAATTTCCTGATACCGAAGGCAACGTTGAAGCATCTGTGATGTTGATGGTTGTGCTGTTACTCAACTGGTTCTGCTTGGTGGTGATCGTTACCTGTTCCAGCTCATTTGGATTGATGGCTAGCACAACGTCCTGGGTAAGCCGACCGGGTTTGAGCATCTTAACAGGAATCAATAAAGGATTATAGCCCAGTAAACTGAACTTTAAAGTAAACTCCTTGGTTTTGGAATAAATGTTATAATGGCCGACATCATCGGTAATGGTCGACTGGCTTTGACCCACTACAGTAACAGTCACATGGGTCAGCACGCCGCCAAGTTCATCCGATACTGCACCCGAAATTTTTACCATGGGCTGCCCTTTCACATAAGTAAAGCCGAATAACAGTAAAAAAAACAAGCCGTATTTTCTGAGCATTAAGGCATTATAGTTTCGATAGATGTTGATCAAATTCTTTCATATCCGAAATCATCTGAAGCTGATCCTGAGCCGCAAAGACCGCGTTTCCAGCTACAAAGACATCGGCACCGGCCGCGATCAGTTGCCCAAGGTTATGTAATCCTACCCCACCATCCACTTCGATGAGCAATTCCGGTTTTACCTGATCTGCCATAGCCCGCAGTTCTGCAATTTTATTTAAAGTATTGGGAATAAATTGTTGTCCGCCAAAACCCGGATTCACCGACATGATCAGCACCATGTCCAGGTCCACCAGGATATCTTTTAACAGGGCAACGGGCGTATGTGGGTTCAGTGCAACAGCAGCTTTACAACCGGCAGCATGTATGGCTTGAACGGTTCGGTGTAAATGCACACAAGCTTCATAATGCACCGTAATCACGGCAGCGCCGGCAGCAGCAAAACGTTCAATGTACTGATCTGGATTTACAATCATCAAATGCACATCAAGCGGTTTACGGGCATGTTTTTTAATGGCCTCCATGACCGGAAAACCAAAAGAGATATTGGGCACAAAAACACCATCCATTACATCCACGTGAATCCAGTCGGCCTTACTGGCATTTAACATTTCAGTATCGCGTTGTAAATTCGCAAAATCGGCAGAAAGTACGGAAGGAGCTATCAGGTGTTTCATTTCAGTGTCCGGTTAAAATAGGTTATTGGCTTTCTAAATATGGTAAAGATAACTAAATAAAAAAACAGTGCAGATAAAATAGAAAAGATCCACAGCTTCAGTTCAACTTAAATTATATATTTTAATATATTATATTGATTAATTAATTATATTTACCGGTGAGGATCAACAAGATGCATACGACTCTGATACTAAAAAAGTACATTACGATAGCATCAACAGCACCTCTGAAAAGGAATAATAATTTAAAATTGCAACTAACAGCTATTTAATATGAAAAGAAATTACGATCAGTCTGCCCTAAAAGCGGTCACCTTAATTGCCGATCTATGTTCCGAATACGATCATGCGGAATCTACGGTTCTATTGATTAACCTGGTGAAGGCCTTTCAATGCAAAAGTCTGAGCCACCTAAGCCAAAATCAGTACAGCAAAACTTTTAACTTCATCAACAAGCTAACCACCATCTACCTCAGTATCCAACAAATCAGCACATTACAGGAAAGCCATGCTGGAGAAAATGAAGATGAACTTCAAAAACCCCTGGAACAGGTCTCGGCGCAGTGCTCACCAGCAGCAGTCATCAGAAATTTCTTTAACAAATATGCCCTGCATGAAAGCCAGATACTGTCTGACGTGTTGACAAACACACTACTGGATAGCAATCTGAGCCAGGCAAAGATGCTTCAGCTGTGCGACTTTCAACAAGATCTTGAATGCTTACTGCAGGCAAATCATCTTTTGTTTCAGCCTGAGCAATAGTGTTCATTTTAAAAAAAGTAGAAAAGCACTCAAAAAGCTCATTTAAAGCTTGTTTTCGAAGATATAATGCACAAAATGAACAAGCTAAACTTTAAGATATACATTTAACTTAAAAATCTATAATCATTAGGGAATACACATGGATAATATTACTGAATACAAGGCCCTTTCGGATGCCGATCTTCTTGCGTATTTAAGAAATGGAGACGAAAATGCTTTTATTGAAATTTTTAACCGTTACCAGCGCAATCTTCACATACATGCTTATCAAAAACTAGGTGATTTTGAACAAGCTAAAGAAATAGTTAAAGAGCTATTTTTGACGTTCTGGAAAAAACGAGAAGATATCCCCCAAACCGCTAAAATTGAACCATACCTATATACCATGACTAAAAATAGGGTTTTAGAAGCCATAGCAGATCATAAGGATATTTCCATGTATTCGGCATCGTTTGATAAATTTATAGAAAAGGGAGAAATCTGGCATCGAAACTAACGGACAATCTTATCATAAATAACCCCCGAAGTAATTAAACTCCGGGGGTTATTTATTTTGCAGAAATGCAATTTATATGTATTTACTGTTTACAGTAAAACCAATTAAGCTGGTTTATTTGCAGCAGGTGCTCCTTCTGGTTTCGGCGGACGAGGCAATAAAGCTTTTCTGGAAAGTTTCATTTTACCTTGTTTGTCAATGTCCAACAATTTAACCTGGATTTTATCACCTTCTTTCAATACACCGTCCATGGTTTCTAAACGCTCCCATGCAATCTCAGAGATGTGCAATAAACCGTCTTTACCTGGCATAATTTCTACGAAAGCACCAAATGGCATGATTGATTTTACTTTACCATCGTAAGTTGCACCGATATCTGGTTTAGCTGCGATCGCATTGATACGTGATACTGCTGCATCAATAGCTGCTTTATTATCCGCAAAAATCTCAACGATACCTTTGTTACCCACCTCTTCGATAGAGATCGATGCGCCGGTTTCACGTTGCATTTCCTGAATAATTTTACCGCCTGGCCCGATTACCGCACCGATAAATTCTTTATCGATTGATAAAGATACAATACGTGGAGCATGGTCTTTATAATCTTCGCGAGGTGCAGAAATTGTTTTCTTCATCTCGTTCAAGATGTGCAAACGCGCTTCTTTAGCCTGAATCAAAGCGTTAGTCAACACTTCCCATTTCAAACCATTGATTTTCAAGTCCATCTGACAAGCTACAATACCTTTTTCAGTACCTGTAACTTTAAAGTCCATATCACCCAAATGATCTTCATCACCCAGGATATCAGAAAGGATGGCATATTTACCAGTTTTCTCATCGGTAATTAAACCCATCGCAATACCAGATACTGGTGCTTTGATTTTAATACCTGCATCCATCAGCGCCAATGTACCGGCACAAACAGTTGCCATAGATGAAGAACCGTTCGACTCTAAAATATCAGAAACGATACGGATGGTATATGGATTTTCTTCCAGTCCTGGTAATACTTTCTTCAAAGAGCGCATCGCCAGGTTACCGTGACCAATTTCACGACGGCCAGCTCCCCTGTTCGGACGAACCTCACCAGTTGAGAAACCAGGGAAATTATAGTGCAATAAGAATTTATTGTAACCATTGATGAAAGCACCATCAATCATTTGCTCGTCGTCTTTAGAACCTAAAGTAACAGTAGTCAAAGATTGGGTTTCACCACGTGTAAATACGGCCGATCCGTGTGCTGAAGGTAAATACCCTACTTCACTCCAGATTGGACGTACTGTACGCACATCACGACCGTCTAAACGAATTCCTTCGTCTAATACCAGGTTACGGATGGCATCATATTGTACATCATGGAAATATTTTTTAGCCAGGAAGCCGGTAACGTCATCGATACCTTCACCTAAAGTAGCGATAAAGTCCATCAGGATAGCACCGAAAGCATCTCCACGCTCACCTTTACTGGTGTTGCTTTTTGCTACAGCATATACTTTATCGTAAGTAGCCGCATAAACCTGCTCTTTCAACTCAGGATTGCTGTCTTCATGAGAGTAAGTACGTTTTACAGTTTTACCCACCAATTCAGCCAGTTCTTTTTGAGCTTGTACCTGAATGATGATGGCTTTATGTGCAAATTCAATCGCTTCAACCATTTCAGTCTCAGAGATCTCATCACATTCACCTTCAACCATAACGATATCTCTTTCCGTACCTGCAACCAGGAATTCTAAAGAAGCACGCTCTAAGTCGCTCACATAAGGGTTAATTACAAATTTACCGTCAATTTTAGCTACACGCACTTCAGAAATTGGTCCGTTGAACGGAATATCTGAAACTGCAATTGCTGCCGAAGCTGCCAAACCAGCTAAACAATCTGGCATAATATTTTTATCCGAAGAGATCAGGGAAATCATCACCTGGGTATCAGAGTGATAATCTTCCGGGAACATCGGACGTAGTGCGCGGTCAACCAAACGGGAAATTAAAACTTCATAGTCAGATAATCTGGCTTCACGACGAAGAAACCCGCCAGGGATACGTCCCGCAGCAGCATATTTCTCCTGATAATCTACCGATAGCGGTAAAAAATCAACCCCTGCTTTTGCACCTACCGTAGATACTACAGTAGCTAAAAGCATGGTATCACCCATTCTGACAACTACAGAACCATCAGCTTGTTTCGCTAATTTTCCTGTTTCAATTTCGATTGTTCTGCCATCGCCCAAGTCGAACGATTTTTTTATTACATTCATTTAATAATTGTTGTGGTGTGTTTTCCTCTTTCCACACACCTTGTTTATATATAGTTTTTTTACTTTTCTAAGTTAGGATAAAACTTACGCGAATTTGCTGAAAAAATCAAACTCTGCAACTATTTTATCGGTAAAAGTAAAAAAGCCATTCCCTGAAGAATGGCTTTTCCTTGATAATAATACGCTTATTTGTTGTCTTTTGACCCCAAAGGCTTGATGATATCCCTTAAACCTAAGTTTTTGATGATAGCACGATAGCGCTCAATATCTTTTTTAAATAGATACGCCAAGATACCACGACGTTTACCTACTAGTTTTTGTAGTGCTAACTGAGTAGAGAAATCTTTACGATTTTTCTTTAAATGCTCTGTTAAGTGCGCAATACGATATGTAAATAACGCTACCTGACCTTCTGCAGAACCCGTGTTTGTTTCTACTTCGCCGTGTTTTTTGAAAATTTCGGCTTTTGACTCTTTACTTAAATACATTCTTGAATGATACTAAAGTTTATAAAAATTAATTAATTGAGCGCAAAGATACTGTATGTTTTAATGATTAGCAAGTATATCGATGAACAGATATTTAAATGTCATTTGGTTTACATATCACTCCGCATCACAAACATAAGTAAATTCTAAATCCTATTTTTGCCACATCAATATTTCAGCCATGGAAAAGACACAATACAGCATATTTGAAAGCGAGTTAAAGGTACGCCCGGACGACATAGACATGTTTAACCATGTACACAACAGTAAATATTTTGATTATGTACTTGCTGCCCGCTACGATCAAATGGCTGAATTCTACAAAATGCCCATGGAATCTTTTCTAAGCAGTGGATATGGCTGGGTGGTACGCACTGCACTGGTTGACTTTAAGCGGCCCCTGGTATTGGGCGATGTCATTGCCATCAGAACGGGTATTTTAACCATCAACGAAAAAGGATGCCGGGTACAATTCGAAATAGAAAACAAACGTACTGGTAAAATCGCTTCCGACGGCTGGTTTGATTATGTCATGATCGACACTGCAACCGGAAAAGGCTGCAAAGTAAACCAGGCAATGATCGAGGCATACAGCATTTAAACCGAACAAACCGACAACAGTTTCAACCAGCTGCATATTGAAAAAATACCATTTTTATCGGCTAAAGTCCATGTTAAGTCCATGTCAAGTCCATATCAAGTCCATGTTTTTCATATAAATACATGGATTTGTCACGCTTTCATTTTTAAGTGAAAATTGAGCAATATATAACATTTATGGCCAATAACCTAAATTTGGGTCCTGCCTCAGCATCCTGACGGATCATAAAAAAGCAAAAATCATGTTGCCGGTTTTATAAAATCTTTTATATTTGCAACCTAACAAAACCGCGATACGATGAAAGTAATTGCAGTCCGTTTGAGGTTCTAACAACCAAGGACTCCACTCCCCCAATACAGTTGCTCAGACAAATCTGTCTGAAACCGGTTTTATTTATCTACTTTTTTCCACCATATGTCACAACAAAAAACGGCTTCCATGGGTAAGCTATCTCAAATTTTTAACCTTTTAAAACAAGCGCTAAAGGGCGAAGACCTCGACTTTACACAAGGTAGTATGCGCAGAGCAGTGCTGCTGCTAGCCATTCCAATGATGCTGGAAATGGCAATGGAATCGGTTTTTGCACTGGTAGATCTTTATTTTGTAGGTCATTTACACAACAGCAGTCATGCCATACAAACCGTTGGTTTAACAGAATCTGTACTGACGGTGATTTATTCACTGGCCATCGGCATGAGTATGGCCGCCACAGCTGTGGTTGCCAGAAGGGTTGGCGAAAAAGATCCTGCAGCAGCAGGAAAAGCGGGGATGCAAGCCATTTTTGTGGCTGTAGTATTTAACCTGATCATCAGTGTAGTTGGGGTGATCTTTGCTACAGACATTTTACTCTTGATGGGTGCATCGGCAGAAACCGCGGCACAAGGAACACCCTTTATGCGCATCATGATGGGCTGCAGTGTCATTATTGTACTGTTATTCCTGATCAACGGAATTTTCAGAGGTGCCGGTAATGCCGCCATCGCCATGAAAAGCTTGTGGATTGCCAATATCGCGAATATTATTCTTTGTCCGGTGTTGATCAATGGCTTCGGTCCTATTCCGGCTTTTGGTTTAACAGGCGCAGCCATGGCCACTTCCATTGGTCGTGGGCTTGGTGTATGCTATCAATTGTACCACCTGTTTAATGGAAAAGGCGTGCTGAAGATTCAGTTGTCTTATTTAAAACCACATTGGGAACAGATCAAAGCTTTACTCAAAATTGCAACGCCAGGTATTTTTCAGTTCGTCATCGCTTCCTGCAGCTGGATTTTTCTGGCGCAACTGGTGGCAACTACGGGTGGCGACCACGGGTCGGCCGGATACCAGACCGCATTGCGGCTCATGATGTTCTTTATGTTGCCGGCCTGGGGCATGAGCAATGCGGCAGCAACACTGGTGGGCCAGAACTTAGGTGCCAAACAAATCGAACGTGCAGAACAGTCGGTCATGAAAACGGCCAAATACATTGTCATCTATATGCTGTCTGTGATGGTGTTCACTTTCATCGGCGGCAAATTCTTTATTGCATTTTTCACCAATGATGTATTGATTCAGCAGGTGGCCCTGAAAGCATTGCAAATTATGAGTGTGGGCTACATTTGCTACGGCATCGGCATGGTACTGATGAGCACCTTTAATGGTGCGGGAGATACCTGGACACCCACCTGGATTAACTTCTTCGGTTTCTGGATGTTCCAGATCCCGATGGCTTATGTACTGGCCAAACACTTCAACTTAGGGCCTACCGGTGTATTTATTGCCATACCGGTAGCCGAAACTGCAATCGCCATTGCGGCCTTCTTATTGTTTAAAAAAGGCAAATGGAAAACAGTTAAAGTTTAAGACTGGATTCTTCGGGTTTGGGCATATAACCTAAACCCGGAGTTAACCAATGGAGTAAAATCACCCTGGAGTAACGGTAATTGAAAGGTGCAAATAAAAGCACCCCCACCAGAATGATACCGGCATAGAGCCACAGATTATCATATACAAGCGGCAGACCGAGTATATATGCAGCTACGCTGATGCTTACCATTTCGGCTACATTCATCGCATAACTCACAAACATGGACACGTAAAAATAGCCTGGTTCGCGTTCAAAACGGAGGTTACAACTCGGGCAATATTCATTGGTACCCTGACCTTTCAGTGAATATGCTTTTCCGTAAAATATATCGCCTTTGCGACATCTTGGACATTTGCATTCAACAACAGCGCGTAATTTTGAAATTGGTTCCATAGTAGCAGATCATTTAAAATGTGTACTACAAAGATAAGGAAGCCTGAGTTTCTAATTTATGATCTGGATCATATTACCATTTTTGGGGCTTTGACTTAGGTTTTGATGATTTTACCCCGCAGCAGCCTGAGTTCTTTCTGCGCAGCCAGTTTTTTGACAATACGGATGACAGTCTCCACCCTTAAACCACTCATATCAGCCAGTTGCTGTCGCGTAACATCCAATACGCCGTCTTTTTCGAGGCTTTTAAACAGGTAGCTGATGAGTGTCCGGACGCGATGTTCGGCCTGTTCATTGGCCAGTTCCTCCAGCATCATAGATTTGTAAAATAAGCGGTTGCTCATCGTTTTGATCAGTTCCATGTTAAAATCACGGTCTTCATCAATCAATTGATAGAACTGGGTACGATTTACGGGAATGATTTCGCTGTCCTGGGTCGCAATGGTGTAAGCCAGGTAAGGTTTGTTGACCAGGAGTGCCGGTTCACCAAAATATTGATGGGCTTTGAAAATACCCTGGATAAACTCTTTACCATCGTCGTTTACGGTGACCATCCGCACTTCGCCACGCTTAATAAAATATACAGCCCGGGGCGTTGCTCCGGGCTCGTAAATGACTGCCCCTTTTTTGTATTGCACAATGGGGTAATTGTGATCTATTAAATACTGAATGTTCATAGGCCAATCGGGTCTGGTCGCTAGCCGATGGTTTCTCTAACCAGTTTGGTATAAAAATCATTGAGTTTCATGCCTGATGCTGCAACTTGCTGGGGAATGAAACTGGTTGCGGTTTGCCCGGGGATGGTATTGATTTCAATGAAAAACAAATCGCCTTCATCACCGGTCAGGATGAAGTCCATACGCACCACGCCCCTGCAGTTTAATTTAAGGTAAACAGCTTTGGCAACCTCTTCTACCCTAAGCTGCGTTTCAGGTCTGATGTTGGCTGGCGTAGTTTCTGTAGCTACACCTGGTGTATATTTTGCTTCAAAATCAAAAAACTCTTTGGCCGTTTCCACTTCCGTTGCCGGTAAAGCGGTAACTACACCATCCAGTTTAACAATGCCGATGGTAAATTCGCGTCCTGAAATGAATTCTTCAATCAGGATTTGTGTATCTTCTTTAAAGGCACGGTCTATTGCAGCCTGCAGATCTTCAGCATGTGTCACCTTACTCATGCCGATGCTGCTGCCACCATTATTGGGTTTAACAAAATAAGGCAATTTCAGATCGGCCTTAATCTGCTCAATATCATAAGGTACGGTTTTAAAAATCTGGACAGACCTGGCAATGTTCAGGTCAGGAATACCATTGACGATGGCCTTGGTATACCCTTTATTCATGGTTACGGCCGAAGTGAGCGCATCACAGGTAGTATAAGGCAAACCAAGCATATCGAAATAACCTTGCAGCTTCCCATCTTCACCGGGAGCGCCATGAATGGCTATAAAGACCCCGTCAAAGGTGATTTTTTTTCCTTTAATGTTTAGAGAGAAGTCGTTGCGGTCTACCTCAATTTTCACAGAATCTTCAGGTTCGTAATACCATCCCTGCTGACTGAGCATAATTTTATATACCTCAAATTTATCCGGATCCAGATTCTGGGCAATTGTAGCCGCACTTTTAACGGATACAACCCACTCGCCAGTGGTGCCACCTGTAAGTAAAGCAAGTGTTTTTTTCATTGGTATTTAGTTTATCTTTTAATGGATACAGGTAACGTGTTAGTTATGGCTACAAATATAAATTAGTTGGTGCAGATGTCATTTTAATTCCAATAAAATATTTTTTTAGCCTAAATTTGGCCTTTATACCTTTAATGAGATACAAACAAACATGGGCAAATTTATAAGCTATCTAAAGACAACATCATTCAGGAACAATTTCATTGCCGCGATACTCACTGTGGTTGTCATTTTATTGATTGCTTTCTTTAGTTTAAGGTATTACACCAAACATGGACAAGGCTTAAGTGTGCCTGCCTTAAAGGGCCTGGCTTTTACACAAGCTGTAAGCAAACTGGAAGCACTCGGCCTACGTTATGAAGTAGATTCGGTATATGTGATGGATTCGCCTCCGGGTATTGTGATTGACCAGGATCCGGATCCCAACACTTTTGTAAAAGACAATCGTACGATATACCTGACCATCAACTCTGGTCTGGCACCAAATGTAAAGTTCCCGGATATCCTGGATAAGCCATTGAAACAGGCCTTGGGGATGCTTGAAAATTTTGGCCTGAAACTTGGGGATACAACCTATAAAGCAGATGTGAGCAGGGACGTAGTTTTGGGAACCTCTTTCGGTGGACAAGAAATCAGGGTTGGCGAAACCTTACCAAAAGGATCAAGAATTGACCTGGTACTGGGCGACGGACGAGGCAATGAGCTGGTTGACATTCCGGAGCTTGTTGGATTAACCAAGGATGAAGCTTTGTTTGCACTTAGAAACGGAACCACTTTGAACATTGGAATCATCAGTTATGAAGGTACGATCACGGATTCTGCAACGGCAGTGGTGATCAGACAAACCCCGGCAGTGACGGATTCTTTAACACAGGTAAAAATGGGTACCCCGGTTAACATTACGCTTTCAAATAAATAACAGATTATTACTTTATTGTATATATGACAAACGAAAAGAAAACATCTAAAGGCAAGATTATTCTGGCCCTGGTATTGGCAGTTTTAGTGGTTGGTGCTTACTTTGGATTTCAGTTTTACAAGGTTTATTTTGCGCCCAATACCACAGGTAAAGCAAAATACATTTATGTCAGAACCGGTTATAAACTGGATGATCTATTGCAGGAACTGCGGTTAAAAGATGTTTTGACCAATATCGGAACCTTTAAGGAGGCCTCTGCAAAAATGGGATTGTATGCGGCGTTAAAACCTGGCCGCTATAAACTTTTGAAGGGTATGAACAACCGCAGCATCATCAATATGCTGAAATCGGGGAACCAGGATCCGGTAAAACTTAAGTTCCAGAACCTTCGTAAGAAAGAAAATTTTGCTGGCTTTTTAGGTAAAAATATGGAAGCAGATTCATTGACTTTCATCAATCTGCTGGATTCTGCAGCATTGATTGAAAAATATGGCTTCAATAAAGACAACAGCTATGTGATGTTTATTCCGAATACTTATGAGCTGTACTGGAACATTACACCGATCGCATTTTTTGAAAGAATGCATAGCGAATATGATAAGTTCTGGGATGCATCGCGCAAGCAAAAAGCAGCAGCCTTGAATTTAACCCCTATCCAGGTTTCCATTTTGGCCTCTATTGTAGATGCCGAAGCTTTGTACGATAAAGAAATGCCTACCATTGCAGGTTTGTACCTCAACCGTTTAAATAAAGGCATTTTGCTGCAGGCAGATCCGACTGTGATTTTTGCAAACGATGATTTTACAGTGAAAAGGGTAACAAACGCCTTACTTCAGGTTCAATCTAAATACAATACATATAAGTATGTAGGTCTGCCTCCCGGGCCAATCATGATGCCAAGTATCAATGCCATTGATGCGGTGCTGAACCGGGAGAAAAACGATTACATTTACATGTGCGCCAAAGAAGATTTTTCAGGTTATCACAATTTTGCAGTCACGGTTCAGGAACATGAAAGGAATGCAAAAAAATACAGGGATGCTTTAAACAAGCGTAATATTTTCAAATAAATGTATATACACAGCACTAAAGTAAGGGTCAGATACGGCGAAACGGATCAGATGGGTTATGTTTACTACGGTAATTACGCCGAGTATTATGAGGTTGCGCGTGTAGAAATGCTACGCAGTCTGGGTATGGATTATGCATCAATGGAAAGAACCGGGGTGATGATGCCCGTGTTGGAGCTGAACTGTAAGTATATTAAACCAGCGTTGTACGACCAGGAAATTACGATTAAAACAACGGTAGCAGAACTTCCGGGGGTACGCATCTATTTTAAATACGAACTATTTAACGAAGCTGAGGAACTGATTAATATTGGCGCTACGACCCTTGTTTTTGTGGATATGGTTAAAAATAAACCTTGCCTTCCTCCAGAAGATTTTATGGAAAAAATGCGGGGATTTTTTGACTAAATTTGATCAATGGAGTGGGTACATCAACAGCTGTTAAAAATCAGGATTTACGCTTTGTTCATTGAATGGACAAAAGTTTGTGTACTTCCCGGCTTTAGTCCCCTCCCACTTTATACTGTTGCCAGTTTCTTTTTTAAAGAAATTGGAAAGGATTCTTTGGTCAACAAAGCCTCTTCACTGGCCTATAATTTTATGCTTGCCCTATTCCCGGCAATTATCTTTTTGTTTACGCTGATTCCTTTTATTCCAAAAAGAATTGGTTTTCAGAAGCAATTGATGGACTTTATTGTATTGATTTTGCCTGCGGATGCTTACAGAGCTTTTGAAGCCACCTTGAACGAAATTGTGAATAAGCAAAACGGAGGTTTATTGTCTTTCGGTTTTATCTTGTCCTTGTTTTTTGCGACAAACGGTGTCCACAGCTTAATGATGGCCTTTAACAAGTCGTCTTTACTGATTGAAACACGAAGCTGGGTTAAGCAGCGTTTGATGGCCATTGTACTCACGATCATCATTGCATTGTCCGTAATCATCTGCATTGTAGCCATGACGGTTGGTGAATTTGCCTTAAAATATATAGATAGTGAGCTGGACATCAAGGGCAATTTAATTGCTTACCTGATCCAGCTGACCAGGTGGTCTTTATTGGGAATTTTATACTTTGTGACCATTTCAATTTTATACCGCTATGGCCCGGCGCATTCCAAAAAGTGGAAGTTTTTTAGTGCAGGTTCCTGGCTGGCTACCATCCTGGCCTTTTTGACCATCTGGGGATTTTCCTTTTACATCAATAATTTCAGTTCTTACAATAAAGTGTATGGTTCCATCAGTGTGTTGATTGTGCTGATGATCTGGCTGTATTTGAACTCATTGATCCTGTTGATTGGTTTTGAATTGAACGCCAGCGTAGACCTTTCTAAACGCAGCATTAAAATCATCAAAACGAATTTCAATTTGTTTAAAAAGCAAAGTCAGCACGAGGAAGATCATTAAAAATCAAATGGCTGTGAAATCTATTCATCCATGGAAGATATTGCGTATAAAATAATCAAACCCGAACCTGAACTGTCCGATTATATAGAGAGTTTTTGGATGATCGCCAATCTTTCAGCAGAAAGCAAGGAAATTGTTGTTTTGCCCAATGCGACCATAGACCTATCCCTCTCTAACGCTTCATCAGAGCCTTTTCACATCATGCTGATGGGACTTGAAAATGAAGCCAGCCAGACCTCGCTTAGTCCCAACATGAAGATTTTTGCCATCAGCTTTAAGTTACCGGCTATTGAGTATCTATTCAAAACGAGTATTGCTGATCTGGTGAACCAGGTCAGGCCACTCCCGGCCGACTTTTGGGGATTCAATTCTGATGACCTGCAAAACTTTGATGATTTTCATGTTAAAGCTTCCAACAAAATCAAAACGCTGATCAGAGAAAAAATGGACGCTCGGAAAAGGAAACTGTTTGAACTTATTTACGCTTCCAATGGCGCTTTGACGGTTAAAGAGCTATCGGATAAGGTTTACTGGAGCAGCAGACAGATCAACCGGTATTTCAACCAGCAATTCGGCATTTCATTGAAGCTTTATTGTAATTTATTGAGATTCAGCGCTTCTTTTCAACAGCTTAATGAAGGAAAACTTTACCCGGAGCA
Source organism: Pedobacter sp. MC2016-24 (assembly GCF_015223055.1). Lineage (GTDB taxonomy): Bacteria > Bacteroidota > Bacteroidia > Sphingobacteriales > Sphingobacteriaceae > Pedobacter. Next base: position 829,924 of record NZ_JADFBX010000001.1, read on the forward strand.
GAACTATACCGACCAGGCGCATTTTATCCGGGAGATCAAAAAATTCTCAGGCGTAGTTCCTGGTGAATTGGCTAAAAATAAAAACGACCGATTTATACAATTATCGGCATTGAAGAAGCAATAGTTTTGCTCATGTTAAATGATATTCAACATGAGCATTCAAAATTTAAAAATAGCAATTGTTGGTGGTGGTCCCGGGGGGCTTACACTGGCCAGACTGCTGCAAATGAACGGTGCAGCAGTACAAGTATATGAACGCGACCTGGACAAACATGCCAGGGTGCAGGGAGCCACGCTCGATCTGCATACCGATTCCGGATTGAAAGCACTGGAAAAGGCTGGTTTAATGGATGCCTTTAGGGCCAATTACCGGCCTGGTGCAGATAAAACACGTATTGTTGACCAGGATGCGCAGATTTTTCTGGATGACCATGCCGTGCAGCAGGAAGAAGAGGCCTTTGGCGATCTTTACTTTCGTCCGGAAATAGACCGTGGCCCATTGCGCAAAATGCTGTTGGATTCGCTGGATCCGGACACTGTAATTTGGAACAGCCATTTTAAATCCATGCAGCAAAAGGGTGATGGCTGGGAGCTGACATTTCAAAACGGCAGCTCAGCTGTGGCTGACCTGGTGATTGCAGCCGACGGTGCAAATTCAAAAATCAGGCCTTTGATTACTTCTATTCGTCCATTTTACTCCGGCGTTACCGCGCTTGAAGGTAGTGTATATGATGCGGAGCAACGCGTCCCACGCATTTATGACTTGTTAAAAGGTGGTAAAATATTTGCTTTGGGTAATGGACAAACGATCATCGTGAGTTCAAAAGGCGATGGCAGCTTGGCTTTTTATGCCGGCTTCCGGGCAGCAGAAAACTGGACAAACCTGAGTGGAATTGATTTTGCAGATCCGGCAAGTGTACTGAATTGGTTTAAGCAGGAATTTGAAACATGGGACAGCATCTGGCAGGACTTGTTTACCTATGCAAGTGGCGCGCTCATCCCAAGACCTTTGTATTGTATGCCACTGGATCAGCAGTGGGATGCCCAGCCAAATTTAACCATGTTGGGTGATGCCGCGCATTTAATGCCTCCTTATGCAGGTGAAGGTGTAAACATGGCCATGTTAGATGCACTTGAATTGTCTGAACATCTTCTGGATGATGGATTTAAAGACCTGCAATCGGCCATTGCCAGTTTTGAAAGCAAGATGCTGGAAAGAACGGCTCAAGTTGCCGGGGAATCACTTGACAACACTTTATGGATGCATGAAAATGGGGCGCTGGCGAAAATGATGGCGATGTTTGAACAGCCGCAGTAAAAGTTAAAAAGCGCAAGTTTTGGGTTTGGGCAACCTTAGTTATCCAGTAGTTTTGCTGTTATTTGATGGAAGATATTGGGAAAATGGATAAAAAACAAGGCCATGTGTAAAAAAATATAAGCCGTAAAAACCTGATTATAAAATCATTAAAATGAATACAGGAAGGCAATGTTAAATTAATATAAAAATAAGTTAATCTAAATTTGCAAAATCGAATGGTATTCGTACTTTTGCCCCCGGAGAGCTGGCAGAGTGGTCGAATGCGGCAGTCTTGAAAACTGTTGACTGTCATAGGTCCGGGGGTTCGAATCCCTCGCTCTCCGCCAAAATGGTGATCAAAGCCGTACAAGAAGCCTGAAATTGTAAGATTTCAGGCTTCTTTGTTTCATACCAAAGCCACAATTGTCATCAATTTCGATGTAGTTGTCAAATGATAAATTAAATAAACCTTTGCCAGCTTTAATTAAGTCAATTACATTAAACCATTACCTTCATCAAACAATTCATGCAACTTTCTTTGCAATATTTTTTTATCTGGCAATTGAGTTTTATATTCAGCGACCATCGTCGGAGAAAGACTTCGGCTTAACGCATATTCGACGACCTCACTATCTTTATCCTTGCATAGTAAAATGCCTATACTGGGCTTTTCATTTTGTTTTTTCACATCTCTATCGAGTGCTTCCAGATAAAAATTTAACTGACCTAAATGCTCAGGCTTAAATTTATCTGCTTTTAGCTCAAATGCAACCAGGCATTGCAATCCTCTATGGAAAAATAATAGATCAATATAAAAATCGCTACTTCCAACCATCACTTTATATTCTTCGTCTATAAAGATAAAATCCTTCCCCAACTCGAGAATAAAAATTTTCATCTGCTGAATCAACCCCCTCTGCAAATCACTTTCATTATGCGGTTCTGGCAAATGTAAAAACTCAAAAACATAACTATCCTTAAAACTACTAGCCAAATCAACATTAATTTCTCTCACCACTGGTGAGAGATTTGCTTTACCTATCATCACTCTTTCGTAAAAACTAGTGCTTATTTGCCTTTCTAATTCGCGTTTACCATATCTCTCCTGAATGCATAGTTTTAGATAGAATTCTTTTTCTTCTTCAGTTTTAGCTCGGGAAAATATGATTAGATTATTTGTCCAACTAATTTCTCTCACCAGTGGTGAGAGTTTTGGAGAGTCCTTATAAACATCATAAAACTGTCTCATTCGCCAAAGATTCTTATTTGAAAAACCTTTTAGATCTGGCTCGTTGCGCTGCAAAAATTCAGCCAGCTGATCAACAACTGACTGGCCCCAATCAGAGTTCTCAATCTTGCTACTAATATACTTTCCAATTTTCCAATAAAGATCAATTAATTCAGTATTAACAGATTTCAAGGCATTAAATCGAGACTCTTTAATGAGATCAATCACTTGGGCAAATTGTTTTTCCAACATATTAAGTTTATTAGCAACAAATGGTGTTGACCAAAAATACATATAATGCAGCTAAAATCCTGAATATCACCTTGAGCATAACTAAATATCATACAAAAGATACGACGGAATATATTCGAGCCTAAAATGATCCATGATGTACTCCCACTGAGTGCTTTTCAGATAATAATGTTCACTGCCTATTCCCTTAATTTTTTCTTCCCATAACTTTCGGGGCGAAGATCCGTTTGTCAGGTACACAAATACAACGTTCTTATCGTGAAACTCTCCCTTTGTATTTCTGAATTCCTTCTTTGCATCCAGGCAAGGACTACACCATGTTGCCCAAAGGTCAATAAAAACAACCTTTCCTTTATATTTGGACACAATTGTATCCATAACTTTATTGTTAGCAACCAGCGAAATGTCGTTAACAACAGTGGGCGATTTGAATTTGTCCAGTTCAGTAACCTGCTGGTTTTTTCGGAATAATATTTTGGCAATTTCTCCGTTTTTCCAATACTTTTTTATATTCTCTTTTTGCTTTTCGCTTAGCGAGCTTACTTCTCATTGAGCTGTCTGCCATAGGCATTGGCTGCTAAAATATCATAAAACTGGCCACTATTGAACCCTACCAGTTCTGATAATATTACGCTAAACGGTAACCGTTCAGAATATTAAAAGTCGTAAACCGTTACCAGTATGTTTTTTTCTATCAAAGTAGATTGGATTAATGGTTCTATTTTGTCCCAGGTTCCACCTGCTAATCCACAACCAATTCTCGGCATATGAACTGTAGCATTATTCTCTAATGCAAATTGCCCTACTTTATCCAGCCCTGATAAAATTGCTTCATAGCGAATTGGTGCATTCCCTTGCTCGTCTTTATAGATCTTATGCTGTCCGATTAAGTTAGCAACCCAAAGCTCATCTTCAACCTGTACAAATTGGACTTGACCGAGAACGAAGTTGTCTTTTGTCTTAAACCAATGTCTATAGCTACGTTCTGGTTCTTTCCAACGTTTTGAAATTGCCATCACAAAGCCTTTTCCCCAGGCACCAATATCATTGCAGACATGTACTATTATTTTATTCCCTTTGTTTTCAGGGGTTGTTGCATCACCTTTTTTGTAATCTATATTCATCAGTTGATAATTTCGTTATTCAAAATTGAACATTTGCCTGTATAAGAAAGAATTAACCGGTTATTTTTGAAAAGCCTGATATCTAACCATAAAGAATTAAGTTCATTGATTTCAATATTTTGTCTGATCGCAGCTCAGCATTATTTAAATTTATTTGCTAAATCTAAATAGTGCTGTCTACCATATACATTGTTTGATTTTTCAGATTTTTTGTTGAAGTAACGGACTACTTCTTCTTTATTTTCCTCGGGTATCTGATTACCATACAAAGCCATAATGGCCTCGAAAGAACTTTCTGCTACTTTTTTAGGAGACAATTCCTTCACATTCATAAAATACTGCCATTTTTTGCTATAATTTTTAAAGTGTTTCAGTCTTGGAAGAAATATCGCCACATAAGGCCCCACATTTTTTTTGTAAGCATTTTCGACCATAAAATCATACATATCTTGGGATTCCGGCAAGTTGTATCTTTGAATCATATTTCCTATTGCAGAAATAAGAAGGATAGCCATTTTGGCATGATCAGCATTGCTTTTATAAATGTCTAAAAGTATTTCAGAAAACTTTACATCATTAAAAAGATCGTTATAATAAATCGATACTTCTAGTCTTGGGGTCTTTTCAAATTCCTTTACACTTTGAAAAAGATCCTCAATACTAAGTTTTCTCCACTGAGATATTTGTTTTTTTAACACCTCAATGTGATCAATATTCTTTTGTATCTTATAAGGTATGTTCCTCATTTATATAATTCTTCTTTATTCTATATTCAACTTAAAGAAAATCTAGTCTCTAAGCTCTTATCTTTTTTTTATGGTGAGCAAGCATGTACCTACAATTATCATTGGCAGCCAGAAAACAAAGGAATATTCTCCAATTTTACTCACAACAGGGTTTAATGGAGGGCCCTGATAGGCAAACATCGATACCCCATATAAAAGCATTCCAATACCTAAAATGATTATTACTATTCCAAAAATTTGACGTTTAGACATTTGTTTTCTTATTTTTTCAGATATAAAACCACATTGAGCGTCTATATATCTGACGTTAATTTGAATAAAGCTATGATTTTTTGTCTTTAACTTTTAAATCAGAAAATTTGTCCAAACTTCTTAATAAAATCTTCGTCTTTTAAATACTTCACAAAACAAATAGACACCCATAAAACAAATATATTAATAGCAAATTTGCTGTTAATATAAATACTAAAGTCAAAAGGCTTAAAGATATCCATTAAAACAATCAATTATTATGTCATTAATCCATTCATTATAGAAGAAATCTTTATATCATACCTCTGAATATGCTGATCTGGAAGAAATCAGAACCATGATGTCTTTTCATACCCAGATGATTGACTTCTATAATGCCTCCTTTATTTGCGCGGAAAAATGAAATACCTGAGGCGAAGGATTTTGCATCAGGAAGTTTAATGTGTACTAACATTTGAGCTTCTATCAAAATTTGTACATTAGCTGAAAGGTAGTGCTACTATTTCCCACCTTTCGGCAACACCCAAAACGTTGGCAGTAATTTTCTGACCGACCGTACTTAAAACATAAATCAATGAAAAGAATATTTACGCTTATACTATTCACAACATTTTTTACAAATGCTTTTTCACAAAAAAAGCCAAAACCAGAATTAAGAACTGTTGGAACTTCCGATATAGCTAAGAACGATAAATGGAAAGAAGATTTTAAAATTAAAAAGGAAAAATTCAATGTTTATTTAGGTTATCAAGCCATAAACTCAGATTTAAGACAAATCAATGGCGATACATTAGAAGTATATAAAATCACATTTGATAAGCGAAAGTCGAGCGAAATGGAAATCACAAAATACGCAACGAGAAATGGCAAAATTATTCATAAAGGTTTTTTATAAGGTAGAAAACGATACTTTAACGGTTATAACTGACCACTATGATTATATTGGCGCATTTCGTATGACTGACAGATATGTTACCGATAAATATGGCTTAAAAAAAATAAGCGGCAAGATGAAAGGAATTGATACGGAGAATTTATCGGACAAATACCAGAAACCCGCAGAAATGAAAGCCCCACCACCAGCAAAGAATTAAAAGAAAATATAAAACCATCGCCAGCAATGATTTTGCGCCAGTGGCATCCTTAATTTTTTCTTCCCATAACTTTCGGGGCGAAGATCCGTTTGTCAGGTACACAAATACAACAGTGGGCGATTTGAATTTGTCCAGTTCAGTAACCTGCTGGTTTTTTCGGAATAGTATTTTGGCAATTTCTCCGTTTTTCCAATACTTTTTTATATTCTCTTTTTGCTTTTCGCTTAGCGATCTTAATTCTTCATTGAGCTGTCTGCCATAGGCATTGGCTGCTAAAATATCATAAAACTGGCCACTATTGAACCATACCAGGTCTGATAATATTACGCTAAACGGTAACCGTTCAGAATATTAAAAGTCGTAAACCGTTACCAGTATGTTTTTTTCTATCAAAGTAGATTGGATTAATGGTTCTATTTTGTCCCAGGTTCCACCTTCTAATCCACAACCAATTCTCGGCATATGAACTGTAGCATTATTCTCTAATGCAAATTGCCCTACTTTATCCAGCCCTGATAAAATTGCTTCATAGCGAATTGGTGCATTCCCTTGCTCGTCTTTATAGATCTTATGCTGTCCGATTAAGTTAGCAACCCAAAGCTCATCTTCAAGCTGTACAAATTGGACTTGACCGAGAACGAAGTTGTCTTTTGTCTTAAACCAATGTCTATAGCTACGTTCTGGTTCTTTCCAACGTTTTGAAATTGCCATCACAAAGCCTTTTCCCCAGGCACCAATATCATTGCAGACATGTACTATTATTTTATTCCCTTTGTTTTCAGGGGTTGTTGCATCACCTTTTTTGCAATCTATATTCATCAGTTGATAATTTCGTTATTCAAAATTGAACATTTGCCTGTACAGCATGGAAACTTCTAGTGTTGGCTACTTCAGCATCTACAGCATCTATTCCGCAATTTGTATATTTACCTATAAGATTTCCTGATTTAGTTCTTTTAAAGTAAAATGTGCCTATGATATCTCCCATGATGTGTTTTAGACGTAAGCTTAAAAATAGAAAAAATGATATATCTAAAAGGTAATACACGTGCAAAAACTAGATTATACAAATTGGTCATTAGCACTGCTCATGATGAAATAACTCAGACATTCCACATTTATGGCATAAATGAAGCTAACAATCAGCTTGTAACCAGCCCAGTTATGATTTGAATTATCGTCAACAGACCGGTTCGAAATCCGGGAGGATTACAGGAAGACTTGCGATTTTAGCTAAAAAAGAACTAGGTTAAATAGCTAATGGATTGGGCCTACGCGCCTGCCAGTTAACTAAAATATAACTCAATCTCTTCTTCGGACAACAATCTGAATAAAATTTACCTAGTAGCGTATTCCATAGATTCCTTAAATATTGCTAAGACAAATTCGAGCGTCTAAACCTAGAAACTTGTCGTACATCCTACCTAATCGCCTTGAGATGAATCACCGCACCCTTAAATCAAAAAACCTTATTTTTTATTTTAAAGCCAATACGTATATTTGTTTTAAATACACGTATCATGACAACGAAATTAACATTAACTGTAGAGCAGGACGTTATAAAAAAAGCGAAGTCCTATGCAAAGCAAACTGGCAGAAGCTTGTCGGAGTTGATTGAAAAGTATTTGGAGACCCTAACAGATGAACACCTGGAAACAAAACAGATTTCTCCCAAGCTTAAGAAACTAGTAGGATCGATTAAACTGCCGTCAGATTTCGATGAAAAGAAAGAATTAACCGGTTATTTTGAAAACAAGCATTTATGAAGAATGTGTTTGTTGATACAAATATCCTGATCGACCTCTTAGCCGACAGAGCTCCGTTCAGTAAGTTTGCCGTGGAAATCTTTGATTTAGCAGAACGAAAGCAGGTACAGCTCTTTACCTCCTCCCATTCATTTGCGACAACACATTATTTACTAAAAAAATATATAGAAGAAAAAGAGTTAAGGGAGATACTTTATTCCCTTCTGGACTTTATGGAGCTGATCTCGATTGACATTTCTATTATTAAAAAAAGCCTGATATCTAACCATAAAGATTTTGAAGATGCTATTCAGATATATGCTGCACATTCAGTGTCCAATATAGATTTCATTGTGACCAGGAATCTTAAGGATTTTAAAGATGCTGGAATAACTGTTTTACCACCTGATGAATTGATCCGGTTTTTGTAGGTAACAAGAACTGTACAATAAAAATTACCCCATTCAGATATGTGCTGCAAATTCAGTCTCCAATATAGATTTCACTGTTCTCCAGCTACGTCAGCCAATAACTGCTTTGACAGACTGTAAACAACTGCAGAATTCCAGTCCTTTAAATAGCTATATGCTTTATAAAGCTTTGGATTACTCTTGGAGAATAACGCGTAGTAGCCCTTATATTCCTTAAACCCTAAATCACCGTAGCGTATATCAGTTCCATTTAGAATCACCCCTTCTGTATTGAAAGTTGTTCCCAGAATTTCTACAAATGAATTTCCATTAAATGATTCTATATGCCTGTTGATGATGTCTTCCTGATGTGTATTGAATAAGGCGTTGAGAATACTGACATATTTTTCATGCAATTGCTTGCCTCTGATTCCATATAAAGAAGTAAATCTAATTTTCATTACGCTGCCATCAAGCCCCTTAATGTCTACGCAATATGTCAAACCAATAGTAAAGACATATCCTTGAATGGGTTCTATACCAAATCTAAGGGCCTCAATTTCATCTTTATTAAACGTAGTATTCGGAACAGCTTTCCAGTTTGAATCCTCATAAGTGACGATATCAGAACTGATGATCAATTTCCGAACCCGATCTAAAACGTTAGGCTTAATTTCTACTTCCAGCATTTTATAAAGATCAATACTTTCCTATTTAAACCTTGATAAATATCTTATTCAGTATTCAAAAATAGTTTTTTTTAATAAATCCGCATAATTCACAATCTAGCTATCATACCCACATTAGATTGACAAGATGTTTGAACCATTGGCCAATTTCATCAATTAAATCTTCAAATCTTCTTAGTTAATTACACTTACCAAATATGACTGACAATTCTTGTTTTAGCCGGGCCGTGGTAGTGGTTTGTCAATTTGTTTTTCAAAAAAAATACAATAACAATCATAACCTAAAACTTCAAAACAATGAAAAAATCAATTCTTAATCCGGCGGCACTGCTGCTGATCCTATTGACCGCAGGGAGCTGTAAAGAACAACTCAGCAGTCCGGAAGCCATCAACACAAACGCTGCTGGTGTTTCGAAATCAGCTTTACAAAGCAACGATCTATCCATTGCATCCATTCTCTGGGATGGCGATGCAAATTCCGGAACGGGTGTATTTAAGACCTTAAATGTCGAAGACGGATCTACCATCGCAGCAGCCAACAATACCACTTATGGAAAAATCTGGCGCTTTAGCAAGCCTGTGGGCAGCAACCGTTGTGAAGTACACGCGGCTTCTGGCTTTCAGGCAGATGAAGGTGATGACATTTATATTGGCTGGCGTTCGCAGGTCGCAATGCCTGTCAACACAACAACAAATGCTTTTTTCCAATGGAAAGCCTATGGCAGCAACATGTTACAGAATTATCCGATCGTGATCAAAGCCGTAAATGGAGATCTGAAATTGATGCATGCCGCACCGGGCGGAACCACAACCTATATCTGGAGTACGCCCATGTCCGTCAATAGCTGGAACCGATTTGTCATCCGGATCAAAGTTTCCAGGGATGCCAGCATTGGCTTTATTGAATTTTGGTACAATGGCACCAAACAGACCTTGAGCAATGGTTTGCAGCGTTATATGGGCCGGACATTAGATGCTGATTATTGCGATCCGAAATGGGGCGTATACGGTGCAAGTGCGACCTTGGTTGAAAATCGGGTACATGCGTTAAAAATCGCCTCTACTTACGCTGAGGCAGCGCCTTAATTTCAACACTATATGAATTTCAAACCACTCTCCCCACAAGGGAGGGTGGTACTACTTGATTAAAAAAAGCCCCAGGGCGTAAGCAAATAAATAGTTTTGCCCTTTGATTTTAATCAATGTGGGTAAGGTACCGTCGTCACACTTGGCTTTATATTGACCAATTTGATAATAAGACATATAACGGGGACTTGCAATCCTTCCATTTTCCCAGCGGATCAACACATCGTCATCAAACCGATCTGCTTCTACAGCTGCTCTGGAAAAATCACTTTTAAACAACTCATCCTGCCTCACCAGTAAGGTATTATTCCTTACTTCAAAAACATGGCATTTTTCCTGATTTACCACCTGATATTCGCAGGGCTTTAATCCGTAAGGCTGTAATAGTTTAACTTCATAAGCATCAATCATTTTAAACTTTACACTATCGGGAAACTGATCACCCAAGGCTTCAGACTTTTTATCGATGCTGTCTTTAAAAACCACTGTTTTAAACTGAGCATGTTGTTTATAGTCCGGATAATTGTATTTCTCCCTGTTAAAGTATAAATTTCCCTGCTTATCCACATAAAAAGGTAGCTTCCAGTCAAAAACCTGCGCGATGATCAGCTTTCCCTGCAGATCCATGATTTTAAAGGGAATATTGCTGTTGTCTGGCTTAATTAATATCCTGTCATCTTTCAGGAATATCAGTTCAGAGAGGTGCTCATGACCGATTACTTTGACAAACTTAGTATTGTCTTTTACAAGATCCATTAAGAAAGGCACTTCGGGATGCGTATCCTTTTTGGGAAAAGGGTTACAGGCCGACAATACTGCAATAGAAAAGGAAAGCCAAGCGGCTACCTGAAAGCTTAAAACCCGATTTCTGTTCATATGTTTCTTTTCTTCTAAATACCATGCCATTGTTTACATGGGTGAAACGGTCTATAGCTATTGATGAGCAATCAAAAATTCAATTTCTAATTTTAGCTATTCTTTACCAGAAATCAAAGCACCCGCATCATTTATCCTGATGCGGGTGCTACATATAAAAGGCCTTACCAGTCCGGATTCTGACCGATTGCCGGGTTTTTAGAAATTACGTTAATGGGTATTGGAAACAGGTAATTCTTCGATTCAGTAAATTTCCGATTCCGCAGTTCAGAAGAAGCCAGTACATCGATGTAATTTTTACCATTCACGGTAGTGGTTTTCACACTGCTGCTGACTGCCGCAAATTTCGGGTTGGCCCGATCGGTAGGTTCAAAGCGAATACCCAGGACTTGCTTATTGAGCTGTGCGCCCATTTTCCAACGCATCAGGTCCTGGTACCGCAATTGTTCATAGCAGAGCTCTACCCTTCTTTCGCGCCTGATTTCAACGACTAAAGGATCCAGTCCCAGACCAGCATATTTGGGGTCTGCCACCGGGGTCATGGTCAGGTCAGGCACTCCTGCCCGCCTGCGAACCAGGTTAACAGACTGGTCAAGATCAGTTTTAGTGGCCTGTCCCAATACCGCTTTGGCTTCAATAAAATTCAGCAGAACTTCAGCGTATCTGAAAAGCGGTGCATCGGTATCCTGATTGGTAGACAACAACATCTGGTTGTAATCGTAATATTTAATTAAATGATAGCCTGTCGGACTCACATTTCCCTGCATGCCCTGCAAACGTGGATATCCCACCTGTGTTTTAAACACGGCCTGCTCCTCCCGCGGGTCTAGTACAATCTGCTTTAATCTTGGATCTCGGTTGTTAAACTCAGCTTCCATCGTACTGTTGGAGTAAGCTGTACTTAAAGCAACAGGCTTTGCAGAGCCATCGCTTTCCAGACAAAGGAAATCTTCTACAAAATCCCGGGTTGGGCCTGCCAGCTGTGAAGCCACATAACCGCTCATGTTGTGGGTAAGCACCCCTTGTACATAGGCCCTGGAAAATATCACTTCCGGATTGGTGCTTAAATCCTTAGTTACAAACAAAGTTTTGTAATCGGCTGCAGTATTTCCGGTTTTGTATAGTGAATACTTTCCAGAACTCATCAGCAATGCTGAAGCGTCCACACACTGGTTCAGGTATTTTTCATAATCACCTAAATTGTGGTATTTCCGATAAGTGCCTTCATACAAACAAAGGCGGGATTTTAGGGCCAGTGCCACATATTTATTTACCCTGCCCGGTGTGCTCCAGCTTGCGGGTAAATAATTGATTGCCATATCAATATCCCGCAATACCGAATCCATGACCTGCTTTCTTGGTTGCCGGGCTTCAAAAAGCTCCTCAGAAGTATTGTCCAAAGGCTTACTCACGTAAGGTACATCACCAAAATTCTGCACTTTGTCCAGGTAAAACCAGGCGCGGAAAAAATACGCTTCCCCGGCATAGTTGTTCCTGATGGACTCCAGAATTTGCGCCTTTGTGTAGTTTCTGAGCATGATGTTGCATTTTCGCAAAATCCCCCAGTTCCAGCCTGCATCGCTGGCATTGGTAGCTACAAAATTTTGTCCCGCAGACACCCTGGCAAACGCAATGTGTTCCGCGGCCAGCGAAGCATGGTTGTCTGAGGAAACTTCATAAGGAACCACGGCATGTGTGGCACTACCAAAAGGGATATTGGTAAAACCCAGGTAAAACGTATACAGGGCGTTATTGCCTGCATCATTATAAATACCGTTCGAAAACGATTTCAGATCGGCCTCAGTATTCCAAAACGTATTGTTGTTTAAATCTGTAGTCGGGTTCCGGTCCAGGAAATCTTTACTACAGGAACAAAAACTGGCAATAATGAGTATATACAATAGATTTTTCATGATGTGAGGATTAAAAAGTACAACTTAAGCCAAGTGAGTAAATCCTTTGGAAAGGGTAAAGCATGGCGCCACTTCCGCCAGCAGCTTCCGGATCGTAAGCGCCTTTCACTTTGGAAATGAAGAACAGGTTTTCTCCGCTGGCATACACCTGAAGTCCGCTCATCCTGATCTTATTCAGCCAGGTCTTCTTAAAGTTATAGGCCAGTGTCAGGTTTTTTAGGCGGAGATAGGCCGCGTTTTGCAGATAGCGTGTCTGAACCTGCTGATTTTTAGTACTTCTGGCTACCGGCCTCGGGAAATACGCATCGCGATGGTCTTCTGTCCAGGATTCTTTCAGGAACCATTCCTGGGTAGAAAAGAACTGGGTGGCTACCGGCCAGAAAGCCTGATCACGAGGCCAGAAATCGCGTTTACCAACGCCCTGAACAAAGGCAGACAACTCAAATCCTTTATAACCAACAGAACCATTAAATCCGTAGTTGTAACGTGGGGTATTGTTGCCGATTACCCGGCGGTCGCCAGAATTGTAAATGGTATTGTCCCCTACTGTAATTTTGTTGTCGCCATCCAGGTCTTTATACATGATGTCGCCTGGTGCCCAGGCACTGGCAATATTCGTCTGGCTGGCATGGCTGGTCACATCCGCATCGTACTGATAAAATCCTTCTGTAGTATATCCCCAGATCTCGCCCAGTTTCTGACCTACATAAAAATTGGTCAAGGTACCTGTTGGGTTGTAAAATTTGGTAATTTCCGCTTGCGAATCACTCAAAATCAGTCCCAATGCATAATTAAAATCATTTTTCTGCGCCCTCCAGTTCAGGCTAAACTCCCAGCCTCTCGTACGTAATGAAGCTAAGTTTTCTACCGGAGAACTCGCGCCCAAAAGTTCAGGATACTCTTTTGACATCAACATGTTCGAGGTGGTACGCTGGTACCAGTCGAAGCCCATAGACAGCCTGGATTTGAACATAGCGAGGTCAGCACCGATATCTATGGTACTTGCTTTTTCCCAGGTGAGGCTATTGGACACCAGTGTTGAAGGCTCGATAACCAGCTCTGTATTGCTACCAAACACATAATTATTAGAAAAAGACGAGCTCAGGAATGGGATGTAAGGATAGTATTTGATATTGCCCGACCAGCTCGAAGAATTTAAGAGCTGATTGCCCAAAGTACCATAAGAACCCCTGATTTTAAAATCGTTCACTACGGGTTGCAGCCAATTCATAAAGTTCTCTTTACTCAGGCGCCATCCTGCAGAAAAAGAAGGGAAGAAAGCAAATCGCTTATCCTTTGGAAAAATCGATGTACCATCATACCGGCCGTTCAGTTCCAACAGGTATTTGTCGTCGTAAGCATAATTCAGCCTGAAAAAGCCGCCCCTTAAAGCCCATTCATAGCCAGTTTCAGCAACCTTTTGCTCGCCTGTACCCAGGCTTAAGGTTGGCAGTTCCTGGTTTAGTAAGCTTGTTCTGGATACCACCTGACTGCGGTACCTGGTCAGCTCCTGATTGTAACCCAACATCCCTTTCAGGTAGTGTTTATTGAAGGTCTGTTCGTATTCTGTGTAGAGGTTTAGTGAATAATAATTTCTTTTATAATTACTTACCTGGTAAGAATTTGGTGTTGTTGGCCCCTCGCCCGGTACAAAATTACCGCCCAGCATGGTAAAAGCTTTGCGGTGTGCGGTGTTTTCATCCCAGTTGATGTTGTAGTTAAAATCAGCATGTGCCCGCCAGTTTTTGCTCAGGGTAAAATCTGCTTTGGCATTGTTCCAAAGGTCATTGTTGCGGCTAATGACACGTCCGGCTTTATCCAGTAAAGCCAGTGGATTCTGGTCGTTGAAATACATGCCAATGTATTTGTCGTATTCCGGATACGCGGAATTGCCTTCCCATTTGTTTCTCCTCAGCGGACTGGCAAATACGAACTGGTTCCAGGTATTGCCGGCATACTGGTAAGGCTCATCAAATTTATTGCTGTTAAACAAGGTGGTGAAACCTATTTTTAACCAGTCGTACGGCGTATTCTCTATGTTCAAACGGGTATTTAACCTCGAATAGATATCCGGGTTTACTTTCAGAATGCCCTGCTGGTTGTTATAACCAATGGAACTGAAAAATTTGGTTTTGGCGTTTCCTCCGGATAAAGACAGGTTGTGTCTTTGAGAAGGCGCATAATTATCTACCAGCATATCAATCCAATTGTTATACCCATTAAACACATAATTACCCGCTTCAATTACATATTCTGGTAAGGACCGGTCTGCAGTCCAGGCTTTCATCCTGCTGATCTCCCCGGCACTGAATAAGTCGGCCAGGCCCGCATTCTGAAGGGCTTTGTTGACAAATTCGGCATGTTCATAATTGGTTTTGGTGATTTCAGGAAACACACTTGGTCTTGAAAAACCAAAGTTATTGGTGTAAGCGATGGTGGTTTTATCCGTATTGGCACCTGTTTTTGTGGTAATTAATATGACTCCAAAAGCACCCCTAACCCCGTAAATTGCCGCAGAGGCTGCATCTTTTAACACCGTCACATTCTGAATGTCGTTTGGATTGATGAGGTTCATGTTCATTTCCACTCCGTCTACCAGTACCAGTGGCGAGCCACCGTTGATGGACATGGTGCCCCTGATGTTAATGGCCGGGGCCACATTGGGGCTTCCATTGTTCGGAATGATGTTCAAATTGGGTATTGAAGCCTGCAAGCCCTGTGTTACATTGGTCAGGGGCCGGTTCTCAAATACTTCTGAACCCACAGACGAAATCGCACCAGTGATTTTAGATTTCTTTTGCGTTCCATAACCCACTACGACAATCTGATTTAAGGTATTGTCTTTGAACACATATTTAATGGTCATCATTCTCCCTGTGACCGGGTATTCTGCGGGATTACCACCAACATAGGAAACAATCAATACGGCATCGTCTGCAATATCCTTAAGGCTAAACTCGCCCTTTTCATTGGTCAGCGTTTTAACTTTAGTGCCTTTCACAGCAATTGTTGCACCGATCAGCGGAAAACCATCTTCGTCCAATACTTTTCCCTGGACAGTGATGTTATTCCATTTCGTTTCAGACCCGATGAAAACATTTGTGGATTTCCCTAAACCATGAAATGGACTGAAAAAGAGGGCCAGACTGCCAGCCAGAATAAGTGGCCTGCAATAAGCCCTTATTACTTTAGATTTTTCTAAAATAAACATAATTCAATTGGTTTAATATTTGGTTTTTTTAAAGCCGGCCTGTTCGTCGCAATGACTACAGCCGGTTAGTTTCTTACATTTTTAAACATGGCCAACAGGGTAGCCTGGATGTTTAAGCCTTGATTCCTGCGTAAATGATAAAGCCGATTCCAATGACGAAGAACAACAGCATCTGGACAATCAACGACTTTGTTCCCTGGGGTGCACCTTTAAACTCCTTCCATACAAATACGCCCCAAAGCGCAGCAATCAAAGTGGCACCCTGCCCCAATCCATAAGATATGGCAGGCCCGGCCTGTCCGGCAGCAATGATGTTTAAGGAATTGCCCAGTCCCCAGATCAAACCACCCAATATCCCGACCAGGTGCGTGCCGGTTTTACCCTTAAAGTAGGCTTTGTAATTGGTCGGCTCCCCCTCCAAAGGATACTTCATTAGAATGGTATTGAAGAGAAAATTGCTGATCAGAATGCCTACTGAAAAAATGAATACTGCCGTGTATGGGGTCATCTTTCCGGCCTCGGGATTTGCGAAATTATCCAGATCCATGGATGCGGCGATAAAGCGGTAAAAGAAAGACATCAGGGTACCGGCAATCAAGGCCAGCAAAATGCCCCGGGAAGAAACGACATTTTTCACCTTCGAAGCTTTCTTATAGGCCAGGGCATTGATGATGATGGCCAGCATCACAAAACCGACCCCAATAAAGAGCATTAAAGGATCACC
Organism: Pedobacter sp. MC2016-24; assembly: GCF_015223055.1. GTDB lineage: Bacteria > Bacteroidota > Bacteroidia > Sphingobacteriales > Sphingobacteriaceae > Pedobacter. The sequence continues at coordinate 846,571 of NZ_JADFBX010000001.1, forward strand.
TTTTTGCGAAGCCATGTAGTTGATGATTACCCCCAGGACCAATGCCAGGCCAATGCCCAGCGGAAAGGCTACGGCCATACCCGCAATGGCTATCGCTGCAGAAAACAAAATGTTCGCGGCATTGAAAATGACGCCGCCCAGTAAGGCCCCCAGGATATTGGCATTGGAAGCCTGGGCCAGATCAGGTAAAAAGCTGCGGCCTTCCGACCCCATGCTTCCAAGTGTGAAAGCCGAAATGATGGAAAACATCAAAATTCCAAGGACATAGTCCCAATAAAACAATTCAAAGCGCCAGTTTTTACTGGCTAGCTTTTGTGTATTTGCCCATGAGCCCCAGCATAACATCGTGATGATGCAAAATACTATGGCCAGTGTATAACTGTTGACGATAAACATAGATCCTGTGATTTAGAGAATGATTGATTATTTAGATAGAACTGCAGCAGGGATCCAAACGGAGGAATGACCACCGGTCTGACTGGCATCTGCATAAGGCACCAGGGTTAAGGCTGATTTCACACCGCCCTTGCGCAGGACCGGCAACTGATACACCTGCTTACCCAACCAATCGGCAGGCAATTTACCCTGACTGATCAATGCAGGACCAGTGTTAATGGTATATTTGTCATCCAAAGCCTTGTTTAAGGTCGCATCTAACGCCAACACTTGCGGACCGCGCTTAATGGCAATCTCGTTGGGGTAACTTTTGCCACCAGGTAAAACCTGTACCGGAATGTCAAAAGTAACCGCAATCTGATCCCCGGCTTTCCAGTGATTGGCAATTTTGATCAGCTGATCGGGCTTACCGGAATATACTTTACCATGCACGGTAGCCTTAAATGCTGTGGCCCATGCCGGCACCCGCAGCTGGATGGCAAAGGTTGCTGCTTTTGGTACATCAACGGCAATTACTGCCTTACCCTCTTGCGGAAATTTACTTTGAATGTTGAGCCCCAGCGGCATGGTTTGGTTGTTTACCAGTATGCGGTCTTTGATCGCTGCAGGTTCATAAAAGAACACTGTTGGTATTTTTTCCAGCTGCCCATAATTTAAATAAGGGATCAGCGCAATGCCCCTGGGTACACTGGATAAACAACAGGTAATGTGGCAACGGTAAGGTTTAATGCCAATCAGCGGTGTATAATAACTCACACAACCAGTTGCCGGGTTTTCGGCTGCCAGTAAATGATTGTATACTGATTTTTCGATCTCATTGAAATATTTCATCTCTCCGGTTATCCCCAGCAATTGCATACTGAACTGGATCCATGTCGTTGTCACACAACCTTCGCCCATATGTGCGGCCGTATCTGCCTGCAATTCAAAATCATCTTTAAAGCGCTCGTGGTCGCTGGTGGTTCCAGACACAAACAATCTTTTGGAAGCAATGTCATCAAAAGCAATTTTTGAAGCCTGAAACAGCTCCGGCTGCCCGGTTACGCGGTAAAGTTTGATAACCCCTACCAGGTTTGACAGCATTTCATAAGCCTTACCGTTTGCCACTTTATTGACTTGCTGATGCCTTAACAAGGAATTGATGATGGCTGGCCCACCCTGATGATCGTATGCAGAAATGATGTAACGACAAAAGTCGAGGTATTTTTTATCGCCGGTCCAGCGGTACAGATCAACCATTGGGTCGATGACCGAGGTTGCGGCCATCCCAACATGAGAACCAGCCTTAATGATGTCCTTCTGACCAGGATTGTCGCCAAATGTACGACACAACAAATCCCCGATCTTCACCGCAGCGGAATAAAATTTGCGGTCGCCACTCACGCTATAATAAGCCATCAGACCAATCAGATTATATTTGTGCGACCAGACATCCCATGATGTCCAATAGTTTTCGGGAAGATAAGTACCCAGGTAACCATCAGGAAGCTGTGTACCCACCAGGGTATTGGCAATGCGATCCATTTGTATTTTCAAGGCCGGATCTTTGGTAATTTTCCAGGTATTGGCGGCTGCTTCCAGGTATTTACCCACGTGTTCACCTATCCAGCGGTGTTTACCCGGTCTGTGCGTAAAGCCATCCAATAGACCAGCCTCATCGATATGCAGCAACCTGTTTTTGAGGTTTTCCGTATAGCGGTCGCCGAGATAGCCCGTTAAGGTATTCTGCGCCGGCAGCTGGATATCCCAGACCGTTGGCACCACATCATTGACTACGGGTTTTACGGTATTACTATATTCCTGTGCTTTGGCCTGGCCCATAAGTATGGCACAAAACAACACTGCGCCAAGCGCCCTGTAGATTGATAATTTCATAATGATCGGTTTATATTTGGTGTAAATGGTATTGATAATCTCTCGATTATTTCATTTTTTTCATCTGTTCTAAAATGAACTCATTGCGGTACGGAATAGACGATTGAGCACCCATACGGGTAACCGCTATCGAGGCCGCTATGCAGCCAAACCCGGCAGCTTCTTTCAGGCTTTTCCCTTCAGATAACGCCACTGCCAATGCGCCATTAAACACGTCGCCAGCCGCAGTGGTATCCACAGCCTCCACAACCGGAGCAGGAACATGATAGAAGTCGTCATTTTCCAAAACAACGGCCCCCGATTTACCAAGGGTGATGATTACATTTTTAACACCCATTTCCTGAAGCTTGCGGGCAGCTGCCTGGGCATAGTCCAGGTTTTCGATTTTTATACCCGAAAGCATTTCAGCTTCGTGCTCATTTGGCGTAATGATGTCGATGAGGTGGAAATAATTTTTAACCTCTTTATTGGCGGGTGCCGGGTTCAGGATCACTTTCATTCCGAGTTCCTTGCCTGTTTGTAAGGCACAGGCAACCGTTTCCATTGGAATTTCCAGCTGGAGCAACAAGATCTTGTAATTCGCATACCTTTTGATTGCCGCGCTTACATCGGCCGGACTCAGCTTTGCGTTGGCGCCCGGAGCAACCACTATGCTGTTCTCGCCCTGACGATCCACTGTGATCAGGGCAATTCCAGAGGAGGAACTTTCGTCAGAGATGATGCCGCCGATATCCACACCCTCCTCATCAAAGAGCTGGGCAGACTGTTTACCAAAGATATCGTCCCCTATTTTTCCGATAAAAACAACTTCAGCGCCCAAACGCGCAATCGCGACAGACTGGTTTGCTCCTTTGCCACCAGGGTTCATAAAAAACGTACCGCCAAGTACCGTTTCACCCGGTTTAGGGATATGATCGGTTTTCACCACCATATCCATATTCATACTGCCTGTTACAATAATTTTATTCAACATGTTAAGTCTATTTGGTTAGCTTGTGATCCAAATTTAATTTGAATTGTCAATTAAAACATACCAACTTTTTAATAATCTATGAACTGTAATTGTTTAAAAAATTTATTAGTTTCACAAACACAAGCTGTATATCAACAATTTAACAGGTCGGATTTCCGATCTTTTCATGAAACCTATGTTAAAACAAGACCTTAAAAAACTCGTACTATCGTTATCAGGTTCAGAAAGAAGACATTTTAAAAGTGGATATGCGGCTCCCGGGGCAGATAAAGACTATATGAATTTATTTGATTTGATGTGTAAGGAAGACGGAAAGGATCTTGCGGACGATATAGAATCCCGCTTTAAAAAAGCACATCCTAAAAAATCGTTTGACAATACTGCGGCCTATTTGTACAAAGTGCTGACCGATATGCTGGTTCAAATGCGTATTGACCACGACAACTGGTTTTACAGTCACCATTGCCTTATGAAAGCACAGCTGTGCTTTGAGCGTTCTATACCAGAACGTGGTTTAAAAGAACTGGGCAAGATCAAAATTATGGCTAAAGAGCGACAGGATAACCTGATGCATTACGCAGCTTCCAGAATGGAGCTTTCGAGCCTATCCGAAGACAGCTTTCCCGACCTGAGCGAACAGCAACTGGTAGATCTGCAAATGAAAGCAAAACGCAGTCTTCAGAATTTAAGGCAAACCCATGAACATTATTCTCTTTTTGAATTGTTGAATCATCGCCTGCGCGCACAGGACATTCCGAGCGGAGATCAGGCGGACAAAAAGCTGAACGATCTGATCCTGAGCGAACTCAGTATAACTACCCGCGGCAGCCAGCAATCATTTGAATCCAAGAAACTGCACCTCTTGTTCCAGGCTTTCTTTTTGAGCCGGATCGGCGATTACAGTTCGGCCCTGAATATATTCAAAGCCCTGAATGTGTTGTTTGAACAACACCCGCAATTGTGGTCCTGGCCACCTTACGATTACCTCTCTGCCTTAGACGGGATCCTGGACAGCCTGCGCAGTATTGGTTACCATGAAGAAATGGATTTTTTTACCAGAAAAATCCAAATGCTGAGTACCGGCAACTATCCCGATCATTTTTTACAGGCTGCCAGACAAAGCCTGCTGATCTATGAATTGAATGCTGCGATCGGAAAAAAGGACTATGCCGGGGCACTGACCCTGATCGAAAAAAACAAGTCCTTCCTGCCAAAGAGCAAGCAGGCGGTAAATAGCGACAAGCAATTGGAACTGCTGTTCTTTCTTTCGGTCAGCTATTTCCTGAATAAAGACCTCCATATGGCCAACAAATATATTGCACTTGGCATCTTACAAGACAAACAGGGATCAAAACACCTCATTTACCGGGTTTCCAGGTTACTCAGGATGGTGATCCATTTTGAGATGGACAACCTGGACTATCTGGAGTATGAAATCCGGACACACAAAAGGCTGTTTCATAAAACTGGAAAATCCTTTGCCCTGGAACGCTTGCTGTTCCAGGTATTCTTATCCAATCCCCGGCGCAGCAGTACGGCTAAAATGCGACCGATCTGGAAAAAACAGCAGGAGCTGAAGGATAAACTCAAGCGGAAAGCAGATGAAAAGGAGTTACTCAAATACTTTGACTTCCTGGCCTGGATGGATGCTTTAAAACCACAAATATAAAAATCATTAATCAAGCTTCGTGTACGATAACTTATGGTTTTTATACTATATTTGAAGTAACCATTGTTACACCAAATATTCCAGTATGAAAAAGTTAATCTATTGCATCGTCAGCCTGCTTTTTATGGTCATTACGGCAAAAGCTGAAGTCAAACTCCCCCAATTGATTGGTAACGGAATGGTCCTGCAAAGGGATCAAAAGATCCGGATCTGGGGTTGGGCTAATCCAAATGAAGCCGTTACACTGACTTTCAGAAATAAGACCTACCAAACAAAAGCTGATGCAAACCGGCGCTGGACAGTGGTTATTGAACCGCAGCAAGCCGGCGGTCCTTATGTGATGCAGATCAACAACATCAGGCTTCAGGACCTGCTGATCGGTGATGTCTGGCTTTGTTCCGGGCAGTCGAACATGGAGGCTGTGATGAACCGGGCAAACATCAAGGAAAACTACCAGGAGGTAATTAAAAACAGCAATTACCCGATGATCAGACAGTTTACGGTTAAAAGGGATATGGCTTTTAACCCCATCAAAGCGGTAAGTTCAGATCAGGGCTGGGTAAGTACCAATCCAGAGACGGTATTGAATTTTTCGGCGGTAGCGTACTTTTTTGCGAAAGACCTGTACGAAAAATACAAAGTACCGATTGGCATCATCAATTCCAGTGTAGGCGGAACACCGGTACAATCCTGGGTAAACAGTGAATCCTTAAAATCTTTTCCGGCCTATGACGAGATCGCTCAAAAGCTGAAAGACACCGCTGAGGTTTCCCGTATTTTAACTGCCCATCGCTTAAAATCAGCAGCCTGGTATAAATCCGTTCAGGAAGCTGATTCAGGCATCCTTGAAAAGTGGTTTCTGACAAGCTATGCGCCGGGAGAAAACTGGCAGAAAATCCAGGATTTAACGCAGTTCAGTAAAAAATTCAGCAGTCCCCCATATGGCACCATCTGGTTTAAAACCACAGTGGATGTGCCGGCGCACCTGGCAGGTATGGCAGCAACACTTTCCCTGGGCAGCATGCAAACCGAAGATGAAACTTACCTTAACGGACAAAAAATAGGATCCATTAACAGTGGCTATACCGACCGCAATTATGCTGTTGCAGCCGGATTGCTGAAAGCAGGGAAAAACGAGATCAGCATCAGGATGATCAGTCCGACTACCGGCATTGCTTTCAACCCAAAAAACGTTTACCAGCTCAAATTTGCCAATGGGACAATCCAGCTTGACCAAGCCTGGGTATTCAGGTTTGGCCTGAAAAAAGAGCTTTTGCCCAAGGGCAACGGCTTGTCGCAGCACAGCCCGACAGCCTATTATTACGCGATGATCAAGCCACTCGCAGATTTCCGCATTAAAGGCATCCTCTGGTACCAGGGAGAAAGCAATGTGCCCAGACCTGCAGAATATGAGCCCTTGTTAACCGCATTGATTACACAGTGGCGCAAGGACTGGCAGCAGCCTGACCTGCCATTTTTATACGTACAGCTGGCCAATTATTTAAGCACACCTGCTGAACCTGAAACCAGCAACTGGGCTTTATTGAGGGAAGCGCAGATGCGGACTTTAAAAGTACCGCATACCGCCATGGCAGTGATCCATGATGTTGGGGAAAAGACTGACCTACATCCTAAAAACAAATCAGATGTGGGTAAGCGCCTGGCTTTGGCAGCCCGGAAGCTTGCCTATCACGAAAACATTGAATATTCGGGACCTTTATACCAAGCGATAAAAATTGAGGGCAACCAGGTTTACGTCTCCTTTGACCATATTGGAACAGGACTAACCTGCAAAGGCGAAAAACTAAACCAGTTCAGCATTTCTGCTGACGGAAAGCAATTTGTCCCTGCACAAGCCAAAATTCTGGGCAAGCAGGTGGTCGTTTGGCGCGATGACATGGCCAAACCGGTTGCTGTACGTTATGCCTGGGCCGACAGCCCCGACGGCGCCAACCTGTACAACCAGGAAGGCCTGCCCGCTTCAAGTTTTAAAAGCAATTAACCATTTAGATCGCTCAAAATGAACATTCAAAAAATATATTTTGCCGCCCTGGCCCTCTGCTTGTCTTTAAGCGTTACTGCACAAAGTTTCAAAGTTGATCAGGACCTGATCTCCACACCACTTACAGACAGTACAAATTTCTCCCTGCTCAACTCACGGTTGGGCAGCCGCTTCACGTTCTCCTTGCTCAATGAGAAACAAAGTATGCAAAGTGGCAGTCTGGGCTTCGATATGGACGAGCAAACCGGCTTACTGATTGGCCTGACCATCGGCAAAAAAAACTATTGCTTTCGCACAACCAAACTACCCCGAAACACCAGCTATTTTAACAACCAGCAACTCCGGTTCGGACCAACATCGATGCTGATCAGCGGCGAAACGCCCGAAGGCATCCAGGTTAACTTTAGCCTGATTTCGGCTTTTACACCATCCAAAGACCTGGACGATAGCGCAGCCATCCAAACCCAGATCTTCCCGGGTTTTTATTTGCAGGTTCAGGTCAACAATGCAGGCCGGGCCCCGGTAAACTGCAAACTTAAAGTGGCCCTGGCAAAAACACCGGTAAAGACTTTCAACTTCATGAGCCTGGAACCGATGAAACCGGAAAATACCGAACAGGCGGTATTTTTTAGGGACAATGCCAGCTTAAATGGAAAACTGGCCTTAGCCGCCATCCAAACACCCGCAAAAGGGACATTTAGTGAAGCCGGCTTTGGTGGATTATTTTATGAGTTTAGTTTAGCCCCACAAGCCAGACAAGAATTTAACCAGGTCTACGCCAGTCACCACGACCAGACGGTAATTGAAGACAAACGCGTCAACCTGCCGCTTAAATTTTACTATACCCGGTATTGGAAAAACATTGCAGAAGTATTGGATTACGCGAGTAAAAATTATACACAAAACATCATGCTGACTCAAAAATTTGAGGACAGTTTAATGCATTCGGCCTTAACTGCCCAGGAAAAATGGGTTTTGGCCTTAGCCTTCCACACCGATCTGGCCAATACCTTTTTTTTGCTGGATAAAAATGCAGTCGCCCGTTTCTACGTTTCAGAAGGCCGGTTTAAACACCTGAGCACCGTAGATGTGGCACATGAAACGGAAGTCAGTGCTGTTTTTTGCCCCTGGCGCCTGAAACTTCAGCTTAGCCAGTGGATCCATTATATCGCCCGGGCAGAGTTGACCGTAGCGGCCAACCCGGCCCAGAACAAACCCGCCTACCAGCAAGGTATGACTGCCGCAGAATATGGCCCTTACCTGTACCATGACGTGGGCGATTTGCCTTTTGTGAATGAAACGGCAAACTACAATTACGGTCCACATATGGCCGTAGAAGAAAACACTTCCTTTGTACTGCTGCTGTATTACTATTGGAAAATCAGTCGCGACGATGCCTTTGTCAGGTCGATGCTCGGTACCGTAGAGGTGTTGTTGCAATCTGTGATCAACAGGGATACCAATGGCAATGGCATTGCAGATAAAGCCTACGGATGGACGACCTATGATGCCAATGAGGCGCTGAAACTTTCGCCAGACAATACCTTTCTGGGCGCCAAACAACTGAGTGCCTATGCTGTGGCTGCAGAAATGTTCCGGTCACTGGCCAATAAAGCCCAGGTCCATACGATCGACGCGACAAAAAAAGGTGTTGTTGACGGTGAGGGCAGCGGCTATAAAAACCTGGGTGTTGCCGTAAATAATGAAGGACTGAGAAACAAACAGGCAGTTCGTTTCGAGCAGGAAGCACAGCTTATCCTGAGCACCCTGAAAAAGGCACAGCAGAAATATGGCTTTATTCCGGTCAGTTTAGATGAGCAGTTTCCCAAATGGAAACAACGCTCGGTGGTGATTGGTGAAGGGCTGTTTTTACCGGGCCTTGCGGGTACCAAATTACCCATACTCTATGCGCTTGCCGCAGTGTTGAAAAAGGACTATGCTGCTACCTACGCACAAAGTATAACCGATTACGGCATCAAACTGACCACAGACGAAGGTACCACCTGGTTCAGCAAAACGATTGTTGCCGATGTGGTGGCCGCGCAATGGTATGGCATTAAACACTCATCAGCAGCCTATATCTACCAATGGAATAAAAACAGCCCGTATGCTTATAACGACGGGCTGTTAAAAAAAGATGAGGTTTGGATTGGTTACTGGTATCCGAGAGGCATATCCATATTGGGTTATTGGTTAAACCGCTAAATGCGCATATCTTTTTTCCAGGAAAGTTTTCATAAAGCGGTTCAGCTCCCATAAATCACTCACATCCTCACGGCTAAATGGCAGTTGCGGCATATAAGGATAAGGGCCAAATTCGCAGGTCACAGTTAAAACTTCAGTTTTTAAATGCAGGTGATTTTGCACGATGGCATCCCACCAGGCACAATGAAAACCAAGCGCCTCTTCCCATTCCGGGGCTCCCGGGTGATTCACCTGGGGCCCGCCTGGAAAGCCTACCCGGGAATGGAAGTGATCTGCCCGACCGATCGCCAGCTGAAGTATTTCCTGCTGGTCCTGCAGGTACGATTCTGCTACGCAGCACCAATGCGAAAAATCGGCGGTTAACCTCAAATCCGGAAACTGTTGCAGATAGGCCGCTGTATTGGTGGTGCAAAAACTAAACTTACCACGATGTGTTTCGTGCAGGATCCGGATTCCTGTTTCGCGACTGATCTTCGCCGCCAGCATGATCAGTTCACTGTTCTGTTCAAAGGTAAAAAAATCCTTCCCTGTCTGGGAATTGATCAAAATGGGTTTGGCAGCTGTTAAGGTATACAGGCGGCTTTCATATTGCCTCAGATGTTCCTTAAAATCGGCGGTAGCGGTTTCAAAGTGCTGACCGATCCAGTGCAGTCCCTGATCCTTTAACGCGCTAAACATGGCTTGCTGCTCTTCGGCACCGGCAGGTAAGTTGGCTTCTATTCCTGTATAGCCGGCCTGCCTGGCTTTACTGGCAAAATCAGGCCATGACAAATGCCTGTTCCCCCACCTGGGGATATAAAATTCAATTTTCATCCGGTAATTATTTGGTTTGGAGGTATTGTGACTGGTAATGGGTTGGCGTTAATCCTTTCAGGCGCTTAAACAACCGGTTAAAATAAGAGGGATTGTTAAAACCAGATTCAAAAGCCACCTGGGCTATGGTTAAATCTCCTTTTAACAACAATTTAGCGGCATTGCCCAGCCTGATTTCGTTCATAAAATCGACAAAGGTCTTACCGGTTTTGCGTTTAAAATACCGGCAAAAGGCAGCGGTATTCATGTTACATCTTAAGGCGATGTCATCCAGACTCAGGTCTGCTTTAAAATTGTTCAGCACATAATTATACACGGCATCTATTTTTTCAATGTCGTTACTTTTGTATTGGTGGGCATAGCCGATGCTGCATAGATAATCATAGGATTTCTGTGTGGCGATGCTCAATAAAATATCGGTTAATGCGATGGTTTTTTGCGACTCGTCCAGCGTTAAAAAGCCGGTCAGTTTTTGCTGAAGATCGCGGTGTGGCTTCCGGATGTGGATGCCCCTCCTGGCATTGTTCAGCAAATCAAAAACAGGTTTCATGGGTGGAATTTTCAGAAACTCAGTGCCGGCATAATCCTGGTTAAACCGAATGATGATTGCCTCTGCGGCCCCTGTCATTGGTTGCTCATAGTAACTATTGTGGTTACGCCAGTAATGCGGTAAACGCGAGCCGAGCAGGATGATCTCCCCGGGTTTAAATTCAGAAATGTGGTCGCCTATAAATTTAGTCCCTTCGCTTTTGATCACAAAAGTGATTTCCAGTTCATCATGAAAATGCCAGGGATTAGCAAAATAACTGACCTGTTCCCTTCTGGCATCAATGTAAAACTGGCTGTAAGCCGGAACTTTGAGGTGAAGTGCTTTCATTGCACAAAAATTAATCATTTAATTCCAAAAAACACCATGATAGCAAAATTTGTACTATAAGAAGCAAAATTAGCGCTAAACTTCGTCTCATTTTTGTCCTAGCTTCGTTTCAACCAAATCATTAAACAACGCAGAATGATTTTTCATTCTTTAACCGGGCCACATGAAAATTTCTTATGGATGGAAAATTTGCATCCTCCTTTTTTTTAGCACCACGATCAATTACCTGGACAGGCATGTGCTCAGTATTCTGGCACCAGAGCTACAGCATTTGTACCATTGGAGCGAAGTAGAGTACAGCTATATTGTCACTGCTTTCCAGGTTTCGTATGGCTTAGGTGTGGTTTTAACCGGAAAATTGCTGGATAAGTTTGGTACCAAATGGATATTCGCCATTGGCGTAGCTTTATGGAGCGCCGCAGGGATGGCACATGCCTTTGCCAAAGGCGCAATAGGTTTTGGGATGGCCCGTTTCAGTTTAGGTCTGGGTGAGTCTGTTAACTTCCCGGCCAGTGTAAAAACTGTGGCCGAATTGTTCCCCGCTTCTCAAAGGGCCTTTGCCACCGGATTTTTCAATGCGGGCTCAAATATCGGGGCCATTGTGGCCCCGCTGTTGATTCCTTTTATTGCGTATAGATTCGGCTGGCAATGGGCCTTTATTTTAACCGGTGCCCTGGGTTTTATCTGGGTATTTTTCTGGAGCATCACGTATAAAAAACCGGCAGAAATCAAATCAGCAGCAGTACAAACAGCAGAAATACAGGACGAAGTGCCCGCAAAAAGCTGGAAGCAGGTGGTTTTTCAGAAAGAGGTCTGGGCCATTTGCCTGGTGCGCTTCATTTCCGATCCAACCTGGTGGTTTTTGCTCTACTGGCTGCCCAAGTTTTTAAATGAGACCAAAGCGGTAAGCACCGGAGCCCTAGGCTGGCCCCTGGTTACCGTTTACGTACTGGCCGATATCGGCAGTCTTGCTGGCGGCGCCTATTCTTCCCACCTGATCAGGAAAGGCAAGGGCGTATATGCGGCAAGGAAGCAGGCCCTGCTGATCTGTGCGGTAATTGCCCTATTGTTATGTGGTGTCGGTTTTACCGATAACCTATGGATGGCGGTGGCCCTGATCGGTTTAGGCGCGGCTGCTCATTGTGGCTGGACTGCCAATTTATTTGCCACCATCACAGACGTATTTCCGAAGAAAGAAGTGGGAACAGTGATGGGTGTAGCCACACTTTCTGCCGTGAGCGGTGGCATTGTCTTATCCCTGCTCACCGGAAGAATTTTAGCCCTGACTGGTAGCTACAGCAGCATCTTCATGCTGGTAGGCTGCACCTATCTCCTGGGTTATTTCCTGCTGAACCGTTTAATACCTGCAATCAAAACAAATCAATCATAAGCATATGGACTATAAAAAATTAAGTGCGGCAGCGCAGGCCTCTTTTAGCGAAAACGGCTATGTACTGATCAAAGGAATGCTCAACCCGGAGGAAGTAAAAAAGCTGTATGACATTGCGATTCACGACCAGGTGATCAGCAATAAATCATTTGACAGAGGAGATGCCAATGGCCTCAGAACCAAACTGGCCCTGTGGTATTCCCTGGGCGACGATGCCTATAGCCTGTTGGCGCGCTCCAAACGTATTGTTGAAGGCGTAGCCTTGTTGCTTGGCGGAGAACCTGCTCATTTTCATTCCAAGCTGATGCAGAAAGAGCCCAAAGTAGGTGGTGCCTGGGAATGGCACCAGGATTATGGCTACTGGTACCGCGATGGCTTCCTGTATCCGCAGATGTTGAGCGTGCTCACGGCTTTAAGCCCTTCGACCAGGGAGAACGGTTGCCTGCAAGTCATTAAGGGCTCACACCTGACCGGAAGGATCGAACACGGCTTTAGCGGCGAACAGGTTGGTGCCAACCAGGAAAGAGTAGACGAATTGTTGAAGCGGCTGGAACTGGTGTATGTAGAGATGGAAGCGGGCGATACTTTATTCTTCCACAGCAACACTTTACACCGTTCGGATGCGAACCTGAGCGATGCCCCGAGATGGTCCCTGATTTCGGCCTATAACCTGATCAGCAACAAACCTTACAAAGGAAACTACCCCTCCGCAACCGAAGCCATACAGGTGGTAAACGATGAGACTTTACTGGCATCAAACAGTGAAGGAATACAGGAAGATGCGAATTTTTTAGTGAAATAAAGCCGCGTATTCTTTTTACACATTTGGTTTTTTTCCCGGATTTAATAATACTTTTACAAAAGGAATTCGAGATAAGCGCAAATGAAAACAAATATGCAAACTGGTGTGAAGGAAATAGCGAGGAGGGCAAATGTTTCTATAGGAACTGTTGATCGGGTACTACACAACAGGACTGGAGTTTCAGATACGACCAGGAACAAGATATTGGCCATTATGAAAGATCTGGACTACCAGCCCAACATTTTAGCCCGTAGACTGGCCTCTAAAAAAGTACTGCACTTTGCCAGTTTAATACCTGCTGTTTCTGCAGAAACTGACTTTTGGGATGCCCCGGGTAAAGGCATTGAAATGGCCGAGGCCGAGATCAAGCAATTTGGCATTGTGATCGATAAATATTTTTACGATCAGAACGACAAACAGTCTTTTGTAAAACAAACCAAAAACATCCTTAAAACTGAGGTGGACGGTGTATTGGTTGCACCGATTTTTATTGAGGAGTCGCTGGCCTTTTCCAAGCTCTGCAACCTGAAGAAAATTCCGCAGGTATTCATCAATTCTGATATCCCGAATGAATCCAGGCTAAGTTATATTGGTCCGGATTTATTTCAAAGCGGACACCTGAGTGCCCATATGGTGAACTACCTGGTTAAAGCAGGCGATAAAATACTGGTGGTCAACATCTCTAAAGAGATCGACAGCTACCATCACCTGTCCAGAAAGGAAGAAGGTTTCAGGGCCTATTTCAAAGACCATGACAAGCAGGTGCGGATTGTAAAAACAGACATTACCCAGGATACAGATTACCTGTCTGTGGCCAAACGGCTGACCGAGGTATTGAAGGAACACAGTGATATCAAGGCCATTTTTGTGACCAATTCCAGGGTATTTTCTGTGGCCCAGTTTTTAGAAAAAACAAAACAGGAACATATTTTCCTGGTGGGTTACGATTTCTTACCGCAAAGTATTGAGCATTTGAAAAAAGGGGTGATCGACTTTCTGATCTGTCAGAAACCCCAGGAACAAGGGTATAAAGGCATCATGACCTTGTATCAAAACGTGGTTTTAAACGGAGAAACCGAAGCCACGCATTACATGCCGATCGACATCATTACCAGAGAGAATTACAAATCATACCGAAACTAACAGCCTATACAGCTGTTAGTTTTTTATACCTCAATAAGGCTTCCAGGTAATAATAATCTGCGTAAATGATTGGCGTATCGATTTCAGATTTACCCGGCTTATGCCCTACCGAATGTTTCAGGATGAAGTAGTTGTTCTCCTTTACACTAGCAGTGTAAGCGGGCGAGGACAAACTCGCCAGCATTTGCTCGGCTGTACGGAAGTACAAATCTTTATGCTGTTTGCTATAGGTGCTCAATTCTAAAAAAGCCGATGCAAATACCGCAGCTGCCGAGGCATCCCTTTCTTCGTTTGGTGCGTCAAAATCCCAATACGGAATTTTATCGGCCGGAAGATTAGGATGGTTGATCACAAAGTTGGCGATACCTTCTGCTTGTTTCAGGTATTTTTTATCTTTCGTTTCCCGGTACATCATGGTGTAGCCATATACTGCCCAGGCTTGTCCCCTGGCCCATGCCGATGAATCTGCGGCACCCTGGTGTGTTTTTTTCCTGAACACTTTCGTCCCCGGCAAATAACAGATCACATGGTAACTGCTGTAATCTTTTCTAAAATGGTGTTTTAAGGTATTGTCGGCATGCGTTACTGCAATGTTATACAGCTTTTTATCCTTTGATTGTCTGGCCGCCCAGAATAAAAACTCCAGGTTCATCATGTTGTCTATGATTACCGGATACTCGCAGTCTGCATGTTTGTCCCAGGATTTGATCAGCCCATAAGCAGGATTAAACCGGGTAGCCAAAGCATTTGCTCCCGTTACCATGGGTTCTATGTAATCTTTATTGCCGGTCAGCCGGTAACCATTTCCGTAAGGGCAATACAGCATAAAACCCAGGTCATGCGTACTGGTATTGTGCTTTTCTTTGTCCAAAGCCCGGGTCCAGCGGTCTGCCGCAGCTTTCCATTCAGCCCCGCCGGTATATTCATACAAATACCATAACGCACCGCCGAAAAAGCCGCTGCACCACCAATCAGAGGTCCTGTCGTACGGTTCCCCGTTGGGTTTTGTAGATTGCGGAAATTTAGTCAGGTCCGGGTGACTGGCCAGCATCAGCTGATATTGCTTTGCAGCCAGGCCAAATGCCTGATCCACATCTACCAATGGCTTTTTCTGGGCCAGGCTTTGAAAAAGGATGGAAGTCATTAAAATAAAAAGTGCTGCTGTTCTCTTCATATCTGGATGGATATTAAATGTTACTTGGTTTATTTAATTCAATTGGAAAGTTACGGTTGCCCCTTTCTGGTCCCCTTGTGGCAGGCTGACCGGAAAAGGTTCTTTAATTTCAAGTTGTGCAGAACGAAAACCCAGGTGCAGATCTGTCAAAGTCTGCGTAGGATCTGCAACGTACAGCACCGGACTCCTGGTTTTAAGGTTTTTCACCATGAGCACACAAGGCTGATCTGCGGTGATTGAAAAATCGGGCTGCAGCAAAGTTCCGGCTTCGTGAAATACCACCTGAACCATTTGCAAAGTCTCGTTTTCCACCGCCTGTATGGCAGGCGTATTGGCCAGGATCCGGGTATTTAAAGTTGGATTGTTTATCATTTCCTGCTCGCTCATGCCAGGTTTGACCACATAGGCATACGTTTGCCGGAGCGGATCATGGCCATGGTCGAACCACAACTTGAACACCTTTCCCTGTACCGGCGCTTTAGACCGGTTTGCATTGATCAGGAACCAACTGCCGGTTTGCTTTTCGCTGGTCCATCTGACATTGCCCTGCGCAGGAAAATAATAGGCAATGCTGTCCTGCCAGATGCGCTTGATCCCCTGGTCGAAAACCTTTACCGGGCCTTTTGCCCAGGCCTGATTAACCGTGGTGGTGATGACTTCCTTAGCCATGCTACTGATATCGGCCCCCAGGCAGACCACCTCATCGTCAAAGAAAAACCAGGCTTTTTTTGCGGTTACCTCATCGTAATTCAACTGATAAACGGTTGTTCCGTATATGCTGTCGGATGTTCCGCCAATAAAGGCCCCTACCCCTCTTTCGCCCCAGTCAATCGTCATCTTTTGATCTACGGGATAATCCCTGCCGGTTACGCCCGGTATTTTATCCCATTCCCAAACCGGCATTATGTTGAAATACTCGGCACCGGTACGTTGGATATTGGTGGAGCCATCCGGTAAAAATTTAGCCTTCAGGTTCTCCTTATTTCCAGATTCTGTCCTGACGGTGCGTTTAGAAACTGTGCGCACATTAAAGGAGTAAGCCGGGCGGTTGTGTATGGTGTAATCGCCTTTGTAAAAATGGGTATGGCCGGGTTTAATCCCAAAATCGGGGGCCCGGATTTGCTGGATCCGTTGATCGGCCGCATCCAATAACACGGCATTTTCAGGATTCACCAGTTTGGCCAGGGCCAGTAAACTGTGTGTTCCGGCCTGGGTACTGATGTTCATTTTATCCAGTACATCGTTTCTGGAAATGCCCCGGCCTTCGGTATTGAAATCAATGTAGCGGCCGCGGATTGTTTTTAAGAAAGTACCCGTTAAATAATGGTCTAAGATCTTCAGCTTTTCTTCGGGGAGCGCATAAGCAGTACCCCGCAACCAGGAGGCTACTTTATAGGCCCCGATTAGAAAGACCTGACCGTAGCTGGCAATCTGCAATTGCGGTCCGTGCTGCAGATAAGCATAATCCTGTTGCAGGCCCTGCCGGTTTCCCAGGGTAACGGGTAAAAAAGCCTGATGCGCGGCCGAATCCATCAGGGTTTGGTCTTTGGTCAGGCAAGCCCGATACATCATGTGCACCGCAATGTCTACTTTATTGGCACCTACTACCCGCAGCACATCTCCTTGTTTCATGGCCCTGATTAAAGAATCCTGCAAAGTTGCCGGTAAGGTATTGCTGCCTTTTAAAAGCAGCAGGATCTCGCCGATGGCGGTTGGCGATGCAATGTCGTTTTGAAACCAGTTGGTGCTTACCGGCCGCTGTTGCAGCCAATACCGCAAAGCGGAGACCATTTTCCGGGCCAGTTGCCCATCAACCGGCGTACCAGTGGTGTGTAAAGCAAGTGCGAACTGTTTCAGCCGGTTCAAATGGCTTAGCGGCGCCCAATTGGTTTCTGCGCGACTGGCATAATCAATGTCGGGCCAGCGCCCCTCAGGTTGAATGCTTAGTACATGCTTTTTAAAGTCCTGAGCGGATGCGCTGATTTCAGCATCTGCTTTGATAAAATCTGTAATCCTGGATTCAATCCTTTGAAATTCATCCTGACCATGCGCCTTACCCAGGGTAAAACAAAGCATGACCAGGATGCTGTAAAATATGACTAACCTCATGAAATTAAATATAGGTCATTTAATTAACCTTTACATTGGTTGACTTATACGTATGCAATAATTTTTTCTGGTCAATTTGCTGAAAGGTAATTTTTTTCAATTCGGCACCATGAACATCGTCCATGACGATGGGCAGGCGGTAATCTTTCTTTTCTGCTTTCAACTGCAGGTTAGAGAAATTGATGTTTTTTGCGTGCCGCACATAAATGCCCCATGCCGGGATTTCTTTGAACATCGAAAACTCCGGATAACCAGCGGCCTCTTCCGGAATGCTGTCTAATTTATCCAATGGCACGTAGGCCATGTATTTGGTTCCGGCGCCCGGATACGTAATTTCAAAATTGCTGAAGGTTACGTCCTCAATGTATTGTCCGGGTAAACCGGCAATGATGATCGGAGAAATGTTTCTTGGCATGTCCTCAATCGGCCCTTCATAATCGTAACCGGCATCGGCTTTACCCAAAGGCACATCCGCCACCACATTTTTGATGGATACCCTTTTCAAGGTCGACTTTTTACCGGGAATACGCTCCCCTAACCGTAAGAAGATCACATGACCTGTATTGGTACTTTTTAAGCCATCTACTACAATGTCTTCCAAAAAGCCACCGTCAACACTTTGTAAAGCAATCGCAGAGCGATAGGTATTGTATACGGTATTGTTCAGGATCTTGATGTTTCTGAAGCCACCTTTACCCGCAGTACCCAATTTAATGCCGTTGGCGCTGGTGCGTACAATGTTGTTTTCAATCAGCACATTGTGGCAGTAAAAACCTTCTGTATGTGATTTGAGACAAATCCCGTCATCGGCAGCATCGATTTTATTGTTGGTGATCACTACGTTATCACAATCTACAATGTCAATCCCATCGCTGTTCCAATAGGCCACGTTGTTTACCGTAATGTTGTCGATGACCATATTTTTGCAGCGTTCGTAAGTCTGCAACCAGCAGGCAGAATTTTGCAGGATCAGGTCCTTGATGTTTACATTGACGCAGTTGTAAAAATAGATCACCATCGGGCGGATGGATTCCCGCGTGCGGTCATATTTGAGGATATCTACTATGAGTCCATCGTTGGCATAAGCAATGGAATTGTTAGCGAGGGGCCGGCCCTGCCCGTCGATCATGCCTTTACCGGTAATGCCAACATTTTCTACATCACGGGCATGGATCAGTGCGGTATTGCCGATTCTGTCGTAATCAAAAGGATTGGTTGAGCCGAGTAAAACGGCACCTTCCTCCAGCTGAATGGTGACGTTGGATTTCAGGTAAATGGAACCGGTTAAATACCTGCCCACGTAAAAAACGAGTCTGCCGCCACCATTTTTACTGATGTAATCTATGGCAAACTGAATGGAACGGGTATTCATGGTTGAGCCATCAGATTTGATGTGGAAAAACGAGGCTTTGTAATCTTTTGCAAAAACAGCCATACCCTGGAGCAGGATGAACAGCACCAGTATCACTTTCTTTTGATTTTTCATAATTGTATAGTTTGGTTTCATCTTTTTATATTGGTTAAAACAGATTGACAGGGCCAACCAAGCCCATCGATTGCAGTGGTTGTTCTTTCTTTTTATTATTTGACCAGTATTGTGCAGTTGGATTTTCCGTTAATGATTTCATGTAGTTCAGCATCACTGTGGTTACTTTAATTTCAACCTGGTTTGTGCCCTTTTTCAAGAGGTTCCCGAGCGCATAGGCCCTGCGCCCATACCATTGGGTGCCCAGGTTTTGCCCGTTCACAATCAGTTCCGCAATGCCAAATACCTGGCCCAGATCTGCATAACGCAGGCTTGCAGGATTTTCTACCGTAATGCTCTTTTTGTAAACTACCGTACCCGAAAAATAAGTAAAATCGGGCAGCTCTTTTAAGTCGCCCAGTTCTGTCATTTCCTGGATTTTCACTGTACCGTCCATGTGCCTGAACTCGACGTTCCAGGCCGTTTTTAAGGCCATTGGCCTGGCGCTGATTTCGGGAACCGGATCCCAATCCTTACCATTTCTGTCTTTGTTGAACACAATGATCCTGGAATCGGCCGGACAAAGTCTGAGTTTCAGGGTTCTATCTTTCAAGTCTAATTTGAAGCGTTCGCCAGTGGCTGCATCCCAAATCCAGGCTTGTCTTTTATCGGCAATCTCTGGTAAAAATGTCGCATCTAAATCGATACTGAGGTGTGCACTTGCGTTGTTAAACAGAAAGATCTCTGCATTTTTTGACTGGTAGCGCACCTGGGTGACAAAAGCATTTGGATTGGCGATTTTAACATAAGGATTGAGCTTATATCTGGCCTGTACTGTCTGGTACCATTCCTTAAAGTTTGCCGCTGGTTTTTGCAGGAAGATGAACTGATCCGGATAAGTTTTTAATTTGGCTACCCATTTTTTCACTTCCGCATCGTTCTGTTCATGATTCAGCCAGCCCAATGCCTGCTCCGGATAGGTTTCAATACAAAAAACCCGGCCTCCGGCCTTCACAAAATCATGTAATTTTTTTGCCGTTTGCGGCGAGATGCTTTTCACTTCTATCAAGAACAAGCTGTGGTACTTTCTTGGGCCATAGGTCATCCAACCACCTTTAAAATCAGCATCGGCAATAACCTGTTCCGAAACATAGTCACAGGCATTTCCGTTCTGGTGCATAGATTCCCAGATCAGCTGCTGATATGCAGGAGTTACGCGCGAAGGAAAAGGTTCCATTTGTGCCCCAAATTCAGACCACATGTCGCCAATTGGCGCCATGATCGCGATGTCGGCAAAAAAAGTGGCCTGTTGGAGCAAGGCAGACTGCCTTGCCCGGTAATCCGTATACAGTTTAAAATACGGCCACATGGTATTCTGTTCATTGAAATAGCCGCCATAGGTAATCCAGCCTGGAAAAGCAGCATCCGGCGGGGAGTAATTGAAGCCATGAAAAATGGGATGGGTAATTCCGGAGATCGTACTCTGATCACCGGCTATTTTGAATAGCTCCAGGGATTCGTTGAATACCATATCGGTATTGGTGAGTTCTTCAGAGCTGATCAGCTTTTTACCTTTCAAATGCGCTGCCGAAGACACAAATTTATTGATCATGGTATTGCCACGCCCCAGATGCCAGGGATATTTCATAAAATCCCGTTCAGAGATCTCTTCGCCAATGCCATATTTCATCCAGGTTTCCCCTTCCGGAATGTCCATATCAAAGGTTCCTTCCAAAGGAAAATGCCCCCGGCCATAGCCCTGGCCCCTGGATTTGATTTTGTTTTCGGCACACCAGTCGACGAAACTTTTTGAAAACCTTTCCCGGAACAGTTCCGCCTTGGTATATTCAAAATCATAGCGCATGCGGCGCAGCATGCGGTCCATTTCCGGACTGGTGTTTACCGCATAATTTAAGTCGACGGTATTGCCCATCCTGCCGGTTTTAAACAAGATGAAAGGCAGGTATGGAAACAGGTCATAGCCCCTTCGTTTCTGAAATTCGGCCATCATATCGGTTGTCCAGTTGGCGCCTTCCATTTCCAGGCTATCCAGGAAAAAAGAACGCACATCCGGTGCCAGTGGGCCAATGCGGTTTTGAATGGTATCGGTAATTTTATGGAGATAACTCTTGACTGCCTTTTCATTGAAATGATTCAATACCGGTCCGGTCCCGCCAGGCGCAGCCTGGATGACCTTCATGAAACCGTTTATTTTCACCAGGCCATACAAGGCAAAATTTCCTTTTGGCAGGTCAATTTTCACCCCTTCATTGCGCACCCGGCTGGTGATGTTTTTCACCTGATCCATACTGGTCAGCGGGTCTGGCACTATGCTGAGGCCCAGCAGTTCCATTTTACGCCCGGTATAGGGGCTTAAAGTTGCGGGGTCAGCTTCTTTAAAAATATCAAATAAAGAGACTTCCGTTTTTAAAGGGCCGGTTAGTTTTTTCACGGCAATGACGACCACCTCTGCACATTCCTCAGGCGCTAAAAATCCGGCACCATAAGGAAAACCGGTACCTGCCAAAAGATCGCAGGTGAGGTCCAGCTTTTTGGCTTCGGTGAGGGTAAATTTCAATAAATCCACCCATTCGTCGCTTAGCCAGTCTACCGATGGAATATCCATATCGTCTGTATTGGAGGGAAAGGAAATCGGGTTAATTTCTACCCCACCAATCCCGGCTTCTTTGAGCAGTTTCAGCTCACGGGCCAATTCCGTTCTTTCTATTTTGTTCCCATTCCACCACCAGCGCACAAATGGCCGGTAGCCCATGGAAGGGTTTTTAAATTGCTGATACAGTTCATCATCCGGATCGGCGATCAGTGTATCTGCCAGCGAATTGGCAAAAGCATTATTTTTCAGCATCAATAAGCTGGCCACAGAAAAAATAGCACTTTGCTGTAAAAATGTTTTCCTTTTCATAATTTCCGGGTTAACTGTAGCGCTTTTGTAAAAAATCTTTCATCCATAAATTGATCCGCCATTGTTCGGCCCTTAAATCTGTGGTCCTGTTTCCTTTAACCAGGTAAGGGCTTGGCCCAAACTCCGGCGTGATGGTGATTTGCCTGTTGTTGCTGTTCATGTGCTGCACCCATTTGTCCCAGATCTGAACATGAGCGGCCAGGGCTTCTGCGTATTCGGCATTTGCCGGATCCCAGACCTGCGAACTTTGCGTACTCCCTACCCGGGCGTGGATGTGCCGGGCATGTTGGATTGCGCTGTTTACTGCAGCCTGCTGATCCTCTAAATAGCTTTCAGAAACACAAAACCAATGCGAAACGTCGAGGGTTAATTTCAAATCCGGGTTTGCAGTCAGCACAGGCGCCACCTGGTGTGCTGCAAAAGACCATTTGTTGCGGTGCGTTTCCTGGTGTACCGGTGTCTGGTATTTTGCCTCAGCCGCATTGCAAAGCGTTAAACAAGCCTGGATCTGCGCGGCGTCAAAGAATTCCCTGCCGGTCTGGGCACTAAAAAATAGCGGTGCTTTAGTTGCTGTCCGGATTGCCATCAGCTGGTCCAGGTCCTGCTCCAGATCCTGAAGGTAACGCTCAAAACCGGTATACGGTTTAATTACGGCCATCACAATGGCAAAATCCAGGTCATGTATTTCCAGTAAACGGAGTACCTCCTGCACATCGGTATTTTCACCAAAAGGGAACCACTCGATGCCTGCATAACCGGCTTCTTTAACCTGTTTCAAAAAAACCGGCCAGGGCAGCGCTTCAAAACCCCAGCGCGGGCACAAAAACTTTGGCACTACACTCATTATTTAGGATTTATAGATCAGCGGGTTTTGTTCGTCGTTATTTAGCAAGTCGCCAACTTTAAGCGTACTCAGGTAAGGCTCGGGTAAAATGTTCGCCTCCCCGTTAAAGGTGTTGCCATCAGGCATATAGGCGCAAGTCATGGCCCTTCTGTAGCCACTGCTCATATTGGCACCGGCGCCGTGTATGGTTAAGCCATTGTGGAAAGAGCAACTGCCGGCTTTCATTGCGGCAGATACTGAAGCCACCTGCGCAAATTGCGGATAAGCTTCAAAAATGCCATCCATGTTTTTGCCTATGCCCTTGTTTACAAAAGTGGTTTCTTTGAAAGATCCCGGAATAAAGTACAGGCAGCCATTCTCTAAAGTGGCATCATCCAGGGCTACCCAGATGGACAAAGCTTTCCGATCTGAAAAAGACCAGAACGGCGTATCCAGGTGCCAGGAAGTCGGGTTTGCCCAGGGGCGTTTGAATAAAGCCTGATCGTGCCAGATCCTGATCCCGCTTGCACCAGAAAGTTCTGCAGCCATTTTACCGATGCGTTCATCCAGCATGATCTCTTTGACCTTATCATTGGTTTGCCAGAGGTTCAGCAACTGGTCAAAAACTTTAGAAAAATATTCAGCGTCTTTGTTGATGCCGTCATCCATGCCTACTTTTCCTTCCTTGCCGGGCATTTTTATGCCATTTCTATCCTTTACTGCTTCCGTAACCGCTTCACGCCATTGTGTCAACTCTTCCGGAGAAAGAAAATCTTCGATGACAATGAATCCGTTGGTTTGAAAAAACTGAATCTGCTCTTTACTTAATTCACATTTCATGGTATTGGTTATTTAGGTTTAAAAATCGTTTTGCCTGGATCAGATCAGCGCGCTGCTTTGATCGTCCAAAAACAGGACTGCGTTTGGGTGGTTTCTTAAATGCGTTGAGGGATAGCGGTCGCTGATTTCCTCATTTAACGTATGGTAAACGGCCTGGGCCTTTTTCTGGGCCGGCACGGTACAAAAGGCGTATGGCGCTTTCAACAAAGCCGGCAGGGTTAGCGTCAGTGCATGTGTTGGCACTTCGTTTAAGGTGTCAAAACAACCGTCGTTTACCTGCTGGTTGCGGCACTGGGCGTCCAGGTCTACGCGCTTTACCCAATACGGATCATGGAGGTCTGCCACGTGCGGATCATTAAAGGCTAAATGTGTATTTTCCCCAATGCCCAGACATACAATATCCGTTTCAAAATCTTTCAATAAGGCGGTATAACGCAAGCACTCGACCTCATCATCAGCTGCATTGCCGTTGATGTAATTTACCGAATGGAAAGGTGCCAGATCAAATAAACGGGCTTTAATGAAATTGCCAAAGCCCTGGGGTGCATCTGCATCCAGGTTGATGTATTCGTCCATGTGGAAGGCGTTGAGCCTGGACCAGTCGATTTCCTTTTTGAGCAATTCCTCAAAAAATTCGTTCTGGGAAGGCGCAGCGCCAAATATGATGTTTACGTAAGGTTGTTTGCTCAGCAATAGGTTAATTCGCGTTGCAACAGCAGTAGCAACCGCTGCGCCCATGAGGTTCCGGTTCTCAAATACCTTGATGGTCAATTTGTCTTTTATAAATTCTTTCATCTAAATCGTTGTTGTTAATGTTTCAAAATCTGCCGATACATAGCTCAGGTTGCCATTGATGATGGTGGTTTTGATGTTGATATTTTCATCAAAAATTAAAATATCAGCGTCGTTGCCAGCGGTTAGTGTTCCTTTGCTACGCTCCAGGCCCAGGATGGTGGCCGGTGTTCTGGACATCATCCGAACGGCCTCAACCAGCGGGATATCGGCCATTTGAACCATTGTTCTCACCAGGCGGTCTGTGGTGGCCACACTACCGGCAAAAGAAGACCTGTCGGCCATGATGGCCACGCCATTTTCGATGATCACTTTCATGCCATTGTCTTTATTGCCCAGGATGCTCTCCCCTTCGGGCATTCCTGCCCCCCGCATGGCATCGGTAATCAAGGCAATGCGGTCGGGTCCTTTAATTTTATAGACCAGCTTTAACAAGGGCGGTGGCACATGAATCCCATCACCAATGATCTCTACATCCATGGATTCAATTAAAAAAGCAGCTTCTATGGCACCAGCATAGCGGTAAGTATCGCGCCTGGTTACCCCGGACATGGCCGAGTACAGGTGCGTGGCCAGGCTGTAGCCATTTTCTACGGCTTCCAAAACCTCTTCATAAATGGCATCGGTATGGGCAAGGGCAGCAATGATGCCCTGTGATTTCAGGTATTTCCCCATGTCAAGCGCACCGGGCAATTCGGGGGCTACGCTCCAGCGTTTAACCACATCTTTGCCATAGGCGATGATTTCTTTGTATTCTGCTACATCGGGGTTCCTGATGTACCTCGGGTCTTGCGCACCGCTCTGGCTCAGGGCAAAATAAGGCCCTTCCAGGTGCATCCCGACAAACTGGGCGCCCCTGGTATTTTTAGCATCGGCAGCTTTATACAGATCGATGGCTTTGAGCAGGTCTGCCCTGGCACAGGTTAATGTGGTTGGGGCTATAGCTGTGGTGCCGTAAGTGGCGTGGATTTCTGCAATTTTCAGGTAAGCCTCTTCCGTTCCGTCCATAAAATCGTGCCCGCCACCACCATGAATGTGAATGTCGATGAAGCCCGGAGACACGTAATTTCCCATGGCATCTATGACTTCATAATCCGGTGCATCGGCATCGCCCTCCACAATCGCTTCTATTTGATGACCTTTAATCAATATCGTACCGTTTTTAATGATGCGATAAGGAGTAATGATCCGGCCGTTGATTATTTTAACTTTCTTCATATGTAGATTTTCTATTTGGAGTTCAAAGGGCTTTAAGCAAATGTCAATGCCCCAAAGAACTCGGGTAAATGGAAATCGGGGCTGTTGGCCTCAATGCCATTCCAACTGTAAAAATGTGGTTGAGGTAAATCGTCCCCACATTTAAAAAAATTGCCAAAGCCCGTTTGCTGGCTCAGGCTGGTGATGTTGCTGTATTCAAATACCGCCAGGGGAATCATCAGGGTAATTTCCCAGGCATATCTGAACTGATGATTTTCGGCGGTTTGTTTAACCACAGCATGTGTTTTTATCTGCTCTACCACCTCCTTTTGCAGGTATTTCCGGTTTGACCGGCCCTTTCCGTAGGCAATTAAACATACCCCCATGCAATTCACCTCTATGTTATAATAAGATTTCTCGGCGCCGAAAGACACGAAGAACTCCACGCAATTGTCTTTATGCACTGCACCATTTGTTTCCGCAGTCACCACCCGGATCGCATCCTCATTTATTTCATATTTTAACCAGATCGTGTCATTGCTGTGTGCAATGGTAAAATTGGCCTGCAAAGCACATTTAAATTCTGGCCATGGCTGATCGCCGATTTCATTTTTCGGTATGGCATTGAGCAGGGCAGCGACTTTTTCAATGCCTTCGGTGGCAGCATATTGATCGAGGAACGGTACAAATAAATTTTTCATCATTAAATTAAAAAATAGACAGGTATGCATTCAAGACTTAAAAACATCTGATCAAGATGTTTTTAAGTCTGAAGTAGTGCTAGTTATAGCCCGTATTCTGGCCCAGTTTCGCGTCTTTGTTTAAGTCAATCTCCGTTTGTGGAATCGGTAAAAGCACATTATAAGGTTGAATGGTAGCATTTTCCCTAATGTTTAAGCGCTTTACCCTATCCAGTAAAGTGCCTGTCCTCACCAGCGTCATTCTCCTGTTTTCCTCGCCGATCAGTTCCCTGACCCGTTCGTCCAAAATGAAATTAAGCGTAATGTCAGCTGCAGATACCTGTGCCGCATTGGCCCTGGTCCTTAACTTATTGATGCTGGTCGCTGCATCACCAGGTCTGTTTTGTTTGAACTGTGCTTCTGCCAGTAACAAATAGGTTTCTCCCAGGCGCATCATGATTAAATCCTTAAAGGCCCCATTTCCAGTAGGATCTGAAGCGATAAAGTGGTTCCATTTTGTGGTATAAGGAACGATGCTCCATAAAGTATCAGCCGGAGTAGGTACTACTTTTTTGCCGAATAAAGCAGGCTTACTCGGGTCGTTATAGTAAAAATCACGGTGCAGATTGTATTTAGAGTTGCGGATGTCGTTAGGCCCGGATCCGGTGTAAGCGCTTTTGATCACCCAAGGGCTTAAGCGCAAACGGCCAACGCCACGTCCGCCCAGTGAATCGCAAACCAGCATGCCCGAAACATTGCCATAAAAAGGCACCCAAACCCTGCGGTGCTGATCCAAATTTGTTGCACCACCCGGTATGTTGAATTCCAGTTCCTGTACCCAGATGGCTTCGGTATTTCCCTGACGGCGGCGTTGGTTGCCATAAATAAACATGTCAGCAAAAGCATCACCCGGTTCGGTTTTTTTGATCCCGTACCTGGTGTCCACCAATTTGAAATTGCTGGCAATAACCGCCAGGCATTGCGCCTCTGCCAGGTCATTTTTACCCTGTCTCAAATACACTTCTGCAAACAACTGCGCAGCAGCTTCTTTGCTGATGCGACCAGGCTTAGAAACCGCATCAATGGCCGGCAAATTGGCCGTAGCGTACAAAAGGTCATCGTTGATGAATTTGTCCAGATCGGCTACGCTGGCACGGGTAAAATCTGTTTTAGGTTCATCATACGGGCGATCGAGCAATGGCACTTCCCCCCATAAGGTAACCAGGAAATTATAGGCATAAGCCCTGAAAAAGCGCGCCTCGGCCGTATATAATTTACGTTGGGCATCCGTTAAGGTGGCTGTAGGATCTGCTGTACCTCTCAGGATCTGATTGGCGTTGGTAATTACGCGGTAAGACCAGGTCCAGTAGTACAAGGCCGAAGGATCTACAGGCAAAAGCCGTGAATAATCGTGATACGGGATCAACTCCGGATTTTCCTGGCCGCTAATTGCTACGTCTGTTCCTACCTGGAAGATAGCGAGTAGCGACTGGTGTGGCATTTGCATGGTATATTGCTCCCTTACGGTTGCCTGCAAACCTGCAATTCCAGCCTCTAAACCTGCAACATTTTTAAAACTACTGCCCGGCGAATAACTCGAGTCAGATTTTTCGTCTAAAAAACTTTTGCTACAGGAAAATAAGCCAACACTTGCAATAAATATGAATGATAAAAGAATATGCTTTTTCATAATTTTATTTTTAAAGATTAACGTAATGTGATGTTTAAACCAAAGACAACGCTAGTCACTAATGGGTATACGCCGTAAGCCAGGGGTTGGTTGGCCGCCCCAGCTTGTCTGTCTACGCCATTTACACTCAACTCCGGATCTGTTCCGATCCAATTGGTAAAGGAGTGCAGGTTACGACCGCTTGCGAACACCGACAAGCTGCCTATTTTTAACTGCTCGGCAGCTTTACTGGATAAATTATAGCTCAGCGTAACGTCTTTTATTCTCACATAGTTTTGTTTTACCGGATAAGCATACAAGCGCGGGTTTGAATACGTTAAAGAAGGCGCTTCATTGTTGTTGTTTGTTGGCGTCCAATAGCTCAGTTCCCTTGGTATGTTTACACGACCGCCATAGGTTTGCAGGTTTAGTATCGGATTATTGATCAATGATCCCTGCGCCGTTTGAACGAAAACACTCAGGCCAAAGTTTTTGTATTTGAAATTGTTGATCATACCACCTGTCCATTTAGGCAGGCTGGTACCCAGGTACGTCTTATCCGCTTCCGTGATTTTTTTATCGCCGTTCAGATCCGCAAACTTTAAGTCTCCAGGCTTGGCCGTGGCGTCAACATTTGAAGGATCTTCACCAGTTTGCCAGATGCCTTCCAGCTTATAATCATATATGGCATACAATGATTTACCGATAAACCATTTGTTACCGATATCATCCAGGCCATCACCATACAAGGACACAATTTTGTTTCTGCTGGCCGCGAAGTTGAAGTTGGTAGACCAGTTGAAATTGTCGTTTTTAATGTTTACCGTATTTAAAGTAAACTCTATCCCCCTGTTGGCTACTTTACCTAAGTTGTCAAAGATGCTTGGAAAGCCAATGATGGCCGGTAACCTGCGTCTCAATAGCACATCTTTAGTTTCCGTTTTATACACCTCTACCGTACCTGTAATCCTGCTGTTTAATAAAGAGAAATCAACAGCTAAATTTGTTCCGGTAGTACTTTCCCAATTGAGTTTCGTATTTCCCAATACGCCATTGACCAGTAAAGAGCTGGACACCAAACCCGTAGTGGTTACCCCATTGTAGATGTATTTGGTCACACCTTGCGTGGTAATCGTCTGGTAAGCACTGATCGCTTGATTTCCGGATTTTCCGTAAGAAGCCCTCAGTTTGATGTTGTCAATCTGTGACACATTTTTTAAGAAATCCTCGTTAGAGATGTTCCAGCCTACAGCAACAGAAGGAAAAGTACCGTACTTGCTTGTTGCCGATCCAAAGGCCGAAAATCCGTCCCTTCTTACGGTGGCCGTAATCAGGTATTTACTTTTATACGCATAATTTAAACGGCCCATCTGAGAAATCATGGATTCCCTGGAATAGATGGAACTGGGTACAACCGCACCAGCTGCACCAATGTTATTGAAGGATAAATCATCATTTACAAAGGTGGTACCCTTAACATATAACCTGGAAAGTTCCTTTTTCTGTGCACCATACAATGCGGTTACATCAAAATGGTGGTCGTTCCAGTCTTTGTTGTAAGACAGGATGTGTTCCAGTAACCAGCCTTCGTTTTCTTCTTTTTGTACTTCTGCGGTTCCCGAGAAAGTGTCACCTGCATCCGGGCCGGTGTACGTATCATCCCTGGTAGGCTGGAAAGTATAATTTCCATTAAACCTGTATTTTAATCCTGGAATAAAGGCCGGTTTCACTTCTGCATAAAAAGTACCGTTCAGGTTTTTATCGCGATTGATGACATCCCGGTTTAAACCCAGCAATGGATTTCTGAACAGGGTTTCGCCAAACATCGGGAAAATCGTATAATCCCCGTTTTCTTCACGTATGCGTCCATAAGGGCTCATCTGAAGTGCACTGCTGTAATTTACGGTTCCACCATCCGAGTTGCTGTTGGCAAAAAACAAGGAAGTACCCGCTGTTAACCATGAAGTAACTGTTGCATCCAGGTTGGAGCGCACCGAAGCACGGGTAAACTGATAGCCTTTCAATACCCCTTTTTGTTTTTGATAAGCACCAGACACGAAGTATTTAACCTTCTCTGTACCGCCTGATATACTCACGTTATGATCCTGGATGTTACCTGATTGCGAGATTTCTTTTAGCCAGTCGACCGTATTACCGGCATTATAATTGGGAATTTCATATTGGTTGGGTACTGGCGGACTGGCAACCGGACGGTTACTTTGTCTCAAAAACTCCAGGTATTTCTCCGCATATTCCGGTCCGCTCAGGGGGTGTAAATTTTTAACCTGGTATTCCGGGCCGGCATAAACACTGTACCTGATGGTCGGTTCGCCGGTTTTCCCTCTTTTTGTGGTGATTAAGATGACCCCGCTGGAACCGCGTGTACCATAAATGGCCACTGCTGACGCATCCTTAAGAATCTCGATGGAGGCGATGTCATTCGGGTTGATGTCATTCATGGAACCGCCGAGGTTACTGAATGGCACCCCATCGATCACGGTTAAGGGTCCCGTTCCCGCATTAATTGAATTCACCCCCCTAACCAATACCGAAGGCGAGCTG
Organism: Pedobacter sp. MC2016-24; assembly: GCF_015223055.1. Taxonomy (GTDB): domain Bacteria; phylum Bacteroidota; class Bacteroidia; order Sphingobacteriales; family Sphingobacteriaceae; genus Pedobacter. The sequence goes on from NZ_JADFBX010000001.1 coordinate 876,950, forward strand.
CCCGGTACAGACGAAGTTGAGGATATGTTTAATCCTGCCGTGGTACCCTGAATGGCAGACAGCACATTGGTAACCGGTAAACCAGCTAACCTTTCTTTTGGTACTGAAGTTACCGAGCCGGTAATGTCTGAACGTTTTTGTGTACCGTAACCCACTACCACCAGCTCATTCATCTGGTATTTACCTTCGTCGATTAACATGGTCACATTGATGAGTGTCCTGGTACCAACAGGGATTTCCTGGGACACGAAACCTACATAGGTAAACACCAATGTGGAGCCTTCAGGTGCTTTGATTTGAAATTCACCATCGGCATTGGTTTGGGTACCAATTTTACTGTCTTTTACCGTTACGCTAACGCCGGACATGGCAGCACCGGCCTCGCCTTTTACTTTTCCTTTGATCAGGATATCTTTGGCAGCTGCCGGACTGATCGCGATATGCTCAACTTTTGTTTCCTTAACAAATTTCCCTGAAGCATGTACGCTTGAAGAGAAGATTAAAACCGAAGCGCATAACAAAGCGCGCTTTTGATTAAAAGTACTAAAAAAGTCAAGAAAAGAATAATTGCCTAATAATAATTGTTTTTTCATTCTTTTGAGTTAAAATTTTAATAATTATGGACATACTTGTCCAGAGACTAATTGTTATCTTAAGCTAATTTTAGAGTGTTTCTATGTTCATATCTAGTTTGGTTTAGTTTAGTTTAGTTTATGGTTGTCTATATCTGGTAGTTGTCAGGAATTGGCTTTGCTCATCATTTCGGAACCAGGGATGTTTTCCTTTTTAAAACCGGGCATCCAGCGTTTGATCAGGTGCCCGTAAAAGGCATAAAACATGAGGTAGAGGTAACAGGGGAATAAAATCCAGTAGGCGGTCCGCACATCATATAAATCGGCTACATGTCCATAGATCAATGGAAAAATGGCACTGCCGCAAAGGGCCATGATCAGCATGGAAGCCCCTACTTTGGTAAAACGGCCCAGGTTGTTTAAAGCCAGGGGCCAGATGCCCGCCCAAACCAGGGAGTTGGCTAAACCCAGAAGCACGATGAACCAGATGGAGATGTCAATCGAATGCCCTAATATGGAATAAGAACCGGAGGTGTGGATGATTAAAAGTGTAAGTACGGCGCCCAACAAGGTGCAAAAACGCAGTACGTTAACCTGGGATACGTATTTTGGGATGAGTACAATACCTAAGCCATACCCGATGATGGTGGTAAATAAAGTATAGGAAGGGAAAACTTTGGCTTCCATGATGGGCATGCCCATCGCTGTGGCATAACCAATAATGGTGTCAATGGCAATCACCTGGGTACCCACGTGAAAGAAAATGGCTAAAACACCCAGTATTAAATATGGAAAATCAAACAGGCTTTTCTTATCGGCATTCAGGGCAGAGAGTTCTTCTGTTTCCTGTTCGGTATCAATTTCGGGTAGTGGAGAAAAGCGGATCAGGATGCCTAAGGTGGTGAGCACCGTACCTAAAACTGCATATGGAAGGATTACCCTGCTGATCAGCTCGTCTAACACCTGGTCTTTTTCTGCAGCTCCCATGAGTGGCAATTGTTTGAGCATTTCGTTATCTGCCACCTTAAATATGACAGATGCGAAAATGAGCGGGGCTAAAATGCCAGCTGCTTTATTGCAAATGCCCATAAAGCTGATGCGTTTGGCTGCTTTTTCAATGGGGCCTAAAATGGTGATGTATGGATTAGCGGCGGTTTGTAAAATGGCCAAGCCTGATCCGATGGTAAAAAGGCCAAGCAGGAATATTTCATAGGTCCGGCTGAGTGCGGCAGGGATAAATATAAATACCCCGATGGCCATGACCCAAAGGCCATACATGATTCCCTTTTTAAAGCCTACCCTTTTTAACAGGTAAGAAGAAGGCAATGACATGATGAAATAAGAGATGTAAAAAGCAAAGGCGACCAGGTAGGACTGGAAATTACTCAGTTCGCAGGCTATTTTGAAATAAGGAATTAAGATGGCATTGATCCAGGTGATGAAACCGAATACGAAGAACAAACCTCCCAGGATAAACATGGAGATTAATGTTTGTTTTGAACTAAGTGAATTTACTTTTACTGACCCCATTTGTTTTTAGTTAAACTGCAATTCAATCCTAAATAAAATGGCTATTACCGTTACGTTAACGTACCCGTAAAAAGTTTAAAAAAATTCGCCTTGATTATTTTACAATAAAAGCGATTTCCTATCCTCAACAGCCTGTCTATATTTGGTTCGTTAAACGCGTTAACGTTAACGTACACGAATATATAAATTTTTTATTCAAAACAAACTTTTTTTCAAGACTTATTGACTAAAAATCAGAATATTATTTTTGTGGGAGGCTAAAGGTCAGTTTTGTGTATACCTTATATATAATGGTATGAATCGTGTACGAAAGCAATAAGTTATCCTTCGCACACGATTCATACTATCGTGTGCGCTATAATGATGTAATCTCTTTATGGGAAAGCTTCGTTGTTTTTGCAATAAAATCAACAGTTAATCCTTCTTTTTTAAGTTCACGTGCAATTTTTAATGCGGCTTCATGCTGTCCTTCCAACTTTCCTTCAAGCTTGGCATCGCGCCTGTCCTGCATTCTTACTATTTCTAAAATTCCCATATTGATTTCTCCTCCTGTTAGTTCAGATATTAGCTGATCAAATTTACAATTAATATCCTCATTGTTAATGTATATAAAGTTTTTTATGAAAATCAGAAAACTGATGATCCTGTCGTGGTCATAATTATGGCTCAGCAATGCTTTGGCAATGATAAGTCGTTCCTCTCCAAGTTGTTTTTCCGGAATCTTGCCTTCCAGGATTGATTTTTGACAAGCCAGCGCAATCAGTGCAAAAGGATTATCCATTTTAAGTAATACTTCCTGATCGTGGTCAAAAATATGGTAAGTTAAATAACTAAATGAAAGTACCGTCCCCAGCAGTTCATCCCGATAGATCCGCGGCTTGCGCTGACTTTTACCTCCTGTAAAAACAGCAATGGTAGCTACTGAGACTTTGTATTTATCACGGATACGATAGTTATATTCATAAACCCGTTTTTCAAAATCAACATCATTCCCCCCTTCAATTTCAACATTGAGCAATACCCACTTTTCTGTGCCGTTTTTAAGATGTAGTTTAGCCAGCAAATCGGCCCTACGACCATCTCTTTTCCGCTCCCGGTTAGGGATGATCGCGAAAAGTTCCTTGTCCATAAATTGAATTCCCTTACTAAAATCAACAACCTGATCTGCATCGGGATAGACAAAACGTAAAAAATCTGGAAAATTTGCTTCCAATGCTCCCTTCAACAATTCATCATTCTTTTTTCGCAATGCAATTGCATACTCATTCATCATAAAATGGTTTTATTTAATCCTGGTGTGAATCAATAGAATTTCAACCACAATAACCAAGTTTCGATGTATTTATTTTAAAATAGTTTACATAAAAAAGCGGGGCAGTAACCAGCTACCCCGCACCAAATAAAACTTAATGAAAAAAAGAGAGCGTTAATATCTTTAATATATTCGGGGATTCCGCTTGTCCCGGGATAAAGGGTATAATGTCCTGATGTCAGTCCGATTTTAACAATCCATAAACCAGAGAATCCTCGAACTTCCCATTGTAAAAGTAATGTGCCCTCAGGCAGCCTTCCTTTTTGAATTTAAATTTTTCAATTAGTTTTTGGGATACCAGATTATCCGATCCAATAAATGCTTCAATCCGGTTCAGATTCATGTGTTCAAACCCATAGTCCAATACGGAAGCTAGAGCTTCAGCCATGATGCCTTTATTCCTTTTCACTTCACTGGTCAATACATAGCCGATCTCTGCCCTACGATGATCTATATACCAGGTATGGTACCCACACCAACCGATAATCTCCAATGAATGCCTTTCAAAAATTTGAAAAATCAACACCTTCTTATTGAAAGTGGCATATCCCTTTTTTTGCTTTTGTTTTTCTAAGGCCAATTCTGTTGCAGTGCTAATGTTGAGCATCTCCATGATTTTAACTCATCGTTTCGGGTTTAATGGCAACTTTGCCCGAGCTTTGTTCGCAAAAGGGTACCTGTTTTGCGAACAAAGATGCTGTTAAGGTGGGATCAATGTGCTTTGAAGCTAAAGCTTGGCCTATGCTTTTTTGGATCCTGAATTGGGTTCAAGATCTTCTCACCAACTATTTCTGAGTATCAAATTTGCGGTTCAACGGAAGAAAATGCCACTTATCTTCTGACAATGGAGAAAAAGGAATATATTTATCATACATGACGAAGCTTAAAAGAGAAGAAACTGATTTTAAATTACTTGCAGAACTGGTAAGACAAGAGCAATTGGCAAATGTTAAAGTCATAGAAGATTTTAGTTTCCCATTTAATGGGCAGAAAAGACTGACCAAAATTAACAATTGTCACTTTTTAGGGGAAGTTGAGTTTGACAATCTTCAATTTGATAGAACGCTAACCTTTTCAAACTGTCATTTTGATAAAAAGGTGAACTTTAATTCATGCCAATTTCCTTCGGGTTTAATTTTGTTGAACTGCACATTTTCTAGCGAGCTTTTATTTATTGATCCGGAATTTGAAACATTAACATTTTCTGGCGGTAAATTCCACTCCATAAAATTTGAAGGGATAATTAACAAGGGAGCTAATTCGGTCAATTATTTAAATTTTGAATCTGGTGATTATGAAACGGTAGATTTTAGCTGTAAGGAAATTAATGCTGAAATCACTCTTAAAGGAGGGGATTTTGAAAATGTATACTTCTTTAAGGCAATTATCAATAACAAGTTTAACATTAATGGGGATGATCTTAATATCCGATTTATGATTTTCAGAAAATGTATCTTTAACGATATGTTAGATCTTAGTGAGGGCAATGTGCAAGGGATTTTAGATTTTCATATTGTAACATTTAACGACCAGTTTATTTTCAGAGATAAATTTTTATGTGAAAGCCTCCATTTAAGTAATATAATTGCAAAACAGAATGTGAGTATCAACCAAGATGGAAATCTCCAGGGTGTTAGTCTAAACAATTGTGATTTCAACAATAATTTTGAGTGTCATTATTATAGCCAAAGCGATCAGCACTTAGATTACTATTTCTCATGCTCCTTAGATGGGTTCATAAAAGGAAATGTGATTTTTACAGACATTCCTGTAACCTCTATTGACGTCGGTTGCTACAATTTTGGTAATATTCTCTTTAGGAATACACTAAGTCGCTTAATCACGCTTAAAAACTTACAAAACTATAGTAAGCTAACTTTTGCCAATACCCAACTGATACCTGAAAGTCCCATGTTTATCGTTTTCGATTCAAATTTAGGCAATACTGAATTTGTAAATGTTGATTTTAGAAAGTTTAAAGAGATCGTAATCGCGACAAGCGAGGTTAGTAATATTATACTCTCAAATTCCATATTGCCTCCGCGCATACAAACTGGTGTAATTAACCCAATTTTTGGTTACAATATCAAAAAAAATGAGATTATAAATAATGATATCTATTACCGCGAAAGTTATCGGCAGCTTAAGGTAGCAATGGAAAAACAAGGAAATACACATTCAGCTTTAATTTATAAAGCAATGGAGATGAACTACCTACGTAAAGAGTTAAAATTTGGATGGGATAAGGTGCTGTTATACCTAAATTACTATTCTAATAAACACGGCTTAAGTTGGTCCAGAGGCATCTTATTTACCCTGTTTGTTTCCTATGTTCTCTTTATAAGCTATCAGCTAAGCCTGTCGAAAGGGATAATCATATCACCATTAGAGCTTAACGTAGTTGATTTGAAAACAAGTGTTGCGACTACATTTGACTCCTTCATGGATTTTTTGAGTTCATTTCCCTTATATAAAAAACAGTCAGAAGAGAACAGCTCCTGGCAAACACATTTGATCATCCTTTTAAGCAGGATTTTTATTGGATATGGCGTTTACCAAACCATTAATGCATTTAGAAAGTTTGGCAGCAAATGACATCTGATCATTTCTTAGCATCAATTCAAGCTACTTTATAATATTTTCCAAAACAAACCTCCTAGCTAATTCAAGATGCGATGCTACTGGTGGTTGTACGCAGTAAAAAAAGCGCGAAACAGGTAACCAGCCCGTTCCGCATAATAAATCTAATATTAGTTCTGAGCGCGCTAATATCTTAAATAAACATAATTTATAAAATGACTACAGTAGCTCTGTGATTGACAATGAAATTGCATGATTTTGCGATATACCACATTTCATTTGTTATATTACTTTAGGACAATTGATCAATAAAATTAGGCGACAATATAGCAAATTACCCTAGTGCAATTTCTAATTGACAACTTAAAGATCATCTCTTCAATTTAAGCTGGCAAAATCCGAAGAAGTAAAGTAGGAAGTTTACAGTAAAAATATTACTTATGTATAACGGTAATTTGAGAGAGCAGGCCCGCAGAGAAAAAGAAGACTTAGAAAAACAGATTAATCAACTCATTTCAGATTATGAAGCGAAGTGGAAACAAAACTGGATACAGTTATCACTTTTAGCTATTCCTGAAACCAAAAACAACCTGCCATACAACAGACAAAAAGGGGGGTAGGATTCAACGATATTTAACATTTGACGTCTAGGTATTGAATATATACCTAATAGTTTTGATAAAAGCCATATCTTCAAAGTAAAAATTACAATTATGGCAAAACAGCATGTCCTATTTAAGTTACACCTAAATGAAATAGTATATAAAAGATATGACTCCATAGAAGAGTTAAAAGGTGATTATAAAGCTAGCCTGAACTTCCCAGGAGAAGTCTCAGCCGAATACGATCTAGAAGAAGATAAATATCTTTATATGAAGAATACTCATGGTGAAGCAGGAATTTTACAACCAAGTTTAGACGTTATAAAAGCAGCTTATAAGGAAGAGCAGACAGTGTAGGTACAGGAATAACAGCAATAACTGTTGCATAAGAAGAAGTTGTTGTGTATGTTTACATTGTAAACAGGAAGGGCTACCCTTACGAGTAGCCCAATTACTAACGGTGTCCAGCCTAAAACCTGTACTGACAAGTATGACTATGATGGTGTTTAGATGACGACTTATGATGAAGCTTCTAATATCCATGACTCTAATGTGATCTGTAGTATATAATTGCTACACATTAGTCTACTTTATCAAGTATCTTTTTTAAGCCCCTTAAATGGGGCTTTTTATTTATGTAATTAACTCATAAGTTTGATCTGCACCATTGTTAATAATTCTTTTGATTTTACCTGATGTAGTTTTGACAGCTAGTGTTGCGGACATAGAGCTTAAAGCCTTCCTCCTATCAAGTAGCGGTTCATAGTTTATCATTTGTTCTACAATTTCAGCTGTAGACAGAGGCTTTTCTGAAGCTTTTAGTATGAATTCAGCCTTTGCAAACCAAGTCCAATTTGATTTATATCCATCTGTATGGGTAGTAACAGCTTGAATTTCATTATGACTAGGAGCATTTCCTTCTTTTGATGAATACTTCGCAATAACTGATTCCAGTTCATTTCTCTCTGCAGCTAGCTCTTTAATCATTGCGTCGATAGCATTAATTCTTTGTCTATATGCAGGTACTAAATACTTAACATGGCTTGAAGGTATTGTAATATCTTTTGACATCTTTATAGGATTTAACAATACAAATATAGACATCATCTAGATAACTCCAAATATTTTTTAATATTAATTCCTAACATTCCTATTCCGTCTAATTTTTCGCTACTATATAGGACTTTCATTAGAAGAAAGGGAGTTGGAACGATAATAATTTAAGGGCGCAGAAATTCTTGCAAGTATTTTCACGTAAATGGTGGACCGCCTTTTGTCATAATTGGACCTTTATGTCCAATTATAACAAAGATCGAGAAAACCAAATGAATCCACACTACACCAACTTATTCGAACTAGTAGAGTACTTAAAAGACAAACAAACAGCTATTAAGCATTTAGAAGAATTAAGGTGGAAAGGAAATTGTGCATGTCCGCACTACGGAAGCACTAAAACTTGCGCTCTAAAAAGCGGTAAATACAAATGCGGAGATAAAGACTGTGACGAACAGTTTACCGCAAAAGTTGGAACAATATTCGAAAGCTCAAAAGTTCCACTAAAGAAATGGTTTATAGGTATGTACCTGTTAACCTCGCATAAGAAAGGGGTATCTTCGCTTCAGTTAGCAAGAGATCTATAAGTAATGCAGAAAACAGCATGGTTCATATTGCAGAGGTTACATTTAGCCTAGGAAATGGAAGCTTTGAAATGATTGGAGGAGATAAGGTAGTAGAGATTGACGAATCATATGTAGGTGGGAAAAATGCCAATCGCCATGTGAGGAAAAGAGTATCTAACTCACAAGGAAGAAGCACAAAGGATAAGGCAGCTGTCTTGGGTATCCTTGAAAGAGGTGGCAATGTAAAGGTTACAATGCTAGAAAAGGCAAATGGAGAAGTGGTTAATCCGATAATTAATGAAACGGTGAAACTAAACTCTCAAGTTATGACTGATGAATGGAAAGTGTATAGAAAATTGAAACTAAGCACTGCTCCCGCCTTTTTGAGTCTACTCATTTTTGTGAGTTTATAGGTACTCGATCTGCAAGGCTTTCTTGCATTACAAAGATAGTAATGTTGTACGAGATCGAGAATTGCTTTTCGGAACCTTTGTTTTTCTTAAACCGCAGAGTAAAAATCAGAATGGCAGCGAAATTAAGTTACCGCTGTCATTTATTAGCTATCAGTTCCCTACAAAGGGTTGCAATTTCTTGAATAGTATTGTAGTAATGAATCGAAGCAGGCATGACAGTTGAAAGGCCAGTATTGTCCATATACATCCGGGTTGCTTGTTGTTCTCCCACAGAAACGTTTAGTCCTCTTTCGGCAAGCTTTGCCTTTACGATTAAGCTATCTACATTCTTAACTGGAAAAGTTACAATCCCGCTCAAGTTACTACCTCTATCATGGACAGTAATACCAGCAACATCAGCTAACGACTCTCTTGTCACCGCTGGAGTGATGTGGATACGGCACAGCACATCTTACGTTAACACGTTTTTGTTTACATAAAAAAAGCGGGGCAGTAACCACTCTACCCCGCACCAAATAAAACTTAATGAAAAAAAGAGAGCGTTAATATCATAAGATACTGAGCTAAACTCAGTATGACGTTTATACGATCTACTCAGGTAAGTTTACGGCCTGCGCCGGAATGACGAGAGTAACTTTCTAAGGTTAAATCCGATTTTAACAATCCATAAACCAGAGAATCCTCGAACTTCCCATTATAGAAGTAATGTGCCCTCAGGCAGCCTTCCTTTTTGAATTTAAATTTCTTAATTAGTTTTTGGGATACCAGATTATCCGATCCAATAAATGCTTCAATCCGGTTCAGATTCATGTGTTTAAACCCATAATCCAATACGGAAGCTAAAGCTTCCGCCATGATGCCTTGATTCCTTTTCACTTCACTGGTCAATACATAGCCGATCTCTGCCCTACGATGATCTATATACCAGGTATGGTACCCACACCAACCGATAATCTCCAATGAATGCCTTTCAAAAATTTGAAAAATCAACACCTTCTTATTGAAAGTGGCATACCCCTTTTTTTGCTTCTGTTTTTCTAAGGCCAATTCTGTTGCAGTGCTAATGTTGAGCATCTCCATGATTTTAGCATCAGGTAGCTTTTCAAAAATGTGATCATAATCTTCGTCTGTTAAACGCCTTAAAAAAAGGCGTTCAGTTTCCATAATTTCCAGTTTCATTTTCTTATGTATAGATGTACTAAGGCAGCGCTGCCATGGTAATACAGCGGAACAGGAAATGACACCTGTCCCGCTACTAAACCAAAATTACAATGGAGAGCGTTAATGTCTTTAATTAATTCACATCCGGCACTACGCCTTTGCCTAAACGCAAAATGTCAATCCTTCTAATCAGCTCAGTCAAACCCATGAACAAGTTTTTGTAAGCCCTGATCAAGCGTTCCCGCTCAAATTCATCCATGCCATGTAACTCATCTCCGTCTTTTACAATCCGGAGCTTGGTGAGTAAGCGCTGGCCTTCGGCGGCGTGAAAATCAAGTGCGTAGGTCCAACCCAGGGCTTTATAATGCCAGACTCCACCCAGTTGAATGGTTATCCGTTTGTATTCTTCTTCTAAAAAAATAAAGTTTTCTTCCTCGCTCAGGTCAAACTGTTTGCCCGCGTGGAGGTCAAAAATTAATTGACCTAATCTTGCAAATTCGTTATTCATTTTATGTGTTGTTGTTGTATTGTTGTATTGTTGTTGTTGTATTGTTGTTGTTGTTGTCGTCATCCTGAGTTTATCTCAGGATCTCCTCAGTTAAGTTTCCGGCCTGCGCCGGAATGACGCGAGCACAAGCGCCGGAATGACGAGTATCAATTCGCCTTTGTCAGTTGTTTGATCAAATCCGTTTCTTTCGCATCAAAAGCTGTCCCATCCGGCCGCAGGATGTCATGAAACCACAACTTCGGCTCGGCGGTAAACTGTCCGCTCCAACTCTGCCATGGATAATTGGTCTGCGTTTTACCTGCTACAAAACCCCAGTTGATGGCCCCTACTTTGTACTTCTTCGCTATTGGAAGTACCGCTTCAAAAGTGCTGCCGGTATTCCTGGCCATATACTCGGTACAAATGATCGGGCGGTTGTACTGCTGTAACCATTTCACACGCATTTCAAATTTATCCCCGCCCCTATAATTGTGAAAAGTAATGATGTCCGAATTGTCCAGCATCAGTTTCTGACAAGCCGTTAAACTATCGCGTACCGACCAGTTCGAATCCTGCCAGATCGCAGCCGTCAGCGGCTGGCTCGGCGAAGCCGACCTGGCCCAGGCAAAAGATTGCTCCAGCAAAGGCAGCACCAAAGCCAGTTTAGCTTTCTCGCTTAAATCTTCAACAGGAAACAGTTTATGGCTGCTGTGTTCCGGCTCGTTCCAGATGTCCCAGCCCAATATCCGCTTGTCGTTTTTAAAGTGGCCAACCACTCCTTTTACGTAATCTTCCAACCGTGCATATTCGGCCGGGTTTTGCAAGGCCGCAATGCCCGGGCTTTGTAACCAGCCCGAATTGTGGGTATGTGGCCTGGGCGGGTTTTGCTTACCGGGCTTTGGTGCCGGATCCCAGCAGCTGTCAAACAGCACAAACAGTGGTTTGATGTGGTGGATCTTACACAGGCTTAAAAAGGCATCCATGCGCCTGAACAAACCTTCTTTATCCTGCTTATATAATAAGTCGTGTAAAAACACCCTTTGGGTATTCATGCCCAGGGCTTCGGCCCAGGCCAGTTCTTTTTCTATGGCTTTCAGATCAAAGGTTTCTTCCTGCCAAAACTCCAACTGGTTGATGGCATAGGCCGGGGTATAATTGGTGCCAACCAGCCAGGGCTGCCTGGCGTACCAGGCATTTGCCTGTGCCTCCGTCCATCGGGTGTTTTGCTGGGCAAAAACCCCGGCTGTACAAAGCATGAATAAAAATAATATGAGTTGTCTTTTCATTTCTCGTTGCTTAAAATGTAATGGGGTTATAAATTCACTTTTAAGTTGCCACCTTCCAGGGTGACACCATCCAGTTTGGCATGTAGCTTCCTAAACATGGTGGGTGTCAACCCGGTTTCTCTTCTAAAAAAGTGGGTAAAGCAGGCCGGATAAGCAAAATTGAGCTGGAAGGTAATTTGCCTCATGTTATTCTCCGTACAGGACAACAGGATTTTGGCTTCCTTCAACAGGTATTGCCGTACCAGGCCCGGCACGCGTTTACCCAGGTTTTCTTCTGTAATATTGTTTAACAATCCTGCAGGAATATTCAACAGTTTTGCATAAAATGCGGCGCTCCGCTCTTCCAGAAAGTGTCTCTGGATCAACCTGTCCAGGTCTTTCAATATTTTTTCTTCTTCTATCATATCTAATTTATTGGAATGGAAAAATTAACTTCATCAGGTGGAAGGCATTGTGATTTTGTACAGGCCATAAACTCCAGTTTGCCTTTTACCGTAGTCTGTTTGGCTTTGAGTTTGATTTTTTGCTGAAAGGTGACGGTCTTTTCAAAATAATCTACCTGGATACCGAAGTTTTTATCAAACACGGATAGCGGTTTGGGTTCTGTTATTTTGCCAACCAGGATGTATGCTTTGGATGGACTGAACTTAAAACTGGTTTTCAACGGCCCGCCATCTTTTTGATAAGCAGAGTAAATGTGCCAGCTGTCTTCGATCTCTGCTTTGAGTAAGATCGTTGCTTCAGTATCCGAAGTTTTCTTAGCGGCATAGCTCCATTTTACAGGTTTTAGGATCTGGGCTTTAGCATGAATTGTCCAAAGCAGTGGCAAGACCAGCAGCGTGATCAGTTGTTTTTTCATCTGTTTATAATTTGTTTTTTATTTGTGATGAAGCTATCAGATTTATTTATCCCACTGTGTGGTTTGAAAAATCATGATGGTTTCATATGTGTTGTTTTTGTTTTCTTAAGTAGTTCCGCTCCGAACCTAGAACGGAACAGGTGAGCGCGGCTTACTTAGCGGGAGTTTCTTTTTTCTTGAAAACCATGACTTCTACCTCCCGGTCTTCGACTTTGATGTCCAAGCCGTTGCGTTGGAAGGCGGCACGCCATTCTTCCAGGTTCATTTTCTGAAAAATAGCATCATCAACTGAGCTTTTTCCATGTTTCAAATGAAGATTCTTAAGGTGTATTTTTTCGTTATTATAACCGGTTTCATTAAACATCGGCGGAGAAAGAGTATACATTTTGAAAAAATCAATTACCTGATTAAATGGAATATCTACGATCTCTTCTACAAAAGAATGTTCGATATTATCATCAAATATTATCTTACTATTAGAGTTATTCAGATTCGTTGAAAGATAATTAAATTGTCTATTCTTATTTATAATTACCCACGATGGTAACTTCTTTTTCTCAATTCTAACATTAAAACTAGAATATCGATTCAAATCTTCGAGCATATATTTATTATAAAAAATGGAATCCGACACTCCATTTCCAGGTAAAGTGAGGTTGTAACAGTGCTTTTCCTTTCCTAATAATTTATCTATAGAATCTGTCGTAGAATGATAATAAGAAAAGTCTGCCATAGGAACAATTACTTTATCATTTTGCTCAATAAAGAATCTTGTTAGATTACAAAGTAATCGAGGTTCCTTTATTGCATTCCAAAAACACTCTCGAAACAAGTATGATAACTGACTATTTAAAGTTATATAGCTATTAATATTATTTCTTTTAGTCTTCTCATCGAAGACGGAGTGTGAGTCTGCAAACCAATGAAGATTTTCTATTTCATTTGTGAATATTGATCTTGCAACAAACTGATTTTCCTCACCTCCGTTGCCATTTACGAACAATGGTATATTTGGATCAAACATACCATTGGATCGATTTTTTAAATTATGTTCTTTTGATAAAAGATACCTAGAAATATTTGCAGAATTAACCTCTCCAAAATCAGTAGTAGCTATTACCACGCCAGTTTCATCAATCCACACCTCATAGGGATTACCTACATGAGGAAATAAACCGTATAATAATGAGTCATTTACTATTGACGGTAATCCCAGCTTTTTTCTTTTAAAATAATTAGCAATTAAAGTGGAGTCTTCATGTGTAACAGGTATAATAGCAATCTTATCTCCAAATTCTCGTTGTAGATTTTCCATATCTGGTAAGTTAGCGATACAAGGTCCACAACCAGTTGACCAAAAATCAAGAATTACCAACTTTCCCTTCAATTCAGAAAATTTCACATTTTTAGATTTATAGTTGACAATTTTACCTAATGATAGTTCAGAAGGAACTTGTTCACCTTTTTTCAACGACTTTATAACCATCTGAGCAAAAATAGCTTGACTCAATGCAATCTGGGCGAGAAGCAATAATACAATTTTAAGTTTCATATTTGTGTGTTTAATAATTCGGATTTTGCATTAGGTGCGGGTCATTATTTAGCTCAGCAGCTGGAATTGGATATAGAGCAGAAGACGGCTTCCAGTTTGGTTTTATTGCACTCATTACCGCATCTATCCGCTGTGTCCTTTTCAGATCAAACCACCGGTGACCGAATTCCGTGTTGAGTTCTATTCGTCTTTCCCTTTCTATTGCATCAAGCAATTCGCTTTTTGTTCCCTGCTGATAATCAAGCAATCCTGCTCTTCTTCTAATGAAATTCAAATCTTCCCTTGCTCCTTTAAGGTCAGTTCCTAACTGTGCCCTTGCTTCGGCACGGATCAGATATTGTTCGGCTAACCTAAAAACGACTAAATACTCTGGCAATAAGCCTACTGTAGAACTCAGCTTTCTGTATTTATAAGGATACAAATAATCGACTCCATTAATTGCAATGCTTTTCATCCAGATATCTTTTCTTTTATCACCCGATTCTATTGCCTTTTGGAAGCTAGACGTATAAAAATAATTGATCTGCGACACACCAGAACCTACGATTAAAGTACCAGCGATTCCGGTATAACCATTAGAATTTGCGATTTGAAATATTGTTTCTTTGCTGGATTTCAAGAAAGTTTGATCTATAGATTCTAATTGGTACAAAGCAGAATTATTGATGAGATGTGTAGCCTGAAGCTCTGCATTTGCATAATCTTTTAGGTAAAGATATACTCTTGCAAGAAGTGCAGTTGCCGTACTTTTATTTACCCTGGCCCGATCTGCACTTACATAAGTATCCTTAAGTAAACTCTGAGCGTCTTTAAGATCAGTGATAATCTGCTGATAAACTAGATCTATCGGTTTTCTGAATGCAACTGAATTGATCCTTACATCTGTAACAGTGATTAAAGGCACATCCCCATAGAAATTCAATAGTTCAAAATGCATAAAGGCACGCATAAATTTACTTTCTCCAAGCAATTGATCCTTCACTCCGGCATTTAAAGAGCGACTTTCTTGAACACCTTCAATAATAGAATTTGATTGATAAATGAGGTTATAAAAGTTATTCCAGAGAAGGGAAATACTATAATCGTCAGCTTTTAGGACATTGGTATTAAAGGCAAAATAGTCTGTTATACTGGTGGTTAATTCATCTGAAGACAGAGAAGGATGTAACATTTGATTCCTATCAAAGTCATATAAAAAAGTAGCATAAAGCCCATTTAACGCACTAAAGGCTGAAGCATCAGAACTGAATACTTTACTAGCGACACTTTCGTTGATAGGTGCATCTATGGCAATCATCTTTTTACAAGAAAAAAGCACGCTCACGATGATTAGGGTGATTAAGCCCAACATTTTTATACTTTGGTTGAAATTTTTCATATTAAAAAGGTTAAAGGGTTATCTGGATACCTGCAGTTAAGGTTCGAAGCGTTGGTACAGTCAAATTACCACTTGGAAATTCGGGATCAGATCCTTTATATCGGGTAAAGGTCAAAAGGTTTTGACCCTGGAAATACAGTTTAAGTTGGCTAATTTTGGCCCTGTTCAACCAAGAACCTGGAAGCCGATAACCGATATAAAGATTTTTAAGTTTGATATAGGATGCATCTCCCCAGAAATGACTTGAACTATTATAATAATAAATATCCTCACCGACTAATGAAGCCTTTGGTACATTGGTTACATCACCAGGTTTCCGCCACCTTCGCAAAGCCTCCTCTGGCATATAACTATGTAAATACCCCGGTGAAAATCCTGGTCTATAACCTTCCTGTTTTACAAAACAGAATAAGAAATCTAACTGTAATCCTTTGTAGGTAAAACTATTGCTAATCCCACCATAATAATCCGGCAAGCTCTTACCAAGCGTAAAAAAATCATTCCCATACTGTGGCGTAGTTGTTTTCTCTCCGCTATGAGTATTATATAAAGCATTGCCAGTTTTAGAGTCTGCTTCAGAAAATGAATACTTTCGTATAATACTTAATGACTTTCCGATTTCATATGCATTTTTGTAGGTAGAAGATTCAATACCTGGATAGGAAACCAGTGTATTGGTATTGAAAGATAAGTTAAAACTACTCCGCCAATTGAAATCTTTTGCTTTTACATTTTCTGTATTAATTGAAAACTCCAAGCCTTTGTTATCGACAACAGCAGGTAAATTTGTTACGTAAATCTCAAAACCAGTTATACCTGGAAGAGAATAATACGCCAGTTGATTATCTGTTCGATTTCTGAACCAAGAGCTGGAGATCAAAATCCTATCTGAAAATACTCCAATATCCAAACCTATGTCCAATTTTTCAACAACCTCCCATTTGTAATCCGGGTTTCCAATTCTCGATGGAATCAACCCTGGATTTCCCTGATATATGCGAGAAGAGTTATACGACTGTAAGAAATTATAATCTGAACTAGGTTCATTTCCGATAGTACCATAACTTGCCCTAAATTTACCATAACTAATCAAAGAAATGTTACGTTTAAAAAAATCTTCATTAGAAAAAATCCAGGCTGCACCAATAGTTCCAAAGTTTCCAAACTGTTTGTCCGGACCGAATCTGGAAGAACCATCCCTACGGTAATTTGCATTCAGAATATATTTGTCTCTCATATTGTAATTAATCCGTCCAAAAGCGGAAACCAATCTATATTGTGTATACGTAGTATTAGGAGAAGCACCTTGCAAATCGATATTTCCTGCGGCTCCAATATTCCCGAAGAGATTTTCATCTTTATAATTTTGTCCTTTGATAAAATTGCCTTGGGACACTGTAGATTGGTAAGTCCCACCTACAAGTACCTGCAATTTTCCTGGGCCAACTAGTTTGTTATAATCTAATTGCGGTTCCATATTGACAGTAGTAGAAGTGTTATTGGCATATTGAGCAGAATTAATAGGATTATTTGCAGGGTTAAAAGAGCTTAAAGGTTCTACACTGAAACCATTCAATGAAATCCGATTAAAGCCTAATGCGGTTTTAAAATTTAGATCTGAAGTAATGTGATATCCAAATTGTCCATTAGCAACCAAATTATCTGTCTTGGTTGTACTTTTTTGTTCTAATTTTGCCTGATAATTGTTATTATCTCCATAATTTCTAGTCCCGTCTGGATTAGACAATGGAAAATTTGGCAAATTAAAAATGGGTAATCCCTGAGTGATTAAGGAATTCTTGTCCGAGGTATAGATCGCACTAAATGAAGTATAGAATTTGTTGTTCTGTGAATTATGATTTAAGTTAATATGAGCTCCACCGCGCATATAACCCAAATCGCCAGGATATATCGTACCTTCTTTCCTGTAATTTCCACCCAGCAGAAAAGTTGTTCCTGAATTCCCTCCTGAAATACTTCCAGTTACATTGGTTAAATGAGCGGTATTTCCTAGAATGACTTTTTGCCAATCTGTATTCTGGTTCTGGTCATATTTAAATATTTCTGGTAAATAGTCCTTAATATCATTAATATTAATACCATCATTTTGAGCACCTTCCGTTTCTAATTCTAGATATTTAGTAGTTGGCAAAAAATCTTTGAGTAAATGGCTTGTTTGTGAAATTCCTTGGCTCATATCAAAATCGAATTTCGTAACACCTACTTTTCCTTTTTTTGTAGTAATTAAAATTACACCATTAGCTCCCCTCGCACCATAGATTGCTGTTGCATCTGCATCTTTTAATACATCAATACTTTCGATATCTGAAGGGATCAAACTATTAAAAGGAGTGAAAGACAGAAATGAAGCTGCATGTCGAAAGTTAGTTAAAACACCTCCTGTTTTAGAACTATATAAAGCTGTCGCCGAAAAAGGCACCCCATCCACAATATACAACGGATCCCTATTCCCTTGAATCGAATTAATCCCCCTGATCTGAATCTTTGTTTCCGTCCCCGGCAATCCCTGCCCGTTCGTCACCAACACCCCCGGCATCCTACCCTGCAAAGTCTGCAAAGGATTCGCCACCGGTTGCTTCTCAATATCCGCAGCAGTAATCCTACTCGTATTCCCAGTAGCTAACCTCTGCGTAGTTGTACCATATCCTATCAATTTAACCTCATCCAATTCCCCTACAACTTCTTTCAACACAATACTTTCCTGAACCATCGCATCCTTCACCAAAATCTCCAGGGGCTGATAGCCTATATAAGAGATCACCAGGATGTCCTTGTCCTCTACCCCTTTTAACACAAACTTTCCATTTTTATCGGTACTTACCTTTTTGTTCTTCCCCTTAACCGAAACGGAAGCACCAGGTAAAGCTTTCCCATCAGCATCCAGCACGCGGCAGCTGATGTCAGTATAAGTAAGGGCGGCAACCACCCTGTCCAGAAAGGAAGGCTCTTTCGCTTTGATTAATATGGTTTCCCGGTCAAGTTCGTAAACAAGTTCCTGGTCTTTGAGGCAAAGATCCATCACGTCTAAGAGTTCTGCATCTTTAAAGTTTACGGCAATGACTTTACGGTCGTCCAGTTTTTGGTCGGAGTACAAAACCCTGAAGCCGGTTTGTTTTTTAATTTCGGCAAATACCTGTGCCAGGGTCGCTTTTTTAGGACCATAGGTAAAGCGCTGGGCAAAGCTTGCAGCACTAACCTGCATAAAACAGGTGATCATGATAATTATGACGAGTCTCATAATTAGTAAAATTTTTGATGGCAGCCAGTCATAGGGCATACCAGGTTTAAAAGGATTTAATTTCATACCTTTGGTTTGTTGGGTTAATACGTTAAACTGATGTCGAAATTTGTTTTTGGGTTAACTCAATACTCGCCGGATAGTGCTTAGACTCACTATTCGGCTTTTTTGTTTCCCCTGCTGGCCTAGCTTTGCCGTCGGATTACGCGCTGCATTGTACTGATTTTAAGGTTTATATTTGGGTTAATTTCCGGGTTGGTTAAACCCGGCATTGATGATTCTTATTTTGGCTTCACAATAATCTGGTTACCCCTGATTTCAAAACGGCTGTCGCCCGTTTTTTCAAGCATATGCAACACTTCCGACACGTTGTTTAAACGCGATACGGAGCCGGAGTAAGTAGGTATTTGATCGTATTTTGCCTGATATGTTACAGTGACGTTATACCAGCGTGCCACACGCCGCAGGATATTGGGCAGGGGCTCGTTTTTGAAAATAAATTCCCCGTTTTTCCAGTCGATGACGTCGTTGACATTGACGGCTTTTAAGCTGATATTTTGAGCGCTGAGGATAGCCTGCTGCCCGGGGCTCAGGATGGAGAACGCGGAGCCCTGGCTTACTTTAACCGAGCCCTGTAACAGTGTTGTTTTGGTGTCTGCCTCATCTTTGTAGGCATTGATGTTGAAATGGGTGCCCAATACGGTTACCTGCTGGCCCGGGGTTTCTACGATGAAGGGCGTAGCAAGGGCAAGGTGCTGCACTTCAAAATAAGCCTCTCCGCTAAGCAATATTTTGCGAGATTTACCAGAAAATTGCATAGGGAAGGAAATTTTTGAGTCGGCGTTTAGCCAGACACGTGTGCCATCGGGCAAAGTGAACTGGTAAGTACCACCCAGCGGGGTTTGTGCGGTAAGCAATTGATTTTTAGCCCCGCTGCCTTCGGCATCGCTCCTGGAGGGCCTGTGCTGCCCGGAAACTGCGGTTCCATCGGTATATGTTAGTTTAGATGTTTGGATGACAACACCGGTTTTGGCATCGCTTAAGGTGATGGTTTTGCCATTGGCCAGGGTTAGGGTTGCGGTGTTTTTACCCGGAGCAACGTCGTTGGAGTATTGAGGTCCTGAAACAAGTTCAGGATGACGACCGTTCCTATAATGGGCTTCAAATAACCAAACGCCGAAGATCAGGGCTGCTACCGCAGCAGCAGTGATGGCAATGCGTGGCCAGAGTTTATTCGGTTTAACCGGGTGAATGGTAGCGATGAGCCTGTCCTGAATCCTGGTTTTAACGGTAATTTCATGGTCAGGGTAAATGCCATCGGCATAACCCACGCTCCGGTACCAGTTTTGCAGGGCATCTATTTCTTGGGGACTGGCGATGCCTTCCTTGTACTTTTCTATTAAACCGTTTATTTCCTGCTGCTCCATATAGAAATCTAGAAACTTGTTGTTTATAAGGTTGTACGCTGAAAAACACTTTACCCTACATGGGTACTAAAAAATATTTTTATACAGTTCTGAAACCACTTCAGGAGCCAGTAAAGTGACCAGTCCGGTATGATTGAGGTTGTCTTTTACCACTTTTAAAGCCCTGGTGAGGTTGGCTTCCACGCCTTTTTCGGAGATGTTCATTTTCTCGGCGATCTCTGCATTGCTCAGCCCATCTACCCTGCTGTACTGGAAAGTAAGCTTACATTTTTCCGGAAGCTGCTCTACGATGCCGTTTATGTAGTCTTTTAGAAAAAGGGCATCCAGCTTTTTATCGTCGTCGGCAATTTCATTGAACTCGTAATTGGCTAAAGCCAGCGCCGCACGTTTCTTTTCCTTCTGGTAGTATTTAAAGATGCTGTACTTTACGCAGGTTGTTAAAAATGCAGCCACGTTTTCGATCACCTGCGTGTTCCGCTTGTCCCATAAGGAAATGAATACTTCATGTACCAGGTCTTCGGCATTGACTTTGTCTTTGGTATGGTTCCAGGCCACCAGCAACATCTTTTTCCAATACCTGTTGTACAGCTCGGTAAATGCGTATTTGTCTTCGCGAGACATGAATTCCAACAGTTCCTGGTCGGTGTGTGTGCCGTAAGCAGCCATAATGATTTTGATATAAGCTCATCTAAAACTAAGCATTTTTTTGCAAGTACACATACAATTTTATATATAATGTATGTTTTAATTCTGGCCGAAAAATTGCAGCACTAAAATAAAAAGAAAAATATGGATTCAATCATGTCTCTTCTAAGTTTTTCGGCGATCCTGCCGCCACTGCTTATATTTATAGCTTCTTGTTTTTACCTTTCTAAAATTGTTAAAGCAGATGCGGTGTTGATTTTTGTAGGATCGGGCATTGCTTTGCTGGTTACCGTGTTTTTTACTTTAATGCCGAGTTTTATACACAACAGGAATATTCCGGTATCGGGAATGTCTTTTTACTATTCTGTTGCCGGAATTGTCAGTTTAATTGGCGGGGTGTGTTTTGCTACCGGATTTTTTATTTTGATTACCAATGTGGTTAATGCCAGTAAAAAGTATTAGTTAGGGCAATGCGTTGATTTCTTCGATCGTAAGACCTGTAGCTTCAGCGATTAGTGCTATATCAATATTGTTCTTTTTTAAGGTAATGACAATTTTTTTATTTGCTTCATCCCGTCCTTCTATTCTTGCCTCGTTTCTTGCATAACTCAGCGTGGCCAGATTATCTCGGTGGATTTTAAGACGTTGTTCGTACTCATTCATATTTTTTCGGGTTAAAATCTTCCTGTGTCTTGATATCGATCAAACGTACATCATGTATATAATGCTACGTTACTTGAAATTGATGGCTTTTGCTGATTACCAATGTGGTGAATGCCAGTAAAAATTACTAGTTAGAGCAATGCGTTGATCTCTTCGATAGTAAGACCTGTAGCTTCAGCGATTAGTGCTGCATCAATATTATTCTTTTTTAAGGTAATCGCAGTTTTTTTATTTGCTTCATCCCGTCCTTCTACTAGTCCTTCTATTCGTCCTTCATCCCGTCCTTCCTTTTTTGCACAACTTAGCGTACTTTGATTATCTCGTTGGATTTTAAGACTTTGTTCGTACTCATTCATTTCTTCTCGGGTTAAATTTCCAATTGCCGCAATTTCAAATAGTTTTTTATATTCAGCCTTGCTTCTCAAAGATAGCGGAATTTCTTCATTTTTGTTTAGGTTATTGAGTATATACAACCACTCATCCAATTCTGTCGATAATTCACCTGCATATTTTTTAAATTTAGGCATTTCAATAAATATGTATGCCAGTTTAGGGTAAAAATCTTCCTGTGTCTTGATATCGATCAAACGTACATCGTGTATATAATGATCTGGGTGGCTGTCATCAAACTTAAAATTCATTATTGCCACAAAGTAAATTTCTGGTAGCACGTACTCCCAATCAGCCAATACGCCAAGTCCTTGCTCGTTTATCAGGTTACTTGTGTAAAAAATGCTACGTTCCTTGAAATTGATGGCTTTTGCATTTTGCATTTCAATAATAAATTTTTCGCCTTTATCACCAGTGCAATACAGGTCAAATATTGTTTTTCTGTAATCCTTTCCAGGTCCTTTATATTCATTCGTATTATATTGTATATCGACAATTAACTTACGATTTTTAAAAATCTCGTTGAGAAATCTAATTAGAAAATCGCGATTAGGCTCCCTACCGAAAATATGCTTAAAACCGAAATCGCTATATGGATCAATAAATCCATGTGGTTCGGCTTTACCCTCCAGGAAACTTGCCGGTGTTGTAAAATTCTCAGACATCATATATTTGATTTGACACAAAAATACGAGCAAAAATTCACAACAACAAACAATATTAAACTAATAAAATATTATACAAAACTTAAACAATAATAAATTTAACAAATAATGCAAAATATTAAATAATATCTCAAAAATTTGGTTTTGAATGGGAACTCAAATTTTCGCGGCTTTAACTTTATACTTTCTAACCCAAATCACGATTAAAGGAACTAAAACCACTGATGGAAGTAACCAGGCAATATAACCCGGCAATGCCGTATTGTTAACGACCAGGAATGCCGTCAGTGTAGCAATATACGCACCCGTCATCCGTTGGATGTGCGCAAGGAGCCAGATATTGGAAACCGTAGCTTTACCGCTGAAATTTCTAAAGTCGGTGCGCACAAATCTTAATCCGATCGCTCCAAAGACAATAAATACGGCTCCGAATACATTTTTATGAATCAAATGGTAGATGCCAAAAATAAGGAATGCCAGGCCAAAAAGCAGCATAAAGCTGGTCAGCACCCAGTCGATCCATTTGGGCTTCTGCCCATTGGAAAGGTTTTTCAGATACAGGTATCGCGTACCGGAACACACCATATATAATGTAAAAACACCTACGATGAACAGAAAGTAATTGGGATGCAGAACCGACAGTACAAATGCTGTTGCGCCTACCAGCAACATGCTATACAGAAAAGCCAGGCCAACAATGCGATGCCTTTTACCTCCTTTTTTTGCGATGATGTTGATTGTTCCGGTAGTTAATCCAATTGTTCCTGCTGCAATGTGCAACACCAGTAATGTTTTAAATAGTACGTCCATTTTTGCTTAGTTTTTGAATACTGAGCAATGTTATCGGTAAGAAATGAAAGGCTAAAATTTCAGGGATGAAATGCATGCTTTTGTGACGAAAAACACGCTTTAATGAGCTTTGTATACTGTCTGGATACGTAAACCTCCTTGTCGGATCCTTTAATTATCAATCGATAACCCTGTGCATTTCCTTTAACGCCTTCGATAAAATCCTTGTTGACGATGAAAGCACGATGGCATTTCATCATTTGCGGATAGCTGGCCAATTCTGTTCCGGCGTTAGAGATACTGCTGCGAATGGTAGTGACTGCCATTGAACCATTTTTGCGCGTATAAACCTGGATGTAATTGCCTTCGGATTCAATAAATGCCAGATCATCAACCTGGAGGCTCAATTGTGTTTTGCCATTTTCGGCAGTTAAAACAACAGCCTGGGCCGGCGCTGCGGAAACAGGAACAACCGGAACCTGCTCGTTTAAAACCTGGGCAGCGTTTTTATGGAGGCGAAGCAGTTTGTTTTGCCGCAGCAGAACCAAAATGGTGATGGGAATGAGCCCGATAAAAAAAGTATAAATCTGAAGCGTAAGCAAACCCGAGAGGCTAAATGGAAAACCGCTGATCAAGCTATAGGTATATGCATAATTTGCCAGTCCCAGGCAAAAGACCGACCAGCAGGTCCAGCCAATTTGCCGGATTACATTCCAGTGCAGATCGGAAAACAACCTGAGCACCAGCAAGCCGTTAAAAAGCAGGGTTAGGCAGCTGACCAGGCCGTAACCGGCCAGGAACAAGCCAAGGTGACTAACCGAAACGCCTGAAAGGCCAAATGGCTGCAATAAGAGCATCAGTAAACTGATCCCTGCGCCAATGGTTAGGGCTGTGGGTATGATACGCTCTGGAAGCGGAAATGGTTGTTTTAAAAAATTGTTGAAACGCACTTTAAAGGATAGGTTTTGATCGTTCTTATCGATTCAGAAAATGATTATTTTAATAAGTCGATTATTGTTTTGTTGTTCATTTTTTTTGCCAGTTGAATGGGTTTTAAGCCAAAACTTTCGGTATCACCGCAGTCAAAGGTTTCGGGTTTACTTTTGTCTGCTCCTTTATGGATGAGGTATTCGACCATTTTGGCATCATTGGCCTTGATGGCAATGATCAAAGCGGTCTCACCCGAACAGTCGTTATAGTCTACATCTGATTTGGAAAGCTGCAACAGATCAATTACCTGGTAATCGTGCTGCTTAACGGCTGTTAAAAAGTAATTTAATTTGTTACTCAGCTCGCCAAGTCGCGGATCTGCACCCTTTAAGAGGAGGTATTTTGCACATGCGTAGTTTTTACTGGCTGCTGCCGCGCTAAAACTTCCAGCGGGTGCTTTATTGATTTCAGCACCTTTTTCATGTAAGTATCTGACAATATCAAGGAAACCTTTTTCGGCTGCTACGTTGACCAGCGACAGGGTTTTAGGGTTTAAATTAGCCCCGCCTTCGGCAAGGGTTTGGACAAGCAGCAGGTTGTTTTGCCAAATGGCAGCCTGCATAGGGAGAATTTTATTTTTGGGTTCAGCATCTGCCGGAAATTGTCCTGTTTTGATGAGTTTTAAGGCCTCGGCAGTGCGGTCGGCAAATACTGCATCGTAAAACTGATTGATGATTTCAGGACTGGGCTCTGGATTTTTTGCTGGCCCGGAGCATGAAATGATCAATAGTAAGAAAAGGAGGTAGCCATATTTCATGGCCTAAATATATCATTCCTGTGGATTTTATCAGCCACAGGAATGATAAAAGTTGCTTAAAATCTTTTTCCAATACCAATGCTGATCAGCCAGGGATCAATTTTTGTATTTGCCACCACGGTTGCACCACCAGCAACGCCCGGTTGTGTGGTTATTGTAGCATCTGTTCTCAACCAGATCTTTTTTACGTCGACATTCAGGAAGAGGTTTTTGGCGATGTCAAAGTCACTACCGACCTGTGCAGCAAAAGCAAATTTATTCTCGTAGTCGGTTTTAGCAATAGCGGGACCGTTTTTAGCACCGTAAAAAATCGTATAATTTACCCCCGCTCCTATGTATGGTAAAACGCCTTTGGCAACCGGTGCATGATATAAAAAGGTTAAAGTTGGTGGCAATAGCCATACTTTGCCTACGTTTACATCGCCCAGGGCAGTTTGGGTTGCCGTTATTTTATGGCGTGTGGTACCTAATATTAAATTTGCCGAGAAGTTTTTGGTTAAAAAATAAGTAAAATCCAATTCGGGAATTACCGTTGTGCTGATGTCTGCAGAGCCACCGATTGTACTAATGGTCGCGCTGGCGTCAGGAGCAACTACTGTTCCGCGTAGTCTTACGCGCCACTCCCCTTTTTGTTGCGCAAAACCTGTACATGTTGCACTTAATAAAAGTGCGAGTATCCATACCTTTTTCACAATGAAATCATTTAAATTATGGTCAAATGTATTCAGGACTGCCCAGCCCTCAAGTGAGCAGCAGCAGGTTTTTCTATGATCTTGATCATGAAAAAGGGGTTTGAAAGGCTAAAAAAGGCGTTATTCAGCGTGAAATAAAAGTTATTTCAATTTAAACAGCCTAATAATCAGTATAGATGAGGTTATGGGCCTGTTTTTTATTTGTGAAACCGGTTCATATTTGTACTTTTGTCGCGGAGAGCTGGCAGAGTGGTCGAACGCGGCAGTCTTGAAAACTGTTGACTGTAATAGGTCCGGGGGTTCGAATCCCTCGCTCTCCGCTGAGTAATTAAAAGCCCAACATTGTTGGGCTTTACTGTTTATAGTACTTTTGCATGCACTCTTCGGTGTTCTAACGCTCACCTCCCATGCTTCCAACTGTGCTGATTGACTTCTCACAAGATATACTTTAATTCAATTAGATATTACTCCAAGCCATAATAAGAATTACTTACACTTATATCTTTAAGAAAATATGCATTGAAATGAGGACTCCACTTATTTCGAATTTGATTTGAAACCGATGAGATTAAAGATATCTTTTGATATGGAAATACAATAGTTTTGTTTAGTAAACAAAACTATTGTATTTCCATATCAAACACTTTTTTTATGATACTTCTAAGCATGGTATGATTAAAGCCCTGGAATTATTTAATATTAAGGAAGGGGCTTTAATCACTACTTCACAAAAAGATCAATTCGAAAAGAATGGAAAGATCATTCATGTAATTCCCGCCCATGAATATTTATTGATATAATTTTTTTGAAAGTAAATTAGCGCAAATCAGTGGTTTTAAAAAAAATGAAATGCAGGGGGTAACAATCATCGGCTCCCCTTGATATACCAACAGAACAACATTAAATTTTACTTAAAACCCTGAAATCATGAAATCATTATTAAAAGTCCTGACCATAGTCTTATTGTTCTCGATAGCCTACAGCTGCAAAAAAACAGACACCATAAAAGCGGAAGAAAATGCGGCAATGAGCAAACCAAAAAACGGAACCGGCCCTGTCCGCTGGTGGCGACATAGAAATGCAGTTAACGGTTGCACCGGAAGCGGGGTATATTGTATTCCCAGAAAATTATTCAGCGAGGCTGAATTAACAAGCTACGTTCCTTCCGAAGAAGATGAAGTGCTGACTGACTTTGCGATCAGTTTAGAAAAAAATGTGATCCAGATCAATCTGACCGGAACAAAAGGAAACTTAACGGCCAGTACCGTAAAGGCTTTCAGCGATAAAAAAATAGAACCCATGGGTAATTACCTGTCTTACGAATTGCTGGAACCGCTCTTTAATGCCATTAAACTTCCTGCCCCAAAAGAAGGAATAAGTATTAAAGCCAGTGAACAATCTTACCTGGTCAACGAAACAACCTTTGAGGGAAAAAGGGTAAGCATTCTAGAAGCCTACGACAAAACCAACATCACCATTGAGGGCAAAACTTACCAGTTGCTGGTCATCACCACCAGCGGAAAAGGTGCCGGCAGTCCAAAACAGGCAGGCTTTTAAGCAATTCTGTCAAATACAAATGGAGAAAACCCGGTTTAGGCCGGGTTTTCTCCATTTCACTAATCCCCCTATGTATCACCCTCAAATCCCCATCTCCGGCTTTGTTTATATAAACGAATAAAAAAGCTAAACAGATTTACCAAATCCGAAAACCCAGCGCAGCATATGCTATCAGTACTTCTCTCCGTTTAACTCTGGAAACCTGCTTGGCATTTTCCAACATTGAAAGATTATCTAATGTGAAAGATTCCTAGCATTGGAAAATGATAGCATTTGGCTAAACCAACAGCAACTTGCTGTACTTTTCAAAACAGACAGAACCTCATTAGCTAAACACATTAGAAATATAGATAAAGCTGGAGAATTAGAGGAGATATCAACCTATGCAAAATTTGCACAAGTTCAAACAGAAGGCTCAAGAATTGTAAAAAGAGAGGTGATCCACTATAATTTGGATCTTATCATTTCAGTTAGTTATAGAATAAATTCAAAATTAGGTACCCAATTTCGCATTTGGGCTAATAAAATTCTGAAGGTATTAAATTTGGTGACAGAATTCTTCAGGAGAATAGAGGCTTCTGAGAGGCGTTAATTTTGAAACTGACACAGTTTAAATTATCGGAACTCGTTACACTTCCCTTTCCTTCAGTTTCGCTTTTAGCATATCTGTGATATAATATCCTCCGATCTTAGTACCGCCTTCTGTAAAAGCTATAAACCCAGCTTCACGCAATTGTCTAATATATGATTCCAGAGTCTTTGCATGATATCCTGTTATCTTTACGTATTCAGGTATCCGATTGTTCTCGTGTTCTATAATTGCTTTTAGTGTTCTCGCTATCTTATCTCTCTTCCTTGTCGTTGCTCCCTCAATTGCTCCCTCAATTATTTCTTCGATTGCTTTCGCGTTTATGTTGACTTGTCCTCCTGGTATTGCTATTTGTCCTTTTAGCGCATCTTTTCTATTTTTTGCTTGAGCGTTTGCTCCCTCATTTGCTTGTACGTTTGCTCCCTCATTTCCTTCTACTTTAGCTTCTCCGTTTGCAATGCTGCCTAAGTTTTCTGTTGTATGTTTGGTAGCTTCATTCCCTGTGTGGGCTTCAACTGCAAACTCCGGATGTATGTGGAGCGTAACCTGGAAATAAGACCTGTCTTCATCCGTATCAAAAACTGGCGCTGGCGATCCATTCATTTTCATAGCTTTCTTTATTCGGGGAATACCTGTGGCTTTTCCTTCAGTTAAATCCAGTTCTTTTAGAAAATCTCCAAGCCTCCTGTTCCGGTATCTCCTGGGTATGATGGTACCACTCTTGAATGCGATTGGCTTGATGCTGCGATCCGGGCCTCCATAATTGATGACCATGATATGATCAGGGTAAATCCTCACCTCCACCGGCTCCCGCTCCTGGTAATCCCGGTGATATAATGCATTCGCAATGATCTCTTCAAAAGCTTCATAAGGATAATTCCAGACTTTCACACTCTCTGCCTGGCCAGCGATCTTTTTGGTCTTTTGCTTTAAGATATTTGTTTTAAGGTACTGAAGGGTTTGACGGATTTGATTGGGTACAGGTCCGACAATCGCTGGTACTTCAAAAAACTCAGGGTCATCAGCACCATTCGGAAAGTTAACAATTTCAACCCTGGTACTGGGAAAGTACTTTTCCGGATCATCAGTAAAGAGCATCAAGGCCACATTCCTGGGATGCACCAATTCAGGAGGGCCGCTTAAAAGTTCCATTAGTGCCAGTACGTCTGTTTTAGAATGCTCATCTGTCCACTCCAATAACCTACTATTGGTCTGCCTCAGATGTTCTTTTAAAAGCGTAAAAGAGATATCATTGGTATCAACTTTAGTATTTCCCCTGTCATCAAATGGAATTTTATTGGACAGCGCAATCAGTTCTTCTCGCTGCTCTTTATTGGCAATGACCGAACTGGCCATGACACGAATATAATAGTGGTACTTTTTATCCTTGGCCTTGATCTCATCCGGAACTTCATATGGTCTGGAATTGCCACTAAGTGCCCAGATCACTAAAATTTTCTTGCCGTCATATTCTTCTATGCTCACCTTCGCATGATATGCCGGGTTGATCAGATTGTTGAACCCGATCATATCTTTTTGGATCTTATCAATTTCTTCCTCATCTACACCAGCGATAGGCAATACCGGCCTTCCATTTTTCTCTTCAATCCCGATGATGATATAACCACCCCCAATATCATCAAAGTCATTTGCAAAAGCACAGATACTCCTATATACAGAACCGGGGTTCCAGCCTTTTTTATATTCTATTCGCTCATCTTCTACGATTCGTCCTGCTATTAGATCGTGGATGTTGATATGTAAGGGCATAGTTGTATAATCTGTTTTTTAATAGGAGTAAATGTTCAAAACAAAAATACCTAATATCTATAATATTAGGTTATTGTCATCTGCTAATAAAAGGTACAATCTCATTAATTGCTATTCCTGATGGGATGAGTTTGTAAAAAAAATGGAATGCAGGGGGTAACAATTATCAACAATTGAGGGCAAAACTTACCAGTTGCTGGTCATCACCACCAGCGGAAGAGGTACCGGCAGTCCAAAACAGGCAGGCTTTTAAGCAAGTCTATCAAATACAAACGGAGAAAACCCGGCCTAAACCGGGTTTTCTCCACTTCACCAATCCCCTGCTTTTATGGAAAAAACTGTACCAGATTATTAACTTGCATGTAGTTAATTTTATTCTCGGTCTTGTTGGCCAGATGTATGCTTTGCACTTTTCCGCTTGAAGTAAACTCGTCTGGAATTTCGATTTGCAGGGTACTCCTATCACGATCATTAGCGATAAGGTATTCTTTTGTTTTCGAATTTCTCATTGTCACAACCGGATAAAGATCGGTACCAGGCTGGGTTAGCGCTACCGGTGCTGGTGGCGTGATCTTTATAAAATCTGTCCACTTCCCAATCTCAATGTTACTTGCCAAAGGAAAACTCGTCGTTTTTACGACGACCAAATTGTTATCGACATCGTAATAATATTCCAGCACATCAATCGAAAGATCAATACCCGCACTGCCTTTTGGCGCATCATAATAAAAATTAATGAGGTAATCTTTCCCTTGTGCAACCGGATAATCATAACGGGGACTCAACGTAGTTCCGTCAAAATAGAACTTGGGTACAACGTTATTTTCATCAGTAATTTTGAACTTTTGTTCGTAAATTTTTTGTCCCGTGCTTTTTTTTCTGAATTCCATTGTGGTGACCTCATTTTCAAAAGCAATGCTGGGAGCCACAGACCCGAGCGTAACCCAGCCATAATAGTCGCGCACTTTAACACCATCGAAATATTGTTCTATGGTATCACCAAGTACATATCCACTCATTTCAAAAGGTTTTAATGCTTTTATTTTAGGAAGTAAAACGGTTCCTTCTTTTTCGCAGGCGCTGAAGATTAAAATCGAAACGAATGCGAGGATATAGGTAATTTTTATTGTTTTCATTTTGCTGTGCGGAATTAGAAGTTATAAGAAAATGACAAACTGAATGTCCGGCCTGTATAACGCGTAGAACTCTGTCGGTCGCCAACTTTTCTGTTCGTTTCCGGATCAGTATATCCCGCTTCAAATTTCTCTGAGAAGCCTTCTTTGTAGCTATATTTATCATTCCATTCCAGGTTGAGCTCGTTTTCTGTCCCCGGTTTTTGTTCGTAGGTGCTGGCGTCATTAATGAAATACCTGAACGGTGCATTGAACAGGTTGCTCATGTTCAATTTGGTCTCCATTTTCCCTTTTAAAAATCTGTAGCTGATCTGTGCATCCATTTGAGCGCGCGGCCTTTCGTATTCAATCAAATCGGGACTAATACCAGTAATGAAGGTTTTGTAGCCCGCATAATTGTAGGTAAGGTTCAGCCCAAGCTTTTCGCCCGCATATTGTATACCTGCATTATAAAGCAATGGAACTTGTCCGTAAAGGGCGCGTGGGTACTTCTGGTAGATGTAATAAACTGAATCGGTTTTGTTGGGAAGTGTTTTGGTTTGCAGCTCGCGTGCCCTTACCGATGACTTTTGCAGGGTAAGGTTCCCGCTCAGGTAAACATGGCTCAGGAAAGCAGCATTGTCGCTAATGAAACCCAGGTTTTTACGCAGTTCAAATTCCCATCCCTTTACCTTTGCCCAGTCAGAATTAGAGATGATGATATATCCCACGCCATTGTTTTCCCGGTCTACCCTGTAATATTCTGCTGGTTTATCAAAATACTTGTAGAAGTAACCTACAGATAACAATTCTCCTGCCCCGGGGAACCATTCGATCTTCGCATCATAATTGTCGATAATGGTGCTTGATACGCCGCTGCTTTTTACGTACGAACCATAGTTTGGATTGAAACGGGAGAACCGTGAATTCTCCATTAATCCCGGCCGTACCGCAGATTTGGCATAAGAAGCACGCACATTCAGGTCTTTTACCGGTGTATAGGTGACATTTGCTGATGGCATAAAATACCAGTCTTTTGCCTCATCAAAAACAAGTTTGCTAGCGATGTCACGTAATAAACTTGCCGAATTTTGAATGGTGTCAAGTCTGAAATAATCTGCCCTCAGCCCATAAACCACGCGTAGGTTTGGCAGCAATTTATGGTCCATCATCATAAAAGCACCCTTGTTTACGCTTTTGGCTTCGAAGGCATTGAGCGAGTATCTTGCCGGAAAATAAAAGATATTGTGTCCATCATCTTCCATTCCCATGTAATTGCCCCATTCCTGAATAGGAATCTGATTGATTGGAACAGTAGATTTACTGCTCATGCTGATCGGTAGGATGCCCCAGTTATAATCCGCATGCTTTTTCAGGTAATTTACACCTGTTTTAAAAGTATTTGCCGTATTTCCAACCTTAAAATCGTAGGCTGCACTAAATGTGGCATCAAAGTTCTTTTCCTGATAGATGTACTGATCCCGGTGCACTTCACCAAAACCAGGCTCAGATGCGCTATTTGGACCATAGCCGGAAAAAGGCGCTTTATTGACGATTTCCCTACTGCTCAGCTGTGCGGCCACGGCATCTTGCTCCAGTGATTTTAATGATGTCCGTGCTGCGCTCCATTCCAGTTTAATGGCATTGAACCTATGCGTACCGCTCACCTTGTTCTGCAGCAGGTCGGTAAATTTAGGCCGGTCATCCTCTTGTGTGGAAGGGAATTTTTGAGCAAGGTCATCCTTCGGATTTTCATGCGTCCATCCGGTAATACGGCTAAAACGATTGTCAAAAATACGGGTATAAAGGTTGTAGGTATTGATCTGATGATCTGCGGTTTTAAAGCCACCATTGACCAACAGGCCCCAGGTGGTGTTAAACCCATAAATATTGCCGGTGTTGATATCGTCAGGATCATCTCCCCTAACGGGTTGCTGGCTCCATCTTCCCCTGCGCATGCTCGCAATATCATCATTGTTTTGCGTATTCCGGTAGCTTAACGAGGCTACAAATCCGATTTTACGTTGTTGAACAGTATCCAGGGCGTATGTTCTGCCCAGACTTAACTGGTAATTTTGTGAAGGCATGGCTTGAAAAATCCTGGTTCCTAATCTTTCGGTACCACCAATCCTTTTGTTCTGTTCGCCAATCTGCGCCGCCTTGATCGTGTTCTGCTCATCGGACAATGAAGGATTATATTCGCCAAGATTATACAGCCCTTTTGGAAAATGGTTACGTGTACCGTCGTCAAATCCCAGATAATCGTATTTGCCCCTTCCGTAACCCATAAAATCTTTTCCGGTAGTAATGCTGTTAAATGAGGTACCGGCACTGATGGATAAAAAATTACTGTTGGGTACTGATTTGGTGGTGATCTGTACAAGGCCACCTGCAAAACCGTAAGGCATATCTGCGGTGATGGATTTGGCCACAACAATTTGCTCTACCAGGCTGGTGGGTATGAGGTTAAATTCAAAATCACGTTCCTGCACATCGGTACTTGGTAAGGTACTTCCGTTTAACAGTGACACATTATATCGTTCGGCAATACCGCGTACCACCACTTTTTTGTTGTCTGTGGTACTTACTCCGGTAATGCGTTTCAGCGTTTCACCTACATGTTTATCGGGCGTAGCACCAATCTGCTCGGCCGAAATTCCATCAGAAAGGTTGGAGGTATTCTGCTGCAAGGCATACAGACTGGCTATGGAAGCTTTCTTGTAGCCAGAAGTTACTATGACTTCCTTCAGTCCTTTGGAATCAACTTTTAAAACGATGTTTAAAGGCGTGTTTTTATTTTCATTGACCAGTACACCAGTTACCCGCTGGCCCTGAAAGGAGATATAACTGAACTCCAGGGTATAACTTCCAGGCTGGAGGCTGATGTTGTAGCGCCCGTTAGGATCGCTTTGTACAATTTGTTTGGTTTCTATGATTTTGATGGAAGCACCCGGCAATGGTTCGCCCCGCTCATCTGTGACTTTTCCGGAGATGTGGCCAGGCTTTGGAGGGATGGCCAGTTTGCTTAGGGCAATGAGGTAGCCGTCCTGGCTGAACTCCAGTTTCTTTTGCTGTGCGATTTCCGCTAAAATAGCGTACAGGGTAATTGTTTGATCTGTCAGGCGTATGTTGCCAATCGCCCCGATTTCGTCTGTAAGGACAAAGTTAAAATCTGATCTGTGCTCAAGATCGGCCAGAATGTCCTTCAGTAATAAGCCTTTTGTATTCACGGAGAGCCTCACCGCTTTAAGGTTTTGAGACTTTACTCCAGACGCCAGTATCACTCCCGTAAAGGTGAGCGTGATAACAGTGATCAGAAAAGTTAATCTCGACATAAAATATAATAGTTTAATTACACTTCTTTTTGTAGAATTGTACATAGTTTTTTTAAATGATTATTTTGTTCGTACTCAATGATTATGAAAGCTTAGCGGAGCGGAGGAGGTCAGATGCCTCCGTTCCTTCTTTCTCTTGTTGATATGGATTATTTTTTGCTTATGGCATAGTCTCCTTTCTCGTTTAATTTTACATATTTAAAACCTACTGCCTTTCCAAGCATTTTAAGCACCTTCTCCAGACTTTCATCTTTTTGTCTCAGGCTAATCTTCCTGTTCTTAAGCGCGGCTGTTCTAATCAGGATACTTACCCCATACCATCTTTCGAGGCGTTTACAGACTGCCTCCAGTTTTTCATGCCTAAACACCAGCACTCCTGCCTGCCAACCGGTATAATCTGTAGGGTCGACTACCCGCATTTCCGATTTTTCTGTTAAAGTATTATAAACCAACTGTTCTCCTGGATGCAACATCCAGGTATGTTTGCTGCTCGGGTCCGTTACCCCCACCTGGCCACTGGCCACCACCACTTCCATGTGATGTTCGGCCTGGTCATGTTTTACATTAAAAGAAGTTCCAAGTACCTGGACACTGAGCTTTCCGGTGCCAACAATAAAGGGCTTACGCAAATCATGGGCTACATCAAAAAATGCTTCCCCTTCCAGAAAAACGGTGCGGGTACTGTCGGCAAAGTGCTCGGGGTAGCGCAGTGTACTGGAATTGTTCAGCCAGATCTTAGAACCATCTGCCAGGCTGATGATCTTGCGCTGGCCTGCAAGTGTGATTACTTTCCTATAATTTAGTTTTGCACTGTGCCGGCCCTCCATTTGTTGGTTGTAAAAAAATAGGGCGACAGAAAAAAACAGCGCCAGCGATGCGGCAATACTCATCACTGCCCGCATGCGAAACCTCAATTTATACTTTGGATCAACCTGATCTTTTATGGCGGTAAGCACGTTGTGGTTCACCTGCTTCAACAGCTGAATCCTGTTTGTCTCTTCCAGGTCGAGGTCGTCTGCTTCATTAAACGAATAATACCAACGTAAAACCTGGCGTTCTTCTTCCGGGTTACATTTTCCGTCCTGGTATTTTTTAAGCAGGGCTTTGGCCCCTGCCGGCTTGCTTGTTGTATCCATTCAGCCTTATAACCCTAAAAAGAACCGGCAGGTACCGTTAAGCAATCATGATGTTTGTGTTAATTTAACGTAAGGCCGAAAGTATCGCCGCTGCCACGGTCAGGTAATGCTCCTGCTTAAGGGTAACACGCAAACGCTTAAGTGCAAATGAAATGTTATTTTTAACAGTTTGTTCTGATAATGATAGCGATTTCGCAATGTCGCTGACAGAGAGGGATTGCTCCCTGCTCAACTGAAACACGGCCCGCATTGTGGGTGGCATCCGATTGACCTCTGCGGTTAACAGGTCGTTGAGCTCGCGGGCAATCAGCACATCCTCGGCAGGAAAATCGTATTGTTCTTCTTGTGCCAGCAAAACAGATTCCCTGGCTATCTGCTTTTGCCTTTTAACAATCCAGTCTATGGTTTCATACTTTGCAGCCCTAAAAAGATAGGGATAAATGGATTCTTCTGCATATACAGAGAAACGCTTGTTCCACAAAGAAATAAAAATGTCCTGCAAAATTTCCGCAGCATCGTCGGCCGACTGGATCCTTCGGGAAATGTGCCTGAACAACACATGATGATAACGGTTCATCAGACATGAAAAGGCCTGCTCATTATTTTCCTGCATTAAAGACAGTAACTGCGAGTCAGACAAATTATTCACAATGCAAACCTACAAAAGCTAAAACTACCGGTAGGTTAACTTTATGTTAAGGTAAAATTCTTTGTACCCGGAAATTCAATATTTTTATTTTGTTTTAAGATACTTTTTTCTAGCTTTGCAGCCTTTCATTTAAACAATTCCAAAATCTCTTAAGAGATTTGAATGTTAGTCAAATACAGGAATTTTAAAGAAAGCCTCCTTAGCTCAGCTGGTAGAGCAACTGACTTGTAATCAGTAGGTCATTGGTTCGATTCCGATAGGAGGCTCTGCAAAAGATTATGCTCCCCCCTGCTTCTCCAGTTTTTTCAACATGAGCATAATCTTATCCAGTTTTTCCGTTTCAATATGATCAAGCCGGGTCATGAGCTGCTCAATTTCCTTTTTTGCCTCCACATTGGTCTTATAATCGTTTTCAGCCTGTACGCGGTCACGCTGGCTCTGCCGGTTCTGGGCCATCATAATGATGGGTGCAGCATAGGCCGCCTGGGTTGAAAATAGCAGGTTCAACAAGATGAATGGGTAGGCATCCCAATGTTGAACGAAAGCAATTACATTGAGTCCCATCCACAAAGCAACTGCCAACGTTTGTATCATAATAAAGCGCCATGAGCCCATGCCATTCGCTACAGAATCTGCAAGCCTTTGACCGAAAGTAGATGATGCCGTATGCAAGTCATGCCAGTTTTTACCTTGTTTCATATTGAGATTATTTTTCTAAATATAGAGAATAATTAAAGCAGCCTGGCGATAAATAAACGGTCAAATAACCCCGCAGGCTTGCCTGGCAATGCACTGCGGGGATGGCAACCGCTAAGTTACAGCTCCTTATCATCGAACATTTTGGCGTCGCGGGTATTTTTTTGTACGGCAATGGCAGCAAACATGCTTAAACAAAATGCCATCGCGTAAAAGCCTTTTTCACTGAGCGTAATGTCTGCATTCCATAAACCAATTGTCAACAGGATCATTGAAGCGATCGTAGCAAACCAGCTCAGGCTGTAATAAAGGTCTGTAACAGCGAGTCCCTCCGACCTGTCCCTGACACTTTTTTGTACCGAGATTACTGCGAATAAACCAAACAATAAAATGGTGAAGTAATACCCTTTTTCGTTCAACTCCATCGTGGCATTCCACAAGCCAATGCAATAGCCCACCCCTCCTGTCAATAAGGCAAACCAGGAAGCACCAATAAATGCTGCAGTCGGTTTAAACGGGTTTCTAATTTTTTCAGCCTGTTTTACGGCACTTGAATTTTCTTCTGTTCTTTGTTGTAGCGGTTCCATATTATTTTGTTTTAGTAATTAATATGAAGCAAATATGTGATGTAAAACAATGCTATAAAAAGCAGATTTTGAGAATTACTGACGATATTAACTGGCATTTATTATACCTTTACAGCCATTAAAACCCCGATATGGATGCAATTCAGGAGCTGATCAATTTACTCAATAGTAGCGATAAAAGACTTTTCAGGCAGTTTTTACAGCAAAAAAACAAAAGAGATGATGTCAAAAACCTGCAGTTATTCGATTTGATAGAAACTGACGACATTGATGGCTTAAAAAAGCTCTACAGTCCGGCAAAAAACAACGATGCCTACCATGCTTTACGTAAAAGACTGCAGGACAATCTGCTGCTCTTTTTATCTCAGAAAACCTTTGAAAGCAGCCATTCTGAAACCCATGACGCGCTGCGCCTGGTTGTGGTAGGGCGCTTTTTGCTGGAAAATGATGCGGTGAAGATCGCGTTTAAATGCTTGAACAAAGCAGAACATTTGGCTGAACATTTGGAGCAGTTTAATTTGTTAAATGAGCTCTTGCTTTTAAAACTGCAGTATGCACATTTGCCTGGCGCAGAAAATCTGGAAGCATTGACTGCACGTTTCCTGCGCAACCAGACGGACATGCAACGCGAAGCTAAACTCAATATGGCCTACGCCTTTTTGAGGCAGGAATTGCAGGAAATACATCTGAAAGGGAAAATTGTCAACTTAACAGCCCTGATCCTGACGACCATCCGGAAATACAAAATTTCTGCACAGGACCTGATGACGTACAAGTCCATTTACCAGATTCTTTTCATCGCCAATGAATACGCAGCGATCCAGCAGAATTATGGTTTGATTGAACGCTATATCAAAAGAACAAATCGATTTATGCAGGAGCAAGTGCATAAAAAACAATCCTATCTTTTTTACCACATCTCCATTTTATATTTTTTGGCAAACTTTCACCTGCGCCGAAAAGATTTTGCAAAAAGCACATCCTATCTTAAAGAAATGATGGATTTAATGGCAACAGACAGCCGTTATGAAAAGCTGTTTTATCTACGCCACCAGTTACTTTCTGCGCTAAACTTGTTCTATACCGGCTTTGCTGAGGATGCGATCGCATTATTGCAGGAATCCCTCTCCCGCACCATGCAATCGTCTAAACCGGAAGACATTGAGGACTTACGCATTTGCCTGACCATGTTTTTGGCCTTATGTAACGACCGAAGCAGTTTGAAACAACTGACTTTACTGACTCGCAGCGATGCCTGGTATGAAAAAAAGATGGGCATGCTGTGGACCATCAGAAAAAATCTGATGGAGATTTTAGTACAGGCGCAGTTCGCCAATGTCGAACTGGCCATATCCCGGTTAAACAGTTTCCAACGCCGGTACAAGAAGTACTTATTGAAGACTTCGGAGGAACGCGTATTATCGTACCTGAAGCTTGTTGAAAAATACCTGCTCAAACCCGATGCAGCTTTGGAAGTGAACTATAAAAAAGCGGTCTTAGCGCAGCTGAACAGCGCAGAAAACAACGACATCTTTACGTTGAGTTTCATTGCCTGGTTGATTGCCCGACTGGAGAAAAAGACCGCTTACCAAATTGTTTTGACCCTT
The DNA here is from genome assembly GCF_015223055.1 of Pedobacter sp. MC2016-24. Taxonomy (GTDB): domain Bacteria; phylum Bacteroidota; class Bacteroidia; order Sphingobacteriales; family Sphingobacteriaceae; genus Pedobacter. Next base: position 915,616 of record NZ_JADFBX010000001.1, read on the forward strand.
TATTGAAAAACAGCCTTACCCAATTGTTCGTCGCCAAGATAAACCCATACCGCCCCTTTTAAGTATTTATTCAATGCAGTATGCATATCCTGGAGCTTAACCTGATTGATGACAGACACTTTGTTTTCATGTAACTCATATCCACCCAGCACCTCTGCATCGCCCAGATCATCAACAATTGAATTGGAACTCTCCTGATCTCTGTAATATTGATTGCGGTAGTTCTTCTTCATGCCATCCAATAAATCCTGGCTATAACCTCCGGATAAAATACGCTTGTATACATTAACCATGGCCTGAAATGCTTTTTTCGGTTGTGTCGTGCTCACATCCATAGCAGTATAAGGGATCTGTTGTACGTTTACCCTGGCCCGGGGTGCATAAGAAAGTCCTTGTTTGGTGCGGACTTCATAATATAAAAAACTGCTTAAAGCATTAACACCCAAAATAAAAGGATAATGATCCGGATTGTTTAAAGCCGGAGCATTCAGTATGCAACTCAGGTAATTGGTAGCCAATGCACGGTTCTCTGCAAAAAAACGCTCCCCCTCTAAAGGTTTTTGTATATAGGCAGCTGCTGCATAGGGTTTGGCTTTAAGGGTGCCAAATGCTTCTGCAATCTTTTTTTCCAATGCTTCCTTTGAAAAATTGCCGGCAATCACCAGGAACATCCGGTTCTTATTCAATAAAATGTTATGGTAATAGTTTTTTACACTGTCTGCCGTAAAACCACCCAATGTTTTTTCGGTACCCAATGGATCAGTGCCGTAGGCATTGCCATTGAACATGACGGCGGCAGACATTTGATTAATCCGGCTTTCCGGAGCAGACTTGAGTGCATAAACCGAAGATATGGCCCTCTCTTTTTCCTTCTGAAATTCTGCAGGATCGAAGACCGGATTAACAATGGCAGCGGCAAATAATTTCCAACCCTGATCAAAGTATTTGCTGATGCAATCCATACCGATTATGCCATAGTCGCGCTTTGATCCGCCTTGAATTTCAATTCCATATTCATCAGCCAATTCATGATAATCATCTACTTTATAATTTGTAGTACCACACGTTGCCGCAGCCGAAAGTGCTAAGTTTTCAATCCCGCCCTGCTCAGGATCATAATTCATTACGCCACCCTTGTAATACATGCGTATGCTGACCGTTTCTTTTTGTGTTGGTCTGAAAATTACTTTAAGTCCGTTGACATCAAATGACACCGTCTTATACTGCGCAAATGACGATAAAAAGCAAATCGACAAAAGCATTAAAAATAAATATCGTTTCATGATTACCGACTAAATGGATTTGAAAAATTCTTGTGGTTTAACAGATTGAATGGTAGCCTTATCCAGCATCATCCCAGCGCAATAGGGCTTATCTTTAATGTATTCCCTGACATAGTCGAGCAAATCTTTCCGTGTAATTTTATTTAAGTTCTCTTCATAATGGGTATAATAGTCAACCGAAGCCGATGCCCACCAAAAGGAAAGTAAATGTGCATATTCTGAAGTGACCTCCCTACGTTTTACCTGCTCAATTGACAACAAACGCTTGGCGCGCTCGATCTGAACGTCGGACAAATAATCATCTTCATCCCAGCGGGAGATCTGCTTCAACACTTCCTGGTAACACTCCTGAATTTTACCCGGGTTCGGACTAACCATAAAACTGATCGGCCCTGTATATTTCTGCGTATAATAATTGACATCTGCTTGCTGGGCAAGGCCGGAATTGATCAGGGCCTGCTTCATTTTTGAACCATTCTGATTCACGATAAAGGAAAAAACATCAGCGGCATAAGTTGCAGGAATATCGTTCCTGGTGTCTGGGCCATGCCAGCTGATCAGCAGGTAAGGAATTGGGGTTTTGTCTGATTCTACGATATAATGGTCATGCTTGGCCAATGGTTTCATTTCCGGAATGGGCCATTTTTCAAATGGATCAAAATCAGAACGCTTCCAGCTGCCAAAAATTTGTTAGGCCTGCGCAAATGCTTCTTGCACATTGACATCTCCGGCAATCACCAATAAAGAATTGTTTGGCCAATAATACTTGGCCTGTATCGCATCCATTTTTGCAGGTGTAGCTGAAAGGATCACATCATGATTGCCAATCACATTTTTTCGTGAATAATTATCCCCCCACATGTGTCTTGAGTTTGCTTCCATCAAAGCAAACAAAGGACTGGATTCATGCCGCGTAAACTCGGCATTTACAATCTCGTTCTCCTGGGTCATTTCTGCTTTGGCAAACTTTGGATAACGTATGGCCGAATTCATAAACTTCATCCCCTGCTTCAAATTGGCAGCAGGCAATGTAAAATAATAATTGACTACCTCTTCCTGTGTTCTGGCATTGGAACTGATGTCCAATTCGTTGCTTTTACTGGTAAAACTGTCATAACTCGGATAGTCTTTATTGGCCTTGAAAAACAAATGCTCATACAAATGACTCAGCCCATTGTAATCAGCTGTTTCAGTAAAAGAACCATTTCGACAGGCAATCTCGATGGTAACCAAAGGCACTGTACTGTCCTTAACAACCAGGATTTCCAGACCATTGGGTAATTTTTTGAATTGCGTATTTGCTGCAGGGGCTACCTGGGCTTTGATTGTCCCCAGACACATTAAAGATAATGTGGTAAATAAGAGTGTGAAGCGCATAATTTATTTAGCTAATTACTAGCCCTAATTAACCACATTTACGCCATAAAAACAATTTTCGTAACCCAAAAACCGGCAAAGGTTCATTTTTATGATGCAAAGCCATATTTTATTAAATATCTGCAATAAATATTTTTAAAGAAGTAAAACGCATAAAAAAACATTTGCGTAGTTAAATAACTACACTTATATTAGTAGTCAAATAACTACACGATGAATTTAAGAAGGGACGTATTTCAAGCCATAGCTGATCCGACCAGGAGGGCCATATTGCTGCTGGTTGCCTCACAATCCATGACTGCGGGTGCAATAGCAACAAATTTTGATACGGCCAGGCCAACGGTTTCCAAACACCTGCAAATCCTGACCGAATGTGAACTTCTGGAGCAAAAGCAGAACGGCAGGGAAGTATACTATCAAACCAACGCTACAAAAATGAAAGCCATAGCCGACTTCATTGAGCCCTTCAGGCAAATGTGGGACGAGCGTTTTAACAAACTGGAAGCCATCATGAAAAACCATCAATCCACCTAACAGCATATGGAACAAAAAACTAAAGTCAACGCCGAGGAAGGCAAGCAAGAAGTAGTGATTACCAGGACATTTGAACTGCCTGTGGAATTGCTTTTCAAAGCCTTTGCAGAAGCTGATATTGTAGCCCAATGGATGGGTACCAATGTACTGAAATTAGAAAGCAAGCCACACGGCAGCTATCAGTTTGAGACTAAAAATGCCAAGGGGGATGTGGTATTCCGTGCCAATGGAACAATCCATAGTTTTGTGCTGAATGACCAAATCATCCGGACTTTTGAAATGGAGAATACGCCTTTTGGGGTTCAGCTGGACTTTCTGGAATTTAAGAAACTGAGCGACAACAGCAGCAAGCTGGTGATGCGCAGCGTATACGAATCGCAGGCTCAAAGAAACCAGGTGCTGCAATTGCCTTTTGTACAAGGCATCAATATGGCACATAACCGCTTACAGGAAATTGGAGATAAATTAAAATAATTGATTATCGTAAAATAACATAGCATGAAAAGTGATCAAAAATTATCAAACGAACACCAGACCGAATTAATCGGTGTATTGAAAAAGCGGTTTGAGCAAAACATCAGCCGTCATCAAAACGTAGCCTGGGAAAAAGTACAGGCCAAACTGGAAGCCAGTGGCGAAAAACTCTGGTCACTCTACGAAATGGAACAAACAGGCGGCGAACCGGATGTGATTGATTATGATGAACACACGGATGAATATGTTTTTTACGACTGCGCCGCCGAAAGTCCAAAAGGCCGCAGAAGCCTGTGTTATGATCGCGAAGCACTTGACAGCAGAAAAGAGTTTAAGCCGGAAAACAGTGCCGTTGACATGGCTGCTGCGATGGGCATAACACTGCTATCGGAAGAACAGTACCGGAATTTGCAGCAACATGGAAAATTTGACACCAAGACCTCCAGCTGGATACAAACCCCCGCTCCGATCCGGAAATTACGCGGTGCTGTATTTTGCGACCGCCGGTACGATACAGTGTTCCTTTACCACAATGGCGCTGAATCGTATTATGCAGCCAGGGGGTTCCGTGGTTTACTCAAAGTTTAAGGTAAATATCACTGGGGCTTTAACCTCGTAAAAAAGGTTTTGTCCACAAAATCATTCGTATGGGTCAGCAGACCTTTACACTGAAACAACAGTCTTTTATTTTTAATCAGCATCTCGCAGTCGGGGGCATGATGATCATCTTCGGCTCCGGGCATTTGTAATGTACTGCCCTTAATGTGGGCTTTATAGGCATCTGCATGTCCCCGTTTTTTAAAAGAACCTGTCCAATCGTTAATCAGTACCTCGCCATTGTTTTCAATCGTAATGAAAAGAAAACGTTTGGCTTGCTGATTAAACCAATACCCATCAAAAAGATGTTTGGCCTGTTTAATTTCTGCCTTAGATTGCGCTTTTACACCCTGTTGTGTAAACACCAGCAAACAACAACAGATGATGATCCGAATGGCTTTCATTTCTTTACTGTGATGCTCCTGCCGGTAACCAATAAAAATTTATAAACCCGGTATAAGCCATCATCAGAAATTTCAATTTCTTCAACAAGGCCCGTTTTACTAAAAGTATCTGTCACCAGATCGCCTTTTTTAACGTCCTGCAACACATCTGAAGGGGTATCGTTGTTCAGTCTTATCATACCGCAAATAATAAAAAATAATTGGGATAAAACAGCTTTCGTATATTTAACCTCAAATCTGAACTATGAAAGTAGCTATTTACCTCAGCGGTCTAAATTATGATGTTTTCAGAAGGGGCTAAAAAAACAGCACTTTATACCTGGTATCTTTTGCTGGTTTATTTCTGTTACCTGATGTTGCTGATTACGCTGCAGTACATACCCGTAAACTTGCAGGCTGCATTTTTAAGCATCAAAGAGGATGTGGTGGGAAGAAGGTATTATCAGATTGCTTTTTTTAGTCACGTTTACACCAGCATGCTCATTCTCCTGGCCGGAATGATTCAATTTCCGGCACAATTGAGAAAAAGCTACCCTGGCTTTCACCGCTGGTTCGGCAGGTTTTATGTAGCGGCAATTCTATTTGTTGCCGGCCCCGCCGGATTGGTGATGAGTATACATGCCAATGGTGGTTTAACTGCGCAACTGGCCTTTTCCATCTTAAGTATACTTTGGATTTTGTTCACCTATAAGGCGTTTTATGCAGCCTATACCGGTAATATCCGCGCCCATAAAATCTGGATGTACAGAAGCTATGCTTTAACTTTATCGGCATTGAGCCTAAGGTTATGGAAATGGCTGTTTGTTGTGCTGTTTGAACCCCGGCCCATGGATGTTTACCAGGTAGTAGCCTGGTTGGGATGGCTTGGTAATTTACTGATTGCCGAACTGCTGATCTACTATGTCATCCAAAATGCTAAGCCTGCTCCTCAATAAGCTCTTTGTTAATCAATGCACCAGCCTTTGTTCCTGCGGCAGCAGCTCCTGAAACAGATCTGAAAGGCGTGCAATTGTCTCCGGCAGCATATAAACCAGGTACACTCGTCCGCTGGAAATCGTCGGTTTGAATGAAACCCTGTTCGTTCAGGGCACAACCCAGCTGCGATGGCAATTCACTGTGCTGTTTAAATCCAACCCTTGCAAAGATGGCATCCAAAGCAATTTCACGCCCGTCTGCGAATACCACCGATCGCAGCTGCCCGTCTTCATGTATAAATTCAGAAATTTCAGTTTCTACAACAGTAATCCCTTTATCTTCCAGTTTAGCGCCTTGCACCGCATTAAGTGTAGACTGACCATTGGTAAACAACATCAGATTTTCACTCCAGTTCCTGATAAACAAGCTAAAATCAAAACCCGCATCACCATTGGCCAGTACAGCTAAGGCCTGATTACGCACTTCATACCCATGGCAATACGGGCAATGCAGAATGGAAATACCCCAACATTTTTCAAATCCTTTAACCGGCAACATCTCGTCCACAATCCCGGTAGCAAACAAAACCTTTTTGGCAGTAAAGGTTTCACCCACTTCTGTTTTTACCATAAAACCTGTATCCTTTTTCTCTAACGCAGTTACCAGTCCGGCCTGGATTTTTACAGATGGATAGGCCAGTACCTGCGCCCTTGCCTTTGCAGCAATTTCAGCAGGCTTCTCACCATCCTGAGTAATGAAGTTATGGGAATGCGGCGTTTGCCGGTTACAGGGCCGCTGACTGTCCACAATTAAAACCTCTTTTAAAGATCTGCCCAGGGTCATAGCAGCCGACAATCCAGCGTAGCTCCCACCTATAATGACCACGTCAAAGCTTGTTTTATTTTCCATAGTTTTTTCTTCAAAAGTAGTGATTCATGCAACACAGTTGCAACTTAATTGCATTATTGACATTCAAATGAAAGTGTCATCCAATGAAAATCAATTTCAAAATGGAAACGACATCTTTAGCAAAGATGTCGTTTCCATTTGGTTTAAAACCGGGTTACCTGCTCTATTCGGTAGTTTTTTACTCCGGCTTCCATTTCCCAGCAAACTTCAGCCCCCTCGGCATAGCCGATAATAGCTACACCAATTGGCGATAAAATGGATAAGGTATTGTGCTTATTTCTGGCTTTTTTAGGTGCTACGAGGGTATGTGTTACCTCCTCGCCGGTTTCAAGTGCTTTAATCCTTACTCTGGTATTTACTGTTACTACGTTTTCAGGAATATCTTTATTTAAAATCTGGGTAGCATTGCGCAGTTCCAGTTCCAGTTTTTCCTGGTTGTATTTACTAAGTTTTCTTCTTCTGATGTGATCCTTTAAAAGGTCAAACAATCCGGTTGAAATAACAATTGAGTTATTGTTCATGATCATGATGTTTAAATTGAATAAATAAGGCAAACCGAGCCCCAGCCTGAGTAAAGGAGAAATAAGAAAATGAATTGGGCTTATATCCCCCAAACCTTTTGAAAAGGCTGGGGCCTAAAGAATAAAGTCCTTACTACTTTTTAGTAAAGCATCGCCAAGTGCGGCATGAAGACAAACAAAACGGCCAGATTTCAATACAGCATGACGCAATTTTGATGCGAGCTGAACATTAAATAAAAAATTTAAAGGCCTGACAGGATTCATTGAGCTAAAGATAGCATCTGTAAGCCATTTAAAAGAAAATCGGTGAAGAACACACTTTAATATTACAGAATTATGCTTTTCCAGGTAATGTAAAGCCGAATAATACCTGTTCAGCGGCTACTTTTACCTGAAACTCTCCTCCATTCTGGTACACAAACTCGCGGCATAAATGAAGACCAAGCCCCACTCCTCTTTCGTTATCCGTACCATATGCAGGCGAATAGGCTTCCCCGGCATTAAAATGTTCTACATTTATTTTGGCTATATCCGAAACCGGGTTACTGACACAAACTCGGGCAGAAGTACCATCGGCGTGTACAGCTATAGTTATGGTGTGCCGAAGCGGAGTAAATTTGATGGCATTGTCAAACAGGTTACGCAGCACCAGCTGGATCTGGTTGGGATCGGCGTACACCCACAATTCCTGGGGGGCAGCCAGAACAATGTCAATAGACTTACGCCTGCTGAGTGGCTGATAAACGGACATCAGTTCAGTTACAACCGAATTTAAATCAAATAACTCAGGTCGGGCAGTCACGCCATCCATCTGACTTTTGGCCCAGTAAAGCAGGTTATCCAAAGTAGTATGGATGTTTTCTATATTCTTTCGGCTCTCATTCAGCAGCATTTTGAGCTCCTCAAAGTCAAGCGCATTCATGTCTTTTAGCGAAAAAATACTCATTAAACTGTTAAACGGGCTACGTAAATCATGTGCAATGATCGAAAAAAGCTTATTTTTAACTGCGTTGGTATGTTCAAGTGTTTTAACCGTCTGGTCCAGTTCAGCGGTACGTTCTTTGAGCATACTCACACTTTGATTTAATTTCAATGTACGCCCCTGCACCAGTTTTTCCAGGCGCGCTTTTTGCGTATTAACCAAACTTAAATTCTGCTTTCTGATGTCGTTAAATCTTGCTCCCAGGGCAAAAGACAACAGCAAAAGCTCGATGGTAGTTCCGGCTGGTACGATATAAAACGCAGCGTCTGTGTAGGGAAATACACCGAATAAAATCAACGTGATCCATAAAATAGATATGCTCAAAAAACCCCAGGCCAGAATGTAATATAAAGCAGGTTTATGTCCGTTTAGATAGGATTTCATCCCCGCAAACCACAAAAATACACTCGAACCAAATATGAGATATCCCACAAGTCCGGCAACAATTCCCTTGTATCCGAATGCGCTCATTAAAAACACGCCCCCCCAAATACCAATTACAACCTGGTAGTAAATCATCAGTTGCGGTAGCTTGCGCTTTACATCCAGGAATTTAATGGAAAAAATGGCCGAAGAGATACAGGAAACACTTAAAAACACATGTGGATAGAGGTTAATGAAACGCCTGAAATCGGCGCCAAAAAAATAACTGTAACCACGAAGGTAAAAGATCAGATAGATAAAAAAAGCACCTACGTATAAGCTATAATATAAAAAGGTATGGTCCTTAAAACTGAGGTACAAAAACAGGTTGAACAGGAACAGAATCATTAGTGCGCCGATATAGAGCGACTCGTACCGTGCTTTTTTAGGTCCGTTGGCAATCAGTGTTTCTGAAGTAGCCAGTTTCATGGGTAACACCAGGAGGTTATTGGTGATTACGCGGATATAAACAGACTGTACACCCGGACTTGAATCTGCCAGGTTAAAGATATAGTTGTTGGAGGCAATTACGGTCGGACTTTCGGATGCCAGGCTACCAGAATGCAGTTTTGCCGGTGTTCCATCTACCGCATTGAAGTAAACATCTATACTTTCAATATTAGGGGCATCCAGCACCAGAAAAGCCTTACTGTTACTTTGGTTAACATATTGAATATTGATCCAAAATGCAGCCCTCCTATTTCCCAGAGAAAGGATTTCCAAATCAGAAGTACGAAATTTACCTTGCTGATCCAGCTTCTTAATGTCATCCAGCTGAAGTTTTTTTGTTTTATCTTCCAGATATCTGACATACTTTCCGATATTCTGATAAGGAAAATTAGCATCCAGATGAATGACCTTTTGTCCAAAACTTTGAGTAATACATAAAAAAACTATAACAAATATAGAGGGGTAGCGCATACATCTGGTTGATTATCCAAAGTTAAGATAAGTATCCAAATTATTACAGCAAAAGAATTTATGTATGTATTTTGCTTTAAAACAAATCTGCATCTCGGTTGTCTTTATACAAAACGAACATCATGAAAACTAAACACTTATCAATTGTTGCGCTCTTTGGTTTTTGCATTTTTCAAGCCTGCCAAAGTAATAATAAAAAGGCTGCAGACAAACAACCGGCAGATTCGGTAACCATGAAAGATGCGGTTACAGATACGTCTGGAATTAACCGTGGCGCAGATTATCCTGTGTTTATCAAAGAGGCAGCCATGGCCGGTGTCAGAGAATTGAGTTTGAGCCAGGCAGCCTTAGAAAAAGCAAACAGTCCGCAGGTTAAAGATTTTGCCAAAAAAATAATAGCAGATCAGACCAAAATATCAGAAGGGCTTAAAAGCCTGGCAGCAGAGAAAAAAATAGCCCTGCCAACAGCCCTGCCAGCATCAGATCTGGCACATATTGAGGACATGAAAAAAATGGCAGCTGCGGATTTTGACAAGCACTATATGGAGATGATGGTCAAAAGCCAAATCACCAACCTGGACTTGTTTAAATCGGCAAGTACACTGGGCGACACGCCAAGCCGGAACTTTGCGGCTAAATACCTGGGCAGGCTCGAAGCACAATACAAAATGGGAACCGATATCCATGAAAAATTACACTAAGCCCTTTTGGTCAGACTTTCCATCAACTGGTCGTACAAATTGTCGCTGCTGGCTTTCTTGGGCTTGATTTTCTTAACTGTTGCCCGCTTACCTTTCGCCTTGGCTTTGATGATCTTTAGCAATTCTTTTGAATAGTCATTTTTAAAGGAACTGATGTCAAATGCCGAGGTGTATTGTTTGATCAAAGCCAGACCGACCTGGAGTTCTTTGGGATTAATGGTCACCGTATCTTTAATCTGTACTTCTTTAGGACTTCGGATCTCTTCCTGGAAACGAATCTTGGTGATCACAATAGTATCTTCCATGGGATGAATGACACAAAGGTTTTCCGTATTACGAAGCACGAAACGGGCAACTCCGGCCTTCTTAGATTTGACCAGTGCTTTTAACAACAGCGCATACGCTTTACGGCCCTGACTTTCGGGTTGGGTGTAATAGGAAGTCTCGTAATAAATTGGATTAATCTCCTGGATATCAACAAAATTTTCAATTTCAATCACCTTTGTTTTCTCAGGCTTTACTTCATCGAAATCATGTTCATCCAACACAACATACTGATCGTTCAGTAAATAACCTTTCACAATTTTATCATAAGGCACCTCCTTATGCGTTTGTTCGTTTACCCGTTTAAATTTAATGTTGGCATGATCTCTTTCATCCAGCATATCTAAATCAAGCGAACTACTTTGGATGCCCGAAAACAACTTTACAGGGATATTGACCAAGCCAAATCCGATAGATCCTTTCCATATCGATCTCATAAATCATTCCGTTAAATGGTGTACTGAATTTCAGTTTAAAGAACAAGTTGTACATTAAAATGTTTGATCTGCACAAATTCTGTTATGTTTGGAAAAATATTTCTCGTTTTACCTGTAGCAATATTCAGGTTTTTGACGTTTATGTATTGATAAGAAAATTACATGGAGATACTAGAATTACAAAGAGAAATACAAAAGGTTCCCAAAAATCCGGATATGGATGCCGAATTGATTGAAGCTTTAACTTCCCTTTGCTTTCAGGAAGAACATTTAGGCCCATCGGATGTGTTGTTCGTATTTGGTTCGAATGTACAACATAAGGAGATTGCCGATTTAATCAGTTATATGCTGGATAAAAACTACATCAACCAGGTTGTGATTACGGGTGGTGTAGCCAATTATACTGGTTCAGTTTATAAAAAACAGGCAGAATCTGAACGGATCAAATCATTCATTGCCCTGCAGAATTATCCCGATAAATACATTTATACTGAGAACAAGTCGAAAAACACGATAGAGAATATTGTTGAAGCACAGAAAATATTCTCCTTCCAGCACATCAAAAGCATGACTTTCCTGGCGCATTCTTATGCCTCCACACGTTGCGCTTTGTCTTTAAAAAAGTATTTCCCCGACATACCAGTCTACTGTATTCCTTTACCACTGCCTTCAAAATTCTTTGAATACCCGGTAAGCAAAGCGCGCTGGTATAAAACCAATTACGGCCAGGGCTTAGTATGGGGAGAATACCTGCGTTTAAAAACATATGGTATGCGTGGTGATTTTCCAATTTTAGAGATTCAGGAGAAATTAGCTCTGGTGCAAGATTTAACTGGCTATTGAGCCTTGCTGCTTTTAATTTGAGCATTTACAATCCGAACGCCCCTGGTATGATCCACCTGCTGTACCAGCTGTTTGACCAGACCTGTTCCTGTTAAATTTTGAATTAGTGCATTTTCCACATTTTCTAACCGAATAATAGCCTCGGCACCAGTTGTTTCTGGGATTTCCCAATGGTCAACCTCGATATTTTTGCCATCTGACACAACCAGCGCAGGTCTCAGGTCATTGTTTTCCAGGTGGAATTTAACATTGATCAACCGCAGTCCTTTAACATGTCTGGCCCAAACTCCGTATGCCGGTACACGCGGTCCAAAAGTCTTCACTTCCGGATACTGATCAATAGCTTCAGGAACCTGTTGATGGGCGTGTTCGGCCAAACCTCCACCGGCTAAAGTAATTTCAATATTTTCTAAAGTCAGATTGCTAATGGCATGACCAGGCACGCCGCTAATCAGAATTCCACTTGGCGGCATTAACTGGGCATTTGCAGAAGCCATCGCTTTTACATTCTTGATCCGTACATTTTCGAAAACGCCTGTGACTTGCCTGGTATCTGTTGCTTTACGGAACACACTTAACCTTGAACCTAGCCTGAATAACATCGGTGTGCGCACCTGATCCATGGTGATGTCTGAAATTTCTATGTTTTTTAAATGGGCGCCATCTACAGTCAGAAGTTTTATTCCTCCATTTTTAGTATCATAAATATAACAATTCGTGATTTTGATGTTTTCAAATGCAGCCATAGATTCAGTCCCCATTTTAATTCCAGCCTGATTACTTTTCAACTTTAAACCTGATACCTGAATGTTTTTACAGGACATTTTACTGGAAGTTGTTTTGAAAACCAGCGCATCATCTCCACTTACAATATCACAATCCCTGATGATCATATCCTGGCAACCATCTATGTCTATCCCATCATTGTGCGCAACACCAAAACTTTCAATTTTCAGCCCTTCAATGCGAATGTCTTTGCTTTGAAAATAATGAGAAGTCCATGCCCCGGCATACTTTAAGGTTACACCCTTAACATGTACGCCAGTACAACGCACAATACGCACAAGGAAAGGCCTTAGCCCCCACCGCTGACCTTCTGGTCTGGTATCCTTCAGGATTTGTCTTTCCTTTATTGCCTGACCTTGTCCGTCAATTGTACCCTCCCCAATGATCCCGATATTTTTCACATCCACTGCAACCACCAAAGCCCAGCCTACATCAATACCAAGCCCCTCAGTAAAAGGGTCCAGATTCTGATAATCTTTAAGATCTGTACTGCCCAGTAATACCGCATTTTTATCAATCTGCAATACGACCTTGTTTTTCAGCACGATAGTACCCGATAAAAACCGTCCTTCCGGAAAAATAACTTTTCCACCGCCAGCCTGTTCGCAAGCATCAATGGCTTTTTGTATGGCTATGGTATTGATGGTGCTACCATCTGCTACAGCACCAAACCTTAAAATGTTAAAATCAGCAGCACTTACCGAAAGGGTAAGCGCTGTGATCATCCATAAACTAACCAGTATCTTATAAAACAATTTTTTTTTCATGATTATTTTTCTGCAATAAGTTCAAATACGGCACTTGTTAATGGCGCAATTTTACCAGCAGAAAGATTTAAACCTACTGTCATCAGGTAATCGCCACTGTATGTTTTTCCATCTTCGGCCTGGGTAGATTTAGTATCGGGAAGCAGATTGATTTCCCGAATTTGATATCTTTTCATCGGATCCAGACCTTGTAGCAGGACTTTGCCCATATATTCTTTACGCCTGAAATTTAACAGATAATTGAAAAGTACAGCGCTGGATTTATCCGGACTGGCATACATCAACACTGCACGATTCTCCTCGTAGGGTGAAACCAGGCGATACAAATCACCGAACCAGATAACTTCACTGATTCGTTTGTAGGTTTTTACCGCCTGATTGCTGAACTTAATTTCTTCTGGTGTCAGGTTCTTTACCCGAATGTCATAGCCCATCTTACCCATCATGGCTACATCTGTGCGGAATTTCAAGGACTGTTTCCCCATAGATGTGACGTGACTTGACACCGTTAAGGACGGAAAGAAGTTAAGGTATCCCCACTGGATAAATACCCTTTCTAATGCATCTGTATTGTCACTCGGCCAAAACTCTGTAAAGTATTTTAAACCGCCATAATCCACCCTTCCGCCACCACCTGCACAAAGCATGATGGGTAAATGCGGGTGTTTCTCCCGCAAACGTCTCAGGATATCAAACAGGGACCTGTTATAGTCGATGAACAGATTACCCTGGTTGTCCTTTAAAAATGGAGAATAGCTATTCGTCAGCATCCGGTTACAGTCCCATTTAATGAAAGCAATCCCCGGATTTTTAATCAGCAGTTCATTGACCATATCGTATATAAAATCCTGCACTTTAGGATTGATTAAATCAAGCACCAATTGATTACGGGAATACGATTCTTCCCGGTTTGGCAATTTCAAAATCCAGTCGGGATGTTTTTCGTACAATTCACTCTTGGGACTTACCATTTCAGGCTCCAGCCAGATTCCAAACTGCAAGTGTTTTTTATTGGCCGCATTCACCAGGTAACCAATGCCACCGGGTAACTTTTTTCGATCAGCCTGCCAGTCGCCCAGTGCTGTTTTATCCGCATCTCTTGGATATTTATTGCCAAACCAACCATCGTCCAGCAAGAACAGATCTACACCAAGCTTGTTGGCTCCGTCAAACAGTTCAACCAGCACATCCTGGTTAAAATCCATATGTGTTGCCTCCCAATTGTTTAAAAGGGTTAACCTTGGTTTGTTGCCATCCAAAACCCCATAATTCCTGGCCCAACGGTGTAAATTCCGCGTGGCATCGCCCTTACCACTTTTGGTATAGGTAAAGATAAAAGCTGGAGTTTCGAATGTTTTTCCAGGCAGCAATTTATATTCAGAAGCATAAGGGTTCATTCCGGTAATCATGCGCAATGAATTTTGCTGATCAATTTCAAAAGAACATTGAAAATTCCCGGACCAGGCCAGGGTTCCTGCAATCAACTCACCCGAATTTTCGTCGGAAGGTTTGTTTAACGAGAGGTAAAAACTAGGAGAGCGGTACATTTGTGCCCGTGTACCCAACTTGCTGTCCAGGATTTTTATACCCGGGGTCAACTGGCTTTCCTTCATGCGCATCTCCGTCATATAATCCCCGTCAAACTGACTGAGCCAATACTTAGAAGCCTCAAAATGGAGCATTGAAGAGGCATAATTGGTTAGTGTAACCGGTTTCTTTTCATGATGTCTGACTTCTGTCCATTCTTTAATCACATTTTCCTGGTTGTAAGTCGTAAAATGCAGCACCACTTCTACCGGATATTTTGGGTCCTGAAGCATAATGTTTGTGGTAGTGACATTTTCATCGTCCTGATGTTGGTTATGTGTCACGTACCTCAAATCCAGTGAAGGGTTACCATCTGCATGGACCATACGAATGGCCGGTTCAAAAAGATCTTCCATACCCGCGGCGATATACGCACCTTTACGGCTTGCTGTCAGTAAGTCCTGATCAGCAGGATTTGTTAATTTCTGACCAAGGTAACTTTGATACAGTTTCTGATCAGTGGATACGGTAAAAATAAGCGTGGTGCTTTTGGTTGCGACAACAATTTGTTTTCCATGTTGTGCGGACACTGCAGTAGCCAAACCAAAAATCATCAAAAAACAACTGATAGGTTTGGTCATATTTAATATTTTCATCACAATTTAATCAACTTGGTGGTTCCAACCTTCATTTGATATTGAAGGTCTTTGCCGGGATTTTTAATGGATACTGTCAATTTATCCCGGCCAGTGCGCTGCACTTCCAGATCGAATACACTTCCAAAGGCGTGTATCTGGCGTAAAGCCATGAAGTTCCAGTCTTTAGGCAATCTGGGTGTACATTCGAAGCTGGCCAAACCAACCGGACGCATCCCAAATAAGCCTTCTGTAAAGATCCGGCAATACAAACCACTCTCTGCTGACAAATGACGTTGATTGCCCTCAGGATAAGCCTCGACAGGATAAGGAACATGATCGCCCAGTAAACGACGGCGGGAATAATATTTGATAAAATCGATCGCCTTTTCCGTTTCACCCGCTTCCAATACGCCCCTCAAAGCATATAATGTAGATCTATCCCAAAAGGTGTCCTTTCCAGCCTGGGTTGCCAGCCCATCTGCAGTCCACAACCTGGGAGAAAATAAAGCATCAATAGTACCTTGCTTTCTGTCAAAAATCCCCATCGTTAAAGGCAGACAGATCCAGGCGCGAAGCACGTCGTTACCTTCGTAGTATTTATACGTCTCAAAGCCTTCAACCTGACCACCAAAATACTTTTCGATATTGGCTTTCAACAGATCGGCTTCTTTTCGATAAGCATCAGTTTGACTTTTGGGCTTCCCGAGGGCCTGTCCCAAAAATACCGATGAACGTAAAGCATCATAATATAAGGTGTTCGTCGACAAATTGGCTTTCCCTGCAGGAAAACGGCCTTCCAGTTCATCTTTATCTGAAGTAACCACACCTTCCTCATTCATTTTTCGTTTATTGTAGGCCAGACACCATTCAATCAATGGCCATAATTTTCGGGCAGAATCTATATTTCCATTAGCCAATGCATAACGTGAGGCACCATAGGCAATCATAGCCTGGTCACCCCGGTCGCCGGCGCCTTTCCATACCGCATCTCCTTCTGCTACGATAGAACTTGGAATGGCCCGATATTCCGGATTCATGTATTTACCGAACCAGGCGTAGGAATTCATGGCAGACAAATTGCCAATACGATCACCTGAAAATGCAAAATAAGGGTTGATGTATTCGGCCTGATCATTCGCCCATATTGCGGCATAATATGCCAGACCTCCAGGTCCATGCATATAGCCACCCTTTGTTTTATAAATGCTTTCTGTTGCCCTGATTTTAGCGAAATCAAAAGCCGTATTCAACACCTTATCCGGGGTTTCCAGTTTTAACGGAGCCAGGATCTCTGTCACACGCGCCAGGCGTTTCTGTTCTTCCTGATCTGCATTCACTACCGGCAATTGATCAGGCTGGTCGCTGGCCAGATAATAAACCGCAAAAGTTACAGATGCCCCTGGTTTAACCATTTTACTTCCATCACCTGCTGTTCCCATAACCACACTATGCGACTGCCCTTTACTTCTGGACGGATCAGTACGCATTTCTTTTTTCATGTATTCCATAGTAATGGGCAAATCGGTTTCCGATACATTGGTAAAAACAAACTTCTCTATGGCCATTGCCTGATCCACAGCAGGATAAAAACTCCGCTGGATGGTCACCAAAGTCGGCTTTCCGCTTTCTGCCTGTATGCGCATGATGCCCTTGTGGCTGATGCTTTTAACATCAAAGCCTAAATTACCGGATTTTCCACTTTGAACTGTTCCAAAATCAAGTAGTCTTTTATTGATGTAAAACCGTGGCAGTTCATTGTCTTGAAAAGTATAGGAAACATGAGACCTGGTAACATCAGGCAACATTCTGAATGTTGGAAAAACAAGTGTCCGGCTAATCCTGGTTCTTTTGAGACTATCCAGGCTATACTCAATCCATATGGCAACCCGCTCACCGGCCATTTCAATATGATCGGTATGCGGAAAAGTACTGTTGATGTTCCAAAGTATACTGCCGTCTGGTTGTATCACCCAGCGATCCTGCTGTTTCGGCAAATGAACAGACTGTTGTGCATGGCAAAGCCGGGTCAGCAAAAAAAAGACAACTGCAATCCTACATGGTCTGTAAAAAAAAATCTTCATCATTGAATAAGCTTAATTTGGCAAATGCAAGTTGAAGATTTTTAACTGTCTTTCAGACCCTTATTTTAGCGAGTTAATAAACTATTTTAGCAAAAAAGAAAGCGCCACTTATTTTTTCAAAAAGTCAGAGCCAAAGATTTTATCCCAGAATGCCGAAGTTACACCATATCCCCGGGTAGAGTCATCATAATGGTGCAGCATATGATGCTGTTTAATTTTTTTCCATACGCCATTTTTAAATTGTGCGTGATGCAACATGTAATGTGTCATGTCGTAAAACAGATAACCCGAAATAAATCCGGCGAAAAAACCGTCCAACAGCGCTACCGGCAGTAACCATTTGAACAGGAAATAAAATGCAGCTGCCAAAGGGATACTTGCAGAAGGCGGCATCACCAGTCGTTGTGCATCGTTTGGATAATCATGGTGCACACCATGAAAAATGAAGTGTATACGTTTACCCCATTCTGAGGAAGGATAGAAATGAAAAACAAAACGGTGCAATACATATTCTGTCAGTGTCCAGATGAACAGACCGAGCAATAAATGCGCAAGAAACAGCAAGATACCGTTGGTTTGTATAGAAGTCCAGAAAAAATAAGCAATGACAGGAACATAAACAATTAAGGGCACAAAATAAGGCACTTTAGACAATGCTTCGAATAAAGGATTTTTAAACATCCGGATCGACTCCCTGGAATTGGATACAAAATTTTTTTTCATAATTAACGAATTCTGCTGCCTGGTAAAAGGAACCGCTAAATTACGGCTTTTCTTTTATTCCTAAAATGTCATTTATTAATTTTCGGTCATATTTAATACCTGAACTTCATTGCAAAATAGGGATACCAGCCCTCATTGGAGTGTCCCATCATCAGACGAAAAACAGTTAAAGACGCTGGTGCAAAATAAATTCCGCCGCCATACCCCTGGTGCCAGACCCGGGATTCCTCGCCTTTTTTCCACACCCTTCCAACGTCGTGAAAGCCGATAAGACCGAATTGCCCCGGTAAAACATAATTGATGAAATCGGCTACTTTTGCGCGCAACTCAAAATTGTTATACAGGCTCTGTTGTCCACCAAAACGGTACTCCCTGTATCCCAGCAAATTCCCCTGACCACCTAAAAACTGCGACTGGTAAAAAGCTTGTTTACCAAGCGTAGCACCACCACCAATCCGATCTGTAATGACTACGGTTTTTCTTTTGTTTAGACTTTGGTACACTGTAAATGCAGCATTGAGCTGAACAATACTATTGGAAAAACCATTCAAACCCTGATACGCGGTTAAGCGTGTATCCAGATGCGTACCCGAGCTTGGCAAAATGTCGCTGTTCCGATTGTTGTTCACATAATTCAGGCTCAGCCCTGCGTATAGTTTATCTTTTGTGATGGTTGCACTATCGGCAGATTGCAATTGGGCCGTATTGGTAATGAATCGTCCGGCATTGTCATCCCGATTGTACCTGTAATACTGAAAAGACGGACCCGCAGTGAGCGTGGATTTCGACCAGCGCCACCTAAAGGCAGGATCAAACTGATACAAGCTAAACCTGGCCCGGTAGTACCGGACAAAATCACCGGTTTTATCAAATGTTGTTTCATTACCCAGACCGAAAAAGTTTTGAGAATTCTCAGGTGCAAATACGTCTGCCTGTAAAATCAGATCCGTTTTACCAAATACCTGGAACAATTCAGATTTATAATTGAAACGAAAACCGGATGTTGCAAAGGAATGTAAAAAGGAAAAGGAATGTATGCTGCCATAAGGCAGCTTTCTGAACCCGGGCTGCACAATACGGTACGAGAGCCCCATAAGCAGCCGGTCGTCAATGTTGTACCCGGCATTGAGCAGTAACGTTCTGCGTGTGTACAGGTCCGTAGGTACAAAATGTGTGTTTGAAGTATCACTGTCAAGCTTTTTCAGCACCCTGCTGGTATTTCCACTGATGGTTACCTGATCGTCATTCCCGTAAATGCGTACTTTCCGGTATGCATTTTCAATGCGATAAGATTTTTCTCCGGATACACCTATGATCCTGATTTTAATTGCTGAGCTTTTATTGTTCAAAACCAGGCTATCGTTTCCATCACGCACATACAGCCGCACTTCCTGCGTAACTGCCGGATCAAATGTTCGGTTAAAGATCAGTTCTTTTCTTGTCCCGTCTTTAGCCAGTTTATGGATCTGAATCGTCAGTGCTTTTCCCGGTGCATCGTTGATGGTAACCTGCTCATTTTTATTACTGGCCTGGACATCCACAATCCGATTGATGAAACGGTAGTACTTACGCATCATTTCCGGAAGTTTTGCCCTCCTTACTTTAAGCTGTGCAAGTAACTGATCGTGCCTCAATGTATACCCCGGTTCTGGCAGCTTTTTCAATGCTTTTTCCATTACCTCATCGGTTACTGCAGCACAAAAATCCTGTACAATACCATTCCATTCCACCTCACTGAGTTGAGAGAACCAACGTCCGTAAATGGCACGGCCTTCCCAGAAAAACCAATTGATATCGGGTAAATTCCGCTCATAACCCTGAATCATAGGCAACAACCAGGACGATTGCGCATACCTGGGAATGATGCCTTCAGACAGGTAAAACACCTGGTCCCGGTCCCGTGGAATCACCTGATACTTTACCAGTCCGCTTGCCTCCTCTTTAACAGGTTTCCAGCGCCACTGGTCCTCATGCCTGTCCCAGTCCCCCAATAATGCATCCAGTGCTTTCGCCCGCAACATCATAGGTCCATCATAACTGTAATCGTTATTGTCGTTTAATTTTCGGGTCATTTTTTCCGAGTTATCGGTATCCCCTTCCGGCTCCCGCTCTTCCAAAAGGCAAAGGGTATTGGCAAACAGATCCGAATATTGCCCAAGTTGTGCATCGGGTAAAACCCATCCGATCATGGGCTCTGTATGAAAAATGCCGACAGCAGCTGCAAAATCAGGCACAACCAATGCAGAAAAGGGATGTTGTGCAGACATATTATCCTTTACAACCTCACCAGCAAAAGTTTTCCTGAATACTTCAGGCAATAAAATTTCCGGATATTTCTCCACGCTTCTCAATACCCACTCTTTTCCATTTTTATCCACCAGACGCAGGGAATGTGATTGATTTCCACCACCACGTTTAGTTGGGGTCAAACCTCCTTTTATTTCAGAAATCCGGATGACAGGAACCCTGGTCTTCAGGGCATACTCCTTACGGTAGTTATCCCCAAAAAGAAAACGATGAAATTTACCCACACGGTCATATTTTGGATAAATCTGAACAGTTGTAGAATCCTGTGCAGTAACCGTAATGCTGAGTGTAATTAAGAATGCGCACAGTAGAAATTTCATCATAGTTAAAGATAAGACGAAATTATTTTATTATTCAAGCAAATCGACATGAATTTACAACTGCAAAATTAGGGCATTCAAAAAGGTAGGTTCGTCATCCTGAATTAACGATAAAAGTCTCATTCAGGATGACGAACTGATTTTATTTTTGAATGTAGAACTTATAAACTGTATTGGTTTTATAAGTTTGCCCAGGTTTAAGCACCGTTGACGGAAAAGCAGCCTGATTTGGCGAATCAGGAAAATGCTGCGTTTCCAGGCAGAATGCAGAACGGTGCGGATAACTTACACCACCTTTACCGTCATGATCCTGACCGGTCATGAAATTACCACTATAAAACTGTAAGCCCGGTTCTTCTGTGAGTACATCCATCGCTATACCGGTTTTGGTGCTGACTACCGTAGCTGCTTTTCGTAAACCTGTACCTTTTCTAAGTACAAAATTATGATCATATCCCTTCCCAAACTTCAATTGCTCGTTAACCGCATCAATACGCGCACCAATCAAGGTTGCCTTGCTAAAATCAAATGGTGTTCCGGCAACAGGTTCAATTTTTCCTGTCGGAATTAAAGTACTATCTACCGGGGTGTAACCATCGGCGTCTATCGTCAGCAAATGATCAGTAATGGTTGCGTCACCGGCACCATTCAAGTTAAAATAAGCGTGATTGGTGAGGTTCAGCACCGTGCTTTTATCTGTAGTAGCTTCATAGCTGATTTTCAACGAATTGTCATCCGTCAGGTTATAGGTCACTTTCACTTGTAAATTACCAGGATACCCGGCTTCATTGTCCTTAGATAAATAACTCAATTCTAAAGTCTGCTCGTTGATCTTTTTGGCATCCCAAACCTGGGCAAAAAAACCATCAAATCCACCATGCAAGGTATTTATTCCATCATTAAGTTGAAGTTGGTAGGCCTTTCCTTCTAAAGAAAACTTACCTTTTGCTATGCGGTTACCATACCTGCCAATCAAAGCACCAAAAAATGGTTCGCCTTTTTTCTGATAGGATTTTAAACTGTCGTATCCCAGTACCACATCTTTAAATTCATTTTTATTGTCCGGAACCAGCAAAGAAACCAGACGCCCTCCATAATTGGTGATTGCAGCCTCCGCCCCATTTTTATTTTTAAGCACAAACAAAGAAACCTCTTTGCCTTTAACACGATTTTTGAAACCTGCTGAATCGGGAATTTTACTGGTAGAAAGCACCACAGAATCGCCTTTGACAGCCGATTTATTGGATACATTGTCACACCCACTAAGCGCCCACAAAAGCACAGATGCCAGGCAGATAGAATTGAATTTCTTGTTCATACAATACAGTTTTAAATTTGATTAGGCAACGAATATATAAAAAAGAATATTAAACGTCAACCAAACAATTAAAAATATAATCGAATACATTACACCCTAGATAAACTTAATTTTTTATAATTTTAACCCCTATGACAAAATATACCAAGCAAAGCCGATTCCTAATCGCTGTTGACTGCATCATATTTGGATTTGACGGAGAACACATTAAAATTCTGTTGATTAAAAGGGCCTTAGAGCCTGAAAAGGACAAATGGAGCTTAATGGGTGGATTTGTAAAACCCGAAGAAAGTCTGGACGGTGCAGCAAATCGCGTATTGTCGCAGTTAACCGGACTCGAAGGCGTTTACCTGGAACAGATTCAGGCTTATGGCGATCCATTGAGAGATCCCATTGAACGCACGTTGTCGATAACCTATTTCGCATTGATTGACATCAATAAATATAAAACGCAGCTGAGCGATCAGTTTCACGCAGAGTGGTTTTTACTCAAAGATGCCCCGAAACTGATCTTTGACCATGATAAAATGGTTGAAAATGCCAAGGAAAGGATCCGTTACAAAGCAGCACTGCATCCCATCCTTTTTGAACTTCTTCCTAAAAAATTCACCCTGCCCCAACTTCAAAACTTATATGAAGACGTTTATAACACCAATATAGACAACAGGAATTTCATCCGTAAAATCAGTGCCACTGGTCTTCTGATTAAATTACCCGAAAAAGATAAAACCGGATCAAAAAAAGGAGCGTTTTATTTCAAACTGGATAAGAAAAAATACCAGGCCAACTTCCAGGCATTCTTAAGTTTCATCCCTAAACCCGATAAATTAATTACGAGCTAGCCGCAATATTTTTTTTGAAAAATTTATTCAAATAAATTCTTTTAATAAATAAATTAAATGTTAATTAGACGTTTAATTTATTTGTATGAACGAAGATCAATACGTTATTGGTGTAGATTATGGATCGGACTCTGTCCGCTCTGTCCTTATCGACGCAAAAAACGGGGCTGAACTGGCCTCCTCCGTTTTTTATTACCCGCGCTGGCAAAAAGGGTTATTCTGTGATCCGGCGCAAAACCAATTCAGACAACATCCATTAGATTATATAGAAGGCCTGGAGCAAAGCATCAGGACCTGCATTGAAAAAGCAGGTGGTGCTCCGATTGCCAGCAACATCAGGGCGATTTCTGTAGACACCACCGGATCTACTCCAGTAGCAGTAGACCATACAGGCCTGCCATTGGCATTATTACCAGATTTTGAGGACAATCCAAACGCCATGTTTGTGTTGTGGAAAGACCACACTGCAGTAAAAGAAGCCATGCAGATTAACCAGCATGCAGCTGAATACGACACCAATTACCTTAAATATTGTGGCGGGATTTACTCTTCAGAGTGGTTCTGGGCCAAATTACTGCATGTGCTCCGTGCCGACCAGCAGGTTAGAACCGCCTGTTACTCCTGGGTAGAACACTGTGACTGGATTCCTTTTCTGCTGACCGGCGGTACAGACATCAGCAAAATGAAAAGAAGCCGTTGTGCGGCCGGGCATAAAGCCCTCTGGGCAGAAGAATTTAACGGATTACCACCAAACGATTTTTTCAAAGCACTGGATCCTGTTCTTGACGGTATCAGGGAACGTCTTTTTACAGACACCTATACCGCAGATGAATCTGCCGGACTAATCAGTGAAGAATGGGCCGCAAAATTGGGCTTGTCAACGCATGTTAAAATTGGTGTTGGTGCATTTGATGCACATATGGGAGCCGTAGGCGGACAAATAGAACCTTATTACCTCAGTAAAGTGATGGGAACTTCTACCTGCGACATCCTGGTCGCCCCGATCCAGGAAGTTAAGGACAAACTCATCAAAGGAATTTGCGGACAGGTAAATGGTTCTGTCATCCCTGGAATGCTTGGACTGGAGGCCGGACAATCGGCTTTTGGTGACACTTATGCCTGGTTTAAAGAAGTCCTTTCCTGGCCGATTAAGAACCTGCTCCGTAAATCTGCACTTTTAGATCCCAATACCGCAGCTGCACTGGAAAAAGAACTGTTAGATCAACTCATACCGGAGCTGAGTGCGCATGCGGCCCGGCTCCCTCAAACAGCAGAGGATGAACTGGCCGTAGACTGGCTCAATGGCAGAAGGACTCCCGATGCCAATCAGGAACTCAAAGGTGCAATCCATAACCTTGATCTGGGCAGTGATGCACCCCGCATATTCAGGGCTCTGGTAGAGTCCACTTGTTTTGGTGCGAAGAATATTGTGAACCGCTTTGAAGCCGAAGGCATTCCGGTAAAGGGCATCATTGGTATTGGTGGTGTGGCTAAAAAATCCCCATTTGTGATGCAAACCATGGCCGATGTCCTGAATATGCCAATTCGCATACACCAGTTTGAACACACCTGTGCATTGGGTGCAGCCATGTTTGCCGCGGTAGTCGCCGGAATTTATCCGAATGTAGAAGATGCGATGAAAAACATGGGCAGTGGCTTCGATAAAACCTATATCCCGAATCCGGAAAATACCGCTTATTACGAAAGCCGGTTTTTGAAATATAAAGAAATGGGCCTATTCATAGAACAGGGATTTACCCCGCAAGAGCAGCTAACCCAATACGCCTAATTAAAAAACATCAATGAATAATTATCAGGAAATAAAGGAAAAAGCTTATCAGGCCAATATGTTACTCCCAAAACTGGGATTGGTGCTTTTCACTTTTGGCAATGCCAGTGCTGCTGACCGCAGTGCAGGTGTATTTGCCATTAAACCGAGCGGCGTTCCTTATGAAGAGCTGACTGCTGAAAAAATGGTGATTGTAGATTTCGACGGAAATACGGTTGAAGGAACACTTCGCCCCTCATCAGATACCAAAACCCATGCGGTTCTGTACAAGCACTGGGAGGACATTGGCGGAATTGTACATACGCATTCTACCTACGGCACGGCCTGGGCACAATCGCAGAGGGCAATTCCTATTTATGGTACCACACATGCAGATCACCTGACAACAGATATCCCCTGTGCACCACCAATGCAGGACGACATGATTTCCGGCAACTACGAGTATGAAACTGGTTTTCAGATTATGAATCATTTGAAAGCAGCCGGATTAAGTTACCAGGAGGTAGAAATGATCCTCGTTGGCAATCATGCCCCTTTTACCTGGGGGAAAACAGCTGAAAAAGCTGTTTACAATAGTGCAGTACTGGAAGAAGTAGCCAGAATGGCGCTGCTTACAGAACAAATCAGAAATGATGTACCAAGATTGAAAAATTCGCTCATAAAAAAACACTATGAGCGCAAGCACGGTGCAGATTCTTATTACGGACAATAACAAATTAGTTAACCACATTTTATAATGATCAGTTTAAAAAATTTAGAGGTATGGTTCATCACCGGAACCCAACATTTATACGGTGAGGAAACCTTAAAGCAAGTCGCAGCCCATGCACAACAAGTTGCCGCATCCTTAGATGCTGCAGAAGCCATACAGGTTCGCGTAGTTTATAAGCCAATCGTAAAAACAGCTGAAGAAATCTTCGAAACGCTGCAACAAGCCAACATCAGCGCCAATTGTATTGGTGTCATTACCTGGATGCACACCTTCTCTCCCGCAAAAATGTGGATCAGAGGTTTAAATATCCTTCAAAAACCCTTGTTACACTTACATACACAGTTCAACCGCGATATTCCCTGGGATACCATCGACATGGATTTCATGAACCTGAACCAAAGCGCGCATGGCGACCGGGAGTTCGGATTTATGGTTACCCGCATGCGCAAAGACCGTAAAGTGGTTGTAGGGCACTGGCAAGACCAGGAAGTAGTCAACGAAATTAACGTATGGACCAGGGCTGCAGCAGGCTGGCACGACTGGCAGGGGGCTAAATTTGCCCGCTTTGGTGACAATATGCGCTATGTAGCAGTTACTGACGGTGATAAAGTTGAAGCTGAACTTAAGTTTGGTTTTGAAGTGAACACCTATGGCATTGGCGACCTGGTGGCTGTCATCAATGGCATCCCGGAAACAGCGATTCAGGATCTGATTACCGAATATGAAGCGAGTTATACCATGACTCCAGATCTTTTGCGTGCCGGCGCCAGACATGCTTCTGTTTATGAAGCAGCTAAAATTGAACTCGGACTAAAGAAATTTCTGGAAGACGGTGGCTTCAAGGGGTTCAGTGACACTTTTGAAGATCTGCACGGCATGATCCAACTGCCAGGCATTGCGGCACAACGCTTAATGGCTGCGGGCTATGGCTTTGCAGGCGAAGGTGACTGGAAAACTGCTGCCTTAGTAAGGGCCTGTAAGGTAATGGGTGCCGGATTGCCGGGTGCCAACGCTTTCATGGAAGATTATACCTATCATTTCGATCCAGAAAACGCTATGGTACTGGGATCGCACATGCTCGAAGTGGATGCATCACTGGCCAATGGTAAAGCACGCCTGGAAGTTCATCCTTTGGGCATTGGTGGTAAGGCAGATCCGGCCAGGTTAATTTTCAATGTAGCAGGTGGTAATGCATTAAATGCCTCCATCATTGATATGGGAAACCGTTTCCGTTTACTGGTTAATGAAGTAAAAGCGATGGAACCTGAACATCAATTACCGAACCTTCCGGTAGCACAGGTATTGTGGAAACCACTTCCGGATATGAAAACCGGATGTGCAGCCTGGATTTATGCAGGAGGTGCACATCATACGGCCTATAGCCAGAATTTAACCACAGCACATTTACTCGATTTCGCCAATATCGCAGGTATTGAATACGTAAATATCGGTGCCGAAACCAATATCAACCAGTTCCGTAACGAACTGCATTGGAACGAAGTTTTCTACAAATAATCCATTCAAGTGCCGGACAATCATAGCCGTCCGGCACTTTACCCAATATCTTATCTAACCAAATAAAAGCCATTATGAACAATAGTTTAGTTACTACAGATTATGTAGTTTTCATCTTTTACTTTCTAGTCGTATCCGGTTATGGGTATTACATTTACCGCCAGCGCAAAAAAGACGAGCATGATGCCAAAGCCTTTTTCCTGGCCGAGGGTACTTTAACCTGGTGGGCCATCGGCGCTTCCCTCATCGCATCCAACATTTCTGCTGAGCAGTTCATCGGTATGAGCGGTGAAGGTTTTTTCCTGGGGATTGCCGTAGCCGCCTATGAATGGATTGCAGCCATTGCCCTGATCATTGTTGCCGTATGGTTCATTCCTGTATATCTGAAAAATAAGATCTACACCATGCCGCAGTTTCTAAAAACCAGGTACAATGATTCTGTTGCTTTGATCATGGCCATATTCTGGTTGTTTTTATATGTTTTTGTAAATCTCACCTCTATCCTTTATCTGGGCGCTGTAGCCATCAATGGATTAACCGGAGGCGATTACCTGCATGTCATCATGATTGGCCTTGCCGTATTTGCGCTGATCATTTCCTTAGGGGGAATGAAAGTAGTTGCCTATACCGATGTGATCCAGGTTGCCGTATTGATCTTTGGCGGTTTGGTAACCACATACATCGCATTGACAGTGGTAGGTGAAAAATTTGGCGTAGGTGCCAATGCCATCGCTGGTTTTAATGTACTGATGGAACAGGCTCCTGAGCATTTCAAAATGATCATTCCAAAACCTACAGCTGCATCTACACAAAATGAGATCAGCAAATACCTGACATTTCCAGGTATGGCATCTTACGTAGCAGGAATCTGGATCATCAACCTGAACTATTGGGGTTGTAATCAATACATCACGCAACGGGCATTGGGGGCAGATTTGCAAACCGCCAGAACAGGAATTCTTTTCGCAGGTCTTTTAAAACTGATGATGCCACTTATTGTGATGTTGCCAGGGATTGCAGCGTATGTATTGTATAAAGGTGGGCACTTACCACAACTCATTGGCGGAAAGGACGGCGCTTATTCAGCAGTTCTGACCTTTTTACCCACTGGTCTTAAAGGTTTATCTGTGGCTGCACTTACGGCTGCTATTGTAGCCTCGCTGGCTGGCAAAGTAAACAGTATTTCTACCATTTTTACACTGGATATCTATTCAAAATATTTCAAAAGCGGTACAGAAGAAAAAAACCTCGTTTTTGTGGGTCGGGCAACTGTATTTGTTGGCATGATCCTGGCCGTACTATTCACCTGGAATGATCTCTTAGGCATCGGCGGCGAAGGTGGTTTTACTTTTATCCAAAAATATACCGGCTTCATCAGTCCGGGTGTTTTTGCCATGTTTATCCTCGGTATGTTCTGGAAAAGGACAACGGGTAGTGCAGCCATCGTTGGTGTAATCGCAGGCTTCCTGTTGTCTGTTTTCTTTAACGAAATGGCACCAAATCTTTTGGGACACGACACGGTACTATACACCGCTTATCCGAATGGTAAGGGAGCATTTGAGATTCCATTCCACATCTGTATGGGATTGTCCTTTTTCTTCACCATGCTGATCATGATTGTGATGAGTCTGGCAGGTCCGAAAGTCAATCCTAAAGCTTTTGAACTGGATAAAACGATGTTCAAAGTTGCGCCGTCAACAATGGCATTGATTGTGGTTACTTTATTGATTATCGGGGCGCTTTATGTGAAGTTTTGGTAATATGAAAAAAGCGAGTGGGCCCGAAAGTCTCACTCGCTTCCCTACTAGTCCAATTCAACGATTGCTTTAATGACTCCGGTATTTGGGTTTAACCAGCTTTCAAAATTCGCCTTTACTTCATCAAACTTTACCCGATGGGTAATGTATGTGGCAGGTGTTACCAGCTTCTTTTTCATCGAATCGATGACATGCTCAAAGTCTGCCCTTGTGGCGTTACGGCTGCTCATCAGGCTGGCTTCGCGTTTGTGAAATTCAGGATGGCTAAAGCTAATGTCTGCTTTCTGGAGGCCGATTAAGACGAAACGACCGCCGTGTGCCAGGTATTGGAAGGCATTATTGATGGCCTTCAGACTACCTGTAGCATCAATCACAACGGTTGGCATGTCACCATTCGTGATGGCACTCAGTTGCTCCAATACATCCGCCGAAAGCGCATTAACCACGTGTGGGATATTTAGTTTCTCTTTACAAAAAGATAAACGTGCATCATTGATATCCAGTGCGATGACATGGGCACCGGCAATTCTGGCAAATTCCATGGTACCCAGGCCAATCGGCCCGGCACCGATCACCAATACAAATTCTCCCGGTTTTACAGCTGCACGGCGAACACCATGTGCACCAATAGCCAAAGGTTCAACCAGGGCCAGTTCATCGTAACTCAGGCCTTCACCATGAATCAGGGAGCTGGAAGGTACAGCTAAGTATTCCCGCATTCCTCCGTCTACATGCACGCCACAAACCTTAATGTCGGTACAGCAATTGGCTTTACCAGTGCGGCAGGCAATACACTGTCCGCAGTTAAAATAAGGAATAAAAGTTACTTTTTCTCCGGGTTCAAAGCCTTCGGCACCACCATCAATAGCCACCAGTTCTCCTGCAAGTTCATGCCCCAGAATCCGCGGATAATTGAAAAAGGGCTGTGTACCTTCAAAGGCATGTAAATCAGTTCCGCAGATACCGATTCGTTTAATTTTTAGAATTGCATTGCCCGGACTGGCTACAGGCATTTCGGCTGTGCCATATTCAAAGGTACCTGGGGTCTTGCAAATTAATGTATTCATGTATCTGTCTCTATTTTTTCATCAGCTGCTTTGCAATCCAGTAAACCAGATCCTGGCCCGCTTTAAAATTTTCATATTCGGCCGGCAACTTTCTTCCGTCCACATATTCGTTGTATAACCAGGGATCACCAATGGCAAATACAGTTCCCTTACCCAGCCTGGCAACAGCCATCACCTGGTCACCCTCCTTGTCTTTCAGCACTGCTTGAGCAGGAGGCAGCAATTTCAGACTGCTATACTCTTTGATGTACAAATCTTTCGCAGTCTTAAAAATCTCATTACCTGCCGCAACAGTAACCTTACCCATTTCAAACTGATTCTTAACTACCCTTCCCTTGCTGTCTAAATTAAACTGGATGCCAAAATTTTTCGCCAATTGGTTAAAATGCTCAAACTCCACATTTCCGGTATCATTACCCATCAAAACCAATACACCACCTGCTTTAACCCAATCCGTGATGTTTTTCACATCATTAGCCATGATAAAATTAGGTTTAGGTGTTTCTTTTTCCGTATCCGGATCCACAATGATATAAACTGAAGCATTTTTCAGGTTTGAAGCAGAAGGAGCTGCGTATAAGGTGCTTGTTTTAAAACCAGCATTGCTAAATTGCTCAGCCCACATGGAAAAGCCCCCGTTTGACATCTCGTCCCATTTATAATGCCATGAAACCTCTTGCCCATTCTGGTCTTTCTTGGTTTCATTGTTGAAATAAGAATCCAGTACTACTGTTTTACCCAAACCAGGCTTTGGCATAGCTGCAAGCTCCATTTCGTTGATGGCCTTCAAAAAAGCACCAACACCTTTGGCATCATTGGTTATCACTTTTTCACTCATGTAATAGGCAAAGCTACCATCGCGGTAAGGTTTACCACCCAATCCGGATACCGTAACAGTTCCTTTTAAATTGATCATTCCAGGAGCACGCTGTTCTACAAATTCCTGCTGCATACCTTTATAGCCCTTATCTGCAACCGCAAAATAGGAAGCTGGTAAATATTGCATGCGCACGCCTTTGGCAATGGCATATACAAACATCGCCGAAGCAGAAGATTCAAAATAATTACCCTTATCATTCGGACGGTCTAAAATGTCATACCATACGCCCGTTTTATTGTTTTGTACACTTTTAATACCTGCCGCCAATCGGTTTAAAATATTGATCAGTTCTTTCCGTTTTGGATGATCTTTTGGAAAATTATCCAATGCGTCTACCAACGCCATTCCATACCAACCCATCGCTCTGGCCCAAATGTGCGGTGAAAGCCCGGTTTTTGGATCAGACCAGCGTTCGGCCCTGGATTCATCCCAGGCGTGGTACAATAACCCTGTTTTGGCATCCCTTGCGTTCTTTTCCATATAGATGAACTGGTTGGCAATATCATCGAAAGCCGCCTTGTTACCGATCAGTGCAGCATATTCAGCATAAAATGGCTGGCCCATATAAAGTCCGTCCAGCCACATCTGATTGGGATAAATCTGTTTGTGCCAAAAACCACCTTCTTTTGTTCTGGGTTGCTTTTGCAATTGCTCCCACAGTGTAGTGGCCGCTTTAAAGTACTTTTGCTGTCCCGTTACCTTGTATAAATCCAATAAAACGGTTCCATTTTTAACATTATCAATATTGAAATGTTCCTGACTGTAAGTATCTATAACGCCATCAGCGGAGATAAACAGATCCATTTTTCCCTGAACATATTTAAAGTATGCAGCATTACCGGTTCTCCTCCAGATTTCAGTCATGCCGTCCTGAACAACACCATCATCGTAAGACCATTTTCGGGATCTTTCCTTCCATACTTCCATTGCTGTGGTTGCCATCTGATCAGACAAGGGTTTAACCTTGGTTTGGGCATTACCCTGAAATGCTCCAAATAGGGCAATAAAACTAAATACCAGAGATTTTCTTTTCATACTGTTGTGTTATACGTGGTTTCATTACAATTCTACGCAGTAATCTATCGTAATTAAACTAAAAGCCGTAAAATAAATACGCAATCGTTGCCAAAGAATCGGATTACAATACATCCAGAATCAAGACCCTGTCATTCCCGTTTTTTTCATCACCTGGCGGATCGAAAGTCCGCATACCATGATTTTCAATCCTGCCGATCCTTAGGATTTTTCCATCACGGGGATTAAACCAGGATGCGTTCAACCAATCCCCCTTTAAAACACCCAATTTCACGGGAATCTCCCGACCTGTATAGGTATAGATGAAAATGTATTGATCAGTCCTTGTTGCCATTAACCGATTGTACTTTTCCCCATCCCCGGCTTGAGCAATAACCGATTGATCAGGTATCCTGTCGAAATAAGTTATTGTACCTCTTGACAGCATCAGATTTTTCAAATGCAACATTTGCGCGGCGCCAGGATCATTTAATGCTTCCTGCCAGCTCGATATTGCTCCATAGGCTGCATCGTTATCTTTCGGATTGTACATTTGAATCACTGAATTGTTACCATAGGTAAAACCAAATGCACCGGCAAAGACAGACCAGTAACCGTATCTCCGCAGGTCTGCATCCTGCCATCGTGTTTCATTTGGATCATGTAAGCCTTGCGGAATACCTTCGTAAGACGGCTCTCCGTCAACCGAGGGCTTAACTGGTTTCAGGCCATAGTCTTTTTCAATGTACTTCCAGTTATCCTCGCCAAAATGCCATTGTTCTTTTGCAGTCGTATCTTGATCATAACGGCGATGTCCAGATTGAACCATATTGAAGTCGAGCCAGGAAGCATTGTGAAACCATTCCGACGAACCGGTCCTACCCCTTGGATGGAAAGTAATCAGGTGATTCGGATCATTCTCCTTCAAGGTACGGCCTATAATTTCCCAAATATTCATCACCTCGGTACCTTTTACATCACCACCGTTTAACCAAATGACATTACGCTTATTTTGATATCTTTTCGCCAGGAAGGAAGCATACACTTTCGCCTGCTCAGCATTCACCTTCCTGCTTTTCACATTGTTGCCCCACACTGGAACCATTGCGATATAAATCCCCTTTTTTCCAGCCTGATCAATGACATAATCAACATGATCCCAAAAATCGTATTGCACTGAATCGGCAAATGAATTTCCCGGTGTAACCGCAGGCTGAGCAACATTACCATTCACCAGTGCCGAATCCCCATAAGCATTGACTGAGGATAAGGTATGTAACACCATAGCCTGCACCACATTAAAACCTTTCTGCTTTCGGTCTTCCAGATACCGTAAGGCTTGTGTTCTGGTCAATTTATTAAACAACAACCAGCCTGTATCAGCCAACCAGAAGAAAGGTTTATCTCCCTCCTGCAAGTAATGTCCATTGGAAGAGACTTTTAAGCGTTTATTTACCTTTATTTTCTTGTTTACCGCACAGCCAAAAATCCCAAATGAGATCAGGGCGAATAAGACAATTCTTTGATACTTGGTCATGCTATTTGAGTGTGACCAGGAAAAATGGCCAAAACAAATCTAAAAACTTTAAGCAATAAGCGATGCATATTTAAATCCCAAACTTCCCAATTCATCCGGTGTTTTTGCCTTTCCAACTACAATACATTTCACAAGTCCAAAATTCGGTATACATTTGCACCCTCATAAGTTTAACAAAAACCAGGAACATTAAAAGAAAAATTAAAACATGAAATTTTTAAAAAACCTTTTTGTTATCGCTCTCTTATTAGTATCTGCCCAAATTACAAAAGCGCAGTCTGCGGCAATGAAAGATCCGGTTAGTTTTAAACTTAAAAATGGATTAACAGTCGTATTAGCAGAAAACACCGGTACTCAAAAAGTATATGCTACTTTAAACAGTGAAGCTGAGCAAATCAGCAATGCTAAAGCTGGTGCACAAGAAGTACTGAATACCATGCTCAACAGCACTTCGGGAGTAAGCGGGTTAAGTTTTGATGATAAAGGTATTCACATCGCAGCCAACAGCACTGATTTCAACAACATTTTAACTGCCCTGTCTGATCAGATCCAGACACCGGCTTTGACACAAAATGCATTTGAAGCTGCTTTGAATACAGTAAATACCAGTTTGCAGAAAAAAGACCGTTACTATGCACCGAATGTAACGGCCGCAGCTTTACAGGCACTTACATTAAATGACATCAAAGCGTTTTACAGTGTAGCAGTACATCCTGCTGCAGCTTATCTGACCATAGCTGGTAACATCAAAGAAGCAGATATGAAAACCCTGGTTAAAAAATCACTTGACAACTGGAATGGCGTAAGTCCCGATTTAACGCCAAGCAAATAATTAAAAATTAAGGGAATAGTGGGGGAAGAATAAGGAGGCGCCATGAACTGGCCCTCCTTTTTTATTTCAAAGACATCAAGTTTGAATCAGCTGTTTGAAGCTGACAGTTTTGTTGTTGACCATTGGCCTGGCATAATATGCCAGAAACAGGATGTAGCCCAGCGTAAAGTATAAAAACACCAATGCAAACCGCAAGCCTATCCAATCTCCTAAAGAACCGATAATCAGCGGAACCAGTGCACCACCAAAAATACCAGAACAGAGGATACCGGAAAAAGAACCATGATGTTCTTCAACAGAATTTAAAGCCAGTGAAAAGATAATCGAAAACATCACCGAGATGAAAAAACCTGCTACCGGAAAAGCATATAAGGCGACTTGCCCATTGCCAAATAAGGCGAAGGTAAGCACGATCATGGCGATAACCGTAGCAATCTTCAGGATCAGCTTAGAATCCCAGAGCTTTAAAAGTACCAGGCCAAGCAGGCAACCTACGGACATCAGTCCCCAAAACCAACCCACTACCTGTGCACCTGCTTTGTTTGGGTCAATGCCGTGGTAGCTTCTCAAAAACTCCGACATCCAATTGGCCAGGGCCTGTTCTGTACCCACATAGGCGACAATCCCCAGAAAAAACAAGACCACATCCCTGTTTTTAAGCAACCTACCATATACTGAGGCAGCACCTGATTTTTCATCCTCCTTCAAAGCCACCACAGGCATTTTAATAAACAACAGCATTAAAATGGTCAGCAAAAAAATCAAACTAAACAGCCAGTACAGGGCAGTCCAGCTTAAGCCATTTTTCACCAGACCACCCAAAAATCCAATCCATCCCTGCTGATCAGCGGCATCGCCAGAAAGCGCCTGCATCAAATACGAAAATACAAAGGGACTGAGAAAAGAGGCAAGTCCGAATACCAATTGCCCAAGTACTGAAAAGAATGCAAAATGCTCTTCACCACCCGCGGTTCGCATTAAGGGATTAATGATCACCTGCAACATGGCCATTCCAATACCAATGACAAATAAAGAACCCAGTGCGATACCATAGTCTGGATACAGGCCGAAAGCTATGGCCCCAATAAAATTTAAGCTGAAGGCAATGAGCATGGACTTTTTCTCACCAATGCGCTCAATCATCATCCCTGCGGGGATGGACATGATCCCATAAGCCAGGAAAAACGAAAAGGGTAAAAATGCAGCCATCGTTAAACTCAACCGATAGGTTTGAATGATAATTGGCATCAAAGGGCCAAGAATATTTGTAACAAACGAAATGATGAACCAGATGAGCAGAATGACTGCTACTAAAAAATTGTTACGTTGCATATATTGGTTTTATTTGGTTGAAAACATAGAAAACACGCGCCCGCCACAACCCAACAAACCGGCCTGGTTACCCAAAAGGGCCCCGGTAATGGTGGTATACTTGCTTGCAGCAGGCATGGCAAGCCCCTGGACACGTGTACGTACTTCCTGAACATAAAATGCGCCTGACTCCGTAATCCCCCCGCCCAGCACCACTTTTTGCGGACTAAACACATTGACCAAACTGGCCACTCCGGTAGCCAGATGATCAAAATGCCTGCTCATGGCTGCAACAGCTTCTCTTTCTCCGGCATGGTAGGCCGAAACAACCGTGCGACCGTTAATGCCATCTGGATTTATCCCTTTAACAATAGCATAATCGTTGATTAAAGCAGTTACTGAAGCGTAGGCTTCAAAGCATCCGGAAGCACCACAGGAACAAGCAAGACCACCTTGTTGTATGATGATGTGCCCCAGCTCCGTTCCATGGTTGCGATAGCCTCCATAAAGTGCGCCGTTGATGACCAGACTGCCGCCAATGCCGGTTCCAATGGTCATAAATACCACATCAGTGCAATGTTTTGCCGCACCGTAACTGAACTCTCCCCAGCCCATCATATTGGCATCATTGTCTATCACCACATTTAAACTGGTCGATGCAGCTATGATTTTCCCAAGCTCCAGGTTTTCAAAACCAGGCAGGTTATCAGCCCCGCCAATGACGGTGTTGTTTTCTATAATTCCAGGAAAACCAATACCAACGCCAATGACCTGTCCCTGTGCCTGCTCGGCACATTTTCGAATCGCAGCATTGATCAAAGCGATGACCTCGCCTTCAGTAGTTACATTAAGGAGTGGAAATAAAAATGAATAGGAAATTCCTCCGTCCTGGTTTATCAGTCCGCATTTGAGTGAAGTTCCGCCAACATCAATTCCTATGGCATAAGATGATTGTTTCAAAGTAGCTTAATTTTGTCTACCGAAATTAACTCAAATGCATCAGGCAGGATTTCAAATTTGTCTTTTATGATTTCGATTTTATGCTAAAACAAATCAATTGCTTTCTGCATCCTTCCTGGCCAGATATTCTGTAGGCATACAATCGTAATATTGCTTAAAGGCTGTAGAAAAATAAGACGGAGAATTGAAACCCGACATATAGGCCACCTGCGCAATCGTATATTGACGCGACTCCATCAGTTCTACAGCCTTTTTGAAACGAATTCTTTTGATAAAATCTGTGGCAGACTCTCCTGTAATTGCCTTTAACTTCAAATACAGATTGGAACGGCTCATGCCGATCTCACGGCTAAACTTATCTACCGAAAAATCAGATGCTGTGATGTGTTTTTCGATGATGAGGATTGCCTGTCGCAAAAAGTCCTCATCCAGGGTATTGAAAGCAATGTTTTCAGGAATAATTTCAGTACTGCTTGAATAATATTCTTTCAGTCGCTTGCGCGATCTGCTGATGTTCTGGAGCTTGGCTTCCAGTAAAGCAATAGAAAAAGGCTTAGTGACATAATCGTCGGCCCCTACCTCTAAACCTTTGATCTGATGGTTGGTTTCATTCCTGGCTGTCAGCAGAATAACAGGAATGTGGCAGGTTCTGATGTTCTGTTTTATTTTTTTGCAAAGATGTATGCCATCCAGCTCAGGCATCATCACATCACTGACAATCAGATCTGCCTCCAGTGTTTCCAGTAATTGCAGTGCCTCTTTACCATCAAAAGCGACATGAACTTCGTAAATGTGTTCAAAATAATTCTTCAGGTACGCCACAATCTCCTGGTTGTCATCGATGATCAACAGCTTTTCTTTCGCTGATTCTGTAGCTGACTCCGGTGATTCAAGGTCTTTTTCATCCATCCCATGTACTTCATTTTGAATGGCAATTTCATATCCGCCATCGGCGATGTGTTCATCTGCTTCATACTGTTCATCCTCAACAGGAATGCGCACCGTAAAACGCGCACCTTTACCAGGATCGCTTTTCACCGTAATTTCGCCGTGATGCAACTCAACCAGTCTTTTGGTAAAAGCAAGTCCGACACCAGAACCAAGGTTCATCCCCTCGCCGCTCACCTGGTAAAAACGATCAAAAATCAAGTCCTGATGGGCCGGATCAATCCCAATCCCGGAATCGGCAACAGTAATCCATACATCACCGTCTTTTTTTGAGAGCAGCACTTCAATCGTGCCTCCGGCAGGTGTATATTTAAAAGCATTGGAAAGCAGGTTGAAAAGAATCTTCTCTATGGAATCGGAATCAAAATAAAAAGGCAGCCGGGCCTCGGTCGACTTAAAACTATATTTAATCTGGTGCTTTTCAGACAGGCTGTTGAATGAACCATAAATCTCATGTAAAAAGCTAACCATGTCTGTCCGCTGAACTTTCAGCTTCTTGGTTCCCAGCTCCGTTTTTTTAAATTCAAACAACTGATCCACCAGATGATACAGGCGTTTCGCATTCAATAGCATCAGCTCATAGTGCTTTCTCAATGCTTTTTCGCTCAGTTGTTTGCTCATCACCTCTTCCAGGGGTGCTAGAATCAAGGTTAAAGGCGTACGGAACTCATGTGAAATATTGGTAAAGAACTCCATTTTCATCCGGTTCAGGTAATCTACTTTTTCCCTTTCCATACGTTCCAGTTTTAGCTGCTGCGTAGCCCGGATCCGCTCGGATACCACGCGGTACACCGCATAGGCACCTGCAATAAAAATCAGGCTTAGAATCAAACGAAACCAGGTGCTGGCCCACCAGGGTGGCAGAATCACGATGCCCAGGCTCTTCACAGCACTTTGTTCGCCCAGGGGGCCAACTGCTTTGACATGAAATACGTATTTTCCTGCCTGTAAATTGGTATAATTTGCCTTAGGCAAATTATCTGTCAGCTGCCACTCGTTGTCAAAGCCATCCAGTTTATACAAATACCTGGTTTTATTCGGGGCTATGTAATTGAAGGCGTTGAAAAAGATACTAAACTGTTTAAACTCATGCTTAAACCTAAGCTCGCTCACCTGATCAATGTGCTGATCCAATACGCCATAATTATCCCCGGCAACTACGGGTTTATTGAAAATCTCTAAACCCGTAAAAGTAACCTTGAGCTTAAATGGTTCTTGCTTTAGTGCCTTTGGATAAAAATAAGAAATGCCGTTAATGCCGCCAAAAAGCATCATTCCATCGCTGGCTTTACAAAATGCGTACAGGTTAAACTGATTGTTCTGCAAACCATCTTTGTTGTCAAACACCTGTGTAGTTCTGGTGTCCGGATTAAATTTAACCAGGCCTTTATTTGTAGAAATCCATAAATACCCCTCATCATCCGGCTGAATTCCATAAATGGTTCCTTTTAAAAAATCTTTACGCGTAGTATAATTCACAAAAGTACGACTGGGTTCATCATATAAATTCAACCCGTCACGCGTACCAATCCAGATTCTTTTCTTCTGATCCTCTGCAATACAACTTACAATGTCATTACTCAACAGCGCTCCGGGAAAGGGATCAAAAATCAGGTTATCCGGATAAAGAATATTTACCCCGTTTGTCGTGCCAATCCAGATCCGGTGTTTAACATCTTCCAGTAAATAGGTCACCTCATCCGACGAAAAACGTTTACCCGATTTATCGATGTAAAAATGAGAAAAAGTACCCTCATCAGCATGAAAAAGATCCAATCCTGTCCGCGTTCCTACCCAAATCCGATTGGCATGATCCTTTAACAGCGCATATACCATATCGCCCGCAATGCTCTTGGAATCGCTGGCTGCATGGCGGTAAATCTTACTGGTACCGCTTGAAGGATCAAAATAATTTAATCCGGCATTGTGTGTACCCACCAACAATTTTCCACGTTGATCAAAAGCAATGGATTTAATGTTATTGGAACTGAGCGCTCCCTGTCCTGATTCTTTATAGGTATAGTAACGAATCGTATTGGCTTTGCGGTCCCAGAAATTCAGTCCTTTATCATTTGTACCAATCCAGAAATCACCCTTAAGGTCCTGTTTAATCACATTGATCACCTGGTCGTTTAAAGAGAGCGCTCCAGCATTCTGATTCAGCAGGTTAAACTTAATGTCGCTATGATGGTAATAATTGATTCCTCCGTAAAATGTCCCCATCCACATGCCATTTTGCTGATCGCGGTAAACACAACGCACAGAATTTTGATTGATGGTATAGGGAATTGAAGACTGATGGTAGTAATTCTCAAAAGTTTCCGTTTCAACATCCAGAATCGAAAGCCCCCTGAAAGTACCCAGCCAGAGATTGCCCAATGCATCTTTTTCTATACCACGCACATCATTATCTGCAATATTGTTTTGTCCCAGTAGCGTATGCCTGTAATTTCGTACGGCGCCATTGCTCAGGTTGTATTGAATCAGACCCGTTCCTTCAGTTCCAAGCCAAAGGATATTTTTGTCGATCAAGATCTCATTTACCCGGGGCTTGCTGATCCCCAGATTGAGCTGGCTTAATTTATTGCTACCTGCCTCCATTTTAAACAGGCCCACATCCGTACCCAGGAACAAGGTGTTTTTTAAAAATGCCAGTCGGGCAATTACCCGGATGCCATACGCTGATGCATCAAAATTTACTGTTTTAAATTCGGATGTCCCGGGATCCAGGTAAAAAACCTCTCCCGTACTTGCACTTGCCCAGATTACCTTTTTAGCATCCTGAACAATAGACGAAATATACCACTCGCCTGATTTACGCGGTAGCGTATAATTCCGAAAATTGTTACCTGCATAATCGTACTGACTAACACCTTCATTACCACCAACCCAGAGCAGGCCTTTGTGATCCAGGTAAATGCTGCGGATATAATTGGATTGCAAGCTGGACTTATCTTCTTTAACTGGACGATACACAGCAAAACTTTCGCCGTCAAAACGGTTTAAACCATCCTGGGTAGCCATCCACATAAAGCCTAAAGTATCCTGTACGATGGAAAAAACAGTGCTTTGCGACAGGCCCTTATCTACAGAAATGCTCCTGAAATAACGTTTTACAACTTTACCATCTGCATTCTGCGCATAGCTGCTCCATCCGGATAAGCCCGAAAGCAACAGCAAAAAAATGATCCTTAACACATTCTTCATGACAATACCCCCTGCTAAATGTTATTTAAGCGTAAACCCCTGATCAAATTTAACCACATCCGGCAAACTATTCACTACTTCCTGCTGATTAATTGTTCGTAACTATTTATTTTCTCCTGCAAATGAATCCTGATGCGTTTTACCCCAGTTTTTCAGGTACAGGCGCATTTGTTTCAGTTTTTGCTGATTTGCTGGCTTAACCGCAAGGTTATCCATCTCTCCCGGATCACTTTGCAGATTAAACAACTGCTCCCTGATTTTACCCTGATCGTACACAATGTATTTAAAATCTTTGGTGATCACCGCACGTCCTTTGATCCCTAGTAACCTTTCATTGTCAGCAAAATCCGTTTCTATGACCAGCGTATCCCGTAATTTAGCAGAAGGATTGGCCATGCGTTTACTCAGGTCTGCACCTTTTAAACCCGCAGGTAGTTTGGTTCCCGTAAAACCACAAATGGTGGGTATGATGTCAATGCCATTGCAAACCAATTGGTCATCAGTTCTGGCTTTCCATTGCCCTATTTTGGAAATGATAAAAGGGATCTTAGCGGATTCTTCATAAAGAATTTGCTTTTGGTTCCATTCATGAGCAGCATAGCCATCTCCATGATCGCTGGTAAAAATGATAATCGTATTGTCCGCTACGCCATATTTCTTTAAAGAACCCAATACCATCGCAATGTAATGGTCTACCTTCTCCACCAAACGATTATAAGCCCAGCGGTATTTACGCCATTCGCTTTCATTCCAGCCTACGGAAGGATAGGTACGCGGACTTACCTTTTGCTGCTCCCTCACAATAGCGGGTTCATGCGCTGGGATCCGCCAGTTTAAGGGTAATTTCGGACAAAGTGCCGTATCCGGCGCAGCATCCAGTACATCCATTTTCAATTCGTCACCCCTGGCCCATTCACAAATGTCGTGTGGATTAAGAAAAGAAGCTACCAGCAAAAATGGATTACTTTTATTGGCTTTGATGAAGGCCGCACATTGTGAAGGCGTTACCGCATCGGTATAGTCAGCAGTCCCGGTATTGCTGATGCTTTCAAAACCATGCTGTGCTACCTTGCTGGCGGGAACCGGAAGGTGCCATTTCCCAACATAGCCTGTTTTATACCCTGCTGACTTTAAAATCTTCCCCATCATCAATACGGAGTCCGGCCATTGTCCGTCTTTTTCAGGCGCATTACCGGTAAAACCAGTTTCATGTGGCATGCGGCCACTAAATATCGCTGATCTGGAAGGCGTGCAAAGTGGCTGTGCACAATAAGCCCGGGTAAAACGGGTTCCGTTTGCAGCCAGCATATCCATCGCCGGTGTATGCAGATCTGTATTACCGGCATTACGCATCGCATCAGCCGTTTGCTGATCCGTCATAATGATCATCACATTTGGCTTTGAGGCCATATTCTTTTGGACTTGTGCTTTGGCATTTCCAAATCCCGCCAGGATAAGCGCAGTGATTATCAGCCCGTTTATTTTGTACATCCTCATCCTTATTTCAAATAATCGTAAGCAGAATCCAATTTGAAACGCTTTTGCATTTCCAGACTTGGCTTCGGTTTTTTATCAACCTCACTAAAGTAATCCGCCGTATCCCAAACCTTTGTTTCACCGCCGGTTTCTCTCGGATCCTGCGTTTTCACCAGGTAATCGCGCATTTGAGCAGCCAGTTTTTCTTTTATTTTGGCATAGGCGGGATCGGCTGCCAGATTATGCAATTCATCCGGATCTTTGTTGATGTCGAATAACTCTTCAGCAGGTCGTTTACCTACTGCCAATTCAAAAAACGGTTTAACTTTGGGGTCATTTCTATTTTCAATCAGGTAGTATTTAGTTGCACCAGGCCAGTTAAACATATATGGATCTATATCTCCATAAAAAGGTGGATCACCTGCCGGCCATCTGCCTGGTTCATAATTTTTAATGTATAAAAATTCTTTGGTACGTATTGCCCTTCCCGGGTAACCTAAACCATGCTGCCTGACAAAAGCGTGACGCTCACGGCCAAGTACTACATATGCCCTTTGCAAGTCATTCTTCCCCTGCTTTTCAACTATGGGCAGCAGACTTTTTCCTGTCATTTCAGCCGGGATTTCAGTTCCGCCCAAGGCTAAAAATGTGGGGGCCAAATCATTCAGCGTAACCAGATTATCGGCTACCACATTCTGCTTAAATTTACCTGGCCAGGATATGATAAGTGGTACATGTGTTCCAAAATCATATAAATTAGCTAAGCCTCGTGGCATTTGCCAGCCATTATCGCTGCAAATTACAATAACCGTATTTTCCAATTCACCAGTAGCCTGCAGCACCTTTAAAGCCTCGCCAATTTCTTGATCAAATGTCTCTATTGAGGCATAATAATCAGCAATGTCTTTTCTGACATCGATTTGGTCAGGTAAATATCCTGGTACTTTTACATGAGCAGGGTCTATACCGGCTTTTTCCCCTGAACCTTCTACATAAGGTCTGTGCGGTTCGTGGCTACTTAACCAATAACACCATGGATTGTCTTTATTTTTAAGTTTCAAAAATTCACCGAAACTTGGATACGGATTGCCTGCCGGATTGTGTTTACGACCATTGGCTTCAAAACTACCCGGTCCCCAGCCTTTACCCTGAAAACCCACTGCATAACCATTGTCTTCCAGCAGATCGGTATATAATTTATATTGTGTTGGCAGAATGCCCCACAAATTGGCGCCTTCTTTTAACCGCCAGATGTCCTGCCCGGTTAACATCGCTGCTCTTGCCGGCGTACAGGATGGTGAACTACAAAAGGCATTGTTAAAACGCACACCTTGCTTGGCTATTAAATCCATATTGGGTGTACGTACCGTTTTATCGCCATAAATACCTGCGTGATTCCAGGATTGATTATCAGACATGATCATCAGGATATTTGGGCGCTGAACTTCCTTTTTCGGCTTACAGGATCCCCAGCTTAACGCGGCAATAAGGGCGACAGGAAAATATTTGATTTGATTTAAATTCATCTTCAATAATTATTTTAAAACGACTTCCTCCGGATTGGCATCTTTATACTGTTCCTGCAGTTTTTTCAATTCGGCTTTCAGTTCCTGAATTACGGGTTCAAAATCCTTATTCCCGTATAGATTCTTCATTTCATGTGGATCTTTCTGCAGGTCATACAATTCCCATTCGTCAATATCATTGTAAAAATGGATCAGTTTATACCGTTCTGTTCTAATGCCATAATGCCTTTTCACCATATGCCAGCTAGGAAATTCGTAATAATGATAATACACTGCTTTACGCCATTTTTCAGGAATTTTACCGGCACCGTCCATCACCGGCCTTAACGACAAGCCCTGCATATCAGCTGGTATTTTAACGCCTGCATAATCCAGTAATGTCGGCGCAAAATCAAGATTCATGGCAAATGCATTACTTACCGAACCTGCTTTGATCGATTTAGGATAACGAACCAGCAAAGGTGTCCGGAAGGATTCATCATACATGAAACGCTTGTCAAAATAACCATGTTCGCCTAAAAAGAAACCCTGATCTGAAGTATATACGATAATCGTATTGTCCAGCTCACCAATCTTTTCCAGGTAATCCATTAACCTGCCCACATTCTCATCTACAGCTACCACACAAGCCAGGTAGTCGCGCATGTATTGCTGGTATTTCCAGCGAACCAGGTCTGCGCCTTTTGGATTCAGTCGTCTGAATTCAGCAACCCGTTTATCATACACCTTTCTCCACTGTGCCTTTTCCACATCGGTCATCCGGTTGTATACTTCAAAGAAACGTGCTTTATCCAACGAAGGATCATTGGCTTGTTTATAATCATCTCCTTTACTATCCTTAAAGCTGCTGGCCGGCAACTTTGACATGGAATCCAGCTGTGCCGTCGAAAGTAATTTCAGGTCCCAGGCATCCCACATATCGGTAGCAATGTTCATGAGCTGTTCTTTTGCGGCCCTGCCCCGTCCTTTAAAATCATCCAGCAAATTCTCAGGTTCCGGGAAAACAGTCTGGTCAAACATCCCCAGGTGCCTCGGCGCAGGCATCCAGTTCCGGTGTGGGGCTTTATGCTGATAAATCATCATAAACGGTTTATCATGGTCCCTTTTCTCCAGGAAAGCAATAGCCTTATTTGTAATGATATCGGTTACATAGCCTTTTTCTTGAATCCGTTTACCATTCTCTAAAAAATCCGGTTGGTAGTACTGACCCTGATT
This sequence comes from Pedobacter sp. MC2016-24, assembly GCF_015223055.1. GTDB lineage: Bacteria > Bacteroidota > Bacteroidia > Sphingobacteriales > Sphingobacteriaceae > Pedobacter. The sequence continues at coordinate 960,316 of NZ_JADFBX010000001.1, forward strand.
GGGTAAAATGCTATAATAATCAAAACCCACTGGTGTAGAGCCCAGATGCCATTTGCCAATCATCGCAGTCTGATAACCTGCTTTTTTCAACAATTGCGGATAAATGACCTGTGTGCTGTCAAACGTTTTAGAATTGTCGGTTAAACCGTTCAGGTGACTGTATTTCCCGGTTAAAATGGTCGCTCTAGACGGGCCACAAACCGCATTCGTGACAAAACAATTGTTAAATAAAATACCCTCTTTTGCAATTCTGTCCAGGTTTGGTGTTTTAACCAATTTACTGCCGTAGGCACTCATCGCTTGAATGGTATGGTCATCGGTCATGATGAACACGATATTTGGCCGCCTTTTGTTTTCGGCAAGTTTAGGTTGCTGGCAGGCCGTCAATGCCATGCCAGCAACCAAACCAGATAATATCATTTTCAAATTACCCATTGCTAATAATTAGGATTCTGACTTAAATTGGTATTCAGATCCCTTTCTATCTGAGGGATCGGATACAATTCATTTTTATTGTCTTTAAAGAAATCCGCAGCTACATAACCATAATTACTTCGGTACACCTTTAGCGCCGCCTGTGTTGCCCGGATGCTTGAACCCAGGATGTTCCAGCGGATCAGATCCATTCTCCGCATCCCTTCAAAACAAAGCTCCCATGCCCGCTCCTGTTTTATCCTTTCAAAAAAGTCCAGTTTGTTCAAACCTGCCGGTAAATCAACTGTAGCATCAGCTGTGGTCAGTGGCTTGCCATACGCCCTCCTTCTGACCTGATTGATGGCCGCATAAGCAGCGGCATTCGGCCCCTCATTGATTTCATTTTCTGCTTCTGCACGCATCAGTAAAACATCTGCATAACGCAACAGGCACCAGTTGATATCGGTATTGTTCAAATCCTTAGGTCCGGTATTCTGCCAGTCACGTCTCCATTTACCCGGAGCCCAGCCTTCATCCAGTCTTGCAGTCAGCTGAGGTACAATTACCCCTTTTGCATCCAGTTTATACGTACAAACTGCAACATCCCGCCTTAAGTCACCGGTCTTATAACTTTTTTGAAATAGTGCTGTCGTTTTGTAAAACGAGTTCGCTCTTCCGTAAGGATTCCCTGCATCGGCTATCGGCGCGTTCCAGGTTCCGATCACACCGCTGTTGCCAACACCGCCCGTAGCATTAAAAAGTGCCACTTCGTACATAGACTCTTTAGGATCAAGAATAAACTTACAGTGGTTCCTGAATATTTGTTCATAACTGGTATTTAAAGCGTGCTCTCCCGAAGCCATCACTTCTGAGGTCATTTTCAGCGCAAGTGCGTAATATTCTTTATAGTTTGAAGGACGCTCCATCTGTGCATTTTGCCTTAGCGAATATCCACCAGCAAACAAAGCAACTCTGGCCAGCATACCTTTTGCAGCACCTTTATTTAACCTTTCATCCAGCGGTTTCACCGAATTTTCCGGAATGTCAGGAATGGCTTCAGTCATGTCTTTAATAATCTGGGTATACACCTCATACCTGTCCGTCCTTGGCAACAGCACATCGTCTGTAGCTTCGGTAGATTTCAGCTTCATGGGCACATCGCCAAAAAGGCGTACCAAATCAAAGTAATATTGGCCCCTTAAAAATTTAGCTTCCCCAACTGCTCTTTTCAATGCCGTTTTCTGGGCTTCACTACCATTACTATACAATGCCATCTGAGGTATTTTTTCTACCACCAGATTGGCCCTGTTGATCCCCCGGTACAGCTGTCTCCAGGTATCCAGCATGTAAGGGTGTGCTGTAGGAATGGAATAATGGGCAACTTGTCTCGGCCCGTCACTAATCGCTGTCCCCTGCATTTGTGCAATGTCGGTATCAATGTCGTAGACCAGCGACATGTAAAAACCATAACCTGCTGTTCCGGTCATTTGCTGATATACCCCAAGTACAGCCATATCGGCCTCTTCAACAGTTTTAAAAAATGTTTCACTCGAATAAAGAGAATAAGGTTCCTCTTTCAGCCACTTTTTGCAGGAAGTAGGCATAACCAATATCGCTGATGCGACTACCATCAATTTAATGGTGCTGATCGCAGTAGTTTTAAAATATTTGTTCATGATCGTAACGTCTGGAATTTAAAAAGAAACATTTACACCGGCCACAAATGACCGGCTTCTCGGATAAGCACCAAAATCTACTCCTGGTGTAAGGCGGCTCGGATTGGCAGTACTTACTTCCGGATCATAACCACTGTATTTGGTAAAAGTGTGTAAGTTATACGCCGTAACATATACCCTTGCACCACTCATTTTCAACCTGGAAACCCAATTTTTAGGGAAGGTATAACCCAGACTTACGTTGTTGATGCGTAAAAATGAGCCATCTTCTATCATTTGATCATACAGTCTGAGTGAAGTACCCGCGCCATTATAAGAAGGTTTGGTTTTACCTGCATTTAATGCCGCCATTTCGGCACGGTCCGTAATGCGTTGTCCCGCAGCATTCACCGTAATCCAACGATCGGCAAAATAGTCCAGCGTATTGATGTTATTCAACTGGAGCTGGCTGTTGTTGAGCAGGTTTCCATTGTAAATGTCATTGCCGTACGACCAGTTGATGAAGATACTCAGGTCAAAACCTTTATAACTGAAATTATTGTTTAAACCACCAGTGAATTTTGGTCTTGCATTTCCAATCACCGAACGATCGTCGGCGTTGATGACCCCATCACCATTGACATCGATATACTTCAACGAACCTGGTTTTGCCAGGTTATTTGGATCCTGGGCCAGACCTGATTTTAAAGTAAAAACTTTAGTGCCCTCATTGTAATCAAAATCATCTACCGTATAAATGCCATTGGTTCTATAACCAAACATCCGGCCTACCGACTGACCAACCTCTACGATATAATCATTCTCCAGGTTGGCAGCCCATCCAGAATTTGCCAGAAGAAATTTGTCTCCTTTGTTCAAACTGACCACTTTATTGTTGTTGAAACCAATGTTAAAATTCGTATTCCAACTAAAATCAGTTTTTTTGATGTTCACCGTATTCAAACTGAATTCCACACCTTTATTGCTGGTCGAACCCACATTGATCAGCATATTGTTAAATCCGGATACGCCTGAAACTACAGTATTTAACAACAGGTCAGAAATCCGGTTGTCATAAGCGTCAACAGTCAATTGTACGCGCTGACCGAATAAACCAAGATCGATGCCGAGGTTTTTCGAAACCGTTGTCTCCCATTTCAAATCCGGATTGGGTAAAGCATTTGGAAAAACAGCAATGACATTGGCGTTGTTCAAAGGATAAAATCCCGATTGGAATAAATCCAACGATAGGTAATTGTCGATCCTATTGTTTCCCGAAGCTCCATAACTTAAACGTAGTTTAAGGTCAGAAATCTGCCTGATGTTTTTCATAAAACCCTCATCACTAACCCGCCATGCAAAAGCTCCGGAAGGGAAGTAACCAAATTTATTGTCCACACCAAATTTCGAAGAACCATCTGCACGGAAACTGGCCGAGAAAATATACCGGTCTTTATAAGCATAATTGGCCCTGCTGAATAAAGAGAACAATTTGTCATCTTCCTTCCTGGAGCTCAGCGGACCTGCTACAGAACCCTGGGCAATATCGTCAAGACCTAAATTGATGTTCGGAAAGCCACTTGCAGCCAGAGAAAAACTCTGAACCAAATTATACAATTGCTCCTGCCCCGCCATAACGGTAAGCACATGATCTTTTTTAAATTTAGTGGTATAAGTCAGGGTATTGCTGTAATTCCACCCGTTCTGGTCTGCCTGGGCAATAGAACCATTCGGCCCATTGGTTCGTTTAGCGCTCATAGAACGTGCATCGTTAAACATGTTTGTTTTGTTGTTTGATGTCTTGAGGTTCACCAAACCGCGATAGGTAAAACCTTTAAACAACTCATAATCAAGCGAAGTACTCAGATTTAAAAGTTTATTATTGGTCGATCTCAGCTGCGATTCCGCGTTGGTCACTGGATTCTGTAATACATTACCCGAATCATCACTCAGAAAAGGATCCGTATCCTGATTGATCAGATCGTCATCACTTCCGGCTATACCATAGGTAGGTCTGTACTGAAAAATGTTCTGCAATTGGTTAAAACGGTTATTTCCTTCCCTGGTACCTACACCGTAGGTATTCTGGTTGGAATAGTTAACGATTCCGTTTACTTTTAATTTTTTACCCAGGTTATGATTTACAGTTAACTTCATCACGTCCTTATCGGATGAACTGTTGACCATCACGCCCTCATCATTATTATGGGAGTAAAACAAGTTAAACCTCGTCTCACTGCTTCCGCCACTGATGCTTACTTTGTGGTATTGACTGTTTGCCGTATTACCAAGTGTTAAATCCTGCCAGCTGATTCCCGGCTTTCCGGCATATAGTGCGTCACGCTGAGAAAAATCCCCAAATGTTTTGATATAACGGTCCAATTCGGTAGCTGTTGCCAGTGCCCGTTCATATTGCAATAAGGTATACTGGTAAGGGTTTAATACAGGAATCTCTTTGGTTACCTTTTTAGCACCATAATACATGTCATAATTGATTGTCAACTTCCCCGCTTTAGGTTGCTTTGTGGTGATCAGGATCACGCCATTGGCACCTCTTGCACCATAAATGGAAGTCGCCGATGCATCTTTCAAGACATCCACACTTTCGATATCCATCGGATCCAGAAAGCTTAGCCCATCTGTTTGCGGAATACCATCCACTACATATAAAGGTTCATTACTTTGTGTAATGGAACCGCCACCCCTGATGGTAATCGCCGGCTGGGAGCCTGGAGTACCATCAGCAGGGGCAACCTGCATGCCGGCTATCCTACCCTGTAAAGCACTGGCTACATTTTGTACGGGCACTTTACTCAGCTCTGTACCTTTTATAGAAGATACAGCCCCTGTGAGATCTTTGCGTTTCACCTCACCATAACCAATAACCACCACCTCGTTCAGGTTTTTATTGTCATCGGCAAGCTTTACATGAATCACGCTACGTCCTTTAACGGCACGTTCTGTGGTAATTGATCCAATATAAGAAAAGACCAGAATGGCGTCGGATTTCACCCGGATTTCATATGCACCATTATTATCCGTAACCTTTCCATTGGCCACTCCTTTCTCCGTAACGGTAGCGCCGGGCAGCGTGTTCCCCGCCTCATCGGTCACCACCCCCTTTACACTTATATTTTGGGCGTAGAGCGTTAGGTTACCCGCAACAATAATTAATAGCAGTAAAAATCGTTTCATAACTTTTTTTGGATTTACATAATTTGGTTAATTGATAAAAACGAATATATAGGAGTCTTTTAGCAATGGATTTAGGTATTGTTTAAAATGCTATCAATTTTGGTTAATCCCTTTTCCATTTTACAAATTAGCCAATAATTGCGGCATTATTGTCCCCTATCGTCTTTAAACGCCATACAAATATCTCAAGATTCTGCCGGCCCTGCTAAAAACTTTAAGCTTTCACCAATTTTAAAACGAATATATCCGATACCTAAAGCCCATACTTTTTTACCTGCTTACCTTCATCCATATTTTAAAACATAAACTTAAATCAGAAATCGCCAGGTGCAAACTACCCCTGATGGCTTCTAACAATTAAACAACACAATTATGCTAATGAAAAAACTACTCAGTGCATTTGTTGCTTCTGTTGCATTAATAGGATCGGCAAGTGGAATGGAAGTCCCGAAAAAGGATGGTAACGATTGGTTCAGAAAAACAGCCAAAACTGCCGTATACCAATTGAACAAAGCAGCTGAAACCTATACGCCAGGAATGAACCCCAGGTCTGTTAATCCGGATGGTACGGTAAGATTAGCTCCATTGCGCGACTGGACTACTGGTTTTTTTGCTGGCAGTTTATGGTATGGCTATGAATTATCTGGCGATAAAAAGCTGCAATCAGAAGCCAAACGTTTTACACTGGCACTGGATTCTATACAATATATAAAGGATACACATGACCTTGGCTTTATGTTGTATTGCGCTTATGGCAATGCCTTTAGAATAACCGGAGATAAAATCTATTTGAAACCGTTGGAGAATGGTGCAGCCAATTTGTATGCAAGGTTCAATAAAAAGGTAGGTGCCATACGCTCCTGGGACTTTGGCCACTGGCAATTTCCGGTTATCATTGACAACTTAATGAACCTGGAATACTTGTACTGGGCCGGAAAAGAATTTAATAAACCTCAATATGCTGAAGCGGCTAAGACACATGCGATCACGACCATGAAAAACCACTTCAGAAAAGATTACAGTTCTTACCATGTCATCAGCTATGATACCTTATCCGGTAAAGTACTGCAAAGGGAAACACACCAGGGCTTAACCAATGAATCGGCATGGGCCAGAGGACAAGCCTGGGGCTTATATGGTTATACCATGAGCTATAAGGATACCGGGGACAAGAAATTCATTGCACATGCGGAACATATTGCGGCCTTTATCATGAACCATCCAGCCATGCCTGCTGATAAAATCCCATTGTGGGATTTCGATGTACACAACAGGGACCGCTCACCAAGAGATGCGTCTGCAGCAGCAGTAATTGCTTCTGCATTACTGGATCTGAGTACCCAGGTAAAAGATGGTCAGAAATATTTTAAATATGCAGAAGATATCCTCAAGAGTTTGTCATCGGACGAGTATCTCGCTAAACCAGGAGAGAATCACTTTTTTATCCTGAAACATAGTGTTGGTGCTTTGCTGTACAATTCTGAAATTGACACGCCTTTAAACTATGCAGACTATTACTTTCTGGAAGCCCTGAAAAGATATGCTGAGATCAAAAAGATCGACCTGAAAACCATCAATCCAAATTAATATCACCGTAAATTCAACTGCGAGGCTGTATCATAAAATCAGGATACGGCCTCGTATTGCGTAAAGCCTTAATTACAGCAGCTAAAAATCCCATTAGAGTCCCCTGTCCTAAACGAACTCAGCGCAAGGAGTAAAATCTAAGCTATAACTATTATATAAAGCCATCATTTCTTCAATAGGATATACAAGCCGTTATTTACACTTTCCGGGCCATTTGAAGGAAAAGCATATTTCAAAAAGCTAACATCAGTTTGTGTTGCAAATACTTCAGGAACCTGATACTGCGTTAAATAACTTTCAATAGGCTTGGAAAAACCAACATCCTGTACCGCATCTACCTTAAACCGTATTTTCTCCTGTCCCACATGCAATTCGTACCCCGCTTTAATTGACCAGCTGACTGGCAAACTGATATAAGCAGCATAACTCTGAACGCCTTCTTTTTTATAGGATAGTAATACCGGATTCCTGTCTGCAGGATATTTCATTTGTGATTCTTTAATTTTCACGGTATAATACGTCTTTAAATAGCTGTCACTTGTCAGCTCCAAATCGCTATATTGTCCTTTTTCCGCATCTTTCAGTAAATACATCGCATTAAATTTCGCCGGATAACCTTTAAACTTTACACCGGAAATCTGATCGAAATCGTCCCAACGTTCATCGTATTGTTGCAAGATCAAAACGATCCATTCATTTTTTATTTTAAAATAAATGGGTTCCAGATCCTGATAGAAGTTATTTGTTCCATAAATAACAACCTCAGCACGCTGGTAAAAATCTTCAAAATGATGCTGCCAATCCTGGGCATTCATTTTCTGATCCAGATTCAAGACCTGTTTGATGGGTTGATGATTCAAGTTTGTTTCAGAAAAATCATAGACCCCGGAACTATCCATTGCGTAATAAGAATAGCGCTCCAGCTTCACATCCGGAAGCTCCAGATGGTACAGTTCTTTACCACCAGCATCCAGTTTCAACAAACTATCTCTGACAGACACGATAAAAAACCGATGTGCGGAATCATACGTAACGGTGGTGTATATGTCCTGGCTTATTCTCCGGATTTCATAATTGGCAGACGATGGATTTTCAGCCAGTTCCGGATATTTATAAAATTCGGTGCTGTTAAACATCGTAGAGATATTTCTGCTGGTACATTTATCCAGAAACAAAAGCACAAATAAAAACAGGCAGAAAATACAGATCGAAAAAACCTTGATGTTTAACATAAATTTATTTAATTAACCATGAATTGCTTCTTTATTACCAAAACTCTGGATCAGTTCACCTTCAAATTCCAGCCACTCTTTCCATCTCTTATCCACATCTACATCAACAGTATATTTGCGTGCAAAGTTTAGAAAAGTCGTATAATGTCCCGCTTCAGACACCATCAGATCGTGATAGAATTTAGCCAGTTCCACATCTTTGATATTTTGTGACAGCACCCTAAACCGCTCGCAACTTCTTGCTTCAATCATGGCGGCGAACAATAAACGATCTATAAAAGCATTATTCCGACTGCCATCGCGTTTACTGAATTTGACCAGCCGGCCAACATAATCGTCCTTACGCTCGCGTCCCAGGGTATAACCACGCTTTTTGATGATGTCCACTACCATTTGAAAATGCTGCATTTCTTCCAAAGCTATTGCTGTCAATTCCTCCACCAAATCCATATGTTCTGAGTTATTGGCAATCAGGGTAATGGCATTCGTTGCTGCTTTTTGTTCACACCAGGCATGATCAGTTAAAATTTCTTCTAAATTCGATTCAGCAATGTTTGCCCAACGCGGGTCTGTCAATAATTTTAATCCAAGCATAGTAATTGTATCGTGTTCGATCCAAAATTAGCAAAGTTTATTTGATTAGATTAAAAGATCAGCCAATTGGCTATCGCTGTCAACCATTTTTATGGCCTAAAAGTTTATATTTGAGCACAAACTGCAATGATGAAAACCAACATTTTATTGATCAGTCTGATGGTATTGATGTACAGCTGCCGCAATGCTGATGTTGCCAAAACCGAGGCGCAAACCTTATACAGTGCCATCCATCAAAATGATACGGCAACGTTAAAGATCAGGCTGACAGACAAAGATTTTTACGGACAACTGGAAACCAATTACCACGGCCTATATAAAGACTCTGGCGGCGTAACCGGCGTGGTTAAAGGCAATATTTTAAAGGGTACTTATAAATTCCAACATTATGGAATGGAAAAATGGCACAGCATTCCGATCACATTTTTAAAAAAAGACGGCAAGCTGATTTTGGGCCAGGGTGATATGGAAATATATATGGGCATGTTTTATTTTAAAAAGAACAAACCCATCGTTTATGACACCACAAAATTTGTTTTTGAAAAACACGGCCTCTAATATTTGGCGCATAAAAAAGCCTGTATCTTACGATACAGGCTTTGCTTTTTTCCTATTGGAAAACTATTTTTTAGCTACCAGTTTCACGCCAATTTCAAAATTATCGTCAATTGCTTTATCGCCAATGCTATCAAAAAACGATTTTGAACCGTATTTGATATCGTATTTAGTCCGATCAACAGTGATTTTACCTGCTAAAGCAGAAACGGTACCATCCGCATTGAACGCTAAAGTTGCCGGAAAGCTTAATGGTTTTGTAATGCCTTTAATCGTCAGGTTACCTGCTACATTTACATCTGCACCTTTACCAGTAACTTTAGTGATTACAAATGTTGAGGTCGGGAATTTAGTTGATCCAAAGAAATCATCTGCTTTCAAGTGACCTTCTAATTTCGCGCTGCCATCAGCATCTTTAATCGAAGTCATGTCGATCACAAAGGTGCCACCTGTCACATTTTTACCATCCACATCTAAAGATCCTGATTTTAATGAAATTGTTCCATTGTGCGAACCCGTTACTTTTTTACCAATCCAGGTAATGCTGGATTTTGCTGCGTCTACAGTGTAAGTAATTGGTTTCTTAGAATTTGTAAAAGCTGATAAACCAACTACGGCCACCAACAATAAAATGGTGTTAAATTTTAATTTCATGTTCTAGGTTATTTAATTTTAATCCAAATATACATGCAAAATACAAAATTGCACATTGATGTATGTTAAGAATTTATAAAAAACAGATACGGTCATCCAGTTTATTGCGGCTCATTTCTAGAGATCACAACTGTAGCAACCCCATGACCGATGGTATTCGTGATCGCCCTTGCTTCACTCATGAACCGGTCGATACTCAGTAGAATAGCCAATCCTTCTACTGGTATTTTATGAATGGTGCCTATTGTTGTTGCCAGGGCGACAAACCCAGCCCCAGATATACCTGTAGCTCCTTTGGAGGTCATCAAAATCACCATGATAATGGTGAGTATTTCAGTAAATGAGAAATGGATCTGATACAATTGAGCCAGAAAGATCACTGCAACGCCCATATACAAACAGGTCCCTGTCAGGTTAAATGAATTACCCGTTACCGTAACCAGGCTAACGACAGATTTCCGATAGCCCATGATTTCCAGGCGGTCCATCAATAAAGGCAACACAGATGTGGAAGATGATGTACCCAACACATAGAGCAGCTCCTGTTTGATCGATTTAAGAAAACTGAAAAGACTTACCTTAAAATACCTGAGAATTCCTCCAAAGACAACAAGGATGAAGAAAAACATAGACAAGTAAGTCGCGGCAACCAGCTTTCCGACGGGTACTAATGAATCTAGCCCAAATTTACCAACCGTATACGCGATGCCACAATAGGCGGCCAGTGGCGCCAGCAGAAAAACATAACGCAGCACAATAAACAATAGGTTACGGGCATTTTCAAGAAAGCCTACGATTTGCCCGCGATGTTTTGACCGGTTAATGAGCAGACCAATACCTATTCCAAAGGCCAAAAATAGAATGGTATATTCAGTCATCATTCCATTGCTCCAATCGGTGCCACCAGAAACACCTGATAGCCGCGGCAACAGCTGATTGAGACTGGAGCGTTCAATAGCCCCGGGACGAATAATCAGTGCACAACAGATTCCCACCATGATGGCCACCACACTGATCAGTTCAAAATAGATGAAAGACTTCAAACTAATCCTTCCTGCTCTTTTCAAATCCACAATACTGCCGAAAAGAGAAACTACGGTAAGAAAAATTACCGGACCGATAAAAGGCTTGATCACTGCGACAAAAGCGAGAGAAACGATTTGTGTTTGCACAGCAAAGCCAGGGTAAAAAACACCGGTAACAATCCCTAAAAGAATAGCCAGCAGAACCTGTAAACTTAAATGTTTATTCAGTTTATCGGCAAAACCAAGTATGCGCATCCCGCTATTCAATTCAGTATAATTAGATTCATAACCGCGGGACTAATATACTGAGAAAAATACGTGTCAAACAAGCTCCGCTGCGGGCGGATGAAATTCCCGCTCGCTTTTTGCGATTACAATTGCTGCTACCCCATTTCCAATTATGTTAGTCAGGGCCCTGGCTTCGCTCATAAACTTATCTACACCCAGTAAAAAGGCAAGGCCTTCTACCGGGATTTTATGAAGTGCGGTTAAAGTAGAGGCCAGCACAATAAAGCCACTACCGGTCACACCAGCTGCACCTTTAGAGGTGACCATCAGGATCCCGATGATGCTCAGCAGCTCAAAAAAACTGAGCTGTACATTGTACAACTGGGCCAGAAAAATGACCGACATGGATAAATAAATTGAAGTCCCATCCAGGTTAAATGAGTAGCCTGTAGGCACCACCAACCCGACAACAGATTTGCTACAGCCCATTTTTTCAAGTTTTTGCATAATGGAAGGCAATGCCGACTCTGAGGATGAAGTACCCAATACAAGTAACAGTTCTTCCTGGATATATTTGATAAACTTCCAGATACTCATCTTGTAATATTTCATAATCCCGCCTAAAACCAGAAAGATGAAAATACCCATGGTCAGATAAACAGCGCCCATTAGTTTAGCAAGAGGCACCAGGGTATGCAAACCAAACTTCCCAACGGTATAAGCCATTCCTCCAAAAGCGCCAAGAGGTGCCAGGTACATGACATACTTTAAACCTTTAAAAACCCATTCCGATGCAACACCTAAAACAGACACCACTTTTAAACGATGTTTAGAATAATTTAACACCAGACCCACAATCAGGGCTGCAAGTAAAACCTGTAATGTGAAATTGTGTAAAAAGAAGCCGATCCAATCAAAGTCCTTTGGCGGTCCACTGGTATATTTCGATGCATTCTGCATCTGCAGTTTAGATTTATCGATATGACCGGGTTTAATTAACAATGCCATTACGACCCCTATAGCTAAAGAGAGGGTAGACACGACTTCAAAGTAGAAAAGTGATTTGATGCCAATCCGTCCTACCTTCTTCAAATCCCCCATACCACTTATTCCAAGAACAATCGTTAAGAAAATAATTGGCCCTATAAAAAGCTTTATGATTTCTATAAATGTTTTACCGATATATTCCATCTGAACAGCAGTCGATGGCCAGTAATTTCCCAACAGCACACCTGCAATAATGGCGATGAGTACCCAAAAAGTTAAATTGCTGAAAAGTTTCTTAGCAAAACTGCGATTTTGCCCGGGCTTGGGTTGAGAATTGAAATTGGAATAGCTGCTCATGGTTAAATTTTGTACTTTTATATCTGGTTCGGGCCATAGCGATGTTAAAATAGCGACTGGCAGAATTAAAAGTCAAACAATTAATTTGTTAGCTCCGAATAAAATCAATGAACAACAGAAAATATAAACCAATGCCCTAATTTTTCATTTCAAACACCAATGGTTCTATTGTTCAATCTATTTCTTCTGGTCCTGATGCTTCGCCTTTCTTTTGAAAAGAAATTACTGAAGCCTCTTTTTTATAAGAAATGGCCAGATGTCATCAACATTCAACACATCATATTCTGGCTGGCCTTTTCGTCTGCGAATCTGTACCTGTATCTGGAGTGGTTCGATTGGAAAGAAGGCATATTCCGCTGGTTGTTTATGCTGATCGTCAATATTACCTTATACCTGTTTTGCTTTCAAAAACTTGTCCCTGAATATTATGAAAACAAGAAGTACGAAGCATACATCCGCTATACCAGTGTAGTTTACATCCTATCCTGCCTGATCAGAATTTTGATAGAACCTGCCTTGTTTGCAGGGCTACACCACAAAGAAAATGCCTTTTTGATTTTAGTATATGTCAGCCAATTGATGATTGTACTCATTGCCTCCATGCTGGGAATTTCCAAATACAAACTGATTGTGGAAAGGGAACTGGTTAAAATGGAAGCCTTAAAAAAGGAGGCTGAACTTGATTTGATGAAGTCAAAGATCAACCCGCATTTTCTCTTCAATACCTTAAACAACATTTACTCGCATAGCTATAAACAGGACAGCAGTGCCGCAAATCTCATTAAACAACTGAGCCTTTTGCTGCAATACACGACCTACGATGTAGCAAAGAAAAGAATAGTATTGGAAAAAGAAATAGAGATGATCCTTGCATTGAGCAGTCTTTATCAGCTTAAATATGCCCAGGGCCTCAACCTCGTCTTCGATTATACCTATGATGAATATTTCGGTATTATTGAAATTCCCCCAACCATTTATTTCACCTTATTTGAAAATGCAATCAAGCATTCTGCATTGGGGGTAGATGAACATGCATTCATTACGATCAAGCTGAGTCTGCAAAACGAGGAACTTTGCTTTCACATCCGCAATTCTAAATCGTCCAGATCTTATGAAAGATCAGATCAAAACTACAAGGGTATTGGCTTGAAAGTACTTAAAACCATTATGGAATCGGAATATCCGGAAAACCATCAATTTATGGTAGAAGAATCAGAAACAACGTATTCTACCATTTTAACGATCAAAATATGACGAATTTAAACGCCATCTATGTTGACGATGAGCTTCCAGCATTAGAACTCATCAAAAACTACTGCAAAGAAATTCCCGAGATCAACCTGACCGCCTGCTTTACCAGGGCAGATCAAGCCATTGAATTTATCAAAACCAATCCGGTTGACCTCCTCATTCTGGACATCGAGATGCCGGAAATTTCTGGAATAGAACTGGCAAAAATTGTCCATCCGGATAAGCTGGTCATCTTTATAACCGCCGACCCTACCCATGCCGCACAAGCCTACGAACTGGATGTGATAGATTACCTGGTGAAGCCGGTTTTCCCTGAAAGACTGACAAAGGCTGTGCGCAAGGCATTGGACTTTTTCAGCTTCCAGGAGTCAAGCAACGCAAAAGATTACATCATCGTTAAAGCCGATTACATGATCAACAAAATACTCATTACTGACATTCAATGGATTGAGGGTTTTGGAGAGTACCTAAAAATCATGACCAGATTTAAACAGTATATGGTATTGCAACGTTTATCTGATTTTAGCGAAAAGAATATTAAACTGGGTTTCATCAGGATACACAAGTCCTATATCGTTCAGAGGGAAAATATCAGGTCATACAACTCTCAATTTGTCGTGCTTAAAGATGGAAAGCAATTACCTATTGGCAGAACCTATAAGGACAATCTGAAATGAGCAGACCACCCGAGTTTTGACAAGAGTGGTCTGCCCTAGATTAATGGATTGCATTTAATTCATTCCATCCAGCATCCAGGCAGGCATCGCCTGATCCTTTAAATAGTGATCAAAAAACTGTTCCATCCGCTCAGTCCAGTCTTGCTGGGCAGCTAAACCGTCAAGCGTATGCCCTTCTCCCTTGTAATTTAACAACCATGCTGGTTTCTGAAGCCTGCGCATGGCCAGGAATAAATCTAATCCCTGCGAGAAAGGAACGGCCCCATCATTGTCATTGTGCAGGATCAGCAAAGGGCTTTGTATTTTATCAGCTTTAAAAATAGCCGAGTTCGATATATAACCGGAAGTATCCTCCCATAAGCTTTTTCCCATTCGGCCCTGTTCAACCTCATATTTGAATAAGTTAGGCGCGCCATTGCCACGCAAAGCGGTATAATTTGAAGTGATGTTCACAACACCCGCTCCGATATTGATACATTTAAACAGGTTGGTCCTTGTGGCCAGATAAGCGACCAGATACCCGGAGTAGCTATGTCCCTGCAATCCGATGTGATTCCGGTCGGCGATCCCCCGTTCAATTAAGGCCTCGGTACCGCTCAGCACTGAACTGTAAGCACTTTCAGCGGGTTTTCCCACGGTAAAAAGTACATCTGGCCTGAACACGATATATCCCTTGCTCACATACGTTGGAATGTTGATCGTACAGGTACTGTAAAGTGGTGTCTGGTATTCGTTTAAATGCTCTGAATGCGTTTCGTAAAAATCAACAATCACCGGGTAGGATTTTTTCGGATCATAATCCTCCGGCAAATACAACAGCCCCTGATTTTGTCTGCCTTCAAAATTTTTCCATTCAACCACCTTCGCCCTTCCCCATCTGAAGTTTTTTTGCTGAGGGTTGGCTTGTGTCAATTGTTGTTGCCTGGCAAGATTTTCATTTCCTAACCAGATGTCCGGAAAAATACGGTAACTCTCTTTTGTAAAAAGAAATGCCTTTCCATCATCGGATTTTGCCAGAATTTTCACGCTATAATCTGGATAATCTGCTAATTTCTCAAGCTTTCCTGAACTCAACCGGTAAATGCCATGAGACTTACTTTTTTCGTTGAAACTCTGCAGCAAAAGTGGTTTACCCAGGTCCAGGTTTGCCTTAAAACTTGCACCTTGTAATCGTAAGGAAATTTGATTGCGGCGGCCAAATCCCTGAGTTAAAGCATAGGCCTTTCTACGCCCGGAAAGGTCTATAACCCAAATGTCATAACGGTCGTATACCGCAATACTGGTTCCATCCACCCAGCCGGCAAGACCGTAGGAAGCGGCCGGGTTCGGTTTGTCATGGCTTTCGTCATAAACAGGATAAGCCAATTGACTGCTAAATCCTGCAAACTCAACCTTTGCCGGATCAAATACCTGCCATTCTTTTTCCTGGGAATTGTAAATCACCCCATATTTACCGTTTGGGCTCCACTCAGGCAAAGTATAAGCATCCTTCAATACCAATTTGCGTTTACCGGTGCGCACATCTATCGCATAGATGTCCGAATTATTTCCATATCGCCAATCCACCATTTTCTGGTAAGGAACCGGATCGGTAGAAAGTAGGTAGTCGTACTTTTCAGCATTCGGAACGTATACAAAGCCCGACTTAACTGGTAAAACAGAGGTCCATTTCTTTTCGTCAAAGTTATAAATGAATTTAGGATCCGGATCGGCTGCCGACCGGCCACGTCGTTGAAGCCGGCGTGATGGAAATTCATTCCAGGTCCACAATTCCAGATTAAACGCAGGTTTTTTCCGAACAAGCATATTTTCTTTTCCCGTTGCAGCAGCACTTGCCTTTTCCGCTATGGGAAGAAGTTCCATTTCCAATTGCTTAGTGGCAATGCTCAGCTCATATAAACGGGGTACCAGGCGGTAGCCAGCCGGAGCTGTAATCGTTGAAAAATCCAGCACCTCAGCATACCGAGGCACTGAAGTACTAAAACTAAAAATCTTTTGTCCAGATAAAAACCGACCGGTCTGATCTCCTTCATTGAATGAAAAATCCGTTACATCACCAGCATAAATAAGCCGGGGCTTCGCTACTTTAAGCGACCTGTAAAGCAATTCCTGATCACGTATATACACGATTGCTCCATTCTCGTTCAATAACTTATACTTCCCTATACTGTCAATGGTCAGGCTGTCCCCTTTTTCAATGTTCAGCATAACCACCTGGTTTACGTTGTTGACACGTTTGGTGTACACAACCACACCGGATATTTTAGACACAGTAAAATAAGGTGCTTTTGTCCAGTATATCTTTTTACCATCGCTTAACCGCATTAAAAAAGTAGAATCCTGGCCCTTGCCTTTGGCCGAGTATTTAAGCCACTGACCACGGTTAAAAAATTCAGCACTGCTGATGTCTTTCAAAATAACTTCCCGCTGCGTTTTTGTGTTACGCAAATGCTTAAGCCCTTGAGCTTCATTTTGATAACTATACAACACCCATTCGCCTGTGTAAGACAAATTCGGAATAGCAATGCTTCGCCATTGATTATACGAAGCCGTATCGAGCATTTTTAACTGAGAGAAAGCAGAGGGGGCAAAAAAGCCAAGCCAGATCAGCAATACAATATACTTTTTCATTTATTTCTCTGATTTTAAAATTTCAATCACGTAAGACAATTCGTCGAACAGACCACTCGGACTTCCATTGTACCCTTCAGACGTATACCTGATCACTCCGTTTTTTATCACCACCTTACGTGGAATAGCCGAAGAATTGAAAAAAGGTGTCATGGTTTTAAAAACCCGGTCATTATGCCCGGTCGCCGGATTTTTATCGTCAAACAGCACATTAAATCTAAAGCCTGATGTTTTAAGATATTTAGCGACATCTTCCTTATAGGACGGTTTACGTTCCATGGTAGATATGAAATAGAAAGCCACTTTTTGATCATTCTGATAATGGTCTACCAGCATCTGCATACCAGGAAAGGCCATTTTACAAGGATAGCACCAAGTGGCCCAGAAATCGAGGACAATGATCTGATCCTTCAATAAGGCTGTATTTACATTTTTACCACTGAGATCTTTAAGCACAAAAGATTTTACAGGCTGTTTAATCATATTGCTGAGTACATGCTGTTTATCCTGATCTACCAGTGATTTTTCCTTTAGCTTACTGAGATAAGACTCATAACCGAGAGTATCGCCTTTATCTTTGAGATACATGGCCTTAAGTTCCTGCAGCATTACCGGTGTTGCTTTATTAACGCGCAGTCCACCCTCCAGGGCAGGCTTCACCAGGTTGGCATTGCCGGTATTTCTGTACACGGATATTCTGACCTCATTCACATCAGCATCAGCAAACTTACCTTCCAGACTGATTTCATTCATATAAGCCAAAGCTTCTTTATCTCTTTGCATTTGATGTAAAATCCTGATGTGAAGATATAAGCGCTGATCCAGTTGCACAGATGCAAGGTAATTGGCCTGTTTAGGCGTATAAGTAGTCTCCTGCATAAATGAACCATCGGATTTTTTACTAATGGTCGAGTCAATGAGAATTTTGGCTATGGGATAGATTTTTTCCAGAGGTACTCTTTTAGATAGAAATGCGCGGGTAACATTGAACCGGTACACTTCATTTAAACTTTGGAAGTCCATTTCCGGGATAAAAACCCTCAGCTCATCAAACCTGGCAGAATCGAAGAAATAAGTACCAAGCTGTCTGTAAAAGTTATAATAGATATAATTCTGCGTCAAAACCGAGTCTTTTCTGTATTCGCTGACTGGAAAACGCTTAAGGAATGCTGCTACAGGCTCCACTCCTGAACTTGCGGTTAATGCCGAATTGGTCTGAACCATTCCTGCCATTCTTTGCATTTTACCATTAGGAAACTTCTGAAGTATTACTGCTTTGACCGAATCTGCTGCTGCTTTATCCTTCAAAAGAAAATTATAGGAATCGTAAATGATCTGGTAGGTCTGTTCTGTTAAACCTGGTAAGGCAGCTAATTTCTGAAGATTGCGCCTGGCCAGCACAGGAAACTCCTCGGGCTTACTCAGTTTCAGCATCGCCAGGTAAATATCAAAAAACACAGGTACATTGCGTGGATAATCTTTCATTTCCTTACGAACCCACATTTCAAGCGCCTCGTCACTGATATTCGCTTTATCGAAATAACCTTGTGGCGCTTTATTGAATTCAGGCTTTCTGAACATACCCCAGGCCAGCGATCCACCAGGAAGTTTCCCATTGTTCTTACCAACGGTTGTTGCCAGGAACCCAAAGTCGCCGTTGTTGTCTGAAGCTACAATTTTATGATCCTCTTCTGCTACAAACTTAATGGCAAAAAAAGCACAATTTGCAGGCAGGGGATATTTCCCTACCCAGCTTTTATTTTGATAAATTAAGTCCAGATCGTCCACAGCCCATTTGTAGTTGTTGTACAGATAAATGATACCTTTTACTACTTTACGACCTTGTAAAGGACCACCTTCAGGTGTGTAAGTCACATTTAATGGCGCTCCGGCCTGGGGAATTCCCCAATCCTTAACACGACTTTCTTTTTGCTGGCCATAGCCAGTAGTGGCCATAACCATGACCCATAGGAATAGCCCTATCCATTTAGAATTCATATAGTTTTATTAATTTAATACGTTTGATTTATTCAGCTATTATCGTGGATTTTGCTCCAGCTCCGGGTTCAACAGAATGTATTTATCACCAATCGGATAAACATAACGTACACTATTTGGCTCCAGGGTATAAGTAACATCTTTGAATACCCTGGTCACCGTAGCGGCAAAGGCGGCATCCTTGTTTAAACGTTTCTGATCAAACCACCTGAAACCACGCCCAAAAAACTCACGTTTGCGCTCATCAATAACCTTTACTAAAGCGTCGGCGGCATTCGCAGCAGTGGCTACGACATAATTTGCCGTAGTAAAGCGTTTTATCCGAAGTTTATTGACCAGATCCATAGCCAGCACAGCATTACCGGCCCGGGCTGCACATTCTGCTTTGATCAGCATCATTTCGGGTACAGATGGGCCAATCGGGATGACAAATTCACCGTTTAAATTGTATCGCCAATAGGCACGCCCCGTAAAAGTAGCGGCGAAGGAATTTCCGTATGCACCTCTTGTATTGGTAAACAGGGTATATCGTAAATCATTTGTCCCCAGTAAGGCCAGCACATCGTTGTTGATTGGGATAGCGGTAAAACTTCCGGTAATGTTTTTAGAAAGCATAATTTCAGGATCATTCAGCCTTTTTGGAAAAGCTGTAGTAGATGTGCTAAAGTCTTTCAGATCAATCAGGCCGCTTTGAATCGCCAGTGCACTGTCACTATATAAAGCAGCCTGCGTAAAATTGCGCTGGTTCAAATAGGTTCTCGCCAGTAAGGCATAAGCTGAAACCTTTGCCGGTCTGACATTGTAATCCGGCAAAGCAGGCAACAGGCTAACCGAATACTTTAAATCTTTGACCACCTGATCATATACTGATTTAACAGTAGCCCGGTTTAGTTTTACAAATAAATCAGGCGTAAGCAATAAAGGAACGCCTAAATCTGTAGCAGCCGTTGTTTCATCATATTGCTTTCCATACATATTGACCAGGGTCAGATAAAAATAGGCACGGTGAACAATGGCTTCGGCATAAATCTGTTGTTTTTCAGTCTCCGTGCCTTTTTGACTCGACAATACGCCCTTGATCACTTCATTACAAGAATAAATGGCTTTATACATCTTTTCCCAATCAGAATCTCCCTGGGCTTCGGTCAGGTATTTTTCACGCCAGGTATAAGTAGCCGCATAAATGTCACTAATGTTGGCCTGTCTTGTGGCGTCATAGATATAAGTATCATCTCCAGAAAGAATTGGATACCCGTAGCCACTTTCCAGTGCACCATTATCATTCATTAAATTTCTGTAATCCGAAGTGTACTTCAGTGCGCGCACACCAATTTGTTCTACCTCTACATATTTTCTGCAACTGCTGGCAACTGTCAGCACAATCAGCAAAGTATAAATATAGTTCTTCATGTCTTTTAAATTAAAATGATGCATTTAAGCCAAACACATAACTAGGCGTTGGAGAAAGGCTTGAAAAATTGGTATTATTTAAGTACTGAGGATCAAGTCCTTCTTTATTTGCTGTCCAGAGCAATCCGATATTCCGCATATTGGCACTTACCGAAAGAGATTTGAACACGCCTTTTGGAAGGTATTTCTGCGGAACAGTATATCCCAATGAGATTTGCTGTAAGCGAACATTGTCAGCCTTTCTAACCAGATCGTCAGAGAACCTATATCTGTTGATGCTATTGAAATTTACGCCTGTTAGCCCCGGAACATTCGTTGTGGCCTCATCACCGGGCTGACGCCATCTGTAAGCCAGTTCCAATTGGCGACCGATCACACCGGTATACGAACCTTCAAATGTAGGGTAATTCGAAACCGCAGGTTTCAGGAATACATGTCCCAGGTAATAACTGATCTGAATGCCAAGCATCAGGCCCTTATAACTTACATTGTTAAAAAACCCACCTGAATATGGTGCTACGGTTACCCCTGCATATTTCAAATCCTCTTTGGTAAACGCAGTCGTTAAATTGGTGGTATTGCTGATGATGTTGTTGTTCCGGTCATATATCTGGGTCTGCCCTTTACTGTCCAGTCCCGCAGCGCGATAAACATACATATAGCCAATTGGAAGTCCTTTTACAGCTGTCCCACCATTCACAACAGTGGATGTGTTGTTGATAAAACGTACGTCAGAAACTTTACTCGTTGCATAGCCAAAATTCAAAACCGTGCTCCACTTGAAGTTATTAGACCTGATGATCTGTCCGTTGATGCCAAATTCATAACCATGACCAGAAAGCGTTGCCGCATTGAACTGCAGGGTACTCCAGCCATAAGTGGCGTTGTAAGGAAGTGAGGTTAAAATTCCCTTGGTTCTTTTGCTATAAATGTCAAAGTTGAAGGATAACCTATCGTTAAACAATGAGGCATCCAATCCTCCGTTCAGGGTTTTTGTAGTTTCCCAGCCCAATTGGTCATTGCCAGGATTGCTGATCGATGCAATCGGCTGACCTGTCCGGCTGTCGGTTCCAGAAACGTTAATTACGGTAATATTTGAGCCGGCCAATGGCACACTACCGCCGGTACCCAGGGTAGCCCGCAAACTAACATTGCTCAGCCAGTTTACTTCCTGCAGAAAACGTTCATTTTTTGCATTCCACTTCAAACCGGCAGACCACAATGGAATTGCCCTTTTGCTCCGGTCTACACCAAGCAGGGTAAAGTCGTCAAAGCGCACACTACCGCTGACAATATACTTTTGGTCGAAAGTATAAGAAGCATTGGCATAATAAGACAAATAACGGCTGATTTTCTCACTAATAGCGCCCAGGTTATCTCCTATTGGTTGAGTATAGCCATATAAAGTTGTGTAAGGGGTTATGGCATTGGTAGATTGGGAGGTATTGGTGTCACCATTATAACCATATCTTGTCGAACCGTAAGATTTGCTATAGGTTTCCCGCATTTCTGTACCGGCAAGTGCAACCAGCTGGTGTCTGCCCCAGGTAGGATTAAAATTCAGCTGTCCCCTGAATGTATTGTCGTAAGCATTTCCGTCCGTGGTATTGTAAGTACCGCCCAAAGGTACACCGTAAACCAATTTCCCATTGGTACCTATAGAAGTGCCTGTATTGACCAATATACGGGAGGTATAGCCATCAATTTCATTAATGGAAACCATATTGGAAAATGTGCGCTGCGACATCGCCGATAAATCCACATTCATCCAGGACGTGATTTTGCCATTCAGGTCGGCAGTAAAACGAACCTGATTGGTTTTAGAAACCGGCTTGGAATAATTCAGTTCATCAACTGCGTTATAACTAAAAGGGAGATAACCTTTTGCAACAAAGTCATCAGCAATTGAATTGACAAAAATCGAATTTCTTTTAATGGTGTTGCCGTTTTCATCAAGTAATAAATCATAAGGCCTTAAAGCAGTGTTGGAAACGGAAAGTGCATCTATAGCCGCACCATTATACACTGATTTAGCATACTGGTAATTTAATCCTGTACGAAGTGTTACTCTATTATTGAAAAACTCGCTGGTTGTTGCTGCATTCAAAAAAGCATTGCTGGCCTGATTACTTTTATAAACCGGCCGGTCTGAATTGTAGTTTCCCGAGATGTAATAAGATGTATTTTCGGAACCGCCCGAAACACTTAAGTTATACTGTTGCGTAATGGCATTCTGAAACAAAAGGTCTTCAATCTGGGCCTGGTTGTTCCTTGCAGAAATGAGCCCCAAAGCCGCATCTCTTTCGGCCGCTGTAGCTGTACCCCTGCTTACCCGGTACATCCACTCTGTGGCTTCACTGTTATTTCTCACGTAAAGCGCATTAGAACCTGTTGTCAACTTTGGATCGACCAGGAAGCCCTTAGTTACCATTTCCTGCTCCAGATCAACATATTGTGCGCTGTTCATCCAGTTTAATTTGGATAAAGACTGGGGCTGAGAAACACCAAAAGTATAATTTAAGGCAATAGAAGGCGCTCCTTTTTTACCTTTCTTGGTGGTGATGACAATTACCCCATTGGCCCCTCTTGCCCCCCATATAGAAGTTGCCGCAGCATCTTTCAAAAATGTGATCTGCTCAATATCCGCAGGATTAAAATTGCTCAACAAAGAGTTGGCACTTGCAGGCGAGTTTGTCATGTTGTTCAAAGTCTGGGCATCACCTTTCGCAATCAGGGGAAAACCATCAACGACAATCAAAGGCGCTGTATTGTTGGAATAATTGTTAGAACTTCTGATCTGGATCGTATTGGATTTATTATCAAAACGAACCCCGGGCACCCGACCTTCCAACCTGTCTATCAGACTTATAGTCGGTGTTTCTTCCAGCATTTTTGCTGTAATGACCGTAACGGATCCTGTAGCCCGCTCTTTAGATATGGTCTCGTAACCAGTAGAAAATACAGAAACTTCACCTAAATCGCTTGTGGATGCAGTCATGGTAATACGCCCAAGCTGTTCAGCAGCCTTAACTTCCTTCACTGCAAATCCGATATAGCTGATACTGATGATTGCTTTCTCCTGCACACCTGTCAGCATAAAATTTCCGGTAGTACTGGTTTGGGTAGATTTGTTGGTGCCTTTTACAATGACTGTAGCACCAGCCAAAGGAATACCTTCCTCGTCTACCACGACACCTGAGACATTTATGGCCGCAAATTTGGCAGCTACTCTTTCCAAAAAGGAAGGTGTAGCTTCCTTTTTAATGGTCACCATTTTTCCCTCAATCTTATAAACCAGGCCTAGTCCTGCCAAAGCACTTTTTAAAGCGTCATTTACAGTGACCTTGTTTACAGAAATATCCAGGAGGTAACTTTCAGGAATAGTTTTACCATCGTAATAAAAATCATATCCACTCTGCTTGTGAATTTCCATCAACACAGTTTCAAGTGATATATTTTTCTTTGCAATAGTTATGCTCTGGCCAAACGTAGCGGCACTGACCTGCAATAGGGATGCTATCAATATAACGGTGGTTAATCGCATAATTAGCAGTATTTTATGGCATAACAACCTTGTTATACCGGGTTTCCTAGTATAATTTTTATACATTTGTTTTGTTAGGTTAAGCAGTATGCCCTTACTTTCCACGGTAGGCACCTGCGGTTTTACAGTTGATTTTTTGATTGTTTACTTAACAGAACCAGGAGTGTTAGTCGCACTTCTGGTTTGTTTTTTACCCTAGCTTTTCTGTCGTAAATATCTCCTCATATTCTCCCTTTAAATTGTGAAACATTCGTTAATTACATACGTTAATCCGTGTATATCAGTTTATCAAATTACTTTGATACATATAATTTCTTTCCTTCCAATCTAAAATGGACCTGGCCAGAGGATTCGATTAATTTCAAGACCGCCGACAATGGGTTACTTCTGGAAATCCAGCCCCCGGATTCCATGTCGTCCGGAAATGCACCTTCGTAAATCACATCCACGTCGTACCACCTGGAAATTTTCCGCATGGCCGATTTAAAATCCAGGTGATTCAGGGAAAAAGCGCCTTCTTTCCAATCTGTAACGTTCTCAATGTTCACAGGATTAACCCGAATCCCGGAACCATTACTTAATGCCTGTTCACCGGGTTTGATCACCTGAACATGACTACCTGAACTTACTTTGACCGAACCTTCTACTAAAGTTGTGGCTACAGCGCGTTCATCTGCATAAGCATTGAGGTTAAAATGTGTACCCAGCACTTCAACCTCCTGCCCTGCGCTTTTAACAATAAAGGGATGTTTTTTATCTTTAGCAACTTCGAAGTAACCTTCGCCCGACAATTCAACCAACCTATTGTTGGCGCCCGAAAATGTTGCAGGAAACTTCAATGTACTGGCTGCATTTAAGGCTACAGTTGTACCATCAGGTAATTCTATATTGTATTGTCCACCCCTCGGGGTGCTGATTGTAGTTATTTCTGCTTTTTTTCCTGCAATGGCTACTATTGCAGCTCCATCAGTGTAGGTCAATTGCGATGCTTTGATCACAATACCCGATTTGGCATCACTTAAATTGATTTTCTTGCCATTGGCCAAAGTTAACACCGCTTTATTCCGGCCGGGTGCCAGGTCATTTTTGTAAATTGATTGCTGACTGTTCTGGCTGAAGAAATATATACCAAATACAACAATCGCCAAAACAGCTGCTATAGCGCTCATCCAACGGGTTAAACGGATCCGTCTTCCACCATTTTTCTCGTTGATGGTCTTGTTGATCCTTTGGTGCATGGTATCCAGTATTGCTTTTTTCTCTGATGCCATTACCCGATCCCACTCTGGATAAACAGACTGATATTGGTTATAGTAGGCATTAAATTGTCTAACTTCATGTTCAGTCGCCAATCCGTCTGCCAATTTACCTGCAATCTCGATGTATTCTTCCCTATTCATATTGATACCACATGGTTCTAAACTGTAAGGCACAATAAATTGAACCACCCCCCAAAAGATTTAAAGAAAATTTTAAATTAATTTAACAAAACGCCAAATAGCTTGAAACTACAACAAAAAGAAGACATAAAACTGGCCATTTGCCAGATCTTTCTTTAATTTCTTCAGGGCAATGGTCATTTGATTCTCCACTGTTTTTTCTGACACCCCAAGTCGGAGGGCTATTTCTTTATGACTCAATTGCTCGTACCTGCTCAACTGAAATATTTCCCGGCAACGCGAGGGTAAGGTTTCTGAGCAATTCCTGATAAAATCCATCAGTTGTTTTACTTCTAACAAAGCTTCTTCATTATCTCCTGTAATTTCCAGGTCAGACAATTCATCAAAGAATTTTCTGGGTACCTTGTTGTTGCGGATGTAATTACTTGTTTTGAATTTCACAGCTGTAATGAGATAAGCCTTGCAATTGGTAACCACCAATTTGTCCCGATGTGCCCAAAACCACTCGAAAACTTCCTGCACCAGATCCATACAGGTATGTTTATCTCTCAGAATATTATAAGCAGAACCAAACATCACACTGGCGTAACGATTGTAGATCTCATTGAAAGCCTCAACATCTCCTTCAATCAGCATCGCTAACAATTCAATATCCGTAATTTTGGTATAAGCAGCCATGTGAATTTATCCCTACGATCGTTAACACTGTATTACAATGTTATGAATTTATTCTTAAAAGAAACCGGACTACTTGCATTTATTACAATAACCTTATTTTTGAAAACCAACAAATTTAGCGTAGATTTAAGATCCATCACCATTATTCAGCCACCGGTTTCAGGAATTTTTAAGCAGTTTTTCAGACGTCATACCTTCGTTTTTCTGATCTATTAACCAAGTCGAATATATGGGCTGTTTTGTCCGACTCTTGTCCGACTCTCGTTCGACAAAACTAATTCCATAGTTATTCAAAAGCAGCACCATATAAACAGTATTTATATGCCTGCTGGAAGCTGCCTATTAGACCACTAAAAAATGTCCCCCAAAAGGGAGTAACGATTGTTGATTTTGAAAACCAGGTCATGAATTAAAAACCTTACTCCTCTTTCAAATATTTAGAAATACTGGCCTGACTAGCTTTGGTAATGTGCCAGGACACACTGATTAAAGTAGTAAATACCAAAGCAATTACAGACCATACGATGGGCAGCAACGAAAACTCTGACGCTGAAGACAACTGGTTGAACATGGTACGCGTCAGGAAGAAAGAAAGTGGTATCCCGAGTCCGATAGCGAACAACAAGGCAAAGAGAAATTCTTTGTAAATCAAATATACAATATGAACGAGATCAGCACCCAAAACTTTTCGAACGCTGATTTCCTTCATTCTTTTTCCTAAAATAATCAGTGCTAAGCCAAAAACACCTGAAATGGAAATCAGCGTCATCAACAGGGAAGTGACAGTCAGTACCTCTGAAATTGTCGAGAAACCTCTGAAATATCCATTAAATACCTGGTCCTGATCATAAAAATCAAATGGAAGATTTGGATATAACTGCTGCCAGATGTTTTTGATTCCCTGATGTGTATTAGAAAATAAGCCTGATGATTTTTTAATGTAAACAAACTTCACTTCTTCCGGTTTTGCCTTCATCAAAACTATGGGTGCAACTGCATACTCAAAGCTCTCATAATGAAAATCATCGAGCAATCCGACAACCATATACTGATGATCAAGATATTGAACGCGTTTCCCGATAGCAGTTGTCCAGTTCATCATTTTTAAAAAAGCCAGATTTACAATGACCGCATCTGTTTGGTCAGACAACCGTTTTTCACCAAAGTCGCGACCTTCCATCAACTTCATTCCCAGCTGTCCAATAAAACCAGGCAATACACTGATGCTTTTAACACGCGATGTTTTACCTTCATTTTTAACCTGAATTTCTTTACTGTAATTACCAAGGGGCTGAACTGATCCGGTAACCGATGCAATTCCTTGCTGCTGCTGCAATGCTGTGCTAAAAACACCGTAGGCTGCAGTTTGATCCAGGTTTACAACGACATTTTTTTCAGGCTGATATCCCCAGGATTTATGTTTAATCTGTTTCGTTTCCTGCATAAATGCAATAGCCGTAGCAATTGAAATGAAGGTTAGAAAAAATTGAATACCTAATAAAATCTTCCTGAAGTGGTTTTTGCTGCCCATTTTAGCATTTCCCTTCATCATGCTGATGGTGTTTAATGAAGAAATATAAAATGATGGATATACCGCAGCACTTAAAGCCGAAACCAGGATCAATAGTAGTGCGGCCAACCAGGTTCTAAAATTCAGAAAAAACCGAGTGCCTAAATCGAATCCTGCTATCGAGCTAAACCAGGGAAAAAAGAATACCTCGGCCAACAGCAAGCCAAGGAAAACGGCAAGGATACAAATGATCAGGTTTTCGACAATAAATTGAAAAATGATCTGATTTCTGCTACTACCCATTACTTTTCTGACACTAATTTCTTTTAACCTGCTAGAAGCAGAAGCCACCACGATATTGATATAATTGAAATACACCATTAATAAGATCGAAATGGCAATCACAATGAGCATGATCAGGCCAATAGGCTCCATGGTATTGAAATAGCTTCCCGCTACTTTATAGGAATGGAAGTTCATCGTTCTCAGCGGTTGATAGTGAAAAGCAGAAATCTGATCATCCGGATGTACTATATTGTACAAATCCACATATTTTTTATCCTGAGCTTTAATGGATGACAAGGCCGATTCTCCGGCAATTTCAATGAACGTGATGTTACTCTTTTCTTTCCAATCGGCCGTTTTCGTTATACCTAAAGAAGCCATTCTGGAACGTGGCACAAGTGCAGAAAAACCGAAGGAGGCATTGGATGGATATCGGTCAAAAATACCCTTCACGATAAAATTTGTGGATACACTTTTGCCATTCACAGTAAAAATGATAGCCAATGAATTTCCAACTGCATTGTTATGGCCAAACAGTTTTTCTGACAATTCGGAAGTCAGCACAATCCCGTCCTGATCAGTGAAATTTTTCTTGTCGCCCCACTTTATCGAATAATCAAACATTTTATAGAAATCATCATCAACAAAAGTCACTTTGTCGCTAAACACATTGTCTTTTTGTTTGATCACGACCCCTGTATAATTTAACCTTGCAACATTTTTAACCTGCGGAAAGTCATTTTTCAATGCTTGGCCCATTGGAGCAGGACTATCGCCATAATATTGCTGTTCAGCATTTTTATCATTCATTCTTTCGACGACAAACAGCCGGTCTATTTTGCTATTAAAAGCATCCTGATGCATTGCCCAATGCGCATATTCAAAGACCATTAGGCAACAGCCTACAGCCAGGGCCAGTCCAGAAATATTGATAAATGAGGATAACTTGTGTTTTCTCAGGTTACGAATGCCCAGCTTGATGTAGTTTTTAAGCATATGATAATTTAATCGGATATGTTTTCGACGGCATGGCCAATCTACATGCCAAATGTATACATTCAATCCTAAGCGCTACAAAGGCACTATTTTCCGGGCTTAGCGAATTTACCTGTTCATTATCGAACGTAACTGATCGAAACTGTACAAGGATAAACTTGGATATGTGCTATTTCTTCCCTGTTTTGTATAAATCCTGCTTTAAATAACAGCATAAATTTGTCCTGTATTAAAAAACAATTTAAAAATTAAAGCAATGTCTAAAATAATTTTAATCACCGGTGCCTCTCGTGGCTTTGGTAAATTATGGGCAACAGCCCTTTTAAAACGTGGCGATAAAGTTGCTGCGACTGCAAGAAATATAGACGATCTGAACGACCTGGTTGCTGAATTCGGAACTGCGGTACTTCCTGTTCAATTGAACGTAAATGACAGAAGCGCTGTTTTTGAGGCCGTAGAAAAAGTAAACAATCATTTTGGGCGTATTGATGTGTTGATTAATAACGCTGGCTTTGGCTTATTTGGCGCAATTGAAGAAACAACAGAGGAGCAGGCACGTGCGCAAATGGAAACTAACTTTTTCGGCTTACTTTGGGTTACGCAAGCAATTCTACCTGTGATGCGGGCACAAGGCAACGGACATATCATTCAGGTATCGAGTTTCCTTGGCCTGGTGAGTCTGCCCATTCTTGGCATTTACAATGCCTCAAAATATGCTGTTAACGGCTTAACAGAAACCCTTGCCGCTGAGGTTAAAGGTTTTGGCATTAAAGTAAGCTTAATTGAGCCTAATGGTTTCTCGACCGACTGGTCTGGTGCATCAGCATTTCAAACTGAACCTAATGAAGCTTATGCTCCGGTTAGGGACGCATTTTTTAAAGGCGCAACACCAGATAGCTGGGGCAATCCGGAGACCACAACTCCTGCGGTACTTAAGTTGATCGACAGCGAAAACCCGCCCTTGCACTTTCTGTTGGGCAAAGTGGCTTATCCGGTACTAAAAGAAGTTTATGCTGCGCGATTGGCAGAATTTGAAGACTGGAAAGATGTTGCAGTTGCAGCGCATGGACACTAACTAAATGATCGTTAATTTTCAACCATAAACCACAATCTACCCGACTATTTTTGTAGATTGTGGTTTATTTTATTTGTTGCTCATGAAACATTATAAAATTCTAAGTGATTTACATCGGGACAACGGATTTCCTGCTCCTGAAAATCCATTGTTCAGTATTTACCAATGTAACAAGACCTGTTCCATTGGTGACAGGGAATTTACCAGTGATTTTTATTTGATCGGACTGAAAAAATTAAAATCCGGGATCATCAAATATGGCCGTACAAAATACGATCATGAATGTGGCTCTATGTTATTTTTTAAGCCACAACAGATCATAGAAATGAAAAATCTGGAACTGGACGAAGATGGTTTCTTAATTTTTATCCATGAAGATTTTTTAAATGGCCATTTATTGCACAATGAAATTAAAAAATATCATTATTTCGATTACGAAACCAATGAGGCGCTGCATCTTTCGCCGAAAGAAGAAAAGACAATGTGGGAATTGTATGAGAAAATAGAGAATGAATATTTCAACAACCAGGATGAATATAGCCGTGAGATTATTTTGGCAAATATAGATACCTTGCTCAAATATGCCCAGCGCTTTTATAAAAGACAATTCATCAATCGCTCAGACATTTCAGCAAAAACCGTTACGAAGTTCAATGAAGAACTGGACCGATATGTAGCCGGCGGACTTCTGGGCATCAAAGGCTTACCCTCTGTAAATTATATGGCCGAAAAGCTAAATATATCCCCCGGATATCTCAGCAGTATGTTAAAGTTAGAGAGTGGAAAAACCGCACTGGAACACATCCACATCTACCTCATATCCGAAGCAAAAAACAGATTGATGGGCGACAATCAAAATATCTCTGAAATTGCTTATGCGCTGGGGTTTGAAAATTTATCGTATTTTTCACGACTGTTTAAAAAAGAAGTTGGACTTAGTCCGAATGCCTTTAAAAAACAGATCCCCAATTGAGCTGTACCACT
This sequence comes from Pedobacter sp. MC2016-24, assembly GCF_015223055.1. GTDB lineage: Bacteria > Bacteroidota > Bacteroidia > Sphingobacteriales > Sphingobacteriaceae > Pedobacter. The sequence continues at coordinate 991,238 of NZ_JADFBX010000001.1, forward strand.
ATAAAACAAGTATCAAAAGCCATGAAAAACAGACCGATTGTAAGTGCCCTATTCCTCTTCAGCATGCTCAGTTTCTTGCTTGCACCAGTTTTTGCACAGCAAAGCGGTAACATCCCAGTTCCAGCTAATTTTAAGCGTATTAAGGCAGAACCTGGTTCGTTCGCCGATTGGTTAAGGCACATTCATCTTAAGAAAGACAAGACCGTATACCTCTATAATGGCGCAAAGAAACAGAACCAGCAGGCACAGTATGCCGTACTGGACATCAGCATTGGGAAAAGGGATTTACAACAATGCGCGGATGCGGTAATGCGTCTTTATGCAGAGTGGAGATATTCAAAAAAACAATATGAGAAAATTGCTTTTACGGCCACAGATGGGACAGTAATGGATTATGCCTCCTGGCGGAAAGGCTATCGTTTTGTACTGAAAAAAGACAGGTTGATCAAAGTAAAATCAACAAGTGTTTCTGAAAGCCGGAGTGCTTTTGATGATTATTTGCAGACCGTTTTCACTTTTGCCGGCACCTTGTCACTAAGCAGAGAGTTGACGCCGGTAGCCAATATAGCTGAGCTTCGCGCAGGTGATGTCTTTTTAAAAGGTGGTTCTCCAGGGCATGCTGTGCTTGTGATGGATTTAGCAGTCAACGCCGCCGGAGAAAAGCGTTTTCTTTTGGCCCAAAGCTATATGCCCGCCCAGAGCATCCATATCCTCAAAAACCCAAAATCCAGAGATCCCTGGTACAGCGATAAGTTTACAAACGAACTGGTTACACCAGAATGGGTATTTGCGGGCAATTCACTATATCGCTGGCCATAAATTACCGGCCTTTTTTTTCCTGGCTCTCCTCGTCAAAATCTACGCTCTTCTCAATAGTGCCGGAAATGGTAATCTGGCTGTCTTTGACCAGATCGGGATTTACACGACCCGACTTTAAAGCGTTAAATTTGAAATTCAGATCGCTGATGATCGATATTGAATCGATATACTTTGACTTAGGCACGATATAGCTCCCATAGGGCTTAATTTGCCTGGTAATAACTGAGTCGCCACTGTAATTTTGCTCCAGCTCCGTTGAAGTCTTCAACTTGACACCCTTACTAATGTAAAGTTCGTTGATCTCCTTTAAGTTTTTCCAGGAAATGAGAAAATCCTGATCAAATTTTCCGGTTTTATCATAGATAATATCATTGTCATTAACTTCTGCCAAAGGGGTTACTTTACCCAAAAAATAAGTCTTTCCATTGGTTAAAACGATTTCAAAGTTATACAGTTTAGCAACCGGCATATTACTGGTGATGTAATTCGTGGTCGTGGTATAATACAATTCCTGTCTTTGATAAAAATCCAGATCGATGTTGTTCACCTTTATTTTGATGGCTCTGTTGGCAATGGTCCGGCCATCTTTGTCGAACAGGTGGATGCTTACTCCATTATCTTTTTGGTCGGTTAGATTCTGAGTGACCTCAATCCTTGCACCTATTAGCGATAAATCATCTACTTTACCTTCTGATAAGGAAGACTGGCAGGCATGGATGAGCAACAATAAAGGTATGCATAAAATTTTCAGGGTATGTTTTATATTGATCATCTTGCTTGTTTGGGTTAATGTACAGCAGTATAAGCAGGAAAGTAATACTTTTGTTTACGAAGTCGATGAATTTTGATTTTTTAATGCGCTGTTCAGGCTCCTGATTGTAATGCCTAGATATGCCGCCATTTCCTCTTTTGAAATTTCAATTCCATGTTTTTTCTGCAACTCCATCAGCTTCGCTAAACTATATTCTGTTGTGTACAATTGCTGGTAAGAAGCACGGCTCGAAGTATTGACAATGCGTTCAGCATAAACATCCAGCAACAAATTGTTTAAACCGATGTCATTTTTAAGCAAATCCGTAAAATACGGTATGGCAATGGCGTATACGGTTACATTTGTCATCGCTTCTACATTACATAAGCAAGGGATTTTACGGATCAATTCAATTTCGCCTATAATTTCACCTTCGCCCAGAAATTCAAGAATATATTCATTATCATCGTCCTCTGTAAAAAAGCATTTGGTTAGCCCGCTTTTGATCAGCATAATTTTGGACGTTGTTTCATGCTGTACAAATAGTCTTTCACCTTTTGAAAATGATTTCAGTACGATATCTTCTTTGTGCGGCTGTGCTTTGTAAAGCTGTTCTAAATAGCTTAAAAAGGATTGATTGGTTCGTAACATAGTTTACTCAGGACAAATGTCCTTTACTAATTTATTGTAAATACTGAATTTTGCCGCCAGAAAATTACAAAAAGTAAAATGAATAACAACATAATAACCATAGCATTTGACGCAGACGGCACCCTATGGCTGCTAAGTTTGGAGCGTGATGAATTAATTTTACTTTTTACATTAACTCTGCTTAGTATTTCTAAATTTGCCTTCAGCTAAAATTTGAATCAAATTACCTAAAACCAAACTATGCCTACGCCGATTTCAGAATGCCTGTATTGCCAAAACAATGAAACACTACACCGTTTAATGATTAAAATTGGAGATTTAGAAGTTTCCCAGCTGTTTTTGTTCAAAGAACAATCACATCCTGGCCGGTGTAACGTGGTTTACAAAGACCACGGGGTTGAGTTTCATGAATTGAGTGACGAGCAACGCAATGCATTTATGAAAGATGTTGCCAAAGTAGCGAAAGCTATTGCTACGGCATTTAATCCGGATAAGATTAATTATGGTGCATATGCCGACACCATTTCTCATCTACATATGCATATTGTCCCTAAGTATAAAGATGGCTATGGCTTTGGTGGAGTTTTTGAAATGAACCCGCAAAAAGTAGCACTTTCTGACGCAGAATATGCCGAAGTTGTTGAAAAAATTAAGGGGGTGCTTGATTTTGAAGCATAGCATCCTTCTGCTGAACTGGTGCTATAACAAGTATATAAGAGGAGTATTCCAGGAGTAAAACAGGCCTATAAGTCCTATCGAACCCCTGTTACATTCCTGTTATGTACCTGTTATATCCCTTTCAGTGTGCCAGCTGAACCGAAGGATTTAGCCGCCGTAAGTATGCAGCTAAACCGACCAACAAGCAACAAGATTTTATTGGTTTGTTTTTTTTTGGACAATTTCGTGGGATTTTTTTTATTAAAGCTTAAAGGATACTTTTAAACTCGTAAAAGCATACAGTCAATCTACATATGGAAGAAGTAAGTTTTCATAAACAATTGCATGAACTGAGACGCCAACGAGCTTTTTAACTTGGAAATCCCTATTGTTGTAAAGAGACTGGAGATAATATCCAATACACTAAAGAGCTCTCGACAGTAATACCTTTTGCTTTTGATTGAATATAAAATATTTAAATTATATTGGCTTAGTTAGAGTCCTCTTATGTTTAGATTATTTAAAAAGAAATTAAAAGAACCGGAAACGTTCCAAAACGACCACCCAAAATATGAATTTACTTGGCATGAGATAAATGAACATAATCCGTTTAATAAGCGGATTCTTGATATTAGAAGTTTTACACAACATATTCTTGCTTTCACTAAAGATAAATATGTGGCTGAATTGTTCAATAAGCAAAGGCATAGCATTGGAAAAGAATTGACTAATACTGAAATACCTGAAAGTAAAACTATTAATATTAGCCTTATCTATCCACATAATGGTTCAAAAATCGAAGGCGCTGCTTATAAAGCAAAATGTATGGAGGATAAATGGGATATTTACGGCTGGGACGACATTATTTATTTTACCAGAAGCTGGACAGGGGAAGTTGTCTATAGAGCATTTATCAGTATTTCGGAGAATAATTTTGAAATCAAAAAAATAGAATACATACCTGACGAGTATAATGAGAATGATCAATCCCTTGTGGTAAATAATGTTCACTTCCTGATTAAGACACTTGCCTTTAATGCCATTTATCCTCATAAAGTCCCTACGGTTTTAATAAATGACAAAGACATAGCTCTATATTCGTTTAGTCTGTTTGGTCATAATTGTTGGTATGCGACTTATGACGACATCCTTGATGTAACAGTAAAAACTAGTTAATAAATCCATAGAGAATTAGCCTGTCATAACAATAAGAATTATTAAGATAAGGTAATGATTATGTTCGTAATGAGATTTAAAGCATTGAACTCAAAAAACAAAAAAGCCTTTAAATCTTGCGATCTAAAGGCTTTTTTGGTTGTGTCGGGGTGGCAGGATTCGAACCTACGACCTCCTGCTCCCAAAGCAGGCGCGATACCGGGCTACGCTACACCCCGAACTGGTATCTGTTTTTACTGGTCAATATTAAACTACTTTTCCAAGTAATTGATGTCGTCCTGGCAGAACAATTTTCGAACCATTTCTTGCATGATCTTAAAAAGTTAGCCTCGATATAATAATTTATTAATATTCGATTTTTTTGACTGGCACAAATGTACGTTAATTTAGATACTATTAAAATAATTAATTCAGTTTTTATCTAACAAGTTGTTTTTCAATTCAATATTTTATCGGCTGGAAGTTTTTGTTAGCTAGTTACTTCCAAAAGTGGATTATAAAAGAAGAAAATACAAATAAGCCGATGGTTAGAGGATGCAAGGACATCGTAAAAACCAGCAGAATGATCACCGCCCCCTCTGCTATAGCTTCCAGAAAATGGAAGGAATAGGAAGTCGAGGGAGAAAGATATCCCTAAGAAAATCGGCCTTGCCCGCAAGCCTGCTTTGAATTTTATTTCGCAGCAGACTTTTGGGGATAAGCAGGTAAAAAACTAAAAAAAAGATACCTGCGATTATGAAATAACGGCCAATGGTAAGGAGAAAGGCTCAGCTAATGGATTCTAATAGATGGTTCATGGTTATTTACGTTTTCTACGGATTAGCAAAATTAAACCAATCAGGAAGAGCGCTCCGGGAATGACAAAATAATACAAGATCTGAATCGTTTCCGCATTCGTTTTAGTCATCGTTAAACTGTTGTCTCTAGACGCTGGCCGACTCACCTCTACCGGAAATTCCCCGTAGGAAAACCAGCGAAAAACACTCAGGATTAAGGTGGTATTGTAGGCTTGCAAATTGTTTCTATTTAGTTCTGCATTGCTAAAAAAGTCAGCATCAGAACTGACAACGATTCGTTGTTCTTTATGATTTACTTTTCTCGTCAGCATCAATGCTGTTGGAAAGCTCCCCTGCTGGTCGCCATTCATTGGTTCAAATGTCAATGCTGCCGAATCCAGTACAAACTTACCTTTTTTGATCCAACTGGTCTGGGCATTGCTCATCAACAGTGGATGTACATCGAAAGATTTGTTTTTAACATAGTCTAAGGCAGCTACACCTGGCATAGATACGACCCCGGCATATTGATAAAAGGCTTGCAAGCTTTGATCCATGGCTACTGCACCGGCTGCAAAATTCGGAGTAACCAGGTCATAAGAATAATCTCTGCTGCGTTGAAGAATCGTTCCCTTTAACATTTGAACACCCAGCGAATCCAATAAAGGATTGATCACATTTTGCTTACCTGGCTCTCCGGCAATCATTAAATTTCCGCCTTCAGCGATGTATTTTTGTAACTTTGCTTTGGCTGCAGCCGTATATTCCACCCTGGGATCGGCAATGACCAGAGCCGAAATACCCTTTGGAATCTCCCCATGTTCTAAAGAAACGCTGTCCACATCAAATCCCTGGTTAATGAGCGAACTTCTTGAATATTTGTTGTTGAAAAGCACTTTATAATCCCGGTCACCCAGCTTGTCCATGCTACGCTGATAACCATCCGTTGCAAAGACCACTTTAGGCACAGTGACAGTCAGGCGTTTCAAAGCAGCTGCAATTTCTGCCTCTCCCGGCCAGAATTCTGCATCGGGAGACGGAAAGGTCCTTAAAAAGGTCGTTTTCCCTTTATACTTCAACTGCATCACCAAACGGGCACTCTCGCCACGTAAATCGATTTGCTTTTTGATCTCCTGTGGATTCATAAAATCCAAAATATCAATACCCATGATATTTGAGGCCATGTTCACATATTTTTTGAAACTCATTTTCTGCTCAATCAAAAAAGGTGTGATTCCTGGAACAGAGTCATAATAGTACACCCATTTGAGGTTAATATTGGGTTTAAAACGCAAATAGGGTTCCCAACGGGCAATATTTGCAATGCGCTCAGCTGGTGCCACTCTAGTATAAGAATCATCCAGTCCATTGATATATGCAGTTACTTCTACCGGATCTTCGCCCATATCCTTAAGAATCTTCTGGGAACTTTTGGTAATGGTATTCGTCTTGGTTGCCGTGGCATCGTAATAGGCAATCATCGGCTGCCGGGAACTGAGATAGGCAATGGTTAAACACAACAATAGAATAGCTATATATCGAAAAGCTTGTTGTGTTACCGTTTTGGATTGTCTTTCCAATGCTAATTTGGTAATGGTAAAAGTCAGGAACATCCCCGTGATCAGCACATAATAAATCACGTCCCTGGTATTCAATAAACCTTCCAGCATGCGTTCCGTACGACTTGGCATAGAAAGACTATGCGTCAGGTCACGGATAAAATCAAGGTCTTGCCCTATTGTTCCAATATAATTCATAACCGCCAGCATCACAAAGGTACTGATGGCGGCCACTGCCTGGTAAGTCGTTAAACTGGAAACAAAAATCCCGATGGCAGCATAAGCGCTCATCAGCAGGAAAATTGCCAGTAAAGCCACCAAAATGTGGGGATAATCAAAATGAGGAATATATAAAGCGCCAAGGAGTACAAACAAAACCAATAAGCCAATGATCATCAGGTTATAGATCAGCATGGCTGCAAATTTCCCATAAATCACCTGGCTTAACTTTACCGGTGAGGAATAAAGCAATTTAATGCTTCCGCTGCTGGTTTCCCTGCTGATGATACCCATGGTAATCAGTGGGATGTACAGGTAGATAGTTTTTAATATTCCTGCTAAAACTCCCTGACCTGGCTTCGTAAATAGGGTGCTCGTTAAAAAACTGAGCCCGGGTATACCTGCCAGAGATGGCAGCACCGGCATAGCAGCCATGCTCAATTGCACAAACATTGCAATGAGTAACAACCAGGCAATGGGTGAATAAAATAGCAGGCTGAGCTCCAGCCTGGCTATCTGTATGATTTTCTTCATGTTTTTAAAATCTAGGGTTAGTTTTTTCCGGCATCAATACCAGCCTTACATAGTTGTTGTCCTGGATATAGGTTACTGCTGCGTGCTGAACGGATGCAGTGGTTACCTTTTTAATTGCATTGTCATGATCCAAAAGCTGGACCAGGGGCTCCCTATTCATCACCTGAGCGGCCAGGTAATCCAGCCAGAACTGATTATTGGTTAACGCGGTTTGCAATTGTATCCTGCTGGAGGCTTTAAATTTCTCCAGGTTTTCAACAGAAGGACCATTGCGCCTCAGTTTGTTCAGTTCATCCTGTGCGGAAGCAATAAGCGGTTCTACATGCTCAGGTCCGCAATCAAAAGAAATAACCAGTGCAAATCGGCTCTTCGGATACTTACTCAGGCTCATCTGAACATCTGGCGTGTAAGTCCCCCCTTCCTGATCCCGAAGCCTCTTGGTTATGTTGATTTTCAGGGCGTCGGCAATGGCGTTCATCTGAAGGGTGTTTTCATAATTGAAATCGAAATTGCCTGAATACGTTAGAATGACCCTTGATTTCTGTGCCGTACCTTTATAAATGGTTTTTGAAATCCGGCCTGGAGGAACGTTCATACCCAGATCGAGGATCGCTTCTTTTTTACCTGTGGCGGGTAAGGAGCCCAGGTATTTCTCCAGTAAAGGTTTTACCTTTTCCAGATCCAGGTTGCCTACAAAAAAGAAACTGAAACCTGAAGCATCCGAAAAACGTTCCCTGTAGATTTCATATGCCCGGTCCAGACGGATCGCGTTCAGGCTCTGGATCGTTTGAGGCTTTTTACGGGCGTGGTAGTTTCCTAAGACCAGATTTACTGTATCCACAAATACCTCATTGGGGCTGTTTGTTTTATTGATCAAATCTGATTTAGACCTGCTCATTAAGGTATTGAACGCATTTTCATCCTTGCGGGGTTCTGTAAAATAAGCGTTGAGGAGTTCAAGTGTGGTTGACAAATCTTCTTGGGTTGTAGCCCCATTAAATCCCTGATAAGTGTCGCCAATAAATGGGCTAACCTGTACCTGTTTGCCGGTTAACAATTTACCCAATTGCTCGGACCCATAGTTACCAGCTCCCGAATTCGTGATGATTTTAGCGGCATTGATGGCATTTTGGTAATCTGCATCCGGATATAAAGAAGCTCCTCCTTCCGCAAATCCCTTAAAGATAATCTGGTCGTTCTGGAAGTTTGTTTTCTTCAGGAAAACCTTTAGGCCATTACTCAAGGTGACCTGTTGTACACCGACCTTTTCAAAATTTTCAACAGTAGTGATCTTGCCCGGGCTTAATGATTGCTTCAACAAAGGGAGATCCTGCGCCTCATCTACAAATGGATCTAAAGGTTGCACATAAACTGCGGCTATCCAGCTCAGCACACTGGCCTCGTCTGGTAGAAAAGCCTTATTTTCCGGGGCAGATTTCACAATGATGTCACGATCAGTATCCTTGAAATAAGATTTCAGCAGGTCATTGATTTCAGTTAGCGTTATATCTGGAAGGAACTGACTGACCAGTTCATTTTCTTTCGCTATACCAGGACTGACATTACCGGTCAGAAAATGCTGCAGGTACGGTTTGATCAGGATTTCTGAAGCCGTTTTGTCTTTTTCTTTCAGGGCATCGGCCATGCCTTGCTGATAACTTTTTTTTACCCGGTCCAGTTCGGTTTGCAAAAAGCCCTGCTCCTGCATTCGCCTCAGTTCCAGCCAAACGCTTTGCAGCGATGGTTGGGTTTCTGCTGGTTTGGTGGTCACATTTATAGAGAAAGCATCGAGCCCACCAGTCAATGAACTAAGGGTAGCAAAGGGAATTTGCCTAAATCTGGCATTCAGCATTTGGGCCAATAGATTTCTCAGTAGATTTTTCCGGTAATCAGCCGTAGTAGCCATAATGGTTTGCTGTTGCTTCATCATAATTTCGATGGAGACTCCTCCCCATTCCGGATCTACAAACTGCATATACTGGTTTTTACCGGTTAATTTCGCACGGTATACTGGGCGCTCTTTCTCCTTTTCTGGATTTTTCAGATCGGAAAACTTCGCTTTGATGTCTTTTTCCATTTGATCAACATCAATATCCCCGACAACGATTAAAGCCTGTAAATCGGGTCGATACCAATCTTTATAAAAACTACGGATCACTTCCGGTGTCACATTCAACAGCACCTCTTCTGTTCCAATCGGCAAACGACTCCCATAACGGGATCCATTGGTATAGATTGGGATACTCTGTTCTTCATAACGCTGTGCCATGCCCTGGCGTACACGTTTCTCTTCAAGGATCACATGACGTTCCCTTTCCACATCTTCAGCTTCGATATTCGCATCCTGCGCCCAATCCCGCATAATCTGTAAGCCACTAGCCAGTAACTCTGGATTATCTGAAGGCAAAGGCAATTGATACACCGTTTCATCTGGCGTGGTATTCGCATTGATGTCTGCACCAAAACGCACTCCGGCTTTCTCCAGGTAATTGGACAGTTCCTTTTTGGGGAAATGTTTGGTTCCGTTGAAACTCATGTGCTCCATAAAATGGGCTACCCCCCTTTGCTGATCGGTTTCCAGGATAGAACCGGCTTTAACCGCCAGGTACATCATCACCCGTTTTTCTGGTGTTTTGTTTTTACGGATGTAATAGGTAAAGCCATTCGGTAATTTCCCTGTTCTCACAGCCGGATCCAGCAACAATGCCTGGGAATCCAGCTGTGTTTTACAGGCCAAAGGGATGCAGAACGCCGCAACTAAAAAAAAACTTAAAATTCTATATTTAAATGTCATGTCAATTGTAAATGAGGTTAGGTTTTACCGGACCATTTGCTTGAATGATCTCCACAATCTTTTCATTCTCGATGATGATCATGCCCTGTCTATCTGTGGTGATACCGTTGGCCAGTGTATACGGATAAGTAGGTACCCCATCTTTCATCACCGTTGGCAGGAAAGAGAATTGTACGTTATCCGAGATTTTACCCAGGGCTTCCCCTACTTCAATGATGTGGGTAGAGACCACAAAGAAACTGTTCGGGTTTTCCGAGAAAGCCTTGGTTACCGCTAAGGTTGCATCATAAGCATCCTTCACATTCGTTCCTTTAAACAGCTCATCAAACAACACATACAAATCCTGCGAGGCATTGACGGCCTGTGCCACCGTCTTGGTGCGCAGTACTTCCGCGTAAAAATGGCTATAGCCCATATCCAGGTTATCCGATACGTTGATTGAAGAGAACAAACCGTCTTTAACCGAAAACTCCATGCGTTTTGCTGCTACCGGGAAGCCCATGTGTGCCAGGTAAACCGCAATCCCCATGGATTTCATAAAGGTCGATTTACCCGCCATATTCGCTCCTGTCAAAAACAGCATGTTTGTATCTTTAGTCAGCTGTAGGTTATTGCTCACCCCTTTTCTCAATCCCGGATGGCGGAAACCTTCCAGATCCAACACCATCTGTTCGGCCGGTAGCGCCTTCGCATAAATAAAATCCTGCTCAGCAGCTACTGCAGCTACCCCAACAAATACGTCCAGTTCATAGATCAGTTTCAACAGGCTTTCCATCTGGCCGATCATCGCGTGGCGGACCACATAATCATTTTTGATCAATTGCATCAAAGAAAACTGTCCTTCAGGCGCGTCCAGCAGGCTTTGCAACCTGGAATCCTGCAATACTTTTAATGCCGTATCCAGCTCTTTCTGATAAACTTCAACACCTTGCTTGTTTTTAAGTTCTTTAAAGAAATCACGGAAAGCCTGTAATACTTCTATCGTTACCGACTGACCAGCCTGTAGCTGCAGCAGTTCAGCATTGTGAAAAAGTACCTGTTTAAACTTCCTGGTGAAAATGCCCCAGGCTACTCTTGGCAAGGCTGCCCCTGCGCCTCCAGCAAGGTAATCTTCCATCGATTCTACTTGTGAACGGATCACCGGGAAAATTACCCGGTGCTGCTGGAAAAATGCAAATGTGGCACTCCGCTGGTTGATCTGTCCTGGTGTTTTCAAGGGCCTGGCAAACATGCCTTCCAGCATCTTTTCCCCACCCCGGGTCTGCAAATGGTTGAACAAACTGTAAATAGATTGCTGTTTGAACTTGCCTTGCAGGTTTAAATCTTCAATGGTCTGTTTATCGGCCAGGAAATCAGCATGTGGTTGTTTGGCTTGCTTTTTATCCTGGATCAGCTCAATCACGCCTTCGTTATTGATGATGATCATCCCATGCCGATCGTCGGTAATCCCTTCAGTCAGGGTATAAGTATAGACAGGTTTGCCGTTTTCCATACGTGTAGGCAGGTAACGGAAAATCATGTTTTTACATTTCTTTTGCAGTACTTCTCCCGCTTCCATGATGTGGGTAGAGATCACAAACAACGAATGCGGCTTGCTGGCAAAAGCTTCCATAATGGCAATCGTACCTTCGTAGGCATCCTTTACGTTCGTACCTCTGAATAGTTCATCAAAAACCACAAACAGGTTTTTACCCGCTCCAAGTTCTACGGCTACCTTTTTTACACGGAGTACCTCGGCATAAAAATGACTGGCACCCATGGCCAGGTTATCCGGTAAATTGATCGTGGTGTACATGCCATCGCAAACCGAGAATTCCATACTTTTTGCGGCGATCGGGAACCCCAGGTGTGCCAGGTACATGGCGATGCTCAGCGATTTCATGAAAGTGGATTTACCACCCATATTGGCGCCCGTCAGGAACACAATATTGCTGTCCGGGGTCATGGTTAAAGAGTTGGCAACCGGTTTATTCAGCAAAGGATGGTAAACACCTTGCAGCTCCAAACGGTTGGCATCACGTTTTAAAGCTGTAGCAAAGCTATAACCTTTTTCCAGGGCAACACCGGCAATGGAAATATAAACATCCAACTGATAGATGTGCTGTAATATTTTTTCCAGCAGTCCCCGCTGCTGGAACCGTAAAATATTGTCGTACTCGACAATCTTCCCGGAAGAGATCTTGCCCTTGCCATGATCGGTAAACAAGAGCTCCAGTTCTTTGGCATTCAACAAGGCCAGAACTTTTTCTACTTCCAGGCCATAAGGATTTCCAGTTACTTTAGCCTGGATCTCCTGCATAAACTTTTTCAATCCCTGCAAAATCTCCATCAGTGCAGTTACACTTTGGGCAGCGGCATTGAAATCAGCCATGCTAAAGCCCTGGTTAGACAACCTGCTGCGCGGGTCGGTATTGCTTAAATAACGTTCAGCTTCTTCAAAGCGGTTGCCCTGCAAGGGGAAAGCGGTTTTACTTTCCAGAAAATACCGCAGCACGGCCACCCGGTCATTGATGGCCTGGTGCTCTGCAAGCGGATTGCGGAACAGCTCCTCCAGCAGGGCCGCACCGCCCTGCGTGAAGGTTTTGTTGAAAATATAGTAGATCGAATCGCTCCCAGATTTGGAGAAGATATTCAAGTCATCGATCGTTTGTTTATCGGTTATAAAGCTCATCTTATTTACGTTTTCTACGAATCAATAGCACCATGCCCAGCAGGACGATGGCCACTGGAATCACCCCACAATACAATACCCGGACAGTTTTAAATCCTACCTTACTCAGCTTTATCGTGTTATCTTTTCCCTCAGGCCGGCTTACATCTACCGGAAACTCATTGTTGGAAAACCAACTGAAAACAGAGATTGCAAAAGATCCGTTAACCGTTTTAATGTTATTCCGGCCCAGTTCTTTATTGCTAAGGAAATCAGCATCGCCAGATACCAGGATCCGTTGGTCTTTGTTGTTAATTTTGCGGGTCAGCATCAATGCTCCAGGAAAAGTGCCATGCTGGTCGCCATTTTTGGCCTCAAAAACCAATGCTGCCGAATCCAGTACAAAAGATCCTTTTTTAATCCAGCTTGTTTTTGCATCGGTCATCAATAGCGGCTCTGTTTTAAAACCAGCCTTCCCCCCATTGCTTAAAGCTGCAACACCAGACATCGATACCACACCCTTTTCTGCGTAAGGCTCTGCTAATGCAGCGCTCATCTGCACGGCATCTTTAGTCAGCCTTGGCGTAACCAGACCATAAGAAAAGTCCCTGCTGCGCTGTACAAGTGTACCAGCTAACATTTGAACACCCAAATCTTCCAGTAATGGATTTATCACAGTTTGTTTACCCGGTTCTCCGTTGACCATCAGGTTTCCACCATCCGCAACATACTTTCTGATTTTAGCGAGTGCCGTTGCACTAAAGGCTACCCTCGGGTCGCCAATGACAAGTACAGCAATTCCCTGAGGGATCTCTTCATTTTCTATAGCAACGCTATCGATATCAAAGCCCTGGTTGATTAAAGAAGTACGATTGATTTTTGTATTCAGCAGCATTTTATAGTCGCGGTCACCAACTTTATCTACACTGCGCTGATAACCATCCATCGCAAACACAATTTTAGGTGGCCTAACCAACAAGCGCTTCAGTCCTGCGGCAATTTCTGGTGCCCCAGGCCAGAATGCCCCATCAGAGAAAGTTCGCAGAAAAGTAGTTCTATCCTTGTATTTCAATTGTATGATCAAACGTCCATTTTCCCCGCGCAAATCCACCAATTTCCGGATCTGCTCAGGCCCGATGAAATCGGCAGTATCCAGGTCTAAACTTTTTGCCCTTTCTTTAAACAGTGTTTTCAAACTTTTCCCAGAATTACTTGCGTGATACTCAGCGCCGGGGATGTTGTCGTAATAATACACCCATTTCAGTTTGATGTTTGATTTAAAGCGCAGGTAAGGTTCCCAACGCGCTATAGAACCTAAACGAAAAAGTGGATCCCCGTAACTATAGGTAGCGTCCATCGCATTGATGTACTCGGTCATTTCAAGCGGTTCATCACCCATGTCCTTTAAGAGCTTCTGAACAGGTTTAACGATGGTGTTTACATCAGTAGCTGTGGCATCGTAATAAGCAATCAAGGGTAGTCGCGAACTGGTATAGGCCACAGCAAGCCCAATAGCCACAATCCACACATAACGGCTAGCCTGGTATAAAAATGGCCTCGAAGTTCTGGCCAGTTCAAGCCTGGCTATGGTAAAAGCCAGGAAAATTCCAGAAATGACGAGGTAATAAATGACATCACGACTGGTCAGCAAACCTGCCACCATCACTTCCGTACGCCTTCCGATATCCAGACTATGGGTCAGGTCACGCACAAAGTCTATCCGTTGCCCATAACCACCGATATAGGTTAAAAAAGTAAGCACCATGAAAGTACTGATCCCGGCTACCACCTGGTAAGTGGTTAAGCTGGACATGAAAATGCCGGCTGCAGCGTAGGCACAAAGTAACAGATAACAGCCCAACAGAGCTACCAGTGGATGTGGATAATCCACATGTTCAATATATAAGGTACCAAATACAAGAAAAAGTCCCATTATACCTATAATCACCAGGTTGTACATCATCATAGAAAGAAACTTTCCAAGAACGATTTCAGTCAGCTTTACCGGTGAAGAATACAATAATTTAATCGTTCCGCTACTGGTTTCCCTGCTGATGATGCCCATGGTCACCAGGGGAGTATATAAAAACAGGCTTTTAAGAATTAAGGCATAAATACCCCCGGGCCCCACAGCTGTGGTCGTAAATAAACGATCGGTAACGAAGGAAATGCCAAAACCAAGTTCCTGCAAGTGCAACAGACTGCGCAAATTAGGAATAAAAGTAAGTATCATTTGCACAAAGAAGACCATGATGAGTAACCAGGCAATCGGAGAATAAAATAGCAGGCTGAGTTCCAGCCTGGCTATCTGTATTATTTTTTTCATCAGTACTTTTTAATTAGAGATCCTGGACAATTGAGCGAAAGTTTCATCTAAAGAGTTCTTCTCCATATTCAGCTCACGCAAGCGCCAGCCTTGTTTTGCACTTTCCAGCACCACCTTTTCAGCAATATTCCGGTCGCCATTAAAGTAAATCCGCAACTGTTTCTCCGTCAGCATTTCTATCCTTACAATGCCTTCAATGGCCATCAAGGCCTCGGCGGGAGGCGCATTTTCCATGATCACCAGCATGCTATGCGGAGCAATATAATTGTCGAAAGCTTCCATGGTGTCTGCAAAGACAATTCTGCCACTTTCAATCATCACAATATCCCGGCACAGGTACTGCACTTCGGTCAGGATATGGGTAGAAAGGATCACGGCACGTTCTGTAGCGATGTCCTTGATCAATGCACGCACTTCCAGGATCTGGTTTGGATCAAGGCCATTGGTCGGCTCATCAAACACCACCAGTTTGGGGTGGTGAATGATGGCTTGTGCAATCCCTACCCTTTGTTTGTATCCGCCGGATAAGTTCTTGATTAATCTTTTGTTGATGTGCGTCAATCCGCAACGCGCTTTCACTTCTTCCAGCGCTTTTTTCAGCTGGCTTTTTTCTACAGAACGCAGAATTGCTGTGTGTACCAGATATTCATCCACCGTTAAGTCCATATATAGCGGTGGGGTTTGTGGTAAAAAGCCAATTTCCTGTTTGGCCAGTTCAGGTTGTTTGGCCAGGTTAATACCATTGATGACCACCTCTCCGGTAGTTGGTGTCAGTACCCCGCAAAGAATGTTCATGGTAGTTGATTTACCAGCTCCATTAGAGCCCAGCAATCCTAGAATTCCACTGCGTGGAATCTCTAAATTAATGTCGCGTATAGCCCAGCTGGTACTATAACGGTGCGACAGCCCGCTAATACGAACGATTGGTTCCATATTTATTGGTTTAAATGGTGTATTCGAGAAGAAAGTCTGTAAAGCCTTATTTGTTAAAAATCATAGATCTTCAATACCCCCTGGGCATCAGCAGTGCCAGCAGCATTTGGGAGTCCTATTAAGGCAAGTGTATAATTGTGGTACCGCCAGGGATTATCCGTAAGAACAGCTCCCACACCGGGCAAAGGATAACTGGCCACAAGATCACCTGTGGCCTGGTCAAAAAATTCAACCAGCAAATCACCTACCTTTGAAGTAGCAGCTACCGGAAGATATGTAGTAAAGCTTTTATAAGCTAGATTATTGCTCATGACCACCGTGTTCAAACCCTGACCCGAAATTTTCACCTGTAAAGGGCCACTTCCAGCTGATAAGTTGATCAATCTCAAACCAACCAGGCTATCTTTCACCGAATAAAAAGGTGGCTTGTCATTAACCACAAAGTGTTCTGGATGGCTTTGAGTCCCGGTTAAAAACAAGGTGGTAATTTCCCCACCTTTTGGATTCAGGCTAAGCTGATACAAGGGCTTATCTCCTGTTAAAACAGGAGATTTATAAAATGCCATTGGCTGTTCTCCAGCAGTAACAGATAAACGGGTATTCGGATCATATACGCCGTAATACAGCGCTAATCCTCCAGTAATGGATTCGTCCGTTGATTTTCCGCTTAAATCAGCTAGCATAAACCGGTTGCCCGGTAAGGCATTGATGATCGTTAGGGAAGTCACATTTTCCGGACTCAATTCCTTTTTACAAGAAACAGCTACGGATAAACATAAACAGGCCGATATAAAGAGTAAGCTCATTTTTTTCATAACATTCAAATTGCTAATGATGTAGTTGTTATTAATAATTTGGGTTTTGGGTCAGGAAATGATCTTTCCGAATCTCCTCAATAGGAATGGGATACAGTAATTGGTAACTTCCTTTCCAGGGTTGCTTTTGCGGAATAGCTGAAAGCACTTCCTCAGCTTTACCTGTCCTTTTCAGGTCCATCCAACGGTGTCCCCATTCCATAAAAAGCTCTGTCTGTCTTTCTTTAGCAACCGCTGCAAGCACCTGTTCTTTAGTTAGTGTTTTAGACAGTTCTCCTAAGCCTGCACGTCTTCTGATCACATTGAGATCATCAATGGCTGATCCTGTTTGTCCGCCAATTGCCGCAGCTTCAGCACGAATCAAGTATTGTTCGGCAAGCCGCAGCACCATGTAATACTCAGTTGGCTCAACCTGGGGCTTAGTCCCAATTACGCGGTTATCAGCACCTGTTTTATATTTAGAGGCATACATATAGTAGGTGCCGCTACCTTTAGGAAATTCAACACGATTTACCCAGGCAGATCTTCGCAAATCTCCAGGTTCAAAAGCGTTCAGCAAATTGGTTGAAAGCCCGGAATTAACTCCTGAAGTAGCATTTGGTAAGGAATTATACCCTTCCCGTGTTGCAGTTCCAAGATCTGGGGTTGCACTATTTTGCTGTAACTGCCAGATGGCCTCCAAGCTGTTTTTTAAAAACACTCGATTCAAATCGGTCGTTTCCAACTGGTAAAGTGCCGTTTGCCCAATAACCTCTGTAGCCGCATTAACGGCCTCAGTATTGTTGCCTGTAAAGAGGTAAACCCTGGCCAGCATCGCTTTAGCCCCCCATTTATTGACCCGGATACGCTCCCCTGCGGCAGTAGCATAATCTGCAGGTAAGCCCTTGATTGCGTCGAGCAGGTCATTGATAATTTGCTGATAAACAACTGCAACAGCCGCCCTGGGTAGATTTACGGTTTGATTAAAATCAATAGTGAGAGATAATGGAACATCGCCATAATTATTGATTAAATAGAAGTAACTAAATGCACGGATAAATTTGGCTTCTGCTGCAAGTTCTACTCTTGTTTTTGTGCGTAAGTCCGGCGATGTTGAAGCAGCTATTCCTTCTATGATCGCATTGGCACCATAAATTGCCTGATAAGCAGATGCCCATATGCCATCCTGGACACCCGCAGTCAGGGAATTGGAACCATAAGGGTCTTCACCTATACCAAAGAAGGTTATTTCATCCGCAGAACTGGCATTAAATATGGTAACTTGTCCATTGCTAAAACCATTAGCTCCCAATTTCGCATTAGCCTTATCTAAGCCGTTGATCATCGCAGACAATACACCCGCCATGGCACTTTGCGCCTGAGCATCGTTGGTAAATACTTTAACTGTAGTTAAGGTATCTTTTGGCTCCGGGATTTCTACCAGCTTATTACAGGAAAATAGGAAGAGGACTGATAGCAGCAGCAAACTCCTCGTGGTATAAAAATATAGATTACACATAGTCGAATATTTAAAGTGTCAGTGAAAAACCTGCAACAAATACTTTAGCTGTCGGAATGGTACCAAAGCTTTGCGTAGTGGGATCCAAACCTTCATACCTGGTCCAGGTCCATACATTTTGTGCACGTATATAAATATTAATTCGCTTATTCTTCAGTAGCTTTTCTGGTAAAGTATAATCTAAGGAGACATTATTCAATCGCAGATAAGAAGCATCAGTATAGGCCAGATCAGAATTCCCAATATTTGAATTGCTGGCCAAATAACGAGTGGTAAAAAGCGCGTATTTAGCCTGTTGGCCTGGTTGCGACCAATGGTTATTATAAATCTCTAAAGGAATATTGCTCATGGAACCAACAATACTACCATAAGAGCTGTTCAGTCCCATTTGGTTCCGATATTCAAAAAACATACTGAGTCCCCAATTTTTGTACTTGAAGTTATTCCCTAAGCCTCCAGAAAATTTAGGATCCATATTGATGGTAATATACCGATCATCTGATCCCGTACCTGGTTTTTGATCACCAGTTCCAGTTATAGTTCCATCGTGATTGTAATCTTCATAGGAATATTGGCCATTCAGCGGATTGATACCCGTATAATGCAGCAAATACTTAGCATTAAGCGGCTTACCTATAAAATATTGAAGTGCATAGGGAGAATGTTCAATATCAGGATAATCCACTAAAATATTTTTATTGACTGAACCACTCATATTTAGAGACCAGCTAAAATCTTTCCTGGTGATCAGTTTAGCACTTAGACTAAATTCCCAACCGCTATTTTGAATATTAGCGGGCCAGTTGGCTGTAACTGAGGGAAATCCACTAAAGATGGGTGTATCGTAGTCTGTGAGTTGATTGTTACAGCTATTGCGGTAATAGGCAGCTTCAAAATTAATTTTATCATTTAAAAAACTAAGGCTCAGCCCTCCTTCCAGTTTTTTATTCACTTGCCAGCGGTAATCTGGATTTACCGCATGTAAACTGACCAATGGCGTGACACCGTTGTAAGAAAGTATGGCTGAGCCCTCTATTGCACTAGACCACTGGGTAAGGTATTGGTAATCACCAACACCATCACTTCCTGTAATTCCATAACTTCCTCTTAATTTTACAAAACTCACAAAAGCAGGAAGTATGCTTTTGATCCAGGCTTCCTGTGATACAATCCATGCTACACCTACGGCTCCGAAATTACCATATTGTTTTCCCGGGCCAAAACGGGATGAGCCATCCCGCCTACCACTGATGTTCACAATATATTTATCCTCCCAGCTGTAGTTAAGGCGGCCAAACAGGGCTGCATATTTGTATTTCCCGGATTTATCTTTAATCTGAGTGATGGGGGCAAGTCCGATAGCACCTAACAAATTGTCATCCGTATAACCGTAACCAAAAATATAGTTGGAATTAGAAACAGTAGATTGTAATGTAGCCCCAAGCAATGCCGTAAATTTGCCTTTTCCAATTTCTGTTTTGTAATTGACTTGTGGCTCCACAATCCAGTTTCGATTGTTATTGACAGCATTGCTTGCACTCCCTACCGGATCAAATACGGGGTTTTGTGAGGCAATAGTTGAAACCGAGCCGAGCGCATTCTGGCTGTTGTTAAAGCCCAAACTGGTGCTGACTTCAACCCCCCTAAGCAGTTCGTATGCCAGGTTTAGATTGACCATAGTGAGATAAGTCTCCGAATTTTGTATGCTTTTTAATCCGCCGAACGGATAAGAAAAGGGAAGCCCTGCGTCATTCCATTCCTGGTAATTCAGTCCGCCATCACTGTTGTAAATAGGAGGTGCATTGGGCGGCAACAAAACGGCACTAGGCGTAGCAACACTATTGACATCTGTATAAGTATAGTTAATGCCTAAATCTGTTTTAAATTTCCGGTTTAAAGAATAATTCGTCAGGCCAAATTTTAATCCAGCCTGTTTGTTCGCTCCGGTTGTAGTCAGGATTTCCGTTTGACGGGTATAATTTCCACTGATACGAAACTGCGTATTTTCAGTTCCTCCTGACATGCCAATCGACGCATTAGTCATTTGCCCTGTGCCTCCCCACAATTCCTTTTGCCAATTGGTATACCTGGTCGTGTCCCAAACCGTCAAATCTGGTGCATTAAGGGCAGTAGGTACAATACCATCATTTTTAAAGGCTTCTCTCCTCATTTGCAGGTATTGCTGTGTGTTAAGCATGTCCCAATAACGGCTTACTTTACTGACTCCCTGAGAAACATTTGCTGTAACGGATGTAGCTCCTATTTTTCCTTTTTTTGTTGTGATCAAAATTACGCCATTGGCACCACGTGAGCCATAAATTGCCGTAGCATCTGCATCTTTTAACACCTCAATGCTCTCAATGTCTCCCGGGTTGATGTTATACAGCGGACTTTGCCCGCCTGTCACACTGGGAATACCGTTCTGTATGACACCAGTAGACCCTCCTTCGTAACTAGAAAATCCACCAATTTCCAAATAGGTTAAAGGTACACCGTCAATGATGTATAATGGATCAGAAGTAAATTTAGAATTGATGGTACTACGTCCGCGAATTTCCACTTTGACTACGCCACTGGCATAACCACTGGTCGGCGAAACCACCATACCTGGTACCCTTCCTTGTAAAGCCAATAAGGGGTTCATCACCGGCTGTTTCTCTATATCTTCTGCAGTAACTTTAGAAATATTACCTGTTGCCATCCTCCGGTCTGTTTTACCATAACCCTGAACAATGGTTTCATCCAGATAAGATACTGAAGGTTCCAGTGCTACAGTAAGAAAATAACTCCCGGCGATTTTCCTGATGTTAACACCTTTAGTGGAAAAACTCTCTCCGTTCTCCATTTCCTGAATTTCACTGAGTCTGACCTGCACCGAATCAAAACCCACAAAGCTGAAGGTAATAACCGCATTCCGATCCAGTTTCGAGAGTTTAAACTCACCTTTATTATTCGTCCCCGTCCCCACTCTCTTGTTCCTGATCTTAATGGATACCCCGCTTAGCGGTTCATTGGTTTTCTTGTTAACCACCTGGCCATTCAGCTCCATATCCTCAGCAAAAATAGCAGCCACTCGGTCCAGAACACCTTTATTCCGCTCCCGGATCATAATCAGTTTATCCTCAATTTCATAACTTAAAGGCTGGTCTTTCAACAACACATCCATCACCATCTTTACATCCAAATTCTTAAAGTCTGCATTGACCCTTAAAGATCCATTCACCATCTGGTTAGAATATAATACCTTAAAGCCAGTCTGTTTTTTGATTTCTTGAAATACCTGATCTAAGGTAGTTCCCTGTTTTACATAAGTTATCCGCTGAGCCAGGCCAGAAGCACTCAGCTGCAGTAAAAAGGTCGTCATGATAATTATGATCATCTTCATAATTAATACAAATTTGGGCGGCAGCCACCAAAAACGTGGCACGCCTAGGTTAAAAGCATATAATTTCATACTTTCGAATAAGATTTGGGTTAATACATAAAACCGATGTCGCAATTAGTTTTTAAGGGTTAACTCAGATACTCATGGCCGTGGAAGTGCTTCAACACTTTCATGGCTTTTTCTCCTCAAAACCATCCTGCAGTATTAACTCGCCTTTGCCCTGATTCTGTTCATTTTGTTTAGGTTTTAAAAAGGTTACTCCTGTTGATTAAGTCAGGAACAAACCTTTTTATTGGTTAGTTGATCTATTAATTATTTGCTAACTCTCATTTCATTGCTCATGAGAGCTTCGCGGTTAAGAGGTTGGTTGAACCTCATTGATGATTCTATAAAAATTAAACACTTACTTCACTTTGATGACATTCCCCTCAATCACAAAATGCACTTTACTGGTTCGTTGTAGTGCCTTAAGGACACCAGATACAGTCTCAAACCTGGATACAGACCCCGTAAACGTGATCGCTCTCAAGTCAGGATTTACAAATTCCACCTCTACATTATACCATCTGGATACCTTTCGCAGTATACTTGGTAAAGATTCGTTATCAAACACAAACTCCCCGTTCTTCCAATCCATCACATGATCGGTATTCACCGAACGCACATTTAGCTTTCCATCCGATAGCACAGACTGCTCACCAGGTTTTAACACCGTATTCCCATTCACCCGAACCGAACCTTCCAATAATGTAGTCCGAACCACAGGCTCATCGGCATAACTATTGATATCAAAATGAGTACCCAGAACTTCCACTTCCTGCCCCGCGCTGATCACTTTAAAAGGATGTGTCTTATCTTTCGCTACTTCAAAATATGCTTCACCAGTCAGCTCCACTCTCCTGGCGCCAGTACCAGAAAAGGAAACCGGATAAACCAATTTAGAAGAAGCATTCAACCAGACCTTAGTACCATCAAGTAAAATCAGCTCATACTGTCCGCCTCTTGGTGTCTCCACGGTATTAAACTGATCAGCAACACCCGACTTATCCTTTACTACATAAATCAGTTTACCTTCTGAATTCTTACGGATCTCCACCCCGGCTTCCATAGCTAAACGACCGGTAGTTACATCATTCAAGGCAATTTTTTTTCCATCCGACAACACCAAGTACGCTTTATTACCACCCGGCTTAACCCTGCTAAAAGCAAGTTCCTGACTCCGCTCCAATTGACGGGAAGCAATAAAAAAATACAGTCCAATACTTAAAGTTACCAGGAGAACCGCTGCAGTGCTGACATAGTGGACAAAAGCCATCTTCCGCACCCGAACCGGTACAGTCGTAACAGATTTAGCATGTATCTTACGCATGACCATTGCCCATGTGAGCCCTAAATCAGTAGTATGGTAGTGAATGAAATCTTCACGTAGTAAACCCTCATCCTGGCAAGCTTCGAAGAAAGCTTTATTGCGATCAGAAGCATTAACCCAGGCCTCCAGTTCCGCCTGAGCAACGGCATCCAAAGACCCTCTAAGATATCCGGTCATCAATTCAGCAATATGGAATTCAGTTTCTGGCATATAATATAGAAACAGGGAGACATTAGAAAACGCCCGAAAATATTTGAATTATTTTTGCGGCACAAAAATTAAAGCCCAAAAGTCTTAGAAATTGATTGATTCATATCTTAAGGCTTTGCGTTAATCATCATCAAAAACGCCAGATAGGCCGCACCAGAAATCCCACGCTTTAACATCGCCGTCTTCAAGTACTCAACCGCATTGGCCTTATAATTACGGACTGTTTTAACCGAAAGCCCCAATTCCACTGCAATTTCATCGGTCTTTTTACCCTCAATATAAATCCGTTTAAACACCTCTTTCAAAGTATCCGGCAACGCCTCAATCTCACGGTCCAGAATATGCAGCATCTCCGACTTAATGATATCCAGAAGAATTGTCTCTTCCCCCCGCTCGAGTTCCCTAAGCAAAGTCTCTTGCGCAGCAGACTTCACCTTCAAATGCGCCAAATGATTCAAACAAGCATTGCGGCAGGAGATGTACAAAAAAGCCTTAATACTCTGCGGATCCGAAAAATCAGCATGTTTACTCCAAAGTCTCACAATACAATCTGAAACTACATCCCTGGCCTCATCCACATCCTGCAACAGACGACTGCTGAAAAAAGTAAGCCCCTTACCATGCAACTGATAAAAATGAGCCAGCGCCTTTTCATTCCCCTTTCGGAATTCCTCCAGCCAATAATGATCATCTTGCCCCTCTACTTTTAAAGTCATCAAAGAAATATGAATAATGGTCCTAAAATATATAACCGCCTCCAATAATATGAAATATTTCCCAAATCGATTAGATCGAGGTCAAAAACTTATGCAATCCAACACAAACATTACTGCTCCACAACATTTAGGATTGATCCGAATTCCGCTTGATCCTATGCCCTCGATTGATATGAAATAAAACAAAAAACCCTCTAAATAGGAAGTATTTAGAGGGTTATAACTCGGTCTGAACCTCGTTTGTCGGGGTGGCAGGATTCGAACCTACGACCTCCTGCTCCCAAAGCAGGCGCGATACCGGGCTACGCTACACCCCGAACTGGTATCTGTTTTTACTGGTCAATATTAAACTACTTTTCCAAGTAATTTGGTCGGGGTGGCAGGATTCGAACCTACGACCTCCTGCTCCCAAAGCAGGCGCGATACCGGGCTACGCTACACCCCGAACTGGTATCTCCTTTTTTATTCCCTTTTTCGAAGGGATTGCAAAGTAACAATTTTTAAATGATATATCCTACTAATATTATTCAAATAAATTTACCGTGCTGCAGTGTCAATTACTACGGCCGCAAAGATAGAAAAAAACACTTTGCTACAAATTAAATATTGCATTTTTTTAAGAAAAAAACTATCCACAAGCATAAAAAAACGGCTTTCTATCACTAAATCAACCGCTTATACAACCACAAAAAATTCATTAAAATCCAGGTAAATGAAATCCATCAAAATTCCGGAAGCAAATTGCAAAGTAAAGCCCCCGAATTTCTTCAGGGGCTTTCATGCAGGGACTCAAATCACTTGCCCAGACTCAGCCGTAGATTTAGCTCAAAACTGCCATTCGTATAATTACTCAGGGCAGAAGTTTGCGTGGTATACGTCCCGCTGATCAGGTACCGGTGCTTGTAGTCCATTCCTAAACCAAAGGTTGCGTTTTTGCTACTGTGGTACATGCCCAGTAAAAATGCCTGCTTATCGACAAGGCTTACCTGTGCGCCTGCGTCCCAGATGTTATCAAATCCTTTGACTCCCCTAAACACAAATTTAGGTTCAGCATCAACTCCGTTAGCACCTTCGCTAAGTGCAAGCCGATAGCTTATCGCGGTATAAAACGTGGCGACATCGGCCAGTTTGATGACATCTTTTTTCAGTACACTTTTCAAGTTCGGAACCGAAGCCTGAATGTTCAGGTGATCAGACGTATAGGATATTCCGAAATCACCGTCCAGGTAAGTCTTACGGTCGTTATACTGCCCCACCATCGGATCACTTGGATTACCATAAATATCCGCATTCTCCAGGCGCTGGCTCATAAAACCAACCGATACCCCGAAATTCAGATGCTGCCCATCCCCGCTCAAAGGTAAATGATAAGCATAACTACCTACTACACGGGTCTGCCTTTGCAGACCCGCACTTTCATTGTTAACAGTTAAACCTAAACCAACCCGACCGAAGCCATAATCTACGGTCACGTTCTGTGTCAAAGGCGATCCGGGTACATTACTCCAGAGTTTCCGGTAAGCGCCATTCACCTTCAGGCCCTGAGCATCACCTGCAAAGGCCGGGTTAATTAAATATTGGTTGGTATAGTATTGAGACGACAGCGGATTGAGCTGCGCGTTTACTGACTTGCTGCACAATGCCGCTAAAACAATCAGTAAGCCTATTTGATATCTTGTTTTCATAACTACTTTTCTCTAACAACAGTGATAAAACCTCTAAAGACTTGTCTGCCGGCACCAAAATCAATGATGTAATAATAGGTGTTTTCTGCCAGTGGACTACCGTTCACAGTACCATCCCAACTGTTGTCATAGCCTTTTTTGCCATACAACAGCCGCCCGGCTTTATCAAACACTTTCACTTCATTGTTCGGATAAAAATCAATATTGTCGATGATCCATTTGTCATTATACCCGTCACCATTTGGCGTCAGAATATTGGTTGCTTTAATCTTGGCCAGATCGTCCAGCACCGTAATGGTAAAGGTTTGCGTTACTGTACATCCACTGGCATTGGTTCCGGTAACCGTATACGTAGTGGTTTGCCGTGGCCTAACCTGCAACGTTGCAGAACTTAATCCACCAATCACACTGTTATCCGAACTCCAGGCATAAGATGCAGCTCCGGTAGCATTTAAAAACACAATCTCGCCTTTGCTGATTTGCGTTCCCTTGTCGCTGTTGATGCTCAATGCAGGCAATGCGTTGACAGTAATCACAAATGTGCGGCTATAGCTGTCTACACCCCCATTTGCAGTACCGCCATTGTCCTTCACTGTTACCGTTACAGTAGCGGTTCCCGAAGCACCAGATTTAACCTGGTAGTTCAATGTCCCTGCTGCACCGCTGCCAGACACTGTTAATGCGTCAAACAAACCGGCATTACTGCTGCTCACCGACAAACTGGTTGTTTGTCCGGTTTCCGGCCCGGCACTGATACCTGTTAACGCCACACTTTGCGAAGTTCTGGTATAGCAAATGGTTTGGTTAGCAATAGCTGCAAGCGTAGGCACTTCATTTACATCGGTCAGGTTAATGGTCAGTACCTTTTCCAGGAAAGAATTGTTTGCTGTAGTAGACCGAACCCTGATGCTGTAAACCGCTTTGGTTTCATAATCCAGGGTCGCTACGGTATTGATCTTGTTACCACTGATGGCAAAAGAAGCATTGTCTGTAGCACCTGTACCTGAAACAAGCGTATACGTAAAGGTAGCAGCAGGATCATCAGAAGTACTGCTCAGTGTACCTACATTGCTACCTGCAGGGGCATTTTCCAATAAAGTAACTGCCGCCAGGCTGATATTGGTTGGCACATCATTTTTAATGGTCAATGTACCTTTCTGGAAGGTAATGGTATAATTGGCTGCTGCTGCTCCGCTGACCAGGATGTCATATGTACCTACCGGGCTAGCGGTAGTTGCTGTAGTAGACAATACAGGTTGGGTTGAGAGTACTGTATTGCTTTCACCATTGACCAGACCGTTATAACTTGCAGTCAGTGCCGGGTTCACAGTGCCCAGGAATTTAGTTTTATCGTCTGCTACAATGGTTAACGCTTTCCTGTTTACAGTTAAACTACCATTGACGTAAGCGATGGTATAATTGGTCAACCCTGTACCAGTTGCAGCAGTAGCCACAATTGGATAAGGTCCACCGGCAACTGTAGCTGTCGAAGCGGCACCTGTACTGGTTAAAGTAACACCAGTAACGGTATTGCCATTGATCAGTCCCGTTGTGCTAAACTCTGTGCCCGCGAAAACCACTGCATCGCCATAAGTTTTAGTCCTTGCCGAAGCCGTGATGGTTAAGGCTTTTTGGGTTATCGTCAATGTACCATTTGGATTACTTACCGTGTAATTGGCCAGTTTACCATCAGGATCTGCAAGCGTAGCCACAATTGGATAGGTACCCGCAGTTGCGGAAGCTCCGGCTCCTGTGCTATTTCTGCTTACGGTAATGTTATCAGCATTTTGCAGGCCATTGATTGTTCCAGTAAAATCTGTATTGCTCAACACATCGCCATAAACCTTAGCGCGGCTGTTGTTTACAATGGTCAGACTTGCGGTATTCACCACCAGGCTTTGTTGCACATTGGCTGCCGCATTGAAGCTGGCATTTCCAGGCTGACTTGCCGTGATGGCCGTTGTTCCGGCTTTCAATATGGTAGCTATATTACCAGTAACCGATACGATAGTCGGATCGGCAGCAACATACGTTATTGGCAAACCTGCCGAAGAGTTCACACTACCCAGCGCAAATGCAGCATCGCCATAAGTTTTAGCTGTAATGGCATTAAAGGTAATGGTTTGATTTGCCTTAGGCGTAGCCGAAACATCCGAACTTGACGCACTCAGGTTACCAGCATTGTCGATGGCCAGGATCCGGTAATAATACAGCGTACCATTGGTTAAACCAGTTTGGGTATAAGTGGTTGTACCTGCTGCTACATCTGCCAGTAAAGTGGTAGGTGCAGGACTTGTACCATAAAAAATGCGGTATTTTGCCAGGTCCGTTTCTGTATTGGCAGTCCAGCTCAGCACATTTTGCGTATTCCCCGAAGCCGCAGCTAAACCTAACGGTACAGCCGGTGGCGTCTTGTCAAAAGTAACAGAACCTGTACCTGTAGTAACTGGCGTACCGGCATTTCCAGTCAGGTCACTAAAGGCTATATTGTAAGTCACCGGGCCCTCGGTATCGGCTGCGACGAAAGTATAGGTCGCTGTCCAGTTGTTACCTACAGCCGTTGGCATCACTGCATGACCTGCTATGGTTACCACTGGTGTTTGCAAAGCTTCGCTAGAGGCAAATGTCAAAGTAACCGTATTGCCAGTTGTAGCCAGTGTAGGCACTGCGTTGTTGGAAACGATATTAACCGATGCCAAAGTTGGCGCAGCATTATCCAGGGTTACTGAACCTGTACCTGTAGAAACCGGTGTACCCGCATTTCCGGCCTGATCGCTGAAAACGATGTTGTAAGCTACCAGACCATTCGGATCCGATGAGGTAAAAGTATAATTTGCAGTCCAGTTGTTACCTGCTGCAGTTGCCGTTACGACATGCCCTGCAATCGTTACTACCGGAGTTTGCAAGGCCTCGCTGGCGGTAAAGGTCAGCGTAGCAGTATTGCCGGTTTTAGCTAAAGTAGGTATGGCATTATTGGACACAATATTTACGCCTGCTAAGGTTGGCAAGGTTTGATCTAAAGTTACGGAACCTGTACCGGTAGTGACAGGCGTACCTGCATTTCCGGCAAGATCACTGAAAGCGATTTGATAAGCGACCAAACCTCCGGCATCAGCTGAAGTAAAGGTGTAACTAGCTGTCCAGTTGTTACCTGTAGCGGTTGGCGTCACAGCATGTCCGGCAATGCTCACCACAGGCGTTTGTAAACTTTCGCTGGAAGTAAAAGTCAATATCGCTTTATTTCCTGCTTTGGCTAATGTGGGCGTTGCATTGTCAGAAACAATGGTTACTGCACTTAAAACCGGTGCAGTTTTGTCAAACGTTACTGAACCTGTACCAGTTGTAACAGGAGTTCCTGCATTGCCAACCAGATCGGTAAAAGCAATGTTATAAGCTACCAGTCCTTCAGTGTCACCAGTTACAAAGGTATAGCTTGCTGTCCAGTTGTTACCAGCAGCTGTTGGGCTTACCACATGTCCCGCTATGCTTACCACAGGCGTTTGTAAACTTTCGCTGGAAGTGAAGGTCAATGTGGCTGTATTGCCAACTTTCGCCAGGGTCGGTACTGCATTGTCAGAAACAATGTTCACCGCAGTTAAGATTGGTATGCTATTGTCCAGGGTTACAGAACCTGTACCTGTAGAAACTGATGTTCCTGCATTACCAACCTGGTCACTGAAACTGATGTTATAGGCAACCAGACCGTCGGGATCAGATGAAGTAAAAGTATACGAGGCGGTCCAGTTGTTTCCTACAGCCGTTGGTACAACGGTATGACCAGCGATGGTCACCACTGGTGTCTGTAACACCTTGCTTGCGGTAAATGTCAGCGTAGCGGTATTACCTGTTTTGGCTAACGTAGGTATGGCATTATTAGAAACAATATTTACCGCTGTTAGAGTTGGAGCTGTTTTATCAAAGGTAACAGAACCAGCACCGGTTGTCACCATAACTCCAGGATTCCCTGCCAGGTCGCTAAAATTGATGTTATAAGCAACAGGACCTTCCGTATCTGAAGCCGTAAAAGTGTAGGTTGCAGTCCAGTTGTTTCCTGAAGCTGTTGGTATTACAGTATGCCCGGCAATAGTGACTACCGGTGTCTGAACGCTTTCGCTCGAAGTAAAAGTAAGTATCGCTTTGTCGCCTACTTTTGCCAGCATAGGTAAAGCATTGTCTGAGTTGATTTCCACTGCAGTCAGACTTGGCGGCGTTTTGTCAAAAGTTACCGAACCTGTACCGGTAGTCACAGGAGTTCCTGCATTGCCCGTCAAATCGCTAAAGCTGATGTTGTAAGCAACAAGCCCTTCTGTATCTGAAGAAATAAAGGTATATGTTGCTGTCCAGTTGTTACCTGCAGCGGTTGGGGTTACGGCATGCCCGGCAATGGTGACTACCGGTGTCTGGATGCTCTCACTCGCAGTAAAGGTCAGCGTAGCTGTATTTCCAACCTTGGCATAAGTAGGCAAAGCATTATCTGACAAAATGTTAACAGCGCTCAACGTTGGCCCGGTATGGTCAAAAGTATAAGCAGGACCTGTTGTGAAACCACCATTTATTGCATTACCTGCAACATCAGTAATACCCGTTCCGCTGGCATTTAAATTAAGCACCAGTGTTCCGTCACCTGTTATGCTGTTCACAGTCACCGTATACACGATATTATCCGTGGTGCTGACCCCAGATATGGTGCCGGCTGCTGTTGAAGTACTGACCAGACTGAAATCAGTTGCGTCTACCTGGGCCACCTGTTCAGAGAAAGTCAGTGTGTAGTGAACTGTTGTTGCATTGGAAGGGTTTGGATCTGCCAGCACAATACTGTTCAACACAGGTAAGCTGGTGTCTATGGTAATATTCAAAGGCGTAGAAGCTACGCTCACATTGCCTGCTGGATCTGTCGCGGTTGCCGTGAATGAATGTGCACCTGGTGTCAACAGCGTTGTGGTGATAGACCAGTTTCCACCCGTAGCTACACCCGTTCCAAGCACAGTAGTACCATCGGTATCGTATAAGGTAACCGTTGAACCTGCTTCTGCAGTTCCTGTAATTACTGGGGTAGTTACTTTAGTAATTCCATCTGAATTTGAAGTTCCGCTATCACTTGCTGTCGCCAGAACTGGTGTAGATGGTGCATTCGGATTGGCGGTATCAAAAGTCAGTACCGGTGTAGTTCCTGCACCGCCGTTATTTCCTGCCAGGTCCGTATAAGTGGCCGCTGCAACCGTAATGCTTACAGTGCCACCATTGGTAGAAGCTGTCGGCGTAAAGGTGGCCGTGCGGGTCAGGCCTGAACCTGAAATGGCACCTAGCGTTCCACCGGTTACCACCACGTCGCCCGTAGTTCCGTTCCAGGTAAATGTGGTACCCGGATCTTCAGAAAAGGTAAAGGTGATGGTTGCCGTTTCACCAGCTTTCAATTGTGAAACACTGCTGGTAATCGCAAGTGTTGGTGAAGTCGTATCAATGGTGATTGACAGTCCGGTAGAAACTGCACCGTTATTTCCTGCCAGATCTGTTGCTTTTGCAGTGATGGTATGTGCCCCTTCAGTAAGTGTAACTGTCGAGGTAATAGACCAGTTGCCACCTGTAGCCAGGCCTGTTCCAAGAACGGTGGTGCCATCGGTATCGTATAAGGTAACTGTTGAACCTGCTTCGGCAGTTCCGGTAAATACAGGTGTGGTTACATTGGTAACGCCATCAGAATTTAGCGTTCCGCTGTCACTCGCTGTAGCCAGAACTGGTGTAGATGGCGCATTTGGCGCAGAAGTATCAAAGTTCAGGGTCGGCGTAGTACCTGCACCGCCGTTATTGCCAGCCAGATCTGTGTAGGTACTTGCTGCCACTGTAATGCTTGCAGTACCGGCATTGGTACCGGTTGTCGGCGTAAAGGTGGCTGTGCGGGTCAGGCCTGAACCTGAAATGGCACCTAGCGTTCCACCGGTTACTACCACGTCGCCTGTAGTTCCGTTCCAGCTAAATGTGGTACCCGGATCTTCAGAGAAGGTAAAGGTAATGGTTGCCGTTTCACCGGCTTTCAATTGTGAAACATTACTGGTGATTGCCAGGGTTGGTGAAGTGGTATCAATCGTGATCGCCAATCCTGTGGAAGCCACACTCTCATTACCGGCCACATCTTTGGCTTTTGCTGTGATGGTATGCGCTCCTTCGGCAAGTGTAACTGTAGAGGTAATAGACCAGTTGCCGCCCGTAGCCACGCCTGTTCCAAGCACGGTGGTACCATCGGTATCGTATAAGGTAACTGTTGAACCTGCTTCGGCAGTTCCGGTAAATACAGGTAAGGTCACATTGGTGATTTGATCTGCATTCGAAAAGCCATTATCGCTGGCTGCAGCCAGAACTGGCGTAGCGGGTGCATTTGGCGCAGAGGTATCAAAGTTTAGGGTCGGCGTAGTGCCCGCACCTCCATTGTTACCAGCCACATCTGTGTAAGTGGCCGCTGCCACAGTAATGCTTGCAGTACCGGCATTGGTACTGGCTGTTGGTGTAAAGGTTGCTGTGCGGGTCAGGCCTGAGCCTGAAAGGGCACCTAGCGTTCCACCGGTAACCACCACATCGCCTGTAGTCCCGTTCCAGGTAAATGTAGCACCCGGGTCTTCAGAGAAGGTAAAGGTAATGCTTGCCGTTTCACCGGCTTTCAATTGTGAAACACTGCTGGTAATCGCAAGTGTTGGTGAAGTCGTATCAATGGTGATCGCCAGTCCGGCAGAAGCCACACTCTCATTACCGGCCAAATCTTTGGCTTTTGCCGTGATGGTATGTGCACCTTCTGTAAGTGTAACTGTCGAGGTGATAGACCAGTTTCCACCTGTAGCCAGGCCTGTTCCAAGCACGGTGGTACCATCGGTATCGTATAAAGTAACTGTTGAACCTGCTTCTGCAGTTCCGGTAAATGCAGGTGTGGTTACATTGGTAACGCCATCAGAATTTTGCGTTCCGCTATCGCTGGCTGTAGCCAGAACTGGTGTAGCAGGCGCATTTGGCGCAGAGGTATCAAAGTTTAGGGTCGGCGTAGTGCCTGCACCGCCGTTATTGCCAGCCAGATCTGTGTATGTACTTGCTGCCACAGTAATGCTTGCAGTACCGGCATTGGTAGCAGCTGTCGGCGTAAAGGTGGCTGTGCGGGTCAGGCCTGAACCTGAAATGGCACCTAGCGTTCCACCGGTTACCACCACGTCGCCTGTAGTTCCGTTCCAGCTAAATGTGGTACCCGGATCTTCAGAGAAGGTAAAGGTGATGGTTGCCGTTTCACCGGCTTTCAATTGTGAAACATTGCTGGTAATCGCAAGCGTTGGTGAAGTGGTATCAATGGTGATCGCCAATACGGCAGAAGCAACACTCTCATTGCCGGCCACATCTTTGGCCTTTGCAGTGATGGTATGTGCACCTTCAGTAAGTGTGACTGTCGAGGTAATAGACCAGTTGCCACCTGTAGCCACTCCTGTTCCGAGAACGGTGGTACCATCGGTATCGTATAAAGTAACTGTTGAACCTGCTTCGGCAGTTCCGGTAAATACAGGTGTGGTTACATTGGTAACGCCATCAGAATTTAAGGTTCCGCTATCGCTCGCTGTAGCCAAAACTGGTGTAGCGGGCGCATTTGGAGCTGAAGTATCGAAGGTCAATGTTGGCGTAGTACCTGCACCGCCGTTATTGCCAGCCAGATCCGTATAGGTGTTTGCTGCCACAGTAATACTTGCGGTGCCAGCATTGGTAGCAGCTGTAGGTGTGAAGGTTGCTGTGCGGGTCAGACCTGAACCTGAAAGGGCACCTAGCGTTCCACCAGTTATCACCACGTCGCCTGTAGTTCCATCCCAGGTAAATGTAGTACCCGGATCTTCAGAAAAGGTAAAGGTAATGGTTGCCGTTTCGCCAGCTTTCAATTGTGAAACACTGCTGGTAATCGCGAGCGTTGGTGAAGTCGTATCAATGGTAATCGCCAGTCCGGTAGAAGCTACCCCGGTATTTCCTGCCGGGTCTGTCGCTTTTGCAGTGATGGTATGTAGGCCTTCTGTAAGTGTAACTGTCGAAGTAATAGACCAGTTGCCACCTGTAGCTACTCCTGTTCCAAGTACAGTCGTGCCATCGGTATCATACAGCGTAACCGTTGAACCTGCTTCGGCAGTGCCTGTAAAGGTAGGAAGGGTGACATTGGTGATTTGATCCGTAGGGACACCACTGTCACTTGCCGTGGCCAACACCGGTATTGCGGGTGCAATGGGTGCTGTTGTATCGATCACAAAACCTTGATTTGCTCCCAGGGAACCTGGACTTCCAGGTGCCGGAAGTGTTAGTGGTGCATTTGCACCCAGTGAATTCTGAATGGTTCCACCCGCCAGGGTGAGCGATCCTACCGCAGCATAATCCAGATCTGCAGCGTTTTCTCCCGCAGCTACCGTGTACGTGAAGCTTAGGGTGGCAGTTCCTGAACCAGAAGTATAAAAGGCTTTTCCGCCACTATTTAAGGCAAGTTCAGGAACACCCGTTACCAGTACAGGTTGGTTAAAGGTTACAGTAACCACAATCACCCCTCCTGCTTTATACAGAAGAACAGTATTGGGAGAGCTGACATCGGTTACATTAAAGGACAATAAGGTCTGGTGCAATCCCTGGGTAAAAACAGGGTTGGAACCTATGGTTGATATTACGGGCTCGCCAATAGTAAAGCCCATGGTATTCCCACCGGGCAGTGCCAGGGAGCCACCACTGGCACTTATGGTATGGCTATTCGCACTTTGAGCGTTTGCCGTTAAGCCAGCCAAAATCGCGACCCATAACAATATGATTGTTTTGAGGTATCTCATGATGATAAGTTTAATGATCAGCTGTACTTATTTACTCAATGCTTAAGCCTGCGCTGGCATAACCAGCTACAGTATTGATGAGAGTGAGTCCCGTCGCACTGGCAGAAAACACCAGTAAATAGCGTGTCTGAGCGGTTACCGGGATGTTCAAACCTGTAGTTAAGCCATTAGATATAGTTCCAAGACTAATCAGCCCCGACAATTGCGGAGCTAAAGTAACAGAGGCACCCGGTACAGCTGTAAAAGTATTATTTGGCGTAGTGCTGGAATAAAGCTGAGCAGTAATGGTCACCGTACTACCTACAAGGCTTAAGGCTGCCGTGTTGCTAAAAAAAGCAGACATGCTTTTTATCGTACCACTTCTTGGCACAGAAAAGGCAAAGTTTAAGAGCGTACCCGCTGCCCCAGTCAAATCAATAGTTCCCCCAATTAAACTAACGCCCGTAGCGCTGCTTCCAAAACCTACCAGACTTGTTGTTCCGGCAAGCCCACCCACAATTGTAGTTAGCACTACAGGTAAACCAGAAGCAAAAGGTATAATCGCACCACCATTAGAGCTGCCAGATGCATCATTGGCATCAGTTAATCTTACCCAAGCTCCTGTTTTCGAATAATAGAAACCTTTGGGTGCGTTGGTCTGGTATACCAATAACCCGTCACTCGGCGAAGTTATTGCTGCCGCTGAAGTCACTCTTGGAATCAGAACGCCTTTAGAGCTGGAGGAGATATCCAGCACCGCATCCGCAGCAGGAAAAGTACCGGTCCCGGTACCAATACCAACACTTCCCGTATTGTTGTTCAGGATATTTGTACCTGAAAGATTCCAATGGTTATCGCTACTGGTTTGTGCATTAAGCGCATATGGAACGCTAACAAGTTCTACAGTACCAACGGTTGCGTATGCAGTACCTCCCGTAATATCTGCTTCAATTTTAAGAAATTTGTTGCCGGTAGACCATGGAATATTGACAAATGTACCCGTCACTACAGTTCCTGTACCAATTTGCAAGTTAACCAATCCGTATGCATTCGTAGTAGCCGATTGCGTTTCTGTATAAATCGCAGCCCCTGCCACACCCTGTTGCACAGTAAGTCGTAAGCCCACCGCCTGGTTCGGCAGGGGTTGTCCGCCTGCATTGCGGATCACCGACTGATAATTGATTTTTTGAGGAGTTTGTGCAAAAACGTTCAACACAAGGAGGCATAAAGCCATTAGCGTAATTAATTTTTTCATATTCGTTAATTTAGTTAACAGTAGAGAGTAAAAAATATATTGTTGTTATTAATTTGCTAAAAGAACCGGGGATAAAAAGGCACCTGACTTGAACGTTATCGGTAATTCAGTGCGGAACTGAATATTATTTTTGCTGCGTATGTTAATTTATATGTGTAAAAATGAAGAAAAAAATAGTTGTCAAACAAAAAAACAAATAAACTGAACAAACTGAACGAAAAAGAGCCTGCAAGTAATTGCAGGCTCTTTTTCCGGACAAATGAACAAACGTATTAAATACTTTTTTACGCGGCGTATTATTTACGTTTTCTACGGATCAGTATGATTAGGCCGAGTAGAAAGAGCGCGCCAGGAATGACACCATAAAAGAGTATTTGCAGCGTTTTCACACTGGTTTTTGTCAAAGTACTGATGTTGTCTTTTGGAGCAGGACGACTCGCATCGATCGGAAACTCCCCATAAGAGAACCAACGAAATATGCTTAGCGCAAATCCGGAATTTAAGGTCTGCATATTGTTTCTTGTCAGTTCTGCATTACTAAAAAAGTCAGCATCACCAGAAACGATAATTCGTTGTTCCTTATTTTTCACAGGACGCGTCAACATCAATGCGGTAGGAAATGCACCTTGCTCATCGCCATTTCGAGGGTCCAACGTAAGCGCGGCTGAGTCCAGCGTAAACTTTCCCTTCTTTAACCAACTGGTCTGTCCATCGGTTATAAGCAACGGATGAATATCAAATGCCCCTTTCTCATCATAGCTCAAGGCAGCTGCATCTGGCATAGACACCGGCCAGCGTGCAGCATAAAATGGCTGCAAACCTGGAGCCATAGCTACCGCCCCTGCAGCAAGTACTGGCGCAACCAATCCGTATGAGTAATCCTTACTGCGTTGAACAAGTGTTCCATCCAGCATTTTAACTCCCAGGGAATCCAATAAAGGGTTGATAACAGTTTGTTTTCCAGGTTCGCCGGCAATTAAGGCATTACCACCTTCTGCCAAATACTTACGTAATTTAGAAAGCGCAACCGGGCTAAAAGCTTTCCTTGGATCGGCAATAATCAATGCTGAAATACCTGTCGGAATCTCTGCATTTTCCAGGGATACACTGTCCACATCAAATCCCTGATTGATCAATGAACCTCGTAGCGTTTTAGTATTGAGTAAAGATTTATAATCTCTATCCCCAACTTTATCCATGCTACGCTGATAGCCGTCTGTTGCAAAAACAATTCTAGGTGGATTCATGATCATGCGCTTCATGGCTGCACCAGTTTCAGCTTCTTTTGGCCAGAATTCGTTATCTGGTGCTGGAAAAGTACGCAAAAATGTATTTTTACCCTGGTATTTTAACTGCATCACCACACGTGCCCCCTCAACCTGCAGGTTGATCTGTTTATGAATCTCCTCGGGGCTTAAAAAGTTGCGTAGTTCCAGTTTCTGAATATTCGTCATGAACAATACAAAATTGTTAAAGGTTGACTTGCCCTTGATCAGCTGTTCGGTCAGGCCCGGAATACTATCGTAGTAATAAACCCACTTCAGGTTGATATTTGGTTTGAAACGGAGGTATGGTTCCCAACGCGCAATATCCTCGATACGCTGATTTGGTTTCGCCTTATTGTAAGAATCTTCCATACCGTTGATGTATTCGGTCACCTCAATAGGTCCGTCGCCCATTTTTTTCAACAAGTCCTGACTGGCTTTGGTCAATGTGTTTACCTTGGTTTCGGTAGCGTCATAATAAGCGATCATGGGCTGACGGGAAGTAATATAGGCGATACTTAAGCCGACCAGGGCAATCAGCGTATATCGGCTGGCCTGCTGGATTGCCGACTTAGCGCGTCTTTCCATTTCCAGTTTGGTCATGGTAAAGGCAAGAAACATTCCTGAAATGACGAGGTAATAAATGACATCACGGGTATTCAGCAATCCGGCGATCATACGCTCTGCCCGACTCGGCATAGAAAGGCTATGTGTCAGATCACGTACAAAATCAATGCCCTGTCCTACCGTTCCAATGTAATTCATAAAGGCCAGCACCACAAAAGTGCTAATTGCGGCTACCGCCTGGTAGGTGGTTAAACTGGACACAAAAATGCCAATCGCAGCATAGGCATTTAAAAGCAAAAAAGCGGCAAACAATGCAACCAGGATATGAGGATAGTCAAAATGTGGAATAAACCAGGCTCCAGTGATTACAAAGAGACTGATTACGCCTATAATCACCAGATTATAAGCCAGCATGGCCGCAAATTTACCATATACCACTTCTGTTAGTTTTACCGGTGAAGAATAAAGTAGCTTGATGCTTCCGCTACTGGTCTCGCGACTGATAATTCCCATCGTGATTAACGGGATATACAAATACAGATCGTTTAAGATTCGACTCAATATTCCAACCTGATTTGGATCAGTGAATAAGTATGAGGTTAAAAAAGACAAAGCCGAAGCACGTTGTATATTGGGTAAAGCAGCTGTAAAGCCAAGACTCATCTGTACAAAAAGCACGAGGAGGAGTAACCAGGCAATTGGGGAATAAAATAGCAGGCTGAGTTCCAGCCTGGCTATTTGTATGATTTTCTTCATATAATATAAGGTTATTTTTTTTCCGGCATCAATACCAGCCTGACATAATTCTTATCCTGAATAAAAGTTGAGGCAGCCTGCTGAACCGATTTTACAGTAAGGCCATTCAGTGCGGTATTATAGTCGAAAAACTGCGTTAAAGGTTCTTTGTTCATCACTTGTGAAACCAGATAATCCAGCCAGAACACATTATTTGTTGATCCCGTTTGCAAGCCCACCTGACGTGCTGCCTTGAATTTCTGCAGATTTTCAGCAGACGGTCCTTTCGTTCTAATTTTATCCAGTTCGTCTTGTGCAGATCTGATCAGTTTTTCTACGTTTTGCGGTGCACAGTCAAACGTAAGCACCAGGCTAAACCGGCTTTTTGGATACTTGGAAAGTGTCACCTGGGCATTTGGAACATACGTCCCTCCTTCCTGGTCACGAAGCCGCTCCGTCAGCGTAATCTTCAGCACATCAGCAATCGCATTCATCTGAATGGTATGTTCAAAATTGTAATCAAAAGGACCAGAATAAGCCAGAATGACACTTGATTTCTGTTCATCACCCTTATAAATCGTTTTAGAAATCCGGCCTGGTGGAATATTGATACCAAGATCGCGAATCGTTTCCCTCAAGCCCTTGCCAGGTAAAGAACCCAGGTATTTCTCCAGCAAAGGTTTGATCTTGTCCAGATCCAGATTACCTACAAACATAAAAGTAAAACCGGAGGCATCTGCAAATCGATCTTTGTAGATCTGGAATGCCCTGTCCAGTTTAATTGCATTTAGCCTATCCATGCTCTGAGCCCGTTTACGTACATGGTTATTCCCCAACACCAGGTTTGCAGTATCCATAAATACAGTAAACCTGTTATTTCCACTGGTCGTCAGCTGCTCTTTAGATCTTTCAACGAGCGTAACGAAAGAATCTTCATCTTTACGTGGCTCTGTAAAATAAGCATGCAGCAGTTCCAGCGTTACAGGTAAATCTTCAGGCGTTGTATTGCCATTAAAGCCCTGGTAGTTATCCAGAATAAAAGGACTTACCTGTACTTTTTTACCACCCAGCAATTTACCCAGCTGCTGTGCGTTATAATTACCTGCCCCTGCAGCAGAAATGAGATTTGCTGCATTTATGGCGCTTTCATAATCTGCATCAGAAGACAAAGATGCGCCCCCCTCAGCAAGTCCCTTAAATACGATTTGATCATTCTGAAAATTTGTTTTCTTCAGCAAAACAGTCAGCCCGTTACTCAAGGTAATTTTTTGCAGGCCCAGTACTTTGACATCTTCCACATTGGTGATTTTACCTGGTACTGGTTCATTTTTAAGCATTGGAAGATCCTGTACATCATCTACAAAGGGTGGCAGCGGCTGTGTATAAACACTTTCAATCCAGCCTTGAATGGTAGCCTCGTCTGGCAGAAAAGTTTTGTTGTGCGCTGAGGATTTTGCAATAATGTCCCGGTTCTTACTTTTCAGGTAGGAATCCATTAAGGCATTGATCTCATCCAGCTTGATATCTGAAAGCAGTTCAGTATTCAGTTTATATTCTTCGGCGATGCCAGGCGCCGCGCTTCCAGTTAAAAAATGTTGTAAATAAGGTCTGATCAAAGTTTCTGAAGCTGTTTTGTCCTTTTCCTTTAAGGCATCTGCCATTTTTTGCTGCTGTACTTTTTTTACCCGTTCCAGTTCGGCTTGCGTAAAGCCCTGCTCCTGCATCCGCCGTAGCTCCAGCCAGATACTTTTCAGTCCCTGCTCCGTTTCAGCAGGCTTGGTGGTTACATTCACCGAGAAAGCACTTAAACCACCTGTTAACGCTGTGAATCCAGCCAGTGGCAAACCTCTGAACCGTGCACTCACCATTTGCCCGAATAGATTTTTCAGGAGGCTTTTCCGATAATCTACATTTGTAATTACAGTATCGGCCGGCTCTTTCATCAATATTTCCAGAGATACGCCACCTAACTCCGGATCGATATATTGCAGGTATTGATTTTTACCACTTAGTGTACTGTGGTAAACTGTCCGTACCTTTTCTTTTTCAGGATTTTTGAGGTCAGAAAACTTAGTTTTAATGTCGCGCTCCATTTGATCTACGTCAATATCTCCGACCACGAGTATGGCTTCCAAATTTGGCCGATACCAGTCTTTGTAAAAACTACGAATTTCTTCAGGGGTCACTTTTAACAGTACTTCTTCTGTACCGATAGGTAAACGGGACCCGAAGCGTGATTTATTGGTGTAAAAAGGAATGGCCTGCTCCTGATAACGCTGGGATAGCCCCTGATGGTAACGCTTTTCTTCCAGAATGACATGACGCTCCCTTTCTACATCTTCCGCATTCATATCGGCATCCTGTGCCCAGTCGCGCATGATCTGTAAACCATTTGCCAACAGTTCAGGCTGATCGGAAGGCAATGGCAGTTGATACACAGTTTCATCCAGGCCGGTATTGGCATTGAGATCTGCCCCGAATCGTACACCCGCTTTTTCCAAATAGTTGGAGAGTTCCTTTTTGGGAAAATGTTTGGTTCCATTGAAACTCATGTGCTCTACAAAATGAGCTACCCCCCTTTGCTGATCAGTTTCCAGAATAGAGCCCGCTTTGATGGCCAGGTACATCGTTACCCGTTTTTCCGGCGTTTTATTTTTACGGATGTAATAGGTAAAACCATTGGCCAGTTTCCCTGTTCGTACTTCCGGATCAAGTAACAAGGGCTGTTTATCCATTTGCGTTTTGCAGGCCAAAGGCAAGCAAAGCGCAGCAATGGACAAAAGTCCCAAGCATTTATATTTAGTTAGCATATTGTCCCGCTTTAATAATATCTACAATCTTTTCATTCTCAATAATGATCATCCCCTGCCTGTCGGTCGTAATTCCACTAGTCAGCGTATACGGATAAGTTGGCACCCCATCTTTCATCACCGTAGGTAGATAAGAGAACTGTACATTATCTGATATTTCACCCAGTGCTTCACCCACTTCGATAATGTGGGTAGAGACTACAAAGAAACTGTTCCTGTTTTCTGAGAAAGCTTTAGTGACCGCAAGGGTTGCATCGTAAGCATCTTTCACATTGGTACCTTTAAAAAGTTCATCAAACAAAACGTACAAATCCTGTGATTCACTCACCGCCTGGGCTACCGTTTTGGTACGCAATACTTCGGCGTAAAAATGACTGTAACCCATATCCAGGTTATCCGATACGTTAATCGAAGAGAACAAACCATCTTTAACCGAGAATACCATACGTTTTGCTGCGATTGGGAAGCCCATGTGTGCCAGGTAAACCGCAATACCCATCGATTTCATGAAGGTCGATTTACCCGCCATATTGGCCCCTGTCAGGAACAACATGTTCCGTTCTTTAGTCAGATGCAGGTTATTGCTTACGCCTTTTCTTAATCCCGGGTGACGGAAACCTTCCAGATCCAGCAGCATTTGATCAGCTGGCAAAGCCCTGGCATAAACAAAATCCTGCTCAGCTGCTACCGCAGCTACACTCACAAATACGTCCAGCTCATAGATCAGTTTCAACAATGCTTCCATTTGATTGATCATCGCATGGCGGATTATATAGTCGTTCTTGATCAGTTGTGTCAGCGAAAGTTGGCCCTCAGGTGCATTCAATAAATCCTGAAGTCTGGAATCCTGTAATACTTTCGACGCAGCATCTAGTTCCTTTTGATACTCAGAAACACCTGCTTTTGCGGTCAATTCCTGAAAGAAATCTCTAAAAGCCTGTAGCACCTCAATGGTAACCGACTGACCGGCCTGCAATTGCAGCAACTGGGCATCATGAAAAAGCACCTGTTTGAACTTCTTAGTAAAAATGCCCCAGGCTACCCTTGGCAAGGCTGCACCTGCTCCGCCGGAAAGGTAATCTTCCATAGATTCAACCTGCGAACGAATCACCGGGAAGATCACCCGGTGCTGTTGAAAGAAGGCAAAGATCGCACTCCGTTTATTGATTTCATCCGGGGTATTCAATGGCCTGGCGAACATTCCTTCCAGTACCTTTTCCCCACCACGGGTTTGCAGGTGGTTGAAAAGACTATAAATGGATTGTTGTTTAAACTTCCCTTGCAGGTTCAGATCTTCGATGGTCTGTCTGTCTGCCAGAAATTCCGGATGCTGCTTTCTCGTTTGCTTTTTATCTTTGATCAGCTCAACAACCCCCTCGTTATTGATGATGATCATACCATGCCGGTCATCGGTAATCCCTTCAGTCAGCGTATAAGTATAAATCGGTTTGCCGTTTTCCATGCGCGTAGGCAGGTAACGGAAAATCATGTTTTTACATTTCTTTTGCAGCACAGCTCCAGCTTCCATGATGTGGGTGGAGATCACAAAAAGTGAGTGCGGTTTGCTGGCAAAGGCTTCCATGATGGCTATCGTACCTTCATAAGCATCCTTCACATTGGTCCCCCTGAACAGCTCATCAAAGACTACAAATAAGTTCTTGCCTGCACCGAGTGCCTGTGCTACTTTTTTTACCCGCAATACCTCGGCATAGAAATGACTGGCTCCCATGGCCAGGTTATCTGGTAAATTGATGGTGGTGTACATCCCATCACATACGGAGAATTCCATACTTTTTGCCGCAATCGGAAACCCCAGGTGTGCCAGGTACATGGCAATGCTCAGCGACTTCATGAAAGTCGATTTACCACCCATATTGGCACCGGTCAGGAACACAATATTACTATCGGGGGTCATGGTCAGGGAATTGGCCACCGGTTTATGTAGCAAGGGATGAAAAGCGCCCTGCAATTCTAAACGGTTGGCGTTTCTTTCCAGCGCCTTTGCAAAACTGTAACCCCGCTCCCGGGCTACCCCGGCGATGGAAATGTATACGTCCAGGTGATAGATATGTTGTAATATTTTTTCCAGCAGTCCCCGCTGCTGGAACCGTAAAATATTGTCATACTCGACAATCTTCCCGGAAGATATTTTGCCCTTACCATGGTCGGTAAAAAGGATTTCTAATTCTTTTGCATTCAATAAAGCCAATACTTTTTCCAGCTCCAGGGCATACGGGTTGCCGGCAACTTTAGGCTGAATCTCCTGCATAAACTTTTTAAGCCCCTGCAAAATCTCCATCAGCGCCGTTACACTTTGTGCGGCCGCATTGAAATCTGCCATGCTAAAGCCCTGGTTTGATAAGCGGCTGCGCGGATCGGTATTACTTAAATAGCGTTCCGCCTCTTCAAAACGATTCCCCTGCAAAGGGAAAGCAGTATTGCTTTCCAGGAAATACCGTAATATAGCCACCCGGTCGTTGATCGCCCGCTCATCGGCAAGC
The DNA here is from genome assembly GCF_015223055.1 of Pedobacter sp. MC2016-24. GTDB lineage: Bacteria > Bacteroidota > Bacteroidia > Sphingobacteriales > Sphingobacteriaceae > Pedobacter. The sequence continues at coordinate 1,034,692 of NZ_JADFBX010000001.1, forward strand.
GGGTTTCGGAACAGCTCCTCCAGCAGGGCCGCACCGCCCTGCGTGAAGGTTTTGTTAAAAATATGGTAGATCGAATCACTTCCCGATTTAGAGAAGATGTTCAAATCATCGATCGTTTGTTTATCGGTTATAAAGCTCATCATTATTTACGTTTTCGACGGACCAACAGCACCGTTCCTAGCAATAGGATGGCACCTGGAATCGCCCCATAATACAATATTTCTAATATGTTAACCCCGGCTTTACTCAATTTCAGGCTGCTGTCTTTAGGTTCTGGACGAGTCATGTCTACGGGAAATTGTTCATTCGAGAACCACTTGAAAATGCTAAAAACCAATGAGCCATTGATGGTTTCGATATTGCTCCGGCCCAGTTCCTTATTGCTAAAGAAATCGGCATCTCCAGATACGACAATCCGTTGTTCTTTATGATTTAATTTCCTGGTCAGCACCAATGCTGCAGGGAAAGCGCCCTGCTGGTCACCATTTTTCGCATCAAAGATCAAAGCTGCTGAATCCAGCACAAAGGCTCCTTTTTTAATCCAGCTCGTTCTGGCATCAGTCATTAAGAGTGGTTCAACATGAAACGCCGCAGCGCTGTCAAAAGTTAAAGCGGCAGCACCAGGCATGGATACCACTGCTTTGTCGTCAAATGACTTCTTCAATGCCGGGGTCATTAATACTGCCCCTTTAGCCAATGTTGGGGTAACCAGGCCATAAGAATAATCCCTGCTGCGTTGAACAAGCGTACCGGTTAGCAATCGGACACCCAATGAATCGAGTAAGGGATTGGCTACATCTTGTTTCCCTGGTTCCGTGGCGATCATCAGGTTCCCACCATCCCGAACATATTTCCGGAGCTTGGCTAAGGCAAAGGAACTAAAAGCCACTTTTGGATCGCCTATGACCAATGCAGCGATGCCATCAGGAATCTGCCCCTTTTCAATGGCGATACTGTCCATATCAAATCCAGAATTGATCAGTGAATTCCTTGACAATTTATTGTTGAAAAACAACTTATAATCTCTATCGCCAATCTTGTCCACACTACGTTGGTAACCATCTGTTGAAAAAACAATTTTAGGTGGGGTCACAATCAAGCGCTTTAGCGCCGCAGCAATTTCGGCCTCCTTCGGCCAAAAATCTCCGTCATCGAAAGTGCGCAGGAAGGTAGTTTTATTTTTATATTTCAACTGGATCACCAGGCGTCCACCTTCTTCCCGCAGGTCGATCTGTTTACGGATGGCTTCTGGACCTAAAAAGCCAGAGGTATCGATATCTTGTGATTTTGCGTATGCTTTAAATATTGTCTTCAGACTTTTCCCCGGATTCGCAGCATATAACTGCGGATCGAAACTATCATAATAATAAACCCAATGCAGGTTGATATCCGATTTAAAGCGCAAGTAGGGCTCCCAGACACTAATGGCCTTTAAACGTTTTACAGGCGAACCTTCCGCATAACTATAATTCAGACCATTGATATAGGCTGTCATTTCCAGAGGCCCATCGCCCATTTTTTGGAGTATTTCCTGGGTAGGTTTAACAATGGTATTGACTTTGGTATCGGTGGCATCATAATAGGCAATTAAAGCCTGGCGCGAACTGATATAAGCTAAGGCCAATCCCAGAACTACAATTCCAATATACCGGTAAGACTGGCGAAAAAATGATCTGGATGTTCTTGCCAATTCAAGTTTCGCAATCGTCAATGAAAGAAAAATACCTGAAATTACGATGTAGTAAAACACCTCACGGGTAGTCAGCAAGCCCATCACCATGCGTTCTGCACGGCTTGGCATGGAAAGGCTATTGGTCAGGTCACGCACAAAGTCAAGTCCCTGTCCAAAACTCCCGATGTAGTTCATAAAGGCCAATACTGCAAAAGTGCAGATTGCTGCCACCACCTGGTACGTCGTCAGGCTCGACATAAAAATACCAATGGCGGCATAAGTACTTAGCAATAAAAAAGAGGCCAGCATGGCAACCAGCACATGCGGATAATCAAAATGATCTACGCACAGTGCCCCAAGGATAAAAAACAGGCTCATTACGACTACAATCACCAGGTTATAAACCAACATGGCGATAAACTTCCCATAAACAATCTGGCTCAGCTTTACCGGCGATGAATATAATAATTTGATGGTCCCACTACTTGTTTCCCTACTGATGATTCCCATGGTCATCAGCGGTGTGTACAAATATAAGCTTGCCAGAATGGTATAAAAGATTCCCTGAGCAACAAGCGGAGATGACATGCTGGAAGTAAACAACCGATCTGTTAAAAAACCAAAGTCAGGAATAAATTGCTGCATGTGCTGTAATTCAGCTACACCTGGTATCAGGGCATGCGCCATCTGGACCAGCAATACCATAATGAGGAGCCAGGCAATCGGAGAATAAAACAGCAGACTGAGTTCCAGTTTAGCTATTTGTATTATTTTCTTCATTTGTGTATTTCTTTAGTTGGAGATTCTGGACAGTTGCGCAAAAGTTTCATCTAACGAATTCTTTTCCATATTGAGCTCACGTAAGCGCCAGCCTTGTTTTGCACTTTCCAGCACCACAATTTCAGAAATGTTGCGGTCACCATTAAAATAGATCCGCAATTGCTTCTCAGTAAGCATTTCAATCCTTATAATGCCTTCAATGGCCAGTAAAGTCTCAGCTGGAGGTGCATTTTCCATGATCGCCACCATACTGTGCGGTGCAATGTAATTGTCAAAAGCCTCCATGGTATCTGCAAAAACAATCCTTCCACTTTCAATCATCACAATATCCTTGCATAGGTATTGTACTTCGGTTAGGATATGCGTAGAAAGGATGACAGCGCGATCCGTTGCAATGTCTTTGATCAGGGAGCGTACTTCAATAATCTGGTTCGGATCAAGACCATTGGTCGGTTCATCAAACACCACGAGTTTCGGGTGGTGAATAATGGCCTGTGCAATTCCAACCCGTTGTTTATACCCACCTGATAAGTTTTTAATTAATCTTTTACTGATATGGGTGAGGCCGCAACGCTCTTTCACTTCTTCCACCGCTGATTTTACCTTTGCGCTTTCCACTGAGCGGAGAATTGCGGTATGAACCAGGTATTCATCTACCGTTAAATCCATATACAAGGGTGGGGTTTGCGGTAAAAAACCAATCTCCTGCTTAGCAAGTTCCGGCTGCTTAGCCAGGTTAATTCCATTAATAATGACCTCCCCTGAGGTTGGTGTTAACACGCCACAGAGAATGTTCATGGTTGTGGATTTACCAGCGCCATTAGAGCCTAGCAAGCCTAAAATTCCGATTTTAGGAATTTCTATATTGATGTCACGTATAGCCCAACTGGTGCTATAACGATGCGATAGTCCGACAATACGAACGATTGGTTCCATATTTTTTTTGAATTGTATAAGTTTATTTAATCGCGATTGCACGTAGCTGTAGCTAAAGCGTCAGTTATCCCGGCCAGGCCGGGATAACGAAACACCTCAAAAAGTTTAGTACAATCTTATTTATTAGTAGTTCAGCACCAGTAATGCATCTTGTTTTTGATCACCTTGCGTAACGCCTGGCAAACCGGTAAATGCGAGGGTAAAATTCCTGAAAAGCCATAGATTACCACTGGCTTTACCCACTTCATCAAATACATAAGTAGCCAAAACATTTTGCGTTTGCTGGTCGCGAAATTCAAACGTGTAATTTCCTGAAGCAGCAACAGCTTTAAAACGCTTATAATCTGTAATGGATTTATAAGCCAGTCCATCTGCCGCTTTTTCTCCAGTTCCTGTTGTTACATAAACATCAACAGGTCTGCTTTGATAAGACAGATTGATAAACCGAACTCCAAACGTACTATCCGCCGCTTGATGCAATGGTGGTATTGCTGTAGAGATCAAATATTCAGGATGGGCCACTGTTCCTGTAAGGAACAAGGTATTGATAGTCCCTTTACCCAATTGAAGCTTTAAATCAAACAAGGGCTTGCTGCCAGACGTGGTGTCAGGATATTGAAAAAGCCTTAAAGGTTGCAGTTCTTTTGCTACAGGCAGAAGAAATGCATCATTGTAACTGCCATACGGAACTCTTAATGCACCAGCGTAATTGATCAAATTCCCATCCTCGGAAAAATCGGTAATCAGAGGCTCACTGCCAGCAACGGTATTGACTAAGGTAAGCGAAGAAACTAATGGCGGTGATGCTTCTTTTTTACAGGAAACAAAAGCACCAGAAATTACGATACCCAACAGCCAGTTAACTAAATTAAATCTTCTCATGTTGTTGTTAAATTAAATGGTTAATAGCCTGGGTTCTGTATCAACTTATGGTCTGTCATAATCTCATCTGGCGGAATTGGATAAAGAAACTGGTAATCCCCCCACCACGGCTGTTTACCCGGCATGGCAGACAATACATCATGCGCTTTACCAGTTCTGATCAAGTCAAACCAACGGTGCCCCCACTCCCCAAAGAACTCTGTTCTCCGTTCCTTCGCAATTGCAGCAAGGACTTGATCGTGCGATAAAGTTAAGGGCAAATCACCCAATCCAGCCCGATGACGAAGTACATTCAAATCTCCGATCGCCAATTCCAGCTGATTGCCAGCCAATACCCTTGCTTCCGCTCTGATGAGGTATTGTTCTGCCAATCTCATTACGGTCGCATATTCGGTAATGGGTGCATTAACTGAAGAATTGCTAAGCCCAATTTTATATTTATTGAGGTAGTAAATGGTCTTTCCATCCTTAAGCAGTGGAAACAACCAATCTTCTTTTCTTTGGTCACCAGCTTCAAATGTCTGCTCCAAAACATCGGAAATTACGAAACCATAGTATTTGCTATCTGTTGTTGAACGGTAAACAGAAAAAGAATAGCCTTCAGGAGTAGCATTTCCACGGATAGAAGCCACATTACTTTGCTGTAATTGCCAGATTGCCTCGTTGTTGTTCTTTAAAAAAACATGATTTAAATCGTCATTCAATTGAAATAGCTGGCTTTGACCAATGACTTCGTTAGCTTGCGCCAATGCATTGGCATAATCGCCATTGTATAAGTATGCTCTGGCAAGCAAGGCTGCAGCGGCCCATTTATTTGGTCGAATGCGTTCGTTGGTTTTCGAACCAGAAAAATCTGCAGGCAGGCCAGCTTTGGCATCCAACAGATCCTTAATGATCTGGGCTTTAACTTCCTGGGCCGGCGTTCTGGTCATGTTAGCCGTTTGGTTAAAATCAATGGTCAATACCAAAGGAACATCGCCAAAAAAGTTGACCAGATACAGGTAACTAAAGGCACGCATAAATTTCGCCTCTGCGGTAAGCTGAATCTTTGTAGCTGTATTCAATTTAGGAGAAGTGGAAGCTTCGATACCTTCAATAACTGCATTTGAACCATAAATACTTTGGTAAGCAGAACTCCATAAGGTAGGTGTATAAGTGTTATTCACCAATATTTTATTGGTATTGTAGGGATTAAAACTCGTACCTGCAAACAAATCGATTGACAATTCATCAGAAGATAAGCTACCAAGTATTGTACTTAAACCCGTTGCAAAACCACTGTATCCGGTAGAATTTCCGGAAACGTCATTGATCAATACTGAATAAACACCTACCATTGCCGAATTGGCCTGCATATCAGTTGCAAATACCTTGTTTGTCGTTTGCGTATCAACAGGTTCAGGAATAGCAATTAGCTTTTTGCAGGAACTGCATACCGTGAGGATTAAACCTGCGACACACACATATATATTTAAATTTCTTTTCGTGATCATCTGTATAGCGGTTAAAAAGTTAAGGATAGACCAAATAAGAAAATCTTTGCCATTGGAAGTGAACCAAACTGTTGTATGTCTGGGTTTATTCCTTTTTGATTGGTCAGCACAAATACATTTTGTGCATTCATATTGGCTTTTAATGAAGATGCACCAAGCTTTCTGGCAAGCTTCTGATTAAAGGAATAAGACAAAGATAAATTGTTAAGCCTGGCATAAGTCGCAAGTTTATAAGCTTCGTCTGAAACCGTGTAATAGTTGTTGTTCAAATCTTGCAGCGTTGTTGGCTTTGCATATTTTGCATGATCGCCAGGGGCTTTCCAATAATTACCAAGAATAGCAACAGACTGGTTAAACTGGCTGCCTATTGGAGACAGTACATTATAATCCGGGTCTGTAAAATATTGTTTTCTAAAATCAAAAAAACAAGTCAAACTGAAATTCCTATAGGTAAATGTATTACCAAATCCGCCGCTAAATTTGGGCGCCAGATCCAATGCTACGTAGCGGTCATCCCCACCAGTCCCTGATGGAACAGAAGAGCTCGAGCCTAACATACCGTCTTTGTCGTAATCTTCAAAAGTATATCGGCCAGAAAGTGGGTCAACGCCCAGATAGTGCAATACATATTGCGTATTAATCGATTTACCTATTTTATATTTCGTGGCATAAGGTGAACGCATCAGATCCGGATAATCTATCAGCTTATTTGAATTAATGGAACCATTTAAAGTCATGTTCCAGCTAAAATTGTCGGTATGAACCAGGGAAGCATTCATGGTAAGTTCCCAGCCACTATTCTCTAAAGTTGCAGGCCAGTTGGCGGTAACCTCTTTAAACCCGGTAAAAATGGGTGTAGGATATTTGGTGAGCTGGTTGCCACAACGATCACGATAAAAGGCCAATTCAAAGTTAATCCGGTCTTCTAAAAAGCCAAGGCTAAGCGCTGCTTCCAGTTTCTTATTTACCTGCCATTGATAATTTGGATTTACAGCCTGTGTACTGATTAAAGCCCCGGAGCCATCATAATCAGGCAAAGGATCACTTAAATTAGGTTTTTTTGACCACCTGGTAAGGTATTGATAATCACCAACTGCATCACTACCCGTTAATCCGTAGCTTCCCCGAAGCTTTACAAAGCTAATAAACTCTGGCAAAGCATTTCTAATCCAATCCTCCTTAGATAGAATCCAGGCTGCACCTATAGAGCCGAAATTACCAAATTGATTGCCGGAACCAAAACGGGAAGAACCATCTCTACGCCCATTCAGGTTAATGATATATTTATCTTTCCAATTGTAATTGAGTCGTGCAAACACCGCAGCATACTTATAATAACCTAAATTGGAAGTAGTTACACTAAATGGCGCCAGCGTAATTGACTCCAGTAAATCGTCGTCCTTATAACCAATTCCCGATGTTGCGGTACCACTTGTTGAATTTTGCTGAAGATTACCACCAAGCAATGCGGTCAGACTTCCCTCACCGATATTAACCTTATAATCTATTTGCGGCTCAACCGTCAAATTGTAATTGTCATTGGTACCGAAAAAGTTGCTTCCTTCAGGGTTAGATATGGGATCTTGCGAACGTATTGGTACAAATCCCTTATTCTTATTGGCAATACTGTTGTATCCAATATTGGTAGCTATAGACAGATTCTTCAACACTTGATAGCGTAGATTTAAACTACTTTTCAGATCAAATGTATTGGAGGTGTACGGAACTTCCAGATCACTAAAAGGAAAAATCAGATTCGACCCAGGTGCTCCCCTCCATTGCTCGAAATTAAGGTTTCCTACCGCATCATAAATATCTGGTGCATTGGGCGGTAAAGTACTCAAGCCTGGCGAAGAAGTCGTGTTGACTGAAGAATAGCCATACATCATGTTTACATCTATTCTAAATTTCCTATTTTGAGTAGCATGGCCTAAATTTAAAGACAAACCAGCGCGTTGATTGCTCCCCTTTGTGGTCAAAATTTCCGTTTGTCTGTTGTAATTACCACTGACACGAAATTGCGTGAGTGCATCTCCACCTGACAAAGACATGAAAGCAGCGGTTTGTCTGCCAATATTTCCCCAAATTTTCTTTTGCCAGTCGGTATACTTATTTGGATCAAAATTCACCAGATCTGGTGCATTTACTTCATTGGGAACGATGTTGTCATTTTTAAATGCTTCTCTCCTTATTTCCAGGTATTGCTGGGTATTGAGCATATCATAATGTTGCGTAAGCACACTAAATCCTTGTTCCAGCGAGGTGTTAAATTTTGTCTCTCCCGGCTTGCCTTTTTTTGTGGTGATCAAAATCACGCCATTGGCTGCCCTTGAACCATAAATGGCAGTAGCATCTCCATCCTTAAGTACCTCGATACTTTCAATATCTCTGCTATTCATGTTATAAAGCGGACTTTGTCCTCCAGTGATCAGTGCACCATTTTGAATCACCCCCCTTGGACCAGAATCATAGTTCACATAGGGTCCCACTTCTAAATTATTTATCGGAACGCCATCTACAATGTATAAAGGATCAGATACGAAATCTCCACTGATGGTTTTTCGGCCTCTGATTTCTACTTTAACGGGACTGCTGGCGTAACCATTTGTGGGCGTTACTATCATACCTGCAACCCTGCCCTGTAAAGCCAGTAAAGGATTTTGAACAGGTTGCTGCTCCAATTCCTTCGCGGTAACGGTAGCAATGTTTCCGGTGGATAAGCGGCGGCTTATTTTTCCATAGGCCATCACCTGAACTTCATCCAGTTTCGAAGTACTCAATTCCAGCTTGATCCCCAACAGGTTGCTATTGGCCTTCACTTCTTTGGTGACATAGCCCATGAATGAGATCTGCAAAATCGCATCTTCCGGAACGCCTTTCAAGCTAAATTGCCCACCGCCACCGGTGGTTGTGCTTCGCTTTCCATCTTTAATGCTTACCGTTGCGCCAGCTAAAGGATTATTTTGTATGTCAACAACTACCCCATAGATATCGATGCCTGCAAAGGCTGCCACCACTTTATCCAGAATGGATGGGGTTTTTGCCCTTAGCAAAACTGTTTTATTTTCAACCTTGTAAACAATCGGCTGATCGTCAAAGCACTTTTCCAGCACTTCTTCTATCGAAGCATTTTTAACTGCAATAGAAATGGGCTTGCTGGAATTAATCAAAGCCTCGCTAAAGAGAAAGTCATAACCGCTTTGCATGCGGATGTCTTTCAATACCTTTTCTAAAGGAACATTCTTAGCATTTAAGGTGATGCGCTGGCCAAAACTGCTGGCGCTTACCTGCATAAAAGTAGCTATTAAAATAACGGTGGTTAATCGTATCATTAGCAATAGTTTTTTCACATACCTGTTGGGTATGAATTGTTTAGTATAGTTTTTACACATTTCATCATGTTTGCGACAAAGTCTTAGCGGTCGATGAAAACCGTAATATTGCTTTAACGCACAATATTCCCTAAGTTTGTTTGTCTGGTTTAGTTGATAGGACCTCAAATTTTTATTGACATATTCCGGCATCGGCCAGGAGTGTTTCCAGCACTTCTGGCTTCCTTTTTCCAGGATACGCAGCTTCATATTTCTATTTCGTTACGATCACCCTCCTTCCTTCAATTTTAAAATGTACGTTACCTGTGTATTCGAGCATATTTAGAATTTCAGAGAGGTTCTTGTTCCGTGATATTTCACCTTTGTATTTAAATACCGGGTCTGGCTGTAGCTGGTAGTTTACCTCTACGTCATACCAACGGGAAACTTTAGCCATCACGTCGGCTAAGTTTTCATCAAATTTAAAATAGCCATTCTTCCAGGCCATGACATCTTCCAGATCTACATCCGGTACCACTTTCAATTTATCCCCTGATAACTGGGACTGTTCACCAGGTTTCAGAATCATTGACTCACTGGCACTGGCCACCCGCACACTTCCCGTAAATAAGGTTGTTTTAATGACCGCTTCATCCGGATAAGCCATGATGTTAAAATGCGTGCCCAGCACTTCCACGGTCTGTCCTTTGGCAATTACCCTAAAAGGAAGATTTTTATTGTGGCTAATCTCAAAATACGCTTCTCCATTTAATTCTACCCTTCTTTCTCTTTTAGAAAAACTAACCGGGTATTTTAAACTCGATAAAGCATTTAAAAAAACCTTCGAACCATCCGGTAAGATGACCTGCCACTGTCCACCTTTAGGAGCTTCAATGGTATTGAATTCATTTTGTCCGTTACCCGCTACACCGCCGGTTGCCTGATAGATCAATTGTCCCTTTTCATTCTTGCTGATCAGTACGCCTGCCTGTTTGGCCACCTCGCCATTCATGGCATCAGTTAAACTGATCTTCCGCCCATCGGCCAGGGTAAGCAAGGCTTTATTTTTACCAGGATTGACGTCGTTTTTAGCCAGGGAAACAGCAACATTATCTTTTTGGCTTACATAAAAGAACACCGCAGTCATAGCGATGAGCAATACGGCCGCAGCTGCAGCGATACCAAAGCCAAGCTTTCTTTTGTTGGGGTTCAGCTTCACCAGATGATTAATCTGCGGATCAATCTTTAACCACATCTCTTGTTTGATGTTCAGGTAATCTAAGTCCTGAGGTATTTGCTGTGTAATTTCTGATTGCTGAGCAAACCAGTTCTCGACAAGGCGTACCTCTTCTACCGATGCTTTACCTTCGTTATACTTATCAATCAATGCTATTGCCTGTTCCTTATTCATTACGCATCCTCAGTTTACCCTGATTTATAAGTAATAGCCATGAAATGTGTTTAAGGCGTAGATGAAAATGAATAAAAAACCAAAATTATCACAAACACCTGACTGTCAACTGATTTATTTTTAATTTCTTTTGGAAAGTTCCAGAATGACCAAGCCGAGAGGTGCGTATACAGATAGTTTAGTCCGCAATATTTTCAAGGCATTATTGACTTGCTTTTTGACGGTTTGATCCGATAAGCCCAGTCGACCTGCGATTTCGGCATGAGAAAGGTTTTCTTTACGGCTCATTTCAAAAATCAGTTTCATTTTAGCGGGCAGGTTGTCAATTTCCCTTTGTACAATGCCCCGCAGTTCCCTTTCATCAATGTCTTGAATGGTTTCCATACTCACTTCTGAGGCATAAGCGGCCAGAGAGGATACATAATCATTTTTCAGTTTACTGCGCTGGATAAATTTCAATACACTGTTTCTGGCACCGACATACAGATAACCAGATAAATTGTTGTTTTCCTGGATCAATGCAGACTTATCCCAAAGGCCAACAAAAAGGTCCTGCACCAGATCTTTGGAGACTTCTTCGTCTCTGAGCATTTGGTTGACCTTATAAAACATCAAAACTGAATACCGGTTGTAAATTTCAGTAAACGCAGTATGATCCCGCTCCTTTAAAAGCACGATCAGTTCAGCATCAGTAAAATCAGCATACGTTTTCATTAACCGTTATTGAAAGCTCCAGTTATTTATGAAGCAGTAAAATTAAGTACCCCTTGCAGAACAAACCTACATAAATATTATTTACAATCACAGCCCATCTTCACCCCAGGCCGTAATCACGAGCCTTCGTTCCCCTCCGTAATTCCGGTGCTCACAAAGATAAATCCCCTGCCATGTACCCAGGGCAAATTGTCCATGACGAATTGGGATTGACACCGAACAGCCCAAAACTGAGGATTTTAAATGCGCCGGCATATCGTCTGAACATTCGTAATCGTGCGCATAATCCGGGTCATTTTCCGGGATAGCTTTGTTAAAAAACATTTCAAAATCTTTACGCACAGTCGGATCGGCATTTTCGTTAATCGTCAATGAGGCAGAGGTATGCTGAATAAATACCTGACAAATACCTGTTTTTAACCTGCTGATTTCTGGCATTGCAGCAATGATCTCTGCTGTAATTAAATGAAATCCTCTTTTCCTGGCGCGGAGTGTCAATAATTCTTGAAAAATTTTCATGGGATACAATACTAACAAATCTAATACAAAAAAGCATTTTAATTGTTTTCATGGCCTCAATTCCGCTGCATGCACATTACGGCATTCGTTTTGTTTAGATGAAATCCTGGACAAGAACCCCTGTTACAAAATGATCAAGTTTAAAAAGCACCATTACCTGTTGATTGCGACTTTAGTTATGCTCTGTATGCATCATTCGGCCACTGCACAAATTTCAGAACCCGAATATCGCTTTAACGGTCCGGTAAAAACAATGCGTTTAATCAAAACGGACCATGGCAAAGCGCCTAAAGAACTGATCACAATTTTTGAATACGATAAACAGGGACGAAAAATTAAAGAAATTTCGCCCTACAATACCAGCAGCGAATTTTATTATACAAATGCAAAAACTCAAATCGCTGCCTTGCAAAAGTCCTTCAACAAAGCTGATGGAAAAGAACAAAGTTTTAATGTTCAGGCCTACAATGCCGCAGGAAAGAAATTGTTGAGTGGTGAGTTCAGTAATGGTAGCTGGCAATACTTCTACATTTATGACCATGCGCCAAAAGTAACGGAAGAAAAGATGTTCAGCAGGAACGAAATCTACAACCGCAAAACCACACAGTCCATAGATTTGTCGTCATTTACCATTCCGAATGGATTTGTACCCTTTGATTGGGACAAAAACCTATCCAGGGCCTGGGACGAAAAAAGCTTTGGCTATGCCCCTAAAAATTACGAGCATAAATTATTTTTCGAACTGGTCGAAAAAGGAAATCCAAAAAACAAAGTCACCTACAGTTACCAGGCTGCAGATGCTTATGATGCAGGAAAAGGATATTGGTACTGGTACAAAAACGATAAAAAAATTGAGGAGCGATACATTTACAATGCGAAGGACATATCAGATTTCGGACATCGTTATACCTATGATCCGCAAGGCAGGTTACTGAGTGATACTTATGGTTATTACCAAAAAATGCCATCAGGTTTCATGCAAAGGACAACTTATCAGTACAATGCTAAAGGAGATCTGCTGAAAAGAACAGAAGTAGATGCGGATGCGAAAAATCCGGCTCCCTATGTAATCAACTATACGTATACTTACGACAACAGGAACAATTGGACCAGTTGCAAATCTTTGTTTAAAGATGGATCAGGTAGCACGATTAAACGTACTTTCAGCTATTATCAACCCGGCGAAGCCAGCTTAAAAAATTCAATCGGGCCAACACATTATACCGCAGCCTTACAATTGCTACAGCAAAATAAAGCACCTGTAACAGCACAGTACAATGCCTATCTTCAGGCAAAACAAAATCAGGAACGTAATCCGGTACCTAAATCAAATGACCAGGGCCTTTCAACTTCCCGCTGGCGGGATTTTATACCCAAAAGGCAAGTGTTGGATACCTCCGCAAGCGGCGACCTCAATAAAGACGGGCTGACCGATATGGTGATTGTTTACCAACCCGAAAAATTGCTGAAAAACGCACAAAATACAGAGCGCACACTGCGTATTCTTTTTGGCCAGCCGAATGGCGATTACCGCCTTGCAGTAGAAAGCAAAGGCGTAGTAGCTGACGAAAGCATGAACAATGTTTTTTTTACGGGAGTGGAAATCAGTAAGGGTATTTTAATCGTCGATAACGAATTCCTTCGTGGTGGCTGTACCCATAAATACCGCTATCAAAACGGAGGGTTTTATTTGATAGGTGCCAGCCGAACAGATGGGGATGCGTCCTATACTTCAACCATTGATTACAACCTGAGCACCGGGAAATATATCCATGAGTACAAGAATTACAACGAGGAAGAAAATAAAAACAAATCCTTTAAAAAAGAGGGTATTTTAAAACTCAATCCACTTCCCGGGATTAAAACATTCAGTTTATTTTCACTAAAAGTAGCTGATGCGTATTTATAGATCCGCATCAGCTGATCTAACCAGGATAAAATTTTACGTAAACCTCCGTTTAAATTCTGAGGGACTCAGTTCAAACTGTTTTTTGAAACATACACTGAAGTATTTTGCATTGTTAAAGCCAGTTTGATAAGCCACCTCTGCTACAGTTAAATCGGAATGCTCCAGTAAATCCGCACTTCTTTTTAACCTGATATTTAAAATGAATTCTTTGATCGACATGCCTACGATATCGTGAATTTTCTGATATAGAATGGTTCTCCCGGTATTCATATCAGAAACAAAATCCTCAACCGAATAATTGGGATTTGCCATATTCAACTCAATGAACTTCATGGCCTTGATCAAAAGCTCTTCATCCATGGAGGTGATGGTAACCTTTGCTGGATCAACTACCAGGCGTTTACTGTACATCTCTCTCAATTCCTGCCGGTTCTTTAAAATGGTATCAATCTGTTGCAACAGGTACTCCACTTCAAATGGTTTATCAATAAACACAGTGGCACCGAATTCAAGCGCCTTAATCTTATTTTGATGATCGTCCCCCATCCCGGAAATCATCACAATCGGGATATGACTGGTTTTAAAATTCTCACGTAAGCGCTTGCAGACTTCAAATCCATTGCTATTGGGCATCATCAGATCTGTAATGACCAATTGCGGATAGATCTTCTCCGCCTTGATGATGCCTTCCAGCCCGTCACTTGCGGTATACACATTGTATTTTTCCGACAATCTCCTTTCTAAATAACTCCGCATAGCCGGATCGTCTTCTACAAGTAAAAGGCTATTTGCTTTCCGTGCATTCTTAATGGCCGCATCTGGTTCGACCGACTCCAGCATGATGTCATCAATTTCCGAAATGGTATAATCATAAACATTCCACTGCATGTCCCCTGCACTGGCTTCCTTTTTAAAAGGCAGCATCACCGTAAAGGAAATTTTGTTTGTTTTATTGACCATCCAGATTTTTCCATCGATGACCTCTACCAATTCCTTCACAATGGCAAGGCCAAGTCCGGAACTTTCTTCGAAAGTTGGCCGGAAAGCAGACAGGCGATTAAAAGAGGTGAAAAGAGAAGCAATTTGTTGTTCCGAAAATCCAGCGCCAGTATTCAATACTTCTATGGAAATGTATGTATTTTGCTGCAGGTCCGGCCTGTCAGATAACCGCGCTTTTTCCTCATCCGTAGATTCGTAAATTCTCACCCCCACATAGCCCTTACTGTTGGTATATTTCAAAGCGTTGGAGAATAAGTTGGTCAGGATTTTCTCAATGATATCATAATCAAAAGCTACGGACAATTGGTCTTTGTGCGCCGTAATATTGGTTTCAATTTCTTTCTTGTTGGCATACAATTCAAACAGCCCAAACAAATCGCGGACAAAGCTGATTAAATCACCTGTCTGCGGATTTAAAGTCACCTTCTGGCTCTCTATTTCCCTGAAGCGAAGCAACTGGCTGATTGTCCGCTGTATCCGCGACACATTTTTTTCGATAAGCTGCATGTAACCAACAGTCTGATCACCGGGAACCAGGGTTTCACGCAATTGTTTAAGCGGTTCCAACACCAGTGTAAGCGGTGTTTTTAAATCGTGCGAGATATTGGTAAAGAAATCTGTTCTGGCCTGGTTCAAATCCCTCATATTTTGTTCTTTTAATGCTTGAAGCGCCAGTCTTTCTTTAAACACTTTTTTACTGGTGTAGTATCGCATGATGAAAAACAACAAGCCCAATCCGATCAGGCAATAAGTCAGATAAGCCCACCAGGAAAGAAAAAATGGAGGATCTACATGTATATAAAGCCGTGATATTTCATCAGCCCAAAGTCCGTCGTTATTGGAAGCCTTGATTTCAAAAGTATAATCCCCACTCGGAAGGTTAAAGAAATGTACCGACCGCTGATTGGAATTGATCCGCAACCATTTGTCGCCAAGTCCCAGCATGCGATACGCAAATTGGTTCTTATCCGCCGACAAATAACTATTCGATGAAAACCTGATCTCAATATTAGACTGCCGACTGGAAAGCTCAATTTGATCGTGCTTTTGATCGGATAACATGGAGATGTCTTTCAACAAAGGAGAGCCCGCGGTACTGGCCGTAACACGGGTGTTGTTGATCAAAAATCCAGTAAAAAATACACGCGGTTTTTGTGGGTTTTTGTTCAGATATCCAGGGTCAAAAAGTATAAAGCCATTGGTACCGCCAAAAATCAGCTCTCCTTTTTTTGTTTTATAAGCTGACCTGATGTAAAAAGATCCACAGCTATTCTCCTTGTAAAATCTGGCTTTATGAAACTTCTGCAGTTTTTGATCGTAATAATAAAGTCCTTCACTTGTACTCAGCCAGACATTTTTGGATACCTCATCTTCCAGGATACCGAACACCATTTTTGGCAGAAAACCATTTTGATGGTTAAAATTCAGGTAACTGCCATCTTTCTTTAAAACATTGATTCCCCTTCCCAAAGTTCCCAGCCATAAATCCCCATTTGAAGTCTCATGATAACAACACAATTGGTTAACGGAATATGGACTGTCCTTGATGAAATAATGTTTCAGGACCCTCAGCGTCTTACGATCCACAATAAATAATCCCTGATGGGTAATCAGCCTAAGGTTACTTTGCTGATCGAGATATAGCGCCTCTACTTCTAAATCTAATTGCTTGCCATTTAAGTCCACAACCCTGACCTGCTCAGTCGCACCAAGATTGTTTCTTCTATAAAAAAAGTTTTTATCAGGCTCCGTCATCCACCAGGTACCTTCCTTATCGCGCACAAAATCATAGACCGTTAAAGGTTGCTTACTGATTGGAGAAAGAAAATTCAGATCGCTGAATGTTTTTTGGTTCAGGTCATAAGATGAGATGCCTCCATTGAATGTAGAAATCAGCAAATTTTTCCGCTCCGAATCAAAACGCAGGCGTTTGATCATATTGGAGTTAAGTGAATTCTTATTGGATTTCATGAAATGCTGGAAGGTATCGTTTTCCCTATTCCAGTAATTGAGTCCGCCACCTTCGGTTCCAATCCAGATATTGCCGCGGTCATCTTCCTGAAAGCAACTGACAACCGGATGGTTAAGTCCGCCGGGACTGGGGTTAAAATAACGCACATAGGCATCGTACAAAGAGCAATAAGCTATCTTTCCCCCATAAGTTCCAATCCAGGCCCCCTGATCCGGATCCTGGTATATGGTCCAGATGGAATTGTTGGGTAACGAGAAGGCATCGTTTAAATTCATTTTCAATAAGCTATGCTGATCTTTAAACGGGTCATAAAGAAAAAGACCAACTTGTGTTGCTACCCATATCATTCCAGCCTGGTCACGAAATAGTTTTTTAGACATAATGGGCTGACTTCCTGCAACCGCAACCGGAACATGTTTCTGGATCATACCCTGAGTATCAGTCACGTAAATCCCACCGCGCTGGGTAAGAAAATAGTAAGCACCATGGTACTCAAGTCCGTCATTGACCAGGTTTGCCGCAGTGGTACCGAAATTTGCAAACAATACAAAACTGCCTTTCCCGGGCGCTACTTTGTACAGCAGACCTTCCTGGGAAACGAAGATATTACCCTTCAAAATAATGAGATGACTAAAATACTTATGTTCAGGTAAGGGAAAACTGCCTGAAGTCCGGTTTTTCGGATCGTAGGACAACACACGATCTTCAGATAGCATATACAATTTACCGCTGTCATGCAAAGAGATCGACCGGATTTTCCCCGGTAAGATTAAATCGAAAGCAAAATGTGCGTAATTGAATTTGAGCAGACCGTGGTTTGTGGCCAGGAACAACCTGCCTTTTTTATCAGTAATTAAGGTTCCGAACGCCCATTTCACCTTGGGATTACTGGCAGAGACCAAATCATTCAATTGATAGAATTTATTTCCATCATACATAAAAACAGCATCGGGACCGGTGTACCAGATTCGGCCTAAGCTATCTTTAGTGATACTTTGTATGCCTCCATAATAGGAAGTTTCGGGCATGAGGTGAAAGCGATACCGGGATATATCTATAGCAAAAGCACTCTTAAAGAGCAAACTACAAAAGCAAAAGAACAAAAAAATGAATTTGCGTATTCCCATAAACTGAATCGAAGAAGGTACAAAGCTTAGCTTTTTGAATTTACTATAATTATTCGTTTTCTATAATTTTATCTGCAACTGGCTCAGCTGCCGGCACATTTGTAATGAAAAGGACGAATACCCATTTAAAGCCTGTAATGATAATCTGCAAATCGGACAAAGTTCTCCCAATCGTAAACATTCAGATCGTGGATGCCTGTACGGAAATGATAGCCGATAAAGGAGTTGATGATTGGGGAATTGAGGGGAGGTGGTTCTGGTGTCAGCATCGTTTTTCTGTCATACAGACTGTACACCGCACGTGCATTCCACAACGAAAGGTACGAACCAAGGGGATCTGCCCAACGGTCTTCCACAGCATTTGTGGTATATACCGGCCTTGGAGCCATCAGGGCAATCAGCATATGCTGATCAACAGGAAGTTTGTCAACCTGACCGCTATATGTTTTATAACGATCAGCAAACCAGTAGCCAAACTGTTTATTGATCAGACTGACCGTCTCACCATACTGGCGGCGGGCCAGAGCTGCCCCTGTGCTCCCGGAACAGCTACTGAATACCATGGCAAAACGCTGATCAAGTGCACCAGCCCATAAGGATGTTTTACCACCACGGGAATGGCCAACCAAGGCAACTTTACGGGCATCAAGATCTTTATCGGTTTCAAAATAGTCCATAACCCTGCTGGCCGCCCAGGCCCAGGCACCAATCGCTTTCATGCCATCTTCGCGATCCAGCTGTTCTGGATAAAGCTGGTCGATTACACCGTGTTGATAAGCGTCTTTTTTGTCGGGTGCTGCATCTGCCACATGGAACGCAGCAATGGCATATCCCTTTTCAATCATCAGCTCTGCGGGCCAGAATGTGCTTTTCAGGCTGCGGCTGGGATCGGTATTTTTTTTACTGCGGTTATTGATCAGTAAAAAAACAGGCGCGGGCCCGTCGCGCCTGTTTGGTATAAATAGTACAATCGGGATGTCTATGTGTTTCCCTTTGTTCCAGATGCTGATGTTTACTTCTTTCAGGCAAGCACGTCCATCCATTGCATCGGGTATTTTACTGATCAGGTTAAATTTGATGCTGTCAAATCCTTCAGGTCTTTGGCCGTAAACATGTGTTTTAAATAAAGCAACAATTTCAGGTCTTCGCTTTTTTTCCCAAAGCGCTGTATTTTTAACTTTCTGTCCGGTAGTTGTCCGCAGCAAATCCGGCAGCTGATACCGGGGTACCTTTGCTTCATCATAGTTGACCACTTCACCCATAAACACGTCCGTTTTTTGGGCATGAGCCTGGTTAACCACCATAAACCATACAAGCACGATGAACATTTTACCCCGGTTGATCATAGCCAATTGTTATTGCACCTGCAGATTAAGAAGTTTCAGCCAACCTTCGGCCGTGACATCACCATTCACAGCAAGCTTGATTCCTGGTTGGTTTTCTTTTTTGGTATCTACAATTGCTACCGCCCATGTATAAGTTCCGGCCGGTAAGTCTACTTTGGTTTTGAATTCATAAGCTACCGGCGTATTTTTTAACCAGCCGGAAGGTTCACTATCGTTATCTACAAAAACTTTCTTCACCTGATTTGACGCGTCCAGTAAGGCAAAAGCAACCTTATATTTGTAATTCCATTGCGGGATATTGTTGGGAAAATATCCCCAGCCCATATTTCTCCAGCGGTGTGTAATGGTCGTCTCAGCACCACCACTGATTTTCTCCGGCAGATAGACCTGATCGGGATATAAACGGTATCCACCTTCGGATACAAAACGTTGCACCAATGAAAAGGATTTGGTAAACCAGCTTTCGATATCACCCATGCGAAAATCCATCGTATTTACAGCAGCTTCCAATGAGGAATCGAATTCACCTTTCCTGACATCCTCGGGATGCCCCTCTCTGTATTTACCACTCGGATCGGTCCAATAGCGGTGTGTACCACTGGTGATCCAACCACCCTCCATCAGAATTGGGCGCTTAAAATTCCAGGCCTTAGCAAAATTCTTTTCCCAGGTTTGGTAGTAATCGGTCATTCCAAAAGCATCCTGTCTGAGGCTATATCCCTTATTGATCAATTTAGTTAACAACCGATCTGAATTGGGATTTGCAGAACCCCAGCTTACAGGATCTCCAATCACCCGGTGGTAGTTGATGATTAAAGGTACATTGGTAAATGTTTTCACGTACAGATCAGAGATCCAATCCATCACCTCTTCTTTGGCTTGCTCCACATTCTGGCCGGAAGATGCATTCGGATCAAAATAAATTACGTTGTGTGCCTCTCCCCATTTACCCAGGCCATAGGCATCAATAAATGCGGCTTTCTTTGGATCATTAAAATCTTTCGCAAGCTCTTCGATAAATTTAGCATAATACTGCCTGAAAACCGGATCTTGTGGATAAGGCGTTCTCCTGTTCGGGAACGAAGCATTCTCCACAAAGTATTTCGCTCCGGCATCGAACACAAACTGCGGGGTATTCAAGCCCTGATCGCGTCCGTCTACCACAATACGAAAAGCAATGGGCAAGCCCCGGCTCTCAGCTCCCTTGATCATTTTATAAAGGGCAGATCCTGGGTCCCTCCAGGCATATACGCCATTGGAAGGGTTAAATGTTGCCCAGTTGGTTCGAATGTAACAAGCTGAAGCATAATCTATAGCTTTTACTTTTTTCCCCAAATCTGGCACATAATATTCCGTATCCCAATACGATTCAATGCCAGAACCAGAGCCATACATCACCCATCCGTTTAATGGGTTTCGAAAGGTGGAACTTCTATTGTAATTCGGTTTAACCAGGGTGCCCTGCGCTTTTTTCGCATCGTCGCCAGCACTTTTTTTACAGGCAAAAAGCAGGACACATAATAATGCAGTCAACACTCGTGAAATCATGATTCTATATTTAAATCTTTTCATTAGAATATCATTTATTTTTTCTATTGTTACCGTTTTTCAGCCAGTATAGTCATATTGCGCAAATCCAACACCAGCACATTGGTCCCTGCCGGAATTGTATAGTACGAGTTGCGCTGTGCACTTGTCGTACCCCCCGATAGCTCTGCTACTTTACCGAGTACCAGGGTCAGTTCCTGCAGTGCACCTGTAGCGGTAAGCGGACAACTAAAGGCATAAGCAAGATCTTTGTTGGTAATCGGCCCTCCAAAAAGTATAAATTTAGTTTTACCTACCCTGGCCCCGGTGTATACCAGTACTTGTGGATCGGCTAAACTCACCGTACAGTTCATTTTAACCGGTGCGCCATAACCGTTAATTACGCCGTGTAACCACAAATCTGTAACTTCAGTTGTGGTAACCAGGCCATTATTGGTCCAGACCACACTTTTTGGTGTCAGGTCCTGCGCAGCCGAATAAATGGTGGCGGTTGCTTTTTGCATATTGACGACCACCCTGTATTTTCCGGCGGTCTCTATTTTCCAGGAAAAAGGTGTTTCCCGCATTTTAACATCAACGGCTGTACCATCTTTAAGCAAGGTATTGGCATCAGCTGCCGCGATGTAATTTTTCTTACCGTTAAATTCAACCGGAATCTGCAGTTCACCAGGTTCCAGGTCAAGCACAAAGGCATATTGGTTTAAATTTTCCAATGTTTTGGGCATTTCAATCCCGTTCGGCCCAGGTACGGCAGTGCCGTCAACAAAGACCTTATCGGCCTCAAAAACAACTGTTTTGATCGGCTGTACAGTTACCCGGATGGTGCGGACCTCCGGTGCTTCAAAAGTAGCACCGCCTGCCCATTCGGCCACTATGCGAAACTCCAGTGTAAAGGCCTTATTGGCCGGGATACCCCATTTTTGGTTCGCCCAGTTTTGCAATTGCTCTGATGTAAAGCTTTTGCTGAATACACCATCATCCTCATAGGTCATGATTGCGGTTGATGATCCAAAGTTATTGCCAACTACATCCAGTTTGGTGGTGTACGAAACCATATGATCGTCAGATTGTGCCCGGGCCGGTGCCCAGTTAAATGTGAGGATGTCTTTAGCCGGGTTATTCTCGTCTAAAGCGATGTTCGCCGACGAAACCTTAAGCTCCATTTTCTCCTGAACTTTTGGGATGTCTTTAATCTCCTTTTTGCAGGCCGAAACACAAAGCAAAAAGCTCAGAGACAATAAGGTTTTATATAAATAGTTTGTTCTTTTCATGATGTTATTAAACCAAAATCATTATGCTATTTTAATTCATGATTATTAATGAGACAGATGTCATCCTGCGATTAGTTGTAACCTGGATTTTGAGGGAATGGTGCATCTCTGTTCGCATCTCTGATGGACTGAGGAATTGGCCACAAAATGTGGTTGTCGTTCACTTTATCTTTAATGGCATTGTTGTATAACTTGACACGATCTACCAGTTTCTTGGTACGTACCAGCGTAAACCGTCTGCTCTCTTCACCTACCAGCTCCCTGATCCGTTCATCCAGCAGGAAATCCATATCCATTTGAGCTGCGCTTACATCGCCGGCACCGGCCCGTCTACGGACTTCGTTTACGGCATCAGCTGCTTTTTGTGGATTGCCCTGCCCCAGATAAGCCTCTGCTAAAAGCAGGTAAGTCTCGGCCAAACGGAACTTCATACGATCTTTATAGCTACCTGTTAAACTTAAGTTTTCAGCACGCCCGTAAAAGAACTTGGTAATGGCAGGAAACAAAGTCTTGGTCGTAAACCAGGTCTGTTCTGTAATTGGAGCTTTTTTTCCATACAACGCAGCATCGCTTGCATTGTTATAATACCAGTCACGTTTGATGTTATAATTTGAATTCCGGATATCAGTAGCAGTAAAAATACCGGCCACATTTCCTGTGGCATTGGTACGTGTTGTCCCTGTCCACCATTTCATAGGCACCAATTGTGCAATACCGCGACCACCTAAAGTATCCGCTAAAACAAATCCACTGATCGAAGCATAGTTGGGAATCCAGGCCCTGCGTGTCCAATCGTCGGAGTTGGTTCCTCCACCTACTACATTGAACTGAAATTGCAGTACCCAGATACTTTCCTTATTGCCACTTGCCGATCTGTTTTGATTGTTCTCCAAAAATAAATCGCTGAAAACATCACCTGGTTTGTCTTTATTTACCCCAAACCTGGTTTTCATTAAACTGTAATATCCGCTGTTGATCACCGCCAGTGCAGCTTGTTCTGCTGCCGGATAATCGCCTTGCAATAAATAAATTTCGCTTAACAAATGACTTGCTGCCCATTTGGTCACCTTACCTTGCTTAAATCCAGACTGATCCGGATTTGTTGGCAAATGCGCTGCAGCAAATTTCAAATCATCCACCATGTGGGCAATGACCTCTGCTTTAGGCGTACGGGTAAAATTAAGTTTAAAATCGTATAATATCGTTTCTACATAAGGCACATCTCCATACAAATAAACCAGTGTACGGTAGGCATAGGCACGGAAGAAACGGGCTTCTGCCTGGAAACGTTCTTTATCTGTCGGTGAATCCCAATTGGTATTTTTCTCTGAATAAACCAGCATCAGATTGGCTGAGGAAATGACACTGTAAGCCCAGTTCCAGTAGGTGCCGACAAACCTTTCTGCAGGCGTAAGGGTAAGGTTAGCAAAGGCCATTAAAGAGGCGTCACTGTTGATCACATCTGCAATATCCGTGGCTGCCTGTAAGGCTTCATAGGGAGCGGCACCATTGTGGATATAGGCTCCGCCTTCGCCATAGGTATTGTATTCTGAACGCGTCAGTGCGTAAAGTCCGGCACTTCCTACTTCAAATCCGTAAGTACTGGTATAAGTATTGGTTGGTGCCAACTCTGTTTTCAATTCTTCTTCCAAAAACTTCTTACAGCCGCCTAAGGAGATCAACAGGATCAGCGCAATACTTGTGGTTATAATATTCTTCATTTTCTTGTTGTATTAAATTAGAAATTGACGTTTAGACCGAACATATAGGAACGTGCAGTTGGAAAAGAAGCCATCCAGGTATTGTCGTAATTCAGCACTTGCCTGATGTTAGAAAAAGTATGCAGGTTGTTTACACTTGCATTGACATCTATACCACTCAGGCCTACCTTTTTGGCTATATTTTGTGGAACCCGGTATCCGAAAGTTATATTTTTAACCTGTACATAATTCACTTCTTTGTAATAGCCATGCCCTACAGGATTGAGATAGCCCGGAGAAACGATGGTCGCATTTGGATTTTCCGGCGTCCAGTAATTGGCGCCATGGACGTAATTGGTGATCCCGAAGGTCCATGCGCCCATATTGGCCATGTGATCATCTCGCCATACCCCAAATACACCAGTTACCAATGCCGATGCATAAAAATTCTTATAGCTTAGTCTATTGGCAAAAGAAGCCGTGTAACGTGGATTTTTAGAACCAATCACCATCCTGTCTTTAGCATCGATCATTCCGTTTCCATCTAAATCCATCAGTTTTGCTCCACCAGGAACAGCACCCTGAATGGTGATCTGTTCTCCATTTTGCCATACACCAATCATGTTGTAATCGAAAAATACCCGCAATGGTTTTCCTATAAACCAGTTGTTGCTGATGTCGTCCAATCCATCACCCCTCAGCTCCACAATCTTATCGCGGTTCAGTGAAAATACGGCAGTAGAGTTCCATTTGAAATCTTTGCCATCCAGGTTAAGTGTATTTAAAGTAACCTCGATACCCCTGTTTTGTGTTTCTCCAATATTGTCCCAAATTCTGCTGTACCCGTTCATGATGGGAACCGTACGCGTCATCAGCAAGTCTTTTGTCCTGGAATTATAGGCGTCGATGGTTCCACTAAGTCGGTTTTTAAAAAGCTGAAAATCCAAACCGATGTTGGTGGAATAGGTGGTTTCCCATTTCAGGTTGGGGTTACCAATACCATCACCAGCCAGGTAAGCCGTATTTACCGCAACACCGTCATCTCCCCAAACGTATTTTACATTGGAATATAAACGGTCTAAGGTTCTGTATGGCGTGATGGCCTGGTTACCGTTGGCACCATAAGAAAGCCTTAATTTCAACATGTCTATCCATTTCGCGTTATCTTTTAAAAAGCGTTCTTCGCCAATGTGCCAGGCCAGGGCTGCGACTGGGAAAAATGCATATTTATTGTTGATGCCAAAAACCGAAGCACCATCAGACCGTCCGGTTAAGGTAACCATATATTTTCCCTTGTAGCTGTAGTTCAGTCTACCCATATAAGAAAGCAAGGCAGTTTCCGATAATCCGGAGTCGTTCACAATGTTACGTGCTGCAGTATTCATCATGAAATATTGGGTATCATCCGTTACAAAACCCTGTCCGCTTTGCGAGGAATTTACACTTTTAGTGCGCTGCATACTGAATAAACCTGTGGCATCTAAGCGGTGATCACCAAATGTACGTTCGTATTTCAACAGGTTTTCCCAGGTATAATCGTTGTAGTTTGAGTTGCTGATAGAAGCACTACCACCTACCAGACCAGCCTGCTCTCTGCCATCGAAAGTATTGCGTCCATAATAGGTTCCGGTAAAACCGTTTCTATAATTGTATCCGAAATTAGACCGTACAGACAAGCCTTTAACAGGCAATAGGATATCGGCATAACCGGACAGGAAAAAGTTGCGGTTAATTCTGTCCTGAATGGCGTTGACATTACGCATCGGATTGGCAATCAGAGAATACTCCATAGGTTCCGGAACATATTTACCGGACGCATCCTTATAACTGCCATAAGGGCTTTGTTTAATGGCGTGTTCTATATTTGGTGTAATCCCGCCATCGCTTCTTTGCGTATACTGCAAACCAACACCAATAGTTAACCACTTGTTAAAAGTCTGATCAATATTGGTCGTCATGTTCAAACGTGACAAACGCGAATTGTACACCACACCATCCTGATCCAGCGCCGCAAGGGAAGCCATGTATTTGGTGTTTTCCGTCCCTCCTGAAATGCTCAACTGGTGATCCATGGTAAGGGCTTTCCTAAAAATATAATCTTGCCAGTCGTTGGTAATCCCATTCACATAATTTCCGCGTTCCGTAACGCTAATGATGTCTCCGGCTACCGGATCTAATAAAGCGCCGGTATATCCTTGCCTTAATCTGCCAATGTCCTGCTGAAAACGAATGTATTCATTGGGGCCCATGACGTCGATTTGCTGCATCGGCTCAGCGACGCCCAACTGTCCGCGATACGTAACCTGAGCCTTACCCAGTGCACCTCGTTTTGTTTGTATCAGGATTACTCCATTAGAGGCGCGTGATCCATAAATTGCTACTGCAGAAGCATCTTTCAAAATACTTAGATTTTCAACGTTGTTGGGATCAATGTCTGCCAGTGAACCACTGTACGGAATTCCGTCTAAAATGATCAGCGGCGAGTTATTGGCAGATATGGAATTTTCTCCACGAATCAACAAAGTTTGGGCAGCACCGGGTGCTGCGTTGCCTGTAGTGATGCTGAAACCAGCAACCTGCCCTACTAAACGGTCCATCAAATTGGGTGTAGAAACCATGCTCAACTGTTCTTTACCTACTATGGCCAATCCTCCGGTTAGATCCTTTTTCTTTGCCGTACCGTAACCCACTACCACCACCTGGTCCAGCAGTTTATCCCCAGATAGGGTAATGTTCATGGTGCCGGAAGGGTTCACTTTAACTTCCTGGCTATCAAAGCCCACATATGAAAAAACAACTATAGCAGATGAAGCAGCCTGTAAAGCATAGTTCCCATCTTTATCCGTAGTGGTTCCGGTATTGCTGGCTTTTACACGAACGGAAACCCCAATCAGCCCCAATCCATTTTCATCAGTAACCTTCCCCTTAATTTTAATAAGATCCTGTTGTGCATAGCTATGGGCTGCCGATAGCAAGAGCAGGGCAAAAACCAAAATGCAGCCTTTTAGCTTGATGTGTATTTCTTTTATCATTTAGATTTATATATGGTTAGTATTTAAAATATTTTACATTTTTTGTCTCCATTTTCATATCAGAAATGAAGGTAATTCTATTGGTCTGATTTTTCCTATAGGCATTGCTATTTGATCGTTAAACATCATTTCTTGTGATTGGCAGACTTTTATCAAGACACGACAAAAGTTGAATGACTGCAATGATTACATTTTCATATTTGGTTCGGTTTTATATTTTGGTATGCACAAAACTAAATACAAACCCTGCTTAGGAGGGTTCGTTTTTGTACGGAAATGGTTTGCTTTTGTACAAACAGGCATATTTTCATGGTTATCTGTCTATTTTATGGTGTAACCTCTATTTTTATTTTTTTGTCTTTCACCATCACTTCATAGTCGCCTGCTTCAATAAACTTTTCACCTTTTCCGTCAACAAATCCAAAGTCTTTTTTCACATTGACCTGGAAACTGAAAATCCGGGTCTCGCCTTTTTTCACCAATTGCTTCTGAAAATACTTAAGTGCTTTCAGCGGGCGGGAAATACTGCTTACCGGATCCGATAGATACCAGTGAACGGTTTCTAGACCATCTGCATCACCCGTATTTTTCACTGCCACTTCAAGGGTTAAAGTTCCATCGGATTTAACTTTCCGGGCCGAAGCTTTCAAGTCGCCGTATTCAAAAGTGGTATAACTCAAGCCGTAACCAAAATCGTATAACGGCTTAGCCTGGATGTCCTGATATTTGCCCTGATGAGGTCTGGCGCTCTGCCGGTGGTTGTAATAAATTGGAATCTGACCAGTAGCATAAGGAAAAGTCATCGCCAGTTTTCCTGAGGGGTTTACCTTGCCGGAAATTACAGCAGCTATTGGACTTCCACCCGGTGTTCCCGGCTGCCACATCGTCACAATCGCATCGCACAGGGGCTCTAAGCGGTTCAATTCCAAAGGACGGCCACTTGAAAGGACAAGAATAAGCGGTTTTCCTGTCTTTTTAAGTGCAAACAGCAGTTCTTCCTGCAGCTGTGGCAAGGCTATGGTGGACCGGGAAGCGTTTTCTCCGCTCCACTGACTTTTCTCTCCTAAACAAACAACAATCGCATCGGCGCCAGCAGCCATATTTACGGCTTCTGCGAAACCCGATTGATCATTTCCATCAAAATCGCAACCTGGGGCCTGGACCACCTGGGTTTTGCCTTCAAGTTCGCGTTTCAGACCTTCATATACGGTAGTTGCATCGTCTGCATTCCCCTGAGCCCTCCAGGAGCCCAGTAAATTCCATTTGCTATTCGACATCGGTCCGATCACAGCGATTTTTTTTAAGGCAGCAGACAAAGGCAGCGTTTTACGCTCATTCTTAAGCAACACAATAGATTCTTCTGCCAGGCGCGTTGCGATTTTCAGGCTTTTAGGTAAAAGAAATCGTTCCTTTTCTGTACTTACCGGTGTAAAAGGCCGTTCAAAGAGACCCAGACGAAATTTCACGCGAAGTACCCGTTTCACGGCATCGTCAAGCAAATCTGCCTTCACCTTACCCTCCTTAACCAGATCAGCCAGGTGGCGATCATAACACTGGTTCATCATATCCATTTCCACACCGGCATTAAATGATTTTAATGTTGCCTCTTTCCTGTCTTTGGCCACGCCCTGAGCCGTAAGCTGTACGATAGCACCCCAATCTGAAACCACAAAACCATCGTGCTGCCAACGTTTTTTTAAAATATCGCGTAACAGGTATTCATTGGCAGAACTCGGGGTACCACTGATGTCGTTAAAAGAACTCATCAAGGTTGCAGCTCCGGCTTTTACACCTTCTTCGTAAGGAAGCATATAGGTATCCCAAAGCGTTTGATTTGAAATTTCTGTATAAACGTAATCACGTCCGCCTTCTGATGCACCATAACCGACATAATGTTTAAGGCAAGCGGCTACGTTTGTCGGACTGGCTAAATTATCTCCCTGATATCCCTTTACAGAGGCTACAGCAAATACAGCGTTCGTGTATGGATCTTCGCCATATCCTTCAGCAACGCGCCCCCAGCGTCCATCGCGTGCCACATCGATCATGGGCGAAAAAGTCCAGTCTACACCCGACATTCTAGACTCCTGCGCGGCCACAGCAGTAGCCTGACGCACCAATTCAGGGTTCCAGGAGCAAGCCTGCGCGAGTGATATGGGGTAAATGGTGCGGAAACCGTGTATCACATCATATCCAAACAGGATGGGTATGCCCAACCGGCTTTTTTCCATCGCTTTATGCTGCACACGGTTACGCAAGTCGGGATTGCTGCTAAAATAAATCAAAGACCCAATCTCCGCCGGAATATCATTCACAGGATCGGCCATATTATTGGCATTGTCATTTCTGCCCAAAGTGTATTGGTTCAATTGCATGACCTTTTCTTCCAGCGTCATCCGGCCCAGCAAATCGCTGATGCGTTCTTCAATTGGTTTACCGGCATCCTGGTATAAGAAACCTTGTTTTTTAGGCTGTGCCAATAAGCCCTTAGTCAGGAATACCAGCGCGAGCAGGCTGGTTATTGTTGTTTTCATTTATTCTGATTATTTAAACACTGGTTGATCCGTTATTTTCATCGTTTTTTGTCCCGAATTTTTCAGTTCAAAAACAGTGATTTCGTTCTGCCCTTTTTGAAGCAGATCTGCAGAAACCTGGATGGACTGTTGTTTCTCTTCCTCCCAGAATGCACCGATATATTTTCCATTAATCCATACCTCACCCATTCCCCATCCCGAAATATCGAGGTAACCATCTTTCGGATGGTCGATATGGAAATTTCCATGCAGAAAGCCCGGAACTGAGCTTTCCCTCCGCGCATTGAACTTCAGACCGGCAACATCAAGCCCCTTAATGTGGAGCGGTGTGATCGTCCAGTTTTCAATTTCCCCCGCATTTAAGGAAACGCTGCCAAACAAGCCCCTGGAATTGTCTAAAATTTCCGGGCCATAGGTAATCCGTCCGATGTTTTCTACATAAAGCTTTAGCTTGTATTTTCCAGGTGTGACCTTCAGCGAGACTTTCTTCCTGCCATCTGTTAGCGTACCCTGTAACTGCTCATCCACAAAAACTACCGCATAGTCCCGCACGTGCTCCAACTCCAGCACACTGTTGGCCTGATCTACCTGGATTTCTGATTCGTAAAGTACATATCCAAACTCCATATCCAGGTCATTCATCGGTAACAGCCCTACAGATTCGTTACTTTTCAGGTATACCTGTTCCAGGTCGGCCTGCTTGTCCAAAACAATTTCCTGAGCCAGAACAAAGCCTGAAAGGCTAACCAAAGCTGTGATCAACCAACTGATCTTTAATATATTTTTAAAAAATTGTTTCAGCATCTTAAGCGTTTATCTGTTTATAAAAGAATTGATAAAGTCCGGATCCACTTCAATTTTCGGATCAAACTGATTGCCCTTTACATAAGCATCTATGCTTTTCAACAATTGCCTGGTGGCAGGTCGTTTATCGATATCTTTCTGCGTATCTACAGCCAGCACCAACAGTTTCCCTTTCCCCACCTTCGCCTCGAAGCCTATGCCCAGCTTCTCATTGTTGTCGTTCGCATCTATGACTTGTATAAAAGGCCGTAAATCTCCAGGCGCATCTTTCAGTTCAATTACTTTTGCATAATTGAGGATATCCCACCACTGCCAATCGGTATGGTTGGCAGTCACAAAGTTGTTGAATACCGGTTCTTTGTCATGGATCAGGCATCCGATGGTCATCGGTGGCCATGCAAACATGATTGGATTCCAGAAATGGTTATGAAATATAGATTTGCGGCCTTTTACCTGATCAGGTATCGGGCAAAATACAACCCTGGCACCTGCAGCAAGCTTTTGTTTCGTCTGCTCATCATATACCCTCGTGTACCAAACCTCATTTGTGGATTCCATGATTTGCTGGTTTCTCGGATACACCCAGATGTTCCAGCTGTTTTGAATGCTATCATTTACAGCTACATGGACACTCAGCTTTTCAGCTTGATGATGGCCTTTTAAATCGAAGGAGAATTTGCCCAAAGGAAAAACGTCACCGGTACCCAGCGACTGTGCTGGCAGGTTGCCCCTTTTCAAAACTTTACCGGATGCATCGCTCAGCCACCATTTTATTTTGGCATTCTTTAAGCCCGAGGCGCTGAAATTATACAATTCTGCATCTGCAGAGAAGGTCTCATCGTTAAAATAAGCGCTTTTTTCGTACCGCAGTAAAGCCACCGTAGGTGCGCAGAATTCCCGCCATTTTGCCGGAGTAACCAAGCCTTTCGAATCCCAGAAAGGATCTAAAATCCCTACAGATGCATATCCTTGTCCGGGGAAGTCATTCAAAGACAACAACTGAAAACCGGCAGATTTGGAGGAGCGTAACAAAGCCTCAATCACCGCCTTGTATTCTACTACAGTCAGCGCGCCCGAAGCCCAGAAAAAATCATTGGCCTGGTCCAGCATGCCGTTCTTTTCCAGCTGTTCACGGAACACCTCAAAATTTCGTGGTTCTACAGGACTTTTACTGTATTTCTTAATCTCTTCAAAATTTGGGTAAATGGCGCGTTGGCCCGACTCATGTGAAATCACCGGAACATCCACATCAGATTGTTTACTGACATCCCAATTGGTATATGGTAAACCTTCATACACCTTAACCGGTCCTTTATTGGTTTGCTGGGATACATAAAACTGGTCCGATTTTACGCGGGTACGGGCTGTGGAACCGCAAAAAAGATGTCTTTCGTCCATTGCCCTACCACTGGCAGTCAGCTGTTCAATAAAATCAAAATTGCCCGTAATTTCATTTCCATTACAATACAGTACAAATGAAGGATGATTGCCATAAGCTTTGAGTATGGCGCTCATTTCACGTCTAAAGAAATTGTACCGTGCTTCATCTGGCTCCGCATCCCTCCCCCACATTGGCATCTCCACTTCAAAATAAATCCCATATCTATCTGCCATCCTGAAGGCTGCATCAGGTGGGCACCAGGAATGAAAACGCAGGTGATTCAATCCATAAGCTTTCATCAGCAACATGATCCGTTCCCATTCCGCATCATCAACAGGGGCGTGTCCCGTTTTAGGGAATACGGCATTCTCTACATTCCCCCTTAAATGCACCGGACGATTGTTGATCATCACATGGTTTTTACCTTGTTTCACTTCACGCATTCCGAAGCTCACCGATTTTTCATGCTGATATTTAGCCTGATCCGTACTCGTATTCAGCTGACAGGTGATATCGTACACATTGGGATTAAATTCATCCCACAACTTGATTTGCTTTCCGAGTGGTATGGTACCTTCAAAGTGGATCACAGAATCTTTACCGCTAACCCGCAGCACCTTGCTGAGGTTGTAATTTTTGCCTGCCACCTTGAAACCGGCATCTCCGGATATCTGTTTTCCGGTCCGGTTGATGATTTCCATTTTCACCCGGATGGATTTCTCATTGATGTTGGGATACACCTGCAGATCTTCAATATAAACCGGATCAACGGCGACCAGCTTCATTTCGCCTAAAATGCCGTTCCAGTTAATTTGGGTAAACTCGGTATGGGCATGGTCCCATTTATGGGTATTGTACTGAAAGCGGTTGTCTATGCATACTGTGATCCGATGCGTTTTTCCCGGTTTTACAAAAGCGCTGAGATCATGGTTATGGGGAACACTGATGTAATCAATTTTGCTGACTTCCTTGGTATCTACATAAATGGAACTTAGCCAATGTGTGCGCTCAAAATAAATAAAGATCTGTTTCCCCTTCCATGCTGCAGGAATTTCTATGTCACGCTGATACCAGGCCGGCCCCATATACTCGTATTTACGGGTAAGGCGGTCTATGTATCTGTAAGGAACCTTATAACCGATCTGATAATCGTCGGTAATGCCGGGCAACTGGATCGTTTCCTGCAGTTTATGGTTGTATCTTGGCGAGAGCGAGCCCCGCCTGAAATCCATGACGTCGGTTTGAAAACCCCACTGACCCGATAGATCTATTTCATGGGTCTGTGATCTTGCCGAAAGAAAGGGCATCAGTACCAACATGGCCAATAGAAAAGTATAGCAATGTTTGATGTTATTCATGTTTTATGTTTTTTTGTGTGCTGAAATGAAATGCTTATAATTTTTTCTTTAACCTGCTGAGGGCCTCCAGGTAATAGTAGTCTGCATAAGTAAGGGGTGCATCAACCTCCGATTTAAAGGGATATGCCCCTGTGCTGTGCTTGAGAATGAAATCTCCGTTTTCTCCCAATTTTGCGGTATAGGCATCAGATGCCAGGGTCCGGATCTGCCGATCCAGAACCTGCATATACTTCTCTTTTGACTTCGCATCAACAAAATCGCTAAGTTCAACTAAAGCCGAAGCCATGATACATGCTGCAGATGCATCACGCGGTGTATTCGGTATATCCGGTGTATTGTAATCCCAGTAAGGAATAAAATCTGCAGGCATTTTCGGATGGTTGATCAGATAATCTGCAATGTGCCGGGCCTGGTCCAGGTAACGTTTATCCTTTGTTTCCCTGTAGAGATAAGTGTAGCCGTAAAGTCCCCAGGCCTGACCACGACTCCATGAAGAATCGTCGGCATATCCCTGGTGGGTCTGCTTACGATGTGGAACCCCGGTTTGCCGGTCGTATGAAACGACATGGTAGGAGCTGTAATCGGGACGAAAATGATATTTCATCGTTTTATCGGCATGTGACCTGGCGATTTTACTAAAACTTTCGTCTTTGGAATAAGATGCCGCCCACAACAGCAGTTCCAGGTTCATGATGTTGTCAATGATAACCGGATATTGCCAGACTTCTTTGTTATGGTCCCAGGAGCGTATGAGTCCAACTTTTGGGTCATAGCGCGTAGCTAGCGACCTGGCGCCAGTCAGCAGCACTTCCTTATAATGCTCCGCTCCCGTCAGCCGTAAGCCATTGCCAAAACTACAATACAGCATAAAACCCACATCATGGTTATCGGTGGTATACTTTTCCCGTTCCACCCTGTCGGTATACATTTTCGCATACTTTAGTACTTCCTGATTTTGGCTATTTTCGAAAATATACCATAGTGAGCCAGGAAAAAAGCCACTGCACCACCACCTGGAATCAGAAGAAGTATCTTTGCCCTGTTCAAATGACCTGGGTAGTCTGCCTGGCTGATCTTCGTACTTTTTTGCCATCAGCAGGCTTTGCTGTGTGGCAAATTCAAGCGCATGATCTACAACTGCCCGGAGTGGCTGGGCTTTGACCTGACCTGTGCTGAGCAAAATGGTAAAAAATAGGAATGAAAAATATCGTCTCATCTTGTCTTTATTTAATGTTTTGAAAATAGGCTCTCATGATGTACCAGGCTTTCTTTCTATATCCCTGATCAGAAACAAGTCCTTTTCTGTTCCAGCCATCCTGGTTAGTCGGATGAAAACGGAACGGTGAGCGGAAGTCGAACAATACCCAGGGAGAAACGCCAGCCAGATTAGGGATGTGCTTAAACATTTCGATGTTATCGCGATACAAACCGGCCTGATAATCTTCGCTCCAGGAGCTTGCTACGTCGGCATCCCCGGTTTTGCCATATAAAGCTTCAGCACCAAACTCTGAAACGATCAGGGGTTTACCCTTAGCCACATCCCATATGGCTTTGTCCGGACTAACCGGCCAGGGATGATACCAACCCAGATATTTATTAACGGCCACCACATCCAATTCATTGATAAATGGGTCATCCATTACAAACAGCTGTCTGTTGCGATCAAACTTAACCAGGTCGAAAGCCGCGGTAATTAACCGGGTACTGTCGATGTCCTTACAGCATTTGATCAGGTATTTCAGGAATTCGTTCCTGGGCCCGGAAGGCTGTGTTTCATTGGCCATTCCCCAGAAAGTTAAGGCGCAACGATTTTTATCGCGCATCACCATTTCTTTCATCATAGCACCTGCCTTTAACCGCGTATCCGTGTTTTCAAAATCAATACCTTGCCAGATCGGGATCTCTTCCCAAAGCAGGAAGCCCATTTGCTCAGCCATGCGTACGGTATGTTCATTTTGTGGATAATGGGCCAGCCGGATCATGTTACAACCTAAAGCTTTGGCTTCAGATAAAAGCATTACGGCATCAGGTTCTGAAAATGCACGGCCTTTCCGTTGGGGTATCTCCTCATGAAAACTCACTGACTTCAGAAATATGGGCTTGTCATTCAGATAAACCGCAGTACCTTTAACTGCCAGGTTACGGAAGCCGATAAGTTCAGTCACGCGATCTTCTTTAGCCGCAAGCACAACCTGGTAGCGCTTAGGTAAATCCGGCGACCAGCGTTGCAAGTTTTTAATGTTTTTAATCGACATTCTGGCTTGGCCATTTTGATCTGTAAGTAATTTCTGTCTGATCTTCAACTCCGGAATTTCAACCAGGATTTCAGCATTCACAAGCGGGTCCGACAGTTTTACCTGAACGTTGATCTGATCGGCCTTGTGCTTTTCCAACTGTATAAAATAATCCTTAATAAAGGTTTTAGGTGTAGATACGAGCATCACATCGCGGGTAATCCCCCCATAATTCCACCAGTCAAACGACTTGGCCGGTATGGCATCTGCTGTGCGCGTATTGTTCACTTCCAGGGCAAGAAAATTCCCGGCCTGTTTCACAACATCAGTTACTTCTATTTGAAAAGGTGTAAAACCACCTTCATGCTGGCCAATTTCCTGACCATTTAAATATATTTTACAGCGGTAACTTACAGCAGCAAAATACAGGAACAATCGTTTCCCACTTTCTTTTGGTACATCAAAATGGCGTGCATACCATATGGTTCCTTCATAATATTTCAATTCCGGCAATTGGCTGTTCCAATCCGAAGGTACATTTAAGCGCAGTCCATTCGAAAAGGAATATTCGTAAAAATCAGTTTTGCCCTCCGGCTTTTTATTGAGGAATATTTTGTTTTTTCGGCCCTGATCATATTGGTCAATAATGGCATCCCATTTACCATTTAAGGATTGTATGTTTCGTCCATACACATTTGTCAGCACATCTTGTGCAAATACCTGCGCGCCAAACAAGCTAAACAGTATCAGTGAAGTAAAAAAGGCTTTGGTTAAAATCATATGAGACAGGTTATTATTTTTTTAAAATTTTCATGGCGAAGCCGCCCCCCTGGGCCATAGCGATCGTCAATTTTTTATTTGCCGGAATGTCAATGGTTTCTTTTTGATAGTCGGAGGCGATTTTATTGGCATTGGAACCGTCTTTGTATATTTCGGCGATATAATTACCCGCATTAAGGAAAGAAAGATCCAGTTCCAGTTTTCGCGCATCCCAATTGGTTAAAGCCCCCAGGTACCAGGTATCTCCTTTTTGCCGGGCTATGGTAATGTATTTTCCAATCTCACCATTCAATGCTACTGTATTGTCCCAGACTGTGGGGATGGCAGTAATGAAGTCGGTACACTCCTGTTCTTTCTCATAATTGACCGGGCTGTCACAAAGCATATTCAATGGAGATTCAAAGATCACATACTCAGCCAGCTGCCTGCAACGCGTGCCCTGACTCATGGGTTCGTCATTGATCCCTCGGTGTGTGCGCTTTGTGGCATTTCGCATTGCGCCCTGGGTATAGTCTACAGGCCCTGCCACCATGCGGATAAAAGGCATAGTCACATCGTAGGTTACCATATCCATTTCCGGCCCTGTCCATTTCATTTGTTCCAGACCATTTACAGCCTCATAATTGATCACATTCGGGTAAGTCCGGTTTAAACCTGTCGGTTTATAAGTCCCATGAAAATCAACAAGCATTTTATGCCTCGCAGCAGTTTCCGCAGCACGGTAATGGAAATCAACCATAACCTGATCGTCCCTGTCCATAAAATCTATTTTAAAACCTTTAATCCCCATTGCAGCATAGTGCCTGCAAACCTCCTCCATATCGCGCTCAAAAGCGTAATATCCAGCCCAAAGAATCAGGTCTACCTTTTTAGATTTGCCATAGGCAATCAGTTTCTTTAAATCGATCTCCGGAACCACCTGGAACAAATCTGCTTTGAGGTTAACAGCCCAGCCTTCATCCAAAATCACATATTCAATACCGTTTTTGGCTGCAAAATCGATGTAAGCCATATAGGTTTCATTGTTTACACCGGCCGTAAAATCTACATGGGAAAGTCCCCAATTGTTCCACCATTCCCAGGCCACTTTACCCGGTTTTATCCAGGAAAGGTCCTGCAGCTTTGAAGGTGCAGCAAGCTTGTAAACCATGTCGTTATCAGCAAGCGCTTTGTCTGACGCAGTTACAATCACGATGCGCCAGGGAAATTTCATCCCAGCTTTCGCCTTTGCGATATAGGGCATTCTTTTAGTAACCAATTGCTGCAGCCGATTGTGGCCGCCCTGTTCGGTTGAAGCCGGACGCGGCGCAAAATTGGATTGCAGCGTAGCCATTCCAGTAGCATTAATGAGGTACATGCCGGGATAACTTTCCAGATCTGCTTCGGCCAGACACACCTTTTTTCCGCCCTCCAGGGCGACAACAAGTGGTGAAAAAGCCAGCTGGTCCTTGTTCATTTTACTGAGTGGCGTATACGTATAGGTATTTTCAAAAGAATTGAAATATTGACCGTCCAGGTCTTTAGCTTTAGACTTTACATAAGGAATATACGCATCATAATCTTTCGGAAAATGGAATGTCGCCAGTTCATCCTTGACTACAAAATCTTTTTTTCCGGTTGAAATGAAGCGGTAAGCAAGTCCCTCATTGTAGGCCCGGAAAACCAATCTGAAATCCGAGCTAAATTCTAATGTCAGCTCTTTGTATTCATCTTTGATCCGGCTTCTTTTATAAAAGTGTGCCGCTATTTCCTGATTTACCGATTGCAGCCTAGCCTGTTTAACTTTAGATCGGATCCCGAAATTTTTACCGTCCCCGAGCTGCATGCAAATGGCCGAAGGACTAAGCACCGGACTTCCCTCATGTGATACGCTGTAAGTAATGCTATCGCCAATAAGCACGTTCACCTGCAACTTCCCGTCCGGCGAACTGAGCTGATAAGGTTGTTGTGCAAATGCGGATGTCTGAATAAGCAACAGGAAAAACAGAAGCAAAGTGTATCGTTTCATGATTTGGTATTTATTTGAGGATTTCATATTTATACATGGCAAAGTCCCTGGTTTGGGGCAGTTCAATTTTTAAAGTGCCTTTATATCCGGTAGTCTGGATCATGGCTTTAGCACTTCCCAGTACAGGTGTACATTTGACCTTGGTGTGCTCCGGTAACCAGGTTTCCAGGACACCGATCTTATCCGGATGATAAGCCCTGAAAAAAATAAAATATCCTTCCTGGCCTTTCAGGGATTGGAAGCCGCTCCAGGATTTGCCCGAGGGCTCCTCGCCTATCGGTAAAATGATACCTGAGTGAAAGTCATGCTGAACCTTTTTATAGGCTGCTATCAGTCCTTTAACCTTCATGGCCTCTGCTGGTAGTGCACTGGCTTCAAACCAGGCCAGGGGCTGTCCGGCCATGGTACTTGCAAAAAGGTACTCAAAAGAGTAATTAGCGGGCGCAAACAAGTCATTGCCATACTTATCTACATTTCTCCATTTATTTAAAAATTCTACCTGAAGCTTTTCAGCCGGAACATATTTAGACAATTGCCATAGATTGCGTAATGTCCAATGGGGATAATAATTCTGCCAGTCGGTATACCTGTTTTCCAGAAAAATGTTACCGTATTCGGTAAGCATATGGTAGCCACCTCGACGGCCGGCTGTTGCATCCAGATTGAAAACAACCTCATTTTTTGTCAGTACCAATACCCGGTTGAACAGTTTGATGAGATTGGTTTCTGAGGCTTTATTGGGAATGGCCAGGCCATCAATCTTGAAAGTCCGAATGCCATAGGTTTCATACAGTTTAACTATGGCTAAAGCATCTTTTTCCCAATCCGCATAATCATGCTGTACGCTGGGGTTAAACCAAAGGCAAATTTCAATACCAAGTTCTTTACCACGCTTTATGATGGGATAAAGCCCATTTGGATATTTAATCGGATCGGGTTTCCAATAGTCCGGGTTGTCCCAGATGTTTTTAAAGGAACCTTTTGCCAGAGCCGAATTGGGACTTTTCCCAAGTTGCCATCCGTCATCTATCTGGAAATGGGTGATGCCCAACTTTGCAGCATTTTCTAACTCCAGCAGCGTAAACTTTTCATTTATTTTTGAATCCTGACTCCGGTCGCCCCAGGTATTCATCATCACCATTTCATCACGCCCGGGAAGTGATTTACGGATATTTTTCTGGTAGCTGCGCAAGGCTTTCAACTGATCCAGTTCGGTTCCTGTATATACACCAACTACACAAGTGTAAGCTTTACGCCATTCTTTTTCATTGATGTCAGCCGGACGAAGTCCCAGCCCGTTTACGGCAAAATGTCCAAACTCTGTGGTAAAATCCTGGCCGCTATAGGCCAATTGTACACTAGAACCTGGTGCTTCTTTCAAAAAGAAGAAACCAGCTTCTTTCTCCTGGTTATGCGCAAAAAGCAAATTCCCGCGATGCCCATTTTTCCGATAGGGAATAAACCGTTTTTCGGCCACCAGGTTGTTGTTCCAATCGGTTACGTCAAAAAATTCTACTGTTTTGCATTGCCAATGGAATCCTTCCAGTT
This sequence comes from Pedobacter sp. MC2016-24, assembly GCF_015223055.1. Classification (GTDB taxonomy): domain Bacteria; phylum Bacteroidota; class Bacteroidia; order Sphingobacteriales; family Sphingobacteriaceae; genus Pedobacter. The sequence goes on from NZ_JADFBX010000001.1 coordinate 1,073,961, forward strand.
TAACCTGGTCTAAAACTGGTATGGCTTGCCCGGAATTCATGTCTTCCGTAAATTCTATATTCTTTCGATCGGCCAGATTACCGGCACGCTCTGTAACGACATCGCTAAGCCGTCCTTTCAGGTAAGTATCACATGCAATAGCCGGACTATGCTTAAAAATACGAAATACCCTTTGAACCTCAAGCGGCCCCAAGGTGTAGGTGACTGTTGTTTCCCAATGTACCGGCTGGATGGATGTTTCCGCGACTTCTCTACTATGGTAAACCGCGTTTGAAGCATCGGATATACTTTTGGAGATCAGGAAATCCGGAGCTTTATTTTTATTGATCCAGGATTGCCCAGACGATTTATCGGTCAGACTATGCGTAATCAGATTACCTTTGTTCCATATAAATTTACGCTCAATCAGACTGTTGCCAATGGTTAAAGTATCTTTAGCCAGGTGACTATAGTACTGATCCTGGGCGTACGCAGTGGGGAATAGGTTTACGGACAGGATAAATAAAAGTACTGATTTTAAATTAGTCACTGGATTGCTGCTCATATCTGGTTCGGCTATTATATCTGGTGTTTTACAAAACTAAATACCAGATCCCTTTAGGAGGGTTCATTTTTGTACGGAAATGGTTCATTTTTGTACAGGAGAGCAGGTTTGTGTTGTGCAGGGTTGCCCAGTGCATCAGCATACCGGGCACACAAATGCGCTCTTATTCACTGGAACACAAGGCAATGTCTAATATTTACTATGAGAATAGTTTAAATGGGCCTAGTTTTGCGTCAAACTGAATGATATAGTGTTATGGTGATCAAAACCGAAGAAGAGTTACAGGGCATCAGCCGCGTAAGTGAGGCCGTAGCCCTTACGCTGAAAAAAATGACTGAGTATGCACAGATAGGTTGCACGACCAAAGACATCGACGAATACGGAAGGGAGTTACTGGAAAAGCTTGGGGCAAAATCTGCGCCATTCGAAACTTATGCTTTTCCTGGTTACAGCTGCATCAGTGTCAATAATGAATTTGCACATGGCATTCCTTCAGATCAGGTCATTCTGAAAAACGGCGACATCATCAACATTGATGTATCTGCAGAACTGGATGGCTTTTGGTCTGACAATGGCTGTTCCTTTATTGTCGGAGAAGACCTACAGGGTCTGCAACCCCTGATCGACACCTCAAAAGAAATACTACTGGAAGCCATTTCCCAGATTAGCGGTGGCATCAAAATTTCTGACATTGGAAAATTGATAGAAAACAAAGCAAAAAAAGCCGGATACACCGTGATCCGCGATTTAGCTGGTCACGGTGTTGGCCGAAGTTTACATGAAGAACCGGATGCCATTGTAAATTACTTTGACCGTTACGACAAAAGGCGGTTCCGAAAGGATTCCGTTGTTGCCATTGAAACCTTCATCTCCACACAGTCGACTTCCATTAGAACGGCCAAAGATGGCTGGGCATTCACAGGCAATCAAGGCGGATTTGTAGCCCAGCATGAACATACCATATTGATCACTTCCGGTAAGCCAATCATTTTGACAAAGGCAAACGGTATTTAGAACCACAAAGCATTAAGAAGTAGCTCCGCCCATAAGCAATTGTTCAACAATTTCATTATAGCCTTTTACTGAAGCATAATGTAGTGCTGAATATTCGTTATTGTCTTTTTCGTCAAGGTTAGCACCGCGTTCAATAAGCAGGGCTGTCACGTCATTAAAGCCGCAAATGGCAGCAACAATGAGTGGCGTTTCACCTTCGTTGTTTTTACTGTTGATGTCCATTCCCTTTTCCAGGAGCAATTTAACGATTTCTTTGTTGCCCCTGCCGCTACTGTAATGCAAAGCGGTATTGCCGTCTAAACGTCTCAGCAGCATATCAGCACCGGCATCAAGTAAAATCCCGGCCACCCTGAGGTTGTTTTGTATACAAGCCAATACCAGAGCCGTATCTCCCTGGTCATTGTGTCCGTTGAGGTCAATTGAGGCTATTTTTAACAGTTCTTTAACCACTTCAGCCTCATTGTTCCATACAGCCTGATGGAGTGGTGTATTTCCCTGGCTGTCTTTTTCTGTCGTATCGCCAGCCAAAAAGGCGATGGTATCCCGCAATCCCCTGCTGGTTGCATAATCCAGCGCACTGTATCCTTCATTATCCTTGATGCTTTTGTCTGCTCCTTTAGCAAGCAGGAATTTGGTAAACTCTGTTCTTCCATCTTTTATGGAATAAATCAAAGGGGTTTTCCCTTCTTTATCCGTTACATTGATGTCAGCTCCGCTATCCAGCAAAACGGCCACAATTTCTTTATTGCCACTTTGCGAGACCATATGTAAAGGCGTCATGCTTTGATTGTTTGCCAGATTGACATCAGCGCCACCTTCAACCAGAATTTTAACCACATCTCTTGCACCCTTCTGGCAAGCGTAAAACAAAGCCGTATTGCCCATGGCATCCCGTTTATCGAGGTTGATGCCGCCCCGCTTCATAAAGGTCTGAACAATTCCTTTCTGGTTGTTTTTACATGCGTTTAAAAAAATATTTTCCATAGTAAGTATGTTTTAATTTGTAATTGAATGGCCTGTAAGCTTATTGTTTTTCCAGGATCCAGGCGACCAAAGGTTCATTATTCTGTGCTACGGCATAATCCAGCGCAGATTTTTCTGCGTTGTCTTTTGCATCCAGCAATGGCTTTCCAAATTCCGCCAGTAATTCACAATAGGTTTTAGCAACCGATCGATCCGAGTTGTTCACCGCATACATCAATGCCGTTTTTCCATTTTTATCACGGAGCTCCGTAGAAGCACCTTGTTCCAGCAGCGTTAAAAAGTTTTTCTCTGCCCTTGAGGCATCCCCCAAGCCCAAATACATCAGTGGCGAAATCCCTTCGCGGTTCGTTTTGTTTACATCTGCATTTGCATAAATAGCTTCAGCTATAAGGACGGTTGCAATGGTATTGCCATTGTATAGCGGCAACCTGTCAGCATGTTTAGCTGCCAGCGTCAACAGCGTATTTTCATCATCATCCAAAAGTGAATTGATGTCAAAACCTGCTTCCAGATATGACTTCAGGATTCGTTCAAAAGTTTTACGTTCAAAATCTCCAAAGCCAGTGTTTACACTGGAGCTGGGCGTAAAAAGATATCTGAAAGGATGCCAGGACTTACTGTCGCGCAGCATTGGATCGGCTCCATTTTTAAGGAGTAAATCGGTACAATCGAAATCATGTTTCACCATGGTAATTGCCAGCGCGGTCATTCCATGGTGATTATCTCCAGCTTTGTCATAGGCTTCATTTAGGTTTTCCCCAAGCTGGATCAATGCCTTTAAAGCTCCGGCATCGCCATAGATACAGGCCTGAAAAACATCCATACCGCCTGCCTGAAGATAGAGCTGGCCAGTGTTTTCGTCAGATAAATCCGCGCCATTCAACAACGCGCCGATTGCTTTCGATTTGTAACGAATGGCCACATCAATGGCTGTTTCTCCGATATTGTTCTTTTGATAAGGATCTGCTCCAAATTCCATGGCCAACAAAGCAAAAGTAATAAACTGACTTAAGCGTTCCTCTGAAGCATATTGTGCTGCAATATGCAACAGAGTGTTTCCATTTCTATCGGTAAAATCTATTTTTGCCCCAATTTCCTGATAGGCCTGAAGCATTTCGGAGTACCCTGCCCTTGCGCCCAGCATCAAGGCGGTATCCCCCTCATTGTTTTTTCTTAAGGGGCTAACCTTGGCGGCCAGCAATTGCTTCGTGGTTTCATAAACCCTTTGTTCAGGTATCACATAGTTTCGCGCGTTTGGAGCCTGTGCCATAAGGTGTAGCAATGTGTTTCCATACCGATCTTCTACCCTTGCCGCTACCCAGCCTTTAGCAATGAGCTGATCAAGCATCGCTACATTGGCAAAACCACATACTTGTTTCCAAATTTCCAGCTGCTGCTCTTCGTTAGCATCTTCTGCCACTTCATTGTACATACCGTTGATCTCCGGAAGTTCTTCGCCCTGCAAATAAGCGCGTTCTATGTCAAATAAATTTATCATTCTGTTGAGGTATTTATCTTAGTCTTAGCAATTGTACATGCTTCAATTACATTCTTGCATTTTTCCATTCCAGGTAATGATGATAACCGCAGCACTTCCTGCCAGTTTTGAAGTTCCAGATGCAGGTCGACCAACAATCTGCGGATGCGCAATTTTACAATTGTCGAATGCAATGCAACTGCTGTTTCGTTTAGTGCCAGGTAATGATGATTACTTTGATACTCCTGTGTCAATAAGGGCTCTGGCAAATGGCCGGCCGACTGCGATGACCAGGAAGGTGCAGCGAGGAGCATTAGTGCTTCCTCCAATACGGCGATGGCTTTCTGATGTTCTTTGGCAAATACATGACAAAGGGCCATATTGTATAATAAGGAAGGAGATTGATTCTTTTTATCGTTACGGAGCTGCGTAAAAGCAGCATAAGCCAGTGCCCATTGCGCCGTATTGAGGTAAACTAACCCATCGGCGAACAATTGATCGGGATGAAGTGCTGGTACTGTTTTATCGTTTATGAGCATTGCTATGTATAAATCCTGGTTTAATTTGGTTGGTAATTACCAGGTAAAATACATTTCTAACGTCCATATTGTTTTTTTATTGGAAAAATAAATCACAATTGAATGAGATTAACCCATTCAATTGTGATTAAAAAAATGCTATTTATCCTTCATAAATGCAGTGACCGCCTTTCCATCAGCAGCATTGAGTTTTACACCTAAAAATCTCGCAGCAGTAGGTGCTACATCTTCCAAACCAATGACATCTAAAGCCACTCCTTTGCGCACACCTGCACCGCTAATGATAAAACCAGTTTGAATTTCAGGAATATCAGGGAAGTACCCGTGGGCACCACCTTTTTTTGGACCTAAAATATCGCCGGAATCTTTATCCTGGATATAGACGCCTTTAACCGGAGCCAAAGCAAAACTTGCATGTGGATCGGCCCCGATTTTATCCAATTCTGCCCGCTCAACAATCCTGAAAAGCTTTTTGTATGCTTCCGGAATTTCATTCAGTTTTTTACGAACGTTCGCTAAGGTCTTTACATCTTTCGGATCTTTAAGATGAAAAAATGCCGCTCCTCCGGCAGCTTGAAATTTAGCCACAGGTTCTTCCTTACCTACTTTACTGTCAATTCCTATTTCTTTTAACCACACGTTAGGTGAAAGTACCCGATCAAGATCAACAAAACCATGGTCGCCAGTAACGATTACAGTAGTACTGTCTTCGATACCTGCTTTAACAAGTGCATCAAGAATGTTGGACACGGCATGATCGGCAGAGGCCAGCGCTTTCAGGACACCTGGTCCCGAACGTCCTTCTTTATGCTGTGCACCATCTACCCCAACAATGTGGATACTTAGAAATTCAGGTTTATATTTACGAATGATATAGGCTGCCATTCGGCTATTGTTCTCGTCCATGGTCAGGTATTCCAGGTTCAAATCGTTAATTTCTGCCTTACCTATCGCATAGGTCTCCATCTCCTCAAACAAGCCCTTAGGTGTAGCAAATTCAGCGATGGCACTTTTGCGATCTGACATATTGGTAGCCGACCAGATTTCGGGAAGGTTATAATCTATTGCTGCACCGACAGAAATCGGCCAGGAAATGGAAGCAGATTTTTTTCCTGCTTTTTTAACTGCCTGCCATAGTGTTTCGGCTTTTATTTTTTTACTGTCCGTAGTCCATTCATACACACCTTTATCATTGGGCATGGTGTTGTAGGTAATGCCATGTTTGGCAGGAAATGCTCCGGTAATCAGCGTAGTATGCGAAGGATAGGTTACACTTGGAAAAATACAGCGCACACCTTTGGCATAAGCCCCCTCACGCATCAACTGCTGTAAATTAGGCGTTGGCCAGCTTTTATCTAAATAGAAGTCCGGCCTAAAGCCGTCAATACTGATCAGGATTACATGTTTCGAAGACTGGGAAAATAAAATGGTTGGAAGGCATAAAATGGCAAGTACAACCAGATGTTTTATAGATTGAATAGTTTTCATTTGCTAATTTTTTAAAATTGTTATTTGATAAAAGGCACCACCTCAGGGGCGGTTTTGTTTTGAACAAGTATTTTATTCATGTCATGCTTCATGGTTACTACGCCTGAAGCGGTATTGATTTCAAAATCATCCATTTCACGATTTCTGGGAATGAACGACGGAATGATGGCCTGGGTATGTGCACCAGTCACATTCTTATTGCCCAGTTGTTCACGTTCTGATACCGGGAACCGGATACCGAGATCAGTCATACGGCGACCCTCGGCCATAAAAATTTCTTGTCTCAGCAGGTATACCAGGTATAAAAGACCGTCCTGTGTATTTGCAGCATCGATTTCTGCAGCTGTGACTTTAGTGCCGGAAACCTGGTATGCCGTGATATTGCCAGTCTGCCTGTTCAATATATACCCATCTTTCTCCGCGGATGCAGCATCAAATTTCACTTTCATAGCAGTTACAGGATACACCTTATTACCTCCATTTCGGGTCTCCGCTTTATCGCTCAGACTGGTGGTTGCCCTTTTAGAAACACACTCCGTCAGCATATTTTTCAAGGTAGTCCTGGCACCGCTCAAATCATTTGAAGAGACCATAGCCTCAGCGATGATCAGGTAAGCCTCTTCCGCTTTCGCGATTGCGATGGGCTTTTGGTCCAGCGCTGCAGTGGGATTGGTATTAAAGTATTTAGGATCCAGAAAATCGAGTCTCGGTAGCGGTGCAAAAGGGTTGGCACCACTTGTGGTAAAGATATTCGCCTGGAAACCGTTACCGGGCCCATTCGTTGTACCATACAATACTTGTCTGAGTAAAAGCGGATTCTGTATGGCCGTATTTGCCTCAGTACGGGCCTGAGTTGCATTTCCCAACCCATAATAAGCACGTGCGCGCAGCAGTGCACAAACCAGCCGGTCATTGCTTTCTGTAAATAAAGGCTGTGCATCATTTAACAGGGCTATCGCTGCGTTGAAGTGTGCTTCCGGTGAAAGTACTTCGCCCAAGGCTGTTGCAGGCATTCCCACAAAAAGCTCCGCAGCCAGCAGGTGTGCATAAGCCTTATACATCAGCAGTTCAGCGCGCTGTATGGGTTTAGATCCAGCATCAGCAGGCAATACTTTGGTTAGTCCATAATCACACATCTCCATGGTACGGTGAATCCCAGCCTGGATATTGGCGACATCCTGATCAAAGAAATTGATTTGAGGAATGTCAAATACCTTGCTGCTTGCCGTGTAGTTGTTGAAATAATTGTCAGATACCAGCTCTGTAAATTCGGTATTTGAGGCCACCATTAAGCTCATTTGGCGACGCATGCCATCTGTCCATTCAACGGCTGAGTTTCCTGAACCGATGAAGCGGTCTTCCTTAACATTTGGATTTTCAACTTCTACCAACTCGCAACTGCCCAGCATCAGCACCATGACCAATGCGGGATAAAACATATATTTTTTCATCTTAATGAACATTAGAAATTAACTTTAACAGAACCTAAAAATTGACGTGGAGCAGAATAAGTTGCATAAGAGACCCCACCTGTAGTTGCTCTACCTTGTCCTTGTGCACTGCCACTGGTGGTATTCTCCGGATCGAAAGCAGAAGAAGCAAAGTTTAGCGGATTGGTGATACTGAAACCCAGCGTTAGGTTTTTGATCGTTTTACCCAATTTAGGACCGCGAAAAAGATAGCTGGCACCGATGGTCCGCACTTTGATAAAATCTGTTTTCTCTACAAACATATTGGTAAAATTGAGCCAGTTGGTTCTTCCATTTTTATCGATTTCACCCTGAGGGATTCCTTCATTACCCGCAGCATAATTAAATCGAAACTGTTTATCCCAGTTGCTCGCATACGCACCCGATTGATAATCGGCATTGGCAAAGAGATTGAAATCTTTAAATTGCAGGTTAAGGCCCATACTACCGTATAGATCGGGAATGGTACTACCTAAAAATTGCAATGGTGTAGTAGAATCCATCACGCCATCTGCACCAAACGTACCGGTACCAGCACGAATAAATCCTACAGGATAGCCTTCCTGAACTACCGTCTGGATGGTACGCTCACTAAAACCGTTCAGGTTAAAGGGTGCGCTCCCCATGGCACTCAAGACCTTGTTATAAGCGGTATTTGCCGATACATTTATAGACAGAGAGAGGTCTTTGGTCTTTATAGGGGTAGCGTTCATGCTTAGCTCTACACCTCTGTTTAGTATTTTACCCACATTTCTGATGGTAGCAATCTCACCTGTAGAAGGTGTGGCAGGCACCGTGAACAAGGCATCTTTGGTGATGCTATGGTAAATTCCTGCAGTCAATATCAGTCGGTCCTGTAATAAACCGAGGTCCAGACCAAGCTCCAGCGTAGCCGTTTTCTCTGGTTTTAAATCCACTTTAGGTGTACCAAAAGAAGCACCCAATGCCCCCAGGTAACTTGCAAAATCTATCAGTCTCTCATTTCTGAACGGAGGAGGGAAATTTCCGGCCAAACCATAACTGCCTCTCAGCTTCGCTGATGAAATGAAGGGAAGTGCATCCTTAAAACCAGGCTCGGCAGTAGGAATGTAAGCGAAACCAGCTTTAGGGTAGTACTGCACGCCTACTTCCTTTCCGAAAGCCGTGTTTCCATCACCCCTTAAACCAAGGTCAATAAAGAACTTGTTTTTAAAACCCAAATTCTCCTGAATATAAAGTCCGTAATTGACAACTTCAGTCAGCACCTCATTAGAAGTTGTTGCGCCAACCTTACTGATGTCTCGCATACCATCTCTTACATTGGTACCATTGTAAGCTACCTGACGGTCCTCATTGCGAAAAAGTTGCCCACCGAAAGTTGTGATGAAAGAGAAATTCCCCAATTCAGCTTTGTGCTGACCATTCAATTCCATCGTTAGGCCCCAGTATTTTCTATCCGCATTGCTGATGCTTCCACCCGCAGTACTGATATTGCCGGTAGTATGTGTGATGTACTGGTTGGTTGTAATCACTTTATTTCTGGTGGTGCGGTAATCAATCCCGCCTACTGCTTTGATGACCAGGCTTTCCATCGGACGGTAATTGAAGGTCTGAGAGGTCTGAAAACGGTTGACCACGATCTCGTTGTCCTGTAAGCGTTCTGCTTCTCTTACATAATCTTTCAACTTCTGATAGTCTTCGTCGTTCAGGTCATCGATTAAAGGATTTTTGACTGGTCCGCTATTTTTAGAAGCGCCACTTTCCAGAAACCAAAGACCTGTGTAGCCACCTTGATTACCATTTCTGCTTCTTTTGAAACTGTTGTTCACGAACGTAAAACTGCTTTCGTAAGTGACCTGATCGCCAATATTGGCTCTAAACCCAGAGCGCATGTCGATCCGCTCATTGGCATTTTGTTTCATGATCTGCACACCAGAGCTGTTCATGTAACCACCGGTAAAGCTATAGCCAAGTCCACCTTTACTACCATTGATGCCGACATTGTATTTCTGGAAAGTTCCCCTTTCGAAAAGCATATCTTTTGTTCTCTTGAAATGTAAAAAATCATTTGTTGAGGCTTCAGGTCCGACTTCCACGTTTAACGTAATGGCTGTACGTTCAGAACCACCCTTTTTTGTGATGATCTGGATGACACCATTGGCAGCATCCGAACCGTATAAAGTTGTGGCTGCCCCGCCATTGATGTACTCAATTTTTTCAATATTATCCATCGGGATATCCGCCAAAGCGCTTACGCCCGCTCCTGAAGCAGAGCCGCCACCCAGGGTAGCGGGTGTATTGAGGTTGTCCATACGTACACCATCTACATACACCACGGGGGTCGAGTTCATAAATGCCGAAACCACCCCACGTGCACGAATGATTGAGGTAGAACCCGCTTGTCCGCCGGTTAACCTGATCTGCGCATTAGGCAGCTTAGACTGCAGCAACTGATCAATACGACTACCAGGTGTTTTCTCTATATCTGCACCACTAATGCTGACCACGTTGGTAGACAAACGGCGCTTACTCACATCAATACCCTGGCCAGTCACCACAACTTCATCCAGGCCGAGACGATCTTCCTCCAGTTGTACATTTTGTCTGATCGAAGTATTGGAACGTTCAATACTAAACTCCTGGGATTTATAACCAATATAGGAAACCACAAGTGTGAAACTAGCTCTATCTTCTTTAACAGAAAGGCTGTAAGAACCATCAATATCAGTTTGTGTACCAATCACTGTACCTTTTACCCTGATGCTCACACCAGGAATGGTCTCTCCGGTTCTTTTATCTTTGATGATACCCGAAACCACAGTGGGTATCAGATTTTTGACGGGGTTGATGATGATGTACTTATCACTGATTTGTTGCACCTCAATACTTGCCGGAGCCATGATCTCATTTAAGATTGCAGCAATGGATTTTTCCTTCGCATTAATGGTAATTTTCCTGCTTTGCATGGCTTCCATATTTTTGTAGCCGATCACAAAATTACTTTGCTTTTCAATCATGCCAATGACTTCCTTAACTGGCATTTCCCGGGCAAACAGGTTGATCTTTACCTCATGCATAGACTGTCCTGATATTGGGCCGGCATAGATGAGCACATTAGAAAAAAAGAGAAGGGCTATCGTTAACTTCATTTTTAGATTAATTAAGGACCATAGCGGGTATTTGCAACCCGGGTAAATTTTTTGCATATTTGATATGTTTTTGATGTTTTACGAAATTCATTGGAAATACGGCTGTGCTGCTTCAGCACTTCGTTTAAGACCGGAAATGTTGTCGCATTTCCGGTTTTTTTTATGCGTGTTTTTTACATGTTTTTATTTTTAATGGTGATCTGATTGTACTGATAAATAAACTGTCGGTCTGTTAGTCTGGTTAAAATCCGGAGCACGCTGTTTATCGATTCATGATTGAAACGAATGGTATACCGATCAACAGCATTCGATTTGCTCAAGTCATTCACTTTCAAATTGTAATGTCTTTTTAATTGTTCTGAGATATCCTTTATCGAAGCGTTATCGATGAATAACTTAGCATCCTTCCAGGATGTAATGGCCAAAGCATCTTCCGTATTGATTTCATATTTCCCTGTACTTTTATAAAAGCTTACTGTTTTATTCACCGTCATGTTTTTGGCAATTGGTCTGAACTGTTTTCCCTCAAGCTGGCTCACCATTACCCTACCTGTAAGTACTGCGACTTTAATCCTATCCCTTTCCGGGTAAGCGTTGATGTTAAAGGAAGTGCCCAAAACACTTGTCCTAAGTAATCCGGACTGCACCAAAAAAGGCCTGGTTTTATCTTTTGCTATTTTAAAGTAGGCTTCACCGCTTAATGATACCTTTCTATCTTTTTCTCCAAAGTCGGCAGCAATCAAAAGCTGACTACCGGCATTTAGCATCACGACAGAACCGTCGGTTAAAGTAATCTCTTTGCGCGCTCCGATGCCCGCAGCAATGCGCATTTCATGTGCTTTCATTGTGGCCTTTGGCATTTGGTTAGAAGACCATACCAGTGCCGTAGTCAATAAAATCAAACAGGCTGCGGCATAACTCAGGTATTTCCGCTGCGGCCTTTTTTTTCCAATATGCTTAAACAGGTATTCCTTTATGTGATGCTCAAGCTGGGAATCTGTAATCGGTTCCAGCCCGGAATTCGTTTCTTCCAGATCCAGGGCATCGTACCAGTAATCTATCGCCTCCGATTCAGACAAACTGGTCTGATGATTTACATACATTTTAAGGAATTTCTTAAGTTCCGCTTCTTTTTTATCTATTGACATCCTACACTACTTATCACAGCAAGGGGGCTCTAGTACTTTAATTTAGTGTTACTAAAACATCAATTAATGGTTGTTTGACATAGGTAATCGCTGCTATGATAAATAAGATGGTTGTGTCAGAATTGTATTTCCCTAATCGAAACCTGATCCTGTAAAGCACGGCCGAGATGTTATTTTTCACGGTCTGCTCTGAAACAGAAAGACTGGCTGCAATCTCTTTGATACTCATGTGCTGATCACGACTCAATTTATAAGGCAACAGCAAGCGATCGGGAAGCCCATTTAATTCCGCATCCACCACATGATTCAGTTCCTTGTACAAAACATCATCATCCGTTTTTTGTGCAGAAGGAAAAGAAAGTACCTGTTCCAGAAGATGCGCGCCGGTGATGGTAATTCCCGGGCGACTGAAATAGTTAATCGAAGCATATTTTGCCGACTTATAGACATAAGAAGAGAGGCTATTTTGTGCATCACAAGTTACGGTAAGTCTGTTTTTCCATAATCCTAAAAAAATATCCTGGATGATATCCTGTGCCTCTTCCCTATTTCTAATTTTCTTACAAACGTGCCTATACAGACCTTCCCAATATCTGTTCACCAATTCAGCAAATGCGATATGGTTGTCTTTTTTGACAAGTTCCAATAAATCGTTATCAGCTAGTTTTTTCATAACCCCGATGCAAAATTACGGCTGCACTATAAACTACATATTAAGTTTCTATGCGAAGTAATGCACAATCAAGGCCAGGCATGTATGATCTATGCTTTTATGCATCTTCATTAGGGTTCTGATATTTCCCGAATTTTAAAGAAGATGTCGTATCAAACAGGCAAGTAGTGTAGCCCTACACAATATCCCTGTAATAATCTAACAAACGGCGCTTCAGACTGCCCTCCTTAACAACGCCCTCCAGAACCTCAAACAGCAATTCTACCTGCTCCTTTTTCTTTATAAAAAGATGCTCAACTACATCATCCATAGTTTTTGGACGATCAAAAAAGCCATAAGCGATCAGCCCATCAATTACTTTTTTAAGATCAACCTGGTTACTTAGGCTCAAGACCACCTTATCTACCAATTCTCCCGGGCTTTGTTGCTCCATGTCATCCCTGGGAAGTAGGTCATGAACCGTACATTTTAATGCCTCCGCAAGTTTTGGATATTCATGCGGCGGATATTGACCCTGAGAAAGTGTACTTTCAACATGACTTACATAAGCCTCAGCGTGCTCCAGTAATAAAGATAACTGACTTGCAGATAACCCTAGAATCAGCCTCCTCAGCTTGACCTGGTTTATAATGGATAGAGAAAATTTCACGATTGTATTCATCACATCTATTGACCTTTTTGTTGAACAATATACGTTCCAAAACCACGCTTAGGAAATTTTATTTTTGTCAGCATTAGGTTTCAGAGCGCATCCGTTATCACCCGATTAAATGAAACGGACACGCTCATTTTCATTGCACTATACTTTAGAAATCAATTATTTAAAAGCATTTTCTTTAGTTCTTCAACTTCAACACCTTGTTTTACAACTAACCCATTTTGATCAATCAGGAAGGTTGAGGGTAATGTTTGTACCTGATAATCTAAAACTGCTTTAGATTGCATAGATGCTGAAATCAATTGCAGCCATGGAATCTGGTCAGATGCCACAGCTTTTTTCCATAGTTCTTTATTTTCATCCACAGAAATCGAAACCACGGCTATACCCTTACTTTTTAAATCGGCATATAATGGTGCAATATTTCTATTGGTTGCCCGGCATGGTGTACACCAGGATGCCCAAAAATCAATTAAAACGTATTTGTTGTTTTTCAACAACTGATCAAGTGAGATGGAGTCTCCCTTAATGGAAGGTAAAATAAATGATGGGGCTTTTTTCCCAAGCAAGGAACGACGTTCGTATACCAGAAGTTTGCGCTCAATTTCCTTAGACACATGGTTGGTTGATTTTGTGGCGAGAAACCAGGCACTCAGTGTTTTCAAATCTTTTTGCTGCCACAGATTGATATTCCGGTAGGTAATCCACTGGCTTAGCGAATTGGTTATGTTATTTTTGATAAAGGCCATTCTGGCTGACTGAACCTTTTCCGCGATCTCCTTATTTTCTCGTTCTGCGATTAGCTTTTCATCCAGATTTTTTGCTTTTGTATATTTGCTACCTGTCGCGGCCCATTCCTTTTCCAAAGGACTCATCACTTTCAAGTATTGTTCTAATTTGTTTTGCAAAACACCACCCTGAACAACTACCTGCGAATCGGCTTTTAATGCGATGGAACAAACACCCTTCTCCAATATGATGGTTTGATTGAAAAATGGTTTTCTGGCTTCCAGGGTAAAAACAGCTGGTAGAGAATCTGTAAGGTGCAACACGCATTTACGTTCATTATTCAAACTTCCAGTGTCTAAAAGGACCCTTTTAGGCCATTCCCTATACAGCTTCAATTTGGTTCCTGCCGGATGCAATGCCGAACTAAACTCAATGTTCATTTTCACTGATTGTGCTTTCACAGCCGAAATATGACATATGGCACTTGTGATGATGATCATCACAAGCACTGTTCTTTTTAAATAATAATTCATATTGCTACCTTGGATTCTGAAGGATTAATGGATTGACGTCGATAATTTTCGGAGCGATTTGCAGCAAATACCTGTCGCTGTTAGGCTCCAGCGTATAAGTCTGCCCGGCAACTTCACGGCTAATCGTTTTCTTAAAACGGTCATCACGGTTTAATCTTTTCAGATCAAACCATCTTATTCCTTTATAAAGTAATTCCCTTCTACGCTCTGCTAATACTTTAGCCAACGCATCATCGGCAGAAGAGGCTGTTAAAGCAACATAGTCTGCAGGTTTGAATCGTTTTGTTCGCAATGTATTTAGGATTGCAACGGCTCCGTCTTTATCATTTGCCCTGGCCAGACATTCTGCTTTAATCAACATCATTTCAGGTACTCCGATACTAAAATTTGGGGTGTTACCCAAAAAGTCGGGATTAACACTGGTACTTGCCGCTCCTGTCGAGGTTAAACGTGTGAAATTAAACACATATCGCAGATCTTTGGCATCTAAAACATTTAACAAATCCGAACTGGCCATAAAACGGCTAAGCACACTGGGATTTGCAGCTGTTTTGCAATAAACATTTTCTATATTATTTTGAGGCAAAGGGTAATTTGAGATGGTAGCAGCTGTCGGCTTTAGCGGGTTACTAAAGCTCAATAAATTCCAGTCAAACAAAGTACTTTTTTTAACCAGGACATCGTTAGCATATTTTTGCGCATTTACATAGTCACCCTTAAAAAGGTAAACCCTGGCCAGCAATGCCATGGATGCCAATTTACCAGGATGAATATAGTTCTTACCTGCATCAGGAAAACCTGCGATCGAAATGGCAGTTTGCAAATCGTTAATCACCTGATCGTAAACCTCCTGTACCGTTGCCCTTTTGGCCTTGGCTTCTAAATCCGCACGAAGCATAATGGGTACAGACAAATCAGTTGCTGCAGTTGCAGCTACATAATCTTTTCCATACAAATTAGCCAATGTAAACAGATAATAAGCTCTTTGTGTTAAACACTCACCTCTTAATCGGCTTCGATCTTCGTCGGTTCCCTGGGTTGCACTTTGCAGGTTATCAAGCACCAGGTTACAGATATAAATGTAATTGTAAGGCGCGTTCCATTCACTGTCGTCGTCTGTAGACAACAACAGCTCTTTTTGCCAGGTGTATGCCCTGGATTCACGGCTAGCAGTAGCCGCAGTGACCCTGCTGTTCAGCATGTCATCAGTCATGAATTCCGGATAAACATAACCCGATTGGCTAAGTATGATGTCGTTCATAAACTCTTCAAAATCGGCAAGAGTTTTTGGAACGATCTTTCCTTTTATCGGAGTCGCGTCCAGGTATTTTTTGCAGGAACCAAAACCAGTCAGGATAAGGGCCGCGATTATAATCAGTTTCAATTTCATGGGAATATCATTTAATTTTATCAGTTAAAAACCTGCGCGCAGGCTAATCGTTGTCACTTTGGCCAGAGGCAAGTAATACGCCCCGGTTTGTGGATCAACAGCTTCAGGATCTATGCCATATTTATTCTTTGTCCAGATGGCAATGTTGTTCATTTGGGCAGAAACAGATAAATTCTTGATTGGAGTTTTCTTTAATGCCGAGCCAGGGATTTTATATCCAACCTGAACTTCCCTCAGGCGTATGAAACTGCTGCTTTCTACGCTGTTATTGGAATACATCGCTGCGCGATCACGGCCATCATACAATAAGTTTGGAGAAGATTGGAAAGCTGCAATATCCGTACGCGCCTCATCACCTGGACTTTTCCACCTGTCAGCAACCTGGTAGTTAATCACAGGACTCCAGTTATAACCATTCATGGATGGCATTTCACGTCGGAAAACACCACCAAAATTATAGATGAGAACCGCGCTCGCGAAAACACCTTTGTAATTAAATACATTGGTAAATCCGCCTGTATATTTAGGCCTGTAAGAACCACTATATTCCAGCGAGCCTACAACAGGCACCAACACTTTATTCCCATTACCGTCATAAACCTGCGGATCGCCAATATTACTCAGTCCGGCCCATTTATAACTCCACAATGCTTCACGCGTATAGCCTTCTACGTAATAGGGTACTGTTCCGGTAACACGTCCGATCACAGGACTGCTTTCGGCAATTTTATTTTCGGTGATCTTATTGGTATTATACGCAAAATTGAATGTACTTGTCCAGGAGAAATCCCCAACTTGTAAAACCCTTCCGGTTAAGGCAATTTCCAATCCGGTATTGGTCATCTTTGCACCATTTAACTTTGTTGATGTAAACCCGATGGTTGGATCAAGTAATTGCGTACCTAATAAATCATAGCCATATTTTTTGTATAAATCTACACTCAGCTGGAACCTGTTTTTCAAAAAGGCGATGTCAGTCCCCAGATTATAGCTTTTTGTCCGCTCCCATCTCAACTTTGGATTATAAGGATTGTTGACATCAATCCTGGCCCGGTAATCATTGGTTGCTGACTGAAAAGCCCTGGTTGCAACCAGCAATGGCGTGGTTGAAGGGTCGTAATTTCCAGTTAAACCTACAGTAGCCCTCAGCTTTAACAAATTGATAAAATCAACATGGAAAAACTTTTCCTGCGAAATGTCCCATGAAGCACCAACTGACCATAATGGCGTACGCCTGTATTTCGGGTCTACACCAAATAAATTGGATTCATCAAAACGTAAACTTCCCGTTAAAGTATATTTATCATTATAAGTATAGGTACCTGTAGCATAATAAGAGAGTTCTCTTCTGTTGCTATAACTGAATTTATCATATGCGCTCGCATCATAAATCGTATTTGAGCCACTCTGACCAATTACACCATTTAAAAGTACAATCTGGTTGATGGGCGACCAGGATTGCAGGTCATCAATATAATTGTATTTGCGGTTGGTAAGCCCATTTGTTAAATATTGTTTAACCTCTGCACCTCCACTAAAATTCACAAAATGCCTGCTGCCAAATAAATTGCTGTAATTAAACTGCGACCGCAGTGAAGTGTTGTCATTTGTTGTCTCAGATAAATCCAGATAATTTCCTTTCGGAAGGTTAAATACGGCTTTTCCACTTCCGTCCAAACTGGCGTATTGATTTAGCAATGAACGGGCTGTATAGGAGTTTTCATTGACCAGATTGCGACCGGAAGTTTTCATCTTGTCATACAAAAAATAGGTATTAAAAGTTAAACCCTTAGCCAATGTGGCCTCCAACCCAAGTTTAGTCCTTAAACCGAAAATGCTATTCTCGTTATCTGCAAGTCTGGCGTCTTGTAATAAGTTTCTACCATTGTTATAATAGCCTTTCGCCATCAATGTTGCATTGGTGTTTTTATTGAAAGCATTATAGTTGTACACATAATTCCCATCCGCATCTAGCTGCATCTGATATGGTGCAAGGCCATATAGTTGTGATCTTAAATCTACGCCGATATCCTGATTGATAAATGATGCATTCAAATCCGCTACTGCGTGTAACCATGGTGTAATCTCGTAATCATTCCGCATGTTCATTTGCATAGAACGTGCTTCAGTTCCAATATAATTTGCCCTGTCATTGTCGTAGGACCCTGAAAACATGAAACGGTATTTGTTCGCTCCACCTGCCAGTGACAGGTAATAGTTCTGGCGTATGCCAGTACGCATTAAAAGTTCTTTGTTTTGCTGAAGATTGGATAAACCCGACAGCGAATCTTGTTTTCTGCTTAGGTCTGCAGCAGAAATTAAGCCTTGCTCTTTTTGTATGATGTAATCAAATGATGGAGAAAAACCACCTAATGTACCTTGAAAAAAGGATCCATTAAAATATCCCTTCTGATAGATCTCATTGTCTACCGCAATCATATCTGCCGACCCCGCGCGTTTGAGTTTACTAAAATCATTTTTTTGCGTCAGGTAAAGATTAGCAGAAAAATCAATCTTTAACGCACCTTGCTTTCCTCTTTTGGTGGTGATCACAAACACGCCGTTAGCAGCTCTTGCGCCCCAGATTGCTGAGGCAGAAGCATCCTTCAGGACATCGATTTTCTCTACGTCATTAAAGTTATCTGGCAACTGATTAACCGGAAAACCATCTACAATTATTAAAGGTGTATTCCGCTCACTCTGAATCGCACTTCCTCCCCTCACCTGAAAGTCTGACCCGATCTGGGTCCGAACGCCATTAACTGATCTGAAGCCATTGTAAACCGATAGTCCCGGAACTGCTCCTTCTAAAATGCGATCCAATGTCTGGCTGCTTCTACGCTCAATATCGGCTGTTGAAATGGTAGAATAACTACCGGTCGTATTCTTTTTGGCCAATGTCTGATAACCATTAGAAACCACCGTAACTTCTTTTAAAGTGTTCTCATCCTCCTTTAAATTGACATTCAGCAAAGCGTTACCGGCAACCTCAATTTCGCTGGTCTGATAACCAATGTAACTAACCAATAATTTTGGGTTTGCAGAACTCGTATTGATTCTAAAGTTACCTTTACTATCTGTGATGGCTGAATTATTTGATCCCTGCTCGTGAATCGTGATTCCTTCTACGTAAACCACCGCGCCAGCTTCAAGCAAACCGGCCCGGCCCCGCACCTCAGCAGATCCTTTAGGCGTTGTATTGCCAGCCGGCAGCTCCTTTTCCTTTTTACTTACCGCAATCATATTGCCGTTAGATTTAAAGACAAATTCATAATTGCTTGTCAGGTAAGCTAAAATTTCATTTAAAGCGCGCAGCTTTGAAGGCATGCTGATCAATTCCTTTTTATCGACAATTTCGGAAGAGTAATAAAAACGGATATTAAAAGCTTTTTCCAGTTTTGAAAAAGCTATAGTTACAGATTCCTGGTTAAACAGAATCTGTTTTTTTTCCTGTGCAAATGTGTTCATGAAAAACACCATAAACAAACAGCACATCAGTAGAATCCTACTTAAAGGTGTTTGAATTTGTGTGATCCATTTTAATCTAGTTAGGTTCATAAAATGTTGGTTGTTTAGTAAATAATAATATGGTTGGAGTCGATAAATTTGAATTGTTTATTTAAAGAGAAGCAGACCATCTCCATCACAGATTGTAAAGAATCCTGTCTGAATTTCCCATTAAAGGTCTCTTTCGCTACAGCGCCGTCTTCAGTGGTAATTTTCACATTGTAATAAATCTCTAACTGCAAAAGCACCTCTTTCATCGGTGCATCCTGGAAAATTACCTCCTGGATTTTCCATCTGCTGAAGTCTTTGTCCGAAAACTTTTGATGCGTTGGTAAGTGTTGGTTATCCTCCAGACTGATGCGTTCTTTAGGATTTAAAGTCGCAATCAGGCTCCATGAGTTGCCGTTTTTTTTCTCCACGGTAACCTTGCCTTCTTCCAGTTCTACCTTTAGTTTTTTCAGCGTATTGTTTGCTTCCAGTTTAAATGCTGTACCTACTGCCGTGGTTACATATTTACCAGTATAAACTTTAAAAGGATGGAGCTTATCTTTAGCTACCTTAAAATAGGCTGTACCGGACAGGTACATTTTCCGATCCAGCTGGCCGAAAGTGGAGTCGATCACTAATTTTGCACCCTTCTCCAGAATCACAAAACTACCATCCCACAAATTAATCGCTTTCCTTTCAGTTGCTCCTGCTTCATACCTGTATTCATGTGTAGCAAAACGGGCCAGTTCCGGCCTGGATGGTGGATTTTGAACTTGGTAATATAAAAAAGTTATCGATGCGAAAACGAACAATACCGCTGCAGTTGCAGCCACATATTTCCACAAAGATAGTGTACGTTTTTTCCTGTTTTTTCTTAAATGGTTTTTCAAAGCCGTAACCGCGCCCGGCTTCAACTGTTCTGCGAGTAGTAACAAATGCAGGTCCTTAATCAGGCCTTCGGCTTCCTGCATCACCGTTAATTTATCTGGATTTTTGATCGCATAATCCTTCCAGAAATCAACGTCCTGCTGATTTATCTCAAGACAATAATTGACAAAAGATTCGTTATTGATGAAATCGTCACTTGATGTAAACTCCATAGTGGTCTGCTCTTTTTAATACAGAGAACAAACCCAACTGAATTTACCACAGCCAAAGAAACTTTTTTTCATTTATTTCCGAACGGAGCTTAGTCATTCCCCGATGGAGCAAATTATATGTGGTACGAATGGTGGTGTTTTTTAAATGGGCAATTTCCTGTAAAGACTTATTTTGCAAAAAACGCAGCTCTACCACTTCTCTTTGCGCAGGGCTGAGTAAGGTTAAGGCTTTTTCAAGTTTGGAAAACTGCTCGGTAATGAGTTCGGCTTGTAAGAGTTCAGAATCATCTGTTTCTGCAAAATCGGCAAATTCAGAAGTCGATTCAATTTTTTTATATTTTTTCCATTGATAAACAAGTTGCCTGCGGAAAGACGTTAACAAATAGGCTTTGACATTGACATCAAGCGCAAGCTTATCCCGCCGTTCCCAGATGTAGATAAAAAAATCATGGAGCTGATCTTTCACAAAATCATGTTCCCCGCCTAGCCATTTACAACCCCAGACAAAAAAAGTATTGTAGTATCGCTCGTATAGATCGACAAACGATTGTTCGTTACCCGCACAAAATGATCTCCAAAGTTCAGCATCTGTATGGCTTATGTTCATTTGCCCATAAATTAACGGATAAGAATGATGCAAATATAAATATTCATTTTAATCCGTTCCTGATTTATATAAAAATGCGGAGATATCCTAAGAACTCCCTATATTTAAGTATTTAATCATCAACTATGAAAAAGATCTATACCCTATTCATCCTGGGCCTGATTTCCTTTAACGTCATGGCTCAAAGTGGAAATGCCTCAAAGCAGGACATCATTCAAAAAAGTAATGGCGAAGAAATGAAAGGAAAGGTCATTAAAGTTACCGACAGCGATGTGACTTTTGTTTATTCGGGAGAAACTGCACAGTACGTCATTAAGAAATCGGAGATTGCTAAAATTGTTCACGCAAGTGGCCGTGTAGAGAACATCGCTCAACAGAGTTTTCCTGCACAAAGCAGGCAACAGGATCAGATTAGTATGACCGCCTCACCTGCTGATCACCACAATAAAATTGCGATTTTACCTTTTACTTTTCTGATGGATAACCAGCCTGGTGCAGATGAAATCGGTTACAAGGCACAGGAAGATACTTATGGATTGCTATCGCAACATGCTGCCGGATATACCATCCTTGATCCAAGAACAACAAATGCACTTCTAAATAAAGCGGGAGTGACAAAGGATAAAATGATCACTTTCACCATGAAAGAGATTTGCGATATCTTAGGTGTGGAGTATGTAATAGATGGCTCAGTTACACAAAACAAAGGTTACCAAACCAGCTCTACCAGTGATGTTTCTAACACCAAAGTAAAACGTAATGATAACGATAAGGTAAAAGGTGTTTCTTCTTATGGTTCTACCAATAGCAATTCGGTGCAACGTTATGATGTATCCGTGAGTTTGCACATTTATATGGACAACAATGTGAGCATTTACAACCAATCTCATAAAGCTTTTTTCACAAATACCGACGGTTCATACAGCAGCCCGCTGGAGTACTTACTAAAAAGAAGCCCTTTGTATAGGAAATAATGATAAAAAAATAGTCTGACTGTAGCGTTTACCCGTTTGGTTACGTATTGGCTTTAACGAACCAAACTTAACATGAAAAACGATCTGAATTCCGCTTTTAAATCCTTAACTATTGTATTGACCATCGCCTTATTTTGCCTGGGCTGTAAAAAAAAAGAACGCTCCTCCACAGATTGGGCTGAGCTTGCTACCGCAAAGATGAGTGAGATCACCGCACTTACGGCCAACATTCCCTGCAGCCAGCAGGCTGATGTTTCCATTCAGGAGATACCTTTAGACTGTTCAACGAACTATTACCCCGTTAAAACATCCGACAAGTCAAAATTTGAAAAACTTAAAAAAGAATATCTTGATCTGTTAAGTGCGCAAAGTAAGGCCATGTACAACGAAGGTTACATCGTTGAACCTTGTTTTGAATCCATCTGGATCAGCGAGCAAGCCATACGATTAGAATGTAAATCGGGGGCCGTTCAGGTTATCACCTCTGCAAATCTGAGCATCGAAGAAGCCAAGCCGCTGGCTGCAAAAACCTATGAAGAAATTATGGCGATCGTAAATGCCCAAGTCTGCACCAATGCATCCGCATGGGGGTTTACACCTCTAATTAAAGACAGGCTGATGGATGTCGACTTTATTACTTATTTAGCTGTAGAGAACTACACTGCATTTAAGAAAAAGGTTTCATTGTACAACAGACTAAAAGCCAGGATTATCCAGGCAGAAGGTCCTGCTGATGTAGTCAAACCGCAAATGCAGGTAGAAAAAATAGAATGTGTGAATAACAAACCTGTTATTAAACTAATTAAGCTGTAATCATACTTCTTCGGCTGCTTCAATTATATTTAGGAGAATCATGGTATCCGGGACAAATTTGCCCCGGATACCAGCATTATAACCGCTGTATATATCGGTTCGGTGGATTAAAACATCACCTGTTACTCAAACCCTCAGACTTCAGCCAGTTTCCAATTTCCTGTAACACTTCTGGAGCAATGGTTTCTTTAAGGCTCGTGTATTCCTGCAGCTGGCAAGTGGTACAATGCTGGAGCAAATGATTTAAACCTGTGATTTCTTTCACAGTTACGTTTTTATTCCCTCCTGTTGCAGGAAGTTTTTTCCAGTTCTCGAGGTTAGGCTTAGACCTTACCATCAAGTCCTTATCTCCGTTGATGGCTAAAACCGGCACTTTTACTTTCGGTAAAAAAGCAACCGGGTCAAATTTTAAAAAATAACGATACCAGGGCTTTGTGGCATTCATCACATAACTGTAGATCGGGAAACGGAAATGATCAAACTCGATATTCAACGTTTTAAAATAGGCATCATCCTTTTTTTTCCATGTTGCATACGTATCATTCAACTTCTGCTCCATATTCGCAGAATCTGCATAATTAAAGGCCGTTTGAAACATCAGGTTATTGATCTCGTTTGATCGTTTCATATCGTAATCTTTCAATTGTGAAGCGGCGACGATATCCGCATTCTGACTTTTTAGAGAGCTCATGCCATTTACCGCAAGGCCCGATAAACTGATCAGAAAGGCTACGTCTTTAGATTGGGAGGCCGCAATTGCACTTGCAGCACCACCTTCGCTATGGCCTGCCAGCCCAATCTTCTTTAAGCGCAAATCCTTACGGGATTTCAGATAGGCAATTGCCGCCAGTGCATCATTGGCAAAATCAGCAGTCGTAGCCAGGTCATAATCGCCTGTGGTTTTTCCTACACCCCTGTCATCCATCCTGAGCACAGTCAGACCTTTGCTATTCAGGTATTCAGCCAATACTTTAAACCAGGGATGCCCTGCCATCGTACCATCCCGGTCCTGCCTTCCTCCTCCGGAAATCAAGACCACCGCATTATAGGTGTTTCCTTTTGCAGGCACAGAAACCGTAGCCCCAAAGGTAATACTGCCGTCCAAATTTTTAAACGATACATCTGTACTTTGGGCCATGGCTGTTTCCATTGAAAAAAAAGCCAGGATTATTAACCAAATTTTCTGCATTTCTAATCTCCCTTTCTTGCCAGTTCCACCATCATACTGATCTCATCTACAAGTTCGGAAGGACTCCCCATGTAACCAACTTCAGAAAAGCGCAGGCTACCATTTTTATCGATCACCATTTTGTGAGGAATAGGCCCGACACCAAAGCTTTTAGAAAACTTTGCGTCTGCATCAAACAACACATTAAAATCGAAATTGTGGTCTTTCAGATATTTGGTTACATAAGCCTCATAGTCCTTCATTTTTTCCTGGGTATCTACAAAATAGAATACCACATCTTTGTCATTCTTATACTTCTCTACAGCCATATTCATACCCGGAAAGGCCGCTTTACAAGGTGCACACCAGGAAGCCCAGAAATCAAGCACCACGACTTTTCCTTTCAAATCACTTAGTTTTACCATTTTTCCGCCCCGGTTGCTCTTCACACTAAATTCAGGTAAAGACTGTTTAATCATAGATTTTTTTACTTTGCTTTCCAGTGCAGCGTCCAGTGTCACATCTTTTAAAGATGCCAGGTAAGCCTCGTAACCAGCTTCACTTTGATGCAGGGCGATGTAGTTTTTCTTCAGCATTTCCAGCATTAAAGGCGTCACCTGGTTTTTCTTCATGCTGCGCTCCAGTACCAATTGCAACTTATCTTTTTGTCCGGTCCTTTCCAATAAAACAGAGGAGACCTCATTCAGCGGCGCATTGCCATATTCATATTTCTGCTGCGCAGCACCAGCAAAACCTAAAGCCTGTTCATCTTTATGTAAATGCATCAAGATATCTGCATATACCCCAGCGTTTCCCATATAAACATCCATAAAGCCATCTGGCTTTAAATCATTGAATTGAAGCAGTCTGCTCATCATCGGCCTTGCATACACATATGCCTCGGCAGCAGTAAAAGTTTTAAGTGATACATAGGGCACCTGCATGCATTTGTAAAAAATGTTTGCCAAACTCAGAAATGGTGTTTGTGCCACGTATTTTTTAAAGGTCACAGAATCCTTTTCTACCGAAGCAATGATGGCAATCGAACTGTAAAACTTAGCATAGTCTATCCGGTTCGCCTGATCAAAGGCACGGTCAGCTTGATCCATTGGGAAGCGTTCCAGGAAGCTGATGGTCATGGGCAATAACTTTTTGTAATCCCTTTCTGCACCCATCAATTTGACTGCTGCAAGTTTCTCCGCGTTTTTGCTTTTAATGGCGTTCGAATCGATGGCGGCAATAACTTTAGCCATGGAATCTGCGGATGTAGAATTTTCCAGAACTTCTGCATATACCCTTTTGATGTTATTCAACTCCTTTACGGTTAGATCAGGCAGATTTTTCATCGTTGCAATATCCTTCAGCGCAGCCTTTTTCGCTTGCTCAGGATTCACTTTTTTCAGTACCTTCAAGTGGGGATAAAAAATATCCCGCTTGCTAGATGGTGCATAGCGAAGCTGCTGCTCCATCCAGTAAACCACTACATCATCGCCAATCAGCAATTTATCTTTAGTAAAATCAGGAAACAGTTCCGGTACAGACGGGTTTCTCAAAAAAGCCCAGCCAGCATAAGATCCGGGAACATTTTTTCCATCTTTCCCAAAGAGCATCCAACCGTAAGCCATATTTTGCCCGATATCTGTTAGTTTTCCGCTTTTAAACTTGAAAGCAACAAAACTTGCATTTTGCGGTAAGCGATAGCTGGCATACCAAACGCTATCTTTTTTTTCCAATGTGATGTCGTTCTTTTGCCATTGGTAGTCGCAGAACTGGTAAACTGTAGCAGTAATGTTCTTTTTTCCTGCTAAGACTGTACCTTTTGGATTATAGGTAACGCCGATCTGTTCACCGGCAACAGGTTTTTCGGTACTGAGTTTAAAATTTTTGTCCTGTGCAAAAACGGACATCGTGGTAATTACAAGTGCCAGGGCACTTGTAATGATTAACTTTTTCATAGTTATGGGTATCTAAAATTTCGTAATAATTGTTTTCTTAAGACCTGCTTATCC
The DNA here is from genome assembly GCF_015223055.1 of Pedobacter sp. MC2016-24. Taxonomy (GTDB): domain Bacteria; phylum Bacteroidota; class Bacteroidia; order Sphingobacteriales; family Sphingobacteriaceae; genus Pedobacter. Next base: position 1,099,901 of record NZ_JADFBX010000001.1, read on the forward strand.
GCCGCCTTTACTGGTCATGTCAACCACTTTACCAAAACCTTCAAATTTGTTGAGCAGTTCTGGAATTTTAGATCCCCCGCTAGGGTTAATTCCAAATTCATACACCCTGCCAACGTTACCGTCCCAGGTGGCAGCATACAACACCCATCCATCTGTAGTTTGCAAAGAGGTATTCGGTTTTGGTTTAAAAATCTTCATGCTGGTAATGGTCTCTCCTGCCGGAAAAGCATAGCCTTTAAAAGTTGGAATGGCTGTTGAAGAATCAAAGTTGTACACGTAAATGTCGTGGGCCGTGGCATAATAAACCACATTACCATACTCACTTGCCCTGAATATTGTCGCATTGGCAATATCAGGAAGCGCGGTCATGTCATACCTGGCAATCGCCATCAGTCCGTCATCTGCTTTGTTAAAATTAGTGACATATAACCAGCGTCCTGTTCCGGTAAGATCTTTGAAAAAGCTGAGCGTATAACTCTGAAAGCCCCTGTCCATATCAATCAGCGTTTTTCCGATATTGGTCAGATCAAATGGCTGTGTAGTAGCTGCCGGCGCTCTGAACTCGGCCATCACATTGGAGCTGACCGGATGGATAAACTTCAATTTCTGATCATCATAAACAGCACCAATGATACTGCTTGATGATGCTTCCGCTATGAAAGGTGCCAGCGAATAGCTTCCGGTAACTGCACCAGGGAAGATGTTACCCAATGGATCAGTCGAATTGATAAAATGCATTTTTTTATCATTGATGACCATGTCGTTGAAACTTGTTGAACTCAATACAAATGCCTGCGGATTGATCACTGTTCCCGGGCGTAAAAAGATTCCGGCATTTTCACGCATATAGGTGAAGTCAACCCCACTCACCCGTGTTAAATGCGTAGAAGTACCAATAGTCACCCAGTTTTCTGTTGGTGCCCTTCTGGACGAAGCGATAAACCTTGGTTCGCCAGTGATCGCTTGCCCCTGTGCCTGCGAATAGATATTTTTAATCCATTGATTGGCAGTCACGGTAGGTACCGCATTTTTTGTCAGCAAAAAGTCGACATCACTGGTATTGTTCCTGGTGTGTAATACCAATAAACCATAACCTATATTGATGTTTGCGGTCACGTTCAGGTTAAACTGGATGTTAGATTTCAGATTCGTTTTGGGATCTGTGACAATCAATTCCAGTTTATAGGGGCCTATCGGATTTCCAATGGCCGCATTTAGTTTTCTGTTTGTCGAAATCAACTGGGAAACCGGAACTTCAGTTGTGGTTCCTACAATCACTTTATAGAGGAGCCATTGGTAAGTAAGCCTGGCCGTATCCGCAACTGGAAAGCTAATTCCCGGTTCAATTTTTATGGTTGAATATCTGGGTACTGTATAAGTGCCTGCGACACGAGTGGTATCAATCATCGGTACCCCCGTATTTACGTAGCTGTAATTCCCAAGGTCTTTTTTACAGGCAAAGGTCATCAACACCAATAAGCCGATCAGGGCAGCATTGGTATAATTATATATCTTATTTTTCATCCTTTTCTATCTAGTACTTTAATTAGGAAATGTAACGAGCAGCCCATTTTCGTCTGTCAGCGGTGTAGCATGCGTATTATTGTATGCAACTAATGCCTCCTTCATCCTGTTTTTCAGGTCTGTCATCATGGCAAAGGAGTATTCTCCCGGAGCCAAAGGCACACGTGCGCTCTGCTGTAGTGCAAAATCGCTTACTCCAAGTATGTCAATAATAAAACGATATTTTGCAGTACTATAAGTACCGAAAAAGTTAATCAGGCCTAGTCCGCCTTCCCAATTGGCCGGCTTCACCAGATTGTCACTCCACAGGACCGTAAAGAAATTATCTTCTACTACCCCAGGCTTAAAATCGCTGGTTTCTGCGATGCTTAAATTGAGCTGAACAGTTTTGGTTTTGATGTCACTGGTACGATACAACAATACGTACAAATAGCCTTCAACTGCTCCGGCTTTCACGATACCATTAATGAAATCAAAATTTGTTCCTTCGACAGCAGTACTGCCCTCTGCAATCATTTTACCCCGCACTACACGATCATAATCTTTAGGAAAGCCCATCGTTTTCACCTTGATCTTTACCGTATCCATGAGAATGCTGGATGGTACTTTCAGGAAAGAATAAGACTTATTGGTGATCCTCGTTTTAAGCAGATCGGTTGCCCGTTCAAAAAAGTAAACCTGTGGACTGTCGACATAAGGTTCAAGGCTTTTATTGCAGGCGAATAATGCCATGGTCAGCAATGCAAACAGTACATATTTTGGAGTTAAGTTCTTCATGATTTTAAAATTAGTTACCATATTTCAATTCATCTTCAGGCAAAGGAAGCACGTAGATCGCGTTGCTACCTACTACCGCGGTATACGCTATAGTTGGAGAATTCACCCGCTTGTAATAATAGAACAGCTGACCTTCAGCTATAAATTCGCGACGGTATTCTCTGTAGATCTGGTTTTGTAACTCCTGATTGCTCGTGGTAACGGCAACGTCAGCAGTCTGATTTCTCGCCCTTCTTACAGCGTTCAGATAAGCGACAGCCCTGGTTTTATCTACGCCGATCAGACATTCTGAAGCGATGTAATACATTTCAGAAACCCGGATGACCGGCATTTTGTACATGAAATTTATAAATGAATTGGCTACAGGCGTATATTTCGTGCTGTATCTGTAAACACCACCTGGATTTTCTGATAAATAGAGAAAACGGTAATCTGAACCGATGCCATCAAAATCTGCTGCATATTCTGCCGATAATTTAGCAAGGCGATTGGTTTCCGTACCAAAGTAGCTGGCTGTATACGTATGCAGGTCATTGATGTTTAGCGAAAATATGAGTTCAGAATTGTATACCCGATCCTGCCCGGTTGTGATGTTCGCAACAGCAGCAAAAGGAAATACTTTGGAATTGATCACTTCTTCTGCGCACTTTAGGGCATTTACCAGATCACCCGCGTACAGATAAACCCTGGCCTGCAAAGCCTTAACCGCATAATAATTGAATTTATAACTCCGGTCTCTTAAATAATTGTTTGTAACCGTATTTCCGGGTACAATCGGATCTGAAGTTTTGAGCAATGCTTCTGCCGCATTCAGGTCGGCAATGACTTTCCCAATCACATCTTTTACACTTGTTCTCGGCGTATTCTGCGTTACAAACTTTGTTACATAAGGAATGGCTAGCGCATCCATCCCACCAGCAGAAGCAGGTGCAGGCGCATACAAGCGCAACAAATCAAAATGCATAAATGCCCTCAATCCAAGCGCTTCTCCTTTGATGACATTGTAGTTGGGACCGGTAAAAGCCGGTAAATCTGTCCTATCCAGATTCTCGATCAGGTTATTGGCATTGGCAATACCATTATACATGTCTTTCCAAACCGCAACCGTTCTGGTTTTGACACTGTCCAGCGCATAATTATAGGTATTGAAATTGGTGTAAAAACCGGTAATCTGGCTGTACTGGCGACCAAGCACATCGATCATTCCAAAGGTAAGTTCCTTTCCGTACAAGCTTTTAGCGGTCAGCTTCACATAAACCCCGGTCAGCGCATTCTGATAACCACTCTCATCCTTAAATGCTACGTCAGATTCTACCTGGGTTTTAGGTTTAACATCCAGGAATTTTTTGCAAGCGCCCAGATGCAGGGCCAGCATTGCAATAACGATATAATAGATTCTCTTCATGTGGTTTTAAATTAAAATGAAGCCTGTAAAGACAATGAAATGGTACGTGCAAAAGGATAATCCAATCCACGCTCTGTTTTAACTGTAGAAAAACGCGCAAGATCATTTAAGTTGACACTGGCTGAGATTCTGTTGGCTTTGTTTGGACCTAAAAATTTCAGTTTATTAAACTCATAGCCAAAACTGATTGAAGACAAAGCCAGCTCATTAAAATCCTGAACGAACCGGGAACTCAGCTGCGTGGTACTCAAATCTGCAATATCCTTATATAAAGCGGCTTGTCCCGGCGTTTTCCAGCGGTCATTTAATGCCCTGACATCCACATTATAGGCAAAATCAACATTTTCCACCCGTTCTGCCAGGGTGCTGTTATAAACTTGTCCGCCCAACCTCACCGTAAATGCAAAGCCCGCGGTGAAATCACCAAAACGCATGTTACTTCCAAAGGTTCCGGTAATGCCCGGATTGGAATCACCACTGTTTACCAGATCATCGGTTGAATAGATATACGTTTGTGTGCCATTGGCCTTTTCATAAATTTCACGACCATTTGACGGATCGATACCCAATGATTTCACCGCCCAGATGGTGCTCATCGATTGATTGGGTACATACCTGGCGTATGGACGCTGCAACCTTAATCTTCTATCTTCCAGGGATTCGCCAGGTCTTTGTGCAGCATTGTCATTTGCAGCATTCAGTTCCAATATGGCATCCGAAACTTTGCGGATTTTATTGGTAGAATGTGCAACGTTGGCAAAAACGCTCAAAGATTTCCGATTCGCATTCAGGATATTCATATTCACTGCGGCCTGGTACCCCTTGTTTCTCACCTCTCCGATATTCTCCTTATAACTGGCAAAACCCAATGAAGGCGGCGTGATCTGATCGGTTAACAAACCTTTGGTGTCTTTAATAAAATAGTCAAAGCGTACGCTCAGCTTTTTAAACAGGAATACGTCTAAACCAATGTTTTTATCCAGCACTTTTTGCCATTGTAAATCTTCATTGGGAAGTCCCATCAACTGCAATGCAATATCCCCATTGTAATTTTGACTGGTATTGTACTGATAAGTAGCAATAGATAAATAGCCATTTGAAATTGGTGAGCCCGTATTTCCAACACTGGCCCTCAATTTTAACTGATCAATAAAGGTTAATGGCTTCATCCAGGATTCATTGTGGAGATTCCAGCCAATACCGAAGGAAGAAAAAGATCCCCAACGGTTATTTGCACCAAATTGCGAGCTTGCATTGTTGCGGTAAGATACGTCCGCCAGAAAACGATTGTCGTACGAATAGTTTAGTGCTGAAGTTAATGCAATGGTATGTATGGTATTTTCAGAACCTGTTGCCTTAGAGCCTGCCCGGAACTGGTTACCAAAAGCGATGTCATCGATATTGTCGTTCGGGAAACCCACCATGGTAAAACCGTTACTCTCATTACTATTGGTATTGATCGAAGCAATTGCGTTGGCAAAGATCTGACTTTTACCAAACTGGAGGTTGTATGCAGCACCAAGATCGGAGCTCAGGATATTTTGTTTGCCATTTGTTTTCGTATATTCTCCCCGGTTTTGATACTCCGCTGAACTTGGCTGTATCCCTAAATACTTGCTATGACTGGCAGGAAGGAAATAATCTGTTCCATTATTTTGAGATGTGATCCCCAGGCGACCGGTTAAACGCAGGTTCTTCTGTACCGACCACTCCGCATAAAAGTTCTCGGTAATACTTCTGTAGTTGCTGTTGTCCTTTGTATTCAGACCAGCATCATACAAAGGATTTCTTACCGTCCTTGAAAATCCCTGGTAACTTGGAATCAATACGCCGGCATCATCGGTCATGCGCCAGTAGGGATTCATTTTCGCATATTCACTGAATGACCCGTACCTGGAATTCACCGCTTTGTTATTGTCGACAGTTAAGATGTTATTGAAGGCAAAGTTTTTAATCCGGTAACGCAAATTGATACTTCCGGATAGCGTTTTACGGGAAGATCCGATCATGACACCGGAAATGTTGTTATAATTTAAATTTGCCGAATAACGCATGGCATTGTCGCCACCTTCCAGGTTTACCGAATGTTGCTGGCCGTAGCCGTTTTGCAAGGGTTGAGATAACCAATAGGTGTCTACACCGTCCAGCGCGGCTTTCTGATTTTGCGTATATTGCCTCAGCAAACTTGCCTGCATATCCGGAAAAGGAGAAGTATACATACCGGCCAGGCTTTCTGCCTGCACTTTTTCAAGGGAATTGGTCAGGTGATAACTACTCAGGTCTGGAGCTGTGATGTTCAAACTGCCTCTGTAAGATACACGCAAGGCCCCTGCCTCTGGTGTAATGGTCTCGATCACCACCACCCCATTTCCGGCTTTGGCACCATAAATCGCTTTTGCAGATGCATCCTTTAACAGCGTAACGCTTTTAATCATATTGATGTTCAGATCAAAAACACGTTGCAGGGTAGCTTCAAAACCATCCAAGATAAATAGCGGCTGGTTTGGCTGATTGGCGTATTCTGAGTTTAAGTCGGGTATCCCGGTCTGCCCACGTAGCTGAATGTCAGGTAAGCGGTTCGGATCGGAACCAAAGCTATTGCTTTCAATGATCTGAAATGAGGGGTCCAGGATGGCCAGGCCTTTCAACACATTCTGATTGGTGACTACCTGTAACTGAGCACCTGAAAACGTAGAGGTGGCTCCCGTAAAAGTACCGGCTTTGCGTTCAAACAACCCGTTGTTAATGACTACCTCATCCAGATTTTTCTGGTCGACCTGCAATTGAATCATTTTATAGGCACCACTTTTAAAAGTTACCCGTTTGGTCAGATACCCCAGGTATCTGATTTCAAGTACAGCGTTAGAATCTGGGATACCAATGCTATAAGAGCCCGTATTGTCTGTCGTGACACCGATTTTGCTGTCTACTACCCAGATACTGGCACCAGGAATTCCTACTTTATGCTCATCGATGACCTTTCCAGAAATTTGGATGGCAATTTTTGTTTGAATGGGATTAGCGTAGAAGTTTTTATCATTTAAAGGGCTTGATGTTTCTGATTTTTTGGTGATTACAATATGTCTGTTTACCTGTTTAAAACTTAAAGAAGAATTTGCCAGCAATGCTGCCAGCAGTTTATCCAGTGTAGTGGTCGTTTCTACCAGATTGAGTTTTCCAATCTCCCGGATTTCTTCATTCCGGTAAAGGAAATGAAATGGCGTTTGCTTTTCAATTTTTTCCAGGGCCTCGGCCAGGCTTTCCTTATTCAATTTCAACTTAACCTGTACCTCTTCCATATGTTGTCCTTTAACATTGGAGGCGATCAGCAGTTGTGCTGAGATCGTAATTGTCAGAATGATAAACGAAGTAATACGCATAAAATCAATCAGGATTTTTTTATTTATACGGCGGACATACCCGTCCCCGCATTTAGCTGCAATTGCAGAAAAATTCATATATTCGAATGTTGGTGTGATTTAAATACCTTATGAGAATTACATTAAAACAGGGCGTATAATCCCTCTGGGATTGCCCGTGAGGTTCTGCAATAGTTCCATACCGCAAATATGTAGCTATAGCAGACCTTATTATTATGATGGTCCTGGTCTGTTCATTTGATTAGTTTTTTGGTTTAATTGTTACTTGTTTAGTGATTTGATCGTATGTATACACTGCATTGTTAAAATCACAAATCAGTGTTAAAAAATCTGTAAGGTTTTGCTTTTCAAAAAGTGTGGTGGTAAAATGTTGTTGTGCAAGTACCGGATTACTGATGGTTACCTTCACGTCAAAACGCTCCTGTAACAAGAGTGCCGCATTACTAAAGGTGATGTCTTTAAAGGAGAGGTCTTTCTCTCTCCAGGACACCGTCTTTTCTGCATTGGTATCGTTTAAAGTAGCCAGGTCAGACTGAAGATCGTATACCACCTGCTTATTCGGTGTCAGCGTACCCAGTGTCCGGCCGTCTTTATTGACTACGACTTTACCTCTGATCACTGTTACGGTAACATGACCGCTTCTGGAATCGATGTCAAAAGCAGTCCCCAAAACCTGGGTATTTACTTTTCCCGTACGTACAATAAATGGCTGATTGTTCAGGTGTTTGATATCAAAAAAAGCTTTCCCCGTCAGAAATACCTCCCGAATGGCTTTACCTTCAAAACTGTCGGCATACTTTAACTGACTTCCGGCGCTAAGGATTACAGTACTCCCATCAGGCAGCTGGATCAGGTCATTGGTTTTTGATGAAACCTGGTTTTGCCGGGCAATCAGCTTCTCCGAAACAGATGTACCCTTGTTAATCAGCAACAACGCAATTCCAGCAACCATAACCAGTACCGCAGCCGCCGCGATCACAGGTTTCCAGCCCGTACGGAGTTTCTTAACAGGAACTGTAGTATCAATGGCACGGTTTATCGATTCAAACAACAGGACTCCACGGGCATCCTCGCTCCCCATTTCTTCCTGGGTCCAAACTTTCCTGGTCTGAAAATGATTAAAATAACGGTTGTATGCTTCGAGTTCCTGGTCGTTTGCAGTACCATCATTTATTTTATCTGTCAACTGAAAAAATTCTTCGCGCTTCATTAAAATGTTCCTTTAAAAGGGTCAATATCAAATATTGTTTCCCCATTTATATATAAGGCACTTCAAAGCTCCCTACCCCCACAAGCGAAATGAAAAAAATACAAATTATTTAAGCCTGAACAGAAAAGCCGGCTATGGATAGATTAAAGGATTAAAAATAGCAAAAGGGAGCATAAAAACAGGCGTAATAAAGACACTTTAAATTTTTTAAGCGCTATTGTCATCTGCCTTTCTACTGTTTTCTCAGAAATACCAAGCTTTTTAGAAATTTCCTTGTTACTTAGATGCTCATTTCGACTTAAATCAAAAACTTCACGACATCTTTCTGGCAATTCTGAAGTAAATTGAGCAAGAGCAGCTTTTAACTCTTTCAATTCCATTTCGCTATTTACATTATTGAATGAAGGTTCTACAGTTTCCAGCTGATCCAGAAAAGACTGACGGTTTTTTAACGTACGAATGACATTTGTGACCTTATATTTTACGGCTGAAACGAGATAAGACTTTAAAGATACGATTTCAAGCGCACCTTTTTTGTTCCAGATCCAAACAAACACATCCTGAACCACATCCATACAGGCATCGTGATCCTGGAGCATATTGAAAGCGGCAAGGTACATTGCAGACCAATTTCTGCGATATATCTCGTCAAAAGCAGCTCTGTCGCCATTATTCAACAGATCGACCAAGTCGCTATCTGAATACTCCCTGTACATCTCCGTAATTTTCCAAAATCAAATTTAATAAATATAAATCTGATAAGTAAATGGAGTGTAATTCAATATACTTAGCTGTACTGCTTTAGGTTTGCTAAGTTCGGCATAACCGGATGACATCCTGGTCATTTTTGCAATATGTCTGGTTTGGTAACCATAGGCCTTACGGTTGGGTAAAACTTTGACTAGGAAACTCCTGTTTGGTATCCTTTTGTTACGAGCCAGACCCCACCCAGATCCAGACCAGAATCAAACGTGAACTAAAAGTATATGGCAAGATCAAAAAATAGCGCGGTTTTCATCCTAAGTTTAGTTCAGGATCCTGTAAGTATACGATTACAACAAATTGTTATGATGTTTTAGGAAGATCTTAAATACAGAGCCCCGGCCTGGTTCACTTTCCAACGCGATCCTACCACCTGCAGCCGTCACAACCGTATTCACCAGGTACAATCCCACGCCAGAACCTTCATAATTTACATTAGCCCGCTTAAATTTTTCAAATATGGACTGTTGCTCCTCCAGGGTCATTCCAATCCCGTTATCCGTAACGCTGATCATAGCGTAGCCGTTTTCTTCTGCACACCTGATCGTAACTTCAGGGCAACGGTCAGCTGGGGTATACTTAATGGCATTACTAAGCAGGTTATAAATTATACTCCTTAACTTTCTGCGAACAAAGGTGATTTCCGGGCACTGAATATCCTGGAGAATAACTGCTCCCGATTCCAATATCTGGGGTGCAAGCGTCAATCTCACGTCTTCCAAGATATTTCCCAGATCCAGTAATTCCTCATTCGCCTGCTGCCGTTGCTTCTTCCACCTTGAGTCGATTAATTCACTGATCACGTTTTTCATGGCCGTTAAGCTGTTTTCAACGTTGTTCAATAACACCGGAAATTTTTCCATACTTTTTTCAGGCAACTTTTTCAGCATTTGGATTGTCAGCCCCAGGCCCAGAATCGGGTTTTTGATGTCATGGGCAATGGTATCCAGCAACAGTTCGTGTTCAGCAATGAGTTTTTCCTGTTCTTTAAGGTCACGAACCCTGGGAGTAATGTCCACAAAGGTAATAATGACCCCGTTGGTCTTATTTTCTTTGCGCACCTGGTAAGGTAAAATATTCATTTGATACCAGCGCAGATCCGTAGTTTGTATCTCTTTTTCCAAAATCCTGCCTGTACTAATCACCACTTTGATGTTATCAATGATCGTCGGATATCTGAAATTTTCCTGAATTTCTGCCATCGGTTTTCCAACAAATCCTTCCTCTAGCTTGAATTGCTTCATTGCCGGCGGAGTGAATTTCCTCAGCACAAGATTTGCATCCACGAAAAGTTGAGGAATAATCGTATTACTAAAGTAATTTTCCAATTCGTCGTTCAGTTCTATGAGTGCGCTGATTTGTTGATTCTTATTTTGCATTGCTTGAATTTAAATTTGCTTTTGGCAGGGACTCCTAAGCTATACAACAACCAGCAAGCTTCAAAGTTTGCCACCGAAGAAAGTCTGCTATCCAAAAAAAATGTAGTCGGAACGGCAGGATTAAAAGAAATGGAAGATGACAAAACTGGAGAACTTCAACTTGGTATAAATTACGGAGAAAACAAACCATAACACAAAAATGTTATTGAGAGCAAAAACACTATGCTAAAAATATTGCTTGCAGAAGATCATAATATCGTCCGTAGTGGCATCAGAAGCCTATTAGAGGACGACGAGTCCATTGCTATTGTTGCGGAGGCGGTTGACGGCTCACAGGCACTTGATTACATCAAGAACAATGAACCCATAGACATTGTATTAACCGATATCGACATGCCGGTAATGGATGGGATCTCACTGATCAGAGAAGTAAAAAAGTTAAATCCGCATATCAAAATTGTCATTCTTTCAATGCACGATAATGAGAAGTATGTGGCTCAGGCTTTTGAGGCGGGGGCCTCAGGTTATCTGCTGAAAAACGTAGCAGCTGATGAACTAATTTTTGCTTTGAAATATATCAATCGTGGTGGCAGGTATGTGTGTGCCGAGTTGTCTATGTCCATGCTTGCAAGTGTGCTAAAAAGAGTAACTAGCTCAATTTCAGCAGCAAAAAGTGCTGTGGATTTTTCCAGTCGTGAAATCCAGGTGTTGGAACTGATTGCAGAAGGACTGACCAACCAGGAGATGTCTGACCGCTTATTCATTTCAAAGCGCACTGTTGAAGGTCACCGGCAAAGTCTGACGGATAAGACAGGCTGTCGTAACACCGCAGCGCTAATCCGGTATGCGATGATAAACGATATCGTTCAATAAATCAACAGATTACCTATACATTAAGCACTATCCAGGTTATGAAACAAAAAGCCCGGCTGTTCGCCGGGCAAATTAGGGTATCAGTTGATGAAACTGCTGGAACTGTACATTTTTAACTGGTTTTTCAAAGCCTGTCTGGCCATATGAATCCGTGTTTTGACTGTTCCGATAGGAATATCTAACTCATCTGCAATCTCATGGTATTTATACCCTTCAAAATACCGGAGAAAAGGCACTGCATAAACAGATGGAAGATTCGCCAGGGCTTTATTAATATCTTCCATGATAAAAGTATTTTCACCTAAATTTTTAGCAGCGTTTTTCTGTGTCTGAAAGATAGAAACATCTTCTACCGTCGAAATTACGATTTTACGTCTTGCCCCACTCCGGTAACTGTTAATGAAAGTATTCTTCATAATGGTATAAAGCCATGCACGAAGATTGGTCCCCTGCTGATAAAGGTCTACATACCTAATGGCCTTGATGATGGTATCCTGTACCAGGTCGTTAGCGTCGTCTACGTCATTGGTGAACTTCAACGCAAAACTTTCCAGGCATGACCGTTGACTGCAGATTTCTTGATTTAAATTAATTGTGCTCATAGGGAGAGATGTTTACATTTCAAATGCTTTTCATCCGATAAATCACAAAGCCCATACCAGTACCCATGCAAAAAAATGCTGAGCTAGCTTCATGACCTCCCCAGTGCCCTGGTGAGCACTTTTCACGTAGTTTACGCAAGAAAAACACGTAAAATCGATATAAAAAAGGTAGTTAGCCCCTGAGGACTAAAAAAGACAAGAGGGCTTGGTTTTTAAGCTATTGATTACAACCTCAAGCTTTTTTCAGTCAAAACAACTGAATAAGATGCGATTCGATTTCATGAGTTGCTTTAGAAAAATAGATACGGGCACCTGTGCCCAGATTAAACCGGATTTGAATGTCGCGGTCAGACCTCCAGACCAAATGTTAACAGCAGACACCAGCAGTAATAAAAGGAATAATTTAAATACCTGATGTTTCTGCATCGCAATTAAGGTGGTTTGTGCGTTCCAAATTTACTGGATTGACAATCGGGTACAAATGGCTATAAATAACCATTTTTAATACTACAGAACAGCGTTACTGCCCCCTTTTTGACCGACATTTATGCTAAAAATGCACCAAACGATTATCTATTGTCTTTTTTGATATTTATTGTACGATTCGTCGGCATTTTCGAGATCAAACAACCTCGCCTATTTCCGATTCTTTTGAAGAGGTATTTTCAGGGCTAATGCTAAAGGCCAATCTCCTAAAACAGCTTCCCTGGAATAGCTTTTAGCTTCTTCTAAACTTAGGGCACGCAAGCCCGCCCATTTTGCCCTGAAGCTCATGTCGGCACCTTTGCCCGTATTGTTATATTCATACAAATGAAGTTTGTCACTCGTAGCCGCATAGGTCATGTTCCAGGTTGTAGGCCAGCCCTCAGGATGCATTTGTTCGCACATTTCAGAATTTAAGATGGCTACTTTTGGATAATTGTGCCATGGGCGACCGATTGCGATTTTACGACCGTCATCTCCTTGTCTCGGACTATTGTCAACATAAGTAAAGTTACATTGATTAAAGACATATCCATAGAATTGGGTGTCAGGTGTAGAAGGAGCTGTAACCCATCCACCACCATAGCTACGGATTTCACAGGACTGAAAATAGCCAATCCCGCCCCCATAGATGTAATCTGTACGTCCCAAAATCAGACAACCCACAAAATAATTGAGCATACCATCTTTACCCAATAAAATCGTATCCTGATATCCCAGGATATTACAATTGGTAAAAATTAGTTTGTCACCTTTTAAGGTCAATGCCAAAGCCTGGCCCACCGGACCGGCAGTATTCGATATGGTCAGATTTTCCGCAATGAAATTATTGGCCAGTACAGTTAATGTTGCTGAAGTCCGGATCAGTTCTTTGTTGTCTTTCCACAGGGCCCAGGATTCTACCGGGCATTTGTTTCCGGATGCTTCGCTTTTACAGTCGTAAAGGTGATAGCTTATCACTGTTTTTTCACGTGATTCACCCAGGATTGTCAGGTTAATTTTGCTGGCGGGAACAATTAACTTTTCTGTGTTGTACGTGCCATTTTTAATGAGCATTACCGTTCGCTTTGTATTATTGTCGGGCACTGCATTGATTGCTTCCTGAATGGATTTATATTGCCCGCTTCCGTCCAAAGCAACTACAATATCTGCTTTAGGTAAATGCTTTGCGGCTTTCGCTTTTGTAAAAATCAGCAAACTGAATAAGACGCAGGTTAGTAAAACTGGAGTTTTTAGTGGTTTCATTTATACTATTTATTTGGTTTCAGATAAGTATTCAATGGGCATTCTTTTATTCCCTTTAAGCCTTCCATGACACATTTGGCATTCAGCTCTGCACCTTTCAGATTGGTATGCGTGCCATCAACAGGGAAAAATGTTTGAACTGCTTCAGGCCCCATTTCTACCCAATGCTTGGCAATAATACGGTTCAGATTGATAAAATAAGCACCTTCTTTTTTTGCTACAGCTTCTGCCCATTCCGGATATTCGGCCTCCTTTACCACCTGGCCTTTTTCCCATTTGTTGCGCGGCACCAATGAACAGATGATGGGAACGGCCCCCTTTTGTTTGGCTTCTTTGACAAATTTACTAAGATACCAGCCGTAGGTATGAACAAGTTCTTTCTGATGCGTCCGGATGCTGATGATCTCTTTGGTCTCTTCACCAATCCCCAACAAAGACCCTTTCTGTTTGGTGGTATCATCTACACCGGCATGGTCATTATGCCCGAACTGCATCAGGACAAAATCACCTTTTTTCAAAGTAGCTAAAATTTTGTCCCACCTGCCATCCAAAATAAAGGTCCGGGTACTGGTCCCTGCTTTGGCATGGTTGCGGATAGCCAATTTATTGGAATCCAGATAAGGATACAACAGGCTTCCCCAGCCCCAATATTCATTTCGGCCGTTGCCGTCGCTATTTTGCACGGTTGAATCACCGATGATGTAGAGCACCGGTCTATCCAACGGTTTAAATGCTGTTATGATCAGCAATAAAAAGACAAAGCAAATGCTTTGCTTAAAAATCTTTGTTGTGTTCATCTTATCTATTATATATTGAAAAAACTCAGGTCGGCTTGAATTTTAGGCAAATCGTCATTCTGAATTTATCTTGCTTATCAGCAAAGTAAATTCAGAATGACGAGCGTACCTCATGTCCCGTTAATAACCGTAATCTTGCTTTAAGTTAGGATTTAGATCTGTAATACTTTTATGTATGGGCAATACTTCTGAATGATTTGATTTAAAAGAACGGCCTAGCTTTTCAATGAAACCTCCGGCCGTGGTTGTTAAGTTTTGTCTCCAGTCTACCCGGATATAACCTGTAGGATTTGTAGTTGCGTTGTATAAAGGTGTTGGTGCCACTGCAGGATCGGGCAGATAGTACCCTGTTCCCGGATAAAACTCAAACTCTTCCCCAACATTCCGGTAATACAAGTATCTTGCATATTTGGTTGTTGTATTCACGATGGCTGTCATGGCTGTTTTGGCATCCTGTAATTTAGCCCCAAGCGAATTCCACCTGATGAGATCATACTTTCTGATCCCCTCGCCGCCCAATTCAAAAGAACGTTCTTTTACCAATGCATTAAAAAAGCCTATTTTATCAGTTGGTGTTACGCCAACTTTAGACAAATTGCCTGCAAAAGCCCTTTTTCTAACATCCTCAAAAGCTTTGATTGCGGAAGCATCAGGAGCGCCATTAATTTCATTTACAGCTTCTGCATACATCAATAAGATATCGGAATACCGCAGCATCACCCAATTGATACCCAGTGTTTGTGTCGCACCAGCTATGATTGGCCTCCAGTCGCGCCTGTATTTACCGTCGTTCATCTCGGTCATTCTGGCCGGACTCTTCAAATTATTGATGTCAATGTTATAATTTGCAATGGTGACATCCCTACGCGGATCTGCGGGGTCAAAAGCATAAAAATAACTGGGTGTTGGATTTTGAGCACCACCGCCAGGTCCATATCTGGACCCATCGGCAATGCGCGTTCCATTCGCCCGGCCCAATTTACTGTCATAGTTTGCATTTCCACCGGCCTGTGCCACTTCCAGCATACGCTCCCCATAACTATTGTCGAGTACCAATTCATTTAATTTTTTAAACACATCATAGAAGCTCGGATTCAGGGTATGTTGACCTGATTTCATAATCGTATCACATTCATCTCTTGTGATCGTATAATATTTAATATAATCAGGTAAACGTTCCATTAAATTAGAGCTTCTTCTGAGCATGTAGCCACCTCTAAAAAGTGCTATACGGGCGCGCATACCACGAGCAGCGCCCTGTGTTAAACGTTCGTCAATGGTAACTTCTTTTCTCCAGGGCAGCAAACGTTCTGCGATGAGCAAATCGGCTAAAATCTGATCGTAAACTACCTCACTGTTTACTTTTGGCAGGTTGAAGTCCATGCCCGATACAGAAGGTTCGGTTTGAAGTGGCACATCACCCCAGTTTTTCACCAGTTCAAAGTAATAGATCGCCCTCAATGCCAATGCTTCGGCATACATTCTTCTCAATTCTTTCTTGTCTGCTGCTGAACCATTGTTGTAAGCAGGCATTAAAGGAATATACTTAATGCAAAGATTTGCACGTTCTATTCCATTGTATTCCCTGATGAAAGTTGCGGCCAGTTCACTGTTTCCCCCATCGGCTACGTACCTTGCCAAACCCCTGGCACCGGCATCCACATCACCACTTCTTGAAAATTCATCGGTATCATTAGGAAAAACAATAGCCTGTCGCTGCCCATAACCATCGTCGCCAGCCAGGAGCTGATAAACGCCCATAATTGCAGAGTTCACACTGGAGACATTGCTAAAAACGTCATCTGGAGAAAATGCAGACTCTGGTTTAACATCAAGATAATTTTTACAAGCGCCAAAAAGCACTGAGATCGCAGTTACTGTAACTGCCACACCTATTTTAAATGAGCTAAATTTCATATTATATTTTTACTAAAGAGAAAGATTTAAACCGAAAATTATGGTTCTGCTACGTGGATATGCAGAGTAATCTACACCAGGTGTCAGACCTCCGTTTGTACGTGTATTTACCTCCGGGTCAAAACCTGAATAGCCCGTAATGGTAGCCAGGTTATTTACCGTAGCATAAAATCTTAAACTGTTTATTTTCACTTTTTTCAGCAGTTGCTGGGGAAGTGTATAACCAAGGGTGATGTTATTGATCCGCAGAAAGGAACCATCTTCCACTGCCCAATCGGTAAACAAAGGACTATTTTCGTAGGGCCTCCAAATCGTTGCATTTTGATTGAGTGCCTCAAGTTTAGCAGGGTCATTATAGATATAAACCCCATTATCATCAATAGTCCTGAAGCGACCATTGGTGATGGACAATAAGTTTGGTCCTTTTAAGCGCGCATTGGTCAGTTCAATTTTATTGGCATTGTAGATGTCGTTGCCGACGCTAAAGTTGACAAAAATGCTCATGTCCCAGTTCTTATAACTAAACTGCTGGTTCAGACCGCCAGTAAAATTAGGTGCTGCATTACCGATTACCGTCCGATCCTCATCAGTATGTATCGCAGGCGAACCATCTGGATTTTTAATTGCACCACCCAAATCCTTTAACTTCATTGTCCCCGGCTGAATAGAACTTCTGGTTACACCGAAAAACGAAGGAACATCAGATTTTAGCGTGTATACCTTTGTTACCGGATCAAAGGTAAAATCGCTTACCTTATAAAAGCCATCAGAGCGGTAACCATACATCTGTCCTAAGGGCTTTCCAACTTCTACCAGGTAATCATTTCCGGTATTGGTATCCCAGCCAGAAGCATAACCTTTACTGGTGATGCCGTCATTCAACTTATCCACCCGATTGCGGTTAAAGGACATGTTGTAATTGATGCTATAATTGAAATCTTTTTTCTGAACAATGGTTCCACTCAATTGAAACTCCAATCCACGGTTAGAGGTGGATGCAATATTTTGAGTTTGTTGCGTATACCCGGAAGTTTGTGGTATTGGATTTTGCAGCAACAAGTCTTTAGTCGTGTTGTAATAAATGTCTGTAGTCAGTTGTACGCGATTGTTGAAAAAGGACAGGTCAAGTCCTAAGTTTCTCGATAGTGTAGTTTCCCATTTTACATTCGGATTGGCCAGCTGACTTGGAACCAGACCTGGCACCAATTGATCGTTCAATCCGTAATAAGTACTGGAAGAATACAATGGTAAATAACTAAAATCACTGATTCTATTGTTTCCCGTTGAGCCAAAACTCAAACGTAGTTTCGCATCAGACAATACGGGTTTAATCGATTTGGTAAATGATTCTTCTGAAATTCTCCAGGCAAATGCCGCCGACGGAAAATATCCCCAACGTTTGCCTTCAACAAATTTCGAACTTCCATCGGCCCTTCCGGTTAAGGTTAGCAGATACTTTTTATCATAGGCATAATTTATCCGGGAAAAATAAGATAAAGTTCTTGCCGTTACATTATTGGTAGTTGGCCGTGGCTGAGCCTGACCGGAAGGCGGATTACCCAGGTTCATATTCGATAGTGCTTTCTGGGCATCAATACCGATCGGAAAATACCGGGTCTCAGCATTGAACTGCTGGCCACGGGTCTGATAGCTTTCCTGGCCGATTAAAAAATCAAAATCGTGGTGTTTCTTAAATCCCCTTTTGGTATAAGTCAGGGTATTTGAATTGTTTAAGGTATTGCTCACATTGGTCAGTATAGAGGCAATGGGCATCCCTGCAAACAAAGAAGCCTGTCCGGTAATCTCCGAATAGAAATTATCCGTTCTGTTGTTGTTGTTGTCATAGCCAACCGTTACCCGCGCCACAAGTTCTCTGGTAATGGCATAGCTCAGATAACCGCTTAAGTTGTATCGTTTGCCAAACGTTTTTCTGTAAACAGCATTTGCATTGACCAGGGGATTTCTAAGATCAGCTGCACTTAAATACTGTGCATCGTAAAAATCAATATCCGTACCGTCTTTGGTATCTATCGGCCGGTAAGCGAGTGTGTTCTTGAGAAAATTGTCCCTGGCCAAACCAGGACTGGATACGCCTGCACCATTGATCTTTTCATCTGTATACCTCACCGTAAAACCACTTCTGAATTTATCATTGGGTTTAATATCCATTTTGAAACTCAACAGTTTCCTGTCGTAATCGGAGTTGATCATTACCCCATCCTGACCATTGCTGGTTACACTTAAGTTATAATTTATTTTTTCATCCCCTCCATTTATCCCCAGGTTATGCGTTTGCTGCAAGGCCACACGTCCAAAAACTTCCTGTTGCCAATCTGTACCTTTATTCCTGTAAACGCCTAACGTATCATAAGGACCAAAGTTTTTTGCAAAGCCTGTACTATCCAGCACATTTCCTCTATTCCTTTCGTATTGATATTTAAGGTAATCGGGTGCATCCAGTACCTCCAGTTTACCCAGCATTTTCCCGGCGCCAACGAAGCCATTGTAACTGATCCTGGTTTTACCCTTTTTCCCGCTTTTTGTGGTAATCACAACTACCCCGTTTGCTCCCCTTGCCCCGTAAATTGCAGTCGAAGCTGCATCTTTGAGCACATCAATCGTTTCAATATCTTGCGGAGACATCGATTTTAGTGCATTTTCTACCTGCACACCATCCACGATATAAAGTGGTCCATTGTCTTGTGTAATCGAATTTCCGCCTCTAACCCGAATCTGTACTCCTGTACCAGGCGCACCATCCGTGGCCGTAACCTGAACACCTGCCAGGCGACCGGCCAGCAATTGCTCTGCAGAGTTGATCGGAATATCTTTAATCTGATCTGCACGTAAAGAAGATACCGAACCTGTTAAGGCTTCACGCGACACCGTGCCATAACCGACATTAACCACGTTAACCTCTTTAAGGGCATTTACGTCCTCATCTAATGAAAAGGTCACTTTGGTTTGCGAGCCAAGCGTAAGTTCTGCAGTTTTATAACCTATAAATCTGGCCTGCAAAATGACATTACCTGTTGCCGGCACCGACATGTTAAATTCCCCTTTATCATTTGTGCTGGTTGCAATTGCTGTCCCTTTGACACCGACACTTACACCAGGGATAGGTTGATTGTTTAATTTCTCGGTTACTTTACCTGAAATTTTACGCGTTTGCGCCCATGCTGTACTACAAATCAGCAGCAGCAGCATAAAAAATGGAAGTAGTAATTTATTCATATTTATATTTAGTTTCTTTTCATCAACCAAATACTCAAGTCATTCGTGCCAGTTCAATAATGTAGGGAGACCGGTGTGGTTTATGCCCGTTGGGGAAACAGTTGAATGGTTTAGTATTTGGTTATTCTTTCAAACAAACCTAGAGAACAAGCGTGATTTGGAGGTCTAAAAATTGACCAAATAGGTCTATTTTTTGTTTCTCAGGGCTTTGAGGTACTCCGATGGAGAGATTCCGTAATCTTCTTTAAAGCAGGTACTGAAATATTTAGCACTATTGAAACCAACGGTATAAGCGATTTCGGAAATGTTGTATCCACCGGCATCTAAAAGTTGCTTTCCTCTTTTGAGACGCATTTCCCGAACAAATTCTATCGGGGCCAGATTGGTTAAACTTTTGAATTTCTTATAAAATGTGGTGCGCCCCATCCCTATCGATTCTGCAACGAGTTCTATGTTAAAATCGGGATCAGCCATCCCTTTTTCTACAATTTCGATGATCTCCTTTAAGAAGGCTTCATCCTTTGAAGTGATTAAAATTTCGCCTGGCCCCAATTGAATTGTTTTCTTACTGGCCAGTAAGGACTCAAAAATCTTTTGTCGCTGTTTTAATAGATTTGCTATAGAAGCCAGGATAAAGGCGGTCTGAAATGGCTTGGTGATATAGTAATCCGCACCATACCTCAATCCTTCTATTTGATGTTCAACAGAAGATTTTGCCGTGAGCAGCACAACAGGGATATGACTGGTCCTTTCATGATCTTTCAGCTGACTTAGTAGCGCTATGCCATCCATTACAGGCATCATCACATCGCTCAATATCAGATCGGGGATCAATTCCATAGCAATTTTTAAACCTTGCTTACCATCGCCTGCCTCCAGTACCTGGTAAAAAGCACTCAGCTGATCGGCTAAAAATTTCCTCAGTTCACCATTATCATCCACCACCAGCACAACCGGCCGGTTTGCATCCTTTTCATCCGCAGCGAATTCAACATCTGACACAGCCAATACCGGCTGAACAACAGGAGTTTGTACACGATCAGGCAAGGCATCTACAATGCGTTCCCCATTTTTAAAGTGTTCCTTTCCGGAAGGAAGTGTCAGCATCACGACTAAGCCCTGGTCTGTACCATTCCTGGCTTCAATCCTGCCATGGTGAAGGCCAATGATCTCTTTACAAAGTGCCAGGCCAATTCCTGTACCCTCCAGATTATTGCCTGGTTCTTTATCCAATTCATAATAGAGCTCAAAGATGTCTTTAAGTTTATCATTCGGAACTCCCGGCCCCTGATCTATGACCTGGATGGTGAAAATCTGCTGTGCAGGATCATGATCAATTTCAACCCTCACAATCGTATTGTTGGCTGTAAATTTAAGGGCATTAGCCAGTAAGTTGTAAACGACAATATCAATCTTTTCAGCATCTACCCAGGCATACAACTCCTGTACTTTGGCGTAGACCAGTAATTCAATCTGTTTCTCTCTAGCCAATTCTGAAAAATAACCTACGATATAATTGATCAGGGCAATGACATCAGTATGGCTAACCTGCATGTTCATATTTCCGCTTTGGGCTTTTCTGAAATACAGCAACTGGTTAATGAAGCGTACCATCCGGTTGGCATTCCGTCTGACTACAGCAATGTACTCCTGTCCTTTCACAGACAGGTTTTCCTGTCGTGCAATCTCCTCAATCGGATTCACAATCAAGGTCAGTGGTGTTCGGAGCTCATGAGAAATATTGGTAAAAAAACTCAGTTTAAGTTCTGTCAGACGCTGTTCCAGGGCGATTTTATTGCGCAATCTAATCATGGTAAGCGCAATTCTACGGCCTACCGCTATCAAAATGCCGAATAGCACCAGATACAACAAGTAAGCCCATAGCGTACGCCATGGCGGTGGGTCAATATGGATGATCAGGGTTTTAACAGGTATACTTTGGTATAGATCAGCATTGGTACTTTTGACTTCAAAAACATAATGCCCTGGAGACAAATTGGTGTAAGTAGCCCTGCGCTGGTTTTTAACGCTTTGCCACTCGGTATCAAATCCCTTCAAACGGTACGCATATTGTTGTTTATTATTGGAACGGTAATCAAGCACTGCAAAATCAATACTGATGATATTCTCGTTGTATTTCAGATCAATCTCCTTCGCCGCATTGATGTCAACGTTTAAGGTAGGCCGCTTTTCATTCGGACTGACATCTTTATTGTTGATCTGGAAGCCAGTTAAAGCCATTTTCGCTTTAATCTTCTGATCGGTAATTGCGGCCGGGCTAAAAGTCAGATATCCGTTGATACAGCCAAAAAACAAATCGCCGTTAGGCAGTCTCAAACTTGCAGCTTCTGACAATCCTGTTTTGGGCAGGCCATTATAGGAATCGTAATTTCTGAAACGTTGTTGCTCAGGATCTAATCTGGAGATACCGTTTTCTGTACCTAACCATAAATCATGTGCCCGATCTTCCACGATACTCAGAATATAATCACTCGGCAAACCGCTTTCTTTAGTAAAAACCTTAACTTTCAAGGTATTATCCGACAACGAAACAACTTGATTCAAGCCTCCACCTGCTGTAGCCAGCCACATTCTATTTTTAGTATCTCTGTAAATGTACTGCACATCGTTGTTACCCAGGCTCTCTTTGTCGCCAGGTATTTTACCATAGCTCTTAAAAATGTAATCATCCGTTTTTTTACCATTCGGATTAAAAGTCATCAGTCCATTGGTGGTTGCCAGCCAGATTTCCCCTGTTTTGTCTTCGGCCAAATGTCTCACTTTTAAAGAAGCAGATGGGTAATTTTTAAAAGAGTTAAAGGTGTTTACAAACTGAACATTTCCCGATGGATTACGGACCAAATTAATTCCGTATTCATAAGTAGCAACCCATATGCGGCCCGATTTGTCTTCTAACAGGGCGTAAATGAGATCACTGCTCAGGCTATTGCGATCTTTTTTATCGGCACGGTAATGCGTAAGCGTATATTTAAGCGCAGTTTTGTCTGTTGGTACCGCTCTGAATAGTCCGTTACCTTTTGTACCAAGCCACATAACCCCATTTCTATCCTCCAGGAAAGTGTATATTAAGCCGAGACCTCCAACAGGCATATTGGTAAAAATATCAGTCAATTGCCTGCCACGATCGTAAACATACAAACGCCCTGATTTAGCGCTGATCCAAAGCCGGTTGTTCCGATCACTATACACACCACGAATCTCATTGTCAGATTTATTCAGCGTATGCTCTGCCAATAGCTTATGCTTAAAATCATTCTGCTGGAAAATAACCTTTTCCAGGCCCCTGTCCCTGGTGCTTAGCCAAAGAATACCGGCAGGGTCAAAATAACTCATACCAACAATATTTGAGAACTTATGATCTGCAGATCCGGGTCTGTTGTAAAAATATTCGACGGCATCAGCAGCCGGATTATAATAACCAAAGCCGCCCCCCTTCATAGACATCCAAACCCTGCCGGTATGATCTTCAAAAACCTTATAATCTTTTGCACTATTGAAAAAATTGGCGTCGTTTTCCTGAAAGAAATAACTGAATTTATGCTTTTGGGGATCATATTTAATTAAGCCATGCTTTTCCGGCTCAATCCACAACAAACCGGATTTATCTTCATAAATGGATAACATGGTGCCCGCGGCGGACATCGTTGCTTTTACACTGGAAAGATCGGATAAGTTCACTGTTACCAGGTGATTTGAAGCAGTGACGTAAGCCTGCTGACCACTTTTAGAAATCAATATTTCATTCAACCGGCTTTGCGCTATTTTTTGCTTTGAAAACTGATGGGATGATTTATCATATCGAATCAGATCCCCATCACTTGTACCCATCCAGATGTTTCTTTTATCCTCTGCAAAGCAAGTATATGCTTCAGGTTTAACAAAACCGGTATTGATGGCTTTCTTCCGATATATTCCGGATTGGTCTAAACGGAGCAAACTTAAACCCGCTTCGGTACCTACCCACAATTGCTGCTGCTGATCTGTACGGAAAAAGTTAACCGATTTAAAATCATATCTATTGACTTCAAGGTTACCCTCAGCTGTATTTTTTAGGATAAACAGACCTTGATTGAAGGTACTGAGGTATATGTATCCATTTTCTGCGATGACAATGCCGTTGAACAAAATGTGATTGATGTTCTTTTCCGCAAGAATTTTAGCCACTGAAAGAAACTTCTTACCTGTTTTATCAAAGCGGTATACCTGATTATCGTATACCTCAAGCCACAGATATCCCTGCTTATCTTCTACAATCTTTTCAATCCGGTTTAACTTTAAGCTGGAACTGTCGCCGGGCCTCGTCTTGTAGGTTACAAAGTTCTGTCCATCAAAGCGGTTGATGCCATCCCAGGTACCAAACCACATCAATCCGTCGCGATCTTTGATGATTGCCCTAATGCCATCATGAGACAGCCCGTCTTCTGTAGAATAGTGTTCTATTTTACATTTGATCTGAGCCCCGCCATAGGTGGCTAAGAACAGCAGTAACATCAAACCACAAAACCCTTTTCTTTTAAGCATGACACAAACTTAACTCATACATCATCATATCTGGTATGGGGCAAGAATAAACACTAGAAATTAATAAAAGAAACGGATGTACAATTAAATGTGTGCAATCGTTTCCGGTATCGAAAAGCACTAATGAATTGGCTTAACTGATTTTACACTTAAAAAATATGCGGTAACTAAGGTCATCAATAAGAGCATACCGGTAAGCTGGTGCAGCAACGAAAAATAGATTGATGATTTAAACGGGCTGTTGATCAATGCAAAAACACCTAAAGTGATCTGTAGCAGCACCAATAACAAGGGAAGCGACCGATACCGATGTAAAAAGCTATTCCTTTCGACTTTTCCTGTCTGGAAGTACCATACTATGATCAGTAAAGCGATTATATAAGCAAGATTGCGGTGTACAAATTGAATCACCAAAGGATCATAAAACAACCTGTAGGTCAGGTTATCCGGACTCAGTAAACCGGCCGGAACAAAACTACCATTGATATCCGGCCAGGTGGCCGCATGTAGTGCAGCATGGCTACCTGCCATAAAAGCACCATAGACCAATTGCATCAAAAGTAAAACAAGCAAAAAGACTTGCAACGTGGTCGACTGGGGAGCGACTATTCTTCTTGAAGCTGGGACACTGAGTTTTAAAGTAAACCAAAGCAGATAACACAGTAGAAACAGGGCACTGATGAAGTGGATTGCCAGACGGATGTGACTTACCCGGACATCCGTATCATTTAAACCACTTTGTACCATAACCCAGCCGATAAGACCTTGAAATCCACCAAGGATAAACAAAACCATTAACGGCCTGATCATATCCTTCTTGATTTTTTTCTGAATAATAAAGTATAAAAACGGAACAATGAAAACCAGTCCCATCAGCCGGGCCCAATTCCGATGCAACCATTCCCAGAAGAAAATATGTTGATAATCGGATAGGGAAAAATGACTATTTACTTGTTTAAACTGCGCAATTTGCTGGTACTTTTGAAAACTCTGCTCCCAGCCCTGTTTACTTAGGGGCGGTAATGCACCTAGTAAGGGCTGCCATTCGGTGATAGAAAGACCTGATCCTGTTAACCGGGTAATACCACCCAATAAAATCTGGATCATTAACATCACTACGCCAATACCCAGCCAAACGGTAACCGGCGATTTCTTACTCAAATTCATAACTTATTATTCCTGGCACAAAACTGTCTAAAAGTTTAAGCAGAAAAAGTGATGTAAATCAACCGAGATCTTGATCTGCATCAGTCTCTTCGGATCTGGTTAATCAGTTAAAATTCTGTCATCACACAGCGTTAAAAAATGAACAGATATTTTTACACGCTAAATCTGGAATATATGTTATCTTCATATCATGAGGTACATTTTCATATTATTTCTGTTTGTGATGTCTTCTGCTTGTGGACAAATTGAAAAACCGGTTTCAGCAGCAGATACCACGCACGCTCAAATTGCTACGCTGAACCGGACCGGCGAGGTTCACCGGAAAAACAAGAATAAAGAAAAGGCTTTGTATTACCATAACCAGGCACTTCAAAAAGCAAGGAGGTATAATTTGTATGAGGATCAAATCAGGTCGCTAATGGGCATTGCCCATGTACTCAAAACTGATGATGCCGATCAGAGCATTGTTCATTTGAAAAATGCCCTTCTGCTTGCAGATTCGATAGGACAACAACGACTCTCTGCTGAAATCTACCGCAGTCTTTCTGAAATCTACAGACAACAGGCCAATTACAAACAGGCGCTACAAGCCCTTGAAGAACATCACCGGATTGCAGATCAACTGGTGCAAAACGATAAGGATCAAAAGATTGTATTGCTACAAAAAACTTACCAGCGTAATGTGATTTTCCTGGTTGCCATTGCCATATTTGTCATCCTTATCATCCTCTTTTACGACATCAGGAAAACAAAAAAACTGAATGCAAAGCTACATGCGGCCAATCTGATCAAGGATAAATTGTTTACCATTATCGGGCATGACCTGCGCAACCCAATAGGTTCGATAACGGATGTACTTGCACTGATGGAACACGATGAACTGACTGCAGACGAGCAAAGACACATGATTAGCCAAATGCGCAAACAAGGCGACGTGTCGCTCGAAATACTGAATTCTTTATTGAGCTGGGGACAAGCACAACTGAATGGTATAACCGTTCAACCTGTAGTTTTCAATCCATCAAAGGTCATAACCAGTAACATTACTGCCTTACAGGGAAAAGCGGTTGAAAAAAGCCTGGATATACAAAATCAGGTCCCGGCGGATATACATCTTACCGCTGATCAGGATCATTTCGACTTTGTAGTACGCAACCTGCTTTCCAATGCGATCAAGTTCAGTCATGATCAAAGTAAAATCACCATTGCTGCAAATACGACTGAGTCAGATCAAATTGTTTTTTCGGTAAAGGATGAAGGTGTAGGAATCAGCGCCGCGCAGCAACAGGCATTCTTAACAGATCAGCTTGACGTTTCATTTGGTACCAAGGGCGAAAAAGGTACAGGAATTGGCTTGATGTTAAGTAAGGAATTCCAAAAAGCAAATGGCGGTGCCATCTGGCTGGAGAGCAACACCGGTGAGGGCACCACATTTTATTTTAGTTATCCGAACGGGGCGGCTAGGATTTAATCCCCAAAAGACTGAAAAGTTCGTCTTTTTTATTCAATGCAACGGAAATGGATTTTCCGTTCATGAGCTCTACCATATTGCCATTTACACTTTTCACCGCTCCAAGATTTAAAATGAATGAACGCTGAATTCTAAAAAACTTTGGTAAAGGCAGGGTTTCTTCCATGGATTTTAGCGTAGCCTGTGTGCTGTGCATACCTGCTGGCGTAACGATTTTTAAATAATCACCCTGTGCTTCCACATACTGGACATCAGTCAGTAAAATTTTAATCAACTTACCATCCGACTTGACGAATATATGGTCGTTATTAATTTGTGGTTTGGACGAAGAACTTTTTAAATCAAGATAGTCTTTGGCCTTATTGACCGCTTTCAAAAAGCGGTCAAATCTCACAGGCTTAACCAGGTAGTCTGTTGCCCCGGTATCAAAACCATCTATTGCAAAATCCCGGTATGCAGTGATAAAAATAACAACTACGTCATTACCCAAAGCGCGAACAAGTTCCAAACCGTTTAGTTTAGGCATTTCTATATCACTAAAAACCAGGTCTACAGGATGCGCTTTGATGAACAAAAGTGCTTCAACAGGATCTTCAAATGTGGCCAGGACATGGATAAAAGGGATTTCTGTAGCAAAAGATGCTACAACATCTCTTCCCAGAGGTTCATCGTCTATAATGACACAGTTTAATTTTTTCATTAGTTTGCTAAATCTATTTGTAGTGACACTTTAAAACTGTTTGCAGTATGCTGGATTTGCAATTCGTGTTTATTGGGATATAACAGTTGTAATCGCTTTTTTGCATTTTCCAAACCTATTCCTCCAAAATCACCCTTTGTTAGGCTTGGATCAAAATCATTTTCAATCTCGAAACAGAAACACCGCTTTTCCATTTTTATACTTAAGCGAAACAGGGCACCTATTTTAGATTTTAAACCATATTTAAAAGCATTTTCAATAAATGTAAAGGTTAAAAGTGGAGCGATATAAAACCCGGCACATGCGGAATTGGAAGGGAATTCAAATTGAATGTTTTTGTCGCCTGTATATCTCATTTTTTCAAGCTCCAAATAGTTTTTGATAAATTCCATTTCTTTGCTCAAAGGCACCTTTTCTGTATTTGATTCATACAGTGTATAACTCATGGTATCTGAAAGGTTGAGAATAACTTCGGGCACCAGATCATCCTTTTTCAGACTTAAACTGTATAAATTATTTAACGTATTGAAAAGGAAATGCGGATTGAGCTGAGCTTTCAGGAAGTCCTTTTCGATATTGATGTTCTGGATTTCCAATGTTGCTTTTTGCTTTTGAATATTTAAGGTCTTATTATAAAGCCTGGACAAGTCGAAAAGTATTTTCACAAAAAAGAAAGGCGCCAAAATAGAAATGATGATGATGGCTTGCGATACCATTCTGCCCGGCGATATGGCTTCTAAAAGAGTTTGACTCGCACTCCCCTGAATTGCTCCTTTAAGTTCACCGGTTAGGATTTCAAACCCCATTGCATGGTAAGCGATTGAAAAAGCATAGGTAACCAAGAGCCAGATCATCACAAACACCGGAAAAGCAATGGTTAATAAAAGCACAGCTATGCCCACACTTCCTTTAAAAATTCCGGGCAATGCCACATAGAAGAACAAATAGAAAACAACCATGTTAACCATCGTCATCCGCAATGTCAGTATAAAACTGTTAAAAAAGGTCAATTGATAAGCAAGCCTGTAACTTAAAAACAAGAGCATGGCGAAGGCCATCCACATCAGACCGTGGAGCAGCATACGATTCCTTTTGATGTAGAATTTTTCGAAATCAAATTCTGCAATCTTATCCGTAAAGTAGCTGGAGAAAACTCGTTTATTATGCATTTATTATTGTCTAAAAGCAACCAAAAATAAGTGTTTGATTTACTTGATCACATTTTTATTATAGAATTCTAATGATTGAGTTCATGATATTGATCGTATTATGGCCTAGAATGGGATAAATAAGATTACCTGAAAACTTTCTAAGCATACCAAGGCTTGCTGAAGAAATTAAGGTTAAATAAATGATTGTCACCAAATCAAATTTGAGCTCGTGATTTTCTGTGAGTACCACGCCATGGGCGATTCCAAAAAAAACAGTGACAATCACAATCCCCCAACCAAACTGAACACCTTTAAAAGTCCACCTGGGAACAAATGCTTTATCCAGTAACCAGCAACCGATTCCTCTAAAAGCCAGCTCTTCGGTTAAGCCCGGCATACTGGCCTGAAAAGCAAAAGTTTCGAAATGGAAACTGCCTCCTTTAGGGAACAAGATAATTTTGAAGATGAAATCAAACAACAGCAAGCCAAAGAAAAACAGCAGCCCAAATTTCAATTGCTTTTTAGCGTTTGTTTTGGTTGTTAATCCAATGGCTTGCCGATCTGCTTTTGAAACCGAATAGATGATGGCTACTGAGGTGATCAAGCTTAAAATTTTTCCAATCCAGGAAAACTGGAGTCCTAGGAAATCCAGTTTAAGATAAGTACCGGACAATTGCTGAAGGTAACAATCGAACAAGAAATATAGCACAAAGAAAGCCAGATACTTAAGCTGACCTTTTTGTGATTGGATCATTGCGATGGTGATCATTGGCAGGATCATGAGGATCCAGATCAGTGGGGTAAATAGTGACATAGATTTTAATATTTTTTATCAAAACTATCTGCCTGCGCATTGGATTAAAAAAGCTACCGATGGAAACATCATTTCTACCGATGAAAGCTCAATATGGAAAGATTAACTATATTTACGCGTCACCAAGACAGTTATTAACACTAAACACACACAATGACTATGAACCTACAAAAAAATAAACTCAGGATATTGCTTGTAATTTCCATGATGTTTAGCTTAAACACTTTTGCCCAGGAAGTATTTCCTGACGGTACACCAATACCAGATTGGTTTAGACAAAACAAAACTACAGATATCAATAAATTGGGTAAACGGTACCGCATTACAGATTACAACCTGATCAATGACAGTACGGTTATTCAGACAAAAATGATACAAGCCGTAATTGATAAAGCCCAGGCAAATGGCGGCGGCGTAGTGGTCATCCCGAAGGGAACTTTTTTGAGCGGCTCTTTATTTTTTAAACAAGGTACACACCTCTACCTGGAAGAAGGTGCAAAACTAAAAGGCAGTGACGACATTACTAATTTTCCATTGGTACCTACACGTATGGAAGGCCAGAGCCTGAAATATTTCGCTGCTTTAGTGAATGCCGATGGACTGGACGGCTTTACCATTTCCGGTAAGGGAACCATAGATGGCAACGGACTAAAGTACTGGAAAGCTTTTTGGTTGAGAAGAGAATTTAATCCCAAATGCACCAATATGGATGAAATGAGACCCCGACTGGTGTACATCTCCAACAGTAAAAACGTTCAACTTTCTGGTGTTAAATTAATCAACTCCCCTTTCTGGACCAGCCATTTCTACAAATGTGAATATGTGAAACTGCTTGATCTGCATATCTTCTCTCCTAAAGATCCGGTTAAGGCTCCGAGTACAGATGCGGTTGATATAGATGCGTGTAAAAACTTTCTGATTAAAAATTGCTATATGTCGGTAAATGATGACGCCGTAGCACTTAAGGGTGGTAAAGGCCCGTTGGCAGATGAAGATGAAAATAATGGTGGCAATGCCAATGTGATCATTGAAGACTGTACTTACGGATTTTGCCATGGTGCCCTAACCTTTGGAAGTGAGTCGATTTACAACCACAACATCATCCTGAGACGCATTAACATTCAACATGCAGAACGTCTGCTTTGGCTTAAAATGCGCGGTGACACACCGCAAACCTATGAATATGTACTGGTAGAAGACATCAAAGGATCCAACATTGAGAATTTCATTTACATACGTCCCTGGACCCAGTTTTTTGATCTTAAAGGGGAGAAAAACTTGAGAACTTCATATGGCAGAAACATCACGATGCGCAATATTAAACTGGATTGCAGTACTTTTTTCAATGTAGGATTACCAAGTGATGGCGATCAATCGAACGCATTCAAATATACTTTATCAGATTTCAAGTTTGAAAATCTGGATATTAAAGCTAAAGATGCAAAAATAGACACCTCATTGATTAAGAATTTCAAACTAAACAATGTTGTAGTTAACGGGAAGAAGCTTTTTTAAGTTCACATCTTAACCGTTTTGAGAGAAAAAAATTAAGGGTTGCGCGCTGTAAAGCGCAACCCTGTTTGATCAAAGCGGCATAAAACTATCTTCAAATTGCTGCTCCGCCATAGCTACGAAAGAATAGTGACGAGGTAAAAACCAACCCAAATGCTGCATGACACTTCTGAAATGCGCCTCAGTTTCAAAATCATCAGGTGTTAAATTGAAAACCAGATCCTGGGAAACTGTTCCGTCAGTAGCAGTTCTGCACATCAGCAACACCTTTGGAGACTTAACCCCGCTATTGGTCAGAAACTTATTTAAAACTGCTCTCGTGTGTTCAGGTAAAATCTGATCAGATGGCTGTCCTACCAACACATTTTCCTCGTTCTCGATCATTTCATCCTCCACTGCTCTGGAAAAGGGCGTTGGTTCCGTAGTATAAAACGATCCGTTTAAATGCAGGTTCAGGATATCGCCATAAGTCAGTACCCAATCCGGCTGCCCCTTATCCGGGTTAATGACGACACCATAGCCTAGTTTTAGTAAAAAGTCATCCTTCATCCGGTCGATAACGTAACATTGAAAACGCTCATTTGGCTTTGGCATCAGTAACTGAAAGTAAGGAAAGCCATCTGGCCCTTTAGTGACCTGAGGTTCTCCGCAGCGAAAACTTGCCTGTACAATGTTTTCCAGAAAATCGCGCTGCCAGGTTTCATTACGTTCCCCGGCAGGTACGCCGATCAGCTCAAAAACAAGCTGTGTTTTTTGCAGATCACCTAGATAGGGCTGATTGGAGCGTTCAGATTCCGTATTTTCAGTTTGTTGTGGTTCTTGTTTTTCCTTTCGGAAGTGGTCAAATAATCCCATTGCGATATATGTATTTTACAAATTAACATGTTTCTGATTGAAATTGTTCCCTAAATGTAATCATTAATTTTCCTGAAAAAAATACTAAAATAGGAGATACGACAAGCTCAGGTGCCCACGGGATACAGACTTTTTTCAAGGAAATTTTGAAATTGATTATTCTTTTATACATTTGCTCTAATTAGAATTAGTCTAAATGAAAACAAACCTCAATCAGGCCCCGCCCTGATTCTTTAAGCTATCCTCCTCTTCCCCCCTTAATCATCAGTTTTATTGTTTGCATACCAATACCATTTTTCACCATCAATTCATTTATAAATGCAATTAAAACGCAACTTGAATTTTAAATTTACTTGCCTAACCCCGCTGTTTGTTCTAATTGGAGCGTACAGTTACGCCCAAACCCTTAAGGGCAAGGTTACTGATGGTATAACCGGCGAGCCACTTATTGGTGCCACTGTTTCCATATTACAAACGGATCAGCATAAAACGGTGCTATTGGACGGGGGTTATAGTTTTAAGAAAGTAAAGCCCGGCAGTTACTCCGTACAGGTAAAATACCTGTCTTATCATACACAAACCGCGACAGTAACAGTAAAAAAAGAAAGTGAAACGCTGAAAGACTTTGCGCTGATCCCGCAGATTAATGAGTTGAACGACGTAAACATCATCTCGGCTTCGGCCTCAAATGAAAGCCGGTCCCGCAGCATTGAAAAGAATGCCAATCAGCTGGTCAATGTATTTTCGGCCAGGACCATACAATTATTACCCGATATTACTGTAGCCAACGTCATGCAGCGTGTTCCTGGGATTGTGATAGACCGGAGCAATAATGGCGAAGGCCGGTATCCGGTAATCCGTGGTATGGACAAACGTTACAATACCACCTTAGTTAATGGCATTAAAATTCCAAGTCCGGATAACAATAACCGTTACGTGCCTCTTGATCTATTTCCGGCCGATTTACTGGAACGCCTGGAAGTAAGCAAATCTTTAATTCCATCGATGGAAGGCGATGCCATTGGTGGTACCATCAATATGGTGATGAAAGATGCCCCCCGGCAATTACTGGTCCAGGCCAATGCCTCGGCAGGTTATAGTACCATTTTAAACGCGCAGCCTTTCCAGGCTTTTGACCACAGTGTGATCAATAAAAAATCGCCTGGAGAAATTAACGGTCCAGATTATAATGCATCGCCAAAAGATTTTCCAGCAGGAAATTTGTCTTATCGTGAACTGAAGCGCCCGATTAATAAAACCTTTGGTTTAACACTGGGTGATCGTTTTGGTGAGCAGAAACAATTTGGCGTCATTGTATCAGCCAGCTATCAGGACATTTACCGTGGCACCAATACCAATTACTTTTTTCCGAATACGCAGCCTGGTTTAGAAAATACACCTGTATTTGCTGACGTGTATTTAAGGCAATATTCCACGCAAAATAAGCGTATTGGCTTATATAGCAATATGGACTACCTGATCAATGCCAAACATAAGATTACCTGGTTTAATATGTACCTTCGTACAGAAGACTTTCAATCGCGTGCTACAGTCGATTCTGTACGCAACATCAGCTTTACTGGTCCGGGTAACGGCAATGTAAACCTGGAAAACCGAAGCACCTGGCAAATTCAGCAGATTTATAACTCCACATTGAAAGGCACACATTACCTATCCAAACGCTTTATTGCCGACTGGTCGGCCGTATATTCTGCTGCCAAAAATGAAATCCCTGACTACGCATCTTTCACTACACAACATGGCGTAAGTACCGATGCCAATGGAAAGCAGACAGAAACCACTTATTATTTGAGTAGCATGAGCCGCCGTTGGACCCATAATACGGACAGAGATGCGGCGCTCTATGCCAATTTAACCTTCAATCCTAAGCAAGTATTCAACAGCAAGGCTGAGTTTAAGATAGGTGGTTTATACCGTCATAAAAACCGTGACAACTATTACAACCAGTACGATTTGGATCCATCTGTGCCATCAGGCAGTACCAACCAGGCTTATACTGATATTTTTAATGCACAATTTGCATTTAAAGGAAGCGATGGCGGTAAAAGCGGGGATATCAATGCCAATACTTACAATGTCCAGGAAGACATTACCGCGGGTTACCTGCAAGGTAAATTGAACCCGATTCCTAAACTGGAAATTATAGGTGGTTTACGGGTAGAGCATACCCGTAATCATTACGAGACCGTACAGCCTAATACTGTCCAGGGTAAAGCTGGTACCATTTACTATACCGACTTGTTACCCAGTGTGCAATTTAAATACAGCTTAACAGCTCAACAAGCTTTACGCCTGGCTTATTACAAAGCCATATCAAGACCTGGTTATTTTGAAATTGTACCTACCTTGATTAGTGGCGAATACTATAATGAAGCGGGCAACTATGATTTGAACCGCTCACGTGCAGATAATGTGGACCTGCGCTATGAATTCTTTCCTGGTGCAGCTGATCAGGTGCTGATTGGTGCATTTTACAAACGTATAAAAGATCCTATTGAGGCGGGTCTGGCACAAGTATCGGGTACAAATACCACTCAGGTGTTAAAACCATTTAATTATGGTGCTGCGAGCAATTATGGTGCTGAAATCGCGGCAACTAAATATTTTGGTCATTTCGGTGTGTCCGCAAACTATACCTATACGCACTCGCGCATTACCACACCAAAATCGTACTACTACCGTAAACCGGATAATTCTACCGGCTTCCGGGATATCGATCAAACCCGGCCGCTTCAGGGACAGGCTGATCACATTGCCAACCTATCTTTCATTTATAAAGATCCTGCACTTGGTTTAGATGCGCAAATAGCTTATGTATATACAGGCAAACGGATTATCGTGGTAAGCCCTTATTACGGCCTCGATTACTGGCAACGCCCGTTCAATCAACTCGACTTCTCGGTAGAAAAGAAAGTAATGAAACTTTTTTCTGTGTATAGCAAAGTCACCAACATTACCAATTCACACACCAAGGTTGATGTTTTACAGCCCAATACATTTTTATCGGGCCGGGATAGGTTACCGATGCAGGAAGACACCGATAAAATACTGGTACAAAACACATTTTACAAACCATCTTTTTTACTTGGACTACGCTATAAATTCAATTAACTATTAAAATATACTTCAAATGAAAACGAAGCTCCTATATACCCTGTCTTTGGCAGTCCTGATATTTACAGGTTGTGAAAAACTGGAAAAAAGACATGCTGATATTTATACACCGGTGCTTACGCCCTCAAATCCGGTAAGTGATACAGCGCCTTTATCAGGCAATATCAAGGGTACCATGTTAAGTGGTAAAACCTATACCATCAACGGAGATGTTATTGTACAAAAAGGAGATACATTAATCCTGCAGCCAGGCGTACGTGTAAACGTAACCAATGGTGCCGGGATTTTGGTTTACGGTACCTTTGCTTCTCTGGGCACACATGAAAACCCCAACTGGTTAACTGTTGATGGCGTGGTAAGGACAGATGCTGTAAATGCGAATCCAAATACAGACCCTGCTTTTAAAGGATTATGGAGAGGCATTAACGGCAGTACCGATTGTAATATGATTGTGCTGAAATGGACACATGTTGAATTTGGTGGTGGTGCCGCGGGTGCTACCATTGGTGCGGCTTTAGGTATTGCCAACAATAAAAATACTTATAATATTTATTTCCAGAATCCTGCAGGTACACTAATTGTAGAGGATTCCTGGTTTTACGGTAGTGTAGACGATCCGATCCGGGTAACAGGTGGCAAGATCGCCATTTTGCGCAACACTTTTGAGAAAGGTGGTTTAACAGGTGGTGAAGCATTTAGTTGCAAAGGCGGGACTGTAGGCAATGTAGCCTATAATCTTTGTGTCGGGATGTGTACCAATGCCATTAAAATATCTAACACGGGCGGGACTAATATTCAAACCAATGTGCGTGTTTACAACAACACCATCATCAACTGCGGCTGGCGCAGGGCACAGGTTGGCCGCGGCGGTTCAGTAAATTTTGAAGAGGGAGCTGCCGGTAAGTTTTATAATAACCTGATGGTGAATTGTAAATATGGTCCGAGGGTAGTCACATCGCCACCAGCAGATACAACCAACCTGGATTACGGCAATAACTTTAATTATGGTGATTCCTTAGCTGTCACCAACCAATTTTATCCGCCCACTTACATTACCAAACCTAAAACATCTGATATCCCCAAACCAAATACTTTTTTACCTGCTACCTATAAACTAGGCGATGTGTACGATGGTACCGCATTGGTTGGAAAAAACAATCCTAAGTTCATCAATGGCCCCGCCCCCCTACCGGCAGGCGCAACGCTTAAAGGTATTGCTGTCGCCGGAACCTATAATTTCGGTCTGAGTACAGGATCACCATGTATTGCTGCGGGTTATACTGGATTTGCACCCACGGGCAACATTCCTATAGCAGCCAATTATGGTATTACTGAATTGACACCACCAGGAAGAGACATTGGTGCTTTTCAAACTGATGGTACGGGCAACCGTCACTAAATCGGGAATCGTCATCCTGAATTTATTTCGGGATGACGATTCGCCTTTTCATAAAACCCCTCCCTACCTTTTTACAAGGATCAAATCTTCGACATCATCCAGTACATAACATTGTTCCCATTGCGTCATGCCAACCTTAGGATAGTAGCCCACTGCTTTCGGCGCCGCCAACAAAATAAGTTTTGCCTGGGCTGTATTTTTTTTAGTCATGCGGATCAATTCCAATCCTATTCCCTTTTTCTGATACTTTTCGTCAACTGCCAAATCTGAAAGATACGTACAATACACGAAATCGGTCAAAGACCTTGAGATTCCGATTAATTTGCCATTATCGCGTGCCGTCACAATCAGGTTAGCATGCTGTAACATCCCGGCAATTCTATCTGGTTCGTTTACGGGGCGCCTTTCTCCTAATGTAGAATTCAGCAATACCTCAATAAATTCTGCTGTTCCAATTTTTTCTTCAACCTGATAAGTGATCATATCTATTAATTGTTATAGTTAAAATATGTTGTCCTGTGGGGCCTCTGCTCTCTCCCCCATGCCGTAATCCCTGATTACTGTGGCAACACGCAACCTGTAATCTTCAAAAACTGAATTTCTGCCCGCTTGCTGGGCCTTTCGATGCATGGTTTGGTTTCTCCATTCCCTTACGCTTTCTTCGCTTTGCCAGAAAGACAATGAAAGGATTTTATTTGGATCAACCAGACTTTGGAAGCGTTCTATGGAAATAAATCCCTGAACATTATCTAACTCAGATCGTAATGCCTTTGCAATGCTCAGGTATTCATCTTTTTTACCCGCTTCGGGCATGACTTCAAATATTACTGCTATCATTTTTTTTATGCTTTAGCTAATCCAGTTTCTTTACACCATTTCCTACTCTGCAACAAAACTATCCTTAAATTGGATTACGTTTGTAATCCAATTTAAATAAAATGGATAGTCCAATCATAAATCGCATTTTCATTGACCTACACCTTGACCATACTGCAGACAGAGCAGTGTACCTGCAGTTGGCAGATGCTATTTTATCTTTAATAAAAAATGGAAAACTATGTTCGGGAGAAAAACTGCCGGCTTCAAGGGCAGTGGCCAAGTTGTTAAAGATAAACAGGATTACAGTTTCAAGGGCATATGGGGAATTGCAGACACAAGGTTGGCTGGAAAGTTTTGTAGGACGAGGTACATTCGTATCTTCACACGTTCCAGAACCCGAACCAAGAATATTGCAAACATCCCTGACTTCAAGCCCTTTGAAGAAAGCTCATTTTACCATTGAGACTAAACATTTCTTACTCGGTCAGTATACCACAACTTCTGCTGAACTTCATTTGGACGATGGATTGCCTGACCCTAAATTAACCCCGATAAAAGAGATGTATAGGGCGTACAGAAATCAACTGACACGAAGTGGTTTTTACAATAAATTTGGCCATTATGGCGATCCAGAAGGTTCAGATTTGTACAGGCAGGCATTGTCTGTATATCTGAATGAGACAAGAGGGCTAAAAACCACAGCCAAGAATATTTTTTCAGTAAGAGGTACACTCATGGGCTTAAACCTGGTCTGCAACGGACTGATTGAAACCGGTGATGTTATTGTATCGGGTTTACCCGGATGGAATAAAGCGGAAATGAATTTTATCCACGCCCAAGCTGAACACATTACAATACCTGTGGATGAACATGGCCTCGTAATAGATGAATTGAGGAAAATCTGCATAAAAAAGAAAGTGAGAATGGTATATGTAACCCCACACCACCACTACCCAACAACAGTATCTTTACGCATTGACCGAAGATTGGAACTGCTGCGACTTGCAAACACCTTTGGTTTCTTCATTTTTGAAGATGATTATGACTTTGACTTCCATTACAAACACCGACCATTGTTACCGCTTGCCAGTGCCGACGAAACCGGAATGGTTATTTATTGTGGCACCTTCAGTAAAAGCTTTTCCCCGGCCTTCCGTATGGGATATCTGGTAGCTGCCGAAAATGTGATTGAGCATCTTGCAAAGATCCGGATTCTTATAGACAGGCAGGGCGACCATATCATGGATAATGCCTTATCCGAAATATTAAATGACGGTACAATTCAGCGGTACATCAGAAAGGCCTTACCGGTTTACGAAGAAAGGCGTAATCTATTTTGCGGTTTGTTAAATAGTGAATTGGAAGGCGTTGTAAATTTCACTATTCCCGAAGGCGGGATGACTGTCTGGACAACATTTGACAAATCAATTGACCTTGAAAAGCTATCCGTAAACGCCTATCAAAAAGGCCTATCTATTTCAAATGGAAAACTACACCGTTACGCAAACTACAATGTCAATGGAGCTCGTTTGGGTTTTGCTTCTTCCTCCTGTGACGATTTAATCCGAAGCGTAAATATTTTAAAAGGGCTGATCTAAACTGTTTGTATTGTATCTTTAAAAATCAAAAAGCCCAATTTTATGAAAAAATTGGGCCTTTTGATTTTTAAATACTGTTCTTAATCTCGCCGCAAGTGAGCATATTCTTGGGATAATAGGGATTTTTAATCTCCCGTTCCTTACTAATCCATGTGGCCCCCGTCATCGGGCATACCTGTTGATACAAAGAAAGGCCAATAGGCTGTACGCTTTTTGCAATCTTCCACATTTTATCAGAAACATCTAGAAAAGCTTTGCGCTGAGCATTGATGTTGGTTGTCTCCGCAATTTTTGCAAGCAGTAAACGAATTTCGGCCCTGGTGGTGGTTGCCGAATTCATTTCTTCAAGAGTCAATTTCTTAAACCTGAACTTTTCCAGGCTTTTTAAAAAGACTGCAGCATTTTTTGCAGTCGCGACAGAGTCAGACAAGATCAGGCTATTGCTCATGCGCAGATAGCTTTCCAAAACTTCTGTCTTAGCAGCTTCTTGTTTTTCCGTTGCCACATTTGAGACTGAGACTTGTGCTACTCCGCTAAAGCTGATCACAGCAAAGAGCGTGATCATCATACTGGTTATTCTTTTCATCTTTATGCAATTATATTTTGATATAGAAGCAGCCTTTAAGAGCTTAACATCCTAACATTTAATCTTTTTTAATTCTGGCAATGATTTTATCAATCTCGCTCAACATATCTGCCTGATGTTCCAGATTCAAATCTCCGTTTACCGACATCGTCGCTATTGTTGTCCGCAGATGCTTAGCATGCAAAATAGCTGCAATACGCACGTCGCTACGCTGTGCATTAGACATCATTTTACCATCTGCCATGTCCTTCGGATTGATCAGGTTATTCAATTTTTCTACATACCCCCGTTGCATAGACCGTCTGTAGCTAGAGCGTACAGGATCTGCAGATAGATTTTTCCAGACCGCCTTTTCCAGGTCATTCAAGTACTCGGCTACCGGATATGGATCGGCCGACGAAAGGGCCCGCTGCTCCAGGTTAAAAACCAGTCCCGAACTCAACAACATATTCAGCATTTGATTTTGCTGATCCATGATCTCATTCACAGGTTTGATATCGATCAGTGCAGCAATTTCTTTCGGATACATCCATAGCGGGGCTTCAAATACCTGTCTATCCAAATACCCGATTACACTTTTTACTTTTGCTTTGGGCACCTCAGTATAAACAAATCCTTTCTCGTCTGTACTTCGCTGAGTGATATAGCGATTACCTATATTTTTCATCACATGATATAGATACTTTGAATACTGCGAAACTACTGCTTTATGCATCGTCTTCAGGTTATCATATAAATCTCCAGGTTGGTAGGTCCAGCTGATCAGATTTGGCACCACACGCTGCAGGTTTTTGATACCGTATTCACTTGCCACTATCGCATCGTCACCCAGATCTTCTGTCTGGCTCCTGGGATCTTCATCTTTCCCTTCACCACCAAACCACAGTCTCGGATTTTTGGTCAGACTGTCGATGGTCATTTTATTTAAGACGGCTTGTTCTTCGAATTCATCTTTAGCACCAAACAGATATTTGTATCCCCATTGTATGGCCCATTTATCGTACATCCCAATTCTCGGATAAATTCCTGCCGGGCCAATATGGTCTTCAGGTTGGGCAACGTAGTTGAAACGCGCATAATCCATGATTGACACGGTATGTCCATTGGCTTCTACCCATTTCTTATCTCTCAGTTTTTCAACCGGAGTCTGACTGCTTGCGCCCATATTGTGCCTCAAACCCAATGTATGTCCGATCTCATGCGAGGATACAAAACGAATCAATTCACCCATCAATTCATCATCAAATTCCATTTTTCGGGCACGGGGATCCAGTGCTCCGGCCTGTATCATATACCAGTTGTGTACCAGTTTCATCACGTTATGAAACCAGCCGACATGACTTTCAATGATTTCGCCACTACGCGGATCGCTGATGCGGGGTCCGTAGGCATTAGGTGTTTCAGAAGCATAGTAACGGATTACGGAATAGCGTGCGTCCTCCAGGCTCATCGTGGTATCAGCTTCGGGCCATTCTTTGGCTACAATTGCATTTTTAAAGCCGGCCTGCTCAAAGGCTTTCTGCCAATCGTTCACTCCCGCAATCAGGTACTTACGCCATTTTTTCGGCGTTGCCGGATCAATGTAATAAACAATCTGTTTTTTAGGCTCAACCAACTCACCTTTTTTATATTTCGCAAGGTCTTTGTCTTTGGGTTCCAGGCGATAACGCTGTATAAAAAACAAGGGTTGTGCAACCTGTTTATTTTCGTCAAAGAGCGTGTATTTATTGGCGAAATACCCCACACGTTCATCTGAAAGCCGCTTTCGCATAGGTACTTTAGGCAACAATACCAAGGATGTATTTAACTGAACAGTTACACTACCGGTTAATGCACCTGCTGTAATGGTTGCCACGCCAGAAGTAGCATAAGTCTTGGTGGTCCTGATTTCGATATTCATGGGATAAGTATGAACAGATTCTATGAACGACCTGTCATCTGCCAGCCCCCCGAGTTTTTTCTCTGTTTTCTCCTGCTGAGAAATTGACAGCACATTACTCTCTTTACGCAACAAGTCAGTAACATCAATCACGGAATTACCTGTAGCCGGATTTTTAGATTTGATATCAAATGCAGCAACAATCGGATTGACCTGCGAAGATGCAACTGCCCTGGAGATTTGTTGTTGTTCATCCTTCACGTCTTGCCGATACACTACTGCTCGCAGGAAAATTTTATTGCCATTTCCTTTTTCAAAATAAACCGTTTGTTCATTGGCTTTCTCGCCACCAAAACTACCAGCTCCCTGAGGCATAGCTACGTAGCGGGTAACAGCAAGAATATAACGGTTTAACAGACTATCCGGAATTTCAAAATACCATTTATTGTCCGTACTTTTTACATCGAACATCCCTTCCTTGCTCAATGCTGTTTTAGGAATTAATTTTTCATAAGATACGACAGCCTTAACCTGGGTACTGTCTATCTTTTTATTGGTCTTATCCTGTGCATATCCAGATAAGGATATGGCACAAAATAAAATACTTAAAGCAAACTTCATTTGTGTGTTTTTTAGTTTAAAAAGGAATGACTTCGTCTGTGTTTAACTTCAATCCTGGATTTTGTTTCAATACATCCTGAGCAAAAGGAATGATATACAATCTGGAGTTTGGATTCAGTGTATACGTTTTTTTAGGTTCAGTTGTATTCACAATCGGGAATACACGGACAATCGTTTTTGCATAATCAGGCTCCAGGTTGAACCTTTTCAAATCAAAGAATCGGTTTACACCGAATAGCAGTTCTTTTCTGCGTTCGGCGATGACCAGTGCTATAGTTTCTTTTATAGTAGCTGGAACAGCAAGATTTACGGTTCCTGAAGTGATCCGTTTTACCCGAATCTTATTTAATGTGGCTATGGCCTCGGTGAGGTTATTTTCTCGGGCATAAAGTTCAGCCAGCATCAGATAAACTTCTGTCGTTTTCATCCCTACAGTAGGGTAAAAGAATTTTTTGTAGCCGATATTGAAATACGCAGTTCCTGAACCTGCATCTAAAAATGATGCATTTACAGTGGTAAAGAACAGGTTAAAACGCGCATCATTGTTACCAAATAAGGTTCTTAATTCCGGACTAATGATGTTCACATAAGCAAAATTCATCTCTGTGTATCCGGTCATGTAAGCATAGTTTAACACCTCAGGATTATTTGGGGCAACAACTGCCACGACATTGGGACCTCCTTTTGCAGTATAATCAACTAAATCAAAAATATCATTTTTGTAGGATAAAGATTTCAAAGCTGCTTCTTTAGCCGCAGCAAATTCTCTTTTAAACAAATGCACTTTAGCTTTTAATGCCCAGGCAAATGCCAGAGAAGGGTGATTCTCATCTAAAGGCTTTGCTTGTAGATTTGGAATGGCGTCATCCAGGTCTTTCTGGATAAAATCATAAGCATCTTTTACAGTAGATTTTACCGGCTTTGCTTCCAGGTCAAACTTATCCATAATGCAAATCCCGCCATCCGTTGCTGCTGAAGCAGGATCATAAGCTTTTGCATAAGTGTTTATCAACAAAAAATAATCAAATGCCCGGTGTACCCTGGCTTCAGACTTTGCAATGAGCTTTGTCGCATCATCACCTGTAGAACCATCTACCAGGCTGATGATCATGTTCCATCTGTTGATATACGAATAGGCCTGATTATAAAAGGAAGAACTGGAAAGCAGGTTCACCCGATTTTCAGTTTCATCAAAGGTAAAATTAACGATATTCAGGTTTTTAGCTTTTCCGATCACATCACTTTCCCTCATCCACTGATCGTCAACAAGGTACTGAAAGTTATTGATGGCATAGCCCCGATTTGGTAAGGATACCATTTCATAGAATTGTTGTGCAGTTTCGACCACGGCAGATCCACGGGGAGTGATATCGATATATTTTTTGCAGGATAGCGATAGCAAAACCGGCATTAACAATAGTAGTTTTATATTTAATTTCATAATCATGAATTAGAAAGTAACATTTAGACCGAGTAAGAATGATTTCGGAACGCTGTAAGATCGTGTACCCGAATTTAGCGAATAGGTCTCCGGGTCAATATCATCGCCTGCAGCACTCCAGTACCACAAATTATTAACCTGTCCGGTAATCTTAAACGCAGCCAGGCCCAGTTTTTTACTCCATTGACGGGGAAGATTATAAGAAACCGCAATGTTTCTCAATTTAATATAACTCGCATCCAGAATCTGTTTATCAGCGTATTTCCAAAGTGTAGACAGGGTTTGCATATTGTTGTTTTGGCTAGTCGCATAATCAATAAATAAACGTGGAAAATCTGATCCTTCAGTCCAGCGGTTTACCACATCCAGATCCTTAAGATCCGAGGCATCCAATGCACTCACATCCT
Source organism: Pedobacter sp. MC2016-24 (assembly GCF_015223055.1). Classification (GTDB taxonomy): domain Bacteria; phylum Bacteroidota; class Bacteroidia; order Sphingobacteriales; family Sphingobacteriaceae; genus Pedobacter. The sequence continues at coordinate 1,143,586 of NZ_JADFBX010000001.1, forward strand.
TACGCAATTTGTTTCCTCCAGAAAAAACAAACATTGCACTTAACTCAAAATCCTGGTAACTTATCCGCTGAGACAGTGATCCTGAATATTTCGGATCCAGCTGTCCAACTTTTACCAACGCATTTAAATTGTTGATCTGTTTTACAGCTGTAGGCGTACCTGCGGCATCAAACGTTACATTTGGGTTTCCGTTCTCATCCAGAAAATAAGGATAGCCATTAACCATACCTCCGTACCTGTATGCATACAGGCTATTAAATGCATCTCCTGCTATAAAAAATGTATTTGGAGCCGTCACATAAACACCAATGGAAGTTTGAGGATTATTCACTTTCACCACTTCATTTTTATTCATGGCAAAAGTCGCACTCGTGGTTAAAGTCCAGTCCTTTGTTTTAAACCAATCTCCCGATGCACTAAATTCAAACCCGCGATTTCTTAAAGAACCACTATTTACCACCTGCGACAATGTGCCTACGGTTGGGTCCAGTTTTGTGGTGTTCAGCAAATCTGTACTTTTACGATTATATACATCAATACTACCACGAAGGCGATTACCAAATACGGCGTAATCTATACCAAAATTGGTAGTTGCTGTGGTTTCCCACCTCAACGTCGGGTTCGGCATGGTTGTGATGTTCCAATAATTCAGATTGGTTAACAGGGCATCCTTTTTTCTGCTGGCTACGATAAACGAGGTTGTACTCTGGTCTACGTTACCATTTGTACCATAAGTTGCCCGTACTTTCAAAGTATTTAACCAGCTCAGTGTTTTTAAAAAATCCTCACTACTGGCATTCCAGGCTAAACCTGCCGACCAGAAAGGACGATTTTTATCTTTATAATCTACACCAAACAAATCGGAATTGTCCATCCGTACACTCGCCGTTGCGTTATATTTCCCCTGGAAAGTATAGCTCATGTTGGCATAACGGGAAGTGTAACGATGTTTAGTTTCTGTCTGACTGGTGCCCAATCTGCCGACAGTCCTGTTTCCATTAAAATAACTTGCAATTCCATTCACCAGTAGATCATCATCCAGGTTAACAAATTGGATAGTTTGCGGATCATAGCCCAAGTGCAATGACTCATTAATTACCGGACTGAAAGTTTGCCTCATTTCAAAACCAGCAATTGCGGCGATATAATGTTCATTGTCATCTTTGCCAAAACCACGGTTAAAGTTTAACTGGTTCCGAAAAGTATAATTATTGCTTGATTTATCCAATTGGTAATAGCGTCCACCGACAGGCAAATGGCTAACCATTGACTTATCAACAAACATGTTTGACATGTACCGCATTCTGTAACCGTCAGCAGCATTGTACCGGTCCAGTTTAGTACTTGAGGTTTCGTACTGAACCTGGGTATTGAAGGTAAGTCCTTTATATATTTTAGCCTCCAGATTACTGAATGCACGGAGATTGAGATACTTTTGTTTATCAAGTCCATCAGCCAGGGCATCTACAATATTAAAACCGAACGACTTGAATGCTGCATTTCCCGCAACAGCATTGATTACAGATCCATTGATGGCAGATGAAGAAGAAAAACCATCGCTCAGATTGACATAGTCACTAATTACCTTGTTTCCCTCAGCATCTACAATTCGCGCATAACGCTCCTGTAAAAACACATTGTCATAATCTATTCCTGTGCTCTCGTCATTTGCATATTTACCATTCAAACCTACCGTTGCACTTAACCAGCTTTTTATTTTGAAGGTAGACTTCATATTCAGGTTAAATGCCCTGTTCATATTGTTAATGATTCGACCTTTACCCTGATCGTAGTTCAAGGATAAATAAGTATTACTATTGTCTGTATTTGAGCTTAAAGACAAGTTGTAACGCTGGCGAACCTCATTTTGCCAAACATTTTCAGTATAATCTTTTACATAGTCATTTTGACGCCATTGATCCAAAGTACTGTTTACCTGCTCTGTTGTTAAAGCACCTGAAGCTTGTGAACGATACAATTGATACAGTGGAGAATAATACTTTAAAGTTCCACTCGCTAACGTTCCGTACCCCGCAAACATACTTTCCACATTAGAGAAATTACTCAGCGTTTTTTTATACACAGCAGTTTCCCAGTCGATCAGATCACTGGTAGAAGCATAGTGCATTTTGTTGACATCGGGTTTTCCGGTAATGAACAAATCTGCATTTAAGTTGATTTTTACCCCTTTTCCTTTGGCCTGTTTGGTCGTCATGATGATTACACCATTTGCAGAACGGGCACCGTAAATGGAAGAAGCTGCAGCATCCTTAAGAACGGTAATAGATTCAATATCGTAAGGATTAACTTCATCCAATGCGTACTCAGTAGGCAAACCATCTATCACCAACAGGGGCTGTGTACCCACAGTAGGTGAATATGTACTGATTCCTCTTAACAAGAGTTTATCAGCAGATTTCCCGGTAGGGTTTTTTGTGGTAATCAAACCAGCTACTTTTCCTTCAAGTGCAGAGATCAAATCTACGTTCAGATTTCTGTTCAGGTCTTCATTATTCACATTCGTATAAGAACCCGTGCTCCTTTCTTTACTGATTTTTTGAAAACCGTTGACAAACACTTCCTGCAACATCGAAGTGTTGGGTTTTAAAACGATGCTAATACTAGTTGAAGCAACGGAGGGTACCGCTGTATATTCTTGCTCCTGATAACCTACATAGTTAAACAGTAAGGTATTGTCCGGTTCTTTCACGGTAAGTACAAAGTTGCCATTGGGATCGGTCTGAACACCAATTCGCTGCCCTTTTACGCGTACAACGGCCCCTGGTATAGATACGCCGGTACTGTCTATGACACGACCTTTAACCTGATAGGAAGCACCTTCTATTTGTTGATCAGAAACCGGCTTGAGTATAATTGTCTTTCTGGAGATTTCGTAGCTAAAATTCTGTGTTTTAAAAACAGCTTTCAGGACTTCATCGATATTTGCCGACTTAATTTCAAGTGTGGTTGGACTTGATTTCTGAAGGTAACTTGCATCAAATATAAATTCATAACCACTTTGTCTGGCAATTTCTTCAATGACTTTGTCCAGACTTGCGTTTTTAAAAGAAAAGGTATAGGTTGCTGACTGTGCATTTGCCGAACTATAAGTTACGAAAAATGCCATGAGGATCATAAGAATCCGTCTTTTTACATTCATTAATTTTGTGTTTAGGTTTTTGGATTAGTTGAGGTAGATTGGCTTTGGAGGTAAAATTATTGCATCACAGAGACCCTCCTTCCATCCACATTAAATTTGAGGTCGCTGGTAACAGACAGCATTCTTAATACTTCGGAGAGGTTAACATCTGAACTAATATTGGCGTATAAACGACGTTCAGGTAAGCTGTTATAATCCACATCGATGTTGTACCATCTGCTCAGATGATGCATAATAACGGATAACTTTTCATTTTTAAATATGAACTTATTGTCTTTCCAGGCCATGAAATCTGTTGCATTTACTTCTGAGACCTGGATTTCATCCCCTGACAGGCTGGCCTGCTGTCCCGGCGACAAAACCTTCATGTTTTGCGAAGTATGATCGGTAAACCTCACTTTGCCTTCTAATAAGGTTGTCTTGATTACCTGATCTTCAGGATAATTGCTGACATTAAATTTTGTCCCGAGAACTTCTGTCGATCCCCTGCCCGACACGACAATGAAAGGTTTTGAAGGATCTTTACTCACTTCAAAATAAGCCTCTCCGGTTAGCTTAACACGACGGTCCTTTCCACGGAAACCAACTGGAAACTCCAGCTTTGAACCTGAATTCAACATCACTAAACTACCATCGGATAGCAAGATCTTATAACGTCCACCCAAAGGGGTAATGATTGAATTCCATTCCTGTACGGCATTTTGAGATCCTGGCAACGCAGTATATACGAGCTGTCCATCTGCAGTTTTACGGATCGTCACTCCAGCCATACGCAGGACAACCTGGTTTGAAGATTTTTTAAGGTCTATCTCCTGACCAGTTTTTGTAATCAGCATTGCATAGTTCCCTCCCGGTTTAATCTGCCTGGACTGCTGATTTAGATAATAATACGCCGCAAAGCCCAGGAAAGCAACAATGAGTAAGCTTGCTGCCATACGATACAATGGCAAGCCAAACACTTTAATGATGGAAGAGCGGTGTTTAAGTGGAACATCGACTACGTTTAGTTTTGCATTGATCTTGAGTTGAAGATCCTGAAGGTGTGCAATCCTTTTCCGATCGGCAGGTTCATCGATAGCATTCCCCATAAAGCCAGCTACCAGTCTGCCAATTTCCGCATCATTGCTTATTTCAAAGCTCAATAATAGTTTGTCTATTTCTGCTGCAGTCGCTTCATTCTTTAAAAAGCGCTGGTAGATTTCTTCGATTTCAGGTTCCTTTTTCATTTTATACAGTACTTATACGAACGAAAACCAAAAACACACTACTGGAAAAATAAAAAAAAACAATTCCTCTTAAAAAAGACCGAATCCAGACTAATTTCTAAGATAAAGGGCAACTATAAATACAATAAACTCTTTTGAGTTGAAGAAAACGTAGTCTTTGATGTTTTTTGTTGCCTTAACCAGTTGATTACTTACGGTAGACGTGCTGATGTTTAAAAATGACGCAGCTTCTTCGTAACTTTTACCTTCCAAGCGACACAATCTAAAAATGACCTGGCGCTGTGGTGGCAATAGCTGAAGAGCTTTATCTAATAATTGAGCGCGTTCTTTATTTAAAATATAATCTTCGGTCTGGTTATATAGCTCTGCATAGGTTTCCAGCATATGCTTTCGCATTTTCAGGTCCAACGCCAATCTGCGGTAATAATCAACCACCATATTTTCTGCAATCCGGTATAACCAGGCTTGAAATGACAGGTTTTCATTGATTTCCCCTCTTCTTTCCCAAACCTTGAGAAAAATATCCTGCACCAGTTCATCTGTTACTTCAGTGAGTTTGACCATAGACAAAATCCTGGAATAAATACGGTTGCTGTAAAACTTGTAAATGGCATCAAAAGCGGCTCTGTCTCCTCCTTTTAATAAGGAAAGCCACTTTTTTTCATCTGCAAAGTTTTCATTTATCATTTTATTGAGGCATGGTGAGCAGCAGGATATTATAAAATGCTAAATTATGAATTTTTCAGCATTAATTTCGCTGTCAACGATTCTTCACGAATTGTCCAGCAGACTTAGAACTCAGGTAATCCGTTAAACTCCCAATAATCAATGCGATTGCGCCGATGGTAAAAAGCATATCATAGGAGCCATATACGGAAAAAAGGTAGGTTAGCAGGTAAGCCGTTAAAGCATGTGCAATGGAATAACTAACGGTCATATAGCTCCATACTTTTTTCTGAAGGTTATCTGAAACCAGTTCTGCCGTTCTACCTGCGGCAAGTGAGCTTATTCCCAATGCCAGACTGCCGACAAAAATACTGGATATAGCAAGGCTCCATATCGAAGTGGAAATTAAAGGTAAAACCACACCAATTGCTTTAATCAGCAAACTGATCCTGATGCTTTTTGCAAAACCGATCCGATCTGCAATAAAACCTGTTAACAATGGGCCTATTGCAGCAGCCAAGCCCAAAAGCACCCACAACTGCGTTCCAGTTCTGATACCTAAACTTAAACCTCTGCTGACAAAGTCTACCCAAAAAACCGTGTGCGGAACGAAGCCAATGGCATTAGAGGCATAGGACACAATCAGTAAAATAATAGTTTTATTCCAGAACCTGACACCAGAACCCTGATTTACAGTAATGACCCCCTGTCTTTCATTACTTCCTTCCGGCCATCCGTTCCAGGTAACCAGGATCAAAGCAATGGCCACTATGGCGTAAGCGAACCAGGTTATCGACAAGCCATGATTTACAAGTAAGGGAATAAGGGTTCCTGATAGGGCAATACCAATGCCAACGCCTGAAAAAATGAATCCGCCAATCAAGCCTTTTTTTTCTTTTGATGTGTGTTTAAATAGTGTAGGTGCCGTAAGAACCATCAATACACCACCAGTGACACCTGCAATAGCCCTTAGCATAAAGTATAAAGGAAAAGAGATGCGAAAAGCACAGCAAAGAAAAGTGAATGCGGCAAGCATGAGCATAATTCGGATCAGTGTAACGGAACGCACATACCTGTTCAATAAAGTTGCACTGACAGAGCCAATGATATATCCCGTTAAGTTAGCAGCGCCCAGATACCCTGCTTGCTCAATTGTGAACCATTTTTCATTCACGATTGCAGGTATCAGTGGCGGATAACCAAACCTTCCGATGCCAATACCAATTAATAATGTAACTAAACCTGTAAAAGCATAGGCAAGTGAATGCGTTCTTTTCAATTCTTTATCCATATCAACTATAATGATCAGGACAAATTTATTTGTATTTTTACATCATTAAAAACGATATATAGTGATATAAACTTATCACTAAAAACGATCAATAAGCACAAAATATATGAACATCAATGATCTAAAAATATTTATAAGTGTTGCCGAATACGAAAGTATCACCAAGTCAGCCGCCATCAACAACACTGTCCAATCCAACGTGTCGGCGAGGATCAAATATCTGGAGGAGCAGTTGGGCCTGAAACTTCTAATCCGGACAACAAGGATACTTGAACTAACGGAGGAGGGAACTCAATTTCTTAAAGTCGCCAAAGAAATTGTAAATACGCTAAACAATTTTAAAAATTCAGTAAGCAAAAACGGCTCTCCTACCGGGGCGCTAAAAATAGGCTCCTTACAATCAGTTGCTTCATTAAGAGCACCGGACATGCTGCAACGATTTGTATCCGAATATCCGGATATGGGCTTTACCCTTAAAACAGGCACAACTGATGAGCTCATAAAAAAAGTACTTTCTTTTAAACTTGACGGAGCATTTGTAGCAGGAAAGGTGTCACACCCGGATTTAATCGTAAAGCCAGTTATTACCGAAAAACTATGCATTGTATCCTCTTCTTTATATTCCAGTATTGAGCACTTAAACAAAAGCACCAAACCCATCAAATTAATTGTTTTCAGTAAAGGCTGCTCCTACCGCGACATTTTGGAAGAATTATTGACTGAGATAGGGCTTAGAAAACTAAAGTTTGTAGAAATGGATTCGCTCGACAGCATGATTCAGTCGGTGGAAAATGGTTTGGGAATTACCTTACTTCCCGAAGCGCTAATTAAAAAACAGTACGCCTACAGGAGCTTGAGTACCATAAAGATTCCCGCAAAATATGCCCAATGCCCGACAGTTTTCATCAGAATGAAGGACTCAGCATCCAATAAAGGTTTACAATTGTTTGAGGATTCTATACTTGCTAAATAATAAGTTTATGTTTAAGTCTGTTAAACCTATTGGGAAAATAAAAACAATCATGAAAGCATTTTTTTTATGCACACTTCTACTCTCTTTATCGATAATGAGTCTTGGACAGAAGAATACTTATCAGAAAAAACTGCCCGAACAGATCAAAAAGAATATCAGGTTCGCTGGACGTTTTGTTTATGCAGAAAATCCTGATTACAATATCGATAGCCTTTGCAAGGTAACGGCAAATAAAGTAGTCAGTTTAATGGCAGGCAACAATTATTCGTCAGTTTATTATCAAAGTCTCGGCTTGAAATTGTCTGCAGAGCGCAAGGACAAATCAGACATCAAGATTTATAATTTTGGTTATGATTGTGGCGGAACGAGAAGAATCATTACACACCCTATCATTCAATGGAAAAACGGGTCCGGAAAAACCTTTGCCTATAATTTATCTTCAAAGATCAATTGCAATTTTTTCGAAATACATCAACTCAAAAGTCCATCTCGTAATTTATACTTGTTAATTGGGCAAGAGGCTGGTGACGGCAATTGTTATCAGGGCATAGCCTATGTTATTGAAATTAAGGGTAATTATTTAATTGTAAATAATCCAATGTTTGACAATCGACCCTACCTTAATTTGTGTAACAGAGAATTTGAATTCGACACTAAAACACAAATTTTAACTGGTTTATTGACAAACCCCTCGTTTCCATCTGGCGAACAAAATATTTTCCATTTAAAATTTAACGGGCATCAGTTCGTCAAATATGATAAAACGGAGAGACAAACAGTTAACCTGGAACTGAATTTTACTGAAATATCGAAGAATGATTTTCAATCCTATCAAGCAAAATATAAAATAAGTTGCATATTGGATTCTGGACAATTTATCAGTGGTTCAAATCTTTATGTAGTTCAGGACGGTGAGGAAATTTGTGAAACTTACCTGGCAGAAAGGAATACGAATAAAAAAATGTTAATGCCTTCATCCTATGATGCAGGAATATTAAAGATGTTACTTTCCCCATCGTGTCATCAACTACTGGTTTGTTCATCATATGATGGACCTGATTATGGTAACTATTACGACTATAGAGCAGAAATATTTTTATTCAATGTTTCAACAGGAATCGGGTTAAAAGGAATAACACCTGGATTTAATTATCATACCAAAGACTGGTCAATTCATAATTTGACCTGGGTGGACGAGCATACGATCACTCTTGAATTGTATAATGAAACACGGAGGGACAAGGAAGAGAATTTAAAATTCAGATATTTTAAGTCAAAATTAAATGCGGAATAGCATTTATGTGAAATACTCGGTCTAAACGAATCAAACACTTTTGGTGTATTGATGATGAAATGTCTGTTTATAAAAAAACCCTGATAATGAATTATCAGGGTTTTCTGCGGAGGAAGAGGGACTTGAACTTTAAAACTAACACCCTTTCTACCAGCCAATTAAAACTTTAAATTTATTAGGAGCCACGAATGACGCCATTATATTATTGCCTTTTATAAGAACTTGAATTTGCAAGATCAGAAGCTATTGCCTGCGTCCATAATTTTTACTTCATGTTTCGGAACAATCGCATTTCCCTATCAATACAAATCTACAAATTATACCTCAAAATTAAAAGTCTATAATTTTATTAAAGATTTTGGAAAAAAGTCTTTACATCCGATATAGGCGTATTATTATTAAAACTAATGATTACACTTCCCTGAACAGAGCCATCTCTAACTTCTATGCTTCCAGCGTCATGATTATAGGCAAAACACAAAGTTCTACTACCTACTTGGAGCCATAAAACGTTTTTCATTTCTCCTTCACGGGATAACACACGGATATTATCGGTTGTTCGCCAAATGATACCACCAGCTATTGCAAGCGCAATTTCATTTACATTTTGAGCGTGGTGGTTTGCTCGATCTAACACACCTGAAAGGTATGCTCTAAGAATTTCAATATTTTGTATTGTAGTTGCCATATCAATTGTTTAAGGACTTTAATAATTCTTGTGGCTGATTAAGCAGAAATCCATTTTTTTCGAGATTTTGACGCTGCTTGTCTGTTAGGTCGAATATTAAAGTTTGTTCTTGACCGTTGATTTCTGCTTTTATTAATACGATAGAGCCAAGCTTAACTGCTACATTAGAAGTGCCTTTAACGCTTTCTAAAAGCTGGGCTGCTGCACCAACTTTTAAGCCATCAATTTCAGCCTGAACCTTCTCAACGTAGGCGAGTTCCAAACTCCTTTTGCCTTTTTCGTAAATTTCCTGCACTTCCTCACGCTTTAAAAAATTCTGAACCATTCTAATTCCCTTCTTTATCCAGGAACCTTGTTCGAACGTTCCTTCGTCAGTAATTTCGAAACCCAATGACTCTGCAAAATGGCTGTACTTTACGAAGATGTTTTGGGCTGCTATTAAGTCATCAGTCGAGAGGTAGATATAACCTTCAGCAATCTCGGTAATTGTATTTTTGAAAATGCTTTCCTTCAAGGTTCTCTCGAAGTCGTCACACAATTGACTTAGAATATCTTTAGTTTCTCTAATAAAGAAATCGCCTAACTCTTTATTCCGAATTGTGAATTTTCGGTATATTCTTGAGAAGTCAGCATATATTTCATCCTGAGAGAATGCGGTACCATCGTCATTAATCTTTGCAATAAGCCTTTGACCTGTTTCATCTTGCTTGATAAACTCGAACAACGAGGTAATTTTACTTTCAAAATCTGCTATGAGTTCTGCAATCGCTTCTTCTTCCTGATTTCGTTTCTCAATCACTTTTAGAATGTGGTATCTGTATTTTTTATTACCATATTCACCGGCTGGTTCTGCAACTACGGATTTTGTACTGTTAGGCTTTATTTCTTTAGGTGCGATTATGCCGATGCGATTGTCAAAGTATATTTCTACATCATCTGTGATCTCCGAATCCTTATTGATTTGATTATAAAGTATGTTGTATTTACGCCAGAAATCCAACAGAAGTGTTTCACTGTATTTTGGATCTAATTCTATTACAAACTCTATAAGATTAAGAATTTTAAAGTAGGCTAATATCTTTTCCTTTAATTTCTGGGCTTCCTCCTTTGAATTGCGGATATAATCGTCCATTGCATCTTCAATGCCTATAATCAAAGAAATATCAGGATTTGATGTATAATAGGCTTTAAAAGATGGAAAATTGGCTTTAAAAATTGGGTGAGTATTCAATTCCTTAAAGACATTTACCAGTTTTTCTTCATCGCCCAATGGGTCAAAATCAGAAACCACCACGTTGCTAAAATGCTCAAATGCTGCTTTGATATTTTTTACATTGACGTTTTTATATGAAAAATCGATAATCTTACAGTCATTCTTGTACTTAGCAGTTCTGTTTACCCTTGAGATTGTTTGAATGGCGTTAATTCCTCTGATTTCCTTGTCAAGAAAAAGTGTATGAAGCTTGGGTTCATCAAACCCTGTTTGCAGCTTGTCAACAACTATGATTAATCCATTTTTCTTAATGGCGAAGTTCTGCAATACTTTTTCTTCATTGATTCCTCCATTTAAACCATTAGCACTTCTGTGTTCTTGGCTCTCTGAATAGACGATATATATCGGAGCGTCAACAAATCGCTCATATTTCTTGTCCTTTACTAATTCAGCAAAATATTTATCAATAAAGCCTTTATACTTTATTGCAGCAGGAATGGAAGAAACAGCAAGCATTGCTTTTGCTGTACCTCTAATATTGGGATAAACCGATGAAAGTAAACGTTCAACAATGAATTTGGATATTGCATCAATACGTTGTGTATTTCCGTATATTTTCTTTTTGCGTATTACGTACTTCTTTCCTTCTTCATCAACGCCTGTATCTGTATCATCAGGAATTTCCTCAAATCCATACCCTAAATCACTTTCAAAACCTTCCAGGTCGTTTTCTGGGATTTCAAAGAACATCTTAGCAGAAACGGGAACTATACCTCTAATCGGATTTAAAATGTAGCCATCTTCAATCGCTTCCCGCATGGTATAACTATCGAATGGAATCCATATTTTTTCAGATTCAGCATATTTATTAAACTCTCCAAATCGGGCTAAGGTATGATCGCTAGGGGTCGCAGTGAAACCAACAATCAGGTTTTTCTTGGTGTGCTGTGCCTGATAATCTTTACTCTGATCAAAACTGCTTTGCAGTTCGTCAAATACACTTATCATTTCCTCATGCTGGACACCGCTGTTACTTCTGTGGATTTCATCAATTAGGAAAGCTATCCTTAACTTGGATAGCTTTTTTACTACTGCTTTATCCATGATACTATTTACAGCGGTAAACTTTTGCAAGTTTACAACCACAATCCTTTTATCACTGCTAAGAGCAGTCATAAAGCTTTTCTTGTCAGAAGCTTCAATGAACATTCCTTTTTGAATATTCATATTATGTAGCTTTGAGTCAAGCTGATCCCGAAGCTGTAACCTGTCAACAACCAACATTACTTTGTCATAAACATACAAGCCGTCTTTCCGAAGGTCTTTTAGTTGCAGGGCAGTCCAGCCAATAATATTACTCTTCCCAAAACCTGCTGCATACTGTAACAAGAGCGAATAGACGGTTTTATTATTCTGATATTTCTGGCGTTTGGCAATCAGGTCTTTGATTTGGTTTTCACCAATTCCTTTAGCTCTCAATTCTGCATCCAGCTTCTTGATGAAATATTCTGGCTCATTTTCATGTTCCAGAAATTCATTGATTTTAGAAAGGATTTTATCGGTTCCAAATTTCTGTTTTGGCCTTGGACTAATCAACCTGCCATCATTGTGCTTGTATTCTTTTATTCTGCTGCTTTCTTTTTTAATCAATTCACGCTCAATGAAATTGTAATAAAGAATTTCCTTCTCTATCATTTTCTTGTCGTATAGGGCTTTAAAAACCTCCTCAAAACGCTGTGTTTTAGAAGCTTCCTTGTTACGAAGTGGATATGGCTTAAAATCTTTTAGGATCTTCTTTTCATATTGCTCAAAATCATAACTACCATTGGTTACCGTGGCTTTAATCTCATCAAACTGATTTGAAATATTGCGAATAACGTAAGTTTCCGAAATATCGGTAGAAGTGATGTGAATAGCCTTTTCAAATATTTTTAAAAAATCTTTGCGAATAGATAGGGACAGGTCATTCTTGTCCGCAATTGTTAAATATTCCTGAACTGCATTCAAGTAGTCATTGCTAATCTTTCTTCGCCCATTTTTTGTAGCTGTCTGATTTGTCCAGTTGCTTTTTAGTTCACTATAGCCTAAATAAATACCATTAAGAAAGAAGGATAAATCCGGCCGGAATGAAAAATGTTGCTTGCCTTCATACTTGAAAGTGTAAGGCATTTCCTGAACAACCGAAAAGACATTTTGGTCAAACAATTTATCTTCCTCAAACTCGCTGCCACTTGGATAAAACAAATGTAGCTTGATACCTTCAAACGTAACCGATTTATTAGTATTGATGAAGATGGCCATGTTCATGGACGATTTTACTTTCTCATCCAGGAAAAGTGCAAACGCATTCAGTAGGTCTTTCTCATTACTGAACTTTTTTAACAGCTTTTTATAATTCGCCTTATTCAGTTCCGTTTCAGAAATGAAGTATTTTAAATCCTCTATGATGAAGAAATTAGGTGATACAGTATTGGCTTTCGCTTCTTTATAAAGCAGACCATCAGGCCTTTCACAAAGAAAGTTGATAAGGTATTTATCTTGTAAGTCTAATTCTTTCATCTTAATCGTTAATTACTTTGATTTTACCTGTTACCACATCATTAATTAGTGTTTTGCGAAGCTCCTTGAGGGTGGTTATCTGGGTTTGGATGTTGGCAATGATTTTGCTGATAGTGTCCAGTTGGGTATCCAAGAATTGTGCAATCTCCTTTTGTTCATTTAATGGAGGGAATGGAATCTGAATAACAGCCATTTCACCATTCATTATTTTTGCTCCATTTGTGTCAATTCGCTTATTATGGGATGCACTCATGTGAAGTGCATATCCAGTATAACCTAAATCCAAATTTCTCCTTTTTGGCTTTAAAGTACCACAGACATTAGTACAGCTGAATTTTCCACTTCTTTTGAAAACTGTACCAGCATTAACACCATCTGTTGTCCAAGTAAGTAAATCAGTATGAAAATCGTAGGTAGCAATAAATCCTAAACAGCCGTTATTTTCCGTTTGAGATGAGAAAACAGGGTATCTCCCATCATGAAGCAATTCTTCTTGACTAATTACTCGACCTCTTCCAATAAGAAATTGGTCTTTTATTCGCTCAACCGACCAATGTTCAGGAATTTGCTCGATATAACTTATTCCAGTATTCTTGAGTTTAAGGCTGCCATTTGAGTAATCTAATCCTCTAAAAACAAGTGATCGAATGAGACTTTTTCGCAACTCTTGATAGTAGCTTGTTTTTCTTTCTAATAGGCTTATTTTTTTGTCAATGGCTTGAGTTTTCGTGTCGAGGAAATGAGCAATTGCGGTTTGTTCTTTTTGACCCGGTAAAAGAAACGGTGTGCTCAAAGTTTGGCCCATATTTAATGCCTCCTTTGATGAACCTGCCTGAATTAAATTGATGTACTCTTTAAGTGCATTTGATTTGAAATAATAAGAAGCATAAGGTACTAAGGATTTTTTTATCCGTAAATAGATAATATGCTGGTTAATATTAGCTGTTGGGAGGCTCTCCGGAACCACACAGGTTCTTCCAATGGAAGCGCCAGTGATATTGATCAAAATATCAAAAGGTTTGAGCTGAGAGCTTTTCATTTTTTGATGAGTTTCAATATCAATAAATGACACATCATCAATTCTCAGTCCATCATCATAGATATTTTGACTTCTTAATAGGGGAACACCAGAATCAACATAAACTTCGCTTCCACCTTTAGGAGTGACACCACTTCCAATTTTTTTAGCAATGTCCTTTACTCTTATCACCTGCCAGGTAGATGGAACTTCATCTAGCCAATCAATTTTAGAATCCTTATATGAGTCGTACTTAATCATAAAGCCAATTCCTTTTCTAAGTTTATTAAATCGTTCTCCAGTGCTTCTAAATCAGCATTGATAGTCGAAACTTCCCTTAGCTTCTCAGGTTTGTAAAAGACCTTATTGAAATTAATTTCTACCCCAATAACATTGTCCAGATACTCAAAAGGCTTTGTTACATATTTAGCCATAAAATCCGTAATCCATTCCTGGTTTTCGGTTTGGTCTGATGAGTATGGAATAGTTTCATTATCCTTTTGCAAATCTTTGGTTAATTCAACCGTGATAACTATTGAAGCATTCTTCGACTTAGAAGCCTTTTTGAAAGTCGATTTGATGACTATCTTTCCACAACCTAATTCTGATCGCTTGTTGCCAATCTCCTCAATAATTGTGTCTTTATCTGAATCATACCAATAGATAGCCTTCTTCGTGAAAACTTTTAGATTCTGTTCTTTATAGTCAAGTGCAGCAATATTTGGCTTTATTTCTTCATTGAATTTTGAATCCAATGATGGGCAATTTGTTTCATCAAATTCGGTAATTTCAAAATGTGTGAAAGTAACTGTACCAGCTTCATCGGTAATTGTAATTTTCACCGGATCGAGCTTGATAGATTTTGCTTCTACTTTTTCGCCCTCTTTGGTTTCATTAACTGGCATTTCAATGAATTTGCCATTTATATCCACATTAGTAAGCATAATGCTCTGCCTGTTGTAGTAGAAATGCCATTTATCGAATACTTTACAAAATTCATTTTCTTTGAAGTCGGTGAATGCTTTTACAATCTCAGTCCTGTTGTCAAGATTCATTTGTTTACGCTTCTTACCCTTGCTCTTTTTCAGTCCTTCATACAGTTCACTTGCATTGATTAGGATTACTTTGTCTTTTCTTTCGACAGGTTTATTTTTATTGAATATCCACAGGTAGGTATAAATACCTGTGTTGAAAAATTCATCTGTAGGCATTTGAACGATACCTTCCACCCAATCATTGTCAAAAAAGTGCTTTCTGATAGTGCTTTCACCGCTTCCTGCATCTCCACTAAACAGTGTGGAACCATTATGAACTACTACTGAAAACCCATCATTCGCTAATTGGTATAAGATATGTTGCGTAAACAGGAATTGACCATCTGAAATAGACGGAAGTGCGACAAAGCGTTCAGTAGTATCGTTCTGAATATCTTTCTGGTACCCTTTCCAATCTACACCGTAAGGTGGGTTTGCAACCACTATATCAAACCGTTTTTCAATAAATGATATATTGGTAAGTGTATTGCCATATTTAATTTCTGAATCGGCCCTAAAACGACTTTCAATCTTAGCTAAGGCATAAAGGCTATCGCTCCAGTCCTCACCAAATGTTTTAGTGGGCCTTTTGAATTTCTCTTTGATTTTATCCTCTACACCAAAGAGTAAGTTGCCACCTCCGCAAGTAGGATCATAAATAGTAAGGAACCTACCATTATCCTCAATTTTAGAGGCAATAAGTTCAGAGATAAGCGAAATAATATCGTCCGGAGTGTACTGTTCTCCGGCTGTTTCTGCTGAAATATCTGCCCATTTTCTTTTAATGTGTTCCTCAAGGGTGGTTATTTCAGAGTTATTAAAAGGTGTAAGGTCAATTTCGCTCCAGGCCTGTACCGTTTCAAATAATATTCTCTTCTTTTTGAGCTGACCACTGATGCCTGAGATGTCCAGAAACTTTTCGTCTTCTGCTCCTTTGTCAACTCCCAATAAATATTTGGTCTCAGGATCAAAAGACTTTAAATAAAGGTGAAAATCAGAGTCAAAGGCTTTGTCGTTTTTGCAAATGTCTTTTAGGGATTTTCCTTGTCTAATGATGTAGTCATTGTATCCTAATCCTGCTAATTGGAACTCTTCCACAAAATCTTCAACGTTGTTCTTACCTATTTCTTCCTCTAATCTGTTTGCTTCCCTTATCAATCTGCTTTCTACCATCAGTAGGGCGAAATAAGGCATCATATATTTAGGGAAGTCGCTCTGTTTGATTCCTGCTCCAATAAGTAAATCGGCGGTACGCCAGACCTCTGATTCGTATTTCAGAATATTAATGCTCATGCTTTTTTTAGTTCTTTTTTTACTATTTCTATTGCCTCACTTGCCTGAGGTTCATTTTGTATCAAATCCAAAATTTGATCGGCCAACCAAATGGAAAAGAGAGCAGTTCTATCTACGTGGAGAAGCAGTGCAAGTTGTTCAACCTGTTCCCTTTTTGCTTTCCGCTCTCCACGCTCGATTTTGCTAAACATGGGTGTGTCTATTTCAAGATTGGCAGCCAACTGTCGCTGGAGCAAACCTTGGTCTTCTCTCAATTCTTTTATCTTTTCACCGAAGTTCATGACTTTTCTTTCTTTGGCTTGTCAAATTTTGGTGAATCTACAAAGAAATTTAGATCATTCCTCAATTATTGTTTTTATACTCATCAATGGCCTAAATAGCGATTTTATAATTTTTCAAAGTAAATGAATATGTGCGTTAATGTAGATCTCTAGGAGAGATATTATCCTTATTAGAAAGAAAAGGATGCCTATTGCTTGAAACTGTTTCACAAAAAATCCAAACATGTGGAAATGGCAAAGTTTGATATTAGTAATAATAATATCAAACGGTACTTTAATTAAAATATTTACTGAATTGCTAGGCCTCTGTCACCGTAATAATAGGAGGACCTTACTTCCCAACTCAGGATGATAAGATGGATCATATTGGATGTAGCCAAAGCGCTGTAATTCCGATATACACTTATGGTAAGTGACGATACTCTTAATATGCGCGAGTCGCATAATCTTCTTTCGGGATATAAATATAGGCGCACGGCTTTCATTCGTATTGGCTAATTGTACAATTGCAAAAACAACAGCCATGTGCCAAACAGTTATCCGCTGATCATGAGAAAAGGAAAGCAGGTAGCTGCTGAAGAAATTAAGATCAATTGTCATAACCTATCCTCCTTAACCGCAAACAGCGCTTTGATCTCTGCGAGGTTATAATACCAGGTCCCTTCTATTTTCACAGGCTTTATCCTACCGCTGATCCTTAGATTCTGCAAAGTTCCCGGTGATACCTTTAGCATCTTTCTCACTTCACCGCTTTTCAGCCATTCAGGCTGTTCTTCTTTTTTTAAATCCTGGTTAACTATCTTTTTAATATCATCCAATAACCGGATGCGAAATATTTCCAGATCTTCCTTACTCACAATTTCTAAACTCACGATCTTCAGATTTAATAATTCCTAATTTTTTATTGCTTCATAACTTCACGGTGCTGCTTTCCCATCGGCTGTAGGTCCTGTTATAAGTGATGTAGCCAAATTCATTCAACTGCTGTATCGTCCTATGATAGGTTGTAGGGCTGTATATTTTGGATACACGCATCAATTCGGAACTAGTTATGTTCAGCATCTCGGCTCTGCCCTGGTCATAATAACATTTAAGCAGGGCAGTGTATAACGATATATGGCCAGGCCCGATTCTACCGTCATTACTCGCCCGCTGAAGGAAGTTGCAGAGTGTTTCTAATGCTTCCATAACCTAATGTGAGAGCCCTTTACCTTTTTTAATGACTTTTTCTTCTTTCTTCTGCGGATGCAGCGCAACCACTTTAGTAGGTGCGGCTTTGGTCCTTATAACCTGGTCTACAGCGATTCTCCTGTTCTGATCGTCGTAAGCATTGACCGACCGCTGGAAAGGATTAGCTTCAATAGTGTAGTTCTGCTTCGCTCCCTCTTTAGTAATGGTTATCTTAACCAGGTCACCTTGTTTTAGCAGACGAGATGCGGTATCCACATCCATTCCCAAATGAGCTTCGGTAATCCCTGCTGATTTAATAACGGTATTCCAGTTAAAGGCATCATCAGATTTTATGACCCGTACCCTATGATTACCGTCCGCATCCTTATCGGTTAAATCAAGCTGTAACCAGCGTTCGTTGCTCCAGGGAACGTTTACCTCCTGATTTAGTACAGGTCTTCCGGAAAGGAAATTGGCTGTTTCATGCTGGGTTAAGACAAAATCCTGACTTGGCTTAAAAGAATGGGAGCGTATCTCTTTAGAACCATTTTTTAATGTTGCCTTGTAATCGGTGAAGTCATAAAGTCCCTGCTCATTCCTTTTAAAATTCAGATTAAAATCCACCCTTTCATTTTCACGGGGATAATAAGAAACAGGTATAGAAAATGTTTCCTTTCCCTGGCTAATTTGTTGTGCCATTTGGTTATTAGCCTCTCCAAAACCTGCACTGATCAATTTAGCCGTTAACTGTTCGGTATTGTTAACTGTAGCACGTTCCTGCTGCCTTACCTGTTGCAACTGCCGGATTGGGGAAAGTAAGTTCCGTAAGAATCGCAAAACCTTGTTAGGATACAGCGTTCGTCTTAATTCTTGCCGTTCACTTTGGATCACCCGGATCATTAGGCGTTCATCAAAACTCATGGAACCGGCATACCTGACCTGAAGGTTATTGAGAAATGCCAGTTTCTCTTTTAAAAAGGGCTTGTTGTTTTTAATGGTACCGGGTATCAGCTTTTCAATCCTGCTTTCCCTTTCCTGCCATGCTTTCAATGCTGCCTCAACTCTATTCTGCGGTTCCATGAGTATCTGTATAATTAATGTCTGATGCCTGCGCTTTTTTTCTTACCCGTTTTTTTTTCAACGGCATCTTTTTCGGCTGAAAGATTATTTTTATTGTCCTCCTTCTTACCCTGCTTTTGGGATTGATCGGATAAATCATTGGTAACATTCTGTGCTTTGGATTCAGCAGGTCCCTCCAGTCCCTGGTTCAGGCGTTTATTGATGTCCGGAATGGACTTCATATCAGCATCATAGGTATTGAAATTCCAATTCTTAGGATTTGCCTGCAAATACCCTTTGATGGTATTGTCTTCTTTTGCAAATGTTACGGTGATCACCTCTCCTTTTTTCAGATCCTTCTTAGCATCATCATCCAATGGCAGCTTAAGTGGCACATTCGCTAACTTCTCTTCAAACTTGAAGCCGTATCCTTCTCCAAAGGATTGTAGTTTAAAGTTTCCCCTGGCATCAGTGTCCGTAAAATCGATCTTACGCCAGGCCATGTAGGTATCATCTTTTATTGGCTTATATACCGTCTTTCCATCTTGTTCTATCGGCTCGTGCCGGTTGTATTTTTTCTCTACAGAACGCCCTTCCAAAAGATTAAACGCTTCCCTGGCTGTGATCCTTTGATCGGCGTAAAACTCTGTTGATAGGTCTTCCATTCCGGGACGCTTAAGTGTTGCCTGGAAACTATTAAAGAAATAGTTATTCTCTGTTTGTGATTTGGTAAATGGAAGGGTGTACACCATTTCCTTACCCGCATTCAGCTTGCCCCCGATTTCCTTCCTGATCTCGATTTTAAATTCCGGCTGTAACGTAGCCATTTCTCTTTTCAGGTGTTCGATGTCGATGTCGAAGCCTGTGTATTTTACATTGGTGTGCAGGCTCTCTGCATTATTTGTTATTTCAGTACTCATTGTCTTAGTTATTAAAGATTTGAACTATTGATATGATTAATTGAATGGTATTAATTGTGCGTTCCAGTCATCACGAGAATAAGCCCTGTAGGGCATACAAGATGATTACTGTATCCTGTCAGCTCTGAAGATCTTCTTATTGCCGATACTCAAATCCAGGTTTCGCCCCCCGTTATCCTCCTGCAATTGCACTTTAAATACCTGCTTATTAGGAATGGTGAACTTTGGTACCGCCACGACAACAACCTGTTCCGAGTTGCTCCTTATGATCTTGCCATTACCCAATACAAAGAGAGGCTTAATGTCAATCTCCTGTGAGGCGGTGCGCCTGGATTTCTTTTTATCTTTAATAAAGAAGCGCAGCGTCTTAATATCATAATTTAAAGCGGATAGGTTCTTAAATTCAAACTGGAAATACATGACGTCTTCCTCGACAAACATGCCCTTCAATTCAATTTCAACACCGTAGGCAGATTTTTTGATGCCCCGAACCGATTTTCTCTTTACCGCTACCTTGTCAGCATTACCCTGTATCAGATCAGTTGTGGCATCTGGTGTGAATACAGCAAGTGGGTTAGGCGTCAGCTGGGCATTCTGTACCTTAATATTGATGCCTGTAGGCTGTTCAGAATAGTTCAGCACATATGAGTATAAACTGCCGTCCGCTGTCACTACTGTCAGGTTTGTTTCTGCAAAGTCTTGTCTGCCTGCTTTTAGCTGTAAGACATTTTCAACGCCAATAGCCTTTTGCACCAGGATATCACGACTACCTTTATCTATGCTCTTGATCGCATAAGGGAATATCAGGTTTGTTGTTTTGGCAAAAGTTATTGCCAGGCGGTATGGGTCAATAGCCGAGGTTTTTGTTTCCTGGGCATTAGTTGTCAAATTGAGGAGAAATAGGAAAATTCCGAATATCCCTGCTGCACATTTCATTTTCATCATTTGGAATTTTTAATTTGAATTGAGAGTTGTTTCTTTTAATCCTGGTCTTTTTGTTTTTCGTCACGCAGTAACACCTGGTAACCTGCCTTTACAGTGACACGGATCAGCTTCACCTTTTTACTGAACAGGCTTTTTGCTGCCTCAACACCAACAGTAGCCGCCTGCATTTCCAAAGTGGGGTCCATACTTTGGAAACCGATATTCTGCAATCCCCTATCCGCTGACTCTTTGGCAACCTCCCTGCTTATGGCTCCTGGTATATAGATGCCGTCCAGGCCATCCATATCAAAGACTGCAAGCTCTGTTGTGTACAGGTTATTGTTATAGCGGATACTACCGATCTTGATGCCTAGTCTTTCGCCGCTCAATGAAGCAATGCCGTGAATAAAGTTGCCCTTCGGTATCAGCTGGCCATTTATAAAAATGTCACTGGTCAGCCGGAGTTTGACAATAGAGCCGGTAGTGATCGTTTGATCTTCATGAATCACAGCAGATATGGCGTTATTAACCGTTCCTCCAGTGTTGGCATTGTCAAAAGAGAAAAAGCCATTGACCTCCTTTTCATTTCCTCGACTACCATTTGATTTTGCCAATACTTCTTTATCCAGGGTAGACACCGGATCAGGCTGTTTGCCGGTTGATACAGCATAAACCCTTCCTTTACGTTGCTCGGAGGTTTGCCGCAATTTTTCCTGTACCAGACCAGGATTCTGTATAGCCATGATCTTTTCGAGCATACCGTTAAGCTGGTTCATTTCCGGGTCCGGCTCATTTCCGCCTTGCATGGCTTTCATCATTTGCTCCAGCCTATCCACATCAGCACTGGTAACGCCTGCCGTTTTTGAAGCGCCGAAATTGGCAGAGGTATAGGGTTGTTGCTGCAATGGGTCTACCGGTTGGGTCAATGCTTTGTTCAGAAGATCCAAACGCTGATATACTTTTTGCTCCTGTGGGTTCGTGTAAGCAGCGCCATAACCAGGAGGAGTGGTTGCAAAACTGCCTCCATTAAATCCCAGGCGCTGCTGGTCCAGTGTCAGATTTTGATCCGCCAGCTCCCTGTTCTGATAATAGGGATCATTTTTTTTCAAATCCCTCATTTTAGCTGAATCCTTTTCCGCCGCGTTATAGAACTGCATCTTATCCATGTTGCGCTCATCTTTCAGGTTCGCCCCAGGCACATCAATATTGATCCCGCCTTTGGCAGATGCCGCAGCTACGGTTTCAGTGCCTCCTCCCATCGCCCAAAAAGCCAGGGTCATGAATGGGAAAACCAAAACAGGCAGTACAGTTAGAAATTTTCTTTGCCTTAAAAATTTAGGCGAGTGTTTGTTGTCCATATTTATTGATTTAATTGTGATTGATATAATTGCTCTATTGTCCTGATGCTATCGAGCAAACCCGGATGTTGCTTTCTAAATTGATCGTATTGCGGTCTGCCGGTTGGTGAACGGGCAAGGCTATCCATATACAGCCGGTATGTTTTCAGTTTTTCATATTCCTGAGCACTGATGATTGGCCGCTTATGCGGTACCTGCGCTGATTGCACTGGCATTTTAATCCGATCAACAGATACCATTGATATTGGCTTAGGTTGCAGCGCGGACCGGATCAGGTAAATACAGGACGCAGCAGTAAGGATACAGAAAACGGTTAATGCCACCCATTGGGTTCTTAACGAAAGTCCTTCGCTTTTCGCAGCCATCCAGGCTGCCCAGCGTCGTTGAATGCTATTGATAAAAGCACCTATACGGGATGCTACAATCTCGCTGCCTGATGCCTTAGTGCTATTTACCTGGTTTGGCTTTTTGAATGGATTTTTCATAATTACCTGTTTTCGATTTTCAAATCTTTGTTTTCCAGTGTTGCCCAGCGCTCAATCAGAAACCCATGCGGGTTGTTATCACTGCGGCTGACATTACGCAGGTAGCCTTCTGTAACCAGGCTGCGCGAAACAATACTGGTAGTCCTGATGATTCTTTGGGTGGCAAAACATCGGAAGGCATAGGGATAGGCTGACAGATCAAGATGAATACTGTCTACAGCTATCTGCTGGCTGATATTTGCCGATATGATATTGGAATAAAAGCCACCTTCAGACAGGTTATCGTATTCCCGTTTGGCGGCCCCATCAGCCAGGTAAAGTGCTTTAGTGATATTGGATGTGATCACTTTTTCATCCGGATCAAGTGTAAAGAACAGCCTGTGGAAGGTCCTGATGTGGTCTTTAGCTTCGACAGGTATATTTTCCTTTCGGTCCGAAGCAAATGCTTCTATGGCTTTTCCGTTGGCCAGTACATAAACCTTGGCCTGCATTTCAGATACCAGTCGAAAGCTTTTATACAAGGCATAGCAGGATAAAAGGATGCATCCGGTAATAACAATCAAAGTAAATCCCCTCACGTGTTTGAATGCCGTGTCTATATTTTTTGCTTGTTTAAACATGTTGTATTAATTAAATGATTGACTATTTATTGACCTCTCCCGGACAGTTTACTGTGCTGATAGTCACCTCCATTACTATTGCTATTACCACCACCAGCCATTCGGCCCAATGCACCCGAAACGCCTGTGCCTGCATCATACTTCTTACCGTCAGAATAGCTTTTTTGGGTATCAATAACCGATGTAACTGCGGCACCCGGTGCACTTGCAGCGCTGGACATCATACTGGTGACTTTCTGACCTAATGCACCGCCACCACCGGCATTGATGATATAGGAGGATATAGAAGGAACCATAAAATAACCTGCAATACCAATGATCATAAATACGATATAGGCTACGTCGTTGGAACTGAAGAAAGTGTCTCCCGTGGCCCCGATCTGGCTCAGGTCCAGTTTGATCATTTCAACTTGCACCTTACTGATAATAGCCCCGAAAATGTTAGCGACAGGTAACCACAGGAATACATTGAGGTAACGGGCAAGCCAGGCGGATAACGTGTGCTGCAAACCGTCAAATACAGCAATGCCAAAAACCAGCGGTCCCAATATGGCCAGAACGACCATCTGAAAAGTCCGCAGCGTATCTATACAGAGTGCCGCTGCTTCATACAAGATCCGCAGGACTTCGCTCATCCATGCCTTCACCGAATTACGAAACTGGTAAGCCATTTTAGACATCATAAAGCTGACCCCGTCCCCTACGATACCGGTAGGGTCCATCATATTGGAGATTATCGACTGATCTTCATGAGTGTACTTGTACCACTTGCCAAAATCACCCATATTGTCGTCCCCCACGTACATGAGCCAGGCATCTGTCTTTTTAATCGCTTCTTCCTTTTGCTTTAGCAAGGTCTTAATCGCCTGGTTTGATCCTTCCATCATCTTTGCAGTACCAACTACTGTGGGTTTCATGACGCCATTAATCAGGTTAAGCACCATCGGGAACATCAAAATGCAAGTGCCCAAAACAAAGGGCCGGAACAAAGGGTAAAAATCTATCGGCTCTGCATTGGCCAGGTGCCGCCATACCCTTGATGAGATATACCATAGTGCCGCAAAACCGGCAATGCCCTGACCTACTCCAATGAGGCCGCGGCACATCGGCATCATTTCGTCATATAAATGCTCCAGAACGCCTTGCATTCCATGCATTTCATCGGCAATACCGCCCTGGGCCTTGCTTATTATGGGCAATACCATACCCACTACCACGCTGAGCGTGGTCCTAATCCACTTTGCCATATTCTGATTTTTATTTATTTACACCATGTAGATTGCGCATCGTACCGATATCGCTTTTTTCACTTGCCCTCTGCGCTGCAAGTATTCCCGCGTTACTATTGAAGTTTCTGAGGAAAACCAATTTGTCCGCCATGTCTTCATGAATCCGGTCTATAGCCTGCAACCGTTCATCATCTGACATGCGAAGCTTCCCGGCAGTGACCACCATTGTTAAGTCCTCCAGGTTACCCAGGCTGCTGCTGATCAGCTTATCATAAACACTGCTGATGTAGTCTAACTCCCCTGGGTTAAAGAGATCAGCTGCCTTGAATTTTTTACCGGCTGATTTGTATTCATTCACGATCTGCCGCTGGATAGATATGATGTCCGCTATCTTTTTATAATCCCGGACTGTAGGGCTAACGGCCATTAGCCCGTCAAGAAAGGTCTTATGCAGACTGAAATTTCCTTCCGACAAATTCTTTATTGTCTTATAACCACCTTCCAGGATACTATAACCTTTCTTCATATCCTTTAGGATCTGCTCAAACTGTCCGAGCTTCTCAACATTTAGCAGGAGCTGCACCACCTCCTGGGATTGCGCCTGTACTTTATTGATGTATGCTGCGACAAGCAATGCCAGCATTATTATTTTCTTTTTCATAGCTATTCTTTTATGCCGTTTACTATTTTGATTGTCTGCAGGCCATTATATTCCTGTTGCCTGGAAGCGCTGAGTACCTTTGCCTCATCACCAAAACCACGCGTGAAGCGGTAATTATCCTGCATTTGCTCATGTATGCCGTCTATGCGCTTAATGCGTTCATCATCCTTTAGTTCCAGGCGGTTTGCCGTGGTGAGCGTGATCAGCTCATCAACCAGTTCGGCACAGTTATCCAGCATCCTGCCGAAGGAGCGATTAATATAGTCCAGCTCTTCGGATCGAAGCATCCCTCCTTTGCTCAATTGCTTCCGGGTCTCAGCACAGCTTTTAAGAATATCGGCCTGTATGGAAATAATCTCTGTTACCTTATAATACTTCCTGATTTCAGGGTTAACAGACTTTAAGGAATTGAAAAATGCATTATGCAGGTTGAACTCACCATCTTTCATGTCACCAATGAAATCCAATCCTTGCTGGGCTATCTTATATCCTTTTTGAGCATAGTCGATATAGACTTTAAGCGCCGCGATCTGCTGAAGCAGGTATTTCTTTTGGGTCTTTTTCTGCTTAAACCACTCATCCCAGGTCTGCGCCTGAGCAGCACCAAAAGAAAGACAGCATACTATTATAAATACTATCGTTTTCATATACCTTAATTGAGTCCGTATAATTTCCTGACCATATCTACATCATTCTTCGCCCTGGCCCGCTGCATGCTTAAACCAATATTCTGTTGGTTGAACCTGGTCAGGTCGTAATAGTTATTATCTACTTTATTAGAAGCAGCATTGATCAGTTCCAGGCGTTTCGCATCCGTCATTTGAGTTTTAAAGGAATTGATGACCAGGTAGATCTGTTCCATATTGTCTGCGCTCTGTTCCAGGATGCCCCCGTAAACCCTGGCCATATAAGCCAACTCACCGGCATTGAAATTTTTATCTTTCTGGAACAGGTTCCAGGCACGCTTATATTCATCCACCAGCCGTACCTGCTTTTGAGTGATGTCTTTAATGCGCTGGTAATAGGCAATAATGGTTTTCACTTTCGCCAGCTCTTCGTAATAGTCTTTGTATAAGTCCTTCTGCCGCTCAACCCAATCACCGATATCATCCAGCTTCAGTTTGGACAATGTGTTTTCCAATGTCTTTTGTGCGTTTTGCAACCAGATGGTTTTGTTCTGAAGGCGCTGGACCTGGAGATCAACTGCTTTGATCACTTTTTTAATGCCTTCTTTGATGATCTTAGCGATCAGGGCCGGGGCTATTGCCTGGGCCTGCTTTACCGGGATGGCGACAATGCTGATCATTAGCAGCAATGCGATAATTTGAATGCTGAACTTTTTCATCGTTCCTTGTTTTAATAAATACTAAATGTGATTTCAATTAGACCGTATGGCTGCTGCCATAGCCGCAATACCAGCTTCCATGCTTCCATGTAATTGTGCAGACTCCATCACCCTAACCCTTTCCTTTCCTTCCGTGGTGTAGGCAAGGTATTCCTCTACACATAACTCATTCCTGTAGACCTTTTGAATCTGGCCGCCGATATCAATAAAGATTTCGCGCTCATCTTTATTCACCGATAAGAGTATCGTTTTACCCTTTTCGGAAAGGCCGAGTGTATCCTGCAGCTTATCAAACTTGTTGATGAACTTTTTCATGTCCATCAGGATCTTGATATCTGCATTGTTAATGATTGCATCCTTAACGATGGGCGAACTTATGAGGTCATCCAGTTCCTGGGTGATCACAATAGGTACACCATTGAATTTTCGGATTGTTTTAAAGGCGTATTTGAGAAATTCAGCCATGCCGGATTTCGCAATGGCCTTCCAGCATTCGTCTATCGTCAACACTTTACGGACTCCTTTCAGCTTCCGCATCTTGGATATAAATAATTCAATCAGTATAAGCGTGACTACGGGAAAAAGTATGGGATGGTCCTTTATATTGTCCAGCTCTATGACTATAAATGGCTGATTAAGCAGGTCCAGGTTCTCCGTTGCATTCAGCAAATAATCAAATTCACCACCTTTGAAGAAGGGCCTAAGCACATAAAGGAAATTATCGAGGTCAAAATCCTTGTCTTTAACTTTATGGGAACGCAGTACTCCTACATAGGTACTTTCGAGGTATTCATAAAAGCTATTGAAGCAGGGAAAAATAGCCGGATCATTTTTCAGCAGATCATAATACCCCTGCAACGCATTGGATAAGGCAACATATTCACTTCTATTAAAGGATTCATTTTCCTGTTTCCATAAGCTAACAAGTAAAGATTTCAGGCTTTCCTTTTTCTCGGTATCCAAAACCTGGCCTTCCGGCAGGTAGAAAGGATTAAACCGGATAGGATTACTTTCTTCATAGGTAAAATAGTAACCACCGACCAACTCACACAGTCCCTTATAGCTACCGCCGATATCTACAGTAAGGCAATGAGCGCCCTGTTGGTATAGAGAACCTAAAATATGGTTGACCGTCATCGATTTTCCACCGCCGCTCGTGCCGCAGACCAGCATGCCCATATTGGAGGATATTCCTGCCTCACGTGGAGCATCTAGCAGGTCTAAAAATAGGGGACGCGAAGACAACCGGTCACAAAAGCGAATCCCTTCGCTGGGCTTTACGCTCCGGGGTGAGCCTTCCAGGTTCAAAAAGCAGGTAGCCTGTTCCAAAAAAGTATCGAACGTATCGTTCATCGGGAAATCTGCGGCATTGCCCGGAATCCCTGCCCAGAAAATTTGCGGCGCGCCTACTGTTTCTTCTTTGGCAACAGCATCCATCTGTGCCAGTGCCGAACTGACCGCATTTTTTACTGCTTTTAATTCGATAAGGTTATCATTCCAGACCAGCAGGTTATAATGGGCCTTAACCGGGAGACGTTGCATACTGATGGTCTCATTCAGAAAATCGTTAACTGCATCCCTGGCAATGCTATTCTCCCGGCTATAGGCAGAAAGGGATTGCAGCCTCAGTTTTTTACTTTCCAGCTTTTTAACGGTAGCCCTTTCATCTTCAATAAAAATATATTGATTATAGATGTGGTTAAAAGGCAGCAGTTGGCCCAGGGAACTGGCAAAACCCATACTGAATTTGGTCCTGTCCGTGCTGAACTTGTCATAAGTGATCCTGCTGCCGCATAGTGCCGGAAGATCGGTCACGTCAGCAAGCGTGTACAGTTGGCAATGTTTATTGCCCACTTTGATGCCTCCGTCAAAAGAAATGTCATTGACCAATAAAGAATCAGGCTGATCCATAAGCCCACAGTATTGTTCGATAACGCCTTCTTTGCGTTTATCACTGCTTAATTCTGAATTGCTAAGCCGATGCAATTTGACAAAGCCCGTATCTTCCATGATCTTTTTAAACTGTCCGCAGCAGTCTAAAAACCGTTGCAGCAGCTCCGGTTTAATGGTCTGATCGGGTACGATAGTCCTTCTCAATAAATTAGAAAACAGTGAAGTGCTTTTCTTTCGTCCCGCAGGCTTTTGCGTCAGATAGATATAACAGCAATGGTCCATGTAGGACCTGCCCGTAAAATGACGATTGGCCGCTTTGGCCAGGAAACCGTCTGCTTCTCCTACCACAGGCTTATAAGTTGCCGTTGTAAACCAGTCCTGCTTATGGTACACTGAGTATTTAGGCAATAATTTAATTGCTTTAACCCATGCCTGGTGAAAGGCTTCATACTCCTGATCACTCAGGGTGAAAATCTCGGGCAATTCTGCCTTGTAGGCAACAGTTATGTCACCTTGTTTACTGAGCATACAATCATGCTCCACTCCCAATATGGGTAGTATATCATTCATCCACTTTTCCATCTCACAAACCTTTAGTTACGCTTGAACTATATTCTTTTGCCTTTACTCTTTTTGATCTTTACTTGCTGCTTTTCTTTCTTTTCGGGTCTTGGTCGATTCATTGGTATTAGCCTGGGTCCATAGCCTTTGCTATGCTCGGCCCTGTATGGATTGTGGATCAGGTCAACCGGGATAATCAACATGTGTAAATGCGGGGAACCACTGTTACTCTCATTTGGATGCACGACAGCTCTTTTGCTGGTATCATAGAAGCCCATATATTCCCATCCATCCATATCAGTATCAAAAGCATTAAGGTCTATAGCACCATCTTTGCGGATGAGCGGTTGCAATACAACCGTCTTCCGATCCAATAAAAACTGCTCATCTCCTATTTGAATAATAAGACTATTGGGCTGCTCTCTTTTGATATTTTCTGCCAATATTTCCTCGATAGGCGTTTCCTTCCAGGGAACTGTTCTGGCTTTCATGTCCTCCTGTGGCGGGTGTGCCCTTAACATTTCCCGCTCATCGAACCCGTACTTACGGGCATATGCGATAGGGTCTAGAATAGATTCATGTGGGAATTCCACAATAATGACACCTTCGGGCATGCTGGTGATATTCCGGTAATCTACATAAACAAATTCCTTCGAGGCAGGATTATAATTGATCTCATACATCCGCTCATCTACCTTCAAACAATGATCTATTGCATCAAAGCTGATCCCCATTGTAGAGAAATCGTCTTTTGGCCGAAGCAGTCCGATTCTGACATCTACATAAAATGGATGACCGGCAATTTCGATCACAGGGAGCTGTCCATTCCTGCGCTGCTGTACGAGATCCTGGTCTACAATGATGTCAAAATCAGTTTTACCTTTAAGTTGAGATAGGCTTAAGCCGTGCGCTAAAGACATTCCTTCCGGATCAAGCGTTACCATTTGGGGAATTGAAACTTCAATAATATCTTTTCCAAACACTTCGGGAAGATTCCTGACATCAGGATCGTACCTTAATATATAATGAGTCCCATGATCTTTCATTTCCAGGAAGGAAATCGTATTCGCGGGATCATCGCGTTCCCGGAGTTCCTGCCAGGCCACATCAATGACAAATGCAGTACCCTCAATGTCGAGAGTCGGTAATGTCCTTTCCATAACTAGATCGATTTGAGTTGCGTAAATACTTTTCTGCTGTTATTCTTTACCACTTTAGGAATAGATGAGCGGGCCATAGCCTTCATCATCCCATGTTCCCCGTATTTGTTGCTCATGCCATATATCTTGAAAATCAAGCTTGTACCTGCTATGACGATAATACCAATACAAATGAAAGAGGGAAGGCCAATGACATACATAATCGCAAACAGGATCAGTAGTGCTATGATGCCTGCTCCTAAATACCAGATGTATTGCGCGCGCAAACCCTTAAATTCAATGCTCTTGTTGATGCCTTTATTAATTTGATATACACTGTTGGACATATACTGATCATTTAAAGCCCGGATAGTGGAGCGCTATTGCTGTCCGCTATCCAGGCGGGTTATTTAATTAAAATGCTGGTGCAGGACCACAATTACTGCATAGCGCAGAAACCTGCTGTCTTTTGTTTCTTCCGAAAAGCCGTAGATTTCAAAAACAGAATGGCATAATTCCAGGATTTGAATAGTCTCAAAAGTCAGCACACCTTTGTTGGACAATTGGCGGTATTCTTCCGGGAACTCCGTTTCCATAACCTCCCTGATGTATTGGAACCTGGAGGGGCGAAGATCCTGGGTCATTGCAGTCAGGCATAATTCTTCTATGCTGTATTCCGGGCTTCCCGCTGCGTGGAGTTGTTCGAGTAAGGGCATTACGGCCACTACTTTATCTTCAAGGTATTGGCTCATGGAATAGTCAGCATGAAGCTGGTCCCCGAGTTCAGGATTGTTGATCAGGATATAAGCGCGTAGCTTTTCCATTAGCCTGCTCTGCATCTTTCCCGGTATTAAACAGCGAAGAAACTTTTGATTACAGTAGCCACGACCACAAGGAAAATACAACTTCCAAACCACGCGGCAGCAATCTTACCCGTGTCTGGATCACCGGCATTCCACTTCTGATAAACCTTTACTGCACCTATTAAACCTAATAGCGCACCCACCCCATACATCAGCTTGGTACCGTTTACGAAGTAGCTCCTTACCTGCGTGTTGGCCGCTTCAATACCCGCATTGCCATCCTGTGCCATTGCGGCTGTTATGTCTGCCAATGTGGTAAACACAATAGCAGTAAGCACCAGTAGCCAGGCTTTGCCAATTAATTTTTGCCTTTTAGATGGCTCATTGTTTACATTCAACTTCACTTTTTTCATATCTCACGTTTTAAATAATTGACCATTCTTTCGAGGCTCAGGTCATTCCCTGGCTATCCTCCCGGAAAGAAGGATAGCAGGAAAGCCCGCCGGTACCGCCACCTCAACCATTTCCACCATCACCAACCGGTACCGGGCAATAATTAGCGGGACAACTGCATGCAACTGCTCCTTTTCCTCTTCACCATGCAGTGCCCGCCATTTCTTTAGTTTCATTTAGTGTTTTCCCGAAGCTATCCCTCAACCAAGAGGGATAGCGGGGAAAACTGCCGGCACCGTAACCATAAACGACCATCTACCCACCGGTGCCGGACAATAATTAGCGGGGCAGCTTATTCCACGCTGCATCCAATTCACTTTCACTGAAAGCCACCCCGCAAGATTCCTGTGCATGCTGTATGATATAATGATTGACAGCTACCCGATAGGCAGGGCGGCTTAACCCGCCATAGTTCGCCACTCTTTCTTTGAGCTGCATAAGCAACTCTGATTTGGTGACCTCTTCCCCTGCCTGATCGAATACACTGCTTTTCAGATCGCCAACGACTGCTTCCAATTCGTCAAAATCCATCTCCTCCCTTTCTCCCGGAGCAGTGTAGTCCTCTGAAATATTCCTTGATTTAAATTTGATCTTACCAGTCAACAGATTTTTGATTTCTGTCCGGTAGTATAACCCGCCGATGACCAGGTAATAACCTGCGATTAGGATAGCTGCTGCTGTCAGGTAATCGCTCCATGTGTAGTTGTTCAACATTGCTTTGCTTTTAAGTTTTAAATCGCCCGGCTATTTTACTGTGCCGTTTACGATAGCAAAGGTGTCGATGATGAGAAGGGTGTTTTGACACTTTTGAAGGAGGTCCTTAATATTTATTTAAAAGCATCTGTTAGGCTTATTTAACAATACACCACCAGGAATTTTATCAGAAAGTGAATAAAATGAAGATTGGGATAACTGCAATCCGGAACATCAAAAATCAATACAAAATCCTCTTATCAAGTCCAAGGACCTTTATGGACTCCGGATGATCAATCTTTACTGACTTAATTTTTTATTATCCAACCTGTTTCAGGAATTGACCGATTAGAAATAAAAAAAGCCAACCCTTTTGGGTTGGCTACAACGAAGATTTTAGTGTTATAACTGGTTATTTTACCTTTTTCCAGACAAATTGCCGGTCCTTATCAAAGGAGAGTAAACCTTTATCCAGATCAAGATATATGGCTACGCCCATTGATGGATCATTTGGTACCAATGTCTTGTCTGTATTGTCAAAAGCACAAAAGATAGTACGTCTTTTTCCATTGTAAAAAGAAAGGGCCTGCCAACCGGCATCATCATAATCGTTCTTGCGCCATTTGGAGTTATCGACCTGGTAGCCTGCTTTCTTTTTGATTACAAAAATTGAATCCCGGAAGTGTACCATTCCAACGACCTTTTCAGTATTGATGTTCTTATGCCCCGAACTGGATTCCCTGACGTACACACCGGTGATTTTATCAACCGGCTCCGAATTACAGGAAAGCAACAGACTTGCAAGGCAGGCCCATACGATGTTTTGTTTTTTCATATGCTGTAGTTTTAGTGTATAATGATAGTTTTTAAAATGGCTACTGTATATATGGAACATGTGCTCTTAAGAAGATCAATAATCTTCCATTTTTCGTACAAGATTGTCCTTCAGATTGTCCAGGAACGGTGTGAGATTCTTTTTGCGCAAACGCATGTTCTGAAATGTCCGGTAATAATTGCCCAAGTCAATATTAAAGATCAGTTCCAGGTCTGTCATGATCTGTTTAATATCCCCCCTTCCGTTATTTACCGCTCCACCGGCATATAAGGCATAGCCAAGCTCAATGAGATCAACGAGACTTCCGGTCCATTGGTTGGTAAATTTTCGCAGATTTCCTTCTTCGGACATGGATGGGTTTTCCAAATGATAAATGGATTTATGAACATGGTGGCCAACCATTTCAAAGGCAAGCAATTTGGATAGCTTATTACTGTGAATGGTACAGAAGCGGGAATCAATATCCATTGTATTGTCTACAGTAGTTTGTTGAAAATCCCGTAAATAGTATTCCCGGTCCGAATTGGTTTTTTCGGCCTGGTAGTAATTATACAACGACTGGTTCCTCGAAAAGTATAAACCAATGTTGGTTACCATTTGCCGGTAGTAACCTATAAGTGTTTCTGAATTACCATAAGGTCTGTTCGCCTCAATATGGTATACTTCTTTGTGGTAGATCAACTCTTTTAGGAACATTGGCTTAATCTGTTTAAAGAAACTTATTTCTTCTGCTTCGTCACAAAACTCATAGTTCAGGACGAATAGCTTTAATTCCTGTATATAGGTCTGCACTAACGCTAAGGAGCGTTCTGCCTTTTGCAGGTTATTGCTTGACTCACGTGCAATCTCCGTGAGTTTATCCATCATCAGCCCGTATTGTTTTGTAGTATACTTGGTCATACCCTTCACTTTAAATATCACATGAACTACCGCTAATCTGCAAATGCCAATTAAGATTCGGAAAGGATTTACTTCAATTATGCTGAAGTAGGAGAATTAGTACTTGAAGTAGGTTTATATATAGTAGATTCTACTTCATATTTTTATTATTAAATAAAGAACTAATTCTACAGATGCAAAATTCTGCCTTTGAGTGAAATAAACGTAGAGGTAAAAACCTTGATTTTATTTTTAACAGTTCATTCAGTTTAGTGATATTCAACAGGATGTAAAATCAATATTGATTTGCACTACAGAATTTCAATATAATGTTAGTAGTACTTTTTATTGATTTCTGAAATAGGCAAAATCAACTTATTTAAGGTTTTCACCTCGAATTTTGTAACACATGTGCCGTTTATTTTTGCCACATGGAAAGTACAGAGACAATAAGGGTGGCCTATGCCGAAGACCACTTCGCCATGCGTGAAGGCTTAAAATTGCTTCTTGATGGAAATAGCTTTATAAAGATCGGCCCTTTAGCGGCTGATGGAATCCAGATGCTGAAAGCATTAGAACAGACTACAGAATTGCCGCATGTATGCCTAATAGACATCAACATGCCTGAAATGGATGGATTTAGCCTACAACAGGAGATAAGCCACCGTTGGCCCAATATTAAAACCCTTATACTCTCTATGTATAACGAGGAGCCATTCATTATTAAAATGATTAGCATGGGTGCAAAGGGCTACCTGCATAAAAATGCAGAGACAGACGAAATCGTTAGAGCCATTCACTCCGTTCACAAATACGGATATTATCATAATGACCTTTTAGATGAAAAGCGGGCCAACGCAATACACAGCCACAAGCTTAAACTTCCAAAATTTACAGAACGTGAGATATCGCTGCTACGACTGATCCATACGGATAAAAGCTATACTGAAATAGCCCTGGAGTTAGGTACTACAACCAGGAGTATCGAAGGATACCGGGATAGGTTATTCGGCAAGCTGAATATAAGCAGTAGGGTCGGTTTAGCGATGTATGCTGTAAAGTACGGATGGGCACCTTTAGACAACCCCGGTAAAAGAATTTTATAAATATAACTAACCAAAACAATGACGATGAATATAAGAACCATTACTATGCTGACATTACTACCGCTTACGATTGTATCCTGTAAAAAAACATCAAGGATTATCTCCCCAACTGCTTTCATTTCAAAAGATACGGCCAATAAAATGATCGCAAGTTACCTGGGCAGTATCCCGACAGGCAACGATACCAACATTCATTCCTGGGTGATTGATATGGATCAGATTCGTCTTTACGATGAATTGAGTACCGGTGCAAACAGGCTTAAATCAATTAAGATTATGTTGGCTCATAAGCTGGAGTACATTAATTCAGGTCACGCTAACGAGTATGCCGGTTATCAAAGCAACGCGCTTACCGTTATTATCAGCGGGATTAATGCCACAGGGGATTATGTTTACTTCAGTTCTGACAATGTAATTGACCACAGTAATCCTTGTCCCCGTAACTGTCCTACCGGCACTGCCGCTTCCCCTTCACTTCCTTAATACAAATCCTATGAAAACCTATGATATCATCTCAGCTATCAACATTAGTCTTTTTGCAGTCCCTTTTATAACAGCCTTATCCAGATACAAGAGATTGGACAAAGGCATGCAGATACTCTGTATCATTTGTGGTGTATCATTGCTAAGCGAGATATTGGCCTTGTATGCTGCATTTCAGTTCCACAACAACATTCCGGTATATACCATATATAGCGTTGTGGACACCATATTGCTTTGTTTATACTTTGACTCCAGTATTGCTTATTTCCACAAAAGGTACATTGGAAAGTGGCTGACGCTATTAACTATTTTATCAGCCATTAGTAGCTTGCTCTATCTCGGATCGCTGGACAGCATAAATGACTTTTTCCTTTATTACCAGGGGATAATTGTAATAGGAATGTGCCTTTTTGCGCTGATACAACAATTGTATAGGTCGGAATACCGATTGCCTGAATTCTCTCCTCATTTTTGGGCAGCTATCTTATTTATCTTCTGTTGGACATTCGCATTAATGAACGTCTGGATTTACGAGTTTCTAAATGACAAACCTGGAATCCTACAATCCATTTCGAATTACATGATGGTATGGATCAGCATGCTGATGAATATCGGACTGACGATAATCTTCTTGTCAAATCCCAAAAACATGAAATATGCTCAATAGTCAGATTCTGGCCTTTTTCATAGTTGGCGGTACTATGCTCCTGTTGTTTGGTTTATTCAATATTTACATGATAGTCTACTTAAGACGAAGAAACTTTAAGTACTTTATGAGCCGTACAGTGATGGAGAGTAAGCTCCACGATGAAGGGGAAAGGATATTAAACGAAGTGTCGCGGGATATTCACGATAACATCCTCCAATCCTTGTCTGCCGTTAAGTTCCATATCGGTCATGCCCGAAAATTTTCTTCTGATGAACAACAGTTAAGGAGTTTAAACATAGCCAATGAGCTTATCGAAAAGGTGATCAGCGACGCAGACAACCTCAATCTGTCTTTAAATACAAATTTCATAAAAATAACCAGTTTACTGAACTCGCTGCAAAGTGATCTTGATCATGCGTGCAAGCTTAAAAATATCACGCATAAAATTGAATCTTCTGGGAACATTAATTTATTAACAGGAGATAAGAAAGTATTGATCTACAGGATTGCTAAAGATGCGATTCAAAATGTGATACAACATGCTTCTGCTACAAGTCTGCTTATTACACTTCTGTATGAAGACAATAATTTCAGAATGGTCATTACAGACAATGGTTTGGGTTTTCCAAACGTCCGGTTACATGCCAAACAATGCATGGGAATCAATAATATGCAACAGCGGGCAAAGCAGCTTAACGGCAAATTACATATCAGTTCTAACCCTGGAAAAGGTTGTATTGTAACATTAGATATCAAAGATCCAGGTAGAACCCTTTAATAAAACCAGAACTAACTGTAATGCATTTTCTTTTACCACATGATCTTAATGAAAATATTATCCCTGAAAAGGTAAAGGAGGAGTATAAGTATTTGATGATGCCTTTTGCGAAAGGCGTCCAAACTACGGGTAATTTTGGTGCAATAATAACCCAGGTATTTAAAGGTTTGGATTATGAAATATGGCAACATCACTTCTTTATAAAAGAAGCTATTACCCTGTATGCGGTAACAGACGCATCCATTCTGACTATAAATTTTATGCTGAAAGGATCGCCACTTGCCAGGCTGGAAAATATTGGCGAATTACCGCTTGCAGAAAATACCGCACAGTTCTTCTATGTCCCTCCCATCAGGCAAAACGTTTGGTTTGAATCCGGTGTATATCATTGCCTTCATATTGTATTCAGTCCTTCATACATTAAAAGGTTGATGACGACGCATCACAGTTTACGATCATTGAAAGATTGCGTAGCCCGAAAAAGCAAGGAGATATTCCTTCATAGTTCCGGTAAGATTAACTTCAAAATGAGGAAGATATTAGAGGAGATAATGAATTGCCATATGGAAGCAGGAGAAACTGACCTTAATATTCAATCTAAAGTACTTAGCCTATTACTTCACTACATACGTAGGTATGGAGCGATTAATAATACAAGCAGCTTCGCATCAACAGAAGAATTTATTGAGGCTATAAATGTATACATAGAAAGTAATATTGGTCAACACATTTCTATTAAGGAATTGGCCAAGCAATTTGGAAAAAGCCAGAGTGAATTCCATAAAATATTTAAAGATAATTTCAATGAAAGCCCACATCATTATGTGACATCATTGAGGTTAAACCTGGCTATGAATCTTATCAGGAATACAACTTACCCTTGCGGTGAAATAGCCGCCATTGTTGGCTATGAGGAGATTTCTCACTTTAGCAGCGCCTTTAGAAAACAGTTTGGAAATTCACCGAACAGCTTCCGGAAAAAGTAATTTTTGAAGAGTTTTTTACAACTAAAAAAATATAGGATTTTATAAACAACGAAGTATTATCCCGTATTAGTTTTGTATTACAAAGAGTAGGTAAATAGTCGATAGTTAGACAATTCAAGATTTTAGTTTAGAATACCCGATCAAAAGCAGGTAATAATTCAATACCCGCAAAAGCATAAAGATTAATAAAAACTCCAAAACTGTATTCATGATACGGCAGGCGAAGCTTTGCATTAATTGTAACCTATTATAATCTGAATCCGATAAATATATTTTTTGGCCAAAAAATAAGGCGAAGCCGAAAACCTTTAGAATAGAGTAGGCAAATTATTAAGATCAAAAACCAAATAAAATGAAAAAACTGTTTTCTTTCCTG
Organism: Pedobacter sp. MC2016-24; assembly: GCF_015223055.1. Lineage (GTDB taxonomy): Bacteria > Bacteroidota > Bacteroidia > Sphingobacteriales > Sphingobacteriaceae > Pedobacter. Next base: position 1,181,687 of record NZ_JADFBX010000001.1, read on the forward strand.
ATGATCGTGTTTACGACACTCTCCTTTGTCGCCAGCGCTCAGCCTCCAACCAGCCTTAAAATAGTGAATAATTCACACTGTACGGTCTGCTTTTACGTGGCTGGAGCGAAAGGACCTGATTGTAACCCACTTACATCCAGAACTAATACCATTTGCTTACTTCCGGGTGGTTCCATTACCTGGTCTAATACAAGCGTAGCGCCTTTTTCGCCTCCAATGGCTGCAGGTGGCATCTTCTCTATGTTATGCTGGTATAATTACGATCCATCTTCTATTTGTCCTGCGATTCCTATCGCTCAGCGTTGCATTTATGATAAATGTGCAGGCACACCCCAGGTTGATAAACAGAATGTATATAACAGTGATTGCAAACTCTGCGGATCAGTTACCGGGACCTGGAGTTCCAGTGGTGGTATGGCAACAGTTGTATTCAATTAAATCGGGCCAGAAATACCTAAACTGTTTTTGGGTTACTTCAGTTTAGGACCTATAACCCTTTCCCTTATTTCAGTACAAACACGTATCAATTATGATAAGGAAAACTGTAGTTGAAGTTATAGCAGCCCTACTAATATTGTTGTGGGTGTATGCTGCGGTAAGTAAGCTAATCGCCTATGATAGTTTCCGTTTGCAACTTAGCAAATCGCCGTTGCTCACCAACTTTCCTGGATTCGTGGCAGTTTCTATCCCAATGATCGAACTAGGGATATCATTTACATTGGTATTTACAAAATGGAGGTTACCTGGATTCTACCTATCCTTTATCCTTTTAATTACATTCAGTGCATACCTGGTCGCAATATTAAACTTCAGTTACTATATACCATGCAGTTGTGGCGGTATCCTGAAAGGGATGAGCTGGAAAACCCACATAGTGTTTAATCTCGGTTACGCACTATTAGCACTGATAGGCATATTATTAACAAAACAGGTCAAGGATAGTTCAACCTTAGAAAATACTGTTCCGTTATAAATCATTGTTGGCCAACAAACAGGAGAAGCCGAAAACCTGTAGAACAGAGTAGGCACCAATAATTCTCAAAGTTTTTGTTGCTTTTTGATCCATAAAAGCTCCATTAATTATGAAACGCGTAAAAATCTCCCTCGCAGCGCTTGCATTCGTAGTCGCCACCGGCGCAGCTTTCGCCAGCGCTGATCCTACCCCTAACAAATGGTATGCTCCTTCTTATCCTGCTTCAACAGTAGCTTTGGACCAAGCCCCGGAAGGCTGCAGCATTGGCGAAGACCTGTGCGCCACGCATTACGACAATCTGGGTCGTCCGTTTGAAACAGTGGAATTTGAATAGCAAACACAGAAGGCTCCGCATTGGAGCCTTCTTTTAATTAACTTTTATGAAAAGAAAAATTATCCCAATGCTGATAGGGGCATTTGCCGGAGTGACTATAATAGCATTGCTGTTCTTCCAATCATTCCAATTGAATAGGTCAAAGAATGGCTTCATCCGTATTTATCTTCCTAAAGCGCCAACCTTACTTTTCGACCTAAAAACAAATTATAAGATCAGGAACATCGCCGGCACCACGGCAAATTCAATATATGTGTCCGCGACAGACAGCCCTCTAATTGAATGCTATGATAAACGAGGGCGACTAATATCAAAAACGCTCCTACATTATCCACCAGGCATACATCATCCAATATTAGTTATGGACTCAACGAATATGGTTTTGTTTGATGGCGACAAGCATACGATTTTCAGAAAGAAGGTTGATGAGGATACATTCAGGGCTGAAATTGTTCCCGGACAGATATTTACAAAGGCTCTGATGCTGCGCTCTGACAAGATTGTCCTACGGCAGTTTATAGATGGAATCAGGGATCAAAATCTTGTTGTATACGATCTTAACAACAAAACGACCATTGAAGGCAACGGTCTTACCAAACTATACTATGATAGCGGAATGGCTGAAGAAGGAAAATTATATTATGACATATCCAATCAGCAGATCATCTACGTTTTTAATAAACGTAATTCCTTCCTGGTATTAGATACTAATTTATGTTTGAAGAACACGGGCAAAACAATTGATACCATATCCAATGTATTTGAAAAAGTCAAACGATTTAAACGCGACGAAACTTACATAGCTACAAATGCTGCTCCAACACTGATTTACAATAAAGCTTCAGCAGTAGCGCAGGGTATCCTATACCATTACTCTAAGCTTAAAGCGGACAATGAAGAAGAAAAATTTGTACACGCTTGCAATATTGATCAATATGATCTGAAGACCTTAAAATATTTGGGCAGTTTTTACCTGCCCAAATTGGACAAAGAAGAGGTCAGGTCCATGACGATAGATAACGGCATACTCTACGCTGTCTACTCTTATCATCTTGCAGCTTATAAAATAGACTAGCCTTTAAGATTTGTCTTTAATGTACATTACATCAATAAGGCGCATCTGTTGACTCATCACTAATCCATATTTGCGAAGAGTGTCTTTGATCTTATCGATCTCCGCAGGATAACGCAGGTCGAGGCCGAAATCCAGATCCATATCAACATTGAAATTAATACCGGTTTCATCAACCACAGGAATCGCATTTTTATAGTTACAGAGGAGATCAACAAGCCGCGCAAATGGTTGGTTTCTCATTTTGCCTGTATAGGCGCCACTTATCTTCGTTGTTTTACTTTGCAATACGGTATTGTCCTGCTGTGCTCTTGTAATGACATTGCAAAGCACCATTTTCTTTTTTACTTCACAGCTCAGATCAAATAAACGATTAAGGTCCTGCATCATATAACTAAAGAAAAGACTGTCCGGGATAGCTTTCTTAAAAGATAGTTCATAACAGATCATATTTTCCTCCTTCCATTTCTGTGTAAGCGGATGCGGCCTATAGGTCAGTTTACTGCTGTCGGCAACATCTGCTACAATCCAGTTCCAGTTATAAACTAGCAATTTATACTTTGAAAAAGCCCGGGTGAATAAATTCAGTGCAGTGGCATTTATGGATGTAAACCTTTTGATCTTGTCGCCTTCCGCCTTAATAGAACTGGTTCCAAGCCCACCTGGAAGATACTTTGAGGAAACGGAGCGATAGGAATAGGTCGTATCGCTGCCTCCATTCCCATTAATGAAAAGCGGCTGACGAACATTGACTTTAAGGTCATCCACCTTTTGAGGTGCATCAACAACTTTGTCAGACAAAAAGGCATCTATGATCTGACTATTCAATGCCTGGCCACCAGTTATTGCCTTTATTATACCGTTACTGTCTACCCATACTTCATGTGGCACCATGCGGTGTGGAAAGTAACTTCTTAATATCCGGTCATCAGGCAGATAGTTCAGTGTTGACGCTAACTGTGGTTGGGCTTTAAAAAATTGGTTTAATATTGTTGGCTGCTCCGCAGTGACCGGCAGAATAAGCAATCTCTTCGAATAGGATTGTTGCATTTTTTGAATCTCCGGCAATGCTTTGATACATGGTATGCACCAGGTCGCAAAGAAATCTATTATCAGGTGACGACCTTTTACAAGAGAGAATAGCTTAAGGTTCTTACCTGCCGGGCTATTGAATATGCCCTGAAGCATAACATCAGGAAGCTTATCACCAATGGACAATGGTTTAATAACGGGGCTTTGTTGGGCATGACCAGTCAATGCACTACTTAACAGGAGTACAGCAATTATTAATATCTTCTTCATCTTAGTTGGTATATCCTGGGTTCTGTACTAATTGTTTGTTTGCTTTAATTTGCGAAAACGGGATGGGCCATAAAGCAGCTGTTGGTTTCCATGAAGTAGGTTTGAAAACAGACATTACTGCATCCAGCCTGCCTGTCCTTTTCAGATCATACCATCGGTGGCCCCATTCGGCAAATAATTCCATACGTCTTTCTTTTTCAACTGCTGCCAGAAGATCTGCTTGCAATAAGTTTTCAGGCAGTTTAGATATACCGGCGCGAATTCTTAATACATCAACATCGTCGATACCACCCTTTAAATCAACATTGAGCCGTGCCCTGGCCTCCGCTCTTATTAAATACTGTTCAGCTAATCTGAAAACACCATAATTCTCGGTCGTTGTAGCGTTTGTTGTCCTGATCTTATACTTATAGGCATAATAATAGGTTATGCCGGAGGCTATGGATTTTCCTATCCATGTTGCTTTTCTAAGGTCATTCGCATCAAATATATTGGCCAGTTCATTGGTCAGCGGAAATAAGGGCACACTTGTATTGCTTGATGGAATAAAACGTGTGGATACGAGTGTATTTGAACTTGGTGCAACAGGCATTAATTGCCATATGGTTTCGTTGCTGGTCTTAAGAAAAGTGTCAGATACAGGGGCAATAGAGTATACTTTAGAATTAATAACTTCCGTAGCCTCTTTTTCAGCTTTATCCCATTGCTTTTGATAAAGGTATATCCTGGCTAACAAGGCAGAGGCAGTCCACTTATTGGGTCTTACCCTGTCCGCGGTTGGATAAGCTGGCAATAGCAGTTCTTTTGCCTCCTTTAGATCCTGCACTGCAAAATCGTAAATTTCAGTTTGTGCTACCCGGGGCAACACAGCGTTTTTTTCATAGTCGGTACCAGTGACCAAGGGAACCGCATCATATAAATTAGTCAAATAGAAATAAACCAATGCCCTTATAACTTTCGCTTCCCCTAAAAGCTGTTTTTTAGTGGCTTCACTCACCGTTGATGATTTATTTAAGCCCTCGATAGCGGAGTTTGCATAATATATAAATTGGTATCCCTGCGTCCATGCGGCATCTACTTCGGAATTATCAATAAGTATGGAATTCTTCAGAAACTGCTGCGACGAGGCGCTAGTGCCTACGTAGTTCAATTCATCTGCGTTTAGGCCAGGATACCAGGTAGCAGTGGAGCTGATCAAAGTATTGGTTTGCATCATGTTGCTATATATACCTAAGATCGCAGCCGTCGCGCTGGGGTCGTCATTAAACACCAATTCATTGACAAGCCTATCTTTGGGCAATGGCACTTCGACAAATTTCCTGCAAGAGAATAATAGGGTACTTAGCACAATAATCATCAGAATAAATACCGTGCTGATGATTGTATTTGAATATTTAGTGTGATTTTTCATGGTAGTTAATAGCTAAATTGTAAACCTGCTGTAATCACCCGCAAAGGCGGCAGCGCATTATAGTTGGCGTTTTCCGGATCATTGCCAAAGTAGTTAGTGACGGTAAACAGGTTCTGTGCCTGCAGATACACTTTAAGGCTCTTAGCTTTGATCCTATTGATCCATGTTCCGGGTATAGAGTAGCCGAGATATACATTTTTAAGCCGGATGAAGGACGCGTCAGATATTCGGGCGTCTGAGTAGAAAGTGTAGTTGTAGTTGGCAGTACCCGCCGCTCCGGTTGTATTTTGCGTTGTAAACTTTTGCACTGTCGTGCTTTGCCCGGGAGCAGTCCATCTGTCCAGCACATAAATAGGCTGATTATTCATTATCCCCGGAGTTACGACCGAGGAAGAAGCTAAGTAGTTGAGTCCATCCTGTTTGACAAACTGAAGCAAAAAGTCCAGTTGAAAACCTTGATAGCTGAAGCTATTCGATAAGCCTCCATAGAATTTTGGTTCAATATTACCGATGCTGGTTCTGTCTGAAACAATATTGGTACCATTAAAAGTGTAGACGCCTGTTTGCGGGTCAACTCCCTTATATATTAGGTTCTTGGTGATAGCAAGCGGATACCCGATCATATATTGATCTGCATAGGATGAAGTTTCCAATCCGGGAAATTCAAGCAGTTTATTTCTTGCGATAGTAAGGTTTAAATTGCTGGTCCAGTTGAACTTTTGGTTGTTTATGTTTGTAGTATTCAGATTAAACTCCCAACCTGCATTTTGCACTAGCGCCGGAAAATTTTTGAGTATCTGGGTAAAACCAGTCTGCGCTGGCAATGAATAATCAATCAATTGGTTGCTGCTTCTGTTTTGATAGAATCCGGCATTGAACAGTATCTTATCTTTAAAGAATCCCAGATCAATAGAAAATTCCAATTTCTTGTTTAGCTCCCAGGCATAATCGGGGTTATTCAGAAAATAAGGAGTTAGACCTGCCGTCCCCTGGTAAGGATAATTTGAAGTTAGCCAGGTATCTAAAAATTTGTAGTCCCCAATCTTGTCGTTGCCTGTCACACCGAAACTGCTCCGTAACTTTCCAAAACTGAGATAAGGGAGCAGGCGTTTTGTCCACGCCTCTTCAGTAAATATCCACGCTGCTCCTATTGATCCGAAATTAGCAAACTGTTTCCCGGGACCAAAGCGGCTGGAGCCATCCCTTCTACCTGTTAAGTTAACAATGTATTTGTTATCGTAATTATAGTTGATACGCCCGAACACCGCCTGGTAATTATATTGGCTATAATTTAATCTGGTTACCTGGGATGCAGCGGCACCCGGCGATTCAATAAGCGCATCGCTAATAAAACCACTAGCATCAATTTTTTTGCCGTCAATAATATCCTGTTGCCACGTACTCCCTACAAGAACATTTATTTTATGCAAAGCAAAGGACTTTTCGTATTCCAACTGAGGTTCAATAATCCAATTCTTGCCAGTATTATTGGCAAAGGTGGCGGAATTAGTTGTTGTATTAGCTGGATCAGCACTACTCTTTGGTTTGAGAATAGTTTGTTTCAGAGCCATATTAGTGAAACCTAGGTTGGTCCTGATTTTAAGTTCAGGAAAAAGAGCATATTCCACAACGGCATTGGACATAAGGTTATCCGTAACTGCTTTATAGGGCTGTTGGAAATAGGCCAATGGATTCTGAAAGCTCACCCCTCCTTCGCTCCAATTTAGCTTTCCGCTTGCATCAAAAGGTAATGGGGCATTGGGAACAATACGGACAACACTTGTAAGGTCAGTTGATATCAGGTTATTATTGTCATTGTTATAGGTTGCCGAAAAATTGAATAAAAATTTATTGTCGGTAGACCGGTGATTTAAATTAAAATGCACATTAGCCTTATTGTCTGCGAGACTACCAGGGAAGACGGTTGTTTCATGATGATAATTTGTCCCGATCAGGAACTGGGTAGTCTGTGACCCTCCGCTTAAATTGGCCTGTACATCAGTCGTTTTTGCAGTTCCGCCAATTAACAGGTCTTTCCAATCAGTATAACGGCTATTGTCCCACACCATAAGATCCGGGGCGTTACTGGCTGTAGGAACAATTCCGTCATTTTTAAATGCTTCACGCCTCATATCTAAATATTGTGCTGTATTTAAGTACTCCATTGTCCTCGTTACCTTTCCAATACCTGAATAAAAATTGGCGCTGAATTCCGTTTTGCCCGCTTTTCCTTTTTTTGTAGTAATAAGAATTACGCCATTTGCACCACGACTACCATAAATTGCAGTCGCATCGGCATCTTTTAAAACCTCAATGCTTTCAATATCCTGTGTATTGATGCTACTGAACGGACTTTGCCCATAAATACCGGTACCACCGCCTATTATATCTAAACTTGTTCCGCCAAAAGGCACTCCATCAATAAGATATAAAGGATTGCTGGAGTTTTTTATTGATGTTCGGCCTCGCAACTGCACATCGTAACTACTGCCTGACAAACCAGAGCTTTGAGCAACTATAAGCCCGGATACTCTGCCCTGCAAAGCAGCCAACGGATTGGAAATAGGTTGCTTTTCAATATCTGTAGCTTTTATTTTAGTTACAGTACCTGTACTAAGTCTCTGAACGACGGAGCCGTAGGCGATTACCTGAATTTCGTCAAGTCTTGAAGTACTCCTTTTTAGAACGATTGTCATTTCGGCTGTGACAGGCATCTCCTGATCTTCATAACCAATAAAACTGATTACTAAGGTTGCGGCTTCTGATACATCATTAAGGGAAAATTTACCATCCTGATTTGTTGTCCCAGACTGTTTGCTGCCTTTGATTTTTACAGTTGCCCCGGCTACAGGCTTATTGTCTTCGTCTTTAACCCTGCCTGTTACCTTCAGCGATTTTAAGAAAGATGTAACCTTATCGCCCAAGCTCCGGGGTTTTAATTTGATAACAATGGTTTTATTGACGATCTCATAAGTTAAGGGCTGTTGATCGAAACAAAGATCAAGCACTTGTTTAAGCTCTGCACCTTTGACGTTAATGGTTACAGACTTTGAACTTTCGATCTGTACCTTGTCGTATAGGAACTGATAACCACTTTGCTTTTTGATCTGGTTTAATACCTCTTTTAAGGGAGCCTGTTGTACATTAATACTGATGCTTTGTGCGCTTGCTGATGCACAAACATTCATTACAGTGATACTTACCAGGAATGCGATGAGGTTTATACGCATAATGATCATCCTTTTAATGGCCGGGTCCAGTTTCATGAACCAGTACCGTAGCCGTGTTTTTTCTTCACAGGAACTCCCGTAGCTGAAAAATTTCATACTTTTGATTTGTTAGGGTTTAATTGATATACTGTTAGAGGTTTAATGATTAATACCCCGGCATTGCCGGATGTGTTCTGAACAACACGTCCGGCTTTTTCTTTTGGGGATTATTAACCTAAATTTTAATGGTACTATCTCATAAGTTTGGGTTTAAGTAAAACATCAGGTTAGTTATTGTTTAGTGGATGATTATTTTCTTTGTGTCGCCAACCTGTACCAATTGGTATTTGATGCCGACCATTTCCAGCATCTTCATAGCTGTTGTCAGGTTACTGTTACGTTCTATACCGCCTGAAATAAGATTATTAGGTATTGCTCCGCTATATTGAACTTCTACATTGTACCATCTGGAGATTTGCCGCATGATGGCAGGTACATCTGCTTCATTGAATACAAACAGGCCATTTTTCCAGGCTACGACTGCTTCTGTATCGACTGGGGTTACTTTAATTTGATTACGTGTTACTGCAGATTGCTGGCCTGGCTTCAGTACTTTAGTGCTCGAAGAACTCTGAATCTTTACTGATCCTTCCAATAAGGTTGTCTTAATTGCATTTTCGTTCGAATAGTTATTGATATTAAAGTGCGTACCCAATACGGTTACTTCCTGCCCGGAAGAAGAAACAATAAACGGATGTGCCTTATCCTTCGCTATCTCGAAGTAGGCTTCGCCGCTTTCCAATCGTACCCAGCGCTTACCTTGTTTATTCAAGGTTGTCGCATAAGTTATGCTAGTAGCAGCGTTTAGCCATACTGTCGAATGATCAGGCAAAAGCACCTGATATTGTCCCCCCACAGGTGTCGTAATAGTGTTGTACACTTCTTTAGCTAAAGATTGATCTTTCTGATCAACAGTATAGACCAATTGCCCGTCACTTGTCTTGCTGATGTTGATACCGGATTCCTTACTTATAGTACCGTTCTGCTGATCTTTCAAACTTATAGTCCTACCATCAGCCAATTTCAAAGTGGCAAAATTGCCACCTGGGGATATGTCTTTTATAGTCTGTGTTATATTCTGATCAGATGATCCTTGTTTTTGAAACAGGTAGGTACTTAGGATAGCTATTGTTACAATTGCGGCTATACCTGCGGCAATTCTCAGCCAAAGTTTGATGGGCTTCCTATTTGCCGGAGGATTGATCTTGTTGGTAAACCTGTCAAATGCAGCATTACCATCAAACCTCTTCAATTCCCCCAAAAGGCCGTTTCTTTTTTCTTCCCGTAACAATTCTTTATAGACTAACCTATTTTCTTCAGTAGTACAGATCAATTCCTGAAGCTCGGCCTGCTCAGCAGGACTGAGCTGTCCAGCTAGTTCTTTAATAACGAGTTTGCCGATTCTAATGGCGGTTAGTTCTTTTTTATGTTGCATAATGGAGTGGTTAATTACAAGCAACACGACATGATTGGCCCATAGTACCACGGCTTTCAGAATTATTTTTAGCAAATGGCAATTTTCTTTTTTCGCATGATACCCAGGTAAATGGCGCATTTTTAAAGTCTGATCTGTTACTTTGTAGTATGGGACGATACACTAAACTGCTTCAGTTAAATCCTGTTGAACTAACCGGCCTGAAATTGGAAGAACTATACAACAGGTTTTATCCGAATGATACGGTGTCAGGGGATAAATTATTGGATATTGATAAAAGTTTACCAGGTATTCAGTTCTTGTTATCCGGTAGTGCTGACGCTGACAATCCCTATCAAAACTTATTGAAGGGTAAGATTGTCCTTTTGCCACAAGATGAGGAAAACGGTATTATCTATCAGGTATTAACCCACAAAGAAATAGAGCAGTTGGATGAGTTACTGTCCACTGTAAATGATTCCATTCTTGCGCAGAACTTTGATCCACTCGTTATGATGGCGTCTGATGTTTACCCCAATATATGGGGATATGGCAAAGAATCATATGATTATTTGCATACCTGCTTCCTCGGCCTTAAAAGGTTCATTTCGCAAGCTGCTCGTGACGCCAAAGCCATAATTATAATGACAACATAAATACTTGTTGCAATTTATCAATTTATGAAAACCGCGGACAAACAAAACTTGGGCGACCATCAATTGAAATATCATATTAAGCGGAGGAAATAAAGCCTCGAGGATTATTTCACAAATGGATAAAGGAATATGAAAGCATATATTCCGTCAGGTAGCTTGTTTTTTAATAACGCCAAACCTCTTAGCTTTTGATTTTTCACCGTCTGGATAGATATGCCTAACTCGGCTGCTGTCTCCTGGTTAGATTTTCCATCCAGGTAGGTCATTTTGATTATCCGGCCTTTTTCTGTCGGTAATTCAGCTATTGCCTGGTACAATTCAATTAATACTTCAGAGCGAATGATACCGGCGAGGTAGTCTGCTTCATTGAAGGAATGCTCTTCTGTAAATAGGGTATTGCGATCCACTGCCCGTTTGGTAGTTTTCAAAAAGTCCAGACTGGCATTTTTAATGGAGTGGTATAAAAATGCTTTTAAGTGTTCCTCATTGTTAAAGGTCTTTTCAGAAGACCATAACCTTAAGAATAATTCTTCAACCAGGTCTTCTGCAAAATCGCGACCTATTAATCTCCCGGTAAATTGACACAGTGAAGGATAATAAAAACGGAACACGTAGTTATACGCTGCTACTTCTTTTTGATTAAAAGCAACAACATCAAAACCGCTATGTGACCTCACTTCCATTCCTAATTTGCTGATATCAAATATACTAAAATGTAATATTTATATCAAGCGAATTGAGCATCTTAAAATACTAAGGATATTTCTTTAAAAACTGATAATAGATAACTTTGTGGCTTCACTACCGATAGTGAGGGATAAATTTTGGCCGGAGCAATCCGGCCATTTTTTTAATAGGTCAGGGTAAAGCCCAGTTCTCCATGAGGTACAAAACCAGTGATTTGCGAATATTCGACTTTGAATTTATTCTCCACTTTTGCCATTTTACTAATAGATGCCGGTGGTAGTGGCACCGGTGCATCGAAAATAACCGGTAGCCTGTTTTCAAGCGCAAATCCTGTTGAAAATGCTGCATAAGCTATCCACCTTGTATCAACGCCATTCAGCCAGCTCAACTGGCTTGCATTCAGCACAAAATTGGTATTCATCCAGGTTATAAAATCTGTACGGACCAAATTCGCCTGTGCGAGCAAATCGTTATTGGATAAGGCATACAGTTCTGTTGTTTTGTTGGTAACGCCTGCAGGCGTAAGCGGTTGTTGTTGCATCGTTAATAGGGTTAAGTGAATAATATATATTAATAATATTTCTAAATTAGTGCGCCTGTTTTAGAATTACAATACTAAAAGAATTAATGACTTCGCTATGGTTTATGTTCGATACAATGATCTCTGGTTTAGAATAATAGTACCTGTACTGGTAGCACATTTTATAGTCATGTATGGAGAGGAAATCTCTCTTTTTGAAGCAGTGCTCACGCAGATCTACTATGTGGCTATGACGGGCAGTATTCTGATCGCTTTTTTACTCATCAGCTTTGTACGTTGGGTGTATCTGAAACTTGACCGTAAATTTGACTGGAGAGCCAAGCCGTTAGAAAGAGCAGCACTGCAGGTATTGTTAGGTTGGGTTGCTCCCGGTTTGCTGGCTTTTTTATTGGCCTATGTTTATTTCGCTATTCGGGGGCTGCGGATATTAAAGACATACTACCTCCGCTTTGATTATCCGATCATCCTTGTATTGCTGCTACTGCTCAATTTGTATTATTTAGCGTATTACTTTTTTGCGCAAATGAAAATAGCAGAACGGGCTGTTGCTAATACACCGGTGGTAACCACTGAAAGCGACGATCTCCCGCAACAATCCTTTATGGTCAACCAGGGAGTCAAAAGCATACCTGTTCCAATTGTCGATATCGCCTACTTTTTCCGGGAAGGAGATTATAATTTTCTGCGCACCTTTTCCGGTGATGATTATACAGTGATACAACCATTGGATGAACTGGAGCAGTTATTCCCTGAAAAGGACTTCTTTAGAGCAAACAGGCAGATGCTGGTCAGCCGCAAAGCGTGTAAACATTTTGAAAACTTGCCTTATAATAAACTGGAATTAGTGACAGAGCCGAAGTATAAAATACCTATTGTCATTAGTCAGAAAAAGAGCAGGAGTTTCAGGGAGTGGATAGACGGTAATAATTCTGTAAAGTAGCATCCAACACCAAATATCTGATTGTTATAATAACTATATATTTGCATTACTTCTACACGCTCATAATGAAAGATATTAAAGAAATAGACATTGCGGAACTTACTGCCGGTTTTTACATACTTAACTTGGGGAGTGTGCTGGAAATAACAGAGGAAGATAGCAAATATGCTTTGGTGATTTCCAGGATGAATGAGAAACATGTATTTCGCTATCCGAAAGACGCAAAATTGTGGGTAATATCAAATGCACCGAATGGTAATTAAATTATTTATATATTTGGGCGAGAGCGTTAATTTGGGGGTGAGGTGTTACAGCTTAGCCCCCTTCTTTGTTCCTACCAATCTTCAGTAGCACATCCACGCTCAATTATAGCTGATCCATTTTTTCAACATACTGTTCAATCACCTTTACATTTTCCAGAGGTATTGATCCTATGCCTGGCAGCAGCAATTTTACAATGCCCGCCAGTTCTTTTATTTCTTTTGTCTTTTCCGTTAGCGCATGGTTATAGCCAACTGCATATCCCTTCGCTGCAATATGGGCCTCTTTTGTATCGGTATATACATTTCCGTATTGGGTGGCCAGCTCAATAATTTTGTTCATTAAGGTTTCACTGGTATCTTTCTCTGTTGCCATAAGTCTGTTCTTTTTAAAAGTACAAATATTATTATAATTAATATTGTTTGTTGTCCGTTTCGGTGTCTTAAAGCCGTAAAGATGGGGAATATAAAAAGCTGTTAATTACGGGAAACCGTAATCGTAAATCCTATTTGCATTAAAGCTATAGAATGTCGTATTATCCTGCCAATACCTGATCCAATAGCATTATTGAGTTTACTAGCGGAATGTCTATCAACCCTTTCTGTATTTAAAAAATTAGTATAAATTTATTGTCTAACTCTTTCGACAATGATAGAAAAATATAAATCTGACGTTCTGGCGTTCTACGAAAAAAAAAAGCTGCGGGTGAACTCTCCTCAAACCTGACACACCCTACAACCGCAAAGGTCCGTAACGAATTTCGCTTACTGTTTAGTTCAGGCTGCAGTAACATGGACAGGCGTATGCTAAAGGAGTTTTTTGAGCTACCGTTTGACCAGGAAATTTCTGCTGTAGCAGTCAGGAAATGTGACCCGGATAAATTCAGGCCGCTTTGCAACTTTCTGAAAAAGGACATAATGACCAGGGAGAAAAATATTGAGCTTCTGGCATGGTTAATCGATTTTCGGCCCCGTCCTTATTCACAATACTGCCGCTTATCGAAGGGTAAAACAGACCCACTCTCTGAATTGTCAATAACCGAAACCGGAATAGTTGAAGGGGGCAATAATATGGAGCCCCTATACCGTTCTGCGAATAACTTACCTGAACAACACAACGATATAGGTCATAACACATCAGACCGGACGGAAGGCGTTTTGAGCCCTAAAGATATAGCGCATTATCAGGACGTAACAGTAAGAGATGGGGCTAAACGACAAGAAGTTACCCTGGAGTATCCGTCGGGCGTAAAACTATCAGTAGACGCTTCTAACCTCTCATTGATTGCGGCTTTGGTAAGATTGTAAGACGCTCTTCTAACTTTTAGGTAAACCAAAATTGTACGGTAACTGAAAATGAGCAGCTCTATTTATCCATTTTTAATATATTGCGATGTATGAAATATTTTTTTGAACCCAGTGGGAAATTTGTACTTGAGATTCCGATAGAGTGGCAATATGCTAATCCGGGATCTGGATTTGACGAGCAATCACCTTTTTGCTTTCAGCCATATGATGCGCCGCAAAATGGGTCTTTCCAGATCAGCTGTTACTCAAAAGAGGAAGTGCCCATAAAAAAGAATGTTGCTATACAAACCTACAATACAAAAGATTTAAAGTTTATCAAAACAGGATTTGTAGAAGATGAATTTCGAATACATCTTTGGTTTGCAATAGTGGAAGATCATACTTTCATCGTCAAGTATGTTTGTGATCTCGCTGCGGAAAATTCAGAATCTGAAGTCAATGACCTTTTAAAAGTAGAACAGGCATTAAGTACACTGGAGTTGCTCAGTGAAGACCGTCGTGAGATTGCTGTAGCGCATTTTAGGATAAGTAATTTCGTTGCTTCTTTAGCCGCGTCATTCGATCTTAGGAATAAGGCAATGGAAAATCTCTCACTCATCGAAATGATAGTAATCCTGGCCAATCAAATAGATGCCTATTTAAGAATGTCTCTTATGCTAAAGAAGCAGCTCGATGAAAAGTCCAATCGGCTGGATATTTCCTTACTATACCAGGGGGATACGGATAAGGCTGTAATGGAGCGGAGAATATATGATCTCGCAAAAAATGAAGGTATCCTAAGCGAAGATCTATTCAATCAGCTTGAAAAGCTTTATAAAGATAGAAACAAGGTGGTACACCGTTATATAATTACCGATTTTAGAACACGGGATTTAGTTGACATCGCTACTTCATACCTTGTATTATCAGAAACCATTTGCCAGATACTAAAAGAAGTGGAAGACATGCAGATTGAAAAGCAAATTGGATATTACGGCAATTTAGACAGAAATTATACAGATGTTGATAAACGGGTATTGCATGCCCAGGTAAATGATAAACATCTGACCGCAGAGTTTCATCGAAAAATAAACGCTTAATCAATTTTCGGTTTTTACTTAACCAGCTTATTGCTTAGATCCAATATCATCGACTTTATCTCCTGCAGTTCAGTAATTGAATCGGGCAACTTATTGGATTGGTATTTATGGTAGGCCCAAATTTCCAATATATCATTTGTCGGCACTGAATAGGGTAGATACTTCTTGTTTAGAGATTCTAGCATCAGGGTATTGTCACTATTTACTGTTACAAGTTTAAATACAAAATCCTGGGTTCCATTTAATATGACAATACAAGGTGTTCCCGCCTTGATACTGGTCCAATCCTGAACATACTTCGCCAGGATATCGCTGCCTTCCGGAATGGGTAGCATAGAATCGCCAGTCGTTGGAAACATCCTGTATGTTCCATTTTTGGAAGATCGGGAAAACTATATTTGGGGAGTGTAGCAATAAACTCCGGATCACTATAGCCAGCCTTGTATCCTGCTTTTGCTTTCACCGGCACATATTCCACATTTTCGACGTTTTGCTTATTGACTGTAATGGCCAGCACTCTGATATTTCCTCCGGCCATATAAACATCGTTGCCCGCCTCCAGTTCCCGAACCTTCAGCTCTCCTAATTTGCTTAAATCTATTTTCAGAAGGGCATCTACACTAATCTTGAAATATTCCGAGACATTTAAATAATCTTCAGGCTGCGGTGACTTCGTTTCTCCTAACTCAATGGCCGCCAATTTAGCACGCGTAATATTTAACTGCAATGCAAGCTCTTCCTGGCTTATTTTCTTCCTGTTTCGGAGGAATTTTACATTGGCTGCAAAAAATATTTTTCGATTCTCCATTTCAGAATGTTATTATTGATAACACGATATTGTTACTAATAGTGACAAAAGTAGTAAAATAAATCGGGGAATTATGGATAGGCATATTGTGCATTGTGATTTGGACACCTTTTTTGTGTCCGTGGAGCGCCTGTTAAATACAGATTTGATAGGTAAACCGGTATTGGTAGGCGGCAGTTCTGACCGCGGCGTTGTTGCCGCCTGCAGCTATGAAGCCCGAAAATTTGGTATCCATAGTGCAATGCCGATGCGGATGGCACGGCAACTATGCCCGGAGGCAATATTGGTGCGGGGTGATCATGATGAATACTCCCGGTATTCCCGTATGGTCACAGAGATCATTTCCGAGACTGCACCGGTTGTCGAGAAAGCCAGCATTGATGAACACTACCGGGACATTACAGGTATGGACAAGTACTTCGGCTGCTGGAAATGGACGCAGGAATTAAGGCAACGCATCATCCGCGAAACCAACCTTCCTATTTCTTTTGGATTATCTGTCAACAAAACGGTATCAAAAATAGCAACGGGAACAGCAAAGCCATGTGGCGAGCGCCAGGTGAACACTGGTTTTGAAAAGTCCTTTTTGGCCCCTTTGTCTATAAAAAAGATTCCGATGGTAGGTGCTAAAACCTTCATGCAGCTCCGTAATATGGGCATTTCACAGATTATCACCTTACAGCAAATGCAGCCCTCGGTTATGGAAAAGGTCTTAGGAGCCAATGGTGTGATGATCTGGAAGAAAGCTAATGGTCTTGATGATTCTCCCGTAATTCCTTTTTCTGAAAAGAAAAGCATCAGCAAAGAACACACTTTTGAAAATGACACAATTGATATGGGTTCATTACGCAAGCACATCATTACGATGGTGGATAGCCTGGCTTTTGAATTGCGCAACAGCGGCAAACTGACCGCTTGTCTGACCATTAAGATCCGCTATTCCAATTTTGAAACTTTTACTAAACAAGTACGTATTCCATTTACCAGTTCAGATCGCCTGTTATCTGAAAAAGCATTGGAACTATTTAAGGGATTATACAGCAGGCGCATGCTGATCCGGTTGATTGGCGTAAAGTTTAGTGAGCTGGTTGCGGGTAATTACCAGATTGATTTATTCAACGACGCAGTAACAGATGTCAACCTTTCGGCGGCAATGGATAAGATAAGGGAACGGTACGGTATTGATTCCGTTAAGAGAGCCATTAGTTTATAAATGACAAGGGGGATTTGAGATGCTGTTCAATATTCATAGCTACTATAGCCTGCGTTACGGTATTTTAAGCCTGGATCAATTGGTAACCGGTTTGCAAACCCGTGGTTATGATACTGCGGTGCTTACCGATATCAATAACAGCACCGGCTCATTGGCTTTTATTAAAGCCTGCCAGGCTAAAGGTATTAAGGGGCTTGCGGGTATTGAGTTCCGTAATGGTGATGAATTGCTGTATATCGGGATCGCCAAAAATGAAAATGGGTTCCGGGAAATGAATGAGCTGTTGACTGAGTGCAATCGGACAAAAACAAACCTACCTCCTGCTGCACCTGTTTTTAATCATGTATTCGTAATCTATCCTTTTGATACGAATGAAAACCGAAAACTACAAGATAATGAGTTTATCGGCATCAGGCAGCAACATTTAAACAAAGTTCGCTTTGCATCGCCAGTACAGATGTCCAGATATGTATTGTGGCAGCCAGTAACCTTTATTTCTGCTGATCAATATAAGCTGCACAACCAATTACGAGCTATTGATCATAATATCCTGATCTCTCAGTTGGAGCCGACACAAGTAGCCAATAAATCAGAGGTTTTCCCTTCAAAAGCCTTGCTGCTGGATCGTTTCAAAGATTTTCCTGGTATCATTGCTAACACAGAGAAATTGTTAGCAGATTGCCGTTTTGATTTTGATTTCAGCGAACACCGCAATAAGAAAACATTTACCGGCAACCGGATCGATGATAAAGAGCTGTTGCATAAATATGCGATGGATGGGTATTTACGCAGGTATGGAAGTGGCGACCGTATTGCCAGGGAACGAATAGAGAAAGAATTAAAGATCATTGATGATCTGAAATTCTCTTCCTATTTCCTGATTACCGATGATATCTGCCGTTACGCCAGGTCCCGCAATTTTCATTATGTAGGCCGGGGAAGCGGTGCCAATAGTATTGTGGCCTATTGCCTGGGTATAACTGATGTCTGCCCTATAGAGCTGGACTTATATTTTGAACGTTTCCTAAATCCCAAGCGTCAGTCACCGCCTGACTTTGATATAGATTTCTCCTGGAAAGAAAGAGATGAAATGTACGATTATATCTTTCATCGGTATCAATCCGGGCATACCGCCCTGATGGGTGCCATGAGTACTTTTCGGGATCGCTCCATCATACGGGAATTGGGTAAGGTGCATGGTTTGCCCAAAGGAGACATTGATCGCCTAATTATGGAACCAGGCAGCATATTGAATAAAAATGAGGTGGTCAATACGATCTTATCCCTTTACAGTCAAATGGAGGATTTTCCGAACCAACGGACAATCCATGCCTCCGGTGTGATTATATCGGAATTGCCAATCACCTGTTATTGTGCCTTAGACTATCCTCCAAAAGGCTTACCAACGATGCAGTTTGATATGCACGTTGCAGAAGACCTCGGCTTTGAGAAGTTTGATATCTTATCACAGCGTGGAATCGGGCATATTAAAGACTGCGTTGAGATCGTAAAAGAGAACACAGGTCAGATCATTGATGTGCATCAGCCCCGGAAGTTTTTTAAAGATCCTAAGATTGCAGATCAGCTTCGTTCGGCAAATACCATTGGCTGCTTTTATGTGGAAAGCCCGGCTATGCGGCAGTTGATTGCCAAACTGAATTGTGATGATTACCTGACCTTAGTTGCAGCCAGTTCCATTATCCGGCCCGGAGTAGCCAGCAGTGGTATGATGAAAGCCTATATTGAACGGCATCATAACCCTGAAAAGGTAGCATATCTGCATCCTGTATTTAAGGAACAGTTGGAAGAGACCTATGGTGTGATGGTGTACCAGGAGGACGTGATGAAGGTCGGCCATCATTTCGGCGGCTTGGACCTGGCTGATGCAGATGTGCTGCGCCGCATGATGAGCGGAAAGAGCCGCAGCAAAAAGCACTTAGATGAAATCGAAGACAAGTTCTTCCGTCATTGTAATACTATGGGTTATCCCGAGAACATCAGCCGGGAAGTGTGGCGGCAGATGGAATCCTTTGCCGGGTATTCTTTCAATAAAGCGCATAGCGCCAGTTTTGCAGTAGAAAGTTATCAGAGTCTTTACCTGAAAACATACTTCCCGTTGGAATTTATGGTATCAGTGCTTAATAACTATGGCGGCTTCTATTCCCGAAAGGTCTATGTCAATGAAGCGAAGAAAGCCGGTGCTACGGTAAACCTGCCCTGCTTGAATAATAGCCGATACACAGCCTGCATCAAAGGAAGTGTGATCTATATGGGCTTTGATTGCCTACAGAACCTGGAACACCAGTATGCCACTGCTATTCCAGAGGAAAGGATACGCAATGGAGAATTTAAAAGTATGGAGAACTTTGTATTGCGGACCGGCATTACCCTGGAGCAGTTGGTGATACTGATCCGCAGCGGTGCAATGGCTTTTACTGGTATTGGCAAAAAAGAATTGCTTTGGGAAGCACATTTATTGCTAAGCACCTCAAATAAGCGGAGAACTGAAGTTGGTTTATTCCTGGAAGAAGGTAGCGTGAAGCCTATCTTACCAGTATTGGAGAGTTCTTACATTGAGGACATTTACGACGAGCTGGAGCTGATAGGCTTCCCTATCTCAGCAACATTGTTTGACCTGGTTAAATCAGATTACCGGGGTGATGTATTTGCTGCTGATCTACGGGCATATGAAGGTAAAATAGTGCGCATGGTAGGCGACTTTGTATGCGACAAGCATGTACGTACTAAAAACGGTCAAAACATGAAATTTGGCACCTTTTACGATGTAAACGGCGACTTCTTTGATACGGTACACTTCCCTCCGTCCTTAAAATCATTCCCTTTGCGTGGTAGCGGCGTATATCTAGTCATGGGTAAAGTAGTGCTGGACTTTGGATACCCTGCAGTTGAGGTTCATAAAATTGCAAAACTGCCAGTACATTTTGATCCAAGGAGTGAATAACAAAAAAACGTCCACCTGTACAAAACATTTCAAATAATTATAGAGTATTTTTAGAGCGTACTTATATATCGCTCATGAATGCCTTAGCATTGGTAATTGGAAATAGTAATTATACCTTAGAAAAGCATAAACTGCCAAATGCAGCGAAAGATGCAATTGACGTCTCAAAAAAGCTTACCGATCTTGGCTTTACCGTTGATAGGCATATAGATTGTACCGGACAAGACTTTGAAAAAGCGGTACAATTATTTTCAGCAAAGCTTAAAAACTTTGCAGTTGGTCTTTTCTATTTTGCTGGTCATGGATTACAAGTTAAGGGGCAGAATTATTTAACTGCTATCAATACACGGTTTGAAGATGAATTGTCAGCCCAATATTCTAGTTATAACCTTGCTATGATTCTCGATTATATGGATAGGTCAAAGTCATCGGAAAATTCAATAAACATTGTTGTTCTGGATGCCTGTAGAGATAATCCCTGGAATATTGCTGTGCGTAGCCTTAATCAGCAAGGTTTAGCCCCAGTATTTGCCCCTAAAGGAACCATAATTGCCTATTCAACATCTCCTGGACAAACGGCTAAAGATGGAATTGAGGGCACCAATAGCGTTTACGCCGAAGCGTTTCTAAATCACATTGATGATACGGATATTCCAATTGAAGAATTCTTTAAAAGAGTTAGAACATCGGTTTATGACATGACTGACGGAAAGCAAACTAGTTGGGAGCATACCTCATTAATTGGCAATTTCAACTTCAATGGAAAAGACTTAAATCATAGTGTTAACCTTCCATATAGCCATTATGGGATTGCTGACAAATATTTTGTTTCCAATGGAAATGATCTTCAGGAAATAATTTTACAAATGAGAATATATAATTGGGATTCTCAAAACTCAGCATTGAGGAAATTTAAAAACTTAAGTGATATAGGCAATAAAAATACGAGTGATCTTTTTTTAATGGGAAGAAATATTTTACAGGCAGCTCATGGTGGAGAATGGAGTGCGATGAAGTTTATGGCGAATCCTTCTTATTGGCTTCCGAGCATGGCAACTGATGATGAAAATCATGTACTAAATGGTATTTTATTTGAAATGTATTTTAATAATCAGGGCAGATTTAGGCAAACAAATTTTAAAAATAATTTCCTTGACGAAATCTATTTACTGGAAGATGATATTGAATACGCATCAGCATTCAATATGATTGGTCAACATCTCAAACCATTTAAAAACTACATTTTTTATAAACCTGGATCTCCTACTGTTCCAATTGAGATAAAATTTGAAAATTATGAATACTTAACCTTTCAGAAAAAGCTGGTAACTCGACTTAGATTAGCCTCAGTAAAACATCAAGGATTTGAACTTCTAGATAAGGTTAGAATGAATGAAGATTTAGAATTCAATTTTGATAAAGTTTCTTTTACAGATTTGAAAAAAATGCTTAGCAAATTGCTAATGGTTCCATTGAAAAAATTAAGGTTTAGTACGGATAGACATCCCGTAGATAACGAACCTATTGTAATACCTTATAAAATTGCCTTAATAAGCTAAATCCATATCAATTGTCATTTCTTGATCAGAGTATGTTTTATAAACGTTGATCTCAAATGTATCTGTTAGTATATTAAGAGATTAGTCTTCCAATTCATCATTGAACAATTTAACTTACATATATTTGATTGATCTCCTTTCAGAGGTGATGGATTTAAATAATTTTATATGGAGTTTCAGTTTCAGAATTTTCAAAATGAATACAATGCCTACCATAATATTGAAGGGCGCATTCATATAGCATTGCAAAATAACGTTGCAAATATTCCAAAGACTCAGCAGTTAAGGCTCATCTACGATGAATTCCAGAACCTTGATGTCAAAATGCGATTGGCTTTTGGGATACGGGAAATCCGATTGAATAATGAATTTGTTCAAGATAAGGAAGGGGATCTGAAAATCTGCCATTTACTCTATTATAAGTTGGCTGATTTGTGGTTTGCCTATGAAACATTTATAAAATTATTTGGGCATATAGCAGGTGTTACCAAACATAAGATCAATTGGATCGGAACTGCGGTGCATAATAATTATCCTGTTGATCCGATATTAGTTAATACACTGAATATTGCCAACAGCGCCTTTGGTGTCTTATATAATACCGCAAACAAACGCACGGAATTAATAGAATATTTAAATTACTGCCTTCCTAATGCTTTTGGAGCCCAAAGAGTAGGTTTATCAGCTATCATAGCAAAAATTTCGTTTGGTCCGTTTATCTTGACGCATACAGAGGTGCTTACAGTAATGTACGCTATACGTAACAACTTCGTTCATAATGGAGAAACGACAGTGGTACCCGCCATTTTTGGCTATAGAAACAAAGCAAGGCTTTTGGAAATATTGTACCCGTACCTAAGCCTATTGTTATTGAGGTCAACAAATATAGCTTGCGTAGGATTATAATCATATCCCCAAAGCCCCTACGTGTCGCCAAAAATGAAAGCCTCGGTCGGTGCAGTTAATTGTAGCGACAGGTGGTTATTCAGTACCTGGAATATTTTTGCTATCCTCTTTTCAGCGGGTGTCTTATCAATCAGTGGTAACCCCTTTTCAAGTAAAAACCCTATATCACTAAATTCCTTTGGATTCTTCATAATAGTGTTTGTCCAGAACTCCTCGAAGTAGGGAACTAATGAAAAATAATAAAACGCCTTAAGCGGTCGGAAGGCTTTCTCCAAAACTAATATAGTAGCTAACTGCAGGTTAGCTGCTTGCGTGGCATCAGTAAAGGCTGATAACAAATAGCAAGCTATTGCATAGATAATGTCTTTGTTGCCACTGGTTGACTTATCAATGATTGCCTTCATTTGCTCATACTCTATTTTGCCAATCATGATCTGCTCGAATAGGTCTTTGGCCATGTGAAATTCATCAGGGTCACGCGGCTGATACTGTCCGTGTTCAAATGCGGAGTCGATGCATTTTTGGTAGCCTTCTACCTCCAGGCTGCCATTCCTGATATTTTTGGAAAACTTTAAAGCAGCGGGCAGAAGTATGTGCAGGTAAACGCCAAAATCACTGGATATTGCTTTTGTATTTTTAGCCCGCTCGAATATTTCTTTGTCTTCAGCAGATGCATTGCCTTTTCCTATTCTGTCGGCGATTTGTTTATAGAACCTATCCACAAATGCCAGCACATTATATGCCTTAGCAAATTCCGAATCCTCAATAAGGTAGAATACTACCTTTTCAAGGATCGGCACAAATTTCCCCCCTTCGGTATTAAGTGCCTGGTCGAGCGAAATAAAGGCCCATTTTTTTGCACTCTCTTTATCGAGTATATTTTCGAATCCATCATTTATCAGGGTAGCAACTAATGATTTCCGCTCCTCAAAATAAAAGCCACCTTCTAATAGTTTTTCATTTGTTTTATAAAAGAACCCTGCATAAGGTATAATAAAATCCTTCTCCTTGAACCCTTGTGCATATCCATACTCCAGCATTTTGTTGATATACATGATAACATGACCAAACCGGATTACCATTGCCCTGTATTCATCATTGTCCTGGAAATGATCGAGGGTCAGCTCATATCCGATGGCCAGGTATTTTAGCGAGTCCTGATATTGTCCGATATGCGCTTTTCCAATAGCGGCCTCACCATACTGTTTTATTTTGTCTTCAATCAGATAAATATCATTGGAATTCGTTAAGTTCAATGCAGCTTCCGAGAAGGCCGCAGATATCCCAGGATCTTCTTTCGCGTAAAGTTGGGTGACGGTCATATTAAAATCCAGCATTTCAGGATAGAACACAGGAAGTTCCTTCGACATTATCGGAGAAATGAAGTCCATCGCTAAATGCTGCTTATCTGCCAAATATGCTTTATTGCCTAATTCAGCATATACCAGCAACTTGTAAGTATCTGATTTATTAAGTAAAGATTCGTGCGCTTCGACGATTGAAACCACCTCCTCTAATTTTCCGTTTTCCGCGTAAATCTTAACAAGATACTTTATCGCGTAGGCAGCGAACAACCACAGTTCATTTGCAAGTGAAATAGCTAGAATTTCTTTAAGTACTTCGCTTTGCTTTTCAAAATCATTTTCATGCAATACGGCATTTCTATAGATCGATGCCGCCGCGATCTGGTATTCTTCAATTGATTGATCATCGAAAATTTGAGGAGGGAAATCCTTTGGATGAATTTTATCGAACCATTGTTTGTATTCCTCTATCGATTTTAGTCCGGTGAATGCAAGCCAGATTGCACAGTATATCTCATCACTGGTTAATGGTTGATCCAGATTAAATTCCTTTTCTAACTTTTCACTTGCATCTTTTAAAAGCAATAGCTGATCTAAAGCCAGTAACGGATGTTGGCGGAGTTCGAGCATTACCATATAATGGGCCGCTAATAACTTTTCAAAGGCTCCCGCGCCTTCCTGGTTACTGATCTTTTGCAGGTCTTCGTTTAGAAAACGTATTTTTTCATTATCTTCCGTTAAGGCAATTTGAGCAGCCCGGATCTGCGCCTGTAGTAATGGAGCTATATCGGTTGGCAGTTGAGAATTATACCAAAAAATGCCAAGCCCTGAGCTGGCGAACATTTCATAGGTTTTAAGAGCACTGAGCGCGGTAATCAGTAAATAAGCTGCTCGGTTATTATCTTTTGCCATATGCAAATAAAATATGGCCGAGGATGCCTCGAAGATGGAAAGGCTTTTGGTCACCAGGATCAAGTTAGCCAGTTCCAGGTAGACCTGGCTTTTCATTTCCCAGGGAACATTCTCTCCCAACTTCTTTACCAGCGGAGACAACTGGTATCTTCCTTCCTGGTTTTGTTGAATCCAGGTTCCAAGAAGTTCACTAAGTTGATCTTCCGGATTTTGAATCGCAGGCTCAATCGCGGCAACTTTTTGCACCGTTTTAATGTCAAAACTTCCTATTACAAATTGTAAACGGTAAAGTAGCGCTCTTCCGTTTTTGCTGCTTGTTTCGTTAATAAGTCTTTGGTATGCGGCTCTATCCCGGCCAATATCAAAACTGCCGCTGAATACCGAAACAATAGCATCTTCATCTACCTTCCAATCTCTTTCTTTCAGGTATTTAATTGCTGATTTTATAATAAGAGGATGTCCATGCGTTGATGCTGTAATAATCTTTGCCATGGTGGGAACTATTTCAGCAGGGGCATCCATAATTTTCAGCAATTGTTCCGTATCCTCATTAAGAAACGGTGGAATGACCTCTGGAACAGCATTGAATCCCTCATTATCGCCGAAGTCCACCGGAGGATCAAAATTCGACGTGACTGCGACCGCGATGTTTGCAGAAATAAGCTGACCAATAAAATAGCTTAATTGGTCCTTCTCTCTTGTTGAATGGCTAAGTTGTGGTAAATCATTCAATATAATCAGAGTATCTGATTTTAGCTTTTCTGCCAAACGTTTGACCGTTGCTTTGTAATTCTGCTCTAAGTCAATATTCAATCCGCCACAAAGCAGGTCAATTATATGCTCAATCAACCGTCCAGCCTCTATATCCCTGCAATCAATCCAAACTACGTGATTTCCCCATTCACGGGACAAACTTACCGCAACGCTCGTTTTTCCTGTAGATATCGGTCCCTGTATCCACAAGAAACTTTTACTATCAATAATACTTCGGAAATATCCCGTCAGTTCTGGCCGGTCAATTAGGAGCTTGATTTCGGGAACAGCAAGATCGCCATCAAAGAATTTTCTTGAAATACTGTAGCCCCCATTGTTAGTAGTATCAAGTTTTTCAAGCGCAACCTTTAGAAGATTTTGCAATTGGTTAATATCTTCTTTTTGCTTCTCGTTTTCGTGCTTTGGGAATCGGGGAGAAAGCTCCTTAGTTAAAAGAGCCGATATCCTTGTAAAAGTTATAAGGTCATTTTCAGCTTCATAGATTTCTTCGATTCGGCTTATAAGGTCGGCTGGATAAACTATATCCCTTAAAATATCAAAAGTTGGAAGAATTGTCGCGGGGTTGATAGCTTTCTTACCATATTCTACCTTAGAAGCCTGGTTCAGAATCAGGAATTTGATACCGGCGGTAAACGTTGTATGATATTTATTCTTAACGATAGATTTTAGGTTTTCATTGATCTTCTGTCTATCGGTTCTGGAAGTTACCTGGTAGGCAACCTTTGCTTTGTCTGGATCGCCAATGTCCAGCCCAGGGAAATTGCTTTTGACCTTGTTCAAATCAATCAATTCATAACCATATAGCAGGTTCATCAACTGGCGGCACAAATGCTCGGAGACTTTGTTGATGTCGTAGTAGGTATCCCCATTCTCAAATGCTATTTGAGTTATCCAGAAACTAATTAGTTTCCTGATTTCGGTCATGTAATCTTTTCTGTTCATAAAGAGTCAAAAATCAACTTAAGATTATGTGCAAGCTTACAAAATAATATTTTTTTAACACATATCATTCGGTGCATATTCATGAAATGCAGGTTTGCCGATGTTTTATTTCATAACGAGCCTTTGAATACTGACTGAATTTGCTGAGATAAATTGATCCTACCTATCAAATCAATAACGTCTAAAACAAATGCAGCCAGTTTTTCAGAACATCGGTAATAAATCCAAGCAGGATTGGCAGAATGATCATAGTCATTATCCACCCTAGTTCCCGGCGCTTTTTTTGTGGTTGCTGCAAATGATCTGGTCCTGTCTGTAATTCAACATCCGGCCAGAGTTGCTCAATATGCGTTTTCGCTAATCCCGCGAGATATAATGATAATAGTGGAATACCAAATACCAATCCAAGACCAATAAAACCATTTTCTATTTTTTCAATGTCTCTAAAAAAAAGCCTGAAGTAAAGGAAATTAAAGGTAATGACTACAACCCATTGCAGTAGTTCCAGGTGATGCATTATTTGGGGTTGCTCATTCGAAGAATCAATAATCTCTGACAATCGGGACATAACTCCGTTAACCCATACTGAATTATTTCCGCTGACCAACATAAAGTTATTACCAGCATTATTTTGGTCACAATGTAATAGTTGTAATTCAATACTTTTACTACCCGATAAGGTTTGCAAGCGCATATGAATACGTTCTACCATCTTTGTGTCCATAATTTCCGGAGCATTAAAAATTTCTTTGCTCTGACTTTCATAAGATGAGTCGTCAGCTGCCTCTATGGAGTAAGATATCAGGAAGGGTTCGCTATCGTTAATATTGTCAGCTTCTTTGTCAATAATAGTTGCAATACGGTTTATAACTGAAGGGGTAATTACCTTGTTATGGAAATTGAGCTTACGCATTTCCCTTATCTGAATAGACATAATGGTAATGGATCATTTTTAGATTTACTTTAAAGGTCTATAGTTGTTTTCGATATCGACCAGTGCTTATCATAACAGCAGTTCGCTTACAAGCAATAGTATGGTTTAAATTGATTTCAAATATGCTTCCATTTTTTGCAGACGAAGTAACGGTGCTTCAAACCATTTATTTCCGATATCCATTTTAGCTCTGACTAAATCTGTTTCAATAGCTGCTTTAAAATCGTTGTATGTTTCGTAACCATTGATCTTTTTCCCTTCTGTTGGTATTTTAATGGAAGTAAAAAATGCTTCCAGCCGTGCTAATTCATTACTCCATTCTTGCATAGTCATGCAGCAAAATTAAATCAATTTACGGTTGCAAATGGCGTTTCCTGCTCCGCAGGACCGGGGCTTTCAGCTATATCCCGCTTTGCGGGGATGCCGCCTCTATCCCACTAACGCATTTCTGATGCTCTCCTGATACTCCTTATAGTTGCAATTAGTTCCTGGCCGCCTTGATTGGTGGCTTTTTTCGTTTCTGAGCCTTTGGTCCTGTTGATTGCCATAGGTACTGAATATTCTTTTGGCGGGCATTTTCAAAGCAAGCGGGGAAAAGTACAGCTAAGGTAGTGTGCCTGCCCACCGCACAAACCCTGCCCAAAAGACTACGGCATAAACGGTTTCCTCCCCTAAAGGGTCCCCTCCAATAATTCCGTTTCCTTTTGGTCTTTCCAGTCAGGCACCCATTGTCCTTGCTTTCTTTTCTTCCCGCATCTGCTCATTTGAAAAATGCCTTAGGCCAAAAGAACATGGGAAGGAAAAAAGAGAAAACAGATTATTCACTTTTTAAAAATCATGTTATGAAATCAACAGCAAGCGTAACAGCACAAACAACAATCCCGGACAACCTGTCCGCAATTGCTGCAATCATCCGGCAGGACTGGAAAAAAATCTATTTCGGGGCAGTGCCTTACCTAATGGCAATGGAGGAGTTGACCGACATCAAACAGGCGTATTTCGAGGATTCAGCGGCGTCGATTGTACGCTACTTTTTAAGCAATGCAAAGGCATGGCGGGGCGAAGTAGCTAAAGAAGTAAAGGACAAATTAAACCAACTGTTAAAAACCGCTTAACCATTAAACCGCCGCGTTATGAAATTCTTTAACGATTGTACCACACTGGACGAAGTAAAAGCCAAATACAAAAAGTTGGCTTTAGAACACCACCCTGACCGGGGAGGCGATACCGCGACTATGCAGGCAATAAATGCAGAATATGCCTTTGCTTCGGCTCGTATCCTAAAAGGTGCCAACCTATCAGAAGAAGACACAGAAAAGGAAATCCGCTTTTCGGAGGAATACCGCAAGATCATTGAACAGATCGTAAACCTTGAAGGCATTGTCATTGAATTGGTCGGCCTCTGGATTTGGGTAACCGGGCAAACTTACCCGGTACGGGCAGAACTAAAAACAGCCGGTTTGTTTTTCGCGCCTAAAAAACAAGCGTGGTACTACCGCAGCGAGGATTTAAAAGAGACGAGAGGCGGTAAAAAATCTTTGGAAGAAATACGTAGCAAGTACGGCAGCGAGGTAGTGAACCAAAACAGGTACAAGGCTATCAACTGATCATTTCACCAATTCTAAAACAGCAATATTATGTTACCAACAATAAGAATATCGCAAGAGGTAAGACTGCCCGACACGGAACAATGGCAATTCAGGTTTGAAATACAAAGCGAAAGCTCAAACCGCCTTTATACGATTGCACAGCATAAGAAAAAAAGGCATTGGGGCTGCTCCTGCCCCGGATGGAAAAGAAACCGCCACTGTAAGCACCTTACAGCGGTAGGCATACCCGGCGATGAAAAACCCTTTGAAGTTAACCTGATAAATTACTGAGCTATGGCAAAAGGATTTTTAGACGGGTATAAGACCTACAACATAGCCACGGGATACGGTGACCCTAAACAATGGCGGCAAGCCTTTTACCATAGAATGAGCAAAGAAGATGCAGAGGTAATAATCAAAGGCCAGGAACAAACGCCCCATTGCATTTTGGGGATAAAGACCGGAGCCACTCAAACCGAGATTAAAAAAGCCTTTCGCAAACTCATTACAGAATGGCACCCTGACCGGAACCAGCACAGGGTAACCGAAGCGGAGGAAATGAGCAAAAAGATTATTGCGGCCTATTCCATTTTAACCAATTAAAAACAGAGTTATGAAACACAATTTTGAAGAACACAAGCAAAACCGCATAGATAACGCCCGTAAACAGGCAGCAAAAAACAGCAGATTATCAGATGACTATTATGTCAGGGCAAAACAAATGGCCTCTGCTATTCCCTTTGGTCAGCCTATACTGGTAGGGCATCATTCCGAAAAGCGGGACCGCAGTTATAGGAATAAAATACATAATGCCTATGGTAAAGCCTTTGAGACGATGGACAAAGCCAGTTACTACGAAGAGAAGGCCGAAAGCATCGCAAGCAACAACGCTATTTTTTCAGATGATCCCGAAGCGTTAACCAAGTTAAAAAATGAGCTAAAGGCGTTGGAGCAGGCGCAGCAATTCATGAAAGATGCTAACAAGCTATTGAAGAAAAACGACCGGGAAGAATTTCTTAAACTGCCCTACGCGACAGAAAAAATGTGGGATGAATTGACCAACCCCGCGCCACATATCCGCAATATCGGTTTTGCCTCTTATAAGTTCAGTAATAACGGTGCTAATATAAGGCGTATTAAACAACGCATTGAGCAACTGGAAAGGCTACAACAACGCCCGGCACAAGAAGTATTATTTGAGGGCGGCAGTATCATTGAAAACAAAGAAGCCAACAGGATACAGATACTTTTCGACGCAAAGCCGGATGAAGCAATCCGCAAGATGTTGAAGGGCGCAGGGTTCCGGTGGAGTCCTACAGAAAATGCCTGGCAGCGGCATTTAAATGCTAATGGTATCTACGCTGCAAAATCAGTACTAAAGCAACTATCCACAATACAAAACGCTAAATAACCACAAGCCTGCATTGCGCAGCCGTTCCTAAACATTTTAAAAACCTTAAAGAACAATTTTATGAAAAGCCTAAATCTTAATAGCACAAAAATATTTGCCAATCTCATTGAACAATTAAAGGGCAATGACCATATCAAAATAGACAATGAACCATATATGCCGCTCACTATTGAAAAAATTGGAGATAATATAATTACCCCGACTGGTACTGGCATGCTGTATAGCCTATGCCACTATTACAAAGAAAACGGCGATCTGATGCAAGACCCGGAAATGTGCTTTATAGCAGTAGATCAACGGGACAAACCGGAGGCGTGGGCAGACTATCATGTATTCCCTTATATGTTCAGGCAGGCCAATATTGGATTCTATCAGGAAAGTATCCTATTTGCTGATGGTAAAACACATCAGATTAACAAAGCAATGCAGGCCGACCATACCGCCTTTGCTAATCAATGGCTAGAGAATCTACAGGCTCAAGGCTTCTTAAATCCGAAGCCATGACAACACAATTCAATTTTCAAATTAACCCCTCCCATGCCCGCAAGGCATGGGAAAGGGTTACCCCGATCCAACGGCACTTTGCAAATCTTACTGATGCGGTAGCACTGGCAAAAAGGACAGCAAAGATTTACAAAGCAGAAGTTAGGCTAACGAACGGATCGGACGCATACAAATGCAGTGGCGGTTATTTCCACCACCGAAGTATTTAATCTGTAACAATTAAAAATCATTACAATGAAATCATTAGATCAGTTAAACAATCTTGAAAGAGGTGCATTGTTACACCAGTTATTTCCAAATGAAATGCCTGACCTGTTGGACTTTATAGAAGGTATGTGTATCAGCATTAAAGAGGACGAAGAAGGCAATCGAAAAGTATGGAAACTCGGCTTAATGACCTTTGATTTTTGGCTGTCCCTACTGAATCAGGTAGAGGCAGCAATAAAACAGTACGGCAAGAAGCTGACTAAAAGCCACAGGCTGTTTACAGATCAATTATTTGACGGCTTATTGGCCTGTTTTACCATTCACTGCATTACGGTCTATGTAACACTAAAACAACACCCTAACCCAAAATTTACCAAAGCTGTTGAACTGCTGTTTTAATGCAGCAATCGCATAAAGAAACAAAATAAATCACACTCAAAATTTTACTAAAATGAATACTGCAACAAAAAAGAAAGCTGTAAAAGCACAGCAACAAGAAAGCACAAGTGCTAATAACGCAGCACCTGAAATCAATAACCAAGATAGTATATTAACTTACCTGAATCTTTCTGATATTGATATCAGTCCCTTGAATTACCGTAAGGTTTTCAACCTTAAAGACCTTATTGAATTTGCCGAGGGTCTTATTTTACATGGCATGATATCACCAATGACCGTTCGCCAAATGGAAACCGGGCGTTATGAGGTAGTAGCCGGAGAAAGACGCTACCGGGGGGCAGAAATAGCTAAAATTTCTGTAGTCCCTGTTATGATCCGGGTACTATCTGATGAGCAGGTTAAAGAAATTCAATTGGTTGAGAACCTGCAACGGGAGAACCCGCACCCTATGCACGAATCTTTTGCCGTATTGGGTATGCAGCAGGCCGGAAAAAGTATTGATGAAATTGCCGCCCGGCTCGGTAAGTCCAAAACTTTTGTCTATAGCCGGATCAAATTAGCCGGGCTGATTGAAGTGCTACAGGATATATTTTTAGCCGACAAAGTGACCATACAGGAAGCCTTTGATATTGCCGTTTTATCTCCTGAATCCCAATATGAATTTTACGAACAATATTGTACCAATTGGCAGGATGATAACTTTAAGCTAAACAATATCCGCAATATTCTTTCCCGTTTCAAGTTTGATTTGCTGAATGCACCCTTTAATACCAAAGATAAAAAACTGGTGCCGGAAGCCGGGGCATGTACCAATTGTGCCTTTAATTCCGCGACAATAAAATCATTGTTCCCTGAAATGGCAACGGCAGCAAATTGTAACAATCATGTTTGTTATCAAAGCAAGTGTAAGGCACAAATTAATATGATGGTTCGCCTAGCATTGGCAGAACATCAGCCCGTTGCGCTATTGCATACCGGTTCTTTTTCAACTGAAATAGCAGAAGCCCTTGAAAGTATCCCGGAAGCAATGGCATTGCCTCAATATAGCAGATATGATGTTACTATATTTTCCGCTCCAAGTATGCCGGATAAAGAAGATTATGAAGGCTACTATGATGAAGAGGAAGGTGAAGACCCGGACTTTGACGAGGAAGGATATAACAATGCAGTACAGGAATATGAAACAGACCTTACTGAATATACTGCGTTAGCTCAAAGCGATACTATACTTAAAGGCTTACAGCTTAACAGCAAAGGGGGAACATTGATCCTATTCAGCACCGAAAAGAAAGAAGTCATTGTAGGTAAATCGGCTGTGACAGCGAAAGAAGTTCAGGAGGCGATTAAAGCAGGAACCATAACCACTGAACTTCTAGATGCTGAAATTGAAAGGATCAATACAAAGGAGAAAAGAGCTAAGGAACTGGATAGCGAAAAGATTCAAATAGAATTGCATACCCAGTTTAACGAGGCCGTTAAAACAAGTACTTTGATACCTGGCCTCACTCCTGCCGATCATACTGCAATACGGTTATTTGTGTACCAATCTTTGGACTGGCAGTCCAGACAGGCAGTTGATAAAGTATTATTTCCTGCAAAAGATAACGGCGACAACTTTACAGCCAATGAACAAAAGTTAGCGGCCTTAGCCAATCTTACAGATGAACAATTTGCATTTATGACCCGAAGCGCATTAGCCGGAAGATCAGACAGTAAAACAGCAGGTTATATCACCGCGGTTTGCCTGTATCAGGTAGCAAAAGAATCTGGTTTAGATGTGGCTGCTATAGAGCAGGCACAGCAAGCAAAAGCAACCGAAAGACAGGAAAATATAGAAGTACGGGTTAAAGACTTGGAAAAACGTAAAGCCCGGTTAGGAACGAAGAAAGCTGCATAAGACAGTAAGCGCAGCCGGATCATTTGGCTGCGCTTACTCTTATTTTTTTCACAAACATTCTTTAACTTTAATATTATGAGTACGCCGTTCATATATTCCATTGTACAGATAACCGGAATTGCATTTTTGATTTTCGGTCTGGTCATCCGGTACTTTATAAACCGTAGGCGGTTTAACAGGCGCAACCAATATGGTACGCAGGGATTCAATAGCTATGAGCACCGTACCCTTACCAATATCGGTGAAGGTTTCGGCAAAATGGGTGCTTATATTCTTATATTAATCGGCTTATTCCTTATCCTCCTGGTATGGGTCAACCGCAAAATGGACAAGAATGCGAATAAGAAAAAGCAGGAAATTTCAACACCAATAAAGCGCAGATAATTAAGCCAGGAAAACTTTCCGGCGCGAAGCGGAGCAGCCCTTTCCCTCAATCAATGAACTATTGTTTTTTTGAAATTGAGGTAAAGGGCTGCAGCGTTTTTAATAGCTTTTCTGTACTTGCAATCAGTACTATAGTTTGTAAAAGTCAGGGCATAAATAAGCCCTGCAAAAGACATCCTCCGCCAAGCTTCGGACAACCTTTGCAGGGCGAAAATCGGTACAGCCCGCTTGAAAAAATGGGTAATTGCTCACCTGGCTTATTCATTTTTTCAGCCAGCTGCGAGCGGTGAAAGGGATGTCTTTACTTACCTGATAAGGCCATCAGTTTTTCACTGAATTCTTTTAGCCCGGCTTTCTCAAGGCAGTCTGCCGAGAGCTTCTGTAATTCCTCCAGCTCTTCCCTGTTGGCTGCTTCTATCATCCCATTGCCGGGGTGATCTCCTTTTACATTCAGCCCCTTGTCAATCACCTGGCTTAATAGCAATACTGTTCTCTTATTGATCTTCACATCAATCTTCACCGGAACATTCATTTCAGGGCTGCTCAATAGCACACCGTACACTTGTTTTAGATCATTTGCATTCATAATACTACATTTTTAAATGGTTCATTTTCACTTCACAAAAGTATCAGTCGTACCACTTTTTTATCCCTACAGAATTTGGAGGGGTAAAATTTCGAGTGTTTCAGAACATTACTTTTGTTGTACAAACTGATTAGTGAACTTGAAAATGTGTGGTATGGATTTCAGTAAAAAAGGGCTGTCCTGTGAGGACGCCAAAAACATAGACATGGTTAATTACCTGTCTTCAATCGGCATCGAGCCAATCAAAATCAGGGGTAATGATTTTTGGTATTTATCCCCGCTTCGCAATGAGGCTACTCCCTCCTTTAAGATCAATAGGAAACTCAACCGCTGGTATGATCATGGAACCGGCAAGGGCGGCAACCTGATTGACTTTGCCATTGCCTGGCACAGCTGTACTGTCGGCGATCTTTTGCAGATACTTAATGGCAATTTTACCGGCACTGAAAAGCAGGTATGGCATACGCCAACCGCTGCCGAAAAAGCCGCTCCCAGGATCTCCGTTTCAACCGTCAAAGACCTGCAATCTACAGAGCTACTGAACTACCTGCGGGAGCGCGGTATCCTTCTTCAAATTGCTGCTGCTTATTGCCAGGAGGTGGACTACCTGTTTGAAAACAAAAAGTACTATGCGATCGGCTTTAAAAATGACAAAGGAGGTTATGAACTTCGGAACCGGTATTTTAAAGGAAGCTGTTCGCCCAAAGGGGTTACGACCCTTAAAAACGGATCAAAAACCTTGTTGGTTTTTGAGGGTTTTATTGACTTCCTTTCCTACCTGGTTATCACGCAGAAAATGGATATCCCCCTACAGGATTACCTCATCCTGAACAGCCTGGCATTTTTTGAACAATCCGTTCCCCTGATGCTCGGTTATGATACCGTGCGCCTGTTCCTGGACAATGACCCCGCCGGACAAAATTGCAGTCTTTACGCCCGGTCCTTAGATGAGCGATTCCAGGACGAAAGCAGCATGTACCAGAATTACCAGGATCTTAATAATTTCCTGATGCGTAAGCCTATGAGCTAAGCCAGCTATTTACCGGCAATCCAGGATACTCCTAATACAACCGGAGGGAAATGTGATCTGCTGGCAAAGGGCAATCATCATGAATTACTTCAATCTCCGAGATTTGAAGAGGTGGTTTCCCTGGGACGCTGGAAACGGCAAGATGTCCTTTTGTTAAACAAAAGATTTTGGCACCTTTTACTCGAAACTCGTTGGTGCCTGATAGCTGATAATAATAGTGTTTGTAAACGTGAAAATGAAAAGTGATGAAAAAGAAAACAAACAGAACAAGAATCGTCGGAATGCGTTTCACCCAAGATGAATTTGACAAACTGAACAAGCAGTTTAAAAAGACTACCTGTCTCAAGCTAAGCGAGTATTTACGCAGACTGATCTTTGACAAACCGGTGGTTACGACTTACCGGAACCAATCAATGGATGACTTTATGGCAGGCATGATACTGCTTAAAGCAGAGCTGAATAGTATCGGTAACAACTTCAATCAGCTGGTTAAAAAGGTCAATACTTATAAGGATGACAGGACCATTTCAGGACTCTTAGCAGGCTATGAACTGGACCGGAGAAAGCTGGTGCGGCAGGTAGAAAGTATTTATTCCTTTATTGAAAAAAATGCGGCTTTATGGTAGCTCGCATTAAAGTTGGCAATGCATTGACCAGGGCATTTTACTACAATGAGAACAAGATTAAGGAAGGGGTTGCGACTTGTATTATGGCTGGCAATTACCCCTTTGATGTTGGCAGGTCGAATGAAGTACAGCGCCTAGATGTGCTGGAAAAAACGACTTCGTTAAGGGAAAGCCTACGTGCTAATACAGTCCATATTTCTCTAAATTTCGATCCTTCTGAAACACTTTCTACCGAAAGAATGCAGGAGATCGCCAGCCTGTATATGGATAAAATTGGCTTTGGTAAACAGCCGTACCTGGTCTATCAGCACTTCGATGCCGGACACCCGCATTTGCATATCGTCACGACAAAAATCGACCTAAAAGGTAAGGTG
Organism: Pedobacter sp. MC2016-24; assembly: GCF_015223055.1. Classification (GTDB taxonomy): domain Bacteria; phylum Bacteroidota; class Bacteroidia; order Sphingobacteriales; family Sphingobacteriaceae; genus Pedobacter. The sequence continues at coordinate 1,218,254 of NZ_JADFBX010000001.1, forward strand.
ATCAACACCAATAATATCGCTAAAAACCAATCCGAACTGGCCAGGAAAGACCTGGAAATTCAGTTCGGACTGGTAAAAGCTGAGGGTCAGAAAGCGGAAGCTTATGGATTAAAACCCGCCTATGCAGCGAAAGTCGTTTACGGTAAATCCGAAAGCCGGAAAGCCATTGCGGCGGTATTAAATTCAGTATTAAAACAATACAAATACACCTCATTGGCTGAACTCAATGCAGTCCTCAGGCAATACAATGTTGTAGCCGACAGGGGCAGCGATAGCTCCAGGACTTTTAAAAATAACGGGCTGCACTATCGCATATTGAATGATGAAGGCGAACCCGTTGGCGTGCCGATAAAGGCCAGCTTATTCTATCAGAAGCCCACCTTACAATACCTGGAAGATCGGTTTTCGGCTAATGAAACTGCCCGGCAGCCCTATAAAAACAGGATCAAGAACACAATCGATCTCTATTTCCTGAAGGCTAAGAACGCTACGCTGCAGGGTCTTACTGACGTATTGAAAAAGGAAGGCATTACCCCGGTTTTAAGGCAAAACGAAGCGGGTTTACTATATGGGATCACCTACATAGACCACAAAAGTAAGTGCGTTTTTAATGGCAGCAGTTTAGGAAAAACATATAGTGCAAAGGCGATTTCAGAACGCTGCAAAGGTGATGCGGTCAGACTGCCGCTACAGTCGCCTAACGGGCAAATCCAAAACATCAATGCCGATAATAGGCCCTCTATTCCAGGCGCCAACACCGGCAGCCCCGATGGGCTACTGGATGCTTTGCTGCGTCCTGAATATGTCAATGAAAACATTCCTTTTGAGCTGACTGGCAAGAAGAAAAAGAAAAGAAAGAAAAAAAGAATCATTTAAACAATACGATCATGAGTACAGGAGAGAACGAACAGGCGATGCGGAAGATACTCGATATGACCCGGCTGATTGCCTTGATAATTTTAGCGATACATTTTTATTTTTACTGCTATGCTGCCTTTCATCTTTGGCAGCTAAGTACCAGTTTTACAGACGGCCTTTTAGGAAACATCAGGGATACCGGCCTATTCAGCACTTTTTATAAATCAAAGCTGCTGGCACTGCTCTTTTTAGCCATCAGTTTGCTTGGTGCCAAAGGCAAAAAAGATGATAAACTGGTTTTCAAAACAGCTTTTGCATACCTCTTTACAGGGCTGATCCTTTTCTTTATCAGTTACCTGTTTTTGTTTATCGGCAAGGATATCCAGGTAGCTGCTATATTATATATCAGTGTTACGGCATTAGGTTTTTTGTTGGTGCTGACAGGCGGCACGCTCCTTTCCCGGATCATTATGGACCGCCTCAAAGGCGATATTTTCAATAAAGAGAATGAGACCTTTCCACAGGAAGAACGTTTGCTGGTTAATGAAAATTCAATCAACCTGCCGATGCGTTACCAGCTTAAAAACAAATGGCGCAATGGCTATCTGAATGTGTTAGCTCCCTACCGGTCAACCTTAGTGACTGGCTCCGCCGGTGCAGGGAAAACGGCATTTATTATCCGGGAGTTTATCATTCAGGCACTGGCTAAAGAAAAGCCTTACAGCATGCTGATTTATGACTTTAAGTTTCCGGATTTATCGAAAATCGCGTATAACCACTTCCTGAAAAACAAACATCGTTACCAGGGAGAGCCCGAATGTTTATTCATCAATTTTGATGATCCGTCACGATCCAATCGTGGTAATCCACTCGAGCCGGAGAATATGATTGATATTACCGATGCGACAGAATCGGCTCGTACTATATTGTTAGGTTTAAACAAACAATGGCAGACGAAACAAGGGGATTTCTTCATAGAATCGCCAATCAATTTCTTTACCGCGATCATTTGGTACTTGCGCTGTTACCAGAACGGTCAGTTCTGCACTTTACCACACGCTATTGAATTGTTGATGCTGGATTATGATACTCTATTTTCCATTTTGCAAACGGAACCCCAGGTTACTTCGCTGATGAACCCTTTCATTAATGCCTACCTGAATGATGCAATGGAGCAACTGGAAGGCCAGATTGCAAGCGCTAAAATTGCATTAGGCCGCTTGTCCTCACCTAAGCTGTATTACGTTTTGACTGGCAATGATTTCACTTTAGATATCAATAATCCAAAGAAACCTAAAGTACTGTGCCTGGGGAGTAATCCACAGAAAACCCAGATTTACGGCGCTGTATTATCCCTTTTTGCCAATAGGCTGCTAAAGATCATCAATAAGAAAGACCAGGATAAATCAATGTTGATCTTCGAGGAATATCCTACGATTTCAGTTGACCTGATCCCTACAATTTCTACAGGTAGATCGAACAGAATAGCTGTAGTGATGGTAGTGCAATCGATCAACCAGTTGAAAAAAGAATATGGCCGTGAGCAGGCAGATGTAATTACTTCTATAGCCGGTAACCTGATCGCCGGACAGGAAACCGGGGATGGAGCCAAGCAGCTGAGCGAACAGATCGGTAAGATCATGCAGGACCGGGAAAGCATTTCCATTAGTAATAGCGGAACTTCTATTACCAAGAGCAAGCAGTTAGACTACGCTGTGCCAGCGTCCAAAATAGCCAAGCTATCTTCCGGTCAGTTCGGTGGTATTTTGTCCGACGTACCTGATCAGCCAATGGAATTAAAAGCCTTCGATTGTGAGGTCAAAGCAGACTTTGATGCCATTAATAAAGAGGAAGCAGCTTATAAAGATATCCCAATCATCCGGCAGGTTAATGATATGATGATACAGCGCAATTACTTACAGGTAAAGGAAGATATTCAATTTATAAAAGACACGGAAATGGACCGGATCATTCACGATCCTGACTTGCAACACCTGGCAATAAAGAAGGGAGGTTAGGAGTTATAATCAAAATTTTGATATTGTCAATAGCTGGTTAGGAAGCAAAGTTTTTTTGAAGAATTTTAGATTTTACCTATCTATCCGTTAATCTGTTCTACAAAATGGATAAGTGGTATGCTGAAATCCTTATTGGATCAAGAATGTAGATACATTTAAAGAAGTTATCATTCTACAAATCCTAATCGCTATTGCTTATTTTGACCATCCCATTCCCCTCAAATCCGTGTATTTATACATAGATATTTGGCGGAAACTACGCAATATATTTGTTTCTATATATGTTGAAAGTCAAGCCAGTATTGCGTTAACAAAATTATGTTTAACCTTTGCACATTATTGCTAAAAAACTAAATATAAAATCAAGAGTTAAGCTAAAGGTTTCGAGGCTATTTTTACGCCTCAAAGATCAATAGCCTATTTTCTAAAGAATAGACAACATATAATATTTAGCGTTAGCTATATACAACACTGCCAGTTAAATAGTCGTACATTAAACAGAACGCAGTCAGGTATAAAGCATAGCGCCCACGCTCAGGTAGCGTGGGTGTCTGCTTTACTTGCGTTCGGGCCTTACGACGGCTTAACTGGCGAGTAACAGCAAGGCCCATGCTACCTGATCTTTTTTTCAGGAAGCCAATAAACTGGGTATTTCTCACCCTTTAAATGCTATTTGATCAATGCCTCGTTACCCAACCTAAGTGATAATAACACTCGTCTCAATTTATTATCAACTCTCAAAAATCAATTTAATGATAAAGCATTTATTAATCTGGCTAACTGCCTCAGCGCTGCTCTTTGGGCTACGCGCCGCCGGCCAGGGAACAGATAGTCCCTATAACCGGCCTACTGATACATTAAGGCCGCACTGTGGTGTTACCTCTCCGCTATTTCACAAGGAAGCCTATTTCCTGTTCGACGATCCGACAATTCCACTTGGCTATCCCTTAGGGGCAATAGAGACCTGCGGGAAATTTAAAGTTTATTATGACGATGTGGCTTATAGTAGCGGTGGCGGCTTCGACGGTGGTGCCGGGTCTACACGCCGCAGCACTTTGTGCTCTGTATTGACTTATATCCAGTCCGTTTATGATTTCAGCAACATACCATCTGGTGAATACATCAGGCTGCATGTAAATACTTCTTACCTACCTGTACCCGGAAGTACTTCCGCGTCCGGGCTCGTGGCTTATGGTGCACCATTTTTCCATAGACCTGTTGCGGCAGGTGCTATATTGAATGGATTTGTTCATGATTATATCATTGATGGAGCAGACCCTGCACCCAACCAGTTTCATGGAGAGATCAGGATCAACTTTGATAAGACCTATATCGGTAACAGGATAAAAGCAATTGGCCATCCTGAGCCTTTACTGGTTGGCAATATTGATTTTCAGAGTGGGTTAGCTGACCCGGAACCCTGCCAGTTCGATCTGTTTACCGTACTGCTGCATTCTATTAATCATACAATGGGGCATTATAGTATGGCAGATATTACTCATGGTGGTATCTGGACATTAGGTACTTATACCAGCCTAGATACATCCGTGCGGAGAGGCCCTTTGCCCAAGTTTTCCAGCAATGCATTTACGGCACCTTTGACACAATCTTACCTGACCGGTGATTTCGGTTTCTGGCTGGACAATAGTCCTGCTCCTTACCGGACAATGACTGACTACAATACCCATTTCAATGAATATTACGAGGCAACCCGTTTTTCAATGGGCGATTTCGAGCAACATGTGATGGAGCCGTATTTTACGGAAGGCAAGATGACCCGGCAATTTTCCAAAGCGGAACTTAAAGTAGGGCATAACATTTTAGGCTACAACTTTAATCCGACATCTTTTGCCGGCAGCAGCGCTACTGCGCAGTATTATGCCAATAAGCGGCCCTATTGTAGTAAAAACTTCAGCTGGCGCTATAATAACGGGATTCTTTCAGAAGATTTTTACCAGGACACTGTGACTGCTGACTTTAAAATAGTAAATAATATTGGTACATCACTGGTCATCAACCTGGCAGCTGACACCTCGCTGCATGATGATGATGGAGACAGCATCCGGGTATTTCCCGGCTCCCTGGTTAACCTCCGGGGCTGTGGCCAGGGTGGTAATAACCATAGTCTTCTCAAGCTGTCCAATGGCAATAAAACGATCACTTATACACCCAGGCAAAACTTCTATGGCAGGGCTCAGATGGGAATGAACCTGACTGACGGTAAGGAAAAGGGCACCTGGATTATCTATACTATCGACGTTGAGAAAGGAACCAATGTTATTGCGCCGGCATTTGGCGGCAACCTGGTGCTTAATGGTGACTTTGAAGAGGGATCAGAAGTAAAGCTGAAAGACACTGCGGAAATGGTGAATCATACAGCCTTCGATGATTATGATAAAAGCGATTTTAGTCGTATCATGGCTAACCCTCACTATTCAGATTGTCATCCGTATTCCCAGTTGACTGTCATCCGTGATAGCTACGTGGAATGTTGGGAAGCATGGACTGCTAAACATGCTTTTGGTACCACTATTACTTCCTTTCCCTGGCCCTGGGATACCGTGGGCGGAGGACCTAGAGGAGCGTATCGCTGGCCGAATGCCAAATCGAACCAGGGCAACAGGTATGAACATACTTCTACCGGATCTATGTACAACCTGGCCGACAGTCTGCGCAAATGCCATACCTACCAGCTGGAAATGGATTTGATCAAAACCTATGTCCGTCCGGGAATAGCGCCCTTTGCTTTTGTCGGACAGCCGATAGATACATTTTGGATCGGCTTTACAGATGGTAGTCATATTGTCAAAACGGCTCCTATAGATGCCGTTATGAATCAAGCCTTACCACCTTATGGCACCGACAAGCTGAACAGCAGCAGTTGGTACCGGGTTAGCATACCTTTCAGCTATTGCAGCGATAAACCTTCCACTATTATGTATGTCAGGATGAATAATGCGCAAGTGGCAACCCGTGGATTTGGGATGGAGCTAAATACAATTGGTACGATGCCGTTACAGATGACCGACAATGTTACGCTCAGGGAGACCAATATGACCGTTTACATTAAGGATTCAGCTATCGGCAATTGCATTACACGTTTGAAGGCTATGCCATCTGTTATTAATTCCTGCGCCGGTGATTTTATCTATACCTGGACTAATATGGCCGGTAAGGTTATCGGTACTACTGCTATCATCGACGTATCACCTTCGGTAAACAGCTCTTATATCCTTACCGTATCCAATGGCTGCCAGTCAGCAAAAGATACCGTTGCAGTGCAGAGCATGACCTGTCCCTGCGGACCGCGCAATAACTTCGGTGATACGGTTGGATTTTATACTCTTGCCGGGACCATCTTTACAGCGCCGCCGCCAACAGGTGCCTTGTATATCCCTAATGATATTACGATAGCCAATACACTCACGCTGAGCAATGCCAGTGTGCTGATCCGCCCCGGTGTTACCATCACCGTGCTGGATTCGGTAAAGCTGACCATTGATTCCTGCCACCTGTTTACCTGCCTGGATACCAACAAGCTTTGGAAAGGTATTGTATTGAATTCAGGTCCGGGTTTAGCAGGCTATTCCGGAAAATCTGCCCGTATAGAAGTGCGCCGCAATAGTATGATCGAAGATGCAGAAGTAGCGATCACCTGCCGCGATGCAAAGCCTTCGTCGACACCCCGTGATATTATTGTCAGCACTAATTCTGTATATAACCGTAACCAGGTGGATATCTATATTGATAACCTGACGGCTTATACAGCGGCCAGCACGGTCTATCCTTTTACTATTACCGGTAACGTATTTACAGCCCGCATGTTTAAAGGCACCACCTTCCCAGGCTACCCTAGGAAATGGCCTACCGCCAGGCAGCTGAAGGATTCTGCAAACGATGGCACTAAACCTTTATATAACCTGAGCCGTTACTATACCAAATCCCTGTGTAAAAACGGCGTATTCAGCAATGCCGGTATCCTATTGAATAAAATGGGCTTCTACGATGCTGCATTCAACAGGTACTACGAGGTGGTGATCGGCGGCTCTGTGGATGGAAACCGTGATTTTAACCTGTTTGATAATCATGGCTACGGCATCAATGCCACTTTATCCAATGTAAGCAGCTACAACAATCATTTTATCAATATCGGTGAAACAATGGAACCATCTGCCTCTATTATGGCAGGCGTCACCAGGTATGCTACAGCAGCCGGTATTTATACGAATAATCCTATTGCCTTCCCTGCAGGTTATTACAGGGTCAATGTAACGCCATTGGTGGGTGCACAGTACCTCAATGCCAATAAATTCCACGACTGTATCCGAGCGGTATCGGCTACCGGCTACGCAGATGTGAATGTGGCCAGTACCAGCATCACCAGCAGCCATGTTATAGGTGCTCCTGCAGTGGGTACTACGCTGATCAGCTCTACAGAATCAGGTATCGGTGTTCTGGTTACAGGAGGAGCCTTTACCAGCAAAGTTAATATCAGCAATAACGATATCAGCAATATGGTAACTGGTGTAACACTGAACCTGACCACCACCGCCTCCAACATTAATGCCACGGTGACCAATAACCGCCTGTACAGCGCGAATCCTTCGTTATCAGGAGGCCTGACAGCCCTGCACAAAATGACGGAAGGTATCTACGCTTATGCGAATGCGATGATGTTTACCACCGCCACTACGGGCAGCCTGCAGATCAGTAATAACTCCTTCAATAAAGTGATCGATGGTATCCGGGTGGCCAATATTAGCCAGCTAAAACCTGATGCCAGCAATAACTACATTACGATGTGGGACCGTTCACCGGTTACCGGCGTGATGCAATATGGCATCTACTTCACCCAGACCAAGGCGGGTAATATCTCCGGCAATACGATCAATGAATATACCGGTTACCCTGCCAGTGATCCGACACGCGCGGTGCTGGCTACCTTCAATACCTCGCTTAAAGTGTGCAACAATAATGAAAATGCTATAGGCCGTGGTTTTGATTTTGCACAGCTGACCGCACAGGCAGGTACCGTTTGGGTAGGTAATACGATGAGCCTCAGTTCAAGAGGTTTTGTGCTGGGCAGCGATATCGGCCACCAATCCATAAGTAGTTCCGGGCCATTCAGCTTTGTAGGTACCTCACAGAATAAATGGACGGGTAGCTGGTCAGGCAAGTTCCAGACTTATGTTGATGGGCCGGTTACATTGTTGTCTAACAATTCTAAATTGTATGTTCGCAATATTACATCCGGATCTGTTGAACTGCCTAGTACCAATTTTGGGACAATTATCGGTAATGCCTATCGCTATACGGGTTCTGCATCAGGCAGCCTAATTGTCAGCCAGGCCAGTCCATTGAACTGCACCGGAAATATATTTGGTAAACCTTTTCCTTTGTTCTTTGGGGATGTGGTCTGGTCTATACTGGCAGATAGTTTAGGTTCCTATCGTCCTAACCAATGGATGGCCCAATATGGCCTCTGGCAGGAAGGCTTGGGTAATGATGAGCTGGCGCAAACTTCTCCTGAATTTGCGCAGTTTATGAACGCTGCCGGCACCACCCGTTTTAAATGGCTGACAGATATTGAAACGGCGCTGGCGAATCAAGACGTTTCCACAGCGCAAAACCTGATTAGCAGCCAGCAATCTGCTGCAGGAACATTACAGGTAGCACCGGGTGTAACCGTTACAGACGTAAATGATGCCGACTATGTGGTCAATCATTACCTTGATTATTATAACCTGTATGTGAAATACCTGCTGGGTACTTTAAACGATAATGATCAGTTGGCATTAGCTGCACTGGCAGATCTTTGCCCGGCAGTAGATGGAGGCGCTGTGTACCAGGCACGCAGCCTGCTGCAAACCGTAACCGGGGACTTTGTTGCTTATGACGACGACAGCTGTATGTACGGTAATGGGATGTTCCGCCTGACCGGATTGTCTGCCGAAGCACAGCAACAAGCTTATACCTTGTCGCCCAATCCGAATAATGGTCGTTTACTATTGCGCCAGCAGTTGACGGACGATCAACCTGTAGCAATGAGTATTTATGATATCCAGGGGCGGATTGTAATGCGTTCTGTGCTTAACTTTGGTAAGACACGGCAGCAAACTGTTACTATGAGTGCTGTAACACCGGGTATGTACCTGCTGCACCTACAGGACCAGGCCGGTAAGAACTACACGATCAAATTTAACGTCCAATGAGAATCTTATTGATTGCAATCATATTGTTTACCTGCGCTCCTTTATGGGCGCAGGTAAACTATGTTCAAAATCCGGATTTTGAAATATATTCAAGTTGCCCTGACGATCTGAATCAGGTTTACAAAGCCTATCATTGGAGAAATGTTAGAGATTCAACTATGCCTTTTGGTGTTGCTTATTATAACACATGTGGCAATACTATGTTTGATGTGGGTTTACATGTTCCAGAGAATACTGCATTTTATCAGATGCCACATTCGGGAAATGGCATGGTTGGAGGCCACTTTTTTTATGATAAAACTACACCTCTCCCGCCTTCACCTTTACCAACTAATTTTAGACATTATTTACAAGGCCACTTATACAAACCATTAATTGCAGGAAAAGAATATTGCGTTTCTTTTTTTGTTAATTCAATGGAGGCTGCTGGCTATGGTCATGATAAAATGGGGGCGTATCTGGATAACGGAAATATCAATATCAGTACTGATACTCCAGGCGCCGAAATATTAACCATTGTTCCACAAATCTATACCAATGATATATTAGTTGATACAGGATTATGGGTTAAAATAGAAGGTTCTTTTATTGCTACAGGTATAGAAGATCACATAACAATTGGGAATTTTTTCGCGAATGATTTTGTTACAAATGTAGTTACAAATTATAGGCACGGATATTACCAATATTCGGCTTATTTGATTGATGATGTCAGTGTAGTAGAAACTGATCTTGCAGCTAATGCCGGTCCAGATAATTTTGTAGAGGAAACAAAAACTGTTCAGATTGGCAGGGTTAATGATACAACAGCTAAAGCAATTGACTGTAAATGGTACCACAAGGGAGCATTGATTGACAGCGGTTCCGTTATTACGGTGAAAGCTGGTGCTAAAGGAACTATTGATACCTATACCGTAGTACAGACCATCTGTGGGAATGTCAAGGCGGATACCGTAGTGATTTATACAGTAGGCTTGGGCATGAAAGATGTTAGCAGCCAGCAGCAGTTCAGTGTTTTCCCCAATCCATCTGACGGGATAATCACCATTACTTCAACTAATACAGGCAAAGCAATAGCCACAGTATTTGATCTTACAGGCCGCATGATCTTACGTCAGTCCATTACGGATACCCAGGCTAAGCTAAAACTGGAAGAACCCTCTGGTATCTATATACTGGAGTTAAGGGATGAGGATGGTGGCATACAGCGGGAACGCCTGCAGATCAGGTAGCCTTACACCGGGCATGTACCTGCTTCATCTGCAGGACCACGCGGGCAAAAGCTATACAATCAAATTTAATGTCCAATGAGAATCTTATTGATTGCTATTTATTAAATAGGGGCGCGATTTTATTGCGCCCCTATTTAACTATTGATATTTTCTTATACCCCTCCAGGTACATTTGCAAGTTTATCCTTTAAAATTAGCATATCATGGCTAACTTTTAAATCTAGAATTTTCGCATAATGCTGTGTCTGTCTTAGTGATTTATGTCCAAGCATTTTTGAAACAGTTTCAAGTGGAACACCCTTACTAAGAGTTACAGTTGTGGCAAAAGTATGTCGGGCAATATGGAATGTGAGTTTTATCTGAATGCCGCATATATCTGCTATCTCCTTTAAATAAGCATTCATCTTTTGATTACTTAAAACAGGGAGTACAAAGCCAACTTCCTTACACATATAGTCATTCTCATAACTATCCATTATTTCCTTTGCTTTTGGTAAAAGTGGCAATCGAATAGCCGAATCTGTTTTTTGTCTTTTTGAATCTATCCATTGATTCCCGTCAATACCCAGAATAATTTGGTTGCGTCTTAAGTGATTTACATCCACATAAGCAAGGCCGGTGTAACAACAAAAAACGAAAATATCTCTAACATGATTTAGTCTTTCAATTCCAAAGTCCTTCTCTGTAATTTTGATTAATTCTTCCTCTGTTAGTGCTACAATCTTAACCTCCTTTCTAGTAGTTTTGAAATTTATAAATGGGTCTCTGTTCAACCATCCCTTTTTAATACATAAGTTCAATACCTTTTTTAAATTGCTTATATATTTAACAGTTGAGTTGTGGCCACAGTTTCTTATACACTTAAGCCAGAATGCAAATTCTGAAACAAATTCGTGATCGAGTTCGTTAATGTCTATATCCTCAATTTTGTATTTCCATTGAATGAATTTGCTCACGTGGTCGTAAGTAGTTTGATAACGTACTAAGGTTGCATGAGCATAATCTTTACCAACCAGCGCGCTCATTTGATCATTATGCTCTTTAAATGCCTTTAGTAACATTTTACGATCATCGCCTTGACCAGTTACATAGTTTTTAAGTGCATCCGCAGTAACAGGTTTATTTCCCTCTAGCAATGAAATTTTAGCCTGATAGATTTTAGAACAAAGTGTATCCAGGTAAACATTTAGATTTTTGGCTTCTTCCTTTGTACCTGTGGCTTTACCCGCCGCTTGATTCCACTTGTCTACCTGCCAAACTCGTTTAGTAGATAATTCTTTTGAGATACCATCTACTGTAATTCTAAGGTAGACATAGCGTTCTTTGTTTTTCTGATTTTTGGGCTGCTTTAAAAAGAAGAACAGTCCGAAGCTTTTTTCCAACATAACATAACGTTTTAGTGTTTTGTAAAATTGGAAATGCGCTATTGCTAAAACAAGATGTCCATCTCATGAACCCAATGACAATCAATCATTTATGTCATTTTGGTTGCGTCTTTTTTTGAAAAAATTAAGACGCCACGAATGACGCGATACAATTTTGATTGGTATTGAAAATATTGACTATTGGACTAAATGAAAAAAGCCCACAAATCAATGATTTGCAGGCTTTTTTAAGCTTTGATGATGCTTTTCGTGGAGCCGCCGGGAACAGAACTTATTTTGTTTAAGCGCTGTGGGCGTGGTTTTCACCGTTTCCTTTATCAGGTACGCCACGAATGACGCGACCTTTTAAATTTCTTACTAATCAGCATTTCAAATTCAACCTAGCGGAGGAAGAGGGATTCGAACCCTCGGTACCGTTGCCAGTACGACAGTTTAGCAAACTGTTCCTTTCGGCCACTCAGGCATCCCTCCGTTTCACTCAGTTACTTGTCCTGAGGGAGTGCAAATATAGTAATAGAATAATATTTACCAAAGAAAATTACACACTTTGTAAATAATCTATTCGAACATGATAAATGCTCATCAGCATCGTCTTGAATATCAACTTTATAGTTTCTAAATCTTTTAAAGTAATATCGCAGTTGTCTAACTGATTTTGCTCTAATTTGTAGTTTATGATGCGTTCAACCAGGTCATTTATGCTTTGCGCATCCGGATTTTTCAGACTTCTCGACGCTGCTTCGACAGAATCTGCCAACATCAACACCCCGGTTTCTTTAGAAAAAGGGATTGGCCCAGGGTACCTGAAAATATTTTCATCCACAAATTTCTCCGGCGAATTTTTTAAAAAGGACTGGTAAAAATAATCTACCCGGGTATTGCCATGATGTGTCCGGATGAAATCAATCACACTCTCCGGCAACTGGTGCCTGCGTGTAATTTCAATTCCCTTATGCACGTGCTTGATGATGATCTGGGCACTCTGCTCGTAAGGCAGTTTATCATGCGGACTCAAGGCCGTATTTTGATTTTCTATGAAGTATTGTGGGTTCTCGATCTTTCCGATGTCATGGTACAATGCCCCGGCCCTGACCAGCAGAGAATTTCCACCGATTTTAAATATCGCAGCTTCGGCCAGATTGGCTACTTGTAACGAATGCTGAAAAGTACCTGGTGCTTTAAAAGCAAGTTCCCTGAGCAGTTTATTATTGGTATTGGTCAGCTCGATCAGTGCAATATCTGAAGTGATGCCAAACATCCGCTCAAAAGCATAAATTAAAGGGTAGGCCAATAAAGAAAGTAATACGCTTACAATAAAAGGCACAAAATTAAGCCATTCAATCTGGCGGATCGCACCTTCCCGCAACATCGCGATGCCCAGGAAAGAAATGAAATAGGCAGACAGGATAAATAAAGCCGACAACAGCAATTGCTCCCTTTTGATCAGATTGCGAATGCTATAAATGGCTACCATGCCCGAAGTAACCTGGTAAAAAACAAATTCAAAACTGTTGGCCACAAAGAAACCGGAAATCAAAACCACCAGTAAATGCAAATAAAGCGCCAGACGGGTATCAAACAGAATCCGGATAATGATCGGAACTATACAGAACGGGATGTAATAAATACTGGGCAAATTCCATTTGATGGCCCAGGTCAAAGACAAGAGCATGGTTGTGATGATCAGCAGAATCAATGACAATTGCCTGTTATCCGCAAAAATATCCTTCCTGAAAAGCTTCAGAAATATCATCAGCAAACTGATGATGAATCCAACCAGCAAGATCTGTCCGAAATAAACCGTCTTACTATCCCCTATCGTCTTTGTTTGTGCCTCGTAAGCTTCTTTAAACGACTGTAGTTTCTGATAAACCTCATCATCAATCACATTATCCTTCGCCACAATCAACTCCCCCTTCTGCACCATTCCCTTGGTCGTAGATAAGCTACTGATGGTATTGTTCTGAACTACAGCAGTCAACTTTTCATCAAATAATAAATTGGGTTGCAGATGGTCTTCAACTAAACCCTCTACTACGGTTTTAGCTTTAAGGTTAACCGATTTAAAATTGTCTTTAAAGTAATCCAGCGCACCTTGTACCGTAAACACATCCTGGGTACTTACCACTTTAGAAACATTGTTATTTAAGAGCGAAAAATCATAATATTTCTCTTCCTTCTGATGTCTGGGATTGAGCGAAATGATTCCGCGGTTGTATATGGCTTTCAACAACTTTAAAGATGCTGCTTTAGTGGCCGACTCATCTGACTCGGGCAATACCGCTGCACGCCACTTCACTTCAAATTCATTCAGGTAAGCCTCTTCAACAACGTTGTACAATTCCGGATTGTATTTATAAATGGGCAATACATTGTCCAAAGCATCCTTCCGGTCAATTGTAACCTGGGGCGTGGTTTTCAGGATGGCGAAGCTGAAAGGTGACACCAGATCTTTATTTTTCCAGATGGTACCTTTTTCAAATTCGTATCTAAAACGCGGTTGTTTAGGTAAAAACACGGTAATAATGATCACCGAAAGTACCATCATTACATATTTAATGTTGGATGAATACTTCCTGTAAAGCACCTTATGCGAATTCTTTCTGATTTTTGCCAAAGCGATATGAGTTGATTTATATTCAAAAATAACACATTTTTTGGTTAGAAGTGCTTTTAATGCCATCTGTAATTCACATTAGACAATTACTAAACTTGGCAATCCCTCCTAAATTCATAACTTTGGTATAACTAATTTATAAATCAGAATGAAAGACGTTGTTATTGTATCTGCTGTGAGAACCCCCATTGGTAGCTTTGGAGGCGCTCTGGCAAGTTTCTCAGCCCCACAACTTGGTGGCATCGCGATTAAAGCTGCTGTAGAAAAAGCTGGAATTAAACCAGAAGATGTACAGGAAGTATATATGGGTAATGTATTATCGGCCAATTTGGGACAAGCACCAGCAACACAGGCTGCAAAATTTGCAGGCTTACCTGATGTACCCAACACTACAGTCAATAAAGTATGTGCTTCAGGCACAAAAGCCATTATGCTGGCCGCTCAAAGCATCGCCCTTGGCGAAAATGACATTGTGATTGCCGGTGGTATGGAAAGCATGAGTAATGTACCTTATTACCTGGACAAGGCCAGAAATGGTTATCGTTTAGGCCATGGTCAAATTACCGATGGTTTGGTAAAAGACGGACTATGGGATGTATACAATGATTACCACATGGGCTCTGCTGCAGAGCTTTGCGCGGTAGAATGTGGCTTTAGCCGGGAAGAACAAGATGCCTTTGCCATCAGTTCCTACAAAAAGTCACAAGCTGCACAAGCTTCGGGTAAATTTGATGCCGAAATTGTAGCCGTTGAAGTGAAAGACCGTAAAGGCGACATCACCCTGGTTTCTAAAGATGAAGAACCATTTGCTGTTAAATTTGATAAAATACCAGGTTTAAAACCGGCGTTTAAAAAAGACGGTACAGTAACCGCGGCAAATGCCTCCACCTTAAATGACGGCGCAGCAGCATTGGTTTTAATGAGCGCAGATAAAGCCAAAGAACTGGGATTAAAACCATTGGCTAAGATCCTGGCCTATGCTGATGCACAACAGGCACCGGAATGGTTTACTACTGCACCGTCCAAGGCAATTCCGCTGGCTTTAAAAAGAGCAGGAAAAACACTACATGATGTGGATTTCTTCGAAATAAATGAAGCTTTTTCTGTAGTTTCACTGGCCAACAATAAAGAAATGAATTTAAATGCAGATCAGGTAAATGTAAATGGTGGCGCAGTATCGCTGGGGCATCCACTAGGTGCTTCGGGTGCCAGAATTGTAGTGACTTTATTAAGCGTTTTGGCTCAAAACACAGGTAAAATCGGTGTTGCAGGGATTTGTAACGGTGGTGGCGGTGCCAGCGCAATTGTTGTAAAAAGCTTAAACTAAATGACCAAGGCCTTAAAACCTTTATTCATCATCATCTTTTTGTGCTGTGCCGGAGCAAGTGTTCTGGCACAGCATACTTATGATCTAAATGCCAATTCCCGCTTAAACAGTTCCCGGGATTCCTTGATCAACCTCAGTGAACTCACTTTCAAAAAGGAAGACAACCAGGATCGTTTTACGGCCAATGCAACCTTTATAAAAACATTGGTTCGGGCTTTAAAAACTCCGGGATCTTTCAATTACAGTTTCGATTCGGTGAAAAAGATCACCGTACTGAAATCGCCCGACAATAGTTTTAGAATCATCTCCTGGTATGTGCCGCTAAACGATGGCACTTATCGCTATTTCGGAACCATACAAATGGCCACCAAAGATGGCCGCCTGTCACTGCTTCCTTTAATCGACGGGACAGATAACATAAATGATACAAATGCAATCACCAGTAATAAAAACTGGTATGGTGCCCGGTATTATCAAATCATTCCGGTCATTGCCAATGGCCATCAACCTTATTATATATTATTGGGCTGGAAAGGTAACAATGCCAAAACTTCTAAAAAAGTGATAGAAATCCTGTCCTTCGATAAAACAGGATTACCCGTTTTTGGTAAAAATATTTTTGACGGAGCCAAAGGCGACAAATCTAAAAACAGAATCGTTTTTGAATATAACAAACTCAATTCCATGACATTGACACTAGACAAAAATGTCAACATGATTGTTTTTGATCACCTCGCTCCATTCTCCGCAGAAATGGAAGGCAACTTTGAGTTTTACGCTTCGGATTTAAGTTTTGACGCTTACAAACTTTTGAACGGACGCCTGAAACTGGTAGAAAATATAATTCTTAAGAATGAGCCCAATGCCATGGATGAGCTATACATCGATCCAATGAATAAAAACATTGTACCGGAAAAGAAGCTTTAAGTGTACTTGATACACCTTTATCATGCATTATAAATTTGTGAGTTTGCATTCATGTAACTATCTTGCGCGATGCTTTTGGGCAGGGATATACCAGTACAACTAAACTATACTTATTTATATACTTTCAAGACACATGCTTAACATTCAGATATGCAAATATTTATAGCGCATCAATATTAAATTACAAGCTCGTCCCCTATTTAACAACCGGATAACTAACTAAATCTTACTATAAATATTTCACAAAAAAACTAACAATGAATACACAAAGTTTGGATACGCCAAATAATTTTTTCGAAAATAAGGTCATCGGACATCCCGCGGGTTTGTTCGTCCTTTTCTTTACGGAGATGTGGGAAAGATTCTCCTACTATGGGATGCGGGCTTTATTGGTACTGTTCCTGACTTCTTCTTTAATCGGAGAAAATGCAGGATGGGGTTGGCCAAGAGAATATGCACTGGCAATTTATGGTTCATATACGGGTCTGGCTTATTTAACACCAATTTTAGGTGGATACATAGCCGACAGGATTATTGGTTACCGTTGGGCCGTTATTGTAGGTGCCCTGCTCATGACTTTAGGTCACCTTTCTATGGCGATTGAAATAGATCATTCTTTCATGTACCTGGGCTTGTGCCTATTGGTATTGGGTAATGGTTTCTTCAAACCGAACATGACTTCGATCATTGCACAGATGTACAAACAACACCCGGAGAAAAAAGATGGTGCCTACACCATTTTCTATATGGGTGTAAATGCAGGTGCATTTTTAGGGATGTTGCTTTGCGGTTACATTGGCGAAAACAAAGACTGGGGATGGGCTTACGGATTCGGTTTAGCCGGCATCTTTATGTTCATCGGGATGTTACAATTCTACTTTACGCAAGGTATTTTTGGTAACATCGGTTTGAAACCGTTAAAAACTGAAGAGAAAGATCTTACTGAAACTCCGGATGAGGCAACCAGAAATCCCTTTTCTAAGTTTGACTTAATCGTAATTGGTTTAATTGCGGTAATTGGCCTTTCCTGGATCATCAACGATCCGGTATCTAAAATTACCAGCATGAGTATCTTCAATTTCCAGGTGGCCGGCATTGCAGGCAGTAACCTTATGATTGTGATTGCATTGGTATTGTTCTTATTTATCCTGGTGAAAAGGATATCTCAATACACGCCCGTTTTAAGAGATAAAATGATCGCGGTAATTATCCTTGCTTTCATCACCATCTTTTTCTGGGCATCTTTTGAGCAGGCTGGTGGTTCAATGACCATCTTTGCAAAAGATTATACCCAAAGGGTGCTAACCGGCGATTCTAAAGTGATTTTCAATGTGGTAAACACCCTAATTACGGTAATCCCATTGATGATCATCTCTTATGTATTGTTAAAACTATTCGCTAAAACTTTCGGCAAATACTCTTTAGGTAACATCATCCTGGCTTCTGGCTTTGTGATCATCTGGGTAATTGTAATTTACATGCTTAAAAATCAGTACAGCGAAGTTAAATCTGAAGTTCCTGCCACCTGGTTCGGTATTTTAAACTCCTTGTTCATCATCAGCTGTGCGCCTATTGTGTCCAAACTATGGGAAAGTAAATACAACCCTTCTGCGACTTTTAAAAACGGTTTCGGAATGATCTTATTGGGTATTGGTTTCGCCGTACTGGCTTATGGTGCAAGTACCATTCCCCAGGGCGCAGCTGTGGCATCGGTGAGCATGATCTGGCTGGTTCTGGCTTACTTCTTCCACACCATGGGCGAACTGTTCATTTCCCCGGTTGGTTTGTCTTATGTGAGTAAATTGGTTCCGGGAAGGATGATCGCCATCATGTTCGGTATCTGGTACCTCGCTATTGCCATTGGTAACAAAATAGCAGGTACTATGGGTGGTATGATTGACGAGATTACTTCGAAATATTCCATGACGACTTTCTTCCTGATCTTCACTTTTATTCCGGTGGGTCTGGGTCTCATCATCATGTTACTGACTCCAGTCCTTAAACGATTAATGCACGGCGTAAAATAATAAAAAAAGCCTTTGAGATCTCACTCAAAGGCTTTTTTCAATTCATAGAAAAAATCAAAATGCAACAAGACATTACACTGGAGGAAATCCAGGACTTTAAAGGTAAATACCCAAAGCAACTTTGGGCCTTATTTTTGGTAGAGATGTGGGAACGTTTTTGCTTTTATGGCATGCGTGGAATGCTCGCTATTTTTATGATCGACAAGATTGTCGGACTTTCACTTAGCGATAAAGACGCCAATCTACAGTACGCTGCCATCCAGGCATTTGTATATGCATTTACTTTCCTCGGTGGTATTTTTGCAGATAAAATTCTAGGTTTCAGAAAATCACTCTTCTTTGGTGGCATGATTATGATTCTTGGGAACTTAATTATTGCCGCGTCACCAAAAGAGTTCTTCTACATTGGAATTACGCTTTCTATTATCGGAACTGGCTTTTTCAAACCCAATGTTTCATCTATGGTGGGCGACCTCTATAAAGAAGGTGATGGACGCAGAGATGCAGGATACGGAATGTTCTATGCAGGCATCAATATTGGTGGTTTATTGGGCGGTGCTTTATGTGTATACCTGGGTAAATATGTTTCCTGGAATTATGCCTTCCTTGCGGCGGCCATTGTTATGGCTTTGGGATTGATTACCTTCATCTTTACCAAGAAAACGCTGGGCCCAATTGGTGATTCTCCTTTAAAACACATGCCTGCAGGCAAGAAAAGAACGCGCGAAATTGGCGTGTACATGTTCTCGCTGATCTCCATTCCTTTAATTTTGATCATGGTTCAAAACACGCATTATACAGACTACTTCATGTATACCATTGCGCCTTTGTCGGTCATCTATTTCTTGTATGAAACCTTTAAAGTGGAGGACCGGAAGTTCCGTATGAAATTATTTGCTGCATTTATCTTCATTTTCTGTTACTTCCTGTTTAATGCCATCTATGAACAGAGTGGTGGCTCTTTAGCCCTTTTTGCAGAAAAGAATTTATCACATACCTTATTGTTCTTTAACATTGACCCGAACGTAGTCAACAACAGTTCCAACTCTTTATTTGTAATTGTATTGAGTCCGCTGATTGGCTTATTGTGGTTATGGCTGGCAAAAAAGAAAATGGAACCAAATTCTATCATTAAATTTGGTATTGGGTTCCTGTTCCTGGCCGCTTCATTTTACATCTTCTTTTACACCCGTTTCTTTGCAGATGCCAATGGTGTAACCTCATTAAATCTATTTACTTTAGGTTATTTTGTGACCACGATCGGCGAACTTTGCCTGGGTCCGATTGGCATGTCACTGGTAACCCAACTATCGCCTAAAAAACTGACAGGTATGATGATGGGTATGTGGTTTTTAGCCAGTGCATTCGGACAGTTTGCAGCGGGTAAATTTGGTGCGGAAATGTCGGTGAGTGGCGACAACGTTTCATTATTGACCAAACTGGAATCTTACACGTCTGGTTATTATCAATTGGCCATCTACGCAGCCATTGCTGGTGTATTCCTGATCCTGTTCTCTCCATTGATCAAGCGCCTAATGCAAGGCGTAAGCTAGAATGACGTTTATTTAACATATTTTAACCCGTAACCCTAACCCGGTTGCGGGTTTTTCCATTTAGTTTCCATAATTTCGCCAAATAATTTATTTACCGTGTCAGACAGCCTAATTATAATTCCAACATACAACGAAAAAGAAAACATTGAAAGGATCATTAGAAAGGTATTTTCTTTGAGTTATTTTTTCGAAATCCTGATCATTGATGATGGATCCCCGGATGGCACGGCTGATATTGTTAAAAATTTACAACAGGAATATCCTGCCCTGCATTTAGAACAACGCAGCGGAAAGCAAGGATTGGGCACGGCTTACATCCATGGCTTTAAATGGGCATTGGAAAGACCGCAGTATGAATTTATCTTTGAAATGGATGCCGATTTTTCGCACAATCCGGATGACTTGATTCGCTTGCGCACAGCCTGTGTAGCTGGTGCTGATCTGGCGATTGGTTCACGGTATGTAAATGGCGTAAACGTGGTAAACTGGCCGATGAGCCGGGTTTTGATGTCTTATTTTGCATCAATGTATGTGCGCACAATCACCAGGATCAAAATTCAGGATGCCACTGCCGGTTTTAAATGTTACAGACGCAAAGTGCTTCAAACCATTCCAATGGACAAGATCAAGTTTGTGGGTTATGCTTTCCAGATTGAAATGAAATTTACAGCAATTAAATATGGTTTCAACGTAGTTGAAGTACCCATCATTTTTACAGACCGTACCGAAGGTTCCTCAAAAATGAGTACCAGTATTTTCAGGGAAGCTTTTATTGGGGTCATCCAGATGAAAGTATGGAGCTGGTTTAGAAAATATTAGTCCTTCCTTTCCTTGCCATCCCGCATCATGGTACCAAAGTCCCAGCCTTGATCCATAGCAGAGATAATCTTCACGATTCGTTTGGTTCTTGTGGCTTCTGTCTTAGCCGTGTTGAGCCAGTTGATATAGTAGTTTTGGTGAGATTTAGGTTGCTTTAAAAAATTTTGCATCAAATGCGCTTCATCTGAGAGATATATTTCCAGATCTTCAGGCATTTCAATTTTGAAGGTGGTATCTTCTGTCAAAGACAATTCAAGCACTGCTCCTTTTTCTTTTCTCAACTTTTTACGCAGTGCTCCGTTTAAGGCAATGATGAAATTTCCCTCCCCCATTGGCACCATGGAAACCCCTTCAATCGCGACCTGATCCAGGTACCCTTTCACCCTAAAGCTTTTTCTACAATCTGATTTGATCTGATTGGCAATAGCTAATGGAATGAAAACGTAGGTCCAGCCTGTTTTTTCACCCATGTCATGGAAACGTTCTATTTCTGCTTTGAAAGTGATCATACAAGCTTAAAGATAAGGAAGAATTTAGTGATTTTTGTTAGAATTTCTCTTCAACCCCGAGCCCAAATAAAGCGAAATCGTACTTCACCGGATCTAAAGGATCAAATTTGAGTAATTCATTCGTCAGTTCCACTGCAGTTCTCCAATCGGTTTGTTTGCGCTCAATTAAACCAAGTCTCCTCGCCACACGATCCACATGTACATCACAAGGACAAATCAAATCTTTGGGTTGAAGCGTGTTCCAAATCCCAAAATCTACACCCAGACTGTCTTTTCGCACCATCCACCTCAGGAACATATTCAACCTTTTACAAGTGGATTTTTGCAAGGGAGAAGAAACATGTTTGATCGTTCTTCCCGGAAAATCTGGCAAAGAGAAGAAATAAGACCGGAAATAATTGAGGGAACGTTCAATGAGCGGTTTTTGCAGGTCTAATTCAGACAGCATACAACTGGAAGAGGCATACAATCCACCTTCCTCATAATTCCCTAAAACCTGGGCGGATACAAAGTCTGCCTGAAAGATATCACCAGGAGGCAAAAATGCCGTTTCCAGACTATCAGATTGCTGGTAATGCTGGTTAAAAAAAGCAACAAAATACAGCAGATCGGTATCATTAAAGGTCCGGTGTTTAAAGCCAAGTAACCTTTTCAGATCCTGATCGCCGTGATGCAGCATGAAATTATACGGATCATTATCCATCCGGTTAAACAATTCATTACACTTATTAATGATCGTTTTACGCTGTCCCCAAGCTAAAATTGCCGCAAAAAATGCGGCAATTTCGATATCTTGTTGCTTTGAATATTGATGCGGAATACAAATGGGATCATTTTCAATGAAGTTGGGCCGGTTGTACTGGCCATACTTCATGTCTAAAAAATCTTTCAGTTCTAAGAATTCCAATCGTTTCTATTTAAAATTTAAATTTATTTAAGCGCCTGCTCAAGGTCGGCCAGTAAATCGTCAATATCCTCTACACCTACGCTTAAACGCAACAGGTTATCAGTTACCCCTACCTTTTCACGTTCCTCTTTTGGGATAGAACCATGAGTCATGGTAGTTGGATGATTGATTAAAGATTCTACACCACCCAGTGATTCTGCTAAGGTAAATACCTTGAAGGACGAAGCCACACGGAAAGTCTCCTGCAAGTCGGCATCTTTTAACGTAATGGATACCATACCACCAAAGCCACGCATTTGTTTTTTGGCAATGTCGTGGTTGGGATGATCTTCAAAACCAGGCCAATAGATCTTATCTATTTTCGGGTGGTTTTTCAGGAAACGGGCTACTTTTTCACCATTCTCGCAATGCGCTTTCATGCGCAGATGTAAAGTTTTAATCCCCCTAAGCACCAGGAACGCATCTTGCGGACCAGGCGTAGCACCACAGGCATTGTAAATGAACCAAAGGTCTTTGTACAATTGATCATCATTGACCAATAAGGCCCCCATGACCACGTCAGAGTGACCACCAATATATTTCGTTACCGAATGCATAACAATATCTGCCCCTAAATCCATAGGATTTTGCAGGTACGGAGAAGCAAAAGTATTGTCCACCGCCAGCAGCAACTGATGCGCTTTGGTAATTTTAGCCACGCCCTCAATGTCGATGATACGCATGGTTGGATTGGTTGGTGTTTCTATCCAGACCAGTTTGGTTTTCTCGTTCACATATTCGAGAATATTTTCAGGCTTGGCCAGATCAATAAAATGAAATTTGATGCCGTATTTTTCATATACTTTAGTAAAAATACGATACGAACCACCATAAAGATCGTTTCCGGTAATCACCTCATCGCCAGGCTTCAACAACCGCATTACCGTATCCGTTGCACCCATACCACTAGAGAAAGCCAGTCCGTATTTGGCATTTTCCAATGCTGCCAGGCAATCTTCCAATGCTTTACGCGTTGGGTTTGTTCCCCTGGAATATTCATAACCTTTGTTGTCTCCAGGCGATTTTTGCCAATAGGTAGACGTTTGATATATAGGCGTCATTACTGCGCCGGTTGTTGGATCAGGCTCCTGGCCTGCATGGATCGCTTTAGTTGCAAATTTCATATCTTTCGTTTTTTAGTAAGCCCTGGCAAACAAGACCCTTTGTTTAGAAGGTTTCCCAGAGTAAATACAAATGCCATCTTCCAGTTTATTGTCTAAAGGAACACAACGGATTGTCGCTTTCGTTTCCTCTTTGATCTTTTGCTCGGTTTCAGGCGTACCATCCCAATGCGCGGCAATAAATCCAGCTTTAGTATCCAGCAATTCTTTAAACTCATCGTAAGAATTAACTTCCGTAATGTGTTCGTTACGGAACGTAGCTGCCTTATTGTAAATGTTTTCCTGTATTTGTTCAAGCAACTGCACCAGGTAAATTTCGAGCCCATCCTGTGTAACTGTTTGCTTTTCCCTGGTATCGCGGCGCGCTACTTCTACTGTTCCGTTTTCCATATCTCTGCCACCAACTGCAATCCGGATCGGAACACCTTTCAGTTCATATTCAGCAAATTTAAATCCAGGACGCTGGGTATCGCGGTCGTCATACTTCACAGATACACCCATTCTTTTCAGCTTGGCAATCAATTCATCAGCAAAGCCGGATATGTTTTTAAGTTCTTCTTCAGTTTTATAGATTGGCACAATAACCACTTGTATAGGTGCCAGTTTTGGCGGCAATACCAAACCTGCGTCATCACTGTGTGCCATGATCAATGCACCAATTAAGCGGGTTGAAACACCCCATGAGCTGGCCCATACATGTTCAATTTTACCTTCTTTATTGGTGAATTTCACATCAAAAGCTTTGGCAAAGTTTTGTCCGAGGAAATGGGAAGTGCCTGCCTGCAATGCTTTACCGTCCTGCATCAAAGCTTCAATACAATACGTATCCAGCGCTCCTGCAAAACGTTCGTTTGGTGTTTTAACACCCTTAACTACCGGCACTGCCATCCAGTTTTCAGCAAAGTCTGCATATACATCCAGCATTTGTTTCGTTTCTGCCACAGCCTCTTCCGAAGTGGCGTGAGCCGTATGACCTTCCTGCCATAAAAATTCAGTGGTCCGCAAGAACAAGCGGGTACGCATTTCCCAGCGTACTACGTTGGCCCACTGGTTAACCAGGATTGGCAAATCACGGTAAGATTGAATCCAGCCTTTGTATGTATTCCAGATGATGGTTTCCGAAGTTGGTCTGACAATCAGTTCTTCTTCCAGTTTGGCAGTTTCGTCGACAATAATGTTTCCGTTGCCATCATTTTTAAGACGATAATGTGTCACAACGGCACATTCTGTGGCAAAACCCTCTACGTGCGAGGCTTCTTTAGAAAAAAATGACTTAGGAATGAATAAAGGAAAATAAGCATTGCTGTGACCGGTATCTTTAAATTTCTGGTCTAAAACCGCCTGCATCTTCTCCCAAATGGAATATCCATAGGGTTTTATCACCATACAACCCTTTACGGATGAGTGCTCTGCCAGGTCAGCCTTTATAACAATGTCGTTATACCACTGGGAATAATCTTCGTTTCTGCTTGTAATACCTTTGCTCATAACTGATTGGAACGTTTTTTGTGTTAATTAACTTGTATCGTAGGTTACAAATTTATAAATTTATACCTACAAAAGTACGTTGAACACACACAAACAATATATAGTTATGAAACCTAATCATTTATTCACCAGTATGCTGGCAGTAGCAACGATAGTTGTTGCGTCATGCTCTGCGCCGCGGATGGCACAGCAAAATACAAATGATGATGTTTATAATTCTGTAGCAAGAGCACAGGAATATAAACCGCAGGCACCTGTTAGTCAGCAACAGTATAACCAGCCTGACGAATATTATGGTACCAGCGACCCATATTACGACATGGATTACTCTTCACGTATCAATAGATTCTACAATTATCGCCCATGGAATAGCTATTACGATCCATACTTTGACGGTGGTTACTACGGTGGTTATGGCGGCGGATTCGGAATTGGCTTCGGCGGCGGATGGGGATTATCGATGGGCTTAGGCTACGGTTCTTTATGGAATGGTGGCTGGGGTAACTATTATTCTCCTTTCTACGGCGGTGGATTTGGCTGGAACAATTACTATGGTGGTGGCTATTACGGCGGCGGCTTATGGGGTGGCGGTTACTATCCGGGTTATATAGGAAGTGGTTTTTATACCGGAAGAACAACCAATGTACCAAGACCATCCATGGGTAACAGAGACGGATCAAACATGGGTCGTCCTACTTATGGCAACAGCAACGGTATTTCTCCAAGATCAGCACGTGGACAAAGCGGCGGAAACACAACCTATTCAAATGGTCGTCCGCAAACCAGTTATGGCGGAAATAGCGGCAGACCTACAAGAGGTGGTGAGGTTTCAAGACCAGTGCAAACAGAGAGTTCAAGACCAAGCAGAACTGAAAATACCAGACCTACTTACACACCCCCTCCTTCTTACACACCTCCTCCAAGTTCATCAGGTGGCGGTTCTGGCGGAAGTTCAGGCGGCGGAATGGGCGGTTCAGGCGGCGGAAGACCAACCAGGGGTGGCAGATAATCTTTAACAAAGACATTTATGAAAAAATCAATACAGATGCTGATGGTGGCTATGGTAGCCACCGTAAGCACAACATATGCGCAGTACGCGGGTGATGCCATCCGGTTTTCAAACGGAAATTATGGCAGTTCGGCACGTTTTAAAGGAATGGGTAATGCCCAAATCGGCGTTGGTGGTGATATGAGCTCACTGGGTGGAAACCCGGCAGGACTTGGTCTATTTACCAGATCTGAATTTAGCCTGACACCTGAGTTTAACTCAGCCAGTTCAAAAGTAAATTACCTTGGCGAAACCAGTAAAGACAGTTACAACAAGTTAAACCTGAACCAACTGGGCGTAGTATGGTACAATCCAACTTACAGACCACAAGGACAAAATACCCAAACAGGTGTACTGAGCACCGTTTTCGGAATTGGCTACAACCGGAACAATGATTATACATTGAGGTATAACTACGGCGGAACAAATAAAGTAAACTCGATCCGTAATTATTTTTCTGATCTGGCCAATAACAATATGGCCAATGATGGAAAAGGAACATTAGCTGCCAACTCCATTGAAGATGATGCATTTTACGGATATTTGATCAATTTCAATGCCCCGGGAAGCGTAGGAAAATACTCTGCTGCACCTTTCAGTACCAACCTGCAAACGGTTAACGAAAAAGCATGGGGTGGAACTTCTGAATTGGATTTTTCTGGTGCTTTAAATATTTCGAACACCGTATATATCGGTGCCAGCGTTGGTTTTGTAAACGTACATTATAACAATGAATCAGATTTCAGGGAAAGCGGCGTAGTTAATCCGTATAACAACGATCCAACTCAGGGAGCTGTTGGTTATACCGGAACCGAAAATTACACGCTTTCATTTAGACGTAGTCAGGAAACTAAAGGCTCTGGTGTCAATGCCCGCGTTGGTGTGATCGTTAGACCGGTTGATAATTTCAGAATTGGTGCTACAGTGCAAACACCTACCTGGTTGAGCATCGATGACTATACCACTGATTATTTAAGCAATACCCTGACTGGCGGTTCTAAAGGTACTTTTAACTCAGACAATACATTAAAGGAATATCCTTTTTCCTATAACCTGAGAACGCCGCTGAAAAGCTCTGTAGGTGCAAGTTATGTCATTGCCGGCCAAGCCATCATTTCAGGAGATGTGGACTTTATCGATTACTCCAGTACACATTTCTCAGACAATAGCGGGAATTCTGACAGCAGACAAACGATCTACTACCAGAATCAGGACATTAAAAGCAATTACACATCTGCCGTTAATTACCGTTTTGGTGGAGAATATAAAATTTCAAACTTAAGTTTAAGAGCAGGATTCGGTGTAAATGGCAGCCCTGTAAAAGATGATGACAACAAAGTTTTTGAAACCAAGTATTATACTGGTGGTATTGGCTACCGCTTCGATCAATACTATTTTGATTTAGCTTACCAACGCATCAATACACAGAACACCATGAGTTCTTATACCTTAAATGACGGTACGGAACCCTATGCGACAACCAAAAACGGATTGAACAATGTGTTCCTTACTTTTGGCGTGAGGTTCTAAAAGCAATAGAAAAGATTTAAAAAGGGCTATCATTTCGTAATGATAGCCCTTTTTTATGAATTGACAATATACTTAAAGATTACAGCATACCGTATAAAGAAGCACCTTTTACAGCCAACCGTTCTATATTTCGTTCCACAGCTTCATCCTTGATCAACTCAGGTGCATGATGTGGCTTTTTACGTGCATCAATAATTACAGGACCGGTACAGCCCCAATGCTTGTTTTGGATAAAGGCCCCGATGCCATGAATGTCTGTAGCCGGATTACTTCTTGTAAATGTTACCCAAACCAGGTTATTGATATTTTCAGCTGTAAAAGCAGCATCGTCACACAATACAATCAAGGCAACACTTTCCAGGTTTTCAGTTTTTAACTTTTCGTTAAGTTGAGCCACCTCCGCTTCAGCCGCTTCTGCAGTCTGGTAAGCAGGTAATTGCAAAGTGAGCACCCCTGGAATAGCCAGATTAAACCCACCATAATTTCCAGCATGGATACCTGCAGGCAATGTGGTACATAAATTTCTTTTAGCCGTACCAGCTGCTGCAAAAACTACTTTAGATCCGCTATTCAAGCCTTCACCGCTATAATCCAATGTATCGATCGTGGTATTGGTATAAAAATGCAGGTCAGTTTTAAAATCCATCCGGCTCAATACATGCTGCATAAATGCAGACAGATCATGGGTATCCAATGCTTCGTCGTCTTCTCTTGCGGCGATAAATAAATACTTGGCCAGACTCAATTGGTTCTTACCTAAAATATGGTTGGCTATGGTTAAAATCTCTTGCGGCCGGCGTTCCTTTAAATAAGGCGTATACCTTTCACTACCTATAGCAAACAACAGCGGGTGTACGCCTGCGGCATCCACAGCATTTACTTCTTTTAAACCATGAATTTCTTTTGGCAATGCCGAACCCGCAATTTCATGAATCAGGGCACCAAAACTGGTATCCTCTTGTGGCGGACGCCCTACCACGGTAAATGACCAGATGGCATCCTTACGGTGATAGACATTGTGCACCTTCATCAGCGGGAAAGGATGTGTTAAACTATAATAACCCAGATGATCGCCAAATGGCCCCTCTGGTTTATTTTCTTGCGGATAAACCGTTCCAGTGATCACAAAATCAGCATCTGCAGAAATACAGAAACCTTCCTCATCGTAAAAGTACCTGAACCGCCGGTTCCCCAGGGCACCTGCAAAGGTCATTTCCGACAAGCCTTCCGGAAGCGGCATCACCGCAGCCAGAGGATGTGATGGCGGTCCACCGACAAAAATGCTGACTTTAAGTGGTAGTCCTTTTGCGTTGGCTTTACTCTGGTGCACCCCGATTCCGCGGTGAATCTGGTAGTGTAAACCGATTTCCTTGTTCAGCTCATAATCATTTCCGGCGAGCTGAATCCTGTACATACCCAAATTGGCATTTAAGATTCCTTCTTTATCAGGATCTTCAGTATAAACCTGGGGCATGGTCACAAAAGGCCCTCCATCCATCGGCCAATTCACAATTTGTGGTAAAGCACTAATGGTCGTTTTACTGAATGTATTTTTGAAAGTTTGCTTTAAGGGCAATGCCGTCAGGGCAGTAAAGCCAATTCCCGGAAGTTTAAAGGGATTTTTCAAGGCTTTAACAGGATCTGAGCGCAGATTTACCAATTGCTCAACCTTAGGCAGACTGTCCCTGAACATAAATTTAGACCTTTCCAGCGTACCAAATAAGTTGGACACGGCCGGAAACGGACTCCCTTTAACGTTTTCAAAATATAGGGCCGGCCCCTGCTTTTCATAAACACGCAGGTGTATCGCTGCCATTTCCAGGTATGGATCTACCTCTTCTTTGATTCTGATTAAATGACCGTGTTTTTCCAGGTCGGCAACACATTCTGCTAAACTTTTGTATCCCATCGCTTCAAAGATATTAAAGAATTATGGCCTTGCAAGGTTAATAAAAACAGAAAAGCCCTGCTAAATAGCAGAGCTCTCGTTATTATAGGGATGCGGATATCATTTTTTACCAGCAAATGAACGAAGCATCCAGGTGTTTTTCTCTTTAAATTGCATAAAACGGTTAACCATATCATTTGAACCGTCATCGCCAGCTTTATCAGTCGCTTCCAATAAATCACGCTCCAGTTCAATAAGCTTAGCCATATCTTCCAGAACGGCATCTACCATATCCAGATC
Source organism: Pedobacter sp. MC2016-24 (assembly GCF_015223055.1). GTDB lineage: Bacteria > Bacteroidota > Bacteroidia > Sphingobacteriales > Sphingobacteriaceae > Pedobacter. The sequence goes on from NZ_JADFBX010000001.1 coordinate 1,248,059, forward strand.
TTTTAAGCCAATGGTATCGATTTCTTTAATTTGTGATTCTTTAATATAATCTGCAAAACGGCTATGCGGCGGTTTTCCAAGTGTTAAAACACGCTCAGCGATTTCATCAATCGTCAATTGTGCATTGGTATATAATTCTTCAAATTTAATGTGCAGGGTAAAGAAATTCTGACCTTTCACATTCCAGTGACAACCTCTTAATTTTTGGTAATGAATGTGGTAATTGGCCAGGTAATCATTTAACATGTCTACTACAGGTTTTACTTCTTTTTCATTTAAACTAATTTCTTTTGCGTCCATGATGTATTGTAATTTTTAATCTTGATGTTTGTTTGAATGACAGTATAACAAAGTAATCCAATTTTGGTTTTAAAAATTCTTAACTGAAGAAGGGCAATAGCCCCCGGGAAAGAACGTTTAATATTCAAAATTGACGCTTTATTTATATTATTCGTATAATTGCTCAATAAAATTAGAAGGACATTAATGCATAAATATTATATAGTATCGTTATTCGGTATTCTTTTTAACATATCGGCGGTAAGCGCCATCACCAGGGATTCCATTGGTGTAGAAAACAATAAGGGGAAAAAGTTAATTGTACATCAGGTAGTTGCCAAAGACACCTATTATTCCATCGGAAGAAGATATAACGTGCTTCCTAAGGATATTATGGCTTTCAATGACAGCAAATACCTGCAGATTGGCGTGATTGTTAAAGTCCCGACCAATATCCCATTTACTGCGGCAGCCCCGGTCAATACAGCGCCTGCGAAAGTTGAAAACGCAACGGTAGCCAATTCTGACGGTAATTTGACCGAACACATCGTACAGAAGAAAGAAAACTTAAACATGCTGGCTGAAAAGTATGGCACTACAGTAAATGACATCAAACGAATAAACAACCTGCCCAACAACAATTTACAAATTGGGCAGCGTTTAAAAATCCCGGCAAAAGATGCGCCGCAGCAAACCGAACCGATTGCAGAATCACCGAAACCGGCAGAACCTGTAGTAAAGACAACGCCGGTTATTGAAAAACCTAAAAAAACAGAACCTGTAGTGGTAAAAAAAGATGTACCACAACAAGTACCTCCTGCAGATAAGTCCAACGAGGAATTTATTGAACATACTGTTGCTTCCAACGAAACCATTTATTCTATAGCCACAACCTATAAAATGACAATGGATCAGCTGAAAGCTAAAAACAACCTGACAGACAACAGTTTGCATGTGGGTCAGAAACTTTTGATCAAAGGACAATACCCGCCTAAAAAAGTATTCAGTCCGGCAACAGATCCACAATTACACCCGGATACGTTAAATTCAATTAAAGATCCTGCACTGAGATATCCGGCAAGCAAGTACGGATTGAACCAGATCGACGAAAAAGGAACTGCCTTATGGATTGATGATCCGAACCTGGAATCTTCAAAAATGTATGTGTTACACCGCTCTGCCCCAGTTGGAACAGTAATGAAAATTACCAACCCAATGACCAACAGGTCTACTTTTGCCAAAGTTATTGGTAAATTTACCGAAAATGAATCTACAAAAGACGTGATGATTGTAATGAGTAAAGCCGTAGCTGACGCGCTGGGCGCACTGGATAAAAGATTTTTTTGCAACTTAACATACGGCGGACAAGATAATGAGTAACAAGCCTTTCATTATAGGAATAGCGGGAGGTAGTGGCTCTGGCAAAACCTTTTTTTTAAATTCATTCCTGCATCATTTTAAGCAGGATGAAGTGACCCTGGTTTCTCAGGATGACTATTATTTTCCTGCCGGAGAGATGACCCAGGAAGAAAATAAGTTATACAATTTTGATTTACCGCGCACCATTGACAACGAACAGTTTTTACTCGATATTAAAAAACTGATTAAAGGTGAAGTGATTTATAAAAAAGAATACAACTTTAACAATCCCCTTGCGGTGACTAAAATTCTGGAGATTAACCCGGCACCCATTATCATTGTAGAAGGGCTCTTCATTTTGCATTTCAAAGAAATTGCAGCACTGCTTGACCACAGAATATTTGTTGAGGCTGACGACAGCGTAGCCTTACAACGCCGCATTAAACGCGACGGTATGGAACGCGGCTACCCGGAAGAAGATGTCTTATACAAGTGGCACAACCATGTGGTACCTGCTTATCACGAATTTTTACTCCCTTATAAGGATACCTGCGATACCATTGTGATCAATAACGAGGATACCCCAGATCAGATCATCAAAATAACAGAAGAAATTTCGGTGGTATTGAAAGATAAATACTGCCACAGGAACGATTAACCTGATTGCTTAAAAAAAAGAAAGGCGCCTGCAAAACAGGCGCCTTTTCTATAGGACAATTTTATTAGTCTAATTTCATCTCCGGCACATTGTCCGCTGCAATTAACCTACCCAGGGTAGATTGCCTGATGAAATCAACACTCACGCCCGGAGCCCGTTCAATTAGCCTGAAACCACCTTCCGGCAATACGTCCAATACAGCCAGCTCAGTCACAATCTTTTTAATACAATTGACACCAGTCAGGGGCAAAGTACATTTAGGCAGCAACTTGCTCTCTCCTGCTTTATTTACATGCTGCATGGCCACAATGATATTTTTTGCCGAAGCAACCAGATCCATTGCCCCACCCATGCCCTTAACCATTTTTCCTGGTATTTTCCAGTTGGCAATATCGCCGTTTTCAGAAACTTCCATGGCTCCTAAAATGGTCAGGTCTATTTTCTGACTGCGGATCATGCCAAAGCTCAATGCAGAATCAAATATCGAAGAGCCCGGTAAAGTAGTGATGGTCTGTTTACCGGCATTGATCAGGTCAGCATCCTCTTCCCCTTCAAAAGGGAAAGGCCCCATACCCAATAAGCCATTTTCGGACTGTAAAACCACATTGATTCCTTCAGGGATATAATTGGCAACCAATGTAGGAATACCAATACCCAGGTTGACATAAAATCCGTCTTTTATTTCTTTTGCGATGCGTTGCGCAATTCCATTTTTATCCAGCATATCTTGATGGGATTATCCTTTAGTTCTAACCGTACGTTGTTCTATTCTCTTTTCGTAATCTGCTCCCTGAAAAATCCGGTGAACAAATACCCCCGGGGTATGGATGTGATCCGGGTCAAGTGCGCCAGCTTCCACAAGCTCTTCTACTTCTGCAATCGTTACTTTTCCTGCCATAGCCATTACCGGGTTAAAATTACGGCTCGTAGACCTGAAAATCAGGTTTCCGGCAGTATCACCCTTCCAGGCTTTTACAATCGCAAAATCGGCTTCAAAAGCATATTCCATCAGGTAATCTTTACCATTAAAATTACGGACTTCCTTGCCCTCTGCAACTTCAGTACCTACACCTGCTGGTGTAAAAATAGCAGGCATACCATAACCTGCTGCCATGCAGCGGGTAGCCAAAGTACCTTGCGGGATCAGTTCAACTTCCAATTCACCACTCAGCAACTGGCGCTCAAACTCGGCGTTTTCTCCTACATAAGAAGAAATCATTTTCCTGACCTGACGTTGTTGCAACATCAGTCCGATCCCGAAGTCATCAACCCCGGCATTGTTAGAAATACAGGTTAAATCTTTCACGCCATTTTTAACCAGGGCGGCAATACAATTTTCGGGAATCCCGCAAAGTCCAAATCCACCCAGCATCAGGGTATGACCATTTTCAATGTCTTTTATAGCTTCTTCAGCACCTGAAACAACTTTATTAATCATAGTTAAGGTTTTGCTGCTAAATTATACTATATATTGCTTATCGCCAATATAATTTGCCGAACTAGTTGAAATAAACGTAGGTAATTCCGTCTCCACCCCGATCCGCATGTTCATCTTCCACGCGGTTCACCTGGCTGTATTTCTTCAGATATTCACGAATCAGTTTCCTTAAAATACCGTCGCCTTTACCATGGATCAGTTTAATAAAAGGAAAGCCCATCATGATCGATTTATCCAGATATTTCTCTACTTCATGCAAAGCATCATCTCCACGCATACCACGCAGATCCAGCTCTGCATTGAAACTGCTGATCGCTTCTGAAATACTCCCGGTATAAGAATTGCTTTGTGCTGCCTTTTTAGCCTGCTTATTGCTGATCTTATATACCCGGTTCTTTTTCAGAACAGACCTCAGGTCACCCAGGGCAACGACCAGGTTATCGCGGTTAATTTCCAGCACTTGTCCGGTTGTTTCGCTGTTGTGCAATTGCACCCAGTCCCCTACTTCAATCGGTGTATTTAAAGGCATTACCACTTCCGGTTTTTTCTCTTCCTTCACCTGGTGCTGCACCATCACCTTTTGCAGGTTCTGTCTCAGTTGTTTGGTAACTTCCTTATCGGCTTGTTTATCTTTAATTTCAGCAATCGTATTCTCTACCAGCTTATTGGCATTTTTGATGATGGCCTGGGCCTCCAGTTTAGCCTCCTTAATCAGCACCCTTCTGTTCTCATCCAAAAACTCCCTTAGCTTTTCATTCTCGGTTACCAGGTTTTTCACCTTGTTTTGCTGATTGGACAAATGAAGTTTGGTATCATATATCTGTTTTTTCTCCCTCTCCAGATCAACCAGCAAGCTGTCTATACGGTTCTGATTGGTTCCCGTTTTGGCCCGCGCCAGTTCCAGCACTTCTTTCTGTAAACCGATATTCTGTGCAATTTCAAAAGCATAGGAGCTACCGGGTTTACCGATTTCCAGCACATACAATGGCTTCATTTTATCGTTGTCAAACAACATCGAAGCATTTTCCAGCCCTTCAGTATTTCCTGCAAACAACTTCAAATTGGAATAGTGCGTGGTAATTACCCCACGTACCTTTTTATTGTTCAGCACTTCCAGCACAGCTTCGGCCATTGGACCACCAAACTGCGGGTCAGTACCTGTTCCAAACTCATCAATCAACACCAGGGACTTTGGGCTGGCATGGGCCACAAAATAGCGCATTTTAGTCAGGTGGGCACTATAGGTACTCAAATCACTTTCTATGGATTGGTCATCACCAATATCAGCAAAAATATTGTCGAAAATACCAACTTCGCTGGATTCATGAACAGGGATCAGCAAACCAGACTGTACCATCAACTGGAGCAGGCCCACAGTTTTCATACAAACCGATTTACCGCCCGCATTTGGGCCCGAAACCAATATAATCCGCATCCCTTCATTGATGTGGATGTTTAAAGGCACTACCGTTTTTTTATCGGCTTTAAAGGACAGATACAACAAAGGGTGCCGCGCATTGATCAGCTTGGTTTTTGCTTCCTTAATCAGAACCGGCATATCCGCCTCTACCTCAATGGCAAACAAGGCCTTGGCGCGTACAAAATCAAGTTTGGTCAGAAAGCCATGGTACGAAAGTAGCAATGGCGTATAAGGCCTTAAATCGGTAGTCAGCGCAATTAAGATCCTGATGATCTCCCTGCGCTTGTCAAATTCCAGGTCCCGCAGTTTGTTGTTCAAGGTAAATACCTCTTCCGGCTCGATGTAAACAGTCTGTCCACTTGCAGATTCATCGTGAATAAATCCCCTCAACTTCCTTTTATTCTCTGCCAATACCGGGATACACATCCGGCCATCACGAATGGTTAAACTTCCGTCTGCCACCCAGTTGTTGCCAACAGCTTGCTTATAAATCGAATCCATGCGCTTACGCACATCTTGTTCCGTTTTGGCAATATCTCCAATAATGCTTTGCAATTCCGGCGAAGCATTCGGCTTGATCTTACCTTTCGGATCCAATACGGTTTCTATTTTTTTAAGGATGCCCTTTTCTACAGGCATATGCTCAAATAAAGCTTCCAGGTTTGGATACACTTCTTTACGCTCATCAAAATACCGCAATACAGAAAATACCGTCTGCAATGAGGCGTACATCTGATGCAATTCATCCTCTACCAGGTAAGTCCCTTCTACCCTGATTTTCTCAGCCAGGCTTTTAATGTCAAAAAAAGTACTGATCTGTAAAGGCTCCTGGTTTTCCAGGATACTTTTAAATTCATGGGTCTGGCGTAAAAACTTATTGATCTGATCGTATTTGACCATCACCTGCATTTTCTCTACCATTTGCTGGCCCATCGGACTCAGACAGTGTTTATAGATAAGCTGTTTTACCTCACTAAAACCCAACCGCTCCAAACAATTCTCCGGATATAACATGTCTATCTTAATATTTTGGTTCTATATAGAACATTTTTGATTTGATCACTTCTAATTTCTTTGTGGTGTCCTTTTTAGCCGTATCCCTTAACAAAATACGGGCATAAAAAATGGAATCCGACTTACGTGTCGAGTCCATCACCATTTTTAAACGCAGTTTAGCTGCCGCCTTTGCCGCAACAATAGAATCTGCCTGAACAATCGTGTTGCGGTCCTTAGTCAGTTCATCTGTTACTTTTTTATAGATATCGGTCATGATCCGCGGCTCTTTGTAATAATAATTCAAACTTTTATTGTAAACCGCCGAATCGATATCATACTTTTTATATACACCTTTGTAATAGGCTGCAGCCATTTTTTTAGCCGAATCTACACTGGGTGTCATGGCAATATAGCCATCAACCAGGTGAATATCATGCAATACCTTAGCCATTTCATCCGGCTGTATGATATCTTTTGGTATACCAGGTTTACAGCCCGAAATGAAAAAAAAGACGACTACGATATATAAAAAGTTCTTCATTATGTTTAAAACATCATTATTTCTTAGCCAAAGTTCGCTAAGGTTATTAATTTTACCAAAAATACTGATAAATGAGTATAGCAGATAACTTATTAAAATATAAAAACGAATTAGAAGCAGATGGCGTACAACTGGTTGCAGTGTCTAAATTCCAGGATGCCGCTGCAGTGCAGGAAGCTTACGATGCCGGACAGCGCGTATTTGGCGAAAACATCGTACAGGAACTCGTTGATAAACAAGCACAATTGCCCCAGGATATCCAATGGCACCTGATCGGACATTTACAAACCAATAAGGTAAAATACATCGCTCCTTTTATCAGCGTAATTGAATCGGTAGACAGCCTGAAGCTACTCATCGAAATTAATAAACAGGCCGCAAAGCACAAACGTGTGATTGATTGCCTGCTCCAGATTTACATTGCAGATGAAGACACCAAATTTGGTTTAGGCTTTGATGAGGCGATTGAACTGCTTCGCTCAGAAGAATATGCCACATTAAAAAACATCCGTATTGTAGGTTTAATGGGAATTGCCAGCAACCATGCTGCAGACAAGCAGACTACAGATGAATTTACAGAATTGAAAGTCCTTTTTGACGGCATCAAACTCAGCTTTTTCAGAAAAGAAGACACTTTTAAAGAAGTATCTATGGGCATGTCCGGCGATTATAAATTGGCTGTTGAAGCCGGAAGCACGATGGTACGCATCGGCAGCAGTATTTTTGGTAAAAGGGTAATTAAGCATTACAAAACGGAATGAGTGTAACGATCAGAGTAGCGAGGAAAGCCGATTGTCCGCGGTTATTGGAATTGGTGCATGAGCTGGCGCTTTACGAGCGGGCACCGGAAGAAGTGACGGTAACACTGGAAGAATTTGAAGAAGCCGGTTTTGGAGAAACACCAGTCTGGAAAGCATTTGTTGCCGAAGAAAATGGTTTTATTGCCGGTTTTGCCATATATTACATTCGCTTCTCCACCTGGAAAGGTTCCCGCCTGTACCTGGAAGATTTTATCGTAACCGAATCTTACCGAGGAAAAGGAATTGGCAAATTATTATTCGAAACCGTGATGCAGGAGGCAAAAGAAAAGGGCTTCAATGGCATGAACTGGCAGGTGCTGGACTGGAACGAACCGGCACTGAATTTTTACAATAAATATGCCGCTCAAATCGAAGCTGGCTGGTTAAACGGTTCTTTTTCAAAAGAACAAATTCAAAATCAATAAACCCGGGTATCTTTATACCCTACATATCGTATGGAAGTATTCAAATTTGGCGGGGCATCGGTTAAGGATGCCGCAGGGATCATCAATGTTGCAAATATCATCCTCAATCGCAGCAAAACTCAGTTGCTGGTTGTGGTATCGGCCATGGGGAAAATTACCAATCAACTGGAAGACCTGACAAAGGCTTACCTTCAGGGCGATCCTGCAGTAGAAGAAATATTTAAGGCCGTAAAAAATTACCATTTCAACGTATTGAATGACCTTTTCCCGGACCATCAGGCAAGCATTTATGACGACATTGCCAATACTTTTGTAGAGATAGACTGGCTTTTGGAAGAAGAGCCTGATGATGCACCGGATTACATTTACGACCAGATTGTATCCATCGGAGAAATCGTCTCTTCGAAAATACTGGCCGCTTACCTGGCCAAACAACACGCTCATGTAAAATGGCTGGATGCCCGCAGTTTTGTGCATACCGACAATACTTATCGTGAAGGCCTGGTAAACTGGGAAAAAACAGAAGCTGAAATCAAAAAAACACTGGTTCCTTTATTGGAACAAAATATCGCTGTAACCCAGGGTTTTATTGGAAGCACCAGCGAGAATTTCACCACCACGCTTGGCCGTGATGGTTCTGACTATTCGGCAGCGATTTTTTCCGCCTGCCTGGATGCCAAATCCCTGACGATCTGGAAAGATGTACCTGGTGTATTGAATGCCGACCCCAAATGGTTTGATGAAACCGAAAGAATTCCGCAGTTATCCTACCATGATGCCATTGAACTGGCCTACTACGGCGCTACGGTAATCCACCCAAAAACCATTAAACCCATACAGAATAAGAACATCCCCTTATTTGTCCGTTCTTTTTTACAACCCGGCGCTGAAGGTACCAACATTACCGGACTCAATAACCACCTCCCTGTACCTTCTTTTATTTTTAAAGTAAACCAGGCATTAATCTCTATTTTTCCTAAGGACTTTTCTTTCATTATCGAAGAAAACCTAAGTGATATATTCAGCCTGTTCCACAAGCACAAGGTGAAAATCAATACCATGCTCAATTCGGCCATCAGTTTCTCGGTCAGCTTTGATCATGATCCTGTAAAATTGCAGGCCCTGATTACCGATCTTTCACTGCATTACAAAGTGAAATACAATACCGGCCTGGAACTGGTTACCATACGCTATTACAACCAGCAAACTATCGATCGCGTAACGGTTAACAAAAACATTTTATTGGAAGTTAAAAGCAGGAATACCTGCCAGATTGTGATGCGGGATAAAGTTCCGGCGACAACATAAAGCCTTTAAAGCACACCGGATTTGAACAGCCATATTTTAGACAGCAAAGTACAGCAATTTCTACAGGATCATTCAAAAGATGATGTGCATAAGCTTGCTATGGCTAAAAGCCCCTTTCCTGGAATTGAAGGTAAGGAACTGGCCAATCAGATCAGTGCTAAAAACAAATCGGCTAAAAAACTTCCAACCTGGCATCAGGCTAAAGCCATTTATTACCCGGCATTGCTATCTATTGAGCAATGCTCTTCGGAAAACACCGCGGCCTATAAAGCCAGATTAATCAAAGGAAACAGCCTGGTCGACTTAACAGGTGGCTTTGGGGTGGATTGTTATTATTTTGCGCAACATGCTGAAACCGTAGTACACTGTGAACTCAACGAAGACCTCTCAGCTATCGTGGCACACAATGCTCAGGTTCTGGGTGTGAAAAATATGCGGTTCATTGCCGGAGATGGCCTGGAATTTCTAAAAAACAGCAAGCTCACTTTTGATACCATTTACCTGGATCCAGCCAGGAGAAGTACAGCAGGTAAAGTATTTATGCTGAAAGACTGTACGCCAAACGTGGTTGAACATCTGGATCTGCTGCTGACAAAAGCCCCTCGGGTCATCGTAAAAACTGCACCACTGTTAGATATTGCTGCAGGTTTAAAAGAACTCAAAAACGTAAGCGAAGTACACATTGTCAGCGTTAAAAATGAATGTAAAGAACTGCTTTGGGTGATAGAAAGAAACCCATCAACAGCTTTAAAAATTATCGCTATAACCTTAAATGACCACGAAAAAAAGTTTAGCTTTAACAAAGGGGATGAAGAAAACAGCCTGCCAAAAATAACAGAAAAAAAATTGTCAGGGTACCTTTACGAACCCGATACGGCCTTACTTAAAAGCGGTGCATTCAATTTGATCGGCGAAACTTATGGCCTGGAAAAACTGCAGGCCCAAACCCAGCTTTACACAGCAAATCAAATTAACCCTGCTTTTCCCGGAAGGATCTTTAAGATCAATAAAATCATCACCGCCGGAGAACTCAAGAAAGAAAAAACGCTTATAGGCAATGTGATTGTCAGAAATTACCGCGACAAAGCAGAAAATCTGGTGAAGAAATACAAGATTAAACCCGACAATCATAAATTCCTCATTTTTACAGAAAGCAAGGCCGAAGGCTACCTGATTATTGATGCGACCATCGAGCAACATTATTAACACCTTCGGCACAACCTGCATTTAACAATTTTTAACATTCTTTAACGTTTACAACCCACTGTATCCTAATGATTTAATTATTTTTGATTAACCTTAATCAAACCGCTAAATCATGAACAATTACAAACGCATCAATAACCTGGCAGGTTTCACTTTATTTGGTATCGCAACATTGGTTTACTGGCTTACCATGGAACCTACTGCGAGTTTTTGGGACTGTGGGGAGTTTATCTCGGCATCCGATAAGCTACAGGTTGGACATCAACCCGGAGCTCCGCTCTTCCTGATGATTGGTAAAATGTTTTCTTTGCTCGCCATGGGCAATACCGCTAAAATCGCCTATTGGGTCAATTTCAGCTCAGTGTTGGCCAGTGGCGCAACCATTATGTTCTTGTACTGGACCATTACCGCCTTAGCATCCAAGCTGTATCCCCGGGAGAAAAGCATCATCCAGATCATGAGCATCGTAGCCGCCGGCGCAATTGGTGCTTTAGCTTATACCTTCTCTGATACTTTTTGGTTCTCTGCTGTAGAATCTGAGGTTTATGCACTTTCTACCCTATTTACCGCCATCGTGTTCTGGGCCATTTTAAAATGGGAAGAAAACATGGACAACCGCTGGCTGGTACTTATCGCCTTCCTGGTCGGACTCTCCATTGGTGTGCATTTATTGAGTCTGCTCGCCATTCCCGCCGTTGTATTGGTTTATTATTTCAAGAAAACCAGTCGGCCTGATTTTACAGGTACCCTAAAAGCTTTTGCCATAGGCTGCCTGTTGGTTGGCATCGTTCAGTTTGGCCTGGTACAATACCTGGTACTTTTTGCAGCAAAATCCGACTTGTTCTTTGTCAATACCCTGGGTTTTGGTTTTGGATCAGGAGCTATGGCATTTATCATTGCTCTCGCAATTGGCCTATCGGCAGCAATATATTATTCCGTAAAGCATCAAAAACATAGGCTCAACCTGGGCTTATTGTGCCTCACATTTCTACTTTTTGGCTTTAGCTCCTATTTCATGATTGTCATTCGCGCAAATGCGAAACCGAACATCAACTTATCCAATCCAGACAATCCCTATTCTTTATACGGCTATCTTGGTCGCACCAATTATGGCGATACACCATTGTTATATGGTAAAACATTCGATGCGCAGCAAACAGAAATTACAGAAACCGGCACAGATTACAGAAAGGGTAAGGAACGCTATGAAGTATCCGGTAAGGACTATAAGGTAGCGTACGACAAAAATCTATTTTTCCCCCGCACCTATAGCAATAAACCCAATCACCCTGAGTTTTACAAAAGCTGGATGGGCCTGGCAGAAAACGAAACACCAGGATTCCTGCAAACCCTGAGCTTTTTCAGTTCCTACCAGGTGGGCTTTATGTATTGGCGCTATTTCATGTGGAATTTCTCCGGCAGGCAATCCGACATTCAAGGCCAGGGCAATTTAACCCAGGGCAACTGGATTACGGGGGTCAAACCTTTAGACGCCATAAGGCTGGGCAATCAATCTAAACTACCGCCATCTATAAGCGCCAATGAAGGTCATAATGCATTTTATGGCTTGCCTTTATTACTTGGTGTAGCCGGACTCATCTTTTTATATCGGAAAAACAAACAAGTCACCTTAGTTATTGCCACCCTCTTTTTCTTTACCGGTTTAGCTATTATCCTCTATTTAAACCAGGATCCTTTGCAGGTCCGAGAAAGGGACTACGCGTATGTAGGCTCTTTTTATGCATTCGCCATCTTTATCGGCTTTGGCATGCTGGCGGTCAAAGACCTGTTATCGCGCTATGCGTCTGCCAGGTTAAGCCTGATTGCGGCTTCCTTGATTTGCCTGCTGACTGTTCCCGTACTTATGGGTAGCCAGGGCTGGGACGATCACAACCGATCGGATAAATATACCGCGCTGGATTGGGCCAGCAATTACCTCAATTCCTGTGCGCCCAATGCCATCCTGTTTACCAATGCAGATAACGATACCTATCCGCTCTGGTATGCACAGGAAGTAGAAGGGATCCGGACAGACGTACGGGTTGTTTCCCTCCAGTTTTTAGGCGATGGCGATTACATCAACCAAATGAAGAAACAGGCAAACCTATCGGCTCCCCTTCCCATTTCAATGACCCCAGATAAATATCAAAAAGGCGTCAGGGATTACCTGCCTTATATTGACTACGGCTTTAAAGACAGTGTAGAATTGAAAGATTTACTGAGTGTACTGACATCTGACAATAAAGAAGACCGGGTGGAAATGCAGGGCGGCTCATTTGAGAACTTTTTGCCGACAAAGAACTTCAAACTCAGCATCGATGCGGATCAATTGGTAAAGACACATACCATTGACGCGAAAGATCAGGATAAAGTTGTACCACAAATGGAGTGGAATTTCAATAAAAATTTTGCCAGCAAATCTGACCTGGCACTATTTGACATCCTGGTGAACAACAAATGGGAAAGGCCAATCTATTTTGGTTCATCCTTATCCGAAGACACCTACATTGGCCTAAGTAAATATTTGTACCTGGAAGGTTACGCCTACCGTTTGCTGCCGTTTAAAAAAGCAGAAAACGACAAACGCGACAAATCACAGGTAACCAATTCTGAGGTGATGTATAGCAATACCTTACACAAATTGAATTTTAAGGGTTTCAACAAAGCCAAATACCTGGATCCGGAAAGCAGGAGAATTGCCCAGGACACCTGGACTTTCCAAAATACACTTGCCAGTAACCTGATTCAGGAAGGTAAAACGGAAAAAGCCGCTCAAATCATGACCAAAGCAGTGAAAGAGCTGCCAATGAAACTATATACCATACAGGATACGTTAAACAGGTTAGAAACCATTCAAAACTTATACAGTTTAAATGACACCAATCAGGCCAATTTATTGGCTAAAAACACGGTTTCTTTCCTTGATCAGGAACTGAATTACATCGCCACTTTACCGCAACATCAGCAGCGTGCGGCATTGCACGAAATACAGGTTGGCATGTATGTACTCAACGGCTTAAATGAACTGACGGCAAAAGGCGGGAACCTAAAACTAAATGAAGAAATTAAACAGAAATACAAACAACTGGAGAATACTTTTGTCGGTTCGCTTGGATAATTTGCAGGAATTGGCAATAAACAAAAAACGAGGCCTCAAAGACCTCGTTTTTTTATGTGTTATCTATTTGGCTGAGGTGTAGTCCTCAAATAAGGCTTAATCACTTTATGCCCTTTCGGAAACTTTGCCGGAATATCTTCAGTTTTAATGCTGTTTGCTACCACAACATCTTGTCCATCTTCCCAATCTGCAGGAGTAGCTACACTGTAATTCGCTGTCAGTTGCAAAGAATCAATCACACGCAATACTTCATTGAAGTTACGACCTGTTGACGCCGGGTAAGTCAGCATTAACTTTACTTTTTTATCCGGCGAAATGATAAACAAAGAACGAACAGTTAAAGTCTCTGATGCATTTGGATGAATCATATCATACAAATCAGCAATTTTCTTATCCTCATCTGCAATGATCGGGAACTCTACATTTGTATTTTGTGTTTCATTAATGTCTTTGATCCAGCCTTTGTGAGACTCTGCAGAATCTACACTTAAAGCCAATACTTTTACATTTCTTTTTTCAAATTCACCTTTTAAAGCTGCAGTCCGTCCCAATTCAGTGGTACAAACTGGTGTATAATCTGCCGGATGTGAGAACAATACACCCCAGCTATCTCCTAAGAATTCATAAAAGTCGATCTCACCAATGGATGTGTCTGCCTTAAAGTTGGGCGCTACGTCCCCTATTCTTAAACTCATAATGATATATTTTTGATTATTAATGTCTAATACAAACCTAATTAATAAAGTCTACAATTTAAGTATACTATCTAAAATAATTCTCCTTGTTTTGTCATATCCCCGCTACTGCCCAGAAACTTAATTTCTGGTACATGGCTACCCAAATGCGTATTAAACTGCTGTATGGTGTAATTGGCGAGTATTGGTGTATCCTTTTCATCATGCTGATGCAAAAAGAAATAGACTTTTTCCAGGCCCTTATCCAACCAGCTTTTGATGCGTTTCACCCAATCGTCTATCCTTGCAAAATCAGATTCCTGAAATTCCTGTCCATTCCCTACAAAACGAATAAATATTTCCGGTATGGTCAGTTCCATGTGTACGCAATCTCTTCGTCCGCTGGCATCGGTAATTACTGCACCTTTTTTATACTTAGCCAGCATTTCGAATAATGCTGTGCGGGTAGCCTGATCCGAAAACCAGCTTTCATGCCTCAATTCTACAAAAACGGACAAATCAACCGGAAGATTGGCGATATAGTCCCGAAGCACTTCGAAGTTATTCGGACTAAAATTATCTCCCAGTTGCAGGAAACAAGGGCCTAAGTATTTTCCAAATTCAGTAATGCTGCTTAAGTACAAATCGGTTGGTACCTCCGCTTCTTTCAACCGCTTGATGTGGCTAATGGTTCTGGAAAACTTGGGACAAAACAAAAAGTCGTGTTTTGTATTTTCTTCTGTTTTAATCCGCCATTTCCGAATCAGGTCCGGTTTTGGAATGCTATAAAAAACCGCATTCAGTTCAATAGAATTGAAATGCTTGACATATTCATCTAAAAAATCCGCTTCCTTTGTTTTCGGGGGATAAATCATATTTAGCCACTCTTTACGCCCCCATTTGGCACAGCCAACATAAAAATCAGGAGATGGTACTGGTTTACCCGACTGTAAAGTCGTTAAGGTTTGTTTGCCATCTGGCGGCAAGGTAAAATCTACCTGATTAACTGCTGAAGCTGCTACTTTTCCAAAATCCATATCAATTGCTATAAAACATAAAACCCCGAAACTTAGTGAAAGTTTAAATTCATTTTAAATCGTTTTCTCGTTATTTCTCGAATCAAAAATATCCTTAAAACACATTTAAAGGCGGTTTAAATTATTCATAAATTAATAAATATTTTTTTTATCCCTTTTTTATCCCTTTTTTATTCCTTTTTTATCCCTTTTCTATATTCAGTTTCAGATTTTCTAAAATCCTAAGTTACTATAATAATATTCTAATCGAAGACCTACAGTAACTTTACCTCTTTGATATTTTAGAGATGGGATAAGTTCTTTTCAATGGATGTAACGTCACATCTTTGCTCATCACAATTCCAAAGTAAACAAATTTCATTTTCAAATTTACAGCAGGTAAATTATGAGCAGTGAGGAATTCAGATATTGGTTTTTCAATACCTTTAATTAGATTGTTACAGTAGTTTGGAAAACTTGCCATAATGAATTTCCTATGATATTCTTCTTTAACTATGCTCAGATTAAATGTAAGCTCATCCAAATTCTATTCAACAAATCTATTAGGATAATTTAAACCTGACATTAGACGTGGATTGTTAGTCACCCACTTATTTAAAGCTTCAACCAAAGCTACATCAAATTTAAACTCCTGCATTTCCATAGCAACAAAATTACTAATATTTTTAGCATAAACATACTGTTAAAAATTTGTTAGAAATTACAGTTGATGTTCAAGTTTGCATATTTTTGATAGTATGAAAAATTACACACTCCTATTGCTCTTGATTATATGCTCGTTTGGATGCACTGAAAAGCGTAGTAAAAAATTATTGACTTTGGATTCTCTAAAAAAGAACTATGCGGGTAAGCCTATTAATATAACTCTAACTAACAATCCATCAAGTACGGCTCCAATAACCAACCAATATGCTTACACTGATAAGATTAAAAGTGATTTGGCCTTTAAATTGGAAAGCTGGTATAAATACAAAGTAGCTGATGAAGAAGGTTATGGTTTTATTGCGACAACAGACAAGCCACAGCCAGATGATAATGAAATGGTTTTAATTGAAATAATAAATGGTGAAGGAAAGCGTGGTTTTGTTCATTATTCTTTAATAAAAGAATTTAAAGATGTCTCTTTCTACAAATAAGCTGATGTGACACAAAAATACATTTGACTAATCATCTTTAGTCTTTTGATACAGCCTTCTTTGCCAATGAACTAAAAATACTATTCAATATCTCCTTTGCTTTGGTGGCTATCTGAACACCAGTTAACGCTTCGATATTTATGATAATACCTGAAACTAGAGCAATAATTGGTATACCTGCAAGCAAGCGGAATGCCGTAAAGGTCTCTTGCAAGTAGGCCACTTGGAAATAATGAATGGTTAATATGTATATAAAAAATAGGGTAATATCCTGCATAAGTTTCATTAGAAACGATTTAACGTTAATCTTCTCTTTGTTTCTAATCTTTATCCACAGGGTCGTAATTGCATCTACAACGATAAGGAATAATAGCAAAAATGCAACCCCAGATGCTGGCTCAAAGAAAACGATGAACAACATAACGATCTTTATAACCCATAATTTGAGGCTAAATAAATGTTCTATTATATTCATTACGCTGTAGTATATAATTTAAATTCCCTTTTACGCCTATCTAATAAAATAGGTTTACCACCTGCATTGCGCCAAATCAGTAACCACTTTTCAATCTCTGTTAATACCGCTTTAGCATTGATTTTCTTAACCAATGTAGAGCCAACAAACGCAGTGCATCCGATATTGAAGCTTAATGATACTAACGCATTAAACTGATTTTGAGTCAGAACCACCTTAATAGAATTATTTACAGCCTCTTCATAAATTTTTATAATTTCCTTAAAAATCAGATCACATTCAACTTCTGTGATCTTATCCCCTATTTTGACTTTATTTCCCGTTCCAGGGTAATATGTAAACCCAACTCCAATAGTTGGGATACCAATTTGATCTTTATAGGCTTTTAATAAAACGCCTTCCTCTTGATAAATAAAATCTTTACCGTCCTTATTAATATTCAATGTATTAAGTTAACCTTGTGCCCCTAGAAGGCCTACCACCACCATCTTGCCCAGTACCTGCAAGAACATTACTACGGGTGGTGTAATCCCCATCTTTGTAATTAACAAAGCGAGTATATTTGTCTGATGATACATCATCATCATTTAATAATTCAAAAAATTCAACCTGATGCAAATCAGCTTTAAGATCAGATGAAACCTTATATGGCATATACCAGCCATTAAGCGTCTCAATTTCGTATACTTTGCCAAAATCAAATTCGCCATAAATTGAACCTGAGAATTGCCTATACGGTGTTCTGTATTGGTTTAGTATGGATTGAACAGCAATTTGAAATAATGCCTTAGATTCTGATTTACCATCCCTGTACCAATCTTGGGTGTAAGTACGTCCAGTTGACGTATTAATCAAAATTTGATTTGACAGGCCATTGTTGGCAAACTCACCCAACTGTGGCTTAAAATCATCATAAGTCTCTCTCACGTTTTTATTAGACACTATAGAATAGTTATCACCCGTTGATCTAGCAGCATCACCAGCTTTAATGGTAGGCGTGAACTCACGAATAAGACATTCAACATCACCATAATTCGCACTTGTATACGAAGGCATAAAACCAAAATCCAAGGTTGTCGTACCTGCGGGAATTGGAACATTTAAAGTTGTCACAAACCAAGCACCTTCCGCTGATGTCTGTCTATCACCACCCAATGCATCAATTTTGCACGTTGTAGTTGTAGTTTTAAACCAAGGTTGGTATTTCAACTCTGAATTTTCGGTATAACCGCTACAGGTCAAATAATATGTAGTAGATGGAGTTGTGGCCTTAACCATTAATCTCACATTACCTCTACTGGCCAATTTGATACTCAAACTATCGTTTCCAGTTGCTGTTAAAGAACCTTGGAATGATGTTCTTGCAGGCATTAGCATATTAGTACTGTAGCTGATTTGATTGTCCGCTGCTTTTGTTATAATCTGCAACCCAGATCCATCTCGACCAAAGTCTCTTTTGGCTATAGCCAATGTTCCTATCTTATTCCAAGAAAATGGAATGCTGGTATTATCATCCCAAAAACGGAATAAATTATTTACGACTACATTTGAAGGATCAACAGAATCACTGTCCAATGTTACTTTGTTAAATGCACTTACATAAGTGCTATTGTGATCATTATTAATAAACCTTAGCGCACCATTATGGGTGATTGAGCTACGTATATTTTCAGATGAAACTACGTTTGAAACCTCCTGAGCATCATTAAAATTGATGTTATAAGTTCTTCTTGTTAGTGTTTCAGACAACTTATAATTAACCCGCTCAACGTAGTATTTACCCGCTTTGTAAAAAATATAGCACTGAAATAGTTGCAAAATAGTTTTTAAAACCTCATCGCATTTCTTAGCATTTAATTGATCCTTTAGAAAAATAAATGGGTTAACTGTTAACTGATTAAAGGTCTCATTAGAGACTGTATTACGATCGATTCTAGCTTCAAAAAGATTATTTGATGTAACTAGCTTAGTACCGTTCTTTAGTTGCCCTAAGCAGTTTAAAATGGCTTCAGCGAAGGTCATATTAGACAGGAATACTGTTCCGTTATCCTTTGCAAAATCCATTAATTTCAAATCCCCTAACCCATCTGTAGCCCTTAATGAAACCTGATATGGTGCTGATTGAAATGGCTCACTGTAGTTGTCCTGAATAACATAACCTTGCCAGTGCAATGAACCATTCACCCAAACCTGAATCATAAATTCATTTTTATCTGCGGTCATTATCTCCGTAAATTGGCCATCATACTCACTAAAGAAGTTAAGAATACATTCAGAACCCCTGATTACTTCAAATTTGCTTTCACTACCTGATGTATAATTGATCTGAACAGGGTTCCCCCCCATCCTTAACTTATATTCAGCACTATTATAATCCTTTTGCAGGATGTAAACCTTGTATTCTAATCCTTTAACGCTACTGAATGTACATTTATATTTAATTCCGTATGCCATTAGATTGTTTTGTATTGTCTTTTATTGTAATTATTTAGGACACCAACAAGGGTATCACCTTGTACACGAAATGTCACCTCACCAGACATTCCACCCATATCACCTAGCATCCCTTTTAGATTGTTTAAAGGGGTTACAACCTCAGGGTTTCCTCTGCCTGCACTTGGATACTCTCCAAAAACAGCATTTGTAGGACTCGATACGATACCACCTTTAGCAAATGCTTTTCTACCTGAATCATCTCCACCACCAGTGGCTTTTGAAATATTTGATTTTACC
Source organism: Pedobacter sp. MC2016-24 (assembly GCF_015223055.1). GTDB lineage: Bacteria > Bacteroidota > Bacteroidia > Sphingobacteriales > Sphingobacteriaceae > Pedobacter. The sequence continues at coordinate 1,267,662 of NZ_JADFBX010000001.1, forward strand.
ATCGCACCCAAAGCAACCAATGCCACACCCGCAGCTATTGCCGTAAATGGATTTTTAAAGGCTGCTTTAATACCTAGCATTGCTATACCAGTTGAGATTGCGATCTTTCCAATCTGCTGTGCCATATCAGCCAGTATTCCAATCAACCCCTTTACTACACCACCCATAGTCATTGTACCAGCTGCCATCTGACCAACCATATCAGCAAAACCAGTAGCCATTGAGCTAACACCAGAATTTAATGAATCGGTAATCCCCAAATTCATCTCATCCATTAACTGCAACACTTTGATTTTTTGGTCTGATATAGTTTTCACGGCATCGCCTACTCTTGTGGTAGCATCAAATTTTGCTTCTGGTAGTTTAGCTTTGGGATCGGTGACTGTTGGTGCTTTACTACTAGTAGGCGTTAATTGTACATTCTTAGTTTGAAGAGCCTGTAATTTTTTGATTGCTTCCGATGCTGGATCAATACCATTTTTAATCAGGTTGTTGATTGCCTGTTGGTACTCATCAATTTTTTTCTTTGATTTTTCGGAAAATGAAGAATCAAACAATGAATCAATCTGTTTTAAACCAATTTCTAAATCCTTGTATACCTGAGCAATATTGTCTTTGTTCTTATCGTCAGCTTTCGCTGTAGTTTTAGTTTGTTTTTTCGTTGGTGAATCATCAACACCTAACAGTTCTTTTTTGAAATCTTTTACAGTCTCAGTTGCCTTTTTAACTGGAATTTGAATAGCATTAAACATATTAGCTATCTTGGCATTCGTAGCATCAACACCTGAGGCTAAACCATCCGCACCGATCATTTTAAAGAATGCAGCCAGTAAGTTACCTGCCTGTAAGACTGAACCTTTGATTACACCCACAATACCATTCCAAAGTGCTATGGTTACGGTTTTAACACCATCCCAAACACCGCTCCAATCACCTTTAATAATTGATGAGAAGATTTTAACATAACCAGAAATTACACCTAATACGGTTGAAATAATGCCTTTAATAACATCAAATGCAGCGGAAACAGTACCGATAACATTTGATCCAATAGCTTTCCAAACAGTAATTAATGAAGTTTTAATAGTGTTAAAAATAGATTTAAGTGAATCCCATAAGTCAGATGCATATTTTACTACTGCATTCCAGAATTGACTTCCTTCACCTTTGGTAAAGTATGCCACAACAAGATCCCAATTATCTATTATTGCATAAACCGCTACACCGATTGCAACGACTATTAACCCAACTGGTGAGACTAATGCAGCAAAACCAGCGATTAAAGCAGGTATTACTGTACTCATTAATACACCTAAACCAACAAGTAATGGTGGAATTACTATCGCTAAACCTGCGAAAACTAATGTTGCTTTTTGAACTTCTGGACTTAAATCCTTAAACCATTGAGTAATGGCCGATATACCATCAACTATTTTATCAGATAGAGCAGCTATATCTAGGTTTTTATTGATGATTTCTCCTATTTGTGCCAAATTGGTGAATACACCATCTGAAAGATTTTCAAATGCAGCGTTTATACCACCCGTAACTGGTGGCAACTTAGATAAGCCATCAATTATGGTATCAACCACCTGTGCAGATGTGATACCTAATTTTTTCAAATCATCAGATCTGGCAGTACCAAAAGCTTCGTTTAAAAGTGGTACAACCTGCGGAATTGCGTCTTTGATGATATTTAAATCCTCCCCTAAAGGAAAATCTGTGTTTGCTAATTGGGCTAATCCATAGGTTGCCCTTTGAAATTCATCCCGTCCAGCACCTACTGACGCAACAGCATTTCCGAATGATTTAATTGCCTTTTCAGCTTTTTCCGCAGTGAAACCAATTACTTGTAGTGAAATTGAACCTTTGGCTACTTCTGGTAATCCAAGCCCTGGGAGCTTAGCCAAGTCAACAAGTCTACCAAATTGCTTTTCAGTTTCTTTCGCTGATCCTGTGATTGTGGTTAAACCCGCTTTAAGCGATTGAATATCACCAAAGGCTTTGATAGCTGCACCACCAAGTGCTGCCAATGGCAATGATACATAAGTTGATAAATCACCACCTATGTCTTTTAGCTTTTGTCCAGTGCTTTTTAAGCCTGCCTCAACTGCTTTAATTGCATTTTGAAATCCTGAGATATCAGCACCAAAGACAAAATTCAAATTTTCGTTAGCCAATTTAATTGTATTAAAAAACCCCTTAAACTCACATTAAGGTTGTTTAAGGGGCTTGCATAAGGGTTTAAACCCTAGTTATTCCTTTCGGTATTTTGCCACCGCACGTTCAAATTCTTCACGTGTTGGAGTGGGCTTTTTAGTTTTTATCAGGCTATCACTAGGTAATGCAAACAGTTGCTCAGGTGTGATGTGTTTGTCTTTTGGCATTTGAACATTGATTAAGAGTGATGCAAGCATCCTTGTTCTCAACCATTCACGTTCATCTTTCAGCATATATGCCTTTGCGATGTAGTGATATTCATTATAGGTTAGTGCGTAAAAATCTTTGAGACTCAAACCAACCTCACCTACTGCCATACCTTGCAGCTCATCAAACGTTAGGCTTTTTTTTTGTCTGTTGGTTCCTTGTCCATCTCATCATTAGATTGAGATACAGCCTGACCACTGATCTGAGTTTCCAAAAATGCTTTAAAGATTTTCTCGTATTCTGATTTATCAACTGAACCAAAATCATTGTACAATTTGAAGTAATTAACCTGCTCATTGTTGCCATTGATTAAGTTGTAATTGCTGATACCTGCGTATAATAGATCAACCATTAAATCAAATGATTTCACTGGATCTGTATCCACGCCTGTAAATAATTCACTCAAATCATTAAGGGTAATACCTCTTTTTTCAGTCAATAATTTTATTGCATACATTCCGAATTGTGCATTCGTTTTTTTACCTGCTAAATCTATTGTTAATAATCCTTTCATCTCTCTATTTGATTATTATACAGCTTCAGTAAAATCCAGCTTACCGCTACCTTTAAGGCTTATTTTGAATGTTACACCGTCTTCCATTGGCGCTTCAATATCTAAAGATTCAATATATGCAGTACCTGAATATACTAGGTCACCAGTCGCTACAGCCCTTGGTTTAAATGATACTTGAATAGGTGATCTGTCATCGTAGATCTGCATAAATTCTTTTATATTTCCGTTCCAAACACCCAAGCCATCTGTATCAATGCTCCAAGACTTAGTTGTTGGGATTATCTCGGTAAAACCATCATTACTTTTAGTAGTGGCATCAGCCATATTGGTTGACATTGAGATAGAGCAATTGCGGGAGAATGCTACTGGTGTTGCTGTTGATCCTGTGCCAATGTATATTAATAGATCAGAGCCATTTGTAAAGTTGTTAGCCATTTATTTTTTTATATTTTTTCTGTTTTCAGGCTCTTGAATACAAGAGCATTTACAGATAAATAGCTGGCTAACGGGGATTTGACAGAATAGAAAACTTAATATGTTTAGGCTTTCTAAATGGCCACAATCACGTTACTACACACTAAGTAGTTATAAACCTTGTTTGGTAACAATGTCAATGTGGCACCATCCAATGCATCAACCCCGTGGATATATTTTTGACTGAATAATGTGGTGTTGGTAGTGGTATAACAGGTTGAGATTTTCATTTCCCTACCATCATAATTTTGACCTAGTGGCCAAGTGATTTGGCAGTTGTCCGCTGCAATAATTACATAGTTGTCCGCTGTAATGGTATAATCTTCATTATTGGATAATAATTTATAATTACTGTTTTTCGCACCAATATGGCTGAATCTAAATAGGTTCGTGATACCATTCACACTTAAATCACCAGTAAAAGAACTGCGTTTCCTTCCCAACTGGGTATAACCAAGTGATTGATTATCAAAATCTCCAATTGAAATACCTGCACCCATAGTGGTAGGATAAGTAGAAGAATCTTCAGTTACTAATTTATCATCGATTGTGATCATCGGAACTGTTGACCCAGATGTATAGAATTTGATATTGTTATCAGATAAAATTTCAACCCTTTGTCCTGTCTCTGCGGTTTTTATACTGCTTGAAATAATACCTAATGACTTAATATAATCAGCATTCACAATACCTGCTTTGATATAGTTAACATCTAATAATGACGTTTTTATCACACCACCTTGGACAACCGTAGAACCCAATTTCGAGACTTCTACAACATCCTCATAAGCCAAGCCTTTAAGATTTCCAATTAGTGCATTATGTAGATTTTGAGCAGCGATACCATAGGCTGCTGCTGCATTCGCTTTATTTGTAGCATCATCTTTTGCAGCTTGCAAATTATTCTGTGCCTGTGTTATCCTTGCTTGTTCTTCTTGGGTTATTTTACCGTCACTATATGCTGCTGCTGTCGTTTCTGCTAAAATTCTTTCTGCATCGGTATAGGTCTTTGCTGATGCAACAGCTGCTGCTTTAGCTATATCAACTTTTGTTTGAGCATCATCCTTTGCAGCCTGTAAGGTCGCAGTGTTGGCAACATTGATTTGCGTAGTGGTGTTGGCAATGATTTCATTTGCTTTATCCACTATAGATTGATCTACATAATCAACTAATTCACCTTTTAATTCTAATGCTTTTTGATCAGCATAAGCCTTAGCAGTATTCAATTTAGCTTGTGCATCGGCTATTGCACGTGCTTCTTCATCAGAGACAATACCATCTGCATAACTTTTAATAATTACTTCTGATAGCTCACTTTGGGCTAAAGTATATGCTTTGGCAGCGTCTAATGAAACTTGTACAGCGTCTATTCGTTTTTGTTCTTCAATGGTTATCTTACCATCTGCATAGGCAGCTGCTATAGTTTTATAAATTAGATCCTGTGCATCGCTGTACGCTTTGGCTGCTGCTAAATTATTTTGAGCATTCCCAATTAAAGTAGCCTCAATATCATCAATAATACCGTCTGCATACGCTGCTGCATTAGTTTCAGCTAGAATTCTTTGTGCGTCTGCATATATTGCTGCTGCATTCTGAGCATCTGTTTTAGCTTTATTTATTAAATCATAATAGTCTTCTGGTGCAGGCACAAAGTCTGTTGCCTTATTACCTAGCACAACCATTATATTCTTTAATTCAATACCATTAGATTCATTGGTTGCATCCCAATTCATTGGGAATAGATATGGAAACGTTGGATATTTACTTAAATCAAAAAGATTTAAGTTCAAAACACTCAAAAACTGGCCAATCCTTGCATATAATATAGGTAGATCCCCACTTTTTATTACACAACTGAACCGTCTCCAATTTGCAGGCACATCGAATTCTGCCCCATCTTTACCATCGAACTCCAAATACAACTTTGATGTCCCATCAATAGATCTGGCATAGAAAGATATAGCAAGTTCAGAATTAGTTGGGTAATTACCATTCTGCAACACCTGATTTTCAATATGGTAAACCAAAACATTCTTATCACCTTTCAGATGAAAATTCCTAGAACCAATCTTTATATTGTCGACAGATGCTTTGGTAATGGCCTTTTCTAATGATAATTTCTGGTCATAATAAGCCCTAAAAATATTCCTCAACTCAAACCCATCTAGGTTTTCAGTGGTTAACATTGACACCAGTAATGGTTCAACAAATACACCTAATTGAATAAATGACACATCATAGTTTAATGTGGACACATCATATTGAATAGCTTGCTGCACTAGCTTAGGATATTCATCCTGAATAATTTGCAATTCCTTCAAGACATTGACCTTTTCATTGGGTGTAAGCTTACTATCATTGCTGATATTGGATAGCAATGCTAAAGCATTATCGGCAGCAACCTGCGTTTCAGCTATTTTAACATCAGTTTGACCTTTTGTATAATAACCTGACAGATCGACAATGGGTATAGGAGCTTGAAATGAGGTTGAATAGACATTACCATCATTAAATTTTACCTTTAATGTGGTTGTAATACCTGTAGTAGTGAATCCTATTTCTTTAACAACCTTATTATGGGCTTCTTTCCAATCATAGATATTCTGATTAGATATATTGAAAGCAGGTGATCCACGAAATACAGGATCTGTTTCAGTTTTGATGTATCCAGATTGAACTGGTGTACCCTCATCAGTAAATGAAAGGTTACCAACGCCCTTTAAACTACCTGAATAGCTTGAAACCTCACCATCATTTGCAGTTTGATCTATACCTTCAATGTAAACTTCTCCAAAAAAGGCGTGTGTAAAATCATCCTGAACAACCCCTAATCGTATAAAGAATGGTTCATTGGTTTTGTACTTTTCAATGAAATAATTGGTATTAAAACCATCACCATAGCTTACTAAGCCCTCAAATTCAATACTCCAATCCTTTAAACCAACCATCAATTCTGTCCAAGAATCGCTATCCTTGGTCGTTACATTTGTAAGGTTTTGATTGATTTTGATAGCACAATTCTTTGAATAGGCTACTGGTTCGTTATCAATATTGTATAGCAGGAATTCACTCCCTGACAGGATATTTCTCTGCATACATTACATCTGTTGGATATTGTTATTGAAGGTGATCAGCTTACGGATCACATAACCACCATTACTTTCTGATTCAAAATACCTGGTACTTTCTAATTTGGATGTATAAATGTTCCAATCTTCATCACTATAAAAATTCTCTTTTGTAAGAATCCTTTGAAAAATCAGGTTAGAAATATCATCAGCCAACTTTTTACCCCCACCCGATTTGAATCTTGTTATAATATCAATAACAATGCTTGCTTTAAATGCGTATCCAGTAGTATTAAGAATGGGGGTTAAAGTGGTGTTGGAGAGAACAACATATGGAGCTACCGCATCATCTGGCACTGTATCGTATACAGGTATAGTTCTACCTGAAATAACCGATAATTGATTAGAAAGCTTATCAAAATAAGCCTTACGGTAAATATTAGAAGGGTCTAAAGCAAATTCATTCATTACCCATAAATAGGCTGGTGAAGGCTTTATAACCGATTCAGTAACTTAATGTTATTGAGTTTGAACTAGTTTCAGAACAACCTTTAACACCTCAACTTCTGGACATTCACGTCTTTGATTAAAACTAACTTGGAAATCAATTTCATAATCTGAATTTATAAAGCGACCACTTTTAAAATTTAAGTTGAATACATAATTCTCTCTAACAAAGTTTAAGAACTCATTTTTAACATCAGATAAGACCTTGTCCAATCCAATATATTCTATTTTGTTTATTTTCATATACTTATAGTACTAAAAAAACAAGAAACATCTTACACCTTAAAGAACTTTTAAACCTTTGTAGTTAAATACTTAGACTATCATTCAATTTTCTTTTCAAATTATCCAATTCGCTGTTGATAGCAGGGTGGAAATAGGGCATAGGTTTGATATTCACCTGTCTTTTATCATCCCCCTTAAATTGCCACGCATAGTCTTCAAATCCTGGTGGTACATCTACATTTGATCCTGTACCATATTCAATATATGGTGCATAATGCATATTAAATCCCACTTCTGCCCCCATCCGATCACCTCTATACAAGATGTAACCAGACTGAGCGATACCACCAGATGAATCTTTGAATGGCGTAGCTGCAAGATTTTCTTTTGCTTTCCTTTCAACGTTTATTGCTGTCTCTGCTATTGCTGTTTTTACTTTATCCTCATTTTGAGTCGTCAATCTGGATAACCTAGCTAAGGATTCATCCAAACCATTAACTCTTACATTAAAATCGTTTCTTGTTCTCATTTAATATAAATAGTCTCCTATTTCATAGATTGCGTAATGACACCACCAGAATCAACCTCCATAACCCAAATGATAGCCACTTACATTGGGGAAATACAGGAAAACCTATCTGCGTTTAAGGATTATGAGGTCGAGACTTATGACCTTGATTGCAATACCCTGCCTTTAACATTAGATGAATTCAATAAAAAATCTGCTTTTATCACTGAAATTGCAACAAATTATACAAAACCCGCTGTTTACTGGTTTGAAATAACATCTGAATCAGATACTAAGGAGATATATGATTTTGTTGCCCAACAAACGAATTCGGATCGTAAATATCCTGCATATAAAAAGACTTTCAATAACGATGAATCAAATATCTTATATGTTGGAAAAGTGAAAAACAACTTAGCAGGAAGAATGAGAATGCACCTCGGCTTTGAAAGAACTGGACAAGGCTTACAAATCTGCCATTGGCCACACAAAACAGGTCTGATTTTAAAGCTCCACGTGATTTACCTACCAGAAAATTTGGAAATGCTTGCGAACGTGTTTGAGCTTAAACTTGCAAGTGCACTGAATCCCATCCTAGGCAAGCATAAATAAAAAAGCTACCCTTTTGAGGTAGCTTTAGGTCTTACATAAAGTAAGGAGTGGGTAAAAATTTGAGCTTTATCAACATCCAGACCGCATTTAAAGCGAATTCCACCAATTGTTTAAAACTTTGTTTTACTAATGTTTTGTTAATCGTACCTTTGATTAACAAAGAGAAAGCAAGTGATCCATCACCCTTTCCATCTTCTGTTGTGAATACTAACTTCATACTTTATTTACAGCAATTTTTTTAAGAGTCGGTATTGCAAGTACTGGCTCTTTTTGCTAAAACAAATATCGACCTTTAAACACTAATAACTGGGGTCGAGTTGTTAACAAGCTGGCGTTTTTATCAACACAAATAGAAGAAATTGACACACAAACTACGCTTAAAAGTTGTTCTTTATTTCTTTTACTAGTGAAGAATTAGTGTTAATAAATTCAAAAAACTGACTTTTATTACTAGATGGTTAGAAAACCACACATAATGATCAGTTACCGTAAAAAAAAATTAAACCCCAGAACACCTTCAACGCCATAAACTTTCTTACATTTGAAATGAGAGCATTAATTTGGAACCCTGAAAGGGGATTCATACCCTGTACCCTGAGAAAGTACAGGGTTTTTATTTAATATATAGTCACCATTGGATAATAAACAGTAGAAGGATTGTTACTATCATATTTTTGTACCATAGCATTAATATTTAATGCTAATGCGCTCTCAAAAGTATAATTATACAATGTGCTCCACGTAAATGTATCTGGTGATGTTTGTAGGGTAAACACACCTTCTGCCGTCCTGTAAATTCCGTAATAGATATTCATTGGCATATTCTGGACAACAACACCATCACTATTAGGCGAAATCTGTATTAATCGATAATCTCCTTGCCAGAAAGAAGCTTGAAAACCAACACCGTGTTTGCCTGAATTGTATTCATCGGACAATAGTATCACCATTTCAAAAGGAACTGTTTTTACTTGTGCCCAAACCCTCCACGCTTTGTTAGCAGGAAGGACATAATTAATTGGATTAGTAGTCTCATCATATATGTTTCCCGTTGTTTTTGCCCAAATTCCGCTGCCTAAAAAGGTTTCACTTAATAAAGAACCTGTGAAATCCAATGGTGTAGTTACACCGACATTAGCAACTGTAAACGCTGTTACATTCCACAAAATCGGGGATGCTGAATTATTAACCTGAGCCTTAACCCTTAGACCAACTGTGTTAACATCATATGCATTATTACCAACCGCAAGAGGCTTTTCGGTACATTGTTGCCAAACTATACCTTCATCTAATGTATACTCATAATCTGAAATATTCCCAAATCCCACTGAATTAGTCCAATTGAACGTATTTGCATCATCATTTACAATAGCATTCGTTGGTGCTAATGGGCTAATGTAATTGATAGTATATGGGGATGTTGAAAACAAAGTAGGTGATGCATTATTGACACCATCCACATACTTTATTCTTACTCCAATTTGTCCAATGGCTTTTTCGATATTCCCAATATTATATGGCTTCTCTCCATTTTCTACTGGCAAATAACTATTTCCCCCATCCAATGTAATTTCATATTGAGAAGGCAATGGGTACCCTGGGGTATTAGTCCAGTTAAATGTATTTAGCTCATCATCAGCAATACCATTGGTAGGTGCCAATGGATTTACCAATACAGCTTTAAAGGGTAAATTACTGTAAAGAGCTTCACTATGCTTATTCATACCAGTAATACTCCTTACTCTCACTGCAACCATTCCTGCAGAGGCATTAATGTTTCCAATAAATTGTGGCTTCTCACTTACACTGATCCAAGTATTTCCCCCATTGATACTATATTCATATAGATCTAATTGATCATAGTTCGGTGTAAAAGTCCAATCAAATGTATCAGCTATGTTATCAACAATACCGTTCGTTGGTGCATCAGGCACAGGTAAAAATGAAGATTGCATAGTTTTCATTATTCCATTCTCAAAATAGATACTATAATTTTCATTAGTTATAGTATCCCTGAGTACCACATAATTGAATATAGTAGTACCCTGATTTGCCCTAATGGGATCTGTACTTGTACCGTTACCAGTGAAATCAATAGGACTAAAAACAATAGGGTCTCCCTTTGAATTAACAGCTGATTTGATTTGGTTAACCTCATCTGCATTCAATTCGTCACCAGAATTTTTATATGGAAATGATATATTCATATTAAACTTGGTCTTTAGTCAAAATAGTGACAAGTACTTCTTTTTCTTGCAACTGTGTTATTGCAGCATCACTTGCTGAGGTTCTGCGACCTTGGATAGATAACTTTCTACCATCTCCAAACCAGTTAATTGCGGCCAATTCATTTAGCAAAATATCCATTGAAGCAGCATTTAATACAAATCCCCCTAATACAAGCCTATTCATATTATTAGGCCAATTGAACCCACCTGTGTAAGTGCAGTTTTTCCAAGTACCACCGTTATAATCATTAAAAAACGCCTCTAAACCAATATTGGTGTTGGTTGAACGTGGAAGGTTGGATAGATTAGTTAATGTTAAAAGTGGAGACATCACCCGCACAAAAACAAGTGGCGTAGAAGCATTTTTAAAAATTGAAAAATCCCCCGATAAATTGCTATTGTTAATCTCCAAATGAGCTAAACTTACTGGCAATTTCGAAATTGGGTTAGCCGTTTTAAACGTACTTGAAACCACAAATTTCTTCAAATTTGGAAAATTATCGTTGGTAACTAAGTCAGTTATTGCGGTAGCATTACCGATTGCTAAATGTTCAAGGCGTGAATTTTTGAACTGATTAAGATTTAAAAGTTTACTTCCATTATAGCTAAACGTGTTTATTTTAGTAAAAAAAGCACTTAAATCTGTCGTGATGTTAGGTGCATTATCCCCGTAATTATCAAATCCAAAAAGACTACCACCATTATTCATATTCAAAAAAGATGCATCAATACCCCAATACTTGATAAATTCAGTATTTCCAACTGTAAGGGTTGAAATCCCTAAGACTTTAATCCTGAAATATTGTGATGTATCCTGGACTGTAATGTCTATGCTAATATTTGTACCAGCTGCAACCCACTCACCCGCTACTTGCTTTTCGAAAATCGAAGCACCACCTGTTAAATTAAGCGTAATTGTACCTGTGCGTTCCATAGGAAGATTTACTTTTAATCTCCCTGATGTATTAGAATTCATCTGTTCTAGTGTGAATTTAACTTCATTCATTCTTAGCAACCCTGTTGTATCGGTTACTGCTGACCTATATTTTGTAATTAATGTTGGCATATATTATTATTGATTTATTTAATTTTATTTTATCCTGCGTATGCGAAATAGGTATTCATATACACAATTCTCTTTCTGTACCAGGCAATCATTTGCATAGGTGAACCATAGAATCCAACGGTATTACCATATACATCAGGCCATTTGTCGAATTCTTTCTTGTAGGCTGCATAAGGTATCATTTTGCTTCTCTTTGCAATCATATCTTCAACTGCCTTTGTTGTAATTATATTTTTTGTCATCAACTCAGCATATCTTGCGTTAATTTCTAATTGAAAAGCGTTCCTAAATTTTACCCAAAATTGGTTACTGTTAATATGATTGTCAGCATCTTGGATCGGGCTCCCCGATCCAGAATAAGCACCAAAAGTATTGTCCATATCATACGGATGAAACCACCAAGTAAGGTTGTCCATCGTTCCCAGAATAAAATTCCTACCCCTTCCATCCCAATTATCAACAATTTGCATATGGATGAAATAATCTATAGTCCTATTGATGTTAAGGTATGAAGGTGCTTCTGTCTTCCAAGTTGTACCACCATCTGTATTAATCCACGCAAATAATCGATTAATTGAAGTCACACATTCTGCGGGTGGGTCAGTGGTGGTATATTTCGGATTCCTTATTTCCCAGTCTGGTAATCCAGTAAAGGTTGTAGGCCACGCATCAGGGTTATACATTCCACAATCCAATAAAATATGCTTCTTATTAGAAGAGGTCATATTATAGTTATCCCTGTGTTTTTTCAGGTTGAAATTGTGCAAACCTATATATGCACCATCCATATACAATTCGACATAAAAACCATCAATACATCCCTTTGCACCAGTAAAAAACCTTTGATTCAGTGTCGAATTAGTTTTACTAAATGGTACTTCCCACATATTTCTGCTGCCAAATGGCCTTGTGTTAATTATGCTCTCATAAATATTTGATGACAGTAAATTTCTAATGTGGGTACTATCTGAATAATCAGCCTTTAATTGAAATGAATCTAGTGCAGGCCAATCACCAAAGGTCATTTTACAAGATGAACCATCTTCATTGAACATATCCATCGTAAAATTTTTCTTTGGAAGTGTTGCAGTAAACTGCCCCTGATATGTGATATCTGCTTGTTTTGTGAAACTGTTACCATCAAAATCATTATAGGTGATACCTACTCTTGAAGGTACAGTAGCACTCATTGCATAGTACTCAGGCACATTGGTAAATTCCAATCTTGCAATTTGCCTTGGCAATGGTACAGTGATACTTGTCCCAATGTTAAGGATACCACCAGAAGAACTATTAGTTTTAATGTATTCTTTGACCTCGGACGGTATTCCCTTTGGTTGATAAAACGAACCATCTGTACGTATACCAAAAAGAATGTAGCCATTGGCATCTAAAGTTACTGTTTCAAATAAATAATCATCTGATTCTGAAAGATCAAGGCTTGAAAACACCTTTGATAAAACCTGTGTTTTTACCTCTTCAGGTAAACCTTTTGGTTGGTATACACTTCCATCTTCCCGTATTCCCCACAGAACAATGCCATTTTCATCAACCTTCATTTCTCTGAAGTTGTAATCAGCTTCAAACAACTCAACATCAGAGAAAACTAATGCACTAGCATCGTCATTACCCAATAGGATTGAGTTAGCTTTGATATAATTCGGTGCATCTTCTAAATCTGTGAAGCTACTAGCACCGCCTGATCCACCACCTTCACCAGCTGTCAGTAAGATATAGGTAACACCCCATTTCTTTCCAGACCAGACCAACTTAGCATTAGTTACTTTTCTATTTCCAACAGTAGCAGGTACAACTAAACCCGTAGCTGAAAAGTTGATATATGTACCTGCTGTTGCATCATAATACTGACCAGTTTTCGGACTAGAAACAGGAATTGTTGCAGGTACAGCAACACCTAAGTTTTCACCTAGTATCGTTCTGCTTAAATCTGCAGATAACGTTGATTGACGCTGTGTAGCCAGTGTTTCGTTGGCAACAAATCTTGCCACTGTATCATCAGCATTTGTATTGACAACAGTTTTGATCTCATTTACGTTACTTGCGGTAACCTGATGACCAGATTGTTTGTCGTTAAATAATATTTTTGCCATTTATCTAAGTGTAAAGGGTAGTGTATAGGGTAATGCATTATTGCTATCTTCTGGTGAATATGACGTTTGCCAGTAGGTTAACTCATCATCAATGTAATAGGTAAGAATTGTAGCTGTATGAGCTTCAGGATTAAGTAAAACGTCTCCAATATTACCCTCTGCCAAGGTGATCTGGTGACCTCCAATGGAATCCTGTTTTATAATGATTACACCCTCTGTTCCTTCTGTTTTAGATAAAAAAGAGAGGTTTAGATTTTTACTAATAATTACTTTCTTCATATCTTTAATTCTCCTTCTGGAGTAGGTTGAACGTATTCAAAATCCTCAATCTTAACATTTTCAATCAGCTCATACACCAGATCTAAATCAGCCTTACTATTAACAGCTTCTTTGATCATATTGGCATCCTGTGAATTCCATAAATGTTCATAGTAATCTCTTAACTGGATCTTATCTTTATAAGTAACTTGCATTATTAACCGTAATTTTCATATGGGTTTCCATTAATAAAAACCTCTGTATTGTTATCTGATTCTGATGCAATCAGCTTATATTCTTTATTTAATTCGTCCACATTAACTATTGAATGAATAGTCAAATTCTTGCTTTTAAGCTTAATTTGATGAGATTTAAGGATTGAAATATCTAATCTATACCTCAAATAAATCTCATAAAATCCCTCCAGGATTAATTGTCCTTCTTGTAGTGTTTTGCTTTCATCCTTAGTCACTACATATGCGTAATCAGCAAAATCTAACGTGTAGCTACTATATGAGCCACCTTGGCCATTGGAAACCTTATTAACCTTCCAAAACTCAATCAGCTGACTGTATTTTACTGCTGATCTCATTAGAGTATTACAACCTTCCTGTATTGATTCAAGATTGAAATAGTGCCATTAGACAATACCAGACCAGCATTTTTACCATCCAGATAGTTTTCACGATGCATATAATTTGATGCAATATCTTTCAACAAAGCAAGGTCAATTAAGGCGTTTGTTTCATCCGTTATCCTTGCAGCTTGTAGTACCGCAGCATCCAATAATAATTGAATTAAAACGTCCTCAGTGGTATTTGTGGCGTGTATATTTAGGTATTCTTTAACTAATTCCAGTTCCATTTTTCAGTATATAAAAAAAGGTGATGGATATTTCCACCACCTTCATTGAGTATAATAATCAGATCAGTGATTAAGATTTTAATTTTGCTTTAGCTGATACGAAGTCACCAGATACGAATGCACCTTTGTGATATACAGGTAATGCAATTCTTTCTTCGATTCCAACGGTAATTAAACCTTTTTGAACGTTGTCAGCATCCTGTGCGTAGTAGTTTAATGTTACTCCAGCTCTTTCTTTGATCTCAGCACCTAAGCGGAAATCACCCAACAAGAATTTACCTTCAGCAATAGCAGTAGATTCAACCACTGGCACACCAGCAACTGACATATTTCCAGATTGGAATAAGTATCCACCGTTTGCGTCTTTAGTTAATTCTAGTTTAGTCTTGTCTTATGGGTGAACTAAAATTGCTGTTGCAGAATAGTTAGCCAATGCTACCATATTGATACCAGTACGCAATACGTCATATTCGTTTACTGTTGCACCAGTACCTAATGTTACAGTTGAACCTGAAAAAGGCATTGCAGTTGTACCTACACCTTTAATATCTCCTGTTCCAAACAATAATTCTTGATCTTCAACCTCTGCTAATTTGGCAGGAACTCTGTTGGAAATATAGCTTGCCATACCATCAACATCATTCAACATCTCTTTAGAGATTACGATATAAGTTGCAATAGTTTTAACTAAAGCAGTCTCTTGCTTAATTCCAAAGCTAGATTCACCTGCTTTTACACCTTCTGCTTTGATACCTGCATTTTGAGTGTATCCTGATTCTTGTACGAACTTTACAGCATCACTTGAAGTTGAACCAACTGCAAATAATTGTCTTGCATTTACTTTACGGTTAGCGTAACCAGTAATACCTGCTCTGTATTCAGGATTGATATCAGCTTGTGGTTTTAAAGCCGCTTTGATTTCGAATTTGAAACCTTTAGATAATAAATCAGCGTTAGTACTTGATAATTGAGTCTTTAATTCTTCTCCAAATGTTAATCCCTTAGCAGTGATATCAGCATTTTTTGCAGTTAATTGATCAAATTGAGCTTGTACAGCATCTAATTGAGTTTTAACTTCTGATTTTAATTCAGTATTTGACTTTTCTAAGTCGTTTTTGATGGTAGCACCTAAGGCTTCCAATTCATTTTTAATGTTTAATTCCATTTGTGTGTTTAGGAGATTGTTAATTTTTCGTTTTTATATCCTTTAATGAAGGATTGAATTAATTCTAAATCGTTGTTTTTTACCTCAACAACTTCTTCTATTACCATCGGGTTATCTGTGTCCTGACTGTCTTCCAACGGGTCTGAATCCTCAGTAACTGACTTTTCGGTTAAGTGTAGGTGCGTGGTTTTAATTTGATTTAGAAATATGTTAAGTTGATCAATAGTGTCATTGGTGACCTCTGATTTCAACATTTTCATAATTTTATCGCAGTTTTCAACTATTGAATCTGATGTAAACTGGCCTTTGAATCCAGTAAACTGAGCTTGTGAATTTGAACCCCACGTAACCGAGCTAAATTCAAATAATTTCACCTCTGAAATCTCATTGTATGTACCTCTATTGGTACTTTTAACTGTTTGAAAACCGATTGAATGCTCTTTTATCGTGCCGTTACGGTATAACTCTAGTACTTCATCACCTAGTTGGGTATTAGCAATTGTGGTTTCAAAATACAAGCCCTTTTCATCTTCAATAAGCATTGTTGGCCTACCTAACAATTGAACAGGATTGTGTTGATACAGGTGTACTATGCGGGCTTTGTTTTCAGATAGCGTTTTGGAGAATGCACCTTTAGAAATTAAATCACCGTCAGCATCAACTACATTGAAGACACTGGCATAACCTGATATGGTTCTACTTTCTGTATCTACCTGTAAGTTTGAAAATTCAAATGATTTGTGTTGTAACTTTTTTGCCATTTATATCTGTGCGTTTCAGATAAATAGCTGGCTGATGGAGATTTGATGAAATAGAAAACTTAATATTATTAGTTTTATCTTTGATTAAATTAATGTTCAGTCCAAATGGAAAAAATAGAAAACAATACCGCTGATTATTATCGCAATTACTTAAAAGACTTAAAAAACAGTTCCGATAGAAGTTTAAAATTCAATTTCAAGTTCACCAACCTAGATGAAGGAGATTTCACCATTAATGGTAATGGATTAAATGAAGAATACTATGGTTCCTTTAAGCTAAAATATCCCAATGATTTCTGTTACCTAAATATTGAAGCCATTAATTTCAGTTTTCAAAAATTTGGAAAGGAATTACATTTCTGTCCGTTTAAAGAACAAATAGAGTATTTAGAATCACTAAAAAATATAATTGAAAATTAATGTCCTCAGAGAAAAGTAAATGGTGGAAAACACCCCCTTATTCTAATGTTGTTGGCGGTTTAATTCTTGCGGCCATTCTTGGACTCATCAAAGTATTTTATGATTGGTATACTAAAACAGAAATCCTATCCACTTTTAACGAATGGAAGAGTTTTATAGTTGAAAGCCTTCTTTCACTGGTCAATTACCCAATTAAACTATGGTGGATTTTCACCTTTATATTTACAATCTCAATACTAGTATTTATAATTAGACTACTGTTTGGAGATCGGGATCAAAAATCTGATGATAAAACCCCAATAATTCACGTTGACAACTACTATCAATTGCAAACAAAATCTGCATTAAATAGGAAACTGGAATATAAAGCTGCCAAATTTGGAGACTATATTTGGAGGTGGGAATGGATATTAAATGATCTTATTCAAGATTATGAGGTAAAAAAGATTGTGCCTTGCTGCCCCAAATTAGAATGTGAAAATGAAATTATGGATCTAAACCTCAGCGAATTGGCTTACACCTGTCCAAAATGCAGAAAAACTTACATTATTAATGTATCCAGTACCCAAGTAAGGAAAATGGTAGAAGTTGAGGGAGAGAAAAGATTGTCACCATATTACGAAACTCTTAAAAAGATGCAGAGCAGGTAGTTAATCCTCTACCTCGAAATCATCAACCCCCATCATAGGGTGCATAGTTAACCCCTGATCTGTCCAATATTGGTACGCATCAACAAAGACATCTTTTCCAATTTGTTCAGGGAATTTACTTACATGTTTAATCTTACCAGATAACAATTGATCTGGTATACCATCAGGAAATGCTGCGCACGTGTTATCATCTCCATTAAAATGAAGGCATTTACTACAGTATCTGGTATTTTTATCTTGTTCCATATTTATAAATACCTTCATTAATTAGTTAAAGCAAAATATCGATCAAAAAATTCTACAATATAACTAGGTAGATCAGGGTCTTTCTTAGTATACATCAAAAAGGTTTCAGCAAAGAACTCCTCTTTACTTGTTGATCCGTAATAACTTACCTTGTAAATATCGCCATTACTTTTTGCTTTAATATAATTACGATACGCTTCTTTATTCAAATCCTTTGCCAAATCATTTAATTGACCATTAGCACCTAACATTTTCTTGTTAACACCTCTAATCCCATTAATCCCCCCTGTCAGCTGGTCATTCATTATATGCCCGTATTCGTGGATTACTGTATCAGAAATGAAGCTTTCTTCACTGTAATGCACTGTGAACCTGCTATATTTCTGTTGCTCATACATTTGAGCCAACTGCTTCTGCGTTGAATAGATTTGTGGTCTGCCCTTTAATATTTCAATGTTTTTAGCAATTATATCTCTATATCCAACCTCATACTTTTGATATGCAGCGTTAGCTGTCTTCATAGTTTTAAAAATGGAATGATTAACACTTAATCCCTGAAAATTGGCACTCATTAATGCTCTAGCTGACTTTGGGCTATTACCAATTATTGATAAGGGTCTTAATCCATATTGCTTTTTAAGGTCAAATAGTGTCTTATTTACTTCATTAACCACATTAACATCCTTGATCCAATTATAGTTCGCTTCCTTTGTAAACCCATTATCCACAGCATATTGAATACCATCTTTTACTGTATCAACAGCTTTAAACACATTTAAATCTTCAATTAAAATGGGCTGTTTTACTGGCTTAAGTTTAACAGGTTTTTTTACTGGTGTTGGATTGTTAACACCTTGTTGTACCACTTCAGATGCAGGAATGAACCCAACAGTACACCTGCAATTACAAATATTATGTGCTTTGGCTCCTAGACTTGAATCCCCAGGTTGCATCATCTTTTCACCACCCACTATAAATGGTTGATCCATTGGGATCGGAGCAGAATCCACCATACCTGCGTGTGCATCTCTAGTTCGGTTATCGCCACTTCTTGCAATCCACTTTTTATATAGCACTAAACCACTCGATTTGGCAGCGTAAACAGCACCAAGGTTAGATCCTACTGCATTTTCAGTACGGGCAATGAGCAATGCTCTCTTTTTAGTGTCGATGGCATCAGCCTTTTGCATTATTAGAGTGGCAACCTGCTTATGACTCAACTGTTCATTTACTGATTGCTCCATTACCTGGCGGATCTGATCTTTGGTGGTCTTGGTAACACCACTTACTTTTTTAGCACAATCTTTTGATTGAGTGAATCTTAGAAATTCTTGTTTCCAATAATTGATATGATCTGGTGCAGGTTCTGGTGTTGGGACATACTGCTTTGGCTTTTTGGCTTTAGTCTGTAATATGAATGATGAATGCTTTTGCTTTGGTAATGATGATGCAACCATCTTAGCTGTTGCTATACCTATACTATTATATATACCAATCAGAATATCCAATGTATCCGATTCATTAACTAATAGATCAATTGGAATAGATGGATTATTTAAGTACTCTTTTGCAGCATTTGCATAAATAGACTTAAAACCACGTAAAATTATCTGATATGATAATCTTTCGTATTTTTTAATAAGGGCATTATATTGCCTATAATACTGTTTATGATTCATCCGAATTCAGTATTAAAGCTTATTGATAATCGGATAAATCTTGTTTACCTGTATCTATTTGTATTGATAATTCGTCAATAGGTACTAATCCTTGTGGCATATACACCTTATCCATTGCAGGATCTGGTAGTGTACCATATTTAACTGCTGCACGCTTCTCATTAGGTGTTAACCAATATTGCTGTGCCAATTGTGCTATCAGCTTATCCATATCAGTAGCCAATTCAGGGAGAACAGATATATCAAAGTCAATAAAATACTGTTTACCATCAGCTTTACTATAAGCAGGTACTAACCATTTATTTAAATTGTCCCTTAGCTCGGTAATCAGTGGTACAACTGTATTGAATACCATTGATTTTACGGCCTGTTCATAATTGGAATACGTTTTCTGCGTATCATCACCTAACAATAAAGAAGGAAAACCATACAAATTACATAGGTCACGTAAGTTTAAACCCATTGATTCAAGGATTTGTAATTCATCACTAGGTTGACCAAATTGAGTCCATTTTAGTTCGCTGGCCACAATCATTATCTCTCCAGTCTCAGCGTTTTTGAACCTGTCCTTTAATTGTTGCAATTGCTCTGGGCTTTCTGATCCCGTAGCAGATAGCATACCATAAGCACCTCTATTAGCCATTACGGCACCCTGCGTATTATATGCCTCATTATTCAATGACATTACTTTAAGTCCTGCCCTTAATGGACTCATACCATATACATTTTGAGAGCTTGAAAAGTCAGGGTTCCAGTATTTCAGGTGCAAAACATTTTCCTTTTCTAGCCTCTGATTATTACCAATTAAATTATAATATTCAACCTGATTATTGTTACTTACAATATTCATTAATTGAGCAGGTAATGCTGTAAGGGATATAATTTTATCCTTATTTACACCAAATTCTGGCATTGCACCATATATGTAGCTATTACCTGTTACAAGTTTATAGCCCACAACTTCCTTTACAAAATCAGACCACCCCTGATTTGGATTTGGTTGATCCAAAATGCTCATTATCGGGTGACTATCTACCTCCTTCATTGATGTAGATTTGCATTTAAATGCTTCCGCACTCATCAGGTTATTACTGCTGCTGAAAGACTTATACCTTTTAAAATCTTTGTGCTTATCCTTTTCAATCGTATATAGATAAAATGGCACTGCTGCAATCTTATCGGATATTTGCTTTACTATACTATATATTACTGGATTAGAGGTATACCCATTAGTGATGTACTGAGTACTATTGTCCGAAAACCAGTTAACCCCACCCGTACCTATCAATGGATATACTATTGGTGCTGTTTGTGCCTTTGCCTGTACTGGTTCAGGTGCTTGTTTATTGTTGGTGTAAAAAAAGTAGTCTAAAAATCCCACTGCTCATTGTTTTATTCTTTTGTTATTATCCCTGATTCAACAGGGTATATTTTATAAATAGTCCCTTTAAACAAAAAAGAACGGTTGTTTCAATTCCAAAAATTCACGCATTATTAAACTGTCACTGAAATCGGGTGAATGCCCTATGATTGATTTGATGATATCCTTAGATACTACCTCTAATTTCCCTGTGTCATTATCCATATTACACCGTTTCAACTGCTCCAATTCAAGTATTATGTCTTGCTTGTATCGCTGATCTTTGATGTAATAACCACCTTCTTTCGCCCTGTCACACCATTTGTAGATGCATTGAGTTTTAAGATTTTTATAATTTTCGTTATTAAGTGCTTTAGCCCCATTGTTGAATGCTTTTGCACCTTGTAAGAATCCACCAACGAATGAACCAACGCCATCAGCATCATATACAATTCTGGATTTAGGTACTCCATAGGTGTTCGCCATTGATTCAATTGCATCAATGACTTCTTTACCATCAGATTTAGGAATTACTTTAATATTCTCTGCAATTAAACCAGACCAGTAGGTTAACACCATCTTATCAGCACCCTGCATAGCAATATCTGCTGTAATTGCTTTCTTAGAATTGTCTGGTGGTATGTGGGTATTATTGAATAGATCCAGTATTTGATCAAAACTTAACAGTGTTGAAGGGTCATTATCATAATCCCAATTTCCAAACAATAATCTTTGCTTAGATGCCTGATCTAGGGTATGTAATGAATCAATATAATGCTGTGATATGTAAGGATTATCTGTTACAAGAGCCTGTACAAACCGCTTATATGACTCAATTGAGCCATCATTTTGTTTCTTATAAAACTCACTGTAAACCCAATTTTTAGAGGGGTTACAAGTACCTAGAATCTTTGGAATGATACCGAATTCATCTAATTTATACCTGATACGTGACTTCACTATCAACCACGCTTTCTCGCTGATCTGGTTACATTCATCAATGAATGCACCTGTAATCTCCAATGAACCTAATGAATCAAAATTTGGATCTGATGGATAGGTGAATAAGTCTTTAAGTATGATTTCAGATCCATTGAAAAACCTGATTACTCCTGATTGTTGATTGTAGTTAAAATGCTCACTAGGTAATAATCCCTGTAATTTACACACATCGAATAAGCTGTTTAATGTGGTTTCTTTAAGGCTTTTTAATTTTGACCTACCTATCAGGTATCTACTACCTTTATATTTTAAGCAGTTTTTCAATACCCAATAACATCCAAGAAATGACTTTGCACTACCTGCACCACCACCAAAAACTAATTCAGTGGTAACATTATCTTCTAACAGGTCTAATGCAATGGTTTGTTTAATTGTAAGATTCAATTATTCAGAATCCTTTCTATAAGTTTTCACCTCATTCCAAGTGATTTTGTCACCTTGAGTGGTATGATCTATCTCCTGTCTATCGCTCCATTTGTACTTGTTTTTCAGAACGAATATTGCAATAGCACTGTTAACCTGGTTGGTTAATGCTTGTGAAAGTAGGTTAGCTTCAATTTTGGCTTCAATCCTTTTTATAGCTTGGGAAACGATCTTATCCCCATCAAATTTTGCTATCCAATCAGTCCAGATGCTATTGTACAGCCCAAGATTAGCTAAAGCAATGCCCAGATATACAATCTTATTACCTTCTACATCATTGAAAATCTCATCTAAATGATCTAAAACTATATCCTTTG
>NZ_JADFBX010000002.1 GCF_015223055.1 Pedobacter sp. MC2016-24
ATTTACAACAGTTTCACCTTTATAGTTTAGCACAGCCCCGGTATAACATCACTCCGTTATATAGGAATTTATAGTCATAATCTGGTTTATCTGCATTTATTTTAATTATTATTGGCTCAACCGTTTGATAATTAAATATTTCTGTCTATCTTTGCAGTCCCTAAATTTGAGGGGTAATAAATAATTGTTAAACAAATTAAATACAAGCAAGTGAATACGTTAAGTTACAAAACTGTCTCTGCCAATGCTAAAACTGTTAACAAACAGTGGGTTGTTGTTGATGCACAAGGCGAGATTTTGGGGCGCTTGTCATCGAAGATCGCTATGATCATCCGTGGTAAAAACAAGCCTGAGTATACCCCACACGTAGACTGCGGTGATAACGTTATCGTTATTAATGCAGACAAGGTTAAGTTGACCGGAAATAAATTCAATGATAAGGTTTATACCTCATACACTGGATATCCAGGTGGTCAACGCTTCATTTCTCCAAAAGAGTTAATGGCTAAACATCCAAAACGTGTTATTGAAAAAGCAGTACGAGGTATGTTACCTAAAACTAAATTAGGTGCTAAATTGTACACAAACCTTTTTGTTTATGCAGGTGCTGAGCATCCGCATGCAGCTCAATCACCAAAAACCATTAAACTTTAATTAAAGAAGAAATGTCAGTTACTAACACTTCAGGAAGAAGAAAAACTGCTGTTGCACGTATCTATTTAAAAGAAGGCAACGGCACTATTACCGTAAATGGTAAAGACCATAAAGTATATTTCCCAACATTACCTTTGCAATACATCGTTAATCAATCATTCGAAGTTTCGGAATTGGTTGGTCAGTATGATGTAAATGTAAACGTAGCAGGTGGTGGTATCAAAGGTCAGGCAGAAGCAGTTCGTTTAGCTATCGCTAAAGCTATTGTTGAATTAGATGCTGAGAAAAAACCAGCATTACGCGCTAAAGGGTTAATGACCCGTGATATGCGTATGGTTGAACGTAAGAAACCAGGACGTAAGAAAGCACGTAAGAAATTCCAATTCAGTAAACGTTAATCTAAGGAGACAAACACAATGGCAAGAACTACATATCAAGACTTATTGGATGCAGGTGTACACTTCGGTCACCTTACCCGTAAATGGAACCCAAAAATGGCGCCTTACATTTTCATGGAGCGCAATGGTATCCACATTATAGATTTAAATAAAACTTTAACTAAAACTGAAGAAGCTGCTTCAGCAATCAAACAGATTGTAAAATCAGGACGTAAAGTACTGTTTGTGGCGACTAAGAAACAAGCTAAAGAAATCGTTGCTGATCAAGCAAAAAAAGTAAACATGCCTTTCGTAACTGAGCGTTGGTTAGGTGGTATGTTAACCAACTTTGCTACTGTACGTAAGTCAATCAAAAAGATGGTTACCATCGATAAAATGACTAAAGACGGTACTTACTCTATTCTTTCTAAGAAAGAGCGTTTGATGATCCAACGTGAGCGTATCAAATTGGAAAGCTTATTGGGTGGTATCGCGGACTTAAACCGTTTACCAGCTGCAATCTTTTTAATTGACGTTAAAAAAGAACATATCGCTGTTAGCGAAGCGTTGAAATTAAACATTCCAACTTTTGCAATGGTTGATACCAACTCT
Source organism: Pedobacter sp. MC2016-24 (assembly GCF_015223055.1). Taxonomy (GTDB): domain Bacteria; phylum Bacteroidota; class Bacteroidia; order Sphingobacteriales; family Sphingobacteriaceae; genus Pedobacter. The sequence continues at coordinate 1,644 of NZ_JADFBX010000002.1, forward strand.
GATCCTTCTAACATCGATTTCCCAATTCCAGCGAATGATGATGCTACTAAATCGATCTCTTTAATTACTGATGTAATCATCAAAGCAATTGAAGAAGGTTTAGATGAGCGCAAACGCGAAAAAGACGAGGAAACTGAAAAAGAAGCTGTAGCTGCGAAAGCTGCTGCTGATGCTCCTGAAGCTGCTGCTCCTGGTGCAAGAAGAAAAAAAGTAGAGGCTGATACCGAAGAAGGTACTAGCGAAGAAGCTTAAATAATATAATCAGGGTTGTATATGATGCGTTGCGGTTATACTACAACAACTCGTATACAACCCTTTATTTTTTGATAAAAACTTAAAAAGAAATTAAAATGTCTACAGTACAAATTTCTGCAGCAGATGTAAACAAATTACGCCAACAAACCGGTGCTGGTATGATGGACTGCAAAAAAGCATTGATCGAAGCAAACGGTGATTTCGAAGCAGCGGTTGATTATTTACGTAAAAAAGGTGCTAAAGTAGCAGCTTCTCGTCAGGATCGTGATTCTAACGAAGGTGTTGTAATTGCTAAAGCTACAGCTGATGGCAAACGTGGTGTGGTAGTTGAATTAAACTGCGAAACTGACTTCGTTGCTAAAAATGCTGACTTCGTAGCTTTGGCTAACAAATTCACTGATTTAGCGATTGAAAATAATCCAGCTTCTTTAGAGGAGTTATTGGCTTTAGAAATCGACGGACAAAAAGTTGCGGATATCATTGTTGAAAACACTGGTAAAATCGGCGAGAAAATCGGTATCTCTAAATTTGAAACCGTTACTGGTGAATTGGTTGTTCCTTACATTCACGGTAACTACCGTTTAGGTGTTTTGGTTGCATTAAACCAGGCTGGTGCAGGTGTGGAAGAAGCAGGTAAAGATGTAGCTATGCAAATCGCTGCAATGAGTCCTGTTGCTTTAGACAAAGCTGATGTTGACGCAACAACTATCGAGCGTGAAACTGAAATTGCTAAAGAACAAATCCGTGCTGAAGGTAAACCTGAAGAAATGGTTGAGAAAATTGCTGCTGGTAAATTGAACAAATTCTACAAAGACAGTACTTTATTAAACCAGGAGTTTGTTAAAGATTCATCTAAAGATGTTCGTAAATTCTTAAATGATGTTTCAAAAGACCTAACAGTTGTTGCATTTAAACGTGTACAATTGGGTGCTTAATTAGCATTTAAATAAATTGGAAAGCCCGGTCATGATTCATGATCGGGCTTTTTGTTTCTTATTATTTTGATTGCGCAGGTTTAATTATTTATGGGCTAATTCGGTAACTTTGATTTACTCGCCTTTAATATCTATAAAAAACATATGTCAGTTACAATTCAAAACGCCAGATTTTATACTGAAGAAGACACGCTAGCCCAGCGCCATGACTTACACATCGAAGCAGGAAGGATCAGCGCACTTAGCGTTACAGAAATACAGGATAACGCCCATCATCTGGTGGTTCCCGGCTTTGTTGATCTGCAGATTTATGGGGGAGGCGGTAGGTTGTTTTCCGCAGAACCAAGTGTCGAAACGCTTAGGATGATGGAAGATGACCTACTGAGCAAGGGGACTACAGGCTTTTTAGCCTGCATGGCGACAAACACTCCTGAGGTTTTTAACAGCTGCATTGAGGCTGCGAAAGCGCATCGGGGCGAGGCAAGGAATTTTTTAGGTTTACATTTAGAGGGCCCTTTTCTGAATGCAAAACGTAGGGGTGCACACGTAGAAGCCTACATACGAAAAGCAACTTTGGATGAAATCAAAGCCTTACTGGATTTTGGAGATGGGGTGATCAAAATGATGACAATTGCACCGGAATTACAAGATGATGTAGTGATTGAATACCTGCTTGATCACGGTGTATTGCTGTCGTTAGGGCACAGTGATGCCACTTTTGAACAGGCAACAGCGGCATACAACAAGGGGATTGCTACAACAACCCACCTGTTTAACGCCATGACTCCCATACACCACCGTGAGCCGGGAATTCCTACTGCTGTATTTAATCACGATGAGGCAAAGGCAAGCATTATTGCAGACGGTCAGCATGTCGATTTCGAAGTGGTTAAGTTTAGTCAGAAAATTTTGAAGGAGCGTTTGTTCCTGATTACTGACGCGGTGGCTGCCTGTGATCATGGACCGTATCAGCATATGCAGATGGGCGATAAATTTGTGGTTCCTGACGTAAGCAATGCGGGTGGGGCGGTTACCTTGTCCGGTTCTTCATTAACCATGCTGCAAGCAGTGAAAAATTGTGTAGCGCATTGTGGGATCAGTTTATCAGATGCTTTGAAGATGGCTGCTCTGTACCCAGCCAAGCTGATCGGTTTATCGGACCAGATTGGAAAAGTAGCCTTAGGCTATACCGCTGATTTGCTTGTTCTGGATAATGAGTTAAACCTTAAAGAAGTCTGGTTGAAGGGGCAAAAAGTGTAGTTGTCAAATATTTACATCAATTGTTAAAACGATAGCGGGTAAGTAAAAAATTGTTAATATTTTTGAGGTCATGAAGTATAAGCGCATTCTACTAAAGCTCAGCGGCGAATCGCTGATGGGCGAAAAGCAATATGGTATTGATAACGAACGTGTTAGGCAATATGCTGAGGATATCAAAGCAGTACATGATAAGGGCCTTGAAATTGCAATTGTAATTGGTGGTGGTAACATTTTTAGAGGCTTGAGCGCTGAAAAATCTGGAATGGACCGCGCACAGGCTGATTATATGGGGATGTTGGCCACAGTAATTAACAGTATGGCTTTACAGGATGCGCTGGAAAAAGTAGGCTTGAAAACCCGGTTACTTACAGCAATAAAAATGGAGCAGATTTGTGAACCATTTATTCGTAGAAGAGCAGTTCGCCACCTGGAAAAAGGACGTGTAGTGATTTTTGGTGCTGGTACTGGTAATCCTTATTTCACCACCGATTCTGCGGCAGCTTTAAGAGCGATCGAAATTAAAGCCGATGTTGTTTTAAAAGGAACACGGGTAGATGGTATATATACAGCCGATCCTGAAAAAGATCCGGCAGCAGTTAAGTATTCGGAAATCTCTTTCAAAGAAGTTTATTCCAAGGGTTTAAATGTCATGGACATGACTGCCTTTACTTTATGTGAAGAGAACGAACTGCCTATTATTGTATTTGATATGAATAAAACAGGCAATTTTATGAAAATAGCCCAGGGAGAAGAAATTGGCACCCTGGTTAAAGCCTGATTCTAATATATTTTATATTTTTGGTTAAATTTTACAAAACATGAATGACCTCATAAAGAAACAATTACAAGATGCCCAAGCTAACATGGACAAGGCAATTGACCATTGTGAAGCTGAATTGACTAAAATTCGTGCAGGAAAGGCTTCTGCAGGAATGCTAGACGGCATATTTGTAGATTATTATGGTAGTGCTACTGCGCTGTCTCAGGTTGCGAGTATCAATACTCCGGATGCGCGGACGCTTCTTGTTCAGCCTTGGGAAAAAAACATGCTTGTTCCTATAGAACGTGCGATCATGGAGGCTAATATTGGCATTAATCCACAAAATGATGGTGTTGTAATCCGTTTGGTAGTTCCACCATTGACTGAAGAGCGTAGAAAAGATTTGGTTAAAAAGGTTAAAGAAGAGGCTGAGCGTGGTAAAATCACGGTTCGTAACATCCGTAAAGATGCCAATGAAAAGATCAAAAAACTAAAAGGAGAAAGCGTTTCTGATGATGAGATCAAAACCGGTGAGGCTGAAGTTCAGAAAATAACAGATGCTTATATCATCAAGGTGGAGAAACATTCTGAAGCGAAAGAAAAAGATATCATGACAGTATAACCTGGTCATTTATAATTTATAAGTCAATTAAAGGGAATGAGGCAAATGCTTCATTCCCTTTCTTTATTTTTGATCCCTCAAAACAAAACTCTGATTAATGAATTTACTGATTGAATATTTGAAGAACTACAAGTGGATAGTGGTTCTGGCGCTGTTGCTTGCTGCCATTAATATCGGCTTCTCTCTGCTAGATCCATACATTACAGGAAGAATAGTGGATCGGTTTATTGAAAAAAAAGATGTTTTAGCGCGTAGTGAATTTATCTGGGGTGTACTTGGGCTTGTTGGTTTGGGTGTTGGCGCCGCAATGGTATCCAGAATTGCCAAAAACTTTCAGGATTACTTTACGAGTATCATCGTTCAGAAAGTTGGTGCCCAGATGTACGCTGATGGTTTGAAGCACTCTTTAGAGTTGCCTTACCAGGTGTTTGAGGATCAGCGTAGCGGTGAAACTTTGGGGATACTGCAAAAGGTTCGTTTAGACTCGGAGAAGTTCATTACTTCGTTCATCAGTATTTTATTCGTCAGTCTGATCGGGATGGTTTTTGTCATTGTTTATTCAGTTACGGTAAGTTATAAGGTTACCTTGATCTATTTCTCCGCGATACCCATCATTAGCTTTGTGAGCTGGTTTTTAAGTCGGAAGATTAAAACCATCCAAAGAAGTATCGTTGCAGAAACTACGGCATTGGCCGGATCTACAACTGAATCTTTAAGAAATATTGAATTGGTTAAGAGTTTGGGCCTGGCCAATCAGGAAATAGAGCGTCTCAATAAAACGACATATAAAATATTGGGCTTGGAGCTTAGAAAAGTCAAATATGTGCGCAGCATGAGTTTTGTGCAGGGTACAACAGTAAACTTTGTGCGGAGTAGTATGGTGGTTGTCCTATTGATTCTTATTTTTGAAAATACGATTTCGCCAGGTCAATATTTTTCCTTCCTGTTCTACTCATTTTTCCTGTTTGGACCACTGCAGGAGCTTGGTAACGTAATTTTAGCCTGGAGAGAGGCCGAAGTGTCTTTGGGTAATTTTAAAGCGATTTTAAGTACCCCAATTGATCAGAAACCTTTAAACCCTGTTAAACTTGATAAAATTACTAAGCTGGCCTTTGAAGATGTTAATTTTAAGCACCTTACTGGAAAGCACAATGCGCTGAATGACATCACTTTCAGTACCCATAATGGTGAAACCATTGCTTTTGTTGGGCCTTCTGGTTCAGGTAAAACTACCCTGGTTAAGCTTTTGGTTGGCCTTTATCAGCCAATTGAAGGGGAAGTCTTTTATAACAATACTTCGAGTAAAGAAATTGATTTGGATTTGTTGAGAGAGAAAATCGGATTTGTCACCCAGGATACGCAGCTGTTTTCAGGAACGATCAGGGAAAACCTGCAGTTTGTGCGTCCGGGAGCTACTGACGAAGAGTGTTTGCGTGTATTGAAACAAGCGGCTTGTCATAACCTCATGGCCCGGGCAGAGAACGGCCTAGATACTGTAATTGGTGAAGGTGGGGTAAAAGTATCTGGTGGAGAGAAACAGCGCTTATCGATTGCCAGAGCGCTCCTGAGACAGCCGGATATTCTGGTCTTCGATGAGGCAACGTCTTCTTTGGACTCTTTAACCGAAGAGGAAATTACAGCGACCATTCGTGACATTTCTGTTCATACCAATCACATCACGATTTTGATTGCACATCGATTGTCAACGATCAAACATGCCGACCGAATCTTTGTATTGGAGAAAGGTCACATTATTGAGCAGGGCAAGCATGATGAGTTGCTACAGCTTAACGGGCTGTATTACGCCATGTGGAGACAGCAAATCGGAGAAAGGCAGGAAGTTTAATCTGCTATTGTGTTTTTTGTTCGTTGATCTCCTGGATGCTTAACGTTAACAGACTTTTGGTTTTTAAGTACGTGATGCCAGCTACAATAATGGTCATACCGCCTCCAAACACTACTGCGGGGACTGTACGCATGAGTTTGGCTGTCAGACCCGATTCAAATGCCCCAATTTCATTAGAAGAGCCAATAAACATACTGTTTACTGCGGATACACGGCCCCGCATTTCATCGGGGGTAAGTAATTGCATAATGGTAGACCGGATCAATACACTAATGCTGTCAAACGCACCTTCTGTAAACAGAAAAAATAAGGTTACATAAAAGTTTTTGGATAAGCCATAACAGATGATACTGAGGCCAAAACCTGTAACTGCAATTAAAAGGTTTCTCCAGGGTTTATTCATTGGAGAGATCTTTGCCATAGCAAGCATGGTAAGTACAGCTCCGCCTGATGCTGCCGCACGCATATAACCCAGGCCTTCAGGGCCTACTTTAAGAATGTCATTGGCGAATACGGGCAACAAAGCCACAGCTCCGCCAAAAAACACGGAAAATAAATCGAGGCTCATGGCGCCGAGCATCATTTTGTTTTTAAATACAAACTGAACGCCTTCTGTAAGACTTTTAACAATGCTTTCCTTGGGAATGAATCGCGGTGGATGTTCTTTTAAAAAGAAGATGCAGGTGAGTGCAATGAGTATAAAAAAGATAATCACCATATAGGTGACTGTAATTCCAAAAAAGCCATAGATCAATCCCCCTGCAGCAGGACCAACGATGGAGGCTAACATATAGGATGAACTATTCCATGTGCTGGAATTTGGATACAGTTTTTTAGGAATAATCTGGGCCATAATGGAAAAGGAGGTCGGGCCGAAAAAACCGCGCGCCAGTCCAATTCCAAAGACCATGAAATACATCACCGGAATGATATAGGATTCAGGAATATAAGGATGCATCTGTTTCATGGTGACGATGAGCATCACCAAAGAACATAAAAACACACCACTGAAAATTTTAATCAGCAGGCCTCTTTTTTCAGATTTATCAGCTACATATCCTCCATATAGGGCAATGCCGATGGCCGGAATGGCTTCGCAGAGGCCAACCAATCCCAATGCCAATGGATCTTTGGTTAAATGGTAAATGTGAAAGCCAATGATTACGGCCTGCATCTGGTAAGCAAATGTGAAAAAGAATCGCATGCCAAGGTAGGAACGGAATTCCCGGAACCGCAAGGCCGCGTAAGGATCTGGTTTCTCTATGATTTCGGGCTTGTCCAAAGGGAGAATATTTTAGACAAATGTAGGTTTTAGGGCAATATCTTTTTTGTTTTTTTGGAATTACAATTACATAATCCTGTCATAAAAGTCGAGGTATGCCTCATACATATTTTCGGCCTGGTTGACTGCAGCAGATACCGCGATGCCGAAAACTCCAGTAGCCATCAGTGGATCGATATCGTTTCTGGTAACTCCGCCTACTGCGAGTATAGGAAAATCTATTCCCTGTTTTTTTAATGCAGATATGGCTTGTTGATAACCTTCGATGCCTAAAAGCGGATAGTCGTTGGGTTTTGTTATCGTTGTATAAAATGGGCCGAATCCCGCATAATCAGCACCTTCCTGAGCGATTCTGATTAGATTTTCAATCGTATTGGCAGAACCTCCAATGGTTACCGCTTCTCCTAACTGTTCACGTATTTTGGTGAAATCAGCATCCATATCTTCGATATGAAAACCCTGGATATCGGCTTTGCCATTTAAATGAATATGATCTGTAACGATCAGGGTAGCCCCCCAATCGTCACAGATCTCTGCAATGGCATGAATATCTTCCAGAAGTTGTTCATCAGCTTTTGTTAAACAGCGATATTGAATCCACTTGGCGCCAGCGCTACAGGCAATTTGCGCCTGTCCGATATGACTATGCTGTGGAATATCGTGCGTAATAAAATGTAGTTTTTCGATGAACTTCTTCATGTTGTATTAAAATTTCAGATTTAGCGAAAGTAAGAAATTAGTTCCGGCCTGAGGGAAGTAAAAGTTCTCGGTTACTGTGCCCCATGGATATATTGAGCTGTAAGTGTAGCCATTACTTTCATATTTTCTGTTTAAAATATTATTTGCAAGCAATCCGATATTGATGTTTTTAATGCCTTTCAGGCTGAAGTCGTAGCCTATTCGGGCATTACTTACCCAGTAGGCATCTAATTTTCGTGTATCGTTTTGGGTATTGTCCATAAACTGTTTGCTCACATATTTTTCCTGTAGTGCAATGGCAAACCCGGACAGTGGCTTATAAACCAGTTCTCCGAAAAGTACAGTATTGGGTGAAAAAGAAATGTCTGGACTGGCATAATTTGTAGCCTGAACTTTAATCAGCTCATAGTTCTCGTCATATACGGAAACGTAGTCTACATAATTTTTAATTTTGTTTCTGCTTAAAGCAGCATTGGCATTGATGATAAACTTCGGACTAATGGTGTATGAACCATCTAATTCAATTCCTAAACGAGAACTTTTGTCTACATTCTGACGATAAGGATCTCCACCATCATTTACCTCTCCGGTGAAAATCAGCTGATCTTTATAGAACATCCCATACGCATTGATGCCTATATTGAAGTCCTTCTGTGTAATGCGGTAGCCTGCTTCGATATTGTTTAAATGCTCTGACTTTGGTACTGGTAATCCCGCTTTAAGATTGGTGAAGTCATCCCTGTTTGGCTCTTTGTTACCTACACTAAATGAAGCATAAAGATTACTTTGGTCATTGATGAAATAAGTAGCACCAACTTTAGGGTTAAAGAAGTTGTATTTGTTATGGAAATCAAGCGTATTGCGGTTTTTATCAAGACCAGTAATGTCATAGTTTACATTTCTGTATTGGAGGTCGGCAAATAGGCTTAATTGACTTGCAGGGCTATAGTTAACTTTAACATAGCTGTTAAAATCGTCTTTGTTTCCTTTGCCGTCATAATAGTGGTAATCATTTGTTGCAGTTGAAGCATATTGTGCCCAGATTACCTGGCCAAAGTGCTTGCCCCGGTATTGATTGTATGCACCCCCCAGGGTAATGTTTAAGTCAGATGATGGAATATAATTGAAAGCGTAAGTTAATCCGTAAAAGTCGTTGTCTAACCAACGGCGACGGATCAGATCCGTTTTGGTTACATCAACACCACCCACGTTTGCTGGTGGAAGGGCATATTTACTTAACTTTTGCTTGTTCTTGTATTCCTCATAATATCCTTTTCCATCGGTGTAATGCAGCGCTCCGTTGAATGAAAACTTTTCACTGAACTGCTTGGCGTATAAGGCCTGATAATGATTTTGGGCGTAATTGTCGTTTTGATCCTTATAGGTAAACTGATTGTATTTTCTGTTGTTTGAATTGAACAGGTTTAATGAATCTGCTTTTGTATAATACAGGTAATCCAGATTATTTTCATAATGTTTTTTTAATCCTTCCAGGTCTCCGCGTAATTTGGCTTCCGGTACGCCATTCCAGGCCTGATAGGTTTGTTCGGTTCCGGAAAACACGTTAATGCGTAACAAATCTGTTTTTCCGTAGTAAGCGCCAGAAAGGAAATAGGATTTAAGTTTAGATGCAGCGCGGTCAACAAAACCATCTGAAGTTACCCGGGATAAACGGCCATCGAAACTCCATTTGTTATCTATTAAACCTGTTCCAATTTTAACTGTGTTTTTAAGGGTGTTAAACGAGCCGTAAGTGTTGTTTACTTCTGCATAAGCATGTTGTGCCGGTGCACTGGTTTGTATATTTAAGCTTCCGCCGAAGGCGCCACCGCCGTTGGTAGAGGTACCTACGCCACGTTGGATTTGAATATTATCTACAGAAGAGGCAAAGTCTGGCATGTTTACCCAGAATATCCCCTGACTTTCACTGTCATTATAAGGAATGCCGTTTATGGTTACATTGACGCGACTTGCATCGCTGCCTCTAATCCGAATCCCAGTGTAGCCTACACCGGCGCCAGCATCAGAGGTAACCACTACGCCCGGGGTATTATTCAAGATGAAGGGAAGATCCTGGCCAAAATTATTTTGTGCGATATCTTCCTTGCTTAAGTTTTTATAAGTCGTGGCTGATTTTTCTGTTGCCCTCGTTGCCCGTACTACAACTTCATCTGCAAGAAATGCCGACTGTTTTAAATCAAAGTCCAGGGTTTGATCTTTATCAATGCTAATCGTTTTTTCAATGGATTGATAACCAATAAAGCTTACTGAAACGATGTATTTTCCAGCTTTGAGATTGTTGATCTGGTACTTTCCGTTTGCATCTGTAGCAACGCCATTGCCATTGCTTTTTAATCGAACTGAAGCACCGGGTAAAGATTTACCATTTTCGGCAACAGTACCTGAAATGGTAAATTGCGCTTTAAGAAATAAAGGCATGAACAGCACAGCAAATGCTGCGATCATTAATTTTTTCATTGTTTTTTTAGTTAAACCACCATAAGTAAGGGGTACTTATAGCCCAGTTAAACTCCATAACTCCATCCCTACGCCGGCATTATCCGGATCAGGTGCATACACGCTTAGCGCATGTATTGGGTATGTTCTCAGCCTGTATTTGTGTTTTTTGACAAAACAAGGCACCCCCTTTTGATGGGGCAAAGGTACCTGCTTATTTTGTTAATAACAAGAGAAGTGTTTTGCTTATACCGTCGCAAGGAATTTATCAACGGCTTGAATGGCATTGCTTAGGCGGTTTTCTACTCCGCTAATCAGATGATAGTTGGCACTAAGCAATTTAAGTTCGTTTTGCCATACCTGCATAAAATGCTCCCGCTTATGCGGGAAATCACGTAAGGGGTCATCCTGCCATGGCAAATCGATGTCCATAAGCAGATATAAATCATAGTGGTGCTTTGGCAGCGCGTCCAGAACAATCTGTGGGGTTTCTCCAAAAACCTCATCACTCCATATTTTTACAGTCAGGAAGGTCGTGTCACAGAAGATAAGATCTTTTTCTGCAACAGTAAGTATCGACTCTTCCAATGCCAGTTGTCCATGGAACATGTTAATTTCGTCTTGTAAATCACAAGGGCTGGTTAAAGCATCACAATAATAACGGGCATATTCCGGAACCCAATGTGTACGATAATGTCTGGCCAATTGTTGCGTAATGGTCGATTTTCCAGTGCTTTCAGGCCCAACTACAGCTATTTTTTTAATTTGTTTGTCCACGATAGGTTTTCCTCCAGTCTAAATAGCCCTTGATTGCGATAATAACAAGAACCGCGTAAAATACTGCGCTCAGATTTAAATGTTTGTAAATATACAGGGGGATATAGCAAATGTCTACTATAATCCAGACGATCCAGTTTTGAAGGACTTTTCTGGTGAGCAGAATTTGCGCTACAAAACTCATTGCTGTACAAAAACCATCAGCATAGGGGACGTCTGTATCTGTAAAATGTTTTAAAAAGAGAGCCAACAAAACAGTAAGTATGGCAACGGCAAAAATGACGTAGAGCCAGTCGCGCGGTTTGATCAAAGTAATTGGCTGCTGGGTTTGGGATTTCTTGCTGACCCAAAAATACCAGCCATAGCATGCCGTAAACAAAAAGTAGAACTGCAACGACATGTCGCCATACATTTTGGCTGAAAAGAAAACCCAGGCATAAGCGATTACGCTAATGATAGAGATTGGCCAGCTTAAGACGCGCTCTTTTGCAGCAAGGTAAATACAGATGAGTCCGCTGACAACGCCCAGCCATTCTGGCCAGCCAGTGTGTTCAAACTGGTCGATAAAGAATCGGATAAAGGTAGATTCGAGTAGGAACATGGCCAAAAGTACATGCAAATAAGGATAAAAAAAACAATATCCCAACTTCGGTGTTTGTTAAGCATCACAATTAAAAAGCTTTTTAATGAAAAAAATAAGTGTCAGGTTGTTTTTTATTACTGGTTTGCTGTTTAGCCTTTCGGCATTTACAATGATTAAAACCGGCTCTATTCAAGGGAAATTAATGCCTGCAGACGGTGCTATTGAGGTTATGGCAATAAATGGTGCGGATACCTTGAGGTTGAATGCTGTAAACGGGAGTTTTATTTTTAAAAACATAAAAACCGGAACCTATACCCTATTGGCGAAAGCTAAGCCGCCCTATCAGGACATTGTAGTTAAAGACGTTGCTGTAATTGACAGTACGACTACGGATGTTGGAACGTTGAAGTTTCAGCAATAAAAAGCAGATTGTGAGCTTATTGAAAGGAAAAATACTTTCCTTTTTTATTTATCAGGCTTTTTAAAAAAATACCTAAAAATTAATGAGTAAAAATGTATCTTTGCATCCCGACAGAAGAGTCGGGATCATCATGCTATAAGCAAGGAAAATCTTCAGACGCTCCGTCTATAAAATTGCATTTTTTTACTCATATATCATTAGACTTTTTAAAGCCTTATGCCTAAAGACACCTCCATACGCTCGGTACTAATCATCGGATCGGGTCCTATTATCATCGGACAAGCTTGTGAATTTGACTACTCAGGATCGCAAGCCGCCTTATCTTTAAAAGAAGAGGGAATCGAAGTTTCGATCATCAACTCCAATCCTGCAACCATCATGACCGATAAAGTAATCGGTGATCATGTTTACCTGTGGCCATTGACAGTAGATTCTATCGAACAGATCTTGCAAGAACGTCAAATTGATGCTGTATTGCCTACCATGGGTGGCCAAACGGCTTTGAATCTTTGTATTGAGGCTTCTGAACGTGGAATTTGGGAGAAATACGGAGTGCGGGTGATCGGTGTAGATGTTGCTGCAATCGAGAAAACAGAAAACCGTGAAGCCTTCCGCCAGTTAATGGTTGATATAGGGGTAGGGGTAGCAACTTCAAAAATTGCCAACTCTTTCCTTGAAGGTAAAGAAGCTGCTCAGGAAATTGGTTACCCACTGGTAATCCGACCTTCTTATACATTGGGAGGTTTTGGTGGTGGTTTTGTACACAAGAAAGAAGAATTTGACCAGGCTTTAAAACGTGGACTTGAGGCTTCTCCAACACATGAGGTATTGGTAGAACAAGCTGTTTTGGGTTGGAAAGAATACGAATTGGAGTTGTTAAGAGATAGCAATGACAATGTAATCATTATCTGCTCTATAGAAAACTTCGATCCGATGGGTATCCACACAGGTGATTCGATCACTGTGGCACCTGCAATGACATTGTCTGATCGTTGCTACCAGGATATGCGTAACCAGGCCATCAAAATGATGCGTGCAATAGGAAACTTCGCGGGCGGTTGTAATGTGCAGTTTTCAGTAAATCCTGATAACGACGAGATCATTGCAATCGAGATTAACCCAAGGGTTTCACGTTCATCGGCATTGGCCAGTAAGGCAACGGGTTATCCAATTGCAAAGATAGCTTCTAAACTGGCTATCGGTTATAACCTGGATGAGCTGGAAAACCAGATTACAAAAACTACTTCTGCATATTTTGAGCCAACACTTGATTATGTGATTGTGAAAGTTCCGCGCTGGAACTTCGATAAATTCAAAGGAGCCAATATGGAGCTGGGTTTACAGATGAAATCTGTAGGTGAAGTAATGGCAATTGGACGTACTTTTATTGAGGCGATACAAAAAGCTTGTCAGAGTTTAGAAATTGGCAGAGCTGGTTTAGGTGCTGATGGTAAACATAACCGCAGTATCGAAGAGATCATGCATGGCCTTGAGCACCCAAGCTGGAATCGTTTATTCCTGATTAAAGATGCCATGAGCATGGGTGTACCATTAGAGTCAATCCGTAAAGTTACGCGCATTGACAAATGGTTCTTGTCACAAATACATGAATTGGTTCAGCTGGAAACAGAATTGAAACGTTATTCGCTAAATAATATCCCTAAAGATTTCTTCTTTACCTTGAAGCAAAAAGGGTTCTCTGATATTCAGATTGCTTATCTGCTTGGAAATGTAACTGAGGACGAAGTTTATGAACGCAGAAAGTCATTAGGCATCAAACGTGTTTATAAAATGGTAGATACTTGTGCTGCTGAGTTTGCTGCGCAAACACCTTATTACTACTCTACTTTTGAGGAGGAGAACGAGTCTCACCCATCTGATAAAAAGAAAGTAATTGTATTGGGATCCGGACCTAACCGTATTGGTCAGGGTATCGAATTCGATTACTCTTGTGTACATGGTTTGCTTGCTGCTAAAGAAAGTGGTTTTGAGGCGATCATGATCAATTGTAATCCGGAGACCGTGTCTACCGACTTTAACATGGCTGATAAATTATATTTTGAGCCGGTATTCTGGGAGCATGTACGCGAAATTATCGAATTAGAAAAGCCGGAAGGTGTTATCGTTCAGTTGGGTGGTCAAACAGCCTTGAAAATGGCTGAAAAGCTTCAGGAGAATGGCATAAGGATCATCGGTACTTCATATAACGATATGGATGTTGCAGAAGACAGGGGACGTTTCTCTGACCTGCTAAAAGAATTGGATATTCCTTATCCAAAATATGGTGTTGCAGAAAATGCTGAAGAAGCAATTGTTGTGGCAAATGAAGTGGGTTACCCGGTATTGGTTAGACCAAGTTATGTGTTGGGTGGACAAGGGATGAGCATCGTGATTAACGATGAAGATCTTGAAAAGGCTGTTGTTAAATTACTAGGTGACCTTCCTGGTAACCGTGTATTGATTGATCACTTCCTGGACAGAGCAGAAGAAACCGAGTCAGATTCGATCAGTGATGGTGAAGATGTACATATTGTTGGCTTAATGGAGCACATTGAACCAGCAGGTATTCACTCGGGAGATTCCAGTGCCGTACTGCCGCCTTTCAGTTTATCTGAAAAGGTTATGAACGACATGGAAACTTATTCTAAAAAGATTGCCAGAGCTTTGAATGTAATTGGTTTGTTAAACATCCAGTTTGCAGTTAAAGATGAGAAAGTATATGTAATTGAGGCGAATCCTAGAGCATCAAGAACTGTTCCTTTCATTGCTAAGGCTTATGATGTTCCTTACATTAATATTGCCGCTAAAGTGATGCTAGGGGTGAACAAGCTAAAGGATTTTACAATTGAACGTAAACTGGAAGGCTATGCGATCAAAGAGCCTGTATTCTCATTCTATAAATTCCCTGAGGTAACTAAAGAATTAGGCCCGGAAATGAAGTCTACAGGTGAGTCGATCAGATTTATCAAGGACACGGAAGATCCTTACTTCAGAAAGCTCATTAAAGATAAATCCATGTATTTATCTAAATAACATAAACAACAATGGCCTCCTTAAAAGAGGCCATTGTTGTTTAATATCATCTTGCTTTTATGTTTTAGTCCAGATTCTGGTATTCAGATCCAATTCACGGATAATGTTGTACATAAATCTGATGACCTCCAGGTCTTCACTGATAAACTCTGCTCCCAACAGGCTTTTATGTACAGGTGGTTCAAAATAATCTTTATCCAATGGGAAAGCAATATATACACTAGAGTCAATAAAAGACAATGAAATGGTGTAATTGCAACGGTTATTGAGTTCACATAGACGTTCCATGAGGCTCGGTGTGAGGATATATCTGGCTTCTACCTGATCTGTCGAATAGGTGATAAACGTTTTGCTAAACTCAGGGTTTTCCAATTGAACAAGATTTCTACCTGAAGCAGAAAATAATGGGATTGCACTGGATATCCAGGCACCAATGCTACTGCTAATGTCTTTAGGTCTGACCACAGTAATGCCATTGAAGTTTTTGTTGAAATCCGCGGTGAAAACGATTCCTTTAAGGATATCATGCCAATGCTCTTGTCTGCCATTTTTTGTCTGCGTTACGGTCTTATATTCCGCATGGACTTCTGAAAAAGAAAATCTTGTCTTTCCTGCAACTCCATGCACCTGGTCTTCACTACGATACCGATCTGGTTCTTGCGTAAATAATTGTGAGTCGATAAAATCTCTTTCTGACAGACCAGACATATAGTCTATCTCCAAACTATCATCAACAGACTTTAATACCAGTGAGATGACATTTTGTTTATAGTCGTACCTGTAATGGTTGAACTTAGTACTGGATTTACCGATAAAAATAAACCCGGCAATGAGTGCAGCTCCGCCGGCTATTCCTGCCCCAATTAGTAAGCCTGTAGCAATCCCGGTTCCAATGGATAATACGCCTCCTGCCAGGAGCAGGTAGCTTTTTATCTTCAGTGAAGAGACTTCTTTTCTTTGTTGTTCTAAGGTGTTGAGTGCATGCTGTAAGGAGCTTGAAACAGGATTGTTGCTATCCATTAGTTGTTAAATAGGTCTTTTGCGCTGATGTTTTTACGTTCCTCCTCTGTATTGGCCAATACAGCAATTGGTTGATAGTTGAGCATGCCTGCAAAAATACTTCCCGGGAACATCATGATTCCATTGTTATAATCTGTTACCGAAGCATTATAAGTTCTTCTTGCTGCGGCAATTTGCTCTTCGCTTTCGGTCCAGGTACTTTGCAGGTTCAGGAAGTTTTGGTTGGCTTTCAGATCCGGATAATTCTCTACATTTACCATTAAGCCTTTCACGCTGTTGCTAAGCTGTCTGTCTAAATCCAGTTTTTGTTCGTTACTAATGCCCGGACTCATCGCTTTTGACCTTAATTCTACTACTTTAGTCAATACGCTTTCCTCATATTGCATATATTGTTTTACAGTCTCAACTAAATTTGGCAACAAGTCAAAACGTTTTTTTAACATGACATCTATTGCTGAAAATGCATTGTCAACCTGATTTTTTTTGCCGATAAGCCCGTTGTAATAGCCTAGGCCAATAAAGAAAAGGATTGCGATAACGATAATTGGGACTATGATCATGTTGATTTATTTGTTTAAGCCTAATATAGCGAATATATCAAAAAAAAATCCTCGTTACCTAACGATAACGAGGATAATCATCCCTATTGTTTGTCGAGAATCATAAATGACGCTCAACGATTAGACATATCCAATTACCAGGCCGTTTTTAAAATCATATACTTATAGTTGTAATTGTCTTTATTTGAAGGCTTTATGTTTTTACGTAATCAATCTTGATTAGTGTTTATGGGGAATTTTATGCCCTTGTTGTAGAAAAGTGAGTAAAAACATACTCACTTTGATGGTTGTGCCAGTTTTAGCCAAATAGACTGGAAAAGACATCTTCAATTTTACTAACTGCGACCAGTTCAATCTGATAACGTTCTAGATTTAAGCCTTTCATGTTGTAAGTGGAAATGAATACCTTCTCAAAACCTAGCTTTTCTGCTTCAGAAATACGCTGTTCAATGCGATTTACTGCTCTGATTTCACCAGAAAGTCCCACTTCCGCCGCAAAACATATTTTTGATGAAATGGCGATTTCTTCATGGGAAGAAATGATTGCCACCATAATAGCCAGATCAATCGCGGGATCTTCAACCTTCAAACCACCCGCTATATTTAGAAATACGTCCCGGGTGCTCAGTCTGAATCCGCATCTCTTTTCAAGAACGGCCAATAGCATATTCATTCTCTTTGTGTCGAAGCCATTAGAAGAGCGCTGTGGTGTTCCGTAGGCTGCGGCACTAACAAGTGCCTGCGTTTCGATTAACATCGGCCTGGCACCTTCCAGTGTGGCTGATATCGCAATTCCACTCAGCTCTTCATCTCTTTGCGACAGTAAAATTTCTGAAGGATTGGAGACCTGCCTCAGGCCAGTTCCATGCATGGCGTAGATACCAAGTTCGGCAGCAGCCCCAAATCTATTTTTTATGGCCCTTAAGATTCGGTATACATGGTGACGATCGCCTTCAAATTGCAATACGGTATCAACCATGTGTTCCAATATCTTTGGTCCGGCTATGGTACCATCTTTGGTGATGTGACCGATTAGAAATACTGGTGTATCGGTTTCCTTGGCAAAGCGCATCAGTTCTGCAGTACATTCCCTCACCTGGGATACACTGCCAGGAGTGGATTCTATATGAGCTGAATGCAGTGTTTGTATGGAGTCGATGATGATGATATCTGGCTCAAGTTGTTCAATTTGTTTGAATATATTCTGGGTAGATGTTTCTGTCAGGATATAGCAGTTCGCCTTAGGCTTTTCCGTAATTCTTTCTGCGCGCATTTTAATTTGCTGCTCACTTTCTTCACCGGATACATATAATATTTTTTTATCGGAGATGTTTAAAGCAAGTTGCAGCATCAGTGTTGATTTGCCGATTCCCGGTTCTCCGCCAATGAGGATCACAGAACCTGCGACCAGACCTCCGCCAAGAACGCGATCTAATTCTTTGTCGCCGGTAGCTATTCGTTCTTCTTTGATCGATTGTATCTCATCTACTTTGGCCGGCTTGTTTAAGCGTTGCGTTCCGGAATTGGTTTTCCAGGAAGGGACTTTGGAAGTCGGCTTTTCAATGATTTCCTCTACAAATGTATTCCATTCATTACATGAAGGACATTTACCTAGCCATTTTGCCGATTCATATCCGCAACTTTGACAGAAATATGCTGATTTAGTTTTAGCCAATTGATTTAATTTTAGTGAATGACGAGCTATAAGCTTGGTTCATTTTACGAATTTAGGCTAAATTCCAGAAATAAACACCCGGTAAAAAAAACAAGCCTGGGTTCTATTCAGAACCCAGGCTTGTGTAAGTAAACGTGATCGTTATTATAACTTGATCTCTTCGTCTTTAGAAGAAATGAAATGGAATTCAGTTAGGTTGTACGATGGTACTGCCTTGACTTTAATTCGTTGTCCGAATTTGAAGAACCATTTCCAATGTAAAGAAATGAGTCCCTTTTTAATGTATGCCTCAATGTAAGGATGTACACAAAGCGTAATATTTTTTTCGTTTTGCTCTTGCAAAATATAGGTTAGGTTATTTTCGATGTCATCCATCAAAACGATGCTAGCCTTAATTTCGCCCGTACCATCACAGGTTGGGCATTTCTCACTGGTTACGATGTTCATTTCCGGGCGCACGCGCTGACGGGTAATCTGAACAAGACCAAATTTACTTGGTGGCAGAATGGTGTGCTTGGCACGGTCCAGTTGCATGAGGTCGCGCAGATAATCAAACAACATCTTACGATTGGCAGGCTTGTGCATATCGATAAAATCGATGACAACGATACCACCCATATCACGTAAACGCAATTGACGGGCAATTTCCTTTGCCGCCTCTTTGTTTACCTGTAAGGCATTCTCTTCCTGATTTTCCTTACTTGCTGTTCTGTTTCCACTGTTTACATCAACAACGTGTAATGCTTCGGTGTGTTCTACAACGAGGTAAGCACCACCGGCCAGGTTTACCGTTTTTCCAAAGCCATTTTTGATTTGCTTTTCGATACCGAAATGTTCAAAGATCGGTTCTTTATGCTTGTAAAACTTTACAATTTTCTCCATTTCCGGAGAGATCTCGTGAACGTAAGAGCGAATGTCCTCGAAAAGGCCACTGTCATTTACGTAAACATTGGTAAAGTCAGTACTCAAAATGTCCCGTATCAGCGTAGATGTACGGTCCATTTCTCCCCAAACACGTTTGGACGGCTCAGCATCAGGTAATTTCTTAATGAAATTTTCCCATTTCGCTACCGAGTCAAGTAAATCTTTTTGAAGCTCTGCAACACCTTTACCCTCAGAAACTGTTCTGATGATTACACCAAAATTCTTAGGTTTGATGCTTTCGATAATCTTCTTTAATCGATTACGTTCGGTATTGCTCTTAATCTTTTTAGAGATAGAGATCACGTTAGAAAAAGGCACCAATACAATATACCTTCCTGCAATAGAAAGATCAGAGCTTAGTCTGGGTCCTTTTGTGGAGATGGGTTCTTTCGCAATCTGAACTGGCAAAACAAGGTTTTTGCCCACCACTTCAGATATCTTACCCGCTTTGTTAATGTCCTCCTCTAATTTGAAATTATCTAATAAAGTGCCGTTAACAGAGCCATTACGCTTGATTTTAGTAAGCTTTATTAAAGATTGGACTTGCGGACCAAGATCAAAGTAATGCAAGAATGCATCTTTTTCATAACCAACATCAACAAACGCAGCATTCAGGCCCGGCATAATTTTCTTTATGCGGCCCAAATAAATGTCGCCAACGGCGTAGTTGTTATTGATCTGTTCCTTATGAAGTTCTACAAGTTGTTTATCTTCAACTAAAGCTATGGTTACTCCCAAAGGAGATGAATCTATAATTAGTTCCTTTACCAAAAGCTACAGATTTTAAGGCTAATGCCTTATTAACACATGGACAAAATAAAAACATTGGAAACCAACAATTAAGGCTACGATTTAATCCTAGCCTTAATTGTTAGTTTTTTCCAAGAAAAACTATTTTTTCTTATGTCTGTTCTTTCTTAAACGTTTTTTACGTTTGTGGGTGGCCATTTTATGTCTTTTTCTTTTTTTACCGCTTGGCATAACTTTAAATTTTAAATATTTTGATAAATCTGTTTATTAGTGTTTGTTCTTCAATGCAATCACTTTCTCGTCAATAAACTGAGATAGTTTAGCATTTGCAGCTAGTTTTTTGCTTTTTAAATAAGCATCAATAGCTTCCTGGTTTCGTCCAAGATTTTCGTACGCTGTAGCCAGGTAAAAATAGGCGTCTGGCGATGGATTTGTTGCAACGATGGACTCAAATCGGGTGATCGCTTTGTCAAACTGACCTGATTTGATGGCGAAAGTACCTAAACTCATATTTGCTTTTAAGTTCTTAGGATCTTTTTTAACCACATCAAGCAGCATGGCAATCCCCTGCATTGGCATGCCCATTCCGTTTACGATTGTAATACCTAACCCGGTTTTTGCGGCCGCATTACTGGAATCAATCGCAACTGCATTGGTATACGCAGTGTGCGCTTTTTGCAACAGTGCTGGCAGCATCAAACTGTCGCGGGTATTGTCAAACGCTTTCATAAACTGGTCGCCTGCCGACATCCAGTTTTTCAATGAAGCCTCCTTTTTTGCAATAATTTCAAGATATAATGCACTTGGAATCGGTTGTTCGATATCATCCCATTTTTGAGCCAATAACTTTGCCGCTGCGGATTTTTTATCCTCAGAAGCGGTATTATATGTGTTTTCTAATGTGGTGATTTCTGCAGCAAGGCTGGCATTGATTACATTTTTAGCCGAAGAAGAAACTTGTACTAAGCTAATTTCCGGTACAGCAGGTTTTTCAGACATTTCGCCCCCTGATGGTGGCATTGCTGTGGTACTGGTTTCTTCTTTTGGCTTAACTAAACCCTTAATATCACGGGTAAACAAAAATGCAATGAGCAATACGATTGCTCCTATAACGATTATTTGTTTATTCCGGATACTTTTTATCATAGCTGATTATGCTTCTACGCTAAGTTTCTTAGAGTTGCTTTTTACTTTATCAACAAAAACTTTTGCTGGTTTAAAACTTGGAACAAAATGTTCTGGGATAATAATCGCAGTGTTTTTTGATATATTCCTAGCAGTTTTTTGTGCTCTCTTTTTTACAACAAAACTACCAAAACCTCTTACATATACATTTTCTCCACCAATCATGCTGTTTTTGATGACCTTGAAAAATGCCTCAACGGTTTCTTGTACATCTACCTTTTCAATTCCTGTTTTCGTTGATATTTCTGAAATAATATCTGCCTTAGTCATATTTTATATTTATTTATTTACTGTGTGCTACGTTATTATATATGTTTTGGGGTTGCAAAAGTATTGCTTTTTAATGAGATAGGAAAATAAAAGATGATTTATTTGTTCGAACTATAATCACTGTATTGCAAGTTTTCTCAAAAACTCGATCAACAACACATGTATAAACCTTAGTGGCTATAAAATGTAACGCAGATAAACTCAAAAATCGGTGTACTTTTGCAGGCTATGAGTTTCCAGTCTACACTTATCAATTGGTATCTGACCAATAAACGCGATCTGCCCTGGCGAAATACGACTGATCCCTATGTCATTTGGCTATCGGAAATCATTTTGCAACAAACCAGGGTTGAGCAGGGCATGCCTTATTTCAATAAGTTCTTAGCAGCTTTTCCTACCATAGGTGATTTTGCCGCGGCTACCGAAACCCAGGTGCTTAAATTGTGGCAGGGACTGGGGTATTACTCCAGGGGCAGGAATATGCTATTTACAGCATTGCAAATTCAGGACGAATACGAAGGGACCTTTCCTGTAAAGTACGAGGATCTGATCCGGTTAAAAGGAGTTGGGGAGTATACAGCGGCAGCAATTTCCTCCTTTTCTTCGAATGAATCCAGGGCTGTACTTGATGGAAATGTATTTCGATTATTGTCCAGGTATTTTGGAATTGATACCCCGATCAACAGTACCACCGGCAAAAAAACGTTCAGTAACCTGGCCCAATCTTTAATTGTTGGTGAGCAGGCTTCTTTATACAACCAGGCAATTATGGAATTTGGAGCCTTACAATGTAAACCCAAGTCCCCCAATTGCGACATTTGCCCGTTAAATTCCGACTGTTATGCCAGGTTAAATGCTCAGGTCAATGTACTTCCTGTGAAACTGAAGACATTAAAAAAGCGGATCCGTTATTTCAATTACCTGGTGGCAATGAAAGATGATATGGTTTTGGTAAAAAGGAGGGGGCCTGGAGATATCTGGCAGGAGCTGTATGATTTTCCCCTGATAGAAACCGCACAGTTTTATCGCGAAGTGCCCGAAACATTTTTTGATTTATTAAAACAAAACTTTGGTAAAGACTGTAATGTTACAGATTTGGGGCAAAAAAAACATTTGTTGACTCACCAAACTATATATGTTCAATTTTTTGCTTTAGATAATTATATCATTAACTTTAATCAGAATGCAGATATAAAGTGGGTAACTCTGGCGGCGTTTGACGATTTGCCGCAGCCTAAAGTGATTACCGATTTTATGAGTGCTTATTCAGTTAAAAAGTAAAACCATATTTCATGTCAGGTATTAACAAAGTTATTTTAGTTGGACATTTAGGCAAAGATCCTGAAGTCAGACATTTAGACGGAGGTGTAACCGTTGCAAGCTTTCCATTGGCTACATCAGAAACCTATAACAAGGACGGCAAAAGAATAGAGCAGACGGAATGGCATAATATTGTTTTATGGCGGGGTCTGGCGGAAGTTGCGTCTAAATATTTACAAAAGGGGAAATTGGTATACATTGAGGGTAAACTGCGCACGCGGTCTTTTGAAGACAGGGAACGGGTGAAGAAGTATGTGACCGAAGTTGTTGCGGAGAACTTTACGATCCTGGGCAGGAAAAGTGATTTTGAGCAAACGCCGGTGAGCAATGAAAATACTACACCAAAAAGTGAATCTGAATATCTTGACTCTAATGAAGTTGCAGGGGATTTGCCTTTTTAATTCCTGATTGAATTAAAGCTCAAAGAAATCAATCTGCTGGAGTTTATGAACTCCAGCAGATAAAAAATTATTCTACAGTAACTGACTTCGCCAGGTTTCTTGGCTGATCTACATTGCAACCTCTTAAAACAGCAATGTGGTAGGATAAAAGTTGTAAAGGTATAGTCGCTAATAATGGTAAAAACGCTTCGCTCGCATCAGGAATCTCTATGCAGTAGTCGGCCATTTTCCGCACCTCGGTATCACCTTCAGTTACAATCGCCAAAACAATTCCTTTTCTTGCTTTTACTTCTTGTATGTTGCTGATTACTTTTTCGTAGGATGAGTTTTTTGTTGCAATCACTACTACCGGCATTTCCTCGTCAATTAAGGCGATAGGACCGTGTTTCATCTCAGCGGCAGGATAACCTTCGGCGTGGATGTACGAGATTTCCTTGAGCTTTAAAGCGCCCTCCAGTGCCACAGGGAAACCGCTACCTCTTCCCAGGAACAGACAGTTCCTGGAATCCTTGAATTTAGCAGCAATTTCTTTAATGATATCGTTGGACTCCAGTGCCTTTTGGATCTTTTCAGGAATGCAATCCAGTTCCGTTAACAGTTCATTTAATTTAGAATGCGTTAAAGTTCCTTTTTGCTGAGCCATGTAAAAGGCCATTAGCGTAAGTACCGTTACCTGGGCAGTAAACGCCTTAGTTGAAGCCACACCAATTTCCGGGCCTGCATGTGTATAAACACCAGCATGCGTTAATCTAGGGATCGAAGATCCTACAACATTACAAACACCAAAAATAGTTGCTCCTTTTTCTTTGGCCATTTCAATGGCGGCCATCGTGTCTGCGGTTTCTCCGGATTGGGATATGGCGATTACAATGTCTTTTTCTGTAATGATCGGATTGCGGTATCTGAATTCGGAAGCGTATTCTACTTCTACAGGAATCCTTGCATATTCCTCAATCAGGTATTCTCCAACCAAGCCAGCATGCCATGATGTTCCGCAGGCTACAATGATAATACGATCAATGTTTTTTAGTTTGTCTGCATATTCTTTGATGCCACCAAGTTGTACTTTACCTTCATTGGGATAAATACGACCACGCATACAATCGCGGATTGAGCGTGCCTGTTCAAAAATTTCTTTGAGCATGAAGTGCTCATAGCCACCTTTTTCCAGCATTTCCAGCTTCAATTCCAGCTCCTGGATATATGGGGTTTGAACCACATTGTCCAGGCGTTTGATCAACAGTTCATCTCTTTTAATGAAAGCGATCTCATTGTCGTTCATGTAGATTACATTTTTAGTGTATTCTACAATCGGCGTTGCATCGGATGCAATGAAATATTCTCCATCACCAACACCAATCACCATCGGACTTCCTTTTCTGGCTGCAATCAATTGATCTGGCTGATCTTCGTCCATGATCACGATCGCATAAGCGCCATTCACTTCTCTAAGCGCCAGTCTGACAGCTTCGAGTAAATCAGTCTGATCGTTTTTGTAAATTTCTTCGATCAGGTGTATTAAAACTTCTGTATCCGTATCACTCTTAAACTCATGCCCTCTGCTTTGCAGTTCTTCTTTAAGTGTGGCGTAGTTTTCAATAATTCCGTTATGTATAATGGTTAATTTGCCATTGTTTGAGGTGTGGGGGTGTGAGTTCCTGTCTGACGGCGCGCCGTGTGTAGCCCACCTGGTATGTCCGATCCCTGAAGTTCCGCTAAGGTCTTTACCTTCGGCAAAATTCTCCAGTTCCAAAACTTTTCCAGCTTTTTTATAGATGTTTAATCCTGTTTCATTGATCAGTGCAATTCCGGCACTGTCATATCCACGATATTCCAATCGTTTTAATCCTTTAATTACTATGGGCCAGGCTTCCCTGTGACCAATATAACCAACTATTCCACACATAAGGTAAATGCTTTAAAAAAATAAATCCCCCGAAAGTAAAGATCTCGGGGGACATATTGATGAGGTTTAAAAAAATTAATTTACTATGGTATAGAAAATATTTAGTTTAAGTCGTTTCTCTCCAGATGATGCACCTGCTTTGTAAGCTTTGATCACCGATCTTGCCGATGAAGTTACTGAAGGCGTTAAATTAAATTCAGTTAAAGAGCTTGGCGCTAAAAATGTACCGTAATCGGTAGATCCATTAACCAGGGACTGAATATAGTCGGTTATAGAAAAGATATACCGTTTGTTCACAGAATCAAAATAACCACCAAACGTAGTACTGGTTCCTGATGGATTGTCTATTAAATTGGCGCGCTGGCCTGCGATATCATAGTTGTATAAAGATAATCTTTGTGCGGCATTAAAAGGAGCAACATCTGTTCCGTCGTTCAGGTCTACAACCAATTGCGCCTTGTTAACCAATACTTTTGCATTTGCACCGTTTTTAGCTTTTAAATCGGCAACAAAGCTTTTTAGATAGGGGAACGAGATTTTGTTCTTTAATCCTGCCAAAGCTTGTAAATAAGTTACCTGATATTTAACTGTAGGATTGTCTAACTGAGTTTTAATCACAGTACCCGTGTAGTCGTGTCCAACTGTGGCCGTTACTGGTCCGGTGCTGGTTGAGATCGGGAAACTGGTCATTACTGTATCAATAGCGGTCGTTGTCGTTGCATTTTGTCTTTTGTAATAAATGTCAACTCTTGCATCGGTTCCAGTAAAGTTAAAGAACATGATACCACCCTGATTGGTTGCGCTGGCTGTTACTTGTAAGCCTTTAAAATACCTGAAAAAGGAATTTAAATCATCATACTTCAGTGTATCTGCTTTAATGATGTTGGTTTGCACAAAGGTATTGTTCAGCTTGATCCTGATCTGCGGAACAACTGTGATCGCAGTGTCAGGTCCGCCAGCAACAATACTCGTAATTTTGAATTTTGTGTTCGGTTGAATTTTTCCACTGTATGTTCCAAGTGCTGCTCCGGTTGTTGGAAAGGTAATATTGGTCTGGAATGATTTTTCCTGAGATAGATCACTGGCCAGTTGTTTTACTTGCAGTGCGTATACAGAGGTTGTGGTATCACCATAAAATTGCGTTCCATATGGTAAAACCAATACTGCAGAGTCAATATTTGCATTGGTTCCAAACCTAAACGCAGCGCTCGGAATGCCTAACGACATCGAAATGCTTGCAAAGGATTTTCCAAATACCGGATCTGTGATATAACCCAGGGGATGACGTGTTAATCCTACGCCGGAAGTTACGTCGTCCAGAAGGGTTTGAGAAGTAACTGTTGCTGTATCTATCAGTGAGCCACTAAATGTCTGATCTGTATCGGGGTTTAAACCAATCGTGTTCTCGTCTTTACAAGAAGCAAAAAGAAAAAGACCTATCAACAGGGTTAATAAGTCTTGTTTTGTAAATTTCATATAATATTACCTGAGTTTATGCTATTGAAGCCAATTCTTCATTTGAAATCTCCTCATACAAAGCATAGAAGTTTTCAAAATTTTCTGTTAAATTATAAGCTAAAGTTGGTTTATTAGAATCTTTAACAAATTTTAACACATTGGCTGCTATATTTTCGTCTGCTAACACCACTGCGTCAGAGTAAGTTACGGCTCCGATATGCAAAGTGTTACAATCTGCATTTTCAAACATCTTGGTATCTTCAGCAGTCATTGAGTTCATCACCGCCTTTTTATGTAAATCTGCATTTAAGGTTTCCGTAAAACAGTTCTCATAAATAGAATAAACTACTTTAGAATTCTTAAATGTAGGATCGTTTTTATAGGTAGTTTTAATGTACGCAGGTACCAAAGCGGTCATCCAGCCATGGCAATGTACAATATCTGGTGCCCATCCAAGTTTCTTAACGGTTTCCAATGCGCCCTTACAAAAGAAAATAGTCCGCTCGTCATTGTCTGCATAAAACTTGTTTTCTTTATCTCTAAACACATATTTGCGTTGGAAATAGTCTTCGTTATCCAGGAAATATACCTGCATACGGGCAGCCGGAATAGAAGCCACTTTAATAATTAAGGGATTATCATTGTCGTCAATGATGATGTTCATTCCTGAGAGACGAATAACTTCGTGCAATCTGTTCCTTCTTTCATTAATATTCCCAAACCGCGGCATTAAAATGCGGATTTCGAATCCTTTATCCTGCATTGCCTGTGGTAATTGACGGGTAATTTCAGAAATCTTTGTGAGTTCAAGGAAAGGCGACATCTCGTGTGTAACAATCAGTAGCTTCGTTTTTGCCATCTCCATATTCTAAATAAAAATTTATGTTAAAGAAAAGATTATCAAGGGGCAAAGGTAAGCAAAATAATAACATTTATCAATATAATACGCAAGATGTTTTGTTGGGAATGTATAATTAACCAACTTTGCCCCCTGAAATTTTATACGCTAGTTTGAAAGTAATAAATACAATAGCGGCATTAAAGTCGTTGCTTGAACCAATTAAATTGGCTCAACAGAAAATTGCCCTTGTACCTACAATGGGTGCTTTGCACAAGGGGCATGTATCGCTGATAGATATGGCCAAGCAGCAAGCCGATGTGGTGGTGTGCAGTATTTTTGTAAATCCTACGCAGTTTACTGATCCAAAAGACCTGGAAAAGTATCCGCGGCCGCTGGAGCATGACATGAAAATGTTGTTGGAGGCGGGCTGCGATGTTGTATTTATGCCATCTGTTACCGAGATGTATCCCAGGCCGGAGACCTGGCACATTGATCTTGGACCGGCTGAATTTTTATTAGAAGGGGAATTTCGCAGAGGACATTACCAGGGGGTCACACAGATTGTAAAAAAACTGTTTGATGCCGTAAACCCAGACGTTGCCTTCTTTGGTCAGAAAGATTTTCAGCAGGTGCTGATGATTAAAAACATGGTTGCCTTTTTCCAATTGCCGGTTCAGATTGTGTCCTGTCCGATTATCCGCGAGGACGATGGTTTGGCCATGAGCTCCAGAAATATTCACTTAAGTCCGGACGACCGTAAAAATGCGTTGGTTTTGAGTAGGGCGCTCGATTATGTTAAAGCAAATTTTGACTCCATTCCCGTAGCAGAACTGTTGGCTTACGCGCAGGATATGATTGATCATACCCCGGGTGTGGCGCTGGATTATTTTACGGTGGCCAATGGTGAGACGCTTGAACCGGAATATGATAAAAGTCATCAAAATATTGTTGCATTGGTTGCCGCCAAGGTTGGCGAAACCCGGCTTATCGACAATATGATACTTAACTGAACCTCTCATTCATAAAAATACCTAACTTTGCGTCATGATTATCGAGATCCTAAAATCGAAAATACACCGTGTTAAAGTAACACAGGCAGAATTGAATTATGTTGGAAGCATTACCATAGATGAAGATCTGTTGGATGCAGCTAATATTATCCCTAATGAAAAAGTGCAAATTGTAAACAACAACAATGGCGAGCGTTTTGAAACCTATGCAATAAAGGGTGAGCGCGGTAGCGGAATGGTTTGTTTAAATGGTGCTACTGCCAGAAAAGTACAGGTTGGAGACATTCTGATCATCATGTCCTTTTGTTCATTGCCTATGGATGAAGCGCGAAAATACCACCCTATTTTAGTGTTTCCTGATGATAATAATCATCTTTTGAAATAAAAATGCTATGCATCCATAGTAATTAGTCTGACTTTTATATAAATTTGGCATAACTTATTATTTTACAATATAATTATGCTATTTCAATTAAGTGAAGAACAATTGATGATCCAGCAGGCTGCAAGGGATTTTGCGCAGACTGAACTTAAGCCTGGCGTTATCGAAAGAGATGAGCACCAGAAATTTCCTGCTGAGCAAGTTAAAAAACTTGGTGAGCTGGGTTTTTTGGGGATGATGGTATCAGAAAAATATAATGGGAGCGGCCTTGATGCTTTATCCTATGTGTTGGTTATGGAAGAACTTTCTAAAGTAGATGCGTCTGCTTCAGTAGTTGTTTCAGTAAATAATTCATTGGTCTGTTACGGACTGGAATCTTATGGTTCCGATTTTCAAAAAGAAAAATATTTAAAGCCGCTGGCTGCAGGTGAAAAGATCGGTGCATTTTGTTTGTCTGAACCTGAAGCGGGTTCTGATGCCACTTCGCAACAAACTACCGCTGAAGACAAAGGCGATTATTACCTGTTAAATGGTACTAAAAACTGGATTACCAACGGGGGCACTGCTTCAACGTATTTAGTTATTGCTCAGACCGACCGTTCACTGAAGCATAAAGGCATCAATGCTTTTATTGTAGAAAAGGGCATGGAAGGTTTTACCATTGGTCCTAAAGAAAATAAAATGGGCATTCGTGGTTCAGATACACATTCACTGATGTTCAATGACGTAAAGGTTCCGAAAGAGAACCGGATTGGTGAAGAAGGGTTTGGATTTAAGTTTGCCATGAAAACCCTGGAAGGTGGGCGTATTGGTATTGCTGCGCAGGCTTTGGGTATTGCCGCAGGTGCTTATGAACTGGCTTTGGCATATGCTAAAGAGCGCAAATCTTTCGGTAAGCCCATTGCAGAGCACCAGGCTATTGCTTTTAAGCTGGCTGATATGGCTACCAGTATTGAAGCTGCACGTATGCTTGTTTATAAAGCAGCCTGGTTAAAAGACCAGGGACAGTCTTATACCCTTGCAGGCTCAATGGCAAAACTTTATGCTTCTAAAGTTGCTATGGACGTTACGGTCGAAGCGGTTCAGATTCATGGAGGTTATGGCTTTGTTAAAGAATACCATGTAGAGCGATTGATGCGCGATGCAAAAATCACCCAGATTTATGAAGGAACTTCAGAAATTCAGAAAATGGTAATTTCAAGAGAGGTACTTCGGTAGCACAGTCTGTCAATATATTTAAAAAGCGGGTGTTCAGGTTAACTGAACACCCGCTTTTTTTGTGTGTATCAGGCTTTTTCTACGCCGGCAATGGCTTCAAAGATCGCCTTGATTAAAGCTACAATGATGGCAAACACTGCGGCATGTAGGAAGTTGTCAACATGGAATCCGGTCAGCCAGTGGCTTACCAGTAAAATCATCAGTACACTAATGACAAATGACATCAATCCAAATGTTAAAAAATTTATGGGAAAGGTGAGCAGCCTGAGGATAAAACCTATAGTTGCATTGGCCAGTGCAATGAGGATTGCAGCAAGTACAGCTGTGCCAAAACTGTCTACGTTTACACCCGGGGCAAGGTATCTGGCGCCAAGAAATACCGCAAGGCCGGTTAGTAAAATTTCAATAATGAGTCTCATAATGCTTAATTTAGTGCTATGGTTATAAAATCAATTCATTTGTTTGGCGTGTTTGCGCTCTCAAGCCTGTTGCTTAGCTGTTCATCAGCAAATAATACGCCACTTTTAATTGACTTTTCTGCGGATCGTAATGCGGTAGTTTTTAAAAATATTGATGCAGCCGGGCTATTGCAACTCCAGAATTTGCCTGCAGGGGATTCAACTTTATCGCGACTGGTCTATGTGTCTGAAGAGGTATTGTCGGCAGATTCGGTTAAAAAGGAGCGCTTGCTTGTGGGAAAAGTTAGCGTAAATGATACTGCTGTTGTATTTATTCCGGAACACCCGCTTGTAAAAGGGCAGGATTACCGGGTAGTGTCTTATTTAAATGTCCAGTTTGGGAGCTTGAAAAAAATGCTGAAAAATGAATTGAGTTATAGGGTGAAGCCTGAGGAAAAGGTTTTGCGCAGGTAATATTTTACTGCAAAACCTGTCAAGTAATTCCAGGACTGATGTAAAGCTATATCAGGACTATACATTCCTCTGACCTCCTTCGTACTTTCTTCGGACATTCTTCGTTAAAAGGGGCTTTAGCCGAAGAATGTCCGAAGAAACACCGAAGAAAGTGCGAATTAGCAGAGGCTTATATATGAAATTGTCTCAGGAAAGAAGACCCTTGCGGACAACTATTCTCTAATTTGCAAAATTGATTACTGAACTGATTGTGTTATAGCATTTTTAATTTGTAAAAATAATTCGTACATTTGCATCGTAATAGGGGTAAGAGGGGGCAGATGTCCCCTCTTTTCTATTATTGGCAAATTGGTTATGCAAGTAGAAAAAAGAGTAACAGAATTGGTTGAAGAGAAGATTTCGGATAGGCCGGAATTGTTTCTTGTTGAGGTGAAAATGCTGCCAAACAATAAACTTATTGTGCATGTAGATGGCGATGAAGGGATCAGTATCCAGGATTGCGCGGCTATAAGCAGGCATGTAGGTTTTCATCTGGAGGAGGAAAATACAATTGAAAAAGCATACAATCTGGAGGTATCATCACCGGGTGTAGGCGAACCGTTAAGACTGAACAGGCAATATGTTAAAAATATTGGAAGGGAAGTAAGCGTTAAGCAGACCGGTGGAGAAATTAAAGAAGGTAAATTGCTGGCTGTAAACGATGCAAACATTACCATTGAAGCCAAGGTTAAAGAAAAAGGTAAAAAAGTTCAGCTGGTTGAAACCAGTATAGACTTTAATAGTATAACAGAAACAAAGGTTTTAATTTCATTTAAATAAAAATGAGCAATATTAATTTAATCGATTCATTTCAAGAGTTTAAAGACTTCAAGAACATCGACCGCCCTACAGTGATTAGTGTGCTGGAAGAGGTATTTCGCAGTATGTTGCGTAAAAAATATGGTACTGATGAGAATTGTGACGTAATTGTTAACCCGGATAACGGTGATTTGGAGATCTGGCGTACCAGAAAAGTGATGGAAGATGGCTTTTCGGAAGACGATGATCTTGAAATTGAGCTTGCAGAGGTAAAACAATTGGATCCGGATATGGAGGTTGGCGACGACTACATTGAGCAGATCACGTTAGAAAGCTTTGGCCGCAGGGCAATTTTAGCTGCCCGTCAAACGCTTGTTTCTAAAGTATTGGAGTTAGAGAAAGACGAAATCTTTAAAAAATATAAAGACAGGGTTGGTGAAATTATCACCGGTGAAGTTTATCAGGTATGGAAAAAGGAAACTTTGGTACTTGATGATGAAGGCAACGAATTAATGATGCCTAAAACCGAGCAGATTCCTGCCGACTATTTCAAAAAAGGTGATACGGTACGTGCGGTGATTTTGAAGGTGGACATGATTAATGCAACACCTAAGATCATCATTTCACGGATTGCTCCAGAGTTTTTACAACGTTTGTTTGAAATCGAAGTTCCAGAAATTTTCGACGGTTTAATTACCATTAAGAAAATTGTTCGCGAACCAGGAGAGCGTGCTAAAGTTGCGGTTGAATCTTACGACGACAGAATTGACCCGGTGGGTGCTTGTGTTGGTATGAAAGGTTCTCGTATCCACGGTATCGTAAGAGAGCTTAAAAATGAAAATATTGATGTAATTAACTTTACAAACAATATCTCATTATACATTACCCGGGCATTGAGTCCGGCAAAAATCACTTCCATTAAATTGGATGATGAAACTAAACATGCTTCGGTTTATTTAAAACCAGATCAGGTATCTTTGGCCATTGGACGTGGTGGGCACAATATTAAATTGGCAGGTAAATTGACCGGTTATGAAATTGATGTGTACCGTGAAGCCGGTGAAGAAGATGAGGATGTGGATATTGAAGAATTCTCGGACGAAATTGATAGCTGGATCATTGATGAACTGAAAGCTATCGGTTGCGATACTGCAAAAAGCGTATTGACACTGTCTGTAGATGAATTGGTGAAACGTACCGATTTAGAGGAAGAAACCATCAAAGAAGTGATGAGTATATTAAAATCAGAGTTTGAATAACGTAATCTTGAACAGGTGCGAACTATGTGGCAATTAAAAACAAATCACATACACATGAAATAAACAAGAATAAACGTTACTTTTGTATAAGAATTAAGAAAAAAAATAGGATAATCAATGTCAGACGACAAACCAATAATTTTATTTAAGGCAGTTAAGGAACTTAACGTAGGAATAGCTACGGCCGTTGAGTTTTTAGAAAAGAAAGGCTTTTCTGTTGAGAATAAACCCACTACTAAGCTCTCTCGCGACATGTACAACGCATTGTTGAAAGAGTTTCAGGGCGATAAAATCGTAAAAGAAGAAGCCAATCAAATTGTTATTGGTAAAATTCGTCGTGATGAGCCTGAAGTAACAGAGAAAGTTACGGAAGCACCTAGAAAAAATGTTGAATTCGAGAACGAGGGTATTTTAGTTAAAAACCTTCATGCTTATACGCCTCCGGCAGAAAAACCAAAAGAGGAAGTTCCTGTGAAACCAGCAGTGGTAGAAAAGGAAGAAGAGAAGGCTGATGAAGGTGCTTTACCAGGAGTGAAAATAGTAGGCAAGATAAATCTTGATGATTTAAACGCTAAAACACGTCCTGTGAAAAAAGAGGAAAGTCCTGCACCTGCTGAAGTTAAGGCTGAAACGCCAGTAACTCCGGCAGCGCCTGTTCAGGAAAAAGCTCCTGAGCCGGTGGTTAAGGAAGTAGAAAAACCAGTTGAACAGCCAGTTGTTGCTGAGGTAAAACCAGAACCGGTTAAACCTGTAGAAGCACCGAAAGCGGAAGTGCCAAAAGCTCCGGTAGCTGAAACACCTGTGGTAAAAGCACCAGCACCTGTAGCAGAAACTCCAAAAGAGGCCCCTGCTGAACCTAAGGTTGAGAAACCTGATGAGGTTGAAGTAATTAAAGCACGGTCGGTAAAACTTTCGGGACCAAACATCATTGGTAAAATTACTTTGCCGGTAACTCCGGATCGTAAATCGCAACCTGTTGCTTCTTCGGGTGATAGTGCCGATGCAAGGAAAAAACGCAAACGTAAAAAGACTCCGGGAGGACATCCTGGTCAGCAAGGTAATAACCAGGCTGGTGGCGGACATCAAAATCCTGCCGGTCAGCAAGGAAGCAACCCTCCTGCACAAGGTGGTACAGCAAGACCAGCAGCGCCTACGTTTACCAACAGACCTGATTTCAGGAACAATACTAATAATACAGCCAACAGGCCTAATTTCAGGAACAACAAACCAGGAGCTCCTGGACATAGTGGTCCGAAAGAAGAACCTACGGAAAAAGAAATACAAGATCAGATCAAAGCCACACTTGCACGTTTAAGTGGAGCTGGTAAATCTGGTAAATTTGCTCAGCGTGCTAAATTGCGTCGTCAAAAACGTGATGATGTTGCTATGTCTGCTGATGAAGCGGCAATGGAGCAAGAGTTGCAATCAAGGGTACTTAAAGTAACCGAGTTTGTAACTGCAAATGAATTGGCAACCATGATGGACGAGCCGGTGACAAAGATTATCGCAACTTGTATGAGTTTGGGTATGTTTGTTTCCATCAACCAGCGTTTGGATGCTGAAACTTTAACGATTGTTGCGGATGAGTTTGGTTACGAGATTCAATTCGTGAAACCAGATGATGAAAGTGACATCGTTATTGAAGAAGAAGATACCGAGGAAGATTTATTGCCAAGAGCACCCGTTGTGACCATTATGGGACACGTGGATCATGGTAAAACATCCTTGCTGGATTATATCCGTAAAGCAAATGTAGTTGCCGGTGAGGCGGGTGGTATTACCCAGCACATCGGTGCTTATATGGTAACGACCTCTACAGGTAAAAAAGTAACCTTCCTGGATACACCAGGTCACGAAGCCTTTACAGCGATGCGTGCCCGTGGTGCCAAGGTGGCGGATATTGCAATCATTGTGGTTGCTGCGGATGATGCGGTGATGCCTCAAACTAAAGAGGCAATCAATCACGCACAGGCTGCGGGTGTACCATTGGTGTTTGCCTTTACCAAAATTGATAAACCGGGTGCAAACTCTGATAAAATACGTGAGCAACTGTCCATTATGAATATCCTGGTTGAGGATTGGGGAGGTAACTTCCAGTCGCAGGAAATTTCTGGTAAGAGCGGTTTAAATGTAGACTTGTTATTGGAGAAAGTATTGTTAGAAGCTGAGTTGTTAGACTTGAAAGCCAATCCTAACAAGCGCGCCACTGGTAGTGTAATTGAGGCTACTTTAGATAAAGGGCGTGGTATTGTAACTACTGTACTGGTACAAGCAGGTACTTTAAAAGTAGGTGATCCGATATTAGCTGGTAGTTATAGTGGTAAGGTTAAAGCCTTATTCAATGAGCGTGGACAAAAAGTAGATAAAGCAGGTCCTTCAGTACCAGTACAGGTATTGGGTATGCAAGGCGCACCTACAGCAGGTGATCGATTCAATGCACTGGAAAGTGAGGTTGAAGCCAGAGAGATTGCAAACAAACGTTTACAATTGATGCGTGAGCAGGGACTTCGTACACAGAAACACATTACTTTGGATGAGATCGGTCGTCGTTTGGCAATCGGTAACTTTAAAGAGCTTAACCTGATTGTTAAGGGTGACGTGGACGGATCTATCGAGGCATTGTCTGACTCATTGTTGAAATTGTCTACTCCGGAGATTCAAATTAACATCATTAGTAAAGCAGTGGGTCAGATTTCTGAATCTGATGTATTGTTGGCTTCTGCTTCTGATGCGATCATTATCGGTTTCCAGGTGCGTCCTTCAACAGGTGCACGTAAGCTGGCCGAAGCTGAACAAATTGATATCCGTTTGTATTCGATCATCTACGATGCAATTAACGAGATTAAAGCAGCGATGGAAGGTATGTTGGCTCCTGAGTTTGAAGAGAAGATCACTGCGAATGTGGAGATCAGAGATACCTTCAAAATCACTAAGGTTGGTACAATTGCCGGATGTATGGTGTTGGATGGTACAATTACACGTAACAGCAAGATTCGTATTGTTAGAGACGGGGTAGTGGTTTACACTGGTGAGCTGGCTTCATTGAAACGTTATAAAGATGACGTAAAAGAGGTATCAAGAGGTTACGAGTGCGGATTGAACATCCAGAACTTTAATAATATTGAGGTAGGTGACATCGTTGAAGCTTACGAACAAGTTGAAGTGAAGAGAAAGTTATAATTTCTTATAATTATATTAGAAAGCCGCTTAAGTAAAATCTTAAGCGGCTTTTTTGTTAAGCCGTTATTTTAAGATTTTGGTGCATATTTAACTTCCTCATAGGGTTGTACCAAAACCCAGCCCTGACCAGCAAATTCAAGCTGAAAAGATTCTCCGCTACCTCTGCCAATGAAAGAACCAAAGGTTAAATTGGTTTTGATTTGAGGCGTCAGGTGTTCTGACCAGGCTACTGTAGCATTAGGATCTGTGAACACAGGCTGACCTGGTGTTACCTTGAGCAGAATGGGTTCTCCATGGGTAGTGATTGCGATGTATCCTGAGCCTGATAACCTGACCTGGAACAAGCCGCCAGACATCATTCCTGCGACACTCTTCAGCATTTTTATTTCATTTGTGATGCTTTCTTCCATGGCTAAAACATCATTGCCATTTACAAAGATGGACTCGTTCTGAAGCTTTATAATCTTTACCTTTTTACCTTCATCGGCCAGGTATAGTTTACCGCTTCCGGTGGCGTACATCAAGGACATTCCTTCGCCGGATATTGCTTTTTTTAAGAGGCCGCCAATACCTTTGCTTAGCATGCCTTCCCTTTTAAAATCAATATTTCCAATGTAAGAAACCATAGATCCGGCTTTTGCCATAATTTTCTGATTTCGCATATTAACCTCTAACATGGCTGGCTTTTCCAATTCAAAAAAGTCATTTTCGTTTGGATCTTCTGCTGCTTCCTGTATAAATTCGTTCAGGGTGTACTCTCTTTTGTTCATCGTTAATTTTCTTTGTTTAAATTCATAAGTGACATCAATATCTAACTTTTAAGTTATAGATTGAAAAAAATGTTTAGATATTGCGAGCAAAATGAATTTTAGGAATATACAGTTTAGATTTAATCTGGCTCATTTGATCGTAGCCGTCCTTTTGTTTCTGGTGGAGGTGATCATTGCAGTTTATGTGCATGACGAATTTATAAGACCTTATATCGGGGATGTTTTGGTGGTTATCCTTTTGTATTATCTGCTGACGAGCTTTCTCCATGCTCCGGTTTTTGAAATGACGGTTGCTGTATTGTTGTTTTCATATCTGGTTGAAACGCTGCAGTACTTTAATTTTGTAGGATTAATAGGGCTATCAGATTCTAGACTGGCTAATATTGTTATTGGGAACTCATTTGCCTGGGGGGATATATTGGCTTATACGGTGGGGATTATTATAGTGTTAGCAGTTGAGCTGGGCTTTAGAAAGAGGTAATATTCGATTGAACTTGTATCCTATCCAACTCTTGTTACAGCACTTTTATGTTCCTTTCAGTGTGCCGGCTGAACCGAAGGATTGTCTTTATAGCAGGTCTTTTTGCTTTCTGATGTGCTGTAGTGTAATTTGTAGTAAATCCCAAGACTTAAATAATCTTCTATGATGCGGGGCATAATAAATCAATTATGCATAACCTTTCTTCAGCTATTTATTCTATCAATTTCCCTAAATGATACACCGGATCATCTAGTAGAATTTTTTATAAATCAACACATTTTAAATCCCCTATTTTATTTATTTTGCGGATAAATAAATTCTGTTTATGTCTTGGATAACAAAAAAATTCAGCAAAAAAAATCGTTATGGTTGGTTTGGGAATTTCGATAGTTGGGAGGAGGTCAAACGCATTGCTCCAGGGTATGATGCAGATAACATCTTGAAGAAAACAAAGGAGTCGTTACTGAAGGTTAAAAATGGGGAAGCAGTCTATGAGCGAGATTCCGTGTTATTTGATAAAAAAGAGTATCCCTATGCCATTATTTCTGCTTTATTATACATAGCTCTCCTAAATAACAATAAGTTAAACGTAATAGATTTTGGGGGATCTCTGGGTAGTACATGGTTTCAGGTTCGTGACTTTATTCCTGCGGAAATTGAAGTGAGTTGGTCTATTGTTGAACAGGAGACTTATATTAAAGAAGGTAAAGAACACTTTGCTGATGATGTGCTTGATTTTTACTATTCAATAGATGAATGTATCGCCACTAAAAAGACCATCCAAGTGATTTTACTTTCTAGTGTGGTTCAGTATCTTGAGAAGCCTCATGAGTTCCTGGATCAATTAAACAATTATAAAATGGATTATCTTTTATTTGATCGTACTGCTTTTATTAATGGAGATGCAGAAGACCGACTTACTTTGCAGATCGTTCCGCCAGAAATTTATGAAGCAAAATATCCCGCATGGTTTTTTAATGAATCCAGATTTTTGAAACATTTTGAATCTTATACGCTTAAAGCAGAGTTCCATTCATTTGTTGAAGGTGAAGCTAGGATGTCGATAGACAACAAAATTGTTGCTTATGACAAAGGGTTTATTTTTGAAAGAATCAAATAAAAAAGCACGATCTAATCTGATGCTGAGGAGAAAATAGTAATAATATTAATTGTTTGAGATTGTAAATTTTTAGCCTGTAGATGTGGGCTTGTAAATATGGTCAGTACTGCTCCGTTGAATTTTCAAACCTCGCTAATATTCCTATAAATGTTAGGTATAACTTGTCTTCTGCCTTAAGGAAAATAGTTCGTCTAATTCAATTGGACAAGGTTTAGCCTGTCATCTTATGGTTTCAAGTTATTGATGAATAAAGGTTTTTGAGCTTTTTATCGTTTTTTTATTACCTTAGGTTGTCTTTATAGTATCTGCCACCCATATTTGCCGATGTCTCATATTGACGCTTAACTAATTGAAAAATGAATTTTTTTTACGACTTAGGCTTTAATAAGGTTGAATGGAGGACAAAAATATTGTTACTGCTATTCAATAAAACATATAAGAAAAAGCTAATCGAGTATAAATATGCTTTTGCTGATAAAATTGGACTTGAAATTGGAGGACCAAGTAAGTTCTTTTCTTCCGAGATACTCCCAATATATAATTGGGTAGAAAGAATAGATGGTTGTAATTTTAGTAAAAATACAATTTGGGAGGGGGCTATAGATGGTGATCAGTATAAATTTCATCCAGATAAATCTGGAAAACAATATATATTGGACGGTTCTGATTTAGTAGAAATTGAGGATAAAAAATATGATTTTCTACTATCATGTCATAATTTGGAGCATATTGCAAATCCTTTGAAAGCAATAAAAGAATGGGTAAGGGTATTAAAACCAGGTGGATTTATGCTACTTATTCTTCCAGATAAAAGGTTTACTTTTGATAGAAACAGGCCTTATACTTCGTTTGATCACATTTTATCAGATTTTGAATCCAATATGGGAGAGGATGATTTAACACACTTAGAGGAAATATTGCGACTTCATGATTTAATAATGGATCCAGGAGCAGGCATGGATTTTGAGGTGTTTAAAGAAAGATGTGAAGATAACTTTGCGGTAAGAGGGCTACATCAACACGTATTTTCTTTCGATTTATTAGAGGAAATCAGTTCTTATTTTAATTTGAGTACTGTTCTTAAATACGACGTTCCCCCTTATCATAAAATCATTTTGGCTAGGAAAAAGGTTTAGGCACTTATTGTTAAATTATGGGATTAGATGGTTATGCCCGTGTATTTGATCAGCCTTTTAAGTTTTATAATCGCTTAAGTTTTGTTATGACTTATAAGGAAATCTTTTTTAACCGCATGTATTCATTCAAATCTAATTTTGTCCATATTTTTTGTATTCTTCTACAAAATCGTCTAAACCAGAATGCTTGTACTTTTGTATTTCACGATCAAGATGTCCATACGCTCTGGCGTAATGTGGACCGGAAGCATGAAAGCAGAATTTATCTTTTATAATTCCGGATTTAAGGTGAAGCTTTTTTGCAAAAAGTGCAGAAAGCATTCCATCTTCTCCCATCTTCATACTAAGCTTTGAAAATAGAAAGCGCCATTTTATTTTTTTATAATCGGTTGCTCTAAAGCTCGTACACCAACCTCCTGTAGGGCCAAGTTCTATGGATTTATTTGATCTGGTATCATTAATATAATGTTCAGGTCCAGGTTTTGCACCATTTGTAAATTCATTTTGTATAACGTTAAGGGCAATGAAACCGTAATCAGGATAGGTCATCATATAATCAGAAAAGATCTCATCTAGCCCTTCTGGGAAAGCCAACACATCATCATCTACTATGACTATATATTTCCCCTTAGCCTTTGCGAACAGTTTTTTATAGGCACCTATCCCATAGTTTTTTTTAAGATGGAAGATTTTAACCTGTTGATGGTTTTCATAGCATTGTAAAACGGATGATGTTGCGTCATCTGACCCATTGTCCATAATGAGAATCTCACAGGAAGACGGATCTTTTATGGAAAGCAATAAAGCTTCTAAACATTTTTCTAGGAACTGATATCGATTCCAGGTTAAAATCACAAAACTAATTTTCATTATTTTTTATTTAGATTGAAAACCATCGATCTTATTTTTTTTAAATTTCTTCTCATGGGTTCTTTACTCGTTGCCATAAATTCATCTTTATATTTTATCAAAAGAAAGAACAGCCTTAACTTTTCTAAGAACGAGATTTCTTTTTTGATTAGACAGGATATCTTTTTCAAATAATTGGCATAATTCCCTTTGTAATTACTGCAATGTTGCATCCATTCTTTACTTAATAATAGTGGGTTAGGAGGGACTTCGTCTAGTTTATCTTGTCTGAGATTCAACATGTCAATAGTGTTATTTAAATGCTGTCTATATTTAACTAAAGTAATCGGGAGATATTTGATTGGGCCAAGGTTTACAGCAACAAAGGCTAACCACCAATCGTGGAATAATCTTGGATTGAATGGTAGTGCATGCTCAAGTAATATTCTGTCAAATAAGATTGTATGGCCGGATACACTATTTTTAAGAAAGAAAGGTATAGGAGATGTCCAATCTTGTAGTCTTAACAAGTCTGACATTTTTATATCCATTTCATTATCATTCTCATCGATATATTGTGAATCATGATATACCATTACATAACCTGGTATAGCTTTTACCTGCATTGATATTTTGCTAGGGCTCCAAATGTCATCATGGTCTGATAACGCAATATATCTCCCATTACATAATGAAATTGCTCGCTCAAAGTTTTTAACGTAGCCTAAGTTTTCGTGATTACAATAAAGTTTTAGGTTGGGATATTGATCCGCATACTGTTCGAGCACGAGTTTGGACATATCTGTTGAGCAGTCGTCAACCACGATGACTTCAATATTATTGTAATCCTGATTAAAAATGGAATCAAGTTGTTTGGAAAGATATTTTGCACCGTTATAAACACACACTGCAATTGACACTAAAGGTTGTTTTTCCATTCTTTCAGTGGAGGTTTAAGGATTGCCTTCATGGACAAAGATATAGATAATGCTGAAAAATGCTAAGTTTGCATTTAAATCGAGAATATGATTTCAATTATTATATGTTCTGCCAGTAGAGAGCTTCTAGCTTCAGCAATAAATAACATAGAAAATACAATTGGTGTTCCTTTTGAAATCCTGAGTTATGAAAACCCAAAGGGAGAATTTGGCATTTGTAATATCTACAATAAAGGTGCAAAAGCTGCAAAATTCGATATTTTATGCTTTATGCATGAAGATTTAGATATAAAAACATTTGATTGGGGAAAGATAGTTCTTCAATCTTTCAGTGAGAACAACAACTTAGGTATTATGGGTGTTGTAGGTTGTTCATATAAATCGATGGCTCCATCCGGATGGGAGGCAAGAAGCCTTGAAAGTAAACTTCTTTTTTATAATTACATACAGCACTATAAATTTACGAATACTCCTTCTGCTCATTTTATTGAAAATCCGGACAATGCTCAAATTTCAAAAGTTGTTTCAGTAGATGGCATGTGGTTTTGTACTAAAAAAACAATATTTACTGAATTCTCATTTGATGAAAAATTGTTTAGTGGATTTCATTGTTATGATCTTGATTTTTGCTTCCAGGTACGGCAGAAATATGATGTTGCAGTTACCTTTCAAATTTTGATTGAACATTTCTCAGAAGGAAATTTTAAGAAAGATTGGTGGATGGACACACTCCGATTACATTGGAAGTGGAGGACAGAGCTTCCAATGTCAGTAGATAAATTATCTAATAGGACTCAGTTTTTAATCGAGAAAAGAACGTATAGAAGTTTAGTCTACTTACTTACAGATATGGGATATTCAAAAAGATATTTGTTTCCCTTGTTTTTGAAGTTGAAAGCTTATGGACTGATGAGTTGGCAACAGTATTTTAAAATAAATTATTTTACCTTAAAGTTTTTTAATGCTAGAAAAAAATAGCTTAAATCTCATCATTTTCCTTTTGATATTTGCCAAATGGTACTTGATAAAGTTTTATAGTAATTCACTTTTGGAGAAGTCTTAAAAAGAAGCTTTATATCTGCTGCTACCTTAAAATCAAGATTTGATTTTTGTTTCCAATAAATTCTAAATTGACTTTTATAGGCTTTAATATATTCTAAGTCGGTAATTAAATTTTCTCGATACAATATCTGTAGCACTTTTAAATTCTCAATAAGATCTAAACCGGTTTTTGTTGCTTTTCCACTAACATCCTGATCGTGCTTTCTAAAATAGTTTAATAATTTTCCACTCACATGAACTTTACCCAGCCGAGATAGTTCGATCCAAAATAGCCAGTCGCCGCAAAATTTATAATCTAGAAATTCCTTCGAGATATTTTTGAACTGCTCCTTTTTCCACAGCACCATGCTCGCATTAAAAACGGAATTATTAAGTAACATATATTCACGAATAAATATGTCACCTTCTATTACTTCTGAAAGAAGCGGATGCTGTGACTGCCAGCTAATTTCATTGGTGTTTTGAATACAATAAGATTGGCAATAGCTAAAGGTACATTTGGGATCTTTCTCTAAGCCAAAGACTAATTCTGCTAATAGATTGGATTCACACCAGTCATCACTTTCGGCAATCCATATAAATTCTCCCTTGGCAAGCGCTATTCCCTTTTCCCATTGTTTAAATGTGCTACCACTATTTTTCTTGTTATAGATGATCTCGCTAACTTTAGGGTGTTGACTGTATGGATTAATAACCTGGCTGCTGTTGTCTGTTGAACAATCGTCTAATATGATTACTTCAAAATCCTGATAAGATTGATTTAGGACACTTTCAATACGTTGTACCAGATAATCTGCATGGTTGTAATTGGGGATAATAACAGAAACTTTTGGCATTTGAAATGAATAAGAATTTAGCTTTACGAAGGCACTAAGATAAAGGGATAAGTTGTTATTTTAATTTATATCGATGTATCTTCGTTATTTAAACTCAAATATATATGTCTTTAGCTTATAATATCGAATATTCTATTATAATCTGCTCTTATAACCCGGATGATCGTTTATTGAAACGATGTTTAGCTGCAGTTCAATCGCTGGTGGTTGATAATTTTATAGCTGAGGTCATTTTGGTTGACAATAATAGTGACGTTCCTTTAGATACCTTATTGTATGTGAGTGAGTTTTTAAATCAAATGCCCTATTCAAAGTTGATCAATGTCAAAATTCAGGGGTTAAATTATGCTAGAATGGCTGGAATTCAAGAATCAAAAG
The DNA here is from genome assembly GCF_015223055.1 of Pedobacter sp. MC2016-24. Taxonomy (GTDB): domain Bacteria; phylum Bacteroidota; class Bacteroidia; order Sphingobacteriales; family Sphingobacteriaceae; genus Pedobacter. The sequence goes on from NZ_JADFBX010000002.1 coordinate 45,173, forward strand.
GAAATTATGTGGTGTTTTTTGACGATGATAATGAGCCTAATGTCTGCTATCTACAAGGCTTGCGTAAACTTCATCAGGATTACCATCACGTCGCTGCATGGGGGCCGGGAAATGTTGAAGTCGATTTCATTGATGGAATTATGGACTCTGGCATTGAGGATTATGCCAGAGAAGCCTTCCAAGAGCGGTATGAAACTCATATTACTTATGCCAATCAAAGAAGCTGGCAAGCTTGTTATCCTTTTGGTACAGGTTTGTGTTTAAATAAATCATATCTCAAAGAATATATCTCATTGGTTGAACAAGGTAGATTCAGTTTGTCTGATAGAAAAGGTAATCAGTTAAGCAGTGGGGGCGACACTCAGATGGTTTTATATTGTATTAGTAAAGGAGTTGCCGCAGGTGTTTCACCCGACTTAAAGTTGACGCATATGGTTCCTGGCAAAAGGACTACTTTTGAGTATTTAAAACGACTTACTTATGGAACTAGTGTATGTTATAGTACCTGCATGCTAGAAGTATTCCCTGAATATAAAGAAGTGATAAGAAAACAATTAGTGAATCGAACGAGATTCATCAATAAGACTTTAAAACGATATTTTCTACTGCATTTTTCTTCCAAACCTAAGAGTGTTTTAAAGCTGGTTGCTTATATCGGTGCAGTATCTGGAGATTATGTTGCATTGAAGCAACCCATACCCGATAGAATAAATTGGGTGTTGAGAAAGCTCAAGGCGATCTAGAATCTTTTTTTTAGCCACCTTTTAAATCGTCTGCGGTAAGAAAAATGTTTCTTTCTTCTTTCCTCCAAATGAAATTCCTTTTGAAAAACTTCGTAATCAGCTTGCTTTTCTGCAAGCATATATTTTGGATGGGTAATTTCTGTCATCTCGTGAAGCGGTAGGCGTGAATAAGGAGCATTAGGATTGGGGGTATGGGTGGCATCCGCTCTAAATCCAATATTAGTGATCAGATTTACGTTTGGATTTACTGATAGCCCATGGTTGAAATAATTTAAGAATGCAAGTTGAAAATCCCAAGTGTTGATTTTATCAGCTTTCAGTTCTTTAAAAATATTGATCCACTGCTCTGCTAAAAAGTCGTCGTAAAAAATTTTACTTAATTGTGCTCTTACGTCTGATTCCTGATATTGTACCAAGTCCCTGTCGTAGTCTTTCCACACACGTCTCCAGCTTGCCCAACCCCATATATTGGTGCTTTCTGTGAAATAATAACTCGCCTCACCCCAGGTTTTGCCGCTGTGTAAATTGCAGCCTGATATATGTCTGATCCGTTCATCTTTACGATACTTTTCTAACATTTGGTCGCAAAAATAAAAGAAGCTTAAGGCTGGTAAGCAATCGTCTTCTAAAATAATGCCCTCCTCTTCCTGCTCAAAGAACCAGTCTATTGCTGTTGATACTGCTAATTTACAGCCAAGATTTTCATTTCTGAAAAGAGTCTTCACCTCGCAATCCCAGTCAATTCTTGACAAAATAGCTCTTGATTCTATACATAAATTTGCCTCCATGGCTTTGTTTCGTCTTGGACCATCCGCAGCAATATATAGCCTTGACGGCTTTACTTTTTTGATCATTTCAAAAACTTCCAAAGTTGTGTCTGGGCGATTGAAAATTAGAAAAAGCAGCGGAGAATTTAATTGATACGATTTCATAATTGTCAAGGCTTATAATTAAATTTTAATAATATAGGCTTCCAGTAATCCAAGTGTTTATCCCAGGCGTGGCAACCAAATGGTAGTTGGTTGTGGTTTAGCTTAAAAGCTAGTTCTGGATAGGTTTCAACAGAGAATTTTAAGGCGATTTTGTAATTGGGTATATGAAGGTTTTTCTTTTTTCGATTTAACGCAACAGACCAGAAAATATCTTCGTTAAACTCCAACATTCCTTCTGCTAAATATTGATTTGCGAGATCTTTGAATTTAATACTCAGATCGTGAAATTTTTTCACCCTCCTTAATGATAATCCTCCGTTACCTACACCTTTAATAAGCTGTTTGGATTTGGGTAGGCCGTTATTCGAAATGTTGTACCTTTTGTATAACAAGCTTTTTATATTTAGGAAAAACTTGCTGATCGAGTTTTTTTTGTCAAAAGGATACAACCAGGGTGCGCCAATATAATCGTAATCTTTCTTGCACCAGTCTGAAAGCTGATCTGAAAATACAAAGGCGTCAAGTTGATAAATTAGTATGTATTCAAAATTAAGAAAAGTTTTGTAAAATATGCTCGATAACATCAATTCGTTATAACCGTGTATGTCTTTAAAATACTTGTCTTCAAATGATATAATGGATTGAAACTGCGTGTTTTTGATTAGGAAATCTACATTAAGCGATTTAGGTTTTATTGCAATAATAGGATAATTACTTAAGACCTTAAAACATTGGTTTAGGGCAAAGGCGTCATCATATGATAACGAATTTTTATAAAATGGAATGACAATAGCGACTTGTTGAGACATTTAATATTTTTTTAAAGCTATATGCGCTTTGATTTTTCTAAACATATAACGTGCCCAAATGCCAAACCCGAAATTTTTAAGAATTATTTTACTTTTGTTTTTTTCAAAAGCAAGGTCTTTATTCGTTGCGGAAATTCCGGTGTGGTTATAATTTGCGATAATCAAATCTCTATATTCAAAATGATAGTCCGGATCTTTGTGTAATTGCATATTTAATGCGTAATCCGCCGCTATTGGATATCGTGTGTCGTATTTGTATTTTTTGAAAATGGAGGTGGGATAAATGATAGATTGATGGAATACACCTAGTTTTGCCTGTTGGTAAGGGGGTATTAAACCTGAACATTTTTTTTCCTTATACATGACATTTCCATAATATATGGCTGACGGGTCTTCGAGTTCTTCAATTAATTTGGAAAAATCTGGGAGGAGCGCATCATCTGCTCCGATAAAATATACCCAGGGGGTGTTCAGTTGGAGCAAAGATTTATTCATCGCATGATAAATGCCCTGATCTGGTTCGCTTGCCCAATAATAGAGCTGGGCGGAGTTCTTATTCAAAATTTCGATAGTACTGTCATTGCTTTTACCGTCAATAACCACAATTTGTATATTGTTGTGATGTATTTGACTATAAATGCTATTAAGACATCTTTGTAATGTTTTAGATGCATTATAGGTTACAATAACGACGGTTACCATATTTTGTTTATTCTTCAAAGGTCTGCATATCGATTAGCCTTCTGTACAGTCCTTCATTTTTCATGAGTTCATTATGTGATCCCTGTTCAACAACTTTACCACGATCAAGCACGAGAATGAAGTCTGCATTTTGTATAGTAGACAATCTGTGCGCAATAATCAGTGAAGTGCGGTTTTCCATCAGTTTATACAAAGCATCTTGTACCAATTTCTCCGATTCCGCATCCAATGCCGAAGTTGCCTCATCTAATAACATGATAGGTGGATTGCCTAATATCGCTCTTGCAATACAGAGACGCTGCTTCTGCCCACCTGATAAACGAATACCGCGATCTCCAATAAAGGTGTCATAGCCACTTTCAGTTTCAAGGATAAAATCATGCGCATTAGCGATTTTTGCAGCCCTTATAACCTCTTCTGGGTTAGCATTGGGCTTTGCAAAGGCTATATTGTTGAAAATGGTATCATTAAATAGGATCGACTCCTGGTTAACGAATCCCATCTGGCTCCTTAATGAATCGGTATTTACATCTTTAATGTTGATGCCGTCAATAAATACATCGCCTTCCTGAGGTTCTATAAACCTGGGGATTAAATCCATTAAAGTTGACTTTCCTCCACCAGACGGACCAACCAATGCTATTGTTTTTCCTTTTGGAATTTTAATATTGATGCCATTTAAGACCTGGCGTTCCCCATACGCAAAAGAAATGCCCTTGAAAGTGATGTTATCTTGAAAAGCTTTGATTTGTATTGCATTGGGCTTATCTATAATTTCTGGCTCTATATCAATCAGATCGAGTACCCGTTTACCTGCAGCGAGGCCGGTATGTATGGCACTAAAAGCATCTGATAGCGCTTTTGCTGGTCTTGTCACTTGTGAGAATACAGCAATATAAGCGATAAATTCAGAAGATGTTAAAGAGGATTCTCCCGTTAATACCAGAGAGCCACCAAAGTACACAATTCCTGCAACCATCATTACACCCAGGAATTCAGATACCGGGGAAGCCAGTTGTTGTCGGCGTGCCATCTTTCTGTTGAGGTTGGAATAAGTCACATTCTCCTGATGAAAACGATTTTTAACATATTCTGTTGCATTGAATGCTTTCACAATTTTAATTCCTGATAAGGCTTCATCCAGGTAGCCCAGCATGTTTGCGAAAGTTTCATGAGCCAAAGTGGCCTGTTGTCTTAAACGTTTAACAATTTTTGCAATGATTAATCCGGAAAGCGGAATAACCAATAGCGAAAAGAAGGTTAGTTTTACGGAGATTGAGAAAAGCAATACTACATATACAATCAGTGTTACCGGTTCTTTGAATACGACCTGTAAGGTATTGGTAACGGTAAACTGTACCACTTGTACATCAGATGATACTTTTGAGATAATATCTCCTTTACGTGAGCTGTTAAAGTATCCAAGATGTAAGTTCATTACATTATTGAATACTTTTTTACGTAAATTTAATAACGTGTGAACACGAAGATCTTCCATAATCCTGGCAGAAAAGTACTTGAAGATATTTGATAAAAATACGGATGCAACAATAACAAGACATACAAATTTTAGGGCACCCTGTGCACCATAATTTTGTATGTAATAATTGGTTAACTCTCTGAATTTTGCCATCACGTCCCACCAGGATTTATCTTCAGTAACGGTGTTGGCAGATGCTAAGGCTGCATGACTGTTAAATAAAGTGTCAAGTAGTGGGGCTAATAGCGCTAAATTTAAGGTGTTAAACAGGATATATAATAAAGTGGCAATTACATAAGGTATGGCGAACTTTTCGATAGGTTTCGCAAAGGATAATAATCTGAAGTAATCTTTCATTAAAGTTTTGAAATTTTTCAAAGGTAACTATTTTAACGGCTTGTTTAAAATATGGGCAAATTGTGTCCAATGTCTACATGATCCGGAATAAAATAAATTGCGTTAATTTGTGTAATTAAATCATGATGACCGATCCATTGTCCCTCATTTCCGGAATTGAACAAGGAAAATTTAATGCTTTAGCCAGGGCCATTACATTGGTTGAAAATGAAATCCCACCAGCAGCAACGTTGTTAAGAACGGTAAAGCCCAATTCATCTGTGCCTGTTATAGGTATCACGGGGCCTCCGGGTGCAGGTAAAAGCACACTGGTAAATGCCATTGCGGATCATCTAACTCAGCAAGGTAAAAAAATCGCGATCCTGGCAGTAGATCCGACTTCGCCATTCAATTTCGGCTCTTTATTGGGCGACCGGATCAGAATGTCCCAGCAGTTCAATAATCCAAATGTATATATCCGCTCGCTGGCCACCCGTGGAGCTCTGGGGGGTATTTCTGCTAAAACAATTGAGATTGTTGATGTGATTAAAGCTGCAGACTTCGATTTGATTTTTGTGGAAACAGTCGGTGTAGGGCAATCGGAAGTTGAAATTGCAGGACTTGCAGATAAGACCATTGTAGTGCTGGTGCCCGAATCCGGAGATGAGATCCAGAATATCAAATCAGGCTTGATGGAAATTGCTCAGGGCTTTGTTGTGAATAAGGCCGACCGAGAAGGTGCGGATACTTTTGCCAACAACCTTAAAAAAATGGTACATCAGCAAACGCATCATATCCCTGTTTTTAAAACTGTGGCAGACAAAAAAGAAGGGATCGCTGAATTGTGTCAGTGGTTATTAAAGCCAAGCGCGATCCGAAATGAATTAAAGCCGCTATTGATGGCTGAAAAAGCATTTAAAATTATTCAACACTATCGGATGGCCGATATTGACAAGTCTAAGCTCCGTTTGGCTTTGGAAGAAGCGATGAATGCTCCGGATTTTAACGTTTACCGTTTCGTTGACAGCTGGACATAGTGTGAGTTGTACAGGATAGCGACAGGTTGTCTTAAATAGTAGACTTTTCGCCGATTTGGATGTACACGGTATATTGAAGCGATTTATTTATGTTTAAAATGGTTGTTAAAATGGCCCCTGAGGTGTTAAATTAGGCCTTTTGCAGCTCCTGAATGCATCTATTTTACAAGGTGCTCAAAGTTTGGAACGGAGTTTGTATAAGTGTTTTGAGAATTTAAAAATTTGTTTAATTTTGCTACACAAAAAAATTATACAATTTAAGATTTGTTTAACCTTAAAAAAGAAAATTATGAATTATTCTACTTTAAAAAAGGGTCTAGCAGCCTCTTTCGTAGCATTAATAGGAGTAACTACTCTTGCTAATGCTCAGGATGCTTCGACTACATCTTCAGCCAAGGTATTTGGTGGAAGAGGCCAGTACAGAAGTTGGTCAATCGGTGTTAACGGTGGTGTTTTATCTCCATTTGTTGCTATCGGTGGTACTAACGATTTCAAAAATGCTGATGTTAACTTAGGTTACGGCATTTCATTGAGAAAACAATTAGGTCATGCATTTGGCTTAGAAGGTAACATTTTCCGCGGTAAAATCTCTGGTACTAACAAAGATGCTGTTGGTGGTGTTCAAAATGGTGTTAAAGAATTCGAAACTGAAGTTGGTTATGCTGCTGACATCAGAGGTGTTGTAAATGTTGCAACTGTAGATTTCTTACGTCGTCAGAATTCAGTTAACTTCTTCGTAAGTGCTGGTTACGGTTTGATCGCTTTTGCGCCAAAAGTAACTAACGCTAACGGTTCAGTTGTTGATTGGAAAGATAAAGCAACCGGTCCTGCAAATGACAAACATGATGCTAAAACTTATGTAAAAGAAGCTTATATCCCAGTTGGTGTAGGTGTTAAATTCAAAGTTTCTGAGCGTGTTTCATTTAACTTAGGTTATACCATGCACTTCTTAGATAACGATAATTTAGACGGAGTTTATGCAAATGGTGCATCTAACAAAGATAAATTCTCTTACGGATCTGCAGGTCTTGAGTTCTCATTAGGTTCTAAATCTAAACCGAACTTGGATTGGGTTAATCCTTTAGCTTTAATGTATGATGAATTGAAAGATCCTTCATTACGTCAAGAAGTTGATGCTTTGAAAAACCGTGTTGCTAACGTTGAAAAATCTGTTGAAGATTTGAAAAAAGATAGCGATGGTGATGGTGTAGCTGATCAGTTTGACAAATGCCCAGGAACTCCAGCTGGTACTGCTGTTGATGGTTCAGGATGTCCTCTACCTAAAGTAGAAGCTCAAGTAACTGCTCCAACTGCTGGTAACTTAACTGGTTTCGAAACTATTCAGTTCGAATTCAACTCTTCAGTTTTAAAAACTGATTCTTACCCTACTTTAGATAAATTATCTTCAGTATTGCGTGAAAACGGTGGTAAAGTAACTGTTAAAGGTTACGCTTCAAGCGAAGGTACTACTGCATACAACCTGAAATTATCTAAAGATAGAGCTAACTCTGTTAAAACTTATTTAGTTAACTCTGGCGTTAACGCTAGTCAAGTTGCAACTAAAGGTTTAGGCGAAGCTAATCCAATTGCTTCTAACGATACTGAAGAAGGTCGTATCCAAAACCGTCGTGTTGAATCTGCTAGAAACTAATATTTTCTAAATAGATAAGAAAAGAGGGCTTCAATTTGAAGCCCTCTTTTTTTTATTCATAACTTTGCCAAACCATGTATTTATTTAGAAAGAAAGATCCAAACCGCCCCAGTAATATCAACATTAAGATTATGCATGTCATCAATGCAATTGCAATTACCATGTTTGTTGCGGGTATTTTATGGAAGCTGGTGGATTGGTTCCTTTTAAAGTAATTACACAAGATTAACCACTGCTGAATTATTATTTGTATGAAACAAATCGTTAACACCAACAATGCACCGGCCCCAATCGGCCCTTATAGCCAGGCAGTAATTGCAAATGGCTTTTTGTTTTTATCCGGACAGGTAGCCATTAACCCTGAAACGGGAGATTTAAATATTTCCTCCATACCTGAGGAAACACACCAGGTTATGCGAAATATTAAAGCCGTTCTGCTGGAAGCTTCCTATACTTTTGATGACGTCATCAAAACAACTATTTTTCTATCTGACATGGATTTGTTTGCTGCGGTAAATGAAGTTTATGGTTCTTATTTTGAAAAGGACTTTCCGGCCCGTGAAACCGTTGCCGTAAAGGGCCTGCCTAAAGGAGTCAATGTAGAAATTTCAATGACGGCTTTTAAAAAGTAAGTTTTGCCGAAATCTAATCTGAAGTATTTTTTTGCCGGGATTTTGTCATTTGCAATCTGGGGTTTCTTTTCTATTCCGCTGAGAAACCTCCAGGCATTTCCATCCGAAGAAATTTTGTATTATCGCATTTTTACTTCAGTGGTATTTCTGTGGATTGCAATTCTTTTTTTCAGGAAAAAGGAACTTCGTAAAGATCTCGCTTATATCAAGGGGCTTCATGTTAAGCAGAAGCGAGTCATATTATGGCAATTGCTGGCATCAACAGTATTGTTAACTTCCAATTGGTATACTTATATTTTTGCCGTTAATAATGTTAGTTTGCAGTCTGGTGCCTTTGCCTATATGGTATGTCCGTTGATCACAGCTTTTGGCGGATTTCTGATTTTGAAGGAACAACTGTCGCGCTTAAAATTAATTTCTCTGGGCATAGCGCTGGTTAGTATTGTTCTTTTAGCTACCGGCTCATTTGTCGAAGTTTTATGGTCTGTGATTATTGCTTCGTTGTACGCTTTCTACCTCATTATCCAGCGTAAAATGCAGCACCTGGATAAGTTCAATGTGCTTGCCGTACAGATTGGTATCGCTATGCTGATTATGCTGCCTTTATACCTCATTAAAGCGGGCCCGGTACCAGTAAGTATTTGGTTTTGGGGAAATATAGCCGTAATCGCTTTGTTTTTTACCATTATACCACTCTTTCTGAGTCTGTATTCCTTAATTGGTATTCCATCTTCAACGTTGGGCATCATCATCTACGTCAACCCCATGATCGCTTTTACGGTCGCTATTTTTTATTTTGGAGAACATGTAGACGCACATAAGTTATTCGCCTATCTGTTGCTATTGGTGTCTGTAATCGTATTTAATTGGGGCATCATCAAAGATATCCTTATCTTTAAGACGAAACCATCATGAGCCAAATCTACAGGCGTTAATTATAGCGCCGTGAATGGCATGAATTGAATGGACAATATATTGATACAAAATATTTAAAGCTTTGTTTGCTTCCACTTTAGATACAACAATAGAATTCCTTAAAGGCGTAGGACCTAAACGTGCAGAGCTTTTACAGAAAGAACTGGGTATATATACCTACGATCACTTGCTGAATTATTATCCTTTCCGATATATTGACAGGACCCGTTTCTATAAAATTAATGAACTCCATGCTGAATTGCCCTTTGTGCAGGTCCTGGGGCGGATTACCAGTAAAGAGCAGATTGGTGAAAAGCATAAAAAGCGAATTGTTGCCCGTTTAACAGATGAGACAGGTACCATTGAGCTGGTTTGGTTTCAGAGCCTCAAGTGGGTGGATGAACATATTATGCGTGGTAAAGTTTACATCGTTTTTGGTAAGCCCAATGCCTTTAACGGATCCTTTTCTATATCGCATCCAGATATGGGAACTTATCCAAGACCAGCTACTGTGACGGGTAACCTCAGGTTACAACCAGTATACAATTCCACGGAGAAGTTAAAGAAGTTTTTCCTCGATAGCAAAGGGATTCAAAAGCTTCAGGCACTACTGATCGAACAGCATCTTTCTGAGGTAAGGGAGAATATTCCTCCTTACATCCTTGATAAATACCAGCTGGTCTCCAAGAAAGAGGCCTTACTTAATATCCACTTTCCGAAAGATATCCATACGCTTAAAGCTGCTGAACGCAGGTTGAAATTCGAGGAGCTTTTTTTTATTCAGTTGCAAATGTTGCACAGCAAACAGTTAAGGGAGCTGAAATTCAAAGGGCATCAGTTTGAGCGGGTAGGTGAGCGGCTCAATACATTTTATAGAGAAATTCTTCCTTTTGAATTGACTGGTGCTCAAAAAAGAGTTGTAAAGGAAATCCGATTGGATACTCAACGTGGGATACAAATGAACAGATTGGTGCAGGGGGATGTTGGTAGTGGTAAAACGGCAGTCGCATTGATGAGCATGCTACTGGCTAATGATAACGGTTATCAAGCCTGTATGATGGCTCCAACTGAGATTCTGGCCCGCCAGCACTACGAATCAATTACCTCACTTTTAAATGGTAATCTGGTAAATGTTGGTATTCTTACCGGAAGTAGTACAAAAAAGCAAAGAACCATTCTACATCAGGCATTAGAGGCAGGTGAAATCGATATTTTGGTTGGAACACACGCGCTCATTGAGGACAAAGTGATTTTTAAGAACCTTGGCCTGGTCGTAATTGATGAGCAACATCGTTTTGGTGTGGAACAGCGCGCTAAACTGTGGCGTAAAAATAGTATACCGCCACATATCCTGGTGATGACGGCGACACCGATTCCCCGTACATTGGCTATGACCTTATATGGTGATCTGGACGTTTCAGTCATTGACGAACTTCCAGTTGGCCGTAAGCCTATTGAAACGAAACATTTATTTGAAGGGCAACGTTTGAGGATGTTCGGTTTTATGAAACAGGAGATTGCGAAAGGCAGGCAGGTATATGTGGTTTATCCCCTGATCAAAGAAAGTGAGAAACTTGATTTGTTACATTTAGAGGCCGGTGTGGAACAGATGAGTTATCAGTTTCCCAGACCCGATTACCAGATCAGCATCGTTCATGGAAAGATGAGTAATGCGGACAAGCAATATGAGATGGAACAATTTATTGCCGGTAAAACCCAGATTATGGTTGCAACCACAGTGATAGAAGTCGGGGTAAATGTCCCTAATGCGTCTGTTATGGTTATTGAGAATGCAGAGCGATTTGGTCTTTCTCAACTGCATCAGTTACGTGGCCGGGTAGGCAGAGGGGCTGAACAGTCCTTTTGTATCCTGATGTCGGGGGATAAGTTGAGTAAAGAAGGCCGGCTGCGTCTGGAAACTATGGTTAAAACAAATAATGGATTTGAGATCTCGGAAATTGATTTGCAGCTGCGGGGGCCGGGAGATCTTACCGGGACACAGCAAAGTGGAGTGATGGAATTGAAAGTCGCCGATCTGGCCAAAGACCAATTGATTTTACAAGAAGCAAGGAATACGGTAATAGATATTCTTGCAGCAGATCCACACGTAGACCGGCCCGAAAATAGCCTCCTGAAAACTTATCTTTCCAGGAGAAATACGGGAATTGCTTTCGATAAAATTTCCTGATTAATCCTCGTCACTTCCAGGAAGCGATCCTGAGCCTGAATATGCTCCTTTACGTATGATTGGCATGTTCAAGTGTCTGTATAGCTCATCCAGGTGCATCAGACTCCCATTCGTTAAATTACCTAAAAATATAACCACAATGTCTTGTTGGAAATCACGTACGTAAATGTGTCTGAATCCATGCCACCAGCCGGTATGGTATACCACTTTACGTCCTTTATCGCCATCAAACATCCTCCAGCCATAACCGTAGTTGAAATGACCATTAATGGCTTTGTTCCGGCCTTTGTAGGCAGAGTCTAAACTTTTTTGGGTCAGCAATCTGCCGTTCTTTAAATATTTATCATAAAGCACTAAATCATGTAAAGTACTATAAATACCTTTATCGCCCACTGGCCCATCTAAAAAGTTCTGTGCAACAGAATAGCGCCAGGTACGGTCGTGGCCAACAACGTCAACAGGGATTTTCTCGTATTCTGTAGTAGAGTAAACATGGGTATGTTTTAATCCTGCCGGTTTAAAAACATGTTCCATCATATATTGAGAAAAACGTTGTCCTGTAACTTTTTCAATAATTGCACCCAAGACCATAAAATTGGAATTGTTGTAATGAAAAAGACGGTTTGGTTTGGTATACGGGTTGGGTTTCTTATCTGCAATAACCTGCATCACTTCCTGATTGGATACGCCTTTTTTCATGTTGCGTTTTTCTTTGCGCCAGATGTCGTCAATGAAATATACGTAATTCATCATTCCACTACGGTGGGATAATAATAATTCTACGGTAATACCGTCATAGGGGAAATTTGGATAGAACTTTTTGACGTCATCGGTGAGTTTTAGTTTTCCCGCTTCAACCAATTGCATAACTGCGGTACCGGTAAAAGTTTTGGTGATGGAGGCCAGTTCAAATTCTGAGTTTATTTTTAGACTGTCACGGTGCAGGTAATCAGCCCATCCAATTGCTTTTTCATAAATGATTTTACCCTTTTTGGCAACCAGCATATTTCCATTAAAACCATATTTTTTATGCAGATTTTGAACAAAACCGGCAATCCACTGATCTCCTTTGGCAGGGTTGTAAACCAGCAGCAAGCTATCCGCTTTATCGTCTTCAGGGATTCGTACTTTTTTATTTGCCTCTGCCTTTTTGGCTTTTTCGGCTGGACTTGAGCAAGATGACAGGGATAGAATGGCTAATGATAAGGCTATAGTTAGTTGACGAAACTTCATGAACAATGCAATACGGGTTAAAAAGTCGAAAAATAAGGAATTTTACCCCTTTAAACGCAAAAGAGTTATAAACATTGTAAGCTTTGTACTTGATTAATTACATAAATCCAATTCATTGAGGGACAAAAACCTTAAATTTGCAACAACAAAAAATAGAACACTATGAATTTTAGAACCGAACACGATACGATGGGTGAAGTGCAGGTGCCTGCTGATAAATATTGGGGTGCTCAAACTGAACGTTCAAGGAATAACTTTAAAATTGGTCCGGAGGCTTCTATGCCAAAAGAGATCATTCATGCTTTTGGATATCTGAAAAAAGCGGCTGCATTGGCTAATACTGAGCTTGGTGTTTTGACGCAAGATAAAGCCGATTTAATTACGAAAGCTTGTGATGAAGTCATTGCGGGAAGTCTGGATGATCAGTTTCCCCTGGTAATCTGGCAAACAGGTTCAGGTACGCAGAGTAACATGAATGCCAATGAGGTTATTGCTTATCGTGCACATGTTTTAAATGGTGGTGCATTGGGTGACGAAAAGAAAGTGCTGCATCCAAATGATGACGTTAATAAGTCTCAATCTTCAAATGATACATATCCTACTGCAATGCATATTGCAGCTTACAAGCAAGCGGTAGAAGTTACACTTCCGGGATTAGAAAAATTACATCGGACCCTGGTGTCAAAATCTGAAGAATTTACAAATATTGTTAAAACAGGACGTACCCATTTTATGGATGCTACGCCATTGACACTTGGACAAGAGTTCTCTGGTTATGCGCAGCAGGTAGCTAATGGAATCAGGGCGGTTAAAAATGCTTTGGTCATGATTAGTGAGCTGGCTTTGGGCGGAACTGCGGTAGGTACTGGCCTGAATACACCGAAGGGTTATGATGTACTGGTAGCAAAAAAAATAGCAGAGCTTACAGGCTTGCCTTTTGTAACGGCGCCGAATAAGTTTGAAGCCCTGGCAGCTCATGATGCCATGGTAGAACTTTCGGGTGCGTACAAACGCATCGCTGTTTCTTTGATGAAAGTTGCTAATGATGTAAGGATGTTAAGCTCTGGTCCACGTTCTGGTATTGGTGAGATTATCATTCCTGACAACGAGCCCGGATCGTCTATTATGCCTGGAAAAGTTAATCCTACGCAGCCGGAAGCATTGACTATGGTTTGTGCGCAGGTCATTGGAAATGATGTTGCCGTAAGTATCGGTGGTGCTACAGGTCATTTTGAACTGAATGTATTTAAGCCGGTAATTGCCGCTAATGTGCTGCAGTCGGGTCGCTTGATCGGTGATGCCTGTGTATCATTTAATGATCATTGTGCTGAGGGGATTTTGCCAAATCTTCCGGAGATCAAGAAACACCTTGAGAATTCATTGATGTTGGTTACAGCATTGAATCCACATGTTGGTTACGAGAATGCAGCTAAGATCGCTAAAAAAGCACATAAAGAAAATAAGACATTGAAAGAAGCCGCTGTTGAGCTTGGTCTGTTGACTGCTGAACAGTTTGAGCAATGGGTTCGTCCTGAAGACATGGTTGGTAGTTTAAAATAACCATAGACGAAGAATATGTGGAAACTGATGTTTTTCCTGTTTGTGATCTTCTGTATGTCATCGGCGTGCAGAAGATTACCTAACGTTCAGGGAAAAGGTGAAGCTTTTTTACAAGGAGTCTGGAATCAGGACAGTGTTCCCAATGCAGCTAAGCTATTAAATTACACCCAACATCGGTTTAAATTTACCTGCGATTCTTTCTATGTTGATTTAACAACACATTCCAAAGTAAATTACTATTCGGACTCCTGCTTCAATGGCGGGGTTTGGAAAGAATATGCAAAAGGAGTTTATCAGGTGAGGGGGGATACGCTGTTTTTAGAAGGTACTTATACCAAAAGCAATTACAAACAAAAGGTGTCCGGATGTTATCAGATTGGACGTTATGTAAAGAGCTTTTATGTAAAATCTGTTGAGCCGGAGCAGATCTCGCTGGAAAGCACCAATAATCACAGAACCTGCGACCTTGTTTTAAAAGAGAAAATTACCTGCGTTCCAAAAGAATTATAGATTAGAGAAGAAATGATGAATCGGATAAAAATATTAAAGGCTGCACTGGCACTTGCTGTTGTAGCTTACCTGCCATTAAATGCAAATGCATGGGGCATGCTTGGACACCGCATTGTGGGGCAGGTTGCAGAAAGTCACCTGAGTTCCAGAGCGCTTAAAGGAGTTAAAAGCGTTTTGGGATATGAGAGTTTGGCTATGGCCAGTAACTGGGGCGACTTTATAAAGTCGGATCCGGCTTACGATTATCTTTATACCTGGCATTTTGTAAATCTTCCTGGGGGCCTGGATAAACAAGGCATCTTTGATTTGTTGGACCAGGAGCAAGCACCAAATGTGTACAACAAGATTCCTGAAATGATTAAGATATTAAAGGATAAACAAAGTACCTCTGATCAGAAAGTACAGGCTATGCGACTGTTGGTGCATATGGTAGGCGATTTGAATCAGCCGATGCATACAGCAAGAAAAGAAGATTTAGGTGGAAATAAGGTAACTGTTACCTGGTTTGGGGAAAAATCTAACCTGCATCGCGTATGGGATGAGGCCTTGATCGATTATCAGCAATTGAGTTACACCGAATATGCCAGGGCAATTGATCATCCTTCTGCTGATCAGCTCTCCGCCTGGAAAAATAGCACACTAAAAGATTTCGTTTATGGTTCTTATCTGGCTTGCAATAAAATTTATGCAGAAACCAAACCCGATGATCGTTTGAGTTATAAATATAATTTTCAGTTTGTTGGTTTGCTTAACGAACAATTGTTAAAAGGCGGCATTTGCCTGGCAAATATTTTGAATGATATTTATAAATAGGTATGAAGATTTTGATGGTTTGCCTGGGTAACATTTGCCGTTCTCCGCTTGCTGAAGGTATCATGCGCCATCTGGTTGAAGAAAAACAACTGGGATGGGAGATCGCTTCAGCAGGAACTGGCGATTGGCATGTTAATGAGCCTGCTGACAAAAGAAGTATTGCAGTGGCCAAAAACTTTGGCTATGACATTTCTAAACAACGGGCCAGCCATTTTAATAAGCAAATGTTTGATGATTTTGATCATATTTTAGTAATGGATCAAAATAACTTAAGAGATGTTTTAAAGCTTGCCGGTCAGGAAGGGCAACGTCGAAAAGTTAAACTTTTCTTGGCCGAAGATGCAGAAGTTACCGATCCTTATTTTGACAGTGCGTTGTTTGAGCCTGTATTTTTACAGATTGAAGAACGCTGTAAACAACTTATAGCAGAATTTCTAGACCAGGACTAATATGGAACCGAAACCTAAATTGTTAATGATGATGCTTGGTTGCACGCCGAAAGGCAGAAATACTGAGCAGCATGATGTGTTTTTTACGATTGCAAATGAAATTTCAGCTGTTAAAGCAGAAGTGGTTGGTTTTTGGCCGGAGGCAAAAGGCAAAATACATTTAGATGCCTGGAGGGAAGTAACAGAAGTTGATGGCTTTCAGATTGAGGCTGTAGCATTTGAAAGTGCTGAATTCCAAAATTTGCACAAGCTGTTCTTTATCAACCTGGGCGGATACAAAGCAAATGAGTTCGATGAATTTCATTACAAATTATTGGTTGTTGCTGGTGATAAGGCTGAAGCCATCAAGAAAGCTAAAGCAACCACGTTTTATAAACATAATGGTTTTAAGGGGGCACCAGCGCATATTGATGAAAAATATGGCGTAGATGTAGACGACATGTTCGAAATTCAGGAAATCCTGTCTGATGCGGTTAAAAATCGTTATAAATTAAAGATTAGCCCGGTGCGGGCAGAATTACCCAAAGATGAAATTCATCTGGGATACATGCAGCTGCATAAATTGTAAAAAAAGGCCTTCTGAAATCTCAGAAGGCCTTTTCGGTTATACGCCAAATTCTTTATCCAGATAATCAGATACCTTGGCTACGGCGTCGTCAATGGTTCCGCTTAAAATGGTGATGAAGGAGCCTGATTTTGCCGTGGCAATTAAATACTTCAAACAGTCATCGCCACTGTTGTTAATGATCACCTCTATGTCGGGTTTAACATCAGCGATACCTTCCATTAAAAGATCGATTAAATCTTGTGCGTTGCGTCCGCGCAGATACTTTTCCTGGCAAATGATGATTTTATCAAACATTCGGGCTGCAATACGTCCTGTTTCCCTGATGTCTTCGTGCCTTCTGTCGCCGGTAGCCGAAATTACACCAACGTGTTCAGTGGCCTCAATGGATTTCAGATAATCCTTGACGCCGTTGTATCCATTGGCATTGTGTGCAAAATCGATCAATATTTTAAATTCCTTGAACCGGAAAGTATTCATCCTGCCTGGCGTTTGTGCAGCCGAAGGGATAAAAGTTTCCAGTGACATGCGTATGTCTTCGATTTTATAGCCCCACAGGAAGGTAGCCAGCGTTGCTGCCAATACGTTTTGGATCATGAAATCTACAGTTCCACCAAAGGTTAGGGGAATGTGAGTCACCTTTTCTACACGGATTTTCCAGTCGCCCTTTTTTATGGTGATATAGCCGCTCTCGTAAATAGCTGCAACACCGCCCTTTTTACAATGTTCAACAATGACCGGGTTGTTTTCATCCATACTAAAATAAGCGAAATTGCAATCTGCTTTGCCAGCTACTTTAATGCAGTACTTATTGTCAGCATTCAGAACGGCCCAGCCACTTCTTTTTACTGCGCCAATGACTACCGCTTTTACCCGGGTCAGGTCTTCTAATGTATGGATGTCAGAAATGCCAAGGTGGTCTTCCTGGATATTGGTGATTACGCCAATGTCACATTTGTTGAATCCCAGGCCAGCCCTCAAAATACCACCTCTGGCGGTTTCCAATACGGCAAACTCGACGGTTGGGTCTCTTAAAATAAATTCTGCACTGACCGGGCCTGTAGTATCGCCTTTCATCAATAGCGTATTCTGAACATAGATGCCATCAGAGGTTGTGAAGCCTACTCTGGTCCCATTACTTTTAACTATATGGGCTATTAGTCGTGATGTAGTCGTTTTACCATTGGTGCCAGTAACTGCAATGATTGGAATACGCGCTGATTTGCCGGGAGGATATAACATATCGATTACCGGAGCTGCAACATTGCGTGGCAATCCTTCACTTGGTGCAAGGTGCATTCTAAAGCCTGGAGCTGCATTCACTTCTAATACTACACCGCCGTTTTCTGGCAAGGGCTGGGTCAGGTTTTCGGCCATGATATCAATGCCGCAGATGTCCAGGCCGATTATCCTTGAAATCCGTTCACTGATGAAAACATTTTGTGGATGCACGAGATCCGTAACATCAATAGACGTACCTCCTGTACTTAAATTTGCAGTTGATTTCAGGTATACAATTTCGCCTTTTGGTGGCACCGATTCCAGGTTATAATCTTTTTTAGCTAATAAATCTAAGGTATCCCGGTCTACCGTTATTTCAGTCAATACATTTTCGTGTCCATAACCCCTTCTCGGATCCAGGTTTTCTTTGTCGATCAGTTCCTGAACGGTAGACTGACCATTACCGGTTACATGTGCAGGAACGCGTAGTGCCGCAGCAACCATTTTGTGATCAATCACCAGTATTCTGAAATCATATCCAGTGATGAAACGTTCAATGATTACTTTTCTGGAATAATTCTGAGCATATTCAAATGCCGCTCTGGCAGCTTCGTCCGTTTTAACGTTAATGGTGGCACCTTTACCATGATTGCCATCCAATGGTTTAAATACCAAAGGATACCCTAATTTTTCTATGGCATTCGCCAGATCATCAGGATTGGATATTGTAACGCCTTTTGCCACCGGAATAGCTGATTCCAAAAGCAAACGTTTGGTTTCATCTTTATTGCATGCTATATCCACTGCAATTGAATTCGTCCTTTCGGTCATGGTGGCTCTAAAGCGAACCTGATTCTTTCCATAGCCAAGTTGCACCAGGGAACTTTTATTTAATCTGATCCATGGAATATCCCTCGATATGGCTTCATCTACAATGGAACCTGTGCTTGGGCCCAGTCTCTCCATTTCACGCAATTCACGCATGCGTTGGATGTCTGTCTCCAGATCATATTCATCTCCATTGATCAGGGCTTTGGCGATATTTACAGCTGCTTCAGCAGCATATACTCCTGCTTTTTCTTCCAGATAGCTAAATACTACATTATAAATTCCCTCAGTTTTGGTCTGCCTGGTGCGTCCAAATCCAGTATCCATACCTGCTAGTGTCTGTATTTCCAGGGCAATGTGTTCAATGACATGCCCCATCCAGGTTCCTTCCTGAATTCTGGCTAAAAAACCTCCCGGCTCACCTTTGGAACAACGATGAGTATATAAACTGGGGATTAATTTTTCAATTCTTTCGCCAAAGCCTTCAACCAAATTGGTTGGCCTTTCTTCCATCTCCTCCAGGTCAAGGCGCATTTGAATTAATTTTTTCCTGTTAATAGACCATATGTTTGGTCCGCGTAGCACCTGTATTCCTAATATTTTCATTCTATTTTTTGTTTTTCTATGCCGATAACCCTATTATCCAGCTGTATAGCCGTCTGTTGCGTGAGTTGCAATGGAGACATTAAAGTAAATATATTTTTTGTAAATGTGTTTAAGTTTATGACGGTAATAAGAAATTGTTAATAACCGTGTAATTTTCAAAAAAAAACGCGACAGGTTTCGCTCAATGCCTATATATTTGGAGGTATAGGGAATAAAACAATTAAAATGGCTCCAAAAGGAAAACTAATAATTATCGGTGGCGCAATCAATACCGGAAGTTTTACAGAAACAACATTCGGCTTGCCCCAGAATATGAACTTCTTTGAACGGGGGATTTTAAAGAGAATTACGGTAGAATCCGCGAAAAATACACTTTCGCGTTTTGAAATTATTACCACGGCATCACTCATCCCTGAAAAGGTTGGTGAGGAGTATGTTAAAGCATTTGCCCAGTTGGATGTAAGCAATGTAGGTGTGTTAAATATCGGCAATCGTGAGCAGGCCAATGCCATTGAAAACTGCGAGCGGATACTGGCTGCAGATGCAATTATTTTTACAGGTGGCGACCAATTGAGGTTGTCCTCTATATTTGGCGGTACTGCCATGCACCAGATCATGCTGGATAAATATATGAACGAGGATTTTGTCATAGCCGGTACTTCTGCTGGTGCGGCTGCAAGTTCAAAAAATATGATTTATCAAGGTAGTAGTAAGGATGCTTTACTCAAAGGAGAGGTGAAAATTACCGGCGGTCTGGGTTTTATTGATGGCGTGATTGTGGATACACATTTTGTACAAAGAGGTAGAATCGGGCGTTTACTCTATGCAGCGGCAAGTAACCCTGGCATTTTAGGAATCGGCCTGGGAGAGGATACCGGACTTTACATCTCGAACGGAAATAAAATGGAAGCGATAGGTTCCGGTATGGTGATTCTGGTGGATGGCCGTGATATGACCGATACCAATTTAACCGATGTAGAAATGGGACAACCAGTTTCTATTAAAAATATGACTGTCCATGTCATGTGTGATGGAGATGTATACGATCTTACGGCACATCAATTGAATATTCATCATCCAAAAGTGGCCGAAATCCAATAATTCATGAAAGTAATTATACATGGTGGCTTTTTTAGTGAGTCTGCTACCAACCAGGAAACAAAAAAGGCTAAACAACAGGCCTTGTCTGACATCGTGATCCAGGCCAATGAATATCTTAAACATCATACCGCAGTTGAGACGGTAGTTTATGCGGTTTCCTTATTGGAAGATAATGAGTTGTTTAATGCCGGACTAGGCTCGCAAATCCAAAGTGATGGTAAAGTAAGGTTGAGCGCCTCCCTAATGGATGGTAAAAGCCAGTGTTTTAGCGGGGTCATTAATATAGAGAATGTCAAGAACCCAATTCAGGTTGCTGAAAAACTATTGCGGTATGAAGATCGGGTTCTGAGTGGGGCGGGGGCTGGTGATTTTGCCAGTAAAAATGGCTTCGGCTATTTTAATCCGGTGACCATACAAAGGCAATTGGAGTACGAAGCCAAACTTGCCGATGCTGGTCGGAAGGGAACCGTGGGATGTGTAGCCTTGGATGCTGATGGGAACATTGCCGCTGCTACCTCTACAGGAGGCAAAGGCTTTGAAATTCCCAGTCGGGTGAGCGATTCCGCCACGGTTGCCGGAAATTTTGCCAGTCAGTTCGCCGGGATTTCCTGTACAGGAGTTGGTGAGGATATCGTAAATGTCGCTCTGGCTGCCAGAATTGTAACCAGGGTTACTGATGGATTCTCACTAAAAGATGCCTGCGACAAATCTTTCGCTGAACTTAAACAGATTGATGGTTTTGCCGGAGTTATCGGCATTGCTGCAAATGGTGAATTGTACCATACGGATTCTCATCCTTATATGGTTTGGGCAGCTTTTGACGGTAGTTTACAGGTGTTTAACTAAAATTGTTATATCTTTATCAGATGAACAAGATTTGTTTACTTTTTATTTGTTTGCTTTGCACCAAACAAGGAATGGCTCAGGCAAGTGATCTTTTATCACAACAGCCCCCACCCTTAAGTAGTGCAATCAACATTGCTGTTTCCAATATTGATGAGCGCGATGGTGATGATTATTTTGCTGAGGCAGAAAAGAATGAAAAGCGCGGCGATTTTAACGATGCTGTTACTTATTTCGGCAAGGCTGCCTTTGAATATAATAACGCAAAGAAATTTACGCAATATGGTAATGCATTGCTGCGGTTAAGTAATGTCCATTTCTTAATGGCACATTACGTTGAAGCTGAACAGGTGACCTTAAACGTGGCTTTAAAAAATTATTCCCGTATTGGAAGTAAAACAGGGCAGATGGATTCTTATGCACAGCTGGGAAAAATTTATCTGGCTGCAAATAAGCCAACACAGGCACTTTGGTTTTATACGCAGCAAGGTATTGTAGCCAAGCAAATTGGCAATAACAGCGCTTACATCGAATCTGTATTGGGGATTGCTCAGGTGAAGACAAAGAAAAGAGAATATGTACTGGCATCGAGGGATCTAAATCGTGCAGAGTTATTGGCTAAATCTGCCAATATTACCAAATTTAACAGCCTGATTAAAGAAGCAAGGGCTTTGTTGCCGGCAAAAACAATGGCAAAAAAACCAATCTAAATTATAATTTTAAAGCCGGCCTTTTACGTGCTGTGTTTAAATGGAAAATAATTAACTTTGATATGTTACACAAAAGAGACAGTATTATTACTGTCTCTTTTGTGTTATTTGTGAAATTGGTATCATATTAGTGTGAAACATAAAAATGGATTTTAAAATAGCTAAAGAGATGTTGAAAAGAATATTACTGGTAACCTTTACTGCTGCCGTACTTGCATGTCATGCTGCGCCCCAACCACAGCAAATGGTTCCTGGTGTCAGCAATATTGTTCCTGATGAGAAGCAAGCACTTGTTTGTAAGGAGATCGTGGGGTTAATAGAGAATTATAATTACAAGAAAATACAGATCAATGATTCTATTTCATCTCTGGTATTGGATAAATACATTAAGGATCTGGATCCTTCAAAATCTTATTTTTTAGCTTCAGATATTAAAGATTTTGAAAAATTCAGATATACACTTGATGATGATTTCAGGATTGGGAACTTAAATGCTCCTTTTTACATCTTCAACGTGTACCTAAAACGCTACAATGAGTGGGTCAACTATTCTCTGGCCCAGATTAAAGTGAAGCAGAATTTCGATCAGGACGAAACCTTTGTTTACGATCGTGAGAAAATGCCCTGGTCAAGTTCTACTGCTGCCTTAAATGATAGCTGGAAAAAGAAAATCAAATTCGAATTGCTCAATCTGAAAGTTGCGGGTACTTCTGAAGCTAAAAATGTAGAAACCTTAACCAAACGTTATCAGGTGCTTAAATCACAAGCTGCGAAAGCCAATAATCAGGATGTTTTCCAGATTATCATGGATGCATTTACTGAAACGATAGATCCGCATACGAATTATTTCAATCCAAGCAATGCACAGGCTTTTAATGAAGAAATGGCCCGTTCATTTGAAGGGATTGGTGCTAAACTACAAGTAGAGAATGAAGTGCTTAAGATTTCGGAAATTATACCTGGTGGGCCCGCTTTTAAAAGTAAGAAATTAAATGCTGGAGACCGTATTGTTGGTGTTGCTCAGGCAACTGGTGATTTTGAGGATATCATTGGCTGGAGAATAGAGAACTCTATCGCAAAAATAAAAGGACCAAAAGGAACCAAGGTAAGATTGAAAATTATTCCTGCCGGGAAAGAGCTTTCTTCAAAACCTGTGATTATTGAGCTTACACGTGAAAAAATCATCATGGAAGAGCAGTCTGCTCAGAAAAAAGTAAAAACGATTACTTCAAATGGACAACAGTATAAAATTGGAATCATCACTGTTCCCGCTTTCTATGCTGATTTTAAAGCCGCTAAAGCCGGGGACCCGAATTATAAAAGTACCACACGTGATGTAAGATTACTGATCGATACCTTGAAGAACAAAGATAAGGTAGATGCTATAGTGATGGACTTGAGATCTAACGGGGGAGGATCTTTAGTTGAAGCCATTGACCTGACTGGTTTGTTTATCGATAAAGGTCCGGTAGTTCAGGTAAAAGATCTTAAAAATAACATAGAAGTTGATGAAGATACCAATCCGGGCGTGGCCTGGAATGGGCCATTCGGTGTATTGGTTAACCGTCTGAGTGCATCAGCTTCTGAAATTTTTGCCGGAGCTATCCAGGACTACGGCAGGGGGATTATCATGGGAACACAGACTTATGGTAAGGGAACGGTACAGTCTTCTATTGACATGAACCAATTGGTGAATCCTTCTATCCTGCAACGTTTAGCTGCTTTGGTGAATAAAAAAGGAGTAGCTGTGAAGTCTGGTAAAGAAGATAACATGCAACTTGGACAGATCAATCTGACCATGGCGAAGTTTTACCGTGTAAACGGTAGCAGTACGCAACATAAAGGCGTGATGCCGGATATTGAATTCCCTTCTGCTATCCTTTTAGATAAAATAGGCGAAGATACAGAACCTTCTGCTTTACCTTGGGATGAGATCCAGAAGTCTAATTATGTCCCTGTTGCAGATTTAGGCCCGCTTAAACAACAGTTAATTGGTTTACATAAAGAACGCATGTCAAAATCGCTGGATTATAAAATCCTGCAGGATGATATCGCTGATTTCAAGAACCGAGAAAATGAGGTTTCTGTAAGTTTAAATGAAACCAAGCTGAAAGCAGAAAGAGACAGCATTGAAGCCAAGAACCTGGTTAGAACAAATACGCTCCGCACATCCAGAGGATTGCCTCCGGTTAAAAAGGGCGATAAGATTGCTAAGGAAGATAACTTTGATTTCGTAGAAGATGAAAGCTTAAAGGTTATGGCTGATCTGATGCAATTGAAAAAATAACAGGTAGGAATATAACAAAAGAAGCCCGGCATATCAATGCCGGGCTTCTTTTGTTTAAAAGGTATATTATTTAGCTTGGTTGTCCGCTACTTTTTGCATTTGCATACCCATCATTTCTTTCATGGTCCGGTTCATACCTTCTGTAGACCCGTCCAGGAAGATAACATTTCCGTCGCTGTTTTCAGCAAAGTGTTTGATCGACTCCGTCCACATGGTAAATAGAATAACAGAAATATCCAGGTTGGCCTGTTCCATCTCCTGAGCTGCTTTGGTCATACCATGTGCAACTTCTGCCCTGAAAAGCGCTATACCCTGACCTCTAAGTTGTGCAGCTTCACGTTCTGCTGCCGCTGCAATTTTAATGGCATTACCATCCGCTTCAGCGCCTTTGGTCTTGGTAATTAACAAAGCCTGGCCTTCATTTTCTGCTGCGGCTTTTAAATTGTTCGATGCCACAACCCGGCTCATGGAGCGCATGATCTCGTCATCAAAAGTGATGTCGTTTAATTGAAGATCCTGTAAATGGTAACCCCAGGTCTCCAGTACCTTGTCAATTTGTTCCTTTACGTGTAAGACAATCTCGTTGCGTTGTGCCAATACATTGGCTTGCCGCTGCGTAGCCACGTAAGCTCTTATGGAGCCTTCAATGGTTCGTATCAAGGCTTGCATCAAATTTGTCGAATCGACAAACTTAAAGGCTACATTTTTAATGGTTTCTTCTTCATGATCCAAAACGGAATACAAAAGCATGGCTTTAAAATAGACATTGGCCTGGTCTTGCGTTACGGCCTGGAAAGAAAGTTCAACTGATCTGTTTTGTATCGAAATTCGGGAATGAATAACTTCAATTAGTGGAATCTTAAAACTAAGGCCCGGTCTTAGTAATCTTCTGTATTTCCCAAAAACCGTCACTACGGCAATGGTTCCCTGTTTGACAGTAACAAAAGAGCTGACGAAAAGAACCAATAGGATAAAAATAATAATGTAAGGCGTATACATAATGGCTTCTAATTAATGAATAGATGTCATCAAGATACGAACTATTTCCTGCCCCGTAAATTATAATTATTCAGCATGCACACACAGGCATAGATATTGTAATAGAGCGGTAGATTAAATTTGAAAAATCATGAATGTCAAACGTACTTTTGGAAGCATTTTAACAATTTTGGGTATAATAGGCCTTGTTTATGCTGGTTATGGATTTATTAAGCACAGTCTGCAGACCCGTGAACTGTTCGTTGCGGGAATTATTGGTTTAATATTTTTTGTGTCGGGTATTGGATTGGTTAAGAACACCAAAGACGAATCTTAGCGCTTTAACTCAATGCGTCCGTTTGCTGAAAATTCTAAATTGTGATTTGGAAAGTCCGCATTGGTCAGGGATGTAATCTTTTTATACGCTCCCGAATTTTCATCTAAAGTCAAGCCGTTCAGTTTATCCTGTTTTACAGAAACCACATCAGCATACAAAAAATCTCCTTTACTGTTAATTTTCAGTTGCAGGAGTGGGGCAATGCCATTTGGTCCTTTGAGGCTAAACATGCCATAAGTACAAAAATTACCCAGGCTGTAGGCAATAAACTTATTTTTATAAACTTCGACAGCACGGGTCACATGGGGGCCATGGCCCAGAACAACATCGGCTCCGGCATCAATAACAGCATGCGCAAAGGCATATACGTTGCCCCTGTTTTCCTGGTAAAAGATTTCGTTTTTTCTTGGAACGTGTTCAAATTTAGCGCCTTCTCCGCCACCATGAAAAGAAACAATCACGATGTCTGCAAGTGTTTTTAGTCGTTTTACAAGGGCTACTGCGCTATCTGTTTTATTGATAGATACCGTGTTTTCATTTGGAGCGAAAGCACAGAATGCATATCTGACACTGTCTTTTTCAAATAAGGTAAAGGGATGGGATTGCAGGCCGGCATAATTGATCCCTAAAGAATCTAATATCTCTGTGGTTCTTGTCCTGCCTTTTAAGCCAAAATCACCTACGTGGTTGTTTGCAGTACTGAATAAATTAAATCCTGCTTTTTGAATAAGCCCTGCGTAGCGCTCAGGCATTCTGAAGGCAAAACAACTGTTGCTGTTCGGATCTTTACACTTGGTTGATTTTCCGCTATTTAAGAAGCAGCCTTCCAGGTTTCCAAATACAATGTCTCCCTTTAATAAGCTATCTACTTCCTTAAAGCTGTCCCGCGCATCATTTGGCGGCAGGTTAGATGCACTCGGATAGGCAGATCCGATCATAATGTCGCCAACGGCAACGATAGCCAAAGTATCCTTTTTGGGAAGAATAGGGCTGTCTATTTTAGCGGTCGGAAGCGGTGTGCTGGTTACGTTACTTGTGCAGCTAAATGCAATCAGCAGGGCTGCAATAACTAAAATGCCTGTAAATGAAAGCTTCATAGTGAAATCAAAAAAAAATCCTCCCAGTGATTGGGAGGACTATATACTTATTAAACATGCGTTTTTTATTCCTGGATCAGATCGTCTTTCACTGCGTCCAAAATTCGGCCGCCTTTGTAAAAGTATCTGGAATAGTAAGGCTCATTCAGGTTGCTGATTACTACGCCACGTGAAGATGATGCGTGTGCAAAGCGATTGTCTCCTAAATAAATGCCAATATGTGTAATGCTTCTGCTTTTAATCTTAAAGAATACCAGATCTCCTTCTTTCAGCTCATCCTTTGGCAGTGGGTTTACCATGCTGAAGATGTCACGCGAATTGCGTAAGATCGTTGTGTTGAAAACTTTATCGTAGATCGCTTTTGTAAAAGCGGAACAGTCAATTCCTTTTTGTGTATTTCCCCCGAATCTGTATGGAGTTCCGATCCATTCGTAAATGAATTTATACAGTTTAACATTCGAAGTTGCATCTACAGCAACACCCATAACCTGGGAAAAATATTGGGAGGCCAGATTGTCTGGATCTGCTAATTTATTGGATTCTTTTGTTTTAGATTGTGCCATAGTAGCCGTTAAGCTGCACAAACCGATCAGGGTAGAAAACAAAAACTTTTTTATCATGTTATACTGTTAAGTTTGGGTATTGAACACTTACACTTAAACGTACACCACTAGGGCTTATTGTTAGGAAGTCAAAACTATGTATTTTACAAATGTTATCCAAATGTAATCTATTTTATGTTGAAAGTTATTAACATTTTGGCATAAAACGCAAACATAGTTGTCCATATAACTTTCTGTTTTTGGCTTTTGCAAACAACTTATGATTGGTTTATGAAGAAGATGTTTGCTTTTAATTTGTTCAGATCCGTCTATCTGTTCATATTGACTGAATTACGGCGGTCGGGCTGATATTTAAATTTATGTAACCTTAGTGTTCAAATTACAGCAATTGCTTCGATATATTGCAATAAAAAAGTAGATTTGCTCTTGTAAATAAAATCAACACCCAAAAATGAGTGCAGTAGAAATAAATAAAGATACCTATTTGAAGTGGTTTGAGTCGATGTTGCTGATGCGCAAATTCGAAGAAAAAACCGGTCAACTTTACGGACAGCAAAAAATTCGTGGTTTTTGTCATTTGTATATCGGTCAGGAAGCTGTTGTAGCTGGAGCAATCTCTGCTATGCAACAAGGTGATTCAATGATTACGACTTATCGTGATCATGCGCATGCACTTGCATTGGGCGTAAGTGCTGATAGTATCATGGCAGAAATGTATGGTAAAGCTACTGGTTGTTCGAAAGGAAAAGGTGGCTCTATGCACATTTTTAGTAAAGAGCATCATTTTTATGGTGGTCATGGTATTGTTGGTGGTCAGATTCCTTTGGGCGCAGGTATTGCTTTTGCTGAAAAGTATAAAGGTACAAGTAATGTGAACATCTGCTATATGGGTGACGGTGCAGTTCGTCAGGGTGCCTTGAACGAGGCATTCAATATGGCGATGCTTTGGAAACTTCCTGTAGTATTTGTTTGCGAAAACAATTTTTACGCCATGGGTACTTCAGTTGAGCGTACCACAAATATGACTGATATTTACAAAATTGGTTTAGGTTTTGACATGCCATGTGCTCCTGTGGATGGTATGGATCCGATTGCAGTTCATAATGCAATGGATGAAGCCATTCAGCGCGCAAGATCTGGTGAAGGTCCAACCTTCCTGGAAATGAGGACGTACAGATATAGAGGCCACTCCATGTCTGATCCGGCTAAATACCGTACTAAAGATGAATTAGAAGAATATAAAGCTAAAGATCCGATTGAATGGGTTAAAGATGCTATTCTTAAAGAGAAATATGCAGACCAGGCCTGGATTGAAGAGATAGAGCAGAAGGTAAAACAAATTGTAGATGATTCTGTGAAATTTGCTGAAGAATCTCCTTGGCCAGACGCTGAAGAATTGTACAAAGATATTTACGTACAGAAAGATTACCCATACGTACAGGATTAATTAACAACGCATTTCAATTGATATTATAGAATGGCTGAAATAGTTAGAATGCCCAAAATGAGCGATACCATGACCGAAGGGGTGATGGCTAAGTGGCATAAAAAAGTTGGCGATAAAGTTAAAAGCGGCGATGTAATGGCCGAAGTGGAAACCGATAAGGCGACCATGGACCTGGAATCATATTGGGATGGTACCATTCTTTACATTGGTGTAGAAGAAGGGAAAGCTGTTCCGGTTGATGCGATCATTGCTGTTGTAGGTAAAGAAGGTGAAGATTATAAAGCTGCCCTGGATGCTGAAGGTGGCGCTGATGCTGCGAAAGCAGAACAGCCTGCTGAAGAAAAACCAGTTGCAGCAAAAGAAGAAGCTGCTCCGGCTGCTGCTGGCTTAACAGATGCTGATATTGAGAAAATGGGTGTTACCGTAATCCGTATGCCTTTGTTAAGTGATACTATGACTGAAGGCGTAATTGCCGAATGGCATAAAAAAGTTGGCGATAAAGTAAAAGAAGACGATATCCTTGCTGATGTAGAAACTGATAAGGCAACTATGGAAGTAATGGGCTATGCTGAAGGTACTTTATTACACATTGGTGTTGAAAAAGGTCAGGCTGCTAAAGTGAATGGAATTATGGCCATCGTTGGTCCTGAGGGAACTGATATCAGTGCAATCCTTAAACAAGGCGATGCACCGGTAAAAGCTGCTGCTGATCAGAAATCAGATGCACCTGTGGCTGAAAAAGCAGCCCCGGTTGCTGCTGTTGCTGAAGAAGCTCCAGCTGCTTCAGGTTCTGATCGCGTAAAAGCTTCTCCTTTGGCTAAAAGAATTGCAAAAGATAAAGGAATTGACCTGGCCCAGGTTGCAGGTAGTGCTGATGGTGGACGTATCATTAAAAAAGATATCGAAAACTTTAAGCCGGCTGCGGCAGCTGCAAGTTCTGCACCTTCATCAGCTCCGGCTGCTGAAAAAGCGGCTCCAGTTATTCCTCAATATGTTGGCGAAGTGAAATTTACTGAGAAACCGGTATCGCAAATGCGTAAAGTAATTGCAAAACGTTTAGCAGAAAGCTTATTCACAGCTCCACATTTCTACTTAAATATTAGCATTGATATGGACAATGCAATGGCTGCGCGTACGGCAATCAATTCAGTTGCGCCGGTAAAAGTTTCCTTCAATGACATCATCATTAAAGCAGTTGCTGTAGCTTTAAAACAACATCCTGCTGTTAACTCTTCATGGCTTGGCGACAAAATCCGCTTCAATGAGCATACCAATATCGGTGTGGCAATGGCTGTAGAAGATGGCTTATTGGTTCCTGTAGTTCGTTTTGCAGATGGTAAATCGTTATCTCATATCTCTGCAGAAGTTAAAGAATACGGACAGAAAGCAAAAGCTAAAAAATTACAGCCTGCAGATTGGGAAGGTTCTACCTTCACCGTTTCTAACCTGGGTATGTTTGGTATTGATGAATTTACATCAATCATCAATTCTCCTGATGGCGCAATTTTATCTGTAGGTGCGATACAACAAATTCCGGTGGTTAAAAACGGAGCCGTTGTGCCTGGTAATGTGATGAAGCTGAGCTTGGGTTGTGATCACCGCGTAGTTGATGGCGCTACAGGTGCTGCTTTCTTACAAACACTTAAAGGATTGCTTGAAGAGCCAATCAGATTATTGGTTTAAATCATAAATAAACCTGTTTGTTTTTGAACAGGTCATTCAAATTAGGAGAAGGTTGTCTGCCCATAAAGCAGACAACCTTTTTTTATGCGGCTTAGTTTTGTACTTTTGCTGCCATGTCAATGATCAAACCCACTTTAGCTAAAGGAACACGCGATTTCTCTCCACAGGAAATGGTGAAACGCAATTATATTTTTGATACCATTAAGTCTGTATTTAAAAAGTATGGATATGCGGAAATCCAAACGCCTGCTATGGAGAATTTATCTACACTTACAGGTAAGTATGGTGATGAAGGGGATAAGCTGATTTTTAAAATATTGAATAGCGGAGACTATCTGGCTAAAGTGAACCCCGAATTGCTGGCAGAAAAGAATTCTAACGCGGCAACTGCATCAATTAGTGAAAAAGCATTACGTTATGATTTAACAGTTCCTTTTGCCAGATACGTGGTGATGCACCAGAATGAAATCGCTTTACCCTTTAAGCGTTTCCAGGTTCAACCCGTTTGGCGCGCAGACAGACCACAAAAGGGTCGTTATAGAGAATTCTATCAATGTGATGTAGACGTTGTCGGATCAGATAGTTTGCTAAATGAGGCTGAATTTATTCTGATTTATCAGGAAGCATTAAGCAACCTTGGCTTAAAAGACTTTAGCATTAAATTGAACAACCGTAAAATTCTATCTGGAATTGCAGAAGTTATTGGTAAGCCAGAATTGATTATAGACATGACTGTAGCCATTGATAAGCTGGATAAGATTGGCTTGGATGGTGTAAGTAAAGAGCTTCTGGATCGTGGATTTTCGGAAGCCGATATCGATCAATTGAAACCTGTGATCTTATTGCAAGGTAATAATGAAGAAAAGCTGACTAGTTTAAAAGATGTACTGGCAAAGTCTGAAACTGGTTTGAAAGGTATTGAAGAAATTGAAACGGTATTCAAATATCTGAATGCTTTGCTTAAAAATAATACGACGCTAAAGCCGAAAGTGGAGCTTGACATTACACTGGCCCGCGGATTGAATTATTATACGGGCTGTATATTTGAAGTGAAAACAAATGAAGCTGCAATGGGAAGCATTGGTGGTGGTGGTCGTTACGATGACTTGACCGGCATGTTTGGATTAAAGGGATTGACCGGAGTTGGAATCTCCTTCGGTGCCGATCGGATCTATGATGTACTCCTTGAGCTTAATCTTTTTCCTCAATATGCAGCAGCAGGTACTAAGGTGCTGATTAGTAATTTTGATGAGGAGGCTGAAATATACGCGCTGCCGGTATTACAGTTACTTCGTGACGCTGGAGTTGCCGCTGAACTTTATCCGGCCTCAGCGAAGCTTAAAAAGCAAATGAGTTATGCAGATGCGAAAAAGATTCCGTTTGTGATCTTAATTGGCAGCGATGAGATGCAAGGTGATGAGCTTACCATTAAAGACATGATGAGCGGTCAGCAGCAGAAGCTCAGTGCGGAAGCAATTGTAGCGCTACTGAAATAAAATAAGCCTCGTTAATCATTTAACGGGGCTTATTCATATAATTGTCCAGATTTTTTCTGGCCTTCGTCCTGATTTTATTTTTTAAAAAACTCGTCCAACCCAATAGCAAACCAGTTAAGCCTAAAGCCTGTTTAGCCCAGGTGTAGAAATCAAAGTGATCCTGATGCGCAATGATTTTTCCGTTTTCAAGTACAAATGTAGCTTTGATTTTATTGAGCACCTTGTTACCTGTGCTTGAAAAAGTGTAATAAGCGTCCCATTCTGCAGTACCATCCTGCTGGCCTGCGATGATGTTTTTAAATTCGATACGCATGTCTTTTCCGCTTGCGAGGAGCATAGCCCACATCGAACGAACCTCTGGAGCATTCAGATTCTGAAATACAGGGTCACTAAACACGGCCTTGTCAGCATAGCAGTCTTGCATACCCTTTACATCTTTACGCTGAAAACAAGTGTAGAAATGATTAATTAGCGCTTCGTTGGTAT
Source organism: Pedobacter sp. MC2016-24 (assembly GCF_015223055.1). Taxonomy (GTDB): domain Bacteria; phylum Bacteroidota; class Bacteroidia; order Sphingobacteriales; family Sphingobacteriaceae; genus Pedobacter. Next base: position 77,411 of record NZ_JADFBX010000002.1, read on the forward strand.
TCATTTGCTCTTATTTCTACTAAAATAAGCATAAGAAATTTAATTATAGGTACGTCCTGCAAGTATTCCCTCAATCTGATCCAGCAGTTCATCAATGTCGAAGGGTTTTGGCAAGAATCCATTTGGGATGAATTCACCATGCTGCACGTTTTGAGCAGTATATTTTGCGGAGATCATCAATACGGGTAAGCTTTCTGTTTCCGGATTGGTGCGTATTGCTTTTAAGAGCTCTCTTCCATCTCCATCTGGAAGCATAATGTCAAGAATCACCAGATCAGGCTTAATCAAGTCTATATGCCCGAGAATATCTGCTCCCTTACCAAATCCAGTAACTTTATAAGATTCACTTTGTAAAATAAGTGTGATTACATCTAAAATCGCATGATTATCCTCTATTACAAGTATGCTTTTATACCTCGTGGCGTCTGTTTCCAAGTCCTTTTAATTTATTCTGCTGCAAATATATTAAGTACTTTGGTCTGTTTAGCTATTATTTAATTTTTATGAACAGATATATTGATTTTTCTAAGTTTTAAATATACCATCAGGTATAACAAAGTTTGCAAACTAAGATGCGTGCTAAACGGCCAATGCATGTGGAACAAAAGTTTGCGTATTTACAGTAGCCCTAAGCTCATGTAAGATGGTATATAGCCCAAAATTTGTACGGTTTACGTAAATGAAATGTTTCACGCCGCGTGCTTGTTTAAACTCAGGCATTTTTGCGATTTTATCGCCATAAACGTACAGTTGCTGGAAAAACTCATCCTTACTGAAATCAAATGTTTCACTGATATATGGTTTGGCAAATAACTCAATCATCTCCTTATAGGCAGTGTAATAGAATTCAATCTGGCGATCGTCATCGTCTTTATGAATCATATCCAATTGCCTGAAGGCCAAAATGGTTTGTGCTTTATCTTTCAGTACTTCAGTTGAAATTAAGGCAAAAAAAGGATAATAGAAGTCTTCCGGAAGTTCTTTAATGCAGCCAAAATCAATAACGCCAAGTTTCTGGTCAGCAGTAATCAGGAAATTTCCAGGGTGCGGATCCGCATGTACGGCACGTAGTTCATGTTGCTGGAAATTATAGAAATCCCATAAGGCCTGGCCAATTTTATTACGGAACTCCTGGCTTGGGTTTGTTTTGAGAAATTCCTTCAGGTGGGTGCCTTCGATCCAGTCCATCGTAATGATTCGTTTTCCCGATAATGCCGGATAATACTTCGGAAATACAACATTATTTAAATGTTTGCAGGCCTCGGAAAATTCAATAGATCTTTTGACTTCCAGTTCGTAATCTGTTTCCTCTAACAAGCGCTCTTCAACCTCTTTGATGTAAACATTCAGATCCTTTTCACTCATCCCAAGTAGTCTGAAGGCAAAAGGCTTCACTAGTTTCAGATCAGAGGAAATGCTGTCGCCAACTCCTGGATACTGAATTTTAACAGCGAGTTTCTTTCCATTCAGTTCCGCTTCATGCACTTGTCCTATAGATGCTGCATTGGTAGAGCTCAATTTAAATTTGTCATAAATCTGCTCCGGGGTTTTTCCGAAATTCTTGCTGAAAGTTCTGACAATCAAAGGGCCTGACAGGGGTGGGGCATTGTATTGCGACTGTGTAAATTTGTCAATGTACGATTTTGGCAGAATATTTTTATCCATGCTCAGCATTTGCGCAATTTTCAAGGCGCTTCCTTTCAATTCGCTGAGTGATTTATAAATGTCTGTGGCATTATCTTCATTCAATTCATCACGACTTAATCCGGGGTTAAATAATTTTTTTGAATAATGCTTGATGTAGTTACCTCCAATTTGAATACCAGTCTTTACAAACTTTGCCGATCGTTCAGTTTTGGTTACCGGAATACTCTTTTGTTCTTTCATACGCCCTTAAAATCCCTTTTTTGTTTTGAAATTGCCATTTCTTGAAAGAAACTTGCCATACTCCAGTAAATTATCCAAAGGGGAACGCTGGAAAAGATCAAAGGTGACATTGATTCCTTTTTCTATAGCCTCATCGGTTTTTTCGAATCCGGTACTATGGTCATTTATCCAAAACCTAACAATAAAAGCGAATTGAACCCAAAGGGCATCTTTGTATTTTTTACTCAGGAATTTACGGTCGGCCAATTCTCCATTTTCCAGTCCCTCATTGATAATGGTTTCTGCAAAGTTTTCAAAGATGGGTTTTACACCACTTAGTACAGAAGGGGTGCCTAATCCATTGTTGTTGTGCTTTAGACTATAAATCACAAAGCTTCGCTGTCGCTTTAATACCTCTACATAACTGTAAAAAAAAGCAAGGGCTTTATCCCGGGAATTGTATTCATTCCAAATCACCTGCTGCTCGAGGGTTTCAATGGTTTCCAGGGTCATATCCACCCAAATGTTTTTTTCTATACTTTCAAAAGAAGCATACCATTCGTAAAAATCAGCTTCCGCGATTTTTAGTTTTTTAACAAAGCTATAAACTGATGCTGGTTGTTCGTTGTGTGTCAACACATAGTCCAGATAACCTTTTTGTATTTGCTGAGCTGTAGCCATTTCTATCCTTTATGAATATATAACGTTTAAATGATTTGCATGTTTTGCAAATCATTTAAAGTTAAGGCTTTATTGCATCATTTGTTTGTAATAAAAGCTTATAAGCCGAGTCGGTGTTTCCTTAGCGTATCTTTTGCAATATCATAACCCGCATCAGCGTGTCTGATCACGCCCATAGCAGGGTCGTTATGCAATACCCGTTTTATCCTTGCTTCAGCCTCTGGTGTGCCATCTGCTACAATAACCATTCCTGCGTGTATAGAATAACCGATGCCTACGCCACCGCCGTGGTGTAATGACACCCAGCTTGCCCCGCCCGCCGTATTGATCAATGCATTTAAGATCGGCCAGTCAGCCACTGCATCAGACCCGTCCAGCATGGCTTCGGTCTCCCGGTTCGGCGAAGCCACAGATCCTGTATCCAAATGGTCCCTTCCGATAACCAATGGTGCTTTAACCCGGCCTTCAGCAACCATTTTGTTGAAAGCAACCCCTGCTTTTTCACGTTCTCCCTGACCCAACCAGCAAATGCGTGCAGGTAAACCCTGGAAGGCGATACGCTCCTGTGCCATGGTAATCCACTGTTTTAAACTTTCATTTTCCGGAAAAAGTTCCAGAATTACCTTGTCAGTTTCATAGATGTCCTGAGGATCACCACTCAGGGCAGCCCAGCGAAATGGACCTTTTCCTTCACAAAATAGTGGACGGATATAAGCTGGTACAAATCCCGGGAAATCAAAAGCATTTTTAACGCCAACTTCCAATGCCCGGCCACGTAAATTATTTCCGTAGTCAAATGTAATTGCACCACGCTTTTGTAGTTCAAGCATTTGTAAAACGTGTTTGGCCATGGTCGCATAGGATTGTTTCACATACTGTTCCGGATCATTTTTTCTGAGGTTAGCCGCTTCGGGTACGCTTAATCCCTCGGGGAAATAGCCAATTAAAGGATCATGGGCAGAGGTTTGGTCTGTCAAGGTATCCGGAGTGATATTTCTGTCAATTAAACGTTGCAGCAATTCCACAGCATTACAAACTACGCCTATGGAGATGGCCTTTCCTTCCGACTTATATTGTAAGGCCCTATCTATAGCGGTGTCAATATCATGTTCAATTTCATCAATGTAACGTGTTTCCAGGCGCTTCTGAATCCGCCATTCTTCTACATCTGCAGCCAGGCAAACCCCTTGGTTCATGGTAATGGCCAATGGTTGTGCCCCACCCATTCCACCCAATCCGGCGGTTACATTTAAGGTGCCTTTCAGGTTGCTGCTGAAATGTTTTTTAGCCAGTGCGGCGTAAGTTTCATAAGTTCCCTGCACAATTCCCTGTGATCCGATATAAATCCAGGAGCCCGCGGTCATCTGACCATACATCATCAGGCCTTTATCTTCCAGTTCATCAAAATGTTGTTGTGTAGCCCATTTCGGAACCAGTTGTGAGTTCGAAATCAATACCCTGGGCGCATCTTTATGAGTAGGTAAAATGCCTACAGGTTTCCCTGATTGGATCAATAACGTTTCGGTATCTTCCAGATTTTGCAGCGCTTTAATGATTAAAGCCAGCGCTTCTTTATTGCGGGCTGCTTTACCGCGTCCGCCGTATACAATAAGTTCTTCCGGGCGCTCTGCCACTTCTGGGTCAAGATTGTTCAGCAGCATCCGTAGTGCAGCTTCCTGTATCCAGCCTTTACAGGTTAAGGTGTTTCCGTTTGGGGTTAGTTTTTTACTGAGGTCTAAGTTAGTATTCATAATTGCAGTCATATAAAGGCAATGTTCTAAAGCAAATGTATATAATTATACATAATTCACTACGTTTGTTGTCGAATTGAGAAAGAAGGCAAATCATATACATCGAATACTATCGATTATGCTGTTGTGGGTATTTGCCATAGCACTAACGCCTTTCAGTGCTTTTCATAATCACAATCATGAAGAAGTACATTGTTCTGCCACAGAAAAAACCTGTCAGCACAAAGTTCACATCAGTAGCCATACGGATACTTGTTTGGTCTGCGCAGCACATTTTGAGAAAAACTACCTCAGTACATCCCATCATTTCGAGGTATATCAGGTCAATAAACAACTGGTTAAATTTTATCCAACGGTTAAAGGCTGTTATGCAGAATTAATCAGCTTAGCCCTGCGTGGTCCCCCCGCAGCTTAACCAAGACTCAGGCAACTGAGTACCTTATTTATCTGACTAATCTATACACAATTTTTAAATGGAACCGATTCCGGCATCTGCTGTATGGCAGTGTTTGCCTGTATTCCCGGATTCAAAATTTTAACATCATATAACAAATGAAGAAGCTACAACTATTATTGGCTGTACTAATATATACCCTGTTTACAACAGGTAGTTTTGCTGCCGATCTGGCTAAAATTAAAGGTAAAGTAATTGATGCTGATACCAGGCAGCCTTTACCGGGGGCTAGTATCGCGATCCCCGACCTTCGCATTTCTGCACTCACCAATGAGTCGGGTGAATTTACACTCAACAATGTGCCGGCTCATGGCCGTTTTCTCGTACAGATCCGTTACGTTGGATACCAAACGATAACACAAATGGTTGATTTTGGGAATCCTTTGCTGGCGGACTTTGAATTAAAGCCTAGCGTTATTGAAGGACGGGAGGTTGTCATTACCGGTTCAGCAAACAGTTCAGACAACAAAAAGAACAGTACCACAATTGCCACTGTAAGCAAGGCCGAGCTGCTTTATCATCCTTCTTCCAATTTAATTGACGCCATTTCCAGAACTCCAGGTGTAGCGCAAATTACCACTGGTCCTGGCATTTCCAAACCTGTAATCCGGGGCCTGAGCTATAACAGGGTGGTAACTTTAGACAATGGCGTGAAACAACAAGGACAACAGTGGGGGGATGAACATGGAATCGAAATCGATCAGTATAGTGCCGACCGTGTTGAGGTTTTAAAAGGTCCGGCAAGTTTAATGTATGGTTCTGATGCACTTGGTGGTGTGATCAATATCCTCGATGCCCTACCTGCTCCGGAGGGAACGGTGAAAGGAGAGTTTTTGACCAATTACAATACCAATAACGGATTGACCGGAAGTTCATTGATGTTGCAGGGCAATGAAAATGGTTTGGTTTACCGCGCCCGCGGCTCTTATAAAAATGCCTATTCTTACCAAACCCCAACAGAGTTTGTACCGAATTCAGGTTATAATGAAACCAACTTTGAAGGACAGATTGGTTTGAATAAGAAATGGGGTTATGCACACCTGGATGCCTCCAGCTTCCGGACCAATATTGGATTTTACGATCCAGTAAGGAATGATGCAGGTGAATTGGTAAATGAAGAGGGCAATGCATTTACAGACGCACAAAATAAAGACAGAACACTTGCTTTCCCTAAACAGGATGTGCGACATTATAAAGTTGCACTGAATAGCAATATCCTCTTAGGTAGTGGTAGTCTGAAAGCCACTTTAGGATATCAGCATAATCTTCGTCGGGAACTGGCAGTAGAAGGAGATGGACCGGCGCTGTTCCTCAATAGCCATACTTACAGTTATGATTTAAAGTATTCCTTTAATGAAGTGAACGGTTGGGCTCCTGTAATCGGTGCTTCCGGTGAGTTTGTCCATAGCTTAAATACAACGGGTGCTGAGCAGCTGATTCCCGATTATGACAGCCAGGCTTTCGGTGGGTTTGCATTCATCAAAAAAACCTGGGATAATGACACATTTAATGCCGGACTTCGGTTTGATTACCGAAAAATCACAGGAAAGGATTTTCATGGTGATGCAGATTTTAACGGATTTTCTAATCAGTTCTCCCACCTGACTGGTGCCCTGGGATATACTCATGAATTTAACGACGCCTTTAGTTTCAAAGCCAATGCCGGTAGTGCATTCAGAGCTCCTAATATTGCAGAGTTATCTTCAAATGGTGTGCATGAGGGCGTATTCCGTTATGAGGTTGGTAATCCGAACCTGAAACCAGAGCAGAGTTATCAATTTGACGCTTCATTCGATTATCAAAATCAATATTTAAGTGCAAACATTGGGGGCTTTGCCAATTACATCAACCAGTTTATTTATTATAATACAGATGGTACGACTAAAGATGTTGCCAATGAAAATGGTGTTGGAACAACTGCTTATCCGGTATATAACTTTATCCAGGACAATGCTTTTTTAAGGGGAATAGAGGCATCATTGACCTTACATCCGGTTAGCTTCATCCATTTTGACAATAGTTTCTCTTACACCAGGGCAACGAACCGTACAACTAAAGAGTCGCTTCCTTTCATTCCAGCGGCAACTTTACGTAATGAGCTGCGTTTTGAACCTGCAATTCCAGGTACATCGCATTCTTATGTGTCTGTTGGTGTTGATAACTTTTTTAAACAAGATAAAATAGATAGTTTCGAAACGCCAAGCGCTGGTTATACCTTGGTTAATGCTGCGATTGGTACTACTTTAAAACTGAGCAAGACACAAGATATCACCATTTACGTAGCCGGAAAGAACCTGCTCGACAAAGCTTATTACGATCATTTAAGTCGGTTTAAACCAGGTAGACTGAGTGATGAAGATACCTCATTAGGAATTTACAATCCAGGTAGAAGTGTTACTTTTGGAATCAATCTCCCTTTTACATTGAAAAAGTAATTGATGAAAGCCAAATAAAAAAAGCGACCACATCACAGGTGGTCGCTTTTTTTATGCCCTTGCTTCATGAAGCCTATATGGTATAACCTTTCAAAAAGGATATAGATGCTTGTATGTCTGTAGCCAAAAGCCTGTCGTTTTCGTGTGGAAGTACAACATTTCTGTAAGCAGCAATCAGATTCTCTAATTCGTAAGAAGTCTTTAGCGGTCTTCTAAATTCCAGAGCCTGGGTAGCAGTCAGCAACTCAATTGACAAAATGCGTTCTACATTGTTCATCACTCTTAAGCATTTGGTGGCTCCATTTGCGCCCATGCTCACGTGGTCTTCCTGTCCGTTGCTGGATACAATAGAATCTATTGAAGCAGGCGTAGCCAATTGTTTATTTTCACTGGCAATAGATGCTGCCGTATACTGAGGGATCATTAATCCCGAATTAAGTCCTGCATTTTTAACCAGGAAATTTGGCAGGCCACGCTGGCCTGAAATTAATTGGTAGGTCCTTCTTTCTGAAATGGAGCCAAGTTCTGCCAGGGCAATACTCATGAAGTCCAGTGCCAAAGCCAAAGGCTGGCCATGGAAGTTTCCGGCAGAGATGATTTCATCTTCGTCCGGGAAAATGTTGGGATTGTCGGTCACCGAATTGATCTCCACTTCAAACACTTGCAATACATAGTCAATGGCATCTTTGCTGGCGCCATGTACCTGTGGCATGCACCTGAAAGAATATGGATCCTGAACCTGTTTGTTCTCTTCTGCACAGATTTCACTGTCTTTTAACAAATCAAAAATTCTTTTTGCCGTATTTACCTGGCCTTTGTGCGGCCTGATGGCATGACTCAGGTTTTTAAAAGGATCGATGCGGCAGTTAAATGCATCAGCAGAAAGGGCACCAATGACATCTGTGAAATCGTTCAAACGAATGGCACGGATTAAAATGTGTACACCATAAGCCGTCATGAATTGGGTGCCGTTGATCAAAGCTAAGCCTTCTTTGGAATGAAGTTCCAGTGGACTAAGTTCAGTTTGATCATACCATTCCTTGGTGGACATTTTCTTTCCCTTAAAACGTAGCTCACCTTCACCGATAAGCGGTAAGGCCAGATGGGCCAGAGGAGCAAGATCACCCGATGCTCCCAGTGAGCCCTGAGTATAAATTATCGGTAATACATCGTGGTTGTAAAAATAAATTAGACGGTTTACGGTCTCTACTTGTACACCTGAATTTCCATAACTCAACGACTGGATTTTTAATAAAAGCATGAGCTTTACAATCTCTGAAGGAACCTCTTCTCCAGTACCGCAAGCATGTGACAACAGCAGATTATATTGAAGTTGAACCAAATCCTTGTCCTCAACTTTTACATTTTGTAAATAGCCAAAACCAGTATTGATCCCATAAACAGGTGATTTGTGGCGTTCCAATTTCTCATCAAGATAGGTTCTGCATTTTTTGATCCGTGCAGCACTTTCCTCTGATAAAGCGAGACTTTCCTGATTTTTCAGAATATCAATGATCCGGACAACAGATAACCTATCCTGTCCGATTAAGTAGTTGTTCATTTTTTTATGGTTAGTCCCCAAAAGTATAAAAAAACTATATATTTAGAACTTTCATACCACCATATTGTTTCCAGTAAAACTAAGCTTATGTTAAAGAAAACTTATTTAATTGCAGTCATTTTATTTTCAGTTATCACCACTTCATTTGCACAGCAGCCAGATACACTCTCTATTACTCTCGAGAACGTAAAATATGCTTACCCGGTTAAATATTTTCCGATTAATGTAGAGGGACAGGACCTTAGAATGGCTTACATGGATGTCGCGCCAACACAAATGGCAAATGGACGCACGGTGGTACTTTTTCATGGCAAAAATTTTGGAGGCTATTACTGGACCAATGTAATCAAAGCTTTAACTACACGTGGTTTTAGGGTTGTAGTACCTGATCAGATCGGTTTTGGCAAATCATCTAAACCCTTTATTCACTATAGTTTTCACCAGATGGCAGCTTGGAATAAAGCCTTACTGGATGTCCTGGGTATTCAGAAAGCAAATATTCTGGGACACTCTATGGGGGGAATGTTAGCCACACGTTTTGCACTGATGTACCCTGCCCAAACAGAAAAGCTATTGCTTGAAAATCCGATCGGATTAGAAGATTACCGCAATTTTATTCCTTACGTAAGTACGGATGAACAGTATAAAACCGAGCTTAAGGCTACTGCAGAAAGCGTAAAAAAATATTACCAAAGTTCTTACTTTACGATCTGGAAACCTGAGTATGATGAATTGGTCCGTATCGCTGGTGGCGTAACCAATAGTGCTGATTTTCCTCGATGGGCTAAAGTTGCTGCCATGACTTTTACCATGATCTACGAGCAGCCTGTTGTGCACGAGTTTGTCAATATTCGTGTGCCGACAGTTTTGTTTATTGGTAAGGATGATAAAACGATTGTAGGAAAAGGTTTGCTCAGTGCAGATCAGCAGGCCTTATACGGACAGTATCGCTTACTGGGCAAACAGACTGCTGCAAAAATAATAGGCTCTAAGCTGATTGAATTTGATGGATGTGGACATATCCCCCACATTGAAGTCCCTACAGAATTCAATGTGGCTTTACTGGGGAGTCTTTAGTTTGATGCATTGCTTGCCAGATCCTGGGAAAAGGCATCGGCCAGCATTTTGTAAAGTTCCGGATGTTTTTCTTTGAAAAGACGAGGTCTTTCAAAGAAATATTCTGAAACTACGGCAAAAAATTCAGCCTCATTGGTCACAGCATAAGGGTTTATGTCCGATTTTCCTTGTGCTATCTTTTGCATTTCCTGGTGCATCATTTTAATCCAGGGAACAGTGTATTCATGTTTCATCAGATTTTCGGGAATGCCGTCGGTTGCCCCATCCGATTTATCCAGTAAATGGACAAATTCATGGATTCCTGTATTTTCTCTTCCGGCATGTTTAGAAAAACCCTGGTGCAAAGCAGAACGGGACAATACCATTTGTCCGTTCATATAGCCTGTACCCACCATACCCAGAATGTTTCTGGAGCCACCTTCAAACTGAAAATCTGTATTGAAGGTATCAGGATACAAAAGCACATTAGTTAAGTTTTTGTAACGCCAGTCCGGGAATCCAAATACCGGAATAACTGCACTTGATGCAACCAATAGCCGATCCAGTGCATCTATGTCAGTCCCTACGCCTTCCATGTGTACTTCTGCTAGAAATGCCGCGATCTTATTTTCATAACGGATCTTTTCGCGTGGCTGCAACAGCTGATAAAATTCAACGTTTTCCAGTAATAATTTTCGTTCTTCCCCGGTTAAGGACCGGATATTCCCGGGCCGTGCATAATTACGAAAAATTAAATACAGCACAATCAGAAATGCAGGGGTCAGGATGTATAGGATGGTGTTCATCTTATGACTCGAGGATTTCTAACTGTATAATGATTTGCTCCGCTGTTATTGGATAAGCTTGTTCATGCCTGATACTCTGATAAACGGCTTCAAATAAAGGAAGGTAATTGCCGGTAACAGATGGAATCGTTTGTTGCGTTTTATGACCCTCTCCATTCATCAGGAACAGTTTTCCGTTTTTTCCATCAGCCTCTACGCCATAGCCTTCATCCACTGGCTTAATGCCCTTCAGCAATTGATCTTCCTGCACATCGGCTCTTTCCTTAATGAAAGTTCCCAAATTGCCATTCAATACAAATGAGGGTAAAGGTTCAGCGATCATTAAATTGGAATGCACAAATACATGTACACTATTCGGATAAGCAAGGTGAATCGAAAAATAGTCATTCACTTTTGTTCCGGATCTGTTCTCGCCTAATATTTTATGAAATGAATCTGGTGCTCCAAATAAGCTGATGGCCTGGTCCAGCAAATGTGGGCCCAGATCATACAGCAAACCGCTGGCGGCCAGGGGTTCTTCCTTAAATGATTTAGGGCCAATCGCTGCACGATACCTGTCAAACCGGAAATGTACTTCATTCAGCTTACCCAGTTCTCCGCTTTCAATAATCTCACGTACCGATGTGAAATCACTGTCCCATCTTCGGTTTTGATACACAAATGCTTTTTTACCGACATTTTTGGCCAGTTCAAACAGTTCTTTAGCTTCGGCTGAAGTTGCTGTAAAAGGTTTTTCTACCAGGATGTGTTTGCCTGCCTGTAACGCCTTTTTTGCATAGTCGTAATGCGTATAATTTGGGGTATTGATGATGATCAATTCAATCTCGGTATCAGCCAAAAGCGCTTCTGTAGTGTCATAACTGATGATATCTGGATAATCTGATGCTGCTTGCTTGTGGTTGCGTTCCGTTACTGCATGTAATTTAAATGCTGGATGTGCCTGTATAAACGGGGCATGGAAAACTTTGCCTGACATACCGTAGGCCATTAAACCGGTTACTATCTCTTTATTCATTCTGATCTTTTTAGTATTCGCAGTAAAAAATTGATACCTGGTATTTACATGACCAGGTGTGCTAAATTTAATGAAATCAGTCAGCAATGTCTAATTTTCGTTTGGTAAATCAACACAATCGGCAATTGATTGTATCTTTGCGCCATGAAGCCTGCAGAAATTAATGCGAAATGGAAAATTTTGCAGCAAAAAATAGCACAGGAATTCGATTCTGACACTCCGGACTTAAAAGTAGTTTTGTTTTTAATAGGGGTTCAGGAATTGGGTAAAGGTCCTGGCAAATATAGTAAACGTCAAAAAGAAGAACTGATGCACATTGCTACCTGTCGCTTATTGAGCGAAATGGGCTTTTATGAGCTTGAAGGTTTAGATCAGGATGGCTGGCCACATTGGAAACTGGTTAAGCCCGTGCCTTCCTTCGCGATGATGGAGCAGGAGTTGTTATTGAAATCGCTGGCCGTACATTATTTCGAAGACATCTACGGTTCTGAAATTGAACAGTAACAGACGTTCCATTGATGCAAAAAACGTTGAAATAAAAAACCCGAAGTACAATGTACTCCGGGTTTCGTTTTTATAGGTAGATGTAAATGTGCTAATTATTTTCCTTGTTGTTTTGCTTCGTTTTTCAACTGGTCGTTGGCAACGATAACAACTTCAACTCTGCGGTTTGCAGCTCTTCCTTCTTCAGTTGCATTGTCAGCAATTGGCTCTGAAAAACCTTTTCCTAAGGTGATCAAGCGGGTAGACGGCACACCTTGTGAAACGGCATAAGCTTTAACAGCAGCAGCCCTCCTTTCGGATAAGCTCATGTTGTAAGCTTCAGTTCCTTTATTGTCAGTGTGTCCAATTACTTTAATGTCAGTTCCAGGATATTGATTAATTGAACCTGCTAAAGATTTGATATTGGTTTTTGCCTGAGCAGTTAAATCCGATTTGTCAAAACCGAATAAAATACCGCTATCAAATTTAACGATGATACCTTCACCTTCACGGATTACTTCAGCATTTGGAATCGCATTTTGAATTTCCGCCGCTTGTTTGTCCATTCTTTTACCAATGAAACCTCCGGCAGTACCACCTACAGCAGCACCAATGATAGCCCCTACTGCAGTATTACCAGCTTTTTTGCCGATGATAGCTCCCAATACACCACCAGCAGCAGCACCAATACCAGCTCCTTTTTGCGTTTTTGTTAAACTATCGCAACCTTGAAAAGCCATTGAGCCAATTGCCAGTGCGATACTAAATGTTGCTATTTTAAATTTCGAAGTAATCATAATCTATTCAATTTGTTTTACGCTGCCGGTAAATCAAACCTAATGCCAAGATTTTATCTTCTTTACTTTTATTGTTTTCTAACAAGGATTTGACAGCTTTTTTTGTCAGGTATACTGCAAAAATATTACGCTGTGGATGAATTGACCAGAATTCTAGACAACTTTATTCAGAGAAATAGGCTTCCAGCTCTTTAAGGGTGTTTTCATCTTTTAAGAAATCTTTGATGATTATGCCTTTTTCTAACAAAATGATCCTGTCACAAACGTCGGTTACATGGTTTAAGTCATGACTCGAAATTAAAGTCGTCATCTTACTGGTTCCTTTTAACGATTTAATCAGTGTTTTTAACCTGATTTGTGTAGTTGGGTCCAGATTGGCAAAAGGTTCATCTAAAACCAGGAGCTCTGGATTTTGCATCAGGGCGGCTGCAATACCAATTTTATTTTGATTGCCTTTAGAAAAATCACGTATGTATTTACCCCTGTTTAAAATTTCACTGTTGAAGAATTCCTCATATTGTATCAGGTACTCTTCAACCTGAGCGGTACTCCGATCATGCAGACTGCCGATAAATACGAAATATTCTTCAGGCGTAAGGTAATCGATTAAAAAACCTTCATCTAAATAAGAAGCGGTGTAGTTTTTCCAGACATCACTTTCCATCACATTTTCTCCTTTAGACAAAATGGCTCCTGCTGAAGGCCTGATCAGATCCAGCAACATTCTGAAAAAAGTAGTTTTACCCGCCCCGTTGTTGCCTACCAGTCCAATAGTTTCACCAGCCCGAATTTTCAAATTCGGAATATTGACAACGGTTTTTTCTCCATAAACCTTGGTCAGATTTTGTACTTCTAAAATCATAATTATTCTCTAAAGCCTTCGGCTATTTTATAACGTTGCTGTTCAAATTTTCTGGTGATATAATTCACCCAAAATCCCCGCATCAACAGCATGATCAGTCCGAAGGTCGAAACGATGATCAGACCGAGGTAAGGCATGCCCAGCAAGCCAAATGGCAGGTAAATCAATATCGGTGTTAGGGCATAAGGAAACATCAGCAGCCATTGATTTGCACCTGCACCCTGGTAGTTAAAAGTAGCACTTTTTTTAATGTCGAGCCGCTTATAATTATAGGTAGCCAGATAAAGCACAACCACAGTTCCAAAGCCGATGTTGTACAAGTAAGCTGTTAAATGAAGCAAGAGCAACTTCGGACTCAAAAAGCCGTAAAAACTGGCTAATAAAGTAATCATGGTACAGCCTATCGTAAATAATAAGAATTTAGCTTTTATGAAATCCTTAAAATTGATTCGATTGCTCAGTAAACCATCGAAATGTGCACTTTGCCAGCCGAACATAAATTGCCCATAAATGATGATCGATATTCCGGTCATAAAAATTGCGCCGAACATCATTTGACCAAAGGCATTTTCGGCAATGGCATGTTCCTTATAAAATATAAAGCCATATAAAAGAAAGAGGAAGCCCATAAACAATGCGGTTCGGGAACGTTTATGTCTCAGAATCAATTTAAGTTCAAGTGCAGCCAATTCACCCACACGGCCAAACCGGTTTAAAAAGGCATAATCCGTACTTACCTTTTTCTCATCGACCGAGCTTAATTCTTCTGCATAAAGGTTCTTCCGCAAATAACTTGAGTTTAACCTGAATATACCGAATGCCAATGCAGAGAAAACAAAACCAAGATATGGATGAGCGGCAATTGACCTGAAAATGAGATCGGAAATGCGCATGATCGAAATGAGCTTATAATGCTCCAGGGCTGCGAAACTGGCAATAATTAATAAACCGATCACAGTAAACCACACATTAGTGATTGATTTTCTCTTGATATACAGAACCAGGTAATTGTTTAAAACCATACCCGACAGTATAGAAATGATATACATGAATGTCGCCATGCCCCCAAAAGCAGGCGCGATCTTAGTCAGACAAAAAGGAAGGAACAAAAAGAATGGCCAAAGATTAAAAGCTGAAAATAGTGCCTTCACATTTAAAAAGATAATGATTTTCCGTTTCGGAATTTTTAGATGAAGATAAGGGACTATGCTTAAAGTCGGTAAATCCTGCAATTGCAAACGCATTAAAAAATCAAAGGCAAAATAATACAAAATGATGCCATTAAAGCTTGTAATGATGTCCTGGTCCGGAAAAACCTGCGGCAAAACATGCGACATCCCAAAGCCAATTCCTAAGGCAACGATCAAAAAATAAAGCATAAAAAAGCCAAGCACAAATTGGGCGGCCAGACTACCGCTACGGTTTCTGGAACGCCAGAAGGCTTTTCGCTGGTGACTTAAAAAGGTGAGGAGCATCGTCTAATAATTGTATTTGTTTTTCCAGTTTTGTTTTAACTTCTCGCGCAACTTATCTTCTGCAGGGTTCTTCCCTGGATCATATAGTTTCGTGCCGCTGATCTCTTCGGGCAAATATTCCTGTTCAGAAAAATTTCCTTCATAACCGTGGCTGTACTTATAATCTTTTCCATACCCAATGTTCTTCATCAATTTGGTCGGTGCATTTCTGATGTGAAGCGGTACGGGTAAATTCCCCGTTTGCTTAACCAGGGCCTGAGCCTGATTAATGGCTTCATACGCTGCATTGCTTTTGGCCGAAGAGGCCATATAGGTTACCGCTTGCGATAAGATGATCCGGGCTTCCGGATAACCGATTACATTTACCGCCTGGAAACAGTTATTGGCCAGCAGCAAAGCATTTGGATTGGCATTGCCGATATCTTCCGAGGCCAGGATCAAAAGCCTGCGGGCAATAAACAAAGGATCTTCACCACCTTCAATCATACGCGCAAGCCAGTAAACCGCTGCATTCGGGTCGCTGCCGCGAATCGATTTAATGAAAGCAGAGATGATGTCATAGTGCTGTTCTCCGGCTTTATCATATAAAGCAAGGTTTTGTTGAGCATGTGCCAGTACGCTTTCATTGGTCAGTACCACCTTATTTCCGCCGATGCCATTAATTGCAATTTCAAGTACATTGAGTAGTTTCCTGGCGTCTCCACCAGATAACCTGATTAAGGCCTCATGTTCTTTAATGGTGATTTTCTTCTCCTTTAGTAAAACGTCATTTTTAATGGCGGTTTGTAGCAGGCCCGAAAGCTCAGCTTCATTTAAGGATTTTAAGATGTAAACCTGGCATCTGGAGAGCAAAGCTGAGATGACTTCAAAAGAGGGATTTTCAGTGGTGGCACCAATTAAGGTCACCAATCCACGTTCTACAGCACCCAGCAAACTATCTTGTTGCGA
The DNA here is from genome assembly GCF_015223055.1 of Pedobacter sp. MC2016-24. Lineage (GTDB taxonomy): Bacteria > Bacteroidota > Bacteroidia > Sphingobacteriales > Sphingobacteriaceae > Pedobacter. The sequence goes on from NZ_JADFBX010000002.1 coordinate 93,601, forward strand.
TTTGCTGAAACGATGAATCTCGTCTATAAATAAAATGGGCAAGCCCATTAAACTGTCTTTGAGCAGTGCCGCCCGGTCAATAACATCACGGATGTCTTTAACCCCCGAATTGATGGCGCTTAAATTAAAAAAAGGCCGGTCTAATGTCTGAGAAATGATGTACGCAAGCGTTGTTTTCCCCACGCCGGGAGGCCCCCAGAAAATCATGGATGGAAGCTGACTACTTTGAATTGCTTTACGCAATACTGCATCAGGTCCCACCAAATGCTGCTGACCAACATATTCGTCCAGGTTTTGAGGACGCATCCGTTCCGCTAATGGGGGTAAATTCTGCATATGCTTACACTTTCTTTTTACGCCATACTTTTTTCTTGCGTGGATTATTGGTTTTGGCTGCTTCAGGTTTATGAACGTGAACGGCTTCAATGCCAGCAATATCTTCCGGAAGTGGAATGACGTCAATTTTACGTTCAATCAACTTCTCAATACTGTCCAGTTTCCGCTTATCGCGAGCGTTAACGAGTGTAATTGCAGTGCCCTTAGTGGCTGCTCTGGCTGTACGGCCAATGCGGTGAACATAATCCTCTGCATCATGAGGTACATCAAAGTTAACCACCAGATCAATTCCCTCCACATCAATACCTCTGCTCAATACATCTGTTCCAATCAAAATCGGCAATTGCTTGTTTTTAAAGGTAAGCAAAATGCTTTCCCGTTCTTTTTGTCCAAGGTCTGAGTGAAAGGCCTCAGCCTTCAGTCCCAAACCTCTAAATACTTTTCCCAGGTTTTTTACTTTTTCCTTAGTCGAAGCAAAAACAATAATGCTCTTATAATCTCCGGTCTTTAAAATCTGGGTCAGTAAAGGAACCTTTTGCCCATCATGTGCGTGGTATATTTGTTGAGAAATACCTTCAGCTGGCTTGGAAATCGCCAGACTGATCTGCTCAGGATGTTGCAAAAGCGTTGCCGCTAACTTCCTGATTTTTGGGGGCATGGTTGCTGAAAACAATACCGTCTGCCTTTTTTGAGGCAAATAGCTTACAATTTTCATGATGTCATCATAAAAGCCCATGTCCAGCATCCGGTCCGCTTCATCCAGCACCAGGTGCTGAAGCTGATCTAGTTTTAATAAACCAGAAGACAAATGCGAGATCAGCCTGCCCGGAGTCGCAATGATGATGTCTACACCTTCACGCATCGAGCGCTTTTGTTGTTCATAAGCAATACCGTCACCTCCGCCATACACCGTTAAAGAACTGATATTGGTAAAGTAAGATAATGCCTCTACCTGCAAATCAATTTGTTGTGCCAGCTCTCTGGTGGGCGCGAGTATCAATGTATTGTTATGCCTGTTTTCCGTTTCCGTAATCATATTCATGATCGGTAAAAGGTAGGCGCCAGTTTTTCCTGTTCCTGTTTGTGCACAGGCTATTAAATCTTTCTTATCTAAAATAAGTGGAATAGCCTGTTCTTGTATGGGTGTCGCATTGCGAAAACCCATAGCCAGTAAACCCTCTAAAAGTTCGGGGTTAAAACTAAAATCTTTGAAATCCAATCTACTTTTATATTGTTAGTATTTTACCGTATAAAAGTAATGCTTTTATTCTATTTATTCTTATCGGCATATCCGAACACTTTTTGCAACAAAGAAGTTGACCTGGAACCCAGATTGTCCCTTATTTTAAGCTCTTCCTGAGCCACCTGGATAAACATCCCATCAATCGCTTTTTGGGCTACATAGTCAGATAAATCTGCATTTACTGGTTTTACCAGGGGCACTTTGTTGTATTGGCCGGCAGCATCAGCCCAGTACCTGGTTGCACCAACTTTAGCCAGGCTTGTCGTAATTACGGGTTTAAATTTTTGCATCAATTGCGCGGTGGTTACCCTTTTAAAGTAATTAGTTGCCGCGTCTTTACTGCCCAGTAAAATATTGGTGGCGTCAGTAATCGTCATTTGTTTAATAGCGGATAGAAAAATCGGCTTTGCTTCTTTTGCTGCATCTTCAGCAGCACGGTTTAAACCCAGAATCACATTGTCAGCCAATTTACCCATACCCAGGCTACGTAAAGTTTTTTCCACTTTTTGAGCTTCTGGTGGAAACAGGATCTTAACGGCCATATTTCCTAAAAAGCCATCTTTGGCAGAAAGCAGGTCGGCACCCCTTGATGTTCCGATTTCTAAAGCCTGTTTAATACCGGAAGCAATCTCAAGCGTGCTCGGATTACTTCCAGTTGTATTTGAATTACTTGCTGTACCTGTCTGACCGGTTACTTTTTTCAAGACATCCCCAAGTTTGATCTGGGCAGTTGCATTGTTCATTAAAAAACAAACAGATAAGGCCAGTCCGGCAAGTTTTAATCTTTTCATTTGAAATACGGGTGTTATTTTTTAACCGAAGATAACAAATCTTCGGCCATGTTGGCTTCCAGTCCCGCATATTTGTTAATCAATCGGTTCAGCAATTGGTTAAGGTACTCCACCTGGTAACTTCCCACGGTAGGTTTGAGGTGGCTATTGCCTATTCCACTATCATCTGTTAAAAAAACATAAGTGCCATTGGTACTTAAAGCCATAAAGCGCATTAAAAATTCCGTGTTTTTGTCTATGCCGCTGGCCACCACCGGAATTAAAGCAATCCCTTTCGCTGCAGCTTCCTTTACAGATCTCTGCAGGCTTTTAACTCTCGCGGCGTCATAATGAGGCGGTGCATCCAGAATCATAAACATCAGTTTGGCCGTAGGTCCGGTCGTAGACCAGCGCTGCTGGTATATGGCATTCTCCATCGCCTCTTCAACCGCTTCTTCAAAATCCCCGCCACCAGATGCTTCCTGTTTCGCAAGGTTTCTTTTTACATTTCTGATGTCGCTGTCAAATCCAAAATCCCGTACCACATAATCATCTCCCTTATCGCGGTAAAAAACCAATGCAGTCCGCGTATTTAAATTATTTCCACCATTTAATTTGCCAATAATATCTTCAAGCTCAGATTTTAAATAGCTAATCTCATCACCCATTGATCCTGTTGCATCAACCATAAACATCACATCCAGATTTTTAATGCTTTCAGCAGTTCGGTCTAAAACCATGGTCATGTTGCGTGTTTTTGCCGAAATATTTTTGTTGTACAGTGTTTTACCATTTACATCCGTTACAGCCAGTGTCAATTCTTCCTGTTCATTGGAAAACAAAGACGGCCACAGCTCAACTTTACCTTCAAAATTAGTTTGGGCCTTCCACAACGGGGTTCCGTTGCGCAGTGCGGTAACTGTATAATTAATCAAGGGTTTTTGCTGTTTGTTCTTTAAGTTTATACTGATTCTTTTGTTGGTGTAAAACTGCCATTTGGGTTGGTTGGCCGACCATTCCTGGTTGTTCATCAGGTCTTTCCAAAAATCCCAATGCTCAAGGTCATTCCATTCCCCTGCTGTCAGTTGATTGGATTGTGGCTTAATTTTACCAGGAAGAGCAGAAACCGGACCTGGTTTTTTAGCTACTGATCCTACAACGCTTTTACTTCGTGTCACACTACTGGACCGATCGGTTGAAACCCCGCTAACTCTTCCTTCCAAAGCAACTGCCGATGCTGTAACACTACGTTTGGTCTTGGTATCACCGTAGCCCGTGATCACAATTTCTGACAATGATGCACTACTTTGAGCCAGTGCGACATTAACGACATTACTTCCATTCAATTTGATGATGGCATTGTTGTAACCAATCATACTAAACTTTAAGCGGTATTCTTTTGCTTCAATATCAATTGTATATCTCCCGTTTTTATCCGTACTTGCTTTTGCTTTTCCTGATTCTGAAGTTACAGAAACGCCCGGTAAAGGCATACCACTGTCTTTGTCTTTTACCAGTCCGGTTATGGTTTTAGCCATAACGACATGAGGTTTAAATGCTGTAAATAATAAGAGTATTGATACAGACAATAATAACGTTTTCATAAGCTGCTGTTTTTTACAATGATGACAGCTTTTTAAAATTTCCATACCAGTGTCAAAAAATATTTTTATACTTGAGCAGATTATGCCTTGAACATTCCTTGAAATTTATAAAGAACAATACCCGTATTAAAGAGCAAGATGATCTTGCTTTGATTGCTGATTATAAAAATAGCGGCAACCTGGAGGTATTGGGTACGCTTTATAACCGGTACATGCACTTGGTATTTGGGGTTTGTCTGAATTATCTGAAGGATGAAGAGCAGAGCAAAGACGCGGTGATGCAGATTTTTGAAGAGCTGGTTGTTAAACTGCGGATTCATGAAGTGCAGAACTTTAAAAGCTGGTTGCATGTTTTAACCAGGAACCATTGCCTCATGGCGCTGCGCAAGGCTTCTAAAAATAATACCGTCTCCATTGATGATACTTTTGTGGAAAACACTGAATTTGTGCATCTTGATGTTGATGATACAAAAGAGCAAAAGCTTACTGTGATGGAAAAATGCATGGAGACCCTGCCTGAAGAACAACGTAAGAGTGTAGATTTGTTTTATTTACAGGAAAAATGTTATAAGGAAGTGGCAGACATTACGGGCTATGACATGCTTAAAGTCAAAAGCTATATCCAGAACGGAAAACGAAACCTGAAAATTTGTATAGAAAAGAATAGTGGTGAATAAAGATTGGTTAGATATAGATGTTTTAGAGGATTACCTCGACGGTAAGCTGGATGCTAAAACCATGAACAGGGTAGAGCGGGAAGCGCTTGAAGATCCTTTTGTGGCTGAAGCATTGGCAGGCCTCAGTGCATCTCCGAAACGGTCTCTGCAATCCATTTCGCTTTTGCAGAAACAATTACAAGATCGGATTGCCGAACAACGCAGCATTAAAAAAACTTCGGTGATCACCTGGCAGCGTTTAAGCATCGCGGCTACAGCAGCCGTTTTATTTGTTGCGGTCAGTATTGTTTTTTGGATGAAAGAAAATAACCGGCAGAAAGAGTTGGCAGCCTTACCTAAAAAAGTAGATGTAACAATTGCACAGAAATCCGGTGCTGATTTGCCTGCAACTGTTGCTGAGGCGCCGGCAATTGCGGCTGCTCCTGAAGCAGATCAGAAAGCAGATTTAGCCATTGAAAAGGCCGTTAAGGCAGCGAAAAGCAATCAATATGCAGTCCTTGATAAAAAGAAGACTGAGGTTAAATCTAAGGAAGCGTATACGGCGCAGCCACTGCAGGAAGTTGCGATTGTTGGCAATAAAGTTCAAGCCAAACGCAGTATAACGGGCTCTGTATCTGTAGTAATGGCGGCTCCTATGAATGAGTTAAGTGGAAGAGTGATCGCTAAAGACGACGGTATGCCTTTAGTTGGTGCAGTAGTTAAGGTAGAAGGGACGCCATTTCAAACCGTTACAGATATCAATGGGAAATTTACCATCCATGCCGATACTACGTTGAAAGCAGTTAAAATTAGTGCAAACATGATTGGTTTTAACCGTATGGAGTTGCTTGCTAAGGCAAACACTCCGGTTCAGATTTCCTTAAACCCTGCTGTCGGGCAGCTAAATGAAGTGGTGGTTACAGGGTATGGACTTGCTAAAAAAGAAATGTTGAAATCAAGAGCAGATACGGCTCCGGTTTTTGGCGCACTCGCTGGTCGCGTAGCGGGCACGGATATTCGGATCAGAGGGATGGCAACAACGCCAAAAATGGCATCTGAACCGGTAGGGGGCTGGGATAAACTTTTTGAATATATCCATGCAAACAATAGTTTTAAAGCCGAGCCCAAAATGGGAGTTTCTGTTGAACTTAGTTTCAAAATTGATAAAGAAGGAAAGCCAGTAAATATTGAAATTGTTAAAGGGGCGGCTGCTAAATATGAGGATGAGGCCATTCGCCTGATTCTAAATGGGCCTAAGTGGCAGCCACCTAAGAAAGCCCAAAGCCGGATCACCTTTGCGATAGATTTCTAAAGCAACAAATCGGCACACAAAAAAGCCGCAGTTGAAGCTGCGGCTTTTTTGTGTTTTATATTTTTCTAAAAGAATAAATGGATAACGCCGTATACAATTCCCGCAAGGGTTGCCGATACTGGAATTGTTAATACCCAGGCCCAAAGTAAACTTACGGTAACTCCCCACCTAACTGCAGATACCCTTTTCAGTAAACCAACCCCTACAATAGAGCCGGTAATGGTATGGGTCGTAGAAACCGGAATACCAAAGTGTTCGGTAATTCCAAGCGTTACAGCGCCCGCTGCTTCAGCAGCTACGCCCTCAAAAGCATTTACTTTAGTGATTTTAGAGCCCATTGTTTTTACGATTTTCCAGCCACCACTCATGGTGCCCAATGCAATCGCAGCATAACAAGAAATTGGAATCCATTCAGGCATGTGATCGCCTGTTTTTAATACATTTGAAGCTACCATGGCTACATAAATGATTCCCATAACTTTTTGAGCATCATTACCACCATGCGTAAAACTTAGCGCAGCAGAAGAGATCAATTGCAGTCGTTTAAACCACTTTTCTGCTACCGAAGGTCTGGCATGTTTGGAGATGTGCAGGATAATAATCGAAATGATTACCGAGATAACCATACCTATAACAGGCGCCAGTACGATAAATGCAACCACCTTCAAAATAGGGGCGATGTTGATGGCCGACATGATGCCTGCGCCCAATGTATAAGCTTTAGCCATACCCGCCCCTGCAAAACCACCAATTAAGGTATGCGATGAACTGGATGGAATTCCAAACCACCAGGTGAATAAGTTCCAGGTGATGGCGGCGATCAAACCAGCCAGAATAACTTCCAGTGTAATGTAGTTTTCTACCACTGTTTTAGCAATGGTATTGGCTACTTTGTGATCGGTAAAATAGAAATACGCAGCGAAATTAAATACCGCTGCCCATAGTACTGCCTGAAAAGGAGACAATACTTTTGTGGATACGATCGTTGCAATTGAGTTCGCAGCATCGTGAAAGCCGTTTATATAATCGAAGGCTATGGCCAGAACAATTACAACAACCAATAAGGTAGTTACCATTTTGTTTATTTTTTATGCGTTCTTTACCAAAATAGATTCCAGCACGTTGGCCGCATCTTCACATTTGTCTGTAGCCATTTCTAAGGTCTGCAGCACTTCTTTTTGTTTAATCAGTTCAATCGCATTGGTCTCGAATTCAAATAAACGGGCAATGGCCAGGTTACATACGTAATCAGCCTGATTTTCTCCGCTATTGATCCGTACACAAGCGTCAGCAATTACCCTGATATTTTTAAAGCTTCTCAGTTCTTTAATTGCTTTTTCCAAATCTGTACACATTTCAACCAGCAACTCTGCCAGTTTGATCATGGCATCACCAATCACCGTAATGTTGTACAATTCAATATTGCTTGCCGACGCATGGATATAATCCGCAATGTCATCCACAGCACTAGCTAGCGCGTGAATATCTTCACGGTCAAATGGCGTAATGAAATTCTTACTTAATTCAAGGAAGATGGAGTGCGTAATGTCATCACCAACGTGTTCCAAACGCTCTACTTCTTTAATGTGTTCCTTCCTTTTTTCCAGGTCAGTTGCACTTAGTGCAAGCAGAAGCGCCTGAGAAATCTTTAATACATTACTTCCAGCCTGTTCAAACAGGGGTTGGAATTTTTTGTCTTTTGGAGTAAAGAACTTAAAAATGCTGTTCATATTAGTTTAAAATATGATACAAAAGTATGAGTGTAATGTTAAGTTAATGTTAAGTGTTAAGTTAAATGTGAAAAAACTACATTGCTGTTAACCAGCTTTTTCCAGTGTGAATGCAAAAGTAGTACCGATCTGCAGGGTACTACGTACCGAAATGATCTGTTGATGGGCTTCCAGGATATGTTTCACAATTGCCAGGCCCAATCCGGTGCCACCTTCCTGTCTGGACCGGTGAGAATCGATGCGGTAAAAACGCTCAAATAAACGGGCCAGGTGCTTCTCATCAATACCAATGCCATCATCTGTGACCTCAATCAGGTACTGATCATGTAATTCAAATATCTTGATGGCAGTTGATCCGCCATGTTCTTTACCGTATTTCAATGAGTTTTGCACCAGGTTAATCAATACCTGCCTGATTTTTTCCCGATCGGCATTGACAAAGGCCGGGTGTGTATATTTGTCTTTAAATGAAAGCTTAATGTGTCGTGTGCGGGCCTTATCTTCCAATACATCCATCACTTCCTTAGCCAACAGTACAAAGTCGAATTTTTCGTAATTAATTGGAATGTCGCCGCTTTCCAGCTTGGAAATTGAATCCAGATCGGTTATCAGGTAGCTCAGACGTTCTACGTTTTGTTCTGCCTTTTTCAGAAATTTAGTCGCCATTTCCGGATCATCCGTCAGGCAATCCTGCAGGGTCTCGATATAGCCCTGAATGGCAAACAATGGTGTTTTAAATTCGTGAGATACATTGGAAAGAAATTCACGCCTAAATTGCTCCTGCTTTTTCAGTACATCAATCTCCCTTTTTTTTGCGCCTGCCCACTCTTTCACTTCATGTTCCACATCATTAATTGGATCAGAACTCACATACTCACCCAAAGCATCTTTTAAATCTTTACCCAATTTCAAGTTGTGTATCAACTTGTAAATCAGCACAATTTTAGAATAAATGTATTTCTCCAGCAGGTAATAAAAAACAATAAAACTGGTGATAAATGTGACGCCGAAAGATACCAGCATAAAATACCAGCTTTGCTGGAAATAAAAGTTAACCAGACCTATGGACAGGCCTACTGCAAATGCAGCTATCAATACCAAAACACTTAATTTCATGCCACTACTATTTACTTCAATTCTAAGCTAAAGAACACGGATATGCAAGTAAATGACCAGATAAATTTTACAGTACTTTTTTCTCTGTCAGATATTTCCAATAACGTTTGGGTACATGCTGAACATGAAGCTTTGTATTTTTACGTGCCGCGATATTGGTGCTCTTAAAATAGTCGTTCCAAAGCAGGGCATATAAGCCCTCTTTTTCTGACAGTTGCTCTCTTGCCGGTTTGGATAATGTCCTTTCTTCTTCCAGGCTGAAATGTATTTCGCTTACCGCTTCCAGGTCATAGAAAAGACCGTAGTGCCGCTTTAAATCATAAATAATCCATTTTTGATCCGCATACCTGTTTTTAAAATGGCTCATGATCAAAGGTAAAACATTAAAGTCAGGGTCTATTCCACAATAAAACAGGTCATCTGAAGTCTGCTGAAAGCGAATGAAGGCTTCCATTCTGTGTTTTTCCCGTTCTACTTTTTTAGCGGTTTGGGCCAGCTTCAATACATGAGGATTTCCATAATTGTGCTCCGCACCTGGTAAACTGGAAAAAATATAACAGGCAAATTCAAAAAGCGTCACATAGGCTTCGGCTGTTTCAGCCAGAAAGGTGCAGTAAAAACGCCTCAACCAGCCTTTGTCTAGTTTTTGTCCAAGACCTTTCCATACCCGGTCTGCATTGCTCGGGTCATTATACACCGTATGCACCGCATTAAAGGCCTCAGGCTGATAATATTTAAGGACTTTCAATGAAACTTTTCCCGGCTTGCGTTCAAACCAGTCAAATACAGCACAAAGTAGGCTCTCTAAACTTCCATCAATTAAATAAACCATGCTTTAGAATAAAATCAATTGCTGGGTATCGTGCTTCAGATATTTGCTTTGACTTTCAGCCATGATGAATGATTTGATTTGCGTACCCTGATAATCTTTAAGCTGGTATGGAGAATCTGCACACTTGATGAAATGACGCGCCCTGTTGTAGGCAACACCAATTTTTTTAAGCTGATCTATCCTGAGTTTTCCAAATTGACGTGCCTGTACAATTTTTTTAGCCGAACTTACGCCAATCCCAGGAATGCGGAGGATCATTTTATAAGCAGCTACGTTAATATCTACAGGGAAAAACTGCAGGTTACGCAGGGCCCAACTTAATTTAGGATCAATGTCAATATCCAAATGCGGATTAATGTCGTTGAGTAATTCATTGACGTGAAATCCATAAAATCGCATCAGCCAGTCGGTTTGGTAAAGTCTGTTTTCCCGGATCAGTGGTGGCTGAGATCCCAGGAGTGGCAGACGATTGTCGTTGCTGATTGGAATATAGCCTGAATAGTAAACCCGCTTAAGTGAAAAGTTCCGGTAAAAAGTATCTGCGGTCTGCATAATGTCTTTATCGGTCTCAGGTGTAGCGCCAATTACCATTTGTGTACTCTGGCCAGCGGGCACAAATTTAGGGACATTCCGGATCAATTTTTTGTCTGCTTTAAATTGCACAATCTGATTCTGGACCAGGCCTAGCGGCTGGATGACGTCCTGATGGCTCTTATCCGGGGCCAGCAGTTTTAAGCCGCTTTCCGTGGGCATCTCCAGGTTGATGCTCATCCTGTCCGCATACATACCTGCCTCCGTAATCAATTCATCACTTGCTCCCGGAATGGTTTTTAAATGGATATAACCATTAAACCGCTCTTCCAAACGCAGTTTCTTTACCACTTTCAATAAACGCTCCATGGTGAAGTCGGCATTTTTGAAAATCCCCGAACTTAAAAACAAACCTTCTATATAATTTCGGCGATAAAAGTTCATGGTTAATGAAACCACTTCTTCCACGGTAAAAGCAGCCCTTTCAATATCATTGCTCTTCCTGGATACACAATAAGCACAGTCGAAAATGCAATGATTGGTGAGTAGAATTTTAAGCAAAGAAACGCAGCGACCGTCCTCGGTATAAGTGTGACAAATTCCCGAGGCATGACTGTCACCTAATCCTTTGTTGTCATTTTTCCTGGTACCGCCGCTTGATGAGCAGGATACATCATACTTGGCCGCATCAGCTAGTATATTTAGTTTCTCCCTAATTCTTTCAGACATTCCTCAGCTATATTATTAATACAACTCAAAAATACTAAAAAAATTAGTAATACGCTATGCTAAAATTTTAAATTTACATTCCTTCCCATTCCTGGTAAAAATGATCCAGATAAAGCAACATAAAGTTATGCCGCTGTTCGGCCATTTTACTGCCTTCAGTGGTTTTCATTAAATCTTTCAGCAAAAATAGTTTTTCGTAAAAGTGGTTAATGGTGGGCGCAGTCGTATTTTTATACTCCTCTTTAGTCATTTGAAGCTGCGGCTTTATTGCCGGATCATACAATACCCGGTTTTTATAACCGCCATAGGTAAAAGCCCGGGCAATACCAATGGCACCAATTGCATCAAGGCGGTCTGCATCCTGAACAATATCTAATTCTTTAGACTGAAAAGTAAGTGTCCCCAGACTCGCTTTGAAACTTAAATTCTTAATGATGAGTTGTACTTGCTCAATAACCGTAGGTTCAAGGTTTAGCTGATGCAAAAACTCACCTGCGATCCTTGGCCCGATTTCTTCATCGCCACCATTAAATTTGCTATCTGCAATGTCGTGCAACAGGGCAGCCAATGAAACGATCAGTAAGTCGCCCTGCTCAACCTCATTTATTTTTAAAGCTGTCTTGTACACCCGTTCGATATGGAACCAATCGTGTCCGGCTTCTGCATCGGCTAATGTTCTTTTAACAAATTGAATGGTTTGCTCAACAATTGGATTCATGATGATAATAATTCTGTCACGTCTACATCCAAAGCCCTGGTGATCTGAAAAAGCCTGTAAACTGTAATCTGGCTGTAGCCCAATTCAATTTTACTATAAGCATTTTGTGAGATGCCAAGTTTCCCTGCCAGGTATTCCTGTGTCAATCGTTTGGATTCCCTGGTTTTTCTGATGTTTTCGGTAACCTTTTTAGTCTTTAAATCTAGCAAATCGTCCATAGTCTTTTACGCAATAAGGTTATTTATAGTTTAATAAACGATAAATATGCCGCTAAGGTTTTCGAATATGGTAAGATTGCTTATCTGTTATTTCTGAGGTGCTCTTTCTGTTTCCGGACGTCTGGTGCCGTCATACAATTCATATTCCAGCATCCTGCAATCCAGTTTACCATTGTAAAATTCTACTTTTCTTGTCGCTTTGAGGCCGATTTTTTTGGCCAGATCTGGATTCCCGGTAAATATATATCCAAAATAGCCTTTACAGTCCTGTTTCATAAAGTCACCCATCCGTTTGTAAGTCAGTTCCAGTTTGGAGTGTACACCTAAACGCTCACCATATTCCGGATTAAAAACAACAACGCCTTTTCCGCCTTCAGGTACCTGGGTTTCTGCAAAGTCGCATACTTCAAAGCTGATTAAAGTATCCACTCCAGCAGTTTTCGCATTTTTACGACTGACATCTACAGCATCTTCTGATAAATCGGTGGCTACAATCTGCAAGTCCACATTTTTAATAACCTGGTCTTTAAGAATTCTTCTTTCAGCAAAAAACACCTCTTCATCATAGCCCATGATGTGCATGAAACCATAATTCATGCGATAAAGCCCAGGTCTGCGGTTTGTGGCAATTAAAGCCGCCTCAATCGCCAAAGTTCCAGAACCACACATCGGGTTCACAAATGGCGATTTGCGGTCCCATTTACTACTTAGCACTACTCCGGCAGCCAAAGCTTCCAGCATGGGTGCTTTTCCAGGAATTTTGCGGTAACCGTGTTTGGCCAGTGTTTCACCAGAGGTATCAATGAAGATATCTGCTTCACTGTCTTTCCAGTACAAATGGATCACGGCTTTATTGGCATCAGAGCCTGAGTTTGGACGGATATCTTTCTTTGCTTTAATCCGATCCACAATGGCATCCTTCACTTTCAGGTTGGCAAAAAGTGGCGTGGTAATGGTTGGGTTATCCACATTTGAAGTTACTGAAAAATAACCGGCAAAATCGATAAGTTCTTCCCAGGGCATGTCTGCCAGTTCACGGTATAATTCTTCCGGATTATTAGCTTTAAAGCTCTTTAAACAATACAAAATCTGGCTGGCACACCTTAAATTTAAGTTTAATTTAATGCATTCAGCCATGGTAATGTTCAATTCTATCCCTGTCGGAAAATCTCTAACAATCTCATAGCCCAGGTCTTTAACCTCTTCAAGTAAATAAGGCGAAAGCCTTTTGTTGCAGGTAATGATAACCTTGCTTTTTGTGTGGAAAACTTGCATAATTTATTCTACGAAGTTATCAATAAAAATATAGAGATTTGAACTTCGTAGTAGAATAAAATAGTATTTGTTATGGAGATAAAAGGAAAAGTGCATGAAATTGGTGCATTACAACAGGTAAGTGAGACCTTTAAAAAACGCGACCTGATCATAGAATATGCAGAAAACCCTACTTATCCTGAATACATCAGGTTTGAGGCTTTACAAGATAAAACAGCTTTATTTGACAGTCTGAAACAAGGCGATGATGTTGAGGTTTCTTTCAATTTGCGCGGTCGTCCATGGACAGATAAAACCGGTAAAACATCTTATTTTAACAGTTTAGTAGTATGGCGGATCAATGCGTTAACCAATAGCGCAGCGGGAGCTCCTACACCACAATATGCGCCACCAGCTGATTTAAACAGCGCTCCTGGCGAGGAAGATGATCTTCCTTTCTAAAAATCTTTTTTAAATTAAACAAATTGACCACCAAGTGCCGGAAATACCTTCCGGCATTTTTTATTACTGATCATTCACACCTGAAATACATCTGAGCCACACTTCCTTCACAAAAGGGTACCTTTTTCTGAACAAGGACTGAAGCAGGTGTGTGGGATGTGTGTATAATTATTAAATTCGCAGCATGCACGAATACAAGGAACAGCTTTTTCAGAATTTAAAGAAATATTTAAAAGGATCAGGTTGGACATTGGTCCGCTTGTTTGAAGGTAGGGGAGAAATACAGGTGATTTTACCGGACAACCTCGATGTCAGTAAAGAATTTGATCAGTTGTATCGGATATTGGATCAGTTGCCGGATATTAACCTGGAGCCAGAGCAGGTCTTCATCAGTTTTTGCCACAAAAACTGGCAGGATTACTTTTGTACTGTCATCAACCCGGATCCGGAACTGGTTGCCAAAAGCATGCTCCTGGATGGAGATTGATCCATCAGCCAATTATCTGGGGTTGTATAAATACGAAACGAACAAGCGGGTAGGCAGTTTTGATCATCTTTCTGATCCTTTCAATAGCCGTGGTGATGTCTTCTGTATCCAGATCATCTTCAAAAGTAACCAGGAGCATCAATACGATCTCCTCTGGCGATTGGTAGTCGGAAAGGACTTTAATCACCTTGACCACAGTGTTGTCCCGCTCCACCATGTCAATGATCTTTTTTTGCGTTTCGGGCATAATACCCTCACCCATCAGCAAACTGCGGCTTTCACGCGCCAGAATTAAGGAGACAGAGACCAATAAGAGTCCGACAAGTACTGACGCCAGGCCATCCAGGTAAGGCATGTTGAATTTATGACTGCAATACATCATTACAAATACAATAACCAGCCCCAATACCGCAGCTCCGTCTTCAAAGAGTACGAGGAAACTTGAAGGGTCTTTACTTTTTACAATGGCTTTCCACCAGGAAAGTCCGGCTCTTACTTTATTAAATTCCTTAATCGCAATAAACAGTGAGCTGCCTTCGAAAATGAAAGAGAAACACAGTACCCAATAGTTAATTGTTGGATCCCCCAATAGCTCTGGTTTTCTGATGTGAGCTATTCCCTGGTAAATCGACAACCCGCCGCCCAGACCAAAAATCAAAATGGAAACTACAAAAGACCAGAAGTACAATTCTTTACCGTAGCCAAACGGGCGCAGCGCATCTGGTTTTTTATGACTTCTTTTTAACCCATATAACAGCAATACCTGGTTAATGGTGTCTACCAGGGAGTGTATCCCTTCGGAGATCATGGAAGCGCTATTGCTAATGGCTCCAGCAATGAATTTGGTTATTGCAATCAGTAAATTCGCTGCTAAAGCACTATAAATCGATTTGTTGTTTTTGGCCATTCTGAATTTGGTGCAATGCTATGCGGTAATTAAACAATGATCTGGCCAATTCGTTCTCATTTTAGTGTTTCATTTTTTAATATAAGCTCCTAATTAGTCAGTTTACGTGTTAAATTTTGTTAAATACGGGAGTTTGTGTGTATCCTTCGCTACTTTTGATTAATCTATTCATGAAGAAAAGAAGCCTTTGGCTCATCACCGGACTAATGACCGTAGCTTTGCTCGGGGTGTTTGTAATGCAGTTGTATTACATCAGGGAAGCCTATTACCTAAAATCTCAGCTGTTTGAACAGGATGTTAAGCAGGCTTTGAATGTGGTGGCCGACAAAGTGCAGCGGCGTTATGCAGCCAGCCATATCAATAAAAAGGATTATGAGGTTAGAAGAGAACGGGAACGGGAGTTTAGAGATAAAGCGCAACAGATTGTTGATTTTAAAGAGCGCTATAAAGATCAGGAAACCAAACGGAAATTAGAGCAGCAAAAGAAAATTATTGCCGATCTGAACATGCGGGATAGCCTGGTACGCGTCGCTTTTCCTAAACCACAGTTGATTAATGAAGATGTATTTCAGGAAATCTCTAAACCGGATAATAAAGGAAAGTCTTTTTTGCAAGTGCAGGTTGACTTTGGAATTGATGCTTTTGGCAATGTGAGTGGCAATGTGAACCAAACTGTAGTTTCCAAGGGGATACGAACTTTTTCGCTGGCTCCCGGAAGCTTGCCTGACAGTATTCGTTACCTGGCGTACAACCCCAATAACCTGAACCCGATCACAGTCAGCCTGGAACGCGTAACACCAGATTTGGCCCTTAAATTTAGAATAGAAGATAAGCTTGCCGAGCAAAAGTACAAACAAGGCCTCAAAGAGCTCATGGAAGATACGATTGCGGTAGCAGGAACCAACCTCAATTATCTGGAAGACGTAGCTAAGGAGATGCGCCAGGTAAATGTCCCGATCAATAAAAGAGTATCTATAGATTCCCTTGATGTGTTGCTGGAAAGAGAACTTCAAAGCAAAAATATCAAATTGAACTATAATTTCTGGCTTAAGCTGGCCAATAAAGATTCATTGCTGTATCAAAGGGTGTCAAATGGTTTTCAGGATACCCCACAGGATACTTATAAAACCGAGCTGTTTAGCAATGACGCTTTTCGCGATCCGGGAATGTTGTACATCAGTTTCCCCAATAAAAATACGCTGATCCTGCAAAATATGTGGCTAACCATGGCTTCTTCAGCAGCTTTATTGTTGGTGCTGGTCTTCATTTTTGCCTATACCATTTATACCATCCTGAGACAGAAAAAGATCTCTGAAATGAAAACGGACTTTATCAATAACATGACCCACGAATTCAAGACACCAGTGGCCACCATCATGATTGCCAGCGAAGCATTGAAAGACCCGGAAATTGTAGAAGATAAGAACAGGGTCAGTCGCCTGGCCGGAATTATTTACGATGAGAACGTACGCCTGGGCAATCACATTGAACGGGTTTTAAGCATTGCCCGCTTAGAAAAACAGGAATTGAAACTGGAATATCAGGAAGTGAATATTCACGATCTGATTATCGCTGTGGTGGATAGCATGACTTTGCAGCTACAGAAGAAATCCGCCGATGTTCAGCTTGAACTGGATGCTACAGATGCAATTATTTACGGAGATGAACTCCATTTGTCAAACGTATTTTATAACTTGATTGACAATGCCAACAAGTACAGTGCTGAACAACCTAAAATTGTGATTAAAACGCGGAGTAATGGCAAATACCTGATCCTGCAGATTGCTGATCAGGGGATTGGGATGACGAAAGACGAGACGAAACGTATTTTTGACCAGTTTTATCGCGTACCTACAGGTAACCTGCACGATGTAAAAGGTTTTGGCCTGGGCTTAAACTATGTACAGGATATTGTTGAGCAGATGCATGGATCTATCAAAGTGCACAGTGAAAAAGATAAGGGTACGGAATTCGAGATAAACTTACCATTAAACCATAGCAAATGAAAAAAATTTTATTGGTAGAAGATGATCCCAACCTGGGGTTGCTATTACAGGATTACCTGCAGTTAAAAGGAAAGTTTGAAGTGGTGCTTTGCACCGATGGAGATGAAGGATTAAAGGCTTTTAGCAAACAGGAGTTTGACCTCTGCATATTGGATGTGATGATGCCTAAGAAAGATGGCTTTACACTGGGAAAGGAAATCCGAAAAATCAGTCAGGCCGTACCCATCATTTTTGCTACGGCAAAAGCCATGATGGAAGATAAAGCTTCTGCCTATGACCTTGGCGGCGATGATTACATCACCAAACCTTTTAGGATAGAAGAGTTATTGCTACGGATCAATGCCCTTTTAAAACGTGTTGCTGTAAAGGAGCAACCCGAAGCAGGTCCGGAGCAAACGCAATTCCAGATCGGTGCTTATCTTTTTGATTATACTACCCAACTGATCCATCACAATGGTCTGCAACAAAAGCTTTCTACCAAAGAAGCCGAGCTATTGCGCCTGCTTTGCTTAAAAAAGAATGCCGTTTTAACCCGGGAAGAGGCTTTGCTCAGCATCTGGCATGATGACAACTACTTCAATGGACGCAGTATGGACGTGTTTCTTAGTAAATTGCGTAAATACCTGCGTGAAGATCCTAAGGTTGAAATTTTAAACGTACACGGAAAAGGATATAAGCTATTGGTCAACTAAAGCATCAATAGCTTCATCATCCCGTTTGCCCGCTTGCCCCATCTGTCCATCAGTTTGTTGGCTGTTTCCATCAATCCTTTGTTATCCGTGGGTTTCCCTTTCGTGGGTGGCTTGATTTCAGTAACGGGCTTATCGGTCACACTTTTTGCAAACCAGGTGATGTTGTCATGCGGAAGTGCTACGCCCAGGATCATTCCTGGTAATCCGCAAAATGACTCCGGTCCCCCGGAAACAGGGATCTTGTCTGTGTAAAAGGCAACCACATAAACAGAA
Source organism: Pedobacter sp. MC2016-24 (assembly GCF_015223055.1). Lineage (GTDB taxonomy): Bacteria > Bacteroidota > Bacteroidia > Sphingobacteriales > Sphingobacteriaceae > Pedobacter. The sequence goes on from NZ_JADFBX010000002.1 coordinate 111,477, forward strand.
TCCAGAATCACGGCATTTGCCCTGCGGCATTCGTAACCAGCTATATCACGCATTTCGCTGGTCAGTTTCCAGTTGATTTTCCGGGTGCTGTCCTTAACCAGGAAGGTTTCCTCAAAAAAGATTTTTTCCGTAGTGAAGGTATTGGTCGCAAAATCTGTGTACGTAATGTTCGCTTGTTCACCGCCTGGTGAGCCAAACATGTCCATGCCGTTATCCGTTTCTGCAACCGGTTTAAACAGTGTTTTATTGTCCGAAAAGCTTAAGGTGCTTTTGAGTACTTTAAACTGCGGGATCGATTTTTTATAATCGTCAAATGATCCGCCCATTCTGTCGCCCACCTGGCTCATCATTTTTTTGATCGCGGCATGTTGGTTAATGCTTTTCTCAAATTCAATGATGCCACTGGTTGTAAAGCGTGCATTCTGGGCAAATAAGGTCTGCATACAAAGCGTTAGTCCGGCTAATAAAATGAATTGTATTTTCATCCGTATGTTGTTTTTTATCAATGATGAAGTTGAATTTATAGTCCGCCCATTTTGTTAAAATCCCAGGCTAAAGATAACAGGAAATAACGCTGAATGGTGGTGGAGTTATTTTGATTAATGGTATTGTTATATACAGATCTGTTAAATCCGGTATTCTGATTGAGCAAATCCTTTCCGGTTAATGAAAGGACCAGGCTTTCAGACTTCAGGAACTTTTTATTGATCGATGCATCCCAGGTCAATCTGCTGATCGACTGGTCGAAAGATTTACTTTTGCCGGTGTATTGATACCTGCCATTTGTACGAAGCTCTGTTTTGCCGGGCAAACGCAGCATCAGGTCGAAATTTCCGTTCATTCCGTAACTGTTGTTGCTGGTCTTTACGCCCCGTATGGAGTTGCCGGAAGTATTGTAACTTGGCATAAGCGATACACTTACACTATACTGCTCGTTATATTTGTGGATGCTTGGGCCAATCGAATAGTTGAAGGACTTTGAAGTATTTAAGAAATTATTAGATAAGCTATAGCTATAGTTTCCGCCCACATTGGCATCCAGGTTCAAATTTATTCCCAATATTTTTCTACCTGAAGATACATTGAGCTGGAAATTAACCGGTGTTTTATGATCCAGGTTGATGGCTTGTGAAGTCGTTTTTCCTGCCGTATCAGTAAAGGTACTGTTGGTGATGGCGTTAGACGTAAAGCCGAAATTACCATTGATCATGAGCGTCTGTTCAGTGAGTAATTTAAAAGAGCGATAGGAAATCCCCATGTTGCTACTGAATGCGGGTTTTAGATTTGGATTTCCGTAAACAATGTATAAAGGGTTTTCATTGGTTCTGTACGGCTGAATCTGATCTAATCCAGGTTGTGTCGTATTGCCATTATAATTAAACTGCAGACCGGAGCTTCTTGAAAAGTTATAATTGAAGGTAGCCTGGGGATTCCAGTTAACAAAACTTCTTTTTAAGGTGCTGTCAGCAAGTACATCAACCTGTTTAAAACTCGTTGTCACAATGCGGGTGCCAAAATTAACAACCATTTTTCCTTTGGTGTAATTTAAGATCAGGCCTGCATTATTGTTCAGCTGGTTAAGTTTAAAGTTATTGCTGTATTTGGTGTCCAGTATGTCGTATTCACCTGCTGGATTTTTATTGAAGGACTTCCGGTCGGAACTGCTTTTGTTCAGGTTAAAACCATAGTTCAGGATCATAGATAAGGTTTTGCTGATCGGTTCGGTATAGGTGGCATTGGTGTTCCACGCAGATTTGAAGGTGCGATTGGTTTTTAACTGGTCTATTTTGGAAATGCTGTCCAGCACATCTTTTTCATTGTAAAACTGATTTGTCGCATTCAGATAACCCGAACCTATCGACTGGGTTAGAGATTGCTTCATGTTAACTGAAACTGTTCTTCCTTTCTTTTTAAACTTTTTTGCCCAGAATGCGGTGGCGCTGAAAGCTTTGTCATCGCCTTTATTTGTAACATCCCGTTCACTTTTACTTAAATAGCTGCTGTCTGCTCTTTGAATTGAGGAATCGAAATGATCGGTTAAGTCATTGTGTTTTGATGAACCACTAACAGATACTTTCAATGTTGAACTGGAGTCCAGCTGCATGTTCAATGTACCATCCAGCTTTTGATTTAAGGAAAGGCTATTGGACTGCTGATCGGTTTTGCTAATGTTTGTCCGGCCAGGAAGCGTTTCTATGCTGAGGGAATTGCTTTCCCCAGCGGTGCTAACTGAACCGAGTTTGTAATTCGTGTTGATGCCGTATTTATCTTTCCACTTGTTTTCATAGTGCAATCCGCCGTTTCTATTGATCGAAATTCCGCCAACTCCACTGCCCATGCTCAGGTCGTCGCCCACATCCATAGAAACCATCATGCCACCACTGCCATCATCTGTAAAATCCACGCTGCTAAAAGACATCATGCTGCCAAAGGAATTGTTGGTGTTTCCGAGGGCACCATAGGCGGCAAACTTCTGTTTCCCTTTAAAAATATTGATGGTAGCTTCGTTTTCATAAAAACGTTTGGTGCCAATTCCAGTGTTCAGGTTTCCAAAGTATCCATTTTTCTTATCTTCTTTCAGTTTAAGGTTAATGGTCTTTGATTTTTCTCCATCATCAATTCCGGTAAAAGTGGCCTGATCGCTCTTCTTATCATAGAGTTGTATCTTGTCGATCATATCCCCACGCAAATTCTTTGTTACCAGTGTCGGGTCATCGCCAAAAAACTCTTCCCCATCTACGAGTACCTTATTTACCTTCTGCCCCTGGGCAGTAATTTTTCCATCTTTGTCTATCTGGATGCCTGGAAGTTGCTTCAGCAGATCTTCCACTCTGGAATTGGGTTGGATGTTGTAACTCCCTGCATTAAATTCAGTAGTATCCCCTTTAATCGTTATCGCTGCCGCTTTTCCTTTGATGATTACCCCTTCTAATAAGGTTGATTTTAGAATCAGGTTCACATTGCCGAAATCTTTAACCGCATGGACCGGATCCAGGGTAAATTTCTCCGCGTAATCTGCATACCCTGGATAGGTAATGAGAAGGATAAATTGACCGGAATGCAGGTTGTTTATTGTAAAACGACCCATTACATCAGCTCTGCTGTATTTAACCAGGGTTGAGTCTTTTTGATTTAATAGCGTGATGGTCGTGTTAACCAGTTTGTAGGTGGCCATGGTATCTGTCACAGCGCCTTTGATGCTGTATTTGCTTTGTCCGAATGACGAAAAGCAGATCAGGGTAATCAAAAGCGTAAAATAGGTCAGTTTCATTAGGTGTTTTGTCGAAAGTAAAGCTGTTACAAGAAATATTTTGGAATTAAGACGCTCGGTATTAAAATTTGTTAAAACTTTCAGCAAATAAATTTCTGTCTAAATATGTTTACTTTGTGGCACATCAATGATATACCATAAATCTTACCCATGAAATTAAAACTCCCATCCATACACACCTTATGGCTTAGCTTCCTTCAGGTGCTTTCCCGATTTCCGCTGCAGGTCTGCCTGGCTTTTGCGGCTACCATAGCCTGGTGCTTTTTGTTGGACGCGGATGATCCGACCCAGGACCGGCTGGTACTTTTTTTATGTACCTGTAATCTGGGCCTGACCTTATTGCTGGCCACAGATTTATATGCGGAATCCAGAGAACTTAATCCATTAAAAAAATGGGGCTTAAGAGTTATTGCAACACTCATCTGTGCGGGACTCTATTTTGCCTTGAAACCTTCCTTTTACCGGGCTGATGTTTACCGTATTGGTATGCTGGCTCTGGCCTTTCATTTACTTGTCGCTTTTGCCCCCTTTATCAATAAAGGTAATTTAAATGGCTTCTGGCAATATAATAAATCCCTGTTTTTGAGATTCTTGACTGCTGCGCTGTATGCAGGGGTACTGTACGCCGGACTGGCCATTGCACTAGTAGCCATCGATGGCTTATTCAGCGTCAAAATCGGCTGGCAAGTTTACATGCGGCTGTTTGCTGTGGTTACTGCCGGATTTGAAACCATTTTTTTCCTGGCTGGGGTACCTGTTGATTTGAAGGCGCTGGACCGGGAAGAAAGCTATCCCAAAGGTCTTAAAATATTTACTCAATATGTCCTGATCCCACTGATGACCATTTACCTGTTGATCCTCCTGGTTTATGAGGCGAAGATCATCATCAGCTGGCAGTTGCCCAAAGGTCTGGTCTCGACACTTATCCTGGGGTACGCGGTATTTGGCATTTTGTCATTATTGTTGGTTTATCCCATCAAAGAAAAGGAAGGCAATGGCTGGATCAAACTATTCTCCCGTTTTTTTTATTTCATGATGATCCCGCTGGTGTTGCTGTTGTTATTGGCTGTCTGGAAAAGGGTAGGGCATTATGGAATTACTGAATCCAGATATATTCTGATTGTGTTGGCTGCCTGGTTAGCTTTGATTACGGTCTACTTCCTGTTCAGCAAAAAACAAAACATTAAGGTCATTCCCATCAGCTTATGCATTTTGGCGCTACTGGCAACTTATGGCCCGCAAAGCGCCTTTTCGGTGTCGGAATTCTCACAGATATCCAGATTGAAGAGGTTGAGAATTTCTACTGCTGAAAAAGATATGGCTGAGCAGGAGAACGTGGTGGATTATCTGGTCGATCGCCATGGTTTAACCGCATTACAGCCTTTTACCAAGGTAAACCTGGATGCATTGGAACAGCAAATCGAACTTAAAGATTCGGGCCGGTTCAGCTATATCATTAAGGGCAATAAATTAGATACCGCCTATGCCCTGCTTAAAATCAAGCGCACAGATCGCTATCGCTATCGGAGCGATAAGCGCTTTGAGGCTGAAACGGGCAGTGTAATCGATGTGAAAGGTTATGATTATGTCATCCCGGTTGAAAACTATACCAACAAGAATACACAGAAAATAAATAAAGTGACCCTACAGATCGAAAAAGTAAGGGATCGTGATTTGAAGATAAGCGTAGGAGGTAAAGCTGTAGAGTTCAACCTGCGGGATATGGCCAGGGGAGCAGTGGCGGAATTTAAAACAGGTAAGCTGAAAGGTTCGCCAAATGACAGTGCGCTATTTTATCTTCCTTCAGCAGTGCTTTCCATGACCAGAAAGTTGAACAACATGGAAATTAAATTGGTGGTCACTTCACTTAATGCCAATACCAATATGGATGATGAAGCTGAGCTGAATAGCTGGTTAAGTTACAATGGTTTCCTGCTGATTAGGATAAAGTAATTTGTTCTTGGTAGATTTGCAGTTATGTCGAACTCAGAAATCGCCAATCCTGCAGAAATCGCCGCAAGGTTTGTAAACTATACGTCAAAGCACATCTTTTTAACGGGAAAGGCTGGGACGGGTAAAACTACCTTTTTGCGTAAGCTGATGCAACTGACCCATAAAAAAGCAGTTATCGTTGCGCCAACTGGTATTGCGGCCATTAATGCTGCGGGGGTAACCATCCACTCTTTATTCCAGCTTCCTTTTGGTACGTATTTACCAAAAGCACCAGCGCAGGATGGCGACCATTATAACCAGCAATACAATACGCCAAAATCTATTGTCAGGCACCTGAACATGACGGCTGCCAAACGAAAGGTCTTGGTTGATCTGGAATTGCTGATTATCGATGAGGTGAGTATGTTGCGTGCCGACCTGCTTGATGCCATGGACATGGTGTTGCGCTATATCCGTAGAAATAACGCGGCGAGCTTTGGTGGGGTCCAGGTGCTTTTTATTGGCGATTTGCACCAATTGCCGCCGGTAGTCAAATCCAATGAGTGGAACTTGCTGGCGCAGTTTTATCAGAGTGTTTATTTTTTTGATGCACTGGCTTTACAGCAACATCCACCAGTATATATTGAACTGGAAAAAATATACCGGCAGGCGGATGATGTATTCATCAATTTGCTCAATAACCTGCGCAACAATGAGGTGACACAAGCAGACGTGACTTTGCTGGATAAATATTATAAGGCCGATTTTAAGCCTGCTTTAAACGATAAATACATCACCCTAACTACCCATAACAACAAAGCTGATACTTTAAATAAAGAGCGACTGGAAGAGTTGAAAGCTGTTTCTTATCTCTACCGGGCTAAAATTGAGAAAGAATTTAGTGAATACGCCTATCCCGCAGAGCATATTTTGGAGTTAAAGGTTGGCGCACAGGTGATGTTCATTAAAAACGATCCTAAAGGGGAACAGCGTTTTTTTAATGGAAAGATTGCTACGGTAACAGCTTTAACCTCAGATACGATCGAGGTGCAGGCTGAAGGTGACAATGAGAAAATTATCCTGGAAAAATATACCTGGAAAAACATCAAGTATACCACCGACAAGGTTACCGGTGAAATTGAAGAAGACCTGGTTGGTACTTTTACCCAATATCCGCTTAAACTGGCCTGGGCAATTACCGTACACAAGAGTCAGGGTTTAACGTTCGATAAAGCCATTGTCGATATTGGCAGCGCTTTTGCACCCGGACAAATCTATGTGGCCCTGTCCCGCCTCCGTAGCCTGGATGGCCTGGTACTCACCTCTCAGATTTCGGGCAGTGGCATCCGTCAGGATCAGAATGTCTCTTCCTTCTCAAAAAATAAACGGGACCACAATACGCTCGAAGCGCAAATCGGAGCAGAAAGCGAGGCCTTTTTACAATCTTACCTCTTACAGTGTTTTGATCTTGTGCCTTTGGACAATTATGTATACGAACATGTGCATTCTTATACCAAAGACATCAACAAATCAGCTAAACAAAAACATGTCAAATGGGCGCAGCAACTGTTGAAGGACCTGAGTGAGCTGAAGGTGCACGCCAGCAAATTCCTGTCGCAGATCCAGCGCTTATGCCAGGTGAAGACAGATGAAGGTCTGTCCGCTTTGCTGGATCGGACCATTGCTGCTGAAAATTATTTCAATCCACAGATCGTTGGTTTTTCCAAGCGCATCTTTGAACGTATGGAGCTGGTCAAACAAGATAAGCAGGTTACTGCATTCTTAACAGAACTGCTCGAAATGGAAGCTTTGTTTTATGAGCAGTTCAAAAAGATCCGTAAAGCAACAGCCTTGCTTCAGGCTAAAATTAATGGAAAAGAGTTTACCAAAGATGATGTAAACGCGCTGTTAAGCCAGGCTGCCCGTGCTGCACAAATGGAAAAAGTGTTTGCTATGCCTGGTAAACTTGATTTTACCGAAAAGAAAACCCGTACCAGTAAAGCCGGAACTAAAGCCAAAGCAGCACCCAAAGAACCTAAGGCCGATACCAAGGAGTTGTCGCTTGAATTGTTGAAACAAGGTAAAACCATAGCTGAAATTGCTATTGAGCGCAAAATGGTGGTGGGTACCATAGAAGGGCACCTGGCCCATTATGTAGCTACACAGGAAGTAGATGCCAAAGATATCATCGGCAAAAGGAAGTTGAACAATATCCTGGATGCCATCCGAGACCTAAAAACGTTGCAGATGAACCCCATTCGGGAACATCTCGGACGTGACTATTCTTTTGGGGAGATCAAGATTGGTGTGGCGGCACACCTGGCAGAAAGAGATTAGTCTAAATGCTCAGCTCGCCTGTAAATACCTGCTCTGCCGGACCACATAAAAATACGTTGGTAAAGTGCTTGCCGTCATAGTCAAATCTGATTTTTAAATTGCCGCCCAACACCTTTACCGGAGTTTCGATATGCCCGGTTTGTTGCTGGTGCTTGGCCATGGAAAGCGCTACTGCGGTTACGCCTGTTCCACAAGCATAGGTCTCATCTTCTACTCCGCGCTCAAACGTGCGGACAAATAGGTGATCGCCTTTGTCTTCCACAAAATTTACATTGATGCCTTCTTTTTTATAAGTATCGTTGTTGCGGATCGCTTTGCCATCCTGAAAAACATCCAGTACCTCCAGATTGTTTACCTGGGTTACATAATGTGGCGAGCCGGTATTCAATACATAGGCTTCTCCATCAGTGTTAATGGTGTCAATATCAATCATTTGTAAGTCTACCCAGTTGCCTTCTGCTGTAATTTTGGCATAATGCGGGCCGTCTACTGCCAAAAAGTTAGTTTCTGTCTCTATGATGCCGAGGTGTTTGGCAAAGGCAACAATACAGCGCCCCCCATTTCCACACATGCTTCCTAAATTTCCGTCTGCATTGAAATAAAGCATTTCAAAATCAAAGTCTTTGTGGTTCTGCAACAGCATCAGTCCATCGGCACCTATGCCAAAGCGCCTGTGACATAAGTCATGTACAGTCTTGTAGTCCTGTGCATTAAATGATAAATCCCGGTTGTCGATCAGGATGAAGTCGTTTCCGGCACCCTGATATTTATAGAAATGTATGGTCATTGTAGAAGGTTCTTGTCATTTAACATTTTTTAACACAGTATAAGCTGTCTTTGCCATACAAATATCGTCTATATGGTATTAAATTTGAGTAAATCAAAGAAAATAAAATATCAGGATACGCGAAATTGAATTCCGGATGAGATTAGGTACTGGTATTTTAGAAAAAAAGGTTTTATAGTAGATCAGTAAATAAATAAAAAGATGAGAAAAATAGGAATAATAGTGATGGCCGCATTGATTGGTGGCGCGTCAGCAATTGGCGCCTATAAGTTATTAGAGCGCAAAAGCAATGGTTTATCCTTTGCCGAACAACAAAATGTGCTTTTTGCAAGTAACCCGGTTAAGGTCGCTTCAACAGGAGCGGTAGATTTTGTCCAGGCTGCTGCAGCAGTATCTCCTGCGGTGGTGCACATCAAAACCTCATATGGCAGTTCTTCAAATGAAGGTGGCAATAGCCGTAGCCGTAGTGGTTCGCCATTTGACATGTTCGACGACCTGTTTGGGGGTGGCGGTGGCCGGATGCAGCGTGCACCAAGAGCAGCTTCAGGTTCTGGTGTAATTTTAACTCCTGATGGTTATATCGTGACCAATAACCATGTGGTAGAGAATGCAGATAAAATCGAAGTGATTTTAGCTAACAAACGTAAAGTTTTAGCTAAAGTAATTGGTACAGATGCAAATACCGACCTGGCCTTGATTAAAGTAGAAGAAAGCAATCTTCCTGTGGTAAAAATGGGGAATTCTGACAATGTGCAGATTGGTGAATGGGTATTGGCTGTAGGTTTTCCACTTAATTTGCAAACTACAGTTACTGCAGGTATTGTGAGTGCTAAAGGACGAAGTATCGGTATTTTAGGCAGACAGCAGCAACAACCTACCCAGGAAGAGTATGAAGAGTATCAAAGAACAGGTAAGTACACGCCAAAAGCAAACAGCAGTATAGAGTCATTCATTCAGACCGATGCTGCCATCAACCCTGGAAACAGTGGTGGTGCCTTGGTTAACGCCAATGGTGAGCTGATCGGTATCAATGCTGCCATCGCTTCACAAACTGGCACCAATGAAGGTTATGGTTTTGCCATCCCGGTAAACCTGGCAAAAAAAGTATTGGATGATTTTAGAAAATATGGCAGCGTAAAACGCGGTTATATTGGTGTTTCTTTCCGTCCGCTGGATGCTGATTATGCAGAAGAACTGAAAATTAAAGACATCAACGGTCTTTATGTAAATGAAGTGCTTGCCAATGGTGCGGGTGCAGCAGCTGGAATTAAACAAGGCGACATCATCAAAAAAGTAGATGGTGTAGAAGTGTTTGATTCTCCGGATTTGCAGGAAAGAATAGGCCGTTTAAGCCCTGGTGATAAAGTGCAGTTGACCATATTACGTGATGGTGGCCTGAAAAATATCGGTGTGACTTTGAAAGGAGAGGGTAGTGTGGGTGTGAACACCAGCAAGCTGGCCAGTAAGTCTACAGGAACAAGCATTGAGGTGTTGGGTGCTTCGTTTGAACCTGCAACCGCACAGCTTAAAGCACGTTATGGCGTGAAAAACGGGGTAGTTGTAAGCGGCATTGAAAGCGGTAAACTGTTTGATTCCTGGGAAATCCCTAAAGGAGTCCTCATTACTTCTGTGAATGGAACTCCGGTAAACAGTGCTAAAGATGTTCAGAATGCATTGCCTGTTTCTAAAAATGGAATGACCATGATCACTGGTGTAGGTCCGCAAGGCAGGTTTACCTATACCTTAAAATAATAAAAATTGAATTTTTGAGTAAAAAAGGCTTATCATCCCGTTGGATGGTAGGCCTTTTTTGCATAAGTAGCTTCAGAGTGTTCTTTCTGCTGTATAAAAGTTGCGCCCTTATCTTTTTGAATTATCATTCTTTTGTAATATTAGAATGTTTCTAAATAGCTGATTTATGGATGGAATTACCAGATTAATTCTTTTATTAAATACTTTTGCATGAATAGAATTATAAAAAAACAATCAAATGGCTAGTTTCGGAAACGCTTTTTCCTCCTCTATCGGAAAAAAATTAATTATGGGCATTACGGGCCTGTTCTTAATTTTATTTTTAATAGTGCATTGCTTTATCAACGCGCTGATCTTTTTCAATGACGGTGGCCTTACCTTCAACATAGGCGCCCACTTTATGGCAAGTAACTGGCTGATCAGGGCCGGAGAGATCGTACTTTTTGTAGGATTGATCGCACACATTGTTCAGGGAGCACGTTTAACCTTTCAAAATCAGGCTGCGCGCCCGGTGAAGTATGCAGTAACCAATGGCAAAGCAAACAGCAAATGGTATTCACGCTCTATGGGCCTTTTGGGTACTTTATTGCTGATTTTCTTAATTGTTCACCTTTCTAATTTCTGGGTAGTATCCAGGTTCACTGGCATTCCAACTGTAGATGCAAATGGTCACGAAGATCTTTATGCAGTGATGAAAGAGACTTTTAAAGAATTATGGATCGTGGTTTTATATACATTGGCTATGATTTCATTGGCTTACCACTTATTACATGGTTTTGCTTCGGCATTTCAGACTTTGGGTTGGAACCATAAAAAATACTCGCCGATCATTAAAGCGCTGGGTGTTTGGTATTCAATCATCATCGCTTTGCTTTTTGCGGCAATGCCGATTGCAATGTATGCAGGTATTATTAATTAATTTTTGAACAACGTATAAGCTTAAAATAACATGGCAGAATTAAATGCTCATATACCAGAAGGTGAATTAACCGAAAAATGGACTAAGTTACGTTCTTCTATGCCCTTGGTTAATCCGGCCAATAAAAGAAGTATAGAGGTCATCGTTGTAGGATCGGGTCTGGCAGGTGCTTCGGCAGCGGCAACCCTGGCCGAGATGGGCTACAAGGTTAAATGTTTTTGCTTCCAGGATTCGCCTAGAAGAGCGCACTCTATTGCAGCTCAGGGCGGTATCAATGCAGCAAAAAACTATCAGAACGATGGGGATAGTACTTATCGTTTGTTTTATGATACCATTAAAGGTGGTGATTACCGCTCACGTGAAGCCAACGTTCATCGTTTGGCCGAAGTGAGTGCAAATATTATAGATCAGTGTGTGGCACAGGGTGTACCACTGGCCAGGGAATATGGTGGCTTACTGGACAACCGCTCTTTTGGTGGTACCCAGGTACAGCGGACCTTTTATGCAGCCGGGCAAACTGGTCAGCAATTGCTTTTAGGTGCTTACAGTGCTTTGGAGCGTCAGATCGGAATGGGTAAAGTAGAAATGTTTACCCGTCATGAAATGCTGGAAGTTGTGGTGGTTGATGGCAAAGCACGCGGAATTATTGCCCGTGATTTGATTAGCGGCGAATTGCAACGTCACTCAGGTCATGCCGTATTGCTGTGTAGTGGTGGTTACGGAAACGTATTCTACTTGTCTACCAACGCAATGGGTAGTAACGTAACTGCAGCCTGGAAAGCACACAAAAAAGGCGCTTTCTTTGGTAACCCTTGTTATACACAGATTCACCCGACTTGTATCCCGGTTTCCGGAGATCACCAGAGTAAATTAACTTTGATGTCTGAGTCCTTACGTAATGACGGAAGAATCTGGGTACCTAAAAAGAAAGACGATAACCGGAAGGCATCTGACATTCCTGAGGAGGAAAGAGATTATTATTTAGAGCGCAGGTACCCTGCTTTTGGTAACCTGGTACCTCGTGATGTGGCCTCGCGTGCAGCTAAAGAGCGCTGTGATGCCGGTTATGGTGTAGGTAAATCTAAATTGGCTGTTTATCTTGACTTTAAAGCCAATACCGAGCGTTATGGTCGTATTGAAGCCAGTGTTCAGAACATCCACAATCCGGATAAAGAAACCTGTATGCGTTTAGGTCGTGAGGTAATCAAGGAGAAATATGGTAACCTGTTTGACATGTACAAACAAATTACCGGAGAAGATCCTTATGAATTGCCAATGCGTATTTATCCTGCGGTTCACTATACCATGGGTGGTTTATGGGTTGACTATAACCTGATGACTACCGTTCCAGGTTTATATGCTTTAGGTGAAGCCAACTTCTCTGATCACGGTGCAAACCGTTTGGGTGCTTCGGCTTTGATGCAGGGATTGGCTGATGGTTATTTTGTAATCCCTTACACCATTGGTGCTTATTTGTCTAAAGAACTGGCTACAAAACCAATTCCACAAGATCACCCTGCTTTTATAGAAGCAGAAGCAAGTGCAAAAGGTATTATTGATAAATTCTTCTCTATTAAAGGAACGAAGTCTGTAGATCATTTCCATAAGAAATTAGGAAAGATCATGTGGGAGCGTTGCGGTATGGCGCGTAATGCTGAAGGCCTTAAAAAAGGTATTGAAGAGATTCAGCAGTTGCGTAAAGATTTCTGGAGCGATTTGCGTGTTCCGGGTGATGCAAACGAACTGAACCCTGAGTTAGAAAAAGCAGGTCGTGTGGCCGACTTTATTGAGCTTGGCGAGTTGATGTGTATGGATGCCCTGAACAGGAACGAATCTTGCGGAGGACACTTCCGTGAAGAATATCAAACTGAAGAAGGTGAAGCTTTGAGGGACGATGTAAATTACGCTTATGTTGCCGCCTGGGAATATAAGGGTGATGTGAAATTTGAACTTCATAAAGAAGAGCTGAAGTTTGAAAATATCAAAGTTGCACAAAGAAGTTATAAATAGGTTTTAAAATCTCAATACCATGAGTACAGAAAATATGAATTTAACGCTGAAAGTATGGCGTCAAAAAGATCACAAAGCCAAAGGTAATTTGGTAGATTATAAATTATCTGATATTTCACCTGATATGTCATTCTTAGAAATGTTTGACGTATTGAATGAAGGTCTTGTTGATAAAGGAGAAGAGCCTGTTGTATTTGATCATGATTGTCGCGAAGGTATTTGCGGTGCATGTTCCATGTTCATCAACGGACAGCCACATGGTCCGCTGCAGGGGGTAACCACCTGCCAGCTGCACATGCGTTCGTTTAAAGACGGAGATACCATTGTGGTTGAACCATGGAGAGCGCAGGCTTTTCCGGTAGTTAAAGATTTAATGGTAGATCGGTCTGCCTTCGACAGAGTAATTGCAGCAGGAGGCTTTATTTCGGTAAATACCGGAAACGCCCAGGATGCCAATAGCCTGCCGATCCCTAAGGTACAAGCCGATTCAGCTTTTGAAGCCGCAGCTTGTATTGGTTGTGGTGCTTGTGTGGCCACCTGTAAAAACGCTTCTGCGATGTTATTCGTTTCTGCAAAGATTTCTCAGTTGGCACAATTGCCTCAGGGACAGCCGGAACGTTACCGCAGGGTTCAAAGTATGGTTGCTCAGATGGACGCAGAAGGTTTTGGAAATTGTACCAATACCGGAGCTTGTGAGGCTGAATGTCCTAAGGGCATCTCTCTAGAGAATATTGCACGCATGAACAGAGATTTTTATTCGGCTAAATTTGTATCTGAGGAATCTATTTAATAGATTTATAGCACGAGACAAGGTATTACACGGAAAACCCCGGCTAAATTTAGCTGGGGTTTTCCGCTTTTAATAGGGGAATTTATTTTTCGTTTTTTGTGGGTGTAGCCTTTTCGTTCTCGGCGGCTTTTCCTTTGGTGGTTACGATAATGACGCCATTTGCGCCTTTCAATCCATATATTGCCGTTGCGTTTGCATCTTTTAATATGCTTATGGATTCGATCTGATTGGGATCAAGTGTTTTCATGTCTACATTTTCTGTAATTTTTCCATCAATCACGTATAATGGTGGATTGGTTACTGAACCTCCGTTTCTGATGGCTAAGCCACCCTCATCGCCAAATCTGATACCCTCTACTCTTCCTGCGGGTTTTTCTATTGCGCCAGTTGGATTGGCAGGTTTATTCAAGGTAAAACTGATCGGGATATTGTATTTCACCCTTACCGCTTTACCATCCTGAATGCCCGGGTTCCATTTAGGTGATTCTTCCAATACCCTGACTGCCTCTTCGTCCGTTCCGGAACCCAGTTTTCGCTCTACCTTAATGTCCGTTAATTTTCCGTCTTTTTCCACAACAAAGGACACAAACACTTTTCCCTGGGTATTGTTTTTAACGGCTTCTGCCGGATATTTTACGCTGCTTTTCAAATAAGCATAGAAATTCTGCATCCCTCCGGGAAAACCAGGCTGGGTTTCTATAGAAACGAAATCATATACCTTCGTGTCGTTCTGATCTATCCCTACCTGCGACAGGTTAATCGTTTTTTGGGCAGTTTCTGCTCCGCCGGCATAGGCCATTATTGAAATGTCATTCAAAGCAGCATATCCCTTAACCGGAGCGATATTGGTGTTGAGCTTTGGGGTATTGGCACCAGAAAGAACGAACTGAACTTTAATGGTGTAATTGCCATTTTTAAGATCTTTATAGCCGTTGTAGACAGCGATTCTTCTCATGACTTCGGCATCGCAACCTCCGGCTAATTTTTGTGCAATACCCACGTTTTCCAGGGTTCCATCAGTCAGGGTAAATTTGATCATGGTTGTACCCTGGATTTTATCCTGGTGCGCAACAGCAGGGTATCTGACTGTTTTTTTCATATACTGGTAGAAATCTTCCCAGCCTTCAAGCGTTTGAACGCTGGCCTGATTAATGGTCAGCTTCTTTTTTAAAGCGCTTGGTACCATGGGCTGGATAGATTCCGTTACCACTTCTGTAACCACATCGATCGGATTGCCCGATGGCAGCTCTTCAGTGATGGCTTTGATTTTTTCATTGTTTTTAATCGTTGCCGATGACAAGGTCAGTGCAATGGCAAAAAGGGGTAAAAACAGGCCATACTTCAGGATGGCGGTTTTTCTGGATCTTTGTTTATAGAGCATAAAAATTCTTTTTTTAATTAGTGATTTGTTAAAAAAACTATTGGTCAGTGATTCTGAGGTTACGCCAAAAGCACTGCTGAGCAGTAGTAATGCGTATTGTTTTTTATCGCCCTGAAATTCGGCAGCCTCTTCGTCCGCCAGGTATTCATGGATATTTTTAATTGATTTTTTGTACAGGTAAATGATGGGATTAAACCAGGTCAGGATCGCTACGGCTTCAAAGATGATAATGTCCAGGCTGTGTAGTTGCCGGGCATGGGTTGCTTCATGAATATTGATGGTCTGGTGTTCCGGCATTTCCTGATCTACATGGACTTTACTGAAAAAGGAAAAGGCAGCTCCGTTTGAGGGCTGATGACGAAGGCTTTTTCCCACCAGATACAGTTTCATGATGAACCTGCAGCTAAAAAAGAGTACCCCAACAGCATAAATCAGTACCAATAGATTTCCCGGGCTTAGCGCATGGCTGTCTTGCGGTTCAACAATGACCTGTGTCATGAAGTCGTTGAGTTGTCCCACACTTGCATAGATCGGTTCCGCGACGGCTTGCTGGCTAAACCATTCAAATCGGAGAAAAGGAATAGCGAAAGACAGTACGGCTGCCGATACCAGGTAAATCCGGTTCAGGATGAAATAAGTTTCCTTGTCTAACAAGAACTTATAAAAGCCATAAAATACAATTAAGTAAATGTTGACTTGCAGGAGGTAGTGTGCCCAACTCATCTTGGTCTGTTTTTAATTTTGTTGATCATTTTCAGGATTTCGTCTACATCGCTGACATCCAGCTTTTCTTCCTTGACAAAGAAAGAGAACATGCTTTCTACAGAATTCTCAAAATAGTTGTCAAGCAGTTTTTCTGTCGCATGGCGTTTATAGTCTTCGCGACTGATCAGCGGATAGTATTGATGTGATTTACCAAAGGCTTCATGGCCTATAAATCCCTTGGTCTCGAGAATCCGGATAATGGTGGATACAGTATTGTATGCAGGTTTCGGTTCGGGCAAGAAGTCCATGACCTCTTTTACGAAGCCTTTTTCGATTTGCCAGATGATTTGCATGATTTGTTCTTCTGCCTTGGTCAGGTCCTTAATGTCCATATGGATTAGTTTATGTTGCTTTATTCAAAAGTTAATTCTGGTTAACGCGTATTTCCCAGTATAACTAAAGATTTAGTATAAAGCTATAACTAATATTTTAGTTTTCAAAATAAAGCACAAAAAAAATGGCAGTATCCACCGCCATTCTTTTCTTATTAACTTAACTAAATTGATGTATTCCTATTTTGAAGCTTGTTAAAGCGTGTTTTTTTATTTGAACGGATTGGAAATTTTAATATACGATGTTTTTGATCCGGACGGTTTTGTGGCGAAATCATCATCTTGATTGGCATTGTGGCTGGTTACGAAAGTAAGCAGCATCATCATAAAAACAGGGATTAACAGCAATAAGAAAGGAGATACATTTGCTAGCTTTTTCATCGTCTTTATATTTAAATTTTTATATTGTTTCTGTTTGTTGAAACAAATAGAATGATAAAAAACATCCTGCTAAAATCTTTTAGACCAAGTGTATATTATCTTAGATAAACGGCTAATTTGAATAGCTTTGTAATTGATTGGGAGATTTTACCCGTTGGTAGAAGAAAATCGCCAGTTTGTCGAAATCGAATGGGTCATGATGCATTTTTGAATAGTTTCATGACTGGTAAAATGTTTTATAATGAAAAGAAAAGGCCCTTTAATTGTCCATTTGTTTTTTTGGCTGCTGATTTTTACGGTACTGCTATGGGATACTTTGGCGGGTGTAGACCCTCAGCCTTCGCGCAATGAGATTTTAATCAAGATTGGCTATTTCGCCCTGATCAACCTATCTATATTTTACATCAACTATACCTTGCTGATCCCAATCCTGGTCAAGGAAAAGAAAAAATACGGTTTATACATCGTGTCTATCATACTGCTGATCGCGGTGATGGTGGTGATTAAAACCATAGTGGCCACACTCTACGCCGATTTGTTCCTGAAATACTTAAGCGAGAACTCAGGAGAGATTGAATATTACGAAATTACCAAATATGTACTTTCGGCCATCTTTGTTTCCGGATTTTTTGTGGTGGTCAGCGCCTTGCTGAAGTTTGCGATAGACTGGTTTGGCAGTGAACGCATCCAGCGCGACCTGGTCAGCGAGAAGCGTGACATGGAGCTTCAATTTTTAAAATCACAGCTAAATCCACATTTTTTATTCAATTCCCTGAATAATATTTATTCACTGGCCTATCAGAAGTCGGACAAAACCGCAGATGCAATTTTAAAACTATCGGAGATCATGCGGTACATGATTTACGAAAGTAACGACAGCTGGGTCTCGCTCAGTAAGGAGATTACCTATGTACAGAGTTATATTGAATTGCAGAAATTGCGGTTTAAAGATGGTGCCGCGGTTGAATTTACCATAAATGGAGAAATTGATGACCAGCCGGTGGTGCCGCTCATCCTGATCTCTTTCGTGGAGAATGCTTTTAAGCACGGCGTAGCAAACGATCCCAATGATCCCATTAAGATCGATATCATCGCCAATCAGAAAATATTACACTTCAGTGTGAGCAATAAAAAGAATAAATCGAATAAGGACCAAATGGGGGGGGTAGGCCTGAACAATGTAGAGCGCAGGCTGCAATTGCTATATCCGGAAAGGTATAAATTAAATATCGTAAATTCGGCCACCCATTATACCACTGAACTAATGTTAGACATATGACAAAATTAAAATGTATTGCTATTGATGATGAACCACTGGCTTTGGATATTATTGAGGATTATGTCTCTAAAGTGCCTTTTCTGGAGTTGGTAAAACGTACAGAAAATGCGATCGAAGCTTTGCAAATGGTACAGGCTGGTGGCATTGACCTGGTTTTTCTGGACATTCAAATGCCTGAATTAACAGGAATCCAGTTTCTTAAAATTGCCAGTGGAAAATCCAACTATATATTGACTACCGCCTATTCTCAATATGCATTGGAGAGTTATGATTTGAATGTATCAGACTATTTGTTGAAACCAATTGCTTTTGATCGTTTTTATAAGGCGGTGGAAAAGGTTAACAACCGCGTCAGTGCTTCTGGCGCAGCAGTGCCTGCTCCTCAGCCGATACTCAGTTCGGCTCCTTTTTCTGCTACGTCTCATCCCGTTCAGGATTTCATCTTTGTCAAGACCGAGCATAAGATTCAAAAAATTGAACTGAAAGATATTTTATACATTGAAGGCTTGAAGGATTACATTTCCATTTTTACGAAGACAGAGCGCATCATTACGCTACAGAACATGAAGAAAATGGAAGAGACCTTACCCAAAGCTCAGTTTATCCGGGTACATAAATCTTATATTATTGCATTGGATAAGATTGAAAGTATAGAGCGCAGCCGGATTTCCATACATGGTAAGGTGATTCCGATCGGGGATACCTACCGCGATGAATTTTTCAGGCACATTGACAATAAGAATATTTAAAGGGTTCTGACAGGCTGCTGAAGCTTTTCGCGAATTGCATTCTCAGCTTCCAGGACCAATTCTTCCGGATTTTTACCCGATGTATGGAGTGGTTGAAGTACCGTCCACCTCAGCTTTTCGCCAAAGCTTAAGGGGTAAGATCCATATTGGACAAGTTTCCAGGAGTTTTCTATCGCCACAGGTACAATCAGGGCCTCTGGTGCTGCTTTCAAAAGTGTAGCAATGCCACCCACGTGAAAAGGTTTCATTTGTCCGTCTTTGGCCCGTGTACCTTCTGCAAAGATGAGTGTAGACCAGTTTTTTTCTTTCATTCTGCGGCCCAGTTTGATGATTTCTGAAACGGCCTGCTTGCTGTCCTTGCGATCAATGTTGGCGCCACCGCCGTATTTCAGGTTGAATGAAATGGAGGGAATGCCCTTGGTGAGTTCAATTTTTGAGATGAACTTGACATGGTGTTTCCTCAAAAACCAGATCAGTGCGGGAATGTCATACATGCTCTGGTGGTTGGCTACAAATATTTTAGGCTGCCCTTCAGGAAGGTTTTGCTGGTTGATGAAAGTAACCGAAGAACCCAAAAACAGATCGCAATAGGTTAAACAGAAGTTGAGGGCATCTACAGATACCTTATGTGCTTTGTACCCAAAAAAGCGGTAGCAGATCCATTGGATGGGGTGGAAGATCAGTAAGGAAAGTCCGAACATCACATAGAAAAGCGGACTGAAAATATAGCCTAAAAACTTATTCATAATTGACCTGACGGTTATAAGTGTCCTTCCTGGATTAATATTTTTGTTCTTAAAATGGCGGCAACACTCATGCTGTCTGTGATTTGCCCCTGTATAACCATTTGATAAGCCTCTTCAAAAGGCAATTTACGAATGCTGAGTGCCTCAGTCTCTTCTGGCGAAGATTGACCCATTGTTAAACCTCTGGCAATGTAAATGATGGCCAGTTCATTGCTCACGGAATTGGACAGGTGCATGCGCTGCAGTTCCAGCCATTCTGTAGCGATGAGCCCGGTTTCTTCTGCCAGTTCCCTTTGCGCACTTTCCAGCGGTTCAGTTTCCAGGGGACCGCCCCCTTCCGGTATTTCCCAGCTGTAAGCTTTAATCGGATATCGGTACTGCCCAACCAGCCAGGTATTGTGATCTTCATCCAAAGGCAAGATACCAATGGCGTAGTTTTTAAAATGAACCTCGCCGTAAATACCCTGACCACCAGATGGATTGATGACCTGGTGTTCTGTTAATCCGATCCAGTTGTTTTCATAGACCTTGTGGCTTTCGATTGTTACCCAGGGATTGTGCTGTTCCATGGCCGCAATATACGAAATTCTGATTTTTTCTCTGCTATTTGCTTTCTGGTGGGGGCGGTACCTTTTTTATTTTGGTAAAACGATAGTTTAAGCTCAAAGTCAGGTTGCTGGTATTGCTGTTCGTATAGTTCTGCATTTTGAAATTGATGCCTTCGCTAAAGAGCGTATTGTTTCGCCTGCCAAAAGGATCAGATACACTAACTCTGGCATTCAGCCGGTTTTTAAGGAATACTTTCCGCGCGGCCATGCTGCTGGTTATGGAACCTTTTGCCCGCCCCTGGGCGTTCACATTATTGGCGTAGTTCAGGTTGGCTTCAAAAGCTGTTTTTAGTGGCAACTGCATAGAAATACCCAGGGCGCTCCTTAGGCTTAGCCCCTTCCTGTTCAGTGCAGTATTCATGCTGGATCTGTAATTGCTCTGACTCAGTGTAAAATTGGCATTGGTGGAAAGGTTTTTACCAGGCCGGTAATTGCCGATCAGGATTAGCCCGAAGATGTTATTGGTGCCGACATTGAAATAAGTAGATTCGGAATAGGCTGTTCCGTTTATAATATTGACTTCGCGATAGCGTTCGATCACCCCACGGCTGCTGGAATAAGATAAGCGCGGGGTAAACGACCACTTTTCACCAAAGGCACCAAAACTAATGTCCATTTGATGCGTATAGGCGGGACTTAGTTTAGGATTCCCGTAAGAGATGTTCAGGGTGTCGTTGTCGTTAATCTGTGGGTTTAATGCATTTTCCCTCGGCCTGTTGATGCGCACGCTATAAGTAGCCCCGATGTTATAGCGCTTATTGAAAAAATGATTGATGGATAAGGTAGGGAAGAGGCTGAGGTAGGGTTTAATGTTGTAATTGCTTCCGGTAGAAATGTCAAAATTTACATCAGTTAACTCGGCCCTGAGCCCTGCTTTGATGCCTATGCCTTTGCCTCGGTAGTTGTATGAAGTGTAACCGGCCAGAATACGTTCATGATACTGAAACTGGTTGCTGAGTTTTTCGGCAATAAGATATTGTTCTGTATCGAAGTCGAAATCGCGTACCAGCATGCCATTGTCATTATTTCTTTGGTTAAACTGAATTCCGGCTTCCAGTTGGTCCCGCTTTTTGAATACGGGGCGGTCGTAATCCAGATTGAGCGTCAGACCGCTGTTGGCAAGGTCATCCGTGTTTTCCCGTAAGGAGGGTTTTATTTTTGAATTGGCCGGGAAAATTTCGTGACGGTCCAAAAGCCTGAAGTTGTCACTGGCATTTCTGTTGATCGTGAGTCCTAAACTCAGCTTGTCGCCTTTTTCTGTCGATTTCAAGGTGTAATCGGCGTTGAACACAAAGTTATGGCTGGCACCATCGGCGGTACTCATCTGCTGACGCAGGCGCTTCAATGCAAGTTCTTCATTCAAATAGTTAAAATCGGTGCCAGCGCGACTGTTATTGCTATTCGTGTTGAAGTTGGACGATACGCGCAGATTTTGCTGCGGATTGATGTCCCAGTCTAAGCCAGCTCTAAAATTGGCGCCATTGCTATTGCTTTTGTTGTTGCCATAATTGTCATAGTAAAAAGTCGTGTCTTTAACCAGGTCAAAGTTTTCGCGGTAGGCATGTGAACTGCTCTTGTTGATATTGCTTCTGTAGGCTGCACTTCCGGTTAAGGAATAATTTTTACTGCGATAGGAGGCATTGGTATTCATATTGGTATTTCCCTGGAGGCCCGCGGTCACACCAGCATTGCCATTAAATCCGATTTTGAATCCCTTTTTCATGACAATATTGATGATGCCTTCGCCATCAGCAGAATATCTTGCCGGTGGATTGGTCATCACCTCGATTTTCTCAATGGCATCCGAGGGTAAAACATTGAGCAGGTCGGAAATGTTAGAGGTCATGTAATCCGAAGGCTTCCCGTCAATAAAGATCCGTGTAGAGCGCTTTCCGGCGATCGTCGCATTGCCGTCAATGTCGACCTGTACCATGGGTACATTTTTTAGAATATCGGTGGCCGTACTGCCTTCTGCGAGTATAGATTTGTCAACGTTGTAGGTGATCATGTCTGCTGCAAATTCAATCACCGGTTTTTCTGCGGTAATGGTCACTTCGTTGAGGTTGTTCTGTTCACTGGCCAGTTTTAAGGTGCCCAGGTTTTTTTCCGGCTGTTGCGCAGTCAGGGTCACTTCATTGATGGTCAGGCTGGTAAAACCTACATAACTGACCCGTACCTTATAGGTCCCATATTTGAGCGCATTGAACTTAAATACGCCATTTTCATCGGCGGAGGTAGTACTCAGCGGACGTTCTGCACCGCTCTCATAAATGGCTATGACAGCCGAAGGCACAGCCAAACCACCAATCTGTTCCACTACTTTACCTGTAATGAGGCCCTTGTCTGCGGCAAAAACGCCGGCAGTGCATAAAGTCAGAAACAGAAAGAGCGCAATAGACTGGGGTTTCACAATAGCTGTTACTTAAAAAGATTCTTCATCCGGGCGCATTTCCTGCTGGTCATTTTTCTTGGTTCTTTTGGCTTTGAAATCTGTTTGTCCAAAGCGGTAAGAGTAGGTTAAACTACCCATCGTACCCTGCATATAGCGCCTGAAGTCGGTGGTGGAGTTTGGACCGTAGCTGGTCATGCTCCATGCCCGGGTATTGAATACATCGCGTACATTTAAGCTCAGCGATGATTTCTTGTCTTTAAAGTCATATTTGGCTCCGGCATCCACAGCATACATGGCGTTTCTTCGCCCTTGGGCCATTACCTCTTTAGAGCGGTAATCCCCTTTTACCTGTAGCGTGATGTTGTAAGGCAGGATGAAATTATTCGTCAGATTGGCATTCCAGCTAAAGCCTGAGCTTTCCACAATGCCGAAAGCTGGTACACCTTTGATGCTTTGCTGATACAGGTTCACGTTTCCGGTAAAGTTCCAGGCTTTGATGACATCGTAACGCGTGATCAGCTCCAAGCCACTGGATACCTGCCTGGTTAAATTGCGTGGTGTAACAATGGTTACCCCATTGGCGTCAGCTTCGGTTCTTACCCGCTGGATCACATCATTGGTTTGCCGGATGTACACACTGGACGTAAAGGTTACTTTTGGCCAGAACTTGCTGTAGCCCAATTCGTAGGAATGGACATCCTCAGGCCTTAAGTTGGGATTTCCCTGGCGCCAGATCAATGGATCGGAAACATCGAGGAATGGATTGGTATCCCAGCCTCTTGGGCGGTTTACCCTGCGGGTATAGCTCAATTGTAATTGCTGTTCCTGTTTAAATTTTTGCGTTAAAAACACACTTGGATACAACCTTTCATAATGGATTTTTCCGTTGACAAAGTCCAACTGACCAGATTTGTTATATACCCCCAGTTTGGTGTCCAGCGTTGCATCTTCTGCTCTTAAACCGATCTGGTAACCAAAATTTTTAACCTGATTCTGGTAATTTAAATAGAGTGCATGTACCTGGTCTTTGCTGTTAAAGTCATTGGTCAGCGCAAAGTTGACATCGTATTCATCGGTCAGGTTATTGTAGTTTTGAGAAAAGGTATTGTTTTCAGCCAGGCGGATCTGGCTGCGGTAGCCAGCTTCAATTTTTCCGGCTGCGCCTACAGGTAACGTATAGTCGGTTTGTATGTTGTAACTGCTGTTGATCCCATTTCCGGTATTCAGCTGGACATCTGCTAAGGTATTTACCGGAGTTCCGCCGATGTTGTAAATGTTGGTGCTGTAGCGTTGGTCATTGTCATTATTACCCTCAGAATAGCCGAAGTTGAATGTCAGCTCTTCCTTTGGTTTCTTGAACTTTTGTACAAAGTCCAGGTTCAGGTCATAACTACCTCCAGATCCGTTATTGATGTTGTTTCTGTTGCTCAGTGAAATCGGGTTACCCAATTTATTGTATTGGTTGATGCCCAGGTTTTCATTCCGGTCATTGTCACGCAGGTTAAAGCCACCAGATAAACTGATCAGACTTTTGGCCGCGATGTTATAATCAATTCCGGCCTTCACATTGTGCCCTTTATCTGTCGAAGTGCCCCTGGTGCTTTGATTGGCTTGTGCAATACCCAATGGATTATCTACATAAGTAATATTGCTGTAACCACCACCTATTCTGTTGCCATAACGATAGCTGTAATTGCCATATACGTTGATTTTGCTGTTCTGGAAACTCAAACTGGTGTTGGCATTATAGTTATCCCGGTTACCGGCCGTAAGCGCTACTGATCCATTTAAACCCAATTTCTTGTTCTTTTTAAGTACAATGTTGATGATGCCTGACTGGCCTTCGGCATCGTATTTGGCAGAAGGATTGGTGATCAGCTCTACAGATTCAATGGAACTTGCCGGGATAGATTGCAGGATTTGGGCTACGTTACCCCCTGCAATGACAGATGGGCGTCCATCAATCAGTACTTTTACTCCGGTAGATCCCCTTAAACTGATATTTCCATCAATATCCGATTGTACAGAAGGTACATTCTGCAAGAGGTCAGAAGCTGATCCGCCCTCGCTTACCAGACTTTGATCAACAGCGAATACTTTTTTGTCTATGCCCAGTTGCATGGTGCTTTTTTGGGCAGTTACCTTAACCTCATTCAGGGCGGTTCCCTTAGCAGGTTTCATTTTGATGGAGCCAAAATTGACTTCTTTATGGGTGTCGGTAATAGCCACAGAATCCCTCACCATCGTCTGGTAGCCTACATAACTCACTTTAAAGGTAAATACGCCTTTTGGAAGGCCTGAAAGGATCAGGTTTCCATTAACATCAGTCTGCGCACCCTTTACAACAGCCTTGGTTTTCCGGTTGATGAGGATGGCAGAGGCGAAAGGGATGGTTTCATTACTTTGTGCATCAATAACTTTTGCAATAATCTTTCCGTCGGTAGGGGTTTGAGCATTAAGTTTTACAGTGATCGTACAAATTGTGCATATTAAAAACAGAACTTTGCAAGTATAACTCTTCATTTATTTTGGTTTCTATCGTGTGTTTAGCTTAAGATGGACAAATTAACGGTGAGGAAGTTTAAAAAGACTAGTCGTAACTATTTTATTACAGGTAAATATGATCAATTACAACACTATTTTCGCCGAACAAGGCATCAGCTATTCAAACTACAGAACTTTGATTGATAATCTGCTGGCAGAACACAAAACGACAGGCCCGGACAATTCGGACGCCATGCTGCATTATACCAAAATGAATGTGGCCCGTATGAACCGGGTGGATAAAACTGCAGTTTTAAATGCGGCCTTGCTGGAGGTGTTAAGTCGGGTGAAAAATAAATACCGTTTACTGGTTATTTCTGAAGGATGGTGTGGCGATGCGGCCCAGATTGTGCCTTTATTTGATCGGATAGTGGGTGCTTTTCCAAATCATTTTGACTTACGTTTTGTTTTACGGGACCAGAATTTACCACTGATCGATGCGCATTTGACGAATGGGGGAAGAGCAATTCCGGTGTTATTGGTATTGAGTGCTGCCGGCGAGGTGATTGCCAAATGGGGACCGAGACCGCAGGTATTACAAAGCTTGCTGGCAGATTGGAAAAAAGAAGAAACGGACATGATGGCTCTTGCAGAAAAACTGCACAGCTGGTATGCGAAGGACAAAACCGAAGCTACCCAAAAAGAGCTGGTTGAATTTTTTGATAACGATCAGATCGTTTAGTCTACAGAAACCGTCAGGCCTTCCTGTTGTAATATTTTACGGTAGACTTCCATTTCGGTGAAGGATCCCTCCAATACGGCACATTTGCCTTTGTTGTGGACTTCCCATGCAATTTTTTCAGCCTGGTTTTCTGAATAGTCAAGATATTTCATCATGCAATGGATCACATGGTCAAAAGTATTTACATCATCGTTCCAAAGGATCAGTCGGTGAACGGTTTTTAACGAGGTTAGGATCTCTTCTAATGTAAAAGTTTCTTCTTTTGTTTCTGTTGACATCTTACAAAAATAAGCTAATTTCAAAATAATGTTGTAGTTAAAAGTTAAATTTGCTTAAATTTTGTATTTAACTCCATAATTATGCAGCGTTCAAAGATTGCCGGAATAGGTTATTACGTTCCAAAAAATGTGTATACCAATGACGATTTATCTCGTTTTATGGATACCAATGATGAATGGATTCAGGAACGTACCGGTATCAAAGAGCGCAGGTTTGCAGATCGCCTGGAGGAAACTACAACTACAATGGGCGTGGAAGCTGCCAAAATAGCCATTGAACGCGCTGGAATTACAGCTCAGGATGTAGATTTTATCATTTTTGCTACCCTAAGCCCTGATTATTACTTTCCGGGTTGTGGAGTATTGCTGCAAAGGGAAATGAAAATGAAAGAAATTGGCGCATTGGACATCAGGAACCAATGTTCTGGTTTTGTATATGCCTTATCGGTAGCCGATCAATTCATCAAGACCGGCATGTATAAAAATATCCTGGTTGTGGGAAGTGAAAAACATTCCTTTGCGATGGATTTCGAAACCCGGAGCAGAAATGTATCGGTGATTTTTGGCGATGGCGCAGGTGCTATAGTTTTACAGCCCGCAGAAAGAGAAGGTCAGGGCATTTTAAGCACACATTTACACAGTGATGGGGCTGAGGCTGAAATATTAGCCATGTATTACCCAGGTGCCAGTGCCAACAAATGGCTTAAAGATAAACCCGGTTATCCCGATCAGGAGCTGGGCGGCCTGTTCATGACAAGCGAACAAATAGAAAGTGGAGCCGCTTTACCTTATATGGACGGACCAGCGGTATTTAAAAAAGCAGTAGTGAAGTTTCCGGAAGTTATTAAAGAGGCACTAACGGCAAACAACATGACTCCTGCAGATATCGACCTGCTGGTGCCACACCAGGCCAATCTACGGATCAGCCAATATGTACAACAGTTATTGGCCTTGCCTGATGAAAAGGTATTCAATAACATTCAAAAATATGGAAATACCACAGCCGCATCGGTACCGATTGCGCTTTGCGAAGCCTGGGAAGCCGGTAAGATTAAAGAAGGCGACCTGGTTTGCCTGGCTGCTTTTGGTTCCGGGTTTACCTGGGCAAGTGCCTTAATCAGGTGGTAGCCGGGAAGCTTTAGCTCCCCTTTGCTGACCTGGTCATGGCTTCAAACTGATCCCACATCTCGTTGGGTATGGCTTCCAGTCCGTTGAACTGACCGGCACCCTGCAGCCATTCACCACCATCTATGCTGATCACTTCACCATTGATATAGCCGGCGAAATCACTGATCAGGAAGGCAGCAAGGTTGGCGAGCTCCTGATGTTCACCCACGCGTTTTAGCGGAACACGGTTTTTAAAGTCAAATTTCTCGGCGAGGTCGCCTGGTAAAAGACGTTCCCAGGCTCCCTTAGTTGGAAAAGGCCCGGGTGCAATGGCATTGGTACGGATGCCATATTTACCCCATTCTACAGCCAGGGATCTGGTCATCGCCAATACACCGCCCTTTGCACAGGCTGATGGTACCACATATGCCGATCCCGTGAAGGCATAGGTAGTCACAATGTTCAATACACTTGCTTTTTGTTTTTCTTTAATCCAGTGTTTACCAAAGGCGAGTGTGCAATTGACCGAGCCCTTCAGTACAATGTCGATGATACTGGAAAAAGCATTGGCAGAAAGCCGTTCCGTAGGTGAAATGAAATTGCCGGCAGCATTGTTTAACAGTCCGTCTACTTTGCCAAAAGCCTTTAGGGCTTCAGCTAAAACATTTTCTACCTGTTCATAATCCCGTACATCGCAGGTTACAGCCAGCACCTTTCCGCCGGTTTCCTGTTCCATCTCCGCTGCGGCTTTTTGGAGCACATCCGTTTTACGGCTGGTGATGACCAGGTTTGCGCCCAGTGTTAAAAAATAAGTACCCATGGCCCTTCCAAGCCCGGTACCACCGCCAGTAATTACTATCGTTTTGCCTTTCAGCGCATCATCTCTTAACATAGGTTCGTTAAACATGGCTTATTTCTTTTGCAGGTTATCAATAATTGTTTTTAAAATACTACGGGTGCTCTGTGCCCACCATTGTTTCAACATGATGGCCAGGGCCTCCGTTTGGTCGGCACTTGTAATGGCAATCAGGTCGCGCCTGATGCTGAGTTTACTTTGTTCCCAGGTATTGCGTTCCATGGCCATATATTTCCGTATTTTTCGCTCTGCAGCTGTTAATATGGTGGCAGGGTTGACCAGCTCATCGATCAGGCCGGTTTCAAGAGCTTCTTCCGGACTAAACAAGCGGCCTTCCAGCAAACTTCTGGAGGCATGGGCAGTGCCAATCCAGAATGCATACAAGTGGAAAATGCTATTGGGTACAATAATGCCCACAGGTACTTCATTTAAACCAATAATATATTTGCCTTCGGCCATAATCCTGTAGTCGCAGGCCAGCGCAATCACACAACCGCCAGCAGGGCTATGGCCATTGATGGCCGCAACCATGGGTTTTTTAAAAGCCGTGATGTTGGCAATGAATTTCAAAAACAGGTGCCAGAACGATTCAGCTTCGGCTTCAGTATAACTGTAAAGCTCAATCAGGTCTAAGCCCGCCGAGAAGAAAGGTTCTTTTCCGGTTATGATCACCCCGGCAATATTTGGATCTGTACTGATGTTATCTAATATGTCATTTAATTCAGTGATCATCTCCCGGTTTAAGGCATTTGAACGGCCTCTGTCCAGAGTAATGATTGCTAAATGGTCTTTTACTGTTACTTTAATTGTATTCATTGCAGGTGTTTATTTTACTTCATAAGTATATACGGCTCTGGCCAGATGACCCATCATGTCAATTCCTTCTACCACAATTCGGTATTGCCCGGCCTGATCTGTATTGAAATAACTGATGGCACTTTTTCCTTCCGGATTGGTGATGAGATTCGGTTTCCAGTATACTGTCGTTCTAAGGTCCGGTTTATTATCTGGCACAGCCGGATCATATTTAGGCGCGTAAAACTCTCTGCCCAGGTAATATCCTTTCGGGGCATAAGTAATGATACCCGGTGCAAAAGTTGATCCAGAATATCCACCACCCCTTTTGGTGGTAATAACCAGGACACCACCACCACCTTGTGAACCATAAATGGCGGTGTAATTGATTGATTTTAAAACTTCAACACTTTCCACATCGCTGGGCTGAATGTTGTCCAGGAAATCCGAGCCTACGTTCATCCCGTCCAGTATAATCTGCATCGGTACTTTGCCCGACATACTGGAGAACATATTCCGTGTCAGGTAGGGTACCCCACCTTCAATGATCAATCCAGCTACGCGGCCCTGTAAACATTGCGACAATGTCACGCAATTTTGCAACATTTCGGCAGTCAGGGTAAAATCGGCCTGACCGGCACCATTCAGGTTATTCGAGTTTTTGGCGGGGTTCTTTTTTTCTACAATATTCACTTCATTCAGTATGATGCTGCGTTCCAGCAATCCACGTTTGGTCAGCTCATCAAAATAGTTATTGCTTTGTTTCAGATAACCAGCCAGCGCCTCGTTCACATTGACTTCTATATCGCCGGTATTTTTATTGCGCGTTACAATTTGTCCGGCTACAACATCCAGTTTAATGTCTACGTTTTTCTTGTTCTTGCCGGTACGCCCCTGAACGATAAACTTGGTGCTGTCTCCAAAAATCAATTTATCAAAATTGAAACGTCCCTGGGCATCAGTCAAAGTATCAACGGCAAAGAAACCACCTGAAGATGAAAACAGAGATACCTTGCTATTCGGTAAGGGTTTGCCGCCATAACTGGTCAGCACCCCGCTAATGGCCAGTGATTTCTCTGGCTGGAAAGTAATGATCGCTGGGGCATTGTTGATGACATTTTTCCATAAAATCCTTCTCCATCCTTGTGTAAGCATCAGGTTGTCTAAATCCTGTGCTGTTTTTTCATCACTGTTTAAGAAATAATAGTTTGGATTTTCAACATAGCCTGGTATATCAGATTTCAGCAGAATGTCTGCAAAAATATTGCTTTCATTTTCAGGATCCGGGATCACTACCGAGGCATTGGTTACCGCGATAGAGAAGCTACCCTGTACCGGTTTGTCTGCAAATTTGCTCAGGAGGCTGATGTCCAGCTTTTCCCTTCTGGCATAGCTGGGTTTCAATCCCTCAATACTGGTGTTGATGCGTTCGTCCAGGTTATTGGAAAAGGCAAGACGTTCACAAATTGGCACATTGGCTTCATTGAACAAAGTGAACTGAATGATGCCTGCTGGCAGGTCTTTTTTAGGAATGGAAGCACTGATCAGTTGTTTTTCTGAGTTTGGCTTGCTCACAAAATACACATTGCCATTATTTTGTGCAACCAGTTTAAGTTGCTTGGCACCCATCAGGTCTGGACTCATCAGTATCCTGATGTTGAGCTTATCAGCTCCGTTGTTGTTAACCGACAGGATATAGCCGCTGGTTTGAACTTTAGGTAGGTTTAAGGTTTGCTGAGAGCCATCCTTAAAGCTTACTTTTGCCGTATAAATCCGTCCTGGTTGTGGATTGATGATGAAATTTCCCATGCCCAGGTGACTGCTGCTGAACTTGTTCACTTCTGTTCCGGTATCGTCCAGAATGGTACCGCTGACGTCTTCTCCGCGGCCTGCAGGATTAACCGCTTTAAAGCCGATCCGGTTGGGAAGCCCTTCAATGATATTACCGCTTTCAGGGAAAAATTGTACGTCGACTGCGTTGGAAGTGGCTTCTATTGGAATTTCTTTAACCGTCTTTTGTTTATTCGGCAGGGTGATGGTGGCAATAATTTTTCCTGATTTATATAGCGTTGGCTGGGTATTCAGGAAATCAAAATTTACTTCCCCTTCGGCGTTGGTCACCACTTTGCCCTTAGCCAGGTTCCTGGAGTTAAGGCGAATTTCATAGCTGACGTCACTTTCCGCGTAAGGCAAATTATTTTTATCTGTGAATTTGATCCTGGTAC
Source organism: Pedobacter sp. MC2016-24 (assembly GCF_015223055.1). Lineage (GTDB taxonomy): Bacteria > Bacteroidota > Bacteroidia > Sphingobacteriales > Sphingobacteriaceae > Pedobacter. Next base: position 142,395 of record NZ_JADFBX010000002.1, read on the forward strand.
TCACCTTTTCAGCCGTGTTCTGTTTGCTGAAAGCATAGCTGGTACTGGTAAATACTTTATTGGCCCAGGAGTTACCGATTTTAATGGTTTTATCAAAAAAGAACTCCGGACCGGCATTTCTCATCCACTGGGTGTAGGCGCGGATCCTGTAATTCCCTTCGTTTAAAGAGTCGGGCAGTTTAAAATCTCCCCAGCTTACACCACCACTTACCGGAATCTTAATTTGCTTTTTGATGGAGTCTTTTTCATTGATCAACTCAACATATAATGCTTTGCTGATGTCGGAAGGTTCGGAGCTTGAAGCATTTAGGATATAAGCTTTAAACCAAATGTCATCTCCAATGGCGTAATAAGGCTTATCTAAATGAAGGTGAACTTTTTCCTGCGCATATTTTTTGTTGTATTCATCCATCCTTTTCAGGAGCTGGCTGAAGGGGTCATCGTCTGCAGTATAAGCGAGTGTCACAACTACTCCCAGGAGAAAGAGTATAGGGATAATGAATCTGGATTTCATATTTTTTGACATAAATAACAAAGCCTCAATATACAAATATTGAGGCTTTATTTATGGAATTAAAAAACAGGTGTTTTTTAAAATTTATTCTTCCACATCATGCTTTCTACGGGCTTGGTTGTTTTGTTGTTGTACTTGGCGTTGTTTTTTGCATTGTACATGGTTTCTATACTACCTTCCACCACAAAATAAATCAGCTGACCAATCGGCATGCCGGCATAAATTCTTACAGGCTGGGCACAGGATATCTCCAGTGTCCAGGTATTGCAAAAGCCTACATCGCCTTTTCCGGCAGTGGCGTGAATGTCAATCCCCAGTCGGCCGGTACTCGATTTTCCCTCTAAAAAGGGTACATGTGCATGTGTTTCTGTATATTCCAGCGTTACACCTAAATACAGCGTTCCGGGCTGCAATACAAAACCATCTTTCGGAATTTCGAAATGTTCAATTTTGTTGTGTGCTTTGGCATCCAGCACACGGTCTTTATAAGTAGCCAGGTATTTTCCCAGATGTACATCATAGGAGTTCGTACCCAGGCATTCCGCTGTGAAAGGTTCAATGATAATTGTACCCTTATCTATTTCTTCCAGAATTCGTTTATCGGAGAGGATCATGATGTATTGAAATATAATGGTGTTGTCAGGTCTTTAACACAACAAAATCCGATTTTAGCGCTTCAAAAGCGGGATTTTTGCAGGTTTCAAGTATTTCGACGAAATTATGATTAATTTAAGATACTTTTGCATTGTTTTCTAAAATAGAGATGCCTGTAGTTTTTAACAAAAATATTGACGACGATACCATACTTGCGGTATGGAAGATCGAAGAAAGCGAAGAGGAACTGGTTTCTGGTTTGCAACTGAAGCAACATGAACTCGATTTCATCTCCTCTTTAAACAATGGTAAACGTTTGCTGCACTGGCTGAGCACCCGCTTACTCCTGAGGACCATGCTCAACACTTCGGATTATATCGATTGCCGCATGGACGAACACGGTAAGCCTTACCTGGTTGATCTGGATTATCACATTTCCTTAAGTCATTCCTACGATTATGCTGCGGTAATTATCGGTAAAAAAAGAAAAGTTGGGGTAGATATCGAGTTGATCAAACATAAAATAAAAGGCATCAGGCATAAATTTCTCTCAGATGTAGAGTTGGCGCAAAAACAGATTGGTGACAATATCAATGGGCTTTACGTATGCTGGTGTGCTAAGGAGGCCATTTATAAATGGAATGGGCGGAAAGGTCTGGAGTTTAAGCAGGACATGCACATCAAACCTTTTAAATTGAAAGACGAAGGACAACTGAATGCACTGGTTGATTTGCCTGGGGGTACAACAGAACTTACAGTACAGTATTTTAAAACCAGGGATGGTTACATGCTGGGCTATGTAGTTGCTTAAGTTTTGCACAATGAATAAGAAAGTAGAATTTATAGATTGGGGACTGATCGATTACCAGGCTGCCTGGGATCGGCAGGAGTCTGTGTTTAACCAGACCGTTGCAGTTAAAACACAAAACCGGACGGATGGAACTACACTGGAGACACCCAATTACCTCATATTTTGTGAACATCCGCATGTATATACACTTGGCAAAAGCGGCCATCCGGAAAATCTTTTACTGGACGAGGCCGCGCTAATAGACAAGCAAGCCACTTATTATAAAATTAACAGGGGCGGCGACATCACCTACCACGGGCCGGGCCAAATTGTTGGCTATCCCATTCTAGACCTGGACAATTTCTTTACCGATATACACCTTTATCTCAGAACACTTGAAGAAGCCGTGATCCTGACCATGGCAGACTATGGCCTGGCTGGCGAGCGGTATCCTGGTTTTACCGGGGTGTGGCTCGATGCAGATAATGACCGGGCCCGTAAAATCTGTGCAATGGGGGTAAGGTGCAGCCGCTGGGTAACCATGCACGGCTTTGCTTTCAATGTAAATACCAACCTGGATTATTTCAAAAATATCGTCCCTTGTGGTATAGACGATAAAGATGTAACCTCAATGCAACGCGAATTGGGATCAGCCTTGGACATGAATGAAGTTAAAATGCGCTTAAAAGGCCATATTGCCTCCTTGTTTAAAATGGAATTGTGTTAAACAAATTTTGAGAATTGTCAGAATTTTGTTTGTTTTTCTCCTATAAATATTATATTTACAAAATACTAGAAAAATATACTACTTATGGAACAAGAATCTTACTCTGCCGTTGGGGCAGGCATTGGCATGTTTGGTGTCATTCTTTATCTGGGCATTATTGTGCTTTACATTGTCGGAATGTGGAAAGTCTTCGAAAAGGCTGGAAAACCGGGATGGGCCGCAATTATACCTATTTATAACATTATCATTTTATTAGAAATTATTGGCAAACCGACCATCTGGATCCTTTGGATGCTGATCCCTTGCGTAAACATTGTGTTTCTGATCTGGGCAACAAATCTGATGGCTAAAAGCTTTGGTAAAACTGAAGGTTTTACAGTGGGCTTAATTTTATTGCCTTTTGTTTTTTATCCACTCTTAGGTTTTGGTGATGCCCGTTATTTAGGCCCATCAGCAGCAGAAGCTCAAAATGGGTTCAATGGTGGCAACAATCCTTTTGGTGGAACGAACAATCCGTTTAACAACACAAACAATCCGTTCAATTCTCCAAATAACCCATTCAACAACCCTAACAATCCGGAAGATCCGAATAAACCAACAACTCCGCCACAAGCATAACCGTGGCCTTTGTTTTACATATTTTATCCGCCTGGTCTTCTTTTTTAGGCCAGGCGGATATTTTTTTTCTACCCTGCCCATTTAAATACCTCACCGGTGTTGACTGTCCGGGGTGTGGCTTTCAAAGATCTTTGCTCGCCTTGCTGCAAGGAAACCTGAGCCGCAGCTTGCACTTGTATCCCGCAACCATCCCGCTGTTGGTTACTTTTGGTACGGCCTGGCCAGCTAAAAAACTGATACCTGAGAACTGGGAATTGCTGATTAAAATTTTATACGTCATTACCGGATCTGTCATCCTGATCAGTTATTTGATCAAACTCTTTACCGGGCATGTGCATGGCTAAGGTTTCATAAAACCACAGTGGACTGCACTTCGTAAATATCTTCATGAAATTTCTTGTAATTATTGGTGCTTTAGTGGTAATATTGAGCTGTAAAAAAAGTGCATCTCAAACCATGAACGATCATTCAGATTTTAACATCGGCGGAAGTGGGACTTACCTGGCTATAGGCGATTCTTATACCATTGGTGAGGCCGTTCCCCTGGAAAGTAATTTTCCTTACCAGTTATCGGCGGCGTTAAAAACCAAGGGTATAGACCTCGGTAAACCAAACATCATTGCCAAAACCGGCTGGACTACCGATGAACTGCAAGCGGGCATTCGTACGGCCGCTTTGAAGGATAAGTTTAAGGTTGTGACCTTATTGATCGGAGTAAATAATCAGTACCGGGGCGGGTCAACCACAACTTACAGAAAAGAATTTAAGGAGCTGTTACAAACAGCCATCGACTTTGCCGGAGGTATTCAAAAACATGTTTTTGTAGTCTCAATACCAGACTGGGGTGTTACGCCCTTCGGAAAAAGTAGTGGACGCGATCAGCAAGCGGTTTCCAGGGAAATCGATGTCTTCAATGCAATCAATAAGGAAGAAACCCTGGCGCTGGGCATCAGTTATACCGACATTACACCTGGATCCAGAAAAGCAGCTACCGATCCCGGACTGACGGCAGCAGATGGATTGCACCCCTCAGCCAGGATGTATGCAGAATGGGTTTCGTTACTCGCTCCTTCAGTTGTTCAGCAATTGAAATGATTTATTCTGCGTTTGCAGTAATGTGGTTATAATCTTTAACCACAACTTTTAAAAATTCGAGTTCATTGATGCCTTCCGGAAGTTGACTGATCCCCAGGTGTGCAGCTACTTTGGCCGACATGGTATAGATCAGGTCATGGTTATAGGTTTGATAATAGGTACTCAGCACTTCGTGGATGAGCTCTACATCCCGGTCACTCAGTTCAGCCACATTGGTTATTAAAGGTACATAATCTGCTTCTGTGAATGGTCTGAATGCAATGTGCTCTATTTTGGTTGGCGGAACAGTTTTAATGACTGTCGTTCCGGCTACGATATCACCAATGCGTTGTTTCTTTTCAGATAACGCAATACAAATCAAACCCCCAACTTGTCCGGTTAACACGAAATCTACCAGTCTGAAAACCCAGCGAATAAAGTATTGCCCGATACTTGCCTGTCCGCCATCCAGACTGATGACTTTAATTTTCATCATCTTCTTGCCAACGCACTGGCCGTTCATGAAAATTTCGCAAACCAGGTTATAAAAAACGTAAATGACAACAAAAATGCCGATCAGTACGTAAAAGATAGTTGGTGACTTAAAGGAAACGGTCAGTAGTCCTGAAAATATAATTAAGATATACAGACCGAAAAAAAGGGCCAGGTCAATAAGCCGCGCAGCAATGCGTTCACCCAGCCCTGCTATTGGGTAATCAATTTCTACATGCTGACTGGTGTTTACTTTTATCGTCTCCATACGTATCAAATATAGTATTGCTGTTTAATTTATTCTTGGAAAATTGATTTTTGTAACTATTTTAACAGAAAATTAGATTTTCAACAAGAAAAAATGAGAGAGGCGCTGTTTGTAAAACAAAATTCAGGAAAGTGGAAGGCTTACGAACAGTTACAGTCCGGCAATCCCGACGAGCTTGCCGACCGCTTTGTCGACATCACAAACGACCTCGCTTATGCCAAAACCTTTTATCCCGAGTCTAAAACTACAGCTTATTTAAACGGCCTGGCTTCAACCTTGCACCAGTCCATCTATAAAAACAAGAAAGAAGATACCAATCGATTCCTGCTTTTTTGGAAAGCAGAATTGCCGGTCTTATTTTATGCCTATCGCAGACAGTTGCTGTATGCCTTTTTGTTTTTTCTGACCTTTTGTGTGATCGGTGCATTGTCTGCAAAATACGATGATACTTTTGTGCGGTTAATCCTGGGAGATCGTTATGTGAACATGACCAATGAAAATATTGCTAAGGGAGATCCTTTTGGCGTATATAAGCAGCAGGGCGAGGTTGCCATGTTCCTGATGATTGCGGCAAACAACATTTATGTGTCCTTGATTGCTTTTGTAAGCGGGGTATTCCTGGGGATCGGGCCGATTTATGCCATGCTGAAAAATGGAATTATGCTTGGCTCTTTCGAGTATTATTTTTTTAGCAAAGGCCTTGGTGCCGAGTCGGTACTTGTCATCTGGATCCATGGAACGCTGGAAATTTCGGCCATTATCATCGCTGGAGCCGCAGGGTTGGTGTTGGGGCAAGGTTTATTGTTCCCCAAAACATATACACGTCTTGAAGCCTTTAAACGCAGTGCAAAAGATGGGACTAAGATAGCCCTGGGCATCATCCCCATCATTATCCTGGCTGCCTTTTTTGAAGGTTTTATTACCCGCCATACAGGTATGCCTTTATGGTTGAGTATCAGTATTCTTGGCGGTTCTCTATTGTTCATCATCTGGTACGTGATTTTGTACCCTTATCAATTAAATAAACGCAATCAAACTACCTTAAAATGACTGATAAACTAGAATTTAAAAAGCTTAGAGGCTTTGGAGATGTAATCAATGATACCTTTGTCTTCATCCGCCAAAACATCAAGCCACTGCTCAAAGTATTCGTTTACTTTTGTGGATTCTTTGTCTTAGCCAGCGGCGTGGCATCGGTATTCCAGCAATTGGGCATGCGCAATGCCATGCTGGAAATGGGCCAACACGGTCCGGATAGCCCTTTCGCTTTCTTTAACAAAATATTTACCGTCAATTATCTGCTGGTCATTTTGTTTTCAATGGCCAATTATGCCGCAATGTATGTTTCCGTATTGAGCTTTATCACCCTTTACATTGAAAAGGGTAAAGTTGTGCCGGGGGTAGATGAGGTCTGGTCCTATTTTAAATATTATTTCCTCAGGGTATTTGGCAGCAGTATACTGGTATCCTTATTTTTCCTGGTATGCTTTATCGCCTGCATTGTTCCCGGTATTTACGTGTTTCCGGCAATGTCGCTGTTCTTTCCGGTCATGATTTTTGAAAATGGCAGCTGGGGTTATACTTTTGGCCGTTCGTTTAAATTGCTCAAAGACCAGTGGTGGGTAACCGCAGCAACCATATTTATTGTGTACATCATTACCATGGCCTGCATGTCCTTTATTTCTGTGCCCATTGCCATCATGGGCATGGCAAGTGCCTTTACCCAGGGCGCAAAGACCATGAGTGAAACCATGATCATTGTGGGTACCATTATCCAGTGTATCGGACAGGTATTTATGATCATCCCGATCATTGCACTTTCCCTATGTTATTTTAACCTGGTAGAGCGTAAAGAGAATTTAGGGCTGATGTCCAGGATCGATGATTTTGGCCAGGCAAAAAATCCTTTTGGCGCTCCTGAACAATATTAACATGCGGATTTTCTTTGTGTTTTTACTGATGTTTGGTATGGCTGCCGCCGGGTATCCTACGCAGGTGGCTCATGCCCCGGCTCTACCCAAAACAGAGCTACAGGCAGACAGCAGTAAGATTGTTGTTCGCAGTTTCAACAATGCTGAACTGAACGTTTACCGCAAAGACAAAGCGTTTATATATGATCGCGACCAGACCCAGGATGAAGGTTTCTGGTCCCGTTTCTGGAACTGGTTGTGGCGGGTTATCCGGAGCTGGTTTGGTGATGTAAAACCAGGTGTTCCGCAAACCAATTACTTCTGGTTTGTAAAGTATATTGTGATGGCAGTACTTGCCGGACTGGTGGTTTTCATCCTCGTGAAAGTAATGGGGCTCGACCTGAAGATTTTTGCAAGGAAATCAAAGGCCATTGAGGTACCTTATGTCGAGTCTATGGACAATATCCATGAAATCAATTTTGAAGAAGAAATAGAAAAAGCAATAGCTGCTGGAAATTATCGTCTCGCTGTGCGGCTATTTTATCTGCATACACTTAAAAAACTGAATGATCAGCAACTGATCGACTGGCAGCCGGAGAAAACCAATCAAGATTATGTTACTGAACTGGCTGCTTCAGAAAAACAGGAGCCTTTTAAGCAACTCACCCTGCAATTTGAATATGTATGGTATGGCGAGTTTTTTATTGACAAGCAGAATTTCACAGCAATCAAGGGGCTATTTGATCAATTTAATCTGAAAAGGCCATGAAGGGATTGAGGTTATATCTGATCGGAAGTGCGATCGCAGTTATTGCTTACCTGGTTGCACAATATTATAAGCCGCAGCCAACAAATTGGACCCCAACCTATTTGAAAGAAGACAAAATCCCCTATGGCTTATATATTTTAAAGCAGAGGATTACAGATATTTTGCCAGGGGCGAAAGTCCGGGTCTCCAGGCAACCCGTTTACAATACTCTAAAAGGGCAGCATTTTAAAAGCAGCAGTTATTTGCTGGTCGCAGGTAGCATCAATATGGATAGTTTGGATTTTGCACAGTTGAAAAACTACATGAATCAAGGCAATTCCGTTTTTATTGCGAGTTTTAACCTGGGACGTTTTCTTTCACGGGCTTTAAAAACAGAGATGAGCACTGCGGTGCTGATGAAAGAAAAAGGAACACCAATTAACTTTGTAAACCCGGCTGTAAAGCGGGCACAAGATTATGTTTTCAATAAAAATCTGGGGGGGATGTATTTCAGTCGCCTGGACAGTGCAAAAGTGACCGTACTGGGGAAAAATGCAGAAGGCGGCGTTAATTTTATCAAATATACTTTTGGCAAGGGTGCGCTGTACATTTTGCCCAATCCGCAATTACTCAGCAATTACAATTTACTTGGCCAGTCAGGAGCGGATTATGCCGCTAAAGCATTGTCTTATCTGCCAGATAATGAAACGCTGATCTGGGATGAGTACAATACAAGGGGTAATGTAGATGACGAATCCCCATTAAGGGTGTTCTTTAAGTACGATCAGTTGCGCTGGGCTTATTACCTGGCTTTAGTCAGTCTGATCGTCTTTGTGCTTTTTGAAATCAAGCGCAGGCAAAGGGTCATCCCGATCATCGAGCCCCTTAGAAATACTTCGGTTGATTTTGTAAAAGTGGTTGGCAGGCTTTATTACCAGCAGCGGAACCATACCGATCTGGCGCAGAAAAAGATCAATTACCTGATGGAATACATCCGTAGCAATTATCGCTTAAAAACGACGGTGCCGGATCAGGAATTTGAAGCTGCACTGGTGCAGAGATCGGGTATTGATCCAGAAACAATCAGGGCCTTAATTCAAATTATTCAAACGATAAACCACAGTGAAAAAGTGAGCGATGAACAACTCATCGAACTCAATAAATGCATTGAAAAATTTTATAAAAAAGCTTAAAACTATGGACTCAGAAATATTTAATCAACGTACAGACCTCAGCGAATTGAATGCTGCGGTTCAGCAGATCCGGGAAAACCTGGGGCAAATCATCGTTGGCCAGCAGGAAACCATTGATTTTCTGATTGCCGGCTTGCTTGCCGATGGACATATTTTACTGGAAGGGGTTCCTGGAGTAGCCAAAACATTAAGTGCCAAGCTGGTTGCTAAAAGTATAGACGCTTCTTATTCAAGGGTTCAGTTTACGCCGGACCTGATGCCTTCTGATGTTTTAGGGACTTCGATTTTCGATCCGCGATCGGCTTCTTTTGAATACCGCAAGGGACCGATATTTGGCCATATTGTATTGGTTGATGAGATCAACCGTGCCCCAGCCAAAACACAATCGGCCCTGTTTGAAGTCATGGAAGAGCGGCAGATTACCGTAGACGGACATACCTATCTGATGGATGAACCTTTCATGGTACTGGCTACACAAAACCCGATTGAACAAGAAGGAACGTATCGTTTACCTGAGGCCCAGCTGGATCGCTTTCTCTTTAAAATAGAGATCAAATACCCAAGTCTGGAAGAAGAGACCCAGATTTTGATGAACCAGCACCAGCGCAAGCTGGAAGATGAACTTAAGGCGGTAAAAGCAGTACTGAGTATACAGCAGATTAAAACCTGCCGCGCCCTGATCAAAGCCTTACATGTAGAACCAAAACTGATTGAATATGTAGCCCGCATTACACATGAGACCCGGAATAACAAATCACTGTACCTTGGCGCTTCGCCACGGGCATCTTTGGCTATAGTCAACAGTGCTAAAGCCGTTGCGGCCATGCAGGGTAGAGATTTTGTAACCCCGGAGGACATCATTAAAGTGGCGACCCCGGTATTGGCACACCGCATCATGCTTACACCCGACAAGGAAATGGAGGGGCTGACCACCGCTGATGTGGTTGCACAGATCATTCAAAAAATAGAGATCCCAAGATAAAGGATGAAAAGCCTGTTCAGCAAATACTACCGCGACCTTTTCCTCAGCAGCAGGCTTTTTATTGCCGTTGGGATTTGCGTAAGCTTATTTTTATTCTCCTTTTTCCTGCCCTGGCTGGGCGATTTGCCCTATCTGTGCTTTTGGGTATTCATTGCACTCCTGGTTTTGGATTTTATTTTGCTGTTCAGGATCAGGAAAGGCGTGTTTTTACGAAGGGACCTTCCGGAAAGGTTAAGTAACGGCGATGAAAATGAACTGACAATTTACCTCGAAAATTTTTATGCTTTCGCTATCCGGATTGGGATCATTGATGAAATCCCTTTTCAGTTTCAAAAGCGGGATCTTTGGTTTAAAAGTCAGCTGAAAGCACAGGAAAAGAAAAAGATAGCTTATACTTTACGACCTACCAAGCGGGGCGAATATGTGTTTGGCCGGGTCAGGCTTTTTGTACGTTCTCCGCTCGGCCTGATCTCCAGGCGGTTTAATTTTGGGACCGAGGTTACCGTTCCGGTTTACCCCTCTTTTCTGCAGCTTCGCAAATACGAACTGATGGCCATCTCAAATCGTTTAACAGAAATTGGTATCAAGAAAATACGCAGGGTAGGGCATAGCCTGGAGTTTGACCAGGTGAAAAACTATGTACAGGGTGACGACTACCGCAGTCTGAACTGGAAGGCTACAGCCAGAAAGGGTGAGCTGATGGTCAATTCCTATGTCGATGAGAAGGCACAGCATATGTACTGCATCATCGACAAATCGAGAACCATGAAAATGCCTTTTGAAGGCTTAAGTTTATTGGATTATGCCATCAATGCCAGTTTAGTCTTGTCTAATGTGGCCCTGATTAAGGAAGATAAAGCGGGTTTGATCACCATTGCAGAGCGGACCGGTAGTGTCGTCGCGGCAGACCGGCGGGCAACCCAATTGGGTAAGATCATGTCCGTGCTGTATAAAGAGAAAACGCGGTACCTGGAAACGAATTTAGAAGCCTTATACCTCAGCATCCGGAATGTAGTTAAACAAAGGAGTTTACTCGTCTTTTTTACCAATTTTGAAAGCATGTCGGCCATGAACAGGCAATTGCCTTTTTTAAAACGTATTGCCAAATATCATTTGTTGCTGATCGTATTTTTTGAAAATACAGAGTTAAAGGTCATCAGTGAGAAACCGGCAAGGGATGTTGAAGGAATCTACATTCAGACCATAGCTGAAAAATTCGCGTATGACAAGAAGCTCATGGTAAAAGAACTGGCCAGGCATGGTATTTTAAGCCTGCTGACACCTCCGGATAAATTAACGGTTAATGTGGTGAACAGCTACCTGGCGATCAAGGCACAACAAAAAATTTAACATTCTGGTAAACTGATCGGAATATTGGTGGCCAGTCCGCCATCAGAAGTTTCTTTGTACTTGGAGTTCATATCCAAAGCGGTTTCCCACATGGTATTCACTACAGCATCCAGACTCACTTTGGCTTTGTCGGGATTACTTTGCAGGGCCAGCTGACTCGCGGTAATGGCTTTGATTGCACCCATGGTATTGCGTTCAATGCAGGGAATTTGTACCAGGCCGCCAATCGGGTCACAGGTTAAGCCCAAATGATGTTCCATAGCTATTTCTGCAGCCATCAGCACTTGTCGCTGTGAGCCGCCTAAACACTCTGTCAGCGCAGCTGCAGCCATTGCTGATGAGACGCCGATTTCTGCCTGACAACCGCCCATTGCTGCGGATATGGTTGCGCCTTTCTTAAATATACTGCCAATCTCAGAAGCACAGGTAATGAATTGAATGATCTTATCCTCGGTAAAACCGTCGCAAAAAGTAATGTAGTATTGCAAAACAGCAGGAATAACGCCTGCAGCACCATTGGTTGGCGCAGTTACCACACGTCCAAAGGAAGCATTCTCTTCGTTTACAGCCAGTGCGAAACAGCTTACCCAGTCCAGCGTATAATTGAAGCCATTCCCCCCGGCTTTAATTGCTGCTACCCAGCTGTTGTAATCGCTGTATACACTATTTCCGGTTAATCTTTTATTGAGCGCAGCAGCACGCCTGCCTACATTCAATCCTCCAGGCAAGAAGCCAGAGGTATGACAGCCCCGGTAAATGCAGTTTTTCATCACGTTAAAGTGCTGCATGACGCCTTTCCGGGTTTGCTCTTCAGGACGCCAGGCCGATTCATTTTCCATCACGATTTCTGATACTTTCAAACCTGTGGATAAGCACCAATGTAACAGCTCGCTCGCTTTTTCAACCGGAAAAGGCAGGTCGACCTGCTCTTTTTCTGTTCCAGATTCGCCTTCTTTCACTACGAAACCGCCACCTACCGAGTAATAGGTTTCTGAAATGGCTTTCCCTGTGTTTAAAAAAGCCTGGAAGGTAACTGCATTGGGATGAAAGGGCAGGCTTTCAAAAAATAAGAAAACCAGGTCTTCATCATAGCTGAAAGGTAAGGTTTTACTGCCTGCCAGTTCCAGCGTATGGTCTTTCTTAATGCATTCAACAGTTGAATCAATCGCATTCACATCAAAAGTCACCGGATCGGCACCAATTAAGCCAAGTAAAACGGCGATGTCTGTGCCGTGTCCTTTACCTGTTTTGGCCAGTGAGCCATACAATAGTATTTTCACTTGTTCTACAGCCTCTAAAACGCCTTGTTGCACAAGTGAAGCCGTGAATTGCTGTGCCGCACGCCATGGGCCTAAAGTGTGTGAACTTGATGGGCCGATACCAATTTTAAAAATATCGAATACGGAGATTTGTTCCCTTTGCATAGCCGCAAAGCTACTACAGTTTTCGCATATGTTGTATGGCTATCTGCAGCAGAAATGATGACTTAAAAATCAAAAGCAATGATCTTAGCATCACTCAGCATTTTATCTACAAACTTCTTATGGTTTTCAGGACTTCCAACGGCGGTCCAGGTGCCACTGATGATCCCATTGGCGAGTTCCTGTTTCCCCCGCGTTAGCTTTAACTTTGAGGTCTTGAGGTAATCTTCGTAGTTTTCCAGACTCTCATTTTCGTATTTCTTGACAATCTTATAAACCCTTTTGGTGAAACGTTTGTCGGCAAACTCTTCCAGGTAAGGAAAAATGAGCAGGGCCAGTAAAACGACTGCAGTTACCCCAATGGCCTGTTCGTAAAAACCTGAACCTACGGCCATCCCGATGGCTGCTACAATCCAGATCACGCAGGCCGTGGTCAAACCACGTACCTGGTTCTCCTCTTTAAAGATCACTCCGGCACCGAGAAAGCCAATTCCGGTCACAATGTTAGAGGCAATGCGATCGTGGCTGCTAAGCCCGATCTTGATGGAAAGGATGGTAAACAGCGCAGAGCCAAGGCCAATCATGATCATCGTTTTTAGTCCGGCCTGTTTGCTTCTAAATTCCCTTTCCAACCCGATTAAACCACATAGCAGTGTGGCAATTAAAAATTTATTTACCTCGCTTTGGGTAATGAAATGGCTGTGCTCTAAAATGTTTTCCATGGCAATTAAATGCTTGAATATAGGCATAAAAAAAGACCACAGAAGCAAATCTGTGGTCTTTTTTTATATCATGGATTGATGAATATTACATCATGCCGCCCATGCCGCCGCCACCCATTGGAGGCATACCGCCACCAGCTGGAGCATCTTCCGGATCGTCAGCTAAAACAACCTCAGTTGTCAGCAACATCGCTGCAATAGAAGCTGCATTTTCTAAGGCTACACGACCTACTTTAGTTGGGTCAATTACACCTGCTGCGATTAAGTTTTCGTATACATCAGTACGGGCATTGTAACCGAAGTCAGCTTTACCTTCTTTAACTTTTTGTACAACGATAGAACCTTCGATACCTGCATTCTGGCAGATTTGACGTAAAGGCTCTTCAATGGCACGACGGATGATCTGGATACCAGTAGTTTCATCATCGTTAGAACCTTTCATGCCTTCTAAAGCTTCGATTGCACGGATGAAAGCAACACCACCACCAGCAACAATACCTTCTTCAACCGCTGCGCGGGTTGCATGTAAAGCATCGTCAACACGGTCTTTTTTCTCTTTCATCTCAACTTCAGAAGCTGCACCAACGTAAAGAACTGCAACACCGCCAGCCAATTTAGCCAAACGCTCTTGTAATTTTTCTTTGTCGTAGTCAGAAGTAGTAGTCTCAATCTGAGCTTTGATCTGACCGATACGGGCTTTGATGTCTTCAGATTTACCTGCACCATTGATTACAGTTGTATTGTCTTTATCTACAACAACTTTCTCAGCAGTACCTAAGTAAGAAAGGTCAGCATTTTCTAATTTATAACCTCTTTCTTCAGAAATTACTGTACCACCAGTTAAGATAGCGATGTCTTCCAGCATAGCTTTACGACGATCACCAAAGCCTGGAGCTTTAACAGCAACAACTTTCAGGGATCCGCGGATCTTGTTCACTACCAAAGTAGCTAAAGCTTCACCGTCTAAATCTTCAGCAATGATCAATAATGGTTTACCAGTTTGAACTTGTTTTTCCAATACAGGCAACAATTCTTTCATGTTGCTGATTTTTTTATCGTAGATCAAAATGTAAGGGTTTTCTAATTCCGCTTCCATTTTATCTGCGTTGGTTACAAAGTATGGAGATAAGTAACCACGGTCAAACTGCATACCTTCTACTGTTTTTACTTCAGTTTCAGTACCTTTTGCTTCTTCAACAGTAATTACACCATCTTTACCTACTTTACCCATGGCTTCAGCAATCAGGGCTCCGATTACTTCATCATTGTTTGCTGAGATGGAAGCAACCTGTTTGATTTTATTGTTGTCTTCACCTACAGTTTGAGACTGAGCTTTCAGGTTTTCAACAATCGCTGTAACCGCTTTATCGATACCACGTTTCAAATCCATTGGATTTGCACCAGCAGCAACGTTTTTAATACCAGCAGTTACAATAGCCTGAGCTAAAACAGTAGCAGTAGTGGTTCCGTCACCTGCAATATCTGCAGTTTTAGAAGCCACTTCTTTAACCATTTGTGCACCCATATTTTCAATTGGGTCTTTTAAGTCAATTTCTTTAGCTACCGTAACACCATCTTTAGTGATCGCTGGTGAACCGAATTTTTTATCTATAATTACGTTACGTCCTTTAGGACCTAAAGTTACTTTTACTGCATTGGCCAAAGTATCCACACCTCTTTTCAGGGCGTCACGGGCTTCTACATTATATTTTACTTGTTTTGACATCTTGTGTAATAATTATTCGTTAATATCTGGCAGCAATGTGTATTGTTGCCTTAGTTAATCCTGATTTGATTATCAATCAATTGATATGCAGTGTGCAGTTCAGTGATTAAGAAACAACTGCATAAATGTCGCTTTCGCGCATAATCAAATAGTCTTTACCTTCATAAGGAAGCTCAGTGCCACCATATTTTCCGTAAATAACTACATCACCCACTTTAACTGTTGGTTTTTTACCTTCTGAATCTTCTTCTGAAACGGATACAACGGTTCCTTTTGATGGTTTCTCTTTTGCAGTGTCAGGAATATAGATTCCGGATGCTGTCTTTTCTTCTGCCGCAGCAGGTTCAACAATTACTCTATTTGCTGTACCTGAAATGGGTTTAAGGTTTAAAGCCATAAATGATATTAATTTATTTTTTAAGTTAACATTAAAACTTGCAGTTCGGACTGCTTAGTATAGCCGTATCAGTTTTTGTGCCAAGGCTTGATGCTTGACAAATTTACACCGCATTGTCAGCTAAAGGGTTGTGGCGGATTGAATTTGTGTCAGAGTGGCAGAACGCAAAAAAGCCCGGTACGTATACCAGGCTTTTCAATATTGTTCGTTTTTATTATTTTTTAGTGGTATCCGTCGCAGCAGGTGCCGGAGCCATTCTGCTACCAATTGGAGATGCAGACGGGGTTTTGTCCAGATGCTCCTGAATTTTTGATGCGCCACCAGTAGACTGTCCACCAGTTTTTGCAATGGTCGTGATCGATAAAGTGATCACCACAATTAAAGCTAACAATACCCAGGTGCCTTTTTCCAGTACATCACCTGTACGTTGAACACCAAACATATTGCTGCCAGATCCGCCCGTTGCCAAGCCTCCACCTTTAGGATTCTGGATCAAAACAAATAGCCCTAAGGCAACGCAAACAATGATCAATAAAATAATTAAAAAAAGCATAATATGTTATATTGTTAAATTTTCTTTTCTATAGATTGGATAAGGTCGGCAAAGTAACGGCTTTTTTCTGGAAACTTCAAACTTAATTTTTCATAGGTTTCTATCGCCTTATCATAAAGCATTTGCTCGATGTATATTTTAGCTAAAGTTTCCGATACCAGGTCGTTGTGATCCTCTGCGCTTTTCTTTGCTTTGTTCTCATTGTCGATCTGTTCAGGCTTTGGCGGACTGATCTGCGGATCGTTCTTAATGAAGCTTTCAATCAGTTCGGCACCCTTTGCCGGCTTTCTGAATCCTTCAGTATTGTAGCTGTCTTCATCTGTCTCATCAAAAGGACTTTGCATGTGAAAAATATGCTCTACATACTGGTGCTGAAGTTCATTTGGTAAGCTCCGTAAATTGCCCGCAGGCTGATCGCCGGCGGCTCCTTTTTTAGGAGAAGCATAAGGCTGGAAAATCTGCTGATATTCTTTACGGGTTTTGGCCAGCCACCACAGGAAAGTGTAAGGCATTTGATCGTCATCGTATTTGCTGATCACAATGCTTTCTGTTTTTTCAGCAACAACTTCTTTATCAACCGGTGTTGCCGGTGTTTCTATTGGTGTTGTCTGTGTTTCAATTGGCGTTTCCGGCACTTCGGGATCTGCTTCAGCAGTTGATTCTTCAGGAGGAGCCGGCTCTACTGCAAAATGCTCCTGAAAAGCGAAAAAATCAGTCGCAGCAATGTTGTCGATCACCAGTTCATCTGTTGAAACCTCAACAGCAGGCTGTTCAACTTGCTTTGCTTCCTGACTCAGTACATTAAAATCGACTTCTGCCAAAGGTTCAGTACGCTGTAAAGTATTGTGCAGTGTTGTACCGTTCGTATATAGCGCAGCTGTAGCCTGTTCTCTATATTTTGCAGGCTCATGCTGGGTAGCCCTGGCCAGTAAAAGATGCACAGGTTGAAAATAAGGATATAAGTCGGCACAGGCCCTTAACAATATGGCATCGGCAGCAGTTACCTTTTCTGGTGCTGCAAGCAATACTGCCAGTTGCTGTCTTTTATCTAATTCCTGCTCCACGTCGCTAAGTTAGTGATTGAAAACCCATTTTTGCCTACCAATTTGCAAATGCCCGGTTGAAGATGTCTTCGGTAAGCTGTGCTGTTACCTTTTTAATCAGTTGCGGCTCAAGCGCCTGTATGCTCTGTCCGTCCAGTTTAAATTGTTCAAAACGTTCAAAAGATTCTTCAAAGCTTAATTTAGGATTCAGGTTATTGGTGTATTTTACATTGACACGGATGTTGAGCCTGTTTGCTCCCGGTGTTGGGTTTTTATTGTCCTGAATGGCCACCGGAACAATCTCATAATTGGAGATGTTCCCCGTAAAAACGGCATCTGCATCATTTTGTGTGATGCTCAATCTGCTTTGGTTTCTAATCCTGGTTTTGAAATCCTCTGTAAACTGGGAGCTCAGGTAGGGGATCACCAGGGGGGCATTGTTCTCAAACAACTGTACAGACACTGTCTTCATCTCAGCTGGAATAGAAGCCCCATTAAGACCAATTTTACAGCCGTTGAACAGCATTACAACACAAATTAATATCGCCAGTTTCTTCATGAAATGTCTTTTTAGCAGGGTTTTTCTAATTTAAATTGAGCTCCTTAATTTTACGGTAAAGGGTGCGTTCGGAAATTCCGAGTTCCTGTGCCGCAAATTTACGTTTGCCTTTATGCTTTTTGAGCGCTTTTTTAATCAGGTCAGATTCTTTGTCAATCAGTGAAAGCGATTCTTCAACCTCTTCCGCATCCTGGGTATAATTGTAATCAACCGGCGCATTTTGAAGTGGCTTTTTGATCGTTAAAGTAGCGTCGGTATTCATAGTCTGATCTACTTCCTGGTACAATTGGTTGATGTAATGCGTATTGTCGGCCATCACGTGTGAGGTATTGCCCCCACTCTGAATAATTTCCGCAACCAGCTTTTTCAATTCCATCATGTCCTTTTTCATGTCGAAAAGCACCTTGTAAAGAATATCCCTTTCGGTATAGTCTTCCTTGGTATTGTTGCCACCATTAATCGTCATGGGTAAATTACCGGCGCTCTCATTTGGAATATAGTTGAGCAGAGCCGCAGCGCTAACGTTGCGGTCTTTTTCCAGCACGCAAATCTGTTCAGCAATGTTTTTCAGCTGACGTACATTTCCCGGCCAGCTGTAATTGCTCAGCATCTGGATCGCATCCGGTTCCAGTTGTATTCCCGGACTCCGGTACTTGTCGCTAAAATCTGCAGAGAATTTACGGAAAAGCAGGTAAATGTCTTCTTTACGTTCGTGTAAGGCAGGAATACGCAGGGGTACTGTATTTAAACGGTAATACAGATCTTCCCTGAATTTGCCTGATTTTACACGGTTATACACATCAACATTGGTTGCTGCAATAATCCTCACGTCGGTTTTTTGTACTTTGGATGAACCCACCCGCAGGTATTCACCACTTTCCAGAATCCGCAGCAAGCGGGCCTGTGTACCCAATGGCAATTCGGCAACTTCATCTAAAAAGATCGTACCGCCATTGGCCACTTCAAAATAACCTTTACGGGCTTCATGTGCTCCGGTAAATGAGCCTTTTTCGTGACCAAATAATTCTGAATCTATAGTTCCTTCTGGTATAGCACCGCAGTTTACGGCAATAAAGGCACCGTGTTTACGCGTGCTCATCTGATGGATGATGTGTGAAAATACTTCTTTTCCACTACCACTTTCACCAGTAATTAATACAGACATATCTGTTGGAGCAACTTGTCTGGCGATGTCTATGGCCCGGTTCAACAGAGGCGAGCCTCCAATAATCCCAAAGCGGTTTTTAATATCTTGTATGTCCATCTAGGGTCTCTCTTTTTTCTGTTTAGGCTTTCTTTTCTTCAGCATCAGCAACAGTTCCAATTAAAGTGGCCGAAGTACAGCTCTGTACATAAACATAAGCATAGTCTCCGGGTTTCACCTGGTCTGTAACCGGAAAAACAACCATCGCATTTTCATCGTTCCGGCCTCTGTATTCCTGATCTGATTTTTTAGAAAAACCTTCAATTAATACTTTAACGGTTTTTCCTACAAATTCTTCCAGGCAAGCCAAAGAATCTTCCTGCTGTTTCTTAAATATTTCTGCCAGGCGGCGCGCTTTTACCTCTTCAGGAACATCATCTTTATATTTACGGGCAGCCAGTGTTCCCGGACGCTCCGAATAAGAGAACGTGTAAGCAAAGTTGTACCTGGCATAATCCATAATGCTCAATGTATCCTGGTGTTCCGCTTCGGTCTCCGTACAAAAACCAGCAATGATATCAGCAGATATGGCACAGCCAGGAATGATGCGACGGATGGCATCAATCCTTTCCATATACCATTCCCGGGTATAGGTACGGTTCATTAAAGCCAGTATCCTGGAATTTCCCGATTGCACAGGAAGGTGGATATAATTGCAAATGTTGTCATATTTCTTGATGGTATACAACACTTCATCTGTAATGTCTTTGGGGTGAGATGTAGAAAAACGGATCCTTAAATCCGGACTGATCTCTGCTACCTGGGCCAACAATTGGGCAAAGTTTACATCTGCATGTCCAAGGCCCGCTTTTAAACGGTGGGCAGGTAATTCACTTTCTCTGCTCAAAGCATCCAGAAGTGCATCACCGGTCAGGGTATTGATATCATCCGTCAGGTCGCTGATTTTAGAATTGTCGCCCTTGGTATGGCTCCATTGATACGAATCAACGTTTTGGCCCAATAAAGTCACTTCCCGGTACCCCCTGTCAAACAGATCCCTGGCCTCTGCTAAAATTGAAAAGGGATCCCTGCTTCTTTCACGGCCCCTGGTAAAAGGAACCACGCAAAAAGAACACATGTTATCGCAACCGCGCATGATGGAAATAAAAGCAGTAATGCCATTCCCGTTTAGCCGCACCGGACTAATATCCGCATAAGTCTCCTCACGGGACAACAGCACATTGATTGCTTTTTGTCCGCTTTCTACTTCACTTAACAAGGTTGGAAGTTCACGGTAAGCATCTGGTCCGACCACGACGTCAACCAATTTCTCCTCTTCCAGAAACTTTGATTTTAGGCGTTCGGCCATACAGCCCAATACACCGACAATCAGTTTTGGGTTTCTGCGCTTTTCTACACCAAATTGTGACAAGCGGTTGCGCACCCTTTGTTCCGCATTTTCACGGATAGAGCAGGTATTGATAAATACCACATCCGCCTCTTTGTAATCTCCGGTGGTTTCAAATCCCTGATCCAGCAAGATAGAAGCGACAATTTCACTGTCCGCAAAATTCATCTGGCAACCATAACTTTCGATATACAGTTTCCGGCCATTGCGCACTAAAGGTGCGTCAATAACCAAAGCTTCGCCCTGGCGCTCTTCATCGTGTTTCTTATCTGCTAGCTGTAAATCAATCATAAATGGTCAATTAGAATATGGGTTTCAAAATTACACAAATTAATTTAGAAATGACAAATTGGCAGAGTTAAAAAAAAGAAGCGTTGGGCAGATCCCGCTTCAGGCCTTGCCGCAAACATTGTGGCCCTAATGCTGTTAGTACTTTGACAATAAATTTACGATGGAAAATAAGTCTGGAAAATATAAATGGTTAAAGTGGCTCGGCGGTATAGTCGGCGTGTTGGTATTGATTGTAGCTGGCTTAGCGCTATATTTTAGTGCAAAATGGAAGCCTTTGCTTACAGAGAAGATCAAAGAAGGTGTCTATTCGGGCTCACATCGACTGTACCACATTGATTTTAAGGACATCCGGCTAAACCTGTTGACCGGAACCGCAGTGTTGGACGAGGTCTCCCTGCTTCTCGATACGGCGGTTTATAACCGGATGAAAGCGGTGAAAATGGCTCCGGCCCATCTGTTCCAGATCAAGCTGGAAAAACTGCAGATCAACCGGGTATCGGTGCTGCGGGCATATTTTAAAAAACAAATTGACCTCAGTTCTATTGTCCTGGATCATCCTTCGATTCACGTGATCCACAACAAAGTTTCCAAACGACCGGATACTTCAAAAGGGGACAGTACCTTATACCAGCAAATCTCAAAAAGCCTGAAATCCATTCATGTGGGGGCAATCCGGATTGTGGATGCCGATGTAGATTACATCAATGGTATCAATCTAAAACCGTTACATTCGATCAAACACTTCAACATGAACATCAAAGAGCTGTTGATCGACTCGTTATCTCAATACGACACGACTCGTTTTTACTATGCAAAAGATGTGAATTTTGAACTGACCAATCTCCGCTCA
The DNA here is from genome assembly GCF_015223055.1 of Pedobacter sp. MC2016-24. GTDB lineage: Bacteria > Bacteroidota > Bacteroidia > Sphingobacteriales > Sphingobacteriaceae > Pedobacter. Next base: position 163,769 of record NZ_JADFBX010000002.1, read on the forward strand.
ACCGGAAAGGATAAAATGTATACCATGAAAGTGGATACCATTCAAGGTTCGGCAACCGGGAAAACAATCCGTGTAACCGGTTTTCAGATGATTCCCTTATATCCGGACCTGACCTTTACCAGGAAGTATAAATATGGTAAAGACCGGTACGACATGAAGTTTGATCACATTGAATTTGAAGGAATAAACTTTGTAAAACTCAATACCGATGCGGAACTGGAAGCCAGGGTATTGAAAATCGGCCCGGCTAAAGTTGGGATTTTTGTAAACCGGGAATTGCCTGCCCCGCCAAACCTGGACAAGGCACATAACTTCCCGCATATAGCCTTGAAGAGATTGCCCATACCCACCATTATTGATTCCATACAATTGAGAAAGGTTGACATCGCATATACAGAATATAATCCCATTAGCCAGAAAAGGGGAACAATTTACTTTGACAATTTAAGTGGTCATATCTTAAATGTAACCAACGACTCCAGTCGCCTGGCTAAAAACAACCATGCCATCGCTAACCTGAATGCCCTGGTCATGAAATCCAGTAAGATCAATATACATATCAATTTTAACCTGACCGACAAGCTTGCGGCCTTTAGCTATAAAGGGCATGTGGGACCAATGGATTTGATGGTTCTGAACCCGATGGCTAAAAATATGGGCCTGGTAGAACTGGAAAGCGGGAAAATGCAAAGCACTGATTTTGACATCAAAGCCAATATCAAAGGGTTGTCAGGTACCGTACAATTTTTATATACCAACCTCAAGGTAAAATTGCTGAAAGAAGGAGAAAACGGTGAACAGCCGAAAAAGAAAGGTTTCCTATCCTTCCTGGCCAATAAACTGTTGATTAATGACGACAACCCGACTAAAGGCGAGGCAGCACGGGTAGCACATGTTACATTTGAACGTACTCCAGCGGCATCGTTCTTTAACCTGCTCTGGAAAGGCGTGTTTATCGGGATGCGCGAAAATGTGGGTCTGGGAATCGTTCCCGTAAAAAGCCCGGAGCAGTCCATGAAGAAAATCAAGGATAAAAAAGAAGCGCGAAAAAATAAATAATGCGCCTGTGGCTGTACGTTAAAAAATGTATATTGGGATAAACTACAAGATTGCCTATGACTATTAAAGTCAGACAAAAATATTTACTTCTTAAATGGTTTGCGGTGTCGTTGGTATTTTGTGCCGTGTTATTGGGCGGACTTACCTTTTACCTGAGTATTAAATTGAAACCGATCATTACGACCGAACTCAAGGATCTGGTGCTGAAGGCTACAGGAGGCTTGTACCGCATTGAATTTTCGGAAGTAAATACCAATGTGCTGACGGGCATTTCGGCGATTAAGGACGTAGAGATCATCCCCGACACCAATGTGTTCAACCAAATGATCCTTTCCAAACGCGCACCCAATAACCTGTATCATGTGAAGCTTAAAAAGCTTTCTGTGCGCAATTTCCATCCCCTTCGGGTCTATCAGAAGAAAAAGCTGGACATTGATCTGCTGCTGTTTGAAAATCCAGCCATCGTGATGACGAACAAGCAATTCGATTTTAATGAAGATAAATCGCCCATTCCCAAGCGCTCGCCCTATGATTACATTGCACGGTATTTAAAAGAATTGCGGGTAAAAACGATTGACTTCAGAAACATCCATTTCAAATATGTAAACAATAACCTGGCAAAGCCCACTACAGATACCATTGCAAACCTGAATATCATTTTGAAAGACTGGCTGATTGATCCCCATTCGGCAGTAGATTCATCCAGGATTTACCTGGTCAAAGAGGTGATGATCAATTTGCACAATTACAGGTTCGCCAGTCCCGACAGTTTGTACCATGTCAACTTCAAACAACTTGATTTTTCTTCGGCTACCGGAAAACTGAACATTAAAAATTTAAGTGTACTCCCCCGTCTGGATGAACAGAACTTTGCTAAAGCTGCCGGTTATGCAAAGGACCGTTATCATGTAGAGATGAATGAAATTGGGCTCAGTGGTGTCAATTTGCAATTGTATGTGTTGAAACAGGATTTGTCCGCACAGGAAATGAATGTCTCCGATGGCCATATTTCTGTGTTCAACAACAATGCTTTTCCCCGGAGTTCAGGCAATAAAATTGGCAGGTATCCGCATCAGCTATTGCAGCGTGCAGCCTCAGAATTGTATATCGGTAAATTGAACATCAGTAACGTATTGTTCAGTTATGCCCAGTTCGACCGCGATAGCCAGCGTAAAGGGGTCATTACTTTTGAACGGACCTCAGGAACCGTACTCAACTTGACAAATGTGCCTAAAGCAAAGGCCAGAAATCACTTGATCACCGCCGATCTGAGTACTTATATGATGGGCTCCGGTAAGCTTGATGTGCAATTCAGGTTTGACCTGGCAGCTCAGGATGGCGCCTTCTCGTATAGCGGTACTCTGAAAAACATGGACGGTCGCGACATGAACCGCATTACCAAACCGCTGGGGCTGTTGCAGGTGCAAAGCGGAATCGCTAAAAAGCTGGAATTTAACATCAAAGCCAATGATCGCGAAGCTAACGGGCAACTGAAATTTGCCTACAATAACCTTTCCGTTGCTTTATTGAGAAAGGTAAAAGGAGAAGATCGCCTGGTTAAGCAGGGCTTGATGTCTATTTTGGCCAATGCAATGGTGCTCAGTCCGGATAATCCACGTAAGGATGGCGTGTTTGTTACTGCACCGATCCATTTTAAACGTCCGGATTCTGCATCCTTTTTTAGTTTCATCTGGAAAACCCTGTTTCAGGGCATTAAACATAGTATTGGAATTACCCCAGCCAAGGAAGCGGAAATCAAACAGCGGGTGGCGCGTTTTGAAAAGATGAAGAGAGACCGGGAGCAAAGAAGAACTGCCCGCGAAAAACGACGGGCAGCTCAGCAATAAGTTATTTAAGCAGTTCTGCTGGAACCGGTTTGTTCAATAAATTCTGATAATAAAAACGGATGCGTTCCATGCGGTCGTGCGGCGTTTTGATCCCGGCCCATCCATGGCGGCCGCCCGGATAAATCATCAGTTCAAAGTGTTTGTTGGCATTTTGCAGTTTATCTATGAGCTGTATGGTATTCTGCAGGTGTACATTGTCGTCCATATCACCGTGCATAATGCGCAATAGGCCCTTATAATTGTCTACATAAGTCAGTACAGACCCGTTTTTGTAGCCCTCGGGGTTTTCCTGCGGGCTGTCCATAAAACGTTCGGTATAATGTGAATCATAAAGCTCCCAGCTGGTAACCGGGGCCCCGGCATAGCCGAAATCAAAAACATCGGCACCTTTGGTTAAGGCCAGGCAAGTCATGTAACCGCCGTAGCTGTGTCCCGTAATCAGCAGCTTGTGGTTATCTACCCAGGGTTGGGCTTTCAGCCATTTTGCTGCCGTAGTGTAATCAATCAATTCCCAGTGACCCAGCTGGCGGTGCATGAGCGCAACACCCGCTTTGCCAAATTGTCCCGATGCACGGTGGTCAACGGCAATCTGAATGATCCCTTCGTTGGCCCACCACTGGTTGCCGGTACCTTTCCAGGTATTGCTCACGGTACCTGCATTCGGCCCGCCGTAAATACTCATGACTACCGGATATTTCCTGGCCGGGTCAAAATTTGTGGGGTAGGTAATGGTTGCGGGAAGCTGATAGCCATCTTCGGTAGGAATGGTGATCATTTCTGTTTTGCCAAAAACATATTGGTCAAAATCAGCTGACTTGCTGTCGCCAAGCGACTTGATGAATTTGCCGGTATTGTCCAGTAAGGCTCTTTGAGGTGGCGTACCTACGTTAGAATAGGTAGTGATGAAGTATTTGCTGCCCGGCGACAGCTGCACCTGGTGACTGTAGTCGCCAAAAGTAAGGCGTTTCAGGTTCTTTCCAGTATAGTCAACCCGGTAAAAATCACTGCGTGTAGATGCTTCTTTACGTGCGGTAAAATAAATGACCTTGTTTTTTTCATCGATCTGCATGATGTTGGTCACCTGCCATTTGCCGCTTGTGATTGGGTTAACGAGCTTCCCATCCAGGGTATACAAATAGAAATGTGCCCAGCCAGTTTTGTCGCTTTTCAGGATGTAGTGCTTTTTATCTTTCAGGTATTCAATCCTGCCGTAGTAACTGAGGTCTATCCATGACGATTGTTTCTCATCGTAAATTTCCTTCTTGGCGCCTGACAGGGGATCAACAGCGTAAAATTTCAGGTTGTCCTGACCGCGGTTCATCCATTGAACCATCAGACTGCTGCCGTCGAAACTCCAGTAAGGGGTGCCGAAATACTGATCGTCTTTTTCATTGAAATCGGCCCAAGTCACTTGCCCCCCTGTAACAGGTACAAAACCTACGCGGACTTCCGGATTCGGGTCGCCGGCCTTAGGGTAGCGGGTTTTTTCTACATAGCCATGCTGCCCGGTTGAGCCATTGATCGGAAACATGGGCACTTTGGTGTCGTCAAAACGCATAAAGGCCAGTTTTTTACTGTCTGGCGACCACCAGAAGGCGCGGTAATTGGTGGGGCGGCCCAGAATTTCTTCATAATAAACCCAGGATGACCAGCCGTTGTAAATGACATCGGTAGCATCTGTAGTATACCTGATTTCCTGGCCGTTGGCCACGTTAACTGCATACAGGTCGTTGTTGCGGGTAAACGCAACATATTTTCCGTCTGGTGATAAGGTCGGATTCTTCTCCTCGGCAGAATTGCTGGTCAATTGTTTGGGTTCTTCTTTCCCATATTGGATGTACACATCTTTGTCTTTGACAAAAACATTGACATTGCTTACTGGTGGTGGCGTATAAGCTGTTCTTGCACCGGATTTGATATCCACAGCATACATCCGGTTGTCTTTGGGATCTACCTCAATATAGTGCGCGTCATCGCGCCAGCCGTTTAAGGTAGACATGGGTTGAGTCAATGAGGCCGCGGTACCAAATGTTTGTTGCTGACTCAGTTTTTTGAGTTGAGCCTGTGTATGGGTGACAAGAAATAAAGACATGGTTAAACTGAGGAATAATGTTTTCTTCATGTTGAAATATCGGTTTGGTTAGGATAAACGCTTTATAAAAAAGGCGCCCTGTTCCAGGCGCCTTAAAGTTTTACTATCGGTATTGCGGGTTAAACAATCCAGTTCCAGCCAAATTCATCCGGCGCAAGTCCGTAGCGGATATCGTTCAGTGTTTTGGCAATACCGGCTGAGATGGTACGTGTAGCCGGATCAGTCAGGGTATACGTTTTGCCTTCATAACCAATTTCTCCAATCGGGGTTACTGTTGCTGCGGTTCCGGCTGCAAAAGCATCGGTTAAGCTGCCATTTTCAATACCTTCGATGATTTCTTTAACAGTAACACGTCTTTCTTCTACTTCAATACCAGCTTTTTTAGCCAGCTGAATGATGGTATCACGCGTTACACCGTCTAATACCGTACTTCTTACCGAAGGGGTAACCAGTTTGCCATCAATCACAAAGATTAAATTGGCTGTTCCGGCCTCTTCAATATACTCATGTGAAGCCGCATCTGTCCAGATCAACTGATCAAAACCTTCTTTCTGCGCTTCAGCAAAAGGGTATAAAGAACGCGCATAGTTTCCTGCAGTTTTTGCATAACCTACACCGCCGTCATCTGCACGGGTATATTCTGTTTCGATTTTTACTTTTAAAGCTTTGCTGTAGTAAGGGCCGGTAGGCGTTGTCAATAAAGCAAAGGTATATTTGTCTGAAGGTTTAACACCTAAATACGGGTCAGTGGCAAACATAACCGGACGGATGTATAGCGAGTAGCCGTCTTGCGCAGGTACCCATTGCTCATCAATATCAATCAATGCCGCAATACCTTGCATAAAGATATCCTTAGGGATAGCCGGCATAGACATACGTGCGGCAGATTTGTTGAAACGATCAAAGTTTTTCCCGGCCCTGAATACACTGATTTTACCATCATGCTGGCGGTAAGCTTTCATACCTTCAAATATAGCCTGACCATAATGCAGGGCTGAAATCGCCGGACTCATCGGAATGGGTCCATAAGGCATGACCTGTAAATTTGCCCATTCGCCATTGTCATATTCTGCAATAAACATATGGTCAGAAAATACCTTTCCGAAAGGTAATTGAGAAAAATCTGTTACTGTTAGCCTGCTTGTTTCAGCTTTAGTGATTGTGATATCCAGTGTCTCGTTCATTATAGTACTTATTACTTGCTGCAAAAGTAAGAAAAATTGACCTTTAAAGCACTTTTATTTTTGATTTACAGAATGTTTAAGCCTCATTTCTAAGTGTTTTTAATACACTAAGAACCCAGCCTTTACCCCATTCTTCCATTTGTTCTGCTGTCCAAAGAAATGGATAGAAAATTCGTTTCTGAAAGCGCGGAGGCAGGTATTTCTGCCAGTTGGTTCCGCCGGTAGCCGCAATGTCTACCGGGTCGCGCTCCAAATACCGTACTGCAGATTTGTAATGCGACAAGGGCCATTCTACATTGACAAATAAATCCAGCTTGCGCAGTTCTTCTGCCAATGCGCTCACATCTTTTCCTTCGGCTACAAGTTTATGGTAAAGCGCAGCTAAATTACTGTCTTTGCGATCTTTGATCAATTGTAAAAACTGGTCCGCATATTTGTTGATGAACTGTTTGAGGGTTAAAGTTTGTTTACCTGTAGCCAGTTCGGTTGCCCCAAACTTCCAGTAAATGTGCTCAAACTGTGTTTCTATATCGGCATTGGCAAGTTCCGTTCTTTTACTTTTATCTACCAGACGAATGAAATCAGTAGCGCAAATTTCAATCATGCGGTACTGGCCGGACTGAAAACCACTGGCCGGCAGGAGGGACATGCGGAATTTTAAAAACTGTTCTTTTTCCATGCCCTCAACCATCACGTCGAAAGAGCTGGTCAGTGCATTAAAATAGGCATTGATACGTTTTACCCTGGCCGTGAAAAATTCCACTGTCAGGTCCGGATGTGCGGCAATTTGCTTAAACTCATGTAATGAAAGCTTAAAATAAAGCTCGGTGATCTGGTGGTACATGATGAAAATCTCTTCATCAGGAAAGGAAGTTTTTGGGCTTTGCAGGCTCAGCAAAGTATCCAGGTGGATGTAATCCCAGTAGGTTAAGAAATCTGCGTACAGCAAACCATCCAGATAAGCTGCCATATCCTGCCCCATGGCAGCATATTTCTCCTGCAGCTTATCTAGCTTTTCTTTAATTTGTGGTGTAAGTTCCATTCGTAAGTTAGTTTGCCACAAAGGTAAACAAACCGAATTGTACTGTTAATACAAAACGCGGAACTTTATGGTATGCTCAATTGTCTTTAAAAATTTAAACAGTTGCTTGTCGTACTGCGCATTGATGTCCGTAATTACATAACCAATACTCGGGTTCGTCATCAGAAACTGGCCCACAATATTGATGTCATGGTAAGCAAAGGCCATATTGATCTTTGCCATAATTCCAGGAACGTTTTTATGGATGTGGATCAGGCGGTGCGACTTGTCAATTCTCGGTAACTGAAGGTTCGGGAAATTGCTGCTGAGGTGTGTGGTACCCGAATTCATAAAGTCGATCATCCTTTTAGGAATGAAAATATTGTTGCGGGGATTTGCTTTGGTGTCGTCAAAAACAACAATTCCTTGTTCCGTACACCTTTGCAGGTCAATTTTGTGTTTTGCGTTGCCCAGGTAGCCAATGGTTTTTAAGGTAACTGCCCTTTGCAACTGATCGGCTGTGATCTTCTCACCGTCAGCAAGTAGCATCATGTGTACATCGGCCACATATTTCTCTTCAAAACTTGTTTTATGACGAATAGAAAAGCCATCTTTCTTTAACATCTCTACGCTTTTCGGGTCTATATCGCCAATGATCAGGCACAAAATCCTGTTTTTTGGATAAGATATTGCCCGCGGTAAGTTGTTTACATATAAGAACTCGTCAAAACTTGGCGTAACATGATCTGCTTTTTTGACAATACTTTCCCTCGAGATGTTTTCTGTAAAGGCATAGAATTTTTTAATCAGGCCGCTTTCGCGCAGTTGAAAGTCTGAGTAGCCATCACCAATGCCGTATAAATCGCCTTCAAGGTTCATCTGTTGCATCAGTTTTACTTTTCCGCCCTCTTCACTTAAAGGATTGGAGTGGTCGTAATCTATAATCTTGCCATCACCGGTTGTGACAAAGGTATTGGCGTAAATGTTTTCTTTTTTGATGTGGTACTGGCTTACTACAGGCGTAATGAACTCTTTAAATCCGCCTGACACAATCAGCACTTCATCTGCATGTTTTTTAAAGAAAGCCGCGTTGCGGGAAAAAGAAGCAGATACTTTCTTTTTCAGCACCTTGATCAGCTGCTTCAAATGATCTTCAGTGGCCTCCAGCAGTCGCACCCTTTGGGCTAAACTTTCACCAAATGAAAGTTTTCCTTCCATGGCAAGGTTGGTATAGTCTTCAATTTTTTGGAAAATGGCTTCCTTTTCAGGATGCTTTTTTAGGGAGATACGGGCCAGTTCGTCGAGGGCCTCTACCTGGGTAAAGGTACTGTCAAAGTCAATAATGTAAAAGTTTTTTTGTTTCATCCGTTTCAGGAATAGGTGGTTCTAGGGGGTTAATAATGTCAAATATAGGTATTCAATTGCACAAAGCTTGCTAATTGCGGAGTACTGCGCAAATTTCGGCAATGCTTTGCTTAAGGGGTTTAAACTCAATGTCAATGGTGCTTTTAATCTTCTCATTGCTGTACAGACTTTCATTCAGACTGCTCCTGGCTGCGTCGCTGGTTAATGCTGCGGGCTTACCTGTAAACAGGGAAGCCAGTTTTGCCGCACGCCAGGCAATGCCCAGCATCCAGGCTTTGGCCTCGCGGGCGGGAGCTTTAACGCCCATGCCCTTCGCTATTTCTGAGAAAAATTGCTGATAATGATAATTTTCGGCCGAAATGGTAAACCGGGCTGCGCTTTCACTACTGTTCATCAGGCTGATCATGCTTTTGGCAACATCCTGAACGTCAACAATGCCGGTCGCGCCTCCGGTGTAAAAAGACAGGCCGTCTTTAACCAATTTAAAAATGGCTCCGCTACCTTTAAACCCTGCGGCAGCACCAATAATGACCGACGGGTTGACAATCACCGCATCCAGCCCTTCGGCAATGCCCCGCCAGACCTCCATTTCACCTTCATATTTTGAAATGGCATACGCATGTGCTTTAGCATCGTATTCCCAGAAATCCTTTTCGGTAATTAACGCGCCTTTTTTTGCATTTCCCAGGGCCGCTACAGAGCTCACATGGAGTAAACGTGCACCAAAATGGTTGCAAAGGTTGACGATATTGCTGGTGCCTTCAATGTTGATTTTCAAAAGTCTGGCCTTGTCCTTCGGGTCAAAAGAAACCAGCGCTGCACAATGATATACCTGGTCTATGTTTTCAAAAGCATCCTCCAGCGAAGCCAGGTCATTGATGTCTGCATCTACCCATTCAATCTGTTTGTTGTTCCGCAGTAAATCAGGTACAACCGATGTTTTGCGCTTCAATGCCCGCAGTTTTAAACCCTGCACGCTCAGTTGTTGAATCAACTCTGTTCCTAAAAATCCAGTAGCACCGGTAACCAATATCATTTCATTTTTTTTAGGATGTTCATTAATATATGGGCTCAAAAATAGATATTTGATGTCATACATTATATTACAATATGTCTTTAGCAGATTTTTTTTCTCCCTTAAGCACGGACAAATTCACTCCAAAACATGGGTTTTATACCAGTCAGCTCGGTTTAAAAGCCAGTTTTTATACCGATACATTTCCTGATCTGGAAGATAAGCAATATGATATTGCCATTTTTGGGGTTTTAGACGACCGGGCAGCGGTAAACAACGAAGGCTGCGCATTGGGGCCGGAATATTTCCGTGCTCAATTTTATACGTTAAATGAAGGGGCTTTCAATAGCCGCATTATAGATCTTGGAAACATCAGGGCCGGAGCTGCCATTTCAGATACCTATGTAGCCGTTAAAATGGTGGTTGCAGAGTTGATTAAAATGGACATTTTGCCGATAATCATTGGCGGCGGACAAGACCTGACTTATGCGCAGTACCTGGCTTATGAAAGTCTGGAGCAAAAGGTAGACTTGGTGGTGGTTGACAGTAAGTTTGACCTGGATGAGGAAGATCAGGAAGGCCTTGCTGCCAAATCAGATACTTATCTGAATAAAATCCTCCTACATCAACCCAATTACCTCTTCAATTTCAGTAACATCGGTTATCAAACCTATTTTGTCAATCAGGACAGTCTGAAAGTGATGAGCAAGCTTTATTTTGATGCCCATCGTTTGGGTGAATTCTCTGCAGACATCACGCTTACAGAGCCGATCATCAGAAATGCCAGTATGATCAGTTTTGACATGGGTGCCATCCGTTCCTCAGACGCCAAAGGAAATGCCAATGCCAGTCCGAACGGTTTTTACGGTGAACAGGCCTGTCGCATTACCCGGTATGCCGGAATGAGCGATAAATTGAGTTCTATTGGTTTCTATGAGTTTAACCCCGTATTTGACCAGAATGGACAAACGGCGATGCTTCTGGCACAAATGGTCTGGTATTTCATTGATGGTTTTTACAACCGCAAGAAAGATTTTCCACTGAGTCCGAAATCACAATACCTGATTTACAGGGCCAGTTTAAATGATGGTTCAGGGGAGATGTTATTTGTGAAGAGCAAGAAATCCGATCGCTGGTGGATGCAGGTGCCTTATCCAACCGGATTGTCAAAAAATGAACGTTTTCACCTGGTTCCTTGCCGCTACGACGATTATACCACTGCTGTGAATGGCGAAATGCCTGATTTATGGTGGCGTACCTTTCAAAAGCTACTATAATATTACATTTGATTTTTCGTTATATTTTTTGTGCATTAACTACATTTGAATCCTAATAACCAAACTTATTACATATCAAAAAAAGAACTATGAAAAAGATCTCGTTGATCGCCGCTTGTTTGTTGCCTGCAGCTGTTATGGCACAAGCCCCAAGTAAATTTACCATTAACGGTAAAATCGGAAACCTGGGCGCACCAGCAAAAGCTTATTTATATTATGGCACCAGGGCTAATCCAATTGTGGATTCGGCAGCCATTGTTGGAGGTAAATTTTCTTTTACCGGCTCAATACAAGGTATTGCACAGGGTTCACTCAGAATTAAACATGCTGAACCTACAAAACAAGGTACGCCTAATGATGCCATTATGCTTTATCTTGAGCCTGCTGTACTTCAGGTTAATTCTGCTACAGATTCATTAACCCGCGCGGTAATCACCGGCTCGAAAATTAATGAGGATGATGCTAAATATAAAGTCCTTACCAAAGCTGTACGTGCAAAAAGCGCAGCTTTGATGGCTGAATACCGCAGTAAAACTGAAGCAGAACGTAACGATGAAGCTTACATGAAAACGGTTTACAGCCGTGATGATGCCAATAAAGCAGAAATGGATGTGTTGAACAAACAGTTTTATCAAGCCAACCTGAACTCTTATGTTGGTCTGGTTGCCTATCAGGGAACCATGGATATTGACAAAGATCTGAATGGAACGGAAGCTGAATTCAACAAATTTTCTGCTGCGGTAAAAGCGACAGACCTGGGTAAAAGCATTGCTCAGCAAATCAGCGGTGCTAAGAACACAGATATTGGTAAAATAGCGATGGATTTCACCCAGAATGATGTGAATGACAAACCGGTTAAATTATCTGATTTCCGTGGAAAATATGTATTGCTTGACTTCTGGGCTTCATGGTGTGGACCATGCCGTGGTGAAAACCCTAACGTAGTTAAAGCTTACAATGCTTTCAAAGACAAAAACTTTACTGTTCTTGGTGTTTCATTGGATAACCCTGGTAAAAAACAAGACTGGTTAAACGCGATTGAAAAAGATGGTTTGACCTGGACACAACTGTCAGATTTGAAAGGCTGGGAAAATGCAGCTTCTAAAATGTATGGTGTGCGTGGTATTCCTGCAAACTTCCTGATTGACCCTTCTGGAAAAATCATTGCTAAAAATGTTAGAGGCGAAGAGTTGCAGTCAAAACTTGCTGAAATTTTAGGTAAATCGAAATAATTGATCAAACCTCAGTAAACAAAAAAGACCTGGCTATATGCCAGGTCTTTTTTGTTTACTGAGGTTTTGCTTAGACCAGGTCAAAGCCGATGTCTTCCCTGAAGTATTTGCCGTCAAAATAAATGCGTGCCGCATCGGCTGTTGCCGATTGCAAGGCTTCAAACTGGTTGTCCTGTAAACTGGTAACCGCTAAAACGCGGCCGCCATTGCTTTTCACTACCCCACCTTCCAATATAGTTCCCGCATGAAATGCTAAAGATTGACGGATGTTTTCAATGCCTGAAATGGCTTTCCCTTTTTCATAATCACCAGGGTAGCCGCCCGCAACCAACATCACTGTTGCCGCGTTTTTAGGGCTGATGTTCAAGGTATAATTACCCAATTGCTTTTTAGCGGTGGCGATGAAAAGTTCAACCAGATCATTCTCGATGCGTGGTAAAACACTTTCCGTTTCCGGATCGCCCATGCGGCAGTTGTATTCAATGATCATTGGTTTATCCCCAACTTTAAATAAGCCGAAGAAGATAAAACCAGTATAGTCTATTTTGTCTTTCTTTAAACCGTTTATCGTCGGAATGATGATGCTGTCTTCTACTGCTTTCAGGAATTTGGCATCGGCAAAAGGAACCGGTGATACCGAACCCATGCCGCCAGTGTTCAGGCCGCTATCGCCTTGTCCGATTTTTTTATAATCCTTAGCTTCCGGCAGGATCACATAATTGTCGCCGTCTGTCAGTACAAAAACGGAAAGTTCAATTCCTGTCAGGTATTCTTCGATCACGACCAGGGAGCCGGCAGTGCCAAATTTTCCACCCAGCATCAGTTGCAGTTCTTCTTTAGCCTCAGCTACGGTCTGGCAAATCACAACACCCTTACCAGCGGCCAGGCCGTCAGCTTTCAATACGATGGGTAAACTGTGGTTATCCAGGTAAGCCAGTCCTTCAGCTAAAGTTTCATTGGTAAAAGATTCGGAACCTGGTGTTGGAATACCATGGCGCGCCATAAATTGCTTGGAGAAGTCTTTACTTCCTTCCAGAATCGCACCCTCTTTTTTAGGACCGATCACCGGAATTCCGGAAAGTTCAGGATCATTCACAAAGTAGTCGTGGATACCATTTACCAGGGGTTCTTCCGGACCTACCACAACCAGTTCAATATTTTCTTTAAGTACCAGTGCTTTTACTGCATCAAAGTTATTTGGATTGATGTTGATGTTTTTACCATACGCATGTGTACCACCATTACCCGGGGCAATAAATAGTTGTGAGCATTGAGTGGATTGGCTGATTTTCCATGCAAAAGCGCTTTCTCTGCCTCCAGAACCTAATAGTAAAATGTTCATCTGTTGTGATTTTTGGTTTTAATTGAAGAACTGTTGTCTGTCCTTTGGGCAAATATACCGCTTTAGCTAAATTATCACAGCTTAAGTTTCAATATTGATCTGGTTATGGGGCGATACGCCTGCTGCTTTTGCTGTTGATCAGAAATGAATTTGCTGCACATTCGATATACTTTCCTCTGACCTCCTTCGTACTTTCTTCGGACATTCTTCGTTAAAAGGGTCTTTAGCCGAAGAATGTCCGAAGAAACACCGAAGAAAGTGCGAATTAGCAGCGGCTTATACACGAAATAATGTCGTGATTGCCCAAAGGCTAAACACAGAGATGAAAAGCCATAAGGCGATGCCTTGTGCCAAAGGTGCAAGGCCCACTTTTTTTAAGGTTTTAAAGGACAGGCCTGAGCCGATGAGGAACAAAGTTAAGCTTAATCCTGATTTGGCTGAAGCTGTGAGGTAAGGGGATAGCTGTGCAACAAAAGGGATATAGGTATTGGCTAACATGGCGGCAATAAACAGGGCGATGAAATAGGGGATCTGTACTTTTGTCCTGTCCGTTTTAAACAGATAACTCGCGGCCAGGGAAACCGGAATAATCCATAAAGCGCGGGCTAGTTTAACTGTTGTGGCAATTTGAAGCGCCTGGTCGCCGTATTTACTGGCCGCACCCACTACCGAGCTGGTGTCGTGAATGGCGATGGCGCACCACATGCCAAATTGTGTCTGTGTCAGATGTAGCCAATGTCCAATGGAAGGGAACAGGATTAAGGCAATTGCATTGAGGATAAATACGGTGCCCAGGGCAACAGAAATCTGCTTTTCACTGGCATTGACCACTGGGGATAGCGCCGCGATGGCACTGCCGCCACAAATGGCGGTACCGGCGGCAATCAAAGCGGAGATTTTACTTTCTATATGAAGCCACCTGCCCAGGAAATAACCGAGTGTCAACACCCCAAAAATGGAAGCAATGGTAAATAAAATGCCTTCTTCCCCGGCTTTCAGGGCACTGAACAAATTCATGCCAAACCCCAGACCTACCACGGCTATCTTTAACAACAAACCAGTGGCTTGGTGACTTTGTGCTGTATAGGGATGGATCATGACCTGCGCAAGAAAGATACCCATCAGCAAAGCAAATGCAGGGGAGATGAAAGGCAATAAGGAAAGCAGGGCACAACCGAAGAAAATGATTTTGGGGTAAAGTATATTGGATGTAGGATGCATAGTTTTGAGGTATTTTCTATCGCAAATCTACGTTGGCCAGCCAGGTTATGCTTATTCCCGTTATTTATGGAGTATTACTGCAGGTTATAATGAAGTTTGGCAAAGCGGATTAATTTCTCAGCAATTGGATCTGCAAGGCCCTGAAGGTGTATGAAGTGAAAACTCCTGGTAATGGCGAGATCCTTTACATCAATAATCCTCAGTTCTCCATTCATCAACTCCCTGGTGATGGCATGGATAGATAAAAAAGCGACTGCATGAGAATGGATCAGGTAAGACTTGATGCTTTCGGTATTGCCCAATTGTATTTCCAGGGGCAGGTCAGAGATTTTCAGATTTACTGTTTTTAAGGCATGTTCAATCACCTGCCTGGTGCCCGATCCCTGCTCTCTTAAAACAAACCGGAGTGATTTTAGTGCTTCGGGCTCCAGTTCGGCAGTTCTGGCCAATGGGTGGTCTTTACTGCAAACCAGTACAATTTCATCTTTGATGAAATCGGAATAACTGATTTCAGGGTTGCGCGACTGGCCTTCTACAATGCCGAGTTCAATGTTCTTTTTAAGCAATGCTGCTTCAATTTGTTCGGTATTCCCAGTCGTGAGGCGGAGCTCTATTTCTTTGAATTTCTTTTTAAACCCCGCGAGTATGGGGGCAATGAGGTATTGAGAAATTGTGGTGCTGGCGCCAAGATGTAGGGTGCCTTTGTCTACCTGGAGCAAGGCATTCATGTCAAACTCAATGGCCCTGTAAATGCCAAAGATATTTTCTGCGTGGTTCAGTAAGATTTTTCCTGCAGCGGTGAGTTGTATTTTATTGCCCTGGCGGTCAAATAATTTGCTGCTGTATTGCTGTTCCAGTTCGTGGATGTGTTTGGTAACCGCCGGTTGTGTAACATACAATTCGGCTGCGGCTTTGGTAAAACTCAACCTTTTGGCTACAGCATAAAATACTTCTAAACGGAAATCTGCCATGGTAATCTTTCGGGCAAAGATGCGAAATAACTAAACCATCGTCATTTAAGTCTGCAGATATTTTTAGAAACATGTAATTTCACTGCTGATTTTGCGACTTATGCTGCAAATAAAGAAAATGATGGAGAAGGTATTTGTCGACATGATCAACATACATCGCGGAATCATCTATAAGGTCTGTAACCTTTATGCGCATCATCCGGAGGACAAAAAGGATTTGTTCCAGGAGATTGTACTGCAACTTTGGAAGTCGTTCCCATCTTTCAGGGCAGAATCGAAACCAAGTACCTGGATGTATCGGGTTGCATTGAACACCGCAATTACCGTTTTCAGAAAGGAACGTAAGATGCCGGAGCGCAAGGACTTGTCGGCCGATGAATTTCAAATTCCGGATGTCAGTGATTTTGCGGCAGCTGATGAGCAGATGTCGCAGTTGAAGCGGGCTATACGCTTGCTTTCTGAAATAGAAAGGGCAGTTATTCTGCTGTATCTTGAAGATAAGAATTATGAAGAGATCAGCGAAATTATAGGGATCAGTAAAGTTAATGTTGGGGTCCGGATCAACAGAATCAAAATTAAGCTTGAAAAAATAATTAAATCAGATCGTTATGAACTTAGATGAGTTAAAGACTGTGTGGCTGGAATATGATCGCAGACTTCAGGCTACAGAAGAAATCAATCAGAAAATTGTGGTAAGTATGATCAGGGCCCGCTCTGTTTCGCGGATTGCCCGGATCAGGCGGTTTTATTTCGGATTGATTACACTTTTTCTATTTTATTCGGTATGTTTTATCTTTTGCCTGACCGGAAATCCATTTGATTATAAGATGGGTTTTGAGTTTGTGCCATTGGGGCTTTTAACTTCATGTAGTCTCGCATTGGTATTGATCCTGCTGAAGGCAAACCTGGATCTTAAAAAAATAGCACTGGAAGGAATGAACCTGCAACAGGCACTGGAAGAGCTCATTGTTGTGTATTCCAGGTATCGCCAGATTATGAAGTATACTGTTGCGATGATACAAGCTTCTTCGGTCATGGTTATTTTGTCTTTTTTACCACGGAGGATACCGGAAGCCGGTTTGGGAATGGCCTTGCTGACCACTTTTTCTCCGCTCATTGTACTCCTGGTGTATTTTTATTTTGCAAAGAAAGGCGGATGGAAACCAGGAGATGCCGAAAAAGGTTTGCGGGCGGATTTAGCGGAGTTGAAGGAATTTACTTCCTGATGGGTAGCCTGGTTTGATTGATTGCGTTTTGGCGGTCCTGGCATTTGCTTTTGATGTTGGAACAGAATTTGCAGCTAGCAGATTTCTTTATATTAAAGATAAAATATAGCTTTGGCCGCTGAAAGGCCAGAAAGAATTAAAACGCTTGCCCACAAAGATGAAACATATTGTTACTTTATCATTGGTATTTTTTAGTCTGACTCACCTGGCAAAGGCGGAGCGGATTGAAGGAATGCGACTGTTAACGAAACAGTATTGTGATAGCCAGCAGGTGAATAAAGAGCCTTCTGCTGTCCGTGCGGCACAACCGGATACCCCCAGACACCCTTTCTTTTTGTCGTACAGCGCCTTGACCGCTATTGGTGTCCAAGCTGAAAAGCCAATTGAAAAACACCGCATTGACCAATATATCATCGTTGATCTGACGATCAAGGAAATCACTAAAAACAACAGCCCTTAGCTTTATCCTCCTTAAATAAAGCCCAGTCTATCCATATAAAGTACAGGATATTTTGTATTTTTAGCGCCCGGCAACTGACAATTTGACTTGACTGTCATAGGCTTGGTTGTTGTAATTGATCATTTTTAACGAAAACAAACACAAAACATACATGTTAGGATTTTTAACCAAGGTATTTGGAAGCAAATCGGAAAGAGATATTAAGGCTTTACAGCCTATCGTAATAAAGATAAACCAGGAATACGAAAAGTTATCGGTATTGAGCAATGATGAATTGCGGAATAAAACCGTGTACTTCAAAGATGTAATTGCCAAAGCACTTGCAGGCATTGATGAAAAAATCAGTGGATTGAAAACTAATGCTGAAGATAAAGCATTGTCATTACATGAAAAAACAGCTTTATACGATCAGATTGATGCATTGATCAAAGATCGTGATAAAGAACTCGAAGTTGTATTACAGGAAATCCTGCCCCAGGCATTTGCTGTAGTGAAAGAAACTTCAAGACGACTTTCAGAAAATGCAGAACTTGAAGTGACTGCAACCCAGTTTGACCGGGACTATGCTGCACGCAAGAAGAATGTGGTGATCAGAGGCGATAAAGCCTTTTGGGCCAATACCTGGGAAGCTGCTGGAGTAGAAGTGAAATGGAATATGGTGCACTATGATGTGCAGCTGATCGGTGGTATGGTATTGCACAATGGTAAAATTGCGGAGATGGCGACTGGTGAGGGTAAAACCTTGGTAAGTACATTGCCGGCTTACCTGAATGCGTTAGCCGGACAGGGTGTGCATATTGTAACCGTGAATGATTACCTGGCCCGTCGTGACTCGGAGTGGAATGGTCCTTTGTTTGAGTTCCATGGCATTTCTGTAGATTGTATTGATAAACATGAGCCGAACTCTCAGGAACGTAGAAATGCTTACCTGGCAGACATCACTTATGGTACCAATAACGAATTCGGGTTTGATTATTTACGTGACAACATGTCGCAGACTCCGGATCAACTGGTTCAGCGTAAACTGCACTTTGCGATGGTGGATGAGGTCGATTCCGTATTGATCGATGATGCACGTACGCCATTGATCATTTCAGGACCAGTTCCTTTTGGTGATCAGCACGAGTTTCATGAATTGAAACCAAGGATTGAGCGTTTGGTAAATGCACAAAAAGAGTATGTAACCAAAGCGTTAAACGAAGCGAAGAAATTAATTAACGACGGTAAAGCCGGAACCGAAGAAGGTGAAGGTGGTTTGGCATTGTTGCGTGCACACCGTGGTTTGCCTAAGAATAAAGCATTGATCAAGTTTTTAAGTGAGGGTAGTGTGAAGCAAACCTTATTGAAAACTGAAAATCACTATATGGCTGATCAGTCTAAGAATATGCCTAAGGTAGATTCTGAACTGTATTTCTATATTGATGAAAAAAATAACCAGGTAGAGCTGACAGAGAAAGGTATTGAGCTGATTACCAAATCTGGTGAAGACGCGCATTTCTTTGTATTGCCTGATGTAGGTACTGAGATTGCTGAAATCGAGAAATCTGCTTTAAGCAGCGAAGAGAAAATTGCACATAAGGATGCCCTGATGCGTGATTACTCGATCAAAGCTGAACGTATCCACTCGGTAAACCAGTTGTTGAAAGCTTATACTTTGTTTGAAATTGATGTGGAATACATCATCGATGAAGGTAAGATCAAAATTGTAGATGAGCAGACTGGCCGTATCATGGACGGTCGCCGTTATTCTGATGGTTTACACCAGGCGATTGAGGCGAAAGAGAATGTGAAAGTAGAAGATGCTTCACAAACTTATGCTACAGTGACTTTGCAGAACTTTTTCAGGATGTACCACAAGCTTTGTGGTATGACTGGTACGGCAACTACAGAAGCCGGCGAGTTCTGGTCAATTTATAAACTGGATGTGGTTGAAATCCCGACCAACAGGGTAATTTCAAGAAAAGATCACCAGGATTATGTATACCGTACCATCCGTGAAAAATACAATGCGGTAGCCGAAGAGATTGTTTCGCTTACCCAGGCAGGCCGACCAGTTTTGGTGGGTACAACCTCGGTAGAGATTTCGGAATTGCTGAGCAGGATGTTGAAACTGCGCGGGATTAAACACAATGTGTTGAACGCGAAGATGCACCAGAGAGAGGCAGACATTGTTGCTGAAGCAGGTCAGGCAGGTCAGGTAACCATTGCAACGAATATGGCCGGTCGTGGTACCGACATTAAATTGGGTGCAGGTGTTAAGGAAGCCGGAGGTTTGGCAATTGTAGGTACAGAGCGTCATGAGTCCCGTCGTGTAGACAGGCAGTTGCGCGGTCGTGCCGGTCGTCAGGGTGATCCGGGTTCATCCCAGTTCTTTGTATCGCTGGAAGATAACTTGATGCGTTTATTTGGATCTGAAAGGATTTCAAACATCATGGTTAAAATGGGTATTGAGGATGGCGAAGTGATTCAGCATTCGATGATTACCAAATCTATTGAACGTGCACAGAAAAAAGTAGAAGAAAACAACTTTGGTATCCGTAAGCGTTTGCTGGAATATGATGATGTGATGAACTCTCAGCGTTCTGTAATTTACGCTAAACGTAGAAACGCCTTATTTGGTGAGCGTTTAGATGTAGACATGAGCAATATGGTGTTTGATGTTGCCGAAGATATTGCGACTGAATATAAAGAAGAAGGCAATTTTGAAGGGTTTAAACTGGAAGTGATTAAAAACTTCTCTTTTGATACTTCTATTGACGATGCTGAATTCCATGCTAAAGGGATCCATGCTTTGACAGATAAATTGTTTGAAGAAGCAAGTACATTTTATGAGCGTAAATCTGATGCCATCATTTCGCAGGCCATGCCGGTATTAAACCAGGTATATGCGGAGCGTGGTGAGCAGATCGAACAGATTGTTGTACCGTTTACTGATGGTATGCGCAGCATCCAGGTTCCTGTTGTTTTACAAAAAGCAATTGATAACGACGGCCGCGAGATTACCAAATCATTTGAAAAAACCATTGTTCTTGCCTTAATTGACGAGTCGTGGAAAGAGCATTTGCGTGAAATGGATGAATTGAAGCAATCGGTACAAAATGCGGTATACGAGCAAAAAGATCCATTGATCATTTATAAAATGGAAGCTTTCAATTTGTTTAAGAATATGCTGAATGCGGTAAACAAAGAAGTGGTGAGTTTCTTGTATAAAGGTGGTATTCCAATTCAGACTGATCCGGATGATGTACGTGAAGTTCAGGCACCAAGACCAGCGCCAAGCAGGTTGAAAATGTCTAAACCAGAGTTCAACGAGTCAAGCAGTACGGCTGATGTGATGGAAGATACCCGTGAACTTGCCCCTCAGCAACCGGTTCGTAAAGAGGTTACTGTAGGCAGGAACGAACCTTGTCCATGCGGCAGCGGTAAGAAATTCAAAAACTGTCACGGAGCAGGATTGTAATTTGTAATAAACATATAGAATGCCGAGTTTTGTAATCAGAATTCGGCATTCTTTTTTTAATAGCTTTTCATGAGGAATTTGTTTACAGGTATATTGTGTGGTTTAACTTTCGGTGTTTTTGCGCAGGAAAAGGGCGTAGTCGCTGTGGTTAAAGATCCAATGATCGATAGTTTAATTGCCAAACGTATTGCATTGAATATGAAGTCGGCCGTTTCCGTTCCGGAAGTGAGTGTGGGTAAACCGGGTAAGACCATTGTTTCGCAAATGGGTTTTAGGGTACAGATTTTTTATGGATCTGACCGGCGGGAAGCTTTTGGCGAACAGAGTAAGTTCAATTCGCTGTATCCGGAATTGAATACTTATGTCATTTATAAAGAACCGAACTATTACGTACGTGTTGGTGATTTTAGAACAAGACTGGAGGCGCAGCGTTTGATGAACGAGTTGCGGGGTACTTTTCCTACCTTGTTCATCTTCAGGGAAAAAATCAATGCACCCATTTTAAATTATAGCAGTGAATAGTTTCATCACTGGTCACAAATAAAATTATATACTGATGAAAATCAAAGAAAAGATTCAGGAACTTTCTTCCAACATATTTGAACAGGTAAATGGTCACCGTCAGCATTTACATGCCAATCCGGAACTCTCATTTAAGGAGTTTGAAACCTCTGCTTATGTCAAAAAGCAATTGACTGAGCTGGGTATCCCTTTTTCGGAAATGGCGAATACCGGTGTGGTTGGTTTGATTAAAGGCGAATTGCCTTCTGATCAGGTGATCGCTTTGCGTGCCGATATGGACGCTTTACCGATTTTGGAAGCCAACGACAAACCTTATGCTTCAAAAAATCCTGGTGTAATGCATGCCTGCGGCCACGATGTACATACTTCTTCGCTGCTGGGAACAGCTTATATCCTGAACAGTTTAAAAGCTGAGTTTGGCGGCACAGTGAAACTGATTTTTCAACCTGGGGAGGAAATTTTGCCCGGTGGTGCAAGTATCATGATTAAAGAAGGTGTATTGGAGAATCCAAAACCACATCATATTGTAGGGCAGCACGTGATGCCTTTGATTGATGCTGGTAAAGTAGGTTTCAAATCTGGCATTTACATGGCATCTACCGATGAATTGTATGTGACTGTGATTGGCAAAGGCGGACACGGAGCCCAGCCCCAGCAAAATATAGATCCGGTACTGATTGCTTCACACATCATTGTGGCTTTGCAACAGATTGTAAGCCGTAATGCAGATCCGCGTTTGCCTTCGGTACTTTCTTTTGGAAAGGTGATCGCCAATGGGGCAACGAATATCATCCCGAATGAAGTGAAACTGGAAGGTACTTTCAGGACGCTGAATGAGGACTGGCGCAAAGAAGCGAAAAGACTGATGAAGAAAATGGCTGAAGGTATTGCCGAAAGTATGGGCGGAAGCTGTGATTTCAGGATCATGGATGGTTATCCTTATTTGATTAACGAGGAGCAGCTGACGGCAAATGCAAAGGCTTATGCGGAGGAATATTTGGGTAAGGAAAATGTAATTGACCTGGACATCTGGATGGCTGCGGAAGATTTTGCCTATTATTCACAAATTACCGATGCTTGTTTTTACAGGTTGGGTACTGGAAATAAAGCCAAGGATACCTGTTATTCTGTACATACACCGAATTTTGATATTGACGAGGACGCGCTAAGGTCATCAACCGGCTTAATGGCTTATATTGCCTTAAAACAGCTGGGGAATTAATTTGGGTATGAAGTATAGGCTGCTTGTGCTGCTGTTGCTGTGCGGCTTAAAAGGATATAATCAGGAAATTCAGCGTTTTACTGCAGATACGATTAAAACGATACAGCTTGATTCTGCGGTAAACATTACTGCAGAGCGGCTGAGTGTAGAGACTTTTATCCGTGCGGTGACTACGGATACCAGTTTTTATCAGGCTTTCCGCAACATGAAAAAGTATGCTTTTACAGCAGAAAACAGCATTTATACTTACGATAAGAAAAATAAAGTAACCGGACGTTTATACCGCAAGGTGAAAAGGCAAACATCAGCCCCCTGGCTGCAATATGTGGTGAAGCAGGATACAGGGCATTTGTTTAAAAAGAATGGCAAATACGAGCTGTATACGGCAGAGATGTTTGATTATATTTTCATGAATGCTTACCAGTCGGCCTACACCGATGGGCCTTCTGCAGTGGGTAAAGCGTCGGGTGCCAATGCGGGGTATAAAGAAAAGTTGAAAACACTGATCTTCTCGCCGGGCAGGCCGGTTAAAGGCTTACCCTTTATTGGCGATAAGACCGAGATCTTTACCGCCAATATGCGTCAGTATTATGATTACGCTTTTTCCAGTGGCACTTACCTGGATTCTATCCCGGTTTACCGCTTTAAAGTAACTGTAAAGCCTGACCTGAGTAGATGGACCAAAGGTAGTTTAATGATCAAAGAGCTGACCACTATTTTTGACAAGCGGAACTTTGAAATATTGGGCAGGTATGTAGATATGAAATACAGCAATATGCTGTTTGACTTTGACGTGCAGATGAATATTGAAATGCGTTATTTTGGGGAAGAGAAATTGCCGGCTAAAATCAGTTACCAGGGCAATTGGAACGTGCCTTTGAAGAAACAGGAACGTGCAAGTGTGCTGGTTTTACAAAGCGGCTATCACCAGGGGCGATAATAAAGAAGCGGGATTTTTTATAACTTTAAATAAAGTCAATTGATAAGAGAAAGGGAAAAGCATGATTAATCAGGACACCATTAACAAAATCATGGATACTGCCCGCATTGAAGAGGTGGTTGGAGATTTTGTGGCTTTAAAAAAGCGGGGTAGCAGTCTGATTGGAAATTGTCCTTTTCACAACGAGAAAACACCTTCGTTTAACGTTTCTGTAACGAAAGGGATTTATAAGTGCTTTGGATGTGGTAAAGGAGGGGATTCAGTCCATTTTATCATGGATCATGAGAAATATTCCTATCCGGAAGCACTGAAATACCTGGCGCAGAAATACAACATTGAAGTAGAAGAGACCGTACAGAGCCCTCAGAATATAGAGGCGCAGAATGCGAGAGAAAGCCTATACATCGTTTCTGAGTATGCTGCGGGGTATTTCGCCAATGAACTGTGGACAGGGCAGGAGGGCCGCGCGATTGGCCTTAGCTATTTCAAGGAGCGGGGATTTAGAGAAGATATTGTCAAGAAGTTCCAGTTGGGTTATTCTCCGGAAGCGTGGGATGCGCTGATTGTCAGTGCTACGGGCGCCGGGCACAGGGAAGAATACCTGGAAAAAGCCGGGCTTTCGATACGGAACGACAAGGGTAAACTATACGATCGCTTTAGAGGTCGGGTGATGTTTCCCATTCACAATTTTACAGGCCGGGTAATCGGTTTTGGCGGGCGGACTTTAAAAACCGATAAAAAGGTTCCTAAATATGTGAACTCACCAGAGAGTGACATTTACCACAAGTCGAATGTACTGTACGGTTTATTTCATGCCAAGAAAGCAATCCGGGATACCGATAACTGTTACCTGGTTGAAGGGTATGCCGATGTATTGGCTGTACACCAGGCTGGGGTAGAGAATGTGGTGGCCTCTTCGGGTACATCATTGACGACAGAGCAGATTCGCTTAATCGGCCGCTTTACAGAAAATGTGACCATTTTGTATGATGGTGATGCCGCAGGGATCAAAGCTTCGTTAAGGGGGCTGGATATGATTCTGGAAGAAGGCTTAAACGTGAAAGTGGTTAACTTTCCGGATGGCCATGATCCGGATTCCTATATGCACCATGTGGGGTCTGGTGCCTTTAAGCTTTATATTGAGGAGAACCGCAAAGATTTTATCCTGTATAAGGCGACCATTTTACTCAAAGAAGCGGGTACTGATCCGATTAAACGGGCGGGAATTATCCGGGATATTGTAGAAAGTATCGCTAAAATTCCGGATGACATCAAGGCTTCGGTCTTCATCAGGGAGTGCAGTGGTTTGTTGCAGGTTGAAGAAAGAATTTTACTTTCTGAACTGAACAAAATGCGGGCTGCAAAGCTTAAAAAAGCTTCGGGAAGCAGCAATGCGCCTTCAGGTTTTCAAAATCAGCAGCAGACCTATCAGCCCTATCCGGATGGTCCGCCAGACAACCTGTTTGATGACCATGCAGGCCCGGATGATTTTGTAGAACCGGGTGGCGGCTCCAGTCCTGCTGATGATCTGATCCAGGAACAGGAAATTGTGAGGTTGTTGCTTGCTTTTGGACATGAACTGGTTACCTGGGATGGCATTGACAACATGTATATTGGTTCCTTCATCATGCAAAACCTTGCAGATGTCTCGTTTACAGACCGCATGTGCAGCAAGATCATTGCGCATTATCGGGAAGAGATTGAGAACGGACATTTGCCTGTGGCGAATCAGTTTCTGAAAAATTCGGATCGGGAAATAGCCAATCTGGCGATTACGTTGTCGACTTCGCCCTATACCTTAAGTGAAAACTGGTACAATAAGCACCAGATCTATGTAAGGGATGAATCGGTAAACTTAAAAGCGACGATTTTGGGCGGCATTTTTCACTTAAAAAAAAGGAAAGTTGACCGGATGCTGCTGGACCTGCTGGCTGAAATCAAGACGGATCTGGATCCGGTAAACCAGGAGATTCTGATGCAGCGTTATGCACAGATTAAAAATGTAGAACGCGAGATTTCCAAGTTCCTTGGCTCGGTAATTGTAAAATAATATGGCAGCACACAACGAATTGGGCAGGCGTGGTGAAACAATCGCAAAGGACTATCTGGTAAACCTGGGGTATGGTATTTTAAATATGAACTGGAAATACGGACGATCGGAAGTAGACGTAATTGCCAACCAGGATGGTAAGCTGATTTTTGTGGAAGTCAAAACACGCAGTTCTACCGATTACGGGGAGCCCGAAGATTTTGTGTGCAGTAAAAAAGAAAAACAGTTGGAATGGGCTTCTGCTGCTTATATTGAACAACGCAATCACCAGGGAGAGATTCGTTTTGATATTATTGCAATTGTTTTCGAAAATAAAGACCTTTATAAAATTAATCATATAGAAGATGCATTCTGGCCAAGTTAAAAATACCAATACCCTAAAAGCAATATACATGCTTAGTCTGTTTTTTAGTGCCCTGTTTATCCTGTCTTGCAAAGATAAGGCTGCAGTACAGGAAATCGGGTTTAAGGCTCCGGAACAGGGGGCAACCTTTAATCTTGGGGACGATGTTCCAGTTACTTTGGATATTCCTGCGGGAAGTACGGTAAGCTCCGCTAAATATTTGCTGGACGGTAAAGAAGTTGCTGCAAAAAGCAATGGAGATGCGGTCTCCATCAGTACGAAAGGTTTATCCCTGGGTTATAAGCTGATCACCGCGATTGTTGACGATGGGAGCAAAAAGGATACGCTGACGATCAACATTGTCTTGAAATCGGCCGTTACGCCAGCGCTGTATACTTATAAAATCATCAATACACTTCCTCACGATACTTCTGCCTATACGCAGGGCTTAGAATATCACAATGGACGATTTTTGGAAAGTACCGGTGAAAAAGGTTTTTCTACCTTAAGATGGGTGGAAGTGAATTCTGGTAAGGTGCTGGAGAAAGTGAAGCTTGCGGATGATTATTTTGGAGAGGGATCTACCCTGGTTGATGATAAGGTAGTTATGCTGACCTGGCAAAATAATATGGGTTTAATTTATGATGCCAAAACCTTTAAACAACTGCAGACTTTTCCTTACCAGAGCAGCAGGGAAGGCTGGGGACTGTGCTTTGACGGAAACCGGATTTTAAAATCTGACGGCACGAATAAGATCTGGTTCCTGAATAAAGATACTTATAAAGAAGAAGGATCGATTGATGTATTTGACAATGCAGGCGCAGTTGACCAGCTGAATGAACTGGAGTATATTGATGGTAAATTGTATGCCAATGTATACCAGCAGAATTATATTGTGGTGATAGATCCTGCGACGGGCGTTGTAGAACGTAAAATTGATTTTACGGGCTTACTGGCACCGGATTATTATAAAGATGAAGATGCACGCGGAAACAATGTATTGAATGGAATTGCCTGGGATAAAGCAGGTAAACGTCTGTTTGTAACCGGTAAGAAATGGCCGCACCTGTTCCAGGTGGAGGTGATGCCGAAAAAATAGCGGTATAGAAAAATAGAGATAAAAAAAAGGCGGGATTTTCAAATCCCGCCTTTTTTTTATCTCTATTTCTTTGCGTCTTTAACTTCGCTCAGATAGCCATAAAAGCTAATCGGCTGCCTGCTGTTGGTATTGACATTCAGTGTAGCATAACCGTTATCCGAAACTGTCAGATTCATGTTGGGCGAATCTTTAACATCTTTTGGATTTATGGTAATTACCCAGTTGCCTTTTTTCTTCTTTTCAGATTTATAATTGAAATTTTTAGACTTGAATTTAATGCCTGAGTCATCGGGATTCATGGTTGCTGTATAAGCACGGCCGTAGTAAGGCAAATAAGCTTCTACGCTGTCTTTGGTTACTTTCAACTGATATTGCGAGCCTGTAAGCTGAATGGTTCCGCCACCTGCGCCCCCACCCATTTTGCTGAGGATCTGGTTTACCTCAGCATTGCCCATTGGCATGGCCGATGTGGCATTGAATATAAAGTGCTGCGCTCCAACTATTTTTATTGTGGTAGCCTTGTCTGTTTGTGCATGCACTTGTGTACTGATCATCAGCGCGACAAGTATGCATAGGTTTTTAATCGTTTTCATATTGCGTATTATTTTAGATTAATGATGATTAAATACATGGGTTTCCATAAATGTGGATAGCACTCATGTAGGTAATTTACTCAA
Organism: Pedobacter sp. MC2016-24; assembly: GCF_015223055.1. Lineage (GTDB taxonomy): Bacteria > Bacteroidota > Bacteroidia > Sphingobacteriales > Sphingobacteriaceae > Pedobacter. The sequence continues at coordinate 191,394 of NZ_JADFBX010000002.1, forward strand.
TTAGAATAAAATAATACGCAAAAGTTTAATTTTAATTGTTAAGCTCTCCAGCTTTTGTATTGATTAATCAGGCCATTTGTAGAGCCATCATGAGACGAAACCGGTTGGTCATCGCTCAATTCAGGTAAAATGCTTTTGGCCAGTTGTTTTCCAAGCTCTACACCCCATTGGTCGAAACTAAAGATGTTCCAGATGATGCCCTGAACAAATATTTTATGCTCATAAATGGCAATCAGGCTACCCAGGCTAAATGGTGTGATTTTTTTAAGCAGGATAGAGTTTGTTGGTCTGTTGCCTTCAAATACTTTAAAAGGAGCCAGTTTATCAATTTCTGCCCCGGTTTTTCCATCTTTTTGAAGTTCGGCAGTCACTTCTTCCAGTGTTTTTCCGTTCATCAGGGCCTCTGTTTGTGCGAAGAAGTTGGATAAAAGGATGGGATGGTGCTGACCGATGGGATTTAAGCTTTGTGCTGGTGCAATGAAATCGCAAGGAATGATGCGGGTTCCCTGGTGAATCAATTGATAAAAAGCATGTTGTCCGTTTGTACCAGGTTCACCCCAGATGATCGGGCCGGTTTCATAAGTGACATCCTGACCATTGCGGTCTACATGTTTACCATTGCTCTCCATGTCGCCTTGCTGGAAATAAGCTGCGAAGCGGTGCATATACTGGTCATAAGGCAATATAGCCTGGGTTTCTGCATCAAAGAAATTGATATACCATACGCCGATCAAGGCCAGTATGACCGGAATATTGATTTCAAATTCTGCATTTTCAAAATGCTGGTCTGCTGCGTGTGCACCCGCAAGCAATTGTTTAAAATTGTCAAAGCCAATACTTAAGGCAATAGGAAGACCAATTGCACTCCATAGTGAGTAGCGGCCACCTACCCAGTCCCAGAATTCAAACATGTTTGCGGTATCGATTCCGAAGGCTTCAACATCTTTGGCATTGGTTGACAAAGCGGCGAAATGTTTGGCTATATCTGCTTTTTGCGCACCATTTTCAAGGAACCAGTCGCGCGCCGTATTGGCGTTGGTCATGGTTTCCTGTGTAGTAAAGGTTTTGGAAGCAATTAAGAATAAAGTTGTTTCCGGATTTACTGTTTTCAGTGTTTCAGCAATGTGTGTACCATCTATATTTGATACAAAGTGCATGGTTAAGTGATTTTTATAGGCCTTTAAGGCTTCTGTAACCATAACAGGCCCAAGGTCTGAACCACCAATACCAATATTTACCACATCCGTGATTGCTTTGCCGGTGTATCCTTTCCAATCCCCTGAAATGATCTGATCACTAAACTTTTTCATTTTGTCAAGCACCTGATTTACTTCAGGCATCACATCCTTACCTTCAACCAGGATCTCGGTATTACTGGCATTACGTAAAGCAATGTGCAACACAGGCCTGCCTTCCGTTTGGTTGATCTTGTCGCCGCTGAACATGGCTTTGATTGCTTCATCCAATTTGCACTCGCGGGCGAGTTGAATCAGCAAGGCAAGGGTGGTATCGTCAATGCGGTTTTTAGAATAATCAACCAGAATATCTTCAAATAGAAGCGAGAATTTTTCGAATCTGGATTCATCTTCAGCGAAGAGTTCTTTTAAACTTTTCTTATTGATATCGATGAAATGATCAGCCAGATATTTGTAAGCAGCTGTTTCAGTAAAGTTTATGGTAGGAAGCATAATATTGTTTATATTTATTCAAATATAACAACACCTTTAAAAAAACACCTATGTTAGACAATTTAAATCAACTCGTAAAAGAAAATGTTCAGGAGGCCATTGTAAATAACAGTGCTGTTCCTAACGAACAAAATGAGGCTGCGATTTCAGCTGCTTCCGGATCGATTATGGATACCATCAAACAGCATTTGTCTTCAGGTGACCTGAGTAACCTGGTGGATGCTTTTAAAGGTGGAAATGCCGAAGGTAGTTCTGTTGCGCAGGATGCGACGGCAAGCTTTACAGATAAACTTGCCGGAATGGGCATCAATCTGGATACGGCGAAGGGTATTGCGGCTTCGGTGATCCCTGTTATTGTAGGTAAGTTTGTCAATAAAACCAATGATCCGAATGACAGTTCTTTTAACATCCATGATGTCATTAGTAAAGTTTCCGGTCCGGATGGGAAGTTTGACCTGTCTGACGTGACGCGTATATTTACGGAGAAAACAGATGCCAATGGTGATGGTAAAGACGATAGTGTGATTGATAAATTAAAGGGCTTGTTCAGCTAAAACCCAAGTTCATATTTTAAAGGCTATTTAAATGAGTTTTAGATAGCCTTTTCTGTTTTAATTATATATTTGTGATTATGACAAAAGAACAAATACAGGATTTAAGGGACAGAGTAACGTCACTGAGGAGGTATCTTTGACGTCGAAAACCGACTAGAAGATATTCGTATCGAGCAGGAGCTTACCCTGCAGCCCAATTTTTGGGATGACCCTAAAAAAGCGGAAAAACACATTGCAGAAATTAACTCCAAGAAAGTCTGGACAGATGCCTGGCAGCAAGCCAACAGCCTGTTGGAAGATACCCAGGTACTTTTCGATTTTTTGCAGAGCGGAGATGCCACGGAAGAAGAGATGCAGGAGCAATACGACTTGTGTTTAAAGGCTATTGAAGATCTGGAGCTTAAAAATATGCTCAAAAATAAGGAAGACCAGTTGCCGGCAGTGATGCAGATTACAGCGGGCGCTGGAGGTACGGAAAGTTGCGACTGGGCCTATATGCTGATGCGGATGTATCTGATGTGGGGAGAAAAGAATGGTTACAAAGTGACTGAGCAGGATTTTCAGGAAGGGGAGATTGCCGGTGTGAAATCGGTTACACTTCAGTTTTCTGGGGAATTTGCTTACGGTTATCTGAAAGGGGAGAACGGGGTACACCGTTTGGTCCGCATTTCTCCATTTGATTCCAATGCACGGAGGCATACTTCATTTGCTTCGGTTTATGTATATCCCCTGGTAGATGATACCATTGAAATAGAAGTGAAGGATTCGGAAATCGAATTTGAAACTTTCCGTTCTGGTGGTGCCGGTGGGCAAAATGTAAATAAAGTGGAGACTGCAGTTCGCTTATACCACAAGCCTTCGGGGATTGTGATTAAGAACCAGGAGTCGAGGTCTCAGTTGCAGAATAAAGAAAATGCGATCCGTTTGCTGAAGTCGCAATTGTATGAAGCTGAAATGCGGAAGCGTATGGAGGCGACAGCTTTGATTGAGGGGAACAAAAAGAAGATTGAATGGGGTTCTCAAATCAGAAGTTATGTATTGGATGACAGAAGGGTTAAAGATCACCGGACAAACTTCCAGTCTTCCAATCCGCAGGCGGTATTAGATGGTGATTTAAATGATTTTTTAAAAGCATATTTAATGGAGTTTTAATGATGAAGTATTTAAACGTTTTATTCATGGCCATACTGGTATCAGCAAGTGGGTTGAAGGCACAAGAAGTGGTTAACCTGTATCGGGGCGCAATTCCCGGAGCTAAACCGACTCCGGAAGATTATAAAGAAGTGACGGTGATGCGTGAAGGACGCGGGGCGGGGGTATCAAAAGTATCTATACCTACTTTGAGCATTTATCAGCCAGAGAAAGGAAAGGCCAATGGTACAGCTGTGATCATTTGTCCTGGTGGCGGGTACTCCGGACTGGCCATGGGGCATGAGGGGGATGATGTTGCCAAGCGCTTTAATGAAGCGGGGGTCACTGCATTTGTATTGAAATACCGTTTGCCTAGCGATGCGATTATGGTGGATAAAGCTTTTGGGCCTTTGCAGGACGCGCAGGAAGCGATTTACCGGGTACGTAAAGATGCCGCAAAATGGAATCTCGACCCTGCAAGGATTGGGGTGATTGGTTTCTCAGCAGGTGGGCACCTGGCCTCAAGTCTGGCCGTACATTATGGCGATGTTAAAATCGAAAATAAAGAAGGTCTGAGTCTGAGACCGGATTTCGCCATTTTGATTTACCCGGTGATCTCATTTACAGAGTCGGCGCATACCGGTTCTGTTAAGAACCTGGTTGGTGCAGATGCGACAGAAGCACAGAAACTATACTTTTCAAATGATAAAGCCGTGAATGCGCAAACACCGCCATGCTTTCTGGTCCATGCAAATGATGATGGAACAGTGCCTGTGCAGAATAGCCTCTTTTTTAACCTTGCCCTGGTTAAGGCTAAAGTAAAAGGGGAAATGCACATTTACCAGGCTGGTGGCCATGGTTTTGGTTTGAAAAATAAGACGACTACTGAAGATTGGTTCAAAAGCCTGGAAAGCTGGATGAAACAGAATTCGTTTTTATAGGTTTTCCAAACTCAGGATATCCTGCAGTTCTTTCAGTTCATCAACTTTTTCTTTTGAGCCCAGGTTTTCATAAGCGGAAATCAGGTTTCGGATGATTCTTCTGATGATCTCGACATTACTGCAGGGTGCGTAAAATCCCGGCAGCGGGTCCAGGTTCAGCTGACGTAAAAACTGGTCTACATCATGTTTGCCAAATATGGCGCCTTTGTTAAAGGCATTGATGTAAAAAAGTACCCCAAACTCATGTTCTTCTCTTTTGCTTTCATCGATATAGCCTAAGATGAAGTGTTGGGGCAGGTTTACACCATAAACCGGAATGTCCAGCTTTTGTGCCAGCGTAGCATAAATGATGGCCAGTGAAATCTGGTTTCCTTTTTTGCTCTCCAGTACCTGACTGATGTAAGAGTTTTGCGGATCATGGTGGTTTTTGGTATTGCCACTAAAGCCATATACGTTGTAGAAGACATGGTTGATGAGTTTGATTTTTTCAATCGAGCTCATTTCATATTGCAGGCCCAGCCAGATCTCACTTTTAATCTCTTCTATCTGGTAAATGACCTTTTGCTCATCGAGGTCGGGATATTGGTAACGGTTGATGGCCAAAGCGCCCTGCATTAAATCAAATGCACCACTCTGGTACCACAGGTTCAGGTCTTCTTTTACACTTCTAAATTGAATTTTGTGTACCACATTTTCAATGCGTTCCTGTAATAAGGTATCTAATGAATGCTCCCAGGCATTTTCCAAAAAGTCAACCACTTCTGTACCGTATTCGAGTAAACGCTTTTCCACATGCTCATAAATTTCCTGATCAGGATCGTCCAGTAACTTAACCAGTGCACCTATTTCTTTACTATTTTCCATCACACTTGCAGATTTGAATGCTTATTTTTGCGACCATGGGTTTCAATTTCATCCGCGACTATTTAAAGCATCGTATTACTGCGAAAACCAGGCATGGTACACACTCTCCCTTTGTATATAAACTTACCGATGAGGTAATTTACGATTTTAAGCCTAAAAGTATTTACATTCTGCTGGAAACGTTGAGAAAAAAACTTTCTAATGACGCATTGATACAAGGAAAGGGCACTTTGGCCCGGAATAACAGCCCGAGATTGGATCAGTTGATTTACCGGATTGCAAAGGACCACAGGCCGGTTCATATTGTGGAACTGGAAAACGCATCTGAAGTGACTACAGCTTATCTGGCCGCTTCTTATACAAGTGTAAAAGCAGGGGATACTGTACTTAAGGAAGTTACGGGAACTGTTGATTTACTGTACATCGGAGCCTGTAAGACGGGGGCTTTGCTGATGGATTATTTTTATACCTATCTGCCCAGATTTCATGCCGGAAGCCTGATGATGGTTAAGGGCATTTATACCAATGAAGAAATCAAAGCGTCCTGGAAAGAAATTAAGGCACATGAACGCGTTACTGTCACTGTAGACTTGTTCTGGATCGGTTTGGTTTATTTTAGAAAAGGCCAGGCTAAAGAACATTTTAAAATTAAAATTTAACCAGGCTAAATTTAGAAGGCTTCGGCCATGCTGATGTAGAAGCCGGTCTGCCGTTTTTCATTTGGTCTTTTTTCTCCTACGCCATAATCAATCCGTACACTGAGTCCTTTTTCCGGGTCAAAGAAATATCTTCCACCGGCACCGTAAGATGGTTTGAAGCTTTTAACAGCAAAACTGCTGTTGTTAAAGACCTGTCCGGTGCCACCAAAGATCACTGCACCAAAACGATTGTTGTAGCGGTACCGCAGTTCTGCCTGGGCGGCAAGGTAATTGCGGTCGCGGTAACGCCCGGTATAATAACCACGCATCATCTCGTCGCTACCCATTTGCGGTAAGAGGTAGAAAGGAATGTCTTTTCCCTGAATGGAATGGAGCAGGCCATTTACGCCCAATACAAATTTAGAAGACAACGACCAGAAGTTGCGGACATTTACCCGGATCAGGCTGCCGGTGAAGTTTTCTCCACCCCAGAAATCCGGGGCATACTGGTAAGAAATTCGGCCCATAAAACCTTTGGTGGTATAGTTATTCGAGTTCCTGGTATCGTAACTTTGAGACAATCCAATATAACCTACAGAGCCGCCAATTTTATGGTGCAGACTGTTGTCCGTTGAAAAGATCCCGCCAACTTCTTTATCTTCATAATGGTAATTTTCAAATCCGGCAGAGATTCCTGTATATAGATGAGGGGCCAGTCTTTTTTCAGCTTCGAGCAATACGCGTACTTGTTTTTGGATGAGGCGGTCTTCATTGCTGGCCAGGGTTTCATTGCCTACGCCGTAGAAATTAAAAGGCATGCTTCTGAACCTGGTTTCGGTGATGTAATGGTGGTCGTTGTTTTTGGTCCAGATGTCACTTTTCAGCGAGAAATTATATTGTCCTTTGGTTGACCAGGAGGCGATGCCCACAAAATTAGAGCTTCTGTTGGCGAGGTCTTTCCGATCCAGATAAGTGGAGTAAATGGCTCCTAAGCCGAATTCAAGTCCAATTTCCTGGGTATATCTGAATACGGGTACCGGCATAAAACTGGCCTTGCGCGATGAGTCTGTTTTATTGGAAAGGTATTTTTCTATTAACTTTTTTTGAGCTGAAACGGTGGTTACGGCAAATAAGAACAATAGGGCGCAAATTGAGATTTTCTTCATCAGGGGCTAATGTAGTAGAATTTTTAAAATATCTGATCTGCTGAGCAAGTTTAAGGCCATTATTACCAATTGATATAATTTATGCTATTTTTGCAGCAACAAAATAAAGATGACGATGAGTACAACAAGAGGACCGATATCAGAGTTCATGGAGCGTAATTACCTCCATTTCAATGCCGCAGCGATGATGGATGCAGCAAAAGGATACGAAACACATTTGGATGAAGGCGGTAAAATGATGATTACCCTGGCCGGTGCGATGAGTACTGCTGAGTTGGGTATTTCATTGGCAGAGATGATCCGTCAGGATAAAGTGTCTATTATATCGTGTACAGGTGCAAATTTAGAAGAGGATATCATGAACCTTGTTGCGCACTCACATTATAAACGTGTACCTAATTATCGTGATTTGAGTCCGCAGGATGAGTGGGATTTATTGGAAAACCATTACAATAGGGTAACGGATACTTGTATTCCTGAAGAAGAGGCTTTCCGCAGGTTACAAAAGCACATCAATAAGATCTGGAAAGATGCTGAAGAAGCAGGAGAACGTTATTTTCCGCATGAGTTTATGTATAAAATGTTGCTGAGCGGAGATTTGGAACAATACTATGAAATTGATCCTAAAAACTCCTGGATGCTGGCTGCTGCTGAAAAGAATTTGCCGATTGTGGTACCGGGATGGGAAGATTCGACCATGGGTAATATTTTTGCTTCATACGTGATGAAAGGCGAAGTAAAAGCGACTACTGTAAAAGGTGGTATTGAATATATGGGCTATCTGGCGGATTGGTATATCAAGAATAGCGAAGGTAAAGGAATTGGTTTTTTCCAGATTGGTGGAGGTATTGCCGGTGATTTCCCGATTTGTGTGGTTCCGATGCTTTATCAGGATATGGAAATGCCTAACATCCCTTTCTGGAGTTATTTCTGTCAGATCTCGGATTCTACGACTTCTTACGGTTCTTACTCCGGTGCTGTGCCTAATGAAAAGATCACCTGGGGCAAGCTGGATATTCACACCCCTAAATTTATTGTAGAATCAGATGCAACAATTGTGGCGCCGCTGATGTTTGCATGGATATTAAAAATGTAAATTAAATTTGCAAATCCGTCTGGCAGATGTTGCAACATGAGAATCACCAATTTTTAGAAAAATTGGTGATTTTCTTTGTTTAAAGCATAATAACGGCATTGTTTAGATTGATTATAAATTGCATTTACTGTCATTAATTTGTCATTGGTACGTTAATAAATTTTACTTTTGTGGACGTTTTGGTGGAGAATCTAAGTTCGAACATCAATTACGGTTATAAAGTTTTTTAAAAAATAGCATAAAATACTCATTATGAGGGATATCTCATTGATCATTAGAAGAGTTTGGAAGTCGGCATTCATGTTTACGGCTCTATCTGTTTTAATCGTTTCTGCAACACAAGCGCAAGATGTAGTGGAGGGAAGAAAAATATTTAAGGATAAATGTTCTTCTTGTCACCAGTTAGACCGTAACAGTACAGGTCCGGCACTAACAGCTAAATTGAACGAGCTGGATGAAGCCTGGGCAATCAAATGGATCCGTAACTGGAAAGCTTTGGTTGATGCCGGCGATAAACAAGCTATCGAAGCTACTAAGTTCTCTCCATCAGAGATGAGTACTTTTCCGCAGTTGACCGACGAGCAGATTAAAAGTGTAATCGCTTACGCAAAAGCTGGCGAGCCTAAAAAGAAAGATGATCCTGCTACAGCAGGTGCTGCTGCCGGTTCTGATGAAGTTTCAGACTTCTCTATCGCAGGTATTGCATTGATCATCTTAATCTCGATCGCAGTATTGGTTGTGTTGGGCCGTGCAGTAAAAATGCTGGAGCGCATGATCCTGAAGAAACAAGGTGTTGAAATTGTTGAGGAAGAGAGTTTATCTTTTGCAGACAATACACGCAGAATGTTTAAGAACAAGAAATTTGTGCTTTTCTTCGTATTGCTGTTGGTTATCGCATTGGGTTCATTTGGATGGATGGGCATGTGGAACACTGGTGTTCATACCGGTTACCAGCCAGTTCAGCCGATTAAATTCTCACACGAATTACACGCGGGTACCAACCAGATTGACTGTCAGTATTGTCACGCTGGTGCATTTAAATCTAAAAATGCAACTATACCTTCTGTAAACGTTTGTATGAACTGTCACAAATCGGTACAGGCTACAGAAAAGTACAATGGGGAAATTTCTCCGGAGATCCAAAAGATCTACACAGCGATTGGTTATGACCCAAACACTTTGACTTACGACAAATCGAAAGAAAAACCAGTAGAGTGGGTACGTGTACACAACTTGCCTGATTTTGCTTACTTCAACCACTCACAACACGTAGTAGTTGCTGAAGAGTCAATCAGAAAAGCAAAAGGTTTACAACCAAACGAGCCGGTATGTTTTGCCTGTCATGGTCCGGTTAATACCATGGAAGAGATTTATCAGTATTCTCCGTTAACGATGAAATGGTGTATCAACTGTCACAAAGAGACAAACCTGGAAGTTAAAGGAAATGCATTCTACGACAAGATCATCGAAGCACATGAGAAGATCAAGAAAGGCGAGAAAATTACGCCGGCTGCCCTGGGTGGTTTAGAGTGTGGTAAATGTCACTATTAATAGAGTTTAATAAAAAGAACGTTCGATAAACAGTAATATAGCTTAAATGGAAAGCAATAAAAAATACTGGAAAGGCTTAGAAGAGTATAACAACACTCCGGATTTTGTTGAAAACAACAAAAACGAATTTGCTGAGCCCCTTCCAATAGAAGATGTTTTAAATGAAGCAGGATTAAGCACAGTAACTCCACGCCGCGACTTTTTAAAAGCGTTAGGTTTTGGGTTAGGTGCGGTAACACTAGCTGCATGTCAGTCAACTCCTGTTCATAAGGCAATTCCTTATGTAGTTAAACCGGAGGAAGTTGTTCCTGGTATCCCGAATTATTATGTTTCAAGCTTTAAAGGTCACCCGATCACGGTTAAAACCAGGGAAGGCCGGCCAATTAAAATTGAAGCAAATGTAAATGCAGGTGAGTTCAATTGCGGTACTGATGCACAAGCGCAAGCTTCTGTACTGGACTTGTATGATGTTTCAAAGCTGAAAGCACCGGTATTGTCTGATAATGAAGCAACCTGGTCTAAAATTGACGAGTTTGTGAAGGCTGAGCTGAACAAGGCCCAGGCATCAGGTAAGAAAATCCGGATTGTTTCTTCATCGGTTAACAGTCCTTCTACAAAAGGCGTAATTGCTGATTTTGCAGCGGCTTATCCAAATACCAAACACGTACAATACGACGCTGTTTCTTATACTGGTATCATCAAAGCGAATGAAAATAGCTTTGGTAAAGCAGTTGTTCCTAAATATAAATTCGAAAAAGCGGACCTGATTGTAAGTTTTGCAGCAGATTTCCTGGGTACCTGGATTAGTGGTGAAGAATTTACTGCCCAGTACATTTCGAACAGAAATCATACTTCGCTTAAAAACGGTAAAATGTCACGTCACTTCCAGTTTGAAGCAGGCATGAGTTTAACCGGTACCAATGCAGATACCCGTGTACCGATAAAATTATCGGAAGAAGGTCCGGCATTGATTACTTTATACAATGCAATTACTGGCAATAACCTGGCTGGCGGTGCTTTACCTAATAACGTAACTGCTGATAAAGCATTGAAGTTGGTAGCTAAAGAACTGGTACAGAATAAAGGAAAAGCACTGGTTGTTTCCGGATCTAACGATGTATCTACTCAAATTCTGGTCAATGCGATTAACTCTGCAATTGGCAGTTATGGTACCACGATTGATTTAGATAATCCTTGCAAGCTTTACGCTGGTAACGATGCTGAATTTGCTGAATTCATCAACGAGATGAACAGAAGCGAAGTTGCTGCTGTTTTCTTCCTGGATACCAATCCTGGTTATGACGTAGCGAATAACAAAGCGTTTACAGAAGGTTTGGTTAAAGTACCTTTGAGGGTATCTTTCTCTGACCGTAAAGATGAAACTGCGAGCTTATGTAATGTAATTGCGATCAACCATAACTATTTAGAGGCATGGGGTGATGCAAGTGCTTACGAAGGATCTTACTCTATTGTACAGCCAACAATTAACCCGGTATTCAACTCACGTCAGGCTGAAGAAAGTTTATTGATCTGGTCTGATAATGCAGTTAAAGAATACTATCAGTATGTACGTAACAACTGGGAAAAAAATATCCTTCCTTTGTTTGGTACTGGCTGGAAAGATGTATTGCAAAAAGGTTCATTTACATCTGGGCAGAAAACTGCCGGATCATACAGCTTTACCTTATCATTAGCTGCTGTAATCCCAACGATTGTAAATAACAGCAAAGCATTGGCAAAAGATATCGAATTACAGGTTTATGAAAGTATTCCGATGCGTGATGGTAAACATGCCAACAACGCATTCTTACAGGAGTTACCTGATCCGGTTTCTAAAGTAACCTGGGATAACTACATTGCTTTAGCTCCTAAGTTTGCTGAGAAATTAGGTTATAAAGAATTTGATATTGTATCTGTAAAAGGAGAGAACGGTTACAGCATTGACCTTCCTGTGTTGATTCAACCAGGACAGGCGCAAGGCACTGCTTCAATTGCTTTAGGATACGGACGTACCAAAGTTGGTAAAGCAGGTGACAATGTGGGTAAAAATGCTTATCCGTTTGTAAGCTTTAACAATGGTACTTCAAAATATTCAACTACGGTTAAATTAACCGCTACAGGTGGAAGAGAAGAATTGGCACAAACGCAGACACACTATTCTTTTGAGGGTAGAAATGTGGTACGTGAAGCTACTTTTGCTGCTTACAAAAAGAATCCTGCTGCTGGTTCCGGAAATGATCATGCTAAACATAAATCTTACGATTTATGGGATAAATACGAAAAACCAGGTAACAACTGGGTAATGGCAATCGACTTGAATGCTTGTACGGGTTGTGGTTCTTGTATTGTAGCTTGTAACGTAGAAAACAACATTCCTGTTGTAGGTAAAGACGAAGTACGCAGACGCAGAGAGATGCACTGGATTCGTATTGACCGTTACTATAGCTTTAACCAGGACAATGATGCACATGCTGAGCATGCTGCACACGGACACGATACAGGTATCAATGCGGTAACTAAAGAGAAAGAAATTGCACATCTGCAGGATAACCAGATGGACAACGTATCTGTAGTTCACCAGCCGATGCTTTGTCAGCACTGTGATCACGCGCCATGCGAGACTGTTTGTCCGGTATTGGCAACGGTTCACTCTTCAGACGGCTTAAACCACATGGCTTATAACCGTTGTGTAGGAACACGTTATTGTGCAAACAACTGTCCATATAAAGTACGTCGTTTCAACTGGTTTAACTACTGGAATGATTCACGTTTTGACAACTATCTGAACAATGAATTTACACAACTGGTATTGAACCCGGATGTAACTACACGTTCAAGAGGTGTTATGGAGAAATGCTCAATGTGTATTCAACGTATTCAGGCAGGTAAATTGGCCGCTAAAATTGAGAAACGTCCATTGAAAGATGGTGATATCAAAATGGCTTGTCAGGAAGCATGTTCTGCAAATGCAATCATATTTGGAGATAGCAATGATCCTAATTCGGAAGTGTCTAAAGCATTACGTAGCGAAAGAATCTACTACGTTTTGGAAGAGATCAGCGTACAACCGGGTATAGGTTATATGACTAAAATTAGAAATACAGACACAACAGTACAAGCGTAAGCTGATATTAAAGAAAATAAATTATGTCAGGACATAACGAATCAATATTAAGAGAACCATTAATCACCGGTAAAGATATCACGTATGCAAAAATTACGAATGATATTTTAATGCCAGTAGAGAACAAGCCAAACAAGGCCTGGTGGATAGGATTTATACTCGCACTTTGCGGTGCTACACTTTGGGTGGTATCTGTAAGTTATACCTTCTGGTTCGGTATCGGAGCATGGGGTTTGAATAAAACAGTGGGCTGGGCCTGGGACATCACCGGTTTCGTGTGGTGGGTAGGTATCGGTCACGCAGGAACGCTGATCTCTGCGGTACTATTACTCTTCCGTCAGAACTGGCGGAACTCAATTAACAGGTCTGCAGAGGCGATGACAATCTTCGCCGTTATCTGTGCCGCAACGTATGTAGTATCTCACATGGGTAGACCATGGTTGGCTTACTGGGTACTTCCACTACCAAATCAATTCGGGTCATTATGGGTTAACTTTAACTCACCGCTGGTTTGGGATATGTTTGCGATCTCCACTTACTTCTCGGTTTCATTGTTATTCTGGTATACAGGTTTATTGCCTGATATCGCGACTATCCGTGACCGTGCTACAGGTACCAGAAAGAAAGTATATTCAATTTTATCATTTGGATGGACAGGGAATGTAAAAACCTGGCAACGTTTTGAGGCTGTGTCATTGATTTTGGCCGGTATCTCAACGCCACTGGTACTTTCTGTACACACGATTGTATCTATGGACTTTGCAACCTCGGTAATTCCGGGATGGCACACGACCATTTTCCCGCCATACTTCGTAGCGGGTGCGATCTTCTCTGGATTTGCTATGGTGTTAACCTTGTTACTGGTTGCACGTAAAGTATTGGGTCTGGAAAACTACATCACCATGTTCCACATTGAATCGATGAATAAGATCATCATTTTAACTGGATCTATTGTGGGTGTGGCTTACTTGACAGAGTTTTTCATCGCCTGGTACTCAGGTTCTGAATATGAGCAATACGCATTTATCAACCGTTCAACCGGTCCGTACTGGTGGGCATACTGGATGATGATGACTTGCAACGTAATCTCTCCACAGTTGTTATGGTTCAAAAAAATCCGTACCAGCATTCCTGCGACCTGGATCTTATCTATCGTGGTAAACATCGGTATGTGGTTTGAGCGTTTCGTAATTATTGTAACTTCATTACACCGTGATTATATTCCTTCAAGTTGGGCGATGTTCTATCCAACCTGGGTTGACGTAGGTGTATTCGTTGGATCGATAGGAGTGTTCTTTACTTTATTCCTGTTGTTCTTAAGGGTGCTTCCGTCTATCGCGATTGCAGAGGTTAAATTGTTGCTGAAGAGCGCGAGTGAGCAAGCGAAGCTGCAACAAATTAAAGAAGGTCATTTAGATAAAACTCACGTTGCAGAATACGTAGAGTCTTTAGATAAATTTGATAGTGTTAAACAAGAAGATTACGCAAAAATATAACAATGAATAATATCAAATATATTTTAGGCAGTTTTGGTGATCCTGATGAAATGATGCATGGCATCGAGAAATTACAGGAAAACAACATTAAGATACATGATGTTTATACACCAATGCCTATTCACGGCATAGAGGCTAAATTAGGAGTTAAACGTTCAAGGTTAGACATTGCCGCTTTCTTCTTTGGCATAACCGGTACCTGTACCATGCTTTCGTTTGTATTTTACGCAGCAGTATTGGACTGGCCGGTTAATATCGGTGGTAAGCCACACTTCGCTTTACCGGATTTTATTCCGATTACGTTTGAGTTGACCATTTTGTTTTGTGCTTTTGGTTTAGTAGGTTCTTATTATGCATCTACACATTTATTCCCGGGCAGAGCGCCAAGAGTAATGGATCTAAGAGCAACAGACGACCGGTTTATCATTGCAGTTGATGCAAAACAAAATACCGAGCACAATAAAATTGATGATTTATTAAAAGAAGCTGGTGCTTTGGAAGTAAAGCATAATGAAAGGAAGTATATTAGCTATGAATAAGAATAAAGTCGTTTTAGCCTCATTTTGTATTCTTGCAAGTGCTGTTATATTTTCAGCATGTAAGGATAAGAGAAGTACGGGCCTTGAATACGCAAGGAATATGTATGATCCGATTGCATTGAATCCGGACCAACCAGTTTCTACTACCAACGATATGTTGAAAAGCTTTAAAGGTCAGACGGCGCAAACGCCACCGGCACATACTACTCCGGTAGGGTTTAACCGTTACGATGAGTATCCAAATACTAAAGAAGGATATGAAGCTGCAGGTGCTACGCTTGTTAATCCATTTCCTGTAAATGAGCAGAATCTGGCAGCAGGTAAGCATTACTTTACCGTATTCTGTTCTCCATGTCATGGAGAAAAAGGTGACGGACAAGGTCATTTGGTTAAAATCGAAAAAATCAGTGGAATTCCTTCCTATCATGGTGACGCTAACTCTTCCCGTGGTGGTTTAATGAAAGATTTAACAGCAGGGAAGATTTATCATACAATTTTGTATGGTTTAAATAATATGGGATCGCATGCCTCTCAGCTCTCTCCAGACGAAAGATGGAAAGTAGTGATGTATGTTCAACAATTACAAAAAATACAATAGAAAAGCACAATATAAATGGGAACTCACAATTATAATTTAACTGAGCAGTTTGAGTTTACAGGTAAAGCTAAAACTTTAAGTATAATCGCTATTGTAGTAGGTATAGCGGCTATAGGTTACGGTTTTTCTGCAGAGTCGCTTCATGAGCGTACTTTCGCCAACCTGTTGCTAATGGCTTATTACTTCGCATGTGTTTGCATGTCGGGCGCATTTTTTCTTGCTGTTCAGTTTGTAGCACAGGCAGGTTGGTCTGCCTCTATTTTACGTGTGCCTCAGGCAATGGCTAAGGCCTTACCGGTAGCTGTGATTATTTTGATCGTGGTTATGGGCTTGGGTTTATATACACATAACTTATATCATCACTGGCATGCTGACGGTTTAACTGATCCAAGCAGTCCAAACTATGATAAATTAATCGATGGGAAATCAGCATTCCTGAACGTACCGTTCTTTATGGGACGTCAGGTTATCTTTCTTGGAATCTATTCAATCTTCGCACTTTTATTGGCTAAGTTATCTAACAATGAGGATTTAGAAGGTGGTTTGAATTCTTACAGAAAGAGCTTTAAATACTCTTGTATATTCCTGGTAATCTACGGTTTTACTACACCAATTTTCGCTTTTGATACGGTAATGTCATTAGAAGCACACTGGTTCTCTACCATGTTTGGCTGGTATAACTTCGCTGCCATGTGGGTAAGTAGTTTAGCAACAATTGCCATCATCCTGATTTTATTGAAAAAAGCAGGTTATATGCAATGGGTTAACAAAAGTCACTTACATAACCTGGGACAGTTTATTTTCGGATTCTCTATTTTCTGGACTTATGTTTGGTTTGCTCAGTTCTTATTGATCTATTATGCAAACATGCCGGAAGAAACGGTTTACTTTTACAAAAGATTTGAGCATTATGAGTTCTGGTTCTATCTGAACCTGATCCTGAACTTCCTGGCTCCGGTATTGTTGTTGATGGACAGGGATAACAAGAGACAGGAGAATATCTTATTAACGGTGTCAATTATTGTACTTTGTGGACACTGGGTTGATTATTACCAAATGATTATGCCTGGAACTGTTGAAGAACACCATGCTTTTGGATTTATTGAGGTTGGAATCGCGGTAGGTTTTGTAGGATTGTTTACCTTTACGGTTTTAAATGGTTTGAGTAAGAAACCTTTGATTGCCAAGAACCACCCGTTCTTACAGGAAAGTTTGAATCATCACTTGTAATAGGTGATCTGAATAGCATATAATAAAATAATAGTATAATAGAAGTACAGCGTTACTACTTTTAAGGAAATGAGTTTAAGAAAATTTATAAGTAACAAAACAATAGCGGCACTAGCAGTGATTTTAACTGCCTTTGCAAACACCAGCGCATTTGCCCAGGAGGCAGGCGCTGCCGCTGCAACCGTAGTAAAACCTGTGGATATGGGGCCGATTTACAAAACGGTTATTTTTTATGCCCTGGCTTTCCTGCTGGTTTGCTTATTTGTAGCAATCATTGGAAAAGCATTATCGGTGTATGAACTAACCCGTAAGGCTCAGGATAAACCAAAAGGATTAAACTGGAACACGATCAACGGAACATTATTTGCATTGTTCCTGGTTGTAGGTTTATATGGTGTATACTGGGAGTATACGGTTCATGGTAACATGATTTTACCGGAAGCAGCTTCAGAGCACGGTAAGAAGATCGACCAGATGTTTAACATCACTTTGATTTTGACGACTATTGTTTTCATTTCGACGCACATTCTTTTATTCGGTTTCTCTTACATCTATAAACATACTGGTAAAAGAAAAGCTTATTACTATCCACACAACAATACGATTGAGCGTGTTTGGACAATCGTTCCTGCTTTGGTATTGACTGTACTGGTATTAATGGGTTTCTTAACCTGGAGATCTATCTTCTACAAAATTGAAGATCCGAACAACAAGCCAATTAGTATTGAAGTAACTTCTTCTCAATTTGCCTGGGCAATTCGTTATGCAGGTCCGGATGGTATCGTTGGGGTTAAAAACTTCAAACTGATCAATTCCCTGAACCAATTGGGAATGGACTTTAAGGATAAAAATAATCTGGATGATCAGTCGGCAGACGAAATGGTAATTCCAGTAAATAAACCAGTTCGTTTAATTCTGACCAGTAAAGACGTAATTCACAGTTTTTATATGCCGCATTTCAGGGTTCAGTTGAACACTGTTCCTGGTATGACTTCTTATTTTGAATTTACACCAACCATTACAACTGAAGAAATGAAAGCTAAGACAAATGATCCTGCTTTCAAGTATTTGTTCTTGTGTAACAAGATCTGTGGTGATGGTCACTATAAAATGCAAAAAGAAGTTAAAGTTGTTTCTATGGCTGAATACGAAGCCTGGTTGAAGAAACAGCCAACTTATTTAACCGACGACTTGAGAAAGGAATTTAACCTGCCAGTGGCAGCAGCTCCAGTGGCTAAGCCTGCTGATTCTGTAGCAAAAGATACTGCAGCGGTTAAAACAAATCAAATAGCTTTAAAATAATTAATACTGGAATAGCACATTATGTCAACTATATCATTACACGATACACATAACCACGATAACCATGATGATCATGGGCATCACAAAGAGACGTTTTTAACGAAATACGTCTTTAGTCAGGATCACAAGATGATTGCTAAGCAGTTCCTGATCACAGGTATTATTATGGCTGTTATTGCCATGGGCTTATCGATATTGTTCCGTTTACAACTGGCCTGGCCTGAAAAGAACTTCCCTATTCTGGAAACGTTTTTAGGAAAATGGGCTGAAGGTGGTCGTATCAAGCCTGATTTTTATCTGGCATTGGTAACGATACATGGTACCATCATGGTATTCTTTGTATTGACTGCTGGTTTGAGTGGTACTTTTAGTAACTTATTAATCCCGCTTCAGATTGGTGCAAGGGATATGGCTTCGCCATTCCTGAACATGCTTTCTTACTGGTTCTTCTTTGCAGCCTGTGTGATCATGATGAGCTCTTTCTTCATACAGACAGGACCGGCGAGTGCTGGATGGACGGTATATCCGCCATTATCTGCTTTGCCAACTGCGATTAGCGGATCTGGTTTGGGTATGACCTTGTGGTTGATCAGTATGGTACTTTTCGTTGCTTCCTCTTTAATGGGTGGTATCAACTATGTGAGTACAATCCTGAACATGCGTACTAAAGGTATGGATATGTGGAAAATGCCATTGACCATCTGGGCGTTCTTCCTGACTGCAGTTTTAGGTATTTTATCTTTCCCAGTATTGGTAGCAGGTGTGGTATTGTTGATTTTCGACAGAAGCTTCGGTACCAGTTTTTATCTTTCTGACATTGTATTGGGTACTCAGGTATTGCCAAATGAAGGTGGATCGCCAATTTTATGGCAACACTTATTCTGGTTCCTAGGTCACCCGGAGGTATATATTGTAATCATGCCAGCGATGGGTTTGTCTTCAGAGATCATGTCTGTGAATTCAAGAAAACCAATTTTCGGTTACCATGCGATGATTTACTCTTTGATCGGTATTACCATTCTATCTTTTATCGTATGGGGTCACCATATGTTCGTAACAGGTATGAACCCATTGTTGGGTGGTGTGTTCATGATCACTACATTGATTATCGCGGTTCCTTCTGCGGTTAAGACTTTCAACTGGCTGGCCACTTTATGGAGAGGTAACATCCGTTTCACTCCGGCGATGTTGTTTGCGATCGGTATGGTATCTTTCTTCATCTCTGGTGGTTTAACTGGTATCTTCTTAGGTAATGCCTCTTTGGATATCAACTTACACGATACTTATTTCGTAATTGCCCACTTCCACCTGGTAATGGGATCAGCTGCGATCTTTGGTATGTTGGCAGGTGTTTACCACTACTTCCCTAAAATGTTCGGAAGGTTAATGGATTCTAAATTGGGTTACCTGCACTTCTGGATTACATTTATTTGTGCTTACCTGGTATTCTTCCCATTACACTTCTTAGGTTTGGATGGTGTACCTCGTCGTTACTATGCATTTACTGAATTTGAGTTCATGCACAAATGGGTTACGGTAAATATCCTGGTAACCTGGTCTGCTATCATTGCAGCATTGGCTCAGGTAGCTTTCTTGTTCAACTTCTTCTACTCTATATTCAAAGGTAAAGTGTCTTCTCAAAACCCTTGGGGTGCAAATACTTTGGAGTGGACTACACCGGTTGAGCGTATCCATGGTAACTGGCCAGGAGAGATCCCAACAGTATACCGTTGGCCATATGATTATAGCAAGCCAGGTGCTGAAGAGGATTTCATTCCTCAGACTGTTCCTTTCTCTCAAACGATGACTTCTAACATGCCACATGATTTTGAGGGCAATAGTGAGTCTGAGCGTATCCAGAGAGAATGGGAAGCTAAAAATAAGAACGCTTCTTCTACAGATGCATCAAAATTAGACTAGTTTATAGTTCCTAATACATAATGGGGTATCTGCAGTAGGTAAATACTTACAACAGATACCTCATTTTTTTTAACTCTAATACACACCATGGTTGCTAAATCTGAAAAGAGATTTATCCGGTTAAACCTCATCACAATAGTTGTAACCTTACTGCTGATTCTGGCAGGAGGGATCGTACGAAGTACGGGGTCGGGCATGGGGTGTCCGGATTGGCCAAAGTGTTTTGACCAGTATGTACCACCTACATCGGCATCGCAGCTTCCTGCCAATTACGATACAAAATATGTAGCTGAGCGCGTGGCGAAGAATGAACGTTTTGCCAAAACCCTGGAACGGATGGGTAAAGCGCATCTTGCGGACAGCATCAGACACGATCAATCGATTTTACAGCATGAGCCTTTTAATGCAGCCAAAACCTGGACAGAGTATCTGAACCGGTTGATGGGGGCCCTGACAGGATTTTTATTGCTGGGCCTGGTCATTTATTCTTTTGCTTACCGTAAAAGTGCTAAGCGGATTATACTACTCAGTATTTTTAACGTTCTGCTGGTGGGTTTTCAGGCCTGGCTTGGATCGATCGTAGTCTCTACTAATTTATTGGCCTGGGTGGTTACTGTACATATGCTGCTGGCCCTGGTCATTTTGGCCATATTGGTTTATACCTATAATTATGCCAGGCAGTTGGGGCAGCAAACCACTGTGATCATGTCTAACATCATTTGGTTGAAACTACTGATTTTTGTTTCTATTGTACTGACTGTAATTCAGATTGTACTGGGGACTGAGGTTCGGGAGGCGATTGATCAGATTTCGAAAAGCTTGCTTTACAATGGCCGTTCAACCTGGGTGAGTAAAGTCGGCGATATGTTCTCTTACCACAGGGACATGGCCATGTTCGTGTTGATTTCAAACGTAGTCATCTACAAAATCGTAAAAGATAGGTTCAATGGTAAGGCCGCAGCTTTAATGGTTGGTAATTCAATTGCCATAGTTCTGATTATTCAGATCGTAACTGGCTTATTATTATCTAACTTTGCGCTGCCTCCTTATGCACAGGCAGCACACATCCTGTTTTCTACGGTATTATTTACTTTACAGTATTACCTATATCTTTTGGTTTACAGGACTGACACATACAATAAGTAGTATTAATTATATATAAATTGAAACAATTTTTAGCAGATTTCTCCAAGCTCATTAAGTTCAGATTAACCTTTCTGGTCGTATTTTCGGCTTCGGTTACTTTTTTAATTGGCTGTCAGGTTCCAATTGACGGAGTGATCCCAGGTATCAACTGGACAAACTGGTTGATTCTGATTGCTGGTGGATTTTTAGTAACCTCTGCTGCCAATTGTTTTAACGAGGTGATTGAAGTAGATCTGGATAAATTGATGACCAGGACTAAAGACCGTCCGATGCCGGCAGGGCATATGACTACGGGACAAGGTTTGGTATCCGGATTGGTCATGGGTTTATTGGGGACCTGGTTATTGGGGAAACTGAATATTGAAACCGGATTGTTATCGGTATTCTCTATTTTTTTATACGCCTTTGCTTATACTCCTTTAAAACGTAAATCTCCGATTGCTGTATTTGTTGGCGCAATTCCAGGTGCATTGCCACCACTAATTGGTTATGTGGCTGCTCATGGAAAGATTGACAAGATTGCGGTGATTTTATTTTTGATTCAGTTTGTATGGCAGTTCCCACATTTTTGGGCAATTGCCTGGGTACTGGATGATGACTATAAGAAAGCAGATTTTAGGTTGTTACCGACCACCAAAAGGGATAAGACAAGTGCTTTCATTACTTTTTTAAGTACATTGATTTTGATCCCGGTTAGTTTATTGCCAACGTTTTATGGCTTTGGGGGGTATTATATAGGGGGTGTTTCATTGATTGCAGGTTTGGTTTTTGCCTGGCTTGGATTTAAGCTTTGGAAGACCCTGGATCTCGCCAGTGCCAGGAAAGTGATGTTTTGCTCTTTCTTTTATCTGCCCCTGGTGCAGTTGGTTTTGTTGTTTGATTTTTTAGGATAATAATTTAAATATGGTACATACATTAAAAGAACAGGATTTAAGTGCAGGTACGGGCTTTGATGGTAAGCCTAAAAAGTTCCTGATCTGGCTGTTTATCGTTTCATCAACCATTATGTTTGGTGGCTGGACTAGTTATTACATCGTGTTTGCGGCATCGAAAGGTAAGGGACATGGTTTAGTGCTGCCGGATGTTTTTATTTACAGTACAGTTGTGCTGTTGCTGAGTAGTCTATTCTTATTCCTCGCTTCAAAAGCTTTGAAAAAGGATAACATCAGTGCGCAAAAGTTATTCTTATGGATTACCCTGGTATTGGGTCTGGCTTTTGGTTATCTGCAATTTGATGCCTGGTCGGCTTTATTCCATACAGGTGCCGTTTTGGTGAATAACAATGCGGCCATTTCGATGATTTACATCGTTTCAGGTTTCCACTTACTGCATATTTTTGCAGGCCTTTGTTTCATTCTTAGCAACCTTTTTGGTGCCTATACCGGCTTATCTTTAGAAAAGCGCAAATTCCGGATGGAAATTGCTTCGATATTTTGGCATTTTATAGATATATTATGGATATATCTGTATGTTTTTTTACTTTTGAACAGTTAGACTTTTTAACAAACTATTACAATTTATAAAATGAGTTCACTATCACAATTAGATCAGGTAAAAACCACTCCATGGAGCGGAGGCCGCTCGCCGTGGTCTGTAGAGTACGGCAAATTAATGATGTGGTTTTTCTTGCTTTCTGATGCCTTCACTTTTTCATCATTATTGATTTATTACGGAGCGCAGCGCTTTTCAAAATTTACCTGGCCTGATCCGGATCTGGTTTTCCAATCGGTTCCTGGCTTGCTGGATAAAGGTGCGCCATTGGTGTTCGTAGGTATCATGACCTTCATTTTGATCGTAAGTTCTGTAACTATGGTATTGGCTGTAGAGGCCGGTCACAGACGTTCTAAGAAAGAAGTAATCTGGTGGTTGGTCGCAACCATTATTTTCGGTTTCATGTTCTTAGGTTGCCAGGCATTAGAGTGGACTCACTTATTCCATGAAGGATTTGGTTGGGGTAAAATTCCTAATCATGAAACTTTAAAGGAATTATTTACAGGTGAGGTATCTACTGTTTCTGCACAGCAGTTCTCTAACCTTTTCTTTACCATCACCGGATTTCACGGATTCCACGTATTTAGTGGCGTAGTTATTAATATCATCATTTTATGCATGACCATTAATGGTACTTTTGAAAAACGCGGACACTATTTAATGGTTGAAAAAGTTGGTTTATACTGGCACTTTGTTGATCTGGTGTGGGTATTCGTCTTTACATTCTTCTATTTGGTTTAATTCTTCAATTTAAAATATTATGTCAGAACATTCACATACAGACGAGCATGCACATGGTGAGCATGCAGGTCTAACCAAAAAGAAAATATTTGAAGTATTGGGTATTTTGGTGTTGATTACAGCTATTGAGTTTATCATCGCCTTATGGGCAATCCCAGGTAAGCACATGTCTCAGCATATTGGTAACTACGTATACATCGCTTTAACATTATTGAAAGCGTTTTATATTGTTGCTTATTTCATGCACCTTAAATTTGAGAAAGTGGGCTTACAGGTTGTATTGTCTGTTTCATTTATTTTTATTTTCTATTTCATTGTATTGATGCTGATTGAAGGTGGCTATTTGCATCTTCACATGCCACTTGTTTAATGAATAGCAGTCTAATAAAAAAAATATTAATCCTGGTCACCATTTTAGCGGTACCAGGATTTTTGTATTATTTACTACAGGATCAGGGCAAGAACAGGTACAAGCCTTTGCCTTTTTTTGGTCCCAAAAAAGTGGCTACTACCTTTCATTCGGTTAGAGGTAAAGAAATTCCTGATACCATTTATCACCAGGTGAATGATTTTAAGTTAGCCAATCAGGTCGGAGACAGTGTTAGCTTAGAAAATTATAAAGGAAAGATACTGATTGTTAACCTTTTTTATGCCAGCAAGCCATCTGGTTCTGTAGACTTTGCGAATAAGGCGATGAAAGTATATCACCATACCTATTCGAAAAATAAGATAGTCAACTTTATTGGTTTGAGCATCGATCCGCAACACGATACACCAGCTGTTTTGGCTAAATATAGCAACACCATTGGCGCAAATGCTGGTAAATGGGACTTGCTGACTGGCGATAGTACGGTAATGTTTAACCTCATCAATAAAGGTTTATTGGTTGATGCGTTGCAAGAAAAAGAAAAAGGTGAGTTGAAGTTCACCTATAGTAATATGTTTGTGTTGCTGGATCCTCAGCATCGCATACGTGGGTACTATGAAGTGAGTAGTCAGGAAGACTTGTCTAAATTAGATGACGAGGTTAAAGTACTGATTACAGAAGAATTAAGAAATAACAAAGACGGAAGATAAGGAGTGAATTATGAGTTTGGCAAAAGATTCAATAGAAAAAAAATACAATAAGTGGATTATCCTGCTATCTGTGGTGATTCCCGTTGCAGTAGCCATTTTATTTTTTGTTAAAATTCCCAATGCAACTCCCTTACCAATGTTGCCGCCAATTTACGCAACCATCAATGGTATTACTGCCGTATTGTTGGTTGTAGCTGTTTGGGCGGTTAAAAATGGAAAATTAAAATTACACGAGAACTTGATGAAAGTGGCTATTGGCTGCTCCTTAATGTTCCTGGTATTGTATATCGCTTACCACATGACTACACCCTCGACCAAATTTGGCGGTGACGGCGCTGTGAAGTATGTGTACTTCTTTATCCTGTTGACGCATATCCTGCTTTCTATAGCCATTATTCCGCTGGTGCTGGTAACTTATGTCAGGGCCTTGGCGGAACGCTTTGACAGGCACCGTAAAATAGCAAAAATCACTTTTCCGCTTTGGTTATATGTGGCTGTTACGGGTGTGGTGGTTTATCTGATGATTTCTCCTTATTACATATACTAGCTTTTTATTTTTTTTATTCTCTGATTATCTATTTGATTTTGCAAATGGGGAAGCGTTTTTTTGCCTTTTAAAAAAACTGTAGGCTTTTTTGGCACAATTTTGCGCCATAAGTTGTAAATTGGGGTTTTAAAACTCATTAACCTTTCAATCATCCCTAATGTTAAAAGGACCATGAAGATCCACAAAAAAGCGACTGATGCTATTGCCACAGGGCAAGATTTGCTGTCAATGATTGCTGATGGGGATAAAGATGCATTCACGAATTTCTATCTGGACAACTTTAGAAAGCTCATATTGGTCTCTGATAAGTATGTTCAAAGCATTCCAGTTGCTGAAGAGCTGGTACAGGATGTTTTTTTAAAGATATGGGAGGATCAGGACGCTCTTTTGGAGATTAAATCTATTAAAGCTTATTTGTACCGAAGTGTAGTCAATTCTTCAATCAATTATATCAACCGTCAAAGGAACATCGAGAAGCACCACTTGCAGATTGCAGAAAATATTTCTCCGGAAGATCTGGATTTACAAGACAGCCACAATGAACTGATTGTCCTTTTATACGACGAAATTGCCTTGTTGCCTGAAAAATGCCAGCGGGTTTTTAAAATGAGCAGGTTGGAGGGCATTAAATACAGGGATATTGCCGGTCAACTCGGCATTTCAGAGAAAACGGTAGAAAATCACATGGGAAATGCACTTAAAATTCTCAGATCCCGTATTCTCGAACAGGCGATGGACGTCAATACGGGTAAAAGCAGGTATAAATACTTCAGTTTAATGGCCGTGTATTTGTATTAACATAAGCTTAATCGAAATTTATTTCAAAAAGATCGTTTTTTTATAGAAAGTGACTAGGGGTTTTTAGTCATCCATTTGTCTTATATAAAAAAACAGAAATCACTTGCAAGAAAAATTACCCATTCAGGATATCATCCTGAAGTATCTTAACGAACCAGAAGACCCCGCTTTAATTGACCAAATTAACCAGTTGAGGGCAGCATCTGCAGAAAATGAAGCCTATTTTCAATCCACGAAAATGCTTTGGGATGCTGCTGCTGAAACCAGGCGACTGGAAGGGGTTAATGTGAGGAACTCCGCTGTTAATTTTAAGACCCAGCTGACTGAGCTTAGCGCTGTTCCTGCCCGTAGTCGTTCTCTATGGCCAAAAATTGCTGCTGCTGTAGTGCTATTGGCTGCTGGTTTCTGGATGTATAAAGAGAAAGTGGAGGTTAATTACCTGGTTAAACAAACTGGTGCTCAGATCGACTCTGTATTGTTAAGTGATGGAACTAAGGTTATTCTTGCTGAAAATAGTACGGTTCAATATCCCGATAAATTTACTGGTGAAAACAGGCCCATTACGCTGGTCAAAGGACGTGGATTCTTTTTAGTGACTAAAGACCCAGCGCATCCTTTTGAAATTTCGATAGGACCTTCTACGGTTAAGGTCTTGGGTACTTCATTTAACATCGACTATTCCGAGCGTAAGATTGATGTGTCTGTAAAAACAGGTAGGGTAATGTTTACGCCGAACCAAAAAAGCGCGCCCTCTATCTTAGTTGCTGGTGATGCTGTGAGCTATAACCTGATAAAGAATCAGCTGACACAGGAAAACGGTATTAATTCCAATGGCTGGCTGACGAAGGAACTTCACTTTGTAGATATGCCGCTGGATGCAGTTTGCAGAGAATTAAGCAATTATTATAACGTGAAGGTTATTCTATTGGATCACATGAATACCGCGAAAAAACTAAATGCCAAATTTAACAATAGCAGTATCGATGAAGTACTGACGGTACTTAAAGAAACATATCCGATACAGGTACAGCAAAAAGATAGTGCTATTTATATTAAAAACTTATAATCAACTGAATACCAATCATTAACTATTTATTTTATGGAGAAAAACTACAAAAAGACCATGCGAAGACTGAGTCACTCCCTATTCGGCGGGTTGCTTTGTGCGCTCCTTTGCGTGTCATTAGTTCGCGCAGAAAGCGTGCAAAAGGGGCCGCTCGTGGCCGAGCGTCTCGACAATTACCTTAAAAAGATAGAACTTGCCTATCAGGTAAGTTTTGTATATGACGCAAGTCAGATCAACAAATCGATGAGTATTGATGTACCATCAAAACTAACCTCTATTAATTCCGATTTAGAACCACTTAAAGCAAACGGAATCAATTACAATATTGTAGGTAAACAGGTTATCCTTAAAAAAATTATTATACCTGTCACTGTTCGGGAACTGATTGTCAAAGGTCATGTTACGTCTACTAAAGATAAAGAATCCCTTCCTGGTGTAAGCGTTAAAGAAAAAGGCGTCGCAAATGGTGTCTCTACAAATGGAGATGGATTTTATCAGATTAAAGTGAGAGAAGGGGCTACACTTGTTTTTTCTGCAATTGGATACAAAACTAGAGAAGTTGCCGTTTCTGGAAGGACGTCAATTGATGTGTCTTTAGATGATGATGTAAGTCAGTTGAAAGAGGTTATGATCTCGACTGGTTATCAAAACATCAGTAAGAAGCTCTTTACCGGATCAGCTGTTACGCTGAGTGGTGCAGATGCAAAACGTGATGGTATTGCAGATGTAAGTAGAATGCTTGAGGGTCGTGTTGCCGGTGTATCCGTACAAAACGTATCGGGTACTTTTGGTGCTGCGCCTAAGATCCGTGTTCGTGGAGCTACATCAATTACTGGTGATAATAAGCCATTATGGGTAGTAGATGGAGTTGTACTTGAGGACGTAGTTAATGTTTCTAATGAACAACTTTCAACTGGAGATCCAAGTACCCTGTTAGGATCTGCAGTAGCAGGCCTAAACTCTGATGATATTGAAAGTTTCCAGATCTTAAAGGATGCTTCTGCTACTTCTCTTTATGGAGCAAGGGCGATGAATGGCGTAATTTTGATTACGACCAAAAAAGGTAAAGTTGGTGACGGCTCTCCTGCAATCTCTTACACAGCCAATTTATCTAGTTATCTGAAACCTACTTACAGAACATTTGATATCATGAACTCTTATGACCAAATGTCTGTATATTCTGAGATGTATCGCAAAGGTTTACTTAATTATAGTACCACTGTAAATGAGGCAAACGGAGGGGTTTATAAAAAATTATTTCAGAGCCTGGACTTTGCACCAGGATCAACAGTTCCCACTGTAATCAATACGTTAGACGGAAGATCTTCTTTTTTAACACGCTATGCCAATGCAAATACAGATTGGTTTGACGTACTATTTAAAAATTCATTCATGCAAGAACACTCCCTGAGTGTTTCAACAGGTACGGAAAAATCTCAAATGTATTATTCAACAAGTTATTTGAAAGATAATGGTTGGACTATAGGAGATAAAGTACAAAGGTTTACTGGTAATGTTAGAGGGAATTGGAAAATTAATGATAAAATTAGTTTTGGTTTAATTACAACAGGATCTGTTCGTGATCAGAAAGCGCCAGGAACATTGGGTCGTACCACAAATCCGGTTACAGGTGAGTATTCCAGAGACTTCGATTTGAATCCATTTAGTTATGCGTTGAATACAAGTCGTACTTTAACTCCATATGATGAAAATGGAAATCTGGAGTATTTTACTAGAAATTACGCGCCATTTAACATTATTGATGAGTTGAGGAAAAACACATTAGATCTAACACAAATAGATTTTAAAGTACAAGGAGAAGGTCAATATAAAATTTTAAAAAACTTGACCTATAATTTCCTCGGTTCTTATCGTTATACAAAAAGTGGACAGGAACATAAAGTATTTGACGATTCAAATACAGCGAATGCTTACCGTGCAGGTGTATATCCTGAAAACTCATTTATCAGAGATAACAATAGGTTTCTTTACAAAAATCCAACTGATCCTGATGCGTATGCTGTTTCAGTACTTCCAAATGGTGGTATTTATTATACCAACGATGATTTTATGAAAAGTTTCTTTGTGAGAAACAGTCTCGATTGGAACCAAACTTTCAATGAAAAACACATTGTTAGGGTATTTGCCTCTCAAGAATTGCGTTATGCAGATAGGCAGAATACGCAGTTTACAGGTTATGGATACCAATATGACAAAGGTGGAACCCCTTTCATTGATCCTAATGCAATTAAACAAGCTGTGGAAGGTAACTTCAATTATTACTCAATGGTGCGTAATTTTGATCGTTATGTGGCCTTCGCAGGTACCGCATCTTATTCATATAACAATAAATACCAACTTAATGGAACCATTAGATATGATGGGTCTAATCAAGTTGGTGAATCTGCTCAAGCACGCTGGCTTCCAACCTGGAATGTGAGTGGTTCTTGGAATGCTGATGAAGAGGAGTTTATGAAACGTCAGGAAACCATTAGCAAATTAACGCTTAGAGCAACATACGGGTTGACTGCCAGTTTAGGGAATGCAACTAATTCAAGTTTAATTGTTAGAAGTTCAAGCACATTACGTCCGCGTTTGTCCGAGATTGAAAATAGATTGACAATTGCATCATTGGCGAACTCTGAATTGACCTGGGAGAAACAGTATGAGGCTAACGTAGGTTTAGATGTTGGATTGTTTAAGAATAGGATGAATGTGACAGTGGATGCCTATCGGAGAAGTGGATTTGATTTAATCGGTCAGATTAGAAATTCTGGAATTGGTGGTGAGGTACTTAAATATGCTAACTATGCTGATATGATTTCAAAAGGTATTGAAGGCTCAGTAGGCGGCGATATCGTAAGAGAAAAAAACTGGGGTTGGAAATCACAAATTACGTTTGGATATAACAAAGGTAGAATCACTAATTTAAAAGGAGAACCAACAATTTTTGATCAGGTTGGACCTGATGGCGGGCCTCAGATCGGTCATCCTTACAGAGGATTGTACTCCATAGATTTTCAAAAATTGTCAGCAGATAATGGAGTTCCGTTCTTTATCAATGAAGCTGGGGAATTAAGTAACGAAGTGTATTTGCAGAGTACAATTACTGATTATCTGAAATATGAAGGACCGATTGATCCCTTGTTTAATGGGGGTTTCTATAACTCTTTCAATTACAAAAATTTCACAGCATCGGTATTGCTTACCTTTAGTGCCGGTAATAAAGTGCGTTTAAATCCAGCGTATAAAAATGTTTACTCTGATTTGGATGCAACGCCGAATGATTTCTTAAATCGCTTCCTGTTTTATGGAGATTCGGGAACACCATCGATTTTAGATCCTAGAAACCGTACGGCGTTAAATGGAGCTTATCCGTATAATGCTTATAATTATTCAACTGAACGCGTGGCTGATGGTGGATTTGTTCGACTTAAGTCAATATCTTTTGGCTATACGCTGCCGAAACAAACCATCAACAGAATCGGATTTAAAACAGCCTCACTAAATGTTGTAGGTAATAACTTGTTCCTGATTTATTCAGATAAGAAACTGAATGGACAGGATCCTGAATTCTTTAGCTCTGGAGGGGTTGCATTACCTATCCCACAACAATTTACCTTGTCGTTAAAAGTTGGATTATAATTAAAACAGATTAGAAATGAAAAACACTATAAAATATTTAACACTAGTAGCTGTGCTTACTTCAGCAAGTAGTTGCAAGAAGTATTTAGAGCAGGCTCCGGATTTAAGGGCAACAATTAATACGCCAGCAAAAGTTTCTGAATTGTTGGTTACGGCTTATCCAAGAGGTAGTTATATTACCTTTTGCGAAGCTGCCAGCGATAATGCCGAAGATAAGGGTATTGCAGCAACTGACGAGGATTTACCGGCAAGGCCAGTTAATCGTGATGCATGGTACTTTAGAGACATTAAAAGTAACGATGCAGATTCTCCTGATAATTACTGGAATGAATGTTATGCAGCAATTGCTGTGGCAAATCAAGCTTTAGCATCTATTAAGGCAAATGGAAATCCCCAGGCTTATACTGCGCAAACAGGTGAGGCCCTTGTTGCCAGAGCATATGCACATTTTATGCTCGTAACGTTGTTTTCACATGTATATGATCCAGCTACAGCCGAAACTGATCCTGGAATTCCTTACGTTACTGAACCGGAGATTATTGTATTTCAAAAATACTCACGTAAAACAGTAGCTTATGTTTATCAGCAGATTGAAAAGGACTTAACAGAAGGATTACCATTGATCAATGATAATTCTTATAAGATCCCTAAATACCATTTTACGACTTCTGCTGCACATGCTTTTGCTGCCAGATTCTTCTTGTTTAAAAAAGATTATGCAAAAGTAGTTGAGCATGCGAACCTGGTATTCGCTGGTGGTAATATTGCTGCTAATCTTAGAAATTTTGTTATTCCGGCATTTACAACTTTAGAGTATGGTGCGAGACAAGCGCTTTATACTGCTGCTGATAATCCTGCGAATATTTTGTTGCAAGAGACTAGAACCGGTTGGGCAAGATCACTGGCTTCTTATCGTTATGCATTGACAAATAATTTGTTATATACTACAATGTTTGGTCCTAATGTGACCGGCGCAAGTTGGGATTATAAAGTTTCTGGAAGAGAGTTTACCTTGAATACGAGTAAATTTCCTGAACATTTTGTGAAAACCAATCCAAATTCCGATGTGGGTGAAAGCTACGCAATGATTCCTATTTTCTCAGCAGAGGAGGTTTTGTTCAATAGAGCAGAGGCAAATGCATATTTAGGGAATACTGATGCATCCCTTAAAGATTTAACAGATTTTGTTAATAAAAGGATTATAGCGGGTAACACTGTTACTGCTGCAAAAATCACCAGTTATTATAAACCTGTAAACTTGAAAGAAGGGATTGTAAAAACAGTACTTGATTTTAAAAAGACAGAGTACTTATTTGAAGGATTAAGGTGGTTTGATATTTTAAGGTACAACCTTCCAGTTGTACATAAAACAGCTGATTTGTTAACCACGCTAACCTTAGGTCCGAATGATCCAAGAAGGGTATTCCAGATTCCTGAGCAAGCTACGTTGGCAGGAATTGAAAGAAATCCACGTTAATCAATTACTTTAGAAATTATCAGATATGAAAAAGATATCAGTTATCATGATTTGTTTAATGTGTATCATATTAAACTCATGTAAAAAAGAAACACTACCAGATACACCTATTGTTGGCCTGGGAGGTGATTATTGGGTGCCTGGTGCACTTGATGCTTATATAAAAACGAATTTTACAGACCCATTGAATATTGAGGTAAAATACAAATGGGATCCATGGGAAACTAAGTATAATAAAAATATGGCTCCTGTTGATGAGGCCGTAGTTATTCCCGTACTTGAGGCTACTCAGAAGATCTGGATTCAACCTTATCAAAAACTGGCTGGAATGGAATTCATGAGGCAACTGGCTCCGAAGCAACTTGTATTAATTGGTAGTGCAGAATACAATTCTGATGGAACAATTACCTTAGGAGAAGCAGAAGGTGGCAAACGTATTTCATTACTTGTTGCAAACTCCTATGATCGTAAGAATGCACCAATTGTTAAACAAATGTTGCATACAATTAATCATGAGTTTGGACATATTTTACATCAGAATATTAACTACCCCAGAGATTTTAAGAAAATAAGTGAGCAATACTATACTTCAAGCTGGTTCAATACGACAAATGTTCAGGCAAATGCCCAGGGTTTAGTTACAGCCTATGCAAAGGTTGGAGCGGATGACGATTGGGTAGAAACTATTGCTTATTTGCTTGTTGAAGGACAAACTGCATTTGATGCAATGGTTGCTGCTAACCCAGGTTATGCGGCTACTACGTTAAGAACTAAAGAAGCTATGGTTGTTGATTATTACCGTACTGCTTACAAAATAGATTTCAGGGCATTGCAAGCTGAAATCAAAGCTGCATTTATAGCCATCAGTCAATAATTTTAACCTAATTGAACATGAAAAAGATATTACTATATGGGTTGCTGTTGATGAGTTTAGGCGCCTGTAAAAAAATTAATAATGAACCGGATAAAAGACCTGACGAGCGTTTAACAGAGGTGTTGACGGCGTATCAGGATCAGTTGATAGGCTCGCCGAATGGGTGGATTGGTTATTTATATCCAAAAGGTGGAGGTGGATATACTTTCAAATTTAAATTTGATAAAAATAACCGGGTGGTTACTTATTCTGATCTGAAAAGTGCTTATTCTACTACTCCGAAGGAGAGTTCGTATCGTTTACGTGCAGCTCAGTTGCCTTCACTTTACTTTGATACTTACACGTATTTGAATATTATTGCTGATCCAGATCCTGCGATTAGTGGTGGCTCTGCAACTGGAAACGGAAAAGAGTCAGATTTTGAATTTTCATTCATTTCCTCTAGTCCAGATACGATAAAATTATTGGGTAACTTCAATAAAAGTGATCTGGTATTGGTAAGGGCACAAGCTGACCAGGGTGATGATTATATCTCAAAGGCATTCAATACAAATCTTTTAATTGGGAAACTAAATACGTTCTCTTATTATTATAACCTATTGACGATAGGCGGGAAAAAATACAATACTACTATCAATACAAGTATGCACACCATTAGTTTTTATTATATGAATAATGGAGTATTTACCCGCTTCACTACAGAATACGCAACGGCTGCGACCGGTATCGTGTTAAGAAAGCCATTTGTTGACGGAGAGGTTGTGATTGCAGAGTTCCATGATTTTATTGTAAATGATGCAACAAAAACCATGACCATGGTTGCAGGTAAGACGTCAGCTTCGACAACAAATGAAGCTACTCCGCTGGCTATAGATTTGGATGCCCCAAGGCGTATGGTTTCTTCAGGTTATGCTTTTACCAGTGATTTTGGCTTTACTATGAACGGTGTGGAAAACGCTCAAAAAGTAACCAATATTCCTGGTTACCTTGGTATTGAATATAATTTTAACTACGCTCAGGGATATGATGCTTTGGCTTTTTACTATACCAATACTGCGGGAAAAGTTGCCTCTTATGCTCCTGCATTTTTAAACAGGATGACTGCAGATGGAAAGCTTGTATTATATGGGTATGCTGGTGCTTTTGGGACAAGCCCGGGAGCAGCGGGTGCTGCTATTGTTACCGCTGTTAGGACGCAGCTACTTGAAGCACAAGGATACTATGTGTTCGAGACAGGGTTAAACAGCTTTGACCTTGTAAGTGTGAAAGATGCGAAAAATTGGATTAGATTCTATTAATCTTTAGAAAAATGAAAATGAAAAATATATTATACATGATGGTCTTGTTTATAGGCTTCTCTGCTTGTAAAAAAGATCGGGTTGTCAGTTATGAGATTGAGAAATCTTTTCCTGACCCGGCTGTTAGATTTGAAGATTTTAAAAAAGCGATGGCAACTGGGACGGATGGTTTTCAAATGATTATTGAAACTACAGCCGGCCCAATATATGCTGGATACATTAAATTGGACGGTTCAAATAACGCAAAATTTGTTAGCGATAACAACGTGACTAATGCCACCACTCCAAAAGATACCAAGTACACTTTGGCCATCAGCCAAACAAATTCTGTTTTGAGCTTTAGTAAAACTGGAAACTTTAGTCTTTTTGCGGCAGGAATTGCAGCAGATACATCATATACTTATAAAATGAGTGTGGGTGATACTTTAAAGTTGTCAGGGAACGCTACTGGTACGAAGCTCAAGCTTGTTAAAGTAACTAAAGCGGTTGGCGATGACTATCTGGCTGGAAAAATGGGAACAGTTTTTACCTCGATAGACAACCTGAATAAGTTTAAAAAATACTTTAAACGATTAACTACTGGAGGAAAGAGTTATGATATTATGTTCGACATCCCTACTAAGTCATTAATTTTTATGTATAGTAATGGAACAGATTGGGCCACTTTTAAAAGTAAGATTTATTACACAAATAGTGGTGTAGTTTTAACAACTCCTTTTGTCGATGGTGCGAATAAGATCTCTTCCATTGAAAATTTGGCTGTAGATGTGGCTTCAAGTACTGCAACGCTTACTTCAGGTGGGGCCGCAGCAACGCTTACGAATGAAATTTCACCAGTAGCAGTAAATAAAACTGCTGCTGCTACTTTCATCTCCAAACCGCCGCAAGGAACATATGCAGAGTCTTTTACTGGTTTTACAATCAATGGTGTAGCAGATGGGCTTGGAACGACTAGTCTTTCCGGATTTTCTTCATTGGATTTTGTTGCTAAGGTGACAATAGGTACTGCATCATATAGTTCATTGCGGTTATATTTGGCAACAGGATATTATGGCTATTTACCTGCTTTCACATGCACAACTCCTGCAGATGGAAAACTTTTCTGTAAACTGGCAGGATATGCCGGAACTTCAACTAATGCGACAATCACCGCCGGTGTTATTAGCTATACTACAGTAATCACGCAAGCGGAAGGATTTTATGTAATCCCTACAACAGCAATAACTGGGGCGAATACATATGATCTAGTTAATGCTAGGGATGCAACTGCTTGGATTTCTTTTCATTAATATCGAATTAATTGCTCATAATCAAAGCCGGACGAATGTCCGGCTTTTTTCATTTAATGACCAGCTCTTCACAATTCATTACCCGGCATTAACGTTCTTTACTTATATTTGTAAACATGAAAAGGATCGCATTTGTCTTCATTTTTGTCATACTGTCTGCCATTTCGGTAAGCAATACAGCCAGTGCCCAATGTTCCATGTGTACCATTAACGCAGAACAAGGTGCAGCAAATGGCAATACACAAACAAAAGGAATCAATACAGGTGTTCTTTATCTCATGGCCATTCCTTACCTCATGATCGGTGCACTTGGTGTTTTATGGTATTTAAAGTACCGTAAAAAATCAGTAAGATATGAGTAAAACAACCAAGTTGTACGCCATTGTGCATGGTAAGTGCCCGCAATGTCGCAGAGGCGATATTTTCACCGGCAGCATGTACGGATTCAATATACAACATACCAATACCGTTTGTCCGCACTGCGCTCAGCGCTTTGAAATAGAGCCTGGTTATTTCTATGCCGCCATGTATGTCAGTTATGCAATGAACTGCGCCGAGATGATCAGTTTAGGCGTCGCTACGTATATTTTATCCGGTGGTAATCTGGCCTTTGAATCTTTCTGGCTTTACATTGGTGTAATTTTTACAGGATGTTTACTTTTAGCACCCTTCAATTATCGCTATTCCAGGGTGATTTTATTACATTGGCTATCTCCAAAAATAAAATACAACGCCTATTACGATAAGCCATGATACAACCAGAAACCCTTGCCTTTATTACCGATGTTGCAAACAACAACAACCGAGAATGGTTTGCCGAACATAAAGACCGCTATGAAGTTGCAAAAGCAGATGTATTGCAATTTGTAGAAAAGCTGATTCCTTTATTGGCAGCAGCTGATCCTGAATTTTCGGTAGAAACATCTGCGAAGAAGTGTCTGCTGCGGATTTATCGTGACGTACGGTTCAGTAAAAACAAAGATCCTTACAAAAACAATTACGGAATTTCCTTCGCGGTGAAAGGAAAGGGGGTCAACGAACCAGGTTATTACTTGCATATTCAACCTGGAAGTTGCTTTTTTGGTGCTGGTTTCTGGATGCCTGAGGCGGCTGACCTGAAAAAGATTCGCGAAGAGATTGATTACAATACTTCGGAGTTTTTGGAAATTATCGAAGCCAGGTCTTTTAAAAATACCTTTCAATTAAGTCAGGAAGATAAATTGAAAAAAGCCCCTAAAGGCTATGAAAGCGATCATCCCCAAATCGAACTTTTAAAATTGAAAAGCTTTATTGCTACTTTTCCCATTAAGGACGAAGAATTTTTTAAGCCAGCGATCGTTAATCAATTGAAAAATGCTTTTGAAAGTGTTTATCCGTTTATTTTATTTTTGAGAAAAGCTGTAGCACCCTAATTTCTGCAGCCTTCCAAACCTGTCACACATAAAACCTGAATACAAGAAATGAAGAGAATCATTTTATTTTTATTTGCGGGATTGTTTGCCTCAGCATTCAGTGCCTGTGTTGTCTTATCCCCAAAAAAGTACAAAGCATTATTGTCTAAACAAGACTCCTTAAACAATGGCTGGACTGAATCCCAGCTTAAGAATGAAAATCTGGAAAGTCTGATTGCTAAACTTCGTAAAGATACAACCGGTTTAAGTAGTGCTTTAAACGATTTAAAGAGCAAATACTCAGATATGGACAACAACTACTCCAAACTGCGTAGCAATAGCTCTAATGAGATCAATAAGCTGTCTGCCGACTTGAAGAAACGTGAACAACG
Source organism: Pedobacter sp. MC2016-24 (assembly GCF_015223055.1). Classification (GTDB taxonomy): domain Bacteria; phylum Bacteroidota; class Bacteroidia; order Sphingobacteriales; family Sphingobacteriaceae; genus Pedobacter. The sequence continues at coordinate 228,464 of NZ_JADFBX010000002.1, forward strand.
ACTAAAAGAAGTAGAGGAGATTTTGCGTAAGCGTGATGCAGCAACCAATCAGCTGAAAGAAAAATTACAACAGGCTTTGTTAGGCTTTACCAAAAATGGACTAACCGTTGAAATTAAAAACGGAAAAGTATATGTTTCCCTGACTGATAAGTTGTTATTCCCTTCAGGAAGTATCATCATCGATGAAAAAGGTAAACAGGCTTTAACGCAACTGGCAGAAGTACTTAAGCAACAGCCTGAAATTAACATTGCAGTTGAGGGACATACGGATTCGCAGAAAATTAACAACCTGGGCCAGATCAAAGACAATTGGGATTTGAGTGTATTGAGGTCTACTTCAGTAGTAAGATACCTGACTGAGGTTGCCAAAGTAGAGCCTGTTAGAATGACGGCTACTGGTAAAGGTGAATTTCAGCCTTTAGGCCCCAATACCAGTGCCGAAAGCCGAAGTAAGAACAGAAGAATTGAGATTGTACTCTCTCCTAAACTGGATGAGTTGTACGATTTGATTAAACAGTAATTCATATTAAAATAAAAAAGGTCTTTTGTAATTTACAAAAGACCTTTTTTACTTGGAATTATTAGTTAAAAATACAGCGGTTTGAAAAACTTAGCCGAAATAACTCTCCAGGGTAGATAATATTTAAGACTGTCTTCTTTAGTTAGTGCATTAATTTGTATCAATCTGTATATATCAGTGAATTTTCTGTATATGAAAATATATACAAAAAGAAAAATTACAAATACCTGGGCAGATATTGCTTGATCTCTTCCTAACATAAAAAGGACGAGTAGTGGAGCGAATATCAAAATGTAATAAACTAATTTATTTTTTAGCATGATGAAGCGTTTAATGTTCATACTAAGGTAATTAAAAAGAATACGCAATCAAATTCTTTTTAATTACTAAAACGGACTTTCCAAATTTTTAAAAGCAGGCAGTACCTGATCTTTATCAGAAAGCAGCAAATCCGTCAAAGCAATCTCTTCACTCCAGTTGATGTTCAAATCTGCATCATTCCACATGGCGCCAATTTCAGCGTCTTTATCGTAATAATTACTCACCTTATAGGTGAAAATGGTATTGTCTTCAAGCGTTAAAAACCCGTGTAAAAACCCTGGTGGTACCCACAACTGCTTGTGGTTTTCTCCGCTTAGTTCAATTGAAAAATGCTGTCCATAGGTTGGAGATGATTTCCGAATGTCAACAGCGACATCCAAAACACGGCCCTGAATTACCCGAACCAGTTTACCCTGGGCAAAAGGTGCTTTTTGTGCATGTAAGCCTCTCAATGTCCCTTTTTGTGAGAAAGACTGGTTGTCTTGTACAAAGGCAACATCAACGCCTGCATCCCCAAGCAATTTTGCATTGTAGCTTTCATAAAAATAACCACGGTTGTCTTTCCAAACCTTGGGCTCAATAACCAGCAGATCAGCGATTGGTGTTTGTATAATATTCATATTAAGCAATATATTCCATTAAAGTTCTGAATGATACCAGTTGATTTTCGAAATTTTGGGTTTCCTCGGCCTGAAGTGCCGGACCGAAATTCTCCTGGAAATCCAGGTAGTCGGCCATATGTTCAACGATATATTGTGTGCAATAAGTTACACCCTCATTAGGTGAGTCCAATACGCGAAGCAGGCGATGAGAAACAAATTTGCCCGATTCCATCGCGGCCGGGATGTGGTATTCCTGCATCCATTGAAGCCAGCGTTCTGCCGCTGTATCTTCAATTATCGTAGTTACATTGTATAAAAGCATGGGACAAAGATAACACTATGCACCAATATTATCTCCCCGAAGTTTCCGGAAACGTTTACGCGCTTCTGTACTAAACATGCTACCCGGATAATCATTGATCAACTTCTGGTACAAAACCTTGGCTTGTTCAATATCCTTCCCGTTTTTCTCGTAAATGTCGGCCAGGGTAAACAAGGCGTCATCCGCCCAGATGCTGCTGCTGTTTTGTTTTTCAATGATGGCTTTAAGTGCAGCAATAGCCTGATCAGGTTCGTTGAGTTTGAGATAAATCTTTGATTTCGTCATCAGTATGGCATCTGCCAGGCCATTCCCCGGAAAAGCAATGGCAATGCTATCCAATTTGACCAAAGCTTTGGCAGGAAGGTTTCTGAATTGCAGCATTTCTGCATCAGCATACATTTTTAGGGCATTGCTGTCTACGGTAGATTGTGTATTGTCTGAGATCAGCAGACTCAGGTTTAGGGCATCATTGGCGATGAGTTGCGAGGTGGCCACTTTCAAAACATCTGCCTGTGATTTGGCATAAGCAAAATTACCCTGGTAAAATGATAGTTTGGCTGTCCGGTATCTGGCTTCATTGCCGATGGCCTGATTGTCGAAATCTTTGGCTACCTGCTCGTAGACTAAAATAGCTTCCCAGGGTTGTTGCGTCAAGATGTAAATATCGCCCAAATCCAATTTAATCTGCCCGATTTCAGATGCCGCTATTCCAGGGATAGTCAGTGCTGTTTCTAATCCTTTTTCAGCCTTGTCCAGGTTGTTCAGGTAATATGCCTGTAGGTTCGCCCACTTTTTTAAAGCAAAAATTGTTTGAGGTGTTTTGCCATATTCATCCAATATCCCCTGGTATTCGGCCGCAAGATCGCTAACGGCCTTCTGATCATATTTTCCGGCCACCACAAGTTCATATCTGGTATTGATTAAGGCAATTTTGGCAGGTAAGTAAAACTGATTTTCCTTTCCCTTGGTCACCAGGTACTCAAAAGCTTTAATCGCTGTGGGATAAGCCTGATTGGCTAAAAAAGTGTTTGCAGTATTGAACAAAATTGCGCCATCGGTTTTCAGTCGCTTATCTTGCGCAATCAATTGCCGAAGTGCCATCTCATAATCTTGTTGTTGCAGGTATTGCCAAATCAGCAATTGCGTATACACTTCCGTCTCAGGATCTTTCTGGATCTTTTTTAACAAAGCACCCTGCAAAATCTGATAATCGGCATTGCTTTCAAATACGGAGGCCAATACGCTTTCTGCTTGTGGTAACATTTGAGGCATCTCTGGCAATACATTGATGTATTCCTGGATCAGCATGTTTTTATCTTTTTTAAACCGATAAATGCTCAGTACCTCGTAAGAAAATAATTTGCTGTTATTTAATATTTTTCTGCCTTGCAAAAATGTAGCAATGGCCAGGTCATAGTTCAGGAAATTGTAGAAATAATTGGCTACTTCTCTGATTTTAAACTCATCTGCGGGTAAGTTGTTGACCGCCTGGAGATACATTTTGTTGGCTACCTCAGTTTGTCCTTTTTCCTGATAAATACGTGCCAGGGCAATGCTGTACTGCAAGTTCTTTGTGTCCTGACGTATTAACTTCTTAACCGTTTTTTCCGCGTCATCAAATTTCTTTAATTTCAGTAAGCTGTTCAGGTACATCTCAAAATAGCTGTCACTTTTTGTACGGTTAAATAGCTTTTCAAGCAGTACTGCGGCTTCCTGATATTGTCCCTGCTGGTAGTATCGGTAGGCCAGCGCATCGTCTACGTTTTGCTGAGCCCGGCATAGCAGACTGGCAAAGCAACATAAAACGATTATATAGAGTTGTTTCATTGGTAATTTTAAATTCCAGAATCTAAAATTAATGATTTTAAATCACTTCCTTACAGGCAAGATGAGGAATGACTAAAGTAACAATATTGGTGTATAGCCCGTTTGCAAAGCCCGTGTTGTGTAGCTTTGTACCTAAGAATGGATATGATTGGATTTAAAAGATATATTTTCCTGATTGTAATGGCCCTTTGTTCCGCTTGTCAGCAGAATGAAAAGGCCAGAACAATTCCTGTGGACGATTTTTTTAAGTCTCAGGATAAGATTGCATACCGCTTGTCTCCGGATGGAAAGTACCTCTCTTACCTTAAGCTACAAGGCACCGAACAGAATATTTACATCGAGGATATCGCAACCGGAGCAGGGAAAAATGTAACAAGTTTGGGAGATAAGCGCATTGTGTTCTATTTCTGGGTAAGTAATAACGAATTGATTTACTACAAAGAAGTTGATGCCGCAAAATCGCAGTCGGATGTTTTTATCATTGATAAAAATGGCGGGCATCAGCGCCAGCTATTGAGTAGTGATAAAAGCCGGTTAAAAGTACTGGATGACCAGTTGATCGACAATAAGTATTTGTTGGTTTCGTCTAATAAGAGAGATTCGACCGTATTTGACGTGTACCGTTTAAATGTGCGAAATGGCAATATGGAAATGGCGGCGCGCAATCCGGGTAACATTGTAGATTGGCGTACCGATGCCGATGGCAAACTTAGGCTGGCCATGAGCAGCGATGGGGTCAATACCACCATACTGTACCGCAATCAGGAGAGTGAAGCTTTCAGACCGGTGCTGACCAGCAACTTTAAAGATACTTTCAGGCCTATTGCCTTCTCACACAGTAAACCCAATATCATTTATGCCATTTCCAATGTGAACCGGGATAAAAGTGCTTTGGTTGAATTTGACTGCAATACAGGTAAGGAATTGAAAAACATGTATTGTAATGATACCCTGAATATTACCGATGCACAATATTCCAGGAAAAAGCAGAAAATGTCTTTCGTGGTGTTTGAAACCTGGAAAAAGGAAAAACATTTCCTGAACGATTCTGTAAAATTATTTTACGATAACCTGGATAAGCTCCTGCCCAAAACAGAAACCCGGATCTTTGATAAAGACAATGCTGAAAATGTATTTATCCTCAGGTCTTTTACCGATCGAAATCCAGGCTCTTATTACCTGTATTTTGCCAATACTGGGCAGCTGAGGAAGCTGAGTGATTTCAATTCCTCCATTCATGAAGCTGAAATGTGTGAAATGAAGCCTGTCAGCTTCACGAGTCGTGATGGCTTAACCATTCATGGTTATCTGACCCTGCCGCTTCATCAAAAAGCAGAGCACCTGCCCGTAGTGGTACTGCCTCATGATGGTCCCGGCGACCGTAATTTATGGGGCTACAATCCTGAGGTGCAGTTTTTGGCAAATAGGGGTTATGCCGTATTTCAAATCAATTACCGGGGTTCATCAGGTTATGGTAAGAAGTTTGTCGCCGCCGGTTTCAAAGAGTGGGGCGGCAAGATCCAGGATGACATTTACGATGGGGTACAATGGCTCATTAGCCGTAACATAGCCGATCCGAAACGTGTAGGGATATACGGAACCGGGTTTGGTGGTTTTATTGCCTTAAACGGCTTGTATTTAAACCAGGGTACTTATGCTTGTGCGGCTTCAAATGCCGGGGTGATCAACTTATTCACCTATCTGAAATCCATACCGCCTTATCAGAAGCCGAACCTGCAAATGTTCTATGAAATTATCGGCAATCCCTTAACAGAAGTGGATAGAATGCGCCAGGCTTCACCTTTATTTCAGACGGATAAATTCAATGCACCTGTATTTGTTGCTCAAAACATTAAAGACCCGGGCAACAATTCCGGAGAAACCATACAGTTTGTCAAGAATCTGAAAAAGCGGGGCATCAGTGTGACTTATCTCGAAAACGAAGGAGATACCATTTTTGGAAAAAATCAGGAAAGCAGACGGAAGTTTTATACTACATTAGAGGAGTTTTTGAACATCAATCTAAAACGTAAGTAAATCAAAAGCATGACTTTAGGGAAAAAAGGCGGCTATCGGAAGAATTTTTTACTGATCCTTACATTCATCGGTCTGATGTCGGTATTGTTCCTGCTTTCACTCGGTCTTGCTTATCGTTTCAGCACCAAATATGTAGAGAATGATTTTGCCTCGGAAAAAGTCAATGTACTGGAGCAAAGTATCAAACCTTACAATGATTTTTTTCAGAAAAAGCTACCGGAAGTTTCTTATTACAACGGTTATCTCGACTCTGCAACAGCCTCTCATTTTGTAGATACGGTGCAATTGGAATACCCTTTTGTTTCTAAGGTGATTTTTTACGATTCTGAAGTCGGAAATACCCCGGTTAGTGACGGACTCAATATCGGTAAGTTTTCTTTTGGTCCTAAAAATATTTATCAGTTTGGCAGCCTGGTACCCAATGATTCCATCCAGCTTTTTTCCAGGAAAAACAAACGTAGCTTTGTAGTTGGGGATGATTTTAACGCACTGGCACTGAAACTGGTTTCCTATCTGGAAAGCCTGGATACCACGCATGTACCAAGCCAGGATGAGCTTTTTAGTGCCTTTAGCAATGTACGGTCCAATAAAATCACTTACCTCAATATCCCCAGAATTGAAGATTTAAAGATTTATAAAGAAATGATCCGAAAAAATCTTGATCCAAAGCCTGTTTATCAGCAGGATATGCTTTCTTTTCAATTGGATCCTTATAAAATCAAGATCATCAATTCCCGGCCAAAGCTGTATCAGTTCATTAAAATACAACCTTTAACTTACGATCCACTGGAGACATCCGAAGCTTACCTGAGTACGGAAATTACCTTACCCGGGCCCTTTTCTGACTTTAAACTGTACTTCATGTCCTCCAAATCCTTTCTAGATAAGGAAATCCGAAGTTATTTCTGGCCAATTGCCCTGGCCATTCTGGTTTTTTACAGCATCCTGGTGCTGGTTGCTTTCCTTATTTACCGCAACCTGAATATCAATCAGAAAATGTTTAAGCTTCAGTACGACTTTGTGAACAACCTGACACATGAGTTTAAGACGCCGGTCAGTGTCATTAAAATTGCCGGAAATAACATTAAAAGTGCAGCATCCCTGACCGAAAGGGAACTGGGCATGTATGGACGGATACTGGATGAAGAGGCCGATAAGTTAAATGGCTTAATGAATAAACTCCTGGCTTTTACCCAGATCGAAAATAAAGCGATAGAGCTGAACCGTGATGAAATCAATGTTCATGATTTTATTGAAAGTACCGTCGAATCTCACCGCTTAAAACACCCGGATTTTAACCTGAGTTATGAGGTTAGCGGCTTTAAAACTTTCATTACCGATCCGGTGTTATTGGGTAGTCTGTTCGATAACCTGGCAGAGAATGCCTATAAGTACTCGCCTGCGGAACGTAAGAAACTCCACATTAGCGCCAGGTTGATTAAAGGTAAAGTGGTATTCAGATTTACAGATCAGGGGATCGGTATCCCGGCTTCAGAAATTAATAATATATTTAAGAAGTTTTTTAGGATACAAAACCAATACAACCAAAATGGAAGTGTTGGACTTGGTTTGGCTTTTTGTAAGGAACTGGTTAACTTTATGAAGGGTGAAATTACAGTCAAAAGCCGGGTAAATAAAGGTACTGAATTTAAAATCGTGTTGCCATATAACGATTAAGTGCTACCCAGGATTTAGTTACCACTGCCGTCATCCTGAATTTATTTCAGGATGGGAATAAGTAAAAGGCATAACAAATAAAGAAATTAGAGAACTATAAATTAAGAAGATATGTCGAAGGGAATTAAAATATTAATCGTTGAGGATGACGAGAACTTGCGTTTTTTAGTTGTTCATCGTTTAAAATCTGAAGGATATGAAGTATTGGAGGTAGGGGATGGAGAAGCTGCAGAGAAAACCATTTTGGCCGAGCAACCAGATATTGTGCTGTTGGACTGGATGTTGCCAGGAAAACAGGGGGCAGAAGTGTGTGCAGATGTTCGTAAGCAAGGCTTTGACAATCTGATCATCATGATGACCGCCAAAGCACAGGATGTAGACAAGATTGATGCTTATAATTTTGGTGTATCTGATTATGTGACTAAACCATTTAATATGGATGTTTTGGTGGCCATGCTGGAAAGCAAAGTGAAGTTTATCATCAACAACGACCGTTCCGAAATTCATCGTTTCGGCAATATGGAACACCATCCCAATATCCATACCTTGTTTAGAAATGGAAAAAAGATTGAATTGACCATCCTGGAAAACAGGATTTTATTGTATTTCCTGCGTAATCCAAATAAAGTGATCAACCGCGATGAATTGATGCTGGTGGTATGGGGTTACAATTCTGATGTGAATACCAGAACACTGGATATGCACATTGTACGTCTGCGTAAAAAGATTGAACTTAACCCGGATAATCCGCAATTGCTGCAAACCGTAAGGGGGGTTGGCTATCGTTTTAATCCGGCTTAAAGGGAATGTTAAGACACGAAAAATGGCCTGATCAGTTAAGATCAGGCCCTTTTTTATGCACTATGCTCTTTTAAACTCAAATATGGTAATTTCAGGCAATATCCCAACTCTTCCGGGATAGCCGAGGAAACCATAGCCTACATTAACATACAGCTGTTGTTTTTGTTCCTGGTATAATCCCGCCCATTCTTTGTAAATGTATTGAATAGGGCTCCATTGGAAATCTTTGGTCCTCACGCCAAACTGCATGCCATGCGTATGGCCGCTAAACATGATGTCTATTTGGGGATATTGCTCAAGCACCTGGCCTCGCCAGTGCGAAGGGTCGTGCGACAGTAACAATTTAACAGGCAGGTCGTCCGTGTTTTTAACAGCAAGATCCATGCGTCCATATTTAGGAAACCTACCCATACCCCAGTTTTCGATACCTAAAATGCCAATCTCTTCACCGTCTACTTTTAAACGTCTGTTTTCATTCATCAACAAGTCCCAACCCATTAATTTGTGTGTTTTAATCACATCCTGAAGGTTTTTCGCTTTAGCAGGAGAAGGACCTTTTCCAAAATGGTAATCACCATAATCGTGATTTCCCAATGTAGAGTACACACCAAGCGGAGCTTTTACCCGGGTAAAAATGTCCTGATAATCGCGCATTTCGCTGGCCATGTCGTTCACCAGATCTCCGGTAAAGAAAATGAAGTCAGTTTTTTCTGCGAGTAGCATATCCACACCACCATTTACGGCCTTCCGGTTATAAAAACTTCCAGAATGGATGTCCGAGATCTGTCCCATGCGGATACCGTCAAAAGCTTTGGGCAGATTGGGTAAAATGATCGTCTTACGTTTGATTTTATAGTCATAGGCACCAGATACAATGCCCCAGCTTAAAGATGCCAGCGGCACTGAGGCGGTCAATAATCCAGCTTTGACAATAAAAGCAGAACGGCTGATCGGCTCGGCCGATGTTGAGGGCAATGCCTCTTTTTTGCGCCACCTTGATAATTTGATTAGGCCACGCCGTAAATCATCAATCAGCAGAAATGGAAGCATGACGCACTTACAGCCAACGGTTAAAAAGAAGGCCACCATAATGATTGCCCGTACCGTAAGGAAGAGGTTCAAATAAATGGAAGAAAATATTCCAACTACTAAAAAGGCGGTATAGCCCCACCATACTATACTAAATATGCGTTTGGTGCGTGGTTTCCAGTTTTTAAATACAGCTAAAATTGCTTTGAAGCAATAATAATCGAAGGTCAGTAAAAAAACGGATAAGAATATAATGAGGGGTAATCTGCCCATAAGGTCTGTTATAAATTTATTTTACCTGAAGTCGTCTTCCTCATCCGCTTCAGCATCGATGTTAAATAAGCTATCAAACATATCTGAAAACCCAAACCCACCATCCAGAAATTTCTTATTTAACTGGGAGTATTCCGCCAGCCCATGCAATACAAATTCCATCAACAGCAAAGTCTGATTAGCACTCAGCTTGGGATGAAACTTTTTAACCATATCGTATAAGCCATCCACTTTCATCAGTTCTTTCTTGTATTGAGCTGCCGTGAGCTGATCTGAAATGTCTAAAGTGTTGCCTTCTGTAAACCATTCTGTGATGGATAAATACGGATTGGCAGATTTGCTTTTCTTGGCTTTTTCAGGATCCGGGAAATAACGGGCAAATAAAGCTTTTACAGCTTTCCCAATTAATGTATTGGCTACTTTTGCTGGTCCTTCCAATTCTCCTTCATAAACCAATTCTATTTTTCCGGTTACCGCAGGAATAATCCCAACCAGGTCTGATAACCTGACCACAGTGCTTTTTTCACGGTTAACCAGCATTCTGCGCTCTGCAGTACTGATCAGGTTTTCATAAGCAGAGATGGTCAGACGAGCGGAAACGCCAGATTTCTGATCGATATATTCACTTTTTCTGGCCTCAAAAGCCACTTGCTCCACTAAATCCTTAACCAGTCCGTCAGCTTCAATATTTTGGGTTTGCTCCGGACTAATCCTGGCCTCCTGGAAAGTGATTTTTCTGGAAATCGCAATGGTTTTAGGGTAGTGGGTTAAGATCTGACTTTCAATACGATCTTTCAAAGGGGTTACGATAGAACCGCGATTGGTATAATCTTCAGGATTTGCCGTAAATACAAATTGAACGTCTAAAGGCAACCGGAGTTTAAAGCCGCGGATCTGGATATCCTTTTCCTGGAGCATATTAAATAAAGCCACCTGAATACGTGCCTGTAAATCCGGCAATTCATTGATGACGAATATGCTGCGGTGTGCCCTTGGTATCAATCCAAAGTGGATGACACGCTCGTCATTATAGGTTAGTTTTAACGTAGCAGCCTTAATCGGGTCCACATCGCCAATTAAATCCGCTACAGTCACATCAGGCGTAGCTAATTTCTCCGTATAACGCTCGGAGCGGTGCTGCCAGCTTACGGGTGTATTGTCACCATGGATCAGAATTTCGTGTTTGGCATACCAGGATATCGGATTGAGCGGGTCATCAAAAATCTCGCTGCCAGTTACATAAGGAATATACTCATCCAGTAAATTCACCATCAGGCGGGCAATACGGGTTTTTGCCTGGCCACGTAAACCAAGCAGGAGAATGTTGTGCCTCGATAGAATTGCGGTCTGCAATTCCGGAATAACCGTTTCATCGTAGCCCAGGATACCTTCAAATCCAGCATCTTTATCCTGAAGTTGTTTGATCAGGTTTTTTCGAAGTTCGTCCTTTACGGGAAGAGATTTGTAGCCAGAAGCTTTTAATTCTCCAAGTGTTTTTATGTTGATATAGCTCATGTTTGTTTTTTAGTCGAGGACTGTTACCTTACTGTTTTCCTTCTGTTCTTAATATAATCTTCAAAAATATATTCACCCAAACCTGTTAAAGAGCTATAAAAAGCCCTGCCACCATTTACCTGGGTAAATTCGCGTACAAATTGTTGTAAATAAGGGTCCTGTGCAATCATAAATGTTGTGATTGGAATGTTGAGCCGTTTACACTGTGCGGCCATATTCAGTGTTTTACTGATGACTTTCCGGTCAAGTCCCATGCTGTTCTTATAGTAACGCCCATTTTCTTTTAAGCAGGTGGGTTTGCCATCGGTAATCATAAAAATTTGTTTGTTGTGCGTCTTCCTGCGACGCAATAGATCTGCGGCGAGTTCCAATCCGGCAAAGGTATTGGTGTGATAGGGGCCAACCTGTAAATAAGGAAGATCTTTAATGCTGATTGGCCAGGCATCGTTTCCAAAAACAACAATATCCAGGGTGTCTTTTGGATAACGGGTTTTAATGAGTTCGGCCAAAGCCATCGCTACCTTTTTTGCGGGTGTAATCCGATCTTCCCCATACAAAATCATGGAGTGGGAGATGTCGATCATCAGCACGGTAGAGGTCAGCGTCTTATAATCCTTCTCTTCTACTTCCAGATCACGCTCAGTCAGGGTAAAATCACCGATCCCATGGTTCACCTGGGCATTTTGAATCGAAGCCGTCATGTCAATCTGATCCAGACTATCGCCAAAATTGTATTCCCTCCGGTCGGCATTCTTCTCCTCACCAATTCCAGATATATTGGTATTGTGATTTCCGCGTCCTGCTTTTTTTAGCTTGCCGAAGATTTCTTCGAGGGCCGATTGCCGAATGGTCTGTTCAGTTTTTGCCGTGATGCGCATTTCTCCATCGGCAGGATTTTCGTTGATATAGCCTTTTTGTTTCAGCTCATCAATGAAATCGCCCATACCATAATCATTAGTGGTCAGCTTGTACTGCTTATCCAGTTCATTCATCCAGGCCAGGGCTTCGCCGGCATCACCAGCGGTATAGTTCAACACCTGGGTAAATAATTTGAGCAGTTCGTCAAATCCACCTTTGGGCAGATCATCGGGCTTGAAATTGGAAAATTGAAATCCTCTCATGTATTCATTATAAACGAATTATCGAAGATAAAAGTTTGAACGCGCAGTAATGTTATCTGCTTGTAAAAAGGCGCCCCCTTTATTTGGGATCGCCGGCTGCTAAAGCACGTTCGGCTCGTTTAATGGCCAAACGCTCTCTCCATTTTGCATAAGGGGCTTTAAAAGCCATTTTCAACATGCTGTCTAAACCACCTTTTATAGCCAGGTTGAATACACTTTGAGCCTTTCTGCTGATGGATGCGTCCCAGGCTCTTAAGCTTAAAGAGAAAGAACCATCCAGGTATTTCATCCAATGCCACATGCCTGTCGGCATAAATAAAGTGTCCCCGTGTTCCAGGAAAACCTCGTATCCTTCTACACCTTTCAGGGCAGGGAATTTTTCAAAATCAGGATTGGCTACATCATAATCTTCCAGGGCGTAAGTTGCATTTGGAATGCAATACAACCTTTTTTTCCATTTGTTGTCAAACAGGATGATGTGTTTTCTGCCACCAAAATGCGTGTGAAACAGGTGTGGTAAGTCGATGTCGTAATGTAAAAAAGTCACCGAGTTTGAGCCACCAAAGAACATTGCCGGCATGCTTTCGATAAAGCCACCCATCAGATCTTTAGGGATCACGATGTCTTTAATCAGACTAGGGACATGTTTAAACAGGTTGAAAAAGAAAATACGCAGTTCGGTAGGTTCTCTTTTAATCAGATCCAGATAATCGCCAAATTTCATTTCTGCTACCGAAGCATTGATCGGTTTAGAAGGATCTGCTTTGGAATTATCCATCAAGCTGACCTGTAAATCACCACCAATTTCTTTCAGATAATCGGTTGTCCACTTTTCGCGGGCTGGCCATGTTTTGGTCAGGCCTTTAATGATTAACGGACGTCTGGCATCCAGATAGTTCTTCTTAAAATCAGCAGGGCTGATGCTTTCAACGGTGTCTACCGGCTTTAAAATAAAGCTCATATATGTTTCAGATAAGATACCTGTGAATAGCTAAATGCCCTTTACCGACCTTATTTAAAACAAATGTAAATTAAAATTTAGAAATTCAAATGCCTTTAAATTTTATAATGGCTTATTTGCTGCTAAAGCTTTGTTAGCCCTTTTGATCGCCAGCTGCTCCTTCCAGTCCATGTATTTTTCCCTGAAATTGGCCTTCATAAAATTGTCAAATTTACGCTGAATGGTCAGGTTATATAAGCTCTTTGCTTTTACAGCCAGTGATTTATCCCAGGCACGTAAACTGATCGAGAAAGAACCATCCAGGTATTTCATCCAATGCCAGTAGCCGGTAGGCATAAACAGGGTATCGCCATGCTCCAGAAAAGCTTCTATTCCTTTCACCCCCTTTAGCGCAGGAAACTGATTGAAATCTGGTTTCTCTACGTCATAGTCTTCCAGGGCATAGGTAGCATAGGGTATCTGGTAAAGCCGCTCCTTCCATTTATTTTCAAATAAAATCACGTGTTTACGTCCGTTGAAATGCGTATGGAAAATATGGGCCAGGTCAATATCATAATGTAAAAAAGTCACTGAACCTTTACCTCCGAAAAACATATTTGGGTAGCTGTCCAAAAAACCACCCATTAAATCTTTAGGTGCACGATAATCTTCCAGTAATTTGGGTGCCTGTTTGATCGGGTCAAATAAAAATATTCTCAGATCGGTAGGTGTATCTTTGATCAGATTAATGTAATCTGCAAACTTCATTTCTGCGGCTGCCGCATTGATGGGTTTAGCAGGGTCTGCTTTGGCACTATCGTATAAGGGGACTGTGCGGTCACCAACAACAGTCTTCATATAATCTAAATTCCATTTTTCGTAAGCCGGCCAGCTTTTAGACATGTTTTTGATGATCAGTGGCTTGCGTGTATTCAGATAGTTTTTTTCGAAATCCTCTTTCGAAATATCGTTTACGACATCGATTGGTGATAAGTCAAACTCCATATTAATACCGTGTTAATTAAACAAAAATATATAAAAATAAAACGTGTAAATACAGTTGTCGGAAAAATTGAAAAAGCCTGACAAAATCACAGGCAAAAGTCAGCTTTTTTAAAGCATAAAAAAACCGATGTCATTGCTGACACCGGTTTCCAAACCTATTAATCATCAAAATTATTTTGGCATCAATACGGTGTCAATTACATGTATCACACCATTTTTTTGCATTACATTGGCGATAGTCACTGTCGCAGTACCACCTTTTTCGTCTTTCAACATTAATTTTTTACCTTCCATCCAGGCCCATAATTTGCCACCTTCAACGGTAGTTAATTCAGCTTTACCACCACCTTTTTTAATCGCTTTGTCGATGTCAGCAGCAGCCCATTTTCCGGCAACTACGTGATAAGTCAGTACTTTAGTTAAAGTGGCTTTGTTTTCAGGTTTCAGTAGGGTCGCTACCGTTCCGGCAGGTAATTTGTCAAAAGCTTCATTGGTTGGTGCAAAAACGGTAAAAGGTCCGGCAGATTTTAAAGTCTCAACCAATCCAGCAGCTTTCACTGCTGCAACCAATGTGGTATGGTCTTTAGAATTTACGGCATTGTCTACAATGTCTTTGTTGGCATACATGGCTGCTCCGCCTACCATTGGATTTTTTTGAGCATAAACTTGTGTTGTGAAAGCCAAGGCTACCAGGGCAACAACGGATAAAAAGATTTTTTTCATTTTAGTTATTTTTAGTTTTTGTGTTCCTGAATGCAGTTACGAGAAAAAAAACAATACGGATTTCAGAAATGTGATTGAAAATTCTTTTTCATACTTTTTAAACTATTTGGGCGTTTTAATTGTCTTAATATCAATCTTCTACTAAACAATAATGCCATGAGATTTTTTTTTCGATTGATATGCTCGGCTGTTTTATGTTCATTAATACTATTTACATTACCTTCTTTTTTAATAAAACCGCCTTCAAAAGCAGTAGCCTTTAGCTTTCCCTATAAACACGGCGGTCTAACCAAGCGGCAGGCCGCAGCATATCTTTTAAGCAGACTTACCTATGGGGCAACACCAGGTCAGGTTGATGAGGTCGTGAAAATGGGTTTAGAAAACTGGTTCAATAAACAAATGGATGCCAATTTGCCTGATGATTCCTTAAACCGAAGGCTGGCAGCCTATGATGCCATTCATCTGACCAATACCGAAGTATTGAGCAAATACCCACCTGGTTTTGTTGTGGTTCAAATGGCCATAAAAGACAGTGTGATTAGCAAAGATTCTGTGGGCAAAGCCATAGATAAAAAAGCTTACAACAACCAGATTCAGGAGTATATGGTCAAAAAGGGATTAAAGTCCGATCAGGAATTATATAAACAATTTATATCCCAGAATATTTTACGTGCTGCCTATACCAATAACCAGGTTCAGGCTGTACTGACGGATTTCTGGTTCAATCACTTTAATGTTTCCTTCACCAAAGGAGAGAGTGCCCAGTTTATTCCGTCCTATGAAAGGGATGTCATCAGGCCTAACGTTTCCGGAAACTTTGATCAGTTGCTTTTAGCATCAGCAAAATCCCCTGCCATGTTATACTTCCTGGATAACTTTAGTAGTCAGGGCGCACCCATTCCTGCTGGTGGGACTGGAATGAACATGATGATGATGGGGGAAACTGCACAAAAAGCAAAAACCCAGCCTGCTCCAGCGGCGCCTGCTAAGAATACGCCCGGCTTAAATGAAAATTACGCCAGGGAAGTAATGGAGCTGCATACGCTTGGGGTTGATGGTGGTTACACCCAGTCTGATGTCACCCAGGCTGCAAGAATACTAACGGGATGGACCATTTATCCGATCAGCAGTACTGGATATGGTAGTGCCATGAAAGGCCTGGTTACCAAAATCGGAGAAAATAACCTCGCTGCAAAAGGCTTTGTTAGGGAGGGCGATTTTCTATTTACACCCAATAGACATGATAAAGGAGAGAAAACGGTATTGGGAAAACGTTTTGAGGCGAATGGTGGCTATGAAGAAGGTGTCGCACTTTTAGAGATGCTGGCCCATCATCCGGCCACAGCCAAGTTTATTTCTACCAAATTAGCAACCCGTTTTGTAAGTGATACGCCACCGGCAAGTCTGGTCAAAAAAATGGCAAAAACATTTACTGCAGAAAATGGAAACATCAGGCAGGTATTGATCACCATGTTGTCGGCTCCTGAGTTTTGGGATGCCAAAGTGCTTAGGCAAAAAACGAAGTCTCCTTTTGAACTGGCCATCAGTGCGGTCAGGGCTTTAGATGCTGATGTGGATCAGCCTTATCAGCTCTTCAACTGGATTGCCAGGATGGGACAAAGGATTTATTATTACCAGGCACCAACAGGTTTTCCTGACCGTGGTGCGTATTGGATCAATACAGGTGCCCTGCTTAACCGCATGAACTTTGGATTGGCACTTACTTCGGGGCGTATTCCTGGTGTGTCGGTAAACCTGGCTGCATTGAATAACCAGCGGGAACCTGAAAGTGCAACGGCTGCATTGGCTACCTATAGTAAACTGGTGATGCCGGAACGTAATCTTGACCCTAACTACAAAATGCTGGAGCCCTTGTTAAATATCCCCAATGTAGCGGAAAAGGTCAGTAAACAAGCGTCCAAAACACCAGCAACGAATTCAAATCCAGTGATACAGCCATCCAGCAAATTCTCTGGCATGGACGCCACTTCTGGTGCAGAAGAACTGAGTGAGAAAAAGAAAGAAGCTGTTCCTGCAGTCAACAGTAATGTGCTGGCCCAGGTGGTGGGTATCATCATCGGTTCTCCCGAATTTCAAAGACGTTAACATTAAACCTTCTTTGTTTATTGCTGTCATAGTCTCGTAACCAAACACAAACAACGTTATGAAAACACCAGTAAAGGTCTTCTATTCATTTCTGTTCCTCCTCGGCGTTACTGTACTTTTTTCTTCATTTCAAAAGGAAAAACCGGCGGCCATAAAATTTGTATTTCCGTATAAACAAGCAGGTCTAACAGAAAGGCAGGCTGCGGCACATCTCATCAGCCGTTTTACTTACGGCAGCAGAACGGGTGAAGGTGATGTAGATGCAGTCCTGAAAATTGGATTGGAAAAGTGGTTTCAACAACAACTTGATGGAAAAATTAAAGACGATTCGCTCAATACCCTCTTGCATAAGTTTGATGCGATCAACCTAAGCAATACTGAAGTCGAAAATCAATACCCGCGACCAGGCCTTGCGGTCAGGATGGCGATTAAAGATGGTGTCATCAATAAAGACTCTGTAAATAAAGCCAATGGAAAAGAATACCGGAAGCAGGTACAGGATTATATGGAATCTAAAGGCTACAAACCACAGCAGGAATTATTCAGACAGTTTTTTAACCAAAAGATATTACGTTCGGCCTATACCAATAACCAATTGCATGAGCTGCTTACAGATTTTTGGTTCAACCATTTTAATGTTTCATTGACCAAAAACCAAAGTGCTTCCTTCATCCCCGCTTATGAAAGGGATGTGATCAGGCCAAATGTGACGGGCAAGTTCGAAACCCTGTTACTGGCTACTGCAAAATCGCCGGCCATGCTCATGTACCTGGATAACTTTTCCAGTAGCGGACAGCAAACTGCAGTAAGCGAGGGCAGTATGCAAATGAACGATGGGATGATGCTGAACGGCAAAGCAGCAGCTAAAGCAATCGCAAGGAACAGGGCAAAAGCATTAACGCTAAAAAATGCGCCAGCTAAAAAGAAACAGGGTGGATTGAATGAAAATTATGCACGGGAGGTAATGGAATTACACACCTTAGGTGTAGACGGAGGTTATACGCAAAGCGATGTTACCCAGGCTGCACGTGTCCTTACCGGCTGGACCATTGCGCCAATGGGCGAGAATGGATATGGCTCTTCGATGAAAAACTTAATGGACCGCGTAGGCGATGCCAACCTCGAGAAACGTGGCTTTGTACACGATGGTGATTTCTTGTTTGTGCCTACACGGCATGACAATGGGGAGAAACTGGTGCTGGGAAAACGCTTTCCTGCCAACAGAGGTTACGATGAAGGTGTAGAACTCTTGTCGATGCTGGCACACCACCCCTCCACAGCAAAATTCATTGCTAAAAAACTGGCTACCCGTTTTGTGAACGACAACCCGGCAACTGCATTGGTTGATAAAATGGCTAAAACCTTTCTTAAAACGGATGGCGATATCAAGCAGGTGATGATTACCATGGTTTCTTCACCAGAATTTTGGGCTCCTGATGCCTTGCGCGAAAAAACAAAATCGCCTTTTGAACTGGCCATCAGTGCGGTACGCAGCCTGGATGCCCAGATCAACCAGCCTTATCAACTTTATGTCTGGATCAATAAAATGGGGCAAAAAATGTATTTCTACCAGGCACCAACAGGTTTTCCTGATCGTGGGCAATATTGGATCAATACCGGAGCATTATTAAACAGGATGAATTTTGGACTGGCACTGGCCTCTGAGCGGATTCCTGGGATTAAAGTTAACCTGTCGGCCATGAATGGTCATCATGAACCGGAAAGTGCTGCGGCGGCATTGGTTACTTACAGCAAACTGATTATGCCAGAACGAAACCTGACAGAAACCGTGAAACGTTTGACTCCGATGTTAAATGATCCGGAGCTGATGAATAAGGTAGAAACAGCCGCCGCAAAAGCAGCGCCGCCGGAAATGAAAAATTCCATGAATAGCACAGGAGAGGAGCTGATGATGGCTAAAGCTGATCAAGACGCCTCGAAAGTAGCGAACAAAGGATATGGTAAAAAAGCAAGTAAGGTAGTGATGGCCAATGGCAACAATACCATGCTGGCACAGGTGGTGGGTGTAATTATCGGATCACCAGAATTTCAACGTAAATAAACCTAAAGAGAACCGTCATGACATCAAGAAGAGGATTTTTAAAAGCAGGGGGACTAGCCCTATTCGGAATTGGATTGGGTGGTATACCTGGATTTTTAACAGAAGCTGTTGCCAATACCAGGGCTCCCGGATTATTTAAACGTAAAAAGATCATGGTCTGCATTTTTCAGCGCGGGGCTATGGATGGTTTGATGGCGGTGACACCCTTTACCGATCAGTACCTCAAAGCAGCAAGGCCAACCTTATTTATGGATGCTGCCAGGGGAAATGGTAAAAATACACCCTTGATTGATCTGGATGGCCGCTTTGGCTTGCACCCATCTATGGCTGCATTTGAAAGTATGTTCCGCGATAAAAGAATGGCCATTGTACATGGGATCGGTTCACCAAACACCACCCGTTCGCATTTTGATGCACAGGATTATATGGAATCCGGTACACCTTTTAGAAAAGGTACAGACAGTGGCTGGTTAAACCGCGCAGTTGGCTTGTTGGGACACGATGCGGCAACGCCTTTCCAGGGGGTGAGCCTCACTTCTTCATTGCCGAGATCCTTTTACGGAGACAATCCGGCAGTGGCAATCAGTAATTTGCAGGATTTCAACATTCAGTTAAAAGGTAATGTTAAAGGCGCCAATATGGCTGCCAAAAGTTTTGAAGATTTATACGATACAACTTCTTCGGGCTTATTAAAAGAAACCGGTAAGGAGAGTTTTGACGCGATCAAAATGTTGTCTAAAGTTGATGTTAAAAATTACAAACCAGCTAATAATGCCGTTTATCCGGCATCAGCATTGGGTAATTCCTTAAAACAGATTGCCCAACTCATCAAAATGGATGTGGGTATGGAAGTCGCGTTTGCTGAATCTGGCGGTTGGGATACGCACTTTAACCAGGGGGCCGAAACCGGTATTTTTGCAAGAAACGTAAACGATTTGAGTAATAGCATCATGGCATTCTGGACAGATATGGGTACCTATCAGGATGACTTAACGGTAATGACCATGACCGAATTTGGACGTACAGTAAAACAGAACGGTACAGGGGGGACAGACCATGGACGCGGTTCCTGTAATTTCATTCTGGGCAATGGCGTAAATGGGGGATTGGTGCATGGCCTGGTTAACCCATTGGCTGTGGAGAATCTGGAAGATGGAAGAGACCTGGCAGTCACCACGGATTTTAGAAGTGTGTTTAGTGAAGTGGCAGATAAGCATTTGAACATCAATAATGATAAAGTGTTGTTCCCGGATTGGGATGGTAACAAAATCGGTGTAATGCGTTAGACGGCTTCAATA
Organism: Pedobacter sp. MC2016-24; assembly: GCF_015223055.1. Taxonomy (GTDB): domain Bacteria; phylum Bacteroidota; class Bacteroidia; order Sphingobacteriales; family Sphingobacteriaceae; genus Pedobacter. The sequence goes on from NZ_JADFBX010000002.1 coordinate 248,643, forward strand.
CTATTTTATTTATGATTATTTTAGCCAGGTGAAGAAAGCGGTTTTATCAATGGCTGTCGCGCTGCTCTTGTCGGCCTGTACTCAAAAAAACAATAAAAATACCCAGGCAACCAGTGGTACTGATTCTACCTGTTGCAATGCCAATTTGCCCAAACGTTTTGGTGCACTGCCCGAAACAAGTGGCTTAGATACACTTCATCAAGGTACCGAAGTATCACATGAAGGCATGAAGCTGATTCCTGCAGGGACTTTTGTTATGGGGGCTTCCGATCAGGAAGGCCGGCCGGATGAATATCCCGCCCATCCGGTTCGCATGGACGCTTTTTGGATCGATGCCACCGAAGTAACCAATGCCCAGTTTGCAAAATTTGTCAAAGCAACAGGTTATGTAACTGAAGCAGAACGCAAGCCGGACTGGGAAGAATTGAAAAAACAATTGCCTCCAGGTACCGCAAAGCCAGCGGATGAGCTGCTGCAACCTGCATCCTTAACTTTTCGAAAACCAGCAGGCCGTGTAAATATCAATGACGTTTCGCAATGGTGGACCTGGACTACAGGGGCTAGTTGGAAACATCCCCAGGGACCTAAAAGCAGTATCTCAGGTAAAGCGCATTATCCGGTTACCCAGGTTTCCTGGGCAGATGCTGCTGCTTATGCCAAATGGGCCGGTAAACGTTTGCCTACCGAAGCGGAGTGGGAGTATGCCGCCAGGGGTGGTTTAAAAGGCAAAAAATACCCATGGGGTGATGAAGATCTTAACAAAGGCAAAGCAAAAGCCAATACCTGGCAAGGTGAATTTCCTTACCAGGATTTAAAAACCGATGGATTTGACCATGTGGCCCCGGTCAAATCATTTGCAGCCAATGGTTATGGTTTATATGATATGGCTGGAAATGTTTGGGAATGGACGGCCGACTGGTATACCGCAGATTACTACAAAACCCTGAAAGGAGAAGTGCACAATCCTGCCGGACCAGCCAAAAGTTACGATCCTGAAGAGCCAACGGTACCTAAAAAAGTAATCAGGGGCGGTTCTTTCATGTGCCATTCTTCCTACTGTAAAGGTTATAGGGTAACGTCTAAAATGAAATCTTCTGTAGATACAGGTTTAGAAAATACAGGCTTCAGGTGCGTATCTAATTAAGTTACTTTTGCTGTTTTGATGTATTTGGAAAAACGTAACGGAAAAAGACGTTTAAGCAGCACACCTTTAACTTCTTTGCCACCGATGTATACCTCTTCTTTATTATTTTTAATGGCCTGAACAATTTGTTTGGCACATTCATCTGCAGGCATTCCCTGTTCCTGGGCCTCATCCATGGTACCTTGTGGAGTTCCTGCTGCGGTCAGCGCATTGATTGTTACCTTTGTTTTGATAAATCCAGGGCAAACCAGGATGATGTTAATGTTTTTGTCCCCTACTTCGGCCCGTAAAGAATCGAAATAACCATGCAACGCGTGTTTTGATGCGGCATAAGCAGAGCGCAGGGGAGTACCAAACTTACCAACCAAACTGCTGATGCAAACAATTTTTCCTTCACCTTTAGCAATCATTCCTAGTAAAACTGCTTTGCTCAAAGCAACAGTACCCCAGAAATTAACATCCATCAGGCGTTTTTCAGTTTGATGTGTGGTTTCCAGCGCCAATGCCCGCTGACTGATTCCACCAGCATTGATCAGCAGATCGATATGACCGTAAATCCGCAAGGCTTCCTGTGCTTTGTCTGTCAGGGCATCCGTCTTTTCCAGATCCAGCTGGAGTACATGTACATTAACCGGGCTTTTGCAATTGTTTTTGACACGGTACAGTTCGTCCCGGTTACGTGCAGAAAGAATTAGCTTGGCGCCCATCTGGCTATATTGATAAACCAGGGCCTCGCCAATTCCAGATGAGGCGCCTGTGATCCAAATGACTTTATTGTTCATATTTTAAGCTATTTATGGTGGTCATCTGTAATTAAAAACAATTCAGAAGCAATATGGTCAGCAAACAATTTGCCATCCGGGGTTAATATTAAGTGGTCATTTTGGTGTGTGAGCCATTTTCTTTCCAGAAAAGGTTCCATGTTTTTTAAGGTATCTGCCCTGAACAGTTTTCCAAAATCTGCTTCTATTTTAGCCATGCTGGTGCCCCACATCGTCCTTAAAGAAGTCATGATGTACTCATTAAAGCGGTCGTAACTATCCAGCTCTTCTATGGTTTCAGCTAATTTTCCATGGCTTAATTCCGTCAAATACAAAGCATTGTTGGCGATATTTAAATAACGGGTTTGTCCGTCAAAACCATGCGCCGAAGGGCCGATACCCAGGTAAGGTACACCACGCCAGTAATTGGTATTGTGAACTGCATATTTACCCGGCTGACTAAAGTTCGAGATTTCATATTGTTCAAAACCACCTTGTTGTAGCTTTTCGATCAGGGTAATGAACTGAGCTGCACTTTGTTCATCATTTACCGGAGTTTGCTTTCCTTTCCTGATGGCACTGGCCAGGGCCGTTCGCGGCTCTACAGTTAAGGAATAGGCCGAAATGTGTGGTGTTTCAAAGGCAATGGCCTTGTGGATATTGCTCAGCCACTTTTGATCGGTCAGCAATGGATAACCGTAAATCAGGTCAATGCTGAGGTTTTCAAATCCGGCATCCTGACTACGTTTAATACAGGTTTCGGCTTCAGCGGCACTGTGTGCCCGGTTCATCCAGCGCAGGTCTTCGTCAAAAAAAGACTGTATCCCGATACTGAAACGGTTTACAGGAAGTTGCCTGAACTCCGCAATTTTTTTAGCATCCAGATCATCCGGATTTGCTTCTATAGTGATCTCAGCCTCTGAAGACACCGAAAAATTGGAGGTAATGGTATGGAATATCTTTTCAAAAGCTTTTGCGGGAAGTACAGAAGGGGTACCGCCTCCAAAATAAATGCTCCCCACCTGGTCCGTAATCCGGTCTTTCTTTTTAACAATTTCGCTGCAAATGGCGTCAGTCATTTCGTCCATATATTTCAATGAAGTGCTGAAATGGAAATCGCAATAGGTACAGGCCTTTTTACAAAATGGGATGTGGATATAAATTCCGGACATAGCGACAAAGATAAGCGTTTGTTGTTTATCAATTTGATACTACCAGGAAGCTGGATAAATATTATTTGGCGATGATAAATGGGTAAAGATTGAAGATGATTGAAAAATCTGGGCTTATTGTAAATTTTTTAGTCTGACAAGGCATACGCTTAAACTTTTAAATTCCTATTATTGTACTGGGATATAGTTCAATGCCCTGGTGGTAAATGCAAAACAAAGACTTAAAACTTGTTTCAGATCAGGAATTGTTGCTGCTGTTAAAAGCTGGGGACTGGTCAGCTTATGAACAAATTTATCACCGGTACAAATTCATACTTCATAATCATGCCTGGAACAAGACCCGCAACCGGGAGGAAAGTCAGGATATCGTACAGGAAATTTTCACCATGCTTTGGGCAAAACGAGAGAGTATGGATGTCAGTACAAATTTATCGGGCTATCTGTATACTAGTTTGCGGAATTATATCCTCAACCAGATTGCACATAAATCCGTTCAGGATAAATACATCGCCTCGATTCAGTCTTTTGTAGATTGTGATACTGAAAATGCAGATTATCGCGTCCGTGAAAACCAATTGAAAGTACAGATTGAGAACGAAATCGATGCACTGCCGCCAAGGATGAAGGAAGTTTTTCTGCTCAGTCGTAGGGAGAACCTAAGCCACAAGCAGATTGCTGAACTCCTGGGTACCACAGAGCAAACCGTAAAGAAACAAATGACAAATACGCTTAAAGTGCTAAGAGGTAAACTGGGCTTGCTTAACTACTTATTATTATTTTATAAATTTTAAGATTTTCAATACCTCTTGTCTACGATGATCTTGTCTTACTATTATAAGCGCAGTCCCGGCTATTTGATTTATGCAAGAAAAGGAAATACAAGATATACTGAAAAACTACAAAAATGGAGTGGCAAGCGAGGCTGAAAAAGCTTTGCTGGAGCGCTGGTATTTAAGTTTTCAGGAGCCTGAACCTGATGAGTTTGACTTGGAATCCCGAGCAAGGGATTTGGATAAAATTCTCAGCAACATTAAGCAGTTGCAAAAACAAAGTCAGGTTAAAAAGAAGCTATGGCCAATTCGGATAGCTGCTGCGGTATTGTTTGTACTGACTTCTGTTGGCTTATTCTTCTATCTAAAATATGAAAAAACTAAAGCTAATTTATTAGCGCAACAAAGTATTGTTCCTGGAGGAAATAGAGCAACATTGACCTTGGCGAATGGAAAAGTGATCAATCTAAGCAATGCGCAAAATGGAGATTTGGATAAACAAGCAGGAATACAGATCACCAAGACTGACGATGGGCATTTGATCTATACCATTGAAGATGCATCAAGTGCTGCAGATTCAAAATCAATGTACAATACTATTGCAACACCCAAAGGGGGGCAGTATCAATTGCGACTGCCTGATGGTTCTAAAATATGGTTAAATGCGGCCTCTTCATTAAAGTACCCCGCCAATCTAGCTAGCTTGAAAGAAAGAAGAGTGGAACTAAATGGGGAAGCATATTTTGAAATTGCAAAAGATATACATAAACCATTCCTGGTTGTGACCAGTAAACAGGAAGTTAAGGTCTTAGGTACACATTTCAATGTAAAAAGCTATGATGATGATTTCAGTACCAAAACAACATTGCTGCAGGGATCTGTACAAGTTACTTTACAATCAAACACCCAAGCTGTTGTCCTTAAACCCGGCCAGCAAAGTGAATTGAATTCCAGTGCCATAAAAGTCTCATTTGTAGACGTTGAGGATGAAATAGACTGGAAAAATGGCGACTTTGTTTTTAAAGAAGAAAACCTGCAGAGCATCATGCGTAAGATAGCCAGATGGTATAACGTTGAGGTAGACTATCAGGAAGGTATTCCGAAAAATATTGCACTTGAAGGACTGGTGTCACGTTCTAAAAGTATTGAAGAAGTGCTCTCGCTGATGGAATCAACAGATAAAGTCCATTTTAAAATCGAGGGTCGAAAGATTACAGTAACAAAGTAATAATGAACTAAATATCCAATCAATTTAAACCAACTAAAAATGAAGAAACCACTACCAAACTAGAGTTGAAAAATCAGGGGCTTTACAAAATAAAGCCGGAAAGTGTTGGAAGCACAATCCGGCAAAAGTTTGAGGTAACCTTTCTCTACACAAAGTAGAGAAGAATAATTAATCGAACCATTCAAGTATCAACTCAAACCATTTCAAAAGTATGAAATCAAATGCTTTTAACCTAGGTATGCCGAAATTTTGGCTGCCGCCCAAACTATTATTAATTATGAAAATGATCATAATTATGATGATGATGTCTTTATTGCAGGTTAGTGCCGCAACATATGGACAACGTGTAACCATTTCTGAAAAAAATATTCCATTAAAAAAAGTCTTCAAAGAGATTAGAAGTCAGACCGGATATGATTTCATGTATGATGCCTCATTGATCAAATCAACAATGACTGTAGATGTTGATTTGCAGAATGTAAGTCTGTCAAATGCATTATTCGCTTGCTTAGATGGGCAGAATCTGACTTTCGAAATCAGAGATAAGTCAATTATCATTAAACCTAAATCTTTGGTTAACGTCGTATTGATGCAACAACAACTCGTAATAAGTGGGGTGATTTTGGATGAAAACACCAATCCAATTCCAGGAGCATCTATCCGAATTAAAGGATTAACCAGCAGAGCTACTGTTAGTAATAAAGAAGGCCGTTTTGTAATTATACCGGCCTCTGACAACGACGTCCTGGTCATTTCTTATATCGGTTATGTGACCAAAGAGGTTAAAGTTAAAGGAATTAAGTCTCCGATAACGGTGAAACTGGACATTGCTCAAAACGATATGAAAGACGTGGTAATTACTGGTACTGGTATTACGCGTAACAAGAATAGTTTTACTGGGGCCACCGCTTTTTTTACTCAGGATCAGCTAAAAAGTGTTGGTAATAACAATATTATTCAGAGTTTAAGAACCTTGGATCCGTCCTTTATTCTAATGGAAAATAATCTTGCTGGTGCAAATCCAAATGTTTTACCACAGATTGAAGTTCGCGGAAAAACCAGTATTCCGAATACCAATACATTAAAAGATCAGTTTGCAACTGACCCGAATCAGCCTTTATTTATTTTAGATGGTTTTGAAACTACTTTACAAAATGTTGTCGATTTGGATATGAATAGGGTGGGATCTGTAAGTATATTAAAAGACGCTGCCTCAACTGCGCTTTATGGAGCCCGGGCATCAAATGGAGTAGTTGTAATTGAAACAATCAGACCAACCGCCGGAAAGCTGAGGTTTACCTATTCAAATGATTTCCGTATAGAAAGTCCAGATCTCTCTGGTTATAATATGATGAATGCAGAAGAAAAGTTAGAATTCGAAAGACTCTCTGGCAGATATATATACACTTCTGGTGGTTCCCCTTCTGCAGATATATTTTTGAGCCAATTATACAATACCCACCTGGCTGCAGTAAAACAAGGCGTTAATACATATTGGCTTAACGAGCCGGTGCAAACTGGGATAAGTGAAAATAACTCTATTTTTGCCCAGGGTGGTGACGAGGCTTTTACTTATGGGATTGGTTTAAATTATAAAAGCCAAAGTGGGGCCATGAAAGGATCCGGGCGTAATACCTGGAGCGGTAGTATTAACCTAACCTATCGAAAAAATAAACTAAACATCAACAACGTTACCTACATTCGTGGGTATTCTGCCACAGAATCACCATACGGTTCATTTGCAAATTTCGTAAATGCGAATCCGTATTATGTTAAAGATCCAACTCAACGATACCTTGAAATTTCTAGAACGGCACAGTATTCTATTGAGTTAAAAGTAAGGAATCCATTGTATGATGCGTCATTGCCTAATACCAATACAACAGAGAATTTAGAGGTTCAAAATAACTTTCAGCTTAGTTATAAGTTTAATAACAATTTAGAGTTAAGGGGGGCTTTGCAACTAATCAAAGGAAGTGCTACCAATGAGATCTTTTTAGCACCGGAAAATAGTGCTTTTGAAGAAGTTAGTATATTCCAGAAAGGGAAATATTCAAACACAAAAAATGACAACTTTTCATACCAGGCCAATACACTTTTAACTTATGGTAAGGTGTTTGGCGATAAGCATGCTGTAACCGCTAATGCTAGGTTTGAGGTCAATAACAACCAAACGCAAAGGTTAGGGTTTTCTGCTGAAGGTTTTCCGGAAGGGAGTCTTGGAAATCCACGGTTTGCTTTTGGCTATGTGGCAAACTCAGCCCCATCGGCTATTTCAAATACTTATCGTACAGCTAGTGCAACTGCTTCTGTAAATTATGCATATGATCAACGATTTCTTTTTGATTCTTCCTACCGTTTAGATGGTTCTACTGCATTCGGAAAAAACAAACAATTTTCGCCTTATTGGTCAAGTGGTATTGGATGGAACTTACATCGAGAAAAATTCATGAAAAATCTGGCCTGGTTAGATCGGTTTAAATTATTTGCCAATATTGGGATAACAGGAAATCAAAACTATGGTAGCATTACTTCTGTATCTGTATATAATTATAGTTCTGGAACCAGTTTCAATCAATTTGGACAAGGAGTTACACTAGCTACTTTAGGTAATCCTGATTTAAACCCGCAAAAAACGAGACAACTTAGTGTTGGTATTGATTATTCCATATTTAAAGGAAGGTTAACAGGTTACATCAATGCATATAATAAACGTACGGATCCATTAGTTGTTATGGTTGATCTTCCTTCCTCAACGGGCCTTGTTGGTTATCCCCTAAATACCGGTAACTTAAATACAAATGGGGCAGAGGCAAGGATCGGATTTTCTCCAATTTACAGACCTGCTGATCGGGTGGTTTGGACAATAAGTGTAACAGGTAGTACTTATAAAAGTAAATACAATGGCTTTGGTAACTCCCTTAATGCTTTAAATAAACAGCAGGAGTTGAGTAAAGCTTTATTGCGTTTTAAAGATGGCTACAGTCCTGACGATATTTGGGCAGCTAAATCACTGGGAATTGACCCGGGAAGCGGCAGGGAAATTTTCCTGGCTGCAGATGGTCAATATACATTTGATTATAATATAGGAAATGTACAGGCTGTAGGCAATACAACCCCGGCTGTGGAAGGTGTTTTTAGCAATAATATTTATTACAAGGGATTCAATCTGGGAATAAACTTACGCTACAGTATTGGTGGGGATATTTTTAATACTGCTTTATTCAATAAGGTTGAGAATATTAGTTACACTAATATTGCTAACAATCAGGATCGACGAGCACTGTATGACAGGTGGAAAAAACCTGGAGATATTGCACAATTTAAAGGAATATCACAAACTAGCACAACCCCGGCGTCATCAAGATTTGTGCAGAGAGAAAATATGATTACTGGCGAATCGCTAAACATAGGTTATACTTTTGACCGGAGTTTATGGCTAAAAAAAATGGGACTTCAAACAGTCAATTTATCGGCATTAACCAATGATATTTTTAGAATATCAACGATTAACAGAGAACGGGGGATTGATTATCCTTTTGCAAAGACGGTTTCATTTAGTTTAAGAGCTTCATTTTAATTGATTAAGACGATGAAAAAAAAATATATAAAGTCAATATTGGTGGTAGTATTTTTATCCAGCTTGTTTTCCTGTAAAAAGTACCTTGATGTAAAACCTGAAGATAGAGTGCTGGAAGCGGATGCTTATTCAACCCAAAAGAAAATAAATTCGGTATTAAATGGTTTGTATCTCAACCTTGCAAACAATAGTTTGTATGGTAGTAATTTAACCCTGAGTACGGTTGATATTTTGGCCCAAAGGTATAATGTAGGTAGTTTGCATACACTTTACAATACAGGAGCATATGCCTATGGATCAAAGCCTACTATTGATGTCATAGATAACATTTGGACGAGCGCATATACTTCAATTTTGAATATCAATGCTTTTAATGATAATTTAATTACCTATAAAGGTGTTCTGGATGCCAAAACTGATTCTATCTATAGAGGCGAGGCTATCGGAATGCGTGCCATGCTGCATTTTGACATGTTACGCCTATTTGGTCCTAGATATAGCACTGCTGACTCTTTGAATACTTCTATTCCATACTACACAGAACCAAGTACAAAAATTGCCGATTTATTGCCTGCGAATAAAGTAATGGACTTGATTCTGGCAGATTTGGCTATGGCAGAAGGGTTATTAAAAAACGATCCCATTATAGCTAATGGAGTTATGTCAACAGCCACAAATGATGGGACTGATTTTCTGCGCAATCGAAATTATAGATTTAATTATTATGCAATTAAAGCATTGCAGGCAAGAGTAAATTTATATCGCGGAAACAATTCTGGTGCTTTTAAGGCTGCAAAGGTAGTTCTAGACAATGCCTCAAAATTCCCATGGGTAACCATTACCAATGCATTAAATGAGAAAGCAAATCCGGATAGGGTTTTCGTAACAGAGATGATATCTGGTATCCAAAATTCGAAATTGTATGACAATTACTTAAACACATTTTCACCAGATCTTGAAGATAAGAATATTTTAGCGCCCAATCCTACCAGGCTAGCTACTGTGTTTGAGTCAAATGTTAATGACTATCGTTATAATTTGAACTGGGTTGTACCTTCTACAGGTGGTAAATCTTATTCCGTATTTTTGAAATATGCTGATGTGGTTGATAAGACAAAACCTTTTCGATTCACTATCCCCTTGGTTAAAATCAGTGAGATGTACTATATCGCAGCAGAAACTGCTACAAATTTAACCGAGAGTTTTGGGTATTTAAATACCGTTAGAAATAATAGGGGATTATTAAATCTTGCTGTGACCACTACAGCCACTTTAAATTCAGAATTGCTAAAGGAGTATCAAAAAGAATTTTACGGTGAGGGACAGCTGTTTTATTATTACAAACGGAGAAATATACTATCGATACCGAATGGAGCAGCCGGAAGTGGGAATCTGACTTTGACAACAAAGATCCTTGTCCTGCCTCTGCCAATTTCTGAAATCCAATACCGCTAAAAAACAGAATCATGAAAAAGATTATTTATAGTATGGCAGTAATGCTGCTGTTCATCACAGCTGTTTCCTGCAAAAGACAATTGATCACCTACCAGGGCAAAGCAGATATCTATTTTAATAATGCTGCCCAGACATCGGGAAGTACAGAAAACCCCTTAGCAGATACGATTGGAATATCATTCTCGTTGGTAACTGTAAAGGATTCTGTTCGCAAAATTGTTATTAACGCGGCAGGAGCACCTGCTACTGTAGATCGTACGTATAGCTTAAGTGTGGATGCCAGCTCCACCGCTGTTGCTGGTAAAGACTACGATGTTTTACCAACAAGCTTCACCATTAAAAAGAATATGGTAAAAGACACGGTCTTGTTGAAGATGCATCGTACACTGGATATGCAAACCAAAAATCTAAGCATTATTTTGAATCTGAATGCCAATGAGAATTTTGTTACTGAAATGAAAGATAAAGTTATCGATGTGGCAACAGGAAAAAGAATGAGCTTCATAAAATATCGAGTAATGGTTAATGATATCGTTAAAAAACCTGGAAGATGGCAAGATTCCTATTTTGGCGTCTTTACCAGGAAGAAGTTGAATTTCATGTGCGGATTTCTGAATATAACCCCCGATTATTTAGATAAAACAATTGGTTTGGCAGAAGCTCCAGCGTATGGCAGACTCATCCAAAAATATTTTAATGAGCAGAAAGCTGCGGGTAATACCATTCTGGAAGAAGATGGAAGCCCAATGATGATGGGGCCAAGTTCACAATAAGTGTTTAAAATTAAAAATGTAAGACAATGCTTAAAAATATTTACATATACATGATTGCCTTATTGGCAATGTATAACATACAATCTTGTAAAAAAGATCTGGGTAACTACAGCTATCACGAAATAAATAACGTAGTAATTAGATCATTGAATGATACTACGGCTATTTTCGGGAAGCGATTTGTATTAAAACCACAACTCGTTTTTAGCCAGGACGATGGAACTGATACCACCAAATATAGCTATGAATGGTTATTTGATGGTCCGAATGGTTTGGGTGGTAGGGGTTTGTATAAAATGACCAATACTAAGAATTTAGATGTTAATATGACGCTTACGGCAGATACTTATAACTTTTTTTATGGAGTTACAGTAAAAGAAACAGGTGTGAAATACCAAAAAAAGTTCGTTTTAAAAGTTGTTAATGAAATAAACGAGGGTTGGTTTTTAATGTGTGAAGTAAACGGTAAGGCTCGTTTAGATATGCTTTCTAAACTAACAGATGGAACATTTATTGCCATACCCGATTTATTAAAAACAACAGGTTCCGATTTGGTTCTTAAGGGAAAACCTCACATGGTCTATAATTATAATAGAGGAATATCTACTGGGCCAGGTTTAAACGCTGCTTATGCAATTTATTTGGGGACAGATGAGGCTACAGAACGAATTGACCCTGAGAATTTTAGTTGGAAACCACTTTACAATTTAAAAACGGAGATATTTGCACCTATGCCTGCTGATTTTCATGCAGATGTGATTGTTCAGGCAGGAGGTGTGCATAGTTATATGGTGGGTGGAAATGATGCATATCTGTACGATAGAACTCGGAATGTTGCATACAGCGTGCCAATTAATTATCTGCCAACTGAGCCTAATGGTTTTAAAATTGCGCCTTTTGCAGCTCCTCCATTAACTTCTGCTGTAAATAGAACTCAGATAGGGATATTTTATGATACCGACAATAAGCGTTTTGTAAAACATACGGATATAGATAACTATTGTACAGCCATTCCGGATCCAAAGGAGAATAAGTTATTTAGCTTTTCTACAGGCATGAACATGATTTATATGTGTTACTCCCCTTTTGGAGCAGGAGAGATTTTTAGTGTTTTAAAGGATCCAACCTCTAATAAACGCTTCTTGGCTAGTTTTGATGGCTTTAGCAATGTACAATCATATTATGCTGAAATACTGGCAACTGATTTTGATAAAGCGGAACAATATGCCGTAAGTCCAGATTTAGGCTATTTATTTTATAAAATTGGCGGTAAACTATACCAGTACGACAGGTCGCTTAAAACTACAAAAGTTATGCTTGATAAGGGCGCTGAAAAAATTAGTTTAATAAAATTTCAAACGTTTTTGTCCTCAAAATACACGGATGGGAATAAGTTAATTGTATGTAGCTATGATCCTGCCAAACCGGAAGGGGCAAATGGTAAAATGGAAGTATTTACAGTACCATCTCTAAATGCTGACTTGATACCTGTTAGTTCATATTCTGGCATTGGCAAGGTACAGAGCCTAACTTACAGAGAGCGCTAGTAGGCGTTAGAGGACATATTGTTAAATTTTAAATAAAAAACAGTTTATGATAATAAAAAAACTATTTGGTGTAGCATTGATCCTTTGCATGGGTACCAGCAGCTTATTTGCCCAACTTCCTGTAGAAGTTACAGGGCAAGTTAAAAAGAAACGAGTTACACCTGTAAAACTATTCAAAGTGGTAGAAGGTAAAGTAGTCGAAATTGGCAACAGCACACCAGATGAAAAAGCAGGTAAGTTTGGTTTTTTGTTCTACCCTGATTACGAAGGGTTGTATGTTATTGGTACAGGGAATCCTGGAAGTCCAAATGACAACTATAAATTCTACTTTAAAAGCGGAGATAAGTTATCTGTTTCTATACTGGATTCAAGCTATGTGTTAAACGGGAAGTTGAATTCGAAAGAAAATGTGGTATTGACCCAATGGCATGATTTTGTAAATCCATTGGAGCAGAAAGCAGTGAACTTCATGAAGGTGCAGAGTACCTTTGTTGATTTCTTTCCGGTATTGGAAGAGATTTCTGGCAAAACCAAAGGTTTCCTGACTGGCAAAGCCACAGGTAATGCCAAGTTTGATAAAAATATGCCGCAATACATGGCTTGGGATATGGCTGCTTACGCTTCTAATTTCCTAAATACCCCACGTTCAGCGCATCCTTCTGTAGAAGAGTACAGCCCTTTTTATGGCACACTTAAAGCTCAGGATTTTGCTAAAAACACCGCCGCGGTGTATAGCCAGCCTTGGGGTAATAGAACACTAAATGGATTAATCAGTATAAACAGAAGACAGCAGAATATTAAATTTACTGGTGGATTGGAAAACCTGAAGAGCGACCTGGACTTTTTACCTAACGATACCTTAAAAGGAGATGCTGTTTTAGAAACTGCAGCCAGGTATAAGAACTTTGTTGATTACAAAGCTTTGATCGATAGCTACGGAAAATACATCCTTACTGCAAGTCAGAAAAAACGCAATGTAGACATCGTTACGCCATTGGCCTTGTTGAAGCCTGGCGATGATGCCTTAGCTTTTTCTTTTCCAGATAAAGGGGGTAAAACAGTAACTATGGCCAGTCTAAAAGGTAAAGTGGTATTGGTTGACGTTTGGGCTACCTGGTGTGGACCATGCAAAGCAGAAATTCCACACCTGAAAAAGCTGGAAGAAGCGATGAAAGGAAAAGATGTAGAAATCATCAGCCTTTCAACCGATGATCCCAAAGATAAAGAGAAATGGCTGAAAATGATTAAAGATGAAAGCCTGGGTGGTACACAGTTATTTGCTGGCGGCCCTGGAAATGATTTTTCTCAATATTATAAAGTCAATACCATTCCGCGCTTCCTGGTGTTTGATAAAGCCGGAAAAATTGTAAGTGTCGATTCTCCAAGACCTTCAGATCCTAAACTAAAGGAACTGTTGGAAAAAACATTGGCAAAATAATTATCTCTTAAGTATCCCACATCTCGAGCCTCATAGGCTCAGGATGTGGAATTTTATATCTCCTAAAACCAAATTATCCTGATGAAATTACTGTATTTAACAGTTGGAATGCTCATGTTAAGCTTGTTTTCAAGTGCACAGACCGACAGCATCACTGTATCTGGAACAATCGCCGGTTTAGCCAACCAAAAAGTAAACATCTCATTTGCCGATAATGCGGGCAAAAACCAATATAAATCTGTAGCAGGGGTCGACAACAAATTCTCTGTACGTTTACCAGTTCAAAATGCCCCCGCTCCAGCCAGATTAACTGTTGCTTTGCCAGAAAATTCTGCTGCAAACTCCATGATGATACCACCACTGAACTTTTTCATCTGGAACAAAAACCTTCAAATTAAAGGAAATGCAGCACTTGTAAATGTGGCTGTGGTTCAAGGTGATGCTGAAAATGATTTATATAATGTTTTGATCCAACAAGGTGCAAAATCTGAAATCAGATATCGGGAGTTACTGTCAACAGCATTCGACAAAAATATTAAAAGAACTCCTGAAGATTCTACAAAACTACATCAGGAGCTAAAGAAACTATCTCTTTCTGGCTATTTCAGAGAGAAGGAATTTGTAAAGAATAATCCGAAATCCTTTGCGTCGGTTTTTTTGCTAAACCGTTTGGGTAGTTTTTATACCGCAGATGATTACCTCAAGGCTTGGAATACTTTGGCTCCAACATATAAAAACACTGCTGAAGCGGAAAGTATTAAGAAAACGCTTGAAAAGCTTGCCCCAACAATGGCCGGAATACCTGTTTTTGCTTTTGAGCGGATTGATAAAAATGGCAATAAAGTAAGTCCGGAGTTGTTAAAAGGAAGAACTTACCTGCTCGATTTTTGGGGCAGTTGGTGCGGTCCATGTCGGGCAAGTCACCCACATTTAAAAAGCCTATACAGCAAATACAAAGACCAAGGTTTTGAAATTGTTGCCATTGCTCAGGAGCGGGGGAAAACACTCGACGATTGTAAAGCAACCTGGCTTAAAGCCATTCAGGAAGATCAGATCAATTGGGTGCATCTGCTAAATCAGGATGGGATAGCGCAGCAAAATCTAGTAAGCACTTTTCACGTCAATGCCTTTCCAACAAAAATACTGATCGGTGCCGATGGAAAAATCATATTGCGTATTTCAGCAAGTGCTACTGATGATATAGATCAGGCACTTGAACGCATATATGGCTTTTAAACAATATAATATCACATACAATGACACGATCCTATAGGTTCCTTATCCCAATCCTGGTTTTAATCGGCTACAGTTCATTTTCCAAAGCGCAACAAGCTAAAGAAGTAGCGCGGTTTCCATTCGAAACCGACAATGGAACAATCATTCTTACTGTTAAATTGAACGATTTTCCCCGTCCGCTTCGCCTGTTATTTGATACCGGGGCTGATGGGATGGCAATTAGCCAGTCCTTAGCCGATTCCATCGGACTAAAAGTATCGCGTAAGCAAAAAGCCTCAGTAGTGGGTGGTTCCATGGAAATCTCTGTTTCTGAAGGCAATACGGTGCACTTTCCCAACTTCGATTTTAAAAACCAAAGCATTGCCATCTTTAAAGAAATGCATAAAGGGAATGATGGCATTATCGGCAATGCCTTAGCCAGGCGGTACATCACCAGAGTAAATTATGATCAAAAGGAAATGGTACTGTATAGTTTTGGCGATTATACCTATGAAAAAGAAGGAGCTTCAGTTCCCTTTACCATGCCCGCCGGTTTGTTTATCATTCCCGGAGCTTTAAGCATCACCACCGAGCCCGCGCATCAAGGCGAGTTCGTTTTTGATACCGGAGCTTCCTACAGTTTAATCTGTTTCCGCCCTTTTGTTAAGCAAAACAAATTGCTGGTTAGTGGCTTTAAATCAGAATACAGTGGGTCAACCACCAGTATGGGGATGATTACCCCAACTTTTAGTGGTAAAGCAGCAGCTTTTACGTTTTCCAATATGCCGGCAATCAATGACCTGCCGGTGACCTTAATGGCCGGCGGTGGACAAAGCGAAAGTTGGAATCCGGGCTTTGATGGCTCTATAGGTGTTCGCTTAATCAGCAGGTACAACTTTACCATCAACATGCAAAAGAAAGAAATTCACTTCAGTCCAAACAAGAACTATAATTATCCTTATGATTTTGCCATTGGGGGATACTTATTTGGCTTTAATCCAACTGGTGAGCTAGAGGTCATGGGCTTAACTGGTCCCGAAAATTCAAAAGTAAGTCTCAAAGCTCGTGGCATCATAAAAACGCTGAATGGATTAACCGCTAAAGTACTGTTAAAAGACCCTAAACAATTCTATAAACTGATGGCCTTGCCCGCAGGCAGTACCTATACTTTTGTGTCAGTGTACAATGGCATTTCAGTTAAAGATCTTATTGTTAAATAATCAAACCCAATCCACTGAATATGAAACGAATTAAATTACTTGGCATGCTGCTGTTTACAGCAGTTATCGCATCGGTTAAGGCTCAGGAAGGCCAGTTTGTAAAGGCTGGAACTATGGATGAGCTGTTTGTCCAAGCCAAAAAGGAGAATAAAATGGTATTTGTAGATAGCTATTTCGTAGGCTGTCACCCCTGTAAGCAAATGGACGATGAAGTTTTTGTATTGCCAGAAGTTGAGAAACTGATGGAAGATAACTTTGTCAGCACCAAAATCGACTTCATGACCGAAGATCTAGGTAAAAAGCTACAGGTAAAATATGCCGTTACCGGTTTTCCCACCTTTTTGTTGTTAAATGCTGATGGACAGCTAGTCGCCAGATTTTCCGGCTATAAAGAAGCCGATAAATTTCAAAACCTTTTAAAAGAAGCTATGGCAAAATCTAAAAAGGGAGAAGCCATGAAAGGTTTCAGTTCTTCCTTGGATGTAAATTATCCGGCCTTTTATCCAGTTATGTTTACCGAACGCAAACCTATGAATGCAGATGAAGTAGCGGCCTATCTAAAAGCGAAAAACCTGTTGGAAGAGGGAAATGCGATTCCATTTCTAATGACCAGCAAAATGAGTCCGGAATTAGCAGACTTCCTGCTTCAAAATTATGCGAAACTAGAATCTTTGTATGGTAAAGATCTGGTTTGGGGCCGTCGCCTTCAGGTGATCAATACCAGAATGAAAGCTGCGATTTCAACACGTGATGATGCTAAATTCGAATCCTTTTTAAACGAAGTTAAACCTTTATTTTCTACTGCAGACTGGCCATATGCTAAGCTTGATATTGCCGAGGAGTACTATTACAGGCAGCAAAAAGATACCAAAGCTTTTTACAAGTACGCTGTGGCCAATTACAACGATGATGACAATAAAATACGTTATATGGCTATGTACCTGAAATCTCCAACAGAAGATGCAGAAGGAAACAAACTCTTTGCAAACTGGATGCAATTGGTGGTTTCTGAAAATTCAGGCACGGAGGTTCTAAGAACAGCTGCAAGGATTATGAAGGAACAGAATGAGCCAGCAAAAGCAAAGCAATATGCAACCTGGGGTCTTAAAAAAGCAAAATTGATCAGCAAAAGTCCAAAATATTTTGAGTCCTTTTTAAACTAAAATTCCGACCCTTAAATTAACTCCTCATGAATATTACTATAGATACGACCTCTGTTAGTCTCGGCAATTATATCCGAAAAATTAGAATTGATAAGGGTTATTCGCAATACTTTATGGCCCATGCTCTGGCTATATCGCAAAACTCTTACTGCCTATTGGAAAATGGACAAACCAAATTCAACTTTGACAGGCTATTACAAATAGCCATCATATTCAAGTTGGAACCCCAGGATTTCTTGAATGGTTATTTTAATGGAATTGAAGGTTGAAGCCATGGTGCAAACGCTTTTAAATGAAGAAGGTGCCAGTCGGGTAATTTTATAGACTGACTCTATTGCTATTGGTAAATTTAGCGCATAACTTTAAAATCAATAATCCTATGTTATTTATGAAATTTGCCTTGCCATTACTCCTCTCTATTCTATTCACTTCAGTCCTTTACGCCCAAAAAGCGCCCAATATACAAAGCCAAAGCATCTGGGCTAAACAAGTAAAAATAGACGGTAAACTAGATGATTGGGGCAAAGAAATGGCAGCCTATAATAAAGAAAATAATCTGTGGTACAGTATGTCCAATGATGATAAATTCTTATACCTGGCCGTTAAAAAAGATAAATTTCCGGGTAAAGCTTATGCAAGAGGTGGGATAAAGCTATTTATCAGCAGTAAAGAAACAAAGTCAACAGCTGGTTTGCCGGCGGTTACTTTTCCTGTACCCATTATTGATGGTAAGCCAGTTCCAAAAACAGAATGGAATGAAATAGATGTGCGTGATATTGCCGGGATAACCGATACGCTCATTTCGATTTACAATGAACAAAGGATACAAGTAGCCTGGAAGCTGGAAGATAAGGATGATGGTCCAATTTATACCTATGAATTAGCGATTCCACTAAAATTGTTAGGGATAAACCAAGGTCAAACGATTTATTACAACATGCTGCTCCGGGGGAGCGGTGGTAAAGCTTTAAGCCCGGCAGAGGCCGCAATGATGGCCAACCCCAGTCCAGAGCTCAACCCTGGATTTAGTAAAGAACAACTGCTTGGAATGATAGATAGGACGATTTGGTCGGAGTTCTGGGGTAGTTACAAACTGGCTGCAAAGCCATAAAATCAGATAATGAAGAGAATTATTTGCGTTTTTATATTCCTTTTAACAAACCATGTCTTAAAAGCTCAAAATAAACCGGTTGTAACTGTTCCCTTGGCGCTCAGAGCGGTAAGCGGAATTGTCAGAGATTCGATTGGTGATGCAGCAGCAGGCGCCACAGTTCGGCTCGTTTCCAACAAAGATACCCTGCAAACTACAACCAATGACCAAGGCATTTTTATCTTCAAAAACGTGAAATCTGCCGAGTTTATCATTACTGTTGGTGGCGTTGGCTTTTTAAGAAAGTCGCAAAAGTATTTGAACAACGATACCAAAGCCCGACTGGTCCTCCAACCCATCATGTTAAAAACTGAAAATCAACTTTTAAATGAAGTCACAATAAAAGGTAAAGTAGGACCAAAATATTTAAAAGATACGGTTGAGTTCTGGGCTGACGATTACATCATCCGGGATTATGCGAAACTCCAGGATCTTTTAAGAAAAATGGAAGGCGTATCTGTCGATAAAGACGGAACAGTAACGCATCAGGGACAGGAGGTGAAACGTGCAAAATTTAACGGTATCAACTATTTTGGTGGTGATATTAAAAATGCCATTAAAGAATTGCCGGCTAATATCGTGGAGCGTATTCAAATCATCGATGATTATGGCGATCAGGCTGCGGCCACAGGTGTCAAAACCGATGAGCCAACCAAAGTCTTAAACGTGGTATCCAAAGTGGATAAATCGGTCGGAACAATGTACTCACTTACCGGCGAGTCAAATTTCAATGACCGCAATTATGCCGGAGCATCTTTAATGCGCCTTGATGGGTACAAGCAAATTAGCGTCAACGCCTCTGTAGGGCGTAGCCCGGCCGGAATCAATGCTAGTCCAGCAGTTGGAACCATTAGCAGCACTAAAAGTAATGGCTATAGTGGTCTTTTTAGATCTGGTTCAAACATAGATGGCGGTCGCCTTAATAATCTGGATGGTGGTCTGGTCTTCAGTAACAAGCTTAGTGATAAGATTACTTTAGAGAGCAATTACACCTTTAAGAAGTCAAGCGGCAATACCTATAAAAATAGCCTTTCAGAAGAGTATTATAACGATGGACAAGTGAATGGAAGCCGTTCCATAACTGCAGATAACCAACAGCAAAGTCATCTGTTTAGAGGGACACTGTACTATAATCCCAGTAAATTGGATAAACTAACCTTCAATACCGATCTCGGCTACGCAGAAAATAAAGGCGCATCAGATAATAAATTTCTGCAAACGGGGGCAATTAATGTGGAACAGCGTACCATCAATTCCAGCCAAACCAAGATGCCCAATTATAGGGCATCGGCATTGTATACCCATTCTTTTAAAAGTGGAAGCTCAAACATTTCTCTTCAACTAAGCTCCAGTTCAAAAAAAGAGGAGGAAGATCGTGACGATCACAATACTTTCTCCAGTATTGTTCCCGCAGCTGGTAATGCAAGTGATTACGAATTACATAACCTACGTGATATTTCGCGCTCAAATAGCAATAACACCGCGCAAGCCATATATAGCCAATCCGTCAACAAGTTTTTGAAACTAGGTTTGGTGGCTGCGTTAAATTACGCCAACTATGACAACCACCAGCTGGTTAGCAGCATCAATCCGAATGGAGAAATTCAGGGAGTTGATTCACTGAGCCGTATTTTTAATTATCAAACCATCGAAAGTCCATTTACATTAAGGTTTTCTTATAATAGAAACACCTGGTATGATCTGCAATTCGGACTTAAAGTATTGGGAAGCCATATGCGTGGTTCTTTCAAAACCTTAAAAAATGTCATTCAAAGGGATGCTTACAACCTGATGCCTGAGTTGGATTTAAGATTAAGCAGTAGCAAAAGAACAGAATTCAAATTGAGCTATAATGCTTCCGTTCAGCAACCCACTTTTAATCAGGTGTTACCTATCCCTGATGTAACTGACCCATTAAATACGCAGTTTGGCAATCCGGATTTAAAAAGCGCTTTTATACATCGGGCCGGTTTTTCTTACACGATGTATTCAATGGCTTCTAAGTTTAACTTGAACCTCCGCATGTCAGCAGTATTCATCAATGATAAGGTGATCAGCAACCAGATTTTGATCAATGATCCGCAACTGGGCATACGTAGAGAGACGCGCTTCATCAATGCCAATGGCGATTATAGCTTGTCAACCTTTATTACGGGCTCCAAATCTTTTTCCGATTCGCGTTATTCCATTAACCTCAACAGCTCACTTAACTATACCAATTCAATTTCCATGAGCAATAATTTACGGAATATTGGTAAAGGTTTTAATGTGGGGCAGTCTCTCGGTGTAAATGCAACTCCGGTAAACTGGTTAGAGATTAATCCGCGCATTAACTTAAACCTAAGCAGAACCAAATTTACTTTAATGGGCTTCCGCGAAATCAATTCCAGTATTATTGAATTCAATGCCTATGGTAAAGTCTATTTTACCAAGTTGCTGATATTTGGCTTTGACATAGGTAAAAACCTGGTGCAAGGCTTGAGTACAATTGGAACTCCAAATCCTTTCATTGTCAATGTGAACCTGGAAAAGCGAATGCTTAAACAAAAGAATGGCATATTAAGTCTGGTTTTGATGGATGCCTTGAAACAAAACAACTTAGTTTCCAGAACATTAACTGCCAATGGATATGTCGACAGTCGTTCTAACCTCAACAGTCGTTATTTTTTACTCCAGTTTTCATGGAATCCACAACATTGGGGCGCAGGAAAGAATGCGGGCAAAGCCAGGCAAAGCGATGGAATGTTTATCGATCAACGCTAGCCGCTGTTGTAAGGTAGAGTTTTCGGTCTAATTGATTTTTCCAATGGACAAGTCTCAAAATTCTGTGAAATCACCCAAATTGCTTGATTATTTCTCAAAATATTAATCTTTGAGAAATATTTGGTTGTTTAAGTTATCTGATTATATTTGTTTATATAGTTTTAAGTATGTATGAAAGCGGAAGAAATAAATATACTGTTTGCCAGATTTGAATCGGTGAAACTAGAAATTGAGGGTGTGGAATGCTGGAGCGCAAGGGAGCTCCAGGAAATATTCCAGTATAAGGAATGGCGGAACTTTGTAAAAGTATTAGATAAAGCCAAAGATGCATGCAAAAACAGCTCTAATGTAGTTTCAGATCATTTTGTTGACGTCAACAAAATGATCCCATTGGCTAAGGGAGCAGTTCGTGAGGTAGAAGATATCGCTTTAACCAGATATGCTTGCTATCTAGTTGCGCAAAATGGAGACTCTTCAAAATCACAAATTGCTTTTGCACAAACCTATTTTGCGGTACAAACACGTAAGCAGGAAATCATTGAACAAAGATTACTGGATTATGAGAGGGTAAAAGCAAGGGAAAAGTTGAGTCAAACCGAAAAGCAACTCTCAGGAATATTATTCGAACGTGGCGTAGATCATGCAGGATTTGCAGTAATTCGATCTAAAGGAGATCAGGCTTTATTTTTGCTTTCAACGCAGCAGTTAAAAAAGAAATTAGGAGTTCCAGATAAACGGCCTGTTGCTGATTTCTTACCTACAATCAGTATAAAAGCTAAAGATCTTGCTGCAGAAATGACGGGGATGAATGTATTGAATAAGGACTTAAGAGGTTACGTTCCAATTGAGAATGAACATGTAGATAATAACTCTGCTGTAAGAGAGATGCTAGTGGAGAGAGGAATATATTTGGAGACCTTGCCGCCAGCCGAAGATGTGAAGAAAGTACAACGTAAGCTAAATAGTGATAATAGGAAGGTGTTGAAAAGCTCCGGAAAGATTAGATAACTATAAATGGCATTCTGATCACTTTGTTGATATCAACAAAGTGGTCTGACTACGCAAAGAAGCTCATTTTTAACTTGATTGAATTCGATTAAGTTAAAAATCAAAGTTCAAATAAATTGACTATTTCGTAGACCTCAACGAAATGGTATTAGTAACAAAATATAATGACTAATTAAAAATAAGCCAATGAAATAAAGAAATACAATGACATATCACTACTTCTTAAATGAGGTGTTAATTTAAAGAGTCTCGCCTGGCAAATTCTCACAATCACGGGGAAGGGACAATAGATTAATGCCCATGACAATATTTATTGTACTTTTACAGGTGCAAATAGCGTCATGGGCTCTATTGTAAATCCGTTCCCCAAGGCCGTGAGAAGCCTGCCAGGGCGGTATTTAGAGCCCGCTATTTGCATCTTCGTTTTATATAGGATCAGTATGAATACTGATCATTCCAATCGACAAACGAAATTCGAAGCGTTTTCTTTATCCCAACCGGGACTCATTTTAAAGTTTAAATCAACTAAAATGAGAAAATTACACAACATTTATCAATGGCTTGACGCCACGCCTGATGCGGTTGAAGAATACGCTACCAACATTACCAAAGCTTTTTTTACTAATTATGACCTCGCCGTGGCGCATGACACACTTTGGCTAATGACGAAAATTATTTTTATCGATGATAAAAATGGTCTGTATCGGCACGATCGTGAAAATATAATTGCGCTTTATGAACACCTTCATGAACTGCTTACGGCGATTCATGTAATCTATCCCAATTCTTGAAACAACCACTTCAACGATTTAAATCACTAAATATTCAACAATAAAACAAAAAATTATGGGAAGCAATCTGCAAATGAACTCCAGAGGTCATGCAAATGACAATGATTCGGTACTTGAATCACTCAGTACGGCACATGAATCGGCAACGGCGAGATATTTTGACATATCAGAAATATTGGATGTTGTCCCTTTATTAGATGATGTTGAAAATGTTTCTGTCGCCATTTTTGAACAAAAAATTAAAAGCTTGTTTGGAACGAACGATATAGTCATTGATAACCATTTAACAGATAGGATAAATTAAGATTAAACTGCTATGAATACATTGAAATTACCTTTGACAATAAATAATATAGATCAAACCAATGAAATTGTGACCAGAATTGTTAACCTGATTATGGTTCAACAGATTTACCATTCGGAAAGATTTCTGGACGGACAGTCCTGCACCGAACTGATCATTTTGATTTCTGATAAATGTTCGAAAACGCTGATAGAGCTTTTTCCCATCATCGATATGGTATTTGAAGATTACCCTGATTATTGTTATCGCTTGTATCACGTACATCAGGTAAAAGATAGCATAAAGAAAGGCAATTTGTTTTTTTACCAGGTCTGTGTTCCTGAGAGTCTTTGTTTTTCTGATCCAATGGCAGAATTGAATCTATTCTCACAGATGCAAAGTCTCGAAAATGTAATTGAAAAAGCAAAAAAAGCGTTTAATGCTGAAATGGCCAAAATACAAGCTTTTAATGATGGCGCCGTTTTTTATTGGGAAAAGGAAAACTATGCGTTGACGGCATTTATGGTGCACCAGCAGATTGAACTGGCTTATCGTGCCATCGAACTATTTGCGATGGGTAAGGATAAAATGACGCATGCTATACGTGTGCACCAAAAGCATGTAAAGCCATATTTGTCGGAGCTAGGAACCTTGTTTGATGAAGCTGATGATGATGAAAATAAGTTGATGCAGCATTTGGACGATGCTTACCTGAAGGTGCGTTATGGCGAGGGCTACCAGATCAATCAAGAGAAGCTTTTAAAAGCCATGAAAAAAGGAGAAGAGATGCAGCAAAAAGTCAACGATATCTATGGGGAAATGATCGTTGGATTTGAATATAAGCTAGCGAATCAACAAGCTGTAACCACAACATGCGTTACTGACGAAACTGTAATCAAAAACATCGATGAAAAAATTGAAACTGCAAAGCTAGTCACTAAGGAGGTACTAAACGCTGATTACCTAGCTGATATTGTGGCTATCATTACCAAACACGTGGACGTAGAGCGTATATATTCAATTTATCATAAAAGTACTTCATTTGTGGAAAAAGGAATCTTTCAAGCTGATACCATGGAGTACCATGGTCAGCATCTTATGCTACTGGTGATTACAAAAGAACCATGTGGTCCAGAGTCTTTTAATTTACAGAGTGTCGTAAACCAAAGTACGGATTCGGCTGGCGTCACGCTACTGATGCACAGCTTAAAAAATTTGAATGATGCTTTATTGGATAATAACCCGTTTTTTCATCAGGTTTTACGGTCAGATGGACTGATTTATCAGAATAGGACTACTTCGGGATTCATTGATCTGCCTGAATATGATCAATCTGATGTGCTCAACGGACGTTTGGTTTGGTGCAAGAGAAATAGCCGGGCTGCAGCAATGCTCGCAGCTGCAGTTGATATTTCCGAGCGCGACGAAGGGGTAGTAGAAGCTTGTTTGATTAGCCAGGCTGTAGAACAAATTTGTATTGGATTTATATATGCCACCATTGGTTATAGACCCAATCAGCATTCATTGAAGCATCTGCTTAACATCTGTCGCTACATCAATCCCGTCATTGACGCGGTATTTCCGACTGGTAATGCGTATGATAAGGAGCTACTGGAGATATTGATCGATGCCAGCAAGGATCTGCGTCACAGGCATTTCATCAATGTAGATCAGATTGATTTGTGTGTTATACACCGCCGGTGCAATGCATGGATGGAAAAGGCGAAGGAGTTGGTCAGTGAAAAGTTTGGGGTTCTTGAATCCTACAATGAAATAATTGAACCTTAGATCATTTTTCTTGTTTTGTCAGACCAAGTTTGAGTGCATTATTTTATGCTTTAGAAAGATAAAATAATACACTCAAATAGGTTTATCGTGTCGTAAATTAGGCAAGCACGTATTTATTTAATGCAAAGCACTTCGCCAATATAAATACTGTTTCCCTGCAGCTTTCCATCTTTTGAAGCAAAGCTCATATAACAATGAACTGTGTCACCGGTGTAATGCTTAGGCAAGTCCAGCAGATAACCCTGCTCATAACGGTCAGTTACCCCAATTTTCTTAAAAGCATGTTCTTTCGTAGGATTGTACACCATAAAAGTAGCCAAATCGGTAAACTGGCAATATTTAGATTGGCGCTGCGGTAACCAATTAAATTCGATCTGTGAGGGTAATGCAAAAACAGCCGGACTTTCGGGCGGTAAAATATAACCCCTGCTGTACACCAGTTCCGGATAATTCAAATCAAATTCCGTGTCAGTGCTTAGAAAAGCATGATCGTAATTGTAAGAATAAGCTACATTCAGCGGATCTTTTCTTTTAGCAAATTGTTTAAAGCCAATTCTGATCAGATTTTCAATATTGCTTAGAAAACTATTCAGCGTACCAAACTTAGCCTGGTTGTCAACCTGTGAGGCAGTGGGCGGCTTATTACTTTTTCGATATGCTGAAGTAATCACATTTGTACCCCTATACATACGGCCGGTTGCGGGCCCGGTTTTGTTGGTCATTGGGCCAAGAATCCCTGATTTTAAGATGCCCATGTCTAAGAGATTAACAATAAATGATCATTTTCCTGTGTTTTGTTGAAACTACCAGTGTAAATGCTGTTTGCCACTTGTTTTCTATCCGCTGCAATAAAAGACAGGTAAGTTTCCATGTATTTGCCCTGCAGACTAGGCGGAATTTCCAGTTCCGAAGTACCGAAACTTCTTGCACTGCCGAACAATACATATTCTGAACGTTTTTCTTCTGGAAAATAGGCCAGTAACATCGCCTGTTCAACAGATTCTGGCCAGGCCATTTTAGGATCAGTTTCCCAGCTAAAATGTAAACCCATAGTGGTTTGGCTAACCTGCCAATCTGTTGCAGGCTTTAACAAGCCCTTACTGAGTAGGATCTGCGAATAATTAAGTTCCAGATTTGGGTAGGCGCCTGTTACCATTTGTTTTTTGTTGTTTTTTACTGCCATGTTGTAGGCATTGTCCTTCATCAGTGCAGCTTCGGTGCTAAAACCAGTTTCGATGAAATCCTTTACGCAGCAGAAAAATTCGCCTGATAATTTAGTGACGATCCGGTTTCTGAGCTGTAATTCTGATGGCGGAACGTTGTTTACGCCAACTCGTTGCGTCACATTTTTGCCTGATTTGGTCAAATAACAGACGATATCGCCTATTCTTCCTTTAAACGGTCCATTTAGACCTCCGAGTAAAATACCCATATGATTAATATTTGTTATAAAAAGGCTCACTTTATTGTGTCCTTATTACAAATATAATACATAATCAATTGATAAACAATAAGTAGGGTTCTGGATACCTACATGGTAAGTGCAGACAAACTACAGGTAAAGTACAGTAACTCTATGCCGCTGCTGCACCCCCGCTATCCCCCTGCTATACCCTAGGGGTATAGCAGGGGGATAGCGGCCCTAAAGAGGGGGTAAAGCAGGGGTAAAGCGGGTCCGTATTTTAGCTGTAGTTATCCTGTACTTTTACTGA
The DNA here is from genome assembly GCF_015223055.1 of Pedobacter sp. MC2016-24. Taxonomy (GTDB): domain Bacteria; phylum Bacteroidota; class Bacteroidia; order Sphingobacteriales; family Sphingobacteriaceae; genus Pedobacter. Next base: position 275,604 of record NZ_JADFBX010000002.1, read on the forward strand.
ATTTATATCAAACCTGTATGGGGCTATTTATTAGCTTATTGATCCGAATATTGGAGAAATTGATATAAAACTAGAGGCAAATAATCAGGAAAGTGAGTAAGTTAGTCCTCATCTTCCAGTTCAAAAATGGCTTCGACGGCTACACCAAATACCTTCGCCATTTTTAAGGCTAGTACTGTGGAAGGGACGTATTTTCCAGATTCGATCGTATTGATGGTTTGCCTGGATACCTGGATTAACTCTGCCAGATCAGCCTGGGTAATGTTCTTGATGGCTCTTTGTACACGCAGGTTATTTTTCATCTCCAGTCCTTTCTCCTTTTATTTTATACAAACTTAGATTAAAAGTTATGATGAATACAAGAAGTACAGTAAGCAAATTGTAAATCATGAAACTCAGAAACCACGAGCCGTATATGAATAGGTTGGCAATAAATAAGATGGAATATGATATGAGGACAGAAACCTGCCAGGAGCGTAGCCGGAGGTAGGAGATGTATTCATCCTCATTTTTTTCCCTTGTAAAACAGATCATAATTAAGCCCAGTAAGATTCCTGCGCCAGCGAGCGTCATATTCGAGCTTGCATCAAAAAAAGAACGAGACGTGTTCTCCGTAGAAAGTGGAAGTTTTTCTCCAATCTCCGGGTAGATGATATTTGTGAAAATGTGTAACAGTATAAAAGCTAAAAAAATGATCCAGCCAAATACCTTGTACTTGTTTGGAATGAGTAGGTTATTTTTCATGTCAATTTGTTTTTACCAAATGTAAAGTATTTCTTACATTAATGTCAAGTTAAATTGACAAAAAGTCTTAAATATTTTTCTTTTCCTCCGCTTTTCTCTTATACAGGCCCTGCCCGGTCTTCACAATTCACATTGCAGGCAAATGAGCTTGTGTCAATTTGTTGTTAAGGATTGTTTCTTTAAATCCGGCGCCCTATCTTTAAAGCATCAAACCCATAAACCAATATGAATTCACAAGATCAAAATGAACGCAGGAGTTTCCTGAAAAAAGCGACCCTAGGCGGTTTACTGACCATTGCAGCTCCACAAGCACTTTTTGCAAGTCCTGCTCCAGAGCCTACTGCGGAACGAGCCGGTAAAATCACTTTGTCCAATAACGATGTCATCTTATTTCAGGGCGATTCCATTACGGATGCCGGTAGGAAAAGAGACGTGGCCGAGGCCAATAATAATTCCGCTTTAGGTACTGGTTATGCTTTTCTTGCGGCATCGGCATTGCTGACTAAATATGCAGACAAGAATCTGAAAATTTATAACCGTGGAATCAGTGGCAACAAAGTATACCAGCTGGCTGAGCGTTGGGATAAGGATTGCCTGGAACTTAAACCTACAGTTTTAAGCATTTTGATTGGCGTGAATGATTATTGGCACAAGCATAATGGGAAGTATGAAGGAACAGTTAAAGTGTATTCGGATGATTTGAAGAAATTACTGGACCGGACATTACAGCAATTTCCTGATCTGAAATTGATTTTAGCAGAGCCTTTTGCCGTCAAAGGTGTGAAGGCTGTAGATGAGACCTGGTACCCGGAGTTTAACGATTACCGTACGGCTGCTCAGGACATTGCGAAACAGTACAAAGCGAGCTGGATTCCGTATCAGAAAGTGTTTGACAATGCCGAGAAAACTGCTCCGGGCGTATACTGGACAAAAGACGGTGTACACCCCAGTGTAGCTGGCGCACAGCTGATGGCAAATGCCTGGTTGGATACGATAAAATGATAATAATAAGCTAAATTTGCGGCGATGAATTGGAGCCGCATTGTTTTTTTAAGCTGTTTATTTTTGGGAATCCTCCTGAACCAGGCTACTGCCCAGGTTGCAGCGGTGCCTGTAGACAGCCTGGCGGCAGCCCCGGTTTATAGGACCAGGGTAGTTAAGGATGCTGCTTTTTACGCAAGGCAAAAGTTTGTGACTGACTCGATCATGACGCATACCTGGTTGCTGCCAGACTCATTGATTGATAAAAACATCATCATTGACAGCATCATCAAGGCGCAAACTACGGGGCACCTGGATTTGTATAACCGCTATAAAGAATATGCTTCCAATAAAAAAGTAATGGGCTACCGGACAGGTAGTCCTGTCCCTAAAGGAGAAATGTGGGTATTGGGTATGGTTGCTGTATTGCTGCTCTTGTTTGCTTCGTTAAAAATTTCGTTTTCTAAACAATTGCAAACCATTGTACAGTCTTTTTTTAGCAATAGGGTACTCAATAATTTAAATAAAGAAGACAATCTCTTTACGTCATGGCCATTTTTACTGCTGTTTATACAATTTGGTTTTACGATCGGGATGTTCTTTTACCTGGTATCCCAGTTTTACCATGTGTCGTTTGCGGATAGTGGTTTTAAGTTTTACATCAGCATCTCCATACTGATTGTTCTACTTTACGTGATTAAAATTGTCATTCTGCGTATGCTTGGTCAGCTGTTTAACGTCCAGAAAGCAGTGCATGAATACGTTTCTATATTATATTTAAGTTATTTTAATATTGCGCTCATTTTTACGCCCCTGGTGATCGCTTTTGCACTATCTCCCTTAGCATATGGGCCTTACTATGTGGCTATTTCCTTTATTCTGATCGGTCTAATCTTTGTATTTCAGTTTATTAGAGCTGGGGTAAATATTTTATCTCATTATCGGTTTTCAAAAGTCTATTTGTTTTTGTACTTTTGTGCCCTCGAAATCTGCCCTATATTAATATTAATCAAGGCAATAGGATTATAAACGCGGTAATAAAGTAAAATGCAAGAAAAGACAGAAGATAGGTTGCGAAAGGTAAAAAGTATATTGGTAACCTTGCCAAAGCCAGAAACAGAGAAGTCTCCTTATTTTGATTTGGCAAAGAAATATAACCTGAAAATTGATTTTAGATCATTCATTCATGTGGAAGGCGTTCCTGCCAGAGATTTTAGAAAAGACAAAATTACTTTAAATGAGTTTACTGCGGTGGTATTTACCAGCCGTAATGCCGTTGACCATTTCTTTAGAATTTGTGAAGAGATGCGTTACGACGTTCCTGCCGACCTGAAATACTTCTGTATTTCGGAATCTACAGCGCTCTATTTACAAAAGTACATCCAATACAGAAAACGTAAGATTTTCTTTGGTAAACAAACTGCAGCTGACTTGGCTGAGGTCCTGAAAAAACATTCGGATGAGAAGTTCTTATACCCTTGTTCGGACGTGGCTACAGAGGATACCATGAACTTTTTGCAGAAGAACGGTTACAATGTGACCCCGGCAGTTCTTTTCAGAACCGTGGTTTCAGATTTGTCTGACCTGGCCGAGGTGTTTTACGATGTGATTGGCTTTTTTAGTCCTTCAAGCATCCAGTCGCTGTTCACCAATTTTCCCGATTTTAAGCAAAATAATACCCGTATTGCAGCATTTGGATTAAATACCCATAAGGCTGTTAAAGATGCCGGACTTATTGTCGATATTGCTGCTCCATCTCCGGAAGCACCTTCAATGATCATGGCTATTGAGAACTATATTAAAAAGTCGAATAAGTAGGTTCATTCACTTGTTCATTTTTAAAAATAGGTGAATTTTATGGCGTAATAATTGTTTATGTCAATCGGATTTGATAAAATTGTTATAAAATTGCTTAGCGCTATATGAAGAACCTATATATTGTTGGTTGCATGATCATCACCGGCCTGTTGTCGAGCTGTGGAAAAGGGGGACAGGGTGAATTGGTCGGTGTATATAACAAGAAATTCAAAAACAATAGAGTGCCCCTGGGAATGGTTTACATACCCCCGGGGCGGACTTTAATCGGGATGTCTGATGAAGACATTACCAACTCTCAAAGTGCCCCAAGCCGGATGACTTCTTTCAGTGCCTTTTTCATGGATCAGACGGAGATTTCTAATGCAGAATACCGTCAGTTTGTAAATTGGGTGCGTGATTCTGTAGCCCTGACTTCTTTAGGCCCATCTGGTGCAGCAGCTTATTTTAAACCTGCACCTACCAATTCAAATGGTTCGGCAGTTTTAGGTGCAAATCAAAATATCGACTGGAAAAAAGTAGGTAATGGATCTGGAATATGGAGTACAAAAGGTAATGGTCTGGGCTCAAAGCTAAATGATATGTATTACAGCGGAGCAGATGCCTTACCTGGCCGCAATGAAATTGACATTAGAAAATTAAAATACGCGTACAGTTATGTGAGTACTGATCTGGCTGTTGCGGGTAGAAAAGATCCGAATAAAAAAAGACAGGACTTTATTGTAAGTTATACCGATAACCCGGATTCGGGAAATCCAAACAGCCACCCTTCGATTGCTGTTTACCCGGATACACTGGTTTGGAAGGTGGATTACTCTTATTCACAAAACGATCCGATGGTTAAAACATATTTTAACCACCCATCTTATGACGATTATCCTGTTGTTGGTGTAACCTGGGAGCAGGCTACTGCTTTCTGTGTTTGGCGCACCCGTCTTTACGAATCTGTAGCCGTGGCCAGAAAACAACCTTTAAACGCGCGTCCGGAGTACCAGTTGCCAAGTGAGGCACAATTTGAATACGCAGCCAGAGGTGGTAATATCAAAACAAAATATCCTTGGGGAGGCCCGTATGTGCGCAATACCAAGGGTTGTATGCAGGCCAACTTTAAAGTAGGCCGAGGAAATTATTCTGACGACGGAGGTTTATATACTGTAAACGTGAAGTCTTATTTCCCGAACGATTATGGTTTGTACAATATGGCGGGTAATGTGGCCGAATGGACCATTACAGCTTACAACCAGAGTGCAGCACCCATGCTGTTAGATTTTAACCCTAACTTTACTTATGTAGCCAAGGCTGCAGACAGCAAATATCTTAAACGCAAAGTGGTAAGAGGTGGTTCCTGGAAAGATATTGGTTTCTTTTTACAGAATGCTGTGGGTACTTACGAGTACCAGGATCAGGCCAGATCATATATTGGATTCAGATGTATTTCTGCATATCCTGGCACTGATATTACCTATAAAAACTAAAATTAAAAAAACCTTTTTTTATCTCAATCTGAACGAAGAACATGGCTGCAAAGAAAAAATTTGACTGGTTACACGTTGCAATATCCTGGGGAGCAAGTATTGTAATTATTGGAGCGCTTGCTAAAATTGTCCACTGGGGTGGCTCGTACGCAAATTATATTATTGGATTTGGATTGATCGTTGAAGCAATTCTATTCTTTTTAACCGGTTTCAGACAACCTGAATCTGAACTTCCATGGGAGCGGGTATATCCTGAATTGAGAGATGATTTTAATGGAGAGTTGCCTAAGGCAACGATCAGGGCAGCTGCGCCAGTGGCGGCTTCTGGTTTTTCTTCCACAGCAGCTTTGGACAAAATGCTGACTGATGCCAAAATCGGTCCGGAACTGATTGAAAGCCTGGGTACTGGTTTACGTACTTTTGGTGATAAGGTTGCTGCAATTTCTAATGTCGCTGATGCTTCTTCGGCTACTTCTGAGTTTACAGGTAAGTTGAAAACGGCTTCTGCCAGTTTCGATAACTTAAATGGTGCTTTTGCCAAAGCAACCAGTCAGCTGGTAGAATTGGGCGAAAGCAGTTCTGCTGCCCAGAGTTATCATGAGCAGGTGAACAATCTGGCTAAAAACCTTTCTGCTTTGAATGCAGTATATGAGTTGGAATTGCAGGATTCGAGTGCACATTTGAAATCTATGAACAAATTTTACCAGAACCTTTCGTTAACCATGAACAACTTCAACGAGTCTATGGAAGATTCGAAACAGTTTAAAGACGAAGTGGGTAAACTGGCCAAAAACTTATCATCATTAAATGCCATTTACGGTAATATGCTGTCTGCAATGAACCAGCCGCGTACCTAATTAGTATCAATTCGTTAATATTTAACTAAACAGACCTAATTAAAGATGGCCGGAGGAAAAGAAACAACAAGGCAGAAGATGATCAATATCATGTATTTGGTATTGTTAGCTATGCTTGCTTTAAACGTATCAGATACTATACTTAATGCTTTTAAAAATATAAACGATAGTTTGGTGACATCCAAAACTAACGTAAGTGCCAGCATTGATCAATTGTTTTCATCGTTTCAAAATACCAAACTGAAAGATGAGCCTGCGAGGGCACAGCCCATTTGGGAAAAGGCCAATAAAGCCAAAGCTTATGCGGATGAATTGAATGGCTATGTGCAGAAACTGAAAGATGAATTTTTGCATGCTGGTGAAGGGATCAACGAAGAGACGGGCGACCTGAAACTTCGTGAAAATATGGACATCGCGCAGGAAATCATGATCAATGGAAAAGAGGGTGCTAAATTGAAAGCACAGATCAATGAAACACGCGAGAAACTGATTGGCTTACTGGATGAAAAAGACCGTGCTGGTGTGACTTTTACACTGGAAGCTAAGGATGCGGTAAAATCGGTTAATGGAAAGAAAGAATGGGCCGATATCAATTTTGGTGAGGGTACGCCATTAACTGCAGCCAATACGATTTTAAGTAAAATCCAGTCGGACGTACGAAATGCGGAAGCTGAAGTAGTTAAAAAATTATTCGGTAACATGGATAAAGCCATGGTCAATCTGGATCAGTTTGAGGCGGTTGCTGTTGCACCAAGTTCTTACGTGATTCAGGGACAGCCTTATGTTGCCCAGGTATTTTTAACGGCCAGCGATTCCAGATCTACACCGAGTATATCGGTAGGTGGAAATAACCTGGCAGTTAGAGACGGTAAAGGTACTTATACCGGTGGTACAGGATCTGTAGGGGTCTTTAAATGGAGAGGGATCATCAGTGTGAAACAAACGGATGGCCAAATCAAACAATATACTACTGCAGAACAGAGTTACCAGGTTGCCAAACCTTCTGCAACTGTTTCTCCGGATAAAATGAATGTGATTTATGCCGGTATTTCGAATCCATTTTCGGTTTCGGCAGCTGGTTTCCCATTGGAGAGTGTAAATGCAACCATTTCCGGCGGCTCAATTAAGAAAGTTGGAGGTGGCCAGTATGCTGTAAATGTTGGAGGTGATCAGATTGGTAAAACGTTAAACATCAGTGTTTCTGCAAACAGCGGTGGTAAGAGCTTAAATTTAGGCTCGCAACAGTTTAGGGTGAAAGCTTTGCCTACGCCAAAAGCGATGGTTAAAGGAAAATCCGGTGGTAATGTGCCATTGGAATTTTTAGAAGGATCCTCAGGGATTGATACCCAATTGGATGATTTTGTTTTTGACATCAAGTATAAAGTGATTCGTTTTTCTGCTACCTTTATTAATCCAAGATCGGATGCGGTGACAATTGCCAATAGCGGCGGTGGTTTTAGCGGTCAGATTAAAGGGGCATTGAACTCTTTAAAACCGGGTGCAACTGTAATCTTTAAAGATATCATTTGTGAAGGTCCGGATGGCAGACAAAAGAATTTAGATGGAATAACATTTTTAGCTAAATAGAAGATGATGAAGAAGGTTTTATATACTGTTGCGCTCTTATTGTTATGCTCGGCTACTTTTGCCCAGGAGAATAAGACAACGGTGGTTAAAAAAGCATACCGGCCAGCTGTAAAGGCGAAGCCGAAAGCAGCAGTTACGCCACCTCCGGCAGCGGTAACTACACTTGCGCCTGTGGTTAAGGATACAACAATAGCTAAGGCTAAAACGAAAATTAAAACACCACCGAAGGACGGTTTTGCGGTAAGGATGGACATTGACAGCAATGTGATGGTACCGTATGCAGATGTTCGCGAGGAGGATGTATATTATTCGAAACGCATCTGGCGTGAGGTTGATGTCAGGGATACGATCAATTCAGTATTGAGTGCCGAAGGCGCAAAACTGATTGATGTGCTTTTGGAAGCGATCGGCAACGAAGAGCTGGCAGCATATTCTCCTAAGGATACTGCTTCTGGTAAGGTTTTGGAAGATAATGATTCTTTTAAAATAGCACTTACTGCACAGCAGGCGCTGCAAAATGCAAGGGGTACGGTAGAAGGGGTAGCCGATTCTACCACCGGTAAAATCGGTGAACCACAATTGAGAAGATTGCGTTCTGAAGAATTTGTGAAGTTTAGAATTAAGGAAGACTGGATCCTGGATACCAAACGTTCTATTTTTGAACCTAGGATTGTAGGTATTGCACCTATGAAAATGGTTGAAGGACACTGGCAGCCGGTATTTTGGGTCTATTATGATGATGCAAGAGAATTGTTGAGCAAAAAAAGAATGATCAATCCTTTAAATGATGCTTCACAGTTGACCTTTGATGATTTCTTTGTCAGACGTCTTTTCTCTAGTTATGTAGTTAAAGAAACCAATCCGTCTAATAAAAGTATTGCTGATGTATTGGGTGTAACGGATGTTAAAGACCCAAGGAAATTATACGAATCGGAAAAGATTAAAAAATCGATCTCTGACTTTGAGCAGAGTTTGTGGGAATATTAATATTCCATTTATACTTCATTAAAAAGGCGCGGATGTTAAATATCCGCGCCTTTTAGCTTTGTAAAATAATCCAGCAAGGTTTTAACCTGTGCTTTGTTCAATACTTTTGCCAGCTCTTCTTCTGTGGCCTCTTTGATTTTTTTAACAGATTTGAACTGTCTCAATAGTTTATCAGCAGTAGTTTTTCCAATGCCTGTAATTTGTTCGAGTTCGGTTTTTAACGTACCCTGGTCGCGTTTCTTGCGGTGGAAAGTGATTCCAAAGCGGTGGGCTTCATCACGGAGCTGCTGGATCACTTTCAGGGTTTCAGATTTTTTATCCAGGTAAAGCGGGTATGGATCGCCGGGGAAGAAGAGTTCTTCCAGCCTCTTGGCAATTCCGATCACCGTAACCTTGTGTTGCATGCCCAGCTTTTTAATGCTCGTCATAGCAGAAGATAACTGGCCTTTACCGCCATCAATGATGATCAGCTGAGGTAATGTGTGCTCTTCTTCCAACATGCGCTTATATCGCCTGTAAACGGCTTCTTCCATTGTTGCAAAATCATTCGGTCCTTCTACGGTTTTTACGTTGAAATGCCTGTAATCTTTTTTGGAAGGTTTGGCATCTTTAAAAACCACAATCGCAGATACCGGATAATCGCCCTGGAAGTTGGAGTTATCGAAACATTCGATGTGCTGAGGGAGTTGGCTTAAGCCCAGGTCTTTTTGCATTTGACCCAGGATGCGGTCTGTTCTCAGATCCGGGTTTAATTTTTCATATTGGTTGAGTTTTTCCTTTCGGAAGAACAACACATTCTTTTGGGATAGCTCCAGTAATTTCTTTTTCTCGCCCAGTTTGGGTTGGGTAAACTTCAGGTCCTCGTCCAGCAAAGTGATCTCAAAGGGTACAATGATCTCTTTCGATGTACTGTTGAACTTGGTCCGGAATTCGGTGATGGCCAATGTCAATAGCTCCTCATCGGTTTCATCTAGCCGTTTTTTGATTTCAATGGTTTGCGTTTGGATGATGGTACCATTCATAACTTTGAGGTAGTTTACAAAGGCATAACGTTCATCGGAGGCAATACTCACCACGTCGATATTGGTGATGGCGCTATTAACCACCGTTGATTTACTCTGGTATTTTTCCAGCACCACCAGTTTACGCTGGTATTGGTGTGCCTGCTCGAAGTTGAGGTCTGTTACCGCATTTTTGATGACCTGTTTGACATCGCGGATAACCGCACCAATTTTACCATTTAAAATATCTTTGATCTCTTCAATGCTATTGTCATAGTCGGCAGCAGTTTGGTACGCCTGACAAGGGCCTTTGCAATTGCCGATCTGGTATTCCAGACAAACTTTAAACTTGCCCTCCTCAATGTTCTTTTGATTGAGCGGGAGGTTGCAGGTCCGAAGGGGATAAGTCTCTTTAATCAGATCCAGGATGGTGTGCATCATGCCTACAGAGGCATACGGGCCGAAATAGGTGGAGCCATCTTTGATCATTTTTCGTGTCCAGTATACACGCGGAAAGGCTTCTTTTTTAATGATGATCCAGGGGTAGGTCTTGTCATCCTTCAGCATGATGTTATACCGGGGCTGGTGCTTTTTGATCAGGCTGTTTTCAAGCAGCCAGGCATCAATTTCGGTATCTACAATGGTAAAGGTGATGTTCCTGATTTTGGAAACCAGCACCCTGGTTTTGCCATTCATCTGGTTGTCCTTGTTGAAATAAGAGCCGACCCGGTTTCTTAAATCCTTGGCTTTTCCGATGTATATAAGTATCCCCTCGGCATCCCAGTACTGGTAAACTCCAGGTTTATGCGGAATGTCGGCCAGGGCCTTTTTATAGTCAAAAGCACTCATGTATTGGTTTTTATATAATCTGGATTTAAAAACCCAGTTTCTCGTCTAAGTCTGTTTTACTTTGTTCCTGCTGCTGGTATTGGTTGCAGTCATACACGATGGATACCCCACTTTTTGGCGGTTCAAAATCAGCTTTGCTCAGGTTTAGCTTTTTGCTGGCATATACACGCTTCATAAAGCCTGCATAGATTGGTAAGGCTGTAGTTGCTCCATCACCCTGTGCAGTACTGGTGAAGTGGAAGGCACGGTCTTCGCAACCTGTCCACACCCCAGCAACCAATTGCGGGGTAATGGCCATAAACCAACCATCGGAGTTGGCGTTGGTGGTACCTGTTTTTCCGCCGATAGGGCCGGTTACGCCGAACTTTCCTGCCAGGCGCCATCCTGTTCCATTGGTGATTACACCACGCAGCATACGGGTCATGACATAAGCCACATCCTCTTCCATAGCCGGTACAGGAACTGGCTTTTCTCCATAAAGGACTACACCATTGCGATCTTCAATTCTTAAAATATAAGTTGGCTTTGTCCAGATTCCTTTATTGGCAAAAACGCTGTATGCGCCGACCATATCATAAACTGAGGCATCAAAAGAACCCAGGGCGATAGAAGGCACAACAGGTACATCAGAAGTAATACCCATCTTTTTAGCCAGTTTAGCTACTGCGGCAGGACCAACTTGTTTCATGATATAGGCTGCAATGTAGTTTTGTGACAAGGCCAGGGCTTTTTGCAGGGTTAAATAACCAGGTACAGTACCCGAAGAGCGTGGTGTCCATGGTTTGCTGCCTGGAACATCTATGGTTACGGGTTCGTTTAAAACACTGTAACAAGGTGAATAGCCACTTTGCAGGGCTACGGTATAGGTGAAAGGTTTGGCGGTAGAGCCGACCTGACGGGTTCCCATTTTTACCTGATCGTATTTGAAATGTTCATAATTGATGCCACCAACCCAGGCTTTTACATAACCTGTTTGTGGATCCATGGCCATCATGGCATTTCTTAAGAGCAGTTTATTGTATTTGACAGAATCGATCGGTTTCATCAGGGTATCAATGTTACCCCTCCAGCTGAATATGGTTAAACGGGTTGGGGTATTGAAGTCTGTGCGGATCTCTTCTTCTGACTTTCCTTCCAATTGGAGCGCACGATACCGGTCTGACCGCTTCATTCCCTGTTCGATCTGCAGTTCTTTGCCTTTGAAAGGATCTTTTCCTTTCCAGCTTTTAAGGAAAGAAGCCTGTAGGATTTTCATGTACTCTTTTTGTGCTTCTTCTGCATATTCCTGCATCTCATAATTGAGGGAGGTATAGATTTTCAGACCATCTCTGTCGAGGTCATAAGGCACTCCGTTGTTGAGGATGGAACGTTCCTGGAATATTTTTTTGATGTCACTCTTAAGTACAGCCCTGAAATAAGGTGCGATCCCATCGTTTACGGTTGCCGCGGCAAATTTTAGTCCGAGTGGTTTGTCCTTATCGGCGTCCATTTGCTGTTGGGTAAGGAAGTCTGCTTTAACCATCAAACCCATAATGGTGTTCCGGCGGGCCAGTGAACGATCGGGGTTGCGGGTAGGCGAGTATCTGCCGGTTCCTTTCAAAATCCCCACCAATGTAGCCGCCTGAGGCACGGTCAGTTCACTTGGTGTGGTGTCGAAATAAACCCTTGCTGCCGATTTGATGCCATAAGCCTGGTTGCCGAAATCTACGGTATTCAGGTACATCACCAGGATTTCTTCCTTGGTATAGTTACGTTCTAATTTTACAGCAATGATCCATTCCTGGAACTTTTGCAGGATCCTTTTGCTAAAGTTTTTTTGCCGGCCTTCTTCTGAAAAAAGGTTCAGGGCCAGTTGTTGGGTAATGGTACTTCCACCTTGCTTCTTGCCAATAAGTGCATAAAGAAAAATGGTGAAGGTACGTTTGAAATCTATACCTGAATGTTCTTTAAACCTGACATCTTCGGTTGCGATCAAGGCATTGATTACATTCGGAGAGATCTGCGCATAAGATACATTAGAACGGTTTTGTATAAAATAAGTACCCAATACGCGTTTGTCGTCGGCCAGAATTTCTGAGGCCTGATTGCTTTTTGGGTGTTCAATATCCCGGAAGGAAGGCAAGGGGCCTAACAGACCGAAACCAATGGCCATGATGAACATTGCAAACAGGACCATTCCACCGATCAGTAACTTCCATATTCTAAAATTATACTTTCTGATGTCTTCCTGCGAAAGTTTATTGTTCATTTTAATAGTTGTTTTTGTAGAATTCAAGGTACTTGTTGAGGGTATCCTTGTTGGTTAACTTATCGAAATTTTCTTTGCTAATAATGAAGCCGGTATATATATTCGCCGGAACCTTCATGATCTGTTTTAGCTGAGGAGTAATACCTTCAGCATATGTCTTAGCGTCGTCAAAATTACTAAAGTTCCCTACATATATGAGCTGATCATTGTCAAATTCTTTCAATTGGTGCTTTAAATTGCTTCCAGCATAGTTTCCGCGGTTAAACTGGCCGATTCCAAATCGCGAAGAGCTTAAGGTTAAGGAAGCATCGGCTACATCTATGACATAATAATAGGTAGCTGAAGCCGCAGTGCTGAAGATGCTCGGTATTTTTACAGGCTTTGGTTTTTCAGGTTCTGCAAGTTTGACCGGTTCTGTGGTTTTAACAGGCGCTGTAATTTTTGCCGGTTCTGCAGGCTTGTCAGGCGTTGACGTTTTAACGGGTTCGGCTGTTTTAACAGGTTCTGCAACCTGCACTGGTTTTGTTGTTTTTACCGGGGCAACAGTTTCAACTGGTGTGGCTGTCTTCGGTTTTTTATACGTATTGGCTGCAATAACCGGTGCCGTTTTTATTGGCACCGGAGTTGTACGTGGCGCAAAAGGAGATTCGCCCGGATCGAAATCCGGTAAGGCAATGCTGCGTTTACGGAACTCGGTCAGGTGTTCATTGATATAGGCCAGGTGCTCTCTAACCAATGGCGTAATGAGCAGATCATTCGGATATTTCGTATTGATGCTGTTGAAGGCGGATATTAAACTGTCTACGTTATTGGTCCGGCCGATGGCAATGGCTTTCAGATAATCATATTGCGGTGCAAGATAATTGTCCGAATTGCTTTTCATGGTTTCATTGACATTCATGATTACCGCAGGGAAGTTTTTCTGCTGGTAGAGATCGAAGAGCTCGTTGTATTGTTTATTGATGGCTGTTTCCATCGCATTGCGCTTCATCGAGAACGATGGGTCCAGGATGATTTTGGCATACACAGAACTTGGGAAATCCTTTAACAGACTGTTTTTATAACCTTCGGCCTTTGCCGGATTTTCTTTTTGATTGATCAGGTATAAGCTATAATAAAGTGCACCGAGGTGGTTGTTGTCCGGATAACGTTTTAACAGGGTTTGGTAAACGTCTTCTGCCTCTTTAGCGTCGTTCAGTTCCTGCAGGTAGAAATTTGCAATTTCATAATAGGCATCGATGATGCGCTGGTCGGACTTGGCCAGTTGCGGCGCTGTTGTGGGCAAGGCATCTGTATACGCTTTAATTGCGGAAGTCTGATCGCCGGTACTTGCTACATTTTGATCCGGATTGGCTGGAACTCCTGTTGCAGCAACCACATCCTGAATGGTATTTTGCTGAGAAGATCGGATGCTCTGGCGCCAGTTGTTTTCCAGTTTACGGTTTCCCCATTTCTTTTTGAAGTCTGAAAAACCACGACTAAGCGCACTTGGATTGCTGAAATAGAAAGTATTGCTGCTCGCGCCCTGTGCTCTGGTTCCGTTGAGATCAGTATTGCTGAAGCCGGTAAAGGTTGTACTGGCAGCGCTATTATTATCCACAGCTGCTACTTGTACCGGTTTGAACATGGCCTGTATTTTGTCATTTCGGCTTTGTTCCGGAAGTTTTGCCAGCATTTGCATGGTGTCTTCGCGTGCGATGATTTTATAGCGGTCGGTAAGGTATTCCAGGTTCTGGTTCTTTTTTAAGATTACTGCATAACCAGGAAAGGTTTTTGGTAGCGTGTTTACTGCGCTGTCATAGTACAATTTTGCCTGCAGGTAATCGCGGTCATGTTTAAAATGAACATCCGCTATACTGAGGTAAGAAAGGCCTTTCTGGTACTGGTTCTTGCTGCTGTTTTGAATAGACAGTTTGTAGTACTTTTTTGCGCCGACAAAATCGCCATCGGCAGCCAGGCTTTGTGCCACCTGAAAATAGATCTGATCGTTATAATCCGTGTTTTTATCATCTTTAAGCATGGCGAGTAGTTCGGCTTGCTTATTGGTGGTTTTGCCACTCATGAGTGCATTCAGTTTGATGCGGTTGAGGTTGGCATTGAAATACATTTCGAAAGGTGCATTGCTTTTCTCAACCTTTCTGTAGTTGAGCAATGCTTCGGGATAGTTTTTTTGTTGTTCAGCAAGTTGGGCTAGGATGTAAGTCCACCTGATTTTGTGCTGTGTATTGTGACTTGCCTTGATGGCATCTTTTAAGAATGAGGTTGCTTCCGGATACCGTTCCCGGTAGATGCACATTTGTGCGATGGTGGCCAGGGGCTCTGACTGGTTTTTCTTGATCGGCTCCAGCGCATCAACCAGGGTATCGAGTACCAGGGAGGCTTCTGTTAGCCTGCGCAATTGCATCATACTTCTGGCTTTCCAGTTGAGTGCTTCAATACGTACCATGGTTTGTTTCTGGTAGGCTTTGGAAACATAATCAAAATACTCGGTTGCGTTGAAGTATGCGCCTTTAAAATAGTGCGCTTTTCCAAGCAGGAGGTAGGCATCGTCAATATAATTGCTGTTGCTTTTTTCCAGAATGATGGCTTGTGCTTTTTTGATGATGTCGTCCAGCGACTTACCACCTGATTGGGCAGGAGGTCTGGCCATGTTGAAATTTTCATCTATTTCAGGGCCCAGATATACAGGCAGGATCTGGTCAAAGTTTTCCGGATAACTTTCGGCAAGGGCTTCCTGTTGATCGGCCAGGATAACTTTGGCATTGTATATGTAATTATAACGTGCAGTTAAATTTTGCATTGCCCTGCCTGTGGCAGTATCTTTTTGGGTGCCGCAGGAATATATTATGCCAATGCATAAACTAAATAATATTACCTTTAAATTGTGGTTAGCGTAATTTTTCAATTAGATGAGATAAGTTAATGCTTATAAACAACAAAATATATGCAAAAGTATTTTATTAGACAATAACTTCTTAACAAAACGTATTTTTATTTCATACCTATTTATAATGACCGATCCGGAAGAGAAAAAAAAGAGCATAAGTAATTTTGCCAAATACTCGTCAATTAGCTTTCAAATGATTGCGATTATTGGTGTTTTTGCATTTATAGGCTTTAAAATAGACACCAGGCGCAATGCGAAAACGCCGCTCGTGACTGCAGCGATGAGTCTGGTAGGGGTCGCTGTTGCCATGTATCAGGTTGTAAAACAATTGAATAAAAATGATTGATGTTTATTGAAAGCTAGACTAATTGTATACTTTTGTAAAAATTATACGAGATTGGGTCTGACTAAATTTGTTTTCTCTTACTTATTGTACACCGCTGTTCTGGGTGTAATTGCTTATTTTCTTCCGATTGCCTTTCCTGATGTGAAGTTATTGGTGTCCAGATTCTGGGTGATGTTCGGCTTTTTAGCAGGTATTACTTTTATTGGATATGTTCTGGCTTATATCGGTATAAAAAGCAACCCTGAAACGGGAATTATGGCGATTATGGGCTCTATTGCTGTGAAAATGATTTTCTCAATGGCTTTTGTGCTGATTTACAGCGTTAAAAGCCAGGAAAAGGGCGTTGTTTTAGTGCTGAATTTTTTTTCTTTATATTTATTGTTCAGCTTCTTTGAAATATACTCTTTGTTACGTAACTTGCGCCACCAAAATAAATAGTAAAAATCTGCGACTAAATGGATTGTAGCCACGTTTTTAAGTTTAAAGTTAATAGGTTAATTGTTGTTTTTGCGCTTTTTTTAGCGTTTTTCTCTGTTGCGTCGCCGGCTTTTGCCCAGGTAGACAGCGCTGTTGTTGCTCAGGATACTGCGGTTGTTGCTGCACATGCTGAAGAAGCTGCTCATGGTGGTGAACATGGAAGTAAAAAATTCGAACCTACAAAAGTAATTATGGAGCACATTGCGGATTCGCACATGTGGCATTTATGGGGGCATACTTCTTTGCCGCTTCCTGTAATTGTATATACTCAGGCTGGTCTTGATGTATTTTCTTCAGGTAATTTTCATCATGGAGAACATGATTATACCAGCGCTAAAAATACCTATCGCCTGGTAGAAGATCAGGTTAAGATTGTTGGCGCAGATGGTCAGATTGATGAGGCTGCAACTGCACATCTTTACGATATCTCAATTACCAAAAACGTAGCAGCGATGTTTGTTGCGGTTGCTTTGATTTTGATCGTGTTTATTTCGGTTGCCGGAGCATACAAAAAGCGTGTTGGTAAATCACCGAAAGGTTTACAGTCTTTAATTGAGCCGATCATTGTTTTTGTTAGGGATGATATTGCCAAACCAAACATTGGTCATGGTTATGCGAAATTTATGCCTTACCTGCTGACGGTGTTTTTCTTCATCTGGATCAACAACATGTTGGGGCTGGTGCCGATCTTCCCGGGTGGTGCCAACGTAACTGGTAACATCGCTTTAACACTGGTATTGTCATTAGGTACTTTGTTGATCGTTAACCTGAATGGTAATAAATATTACTGGAAGCATATTCTGTTGCCAGATGTACCATGGTGGTTGTATCCGATTATGATTCCAGTGGAATTGATCGGTATCATTTCAAAACCATTTGCATTGATGATTCGTTTGTTCGCAAACATTACTGCCGGACACATTATCGTGTTGAGCTTAATTTCATTGATCTTTATATTTGAAACTTTGGCTATGGCACCGGTATCTATTGCATTCGTTTTGTTTATGGATGTACTGGAACTGCTGGTTGCATTTTTACAGGCCTTTATTTTCACCTTGCTTACTGCTTTATTTATCGGTATGGCAGTAGAGGAGCATCATTAATTAGAAACTATTTTTTACAAATTATATAAATTAAATTAGTTATGGTAGGTTCAATCGCGGCGATAGGTGCCGGTTTAGCAGTAATTGGTGCCGGTATCGGTATCGGTCAAGTTGGTGGAAAAGCAATGGAAGGTATTGCTCGTCAACCTGAGGCTGCATCAAAAATCCAAACTGCAATGATTATTGCTGCTGCCCTTATTGAGGGTGCTGCATTATTCGGTGTGGTAGTTTCTTTATTAGGCTTACAAGTTTAATAGGATTCAGAATTATTTTTATGATCAGGAGAAAACGATTGGTTTTTTCCTGATCTAAATTAAATTACATTAAGAAAGTTAAAAACATATGAACCCTTTAGTTCTCCCAAGTATAGGATTAGTTTTTTGGACAACAGTAGCTTTTGTTGGTCTGTTGATTTTACTTAAAAAGTTTGCATGGAAGCCGATTCTGGCTGCAATTCATGAGCGTGAACAAAACATTGACGAAGCCCTTAATAAAGCAGAATTAGCGAAACAGGAAATGACCCGTTTAACTGCTCAAAACGAGGATTTGTTGAAATCTGCCCGTGCAGAACGCGATCTGATCCTGAAAGAAGCAAAAGCACTTAAAGACAGTATCATCAATGAAGCTAAGACTTCTGCTCATGTTGAAGGCGCTAAACTGATTGAAAAAGCTAAAATTGAGATCGAAAATCAAAAGAAAGCTGCTTTGGCCGAATTGAAAAATCAGGTTTCAAGTTTATCACTGGATATTGCTGAGCGTGTATTGCGTAACCAGTTACAGGATAAAGCAAAACAAGAGGACTTAGTTGCTAACCTTTTAAAAGATGTTGAATTAAACTAATTGTTAGTTTATTTAGCTAGATATACCGTAAAAAATGTCAGAAAATAAAGCAGCATCGAGATACGCCAAATCATTAATTGATCTTGCTACAGAGCGCAATGCCCTGGAGTTGATTAAAAATGACATGGTTCTTTTAGAGCAGGTGATCGATCAGAACCCTGAGTTGGAAGCTATCCTGAATAACCCTATTGTTCCTTTGGATAAAAAAGCAGGAATTTTAGAAAACGTATTTGGAAGTAAGGTAAATGAACTTACAAGCACTTTTTATAAACTGGTTGTAAGTAAAGGCCGTTCAGCGATCTTATTTGGAACTTCAAAAGCTTTTATTGCCCAGTATAATGCATTGAAAGGTATTGTAACTGCACATGTGACTTCAGCTACTGCATTGACTGCGGAGAGCAGGGCAGAAATTGTAGCCATTGTTAAAAAAGAAATTGGTGCCAATGAAGTTCTACTTAAAGAAAAAGTAAACGAAAAACTAATTGGTGGTTTTATTTTGAAAGTTGGAGATAAGCAGTTTGATGCAAGTATTTCCAGCGGTTTAAGTAAACTTAAAAAAGAATTTGCTCAGGGCATTGTTTAACCAGAGCAAAATAACAGATAACAAATACTGAATTTACAAAAGAAATAATATAAAATTATGGTAGAGGTAAGACCAGACGAAGTATCGGCAATTATCAGGCAACAATTGGCGGGCTTCAAATCAGAAGCAGAACTGGAAGAAGTTGGTACCGTATTGCAAGTGGGTGATGGTATTGCCCGTGTTTATGGTTTAACTAAAGTTCAGTCTGGAGAATTAGTTGAATTTGAAACAGGCTTGCAAGGAATTGTTTTGAACCTTGAAGAAGATAATGTTGGTGTGGTATTGTTAGGCCCGTCAGACAAAATCAAAGAAGGTGATACGATTAAACGTACTAAGAAAATCGCCTCTATCAAAGTTGGTGAAGGTATGTTGGGCCGTGTGGTAAATACCATGGGTGAGCCAATTGATGGTAAAGGACCAATCCTTGGCGAAACTTATGAAATGCCGATTGAACGTAAAGCACCTGGTGTAATTTATCGTCAGCCGGTTACTGAGCCCCTACAAACAGGTATCAAAGCGATCGACGGAATGATTCCAATCGGCCGTGGTCAGCGTGAGTTGGTTATTGGTGACCGTCAGATTGGTAAAACTGCGGTTTGTATCGATACCATCATCAACCAAAAAGAATTTTATGAAGCAGGTAATCCTGTATTCTGTATATATGTCGCTTGTGGTCAGAAAGCAAGTACAGTTGCAAACATTGTACGTACTTTAGAAGAGAACGGTGCAATGGCTTATACTGTAGTTGTTGCTGCTTCAGCTGCTGAACCTGCTCCATTGCAGTTCTACGCACCTTTCTCTGGCGCAGCTATCGGTGAGTTTTTCCGCGATACCGGAAGACCTGCATTGATCGTTTATGATGATTTGTCTAAACAGGCTGTAGCTTACCGTGAGGTGTCCTTGTTGTTACGTCGTCCACCGGGTCGTGAGGCTTATCCAGGTGACGTGTTTTATCTGCACAGTCGTTTGTTAGAGCGTGCTGCAAAGATCAACTCTAACGATGAGATTGCACAAGCGATGAACGATTTACCTGAGTCATTGAAAGGTATTGTTAAAGGTGGTGGTTCATTAACTGCTTTGCCAATTATCGAAACTCAGGCTGGTGACGTTTCTGCATACATTCCAACAAACGTAATTTCAATTACTGATGGACAGATCTTCTTAGAATCTAACTTGTTTAACGCAGGTATCCGTCCGGCTATTAACGTGGGTATCTCGGTATCACGTGTAGGTGGTAACGCGCAGATCAAATCAATGAAGAAAGTTGCTGGTACCTTGAAACTGGATCAGGCTCAATACCGTGAGTTAGAGGCTTTCTCTAAATTCGGTTCTGATTTGGATGCGGCTACTAAATCTGTATTGGATAAAGGTGCACGTAACGTGGAGATCCTTAAACAAGGTCAGTTCTCTCCAATGACTGTAGAGAAACAAGTTGCGATCATCTATGTTGGTACTAAAAACTTGATGCGTTCGGTTCCTGTAGATAAAGTAAGGGAATTTGAAGCTGAATATTTACAACAATTGGAGCAACGTCATCCTGAAACTTTACAGGCTTTGAAAGCAGGTAAATTTGATGACACAATTACAGGTGTATTGGAAACTGTAGCAAAAGAGCTTTCAAGTAAATACTAATTACCCCAGACTGAACATTAAAAAAGAATGGCTAATTTAAAAGAAGTAAGAATTCGTATAGCATCGGTACAATCTACGCAACAGATTACCAAAGCCATGAAAATGGTTTCTGCAGCTAAGTTGAAGCGTGCTACGAATGCGATTATACAATTACGTCCTTATGCGACCAAACTGAAAGAGATTTTAGGAAATCTTTCGGCTAGCCTTGAAGGATCATCCTCACCTTTTATTCAGGAGCGTGAGCCTAATAAGGTATTGATTGTAGCGGTTTCTTCTAACCGTGGTCTTGCTGGTGCTTTCAACATGAACATCATCAAAACTACCAATAACTTAATTGCTGAAAAATATAACGAACAATACAAAAACGGCAATTTAAGTATCCTGGCTATCGGTAAAAAAACTCAGGATTTTTACGAGAAACGCAATTACAACGTGGTTGGAAACAATAACGAAGTGTATGCAGCGCTTACTTTTGAAAACGTGACCAAAATTACGGAAGCGATCATGGCTGGTTTTGAAAAAGGTGAGTACGACAGGGTTGAATTAGTTTATAATAAATTTAAGAATGCTGCAGTTCAGATCCTGACTACGGAGCAATTGCTGCCTTTGCCTAAAAACGAAGAAGTAAAAACTGCTAAGACAGCGCACCAGATCGATTATATCCTTGAGCCATCTCAGGAAGAAATCGTGTCTCAGTTGATTCCTAAGTCGATTAAGATTCAATTGTATAAAGCGGTGCTGGATTCGCATGCTTCGGAACATGGTGCAAGGATGACCTCAATGGATAAAGCAACTGAAAATGCCGGTGATCTGTTGAAAGCATTAAAACTTTCTTACAACCAGGCACGTCAGGCTGCGATTACTACTGAGCTTACAGAGATTGTAAGTGGTGCGGCAGCGTTAAACGGATAAAGGGAAAAATAAGTATGCTCTTCAAGAGCTGCTCCTTAGGCGCTGAAGAAGCGCAAAGCAGCTGAGGCTCTTTCTGAGAAACTGATTTTTCTGCGAAATAAACAAAGGCTTTTGTCGAAAGACAGAAGCCTTTGTTTATTTACCTGTTTTTGATGTTGAATATGATGATATATTATGTTCGGATAGTTACTTTATACCGATGAATGTTTCGATGCATTGGCTGGATAAGAAATTTCCCATTCGTACGGTTTAAGTAAGTTTTTTGCTAATCTTGGGACAACCGCCATTAAGGGCTTATTTTTGTAAAAATATTTATCTATGAAATCTTTAATTTTTTCCTTTTTATTCATGATCGTTTTGCCATTGGGTTTGATGGCCCAGGATGAAACTGCGGCAGCGGCAAGGGATTATACCAATGCGGTGCTTTGGCAACAGCATTCTGGCGAGTACAGGGCATTATCTTTCCAGGCCTATAACTTTGCCCGTCTTTCTTTGTTGGAACAGCTTAAACAGGCAGATCGCGGTAAACTGAATTGCGTGGTGGTTGACATTGATGAGACGGTTTTGGACAATTCGCCTTTTCAGGGGACTGAGATCAAAAAGGGAATCAGTTATCAGGCGAAGGATTGGTTTGAATGGACCAGTAAAGGAGCAGCTGACACAGTGCCAGGTGCTTTGGCTTTCCTGAAGTATGCAGCTATGCAGGGAGTAGAAACCTTTTACATCACCAACAGGGAATTGAAGGAGCATAACGGGACACTCGCTAATCTGCAACATTTTGGATTTCCTTATTCCGATGAGGCACATTTGATTTTAAAATCATCAACATCCGATAAGGAACCCCGCAGGCAGCAGGTATTGCAGAAATATAATATTTTATTGTTGTGTGGTGACAACCTGAGCGATTTTTCAAACGTGTTTTACCGGGAAGGTAAAAATACGAGGGAACAGGTTGATCTTGCCCAACAACTGTTTGGGACGAAATACATTGTGCTCCCAAATCCGATGTATGGTGATTGGGAAAAGCAGTTTTACAAAGGTGAGGGGCTGAAGGAAGCCGACAGATCTAAACAAAGACTGGAATCTTTAAAAACTTATTAGGGATTGTGCTGTGTTTTATTGAATTAATATTATTTTTGTGGCATTAAATAAAAAATACTATGGAACAAACACCAAAGCACAATACTGAAAGCATGAAAAGAGCTAACGAAATCTCAATTTATAAATTGATGACTCTGGGGGTCCTGGTCAGCGTTTTAGGCGTATTTTTACGTTTTGCTGGTGATAACACGACCTTGTCGATCGTTTCATGGGCTATTCTTTTTATCGGTGCTTTTATCGCTTGTAAAGGAGTTTTCAAAATTCTGGCTGCATAGCATTTTAAATAGATTTTTTTTAAAACGTCCTTATTGGTGAAGAACCAGTAAGGACGCTTTTTTTTATAGCATATTCAGATGATGGGTTACCTTCCGGGCCATTTGGTATTAAGGGAAAACCATCTATAATTAATACTATGAAAAATTATTTAATCTATTGTGTATTTGCAATGGCTGTTTTCGGCTGCAATAGTGAAAAAAAAATGAACAGTGCTGACGTAACTTCTACCAGTCTGGAATCAGCAGATACTGCGTTGACAGAACAGATCATCAAAACCGCCGATATGAGGTTTCGGGTAAAAGATGTGCAGGATACCAAGGAGAAATTAAGTGCCGCGATCAAAGCAGAAGGTGGTAGCATCACAGCGTTTTCGATACAAAGTCAGGTACAGCAATCTGAAAAAGTTGGCTATTCTGCCGATTCACTGCTGGAACTTACCGCTTACCGCAAGGAAGGTTTGGTGACTGCCAAAGTGCCTTCTGATCAACTGGATGATTTTACAAATAAGGTGGCCAAACTGGCTGTGTTTGTTGATCAGCAATCGCTTAAACTGGACGACCAGAGTATTTCTTATCTGGCCAATAATCTGAAAAACCAGAACCGGGTTGAAGCTGTGACCCAGTTGAACAAAAAAGCGAATAAGAAAAGCAATAATGTGGAAACTGCTTTGGGCCTGAAAGACGATTATGTAGACCGCAAATTGGAAAACCTGAGCATTACAAATAAGGTAAAATACAGTAACATCACCCTTAATTTTTATCAGGACAATACCGTAACGAAAATGGTGGTGAGTAATGATAATCTGTATGACCAGCGGCCGGCGTTTTTCCTTCGCTTCTGGTTAAATATTCAGAACGGCTGGATGATATTTAAAGAGTTTTTGCTGATTATGACCAATCTATGGGTTGCCATCCTGCTGGTTGGCGGGGGATATCTGGCTTATAAATATTACCGGAAAAATAAACGCACAGCGGTATCTGCTTAAAATGCTTATTGGTATTGAAGCGCCTGAATCTAATTTAAGATGCAGGCGCTTTTTTATTTTAACCGCTTTTTATTGTCTTTAGCGAAGGCATCCCAACCGGAATAAGATTTGCCGGTGCCGGAACTGCTTACCCTTTGAAAGGAATGGCAAACCGCTACTGCCAGCCCGTCTGTGGCATCCAGGAACTCTGGAGTTTCTTTAAAATTTAACAAGCGCTGCAACATGGCTGCTACCTGTTCTTTACTTGAACTTCCGTTTCCGGTGATGGATTGCTTAATTTTTCGGGGGGCATATTCTGTAATGGGAATGTTCCGGGACAAAGCCGCCGCCATGGCAACGCCCTGTGCACGTCCGAGTTTGAGCATCACCTGGATGTTTTTTCCATAAAATGGTGCTTCTAAAGCCATGGTGTCCGGCTTATATTCATCAATGAGGGCAATTGTTTTTTCAAATATCCGTTGTAGTTTTAAAAAGTGGTCGTCCAGATGATCCATCCTCACTATGCCTAAACTAACCAATTCCATTTTACTCCCTTTTTCCAATATCACACCATATCCCATAATAGAAGTGCCCGGATCGATACCAATAATCACCCTTTCCTTTTTTTCAACCAACATAAAACAATATTAAGCATATTTGCACAGAGTAAAAGCAAAAAAGTTGACATCTAAGCACAAAAAGATCCTATCCTATATCCTGAAAACCGCAATCGTAGTGTTTGCTTTTTGGTTTATCTATAGAAAACTGGTGCATAATAAAAACATTGCTGAGTTTAAAGCATTGCTGAAAGAAATCCCCCGGGAGGAAGTTGCCCTGGTCATGGGTATTATTTTTGGCCTGATGCTTTTAAACTGGGGATTGGAAGCCGTAAAATGGCGCAGACTTGTATCCAGAATTGAAGTGATCAGTTTGTGGAAATCCATTGAATCGGTATTTTGTGGCTTAACCTGGGCAGTGTTTACGCCAAACCGATTGGGTGAATATGGTGGCCGGGTATTTTTTCTGATGCCCAAAAGGAGGATCATGGGGGTAGTGGCGATGGCTGTGGGCAACATTGGCCAAATGGTGCTGACCAATATCTTCGGTGCGATTGCGCTGATTGCATTCATTTACCGCTATGTGCACCTGGATTATCGCCTCATGTACGCCTTATTTATTCTTGGTGCTGCTTTTTGCTTGTTTTATATCATTTTCTTTTTCAATATTAAATGGCTCAACGGCATTTTATTGTCCATTAAGTTTACCCGGAAATACAAAAAGTTTTACAGCATTCTGGCCCGTTACAGCAAGCTGGAACTGCTTAAAATTCTGCTGTTCTGTTTATCGCGGAATTTGGTGTTTAACCTGCAATACCTGATCCTTTTTTACTGGCTTGTACCGGAAGTACATATTATTGATGTGTTAATGATGATTAACATTATGTTTTTTGTTCAGTCTACCTTACCTTCGCTTGACCTTTTTGATATTGGTGTGAGAAGTATGACCGCTTCTTACTTTTTTAGTTTTGTAACGAAGCACGATGTAGCCGTTATTGCTTGTACAGCCTGTGTATGGCTGATGAATATCATTATTCCGGCAATATTGGGTTCTTATTTTGTGTTTAAACTTAATTTTTTTGGAAATAATCAGCGTAGTCAGTAATCTCTCTATATTTTTAACGGCTCTTTATGTAGTCATTGTGATTTTGTTCATCATTGGATGGCGTAAACTCATTTATTTTAAACCAGGTGCAGGCACTTCCAGCACGAAGGTATCTGTATTGGTTGCCGCACGTAATGAGGCGGCTTGTATCGCTAAAACGATTGAGGACCTGATTGCCCAGCGCTACGATAAAAACCTTATGGAAATCATCATTATCGATGACCATTCAACAGACCATACTGCGGATATCGTGGCTTCCTATGCCAACCGTGGCGTAAAGCTCATCAAGCTGAATGAGGATCAGGCCTTGAATTCTTATAAAAAGAAAGCCATTCAAACGGCTATTGGGCAGGCAACCGGCGATTTGATTGTGACTACAGATGCGGATTGCAGAGTGGGCCCGAATTGGCTAAGCACGGTAGTGCATTTTTATGAAGCGCACGATTATAAGATGATCTCCTCGCCAGTGGTGTATTTTGAAGAAAACGATTTTTTTGAACGGGTACAGACGCTTGAATTTTTATACCTGATCGGCCTGGGGGCATCGACCATTGGTAATCGAAACCCTTCTACCTGTAATGGCGCAAATCTTTGTTATGAGCGTAAAGCTTTTTATGAGGTAGGCGGTTTTAAGGGAATCGATGATCTGGCTTCTGGTGATGATGAGTTGTTATTGCATAAGATTGCTGCACATTATGACAACAAAGTAGGCTTCCTGAAAAATAACGATGCGATTGTATATACCCAGGCTAAACCGAATCTGAAAGAGTTTATCCAGCAAAGAAAGCGCTGGGCATCTAAAACTACGCGGTATAAAAATAAAATGGTCATTGTGCTGGGCCTTTGTGTATGGCTGTTTAACCTGAGTATCCTGGTGAATGCAGGAATTGGCCTGTTCCATATCGGCTTTTTAAAGCTGGCTTTGGCACAACTGCTGACTAAGATTTTAATTGAGTTTATCTTTTTATACGACGTGACTAAGTTTGCGAAAAGAAAAGAATTGCTTTTGTTACTTCCAGTGCTTAATTTGATGCACATTGTTTATTTCATTTACATTGGAATAGCAGGAAATACGGGTAAATACAATTGGAAAGGAAGAATGGTTAAATGATGGAACAAAGTAGCAGTCCTTCAGGAAAGATATGGAAGCGGTTTAAGAAGAACCGGATGGCTTTCGGAGGATTGTTATTTATTGTGATACTTGCTGTAATGGGCATTTTAGGTTACCTCATCACGCCAGATCAGAGTCCGCAGGCCAATACCATGCACCTCCAGCTCAGCAATAAGAAACCGGGAAGATCTTTTAAGTTTTTGATTGTTAGCAAGAAAAACGACGTTGTAAAAGTGAATATCTTCTCCAAAATGCTATTCGGGCAAGAGCTGGATTATAAAAGTATTCCAATCACTTCCTACCGGGAAGTGGGCAATCAGGTTTTCGCCCGGGAATACATTGGGGATGACGAAACGATTGAAGAAAAAGCTTATCCGAGAATTGCCGGAAATAATCAATATGAACAGACCTTTTGGCTGGGTACGGATATTTATGGCCGCGACTTGTTAAGCCGTTTGATTATTGGCATTCGGGTATCCTTATCGGTAGGCTTGATGGCCGTATTGATCTCTCTTTTTATTGGGGTAGGATTGGGTGCTATAGCGGGTTACTTTGGTGGTAAAACTGATGGTTCGATCAGCTGGTTTATGAACGTCATCTGGTCTTTGCCTTCTTTGCTATTGGTGATTGCCATTTCTTTTGCTTTAGGAAAAGGTTTCTGGCAGATATTTATTGCTGTAGGTTTATCAACCTGGGTTGATGTGGCGCGTTTGGTGCGGGGGCAGGTGATGGCATTGAAAGAGGTGGAGTTTGTAGAAGCTTCGAAGGCTTTGGGCTTTTCTACTTCCAGAACAATTATTAAACACATTTTGCCCAATATAGCCGGCCCCATTCTGGTCGTAGCTTCGGCTAATTTTGCTTCTGCTATATTGCTTGAGACCGGATTGAGTTTTTTGGGTTTTGGCGCCCAACCGCCCATGCCAAGTTGGGGTAGCATGATCAAGGAACATTATGGTTACATCATTATGGATGCAGCTTATCTGGCCGTTTTGCCAGGCATGGCCATTATGCTGACGGTATATGCTTTCAACCTGCTGGCCATTGGTTTAAGAGATGCCTTTGATGTGAAGTCGCAAAACATATCTGTTTAACTTCCTAATTTATTAACTTTGCAACCGTATGCTATTAAACTGTTATCAACAAGAATTTTTAGAGGCAGGTTGCGATGAAGCGGGCAGGGGCTGTTTAGCTGGTCCTGTATTTGCCGCTGCTGTGATTTTACCAGCTGATTTTATAGCAGGTGAACTCACCGACTCTAAAAAGCTGACGCATGCACAGCGGGTGAAATTGCGGGTGATTATTGAGCGGGAAGCAATTGCCTGGGCTGTAGCATCCTGCGATAACTTTGAAATAGATGAGATTAACATTTTGAACGCTTCGTTTCTGGCGATGCACAGGGCAATTGAGCAATTGCGTACCCAGCCAAAATATTTAAGCATAGACGGCAATCGTTTCAAAAAGTATCCGGATATCCCTCATACCTGTGTAGTTAAAGGAGACGGGAAATATCTGAACATTGCAGCAGCTTCGATTTTGGCTAAAACACATCGTGATGAGTTTATGGAACGCATTGCTTTGGAGTACCCGCATTACCAATGGCATCAAAATAAAGGTTATCCAACCATTGTTCACCGGAATGCTGCTTTAGAATTTGGCTTATCGCCATATCACCGTAAAACTTTTACAATTACTGCACCGCAATTGAGTCTGTTTTCAGAAATCAGTGAATAATTAGTATTTTCACGAGAGTGAAAGTGCTGATCCTGACAAATAGAGTTCCCTTTCCGCCAAATAGCGGTTATCCCATTGTGGTTTACAATACCATTAAGGGCTTGCTGAAACTTGGCGTAGAAATTACTTTGTTTAGCCTCAATACCAATAAGCACCGCGTAGATACAGACGATATTTACGATCCGGTTTTTGAACAGATTAATTTTCATGTTTTTCATCTGGATACGGAGGTGAATGTCTGGGGGGCATTGAACAATCTGTTTTCCGACCAATCCTACAACGTGTCCCGATATTTTGACGAGGATGCGGCTCGTTTGCTTGAAGATATCCTGAGAGAAGATGAGTTTGACATCATCCAGTTTGAGGGATTGTTTGTGGTGCCTTACCTGGATATTGTCAAAGCCAATAGCCGTGCTAAAGTCATTTACCGGGCCCATAATATAGAGTTTGAAGTTTGGGAGCGCATCGCCAGGATTGAGCGGTTTACGCCAAGACGACGTTACCTTGAATTTTTGGCGCGCAGGTTGAAACATTACGAAACTGAACAAGCCAATCGCTTTCACCAGGTGTTTGCCATTAGTGAACAGGACCGGCAAAGTATTGTACGCTTTGGTTGCGAAACAGCATTGGAAGTTTTTCCAGTTGCCCTGGATTTTGAAAAGTACATTACGGATCAGTCTAAAACCAGTTTTCCTACCTTATTTCATTTGGGTGCGATGGACTGGCGACCAAATAAGGAGGGCTTGGAGTGGTTCCTGGAAGAAATCTGGCCGGATATTGAAACCTTAAACAGCGAGCTTCGGTTTTACATTGCCGGAAAAAATATGCAGCGCCAGTTTTTTGAATATGACTCTGACAACCTGGTGGTAGAAGGCGAGGTATTTGATGCGGTAGAGTTTATGAATTCCAAAGCCATTATGATCGTTCCTTTATTATCGGGCAGTGGGATGCGGGTGAAGATCATTGAGGGAATGGCCATGCGGAAATGCATCATTGCAACGAGTATGGCTGCTGAGGGAATCCGCTGCCAGCATGGCAAGGATATCCTGATTGCGGATACCGCGGATGAATTTTACCGGGCCATTTTGCAATGTGTAACCAATCCCACGCAGTGGCAGGAAATCGGCGAAAATGCGCGTAAAACAGTAGAACGTGACCATGACATTAACACCATTTCGCAAAGAATGCTGAAAGTTTATGAAAAATTAATTAGTGTGTAAATTTATATACCTTTGCCACGTTTTTAGACTTATTACACGACATGAAGAATACTGCACTAACCAATAAACACATTTCTTTGGGCGCTAAAATGGTGCCATTTGCCGGATACAATATGCCCGTACAGTACGAGGGTATTAATGCAGAACACGCTACTGTTCGTAATGGTGTTGGCGTTTTTGATGTCAGCCATATGGGCGAATTTATTTTGAAAGGCGAAAATGCACTGGACTTAATTCAACGGGTAACCAGCAATGACGCGTCAAAACTGTATGATGGTAAAATTCAATATTCATGTCTGCCGAATGAAGATGGTGGTATTGTAGATGATTTATTGGTTTATCGCCTGGATGAGCAAACCTATATGCTGGTTGTCAATGCTTCTAATATAGAAAAAGACTGGAACTGGATTCAGAAATACAATACTAAAGGTGTAGAAATGCACAACATCTCTGACAAAACTTCTTTATTGGCGATTCAGGGACCGAAAGCAGCTGAAGCTTTGCAAAGCTTAACAGATGTAGACCTGGCCTCTATGGAATATTACAATTTTGTAAAAGGTAAGTTCGCGGGTATCGATAACGTGATCATTTCAGCAACAGGTTATACCGGTGCTGGCGGTTTTGAAATTTACTTTGACAATGAACATGCAGATCTGATCTGGAATGCAGTTTTTGAAGCTGGGAATCCGTTTAACATCAAGCCAATCGGTTTGGCTGCACGGGATACTTTAAGGTTAGAAATGGGTTTCTGTTTATATGGAAACGACATTGACGATACCACTTCTCCAATTGAAGCCGGCTTAGGCTGGATCACCAAATTCACTAAAGCATTTACCAATTCTGAGGCCTTGCTGGCACAGAAAGAAGCGGGTGTTACACGTAAGCTGATCGGTTTTGAATTGATTGACAGGGGGATTCCACGTCACGATTATGAAATTGTAGATGCTGAAGGAAATGTAATTGGAAGGGTAACTTCTGGTACGCAGTCGCCCTCTTTACAAAAAGCCATCGGCATGGGGTATATTGATAAAGCATCGGCCAAAGAAGGTTCTGAGATTTTTATCCTGATCCGTAACCAGAAAATTAAAGCGAAAGTGGTTAAATTCCCTTTTTATAAATAATTATCATTAGCCCTTAATCCCTGATTAACCGATGCAGAAAAGTATAGAAGTTTGTTTAACCCCTGCCTTACTGAATTTATATGATATTGAACACAGCATTGTGGTTGTGATTGATATATTGAGAGCAACCTCATCTATAGTTTATGGTATAGACAATGGTGCGGAAGCGATCATTCCGGTTTCGCAGGTGGAAGAATGTCTGGACTATGCAGGTAAAGGGTATTTGCTGGCTGCAGAGCGAAATGGAGAGGTTGTGGAAGGCTATGACTTTGGCAACTCTCCATTTTCTTATGTTACCGACAAAGTGAAGGGGAAAACCATTGTATTGACCACAACCAATGGTACCAAAGCGCTGCACATGGCAAGCAGCAGGGCCAATCAGGTGGTTATTGGTTCTTTTTTAAACCTGAAAGCCTTGTGTAACTGGCTTAAGAGTCAGGATAAAAATGTGTTGTTACTTTGTTCGGGCTGGAAGGATAATTTTAACCTGGAAGATACCCTGTTTGCTGGTGCGGTGGTGAGCGAATTGAGGAAGGACTTTGATCATTTTGACGATTCCTGTGTTGCTGCTGAAGATTTATACCTGCTAGCTAAAGACGATTTGAGGGCTTATCTGCATAAATCTTCACATAGCCACCGACTGGCACAACTGAACATCGAAGAAGATGTGAAGTTCTGTCTGCAGTTAAACCTTTGCCAGACCATTCCGGTATTGGAGGGCAAAAAATTAGTTGCCCTGAAGGCTTAAATCCAATAAGGCCTTATTCTTTTTAATCGTTTTTAAAGCCTCTTCGTAAGCCAGCCAGTAAATGGTTTCCGCTTTAGCGGTGTCAAAAGTGCTGATTTCGCCCAATCCCGGCGGCTCTACCATGATGTTACAGAATGCTGCTTTTTGTTCCATATCCTTATTGATGGACATGACGCCGGCCCTGCTCATCAGCGTAGTGATCTTGCTGATCTTATCTACAGGCTTGAGGTGGTTGCAGGAAGATCCAATGATGAAATCACAATTGTTCAGCAAAGGTTCAACCGGGAAATTGTTCAGAATGCCGCCGTCAACATACATGTGTCCGCCAATCATAATGGGTTTGAATATGCCCGGGATACAGCTTGATGCATGTATGGAGCTGATTAAAGGCCCTTTGTCGAAATAAACAAGCTTACCTTCACTAAAGTTGGTTGCCGCAATGGTTAGTGGGATGTTTAAGCTTTCTATTTTATCGTCCGGAAAATAGGGTTTAAAAATGTTGAAGGTATTTTCCATATTGAGTAAGCCCAATGAGCCTACTGCCGGGCGTATTAATCTGAGGAGCTTGGTTTTGATGAAAATGTTCAAGGCCTCTTCCGGATCTATACCGGCGGCGAAAAGTGCACCTGCTATAGATCCGGCACTGGTTCCACTAATGTGACTGAATTTAATTCCTGCTTTTACAAATGCTTTCAACACGCCTAAATGGGCAATTCCTCTAATCCCGCCACCAGATAATACGATTCCAACCTTCATACTTATTTTTCTTGTTTAGGCTTGTATTTAGAAGCCGTTAATATTTTTTGTGTGTCTTGTTCGGTCATGAGCTGCTGCAGGGTAACCGATTTGTTTTCCTGCATGTATTTCCTTACAATTTGCCAGCCAATCCAAAGGCCTAGCTTCGGCGCTGACTCTGTACGCTCGCCAAGGCCGGGGGTAAATGGGCCTTCGCTTAAAAACACCTGTATTTTTTGATAATCTGTTTCAAATAATAAATTGTTTTCCAGGTAATACGCCCAGATGTTTCCTTCAAAGTGTTTACACCATTCCAGTTGTGCCGCAGTGTAGCCAATCTTGACCGAATCGGGCACCTGATCGTCCAGTACCTGGTCCATAAAATACAGGATCTTACCATTGTAAATCATTTTAGATAACAGCGAGTGGTCGGCATCACGTTCCGGGAAGAGCTCTTCGCGTGCATAGGTTTCCGTTAAACGCGGTGTAATGTATTCCGGTGCAAATCTCCTGGAAAGATAAACAGGGACACTTTGTACAATGGCCTTATAAAATTTGCTGTTTTTACCCAGGAACATGTCCAGGCCAATGCCCATATAATCGTCGCCGATGGGTGTCTGCACGGCAAAACCAGAAACAAATGAGATGAATTTCGGCGTTTTAGATTGTGGATAATAATATTTGATGTATTTAAAGGCTTGGGTTAATTGTTGCTCCGTTGTGTTAAGCTCTTTAAAAATACTGTCTACTTCATGGGTCAGATCGGTGTACGCCTGATCCTGATATAAGATTTTCAGGATTTCTTCGTTGCTATATTCAGGTGTGCCAATCATTCTATGGATGTAGTCATCGTAAAAGGGGCCATATGTCTTTTGCAGGGTCTGATTGGTCTGCATCAGATCTTTCCCTTTACCATTATACACATCTTTGTCAAAACGGGAGATTTTGATCTCGAGTTTTATGGCGCTAACATCGGGTTTTGTATCTTGCCGGCAGGAAACAAAAACAAGCATAACAAGAATAAATAGATAGATTTGACCGGGTTTAACGTGATGTATCATGATAAACAAATATAAAAAGAACTGGTTCATACCTGCATAAAATAGATACCCTTATGAAAAAATTAATTACTGTATTTTTACTGAGCATTTTAGCCTCCAGCCTTTACGCGCAAACCTCTCCCGGCATTGATTATGGCTTTAGATTAGGTTTAACTGCGCATCCGACACTGGGTTGGGTAAAGCCTGAAGTGGGTAAATCTGATGGCATCGCGCTAGGCTTTTCTTACGGCTTACTGGCTGATTTTAATTTTGCAGAGAACTATTGCTTTGCTACTGGTCTGACCATTACCACCATTAACGGTAAAAGTACTGAGGTAAATATTCCACCTTATTATGATGGTGGCTCTGGACAAACGGCTTACAGTTTGCGTTATAAGCTTCAGTATATTGAGGTGCCACTGACCATAAAATTAAAAACCGATAAGATGGGGGACATCCGCTGGTATGGACAATTTGGTCTTTCTAATGATTTTAAGATTGGGGCGAAGCAAGATGCGGACATTGCGGGTAAGAAAGTTAAGACCGACCAGGGTATTGGAAAATACACCAATTTTTATAGAGCCGGATTGATTGTTGGGGCTGGTGGTGAGTACGATATCGCCGATCATACCAGTGTAGCGATTGGTTTGACACTAAACAATGGATTTACGAATATTGCATCGGACAAAAACAGATCGGTGAAGAATCATTATATTGGCCTTAATATTGGTGTTTTCTTTTAAGTAATTAACGCCGGTATTTTATTATAGCACACAAACATGAAAATAGCATTAGCACAACTGAATTACCACATCGGTAATTTTGAATACAATACAAAGAAGATCATTGAGCACATTCACCTGGCCAAAGATCGGGGGGCAGATTTGGTTGTGTTTGCTGAATTGGCTGTTTGTGGTTATCCACCAAGGGATTTTCTGGAGTTTGATGAATTTATCGACCTCTGCGCTAAAGCTGCGCAGCAGATTGCGGCAGAATGCAGGGATATTGCCTGTATCATTGGCTTGCCTGTGAAGAATGAGATCCTGGCTGGTAAAGACTTGTACAATGCTGCTTATTTTATTGAAAACGGACGGGTAAAATATGTGGCTAAAAAGGCATTGTTGCCCAATTACGATGTATTTGATGAGTACCGCTATTTTGAACCTGCCAGCCAGTTTGAATGTGTAGAGTTTATGGGGATAAAAATTGCGCTGACCATTTGTGAAGATTTGTGGAACATCAATAACAACCCGCTTTATATTGCTTCTCCTATGGATGAGCTGATCAGACAGAAACCAAAGTTGATGATCAATATCGCAGCTTCGCCTTTTTCTTATTTTCACGATGATGAAAGGGTGGTTGTTTTGTCTGATAATGCAAAGAAATACAATTTGCCTTTGTTGTATGTAAACCAGGTTGGTGCGCAAACAGAAATTATCTTTGACGGCGGTTCTATGGCTTTTGATGCCCAGGGAAATTTGCTGGATGAAATGCCTTATTTTAAGGAAGATTTGAGAATTTATGAATTTGCGGAGAATGCCATTCAGGAATATAAACCGATTGAGCATAAGGCTATGCCTGATATTGAGCAGATTTATGAAGCATTGGTATTGGGTATTCAAGATTATTTTGTGAAATCGGGCTTTACCAAAGCGGTACTGGGTTTATCGGGCGGTATAGACTCGGCGATTGTTTGTGCTCTGGCTTGTCGTGCCCTTGGACCTGAAAATGTGATGGCAGTGCTGATGCCTTCCAAATACTCTTCTGACCATTCTATCCAGGATGCATTGGATCTGGTTAAGAATTTTGGTTGCATGCATGAAATCATTGAAATTAAAGATGCTGCCGATGCCTTTGATCAGATGTTAGCTCCAGCTTTTAAAGGTTTACCTTTTAATGTTGCTGAAGAAAATATTCAGGCCAGATGCCGCGGTATTGTGGTGATGGCCATGTCCAATAAATTTGGCTATATCTTATTGAATACATCAAATAAAAGTGAATGTGCAGTAGGTTATGGTACTTTATACGGAGACATGTGTGGTGCGATTGGTGTAATTGGCGATGTGTATAAAACGCAGATTTATCAATTGGCACATCACATCAATAAAGACGGTATTGTAATTCCGGAGAACTCCATCGTGAAGCCGCCTTCGGCAGAATTGAGACCAGGGCAAAAAGATTCTGATTCCCTTCCGGATTACGACGTACTGGATCGAATTTTATATCAATACATTGAATTGAAACAAAGTTCCGCTTTCATCATTGCACAAGGTTATGATGAAGCCCTGGTGAGAAGGATCATTAAGATGGTGAATAATGCAGAATTTAAACGTTACCAGACACCACCAATTTTAAGGGTATCACCAAAAGCCTTTGGCATGGGCCGCAGGATGCCAATAGTAGGTAAATACCTTTCTTAAATCTTTTTACTTAGCCATTTCCGGTAAGGGATGATCATGGCGAGTAAAAAGGCCAGGATACTTAAAGCTTTAGCGATATAATCACCGTGTTTGACGTAAAAAGTGAGGTCATCATTTAAATTGATATCGGCCTTTAGCGCAGTTCTGGTCCACCATTTACTTTGCTTGATGATGTCTCCTTTTTGGTTGATGAAGCAGGAAATCCCGGTATTGGCAGAACGTACTACATATCGTCTGGTCTCTATAGCACGGAGTGTAGCGTACAATAAATGCTGGTCTTTTCCTGAGGTATTGCCCCACCAGCCATCATTGGTGATGATGGCTATAAACTGGGCGCCGCTTTTTACCGATTCCGCAATCCAGTTGCCCCATAAGGACTCGTAGCAAATCACTGGGGTTACGCCAATCCCGCTGTAGGCATAAAATACACCTGGATGTTCTTGCCAGCCATAACCACCCACTGTTCCACCGAAACCTTCAAATACAGGTGCTAATATGGAAAGCGCTGTGGGGAAGGGCATTTTTTCTACGCCGGGTACAAGTTTAGATTTGTGATAAAATTGTACATTGGAAGAATTTTCTATTTGTATGGCTGAGTTAAAAACATCGATATAGGTACTGTTGTCGTATTTTCTGGCAGACAAAGTTTGTTTATCTGGGTACTGTTTTACACTTTCAATACCGCTGATTAAGGTTCCGTTTTTATATTTTTCCAGGAAGCTTTGTGCAAAAAGAAAGTCGGAATTACTGCGGATCCGGGCCTCATCTACACCGCTTGGAATGGCAGTTTCCGGCCAGATGAAATATTCAGTATTGGGTTGGGCGATGGAATCGGAAAGGTGTGTCAGTATCCGCAGCTGATCTCCGGAAGACATGCCACCGAATTTCTGGTAAGGATCAATATTGGGTTGCACAGTAACCACATTTACAGGCACTGATTTTTCGACGTACTGATTGTATTTTGAAAAAGAAAAAGCAATGGGAATCAGCACAACCAGTATCCAGCTTAATGCGGGAATTAGCTTTTTGGTGTCTTTTGCCGGGGATTTTAACCTTTTATAAAGTTCAAATGCCAGGATATTACTCAGCAAGATCCATACAGATCCCCCATAAATCCCGGTATAATCATACCACTGTGCCAGCTGGTGCATCCCAGATAGCCCATTGCCCAGTGTCATCCATGGAAAAGCCAGATCCCAGGTTTGGTGCAGGTATTCCATGGCAATGTAAAAGCAAATCAGACCAGTGTAAGCTGTGATTTTACCAGTAACCAGGTTTAAACGGTAATAGAGCCAGAAGGCAAAAGTCATTAATAAAGCACCCAGTCCGAATGGAATTAAGGATACGAAAATGGCCACCACAGCGGGATTGACTGCACTGATGGCATTGTATACCCAATAGATGGAGGCTGTATTCCAGACCAGGAAGGTTAAGCCCGCGGTAAGAAATACCCGCTTTCCGGTTTTGGCTGCTTTTTGATCAAAGATGTGCTTTAAGGCAATAAATAAAGGAACCAGACCTACCAGTAATATCGGTGTGGTATAAGGTATTGGCGGCCATGCCAGCCACATTAGAAATGAACTGAGCAGGGCCAGCAATACGGTATTTTTCGTTTTCATGAACAGGCTTATAGAGCGTCCAGTATATCGGCTTTTTTAGCCTCATATTCATCCTGCGTGATCAGGTGCTTGTCGTACAAGGTTTTTAGTTTTCTTAGTTTAAGTGTGGTTTCATCTTCCGGTTCTTCGACATGAACTTCCGGTGCCGGTGTAAATACAGGGGCAGGAGGCGGCATGAAAGCTTGTGGCTCTTCAATTGGTGCAGTTTCAGGACTCACTGCATTTACGGTAACCGGCGATGCTGAAGGACGTCTCTCTTCCAGATCCTTGATCCGGGCTTGTTCTTTAAAGCTTTCCAGTTGCTCGTAAGCGGCCTGGTATAATTTGCGGGCCTGGACTTTGGGGATATATTCGGTGATGATGTTTTCGCCATGCAAAGGCACACAGATGAATTTAGAGCCAAAAAGTTCTTCTTTAAAAGAGACTTCTTTGATGCTTTTCCAGGAAATGTCTTTAAAATTCATGGTGATACCAAAATTACCCGGCTCACAATAAAAGATTCTTTTATTACTAACCGCAATACAGTCTGGTAGCAGGTTTACTGCCGGTTTTTTCTGTACTGCCAGGTAAATCAGCTCTTCGCTGGTGGTTAACATGTCATTTAACTTCCCTAAAACTTTTTCAACGGCCTTAGGATCTTGTTCGTCACTTAAAAATCTATCTATTAATATCATGATGTTTCTTTATAAGAATTTGCTATGCTTTATCAAAAATTGAACCTAATCTTCGTCGGTTTTGTATTTATTCTTCTTTTTAACTCGTTCTTCTGCTCCGGCAATACAAATTACAAATTCTCCTTTTAATATATTGTTTTCAAAATGTGATTTTATCTCTGTCAGTGTTCCCCTGACGGTTTCTTCGTAAAGTTTGGTCAGCTCCCGACTTACCGAGGCTTGTCTGTCTGCGCCCAGGTATTGTGCAAACTCTTCCAGAGTTTTGAGTAGGCGGTGCGGACTTTCATAAAAGATCATGGTCCTTTCTTCGTCCGCCAGTTTTTTGAAGCGTGTCTGGCGTCCTTTTTTTACCGGTAAAAAGCCTTCAAATACAAAAGCGTCACAAGGTAAACCAGAATTGACAAGGGCCGGAACAAAAGCCGTAGCTCCTGGTAAGCACTCTACTTCGAGTTCATGTTTCAGGGTTTCCCTGACGAGGAAAAAGCCGGGATCGGAAATCGCCGGGGTACCTGCATCAGAAATCAAGGCCACATTTTTCCCTTCTTTAAGGAAGCGGATGATCTCTGAGGTAGCCTGATGCTCGTTATGCTGGTGATGAGAATAGGCTTTTTTGTCGATACCGAAGTGTTTTAACATGGGGGCACTGGTACGGGTATCTTCTGCCAAAATGATATCGGCTTCTTTTAAAATCCTGATGGCCCTGAAGGTCATATCTTCCAGGTTGCCAATTGGCGTAGGAACAAGAAAAAGTTTACCCATTTGAATTTACGGTTTACGATTTAAGAATTTTGATTGGTCATGCGAGGTTCCAAATTTATGAATTAAGGTTAAGCTCAGCCTAAAAATCGTAATTCTTCAATCTAAATTCGTAAATCAATCTTATCTTTGTTTAAAAAAATAAATAATGTTGCAAGTTAACTATATCCGCGAAAATAGAGAGAAAGTTTTGGAAGGCTTAGGCCTGAGAAACTTCAGGCAACCTGAACTGGTTGATGAAATTATTAAAACCGATGAGGAAAGAAGACAAATTCAAACTTCATTGGACAATCTCTCTGCGGCGGCTAATTCGAGTGCTAAACAGATTGGCGAGTTAATGCGTAACGGTAAAAAAGAAGAAGCTGAGGCATTGAAAGCTGAAACCGGTACCAATAAAGAGCAAATCAAAAATTTGTCAGAGGAGCTTTCTGGTGTTGAAGCCAAATTGCATACTTTGCTGGTTCAATTGCCTAATTTACCTTACCATCTGGTAAAATCAGGAAGCACGCCTGAAGAAAATGAGGTAGTTTATGAGCATGGTGAGCCAGCTGAATTGCATGAAAAAGCAATTCCACATTGGGAATTGACCGCCAAGTATGATATTATAGATTTTGAACTTGGTACTAAAATTACCGGGGCTGGTTTTCCGGTGTATAAAGGTAAAGGTGCCCGTTTACAAAGGGCATTGATCAATTTCTTTTTAGACCGTGCTACAGCAGCAGGTTATAAAGAAATGCAGGTACCTCACCTGGTTAATGCGGCTTCTGGTTTTGGAACGGGACAATTGCCGGATAAAGAAGGGCAGATGTACCATTCTACGGTAGATGATTTATACCTTATTCCTACGGCAGAAGTTCCTGTAACCAATTTGTACAGGGATGTGATTTTAAAAGAAGAGGAATTGCCGGTTAAAAACACGGCATATACACCTTGTTTTCGTAGGGAGGCAGGCTCTTATGGTGCGCATGTTCGTGGTTTGAACCGCTTACACCAGTTTGATAAAGTAGAAGTAGTACAGGTGGTACACCCGGATCACTCTTACCAGGTATTGGAAGAGATGAGTGCATATGTTCAGTCTTTGCTTCAGGAATTGGGCCTGCACTACCGTGTTTTACGTTTATGTGCTGGTGATATGGGCTTTACCTCT
Organism: Pedobacter sp. MC2016-24; assembly: GCF_015223055.1. Lineage (GTDB taxonomy): Bacteria > Bacteroidota > Bacteroidia > Sphingobacteriales > Sphingobacteriaceae > Pedobacter. Next base: position 315,253 of record NZ_JADFBX010000002.1, read on the forward strand.
GCGATGACTTACGATATGGAAGTTTGGAGTGCCGCGCAACAACGCTGGTTAGAGGTTTCTTCTGTTTCTAATTTTGAAACCTATCAAAGTAACCGACTTAAATTGAGATTTAAAGGTGCTACGGGAAAAACACAATTGGCGCATACTTTAAATGGAAGTGCCCTGGCATTACCGAGGATTGTGGCTTCAATTCTGGAAAATAATCAAACCGAAAAAGGAATTAGAATTCCGGAAGTATTGGTTAAATATACCGGATTCGAGTATATCGATTAAAAAAAATAAAGCTGTTTTGAGAAGGGGAGTGTGCCATTAATTTTGGCGCAGTCCCCTTTTTATTTTTGTATTTGTTCATAACTTTTGTTACATTTAGGTGTAGTATAAAGTCTTTATAATAAGTTTGTTGAGCTGATCCCTGTTGCTTACGCCTTTCCCCATACCTATTCTATCCGGTCTTTTTGTGTTAAGAATGAACCCTCATCTATTTCATTTTGCAACCTATGAATTTACAAAAGTCAAAATTAGCGCTGCTCTTCAGTTTGCCGGTGCTTTTATATGCAACGGCATTTGCACAAACGCCGGTTCCGGATAAAGTACTTCAAAATGCATCGCTTCAGGAGGTGATTGATTACGCCCTGAACCATAAACCAGGAGTAAAGCAATCCCTGATTGATGAGGAAATTGGTGAAAGGGATATCAAATCTGCATTATCAGGTTGGTTCCCGCAGATTACGGGCAACGCCAATTTTAATGATAACTTAAAACAGGCCGTAAATGCGCTAACGACCAATGGCCAGACACAATACATTACGTTTGGCTCCAAATATACTTCCAGTTTTACATTGCAAGCCGATCAGCAATTTTTAAATGCAGGCTTAATACAGGCATCTAAGGCAGCCAAATTTTATAGACAGCAATACAAACAGAATACGGAAAATACCAAAATCACTACGATTGTGAATGTGAGTAAAGGTTTTTACGATATCCTGACCAGTAAAGAGCAATTGAACATCATTAATGAAAACATTGCCCGTTTGGAGAAGCAATTGAAAGATGCAAAATCGCAATATGAAGTCGGACTGGTGGATAAAACGGATTACCAGCGCGCGCAGATTAGTCTGAGTAATTCTAAGGCCGATAAAAAGCGTACTGAAGAATTGATGAAATATAAATATGCTTACCTGCAGGAATTGATCGGCTACGGAAATGACAGGCAGTTGAGTCTTAATTTCAATGCGAGCAGTATGGAAAAAGAAATTTTATTGGATACCACGCAGCAAGCTACCTACGAAAATCGGGTTGAGTATCGGTTATTGCAAACCCAAAAGCAATTGCAGCAATTAAATACCAGTTACAACAAATGGACGTATTTACCCACGGTTTCCGGCTTTTTAAATTACAACTGGAATTACCTGAACAATAGCTTTAGTGATTTATATGACCAGAATTTCCCGAGTTCCATATTCGGATTAAAACTGAGCATACCAATTTTCTTGGGCACAAAACGTACCCAGGAAATCCGGAAATCGGAGTTGATGGAGCGCAGGATTGACCTGGATCTGCTGCAAGCAAAAAATCAGATCAATACACAGTACCAGCAAGCGATGGCCACGTATAAGGCTAACCTGAACGATTGGAAAACGGCTGCCGCCAATGTGGAGATTTCCCGCCAGGTATACAATACGATTAAGTTGCAGTATGATGAGGGGATTAAAGCTTATCTGGATCTGATGACCTCTGAAACAGACCTTCGGACTGCGCAGCTCAATTATTTAAATTCATTGTACAGCCTGCTTTCTTCTAAACTGGATGTACAGCAAGCATTAGGAACAATTACCGTAAACCAATAAGCAACCGATGAAGACGATTAATCATTTAAAACTAGGCATTGTTATCTTAGGGTCCATTTCTTTAGCCTCTTGTGGCGGCGGTGATCAGGCAGCGAAGCAACAACAAGCAGGGCCGCCTCCGGCAACGCCTGTTGGAGCCTATAAAGTAACTTCACAACCTGTAACTACGGTAGATACTTATCCGGGGGTAGTTGTGGCACTTGACGAGGTAGAATTGCGTGCCCAGGTCGGGGGCTATATTACGGCCATATATGTTAAGGACGGTCAGAAAGTAAGTAAGGGGCAAAAACTATATGAGATTGACCGTACCAAATATATTGCGGCAAACAATTCAGCAAAAGCGAATTTGCAAATGGCTATGGCCAATCGGGACAAAGCGAAGAAAGATGCAGATCGTTATACGAAACTGGCCGCACAGGATGCAATAGCCAAACAACGGGTGGATTATGCTTTGACAGATCTGGCGAATGCCGAATCTCAAGTGGAGGCTGCGAAAGCAAACCTGTCTTCTGCGGCCAATGATTTGCAGCGTTCGATTATCGTATCTCCATTGAATGGTACTATTGGTATCTCGCAGGTTAAGCTGGGTGCATTGGTTGCTGCGGGTTCTACACTTTTAAATACGGTGTCTACCAACAATCCAATTGCAGTGGATATTTCTGTGAACCAGGCCGAGATCCCCCGCTTTTTGACTATGAAAAATAATGCTACTGCGGTAAAAGATTCTCTTTTTAGCATACAGTTGCAGGATGGTAGTATGTACCATCGACAAGGTAAAATTGTAACGATCGACCGGGCAGTTGATCCTTCTACAGGAACCATTAAGGTTCGGATCAGTTATCCCAATGAAGGAAACCGGCTAATTGCAGGCATGACAGTCAATCTGCAGGCCTTGAATAAATCTGCCGAAAACGAATTGGTCATTCCATACAAGGCGGTAATGGAACAATTGGGAGAATATAATGTATATGTGGTGGGAGACAGCAGTAAGGCGCAACAACGGATCATCAAGTTGGGTAAGCAGTTCGATCAGCGTGTGGTGGTTAAAGAGGGACTGAAAGCGGGGGAAACAATTGTTACCGATGGCGCACAGAATGTACGACCAGGAGCCGTAGTTAAATTTTAAAAGAATTTCAAGCTTATGATCTCAGAAGTATTTATCAAGCGCCCGGTCACTGCCATCGTCATATCCATTTTAATTGTTGTGATTGGGGTGATCGTCATTACCACACTTCCCATCAGTCAGTATCCAAGTATTGCGCCACCAACTGTAACGGTTTCCGGTGCTTATACGGGTGCGGATGCCCAAACGGTAGAACAAACGGTAACGACACCTATTGAAAGCCAGATTAATGGTACACCGGGTATGAAATACCTGTCTTCCAGTAGTACCTCTGATGGGCGTTCATCCATTACCGTAACCTTTGATGTGGGGACCAATATTGATGTTGCGGCCCTGGATGTACAAAACCGGGTAGGGATTGCAGAGCCTTCCCTGCCGGAGGCAGTAACCCGATTGGGTGTAACCACTAAGAAAGCAAATAGTGACATCCTGATGGTGGTTGGTTTATACTCACCTAATGGAACATACGATGATAAATTCATTTCCAATTATGTCAATTTGTATGTTAAAGATGCTTTGCTGCGGGTAAAAGGTGTTGGGGACGTGCAAGCTTTTGGACAACCCTTTAGTATGCGGGTTTGGCTGGATGCGAATAAGCTGGCCAGACTGGGACTGACTCCTGCTGATGTTTCTGTAGCGATACAGGAACAGAATACCCGTATTCCGGGCGGTAGTGTTGGTGGGCCACCGCAGCACAATTATCAGACATTCGAGTTTTCTGTGATCCTGGACGGGGATCTGAACACCATAGACCAGTTTAAAAACATTGTCATTAAAACGGGTGCTGACGGCGCGCCGGTATACCTTAAGGATGTGGCCCGGGTAGAACTTGGCTCTTTCAGCTACGCGCTGAGTTCCAGAGTTAATGGTAAGGTTGCTTCTTTAATGGCCATTAACCAAAGTCCGGGTGGTAATGCCGTTCAAACGGCTGACGGGATCCAAAAAGCTCTGGTAGAACTGAAAAAATCTTTTCCTAAGGATTTAGATTATAAAGTGCCTTATGAAACGGTTACGGTAGTAAAAGTGTCCATTAACGAAGTGGTGCACACCCTGATTGAAGCCCTGATTCTGGTAACCCTGGTGGTGTTCTTTTTTCTGCAAAGCTGGCGGGCCACACTGATCCCGGTGCTGGCCATTCCGGTATCTATTATTGGGACATTTATATTTTTTACCTTTTTTGGTTTCTCAATCAATGTGTTGACTATGTTTGGTTTTGTACTGGCTATAGGTATTGTGGTAGATGATGCCATTGTAGTTGTAGAGGCTGTACAGCATTACATGGATCACGATGGACTTTCGGCACCTGATGCTACCCGTAGGGCCATGAAGGACATTACGGCCCCTGTAATCGCGATAGCATTAATTCTGGCCGCTGTATTTATCCCGGTTGGCTTTATTCCGGGTATGGTTGGACAATTGTATCAACAATTTGCGATTACCATTGCAGTTTCCGTGTTGCTTTCGGCATTTATTGCTTTATCGCTTACCCCGGCACTGTGTTCGATTTTGCTGACACCAATGAAGCTGGATAAAAATTCTAAAGGACTAAATAAATTCTTTTACAAATTTAACCGCTGGTTTGCCGGTGTGACGCATAACTATTCCAGAGGTGTAAAAAAAGCATTAAAAAGTGCACCTCTGGTCATGATTATTCTCGTTTGTATTTATATCGGAACCGGGGGCTTGTTTATTAAAAAACCGACTGGCTTTATTCCAAATGAAGATGCCGGTATCTTCCTGATCGGTGCTTCATTGCCTGAAGGTGCTTCTGCTGTACGGACCGATGCTTTTATCAAAAGGATTACCGATAATATCCGGTCTAAATATCCAGAGGTAGACAACATTACTTCACTTAGCGGGATCAATATCCTAAACATGTCTTTCAAATCCAATGCGGGAACTTTCTTTGTGCAGCTTAAGAACTGGGATGAACGTAAAAAAGATGTGAATGCGATCATCGCCGGAGTTCAGCAGGATTTTGCCGGAGATAAAGAAGGAAGCGTATTGGTTGTGGCGCCACCAGCCATTCCAGGTTTAGGAATCAGCGGAGGTTTTAGTTTGCAGATCCAGGAAAAACAAAGCGGGGATATCAAGCAGTTTGAAGGCAATGTGGGCAAGTTTCTGGGGGCAGCTAACCAGCGACCGGAGATTGGTATGGCTTATACGCTGTTCAATACCAGAACACCGAATTATAAGGTGAGTGTTGACCGGGAGCAGGCCAAAAAGATGGGCGTGTCTATCGGGTCGATCTACAGCACCATTTCGGCCTATTTGGGCAGTAGCTATATCAATGATTTTACCAAGTATGGTAGAAACTTCCGTGTAGTGAGCCAGGCCGATACGAATTACCGCGCCAGAATTGAAAACCTCAATTATTTGTACGTGCGAAATGCCGCCGGTGTTTCCGTTCCTTTGAGTTCTATGGTATCATATAAAGTGATCGAAAACCCTTCGATCATCAATCACTATAACCTGTTCCGATCGATCGAGGTCGGTGGTGCAGCCAAGCCTGGACGCAGTTCTGGTGATGCACTTAAAGCATTGCAGGAGGTTGCTGCACAAACGCTGCCCGCCAATTATGGTTATGATTTTTCTGGTTTAAGTTTACAGGAAACAGAAGCCGGCAATAGTACCATCATGATTTTCTCTTTGGTGATTGTATTTGTGTTTTTACTGCTGGCTGCATTGTACGAAAGCTGGTCGGTGCCTTTTTCTATCTTACTGGCGGTGCCGTTAGGGCTGTTTGGTGCTATCCTGGCTTTAACCTTTTTACCTAAACTGGATAACAATATTTACGCACAGGTAGGTTTGATCACGCTTATTGGTTTATCTGCAAAGAATGCGATTCTGATTGTCGAGTTTGCAAAAGAGCGGGTAGATTGGGGCATGGAATTGATTGCGGCGACTATCGAGGCGGTTCGCTTACGGCTCAGACCAATTATCATGACCTCGCTGGCCTTTATTCTAGGGGTAATTCCGTTGATCATTTCCAGCGGCGCAGGTGCAGTTTCCCGGCAAACCATTGGCTGGACCGTTGCTGGGGGTATGCTCTCGGCAACGATATTGGCTTTGTTTATTGTACCAGTACTGTTTGTATTGATTACCCGTTTGGCTTACGGTAAGAAAAAGCTAGCCGAACTACAAGCAGCTTACAGGCCAGAAGACCATAAAGATACCCTACATGCCGATGAGGATTAATGATGTGAAAAATTGATTTAAATAAAAAAGCTTCCTTTAGGGGAAGCTTTTTTAATAGGTAGATGATTGTTGTATTAGTATGCGTTTCTTGCTTAAAATCCTACAAAATAAGGATCAATAACAATATAATAATGATAATTGCACCAACAGAAAGGTACACGCCGCCACCGATCGCATTGGCCTGACTTTTCAGGCTTTTCAATTCTTTGCGCAATTCTTTTTTCTCTGCACGGCTTAAATCCGATTTATCCATTGCTTTGATTTCGTTAACACGGCTAACGATTTTTTCCAACTGAACTTTTTGCTCGGCTGTCATTTCAGTCTTGGCATTTGGCGATTTATCCGCTGCCGATACCGTATTTGCACTTGCGGCCATTGTAAATACCAGTGCTAAAGCGTAGAGTAATTTTTTCATAGTCTTTGAGTTGAATTTGTAAATCTGTGATCCCCCTTAAACTGGGTATAACTCGTAAATAACAAAAAACCTACCAAAGTTGATTTGATAGGTTTTTAAAGCTTTTAAAAAATATAGTGTCTACTGAATAGGTCAAAAACCTTTAATTTCAAATACGACATTCATGACATAATTCAATTTTATCTTTTTGAAATCAAGTTCAGGAGCAGATGCCGCTGAATCGCTCTCGAAAGCTGCAGATTTCATCTGTACGTTAGCACGGTACATTGGCTGAGGATAGGCTTCATTATTTACTTCCTGAATGTCAATTGCACTACCCAATTTGTCTCCTAAAGCAGTTACCAAATAGGTAGCTTTTTCTTTAGCAGCAAGTAGGGCTTTGATTTTTAAATCCTTTTTCAGGCTTTCAATTTTAGAATAGTCGTAGCTATCGATATTGGTATATGCTACACCTTTAGGGTCAACGTCACCAATTACAGCATTCCATTTATTTAAATCATTAACTTTTAAACGATATTGTTTACTAGCTAAGTAATCTGGATTTTTCTTTTTCTCTACCGTAGTATAGCTTGAAATGTTGCTGATGGTTAAGTTTTCTTTTGGTATACCAGCTTGTTGTATTGCATTATACAGTTCGTTTTCCAGGGTGGTAATTTCTACCTTTTTTTTACTGTTGTTGTCTTTAAGGTATTCTTTTAAAGAGATGCTGATATAAATGATATCCGGTGTAACTTCTACTTCTGCCGACCCGCTTACGCTGATCTTTTTACGTAAATCTACTTGTTGAGCCATAGCGTTAAAACTAAATAAAGCAACGAAGGCAAAGGCTAATAACTTTTTCATAATAAATATTTTCTTTGTGTGTCTGGTTATTAGATGAAATTATCATACCAATTCCATACGCTGTGTTTAAATAATTATCAGTTATTCTTCAACTATCTCATTATTAAGACCAATTTCTTCCTTTACATCTTCTTTGAAATAGGTTTTCTGAAAGATCAGGATTAAAACTACGCCTACGGAAATGGCTGCATCGGCTACGTTAAATACCGGTCTGAAGAAAATGAAATCTTCACCGCCCCAAACCGGAACCCATTTAGGAAATACACCTTGTACCAGCGGAAAATAAAACATGTCTACTACACGACCATGAAACCAGCCTTCGTAACCATATATTTTACCATAAAAAACAGAGTCAATGATATTTCCCAGTGCACCGGAAAAAATCAGGGCTACGTTTAAGATCAGGCCCCTGTGGTATTTTTGCTTGATGAGGTAATGTAAACCATAACCGATACCAGCAACGGCAGCAATCCTGAATAAGGACAGGGCCAGTTTACCAAATTCGCCGCCGAACTCAAGGCCAAAGGCCATACCATTATTTTCTGTAAAATGAATAATGAACCAGTTGCCTATAATTTTAAACTCCTGGCCCAGGTACATATTGGTTTTGATCCAGGTTTTAACCACCTGGTCTACCAATAGCACTAAGAAAATAATTAACAAGGGTTTAGTATAACCTTTCATTTTTACGACTGCTTCAGTTTAGCTTCCATACTTAATGTAGCATGTGGAACTGCGCGCAGACGTTCTTTCTGAATCAGTTTACCGGTTTCCCTGCAAATGCCATAAGTTTTATTTTCAATACGTACCAATGCCGCTTCCAGGTTTTCGATAAACTTTTTCTGGCGGGCAGCCAATTGGTTCAACTGCTCTTTTTCTAAAGTTGCAGATCCGTCTTCCAGGGTTTTGTAGGTACCTGAAGTATCTTCCGTACCATTCGAATTGGGGCTGCTTAAAGAGTTGGTTAAAGAAAGAAATTCTTCTTTAGCCATTCTTAATTTATCCTGAATCAAGACTTTAAATTCTTGCAATTCACTATCCGAATACCTGGTTTTTGTAGCTTTTTCCATAATAATTTTTGTTTTACGCTTGACGCTGTTTACACTGCGAAACCAATAAGAGCTTTATTTTTTTACGGTTTCTATTAAAATTTGCAGTTCAACCTCATCAATCACTATTTTGTTTCCATTATTTAAGTTCTCTGTTAAATCAAAAGCATCAGCTAAAACTTCCGAGCAAATGTATGCTTTATTTTGTGCTACTGCGCCAGCAATTAAACTGTGGTTTTGTAAAGTAACCTTAATCCGATCCGTTACTTCAAAGTTCAGTTCTTTTCTAAGGTTCTGAACCCTGTTGATCAGTTCACGGGATAATCCTTCCTGTTTCAATTCTTCGGTAATTGAAACATCAAGGGCTACGGTTAAACTTCCCAAATTGGTTACCTGCCAGCCTGGAATGTCCTCTGCAATGATTTCAACATCGTTCAGCTCAATCACATAATCCGTGCCGCTAACCGTAAATTTGCCGGTATTTTCAAAATTCGCTAGATCCTCCTGGCTCATGTTGTTTACTGCTTCTGCCACCAGTTTCATATCTTTACCAACCTTTGGACCTAATGTTTTAAAATTAGGTTTGATTTTTTTCTTGATAAAGCCCGCAGTATCAGTGATGTACTCGATGTCCTTTACATTGGTTTCAGACAAAATCAGGTCTTTCACCAACTCTACTCTTTCGGCAAATTTCTGATCCAGTACCGGGATTAATATTTTTGCCAGTGGCTGACGCACATTGATGCTTGTCTTTTTACGCAGGGACAATACCATAGATGATATGTCCTGTGCAAGGTGCATTCTTTCGTTCAGCTCTTTGTCCATTAGCCGCTCATCCGCTGACGGGAACAAGGTTAAATGTATAGACTCGAAATTGTTGAACTGATCATCCCTGGTTAAGTTCAGGAATAACCAATCGGAGAAGAAAGGGGCTACCGGCGACATCAATTGCGCTACAGTCATGATGCAGGTGTAAAGCGTTTCATATGCCGCTTTTTTATCTGCAGTCATTTCACCTTTCCAGAAGCGGCGGCGTGACAAGCGGATGTACCAGTTACTCAGGTGTTCATCTACGAAGTTTTGAATGGCCCTCGCAGCTTTTGTAGGCTCGTATGCTGCATAGCTTTCATCAACCTCTGCAGTTAAATCCTGCAGTAACGATAAGATCCAGCGATCCAGTTCAGTGCGTTGTGCAACGGGAGTTAAGATGAAGTGGTTGAATTTAAACTTGTCGATATTTGCATATAAGGCAAAGAAAGCATAAGTATTGTAAAGTGTTCCGAAAAACTTACGGCGCACTTCATCTAAGCCATCCATATTAAATTTCAGATTGTCCCATGGAGAGGCATTGCTGATCATGTACCAGCGAGTTGCATCAGCACTATAGGTGTCTATGGTGGTAAATGGATCGACACCATTACCCAGGCGTTTAGACATTTTGTTTCCATTTTTGTCTAATACCAGGCCGTTTGAAACTACGTTTTTATAGGCTACACCACCGTTTTCAATCCGTTCATTGATGGCTTTGATTTCTTCACTGCTTTCGCTGAGCATTACAGCTATGGCATGCAGGGTAAAGAACCAACCGCGGGTTTGATCTACACCTTCAGCAATGAAATCTGCAGGGTAGGCATTTTCAAATTCTTCTTTATTTTCAAACGGGAAGTGCCACTGTGCATAAGGCATGGCGCCGCTGTCGAACCAAACGTCGATCAGATCAAGTTCACGTACCATTTTCTCACCGGTTGATGAAGTTAAGATCACATCATCCACGTAAGGACGGTGCATGTCTTTCAGTTCAAAATCAGCTTCCATATAACCTGCGGCTACAGATTTGGCGATTTCTGCATTCAGTTCAGCAATAGAACCAATACATTTCTCTTCTGTTCCGTCGGCTGTACGCCAGATCGGCAGTGGAGTGCCCCAATAACGGGAACGTGATAAGTTCCAGTCTACCAGATTTTCCAACCAGTTGCCAAAACGACCTGTTCCGGTAGCTTCAGGTTTCCAGTTGATGGTTTTATTCAATGCCGCCATTTTATCTTTTAACACCGTAGTTTTTATAAACCAGCTGTCTAAAGGATAATAAAGGATGGGCTTATCGGTTCTCCAGCAATGCGGATAACTGTGTTCATATTTTTTAACGTCAAAAGCTTTATTGTCTTCTTTCAATTTGATGGCAATCAGCACATCTGTAGGTTTGAAATCAGCAGCCGCTCGTTCTTCGTCGCTATAATATTCTTCTTTTACATAACGACCGGCAAAATCGGTCACTTCCTGAACAAATTTACCTTGTTTGTCTACCAGGGGAAGTTCATTGCCCTGCTCGTCTTTGACCATTACTGCAGGTACGCCATTTTCGCGGGCAACCCGAAAATCGTCTGCACCAAATACAGAAGCGGTATGCACGATACCAGTACCGTCTTCGGTGGTCACAAAATCGCCAGGAATTATGCGAAAAGCGTTTTTCTCCAGATCCTCATTGTTTACATAAGGCATCAGCTGGTGGTAAGTTAAACCAACCAGGTCTTTACCGGTAAATTCTGCAGCCAGTGTCCACGGTATTAACTTGTCACCTCCCTTGTAGTCTTCAAAAGAAAGATCTTTCGCATCCGCTTTAAAGTGTTTGCCGACCAATTCTTTGGCCAATACTACACTTACCGGTAAAAAGGTATAGGGGTTAAAGGTTTTGATTTTTACATACTGGATTTTGTCCCCAACGGCTAAAGCGCAGTTGGCGGGTAAAGTCCATGGTGTAGTGGTCCAGGCCAGTATCGCAGTCTCTTCGGTTTCGTTTTCAACCAGTACCGGCATCAAAGGATGCTGCTGATCTTTTTTAAGGAAAAACTGGGCGGTGATGGAAGTATCTTTCAGCATTTTGTAAGTCCCTGGCTGATTCAGCTCATGCGAGCTTAATCCGGTTCCTGCAGCTGGAGAGTAAGGTTGAACGGTATATCCTTTATACAATAGTCCTTTATCGTAGAACGATTTCAGGATCCACCATAAACTTTCGATGTATTCGTTTTCGTAAGTGACATATGGATTTTCAAGATCAACCCAATAGCCCATTTTTTCAGTCAGGTCGTTCCATACATCTGTGTATTTCATCACCTCTTCCTTACAGGCCGTATTGTATTCCTCTACAGATATTTTCTTCCCAATATCTTCCTTGGTAATGCCTAGTTTTTTCTCAACGGCCAGTTCAATCGGCAGGCCATGGGTATCCCATCCACCTTTACGTTTAACCTGGTAACCTTTAAGGGTTTTATATCTGCAGAATATGTCTTTAATGGCACGTGCCATCACATGGTGAATGCCGGGCATTCCATTTGCAGAAGGTGGCCCTTCGTAAAAAGTAAAAGGGTTGGTTTTTGGTCTGGACGAAATGCTTTTTTCAAAGATGTTTTCTGCTTTCCAAAAATCAAGTATCTCTTTGCCTATTTTAGCTAGTTCTAGTTGTTTAAATTCCCTATACATCAATCAAGTATCTCCAAAAATTAAGGATGCAAAGTTAAGGTTTTTTAAAATGAAACCATCATCTGCTTAAGTCAAAAAATAAAATGTATGGGATGATCTGAAGATTTTACTCCAATCTGTTGCGTCCAGGTGTTTAAAAAAGGAAACGGGGCAAAGTATAGAAACCTGCCCCGTCATCCAAATTAACGCTCTCGGAAATATAAACGCAAAAACATTCCCTTTAGTTTTGTGAATTTGATTTTTTTTTAAAATTAATTTAAAAAGAGGCTTAATGATCCAATGGGAGCGTAAACCAAAAGGTACTGCCTTTACCTTCTTTACTTTCGGCGCCGATCTGACCTTCGTGTTTCTTGATGATTTCTGCACAGATATACAATCCCAGACCCAGGCCAGAATATTGGAGTCCGCGTTCATCAGCACGGTAATAACGATCAAACAGGTGCGGTATCTTTTCCGCCGGAATACCGGGGCCGATGTCGCTGACTGATATCCTGGCAAATTCTTTCAGTTTTTCAATATATACGATAATCTTTGTAGACTCTGGGGCATATTTAATGGCATTGTTAACAAAGTTGACGATGACCTGTTCAATCCGGTCTTTATCGGCATTAATTTCCAGCTCAAGATCGCCAGTAGTCTCAATAGTATAAGCGCCTGCTAAACGTACATGGCTGCAGCAGTTTTCCACCATCTCAGCAATTTTAAAGTTGCCCTTATTGAGGTGTAATTGGCCATGGTTGATCCGGCTTGCATTTAATAAGTCCTCTACAAGAATACTTACTTTATCCAGGCTGCGGTTCGACAGTTCAATCATATTGCTCAACAAGGCAGGTGATGGATTGTCTTTCATACGGTGAATGAGTTGTAAGGAGGCTTTTAAACTGGTTATAGGTGTTTTGAGCTCATGGCTGGCAATGCTGATGAAATCATCTTTTTGACGCATTAATTCTACTGTTGCCTCATCCAGTAATTTCTGCCTGGTAATGTCTAATGAAGTTCCTACAAACCGATTTGCAATTCCTTGCTTATTAAAATAAGCTTTCCCTTTAAACCTGATCCATTTTAATTTATTGTCAGCCGTTGCTGCCGTACGGAACTCCTGATCATATTCACCCCCATTTATCCTTTTTAATGCCCTTTTTAGATCTACATCTACCTTTTGAGCATCATCAGGATGGAGCATGTCAATAAATTGCGTATAATTAATTTGCTGTTCAGGCAGTACGCCAAACAATTGTTTACATCGGTTATCCCAAATCAGCTCTCCTGTTAATGGATTGTAGTCCCAGGTGCCCAATCCCGTAGACTCAATGGCCAGTTTTAATCTTTCTTTACTTTCCTGAAATAACATTTCTACAGCTGCCAGCCCTTCTTCCACTTTGCGCTTATCCGTAATGTCTTCAATAGACAACAAGATCAGGTCGTCCAGTTGCCGGGTATTGAGCCACATTACCCTTCGGCCTATATTTGGGAAAACATGTGTGACTTCATAATCGGCGAGGGATTTTTTTTCTGGAAGGATACCCTCCAGTAAAACTCTGAGCGCGGGTATGTCCCATTGATGGTTGCCAAGTTCATAAAATAATTTACCTTCTGTTTCTTTAGCGCTCACTTTAAATTTAGCGTAAAAGCCGTCTGTAGCCCGTTTTACTTTGAGGTCTTTGTCCAATATAATCAATGGATCGCGAATGGTATTGATGATGGCTTCGGTATAAATCCGGGCATTGTTCAATTGTTCATTTCGATCAACCAGTTCATTGTTGATGATCGTAATTTCTTCATTGGTACTTTGAAGTTCTTCTTTAGAGGTCTCTAATTCTTCATTTAAACTTTGCAGTTCCTCGCTACCAGACAGGAGTTCTTGATTTACACTGATGAGTTCCTCATTAATAGCTTCCTGTTCTTCGGTGATCGCGGTCATATCCGTACGGGATTGCAGGAGTTCATTTTCTAATTGACTGATCCGTAAATCCCTGGGGTCTGGAAGTTTATGATCTCCAGATGCCGTGAAGATTTTTTCCAGTCCCGGAATCATGCCCTTTTTAAATAAAACCAGGTAGTGTGTATCTCCGGCATCGTTTAAAGGACTAACTTCGATGTCTACGTAGTCTTGTTTCTCATTGATTGTAAATACAATACCTTCTTTTTTTGCCGGTCCGTTCGTTTTTTTAACCTGATGCAATAAATTTCGCAGTTCGAAGGTTAGGCCTATGCGAGCCATTTTTAATAAGTTTAAACTGGCCTTTCCTGGTGAAAGAGAAAGCCATTGATCTGTAACACCACGAAACTGGATGATATCGAACTGTTCGTCAACCAATACACCTGCCGGGGTATAATTGCTTAATATCAATTCGTCGGCAATTTTATAAATATCTGCTTTTCCGGTCTTTTTAGGAATGGGCTGGTCGAGGGTTTTGAAGTTTTGTTCGCTGCCAACAGATGTTACCTGCATAAACCTTCCACGTGTGCCATTTCGTCTGAAGATTTTGGTGCTGTTGTTATAGGCTGCAAAAAGGTCGGTATTTTTGCCGATGCTTTCTGATTTTCCGAGCATTAGAAAACCTTGTTCAGTCAGCGAATAATGAAAAGTAGTAAGCGCTCTTTTTTGAAGCACAGGTTCCAGGTAAATGAGTACATTTCTACAACTGATCAGATCTACTCTTGAAAATGGCGGGTCTTTCAGTAAGTTGTGATGTGCAAATACGCACATATCGCGGATGGCTTTGTTTACCTGGAAACTGCCATCTATCCTTGTGAAAAACTGATCCAATCTGGAAATTGAAAGTCCTTCCAGATCTGTTGGTCTGTAAAGACCGGTTCTGGCTTTGGCTATGGCGGTTTCGGAAATGTCGGTCGCAAAAATCTGGATTTTCATAGCAGCCGTTTTATCGCCCAGTTGCTCCTGCAGGCAGATGGCCATAGAATAGGCTTCTTCACCGGTAGCACAGCCGGCAATCCAGATGCGCAAGGGCTCATTGCCATCTTTTTGTTGCATCAATGCTGGTAAAATGTTATCATAAAGCATTTCAAAGCTGGCTGGGTCCCTGAAAAAATGAGTAACTGAAATGAGCATGTCATTATACAGCGCATCCTGCTCCGATTTATTTTCACGCAGATAACCAAGGTAATCTGCCGGACTTTGCTGATCGTTTAGCGCCATACGCCTTACAATTCTCCTTTTTAGGGTGCTGGGCTTGTAATATGTAAAATCCACCCCTCTACGAACCCGAAGTATAGTTAATAGTTGCTTGAAGATTTCTTCATCCTGTTGCGATGCGACTACAGATTTAGATGATTCTATTTTTTTTGCATTAAAAGGATGGTTGATTGTCATTAAGTGCTCGGCAATCTGATCAGGCGGCAGGATGAAATCTACTGATCCGGAGCTGATTGCACTGGAAGGCATGCCATCATATTCTGCAGAGGATGTATCTTGAGCGAAGGTGATTCCCCCATAAGCTTTAATGGTGTCTAAACCTAGGGTGCCATCAGTTAAAGTTCCTGATAATATTATGCCAATGGCATAGCTTTGGTGTACAACAGCAAGTGAAGAGAAAAATAGATCAATGATTTTAACCCGATGGTGTTTTTCATCCAGTGGGACGAGTTTAAGTACACCGTCGGTGGCTGTCACTATTTTATTCACCGGAATAATGTATAGATTATCTGGCTCCAGGTGGATGTTGTCAGTAATTAGATGAACCGGAATTTTGGATATTTTTTTTAGAATTTCGGGTAAACTGCTTTCGTTTGTTGGGCTTAGATGTTGCACAAATACATAGGCCATTCCTGAATGTTCAGGTAATGCCTGTAAAAATTGCTTTATCGCCTTTAATCCGCCAGCTGATGCTCCGATTCCAACAATTGGAAATTGAGCTGGCGAAACACGCTCATCTTCAGTGCCTTTTATTTTATTCATGTAATTTGTTAAAAATATGTGATCGGCAGCAGAAGAAAAATTGACGAACAAGTATGCTACTTATTTAACCGGAAATAAATACCTTTTAAAGGTAGAGCTATTTGAATGGGAATCAAAGTGTTATTTGGTTCAATTTTGGTTTAGTTTTTGTATTGCCTTTTTAATCTAAAATTCAAAATGGATATGTTATGATTAAAGTACTGAAACTTCAGAAAGCGGTATACGTCATTTTACTTGGTGTAATCGGGTTGATTGCTTATCAAATAATGAGCATGAACAAAATACAATCCAGCATATATGTATTGCAACTGTCTGGCCTGCTTTTCTTAATCGGCTCCTTATGGTTGATCTATCCAATCTTATTTGCCAAAAAGATCAATGATGAAGAAGTGCAACTTGATCCGGAGAAACATCCCAAAGTTGCAGATCCAGTTACATCAGCCCAGCCATCAGTGGATCAGTAATCGAGTCCTCACCGGTTTCTACGTGCCCGGCATATTGCCTGGAAAACTGAGAATGGTTTAGAACTACTACTGTGAAATCGTACCAACTACTGCTATTTTTTAGGTTCATTGTAATTTTTGCTTTGCCACCAGGCTTTAATGCGATCTGCTGTTCGGACTGCTTATAAGCATTATCGGTAACCTTCAGCTTAATTTCTCTATCTCCATTGTTTTCCAACAACAGTTCAATATTTCCCGTTAGCTTTTTAGTAACCAGTCCGGCTGCTTCATAACCACAGGCTAGACTTAAATCCGGATCTTCTTTGTCGCCCTTAAATCGGCGGAAAAAACCATTGGCTGCGGCTACAGTTAAATCATATTGATCTTGTTGAAAATTATTTAAAAGCAACTGTTCTTTCAGTTGATCTCCGGTGATTAATGCATAATTCCATGTTTTACCAGCAAGACCTTTGTAGTTCTGATTGGTGTACATGTTGAATGCTGCGCCAGTGGGAACGATCTTTTGTCCGAAGTTTCCCTTTCCAGTGGAAAGTAGCAATTCGATGTGTTTTCCCGATTTGTCGAGTTTACATTCGACATAGAGCTGATAGGGTAATGCGCATGCCGGTTTTGTACCCGATTCCTGTTTAGGCAAATAAGACCGTGTTTTGATCTCTTCTGGTGTCAATGGGGTCGGCTTAACCTGGGGCGGTTTATTTTTCGCATTGTTGATATTGGTAATGACCTGCTCCCGGTTTAGCAAAGCTGGAATGCCTATGGCGTCTTCTTTTGCTGGCCTGAAAACAGAGGTCAGGTCACCACATATGGCTCTCCGCCAGCTACTGATGTTCTTGCTTCTGATCTGTTTTCCGGTTTTTTTACCCAGGAAATGCTCTAAAAACATCAGGCAGGAGGTATGGTCAAATACCTGTGAATTTACATAGCCACCTTTGCTCCAGGGTGAGGCGACCAGCATAGGCACCCGATAGCCTAAGCCTATCGGACTATCTTTTTTATTTTCATAATCTGCAGAAACGTCAATTTTGGTTGAGACCTTTCCTGTATCTGCGGCATTCGGTTTAGGTACTACATAAGGAGGCATGTGGTCAAAATAACCATCATTCTCATCGTAAGTCAGGATGAAAATGGTCTTCTTCCATACCTCCGGATCTTTGGTTAGGATATCTATAGCCTCAGACACGTACCAGGTTCCGTATAATGGAGAGCTGGTATGGTCTGAGAAGCGTTCAGGTGCCACCAGCCAGGATACGGTAGGCAATTTACCCCCATCTACATCCTTACGAAACTGATAAAAAATATCGTTTTTGGGGATGTTCATGGTTTGCGCTGCTCCATTGTCATCTTTGTAGGAAAAGGGTTCCAGTGCCAGGTAATCCTTCGGCGCATTGATATTGGTAGCGAAAGCTTTATCAATCAGGTTTTTCTCCCGTTTGGACAGCTTATTGTATTTTTCGGTTACCTGAGCGGCACTGAGTTTCGTATTGCTGTTCTGGTCGCCATTTTTTCTAAAATATTCTGATAGCTTTACGTTATATCTTTTTACGTATTCAATGGCATTGTCTCCATAATTGCCCAGCCATTGGTCCGTCTCTTCAGGTAAATCTGCAGTCCACACTTCATTTTGATAAATCTTCCAGCTGATGTTGTGGTCTTCCAGAATTTCCGGAAAAGTTTCCCAATCCACATACACGTCTTTTCTGGATTCTGCCTGGGCGTTGTTTACCGCAGCTACGGCTGTTCCATTTTGTTCAGGCCGTATAGTGCCCGACCAGAAAAATAGCCGGTTGGGCGTAGTGCCGGTCAGTGAAGAACAGAAGTGATGATCACAAATGGTAAAAGCATCAGCCATGGCATAATAGAAGGGGATGTCATGCCTGTCGTAATAACCCAGGCACATCGATGTTTTTACAGGAACCCATTTGTCGTACCGACCTTTATTACGTGCAGCGACCTGGTCGTTCCAGGAATGTGGAAGTCCGCCTTGCCAGGTAATTTTTGTTTTATTGATGTCGACATGAAAAGGCGCATAACTTTTGCCGGCATCATCTTTTTGAACCCATACTTTTTCTCCGTCGGGTTTGATAAAAGCCCGGGGATCGTTAAACCCCCTTACCCCTTTCATTTTTCCAAACATATGATCAAAAGAACGGTTTTCCTGCATTAAAAATACCACATGTTCTGCATCGTAAAAGGTTGATCCCGGCTTGGCGCTAATGGCCATGGCTTTTTGAATGGACATGGGAATCACATTTGGCAAACTGGCGGCACCGGTTAGGATGGCTGCTTTCTTTAGAAAATCTCTTCTACTGCTCATGTGGTAATTTGCTTGGTTTGTTTCAAAAGTAATAAGATTGCCGATTGTTTTTTGGTATTTTAGGCTTTTTATTTATTCCTAAAATTCAACAGGTGCAGCAGGGTGTTCATGATCATAAAGGCGATTACATTTTAGCAAATTTTAATATTTCTGCATTGACTATGCTGGATATATTAAAGCGGAGTGCCGGAGATGTGGATACCGGGACCAAAGATTTTTATGAGCTGCAACCGCAGGAAATCTCTATTGATTTTGCGATATTTCCTTTGGTTACGGTGGTGCAAACCAAAGACCGGGTCATTTTGTCTTGCGGCTGTACTGCCGCTAAACATCTGTTGTGCGAACACCAGTCGCGGGTATTATACAACCTGATGAACCGGCGTTCATTGCGCCTATTTTTTGATGCACCTTTAAGAGATCAAATGCTGCGGACCTTTGCAGTAGACTATGGATTAGTACAGGAAAAGGATCTGGACGTCCATTTTGAATTGAAATATGAAAAGAATGACGTTGTTGTTAATCCGCGGATTAAAGAATTGTTCCCGGTAAACCGGCAAACCCGTAATGAAGTGGGGCAGGTGCTGTTAACCAAGCCCAATACTTTATTGCCGATAACAGGTTTATTGAAAAAGGGAAAGAAGACGATCATTGTCTTCAGTCAGCATCGCTTCTACAGTCATTTAACCATTAGTCTCTTTCAGGGAGAAGAAAGTAAAGATGGCAAGATCAAAAACCCCTTAAATCTTGTTGATCCTTCGGATCTGATCTGGAAGGCCGAGAATGCTGCTGAGCTTAAATTTTTAAGTGGGGTTTTAAAGTTTCAGAACAATTACAATGCAGAGGCTTCAGATTCTGATCTGGAGGCTTTAAAAGCTTTGGCCAAAAATCCATTGGGCCTGGATGTTTATATGCATGACATTAAGATTTCACCGAGCATCAGTGCCAGTTCGATCAAGAAGGTAAAACTTAAAGTTTTAGGTATAGACCTGGTTTTATCCGTTCATGAGAAAGGTGATTTCTACGAGGTGTCTGGCCGAATGCTATTGGAAGGTGAGGATTATGCTTTAGAAAATTTACAAATCAAGCACCATTATTTTATTCAGCTGGAAGATCGGTTACATCTGATTGACAACCCAGATTTTCTGAAGGTATTGGATTTCTTTAAAAAGCATCATGATAAAATGCTGATTCACAAATCTAAGTTTGATGAGTTCTATGAAACGATCCTATCCAACCTGGAAGAAAAGGTGAAGATTAACTATGCCTATTTAAAACCCGCGACCAAAACGCAAAAGGAAGAACAGGGCTTTGACCTGGAAAATGAATGCCTGATCTATCTATCGGAGTCGGAAGATTTTGTGCTGCTGACACCTGTAATGCGTTATAGCAATACCGAAATCCCGATCCTTTCTAAAAAACAAATTCGGGGGAGGGATAAATATGGTACTACTTTTATGCTGCGGCGCGATGAAGAAGAAGAGCTTCAGTTTACAGCAAATATAGCCAAGCAGCATCCTTTCTTCCAGGAACAAATTGATGAGGGCATGGTGGTTGACTGTTTTTACATGCACCGAAAACATTTTTTGGAGATCGAATGGTTTTTAAATGCTTTTGAGGCCTGGCGCAGTAAAGGAATTACCATTATGGGCTTCAATAAGTTGAACAATAATAACTTAAGCCCGTATAAACCCAATATCACGATTAAGGTGATCAGTGGAATCGACTGGTTTGAGACTGCGGTAAAAGTGGAATATAATGGGGAGGCTATTTCTTTAAAGCACCTGCATAAATCCATTCGGAATAAAAGTAAGTTTATCAAGCTGGATGATGGGACTATGGGTATTTTGCCGGATGAGTGGGTGGAAAAGTTTACGGCTTACTTTAATGCGGGGGAAGTGGTGGATGATACCTTACATACTTATAAGATCAATTACAATATGATCGCCGAGCTGTATGATGAACAACTGTTTGATGAATCGGTAAAAGACCAGCTGGCGATTTACCGGGCCAAGCTTTCCGGGCCTGACAGCATTTTGCCTGTTCAGGTGCCCGAGGGGCTGAACGCAGAACTACGCGGTTATCAGCAGGACGGTTTAAACTGGCTTAACTTTTTAGATGGCTTTAACTTTGGTGCCTGCCTTGCCGATGACATGGGCTTGGGTAAAACCATTCAGATCATTGCTTTTATTTTGAGCCAGCGTACCAAAGAACATCAAAATACGAACCTGGTTGTAGTACCGGCCTCTTTAATTTTTAACTGGCAGGCCGAGGTGGCCAAATTTGCGCCTTCTTTAAAAATCCATACGGTTTACGGTGCTGATCGTTTAAAGGATATTCAGCAGTTTGATCAGTATGAAATTATCCTCACTTCTTACGGAACTTTACTGGCAGACATACGTTTCTTAAAATCATACCATTTCAATTATGTTTTTTTGGATGAATCGCAAACCATCAAAAATCCGGATTCTCAACGATATAAGGCTGTCCGATTGCTGCAATCACGAAATAAAGTCGTACTTACAGGTACGCCAATAGAAAACAATACCTACGATTTATATGGGCAGTTGTCTTTCGCTTGTCCGGGTTTACTTGGCTCCAAACAACAGTTTAAAGAGCTGTATTCTGTACCCATTGACCAGTTTAAAGACCAAAAGAGGGCAAAGGAGCTTCAAAAACGAATCAGCCCTTTTGTTTTAAGGCGCACCAAGGAACAGGTAGCTAAAGAACTCCCCGATAAAACCGAAATGGTAATTTATTGTGAAATGGGCACGGAACAACGTGAGGTTTACGAGGCTGCAGTACAGGATATTAAAGATTACATTGAGGGGGTTGCTGAAGACGAACTGGCTAAAAGCAGTATGCACATTTTGCAGGGAATGACCAGGTTGCGCCAGATTTGTAATTCGGCTGCTTTATTGAAAGATGATAAGTTTTATGGCAATGCTTCCTCCAAAATGGAGGTTTTGCTGGAGCAGATTGACAGCAAATCGCCTCATCATAAGATCCTGGTGTTTTCGCAATTTGTAGGAATGCTGGATTTGATCCGGGCGCAGCTACGGGAGCGTGGTATTGCACACGAGTATCTCACCGGGCAGACAAGGAATCGGCAGCAGGTAGTCAATTCTTTCCAGGATAATCCTGAAATCCGTGTATTTCTAATCAGTTTGAAAGCGGGTGGGGTTGGCTTGAATTTAACCCGTGCAGATTATGTTTACCTGGTTGATCCCTGGTGGAACCCGGCGGTAGAGAACCAGGCTATTGACAGAACCTATCGGATTGGGCAGGACAAAAATGTAGTTGCTGTTCGGTTGATTTGTCCGGATACGATTGAAGAGAAGATTATGAAATTGCAGACTACGAAAAGGGAGCTGGTTGATGATCTGATCAAAACGGAAGTTTCTATTTATAAAACGCTTTCAAAAAAGGATTTATTGGGCTTGTTCTAAATAAAATGCACCTGTGCGTACTGTGGGCGGTATTGTGATTTTCCGGATATGGGCAGACGATTTGAAAACAGATTTGGTAATGTCTTAAAATAGATGGAAATTACTTATACCAAATACGTTTAGATATGAAAAAAGTAACAGGCCTTGGCGGCGTATTTTTTAAATGCGATGATGCGAAAGGTATGAACGAATGGTATGCCAAAAACCTTGGATTGGCGACCAGCGAATATGGCGCAACGTTTGAATGGCTGGAGGCCGATGATCCATCGAAAAAAGGAACGACGGCCTGGTGTACCTTTCCAAAGGACACCAAATATTTCGATCCCTCTACTAAGCCTTTTATGATCAATTACCGGGTGGAAAATATTGTTTTGCTGGTAGACGAACTAAAAAAGGACAGCGTAACCATTATTGATGAGATTGTGGAATACGACTATGGTAAATTTGTACATATACTGGATCCGGAAGGGAATGTGATTGAGCTTTGGGAACCCAAAGATGATTAGGTTATCAATAGTTGCGGGCATAAGTATGTCTTATACCCGCCATTGACTATTCTTCAATAATATAACTGTGTTTTTGTGTAAATGTACGGTTATACATGTCTGTTGCACTTACGGTTAGGGTATGTTTTCCTGCCGGTAGATTACTGGTTAAAGTAGCCTTCCATAAATGTGTGCTTTTTGCCGGGTTTGAAGGGCGCCTGGCTTTTTTTGTTTTATCGGTAATGCTTTTCCAGGTAGCTACCTCGGCCAGATAAAAAGGATCAAATTCTGTGGTGTGCTCCAGGTTTTTCCATGCTGAGTCATCTATCCTGTATTTAACCTGATCATTTTTACCCCCTGTGTAAAAATTCACGTAAACATAGGCCAGGCTATCGCTATTCTTTTTGAGCTTTTCAGGTGCGGTAATTCTCATTTGCTCTGCAACATCTTTACCCGCAACTTTATAATCAATTACATACTGGTTCCCTTTAAAATGAATAAATCCATATCCTTTAGGTGTTCCATCCCGCATGGTAGAGACAGGTATCCCATTCTTGTCGCTAAGGCCAGAGTAGAAATCGCCGGAGGCTGTGCCGATGTTGAAATGATGATGCGGTTTGTCCTGTAACCACTCTGTACCTTTTACATAAAAGTCTTGTCGTTGCATGTGTGTATGTGCTGATATGGTCAGCGTATTTGGAAAGTCCCTGAGCATTTCAAATAAACTTTTTCTGGTTGCAGTGCTGAATAGAAATTCCGGTTCGCTCAATGGGATGTGCATGGTCATGACCACCAGGTAATCTTTTGGAACATATTTCAGATCGTTCTCTACAAATTTTAATTGATCCGCTCTTAAGCCACCGTAATAACCATGGCCATCACGGGGATCTGGAAATAAAACATCATCCAATACAATAAAGTGTACTTTGCCATAATTAAATGCGTAAGTAGTTGGGCCAAAGTGGGCTTCGAAGGACTCGTCTGAGAGGGAATCGGTAGTTGCATCGGCGTTATAATCGTGATTGCCCATCATGTTATACCAGGGGATGCCAACACGCTTAACGGCTGCGGTATAGGCAGGGAAAAGATCGAGTTTATCACCAACCTCATCACCCATGCTTAAGCCGAATGATACGTTTTTAATACCTTCAACTTCGCTTATTACATCTTTGATGAAGTAATCAACTTGTTCCATAGTGTAAACTTGTGGATCCCCAAAAATAAGGGCAGTATAGTTGTCTTTTTCAGCAGCAGGCTGCAGTGCGAAATCAATAGATTTGGGCAGGGGACCGGTTGGCGCTACCCCTTTGTATTTGAGTACTGGTGAGCCTTTCGGTTTATGAATGTAAAAATATTGGGGTAGATTGTCAGCATTGAGTGGTACCTGATAACCTGTAGGTTTGATGACACTGATGATGTTGTCATTGCCAATGGGTAGCTGGTAAAAGCCTTTGCTGTCTGTACGGGCCACTTCCTGGCCGTTGGTTACCGATACATAGGCAATGCCTTTTTCGGTTTTGTCTTTTTTGCCATTTTTATTGGCATCAGCAAAAACGTAACCGGAAACTGTGGATTGGGCGTGTAAGTATGTGGAGGCCATTAAGGTGAGGGCCAGTAAACTGAATTTTTTCATCTGCAGGTGTTGGTTGTGAAAAACCCACCATGAAAGACTTCATGATGGGTTACGCTGTTTAAAATAGGTAGATTATTTAGCGTATTTGTAAACAACAGTTTTGCTGTTGCTGCCTGTGGGACTGGTAACCGGGATGCTTGCTACAATATATGCTGTTCCGTCTGGAGCAATTTGCATATCAAATTCGTTTACTTTCTCTCTGATTACTTTTCTGTCTGCATTCCAGTTATTGGTAGCGTTATTAAATGTCCTTACTGAAACTGACGAGGCATTGGCGTAAGCAAAATAGAGTACACCATCCTGATCTACAGCCAGTACAAATTTATCCTTTTCACCTCCGGCAGATACTGCAGTTCCGAGTTCCTGCCATACTGAAGTGGCTTTGTTAAATTTCATGATGTGCGTTGCTCTTCCTGATGAAGGTGCGATGCCATATGCCAGGTAAGCCTGACCGGTTTTGTCAACAGCAACACTGACCATTTGGAATCCAACCATGGCATCAGGAGCGGTGAAAGATGTAGGGCCGACTGCCGTCCACTGATTGTTGTTATTTACGAACAGGGATGGTTTATTGACACCCGTAGTTCTGTCCATCACACCCACATACATTTTTCCATCCAGACCGGTGATGATCTGATCATAGAATACGACAACCCCACCTGGAGGAGTATTGTTTGTCCATGTTGAGTTTTTGTAACTGGTTACATATAATCCCCTGGCAATGATACCACTTGCATCCGTTCCATTTTTTGCCATGGCAATGGTGGGATTATTGTCCGGACCTATAGTCAATGATAAATAATCGACCTTAACAGGTGTGAAATTGTTTGAACCAACGCCCGACCAGGTTGCTCCATTGTATTTCAATACCGTTCCTTTCTGTTCGTTATTCAGATAATCCTTATAAGCGATATAAGGTGTTCCTTCCTGGTTGAATGCAATTGCAGGGACTTCGGCCCTTATCTGGGTAATTCCGGTTTTAGGGCCCAGATATTGCCATTCCGTGCCATTGTAGCTCATTACGGCTATATCCTTTTTATCGGTAGGTAAAGCGACACCACTTTCATCTTTACCTGAGCGCTGATAAATGAATGCAGGATAATTGTTGATTGGGTTGATTGCCATTTTTATAGCAGAAGCAGTTGGTATGGTTAGGTTATCTCCAATTAATGTCCATTGACGGCCGATGAAGGATATATTTACGGTATAGTTTAGTGCAGCGGGTAAATTTGGATCGTTGTAGGAATAAACTACTGTATTGCTAAAATCGTTTATTGTTTTTTTACTTTCCTGCGTTGTTGCGCCAACTTTAAGGATAGCACCAGTAGTCGTTTCAAACCGGGCCACGAGACTACTTAAGTTTGCTGTTTCGGCAATTGGCATGTCGATGTTTAAGCCTTTGATCACTCCAGGGAAATTACCTTGTAATCCTGGATTATCTTCGGCGAAGAACCCAAATGATTTCAGGGCAATCTTTTTTTCTACCCGTACTGCATAACTGCGTGTACTTCTATCTTCAGCTTTTACTTTATATGTGATAGGGGTCCTGAAATCCTGTTCAGATATGCCACTTTCCTGCACCACGTTACCTACCTGTACAATGGTACGGGGATTGTCTACGGTGAAACTCGCTTTCAGCTCGGTTACGTCAACTTCTATAGGTAAGTTTACTACAATTTCGTCACCAGCTATTGTGCCTGCATATTCTTTGTCTAATCCTTGTGCATCTTTAACAATGAATTTAAAGGTTTCAATTCCTTTAGCATACATGACAGGATCTTTTTTACAACCTGCTGCAATGCCCATTGCGATGAACAGGATTAAGGCTATGATATTTTTAATGTTTTTCATCACGGTTAGTTTAGGGTCTTAAAATTTTCTGGCATGAGTACTGCTTTTATACCAGGTGTATCGATCAGATATTTTTTGGCTAAATCAGCAACCATTTCCGGAGTGATTTTATTGATCATATTTTCAAAATCATTGAAATAACTGTAGTCTTTAAAGCCAAAGTAAAATTGGTTTCTAAGGGCCGAACTCCAAAATAGATTTTTATCAGCCTGTTTTTTATAGCCGTCAATTTGCTGTACTTTGATGTTGTTCAGGTCACTAACAAAATATTTTGGATTGGCAGCTACTTTCTTTACCTCTTCCTGGGCCTGCTTGATCAGGAATTGAGCCGATTCGGGCGCACAGGTAAAAGAGATCCTGGAACGGATAAGTGGCGCAGGGATCCTGGTTGATGAGATGGAAACACCAACTCCATAAACTCCTGAGTTCTCTTCGCGTAAATTCAAACGCAGTTTTACCTTTAATACTTCTTGCAGTAAGGTTTGAACCAGGATATCTGGATAATCATATGTTACATTATTGCTTTGGTGAAAAATGTTTACTGTGCTTTTTGGTGCTGCACCTGCATACATGAGGATGTCTTTGGCAGTCTGACCGCCAACGGGGCCTTTGTATTGAAATTGCTTATTGTATTCACCTCCAGGTAAGCCACCAATGTATTGTTCCAGGAGTGGTTTGATACTGTCGGGATTAAAATCACCTACAATGACAAACTGAAAATCTTTTGCAGAGCCGAAGCGACTTTTAAATACGGGGATGATCTTGTTTAAGTGCGCTTCTTTATTCAATCTTTCTGGTGAAAGATCGGAGGCAAAGTCGTCATCTCCTTTTAACAACTCGGCAATGGCTTTGTTGTAAGCATAGTTTGGAGATAATTTGTTGTTCTCCATTTGTTCTATGCTTTGGCGTTTCGCTTGTTCAAAGGTTACCGGGTCTGCGTTTGGATACATCCATTTCAGGTACATCAACTGGAACATGGTATTGGCATCTTTCCAATCGGCGCTGGCAACCACACCTTCTCTTGTGCCGGAAAGTACTAAGGTTGCAGATGCTGAATTTCCTGTAAGGAATTGTGTAAGGGCTGAGCGACTGAATGCTCCCGCTCCGCTTAAACCGGTTACGGGTTTAACAAACTGCGCAGTTACGTATTGAAGGGAATCAAGCGCATAAATGCCACCTTGTCTAAAACCAGATAGTGAAATGTAGTTTTTCTTTTCGGTGGTAGGTTTGAGGTATACGATAGTTCCGTTAGATAAGGTCCATTTGGTTACCCCGATAGGGGCCAGGCTTTCTGTTTTTACTACTTTTCCTGCAACAGGTTGTTCTGTTAACAGTTTTTTCGGAACGGTAAGCTGGTCTGCCCAGGGTGCAATTTTTGCTGTGGTTGCTTTAGCAAACATCATTTTTAAAGCAGCCTGGCTAGGCAAATTCTGCTTGTCTTTTTCCGGAGCGGTTAGCAACACAACGGTATTGCCGGGTTTATTTACTGATTTTAAAAAGCTGAGTAAAGCCAAAGAATCGATCTGATCCACATATTTTAAAGCCAGCCTGTTGCGTTCTTTTTTTGCAAGCATGGTACTGCCATTGTAAAATACGTCCTGAATTTCATTGACATAGGTTTCTGGCTGGGTTTTGTCTTCAGCCAGTTCAGACCTTTTAATGGCTGCTACATATTCGTTCCGGTATTTCTTGATTTCATCTCTGGTAAATCCATAACGGAAAATGCGTTGGGCTTCGGTTAAATACTGTGCAATTCCTTCATTCATCTTATCGTGATATAATGCTGCACCACCTGAAACAATTCCATTTTTTAACACAATATTGCTTATAGAAAAGCTGCCCTCTTTAAAATCGTTTTGCAATTGCGAAATCCGGCTAAAGCGGCTTTTCGCTAATGCATTAAAAAAAGATCTGGTAAGCTGCGCTTTATAATCCTGTTCGGTTTGAATGCCCTTAAACGACTTGATTTTATTGAAAACGCTCAATTCAATCGCATTGGCTTCTTTATCGGTGAGGATAGAGAATAGGGTGTCCTGATGCGCTGGCAATTCATAATAAACCCTTGCGGCCTTACTTTTTGCCTGGTATTGGTTAAATTCGTTTTTGATATAGTTTTCTACCTTTTTTGGATCGATATCTGTTACAATGGCGATGGACATCAGATCGGGACGGTACCATTTCTCATAAAAATCAACAATAGTTTGTCGTTTGAAGCTTTTTAGAATATCGACTTTACCAATAGGTAAGCGTTCTGCATATCTTGATTTGTTAAACAGTACAGGCAGATATTGTTCTCTTAAGCGATTTGCAGCACCTTGTTTACTGCGCCATTCTTCGATCACTACGCCACGTTCTTTGTCAATCTCATGACTGTCGAAAGTTACGCCAAAAGCCCAGTCGCCCATAATATCTATGGATTTTTCCAGGTTTTTTTCGTCTTCGGTATTGATACTGATTTTATACACGGTTTCATCAAAACTGGTATGTGCATTTAAATCGGCACCGAATTTTACACCTTTGGACTCCAGAAACTCAATGACATCATTTTTTGAATAGTGTTTGGTGCCATTGAAGGCCATGTGCTCGATAAAGTGAGCAAGGCCTTGCTGGTCGTTATTTTCCTGAAGTGAACCCGCATTAACAAACAGCCTTAGTACTGAATTTCCAGGTGTTTTGTTGCTTTTGTAAATGTAATAGCTGAAGCCATTTTTAAGTTTGCCTGTAACCAGGTTTGGGTCTTGTTTTAACTGCTGTGCATAGGCACCTGAATTCAATAATCCAAGGCCAATACCGAGTAGAACAAAGAGATTTATTTTCTTTATCATCTGATCCCTCCTTATTTTTTAGTGATGACCAATTGTTTCTGCAGCTGATCTGGCCCAGGAAGACCCATGGTGAAATTTTTGCTGTTGCTGAGTAAACGGATAATGAGGGTATTGTTTTTTGCAGGATCGAGGGTTGATTCTTTCCAGGCGATTCTAACTGGCCGTTCAAAGATTCCCTGTGGAAATGTTAACGTAGTTCCTTCGGTAATCAGGTCGAAGTCACGGCCTTCTTTTAAACCGTCTCCGACTTGAACTTCATATTGCACTGTAATTGGCTCGAATTGCAGTTGGGCGCTCAGGTAAACTTTATAATCTACTGTGTCTTTACGGTTAGAAAGTACATCTATTTCACCTTTATTGTCTACCATGATGTGAAAGAAAGGATGGTCGTATGGTTTTACCTCGTCTTTTGCACAAGAAGCGATAAACAGCATGGCCGCAAAAACCGGCAGTGCTAAAACATATGTTATTTTGTGTTTCATTTTCTTAATTAATTAAATCCCGGGTTTTGGATGATGGCTTTATTGGCATCTATTTCTTTACCTGGAATTGGCAAAACAAATTTTTCATTAGGGTAGTTGAGGCTGCAAACAGATGAACTACAATCTGAGCCTCGAACTAGATTTTCTTTTCGGCGAACGATGTCAAAAAACCGTTGACCTTCAAAGCAAAGTTCGCGATTTCTTTCATCAGCAATTTGTTTGTACAGATCGGCATTAGAGGTGTAATTAATGCTGATGGTTCTGGTTGGGTGCGCCCTTTGAGAAATGATGCGTAAATCTTCAGCAGCTTCAGCATATTTTTTCAAATTCCAGTTTGCTTCTGCGCGGTTTAAATACATTTCAGACAAGCGAATAATTTGTATAATCTGAGGATTTAAAACACCAACAGATCCATTGGAGTATTTCGTGGTTATTAATCTTCCCTTGTTATTCCCCGTTTTAGGTATGTTAAACATCTGCGTTAGCCGAATGTCGTCGGCATCATATAGAAACCTGGTTTTTGCAGATATCACAAATGAAGCATTAGTCGTATCAGAGAATACTGTGTAGATATTTGATACGGCAGCGTTCAGGTTGATGTTCGTTAATGCAAAAATACGTTCTGTTTTAGAGCTGGCATAATTGTCGATCTCCGTGTTAAAGACAGCTTTGTAATTTGCTGATGTGGCAAGCTGATAAGCATTGTCGTTAATGGCAAGACTCGCATTAGCTACGCTTTTCTCCCAATCTCCTTTATACAGATAAACACGGGAAAGTAATGCGATCGCTGCTTCATAGCTTATTGCCGCCTGAGTTGTATGGTTGGCATACTGTTGCAATAAGGGAAGTGAATTGTTAAGGTCTAAAATAATCTGATCGTAAGTTTCTTTCATTGTTTTTCTGGGTACCTGTTCGCCCGGACTGGGTGTTTTAAGTAATACCGGTATTCCGAGGTGTGAGGCATCAGCTGTGTAATTATAGGGTTGAGCATACACTCTGCTCAAATCGAAATGACATAATGCCCGCATGGCCAGCCCTTGTCCGGTAATAGAATCCAGGGTTTTGGCTTGGTTTGGGAATTTTGTTTTCAATTCCGGAATGGCATTTAAAACATTGTTTACGTTGTTAATAGCCTCATATACATTTAGCCAGATATGTCCGACAGCAAATGCATCATCGCCTATTGAACTTTGGAAATTATACTGCGGCAACATGACTGATGTATTGCCGCCTTGAATCAAATTATCAGAGGCCACCTCGGCATAC
This sequence comes from Pedobacter sp. MC2016-24, assembly GCF_015223055.1. GTDB lineage: Bacteria > Bacteroidota > Bacteroidia > Sphingobacteriales > Sphingobacteriaceae > Pedobacter. The sequence goes on from NZ_JADFBX010000002.1 coordinate 345,890, forward strand.
ATGCCAAATTCGCTTTTATAATAAGCTAAAATGACATTATAGGAACCATTTATCGCCAGTTTGGCTCCTTCTACAGTTTCAAATAGGGTATTTCTACCTGTTTTTCCAAAAGGTTCTTTTTCCAGGAATTTTTTACAAGAAACCATTGTGATGCACACAAGGCTTAATATTGTTATGGTATAGCTAATCTTTTTCATCACAATTTGTATTATAAGCTAACGTTTAAACCAAATGAAAGCACAAGTGGTTGTGGATAAGGATTAAACGAGTTTTTAAAATCGTTTCGGTTTGATTTGGTGTTGTATGGTGTCCAGAAGCCGATGTTATCTGCCTGTAAGTAAACACTTGCACGGTCCAGACTCACGCGTTTAAGTAAGGACTTAGGTAAATTGTAGTTTACACTCACATTTGTTAAACGAAGGCTTGTTTTTTGATGTAAAAATCGCGTAGAGTTTCGTGCGTTATTTACGTTTTCACCCAACACTGTTTTAGGGATATTACTCAAATCTCCAGGTTCTCTCCATCTGTCTAGCAGATTGGTGGATTGATTGTCGCTGGCAAGGTTGCGACCATCGGATTCCGCATCACGTTGCAGAACGCTGAATGCGTATCCACCCACATTATAGATGAGTAAAGCGGATAGGGAGAAATCTTTATATTGGAATGTATTGGTCATTCCACCGAAAAAATCAGGAGTACCTGAACCTACGGTTACCCGATTTGCGAGGTCAAATACTTTCGTTATATTTCCTTTTGCATCGTACCATAAGGGGCCACCATCACGGGGATCAACACCTGCCCAACGCACCAGATAAAATGTACTGGCATCTTTACCTATTTCTCTGATGGTTTTGTCTAGTATTTTAGTATTGTCATTGTATAATTTAAGGATTTTGCTGGTGTTGCGTGCGATGTTAAATTTCGTTGACCATTGAAAGTTTTTGTTCTGGATGTTTTGTGTTACCAGGTTCATTTCGATACCGCGGTTTCTCACTGATCCTATATTTTGGTCGATGCTGGTAAATCCTGTAGTACGTGTAACGTCGACCTCATCAAGCATTCCTTTAGTGATGTTTTGGTAGAGTTCCACTTCCATTGAAATTCTTTTAAAGAAGCTCAAATTGATTCCTCCATTTACAATATAGGTTGTTTCCCAGGAAAGCACTGGATTTTCTCCGGATGCCATTATCGCTCCGTTTGTTCCATTGTAAGTAGTGCCCATCAAATTTAAATTGTAAATTCCTTTAGCCTTATAAGATCCTAAGCGGGAGTTACCATTTGTACCGTAGCTCAGTTTAAGTTTGGCAAAGTCTATTTGTTTAACTTTCCAGAAAGCTTCATTACTTATTGTCCAGGAGGCACCTATAGAATTAAATGTAGCCCATTTTACATCTGAGCCAAAATCGGAATTTCCATCTTTCCGGAAACTGCCAAGCAAGCTGTATTTTTTGGCTAAAGTATAATTGAATTGCCCGTAGTAAGATACCCCCGTTTTATCTTCACCTGAAAATGTGTTGACAATTCTTTGTGCTTCATTCGCATTTCTGATGTAATCATTTTCAAAACCATATCCGATGATCGAATTGGATCTTCTGTCATCACTTTTTGCCTCAGCACCAAATAATGCTGAAAATTCATGTTGTTTGATTGTTTTTGCAAAATTAAGACGTTGTTGACTGTTCCAGCCGAAATTTTTACTTTTTGCGAACTCTGCCTTACCTTCATTTTTGTTGCTGAAGGCAAACATAGAATTATAAATATGTTCTCTGGTTGACGTATAATCTATACCGTTCGTGCTGGTAAAGGTAAGACCAGGTATAATTTTGAAAGTACCACCAACATTTCCATTAACGAAATTTGTTTTTTGATTGTTGTCATTATATACCGATTCGCGTACTTTGTTATAAAATGCATCCACGAACGATCCATCTGGATTATAGGGGCTATCGATGGGTCTGTTGATATAATAACTGCTGGAAGGATTAAACATATCATTGATATTGCGTGAAGCACCTACTCTGAGAAATAACTCTATGGAATTGTTGACCTTTTGATCGATATTTATTCTACCCGAAAGCCTTTGTACCTGATTTTGGATCATGATCTGCTTCTCGCTGTAATAAGAACCGGATACATAATACCTGGTTTTGTTATAAGTTCCTGAAAAAGACAGATTATGCTGGCTATTGATTCCTGTACGGAAGAAGGTGTCGTACCAGTCTGTATTGGTCGTGCCTAAATCTGGCAATTTACTTTGATCCAATGCCGTATTATTTCGGTAAGATTCTGTATACAGTTCGCGGTATTCATCAGCATTGAGTACATTAAAGCGGCTGTTGTTGATGAGGTTTACTCCAGTCCTGAAACCATAGCTAATCGAATTTTTTACAGAATTTCCTTTTTTTGTGGTGATTAGAATTACTCCATTTGAGCCGTCTGCTCCATATATTGAGGTTGCGGTTGCGTCTTTAAGCACCACTACAGATTCAATGTCTTCCGGGTTGATATAGGTTAATGGACTGATACTTGTGTTTACTCCAAGAATCTGATTGGTTTCATTTCCTGTTTTTATAGGAATTCCATCTATTACCCATAATGGGTCGTTGGAAGCGCCAAACGATGCTTCACCACGAATACGCGTTTGGTATCTTGGCCTGATGCTGCTGGTTGAACCATCTTGCACGTCGTATTGTAAGCCGGGTACAAGCCCTTCCAATAGTTTATCTATCCTATCTACAGGTTTACGTTCAAGTTCTTTAGCTGTAACCACGTAGGCACTTCCAATTTGATTTTCCTTTTTCTCTGAAGTACCATAGGCGGTTACAATCACTTCATTAAGCTCGCTTGCAGATTCGATCATCAGTACATCAATGAGCTTACTACCGCTAATAGCTACTTCTTTGGTTTCATAACCAATCATAGAAAAAACCAGGATGCCATTTGCAGGTGCCTGAATGGAATAAGCGCCTGTAGCAGAAGTTGTGGTTACTTTTTTAGTGCCTTTTACGGTAATTACCACGCCGGGCATGGTCTGGTTCGGTTGCCCAGGGTTTCCTTTGGACGTTACAATACCTTTCACAATAATCTCCTGCTGCGCAGTTTTTGTACTGGTCTTCGCTTCAGAAATGATCACAGTTTGATCAATGATTTTGTAATCCAGTGCTTTTCCCGCGGTTAATTGCTGTAAGGCATCGTTTAGTTCTGTGTTTTTTAACTCGAGGCTAACCGTTCCTGATTTTTTTAGGATAGCGGCATCATATAAAAAGAAATAACCAGTCTGTTTTTTAATGTCCTGGCACACGCTTTCTATACCTGCATTTCGAACGGATAGGTTTACTTTTTGGGCATATCCTGCAGCGTGAACAGCAAGGCAGCCAGTTATTAATAAGAAAATAGTTAACCTCATAACTAATAGTAGTTTTCTATTAAATGACCTGTAATTTCCCGTACACTTGCCGAGAAGGAATTGTTTCATATTTTTGTATGTGTTGGTTTTGAAAATTGGTTGAATTCGATAGCGATCAAATAAGCACAGCCCACACTATTTGTCCGGGAACATTGCAGTGTTTCCGGATTTTTTATGTCTGTTCTGTACGTTGCTGGGGGTTTAGTAAAGGTTTATTTCATACGGTTTGATTTAATTATTATGGGTTAAAATCTACGATTACAGTTCGTCCTTTTAATTCGAACTTTTTGCCACTCACAGCATTCAGCATTTCGAGAACCTGATTTAAGGTTGCTTGCCGGCGGATGTTACCACTGTATCTTTTCAGGTCCGGTGTTCCTTTGTAAACAACTTCCACGTCATACCACCTGAATATCTGGTTCATCACATCGGGAATCAGGTCATCTTTAAAATAAAAGGCTCCTTCTTTCCAGGCAATGGATTTGTAAGTGTCTGTTTGATGTATATCTAGTGCTCCTGAGCCGATTGTGGCTTCTTCACCAGGAACAAGCATTTGTTGCTTGCCTGCATTGGTGATTTTTACAGAACCTTCAAGGAGTGTGGTTTTACTTTTATCGCCAAAAGAACTGATGTTAAAGTGGGTTCCCAGTACCTCTACTTCAGTCTGGTTAAAATACACCCTGAAGGGTAGCTTTTTATTGTGTTTCACTTCAAAATATGCTTCCCCAGTCAATTCTACCCTGCGTTCTGTTTGATTAAACGTGGTAGCGAAGCGTAGGGAAGAGGAGGCATTTAACCATACTTTAGTGCCGTCGGGAAGGATCATTTTATATTCTCCGGCCCTGGGTGTACTTAATTTGTTGTAACCCTCGGTAGTGTTCAGTTTTCTTTTTGTGCTAAACGCGAGGGTTCCATTCCTGGCGCCTAAGGCAGCTTTTCCATTTGGTGCATTTAAGGTCAGGTTTGCATCGCTCAAATTAATGGTAGATCCGTCTGCCAGTTGTAACACTGCTTTTTTGCCGCCTGGCATGATGTCCTGTACGGCTGCCATTTCATTTTTAACCTGTTTTGTGGTGTTGCTAAATTTATAAAATCCTAACCCAGCAACAATCAGTACCATCGCAGCTGCGCTGTACCTTACTATTTTATTCCAGTTTACTGTTTTAACAGGTTTGTTTTCCGTTAACCTGGAAACATTTGCCCAGGCCATATCTGTATCCATTGCATCAATGTAGTTGATGTCCTGCTGTATGTCTGTTGTATTTTTAAAAGAATCCAGCAAATCCCTGTTCTTCTGATCGGCAGCCAGCCATTGTTCAAAAGTTATCATCTCGGCATCAGAGAGGTCGTTTTTAAGGAATTTGATGATGAGTTCCGAGGTGTATTTGAAATTGCCTTTTGTTTCCATAGTTATCTGTAAGAAACTTGAAAACTAAATTGGGGTGAAAAGGAATGTAAATTATTTTAAAATAATTTGTCTACTTGAGTAGGAATAGGGAAAGGAGCGCAAAAAAATCTGGATTTAATCGTACACGTAACAGCTGTAAACCGCGTTTTTTTTGCGTTTTGACGGTGTTGATACTTAAGCCCAATTCTTCGGCAATCTGGGGGTTTTTTAAGCCTTCCAGATAGCCCATCCTGAATATTTTCTGGCAATTTTCTGGTAAAGTGGTAATGACTTTGTGTAGTTCCACAATGACCTCAGATCTGATCATCGCATTTAAAACGGCGGCGTCTTCAGCAGGGTCTGCATCCTGATTATTCAGGAACAAATGTTCCAGTTTTTGTCTGCGGAGCTTATTTAAACAGGCATTTTTAACTGAGGAGTAAAGAAAACTGTTTATGGAAGCTTCGGATTCGGCCAGTTCATTTCGGTTATTCCAATAGGTCACAAAAGCTTCCTGAACAATGTCTTTTGCGGCATCGTCATCTTTCAAAAATTGTCTGGCAAATACGCATAATTTTGCATAGTTGTTTCTAAACAATTCTTCAAACGAGGGAACAATTTTATGTGGCTCTTTGGGCAAGGTGCTAGTATGAAATGAAATCCTTGATCCAAAAATAAGGTTTATCTATCAGCAATACAAGTGTTTGATATTCATTACAATTGTCTGATAATTTACTCAATTGGAATTAATTGCACTTATTTGTTTACCAGAAAGCCGAAAGACATCCTGTTCAGCGTAGCTCGAGCTAGCGTTAAAAAGGGGCAATCTAGTTAATAGCGTGCCCCTTTTAACATCAACATTTGCTTATTTACTTAGGGTACTATTGTGCGGCATCTGCATATGAAGAGGCTATTCTGATTTTTTTTACGAAATGTGTTGCCTGAGCTTCGTCACCGCCGTAAATTCCCCATTTCGGATCGCAATCGGCTACATCAAGCGTACGACAGTAAAGGCGTTGATTGCCATTTGAAAAGGTTTGTTTAACCCCATTGTACCAAAATTCGATGTATCCAACTGCTGGATTCCTGGACACCTTCATCCGGATGACAAATTTAAGCCAGGTATTTACGGAAATTGCGGTTGACCAGGGCACGGTAGCTATATGGCTGTCGTCAAAATGCTGCAATTCCAGCATTCCGGCTTTGGTTCTGAGCATAATGGGGTGGTTCTGTAGTGCGCCTTCCGTTGGATAGGATTTCCATTGAAATATGGCTTCCGTTTTTAAGTCTGTTGGCATATAAATTTTACTCGTCCAGCCGATGTAAATTTCGTCACCGTCCTGTGCCTGGTAGTTTTTTGCACCACGACCTTCCGTTCGGTGACTACCGTTTGGTTTTAAAAATTTCCAGGTTAAGGTACCGGTTTCGTCATTTACGGTAGTGACAGTTCCGGTGCCTTCAATGTTGATGTTTTTCCATACGTTCGCAGAACCATTCGTTGCATCGCCGTTAAAAAGAACCGACATAATCTGTACTTGTCCGGATGTAGTTTGCGTTTGCGCGGATTTGTTGAGTTCGGTTAATGCAGAATCTGCTTCCTTTTCTTTCTTGCAACTGGTAGATGCCAGGGTGATACCCAGCATGGCCAGGCTTACTAATTCAATTTTCTTCATACATTTTATTTTTGGTTAACACACACTAATTTATCGAGATGTGCCACTGGATTTCTCTCTATTATTAGCCAATCAATCAAGAATGTCAGCCCTTTACGTGTGTCTCGATTTGCCAATGTGGATGACAGTTCGGCTAAATAAATTGAACAATGATGAGTTTATTTTATCTTAATTGCAGCAACCAAAGTAGACCGTAAATAAACGTATGAAGTCCAAATATTATTTGCTCGTTATTTTCTTCACCAGCATTTCATTAATTTATTCTGGCTGCAAGAAAAATGTTAAAAATCCTGTTGATGAAAAGGTAATAGAAATCCCAAATCAAGGAAATCAATTTTGTGCCTCATGTAAAAAAGTGAAATCGGCGGTTGAGCTAAGTGCGTTAAGTCCCAAGCCAGGAGATACTGTGATCATGCAATCGGGTGAATGGAGTAATCAGAAAGTGGTGTTTACGGGAACGGGTTCTATGCAACAGCCTATCGTATTGTTGGCAGAAAAAGGTGGACAGGTTAACTTGTCAGGTTCATCATCATTAGTGATCGATGGTAGTTGGTTGGTAGTAGATGGTTTGAACTTTAAGAATGGTGATCTGAGTGTTTCCAAGTTAAATATCATCGATTTTACCATTGCTTCGAGAAATTGCCGTTTAACAAACACTTCTATTGTAGATTACAACCCGGTTGATCAATCGGTTGACTATCGGTGGGTATCGTTGAATGGTAAAAACAACAGATTGGATCATTGTTACATCAAAGGAAAGGCGCATGCAGGAGCTACCGTCGTAGTTTGGGGTGCTAAAGATGCTTTGTCTCATCGGATAGATCACAATTATTTTGGACCGCGGCCTGAACTTGGAAGTAATGGCGGAGAAACAATCAGGGTGGGAACAAGTGATTATTACTTAACAGAGAGTTTGGTAATTGTAGAAGAGAATATATTTGACAATTGCAATGGGGAAACAGAGGTGATTTCTAATAAAATGAGTAAGAACATCATCAGAAATAATTTGTTTTTTGAGAGTAAAGGAACGCTATGCCTGCGTCATGGCAACAATACTGAGGTATATGGCAATTACCTGATCGGTAACAACATTGCTGGTGTGGGGGGAATCCGTATTGTTGGGGAGGGGCATCTGGTGTATAATAATTATCTCCAGGGTATTGCATCCACCGGGCAAACTTGTGCTATTGCGATGTTGGATGGGGTTCCCAATTCTCCGGCAAGTGGTTATTTTCAGGTTAAGAATGTGAAGGTGGTGGGGAATACTGTGCTTAACTGTGCGCAGGCCTTTGATGTTGGTGCCGGTAAAGGTGGGAACGACCGGACAGTACCTCCGGGCAACTGTAGCATCGCCAATAATGTGATGCAATTGAAATCAGGAACGTCGCTCATTAAATTTACAGATACGCCTACAGGATTTAACTACGAAGGTAATATTGCATATGGAATGGATGCAGTTAATAATCTGCCTACAGGGTTTCTAATTACAAACCCTATGTTGACGTTAAACGAAACAGGAACCTACTCTACTGCAGTTGGAAGTCCGGTAATCGGAGCGTTTAAAGGTAGTTATGCTTTTTTTCAAGTGGTCGACGCAGGTGCCAATAAAATTGATAATTTACATAAAGATTTGTTGAAGGCAAATGGAATAGGTCCTGTATGGCTTACAGGGTTGGGGGCTTCACTGATCATTAAACCGTTGTAACTTGACTGTGCCAATATAGTTGACAGCTTTGCTAATTTGAGCAAATAAAAAGCGAAAACTTATTTGTCAATTGCATAAACCAATAAATTGTAAAAACCAGCAAACATGTGAACGAGGAATAATTGGCAGTTCTCCAACTGTAATTCTATATCAGATATAGGATAAATAAATTAACAGCAATCTTTTAAAGAAACCAAATAATAAACGATATGAATAAAAATTGTACTAAAAAAACGTCATTTAGTATGAACACATTCTGGCTGAAGAGTGGAGGGCTAAAAGCATTGCTGCTATTGGTCTTGCTACAAATGCTTGGGAGTGTTACATATGCCCAGTTAATTAAGGTTACTGGTACAGTAACAGATAGTAAAGGGGAGCCTTTACCTGGGGTGAGTGTAAAAGTTAAAGGTACTGCCATTGGTGGATCGACATCTGGAGAGGGCAAGTACACTATCAGTGTTCCAAGCGCAACTTCAGTGTTGGTGTTTTCCTATATAGGATTTGTTAAACAAGAAGAGATCGTAGGGACAAGGAAAAACATCAGTATTAAGTTAAAGGACGATGATAGTAGTCTGGAAGAGGTAGTTGTAACGGGTTTCGGGCAAAAAATGGCCAAGAAAGATTTGACTGGTGCCACGGCAGGTGTAAGTTCAAAAGAAATTGAGGAGCGTCAGCCAACTACTTTAGCTGAAGCACTTCAAGGCCAGGCTCCGGGATTGTTGGTTACCACCGACGGCGGATCACCTTCTGGTCAAGGTACAATCCAGATCAGGGGAGCATCAAGTATCAATTCTGGGAATGGCCCTTTATATGTAATTGATGGAATTACCAGTGAAAATGCAGATTTCGTAAATCCGATGGACATTGCGGATATTCAAATTCTGAAAGATGCTTCCTCAGCCTCTATTTATGGTGCCAGGGGTGCAAATGGTGTGATTTTGATTACAACGAAAAGAGGAAAAGATGGTAAGCCTAATATTGGGGTTAGTTATAACAATATTTTTGGTAAACTGGCTCACAAACTACACACTTTAAGTGCAGATGAGTTACGTTTATATCGTTCAATGAGGAATGGTAGTGGTAATGGAGCAAATCCAGATTCAGTGAATCCATATAATAATGCAGATAATGACTTTCAGGATTTGTTATTTAGAACATCTAATAGAAAGGTTATCGCGCTCACAGCCAGTGGAGGCCAAAAGGGTTCTACATATTATACCAGTGTGAATTACACAGATGATCAGGCACTTGTTGTAAACAGTTCGTTAAAAAGATTGCAAACTAAACTAAATGTAGAAAGTAAATTAGGCAATAAGCTTACTTTAAGTAATAACCTGGCATTTGCTTATCAAACAGGAAATGAGATTCCAGTGGGTACAAGTGCTAAACAAGTGTTTGAAAAAAATCCATGGACAACAGTTTATCGTCCAGACGGATCGCTTGCAAATTACACGGAATCAAAAAGAAATCCGCTTGCTTTTGCCTTATTGGTAGATGATGTGGATAATAATTTTACAGCGCAATACAATACAAAGGCTGATTATGCGCTTACTAAATACCTTAAACTGACGGGGCTCTTCAATGCACAGTTAGAGAACAAAACAAATAAGACCTTTTCTCCTTCATCATTGACGAGTGGCGGAACGGGTACAGCAACCGGGAGTAATACTTTTAACAAAAGGATATATTGGGAAGCGCAAACATATTTAAACTACCAGAGGACATTTAGTACTGATCATACGGTTACAGCCTCACTTGGATTTACTTCAGAGAAAAACAGAAACGATGGTTATACCGTTGGAATGATAAACTATTTGAGTGAGGCCATTAATACATCAAATGCTGGTACTATTGACTTAACGAAAACGAGAACAACTGCTTCGGGAAACGCTAGTGCTGCTGCCTTTCTTAGGGGTAATTATAGCTATAAAGGTAAATACATTGTACAGGCAAATTATCGCAGAGATGGTTCTTCTAAATTTGGGTACATCAACAAATGGGGTGATTTTTATTCCGGCTCTGCAGCCTGGCGTCTTTCTGACGAAAAATTTATGGCCTTTTCAAAAAGCTGGTTGGATGATGCGAAGTTAAGATATAGCTATGGACAACTTGGAAATGACGCTATTCCAGCTTATAAAGATGTAAATACTATGGATTTCGGGACATATAATTACAATGGACAGAACAGCGCTACGGAAAGCTTAACCATGGGTAACCCCAATATTAAATGGGAAACTGTTAGGACAAGCAACATCGGTGCTGATTTTACTTTACTTAAAGGTAAGGTTAGCTTGACCTTAGATTACTATAAAAAGACAACTAAAGATCTATTGTACAAAAATGAGATTCCGAAGGAGACAGGAAAAACAAATGCAATTGTGAATTTGGGAACAATTCAAAATAACGGATTTGAGTTTGCGATAAATGCTACCCCGATTAGAACAAAAGATTTCACCTGGAATGTTTCTTATAACATGTCATTCCAAAAAGGAAAAATTATTGAACTGGCTAACCATGTTCCCTATACGGCTGGAAACATCTTTATCTTGAGAGAAGGAGGTAGAATTGGTAATATGTTTGTTTATAAAAATCTGGGTGTATATCAATATGATTCTTCTAACGCTTATACCCCAGACGGAAGAAGGTTAACTCCGGATTTATCAACAATGACAATTTTGCCTGGTGACACAAAGGTGGATGTGGTGTCTAGATATTTCTTAAATGGCCAGGAATATACTGGAGAAATTAAACGACGTATGAATGGTACTTACGTGATGCGTGGTGGAGATACCGAGTGGTTGGATGTAAACAATGATAACCAGATTGATGACGCAGATCTTGTGGTAGGTGGTAATGGCGTACCGGATTATTATTTTGGTTTTGGCAATACAGTTACATATAAACGTTTTTCTTTGAATTTGTTGTTTAATGGACAAATGGGGAACGAAGTTTATAATTCTGTTGCTAATGGACAAAATACAGGTAGTTCCACTTACTCACCCCCGACTTACCAAATGATTACAAATTCGTGGTGGAACAAAGGCGATGTTGCATTATATCCAAATATTTTGGATAAAGATACTCATGGAAACATCAGAAATAATTACAACAGCTTGTATATTGAGAATGGTAGCTTTATCCGATTGGCAAGTGCCAGACTTAGTTATGCTTTAAATCCAGCATGGGCTACTAAAGCAAAAATGAGAAATGCCAGTATCTTTATATATGGTACTAACCTGGCAACCTGGACCAACTACAGTTGGTATGATCCTGAGTTTACAGCGGATGCTTTAACTCCAGGCGTAGATGGGGGAAAGTATCCAAGAAGAAGAGAAGTTGGTTTTGGTGTTAATATTAATTTTTAAGAGAGATGAAGAGTATATTTAAAATTACTGCGATACTTGGTGTTGTGTTGACACTGGGGAGCTGTAAAAGCTTTTTACAGGAAACCCCACCATCTAACGTTTTGGTAAGCGATTATTATAAAAAGGCAGGAGATATTAATTCTGCGTTGGCTGGGCTTTACGGGTCCTTTCAAGTAGAAATGTTAGGTGATGGTGATAGTAAAATGGGAGGCAAGTATCATTATTGGGGAGAGGGACGGTCGGATAACTTCGAAGATTCTGGGTATAGGAGTGGAATTAGTGTTCAATTTTCACTCAATCAACTCACATCTGGAAATACTGTATCAAACTGGGAAGGGCTATACAGAACAATAGCTATTGCAAACAATTGTATCAAGTATTTTCCGGAAATTTCCAAGTATGATCCAAATGCAACCCAAACGTTAATTAACAATGGTTTAGCCCAGGCTTATGCCATGAGAGCTTTGTGTTATTTTTATATCATTCGCTTATGGGGTGATGCACCTTTGCGCACCGCTCCTTATGAAAGTTTAGCTGAGGAACCTAGGTTACCAAGAACACCAAAGGATGAGATTATGGCTAAAGTAATTCTTCCCGATATAGAATTGGCTTACCAGTTAATTAGTAAACAACAAACGGCTAATATTTGGAACCTTAACGAAGGTGCAATTGCGGCAGTTGCGGCAGATGTATATATGTGGAATGCTGGAACCAAAAGCAACGCAGCTGATTACACAACTGCCATTACTTGGTTTAAAAGGGTATTTGCAGCAAAAGGTGTTACTGGTGCAGTTTATGGTGAAACCAATGCTAATCTAGAGCCTATAGCTAGCTGGAAAAACCTTTTTCTGAATCCTGTAAGTACCAAAGAGGCAATTTGGAGCATCAACTGGAATAGCATTTTTAATGGCTGTGCCTGTATTCCTGTTGGCAAACAAAAGAGCAATAATCCGGTAATGGTCGATTCACTGATCCATGCAACCTGGAAGAAGAATAAACTGGATCAGCGTGTGTTAAAAACGATTGATACACTTACTGGAACTAATCACCAGGATAAATTACTTAAGTATTACACTTATGCAACGCAGATTGTGGTTGCAGATGATCCAATTCCAATCAATGTACTTCCTGTAATGTACCGTCTTGGAGATATGTATTTACTATATGCAGAAGCCCTGAATAAAACAGGTGATAGGGTAAATGCTTTAAAAATGATGAATTTGATACATGTTCGTGCAGGAATGCCAGCTATACTTGCTACAGATCCGTTGGTATCTACAGCTGGGGTGCTTGATGCAACTAAATTGGAAGATGCAATTTTACAGGAAAGACAGTACGAATTGTTAGGTGAAGGAAAAAGATGGTTTGATTTGGTACGTACAAATCATGTATTTAAAATTATGGATCCAATTATCAACAGGAGATTGTCAAATAAAGCTGGTGGTGTACCAGTAAGTGTTGGTTTTGGTGATCCAAATAGAATTCTATGGCCAATTTATAAAACGCTGTTAGAAGACAATAATAAATTAGTTCAAAATCTGCCATATAATTAATTGTTATGAAAAAGTTGAATTTAAAAATAGGAAAATTAGCAGCTCTATTTTGCTTGTCATCTACGTTGTTTGGATGCACGTTATTTGGGTTGGATATTCAAAAAGATACAGATCGGGTTCCGCATACATTGGATCCACATATCAATAAATCAGCGTGGGAATTTATTAAAGAAAGGGCAACTACCGGAGATAAAACATTTGAGCGTTTGATGGCTGCCATTGTCTACTCTGAAATTGATACCATGGAATATATGAAGCCCAACAGAACCTTTATTCTCTTGAATAAAGATGCTGTTGGTAAAGCGACTGTTGGAGTGTGGCCGAATTTCTTGGTAGCGAACAAAACACCAACTGCCTGGACCGCTTATCCCAAAGAATTCGTTAAGAATTACTTGTTGTATATGATCGTGGATGGGGTGTATGACCATTATACACTGCCTCCAACATCATCTGTAAAAGCCCAAACCTTATCTCCAAAAGGATATTGGAACAGCTTGCCAACAGGAATTACTTTAGCAGGCTTCACCCCGAATCCGGAATCTGCTATTTATTTTAGAATTTCAACTGGATCTAATGGCAATACGCAGGATTATCCTATAGTTGTAAATGACAATGGTTTTACGATTAGAACATCGTCTTTATTAGCGACTAATGGAACGATACACGTCGTAGAAAAATACATTACTCCAATCCTTCCAACCGTTTTTTACTAGTAGAAAAAGTTCTATATTATTTCTGAACAGCATAAGGGCTGACTTACTTCAAGTCACCGTTATGCTGTTTTTTTTTCTGTTTTACCTTAAAATAAATATTCATCCTAATCTCTTATTTATGCGTAATGTAATTTGCTGCTTTGTTGGAGCGGCTTTAATGACCGTTTCTTGCTCAAAAAAAACTGCTCCAGTCACAGTTGATCCTCCTGTTGTCCCACCAGTAGTGGTGCCGCCTACGGGTAATACGACTTCACTGGTATACCTGTCCGCATCAGGTAAACTGGCCTATAATAAGTTTGCAAATGAGGGAGAGACTAATAAAGACAATATTATCCCCGATTTTTCTACAGCAGGTTACAAAGGTGCTGGGGTAGCATTACCCGAAATTCCGGTAAAGAAAACCATTACTACTGTTGCCGGCGATAACCGTTTAAATATTCAAAATGCGATTAATGAGGTGAAAAATCTTCCACCTGACGCCAATGGTTTTAGGGGAGCTGTATTGCTGCAGGCTGGCACTTATGAGGTAGAAGGAACACTGGTTATTGATCAAAGCGGAGTGGTGCTTCGTGGTGTGGGGCAAGGGGCGAGTGGTACAATTATTAAAGCCACGAAGAAAACACAGCACGATTTGATTGAGCTGAAGGGTACAGGATCTGGTTTGGCTGAAGTGACTGGTACCAGAAAAAAGATTACCAGTAGCTATGTGCCAACAGGAGCATTGAGTTTTGATGTGGAATCAACAGCTGGTTATATGGTTGGTGATCGTATTGCGGTTTATCGCGTACCGAATGTAGATTGGATCAATGCTTTGGATATGGCGCAATATGGCTGGACAGCTCAGGATTATGCCATCAGTCACGAACGTAGAATCGTAGCGATTAATGGAAATACAGTTACATTAAATGCGCCTATCGTTGACCCCTTGCAAACTAAGTATGGTGGCGGATTTATTTACAAAACCAATGTGAACGGCCGGATCAGTAATTCTGGCGTTGAAAATCTTAGGGTAACCTCTTATTACACCAATGACGATGATGAAGATCATGGCTGGAACGGTATCGTGTTAACCAGAGCAGAAAATTGCTGGGTAAAACAAGTAACTGCCCAGTACTTTGGTTATGCTGCTGTTTCGGTAAGCACACTTTCGGTGTTCAATACCATTGAAGAATGTGCAATGTTGGAGCCTAAATCGCAAACTACAGGTAGTCGTAAATATTCTTTTAATTTGGAAGCCGGGGCAAGTTTTAACTTGTTTCAGCGCTGCTATACCAATGGTGGCAGACATGATTATGTGAGCGGGTCACGTGTTCCGGGGCCTAATGTTTTTCTGGACAGCTATTCGATTAACACCAAAGCAGATATAGGACCACATCACCGCTGGGCCACGGGTATTCTTTTCGATAACATTTATGGTGGCGAAATTCATGTGCAGAATCGTAAAGCGATGGGATCTGGTCATGGTTGGGCAGGTGCGCAAACGATGTTTTGGAACTGTAAGTCTTCGAATTATGACATCAAGGTAGAGAGCCCTGCAGGTGCAAAAAATTGGGGTATAGGTTGCATAGGGCCGCAGAAAAATGGTGCTGGATACTGGGAGAGTTGGGGAGCTCATGTTTTGCCTAGAAGTCTGTACATCGCTCAGCTTAGTGATCGATTAGGCAGCACTGCGGTAAACAATATAACCACTGCAGCGCAACGCAATGGCTCAATATATGATCTGCTGAAAAACTGGGCCGGACAAGGCAAATTGCCAGAGTTATAATTTGTGTTATTTTTAGAGACGCAAATGTGCTGTGCCTAATAGACTCCACTAATCTTTTGAGAAATATACCCTGAATGGACCTACTTTAAGTGGGCTGTAATCCATGAGGGAACAGTTGAAGCCTATGCAAGTTTTTGCATAGGCTTCAACTGTCAATTAGAGAGGTTTGATCTTGATTTTATGGTAATGGTTTAATTTAGTTCAAGCTATGGAACAATTATGTATGGGCTGGGCGATGGATAAATTAACCTATAATAAGATTCACCATAGAAGCTCTCCAATAAGGCATTGGCACGAAGTAAAAATTCGGTTCCACTTCCTGTTTGCGAAGAAGAGCCTTGCTCATATTGGTAGATATCTGTAGTGTAGTCATAATAACTCCAGGCAAAACCCACCCCGATATCTGTTACACTCACAGGGGTAGTTAACGCATAGTCACTATAGAAACGAACCATGACATCTGCCCGTCTCTCTCCATTTTCCCAGCCGTTGTCATTGTCAAGCTCCAAATGCGCATATATCGCTGGTGGAGGTGCCGTACTTTGCTTTTTAGCATTTGTTAAATTTTGCTGTGCGAAGGCATTTGCAGCGGTAAACAGTACAAGAATGGCCAGTAAGGCCTGTCTGAACGTTTGCCTAAACGTAATTTTAATTTTGTTCATAATAATAGGGATTATTTAATTATTTGGTAATTCAATTTATGATTTTTAAAATCTGTATGCGATGGATCTGTTTGATAATTAGTCAGTTAAATTGGCATACGTTTAAGCAATCTTGGCAACATCCATTTTTTAGAAGCGGTTAATTTGCTCTTGTATTCGGATTTTAAGAAGAGATGATAACTAGCCTTCGGATGAAGAGACCGTTATAAATAAAGGAGCGAATGCTCTTGATTACTGTTCAAAAACATTCGCTCCTAAAATTAAACCTGAAATATGTTTTATTTCTTTGCCGTTCTTGCGGCTTTAACTTCTGCGACTTTAATTGCAGGTGCCTTATTGCCGAAGCTACTGCGTACATAAGTCAGCACATCAGCAACTTCCTGATCTGTTAAAAAGCCATGTGGAGGCATGATATTGGTATAAGTCTCTCCATCAATTTCTACACCTTCAGACATGCCATTTAAAATAACCTTAATCAGTTTCGTCGCGTTGCCCAAAACGTAGGATGTTTTAATTAGCGGTGGATTCATATTCTGCACGCCACCACCGTCAGCCATGTGGCAGGCCAGACAATATTTAGTATATACTTTTTTGCCATTGGCCAAAACCGCAGCGGATACCGCTTTAGTTTTGGCAACTGGTGCTTGTTTACTTTTGGTTTGTGCAGAAAGTTGTGTGCTGCCACCTACCATTATGGTCAATAAGACCATTAATATTCTTGTCATTAACTCTATTTTTTGTTGTAAACGATTCGATATATGGTGCCTTTAGAATCATCTGTTACGTACAACGAACCATCGGGGCCTTGTGCCAGTCCGCAAGGACGGTGATCCACTCTTCCACTGGCCGCTTTCTCCGGGCTACCTGCAAAATTGTCGGCAAAGATTTCCCATTTTCCGACAGGTTTGCCATCTTTAAAAGGCTGAAAAACTACGAAGAAGCCCTTTTGAGGTTCCGGTGCACGATTCCATGAACCATGAAAGGCAATGAATGCACCATTCTTATATTTCTCAGGAAACATATTGCCGGTATAAAATAACAGTCCATTCGGTGCCGTATGTGCCGGGAAGGCTACTGCCGGGTCTAAATACTTGGCATCAGCCTCTTTTTTCTTGTCACCACCATATTCTGGCGCTACAATCTTTTTGTTCTGTACCCCATCATAATACATAAACGGCCAACCTGCATTGTCGCCTTTTTTAAGTGCATACAAACATTCTGCAGGTAACTCTGCCGATTCTTTTTCGTTGTACAATTCCGGCCATGAACTGTTCAGGTTATCGCGGCCATGCTGCATGACAAAAAGTTGATTGTTCTGTTGGTTCCAGTCTAAACCCACTACATTTCTTAAACCACTTGCGTAGCGGATGCCTTGACCATAGCTTTGGTTCAGTTTATCTTTTTTAAACTGCCAGATGCCGGCCATAGAATCCAACAAGGGACATCCGGGGATACCAGCTGAACGCAAGCCACGATCTTGTTCCTGGCAGGAGTTGGAGTTGACACCGATGTTCACATATACATTGCCATCGTTGTCAAGTACAAGAGATTTGGTTTCATGCTGACGACCCATTTTTAAGCCAGTAACGATTTTTTCCGGTTTGGTTGGGTCGATCACTTCATTTTTATCATTCAGTTTGTATCTGAAAACTTCAGTGTTTGAGGAGGTGTAAAGGTAGCCGTCTTTCCTATAGATTCCGGTTCCTGGATAATCGCCAAAGCCACCGGTAACCTGCGCTTTGCCATCCTTATTTTCCTGCAAAACCATGATTCCTTTGTTGTCTTTTACTCTTGCCAGTTTAACATATATAGTTCCCTGTGGGGTAACAACGATGTGTCTGGGCTTTGCGCCTGTTTCAGCTACCTTTAGCGCGCCAAAGCCCTGTGGCAAAACCAATCCTGCATTGTCTGGGTCTGGAGTAGGTAAAACGGAAATGCTTTTAAAAGCATATAGCGTTAAAAATGCGCCCGAAAGCAATAACGCCGGCCATAAAAATTTTCTCTTCATCTGGTGTGTTTTAGTTTTTTGTCATTGAGTAATGATAAAGTTAAGCAAATTTTCACCTAAGCAAAGCTGTTGCACACCATAAAAGAGGTGCTTGGCCATGTAAATCGCCAACCACGCGCTTGCGGTCAAGATAGTATTGCAGGTCGTTTTTCTTATTGGTGCCCTCACAGACTTCAGTGATGTCATCATTTTCATTGATGTAAGTAATGAGTTTAAGCCAGGCCTTGCGGGCTGCTTTACCGTAAACCTCTTTATCTAGCCAGCCATTTTTTACACCCGTAATCATGGCAAAAGTAAACATGCCGGTTGCCGAGGTTTCTGGCCAGGACTCCTGTTTGTCGATCAGTTGCCTCCACATACCATCTTCAGCCTGATATTTAAGCAAAGTTGCCATCATTTCGGTATAACCTTTCATGATGCGGGATCTATCTGGGTTACTAGCAGGTAAAGATCTCAATAGCTCTGCCATACCTACAGCCATCCAGCCATCACCACGTCCCCAGTAATAAGGTACATCAGGGGCATGGTAAAACAAGCCATTTGGTGTTTGTAACTTGTCCAGGTAAAATACCATTTCTTTAGCTGCACGGTTGATGTATTTTTGATCGCCTGTAGCGCGGTAGGCTTGCGACTGTACAGCTGTGATCATAAACATATCATCTATCCATAAGCGGGTTTGCCAGGTGAATCCCTGATCGTAATATCCCTGCGATTCTTTAACTACTCTTGGCCCTTCTGGCGGCCCCCATTGTTTATCCGCTATTGATTTGCCCAGATCCAGATATTTTTTATCCTTAGTTTGCAGGTACAGTTCTAACGGCACAGATCCAAATACACTATAATCTACATGGTCTGGTACTGGAATCATTTTGGCCTCTTCACCAAAAAGCGGTTCAAATCTTGCTGCTAATTTACTCGTAAGGGCCTTGTTTTTACTTTCTTTAGCAAAGGTTAGTGCCCCGTACCAGGTGCAGGTTTCAGGATAAGTAATCACTTTTGGGGGGCCAGGCCTGTTGAAATTGGTGTGTGGTGTTGCTACAAAATGATTGGCTATTCTAATGCCGATTTCTGATGGTGACGCCCCTTTGGGCCAGTTTTTTAAATCGGCAGCTTTTGATTGGGCATAGATTTGATTTGGGCTGATCGCGCACAGCATCAACGCTAAACCGGCAAGTCCCTGAGTAAGATTTTTGTTCATATTTGCATTTGGTTAATATTGATTTGTTAAATTGGAATTTTAAAGTTAAACTTTATTCGAAGGGAATAAAACGCTTTAAAATGCTTGAAATCAAGATGTGGGCTTTATTGAGTGCCAGTGAACCTGGATGATAAAATTGTATAACACTTAGCCAAATTGGGACAGTGTTTTTTAGGTTGGAATTGCTCTATTGCATAGATAAATGTAACAAGCGAAACTGGTTAAATTGCTTAGCTAATTAATGATTTAAATTTATGAAAACTTATTTTGGAATTGCCGTCATCGTGCTGTTAAGCTTACATTCAAAGGCGCAGCATAAACTGGAGAAGATCTGGGAAACAGATAGCGTGGTTAATTTGCCTGAATCAGTATTGCCTGATCTGAAAGAGAAGATACTGTATGTCTCTCAAATGGGAAATAATCCAAATGATAAAGACGGGATCGGAGGTGTAGCGAAGATCGGTCTGGATGGAAAAATTATCGATCTGAACTGGATTACTGGCCTGAATTCGCCTAAAGGTCTTGCCCGTTTCGGAAATCTGATGTATGCTGCCGATCTGACCGATGTAGTGGTTATTGACATCGCCAAAGGAAAGGTGAAAAAGATCATCGCCATAGATAGTGCTAAATTTCTAAACGACATTACAGTGAGCGATCAGGGAATTGTATATGTATCGGATTCAAGAACCAAGAAGATTCATCGCCTGGAAAATGATCAACCTGGTTTATATCTCGATAACGTCAATGGTGTAAATGGTTTGAAGGCAATTGGTAAAGATTTATACATTATTGGGGGTAAAAACATCTGGAAAGCAGATGCGGAGAAAAAAATGACCAAACTTGCGGAGCTGCCTAATGGGGGAGATGGACTGGAACCCATTGGAAATGGAGATTTTCTCTTTACGGCCTGGGCGGGATATGTGTATTATGTAAGCGCTGATGGTAAATATGAACTGTTGTTAGATACCCATCTGGAGAAAAAAAACACTGCAGATCTTGGCTATGACCCTGTGAAAAAGATTTTGTACATTCCAACCTTTTACAAAAAAACTGTGATGGCATATCAATTGAAATGATAACAAAAAAATCACATCGCAGCAGCAATTTCGTAATTCAAAAGGTAGAAATTAGGCGCCTGAACACAATAAGTTGACTAATGTACTTATTACATAAATTATGGAATCAAGAAGAGAATTCATTCGAAAATCTTTGCTGTTGTCTGGTGCTGCAGGGCTGTCCACGATTATTCCGGCATCTATACAGCGCGCACTGGCTATAGATCCAAAATTGGGAAGTTCTTTTCTTGATGCAGCCCATATTGTAATCCTGATGCAGGAGAACAGATCTTTTGACCACTGCTTTGGCACTTTACAAGGCGTAAGAGGTTTTAATGATCCAAGGGCAATAACTTTGCCCAACCAAAAACCAGTATGGATGCAAAGCGATGCATTGGGTAATACTTACGCACCGTTCCGGTTAAACATGAAAGATTCTAAAGTGACCTGGATGGGCGATTTGCCGCATTCAAGGGCCAGTCAGGTGGATGCCTACAATCGTGGAAAGTATGATGGCTGGTTGCCTTCCAAAAAGTCGGGGAATAAAAAGTATAGTGATATGCCATTAACGCTTGGCCACTATACCCGTGCAGACCTGCCTTTCAACTATGCAATGGCTGACGCTTTTACGGTATGTGACCAGAATTTCTGTTCGGGTATGACAAGCACAACTCCAAACCGCTCGTTTTTTTGGACCGGAAAGATCAGCTATGATTTGGACGGACTGCAAAAAGTAAACATTAGAAACGACGATTACAGCTATGGCAAATTGCCCTGGAAGACCTTTCCGGAATTACTGGAAGATAATCAGATCCCATGGAAATTTTATCAGAATGACATCAGCTGCGGTGGTGGATATGAAAAGGAAGAACGTGCCTGGTTGGCAAATTTCGGTTGTAATTTACTGGAGTTTTTTGAGGCTTACCACGTGAAATTTTCGTCACGATACGTAAAAAATCTCGAAAAGGTAGTGGATACCTTACCTGGGGAGATTAATAAACTGCAAGAAGCAAGTCCTTCTAGTGAGGAGGCTGCTAAAAAAACACAAACTGATCTGAAAAAGAAACTGCAGGCATTGGACAATGCGGCAGCCGAATTGAAGAAATGGAGCAGGGACGAATATCATAAACTGACTGAGCAGCAAAAGTCGTTGTTTGAACGTGCTTTTGTGATCAATTCTGGTGATCCTGATTACCGAAGTATCACCACATTAAATTACACAGAAGGCAACACCAAACGTGAGGTTACTGTGCCTAAGGGGGATGTGTTACATCAGTTTAGGACAGATGTAAATACAGGTAAATTACCTGCAGTATCGTGGTTAGCTGGTCCGCAGAATTTTTCTGACCATCCAAGTGCGCCATGGTATGGAGCCTGGTATGTTTCAGAAATATTGGATATTCTCACCAAGAATCCTGAAGTGTGGAAAAATACCATATTTATTACAACGTATGACGAAAATGATGGATATTTTGATCATATACCTCCATTTTCTATCCCCGATGAAAAATTACCTGGTACCGGACTTGTTTCAAAGGGTATTGATACCGAGATAGAGCAGGTCAGGCTGTCTAACGAATTGAAGCAGGGAATTCCTGAAAAGGCTGCTCGTGAGGCTCCTATTGGGCTTGGTTTCAGAGTGCCGATGATAATTGCATCACCATGGAGCAGGGGTGGTAAGGTATGCTCTGAGGTTTTTGACCATACCTCAACCTTACAATTTCTGGAAGTATTTTTCAACCGCAAGTTAAATAAGAAACTGCATATAGAAAACATCAGCAATTGGAGACGTACGATTTGTGGCGACCTGACGTCCGTATTTAGTCCGTATAACGGCGAAAAATTTGACCAACTTAATTTTCTTCAACGCGATCGTTTAGTGGAGGATATTTATAATGCGAAATTCAGGGCAGAACCTGATGGATTTAAGAAAATAACAGATTCAGACATCCGGGCATTTATTCAGGATCCAACATCAGCGAATTGCATGTCCCGACAGGAAAAGGGTGTGCGACCAGCTTGTGCATTGCCCTACGAGTTGTATGTTCAGGGCGGTTTAAATACCGGGAAAAAGCAATTTGAAGTAAAATTGTCTGCGGGCAACAAAGTTTTTGCTGAAAAATCTGCAGGTGCCCCTTTTACAGCCATTGCTCCAGGTAGTTTTACTGATTCGGAAACCAAAAATGCAGAACGGTGCAGAAATTGGGCTTTTGCAGTGAAAGCTGGTGATACGTTGACTTATCAATGGCCATTGGAGGCCTTTGAACAGGGTAATTATCATTTACTTGTACACGGACCCAATGGGTTCTTCAGATCCTTTAAGGGTAATCAGGCCGATCCTAACCTGGCTATACTTTGTGATTATGATGGTCAGTCTGGACGGTTAACCGGACAGGTGGTTTTGAAACTGAGGAACACAGATACTTTGAAAGCCTATGAGGTCATCCTTAAGGATGAAAGCTATGGAAAGGATCTGATCAAAAAAAGTATAAAGCCCGGCGCCACAGAAAGTATCGTAATTGACACAACACAACATCATGGCTGGTATGATGTAAGCTTGAAAGTACTAGGGACGACACTTTTTGAGCAACGTTTTGCAGGCCGGGTAGAAACAGGAAAAGAAAGCTTTACAGATCCTTTAATGGGGGGGATGGTTTAAATTCCTGCATTTTTGAATAAAGTTTGGCAATCCATGGTAAGAATGTTTAAATTGGGATAAACAATATAAATAACGAGTTATGCCGAAATTACACCAATATCAGACGAGCCTTACCTGGGCAGGAAATAAAGGGTCAGGAACAATGGACTATAGATCGTACGACCGCAGTTATGTGATTTCAATTGATCAAAAGCCTGATATACTGGGCTCTTCGGATTCCGCTTTTTTAGGTGATAAGCACAAGCATAACCCTGAGGATTTATTAGTTTCCTCTTTGTCGGCTTGTCACATGCTGTGGTATCTGCACCTTTGTTCACAACATGGCATCATCGTGCTGGATTATAAAGATAAAGCTGTAGGCCGCATGTCCGAAGATGCGGATGGAAGTGGCCGGTTTACTGAAGTGATATTACATCCTTCAGTAGTTATTGCGTCAGATGCTGATATTGAAAAAGCAAATGCTTTACATGCAGAAGCCAATAAAATGTGTTTCATTGCCAACTCCTGTAATTTTCCTGTTAAACACGAACCTACATGCATTGCTGAAACAAATTAGTTTTTTTTTGTTTTAAAGGCTGATGGTGGAAAATTGAAATGCTTTTTAAATGCTGCGGAGAAATGATTGGTGTATTTGTAGCCGATCATTGCTGCAACTTCTTTATGGCTAAAAGCTGAGGTGCTGGTCAGCAGTTCTTTTGCTTTTTGCATTTTTAGTTCCCTGGTAAATTGGTTTAGAGTCTTACCAAAAATCAATTTAAAACTTGCCTGTAACTTAGTCCGGTTCATCCCGGCAAGAGTAGCCAATTGTTGAATAGACAGATTCTCGGAAAGGTTTTCACGAATATAGTTCGCTATTTTGTTAAATATAGCTTGTTCCTTTTTAGAAATAAACGACAACTCTTTGTTGGTACTGAAAGCAATGGTTATGGTCATGACATGATTGTCATTCATCAAGACCTGATGTTCTTGCGTATGGCATTCATCAACCTGCCTGGCGTATACAATGTTTCCAGAATGGTCTTTAATGTAGATATCTAACATGTTTCTGCTTAATTCGTATAATTTCCTGCAAATTTTGTACAAAGTAACGCTTAGTTTTGTAATAATCAAGAATAAGTCTAAATAAATAGCTTGCGGTATTAAAACCAGCTTGCTGTAATGGGATATCAGCAATGAATAAGCACACAAACAACGCTCCGGCTAAAAAGAAAAAAAAGGACTCTGTTTTTACCAGGGTTAACAAGTGGTTACACCTTTGGCTGGGCCTGGTTTCTGGAGTAATTGTCTTAATTGTTTGTCTTACCGGATGTATATGGGTATTTAATGAAGAAATTACCGGCTTGTTGCAACCAGAAACCAAAGTTGAGCGACAAGATAAGCCGGTCCTGATGCCCTCTCAGCTTGCGGCTATTGCTAAGCGCAATTACCCTGATCTGGTACCTTCTTATGCCAATTATCAACAGGGACGTACCGTAAACCTGTCGTTAAGAGGGGCAAAAGATGAAGGTCGAAGAGGCGGTGGAGGTGTTACCTTAAAAATGAATCCTTATACTGGAGAAGTTGTGGCTAAAGAGGTCCGCAAAAAGGGAGAAACCGATTTCTTTAGGTTCATTTTAAACGGACATCGTTTTTTATGGATGCCATATGCAATTGGGCGTCCAATTGTAAATTACGGTACGATGGTTTTTGTGGTTTTGCTCATTACTGGTTTGATCTGGTGGTATCCAAAGAAATGGAATAAATCTACAGTGGATAAAAGTTTTAAAATTAAATGGGGTGCCTCATTTAAAAGGGTAAACCTGGATTTACATAATGTCTTTGGTTTTTATTCTCTATTGTTTCTGTTGGCCATTGCGCTTACGGGTATGGTATATGGGATCAAATGGTATAGTGAAGGTTTGTATTGGGTAACTTCTGGCGGAGAGAAATTAACAGAGTTTAAGCGTTTGGAATCAGATTCTTTGCAGGCAGGTAAGTTTTACAAACCAGAGGTGGCGATGGACCTGGCCTGGAATAAGGTGATTGCAAAACATCCAAAATCAGCGGGGTTTTATTACAATTACCCGGATACGTCAAAATCAAAATCATCAATAAGCATTACTGTTTATCCTAATCAAGGCCAGTTCTACAACAGTCAGGGTTATACATTTGACCAGCATACCTTAAAGGAGCTGAAGCGTGAGGATGCTTATGCAGTGGAATATGCAAATGCTGGCTTTGGTAATAAACTGCGCAAAATGAATTATGATATCCATGTAGGCAGTATTTTAGGTTTCCCAGGAAAGGTACTGGCGTTTTTAGCGGCTTTGATAGGAGCTAGTTTACCAATTACCGGATTTTTGATCTGGTACGGGCGTAAATTTAAAAAGAAGAAACCTGCGAAAGTAGCGGTACTTCCAATCAAAAAAATAGAACAGGTTCCTGTTCCAGTCTAAAAACGGTATTGAGCTGAAACGAATCATAAAACAAAATAACCCCCTTATAACAATTGTATAAGGGGGTTATTTTGTTTAGGCGTTTATCTGATTTTTAACTTCTTTCCTGCCAGGTCTTCCCAACGGTAGTATTGAAAGGTTTTATTGTCGCTCATGGCCACAAAAAGACCATGTTTAAAGTCGTCATTTAATGGGATCGCAACCACATCGGATCCATCACTGTTATTGGTTGACGTTTTGACAATGGTGACCAGGTGATGATCTGCTGGTGTTTTTCCTTCACGGTTAAATACCTGAAACTGATTGGCTGATTGATCAGATACCAGGATATAGCCAGTACTGTCGGTCGTTTTATAAATGCTGATTCCTTCATGATCTTCTTTAAATCCGGTTTTGGCAAATACAGCCAACTCTTCATTACCTTTGGAAGGCTCCGCATAATATTTTCTTACCCCAAATTGTTCATCCGAATAATAGATGTAGCCCAATTCATTGTCAACTGCAATAGCTTCAATCTCTTTTTTACCGCTGTATTTCCCGAACTTTCTTTTTAAAGTAGCCTTTAGCTTACCACTGCCATCATCTTCCAGCAAATATTGCCATAAATACCCCCCATCTTTCGGACCTGTTTTTCTACCAGCAATGGCGTAAATCTGCCCCTGTGGATTGGTATATAAAGCTATACCCATCAAGTCACGGAACATTTCCCCCGTCTCACCTTCAAAAACAGGTATTCCGCCGTTGTCTATGGCCTTCATGTCCGGTAAAGAAAAAATACGCAGCTTATGTGTCATCCGTTCTGTAGTTACAGCAATGTCCACCTTTTTGCCGCCAAGCATCAATCCATAAGCGATGTCTACATTGTTCGGTCTTTTCAATCCTGAAATTGTTTTTTCTTTAATGATTTTTCCTTTGAGGTCAAATACATACAGCCCGCCATTTTCGTCTTTATCTGTTCCGATGACCAATGATTGTGCAGGGTTGACAGGGTTCACCCAGATTGCAGGATCGTCAGAATCAAATTGTACAGGTTCGGTAACATAGCGTGGTTTTACTGCCGTAGCGTCTACAACTGGTTTTTGTGTACAAGCAGTCAATGTTAGCATGACTGAGGCGGTAAGGAAAGCTATTGATTTAAAATTATGCATTGAATTTAGTGTTATATTTATTTGGTTAAAGTTTATGTTTAGTTGGTTCCGTAAGCACCAATATAGGTAGAAGGTGCAGGAGAAGTGTAAGTGATGCCATTTAAAACAAGACCGGCAGCGTGATGACGGGTAAAGTCGGTCTTTCCTTTTCCAAGGGCTGGCGATCCGGCCAATAAATGAAAGTCCCAGGCGGTATTGAATGTGGCATTGTTTACATCTGTATTTACCGGGTAGCTCACAAATTTAGGGTCATTGTCGCCTGCATTTTTACCAATCACATCATTTGTTCCTGCAATAATTTCAGTGCTGGGTTGAAACTGATTGGCGGTAGTTTGGCTATAGCCGTAATATAGGTTGTTGCCAAATAGCGACCGACTGTCTTCTGGGCCTTTGGTGTCGCGCTTGATACCAAAGCGGGTGTTGGCAAACAGGTTGTTGAATATGCTTACCCTTACTGTCGCTTCTACCCATATAGAACCCCCTTTAGCTGTTGGTCTGCGCCAACCAGTGTTGACCAGTGTATTGTTATAAGCGATGATATAGGCTTGTGGGGTTCTGTCGCCACTGTTTGATAATTTCAAAGCATTGGTATTGGTGCTATATACCAGGTTATATGCCACATCAGCTAAGCATCCTGATTTGAAGTTAATGGCTTCACCACCAGTTAAGCCTGTGGTATAAAACTTGTTATTTGCGAAGATGATCTTTCCACCCTCTATATAGGTACAGTCTTCCTGTAGGTTTCTGAAAATGCTATTGGTAACAACCAATTTACCGTTTACATTGGCAAACCAAAGTGCAGGGAGGTTTTCTCCGGCCTTTCCTTTATACAATTTTTGTTTCACTGATGTAGAGGCATCAGAAGTTGTTGCCCCTGCATATTCTATAATGGTATAATTTAGTAGTAATTCAGTGCAACTCGGGGCAGCCAGGATACCACCCCATAAACGGCCAAACTTATTTTCTTCAGTCCGTTTTGATTCATCAACTGTAAATTTGATTGGGAATGCCGCAGTACCTTCTGCATAGAGGTTTCCTTTTACAATGATCTCCGGTTTAGCTTCCGTATCCATGATTACAGTTACACCTTCTTCTATGGTAAGTGATTGGCCTTCCGGGATAATGATATCTCCTGTAATGTGTTGCACACTTCCCCTTTTCCATACGCCTGAGATTTCACCAATGGCAGAACCGTTTGCAGAATCTGTATCCACATCAATATTTGCTTTTTTACAACCGGTATAGCTAACTGCAAGTACCATCAGGCAGATTAACATTTGTTTTGCTTTCATTTTCTTTATTTTATGATGAATGGTCAAGTGGATTTATAATTTGTAACGTACACCCAATAAATAGGTCTGCATATAGTGGTCGTTACGGATCAGTGTTTTTCCGTCAAACGTTGTTGCTGTATTTGCATTTTCAGGATTGGTTCCTTTAATGAATAATTTGGTCGGTGTATTTAACAGGTTTCCAGCTTTGATAAATACGCTCAGGTTATTTTTGAACCTTTTCTCCGCAGAGGCATCCATTTGGATAAAGCCCTGTTGCCACAAATCATTGTCTAAAAATTGAGAAACAGTATTGATTCTTGGTCCGGTATAACCGGCAGCCAATTGTGCATCATATCCATGCTTTCCGCCTTTATAAAGTAGCGAAATGTTGGCGATATGCTCAGATTGTCCATATAACGGCCTGCTCTGGTCAACAAAAATTGTTTTTAAATCGCCCTGTTCATCTCTGATTCTTGAGCTTTTTGGTGTAGTAATTTTAGAGTGGGTATAGGTATAGTTGGCCTTGATCCCGAATTTGTGTACAAACTTAACGTAATCTACTTCAAGTCCATAGTTGCGTGCATTTCCAAAGTTTCCTGGTAAATAATAAGTGTCCTGAGGACGGATCGGATCGGCCTGAAAGCTGTATTCTATGGGGTTCTTGATGTTTTTGTAAAAGGCACCTACCAGCAATTGGTCAGTTTCATTTGGGAAGAAATCATACCGCAAATCATAGTTGTCTGCGATAGCACGTTTCAGGTCTGGATTACCTTTTTCTTTGTAATCATCCTGAATTAAACTTCCACCCGGTACCAGTTCATAAAATCCAGGACGGTTCAGCGCGCGAAAATAAGAAGCATGCAGTTGTTGTTTGTCGGTTAGTTTATATTTCAAATTCAGACTCGGTAAAAAATCTGTATATACCTGGCTACCTACCGGACGTAACTCTGCTGCCGGGAACAACATGTGATAGCCCTGATTGGTATGTTCTATTCTCAGACCACCGATTAGTTCCAGGTCTTTGCTGATCAATGAAAACATGCCATAACCTGCGGTTAATTTTTCAGATGCATCATAAGTTAATGCGTTGTCAACTGATCCTGTAGGGTTCTTAATTGTCCATGCAATTTCGGTGTACTGATTGAAGTCTGTTCCGTATAATGCATTTGGATTAGTAGAAGTGAAGATGTATTGATTGTAAAAGCTACTGCGTTGTTTATCACGATATAAACCGCCTGCGCTAAATTCAAGTTTGGCATCGGAAATTTTTACATTGTAAATAAAATTCAGGTAACCTGCTTTATCTTCCTCTGTATTTCGCTCCCAGCGGCGTGTGTAAGCATCACCGATCGCGGGCGCATAGGTACGACGGTCAACAAAGTTTTCGCGTACACCAAGAATGTTGATGTTGTTTTGGTCAGGTACATCATTCTTTGCCGACGAATAAACTGCCGACCAGGTGATTTTAAATTTTTCCGGAATGAGTTGATGACTGCCTTGTAGTGTACTGTTGTAAATCTGTTGTTCGGTGTAGCGCGTACGGGTTGCATAATTCAGTTTCGCATTTCCTTTATCGGGCTCATAGCCGCTAGTAAAATCTGCTTGTTTTGAATCACGCGTTTGTAAACTGATCAGATCAACATAAGCATTATATAAAGTCAATTTATGATTTTTGTTAAATACATAGTCCAGTTTGGCGTGTAGGCCAGAACGTTTGTTTTGTTCTGAATATTGCCTTTCATCTTTGCTCATTACCGTTCCATATTTACTGGCTGCTCCAACTACGGAAGTATTGTAAAAGGTACTGTTGCTACCCCTGTAAGTGTTCTGATAACTACCTGCAACCAACACACCAAGTTTACTGTTCAAATACCTGTTACCGATAGAAAAACCACCGACAAGATTTGGAGCAGGATGTTTGGAAGTGTAATCTACCGTGCCTTTTGGAAAATCGGCAGTGGTTGCTTTGTAACTTTTACCATTGATTTCATAAGGCGATCTGTGATTGATGTCTGAGGCATTAAAACCCATAAAGTTACGGTCGATAAATAGCTGACTGTATCCTGTGGCGAGATTGGCATTGATTCTCAGCTTTTCAGGTGCATCTTTCATCACCATATTGACTACACCGCCAACTGCATCTGCTTCCATGTTTGGCGTTAAGGTTTTATTGACTTCTAATCGCTCTAACAGTTCAGCAGGGAAAATATCCAGGGGGACATACCTGTATTTATTGTCAGGACTTGGAATTTTCACCCCGTTTACCAGGGTTTGGTTGTATCTTTTGTCCATTCCCCTAATGATGGCATATTGCCCGTCGCCGCTGCTACTTCTTTCAATGGAAATTCCAGATACACGCTGTACAACATTTGCAACAGTTAAATCCGGTGATGCTTCAATGGCGCGGCCAGATACGACATTGATCAGTGATAATGATTTCTGCTCCAGGCGCCGGGCGGTTTTTTCTGCAGCACCGTCTCCCTTACTTGAAATGACAACCTCACTCAATTCCTTATCACTGGTTTCAGATAAATAAATTTTTAAAACCGGGTTATCCTCCTTGAGGATGGTGATTTTTTGTTGCAGGCTCTTATACATGACGTAAGACACCTTTAGGGTATAATTACCAACTGGTGGATGTTTGATTTCGAAAGAGCCGTCTAAGCCGGTTAATACCGCCTTATCTGTATGCTCCAAGTAAACCGAAGCACCAATCATGGCTTCACCAGTTTTTTGATCGTATACATAGCCCTTTAAGCTGGTTGCTTTGGCTGCTGCTACGCTGAGTAGTAAACATAAAAAAACTTGTAAAATTGACTTCATTTTGTAAATCGTTTTTGTTTGGGGTTTGTGTTTTTCTAACTATGCTGCAAATCTGTAAAGCCCGGTTCATACTTGCAGATTTGTGCCGTAAACAAAATGTATACATCGTTACAGCTCCTGTAAACAGAACGTGTACAACGTATACAGATTCTATTTAAATGCTTGTTTTTAGCTATTTATTTGTTGCTTTTTCCGCCGTTATCATTAAGTTAGCGTAACATTAACATTGTGTTAAGTTGGTCGATCTGCTGATTTTTATCAAAGTGACTGTATAAAAGTGCTTAGATTTTCGCCCTGTGGAATGACTAATTTTTTCCGTAAACGGTAGCGTGAAACCCGCAAACTATCTTGTGAAATACCGAATAAAATGGCCATGTCTTTAGAGCTCAAATTCATCTTGATCAGCGCAACCAGACGAAGGTCATTTGCCGTTAAGTCCCCACTATATTTTTTCAGATTGTCAAAAAAAGATTGGTGGATTTGCTCAAACATATGACTGAATTCTTTCCAGTGTTTATCATGACTGGCGCGCTTGCTGATTTTAGTGACAATTTGCTGGAGCCTTTTTTTCTGATCTCTTTTGTCGTCCCGGATCATTTCTTCCAGCTCATTCCGCAACTCTTCCAGAAACTGATTGCTTTGTATCACGTGTAGGGTATTGTTGCTAAGTTCCTGACTTTTAAGCTCCAGATCTGCCTCAATTGCTTTCTTCTGTATTTCATAAAGCGCATTGCTTTGCTCATTGGCCGCTTTTTCATTTCTGAGTTTTAAGCGCTGCCTGCTGATGATACTTACTGCCAGCATGATCAAAAGCACAATGATCAGTGCTGTACCAATATAAATGAACTGGTTTGCCCTTCTTTCCTGCTCAAACTGTGTAATGGCATCATCTTTTTGCTGGATCTCAAATAAAGTTTGCAATAAGGTCAATTGCTTGTTATTGTCTTCTGTAAATATTTTGAGAAAAATATTGCGGCCCAGTTCACTATAATGGTATGCACTGTCGTGTCTTTTCATCAGGTCAAAATTCTTCGACAGATCGCGGTAAGCGCTACTCAGCTGATAAGGATCGTTCAGTTTTACGGCCATAGCAGCAGCTTTTTTGGTATAGCGAAGTGCTTGTGCATATTTTCCGGTTTTGCGGTAAACATCTCCAATGTTGTTGACGATCTCTATTTGCGCCAGCTCATTTGAGTTGCGTTGATTGATCTCGAGTGCGTATTGATAGTTTCTAAGTGCAGAGTCCAGCTCCAGTTTATCTTCATAAATGCTACCTATATTTTCATAAATCTTGGCTATGCCCAGTGAATCCTGTTCCCTTTGGTAGGCAGATAGTGCCAATTGCTGATATTTTACAGCTTTTTCGTAGTTCTGGTGCTTCTCGTAGGTTTGTCCGATCAAACCATAAGATTCGGCAATGCCCTTGCCGTTTTTTATTTTCTGATAATTGTCCAGTGCTTCCTGAAATTTGGACAGGCTAATGCGATATTGTTTGCCATAATAATAAGTTTCTCCAATTTTATTGAGGTTCTTAGCCAGATTTAAGTAATCCTGATGTTTCCTGAAGATGTGATCAGCTTTGTAATAATATTTGACCGCCTGGGTATAGGCTGCCTGATTGTAAAATAGCTCGCCGAGGTATTGATAACATAGGGCTGCGGCTATCGGATCGTTTTTATCCAGCGCTTCTTTTAAGGCTGTTTTTATTTTTACAAACGCCGCATCGGGATTGCGTTTAATGAGCGAATCGATTACCGCTTTATCTGTTTTTTTTGTCTGCCCAAATGAGCAGAAAATGCTGCACGCACAGATCAGAAAAAAAGCAGTCCTGATCCGATTTAAAAAGATTTGTTTCACAATTTAAAATTAGGGCGGGCAGTGTTAAGGATATGTTAAATCCCTTTGCTAAGGTGGACTTGATATTTACTGAAATCCTGAACAAAAACCGGGCACTAGCAGGCGGTTAAAATGAATAAATTGAACAGACCTGGCCTTGGCTGTTCCTATTATCTTAGTCATGGTGTTTGGCCAACACAGGCGGTACCCGAAAAGCCATAAACAGAGTAAGGAAAGTAAACTAAAAGAACTCCTATTATGAAAAATCTAGAACTGAAAAACCTTGGTGTTCAGGAAATGAACGCAAATGAAATGACAACCGTTGAAGGCGGTGGTTTATTAAACAGTGCACTTAACGGAACGTTAACTTCTGCAGGAAGCCTTGTAAACAGTTTAGGGACTGATTTATCAAGTTTCTTAAATAAAACATTAGCTAA
Source organism: Pedobacter sp. MC2016-24 (assembly GCF_015223055.1). GTDB lineage: Bacteria > Bacteroidota > Bacteroidia > Sphingobacteriales > Sphingobacteriaceae > Pedobacter. The sequence goes on from NZ_JADFBX010000002.1 coordinate 378,992, forward strand.
TGTTTTCAAATTTGTTTGGAGCCTGTAAAATCAGCCTTAACCGTTATTCTGGCTGCCAGAATAACGGTTAATTAATATTTAAAACATGCCCCTTTCCAGCCATTCAGCCGAATCTATTTCTTCCACATCTTTAGTTTACCGCTCACAAATCAGCAAGTCATCACAGCTGATATATTTGACGGCTGTACTTTTTATCCTGCTTACTGTTGCTGCTTTGCCTTTCATCAGAACGGCTATCAGTGTGAAGGGCAATGGCATGATTCAATCATCCATTGAAAAAACTGAACTCATTATCCCAATAAATGGGCGCTTAATTCAATATAAACTGACAGATAATCAAAAGCTGAATCAGGGTGACCTGCTATTGGTTATTGACGCCGGATTACCTAGCCAGCAAAGTTCCTTAGTCCAAGGTCGTGCAGGCCAGTTACGTCAGTTTCTTGCCGACATTGATATGCTTTTGTCTTTCAGTACGCTGAACAAAACCAACTCACCTTCGCTTCAAACAGGGCAGTACAACGCCGCATGGCAACAATTTATACAGGAGCTGGACAATGCCGGAATTGTGAAAAGGCAGGCTTCCAATACCTTTTCCCGCTATAATAAACTATACCAGAGTAAGGTGCTTACAGAATCTGAATATGAAAAATACAAATATGAATTGGAGCAAGCCGAATCGGCCTATGCCCTGATCCGTAGCAAATATAAAACCCAATGGCAAACTGAAGCCAATGAATACCGGAATGAATTGCGTCAGTTATCCGGGCAGCAGGCCGAGCTTAGTGAGCAAAAAAAGCAATATACGGTAAAGGCCCCAGTCAGCGGTTCTGTTCAAAACCTGGTTGGTCTGCAGAAAGGCAGTTATGTGTTTGCCAATCAAAAAATAGGTGAGGTTTCGCCAGATGCGGGAATTGTAGCCATATGTTATATCAAACCCGCGGATATCGGATTGATCCGGAAAGGGCAGGAAGTTCGTTTCCAGGTAGAAGCTTACAATTACAATCAATGGGGCTCGGCAATAGGTAAAGTGGTGGATATTTCTGACGATATCATTGTTTTGAACGGCAATCAGCCTGTATTTAAAGTAAAGTGTAAATTAAATGCAGATCACTTGTCTTTAAAAAATGGATACAAGGGGTACCTGAAAAAGGGAATGAACTTTACCGCACGTTTCACAGTTACCAATCGAAGCTTATACCAGTTGCTGTATGATAAGGTTGATGATTGGGTAAATCCTAACGTTAACACCAAGACCTGAAGCAGATGAGTATTAAAGTAAAACAACGGGATATTACGGATTGTGGAGCAGCTTGTTTGGCTTCGATAGCTTCTCATTATAAGCTGGATTTGCCCGTAGCCCGAATCCGGCAATTTGCTGGAACAGATAAAAAAGGAACGAATGTATTGGGCATGGTTGAGGCTGCTCAAAAGCTTGGCTTTGAAGCCAAAGGGGTAAAAGGATCATTTGACAGCTTATTTAAAATACCAACGCCAGCAGTTGCACATCTGGTTGTGAAGGGGATTTTGCAGCATTATGTAGTAATTTATAAGGTCAGCAAGAAATTCATCGAAGTAATGGATCCTTTTGATGGCCAGATACACCGCAAAGACCATGCTGCCTTTAAAGATGAATGGACAGGCGCACTTGTGCTGCTCCTGCCTTCGGAAGAATTTGTCGCAGGCAATGAAAAAAGATCAGTCAGTGGGCGCTTCTGGAATCTGGTCAGACCACATAAAAGCATTTTAATACAAGCTTTATTCGGTGCTTTGGTGTATACCATTCTTGGGCTTTCAACTTCTGTGTTTGTACAAAAGCTGGTCGATTTTGTCTTGGTGGATGGAAATAGAAATTTGCTCAACCTCATGAGTATTGGCATGGTGATTATTCTGGCGGTGCAGCTTTTTATTGGCACTGTAAAAACTTTATTTACCTTAAAAACAGGCCAGATGATCGATGCTCAATTGATCCTGGGTTACTATAAGCATTTGTTGAAGCTGCCTCAGCAGTTCTTTGATACCATGCGGGTGGGAGAAATCATTTCCAGGATTAATGATGCGGTTAAAATCAGGACTTTTTTAAATGATGTCAGTATCAATTTCCTGGTGAATATATTCATTGTGATCTTTTCATTCATCATGATGTTTACCTATTACTGGAAGCTGGCCTTGTTGATGTTGGCTGTGATCCCGATCTATTTATTGATATACTTTGTTACAGATAGCTTAAATAAGCGTGCCCAAAGGAAGTTAATGGAAGATGCGGCAGAACTGGAGTCACAATTGGTGGAGAGCCTAAACGCGATAGGAACCATCAAACGTTTTGGTCTCGAATCTTTTGCCAATGATAAAACTGAAACCCGTTTCATTAAGCTCTTAAAAGATGGCTTCAGATCCAATATGAATACGGTCTTTTCCGGAACCTCTGCGGAACTGACATCCAGATTATTAACCATTGTGTTGCTCTGGGTAGGTGCAGGTTATGTGTTGGATAGTCAGATTACACCTGGAGAATTGCTGTCTTTTTATACACTGATCGGGTATTTTACAGCCCCGGTTTCGTCCTTAATCGGGATGAATAAAACGGTTCAGGATGCTGTTATCGCAGCAGACCGGCTGTTTGAGATTATGGATCTGGAGCGTGAAAATGATGAAAGTCAGATTGAGCTGAGTCCGGATAAGATCGGCGATATACATTTCGAACATGTGTCCTTTAGATATGGCAGCCGGGTGGCGGTATTTGAAGATTTAAAGCTAAGCATTGAGCGGGGGAAGTTCACTGCCATTGTTGGGGAAAGCGGCTCTGGAAAATCTACTCTAATGTCTATCCTGCAAAATATTTATCCCATTCAGAAAGGGAATGTTTACATCGGTAAATATGATTTGAAATACATCAGTAAGACGTCATTACGGCGGATGGTATCTGTAGTGCCACAACAAATTGATTTATTTGCTGGTAATGTAATCGAAAATATAGCTGTGGGCGATTATGAACCCGATATGCAGAAGATCATCGATATTGCTACCCAATTGGGCCTGATTGATTTTATTGAATCCTTGCCTAAAGGGTTTCAGACTTATTTAGGAGAGAATGGTACCACTTTGTCGGGCGGCCAAAGACAGCGTATTGCCATAGCCCGCGCCTTATACCGCGACCCTGAAATCCTGATTTTAGATGAGGCGACTTCTTCACTTGATTCAGCTTCAGAAAAATATGTTCAGCGTATGATCGAAATGCTAAAAGCAAAGCATAAAACAGTAATCGTAATTGCACATCGTTTAAGTACTTTAAACAATGCCGATAAAATCATTGTGCTGGACCACGGTAAGGTGATTGAACAAGGAAGTCATAAAGAGCTTCGGGACAAAAAACAATCCCACTATAGTGACCTGTGGAAGCTTCAGATGCCTGAAGAAATATAGCGTTCAGAACATAACAATTGCATATGTTCAAAAGCATGTCGTACTTTGCAGTGTTCTGATGCAAAATAAAGAAGCATGCAAAAGTTTTTAAGAGGTTTTGGTTACGCATTTGCAGGTATAGGTTATGTTTTAAAAACGCAATTGAATTTTAAGGTTCATTGCCTGGCTATGGCATTTGTAATTTTGCTGGGCTGGTATTTTAAATTGTCGACGCAGGAATGGCTTTGGATTGCAATGGTCTGTGGCTTTGTATTGGCCTCCGAATTATTCAATACAGGCATAGAAGTGCTTGTAGATCTGGTTTCCCCGGAAATTCATCCCAAAGCAAAAATCATTAAAGATGTCAGTGCTGCTGCAGTGTTGATTGCTGCGGTTACTGCAATTGTGGTGGGGTTGCTGATCTTTATGCCTAAAATTATAGCTTATGCTTCATAAAACCCGGGGCATCGTATTGAAGACAACGCTTTACAGTGAAAATAGCGTCATTGTACAAATCTTTACTGAAAAATTCGGTATCCAGTCTTACATCATCAATGGGGTGAAAAAGCCAAAGGCTAAGATCAGCATGAATATGTTGCAGCCCCTGCATCTGGTGGACATGGTAGTTTATAACAAAATGAACTCGGATATTCAACGCGTTTCGGAACTACGGCCATCTCCGGTATTCCGTAGCATCCCTTATGATATCATCAAAAGTACCATTGTGCTCTTCTTAAATGAGGTGTTGTATAAAAGCATCCGGCAGCAAATGACCGATGAACATTTGTTTGACTTTATTTTTAACGCCATTTGCTGGTTTGATGAAACGGAAGAACTTAACGTAAACTTTCACCTGGCCTTTTTATTGAAACTGTCCCGGTTTTTAGGTTTTGCACCAAGTATGGAAACCAAAAGCGACCAGAGTTATTTCGATTTGCAAGAAGGAGAATTTAAATCTATGCCACCGGCACATGCCTATTTTATGGATAAACAAGATGCAGGGCACTTCATTTCGCTCTTTATTTTACCCTTTGAAAAAATAAATGAAATTATTTTAGAGAACAGTACCCGTAGGTTGGTATTAGATAAAATATTGGTTTACTATACTTTACATACAGCTTCTTTTGGAAATATCCGTTCTCATCAAATTTTAGAAGATGTACTTTCATAAAAAAGAACATCTTTTTTTGCAAAAATGATTTTAGGGTGTATATTTGCAATCCCAAATCGAAGGGATCTTCGCAAGGAATTACAGTCTGCTCGACTGGTTGAAAAACAAAAGAGCATAACCAAGGGAAATTAGCTCAGCTGGTTCAGAGCACCTCGTTTACACCGAGGGGGTCGGGGGTTCGAACCCCTCATTTCCCACCAACAACGCCCGTCAGGCGCTAAATGACACGACCAAAAGGGAAATTAGCTCAGCTGGTTCAGAGCACCTCGTTTACACCGAGGGGGTCGGGGGTTCGAACCCCTCATTTCCCACAAAAAAAAAAGCCTGTATCATTCATCATGATCAGGCTTTTTTTGTACCCGGTCATCCTGAATTTATATCAGGGTAACGGAATAGCGAATGTGCGGTCCTGAAATAAATTCAGGATGACGGTTGTAATTCATTTGCATTTGGCTAATTTTAACTACATGTCTGCAGAAAAAAATATCCTTCATCCCAGAAATAGACATCGTTCCCGTTACGATTTTCCTGAACTGATCAAAAGCTGTCCGGAGCTTCGTCCTTTTGTGGCACTAAACCCTTATGGCGACCAATCTATTGATTTTTCCAATCCTGTGGCTGTTAAAACATTAAATAAGGCACTTCTAAGCCACTTTTACGGGATCAAAAACTGGGACATTCCTCAGCATTATCTTTGTCCGCCCATTCCTGGACGGGCCGATTATATCCATTATGTGGCAGATTTGCTGAGCGAAATCAATCAGGGTGTCATTCCAACCGGAAAAAACATCAAAGGATTAGACATTGGTGTAGGAGCCAACTGCATTTACCCGATTATTGGACATCAGGAGTATGGCTGGAGCTTTATTGGTTCTGATATCGATCCTTTAGCCGTTAAAGCGGCCAAAAATATTGTTGCAGCCAATCTGCCATTGTCAGATGCCATCACACTAAGGCATCAGCAACAGCGCAATCACATTTTTAAAGGGGTGGTTAAGCCAGGTGAACAATTTGACTTTAGTATCTGTAATCCGCCTTTTCATGCTTCGGCTGCTGAAGCTGCTGCAGGCTCCACAAAGAAAGTGCGTAACCTGGGTAAGCAAAAGTCAAAAGAAGCAGTTCTGAACTTCGGTGGTCAGCATACCGAACTTTGGTGCGAAGGTGGTGAGGTTTCCTTCATCCGAAAAATGATCGACGAGAGTACCGACCTTGCTGATCAATGCCTTTGGTTTACTTCACTGGTGTCAAAAAGTAGTAATCTACCTTTCATTTATCGCGCTTTGGAGCGGGTTAAACCTTTTGAAGTCCGTACAGTAGAAATGGCGCAGGGACAAAAAATAAGTCGATTTGTAGCCTGGACATTCCTTTCATTTGAAGAACAGGGCGCCTGGGCTAAAAAACGCTGGTAACTTTAATCATGCTGACGAAGCCTCAATTGCCAGTAAGCTTGCTTTCTTATTTTTAAAAGCACCTAAGTCTGCCGAAGATCCAAAATGTTTAAAGTAAAGTGCATCACTTTCTTTAAACCTTTTCTTAACCATACAATAGAGGTGCAGACACTTCATCCAGTTTAATGCGGTTGCGCGGTCTTTCCATATTTCGGGATAGACAAAAACAACGTTACCCTCAATCCTGAGCATATTTTTCTCTTCCAGTGCTTTCACATTTGCAATTATTTTTGCGGTCTGTGCCGCCAGATTGGCATTGCTCTGAACTTTTTTCTTTGCGTAAATCATAAGCCGTCAGTTTTCTTTGCAAAGAAACAGCGCATTCGGCAGATATGCAATTTTGCTTATGACTTTTGGTCAACAAACCAATGCGTATGCTGGTATGTTCTACTACCAATAATCATTAAATATAATATAATGAAAGATTTAGAAAATAAAGTAGCCATTGTTACAGGAGCTGGTTCAGGTATTGGAAAAGCTGTAGCGATAACCCTTGCTACAAACGGTGCGAAAGTAGTCGTTTCAGACATCAGTGAAAAAGGTGGTCAGGCGGTTGTAGCTGAGATTAAAGCAAATGGAGGTGATGCGATATTTTATAAAGCAGATACTTCGGTTGCGGCCGACAATGAAAGCCTTGTCAAAGAAACCCTGGCGCATTACGGAGCTTTACACATTGCGGTAAATAATGCTGGTATTGGTGGCGCAGCGGCCCCAACGGGAGAGTATCCTTTAGATAGCTGGGAAAAGGTAATCGGAATTAATCTCTCAGGTGTGTTTTATGGCTTGCGTTACCAGATTGAAGCTATGCTTCCAACCGGAGGTAGCATCATCAACATGGCTTCTATATTGGGACAGGTTGGAACGCGGATGTCGCCCGCATATGTGGCTGCCAAACACGGTGTAGTGGGTTTAACTAAAGCTGCGGCCTTAGAATACGCTGATAAAGGCATCAGAATCAATTCTGTGGGGCCTGGATACATCAAAACGCCATTGCTGGAAGAGCATTTGACTGATGAACAAATGTCGGGTCTGGTTACTTTGCACCCAATTGGCCGTTTGGGCGAAGCGCAGGAAATTGCTGAGTTGGTGTTGTGGCTAAGCTCCGATAAGGCTTCTTTTGTTACCGGAGCTTATTATGCGGCAGATGGTGGTTACCTGGCGCAGTAGTTAGATTTATTCCAGAAGCAGGGCATCGTCCTCTTCATCATCTGTAAGGCTAAGCTGGATACTGTCGGTACCAGCTATGCCTTCAATGGAGCCACGGATGTGTGCTGCATTTAACAATACTTTTTCCAATTGCTTTTCCCTGGCCTTCCACAGTTTTTCCATGGCGTCCCTTTCCTTTTGTATCGACAGTTTCATGCTCATAAATCCTTCCCGAATCGCTTTCCATTGCTCTGAAAATTCATTGCTGGTTAGGTAGTCGTATAACATGTGCATTTTATCGCCACGGTTTTCCTGGGATTTAGCTGCGCTGAATAACTTCACTATGCCATCCCTCAAAATATAAGAAACTGCTTTTACCTCATCGAAAGAACAAATCCAGACCCCATCTTTTTCGCCAAAACAATCCATTCCCTTGGGATAAGCCTGTGTAACAATGACAGCCACATCCACACCCATGCTGCGCATGTCTTTTTTAAGTTTCTCAATCCATTCCATAGAGAAATCCTTGGTGCGTTTACTTTCATAAATGATTTTTCCGCATTCCTGGCCAAATTGATTCCGTACATGATGTACACAATCTGCGCCACGTACACCCTTACCAACTTCAGATACCAAGTCAAAAGGAAAGGCGTTGCGCAGCAATTCTTCGAGGATGAGTTCCTGAACCTCACCCTGTAATTGCATCGAACCCTGCTCAGCTTTACGTTTCATCTCCTCGGCCAGCTTTTTCTGGTCGTCGAGTTGTTTTTCCAATTCCTTAACCCGAAGCTGGTGTTCGGTATCTTTCAAGCTGCTTTTTTCAGCTTCCTGTTTGCGTACCTGCTCAACCATTTCCGCACGTTGTTCCTGGATTTTGCGCTGAATTTCCAATTCCATCTCGGCCTCTTTTTCCTTCATGGCCTGCTCTTTCTTCATGAAGTCGAGTTCTTTGGAGCGCGCGAGTTTTAACTTCTCTTCACTTTCTTTATGCGCATTGTCGAGCATCTGGAGCTTATTTTCAAAGTCAGAGGCTATGGTTTTACGCAAATTTTCTTCCAATACCGTTTGCAGTTGCTTCTTTTCTTCCGCCAGTTTTTTCTCAAACAACTGGGCTTGCTGTAACTTCTGTTGCTCAAAGGTCTGTTCCTGCAACTTTTGTTGCTGGGCAAATTCATGCAGCTTTTTATTGTACTCCTCGTCTTTTTGTTTGGTAAAAGAAACCATCTTTTCCCGAAGGTCTTTTTTATACTCCTCGGCCATTACTTCTTCAATAGGAAAAGTATGTGCACAATTGGGGCATTTTATTTCTGTTGACATAGGTTCGTGTTATTGGGATTATCAGATTGCGAAGAATGCATGGATTGACCAGCGGAAACAGCTTCAGGTCAAAGATACCAATAGAATTTCTGAAAAAAAAGTACAATGTAGGGGGGCTTTCTGCAATTATTTTTGCATTTAACAGGACACAGCAGGATGCCTTTCCTATAAATATCCTTTAGTTTTAAAAAACCAATATAAAAACGGGTCATTATGCTGAAAACAACATTTAAGTACTGCGGCGGCAAAATCATGCCGCTATTAGCGATTCTCTCTCTCTTTTTCTTTCAGGCTGCTTACGCTCAGGAAAGCGTAAATGTAACTGGCAAGGTTACAGATGAAAAGGGCTTGCCGATGCCTGCAGTGTCTGTAAAGGTGAAAGGGACAACACAAGCTGTTGCAACCGACGGTAACGGTCAGTACGCCATTAAGACTACTGTGGGAGCAACCTTGGTTTATCAATATTTAAGCTATGCTACGCAAGAAATTCCCGTGCTTAAATCCGGCCCCATCAACGTGAAACTGGCTGAGGAGAATAACAAGCTGGACGAAGTTGTTGTGATTGGTTACGGAACTCAGAAAAAATCGAATGTTACCGGAGCCATGGCTACTTTTAAGGCCGATCAGCTGGAAGAACGTCCGATTGTGCGTGTTGACCAGGCTTTGGTTGGGCAAATGGCCGGTGTTTCTGTAAAACAAACTAATGGAACTCCAGGTAAAGGATTTACCGTGCAGGTGAGGGGGACAAATTCCATATCAGCAGGTGCTGAACCTTTATATGTCTTGGATGGTTTCCCTTTGGGTGGTGATATCGTGAATGGTTCTGGTAACTTTGCTACGGGAAATCCTTTAGATAACATCAATCCGAACGATATTGAATCTATTCAGGTATTGAAAGATGCTTCTGCAGCTGCAATTTACGGGTCACGTGCAGCAAACGGAGTGGTCTTAATTACCACAAAAAGAGGTAAAACTGGTAAACCTAGCATTACCTTGAATACCTATGCTGGTACCGTACAGCGCAGTAAAAAACTCGACATGCTAAATGGTGCGGAATGGATCGACCGGGCTACAGAAATGATCAATGCCCAATGGGTGGCCTCTGGCGCTGGCAGAACGGCCAGTCAGACTACCGAACAGCGTCGCACCATATTGGGATTAGCTGCAGGACAAATTAACGCTGGTTTTATGCTGGACGACCGTTGGGCTCAGCCTAATTATGGTGGTTTAAAAGTGATCGACTGGCAGGATGAAACCTTTAGAACAGGTATTACCCAAAATTATCAGTTGAGTGCCAGTGGTGCAACTGACATTGTAAACTATTATATTTCCGGTAACTATGTCAATCAGGATGGTATAGTGAAAGGGGTGGGTTACGAGGCTTACTCAGCGAGGGCTAATGTCGAAGTAAAGGCTAATGATAAATTGAAATTTGGTTTAAACATTACGCCTACTTATTCCATTACTAATGATCCGGGTGTAGAAGGAAAAGATAATATTCTACACCAGTTGCTGTCTATGTCTCCAATACAGGAAAACGAAGCCGGAGGTGTAAATGTATTTAATAATGCGCAATATATCTGGGGTGTTTCTACCAATGATCCACTGGCTAAATTGACTTACAATATTGGTACCACTAAAAAATTCAGGACATTAGGTACCATTTATGCATCTTATGATATTTTAAAAGACCTGACCTTTAAAACAACAGTTAACTTAGACAATACAGATAACTCTTCAAAAAGTTATGTGCCCTATACCATTACTGGTTCTTTAAGCACGCGTACTACCACACCTAACCTGGGTACTTCTGGTTCATACAACACCTATAGAAAAAGGACTTTTGTAAATGAGAATACTTTGTCTTATAACAAGGTGATCAATAAAGATCATGATTTATCAATCTTATTGGGGCAGGCCTACAACTCTTTTAAATTAGAAAGTAGCTCGATGTCATCTGTAGGTGGTTTTGGTGTAAGTGGTATTACTACTTTAAATGCTGCTGCAAATATTGCTGCGAGTACCTATGAAGGTTTGAATAACCTGGTTTCCTTTTTCGGACGTGCTCAATACGCGTATAAAAGTAAATACTTGTTGTCGGCCAGTATGAGGCGAGATGGTTCGTCCCGCTTTGGTTATACTAATAAGTATGGCTGGTTCCCTTCTGCATCAGCAGGATGGAGAATTTCTGAGGAGGGCTTCATGAAAGCGATACCACAAATTAGTGATTTGAAATTGCGGGTGAGTTACGGCGTTGCGGGTAATTACAGTATTGGAGATTATAGTGCATTGGGCCTATTGGGAGCTAGCAACTATACCTTCAACAATGTTGTCGCTTTTGGTCAGGCATTGGGTAATCTGGCTAATCCCAATTTAGGATGGGAAAAATCTAAAACAAAAAGTATTGGTTTAGATTATGGTTTGTTTGACAACCGCATTACCGGATCTGTAGATTATTATAGTAAAGTGAGTAGCGACTTGTTGTTAAACGTTCCAATTGCAGCTATAACCGCGTTTCCAACGCAATTGAGTAATACTGGGAGTGTAAGTAATAAAGGATTAGAATTTGAATTGACTACCCGTAACTTAACTGGCGATTTTCAATGGACAACATCTTTAAATGCCAGTCATAACGCCAATAAATTAATTTCATTGGCTCCTGGTCAGGATCAGATTTTAATTCCTTCCAGTTTCGATATTTCGCATAGCATTTTAAAAGTTGGCTTGCCCATGTATAGCATTTATGTGGTTCAACAAGATGGAATTTTGACTGCTCAGGATATCGCCAATAAAGCAGCCCTATTTGGTAGTCAGACGGTTGGTGATCCAAAATATGTAGATTTCAATGGCGATGGTGTGATTGACGCCAATGACCGTCAGATTTTAGGTAAACCAAATCCGACCTGGACTTATGGTATGACCAATACTTTTAAATACAAAGGATTTGACCTGAGCGTACTTGTTCAAGGCCAGACTGGTGGTTCTATTTACTCCCTACTTGGTCGTGCTTTAGGTAGAACCGGACAAGGTGTGCCAGACAATGCTTTAGGTTTTTACAGAGATCGCTGGCGTTCAGAAGCTGACCCGGGTGCTGGAGAAGTAGGTAAAGCGTATTCAACTTTCGGACGTATTAAAAATACCGACTGGTTATATTCTTCTAACTATTTCCGCGTGCGCAATATTACACTGGGTTATGACTTAGGTAAACAATTCAAAACTAAAGCCATCAAAGGTGCAAGAGTTTACATGACAGCAGAAAATTTCTTTGGACACGACAGCTATAAAGGAGGGTTCAATCCAGAGGCAACCAATACAAACCTGAGTGGTAGTACTGAATTCCCGGAAGCAGGAGATTATGGTGGGTTGCCTTTGCCTAAATCTTTAATCCTGGGATTGAACTTTACATTTTAACACGTAGTCATCAACATTAAATCATAAAGAGATGAAAAAAATACTATATACCTTATTGGGAGCTGCGATATTCACTGTCTCTTGTAAAAAAGAACTGAATCAACAATCCATATCTAACAATACCATAGATACTTATTTTACTACGCCAAACGATTTTTTACAAGGGAACAATGCCATTTATAACGACCTGCGTACTTTCCCGGATCGGTTGATGAATTTATCAGAGACCCGTTCAGACAATTTATATGCAGCCTCGGAAGGTGGTGTACGCGATTGGGAAGGTATCAACAGTTTCCAAAAAACGATTGCTGCGAATGCCAGCATAGAAGAGGCTTGGGCAAAAGATTTCAACGGAATCATGAGGGCCAATACCATGATTGAACAACTTGTAAAAAATGGCAGTATTTTACCTGATGATTTGACTAGAAAACGTTATGAGGCACAGGCTAAATTTTTAAGGGCTTTTTATTATTTTGACCTGGTACGTACTTATGGTAAAGTGCCGTTAACAGATCACGCCGTACTTGCTGCCGAAGCTTTAACTATCCCAAGAAGTCCTGTTGCTGATGTTTATCAACTGATCATTTCCGATTTGAAATTTGCAGGTGACAATTTACCGATGGCATCTGAATATGCAGTTGCAGATAAAGGCCGGGCGACCAAATATGCCGCAAAATCATTACTGGCCCTGGTTTATATGACACGTTCTTCGCCAACCTATGGCATTGAAGGCCCGGGATTGGGATTAAACGAATGGGACCAGGCAGTTACTTTGTTAAATGAAGTGATCAGCAGCAACCAATATTCTTTTATCGATAATTACAGCAGCATCTTTGGATATGCCAATGAAAACAACAAAGAAGTGGTTTTTAACGTAGAATATGCTACTGGTTTTAACCCACAAGTAGGTGCAACTTTTCCATGGGTACTGGTACCTGATGGTTATTTCCAGTCTCTAGGCATTGCCACTCAGGGTGGATTGCAAATACGCCCGGTATCTAACAACTTGTTAAATTCTTTTGAGGCTAATGATATCCGGAAAACTTTTGCAATTAAGACTGGCTATACCATTCCTAAAGGCGCTACCGAAACCCAGTCCTTTATTGTAAAATATGTAGATGTAACTAAGGTTCCGGCATCAAGAACAGATTGGCCGATCAACTTCATCGTGATCCGCTACACCGATGTGTTGTTGATGAAAGCAGAGTGTGTATTGCATGGCGCTGCGGGCTCAACGGCTACGGATGTGGATGCTGTGGTGAACAAGGTACGTGTAAGAGCCGGCTTAGCAGGCAATAAAAGCAATGTAACCCTTGCTCAGTTGATGGAAGAACGCAGAAAAGAATTTGTGGGTGAAGGTTTGCGCTGGCATGACCTGGTACGTAGTGGGCAGATCGAAACCATTATGCCTGCCTGGATCACTGCAGACGACGTGAAACACCAGATGCAGCCCTTCAATAAAAACTACATCATCTATCCGGTTCCACAAAGTCAGCTTGACGTTAAAGTAGGCTTATACTCCCAAAATGCCGGATATTAAGATGAACCGATCTTTCAATTAAATACAAGAGCCTGTGCAAATTCCTATTTGTACAGGCTTATTTGCTTTTAAAAAAACGCTTTCAATACAACCGTCACAAATAAACCAAATTATAAACTATGAACAAACGATTACAACAAGCTTTTGTTGCGGCGTTTCTAAGCGCCTCTGTTCTGAATTCCGATGTATCGGCACAAATTAGTAAACCAAAATGGCCACAAATTACCCAACAGAATAAACCCTGGGCACGCTGGTGGTGGCAGGGAAGTGCCGTTAGCCCTAAAGGCTTAACCTGGATGATGGAGGAATATCAGAAAGTAGGATTGGGCGGATTAGAGATCACCCCCATTTACGGCGTGAAAGGTTCCGAAAAGCAATTCATTGATTTCCTCTCCCCAAAATGGGTTGATATGCTTAAATTCACCTTATCTGAAGGACAAAGATTAGGTTTGGGGATTGATATGGCTATGGCCTCTGGATGGCCCTTTGGCGGTCCCTGGGTTACCAATGAAGATGCCAGTAAATACGTAGCACATAAAATCTATCAACTCAAATCCGGAGCACAGCTCACTGAAAAAATTGAATTCATTCAGGCGCCAATTGTTCGGGTAGAAGGAGAGAAGATCGATATTTCTAAATTGAAAGAGCCTATCGCATCCAATCCCAATCTTCAACTGCATGCCTTCGACCAGGTGCGTTTTCAAAAACCATTACCTCTTCAGGCTTTAATCGCTTATTCGGATCAAGGCTCGAAATTAGACTTGACCACTAAAGTTACTGCAGATGGCAAACTCAATTGGAAAGCACCAGCAGGAAACTGGACTTTATATGCTGTTTTTGAAGGCTGGCATGGCAAGATGGTAGAGCGTGCCGGACCGGGGGGGGAAGGCTATGCCATCGACCATTTTTCACACCAGGCAACCAGCAATTACCTGAAACACTTTGATGAAGCTTTTAAAGGCAGTGACCTGAGTAAAATCCGTTCATTCTTTAATGATTCTTATGAAGTTGATGATGCCAGCGGTGAGGCCAGCTGGACACCCCTGTTTTTTGAAGAATTTAGAAAACGCAGGGGTTATGAGCTGAAAGATTACCTGCCAGCATTGTTTGGTAAAATGGAAAGCGACCTGGATAAACGTGTACTATGCGATTACCGCGAAACCATTTCCGATCTGTTACTCGATAATTATACCAAAACATGGCATTCCTGGGCTAAAGACCGGGGTGCTTTGATCCGGAACCAGGCACATGGCTCACCAGCCAATATTCTGGATCTTTATGCGGCTACCGATATTCCGGAAATCGAGGGAACCGATATTTTTAGAATTAAGTTTGCCTCTTCCGCAGCCAATGTTACCGGTAAAGCGTTGATCTCGTCTGAGTCAGCAACCTGGGAAAACGAGCATTTTCTCTCTAAACTGGGCGATGTAAAAAAACGCATGGACATATTTTTGCTGGGTGGGGTAAACCATACCTTTTACCACGGTGTGAATTATACGCCACAGGAAGCGGCCTGGCCAGGCTGGTTGTTCTACGCTGCCGTGCATTTTACGCCAAATAATACTTTTTGGGCGGACTTTGCCAAGTTGAACAATTACGTGGCGCATGTACAGTCTTTCATGCAACAAGGAAAACCAAATAATGATGTTTTGCTGTATCTGCCTATTTACGATACTTTTTCTAAGCCTGGAAAATCGCTTTTACAGCACTTTGATGGTATAGATCATGGATTTAAAGGCACTGTGTTGGAAGAAGGAGCTGCTGCCTTGCAAAGCAAAGGCTATGGCTTCGATTTTATCTCAGATCGCCAGATTTTGCAAACTTCCTCACAAGATAAATTGATTGCTACTGGTGGTATAACTTACCAGACCGTCGTGGTTCCCGCACCTGAATATATTCCGCTCGAAACTTTTCAAAAACTGTTTGAATTGGCTAAAGATGGAGCCAACATCATCTTATTTAAAAAAGCACCGAAGGATATTTCTGGATTAAGAGATTTGGAGCAGCGTAGAAAGACTTTTAATGCGATGCTGGCTCAACTTACATTTAACGACACACAGGTTAGCGGCGTAAAACGTGCTGCTATTGGAAAGGGTGCATTTGTGCTAAGCGATGACATGGATAAAGCCCTGAGCTTTGCTGGCGTAGCGAGAGAAACTATGGTAGATCAGGGTTTCGAAGTCACCAGACGGAAATATGATAAAGGCATGAATTACTTCGTCGTAAACAGCACTGGAAAGGCTATTGATGGCTGGATCAGCATCCAAGCAGCAGCCAGATCTGTAGCCGTGTTTAACCCGATGACCGAGCAAACGGGTTACGCATCTGTGTTAAACAACAGTGATGGAGGAACCAAAGTTTATGTACAGCTCTCTCCTGGCGAGAGTTGTATTCTTCAGACTTCATCTGAGCAGCAGCAAGGTTCTGTTTATCCATATGCAAAAATGGTCACTAAACCACAGGAAGTTAAAGGTACCTGGGATGTGCAGTTCATCAAAGGTGGACCTGTACTCCCTGCCTCAACTAAAACCACTAAACTGAGTTCCTGGACAGAATTTAATGATCCCAATGCCAAAAACTTCTCTGGCACAGCTAAATATACCATTTCGGTTAAAAAGCCGGTTGGCAAGGTTGACGCCTGGCAACTTGACCTGGGTAATGCACAGGAAAGTGTGAATGTCAGGTTAAATGGCAAAGTGATCGGTACAGCAATCGGACCAGAATATAAATTTGAAATCCCGGCAGAGCTGTTTGGCGAAGAAAATATCCTTGAAGTAGAAGTTTCGAACTCCATGGCCAACCGCATCATTTACATGGATCAGAACCATATGCCATGGAAAAAGTTTTATAACATCAATATGCCTGCCCATTTGCCGGAAAACCGTGGTACAGATGGTAAATTCTCAGCAGAAAAGTGGAGCCCTAAAGCATCCGGATTAACCAGCCCGGTTACTTTAACAGGTATCAAATATACGAATCCACAGGTATTGCCTTAATTGCAATGCGAATGCAGGTAGCTTAGCGTTTAACGTATAAGCTGCCTGCAAATTTCATAGAAACGCTCCGGTTAGGGGCGTTTTCTATTTGAATATTTAAGGAGCCGTCAAAATCAATCAACTCCAATACTTTAATATTGGTGCCAATAGTGATGTTTAGTTTCTCCAGGTATTGTAAAAATAACGTCGAAGTATCTTTTACAGCCGTAACTTTACCCGTTTCTCCTGCTGTAAGTTCTGATAATAAAGTTTTTTCAAAAGAAGGCATTTCCCCGTTGGCTTTAGGAATGGGGTCACCGTGCGGGTCAAATTCTGGAAAGCCCAAAAACTCATCTAACTTATTAACTAGTTTTGGCGACTGTATGTGCTCCAGCTGTTCGGCCACTTCATGTACTTCATCCCAACTGAAATCAAGCTTTTCGTATAAAAAGGTTTCCCATAGCCGATGTTTCCTCAAAATCGTAATCCCGTTTTTCTTGCCCTCTTCGGTCAGTAAAATCTTACCATATTTTTGGTAAGTCACCAGGTTTTTTTCTTTTAGCTTTTTTAGCATGTCAGTTGCTGTAGCTGGTTTTACCCCCAAATGTGCTGCCATTTCGTTGGTACCAGCCTCTGGACGTGTTTCATTTTGAAAGCTCAGCATCAATAAGGCCTTTAAATAGTTTTCTTCAGTATAAGATAGCATGTCGCAAATATAAGAAATAATAAATATCAAATTATATTTGTTAGGTAAGTCTAACTTTTATAGTTTTGCATTGTTGTTAATTGAATTAGACAGACTAAAATATGAGCTATCCATTACCATTTACTTTTCATAAGATAAAATGCAGCGTACTGATCTTGTTGCTGTTGTTTCCTTTTTATACACTTTTAGCGCAAACCAGGGAGAAAGCTAAGGATGCAGTAAAAGACACCACTACAAAGCGTATTACGCCTGTAAGGGATGTTGAGCACGACATTAGAAATGAATCCAATCTGAACGAGGTTGTGGTAACAGGTGTAAGCCGTAGCACAGTACTTAGAAAAAGTCCGGTTCCGATAGCGGTACTGTCAAGGGCCAGCATGGATCAGCAAGTGAACAGCAATTTGATTGATGCGATTGTGAAAGGTGTTCCGGGGGTGAGTGCTGTAACCACTGGACCCAACATTTCCAAACCCTTTATCCGCGGTCTGGGATACAACCGGGTACTTACCTTATATGATGGGTTGCGACAGGAGGGGCAGCAATGGGGCGATGAGCATGGTATTGAAATTGACCAATATGGTATTGGCAGGGTAGAAGTGGTTAAAGGACCGGCAAGTTTAACTTATGGATCTGACGCAGTAGCTGGTGTTATCAACATGATCCCTTATGTACCTGCATTTCCACAAGATGGGTTTAAAGGTGATCTTACCCAGGATTATCAAAGCAACAATGGGATGTTTGGTACGTCTTTGGGATTGGGCTATGTAAAAAATGATTGGAAATACCTGATCCGTGGTACCCGTAAACAAGCGCACAGTTACCGTAATCATATTGATGGCATCGTTTATGGCACCGGGTTTAAAGAATATAACTTTTCTGCCAGTGCACAGGTGAACAAGAAATGGGGACACACCAAGATTGCGGGAAACATTTACAACAACCTTCAGGAAATTCCGGACGGCAGCAGAGATTCTTTAACCCGTAGATTTACCAAACAAATTCTGGACGGTGGTGATGACATTAAGAACCGCCCACTGGTAAGCGATGCTGAATTGAAGTCCTACCAGATTATCCCCTTACACCAGCACATTCAGCATTATCGTCTGTACAATACCAGTCAGCTTAAAATCGGTGAGGGTACAATAGATGTATTGCTTGGTGGCCAACAGAGCGTACGACGGGAGTATAACCATCCTACGCTGCCTGTGCAGCCCGGATTGTATGTGGTTTTGAATTCTTTGAATTTTGATACCAAATACAATTTGCCAGAATTTAATGGTCTGGAAGCCACGGTGGGTGTAAGCGGAATGTATCAGCAGAACAAAAGTAAGAATGCGACAGATTTTCCGATCCCTGACTATAATTTATTCGATATCGGAGGCTTTTTGTTCGCCAAAAAGAGTTTTGGAAAAATAGACTTATCGGGTGGGCTCCGTTTCGATCACCGCAATGTCAATTGGAATGATTTCTATGTCGGACAAAATCCGGTAACCGGATTTGGAAAAAGAGCAACCGGAGCGGAAACTGCTATGGCAGATTTACAATTCCCCGCCTTCAATCACAATTATAAAGGCATTTCAGGAAGTCTGGGCCTGACTTATAACATCACCGAGCGGTTACTGGTAAAAGCCAATCTGGCCAGGGGGTACAGGGCACCAAACATCACCGAGATCGGCTCAAATGGTTTAGATCCGGGTGCACATATAGTATACCTGGGAAACCGGAATTTTGTACCTGAGTTTAATTTACAACAAGACGTTGGCTTTATCGCCTACCTCAAAAATCTTGACATTAGTGTAGAACTCTTCAACAACAACATTCAGAATTACATCTACCAGGCCAGGCTGGCTGACGAAAATGGCGATCCCGTGGTCGTTGTGCCAGGAAACCTCACCTATCAATATCAGCAATCCAAAGCCCGTTTGTATGGCGCAGAATTCAGCTTAAACATTCATCCAGATCATTTGAAATGGTTCAGTTTCAACAATAGCCTGGCTTACGTGAGCGGTAAAACCGGAGAACAATACCTGCCTTTATTGCCTCCATTGCATTTCAGGTCAGAATTTAAAATTAGCATCCAGCAAGCAAAGGGTAAATTTAGTAAACCATACTTTAAACTTGAAGCTGATGCTTATGCTGCACAGAATCGTTTTTATGCTTTAGACGATACGGAAACCCGCACTGCTGGGTATACCCTGATCAATGCTGGTGCTGGTTTTACCTGTAATAATAAAAAACAGCGGAGGATATTTGACTTGTTTATCCAGGGTGATAACCTGTTTAATCTGGCCTATCAAAGTAATTTAAACCGGCTTAAGTATTTTGAGTATTACAATTCCAGTCCAAATGGCAAGAGCGGAATTTATAACATTGGTCGGAATTTTAGCTTTAAAATGATAGTGCCTATGTAAATTATATAGTAACTTTATAGCATGATCTACCGCACAACCTATCAGGCAGCCAAGCTTATTGCCCCAAAAGTGGAGGCTATTTTTGCACAGCATTTGTCTACTGCCAGGGAAAGTGGGGAAGAAGATCTGGCGCCACTGCCTACCGCGCATGTGGTTGAAACCATTATTGATGCAACTTTTTGGGCCAGTTTGCGTAAAGAAGAAGGGCATTCCCCTAAAATTTCACTCGCATTTCTGCCACCTGCACAGGCCGGAAATCCCTTGTTGTTCAAACAGCGGTTGCCTTTAAATCCCGGCTCTTTAACCAAACTTGCACCGGGGATCGAGCGGGCAGGAATACATCTGGGGATCTGGAGCGATGAAGGAGAGTTGTACATTTGGGGAACTACGGTAAGTATACCCAATTTCTGTTTTGTGGTGGATGTTTCTGAACCTGCATTGCTGGTGATTAAACACCGCCGTATCTACGGATTTGGAAAATTTACAAATATTGCCGTGTTGAAGGGCGACCAGGTAAAAATGGTTGACGGGCACAATACAACCCTTCCGGATTGTCCGCCTATGTTACTCTCTCTGCTGGATTTAACCGCGCCTTCCTATTGGAATGATTCTGTAAATGTGATGATTCAGCTTGCGGTTTCCATGCGTGCACATGGCAGAGGCGGTACTTTGCTGGTGGTATCAAATGAAAGCAAAAACTGGCTGCAGTCTATCATTAAACCAATACAGTATGGTATTCAACCAGCTTTTAGCGGGCTCTCTAAATTGTTACAGCAAGACAGGAAAGAAGCCAGTCAGATTTTCTGGCAAACTGCACTGAAAAGAGAAGTTGAACATCTCGCTGGATTAACGGCTGTGGATGGCGCAACGATCATCAGCAACGATTATGAGTTGCTCGCTTTTGGCGCTAAAATCGGTCGGGCTAAAGGTAAAGAGAACATCGATGAATTGTCTTTTTCAGAACCCATAGTAGGGGGTACAGCTGTAGTCATGCATCCGGCTAAAGTGGGGGGTACCCGACATCTTTCTGCAGCGCAATTTGTTCATGACCAGCGTGATGCAACAGCTTTGGTGGCTTCTCAGGATGGGCATTTTACTATATATACCTGGTCTGAAATGCAGCAACGTGTTCAGGCTCACCGCATTGATACTTTGTTATTATAAGCCTGTATAATTCAAATTATTAAGAAAAAATGATCGCGGCAACGATGGTTGCTGCAAACAACAATGCAATTACAATGCGATCTGCTTTGATCCACTCTTGCCTTGTTAGTGGTCTTTCAACCTTCTCCGCTTTTTGCCTGGCAAATGTAGGAGATATAGAACTTAGTTTCATTAACATAGGTAGATGTTTTTGATAGACGATATTTATTCCAATACAAACCCCAAGCCAAAATATGCCAACTTTGTTAAAATGTTAATAACTTACGTTTTGCACATTGTTTGTCTATATTATTGTTGCAATTGTCCTCATTCTTAACCAGTTGTTGTGGCCCAGCTCCACAACATGTCCTTTTTTTAGCATAAAGCTATTTTTTTATTGTATATAAAATAATCTAACTCATTATCAATGCATTACATGTGTTTTTGAATTTAATACAGTACTATGTATTGCATATTACTATATAAAACACATAACTTTGTTTTATGATAGCAGAAAATACGCAAACACAAATGCGAAAGGGCATACTGGAATACTGTGTGCTGCTTATAATATCACGTGGAGAGATCTATGCATCTGATATTATCGCGGAATTGAAACAAGCCAGGTTATTGGTTGTGGAAGGGACTTTATATCCTTTGCTTACCCGGTTAAAGAATAATGGACTACTGAGTTACAACTGGGTAGAGTCCACTTCCGGACCGCCACGTAAATATTATGTGATTACAGAACTGGGCAGCACGATGGTGCAGCAACTGGACACCACCTGGCAGGAATTATCCTATGCAATTGAAACCTCTAAACAAACCAAGAAATGAAAAAAACATTAAATATAAATATAGGCAATTCCATCATTCATATTGAAGAAGATGCCTACGAAGCATTGACGATTTACCTGAATGACATCAAAGCGCATTTTGCCCGTAACGCAGACGATTTTGAAATTGTAACCGATATTGAAAACCGCATTGCAGAAATGTTCAGGGAAATTTTAACCGGTCAGCAAAAGCAAGCCATAGGCATTAATGATGTACAACAGATCATTACGCAGATGGGAACGGTAAAAGATTTTGAATCCAGTGAGGATGAACCAGAACAATTTGTACCACCACATACCCCAGGTGTTAAACGTTTATACCGCGATATCGATAACGGGATGGTAGCTGGTGTTTGTGCAGGGTTGGGACATTACCTGGATATAGAGGCCCGGTGGATCAGACTGATTGCTTTACTCAGCATACTTGCAGGTGGCGCCGGTATATTGGCTTACCTGGTTACCTGGATCATCATACCCCGTGCACAGACCCGTTCAGAGAAAATGTACATGAAAGGTGAAGCTGTGAATTTACAGGGCTTTATCCGCAATTTTCAGGAAGAGCTGGAAAATCACCATCTCTTCAAGCAGTCCGGAACATTTATCAGCGAATTCCTTAGCGTGACAGGCAACTTCCTTGGTGGTACCGGAAAAGTGATTTTAAAAATCACCGCAGGCTTTATCATATTTATGTGTGGCGTAATGCTGGTTTCCGCCATCATGACCGGGGCAGTTTTCTTTGGTGTATTTGATACCGCAACCAATGAGATTTTTCCTTTAAGTATGGTGAATGATAGCTATGTACCCTGGCTATTGCTCTCGGGCTTTACCCTGATTGCCGTACCATTGCTGGCCCTGATTCTATTTTCGATAA
The DNA here is from genome assembly GCF_015223055.1 of Pedobacter sp. MC2016-24. Classification (GTDB taxonomy): domain Bacteria; phylum Bacteroidota; class Bacteroidia; order Sphingobacteriales; family Sphingobacteriaceae; genus Pedobacter. The sequence continues at coordinate 401,366 of NZ_JADFBX010000002.1, forward strand.
GGGTGGCTTTTAATGGCCGGCCGGTACACCGTAGCGTTTCATTTGGCCTTTTGATTATCTGGCTTTTTGCGATAGGCAGTACAGCTTATATGGTTGCTAAAACAGTTTCTGATTTTAAGGAGCATACTGAAATTACCCAGGTTAATCCATTAAAGGCATACCAGACCTATTCGCTGGAGCTGGATAATTACAAAACATTTAGCCATCAGGACAGCATCACCTACCAAATAGCAGGCACACATAAAGGCCGTGTCATTTTAGATGATGACGACCGTCCTTTTCAGGAGCCAGACAATGTGAATATCCGTATTGAGAAAAGCCTGGATGGAAAATATGCTGTGGTACAAACCATGGGAGCCAACGGAAAAACTTTTGGCGATGCGCTGAGCAATGCCCAGGCCATCAAGTACGACTTTTTGCAACAGGATTCTGTCCTTAAATTTAGTTCTAAACCACACATGGACCAACGAACAAAATGGAGAAATCAGGAAGTAACCCTAACGGTTAAGATGCCTGTAGGAACCAGTTTAATCATATCTAAAAAGCTGAACCAATACCTGAGTAGTTATCGCTCATGGGATTGCGAGCAGGTAGAAGAAAAAGAAAATGAGCCTTTCGTGGAATGGATCATGACCGAGAACGGCCTGAAATGTAAATACGAAAAACCCGGGAAAGATCAGGAAGAACACTAATCCTTCCCGGATAGTTTAAATTATTTGACAGTATAGCGGTAGACATAACGGCCAATATTTCCGTTCTTGTCTACCCCTTCAATAACAGCGCGATAAGTTCCTTTACCATCTGCATTATAATATTCTAAAGAAAGTGCGCCATCTGCAGTAGTAACCACTTTAGGATTCCAGTAAATCGTACTGCGCAGGTCGTTGAAATTGTAAGTCGCTGCCGGGTTTACGTATTTAGGTGCATAAAACTCACGCTGCTTGGCAAAGCCTTTGGGCGAGAATTTAATAACATTTGGCTGAGGAATTAATTTTTTAAACTCTTCCATACTCAATTTGGTGCCTTTAGGCGCTTTTTTCAAATTGATTACCAATACACCATTGGTATTGTACATCCGGTTTACGGTGCCCAATTCATCCTTCGTAAACACCTCTACCGACTCTACCTCAGCTGAATTTACACCTGAAAGGCCAAAATAATCAATAGGCATTCCATTCAAAAAGATCTGAACAGGAACTCGGCTACCAGCATTGTAGTCACGCGTTACATAAAAAGCATTTTCATAAAAAGTTAGTCCTGTAGCCATGCTCTGTAAACACATGGCAAACATGTTACAGCCACTAAAGCGTTCTCCTTCAATTGTAGTACTCATGATTGAGCTTAAGCCAGATAAAGCCGGATAATCGGCATGGCTTGGCTTTTTAGGTTTGGCACTCTCAATTTTTACCTCTTTCAGTGTGCGTAGAAAGCTATATTGTCTCTTGCTGTTGTTCAGGTAAGGCGCCATGGCACTATCAATATTCACCACTTCATCCGGACTGTAGATGTTGCGTGTCAGTTGTGGTGCAGGTTGTGGATCAACAATGATCATCAGGTTGGAACCATTGGCACTGTATTTTGCGTTGATGGTCACTTCAGATGAGTCCGGGATATTCAGATTGGTAAATGCAAATATTCCTGAAGGGCTTGTTAAGGTTTCTGCAGATATGGTGGTCCCAGGTACAGTTAAGCGTAAACCACCTTTTCTTACTGGCATACCTGTGCGGTCCCTCAAAGTTCCGGTGATGCGCATGTCCTGTTCAGGTAGGAACGTCACGGGTGGGAATTTCGCAGCCAGGATATCTTTATAAGCAAAACGGCGGAATCCCTGGGTTAATAACAATACATCCAGATCGGCCAGTTTCTTTTCATTCGTTTTGTTGAAATAATAATTGGGTTGTTCTACGTAACCTTTCAAATCAGAAGTTAACAGTAAAGAACTGAGTATGGTGATCTCTGAATTTTCATTTACCGGTACTTTCTGTTCGTCAATCACCGAAACGGAGAAGTTACCTTCAGCATTTACAGCCGCATTTTTAGCCAGTACGGAAAGTTTTACTTTCTGACGTTGTTTGTAACTTGGAAGGTCAGATTTAAGTGAAAGTTTTAAAGCGCTGGGCTGGTAATTGAAGGCCAGGCGCTCGCTGATTGGCTCGCCTGCTTCATTGAACAGGGTGATTTGTACAATACCCGCCGGAAATTTGTCTTTCGGAATTCTTGCCGCAGTAACCTGGTTGTTCAATTTAGTTTTAGCTGCATAGTAGATCAGGGCTTCATGAGTGGCTACGATAAATAGTGTTTTGCCTTTGTTGGCAGTATAGTAAGGATCATTGGCAATGATTTTCAAATTGAAAGCCAAAGAATCTGTGTTGTTTACCTGGGCTACAATACCACTGGCCTGTGCTTTTGGTAAATCAAAGCTTTTGGTGGCACCATTGTTAAAGGTCACATTGGCTTTATAGGTTTTTCCAGGTTCTGCATTCAGGTACAGGGAGCCCATGCCCAGGTGGGTTGAACTGAAGTCGGCCACTTTTGTTCCTGAATTATCGCTTATCGTACCCTTAATGTCTACGCTTGCACCTTTGCCATTGATGGCTTTGAATGCTACGCGCGAAGCCAAACCTTCAATGATTTCACCACCTTCAGGAAAAAACTGTACGTCATTGGCCGCAGAAGAAACCGGTTTCAGTTTAAAAGCAGATGAAATGAAATCTTTGTCATTTAGACTGATGTCTGTAATCAGTTCTCCAGTTGTGATTTTTTCGTTTTTACGTGGATCTATCTTAATCCTTACAATGCCGCTGGCGTCTGTGGTCCCTTTTCCCTTTGCCACCACATCATAATTGGAGAGTACACGCCAGTTTACAGTTTTACCAGCCTGAACCACATTATCAGCATTTTTATATTGGACAATCGCATCAATAACCTGAGTTTTATCTGTTTCTGTGGTACTGTATTTGAAATTGGTGAGGAGTTGTTTATCTATAGCTTCACCTACAGGAATGGTTTTACTGAAAAAGAAATCCTCTCCGAAATTAAGCATCCATTGGGTATAAGCCTTGATGAAATAATTGCCTTGCTGATAAGTGCCCAGGGTAAGCGGGATATTGCCATAAGCTACACCATTGGTAGCTGGTAATTTAATGGTGGTGATTAACGAATCTTTGGCGTTGATCACGTCCAGGTACACAATTTTGCTCAGTTGCGATGGGAGATTTTGCTCCATCGTTAAATATGCTTTAAACCAGATGGTATCTGCTACGCTATAATAAGGCTTGTCGAAATGGACATACACTTTTTCTACAGGCCGTTCATCACTTAGTTTTTTGGTCTTTTTAAGGATATTGTCTAAAACAACACTATCCTGTTGCTGAGCAAGGGAAGACAGGTGAACTGTTGTGGAGAGCAATATAAGGGCAATTACGTAGTTTATAAATTTCATCAATATGAATATATGCTGTTAACAGCGCTAATATATTCATTTATAAAGTGAATAGGTTAAATGTAACAAGGCTTTAACATTTTTTGACAGTTGAAACAAAAAGAGCGGCTGATCATGGTTTTTGATCAGCCGCTCTTTTTGCACGTTTCCCGGAATTTAAATGCTATTTAAATTCGATTACAAAATCATTCAAAGGTGTACGTACTTTTTTCAAATTTACCAACCAATCTCCGGCTTCATCTCTGTAACCTAAAGGCATAATCGTAGTACTGCGTAAACCCAATTTATCCAGGCCAAGCAATTCATCTAATTTACCAGCTTCAAAGCCTTCCATAGGCGTTGCGTCAACTTTTAACAAAGCTGCTTCGGCCAGTGCTACACCAAAACCGATATATGCTTGTTTTGCCGCGTGATGAAAATTCTCATCTGCTGTTCTGTTTAAATACATACCTAACAAAGTATTTACATAATCTGCAGTCGCAGAATCTGGTACGCCGCGCTCTGCATTGGTACGTGCAAATACCGCCCTGATGCGTTCCTCGGTATAATTATCCCAGGCGGCGAAAATCAGTAAATGCGAAGAATCAGTAACCTGAGATTGACCATAAGCTACCGCTTTTATTTTTTCTTTCAGCTCAGGGTTAGTTACCACAATTACTTTAAATGGTTGTAAACCTGAAGAAGTAGGAGCCAGGTGCGCTGCCGCAACAATCTGATCTACTTTCTCTTGAGGCACTTTATTGCCATTCATTTTTTTAGTTGCATAGCGCCAGTTCAGGGCTTCAATTAAACTCATATATCTTATTCTTAAATTTTAAATTAAGCTGTCAAATCACATTCCTCATTCTAATGATGAAAAAGATAACAGTGTTAGCAAATGTACTTATGTTATTCAGTCTGAAAGAATTATTATTTAGCATTTGACTTTTAAATGAAAAATCGTTTCTTTGTTATGCATGCATAGTTCTTATATTAGATAAAACATAGCAAGGCTATTATTGTTACTAGAGATAATATGCAGGCAAAATAAATTACTAACCAAATAACGAAATCGTCATGAGTTAAAGCAATTCATTAAAACTTCATGATTAGAAATCATCTTTAAACAAAAACAACAACCAAATGAAAAAGATTCTACTCAGTTTTTTACTGGCAGTACCTGTTCTGGGATTTTCACAATCCTTTCAGGTCAATCTTCAGGGACAAAAGCAAACTGCCATGGGTGGTGCTGGTGCCGGAGTGGCATTGGATGAAGCATCCGTATTTTTTAACCCGGGGGCGATTTCCTTTTTGAAGCAAAACGGCGTACAGGCAGGAGCACATGCCATTATGTTGAAAACAGCTTTCAACGCAAGCGGATCTAATGTTACAGAATATAACAAGAATAAAATACCAACGCCTTTTGCGGCTTACGCAGTGTTCGGATCGCCAGAGAATAGGTTAAGGTTTGGTTTGGGGGTGTATACTCCATTTGGTGGTGCGATGCACTGGCAAGAGAACTGGACCGGTAAGTACACGGTAACCTCGCTGGACTTACGTGCTATTTATATCCAACCTACTTTGAGCTTAAAAATCAGCGATAATGTAGGTATTGGTGGTGGTTTAGTATATGCGTTGGGACATGTAGATCTGAAAAAAGCATTGCCATACAGTAATAACGGCCAACAAACTACCGCGCAGCTGAAAGGTGACTCTAAAGACTTTGGCTGGAATGCAGGTATTTTTATCAAAACCATTTCAGGTGTGTCTATCGGTGTTACCCACCGTTCACAAGTAACGGCCAAAGTTGAAGGCGGCGAAGCCAATTTCTTCAATGCACCAGCTTCTGTTCAACCATCTTTACCTAGTAGCTTTGATGCTACCTTACCTTTGCCTGCTACCAGTACTGTTGGTTTCGGCTTTTATCCATCAGAAAAGACAACCATTGCGCTTGATGTAAACTGGGTTTGGTGGCATGCTTATAAAGACCTGACTTTTTATTACAATAACAATACCTCTACGCCTTCTGCCCGTAACTACCATGATGCAGCTACTTTCCGCGTGGGTATCCAGAATGAAACGACTTCTTTCTTAACCTTAAGGGCAGGAGCAGGCTACGCGCTTAGTCCGGTAGGTACAGGTTATGTAACCCCAGAGGTTCCTGATGCCGACCGTGTACTTTTGAGCGCTGGTATTGGTTTAAAACCTAGTGCGCGTTTTAACATCGACTTTTCTTTCCTATACGAAAATGTAAAAGCCAGGACAGAAACCAATATCGAGTCGGGCTTAAGCGGAACGTTTAAAACCGTTGCTTACATTCCTGGAATGGCATTATCTTATAAATTCTAATCCTCAACAGAAACATCATGAAACCAACATATTTTTACAAAAGTGCATTTGTCCTTGCCATTCTTGGTATGGCAGCCTGCAAGCCAACCATTGATTCGGAAGTAAAACCGAGTAAAGGCAGTGCAGATTTTTCGCGTTACATTGCTATTGGTAACTCCCTTACCTCGGGCTTTGCAGATGGAGGTTTATACCTGGAAGGACAACAGAACTCCTTTCCGTTAATGATCGCCAATCAAATGAAAACTGTAGGCGGTGGCGATTTTGCTACACCTTTCTTCCCTGCTGATAAAGCAAATGGAAGTGGTTATCTTAAATTAACTGCCCTAACCAATAATGTTCCAACTATTGCTCCTGAAACTTCTAACCTGGCGGTACGTGCACAAGTAGGCGGAGTTAATTTTTTAATCAGGTATACTGGTGAAATCAATAATTACGGTGTTCCTGGAATTCAGCTTCTATATGCTCAGGTAGCTGGCTATGGTAGAGCTAACCCTTATTATGAACGGTTGTTAACTGATGCTACTTTGGATACCAAGTATCTGGATTTTGTAACGGCCAAACCATTTACTTTTTTTAGCAACTGGTTAGGTAATAATGATGTTTTAGGCTATGCTACTGCCGGAGCAACAGGTGCTGCACCTACGCCAAAAGCTACATTTACTGCGCTTTACCAACAGGTAACAGATAAGCTTACTTCCAATGGAGCCAAAGGTGTTGTTGCTACCATTCCAGACGTAACTAAAGTCGCTTATTTCAATACGGTAACTCTAAAAACTTTATTGGCTGCAATTAATGCTACACCTGCAGGAGCTAGTGTCACCACCATTTATATTCAAACAGGTACTGGTGCAGTAAGGGCAGCCACTGCTGCAGATAAATTTACTTTGCCATTAAGTTCTGATGGTGTAATGGGGAAACCGAATGCTGCTTTGCAGCCTTATGGTTTAGACCCACGCAATCCGGTTGAAAGCAAATATGTATTAGATCCGGCAGAGATCGTTGTGGTTAATGATTACATCAGCTCTTATAATGCAAGCATTAAAAGTATTGCCAACGCAAAAGGCCTGGCTATCGTAGATGCTTATGCCTTGCTTAATGAATATGGTGCCGGTAAATGGGTAAATGGTGTATTTGTAAATGCCGATTTTATCAAAGGAAATCTGTTTTCTTTAGATGGCATCCATTTGACACCACTTGGTTATGCAATCACTGCTAACGCGTTTATTAATGCAATCAATAGCAAATACGGTTCAAGTATTCCAACAGTTGACGTAACGAATTACAGGGGAGTTAAGTTCCCTTAAGACTGGCCGTTTAGACCGGTTTGGTGACCATCAAACAGGCCCTGGAAGTTTTCTTCCAGGGCCTGTTTTTTATATAAGTAGAGTTGCCTTTTGGGCTTTCCTGGCTAGCTTCTTCCGACTTTCTTCTGACCTGCTTCTGACCTTCTTCGGAGAAAAGGGCTTTTTTAGGACGATAACAGACGAAGCTCCGAAGGAATTCAGACTAAGCCCGACCGTTTAGTGCTTCAATTTATCTTTAAACAGTTTTTCCAATTTTTCCATTTTGGGTAAAATCACCATTTTACAATAGGGTTCGCTGCCGTTTTTATTAAAATAATCCTGATGGTAATTTTCTGCTACATAGAACGGACTGGCTTTGGTAATCTCTGTAACAATTGGCTTATTAAATGCTTTCGCATCATTCAGGGTTTTTTTGTATTTTTCTGCGAGCAGTTTTTGCTCGTCATTGTGGTAGAAAACAACGGAACGGTACTGAGTGCCAACGTCGGCACCTTGCCTGTTTAATGTAGTTGGATCATGACTTTTCCAGAATACCTCCAGTAATTCTTCATACTTAATAACTGCGGGATCATAAGTGACCTCAATAACTTCAGCATGCCCTGTTGTGCCTGTGCATACATCTTCATAAGAAGGCCTGGCAACGGTGCCACCTTCATATCCTGATTTGACGGCATTAACGCCTTTAAGTTGCTGAAATAACGCTTCCGAACACCAAAAGCAACCCATTCCAAAAGTTGCTTTCTGCAGTTTTTTAGGTTGGGCATTTACACTGCCTACCGATAAAAGGACGATGACCATTAATGACAATAGCTTCATGATGTTAAAATCTAAAGGGATTTATTTCCCTATATAAAGTACGCAACTAATGTGCAGATAGTTTCTACAGATTAAAGTTGGGGGCTAACTTTACAAATAGGTGATAATTTTACAACTCGCCGGTCTGGCTGTTAATAACTTAAAGTCTTGTTGATTAGTGTTTTCGATGTATAAAAATCCAGCTTTTGATGTTTATTAACAATACTTTCTTAAATTTAACTGTTATTACTCATAAATAAAATATTATGTCCACACCTTATATTCCTTGTCTGGATCTTGGTTCATACATCAATGGAAATGAAGAACAGCGTAAAAAATTCTCAGACGAACTGGGTCGTGCTTTTAACGACTCCGGTTTTGTAACCATCACCAATCACGGGGTTAGTCAGGAATTGATTGATCAGCTTTATAAAAATATACAGGCTGCCTTTGGTTTATCACCTGAGCAAAAAAAGAAATATGAAAAAGTTGAATTGGCCGGACAAAGGGGCTATACCAGTCCGGGTAAGGAAACTGCAAAGGGCGCTAAAACAGCCGATTTAAAAGAATTCTGGCAAATTGGTCAGGAAGTTACGGATGGTGATCCGATTAAAAGTCAATATCCTGATAATGAATTTCTGGAAGAGATTCCCGGCTTTAATGAAGTAACCCGCGAAATTTATCAGCGTTTAGAAAGTAATGGTACACACTTGCTGCGCGCCATTGCCACTTACCTGAACTTGCCTATCGACTATTTTGATAAGCAGGTGCACAATGGCAATTCGATTTTGAGGGGAATTCATTATTTTCCAATTGAAAATCCAGATGCTTTGCCTGACGATGCGGTACGTGCCGGCGCACATGAAGACATCAACCTGATCACCTTGTTGATTGGTGCCAGTGCCGATGGTTTAGAGGTTTTGACACGTAGCAACGAGTGGTTGCCAATTAAAGCACACCATACTGATATCGTAGTTAATGTAGGCGATATGTTACAGCGGTTAACGAATAACAAATTGAAATCAACTACGCACCGTGTGGTTAATCCACCTCGTGAACTGATGAAAACTTCAAGGTTCTCCGTTCCGTTCTTTTTACACCCAAGAAGTGATATGGATTTAACCAGCCTGGATTCCTGTATCGATGAGGAACATCCAAAGGCTTATACTGACATGACAGCAGGGGAGTATCTGGACGAAAGATTAAGAGAAATTGGTTTGAAAAAATAGTGAAAAAGGGGCTTTTAAAGCCCCTTTTCTATTGCTTTTATGATGGCATCCTGTATTCTGCCACGGATTTTTAAATTGCTCAGTTTATCGGTTACTGTTGGGTAAACCCTGTTGGATAAAAATACGTAAACCAGACCTCTGGCTGGATCAACCCATACGCAGGTGCCAGTATAACCGGTATGTCCATAGGTTTGCGCAGAAGCCAGTTCTGACGGATATTTTTTAGTCAGGTCGGGATCCCAACGGTCAAAGCCCAGTCCGCGTCTGCTTACATTGGATTGCTTGGCGGTAAACATATCCACAGTTTCCGGCTTGAAGTATTCCTGCCCACCATAGGTTCCCCTGTTTAACAACATTTGGTATAGAATACCTACGTCATTGGCGCTGGCAAAGAGTCCGGCATGCCCGGAAACGCCTCCCGCAAGTGCCGCACCCTGGTCATGCACATAGCCCTGAAGTAAAGTTTTCCGGAAGTAAGTGTCTTGTTCTGTAGGTACGATCTTATCTTTTGCGAAACGGTCTCTCGGTAAAAAGCCTGCAGTTTGCATGCCTAATGGCGTATAAAAATTGTCCAGCACATATTGGTTTAAGGGGATGCCACTGATACGTTCTACAATATCTTTCATCACGTACATGCTGATGTCGCTATATACATATTGTCCCCTGGTTTTGATTGGAGAACTGAGCATTTTTGGCCACATCACATCTTTGAAGTAATCTTTTTTGATGAAATAGTTGTCGGCAACTTTGGTAGGGTAGGCGGTGCTGGAATCCCGGCTATAATCGCCTGTTTTGATAAAATTGTGGAATGGGATGTAAGGAATGAAACCCGCCTGGTGCAACATCACTTCCCGAACTTTAATCTCATTCATGGGTGATGTTCTGGCTTTTGGTATATAAGCCCCAATATTGGTGTCCAGGTTGAGTTTGTGCTGCTCGTACAGTCGCATCACTGTTGGTGTAGTTGCTGTTGTTTTAGTTAAAGAGGCCAGGTCAAATATATCAGCTACATTTTCTGAAATTCCATTTTCATAGGTGTGGTGGCCATAACCTTTATTAAAAATAACTTTGCCGTCTTTGGCCACAAAAACAACGATTCCTGGGGCGGCCTGGGCACGGATGGCTTCGTTGGCAATGTTATCAATTTCTTTAAGGTTGTCGGAATTAACGCCTGCATCCTCCGGTAGCGTGTATTTGAAACGGCTGGCAGTGGTGCTAAAGCCAGTGCCGGCGCTGTATTTTGGAGAAAGGGTAACTGGTAATTTGGCATTCAGGCCTATGCCGCCAAAAATGATTTGTGGTAAAACGGATGCAGCCAAAGGTGTAATTTGGTCGGTCCATAAAATGGGCGATTGTAAGGCATCAAATGCTGCAACAGATTTTCCTTCGCCAAATATCGTAAGGATGACCTGTTTACTTTTGGCCAGGTTGAGGATGAAGTTGACTGTTCTTAAATCGCTGCTTGCTGCTGAAGGTATGGCAACCACAATGGTATTGAAATATTTCAGATCATCTTCAAGGTCGTTAAGTGTTGGTGTGCCCTGGTAATTGCTGGCGGAGAAGGTGGTGATTTTAGTGTATTTGCTCAACAGGCTGTCAAATACGCTTTGCTGTGGAAATCCGAGGTTGACCGATGCTATGTTTTTTTTATCCAGGTTACTCAGCGGAAGTATATTGCCCTGGTTGTTGAGTAATACTGTATTGTTGCTGATGTTGTTTAGAATGGCTACCGTTTGCTCATTTCTTTGATGTTCCTGCGCGCAGGCATTGAAAGTGAATAAAGCAAGAAGACTGATGCTGATGATGCCCGATAAGCGATTTTTTCTCATATGTTTTGTGCCTTGTAATAAGCTTTTGCTTATTGTAAACGTATTTTGATCGTTTAAGGTATGGATTTTGACCGTAAATATACCTAAATAAGCCTTATTTTGCCTAAATTAGCAGCTTTACCGGAGCGATTATACATGTCAGATATTATACAACTTTTACCCGATAGCGTTGCCAATCAAATAGCGGCAGGAGAGGTCGTGCAACGACCTGCATCGGCAGTAAAAGAACTATTGGAGAACGCCATAGATGCAGGAGCGAATAAAATTCAACTCATCCTTAAAGATGCCGGAAAGGCATTGATTCAGGTGATTGATAACGGAAGTGGAATGAGTGTAACCGATGCACGGATGTGCTTTGAAAGGCATGCCACTTCGAAAGTAAGGAAAGCCGAAGATTTATTTGCCATCCGGACGATGGGTTTCAGGGGAGAAGCGATGGCTTCTATTGCTGCAATTGCCCAGGTGGAAATGAAAACACGTCGTCATGACGATGAGTTGGCTACCCTCATTGAGATTGAAGGATCTACGTTCATCAAACAGGAACCGGTTGCGGCTTCAGAAGGTACCAGCATTTGCATCAAGAACTTATTTTTTAATACTCCTGCCAGACGTAACTTTTTGAAAAGTAACCCTGCAGAGATGCGGCACGTGCTTGACGAATTTCAACGCGTATCATTGGCACATCCTGAAATTGCTTTCAGTTTACACCACGATGGGGTAGAGATTTACCGTCTTCCTTCGTCGGTATTGAAACAGCGCATTGTCCATCTGTTTGGAAACAATTACAATCAGCGTTTAATACCCGTTGAAGAGGAAACAAGCATCATCAATTTAAAAGGATATATCGGCAAGCCTGAGTTTGCTAAAAAAACGCGTGGCGAACAGTTTTTCTTTGTGAACAACCGTTTCATTAAGGATCCATATCTGAATCATGCGGTAAGTAAAGCCTATGAGGAATTGCTTCAGGACGATCATTTTCCACTTTACGTCTTGTTTATCGACATTGATCCGGCCAATATTGATGTGAATGTACATCCAACCAAAACGGAGATCAAATACCTGGATGAAAAGTCCATTTATGCCATCATCCATTCGGCGGTGAAACGCTCGTTGGGCAGGTTTAACATCAGTCCGACTATTGACTTTGACCAGGAAACTGGCTTTAGTGGTATGATTACCCCTAAAGCACCGGATGAAATTGTGCCACCAAGCATTAGCTTTAATCCTGATTTTAATCCTTTCTCCGGAGATAAGAGTACGTCAAACCGCGCCTCTTATGCGGGCAGTAGCAATTGGGGCGGTGGTATTTCTCCAAGTACCAGAAATTGGGGCTCATTATATGAAATCGCAAATCATCAGGAGCCTGAGCAAACGGCGATAGAGATACCAGGCGAGTTACAAGACGATACTTTTGTACCTGTTCAAAAGCAACTGATGCAGGTGCATAACCGTTATATCATTTCGCAGATTAAGTCTGGATTGATGGTTATTGACCAGCAGGCCGCACATGAACGTATTTTATACGAACGTTTTATTGTACACCTGGAAGATAGAAAGGGTGCGTCGCAGCAAAGCCTGTTCCCGCAAACGGTTACTTTAAGTCCTAATGACTATGAACTGGCTAAAAGTTTGCTGGACGACATTAAAAGCTTAGGTTTTGAAGTGCGCGAGTTTGGGAAAAATACTTTGGTGATCGAAGGGATTCCTGTAGATCTGGGAAGCAGCAATATCAATGAAACCCAGCTGTTTGAACACCTGATTGAAGGTTTTAAAAATTCACAACAAGAATTAAAGCTGGATAAAAGAGATGCCCTGGCCAAAAGTATGGCCCGCAACAGCGCCATAAAAAACGGTACGGTTTTAAGCCAGGAAGAGATGAATACATTGATTGAACAGCTTTTTGCCTGTAAAAGTCCTAATTTTAGTATCAGTGGCAAGCCTGTGGTTCAAACGATTGGATTGACAGAGTTAGATAAAAAATTTGATAAATAGCACGCATGAACCAAATACACATACCTCCGGTAGTTAAAAATCTGCTGATCATTAACGCCCTCTTTTTTGCAGCAAAGTATGTACTGAAAAATGCAAATATCGACCTGGATTATCTGTTGGGTGCATTTTATTTCGATTCGCAGTTTTTTAGGGTATGGCAACCGGTCAGTTACATGTTTATGCATGGTGATTTTATGCACATCCTGTTCAACATGTTCGGTTTGTTCATGTTTGGTGGGGTATTGGAAGCCAGATGGGGCATGAAGCGTTTCCTTAATTTTTACATGATTACCGGATTGGGGGCTGTTGCACTTCAAATGGGTGTTCAGGCTTATGAAGTTTATCACATTACGGGTTCTGTATTTCATAATCCGGTATTTATCGATATTGCAGCCAATCATGTACAATTGCCCCCGGGTTTAACACAGGCCCATCAAAATACTTTAATAGGCATTTACGGCTTTCCGATGATTGGTGCCTCTGGTGCAATATTTGGCCTCCTGGTAGCGTTTGGTATGTTGTATCCAAATACGGAACTGTACCTGATGTTTATTCCGATTCCGGTAAAGGCTAAATTTTTTATTCCGCTATACATTCTTTTTGAGTTGTATATGGGGGTGGCCAACCTGCCGGGTGATTCGGTTGCGCACTATGCGCACCTGGGCGGTGCATTAATTGGCTTCATACTTGTTAAGCTTTGGAAGGATAAAAACAACGATAGATTTTATACATATTATGAATAACAGTCTGCTGAAGGATTTGAAATTTAAGGTTTTCCAGTCGGGCAATCCGGCTTTCTTTTACATAGGCATCAATGTGCTCATTTTTGTGGTGCTCGCACTCATCAATGTCCCGTTTTTTCTTTCCGGAAACGGCGGGTCGACTTACGAAGGTCTGATTAGGGAATATGCGGGTTTTCCTGCCTCTATCGCCAAATTACCTACCAGGTTTTATACCATTTTAACTTACCAGTTTTTTCATGGTGGCATTATGCATGTATTGTTTAACATGCTGTGGTTGTATTGGATGGGTAAAATATTCCTTGACTTTTTAAAGCCCCGGCAGTTTCATTTTGTATACCTGTTCGGCGGTTTTGCTGGGGCTTTGTTGTATTTGCTGGCTTATAATGTATTTCCTGTATTTGAACCATATACGGCAGGTGCCAATATCATTGGTTCTTCTGCTGCGGTTATGGCAATTGTAGTAGCTACAGCTACCTTAGTGCCTGATTATAGCATACGCTTGCTTTTTTTGGGGGATGTGAAGCTGAAATACCTGGCATTGGGTTATATCGTGCTGGATTTAATCGGAATTGCCAGTACCGATGCCGGTGGTAGCTTTGCCCACCTTGGTGGTGCATTATTTGGTTTTCTCTACATCTTTTTGTTAAAAAAAGGAACAGACTGGAGCAAACTTTTTAAACGTAAGCCTAAGCTAAAAGTAGTTAAAAATGATTTTGGTCGTGCTACTGACAGACGGACGGTTGAAAAGGTAAATCAGGATGAGATTGACCGTATTTTAGATAAAATTTCTACATCGGGATATGATAAACTAAGTAAAACGGAAAAGGAAACTTTATTTAAGGCAAGTAAGCATTGATGAAGAAAGATAAGCCTACATTTTTAGACCGATTGGTTCGGACCGGTGCTGTTTTGCTGGCCATTGCCCTGGTGTTGGGTTTTTTAGCCGGAAGGTTTGATCCAAGACACTATCGGTATATCGCCTTTTTTGGCCTGGCTTATCCGTATATCCTGTTTCTCAATATGCTGATGATCTTGTGGTGGTGTCTGCGTAAACGCTGGACTTTCGCCCTTGGTACTGTTGTGCTTATCTTATTGGGATGGCAGGCTTTGACAGCCACTTTTGGACTCATCGGAGAAGCGGGTTTAGGACCTAAAACTGATCCGACCCTGATTAGGATGATGACCTATAATGTGCACAGCTTTAAACCATATGGGCAGGAAAATGTAGAGCCGGTGAAACAAAAAATGTTAAGCCTGATCGAAAATGAGAATCCGGATATCATCTGTTTTCAGGAATATTTCACCCGTCGGAAAGGGACTTTCGACATTACGGATAGCCTGATTCGCATCCTGGGTAAGCCACATTATTATTTTGTGCCTTCTGCTCAGAATGACTATGAGGCTACCGGATTGGCTATTTTTTCCAAGTATCCGATAAAAGATAAAGGAACTATCGTATTTGGTGCCAATTACGGGGGCAATGCGAGTATCTATATTGACATTGTTGTCAACAACAGCAAATTGAGGATTTATAATGTACACCTGCAATCCATATCTTTTGATAAACAGGATTATAGTTACATTGACCAGGTAAAACAAAAAATGGAACCGGAGATTTTACCTTCCAAAAGGATTGTGAGCATGTTGAAAACTGCTTTTTTAAAGCGAAGTGCGCAAGTCGACATTATGAAAGCGCATATGAAAACCTGTGAAACCCCCTTTTTAATTGCAGGTGATTTTAACGATACGCCGGCTTCTTATGCGGTAACGCAGCTCACAAAATCCTTAAACAATACTTTTAAAGAACAGGGAACAGGATTTGGAAAGACCTATAACGGTAAATTTCCTAACTTCCAGATTGACTATATTGCCACCACCAAGGACCTTAAAGTTGTGAATTACCGGGTCATTGAAGCAGAATTGTCAGACCATTTTCCTGTTCGCAGTGATTTGAGATTAAACCCCTAAAATTTTTACCTTTGCACAATGGAAAAAGGCTTACACCTATACAATACCCTTACACGGAAAAAAGAACATTTTGAACCGCTCAACGCTCCTCATGTAGGAATGTACGTTTGCGGACCTACCGTTTACAGTGATGTGCATTTGGGTAATTGTCGTACGTTTATTTCCTTTGACCTGATCTTCAGATACCTCAAATATTCGGGTTATAAAGTGCGTTATGTAAGAAACATTACGGATGCCGGGCATTTGGAAGGTGACCGAGATGAAGGTGATGATAAATTTGCCAAAAGGGCCAAGCTGGAACAATTGGAGCCAATGGAGATTGTACAAAAGTATACCCTGGGCTTTCATGATGTTTTGCGTATGTTCAATACGCTTCCACCGAGCATTGAGCCTACGGCAACCGGACATATCATTGAGCAAATTGAAATGATCAAAGTGATCATTGCCAATGGTTATGCTTATGAGGTGAACGGAACAATTTATTTTGACGTTGAGAAGTATAGCAAGGCTTACAATTATACCATATTGACGAACCGAAACCTGGAGGATATGCTGGCCAATACCCGAGAATTGGGTGGACAGGATGACAAAAGGGGGCGTTTGGATTTTGCGCTTTGGATTAAAGCCAAGCCCGAGACCATTATGCGTTGGCAATCTCCTTGGGGAGAAGGCTTTCCGGGCTGGCACATTGAATGCTCAGCCATGAGTGCTAAATATCTGGGTGAGGAGTTTGACATTCACGGTGGTGGAATGGACCTGGCTGCAACGCACCATACCAATGAAATTGCACAATCCGAAGCTTGCAGTCACAAACAGCCGGCTAAATATTGGATGCATACCAATATGCTGACAGTAAATGGAGCCCGAATGTCTAAGTCTGCAGGTAATGGATTTTTACCAGGTGAACTGTTTACCGGCGACCATCCTTTACTGGACAGAGGGTTTAGCCCGATGACCGTTAAATTTTTCATGTTACAAGCGCATTACAGAAGTACATTGGATTTCTCCAATGAAGCCCTGGATGCCTCTGAAAAGGGTTTCAGAAGGTTGATGAACGCAGTAAGCCTTCTGGATAAATTGGTGCCGTCTACGGATGGTAATGACTTTGATCTAGCTAGCCTTGAGCAAAACTGCATCAAGGCAATGGATGATGACTTCAACAGTCCGGTAGTGATTGCTGAGCTTTTTGAAGCAGCAAGGATCATCAATATCGTTTACGATGGTAAGGCAAAGATTGATGCTGCTGAATTGGAAAAGCTTAAAAAACTGATTCAGGATTTTGTGTTTGATATTTTCGGATTGAAAGACGAAGATGCTTCAAATGTAGAGTTGAACTCGGTACTGGATATGATGATCGATATCCGCAAGGCAGCAAAAGAAAATAAAGACTATGCCACTTCTGATAAAATCAGGATCGGGTTGCAAGGTATGGGCATACAATTGAAAGATAGTAAAGAAGGTACTACCTGGAGTAAGATTTAACACAATTGTTTAATTGTTAATTACTTTTTAAATGCTTAAAACGCTTCAAATATTATCTTAGTGCCGTATTATTTAAATATTATGATGAACAAATTCCTGTATACAATTATTGCTGCTTCATTGACTGTTGGTGCCTACGCTCAAAAATCTGATGGAAGTACCAAATCGTTGGTTAAAGCTGAAAAAGAATTCGCTGAAAGCCTTGCAAAACATGGTGCAAAAACAGCTTACACCACATTTGCTGCTGCGGATGGTTTGGTGTTTAGACCAAACCCGGTAAATGCGAAAACTTTTTATGCCGGACAGCCTGAAAGTAAAGACATCAGCTGGACACCGGCTTATGCCAAAGTATCGAGAAGTGGGGATTGGGGTTTTACAACTGGTCCGTATGAGGTCAAAGGAGCAAAAACATATGGTCAATATTTATCGGTGTGGACTGCAAAAGAAGGTAAATGGGAACTGGCTTTAGATTTAGGTACCACAACCAACAAACCTTTAGCTAAAGTTACGCCGGAATTTATAGAGCCAAAGGATAGCTATAAACCTAAGTTTTTAAACGATAAGCAACGTGCTGCTGGTGCCGATATCATTGCAACAACAGAAAAAACCTTAAATACCCTGCTTAAAACACATGGCATCGCTGCTTTCGCTGGTTTCCTGAATCCGGACGCCAGGGTATTATTTCCAGGCTATGAACCTATTGTAGGTAAAGATAAAGCGATTACCTTTTTTAATGGAATGGTAAGTAAAGTGAACCTGAAAACTACCAAGGTAGGTAAAGCCGATGGTGGCGACCTGGCTTACACTTATGGCGTAGCTACCGTTGATTATAAAGCAGACCTGCGTGAAAGCTTTAATTATGTATTCATTTACGAACGTCAGGCTGATCACAACTGGAATATCATCGTTCAGGCTTTTACACCTGCTGAACGTTAATATCGAAACTCATTTTGCAAAAGGTCTCTTAATTATTTAAGGGACCTTTTTGTTTTAAAGCCCAATAAACCCTTACTTTATGTCGTTATAGCTTACATACATGAATAAATTACTAATCGTTGCCATTATTGCCTTGTCTACGCAAGTACAGGCCCAGAAATTTATGCTTATCGGACACCAGGGTGCAAGGGGTATTATGCCCGAGAATACCATTCCCGGCATGATTAAGGCCTTAGATCTGGAAGTAAATGTATTGGATCTGGACGTAGTCATTTCTAAAGATGAACAGGTTGTGCTTTCGCATGAGCCTTATTTTAACAATGAAATCAGTACCCGGCCTGATGGTAAATCCATTACGTTTAAGGATGAGAAGAAATACAATATGTTCAAAATGAACTATGAGGAGATCAGGAAGTTTGATGTAGGGAATAAAATTCATAACCGTTTTCCCGGACAAATGAAAATGGCGGCTTATAAACCTTTGCTAGCAGAAACGATTGACTCTGTAGAGGCGTATGTGAAGCGGAATAGATTGCCTAAGCCAATCTATAATATTGAAACTGCGCTGATCAGAAAGGGCGATGGCGTATTTCAACCTGATGCTGCTGTGTTTATTGAGAAGATCATGGAAATTGTAACAGAAAAGAAACTGCTCAAGCGCATCATTATACAGTCGCTTGACATGCGTACGCTACAATATTTACATGAAAAATACCCAACAGTTAAAACTGCTTTGATGATTGATGAGAAACAGGATTTTGAAGACAGTATTAAATTGCTAGGCTTTACACCAACCTATTATAGTCCATATTACGTACTGGTAGGAAAAGGGCTGGTAGATCGTTGCCATGAAGCTGGGGTAAAGGTATTGCCATGGACAGTAAATTCAATCAAAGACATGAAATACCTAATCAATCTGGGCGTAGATGGAATTGTAACCGATTACCCAAATTTATATAAGCAGGCTTTAAATTAAAGCCTTTAAAACAGGTCTTTGATAATTTGCTCAATGGATAAGCCTTCGGCTTCAGCACGGTAGTTACGTACGATTCTGTGACGTAAAATGGCTTCTGCAACGGCTTGTACATCCTCAATGTCCGGAGCATATTTGCCAGAGATGGCCGCATGGCACTTGGCTCCAATTACTAAAAATTGTGAAGCTCTCGGTCCGGCGCCCCAGCTGATGTATTTATTGACCGCATCTGTGGCGTAAGGTGTGTTCGGACGGGTTTTACTAGCCAGTTTCACCGCATACTCTACTACATTATCTGTAATGGGAATGTTTCTGATCAGTTTTTGAAAATACTGGATCTGCGCGGCATTGATGATTTTGTTCAGTTGAACGTCGCGGTTGCTGGTGGTGTTTTTAACGATGGTAAGCTCTTCTTCAAAGCTTGGATACCCTAGATGTACGTTGAACATGAAACGGTCCAGTTGCGCCTCTGGAAGCGGATAGGTGCCTTCCTGCTCAATGGGGTTCTGTGTGGCCAGTACAAAGAAAGGATTGGGCAATACATGCCTTAATCCAGCTGCCGTAACGGCTTTCTCCTGCATGGCTTCCAGTAAGGCTGCCTGCGTTTTTGGAGGTGTTCTGTTGATTTCATCAGCCAGGATGATATTGGAGAATATCGGGCCATTGATGAATTTAAAACTCCTGTCTTCACCCAGGATTTCTGCACCAATGATGTCACTGGGCATCAAATCCGGGGTAAACTGTATGCGGTTAAAGTTCAGGTCAAGCACATTGGCTACCGTTTGAACCAACAATGTTTTTGCCAGTCCGGGTACGCCAACCAATAGGCAATGACCGTTACTAAAAATAGAGATTAAAACAGATTTAATCACTTCATCCTGTCCAATAACAACTTTTCCTATTTCAGCTTTGATGCTTTTGTAGGCTTGGTGCAGTGCGTCAACTGCTTTTATATCATTATCAAACTGCATAGTTGCTTATTTTTTAGAAGCCTGAGTCCAGATTTTTAACTCATCGCATTGATCATAATCTTCATCAATACGGATATAGGTGTTGTTTCTTCTCTTCTCAAACCAGTCACTCAAATATTTATTGGTTTTATCTTCCTGTGCACGCTCTTTGAACTTGGCATAATCCTGCTCCAGGTTTCCTTTGTGCGGTGGGATTTTTGCTTTAAGGTACAGAATTTTATAGCCATCTTTTCCACTTTGATCTGTAAACAGTACAGGTTTAGAGATTTCTCCAACCTTCATGGTGTCTACAATTAAAAATACTTTCGGATCTAATTTATCTGCAGGAATGAAAGTTGTTCTGGCCGTTACGTTGTCGGCGTATAACAACATCCCGCCATTGTATTGAGATTCCTTATTGTCAGAATATTCTGAAGCGGCTGTGGAAAAAGGAAGTTTTTTGTCAAAAATGTTCTTGTAAATGGTATCTGCTTTTAATTTGATACGGTCTAAACTCGCCGGTGTAGTTTGTGGTCTGACCAGGATATGACGGGCCTGAACCTGCTCACCGCGACGTTCAATTACCTGCAAAATGTGAAAACCGTGTTCTGTTTCGAATACTGGCGACATTTCACCTGGTTTTAACTTGAAAGCCTGTGCGGTAAATTCTTTTACCATTGCATGGCGGTCAAAGAAACCAAGGTCTCCGCCTTCAGCTGCTGATCCAGGATCTTCTGAATAAGATTTTGCAAGGAAGGCAAAGTCTTCACCGCTTTTCACCCGCAGACGGATGGCATCGATTTTATCATAAAACTTCTGTTTTTCTGCCTTGGTCAGTTTTGGATACATTACAATCTCCCCAATTTCAAACTCGGTAGGGATATCAGGTAAGCTATCTTTCTTATAGCTTTCAAAATATTTTTTTACTTCTAAAGGGGTGATGCTCACATCCTGAGTGATTTTTTGTTGCATTTTATTAGAGATCAGCTGTTCTTTGATGTCTGGTCGGATCTCATCTTTATATTGTAGAACTGAGCGGTTTAAAAATTGCTCCAAACGCTCCTGCCCACCAGCTTTCTGAATCTGGTAACGCATTCTTTTTTCTACTTCTTCATCAACCTGAGAATCATCAACCATCACAGAGTCAATTTCAGCTTGCTGCTTCAATAGTTTTTGAGCGAGCATTTGCTGTAAGATCATGCATTTTATTTTGGGATCGTCAGGATTTCCCTGATTTAAAAATTGTGCATATTGCTGGTTTAAATCAGACAATAGAATAATGTTATTACCCAACACCGCAACAACTTTATCTATGTTTTTTTTCTGTGCCTGTGTATTCAAAAACAAGCAGATTAATCCACTTGCCATTACTAAAAATTTCTTCATTCTATGTTTGTTCAATTGTATTCCTGTTGCAAATTTAATATTATCAATAATTTTTAAGGTAGCCGGCCTTATAACTTTACGAGTTTACGTACCTCTGGCAGATTAACTTTTACCGTATATTTTTTTCTTAATGCCTGTACCCATTCGTTTTCCAGGTACTGTTCATAATCATTCATGACCTGGGTTTTGATGTCTTCGAAAGTTGAGGTATAAGTGTTTTTATTTTTATCATAGAAAGCACGGAGCAGATTTTCGTCGCTTTGCGCTTTGTTCCAGACTTTCATTTCTGAAACATTGAACATCAATGCAGCATCTTTATACTCATTCAGGATCATGTTGTACATCGCATTCGTTTTAGCAACGTGTTTTTGGGCACGCAAAGCGATGTCGTAATTTTTGATCTCGTTGAGATAGGCTGTATCTGTATCCAAATGCATGTCTTTGGCATCAAGTACTTTGAGTTTAAAATTAATATACTGATTTAAATATGTTTCCAAATCCTTATACGCATTCGCGTCGTTCTGATGATTTTTTTTATAAAACCATATAAATTCTTTAGCGCTTAATGGCTTCCCGTTAATCGTTGCCACATTTTGTGCAAATGTATTTGCCGTTATGAAACACAAAATAATAATGCAGTACGTTTTTCTCACAAAAGATATATGGTGTATATTTTTTTAAGGCATAAAAGTAATAAATAAAGGCACTATAATAAGATATTTAACTAATTTTAACAGAAAAAAGATTTCCCATAAAACGATTCTGAATGGATAGTCAACTTACTGCGAATGAAGCAGCCCTGCGTTTGTTTTTTACCGATGATATCTATATTGTGAATGGATCTGATGATCAGATAGATGCGGTAGCTGTGCAGACCAAACCGAGAGCAGAAGCGATTGCATTCAAATTCCTGGGCAGCAACAAACGGAATGTCCTCATCCTGGTAAACGATTCTCAAAACGAAGTCAGTGATGAAAAAGGAAGAGAACTGCTGCGCAAAATAGTAAAATCAGTGAACCTGAGTGCTGCTGATTTTGCTTTGGTTAATTATGCAGCCTACCCTGATGTGAAATTTGAACAGTTTCAGTCTTACTTTTCACCAGCATTGGTGTTTGCTTTTGGCGTTAGCCCCCTGCAACTGGCTTTGCCTGACCAGGCAAGGAATGCTATTGTTCAGCAAGGGCAGGTCAGACTCATCTTCTCAACGGAATTGAAAGCACTTGATCAGGATGCAGCAACCAAAAAAGCTTTATGGGGAAGTCTGCAAAAACTTGGATTGTAATGAAGAAAATAATATTTGCTACCAATAATAAGAACAAAACGGCTGAAGTAATTGCACTGCTTAAAGATCAATATGAGGTGTTAAACCTGGATGATATTGGTTGCACGACAGACATCCCGGAAACGGGGAATTCCTTTGCTGAAAATGCAGCTTTGAAAACTGCTTATGTGTTTGAAAACTACCGGCTGGATTGTTTTGCTGATGACAGTGGTCTTGAAGTGGAGGCCCTGAACAACGAGCCAGGTATTTACTCGGCAAGGTATTCGGGGAAACGTGGCGATCTGGACAATATGAACCTGGTATTGCAAAAAATGGCCGGACAGAAGAATAGAAAAGCACGCTTTAAAACTGTGGTTTCACTGATCAGAGATGGTGAAAACTATCTTTTTGAAGGCGTAATTGAAGGTACAATCAGGGCAGCAGCTTCGGGTGTAAAGGGCTTTGGATATGACCCTATTTTCCAACCAGATGGTTACGACATTACTTTTGCAGAAATGGATATGGCTAAAAAGAACGAAATCAGTCACCGGGCCATCGCCATGAAAAAACTTATTTCTTTTTTAAAGGAACACTAACCGGTTTCAACGAATCCAGTTTGAATTCTTTTTGAAGAAGGGAGTCCATTTTGCTGGCTGCGTTTTTTAAGATCGTACTGTCTTTACCTATGATCGGCACTGCTTTTTTACTGAGGTCCTGGACCGCCTGATTTACTGGTTTTCCTTTGGTATCTATGGGCGGCTTGATTCCAGGTTTCGCACCAACAGCACCTTTTGTCGGCTTGGCTCCGGTCTGACCTGCTTTTTTAGCTGCGACTTTTGGTTTGCCATTGATGACCTCCTTTTTAGACAATGGCCTGAGTTCAGGCCTCCAGGTAAAGCCGGTCAAAAAGACATCCTCTTTTAACTCTACCATAGGTGTTCTTACCCCATCAGGTTCTTTTACGGTTGTGATGGTCTGGATCGCTTTTTCTTTAAATATGATTTTAAGCCTGCTGCTCACCGTCTGGTTCATGTCTGTGTAATCGTGCGTTTTATCGTCCTGATTAAAGTAAATGCTCTCCGCATTCCCATCTACAAACATGTTTTTCATTTTGCCATCCTTGAAAAATACAGTGATGAGCTTACCTTTAATCTGATTGTAACGCGCGGAGTCTGCATTGACATTCACCAGGAATGCATTTTGCAATACCTGCAAAGTGTTCAGTTTTTTGTTTTTAAGTTGCAGGTACAGCGTGTCGCCCGTCTGCTGTGAGCCTTCTGACCATAGGATTGGGTTTTTATACCAACGTAGAGTAGAATCGGCACTGGTGTAAAAAAGTGAATCCGCAACAGCCTGCATGTTAGATTTGTAGACCCTTACTTTGTGGTAGGCTTTAATTACCCGTGTCCTTACCGTATCCTCAGGGTTAAATGGAACACTGTCTTTAAGTGTTGGGTTTTTCGGGTTCAGTTTCCCTTTTAAACTGGTATCGACCTTTCCTTTCAACGCATTTCCTTTTAACAAAGAATCTGGTTTTGCCTTTAACAAACCTTCGGTTTTCCCTTTTAATAAAGGATCAGCCTTTCCTTTTAAAACCGAATCTGCTTTCGCTTTAATGGAAAGAGGCATCGTTTTGATCAGTTTAGGAATCGTATCCTTTGCTTTCTTTAGTAAACTGTCTGTTTTGATCTGGATCGGTATGGAGTCTTTTAACGCCTTCAATGTGCTATCTGGAGGAATGACAGGTTTTCCTTTTGCTGCAATATCTTTTTTCTCGTCTTTGCCGTTCTTTTTCGGCTGTTTTTTATCTGGCTTTTGCTTGCCTGCAGGCTCGGTTGCTACAGTTTTTGTTTTTCCTTCGCCAACTTTCTTTTCCGGTTTTTCTTCTTCGCCAAGTTCATTATCTTTTTTGATGACAGGAGAGGAAATCAACTTTAAGGATTTCTTCAGCACCATTTGCGTTTCCAGCGTATCTGCACCAAGCCAAAGGCTGTCTGGCTGAAGTTTCCCATTAACTTTGATAGAATCTGAAGTCCCCATTCCCATATAGGGGTTCTTGGTAACCAGTGTTCGCTCGTCCTTCTTGTAGTAATAGCCCAATTGTCCGTACAATACTGTTTTATCGGTTGTATCCCTAAATACAATATTTCGTACCGCTTTGCCAATTCCCAGTGCTCCATTGTAATGTAAACTATCACCTTTTAAAGATTTGGTACCGTTGGTATATAGATTTTTTTTGCCAAAAAAGGCAATTTGAGTTTCTGTATTGTAGGCTCCGTTTTCGGTATAGAGGTTATCGTCTTTTCCTTTAATATTGGTTGGGCCGTAAAAATACGTCCATTTGGATTTCGTATTGTACTTCAGGGTATCTGAGGTGATCACACTTTGTGGCGTTACAGCAATTACATCGTATTTAAAGAATGCATCGTTGTCTTTTGAAAAATAGTATCCATTTTTACTTGTTATGGTCACGTCCTTGGTCACAATCTTGCCACCGGTGATGTAAGTCCCAATTTTGGTAGCCATGTTATAATCGAGAATATTGGTGGTTAGCACAGACTCCTTATCGATCATTTTCACGTTTTCGGTCAAATGGGCAATCTTGGTATTTCCATTGTAATTTAAACGCGTGGAATAAATGTTGACCGTATCTCCCTGATTAATGTGTACATTGTTATAGGCGTCAAAAGTGTTTTTTGTTACATAAAATACAGCACTGTCACAAGTTAGAGTTGCATTGTCTTGTCTGAATACCGGGTTCCTAAGGTAAGTGATCGTATTGTTCTTATCTGTTGCATCAGTATTTGTAGCATCAAACTTTTGCACAATAATTTTAGTCTTCTGTTGCGCAAGCGTGGCGAACGGAAATAGAAGTATGATCAGGAAAAAACGTAATTTCTGCACTTTACAAAGTTAATTTTTTGCAGGATGGTTTGTATTCAAATTTCATCTATTTATTTTTTGTGTATTAGTGGCTTATTAACGATATAAAGCCGCCGGTTATTTCAACGAAGTACTTTTTTACTTAGACTGATATTCAGCAGTCGCATGTGTTATTTTTTGTAGATTGTATACAATCAGCTTTAAAACTAATATTTTTGAATTATGTTACTACCCCTTCAAAATTTTAAGACCTTTATAGGTCAGCACGCACTTTTTACCAGCAAAGACAAGGTTTTGCTGGCAGTTAGCGGGGGGAAGGACTCTGTGTTGATGGTACACCTGTTTAAGCTTCTGGGCAACAATTTCGGCATTGCGCATTGTAATTTTAATTTAAGGGCGGAGGAGTCCCAGCGGGATGAAGATTTTGTGAGGGAGCTTGCGCTGAACCTAGGGGTTTCCTTTCATTTCACAAATTTTGATACCCTTGCTTACGCCGCAAGCCATCAGGTTTCTACACAAATGGCCGCCAGAACATTACGTTACGACTGGTTTGAACAAATCAGGCAAGCGGAGGACTATCAGTTAATCGCATTGGCCCAACATCAGGATGATGCCATTGAAACGGTGCTGTTAAATTTAACACGGGGCACTGGCATTGCAGGCTTACACGGTATCCTGCCAAAGCGGGGCCATTTAATCCGGCCACTACTTTTTCTATCCAGAAATGAAATAGAGCAGCTGATTGCTGAACATAACATTGCATATGTAGAAGACAGCTCCAACAGCAGTACTAAATATGCACGTAATAAACTTCGGTTAAAAGTGATTCCACAGCTCAAAGAGCTTAATCCCAATCTGGAACAAACCTTTGCACATAACATCCAGCGCTTTGCTGAAACGGAACAGGTATTACAGAAAGTTGTTGCGGATTTGAGCCTTTCTATGCTAGACAGGAGAAATGATACCCTGCACATCTCTTTGAATAAGATTGAAAAACTGGCGCCTCAAACTTTACTGCTGTTTGAGTTGTTAAAGCCTTTTTCCGCTTCGGAATTTTTAATTGCAGAGATTTTGCAGAGCCTCGGTAAACAGAGCGGAACTTCTTTTTTTAGCCATACCCATCGTTTCACGATCGATCGTTCGGATTTGATTGTGAGTCCATTGTTAACTGCTGCAGGTGAAAATCAGCTGCAGATGATTCATTCTAACGATAGTCGTGTAGCATTTGCCGGGCAAGAAATACAAATTTCAAATGCAGATTGTATTCAGTTTGAAAAGAATGAGGCCAGGGCATATGTAGATACAGCTAAGCTTTTATTTCCCCTGGTATTGAGAAGCCGCCAGCCTGGTGATAAATTCAAACCGATCGGAATGAAGGGCTTCAAAAAGTTAAGTGACTACCTGATTGACGAAAAAATTCCCTTGTCTGTTAAGGATCAGGTTCCGGTACTGATCAATGGAAACGGGGAAATCATCTGGATCGCTGGTTTGCGCCAGGATGAACGCTATCGGATTACTTCTTTAACAAAAACTGTAACGATATTTGAATTGCGTAGTCTACATATTACAATTTCTAAACAATCTTGATGTAATCAATGTGCCAAGGCTATGAAAAAACGACTAACTTTAATGCAAAATTATAATAATGGGTAACCGATACGCATTTTTTGAGAAACAGTACATTGGCCGTGATTATATCAGGATATGTATTCGCCTGATTATGGCTGCCTTTTGTTTTGCGGCTTATGTTTATGAGCGTGACCGGGACAATACGCAGGACTTATTCCTGGTTGTTGGTTTTGGTATCATCGGTGTTTCGATACTTCTGCTCTTTTTGATTCAATACAAAACTACGATTGATAATAAACGCATTATTATTGAAGGCTTATGGTCGGCAAAACGTGTAGAGATCGATTTAAATACCATTACAAAAGTTAGAAAAGACACCTATAGTAATTATCTGTTCAATAATCCGGTTTATAACCTGCACCGCAAAGGCAGTGTGCGCTTCTATTCTTCGGGAAAAGATGCCGTGGTATTGACCGACCGCGATGGCTTTGAATATTACATTGGCACCCAAAGGCCAAATGAGATGTTCTTGGTGATTCAGGCAGAAATGAAAGCCTAGTTAAATAATTGCAATAGTTTAACACAAAGCTCAATTTAAGTAGTGTACTTTGCGTTAACAAAACAAGAAGATTTAACTTCCCGGTTTTTAACCATTAAACAGATTCTAAATTAATGAAAGTAGGTATTGTTTGTTATCCGACCTTTGGGGGGAGCGGTGTTGTAGCCACTGAACTTGGTAAGGCACTTGCTGATGAGGGGCACCAGGTTCATTTTATTACATATAGCCAGCCGGCGCGTCTGGATTTTTTCTCTGCCAATTTATTTTATCATGAGGTATCCGTAAGGGATTATCCCCTATTTGATTATGCGCCTTATGAGTCTGCTTTAGCCAGCAAACTGGTAGATGTGGTCCGCTTCGAAAATCTGGATATTTTACATGTTCATTATGCCATTCCGCATGCTTCGGCAGCATTTATGGCCAAGCAAATTCTGGAAACCTATGGCATTTACATTCCATTTGTGACTACTTTGCACGGAACAGATATTACGCTTGTTGGTAAAGATCCGACCTATAAGCCTGTAGTTACTTTCTCTATCAATAAATCTGACGGTGTAACGACGGTATCTCAAAGTTTGAAAGACGATACAGAAAAGCATTTTGAGATCACCAACGAAATCAAGGTGATTCCGAATTTTATTGATTTTAGCAGGTTCAGTTTAAAGCCTAAGGATCATTTTAAAAAAGCAATAGCGCCGAATAACGAACGTATTTTGATTCATACGTCCAATTTCAGGAAAGTAAAGCGCACGGCAGATGTGATCCGGATGTTCCAAAAAATCCAGGAGACTATCCCTTCCAAATTATTGATGGTAGGGGATGGACCTGAGCGGGCTTACGATGAGCAACTGTGCCGGAGCCTGGGTATTTGCGAACACGTTCGCTTTTTAGGCAAGCAGGATGCGATTGAAGAGATTCTTTCGGTGTCTGATCTTTTCTTAATGCCTTCAGAGTCGGAAAGCTTTGGTTTGGCAGCGCTTGAAGCAATGGCTTGTAAGGTTCCTGCAATCACATCCAATGCTGGCGGTTTACCAGAACTTAATGTAGATGGCTTTTGTGGCTTTATGAGTAACGTGGGCGATGTAGATGATATGGCAGCTAAGGCTATACGTATTCTGGAGAATGACGAGGTGCTGGCGCAATTTAAAGAGAATGCATTGACAAGGGCACAGGATTTTGATTTGAAAAAGATTCTTCCTGAATATATCGCTTATTATAATGAAGTGATTGAAACGGCAAAGAACAAGCAATTGGCTGTTTAATTGGCTTGTTTGTGGTCGTAGAAAAAGGTCTTTGGATTTTCCAGGGACCTTTTTTTTTAGCTGATCGGTGCAAATACCAGGCAAACTGGTGCACCTAGATTTATTCTTTTTCCGGTATCTGTTAATGTACCGGTTTGCTGGTTGCGTTCAAATATCACGACCTCATTGCTGTATTGGTGGCCTATCAATAAATATTTACCACTTGGATCAATAGTAAAGTTTCTGGGGCCCTTGCCTAAGGTGCTTGTTCTGGCTACAAAGGTCAATTTGCCATCAGGCTGCACTGCAAATGCCGATATGCTGTTGGCGTCTCCACGGTTGGTTTCATATAGGAATTTACCATCAGGCGATAGGTGAATGTCAGCGCCATCAACCTTCCCTGAAAAGTCTGCGTCGGTACTTGCTATCTCCTGGATTTTATTTAACTGGCCTTTATGGTATGCAAAAGTGGTAATGCTGCCGTTAAATTCATGGGCCAGATAGGCAAATTTGCCATTCGGACTAAAAGTAAGGTGTCTGGGGCCTGTACCTGCATTCGTTTTAAATACCGATTTTAAAGTCAGCACCTGATCCTTTGATTCTGGGTGGTAGTTGTAAATATAGATTTGATCTTCGCCAAGGTCAGTACAAGTCACATATTTATGGTCCGGAGTAAACTGAACCTGATGCGCATGTGCTTTTTCTTGTCTTTTTAGCGGGTCGATGCTTTTACCTGTATGTTGTAAGAGTTGTTTTAAGGGAGTTAGCGCTCCATTTTTGTTAATTCCAAATACAGAAATGCTGCCGCCGCCATAATTGGCACTGAAAGCATTTTTACCATCGGTAAGCACAAAACAGGGACCCGGACTTGTAGTCGCCTCTTTATTTAAAAAGGTAAGCTCAGCGGTAATGCCGTTGAACGCAAAAGCAGCTACGGCACTATTGTTTGTCGCTTCAGCTACTGCGTAAATGAACTTATTGTCTTTGCTAACGGATAAGTAGCTCGGATTGGTTACCGCTTTGGCAACACTTTTCCATTTAAATTCAGCTGTGTTGGCATCAAAGGTATAGGTATAAATTCCCTCGCTTTTACCCGGACTAGTGTAAGTTCCTACAATTAAATTGTATTCCTTTGTTTGTGCAAAGCCTTGTACAAACAGTGCTGTCAGCAGTAAAAGCGAGAGAATTTTCTTCATGGTTATTTTTATTGGATCAGGTGTTTGATCTGGATCAGCTCATGCTCTTCCAGGAAACGCCATCTGCCACGCGGCAAGTCTTTCTTGGTCAAGTTGCCATAAACAACGCGGTCTAGTTTAACCACCTCATATCCCAGGTGTTCAAATATACGACGTACAATCCTGTTTTTTCCGCTGTGGATCTGTATACCTACTTCGCGTTTAGATCCGCCTGTAACATAAGATACAGAATCTGGTTTAATCAAACCATCTTCCAGTTCCAATCCGAATTGAATTTTGTTTAAATCTCCCTGACTTAAGCTCTTGCTTAGTTCTACATGGTATATTTTGGTGATACCGTTTCTTGGGTGGGATAATTTATCGGCAAGATCGCCATCATTGGTCATCAACAACAAACCAGTGGTGTTTCTGTCCAGTCTACCTACTGGATAAATACGTTCCCTGCTGGCTTTTTCAACCAATTGCATCACGGTACGTCGTTCCTGAGGATCATCAGTAGTGGTGATGTAATCTTTAGGTTTATTTAATAATACGTAAACTTTCTTTTCACGTTTCAACAGTTCACCATTGTAGCGCACTTCGTCTTTGTAAGGATCTATTTTATGGCCAAGTTCAGAAATTGGAACACCATTTACAGAAACTACACCCGCAGCGATCAGTTCATCAGCCTTACGACGGGAACATATACCAGCATTGGAAATGTAACGGTTTAGGCGGATTAAGCCGTCATCTTGTTGTACCGGATTTTTACGTCCGCGCATGGTTGGCGCCTTTTCAGGTCCAGCCCAACTTGAATTCCGCTCCTGACGGGCGCCACGTACTGAAAATTCATCACGCTCCGGACGTTCCGTCCGCTCTCCGCGATCTTTATATGGAGGTCTGCTTGTACCCTCATCAGCTCTTTTTCTAAAAGGTCTGCTGTCCGTACTTCTTGAACTCTGACTTTTCTTGTCGTCAAATTTGCGGAAAGGTTTGTCACCAGTGCCAAAATTGTCTTTTTTAATATAACTACGGGTTTTTTCTCCAGAAGCACCTTCGGCTCTTGGTTTGAAGTCTTTTCTATCGCCTTCTCTCGGTTTAAAGCTTCTCGCTTCTCCTGTTCTGCCTTCTCCAGGCTTGAAATCTTTTCTATCGCCTTCTCTTGGTTTGAAACTTCTTGAGCCTCCATCTTTACCTTCAGTTCTTGGTCTGAAGTCTTTTCTATCACCTTCTCTTGGCTTAAAGTCTTTTCTATCGCCTTCACGTGGTTTGAAGCTTCTGGCTTCCCCATCTCTGCCTTCCCTTGGCTTAAAATCTTTTCTGTCGCCTTCACGCGGTTTATAACCACCGCGACTATCGCTTTTATTATCTCTTCCTTCTTTATCTTCAAACTTGCGTTTGCCTTTGTAGGAACTATCAGTTCCGCTCTGGCTTCTGCCTGTTGTACTTCGGTTTCCCGGCTTGGACTTGTCATCCCGACTGTTCCTGTTGTTGTTTTTGATCATGATACGCTATTAATCGCATAAAATATGCGGGCACAAAGGTAGGTAAATTTGATCAAATACACAATGGAATGTGTAGGCTCGGTGTAATTATTTATACATAAGTGGTTGCCAGTCATGTGTTTTTGGAAATGTCTGCCGCTTTTTATGCAGCATCTCCATTATTTCCTGTTCAGGCATTTTAGGCGTCTTTTTGCGCATTTGATATCCTTTATATAGGTCTTTCTTCGTAGATATCGGGACCTTGAAAACCATTAAAAACACCCAGTTTTTTGGGTAAATGCATCATTGTGTCTTTTGTATATTAAAATCGTGGTTTAAACATCTTTAAAGCCCGATTTTAATAGGTTATTTTGTAATAGCTTGATAATTAGATAAATATCCATTATATTTGCAGCCGTTTTAAAATTGTTAACCAAAAAAAGGAGGAAAATGGTCAAGAAACACCTAATGACATGTGCAATAATCATGGGATTATTTGTCATGGCAACAGTGTTCGCTTTCAACATGCCCCAAGCATCAAAAAATCTTTCAAAAGAAGAAAAAACTACAGTAAAAGATACCGTTACAACACACACCAACGAGCCCAAATCTTTAATGGCTCAATTGAATTTTGCAGATGAAACCCTTCCGGCAGGAGATGCCAGAGTGGAGAAAAAAATGAAGAAAACATTAGCTGCACATTATTTCAGTAATTTACAAACCAATAAACTGCACCAGAAGGCGGCAGCTTGGTTTCCAATCATTGAACCGATCCTTGCCGCGTACGGCATTCCAGCCGATTTTAAGTATATGGCTTTGGTTGAGTCTGGATTACATGGCGGAGTTTCGCCAAAGGGAGCCGCAGGAGTATGGCAATTTATGCCGGGAACTGCACGGACTTACGGTTTAAAAGTCAATCGTTCTACAGACGAGCGGAACAATTTACGCAAGTCGACGGTAGCAGCGGCTAAATACATCAAAGACCTTTACGAAATTTTTGACAGCTGGACACTTGTTGCCGCTGCTTACAATGTAGGAGATGGCAGCATGAGAAGAGCTATAAATGCGCAGAACCAGGATAATTATTTTAAAATGAAGCTGAACCGGGAAACTGGGAGCTATGTTTATAAATTGATTTCTATGAAACAGATCATGGAAAATCCTGTTCGATATGGCTATAAAGCATCCCGATCGATGCTGGCTGCTAACGAGAAAAGCGATAAGGATAAAAATATCGAATAATTTTAAGAAAGAATGCAATTGGGGAAAGCCGTTCCGAACTATCGGGGCGGCTTTTTGTTTTGTAATAAAATCATTAATTTACCCGGCTATGAATTTGCTGCAATTACGGATTACAAATATGGTCTTTTGCCCTGGCGAAACACTGATTATCAGTTTTGAACCGCTGGATGGTGTGAGGCCAGACTACCAGGCCGGACAGTTTTTAACACTGGTTTTTAACGTGGCTGGAAAAGAATTGAGACGTTCCTATTCACTTTGTAGTTCTCCCGACATCGATGAGCCGTTAGCAATTGCGATCAAACGTGTTGAAAATGGTGCGATATCGCGTCTATTACATCATAAAACGGCAATAGGAGATGTGCTGACAGCTGTTGAGCCCAATGGCCGCTTTAACTATGTTCCCGAAACGGATGCGAAAAGAACAGTTTTTATGTTTGGTGCAGGAGTAGGTATCACCCCTTTATTTTCTATTGCCAAGACTGCATTAAAACGCGAGAAAGATACGCAAATCGTCCTGGCCTACAGCAACCGTTCGGCGGCACAAACACTTTTTTATGAGGAGCTCAATGCCTTGCAGCAAGCCTATTCTGATCGCTTTAAATTGATCTACGTTTTTAGCCAGTCGCAAAATTTGATGATGGCCAGGTTGAACGGCTTGCTGATTGAAAAAATTATCAGGGACAACCTGATGTTTGAGCAAAAGGATACCTTATTATATACCTGCGGACCGGTTGACTATATGGATGTTTGCCGCATTACTTTATTGAACCTTGGTTTTTCACAAGACCAGATTAAAAGGGAAACATTTGTGCTTCCTGAAGATGAGGCGGATGAAGACGATATGACAGAGAAGAAAGTAAAGCATACCAATACTTATTCTGTGGTGCTGAACTATCAATCTGAAGTGTATACCATTGATGTGCCCTATAATCAATCAATCCTGGATGCTGCGCTGTCCAATGGAATCAGACTGCCTTATAGCTGCCATGCTGGCATATGCAGTACCTGCACCGCCAATTGCATTAAAGGCGGCGTAGAAATGGACTATAACGAGGTTTTGATGGATGATGAAATTGCCGCTGGCAGGGTATTGATCTGCACTGGGCATCCAACCGAGAATGGCACAACTTTGGTTTGGTAGTTTATTGGTGTAAAATGATAAAATTTTTAGCAATTTTGCAGTTGTAAGTATTACTGTATGAATCAATCCATTCAGTAGCTTTTTTTAAAATATATATGAGCAAAAAAACAGTTGACCTGGGCGAGCAAAAAGATGTGGAAGTATACGGTGCCAGGGTGCATAATCTTAAAAATATAGACATTTCCTTTCCGCGCAACCAGTTGGTCGTGATTACCGGCCTGAGTGGTAGCGGCAAGTCTTCACTGGCTTTTGATACCATTTATGCCGAGGGGCAAAGGCGTTATATGGAGACGTTTAGTGCTTACTCCCGTCAGTTTATGGGAGGAATGGAGCGTCCTGACGTAGACAAAGTATCTGGCCTAAGTCCCGTTATTGCCATTGAACAAAAAACAACCAGTAAGAACCCACGATCTACGGTAGGTACGATTACTGAAATATATGATTTTATGCGTTTGCTGTATGCCCGTACAGCAGATGCTTTTTCTTACAATACCGGTGAGAAAATGGAGCGCATGAGTGAGGATCAGATTCTGAATAACATCTTCAATAAATACGATGACATGCCTGTCAATATCCTGGCTCCTGTTGTTAAGGGGAGAAAAGGGCATTATCGGGAGTTATTTGAGCAGATTCGTAAACAGGGTTACGTGAAGGTGCGCATTGATGGAGAGATTCAGGACTTGTCGCCTAAAATGCAGGTAGACCGCTATAAGATTCACGATATCGAAATTGTGGTAGACCGCCTGATTATTGACCGGAAAGACATTAAACGTTTACAAGATTCTCTGCAAACGGCCATGCGTCTGGGTAAGGGCATCATTAAGATCAGCGATAAAGAGAATAATGTATCTCATTTCAGCCGTTTTTTGATGTGCCCAACGACAGGGATTTCTTACGATGAACCGCAACCCAATAGCTTTTCATTCAACTCTCCTTATGGAGCTTGTGACAACTGCGACGGATTGGGGTATATCTTTGTGGTCGATAAAGAATCGATCATGCCAAATCTAAAGTTGAGTATCATGAACGGTGGTTTGGCGCCAATGGGTGAGTATCGTGAGATCTGGATGTTCCAGGTGTTGAAAGCCCTGGCAAAAAAGTACAACTTCTCTTTGTCTACCCCGCTTGAGAAATTAAGTGAGGAGGTGATCGATATCATCCTTAACGGCTCCCACGAATTGTTGAGTGTAGCTGTAGAATATAATAAATGGAACGTACAAAATTACCAGATCACTTTTGATGGTGTAATTAAATTACTGGAGGAGCAGCAAGAGCGTAAGGGCGAAGGCGCAACGGATGACATGGAAAGTTTTCGTAAACTTAAAACCTGTCCGGTATGTAACGGTGCCCGTCTGAAAAAAGAAAGCTTACATTTTAAAATTGACGGCAAGAATATCTTTGAGCTGGCAGAAATGGACATAAACAGTCTAAAAACCTGGTATGTGGATTTAGAAAACCGATTGTCTGAACGTCAAAATACCATCGCCAAAGAGATTTTAAAAGAGATCAGATCGAGGTTGGGTTTTTTAACTGATGTTGGGTTAAATTACCTTTCGCTGGATCGTACGGCACGTACCCTTTCTGGTGGTGAAGCGCAACGCATTCGTTTGGCTACGCAAATAGGTTCGCAGCTGATGAATGTGATGTATATTCTGGATGAACCGAGTATCGGCTTGCACCAGCGGGATAATGAGCGCCTAATTGGTGCTTTAAAAAATTTGCGTGATCTGGGTAATACTGTTTTGGTTGTGGAGCACGACAAAGACATGATTTTAGAGGCCGACCACGTGATTGATGTTGGGCCTGCTGCAGGTGTACATGGTGGACAAATTGTTGCGCAAGGCACGCCGGCGCAGATTTTGAAATCAGATACACTTACCGCAGCTTATCTGAATGGTAAAAAGGGGATTGAAGTTCCTAAAAAACGTAGAAAAGGTACGGGACACAAACTTTCTTTGATTAAAGCCAGTGGCCATAATCTAAAAGATGTTTCTGTAGATTTTCCATTGGGTAAGTTCATTGCGGTTACTGGTGTGTCCGGAAGTGGTAAATCCAGTTTGATTACCGAAACCCTGTACCCGATTTTAAACCATCACTTCTTTAGGGCTAAAAAACACCCGCTGCCTTATGAGAAAATCAATGGTTTAAAAGAAATTGATAAAGTAATCGAAATCGATCAGGCACCTATTGGTCGTACACCCCGATCAAATCCTTCAACTTATACCGGTGTATTCTCTGACATCAGGAATTTATATGTGCAATTGCCGGAAGCAAAAATAAGGGGCTATAAACCGGGGCGTTTCTCTTTCAATGTGAAAGGCGGACGTTGCGAAACCTGTCAGGGCGGTGGTATGAAAGTGATCGAAATGAATTTTCTGCCAGATGTACAGGTACCTTGCGAGGAGTGCCATGGCAAACGTTATAACCGCGAAACACTCGAGGTGCGTTACAGGGGGAAATCCATTAGCGATGTTTTAGATATGAGCATTGAAGATGCCTGCGATTTCTTTGAGAATATGCCAGTCATTTACCGTAAGATCAAAACCTTAAAAGATGTTGGTTTAGGCTACATTACACTCGGACAATCTTCTACAACCTTATCAGGTGGGGAAGCACAACGGGTTAAGCTGGCTACCGAACTTTCTAAAAAGGATACCGGCAGAACTTTTTATATATTAGATGAGCCAACTACAGGTTTGCACTTTGAAGACATCAATGTTTTATTGGGTGTATTGAACGAGTTGGTTGAAAAAGGGAATACAGTATTGGTTATTGAGCACAATCTGGATGTTGTAAAAGTAGCAGATTGGGTAATTGATCTTGGTGAAGAAGGAGGAGTTGGTGGGGGTAGAATCATTTTTGAGGGCACGCCTGAAGGATTGGTTCAAAATCCAATTAGTTTAACCGGCAAATTTCTTAAAAAAGAAATGGGCCTTTAAAAAGGACCAATATGGACAAAAGACTGAATGATTTTTTACCAGATGCTTCAGCACCTGAAGGGCAAATGGCCGCAATAGGCATGCAGTATCTAAATGACTACATGGCGGTAGAGCTGGCTGACGTCCGGTCACTATTCCATTTGAGAAAACCGTTTAGCCATAAGGGTACATATGGTCATGCACTGATCATTGCAGGCGGAACGCTGACTATGGGTGCAGCGCTGTTATCTGCAAAGGGCTGTTTGTGTGCCGGAGCTGGCTTAACTACGGCTGCCATTCCCGTAAGTGGTTTATCTGCGTTAAACGCTGCGCTTCCTGAGGTGATGTTTGTGGAGAAACAGATGCTTTTAAGTCCGGGTGCTATTGAGCCCTACAATGCCATTGCCATTGGTCCGGGCTTATCGGATGAAGAATCTAATTTAAGCCTTGTTGGAGGCTTAATTCGTTTGAAATTACCTTTAATTATAGATGCTGACGGTCTGAATATGCTAAGCGTCAATAAAAAAATGCTGGATGGGCTGTCGCCGCATTCTGTAATTACACCGCATATCAAAGAATTTGATCGCCTATTTGGCATACATACGACCTGGTGGGCCCGTTTGCAGACTGCTATTCGTGAAGCAAAAGCCAGAAAGATCGTGATTGTACTTAAAAACCAATATACTTTTATTGTAGACCAGAAAGGTTTGGTATATATCAACACAACAGGAAATCCAGCAATGGCACAAGGGGGGATGGGTGATGTGCTTGCAGGTATAATCACTGCTTTTGTTGCACAAGGTTACCCTGTAAAAGACGCTGCTATTTTGGGCTGTTATTTACATGGAAAATCGGGTGATGACCTAGCTGAATCCTATTTTAATGTAACGGCTTCGCAGGTTGCAACAGAAATACCTAAAACGTTGAAACGTTTGTTAAAGCTTTAAACGCCACCCATCACGATCATCTGATCCATCGTAGGGCTTACACTTCCACCACGTTTTTCCAGGGTGACAGCAAAGGCTTGAGCGCCGGCAATTTCTTTCATGGCCAATAAAATCTGTGTGGTGTCTGACTTCACATCAAAAACACCCAGATCTACTGGTTTACCATTCACAAGTGCCCACAATTGATATTGATGGCTTTGGTCATTCGCAGGCAAAGCCATTTTTGAATTGTCAACCATCACATGCTGTCCGCTGGTGTGCCAGTAAACTACCATTTTTGCTGCAGGATCCATTTTAGTACCGGCAAGTTTTACCACTTTCCAGTCCGGATCGTCAGCCATATCGGCAATTTTACGTAAGTCAG
This sequence comes from Pedobacter sp. MC2016-24, assembly GCF_015223055.1. Classification (GTDB taxonomy): domain Bacteria; phylum Bacteroidota; class Bacteroidia; order Sphingobacteriales; family Sphingobacteriaceae; genus Pedobacter. The sequence continues at coordinate 439,507 of NZ_JADFBX010000002.1, forward strand.
TATTTTCTTCGGTTAAATAGCTGGTGGTGCTGGCGAATTTTTGCTTATCCAGATTCAGGGCTAAAATTTCAGTTTTGGCCTGGCCAAGTTCATTGTGTGCGGAGTATAGGGCAATCGCGCTCACAACCAGCATGGCTACGCAAGCGGCTAAGGCGAATCGCAATATTCTTATTTTTGCCTCATATTCATTGTACTGCTGTATGGGAACAACAGGTGTCGGTTTAATAACCTGTTCAACTTCAGCAGTTACCGGTACAATGGTTTCATTGTCCGATAAGCGGTTCATGATTTGATCTTTCAGTTCCGCCGAAGGCTCGATTGAATTTTGCAGGGCATATTGTTCCATAGCGAGCTCAATCGCGGCAATTTCCTGTTTTACTTCAGGATATCTGGCCGCCATTTCTTCAACTTCCTGTTGTTCCTGTACAGTTAACTGTACAAGAACATAAAGCTCAAGTATGCCTGATTCTATATATGCGTTTACCTCTTCCACTTCAATTAAAATTCTTTCTTAACTCCATAATCGCCATCCGGATACGTGTTTTCACCGTACCCAATGGTAAATTTAACTCCTCTGCTGCCTCAACGTGTGTATATCCCTTAAAATACACCATATCAAGAACGCTCGTAAATTCAGGCTTTAACGCAGTTACCATGTCTTTGATACCCAAGGTGTCTGCATTAAAACTGATCTCTTTCTGTGCGTCAATGAAATCTACGTTATTTTCTATGTCTTGGTTTTTATTAGAATTTTTAAAATCTTTAGAGCGTAATTTATCGATAGCTAAATTACGTGCAATGTTCATCATCCAGGTAAATAAACGCCCTTTAGAAGCGTCGTAGCTTTCTCCTGAATTCCAAATTTTTATGAAAGTTTCTTGTAATAAATCTTCTGCGAGTTCAATCGGTTGAACAATTCTCGATATCACACCCAGCAATGCTGCCGAATACATATCATACAGCGCCTGTACTGCAATCGTGTGTCGATTTTTCAGTGCGCCAACCAGCTCTTCTTCAGATAGTGATATTTTTTTTGTCGTTGCCAAGGGTTTGCTAATATACAGAAACTAGAACAACAACAAAATGAAAAATGTTTTTTTATATTTAATTGATTAGAAGTCGAACAAATGTTTTTCAGCATGATAAGAAGAACGCACCAAGGGGCCACTTTCAACATATCTCAAACCTTTTGCCAGGCCAATTTCTTTGTATTTAGCGAACTGATCCGGATGTATCCAGTCTACAACAGGGTGGTGGTTACGGGTAGGTTGTAGATACTGGCCTAAAGTCAGGATATGTACGCCATTGGCAACCAGATCATCCATTGCCTCGAGCACATCATCCTCTGTTTCGCCAAGGCCCAGCATGATACCAGTTTTGGTTCTTAACCCAAATTCAGAAATTCTTTTTAATGCTTCCAGACTCCGGTCGTATTTTGCCTGAATCCGAACTTGCTTAGTTAAACGTCTAACCGTTTCTACATTATGAGACATTACTTCAGGTCTTTCTTCCAATACGCGGTACAGGTTGTCCCATTGCCCCTTAAAATCAGGGATCAGGGTTTCCAGTGTGGTCTGCGGGCTTTCTCTTCTGATGGCTTGTAATGTTTCAGCCCAAATAATTGAGCCACCATCTTTCAGATCATCCCGGTCAACTGAAGTAATTACACAATGTTTTACCTGCATCAGTTTTACCGAATTGGCAACACGATTGGGTTCGTCGGTATCCACAGCCAGGGGTCTGCCTGTAGCAACAGCACAAAAGGAGCAAGACCGGGTACAGATGTTACCCAAAATCATAAAGGTTGCTGTACCTGCTCCCCAGCATTCGCCCATATTTGGACAATTACCACTTTCGCAAATGGTATGGAGCTTATGGGTATCCACTAAGCTACGTACCTGAGCATATTCTTTACCAACAGGAAGCTTTACTCTAAGCCAATCTGGTTTACGTTGTACTGGGTTTTCTGAAACAACCGGAAGTGCGATCATGGTACAAAGTTAAACAATCTGTTTGAATAGTTGGGAGCAGGAAATGTTTTTGGCATGTAAAGATGCGTATGCTTCAAAGAGAATGTTTAATTTTACCGTATGGCTACTTCAAAAATAACTTATAACGGTGGTTTGAGAACCACATCAGTACACGAGCGTTCAGGAAATGAAATCATTACAGATGCCCCGGTTGACAATAAAGGAAAGGGTGAGGCTTTCTCTCCGACAGATTTACTGGCTACCTCATTGGGCAATTGCATGTTGACCATTGTTGGTATTGCAGCTAATGAGCATGGTTTCAATATCGATGGAGCTACTTGCGAGATTACCAAAATTATGGCTGAAAATCCAAGGAGGGTAACGGAAATTGTAGTTAACTTCCAGTTCCCTACCAATGATTACTCCGATAAGGTGAAAACAATTATCGAAAGATCTGCCCATACTTGTCCGGTAGCATATAGCTTACATCCAGACATTGTAAAGACAGTTTCTTTTAATTATTAATGACTTCAGCTACTTCATCCGCAGAGATGTCACTGTGAGAAGCATCCAGGACGCAATCTCCGTTTTTGATTAACAAGATTTGCGGCGACTCATGTTGTACTTGAAAAGTTTCAGCTATCTGCGCAGAAATGTCGCGATAGCTGATTAAATCTAAAAAGTACAAGTTGGTGTCTTCAGGAATTACCGACCAGTCCAGTTCAAACCGTCTTTTTGCCATTGAACTCACCGAGCAACGTGTGCTGTGTTTGAAAATTAAACTGTAACCTGTTTTTTGTTTGATCTGGCTGATCTGTTCCAGATCAGTAATATTTTTCCACTGCATAATATCCCCTTCTAAATTAAATCAACACTATCCTCTTCTTTTTCTGCTTTCCGGATATGAACTATAAGCCGGACAGATTTTATTAGAACATGCTTCTAAAAGGGTTATTGCAAAAAATACGCCAAGCAGTAATATTGCCACTTTCTTCATATATCTATCTGTAATGTGTAACTAAGCTACGGTTTTTAACAATTAAAACAAAGCTGTTACAAAGTTGCTGCAAATTCTGCCATTTTTAAAGCAGTGATTGCGGCTTCGTCACCCTTGTTGCCATGTTTGCCACCCGCACGATCGATGGCCTGTTGTTGGTCGTTAGTGGTTAATACACCAAATATAACTGGTTTGCTATACTTGATCCCCACTTGAGTAACACCATTTGCTACAGCATCACATATAAAGTCGAAATGTTTGGTTTCTCCCTGGATTACACAGCCGAGGCAAATTACAGCATCAAGTTCTGTATGTTTTTTCAGTAAGATCTCTGCTGCGCCAGTCAATTCAAAGCTTCCGGGTACGGCTACAGAAAGTATATTTTCTGGTAATACACCATTTTGAGTTAAGGTTGCTAAAGCGCCATTGTATAAAGCTCCGGTGATCTCTGCATTCCACTCTGCAACAGCTATTGCAATTTTGTAAGCACGACCATTTGGAACGGTAGTATGAGAGAAATCGGAGAGGTTTTTTAATTGTGTTGCCATAATACAAACTTAGCTAAAATTTCAGAAATGCTGAAGTTCTACTTAGGTTAAAGCCGTTTGTTGTGTTAAATTCAGCAGGACGGAATGTGTTAAACCCAATGCGTTAAACCTGATGTATTAAAAGACTTTGTATGACCTGCATAAAAAAAAGGCCAGCATTGCTGCCGGCCTTTCCAATATAATTTGTTCTGTTTATTTAACTTGTGCATTTGCACGAGCAATATACTCATCAATCATTGTCGCTTCCTGGCTTTCAGGATACTGCGTTTTGATCTTGGTATATGCTTCTTCAGCGGATTTAAAGTCTTTCAGGTTCTCATAAACCAATCCTAGTTTTTTAAGGAACATTGGAGAAGTGAATTTATTGCTTGCTTTATCAGCTGCTTTCTTATAATAAGTAGCAGCTTGTTTCATGTCTTTCAATTCGCTATAGGCATCACCCAATAAGCCTAAAGCCAATGGATCGATCACTGCACTACCAGTTTCAGCATATTTACCTAAAAACTCAGAAGCTTTTTTGTACTCGCCTTTACGTAAATAAATACCACCCAGATATAAATTAGCCAGGTTAGCAGATTTGGTATTGTTATACTCATCTGCAATCTTCTCTAATCCAGGGTAACCACCTTCGCCATTGATTGCTTTGTTAGCCAAAGAATCTGTGCCAATAAGCTGTTCAGCTCTGAACATTTGCTTAGACGCTTCTTCAGCCCTGTTTTTAAGATATACATTTTGATACCAAAAGTAAACTCCTATCAATAAGATGATTGCGCCTGCAATAAATAAAAGGCTTTTTGAGTTTTCTTCTAAAAAAGAACCCTTTCTTACCGGTTGATTTATTTCTTTTTCTGTTGTGGACATTTTATTTAAAAAAATTAAGGATTGCAAAAATACATTTTTACATCAAAGTATCAACCCCTTTTGCAAGTATTTAATTAAACTTTAATGAACTGAGCCTGAATTAGAAGCGTGAATAATCAAGAAATCAGTTGTAAGGCCTCAGAATTGACAAAGCTAAACGGTAACTTTGAATTGAATTATGTGGTTAAAAAACATTACACTTCTTAATTTTAAGAATTACGCAGATGCAAGTATCAGTTTCTCAAAGACGGTAAATGCTTTTGTAGGGGATAATGGGGCCGGTAAAACCAATTTGCTGGATGCCATCCATTACCTGTGCTTGTGTAAAGGCTATTTTAATCCGATTGACAGCCAGCAAATTAAAACCGGCGAGGATTTGTTTCTGATCCAGGGTGATTTTGACCGCAAGGAAAAAAATGAAAAGATCACCTGTGGGGTAAAAAGGAATCAGAAAAAACAGTTTAAGCGCAATAAAAAGGAGTACGATAAACTGGCCAATCACATCGGTTTGTTTCCTTTGGTTATGATTTCTCCTTATGATACCAATATCATTATGGAGGGAAGTGAAGAACGCCGTCGCTTTATGGACAATGTAATTTCGCAGACCGATACGCATTACCTGGACGAGCTGATTTTATACAACCGCCATCTGCTCAACAGAAATGCATTATTGAAGCAAATTGCGCTGACCCGAAGTTATGATCCGACCTTACTGGAAATTTACAATGAACAACTGGTGCAATCCGGTGATAAAATCTTTGCCAAAAGGAAACAGTTTATGGAGGACTTTATTCCGCTGTTTGATCATTATTACCAGTTTTTAACGGAAGATAAAGAGCAGGTTAGTTTACAATATCAAAGCCAGCTAAGTGATACGCCATTTGAAAAATTGCTGCAGCAGTCTATAGAAAAAGATAAAGTGCTGGAAAGGACAACCACAGGTATTCATAAAGATGAACTGGTATTTACCATCACGGAAATGCCTTTAAAGAAGTTTGGATCGCAGGGACAGCAAAAATCCTTTTTAATTGCACTGAAATTGGCACAATATGCTTATCTTCAGAAGTATAAAGGCTTTAAGCCCTTGCTGCTGCTAGATGATATTTTTGATAAACTAGATGACCGGCGCTTGCATAAACTGATGCAAATGGTGTCTCATCATGATTTTGGACAGATCTTTATTACGGATACGGGCAGGGAGCGGGTGCAAGCTGTATTTCACAAAATAGAAGTACCAATTACCCTATTTGAGGTAAATAACGGGGCAATACAACATGCGTAAACCAAATGACATCACCTTAAAAGAAGGTATCGGGAAATTACTTAATGTATATAAGCTGAAAGGCAAGTTTGATGAAACTTCGGTTGTCGCCTTGTGGCCTGACCTGATGGGAAAGGCGATCGCGAACAGAACTACACAGATTTACGTCTCACAAAAAAAATTATTTGTACGTATTGAATCTTCTGTGATTAAAAATGAGCTTTTAATGGTCAAAACCGGCATCATTCAAAAAATTAATGAACGTGCCGGTTCTGAAGTGATTTTGGAAATTATTTTCTTGTAGCCTGGATTTAACCACCGAATATCTTGCTGATGATCCAGATGACCAGTGCGAGCACCAATACAACTACTATAATCCCGGTCCACAGACCCGCTTTGAAAATGCCTTGAACCAATTCGCAACTCATTAAAGTTGTGGACAGGAAGGCAATGATTGCCAATGGTAAATATCTTTTAGTCATCATAGGTTATGTTTTTTTTAACAACAAATAACCCACACAATGGTTTTAGGGATATCTATTTTCCGTTTACTTTCAGCAATTCGATATCAAAGATCAGGGTACTGTATGGTGGAATATCTTGTCCGGCACCACGTTCTCCATAAGCCATTTGGTATGGAATAAAGAATTTATATTTTGAACCAGGGGTCATCAATTGTACGCCTTCAGTCCAGCCTTTAATCACGCCGTTTAGCGGTAAGGATAATGGCTCATTACGATCGTAAGAACTATCGAATTTTTTACCATCTAATAAAGTTCCGGTATAGTGAACCAGTACAGTGTCAGTAGCGGTTGGTTTAACACCCTGGCCTTCTTTAACCACAATATATTGTAGGCCGCTTGGCGTAACTTTAACACCAGCTTGCTTTTTGTTCTGCTCTAAAAACGTTTTACCCGCAGCAATATTCCCGGAGAATTTTTGCTTGCTGGCATTTTCTATGATTTTCATAATGGCAGCCTGGGATTTATCTGAGCTTAAAGCCAGGGGTTTTCCTTCAAAAGTATCTTTAAGGCCTTTAATTAACAGATCGTAATTCAAATGGGTTACTCCATTTCCTTTTAAATTGCCACCCATGCTGGTTCCAAAAGCATAACTTGCTGAATCCAGTGCTGATTTTAAGGTTGCAGCCGGGCCGGCCTTAACTGGCGCTTTACGAGTAACCGTTGTTTTTTTTGTGGTTGTAGTGGTAGTTTTCTTGGTTTGAGCCAGTGCAGAGAAGGCACACAGCGGAAGCATGAGCGTAATGATAACTTTCTTCATTGAGTTTTATTTGTTTTGGCGAAAGGTACAAACTTTTACAAAAAAAAATAAGCACCTTTTGGGTGCTTATTTTTTGCTCAGTCATCATGAACCTTAGCTTTATAGCTAACAATAAATTCTAGAACCTCTCGTCAGCACTGAAAAAGAAGTCGCCTTCAATCTGTGCATTCTCATCAGAGTCAGATCCGTGAACTGCATTTGCATCAATAGATTTTGCATATTTCTGACGGATAGTTCCTTCAGCAGCTTCAGCAGGATTGGTTGCGCCAATTAATTTTCTGAAATCTTCGATTGCATTGTCTTTTTCAAGGATCGCAGCTACGATTGGTCCTGAAGACATGAATTCAACCAGGTCTTTATAGAAAGGGCGTGCAGCATGAACTTCGTAAAATTTACCAGCAGTCTCCGCAGTTAATTTAGTGTATTTTAGGGCAATGATCTTAAAGCCAGCAGCAGTGATGTCATTGATTATTGCACCAATATGGCCATTTGCTACCGCATCAGGCTTAATCATTGTAAAAGTTCTGTTTGTAGTCATCTTTTTGTTTATTTTTTTGCAAAATTACATTTTATACCGTTAATATTATAGTCAAGTTCAACATCCATTTTGAATTCACCTTAAGCGGTAAAATATAATAGGTGTCAATTGTCATTAAATTATTAGCTTTGCAGCGAATATGCTATCTATTTCAGAACTAAAGTCTTTGCTGGCGACGCCACAAAAAATCGTAATTACAACGCACCATAAACCAGATGGGGATGCGATGGGCTCTTCTTTGGGTTTATATGCTTACCTGATTCAGAAAGGGCACCATGTAAAAGTCATTACCCCAACAGATTATCCTTACTTTTTGCATTGGATGCCTAACAATTCCGATGTGTTGATCTATACAGATGATAAGGAGCAGTCTGCAAAACTGGTAGACGAAGCTGCTATTATTTTTTGCCTGGATTTCAATACGCTCAGCCGTATCAATGAACTTGGTGAATTGGTAAGAGCTTCAGGTTCAGTAAAAGTGATGATTGATCACCATTTGGATCCGGAAGATTTTGACGATTACCGCCATTGGAGTATCAATGCCTGCGCTGCAGCGCAATTGGTGTATGATTTTATTGTGAATGAGTTAGAAGATGGTAGTTTCCTGAATAAAGATATTGCCACTTGTCTGTATACCGGAATTATGACAGATTCGGGTTCATTCAGATTTGAATCTGCCAATTCAACGGTATATCGAATTGCGGCAGATTTAATTGATCTGGGTGCAGAGCACTGGAGAATACATCAATTGGTGTATGACAATGCGACGGAAAACCGTTTGCGTTTTCTGGGCCATTGCCTGAGTAATAAATTGGAGATCTTAAGAGAATTCAATACCGCAATTATTCCGGTAACTAAGGAAGAACTGAATTTCTATAACATCGTAACCGGAGATACAGAGGGAATTGTGAATTACGCCCTGTCTGTAAATGGGATCAAACTGGCTGCATTTATTATTGAAAGAACTGATAAAGTTAAATTATCTTTGCGCTCGACTGGGGATTTTCCCGCTAATGAGATTTGTAAGAAATATTTTAATGGTGGTGGGCATCGCAATGCTGCCGGAGGATATTCTGATAAAAACTTAGCAGATACTGTAGCAGAATTTAAAGGTCTGCTTGGCGATTATAAAAACCAGTTACTACAATAAAAGCTGCGGCTTTATAGCAAATAACTAAAAGGTAAAATAAATATAAAACGAACAAAAAATAATTTAAAAAACCACATGAAGAAAGGTATAGTGATTCTTTTCGCAGCTACACTTGGGCTAGCTGCTTGTAACAACTACAAAAAAGGTCCGGGAGGCCTGTCTTACATCATCCATAAGGATGGCGGGAAAGCTAAAATTAAAGAAGGTGATATCGTTAAATTGAACTATATCCAGAAAAGTGAGAAAGATTCGGTGATGTTAAATACCTGGGACAACGATCAACCAGCTGTTTTTCCTGTTGCTAAAAAAATGTATGCAGGTGACATGAATGACGTGTTGACTTTATTCGGAGAAGGTGATAGTGCTACATTCAAATTGGATTTAGATACGATGGCTAAACACTCTGGTCAGCCAAAACCTGCTGGTAGCAAAGATAAATACATTGTATTTACAGTTAAAATTGAAAAAGTATTGTCTAAAAAAGCTGGTGAAGCAGATTCTACTTTCCAAAAAGGTGCTAGAGATTTCTTTGAAAAAGATTACAAAGCAAGCATGGAAATAAAGAAAAATGCTGAAGCTGGTAAAATCAAAAAATATATTGCTGATAATAACCTGAAAACTACAACTACCGCTTCTGGTTTACAATATGTAATCAGCAAGCCGGGTGATGCTGTAAAACCAGCTATCGGTGATACCATGATGGTTATTTATACTGGTAAATTGACTACTAAAAAATCTGACGGTAAAGACAACATCTTCGATACAAGTGATGAGAAAATTGCTAAAGCATCAGGTAAATACAATGCAATGGCACAATATGGCCCCCGTGCAATTACTTTAGGAAGAGCAATTCCTGGATTTGACGAAGGTTTGCAATTGATTGGTAAAGGTGGTAAAATTACCTTAATTATTCCTTCAGTTTTAGCTTATGGCGAAGGTGGTATGCCTCAGGGTGGTATCAGTCCTTTCTCTCCATTGGTATTTGAAGTTGAATTGGCAGACATTAAAAAACCTAGTGCTGCTCCGGTAGCTGCACCAGGAGCAGTAGCAGTTCCAACTGCTCCGGCTCAACCTACAAAGAAATAAGTACAAGCCCTCAATAGGGATTATAAATTTTAGAAAAGCCTTGTCCATATCATTTGGGCAAGGCTTTTCTATTATTAAACTTTTCTTAGTACACGCTTCCGTTGGTTTTTATTAACTTCGGCAATGCGTTTAACTGACACACATACTCATCTGTATTACGAAACAGACGAGGAAAAACTGAACCAACTGATGCAGCGATGCTTCGATAATAACATTGACCGACTGTTTTTGCCGAATGTTGACCTTGCTTCTATCGCTAAAATTGATGCATTGGTAAAAAAATATCCCAACAATTGTTTTGCTATGGCCGGCTTACACCCTTGTGATGTAAAGGAAAATTACGAGCTTGTTCTGGATGAAATCTGCGAAAGCATGGTGGATCGTGATATCTATGCCATTGGCGAAATTGGAATTGACCTGCATTGGGATAAAACCACATTAGAAATTCAAAAGGCTGCTTTTCAGGAGCAGATCAAATGGGCAAAAGATATGGACTTACCCATTGTGATCCATTGCCGGGAAGCTTTTGATGAGATTTTTGAGATTCTGGAAAAAGAAAAAGAGGAAAGCTTAAGAGGAATATTGCATTGTTTTACAGGAAATGTAGCCCAGGCACAACAGGCAATCGATTTAGGCTTTTACCTGGGCATTGGGGGGGTAGTTACTTATAAAAAATCAGGATTGGATGAGGTGCTTAAGTCTGTGCCTTTAGACAAGCTGGTGTTGGAAACCGACTCCCCATATCTGGCTCCAGTACCCTATCGGGGTAAACCTAATGAAAGTAGTTATCTGGTTCATGTAGCCGATAAACTAGCCGAAATCTACCAAACCAGTGTAGAAGAAATCGCTGCAGTTACCACCGCAAACTCCATCAGCATTTTTAAAATCTAAACAATGACCAAAATACTCATCATATATACAGGGGGCACCATCGGTATGGTTAATGATACCAATACCGGCGCATTAATCCCTTTCAATTTCAATCAGATACAACAAAATGTACCAGAACTGGCACGTTTGAATTACGATCTGGAGGTACATTCCTTTGATCCCATCCTGGATTCGTCCAATATGCATCCGGAAATCTGGGCCGAGATGGCCCAGCTTATTTATAACAAGTATGATGAGTTTGATGGCTTTGTCATCTTGCATGGCTCAGATACCATGGCCTTTACGGCTTCGGCTTTAAGTTTTATGCTTCAGGATTTGAGTAAACCGGTAGTATTGACGGGTTCTCAATTACCAATAGGGGAGATTAGAACCGATGCCAAGGAAAACCTGATTACTGCACTTGAAATCGCAGCTACTAAAAATAACGGATTGGCAAAGATCCCGGAGGTATGTATCTATTTTGATTCACAATTGTTCCGTGGAAACCGCTCGATTAAATACAATTCTGAAAAGTTTGAAGCGTTCAGGTCTCCAAATTATCCAATATTGGCCGAGGCCGGGGTACACCTCACCTTCTTTAATAATTACATCTTACCACAACCCAGAAAACCATTAAAGGTACTTTTAAACTTCAATTCTAACATTGGTGTTTTAAAAATGTATCCCGGAATTTCAGCCCAGGCAGTTAAAGCAATTACCCACTCGCCGGTTGATGCCATTGTTTTAGAGACATTTGGCTCGGGAAATACAACCACTGCCGATTGGTTTATCAATTGTCTGCAGGAAGCTATAGATAGCGGGAAGATTATTGTGGACATTTCTCAATGTCAGCGTGGTTCTGTAGAGCTTGGTAAATATGAAACCAGTAAAAAGTTGCAACAAATGGGCGTAATCAGTGGATATGACATGACTTTTGAAGCCACCATTACCAAGCTGATGTATTTAATGGGGCAGGGCCTGACTAAAGAAGAGGTAATCGAGTTGATGGAGCAGTCTTTACGCGGAGAATTAACTGCATAAGGTAAAACTTAGGTAATAGTTTTTTGTACAGCAATTATAATCTTAATTTTGTTTTTCAGAAACATGGGAATGAAGATACAGCAAATTTATACGGGATGTTTGGCAGAAGCCGCTTATTATATAGAAAGTAACGGCGAAGCTGCCATTATTGACCCGCTGCGTGAGGTGGAGTCGTATATCAAAAGCGCGGCTAAAGACAATGCTAAAATCAAATATATCTTTGAAACGCATTTTCATGCGGATTTTGTTTCAGGGCATGTCGACCTGGCTGAAAAATCAGGTGCAGAAATTGTATACGGGCCTACAGCTAAGACCACATTCAAATCGCACATTGCCAGTGATGGGGAAGAATTTAAAATAGGGGATCTGACCATTGTGGCTTTACATACTCCAGGGCATACGCCGGAATCTACAACGTATTTATTGCGTGACGAGGCTGGTAAACCGCATTGTATATTTAGTGGCGATACTTTGTTTATAGGTGATGTTGGAAGGCCGGATCTGGCTCAGAAAGGAGACCTGACTATGGAAGACATGGCGGCCACGTTATACGACTCTTTACATAGTAAGATCCTGACACTACCGGATGAAGTCCTGGTTTATCCTGCGCATGGGGCGGGCTCAGCCTGTGGTAAAAACATGAGTAAAGAGACTTTTGATACTTTAGGACATCAGAAAGCTGTAAATTATGCTCTGAAAGCCTCAACGAAAGCACAATTTGTAAAAGAAGTAACGGATGGTATTTTACCTCCTCCTCAGTATTTTGCTAAGAATGCGGCCATGAACAAAAATGGTTACGAGCGTCTGGATGATGTGTATGAAAAGGGACTGAAACCTTTAAATCCGGATGAGTTCGAAGCTATGGCCAACTTAACTGGCGCGTTGATTATCGATACCAGGGATCCGCAGACGTTTACTAAAGGTTTTATTCCTTCGGCAGTAAATATTGGTTTGAATGGACAGTTTGCGCCATGGGTAGGTGCTTTAATTACTGATCTGAAACAGCCTTTATTATTGGTTGCAGAAGCAGATAAGGCCGAAGAGGCCATTACCAGGCTGGCGCGTGTAGGTTACGACAATACCATTGGCTACCTGTCTGGCGGATTTGCGGCATGGGAACAAGCCGGTAAAGACATCGATACAATACAATCCATATCTGCACAGGAATTTGAGCTGCTTGCCCAGGCTAATCCAGATGCACAAGTGCTTGATGTGAGAAAGCCTGGTGAATATGAATCAGAACACCTTGAAATGACCTTGACCCGCCCACTTGATTATATCAATGACTGGACGAATGAAATAGACCATAAAGAAACTTATTATATTCACTGTGCCGGTGGCTATCGCTCTATGATTGCTGCTTCTATCCTTAAAGCCAGGGGTATCGAAAATGTAATTGATATTGCAGGTGGATATGGTGCAATTAAGACAACAGGTTTAAAACGTACCGATTTTGCCTGTCCTTCCAAGGCAATGAAAGCTTAAAAAGAAACTGAATGCCAGGGATAAATCAAATCAAACTACCGATAGCCGCCGATATCGAAATCTTCGAAAAGAAATTTAAAGCTGCCATGCGCAGCGATGCTAAAATATTAGACCGCATTACACACTATATCGTAAAAGGAAAAGGTAAGCAGATCCGTCCGATATTTGTTTTTTTTGCAGCCAAGCTTTGTGGAGGAATTGTCGAATCTACGCATCGCGGTGCCACCCTGGTGGAACTGTTGCATACCGCTACACTGGTACACGACGATGTGGTGGACAATGCTTATGAGCGGCGGGGTTTTTTTTCCATCAATGCGCTTTGGAAGAATAAAATAGCCGTATTGGTTGGTGATTACTTGCTGGCTAAAGGATTATTGTTATCGGTACACAATTCTGAGTTTCGTTTGTTACAGATCGTTTCTGAGGCGGTAAAACAGATGAGCGAAGGTGAGTTGCTTCAAATCGAAAAAGTGCGGCGTATGGACATCAGTGAAGAATTGTATTTTGATGTCATTAGACAGAAAACAGCTTCCCTGATTGCTTCTTGCTGTGCTTGTGGTGCCGCTTCTGCCGGAGCTGATGAAGAGACCGTAGAAAAGATGCGCTTGTTTGGTGAGAAGGTAGGGATTGCCTTCCAGATCAAAGATGATACCTTTGATTTTGGAACAGATGACGTGGGTAAGCCGCTTGGAATTGACATCAAGGAAAAGAAAGTGACTTTGCCATTGATTTATGCATTGAACCGTGCAGACAAGGCGGAGAAAAAACGCATCATCAACCTGGTCAAAAACCACCAGGATGAACCTGAAAAAATACAGGAGATCATCGATTTTGTAAATGCAAAACAAGGTGTGCATTATGCCAATGAAAAAATGATCCAGTACCAGGATGAAGCATTTGCCATTTTGCATAGCTTTGAACCGGGAGAAGCGCGTACAGGCTTGGAGCAATTGGTTCGGTACACCACGGAGCGCAAAAAATAATTGGTGCTCAAAGCATCCGAGATATGATTTTTTCCAAGTCCTTTTTGATCGCTGTATTTACATTGACGAGGTAAAAAGGAGAGCCTCCTTTTGCTGCGGTCCAGCGCCAGCTTAAAGGATTAATGGTTTTGAGTTTGCCATTGTCAAACCACCAGGCAGCATAAAGCTTGTCTTTGCCTTTTTCAAGCGTTCCGGTATAGATTTCTATGCCCTTTACCATTCTTTTCTCTATGAACTTGAATTCATATCCGCTACCTGTCCAGCAAATCATAGGATTGTGCTCAGGTGCGTAACAAGGTGTGGGTTTGTAATATATGATGGCCTCTGGGTTTTCAAATTTGATGACATCGTTAGCCATGATGTTTTTCTGATATCCGCTGAGCTGAAGGGTATTTAATTTGGGATTTTCATAGAATGTTGTTTTCCTTGGTTTCGTAATCAATATGACCAGCATACCGACAAGTATAAGCAGTAATGATAGATTTTTAAAAGAGTAGCGTGTTGCCGGTTCTGAAATGAGGATTTCAACCCGAGGCCTGCCAAAACATTGAATCATTTTCTTACTCAAATAAAAGAGCGGCAGGATAACATATGCCAACATGCTCCATATCCCTGCAAACTCGTGTAGGGTCGTCCCTGGCATAATTTTGAAAATAACGATCAACAGGATTCTGGAATAATTGGAGCAGATATTCAGAATCAGGACAATCAACAGGAAAAAGGTTGTTGGAAAGAAACCGATTTGTTTGTTTTCCTTTTTTTGCTGCATGCTGATGATGAAAATCCCCAATAGTAAGGAAACATGGAGCATGTTTAATCCTGCACAGGCCTGATCGATGTAAAACTCATACTGGTCGATATAAATGATGTTACCTGCCGACCGGCATTGCATTCCGGCAAAGGCCATGGTTTGCGCAACGAGCTTGCTTAACCACAGCCTGAGCGGAAAGCCGAGCGTGTCACTAAAGAACTTAAAGAGGGGAGAAATGATGATCAGTACAAAGAGGGTATTGATATTTATTTTTCCTTTAAAGTTTTCGAATAGCAACAATGCGGTAAATAGAACAGCGAAATAGATCACAGAACGTACAGGCATCATCAGACCAAATGCGATGAAAAACAGGGCAGGAATGAGGTAACGTTTAGCATATACCCCCTTCTGTATCTGAAATGAAAAAGGGAGTATGGCCAAACCAAGGTAGATTATCAAACTGCCCATTTGCTACGTAGCTTTTTGAAATGGACAGATTGGCAATAAACATAAATCATGATGCTTGTACAAAGTATGATCAATACCCATTCATGGGGTTCCGGAGCCGCTCCGGAAGATTGTATGCTGGCATTTTTTAAACTGTTCTTACTCTCGTCGATATCGAAACGCTCATAATCTTTTTTTGTCTCTAATACGATGAGGCTGGATACCGGTGAGACGATAAAAGCCTGATCGGCATTTTTGAGTAGGTCGGGATTGGTGTAATCTTTTTGGAAGTAAGTCGCACTGATGTTTCTCAGTATTTTGTGGTAAGCAAATAACCGGAGTAAATGGTCGGGTGCCTGATCACTGGTGGTATCTGCACTTTCCTGGATCATTAGCCTTGAACTTTTAATGCTGATCGCATTATCAAGCTCCTGTTGCTCAGGGAAGCGGTTTTGCTGAACCTGTTGGTTGAACTGAGCAATCGTTCCGGTAGTATAACGAAGGAGGTTGAACTGTTTTAAGGTTTGTAAATAAGGATTTAGGTTTTGCCCGATATTATATACATGGATCGGTATTGCTTTGGACAGGAAACTTTTGCTGGATGTATAAAACTTACTTTGGTCCAGATCGCTCAAATTTGGGCTCTGGCTGTTGCATTTGGTAATTACCACGCTTTTTTCTACATCAGGAATGGTATATAAAGGAAATAGACTGAAGTTCAATTGGCTTAGTTTATCAAAAGTACTCCAGATGTTCTTCTCATTCAATTCCAGTAATTGCTGGTCAAAAGCATAGACACGATGTGATTTGATATTCGCCCATAAATTGGTTAATTCGGCTTTAGTCCAGGTATTGTTGATGTCCAGATAAATGTAATCTGGTTTGAAAAATGTATTAATATCGGCCGATTCTTTGATTTTATAGCTTTTACCGGCAAATGAAAAGCCAGCTTTTGCCAGAGGGACTGAATTCATAGAAAGCTGCCAGTCGTTTTGGTAAGTCCGGTTATCTGTATAGGTTAGACCAATTCCCGAAAGGTCGGTGTCGATAGATTTCGGAACAGACGAAAAGCTGAGTCTGACCTTTTCATCGGCACGATTGGGGCTTGGTCCTTTGAAACTGGAATTCTGATAAATTAAGCGGCCGTTTTCTAAAAGCATCGGACTGGTGATGCCAATTTTGAATTTTCGATCTTCTTCGATTGCACAAGGAAACACGCGAACGGTAACCTGGTTGCCCTCCTGCCAATGAACCACAGAAGGGTCCCGGTTTTCTACACCGACAATCTGATGGTAGGCCGAATCGGCTTTTCCTTTGGTGGTTAAACGAGCATGCTCTTCAACCCCATTGATCCATAACGAGAGGGAACTGACTACGGAACCTTCTGGCAATTGGAACGTATAAATGGCTTCCTGGCTTCCCCGCCAGGTATTGCGATTGGTATTCTTAATGCTCAGGGTTTTTTCTGTGTAAGCCATTCTGTATTCAGGATAGAGCTTAGCTTCAGTAATTACCCTGGAGGTGATCAGATCGTCACCAGACCATAACCTTTCTTCGGCCAGATGTCTGGAATCAAATACTGTTTTGAGGATCTGAATGCGATTTTCGTCAGATAAGTCTATCTTTCCTACCAGTAGAGAAGCAATCATGACCATGGGATCATGTTTGCGCGCTTCGCCAAAAGAGTTCCTACCAAAGTCGCCCCAAAACCAATTGCTGGATTTGTCCGGTATGGTATAAACCAATCCCGCCTTTAAGAACTTTTCAGTTATACTGGTATGGGGCAACGCTTGAGCGATGTTTGCCCAATCTGGCAGGATGTTATTTCCAGATGTGTTTTGCTCTTGTACGGTGACTACTTTACCTTGTATATTGATCCACTGCAGCAGAAATCCACACAAGATAAACAAAGGAAGTACTATACCCGCTCCAAAGGCGTATTTCAGACCTGGGGTAATGCGATGGAAGCGGTAAGCATAAACCAGGATGACTATACATAAGAAAAAGGGAATAAATACATGTACAGAAAGGCCCAGAAATATGGCTGCTAAGGCACCAATAATATATAAAGGAAGTAAATACATCGCGTAATAGCCAAACAGGACTAAAGCAGTGCCCATGAAAAAGGACAACACATACTTTACGCGTATGCTTAGCTCTTTTTGGAATAGAGCCAGTAATACTGTTGCCGCGGCTAAGCAAATATAGGTACTTACCCATGAGGCCGAATTGTCAAATACAGACATTTCCTTATTAAATGCAAATGCACTGATCAGCCAAAAAATCAGTAGAATCACCGTGTGATCAAGCTTTGCCCTGCTGATTTTCCAGCCATATTGGCCGAGCGCCCGTAACAGTACCGCAAAGGTGAAAACGGTAGTAATACAATAACAAATGAAAAAGGAGGTTA
This sequence comes from Pedobacter sp. MC2016-24, assembly GCF_015223055.1. Taxonomy (GTDB): domain Bacteria; phylum Bacteroidota; class Bacteroidia; order Sphingobacteriales; family Sphingobacteriaceae; genus Pedobacter. Next base: position 457,186 of record NZ_JADFBX010000002.1, read on the forward strand.
GCTCTGTTTCACTATTTGGAATTAGAAAGGCGCCTATGCTGAATATGGCAAGGGATAGGAGGATGAAGATCATTCCGCTTAAGCGGAATGAATCTTCGAGTAGAATGGAGCGGAACTTTTTCATGATGTTAAGCCGTAACCGGTTGATTTTTATTCCAGTTGATTTTTACAGAGAAATACATCAGGCAAGCTACAGTGATAAACAAACCAATACTGCCAAACAGCAGCGCAAGGTCCTGAAGTTGTATGATTATGTAAATGAATAAGTAAAAAATGCTGAGGATCAAGGCAAAGATCACCGCCGCTTTTTTATTTTTGAGAAAAGCAGAAATGAAAGTGCTGACCAATATAATGGTCGCGAGGGAAGCAATGACATAAGCCAGCATAAATCCAACCTGTTCTGTAAAGGAGAGCAACAGGCTGTAATAAATGATCATTGCCGCTCCGATGAGCACATACTGCAGGAGGTTCACTTTAACTTTGTTCAGCAACTCGATAAAAAACAGGGCAATAAAGCTCAATAAAATGATGAGAATGGAATATTTCGCAGAGCGCATGGTTTTTTGATACTGATCAACCGGTAGTAAAAATTTAATTCCAAAAGTGGCTTTAGCTTTGTTCTGCTCGTTGATATTGCTGTTTTTTCCAATCCATTGCTGAGGAAAAGGTCTGTTGAAATTTGACATCTTCCAACTGCTTGTAAATTCGTTCTTGCCGATGTTGCGTTTTTCTGGCAGATAGTTGCCGTCAAAGCTGGGATTGTTCCAATTGCCTTTGACATTAACCTGGGTGTTTTTACCTAAATGCATGAAATTGAGCGCTCCGCTTCCACGTAAATTGATATCGTAATTGAAGCCGATGGTTGTTTTTTTCGTGCTGCTTAAATTGGTTTGTATGGCGAGGCTATTGCTAAATATATTTTCGGCTGCGAAATCGGGTTCTGCTTCATAATTAAGGCCTTCGATTTTAATCACCGGGTTATTCACCAATCCTTTGAAATCGCTTACACCGGCAACGATTTTTACTTTATCCCAAAGCACAAAGGCAGGGTCAATGCCCGACTTTTTAAGTTCTAGTTCGCTGAATTTTCCTTGTATTTTGATATTGGTATTGTAAACCACGGCATCAAAAATACCCCGGTGCAGAATTTCGGGATTGACCTGACTATTGATGGTTAAATCTTCCGGAAGGATGTAAACCGTTTGAATTTTGCTTTTGTCGTAAGGACTCTGATAGGATACCTGCATGACCGGACTTTCGATGACCTGGCTACCCGACCATTTTTCTGCGATCTCGGTGGTGGCCTCATCCTGCCTGTATTGCCTTTCAGTAATTAGGGTTTGAATCCAGGAAGAGGGTATGAGCAGGAGTAGCGTCAATATCCCAATTAGTAATAACTTGAAACCAATTGATTCTTGTAGCTGACTGATAAAAGATTTTTGCGGAGGTACTTGATTTGTTTCCATTTTCTTGTTTTTAAAAGTACTTTGTAATTCAAAGTGGATGGGTAAAAAAAATTACGGTTTTTGTTGTTTAATTAAATTTTCCAGGGCTTCCAGGTGTTTCCTGAATGCCGCCCTGCCTTTTTCTGACGCAGCATAGCTGGTATTGGGCTTTCGTCCTAAAAAGGATTTGTAAATGTGAATGTATTCTTCTTTTTCGAGTGCTTTAAGGTGGGAAGCCAGATTGCCATCAGTTACACCAAGCAACTCTTTCAAAGAATTGAAATCATAGTTTTCATTGGCCACAAGGATACTCATGACCTGCAATCGGATCCTGTTCTCAAAAGCCTTATCGAAATGTTCTAGTGCTGATTTCACCTGTCGTATTTAAAATGCATAATAGAACCGTAAATGATGTGGAGTACGCCAAAACCGAGCGACCAGAACACGATGCCGTAGCCCGGCATTAAGGTAGCCAATAGCCCCAGTATAATTTCAAGTAAGCCTAGCCACTTCACATCCTCAAAAGTGTAATGGCTAGCGGCAACCAGCGCAAGGCCGTAAAATAATAAGCTTGCTGGGGCAATCACTCCATAATAACCCCTTAACAATAAGATCAGAATGAATAATCCACCAGTAAAAAGAGGAATAGACATGTTGATCAATAACTTTTTACTACTTGGATTCCATACATTTTGCCCTTTTTTATTGGCTTTTTTTAACGTAAGCAGGATTCCTGTAGTCAATGAAAGGAAAAGAACGGCCAGTGCAATGAAAAACAATTGCCAGATGATCTCTTTTTCGGTAACATAATAGTTCCGGTATTGTAAACCTCCATAAGGACCATACACAATATAGTAACCCAAACCGGCACCAATGAGTGCGTAAACTCCAGCCAATATGCCAGACAATCCGCTTAAGGATATGAATTTGGCAGACCGCTCCATCAGGTTTCTGATAGAATTGAGTTCGGTATAAATTTCTTTCTCTTCCATAAAAGTACTTTGTATTTCAAAGTAAGGTAATAAAATTCATTCCTGCAAGGTTTTATGCAATTCATTGAAAAATAAATTTGACGATTTAAGTGTTTATATTGTCTGTAATAAAGAAAGACAGCTTAAATCATGGTTTTTAATCGGGATGCGTTTGTAGAACAGTTGGCAACACAGCAAGGCTGGGATGTTGTTATTATTGGAGGTGGGGCCACCGGGTTGGGTACTGCAGTTGATGCAGCCAGCAGAGGCTATAAAACCTTATTACTGGAGCAAAGCGATTTTGCCAAAGGAACATCCAGCAGAAGTACCAAATTGGTTCATGGCGGTGTCCGTTATCTTGCTCAGGGTGATATAGGCCTCGTCTATGAGGCTTTACACGAGCGTGGCCTGTTGCTTAAAAATGCAGCTCATTTGGTCAAGGATCAGGAGTTTATCATTCCTGTGTATTCGTGGTTTTCTAAATATAAATATTTGATTGGATTGAAGTTTTACGATTTGCTGGCAGGTAAAAGTGGCTTTACCAAATCCTCACTTTTGTCTGCAAATGAAGTCATGCGTGCTATCCCTGGTCTAAAACCACATGGTTTAATGGGAGGAATTAGCTATAGCGATGGGCAATTTGACGATGCAAGGTTGGCTTTAAACCTGGCGCAGACTGCCGTGGCATATGGCGCTGTGGTATTGAACTACACTCAGGTTACAGGTTTAACGAAAATAGGTAAAGACATTAGCGGTGTTTCCTGCATTGATCTGGAGAGCGGCCAATCTTATCATGTGAATGCTAAAGTAGTGATCAATGCGACCGGTGTGTTTGTAGATGAAATTTTAAAAATGGATGTACCGGACGGCCGGGAAATTGTAAGGCCTAGTCAGGGTACCCATGTGGTATTAGATGCGGTTTTTTTAAATGGCAACAGTGCGCTGATGATTCCTAAGACTTCGGACGGACGCGTGCTATTTGCGGTCCCATGGCATGGCCGGGTATTGGTTGGGACAACCGACACACCTTTACACGAGCATCGTATGGAACCAAAACCTCTGGATCAGGAAATAGATTTTATCCTGAACACAGCAAGTCATTACTTGACTAAAAAACCTGGGCGCGCGGATGTTTTAGCTGTTTTTGCTGGTTTACGTCCTTTGGCGGCTCCAACAAAAGATACCAGCAGCACTAAAGAAATTTCGCGTAGCCATAAATTGATGGTTAGTAATTCTGGATTGATTACCATTACCGGGGGCAAGTGGACAACTTACCGACGGATGGCTATGGATGTAGTGGATAAAGCGATTGAACTTGGGAAGCTCGTCAAGAAAGCATGCATTACCCAGGATATCCGAATTCATGGGTATACAGCCGTGATGCAGACCGGTAATTTAGCTTTGTATGGGGCTGATGCTGCAGGGATTCTGCTTTTAATCGAAAAGCGACCAGAATTGAATAAATTGTTGCACCCCGATTATGAATATGTGCAGGCAGAAGTCATTTGGATGGTCCAACAGGAAATGGCCAGGACAATAGAAGATGTATTGTCCCGCAGAATGCGATTGTTATTCTTAGATGCGAAGGCTGCTTTGATGCTTGCTCCGGCAGTAGCCAGGCTGATGGCTACTGCGTTGGGTAAAGATGAAGCCTGGATAAATGACCAAATAAATGGATTTATCACCCTGGCCAGGCAGTATCTGTTATACAGCCCTGAGGCCTGGGCGAGGCTCATCAAACAGGTAAAAGAAATAGGCTAACTTAATAAGCACTTAATATAGCCTTAACGGGCTAAGCCGATCTTTGCAGTAAATTCAAATAAACGAAATGATACGAAATGCTGCAAGAGCAAAGGATCAGTCTGATCCTTCGAATGGCGCTGTTATGAGAAATTTAACAAAAAGCATGCAATTAATGAGGCCTTTTAAATATCTGGCTTTTGCTTGGATATTGGTTTTTATGCAATTGCCACAACTACTTAGGGCTAGTGTAGTACCTGTTTCAGGGAACCTGTTTTTTCAGGAAACAATTAATTTAAAGGGTACAGTTAAAGACGCCGGGGATGGGCAGCCATTACCAGGAGTTACCATATCAGACAGTCAAAGAAAAGTTCTTGGCGTAACGGATGTGAATGGTAATTTTAATTTGAAAGTTGTTAAAGGAACTGAAATTTCATTTAATATGCTTGGTTATACTGTTACCAAACGTACGGTGACTTCTGCAGCTAATGGAATGATTGTTAGTATGAGCAGTTCGAGTTCTGATCTTAATGAAGTAGTGGTTACGGCCCTTGGTATTAAACGTGAAGAACGCTCGCTGGGTTATTCAGTTACTAAAATCGATAGCAATCAATTAACTGATGCTGTCTCCAGTAACTGGACAGATGCTTTATCTGGAAAAGTTGCAGGATTAAATCTGGTTCGTAATGGTGGACCTGCAGGATCAAATAAAATTATCTTGCGTGGTGAAAATAACCTAACGGGTGATAACGAAGCCTTAATTGTGATTGATGGGGTAGTAGCCAGTAGCAGTGCCAAGCGTACGTCGGCACCTTCGGGAGGTGTTTACGGGACGTCAGGAGATAATTTACCTGCCGATTTTGGTAGTGCGATCAGCGACCTAAACCCTGAAGATATTGAAAGTGTTACTGTGTTAAAGGGCCCCGGTGCTGCGGCCCTTTACGGGCAGCGCGGTGCTAATGGTGCCATTATCATTACAACGAAGTCTGGGAATGCAAAAAAGAAGATTCTTGGGGTAACCTTTACCTCAAATACTTCATGGGAACAAGTTAACCGCCAAACAGATAGTCAATACGAATATGGACAAGGTTTAGCTGGTGTAAATTACTTCTCTTATGGAGGTACAGTAGATGGTGCAAGTACAAATGGTACTAGTTCTGCCTGGGGAGCCAAGTTTGACGGGCAATCTTACTTTCAGTACGATCCCGCCAGGAAAGGAGTAGGTTTAGAACGTACACCTTGGGTGCCTTATGAAAACCCGATTTCTGCCTTTTTTAGAACCGGATATGAAACCACCAATTCCGTGAGTTTAGATGGTACATATAAAAAAACAGCATTACGCTTTTCTGCAAGTCATGGCAACAATGATTGGATTGTTCCTAATACAGGCTTGGAAAGAACTTCTGTTTCATTAACTGCAAATACCAAGGTAAATAATAAGCTCGATATCAATATCAAAGCGATGTACAACAATAGGCATAGTGATAACCTTCCAGCTACGGGTTATGGCAACCAATCTTTAATGTATTGGTTTATGTTTGCCCAGCCCAATGTAAATGTAGATTGGTACAGAGACTACTGGGCTCCAGGTAAAGAGCTGCAACAGTTTGTAAACATTACAACTAGTAATCCTGAAAGTCCATATGCTATTTCAGAACAATACCTGAATACCCAGCGCCGTAACGGAATTACAGGAAACGTACAGGCCAATTACAAATTTAATAAGGAATGGAGTTTAATGGTAAGGGCTACACTAGACCAAAATGTTGATAACCGCGAGCAAAAACGTCCATGGGATGCGGCCGGAAGTAAATTTGCACAAGGGTCTTATCGTGTTCAGCACATCAATTCGCATGAAGTTAACGCAGATTTTATGCTAAAATACAACAAAAAAATTGGTCGTGATTTGAACGTGAATGCATCTGTCGGCGGTAGTATGTTGAGTAACGTTTACAATAAAGGAGAACAACGTGCAGACGGCCTTGTTATGCCTGGATACTATAGACTTGATAATGCAGCGAATGCGATCATATCTGTGCCAGATACAGCAAGGTATAAGATCAATAGCGTTTACGCACTTGTATCTTTTTCTTATAAAAACTATTTATACCTGGATTTAACTGGCAGAACAGACTGGAGTAGCGTGCTTGCCACGCCTACACGTACAGATAATGTAGGTTTTTCTTACCCATCTGCAAGTGTGAGTTTTATTGCCTCAGATTATTTTAAACTACCAAGAGCAATTAGTTTGGCAAAATTCAGATTTTCCGCATCACAAGTAGGGAGTGGTAGTACTACACCATACCGTACTTCTTATAATTACACCTTAGCCTCTAATGGAATTTACCCAGGTAATGCAATGCAGAATCCTTCAGTTTTGCCGAATCCAGATTTAAAACCACTGAAAACAACTACTTATGAGGTGGGTGCTGACATTAGGCTTTTTAACAGTAGGTTGGGTTTTGATATTGCTGCATATTCTGGAAGTACTAAAAACCAGATTTTGAACCGCCAGATTGATCGTGCAACAGGATACAGTACCCAAATTGTTAATGTTGGACGTGTGGATAATCAAGGGGTTGAGATTGCGGTGAATGGAAAGCCTATCGCATCTAATAAAGGATTCAACTGGAGTGTAAATCTGACCTTCTCGGCCAATCGAAATAAAATTAAAGAGTTGGCAGACAGCTCTGTTGTGTTACGGACCGGTGCTTTAGGTGGCGGGCAAGTTGTGGCCAATATAGGGGGCAGTATGGGTGATCTTTATGGATTAGGGATTTTACGTGCTCCTGATGGACAGATCATTTTTGATGCCACTACTGGAAATGCGAAATTTACGCCTGGTGTAGTTTACCTTGGAAATACCATTCCTAAATATAAGTTTAGTGTGAGCAATACATTTGCTTATAGAGGATTTAGTCTGAGCACGCTTTTTGACGCGCAGGTTGGAGCCGTAGCCCATTCTCTTACTTTCTCCAGAATGGCATCTGGAGGTAAATTAAAAGTCACTCTTCCAGGGCGTTATAGTGGAATAATAGGGAATGGTGTTGTTCAAAATGCAGATGGAAGTTACCGTACTAATGATGTAATTGCAACTGATGTGCCAGCTTATTATGACTCGATCTATGGTTCGTCTCAAGCAGAGGGAAGTGTTTTTAGCACTGATTTTATCAAATTCAGAGAAGCGAACTTTACATATTCTTTTAAAACGGCGTTCCTGAGAAAGATAAGTTTGAATAAATTAACGATAGGAGTATATGGCCGTAACCTGTTTATCTGGTCGCCATGGCCTGCATTTGATCCTGAATTTGGAACGTTGTCCGGGACTGACATTGTTACAGGTTTTGAAACCGGCCAGCTTCCATCTACCCGGACCTATGGTGTACGTTTAGTTGTTGGCCTTTAATTCTCCATGATATGAAAAAATTAATTATAAAAATAAGTTGTTTATCAATTCTTATTGTAAGCACGTTATCTTCCTGCAAAAAAGGTTTTGACAAAGTGAATACTGATCCTATTGGGGTTGCGAATGTTAGTGCCAATCAACTGCTGGCACCTGCGCTTGTAAATGTGTTGAGTGCCAATATGGTTCGTAACCGTAATTTTAACAATGAGCTGATGCAGGTTACCGTTGATATTAGTGATGCAGATGGTAAAGTATTCAGGTATGATTATAGGCGTACTTTTTCTGATTATTTATGGAACAACTGGTATCCTCAAATTACCAATTTTAAGGATATGTATAAGATAGCCAGTAGTCCTGAAAGTTTGAACAAATCTTATCAGGGTATTGCACTAATTTCACAAGTATGGACTTATTCGCTGCTTACTGACACCTATGGCGACATACCATATTTTGAAGCTAATCTTGGTAAGGATGGCATAATTGAGCCGGCTTACGACAGGCAAAAGGACATTTACCTGGATATGTTTGCAAAACTAGAGGAAGCAAATACTTCTTTAAGTATAGGTACGACGATTACCGCAACCGGCGACCCTATATTTAAAGGAGATATAGCCAAATGGAGAAAGTTTGGAAACTCGCTTTATCTAAGGTTGTTACTTCGTGTTTCCGGTAAATCTGAAACGGCTGCACAGGTAACATCAAAGATCAGGGAAATGATAGATACTAACCCTGGTCAGTATCCAATTATGGCGACTAATGATGATACCGCTAAAATATTGTGGAACGGCACAAATAGTAGCACTTCAGTATATTCTTCGCCCTTTATGGTAAACGTAAGACCAGTTGATTTCAGAACACCTTCAATTACCAGTTTCTTTATTGACAATATAGTGGGCTGGAATTACCCGTTAATTAATCCTGTACTTGGAAAGGGCAATGTGCCAAGGTGGGGAATAGCAAGAGGAACAATCGGTGACTATGAAGGCGTTCCAAGCGGATATCCGCAAGATCAATCCTTTGTCCGTCAATCGTATTTTTATTCTGATCCTGCAGGTACAGGGTATAGCTTACAAACTGATCCTTATACTGGCATCATCATGAATTGCGCAGAAGTGAATTTTATACTGGCAGAAGCAGCAGCCAAAGGATGGATCAGCGGTTCGGCAGAGACCTATTATAATAAAGGTATATATTATGGCATTAATTACTGGCTTCCAAGCTGGGCTCCGGCAGGCATAAGCGACAATACATTTTTAACTTATGTTACTAATCCCAATGTAAGATGGAATGCAAGTTTGGCGCTAGATGCTGCAACAGGGGACAGCAAGATGGAAAGAATACATTTACAGAAATATTATGGATTGTTTCTGGTAGACATGCAACAATGGTTTGAGAATCGTAGAACCGGCCATCCAATTCTCCCAAAAGGGGCTGGCCTGTTAAATAATAAGGTGATGCCTGCAAGAATGGCTTATCCTGTTATCAGCCAGTCTACTAATCCAACCAATTATAAAAATGTAATAGCTATTCAGGGTGCTGATGAAATTTATACACAAGTTTGGTGGCAGAAACCGTAATTAAAAAATAAATCCAAAAAGATGAAAAATATATATTTATACCTTTTGATTGTTATAGTCGCCTGCTTATCAGCTTGTAAAAAGCCAGACTATATTAATGGAACATTAAGTCCCATTATTGCAGTATCTGATTTGAGGGCCCTATATAAGGGGTCTGATATACCTCTAACTACTGAGAATTTATCCGGTGCCGATCAAATCGTAGGTATCGTTATTTCGGATGCATCATCAGGGAATGCACCGGCAGGAGTTGTTGTGCTGCAAAATTTTAGAAGAAATTTTTTAAGAGGTATTAACCTTGTGGTTGGAGCAGATGCATCTAATTATCTGCCTGGAGATTCATTAGTTGTTGATGTTACCGGAGGTACCTTGACAAAAGTAAATGGTTCTCTGCAAATTGTTGGTTTATCTGCTCAATCCATCAGTAAGGTAGCGTCAAACAAACCCCAACAGGTGCAATCTGTGTCTTCAACGGCATTGCTGGCATCACCAGATGCGTATGAAAGTACACTGATTATCGTTGGTGGAGGCTCCTTTTCTCCTAAACCTGCTGTTGGAGAAACCTATCAGGGTGATAAGATTCTTGTAAATGGAACAAATAGATTCACGTTGCATACAGAAGCTAAAGCAAATTATGCAGCGGAGTTATTGCCCTTAAGTGCAGATGTAACCGGAATTCCATTTCGCGTTGGTGCAGTAGGTGCAGAGGTGATTCAGCTTTGGCCAAGAACCTTCGCCGATATCAAGGATGTAAGTGATCCGGGAGAACAAGATCCGGAAACAGCAAGAGGAAGGGTGATCATTACCGGTTTTGCGAACGATGTGAAAGGCAGTGATGCTAATGCTGAATATGTTCAGCTTATGGCAACTACAGATGTTGATTTTTCTAAAACACCTTTTTCTGTTGTCGTGTGTACCAATGCCGGGACTAACGCTCCTAATGCTGGCGCTGCACCAGGTGCAGGATGGGCAACCGGAGGTGGAAGAACCTATAAGTTTAACCTGAGAACTGGTATTGTAAGAAAAGGAGAGTTTTTCTACGTTGGAGGAAGCAATAGAAGAATCAACGGACCTGGTTCTACAGACATCAGCTCGGCAAAATGGATTAGGTTCATTACTTATGGGAACGATCCTGGGGACGGAATTGGTGATAAAAGCGGAGGTCTATTGCCAAACAGTGGTAATGCTGGTGGAATCGCTTTATTTGCTGGTACTACAGTTATGGAAGCAACTACTCCGATTGATGTGGTTTTTTACGGAGGTACCGGAAAAACAACTATAGTAAATGAAAATGCGAAACTTGGATACAGGGTTGCAGATAATGATCGTTATAAAACGGTAGATCCAACTACCTCAATTCCTCAACCTTTCTTTTATCAGGGAACAAATAATTATGTAATTAAACATGTAGACCCGGCAGATCAGGGGGTTTTTATGAAACTTGGAGGTGTGTTTAATGCGGCTGAAAGGAAATGGGAGACAAATAGAGGGATTTCGGTGTATTTGATGACTGCTACGACAGCAATTTCTGAGATACAAAACGGTAGTGACGTTACTAAATTGACCAATTAACATGAACAGAAGATCATTTATACAAGGCCTTGGCCTGATAACAGGGAGTGCATTTATAGCGCTCCAATCGGATGCGTTTACTAAACTCAAACATGGTGAAGCCATAAGGGGAAAAGTTACAGATGGAGCTAAAGGAATTAAAAACGTAGTCATTTCTGATGGCTATAACGTAGTTTTAACCGATGAAAAAGGGAATTACAGCATCACACCAGATGTTAAGGCAACAAACATATTCATGAGTACGCCTGCTGGCTATGAATTTAAAACCGATTACAGTGTAGTCAGGCAATACGAAACCCTTGGCAGCCGTAACGAGTATGACTTTAAACTGCAAGCCCTTAAAAGAAGCGATGATCAGCACAATTTCATCATCTGGGCTGATCCGCAGGTTAAAAATAAGAAAGACGTACAACAGATGATGGATACTTCGGTCCCTGATGTGCAGGAAGTCATCAAATCCATGGGTAAAGATGCACTGGTTCATGGAATCTGTGTAGGCGATATTGTATGGGATAACCATGCCTTATTCCCGGATTACAACAATGCCGTGGCGCAGATCGGTATTCCGTTTTTCCAGGCACTGGGTAATCACGACATGGATTACAGACAGGGTGGGGATGAAACCTCAGATAAAACATTTAAAGAAGTATTTGGGCCAACCTATTATTCTTTCAACAGGGGGAAAGCACATTACGTGGTTTTGGACGATGTGCGCTATTTAGGTAGTGAACGAGATTACGACGGTTTCATCGTCCAAAACCAACTGGATTGGCTGGCGAAGGATCTGAAATATGTTGACAAAGATCAATTGATTATCTTATGTCTGCATATCCCTGTACACAACTCGGTTAAAAATAATGCAGATCTATACGCGATTTTAGCTGGCTTCAACAATGTACACATTATGTCTGGCCATACACATTTTAACGAAAATAACCTTGCTAATGGTATTTATGAACACAATCACGGGACAGTTTGCGGCGCCTGGTGGACAGGCCCAATCTGTGAAGATGGTACACCACGCGGTTATGGTGTGTATGAGGTAAACGGTAACCAGTTGAAATGGTATTATAAATCTACTGGTTTTGATAAGTCAAAACAGATGAGCCTATACCTGGATACATTAAACAATCAGAAGCGGCTCCTGGCCAATGTCTGGAATTGGGATCCGGAATGGAAAGTAGAATATTTTCTTGACGATCAATCTAAAGGTGCAATGGAGCAGCAGAAAGGCTATGATCCGCAGGCAGTAGAATTGTATAAAGGGGATAAACTTCCGGCAAGCAGGTCTTTTGTTGAACCCAGGCAAATGGACCATCTGTTTATGGCTCATTTTGATTCTTCGGTAAAGAAAGTTAAAGTGATTGCAACAGATCGCTTTGGTGTCCAATACACCGCTACTATCGCCTCCTAGCTAACTATAACTGGGCCACCAAAAAGAAAATTTGGTGAATAGCTAATGTGATTGATATATTTAAAAAAATAACGGATAAGGTTGTCTTTGACTATTGGTTAAGATCATCTTATCCGTTTCTTATTTAACCCCAAATCATTAAAATGAAACAAGCCATTTACAAAATTATGCTTAGCCTGGCGCTCATGCTGGCTTTAAATTTATCCTCCAACGCCCAGCAATCGAGCTGGGATAGTACATATCGTCCGGGTTCCTACCTTAAAAAAATAGAGGCTTTTCAAGCTGAGGGCATCACCAAAAAAGATTTTGTTTTTTTAGGGAACAGCATTACAGCTGGGACTGATTGGGGGAAGTTACTCAATCTGCCCAATGCAAAAAACAGGGGGATTTCTGGCGACATTACTTTTGGAGTATTGGAACGTTTGGATCAGGTGATCATTGGCAAACCAGCAAAAGTGTTTGTATTAATTGGTATCAATGACATTTCAAAAGATATACCCGATAGCGTAATCCTGGGCAACTACAAGAAAATAATACAACGCATCCAATATGGGTCTAAAAAAACAAAAATCTATTTTTATACCTTGCTTCCGGTAAATGCCTCATTTAATAAATTTAAAAACCATTACAATAAAGACCAGCACATTTTATGGTTAAATGAGCAGATCAGAAAGTTGGCCAGTAAAAAAGTAACAATAATTGATTTATATCCCCATTTCACAGATTCAGATCAGCATTTAAAACCTGAAATTACGGCTGACGGTTTACACCTGAAAACAGAAGGTTATCAAATCTGGGCTGAAGTCTTGAAAACAGGGGGATATTTGAAATAAGCCATCCGGTTATTTGATAGCCAGGACTAAAACAGGTACAGGTCTGTTGATATACCTATTTTCGATATAAGTTTCTTTACCCAATTTTCTGAGCATTTTGTAATGGGAAACCAATGCAGCTCCGAAAGTTGGGCTTTCTATGTATGGTAAATTAAATTCTGCTGCGGTTTGTTTTACAATGGCGCCAATGGCAGGGTAATGTATGTGACAAATCTTTGGAAAAAGATGGTGCTCAATCTGGCGGTTTAAACCACCGCATAGAAAGCCAGCCAATAAACTATCACCCGCGAAATTAGCCGTGGTGGCGAGTTGATGCACTGCCCATGCTTCTTCGATATCACCGTTGGTGTCGGGTAAAGGAAAGCTGGTGCCTTCCACCACATGTGCCAACTGGAAAACAAGACCCAATACCAGTCCCTGTGCAAATTGCATCACCAGAAATCCAATCATAAATTGCCACCAAGTGACGTTCATGACTAGTAAAGGCAAAGCAATGAATAGGAAATAGTAAATCGCTTTGTAGAAAAACAGGTTGAAATATTCAATCCTGGGATGGCTTGTAACGTGCTCGCCAATCTTCTTTTGGAAAAATTTCTTGTAATCTTTTCTGAATACCCAGCTTAGCATGGCAAAGCTGTAAAGCAAGAACGCGTAATAATGCTGGTAGCGCTGCACTTTATTTACAGTTTCTGCATCAGAAAAACGGATCAGCCCCGGAGCTACATCAATATCTTCATCATGCCCGGCAATATTTGTGTAGGTATGGTGTACGACATTATGGCAAATGTTCCAGACATAAGGACTTGCGCCAATCAGATTAAATATAAAGCTAAAGGTCGCATTGACCTTCGCATTGGCAGAATAAGCCTTATGAATGGCATCGTGACAAACGTTAAATCCTACAAATGCACCAAATGCGCCCAATAATACGGCAAGAAGAGTCATAGCCGGAAAACTAAAGTTGCCCAAAAGCAGTAACAGGTAAAGAGAAACTAAGCCAACCAAGAAAAATAGGGTTTTAAACCACATGGCGCCATTCGCGTGAATGGATAGCTTGTTATCAATAAAATGGGTATCTACTCTTTTTCGAACTGTTGCGTAAAATGTGGATTTACTGATGTTTTTGAATTTGACTTTTTTTGTCATTAATACTTTTCCCTTTGAAATGTTTCGCTTACCCCTGATGATAGTTTGGCTAATGTACCATAATTTAAATTCACATTGGGCCGGCATGATGTTATTATTCAATTACGAAATTATAACCCCTTTGGATTTTAGGATGCAAAATGGATTAGGCATAGGCTGTAATGCAATAATCGTCCTGCTTTATTACTTTTTTTGACTCAATTTGTTTAAGCTTTGTATTTTCGGTTATATTTACCATCAGTTAATGGTGCTATATCAATCATTATTGGAAAATAGATGGAGAACGTCAATATCAAGCAGCTGGCCAAGGCATTAAATTTATCAACGTCGACAGTGTCCAGGGCCTTCAGGGACAGTAGTGACATCAGCAAGGAAACAAAAGACAGGATACTATCTAAAGCGAGGGAGTTTAATTACCAACCAAATCACTATGCCAGTAATCTGAGGGAACAGCGAAGTAAAACCATTGCTGTTATAGTACCGGAGCTCGCCAATAATTTTTTCTCGCAGGCAATCCGTGGAATTGAACAGGTTGCGAGAGCAAAAGGATATCATATCCTGATCTATGCCACAGATGATGATTATGAGAAAGAAGTTTCTTTTATCAGGCATTTACACAATGGGCGTGCCGATGGAATCATCATGTCGGTATCCGGAGAGGCCAATGATCACAATTACCTGAATGAGCTTAGTCATAAAAGACTGCCACTGGTATTTTTTGACCGGGTATATGAGGATATCGTAACTCCAAGGGTAATTACCAATGATTATGACAGTAGTTTTTCGGCTACTGAGCATTTGATTAAACAAGGTTGTGAAAGGATTGCTTACCTGGTGATTAATAAAAACCTTTCCATCGGTAAGTTCCGGATGCAGGGCTATATTGATGCGCTTAAGAAACATCACATCCCTTATAACGATCAGTTGGTTGTAGATTGCACCAACAGTTATAGTAAGAACAATGTGATTTTGAAACGGATGTTACAGGAATTGACACCGGATGGTGTGTTTACTTCAGTTGAACGCCTCGCTTTCGCTACATATTACGCTTGTTACGACCTGGAGATTTCAGTGCCTCAACAATTGAAAGTAATTGGTTTCTCTAGTCTGGAAATTGCACCCTTATTAAATCCATCGCTAACGACAGTAACGCAGCCTGCAACTCAAATTGGTACCGAAGCCGTCAATCTATTGTTCCGGATGTTAGAGCATCCTGGTTCGGTAGATCAGAGTGAAAAAATAGTGCTCAACTCTAAGCTGATTAAAAGACGTTCTACCCAAAAAAAGTAGTCGTAGATGCTATGTTTTTTAGCTCAATTTGTGCGGAAAAATCGCGCGAAATCCACTGTGCTTTTAAGCAGTAAATTCCTTGTTTTTTTGCCTTCAAAATCTTCATTTTTTAACAAAAGCTTTTGGTGAATTTCCAATTTCACGCAGAATTTGGATACCTCTCCCAAAAGTTTTTAAAAAAATATGTTGATAACCTCGGGAACGATCCCGGGAACGATCCCGAAAAATGAGTCGAAAAAATAATAGTGTAAAAAATACACTTAGATTGCTTATTTTTATTTTTAACTTATTGATATGTAGTTGTATATGTTTTTTATGATTGGTTTTTTAGAAAATCTACTTGCAAATATTTCATCTGATTTTTTCGTTTTCAGAATATAAAATATGGTGTCTAAAAAAAATGTAATATAAAATTTTGATTTGTCAGGTGTACCTGTAAATTTACCATAACTGTTACATACAGTTAACATTAACCAAATATTTACATTAAAAAAGAGCATAAATATGAGAGTATTTTACTTAATCAAGCTTTGCCTTCCGGTGCTTCTCTTGATCACTGCATTAACGGCAAATGCACAGACAAGTTCGCTTGCCGGAAAGGTGCTTGATGAAACCGGATTGCCGCTTCCGGGCGCATCAATCCAAATTAAAAGTTTAGGCAGAACTACAGCAACCAATACGGATGGTACTTATAAAATTACCGGTTTGAACAACGGACCCGTAACGGTTACCATTAGCTTCATTGGTTACCAAACCAAAGACCAGTCTGTAACCATAAATGGAAGTACAACTGCAAATTTCGATGTGAAGCCGGATGCTCAGGGATTGGATGAGGTTGTGGTAGTTGGGTATGGTACGCAAACCAGGAGAGAGGTTACTGGTTCAATAGCGAAAGTGTCTGGTGAAAAAATTGCTGCTTTACCAACGCCAAGTTTTGAAGCGAGTTTACAAGGCCGGGCTCCAGGTGTGCAGGTAACAACGGGCAGTGGTTTGGCTGGTAGTGGATCAGTAATCCGGGTAAGAGGTATTGGATCAATCAGTGCTGGAGGAGATCCATTGTATGTTGTGGATGGGATTCCAATTACTTCAGATCCTTTTCTTAATGGAAATAGGGGGGCGATGAACCAAAACCCACTTGCTACAATTAACTCAGAAGATATTGAATCTATTGAGATTTTAAAGGACGCGGGTGCTGCAGGTATTTATGGTTCCAGAGGTGCCAATGGTGTTATTTTGATCACCACCAAACGTGGTAAATCTGGTACGCCAACGGTTAATTTTTCTACTAAATATGGCTTGAGCACTTATGCAAACAAACCAAAATTTGTAAGCGGAGCTGAGTGGTTGGCTTTACGTCAGGAGGCCTGGATCAATGATGGTAATACAGGTTTGGCAACTTTGCCGCAGGGTATAACCTGGGCTCAGGCACAGAATACAAATACAGACTGGTTTGACGAAGTAACCCGCATCGGAAAGTATAATGAACAAAACATTTCCTTATCTCAAGGTACAGATAAGATTAAAACCTATATCGCAGCAAATCACGACAATAACCAGAGTTTCTTAAAGGGAAATTCTTATGAGAAATATGGTTTCAGAACAAATATAGATATTAAGCCAACCGATTATTTTAGTACCAGTATCAATGTAGGGTATAGTCAGGGAACCAATCAGCGTGTTAGTGCTGCATGGGATGGAGGTATTGGAGATGCGATGTCTGTTGCACTACCAATTTATCCTATTTTCAATGAAGATGGAACTTATTGGAAGAATGGAGCTAATCCTGTGCGAACAATTAATTATATGAATTGGAAAAGTGTAGATCAGCGTTTATTAGCTGGTATTACAATGGAACTTAAGCCATTCAAAAATTTCACGATCAAGGGTATTGCGAATATGGATAACCTGCAGGTTATTGAAGATAAGTTTTCGCCTAATGAACTAACAGGGAATCAAAATGGTTTAGGCCATGCTGACAGATGGGACAATAGAGTCCTAAACCGTAATTTTACAGGAACAGCGAATTATGAAATTAATTTCACGAAAAAAAGTAAGCTAACGCTATTAGCCGGTGCAGAAGCTCAGAATTTCGAGCAGAACGGTTATACTTCCGGTATTAACGGCGATACAAACGGACCATTTTCAAAAGATAAAGGCGCTTTATATGCTGCTATGCAGACAATGATCAATAATAAAGCACTGGTTTATGTGAATGGCCTTAATAGAACAACTTTTGCAAGTTTGTTTGCCCGTGCAAATTATTCCTATGATAACCGCTATTTCCTGCAAGTTTTGGCTCGTCGTGACGGATCATCCAAATTTGGTACTAACCACAAATACGGCTTTTTTCCAGCTGTTTCCGCTGCCTGGACAATCAGCCAGGAAAACTTCCTAAAAGAAAGTACCGTTGTTAATAATTTGAAGTTGAGAACAAGTTATGGTATCACGGGAAATGCCAACATCCCTCCTGGAGAGTATTATTCTAAGTTTTACAATGATGGTTCTTACAATGGAAACGGTTCTGTTAGACCGGACAATGTAGAGAATCCAGACCTACAATGGGAGCAGTTAAAAAGTTTTGATGCGGCAATTGAATTTGGATTTTTTAACAATAGATTATCAGGTGAGTTTGCATATTATAACAA
The DNA here is from genome assembly GCF_015223055.1 of Pedobacter sp. MC2016-24. GTDB lineage: Bacteria > Bacteroidota > Bacteroidia > Sphingobacteriales > Sphingobacteriaceae > Pedobacter. The sequence goes on from NZ_JADFBX010000002.1 coordinate 475,225, forward strand.
GAGAACTACAAAAGTTTTGATTAATGCAGGTATTTCGCCTTCAAACGGTTTTTTAAGTGCTTATCAGAATGTTGGGGAGATTTTGAATCAGGGATTAGAGCTAAGTTTAAATTCTATCAACATTAAAACAAAAGATTTTAAATGGACTACCAATTTTAATATTTCTCAGAACTATAATGAAGTCGTTAGTATCGGAACACTATCAGCTGACGGTATTTTAGGTGCAACAAATGATACCCGAATTGTTATTGGGAAGCCAGTGGGAACTAACTTTTTGGTTAGATATAAAGGTGTAGATCCCACAGACGGTCTGCCTATATGGTTAGATAAAGACGGTTATGAAACGAAGGTGTTTTCTTTGGATAATCGGGTTGCTGTTGGTAAAGTTATCCCTGATTTTGTGGGCGGTCTGGGCAACACCTTTTCTTATAAAGGTTTTGAGTTAACATCCCTATTTACATTTGCTATCGGTGGTAATATATATGACGCTTCTGCTAAACGTCAATTGGGAATTGTAACAGATTGGAATATCAGGAGCGACATCTCTGACAGGTGGCAAAAACCTGGAGATATTGCGAAATTTCCTAGATTAACCATGAATACCAGTACTTATCCTGGACTATCAAATGAATGGAATTACAATTCTACCATGTTTTTATATGATGCATCATTCATGCGCTTGAGAGAATTGACGCTTTCTTACACATTACCTGCACCTTTTGCGAAAAAGTTAGGAATGCGTAATACGAGGGTGTTTGCAACTGGCATGAACTTGCTAACATTTACGAAATATCCAGGTGGGGATCCGGAAATTGCGCGTGATTTCGACAACCCTCAGGATCGCAATATGAGTCCGAATATCTCTTATTTGACAACGCCTCAGCAAAAGTCTGTAACATTTGGTCTTTCAACCTCATTTTAATCTAAAAAGCATTAAAGATGAAAAATAATATAAAAATATTTACTACAGGAATTTTCCTCCTTACTTTAATTCTCGGTTTTGCCGGATGTAAAGACTATTTGAATGCACCCCCAATAGATGCCATTACCAAAGGTGATGCATTAAAGGATGAGGCAGGAGTAGATGCGGTAATGACTGCCGCTTATAAAAAGCTAAATGATAATGTTCTTGGTGGCAAATATCAGGTGATATCCGAATTAATGGGTGACAATATCCAGGGGAATTTATTAAACGGGGATTTCGGCGAATTTTACGGGCGTAAATCTTCTGTATTTGGAACTTATAAAAAAGACTTCTATCTGGATACTTATCAAAGCATTTATAGAGCAAATACTGTTTTAGAAAACTTAAATGTTACTGCCGGTAGACATGATAATTTAGAAGGACAAGCACTATTCATTCGTGCTCTTTCCCACTTTATATCAGTACGTCTTTTTGCGCAACCATACGGTTATACCCCAGATAATAGCCATTTAGGAGTACCTTTAAAGTTAAGTACGGAAATAAAACCAGGTGTACGTGCCACTGTTAAACAAGTGTATGATCAGATTATTGCTGACTTGAAAATTGCTGAAACCAAATTGCCGGGAGACAATGATGGATATGCCACTTCTTGGGCGGCTAAGGCTTTATTGGCCAGGGTGTATTTTTCAATGAATGATTTTACCAATGCATATAGCTACTCAAATGCTGTGATCAGCAGTGGCAAATTTCAGTTTGAATCTGATTATAGCAAACGTTTTTCATTAGGCTTGAGTACGGAAGCGATTTTCTCTATGGTCAATGCGCCGAATACTTACGATGCTGGAGGTGAACTTAGAGGGCAGTTTCGATCGGATTTTAATTTGCCAACGCTTCGCTTTACACCAGCGACTTATGCCCTGGTAAATAATTCAAGTGATATACGGAAAGTATGGTTTGATGTGGTTAAATATCCGGGTGAGATACCTACAACCAAATATAATAAGGATAGATTTAGTGTTCCGGTTTTACATCTTACAGAGATGAAATTGATCAGGGCAGAATCAGCTGCCGAATTGAATAATAATTTAACTATCGCAGTCGGAGATATCAATGACATTTTGAATCGGGCTTATGCTGGGACTCGAAATATACCTGCGAATTCTTCTGCAGCTTTAATCAAGACAAACGTGCGTTTACAACGCAGCATAGAAATGATTGCAGAAGGCGATAGGCTTTATGAAATTAAACGTATTGGGGCGAAAGGTGAGAATGTAGACAGGCGTGGTGCGGTTTGGAATTGCCCAGGACTTGTATTGCAGTTTCCCCAGGAAGAGATTACCAGCGATAAGAATTTTATACGTAATCCAGAAGGCGGTTGTAATTAGTGATTATCTTAAATTTTATAGAAATGAAGAACTTAAAATATTTAATCCTGGCAATTTGCATGATTTCCCTGTGGGGCTGCAAACCAGAAAAATTTGCACCAATTACTACCGATATTAACGTAGTGAAGCAAATGCAAGGTACCTGGGCATTAAGCAAGGTTACTCAAATCGATCAGGATGCATCTACCAAAGGATTTCCTTACAAACAGGTAGACATCACATCGGTTTATCCATATACAGAACTGGTGTTTGCACTTGTTGGTGACGGACAAGGCAACCCGACAACATTTACAATTACCCCAGGCAATTCACCTAAGATTGTGGATTTAACTTCTGGTACCTGGTCTGTTAATGATCCGATGGCGCCTACAACCATCGAGTTGAAAAACGGGACGGTGGTTAACACCTTGAGCGTAGGATCTTACTTAGGTCTGAAATCAGGAGTATTAACCATTAAAAAAGACAAGAAATTAAACGGCAAAGTCTTGTTGTCGTATCAATATGAATTCACTAAAAAGTAACCAGATATGAAAAAATTATTATTATCTATAATATGTAGTCTGACTGCCGTATTTGCATTTGGACAAGGTAAAGTTACTTTTAGTCCGGCTAGTTTTACCGCGGAAGATGAAGTAACGATAACATTAGACATTACAGGTACACCATTGGTGGGGCAAACTGCAATTTATGTATGGGCCTTTTCTAATGATGGTGTAGGTGGTGGAAAAGATGCAACTACAAACGGACAATGGGGAGCTTCTTCAGAAAGCGCAAAGATGACCCTGGTATCTGCCAATATTTTTCAGTTTAAATTTGTGGCGACCACTTTATTTGGCCAAAGTCCGGCTGAGCTGATCAACTTTGGTTTCCTGGCAAAAACTAAAGACGGATCTAAACAAAGCCAGGATTTTAAGCCTTTTAAATTTGATCCATTGGTGTTTACACCTTCACAATTCCGTGTATTTCCTGCCAAATTTGATTATACCGATATGGCTACTGTTTACTTTCACCAGGATCTGGCAACAGATATTAACCTTCAGAGAATGTATAATGTGAAAGTGAATTTAACTTTTTACAATGAAGGAGGGATCGCAGTTGGTTCGAAAACTGCAATAGTAGCGAAGAAAGAGTCTACCGTATTGTATTCTTACGCATTTATACCAGAGCGTGTGATCACAATTCCTGCCGGAACTAAATTGGGCAAGTTTACTTACCAGTTTACCGGTAGTGTTAAGGATGCTAATGGACAGGACGTGACGACATCGGGTCCTGTGAATGAAGTGGTCTATACCGTGTTCAATTAAATATTAAAACGATGAGACATAAAATATTAAACACACTGCTGGCACTTGTGGTATTCGCATTTGGGTGTAAGAAAACAAGTTTTGATGAAACTTCGAAAGGAGAGGCCTTAGGCACATTTACCATTTCAGCACCGGTAAATAATACCATGATGGTCTTAAATTCCGCTACGCCAAATAAAGCAATAAGCATCACCTGGGCGGCAGCTAAGCCAGGTGTAAGCACTGCACCAACATATAAATTTGTTGCGGCTTTAAAAACCGGAACTATTGATCAGCCAATTGTTGAATTTGCTGCCGACAACGGCGGTAAGTCAACCACTTTGACATTAACGCAAAAACAGCTGGATGATGCCTTAAAAGCAAAAGGCATCGCCGATGGTGCTAAAACGGATTTAATCTGGACGGTCGTTGCGGATAACGGTACATTGAAAGTAAATGGAGGGGTGTTTAACATCTCTGTAACCCGCTTTGGTGATGGGGTGTCGAACTTCCTGCTTTACGGACCACTTTCAAGTTCTGATGTCATTACCATCAACCCAATTCTGACTTCTCAGACCCTGAACTTCAAATGGCAGAAATCTTTTGCAGGTAAAACAGGTTCAAACGTAACTTATAAAGTGAAGTTTATCAAACCAGATGGAAATTTTAGTACGCCGCTGTTCCAATTTGTTTCTAATAACAGCGGTCTGGATTCTGCGCTAAACGTATCTTATAAGGATTTTGATGCGGCATTGACCGCCGCGGGCCTGGCCGATCAATCTGCAATCGCTACCTTGAAATGGAGTGTTGAAGCCACCTCTGGCACTTTTACCAAATTCTCTGACTACGTGAACGACATCTCAATTTTGAGAGATGTGAACTTATATATGGTTGGTGATGCCAGTGAATTTGGATGGGATAATGCCACCCCAACTTATATGTACCGCGATCAGACCAACAGAAGTGCTTATACTTATACAGGTTATTTAAACGCAGGTGATTTTAAATTTATCAGTGTTGTTGGCAGCTGGGATACCCAATATGGTAACAATGGTACTGGGGGAGTGGCTTTAAAGGCAAAAGGGTCGGATCCTGACCCGGGTACTTATCATGTAACCACCGCAGGTTATTATACGGTGAAAATTGACATCAATGCGATGACTTTCTCTATCTCTCCGTATAATGCTACAGGCGCAACCAATTATACCCTCATTTCATTGATTGGTGCTTTTAACGATTGGAATGCCGATCTGAAAATGACGAATACCACCGTTAACCCGCACATTTGGACGGTTACGAATAAGTTCACTGCCGATACTGAACTAAAATTCAGAGCAAATGGTGGCTGGGAAGTTAACTGGGGTGCTGCAGGTAACAATGTAAATGGTAAATATGGTATTGGCTTACAGGATAATGCCAGTAACCTGATGGTAAAAGCAGGCACTTATAAAGTGATGTTCAATGACCTGACCAAAGCATACATTTTCTACAGTAAATAAGCGAGAGGGGGGCAGCTCCTCAAAAATCTATTTATAACGGAGATCTCTTGTACTACTCCATAGTCAGGAGATCTCTTCTTAACTTATTTCCAATAAACATTAAGCATTTATTTAGCACGTAACCGACGATTAACATGAGAAAACTACTCCTTGCCATTTGCTTTATCATTGCTGCATCTTGTGTCCAGGCGCAAAAATTAGAACGAATTGAACCCATGAACTGGTGGGTTGGGATGCACAATCCTAAACTTCAGTTATTGGTGCATGGAGAGAATATTGCTTTGTTGCAACCTCAGTTAAATTACCCAGGTGTTACCTTGACTAAGGTCAATAAAGTGGAAAATCCCAACTATCTTTTCCTGGATCTGGAAATTTCAAAAGATACCAAAGCGGGTACGTTTCCTATCCAGTTTGTACTGAATGGAAAAAAGAAATTGCAATATGATTATGAACTAAAAAACCGGGATCAATCGGCCAGTCGGATACAATCGGTAACCAGTGCCGATTTGATTTATCTGCTTATGCCAGATCGTTTCGCCAATGGCGATAAAAAGAATGACATCGTGAAAGGTATGCGTGAAATAAAGCTCAACAGAGATTCGATGTATTACCGACACGGCGGTGATATTCAGGGTTTAATTGGCAAATTGGATTACCTGAAAGACCTTGGTGTAACCGCCGTTTGGATGACTCCGGAAATTGAAAATGACATGGTGCACGCATCCTATCATGGTTATGCTGCAACAGACCATTACAAAATTGATCCACGGTATGGTACGCTTGATCTGTATAAAAAGTATGTAGATGAAGCGCATAAAAGAGGATTGAAAGTAGTAAAAGATATTGTACACAACCATATGGGCAGCACCCATTGGTTTTTCCTGGATATGCCAATGAAAGACTGGGTAAACCAATGGCCGGTATATACCCAGACCAGCTATCGTGATGAGCCGGTCATGGATCCATATACTTCGGAAGCGGATAAAAAGAAAATGCTGGATGGCTGGTTTGTCCCAACAATGCCGGATTTCAATCACCGCAATCCTTTTGTGCAAACTTACATCACGCAAAACCACATCTGGTGGGTAGAATATGCTGGGATTGATGGCCTAAGATTAGATACTTATCCGTACAACGATCCGGAATACATGAAAGACTGGTATCAAAAAATCCATGCAGAGTTTCCCACATTATCTGTATTTGGTGAGACCCTGGTGCATAGTGCTGCGGCACAAGCCTATTTTACGGGTGGTAATACCGTAAACCGTGGTTTTGATACCGAGCTTCCGGGTGTTACCGATGCGGTAATTAAAGACGCAATCTATGAAGCGCTGAACGGCAAAAATGGCTGGGCAGATGGGGTATTCAGATTGTATTCTACTGTTGCGCAGGATTTCCTTTATAAACATGCAGATCAAAATGTGATTTTTATGGATAACCATGATATGAGTCGTTTTTATTCCATGATCAATGAAGATTTTGACAGATTTAAATCCGGTATGTCAATTTTATTGACCATGCGTGGTATCCCACAAATATATTATGGTACAGAAATCCTGATGAAAAACTACTCCAACCCCGATGGTTTGGTACGTTCAGATTTCCCAGGGGGCTGGCCGGAAGACAAAGTGAATAAATTTACAGCGGCTGGTAGAACTGAAAAGGAAAATGAAGCTTTCAATTTTGTAAAAACCCTGGCCAATTACCGTAAAAACAGCACGGCTTTAAAAACAGGTAAACTGATGCAGTATGTACCGGAACATGGAATCTATACATATTTCAGATATACAGCCAATCACAACAAAACCGTGATGGTTATTGTTAACAATGAAGACCAGGCTAAAACGCTGGACAGCTCAAGATTTGAAGAAAGTATAAAAAATGCAACTTCTGCAACGAATATCATCACCAATCAAAAACTAAATACCTTAAAAACCATCGCTGTTCCTGCAAAAACAACCCTGGTACTTGAACTTAATTAAAATGGACAACGTTATAAAACACATCGCTTGTATTTTCGACCTTGATGGTGTATTGGTAGATACTGCTGTTTACCACTATCAGGCCTGGAAGCAATTGGCAAACACGCTGGGCTTTGACTTTACACATGCCCAGAACGAGCAACTGAAAGGGGTAAACCGGATGCGGTCACTCGATATGATCCTGTCCTGGGGTGGCATTGAAAAAACGGCAGAGGAAAAAGAAGAGCTGGCCAATCTGAAAAACTCCTGGTATGTAGCCATGATCAGTAAAATGACTACGGATGAAGTATTGCCGGGTTCGCTAAAGCTATTGCAGGATTTAAAAGTTGCAGGTGCTAAAATTGCTTTGGGATCAGCCAGTAAAAACTCTGCACTAATCCTAGAACGTACCGAACTGGCTCATTTTTTTGACGCCATTGTGGATGGTAATGCTGTTAGCACTTCTAAACCTGATCCTGAAGTGTTTTTAAAAGCAGCAGAATTGCTTGGGGCTAAAAATACAACTTGCGTAGTTTTTGAAGATGCCCTTGCAGGTGTACAGGCTGCCATAGCGGGAGAGATGAAAGTGGTAGGTGTAGGTGAGGCAGAAAACCTGCCCGGAGCAAATGTATGGGTTAAGAACCTGTCGGAAATAAATGTTGCTGAAATATCAGCATTGATTAATTAGTTGAATAAGGAATAGCAGTATTGCTCATAAAGATTATCAGATGAAGAATTACATCATAGCAGACGAGTGGAATATTATAGAAAGTGGTTTTGATGCGCACTTAAATAAAATATCAGAAAGTTTATTCAGTATTGGAAATGGCCGGATGGGGCAGCGGGCAAATTTTGAAGAAAGTTACTCTGGAGAAACTTTACAGGGAAATTATGTTGCGGGAGTGTATTATCCTGATAAAACACGCGTAGGCTGGTGGAAAAATGGATATCCGGAATATTTTGCAAAGGTATTAAATGCGATCAATTGGATCGGTTTGCATATTGTAATTGAAGGGGAAACCCTGGATTTGGCCAAGACTAAGGTTAGCGATTTTAAGCGTGTGCTGGATATGAAAGCCGGTGTACTAATCCGTACTTTTACCGCTGAACTGAACAGTGGAAAAAAGGTTAAAGTGCAAGCAACGCGCTTGTACAGTATTGCCGACGATGAAATTTCTGCTTTACACTATCACCTTACTGCTTTAAACTTCGATGGAACAATTGAAATTGCTGCATTTATAGATGGGGATGTAAAAAACCAGGATGCAAACTACGACGAAAAGTTTTGGGATGAAGTAACGCAAAAGCAGGAAAAAAGTACAGATTACCTGGTCTTGAGAACTAAAAAGACAGAATTTGAAGTGTGTACTGCGAGCAATACAACCATTTTTGTAAATGGTAACCTGCAAAATCTGAAATCCGGAGCTCGTGATAAATATTTAGAAAAAACAGCAACTTTCAGTGTAAAACAAGACAGTACTGTTGAGATCTATAAAATTGTAGCTACGATTTCTTCTCAAAACTATGAGAAAACGGAATTGCTGGATGCTGCCAAAACCAGTGTCAATAAGGCAATTGCAAAAGGCTTTAAAACCTTGCTAGCAGAACAAGCAGAAGCCTGGGCTACCAAATGGCAGGATAGCGATATCGTGATTGATGGCGATGTGGCTGCACAGCAAGCCATCCGCTTTAACATTTTTCAGTTAAATCAAACTTATACAGGTAAAGATGCCCGTTTAAATATAGGCCCGAAAGGTTTTACCGGTGAAAAATACGGAGGTTCTACTTATTGGGATACCGAAGCTTACTGCATTCCGTTTTACTTGTCTACCTCTCCGGAAGACGTGGCCAAGAACTTACTGATTTATCGTTATAAACAATTGGACAAAGCGATAGAGAATGCACAGAAATTAGGCTTCAACAAAGGCGCAGCTTTGTACCCTATGGTGACCATGAACGGCGAAGAATGCCACAATGAATGGGAAATTACTTTTGAGGAAATCCACCGCAATGGTGCGATCGCTTTCGCCATTTTTAACTATATCCGTTATACCGGAAACCAGGCCTACCTTGCTGAATATGGCCTGGAAGTACTGATCGGTATCGCGCGTTTCTGGAAACAGCGTGTGAACTGGAGCGCAGATAAGAACCAGTATGTCATGCTGGGGGTAACTGGTCCGAATGAATACGAAAACAACATCAACAACAACTGGTATACCAATAAACTGGCCTCCTGGTGTTTAACCTATGCCATCGAAGCAACTGAAATTGTAAAAGTAACAGCTCCGGATCAATACGCACGTATTCAGGCTAAAATCAGTTTAGACGAAGCCACAGAGTTTGCCGAGTGGACAGACATCGCAGAAAATATGTATTATCCATACGATGAAAAAGCAGCTGTTTTTTTACAACAGGACGGATATATGGATAAGGAGCAGATTCTGGTAAAAGACCTGCCGGCTTCAGAACGCCCATTAAATCAGAAATGGAGCTGGGACAGGATTTTACGTTCTTGTTTTATTAAACAGGCCGATGTGTTGCAGGGGATGTATTTCTTTGAAGATGAGTTTGATCAGGAAACACTGCAAAGAAACTTTACCTTTTATGAAAACCGTACGGTACATGAAAGCTCTCTGTCACCATGTGTGCACAGCATCCTGGCTGCAAAGTTAAATGATGAAGAAAAGGCTTACGAATTTTACCTGCGTACAGCACGCCTTGATCTGGACGATTACAACAACGATACAGAAGACGGTCTGCACATCACGTCTATGGCCGGTACCTGGATGAGTATTGTAGAAGGTTTTGCGGGAATGCGCGTACGCAACGGGCAGTTGAAATTTAACCCTTTCTTACCCAAAAACTGGACTTCCTTCTCCTTTACGGTAGGTTTTAGGGGCGTTGCGCTGAAAGTAAGTATTGCTGCGGGACAGATCACCATTATAAACCATAGCGGAGAAACAGTAACAATCGGTATATTTAATGAACTTCATCAAATTACGCCAGGTGAACAGGTGATTACTTATCAGGAATTGGTATGAAGTTTTCACTCGGAAAAACCACTTTAATCGCATTGACTATTTTTGGCATTACAGATAGCAGTATGGCTCAGAACAAGCCTATTATTTACCAACTTTTACCTCGTTTGTTTGGCAATACCCAAACCAATAACACCACCTACGGTACCATTGAGCAAAATGGCAGCGGAAAATTTAACGATATCAGCAATAAAGCCCTCGATGGAATTAAAGAACTGGGCGTAAGTCACGTTTGGTATACTGGTGTCATTGCACATGCCAGTTTAACGGATTACAGTTCTTTTGGTATTAAAGCCGGCGATGCCGATGTAATCAAAGGCAGGGCCGGTTCTCCTTATGCCATTCGCGATTATTATGATGTAGACCCGGATTTGGCTGTTGACGTGAGTAAACGCATGGTGGAATTTGAAGCCTTAATTGCAAGGACACATCAAAAGGGAATGAAAGTACTTATTGATTTTGTACCCAACCATGTGGCGCGTGATTATCATTCGCTGGCTAAACCAGCGGGTATCGCAGATTTTGGCGCCCGAGATGAGGTGAGTAAAAGCTTTAGTCAGACTAATGACTATTACTATATTCCAGGTAAAGGACTTGTTGTGCCTTTAAATCCGGATCCCAATGACCCTTTGAAAAATTTAAAAGATGGGCAGTTTAATGAAAACCCGGCCAAGGCAACAGGAAACAATGTCTTTTCTGAAAAGCCAGCTTACGACGATTGGTATGAAACGATAAAACTAAATTATGGTATAGATTATGCCAATGGCGAAAAACATTATTTTGAGCCAATACCGGGTGTATGGCTTAAAATGAAAGATATATTAACCTATTGGGCTGATAAAGGTGTTGACGGCTTCCGTTGCGACATGGCCGAAATGGTACCTGTAGCCTTTTGGGCATGGGTTATACCACAGGTTAAAGCCAAACATCCAGGGATTATATTTTTGGGAGAAGCCTACAATGCGGCATCTTATAAAGAATATCTAACCACTGGAAATTTTGACTACCTATATGATAAAGTTGGTTTGTATGACAGTTTGAAAAAACTGATCAAAAACGAAGCTGCCGCGGATGTCAAAGAAATCAGCCGGGTTTGGCAGGTAGAGAGTGCAGGTTATGGTGATCGCATGCTGCGTTTTTTAGAAAATCACGATGAAGAACGCATTGCTTCTGCAGGTTTTGCTGGTAAAGCGGAATTGGCGCTGCCAGCAATGGTTGTCTCTGCAACCTTAAGTGGGGGGCCTGTCATGTTGTATTTCGGGCAGGAAGTTGGGGAGCCAGGAAAAGGCATTGAAGGTTTTGGTGGTGACGACAACCGAACCACCATATTTGATTACTGGGGTGTTCCTGAACATCAGAAATGGATGAACAAAGGTGCATTCGACGGTGCTTTATTAAGTAAGGGGCAGACCAGCCTGCGTAATTATTATAAAAAGCTGATTCAGATTGTTTCCGGTTCTGATGCCATCAAAACAGGAGCGATTTACGAAGTCCCGCGTAGCGGCAATATGAACAATAAAATGTATGCCTTTATCCGGTATAACGGTAAGCAGCGCCTGCTGATCCTGGCGAACTTCGACCGGGAGCAGACATTAGATGCCGATATCCAGATCCCGGAACAGATCTTAAAAGCCAGATCTTCGGTACGTGTAACCGAATTGCTGACTGATCGTAAACTAAACATTCCGGCAGGCACCAGTATTCCGGTAAAAGTTGCACCCGTTTCCGCACAGATTATAGTATTCTAAAATCGATTTAAATGAGCTTAAAAACATTAACAGAAAATCCAAAACTGACTTTAGTCCAGATCATCAACATGAGTGTTGGCTTTTTCGGAATCCAGTTTGGATGGGATTTACAACGTGCCAATATGGGACGTATTTATGAGAATCTGGGCGCAAATCCAGATCAGGTTCCACTGTTGTTTTTAGCAGCTCCTTTAACCGGATTGTTGGTTCAGCCGATTATCGGCTACCTGAGCGACCGTACCTGGCATCCAAAATGGGGACGAAGAAGACCTTATTTTATGATTGGTGCCATCATAAGCTCTATTGCCCTGATTTTTATGCCACATAGCAGTGCATTGTGGATGGCTGCAGGCTTACTTTGGATTCTGGATGTTGCCGGTAATGTGGCCATGGAGCCTTTCCGTGCTTTTGTGACCGATAAATTACCAGATGCTCAGGTAAACCGTGGTTTCATCATGCAGAGTATGATGATTGGGCTAGGTGGTAGTATTGCTTCGGCACTGCCCTGGTTGATGAATAATGTATTTCATTTGGCCAATACTGCTGAGCAGGGAAATATACCTGAAAACGTGAAGTTCTCTTTTTACATCGGGGCCTTTTTTTTCCTTGCCGCTGTATTGTATACCGTTTTTACCACTAAAGAATATCCACCTGCAGATCTGGATGATCAAGAGAAGTTAGCCAAAAGCAGCAAAGGATTTGCCGCGGGTGCCCACGAAATCTGGCATTCATTATTAAATATGCCCAAAAGGATGCAGATCGTATCCCTTGTGCAATTCTTCACCTGGCCAGGGTTGTTTCTGATGTGGTTTTATTATACAACTGCGGTTGCAGTAAATGTGTTTGGCGGTAAAGATGCCAGTGATCCGGTCTATGCGCATGGCGCCGATTTTGGTAGTTTAACCTTGGCTTACTATAGCGTAGTGACCTTCCTTTTTGCATTGGTGCTACCTAAAATTGCCGATAAACTGGGCCGCAAAACCACACATGCACTGTGTTTATTGTGTGGCGCATTCGGACTGATCAGTGTAGCCTGGGTACAGGACAAAAATATGTTGTACTTATGTATGACAGGTGTAGGTATTGCCTGGGCCAGCATCCTGTCTATGCCTTACGCGATGTTGAGCGGATCCTTGCCTAAAGACAAGATTGGTATTTACATGGGGATCTTTAATTTCTTCATCGTATTACCCGAAATTATTGCCTCCCTGGGGTTTGGCTGGTTGATGCGCGAAGTATTACATAACGATCGCCTCCTGGCTGTCCAGATTGGAGGTGCCTTAATGATCATTGCCGCATTGATCTGTTACCTTTTTGTGAGAGAACCTAAAAAAGTAGATGAGAGTTCGGCTGAAAGAATGGCCATGGGAGAGCGTAATCAATAGCATTTAAAAATAATTTCATGAAAAGAATTTTCCTAATGGTACTGATTTTATCGGTATTGGCCACTGCATGCAAAAAAAATAATGTTCGTAATATACCTGAAGTACCGACCGTAAACCCACCGGTGACACCAGTTGACCCAGGTTTACCTGCTGCCGCAAAGGAAGGTGTAGTATTTATCAATAACGGTGCTTCAGCAATTGTTACCTTATATGCACCTGGAAAAACCAAAGTGGAATTGACAGGTGATTTCAACGACTGGAAATTGCTGACCATGAAAAAAGCGGTCGATGGAAATACCTGGTGGGTACAAATAGATCAGCTGGATCCAAATACGGAATATGCTTATCAGTTTTTGGTAGATGATCAATTGAAAATAGCAGATCCATATTGCGAAAAAATCCTCGATCCCGATAATGATACCTATATTCAAAGCTCAACCTATCCAAATTTAAAAGCTTATCCAGCAGGGAAAACAACTGGAATTGTGAGTGTGATGCAAGGCAATCAGCCGGTCTATAACTGGAAAAATACCGGCTTTGTCCGCCCAGCTAAAAACAACCTGGTGATCTATGAATTGTTGGTCAGGGATTTTACCAATGATCACAATTACGCTTCAACGCTTCAAAAACTTGACTACCTGTCCGGACTAGGGATTAATGCCATTGAACTGATGCCGGTCAATGAATTTGAAGGCAACCTAAGCTGGGGATATAATCCTTCTTTCTATTTTGCACCAGATAAATATTACGGTACGAAAACGGCACTTCAGAATTTTATTGATGAATGCCACGGTAAAGGGATCGCTGTAATACTAGATATGGTCTTTAATCATTCATTCGGCCAATCGCCTATGGTACAGCTTTATTTTGACCGTTCCGTAAACAAACCTACAGCTGAAAACCCTTGGTTTAATGTTAAAGAGACCCATCCTTACAATGTTGGGTACGACTTTAACCACGAAAGTACGGCAACCAAGGTTTTTGTGAAAAACGTATTGAAATTCTGGGTGCAGCAATACAAAATTGATGGATTCCGCTTTGACTTGTCTAAAGGTTTTACGCAAAGGATATCTACCGATGATGCTTCTTTCAGTGCCTACGATGCCAGTAGAATTGCAATCTTGAAAGACTATAACAATTACATCAAAAGTCTGGATGGCAATAATTTTTATGTGATCCTGGAGCATTTTGCAGATGCGGCTGAAGAAAGCGTTTTGGCAAATGAAGGTATGATGCTCTGGAACAATTTAAATTACAATGTCAATGAAGCTACAATGGGTTGGATCAGTGCTTCCGATTTTTCCTGGGCTTTTTCAGCTAAGCATGGCTTTAGCAAACCTGATAACCTGATTAATTTTATTGAAAGTCATGATGAGGAACGTACCATGTTTAAAAATTTGGCTTATGGCAATATATCTGGTACTTACAACGTCCAGCAATTGGCTACTGCATTGAAGAGGGAGGAGATGGCTGCAGCTTTTTTGTTTTCGGTTCCCGGGCCTAAAATGATCTGGCAGTTTGAAGAGCTGGGTTATGAAATCAGTATTAATTATAATGACCGTACTGGAGTTAAGCCCATCCATTGGGAATATTTTCAACAATCCGATCGTAAAGCGCTGTATAATGCCTATGCTAAGTTTATTGGTTTAAAAAAAGCCAATGGTATTTTCAGCACGGGTACGCCTACTTACAACCTGGCTACTGGTGTAAAATACATCAGGCTTACCGATGGAGGTAATACTGTAGTGGTGGTAGGAAATTTTGATGTGCAGCAAGTACAGGCAAATATCGATTTTGGAACCGCTGGGAAATGGTATGATGCAGTAACCGGAAACCCAATTACTTTAACCGGAAATACCTATAATATGTTACTCGCACCGGGCGAATATCACATCTATAGTTTAAAGGCTTTGAGTGGCGGATGAAATAAGCCTTGATTTTAAAATAAAATGTCTATTTTTACAGCCCACTTATGGAACAGATAAAAACATCATTTGATTTCGAAAAGCCTTTAGCTGAACTTGTTCAGCAGATTGAAAAGGTAAAACAGGTTGCCGATAAAACCAAAGTAGATATGTCTGCTACCCTAACAGAACTGGAAGAGAAGCTGGTTGAAACCAGAGAAAATCTTTATAATAACCTTACTGGATGGCAGGAAGTTCAAATGTCCCGTCACCCGGAAAGACCGCAGACCTTAGATTACATCAGCTTGATTTGCGATGATTTTATTGAGATGCATGGTGACAGGACTGTAAAAGACGATAAAGCCATTATTGGCGGTTTTGCTACTATTGATGGACAAACTGTAATGGTTATCGGTCATCAAAAAGGTAAAAATACCAAGGAGCGTCAGTACCGTAATTTTGGTATGGCCAATCCAGAAGGATATAGGAAAGCGCTACGCCTGATGCGTTTAGCTGAAAAATTCAATAAACCAGTAATTTCTTTTATTGACACCATGGGTGCTTACCCGGGTCTGGAAGCAGAGGAACGCGGACAAGGGGAGGCGATTGCCCGTAACTTGCTTGAGATGTCTGTGCTGAAAGTACCTATACTTTGTTTTGTGGTAGGTGAAGGTGCTTCTGGTGGTGCATTGGGCATCGGTATTGGTGACAAAGTATATATGTTAGAGCACACCTGGTATTCGGTGATCTCACCTGAATCTTGTTCTTCTATTTTATGGAGAAGCTGGGATTATAAGGAACGTGCGGCAGAGTGCCTGAAATTGACTTCAGCAGATATGTTTGGTAACAAATTAATCGATGGGGTGATTAAGGAGCCTCTGGGCGGTGCACACCAAAATCCTGAAGAAATGGCTGCGACATTGAAGCAACAGATTCTGGACGATTTAAAAGTGCTTAAAAAAGAAAAAACAGAAAAGATGATCAACAACAGAATTGAGAAGTTCTGTGCGATGGGAGTGGTGCACGAAGGATAAAGGCTACCGAGTTACACAGTTTAGTGCTTACCGGAGTTAGAGTACATAACTGAATTGGTAGGATAATTAGAGTTAGCGTCTAGTTAGAGTTGGTATATAGTGGATTCTTTTTAGATATTGAAAGGTTTACAGTTTAACTGTAAACCTTTTTTGTTTGTAAGCCCCTCGTCATGCTGAATTTATTTCAGCATCGTTAGCCTATCCATACCATTGAAAAATTTAGTAAGATGGCTATTTTAATATAATTACGACAATACTGGGTAGACATATAAAGAATAAGCGGCTGTATCATTTGATACAGCCGCTTATTCTTTATATTAAATATTGTAACGATCTATTTAGGTTACCACTACTACTGAGGTGCGAAGTAAGCTGAGAACCTCGATTCCAATCCTTCAAACTGGTGCATTAGTTTCTCGCTAAGTTTAGTTTGCTTGTTCTCTGCAGTAGTTTTAGCCATTTGGTTTAAGAATGAAAGTCCGAGTTGGACATTCTGACCACCAATGAATTTACCTTTGCTTTGTGATACATCTGCCAGATAGGTCAGTTCTTTCTGGATATAATCAGCAGATTTTTCTATCAGTGCATTTGCACGCTTCGTATCATTAAGCAGATATAGATTTTCAGCCATGAAGTAAGAACCCATCATCGAGCGCATGCCGTAGAATTTCTCTGGCATAACCTCATAATAACGGTTTACTACTTTTTCTGCATCGGCTTTTCTACCTGCTTTGATTAAGCTGCTGATGGTATTGTTAAATACATTGGCAAAGATGGAAATGTCATCAGATGACTGTGGATCCAGGTATTTGGCATTTTTAATATTACCCCATACAAACTTGTTCATGACATTGTTGTATAGTGCAGGCGTATTGATCAGCTCTGATTTATCAGCAGTATCTGTTTGTAATGGCAATAAGCGTAAAGCAAGGCCTTCATTGTATAAGTACTTATCCAAACCATTGTATTGGTCTGATGGAACTGTACTGGCGAAATAAATCGGTCGCTTCCAGTTGTTGTGAACCAAAATATCAAACATAGCCAAAGTACCTTTGGTTACATAGTTTTTGTTAAAGGTCCATTGCAGTTCCGGTACAATTTTATCAGCTTCTGAAGCATTTACCACACCGTTTTTAAGTACATCGTCTTTGTTAACCGTTAACTTGAAGTTTTTGGTTGGAATGAAATTTTCTTTTGAACCATCCTGAAGGGCCAGTTTATCCTCCGGATCATCTGATAACAATACACCCAGAATATTGGCCAACTCCACCGAGCCTGCCAGTTTGTAATCCTGGTAGTACATCACGTCTCTCACACCTTGTACGTATTGCTCAGGTTTCATGCTAATCGGCAATGGCGCGGATTCGTTTTGCTTTTTGCGCATACCATTGATATACCAATCGGTATCAAATAAACTTAAGTTAACCAGCCTGATGTCCGGACGAATATTTTCTACCTCCTGAGCATACCACAATGGGTAAGTATCATTGTCGCCATAAGTAAATAGAATGGCGTTTGGTGCGCAGGATTGTAAGTAGTCCACAGCAATGTCATGCGCCACCATTTTGGTTGATCTGTCGTGATCATCCCATCCTTGAGCAGCCATAATTACCGGTGCCGCAAATAAGCCAATCACCGTAGCTGCAATCGCCCCGTTTGCCGGGGTGATTTTTTTCATTAACCATTCCCTGATGGCCAGGACACCCAGACCAATCCAGATAGAGAAGGCGTAAAATGAGCCGGTATAAGCATAATCACGCTCTCTTGGTTCTAATGGCTTCTGATTGAGATAAAGTACAATGGCAATACCTGTAAAGAAAAACAACAAGGCCACAATACCAGCATCTTTCTGGTTGCGTTTGAAGTGCCAGATGGCACCGAGTAAACCCAGAATTAAAGGAAGGAAGAAGAACCTGTTATACGCATTGCTATCTTTAATCGAAGGTGGTAAATTAGCTTGATTACCCAGCATAATGCCATCAATCGGTTTAACGCCGCTTAACCACTGTCCCTCGTATAAACTACCCTGACCCTGGTCGTCGTTCTGACGGCCCACAAAATTCCACATGAAATAACGCATGTACATTTGTCCGATCTGGTAGCTGAAAAGGAAGCCAATATTGTCAAATAGGGTAGGGAAATGAGCATCGTCAAAACCCATCATGTCTTTATAGTAACCCACGTGTCTGGCGTCATCGCTATACATCCTTGGAAAAGGCGTAGTTCTGTCATACTCGTAGTCGGTCTTTTTACCCGCTACTTCATATTTTTCCGCACCTTTTCTATATAATGTTTTGCCTTGTGTGATGTTTTCTTTTTGAGAATTGTAGTTTGGACCGAATAATAAAGGTCTGTCGCCGTATTGTTCCCTGTTTAAATAACCCAGGAAAGAAAAGGCATTGTCCGGATCACTATTATTCAGATTTGGATCTGCTTTAGCACGGATCACGATCATCGCAAATGAGCCATAACCAAAAATAATCAGTGCTGTAGACAACAAGGCCAGGTTCAGCACCTTTTTTTGATGTTTGATCGAGTAACGGATTCCAAGAACCAATGCCGCAATAACGAGGATCGCAAAAACAGCGACACCTGAACCAAAGCCCATACCTAACGTGTTAACGAAGAACAAATCGAAATAAGCACCAAAAGACACCAGGTATTGGATGATTCCGTATTGGATGATGGCAAGGATCAGTATACCTACAATGCCAGTTTTAACGATACCTGAAGTGGTTGGCTTGTCGGTTTTTTTGAAGTAATAAACAAATGCTAAAGCTGGAATGGTTAATAAGTTCAACAAGTGGATTCCGATGGAAAGCCCCATGATATATGCAATAAAGAGCAACCATTTGTCGGCACGCGGTTCATTGGCATGTGCTTCCCATTTCATGATAGCCCATACTACGATGGCAGTAAATAAGGACGATAAGGCATAAACCTCCGATTCGACAGCCGAAAACCAGAAGCTATCAGAAAATGTATACGCTAAAGCACCAACCGCTCCAGCACCCATAATGGCGATGAGGTTACCTGTTGTGATTTCTTCATTTTCTTTGATCAGCACCTTTTTTGCGAGTGCAGTGGTGGTCCAGAACAGAAATAAGATTGTTGCAGCACTAGCCAGCGCAGATCCAACGTTCATGAAATAAGCAATTTTTTGAAGGTCGCCAAAAGCAAACAAGGAGAAGAAGCGTTGAATCATCAGGAAGAGCGGAGCTCCTGGCTGGTGAACAACCTGCATTTTTAATGCTGAGGCAATAAATTCGCCACAATCCCAAAAACTAACGGAGGGTTCAAGTGTTAAAATATAAGTTACAGCGGCGACTAGGAAGCAAAACCAACCGGTAAGATTATTAATTTTTGAATAATTCATTTTTTTATTGAATAGTTAATGTACTGTTGAGGCTATTAAAATGCAGCCGAAAATAAAGAATAAGATTGACAGTTGGGCAAAGTTAAGGGTAGTTTAACATATTTTAAGGTATTTAGCAGGCTGTGAAGAAGCCTGGGGCCCCAGCAAGGCCCCACCAATGCCTCCTTAAGGCCCTACCAACGCCCCTGTAATGCTAACGTTGATACGACCATGATGCGACTTTGAGATCTGTGTCTAGTTCTAGAAAAACGCCACACCTGATGCCGGATAGTGTGCTGCTAAAATTAAAGCAGATCCGAATCAGGTAGGCAAATGTGAAAAATTATTGCTTTTTTTTTCTGCTATCAAGCGATTCATTCTGAATAAGTTATTACAACAAACGAGACAAAGGCTAAAAATATTTTAATTTTTTTTGCTTCTTGATTTGCAAAATTAAAAAATGTGCGTACATTTGCATTCCGTTTCAAAGCAATCGTTTTTAAAGAAAGCCTTGATATGAAGATTGTCCGATAGTATAAGGGTAGTACAACGGTTTTTGGTACCGTTTGTCTTGGTTCGAATCCAGGTCGGACAACTAACAATATTCGGATTGTGAATAAAACCACAATCCGATTTTTTTTAACCAGCATTGATACACCTTTAAACATGCCATTGCAGTTTAACCCAGTTAAGCTTTTTGCCGGAACCGGTACAAAAGAATTAGCAATCAAAATTGCCGAAAACTACGGCAAGCCCCTTGGTGTTGTAACCTTAAATAAATTTAGCGATGGTGAGTTTCAGCCTTCATACGATGAAACCGTACGCGGTTGCGACGTATTCCTGATCAATTCTACTTATCAGCCTAATGACAATTTAATGGAACTTTTGTTAATGATTGATGCTGCGAAACGCGCCTCAGCTCATTACATTACCGCGGTGGTTCCTTATTACGGTTTAGCCAGGCAAGATAGAAAAGATAAACCAAGGGTAGCCATTGGCGCTAAACTGGTTGCCAATTTATTGAAATCTGCGGGTATCCACCGGATCATGACCATGGATCTCCATGCTGCACAGATTCAGGGATTTTTTGATATCCCGGTAGACCATTTGGATGGATCGGTGATTTTTGTGCCTTACATTAAAAGTCTGGGACTTGAAAACCTGATCATCGCTTCTCCGGATATGGGTGGTTCTTATCGTGCACGTACTTTTGCTAAGTTTTTCAATGCAGAGGTAGTGATTTGTGATAAGAGACGGAAACGTGCCAATGAAATTGAATCGATGTCAATTATCGGTGATGTAGTTGGACAGGATGTGGTGTTAATTGACGACATTTGTGATACTGCAGGTACACTTGCAAAAGCTGCTGCCCTGATTATGGAAAAAGGAGCAAACAGTGTAAGAGCAGTTTGTACGCATCCGGTATTGTCTGGAAAAGCTTATGAAACTGTTGAGAATTCTATGCTAACCGAACTGATTGTTACAGATACCATTCCGTTGAAACAAGAAAGTTCAAAAATCAGGGTATTAAGTACAGCTCCATTATTTGCAAAGGCAATTGCCAATGTAAATGAACATGGATCTATTAGTGACCTGTTTAACGTTTAATAATTTTAATAATTAAATATATATAAAATGAAAACAATCGCAATTAGCGGTTCTCCAAGAGAGAACGTAGGGAAACGCGATGCTAAAGAGCTTCGCTATGAAGGTAAAGTTCCTGCAGTATTGTATGGTGGTAAAGAGCAAGTTCACTTTGCTGTAGTTATTACTGATTTAAAGGATGCTATTTACACTCCTGAAGCTAACTTTGTTGAAATCGAAGTAAAAGGTAGTAAAGTTAAAGCTATCATTAAAGAATTACAATTCCATCCATTAACTGACGTGTTGTTGCACGTTGATTTTCTTCAGTTGTTTGACGACAAAGAAATTTTAATGGAGATCCCTATTAAATTAACCGGAACTTCTCCAGGTGTTAAAATGGGTGGTAAATTGGTTCAGAAATTACGTAAACTTCGTGTTAAAGCATTACCTAAGGATATGCCACAAACAGTAGAAGTTAGTATTGCTAAATTAGAAGTAGGTAACTTGTTCCGTGTACGTGACCTTGCAAAAGGTGACTATACAATTACCAACACAGGCGAAGATACAATCGTTTCTGTAGGTATGTCAAGAGCTTTAAAACAAGCAGAACAAGCTAGCGGTAAAAAATAATTTAACTCTGGCAGTTGATCAAAAGCAGCATCTGAAAAGGTGCTGCTTTTTTATTTATGAGCATTTATTTTAGGGGCAGTAGTTGTGGCGCCGGGATTGAGGTTTTAGAATTTACTATTATATTTGAGGACATGAAATATTTAATTGTTGGTTTAGGGAATATTGGGCCGGAATATGCCAGAACAAGGCATAACATTGGATTTATGATTGCAGATGAGTTGGTTAGACAGCTGGAAGGCTCGTTTTCAAATATCCGCCTGGCCTATCATGCTGAGGTTTCCTTTAAAGGTCGTAAACTATATGTGATTAAGCCGACCACTTACATGAACTTAAGTGGTAAAGCTGTAAATTATTACATGCAGGAACATAAAATTCCATTGGAAAACGTATTGGTTATTGTAGATGATCTGGCTTTGCCATTGGGTAAATTGCGGCTCAAACTACAGGGAAGTAGTGCCGGACATAATGGTTTGAAGAGTATTGAAGGCTTATGCGGGGGACAGGCTTATCCGAGACTAAGGTTTGGGATAAGTGACAATTTTGGTCGTGGCCAACAGGCAGATTACGTTCTGGCACCGTTTGATAAAGATGAAGAACCGGAATTACCGGCCCTCATCGATAAAAGTGTAGAACTTATAAAGAGTTTTGTGACCATTGGTCCGGCTAAAACGATGACCGCTTTTAACCAGTAGTGGTAAAATCGGTTATCTTTTGATGCAGGATTGCTGGCTCAAAGGGTTTGCTGATGACATCATTTGCACCTGCCGCTATGGCAGTTTCTTTATCTGTATCCAGAACTGCGGCTGAGAAGGTAATGATCGGAATATTTTCTTTACCGGCTGCATAGCCCCCTCTGATCAGCCTGATCGCATCTAAACCATTCATAATGGGCATAAAAGTATCCATCAAAATCAGGTTGTAATCGTGTTCTTTCAGCATATCAATAGCATCTTTTCCATTTTCTACCACATCAAGATCAATATTCCAGCTTTTTAATATTTTAACAAGTAAAAACTTGTTGATCGGATTGTCTTCTGCGACCAGGATTTTTACCCCATTAAAAGGCTGCAGTGGTTTTTCAATAGTTGCGAGTGTTTCTTCTGTGTCTTTCAATACTTCATACCAATTGGTGAAACTAAATGTACTTCCTTTAAATTCTTCACTTTGAACTTCCAGTGTACCTCCTTTAAGTTTGGCCAGGTTTTTTACAATAGATAAACCCAGGCCGGTGCCACCAAATTTGATGGTGGTCTGTTCATCTGCCTGTTCAAAGGTTTCGAATATTTTTTCAATATGCTCTTTGGCGATACCTATTCCTGTATCGGATACGGAGAACCTTATCTGCAGATTATTTCCTTTTCTATCCAGAATTTGCACTTTTAGCATCACAGTGCCGTGATTGGTGAATTTAATGGCATTTCCAATCAGATTCATAAGTATCTGATTTAAACGGAGTGAGTCTGCAAGTATAAATTTAGGAAGCTCAGGATCCAGATCAGTTAAGAGTTCTAATTTTTTTTCCAAGGAAGGGATGCGAAGCAAATTGACTACTGCATTGCAGATGCTGACTACATTGGTTTGCGTGCGGTTGATTTTGAATTTGCCGGACTCTATTTTGGAAAGATCCAGAACATCATTGATCACACCTAAAAGAGAGTCTGATGAAATTTGCAATAGGTTAACCATTTCCAGTTGCTCTTCATTCAGTCCGGTATTTTTCAATAATTTGGCAATTCCAATAATCCCGTTTATGGGGGTGCGTATTTCATGGCTCATATTGGCCAGAAAGTTTTCTTTGATTCGTTTTCCCTGTTCGGCCAGCTCTTTGGCTTTAATCAGTTCCTTTTGATAAGCCTCCAGTTCCTTATTTTTTTTCTTGACTTCGCGCTGGTTCCTGACAAACTGAATAAAGGAATCAACTTTAGCTGAGGTCACAAATGGATCAAGTGGTTTGTATAAATAATCTACGGCTCCGGTATTTAATCCCTTTACTGCATACTTTGTTTCCTTAGAAATTGCAGTAACAAAAATGATGAGTATATCTTTAGTTCTGGGATTGCTTTTTAGAATTTCTACGAGTTCAAATCCATCCATTTCCGGCATTTGAACATCCACCATAGCTATGGCAATATCCATTTCCCAAGATAGCCTTAAGGCCTCGTTGGGATTGGTGGTGCTGATGAGGTTGATGTCGTTTCTTTGCAGCAGAGCTTCCAGAGCGATTATATTTTCAGGCCTGTCATCAACAATTAATATGTTAATTTTTTCCATAGATGTGTTTGTTGGGATCTTGTTGAAGCTTACCCTATCTTTTGATAAATGTTGTTTTTCTTGTCTATTACTTTAAACCTGCTTAACTCTGTGCTTCTCAAGGTCTCTTTAGACCCCAAGCATAAAAAGCCAAAATTAGCTAAACTATTGTAAAATAACTCAATGACTTTTTTTTGAAGATCGGTATTGAAATAAATAAGTACGTTGCGGCAGGATATGACTTGAAATTCATTAAATACCCCATCAGAAGCCAGGTTATGTACAGAGAACAGCACATTTTTTTTCAAGGAATGGTTGATGGATACGGCATCGTATTTTGCAGTGTAGTAATTGGAGAGGGTATGCATGATCCCTGTTTTTTGGTAATTCTCTGAATAATGCCGCATCTTTTGAAGGTCATAGATTCCTGTTTTTGCGTGTTCAAGCACATCTACATTGATGTCTGTTCCATAAAAGAAACATCTTTCATAGAGGTCTTCTTCTGAGAACAGGATGGCAAAGGAATAGAGTTCTTCCCCGGTAGAACAACCTGCGTTCCACACTTTAATGCGTTGGTAGGACCGGAGATAGGGAATGATGTTTTCTGATACAGATTTGTAAAACTGGGGATCTCTAAACATTTCCGTCACATTTACAGTGACCTCGATCAGGAAGGATTCGAAATAATCAGGGTCATTGGTTAGTAAGGTACGCAAATCAAAAAGCGTCAGTTTTTGAAGCTGGATGATCCGGGTTACCCGCCTTTTTAATGAAGCCGCAGAATAATCGCTGAAATCAAAACCGTGTACATTTTTGATCAGCGTGATCAGTTCTGTCAACTCACTATAGGATATGGTATCTGTTTCTGTATGCATAATTAACTTAGCCAAACTCTTAACATGGACAGTAGTTTATCCATATCCACAGGTTTTGAGATGTAGTCATTTGCACCTGCTTCAATGCACTTTTCACGGTCGTTTTTCATTGCTTTGGCGGTTAAGGCAATGATCGGTAGTTTTGAGAATTCTTTTTTTGTACGGATTACACGCATGGCTTCATATCCATCCATTTCAGGCATCATGATGTCCATCAGTACCAAATCAATCTGATCGTTTTCCTCAAGCTTTTCGATGGCTTCACGACCATTATTGGCAATTACAATTTTAAGATCATAAGCCTGCAGGGCACTGGATAGCGCGAAAATGTTACGCATGTCATCGTCGGTGATTAAGATGGTTTTGTCTTTCAGCACCTTTTCCATTGTAGAGGCATTTTTTGCTTTCCCAGCCAGGGCCGGACTCTGGTTCTGACCTTGCTTTAGCTTGTTCATAAACAAGCTAACTTCGTCAATTAGCCTGTCGTTGGACTTATTGGATTTCAATACCATGGCTTCAGTATATTTCATAATGTGGGCCATTTTATCCTGATCCAGTTCCATAGCAGTATTGATGATCACCGGTACATGTTGCAGGTTGGGTTTGGATTTGATCTGGTCCAGCAGATCGAAGCCGGAGATGTCTGGTAATTTTAAATCTAAAATAATGCAGTCGTATGTGCTTTCTTCCAGTAAATCGAGCGCTTCTTTTCCAGTAAAGGCCTGGTTCACTTCAACACCTTTATCTGTTAGCTGTTGGGTGAGTAATTTGCTATGTAACTCCTGATCTTCGATAACCAATACCCTGTTCAGGCTGTATTTTGAATACGCTGAGCTCAGCAGGTGGAACGCTTCATCAAGCTGGTCTTTTTCTATTGGTTTTTTAAGGAAGCCAATGGCACCTTCTTTTTGAGCTTTTCCTGCTTTTTCATTTCCGGCGGACATCATGTGAACCGGGATGTGTTTTGTTCTCGGATCAGCCTTCAGTTTTTTCAATATAGTCCATCCATCTATTACAGGTAACATGATATCCAGCACAATGGCATCGGGAAGTTCGGAGAAGGCCATTTCCAGGCCAATATCACCGCTATGTGCCAGAATTGGTCTAAACCCTTTTTCAATCGCATAATCATTTAATACATCTGCAAAAACAATATCATCTTCTACGATCAGTAACTTCTGTGATTCGGTTCTGTTTGGATTTATTGGCGCCAGAATTGGCTCATGAGGGATTAATGGAATCGTCTTAATTGTTTCGGCCTGCTGTAACGGCTGTTTTTCTTCCTGCGCTCCGGTATGGTTTTTTGGAATGTATAAGGTAAAGCAACTGCCTTCATTCGGCTTACTTTTAACTTGAATTTCCCCGCCCAGGATAAAGGCCAGTTCTTTACTTATGGAGAGGCCTAATCCGGTGCCACCGTATTTTCGGCTGGTTGAGCCATCTGCTTGCTGGAAGGCTTCAAATATGAGCTTCTGTTTATCCAGAGGAATTCCAATTCCGGAATCTTTTACCGAAAACGCGATAATTTCATCCCTGGAATTTCTCAGTTGTTCAGAGAAGAATTGTGTGTTTTGACTGGCTTTGCTAATGTCAATGGTAATCTCTCCATGCTCTGGCGTAAATTTAAAGGCATTGGAAAGCATGTTTTTGATGATCTGCTCCAGACGCGCCTGGTCTGTTGAGATTTTATCAGGCAGATTATTGGAAAGCACAGCATTGAATTTGATTTTTTTACTTTTTGCAAGCTCTCCGAACAAGGAGTCCATATCTTGTTTGACGGCCTCGGGACCGATCTGTTCAATGGTCAGGTCTAATTTACCCGATTCAATTTTAGAAAGATCAAGAATATCGTTGATGAGGGTGAGCAAATCGGTACCTGCATTGTGAATTACACCGGCATATTTGATCTGATCATCAGTTAAGTTTTCGGGACGGTTTTCTTTTAATATTCTGGCCAGGATCAGGATACTGTTTAAAGGTGTTCTGAGCTCATGGCTCATATTGGCCAGGAATTCCGATTTGTATTTACTAGAAATTTCCAGTTCTTCTGCTTTGAGGCTCATCGCTTCTTTGGCCTGGTTTACAGCGATATTTCGTTCCTCAAGCTGTTGTGCTTTTTCTTCGAGTTCGGCATTGGTTTGTCTAAGTTCTTCCTGTTGAACACGCAGTTCCTCTTCAGAAGCCTGTAATTGTTCTGATTTGTAAACCAGCTCTTCATTGGTGGTGCGCAACTCTTCTTGCTGGCTTTCCAGCTCTTCGGCCTGTTGTTGCGTTTGTTCAAAGAGCGCTCTTAATTTAACGCGTGCGACTGCGCTATTGACACCTACGCCGATGCTCTCTGTTATGGTTTCGAGGAATAGTAAGGCCGATTTATCCGGTGCATGGCTGAGGCCAAGTTCGATCACGGCAATCGCCTCATCCTCAAAAACGATAGGTAGCACGAATATGCAGGTTGGCGGCGTATCTCCAAGTCCAGAATTGATTTTGATATAGTCAGCCGGGATGTTCTCAAGTATTTTGCTTTGTTTCTCCGCAGCCGCCTGTCCGATCAGTCCTTCGCCCAGGAAATATTCTTTATGTGTTGACTTGGTGTTCTGATAAGCATAGCCTCCGGCGAATTTAAATGTTTGTCTGGCTGGGTTAACCAGGAAGAAGGCACCAATCGGTGCTTTAACGTAATTACAAATCTGTGTGATGATGTTAACTG
This sequence comes from Pedobacter sp. MC2016-24, assembly GCF_015223055.1. GTDB lineage: Bacteria > Bacteroidota > Bacteroidia > Sphingobacteriales > Sphingobacteriaceae > Pedobacter. The sequence goes on from NZ_JADFBX010000002.1 coordinate 502,788, forward strand.
CAAGTTCTTCAATTTCCTGTTCACCGCGCATGGACTCGTTAATTGCGGTAGCACCAGACAACAACCAGTTTTTTTGTTCGTTCTCTGCAGAAACCTGTTCCAATTGTAGATTAGAATTTCGAATTTGTTCTTCTGTTTCTTTTTGCTGATCAAAGGTTCGTTTGATATAAGTAAATAGAAATAAGATCAGGCAGAATATGATAAATGCACTGCCCATCACCACCCATTCACTTTGTTGGCTGCTACGGAGGATTTCAGCTTTTCTTTTTGCCAACAGTTTAAGCTCTGCATCGATGGCTTGAGTACTGATTTTAAGAATCTGGTTTTTGAAATTCTGGCCTGGTCCGTGCATGACACGGGTTGCAGCGGCTTCTCTTCCATTGATCGCATAAATATGCAATACTTCCTTCATTTCTTCTACTTTCTCATGGCCATAGAAGTCAATGGAGTCTACTCTTGCAATTTGTTCCGGATTGTCACTAATCAGGTTTTTTAAAGCCAGGATTTGCGGAAGTATTTTAGCTGAATTTTTATTGTAGGGAGCCAGATAATCTCTGTTATCGGATAAGATATAACCCCGGATGCCAGTTTCAGAGTTGAGCACACTAAACTCTACATCTTTGACGAGGTTGATGACATCATAGGTATGGCTTTGCCATTTGGTATCATCTTTCAACTTATTTATGCTGAAGTAAGAGGTGATAGCAGAAACCAGTACAAATGTCAATGAAATGGCGAATCCGGTTAGTACTTGTTGTTTAAAAGTGAGTTTAAACATATGGAGATTGATGATTGAAAATTTTCAGTAATGTTAATTATTTTATTTCGTTGGATTTTTTTGCTTAACCTCTGGAAATGGTCATCGTTGTTTGGTTTCTATCATTTTGATTTTTAAGTTGTTGCGCTGGGACTTGTAAGAGCGCTCCAAATCATCCGGGAGCTAATTTCGACAAGTTCTTTGACATTATCAAATGCGTGTTTCACTGCCAAACGAATGGTTAATCTTTGTGAGAGAAAATTTTTTTATGAATTTATCCAAGCTCTTGTAAGGCCTGCGTATAAGTGGGGCCAATGGGAACAATCTGATCTTCAATCCAGATTTGATTGCGATCGAATTTCGTGATTTGGGCTCTTGAGATGATGAAAGCGCGATGAACACGGATGAATTTTTTTTGCGGAAGCAGGAGTAACATTTCATTTAGTGTAACTCGTGTACTCAGGAGTTTATTCCCTTTTAAATGGATTTGAGTATAGTTTCCAGAGGCTTCAATGAAAAGAATTTCGTTAATGAGAACTTTAATTTGTTCATAACCATCTTTAATAAATAAAAATGGATCTGCAGGCGAGGTGTCGGCCTGATTTCTATAATTATAGATTTCCAGCGCTTTGTTGCTGGCCTTTAGAAATCGGGCAAGGGAAAAGGGTTTGAGTAGATAGTCAATGGCATCCAGCTCAAAACTTTTGACAGCATGTTCTGAATAAGCTGTGGTGAAAATAACCATTGGAGGATTGGTCAGGCTATTCAGAAAGTCAATACCATTGATATCGGGCATTTTAATATCCAGGAAGATGAGGTCTGTTTTGTTGTGCTGCAGATAGGTTATGGCATCAAAAGCATTGGTGAAACTTGCTTTCAATTCAATAAAAGGCACTTTAGATGCATGTGAATTTATCACATCCAAAGCTATAGGTTCATCGTCTATCGCAATTGCAATCATTTTTAAAGGTAAGTATTTCTTTAGAATTGGAGGGTTAGGTGTATAAAGAACTCCTTTGCATTCTCTCTGATGATCAGTTCGTGCTGTTTAGGATATAGGAGTTCTAAGCGGCGTTTTACATTCTGTAATCCGATGCCACTTTGCAGTTTCTCGGGATCGTTGTCCTTTTTTAAATGGATGCTGTTATATACATCAAAATACAAGGTTTGCGCCTGGGTTTGCAGGGAGATCTTAATGTGTGAAGGTTCCTGCAAACTGATGCCATGTTTAAATGCATTTTCTACAAAAGGGATGAGTAACATGGGAGCGATTTGCAGGTTGTCGAGATGGTCTTCAATTTGTGTTTCTATAGTGATATCCGAAGTTCTGGATATTCTTAATTTTTGCAGCGCAATGTAGTTGTTCAGGTAGTCGATGTCTCTTACCAATGAGATTTTGTCCTGATGGTTTTCCTGCAGCATAAATCGCATCATATCGCCAAGTTTCTGAATGCCCTCACCTGTACGCTCGGCTTTTTCCTGTAGGGCAGTTCCGTATAAAGTGTTTAGTGCGTTAAAAAGGAAATGCGGGTTGATCTGTGAACGCAAAAAGCTTAAGCTTGCATCTGATTGGCCCAGTTCTGTTCTTAATTTGGTGAGCTCAGTGGTGGCTGCAGTCCTTTTTTTATAGATGTGCCAGGATAAGGCAGCACTGACTATTACTTGCGTACCTGTATGAACGAGTACAACCACTGCGGGTAAAATTCTATGCCCAAATAACATGGCGATTAGTCCGAGTGGAATGCAGGATATAATTGTTAGCAGGAATAGTTTCCAGAAATAGGATTTGAAAGACTTTCCATTACTTTTTACCAATGGGATCAGGTGGTAGATGGAATAGACTACGGTAGCTGTTGCGGCAAATGTTACGAGTGTCCAGCATAGGATCATTTCGAAAGGTGCTCCTGTTGCCAGTAGGAGCAGGAGTCCAACAAACCATACACCGGCACCAAATACGGCGTCGAGCTTCATTTGATTGTTGGCATCCTGAATTCTTTTATCTGCATCATTAAAATAAACAATGAGTTTTTTCAGGCATACGTAAATGCTGATGGTGAGGATGAGCCAGATTGAATATTTAAAGCCTTTAAGGAAAAAATAGTTGTAAGCATCTGTTAAACTGTCAAACTGTTGAAACATGTATGCTTCTTTATAAGTATTGAAAATACCTGTGATTATTCCGGTTGTAAGCAGCAAGGCGGTTAAGAGCACAATGGGAAGCGATTTGTCTTTTTGTTGAAATAAAGTTGGGAGGACACAGAAATTCAGCAGCAGAAAACTAAAATAAATTATGGAGTATCTGAAAAGTTCGGGTAAGAAAAAGCTGGACAGGTAGGTGGAGGAAACACCTTCTCCGGAGTTTGAGATGAGCATTAGTACGGCAATGCCGTATAGTGCCGTAGCTACCCAGAATTCTATTTTTGCAATGTCTTTAAGTTTCATCGTCAGTTTGCTTTATTGGTTTGATGTACAATGTTACAAAGGCTATCGCATTCAAAAATTAAAATGTGATGAAAGGCTGGAAAAAAGTGATGAATTTAATTTTTACTTTTGTGATTATGATCGTTTACGGAATTCCAAATTGCAATACAGTAAAAAAAGCCAGGGTATGGCTTGAGGAAAATGGATTTGATATTGAGTTTCATGATTTCAAGAAAAAGGGGATCTCGGTAGAAAAATTGAACCAATGGTGTGATACTTTTGGTTGGGAAACTGTTTTAAATAAAAAAGGGACTACCTGGAGAGGTTTAGCGAAGGAAGAGCAGGATGGGATCACTGATCAGGCATCGGCCGTTAAGCTGTTGCTGCAACATACCAGCGCCATTAAGCGTCCTGTGGTAGAAGTAGATGGGAAGCCCTTGTTGATTAGTTTTAGTGAAGCAGCCTACGAAAAAGCACTGAAGTAGGCTTTCTGATTATTTTCGGTATCTGCTTAATGGCTCATTTTTTGCTTGTTAAAGTTTGTTAAAGTATAATTTACACCGCTCGAGAGCTTTATATTTGGGTCATGCAAAAAAAGTTATTTTTACTTTTCATACTTATTTTACCGTTAAAAATCTGGGCGCAAAGTGCTGTTTCGGGTACGGTTTACGATTTTGATGATAAAAAATTTCCATTACAATATGTTAAGGTCAAAAATCTGACGAATAATCAGCTTGCTTTAACCAGAGCTACCGGGCAGTTTACCATAGCTGCTAAAGTAGGCGATTTGCTGGAATTGTCTTTTATGGGCTATCATACAGATACACTTTACCTGATCAATTTGAGTCCTAAATTGATATATCTTCCAGAAAATTCCAAAGCATTGAAGCAGGTGGATATTGTTGGTGCCAAAGTAAATTCATCTTTGTTGTCCCCTGATCCAGAAGCACGGCCTTATACGCGTGTCGCAACTGATGGTTTACAGGGAAAGAAGAATGGCGACCGTGCCGGCGGACTGTTGTTTAACCTGGGTTACGGTAAATATAAAAGGCAACAAGAAAAAATTCGATTGCTGGAGGAGCGTGATCAGTATTTGAATGAGATCAATGAGGTTTTTACAGAATTCTATGTTTCTGGTTTGGTTAAGCTTAAAGGTGAAGATTTGAAAAACTTTATGGCTTTATATCGTCCACCAGAGGAATTGGTAAAAAGCGAGCGTCCGTTTAACTATGCTTATTATACGGTGCAGGCTTACCATACCTGGTTAAAACTTCCACCGGAGCAACGGAAACTATCTTCGGTACCTAAACTGAAGGCCGACTAATAAAACCGTTACAATGCTATTGGTTAGTCGTTGATTTTATACCTTTATTTAAAATCTAAGACTAACTAAATTATGTTTCATAAATCAATTTTATTGTGGGCACTGTGGTGTGTGTGCGGGCTGACTGTTTTTAGTCAGGATCGTTCGCAGCAATCAGCAGGCTACGATCCACATGCGGCATTTGCCCCACTTTTTTATACCCATAATGGTAATGAATATCGATCAGCTAATGGGTCGCCCGGACCAAAGTACTGGCAAAATAGGGCAGACTACAGCATCACCGCGGATCTTGATGAGACTAAGCATATCGTTTCAGGAACAGTAACGATCACCTACAAAAATAACAGCCCGGATAAATTGCATTACCTCTGGTTGCAGCTGGATCAGAATTTATTTGCTTACGGATCCCGGGGGAATGCCGTTATCGAATCGGGTAGCCGTTATGGTGCCCGGGGCGAAAAAGTGGAGGGTGGTTACCAGGTTAGTGGCATTTCTGTTTCCCAGAAGTTAAAGCCAGTAAAATTTAGTTCCCTGATTGAGGATACCCGTATGCAGATCCGTCTGGATCAGCCAATGGGCGCTGGGGGAGATGTGATTACCCTTAAAATGAACTTTTCGTTTGTTGTACCTGTAAATGGTTCTGATCGGATGGGGCACCTGACAACTAAAAATGGCGAGATTTTCAGCATCGCCCAGTGGTTTCCCAGAATGTGTGTGTACGATGATATTTTGGGTTGGAACACTTTACCTTATTGGGGTGCTGGCGAGTTTTATTGTGAATATGGCGATGTTGATTTTTCGGTTACTGTACCTGCAAGCCATATCGTTATGGGATCGGGAGAGCTCCTGAATCCTCAGGATGTTTTCACTGCTCAACAACTACAGCGTTGGAATGCTGCAAAATTAAGTGATAAAACTATTGCAATCCGTTCAGAATCAGAAGTGACCGATCCGAAATCGCGGCCATTGAAAGATAAGTTATGCTGGAAGTTCAAAATGAAGAACACCCGTGATGTGGCCTGGTCCTCGTCGAAAGCCTTTGTGTTGGACGCGGCACGAATTAACTTACCCAGTGGTAAAAAATCACTGGCTGTTTCTGCTCAGCCGGTTGAAAGCAATGGCCAGGACAGTTATGGCAGGGGAGTTGAATATGTGAAAGCGGCTATTGAACATTATTCTGATAAATGGTTTGAGTATCCCTATCCAATGGCCGTGAATATTGCTTGTAATGTAAGTGGGATGGAGTATCCGGGAATTGTTTTTTGTGGCTGGACGGCTAAAAGATCAAGTGTATGGGGGGTAATTGACCATGAGTTTGGACATACCTGGTTTCCGATGATTGTAGGAAGTAATGAACGTAAATATGGCTGGATGGACGAGGGTTTTAATATGATGATCAACGGATTGTCTACGGCTGCATTTAACAAAGGAGAGTATGATGTATCCCCTTCCAATATGCACATGCTGGCCAAACGGACGGAAAAACCTGAAGCCGAATACATCATGTTGAGTCCGGATGCCATGCGCGAAGTCAATATTGGCTTAAATTTATATTACAAACCGGCAGCGGGTTTAAAAATCTTAAGAAATGAAATTTTAGGTGCGGATCGTTTTGATTATGCCTTTAAGAAATATATTGAAGCATGGGCTTTTAAACATCCTGCGCCTGATGATTTTTTCAGATCTATAGAAAACGGAGCGGGTGAGGATTTATCCTGGTTTTGGAGAGGTTGGTTTTTGGATAACTGGAAGATGGACCAGGCGATTACCGAGGTAAAAGAAGTTAAAACCAATGGTCAGATTACCGGTTATGATATTGTGGTTGCTAACCTGGAAAAATTGCCTATGCCGATTATTCTGGAAGTAAAAACAAAAAATGGCAAAACAGAAACACTTAAAGTTCCCGTTGACGTGTGGATGCGGAATAAGACCTGGACGGTTTATTACCCGACAAATGAGGAAGTAGTTTCGTTTACATTAAATCCAAATCATGTATTACCGGATGTAAACGCTGAGAATAATACTAAAACTGGACCTTTTTAAATATCACCAGGTATGTCTAATAAATATTGGCATTCTTAGCCTGGCGACCATGCGATAACTTAGATAAGCCGTTCTCCTAGAAGACCTGGGAATAATTTGCGCTTCTTCAGCACAGCTTGTTCCAGCCTTAGAGGAGAATGGCTTAATTTACGTTTATTTAAAGAAACTTGCTTTCAATTTCTCTGCATCCACTATTGTTTCTGGTTCTTCCAGCTTAATGATCCATCCTTTTTGTTTTAAGGGCGCAATTTCTTCTTTAGCTACAGAAAGATCTTTTCCTTTAATATAGGTTTGGAAGATCAAAGGCGCTTTAGGCTCAAAATTGGCAGGCGTGTTGAATAGTATTTCCAATCTGAATTTTGGCCAGATCTGGATGTCGCCCAATTGAGCAGAATAGATTTTTTTATTCGAATTGGCTGAAATGACTCCAGCGAAATCACCTTTAAACGTTCCGTTTTTCTCTGTTGTAAAGCTGGATAGCAGCTGAAATGAGCTTTCATTAACCAGGTGAAAGTGTACTACAGAATTGCTGTGCTGATCTGCAACGAGGGCGAGGTAAACACCTTCTGTAATGAAAACGGCTTCGGCTATAGGGGTGTTAGTGCGGTTAGAGACGATATCATTGTCTGGTATGTCGCCATGTACCAGGGTTACTTTGCTGGCCAGTACCGGAATTTCAAAATCATTGGAGTCGGTTACGCCAATGGTTGTTTTATCGATAATCCTGGTAATATACCCTTCTATGTTTTCGTCTACGAAACGAACAAAATCTCCTAATTTTAAATCCATCTTTTGATTTGTTTTAAGTAGTTTTCGATTTCCCTCCTGCATATTGGAGTAAATCTGTTGCTTTAAATGTGCCAATTAAATTTAGCCCGGCTGTAAATTTAGTTATTCTTATTATTTTTGTGGCATGGCAACACAGGAACAAGTAAACAATCCGCTACATGGCAAAACCCTGGAGTTTATTTTGAAGCAACTGGTATGGCACTATGGCTGGGAAGAAATGGGTATGTTGGTTAAAATCGATTGCTTTAACAACAATCCTACGATGAATTCCAGTTTGAAGTTTTTAAGGAAAACAGACTGGGCACGAAAAAAGGTGGAGAAGCTGTATTTAAATACTTTTCACTAACTGGCACGCCAAATTGTGCATTTCTATTTTTGAATGGGGTTAAGTTGCAGGGTTCATGCGACTTGATTGAAATTAGGGTCAAATTAAATTTCTGTTAACCCCTTGATTTATAAATTGTATTGTCTTACCTTTGCAGTCCCTTATTATAGGGGTAAAGTTTTTAAACATTAATAGAAAACAACAAAAGAACAATGCCAACCATTCAACAATTAGTTAGAAAAGGTAGAGTAGCACTGGAGTTCAAGAGTAAGTCTCCGGCGTTGGACAGCTGTCCACAGCGAAGAGGTGTATGTACACGTGTGTACACCACTACCCCTAAAAAACCAAACTCAGCAATGCGTAAAGTTGCCCGTGTACGTTTGACCAATGGAAAAGAGGTGAATGCCTATATTCCTGGAGAAGGTCACAACTTACAGGAGCACTCGATCGTATTGATCCGTGGTGGTCGTGTTAAAGATTTGCCAGGTGTACGTTATCACATCATCCGTGGAGCATTAGATACTTCAGGTGTTGCTGGTCGTAACCAACGTCGTTCTAAATACGGAACAAAACGTCCTAAGCCAGGACAAGTAGCTGCGGCACCAACAAAAGGTAAAAAGAAATAATTAGGAGGAAACAAAAATGAGAAAGTCAAAACCAAAAAAGAGAATCATTCTTCCTGATCCAAAATTTAACGATGTTCAGGTGACCCGTTTCGTAAACAACATGATGTTTGACGGAAAGAAATCTATCGCTTATTCAATTTTTTATGATGCTGTAGAATTGGCAGAGAAAAAAGCTGGTGAGAATGGATTAGAAGTATGGAAACGTGCTTTAACTAATGTTATGCCTGCAGTAGAGGTAAAGTCACGCCGTGTTGGTGGTGCTAACTTCCAGGTTCCAACAGAGGTTAGACCTGACCGTAAAATCGCTTTAGGTATGAAATGGTTAATTTCATATGCTCGTAAACGCGGTGAGAAAACAATGAAAGAGAAATTAGCAGGTGAAATCGTTTCAGCAGCTAAAGGTGAAGGTGCAGCAGTTAAGAAAAAAGAAGACACGCATAAAATGGCTGAAGCCAATAAAGCGTTCTCTCACTTCCGTTTCTAATTATACTAGAATCATAAAATGTCAAGAGATTTAAAATACACAAGAAATATTGGAATCGCGGCTCACATTGATGCGGGTAAAACCACAACTACTGAGCGTATTCTTTATTATGCTGGGGTAAACCACAAGATTGGTGAGGTACACGAAGGTGCATCGACCATGGACTGGATGGTACAAGAAGCGGAACGTGGGATAACCATCACGTCTGCTGCTACTACTGTTTTCTGGCCTTACCGCGGTAACAAATATCAGGTGAACGTTATCGATACTCCTGGACACGTGGATTTTACCGTAGAGGTAAACCGTTCATTACGTGTACTTGACGGATTGGTGTTCTTGTTTTCAGCAGTTGATGGTGTTGAGCCTCAATCTGAAACCAACTGGCGTTTGGCTAACAACTATGCAGTTCCACGTATCGGTTTTGTTAACAAAATGGACCGTTCCGGTGCTGACTTCTTAAAAGTTGTTAAACAGGTTAAAGATATGTTAGGCAGTCATGCTGTTCCATTGCAGTTGCCAATTGGTGCTGAAGATAACTTTACTGGTGTTGTTGATTTGATCAATAACCGTGGTATTGTTTGGAATGAGCACGATAAAGGTATGACTTTTACTGAAGTGCCTATTCCAGCTGATATGGTAGATGAGGTTGCTGAATGGAGAGAGAATTTATTAGAAGCTGTTGCTGATTATGATGAGTCTTTGATGGAGAAATTCTTCGAAGATCCAAATTCAATCACTGAGCGTGAAATTCTTGATGCATTGCGTAAAGCTACTTTGGACGCTAAAATCGTTCCTATGGTTTGTGGTTCATCTTTCAAAAACAAAGGTGTTCAAACCATGTTAGATTTGGTAATGGAATTATTGCCTTCGCCAATGGATGTGGATGGTATCACAGGTACCAACCCTGAAACAGGTGAAGAAGTAACCCGTCAACCAGATGTAAACGAACCTTTTGCGGCTTTAGCATTTAAAATCGCAACAGATCCTTTCGTAGGTCGTTTGTGCTTTATCCGTGTTTATTCAGGTAACTTAGAAGCTGGTTCATACGTTTATAATGCACGTTCTGAAAATAAAGAACGTATTTCCCGTATCTTCCAAATGCATGCTAACAAGCAAAACCCAATTCCTAACGTAGGTGCTGGTGATATTGCTGCTGTAGTTGGATTTAAAGATATCAAAACCGGAGATACACTTTGTGATGAGAAAAACCCGATCATTCTGGAGTCTATGGACTTCCCAGAGCCGGTTATCGGTCTAGCAATTGAGCCTAAAACTCAGGCTGACGTTGATAAATTGGGTATTGGTCTTGGTAAATTAGCAGAAGAAGATCCTACCTTTAGGGTTCAGACTGATCAGGAGACTGGACAGACTGTAATTTCAGGTATGGGTGAGCTTCACTTAGATATCTTGATCGATCGTTTAAGACGTGAGTTCAAAGTTGAGGTTAACCAGGGAGCGCCACAAGTAGCTTATAAAGAGGCTATCAATGGTACTGTTCAGCATCGTGAGACTTATAAAAAACAATCAGGTGGTCGTGGTAAATTCGCGGATATCCAGGTTGTTATCTCTCCGATCGATGCTGATTTCGAAAAAGGTGGATTGCAATTCGTAAATGAAATTACAGGTGGTTCAATTCCTCGTGAATTTATCCCTTCAGTTGAAAAAGGATTTGCAGCATCTATGGCTAATGGAGTATTGGCTGGTTATCCACTACCAGACATGAAAGTTCGCCTAATTGATGGTTCATTCCACGCAGTCGATTCAGATGCTTTGTCATTTGAGCTTGCAGCTAAAATGGCTTACCGTGAGGCTTTACCTAAATGTAATCCAGTATTGATGGAGCCAATCATGAAAATCGAAATCCTGACCCCAGAAGAAAATATGGGTGATGTAATCGGTGACATGAACCGTCGTCGTGGCCAACTATTAGGTATGGATACCCGTAACGGATCTCAGGTAATTAAAGCAACTGTACCACTTTCTGAAATGTTTGGTTATGTAACTCAGTTACGTACCATTACTTCTGGCCGTGCAACTTCTACAATGGAGTTTGATCACTACGAACCAGCACCAAGAAACGTACAGGATGAAGTAATTGCTAAATCAAAAGGCAGAATTAAATCTGTAGAATAAAAACAAATCGGCAACCGGTTATTAATAGCTCTAACCGGTTGTCTTAAAATAAATAAATATCATGAGCCAAAGAATTAGAATCAAATTAAAATCTTACGATTATAACTTGGTAGATAAATCTGCTGAGAAAATCGTTAAGACTGTTAAGCCTACGGGTGCAGTGGTTAGCGGACCAATTCCGTTGCCTACAGAAAAGAAAATTTTCACTGTTTTGCGTTCACCACACGTGAACAAAAAAGCACGTGAGCAGTTTCAATTGTGCGCATACAAACGTTTGTTAGATATTTATAGCTCTAACTCTAAAACCGTTGACGCTTTGATGAAACTTGAATTGCCTAGCGGTGTTGAAGTTGAAATTAAAGTTTAATGACGATACTTTATTGAGCAAAAAGGCCTCTGTATTTATACAGAGGCCTTTTTGTTTGTCCCCATGGCCGGCTAAGCCTGGCATTCTGGAATAGAAAATCGGTCTTGCAATTGAGAGATCCCGGACTAACAGGGGATTATTAACGTTCCCGGCTTTTGTAATCTTCGAACTTGTTTCTCTCATCCTGAAGTTCACGGGCAAGTTTTTTCTCTTTATCGTTGGCTTTTGTTTTATAGTTTTGATACTCCTGGGAGATCTCCTCGTACAGTGTACTTCTGTACTTCGCTTCGTGGATGTGTCTGGCCGACCTCAGAATGATAAAGGCCAGTGCGGCAGCAAGACCTATGATGAGTGTCCATACGGTAGTGTTGTAACTGGACTTGCTGAAAGACATGCCCAGGAAGCTGATTTCATTAACACGGGCATTGGTGCTTGCCAATGAACTTTCTTTTCCGCTGATTTGCGCTTTCAGTTCTGTGATATTTTTTTCCTGTTCCCGTAGTTTAAGCTTAGTGGTTTGAAGTTGTTTGCGCTCGGTGTGAAGCGTGTCCTGCAGGTTTTTCCAAAAAGCTGCAATTCGCGAAGGATTTACAAGTTTGTAACCATTGATGGTTTTTGATTTTGCCAGCATCAATTGATATTGTCCTTTTAATGAGGGATCTGTGGCGGAAGAATCTGTAATTACCTGCGCCTGAATGGTAAAACTTAATAAGATAAAGGAGAGGATAGGGAATATAATTTTTCTCATATGCGGGATAGTTTGCTACTAATTTAACAATCATATTTTAATTTTATTGTGTTCTGATTGTAGATAGTATATTTGCAGCAATGTCGGTATTACTATTTACAGTTATTGTTTTAATTGGTGCTTTTTTAGCCGGACTGGTCGGATCCTTGACCGGACTTGGCGGTGGAGTGATCATTATTCCCCTGCTTACGCTAGGCTTGGGCGTTGATATTCATTATGCGATTGGAGCCTCTATCATTTCTGTAATCGCGACTTCTTCAGGCTCTGCAGCTGCATATGTTAAGGAAGGGATTACGAATATCCGAATTGGAATGTTTCTGGAAATTGCAACGACTATAAGCGCTATTTTAGGGGCAGTAATTACTGTTTACATCAATCCAGGCTATATTGCTGTGATTTTTGGACTGATTTTACTGTTTTCAGCAGCGATGATGGTTCGGAAAAAAGTAGACCATTCTGATAACAATACTTCCGGGAAGCTGGCTGTTTTTTTTAAACTTAACGGGACATATCCGACGGAAAATGGAGTGAAAAAATATGCCGTTCACAATGTGGTTGGTGGTTTTTTGATGATGTTTGTGGCGGGGGTTATTTCTGGTTTACTTGGCATTGGTTCCGGTGCTTTAAAAGTTATTGCTATGGATAACATCATGCGTATTCCTTTTAAGGTGTCGACAACGACAAGTAATTTCATGATGGGTGTAACTGCGGCTGCCAGTGCCATCGTTTATCTGCACCGCGGACAAATTGATCCGGGGATTGCTATGCCGGTAACTGTGGGGGTGTTACTGGGTGCTACAATAGGTTCGAAGATCCTGGTGAAAACTAAGACCGACAAGCTGAAAATTGTATTTGCGATTGTGGTTGCTTTTTTGGCATTTCAAATGATATATAATGGATTATCAGGGAGGTTATAATGCGTAAACAAACTAAGAATTTCTTCGCCGATAAAGATATACAACTGATATTGGGCACTTTGCTTCGTGTAGGAGTAATTGCTTCCATCAGTGTGGTGCTGCTTGGTGGGTTCATCTATCTGTATTCAAACTATGATGGCACCATTAATTATGGCAAGTTTAATCCGGATAAGTCAGGCTTGTCTTCTGTTGCTGCAATATTTCATGGTCTGGCCCATTTTGATGGTAGTGCGATTATTCAATTTGGCGTATTGTTGTTGATTTTTACGCCTGTAGCACGGGTGATTTTCTCGGTTTTCAGCTTTTTGATAGAGCGTGATTACCTGTATGTACTGATCGGACTGTTTGTTTTGTGTATTATCCTTTATAGTTTGAGTGACAAGCTGGTAGGTTAAATCTAACTTTAATTGCATGTTACACCATCAAAACAGAATTTTAGCTTTTATTTGAAAAAATAATTAGCTAACTGTTTGAAAATTAAGATTTCTTTCTTATTTTTGCCCTCCCTTAAGTGGGATGTGTATCCACCTTGAACGAAGCCCTACTGCTTCGATGGGTGTTAAATTAAAAAAAGAAAATGTCAGGTATTATTGGAAAAAAAGTAGGAATGACCAGCATTTTCGACGCCGATGGGAAGAATATTCCTTGTACGGTGATCGAAGCTGGGCCTTGTGTAGTAACACAGGTAAAGACCGAAGAGAAAGACGGTTACGTTTCAGTTCAGTTAGGTTTCGACGAAGCCAAAGAGAAGAACACAACCATGCCTCTTAAAGGCCACTTTGCGAAAGCAAGCACTACCCCAAAACGTAAACTTGTTGAGTTTGAACCGTTTGAAGAGTCGTTAAGTTTAGGCGACACAGTAACGGTTAGTATCTTCAATGAGGGTGATTTTGTGGATGTAGTTGGTACGTCAAAAGGTAAAGGTTTCCAGGGTGTTGTAAAACGTCATGGTTTCGGTGGTGTTGGAGGTCAAACTCACGGACAGCACAACAGGATGCGTGCTCCAGGTTCATTGGGTGCAGCCTCGTATCCAGCTCGTGTATTTAAAGGTATGCGTATGGCGGGCAGAATGGGTGGTGACAGAGTAAAAATTCAGAATTTACAAGTTTTGAAAGTTTATGCTGATCAAAACCTTGTGGTAGTTAGTGGTTCCATTCCAGGAGCTAAGGGTTCTTACGTAATCTTAGATAAGTAAGCAGATGGAAGTTAAAGTATTAAACATTTCAGGAAAAGAGACAGGTGCCAAGGTGCAACTTCCTGAGTCGGTTTTTGGCATAACGCCTGTTGACCACGCAATTTATTTAGATGTTAAACAGTATTTGGCTAATCAACGTCAAGGTACACACAAGTCTAAACAACGTAATGAGATTGCTGGTTCGACCCGTAAACTATACAAACAAAAAGGTACTGGTGGTGCTCGTGCCGGAAGTATTAAATCTCCATTGTTTAATGGTGGTGGTCGCGTGTTTGGTCCTCAGCCACGTGATTATAGTTTCAAATTGAATAAAAAATTAAAAGTATTGGCTCGTAAATCAGCATTGAGTTACAAAGCACAAGACAACAGTGTTGTTGTTTTGGAAGACTTTTCTTTTGATTCAATCAAAACTAAAAACTACATCAATTTAGTTAGCGCTTTAAATTTAGCTGGCGAAAAGACATTGTTGGTTTTACCTTCACAAAATAACAATATCTATTTATCAAGCAGAAACATCCAGAAAGCGAAAGTTATCACTGCAGATCAATTGAATACTTATGATGTATTGAATTGTGGCAAACTTTTGTTAACTGCTGATTCTCTTAAAACTTTGGAGGAGGCATTTGCCAAGTAATATGTTTTTAAAGAAACCAATATTAACAGAAAAAGCTTCTGCACTAACAGAAAAGTCTAACCGTTTTACTTTTAAAGTAGAGCCTAAAGCTAACAAGTTGCAGATTAAAGCAGCCATCGAAAAGATGTACGGCGTTAACATTTTAGCCATCAATACAATGGTTGTAAATGGTAAAGTAAAGTCTAGAAATACTAAAGGTGGATTAGTGACGGGACGTAGCCCGAAATACAAGAAAGCGATTGTAACCCTGGCAGCAGGAGAAACAATTGATTATTACTCGAATATTTAATAAGAATTGAAATATTTATAAACTATGGGCTTAAGAAAATTTAAACCAGTTACTCCGGGAACCCGCTTTAGAGTTGGTGCCAGCTTTACGGAGATTACAGCAACCAAGCCCGAAAAATCATTGGTTGTATCTTCTAAAAAATCGGGAGGACGTAACAATACAGGAAAGATGACTATGCGCTACATGGGTGGTGGTCACAAAAAATCTTATCGTTTAATTGACTTTAAACGTGAGAAATTTGATATTCCTGCAACAGTAGCTACTGTTGAATACGATCCAAACCGTACAGCACGTATCGCATTATTACATTATGCGGATGGTGAGAAGCGTTATATTATTGCACCGGAAGGATTGCAAGTTGGACAGAAAGTTGTGTCGGGTGATACTGCAACTCCAGAAGTTGGGAATACTTTGAAATTGAGTAACATTCCATTGGGATCTATTATCCACAATGTGGAGATCAATCCAGGTCGTGGTGCTCAATTGGCACGTAGCGCTGGTGCTTATGCACAATTGGCAGCTCGTGATGGTAAATATGCTACATTGAAAATGCCTTCAGGTGAAGTAAGATCTATCTTAGTTACTTGTTTAGCTACAATCGGAGCTGTTTCCAATTCAGATCATGCAAATGAGGTATTAGGTAAAGCTGGTCGTAAACGTTGGTTAGGCCGTCGTCCAAGAACACGTCCGGTAGCGATGAACCCAGTAGATCACCCAATGGGTGGTGGTGAGGGTCGCTCATCAGGAGGTCAACCTCGGTCAAGAAACGGTGTTTATTCGAAAGGATTTAAAACTCGTTCACTTAAAAAATACTCAAATCGTTTCATCATAGAGAAAAGGAAGAAATAATGGCTCGTTCGATTAAAAAAGGACCTTATATTGACCATAACGTAGAGAAGAAAGTAGTCTCTATGAATGATTCAGGCAAAAAGTCTGTCATTAAAACTTGGTCTCGCAGATCAATGATCTCACCAGATTTTGTGGGTCATACATTTGCAGTACACAACGGTAATAAATTTATACCGGTATACGTAACAGAAAACATGGTTGGTCACAAGCTGGGAGAGTTTGCTCCAACCAGAACATTTAGGGGTCACTCTGAAAAGAAAAAATAATTAAGAGATGGAAGCAGTAGCGAAATTAAACAATTGTCCAACCTCACCACGTAAAATGCGTTTGGTTGTAGATCTTATCAGAGGTGAGCGTGTTGAGAAAGCTTTACATATTTTAAAGTTTACCAATAAAGATGCAGCAATAAGAGTTGAGAAACTTTTATTATCAGCTATCAAAAACTGGGAAAACAAAAATGAAGGTTCTCGCCCTGAAGAAAACCAATTATACGTGAAAACGATAATGGTAGGCGGTGGTCGTCAGTTAAAAAGATTAAGACCAGCACCACAAGGACGTGGTTACAGAATACGTAAGCGTTCAAACCATGTAACATTGGTAGTAGATAGTAAAAACGTTGAAACTCAAACTAATTAACAGAAATGGGACAAAAAGCACATCCAATAGGTAACAGGTTAGGAATCATCAAAGGTTGGGATTCTAACTGGTTCGGTGGCAACAACTATGCTGATAAATTAGTTGAGGACGAAAAAATAAGAAAATACCTTTCTGCACGTATCGCAAAAGGCGGTGTAGCTAAAGTGGTAATCGAGCGTACGTTAAAACGTATCACGGTAACTATCCACACAGCTCGTCCGGGTATTGTGATCGGTAAAGCAGGAGCTGAGGTTGACAAGATCAAAGAAGAGTTGAAGAAATTGACTAAAAAGGAAATTCAAATCAACATTTTTGAGATCAAACGTCCTGAGCTTGATGCACAATTGGTAGCAGAAGGTGTTGCAAAACAATTAGAAGCAAGGATCTCATTCCGTAGAGCAATGAAATCTACGATCGCATCAACAATGCGTATGGGTGCTGAAGGTATCAAGATTATGACTTCTGGTCGTTTAGGTGGTGCTGAGATGGCTCGTAGCGAACAGTATAAAGAAGGAAGAATTCCTTTGCATACTTTCCGTGCAGACATTGACTATGCATTAGCAGAAGCTTTGACTACTTATGGTAAAATAGGTGTTAAAGTATGGATCTGTAAAGGTGAAGTTTACGGTAAACGTGATCTTTCTCCAAACATCGGTGCTACGAGCAATGCTCCAGGTAAAGGTGGCAGACCAGAAGGTGCTTTTGGTGGCGGCAGAGACAGAGATAACCGTGGCGGTGGCGACAGAAGAAACGATAACCGCGGTGGTGGTAATCGTGGCGGAAGAGGTCCTGGTCAAGGCGGTCCTGGTGCAGGAAGAGATAATAGAGGCGGAAATACTCAGAATAGAGGTCCTCGTAAATAATTAGTTAACAGATCGTTTAACGATAATATTAAAATAAAATGTTACAGCCAAAAAGAACGAAGTTCAGAAAGATGCAGAAGGGCAGAATGAAAGGTTTAGCAACTCGTGGTGCTGAATTATCATTCGGATCTTTTGGGATCAAATCTTTAGAGTCGACCTGGATCACCAGTCGTCAGATAGAGGCAGCCCGTATCGCGGTAACTCGTTTCATGAAACGTGAAGGTCAGGTATGGATTAGAATATTCCCGGACAAACCGGTAACTAAGAAACCAGCTGAGGTACGTATGGGTAAAGGTAAAGGTGCCCCTGAATACTGGGTTGCCGTTGTTAGACCCGGACGTATTATTTTTGAAGCAGAAGGTGTTCCTTTAGAAATTGCTAAAGAAGCGATGCGTTTAGCAGCTCAAAAATTACCGATTCAAACAAAATTTGTAGTACGTAGAGATTACGTAGAAGCATAATTAGTGTAGGGTTGAATGTTGTAAGTAACTTGTTATTATAACCTCTGGACCCGCAAAATAAAAATTAATAAAATGAAGAACTCAGAAATTACAGGGCTTTCACAAGAAGAGCTAGTAGCCAGGATTGCAGAAGAGACCGAAAACTTAGTGAAGTTAAAGTTTGCGCATACAATTTCGGCTATAGAAAATCCAAGCCGCATCAATAAGGTAAGGAAGGATATTGCCCGATTAAATACTGAAGTGACTAAGCGTAAAGCTCAGTCTGCTACTGAAACTAAATAACTTTAGAGTCGAAATGGAAAGACAATTAAGAAAAACAAGAACCGGGTTGGTGGTAAGCAACAAGATGGATAAATCTGTTGTTGTAGCGGTAGAACGTAAAGTGAAACACCCGATCTATGGTAAGTTTGTTAAGAAAACTACCAAATTTATGGCTCATGACGAGAAAAACGATTGCGGTATTGGAGATACAGTACTGATCATGGAGACTCGTCCGCTGAGTAAAAACAAGAACTGGAGATTGGTGCAAATTTTAGAAAGGGCTAAATAAGATGGTACAACAGGAATCAAGATTAAACGTAGCCGATAATAGCGGCGCAAAAGAAGTATTGGTTATCCGTGTACTTGGTGGTACTGGAAAAAGATATGCTTCTATCGGTGACAAAATCGTTGTTACCGTTAAAAGCGCATTGCCTTCAGGAAACATTAAGAAAGGAACAGTTTCTAAAGCAGTAGTGGTAAGAACGAAAAAAGAGATCAGACGTAAGGATGGTTCTTACATTCGTTTTGACGACAATGCAGCAGTATTATTAAATGCACAAGATGAGCCGCGTGGTACACGTATTTTTGGCCCGGTAGCAAGAGAACTGCGTGAAAAACAATTCATGAAAATTGTATCATTAGCACCGGAGGTATTATAAAATGAAAAATAAAGTAACTACACCAAAAATTAAAATCCGTAAAGGAGATTTAGTAAAGGTTATAGCTGGCGATTCAAAGGGCCAACAAGGTACTGTGCTTTCAGTATTAATTTCTAAAAGCAGAATTCTTGTAGAAGGTGTTAACCTTGTATCAAAACATACAAAACCAAATGCTGCTACCCCTAATGGTGGTATCATTAAAAAAGAGGCTGCTCTTCATATTTCTAACGTAGCGCTGATTGATCCTAAAACAGGTGCAACTACGCGCGTTGGCAGAAAGCTTAATGCTGATGGGAAATTAGTTAGGGTATCTAAAAAATCAGGAGAGGAGATCAAATAATGGCTTACGTACCAAGATTAAAAAGTAAATATAAAGAGGAAATTGTAATTGCACTTAAAGACAAGTTCAATTACAAGAGCGTTATGCAGGTTCCTAAGTTAGAGAAAATCGCAATCAACCAGGGTGTTGGGCGTTTCTCTGTAACTGACAAAAAGATTATGGACAGCTCTATTTTAGAGATGACTACAATCGCAGGTCAGCAAGCAGTTGGAGCAAAATCTAAAAAAGATATCTCAAACTTTAAATTGCGTAAAGGTATGCCAGTAGGTGTACGTGTAACTTTACGTGACAACAACATGTATGAGTTTTTAGATCGTTTAATTTCCGTAGCTTTGCCACGTATCCGTGATTTCAAAGGTATCAACGATAAAGGTTTTGATGGAAAAGGAAATTACACTTTAGGTGTAACTGAGCAGATCATCTTCCCTGAGATCAACATCGACAAAATCAATAAGATTTTAGGTATGGATATTACTTTTGTAACCTCTGCTACCACTGATGTTGAGGCATTGGAATTGTTAAAACAATTTGGATTACCATTTAAAAATCAAAAAACAGAGCAATAATGGCAAAAGAAGGTGTAAAAGCTCGCGAAATTAAGCGCCAAAAATTGGTTGCTAAGTATGCTGAGAAACGTGCAGAATTAAAAGCTGCAGGTGATTACGAAGGATTAGATAAATTACCAAAAAACTCATCGGCTGTACGTTTGCACAACCGTTGTAAGTTAACTGGTCGTCCTCGTGGATATATGCGTACTTTCGGTATATCAAGGGTATTGTTCCGCGATATGGCTTTAGCAGGTAAAATTCCTGGAGTAAGAAAAGCAAGCTGGTAATACAGCTTACTTTTTTACCTTGGTTTCAAGACCTTGGTAATGAAATAAAAATTTAACCGATGGAAGGTCGTTCCGAATGGTTCGGAAAGGAAACCACTATCACAACTATACAAAAATGAATACAGATCCAATAGCAGATTATCTTACAAGAGTAAGAAATGCCATCAAGGCAAATCACAGAATTGTTGAGATTCCTGCGTCAAACCTGAAAAAAGAAATCACTAAAGTTCTTTTTGATAAAGGTTACATTGCCAACTACAAATTCGAGGACAGTACTGTTCAGGGCACGATTAAAATAGCTTTAAAATATAATGCTATTACAAAAATATCAGCTATCCGTACGTTAACCCGTATTAGCAAGCCAGGTTTGAGGCAATATGCCGGTGTAGAGAATATGCCGAGAGTATTAAACGGTTTGGGTATCGCAATTTTGTCTACATCTAAAGGTGTAATGACAGATAAAGAAGCGGCCAGACTTAACATTGGTGGCGAAGTTTTGTGTCACGTTTATTAATTAAAGGAGGATAACAAAATGTCAAGAGTAGGAAAAGCCCCAATTAATGTACCTGCAGGCGTAACAATTACCGTATCTAAAGATAATGTAGTAACTGTTAAAGGCCCTAAGGGAGAATTAACTCAAGCAGTAGATTCAGATATCACTGTAAGTCAAGAAGAAGGTGTATTAACAGTACAACGCCCTTCAGAGCAAAAAAGACACAAAGCATTACATGGTTTATACCGTGCTTTGATTAACAATATGGTTGTAGGTGTAACTGAAGGTTACAAAATTTCTCAAGAACTAGTTGGTGTTGGTTACCGTGCTACAAACACAGGCAACACTTTAGACTTGGTTTTGGGTTATTCCCACCACTATGTTTTCCAATTGCCAGAAGAAATTAAAGTAACAACAACCTCAGAAAAAGGTCAGACTCCTAAAATCATTTTAGAAAGTATTGACAAACAACTGATCGGACAGGTAGCGGCGAAAATCCGTTCGTTACGTGCACCAGAGCCATATAAAGGTAAAGGTATCAAGTTTGTAGGCGAAGTGTTAAGAAGAAAAGCAGGTAAATCAGCTTCTAAAAAATAATCATCATGGCAGGGAAAAAATTATCTCGTAGAGATCGTATAAAAAAAGGAATCAGAAAAAGATTAACAGGTTCCGAAAGCCGTCCACGTTTATCGGTTTATAGAAGCAATAAAGGAATTTATGCTCAAATCATTAACGACGTAACCGGCAATACAATTGTATCAGCGTCATCTTTATCTAAAGACTTTTCTGGTACTGGCAGCAAATCTGATCAATCAGTAGCTGTAGGTAAATTAGTAGCTGAAAAAGCAATAGCAGCAGGTATTAAAGAAGTTGTTTTCGATAGAAACGGCTATTTATACCACGGTCGCGTTAAATCGCTGGCTGAAGGTGCTCGCGAAGCTGGTTTAGTATTTTAATCTGAAAATTAGATAAGAATGTCAACTATCAATATAAAAAGAGTTAAGACTAGCGAGATCGAATTAAAAGATCGTTTAGTTAGCATACAACGTGTAGCCAAAGTAACCAAAGGTGGTCGTACTTTCAGCTTCTCGGCAATCGTGGTTGTTGGAGATGAAAACGGTATCGTGGGTTACGGATTGGGTAAAGCGAAAGAGGTAACAGAGGCAATTGCAAAAGGTATCGATGATGCAAAGAAAAACTTAGTAAAAGTTCCTTTGTTAAACGGTACTGTTCCTCACGAGCAAATCGGTAAATTTTCTGGAGGTTTTGTATTGATCAAACCTGCAGCGGTTGGTACCGGTGTTATTGCTGGTGGTGCGATGCGTGCTGTATTAGAAAGCGCTGGTGTACACAACGTATTGGCGAAATCAAAAGGTTCATCAAATCCTCACAACGTGGTAAAAGCAACTGTTGATGCTTTAACTAAAATGCGTGATGCTTATACAGTAGCACAACAACGTGGTGTTGATTTAAATAAAGTTTTTAACGGATAATATTATGGCTAAGATCAAAATAACCCAGATAAAAAGCATTATCGATAGAAGCGAACGCCAGAAAAGAACGATGCAAGCTTTAGGTTTAACTAAAATGAACCAGAGTGTAGAAGTAGAAGCGAACGCTGCCATTATTGGAATGGTAAGAAAAGTGAATCACTTAGTAGCTATAGAGAGTATATAATTATTTAAAGGTTGTAAATGTGGTTAATATAATTACATTTGCAACCTTTATATATTGTTTAACCGTTGCCCTGATTAGTGAAAGCGAAGGGCAGCACAATAAGTTTCAAAAATGAACTTAAGTAATTTAAAACCTGCAGTAGGTTCCACTAAAAATAATAAACGAATTGGTCGTGGTACAGGATCTGGCCGTGGTGGAACTTCCACCCGTGGTCATAAAGGTGCTGGATCTCGTTCTGGCCACAAAACTAAAATTGGTTTTGAAGGTGGACAGATGCCATTACAACGTCGTGTACCAAAAGTAGGTTTCAAGCCAATTAACCGTGTAGAGTACGTAGGTGTAAACTTAGACGTATTACAAGGTTTGGCAGAGAAATTTAACTTGTCAAGCATAGATTTCGCTACCTTGCAACAACATGGTTTGGCATCTAAAAACGACTTGGTTAAAATTTTAGGTCGTGGTGAAGTTAAATCTAAGATAGAAGTTAAAGCACATGCTTTTTCTGCAACTGCACAAAAAGCTATTGAGGCTGTTGGTGGCTCAATCGAAAAATTGTAATTAATGAAGAAGCTGTTCACTACTTTAAGTAATATTTGGAAAATTCAGGAATTGAAAGAGCGTATAGTTTATACGCTCATGATTCTTTTGATTTACAGGTTTGTCTCTCACGTGGTTTTACCTGGAGTAGATGCAAATCTTTTAGGTGATAACACGAAGTCCGGCCTTTTGGGTTTATTGGATATGTTTGCAGGTGGATCTTTTTCACGTGTATCTATTCTGGCCTTAGGGGTAATGCCTTATATTTCTGCGTCAATTGTAGTTCAGCTCTTGGGAATTGCTGTCCCTTCTTTTCAAAAAATGCAAAAAGAAGGTGAAAGTGGTAGAAATAAACTTAATCAGATAACCCGTTACCTGACTGTAGCTATTACAGCAGTACAGGCTGTTGGTTATGTTAAAACCCAGGTTCCGGTAGAGGCGATCGTTATTGATCATACCTTGTTCTTTGTTTTAGCCACTTTTGTTTTAGCCGCAGGTACATTATTTGTGATGTGGCTGGGAGAAAAAATTACTGATAAAGGTATTGGTAACGGTATATCACTGATCATTATGGTTGGTATTATAGCACGTTTGCCAATTGCACTTTACCAGGAGATCACTTCGAGATTGGTTGGTGAAGGCGGTGGATTGATCGCTCTTGTATTGGAGATTGTTGCCTTATTTGCGGTAGTTATGTTTACCATCATGATTGTTCAGGGGGTACGTAAGGTGCCTGTTCAATATGCGAAACGAATTGTTGGAAACAGACAGTTTGGTGGAGTTAGACAGTACATTCCGTTAAAAGTGAATGCTGCAGGTGTTATGCCGATCATTTTTGCTCAGGCATTGATGTTTATTCCTGCAACGTTAACAGGTTTCTTCCCTTCATTACAAAACACTTGGTTGATACAGTTCAGTGATTATACTTCACTAGCTTATAGTTTAACCTTTGCATTTTTAATTATTGCATTTACATTCTTTTATACCGCTATTACGGTCAACCCGACTCAAATGTCGGATGACATGAAGAAAAACGGGGGGTTCATTCCAGGTATCAAACCAGGTTTAGCAACTTCCTCATTTATCGATGATGTGATTTCGAAGATCACCTTCCCAGGTGCTGTCTTTCTGGCTATCATTGCTATCTTGCCTTCATTAGCGGTTAAATTTGGAATTAAGTCCGAGTTTGCACATTTCTACGGTGGAACCTCTTTATTAATTCTGGTAGGTGTAGTTTTAGATACATTACAGCAAATCGAAAGTTATCTGTTGATGCGTCATTATGACGGATTGATGAAAACTGGTAGAGTAACTGGTCGTACAGGTATACCTGCTGCGAGCGGTAGTAATGCAGTGATTTAACATTACTGATGTCTAAGATCTATTATAAATCTCAGGAAGAGATAGAGCTGATTAGAATAAGTTCTCTCCTGGTATCAGAGACACTGGCGGAAGTAGCCAGAATCATTGCGCCGGGAGTGACTACAAAGCAGTTGAATGATCTTGCAGAAACTTTTATTCAGGATCATGGGGCAATCCCCGCGTTCCTGAATTATAACGGTTTTCCTTACTCTTTATGTATTTCACCAAATGAGCAGGTTGTTCATGGATTTCCAGGTGATTATGTGATTCAGGAAGGTGATTTGATTTCAGTTGATTGTGGTGTAATCAAGAACAATTTCTATGGCGACTCTGCTTATACTTTCTCCATAGGGGAAATTGATGCAGAGAAGCAAAAGCTTGTAGAAGTAACACAGGAATGCTTAAAGCTTGCTATTGAAAAGGCCGTTGTTGGATCGAGGATCGGAGATATCGGGCTTGCTGTGCAGGCTCATGCTGAGACTAATGGATTTGGAGTAGTACGTGAATTGGTAGGTCATGGTGTTGGTGTTAAATTACACGAAAAACCAGAAGTGCCAAATTATGGAAAGCGGGGAAGTGGTATGAAGTTGGAAGAGGGGATGGTAATTGCCATTGAACCGATGATCAATGCAGGAACAGCAGGTGTAAAATTTTGGTCAGATGGATGGACTGTGACCAGTAAGGATAACAGACCGTCGGCCCATTTTGAACACACTGTTGCAGTAAAAAAGGGTAATGCAGATGTTTTATCTACCTTTTCTCTTATTGAAGAAGTTTTAAAAGAAAAAAGATAAATAATTAAATTTTTTTATTTAATTTTGCAACCCTGTTTAATAGCAGCTAATTAAGTAAAAATCAATATTATATGGCTAAACAAGCCTCAATTGAACAAGACGGTGTAATAAGAGAAGCATTATCAAATGCGATGTTTCGGGTTGAACTTGAAAACGGACATGAGATAATCGCTCATATTTCTGGAAAAATGCGGATGCACTACATCAAAATTTTACCAGGGGACAAAGTCAAATTAGAGATGTCGCCTTACGATTTATCAAAAGGCAGGATTACTTATAGATATAAATAAAATGAAAGTTAGGTCATCAATTAAAAAACGCAGCGCTGATTGCAAAATTATTCGTCGTAAGGGTAAGCTTTATGTAATTAACAAAAAGAACCCTAAATTTAAGCAGCGTCAAGGTTAAGAAGTTATTGAAGTATGATTTAGATTGGATGTACAGGTTACTCAATCTGGCGTACCATCAAATAATCAAACATTAGTATAAAATATGGCAAGGATATCAGGTATTGATTTACCAAGAAACAAAAGAGGTGAAATTGGGCTAACTTATATCTTCGGAGTAGGTAAAGCAACTGCACAACGTATATTGACGGAAGCAGGTATCGATTTTAACAAGAAAGTACAGGATTGGTCTGATGATGAGTTATCAGCAATTCGTACCATCATCAACGACGGTGTAAAAGTAGAAGGTGCTTTACGTTCGGAAGTTCAGTTAAACATTAAACGTTTAATGGATATCGGATGTTACCGTGGTTTACGTCACAGAAAAGGTTTGCCGGTACGTGGTCAACGTACTAAAAACAATTCTCGTACACGTAAAGGCAAGAGAAAAACAGTTGCTAACAAGAAAAAAGCTACTAAATAAAATTAGTACTGAATAATAATTATGGCTAAGAGTAAAAAAGTTACCAAAAAGCGTATTGTTGTTATCGAGCCTGTTGGACAGGCACACATCAATGCTACTTTTAACAATATCATTGTTACCTTAACAAATAACAATGGTCAAACTATTTCATGGTCTTCAGCAGGTAAAATGGGATTCAAAGGTTCTAAAAAGAACACTCCATATGCTGCAGGACAAGCTGCATCTGATTGCGGTAAAGTAGCATTTGACTTAGGTCTGCGTAAAGTAGAAGTATTTGTTAAAGGTCCAGGTTCTGGTCGTGAATCTGCAATTAGAACATTGCAAATTTCAGGCATCGAAGTAACCTCGATCAAAGATATTACACCGCTTCCACACAATGGATGTCGTCCTCCTAAGAAGAGAAGAGTTTAATTTATTAATTTTTAAAGCTAAGAGTCTGCAGCGTAAGGCTGTATGATACTTTAAAACAAAAAGCAATGGCAAGATATACAGGACCAAAGTCCAAAATCGCCCGTAAGTTCAGAGAGCCAATTTTCGGCCCTGATAAAGTACTAGACAGAAAAAACTATCCTCCTGGACAGCACGGTGCTTCCAAAAGAAGAGGAAAACAATCTGAGTACGCAGTACAGTTAATGGAAAAGCAAAAAGTGAAATATACTTATGGTGTATTAGAGCGTCAGTTCCGTAACTTATTTACTAAAGCGTCTGCACGTGGAGGTATTACAGGTGATAACTTATTACAATTATTAGAAGCTCGTTTAGATAACACAGTTTACAGATTAGGGATTGCTACAACTCGTTCAGCTGCACGCCAGTTAGTTAGCCATAAACACGTAACAGTTAACGGTGAAGTAGTAAATATTCCATCTTATCAATTGAAAGCTGGTGATGTTATCGCAGTACGCGAAAAGTCTAAAACTTTAGAAGCTATTACAAATTCTGTAGCTGGTAGAGTAATCAATAAATTCAATTGGTTAGACTGGGATGCAAGAGAACTTACAGGTAAGTTCCTGGCTTATCCAAACCGCGACGAGATACCAGAAAATATCAAAGAAAACCTTATAGTAGAGTTATACTCTAAGTAATATATTTAGTTAATTGCCTACGGGCAATTAACTGTTTTACGTTACATAATTTTAATAACGATCTAAAAACATTATAAATGGCAATTTTAGCATTTCAGAAACCCGATAAAGTAATCATGCAGAAATCTACTGATTTCGATGGTACATTTGAGTTCCGTCCTTTAGAGCCCGGTTTCGGTGTAACAATTGGTAATGCCTTGAGAAGAATATTGCTTTCTTCTTTAGAAGGTTATGCCATTACAAGTATTCGTTTTTCAGGCGTATCTCATGAGTTCTCTACAATGAAAGGTGTTGTAGAAGACTTGACAGAAATCATTCTTAATTTGAAACAAGTACGTTTCAAAAAATCTGGTGATGCTGGCGATTCAGAGAAAGTATTTATTTTGGTAAATGGACAGGAGCAGTTTGTTGCTGGTGACATTACTAAATTCTCTAATAATTTCGAGGTTCTTAACCCTGATTTCGTTATCTGTAACATGGAGAAATCTGTTACTTTAGAAGTGGAATTGACCATTAATAAAGGACGTGGTTATGTACCTGCTGAAGAAAATAAAATCAATGATGCTGTTGTTGGCGTAATTGCGATCGATTCGATCTTTACCCCAATGAAAAATGTAAAATACACGATCGAAAATTATCGTGTTGAACAAAAAACAGATTATGAAAAATTAATATTGGATATCTCTACAGATGGGTCTATCCATCCTGAGGAGGCACTTAAAGAAGCTGCTAAAATCTTGATCCAGCACTTTATGTTGTTCTCTGATGAGAACCTGGTATTGGAATCTCAAGCTAAAGAAGAGACTAAAGAAGTTGACGAGGAAATTTTACATATGCGTAAGATCCTGAAAACTGAATTGGTTGATTTAGATTTATCGGTTCGTGCATTGAATTGCCTTAAAGCAGCTGATATCCGCACCCTTGCTGATCTGGTTTCTTATGATGTTGCTGATATGTTAAAATTCAGAAACTTCGGTAAAAAATCTTTAACAGAGATCCAGGAGCTTGTAAAATCTAAAAGTTTATCTTTCGGTATGAACTTATCGAAGTTTAAATTAGACGAAGAATAACAAGCAAATAAATAACATATTGTTAATGGTGTATAATTCCCTCAGATTAAGTTCACAGAGACGGTATACACTCAATAAATCAAAAAATGAGACACGGTAAGAAAAACAACCACTTAGGAAGAACAGATTCACATCGTAAAGCGATGTTGGCTAACATGGCTTCATCGTTAATTAAACACAAAAGGATTTCAACTACTTTAGCGAAAGCAAAAGCTTTGCGTATGTATGTTGAGCCAATCATTACAAAATCTAAAACGGATACCACACACTCACGTCGTATTGTATTTAGCTATTTGCAAGATAAAGAAACTGTTACTGAATTATTCCGCGATATCGCAGCTAAAGTTGCAAACCGTCCGGGTGGTTATACCAGAATCATTAAGTTAAACAATCGTTTAGGAGATAATGCTGAAATGGCATTGATCGAATTGGTTGATTACAATGAGGTTTATGGTAAAGAAGCTGAATCTGCTGAGAAGAAGACAACTCGTCGCGGTAGAAGTAAAGCTAAAAAATCTGATGCTTCTGAAGCAAAAGATGAAAAAACTGCTGATATTAAAGTTGAAGCGGCTGTTGAAGAAGCACCTGCAGTTGAAGAAACTCCAGAAGCTGAAGCACCTAAAGAAGATAAAGGCGAATAATTATTCCCTGATCATTATAAGAAAACCCCAACCATATCGGTTGGGGTTTTTGTTTTTAGATATCTAGGGTATATTGATCGTGTCCAGGCTTTGATTCAAATTCTTTGTAGCGATTCCATTTCTGGCCGTCATGCCTTAATAAAGTAAACTTGTCTACAGTGAAAGTTTCCCGGAAGCGTCGTTTGCTGTAGGCCTCCATAATCTGTCCATAAACTAAAGGTTCTACGTCCCTGTACGCGATGGTGATGTGTGGATTAAATGATCCGGCACTTTCTTTAAGAAAGCGGTTTAATTTCTCTTTAAGGATTTTATTTAAGGCCATTATGCCTGGATTCTTATTGGCATTTATAAATACAACTCGTGGTGGAAAGCCTCCATAATCCTGCAGTTGTTGCTCAAAAGGTTCAAAACGACTACTTTGTTCCAAACTGGAGACTAGCTTTATTTCTAACTCTTTTTCCAATTTAAATGGCGGTATTAATGTAATATGTACCGGCGGCTTTAGGGCGGTATATACCTTATAGTCTACTGAACACTGGTTCCTGATTTCCTCAATGTCATCAGTTATCTTTGGTGGAGGAAGAATGGCGACAAAAAATAGGTATTCCATAAAGCTAATTTACGAATCCCTGTCTAAAAGGGTATCTTTGCACTGTAATCAAATTTCATGTCTAATCAATTCAGTTTACAGCAATTTAAGGATCAGCTGTCGGAGAGTATTCTAAACAACGCATTTGTTAAAGTTTCTATGGGAAACTACCAGGGAAATGAAAAGGAGCTTAAAAATGTTTATGTGCGTAAAGTGAAGATAAAAAGAGTGGATATGCTCTCTTTCACTTACCGCTATAAGACGCGCGATATCATTAAAAATTTTCCTATAGTCGAAGGGGTTAACTTGATTGGCAATTTTGCGAGTAATGATTTTAAAATTTCGACTTTATTTACCTCGGAGAAAGAAGTCATTATTGAACAGGGGAAAAAGCAATTGATCACCTTGCGTGAGCGTCTAATTGGAAAAGCACTTCAACCCGACTTGTCGCACAACAAGGAAAAGAAACGTTTGATTCAGCCTGCCGGGAAACAATATCTTACTGAGCTTAAGCTGACCGATGCCGATGGAAATGTTTTCAAAAATGCGCAGGATAAGTACAAACAGATTAACCAGTACGTAGAAATTTTAAATAGCCTGATTAAAGAATTACCTGCAGGCAGCATTAAGAGTGTTGTTGATATGGGCTCTGGAAAAGGTTATCTCACGTTTGCGTTGTATGATTACCTCAATGTGGTAATGGGCGGACACGCGAGTGTTACTGGTGTGGAATATAGGGAAGATTTGGTTCTTTTGTGCAACGCCATTGCTGAACGTTCAGCTTTTAGACACTTGCGGTTTGTGGAAGGAACCATACAAGATTATAATGTTACTGACATTGATCTTTTGATTGCACTACATGCCTGTGATACTGCTACAGATGACGCTATTTTTAAAGGTATTAAAGCGAACTCTAAACTGATTGTAGTAGCTCCCTGCTGCCATAAGCAGATCAGAAGAGAAATGGAAAAAAATAAGGTAAAAAATGAAATTTCTGTACTGACGAAGCACGGAATATTTATGGAGCGTCAGGCTGAAATGGTTACTGACGGTATTCGTGCACTGATTCTGGAGTATTTTGGATATAAAACAAAAGTTTTTGAATTTATATCCGATGCACACACGCCTAAAAATGTATTGATTGTAGGTACAAAAACAATGATTACATCACAGCAGGAGCAGGCCAGGGAAGGGAGAAAGGCCGACATCAAGAAGAAAATCGCAGAGACAAAAGCTTACTTCGGAATTGGTTATCATCATTTGGAACGTCTTTTAGAACTCGATAACTAAGGTTAGGATTGATTTCTGTCATACTGTCACATTTTTGTAACAGCATTCGGACATAAAATTCTATAATTCATGGATATTTTCAATAAAATCTGCCAAAACTCAATTGGCACATTGGTTGTTAATCAGATAACAATAGTATAAATAAAAAGATTTCATAACATAAACAGAGATAAATAACATGTCAAAAATTATTGGTATAGACTTAGGAACAACAAACTCTTGCGTAGCCGTAATGGAAGGTAACGAACCTGTAGTTATAGCCAACAGTGAGGGTAAACGTACTACACCATCCATTGTTGCTTTTGCAGAAAATGGAGAGCGTAAGGTAGGCGAGCCGGCTAAACGTCAGGCGATCACAAACCCAACAAAAACAATTTATTCGATTAAACGCTTTATGGGCAGCAGCTACGCTGAAGTTGCTAAAGAAATAGGGCGTGTACCTTATAAAGTGGTAAAAGGTGATAATAATACACCACGTGTAGAAATTGACGACCGTAAATATACGCCACAAGAACTTTCTGCAATGATCTTGCAGAAGATGAAAAAAACAGCTGAAGACTTTTTAGGTCATGAAGTTACAGAGGCGGTTATTACTGTACCTGCATACTTTAACGACGCACAACGTCAAGCTACGAAAGAAGCTGGTGAAATTGCTGGTTTAACTGTAAAACGTATCATCAACGAGCCAACGGCTGCTGCTTTAGCTTACGGTTTAGATAAAGCACACAAAGACATGAAAATTGTTGTGTTTGACTGTGGTGGTGGTACTCATGACGTTTCTGTATTGGAATTGGGTGATGGTGTATTTGAAGTAAAATCAACAGACGGAGATACACACTTAGGTGGTGATGATTTTGATCACATCATTATTGAGTGGTTAGCAGGCGAATTTAAAAATGAGTATGGCATGGACTTACATCAAGATCCAATGGCATTACAACGTTTAAAAGAAGCTGCTGAGAAAGCTAAAATTGAGCTTTCCAGTACAACTTCTACTGAAATCAACTTGCCTTACATCACTGCGGATGCAACCGGTCCTAAACACTTGGTAAGAACGTTGAGCCGTGCTAAATTTGAGCAGTTGGCTGGTGATTTGATCAAACGTACAATTGATCCATGCAGATCTGCTTTGAAAAATGCTGGTTTGAAAACTAGTGACATTGATGAAATCATCCTTGTTGGTGGTTCTACCCGTATGCCTGCTATCCAGGAAGCAGTTAAAGCTTTCTTTGGGAAAGAACCTTCTAAAGGTGTAAACCCTGATGAGGTTGTAGCTATTGGTGCTGCAATCCAAGGTGGTGTCTTGACTGGAGAAGTTAAAGATGTATTGTTGTTAGATGTTACCCCACTTTCTTTAGGTATTGAAACTATGGGTGGTGTAATGACTAAACTGATCGAAGCAAATACAACAATTCCATCTAAAAAAGCAGAAACTTTCTCTACAGCAGCTGATAACCAGCCTTCAGTTGAGATCCATATTTTACAAGGCGAGCGTCCAATGGCTGCTCAGAACCGTACTATTGGCCGTTTCATTTTGGATGGTATCCCACCAGCTCCACGTGGAGTTCCGCAGGTAGAAGTTGCGTTTGATATTGATGCAAATGGTATCCTGCATGTATCAGCTAAAGATAAAGCAACAGGTAAAGAGCAAAAAATTCGTATTGAAGCCTCTTCTGGTCTGACTGATGAAGAGATCAAAAAGATGAAAGAAGAAGCTGAGCAGAATGCAGATGCGGATAGAGTAGCTAAGGAAGAAGCAGAAAAAATCAATAGTGCTGACGCTTTAATTTTCTCTACAGAGAAACAACTGAAAGAGTTCGGTGATAAAATCTCTGCTGATAAAAAAGCACCTATCGAAGAAGGTTTGACAAAATTGAAAGCAGCACATGCTTCGAGAAATTTTGCAGACATCGATGCTGCTCAGGAAGCTTTACAAACAGCTTGGAATGCTGCTTCTGAAGATATGTATAAAGCTGGTCAGGATGGTGCTCAACCAGAAGCTGGTGCTGATGCGCAGGCTAGTGGACAGGCACAAGATAGCGGTGATAACGTTACTGATGTTGATTTTGAAGAAGTAAAAGACGACAAGAAGTAATTGTTAATTGATATAAACAAGAAAGGCCCGATCAATTGATCGGGCCTTTCTTGTTTAATGTTTTTTATACACTTAATTCCAAAGATCTGCAGGATAAGTACCATCCTTAACGAGTTGGTCTATACATGCCTGAACAAAGGGCTTATCTTCTTTATAGGTAACACCAAACCATTGGTTATCGGTTGGAATTACTTTAAAGCTTGCTGTGTCAGTTTTAACCAGGTTTTCTCCGATTAAGGGAATAAAGAACTCTGCTTTAGGCTTTTCTTTGTTTTCTATAGCAAAGATTTTAAATAACTTTTCTGTCAGTCCGAATACGGCAGGAGTGAAGCCCCAGAAATTCATTGAAACTGGTGTCTCATATGCTAAAGGATATTCAGTGCCATTTTCTTCGTAAACGATTGCGTCATCTTTTTTATAAACCTGGGTGCGCTCTGTAATTTCTTCCAGGTAACCGGCATCATTGGTTTTGCAAACGCCACGTGACACCGATCCGAAATCAGAGAGCGTTTTACCAATTTGATAACCAATAATGGCGTAATTGCTATCATTAGCCTCATCATTTAAGAAATCAACCATTTTCTGGAATGCATCAAAGCCATAGTAATCATCGGCATTGATTACGCAGAAAGGTTCTTTAATAGCATGTCTTGCAGCTAAAATAGCATGGGCAGTACCCCAAGGCTTTTCGCGATAAATTTCTTCTTCGATACCAAACTGTTTAAGGTCAAAATTTTGGAATACATAGTCCGTTTCAATCTTGCCCTTTAATTTTGGTTCAAAAATGGCTTTAAAATCTTCCAGAAACTCTTCTTTTATAATGAATACTACTTTGCCAAATCCGGCTTTAATTGCATCATATATAGAGTAATCAATAATGGTTTCATTATTTGGGCCAAAGCCATCAATTTGTTTCATGCTGCCATAGCGACTTGCCATGCCAGCTGCGAGTATAAGTAAAGTAGGTTTCATTCAACGAAAATAGTAATAATGTTTATATTCAAAGTTTAATTTACACGTTTTAAATTGCTAAGTTATAGGTTTTTGGTTTATTCGGCATAGTTTTTTAGCTAAAACCCAAAGATACTTTTCCCACCGCTGCTTCTTGGTTTTTTTCCAGTTAGCATCCCGAATAGCCCTCTGACAATTTCTTTGCCAATCTGTCGGGTAATCGTGGCGCCCATGACCTGTTCCACGATGCTTTTTTCAGCTTTGTTTGGTACTTCCTGATCGATTTCCGGACTCTGTTGTGCATCTTTTAGTTTATCATCTATCCGTCTAGTTAATATTTCATATGCACTTTCCGGATCAACAGTATCTTTGTACTTTATAGTCATTTCACTTGAATTCACAAGCGAAGCATAATCTGCAACATTTAATGGTCCCATAATTGATCTTGGCGGACTCAGTAGCGTTGAGGCTAGTTCTGTCGGAATACCTTTTTCATTTAATACCGTAATGACGGCTTGTCCGGTGCCTAGTGAGGTTAATATTTTGTCTATGTTATAAAAATCAGATCGAGGATAGGTGTTCACAGTTTTCTTAAGTGCATCAGCATCATTTGGTGTAAATACACGTAAAGCATGTTGAATGCGGTTTCCTAGTTGCGACAAGATGCTTTCTGGTACATCTGTTGGCGATTGGGTGCAAAAGAAAATACCGATTCCTTTGGAACGGATCAACCGAATGATGGTTTCAATTTGTTCCAGAAATGCTTTCGATGAGTTTTTGAACAGTAGGTGAGCCTCATCAAAAAAGAAAACCAGTTTGGGTTTATCGAGGTCACCAACTTCGGGCATATTGTAAAAAATCTCCGCTAAAAGACTCAGGAGAAAGGTAGAATACAAAACTGGCTGGCTCTGTACGTCAGAAATGTTTAGCAGGCTAATGGTGCCTTTGCCATCAATTTTGTTAAAGAGATCTTCGGTATCAAATGACGTTTCTCCAAACATGGCGCCGAGTCCCTGCTGTTCTATAGTTACAATTTTTCTAAGGATGGTTCCTGAAGTAGCTGTTGAGATCTTACCATAATCGCTTTTAATTTCTTCAGCACCTGTTCCTTCGGATAAATAAGAAACTAACTTTTTAAGATCTTTCAGGTCAATGATCGGAAGTTTATTGTCGTCGGCATATTTGAAAATTACGGATAAGACACCTGTTTGTGTATTGTTTAGGTCAAGAACCTTTGCTAATAAGGTTGGACCGAATTCCAGGACGGTAGCACGCATTTGAGCACCCAGTTTACCAGAGAGAGAATAAAGTTCCACTGGGAATCCGGAAGGCGTAAAAGGTTTATTCAATTCTTTTACTCTTTCTGCTACTTTTGGATTGTTTTCTCCTCCCTGATGCAAACCTGAAAGGTCTCCCTTGACATCTAGCATAAAAACGGGAACTCCAGCATCAGATAATTGTTCCGCTAACAATTGCAAGGTTCTTGTTTTTCCAGTTCCAGTTGCCCCTGCAATTAAGCCGTGGCGATTCATCATATCTAAAGAGAGATTGATCTCCGCGGCGGCTAATACCTCTCCGTCAAGGATTCCTGCTCCCAGATAAATAGCGGAACCAGAGGGTTGATAAGATGCCTTAATCTTATTGATGAAGTTTATACATTGGTCGCTCATAAAGCAAATTTTGATGATTGTTTTATAAAAATAAGAAAAGCGCGCCTGATTTTGTCAAGCGCGCTTCAATTAACAGGTATTTCGCTACTATTTATTATATTTAAAATCGTGATCTTTCTTAATGTTTAAAAGAGCGTGGTAAATTAAGCTAATTACATTATCTACATCTTCTTTATGAATCATTTCTACCGTGGTATGCATGTAGCGTAAGGGTAGCGAAATTAATGCAGAAGGAACGCCACCATTTGAATAGGCAAATGCATCAGTATCTGTACCTGTTGAACGAGATGAAGCCTGACGTTGGAAAGGAATATTATTCTCTTCCGCCGTTTTAATCAGTAATTTGTTCAAATTGGTTTGCACAGCAGGGGCATAAGAAACTACAGGTCCTTTGCCACAAGCCAGGTCGCCCTGCGTGATCTTATTGATCATTGGCGTGGTGGTATCGTGGGTTACATCAGTAACAATAGCCACATGAGGTTTAATTCTGTCTGCGATCATTTCAGCCCCACGTAAACCAATCTCTTCCTGTACTGAGTTTACGATATACAATCCGAAAGGAAGTTTTTTGTTGTTTTCTTTCAGTAAACGCGCTACTTCGGCAATCATAAAGCCACCGGCACGATTGTCTAAAGCGCGACCAACATAATAACGGTCGTTTAGTACCATGAATTCATCTTCATAGGTGATTACACAACCAACGTGTATGCCAAGCTTTTCTACTTCCTCTTTAGTGGTGCATCCGCAATCTAAAAAGATATTTTTTAATGCTGGGGCTTCCTCTTTCTCTCCACCATGGCGGGTATGAATTGCCGGCCATCCAAAAACGGCTTTGACCAAGCCTTTGTCTGTATGTATATTTACGCGTTTAGAAGGAGCGATCTGATGATCTGAACCTCCATTCCGAATGACATAAATTAATCCATCAGCAGTGATGTAATTCACAAACCAGGAGATTTCATCAGCGTGAGCTTCAATCACAACTTTAAAATCTGCTTTTGGGTTAATTACACCTACCGCGGTTCCATAATTGTCTATAAAGCTCTCGTCGATGTAAGGTTTCAGATAATCCAACCATAATTTCTGACCAGGATACTCAAATCCGGTTGGAGAAGGATTATTGATATATGCTTCAAAAAATTCAAGTGATTTTTTATTGACAACAGAAACATGATTCTGTTTTTCGTCTTTCTTTTTTGCCATTATTCTGTTTTTGTGATGAACAAATATATAAATCAGGTGTTAACCTTCAAGTTTATTATCAAGTTGTAACTCCATCATGACAAAGTCAATGTCATTTTTAGTAAAGGATTCACCTTTGGCGGTAAAGCCAAATCTGGTATAAAATTCAATGGCAGATAACCTTGCGTTACACCATATTTTTTTTGCGGTTCTTTGTCTTGTATAATCAATAATATGGTTCAGCAGCAAAGTACCATAACCCTTTCCCTGTGCCTTTGGAATGGTGGCAAACTTTCTAAATTGGTAAATGCCATCTTCATCAAATAGGGACACAACTGCGGTCAGCTGATCCTCAGCATATAGGCCAAAATGTAAACCATTTGGATCGTCTTTAAGTTGTACCACTTCATACGCTGCGTCGGGATACATCGCATCCCGTCTGATACGCCAGGTTAATTCATATCTGATTTGCTCAATTTGTACAGCCATAAATTAAGAATATCATTTACAATGGTATGTTGCCATGCTTTTTTCGCGGCATGTTAACAACTTTATTTTCCAACATTTTAAATGCTTTAATGAGTTTGTTACGGGTTTCTGAAGGTTCTATTACCTCGTCAACAAAGCCCCGTTCTGCAGCCCGATAAGGGTTTGCAAAAGTTTCAGAATATAATTTTTCTTTCTCCAACCATTTTTCGTCTGGGTTTACCGCAGTAGCAATTTCTTTTTTAAAGATAATTTCTGCAGCACCTTTTGCACCCATCACTGCAATTTCAGCACTTGGCCAGGCGTAATTCATATCGGCACCTATGTGCTTGGAGTTCATGACATCGTAAGCGCCCCCATAAGCTTTTCTGGTAATTACTGTAATCCTTGGTACGGTTGCCTCACTAAAAGCATATAACAATTTGGCGCCATTGGTAATGATTCCATTCCATTCCTGGTCTGTACCCGGTAAAAAACCAGGGACATCTTCAAAAACAAGCAGTGGTATGTTAAAGCAATCACAAAAGCGCACAAATCTGGCTGCTTTGGTAGAGGCGTGGTTATCAAGAACCCCGGCAAGGTATGCCGGTTGATTGGCTACAACTCCAATGCTTCTACCTGCCAGACGTGCAAAGCCAATAACGATGTTTTCTGCATAAGCTGCATGCACCTCTAAAAAGCTATCTGCATCTGTGGTCTCAGCAATGATGCTTCTAACGTCATAGGGCTGATTGGCATTTTGAGGCATGATATCATTTAACGCCGGACGCATTTCATTGCCAAAATCGTAAGGTAGAGATGAAGGTGTTTCTTCACAGTTCTGAGGCATATAGCTCAATAGTTTCTTCACATGATTGATGGCATCCAGTTCGTTGACACAGGCAAAATGTGTAACCCCGGATTTTGTAGCATGTGTTGATGCGCCCCCTAATTCTTCGGAGCTTACCTCTTCATGCGTTACCGTTTTAACTACATTAGGACCGGTTACAAACATATAAGAGGTGTTTTCAACCATCAGTATGAAGTCCGTGATGGCAGGGGAGTATACAGCACCTCCGGCGCAGGGACCCATGATGGCAGATAACTGTGGCACAACACCAGATGCCTGAACATTGCGATAAAATATGTCTGCATAGCCGCCTAAGGAAACTACCCCTTCCTGAATCCTTGCGCCACCACTATCATTCAGACCAATTACAGGCGCACCATTTTTCATAGCCATATCCATGATCTTGCATATTTTTTCAGCATGGGTTTCTGAGAGTGAGCCACCGAATACGGTGAAATCCTGAGAAAAGACATATACAAGTCTGCCGTTAATATTACCATATCCCGTTACAACGCCATCTCCAGGGTACTTTTCCCGCTCCATTCCGAAATCTGTGCTGCGATGGGTAACCAGCATTCCGATTTCTTCAAAAGAATTTTCGTCCAATAGGAAATGGATTCGTTCTCTTGCCGTAAGTTTTCCTTTCTTATGCTGACTTTCAATTCTTGCTGTACCACCGCCAACCTGTGCTTGTTTAATCTTATCCTGCAGTAAATCTATTTTATTCTTCATGTAACCTGCTTTTGTCAAATTTTATAAATATATAAATATTACGGCTACCAGCGGTATTGTAGTCTGGCTGTAAATACATCATCTTTTAAATCACCCAGGTATTCGGGTAACAAGGTCGCATCATTAACCACATGCTCGTTATAGAGTGTAAATTTTAAACGGGAATTTAACAGGTATGCCACTCCGTAGCCCAATGTGCTAAATTTGATGTCTCCTGCTGTGGTATTGCTGTTTGGTGCACCGATCTGTGCTTCTTTAAGGTGTACGTTTGGATCATAAACATCATATGCCAGTAAGGCTCTGAATTTTGTTTTAGCGATTTGTTGCGTAAACCAGAAATAATAGCCGGCAAAGGTTCGCATATATAAGTCTGTGGCCGGCTGTGTGGCGAAACTCTGACTGGCATTAGGCCCGGTAACACTGGATGAGTTTGCTATCCCGGGCTGCGTGCCACCTATAAACTCTGCTTTAAGTTGGCTCATGCCAAAAGTATTGTCATACTGGATTTGCACGTTACCTCCAAAATAATTTCGTTTCGCATTCCAGCCTATATTTTCCTTACTTGTATTCTTTACATAACCTGAATTGTCATTATCGGAATAATAGTTCTCAGTATCATTACGCACGGACCCTTTATAAAAGGAAGTGCCGAAGCCAATGTGAAGTTTTTTATTTGCCAGACTATCAAATTTGAAACTTATATTCCCGATGATGTCTTTTTTCGAATCATAATCTCTGGCTGTAAGACCGCTTCCATTTACAGCGGCAAGCTCCAAGGTTAAGAAATGAAATTTGCCATCAGGTCTGAAACCAATCATGGCACCTAAATCGCGTTCCCTGGGCATTAATGTTTGAAAGACCCTTGCTCTTTCTGGAAAATCCCTGTAGCCCGAGGAGTAAACAATAGAATACCCAAAAGGACGATTGAATAAACCCGCTGTAAACATTAATGACTTGGAATTTTGCTGATGCAGTTGAATGAAAGCATCCATCAACTGCAGGCCATTTTGCGTTGCATCAATTTGAAATACGATGCTGGAGAACTTATCGGCGCGATCAATTTTTAACCGCCCACGTCTGATCATGAACCGACTGTCTGAATTTTTTGAAAAATCACCACCAGAGAAGGAGTTTATGCCCGCTGATTGTGCTTTTTGAAATTGCGTCTGCAAATAACCTGTAATGGCAATTTCATGTGGATCATAAGATGAAGGTGAATTGTTGCTCTGTGCAAAACTAAATAGCGGACAAAGAAACGCCACGCCAAGCCATGATTTTTTCATAGTTAATGTAAAGATTTTGAGCTGCCAAAATTACATTTAATGCTTCTATTTCCTAGGGCTATGCTTTTTAATTATTTATATGCAATAGGCTATTCCAAACCCTCTATTTTAACTAATTTACATTTTTATTACATGATAATTTGCAAATAGGTATGTTTTGGAGTTATTTTTGAAAAGGTTAGAACAAATACACACATTTAATGTTTATAAGGAAATACCGTATATCGATAATCATTGCCTTTCTGGCCATCTTTTCTGCAAAGATGATGATATCTGGTGCGCCCTTATTTTTTAACCACATCGATAAAGAAATCATGAAAGCCGTAATTATGCAAATTGAAGTAGAGCATAGTTCGGATAATGATAGTGCGAAAGCAAAAGTTAAGATTTGCGATTTCAAAATTGATTTACATTACGATTATAGCTTTGCAGCTGTACTCAGTATCTACGGTATAAACAGTAGCTTTATAGAGCACTTTAAACGGTACGTGGATCCTTTCCACCCCTCTGTACCAACACCGCCTCCTAACCTAAGCTAGTTTTAGATGTATTTGACGACCAGTACGCTGGCACGTTTATGCATTTTTATAAATTAGTTTAAAAGAATTAAAACATAGTTTTTATGCAAAGAGGAGACTCAATCTTTTCAAGATTGGAAGTGAAGAAATATATATTGAAAAAAAATCTGAAGCGGGATTTACCGTCAAGCATTGTCGTATTTTTAGTGGCATTGCCACTTTGTTTAGGTATTGCATTGGCTTCAGGCGCGCCGCTATTTGCTGGTCTTGTTACCGGCGTAGTTGGTGGTATTGTGGTGGCTAGCTTTAGTGGCTCACAATTAAGTGTAAGTGGACCTGCGGCTGGTTTGACTGCGATTGTTCTGGGAGCGATCGGGCAGTTGGGTAGCTATCAGACCTTTTTGCTAGCTGTAGTGCTGGCAGGGGGGATGCAACTTATTCTTGGGTTTTTAAAAGGAGGGACAATTGGTAATTATTTTCCGTCAAGTGTTATTGAGGGAATGTTGGCTGCTATTGGTTTAACCCTTATTTTGAAACAATTGCCTCATGCCCTTGGTGTTGATTCTGACTTTTTTGGTGATGAGAGCTTTTTCCAGGCAGACCATAACAATACGTTTTCGGCCATTCAAAATGCATTGAGTCATTTTACCCTGGCTGCTATAGTGATCAGTGGATTATCTATACTGATCCTTATCTTTTGGCCTAAATTTAAAAAGCTAAGCGTTGTACCAGCGCCGTTGGTAGTCGTTGTTTTGGGGGTTGGATTAAGCATTGCTTTTCAATCTACAGGATTTGCTTTAAGTGCGAAACAAATGGTAGAAATACCGGTAGTCAATGGCTGGTCGGAATTTACAGGTCTTTTTACAGCACCTGACTTTTCTGAGATTCTGAATGGAAAAGTCTGGATCGTTGCTGTTACCATTGCTGTGGTGGCAAGTTTAGAAACATTGCTTAGTATAGAGGCTGTT
The DNA here is from genome assembly GCF_015223055.1 of Pedobacter sp. MC2016-24. Taxonomy (GTDB): domain Bacteria; phylum Bacteroidota; class Bacteroidia; order Sphingobacteriales; family Sphingobacteriaceae; genus Pedobacter. Next base: position 543,866 of record NZ_JADFBX010000002.1, read on the forward strand.
GATAAAATTGACCCGATAAAAAGGGTATCGCCTACAAATAGAGAGCTAGTTGCACAGGGTGTTGGTAACATGGCTAGCGGTATGCTCGGTGGTTTACCGCTTACATCGGTAATTGTACGAAGCTCAGCAAATGTGAATGCGGGTGGCCGTACCAAAATGTCTGCTATTTTTCACGGTGTTTGGTTACTTTTATCCTTCCTACTTATCCCGGGTGTGATCAATATGATCCCTTTGGCATGTTTGGCAGCGATACTCCTGGTTACCGGTTATAAACTTACACGGGTTGCTTTATTTAAGCACATGTTTCATAAAGGATGGGACCAGTTTGTACCCTTTGTGATCACCATTATAGCAGTATTGCTTACTGACCTGTTGAAAGGTGTAGCTATTGGGATGTTGTTCTCCGTATTTTATTTATTACGTACCAATATGCGTAATCCGTATTTTTATAAAATTCAGGAAGAGGGAGATAAAAAGAACATCAGAATTAAATTAGCAGAAGAAGTTTCATTCTTAAACAAAGCTGCCATTCAGGTGGTGCTCAATAAAATCCCTAGAGAAACCAATGTCATTATTGACGGAACAAATTCGAGGTATATAGACCCGGATGTATTGGAAACGATTTTTAATTATAAGCACAATGCTTATACTAAGGGGATTATTGTAATTTTAGAAAATATAAAGACACAGTATACTGTGCCAAAATTGAATAATAAAGTCATAGAAGAAATTAATAATTAATTATTATGTGCGCGAAATTAGAAAAACAAGAGACAGATAAAATAACATACGAAGGTTTATTACAAGGGAATAGGGACTGGGTTGCTGCAACGCTTCAGGAAGATCCTGCTTTTTTCGACAGGCTTTCTGCTGGTCAGGCTCCACCGGTACTTTGGATCGGATGTTCTGATAGTCGTGTACCGGCCAATCAGATTACGAATACCATGCCTGGTGATATTTTTGTACACCGTAATATTGCAAATGTGGTTACGCATACGGACATGAATCTGTTGAGTGTACTGGATTATTCTGTTAACGTACTGAAAGTGAAACACATTATTGTTTGCGGTCACTACGGTTGTGGTGGTGTAAATGCTGCGTTGGGTGATAAGCAAGTTGGCTTGATTGACAATTGGTTAAGGAATATCAAAGATGTAATCAGGCTACACGAGCGTGAGATGCAAACCATTAAAGATCCGCAGAAGAGATCAAACCGTTTGGTTGAGCTCAATGCAATTGAAGGTGCTGCAAATGTAATGAGCACTTCTATTGTACAAAATGCATGGGCTTCTGGACAAGAATTGAGTGTTCATGCCTGGGTATATAGCTTAGAGAGTGGATTGATTACCGATTTGAAGGTTAGTGCATCCGGACCTGACGATATTTCTCCGGTATTTAAAATGCAAGCTCACAAATAATCAAACATCATCCTGTTGTTTGATCGCAAACAGCGGCTTGATATTGCAAAAGCCTCCCGATGACAAATCGGGAGGCTTTATTTTTGTTGTTGATGATTTTTATCCTAAGAATGGATACCTGTAATCTTTTGGCATATCAAACGTCTCTTTTATTGTACGTGGAGAAACCCAACGTAAAAGATTGATCATAGATCCGGCTTTATCATTTGTACCAGAACCTCTGGCACCACCAAATGGTTGTTGCCCAACTACGGCACCAGTACATTTGTCATTGATGTAAAAATTACCGGCAGCGTTACGTAATCTATGGGTAGCTTTTTCAATTGCATAGCGATCCTGAGCGATAAATGCACCTGTTAAGGCATAGATAGACGTTGAGTCAACAATATCCAGGACCTTATCAAAATCTGCATCCTCATAAACGTAAATTGTCAGTACTGGACCAAATAGCTCTTCGCACATGGTCGTATACATCGGATCGTCTACAACCAGTACCGTAGGTTCGATAAAATAGCCTTTGCTCTTATCATAGTTTCCACCGGCAATGATTTCAACTGATTTATCTTTTTTTGCTTCATCAATATATTTAGCCAATTTATCGAATGAATTGTTGTCGATTACAGCGTTGATGAAATTGCTGAAATCCTCTGTACCACCCATTTTAAAGGTTGCCAGATCACGCAACATATATTCCTTTACTTTTGTCCAGATGCTTTTTGCTACGTAAACACGTGATGCCGCAGAACATTTTTGTCCCTGATATTCAAAAGCACCTCGGATAATTGCCGTACTCGCAGATTCAGCTTCGGCAGAACCATGAACCATGATGAAGTCTTTACCGCCGGTCTCTCCAACAATACGCGGATAAGTTTTAAACTTGTGGATGTTGTTTCCGATAGTTTTCCAGATGTCCTGGAATACACCAGTTGACCCTGTAAAGTGGATGCCTGCAAAATCAGGATGGTTGAAGATCACTTCACCTGCTTCGGGTCCGGAAACGTAAACCAGATTAATTACACCATCCGGCAAACCAGCTTCTCTAAAAATCTGCATCAGTACATTTGCTGCATAGATTTGAGTATTAGCTGGTTTCCAAACCACTACATTTCCCATCATTGCTGCAGAAGTAGGTAAATTTCCCGCAATAGCTGTGAAATTAAAAGGTGTTAAGGCAAAAACAAAACCTTCCAGGGGACGTTGTTCAACTCGGTTCCATGATCCTTTTGGAGAAACCGGAGGTTGTTGTTTGTATATATCTGACATGTAGCTCACGTTGAACCGCAAAAAGTCGATCAGCTCACATGCAGAATCAATTTCTGCCTGGTATGCATTTTTACTCTGGCCCAGCATGGTTGCTGCATTTAATTTATAACGGTAAGGACCTGCAATCAGATCAGCAGCTTTCAAAAATACGGCCGCACGGTGTTCCCATGCCAGGTTTTCCCAATTTGCTTTAGCTGCTAATGCAGCATCAATTGCTTGTTTTACATGAGTCTTGTCGCCTTTGCTAAATTGACCAAGTACATGCTGATGATCGTGTGGAGGAGTTACAATTCCTTTTTTATCGGTATGAACTTCCTGCCCTGCAATATACATGGGTATTTCAATTTGTTTTGAACGGGCATCGGCTAGGGCAGCCTCTAAAAGTTCACGTTCTTTGCTTCCTGGTGCGTAACCCAAAATGGGCTCATTTACAGGAGCTGGTACGTTAAAAAATCCTTTAAGCATATTTAATAAGTTATTTCTACAAAGGTAAGGTAATTTTTATTACAGTGGTATTGATGATTCTGTATTAACTTGGTGCAAGGCGCTGTAATAATTCTTATTTTTGAAGCGAAAGCATGGTTAAATATCTCAGGTTACTACTACTTCCTTTTTCAGTCCTTTACGGAATTGTGATTGTATTGCGCAATAAGCTGTATGATATGGGTATATTTAAATCTATAGCTTTCGATATTCCAATTATATGTGTAGGTAATCTGGTGGTTGGCGGTTCAGGAAAAAGTCCGGTAACAGAATATCTGGTGCGTTTGCTGCACGGTCATAAAATCGCCATTTTAAGTCGTGGATATGGGCGGGAAACCAAGGGTTTTATTTTAGCCGATGAAAGTGCAACTGCTTTGAGCATTGGAGACGAACCTATGCAGTTTTATCATAAATTTCCGCACGTTACCGTAGCGGTATGTGAGGACCGCGTTAAAGGTATTAACCTGCTTAAAGATCAACATGATCTGGTGATTTTGGACGATGCTTATCAACACCGTCGGGTGAAGCCAGGATTTAGTGTTTTATTGTTTGAATTTCAGAAGCTTCTAAGGCCACAGTTTTTACTGCCTGGGGGGAATTTGAGGGAACCTTTTTTTGGTTATAAAAGAGCGCAGGCCGTTTTGATCACCAAATCGCCAACGCAGATTTCCAATGTAGAGAGAATGAAAATCGTCGAAAAATTTAACAAGTCGTCAAATCACACAATTTCTTTTTCAGCACTTCAATATGGGAATTTAATCCACTTATTCTCTGAAGCGGAACAGGCCTGTTCTACGGTTTATGAAACAACAAGGGTGTACTTATTGACTGGAATAGCAAATCCTTCACCACTCGTCAATCACCTTAAAGGCTATACGGCGCACATTGACCACCATGAATACCCGGACCATTATCGGTTCAGTTTACAAAATATTAAAACTCTGGTGGATGCATTCAATCGCAATCCATCAAAAGAAAAATTAATCATCACAACAGAAAAGGATGCGCAACGTTTATTAGATGATTCTTTCAAAGAATTACTGCTAAATTTGCCTGTCTTTTATTTGCCAATTAAAATTGCGTTACAAGAGGAAGATAAAGTTACATTTGATCAAAAGATTTTAGATTATGTTTCAAGCACTACACGAAACCGTTGAATATATAAAACGTAAAACGGAGAATTTTGAACCGGAAATAGGTATTGTTCTTGGTACTGGTCTTGGCGGACTGGTTAATGAGATAGAGGTTGCTTACAGTTTGATGTACTCAAACATTCCAAATTTTCCAATTTCTACTTTAGAATTTCACTCAGGCAAGCTTATTTTTGGAACACTAAACGGAAAAAAAGTAATAGCCATGCAAGGTCGTCTGCATTATTACGAAGGTTATAGCATGCAGCAAATCACTTTTCCTATACGCGCAATGAAGGCGCTTGGCGTGCACTGCCTGTTTGTATCCAATGCGGCAGGCTCTTTGAATTCTAATTTTAAAAAGGGTGATCTGATGATTATTAATGATCACATCAATTTGCAGCCTGAAAGCCCACTGAGAGGTCATAATGATGCCGATATGGGACCTCGTTTTCCAGATATGAGTCAGCCTTACAGTCGTAGGTTAATTGACATCGCTATGAGAATCGCAGTAGATGAAAAAATTAAATGTCACCAGGGCGTGTACGTATCGGTAACCGGACCTAATCTGGAAACTAAAGCTGAATATAATTATCTCCGCATCATTGGTGGAGATGCAGTAGGAATGAGCACTGTGCCTGAAGTGATTGTTGCAAACCATATGCATATTCCTGTTTTTGCCATTTCTGTACTTACAGATGAAGGCTTCCCAGAGGTTTTAAGCCCGGTTAGCCTGGAAGAGATTTTGGAGACAGCCCGTAAGGCAGAACCTGAGATGACAAAAATATTAAGCCAGTTAATTTCTACTTTGTAATGTATAGAGGCCTTATTCTATTTGTTCTGCTGCTGGCTGTTTTGGGTGTGGGAGAATTGCGTGCGCAAGATTTAAAGACCAGTGTTAAAGACAATAAAGAACTGGATTCGTTACGGAAAAAAGAAGAAGAGGGTAAAGATTCAGTGATCTTTACCTCAAAATACATCCGGTATACTACGCTTAAACTGACCAAAGATAGCATTCAAACACTGGCGTTGGATACGAGTTTAAATGGAATTCAAAATTTCAATCCCTTAATTCAACCCAGAAATCCAACGATCGGAACAGGTAACGTAGGCTTGGCTGCTATGCCACTTTTGTTTGAACCAAGGAAGACAATTGGTTTTGATGCCGGCTTTCATACACTTGATTATTATGCATTGACGCATGACGATATCATATATTATAAGGCAAGAACACCTTTCACAAGGTTATACTATGTAGCGGCCGGACTGAAAGAGCAATATTTTAAGGTTACCCATTCGCAAAATATCAAAAAGAATTTCAATATTGGTGCTAATTTTAACCGGATCGGTGCTGATGGCTATTATAACAGGCAAAGAGGGGATGATTTAAATGGCGCGCTTTTCAGCTGGTATGAATCGCCCAATAAACGATATAATTTGTGGACTAACCTAATTTTTAATACGCTTAAGGCGCAGGAAAATGGCTCGACCCCTAATCTTGACCTTTATACCAGTAAATATTTCCCGATTGACCGGATGGCAGAGAATGTCCGATTAAGTAATTCCAGGCAAATCTGGCGTCAGACTTCGTTTTTAGTCAAGCAGACCTATTTTGTTGGCCGCATTGATAGTCTTTCTCAGGAAATATCCGATAAAATCCTGCCTACAAATAAGATTTCTTATTCGTTTAGGTATGATGCAAATTCTTATGCTTTTCAAAAAGATGAAACAGATAATTTTACTGTTTTGCCAAAAGGGCTTGCGAGTGCTACTTATACCAATGATAGTACACGGTACACGCGTGTACAGAATGAGTTTATTTACAGCTTTTTTCTTCGTGCAAAGTCAAGTGCTATTATTAAAAATGAGCTAAAAATCGACGCGGGTATCAAGCACGAATTTTACAATTATGCCCAAGGTGTGATGTATCCGGATCGGACAAACTATTATAAATATACCACCTCTTTTCAAAATATTACACTATTGGGAGCTGCTGGATATAGGTTTAGCAATAGGATTGACCTGAACGTAAATGTCGATCAGATCATCCAGGGAAATAACATGGGCGATTTTTTATACGACGCTAAAAGTAATGTATTGCTGAGTAACTCGGTGGGCCGGGTTGTACTGGGTGCATATTTCCAGAATAAATCGCCTGAAGAAGTTTATAACCGCTTTTTTGGTAATCATTACCAATGGATTGGTGACGGAAAGGGGAATGGTTTTGACCGGACTAAAACGATTAATTTCTCATTCAAATATCTAAATGAGAAATTGAAGCTGGATGCAAGTGCAGAATATTATCTGATTAATAAGTATTTGTATTTTGGCATGGCCAACGATAACCCGAAAGTTGCTTTAGATAGTATCACCATTGCACCTAAACAACTTAATGGAAGTCTTAACCTATTAAAACTGACTGTTGGTAAGAAATTTAATTTTGGCAGATTCCATTTGGAGAGTTATCTGGTTTATCAAAAAACGGATAATCCTGATGTATTGCGGACGCCAGAGTTGTATACTTTCAATACTTTTTATCTGGATCAAACATTTTTTAAAGCGCTGAAAACCCATGTTGGTTTCGATATACGTTATAACTCGCCGTACAAAAACTATTCTTACTCTCCTGACGCAGGACAATTCTATATCAATTCTCAAAAAACTTTTGACAGCACGCCTATTGTGGATGTATGGGTTAAAGCCAGTCTTAGAAAAGCCAATTTATTTGTGAAGTGCGACTATGTCAACCAGGGTTTATTGTCTAAAGGTTATTATACCGTAAATCAATATCCGATGCCGGACCGTGTGATGCTTAAATTCGGTATAAGCTGGAACTTCTATGATTAGGTCTTTTGTTGTTTTTTCTTAGCAGCTGGAAATAATACATTATTCAGAATTAAGCGATATCCAGGTGAATTTGGGTGAAGGTTTAAATCCGTTGGTGGATCTCCAACCTGATGCTGATAATCTTCAGGATCATGTCCACCATAGAAGGTAAACTGACCTTTACCGATGACACCATTTAAATATCTTACCTCTTCCGCGCCTTTGTTTTCACCAAGTACGGTAATGCTGGGTTTAACCAGACCTTTCCTAAATGCAGTCGTCTGGCCCATGAAACCTTTAATTACTTTATCATGGTTCTGTGTGAGCATGGTTGGCACCAGATCCCACTTGGCTGAAAAGTCGAATAAGGTAAAGTAGTCATTGCTTTGATTTAAACTGCGGGTTTGGGTAACGTCAATGTCCGAAAATTCATAATTATTCGGATTTAAATCTAGATGAAAATCTTTAAAGGCAAATGTCTTATTAAAATTGAGCTTAGCCTGTGCCTGAGGGTCTGCCGGATCTCCATCAAACATGCTTTCGCAGATGTCTACACCGTCTGCACTTAAAGCGACATCAAAACTATCTGTTCCAGAGCACATAGCAAATAGAAAACCACCGCCAGAACAAAATTCCTTAATGTGTTTAGCGACAGCCAGCTTCATTTCTGAAACTTTTTTAAATCCATTTCTTTTCGCTGTTTCTTCCTGGTTTTTGACATCGTCCCGATACCAGGTTGCATTCCTGAAATTGCTCCAGAACCGGCCATATTGACCAGTAAAATCTTCGTGGTGTAAATGCAGCCAATCGTACGCCGCAAGTTTGTCTTTTAAAATTTCATCATCATATATAATATCATAAGGAATTTCAGCGTAGGTGAGTACCAGTGTTACGGCATCATCCCAAGGCAATTTACTTTTCGGCGAATACACGGCAATCTTAGGTGCTTTTTCAAGTTTTACCATTTCCATGTTTACCTGTGGATCACTGATTTCGTTCAATATACCCGTAACTTTTCCATCTGCAAGTACCTGGTAAGAAACTCCCCTTGCTTTACATTCGTCTTCTACCGCTTTATTGTATTTAATGAGGAAGCTTCCTCCTCTATAATTCAATAACCAGCTTACGTCTGCCTGTTGTTTAATTCCCCAGTAAGCAATTCCGTATGCTTTCAAATGGTTTTTTTGATCTTCGTCCATATAAATTAAAATGGATGAGGCTCTGACCAAAATATTGAACATCAGTAGAATAATTAGAACACAAAGTCGTTTAGAAATCATAAGGATATGGCATAAATACGAATGTAATTATATAACGTTATAAAAAAAAGCAAATTATAGGCTGCTTTAATAACAGTTATTGAATTCACCCTTAGTTTTAAATTAGGTTGTCGGGCGCATTATTTTTAATTTTTATGCCAATTTTTGTAGCGATTGCTTTGAATTATTAGGTATTCATGCTTTGTTTGTTGTTTTTTCTTTTTAAAACGAGGTTTTGTTATGTGATTTTATCTTTTTTGTAAGCAATTTTGTCATGAATGCTTCTCTTGTTTTGAAATGTCACGTTTGTACATGCTTTTTTTAAGGTGTAAAAACTAATTTTAATTAAAAAATACGCTTGTGAAGGGTTAACTATTAGTGTTTTGATTGTGTGAGAAGTATTCACGTGTTAAAAAAAGTTAAATATTTACGTGTGTAAAGTACACTATGGTGTAATATTTGTATATTTGTATCGTTAATACATCAGAACATATCAATAGCATGAATTAGATTGATAGGTTTCTTAAAATAAAGACAACACAATTCCATGCAATGAGCTACTGAGTGTAAGTTCATTTGAGCAGTAGGAAGTTTAAAGAAAAACCCGTTCATACAGGTTTATATTTGGTTAGAATAGGGGAGTGTCCGGATGGAACAACCCTTTCTTTTTTTAAAACTAGTATTAATTTTTATAAAACCATCTTAATGTCTTGATTTATTTCATTTTAGTTTTCCACAATAGTCTTAACGTTTTTTAACATTCTCCCTTTATTATCAATCATACTATTTTATTAATTTCACATCCACTTTCGTTTGTCATTCATTTGATGGCTACGGATTGATAAAATTGCATATAAACGCAATTTTATCTAAGTTTGGCTTTTACAAAAAAATATCATGAGCAAAGCAATAATTAAAACAGATAAAGGCAACATGACCGTTGAGTTTTACGATCAGGATGCACCTAATACCGTTGCTAACTTTAAAAAATTAGCTAAAGAAGGATTTTATGATGGCGTTACTTTCCATAGGGTGATCCCTAACTTTGTGGTTCAAGGCGGTTGTCCAAACTCAAAAGATCCTGCAAAAGCACATTTAGCAGGTACAGGTGGCCCGGGTTATAAAATTGATTGTGAGCTTACTGGTGAAAATCAATACCATGACCGTGGTGTGTTGTCTATGGCACATGCAGGAAGGAATACTGGCGGTTCACAATTTTTCATTGTGCACAGCAGAGAGAATACTGCGCATTTAGACAGAAATCATACTTGCTTCGGTAAGGTGATTGAAAATGTTGATATTGTAGATGATATCAGACAAGGAGATAAGATTTTAGGTATAGAAGTAATAGCGGATTAATATGAATTTAAGAGGAATTGTAGCAGTATCCGGAAGACCCGGTTTATTTAAACTGGTAGGTCAGAATAAAGGTGGATATGTGCTGGAAAGTCTGGATGCCCAAAAGGTTAAGATTGTAGCCAATATTACTACAACCAAGCTGGCTTCATTAGAAGACATTACTGTGTATGGTGAAGACGATGATTTGAAATTACTTGATGTAATGGCAAATATCGCTGCTGCTAAAAACGTACCTGATTTAAAAGCTGATGCCAATGTGTTGAAAGCTTTCTTTAAAGAAGTTGCAGCGGGGCATGATCCGGTTAAAGTATATACTTCTGATATGAAGAAAATTGTTAGCTGGTATCATTTATTGAAAGATCTGCCTTTGTTTACCGAGGAAGCTCCAAAGGATACGGCAGAACATGAAGCGCTTAAAGCCGAAGAAAAGTTAGATAAAAAGCCTAAAGCTGCAGCTAAACCTGCAAATGCCAAGGCGCCTAGTAAAACTGCTCAACCAGCAAAAAAAGCGAATATGACTAGCAAAAAAGGAGTTTAGACTTCCTGAATTATATTTTAAAAAGGCGTTCTATTGAACGCCTTTTTTGTTGAAAAACAATTTTTAAAATAAGAACCAGATAACAGCGAAAGCGATTGCCGAAATTACGATAGCAATAATGTAACTCAACCGGTCGTTCTTTTTATCACTCTTAAATTTATAATCCCTTTTATATTCCGATGGTAAACGCATAATGACCTCCTTTTATTTAATGATGAAACATTGTTTTATTTTCCACAAAATCAATGCAAATTATTCATGATGATAGGGTTCTCCCTTTAATATGCTAAAAGCGCGGTAAAGCTGCTCTACAAAAAACAAACGTACCATTTGATGGGAAAAGGTCATGTCTGATAAGGACATGCTTCCATTTGCACGTTTATATACACTGTCATCAAATCCATAAGGTCCGCCAATAACAAAAATCAAGTGCTGAACGCTACCGATCATTTGTTTGTTCAGGTAGTTAGAAAAGGCCATAGAAGTGTACTTTTTTCCTTTCTCATCCATTAAAATCACAGTATCCAGATTGCTGAGCTGCTTTAAGATCAGTTCTGCCTCTTTTGTTTTTTGCTGTGCCTCGGTCAGATTTTTTGTGTTTTTTACATCGGGTATAACCAGCAGATTGAAACCAATATAATGTTTCAAACGATTCAGGTATTTATCAATGCCTTCGATCAGGTATTTATCTTCCGTTTTACCAACAACGAGCAGGGTTATCTTCATTTAACTATATTTGATCAATTTGCCTGCATCAATCTATTCTTTATCTTTATACACTCGCAATTCGTAACATCTGGTGTTGATCATCGTCCAAGTTTAAAGCAAAATCTAACAGGAATTCAAATATAATGGTAAAAACAAAAATTAGTATCCTCAATGACTACCAAAATCACGTAAATGCGCAGCAAGTGCAGATTGATACCCTTAAAAAAAGGCTCAATACCATTTCCTTTTCCAGATTAGGTTTGTTTATTACAGAAATTCTGCTCATTGCACTGATTATTAATTTTGGTTTTTCGACTTTTTTAACTGCATTCTTGATTGTTCCTGTTGTCTTTTTCCTATTCCTGGTTAAAAAACAAACGGCAGTACAAAACGAGCTGACCTACGCAGGTAAACTGTTGTGGGTGTATCAAAATGAGATTGATCAGCTTAAGCAGGGAAAAAATGGGTATGATCATGGCGAAGCTTATGCCGATGAATATCACCCTTACTCGTCCGATCTTGATATTTTTGGCTCCGGTTCGCTATATGCGTTTATTAATCGATGCAATACACAGCAAGGGATGGATTTACTGGCCGCCAATTTAAGCCAGCCTAAAGACAAGCTCGGCATTGAAAAACGACAAGAAGCGATTCAAGAATTGAAAGGTCAAATTGACCAGACTTACCATTTCCGTGCTGAGCTGCAGAACCATAAACCTGGTCAGTTGCAGATTATTATTAATAAGTTACAGCATCAATTGCCAGAGCAGTTGAATTTTACGCGTAAAAAGTCTTTACGCTTTTATATTAAAGTGGTTCCGTTTATCACCATTGGAATTTTCACCACCGGATTGATATTTGGGGGCGTAGTCTGGCAAATCTTTGCCCTGGTTGCTGTTTTTAACGCAGCGCTGACTTTGTTAAATATGACGCCTATCAACCAGGTATATTATGGTTTTAGTCGAGAATCAAGTTTATTGGCTGCATTTGCCGATACCATCAAATGGACGGAGGATGTGAATTGGAAAAGTACTTACATCGAAGAATTTTTTGATGAATCCAATCAAACTATACCCATCAGTAAACAGATTAGAAAATTAGCTGCTATTATCCAGGCCTTTGATGCCAGGTTAAATATTATTGTAAGTATGGTGCTGAACATCTTTCTCGTTTGGGACCTCAGGTGTTCTATCTCTTTATGCAACTGGCACGATCAGTCGGCCCAACAAACCATTAAAGCCATGGGAAGGATCAGTCAGTTTGAAGAGCTGATTTCTTTGGCTACGCTAACTTATAATCAGCCGGAATGGACCTTCCCAACAATTGAAGGAGATTTTCATTTGGAAGCGACAGCGCTTGGTCATCCCCTGATCCCGGAGCAAGTGCGGGTAATGAACGATTTTCAAGTCGAGTCAAAACCTACGGTAGATATTGTTACAGGATCCAATATGGCAGGTAAGAGCACTTTTCTAAGAACAGTCGGTATCAATATGACCCTGGCCTTTGCCGGGGCTCCTGTATGCGCTAAACGTATGTCTGTGTCCATTTTTAAGGTACTGTCGTACATGCGGATCAAAGATTCGCTGAATGATCAGACATCTACCTTTAAGGCAGAATTAAACCGGCTTAAAATGATCTTGGATGCGATACATGTGCATCCCAATTCATTTGTGCTGATTGATGAAATGTTGAGGGGAACCAATAGCAAAGATAAATACCTGGGGTCTAAAGTGTTTATTGAGAAGCTGATCGAACAGCAGACGCCTGCTTTGTTTGCTACGCATGATTTGCAATTGTCTGAGATGCAGCAGAGCTATCCTTTGCAGGTTCGCAATTATCATTTTGATATACAGATTGCTGAAGGCGAAATGAATTTTGATTATCAACTTAAAAATGGACCCTGCACTACATTCAATGCTGCATTGTTATTAAAAGAGATTGGCTTAACATTAAATTCACAGTAATTTCCCATATTGTCTTTTAAAATAAAGCGATATGATTAAGGCCTCCGATTTTGGAAACGATTTTGTCTGGGGAGTGGCCACTGCGGCTGCTCAAATTGAGGGTGCTGCAGAAACTTATGGTAGGGGAGCCTCTATTTGGGATACCTTTTCCAAAAGGTCAGGAAAGATAAAAAAAGGCCATCAACCGATTGTGGCTTGCGATTTTTATCACCGCTACAAAGATGATGTGGCATTGGTAAAAATGCTTGGCTTTGGCGTTTTCAGATTTTCCATTTCCTGGTCCCGTATTTTTCCCTTGGGTGATGGAGCAGTGAATCCCGAAGGAATTGCTTTTTACCATCGTTTAATTGACGAGTGCCTGGCACAAAACCTGGTTCCATATATTACTTTATACCATTGGGATTTGCCACAAGCACTGGAGGACGAGGGTGGCTGGACTGCCTATTCGATAAATGATAGTTTCAATATATTTGTTACTTTTTGCGCCCGTGAATATGGAGATCGGGTAAAGAATTGGATTGTACTCAATGAACCGTTTGGCTTTACTTCACTAGGTTATATGCTGGGTATTCATGCACCAGGAAAAACCGGACTGACCAATTTTTTCTCGGCGGTTCATCACGCTGCGATAGCTCAAGCCGATGGCGGTCGGATTTTAAGGGCTGAAGTTAAAAATGCACATATCGGAACCAGTTTCTCTTGCTCAGAAATATTACCTTATACCCAGAGTGATTCGGATTTACTGGCAGCCAAAAGAATCGATTGCCTGATGAACAGAATGTTTGTGGAGCCGCTTATGGGCTTAGGTTATCCAACTGCAGACTGGGATGTACTGGAGAAGTTCGCAGTACAGCATTCAACCTGGCGGCATACCGAACGCTTAACGTTCGAGTTCGACTTTATCGGCATTCAAAACTATTTCCCTTTAACCATCAAATACAATGCATTTATTCCCGTTGTACAGGCCTGGGAAGTTAAAGCAGCTAACCGAAAAAAGCCACATACGGCCATGGGATGGGAGATTAATCCCGATAGTTTTATCAATATCATCAAGCAATATGCAGCTTACCCTAAAATCAAAAGCCTGATGGTTACTGAAAATGGGGCGGCGTATCACGATAAAGTAAGTGAACATCAGGTTCACGATGAGGCACGAATTGCCTATTTTGAACAACATCTGGCAGCTTTATTAAAGGCTAAGCAGGACGGGCTCAATGTTACCGGGTATATGGCATGGACTTTAACCGATAATTTTGAATGGGCTGAGGGTTTTAATGCGCGGTTTGGATTGGTACATACCGATTTTAAAACACAGGAGCGGATTGTTAAAGACTCCGGACACTGGTTTCAGAAGTTCTTAAATCGATAAATTAAAAGTCATAAAAAAACTCCCGGTTAATCGCCGGGAGTTTAAATCTATGAAATGAATTAGCTTGGGCTAATTAAGCATTCTTTGCTGCAGCTTCTCTGCGGATGATGTTTAATGCGCCACCCGCTTTAAACCACTCAATTTGTTGTGCATTGTAACTGTGGTTTACAGAAATCTCTTCTGTTGAACCATCTGCATGATGTAATACCAGTGTCAACGGAACATTTGGTGCAAATGTCGTTAAGCCAACAATGTCAATTACGTCATCTTCTAAAATTTTATCGTAATCATCTTTGTTTACAAACGTCAAACCAAGCATACCTTGTTTTTTCAGGTTGGTTTCATGAATACGGGCAAATGATTTTACCAGTACAGCACGAACGCCTAAGTGACGAGGTTCCATGGCAGCGTGCTCACGGCTGGATCCTTCACCGTAGTTTTCATCACCAACTACTATAGAGCCAATGTTTGCAGCTTTATAAGCACGTTGAGTTGCAGGTACCGGACCATATTCTCCTGTCAGTTCATTTTTAACATTGTCTGTTTTGTCGTTGAAGAAGTTTACGGCACCAATTAACATGTTGTTGGAAATATTATCCAGATGACCACGGAACTTCAACCATGGGCCAGCCATAGAGATGTGATCCGTTGTACATTTACCTTTGGCTTTGATTAACAGTCTTAAGCCTTTCAGGTCAGTACCTTCCCATGCTGTAAACGGATCTAACAATTGTAACCTGTGTGAGGTAGGGGATACAGCGACCTGTACATTACTACCGTCTTCCGCGGGTTTTTGATAACCTGCATCTTCCACAGCATAACCATTTGTTGGCAACTCATCACCTTTAGGCGGATCCAATTTAACTTGTTCACCTTTATCGTTTGTCAGTGTATCTGTCAGGGGATTGAAGCTTAAATCCCCAGCGATGGCAATTGCAGCAACAATTTCAGGAGAAGTTACAAAAGCAAAAGTATTTGGATTACCATCTGCACGTTTGGCAAAGTTTCTGTTAAAGGAATGTACAATGGTGTTTTTTTCTTGTTTCTCAGCACCAACCCTGTCCCACATACCAATACATGGTCCACAGGCGTTGGTAAATATAGTTGCATTTAACGATTCAAAAGTACCCAATAAGCCGTCACGGTTTGCAGTATAACGTACCTGCTCAGAACCCGGATTGATACCAAAGTCCGCCTTTGTAGTTAAACCTTTATCAATCGCTTGCTGGGCAATAGACGCTGCCCTTGATAAATCTTCGTAAGATGAGTTGGTACACGAGCCAATTAAGCCCCATTCTACTTTTAAAGGCCATCCGTTTGCAATAGCCACTTCTTTCATTTTAGAAATTGGCGTAGCCAGATCTGGTGTAAATGGACCGTTCAAATACGGTTCAAGCTCAGAAAGGTTAATCTCAATCAGTTGGTCAAAATATTTTTCAGGCTCTGCATAAACTTCTGCATCACCTGTTAAGTGTTCTTTAATTCCGTTGGCTGCATCAGCAACATCAGCTCTGTTGGTTGCACGTAAATAACGTTCCATGCTCTCATCATAGCCAAAAGTTGAAGTCGTAGCACCAATTTCAGCGCCCATGTTACAGATGGTACCTTTACCAGTACAGCTTAAGTTTTCTGCACCATCGCCAAAATATTCAACAATAGCACCAGTACCGCCTTTAACTGTCAAAATACCGGCAACTTTAAGGATCACATCTTTCGCAGATGCCCATCCATTCAATTTACCAGTTAATTTGATGCCGATTAATTTAGGAAATTTAAGCTCCCAAGGTAATCCAGCCATCACATCACAGGCGTCAGCACCACCAACACCAATGGCAACCATACCTAAACCACCTGCGTTTACAGTGTGAGAGTCTGTACCGATCATCATCCCGCCCGGAAATGCATAATTTTCTAAAACAACCTGGTGGATAATACCAGCACCTGGTTTCCAGAAACCGATGCCATATTTGTTTGATACAGAAGCTAAAAAGTCAAAAACCTCTTTACTTTCAGTGTTTGCTGCAGGCAAATCAATTTCAGCACCTAATTTCGCTGTGATTAAGTGATCACAATGAACAGTAGAAGGTACAGCAACCTGAGGTCTGCCTGCCTGCATAAATTGCAATAAAGCCATTTGAGCAGTTGCATCTTGCATGGCCACACGGTCAGGAGCAAAATCTACATAATCCGTACCCCTTACATAAGAGGTATTGGTATTCTCATCCCATAAATGGGTATAAAGTATTTTTTCTGAAAGTGTTAAAGGTCTGCCTACTAATTTACGGGCCGCCTCAACTCGGGGGCCAAAGTTTGCATACACCTTTTTGATCATTTCTATATCAAAAGCCATTGATAATATGTTTTAAAAGGGTAACTTATTCTAACTATTATTTAATTGTAGCGAATTTACGAAAAAAAACAGGCCTTGGTCATCATCTGCGGATCATTATATTATTTATAAAAATTCTAAATAATGGGTTCGCCCATGATTTTCAGGCTTTCTGAAGTCGAACTGTTCATTTTTGAACGGTACTGATCAAAAATGAACAGTTTGATTGCTGTATATCAGGCCAAATTGTCGTATCATCGCCCGTATCGGTTTTTTTAGTTTTGGCCTGAACTTAGTGAATGGGGCTTTATGCTAGAGTGTTCCAAACGAATAGCCAAGTTTATGAAAGTGCCGCAGGACTTTGGGTAATGCATACGCTAGTCTTTCAAAAGCCTTTAAGCTATCGTGAAACACAATAATTGACCCGTTACTCGTATGATTAATCACATTTTGAAAACATTTTTCAGGAGACAGTTGCAAATCAAAATCTCCACTCAATACATCCCACATGATCATTTTTACATCAGGTTTCAATGCCTTAATGGTGCTGATCTGCGATTTTTTAATCCGGCCATATGGCGGACGGAACAAATTGGTTCCGGTTAGTTCCTGACACTTTAGGAAATTCTGTACATAGATCTGATCGGCTGTTTTCCATCCTTTTAAATGATTGAAAGTATGATTACCAATGCTGTGGCCAGCAGATTTTAGCGCTTCAAAAATGTCAGGATGTTTTCGGATATTGTCTCCGATACAGAAAAAGGTGGCTTTGGCATCAAAACTTTTTAAAGTATTTAGAACAAAGGTTGTAACATCGGGTATAGGTCCGTCGTCAAAGGTTAAATAAATAACTTTTTCATTACGGGACTTATTCCAGATTAAGCTTGGATAATACCATTTTAATAACAGTGGGGATTTGACCAGGTACATGAATCAAAAGTAATAAAATACAGGTACGCTGCCTATAAAATTGCGAAATGTATACATTTGAAAAAAGAGCTTCGTGCTCAACGAAAATAGAAATATGAAATCAATTCCCTTTATTAATGCTCGGTTTGGACTGACTTTAATTTTATCTCTGGCGCTTACTACAGGTATTACCCTGCATTCATCAGCACAGGAGGTCATCACTATACAACGCGCTATCGAAGTTACTTTACAAAATAACCTGCAGGTAACGAAATCTAAACTGAGTCAGGACCTCGCAGAAGAGAACTTAAAACAGGCCAAATTAGCGCTTTATCCGCGGGTAAATGCTTCAGCAAATCAGAATTTAGCCTGGGGAAGGAACAATATTGGTAATACTGGTATTTATGAAAATACTCAAACTTATAGTTTAAGCCCTGGCATTGGCATCGGTCTGGATTTATTTAACGGTCTTTCCAAAATCAATCAGATCAAACAAAATAAAATTTTATTGGAAGCTGGAAAAGCCGGTGTTGACAAGGTTAAGAATGACCTGACTTTAAATGTGGTGACTTCATATATGGAGATATTATACAATAAGGATCGTTTAAAAGCAGCCAAGGATCAGCTTACAGTTGCAGTAAAGCAATTGCAGCAACAACAAGAGCTTTTAAATGTGGGTAATAAAACGCTTGCCGATCTTGCTGAATCGAAATCGCAAGTGGCTACGGCAGAATTAAATGTAACTACTGCAACCAATGCTTTGACCATTTCATATATAACGCTGGCCCAGCTGATGGATATTCCTTCCTCAACCCGGTTTGAAGTTCAGGCGCCTGCAGGTCTTAATTTTGCCGGAACTGCTGCAGTTTACGATGCAGAAAGGGTATATACCGATGCATTGCAGATTTTTCCGGATGTTAAGCTGGCGGCCTTGCAAACTGAGGCTGCGAAAAAGGGAATAGACATTGCTAAAGGGAGCCTTTATCCAACACTTTCCTTAAACGGGAGTTACGGTTCGTTTTATAGTTATAATTACAATATGCCAGCAGGAATTCAAAACAGGGCTTTTAGAGATCAGATTGAAAACAATGTTTCAAAGGGATTGGGTTTAAGTTTAAGCATTCCGATTTTTAATGGCTTGCAAGCAAAGTCAGGCATTAAAAAAGCGAAAATCAATTTACTGCAAACCCAGGCTGATGAACAGATCACCAAAAATAATTTAAATAAGATCATTTATCAGGCGGTAGCGGATCTGAGGGCAGCTGAAAGTACTTTTGCATCTGCAAAAAAAGCTTTTGAAGCGCAAAAAGAGGCTTATTCCGTAATTGAGCAACGGTATAATGTAGGTTTAGTAAATTCATTAGACTATAGTACTTCACTTACCAAGAAAAATTCAGCAGAAATTGACATGATCCGGGCTAAATATGATCTGTTATTCCGGTCAAAAGTGATTGATTATTATTTAGGCAAGCAAATTGCTTTTTAGAACATAAAAATAGATAGAGCATACAAATTAACAAACACAAATGAAACTGAAAACCATTTTAATTATAGTAGGTATAGTTGCGGTGCTACTGGTTGTCGCTAAGTTTACCGGACTTATTGGCGCAGATAAGACAGAGCAGGTCACTATAGATAAAGCTGCAAATAGGAAAGTTATTGAAACGGTGACTGCCAGTGGTAAAATACAGCCAGAAACGGAAGTTAAACTGAGTTCTGAGGTTTCGGGAGAGGTTACGGAACTTTTGGTTAAAGAAGGAGACGTGGTTAAAAAAGGACAGTTGCTCATTAAAGTACGTCCGGATGTTCTTAAGTCCGGTTACGATCGTGCTGTCGCTTCTTACAGTGCACAAAAAGCTGGTATGGCAGGTGCAGGACAATTGCTTAAACAAGCCGAAGGTAATTTCGTAAATGCAGAAGCTACGTATAAACGAAATGTAGAATTGTTTAAAAAGCAGGTGATTTCAGCTTCTGAATTTGATGCAGCTAAAGCAGCCTATTTGACTGCAAAAACAAATCTGGGCCGTGCAAAGGAAGATTTGACAAGTGCTAAATTTAACCTGGAGCAAACTGGCGCCAACGTTCAGGAAGCCACTGCAAATTTAGCAAAGGCTACTATTTTTGCACCAGTTGACGGTGTAATTTCGAAACTTTCTGTAGAGCTGGGCGACCGTATCCTTGGGACGGCGCAAATGGCAGGAACAGAGATCATGAGGATATCTAATCTTTCTTCTATGGAAGTTAACGTAGACGTTAACGAAAATGACATCAATAGGGTGCATGTTGGAGATCAGGCAACGATAGAAGTTGATGCATTTGCCGACAAGAAATTTAAAGGTACTGTCACGGAAATTGCCAGTTCTTCAAAGGATGTAGGTACTGCAACCAGTTCTGTTGATCAGGTAACCAATTTTGTGGTGAAAGTGCGTATCCTGGCAGATTCTTATAGTGGTGTTAAAGGCGGAGCTAAGGATTTGCCTTCGCCTTTCAGGCCAGGACTATCTGCTACGGTTGATATCGAAAGTGAAACTGTTGAGGGCTTGTCCGTACCAATTCAGGCTGTATTTACCGTTGATAAGAAGAAGAACGACAAAGATAAAAAGCCTGCTACCGACAACCAGGAGGATAGTGACAAGCAGAAGTCTAAACTGGCCGACAAAAAAGTTAAACAATACGTTTATCTATTTAATGGCGAAACGGTAAAGCAGGTAGAAGTGACTACCGGCATTCAGAACGATCAGTTCATCATTATAAAATCGGGTCTTAAAGCCGGACAGGATGTCGTAACTGGGCCATATTCGGCCATTCAGAACAAATTAAAAGATGGGATGAAGGTAAAGAAAACGACTAAGGATCAATTGTTTGCCGATTCTGATAAGAAGTAGTCTTTACCAATCCTTTTTTATTGAGTAAATTGTCCCGGTTTAAAACATTAAACCGGGATTTTTTATTTATAATGTATGATACCTAAAGTCGCAATGATTGGTGGGGGTAGTTGGGCTACTGCTATTATAAAAATGCTTTCTGATAACATCGCAGAAAAAGAGATTTATTGGTGGATGCGCAATGCAGATGCCATTACGCATTTACAGAAATACAAGCACAACCCGAATTACCTGAGCTCTGTTGAGATACGGATGCCGGAAAAAAATATTTCCGACGACTTGTCTGAGATCATCAGGCAAGCTGATTACATCATTTTAAACGTACCTGCGGCTTTTTTAAAGGCTACGCTCAATGGGCTTACGCCCGAGCAGTTGAAAGGCAAGAAAATCATTTCTGCTATCAAAGGAATTGTTCCTGATGAAAACCAGATTATCGGCGAATTTTTACATGAAAAATATGGCGTACTTTTGTCTGATATCCTCGTAATAGGAGGGCCTTGTCACGCGGAAGAAGTTGCGCTTGAAAAATTGAGTTATCTGACTATTGCTTCTGTAGATCTGGAAGCCGCAAAACGGTTTTCTGGTCTCTTGCAAACCCGTTATATCAAAACCAATGTTTCTGATGACATATTCGGTACTGAATATGCTGCAGTGTTGAAAAATATATACGCCGTAGCCAGCGGCATCTGTCATGGTTTGGGCTATGGCGATAACTTCCAGGCAGTATTAATTTCCAATGCTATCCGCGAAATCAGCAGGTTTGTGGATGCTGTACATCCAATTTCCAGGGACATTAAAGAGCCTGCATACCTGGGAGATTTGTTGGTAACTGCCTACTCGCAATTTAGCCGGAACCGAACCTTTGGTAATATGATCGGTAAGGGTTATACGGTCAAGTCGGCCCAATTGGAAATGAATATGGTGGCAGAAGGTTATTACGCAGCTAGCTGTATGCATGTAATCAATAAAAAATATAAAGTTGACATGCCGATCAGCCGTGCTGTATATGCCATCTTATACGAAAAGCATTCACCTCATATTGAAATGCGCTTGTTAACAGAACAACTCAATTAATATCCAAACAAAATTGGCTCGTTAATTGTTCATGTTGCATAACGTTTTAAAAATCATGCAAAAATGAAAACAAAGTATGTATCGGGTTTATTAACCCTGGCAATTTGCGGCGCACTCACCTTCAATTCAAATGCACAAGAAAAGAAGGAAACAGGAGTAGGTAAAGCCCTGGATAAAACCGGAAAAGCAATAGGTAAAACGGCTACTACGGTTGGAAACAAAACCGCTGAAGTTGCAGTTAAAGGAAGCTCTAAAGTAGCTGATCAAACCTTCAAAGGTAAAATGGCACCGGATGGAACAGATGTATACATCGATGGTAAAAATAGAAAATACTACGTCAACAAAAAAGGTAAAAAGGTTTATCTGAAAGCTTCACAGATTAAAGACAGACCAGAGGTTAAAAAATAATCCGTATTTACCATTGAAATGAAAAAAGCCCTTTGGAATTTCCAAAGGGCTTTTTTTATCGCTTGTGAATTAAGATCTGCGTCTTCTATCGCTGCCACTGCTTCCACCTTCGCGTCTGCCACCACCAGCATTTCCACCTCTGTCTTCACGGCTTCTTCCAGAGAAATCCCTGAAACCACCACCGCTATTCCCGCCTTCACGTTTGCCGCCACCGCCATAGCTTTTGCGTTCGCCGCCTTCGCGTCTTCCACCGCCGTAACTTCCGCCTTCACGTCTTCCACCGCCACCAAAGCCGCCACGACTACGACCAGCGCCACCGCCGCCTTCACCATCAGCTGTTTTTTCAATTCTAACACCGCGGTTGTTAAACTCAACACCTTTAAAGTTGTTGAATAAAGATTCCACAGTTGCATTTTCAACTTCAAAGAATGAATAAACACCCTTTAGGTCGATCTTACCAATGCTTTTTCCACTGATTTTACCGTTATTACATACAAAAGATAACAAGTCGCCTCTTGTAAAGTCATCAACAGAACCGACGTTGATAAACAAACGGGTATAACCTTCGCTGCTTCTTGCACCTCTTTCTCCACGTTCACCGCGCTCACCTCTGTCATCAGCTGAAGAGTTCAAATCAGGTGCATTTTTGTAATACTCTAAAAAGCGGTTAAACTCTAAAGATGCAAAACGTTTGATCACCTCATCTTTGCTCAGTTCTTCAAACTCAGCCATAATGCGCGGCATATACTGCTCAATCTGGCTTTCGTTAACTTCTACATTATGAACTTTGTGAACTAAAGAGAACAGTTGTTTTTCGCAAACATCAAAACCAGTAGGCAATTCAGCTTTAGTAAACTGTTTACCAATGATTCTTTCAATCTGACGGATTTTACCAATTTCTTTAGAGTTTACGATACAAATCGAAATACCTGTTTTACCAGCACGACCAGTACGGCCACTACGGTGGGTATAACTTTCAATTTCGTCAGGTAATGAGTAATTGATTACGTGTGTCACGTTGTTTACATCAATACCACGCGCAGCAACGTCAGTAGCAATCAGCAACTGCATGTTACGCTCACGGAAACGCTGCATTACTTTATCACGTTGTTGTTGAGACAAATCTCCGTGTAAAGCATCGGCATTGTAACCATCTTTAATCAGGTGCTCAGCTACATCTTGTGTATCCAATTTGGTTTTACAGAAAACAACTGCAAAAATTTCCGGATTGAAATCCACAATGCGTTTTAAAGCTGCGTATTTATCTCTTGCACGTACAATATAGTACTCATGCTCAATATTTACGTTACCTGTGTTTTTAGTACCCATGGTTAACTCAACCGGTGAGTCCATGTAGTTCTTAGCTATTCTTCTAACCTCAGGAGGCATAGTTGCTGAGAATAACCATGTTTTTTTGTCGTCAGGTGTAGTAGACAAAATATCGTTAATGTCTTCCTGGAAACCCATGTTTAACATTTCGTCGGCTTCGTCTAACACTACGTATTTCACGTTTGTGAAATCAATAGCTTTACGGCCAATAATGTCCAACATGCGGCCCGGTGTAGCCACTACAATTTGTACACCGTTTCTAATTTCACGCAGCTGCTGCATAATGTTTGCGCCACCGTAAACGGCAACGACATTAGCACCACTGATGTTTTTTGAGAAATTCTTGATGTCGCTAGTAATTTGCAAGCAAAGCTCTCTGGTAGGGCATAAAATCAATGCCTGAGGCTTATTGCTCTTAAAGTCTATCAATTCTAACAGCGGCAAACCAAATGCGGCTGTTTTTCCTGTTCCTGTTTGGGCCAAACCAACAAAATCGTTATTGCCCTCTAACAGCACAGGAATACTTTGTTCCTGAATAGGTGTTGGATTTTCGAAACCTAAATCCTTTACAGCATTAACAACGTCATCACTTATCCCCAATTTACTAAATGGGTTTATCATGTATTATAATTTATTAAGCCGCAAAGGTAAGTTTAATTATTGGTATTTCAACGCGGCCTAACTAAATAAAAATGAGCTGCTTAATTATCTAAGCCTGTCGGCCGACCTTAATAATTGCTCGTCTTTACGTATTCCACGTATCGCCAGTGCACAAAATATGATCGCTAAAAGTAATAAAATGGCACCTGAACCTACTGAGGCATTGGTTAGTCCGCCAGGTAAATGTTGCCCGTAAACGCTGCTCCAGCCAGCAAGTACCAGAACCAAAACAATACTTACTGCAGCAATTCTTTTTTGAGCAGACCTGTTTTTAAACGCGAAAATATTGAAAAAGCAAATTGCAGCTAAAGCAATGTTTGCAATCATCAGTGGTAAGAAAGGTTCTATAATTAAGCCATTGCCCGAGGCAGCGTTCGTTTTTTGATGCAGTCCGTTAGTATAAATGCTATAGGCTGTAGCATCTACATTTTTGGTAATTAAAGGCAAAAACAGTAAGCTGATCAGCGTTAAGGTGGCTAAAAGAAGCCATATAGATTGCACTCTTTGTATCATATCAGTTCAATAATTTCAACAAATATATTAAAAGGAGGATAGTAACCAATCTGATATCCGATTAAAAAGATAATTTTGTGGTATTGAAGACACAACGTTATTTTATTGAATTATCGTACGACGGGAGTACTTATCATGGTTGGCAAATCCAGCCCAATGCTAGTACCGTACAGGAATGTCTGGATAAAGCACTGAGCATTTATTTCCGCCAGCCTATAGCCTCTTTGGGTTGTGGCCGTACCGATGCCGGCGTACATGCCACCCAGTTTTATGCACATTTTGACCTGAAAATTCCAGTAGACGAAACAGAGGGGGAAAAACCTGTAGCCATTGAACGTTCCGTAACTGGCATCAATTCCCTGCTTCCTTATCAAATTGCAGTAAAACGTGTATTTGAAGTCGAGAATGAGGCTCATGCCCGCTTTGGGGCTACAGAACGTGCCTATCATTATCACCTTCATTTCCATAAAGATCCTTTTAAATTAAACCGTTCCTGGCTTTTTAAGGGTGAATTAGATGTGGAAGCGATGAACCAAGCTGCCAAAATATTGCTCAATCACATTGATTTCTCTTGTTTTAGCAAATCCCATACGCAAACGTTTACCAATAACTGCAAAATAACTGAAGCTTTTTTTGAGGTTGAGGAAGATGGTTTGAAGTTCACCATACGGGCCGACCGCTTTCTCAGAAATATGGTGCGAGCTGTGGTAGGCACTTTAATTCGCATCGGGAAAAAGGAAATTAATGCCAGACAATTTGAAGAAATTATTGTGAGTAAAAACAGAAGCAATGCCGGGCAGAGTGTTCCAGCCTGTGGCTTATATCTGGTGAATGTCATTTATCCCTTTGTCCAATAACTATGTCTAAAATAACCGGAGATGCCTTAAATGTAGGTTTGTTAAAACGGGTTTTTCAATATGTAAAGCCTTATCGCAGGATTTTTATCCTGTCGATCATTTTAACCATTCTGCTAGCCCTCATTGCGCCGGCCCGTCCTTTCCTGATTCAATATACCCTTGACCATTACATCATGACCGGGCAGTATGGTGGACTTTTAAACATGACCGTACTCATGCTGGTCTTGTTAATTGTGCAGGCAGGCATTCAGTTTAGTCATACTTTACTGACCAATACGCTCGGACAGTCGGCCATTCGTGATCTGCGGATCAATGTGTTTAACCATATCAGTAGTCTAAGGCTCAAGTATTTTGACAATACACCTATCGGGCAATTGATTACCCGTACCGTTTCAGATCTGGAAACTATTGCCGAAATCTTCTCGGAAGGGTTAATTGTCATCATTGGAGATATTTTGATGGTCATTGTGATCATCGGTGTGATGGTGTACCGCGACTGGGCATTGACCCTGGTTGTTTTGTTACCTATGCCCTTACTCATCATCGCCACTTCTATATTTCAAAAAGCCATCAAGTCTGCTTTCCAGGAAATCAGAACCGAGGTGTCTAATTTAAACACCTATCTGCAAGAGCATATTTCCGGTATTTCCATCATCCAGTATTTTGCACGTGAAGAGCAGGAGTATAAAAAGTTTGTTAAGATTAATGCCCGCTACCGCGATGCCAATATTCGCTCCAACTGGTATTATTCGATATTTTTCCCCGTAGTAGAGATCATTTCTGCCATGTCGCTCGGCCTCCTTGTATGGTACGGATCCAGAAGCATATTGGCCAAACCACTATCCGTTACACCAGGAACTATTGCCGAATTTATCATGTACATCAGTATGCTGTTCCGCCCCATCCGCGAGCTTGCCGATAAATTCAATACCCTGCAAATGGGAATGGTAGGGGCTGAGCGGGTATTTAAAGTGCTCGATACACAGGAAGTAACAAAGAATGACGGAACTTTTGTTCCTGCAAAGATGCAGGGAGCCATTTCATTCGATCATGTATGGTTTGCATATAATGATGATCACTATGTTCTGAAAGATATTTCCTTCCAGGTAAAGGCCGGTAAAACCATTGCTTTGGTTGGTGCCACAGGGGCAGGTAAATCATCTACAATCAATATTCTAAACCGTTTTTATGAAATTCAAAAAGGAGAGATCAAAATTGATGGCGTTAAAATCCAGGACTATGAACTGAATTTCCTGCGCAGCAATATTGCTACGGTATTGCAGGATGTGTTTTTGTTTTCCGATACGATTTTCAACAACATCACACTCAATAATCCGGACATTGGCATGGAACAGGTGGTAGATGCGGCGAAGAAAGTAGGTGCACATGATTTTATTGAGCGCTTACCTGGCGGTTATCAATACAATGTAATGGAACGTGGGGCTACATTGTCTGCAGGTCAGGCACAGCTTATTTCCTTTATCCGGGCGCTGGTTTATAATCCTTCTATCCTGGTATTGGATGAGGCGACTTCTTCTGTAGATACAGAAACAGAAATGCTGATTCAGCATGCCATTGAGAACCTGATGCAGGGACGCACCTCTATTGTGATTGCACACCGTCTATCGACCATTCAAAAGGCCGATCAGATTATGGTGCTGGATAAAGGGGAAATTAAAGAAATTGGCACACATCAGGAATTGCTGAGGCTAAATGGCTATTATAAAAAGTTATATGATTTGCAGTTTAAAAATTAAGCGTTACTCTTCAATCGTATCTATACCTTTTTCTTTAAGATTTTTCAATCCGTTTTTCATTGCTTCAACCTGCTCAGGCGAGTGTCTTTGCCAGATGGTTACTTCGCCAACTACTTTAAACGGATGTTCTGAGCGGTATGACATTGTAGGGTTCCCGGGAAATTTTTTATCCGTTACATTCGGATCATCCTCGATGTAGCCCGTTGCTTCAACCAGGTAAATTCTTTCCCGGCCATCACCTGCGGCAAGCGTTGCTCCCCAAATGGCTGCATGTAAAGTGGATGTTGCATAAACGTGTTTTAGTTGTCTATCGGCAAAGTTGGATATAAAACCAACTTCAATAAAATCTCCAATCTTTAAATCTGCCTTTGTTCCGTGAAAATAAGTTTGGGCAAATGGAGCAGAGCCTGGAGTTTCGTTTTTGTTTTCTGATTGAATCGTAGCCATAGGATGGTTATAAAAGTATGCTGAGATTTTAAATCAAAGTATAGGTTTGATTGCCTTAATCATCAATTTAGAAATGATATTATAGCCCTGATCCGAAGGGTGCAATCCATCATATGTCATTGCACCGGCTTCAACCGGGTATGGGTATTCATCTTTTAACGGATCGAATGGTAGGCCGATGTATGCCGGGTAACTAAAGTTTTTGTAAAATCCGGTTTTAGTATCTTTCAGGCGCTTATATTTTACTACATGTTTTACAGCCAGTTTTTTCTCGTTATATAAGTCTACTACTTTTAGTTTTTCATATTCAGCAATCTCTTTTACTGCATTGGCGAACTGAGCTAAGGATTGCCCATCTTTAGGTTTATAGGAACCGTAAGCATTGTTTTTTGCGTTTTTGATATACACAAAATCTCCACGTTGCATTGGTGTCATGAGGATGATTTCAGCTTTAGGATTAAGTTCGCGCAGCTTATTGATGATGATGCGGTAAGAGGCATAAAAAGTTTCATTACCTTTTCCATTGGTATAGTCGGCCAGAGTGCCTATTGTCCGGCCATGCCACCAGTCGTTGGTTCCCAGGAACACAGAGTAGATGTCAGATTTTTTCAAGTCAAGTTTCTCTATTTTCTCTGCAATTCCTCCTGCAGTCCAGCCATTGTGGCCCTGATTAATGTATTTTACAGCAGGAAGCTTTTCAGTAACCATGGTCATATAACCTTTGCTGATCCGATTTTGCGTTTCTTCCGGATGTTCATTCATATAAGTAATGGAATCGCCAATGGCAGTCCACAACACTTGCTGACCGCTAAAAGAGGTGAATAGCAGTAATAAAGGCAATAGGAATAACAGTTTTTTCATTAAAGTTTATGGTATTGTTTTGAAGTTTGAAATTAGCTTTTTTTATTGAATTGTCTTAGCAAGAGAAGTAGGTTGGTTTAAAGACAATTGCATTAATAATTTCCCTGTCGGATAAATATCGGATCGGTTAGGGTATTCAAAAATGCCAGAAGTTGCTTTTTCTCAGTGCTGTTTAACGGAATTCCTGCCTTGCCGTTGGTATACAGCGCACTGTCTAATCCTTTAGTCTGATTTAT
Source organism: Pedobacter sp. MC2016-24 (assembly GCF_015223055.1). Classification (GTDB taxonomy): domain Bacteria; phylum Bacteroidota; class Bacteroidia; order Sphingobacteriales; family Sphingobacteriaceae; genus Pedobacter. The sequence continues at coordinate 572,448 of NZ_JADFBX010000002.1, forward strand.
GCCATTGCTGTAATGCTCCAACACCTGTGCTAAGGTCGTGAAACGGCCGTCATGCATGTAAGGTGAACTCAGCCCTATGTTTCTGAGGCTTGGCACTTTAAATTTTCCCATATCTTCCGCTTTTTTAGTCAGCGTTCCCCTACCTTGGTCGGCGGTTGTTCCGGTACCTGCATTTCTCAATGATTCGTCGGTAAATAATTCACCTGCGTGACAAGGGCTGCATTTTTGTCTGAATAAAGTTAATCCTCTATGCTCTTCAAGCGTATAATTCAAGCTTTCCTGTCTGGAATAGGCATCGTACCGGGAATTGGAGGTAACCAGGGTCTCGAGGTAATCTTTGAATACCTTCATGAGTCGTTCTTCGGTAATTTCTTCCGTTCCAAATACCTTTTGGAATTGCTTTTTATAACTGTCCGATTTATTTAGTCGCGCTAAAACTACCGGTATGCTGGAAGCCATTTCTACAGGACTTTGAATGGCATTGGCTACTGTTTGTGATAGAAGATGTGCCCTTGCATCAGCAAAATAACTTTTTTTCCATTGCAGGTTCATCAAAGCCGGTGTATTCCTGGCGGCATGAACAGTGTCGCTTCCCTTACTGAAAATGATTCCAGGATCGGAATACGCATTTTCATTTTTATGGCAGGAAGCACATGACACGCTGCGGTCGGCAGATAAGCCTGGGTCTTGAAATAGTGTGCGGCCTAAGGAAATTCCTTTTAGTGTAGCGATGTTGGTATCTGCAGGTAGTTTAGGGAAATTTAAAGGCTGATTGGGCGCCATTTTTGAATCGGAAGACGAAAACAAAAAGCCAAAAGCCAGGATACCGAAGCTGACAGCCAGCATAACTAATATAATGATTTTCCCTTTTTGTTGTCCTGCCATATCACCCTATTGTATAGCACGTATTGACGGGCTAAACTTTGAAGCCGCAAAAGTAAGTAATTTATCCAACAATCATGTCTTGCGGACGTAAACCCAGTACATTGTAAAACGTATTGCTGAAAGTAGATACACTGTCATACCCCACTTGAAGCGCTACACTTTTTACAGTTTCTCCGGTAACGGAAAGCAACTCAACTGCCTTAATGATTTTGTAAAGCTTGATGTAGCCTGCTACGGTAATGCCGATGTCTTGCTTAAATAACCGCTCCATGGTACGGGCAGAAAGATTGAATTTTGAGGCGACTTCAGGGATTTTAATATCGTTGGCTATGTGCCCTGTCAGGTAATCAATCATACTGGCAATCCTGGGATTCTGTGGGACAGGTAAAACCAGGGGCAGTGCAGATTGAAAGGTAACTGGTAAAATGCCTGCCAGGGCTTTTAAGAAATCAAGTTCCAGCTGATCTTCTTCTTCCAGCCGGGACCACTGTTCGGTAAACAGGATCATCTCTCTCAATACTTTCGGCGTGTGAAAAATATTGAGCTCCTTAAAAAAGGAATCATCAACCGTGTGGTTTAGAAAAATGCAACGTAGATAAACGGGACTAACCGGGCTGGAAGTACGGTGTGCTAAACCCGGCGGGATCCAGGCACAATGGTGTGTAGGCAGTAAATACGTCCGTTCGGCGGTATGTAAATATTGAACGCCCTTTTCTACAAAGATCAATTGCCCCATATGGTGCGAATGCCACTCATCTGAAAACTTCCAATCGGCCTCGTGCCATACATAAGCTTGTTTTTGAACCGCATCGACGGTTAAGTGGCAAAATCGGGCACGTTCCATTTGTCGTATTATAACATGTGATTGGCAAATATAGATATTTAGTGACAGATTGTTTTACAGACCTTTGTCGGGATAAATCTATATAAACATTTAATACATGAATATGATCAATTCTATGCGTTTAAAAACAAGCTTGCTTGGCTTATTGTTCTTGTTTAGCAGCGCATTACTCAAAGCTCAGACAATTATGAAAACAGCAGACGCAACTTTAAAAATACTGGTTCTTTTCAATACAGAAAGTGGTGGAACCTACAAAATGGCACAGGAAATTGCAGCTGGTGTGAATAGGTTGCCAGGTGCAAAAGCAGTGCTGAAACAAGTGCCAAGGATTAAGGCTTTGGATAAAGAAAAGGAAAAAGCATTTGCGGCAATACCTTATGCCAGCATAGATGAATTGCCGGATTATGATGGCATTGCCTTTGGGTCTGCGGTACATTTTGGCAACATGAGTGCAGATATGCGTTACTTTTTAGACCAGTCGGTAGCGATTTGGACGGCCCGTAAACTGGAAGGTATACCGGCTACGGTGTTTATGTCGGCCGGTAGTGGTGCCGGACGGGAAGCTGCGATATTGTCCTTTTGGAATACGCTTGCGGTTCATGGGATGCTGATTGTACCTACTGGGATTATGGGCACGGCAGATATCGACAAGAGCATTGGACAGGGCAATACGGCATTTGGTGCTTCATCTTTAGCCAGTGTGACGGGGTCTGCCCGTCCATCTGAAGGTGAAAAACACATTGCGGCACTGCAAGGCTACGCCTTAGCTAAAGCAGCAAAAGGGTATCAGATGATGCGTATGGCTGTAGGAATAAATCAACAATCAAACTATACCACGATGAAAACACAGGTGATTGAAGCGCGCTTGAAAGCACTAAACATTACTTTACCAGATGCTCCGGCTCCGGTAGGGAATTACAAACCTTTTAAAATTGTTGGAAACCAGGTATTCATTAACCAGATTGCGTTGAAAGCAGGTAAACTGGAACATCCCGGAATGATTGAGAAGGAAGTAACTGAGGAGCAAGCCAAGCTGGCCACCAGGCAAACTTTGCTTAATGTACTGGCGGTATTGAAACAGGCTGCTGGCGGTGATCTGGATCGTGTAAAGCAAGCGGTACAGCTGACGGGGTTCTTTTATACGCCTGCCGGATATACGAAACATGCGATACTGATGAACGAAGCGTCGAACTTACTGGTGGAGATATTTGGCGAGGCAGGCATGCACACGCGGGCTACGGTAGGGGCGTCGTCTTTGCCAATGAATTCTGCGGTTGAGATACAGGCGGTGTTTGAGCTGGATGAATAAATTTTGAGTTGGATTGATATTGAAAAAGGATGCTTTTCATTACGAGAAGCATCCTTTTTTGGTTAGTTTTTAGATAAGAGCTGTTCAACCAGCTTATCCAGTGCTTCGGCATTTGCTGCGCCGCTACCTACAAATTTCTTAACGATGATACCGTTCTGATCGATCAATACTTTGGTTGGATAGGCGTTGACATTGTACTTGCCCGGAACAGTTTGTTGTCCTTTTTCTGCTTGCTCGCTTAATACATTAACCCAGGTCATCTGATCCTGATCCAATGCTGCTGTCCATTTTTTATAGTTTTCGTCTGGTTTGCCCCGCTCGCTGGCTACACCCAGAATCTCAAACCCTTTATCTTTATATTCGGCGTATAACTTGCGCAAATGGGGGTGGGTAGAGCGGCATGGAAAACACCAGCTTCCCCAGAAATCAAGTAAAACCAATTTGCCTTTTAACGAGGCCAGGCTGACGTTTTTACCATTCCTGTCTTTTAAAACAAAGTTTTCTGCTTGAGCACCAAGGGCTGTAACCTTAGATTTTTCTATGCGGCTGGCATAAGCCTGGCCTTCGGCCGAGGCTTTTAAAGCAGGTTGGATCTTGTTAAAAAAAGGTTCGATCTCTGCCGGTTCCAAAATGGTTCGGGTGTATTCGCTAAGCATATCAAGTACCATACCCGATTGCGGATGGCTGAACAGAAAGGCTTTCTTGGCAGAATCAATTTTATCTTGAAGGGCATAGCTCTTTTTGGTGTATTTTGCTATGGCAATGCTGTCTTTACTTTTGTAAGCAGGAGTTCCCTCCTTACTGTAAAGTTTGTTACTGGCGTCGTAGTAAGGATCTAAGATTGCTTTCAATTGCTGGCGGTCTGTATCGGCAGCAGAGCCTTGAATAACCGTGCTGTTTAGTTTTTGTGGGGCATTTGCAAGGAGTTTACCCTGGTCAAGGTAAAACTCGCAGGCATAATCTTTTAGAATCCGGGTTTGTTTGTGGTATTGTGCTACGCTGTCGGCAACTTTCAATTGGAGGATAGCGTTAACAGGGTAGGAGATTATACCTTTGAAGCTGTAGGTGCCATTGATCAGCTTAGCGCTGTCTTTGATTTCTTTTCCGTTTTGCTTAAACTGTAGATAAACGGTATTGTCAACTGCACGTTGATAATCTGATACTTTTCCTGTTAAGGTAAAGGAATTGCCAGCTTGTGCTGCTCCGAATAAGGGAGCAAGCACAAGGGCAATGGAACATATATTGATGCTTTTCATATTTATCTTTTTTCTTTGTAAAACATACTTGTTATTTTTCCGAAGCCGCCGTAAGTTTTTACTGGGGTTCCGATGTCTCCTGTAGCAGAAACATCAAATTCATTAACTTTTCCTTCAGTTCCATTATAGGTTGCAATGTAAATTTTATCCAATGTACGGAGTACCCTGTATTCGGTTTCATATGCCGGCACACGGCCTACTGCAAATTTCATATCCGTAATTTGTTCGCCGGCCGCAAATGTGTAGATCATTCTGGCGCTGTTGGCTTTGTAATCATAGAGATAAATGCGATTGTCTGCTACATAATAAATCTGTGGAAGTTTTGTAGAACCAGCAAATATTGTTGCCTGGCTCATCTCAGGCGCAGCTGTGATTTCCAGGTAAACTGATGCAGCTTTCTGTGTAGATATCGGGAACATCTGATAGAAATACATTTTGCCCGCTGCATCTTTCATTAGCCAATTGTAATAGGCATACTGATTGGAATAACAGGAAAAAACACACTGTTTTTTGATATTGTTCGGGTCAAATGCACCCGGGTTTGTCATGTCGGTACTATAAGTGTTAAATGAGCCGACGTTGAACCCGGCGAACCAGAGAAAACGTCCGTTTTTCTGATCGTAAGTAATCAGGTACGTTTGAGATGGTATATTTTCCCTGCCTCCTGCTGTGGTCGTTATAATATAGGGGGCAAGATCATAGTCACCAAGCAATGCACCCTGGAATAAAGGGGTTGAGGTTCCGCCTGTACTGAACTGCAGTTTGCCATTCACAATTGCATACACCGGATCTCCACTTGACATACCTGTAATGTCTGAAAGTTGTACAGGACTTTGTGGTGGTGTTGCCAGTAGGCTTGAGAAGGCTCCGCTTTCTTTATAGCTCTCAGGATCGATCTCTACTGTGTTTTTTCCTGGTGATGAAATGAAAATAAAAATGGGCTTCTGGATGTCTAATCCACGCTTGTAAAAAAATCCAACGAGTTTACTCCCTGGTGTGGTAATGTGATTGCCTCCATTGGCTGCACTATACAGATCTTTATAGATATCTCCGTTTAACGAAATTTGACTAATGTCTCCGCCTGAAGCCTTTTCATCCAATACAAGCAGACCGCTTGCGTATTTTGACGTTATGGTCATGTGACGCTGTTGAGTGGATGTGATGCCCGTTGAAACGTCGGTTACCACATACATCAGTGTATATCCGCCAATAGGCGCGGTGATTTTTATATCCAGATCTTTTTTATCTGAAAGTTCAATTGCAGGGGTGTAATTATCGCCATACATGTACCAACGATATTTGTAAGTTCCATTTGTTGTATTCTCCTGTTTTACACCAGGGGTCAGTTTTAAAACATCACCACTCAGAATTTCAATTTCTTTCCCATCGTTAAGTTGATCCACCACGATTTCATGAATAGGTTTCAAGTCGTAGTTTCCTTTGTCCTTGTTGCAGCTGAATAGCATCAGGCAAACGACAGAAATGCCTAATATAGCTTGTCTATATGTTTTCATTGTTTTTTAAAGTTTAGGGAAGGTTACCTGATTACCTGTCTCATCTATCATTGGTCCGTTTATTTTCTCATATTCGTACAAAGCTGTAATCAGTTTTGTATAATAGATTTGTAATTCTGCAGATGTAGGTGCATCAGGTCCGTATCTGGCCCTATCGCCCCAAACTGTTCTGCCGGTAACCTCTATAATAAATTTAAATTTCACAGCACTATAAGCTCCGAAATAGTACTTAAACCATGAACCCGAACCATCCCAGGTATCTGGTTTCAGTAACTGATCTGTGAGCTTAATTAAATAACCGGGATTATAAGAGGCCGAAGGTTCTCCGTTGTAAGTGCTGTTTGTTTTTGTATTTGTGATGGTCAGAGGAAAATCAGCACTGGGTACAATTTCCAGTAAAATCCGCAGTTGCCTGGTTTTTAGGTCGGGTGTTCTTTTTACCAAAACTGCTGCCCTGGCAGTTAACTCATTTGCTTTAACTACTGAGCTTAATATTTGATAATGTGTACCTGCAATGGCATTAGTTCTTGCTGCATTGGCTTGTAGTGGTACGGCACGGTCTGTATTTGACATTTCCCCTGAAATTTTTATAGGAATGTAAATCGTGTCGAGCATTAAAGCCGCTGATTTTTCAGCGAAAGAGTATGCGGTACTATCTCTGGCCGTTAGTTTTTCCTTATCGATGTAAATTCCCGGCATATTTTTATAAACCAGTTCTTTGCTGCAGGATGTGATGCCAATAACAAGAGTGACAAGGCACATCAGGCAATTGATTTTATGACTTTTAATTATAGTTTTCATCTTCAAATAATTTTGATTGAATGATTGTTAGAATTTATCTGTTGCCAAATTCGATTTCATTATCAGGCAGTGGGAATACATAGGTTTTTTCTGTCATTACAACCGCGGATCTTGGAACTGGTAATGTTCCCAACCGCTTGTAGTAGAAAAATAATTGCCCTTCTGCGTAAAATTCTTTGACGTATTCTTTTGCAATCTCCTGCATGCGTGTGGTCTCGTTAAATGGAGTAACAATTGCTGTCAGTGCTCTTTGAGTTCTTATTTTATTTACCAGTTCCAGTGCTTCTGTGAGGTTTGGCGTTGATTCTGCAGCAATGTAGTACATTTCTGAAAGCCTGATTAAGGGTACCTGATTACTAAGTTGGAGACTAGAAATGCCATCCTGCCAAAACTTGGTGCTATAAGAATATCCATTGGATGTTTTGATATTGTACAGGTACCGATAATCTGTAGATCCTCCTGTAGCCACATCAAATAGCGTATTCATGGTTGCACTTGTCAGGTAAAAAGTTTGAGTCTGGAAACTGGTATTTCCGTCCAGGCGGAATCGGATGTCAACAAGCGCCTTTATTAGCGGTAAATTTAAGGCAAAAACATGTTCGGTTGAGAAAGTGCGATCCTGGTTAGAACTTAGGTTGAACGTGCTGCGGTCTACAAAAGGGAACTTCGCTGAGGCAATTACTTCTTTGGCATACTGGTAAGCTTTGGCTTTATTTGCAGCATATAGATAAATTCTCGCTTTTAGCGCTTTTACGGCCCAGTAGTTAAAATGGTTACGCGTGTAGTTGGTGAATTCATCTACATTGTCTCCGGTATTGTACGCAATGTCCTGGTATACAGAAAGTAGCTGTTCGGCTTCGTCGAGGTCTTTTAAACACAATTCAATTACCTGATTGGTATTGCTCATCAGTGTTACCTGTTTGTCAAACGTTGTGACATAGGGAATTGCATTTACAGAACCGTTATTTATCGGTACAGGGCCAAACATACGGAGCAGGTCGAAATGCATATATGCCCTTAATCCAAGTGCTTCACCTTTGACCAGGTTATAGTGGTTTTTGAAAAATATCCCTTTAGCCTGATCAACATGGGCAAGGATGTTGTTTATTCCACCTATGGCTTTGTACATATTGCTCCATATGGTAGCAATGCTTGCTTTGACGGTGGGGGCAGCATAGTTGTATTTGGCATGTTCAAGAAGTGGATGCCCGGTAGAAGTAGTTTGATAGTTCTGCCCCATGGCACTAATGGTGGTCATGGTCAGGTTATCAGCATAAAGTCCGGTACCCATTTGCAGATAAGAGCCCAGCAAGGCCTGGTTGAAACCCGCTTCGGTACTAAACATTTCATCCTGTAGTACCTGGGTTCCTGGTTTTACATCCAGCCATTTCTTGCAGGAAGAGAATCCCGAAGCAAGAAGGCAGATTAATAAAATATATAAAGGCTTTTTCATCTGTTTATAATTTATCGTTATTTGTGATGCAGCTATCATGATCTTAACATTCTATGGTGTGATTTGAAAGATCGTGATGGTTTCATAAAGCTGTAGTTTTAATTAAAATATACTTGTGGATATGTTGAATGTGAAACTGTGTGCGAAGGGATAATCCAGTCCGCGTTCTCGTTTAATGCTAGAGATCTGGAAAGGATTGGCAACATATAGTTCAAGCCTTGTGTTAGAAAGCCTTGCTTGTTTCAGCCATTTCATGCTTTCGGGAAACTGGTAAGTGAATGATACCCTGGAAGCTTCCAGCACATATTCTTTTTGTACAAACCTTGAAGTCGCAAGCGTACTTTCTACCACAGCCTTACCGTCAGCACTACCTATGATGCCCTTGAAGAAAGTTTGATCTCCCGGCTTTTTCCACCTATCGCTGGAAACCCGGCGGTCAACATTAAAAGTGATGTCTGCATTTTCTATACGGTCTACCAGTGTCTGGTTGTAGAGATCAGCACCCAGACGATAAGACATATAAATATTAAAACCGAAACCTTTGTAGTCTACACCAGTACTCAGCGTACCGGAAACCCTTGGTCTGGTATCACCCACTGAAACTTTATCATTAGAGTTCCAAACATAGGTGGAGTTGCCATTTCTATCAATAAAGATCTCCTGTCCATTTGCAGGATCAATACCAAGACTTCTTACTACATATAATGCGGTAAGCGACTGACCTTCCTGATAATAACTCTTGGGCTTTTTCCTGTTTGGATCATTTACAGTCTGATCAATTGTATTTGCAGCATCATTTAACTTCCGCAGCGAGTTTGAGATTTTAGTAATGGTATTTGTATTTCCATAGGCTGACAGGCCAGCTCGCCAATAAAATGCCTTTTTACTATTCTGGATCAGGTTTATGTTTACACTACCCTGCCATCCAATATTTCTCAATGCACCGGCATTTTCTTTATAACTACTAAATCCCAATGAAGGTGGAGTGGTAATGTCAAGGATCAAGTCGTTGGTGGTGTTGTAGTAAAAGTCTCCCGATAAGCTGATCCTGTTGTTCCATAGCGTAGCATCAAGACCGGCACCTCGTTTTAAGCTTTTTTGCCATCCCAGCGCAGAATTACCATATCCAACGAGGTATGCACTCAATTGGTTCAGGTAAAACTGATCAGCGTAATAGTTATAGGTACTTAAAGCCATGTAAGGAGGGAAGTTCTGGTCGCCAGTGGTACCCACAGAACCACGGATCTTAAGGAAATTGACAAATTTTACATCTTCCATAAATTTCTCCCTGTGGATGTTCCAACCTATACCTGCCGACCAGAATGGTGCTGCACTTCGGTCTTTCCCAAATTGAGAAGAAGCATCGAGGCTGACAGAAAAGTCAAATAAGTACTTATTGTCGTAGGCATAGTTGGTATTCATCCTACCGCTGATCAGGCGGCTAATTCCCTGGCTTCCGGATGGTTTGAGTGTATTTGGATCGTATTTGCTGGCGAAAATCAGTTCCGCTACTTTTTCATTTGGAAAGCCAATTACTGAAGTATTGAAACTCTCTTCTTTACCTTGATTGGCATTCATACTTCCTGTAACAAATACCAGGTTTTTTCCCCATGTTTTGCGGATGTCAAAACCGAAATTAGCATCTATTAGGTCAGTTTTTCCTGTGCCTTTGGTGTATTTGCCACGCTCAGTGATCGGTAGTGATTCAAATGCTGTATTTCTAGCTGATAAATAATAATCTGAAGAGGTATTGTTATGTGTATAACCAACACCACCTATAAAACGTAACCAGTTCAAGACAGACCATTCAAATCTGAAATTGTTTGTAAAGCCCAGTTGCTCATTGAAATTTTTGCTTGGTAATACCGCATTGTAAAGTGGGTTTCCATAATTGGCATAAAGTACACCTGAGCTGTTTCTTCTGGGTTGACCCAGAAATTTGACGAATTCCCCATTTTCATCATATGGTGACCAGTATTGATTGAGCTTCGTATAGTCACTAAAATTGCCATACGGGCTATTTGTAGCCTTTACTTTGTTGATGCTCAAATCGTTTGCAAATAGAAGTTTTGAATTGCGGTAGGTAAGTGTTACACCTCCACTCATACGGTCACGGCCAGAACCTTTCATGACGGCCACATCATTCTGGCTGCTCAGATTGATACCGTATCTAACCACCTGATCACCGCCTTCAAGATAAAGGGAATGGCTATTGCCGTAGCCAGTTTGAAGCGGTTGAGATAGCCAGTAAGTATCTACACCGCTCGTTACCGCTTTTAATCTCTCGTTGTATTCTGCATCACGTACGGTTTGTAGATAAGGCCATGTGCCGCTATCTTTATAAAAGCCAACTTCTTTTTCAAAGGCTAATTTTTCAGAAGCATTTAACAGGTCGTAACTGCTCAGGTCGGGGGCAGTTACGGTAATACCGCCTCTGTATGATATTCTTACTGAACCTTCTTTTGGCTGGCGTGTATCTATAACCACCACACCATTACTGGCCCTTGAGCCATAAATAGAAGTTGCAGCAGCATCCTTTAAAATGGTAATGCGTTCAACCCGGTTCATGTCCAGGTCAAAGATCCGTTGCAGGGTAACCTGAAATCCATCCAATACAAATAAAGGTGCATTGGGTTTATCCCCATATACATTTCTTAAGGTTGCAGAAGAGTTTGGGTCTATATTCTGGTCGGGGAAATTATTTTGACCTCGCAATTCTATATCTGGCAATCGGTTTGGATCTGAACCAAAACTGATGTTCTCTGGCATCCTGAATGAGGGGTCAAGTATTCCTATCGCAGCCAGTATGTTGGAAGGGGCAACACGTTTTAGTTCTTCTGCTGTAATGGTTTTTGCCGATCCTGTAAAGTTTTCTACCGGACGTTTATAAATTCCCGTCGTTACGACTACCTCACTTAGTGCATTGCTTTTGGTAACCAGTCTGACAATGATTTTTTTATCTTTTGCATCGATCTTCATGTCTTTTTGTTCGTAGCCGATAAAATTGAAACGTAGCGTTTTAACCGATTCAGGTACCTTAATGCTGAAATTACCCTCTTTATTGGTATAGGTTTTTATACCTGTTTCAACTGCCGATACTGTTGCATTTACCAATGGTAATTCTCCATCTTCGGCCATAACAGTACCTTCAATAATCCTCATCTGTTGATTGGTGGATGGTCGGTTTTCTATGGGCGTAGATTTAATAATAATTGTTTTCTCATCAACAGAATAGGTGAGTTCTTGCTCACGAAAACACAGTTTTAGTACTTCGCTTATACTACCCTTTTTTACATTGATTGTAATTGGCCTGGCATTTCTGATTAGCCTGGTATCTCCAATGAAATCATAGCCGCTTTGCATCCTGATTAGTTTAATGATTTTTTCAAGTGATGCATTCTTTTCATTAAGCGTCACAGTCTGGGCCTTGGTTGCGGCGCTGATCTGCAATAAGAATGTGGTGATTATGAGTAAGGTTAGTTTCATAATACGCAATAATTGAGTAGGTATATAGCTACCATGATCTGGCCTATATAGATGGTAAAATTTCATACATTTGTTTAGTTGGGTTGAATGTTGTTTAGAAGCGATATTAGAATGGTCAATCCAATATTTGCCGGGTTTCGATTGGCGTCGGAATCCGGTTTTTTAAAATTACCATTATAGAAAGTATAAGTTAACGCATAACGGTAATCCTCCTTCCTTCGACTTTAAAATGGACCTGTCCGGATTCTTCCAGTACTTTTAAAAGGACAGATAGGTTTTTTGAACGCGATAAAGCGCCAAGAAATGACATTTTTGGTGGTTTGTTCTGATAGTAAACTTCTACATCATACCATCTGGCTACTTTTCGCATAATGCTTTCGAGATCTTCATCGTTTAATACGAAAATTCCATTTTTCCAGGCGATAGCATCTTCGGTATCTACCTGTTGCAAGTCTATTTTTGTTCCTGACAGTGCAGCTTGTTCTCCTGGTTTTAAAGTCAGTTGATGGGTTCCTGCGTTTAACTGCACACTTCCTTCAAGCAGGGTAGTCTTAATGCTGTGTTCATCACTGTAGCTGTTGACGTTGAAATGGGTACCCAGAACTTTTACCTGTTGTTGTTCCGTTTCTACGATGAAAGGTTTGCTTTTGTCTTTTGCTACCTCAAAATAGCCTTCGCCGATCAGTTTAACCGTCCTGGTAGATTCTGATTTGAAATTGGATGGGAACTTGAGGGTTGATGCCGCATTCAGCCAGACACGGGTACCGTCGGGTAAGGTAAATTGGTATTGTCCGCCACGGGGTGTGGTGGCCGTGAGTAGTTCGTTGGTGTGGGATTGTGGCGTTGTGACTCCTCGCAATGACGAATCTACGACGGCTCCGTCATTATAGCTCAATTGGTTCGCATCGATGACGATACCAGATTTTGCATCGCTGAGTTTAATGCTTTTGCCATTTGATAAGGTCAATACAGCTGTGTTTTTGCCAGGTAAAATGTCCTTGGCCCCTGTGTTTTTGGCTATTGATACTTTATCCAGTTGGTTGTTGTTGTAAAACCAAATGCCAAAACTGGTGCTGAGTATAATTGCAGCTGCAGCTGCCCAACTGATCCAGTTGATTTTTACAGGGTAGTTTTCTTTGTGATGCGCAGTAAGGGTTCTGCTTTCATCTTGCGCTGTTGGCAGGCGTTCCTGAATTCTCTTCATCGCCAATTCCAGCTTTTCTTCTGGCAATACTGCCGAACCTTCATTCCATTGCGCATACCAGGCTTCTACAGTGGCGCATTCCTCTTCACTGCACGTACCGGCAATGTATTTCTCTAATAATGATTTGGCAAATTTGTTTTCCATCTTATCCTAATGAGGGCTAATTATAAGTAAGACGGTTAACTTGAGCGCAGGGCCGAGAAAAAAATGCAAAAAATTAATAAAAAAGAATGAGGTAGATCCAGGCAATGACGCTAAGTCGGGCCCTTAGTATCTTTAATGCATTATTTACCTGGCTTTTAACTGTTTTTTTAGTGATGCCCAGGCGTATCGAAATCTCTTCATGACTTAGATTTTCTTTTCTGCTCAATTCAAAAACAGCCCTCATTTTTGGCGGCAATGCTGCAATTTCGCGGTCAATCAATGCAGATAGCTGTTTCTCACGCAACAGGAAATCGGTAAAGTTTTCGGATTGATTTATAAATGTGCCAAAAGAGGAGAGGTAAGTGGACTCAACTTTCTGATGGGCAACATAATCCAGTACGCGGTTCCTGACTGCGGTATATAAGTATCCTGCTAAATTGGTGTTGAATTGAATGATATCCCGTTTTAACCAAAGTGCGGTAAACAATTCGTGAATAATATCGTCCACCTCTTCTTCATTTCTAAGGCGTTGATAAGCGTGGGTGTAAAGCAGCCGTTTATACCGATGGTAAATTTCAGTAAACGCGGCATGGTCACTATTTTTCAATAGCGTCGTAAGCTCCTGATCGGTAAAACTTTGATAATCGGTCATTGTTGTAATTCCCTTGCCTGACATTTTTGCCAAAACAAATTTATATATTATTTGACTAGAGAAGAATTAATCAAATATGTTATTTTTAAGTCATAATCTGGTTATAGGTGCTAAGATTAAAATACCTTGATTCCAACATTAAGAATTTTAAATGGTATCGCCCTCAGCTTGTTTTAAAAAACTATTAAATTTCTGTAAACTTGCAGCTTGGGGAAAGAAAAATGGCAAGCTATGTTACACTTTCTGATCAGGAGCTGGCAGACCTTTTAAGGAATGGTAATGAAACTGTGTTCAAAATTATTTACGACCGTTATTGGAGTAAACTTTATTTTGTAGCCTCTAAGAAATTAAATGATCCCGCAGAAGCGGAAGAAGCGGTTCAGGACATCTTCCTGGATCTCTGGAAAAACAGGGAAAGCTTTCGGCTCAAAGTGAATTTTGAAAATTATCTGGCTGTGGCGGTTAAGTTTCAGATCATTAAAAGACGGGCCAAACGCTTGCGTAGATCTGTGATTGAACAGCAATTGGGGACTGAGGCTGAACTGGAGCATTTTCAAAGTCAAAACTATGACTGGAGCCAATATGATCTGGATGAACTCCAAAAACGCCTGAGCAACATCGTTGACATGCTCCCCCCAAAATGCAAACTGGTGTTTAACATGAGCAGAGATGAAAACTATACCAATAAAAAAATTGCAGCTGAATTGGGTATCTCTGAAAAAGCAGTAGAAAAACATGTTACACAGGCGCTTAAAGTATTGAAATCCAAGCTTGGCCTGTCGCTCATATTCATCTTGTTCCTGAGCTGAATGGAATAACAACTGTAATCAATAAAAAAATAAAAATAAATGGTAGGGTATGGTGCCATTCGCGGTACTATGTTCTAAACTGGCCTAAAAATGAATGAGGATAAAATAAATATGCTTTCTGACAAGATCGTTAAAGGAACGGTTAATGAAGCGGAGCTGGCAGAGTTTAATGAATGGTATACTACCTATGAGGATGTTAGTGTTACCGTAAATTCTGACCAGAATGAGGATGCTTTGGCGCAACGCATGTTTAAAAATATCGCAGAGGCTGCAAATTTACCGGTTCCTAAAACAAGGAAGGTACAACTTTGGCCGCGTATAGCCATTGCTGCATCCATACTCCTGATTGCCGGTGCAGGACTGTTTTACACCTTTAAACAACATCAAAAAACAGAACAGACCAATGCTTACCTGAAACAGATTAAGCCAGGGGGAAATGGTGCAATATTGACTTTAGCCGATGGCCGCAAGATCAGGCTGGATGCTGCAACTCAAGGGGAACTTGCCAATGAGGCCGGGGTACGTATTTCTAAAACTAAAGACGGGCAGATTCTTTATGAGATTAAAGGTGGAAAATCTGCAAAGGATAAAATAAATACACTATCCACAGAGAAAGGGGAAACCTATGTGATTACCCTTCCAGATCAGTCTACGGTATATCTTAACGCCGCTTCGTCCTTAAGTTACCCGGCGTCTTTTGCCGAACTGAATGAGCGTAGAGTGGAGTTAAGTGGTGAAGCATACTTTGAAGTAGCAAAGGATGCGGCACACCCTTTTATTGTACGTACGATGGATCAGGAAATCCAGGTTTTGGGCACCCATTTCAATGTGAACTCCTACCGGGATGAGCTGGCAACAAAGACGACCTTGCTTGAAGGATCAGTGCATATTGGTCTCTTATCCGGTAAAGCCAACGCCGGGATTGTCATCAAGCCAGGACAGCAGGCTTATATCCAGGCCAGCAAAATCTATGTAAACCAGGTGAAAGCAGAAGATGCCATTGCCTGGAAAAATGGTTATTTCAGATTCAATGATGAAACGCTGGAACAGGCCATGAATAAAATTGCACGTTGGTATAATGTGCAAATTGAGTATCAGGACGAAAGCATTAAACGTAAAAATGTTTATGGGTCTTTAAGCCGTTTCAGCAGCATTGCCGATGTGCTAAATCTATTAGAACTAACCGAAACTGTAAAATTTGAGGTCGTAGGAAACAAAATAATTGTATTGAGAAAATAAACACACCAGTATATAAACCAATAAAAACCAACCAACCACACACACAAATTATCAAGAATTAACAGATTAAAAATGTATAAGATTTATACCAAAATTTTATGCAGGCATCCGCGCTGCATACACAAATTACGATTAATTATGAGGTTAACAGCTATCTTAATAGTTACTACGCTGCTCCAGGTCAGCGCAGCCTCTTTTGCTCAAAACTTCACCATGAACCAGAATAAGGTGTCTTTTGACGAGATCTTCAGACAGATCAGAAAGCAAACAGGCTATGACGTATTGTTAATTTCCAAAAATGTGAAAAGTACGGAACGCGTAGACGTTAAGTTTAACAATGCCCCGCTTGAACAGGTCATGGATGTTTTGCTGAAAGGCAAGAATCTGAAATATACCATTGAGAAGAAAACAGTAGTTATTAAAGAAAACCAACCTACGTTTATCGACCGCATCATAGACAGATTTGTCGCCATAGAGGTTAGGGGAAAAATTGTAGGCGAAAATAATGAAGCACTTGCCGGTGCAACAGTTGCCGTAAAGGGCTCTGGCATAGCCACAAAAACCAATGCAAATGGTGAGTTTGTTTTAGTCAATGTAGATGAAAATGCATGGTTGGCAATTTCTTACATCGGTTATGAAGTTATGGAACTTAAGGCGGCAAGAGACTTGAAGACCATTAAAATGATGGATTTAACCAGCAGGCTGGATGAGGTAAACATTGTAACTACAGGCTATCAGGACCTGAATAAAAGGTTATTTACCGGGGCTTCCAAAAAAGTTAAAGCTTCTGACGCTGAACGTGCAGGTGTACCGGATGTCAGCCGGATGCTTGAAGGGCAGGTAGCTGGTGTTTCAGTTCAAAATGTTTCCGGAACCTTTGGTGCAGCACCAAAAATCAGGGTTAGGGGTGCAACCTCTATCAATGGTGAAAACAAACCTTTATGGGTGGTAGACGGAATTATATTGGAAGATGTGGTTAATATCTCCAATGAACAATTGTCAACAGGAGATCCAAGTACATTGGTGGGCTCTTCAGTAGCAGGCTTAAACCCGGATGATATTGAAAGCTTTGAGATTTTAAAGGATGCTTCTGCAACGGCCATGTATGGAGCGCGTGCAATGAATGGTGTAATTGTGGTAACGACTAAAAAAGGTAAGAAAACTGAAGGTAAACCTTTACTTTCTTATACAGGTAATTTTACTACGTATTTGAAGCCTTCTTACAGTCAGTACGATATCATGAATTCTGCCGATCAGATGTCCGTATTTGCAGAAATGGCCAACAAAGGCTGGTTAAACCACTCTGAGGTATCCAGAGGTGCCAGTGGTGGTGTTTTCTATAAAATGTACAATAAAATGTATGAATATGACGGCGCTACCGATCAATTCAATTTGAGGAACGATGCACCCAGCAGAAAGGAATTTTTAAGACGTTACGCCAATGCCAATACCGATTGGTTCGACCTTTTGTTTAAAAATTCATTTATGCAGGAACATGCATTAAGCGTAAACAGCGGAACCGAGAAATCTAAATTTTACATCTCTACAAGTTATTTGGGTGATGACGGCTGGACAGTTGGTAACAGTGTAAAAAGGTTTACGGGGAACGTAAGGGGTAATTTTGACCTGTCTAAAAGATTAAGCATTGAATTGATTACCCAGGGCTCAATCCGTAATCAGTTTACGCCGGGTTCTTTGGGCAGAAGAAGCAATGCTGTGAGTGGTCAGTTTACCAGGGAATTTGACATCAACCCTTATACCTATGCCTTAAGTACCAGTCGTACCCTGACTGCCTATGATGAAGAGGGAAACAGAGAGTTCTTTGTGCAGAACTTCGCACCTTTCAATATTCTGCATGAATTGGAAAACAACACCATGCAACTAAAAATGTTGGATTTCAAAATTCAGGGAGGTTTAAAATATAAAATTATCGATGGTTTAAAATACTCCTTTGATGCGGCTTACCGCTATGTGAAAAGCGACAATGAGCACCGGATTAACGACAAGTCTAATATGCCAATGGCTTACAGGGCCGCTGGCGATTCCTATGTCATTGCAAACAATAAATTTTTATACAAGGATCCGGATAATCCAAATGCATTGCCAAGGGTAATTTTGCCTTCAGGTGGCTTTTACAATGTAAATAGCGACAATATGGACAATTATTACATGAGAAATTCATTGGAGTGGAACAAGGAAGTTGACAATACACATTTATTGAATGCATTTTTATCAACCGAGATGCGTTTTACTGACAGACAACGCCGGGCCTTTGACGGTGTTGGTTACCAGTACGACCGTGGTGGGGTACCCTTTATCGATCCTGATTATTTCAAGAAAAGTGTCGAAAGTAATTTCTTCTATTACAACATGAACACCATGAAGGAGCGGTATCTTTCTTACCTGGGCAGATTGGCTTATTCTTATAAAGGCAAATATAGTATAAACGGTACCATGAGGTATGATGGTTCTAACCTGCTTGGTGGAACAACTACAGCCAGATGGTTGCCTACATGGAACATCAGTGGTGCCTGGAATATGGATACTGAGGACTTCTTTGAAAAACAGAATGTTCTGAGCCGTGCAACTGTCAGAGGTACTTATGGCTTAACAGCAAGTATGGGGCCGGCAACAAATGCAAGCTTAATTTTAAATAACCAAAGTACAAAAAGGCCCTTTTTAAGTGATATCGAAACTGCTTTGGTTATAGGTGGACTCAAAAATTCTGAATTGACCTGGGAAAAACAATTGGAAACCAATATCGGTTTTGACCTGGGCTTTTTACATGATCGTTTAAGTCTGACTGTTGATTTATACCAAAGAAACGGTTACGATCTGATCGGTGCGGTTAGAACTTCTGGTATTGGCGGACAGTTTATCAAATATGCCAATTACGCCGATATGAAATCTAAAGGTATAGAGGTAACTGCCGGTGCACAAGTGTTGAATGGCAGTATCTTCAAATGGCGTTCTCAATTGAACTTTGGATACCATAAAGGTAAGATCACCAAGCTGGAAAGTGTGCCGCTGATCTGGAACCTGATTTCCCCGGGAGGTGATGCATTAGAAGGATATCCACAACGGGGATTGTTTTCCGTTCAATTTGATGGACTGAATCCGCAAACTGGGGTTCCGACTTTTGTTGGCGTAAATGGAGAGCGTCATGTCAGTAATGTTTATTTGCAGGATGACAACATATCTCACCTGAAATATGAGGGGCCGGCAGATCCTTTAATGAATGGAGGTTTCTTCAATACATTCTCTTATAAGAATTTTAGCTTAAGTACTTTGCTTACTTTTAGTGCAGGAAACAAAGTTCGTTTAAATCCTTCCTTTTCGGCCGGTTATAACGATTTGTCTTCCATGTCCAATGACTTTGTCGGCAGATGGATGGCTACAGGTGATGAACTTAAAACGAATATTCCTTCTATTGTCGATAAATTCGTCAATAGTAACCTGGGCTCAGATTATCCTTACAATGTGTATAACTATACCGATGTGCGGGTAGCTGATGGTGGTTTTATCCGCTTAAAGCAAATCATGTTAAGTTATAACTTACCTAAACTGCTGTCGGAAAAAATTGGTGCAACCAATGCCTCGTTGAGTTTGGTGGGTAATAATATTGCTTTATTGTACTCAGACAAAAGGTTAAATGGCCAGGATCCTGAGTTTTATACTTCTGGAGGGGTTTCCTTACCGGTTCCGCGTCAATTTACGGTTTCATTAAAATTAGGTTTCTAAACACGGCTTATCATGAATTTAAATAAAAACATCAAATATTTACTGCTGGCTACCTTTGCACTTTCTGCTACAGGTTGTGAAAAATACCTGGATACGGTGCCAGATATGCGTTCTGAATTGAATTCTGTCGAAAAGGTGGCAGAATTGTTAACCTCAGCTTATCCAAAAGCAGAATACATCAGCTTTACAGAGCCTGCTTCTGATAATGCGGAAGATAAAGGCCCGGGTGAAGGCACTGAAGACCCGACAAATACCGATCCCTACTTATGGCAGGAAGTTAAGGACCGGGCACAGGGATCGACCGATTTTTATTGGAATGCCTGTTATACGGCAATTGCCGCTGCAAATGAGGCTCTGAGTTACATCGATAAAAACATGCAAGATCCGCAGATCCGTCCTTATAAAGGTGAGGCGCTGCTTGCGCGTGCTTATGCACATTTCATGCTGGTTACTTTATATGCAACTGCATATGATATCAATGGTGCAAATGATGCACCAGGTGTACCTTACGTTACTGCTCCCGAAACTGTTGTGTTTGAAAAATACAACAGGGGAACAGTTAAGTCTGTATACGAGCAGATCCAGAAAGATTTGGAAGAGGGACTTCCCCTGATCAAAAACACAGCTTATAAAGTACAGAAGTACCATTTTAACATTGCTGCGGCCAATGCCTTTGCTACCCGATTTTACTTGTTTAAGGGAGATTATAATAAGGTAATCAGTCATGCAGATAATGTGTTTACAGGAGAACTGGTAGAAAACAGCCTACGCCCCTGGAGTACTGATTATTTTGCATTAACGCCACAGGATCTGCGCGCGCGCTTCTCTCAAACTGGTGAGAAATCAAATCTTTTACTGATCGAAACCGTATCCTGGTGGGCAAGAAGAGGTTCTCAGCGGTATGGCTTTGGACAAAAGCTGGCCGATGAAATTTTTAACCGTAGCAATGCCACAGGTAGAGTATGGGGACATAAGTTGTATACATTTGGCGGAGCACCACAATATACACTTGCCAAATGGAAAGAACATTTCTCTCTGACCAGTGTAAATTCAAGCTCAGGTATCGGTTATACAATTTTACCGGCATTTACTGCCGATGAGGCTTTGTTAAACCGGGCCGAGGCTTATGTGAGTCTGGGTAATCATGAACTGGCTTTAAAGGATCTGAATAGTTTTATCAGTACCAGAATTTTGAATTACAATCCGGTAAGCGATGCACTGACCATAGATAAAATGAAAGGTTTTTACAGAAGTACCAATGATAAAGAGGTGTTGATCAAAACCATTCTTGATTTTAAAAAGATGGAATTCATCACTGAAGGGATGCGTTGGTTTGATATATTGAGACATAAGCTGACCGTAAAACACAATATACTCGACATTAATGGGAAGGAAAAGGTAATTGAACTGGCTCCAGGTGATCCGCGTAGGTTATTCCAGTTGCCTAAGGAAGTCGTATTGTCTGGGGTAGCTCAAAATCCACGTTAAAAACAGATATAGAATTAATAATACTGAAAGATAAATTTATAATCCAATGAAAACATTGATAAATTATATGGCTGTTCTGTGTTTGCTTTTGGCATCATGTAAAAAAGATGGGCCTTTAAATGCGAACATGGACAACTTTAATATGGACACTTATAAAAGCGGACCCACAGACGAATGGTTGAAAAAAGAATACCTTGATCCGTTCAATATTGAGGTTTTATACCGTTGGGATCGTTATCAGCTGTCATTAGGTAAAGATCTGGTTCCGCCGCTGGAGAACAAGGTCATTCCTGCACTGGAAACAGTGAAGTCCATTTGGCTTAGTCCGTATCTGAATATTGCCGGCAAAGAGTTTATAAAGCCCTATGCACCAAAACAAATTGTATTAATCGGTAGTGCAGAGTATAATAACGACGGTACAATTACCCTGGGAACTGCTGATGCAGGTAGAAGGATCAACCTTTTCATCATCAACAGTTTTGCAAAATCGAATACAGCCAACGTGGAGCAAATGATGCATACCATTCATCATGAATTTGGTCATATTCTCCATCAGAATTCTCCGATTCCTGAAGAATTTCCAAAAATATCTCCGGAATATGCCGCCAATTGGACTGCCAGCGTAAATACCGCCAATGAAGCCAAGAGACTCGGTTTTGTGTCCAGGTATTCGCGGAGCAATGACAATGAGGATTTTGTAGAGATGATTGCTTTTTTACTGGTTGAAGGACAGGATTGGTTTGATGCCTATGTGAATACAGCAGGTGATTTGGGAAAAGGCCGGTTAAGACAAAAAGAACAAATGATCGTGAACTATTTCAAAACAGCTTATAACATCAATTTTAGAAAGTTACAAGCCGAGGTAAGGGGGGCATTTGATAAAGAAACCGGACGTAACACAACATTCGCAGTAAACCTTGCCAGAAATACCTACAGTAAAATGACGGTAGCAAAAGCTGACGAAAGTCAGTCAGCCGCATTTACCACAGCCTATACTATGGCCGCTGCGGCTGTTAAAACAGCAAGCGCTGCTTTTACTTTAGCAGAGCAGTTTGAGTTGAGATTTGGTACTGTGGTTGGAAAGCCAGTGGCAACCCTGGTGATGACTGTTAAAAATGGTAGTGTAAATGAAGAGTGGTTTTACAATTACAAAGTCACAGTTGTTGGGGATAAAGTGACTTTCGTGCTGGACAATAGCATTACCGGGGTAGAAACGGATAAAGGAACAAAGTACAGGCCTCAGTTGAAACCTTTGTTGGATATCATTGAACAACCGTTGACAGCTGAGTTTTTAACGCCGGCAAACTTAACAAAAGGCGGCTTTAAAGGTGTTACAAACACTTCAAGCTATTATTATGGATCACTTATCAGATAATTATGAATACTAAGATATTAACAATACTCTTTTTGGCCCTGGCTCTGACTAGTTGTAAAAAGGAATCGGATTTGCTGGTTGATGGCCAGACTCCGGAAATGAGGTCGCAGGAAAGTTTGAAATTGTACGGCGATCAGCTCATAGCAGCAAAATATGGATGGGAAGCTTTCCTGTTCACAGAAGGTGGTGGCGGTTATGGCTTTTATATGGATTTCAACAATCAGGACCGGGTTAAAATGCTTGCTGAGATCGATGCAGGCACAGCAACGGACCTTATGGAAAGCACCTATCGGTTAAAAGCTATAATGGGACCTTCACTGCTTTTTGATACTTACGGTTACCTGCATTTGCTGGCTGATCCGAATACAGATGTGATCGGTGGAACATCAGGTGTAGGTTTTAAGTCTGATTTTGAATTTGAATTTTATGGTATAAAGGGAGATACGATTCAACTCAGCGGTAAGAAAAGAAGAAGTGATTTGTTGTTGGTGAAATTAAATGCACAGCAACAGGAATACTATTTAAAAGGGGGCTTTAAAACACTGGTTGCCGATATGACCACTTATTTCGGTACCAATAAAAACCTTTATATCAAAGGGAATGAGGAGGTCGCCAAAGTTCAGTTTTCTATTAACATGGCTTTAAATGTGAAAAAAGCATTTTTTACCTGGGTAGAAAATGGAGTTGTTAAAACCGCTGAAGCTCCTTTTGCTTTTAAAATGAACGGAATGGTGTTCAATAAACCTTTGACCTTTAAAAATATAGCAATTCAAACAATTGAATGGGATAAAGCTAAAAATGTGCTGATAGCCAGCACCACTTCTGGTAGCAAGATTGAAATATTGAGAGGCGATTTGCCAATTATTCCATTACACATTCTAATGGGTACAGACCGCTTTAAATCCATTACTGTAGCTTCTCAGGCGCTTCAAACCTGGTCTACAGGTTTCGTTGATATGCGCGCAGCCATGGCCAGGAGTTTAACGCTCAATACCAGAAGATTGGGAAATATCAATTTCTTGTTCAATGATGAAACTAAAGAAATGAAAATTATGGTTACTACGTTTAGAAGCATTTTACCAACAGTTTCTGAATTTGTTTATACCTATACCAAGACTGCTGATGGTGTTTATGATTTTGAATTTGTAAATACGGAAGAGCGTACAGCAGTGATTTTAAATGCTGTGTTGCCGCTAACCAAAATATTCGCTGATCATAAATTTACACTTGATTACATTTTGGATCCTGTTCAGGGTCAGGTTGGACGCATATCTAGCGTAAATGATGTTAATTTTTACACAACAGGCGAGCTGAAGTAGGTTGTTCTGTTGAATTTGGAAGGCATCCGGCTAGCCGGATGCCTTTTTTTATTGACATTTATTTAGATATTCTGCTGTTTTGGTCTTCATGTTTAGTTATGCTTCTTCTTTTGTATAATTTTTCTTTGTTTTTACTATAAAGTGTCTCGTGTGTTGTGCTAATCGTTCTCGATTTGATTTTTTTGTCGTAATTTGCGGTTGATTTTCCAGATCAATGAGGATTTTGAAATCTGACGACGGAAGTTTAAACGCTTATTTTAATATGGCTCATAAAAAAATACTAAAAGTCGGATTGGATTCTGCAGCTCCTTTTCCAATGCATTCGGATTATAATTCCGAAAAATTTGAGGGATTTGAAGTCGATTTGCTAAAGGCCATCACCGAGCAACTGGGCCTTGAAATTCAGTATGAGGTTTCGTTGTGGTCTACCATCCTTGAACAATTGTTCAAAGGCGAATTGGATTTGATTTGTTCGGCTGTCACGGTAACCCCTTCCCGTCAGCACATCCTGGAGTTTAGCAATCCATATCTTTATTTTCGTTTATGTGCCGTAATCAATCAGCAGGATACTTTGAACGATCTGAACGATTTTAAGAATAAATCTATTGGTGTACGAGAAGCTACAGTAGCTGAGCGCTATGTCATGGATCAGTTTCCTGCAAACAATATTGTTTACGCAGTAACCAACAAAGAACTCTATAGAAAACTGCAGGCAGGTAAGATTGATATTCTGGTGGATGATTCGCCAATAGCAGGTGGATTTTTACAAAAGAACAAAAAACTTAAAATAGGTATGTTCCTGCCAAAAACAGATTCATCCTATGCCGTTGCAATGAAGAAAGGTGATGTGAAATTGAAAGCCCAGTTTAACGAGGTGATTGCTTTGCTCAAAGAAAACGGGACTTACCAGTCTATTTATAAAAAATGGTTTAGCGATAGCCAGCTCTAATCGTCAGCAACCACTACAACGACATCCTTATCCAGTTTAATCATGTGTAGCACCTTCGTCTTTTCACTATACACAATCAGCTTGTGTTCATCTAAGTATTGAACCAGTCTGTACGGTTCGGAGATCTGTACATATCGCCACTGCGTATAAAACTGCTCCTGAAGCAAACGTTCATTGGGTAAGAAGGTCACGATAATTTCGATGTCTTCGATTTTACTAATGAAGAAAAAATTGTTGATTTGCATGGCTTTTTGAGCTTTATCTTCATTTTTGAAAGACTCCAGTGCTAATTCCCGAAGGACAGAAGCTGTTTTGCTAGGGTTTTTGTCAATCACCTCAACAATGAGGTTGTTGACTTCATCCCTGGTTTTTAAAAATTTACCATTACCAATTTTTGTTATTTTAAAATAAATTTTGAGTGGCTCCATGTATACAAAGAAATGAATATTTAACCAAAGTAATCCAATGATATATTATCTTTAATTTATGAATAAAAATAGACTCGAAGCTTTTAGTGATGGTGTATTGGCCATTATATTAACCATTATGGTACTGGAACTTAAAGTTCCGCATGGAACCAGTTTAGAAGCCTTAATTCCGATCATACCTACTTTTATGAGTTATGTATTGAGCTTTATCTATGTTGGCATTTATTGGAACAACCACCACCACATGATGCAGATTGTGAAAAATGTGAATGGTAAGGTGCTTTGGGCAAACCTTCATCTGCTCTTTTGGTTATCGCTGTTTCCTTTTGCCACAGCCTGGATGGGCGAAAATCATTATGAAACCTGGCCAGTGGCCGTTTATGGGGTGATTTTGTTGATGGCCTCTGTAGCTTATTTTATTCTGATCCGTAAGTTGACCCAGTTGCACGGGCCGGATTCTGCTGTGGCCAGGGCCTACGGTGCGGATGTAAAAGGTAAAGCCTCTGCTGCGATTTACCTATGTGCAATAGGTGGAAGTTTCATCAATCCCTGGATCGGTATTGCCTGTTATGTGATTGTTGCAATCATGTGGTTTATACCCGACACAAGGGTAGAGCACATCGTTAAAAAAGACCAAGTGTAATAATTGTGTTTTTTATGACAACGGACCTCCGATATAATTGTATTTAAAAACAATTTTATCTAAGTTTGCACAAAAAAATAAAGATACATGAGTGTTTTAGTAAATAAAGATTCAAAAGTTATTGTTCAGGGTTTTACTGGAAATGAGGGTACTTATCATGCTTCTCAAATGATAGCGTACGGTACTAATGTTGTTGGTGGTGTTACTCCAGGCAAAGGTGGTCAGACTCACTTAGAAAAACCAGTATTTAATACGGTAAAGGATGCGGTTGATCAAGCCGGCGCCAATGTATCTATCATTTTTGTTCCACCTGCATTTGCTGCTGACGCAATTATGGAAGCTGCAGAAGCTGGAATTAAAGTTATCGTTTGTATCACTGAAGGTATCCCGACCAAGGATATGATTCAGGTTAAAGAATATATCTCTGATAAAGACTGTCGTTTAATCGGTCCGAACTGTCCGGGTGTAATTACTGCTGATGAAGCTAAAATTGGTATCATGCCAGGTTTTATCTTCAAAAGAGGTACAGTTGGTGTGGTTTCTAAATCTGGCACCTTAACTTACGAAGCTGTTGATCAGGTTGTAAAAGCAGGTTTAGGTATCACAACTGCAATCGGTATCGGCGGTGATCCAATTATCGGAACTACTACTAAAGAAGCGGTTGAACTGTTGATGAACGATCCTGAAACTGAAGGTATCATCATGATTGGTGAAATTGGTGGTGGAATGGAAGCTGAAGCAGCGCTTTGGATCAAAGAAAATGGTACTAAGCCGGTGGTTGGCTTTATCGCTGGACAGACTGCGCCTCCGGGACGTAGAATGGGACATGCTGGTGCTATTGTTGGTGGTGCAGATGATACTGCTGCCGCTAAAATGAAAATCATGGCTGAGTGCGGTATCCGTGTAGTAGAAAGTCCTGCTGAAATCGGTGAAGCGATGGCCGCACTATTGAAAAAATAAGAACATTACAAAGATCTTCTTGTATAATTTAAAAACTCCGGTGAATTCGTTCATCGGAGTTTTTTATTTGTGCACTATAGGGGTTTGAGTACTGTGGTGGTCTTTTCCATCTTCTTCCAATGTTGCGAATCTTTGTACAGCATTTTACTAAAGGGGAGCCGGGGTTTAATCTTCTTATTGTAATCCTGCCCGAAGATTCGGTATTTTACCCGGGGGTCTGCCGCAATGCACTCAAGTAGGGCCTGGGAGTAAGCCGTAGGGCCGGTCATTCCATGTACACTATGTGGATAAGTATTTTCGCGGATATTATACATAATCAGGTCCAGTGTTTTTTTCAGAAATGGATGTCCTGCTTCAAAAATTAATGCCCACTGCACATAAATATTGGGGAATTTTTCTTTAGAAATGACAGCTGCATCATCTGGTCGGACGATCTGGTCGAGGGAGCCAAGTGCGTAGGCATCGATATCCAGGTAAACACCTCCTTTTTTGTATAATATGGCATACCGGAAAAAATCAGCCTTCGCAGCTCCGATGTTTAGCCGTTCATAAGCCTGGAGTATTTCAGGCTCGTATGCTTCTTTTAGAAACTGGACGATGCGGTTGTCATCGTAAAACTCGTATTGGTAATCTTTATTTCTAAACTTCAACCATCTAACAGCGATTTTGTTAATTAATGGTAATTTGTTTGTTTTAAATGTTTGATAAATAACTTTAGGTATGGCCATATCAGTCACGGTTGTGCTGCCCAAAGTTAATAGGTTTTACAATACAATGATGTTGATTTTTAGGTTTAGGCAAACCAAACTCAATATTGCAGCGTATATTGCTTAAATAATCTACAGTAAATGAAGACTAAAACATTTATGTTTGCCGGCTTGTTAGCTTTGAGCAGTTTGATGGCTTGTGCGCAACAGCCCAAAAAAGAGAATACAACAAAAACAACAAAGAAGATGGACTGGAATAAATTAACTAAGGAAGAAGAAGATGTAATTGTACGCAAAGGAACCGAATATCCTGGTACGGGAAAATTACTCAATAATAAGGAAGCGGGAACCTATATCTGCAGGCGTTGTAACGCTCCTTTATACCGCTCTGAATCTAAATTTGAATCGCATTGCGGTTGGCCAAGTTTTGACGATGAAATTAAAGGCGCTGTGGAAAGAATACCAGATGCTGACGGCATGCGTACCGAAATTGTATGTTCAAATTGTAAGGCACATTTAGGGCATGTGTTTATTGGTGAAGGCTTCACAGAAAAAAATACACGTAACTGTGTGAACTCCATCTCCATGAGTTTTGTGCCTGATAAGAAATAATTTATTTATCAGTGATATAAGTATAGTGCCTGGTGATATTTTACTAGGCACTTCTTGTTTTTAACTACTTAGTTTACTTATGTTTGTCCGTTCACCAACTTGGGTAAATATGAAGTATTGTTTATTGTTATGTAGTATGTTGATGTCTTTTGGGGTTTTTGCCCAAAATCCATCCTCGGAAGAAAATCCAGAAACATACGCCAGTACAAATACAAAATCTGCTGTTACTACCTCAGCCAGAGAAATTACAAAAACCGGTTATGCCACTTACTACGCTAAGAAATTTGAAGGCCGAAGAACAACTAGCGGGGTTCGTTACCGGGGGAAAAAAATGACTGCTGCACACCTGAAATTACCTTTTGGTACTATTGTTACGGTAACCAATCTTGACAATGGAAAATCAGTTGATGTAGAAGTAAACGATAGGGGCCCACATTCCAGAAAATATATCATTGATCTCTCTGAAGGAGCGGCAAAGGAACTTGGATTTTATAGAAAAGGACATTCCAAAGTAGAAATCAGCTATCATCTGGATGCCGATTAGTCTTTTTTAACTTTAACTCCGTTATAGTCAGTTTCTTGAATTTATTAACACCAATTCTTTAATTTTCCTAGCGCGTAAAAGAAATAAATACCAACTTTTGAGCGTAATTAATGTGTCAATTTCTCCTTTTGGTGTTGATAAAAACGCCAGCTTGTTAACAACTATTGTTTACATATCCGGGGTGCAGACTTTATATTTGTTTACATAAAGTTCTTTAATAAAACAGTCTCAGTTTTTTTGTTAAGTATTTAATATTTAGTTGTTTAAAGTGCCGGTCAGAATTTCGGTTCTTTCAAAAGGTTTAACTAGGTATGGATTGCGTAGCGACTGGAATTTATTAAAGCTTTATTAAATCAATATACATTTACCACCTTAAATAGATGCTTATGCAAGAAGAAGAAGTATTACTAAAAGAAAATAAAGATCGTTTTGTTCTTTTGCCGATTAAATACCCTGAAATCTGGGAGATGTATAAGAAGACTGAAGCCAGTTTCTGGACTGCGGAAGAAATCGATCTTTCGGACGATCAAAAACACTGGGACAATTTAAATGACGGTGAAAGACACTTTATTTCTCATATTCTCGCATTCTTCTCTGCAAGTGATGGTATTGTAAACGAGAATCTGGCAGTGAATTTCATGAGTGAGGTTCAGCTTCCGGAAGCACGTTGTTTTTATGGATTCCAGATCATGATGGAAAATATCCATGCCGAGACCTATGCATTACTGATTGATACCTATATTAAAGACCCTGAAGAAAAAGACAGATTGTTTCATGCCATCGATACTGTACCTGCAGTAAAAAGAAAAGCAGAGTGGGCTTTGCGATGGATCGACAACGGTAACTTTGCAGAGCGCCTTGTCGCTTTTGCTGCAGTTGAGGGTATCTTTTTTAGCGGCAGTTTCTGTTCCATTTTCTGGTTGAAAAAACGTGGCCTGATGCCCGGCTTAACTTTTAGCAATGAGCTGATCTCAAGAGATGAAGGTTCGCATTGTGAGTTTGCCTGTCTGCTGTATGGTATGTTGAAAAACAAACTGAGCCAGGAGCAGGTTCATGGCATCATCAGCGATGCTGTTGAAATTGAAAAGGAATTTGTTACTGATGCATTACCTGTTGCTTTGATAGGCATGAATGCGAAATTGATGTCACAATATATTGAATTTGTGGCCGACAGGTGGTTGCAGGAGCTTGGTTATGCAAAAATATACAATGCAACCAATCCATTTGACTTTATGGAAATGATCTCTTTACAAGGTAAGACCAATTTCTTTGAAAAAAGAGTAGGGGATTATCAGAAAAGCGGTGTGCTGACTTCTACGGAAGACAAAGCCGCAGCTTTTTCATTGGATGATGATTTTTAGTGCTTCAGGCCATACCCTGGCCGGCGTAAATAGATAAATATTTGAATAACTGGTGCCGATGCTATCTTATACTGTAGATAATATGCACCTAAATACCTAAGAAATATGTTTGTAATAAAAAGAGATGGCCGCAAAGAAGCGGTGAGATTTGACAAGATAACAGCGCGCATTGAAAAGCTGTGCTACGGTTTTAACGCTGAACTTGTAGATCCGATTGATGTTGCCAAGAAGGTAATTGAAGGTTTGTATGATGGTGTTACAACCTCTGAATTGGACAATCTTGCTGCAGAAACAGCAGCCTCTTTAACTACCAAGCATCCAGATTATGCCTTGCTTGCATCCCGCATCGCGGTATCAAACCTACATAAAAACACCACCAAATCGTTTTCAAAAACGATGGAAATGCTTTACAACTATATCGATGCCAAAACAGGTAAACCAGCGTCATTAATTGCTGATGATGTCTGGGAAGTCATTGAAAAGAATGCTGATATTTTAGACAGTACCATTATATATGACAGAGATTTCGGTTTTGATTATTTCGGTTTCAAAACATTGGAGAAATCATACTTGTTAAAAGTGGAAGGTCAAATTGTAGAACGTCCCCAGCATTTGTTTATGCGCGTTTCTGTTGGTATCCATAAAGGTGATATTGAAAGTGCAATTGCAACTTACAATTTAATGAGCGAACGTTGGTTTACACATGCTACACCAACCTTGTTTAACGCAGCAACGCCTAAACCTCAAATGTCATCCTGCTTTTTGTTGACCATGCAGGACGATAGTATCGAAGGTATTTATGATACCCTGAAACAAACGGCTAAAATTTCGCAGAGTGCCGGTGGTATTGGGTTAAGCATACACAATATCAGAGCTACAGGTTCTTATATTGGCGGTACAAATGGTACCAGTAATGGAATTGTACCGATGCTTAAAGTGTTTAATGAT
Source organism: Pedobacter sp. MC2016-24 (assembly GCF_015223055.1). Classification (GTDB taxonomy): domain Bacteria; phylum Bacteroidota; class Bacteroidia; order Sphingobacteriales; family Sphingobacteriaceae; genus Pedobacter. The sequence continues at coordinate 603,119 of NZ_JADFBX010000002.1, forward strand.
ACTGCACGTTATGTAGATCAGGGCGGAGGTAAACGTAAAGGTGCTTTTGCCATTTATTTAGAGCCATGGCATGCTGATGTATTCAGCTTCCTGGATTTGCGTAAAAACCATGGTAAGGAAGAATTGCGTGCACGTGATTTGTTCTATGCACTTTGGGTTTGTGATTTGTTCATGAAACGTGTAGAAGCAAATGAGGATTGGAGTTTATTCTGTCCGCATGAAGCTCCTGGATTGGCAGATTGCTTTGGTGAAGAATTTGAAGCGCTATATGAGCGTTACGAAAAAGAAGGTCGTGCCCGTAAAACCATTAAAGCACAAGAACTTTGGTTTGCAATTCTGGATTCGCAGATTGAAACAGGTACCCCTTATTTGTTGTATAAAGATGCTGCCAACAGCAAATCAAACCAACAAAACCTGGGTACCATTAAAAGTTCTAACCTGTGTACTGAAATAATCGAGTATACCGCTAAGGACGAAGTTGCAGTGTGTAACTTAGCTTCATTGGCATTACCAAGGTACGTGATCAATGGGGAGTTTGATCACCAAAGATTATACGATGTAACCTACCAGGCTACAGTAAACCTAAATAAGATCATTGACTACAACTATTATCCGGTAGAAGAAGCCAAAAACTCCAACATGCGTCACAGACCAGTAGGTTTGGGTGTACAAGGATTAGCCGATGCCTTTATTTTAATGCGTTTGCCTTTCGAAAGTGAAGGTGCCCGTATTCTGAATAAAGAAATATTTGAAACCATTTATTTTGCAGCCATGACTGCTTCGCATGATCTTGCAGTTAAACATGGTCCGTACGAAACTTTTGAAGGTTCGCCTTTATCTAAAGGTAAATTCCAGTTTGATCTTTGGAATGTACAACCTGATAGCGGTCGTTGGGACTGGGAAAGTCTGCGTGAAAAAGTGGTTAAAGATGGTGTGTACAATTCTTTATTGGTTGCACCGATGCCAACCGCATCTACTTCTCAAATATTAGGCAACAACGAATGTTTCGAACCATATACTTCTAATATTTATACCAGAAGGGTGTTGAGTGGTGAGTTTATTGTGGTAAATAAACACTTGTTAAAGGATTTAGTAGCTTTAGGGTTGTGGACTCCAGCAATGAAGGACAGAATTATCCTGGCTAATGGTTCCATCCAGGATATTGCTGAAATACCTGATTACATCAAAGAATTGTATAAAACAGTTTGGGAAATTAAAATGCGTAGCATTATTGATATGGCTGCTGACCGTGGCGCTTATATCTGTCAATCTCAATCTTTGAATTTATTTATCAATGCACCAAATACATCGAAACTAACCTCAATGCATTTCTATGCGTGGAAAAAAGGTTTGAAAACAGGTATGTATTATTTGCGTACACAAGCAGCTTCTCAGGCCGTGAAATTTACGGTAGAGAATCAGGCTGGAAAAAATATGGAGCCGGTAATTCCGGAGCATATTGAGCAAAGTGCAGAAGAAATCGTTGAAGGACCAGTTTGTTCAATGGAAGAAGGTTGCATTAGCTGTTCAGGTTAATTACCGGAATCAGATACATATTGAGGGAGTAAGATTAAGTTCTTACTCCCTTTTTTAATGCACAATATTTTACTTATTTGTGAAATGGGGTTCTTTGAGTTCTAGTATATTTGTAGTTCGATGGCTAAACACGAAATCATACCTTGCGAGCGATGCGGCACACCAATAGAGTGTAAAGCCAATTCCTATACCAAATGCCAGTGTAGTGTGGTTCATTTGGATTTAAATGAAGTGCAATACATTAGCGAGCTGTATGAAGGCTGCCTTTGCGCCAAATGTCTGTTTGAATTGCAGCAGGAGTATCGCGATGGCATCGCTTCCTAGACAGCCCTTTAAGAGGACAATCCTGATTCCCGGACAATCTTTTATTTTTTTTGGCTAACTTTGCAGCAAATTATTTGTTGATAGAGAATGGCTAAAGTACAAGTTGGATTGGTACAAATGAGTTGTACCAATAATAAACAAGAAAATTTAGATAAAGCAATCGTTAAAATTAGGGAAGCAGCGGCAAAAGGAGCACAAATTGTGTGTCTACAGGAGCTCTTTACTTCTTTATACTTTTGCGATGTTGAAGATTACGAAAACTTCAATTTGGCTGAGGCTATCCCTGGCCCATCCACCGATGCCTTACAGGTTATTGCAAAAGAATTGGGCGTAGTGATCATTGCTTCCTTGTTTGAGAAACGCACAGCTGGTTTGTACCACAATACCACTGCCGTCTTAGATGCTGATGGTACCTATTTGGGTAAGTACCGTAAAATGCATATTCCGGACGATCCTGCTTTTTATGAGAAATTCTATTTTACCCCTGGTGATTTGGGGTATAAGGTTTTTCAGACAAAATTTGCCAAAATCGGGATTTTGATCTGCTGGGATCAATGGTATCCTGAGGCATCGCGTATAACTGCCTTAATGGGTGCCGAGATCATGTTTTATCCAACGGCAATTGGTTGGGCAACAGATCAGGACGAAGAAACAAATAAAGACCAATACAATGCGTGGCAAACCATTCAGCGTTCACATGCGGTAGCTAATGGGGTGCCAGTGGTAAGTGTAAACCGTGTTGGTCTTGAGCAGAACGGAGCGATGAAATTTTGGGGCGGAAGTTTTGCCACCAATGCGCAGGGCAGGTTACTTTACCTGGGTTCACACGATGAGGAAGAGACGAAAGTTGTAGAGCTGGATTTATCTGAATCTGATTTTTTCCGCAAACACTGGCCCTTCTTAAGAGATCGCAGAATAGACTCTTATCAGCCGATCACCAAAAGGTTTATTGACGAAGATTAAGAGAACGTTTAAGATTTGAGCATGTCATCATTTAACGAAGTAATATTTAACCATACGCCAAAAAAAGCAGGCTATGCTTTTCCAGCGGAATGGGCTAAACACGAAGCAACCTGGTTAAGCTGGCCTCATAAAGAAGCTTCCTGGCCAGGTAAAATTGAAACCATATACGAACCTTATTGCCAGTTTATAAAAATTGTAGCTGAAGGCGAAAAGGTACGAATCAATATCAACGACGATGAAACTAAAGCTTTTGCCATACAAGAGCTGGAGAAAGTTGGGGCAGACCTGGCTAATGTAGAGTTTTATCTGAATCCAACCAATGATGCCTGGTGCCGCGATCACGGCCCTGCATTTTTATTGAATGCTGATGGTACCCAAAAATCTGTTGTGGATTGGGGCTATAATGCATGGGGTGGTAAATACCCACCTTTTGATCTGGACGATGTGATCCCGACTAAAATAGCACAACATTTTGACTTGCCCTTGTATACGCCTGATATCGTGATGGAAGGTGGATCTGTTGAATTCAATGGTGCAGGTACAATCTTAACCACTACCGCTTGTTTATTAAATGAAAACCGTAATCCACATCTCAATAAAGAACAAATAGAAAATTATTTATTGCAGTTTTATGGTGCGGAACAGATCCTCTGGCTGGGAGATGGCATTGTAGGTGATGATACAGACGGACACATCGATGACATCACCCGCTTTGTTAATGAAGATACTGTGCTTACTGTAGTAGAAAGTAATCCTCTGGATGAAAATTATATCCTGCTACAGGAAAACCTGGAAGCACTTAAACAGATGCGTCTGCCAAATGGTAAGGCTTTAAATATTGTTAAACTGCCAATGCCCTCACCGGTAATTCATGAAGACACGCGCTTACCAGCATCTTATGCCAATTTTTATATCGCTAATGCTGCGGTCGTTGTGCCAACTTTCAGAGATGTAAATGATGAAAAAGCCTTGAAAATAATACAAGACGTTTTTCCTGATAGAAAAGTAGTTGGAATCGATTCTACAGACATCATCTGGGGATTGGGAAGTTTTCATTGCTTAAGTCAGCAGGAGCCAGCATTAATTAAATAGATCAATAACCAAACAATACGATATAATGAAATTATTAGAAGGAAAAACAGCACTGATCACTGGTGCTTCTAAAGGAATAGGGCGTAAAATTGCGGAGAAGTTTGCAGAACAGGGAGCTAATGTTGCTTTTACTTATCTATCTTCTGTTGAAAAAGGTCTGGCCCTGGAGCAGGAGTTGCAGTCGTTCGGTACTCAGGTGAAAGGCTATCGCTCTGACGCTTCTAAATTTGATGAAGCTGAGCAATTGATCAATAACATTGTCGCCGATTTTGGTAGCCTGGACATTGTAGTTAACAACGCGGGAATTACGAAAGATGGTTTATTGATGCGCATGAGTGAAGAGAATTGGGATGAGGTGATCAATGTCAACCTGAAATCCGTTTTCAACGTATGTAAGGCTGCTTCTAAGGTAATGATGAAGGCGCGTAAAGGTTCTATCATCAATATGAGTTCAGTAGTTGGTGTACAGGGAAATGCTGGACAAGCCAATTATGCAGCTTCAAAAGCCGGTATTATCGGTTTCTCTAAATCTTTAGCGAAAGAACTGGGATCTCGTAACATCCGTACCAATGTAGTTGCCCCGGGTTTTATCCGTACGGAAATGACAGATGTACTGGATCCTAAAGTAGTTAAAGGTTGGGAAGAAGGTATTCCACTGAAAAGAGCTGGTGAAACTGAAGATGTAGCAAATGTTTGTGTCTTCCTAGCTTCAGAAATGAGTGCTTATGTGACCGGACAGGTTTTGTCGGTTTGCGGTGGTATGCTATAAGAAAACAGATTTAAACTGATAAATAAAGCTTGTATCAATTTACTTTGATACAAGCTTTATTATTTAAAGGCATATTGTGTGCCTTTTTGTGTAACCACTGGTAGTGTTTTGTGTTTTTCAAAATAATCATAACCTGATTTCAGGTTACGCCAAAATACTTCTTGCTGAGGAAATTGTTTGGTGTATTTCGTCACATTGGCTACAGTCATTTTAAATGGAAAAATATAAACCTGAATCTGTTGTTGTCCGTTGTTTTTTGCTTCTACTGCGATTGGATATAGCTCTTTGATTTTATCATCTGTGAGTGGTATGCAACCTACGGTTACACAATTGCCATGAATATAGATGTCTCCTCCAGGCCTTTGCGAGCCGCTCCTGAGCAGATCTATTTTATTCGGGTAGTTTATCCCTAAAGAAAGGTGAAAGTTGCTCTGGGGGTTGAATGCATTGATGACATAGTACCCTTCAGGAGTTTGTAAGTCTCCTTCTTTAATTTTTGGTCCCAAAGTGCCGGAGTGTGCGCAGAAATTATACGTTTTAAACAGTTTATATTCATCCTGATCAGCGGCTTTGAGCCAAACCTCCAATTTACCCTCGGTTTTATACGCAGCCAGAAACAGGCTGAAATTTTCCGGGAATTTTGCAGCCTTCAATTCCTTCTGCAAGCCAGACCATTTTTCATCATAGGCTGTTTTTACGCGGTCGAATTTCAGTTGTTGAGCTTTAAATCCGGATTGAGCAAATGCTGGTAATGTCATGATGCTGATTAACAAGGTTTTGGTCCAGGTTTTCATATTTGTCGGAAAAAAAATGTTTTGCATCTGAAATTAGGCTTATTTTTTTAAAATTTAGCATCTTTACCCAAATGCGTATGAGCGATTCCTTTACAGTGTATACGGCCTTATCTTTAGTTGCCTGTTTTGGGGTAGCTTTACTGTTGGCCTGGTTGCTGTACAGAAAAACGGAGCATTTAGATCGACGCTTAAGATATGCGTTGTTTGCCATCCGGACCGTTGCTCTTGGTCTGATCGGCTGTCTGCTTGCTTTTCCTTTAATCAGAAGTGTTTCATACAACCTAGAAAAGCCAATCATCCTGATTGCACAAGACAATTCCATTTCGGCAGGAAACATTGAACCTGCAGGGTTTAACAAGCAGCAATATGAAAAAAACCTCAAAGACCTGGCGAAACAACTGGAAGATGACTATGAGGTAAAAGTCTATAATTTTAGTGATGTGGTTAGTCCGGGTTTTGATTTCAGCTACAAGGGTAAATTAACCAATGCATCTCAGCTGATCACTCAGTTAAATGATGCGTATTTAAACCGGAATATAGGAGCCGTAATTTTAGCAACTGATGGCATTTTTAACCGTGGCGGGACACCTTTGTATGAGGTGAACAAATTAAAAGCTCCGGTATATACCATTGCCTTAGGCGATTCAGTAGCTAAAAAAGACCTCATGATCGCCAGTATAAATTACAATGACCTGGTTTATCTCAATAATGAATTCATCTTGTCTATCCAGGTACAGGCATTTGACAGTAAAGGGATGCATACTACTTTGTCGGTGCTTGATAACGGCCGTAATGTATTTGAAGAACAGGTGCAGATCAATGAAAATGCTTTCGTTAAAAATATACAGGTTAAGTTAAAAGCAAGTAAGCTGGGACTTCAAAAATATACCATCAACCTTAGCCCGCTTGCGCATGAGGTTTCGGAGAAGAACAATACCCAAAGTGTTTTTATAGAAGTTATAGATGCCAGGCAAAAAATTCTGATTGCGGCAGCGGGCCCGCATCCAGATATTTCTGCTTTAAAGCAGGTGATTGCACAAAATAAAAATTACGAAGTGAAAATTGCTTTGGCCGATGATCTGAATTCGGTTAATCTTAAAGACTACGGTTTGGTTGTTTTGTATCAATTGCCATCAGTTAGCTATGATGCTACAGGTTTTTTGAACAAGTTACAACTTACGAATGTCTCCATCTGGCATATTTTAGGTGCTCAAAGTAATTTCAATGCGTTCAATCAAATTCAAAAAGAGGTTCATATCGTAAATGCCAATGCTCCATTACAAGAGGCCTATAGTCACGTAAATACTGGCTTTACAGCCTTCAATCTAGATGATCAGGCTGTAAAGCAAATCGAGGCTTATGATCCCTTACTCATGCCTTTCGGAAAGGTGCAGTTCAATGGAAATGCTATGGTGGTTTTAAATCAGCGAATTGGTAAAATCGATACAGAGAACCCTCAGTTGTTTTTTATGTCAGACAATGGACGTAAAACCGGTTATCTGATAGGAGAGGGTTTATGGAGGTGGAAACTCTCAGAAGCAGAGACACAAAAAGAAACCTCTGTTTTTAACGATCTGATTTCTAAAAGCATCCAATATCTTTCCGTAAAAGACGATAAGCGTAAGTTCAAGGCATATACAACCAAAAATGCTTTCGATGAAAATGAACCAATACTGATCAATGCGGTATTGTATACCGATAGTTACGTACCTGTAAATACACCTGATGTAGCTGTTCAGATCAAAAGTCAGGACGGTAAAACCTATAATTTTTTATGCTCCAGAACAGAAAATGCCTATCAACTTAATGCGGGAGCCTTACCTTCAGGTAGCTATTCTTATATGGCAAGCACAACTTTTGGCAATCAAAAATACACCGCAAAGGGTATGTTTTATGTTCATGCACTGATCGCAGAATATCAGCAAACGGCCGCCAACCATCAGTTGTTAAATACCATTTCCAAACAAACCAATGCTGCCATGTATATGCCTCAGGACATAAGTAAACTGGCTGAGGTAATCAAAAACAATGAACAAATTAAAACCGTAAGTTATGAAGACCGAAAATACCAGGAATTGATTAACTTCAAATGGCTGTTTGCTTTGATTATGGTACTGTTAACTACAGAATGGTTTTTCAGAAAGCGGAACGGCGAAATGTAATTTAAATTAAACGAAGATGCAGATCAGTACCATGGAGACTATCGAGACGCTTGGAACCATTTCCTTTGCTGTTTCTGGCACTTTTGCGGCCATGCAGCGCCGACTGGATCCTTTTGGAGTGCTCATCATTGCATTTGTAACCTCCATTGGCGGTGGTACGGTACGTGATATGTTACTTGGCGATACACCTGTAGCCTGGATGCGCGACGTAAATTATTGTTTGCTGATCTTACTGACTTCCTTGGGAACCATATTTTTTAAAACACACGTTAAAAAGTTTAAAGTCACCTTATTCTTGTTTGATTCTATGGGCCTGGGCTTGTTTACCATGCTGGGCATCCAAAAAGGAATTATGTTTGGTTTAAGTCCGGGTATTTGCGTTGCATTGGGAACCATTACCGGCTGTTTTGGAGGTGTAATCAGGGATACTTTACTGAATACAATTCCTTTAATTTTCCACAAGGAAATTTATGCAACAGCCTGTATTCTGGGCGGGATACTTTACTTTAGCCTTCAATATTTTAATTTAAAGCAGGATGTAGCAACCATTATTGTGATCGCCTTCATATTTACCTTGAGGGTTGTTGTGGTTAAGTATAAGCTTACCTTACCTAAATTTGGATATTAGTTTTTAGGTGCTTCTTTTATAATGACAAAGACATCTTCATTATCTTTCTTCATGAAGTACTTTTCCCGTGCAAATTTCTCAGCCGTGTTTAAATTGGTACTCAGCTCATTCAGGTCTTTCTTTACCTGGGCAGTTTCCCTGGTATAAAAATCCTTTTCTTCCTGTAACTTATTTACCTGCGACCGGAATTCATATTGAGAAATCATGTCGTTCCTGTCAAAAAACAACATCCATACTGCAAAAGCAGCTACGGATAGGAAGTATTTATTGCGGACAAGATCTAATACGCGATTCATGATACAAATATATAGGAAAAAAACTGATATCTGCACAAGGCTGTATGTTCTTATTGAATCAGAAAATGCCTGTACAAAAAAAGGCGGAATCATTATGATTCCGCCTGGTCTTTATGGTTCCTTTGGATACCGGTTATTTCTTCAAAAATTTAAAGTCTTTGCCAATAAAGCGTGCAGCAGAACCCAATTCTTCTTCAATACGCAGCAATTGATTGTATTTAGCGATCCTGTCTGAGCGGGAAGCTGAACCGGTTTTGATCTGACCACAGTTTAATGCAACGGCTAAATCAGCAATAGTTGTATCTTCTGTTTCTCCACTTCTATGACTCATTACTGAAGTATAGCCATTGGTTTGTGCCAGGGATACCGCATTGATGGTTTCAGTCAATGAACCGATCTGGTTCACTTTCACCAAAATTGAGTTTGCTGTATTGTTGTCAATACCGGTTTGTAATCTTTTTACATTTGTTACGAACAAATCATCACCAACCAATTGAACTTTATCACCAATTTTCTCCGTTAACAATTTCCAGCCATCCCAGTCATCTTCACCCATTCCGTCTTCAATAGAAATGATAGGATATTTTTGAGTTAACTGAGCCAGGTATTCAGCTTGTTCTGCACTGGTACGGATCGCTCCTTTTTCGCCTTCAAACTTAGTATAGTCGTATTTGCCGTCTTTGTAAAATTCAGAAGCAGCACAATCAAATGCTAAAAAGATTTGCTCACCAGCTTTGTAACCTGCCTTTTCAATCGCTTTAATAATGGTTTCAACAGCATCTTCAGTACCGTCAAATGTTGGTGCAAAACCACCTTCATCACCTACTGCAGTAGATAAACCCCTGTCATGCAAAATGGCTTTCAGGTTATGAAATACTTCGGTACCCCATCTTAATGCTTCAGAGAAAGAAGATGCGCCAACAGGCATGATCATAAATTCCTGAAAAGCAATCGGAGCATCCGAGTGGGAACCACCGTTAACGATGTTCATCATTGGGATTGGAAGGATGTTTGCATTTACACCACCAATATAGCGGTATAAAGGTTGGCGGCTTTCTTGTGCAGCAGCTTTAGCTACAGCCAAAGATACACCAAGGATGGCATTGGCACCTAAATTACCTTTGTTTTCTGTTCCGTCCAATTTAATCAATAAGCTATCAATCGCATTTTGTTCAAATACATCAATTCCTCTCAATTCATCAGCAATCTTATCATTTACATTGGCAACTGCTTTTAAAACACCTTTACCCATATATACAGATTTGTCATTGTCGCGAAGCTCTACAGCCTCGTGTATGCCAGTTGAAGCACCTGATGGTACGGCAGCGCGACCCAGGACACCATTTTCTGTCATTACATCTACTTCAATTGTAGGATTACCGCGGGAGTCAAGTATTTGACGCGCATGAACATCGATTATTAAACTCATTTTTTAATATTGGTTTTTAGTGAAATTAGCTTAGTGTAAAATTTACAATTACTAAGCGATACTCAAAGTTATAATAAATTTTAAATTTTAGGGATTGATAATGATTTTTTTTGAATTAAGCCTTAGTTAAGATACAGTTACGTGTTAAAAAATGAGTGCTGATGGGTCTAAACAAATTTTTTGTGTTTTCACGTTTTTTAATTTAAATACTTTATTTAATTACAGCAAAGATCTTAGAACTCCGGTAATTTTATGGGATCTGTGAGTGAGCTAATGGCACGCCCGAAAATAGTCTGAATATGCTCCTGCTTTTGTATAACTATTGGTTTAGTTTTGTCGAACAAGAGTAGGAGGAGAGTCGGAGAAAGTCAGGCTAACATTCGACTCTGCTAAAGGCTCATACAAAGCTGCATGTCAGGCCCCAAATCCTTAAAATAATTTGGTGCCATCTGATTTGATTTTTTATTCCCACTTGAACACCTTAACCGCTACCGCATAGATGCCAATTCCCCAGATGATCATAATCAGGATCTGGTGTTTGACATCCCAAAGTCCGGCGCCTTCAAATGCTACTTTTCTCATGGCATCGTTCAGGTAAGTTAGTGGTAAAGCCCTGCTGATTGGCTGTAGCCAGGTAGGAAAGGCATCGATAGAAAAGAAGGTGCCTGATAACAAAAACTGGGGCAGTGTAATGATATTGGAAATCGGAGGAATGGTACTTTCACTTTTGGCGATACCTGAAACCACAAATCCAAATCCCATAAAGACAATGAGGCCGATAATGGCCAGTACCAGCATGTTTAAAATGGTGACTACTCCATTAATTAAAGTAAAATGAAAAAAGAAATGTCCGATCAGGATGATGAAGATGGCGCCAAGTAAGGCAAATCCAATTCTGGCTATACCCTCCCCAAAAACAATGCTCGATCTTCTTACCGGGGTGGCAAAAAAACGTTTGATCACCAGGGTCTGTCGCAAGCTGAAAAACACAAATGCAGTACCAAATACACCTGTACTTAGTAAAGAGAAGCCCAATTGGCCAGGTAAAATGAAATCAATGGTCCGGTAGGTTCTGCCTTCTACAGTACTTTCTTTAATCTCCGCCACAGTAGGCACGATGTCCCTGGTATTTAACGTATACATCAGGTTGTTTAAAACGGATTTCAAGATACTTCCTTTGTCAATCGAGGCAGAAGTGTATTGAACATTTGCGATATAGGCAGGCTTACCCGCTTCATTCTTTTTAATGTTAATCAGGGCATCGATATTTCCTTTTTCCAAACCAGTTTTGATCTCCCCCTGATCTTTATCTTTTACCAGATTAACGACCGGATTATGGGAAAGCGCAGCAATGATCGGGTTTTGAACATCTGATTGTGGATCAACTGCCAGTTTTACCTTGATGCCACCACCACCGAGAAAGCCAAATACCAGGATGAAAATTAAAGGAAAGGCCAGGGTAAAAACAACAGCCGATGGGCTACGCATGATGGAACGGAAACTTGCTTTTGCAAGGGCCAGGGTAGCTTTTGTATGATTATAAGGTTTGCTCATTTTTGTATTTATTATCCTTCGCGCCATTCTTTACCGGTCAGGTTGATGAAAACATCTTCCAGATTCGCTTTTTTAACTTCTTTTGTTCTTTCAAAACCACTGCTGATAAGTTTGTCGATCAAATTGTCTGGTGTATCGAGTGCGATGATCCGGCCATGCTCTACAAAAGCGACCCGGTCACACAATTGTTCAGCCTCGTCCATATAATGTGTCGTGATGACCACTGTGGTGCCATTATTCCGGATCTCGGTAATCAGGTCCCATAGATTTCTCCGCGCCTGGGGATCCAGACCGGTGGTAGGTTCATCTAAAAAAATGATTTTTGGTGAATTAATTAAGGTTGTTGCAATAGAGAAACGTTGTTTTTGCCCACCAGAAAGGGCTTTGTATTTCGCCTTGGCTTTATCCTGAAGATTTACTTTTTCCAACATTTCCATGGGCTTAACATCAGAGCCATATAAACCAGAAAAGAGCTCCATCAGTTCAACCAGATTTAGGTTTGGATAATAACCTGCTGTCTGCAACTGAACCCCGATAATTCCTTTGATCTTATTCGAATCTTTGTCTACAGAATAACCATTCACCAAAATCTCTCCGGAAGTTTTCTCACGCAGCGTTTCGATGATTTCCAGTGTAGTTGTTTTTCCGGCGCCATTAGGCCCAAGAAGTCCAAAGATCTCATTTTCATAAACATCAAAGCTGATTCCATGTACAGCCGTAAAGTCATCGTATTTTTTTACCAGGTTTTTTACACTGATAATGGCGTTATTTCTATCCATGTTATAAATGTAATAAGGTTTAGAAGGAATCGAAAGTGATTTCCCGCTAAACCTTAATATATGTCGGTGAGATGATGTTAAAACAGACGAAACTGTAATTTACCAGGCAAGCTCTGTTTTGATCATCGTAATAAAATCATCAAACAGATAACGTGAATCGTGCGGGCCAGGAGAAGATTCCGGGTGGTATTGTACCGAAAATGCCTTCTTGCCTTTTACACGGATTCCTTCAATCGACTGGTCGTTTAAGTTGATGTGTGTGATCTCTACTTTATCTGATTTTTTAACTTCATCAGGAATTACACCAAAGCCATGGTTTTGTGAAGTTACTTCACAATGGTTTTTGATGATATTTTTTACCGGATGATTCAATCCCCTGTGACCATTGAACATTTTCATGGTACCAATTCCGTTGGCTTCGGCAAGTAACTGGTGTCCTAAACAGATCCCAAACATGGGTTTGTCGGCGGCCAATACTTTTTTAACAGTTTCAATCGCATATGGCATGGCTGAAGGGTCGCCAGGGCCATTAGAAATGAAGTAGCCATCAGCACCCCATTTTTCCATTTCTTCAAAAGTAGTTTTTGCAGGGAATACTTGCACGTAGACATCGCGGTCAGAGAAATTACGTAAAATGTTTTTCTTAATACCCAGGTCTAAAGCCGCTACTTTAATAGTCGCATCAGCAGAGCCATAAAAGTAAGGTGTTTTGGTTGATACCTGTGAAGAAAGCTCCAGGCCATCCATAGATGGTACTTCGGCCAATTTACTTTTCAGTTCTTCCAAATCTGTGATTTCAGACGAAATGATGGCATTCATTGCGCCTTTATTTCTGATGTGACGTACCAAAGCACGGGTATCAATATCTGAAATACCAACAATGTTTTCGTTTTGGAAGTAATCCTGGATCGATTCAGAAGCCTCTTTACGGCTATAGCCAATGTTGTAGTTTTTACAAACCAATCCGGCAATTTTGATGCTGTCTGATTCAATTTCTTCACGGTGTATACCGTAATTTCCAATGTGTGCATTGGTGGTTACCATGATTTGACCAAAATAAGAAGGATCTGTAAAAATCTCTTGATATCCTGTCATTCCGGTATTAAAACAAATTTCGCCGGTAGTTGTACCTATCTTTCCGGCAGCTTTGCCATAGTATACAGTTCCATCAGCCAATAACAAGATAGCAGGTAACTTGGTGTAGTTAGTCATGGTAATTATAATGAGAAATTATGGGTGTGAAAATTAGAAAAAATGAGGATTTATCTGCGGTATTTACACCGATTATGTTTTTAACAAATGTGCTGTTAATTAAACCCTTCATTTCGGGGTACAAAGATAGGATTTTGTAAGGTTCTATTCAAGACTTTTTTAAGAAAATTATTAGAATAGGTTCATACTTAAAATGAGGACAATAAAGTTTACAGATTTCCATCGTGGAGATCAAAGGTATTGTGTCACAAAAACAATAAAAATCCCGTTATTTCGAATGTAAAAACTAATTTTGTTTCGAACAAAACGATTTAAGCATGTCTGTAAATAAAGAAGTAAAACGGATAACGACCCACATCCTTCAGGAAATGAAGCAGCGCGGAGAAAAAATAAGCATGTTAACGGCTTATGATTATTCTATGGCAACCATTTTAGATGATGCCGGACTAGACGTATTACTGGTTGGTGATTCGGCTTCGAATGTAATGGCTGGTCATGAAACAACATTGCCAATTACGTTAGATCAAATGATTTATCATGCGCAAGGTGTAGTTAGAGGTGCCGCACGGTCTTTTGTAGTCGTTGATCTTCCTTTCGGTTCATACCAGGGGAACTCCAAAGAAGCTTTGAATTCTGCGATACGTATCATGAAAGAATCCGGTGCACATGGTGTGAAAATGGAAGGTGGCACAGAGATCGTTGATTCGATACAACGCATCATAACTGCTGGTATTCCTGTAATGGGACATTTGGGGCTAACACCTCAGTCTATTTACAAATTTGGAACTTATACCGTTAGGGCCAAAGATGAAGCAGAAGCCGATAAATTGAAAATTGATGCCCAGGCTTTGCAAGATGCCGGATGTTTTGCTGTTGTGCTTGAAAAAATTCCTGCCAAACTGGGTAAGGAAGTTTCTGAGAGCCTGTTGATCCCCACTATAGGAATCGGGGCCGGCCCATCCTGCGACGGACAAGTATTGGTTGTTAACGATATGATTGGCTTAACCAAAGGATTTAAGCCACGTTTTTTAAGGCAATACCTTGATTTGTATGAAGGCATAAAAGCGGCTGCGCAGTCTTATATCAAAGATGTGAAAGGGAATGATTTTCCAAATGAAAAGGAGCAGTATTAATGCCGGTAACTGATAAAGATATATTATACGAAGACAATCACCTGATTGCGGTAATGAAACGTGCAGGAGACATTGTTCAGGTCGATGAAACCGGTGATGAGCCTTTAGATGAGCAGGTAAAAAAATACCTGGCTATTAAATATAATAAACCGAACAGTGCCTTTTTAGGCGTAGTTCATCGTTTGGACAGGCCTGTAAGTGGCGTTATTCTTTTTGCCAAAACGAGTAAAGCCCTGGAAAGGGTAAATGCCCTATTTAAAAACAGGGAAGTCAAAAAAACATATTGGGCTGTTGTACGCAATAAGCCTGCGAAACCATCTGGAACATTGGTCCACTGGTTAATTAAAAATCCGCAAAAAAATGTGGTTACACCTTACAATACTGAGGTGCCGGGGAGTCAGCGTTCTGAATTGAGCTATAGGCTGATCGGCGAACTGAACGGTTACTACCTGATTGAAGTAGATCCCCTCACGGGCAGATCACACCAGATTCGTGTACAACTGTCAACGCTGGGCTGTCCAATTGTAGGCGATAACAAATACGGCTATCCCCGTGGCAGCCGCAAAGGGAGCATTTGTTTACATGCCCGCAGATTGCAATTTTTACATCCGGTAAAAAAAGAACCTGTAAACATTTTTGCCAGGTTGCCAGTGGATGGCTTCTGGGAAAAATTTGAAGGATTTTAACCGGTCTTAAATATTATTTACAGTCTGCTTTAGAGAAAACGATCGATTGATCAAACTTTAAAGCAGATTTGTTTTTGAATCGTGTTTTGCCACCTTTTTCTTCAACTTCGCCTGTACCTTCATAAAGTTTCCCATCTGCTTTTTTTACAAAAACAACTTCCCGTACAGATCTCATTCCTTCCGAATCGAAAGTGTATTCTGCAATGATGGTGTCGCCTCTTAATTCACCGGCAATTTTTCCTTTATTGCTGTCTTTCTCAAAAAGCTTGTAGCTCAGTTCACCCGTCAGTTCATCCCCGGCAATATTTAATTTTAGGGATGCGGTATCTCTGTTCTTGGTGTACCCATAGCAATCGGACGTATTAACCACTGTCTTAGTCGGCATAGTGGTGGTGTCTGTTTTAACAATTGCTGTACTATCTCCCGTTGTTTTATTCGCATTTTCACTGTTGCAGGATATCACAAAGCCGGCCAACAAAACAGGAATTAAAATTTGATGTCTCATGCTTTCTTAACAATTTCCGGAATGTTTTGTTTTGCCGCTTCCCAACCAATCATTGCGGCTTTTCTGGTACTACCCCAATGGTATTCCCCAATTAAACCTGTTGATTTAATTACCCGGTGACAAGGAATTAAAAAAGCAACCGGATTGTTGCCAATTGCTGTGCCAACGGCACGACTGGCGCCCTCATTACCTAATTTTGAAGCAATAGTACCGTAGGTAGTTAATCTACCCATGGGAACCTTCATCAGGGTTTCCCAGACTTTCAATTGGAAAGCTGTTCCCTTGAGGTGCAGTTTGATCTCACCGAGCTGGTTCCAGTCCTGCGTAAAAACATAAAGGGCATTTTGTTGTAACATGTCCAGCATTTGATGGTAATGGGCATTGGGAAAAGTCCTTTTCAACTGGTTCAGGGCTTCTAGCTGATCGTCGGCAAATGAAAGGTGACAAATCCCTTTGGCGGTTGTAGCTACCAGAAGCATTCCAAAAGGGCTTTCTGCAAAGCTATAATTGATTTGTAAGTGTTCGCCTCCATTTTTATATTCACCAGGAGTCATCCCCTCTATATTGATGAACAAATCGTGTAACCTGCTGGTGCCGGATAAGCCCGTTTCGTAAGCCACATCAAATAATGTAGCTCGCTGATCTTTCAATATGTTTTTTGCATATTCGATACTTAAGTACTGGACAAACTTTTTGGGACTGATCCCAGCCCATTCGCTGAACATGCGTTGGAAATGAAAAGGGCTCAGATTTACCTGGGCAGCAACTTCAGCTAAGGAAGGCTGGTTTTTAAAATGTTGTTTTAAATAAGCAATGGCTGCTGCAATTCTGTTGTAGTCGGTCAGATTAAAAGGTTCCATATAGCGATGTATCGTTCAACAAATTTAGCCCGGCAAATGAAGGGATAAAACCCGAAACTTGCGAACTATTACGCATATTTGAGAAATTATATATAAATTGATGGGACGATCGTTGTCTACTAATCTTATCTAAAATAATTATAACTGGTTATTATACATGCAAATTCCGCAAACTCCATTTTATAAGAGAAGCGCCTTTATTTATCTCAGCATAGCTTGCGCTGCCTTGATTTTTACAGGCATAGCTGCAATGTTTCACAACAACCAGCCTGGTAGTAAGATTAAAAACTTCCCTGATCAGCTGGTTACTCATGATGTTCCTCCCGGTGGTAACAAGGCCGTTTTGACATTGGAAGATGGGAAAACCATTACACTAAATGAAGTGCCTAATGGGAAGTTAGCTGATCAATCCGGAGTTGAGGTCACTAAAACTGGTCATGGTGAATTAACCTTTCATAAGGAGGCTGATATTCCCGTACAGACTGGCGTGATGAATACGATTGCCACGCCAAATGGAGGTACTTATCAGCTTACTTTGCCGGATGGTAGCCGGGTATGGCTCAATGCGGCATCGAAGTTGTCTTTCCCGACATCATTTTATGGCATGAAGGAAAGACGCGTAACTTTAAGTGGTGAAGCTTATTTTGAGATCGTATCAGACGGAGCCAGGGCTTTTAAGGTGATGACAAACCGAGGCGAAGTACATGTTAATGAGGCACATTTTAACATCAACGGCTACCTTGACGAGACGTGGGCAAAAGTAACACTCTTTAAAGGATCAGCAAAGGTTGGCCTCACAACTTCCCAGCCGGTCACCCTTGTTCCTGGTCAGCAGGCTATTGTTAATCAGGGAACTATTCAACTGCTCAACATTGATTTAGCCGATGTTTTAGCCTGGAAAAATGGAATCTTTGTTTTCAAAGAAGCTCCTCTGGAAAGCATCATGAAAGAAATCTCCCGTTGGTATGATGTGGATGTAGTTTACATGAATATTGATAAGAACAAGTTGTATACCGCGACCGCCCCATGCGCTGAAAATGTATCGACAGTCTTAAAACAATTGGAATTGTCTGGCGGTGTACATTTTCAAATAGAAGAAGGGCGGATTTTGGCAACCGGACTTTAAAATCTAATGTTCGTTTACATAACTCTTAAAATACCCACACTCCTTGATGATTTCCTGGTAAAACTTGGTATTGTCGTATTCATTGTTTAAAATGGAAAAGTATGCTCCATAAAACACCGGTTCAATAGTTACGGTCCATTCGTTGCCATTGCTGTTCTCAGGTTTAGTATAAACCAGATTGTAGCTCTCATTTTTCTCGCACTTACTGGCCATAAAAGTACAACGGGCCTTTTGTTCGTTTGTTTTGGCAGCACGTAGCGCGATTAAATAATACTTTTCTGCAATTTTGTTGGAAAGTAACATGCTTCTGAAAGCTATAGGAATTTCGAATGGGGTGTTTCCACCAGACTGCATCACTTCTCCTGAATAGAATATTCTGGAATTTCCGTAAAAACTCATGTTATAAAAGGCATTGGCAATCAGGATGGCATTTTCATATACATTTGTTCCCTTTTTGATTTGCGATTTCATCAGTTGTATGGTCTTGAGCACATCCATGGAATATATTTCTTTACTTTGTTTCCGCTGATGGTCACAATCGTGACAATCGTTAATCCGCATCGTAAAGGGATTGGCCAGCATTTTGTCACCCTCGCTTTCACTTTTTGTCATCATGGCAATGGCTTCGTCAATTTTATCCTGATACGCCAATACCTGTGCCTGGTGGTAATAGAGATCCTGCAAATCAAATGGATAATAACGCAGCATGGTTTTTTCAAAAGCTGTTTTGTTGGGCTTCTGCAAGAGCGTTTTCATTTGTTCTATATTGTTGTTCTGAATGTAGAAATCCGTGTAGTTTTCCAGGGCATTGGCTTTGACCAATTCTCCCTGTTTTTTATAAATACCTGCAATCTGGTGTAAACTGGAATCTAGTGCATAAGCAAAACGTAAAGAAGATATGGTGTCTTTACCGGTTTTGAGATCTGCAAACCAATTTAATGGCGCTACCATTTTTGCTTCAACTTCAGGATCTATTTTTTTAAGTTCTTTTACGTACAGAACCCAGTCCAGAATCTGATATTGGGCCATAACCAATTTATCGCCTGGAGGTAACTGGGGTTTTGCAGCCTGATAAAATGTCTTTGCTGCGGTATAATTGTGCGATAGGTAATTGAGATACCCGGCAGCCAGGTTCCAGAAATAAGGCTTGGCCGTGTTGTTTTTTAAAGCAATATTGCTGATCGCTGTAGTATTTTGTTTCAACTCTCTCTTTTCAGCACTATCTAAAGAGCTTAAACCATTGCCTCCACTAATGTGATATTCAGTAATGTTAATAATTCTAGCCAGCAGTAAGTCTAACTTGTCTGATTTTGGATCTAGCGCTTCAATTTGACCAATAGCCCTTAATGGGTCGTAATTGATACCCAGCATATGCCACAAGGTGGCACGTTCTTCATTGGTTTTAGCTAAGGTGAGTGTCTTATTCCAGTCTGCCTCTTCCTGGGGATGAAAACTCCATTCACTTGGGATTTTGGCTTCCACGGAGTAATTGTAACACAGGCTGTTCAGGTAATTGGAAACTGCATAGTTTTTATGTTGATAATGCCAACCCGCCACGTAACCTAATGTTCTGTAATGCATCATGTTTTGCGGGAAGCTGTTTTTACTGGCCTCAAACGTTTTCAAGGTTTTTGAAGCCTCAGGTAGTAAGGTCGAGTCACTTTTTTCTGAAAAATAATAATACCGTACCAATTGAAACCATAGGCGTTGTTTGATAAAGGCATCTTTTGATTTTTTGAAGCTTTTAACCAGGCTCGCTTCAAATTCAACAGGAGGCTTTACGGCAGGTTGAGGCTCCCAGGAGTACATCACATCGGTAGCGGCGAATTTCTCGGCAGATTTGGCTAGCGACAAATAATCAAAAAAGGCTTTTAATTTTTTCTTGTCTGCTTTTAAACTATTGGATTGATAGGCTGAATCTATACCGGCTGCGGATGCTTTTAACAGTAAATGGTTCAGAATGCCCGAGTCTACTTTTTTATCGAAGTAGCTATACCAGTCGCTCACCACCTGATCATTGTAACGTTCCGTATTTTTGTCATAAGGTGAATCGTAACCGCCACCGTAATAACTGATATATTCTGCATAAAAAAAAGGAGTGTACTCCGGAGAAACAAAGGCCTCCGGACTAAAGCTAGAGTACTGGTAATCGTATCCATAGTCGGCACATGCCCATACTATTCCTCCAACAGATAGGGAGCAAAAGCTAAAAACGAGCAGAAATTTCCTGGAAATCTTTTGCTTTAAATGCTGATAAATTGAGGTTGCCGAGTTCATAATAGATAATTGTTCTTGTTGTATCTGTATTTAAATGAGTAGATAATTGTTGCGCTGCCTGTTGTAACAATTGCGGTGTGCTTTCTTCCAGTTTAAAGAGGTCGCCTGTTTTTACGTAAACCCCAGCTGTAAAAAAGTTATCAATTGCCTCATAAACATTTTCATTGACCGTGGGTTTGTAACGCATTTTGTTTTCCAGTTCTGCCACGCCGATCTTAGCATATACCTGTATGATTTTTCCGGAACGGATTTGTAATGACCAGGAAAATACAGGTAGTGCAACATCCAGGGGGAGTAGGTATTGATTTAGCGTGCCAATATAGGCAGCTGCATCTTTTGTATTGTAAATGGAATTTGGTGTTTTAGGATCGGCAGATAATTTTCCCATGTTGTAAAACATCAATGTTCCACGGTCTACAGGCGGTACACCAGTCTTAAACTGGTACTTGATCTGGTGTAAACGGATGGTTGCTTCCAGTTTCTTTTTACTAATTGTACGCAACTGTTTTAAAAAGCTAAAGTATGTTGCTTTGGTGCTTAACGTCCAGTCACAATCGATTTGAATAGCCTGATATACGATATGGTTTTTGCGGGCCAACTGTTCCAATAATTGGTTGCTATTGCGCACCAGGCTGTCGATGCCTGCCGGGCTAAGCTTTTCAAAGGTTTGGTTGGTAATGAAAATTACGGGTGTAATGTGACGACCCGGGGTAGTGGTCTGGAAATTAACAATTGCTTCGGGATAAGGAAGCTTGGTTTTTGTATTCCATTTGATGTCAAAAAAACGGATATAGAGTTTGTTGTTTCCGGTTTTTTCCAGGAGTTCTGTTTGTGCGGCGTTGAGTTTGAAATTTTGTTTCCAATAATAGTATGCCGTGTTAGATTGGCTGTTTTTTGTACAGGAATCGCAAAATACTGTCAATGAAATGAGACAGATGATCTTGAGATGGCGTAAACATGGCAAATTATTGGACATGTTTTAAGGTGTTCAATAATTCCGCCAAGTTTAAGTCTTTAACAATGACAAAGGGGCAGCTGTAAACCACCCCTTTGCTATCTTGCTATAAATAAATGTAATCCTTAAAATTTTGCTCCGAATTTATTTCCGTAAAGTTCGATCAGTTTTTTATCCATCCAAAGTCCCCTCATATTTCTCGTCACAATTTCTCCATTAGGGTTAAGTAATACACAGGTTGGAATGCCATTGAAATTGTAGATTTTAGAGAAATCACCTGTAAATGCTTTTAAATCGGATACCTGTAACCAGGTCATCTGTTCATCTGCAACGGCCTTTAGCCATTTGGCTTTATCATCGTCCATTGAGATGCTGATCACTTCAAACCCCGCAGGATGGTACAGTTCATAAGCTTCTTTTAAATGCGGAATGTCTGCCCTGCATGGCCCGCACCAGGAAGCCCAGAATTCTAACAGCGTATACTTTCCTTTGCCGGCATGATCTGATAATTTTACCGGGTTACCATCTTTGTCCTGGAAAGCAAAATCAACAAATTTTGAACCTACCGCAGTTTTTTTAATTGCGGTTGCTTTTTCAACCAGGTTTTTACCACCTGCAGTGCTTCTAAGTTGAGGCGAAAGCGTAGCCAGGGTTTCGTCTATTTGCTTTGCATTAAAAGAGCCAATGTTCTTTTTCGCAACATATAGTGCAACAGGACTTGCATTGTTCTGTTTGATGAAATTACGTACGTAAACAAGTAAATTTTCTTTAGTTACATCAATGGCATCCACTAGTTTGATTCCTACTGATATGGGCGCCTTCGGTTTGTCCTTTCCAGGATTCAGATAACTGATATATGCATCAAAGGCCGTGCTGTTTAGTTTCTTTAAAGGTTCATAACCATTGATGTATTTTAAAAACAGATCCTGTGCGGCCGAGCCTTTCACTTTTACTTTTTCGTAAGGATAACCGCCAGAATAGTTAAGTTCCAGCTCGGACAGGTTACTGTCTATAGGGGCATGCACACTGATGTTTTTATTTTCTATAAACAAGGGAATGGCTGACCTGAACCTTTGTTTGGGAAGTCTGTCAAAAACAATGGTGTAATATTGGGGGTAGGGTACACTACCTTTAAATTCAAATGTCCCATTTTTAACAACGGTGCTGTCCTGTGGCTTAGCTGATGTTTCGTCAGCAATCAGGTAAGCTTTTCGCCCTTCGGCGATTCCGGTAACGGTTCCTTGAATGGTAAAACTGTTTTTTGTCTGGCTGTATCCTTTAAATTGGTTTAGTACAGTAAAAAGAATACAGATGATAGTTGCTTTTTTCATGATTGTATATTTTGAATGAATGGTCTATTTTTTTAATCTGATGCCATCCAGGCAGAAGTAGGGTGGAACAAGCATTTTTCCTGTACCATCCTGATAGGAAGATGATAAACTGAAAACCACACGGGTTATGGGACCGAGTGCAGTTAAGTCTACCTTATCCCAGTTTGGCAAGATGTAACTGGCGGTAGGATTGGCTGGGTCTGCAGTGGGACGAATGGCCAGATAATAGTCGACTGAGCCAGTCGCCGAGCTCCCATTATAGCCCTTTACTGTAAGTTTTACATAACCTGTGGTTAATTTTGTCAGGTTTTGTCCACCAGGGCCCGGCAGTGTAAATCTTCCATAAAGTGCAGTCGAAGGATTCGCTATATTGATGTTTTTAACCTTAGCGCCGTTAATGTCATATTGCTGGGTAGTCGCATTCAATGTACCTGAGTATACCGAACCGTAAGTTTCCAATAGAAAGTTATAGGTGGTATTGGCTACCAGTATATGCTCAACTACTGTAGGTTTATCTATGCTAAAAGATGCATCTTCGTCTTTTACAGCGGCCACCAGGAAATTGTTGGTCTGATTGGGTTTGGTGCTGTAAACACTGAAAATACAGGAGTCTATGCAAGACTTGGTCTTTGCCGGGGTAAGGCCACCTGCGGGGGGAAAGTCCGGGCTCAGGCTCCAGGGAAAAGAGCGCCAGTTTTTGTTGGATACTGCAAAGCCAGAAAAAGACCCATCTGGATTGTTCTTTACATTAAAAGTGAGTATTCCCGATTTATTATCACCCGATTTAAAAGGGGCCGTTGGGATTTTGAATGTAAAATCAGTCAGTTGCTGATCTTCAAAAGTAATGTCTTCCGGGTACGGAATGAGTATTTTACTGTCTTTTTTGCAGGAATAGAAAATGATGCTGTTCATGGCCAGCATCAAAAAGAGGATGTATTTATTCATAATTATACTATTTTAAATCAGGGTTTTGTTCCATGAGTGGATTGTTTACGATTTCGGAGTTCGGTATTGGTCTGCACAACTTGTTTTCTTCTAATATTTTCCCGTTTTTCAGGTTTACAATCCATGGCTGACCGTTCTTTTTAAATCGCAGGGATGCAAAAAACTCACTTCCGTTCTCCATAAAAGTTTCAGTAACCAGTTCTTTGAAGATGAGGTCCATCAGCTCGTCGGCATTGGTAGGGTTTAGTGCTGGAAGTACCGGGGTAACCCTTTTTGCGCGCATTTCATTGATTGGAGCAATAGACTGGCTTATCGAAGCACCGGTACGGGCCAATAGTTCTGCTTTCATGATGTAGAGTTCCGGAAAGCGGAAGTAATAGGCTGCATACTTCTCGTCGGGCGGGCTGGCAATTTGTCCGGCATACCTGCCCAATCTTGCCAGCTTCTTAAAAGTAAAACGCATGGTATTGTCCCAGGTTTCTGCTCCACGTACCGGACCCGTAACCACCGGCCATCTGGGATCTGTACTAAACCAGTCTAGTCCCGCAACCAGACCTGCGGTAGCTACTCCGCCTGTAGGAAGTGGAAGTGCATTGCCTCCAATCTGGGAAAGGTAATAGGTATAAAAATATCCGCCTTTGGTTGATCGTGTACCATCATTTTCAAGATATCGTACGAACAGGTTTTCTTTGGAATCCCAGGAATTGGCATAGACATCTGAGAGATTGGCCTCCATATTAAAACTGGATGGGTGGTTACTGATTACATCATTTACCAGAACAAGTGCAGTTTGAAGATCGGGGACAGAACCTTTATACCCGGCACGGTAAAGCAGTAATTTAGCCTTCAGCGCTTTGGCGAATTGTTTGGATACATAACGCGGGCTGCTCAGATCAGATAGGTTGGTTATGGCAAAATCGAGGTCCTCATATATTTTTTTATAACTGTCACCTACAGAGATCCTGGCTTTCCTGATGTTATCCAGGCTTACTACCTCGTCTCTGTAAAGTAATCCAGAAGGATCGGCATCGTCTGCCCACCAATGTGTGTAGTTCCAGAGCAGGTTCGCATTGATCCAGCCTCTTAAGCAGCGTGCTTCGGCGATGAGCAGATTTTTATCGCTGGTGCTTAAGGCTGCTTCTGGTAATTTACTGATCCCTGCGATAGCGAAATTGGCAGCATTCAAACTTTTATAATAAGCTGTCCAGGCAGTGGCACTAATGGTTGTCTGGTTGTAGGACATGTCATACTCCGGAACGCTGAAACGAACGAAGCCAGCTTTTGAAGCCTGGGCAGCATAAAGGGCGCCCGACCATTCGTCGTTCTGAAAGCTGGCATAGATACCGCCAAGTGAAGCTTTGGCAGTAGCCTGATCTTTAATGGCATTGGCATCCGTTAGGTTATGGATGGGCTGGATATCCAGGTAATTTTTGCAGGATAGGGTGAATAAACTGCTTAAAAATATTAGGGTGTATATGGTCTTTTTCATGTTTATGCGGTTGTTGTGATTCATAACCATTATTTAAAAGTGAACTTAACCCCCAGGTTGTATATCCTGGCAGAGGGGTAATAACTGTTGTCTACCCCCATTCCTGTTCCAATCGCACTGCTGGACCAATTGCCCTGAGGATCGAAACCTGGGTATTTGGTGAGCGTGAAAAGATTGGTAGCCTGGAAAGTCAGGTTAATACCCTGGATCAGGTTGTTCTTGAAAATATGATCGGGAATGCGGTAACTGATGTTCAGGGCATTTAGGCGGATATAGGATGCATCATACAAAAAGAAATCAGAAAATGTACCGTTGTCTCCGTCACCGTAATGGGTCATTCGTGGGATACTGGCCTCATAGGGGCTAAGTAAGGTGGCGCTTTGTCCTGCAATCAGGTTACTGTGGTTGTAATTGCCGACATAGCCTACATCATCCAGAGGCATTTTCCACAACCTTGTATTTCCATAAGAATAGGTAAAGGTGGTATTGATCATGAAGTTTTTGTAATAAAGGCTCATTCCAAAACCACCATAAATTTTTGGATCGGCACTACCGAGCTTCACCTTATCGTCATTGTTAATTACACCATCACCATTCTGATCGATGAAATAAAGATCACCGACGTTTTCAGTAGCTGTCCGGTAGTACACTTTCGCACCCGTAGCAGGATTTGTTTTTTGCAGGGCAATGATTTCTTCTGGTGTTACAAATAACCGCCTTGCAGTTTGAAAACCAAACCATTCGCCAGTTCGTTGTCCCTCTTTAACCGTCATAAACGGCGAATAATCGTCTGGGAAATTGAGCTGTTTGGTAATTCCGTTGATTTTTAAAATCTTGTTCACGTTATTTGATGCATTGAAATCAACAGTAAAGGTGAGGTCATTTTTACGGACTACGTCTACTCTGATGTCGAATTCGACACCTCTGTTTTTCAAGGAAGCAACGTTTGCACTGATGTTGCTAAGTGAAGAACTTGGAGGCAGTGGCAGGTTATAGATCAGGTGATCGGTGTTTTTTTGATAAAGTCCGAAACTACCCCTGATCCTGTCATCCCATAGGCCGAAATCAATTCCCGCATCTTTCATTAAAGTCTGTTCCCATTGCAGTCCATAGTTGCCAATAGAACTGGGCGCAATGGCCGGATTTTCATTGTATCGGGAAGAACCAACGCGGGTGATCCAGTCGTAATTTCCAAGATTCTGTGATCCTGCTTTACCAATGGATGCCCTGATTTTGATATAATTGACGATCTTTTTTAGTTTCTTCCCTTGCATGAAGTCTTCTTCAGAAAGCAGCCAGGCGATAGCTCCCGAAGGAAAAGTACCCCAACGTTTGTCGGGTCCGAAACGTGATGAACCGTCTTTCCTAATGGTACCGGAAATGATGTATCTGTTGTTGTATTTGTAATGGGCACGTGCAAATTCAGAGATCAATGCATTTTCTGAAAATGTTTCTCCCAGCGCACCACGGGTAGCACCTGATGAAAAGTCATTTAGGATATCGTCATCAGGAAAATTGGTAGCGTTCATGCTATACGTTAAAGCATTGTTTTTTTCCATGGAGTAGCCAACAAGGGCAGTAATGTCGTGCTTACCAAAGTTTTTTGCATATGTGAGTGTGTTTTCCCATACATTGGTCTGGATTTTCGGGTTGCTCCAGGTCCGGCTTCCTGTGGTGTTAAATGTGCTGCCCTTACGTTTGTAAGTCAGGCTTTGTGAATTGTTGTAATTGGCAGTATAAGCGGTTTTGAGAACCAGGCCCTGTATGATGGCATATTCCAGATAACCTGTGCCATTGAAAATCTGTCCATTTGCTGTTTGTGTATTTAACAGGGTTGTGTAAGGATTTTCCGTATAAGCATCTCTGGTAAAGAGTGAACCGTCAGGATTGTATACGGGAATATCGGGACGGATTTGCTTCAATACTGTTAGCATGTAATCCTTGTCATCCGTTTTGCGTGAAGATCCGCTCAGATTGAGTCCGAATTTTAAACTTTTGCGGATATTGGCTTCCAGATTCACCCTTCCTCCATATACTTTACTACTACCTGTTTTAACAATGCCCTGGTTATTGGTATTGTTTAAAGACACATAGTAGGCGATGTTTTCCGTGCCACCCCTCAAAGAAATATCATGTTGTTGGGTTAATGGGTTTTGGGTCATTTCTTTCAGCCAGTTGGTATTACCTTCATAATAGGCTCCAGGCAGTATTTTAAAAGAATTGCGGTTAATTTCACTGGTATTGAGTTTGAAAAACGCCTGCTCATCCAGGTAGAGACGGGTAAAATAGTCGAAAGTACCTGCTCTGTAGGCTTCCTCTCTGGCCGCAGCATCTGCAAACCGGATGTATTCTGGTGCCTCCATGTATTTGTAGCCGTTAAAATCCTGTTGCATATAACCTAACCGACTGGAGATTTCGATGGTCGGCTTTTGTCCGATTACCCCTCTTTTTGTCGTTACAATGACTACACCATTGGCCGCACGGGAGCCATATAATGCGGTAGCAGAAGCGTCTTTCAGGATGTCGACACTTTCTACGTCGTTCAGGTTCAGGTTGTACAGGGAATTCTGGATGTTGCCTGTGGTTGATGTGGAGTAGTCCGGAACCCCATCAATTACCCATAGTGGCTGGTTATTGCCAGATAATGAGGAAGCGCCGCGGATAATTACACTAATAGGCGAGGTAGGGGAAGCCGATTGGATCGCAACATTTACTCCGGAAGCCTTACCCTGAAGTAGACTTTGGATGGTTGCGCCCATTGGCGAATTTTTGATGTCTTTTTCTCCCAGTCGACTTACAGAGCCGGTGATGTCTTTAACTTTGGCTGTACCATAGGCTGTTACAACCAGTTGATCCAGACTTGGAATATCCTGTTCCAGCGAAATGCTGAAAACAGTTTTTGAACCGATTTTTATTTCCCGGGTTTTATAGCCAACAAAAGAGTAAATGAGGGTTGCATTTTCTCTGACATTTCGCAAGATGAACTCTCCATTGTCACGGCTAAAGCTGCGGTTGTTTGTTCCTTTTTCAGTTATGGTCACACCAGCCAGGGCGTTTCCTTTTTCATCCACTACTTTTCCTCTGATGTCAGTGGCATAGATCAGCTCTGCAATACGCTCTATGAATGTTCGCGGCTTGTCTTTGATCACGACTGTCATCTCATCCAGCCTGTAAGTTAAAGGCTGGTTTAAAAAACAGAGATCCAGTGCCTGTTGCAAGCTCACAGCCTTTACATGAATGCTTACTAATTTGGCTTCTTTTAGGGATTTGGCATTGACTATAAAATCGTAGCCACTTTGTTTTCTGATCTCGTCTACGATTTTTTCTAATGATACATTGGTTTCACTTAAGGTAATCTTTTGAGCGAAGCCTGCTGCACTGACTTGTAAGAGGAAGGTGGTGATTATGATGATGGTTAGCTTCATAATACGCCGTATTTGATTTAGTCTGCGCGCACTTGGGCCAGACTTAAATAAATGGTGAAATTTCATACATTTGTTTGGGTTTTGGGTTGTTGATATTTGTTGTGTCCGCAATAATTTATTGTAACCCAGGCTTTTTTCCAGGGACCGGCTCGAATCGGTACCTGGTTTTTTTTGGATTACAGTTACGTAGTTTTAGGTCATAATTGTGGTTCTCCTTTCTTTTGCTTTTAATATGTACAGTGGTTCCAACTACATCCCTTATCAGGGGGTGTATACTAATATGTCGGCACAGAATTAGCCAGGTAGTAGAAGAAAAAAGAGAAAATTAAATAAATAGGAAAAAAATCAGTTTGTCTAGTTTTAACTTCAATATTTTAATGGAGTTGTTGATCTGTTTTTTAACTGTTTTTTCAGAGATGTTGAATTTTTCAGCGATTTGTTTTTGTGATAAAGCGGCTTTTCTGCTGGATTCGAATATCTGCCGCATTTTAGGAGGCAATAAGCCGATTTCTTTTTCAACAAGAGCCGCTAGCTCTTTCTCGCGGATGTAATTATCTGTCAGGTGTTCCCCTTTGTCAATAAACTCCTGAAAAGATTCTAGATATCCTGCCCTTACTTTTTTATGACTAAAAAGATCAAATACCTTATAGCGAATGGCTGAATATAAATAGGAAGAGAGCGTCTTCTTAATCTGGAGATTTGTTTTAGTAAGCAGGGATAAGAATACTTCCTGTACAATGTCATTGGCATCTTCATTGTCGTTTGTCAGCTTGAAGGCGTAAACATACAGTAAGCCAACATAACGCTCGTAAATCTCGTTAAATGCATCCTTTTCTCCGGAGCTGAGCAAACGAAGTAGATCATGATCTGAAAATTTGGTGTAAGCTGACATGGCGTTATCCCCAAGGCGAATATAACAATTAATTACAAAGTATTAATTTTTGGTGATTACATACCTATGCAGACAAATGCACCAGAACGTATTAGTTGACGATTATGATTTTTTTGCCCTCAACTTTGAAATGAACATTGCCGGTTTCTTCTATTAATTTAAGCACGCTGGATATATTCTTGGTACGGGATACTACACCAACCAGAGATAGATTGGAAGGATTTCCCTCAAATGTAATGTCTACATCGTACCATCTGGACAGTTTACGGGCAATACTTTCTATTTTTTCATTTTTGAAAATAAAAAGGTCATTTTTCCAGGCCATTTCGCTCTCAAGATCTACTGACGATACTACTGGGGCAGCCTGGGTGGCATTAACTTGCGCTTGTTCTCCCGGTTTTAAGATTTTAAAATTGCCCGTTGAGCTTTGCCGTACTTTAACAGCGCCCTCTAATAAAGTTGTTTTTGTACTGCGCTCATCTGCATAACTGTTGATGTTAAAATGAGTTCCCAATACCTCAACTTCCTGATTGGCTGTCACTACAACAAAAGGTTTATGGTTTTTGGTAACCTCAAAATAAGCTTCTCCTGTCAGTTCTACCTTTCGTTTTGAATCATTAAAAGTCATTGGATAGGTTAACGAAGATTGCGCGTTTAGCCAGACGGTTGTTCCATCAGGTAAAATGATTTGATATTTTCCACCCCGCGGGGTAGCGATGGTATTCAGGAGTTGTTGTTTGCCTACAGCTTCAGAATTTGCTGAAACGTGATCGTCAACGCTATAAATGATCTGTCCATCTTCAGTTTTTGTAATTGTGATCTGCGCTTGCTGACTAATTTTTCCATTGATTGCATCTGTTAAAGAAATTTTAGTTCCATCGGCCAGGGTAAGAATAGCTTTGTTTCCGCCAGGAATAAAATCTTTACCTGTTTTTGCAAGTTGATCGGAAATTGACGGATGTTTTGTTAGTTTTTTAGTTAAGAACAATAACCCTATTGACAGGACAATAAATAAAATTGCTGCAGACGTATAGCGGTAAATTTTACTTTTTGTTTGATTTGCTCTTTTTTGCAGCTCAACTTTAGCTGTGATGGAATTCCATATGGTTTGAGAGGCTTCCGCTATCTGTTCTTTACCAGGCTCAGAAGTGCTTTTTTCTAAATTATTAAGATGCCAGCTTTCTACAATTGCCTGTTCCTCTCCGGTACAGCTTCCTTGAAGGTATTTTTCTAATAGCTCTTTAGCAATATGTTTGGTCATAAATATTTTAAACGCGTCAGACTTGTTTACTAATAAGTCGGCTGAATAGGGCTCAGGTAGTAGTAAAATATAAAGATATTTTATCAATGTCAAATTATTTCGATCTGTGCTGGCACTAAGCTGGGATTTATGGAAGAAATAAGTTCGCTTTCTTTGAAATATTAAAATAATGGCATTACCTTTGTACTGTAATAAAAATAATTACAGAATGAACAACGCAAGATTTGCCATATCACTCCACATCCTTACCCTGCTTGATAAAGCAAAGGAAGAAC
Source organism: Pedobacter sp. MC2016-24 (assembly GCF_015223055.1). Lineage (GTDB taxonomy): Bacteria > Bacteroidota > Bacteroidia > Sphingobacteriales > Sphingobacteriaceae > Pedobacter. The sequence continues at coordinate 633,817 of NZ_JADFBX010000002.1, forward strand.
TGTTGTCTTCTGATTATATTGCAGGGAGTATCAATATCAATCCGGTACTGGTACGTAAAGAACTCAGTAATTTACGGAACCATGGTTTTGTGGCTAGCAAAGAAGGTAAAAATGGAGGGAGTTATTTGGCTAAACCTGCGCATAGTATCTTATTGTCAGCTGTTTATTTGTCGGTCAGGCAAAATAATCTTTTGGGTACTTCTAAAAACACACCCAATCCACATTGTCCGGTAGGTAAGCAGATCAATACTCATTTGAATAATTTATACGAAGCTACAGAGGCGGCCTTGATTAAAGAACTTTCTGGAAAAAGCCTGGCCGAATTTAGCATGAAATTTGATTGATTTTTTTTAGTTAAAACTGTAATAAAATATATTACAATATAAAGGTGTAAACGATTACTATAAATATAAATAAGAATAACTATGAAAACAGCACTCATTGGAGCAAGTGGCTTTGTAGGGGCCAGTGTTTTAACAGAATTATTAAACCGTGGCCATGAGGTAACAGCCATAGTAAGGGATGCAGACAAAATAAAAGTTGAAGATGAAAAGTTAACGGTTAAAACACTAGATGTTTTAGATCAGGAGGCTTTAACTGCCGCTCTAAGTGGAACCGAAGCCGTGGTAAGTGCTTTTAATGCGGGCTGGACTAATCCAAACCTTTATTCCGATTTTATCGCAGGTTCTGAAGCGATACAAGCGGCAGTTAAGGCTGCTGACGTAAAAAGGCTGATTGTGATTGGTGGTGCCGGTAGTTTGGAAATAGAAGGTAAACAACTCGTTGACGGCCCAGATTTTCCAGAAGCTTATAAAGCTGGCGCGACTGCGGCTCGCGATTATCTGAATGTGATAAAAAAAGAGAAAGATTTAAACTGGACTTTTTTTAGTCCGGCAATTGAAATGCATCCTGGAATTGAGACTGGTCGTACAGGAAAGTTCCGTTTGGGAACCGATAGTCCGGTATTTGATGCGGCTGGAAGAAGTTCATTATCGGTACAGGATTTAGCTGTTGCGATTGTAGACGAATTGGAAAATAATAAATATCCACAACAAAGGTTTACGGCTGGATACTAAATAAAAAAGGGATTGGTTTTAGCCAATCCCTTTTTGCATTTTAACTTTAATAATTATTTAAATCTATAGGTTAGTGATACCCTTGCATTTCTTGGCATATCATAAATATAGGTATAGTAAGAAGAAGCTGTAGCGGTCTCAGTAGCCAGTTTAGTATAAGAACCTTGGGTCAGTAGTCGTCTGTCTAATAAGTTGTTCACTAATACAGAAAGTGAGAACTTGCCTTTTTCATAAGAGGCACCAGCATCAAAACGTATGTAAGTTGGCAAATCTAAAGGTACTGATGTTGAGCCAGCATGTCTGTCCAATTGAACCTGATAACCGCCAGTTAAACCAAAACCATTGAGGAACGAATTTTGGTCTTTGAATCTGTAAGATAACCAGCCATTAGTGATGTGTTTTACAGAATTAGGAACAAACCGACCTATAAGTGTTGAATTGGCATCTTTGCTTACTCTTGCATCTGTAAGCGCATAATTTAATACGACGTTCAAATCTTTTACGATCTCACCTGCGATATCGATTTCAATACCTTTAGATTTTACTTCACCTAATTGTATTTGCGCATTTGGATTTAGCTCCAGGTGTGCGGGATCGAGATCAGCTGTAAGCACATTTTTTTTCGTAATTTTATATGCTGCTACTGTAGCGTTCCATTTTCCATCAAACAAATCTTTCTTCAAGCCGAATTCAATATTATTCCCTCTGATTGGCTTAAATGCCTCACCGGCATAATTCTGACCAGCAACAGGTAAAAAGCTTTGGTCATATAAACCATAGGCTGAAAAATCTTTAGCGATAGAATAACTTAACCCCATACGCGGACTGAAAACATTATCAGAAATTTGAGTAGCATTAGTTTTTCCAACAGTTACAGCATGTGTAAAACGTCCTGCTAATGTTATACGTAACTTTTCTTCCAATAAACGCAATTCGTCCTGAAGATACACGCCTGTATAAGTCTGGTTCGTTGCATATGAATTTCCACCTGACCGTACTTGAATGCTTTTTGATCTGTCAAAAACAGGAATGTTTGCTGCCGGAATGCCGTAAACAGGGGTGTAGACATTGAAAATACCATTTGGGCTATCTTTAGTAATCTGTGTTCTGATATCTTGAGGGCCGGCAGTAAAATCTCCCCAGGTTTTGAGATTACCCATATCGATTCCTCCCATTAGCCTATGAATTACTGGTCCCGTAACAATGTCACCCATAATGCTTAACTGGGCATTTTTATTAATAGCCAGCTCATCTGCCATATTGTAATATCTGATCATATCGCCATTTTTTGCAAGCGATTTCATCCACATTGAGCCACCTTCAAGACCATATTTCACATAAGCAACCTGACCATTGATCTTCCAGTTGTTGTCTAATTTATGGTTAAAATACAGCGTTAAATTATGATCTGATAATTTGAGTGGGTCTAATGCAGGATCGCCCATGAAAAAACTAGGCGGTACATCTTTAAATCCTACAGGAGAGAAGCTATAACTTCCAAGTGCCTGAGCAGTTACATGTTGATGGGTATATTCTGCAGTAATTAATGTTGCACTGTCAACCTGATAACTGATAACTGGTGCGAAAATATATTTATCGTTGAAATTATATTTATTGAAGCTTCCTTTCGATTGAGCTGCAAGATTTAAGCGGTACAATAAACGACCGTCTTTAGATAATTTGCCGTCCAGGTCTACTGCCGCGCGACCTAAATTATAACCTCCACCACTTAATGTTATGGAGCTACGGTTTTCGCCAGTAGGTTTTTTAGTTACGATATTATAGATACCTCCTGGCTCTCCATTAGCCATCATGAAACCAGAAGGACCTTTTACAAATTCAACACGTTCGATAGTTGCCGCATCATCAGCCAAAGGGCCCCAAGGCATTTTCATGTTCATTCCATTACGGAATGCAGGAATGGTAGTACCACGGGTAGAGATATTTGCATATTGCGCATCCCAGTGACCAGTACGGGTAACACCACTCACGTTACGTGTAATTCCGTCTACCATGTCGAATACCATTTGATCGGCAATAAGTTGGCTAGTCACTACTTTAATGTTTTGTGGAACTTCAATCAATGGTGATTGTAACCTCAAAGAAGGGGATACCTTATCTACCTTAAACTTTTTCTTATTGGCAGATATCTGCACATTGTCCAGTTGAGATAAGTCTTCTTTTAGTGAAAAATCAGCAATCACAGTCGACTTACCTGTCAAAGTAATTTGTTTTTCTTTTGGGTACAAACCAACGGCGGATACCACAATGGTATAAGAGCCTGCAGGTACTTTGCGCACGATGTATTCGCCATCCTCATTACTGGTAGCACCTAGCGTCGTGCCTTTAAGTTTGACAGTGATGCTTTCAGCTACACGGCCATCGGATGTGGTGATCCTGCCTTTAATGGTACCTAAATTTTGAGCGTATAAGTTGGAGCTAAATAAGAGAATTAATAAAATGTATAGTATTCTTCTTCGCATTGTTTATTTAGATTAATTATAATTTGCGCAAAGTAAAGCAAATGTTGTGTAAAATCCTATTTATTCATAATGATTATAAATAAATTTTCAGTTGCATTTTGAAAATCAAAAGGAAAGCTTTTGATAATGACTAGTATATAACTAGAGATTGTTTTATTTTTGCGGCGAATACTGCGATTGAATGCCAAGAAAAAGAATACGTAAGCACTACAGGAGGGCAAGATATATTTTGTACCGCGAAACACTAATTGATGCCAAAGAACACATCCTAACTTTTTTAGGTTCTTTTGTAGGGATCGGGTTGATTGGTTTACTCAATAGCCAGTATTTAGTAGCCAGTGAGAATTTATTCCTGATTGGATCTTTTGGGGCTTCATCTGTATTGGTATATGGAATCATCAACAGCCCGCTGGCACAGCCACGTAATCTGATTGGCGGCCATGTGATCTCGGCAATCATTGGTGTAACCATAATCAAGCTGTTTCCAAATGAGCTTTGGTTTGCCTGTGCACTTGCGGTTTCCCTGTCTATCGTAGCCATGCAGGTAACGAAAACGCTGCACCCACCAGGTGGAGCAACGGCCTTGATTGCGGTAACTGGTGGGGCAAAGATTAAAGCTATGGGATATCTTTACGTACTTTCCCCGGTTTTAACAGGGGTACTGATCCTCTTTCTGGTAGCCCTGGTATTTAACAACCTGAGGCATCGAAGTTATCCCGCTCAGCCCATTTTTCGAAAAAGAAAACGCCCGTCAAATTAAAGCGGCATTTTTTTTATTCCCATGGCATATTGAATGCCACCCAGTAAATGTTTTAAAAATAAAGGATCTGTATAAGACTCGTCAATGTGGCCCAGTCCGGTGTAAAACGAACGCCCGCCATCAAAATCACGATACCAGGCAATGGGATGGTAGCCTGGGTTTTTACCACCTTCGTAACTGGTCTCATCAAGCGTAATTAAAACCTTCAGATCGCCCTGGATATCTTTGAAGTTGTACCATTCATCTTTTCTTTTCCATACTTCAGGTAAATGTGCAGTAGAAATGGTTTTTCTGTCGACAACATTTAAAGTCGCCATTTGCTGTTTGGGGTGATTGGTGAAATAAGCGCCAGCGAGTTTCCCATACCATGGCCAGTCGAACTCGGTATCCGTGGCCGCATGTACGCCAACAAAACCTCCGCCAGCTTTAATATATTGTTCAAAAGCAGTCTGCTGTGCGGCATTAAAGATATCTCCTGTGGTACTCAGAAACACGACTGCCGCATACTGTTTTAAATTTTGAGTAGTTATTTTTTCTGAATTGGTGCTGGTATCCACCTCAAATTTGTTTTCTAATCCCAGTTTTTGAATGGCTGTAATACCAGCCGGGATAGAGGTATGGTGAAAACCTGCTGTTTTAGAGAAAATCAGGAGTTTTTTCTTTTTGGCCAAAACCGCAGTTGAAAGGAGAAAGATCAGTAAGGTGGCCAGGGATAATGAAGAAATGGTTTTATACATGGTTTAATAGTTTTTAGCTAAGTTAGTAAATAGTTTTTCCCAATCTGCGTTGCCCTTGCTTTTGCCGAGACGGACGATGATCATATTTTTTGCGGGGTTCACATAAATGTACTGTCCCAAAATTCCGGCAGCCATAAAATCTCCACTTTTGTTTGGAAGCCACCACTGATTTTGATAGTACCATGAACTTCCATTTTTAGTGTTTACCGTGGTAGACTCCAATACCCAATTTTTAGAAACAATTTGTTGCTTATTCCACATACCCTTGTTTAAGTACAAACGACCAATCTTTGCAAAGTCGCGCGCCCGGGCGTTGATACAGCAAAATGTTTTTTCTAATCCGTTTTTTTTACGATCAATACTCCAGCTGGCGTCATATTCCATTCCAAGCGGCTGCCATAGTTTTTCCTGAAAGTACTGGCTGACGGTTTTTGTTTTCAAGGCACGCTCCAATATCAAGCCAAGCAATTGAGTATTGCCGCTTACATACTCAAACTGCAGGCCTGGTTCGCGTTTTAAACTCATCTTTGATATGGCTTTTCTTAAATTTGTTCCGTAATAGAAGGTCGCGACATCTCCGAAGGGATTGGTATAACCTTCGTTGAACTTTAAACCTGAGGTCATTTGTAATACGTGTTTAATGGTCACCTTCTCAAAACCTTTATTTTTTAGCTCTGGTAGGTAATTGGTGATGGGTTCCTGTTCGGATTTAATCAGGTCATCATCTAAAGCACATCCGATCAAAATTGAAGTGACAGATTTTGCCATGGAAAAAGATGGAACTATAGATGTTTGGTCATAACCTTTGAAATATTTTTCGCATTTGATGGTGTCATTTTGTATCAAAAGAAATGCAACTGTTTTATTCTTTTCCAGATATTCATCAAATGAGACCTCCACTTGATGTTCATTGATTATTTTTTCAGGCACTTTATTCGTGCTGTCCTTATGGAAGCTGAATTGTTGAGATTCATTGTGTAAAGTTCTGGACGGAAATTTTTTGTAATCCTTGATATCGGCGAAATTATAGACCACAAAACGGGTGACCTTACAAGACATAAAAGTCACCGTTAAAATGAGTAGCACAGTTTTGATATAGGTATAAGGGCGTCCGGAATTGTTCATTTCAATGAATAGCTAAATCTTTTTTTTAATAATAAGGAATTCCTCGTTGGCTAAAGTCAGGTAGCCATAATCATAGCAGAAAATGTATAACTCACCTTTAGAATTTTTATACGTATGGGTATGGTAATCCCGGTTAAATCCGGTGCCCAGCAATTTGATACTGCTGATTTTAGTACTGTTGCCCTCACTTAGTTTTGACAGTATAGAACGGTTTTTCTTTAAAATGATATTGATTGATTTGACGGATTCAATAGTGTTGTGGTTGATTTTATTGTTGTGGCTGACCCGACACTGGTCGTTGCAAAATTTTTTATCCACCCTTCCATATACAGGTTTATCGCAATCTAAGCACAAGCGTTTCCTGGTTGCTACTTGAATATCCATGATTCTGATCTAATAAGCTGTAATATAGTAATAATAATGCATTATAATTAATTTTATGTCTTTCAGGTTATCAATATTTTGGGATAATTGTCAAAATTATCCGAATTAATCGGATATAAACGTTTATAACCGGATAACATACGGATATTTCCAGTTGTATAAATCATTTTTACAGGATCAGTAATTGTGTTGATTATTGATGATCAATTAGAAATTTTGAAATGATGGAAGTTATAAGAAATAGTGTTCGTCTGACAGGTGTAGCTGGTATTGACCCTGTGATTGTGAGTTTTCCAACCAATAAAAGAATAGCGAGAGTGAGTCTGGCTGTAAATGAGTTTTATAAAAGTACATCGGGAGAGCCTATTAACCAGACGCAGTGGTTTAACCTGGTATTTTGGAATAAAAAAGTAGAACTCGTGGAAAACATTGTAAAAAAAGGTTGCCTGATCACCATCGAAGGTAAATTAAATACTCAATCTTACACAGATAAGAAAGGAGAACAACGCTTCAATACCGAAATTGTGGTCAATAATTTAGAACTGGTGGTCAATTGAAGGAGATGGGACCAGCTTACTTTTTGTTCAGACTCAGTTGCATACCACCATAGAAATTCCTGCTGGCTGCGGGATTAAAATACCGTCCACCAGCAGCATTCAGGTCGTTACCCAGGCTGTATTTTTCGTTCAAAAGATTATCTGCACCAATAAAAACGGTAAAAGGGAGCTTTCCTATGTAAAGGTTTTTCTTGCCAATTTTGGCCTGGAGTAAATGGTACTTTTTAGCATATGCAGTATTTGCATCATTCAGCGGAATCCGGGAGGTGAAATTGTGCTGTACAAATACATAGTAGTTTTTTGGAAGCTCAATATCTGCGCTGCTGATCGAAACTGTCTTCGGAACCCCTGTCAGGTCATTTCCCGAGAAGTTGATGGTTTTATCTATATAATCTTCAAATTTAAACCTGCTCCAGGTAAAACTATTGCGCAGTAACAAAGCTCTGACAATGCCGGATGCATTGGGCTTAATGACCTGGAAACTCAGTTCCGTTTCCAATCCCCATTGTTTTGTACCGCCGGCATTGACAAAGTATTGGGTATTGTTCTCATTTAATCGCCTTACAATGGCCTCATTAAGGTGGTAATAAAAACCCGTTACATCTACCCACAGCCTGGTTTGGACAGCCTGGTACTTGAATCCTGTTTCATAGTTCCAGCCGTGTTCTGGTTGAAGGTCTATGTTAATCACGTTATCTGAGGCCCTGACTTCAGCAAGCGTAGGTGGTGAATAGCCTTTGCTTACAGAGGCCTTGACGGAAAATTCTTTGTTGATTAAATAAGATAGGGCTGCTCTTGGCATAAATTGCGTATCAAACCGATTGGTTTTTCTTGAAGTTTCAATCGGAGCAAGGCTCTTATAATCATATTGGTAGAGGTTCGCACTGATAGAGACCTCCAATAGTAATTTTTCAAGTACATCAAGATTTAAATGGGCAAAAGCAAAGTTGGATGCTGCATTTAGGCGGTCTGATGCCTGTAATGCGGCCAGAGTACCAAAATTATTGTCGTAGTTGTTAAAATCGGTTCCGGTCTTCATGCTTTCCAGTCCGAGGTTAAAAGCCCAGTTTAATTGTTCGGTCTGCCTCGTGTATGCAAGATAAGTTCTTAGACCAAATGTCAACTCTTTTCGTTTTTCGTAATTGGTGATAAATGGATTTTTAAAATCTGTGTAAGTAGAAAATATAGCCGTTACCTGTTTGAACTGATCGCTGATTTTCCAATCGTTAGAGATGCCTCCATATATGGTTTTACTGTAGATCCCCGCATTTTGCTCCAGCGCACTTTTGGTATCTGGGCTAGCCGGCCTTGAGGCGCGTGGATTTTGCAGGTATTGAATTTCTGTTAATCCACCGGGAGTATTGTAATGTAAATCAGAATAAAACAGCAATGCTTTTAGACCGGCATTTTTTGCATAATCCCATTTTTGAAACGCCTGGAAGTACGTACGGTCCATTCCGCTGTGGTCCCGATAGCCGTCGCTTCGCTGGTAGGCTTGTGTTAGATTGATCGCATAATTATGAAATTGTTGATTGACTGTTGCCTGTTCGTGGAAGCTGCCAAATGAACCACCTTCTAGATTGAGACTGGCTTTTGTTTGGCTGTCATCCAGGCCTTGCGGCTGGATGCGTATCACGCCCCCGGAATTGGCGCCATATAATCCGCTTTGCGGACCTTTTAATATTTGCAGACCTGATAGGGCTGAAACGTCTAATGCGTTGAGATAGGTATTTCCACCAGCATCTGTTAATGGGAACTCGTCGAAATATATTTTTACATTTCTGATGCCAAAAGGTGAACGAAGCAGACTGCCCCGAATGGAAAGGCGATAACTGCCGGGCGACCGCTCTTCCATGCGAACACCTGGAATGGTATTCATCACAGATACCAGTGACATAGATGACTGCTTTTCCAGGGCAGCCTGGTCGATCAGACCTACTGATCCGGTGGCCCTGATTCGCGGTTGAACCGAGAAATAAGGTTTAATCACAACTTCGTTAAGTTTCCGTGTGGTATCTTGTTTGCTTTGGGCGAAGGTCTGGGACCCGGCCAAAATCAAACAACCCATTAAAAGTTTATTCATTCCACACAAAACTATCATTTAAAGGCTATAATTTATGCTGTAATTTTAGCTATTTATTCTTAATTATATTCAGTTTGTATTGATAGGTCAAAAGCAGGTAACGTTTCAATATCTGAGACTCTCCTGTTGAAATGCTATTCTCAGAAGCATAGCGATAGATGCTGATGTTTTGGTCAAACAGGTCATACACTGAAAGTTTCAGTTGTCCGCGGTCTTTCTTTAACATTTGTTGCGAGACGGCCACATTGAGGATGTTGGCGCTTTTTTGAAAACCGACACCTATTTGTGGATTGTACTTGTAGTTATAGTTGAGTTCCCATTCTATGCGCTTAGGCCAACGCAAAGTTGATGTGGCTTCGAGCGTATGTGTATAATTGTGAATGGTTTCATAGTCAACTTCTTTGTACGCAGTGCTGGAATTGTTGAACCGGTAACCCAGGTTGAAGCTCATCCATGATTTGTAATTAAAATTTACCGATTCGCCGATGCTTAGTCTGGTTTGCAATTGACGGCCTTCATCGTCATTCAGGAAAAAAGTACGCTGATCTATACTTGTGCGGAAATTGGTATTCAGACTAATTTGCCAATTTTGTGACTTTTTGAACTGTTTTCCGATGCTTCCACCAAGGCTAATCGCATAGCTTCCGTTTCTGTTTACATTGGTTCTTACTGTTGCACCATTGTCTGCAACGCTGCTTTTTTGTATAATGTCATTTTCTGAAAACCTGGTGTTACCATAAACATTGACACTGATTTGCTTCGAATTGAAGTATCGGTAATAATAACCAGAAATTTCATGTGCAGTTGTGGGCTGTAAGTTTGGATTTCCTATAGATTTATAGAGTGGATCATACTCTCTGGTAATGGGCTGAAGGTCTGAAATGTCAGGCTGACGGATTTCTTTACCGTATTGAATAGAAAATGCGGGGCCTTCAAATTCCAAAGTAGGAAGCCAGTACAACCCATGGTCACGTCGATCCGGAATACCGGTGTTGAATTGATCTTTTACGGATTGATACTGTGCATTAATCCCTAGCCTAAGTACATAATCATCATTAAATTTATAGCCTAATTTTTGCGTGAAATTCTGAATATACTGATTTCTGACGAGCAGGTTACTTTGATCAGATAAGAAGAGGTCATATTCTGAGGTAAGCCCGTTTTTATCAAAACTGGATACTTCTTCCCGGTTTGAATTATAGCTTGTTCCCAAATTGGTTTCCGTGAATAATTTTTTGGTCAGGGGATAGGTAAATTCTATTGCAACGTTCGCTGAGTTTCTTTTGGTGCGTTGATTTCGGTATCGGTCTGTTGTTGTTGAAGGGAGCGAGGCTATATATGAGGTTAGCTCACTAAAAGCATAATTGTCTTCCAGGTTGTTATTTAAATCCAGGTTATGTGAGATTCGGATTGAGCTGCCTTCTTTTTTGAATTTTTTATTGTAAGAAAACTCATGTCTGAAATTGGTATTGCTGGCATCATTTTGTTGGTTATTGCTGGACTCACTTACCATTGGCTCTTGTGTATTGAATGTGTTGCCAAAACTCGAAGTTGTGGATCGTTCTTTGTTGAAGGTAAGTTTGGGTTCATACCTGATGCTTTGAAGGGTATCAGGATTCCATTCTATGAGTCCGCCAAGCGCGTGTTTGTTCATTTTTTGCTCATCCTGGTAATTGGATGACCGGCTCAGCCTGGTGTCGGTTAACACTTGCTCTAAAAATGATTTTCCCCGGTTTTTCAGGTTAGATTCATTGTAGAAATAGATCAGGTTCATTTTTAATTTCTTGCCATAGTCATTGTTGATGTTAAAACCGGTCGATTTTATTTCTTCCAGGCCGCCCCAGCCTCTCCCTCCAAATGTGCCATCGTACACTTGTTCTCCTCCTGAACGGTCAAATCCACCCATTCCGCTCAAATCCTGCCTTGAAAAGCCAGTTTTGCTCAGGTTATTGGCCAGGCCAATCACACTAATCTGCAAGGTATCCCTGAAACTGCTCAATATTCCACCGGCTTCATAACGTCCGCGTGTGCCTCCGCCGCCGTAGAATTTTCCGATCGTGCTTTTCTTGATTTTACTTTTTAGCTTTAAATTGATGATTTTACCCACTTTTGATGCGCTGATCTTATGATTGGGATCATGTTCGCGGTCATCGTATACCTGTATTTTAGCAATCAGGTCGGCATCCAGGTTTTGTGTCGCGATCTTCGGGTTGTTTCCAAAAAATTGTTTGCCGTCAATGAGCAGTTTGCTGATCTGTTTGCCATTCACCAGAATCGATCCATCTGTGTTGACCTGTACTCCCGGCAATTTCTTGAGCAATTCTTCAACTACCGCGTTGGGCCGGGTTTTGAAAGCCGATGTATTAAATTCTATGGTGTCTTTTTTAATGATAACTGGTGAACGCGCTCCTTCAATCACCACTTCCTTCAGGTTATTCCCGCTGAAGAATAGCGTGCCAAAATCTTTGGTTCTGCCTTTTTCGAGTTGAAGCTGCCGGGTAATGGTTTGATAACCAACATAAGAAAGGATCAGCCTGGTCTGCCTGTCTGTAGGTATGGAGGAAATGGAAAATTCACCTTTTTTATTACTTAGCGTATACGAGATGAGTGAAGTGTCTTTGGCATTTACTATCGCGATCGTTGCGTATTCTATCGGCGTTTTACTTAAAGAATCTGCAATTATTCCCCTGACAGATGCTTTATTTTGAGCAAATGAGGCTATCGTAAACAAACATAAAAATACTGAGGCGATAATTTTATACATGACGTGAAGGCGTTTAATTCCGTATTTAAAAATTTGGCTGGTGGTTATATTGGTTTTGTTTTTCAATGATACGAAAATGTATAGTTCCGGGTAGTTAAATAGTGTTAAACAATATATTTATCACATTTTCATGCGCCTAAATTCATCAGTTTATTATATCTTTAGGCGATTTAATCAAAAGCATGTTTATCATAAACAGTCGGCTTTATTTTTATTCATTATAATCGTATTTATAAAGTATATGTCACACACCTCAAAAATTATCTATACCAAGACAGATGAAGCGCCAATGCTGGCAACTTACTCATTATTACCAATCATACAGGCTTTTACAGCCTCAGCTGGTATTGACGTAGAAAGCAGGGATATCTCTTTAGCGGGAAGAATTCTGGCAAACTTTCCTGAATATTTAAAGGAAGATCAGAAAGTTGGAGATGCGTTGACGGAACTGGGCCAGTTGGCAACAACTCCAGAAGCCAATATTATTAAATTGCCAAATATTTCTGCATCTATCCCACAACTGGTTGGTGCAATTACAGAACTGCAATCACAAGGATTCGCCTTGCCAAACTATCCTGATAATGCGCAGACTGACGAAGAAAAGGCAATCAAGGCAAAATATGCAAAAGTTTTAGGTTCTGCTGTAAACCCGGTTTTACGTGAAGGTAATTCTGACCGCAGAGCACCTAAAGCAGTTAAAAATTATGCAAAAGCAAACCCGCATTCGATGGGTGCCTGGTCTTCAGATTCGAAAACCAAGGTAGTGAGTATGCATACCGGTGATTTTTATGCATCGGAAAAATCCGTTACCCTTGCAGAAGCAGCTCAATTTAAAATAGAGTTTGTAGCCGCAGATGGTACCGTGTCTGAACTGAAAGGTCTAGCTCCATTAAAAGCAGGTGAAGTGATCGATAGTTCCGTGTTGAGTCTTTCTGCATTAAAATCTTTCATTACTGAAGTTATTGCTGAAGCAAAAGCAGCTGGCGTATTGTTCTCTGTGCATTTGAAAGCAACCATGATGAAGGTTTCTGACCCAATCATGTTTGGAGCAATCGTGGAGGTTTATTTTGCGGATGTTTTTGCTAAATATGCTGATCTGTTTAAAGAACTGAACGTAGATACCAGTAATGGTTTAGGTGATGTATATGCTAAAATTGCAGGAAACGCGAAAGAAGCAGAAGTGAAAGCGGCAATTGATGCTGCGATTGCAAACGGACCTGCCATTGCCATGGTGAACTCTGATAAAGGAATTACCAATCTTCATGTACCTTCTGATGTGATCGTTGATGCTTCGATGCCTGCAATGATCCGTACATCCGGACAAATGTGGAATAAGGACAACAAACAGCAGGATACTTTTGCAGTAATTCCTGATCGCAGTTATGCTGGTGTATACACCGCTACCATTGACGATTGTAAAGCACATGGTGCTTTTGATGTAACCACAATGGGCTCTGTACCTAACGTTGGTTTAATGGCACAGAAAGCAGAAGAGTATGGTTCACATGATAAAACTTTCCAGGCCATTGCAAGTGGAACAATCCGTGTGAGTGATGCCGAGGGTAAAGTATATTTTGACCAAAATGTTGAAAAAGGCGATATCTTCCGCATGTGCCAGACTAAAGATGCGCCAATTCAGGATTGGGTTAAACTGGCTGTAAACAGAGCACGTTTGTCTGCTACACCAGCGGTTTTCTGGTTAGATGAAAATAGGGCTCATGACAGACAGATCATTGAAAAAGTAAAAAAATACCTGGCAGATCACGATACTGCAGGTTTAGATATCCGTATTTTATCGCCAATTGAAGCGACTAAATTTACTTTAGACAGAATTCGCAAAGGAGAGGATACCATTTCTGTAACCGGTAACGTATTGCGTGATTATCTGACAGATTTATTTCCGATTCTGGAATTGGGTACTTCTGCCAAGATGTTATCGATCGTTCCGCTAATGAATGGCGGTGGTTTGTTCGAAACCGGAGCTGGTGGTTCTGCACCTAAACACATTGAGCAGTTCCTGCACGAAGGTTATCTGCGTTGGGATTCATTGGGTGAATTCCTTGCACTGGCGGTTTCTTTAGAGCATCTGGGACAAACCCAGGACAATCCAAAAGCTTTGGTTTTGGCTGAAACGCTGGATGCAGCGACAGAAAAGTTCCTTGCAAACGATAAATCTCCGGCACGTAAAGTGGGACAAATTGACAATAGAGGTTCACACTTCTATCTGGCGTTGTACTGGGCTGAAGGTTTGGCTGCTCAAACTAAAGATGCAGAACTGCAAGCCAGATTTGCACCATTGGCTAAAGCATTGGCTGAAAATGAGTCGGCGATTGTTGCTGAACTGATTGGCGCACAAGGCAAGCCTCAGGAAATCGGCGGTTATTATCATCCGAATGATGAACTGGCTTTTGCAGCAATGCGTCCAAGTGCAACTTTGAATACTGCACTGGAAAGCTTGTAGCTTTAAAAAAAATAGACAGGCCCGCATCATGATTATGGTGCGGGCTTTTTATTTGTGGAAAAACCTAAACAAATGGAACTGGATTTACGTTATCTCCATATAAAATAGACCTTTTATGAACGAGCAACAAGAAAACTTGTCTGATCCAAAGAAAGCAGCAGACAAACTTCATCCAACAGATTTGGGTGAAACCAAAGATTTTAATAATCTTGCCTATGATAAGGATAAGAATAGTTTTGAGTTTGATGTGAAAGGTGAAGAAAAGGATTATGACCATCCACTTCCCTACGATACCTCTGCACCGAACGGAGAAGACAGCATCTCTACATATGATGAGGCTAACCCGTATGTAGGTGATGAGTATGATGAGGAACGCGAAGCTGGTGATAAGTTAGAAGGCGCGGGAATGCGCATCGATGGCGAAGGCTCAAGTGTTTTGCTAAGTCCGGAAGATGAAATTCTGGCCCGTACGCCAGAAGACGATAGAGATGACCTTGATGAAGAAGGTTATCCTGTAAATGACAAGCCCGGGTATTAATTAAGACGTAACATCCAGGTTAAACCGTCTGCGCATTTCTTCCAGTTTCGGATTTTTCTCCACCAGGTACTGGTATTTTTCTGTACTGGTGTACAGACGGTTTACAACCTCTTTAACCACCTGTTTGGTTTTTATGAAAATGCTGAAGTTTCTCAGTCTCGGCCTCAGGAAATTGAGCAGGTCGATCATTTCTTCCTGTAAAATGCTTTCCTGCAGCTTATGTTCTATTTCCAGCAAAAGGGTTTCCTCTGTTTCTTTAATGGGTAAGGAGGTACTCATCAATGTGTAGATGTTTATTTTTCCAGCTTCTTTAGCCGTATTGGCATATTGATTCCAGTAAAAATGCAGTTGTTCGATGGTAAATGGCTCACGGTCACTTCCACTGATAAAAGAAGGCTCATCACTCGCAATTTCTCCACTGGCCGTACGGTTAAGATCGTTTAATGACGGTATTAGTGAACTGACTTTGCTTTGCTGTCCTAAAGATATTGGATTTAAAGCAATTTTATCAGCTGGTGCACTTGCCCTTTTGGGTAATGGTATGCTAACCGATGGTGATACAGTTGGTTTTGCTTCCTGCGCAGGAGCGGCTTGAACTGCTTGGGTTATCGACGGTGTGGCTGGCGTATTTTGCTGTGTAACAGCTGCTGCTGAACCCTGATTAATTGCAGGAGCAGGAGGAATTGCTGCGGAACTTAGATTAGTTTTTTTTTTAATCTGATCCTGGTCAGTTGCTGTATTTCCGTTGGGTTGGCTGGCGAGTTGCAGTACCGATGGAATGTGGCACATCTTAATTAAGGCCATTTCTACCTGCAAACGCTGATTTTTACTATTCTTGTAATTCAGGTCGCATAGGTTGGCCAGATTTAAGGCTGTTAATATGAAAGATACGGAAGTCTGCTGACTTTGGCTGATGTATTTCTGTTTGATGTTTTCACTTACCTCTAATAACTTCGTGGTCTGAGGGTCTTTGGCGACCAGTAAATTACGCAGGTGACTGGCCAGTCCGTTGATGAAGTTATTGCCATCAAAGCCATTGTTTAAGATCTCGTCAAAAAGCACAAGCGTCTTGCTGACATCACTTGTTGTCAGGTATTGCGTCAGTTTAAAATAGTAATCGTAATCCAGGATATTCAGGTTGTCAATTACCGATTTGTAGGTTAAGTTCTTATTGGTGTAACTTACAATCTGGTCAAACATCGATAGGGCATCCCTTAGTCCGCCATCTGCTTTTTGAGCAATGATATGAAGTCCATCTGCTTCTACAGCAATGTTTTCACGCTGTGCAATTTTGTTCAGGTGATTTGAAATGTCATCTACCTGGATCCTGTTGAAATCAAAAATCTGGCAACGGGACAGGATTGTTGGTAGTATTTTATGTTTTTCTGTAGTAGCTAATATAAATATAGCGTATGACGGTGGTTCCTCCAGTGTTTTTAGAAACGCATTGAATGCATTTGCCGATAGCATATGTACCTCGTCAATGATGTATATTTTATATTTACCTGCCTGTGGTGGTATCCGGACTTGCTCGATCAGGCTGCGGATGTCATCTACAGAGTTGTTTGATGCGGCATCCAGCTCGTGAAAATTGAAGGAATGACCGGTCTGAAAAGAGACGCAGGAATCGCATGTCCCACAAGCTTCCTGATCTGCAGTTAAATTGGTACAATTGATTGTTTTGGCAAGAATACGTGCACAGGTCGTTTTTCCTACACCCCTCGGCCCACAAAACAAGAATGCTTGCGCCAGCTGGTTATTTTTGATGGCATTTTTTAAGGTACCTGTAATGTGTTGCTGACCAACAACGGTTTCAAACGTTGCCGGGCGGTATTTACGGGCCGATACTATAAAATTCTCCATTCGCCAACGAAAATAGGAATTTTTGTCGAGCTTGAAATATTAGAATGCCCGAATGTTGAAAAATTGACGGTAAACAGGCAGAGCTTTATCATTTGAAAATCGACTTGATTTCCTTTCTGTATTGTGAAGCGCTTTTTCCGGTAAACTCTTTAAATGACTTATTGAAATGACTGAAGTTATGAAAACCGCTTTCGTAGCTGATGTTAGCAATACTGGTTTGTTTTTCTGCCAGAAGTTTTGAGGCATGTACAATCCGGTATTCGTTGACAAAGTGGGTGAATGTTTTCTTAGTTATTTTTTTGAAATACCGGCAAAAGGATGGGACGGTCATGCTGGATAAGCCAGCGATTGTAGCAAGGTTAATCTCTTCCTGAAAATGATCTTTAACGTAGTTGAACACCATACTGATCCGATCGTTATCCTGGGCCTGCATTTCCATGGAGAAGCCGGCTGCGTTTAAGATTTTGAAATCTTCGGCATTTGATAATTCATTTAAAACGTTTAATAGCGTCAGCAACCTTTCCAACGGTGCTTGTATGTCCATGATTTCTATGCGGTTGCCCACCAGGTTTTTGGTTTCCGGGCCAAAGGCGATTCCAGCTTTCGCTTTTTCGAATAATTCGGCAATACCTTTTGTCTCCTGCAGGTTTAAAAAATCCTTTCCCAAAAATTCGGATTTCATTTGGATGACCGTCTCATGTTTATTGCCGGTATTGGTATCGGTAAAACCGCAATGTGGCAAATTGCTGCCTATTAAGATGAGGTCGCCCTCTGTATAATAAGAAAGGTGGCTGCCGATTTGACGTTTACCTGCACCTCCATTTACATAAACCATTTCTATTTCAGGGTGATAGTGCCATAGGTGGGCTTTGTTATTCAATTTTTCCTCATATTTGGAATAGTAAAACGAGCTTCCAAATGAAGGTTCAATAACTTCGAAACTGGGTTTGATATTTTTCATTGAAATGGAATTTGTCTTTTATCGGTAATAAAGTAGTCGCAATTATCCGTGTCAGGACCCTGCTTTAAAATTATAAATTTTTTGTGTTTTATCTGAATTAGAAATGCTTTATTGTCTTTTTTGAACTGAAATTCAGATTTGTTGTTAATATAGCATAGATATGTGGGAATATGCAATAAAAAAACGATTGAATTGAGTGGTAATTTTGTTTCATCAAGTAATTATTCACTTTTTAAACATTTTTATCATGAAAAATTTCTTAAAAATCAGTTTAATCGCAGTTTTGTTATTCAATTCTGCTGGTTTGTATGCGAATGAAGGTGATTTTTCCTTCAAAGTTAAGAGTGTAAACGAAAAATCGATCGGTTTTTTCATTAATGAGGCTCAGGTTGTAGAGGTTTCTCTTTATGGAGCCAATAATGAGGTTTTATATAAGCAAAAAATTAAAGCTAAATCGGCTTCGAACAGAATTTATGATCTGAATTCTTTTCCAAATGGAAATTATACATTTAAATTGGAAACATCGTCGACAGTAGCTGAATACCAGGTTGTGATCAAAGACGGTGAAACAGTAGTTTCTGATCCGGTAGTTGTTGAAAAGGTTATCCCTTTGTTGACTAAAGAAAACGACATCGTGACTTTAAACCTGGGTAATGGAGCAAAAGGACCAATTGTTGTTCAGATTTATAATGGCAATAGCGAACTGGTGTACGATAAGACCTTTGAAGGTGCAGATCAATTCGTTAAACGATTTAATGTAGCCAAAGTTGATGTGAATGAGTTGAACTTTGTCATTAAATTTGACAATCAAGAGTTTACACAAATGGTTGAAATGTAATCGCCTGGAGAAATTTATACTTTTAAGGAGGTTGCCTCAGCAGGAACCTCTTTTTTATTTAGCGAATACTGAGGAACTTAGATTGAAACAGTTCTTTGTTTTAAAGATAATTATAACTACATTTGCAGCCCGCATTAAGAGCGGATTAATTAAAAACAATAATAACAATGAATCAGTACGAAACTGTTATCGTTCTAACCCCGTTGTTATCAGATGAAATTGCAAAAGAGGCGATTGCCAAATACAGCAAAATCATTTCTGATAGCGGAGCCGAAATTGTTCAAGAGGACAATTGGGGTTTGAGAAAATTAGCGTATCCGATTGAAAAAAAAGCAAGCGGATTTTTTCACCTTACAGAATACAAATCTTCAGGTGAGGTTATTAGTAAATTGGAATTAGAACTAAAACGCGATGAGCGTGTTTTACGTTTCCTTACCATTAGATTAGACCGTCATGCGGTTGCTTACAATGAGAAGAAACGTAGTGGTGCTTTTAACAAAAAACCTAAACAGGAGGCTGCAGTATAATGGCAAAGGATCAAATACAATATGTTACCGCCCCAAAGGTGGACGATAACAGAAAAAAATATTGCCGTTTCAGAAAAAATGGTATTAAATATATCGATTACAAAGACGCAAACTTCCTTTTGAAATTCATCAATGATCAAGGTAAAATTTTACCTCGCCGTTTAACCGGTACTTCATTGAAATTTCAACGTAAAGTGGCTCAAGCGGTAAAACGCGCACGTCACATTGGATTGTTGCCTTTCGTTGCTGACCAATTAAAATAGGAGCTGAGACATGGAAATCATTTTAAAACAAGATATTAAGTCCCTAGGGGAGAAAGATGATATCGTTAATGTAAAGCCAGGATATGGTCGTAATTACTTAATCCCACAAGGATTTGGTGCTTTGGCTACTCCTTCAGCTAAAAAAGTATTAGCAGAAAACTTAAAACAAGCTGCTTTTAAACAAGATAAAATTAAGAAAGATGCTGAAGGTATCGCTGAGCGTTTAACTGATGTTAAATTGACAATCGGTGCTAAAGCTGGTGAGACAGGAAAGATTTTTGGTGCTGTAAATACCATCATGATTTCTGATGCTTTGAAACAAAAAGGTTTTGAAGTTGACCGTCGCCGTATTACTTTCGAAACTGAGCCTAAATTTGTTGGTGAGTATGTTGCCAACTTAAACTTACACAAAGAAGTGAAAGTTAAAGTTCCTTTCGAAGTAGTTGCTGAGTAATCTTATACTTGACAGATACTAAAAAAGCTTCCTGATTTCAGGAAGC
>NZ_JADFBX010000003.1 GCF_015223055.1 Pedobacter sp. MC2016-24
ATAGGCTATTCGCAGTTGATTTTAAACTGAAAATAACCCGTTTCCAGCTCAACAATCAAATTTTTTCGGCCCTGAATTGCACCCCTTATGCACGTGATACCATGCTATTAACTACGTCGGCTTTTGTTCGACTCTCGTCCGACTCTCCTTCGACTAATTCGAAAGAAAAGTGCTTCCAAATACGGGGCATATCAGGTCCATATCAATCTTGGCATATACGTTACTAAAGCCTCCAATAAAAATCCCAAATCCTCGGTAAGATCAACGCTTATCTCAGTCTTTTTATGGTAGAGATTTCTTAATTCTTAATCAAAGGCAAGAAAATTCACTAATATTGTATGTCAAATGAACAGCCCACTTGATATCTCTGAATTTGAGGCCTTTTTCAAAGCGAACTACAAATTCCTGTGTCTTACATCTTTCCAGATCGTAAAAGATGAAGATGTGGCCAAAGACCTGGTGCAGGAATTTTTCATGAACCTCTGGCAAAGACGAAATGAGGTCAACATTCAAGCCTCTTTCCGGTCATATGCTTCCGGGGCTGTTCGCAACCTGAGTCTGCTGTACCTAAAAAGAGATAAAAAAGAACAAGACAAGCTACAGATCTTTACAGAAGCAGAATTGGATGAGGTTTATCAGGATAACGAAGAAGAACTATTACAAAGAGAACACATCGATATCCGCGTGATGCAAATGGTGGATCAATTACCTGCAGATCGCAAAAAAGTATTTCTGGCATATGTAGTGGATGGCTTGTCTTATGCACAAATCGCAGAAAAATACGACATTTCTGTGAACACCGTAAAAACCCAAATGAAACGTGCTTATGCTGCCTTAAAAGCCCAGGTTGCTGACGATCCATTGAGTGTAATTGTATTTTCTATCCTGTTTTCTGAAATAATTAAATAAAATTTCTTCCTGCTGTCACCCTAAATTGATTTTTTGATAACATAATAGTAACAATCACCTATTATGGAGTCAAATCAAACAAATTGGGAACAAATCTTACGTGCAAAAGAAAAAGGCATCTCGCTGGATTCTGCCCGCATGAAAATGCTTTTGGAGACGCTCTCTCCTGAAGAACTTGAATTGATCGACAACCTGGAAAATGACGGCTTGCTGTTCAGATCCGTAAACCTCATGAACCAGGTCGATGAAGATCAGGCCTGGAAAGAGCTGAATCTACAACCGCTAACAAAGAAACTGTATCCTTCCTGGATCAGGTATGCTGCGGCAGCGCTCATTCCAGTTTTCGCCATTGCCGCCCTTTATTACTGGAGCAATAAACAACCTGGTACTACTGCAAATGATTTTTCTAAACTAGCCGCTACGGATCACAAACGGGCAACGCTGGTATTGGCTAATGGAGAAGAGCTGGGCTTGAATCAGCAGACTGCGCTCAGCAAACTTAAAAATGTACAGGGTGCAAATGTAGAAAACCTGGATTCAACCGCCTTAAAATATACCGCCAACCAAACAATACAAGCGTCAACACAATTCAATGAACTCAGGGTGCCTAGAGGTGGCGAATATAAACTGGTTCTTGCTGATGGAACCCAGGTATGGGTAAACGCAGAAAGTAAACTGCGCTTCCCGGTGAACTTTAACGGCGCAACGACCAGGGAAGTTTATCTGGAGGGTGGTGAGGCTTATTTTAAAGTGAGTAAAAATAAAGAAGTGCCTTTCATCGTGCATTCTGGCAGCATGGCCATCAAAGTATTGGGTACCTCATTTAACGTGAATACTTATTCAAAAAACATCAAAACAACCCTTGTTGAAGGACATGTGCAAATCAACGCAGGTAGTAAAAGCCTGGATCTATTGCCCGACCAGCAAGCGACTTTCAATGTACAATCTGCAAACCTCAGTAAAGAAAACATTGACGTAGAAGCGGATGTGGCCTGGAAAGATGGCTGGATGATTTTCCAGAGCAGCGAATTGAAAGACGTGATGGAACAATTGGGCCGCTGGTACGACTACAATATTGTGTTTGAATCCGAAAGGCTAAAACAAGTGCACTTCGGCGGAAAGTTAAGAAAATACAACGAGGTCGGAACCCTGCTCAGCATCATAGAAAAAACCAATTCTGTAAATATTGAGGTCAGGAACCAGACCATTTACATCAAAGAAATCCCTAAAAACCAATAATATATCAATCGTTAACCAACAACCTAAGCAAGAATGATGAGAATTTTACCAAAAGCGTGGCTTAGCTGTTTTTTACTTGCACTTGTATGCAGTGTAATCAGTTTGACAGCCCATGCACAAACTCAAAAGGTTTCCTTAAACCTTAAAAATGCCAAAAGATCTGCTGCTGTACAGGCTTTGCAAAAGCAAACCAGCATGGAGTTCTTTTACAACGAAGATGAATTGAACAAATTCGCCTCGGTAACGCTCTCAGTAAAGGACAAAACAATCAGTGAAGTGCTTAACCTCATCCTGGAAGGAACAGGAATGAAGTTCAGTATCGAAAAAAATGTAGTGGTCATCAGTCTGCCGGTTACGCAGATTGGTAGCCCGACATTGAAAATCAAGGTTTCAGGGAAAGTAACCGATGATAAAGGTTTACCCATTCCAGGGGTGAACATTGTAGAACCCCAATCCAAAACGGGAACAACTTCCAACAGTAATGGGGAGTATGTGATCTCGGTAGATAAAGGTGCTACCATTAAATTCAGCTTTATTGGGATGAAACCGCATACATTGCCGCTAACAGCAGTTGGGGATGTGAAGCTGGTGACCAGAAACGTAACCATGCAGGAAGACAACAGCATGATGAATGAGGTGGTGGTTACGGGTTATCAGAACATTTCCAGACGAGATTTGGTGGGCGCTACAGCTACAGTGAAACTGGAAGATATCAAAATTGCAGGAACCAATCAGATCGATAAATTATTGCAGGGACAATTGGCTGGGGTTGCTGTGACCAATTCTTCAGGTTTAGTAGGTTCAAAACCTAAAGTAAGGGTTAGGGGAACGTCAACCTTATTGGGTAGTCAGGAGCCCGTATGGGTGGTTGATGGTATTATCCAGGAAGATCCTATTCCTTTCGATTACCAGCAATTGAACTCAATTAGTTCACAGACGTCTAATGATGCGATTAAAAATCTGGTAGGAAGCACTGTTGCTTTCTTGAACGTGGATGATATTGAGGATATTACCGTGTTGAAAGATGCTTCATCTACAGCGATTTATGGTGTCAAAGCAGCCAATGGTGTAATTGTGATTACCACGAAGAAAGGTAAGTCAGGTAAGCCAACCATTGGTTATTCGACCAATTTAACCACTGCTCAAAAACCAAATTATGGTCAGTTTAACCTGATGAATTCTAAAGAGAGAATTGATGTATCTAAAGAAATATATGCGCGGGGTTTACAATTTGCAGTAACTCCTGATCCAATTTCCTACGAAGGCTTACTTGCCAATTTGTTTGACAAGACCATTACACAAGACCAGTTTGTTTCAAGGGTAAATAAATTAGAAACGAACAACACCGATTGGTTTGATTTATTATTTCAAGCTCCTTTTAGCCAGACACACAGTTTGAGTATTTCAGGTGGGTCAGATCAAACAACTTATTATGGCTCTTTGGGCTATATGAATGATAGGGGAAATACCAAAGGTAATGAGCAAAAAAGGTATACTGCATCTGTAAATATCAACAGTAGTTTAACCGATAACTTGCGTATAGGAATGAAGTTGAATGGGTCAAAAAGCAATACCCAAGGCTTTTATCAGGTTGATCCTTTCAATTATGCTTTTAATACCAGTAGAACAATCTCTGCATTTAATGAAGATGGCACTCCATATTTTTATGCTGCACCCAATACACGATCTGGGTCTTACAAATACAATGTTTTAAACGAATTGTCCCAAACGGGGAATACGAATAAAATGAATACCATTAATATGGCTGCGAACCTTGAATATAAATTCCTCAAGGATTTCACATTCCAATCTTTGTTGGGTTTCGGATATAACCAAACGCTAGCCACTACCTACGCTACGGAGCTATCAAATTACATCACTACTACGCGTGGTTATGAATATGGGACAGCTGTACCTGGCTCTGTAGCTTATCTTTCCTCACCGCTTCCAGTTGGTGGTGTGTACAATGCATTTTCAGTAAGCAATCAATCGGTTACATTTCGAAATAGTTTGGCTTACAGCAAGCGGCTACGATCGGGTAAAGACGGATTAAGCGTAATGGTTGGTCAGGAAATCAGAAGTTCAAAATATGATGGCTTAAATCAAACTAACTACGGATATTTACCAGATCGTGGCCAATCTTTTGTGCAGATTCCATTAAGTTATACTGGAGTAGGTGGGGCGTTACCTAATACATTGTATGCAAACATGATTCCGGTAATTACGGATAGACTATCTAACTACTTGTCTTATTTCGGTACAGCTACTTATAATTTTAATCAGAAATATGTATTGAATGCGAATATCCGTACCGATGCATCTAACCGTTTTGGTCAATACTCCAATCACAGGTTTTTGCCAATCTGGTCTCTCGGTGGAAAATGGAACATTGCCGAAGAAAAATGGTTTGATAACTTTTCCTGGCTGAACCAATTATCGGCCAGGTTGAGTTATGGTTTCCAGGGTAATGTCGCTGAAAACTTTAGCCCGGATCTGGTAGCCCGGATACCAACAGATGGTACATCCATCAATCCAGTATCTGGAGATCCCGCACTTTATATCAAAAGTTTAGCTTATAAAGACCTTAGGTGGGAAAGGAACAAAACAACCAATATCGGTTTAGACTTTGCTTTTTTTCGCAATCGCATTTCAGGGACTTTTGATTATTTCATTAAGAAAGGTTACGATGTAATTGTTCAAAAAACCATTCCGCTGGAATATGGATTATTAACCATGCCGATCAACGCTGGGAATGTAAATAACAAAGGTTTTGAGGTGTCGATAAATATTGGTGCAATCAGAAATGCTGATTTTAATTGGAATATTGGCTTCAATACTTCGAAAACAACGACAAATGTACTCCGTTCAGGTGCTGTTTCATTGAATGATTGGCAAACAGCAGCTTCTGGAGGTTTGTATAAAGAAGGTTATCCTTCATCTGCTATTTTTTCTTTCGATTTCGCAGGTCTGGATCCAAACAATGGAAATCCGATATTTAACGGACTGGACGTTGGCAAAAATCCTGGGGCTGCAACAGATATCACTAAAGGAATGGTCTATTCAGGCCAATTGGATCCAAAATTCACTGGAGGATTGACCAATAACTTCAGATATAAATCGTTTACATTGAACACTTTCGTATATATCAGCACAGGAAATGTGAAAAGATTGGCTGCTTTGTATCCAACAGCGACTTCAGCAAGTTCTGCACCATATCCATTCCAGAATCTTTCCGGAGAATTGGTAAACAGGTGGCGTCAGCCTGGAGATGAAGTGTACACGAATATTCCTTCACTACCAAGCGCGGGTCCCATTTCCTCCACAAGCATGTCAATTCCTGGAACTTCTCAAACACCATATTTAAGAACGATGTATGATTACTCTACTGCCCGGGTTGTTGATGCCAGTTTTGCACGTTTGAGAAATGTTTCGCTAGGCTATATCGTGCCTGCTAAACAAATTCAAAAATATGGATTTAAATCATGTCAGCTCATGTTCTCTGCAACCAACCTTTTTTACGTCGCGGATAAACGCTTAAATGGTCAGGATCCAGAAGTTAACGGAAATAGCTTGCCTATTCCCCGCACCTATTCATTATCACTAAACATCGGTTTATAATAAGCAGATTATGAAAAAATATTTTAAAATACTTGCGCTTATTTGCTTAACAATAAACGCCGTTTCCTGCAAAAAAGGCTTTCTGGAAGAAAGTAGTCAAGACTTGGTTCGCCCTACGACCACTGCAGCATTAAATCAGTTGATGACCGGTGAAGCCTACGCTTTAACTACAACAGCACCGTTGAATGATTATCTAGATTTATTAACAGATGACATTCAATCGAACTATAATGCGAATGCAACCATTGTTACTGGTTTGAATAAGTACGCCCCGGTATTTACCTGGGATCGAAAGATGATCGACAAATTGGTGGAGGTGGCTCCAACGGGGAATAATACCTGGTACAATTATTATAACAGAATTAAAGGTTGTAATGTCGTTTTGGATTATGTGGAAGGGGTAGAAGGAACACAAGCAGAGAAAGACAATTTACGTGGTCAGGCTTTAGCTTTAAGATCTTATTATTATTTTGTATTGGTTAACCTTTTTGGTAAACCTTATTACAGCACTGCAACAAATCCTACAACAGATTTAGGTGTCCCTATACTCTTAACCGCTGATGTTTCGGATGCTCCGATGCCAAGAGCAACCGTTAAGGAAGTGTATGCACAAATAGAAAAAGATTTGTTGACCGCAGTGCCGCTATTGGATGCCAATGGGCAAAGCAATCACGTCTATAAATTTAATGCCACGGCTGCTAAGCTATTGTTATCCAGGGTTTATCTTTATATGGGCAACTGGGATGAAAGTTTGAAGTATTCAGACCTGGTTATACAGGCGAAACCTACACTTCAGCAATATAACTCCGTTATTGGGACACTTTTTCCAATTTCCTATGGTGCGACCTCCCCCGAGGTAATATGGGGATATGGAAGTTCCTCAGAGCTCACTGTAATGCCTTTGGCTGGAGCGGCAGGAGTAGCAGCGAAAGCCGGATTTACAGTTTCTGAGTCTTTCATTAATACTTATGAGGTAGCCGATCTGCGATTAACTTATAGCTTTAGAAATACTGCATTTATTGATGGAAGCGCAATTGTGAGTTATAAATCAGGTTCTGCTAAGTATTCTACGGCAAATACAACAATCAGTAATGGAAAAGCTTTCAGAACGGCAGAAGCTTATCTGAACCGTGCCGAGGCTTATATTCAAAAAGCCATTGCAGGTGATGGATCAGCCCTTACCAAAGCTTTAGCTGATATCAATTATTTACGTTCTAATCGAATAAAAATAGCAAATTATGCACCAATTACTATAACGGATCCCCAGGCCCTATTTACTTTTTATAAAGCTGAACGCAGACGTGAACTTTGCTTAGAGGATCATCGCTGGTTTGATTTACGTCGTTGGGGAATGTCCGAAATGACCCATACCATTCAGGTGGTAACGGGTGTGGTACAAACGGTAACGCTTAATCAGAATGATAGTCGTTATACCCTGGATGTACCCGCAGAAGCATTAAAGCGCAATCCTAGTCTTGTTCAAAATCCATAATCTTAACATTAGATACGATGAAGATCTTAAATTATTTAACCCTGATTATACTATTTGGTTTATCGCTCACCGGTTGTAAGAAAAAGGAAGCTGCCCTTGAGCCTTCTGAAATAACCATTCAATATCAATTGCCTCAAGGTAATCATGATTACGATCCGGAACTGGTAGACCTAAATAAAAAATATGGAAGCTATTTTCTGTATAAATTTAGTGCCATAGACTTTGCCGCGAATCCTGTTTATGGGGCGGGAGGCTTTAACGAATCTTATCTTGTTGATGAGGCTGATGAGGCCTACGTAGGTAAGGTTCTAAACTTTATTAAAAGGAACTGGCTAAATTATTATTCTGATGAATTTTTAAAAAATAATTTGCCCTTTAAAGTGCTATTGGGGCAGAAACTAAGACTTAAAGCTTCCCCTACAAGTAACTACAATGTATTGTCGAATTTTAATCAAATGACACTGAACAACTTTTCGGCGGCTTTTGATAGCATGACTGACCCACAAAAGAAGACTTATGTGAATAGTTTACATGCTGAGTTTTTCAATTTTATATTAAGCCGGGGAAAATTGGATGTACCAGCCGATTTCGCTGCAGTTACGAATTATACAACTGCAGCCACATTTACAAATTACTATGCATTGGGGTATGTGAATTATGTAGTAGCCATTGGGGATAATAAACTAAATAAAGACTTCTTGTCTTATGTTGGATTAATCACTTCTAAAACAAAGGCGGAGCTTGATGCATCAATATTAAGCCCAACTAATGATACTGCAGGATTGATCAAGAAGAAATACAATTTCATTGTCAATTATTATAAAACGAAATACAACATTGACTTGCAGGCAATAGGAAATGCAGGTGTAATCTAAGCTATACGAGCGATGAGAGGATCCCTGATATACATTGGTCTGTTTTGCCTACCTGCGCTTGTTCAGGCGCAGGTAGCTAGCGGACTGAAAGTGAAAGCCGAAACAAAAGAAAGACAGCAGGTTAAAGCAGACTTAACCCCTAAAGACTGGTATTTAAAAGGTTTTGCAAAAGATACCGTTTACGGTATCCAGGCAAAACAAGCTTACCAAGAATTGCTGAAAGGAAAAACAGCAAGTAAGGTGATTGTAGCCGTTTTGGATGTCGGTATAGATACCAATCACCCAGCTTTAAAAGGAGTCCTTTGGACGAACAAAAAGGAAATTCCGGGTAACGGAATGGACGATGATAAGAACGGCTATATCGATGATGTACACGGCTGGAATTTCCTGGGTGGAAAAAAAGCAGATGTCAATGTGGAGGAAGGAAATCTGGAAGCTGACCGTGAATATGTGCGTTTAACCAAATTTTACAAAGGTCGAGATACTACCTTACTGAAAGGAAATGAAAGGGCATACCTTGATCTGGTTAGAAAATATTCTGCCTTGTATAAAAAAGATCCCAATTCTTCGATGCGGGTTAATTTGTTAAAAGATATTAAAAGAGTACTGGATGCACTTACAGCCCAGATCAAAGATAGAGCGGTAACGTTTGCTGATGTATATGCCATTGTTCCTCCTAAGAATGATCCGGGATTTAATCTGGCCTTATGGTACTTGCAAACTCGTGGAAGTGCTTCGGGAATGGACAATACCAGTTCAGCAACTAAACTTTACAACTCAGTGGATTTTCTAAAGAATGGTTTTGAAGAAGATTATCCAAATGCATGGCTGATTGCTGCAAGGAATTACCGTGAGGTGATCTATGCCGGACAACCAAATACAACAGGTAATCACTATGGCAACAGCAACCTGAATGTGGGTTCGCCAGATCATGGTACCCATGTTGCAGGAATTATTGCTGCAACACCTCAGCCAGATGGCGAATTACAGGGGATTGCCCCGAGCGCCGAAATTATGGGCTTAAGGGTATTACTTGCTGGTGGGGATGAATACGATCAGGACATTGCCAATGCCATCAGGTATGCAGTAGACAACGGCGCTAAAATCATCAACATGAGTTTTGGCAAATACCTGTCTCCGCAAAAGAAACTGGTAGACGATGCCATAAAATATGCTGCACAAAAAAATGTATTGCTGGTTAGAGGAGCTGGAAACGATGGTGCCAACATCGATGTGACGCCTTTTTATCCGAGCCAGTTTTTAGCAGATGGAACTGTAGCTAAAAACGTAATTACCGTTGGTGCTACGGATATGACGGGCAATAAGGCTGGTTTTAGCAATTATGGTCTGAAATCAGTAGATGTCTTTGCACCAGGTGTTAAAATCTATTCCTCAGTTGCTGGCGGGAAATATGCTTTTAAAGAAGGTACCAGTATGGCCTCACCGGTTGTTGCAGGTGCTGCAGCCCTGATGCTTTCTTATTATCCAAATCTTACCGCCGTCCAATTGAAGGATGTCCTGATGCAATCTGTCACAAAACCAGTTGTGCCTGCTGCAAAAGGAAAGTCACTTGCAGAAGAATCAGTAAGTGCAGGAATTGTCAATGTATACGAAGCTTTAAAACTAGCTGCTCAAATTAAACCCTGATGAAATTAATAAAATTTGTATTCCTGCTTGGCCTGATCGCCCCCGCATTGGTTTATGCCCAGGCACCAACGCTTAGAAAAGGAACAATGACGCCTGGTAAGGCCGATGATACTCCTGAATCCTGGCACCTGATGTCGTACGACAAAGAAGGCATTTATGGAACAGGTGTAAATAAAGCCTACGAAGCGCTGTTAAAAGGTAAAACACCAAAGAAAAAAGTCCTGGTTGCCATTATGGATGTAGGAATTGCTTTGAACCACCCCGATTTGCAAGGGAAAATATGGACCAATCCCAAAGAAATTGCCGGAAATGGCATTGATGATGATCATAACGGTTATGTCGATGACATACATGGCTGGAATTTTTTAGGTAACAAAGACCCGAAAAAGAATGTCATGAAAAGCGTTAAAGAGGCTGATCGTGAGTATTATCGGCTTTCACAATGGTATAAAGGAAAGGACACTGCTAAATTAACTCCAGACGAAAAAAAATATTTCAATCTGGCCAGAAAAGAATCTTACCTGGGGGTGGCTGAAGAAAATTTAAGAAGACTTCCGGGTACGATGAAGGCGCTGGATAACATTCAATCGGGTATGGAGAAAAACGGTGCAGGTCATTTTCCTACTATAGCAGACATTGACCAATACCAGCCTCCTGCAGCAGAAAAAGCAGAAAACTTGTTGATGATGAGTCTGAACAATCTGGGACGAGGCCAGGAATGGAAACCGACAGATTCAGTAAGTAAACTGATCCAGTCTTTAAAACGCAGCATGACAAAATCTGCGGAACGCAATTATCAGGACTACCTGGAAAGTGCTCAGGGAGACTACAGGGCCTTGATTTATGAAGGTTTGCCTAATCGTGAAGGTCGTTTTTATGGCAATGGTTTCCTGAATTTTGCATCAGTGGATCATGGAACTGCAGTGGCGGGGATCATTGCCGCCAATCGTCACAACGATATTGGCGCAACCGGGATTGTCGATGATGTGGAGATCATGATGATTCGTGTGGTCTTGCCTGCTGGTGATGAATACGATGAGGATGTGGCAAATGGCATCCGCTATGCGGTTGACAATGGTGCGGATATCATCAATATGAGTTTTGGAAAAAGCATTTCGCCTAAAAAGCAAATGGTGGATGAAGCCATTCAATATGCAGAGAAAAAAGGCGTGCTGATGGTTAGGGGAGCAGGTAATGTGACTCAAAATACAGATGTAAGACCTTTTTATCCGACGCAGTTTTATTTAAATGGTAAAGAAGCTAAGCATGTGATCACGGTTGGAGCAACTGATTTGAAGGGTAAGATTATGGGCTTCTCTAATTATGGAAAAAAGTCTGTTGATTTATTTGCTCCGGGTTTTAATATTTATACGACCATAACTCCGGTAGCAGGCATGTACGGTAAAATTCATGGTACCAGTATGGCATCGCCAATTGTGGCAGCAATAGCTGCATTGATTAAATCGTATTATCCGAAATTGACAGCGGTACAGCTTAAAGCCATATTGATGCAAACGGTAACCAAAGTTCCGGAAGGTAATGCTGCGGGCAAAGAACTGGGCCAGATTTCAGTAAGCGGTGGCATTGTGAATGCCTATGAAGCCCTGAAACTTGCAGAAAAGATGTCTAAATAATTGTCAGGAATGATAAATCATATGAAAAAACTAATATTTGTTGCTGCGCTCTTCCTGTTTCAGTACACTGCTGTATGGAGTAAGGAACAACCCATGGTGCAAATCGAATATGTACTGAAGCAGCTGGGCGAGAAATTGCAGAAGGGTGAGTATAAATCGTTAAAGGTTCTGTTGAGTAGTCAGTTTAGGGTGGGTAAGTATCCTGCTGATCAGACCGACAAGGTCGTGCCCCAACTCTTGTCGCAAGCCAAATTTGAAGATGTTAAATTTGCTGATATTGAACAGAAAAACGGTAAGGTATATGCCAGTATAAAACTTACCATGGCAGGTGGAAATGCTTTGGTCGGAAAAGTAAAGCTGAATGAATACCTGGAAATAGAACGATTGGGGATTTTTGACCAATTGCTGGAAAACCCGGATCCGGTAGCTTATGAGTTGGCTAAGCCTACAAGCGCAATCCATGTAACCATTACCCGTTCTGCAGGAATGATGTTTATTAAAGTCAAAGTAAATGGGAGTCGCGACCTGAATTTCCTTTTTGATACTGGTGCAGCCATTACAGTTGTTGACACTAAAACAGCCGCAGAGCTGGGCTTAAAAACGGAAACGGATAAATTAAAAGTTGGTTCTTCCAGTGGAATCGGTAGTTTTCAGACTTTTATTGATCCAGTGTTTACGGTGGGGGGTGTCAATGTGAAAGCGGTGAATGGCATTACCTCTGACATGTCTGGCT
This sequence comes from Pedobacter sp. MC2016-24, assembly GCF_015223055.1. GTDB lineage: Bacteria > Bacteroidota > Bacteroidia > Sphingobacteriales > Sphingobacteriaceae > Pedobacter. Next base: position 12,148 of record NZ_JADFBX010000003.1, read on the forward strand.
TTACGCGCATTTTTGGCTTGCCTGTAGCGGGGATCATTGGTCAGGACCTGCTTCGGGACCTGTTGGTAGAAGTAGACCTGGATCAGAATCAGCTCAACATTTACAATGGTGGGAATTTAGATTGGAAACCCGGGCAATCAGCGCAATTTAAGATGCGGTTTAGCAGCGGGACACCGAAAATTAAATTGAATATATTCACGGAGGGAGAAAGTCACATTGGGGAGTATTTATTTGACACAGGTGCTGGTGCAGGATTAGCTGTCAACGGATTTTACAATTTTAAGTATAAAATAAAGGATGGTTTGCAACAGGTAATGAGCAGCAAATCACTTGACCTGGCAGGCCATCAGAGCGAAAGCATGACCGGAAAAATCAAAGGGGTAAAATTGGGAGGTTATACTTTAAACAATCCTCAGGCTTCTGTTTCTGCAGAGCCCGAATCACAATTGACTGCCCAAAGGGAAGCTGGCTTATTGGGTATGGGTATTTTAGACCGTTTCAATATGCTGTTTAACAATCAGCAATCCGTCGTTTCAATGAGCCCTAATGGAACTTTTAACGATCCATTTGTACCTGTATACCAACTGGGACTGGGCTTGTCATGGCTTGGGGCAGAGCAGTTTGTGGTCAGCAACTTAAATACTATGGGAAAGGCCTATCTGGCTGGTTTAAGAAATGACGATCAGATCCTTAAGGTCAATGGAAATGCTCCTGCGGTACTCAATGACATTGTAAAAGAGTTAAAGACCCTGAATAAAGCTGATCTGAAGCTGGAAGTAAAAAGAGGTCAAACTGTCCAAATAATTACCCTTAAAAAATTAAGTGTCTGATGCGTATTTACTGTTTATTATTAATCATAGCCTTTTTATGTTTCGTTTTTGAAGCTGAGGCACTCACCATTAAAGGGAAAAGGATTGGGGCGAACGGAAAGTCTGCAGGTTTCTTCATTGATGCCTATGATGCCAAGGGCCCTGTACTGCAAAAATCGATTGAATTGGATGAAACAGGGAGTTTTAACCTGGAGATTGATGCCAAAAAGCCACTCGTTTATTGGATCAGTAACATTCCCTTTTATCTGTATCCGGATGAAACGGTAGAAATCACGCTTCCCGAACAAAAAAATGGGGCAATGGTAAGTTCTGATGCCTTAACGGCGAGTAACGAATTGGCTGTTGCCGGCAAGCGGAGTAAGGAGAACTTTTTGATTGCCGAACTTTACATCAGGTGGACGGATTTCAGTAAGAAATACGGGGGAGATACTTCTAGTATATTTTTTAAAGCAATTGAATCACTGGATAAGGAGAACAAAGTCTACATATTAAAAACCACGAGGGATAAAGACCTGCAGGAAATTGCTTCGTTTTTAAATGACATGAGGTCTGTAGAATCGAGGCTCAGGTATTTAGCACGGGCAAAATCGGTAAAGCCAGATGATGCTTTTTACAGAGTACTGGACCGGGTTAATCTGAACAGCATTGGCTGGAATGGGCTTAAGCAAATCGCTGTCAGAGGTGGGGCCGCAAATTATTATAAGTTGATGCAAATCCGGGCGGGTGCAGACCGGAACGACTATGCGATTGCAGACAATGCTTCGGCAAAGCGCATTACCTGGTTGTTGAACCATGTCAGCAATGAACGGGTGATGTCTGCGGAGGTGGCACAGGCGATCATTTATCACCTGTCGATCTTGGGTTTGGATGACGAAATCAGACAAGCAATTGTACTGGCCAGAACTAAAATCACCGATCCAAAAGTAATCGAAACGATCAATGCAGAAGAACAGAAATATCTTGCTGCAGCGGCAAGAATGACTGCGCCTGATTTCGAATTGCCGGATGCTGCGGGGAAAATGCATAAGCTGGCTGACCTTAGGGGTAAAATTGTGGCCATTGATGTTTGGGCTACCTGGTGTGTTCCTTGTATGCAGTCCCTGCCTAAATTCCTCGCGCTTCGTGAAAAATATAAAAACAATACCAATATCGTTTTCATGAGCATTTCCATCGATGAGGAGAAATCCAGAACCAAATGGACAGATTTTCTAAAAACAAAGGGAATGAACGGACTGGATCTGTATGCGCCAAAAGGGTTGAGCAATAATTTTCAAACCGATTATGCGATTACAGGAATTCCGCGTTACATTTTAATCGATAAAAATGGAAAGGTTATCGTCAGCCATGCGCCAAGTGCATCAACCGACGAATACGAACCGCTAATCAAAGCCGCTTTAAAATAATTACAGTTTAACCTGACGGATGATGTTCTTGATGTTCAGTTCAATCATGTCCGTCATGGTTTGACATTCCATATAGCCGGGATCTGCAAAATATGCAGCCATTCCGGCTTTGAGTTGTTCAATGTTTTCCGGAGTAGTCAGTATTTCTGTATTCGACACATCGCGTAGGTCGGCCAGACGGTGACGCTCACTCCTTACGCGGTGTAATAAAGCTGATTTCTCCTCCTGTTGATATTGCAGATAGGTTTTGTCTGTTAGGTGTTCCATACACAACTTTACATAAGGGAAGTTCTCCTTAAAAAATTGTGGTAAGTATACCTTGATGTTTCCTTCGTAAAATTGCTGGTCAAAGTCTATGGCGCGGATCCTGAATTGGATGTCGTCAAAATCTGGCGTAATCTGCACTACGAAGTTGTAAGCACGCATATCGCCCAACAACATGATCAGGCAACGTTCATTAAACTTTACAAATTCTTTGGCAATACGGGTAGGGTTATACTCCGGGTTGTGCAGATAGGTTTTGGTAAAAACATCGCCGGGGATTCCGGCAATGTGCTCTTCAATTAAGGTTTCACGGTCTACCAGGTAATTGACTTGATTGGGTGAAAGAATTTCCTCCAGTTCTAAGCCATAGATGCGCGAAGCATCTGCTTTTTTTACGTAAAAGTAATCGTACACATCATTTAAACGGTTGACGATCCGAATGCGAAAAGGATTGGTATTTCCAAAAGTGCAGTATTCAATTTTATCGATGTACTTATGCTGTACAATACGAAGGTTACCCGAGGCTTTCAGGTTGGCATAGATGACTTTAAGACCGTTGTGTAAGTCTTCTATCCGGTCATTGGCATAAATTGGCCCTTCCCACAGCGAATCCTTTCCGTATTTGTCCATGATCGGATAAGATTCATCAAATTGGAGCAGATCATGGTAGGTGATGGGTAATTTTGATTCCCGTTGGTAAGTCCGCAGGTATTTTTGTAAGGCTGCAGAAACCGGGAAAATCGGCTTCTTACGGGATATTTTAACGTCATGTGCTTCCATGGGGTAGGCAATTTAGGCTCAATTTAGCATTTTTCTGTAAACAATGCTTCATGAATAGGGCATACGGCAAGTTAATGCAGTAGGTTATTCTGCTGCCGGATAATTTTTGGCCCCAAATTGCCATGTGTTTTTAAGAACTTGTTGAAATGGCTCAAATCGGAAAAACCAAATTCAAGACTGATCTCCTTGATCATCAGGTCGCTGAATTTTAACCTGTTTTCAATGAGTTTAAACTTATAGTCGTCAATATAACTTTTGATCGAAACACCCATTTGCTTTTTAAACAGGGCGCTCAGGTGGTTCGCCGAAAAGTTGAAATGAGTGGATAAGGCATCCAACCGTAGCTGCTCTGGTTGATGAATGTGGCGATGGACATAATCCATGATGGAAAGAAACAGGTTGCCGGGCTGTAGTCGTTCTGGTAAGTGCTGACTAAAGGCATTCTTTTTGATTAACGCAAAAACAGCGCGGATTAGAGACAGCACCACTTCATTCGCTGCGCTAAAAGATTCCTGCCATTCCAGGACGATTAAGCGCATCAATTGCTCAATTTTATCCAGATCGCTGCTGGGTTTAACCAGGGAAGCGCCTTGTACAGCACTAATCGCAAGCAATTGATCTAACAACTTATTCCAGTCCTGATTTACTGAAGTATTGTTCCCGCCAGCAAGATAACTGTTGCTGAATTTCAAGACGCTGAATTCTGTTTCTTCTACGACGTTAAAAATGTGGTAATCAGCAGGGGCCAGAAAAAACAGACATGGTGCCAGATAGGGCTTCCGCTCGCCGTTGAGCTCATGAAAACCAGCACCCGAATGCAAAAACATCAATTCGAAATGGTTGTGGTTGTGCATGGGGAACGGCCAATGCAAGGTTTTGAAATGCCTGATGAAAAGCGGGTCGTGTTGAATGAATCGTTCCAATGAATTAGTTTTTACAAATATATCGTTAAAATGTACAATTTGAAATCTGCGATTGACTGTAGGTTTGTACGGGAAATAACAACAGATGACTTTGAATCAGGAACAGAAAAAAATGCACCCGGCCATTATTCCCTTGATGGCAGTTTCGGCAGGCGTGATTGTCGCCAATATTTATTACAACCAACCCATTTTAAAAGAAATTGGCTTATCCGTGCATGCCACGGAAAGTGAGGTGGGGCGTATTTCCATGCTGGCCCAATTTGGGTATGGCCTGGGGATGTTCTTTTTGCTGCCTTTAGGCGATAAACTAAATCGGAAGAACCTGATTTTATTGTTGTGCGGCCTTCTGGTACTCAGCTTAATTTTAGTCAGCTATGTTTCTTCCTTATGGGCGATATGTGCGCTCAGCTTTTTTATCGGTTTATTTTCTGTCCCTGCACAGATTATTCTGCCCATGGCGGCTACCCTCGATAGCGTCAATCGGGGTAAAACGGTAGGCAAGGTATTCAGTGGGATTCTGGTTGGTATATTGGGGGCCCGGGTAATTAGCGGACTCATCGCCCAATGGCTGGGCTGGCGTTATGTTTACGGAATCTCTGCAGTGATGGTATTGACCATGGCTATTTTGATGAAGTTGTACCTGCCCGAAGTTAAACCGAAATTTAAAGGCAGCTATGGCAGTCTTTTAAAATCTACGCTATCCTTGGTTAAAGAATACAGTGTATTGCGGCAATCTGCTTTGTTAGGCGCTTTTACTTTTGGTGTGTTCTGCTCTTTCTGGACTACCTTAACCTTTCACTTAAGTGCTGCGCCATTGAATTATCAAGCCGGAACCATTGGCTTATTTGGCCTCATTGCTATTGGAGGTGCACTGGTTGCTCCTTATTTTGGTAAGCTGGCAGATAAGGGGAATACGTATAAGTCTTTGTTGATCACCATCTCCATGATTATCGGTAGTGTTTTACTGATCAAGCTACTTCCTTTTTCCATTGCGGCGTTGATCATCAGTATCTTTTTCCTGGACATCGGTGTGCAGGCTACCCAAATCACCAATTTTACGCGGATATACAGTTTACATGAGCATGCCCACAGCCGTTTAAATACCATATATATGACCACTTATTTTATTGGTGCAGCCATAGGTACTTATTTTGGACTTCTGAGCTGGAAGCTCGGTGGCTGGGATTTTTCTACCACCCAGATGTTGGTCTGGAGTTTTATTGCGTTGTTGATCGTTGTGATGTCTGAACGTCGGAATCGTTCAGTGGCTGCTGCCGGTAAGCAAGCAGTCCAGCTAAAATAAAGCCTATGAATACAGCGCCCATGCTAAATGGAAAAATATACATCATGCCGAAATGGCTGGCCACACCACCAACCAAAGGCCCCGTAAGACCTAAGGAAATGTCGATGAACAAGCCATAGCCGCCCAGGGCTGCTCCTTTATTGGATGCCGGTACGCGCTTAACGGCCTCAACGCCCAGGGCCGGAAATACCAGCGAGAATCCAAGACCTGCAATTCCTGCACCGACTAAAGCCAGGTGCGGTGTATTGGCTAACCATAAAATTAATAAGCCTACCGTTTCAAGTGCAAGGCATAATATTGCGGTTTTCATACCACCGTTCTTGTCAATGGATCCGCCAAAAAATAGGCGTCCCAGGATAAAGAGTACGCTAAAAACAGACAGGCATAAAACCGCCCCATCCCAGTTTAGAGAAGTGTAGTACAACGTGATGAAGGTTGAAATGGTACCGAATCCGAGTCCGCCCAGGGCCAGGCAAATACCATAGGGAGATACCGTTTTCAATACTTTAAGAAATGGCTGGCGTGGCGCAGTACTGTTTCCTTTAACTGCAACTTTTGTCCTGGCATAAAAATAACCGATAATGCCGACGGCTAAAATCACGAAACCAATGCTGCCCAAACCAAAGCTGTTACTTAAAATTACCCCTAATGGGGCTCCGGCCGCGATGGCCCCGTAATTGGCGATGCCATTATAAGATATGGCCTTTGCCGTATGGTGATCGCCCACCACAATGATGGCCCAGTTTACCGGACTCGCGCCGATCAATCCCTCTGCAAAACCCGTCATTAAGCGGGTAACGACTAAAATGCCTAAGCTCAGGGCAGGAACATCTTTAAAGAGGTAAGCGATAAACAGCAGTATTCCACTTGCGGCGAAACCGATCATACCCATGATCACTGCAGGCTTAGGCCCTTTTTTATCGACAATTCCTCCGGCATAGCCCCGGGAAAGAAATGTGGTAATGTATTGTATACTGATGGCAATACCAGCAATCATGGTACTGAATCCCAGTTGCCTGGTGATGAACACTGGCAAAACGGCCAGGGCCAGACCAATTGTGAAATAACCTAAAAAAGTAAAAGTAACGAAACTTGCTATTGTTAAAGGGACCTTCGAAGAAGAAGTGTCCGCTTGTATATCTGACTGCATATTAACCCTAAAAACTATTAACCCCTTGAATGCGAAGGCAAAGTTAAGGATCTAAAAAGTCAGGACAATCTTTCCTTGTGTTTTTCCAGTTTCCAATGACAAATGGGCTTCGCGCATTTGTTCCAGCTTAAAGGTTTGAGAGATGTGTGACTTCACCTGGCCATTTTTCAGCAGTTCAGCGATTTCCTGCATATCGGTACCGCTTGAATAGGCCTTGGTTGCAAAGCCATGCATGCCTTTGGCGGCAGCCTTTTCACCAACCTGCTCATTTAATCCGGAAGGAATGCTCACAATGGTACCACCCTTTTTCATCACATTCAGGGAATGGTCGATGCTTTCGCCACCGAGACTATCCAGAACAAAATCGATATCTTTTGTCGCTTCTTCTAAAGGCTGTTTCTGGTAATCAATGTGTTCATCAGCACCTAAACTCAGCACAAAATCTTTTTTGGCTGCGGATGAAGTCCCGATTACATGGGCACCCAGATATTTTGCCATTTGAACAGCATAATGACCTACACCTCCTGCTGCTGCATGGATAAGGACACGGTCGCCTTTTTTAATTTTAGCATAACTTTTCAGGATTTGCCAAACGGTTAGCGCTGCGAGGCTGGACGCTGCAGCTGCTTCATGACTGATGTTGTCAGGTTTCAAAGCCAGATGACTGGCGGGAGCGGCAACATATTCAGCATAAGCTTTGCCTTGTCCCGGAAAATTAACCATGCCAAATACGGCATCACCAGTTTTAAACAGATCGGATTTTGAAGTTTCGACGATACCGGAGACATCCCAGCCCAGGATGATCGGATCGGTGTCTTTGAAGGCTGCTGAAGCACCCCGGCCGGCACGCGTTTTCAAATCTATTGGGTTGATACTGATCGCTTTTGTCCGGATCAATACTTCGCCTTCCTGTAAGGAGGGGATGGGGAGGTCCGTTATCGTCAGGTTATCTACACTACCAAAATCCTTTAAAATTATGCTCTTCATCTGTTTTAATTTTAGAAATCTAAAGTACAAGTTATAAAATGAAGATTTTAATCTGCGCTATAGATTGACCAAAGCATGATAGTTGATATATTTGAGATCTAATCTTAAACAAAAGAACCATGAGTAATCAAGTTGTGTCCCACAATGTCTATTTTGAAGGTAATGTACAAAGCCTGGGTCTGGAAACCGAAAAAGGTAAAGCCACTGTTGGTGTAATGAAAAAAGGAAATTATACTTTTTCTACTGCCTCTGCAGAAGTAATGGTTGTGGTTTCCGGGGTGTTGCATGCCAAACTGGACGATGCCGGGTTTAAAGCGTACAAAGCCCGGGAGCAATTTGATGTTGCTGCCAACAGCAGCTTTGAAGTGCGTTGCGATGCTGATGTAGCTTACATCTGCTATTACGAATAAACCAGGCTCATCCTGGTCACCTGAAATTCAAAATACTGCATATGGAAATTAAAAAATACCTGGTTGAATATGGACTGTCTGATGAGGTAGCCAGATATGTCAATGCATTCATTTTGTGCACGCTTACAGTGATATTGATCTATATTGTTCAATACCTGGTACGCCGTATTTTAAGAATTTCATTGATCAGGCTGGTCAAAAAAACGGATATAGAGTTTTTCCGGCAGCTGCTTGAAAACCGGTTTCCGCATTTTTTGGCCCTGGCTGCACCCTTAATCATCATTAAAGTAGGCATTCCCATTGTATTTGCCGATTTTATACATTGGGTAAAGCCTTTGGAAACCTTTGCCGATGTATTTATGGTGATCATTGTCATCTGGATGATCATGTCAGTCATACGGGCCAGTGTTGATTCGGTGAGGACAAAGCCTGCTTTCCGGGGGAAGCCCCTGGATAGCTATCTGCAGGTGATTCGAATTGTATGCTTTGTCATTGGTTCAGTGATCATTTTTTCCAATTTAACCGGGAAATCTCCGATTGCTTTTTTTACTGCCATGGGGGCTATATCAGCAGTATTGCTGTTGATGTTTAAAGATACAATTATGGGTTTCGTGGCTAGTATTCAGGTAACCTCGAACGATATGGTCCGGGTTGGGGATTGGATCACCATGGCAAAATATGGTGCTGATGGTGATGTGATCCAGATTAACCTGACCACGGTAAAAGTGCAGAATTTTGATAAAACGATTACCACAATCCCAACGTATGCACTCATTTCAGATTCCTTTCAGAACTGGCGGGGCATGCAGGAAACCGGAGGGCGCAGAATCAAACGGGCCATCAACATTAAACAATCTACCATTCGTTTCATTACACCTGCGGAAGCTGAAGAATTTAAAAAAATCCAGTCGCTGACCAGCTATATTGAACACCGGCAGAAAGACATTGATCGGAGTAATGCACGTAATGGGGTGGATAAAAGTTTATTGATCAACGGCAGGAACCTGACCAATGCGGGTCTGTTCCGTAAATACATTGACAACTACCTGGCCAGCCATTCGGGCACGCATAAAAAGATGACCATGATGGTGCGGCAACTGGCACCCACAGCTACAGGCTTACCCCTGGAGCTTTATGTGTTTACCGGAACCACCAAATGGGTGGATTATGAGCACATCATGGCCGATATTTTTGATCATTTAATTGCTGCCGCAAGTTATTTTGATCTTCAGATCTATGAGATGGAAGGATCTGGCGATACCAAAAGGTTTCAAATGCGCGACCAGCTGTAAGGCTAGGGGGCTACAATTGTAAACAGGTACACCATAAAGATCACCAGCAATACAACACCCTGTAATAGGTTGGTACGTCCGGTAGCGAGCGAAAGCATAATGGTAAACTGTGAAAGCAGCAATAAAACCATGTCCTTGGTGTCTATACCGAGGGTAATGCTCATTCCGGTGACGATGGATACAATGGCAACAGCAGGAATAGTCAGACCAATACTGGCCAGGGCTGAGCCCAATGCCAGGTTAAGACTGGTTTGTAACCTATTCTTTTTTGCTGCACGATAGGCAGCCAGTCCTTCTGGTAGCAACACAACTGCTGCGATAATTACACCAACCAATGATTTTGGGGCTCCTGCCTGAATTACGGCATCTTCTATATCCGGAGCAAGTGCTTTAGCCAGCAGAACAACGATGCCTAAACAAACCAATAGTAAAATTCCGCTCCATAGCGCTACTTTGGCTGTCGGGGGATCTGCATGGATTTCTTCATTGCCATCTGCATCAGGTGGCAGAAAATAATCACGGTGCCTGATGGCCTGAACGAGTACAAATGCACCATATAAAACGAGGCATACGATGGCTACAAAGATCAGTTGTACCGGGCTGTATTCCGGCCCTGATTTACTGGTCGTAAAGTTGGGCAGGATTAAGGTCAAGACCAAAATGGAGGTTAGCGTAACCAGTGCGGCACTTACGCCTTGTAAGCTGAAGGTTTGTTCTTTAAATTTTATACCGCCTGTGAGCAGGCAAATCCCGATGATTCCATTGAGTATAATCATGACCGCTGCAAATACGGTATCACGGGCCAGGGCACCGGTTTCTGGTCCGCCTGTGAGCATAAGGGAGACAATCAATGCAACTTCGATCACGGTAATGGCAAGTGCAAGGAGCAGTGTTCCAAAAGGTTCTCCAACACGGTGGGCGACTACTTCGGCATGGTGTACCGCTGCTAAAACGCTTCCGATGAGCACAGCGGCAAGAATAATAATATAAAAATTGCCCAGGTTAAGTGAATTTCCAAAGTAAGCAATCCAGGCTAAAATGGGGGTGGCAATGGTCCATAATGGAAGAGGTAGTCTTTTCATCATCATATCATAAATTAATTTGCGGGTGAAAACTATTTTGGGTGAAAACGTTTAATATAGCATTTGTCGCTTATATTACAGTATTAACTGTTTGTTAACCATTATAGTTTTACTTTTCCTTTACTTTAGGTTGCTTACCTTTGCAAAATTATAATCTTCCTACCTTAATGATTTTAACCAAAGAACAGTTATTTCGGTCTGTGTTTAATTGCGCGACACTTCCTATGATTATTGTTGAAGTCAAAGACCTTGATTTTGACATTATCGCACAAAACAAATTCCATAAGGATATTGCCAAACAGTCGCTGGAAGGTGTTTCTATGCATCAGGCTATGGAAAAAGTCTTTGGAGAAAATGAAGAAGATTTAGCGATGCTGCTCAACAGCCTCAAGCTGGCTAAAACGAATAGACAAGCCATACAGATTCCTGTTATGAAATTTCCGGACTATGTATACCCGGGTTCTGAAGACCTATCCGGGCAATTCCATATTGAAATTGTACCTGTAGGTGATGCGGAAGTGTTCATGCATTTCATGCTCATTTGGCACCCGATCAATCAAATTGATCCGATTCAGCATTTGGACCAGGTGGTGCCAGTGATGGAAACGCCACTTGGAGAACAATTGGCAGAAACTAATGAACGGATTGAACTGGGCAACGAAGAACTGGAAGCCGCGAACGAAGAACTGGAGGCGGTGACGGATGAACTGGTACAGACCCAGGAAGATCTTGATGCGTTGAATCGTAAACTGGAAAACATGGGCGAGAGGGAGAACGGTTCTGGTCACTGGTCTGAAATTGAACAACAGCGCGATCGTTTACGCCGATTTTTGATGCAGGCCCCTGCAGGAATTTGTGTTCTGGATGGACCGGATTTTATACTGGAACTGGTTAACCCATCTTTTCAACAGCTTTTTCCAGAACGTAAACTTTTAGGCAAAACGGTTTTAGAAGGCTTTCCGGAGATTAGAGAACAGCAAATATGGGCCATCCTGCGCGAAGTATTCCAAACTGGAAAACACTTCCAAGGGAACGAATGGTTGATTCCCCTGGTCAATACGGAAGGGGTTTTGGAGGACAGGTATTTTAACTTTATTTATCAGGCACGTTTCGATGCTGCAGGTAAAACTGATGGCTTGCTGGTTTTTGTGTACGAAGTGACGGATATGGTACAGATCAGGCTGGAAGTGGAAGAAAATGAAAAACGTTTTCGCTTGTTGCTAAACGCAATTCCGCAAATAGCCTGGACCAATACGGTTGATGGGAGAGTTAATTTTTACAATGAACAGTGGTATGCGTACACAGGTATAGACTTTAATGAGGAACTTAATCTGGATCTGGAACAGGTGATACACCCTGAAGATCTGCAATATCACCAGGATCAGTTTCATGCGATACTGGCATGTGAAGAGAGTGGAAATTATGAAATCCGTAATAAGGGTGCCAACGGGGAGTACCGCTGGTATTTAATCCATATGCAGCCCATTAAAGATGAGGCCGGGCAGGTATTGCTTTGGATAGGTACGGCTACAGACATCCATGAGCTCAAATTGCTGCAGCAGAAAAAAGATGATCTGATCAATATTGCCAGTCATGAACTGAAAACGCCAGTGGCCTCTTTAAAGGCCTCTATGCAATTGCTGGACAGAATGAAGCACAACGCCTCTGAAAAGATGCAGAACCTGATTGATGTGGCTGGAAGAAGCGCAGATAAAGTGAGTGGATTAATCACAGATTTGCTGGATCCCGGACAACTCAATGATGGCGGTGTTCCATTGAAGAAAACAGCGCTTAATTTGTTTAGTCTGGTTGAAGATTGCTGTCAGAGTAGCCTTAAACCTGAGTCTGTCCGGTTTGAAATTAGCGGAGATGAAACGATACAGGTCGATGCAGATGCGATCCGCGTTGAACAGGTCATTACGAATATTGTCAATAATGCGATTAAATATGCGCCGGAATCTAAAATCATCCGCATCCATGTGGAAAGGTTAAATGACATGGCTAAATTGTCTGTAAGCGATGAAGGTGGAGGAATCCCGGAAGATAAAATCGCCTATCTGTTCGACCGGTATTATCGTGCCGATAAACACAAAGCATCCGGATTGGGTTTAGGTTTATACATCAGCGCTGACATTGTCAACAGGCATCATGGTAAAATTGGAGTGGAAAGTAAAGTCGGTAAAGGTTGTACGTTTTGGTTTACCCTACCATTGTTCCGATCAAAAAAAGCGGCTTCAGTTTAATAGTTTGGGACTATATTACTGTTGATCGTGATGATCCGACTTGCAGCCGGGATTTGAATGGGGATGGTCTTGAAATTTTTAGTTATTATTGCTTTAAAAAATAAGCTGATTTTTCAGTGACAGGACTAATTTAAATGGCAGTGGAATCCCTACATAATGAAGCAGAAGTATTGGGGAGAATTGCCAGAAGAGATCAGGAGGCATTCAGGCAGGTTTATACCTGCTATCATAAAAGAATTTATAATTTCTCTTTACGCCTATTGAAGTCTGTTCAACTGGCAGAGGAAGTGGTGCAGGAAACTTTTCTTAAAATATGGCTGATGGGGGAAGAACTGAAAACGGTTAACCATCTGGAGGCATATTTGGTCACCTTATCGCGGAACAAATCGCTGGATATCCTTCGGCGACTGGAGCGCGAGCGAAGATCGGACCGGAAGTTGTCCTGGTCGGAGGCGCACAATGAAACTGAAGAAGCTATTTTATTACAGGATACCCGGCAATTGCTGGAAAGGGGGATCCTTTTACTTCCGGCTCAGCAACGACTGGTTTATCAGCTTTGTAAGCAGGAGGGTTTAAAATATGAAGAGGTCGCTTTAAAACTGAATATTTCGCCTTTAACAGTAAAAACGCACATGCAGCAGGCATTGCGTTTTTTGCGGACCTATATGCACAACAATACCGATCTGGCGATTGTTGCACTGACCATCATGACTGGATTCTTATAGGCCTGGGTGCTGAGAAAAAATATTTTTAAAGTCACTACTCCGAAGCCTGGGCTTTGAACGTCTATGTAATAAATCAGCTGATAGAAGGGAATCATCCAAGGCATCAGGTTAAGTAAAAATGGAAAAGCAACGAATTGCATATTTGTACCAGCAGTATTTGAATGGCACTGCAAGTGCTGAAGAACAGGAAGAGTGGGCATTGGTGTTGACCAATACTGGTCTTCAAAAGGATATTCAGGAGATTGTGGATGCCAGTTATTATACCATGCCCGATCATGAAATGAAGGATCTGGAGGGGAATCGTTCGGAGGAGATTTTCAATCGCATTACCGGAGTTCCCGCACAGCCTGTTAAAAGGACGTTGTGGCCACGTATGGCCGTAGCTGCTTCTTTTTTCATTGTACTTAGCGCCGGCATCTGGTTTTACCATACGGAGTCTGGAAAGGGACAATCCGGATCGAATCAGATCATCAATGACATTGCGCCCGGCAAAAATACCGCAAGATTAACCTTAGCTAACGGGCAGACTATTGATTTAAGCGATCAGAAAACCGGGCTTGTTGTTGGCGCGGCCTCATTTGCTTACAACGATGGTACGGCAGTACCACATACAGCTTCCAAAAAAGAAATGGAAAGCACTGAAGCACTGAGTTTGAATACCCCGAGAGGCGGAACTTATCAGGTGGTCCTGTCAGACGGGACTAACGTTTGGCTTAACGCAGCCAGTTCATTGAAATTTCCGGCAACGTTTTCCAATTCAGCAGGCAATAGGGTAGTGGAATTGACGGGAGAGGCTTATTTTGAGGTTGCCAAAGACCGCAAGCACCCTTTCATCGTAAAAACAGCCAGACAAGAGGTAGAAGTATTGGGTACCCATTTTAACATAAACAGTTATACGGATACCGGGATCAGTACTACAACCCTTTTGGAGGGCAGCGTACACGTCTCTGGTACAGGACTTAGCGATAACCTGAAGCCTGGTCAGAAAGCAATTCTGGATGCCAACCATCACCTTAGGATTGAACCTGCTAACCTAAAAGAAGCTGTGGCCTGGAAAAATGGTTATTTCCGTTTCAATGCAGTGCAGATTGACGAAGTGATGATAACCCTGGCCCGTTGGTACAACATAGAGGTGGTTTTCGAGGGGCCAGTATCGGAGGAAAAATTTAGTGGCAATATTTCAAGAAACATCAAAATCAGCGAAGTGCTGAATATGCTCAGTTATTCAAAAGCAGTTAAGTTTAAGGTAGCAGGAAGGAGGGTGACCATCATGAAATAACAACTACCTGACCAATGACTAAATGAAACCAGTCCGACAGCAATCGAACTGGTCCATCAGGAAGGTCATCATTTATATAAATATCAATAATTGCTGGATGCCGCGATCTGGAAAATACAAAGCAAACAGCTAAACCGAACCTAAACAAATGTACAAAATTTGCACCCAAATGCTATGCGGAACGCATGGGCAGTATAAAATATGGAGAGTTATGAAGTTAACCACTCTGCTCTTATTCGCAGTAATTATGCAGGTCAGTGCCGGAACATATGCACAAAAGATCTCGCTGTCCGTGAAGGACGCTAAATTGTTGACCATTTTTGATCAGATCAGTGATCAGACCGGCTATAGCTTTGTGGTCACCAATTCCATTTTGCAACATGCGGCTACTGTGAGTATTCGCGTTAAAGATGCAGACTTAAAAGCTGTGCTGGATCAGATTTTCAAAAATCAGCCACTGGAGTTCAGCGTGGATCATAAAACAGTGCTGGTTAAAAAGAAAGAGCCCAGCTTTGTGGAGGATTTAATTGCCCGATTTCAGGCGGTGGATCTTCGGGGTAGAGTCGTCGATGAGAACAATCTCCCCCTGGCGGGCGTTAACGTGGTATTGAAACCACAAAATAAAGTGGTGGCTACCACCAATGGCGAAGGTCATTTCAACATCAGTATCCCGGAAAGCGGGGCTACGCTGGTTTTTACCTTTGTAGGTATGGAAACCCAGGAGGTTGTGGTTAAAGCCAATTCCAAATTCGTCAATGTTAAAATGATCTCTAAAAGTATTTTAGCCAACGATGTGGTAATTACCGGCTATAACAAAACGAGTAAGAAAATGATGGCCGGATCGTATGCTGTGTTAGACTCTACAGTTTTCGCCAATAAGCCTTTTCCAAATGTGGATGATTTATTAAAAGGACAGGTTGCCGGAGTCGTGGTTTCTGCGCAGTCGGGACAACCCGGCACGGCGCAAAAGATCAGAATTCGTGGAACCAATACCCTTTCAGGAGACGCTGAGCCCCTATGGGTAATTGACGGTGTTCCACTTCAGGACAATGCACCCAATATCCCTTCGTCCAGTGAAATTAAAGCGGGAAGTCTGGATAATGTTTTTTTAACTGGTGTTGCCGGGATCAATCCCAATGACATTGAAAGCATCACGATTTTGAAAGACGCATCTGCTGCAGCGATTTATGGATCTAGAGCGGCTGGCGGTGTCATTGTGGTGACTACCAAACGTGGTAAACCGGGTAAGATGCGTTTAAATTATTCAAGCCTTTTTTCATCTTCAACTTCTCCGCAACGCGATGCAGGATTGATGAACGCTTCGGAGAAAATAGCCTATGAACAAGGTTTGTGGGATGAATTCTCTGCTCCAAATTTTGAATTGTCTAAAAAAGACCCGGGCATTAAATTTCCGGTAATAGGGATTACGGGTTTAATCCGTGCCGGTAGGGGTAAATATGCAGGTATGACTGCTGCCCAGCAAGATGCCGAACTGGCAAAATATGCACAATCCAATGAAAATGGCTATGACTTGCTTTTCCGCAATTCATTTTCGAATACCCAACATTTGTCTTTAAGTGGTGGTGCAGATAAATATACCTATTACACCTCTTTTGGTTATACCAATAATGCAGGCTTACTTAAAAACAACGACTATAACCGTTATAACTTTAAGACTAACCTGGATATCAATCCAGTTGAGGCGGTGAAAATCAAAATCGGCATCGACTACTACAGTGTGAAATCTAAAGCACCAGCATTGGGTTCCGTAGATCCTTTCAAGTATGCATATTTTGTCAATCCTTATGAAAGTGTATACAATAGCGATGGAAGCTATCGCGCTGATGAAACCTATTACTCTTTGAACAGAGCGAATGATCCTACTTCTACCATTATCAGAAATTTGGTTCCGGATGTTGGATTTAACATCGTGAGGGAGATGAACGAGACCAGCAGCATCAGTAAGAAAAATCAAACTTTACTTTCCACGGGCCTTGACTTGAAAATAACGAAGCAAATCACTTTTGAGTCTTTGTTTTCTTATAAGTACACCAACAATTCTGTGAATGAAATTTATGGAGCAAATACCAAGGCTGCTTTCGATAACCGCTTGTCGTTGGATGTGGATACCAGAAAGCAATATGCCAGTATCAATCAGACGGATAACAGTTCTTCCGAATATATGGGGCGGGCACAGTTTTCTTATAAAGACTATTTCGGTCAAAATAATGCTTTCACCGCTTACGCGGGTTCAGAAATGCGTGGTTCTAATACTAAAGGATTTTACAGCAAAAGATTCGGATACGATCCGATCACAGGAAACACAAATACGCCACTTCCGGCACCCACGGACAATAAGTTGATTGATTATGACGTGTTGCAGAGCTATCTTGCGGCGATAGACCGTGCGTCGGGAGATTTGTTTGGAGAAGATAAGTTCATCTCCTTCTATGCAGCTACAGAATATGGCATCCAGGATAAATACATTTTCAATTTATCGGTTCGCGCTGATGGAAGTTCCTATTTTGGTAGCGATAAGCAATTTAACCCAACCTGGTCTGCCGGTTTTGGGTGGCACATCGCTCAGGAACATTTCATGGAGTCTTTAAAGCCGACTATAAATCGTTTAACACTGCGCTTGGCTACAGGATATACTGGTAACATCAGTAAAGCCGTTACGCCGCAATTGGTTTTGGGGTATTCCAATGATGTACGTAACATCAATGGAAATACGTATCGGATTGGAGATGTTCTTGGGGCACCCAATCCATTGTTAAGATGGGAAAAGACCTATGACGTGAAGGGATCATTGGATTTTGGTTTTTTCAATGACCGTATAACAGGGCTGTTTGAGGCTTACTACCGTAAGAGCGATGATTTGGTAACTAAAGCACAGACTTTATCG
The DNA here is from genome assembly GCF_015223055.1 of Pedobacter sp. MC2016-24. Lineage (GTDB taxonomy): Bacteria > Bacteroidota > Bacteroidia > Sphingobacteriales > Sphingobacteriaceae > Pedobacter. The sequence continues at coordinate 29,724 of NZ_JADFBX010000003.1, forward strand.
ACTACAGGGTTTATTGATCAGAGGTATAATACCGCGAGTCTGGAAAATAAAGGGCTGGAGTTTACATTAGGAGGGAAACCTATCCTGACTAAAGATTTTAAACTTAATTTATCGCTTAACTTTGCCTATAACTTGAATAAAGTGACCAGGTTTAATGCGCCTTACGCGAGTATGAGTCTTTCCAATACCTGGAAGGGGTACCCTTTAAGTCCAGTATTTAGCGGGATGTATACTGGTATTGACCCTGAGACGGGACTTTATCAATACCAGCTTCGTCCGGATGCGGTGATTAATACTTCAACAGATTTGAATAAATCAGACAATTACAGATACTATTTGGGTACAGCGATTGCGCCATATACTGGTGGTTTTAACATTGGTGCCAGTTATAAAGCGTTTACACTGAATATCGGAGGTGCTTATTCCTGGGGAGCGAAGAGCTTCGAGTATATTGTGCCACCGGTATCTTATGATAAAGCAAAACGAGGTACATTGAACGAGAGTCCTCAAATCTACCAGAACGATTTGTATGCGCAATACCTAAATGTAAGGCGTAACGCCGCAGACCGTTGGACCAGTACCAATACTTCCGGGACTTATCCAAGAGTCTGGGATGCATTTGGCCAGAAGTATGACTTTGGATATTATAATCCGATGGATTCTGAAATTACAAGAGGGGCGTTCTTGAAAGATCTTTCCTACCTAAGGATCAGAAGTATCATTTTAGGCTACAGCCTGCCAGCAAAAATGTTAAAGAAAGTCAGCCTGTCTACCGTAGGCTTTTCGCTATCCCTAAACAATTTTTTTACGTTTACGAATTATGATGGTATGGATCCCGAAACTCCGGGGGCAACTTATCCGATATCACGTTCTGTAAGTTTTGGTGTTAATGTTGGTTTCTAATTTTATTAAGATGAAGAATTTAAAAATAGGTTTATTATGGTGCTTACTGGTATTTGTTTGCTCTTGCAAGCAATACCTGGATGTGAAACCCAAAGGTAATGTCATCCCGGAAACACCAGAGCAATATGGCATTCTGTTACAGAATCAATTGAACGGGATAGATAAGGGAACTGATGAGGTGGTCATTGGAAATTCTGAAAGTGTAATTCTTAGAGAGTTTTTCTCTGATAACCTGGACGCTGCTTTATCGAATACCGTGAATAGTGGTGCGCCGGTGTATGTGGGTTTTAAGGTCAATTCAATTCAGAATGAATATGCCGAGGCCTTTAAAAAGATCAAAGATTACAACATCATCATTAGCGATATGAAAGATCGGGACTCGGAACTTGCTAAAAAGATTCTAGGTACTGCTTATGCCATGCGTGGTGTAAATTATTTCAACCTGATGTTGCGTTTTTGTCAACCTTATGAACAGAATAAGGCTGAATCTACATTAGGCTTGCCCCTGGTGGATGAATTTAATATGGAAGCGAAGCCAGCGCGTGCCAACCTAAGAGCTACGGTTGATTTCATTGCTAAGAGTTTTACAGAGGCTTTGAGTTATAATGTTACGGATAAGGATTACCTGTTTACCGCTAATGTGGTTAAGGCTTATATGGCTAAAACCTATTTCTGGGCCCAGGATTGGGACAATGCCATTAAATATGCAGATGAGGTATTGAAGGCGTATCCAATGACTGCTGCGGATCAGTATGTTGCTATGATCAATGCGAAATTGATGCCCACCGAAAATGTGATCATCAGGTCTTATACGGTTGATTCAAGAGATGGCGCTTTTGTGCTGACTAGTGCTAAGATTGATATGCTTACCCGACCGGCGAGCAAGGAACTGGTTGGTACATTTGCCGAGAAAGGTAATGACATCCGCTATGCCAATGTTTTTGACAAGAAAAGATTCAATACGAAAAATCTGATTGCCAGTGTTAAAAGTGAAGAGATGTGCCTGATTCTGGCAGAAGCTTATGCGCATAAAGGAGACAATGCCCAGGCTTTAAATTATTTGAATAGCCTGCGTGCCAGGCGGATCACGAAAGACTATGTTGCTTATACCGAACTGAACCTGCCGAATGTTTATCCCCAACTCATCACAGTTGATGCGACTGGGAAACCCTTAACTAAACTGATGTCGGCCATATTATGTGAACGCAGAAAAGAGCTATATATGGAAGGGGATCGCTGGTTTGAGCTGAAACGTAATGGGCGTCCGGAGTTTTGGGTGCCTTTTGAGGGAAGGAAATATACCACCCAAAAGTTCCTGTATACCTATCCGATCTATAAAAAGGATGTGGATTTGAATCCAGGTTTAATCATTCAAAATGAGGGCTATTAAAATGAAAAATAGAAATGACAAAGGCCAGAATGGGCTTAAAGGAAATATACTTATGAAAAGAAATGTTTGGTTAATTGTTGCATTAATGACTGTTGCGACTTTGCATTCCTGTAGTAAAGGTCAGGAACTGGCCCCGAAAACAGGGACGTTAAATAGCGAGTTTCTCTTGCCAAAAGCACCTATGCTAACAACAGAAGATAGAGATGTGATTAATAAACGCCTGGAAGAGTACAATGATGCTACCGGAATTTAAATAGAAATCTAATGAAAAGATCAATATACTTATTTGCTGCCCTGTTTTCTCTTTGCTTCCTTTTTTCATGTAAAAAGAAAGATCAGGACCTGTCAAAAGCTTCGCTTAATTTTGGGCGTTCATTATATGTAATGAAAGCATCCTCGCCACTGGAGGTAGAGTTGCGGGCATCGGTTGCACCAACAACAAAATTGGTAGTCCCAGCCAAAATTTCCGGATCAGCTGTGCTGAATGAAGATTATCAACTGTCCGCTAGTGACTTTGTATTTGAGCCCGGACAAACAACGGCTAAAATTATCATCACCCCTAAAAACAACCTAAGTCCGGAACGCGAAATCAAAATCGATTTGCCGTCAGTTGGTGGCTATGTGAATGGAGAAAAAAAACAAACTATTGTCATCGTAGAGGTCAAAGAGAAAATCATGTATTCTTTCTCGAAGTCTGTAGGGACGTTGTTGGGTAAAATGAAGCTAACCGTAGATTTAAAAGGAGAAGTGACTGGCTCTGGATTCCGGGCTTCCAAAGATATAGATATTCCTTTTTCAATTTTGGCCAAAAGTACTGCGGTATTGGGTAAAAACTTTACGGTTGAGGGGAATGCTAAGAGTGTCAGAATTAAGGCGGGAGACCGAAGCGGTAGTGTGACCATAGAATTTGTGGCATTGGGTAACGACGGTGCTAAAAAGGCTTATTTTGAATTGGGAACACCAACTGTAGATCCTGATCTATATTATGTCGGTACTTTTAAGACCTTCAGTTGTAACATCTCACAATTGAAATTTGGGGACTTGCTGGGTAAATGGAAACCGGTTGGCATTACCAATATGGATGTGTTTTCGCAGGTTTTTGACGATTCCGATTACATCAGTTCCTTACCTAATAAAATTGATGCGTCAGATTATCTGGAATTTCTAGAAGATGGCAATACCGATAAAATTGTTCCTTATTTAAAAGGTAACCTGAAAAACTTTTTTACCGGACCAGCACATGCTGTAGTTTTTGATCATATTGAACGTGATTTTGAAGATTATTCTACTTTCACTTCTTACGATATCCCTTATTTCATCATAAAAGATGTGAATACGCTTTTCTCTGCCACTAAGCTGCTGAAAGGAAACGTATTTGTCGGCTTGGAAAAGCTGGACGATGACAATATGCTCATTTATTTCCATGAGTATATTCCGACGGATTTTTTTAGTAAGTTTTATAAAGAAGAGGGATGGCCTCGGCCGGATTACACACCTTATTATGGGATAACTTATAAGTTTACCCGGGTAAAATAAATCAAACGGCTGATCATTGCAGAAATGATCAGCCGTTTTACATTAAGCTCCTGTTGTCATTCTTTTTTTGATCATCGGATAGTTGAGGAAGCAGAAAAATACCATCCCCAGAAAAATGGCCATCCAGATGTAAACCAGTTTTACACCGGATAGGTCATTGGCTACAACCTTGAAAATCACTGTGGGTAGGATGGCAATCATTAAGGATAGGCCGAAGGCGCAAATTAATGGTGCCAGGAAATGATCTATAAATGCAATGAGACTTAACTTCCGACAAATGATGGCGAGCAGTGTTAGGGCCATAATGCCAAAGATCATTGAGCCGAAGCCGTAAATCAGTACAAGGTCCGGGTTTTGATTGATTACTTTTTCGTAACCAAAAAACTGGTTAAAATTGAACCCCATTGTAAGCTTTCTCTTCAGGTAATACGTTGAATAAGTTGCGTTGTTTATAGCCAATTAATGCGGCCAGTATAGAATTTGGGAATTCCTGAATCCCGATATTATACAGGTTTACGCTGTCATTGAAAAATTCCCTGCGATCGGCAATTTTATCTTCCAGTTGGGAAACGCGTTTTTGCAATTCGACAAAATTGTTATTGGAAGCAAGTTCAGGATATTGCTCTGAAACTGCGAAGAGGGATTTGGTGGCTTTACTAAACTCACTTGCATTTTTGATTTTCTCGTCGATGGTCGTTGCGTTTAAAAATGCTGTCCGCAGGTTTGTCAAATCCGTCAGGATAGATTTCTCATAGTTCATGTATTTCGAGGCAACCTTAACCAGCTCTGGTATTTCCTGCGCGCGTTGCATAAGGATGACGTCAATATTCATGAAGGCTTTTTCAATGTTGTTCTTCAGCATGACGAGTTTGTTATAGATGCCGATAAAATAGCTTAAAGTAACTATAATGAGTATCAGGGCAATGATCAGTGCGATATTTTGTGCGGTCATAGGTTTTTTAAGTTATAACAATGTAAATGATCAATAGGGTGATGAAAAATAAAGTGGTAAAGAATGATTTGTAAAGTGGTGCGAATTTGTTTTTTATGGCGATCTCATGTGGCAGGGCTGCTCCAAATACTTTATGATAATCGTCACGCTCAATTACGGTGTCGCCATTCAGACTATTTGCCTTGCCAATTAAAAAAATATAATCATCGTGTTTAAGATAGGTTTCATAATAACGTTTATCGCCACTTTCGGTTTCTTTATCCACGCGGTCAAAATAATATTCCAATCCTTCACCATTAACCATAACCGTACCAGTATCGTCTTTGATTTTAAAATTGCCGGTTTTAGAATCTCTTAAAATGGTGCTCCAGGTGGTTTTTCCATCGCTATCCTGACTTCTTTTTTCAATTCGGATGGCATATCCTATACAAGGTGTATTGAAATGCGGAGATAGTATCGGGTTGATCTCGATCAGATCTCCGACTACTTCTACCAGACCCATAGCGATGCCATTCATCTTTGAAGTGGGTAAAATGGCTTGAAATTTATAAAATTTGCTTCTTCTGGTAGGCAGAAAAATAGCATCCAGAACAATCAGCACAGGAATAATAACCAGCAATAAAGATAGTTTGCCTATTGAGTGTAGCCAGATTCCCAAACCAATCATTGCCAGAAAACCAAGGCTCATGGCCAGGTTTTTAAGTTTGTTTGACTTTGGAACATGATACCGGGCATCAAATTTTTTCTGATCTATTTTATCTTGTCTGGACTGTATGATGCCGGAATAAATCATTCCAATGAGCCCAAATAAAAATACAGAAGCAAAAAGGAAGGCAAAAGCCAACAAGGAGTAACCCGGTCGATATAAATAACCGAGCCCTATAAGTATGGGGTTAAGGGCAAAGAAAAGCCACTTTGGACGGATGGATAGGTTATATAAGCTACTAAAGATTAAGGTGTGAAATAATGCAATGCCACAACTGAATAACATCAAAAAGATGAGTATTGGGGCATTGATGTCCTGCTGGTTTAAGAAATTGAAAACTTCATTCATTTTTGAGGGACGATGAGTTAAGACCTGAAAATAATTTGTGTTTCGGGCGGGAACATTTTTCGGATGATGCTACGTTCCTGGTCGGATATTGGATTTCCGGACAATTTGATGGTCGCCAGATGTGTCAATCTTGCCAGGTCATTCGGCAGCTGGTTGATTTGATTGTTGCTCAGGTCAAGGTTGGTCAGATTGCTGAATTTAAGCACGTCTGCAGGTACTGAGGTTAAGTTTTGTCCGGATAAGTCCAGCCACAAAACAATTTCAGGCATCAATAGTGCTTCTTTCAGTTTGTTAAATTCTGTTTTACCTTCTTTGTTTCTTTTTCCGCTGTTTAAGAGCTGACCAGCGATAGCCAGGATGAGCACACCGAGAAAGAATATGCAGAGGAATACTGACCACATGGGGGCATCATCACGTTCATGGGTAAACAAGCGCAGGTATACAAAATAGCCCATGCCGGCCATTAAACCTACGAGCATCAATCCACCAATCATTAAAAAAAGATTGATGAGAATTGACCAGCCCAGGTTCACTTTTTTTGATCGTTGAATGGCAATGACAATAGCGATTAAAAACAGCCAACAGGCTACTATGGCGATGCGTATGATTTGATTGCCTGCTTCAAATAGCTGTAAACTGATCATGGCTGGCATCAACAAGGCAAAGGTTAGGGCTGATCCTGCTAAAAAAACAAATAAAACACGGGCCTTTTTCTTCGCTGCAAGCCAGAAATAGGCGGTGGTGAAAGAGAGGGCGATGACCAGGAAGAATACGTATCCTGCAGGAGCAATAGTAGACATAAAAACACAACTAAAAGGGACATGGATTTGTTTGGCAATTTAATATATTTAGTTGGAGCATGGGGTAATTCTTAGTTTTTATATTAAATTCGTTTTTCTAATTCTAACCAACTTGCACAGCTTTCAATCAAAAAACGACGAAGATTTACTTTGCCTGTTGAAAAACGGGGATGAGCTTGCTTTTACTGAAATCTACAATCGTTATTGGAAGAAATTGTATTATGTTGCCCACCGGTTACTGAAAGATACCTGCGCTGCGGAAGAAATCGTTCAGGAAGTTTTTCTGGTAATCTGGAAGAAACGCACTGTGTTAAATATTCAGTGCCTGAACCAATACCTGTCTTCCATGACACGTTATGCTGTTTTTAGTCACCTGGCCAGGGAAAGGAAATTTGTAAGGGAGGAAGATTCCGATCAGATCCTCAGCCTCGTTGCTGCTACAGAAATTGACCTGGATAATAAGATTCTACTTGAAATGATCAATTCTATTGCTGAAAAGCTGCCGGAGAAAACGAGATTGATCTTTCAATACAATAAGATACAGGACCGCTCGATGCAGGACATCTCTGCGGAACTCGATATTCCTAAAAAAACCATTGAAGCACATTTGACAAAATCGATGAAAATCATCAAAGCCAGTGTTAAAGAGGTGACCAAATTCGGATACCTGGTTTTTCTTTTCCTGATGTTCAGATCCTGAGCCGTTCAGGCCAATTATATGCTGATTTCCGAAAGTTTATTCCTGGATAAAAGCATGTAGCGCGCCTTTGATAAAATATTTGAAAATAAATCAAGGGTGTTTCAGCGCTTTTATACTCTATATATTTAAACCAGGTTAATTAACCATGAACAAACAGGAACTACAGCTTCTGGCTCAAAAGTATTTGCAGGGTAACTGCACAGAGGAAGAAAAAGAAATACTAAATCAATGGTATGATACCTCGTACGATGGAGCCGATGAATATGTAAATACAGCGTCGCCGCAAACCGAAGAAGAAACAGGCAGGCGGATTTTAGGCGCGCTGCAATTGCAAATGCGGGACGATGAAAATATCGGAGGTGTTAAGGGCCATCAAACAAAAAGACTCCTGCTGAGGTGGATTTCAGCAGCAGCAGTACTTGGTACGGTCTTTTTTACCTGGCAGTTTTTTGCCAATAAGCAAGCCGCTGAACCAAAAATGGTATGTGTGCCCGAAAAGAGAATCTTTTTGATTGTGTTGCCCGATAGTTCGAAAGTCTGGCTCAATGCGGGGTCTGTATTTAGGTACCCAAAAAAGTTTGCTTCAGGAACACGTAGTGTAGAGTTGGTAGAAGGTCGTGCTTATTTTGAGATCAAGCATCGCGATAAACATCCCTTTGTTGTCAAAACAGAGAAGCTGAATGTCACTGTACTGGGCACTTCGTTCGATGTGCAGGCTTATCAAAAAGAAGGCATGACGAAGGTGAGTGTGGTGACTGGAAAGGTTGGTATCACCCTAAAAGATGATAAGAAAACAGCTGCCGTGATGTTATTGCCTAAACAAGAGGTTGTTTTACAAAATATTGATCAAAAACTCATCAAAGTTCCAACCCGGGAAATTGCAGTAAATGTATGGTGCAAAAGTAAATTGGTTTTTGAGCAGGAGACTTTGGGTAACGTTTTCAAAGTTCTGGAGCAAAAATACAATACTAAAATAACAGTTGAAGACAAGTTTTTGCTCAGCGAGCCGGTGTCTATTACGTTAAGTAATCAGCATTTGGATACCGTGATGCAGATTTTAGGTTATACCAAACATTTTAAATATCAAATGGCCAATGACAGTATTAGCGTAACACGATAAAGAAGATTTTGCTTAGCAGCTAAGCGATTGAAAGAACCGGGAACACCAGGTGTCCCCGGAAATGTCTAGCCTCTGCATACATGCTTGAGACCCATAAACAGCAGGCTACAAGTTTAAACCAAATTAAACCCAGAACAAATATGATAAATTTTTATGGCAAAGTCTTGCCTATATTCCGAAAATGCATGCGCATTTCTACAATTATTGTCGGCATACAAATGTGCTTCAGCACATTGCTGGTAGCTAAGGCTACCAAGGGCCAGGAAATGAATTTTAAGGTAGTTAAAGCAAGCCTGAAGCAAGTTTTTAAAAAGATTGAGCAGCAGGCAAACGTCACTTTTGTGTACGATGAGCAGATTTTAAATGCACTGCCTGCACTCACTTTAAATATCAAAAAGCAGCAGCTCCCAGCGTTGTTAAACCAATTGAAAGGCTATACTGGTTTGCAATTTAAATTGGTAGGAAACTATATTGGTGTGGCTCAAAATGCGGAGGTCATGCCAGCATTAAGCCTGGGTACCGCGGAACTGGGTAAGCCGATAAAAATCAGCGGCAATGTAAGGGACGCTACTGGGCAACCGATTTCTGGTGTGAGCGTATTGGTTAAAGGAACCAAAAATGCAACATCAACCAATACCAATGGTCAATTTGTGATTGAAGCAAACCTGGGTGATGTGCTGGAATTTAGTTATCTCGGATTCAACAAGAAAGAAGTTACCATATCTTCTCCAGCAGCGCTGAGCGTGCTTTTGGACGAAGATTCAAAATTGCTTAGCGAGGTGGTGGTGACTGCCCTGGGCGTAAAAAAGGAACGTAAGGCCCTGGGTTATTCTGTAACTGAGGTTAAAGGGGAGAGCCTGACCCAGGCCAGGGATAACAATGTGATGAATTCATTGGTTGGTAAAGTTGCCGGATTAAACGTAAGTTCGGTAGCTGGCGGCGTTGGCGCATCCAGCAATGTCATTATCCGTGGGGTATCCAGTATTTCGCAAACCAACCAGCCTTTGTATGTCATCAATGGTATTCCGATGGAAAGCCAGCCCAACAGCTTAAAGGGAAATCAATATGACAATGCCCCTGATCTGGGTGATGCCATTGGCAATATCAACCCGGACGATATCGAAACCATTTCTGTATTAAAGGGTGCAGCAGCATCGGCTTTATACGGTTATCGCGGAAAAGCAGGGGTAATTTTAATCACGACAAAAAGTGGTAAAGGAAATAGCATCGAATTCAATTCCAATTATGTCATGGAAAAAGTGTTTGATCCAACGGATTGGCAATATGTATATGGTCAGGGTGCAAATGGCATCAAACCAGCTAATCAACTGGCTGCATTCTCAAGCGGACAGTCGAGCTGGGGTGCCAGATTAGATGGATCGTCTGTCATTCAATTTGATGGCGTTGCAAGACCATATACTGCGCAAAGCAATAACATCGATAACTTTTTCAGAACAGGTGGTACGGCAACCAATACCCTGGCTTTAAATAAAAGTTTTGATGGTGGATCCATTCGTTTCTCCGCCAGTGACCTGACCAATAGGGCAATTACGCCAGGATCAGGTTTAAACAGACAATCGTTTAACCTGAACGGGAATTACAACATCAATACACACCTGACCATTGATGCCAGGGCAAATTACATTTTAGAGCAGGCAAAAAACAGGCCTTTTGTAAGTGATGGTGCTGGTAACTCCAGTTACAACGTGACCCTTCTGCCGACCAGTGTGGATGTGCTGACTTTGAAAAAGGGGGTTAATGACGATGGCTCTGAGTACGGATATTCTGGAAATACCTTTGCGACGAATCCATGGTTTGCAGCAAATAATTTCATCAACAATACAAAAAGGGAACGTTTCTTATCATCAATCAGTTTACGTTATAATTTTGACAACGGCGCCTTTATCCAGGGGCGCGCGGGAAGAGATGGTTATACGGACCGTTATACTTCAGTGGTGCCAACAGGAACAGCCTATCGTCCATTGGGATCGATGTCTGAATCAACCACTAAATTCTCAGATTTAAATACGGATGTACTCCTGGGGAAATCATTTAAAGTGAATGACCTAACCATTACGCCCAATATTGGAGGTAGTTTCCGCAAAACACAATCGGAACAAACCATTTTAAATGGAACTACATTTGCCGTGCCCTATGTATATGTGATTACGAATGCTACTGCTCAGGCTACACCAACTTATCTGCCTTCAAACAGTGAGGTGTTATCCATTTATGGTACCTTGGATTTAAGTTATAAAAGCTTTCTGTTTTTAAATGGATCTATCCGCAACGACTGGTTTTCTACACTGGCAACACCAGGTAAAGACAATGCTTTGAATGCACTATATCCTTCAATAAACGGATCATTTGTGTTCTCTGAACTGATGAGTAAAGACTGGCTGAGCTTTGGAAAACTGAGGGCCGGTTTTGCACAGGTTGGACAGGCTACGATCCCTTACCAGACACAACTGGCCTATAATTTTAACAATGCGACATTAAACGGCAGGCCACTTGGCTTAATTGCCAACCAGGCCATTCCAAATGATGCCCTGGTTTCTTCTATTGCCTCCGAATTTGAAATTGGTACGGAACTGCGCTTTTTTAAGGATCGCCTGAGTCTGGACCTGACCTGGTATAATAAAAATTCCAAAGATGAGATTGTTCAGGCCCCTACTTCGGTAACTTCGGGGTATGTGGGTGCGATTTTGAATATCGGGCAATTGAGAAACAGGGGCTTAGAAGCCTTGATTTCGGGGCTGCCTGTTAAAACAGATAACTTCCAATGGACAACCTCGCTGAATGGGTCGATCAATAACAATACGGTAGTTGCTTTGGCCGAAGGTCAGAAATCTTTACCGGGTGCCACATCCAGAACAGGTAATGGCTTTACTCAAATGGTGGTTGGTTTGCCGGCCTCGCAGGTAATGGCTTTAGATTATAAACGTGACGATCAGGGCAATATTCTGAAAGATGCGACTGGTGCTCCACTTCAGGGTGATTTGAAACCTTACGGTTCTGCTTATGCTAAATATGTTGCCGGCTGGAACAATGAATTTAAATATAAAAACTTCAATTTTTCATTCCTGATTGACGGGAAATTCGGTGGCAAGATCTTTTCTGCTACTGATTATTACGGGTATATCCTTGGTTTGCACAAGGCTACGCTGGAGAACCGGGATGCTTTAGGTGCCAATGCAGCAACCTATTATACTGCAGTGGCTAATAATGTATCGAGTGTATTTGTACAAAATGCCGATTTCATCAAGTTCCGTCAGGTGATGCTGGGTTATACTTTCCCTGGCAAAATGTTCAATAATGTGATCCAGGGCGCAACCTTAAGTTTTGTCGGTCGCAACTTATTTTACATCAGTAAGAAAACGGATAATATCGATCCTGAATCTGACTATAGTCCGCTAACCAAGGGGCTGGAATTGGGTGGTGTTCCACCAAGCAGAACCTTCGGTTTGAACCTAAGTGTTAAATTCTAATTCAGTGTACACGATTAAGCTCATTAAGATGAAAAAGACTTCAAAATACATCCTCATATTATCTGTTTGCCTATTGATTAGCATGGGTTGCAGAAAGAACTTCGAAGAAATCAATACTGATCCTTCCACTTACAATCCATCCAATTTTGATCCGAACTTTGTGCTTTCAAGCGCTCAATTGGGATATACGGGAAGTATGGATTTTAGTTATGATACCTGGCGGGCCAATTTAATTCACTGCTCAACCATGATGCAGGCCTTTTCTTCTGTGATCGGTTATTGGAATGCAGGAGATAAATATGTGTTAAATGCCAGTTATACGGCTGCTTACTGGGGGTTTTCTGGGAGCACGCCAACCGCAGGAGATGGTGCTTACCCGGAGCAGGTCCGTCCGATTGTTGACGTGGTCGAGTCTACCAGGAGCAAGCCACAGTACAACAACGTTCAGCAGGTGGCCAGGATTACCAAAGCACTCATTTTCCAGCGCATTACAGATCTTTATGGTGATGTGCCGTATTTCCAGGCTGGACAGGGCTTTTACAATAAGGCTTTTTTTCCGGTGTATGACAAGCAACAGGACATTTATAATGATTTATTGAAAGAGGTAAGCGATGCGGTAGGTAAATTAGATCCTGCCGGTGATAAAGTGACGGGCGACCTGTTTTATGGCGGTGACATTGCCAAATGGAAACGTTTTGGAAATACATTGCTGCTGCGCATTGCCATGCGCCTGAGCAAAATCGATCCGACCACTGCGCAGACTTATGTTCAAAAAGCCATTGGTAATACCATGACCAGTAACAGTGATAATGCCTTTGTATTGGGCAGCGAAGGTGGGGGCAGGACTACTTTAAACAGAAATAGCCAGATTTTGCTTGGCGATGGGGGCCAGGAAAACTTTTATACACGCTGGTCTAAAACATTTATTGATAAGTTAAAGGGGAGCAATGATCCACGTTTGAGCGTTGTTGCGGTAACGAAATTGTATCTTGACGATAAGACTAAGGATCAGAATCCTAACCTGGTTTACAATGCAGCGGTACAGAAAGGGATGCCAAATGGCAAGGACTTAAGCGTAACTCCTGGTTTAAGCATTACCTTAGATCCTAGCTTTACTGCTTTTGTGGATTACTCTTCCCCAAGTCCGGCTTTGATCAAAAGAACCGGCCCTACTTTTATATTGACTTACGCCGAGTCTGAACTGCTATTGGCAGATGCCGCGCAACGTTTTGGCATTGCTGGAAGTGCAGCAGCCCATTATCACGATGGCGTTGTTGCAGCCATGACTTATTTAAGTCAATATGATCCAATTGCTGGTGTGTCAACGCAGGCTGCGGAGAATTATTTAACTGCCAACCCTTATGACATTTCAAAAGGTCTGGAACAGATCAATACACAGTATTGGATTTTGACCAGTACCATGCTTGATTTTTATGAGGCCTGGGCAAACTGGAGAAGGACCGGTTTTCCGGTTTTAACTCCTGTCGTTTATCCAGGAAACTCTACTGGTGGAACGATTCCAAGACGCTTTCCTTATCCACTGGTTGAGGCGGGATCAAATACCGAAAATTACAATAAAGCACACAATTCTGTACCCGGTGGTGATTTGTTGACCTCCAGAGTTTGGTGGGATAAACAATAATCCTTATTTAATACAGTATGATAAAAACGCTATATGCCTCCTTATTTGCGATATTGCTGGTGAGCCCTTTGTGCTCACCAGCACAAGCAAAAAAAGCGATAAATGATCTTCGCATCCAGTGGGAAATTCTTGAAAATAATTACCTGGGATCCGCACAAACGAAGTCTGTATTGACGATCTCAAGCCACAATACATTTACGCTCCCTGCGCAGGGTTGGAAACTGTACTTTAATTTTGCCAGACCCATCAAAAAACAACTCGCTTCGGGAGGTTTAAAAATTACTTCTGTAAATGGTGATTTTTTCTATTTGGAACCGATGCCTGATTTTAAGGGATTAAAAGTAGGGGAATCATTGCGAACAACATTTGTATCGGGCGACTGGGTTGTTAATAAAACCGACGCACCTTCGGGATTTTACCTGGTCTGGGACGTTGCGCCGGATCAGTATCAGGTTTTGCCAGCTGTAGTTGCCATTCCTTCTACCAAAACGAAGCAAGTCATGCGTAATGCCGCTGATAAAATTCCTTTTCAAACACCGGAAATTACCTATGCACAAAATGCAGGTATCAGCGCACAACAACCTGTAGTGAAAATATTTCCTACGCCAGTGCGTTACCAGGAAAATGCGCAAAGTTTTGCATTGAGTGCCCAGGTTAAAATTTTAGCAGATCCTTCTTTTGGTCGCGAGGCCGGCTTGTTAAAACAGTTCTTATCAGCCATCCTGGTTAAAGCACAAAGTGACAACCTCCATGCGGGTCAGATTCAATTGGTTTTGAAAGATCTTCCGGAAAATGCTTATGAGTTGCAGGTGAGCAATGAATCGATCCGTATTGCTGCAGCTACGCCTACCGGTATTTTCTATGGTATACAATCGTTAAAAAGCCTCATTTCTCCTGATGCGTATGCGCAAAAACAACGCGTAGTGCGGGTTCAAGGTGTTGAAGTTTTTGATCAGCCCCGTTTTGGTTATCGTGCCTTTATGCTGGATGTGGCCAGAAATTTCCAAACTAAAAAACAGGTACTAAAATTACTTGACCTGATGGCCCTGTATAAATTGAATACTTTTCACTTTCACCTCAATGACGATGAAGGTTGGCGATTGGAGATTCCGGCGTTGCCTGAACTGACCCGGGTTTCTGGAAAAAGAGGACATAACCTGAGTGAGGAGCATAACCTTCAGCCAACATTAGGTTCAGGGCCCTATACCGACAATCCTTATGGAAGTGGTTATTATACCCGTGCAGATTATATCGAAATTTTAAAATATGCAGCAGACCGGCACATACAGGTTATTCCTGAAATTGAGAGTCCAGGTCATGCGCGTGCTGCGATCAAGGCTATGGCGTCCAGAAATGATCCAAAATATCTGTTACATGAACCGGGCGACAGTTCCGTTTATCGCTCCGTTCAATATTGGAATGACAATGTGATGAATGTAGCCCTTCCTTCGGTTTACAATTTTATTGAAACCCTGACTACTGAGATTAAGGCGATGTATGATGAAGCCGGTGTTCCGCTTAAAACCATTCATTATGGTGGCGACGAAGTACCTGCTGGTGTTTGGGAAAAGTCTCCGGCAGTAAAGCTGTTGATGTCGAAACATCCTGAAATACAAACTCCGGATGATCTTTGGGTATATTATTACAGTCGGGTAAATGATATTTTAAAGTCGCATGGCCTATATATGACGGCCTGGGAAGAGGTTGGGACTCGTAAGGTTTTGAAAGATGGCAGGAAGGAAACTGTATTTAATGAGGATATGTTAGGCAAAGACCTGCATCTTGATGTCTGGAATAACATGATGGGCTGGGGAGCTGAAGATTTGGCTTATACACTGGCAAATAAGGGATATAAAGTGATTTTATCCTGCGTTACGAACCTATATTTTGATATGGCTTATCAGAAAGATTTTGACGAGCCGGGATATTACTGGGGAGGTTATGTAGATCTGGATAAGGTTTTTGGTTTTATCCCTTACGATTATTTTAAAAATACGAAAACGGATAGGATGGGGAATTTGCTTTCTGCTGATTTTCTGGCGAGCAAGCAGCGGCTGACAGCAGAAGGGAAGCAAAATATTATTGGTTTGCAGGCTGCGCTATGGAGTGAGACGGCTAAAGGACCCGAACTGATGGAATACCTGATTTTACCTAAACTGCTTGGGTTGGCTGAACGTGCCTGGTCTAAGGATCCGCAATGGGCAATTGAAAATGATCCGGCTAAATTTGATACAGCATATCAGAAAGCATGGTCTGAATTTCTAAATGTTATCGGAAAAAGAGAATTGCCCCGCTTGAGTTATTATGCAGGTGGTTTCAATTACCGGATTCCGACCCCAGGTGCCATTGTTAAAAATGGAAGTGTCCTGGCTAATCTTCAAATTCCGGGATTCAGTATCAGATATACTACAGATGGATCTGCACCATCAAAGCAAAGTAAATTGTATACCGGGCCTGTTAAAGTCAGAGGGACAGTCAAACTTGCTGCTTTTAATGCTACTGGCAGATCCGGAAGAATTGCTGTAGTAAAGAATCCCTTTTAATTTCTTCCAGCTCTTGTTACCTTTGTACCATGATTATTTATAAAACAGAGGAAGAGATTGAATTGATGAAGATCAGCGCATTGCTGGTAAGTACGACTATTGCTGAGTTGGCTAAGGTGATCAAGCCGGGCATGACAACCCTGCATCTGGACAAACTTGCTGGCGAATTTATTGCAGATCATCAGGCTGTTCCTTCCTTTTTAAATTTTCATGGTTATCCGTACAACATTACCACCTCAGTGAACGATGCTGTGGTACATGGTTTCCCGAATGATGTGCCCTTACGTGATGGGGATATCATTTCTGTGGATGTAGGTGCTTATAAAAATGGTTTTCATGGCGATCATGCCTATACCTTTGTGATTGGAGAAGTGGACCCGAAAGTGCTCAAATTGGTTGCGGTTACCAAACAGTCTTTATACGAGGGGATCAAGCAGGCTGTAGTAGGTAAACGTATTGGGGATATTGCAAGCGCCATTCAGGTTTTTAATGAAAAAGAAGGTTACGGTGTGGTTAAAGAGCTGGTTGGTCACGGCTTGGGCCGGGATATGCATGAGGACCCGCAGGTACCAAATTACGGGCGTAAAGGAACTGGGATGTTGTTGAAGGAAAATATGGTTTTGGCGATTGAGCCGATGATCAATTTAGGCACAAGACACATTTATACATTGGAAGATGGCTGGACAGTAAAAACACAGGATGGCATGCCCTCGGTTCATTTTGAACATGATGTTTGTGTAAAAAAAGGAACGGCACTCATCTTGTCGGATTATGCACCAATTGAAAAAGCAGAGCAGGCGAATCAGGAACTCAATGTTTCGTATTACGGATTGGCTCAGGCCAGGTAAGCCCTTGTGAAAAAGACCAAATTTTTTATTATTCATAATTAAACGTTAAATTGTCATTTATTGTGAACATCTCAATTTAATCTACTAATTTAGTGGACTAATTAATGGGGGGTAATTAAACGGGCATTAATTAACGGGTACATTGTATTTAATAGTTTAATGAAGGAGAATGTCTAAGGGTCTAATCAACGAAAAGCAGTTAATAACCAGGTTGAACAACGGGGATGAGGACGCATTTGTGAAACTTTTTAACGCCTATTCTCCTGTACTGTTATCTTTCATTTCAAAGTTTAATATCGATCCGGAAGACTGCAATGATACGCTGCAACAAACATTTCTTAAAGTTTGGGAAAACAAGGGAAAGCTGGATGCCAATGTCCCTTTAAAAAATTACATCATCACCATCGCTAAAAACGATCTTTATAATAGAATACAACGAAATATAATCGCTAAAAAGCACAATGATCTTTCAGGAGTGCATAACCAGCAGGTTTTTGAAACACCGTTATCTGACCTTACAAGTATATTAGACGAAATTTTAGAGACTTTGCCTGAAAAACGTGCCAGAGTATTTAAGATGAGTAGAATTCAAGGTTATTCTAATAAAGAAATCGCGCAGGAGCTTGGTATTTCCAAGAGTACAGTAGAGAACCACATTAATAATTCATCTGCTGTAGTTAAAAAACTATTGAAAAACTTTGGGTTTTGGACAACTACATTGTTTTTTTTTATTTTACCTTAGGTGTAAGCATGGTTTCAACTGTATAGTGTATAATAAAATTGAAAAGTGGACAAAAAGCTATTAACTAGGTATTTCGGGAAACAATGTTCTGCAACGGAGTCAAAGGCTGTTGAGGAATGGTTATTGGATCCGGGAAATCGTACCGAGTTTGAGCATTTTTTGGAAACCGAATGGGATGATCATGTTGATCAACATCTTGATGGTCATGTGATAGCAACCGGAAGGTCTGGCGCATTTAAGTGGTGGGCTTCGGCAGCAGCAGTATTGGCTGTAGTTTTTGGTGTCTATCAGTATGGTACGCAAGCACCAAAGACAGCGCAACTTCAGGTTGCCAACGCGCTTCCGCAAATCGAGCAGGTTGATCAGAAGGCCAAAATCTCCATGGACACTTTTCATGCAAGTATTCACACTAAAATTACAGTTCATCATGAAAGAAAAACCATCAGAAACAAACCAAATCCAGTTTTAGCTCAGGCAGATACTGTAAATCGGGAGAAAAAACCTCTTTTCGTCAAATCGACCAAACTTCAAAATTTCATGATCAACAGAGTGGCAATAGGTAAGCTATTGGACAATATCGATTCTAATAAAGTGGTATTGTTAAATCTCAATGTTCATGACATTACCTTTCAAAGGTTAGCGACCTTACTCAGGGAAGAATATGGCGTGGTACTGGAAGCTTGTAATGGAGTTGGTACGTCGAAAACTTATACCGCTCGATTCGAGGGGATTACTCTTCCTGATTTACTCAATGATATGTCTGAAAAGATGGTGTTTTCATATGCTGTCAAAGACAATAAAGTCATGATCTGCTTTAACTAACAACTTCCACTTACCTGTTTTAAACCAACTGATTTTAGCCATTAGCTAATATCTGGTCTGTATGTTTTAAAAAACGTGCCCCGGCTGAGCTATGCTTATTGAAAATCAGATAAACATTTGAAAAAGCAACCTAAACCAACAACATATGAATAAAAAATTTACTAAAAGAATCACCGGGAGCATCCTGACCCTTGCGCTGTTTGGGCTACTGGGGATGCCTGAACGGCTGTATAGCCAGGTACAGGCAACTCAAATCCAGGCCCTTCCCAAGGTGATCGGAAAGGTTCTTGACGAGAGTAAAAAAGCCATTCCGGGTGTCAAAGTCTCAGTTAAAGACAACCCTAAGATTGCAACCACAACCAACAATACCGGAGAATTTATTCTTTCGCCTGACAAGTCAGGCGTAACGCTTGTGTTTTCGAGTATTGGCTTTAAACGACAAGAGGTTACGCTGAAATCCGATTTAAAATTGCCTTTAATTGTTGTGTTGAAAGAGTCTACTGATGAACTGAATGAAGTAGTTGTTACCGGTTATTCAAAACGATCAAAAGAAAGTTTTACAGGTAGCGCTTCCACGTTTACTGGTGAGGATTTGAAGCGGGTGGGAAACAAGAACGTTCTTCAGAGTTTACAGAATTTAGATCCTTCGTTTGTCATTGCTGAGAATCTTTCTTTAGGATCTAATCCAAATTTATTGCCTGATATTCAGTTACGGGGCCAGGCTGGGTTGGAGGATGTTAGGGGAGATTATTCAGGCAATCCAAACTTGCCCTTGTTTATACTTGATGGTTTTGAATCCAGTTTACAGAAGATCTATGACCTGGACATGAACAGAGTATCTTCTATTACAATTTTGCGAGATGCATCTGCAAAGGCAATTTATGGTTCAAAAGCGGCGAATGGTGTATTGGTCATTGAAACGCTTGCACCGAAGGAAGGGAAGCTGCGGATTACATACAACAGCAATTATAATCTTGAAGTTCCGGATCTCACTTCTTATAGCCTGACTAATGCTTCCGAAAAACTACAGGTGGAAAGAAATGCTGGGAGGTATACTTCGACCTCACCTTTAACACAGCAATTTCTGACTGAGCAGGCCAATGTTATTGAGTCTGACATTGCACGTGGGGTAAACACGTATTGGCTTTCAAAGCCTTTGCGTGTGGGACTCGGGATTAAACATGGCCTTTACCTGGAAGGCGGAGATCCGAATATGCGTTACGGGATTGACCTGAACTACAACAACCTTGTTGGGGTAATGAAAGATTCAAAAAGAGACAATATTGGTGGTTCGATCAATCTGTCGTACAGAAGCGGCAAGGTGATTTTTAGAAATATTTTGAACTTAAACTTCAATAAATCTGTAAATTCTCCATACGGCACATTCGGCGAATATACGCGGTTGAACCCTTACTGGGCCCCAACTGATGAATATGGAAGGATTAATAAAATACTAGGTGAGTTTACTACCAGCGCGACTAGTCCAACCACGTATTACTATAATCCACTTTATAATGCTACACTGAATACCAAGGACTTTTCAACCTATACAGAAGTTACGGAAAACTTCTATACAGAATGGCAACCGTCTAAAGATTTAAGGATAACGGGCCGTGTAGGTTTTACCCAAAACCGCAATGCATCTGAATTATTTTATCCAGGAGATCATACCCGATTTAACGAGATGACCGGAGAAAATTTTTACAGACGAGGCACTTACAATATGACAGATGGCAAAAGCACTACTTTAAACTCAGATGTTTTTGCCAATTGGAACAAGATGTGGGGTAAGCATCTTTTATTGGTTACGGGTGGTGGAAACCTTGGTTCTACACAAGCATTAACCCATGGTATGGCTGCTGAAGGCTTTTTAAATAATCGGGTAGACTTTATCACATTTGCGGCCCAGTATGCACTTAACGGTGTGCCGAGTGGTTCTGAGAATATTCAAAGGGAGGTAGGTATCCTGGCCTCTGCGAACTATGCTTACGATAACCGTTATTTAGTGGATTTAAGTGCAAGAAGAAATGCATCTTCTGTTTTTGGTGCAAATAATCGTTGGGGAACATTTTGGTCTGTCGGTCTTGGCTGGAACCTGCATCATGAAAGTTTTATTAAAAAGCTGAATGTATTTGACATGTTGAAAATAAGAGGCTCAATTGGCTCAACGGGTAGTCAGAACTTTAATCCATATCAGGCCATGGCAACCTACACCTTCTTTACCAATAGTACCTACGATAACATTTCCGGTACCTATTTATCTGCATTGGCGAATAACAATCTTCGCTGGCAGGAAAAAATTGACAACAACATTGGGATAGATATCAGTGTCATGAAACGTTTGAATATCAGATTTGATTATTACCTGGCAAATACGAATAACCTGCTTACTGATTTGACTTTGCCACCGTCAACTGGATTTACCACTTACAAAGAGAATCTTGGGTCAATGCAAAATGTGGGTTTTGAAGGTACGGTAAGTTACCAGTTATATCGTGATACAAAAACGCAGTCATACATCTCAGTTTTCGGATCATTCGCCCGCAACAGTAATAAAATTACTAAAATTTCAGAAGGCCTTAAACAATTAAATAAAGAACAAGATCAGCTGGCCAATGCTTCAAATGCTCCGGTAACCCGTTTTGAAGAAGGGCAGTCAATGTCATCAATATGGGCAGTGCCATCATTGGGTATAGATCCGGCAACAGGAAGGGAAATTTATGTGGCCAAAGATGGAACTAAAACATATGAATGGAATCCCAATGATCAGGTCGTTGCCGGAGTTACAGATCCTGCATTGAGAGGCAATTTTGGCCTCAACATGGAATACAGGGGCTGGGGGCTAAGTGGAACATTCAGATATGCTATTGGTGAGGATTACTACAATTCAACATTGGCAAATCGCATTGAAAATGTAGACATCGCGAATAATGTAGATACCAGGGTGTTTAACAATACCTGGTTAAATGTTGGCGACCGCGTTCCATTCAAGAAGATTAATACCAGACCGAGTCAAACCCGTGCAACCACAAGATTCATCGAAAACAAAAGTGATCTTACACTTTCATCTGTAAATGTGTATTACGATTTCAAGTGGAAAAATTTGAAGCGCTTCGGGCTTCAAAATTTAAAATGTTCATTACTCATGAATGAAGTATTTGTACTTTCTACAATTAAAATTGAACGTGGTACAGATTATCCCTTCGCACGAACATTCTCCTTCTCATTACAAACTACATTTTAATTTAAGGACATGAATACAAAATTTAAATATTTATTACTCCTATGTTTTGTAGGAATCATCCTGTCTTCCTGCAAAAAATGGTTGGATGTTGAACCTAATTCTCAAATTAAATCCTCAGAATTATTTAAAACCGAATCTGGATTTAAGGAAGCACTTGCTGGAGTTTATACGCTAATGACAGCTGAGAAATTATACGGCAAAGAATTGCAATATGGTATGATCGGTGTTTTATCCCATGAGTGGTCGTCGTTTCCTTTAACCTATAATGGAGAAGGCGAATATGATTATCAGAGTACTGATGTACAGGCCAGGATCAATAATGTTTGGAACGGCCTCTATCAGGGAATCAGTAATGTCAATAATCTCCTAAATGAAATTGATGCTAAAAAATCGATTTTTACGGGTGATAATTTTGCGATTATCAAAGGTGAAGCGCTTGCTTTACGTGCTTTTTTACATTTTGAGTTAGTCAGGCTTTTCGGTGTATCCTACCTCGTGGATAGGAGTAAGCCGGCAATACCTTATGTAACCGCATATAGTGCAAAGCAGACAGCACAATCTACTGTTGGGGACACCTATGGTTTTATCCGTGAGGATCTGGAGGCGGCTAAAGCATTATTAAAAGCAGATCCAATTTTTACCGGAAGAACAGTCACGGAAGCTGAAGATACTGGCTATTTGATGAATCGCCAATTGCATCTAAACTATTATGCTGTTGAAGCGTTATTGGCAAGGCTTTTTTATAATACGGGAGCGTACGACAAAGCTAGGTTGGCCGCAAATGCTGTGATTTCATCTGGAAAGTTCAGCTATGCTACGCAGGCAAACCTGCTAGCTGGTAATGATTTGACCGGAGCTCATGAGCATGTTTTTGGTTTGAATATCAATAGTCTTTATACCTATTCTACTGCGTATTTGTCAAAGGATGCGAATATCATTAATACTTTTTTCCTAAGCTCTGCTACGCGAAATGCATATTATCCAGACGGTTCAATAGATTACCGATATATCTATCTTTTTGAAGTCGGTGGGGGAGATAAAGCCAGCAACTACTACCTACGCAAGTACAACGCGCCACAAGCGATCTCGGAACTATATTCCAGAAATAAAAGCGTGGTAATTAAAATTTCTGAAATGCAGTTTATTCTTGCCGGCTGCAACCTGGCGGAAGGAAAAGGTATAATTGAGCCAATCAATAAGGTGAGGCAGGCAAGAGGTTTACCAGCCCTAAGCACTGAGCCTATAAATCCTACTACATCATATATCGAAGAATTTAGAAGAGAATTTTTTGGTGAAGGGCAGCTTTTTTATCTGTATAAAAGGTTAAACAGGTCGATTATCAATGGTACGGACAAAAATATGGTAGACATAAAGGCTTATATATTGCCATTGCCTGTTGCTGAATATGAAGCCGGAAACCGTAATAGTAACCGTTAAAATTTACAAAATGAGATATACATATATTTTCCTGCTGTTGTTATTGGCAACATCAGGTTGCAAAAAAAACAACTTGCAATATTTTGAAGAAGAATCGCCATTGTTGAACATTTGGCTGGGTACCACTATAAGTGTTCAGGATAGTGTTACGCATAATTTTGCGTATAGTCCGACAAATAGAGATTCTATTGTCTTCAATTATCGGATCGCAGGTTATCCTGTTAATTACGACCGCACATTTGAGCTGAACACAACTGACGCCGATGCAAAGCTTTTAAATTTTAGCTTTAAAAGTTATAAGGTGCCTGCCGGAAAGTCTTCAGGAAACTTTGCTTTTTTTGTAGATAAGCCAGCAAACAAAGATTTATTTGTAAACAGGGATTTAAAAGTGTCGTTTAGTGTCAGACAATCCGATCTATTCCAATCGGGTACAAGTGAATATAATAAGCTTAAAATTACATTTAAGAATGCGGTAACAAAACCAGATAATTGGGACAATGCGGTTTTACCAAATTTACCGCTCAAGAACTTTTTTGGTTCTTACAGTTCCGAGAAATATAAGTTTGTTATTCAGGTAACTGGTTTATCAAATTTTGGGGTTTATAGAACTGTACTTGTAAATCCTGATCTGGCTCCGAACACCATTACTGAGGTCCATGCGAAGGCATTGCAGATGCAGTGTAAGATTGCCCTTGAGCAGTACAAAATAAATAACAACAATAAAGATCTGTTAGATGAAAATCTGATTCCGATCGTCTTTCCATAATTAAACTAAAGCAGTATAAAAATTAAAGATAGCATTATGAAAAATTATAATAATATAGCTTGGTTACTTTTATGGGTGTGTTTGTTTGGTACTTCATGTTACAAGGATAAAGGGAATTACGAGTATAAACCTTTAGATAAGGTGTTGATAGATACGGCAAAAAGGAATATCTCCAGCGCCTACTCTATTTACCGATATGACGAGCTGGTCATTAGCCCCAGAATATTTTTTAATCAGGAAGAAGTTACCTCTACCGCCCAGGTGTCGGGCAAACTGGCTTTTACCTGGTCGATATACCAGGCAACTGGAGGAAAGGTATATTCGCGGGATACCATTTCCAATGACATCACATTTCGTAAGTCCATTTCAAAACCAGCTGGGCGATGGGTGGTTATCTTAAGCGTAAAAAACCTGAGTACGCAGGTAGAAGAATACATGAAATTCGATGTGCAAGTGGATGAGCAACTTTCAGATGGCTGGATGTTGCTTTATGAGAAGAATGGGAATACGGATGTGGGACTAATTGTAGACGATTGGACGAAGAAAAACATAGTTCAAACGCGGACTTTCGCTGATATGTTTCAAAATTCGAATGGTTATCCATTACTGGGAGAACCTCGCGGACTAATGCATTCGCCAAGTACATTGGCTACTGCTGAGGTATTGATTGCATCTGCCAGAGACTTTGTTGCGGTAGAGAAATCTTCTTTTCAGGTGTTTTATCCAATTGATAAGTTATTCTGGAACTTTATTCCTGGCGGAGAAATTAAAACTTTTTCGGCGAATAATGGTAGAAAGGAGGTAGTCATATATAACAACAGGGTGCACGGGGCCAATTACAACACCTCAGGAACAAGCAGGGTGAATTTCTTTGGTGCTGCATACAATGGCAGTTATGGAGATCTGGCCGAATGGTCGGCTACGGCATTTGGTGCCAGTTTTGACGCTGTAGTATATGATAAAACGAATAAGAAATTTCTAAATATACCAGCCAATGGTACGGCCGTTCAGGGCTTTGCCACCCAGGCATTGACTGCCGCATTTGATGTCAATAATGTTGGCCTAGATCCTGAAGCATTTGATTGGGGACGTGGAAATGGAACACCGAATGTGGGTTATGAATATGCCGTAATGAAAAACAGTACTGACCGTTTCTTGCTGGTCAGCAATTTTACCAATGCAGCAGTTACTCAGATTGCAATTGGCAAATACCCGATCACGGGAATTCCATTGTCTACACCGATACGTACGCTTAATTCTGCATTTGGCGGAAATTATACCTTAATGGGTACAGAAAAGACGGTATACCTGCATAGGTACCAACAAAGCTCAAGCGCTGTAGCAGAATGGGAAGCGCCGGTAAATGAAGAAGTAACCTGTGTACGCCTTCAGAAATTTTACTATAACCCTGCAGTAACCAGTCTGTTGTTACCCAAGCCAAATACGGTGGTGTACATCGGTACCTGGAATGCAGGCACGAAGGTCGGTAAAGTTTATGCCTATACCATTGACCCGACCAATGGGAGCATTAATAAGGCTACTGAACGTATTTACACAGGCTTCGGGAAAATCAAGGATATGACTTACAAATGGAGTCTGTAAGATTCAAATGCTTTTAAAAATGAACAAAACAAAACTTAGATCAACTATAATGAAACAAAAAATCGCACTTACAATGGTACTGGTTGCTGGATTTTTTTCCGCGCAGGCACAAAACTATACCATTAAAGGAAGTCTGGAAGGGCAAGGAAACGAAAAAATTATTTTAAGAGGAACTGAAGGGCCGATAACAGTGGAGGCGAAAGATGGCAAGTTCGAATTGACGGGCTCCGCCGGAGACGAACCGTTTGTCACGTCGATGAATACAGGAGTTGACCGCAACCTATATTTAGGGGGTGGTAAAACGGGTATGTATCAGCCGCCTATACCACTGGATATTGTACTGAGCAAGGGGGCTCGCTTGACCATCACGGGGACAGCACTAGATCTTAACCGTGCTGCTGTAACTGGCGATGCGCTAAATGATAGCTTTACAGCGTTTCGCAAGGCTGAAGAGCCGCTGATTAAACAAATGGCGAGTTTGCAGAAAGAGATGGTTGAATCTAGGATTATGGGCATTAAAGATGCTGTGAACCAAATTGGACCGAAAATGCTGGAGAACAGAAAAGCCATTTCAGCATCCAGGAAAAAATTCATTAAGGAAAACCCTGATGCGTTTGCGAGTATTTATTATTTATCAATGACAGTCAAAGACTATACAACTACCGAATTGGAATCTGCTTATCATGCACTATCTTCCACTTACAAAAATACCCGCTATGCAAAGGGCATTGCCGCGAAAATTGAAGCGTTAAAAGTTGCGGATGCCGGGGGCCCAGCACCCGATTTTACCAAGCCTGATGTAAATGGCAAGCT
This sequence comes from Pedobacter sp. MC2016-24, assembly GCF_015223055.1. Taxonomy (GTDB): domain Bacteria; phylum Bacteroidota; class Bacteroidia; order Sphingobacteriales; family Sphingobacteriaceae; genus Pedobacter. The sequence continues at coordinate 56,126 of NZ_JADFBX010000003.1, forward strand.
GGTAAGTTTGTCGCAGTTTAGAGGTAAATATGTATTGCTTGATTTCTGGGGAAGTTGGTGCGGCCCTTGTCGCGCAGCTAATCCACATTTAAAAGAACTTTATAAAACATATTCGGCAAAAGGATTTGAAATACTTGGCGTGGCAAGTGAGAAAGTAAGCGGACAGGCACAAGCTGAACAGATGTGGAAGGAAGCCATCGAAAAAGATGGCTTGAACTGGACCAATGTTTTAAATAATGAAGTGTCTATGAAGCAAGATGTTGTTCAGTTGTATAGTGTTGAGGGGTATCCTACTCAAATTTTACTGGATAAAGAAGGTAGGGTCATTGGCAGATGGCTTGGTGCTGCTGGCAAACAACTGGATGATAAATTAAAGTCTATTTTTACGAACTGATATGCTGGACATCAAGAATAGTAAGATCTCATATGCAATGTTGGTTTTATTGCTGGTATTTTGCTCCATATCAACTGTAGGCCAGGTTAATAAAGGCATTACCGTTAAAGGGAAAGTCAACATCTTAAATCCGGAGACTTTCAAAAAATACAATTGGGTTTGGTTATATAAGGGCATAGGAAAGGAAAAACGAGCAATTGATTCTGTAAAGGTTAATGCAGATGGTAGTTTCAGTTTAACTGTTAAATCAACAAAGTCTGGCTTATACCAGCTTGACATCCTAAAGTGGCAAACGGCTAGCTTTTGGTCTGACCAGGATGTAAATATTCATGCAAGGGGGTATGATACTGCGAGAACCAAAAGCAAGAATTCGGGTTTTGTTGAAGTTGCCAGCAAATCAACTCGTACACAATTGATCAATACAGCCCTATATCAAAAGTTTCTGGGTGATCAGGAAATGGATGTGCTGACTGGAGAAATGTATGCTGCGAGAAATTACATTAAAAAAGATAGTATCTGGTATACTTACCTGAGGACAAATGGTTTGATTATGCAAAAATCTCAATTTGAACTCTGGAGATTAAAGCAATTGATCAATGCCAATCAGAATAACCCGGCTTTGGTTTATTTACTGAGCATGTTACCAGCGGATAAAGAGTCTGAATTTTTCTCCGCTGAACTTTCCAAGTTGATGGAACAGTATCCTCAACTGGAAGAAGCAAAGCAGTTAAAAAAAGAGTTTCTGGAAAGGGCAGCCATTCGCAATGCGCTTAAAACAGGAAGTCCCATTCCACACATTGTTTACAATGATCCTAATGGGAATAAAATAGACGTCAACAGTTTCAAAGGTAAATACGTGCTGGTCGATTTCTGGGCAAGCTGGTGCGGACCCTGCCGTAAAGCCATACCAGAAATTAAGGAATTATATGCTCAGTATAAGGAACGAGGTTTTGAGGTATTGAGTGTCTCTGTAGATACTGATATGGCCGCCTGGAGAAAAGCGATGGATGAGGAAAAGATGCCCTGGACCCAGGTGGTAAGTCCGGATAAAAACAAAACACTAAATGATTTTATGATTATTGGCATTCCTACTTTATATCTGATTGATAAGGAAGGTAGAATTGTAGATAAATACACTGGTTTTAGCGCCAAGTTGAAGACCCGGCTGCAAGAGTTGTTTAAATAATGTGTCAGGCCTGCCAGCATAAATTGTTTGGCAGGCTTGCTTTTTATCCCTTACTTATTCACGCTTATGTAAAAACAGGCTTCATGGGGGACGGTTTTTTGGTCTAAAGTCTTTATTTTTGAAATTGGCTGTCGCAAAGCTTTGATTGTTTCAATTCAGCTAACTAATAACAGAGCCCTTTACCAAAAATGAAAGAATGAAAATCTTACTTATAGAGGATACCCATGATTTGATTTCAGTCATTGTTCGGGGATTGAGTGATGCAAACATGGAGGTTAGCGTAGCCGTTGATGGACAAACTGGTCTTGAAATGGCCATTAATCATCATTTTGATCTCATTATTCTTGATATCATGCTGCCTGGAATGAATGGAATCCAGGTTTGTAAAGCCATTAGGAAGTTAAATGCGAGTGTCCCGATCCTGATGCTTACGGCATTGGCAACCACAGAGAATATTGTAACCGGATTGGACAGTGGAGCAGATGATTATATGGTAAAGCCTTTCAAGTTTGCAGAGCTTGAAGCCCGGATACGAACGCTTGCCCGCAGAAGTAATCGTGATGTTCTGCTTTCAGATGTGATCTCGGTGTTGGATCTCGAGATTAATACCGCTTCAAAAACAGTTTCTCGTAATAAAACCGCCGTAAGCTTAACCTCTACTGAATACCGGTTGCTGGAGTATCTGGCAAAAAATCAAAATAAAGTGCTTTCAAGAGTACAGATCCTTGAGAATGTCTGGGATATTGATTTTAACATGGGAACAAACGTGGTAGATGTTTACATCAACTATTTGAGAAAAAAGATTGATCACAGTGATCGTGCTAAACTTATCCATACGGTTTTTGGTATGGGTTATATCATGAGGACAGAATGTTAGGAAAGGGAATACAGTCTAAAATCACCCGGCTTTTTTTTTCGATCGCCACGGCCGGCCTCATTTTAATCAATGCTGCTATCTTTTATTTCGTCTCCAAGTTTAATTTTGACGATTTTTTTAAAAGATTGGAAGCCCGGGTAAATATCGCCGCCGAGATCAACCTGTATCCGGATGAAAAGTCTTCATCCTACCAGGAGATCAGAAGCCGTTACCTGGAAAAGCTGGAGCATGAAAGGGAGTACATCATCAAACAGGGAGACAGTGCTGTAGTGCAGTTTGAAAAGGATTTGCATTTACCACACTCGTTCTATAAGACCATTCTTAGTAAAAAGCGAGCCAGGTACAATAATGGAAACGATTTTTATGCAGGATCATCATTTAAGACTAGTCATGGCGATTACATTGTCATTATTTCGGCTTCCAATCCGTCCGGTTTTAATGAATTAGCCACCCTGAAAAGGGTATTGTTCATTATATTCTTTATCGCGGTTTTCCTGACCTATGTAATTGGAAAGGTATTTTCTTTTTATACGGTTAAGCCCGTTAATAAAGTGATTCAAAGCGTGAAGAAAATTTCGGCTGATAATCTGCACATGCGGTTGGAGGAAAAAAAAGGGAAAGATGAGATCTCAGAGCTTATCCAAACCTTCAACAATATGCTCAATCGTTTGGAAACGGCTTTTGAAACACAGAACAATTTTGTGAGCAATGCCTCTCATGAGCTTAAAACACCAATGAGCATCATTACCAGTGAGACTGAACTTTTGCTTTCGCAAAATGATCTTCCACCAAAAGCGGTAGCATCTGCAAAAATTATTCTTTCCCATGCTGAAAAGTTGGGACATATCACCACGAGCCTGCTTGCTCTGGCCCAGACTGGTTTTGATGGTAAAAAGCAAAACTGGCAGTTGATCAGGGTCGATGAGCTGGTTTTAATGGTTGCTGATTCTGTTAAAAAGATAGATCCGGATACCAAGGTCCACATTAATTTTGACACCCTTCCAGACAATGATAATTCGCTATATACGGAAGGTAACATCAATTTGCTGCAATTGGCATTAAGTAATATTGTTTTAAATGCCTGTAAGTACTCCAACAACCGGCCGGTAGAAATCAGAATTTCCTGTGATCTGGAGCGGATCAGTCTGAATGTAAAAGATCAGGGCATTGGTATACCTAAAAATGAACAACAACATATCTTTGAACCATTTTTCAGGGCATCAAATACAGCTGATTTTGAGGGGTATGGAATTGGGCTGCCTTTAACCTTGAACATCATTCGTATTCATAAAGGGTCAATTGGGATTATTTCTGAAGAAAAGATCGGAACGGAGATGCGGATCATTTTACCCATAGCCCGATCATTCTAATCAAATTTTAATAAGTAAGGGGTTTTTAAAACCCGGGGTTGTTAATACTTCAATAAAACACTGAAATTATAATCTGAGCCTAATGGTATTCTTATGCCGTTCTAATAACTGAGCGGTAAAATTGTGTTAGTAATAATTGTTATTGTAAACATTTAAAAAGCACTTTATGAAAACCATTTTAATTCCTACGGATTTTAGTCCTGCATCTTTAAACTGTATTCCTAATCTTTGCGCTCAATTTCACAAAGAACAATTGAACTTCGTGTTCGTTCATTTGTTTAAAGTATCTGACTCCATCAATGATTTACTCATGCTTTCCAGGAGATCCAGGGAATATGATTACATATCAGATGATTTTTATACCAAACTAAGGGAGTTGAAGCAGGAATTTTCTCAACTCAACCTCATCAAAATTGAATTCTTTTTTGGTAGTACAATGGTGATGTTTAGAAATTTCATTGAAGAAAATGAGGTTTCACATATCCTTCAAACCCAGGACTGTGTTTATGCACCGCTTAACAAGTCGAGTGTTGATCCATTTAATCTCACTGCAAAATTGGGTTTGCCATTGGTTGCACTCATCGAAGTTAAAAAGGCCGTTTCTGATGTAGCGTCTAGGCGTTATGCCGAAATTAATATGGCTGCTGAAGTTTATTAATTAATTTAAACCTACCACGATGTTATTAAAAGAAAATATACCCGTAAAATACATTTTTGGGAAAATTGTAAAAGAGATCATTTTCGTTACGTTATATGCCGGAATGATTGCCATATTATACAATACCTTTCATTTTACAAGGATTTCCATACCAATTGCTGTGCCGACCATTTTGGGTACTGTGATTTCCTTACTGCTGGCTTTTAAATCAAACCAGGCATACGACAGGTGGTGGGAAGCCAGGACCATTTGGGGGGCAATTGTAAATGACACCAGAACTTTAACACGACAGCTGATCACTTTTGTCTCTTGTCCGGATACTGAAGACGAAAAAGCATTTTGTACCAGGCTGGCAAAAAGACAGGTGGCCTGGTGTATCAGTTTAAGTAAACATTTGCGTGGTCAAAATCCTTTGTCGGGCATCAGCAGGTTGATCAGCCCTTCAGATATGGAATACATTAAAAATTACAGTAGCATACCGCTTGCCTTGCAGGAGCTACAGGCCATAGACATCAGAAATGCTTATAAATTAGGCTGGCTTAATGAATTTCAACAAATTCAGATTGATAAAACACTGACTGCATTTTCTAATGAAATGGGTGGTTGTGAACGCATAAAAAATACAGTTTTCCCGGCAACGTATAGCCATTACATCCATTTCTCCCTGGTGCTGTTCATTCTGTTATTGCCATTTGGTTTGATCGAGTTTTTTGGGGTAATAGAGATTCCTTTGGTGATTTCAATTGCCAGTTCGTTTTTCCTAATTGAAAAGATGGCGATCCACTTGCAAGATCCATTCGAAAATAAGCCAACAGATACACCAACTACCGCAATTTGTAAGATTATTGAGCGCGACGTGAGTCAGATGCTCAAAGAGAATTATAAACAAGAGGAAAAAGTTACTGGTCCGGCCAGTCAAAAATCTAAAGTTTTCTATGTGCTCTAGTTGTTGTAAAAAGATGTTATACTTGAGGGTTGGTTATTCATAGTTACTGACCCTTGAGTATTTTTGCTTTTAATTTAATACACCTCTGTCTTTGGCTACTTTAAGTAAAACCTGATACATCTTTTCAGGTGCAAATGGTTTATTCAGAAAGTCATAGACATTTATTTTTGCAAACCGTTGTTTCACGTCCAGCATGATGTCTGCTGTAAAGATGATCAAATGAATATTTGGGTATTGTTTTCTGACAATTTGCGCCAGGGCATATCCATCAATGCCCGGCATGTGTAAATCTAAAAGTGCTACATGATAAGGATTGGTTTCCATCAGCCTCAATGCCGCCTTGCCATCACTGGCACAGTCTGCAAATACGCCAAAATATTCCAATTGCTTTTTTGCAACCATACTGTTAATCATGTTGTCTTCAACTAATAAGACCTTCAGGCCTTTAAGTTTTTTCTCCATTGAGGAAAAAACAACTGGTACAAGATCTTCCTGATCTTGCTTCGCTGCAATTTCAAAACAGATCTCGAAGCTGAATTCTGACCCTTTGTTGATCTGACTCTCTAAAAATACCTTACTGCCGTGTAGTTCTGCCAGTTTCTGGGTGATTGTTAGGCCAAGACCCGTTCCTGAATGTTCTCGGTTGGCGGCTTGTTGTATTTGCTTAAAGCTTTCAAATACATGGGCCTGTAATTCAGCTGGAATGCCACGGCCGGTATCTTGCACTTTGAAGTTTAGACATACAGTTGTTGGTGTTGAGGAGGTTTGTTTGATCAGCAGGGTAACTTCACCCTTTTCAGTAAATTTAATGGCATTGCTAATCAGATTGTTTAACATCTGGTTAAGCCGTATCGGATCAGCAATAATCCATTGTGGAATATCGTCATCGAGATAGGTTTTGAGTAGAATTCCCTTAGACTCAGCCATCGATTTAAACTGGTTCTTGATGTTCTTTACCAATTTGAACAGATCCACTTCGGTAAGCATCAGTTCCAGCTTTTCATTTTCCATTTTCGTGAGGTCAAGAATCTCATTGATCAGCTGCATGAGGTGGTCAGCAGAAAAAATCAAATTACCAATATAATCTTCCTGATCTATGGTGTGGTTCATTTTCAGTAAGTTGGCAATGCCAATGATGCCGTTTAAGGGCGTCCTGATTTCATGACTCATGACAGAAAGGAATTCAGACTTAGTCTGAGATGCTTTTTCTGCCGTATTTTTTGCCTCAATTAGGGCCAGTTCGTTTTCTTTTTTGAGCGTGATGTCCATTAAGGCACCACGCATCATGATTACCCTATTCCCGCTTGAAACGGGAATGGCAATAGCTTCAACCCATTTTTTTATGCCTTTGGCACTGGTAAAACTCAATTCCAGGTTGTATGGTCGAAATTGTTTAATGGCAGTTCCGGCACTTTGATTTAACTGTGCCCAGCCCTCAGCGCCAAGAAATGATTCTAGGCTCTCCAGGGATAACAAATAATCCTCTTCAACGTCAAACAAGGCATATGCTTGCTTTGTCCAGAATATATTCCCTGAAACCAGATCGTATTCCCAGCCAGCAGTGATGCTTAATTTCTGACTTAAATCAAGCAGGTCATTCCGCATCTCCAACTGATTTTTGGTTTCTTCTAACGCCAGTTCAGAAATTTTCTGGGTACTGATGTCCTGAATACTAAATACGAGAATGTAGTTTTCCAAATCCGCATGAATAGAAACGGGTTTTATTCTTGCCTTAAACCACTTATTCACAGCAGGATTTAAGTGTTTGTAAATGAGCTCCTGAACATTGCCGGTTTTTATGGCTTCATTTAATGGGGCTGTAAATATATCTGCATTAGGGCCTAAAACTTCGGTTATACTTTTACAAAGGAAATCTTCTTTGGGCATAAAAAGCATACTTGGATCAGAGGCCCAGACATTTCTAATTACATGATTTCCATCCACTTCAAAAACAATATCGTCAAGCGAAGCAATCAGTGATTGTAGGTGTGCTGTCAATTCCTGTAACTTTTCGCCGCGTTCTTCGTATGGAGGTAACTGATTCATGGTACACAATAGGATAAATCAAATATAACGAAAACTACACTGAATTTTAGGTTACTATAAAATCTCCTGACAGCAATTGTCTCAGATGTTGTGTTCATTTGCAAATTGAATCAGTCCGGCAATGCCTTGGATGTTCAGTTTTCTATAAATATTCTTACGGTGCGTTTCTATGGTATAAGTGCTTAGAAATAACGCTGTAGATATCTGCTTACTGCTCATTCCCAATTTAATTAATTTAATGATCTCAATTTCCCGGGCAGATAGCTTCAATTCGTTTGCGAAACTGTCTTGCTGCCAGGTCGGTGCAGTTTGTTCATGTTGAAAAGGAAAATCGAAACTGGTACCCCCGTTTGCAATCAGGATTATCTTTTCTTTCAATAAGGGTGCAGTAATGTCTTTTAATAGAAAGCCCTTTACACCATCTTCTTTAGCCGTAGCAATGACTTTGTTGTCAAAATACATACTTAGAAACACGATTTTTACCTCCGGTAAGCGTTGCTTGATTTTTTTAGCGGCTTCGAGGCCGTTCATAAAGGGCATATTGATATCCAGCAATACCAGATCTGGGGTGATCACATTCAATGCTTGCATCAGGAGTTTGCCATTGGCAGCTTTGGCAACAACCTCAAAATTGGGGACACTATTTAAGATTTGCTCCACTCCATCGGTAAATAGTAAATGGTCATCGGCTATAATTATTTTCGTTTTCATGTTTCAATAGGGATTTCTATAATGACTGATGTTCCTGCCGGACTGTCGTCAATGTTGATTTTACCATTTAAAAATTCAGTTCTGGAATAGATGTTTTTCATCCCGATGCCCTTTGTACTCTTGGCTGTACTGCCGCCTATGCCATTGTCTTCCAGCATCACCATGATTTCTGTATCCGTGATCAAAAGTTGTATGGTTGCCAGATTTGCCTGGGAGTGTTTGAGGGTATTGTTTATCAATTCATTGATGATGCGGTATATGGTAATGGAGAAGATATTCTCAATGCTATGATCTTCCCCTTCAGTAATTAGGGTGAAACGAATGTTGCTGATGATGTTCAGTTCATCAACACGTTTTTTCAGAATATAAAAGATACCGAGTTCAGCAAAATCTTTAGGTAATAAATCATGTGATATGGACCTTAAATCATTTATGGCTTTTCGTCCGATGTCAATACTTTTTTTATAATGTGCCTCTGTCTCCAGGGGATTTCGGTTTTCAGGAACGTTGCTGATGTGTAACATAAGCGTACCCAATGTAGATCCGACATCGTCATGGATATCTTGTGCAATACGTTTGCGTTCATCTTCCTGGGCAGCTACGATTTTTTGCAGGGTTTCTTTTTGATTCAAAGTCAGCTCAAGCAGGAGCTTTTCTTTTTCATCCTTGTATAAGTTGTAGCGGTAAACAATGCCCATAAAAATGACCAGGGCTTCGAAGGCCAGGCCAATTTGTGAGTCGTTTGGTATTGACTGCATGCTGCTGTTTAGATTGCCACTCAGGATGTATACGCAATGTTTGATCACGCCGAAAATTAAAAAGGCCCCACCAATTACATATAACCAGGCCAATTTGAACTTTTGAAAGATCTTTTCAATCGCAATAATATAAAACAAGAGGGTAAGTAAAATGACTGCGCCAACAAAAATGCGCAGAAATAGTACTTTTAGGGCGATGTCATGCCCAAACCAGTAATTGATGACCAGGCAGGCCATGATCAGTAAGCAAAAAAGATATTTTAATAAATCCATTGCCCATTTAAACCGACTATTCTCACGCGTGACCTGTAAAAAAGAAGTAATCAGATTGGCCATCGTAATTAAGGCCAGGCCTGAAGCAATGTATTCTGATATGTAAGCAAAAGAGGGAAGGTTGGGGTATATGTATTGAAAATCGAAAGATATGCTGCAATACATCCAATACATCATAGAAAGTACGTATTGGACATACAGGAAGTGAATTTTTTCTTTTAAAGAGAGGTATAGGAAAATATTGATCAAAATGCTGAAAAACATTACGCCGGTAAAAATGCCAAGAAACATGTACTCATTTTTTTCCTCGGCGCTAAAAGCCCGGTCGCCTTTTAAAGTTGGTAATATATTCAGGTTGTATCCCCTGTTGTCAATAAAGACCAGATAGGTACTGGAACTTTCATTGTGCAGGGCCAGGGGAAATACGATGTCGTAGTGGCTATAGGGGCGGGCACCGAAATTTAGCTTCATTCCAGATTGGCCCATCATCACAAAGCCATTATCAGTTTTTCGATACATTTTAGCTAGCTTAAGCCAGGGTTGGTGTAATTGCAGATAAAACACGTCATCTGTATCTTGTTGATTTTTTACAGTGAAAGTAAGCCAGTAAAAATCTCTTGTAGCTGTGGCGTTGATGGTGTGATTCGGAGCTAGTTTTTTAAATGAACTGGTGGCTAATAATTTAGAGATATCAGCCAGGGAATTGTCGACAGCTGTGTTGAAATAATACAAATGCTTGCTGATATCATAGTTCTTGTCATTCTTTATAAATAGTGTATCCGGCTGTACCTGTGCCAGTGTTTGAAAAGTCAGTAAGATGACAGCGGCGATACTAAGACCTGCCCATTTAAATAATTTACCGATCACTGAGTAGCCATTTTTACTTATCCAAATGTCGAATATAAACAATTAAACGGCGGTACCCAATGTTGGGTAATTATCAATTCATCACTTCTTCTATTATAAGACACTAAACAAATAGGTTAAAATATTTGTTCATCATAAATCAACCCTATCATACTATGAAAAAATTATTCCCAATCGTATTGTTGCTGCCTTTTGCTATAGCTTGTCAGTCCAATAATAAGACATCCCAGATACAAGCGGATAGTGTCAAAACACCCGGAGATCAGCAAATTAAATTGCCAGAGCCGAGTGCCTCCAAGAATAAATTTAGTAAAGTCATTGGTTGGCCTGCTGGTAAAACCCCAGTCGCGCCTGCAGGTTTTGTGGTCACTAAATTCGCAGAAAACATCAAAAGTCCACGTAACATCTATATTGCTCCAAATGGAGATGTGCTTGTGGCATTGGCCAATTCAGAACGTGGCACAGCCGAAAAATTAGCAGCCGCCATTTCAGGCAAATCGAAATCTGAGCAGGGTGGAGAAAGTGCAAATACGATTCTGCTTTTCAGAGACAATAATAACGATGGTAAACCAGAACTGCAATCTGAATTTCTGGCTAATTTAAACCAGCCTTATGGCGTTCTGATCATTGGAAATTTCTTTTATGTAGCCAATACAGATGGTTTATGGCAGTATCCTTATGTCAGTGGGGCCACTAAAATAACGCAGCCAGGAAAGCAGATTCTGAATTTACCCGCCGGAGGATACAATAACCACTGGACAAGAAATCTCATCGCGAATTCTTCAAATTCTAAAATTTACATAACGGTCGGTTCGGGTAGTAATGTAGCCGAGCATGGCATAGAGCATGAGAAACGCCGGGCTAATATCCTGGAGATTAATCCAGATGGCACCGGAGAGGTAGTTTATGCAAGCGGGCTGCGTAATCCTGTAGGTTTAGCCTGGGCACCTGGCAATAGCGGTGTTTTGTGGACGGCGGTAAATGAACGCGATGAACTGGGTGATGAACTGGTTCCGGATTACATTACCAGCGTTAAAAAAGGTGGGTTTTACGGCTGGCCTTATTCTTATTATGGACAACATCTGGATCCAAGATTGAAAGGACAAGGGGCAGATCTTGTTAAATTGGCTATTGTTCCAGATATTGCTGTGGGTGCCCATACCGCTTCGCTTGGACTTACATTTTATACTGCCCAGCAATTTCCTGCAAAATACCATAATGGAGTTTTCATTGGGCAACATGGTTCCTGGAACCGTTCTGCATTGTCCGGTTATAAAGTAGCATTTGTTCCTTTTAAAGATGGTAAAAAAGCGGGAGAACTGGAAGATTTCCTAAGTGGATTTATTGCTGATGAAGGCAAAGGAGAAGTATATGGCCGCCCGGTAGGTGTTGCGGTCGCTAAAGATGGATCTTTACTCGTTGCTGATGATGTAAGTAATGTCATTTGGAGAGTCTCAGTTAAATCATAAAGTGTTCTTTTGTTTAAGAAAAAACTCTATATCTTTAACAGATTTTAGATGTTACACTTATGCCAGATTTTCAGATCGATCTTAACACTTGCGATAACGAACCCATTCATATTCCCGGACAAGTGCAGTCCCACGGCTTTATCATCGGACTGGATGACGCACTGTTTATTCGTTTTCATAGTGATAATCTGGACGCGTTTATATTGGGTTATCAAGTCGATTTGATTGGAAAGCCACTTAGCTTCCTGGCTAAAAATATTGGTGTTGAAAATCCTTTGGGATTGGAGCAACTGATCATATTGGGTAGGACGAATAATTTTGAGCAAATTAATCCCTACCGGATGACCATTTCCGGGCTGGCGTTGAACCTGATTATTTCAAAATCTGCAGACTATTTTATGCTGGAGTTTGAGCCTGCTGAAATTAGTGCTGGCCAGGATATCAGTGGACTGATTGGCAGTTCGATTTCTGAAATGCTTGGCGATAAAGATTTACAAACACTCTTGTTTAACAGCGCTCAGCAGGTCAAAAAAATCATTGGATACGATCGGGTCATGGTATATCGTTTCGCGGAGGATGGTCATGGAGAAGTTGTTGCAGAAGCGAAAAATGAGGATTTGAATTCCTGGCTGGGCCTACATTACCCAGCCTCAGATATTCCAAAGCAAGCACGTGAACTATACAAGCTAAATCTGACCAGGCTAATTGCCGATGTCAATACGCAGCCTGCTAAAATATTAGGTGCTAATGCCAACTTGGGGCCGATTGACCTGACGCATTCGCAATTGAGAGCTGTGAGCCCTATGCACATACAGTATCTGAAGAATATGGGCGTAGCTTCAAGTTTTAGCATCTCACTGATTTATAAACAAGAACTTTGGGGGCTCATTGCCTGCCATCAGTATACGCCCCGTTTTATACCCTATAAGGCCAGGTCTTCAGCTAAACTAATCGGACAGATTCTTTCTTCTGCACTTGAATTCAGACAGGACGAAGCCGATTACCAGATTCAGGAAGATTTTAATGGCAGGATGGAAAAACTGGTCAAATCTTTAAATGAACATGAGCATATAGACGATGGATTGGTCAATGATCAGACTGATAATTTGCTGCGGATAACGCAAGCCACAGGTGTGGTAGTTGCTTATGAGGGGAGGCGTACTAAGGTGGGGAAAACGCCTGATGACAGGTTGATAGATCAACTTATAGATTGGCTTACCATACATCAAAAAGAAGCCATCTGGCATACTGATCACCTGTCTCAGGTTTTTCCTGAATCAAAAAAATATACAGTTACAGCAAGTGGAATCTTGGTTTGCATGCTGTCCAGGGAACTTAAGGAATTCATCATTTGGTTCAAGCCAGAAAAGTTAATGACGATCCAATGGGCAGGTAATCCAGAAAAACCGGTAGCAATAGATTTTTCCGGTTTTACCCATATTTCCCCGCGTCATTCCTTCGAAGCATGGGCTCAAACGGTCTCTGGAAAATCCGAATATTGGAAGCCTGAAGAATTGAGATCAGCAGTGCGCTTGAAAGAAGAAATCTTATACGCAATCAATCAGAAAGCCGGAGCAATCCGAATGCTGAATGAGCGGTTAAGGCATGCCTATGAAGAGTTGGACACTTTTAGTTATACCATTTCACACGATTTAAAAAATCCAATTGCAGTTATTAAAAATTATGTGCAGTTGTTAAAACGTAGTGAAATAGACGAAAGAACTGCATCATTTCTGGACAGGATTACAAGGACTGCGGATAAAATGCATGTGATGATTCAGGAAATTCTGGAATATTCCAGAATTGGCAAACTTGAAATCTGTTACAAGCAAATTCCTATGGCTGCAATCATCAGAGAAATGGTCGCTGAATTCCAACTGATATACGGCCCTGAGGCATTGATTAATATCGGTGATACGCCAACACTTCAGGGGGATTCTTTTATGATACAACAGGTGTTTTCGAATCTGATTGGTAATGCGTTGAAATATAGCCAGGAATCCAGCCCTTCTCAGGTTCATATTTCCGGATCAGCCACAGGAGATGAAATTTGCTATGTGATTCATGACAACGGTCTCGGTATTGACACACAAGACCTCCCTTTTGTATTTGACTTATTTAAACGGATGCAAAACACTCAGCATATTGAAGGTTCTGGTGTGGGGCTTGCTATTGTAAAGCGCATTGTGGATAAGCATAAAGGACGGATTTGGGTAGAAAGTGAGCCAGGAAAAGGTTCCAAGTTCTTTGTCTGCTTCAATCAGTAAAAATCCGGGAAGTTGAATTCTATCTTGATAATTTGCTTTATTCCGATTAGTTATTTACATTGATCCCAAGGCAACGTAAAGATAGTGAAAATGGCCATTATACCTCTTAACAAAGAAAGCGACCTGTTGGCGAAAATTGCTGAAGGGGATGAGCGGGCATTTAAAATAGTCTATGAATTTTACCAGCATAAAATATATACCTTCTGTTTACCTATACTTCATTCCGAAATACTTTCGGAGGAAGTTGTTCAGGAATCTATGCTTAAGTTATGGAGCATGGGTTATCAGCTTAAAACGATCGTAAACTTAGATGGCTATCTCAAATCAATTGCGAGAAACCGGGCGCTTGACTTGCTGCGTCAACAGAAACTCGTAGCGCGGGCAGACCACAAGTTAAGTAGTAGCTGGACCGAAGCGCATAACGAGACTGAAGAGCAAATTATGTTGAATGATACCAATAAAGTGTTAAAAGATGCCATTGATCAGCTTCCAAGGCAACAGAAGTTAGTTTATGAGCTTTCGCAGCAAAAGGGTTTAAAAAATGATGATATCGCAGTACAGTTGGACCTGAGTCCTGCTACCGTTCAAACGCATCTTAAACTGGCAAAGAAATTCCTGCGGGAGCAAATCAGAAAAAATACGGACATTGCCATTCTGATCATCTTGTTAAAATTGTTATAATTTTTTTTATTTTCCATTACCCAAGTTCAGCATCCCGTTCGTCTACCAATAAACGACCTTTCAATTTTAAACCAAACACCACTACAATTCACATGGAAGAGCAAAGGCTAATCTATCTATATCAGCAACATAAAGCACGGCAACTTAGTTCCGTTGAAGAACAAGAATGGCAGACTGCTTTAGCAGAGGATAGTAATTTACTTTTGCAAACAGTGGGTGCAGATTGGGATCGGTTGAATGCCGATGAATATGTCAAAGTAAATGCGGAAAGCTCAAAAAACACTTTGAAATACATTTTGTCTCAGCCTCAGCTAAAACCGGCAGTCAAATTATGGCCGAAAATTGCGGTAGCAGCAACACTTATTTTTAGTATGGCCAGTGCAGCTTACTTTTACATCGGGCGCCAGTCCATTTTATCAAATAGCGTTGCTTTTGATCAAGTTATAAAACCAGGAAAGAACAGGGCTACTTTAACTTTAGCAGATGGCAAGGAAATTTCTTTGAACGATGCTGCCAATGGAGATCTGATCAAACAAGCTGGATTATCAATTTCAAAAACAGCCGAAGGGCAGTTGGTTTATAACGTTGAAAATGTAGATAATATAACAGATGATTCCAAAATGAATACCATCTCTACACCTAATGGTGGTGAATGGCAAATACGTTTACCAGATGGCTCAACAGTCTGGTTAAATGCAGCATCTTCTTTAGTGTATCCCCTGAATATTGGTGTAGCTAAAACCCGTAAGGTAAAGTTAAGGGGTGAAGCCTATTTTGAAGTAGCGAAGAATGCTGCGCATCCTTTTATTGTAGAAACGGAAAAACAAATGCTTGAAGTTTTAGGGACACATTTTAATGTAAATAGTTATGCAGACGAACAAATCACCAGAACAACTTTGTTAGAGGGAAGTATTCGTGTTGCCGATGCTAAGAACTTATCTGCAACCGAAGTTTTGAAGCCCGGTGAACAGGCCGTTTTGTCTGCCAATGGAATCAAAGTAAGTACTGTAGATACGGATGAATCTGTTGCATGGAAAAATGGGTATTTTAAGTTCAACAATGAAAAGCAGGAAAGTATCATGCGTAAAATTTCCAGATGGTATAATATTCAGGTTGAATATGCTGATCAGGAAGCTAAAAACGTGGTGTATTACGGTACCATGAGCAGGTTTGAAAAAATCTCTCAGGTATTGCAAAAGTTTGAACAAACAGGAGAAGTAAGCTTCGATCTTAAAGGCAACAAGCTGATCGTTTATAAAGAATAAATTACAATAACTAACCTTTGTCTTTCAAAAGAAAACATAAACAATTTTAACTTAAACCAAACCGACTATGACCAAACTTCGACAACAAAACTTCTGAGCCAAATGCCAGTAAAATAATAAAGGAGTGCGCTAACACCCCTTTAATTTATCTGTCTGGCTATTCTGGTACACCGGAATCGATTAAAAATCAATTATTTCTTGGGATTAACCGCGACACGCATTTTATGCGCTTAACAAATCTTACGTCTCGCAAAAACAGACTACTAAATGTACAAAATTTATATTACAATTTTATGTGCGTATCGACGCTACATACCTAAATTGCTATTGATGATGAAGTTAATCACGGTCATATTGCTTGCTTCCCTCATGCAGGTGAGTGCAGCTTCATTCGGCCAATTGGTTACATTGAAAGAGAAAAATGTAACATTGGAAAAGATGTTCAACGAAATCAGAAAACAATCTGGTTATGATGTTTTATTGTCTACCAACAAAATTAAAAGCACCATGACATTTCATGCGAATTTTAAGAATTCGACCATTGAACAAGTCATGGATCAAATTCTTTACGGTAAGGACTTGACTTACATTATTGGCGATAAAACTATTGTCATTAAACCGATGGAAAAATCGATTTTCGATAAAGTAGTCGCCTATTTTGCTGTGGTAAAGGTTTCTGGTAAAGTCAGAGATAAAAATGGCGAAGTTTTACCAGGGGTAAGTGTACGCGAAAAAGGTGAGCTCAAAGCAGTTTCCACAAGTGCAACAGGAGAGTATTCCATCTCGGTAAAAGAAGGGGCAACATTGGTTTTTAGTTATATTGGCTTTAAGACACTGGAAGTTGAAGTCGGATCTAAAAGTGTGCTGAATGTCACCTTAGAAGAGGATGCAGCCCAGTTGAAAGAAGTAAATGTGGTTTCTACCGGTTACCAGCAACTGGACAGAAAACTATTCACCGGTGCCAATACGGTTGTAAAAGCTGAAGATGCACAGCGTAACGGTGTGCCAGATATCAGCCGTATGTTAGAGGGTCAGGTAGCAGGGGTTTCGGTTCAGAACGTTTCTGGTACTTTTGGTGCGGCTCCTAAAATCCGTGTTCGTGGTGCAACGTCCATCACAGGTGATAACAAGCCGCTTTGGGTTGTGGATGGAATCATCTTAGAAGATGTGGTCAACATCTCCAATGACGCTTTGTCTACAGGTGATGCGAATACCCTGATCGGATCATCTGTCGCTGGTTTAAACCCTGATGATATTGAATCTTTTAACATTTTAAAGGATGCTGCAGCTACAGCAATGTATGGTGCAAGGGCAATGAACGGCGTAATTGTCGTGACTACTAAAAAAGGAAGACAATCTGGTGGAACACCTAAAATCAATTATTCGGGTAATTTTACTACCTATTTAAAGCCAAATTATGACGGCTTTGATGTTTTGAATTCTGCTGACCAGATGTCGGTCATGATGGAAATGTACAGCAAAGGCTATTTCCAGCATACCACAGCCTCAAGAGGCGCAAACGGGGGGCCATTTTTTAAGATGTATAATGCGTTATATGATTATAACCCGGCAACAGATACCTATGCGTTAAAAAATACAGGTACAGATCGGGCGCAGTTTTTAAACAGATATGCCAATGCCAATACGGATTGGTTTGATGTTTTGTTTAAAAATTCATTGATGCAGGAACATTCTGTGAGTATGTCTTCCGGAACCGAGAAATTTCAAACCTATGCCTCCACCTCATATCTGCATGATAGCGGTCAGACCATTGGAAATAACGTAGATCGTTTCACAGGCAATTTTAGAGCAAACTTTAAAATGAGCCCTAAGTTTAGCGGTGAATTTATTGTCAATGGGTCGGTGAGGGATCAACGTGCCCCAGGTACCTTAACCCGTAACTCCGATCCAGTGTATGGCACATTTTCGAGGGACTTTGACATCAATCCATATTCCTATGCCTTAAATACCAGCAGGGCAATGACGGTTTATAATGAAGATGGAAGTCTGGAATTCTTTAACAGAAATTATGCACCATTTAATATCTTAAATGAATTAGAAAATAACTATTTAAAATTAGGTCAGATAGATTTTAAAGTGCAGGGAGGAATTAAGTATAAAATTATTCCAAATTTGACTTATTCTATTGATGGAGCTTATCGTTTTGCGAAAACCGAGCGTCAGGCATACATTTTAGAAAATTCTAACATGGCACTGGCTTTCCGTGCAGCGAAAGATGCGACTACGGTTGGTGACAATCCTTTTTTATATACGAACCCAGATGATTTAACCAAACAACCTGTTGTGATCCTGCCTGAAGGTGGTTTTTATAATGTGACTTATGATAATTTGAAAAATTATTATTTCAGACAGAACTTAGAATTTGATCACACTTTCAATACCAATCACCGGCTGAACGTTTTTGGTTCCATGGAAGTACGGTACACAGACCGTCAGACCTCTAACTTTGATGGTGCCGGGTATCAATATGACAATGGCGGTATTGTGAATGCCAATTACCTTTATTTCAAAAAAGCACAAGAATCAGCTGCCCCATATTTTGGTATGGGAACAGGAGCAGACCGCTTTACGGCCTTCGCCTTAAGAGCGGCATACTCTTATAAAGATAAGTATAGCTTTAATGCCACAACCCGTTATGATGGTTCAAATTTAATGGGTAAAAGCCGAACGGCCAGATGGTTGCCAACCTGGAACGTTTCCGGTGCCTGGAATATTGATCAGGAGGAATTTTGGCCTAAAAATGACATCATATCCTCTGCACGGATCAGAGGGACCTATGGTTTAGTTGCCAATATTGGAAATGCCAAAAATTCAGCTGCTGTTTACTACAACCAATTGTCAAGAAGACCATATGAGACTGAAAAAGAAACGCTGACTTATATTTCCAGCTTAGCCAATTCAGAATTAACATGGGAAAAGCTGAAAGAAGCGAACTTAGGTTTTGATTTAACATTCTTGAAGGACAGAATGAATTTTACAGCCGATTTGTACACCCGGAATATTTTCGATCTGATTGGTACCATCAATACTTCAGGTATTGGAGGGCAATATGCAAAAACAGCAAACTATGGTAAAATGAAGGCTGAAGGATTAGAGTTAACACTTGGAGGGGTACCTGTTCAACAAGGCGATTTCAAGTGGAGAACATCTGTGAACATGGCTTTTAACAGAAATAAAATTACCGAATTACAAAATAAACCAAGAATCCTGGATTTAGTGAGTGATGTAGGTGGATCGATTTTGGGGCGTCCTAGAGGTGGCTTGTATTCTCTTCAATTCGCAGGTTTAGATCATGATTATGGATTTCCGTATTTTATTGATAATAATGGGGTTAAAAGCCCTTACGTGGATTTGCAAAGCACCACTATTGATTACCTAAAATACGAAGGGCCAACAGACCCAACTTTTACTGGTGGTTATTACAATCAATTTAAATATAAGAACTTCAGTCTGTCTGCATTGTTCACTTTTGCTGCTGGCAACGTAGTTCGTTTGGCTCCAGAATTTTCTTCCAGTTACCCGGATATTTATTCGATGACTAAATCTATGGTTAATCGTTGGATGCAGCCTGGAGATGAGGCGTTTACCTCAGTTCCATCGATCATGGATCCGGTTACTGCTAGTAAAGTGATTACGAACGTTTCAGGCACTGTAATTTCACCTGATTATGCCTATAATAGATACAATTACTCTACAGAAAGAGTTGCAAAAGGTGATTTTATCCGGTTTAAGCAAATATCATTTACTTATGATTTGCCTAAAACCTTTACCTCGAAATTAAATATGTCTAATGCTTCGGTTTCTTTTGTAGGCAATAACATCGCTTTATTGTATTCTGATAAAAGATTAAATGGTGCTGATCCAGAATTTTTTGGTAATGGTGGTGTAGCCTTACCAATACCGAAACAATACACCATCTCATTAAAGGTTGGATTTTAAATAAAACGATTATGAAATTTGATAAAATAATATATTTTGTATTTGGATCTGCGCTCTTACTCGTAACTCCATCTTGTAATAAGTATTTAGATACCAATCCGGATAACAGAACTGAAATTAATTCAGTAGCTAAAGTGGCCCAATTGGTGGGTACGGCTTATCCTGCCTATGATTATTTAACCTTTACTGAAGGTGCCTCTGATAATGCAGAGGATAAAGGGCCTGGAATAGGTACCGTTACAGATATCACCAGCAGGCCTTATTTTTGGCAAGATGTAGCCGGGTCTTCTACCAGTACAGCAGTCAATTACTGGAACGGTTGTTACCGGGGTATCGCTGCGGCCAATCAGGCGCTTGATGCGATTAAACAAAATAATTTTGGAACAGCTGCTTTACCTTATAAGGGAGAGGCGCTTGTAGCAAGAGCCTATGCGCATTTTATGCTGGTTACTTTGTTCTCTAAAGCTTATGTTATTGGCGGTCCAAATGATGCGCCAGGCATTCCTTATGTAACTGAACCTGAAACGCAAGTGATTAAACAGTACGATAGAGGTACCATAAAATCGGTATATGAGCAGGTAGAAAAGGACCTGACAGAAGGTTTGGCCTTATTGTCTCCATCTGCGTATACGGTTCCAAAATTTCACTTTACCCCGGCTGCTGCACATGCATTTGCCGCGCGTTTTTATTTATTTAAAGGCGATTGGCAAAAGGTGATTGACCATACATCGGCCATCTCTACCGAAGATTTTGCTACGATCATCAGACCGATCAACAGTACTTTAGATGCCATGGCTTATGCTGATTATAAAGTTGCCTTGACTAAAGACGATAAAAAATTCAACTTATTACTGGCGAATCAATACGCCAATTATCAAAGGAATTATCCCAGATATGGCTATGGACAGCAATTGGTTAAAATGTTTGCAGCAGGTTACAACATTACAGGTAAAGCTTATGCATTTAAAATTGCCTATACTACGGTACCGAACTATACAACAGGTAAATATGCAGAGTTTTTCTATGTGACCAATCAGGTAGCTAATACGGGTCAGCCATATATCATGTCGCCATTGTTTACCACCGATGAAGCATTAATGAATCGCGCTGAAGCCTATGCACGCTTAAATCAATTTGACAAGTCCATCAAAGACATCAATACGATGTTGAGTGCAACTGTTAAAAATTACGCGACAAGTGACGCCACCAATTTAGAGAAAATCAAAGCTTTTTATGGCATTACCGATCCACAGGAAGCAGTAATTAAAATGATTTTGGAAACCAAGAAAGCCATCTTTTTACAGGAAGGAATCCGCTGGATGGACATTTTGCGCCACCGAATTACAGTTAAACACAATGTTTTTGATCCAACAGGTAATGAGACCTTTATCGAGCTGGGGCCAGATGACAACAGAAGATTGTTTCAATTACCTGAAGAAGCTGCACTTTCTGGTGTTGCGTTAAACCCACGATAATTAATTAGACAGATTATGAAAAGAAACATATTTAAAATATTTGCTGCACTGACTTTTGTTTTTGTAGTCCAATCTTGTAAAAAAGAGGATTCTGTAAGTATCGATTTAACGAAATACATTGACAGTCCTTACTCAAATTCTGATCTTGATATCTGGTTAAGAGCTAATTTCCTGGACACTTACAATATTGATGTAATTTATCGCTATAGCGATTATTATAAAGATTATGATAAAAATGTGAGTCCGGTTGATCTGAACAAAGTAAGGCCACAGATGCAAATGGTATTGGAAGGCTTTGTTGCACCCTATAAGAAAATTGCGGGTACCACATTCGTCAAAGAAAAACTACCTAAAGAATGGGTGCTTTACGGTTCTGGTGCTTATAATACTGATGGATCAATGATCCTGGCCACAGCTGGTGCAGGTAGAAGAGTAACGATTTATACACTGAATAACTTTGATATCAATGATCCTAACCTGGTTATACCCAAGTTAAAAACCATTCACCATGAGTTTACGCACATTCTAAATCAGTTGGTTGCCATGCCGACTGATTTTCAGACCATCACCAAAGCCAGCTACAATGCGACCTGGACAACTGTAGCCGATGCTACAGCCAGAGATTTAGGTTATGTAACCTCATATGCAACCAGTCAGCCAGGAGAGGATTTTGCAGAAACCACTTCTACCTTGCTGGTTTTTGGACAGGCTTGGTTTGATGCCCGTGCAAATGCGTCAACAGCAGCTGGTAAGCTTGCATTAAAGGCTAAAGAGGCGAGTGTCGTTCAGTACTTTACTGTTAGTCTTGGCATTGATTTCAGGGCTTTACAGCGCGAAGTACAGCAGGTGGTTAGACAAACTTATAAATATCCTGCAGCTTCGTTCCCGTATTGGGTTGGCCAGAATTTGTTTAAAACAATGACTACAAATTTAGAGGATCCGATTTATACCACCAATGCGATCTCTACAGATTATGCTACAGCTTATAATAATTTTAAAGCGACGGTATTGGCTGCGAATACAACAGCAAAATATCACATGGACAATGTTCAGTTGCGGTTTGAATCTACAACTGCATTAACGGTTAGGGTGCCATTTACCGCAACAGCGGGTACTGCAGCAGGAACGCAATACAATGCTGATTATACCTTTACCTATACCATCAATGCTGTTACAGGCGCAGTGGTCTTCACTAAGGTTGCCCAGGCAGGTACCACAGGAACTTATGCCAATGCCGCACTATTTACCGCCGGCTTTACCAGTTCTTTACAGGCTTATTTAACAGGTAAGACTTTTATTGCCGATTGGATGCCAGCGACCATTGACAATGCCAATTATAACAGTTTTGGTGGGTTTTATGTAAGCGGCACGCCAACTAATAATTTTTATGGATCACTAGGCCAAACTTTATAGAAATCATGAAAAAGATAGTATATATTTTTATCGCATTCCTGATGGTTTCAGGGTGCAAGAAATCATCCTTTGTGGCTGATTTTGATCAATCGCCCGAAGAGCGGATGTCCGCATCGATTGCTTTGGTCAATAGCACACTAACTTCTGCTGCCAATGGCTGGAATGCCACTTTATCCACCTCAGCAGGTGGAGGTTTTGGATTTTACATGAACTTTGACAATCAGCAAAATGTAAGTATGTACGCTGATTTAACAGATGATGCCTCAATTAAGAGTGTCAATTCAACTTACCGGGTAAAAACAGGTTTAGGAGCCGATTTAATTTTCGACACCTACAATTACATTTCGATGCTGGCCGATCCTACCTCAACTGTTTTTGGTGGAACACAGCCGACCGGATTTAAAAGCGATGTAGAGTTTACCTACGTCAGATCATCTGCGGATAGTCTTGTTTTCATCGGGAAACAATATCGGCAGCTGTTAAAAATGGTTAAAGCTACTGCCGAACAAAAAGCTGTATATACTGCTGGTGGTTATAAAACTGCCATCAACAAAGTGAAAAACTATTTTACCGCGGTGAAATTTCCCTACATCGAAGTAACTTCGGGTA
Source organism: Pedobacter sp. MC2016-24 (assembly GCF_015223055.1). Classification (GTDB taxonomy): domain Bacteria; phylum Bacteroidota; class Bacteroidia; order Sphingobacteriales; family Sphingobacteriaceae; genus Pedobacter. Next base: position 79,351 of record NZ_JADFBX010000003.1, read on the forward strand.
CTTCACTGTTAAAAGTAGGGTTTAGCTTAAATGGAACCAGTACTTTAGGATCAGGAAAAAGAGCTACCTTAACCGGTCTGCTGGAAGATGGGGTTACGCCTGCATCTGGTACCGGTAAGTTTGCCTTTACTTTAAATGGAGCCGATTTTGTAGGTAGTCCTTTTGTTTATCAGGGTATTACATTTGTGCGTTTGGCCTGGAAAGATGCCAGTACCTTAGCGCTTTATGATGTTGCAGGCAAAGAATATGTGCTTAAATCAAGCCCAACTCCATTAACCCCGCTTAATTTATTGTTTGGTTTCCCTTCTACGTTTACCTACAGGAAAATTACCATACCAGGTACAGGTTTGCCAACTGGTGTCACTTCAGGTTTCACTGCCGTGTATAATGCGATGTTAAATAATATTATCGCTTCAAAAAGGGTAGTCAATTATACCACCATTACGTTAACCAGTAATTCATCATTACAGGTGTATGTTTCTTACAATTCTGGAACATCACTATTTAATGCGACTGCAGATTATACGTATACCAGGACTGGGGATGTGATTACCTTAGGTACTTCACCAGTTTACAGCAACAACTGGACAACCAGGGCTGCAGAACTTTTACCTTTGACCAATTATATGTTAACGGGTCCGTTCAAGATCGATTGGGTAACCAGCACAGCAGTGAGCACTGAAGTACTGGGTGGTTTATATAGAACCGCAGATGCTACCTCATTTATATACGGAGTTTTATAATGTCAAAGAAATAGATTTATGCAAATGATAAGATACAATAGGAGCCAGTTCAAAGGCTCCTATTTTACAGGTTTATTGTGGCTGGTATTGGGCCTCATCATGTTATTTGGTTCTCCTGAGTTGACCTGGAGACATGTTCTCTGTCTTGTTGTAGGATCAGTTTATGCTTTGCTTCTCCTCTTTGACAGGGAGAAAAACTATATCCTTATCGATGAAGATAAAATTGTTGTAAAGCGTTTTTTTAATAAAAAAATTAAAATAAATCAGATTAAAGACATTTCATATGAAACTGATTTTATAATCATAAGTACAAATCGAAAACAAGTTAAAATCATTTTGAATTTAATTCACCCAAAGGATTTAGGTATGGCAATACCATTAAACTATTAATAAACCATTAAAAAAAAACAAAAAAATTAAGAAAAAATTAAGAAATTAATCAATCTCACGCTCTTGTTTTCCTTGATAATTATTAATGGCTGTAAAAGAGAACAGATCATTAGCGAGAAATCATCTTTAAGCCGTAACGACTTAACAGTTATCGATAATACAAAAATTAACATCAGCTCACCAGCTTTATCATTAGATCTGGAACCATTTAGCGAATTGACTCAAACGCAAATTCAAAATTTAGACGAGATTCAGGCTGCGGATTTGTTACAGCCAGCAGTTGAATCTGGAACTATATTGTACAATGAGTTAATGGCTCAAGTTGTTGGAACACCGGCTTGGAGCGCTCTTACTTACGTGGAAAGAGATTATATACAAAATTTTACTCCACAACAAAAAGCAATGTTAGCCATTTTATATGAGGCCGAAAGCAATGTTGCTTCCGCTAGCAGTAATTCAAAATGGGTAAATTGTGCACATTATGTGGATAGTAGTTACACTACATTTGTACCTGATGGTTATTATTCTCCTCCCCATATTCAAGCGACTGTCTATAAAATCGTTGAAGGCGTAAGTATCGCGGCATATACGATTGAGCCAATATAAAAATTGATTGCCATACCTAAAAAAAACCGATCCTTAAAGATCGGTTTTTTCATTTTAGGCATCTCATAGTTATCTATCTTTAGTACACCGACATTGCTATGCGTTAAAAAAAACATGCAATAAGCTTTGTGGTGATTTTATATCCTGAATTGTGCTTTTTGTGAATAGAATTCCTTTGTTATAAAATATTATAATATTAAATAGTTTTACTATTTTTGAGGTATACTTTAAAAATAGTAATGAATTTCTATAGCCGTAATATATATGCTGCATTGTCACAACATCTAAATACCAAGCAAATTACCGTGCTGACAGGGATGAGACGAACAGGTAAAACAACACTGGTAAAGCAGTTAATGCAAGATACTGTCATTACACAGAAATACTATTTTGACCTGGAACGCATGGATAATCGTACACTGTTTTCAGAGCCAAATTACGAAACTATCATTTACGCGCTTACGCAACAGGGCGCAAATTTTAAAGAAAAAGTATTGATAGCCATTGACGAAATTCAACTGGTGCCCAATTTACCGAGCGTACTAAAATATCTTTATGATACTTATGATATCAAGTTCATTGTGACAGGCTCAAGTGCATACTACATGAAGAACATGTTCTCTGAGTCTTTAGCGGGACGGAAAAAGCTCTTTGAAGTATATCCGCTTAGCTTCAATGAATTGCTTTCTTTTAATGGTATAATAATCGCTCCGCTTCCACTGGAAAAGCAAGGGCTATTTGTCAAGTCAGAATACGAGCGTTTAAAGAATTACTATGAGACCTATATCAACTACGGGGGCTTCCCTGAGGTAGTTTTGGCAACTTCAATTGCAGAAAAAAGTGATATGATTCAGGATATCATCAGTTCTTATATCAATTTTGATATTGCTTTACTCTCGGATATCCGTAATCCAGCCAATCTTTATAAATTGATGAGGTTGTTAGCGGTGCGCATTGGAACTAAACTAGATGTCTCCAAGTTGACCAGCCTGACTGGAATATCCAGGCCAACTGTAGAAAATTATTTGGATTTGCTAGAGCAAAGCTATTTGATTAGGACGATTCCTGTGCTATCCAAGAGTCCGGATAGAGAAATCACAAAAGCAAGAAAAATTTACTTTTTGGATAATGGAATTGCTTCTGCCTCCGCTGAGGCGGGGAGTGGAGCGTTATTTGAGAATGCTGTATTTAACCAATTGTTACATCATGGTGACATTGCCTATTATCAATTAAAAACAGGAAAGGAAATTGATTTTATCCTTAATGGTGAAATTTGCTTTGAGGTGAAAGAGACTGCGACAGAGGCCGACCTGAGAAATTTGAAAGCCATTTCTGGAAATTTAGCTATCGATAAAGGCTATGTAATAGGAAGACATCCAGCGAAATTATTTGACGGGTATATATGGGGCGGATTTATACAACATATATAGATTACGTATTTCGCTCTTGCAGGTATTGGCTCGGGGTCTTACCAAACTCTTTCTTAAATGCTTTGGTAAATAAGACTGGGTTTGAATGCTGTATAAACTCTCCGATCGACAGAAAGTTACGTAAAATTTTTTGGCAATCAGACGGATGTATGGTAATATAAGAAGTCCCTAACCTAAGGCCGATGTTACCTTTTGCTCCAGATCATCCAATTCAAAAGGTTTTGACAGAAAGCCATCTGCACGGGCTTCCCTGGCGAGCCTTTCTATATCACTGTTTGCCGAAAAATAAATCACAGGAATGTGTTTCAAGTGCTCTGATGCCTTAAGGGTATTTGTGGCCACAATACCACCATCGACAGGTATCCAGTTGTCCATCAGAATGACATCCGGATTTATGGAAGCGACTCGCTCTTCTATGTCCCGGCAGTCTGTAAATACAGAAACTTCCCATCCTTTATCTTCAAGCACGAATTGACAGATGGATAAAATATCCTGATCATCATCAAAAATTATAATCTTCTTTGTTTTGTTTGCCATGTTAACTATTCTTCAACGGGATTCTAAACCAGAATTCAGATCCTTTTTGTTCTTCACTTTCTACCCCAATTGTACCACCATGCCGCCTGACGATTTCAGATGAAATGTACAATCCCAATCCCAGCCCGGCAAAAACATAAGATGATTCCTGAACCCTGAAAAACCGGTCAAAAACCATTTCCTTTTTATCTTTTGGGATGCCAATTCCAAAATCTTTTACCGTTACTTTAATGGTATCGCCTTCAACCTGGGTATAAATTTCTACTAGCTTTTCATTTGGAGAGTATTTGATCGCATTGGATAGTAAATTTCCGATCACCTGCTCCAGCCGTAATTTATCAGCGTTAACCAGCACATCGTCTATTTTTTTCAATACAATCTGGTGGCCATCCATTCGCTGTACATCGTCTATGCATTCCAGCAACAGTTCGCTGATGCTGAAATCGGAAAAATTAAATTCCATCTTGCCGGCCTGTATTTTGGTAACATCCAGCAAATCGTCCACAAGGGTGGTCAGTTTGCCTACCTGCCTATTGGCCTTATCTATAAAACCGAATGTCCTGGCATCAGATTCCTCTTTTTGCATCAGTCGCATAGCGATTTGCAAGGACCCCTTTATACTGGTAATCGGGGTTTTTAATTCATGACTGGCGATACTCATAAACTCATCCTTTTTCTGCATGAGGTCTTTTGTAGCCTGCTGAGCCAAAATCAGGTCTGTCACATCAAACCCAAAAAATGCAATCCCGTTAATGGTATTGTCTTCGGCATAGAGTGGTGTGAAAATCACATCGAACCATTTATCTGTATTTGCATTGGTCAATCGATCTACCTTGTGGATATAAACTGCCTTGCCTATATAGGATTGTCCACTTTCCATCACTCCCCGCTCAATTTCTGCAAATTCCGGATTGTAATGTGGTACGTTAAGTTCCTCAATGGATTTGCCAATGTAATCCTTTAGCCCATAAAATGCTTCAAATGCCTGGTTTGCAAATTCAAATACAAGTAATGGCCCTTTGCGGATACTGATTAGTGCAGGGGCATTTTTGAACACGGCAAAAAATTCCTCTTGTTGCTTTTGAACAAGCTCCTGCAATTCCATGAGCCTGGTTATGTCCACAATAGATCCTACCATGCGGTAAGGCATCTGCAAATCATCTAGCAATATGCTGCCCCGATCCAGGATGATGACATATGTTCCATCCGATTTTCTGAATCTGTACTCCGCAGACCATTGTTCGTCTTTATTGTTGATCGCTTCATTTACGCCTTTCTTTACGCGCTCCCGATCATCAGGATGTATGTTTTCAAACCAAAAATCAATATTTGAGGTCTGTCCGTTTAAGCTATATCCAAACATTGTCGAGAAATTCTCACTCCTCCAGATGATATTGTTCACCAGGTTCCAGTCCCAGATGGTATCGTTGGTGGCATGCGACACCTGGTTGAACCTTTCCTCACTTTCCGAGAGTCTGCGTGTCCGTTCGCTCACTTTTCCTTCCAAATCCCGATTCAGTTCCTTTAAATTTTCCCTCGCAGTAATCAGTTCGTTATAATTTTTCCTCAACTTCTGCTCTGCGGCCTTTCTTTCGGTTATATTGGTTAAGGTGGCCACAAACCCATCCGACATTTTAACAACCACCAGGTGAAACCAGTTCAGGTCGGGCAATTGCATTTCTGTTTGCAGAACGTTTTGCTTCTCAACCACGTTAATAAATTTATTGAACAGGCTGCCTTTTGACAATTCGGGCAATTGTTTTTGCAATGAAACATTCGAGAGTTCTTCTGCTTTCTTGTTCAAAAATGCTTTGGCCGCATTGTTGTAAGCTATACACCTGAAGTCAATGATGATATTGTCTGCATTTCGCTCTGCCGAGAAGGCCAGAATCCCGTTGGTACTGGCATTAAATACGCCATTGATCATGTTGTTCAGTTCCGTCACCTGTGAGATATCCACAAAGGTGATCACCACGCCATCTATGGTTTTATCCTTGCGCAGATATGGCATGACCCGCATCAGACTTCTGTTGCCATTTTTGAGTAACACTTCTTTTTCAATAACCGCATGATTCAAAAGGACAGTCCGGATATCTGAAATGAAATTTTCAGATTTGATGTTGTTGGATATTTGTTCGATTGAACGTCCGATATCGGGCTCAATCAAATTCACCATACTTACCGCTGCAGGATTGAATTTACGGATATACAATCTGCTGTCCAAAAAGATCTGACCAATTTCTGCACTTCTAAAATAGTTATCCAGGTCATCGTTCAATTCCACCAGTTCCTTAATTTTCATCTGGTGTTCCGTATTTAGCGTATGCAATTCCTCATTCAGGGATTGCAACTCTTCATTGCTTGACTGTAATTCTTCATTGGAGGAGAGCAGTTCCTCGTTGGTAGACTGCAATTCTTCATTGGTTGTTTCCATTTCCTCCACAGCCATTTGCAGGTTGTTTCTTGTCTCGCTCAGCTCTGCTTCGAGTTCATATATATATTCACTGTGCAATTCGCCCGGAACCTCTGAGAAGGTTAGTCCAGCTTGTTGTGATACTGATTCCATCAAGCTTTCTCCCAATACAATCATGGTGTATTGCATTTCATGACCATGGCCTGGGGGTTGAATGGAGATATTTAGAAATACCTCGTTTTCATCGCTTTTGATTCTGATGCGGTTTAAATGCGTTTTTTTATTTTCCTTCCAGGCTTTCCGCAGAGAAGCATTTAATACAAGGCCCACTTCACGCGGTACCATTTTCAATAAATTCAGTTCAATTTTTTTCTCCGGCAGCGAAAGGAATTTTTTGTAATTGCCGACCACATCTTTGATCATATAGTCCTTGTCTATAAAAATCCCTACGTAACCCAATTCTTCGGTAATGAATGTATTGAAATCTTTCTCGATTGTGGTTAACGGTGGTTCAGAAACCGCAACCTTTTTTTTCTCCTGTGGCTGGGGGATATGGCCCACATTCGTGTAGGTATTGAATGTAGAATAACTGATTTGTCCCGATTTCTGATATAATTTCCATTTGGAATCAAGTTCCGTAAGTCCTTGTTTTAAAGCTACTGCCGTTTCGCTGCTGCCTAATAATAAGTAACCACCTTGTACAAGTGAGAAGTGAAAGGTAGACAATATCTTTTGCTGTAGCAAAGGATTCACATAGATGAGCATATTGCGGCAGGTTACCAAATCATTTTTGATAAAAGGTGGTGATTTGATGACGTCATGCTTTGCAAAAACCAGCTGCTTCCGGATTTGGGGCAATACTCCAAAATATTTACCTTCCTGCAAAAAATATTTTTCGAAAAGCGCTTGCGGTATCTCTTTCGCGCTAGCTAAAGGAAACTGGTTTCTTGAAGCAATTTCTATACTCTTATCATCTATGTCGGTAGCAAAAATCTTTACATCAAGGTCACGACCTGAATTTTGCAGATATTCGTAAACCAATACCGCAATAGAATAAGCCTCTTGTCCGGTGCTACAGGCACATACCCAGATCTTCAAGGTTTCGCCATTGTTCTTACGATCTATCAGGTCGGGCAAAATTTTGCTGGACAGCAGTTCAAAGGCCTGCTCGTCCCTGAAAAATTTGGTTACCCCAATCAGAAAATCCTGCCCAAGAACCCTTACTTCCTCGGGGTCGGTACGCAGCAAGTCCACGTAGGCATGGAGTGTTGTTGTTCCCTTTTCGTTCATCCTTCGTCCTATACGTCTGATGATGGTCGGGGTTTTATATAAATTAAAGTCGTTGCCACTAAACCTATGTACCAGCGTAAAAATCTCGTCAAGCAGCAACTCATCCACTTTTCCATCTTCCAGAATTTTGATCGGTTCTTCATCAATAAAATTGAACAGGTCAATACTCATCAATGAAGGTGCCGTAATGTAGTCTGCATAACCCGATGCAATGGCGCTGTTAGGCATGCCATCAAACTTGGCGGTAGCCGGATCCTGAACCATCACCATGCCACCACTTTCCTTAATGGCCTCTATTCCTTTTGTTCCATCCGTTCCGGTACCCGAAAGGATTACGGCTATGGCTTTGTCTTTTTTATCCTGCGCCAGACTCTGTAAAAAGATATCTATGGCTGTATTGGGTGCCTTAACGATGGATTTATCGGCCAACCTGAGTTTTCCGTGACGCACAGTCATCGTTTTGTTATTTGGGATGATGTAAATGCAATCCTGTTGGATCATCATGTCATTACCTGCTTCAAAAACCTTCATGTGGGTATGTTTTGAAACCAGCTCAACAAGCAGACTTTTATAGTCTGGCGACAGGTGTTGTATAACAATATAGGAAAAGCTGTTGCTGCCAGGCATATTGTCAAAAAATTCATGAATGGCTTCCAATCCCCCGGCAGAAGCGCCAATTGCAACAATATACCTGTCGTTAGGCATTGGTTTCAATGCTCCGTTTGCTGTTCCATTCGCTTTCTTCCCCATCAAATTAAATATATAATTGTTTTGTTCTGAATTCAAAAAGGAAGCTCCGTAAGGTTTCTGCGAGTTCCAATTCCTCGTTTTTCCATGGTTTGGAATGGTTTCGAATCTCCTGTTTCCAGAGCTTAAACGAATTCCTTGGATGGTAATTCTTTCCGTCAGCATCAAACTTGATGGCCTGATCAGGATCTCCGCCCCAGTTGATCGTTTCTACAACCTCCGGTCTCAGGCAAACCAGGTAATCACCTTTGTCGTTGTCAATTGGAATCACCAGAACACCACTGCCGATGTTTGAAAATACACTTGCATCATCGAAATCGGCTGTGAAGTAGCTGGTTGAATGAATTCTTGTGATGTTTTTGCCCTGAAGCCACAGGTGTATGTCCTCAATTGAATTGGATTTCGGCACCTGGCCAATGGTTTCAATATTCCCATTTAAATATATGATCGCACCACCGGCATCAAACATATCTAACACATTGGTGTCGTCCTCCCGGAAAAGCCCGCCAATGATGTCATTTTTTGCATAAATCTGGTCAATCAAAGCGCTGCGGTCAAAATGCATTTGGGCGATGTGTACAGACTTCTTTTGATCAATCAGTATAGATATTCTGTTGGAAATTACGGTTGACAGCCATTCAAAAATCGAACAGATTTCCTGATCCAGGTACAGTTTGGTCATGTGGTGGCAGGAAATCAATCCCCAAAGTTGTTCGTCCTTGATGATCCGGATCGACATAGATGCCATGATTCCCATATTTTTCATATACTCGAGATGTACCCCTGGAACGCCGCGCAAATTGCAGTGCGAGAGATCAATAAAGGAATTTTTAACTGGGTTGAGTATCGGGTATAGGGCAACAGGGATATAATCCCTATTGGGTATAAGTCGGTATGGGTTTTTTAAATACAACTGCCTGGCTTGTTTAGGGATGTCAGAAGCTGGAAATGTCTGTCCCAGATAAGCTTCTAGTCTATGGTCTTTTTCTTCCGCGATCACTGTGCCGTTCCAGTTTTCATCAAATTGATACATCAACACGCCATCGAAACCCGATATCCTACGAAGTTCATGGACGGTAACCTCAGCTACTTCAGCCAGGTTATGGGCATGGTCCAACAGACTTGTAAATTGTTTCACCTCCTGGAACACGTCAAAAAAAGTACGATCTGTTCCCTTGGTATGTTGCTCTATTTCTATGATCACCAGATCATCGACAAAATGTAGTAGACAAAGTACTGATAACTGGACACCATTCTTGTTGATAAATAGTGTTAAATGAACTTTGTCTTTTGGTTTTTTAGCGGCGATGTGTTGTAATTTTTCAAAATCCGGCTTAGAACAAAAATTGGCAAATGGCTTACCGATACAATCTTTCAACTCCAAATTTAACAGTTCTGAGCAGTTTTCGCTCACTTGTATCATTGTAAAGTTCTGCAAATCCAGGACCACAAGATAGCCATGATCCTGTATCCTGTTTATGTGATGGATCGGAATACTTCCGCAAAATTCAGAATCGTAATTTTTTATTTCAGCCATAATCATATTTCTCTACAAAAAAATGTACCAATTAGTTTTATGAGCCGTCAGTTATCAGTAATTTTTTTGCAAAATATGTAAAACGAAGCTTTTTTTAAGTAACAAAAATGCTTTTATGCCAACTGAATTTTTTTTTAAATGCATTGGGAGCCTGCTAAAGAACGATCCTGAGCATAAAGTAGCGGCGACCAAAATAATCGCAGAATGACGATTTGCATGAAATTCAGGGAGATGGCCTGCATAAAAAACATCTGAGATTTGGCTACAATAAACCAGTTATTGACTACATCAATAAGCCATTTAAGGGGGCAATTTTGTATCATTAAATTTCAAGCTATGACAACTGAAAAACAAAATGACAAAGTATGGTTCGTTACCGGGGCATCCAAAGGATTAGGTGCTGATTTGGTTCAGCGATTAATTGGGGAAGGTTACCTGGTAGCTGCAACCTCCAGAAACAAACTAGCGCTCATTAACCTGATTGGTGAGCAGGAGAACTTCCTGCCGCTGATGATGGACGTAACCAGTAATGCTGATGTTAAAAATGCCGTCCAGCAAGCAATTACCAGATTCGGACGAATTGATGTGGTGGTCAATAACGCGGGATACAGCCAGATTGGCGCCATAGAAGAACTAACACCCGAAGAGGTACAGAAAAATTTCGATGTCAATGTATTCGGACCATTACATGTGATCCGCAATGTAGCGCCCCATTTAAGAGCGCAAGGTTCAGGACACATCTTTAATATTGCTTCTATAGGCGGTTTCGTTGGTAATTTTCCAGCCTTCGGAATCTACTGCGCCACCAAATTTGCGATGGCAGGATATACAGAGGCTCTGGCTGTTGAATTAGCGCCCTTCGGAATACATACCACGCTTATTTATCCGGGCTACTTCAGGACTAACTTTTTGGAAAAAGATTCTGCCATGGTCCCTGCTCATCCCATATCGGCCTACGCCAATGTGAGGGAACAAGAAGCACAACATCTGGATGAGATCAATGGCAATCAGCCCAATGATTCCAAAAAGGCCGCTACAGTTTTTATCGCATTAAGCAAACAAGAACAGCCTCCGGTTCATTTCTTTATGGGCCTTGGTGCTTCAGATTTTGTGAAAGCAAAGCTCAGTGTTATTGAACAAGCGCTGATTGATCATGCAGAACTTGCCGAATCAACAGCAATTACGTATTAAAATTTAGTATATTAGATCATGGGTAATACATTTCGCTTTAAGTCGCTTCAAGACCTGCATACTTATTATAATTTACCTCAACCAGAACATCCGCTCATCAGCGTGATTGACTATAGTAAGGTTAGTTATCCCGAAGGCGTGGAGGAACTTAAATGGGTACAGGATTTTTATATCTTCGCCTTAAAGCGAAATGTCCATGCCAAATTCAATTATGGCCAGCAGCCTTATGATTTTAACTCTGGCGTATTGTCGTTTTTTGCACCTCAGCAGTTGTTGCATGTCGAGATCAAAGCCAATGTCAACGTCCGGCAATCTGGATGGTTGCTATTGCTGCATCCGGATTTTCTCTGGAATACGACCCTGGCAAATGAAATTAAAAACTACGATTTCTTCCAGTACAAGGTGAACGAAGCCCTGTTCCTTTCCGAAAAGGAAGAGGTCGTGATTGCCGAGATATTCCATAACATAGAAAAAGAATACCAGTCCAATATGGATCGGTTTAGCCAGTCCTTAATCATCAATCAGTTGGAACACTTGCTGATTCAGGGCGATCGTTTTTACCACCGGCAGTTCCTTACCCGTAAAATTACAAATCACCAGGTATTGCATAAGCTGGAATCCTTGCTGAATGAGCAGTTTTCTGGTAATAAGTTAATTGAAAGTGGATTGCCAAGCGTTCAGTCCGTTGCTGATCAATTGAATATCTCGGCCAATTATCTAAGTACATTATTGAAAATGCTAACCGGGCAAAGTACCCAGCAGTTCATTCACGACAAGCTGATCGAGAAAGCTAAAACAAAACTCTCTACTACCAGTCTGTCTGTTTCCGAGATTGCTTACAGTCTGGGTTTTGAACATTCACAATCATTTAGCAAACTTTTTAAAACTAAAACGAACCAGACGCCTCTGGAATTTCGCGCTTGCTACAATTGAACTGTTCAGCCAAGTTTAATTAGTGGTCGTACAGCTGCTAGGTTTTTCAGCCTGATCCGATAAACAGTATTTTAAATATGCGCTGATTTTGTTTAACTTTAGTTATGTAACTTTAAGGTAGTAATGGTTAAGTTTTATAAGAAGTTGAAATTATTTTTGTAAATTGGCATTTCACTATTTCTACTAATCAATTGGTACCAACTCCAAAAAGCTTGCAAGCGGATCTTAATGCCATTGCAGGTATACCTGTAATCTACGATATCCTGGATTCTATTTGTAAAAGGACAGGGATGGGCTTTGCAGCTGTTGCACGTGTAACTGAAGAGAAATGGATTGCTTGTGCTGTTCTGGACCGCATTTCCTTCGGCCTGGTTCCAGGTGGAGAATTGGAATTGAAAACAACCATTTGCCATGAAATCCGGCTGGATGAAAAAATTGTTGTCATTGATCATGTAGCCGAAGATCCGGTTTATATGCACCATCATACTCCGGCCCAATACGGTTTTCAAAGTTATATCTCAGTACCCATCATTCAAAAGGATGGCCGCTTTTTTGGTACTTTATGTGCGATCGACCCTCATCCGAATCAAGTAAATACTACCGAGGTTATCAATATGTTTAAATTGTATGCAGAACTGATTTCTTTTCACCTGAGTGCTATAGAAAAGATAGATGCTGCGGAAAATAAGTTGAAAGAAGAACAGGACAATGCGGAGCTTCGGGATAATTTTATAGCCATTTTGGGACATGATCTTCGAAATCCACTTGGTGCAATATCCAATAGTGCCCAGCTATTGCTGAGGCTACCTTTAGATGAGCGCGGTAAGAAGCTTGCTAACATCATCAAAGATAGTTCCCTACGGATGAATGGCCTGATCGAAAATGTACTTGATTTTGCCCGTGGAAAACTTGGTGGCGGAATTCAATTGAACATACAAAGTGTTTCAGGTCTTGCTGATTTATTGACACAGGTTACAACCGAGCTACAATCGGTCTGGCCTGGACGTATTATTGACCTAAATTTAGACCTGCAAAGTGTTGTCAACTGCGATCAGGCACGAATAGCCCAGTTGTTTTCAAATTTGCTTGGAAATGCCTTAACACATAGCCCGGATGGTACCCCTGTTTTGGTGGAGGCCACATCGGGCAATGGTGTTTTTCAATTGTCAGTAACCAACGAGGGACCACACATAGATCAGTCAACTTTATCTCGTCTTTTTCAACCATTTTTTAGAAATTCAGTGAATTCATCGAAAAAGGGTTTAGGTCTTGGACTCTATATTGCATCAGAAATTGCAAAGGCACATCATGGTATCCTGAATGCGGAATCCAATGATGGAAAAATCACTTTCAGCCTGATGTTTGATTGCCGTTAATCCGGATACATACAATCAATTGCCTGTCTTAGTCTAATAACGTCCAGGTTTTTCTTGCTTGTACCTGCTGCACCACTTGTTGCTCGGCAACTACAATGTTTTCTTTGCGTTGGCCGATATATTCTAATCCGCCCAATTTATTCCACAAGGCCAGCAATACAGTCATAAATTCGTTAACCATGACCATACTGTTGTTGATTTGTTTATGGTCGTAAACCAGCTCAATGGTTTTTGCCAAAAGCTCTTCAAAATTTCCAGGAGTAACATCTTTCCACTCGTAAAAATATTTAAGCAATTCTTCGCGTTCCCGGGTGTCAATCAGTTTGATGGCAGTGAAAAAAATATGCGCTAAACTGGAGAAATAACCAACCAAAACCACTGGCGATTCGCGGTGTGCAATATTTCTGTATGCATAAAATAAGCCTGAAATATAATCGACAATTTTTTCAGATATGAAACGAATATTCTTACCTATCGGTGTAATGTTATCACGCCCGGCAGTTTTATCAATAATTTTGAAAGCTGCGAGTTGTAAATCGTTCAATAATACACTGAAAGTTTCATAATACCTGATCAATGCCGGGTGACTGGTGATGGTAGAACTTGGCGGGATATAGCTGTGGTTGATAGATAGCCTTCCATTTTCATAGTAAACCTGGCCAATGGTCAAAAAATAACTGTCTGCCGCTTGCGAAGCCAGTTCAGTTTCTGGTAAGACTACAATCGAATAGCTTTTCGCCAGTTCAGGATAGCGGATCGGACTTTCTTCGGGATTTGGCGTACCTGTGGGTGTGCGGTGAAATGGATTAACCACCAATAAAATAAGGTAATTCCGAGGTTCTGATTGGCCAAAATAGTGGTTGTGCACCAACATGTCCATCAGATCAGATTGTTCAATGTCGATGTGACACCCCTCAGGAGTGATGGCATTACAATACCTGACTCTAACCTCGATATGATTGGTCGCCTTTTCAGTAATTTCAATATCATGTGAGCTTTTATAACCAGCAAAAGGTGGCAAAAACCCATAATTGCTATTGTTTAAATGTAGTGATATTGCATTCCGGACAAAATCTTGCAAATAGAGGTCACTTGCAGTAAAATGATCACTGGAAAGCTTCATCCCATTAATCCAGTTGATGGATTTATATTTTAACGGTTTTATCATGGCAGACGTTTTTTAAGGTAGATTAGATAAATATAGCACTTTCTCCAACCTCATCAGATTTATTTACGTTTTCTGATACCCGTTTGGCATAGATGGTCATTTTCTCGGTAATGCCATTTTCTATGATGTCAAGATCGGGATCTATAAAAATATTGCGTTTAAAAAAAGAGGTTTTAATGAAGAAAATCCACTTGTAATTCTCCTGATCATCGCTTTTAAAGGCGATTGGGTTATTGGTAAATTTCAGATTATAATCGTCAATAAACTTATGAAACCAAATGCCAAAGTTCATATTTTCCAGGGCCTTAACTTTTACCTTAAGTGGTTCCGGATCGCTGCTTTTTCTATACAACTCCAACTCAAGCACCAAAAGTTTGTTGAAGTCGACATGATCCATATTGATGTCAAGCGGCATATCCGGATACTTCCAGATCTTATAGATTTCTGAAGGAATGCCAAGAAGCGACACATAGGCCCACCAAAAAATAAGCGGTACAAAGAAACAGGTGATACTGCCTGCGCCAAACCAGCCAAAGTTTACCGAACTTAACCAGTTAAAAGCCAGTTGGAAGAGGTAGACTGATAAAAGTGCTGAAATTAAGGTGGCGAAAAAGATAAAGACTTTACGCTCTAACAATTCTTTTGGATAATATTTCGTCAGCAAATAAGTGAATACAGTGCCCATTAACAGGTAGAAAATACAGCAGATGATGTAGCCCCAGGGCATAAAATTAAAATTGAGAAAGCCCAGGAAGCCTGGGATTGCTAAAATAATGCCGATCAGCAGAACACTTACAATAAGTCTCTTGTTATTAATAAACTGGTTTTTCTTGTTGATGATAGAAAGTACTGCCGTTGAGACCAAGACGATCAGCGGAAATAGGAGAAAGCGAATGAAAAATGATTTGACGTCCATTAATTTTTATAGGTGTGATGTGAGGTTGTGCAAATATAGTATCTTTAATATTTGATTATAATCGATATTTTTTTCAATATTTTTAAATTTAATACATAACAAAAATGCAACCTTAAAGTTTAGATGAAAAAAGAAACTTTGATTAATAACGAACTCTTTACAGATTATAAGGCTGTAGCTCATGTCGCCGATTTGATCGAGCGCGATGTGGTTGAAGCAGATCGCATCGAAATCGTTCCCCTTGGTCCGGATAAACGCGCTTTTGCAAAAGATATAGAAAGTGCACATGTGTATCATTCTGAAAAGAGAAGGCAGGACCGTATCCGCATACATACCAATAGAGAAGGGCTGTATGATATGCTGCCCGAAGGACTTTTCCACAGGCCACCTACAGGTAGCGCAGGGATGGATGAAGAGTCTATGATTAAGGACATCAGAGATCGGAGAGAAGAAGAGCGGCAAGCCCGGTTATTTTTCACCCCGTTTGATGTCGAAATTAATCATGTCAGGATCATGACCGAGTTGTATGAAAATATGCTCGATAAAAAAACAACCTATACCGATCTAAGCAAGATATTCGAACCCGGATGGGAAGAATTTAAGTTGTTAAGTAAAGAACAAAGTATCATTTGGATGCATTTACTCCCGGAAATTCAGCAGAAAAGGAACGATGTCGATTTTTTAGCAAAGGTTCTTACGGCATTATTTAGCTTGCCTGTCACCATATCAGCCGGTATAGCCAACCTTTCCCCAGTAAAAATCGCAGATGACCTGCAGATGCATTTGGGTTCCAGTTCCCTGGGGATCGATACCATCATTGGAGATCGTTTTATTCCTGAGGATGAATTGT
This sequence comes from Pedobacter sp. MC2016-24, assembly GCF_015223055.1. Lineage (GTDB taxonomy): Bacteria > Bacteroidota > Bacteroidia > Sphingobacteriales > Sphingobacteriaceae > Pedobacter. The sequence continues at coordinate 95,478 of NZ_JADFBX010000003.1, forward strand.
TTAACATTCAAATCGGGCCCACCTCCCCCAAAGAACTGGTAAGTTTTATTCCAGGACACAAGGACAGGGCCATATTGGACATGGCCATCAGTTACTTAATACCTGTTGACGCTGAGGTTAACGTGACCTTACTTACAGCTTCCGAATTTCAGGAAACCCTATTGAGCGCAGATGGAGAAAATGCCTATTTGGGTTACACGGTTTATATTTAAACAGTCGTTTTATAAACAGGTGTCTTTAATAGCATACGGTAATGGATATGCATCGTACTTCTTAATTTTAATTTAGCCAGAGTAAGACTCAATAGCTCTTCCCAATCTTGTGCGTCAAGTCTAAGATTTTCTGCAGGCTCAATAATGATATCTGTAGTTTTAATAAAGCCAGCATTTGGATTGTGGTCCAGGATCAGACCTTTGGCTATGATGATGTCTTTGAGTTTGTCGCCCAATTCATAGCGGCAAAAATTAATGACATCTGCTTTGGTAATAATCCGATCGGCAGTAGTTAGCCCATATTTATAAGCCTGAACCCTGTTGGATGCGTTTAATCGGGACCGGCCACCTTTTGTCTGGCTTAGTAAGGAAATACTTTCAGCATGGACTCTGTTATTTTCATATATTACCAACCGGCTACCTGCATTAATACGGTTGGCCTCTTCGGCTTGCGTAATCCAGATGTCCAGAAATAAAATATTTGCATCATCAATCGGCTTCAATACAATATAACTGGGTAACTCCTTGATCCCAGTAAGTGCCGAATGGCTTTTTTGTTCGATCAGGGCAATGTTCTGTTCTAAGTTTTTTAGTGTAGTGCTTAAAAAGTCCTGTCCATAGGCAGAAAATGCTGCTTTCTCATCTCTTAACAGTTCAAAAAGATAATCAACCAATTCTTTAGCATTTCTGTTGTCAAAGCGTTCTGTACCACCATATCTGATCGAAAAGGACCCATCGCCATTTTCATTCTCGTTGGTGTATGGGATTTCATGATAACTGTTTCCCTTATTGTCTTTCAGGTTTTCTACCGTAAGCATCTGATCCCATGCTTCAGTCTTAATCGGAATGATGTTATTCATGGTTTTGAGCCGGTGTTTGATCTGGCTCAATTTTTTATTCACTACGGGAAATGCATTCATGTAAATGTGAAGTTCGTTCAGCATTTCCTGGTTTATGGCTGCCGGAAAAATCACCTTAAGCCATTTTATTTTTTCATCAATCTGGCTTAAACTGGCCGGCTGAAAAATTTGCTCAAAAACAGCCGGTAATTCTTTACGCTCATCAATGTTAAAATCATTCAGGTCACCCAGGGTGATGAAGCGATTGCTGTAAAACTGTAATACGTCGGCCTTGATCAGGTTAAGCAATTGTTTGTGATGAAATGGGGCCTGCACCTTACCAGTTACCGGGTCGTCCATAAATCTATCCGTATAAGCTCTGAGTTCATTGTCCTTATAAAACCATTTTCCCAAGGATAACAAATCATAAGTGTCTCCTGGCACTGAATAGTTTTTCCAATCGAAAAATAAGTTCAGCTTATTAAAATCCATCCAGTTTTTTATACCACTAAAACCAATATAAATGGTGTTTTTCTCTATCGAAAAGCCAGGTAAAGTATTTAAAATGGGTTGTTTACTAAGTTGTTCTACATTAAAAAGGGTATTTCCGCTCGCAATGTATTTTACAGCTGCATTTTGAACTTTTACGGTATGCAAAGGGCTAAAAAAGATATCGGTTTTCTTAAACTGATCGTTTTCCTCCAGAATATTTTTCCTAAAAGCAAACTGGGTATATGGCGACAGGTAATCTTCTTCCTCTATAGGCCTGGCATGGATAATGGCATGTGCAGGTAAAGGTGAAGTTAAATGATCGGGTGCTAAAATACGGCTGATTTTATCGAAGATTCTATTTTCAAGATTTTTAACATCGTTGGACACATTGAAAAGCTCATTGCTTAAGGCCTCAATAATCAGCTTGACAAGTGGATCAAAATCGTTACTATCTTTTATATTCCAAAAATCTTGAGCATTTTTTAAAATTCTATTCCGGATTTCATCTTTTGATGAATAAAAAAGTGGCTTCATATATAGGATAATTAAGGCGCTTCAGTTAAGTAGACAGGGGGCTTAGAAATAAAGCGGTATGGAAAAAATATTTTTCACCGGTGGTTTTTATGAGTCCTCTGACGCTAATATCCACCTTTTTCTTGATCTCTGTGATGTTCCGCAAAGGATAGACATTTTCAACTTCGGTGATGTGAACCTCTACTGAGGTATTGTAAATCCGAAACTCATAATCGGTAATTGATTTGAGCAGCGACTTGCGGAATTTTTCCTCCCAGATGCTTTCACTTACAATTAATTCAAAATCCAGATCCCAGATTTCGCAGCCAAAATCGTGCTGATATCTATGCTCTCCATAACGGGTAAAAATGACAAGTTCTATGTTATTGGAAATAGATTTTCCCAGGTCAGTAGACTGAAGGCCAGTGCCTGAAAAGATGGAGTTAAATCTAAACGGTTTGTTGAAAAAATTCTCAGACATACATGTTTGGCTTAGAGTTTGCTAAAAGTAAAACAAATTATTTCGTTTTAATAACTAAACAACAAATAAAAGAAATTGTCGTAGTGCAATGTTAATTTAAAGAATTTTGTGCGATTGTAAGTGGGGTTGATTATTGAATTGAATGCTGATATACTACCATATAAGACCATTAAAACCGTTATGAAACCAATTAATGCCATCGAAATCAGGAATGCTTACCTTAAGTTTATTTTAAACTTTGCATTCCTCAGTTTATTCTCCATTTTTTGTATTTATCTTTTTTTCGCTGCTTCTAATTATGAGTATATTCTGCTCGATAAAAAAGTGAAGGAAACAGAAAAACTATCTTATTTAAGAAAAGATATCAATACAAATTTCGACCTCATCCTTGTCCGCTTTAAAGAGCTTGCCCAATACCGGGATTATAATGCAAATGAAATGAGCAAACAAAGCATTTTGCTTAATGATATCCAAACCGCCAATAACAGGATAAAAGATTTGATTTCTAAGAAAGCCAATCCCAGTCTAAGTTTTGATTTGTATCAAAAGTTGAACAATAATGTGGGTGCCATGGCCGATTTGCAAGACTCCCTCCTCAAATCAAGGGGAGATATACAACGGTATAAAGAGCAGGTCTACGATTGCCAAAGGGTAAACAGATCTGCAGTCAACAGGATTAGAAACGGTATTTATGGCCGATAATTAAGGATTATGATCAAATTAAGTATAAAAGAAAGGCGAGAACAGTTCTTGTTTTTTGTGGCGCTGTTTGTTTTTACTGTTGGGCTGTTAAGCTTTGGAATGTTTTATAGCGGCAATTCAGGACATGAAATTTCTAAAGAAGAACTCGAAGTTAAGATTAACGAGAACGAGGTATTCGAAAATATGGTGAAAGAAACCATGCCTATAGTTGATACCACTTTCAGGCAGATTACCAGATACAATCCAAATGTGCAGGCTGTTTTTTTAAAAAACGACATTCAACTTTCATTAGGCTCAATTAAAACCGCATTTGACCGCAAAGCATCAGATTCGCGGTATAAAATCTTTGTGCAGACTGCTCAATTGTACGACAGGTTGTTTTACGACCGTCAAGAACAAAATAGAAACATCACCGATATCGAATTATATAAAAAGCAATTGGAAGACTGCATTACCAACAGGCATCAATTGCAGCAAACCATATATTCAAGATAAAACCCTTAAAAATCAACCTATTAAAAACGCTAACTATGTCCGACACAAACACCAAGCAAGTTAATTCCAATTCGCAAGGCTACGTTATTCTCTACATCCTGCTGGCTGTACTGCTCTTAACCGGCCTGATTTTCTTGTTTAAGAGTTCATTGTTCGAAAAAAGAGCAATCGATGCGAAAATCGTTAAAGATGAAATTTATTTAAATGAAGATTTAGTTTTTACCGACAACACACCAAAAGCCACCAAATGGTTATGGGAATTTGGAAACGGTGAAAAAGCAACCTCAAAAACCGGCTCTTACCATTACACTAAGCCCGATACCTATATTGTACGTTTAACTGTAGACGGAGAACTGCGTCAGGAATTTCCGGTAACGGTAAGGGATACCGTGCGGACAGTGGTAGATACTGCATTAACCATCAGTGGACCTACCGCTGGCCTGGTTAACGAAGAGATCCGTTTAGAAGGAGATGGACAAGGGAAGGACTTCGAATGGTCTTTCGGTGAAACCGGGCGTGTAGATGTGAAAGGAAAAACAGCCTTGTACACTTACCGCGCCCCCGGAAAATATGTGGTCCGTCTCAGAACAGAAAAAAGCCATAAACCAGCTTTCTTAACCATTTTGATTTCCGATCCCAATGCCGACATCGTATCTGATCTTGTTGCTCCAGGCGATGGAGAACGCAAAACCATTGATGATATCCGGGCCAGGCTGCAAGCCATAGCAAATGGTGCCGATTTCAATGCCAATTACTATTACCTCGTTAACAAATACATGTGCAGCAACGAAAAAGTAACGGTAAATATAGAAATGAATGGCAAGAAGAAGCAGACTGACATTTATTCTTACTGCATGGGATTAACTTTTGGAGGCGAAATCGCAATCGATGAGGCCCAGTTGACCATTAAGCCAAATTCTAACTGTGCAAGCCTGTTGAATATCAAACAACATTCAGGAACGGTCCAGGCAGAAACATCGTCAACTAGCGATGCCGCAGCAAAAACCAAATAAACTCAGATCCTAACTTCGTTTTACAGTTCATCTACCAAGACTATGAAAAAATATTATGCCTTAATCATCCTGTTTTTAGGAGCGTCTTATGCCCATGCTCAATCTCCGGCATCATTTGGCAAAAAAGTGAAATACATGCCTAAATCTTACGAGAAGCCAGCAGAAACCATTAATGTTAACGATGCAACCAGTGGTAGCAATCTGCCCTGGATCGTTTTTTCCGACCAGGAAGATAACTATACTACTACCTCTCCGGGTGGAAGTCTGATCATGAAAAAATTAAGTTTTATGGAACCTTTTTATGTTTCTAAAGAAGAAAATGGTTACCTGAAACTGGTTAAGTACAAAGCGGGAATGATCCGGGGACGGAAAATAACTGATAAAAAAAGTGCCATCAGTTACGGTTGGATAGCCAAATCTAAATTGCTGTTGTGGCAACGGTCATTCTCTAACCAAAAAACGGGTTATGCAGAAAAAGCCATCGGGATTGTCAATGGTAAAAATGCGCTGACCGAACCGAAATTTTATTTCGATGGCAGCGATTCTATCCTAGTTTACAACACACCGGAGCTTAAAGACAGGCGCGGTAAAGTTAGGCTCCACGAAATTGCTTATATCTATAAGAAATCAGAAGATGGAAAAAAGTATTTAATCGGTTCTGACGATCAGCTGGTCACAGATAATGCCCTGAAAAGTATTTATGGATGGGTTTCAGCCGAGGCAGTACACAGCTGGGGAGATCGGCTTTACATCACTTCAGTTAAGCCAGGCAGTTACGACAATGACGATTCGACCTCAACAGTCATTGGACATGGAATCAACAGGGGAACGATGTTTTCCGTAGATCCTTTATTACCAGCAGAAAACCTGATCTTAAGAAGCGTACCAGTGATTTCTGATGATGCGGGTACTTATGCTGTAGGAGTTGCCACTGATGTTTACAATAAAAAAGACAATAAAATATTAACTATTAATGGTTCTGCACTTTCTTATGAGGATTATTTGAACCTGCGTAAAAATAAAAGCAAGGTCAATGTTGTCTTTATAGTAGATGGGGGAAGCTCGATGACCAAATATTTTTCCGGGATGACCAATACCATTGCATCTTTTGAAAGTATCATGGGTGATTTTGGGAGAGGAACCAAAGTGAGCTATGGTGGTGTCGTGTACCGTGGCGAAACCGGATGTTCAGTCAAAGGAATTTTTGTTAGCCCCATTCAGAATGATTACAGGCAGATCATGACCTTCTTCTCAGATCAGGCAAAGAATACAACGAGATGTAATGGTCAGGTGGTTGAAGCGCCGGTTTTCCAGGCACTTAAAACCGGTTTAAATTTGTTTAAGGCTAAAAAGAATGAAACCAATTTAATTGTGCTTGTTGGTAGTACCGGAAATATTAATGGTACCAACAACTATCTGATCAATGAATTGAGCGAGCAGGTTGCGCTTGCTGATGCCCGGATTTTAGCCTTACAAGTGTACAGTGATTATAATGCCTCATTCAATGATTTCGTCATCCAGTCTCGTAAGCTGATTTCAGAATCCGCCATCCGCGCTGCCGAATACAGAAAAAATACAATGGTTAAGGGAGAAGGTTTAAAGAGCTTCCAGCCTTACAATACAAGTCTGCAGGATTCAATTTCTTACTACCTGGATTATCCTAAAAACAGCTTAATACAAGGTGGTATTGTTTTTCCTACCAAGGGAACAGTAAATCCAAATCAGAGCATGACCATTGCCCTGCGGCGCTTTGTAAAAGAAACCAAAATGGATATTTATAATCAGGTGAGTTCATTGGACAGTGCATTCCGGCTGACGGGCATATCCCGTAAAAATCTTTCACCAGATGTAGAAGGCTTACTGTCTGGACCTGCAGGCGAAGAGGTAGCCGACCGTATGCCACACAATGCCTTCAAATATTATAGCACAGCAAACTTACCTGCTGATCTAGTGAAAAATAACCACAGTACTTTACAATATGCTATTGTTTTAAATAACATGGAGTACAAACAGATCGTAGACATCTTTTCTACAATGCTTGGACAAAATCTCCAGGCAGATCAATCTTCTTTCCGGAGCAAGCTGGTTAAAAATTATTTAAAGGTACCTAACCAGTTGCTTGGCATGAAAGTTTCATCAGGAGCGGTAAAAGCCATGACTTTAGCCAGCTACATCAAGTTGGTGACCGGCCTGCCTTTGAATAATGAGTTTCTTACACAGTACACCGTAGGTGATTTAAACAGACCTTCAAAAATGCCGTTGGATCAATTTGAAAACTATATTAATCTATTAAATCAATCCGTACAGCAAATTAAAAGGGCCACACAGATTGAGCAGCAGTTTGTATCTAACGGCAAAAACTATTATTACATCACCGAAAATAATTTTAACCAGGCAGTTTTGCCAAAAACCAATTGAGGCATATGGCAATTACAAATTTAAGCGAATCGGTAAAAACGGCATTGCACATTGCACAGTCGCTCGCAAAAGAATATAGAAATGAAGTGTTTTCTGCCGCTCATTTGCTCAAAGGATTGATGCATAAGGACGTCGGTTTACGCGCCTTCATTACATCAATCGGAAAAGATGAAGAATACATCAGCGAATGGGCAGAGGTCCGTATTGATGAGCAGGCAAAATCGGCAAGTTTTAGCGATACGGTTAGCGGTGCGGCGGAAATTGCTGTTATTTTTGAAGAGGCAGATCATATTCGCATTAAACTGGGTTTAGATTTAATTACACCGGTTTGTGTATTGGCGGCATTGGCAAAACCAGGTGTCGGATTTCAACCAGATCAGTTGAAATCTTTCCCGATCAAAGAACGTGAAATTTTAGACCTCTATTTAAAAGATGAGGAAATTTCAAGTGTCGTTTCTCCAAATAAAGCAGGTGCCGCTGCGGCACAAAAAAGTACAGGTAATGCACTGCATAAGTACTGTATGGACAGATTACAGATGGTTAGGGACGGTAAAACAGATCCGATCATCGGCAGGGATAAAGAGACCCGTATGATGATGGAGATCCTTTGTCGCAGAACGAAACCAAATGTGATCCTTACAGGAGATGCCGGTGTAGGTAAAACGGCACTGGTTGATGGTTTTGCTATTGATATTGTAAACCAGAATGTGCCTGACCGGTTAAAGCCGGTTCAGCTTTTTGAGCTCGATTTAGGGTCGCTCATTGCCGGTGCGTCCTACAAAGGAGAAATAGAAGACCGCTTAAAAAATATCATTAAGGAAATTAAGCAATTTGAAAAGGCGGTGCTTTTTATTGATGAGATTCATACCTTATTGGATAGCAAAGGGCCATTGGGTGCAGGTATTGGCAATCTATTAAAACCAGAACTTGCGCGTGGAGAAATAACGGTAATTGGGGCAACGACCATTGATGAATACCGCAAAATCATTGAACCGGAACAAGCTTTTAGCAGGCGCTTTGAAGTGCTTCAGGTGAATGAACCAAATGAGGAGAGCACCATAAAAATGCTTCAGAAACTGGCTGTAAAGTATGAGGAGCATCATACCTTAAGCATTGATCCGGATGCATTGGGCGAATGTGTTCGCTTGGCTAAACGCTATATGAAAGACCGGAGACTCCCGGATTCTGCTTTTGATTTGCTGGACAGGACCATGGCTGCTATGAAAATGATGAACGACACCTCTGATCAGGTTATTGATGGCTTAGAGGCGGATTTAGAAGCATTAAAGGGCAACGAAGCACAATCAGAAGCCGAGCAATTCGCCGATTATAAATGGCTGTTCTCCTTACTTCAGAATAAATTGAGCCCGGTTTTGCTGGGCCGTTTAACGGATGAAACACAGACCGATGCCTTTGAAATTGCGGATGAATACCGTGAATATATAGATCGTAGCCTTCAGGAGTTGAAGAAATATGCTGCAGAAAAGAGCGATCGGATTACCAAACAGGACATTGCTTCTATCGTTGCTTATAAAACAGGTATCCCAATGGGAAAACTGCAAGCCGGTGAGAAGGAGAAACTGTTGAACATGGAGCAATACCTGAAAAAGCGTGTAGTAGGACAAGATCAGGCGCTTAAAGCAGTTTCAGATGCGATATTGGAATCGCGGAGTGGGCTGAACAAAAAAGGTCAGCCTATCGGTTCATTCTTCCTACTGGGACCAACAGGTACAGGTAAGACCGAACTGGCCAAATCCATAGCCGAATTTTTATTTAACGATGAAAAGGCGATGATCCGCTTCGATATGTCGGAGTTTAAAGAAGAACACAGTGCCGCATTACTTTATGGAGCTCCTCCAGGTTATGTGGGCTACGAAGAAGGCGGCTTGCTGGTCAATAAAATCAGGCAGCAGCCATATTCAGTGCTGTTGTTTGATGAAATTGAAAAAGCACATCCCTCAGTTTTCGATACCTTTCTTCAGATTCTGGATGAGGGGCACATGCACGACCGTTTAGGTAAAGAAGGTGATTTTAGCAACTCATTGATTCTTTTTACCTCAAATATTGGTAGTGAGTGGATCGCAGAACAGATTGGAAAAGGTGTGATCCCTGCTTCGAATCAATTGATGGAAGTTATGGCCGGGCATTTCCGCCCTGAATTTTTAGCCAGAATTTCAGAAATTGTTCCTTTTGCACCAATTAATGAAAGCAATGTGGTGCGCATTTTCGAAATTCAGTTAAATAGCCTGATCCAGTCTCTGAATAAAATGGGGATCGAATTTGAGATCGCAGAAGATGCCAAGAAAATGATCGCTTTAGATGGATTTACGCCCAAGTATGGAGCAAGGCAATTGTCGGCCGTCATCAGGAATCTGTTACGCAGACCAATTTCTAAGTACATCATTTCTGGTGAGTTAAAGAAAGGATCTAAGATTAAAGTCAGCAAACACCAGGATACAGATCAGTTAGAATGGAACATTATTCAGCCCGAAGGTGTAATATTGGAACAATAATTGAGTTAAAACGTTAACTATGATATTATTATAAAAATTAACCATAACCCTAAATCAACATACTATGTTTAACTATGAAATTGGAGGTAATGAACGAAAAGTTGACGCTTCAGAAGCTTTCGCAGAAATTGCCTATAACAAAACGCTATTTGTACAAAAACTTACCGATAACGAACCAATAAAACCGGAGAAGGTCGAAGGACTAAAAACGGTGAAGGAAGTATTCCAGCATTATAAACCAAACGTAAAAGTATCCTTCGAAAAGCAAGACGGAAGTACTGTTAATGAAACGATCAATTTTAACGATCTGGGAGATTTCGGTGTAAAAAATATCATCAATCAAAGTAATTACCTTACCAATGTTAACATTGAGCGAGAGATGTCACTGAATGTAATCAAACAATTAAAATCTAACAAAACCTTAAAGGCTACGCTTGACGACGAAGAAACTAAGTCGGCTTTCATTAGCGCTTTAAAGAACTTTGTTGATGAATTGGAGCAGAATAAATAACCTAACCGCTGAGCAGACATGTCAAATCCTCAAGAATTAAAAACAGACCAAAATACGTCTGAAGCAGGTTTTAAACCAGCCGAAGGCAAAACGATAGCAAAAACCTCACTTAAAGATAATTTAGAAAAGCTGGCTAAAGTTGGCGGTTTCGATTTGTTAGAAGCCACAGTTGACGGCCTTCAAAATTTGAACCCCGAAAGGAAAGCCAGGAAGCAGATCTTTTTAACCGGTGATGAAAAAAAGAAAGAACGTGAAGAACTGAAAAAGAAAATTCAGCTTTGGATCGATGTGCTCGAATCTTCTACATCTGTTGCAGATATGGTTGAACAAAGCACCGAAAAACTGAACCTTGCTGAAGAAAATCTAAACAAAAATATTGGAACCGCGCTGGAAAGTACCAGGGAGCTGGAGCAAGCCTACAGGTCTGTCCATTTGTTTTATAAAAATACCGAAGCGGATAAACTTAAAAATGTGGTGCTGCTAAACGCCTCCATGGATCAGATTAAAGATTTAGACAATCCCCGTTTTATTGAATACGTTGATGATGAGCTAAAACAGAATTATGACCGTCTAGATCTGCGTAAAAACTATTCATTAATGGTAGTGCCTGGTTACATGGGTTCCAACAAGGTATTAGAAAAATGGGGTAAAATTGCACACAACAACAAAGCCATGCTGATCACAGATTTTGCAGATCTTGATCAACCGGATGATGTACTCGATTTATTTACGGCCGCAGATTTTACAGGTGCTGATCCATTCAGATCTAATGTGATTATGACCTGTAACTGGTTAATCGGCCGTGGTAAAGTTGCTGAAGTTGGAGAAGAAGATGACCTCACAGTACCAGGCTCAGCCGCACTTGCCGGTAAAATGTACCATACTTTGATGTCTCAGGTAACTGCAGGTAAAAAACACGGTGCAATCAATGAGGTTGACGGTGTGAAATTTGACCTGAAGAAAAGTGAAATTTCTCATCTGGAAAGAGTTGGCCTCGTTCCTATGGTTAATGAATACGGAAAAGTAATGGCTTTTTCAGCTAAAACCTTGTTTAACGGTGATAACATCGGTTTACAAACTTATTCTGTAGTGCGTGTATTTGATTACATTACTAAAGTATTGTTTGACTTCTTAAACAGGCGGGCATTCGAAAACTGGACCTCTAAAACGGAGCAGGATTTACGCGGGCAGATCGTTAAATTCCTGGATGGCATTCAGGGAGCAGATCGTTTAATCGAAAGGTTTAAGATTATGCGCTTTGAAAGAGATGAAACCCAAAAAGACAGAATCCATTTAGATATTCACATCACGCCTTATTTTCCAGCTAAAAGCTTTGTTGTAAAGCTGGATGGACATAAGGGTGAAGATGAGAATACCACCTGGAATACCAATTATGATCAGCAATAGTTTTTGAATAGCTGAACATAGAAACCCAACCCTGCGTTGGGTTTTTTTGTGGATTATACATGACAATAATAAAATCTTTGTAGTTTTGTAATACATCCGCCCGATCAGATTAATCAAAAAGAATGAAGCAAGTACTTATCCTGAATGGCGATATTGAGAAAAACGCATCTACAAATTTCCTGATTAATGCCTATAAGCAAGGTGCAGAAAGTGCTGGCGCAACCGTAAAGGAGCTGGCCATCATTGACCTGATCTTTAATTCGAACAAACTGTTTAACAACAGACAAATTGCCGAATTGGAACCTGATTTGCAAAAAGCATTAACGGCGATCAGGCAAAGTAACCATGTTGTGCTTTTTTGCCCGGTATATGTAGATCACATTCCAGCAAAAATTAAAGGCTTTTTTGACCGGCTGTTTATGCCCGACCAAATTTTTACAGCCCAGCAGCAGCATGTAAATAACAATTTCAGTGGCCGTTCAGCGAGAATTGTGTCTATCCTGGACGAGGCAACCTTAAAAGAATGGAAAGCAAATAAGAAAACAACTTATCTCTCCATCAAAAAAGCTGTTTTTGAAAAATGTAAAATGAGTCCGGTGCTCACCAATACCATAGGGCAATTGCATTCACTGGAAAATCATTACAGTCAAAAGTGGCTGGTCAAAATGGAAAAATTTGGTTCCCTGTTGATCTAAATCCATTTCCGTTATCCGCTTCTGCGGCAAAAAGCTACATAGTGTTGGGAATCACTACAATAAAGGTGTTGTAACGCTTAATTTTTGAATAAAAAAACTACTTTGTACTTTTCCACATCTTTTCCACAAAATAATCCGTTTAACAAAGCTTTTTGGATCATTCTTGAGTTTATTCCTGTTTTTACAGCCTGGCTATTCCTTATATATGAGTTAGATATGACATAGTTGGCCTGATATTTGGTTAACGTTAATTGCGTGGCGGATGCTACATTAATTCATTTATTAACCTTTAAATTTTAAAACTATGGCTTTCAAAGCTAGATTAAATTTTTCGGGCAAGGAGTACGATGTGCTTCACTGTGCCTATGCGTTAAACCGCGATGTAGATGCTAAGGGAAGACCCTCTTCCGGAGTTTACGGCGGTACGATCGATATTGAGATCGAATCAACTGAAGACACCTCAATCATCGAGGCGATGGTAAACAATCAGTACAAACCGATTACAGGAACCCTTCTGATCAAGAAAACAGAGGAAGATGCCAAAATGAAAGAAGTTAATTTCGAAGATGGCTACATTGTTAAATATTCCGAAGGAATAAACATTGTAGGCGATCACCCGATGACACTCAAGTTCCAGATTTCTGCCAGAAAGCTTAAATTAGGTAACGCTGAGCATCTTAATGATTGGCCAAAAGTCTAATACAAGACTCATCGCAATGCGCCAACAAATTATCTATTCTTTCAACATTAAAAAAAATTATCATGGCATTTAAAACCCGTTTAAACTTAGGATCAAAAGAATTTGATGTACTACAGTGCAGCTTTTCATTAAACAGAGATGTTGACGCAAAAGGCCGTCCTTCATCAGGTGTTTATGGTGGTACCATCCACATCGAAATCGAATCTACTGAAGATACTTCAGTGATCGAATCTATGGTTAACAATCAATATAAGCCTCTTTCCGGAACATTGGTTTTCAAAAAAGGTGAAGAGGATTCAAAAATGAAAGAACTGTCTTTCGAAGATGGTTACATCATCCAATATAACGAAGGCATTGCCGTAAACGACAATACGCCAATGACTTTAAGTTTTGTAGTATCTGCGCGCAAGCTAAAGCTGGGTAACGCAGAACACGAAAATGACTGGCCTAAGGGTTAATTTAATCAACATCAGGCACAAAATCAATTGAAGCGACTGGCTTATGCCAGTTGCTTTTAGTTTGCGATGCTATATTTTATCGCTATGGTTTTTGCTGCCCACTATCACCTGAGCTCAATTAAACTCAAATTATGTTTAATCATCCCAAACATATTGTGATAAAAAACGATGACCAAGGTTTATAATCAATATGGAAAAGAAACTAGTTACAGAAATCAATATAGAGGATAAGGAAATTACTCATTTTGCTTCCTTTAGCCTGCAACAAGCTTTTAACGATCATCATTATTTCGAATTACGTTTTAACCATGATCAGATGGGTGCGCCAGGTCTGATCAGTTTAGATGATAGTCGTGATTTTGTAGGCAAAACCTTAACTGCATCTTTTGGCCATTTGCCAGGTGGTATGCAGCATTTTGTGGGTTTGGTGTCTAAAGTTGAGCTGTCACAGAACCATGGTTACCATGGGGTTTTAATTGTAAGTGGGTATAGTCCTACGATTTTAATTGACCGTGGACCAGATTTAGGCTCTTACTTAGATAAAGACCTGAATGAAATTGTGAAATTGGCCACAAAAGATACACCGGCCAATGATTTAAAGGTTGTGACCAATGCCTCGCGAAGTGCATCTATAGATTATATCATTCAGTATAGAGAAAGTGATTTTGCATTTCTTAACCGGCTTTCTGCCGAATATCATGAATGGCTTTACTATGATGGAAAGCAACTCAACTTCGGAAAACCCAACGAACAAAAAGAAGTGGCTTTGTTTTATGGAAGAGATGTCCAGGAAATGCAGTATGCTATGGAAATTGCACCCATCAAAAACAGGCGCTTCTCTTACAATTCAAAGCAAAATGACATTTTGCAGGGCGAAAGTACAGGTAAAGCCAGTGGCACGCCAGATTTATCACATGCCATTCAGGCTTCAAATCTAACCTATAGTAAAATCTTCAATCAACCTGCATTGATCAGGGTGGATAATGATGACGACATTAAAAATCTGGTAGAAAATGAAGAAAAAGCGAATACCAGTGAACTTTTAAAAGTGACGGGCAGGGGCGATAATGCCGAACTTAGTATTGGCAGTATTGCTGAAATTACCATGAGCCTCCGTAAAGAACTTGCTTTTACAACTGAAAGCCTGGGCAAGTTTCTGATCACCAGCATTAAACACCACATCGATGAAAATGGTAAGTATCACCATACCTTCGAAGGAAAAATATCAAGCACAGAGCGCTTATTGGTTAGAAATTTCGAAAAGCCACAACCTGATATGCAATTGGCAGACGTGATTGATAATAACGATCCACAGGGCCAAGGCCGCATTAAGGTGCAATTTAAGTGGAAATGCTTAACCAATGATGTAACCGAGTGGTTACGCGTGGTTAGTCCGAGTGCAGGTACCGGTGACCGGGGAAATAACCGCGGATATTTTGCAATACCAGAGATTGACGATCAGGTAATGGTTGCCTTTGAAGAAGGAAACATCGCTCGTCCGGTAGTAATGGGAAGTGTTTACCATAGTGCAAACGTGGATAGCAGTCCCTTAATTAAAAATCACCTGAAAAGTATTATGACCAGAAGCGGTCACCTGATCGAGTTTGACGATGATCCGAATACCCAGGGGATTAAGATTACCGATATCAACAGCAATATTATCCATATTGACACCAAGGGCAATAATATTACCGTCACTGCGCTGGAAAACATGACTTTAAACTGTAAGAACATGCAGATCAATGTAGCAGAAAATATGGATATGAAAGTGGGCAAAGATCAATCGGTTTCTGTCGGCAATAACCAGACTACCTCTGTAAATAAAGATCTGGGTACAACAGTAGGCAATAATTATTCGCTTAGCGCAACCGGAGACATCCAGGAAAGTTCAGATAAAAGATCAGAGTACGTAACCAAGGATTTTGTAAGGCAGTCAGAAACTTCAAACGAGCTCGCCAGTGAAATCTCCATTTTTAGTCAAAAGGAAAACATGACCCTGCAAAGCGGCAAAACCGTGGAAATAAACAGTGCAGAGAAATCAAAATTATTCTAGTTATGGCCATTACAAAACAATCAAACAATATGAAAATTAAGGTTCGCTCGGATTATAACCTGGTTGTGGAGCAAAAATTAGAGAAAATGGCTGATCAGCTAAATGTCGAAGCTATGTATCAAAATTTAGTTTTGGCAAGTAACAAACAAATTGTTGGCGAAGGAAATAAATAGGTTATGGCAAATGTTCAATTTAAAGAGTATACGCCAACATTAATAGAGATCGAACCGAAGTGTCTGGTGCATTTTCGTCCACATAGCAAATACAATGGCGAGTTTGGTTTCGATTGGGTCAGGCTCGGTGATTCCGGAAATAAAGGCGATGTATGGTATAAAAACATTATCGGCTATTACGAGACCCCGAAAAAAGCAAATGGTGATTACGATTACTGTAACCCTAAATTTATTCAAAGCACTAAAGCATATGACAATCTGGTTTTCGGCGAGTTCAGACGTTTTTCTGTTCCCTGGAAAACCACTAATAAAGACGCGCCCTACATCTATGCCATCCCTTATATGACCTTGCTTCCCGAATATTCGGCCAAGCTAAAACTCATTGTCGAAGTAGAAGAGGAACCTGAAAAGTTCGAATTTAAGTATAATGAAGCCTTTTTTGATGTCGCCATAGATAAGGAGCTGCCCCTAACAAAAGGGAAATTGACACTAGACAGTGCAATCACGGTCAAGTGTAAAGATTATTTCGAAAAAGATGAATTTATTGAGGTTTATGCCTTGAAGGAGGGTGAAAAGTATCTCGTTGGCCAGCTCATTGTGAAACGAAATCATACCAAATTTCATCGTTTTATAAAAGTCTGTTTTGTGAATGTCAGGATTGGAACTAAGCAATCGATGATGAGTATTACGAATGAAAAAGTTGCCTTGCGAAAGTATCTGAGACAAGCCTACATCAAAGCTGAGATCAAAACTGAAAACATTTCAGCCTCCAGCGAAAAGGAAATTCTGGATGCACTCGATAAATATAGCGAGGATCCTAAGGATTCTGCATTTTACATTCTGGAGAAATATCTGTATCAGCAACAGAAAAAGAACTATCTCGCATCTAAATACAACAATTACAGAAAAATATTTTTCGTTCCGATGATTCTTGAAAGTAAGTCCTGTGGAAGTACGGGTTATGTGATGGGGCAAACCCAGGAAATTCCGAAAAAGAAGGGACTGGAAAAGCCGAGCATTGTGATTGCTGATATTGTCAGAACAAATAAAATACTGAAAACTCCGCCGAGCATTGATGAGAGCACTGTTGCCCATGAAATGTGTCATAGTATAGCGCTTTCACACACTTTCCTCAACAACAGCAAATATGTTTTTAAAGAATTTACTACAGATAACATTATGGATTATTACGGTAAAACTGCCATAAAGGCCAAGCAGTTATACAAGTGGCAATGGGAGCGGTTATGGGAAATGTTATAAAAGTTCTTCAAATAAATTTGATGCTTTGCCTGTTGGTTTTGTCATGTTCCTGCCGGCAAACCAAATCGGGACAGGTAAGGCAACAAGATACTATACCCAATAAAAAAAATAAAACTGCACAGGAAAAAGAACCACAAATGAAAAAGTTTGATGTTGATAATTATGAAAAGCGGATGATCGCAAATCCGGATTATGAGGGAAGGACACTGGAAGATGGATCTTATGTGAGAGAATATTATATTCCTAAGCCCAATGTAGATGCAGAGCCCTTTACCCGAAATGCTGCGCAGCTTTTTGTAGAACGGATCGAACATAAAGATGGATTTCACGAGCTGATTTCCTATTACAACAATGGAAATATCCATGAATACAATCAATTTTTTTCGATCGAACTGGAAGTTGGCATCTGGAAATATTACGATGCGCAGGGCAACCTGACCAAATCCGTCGATAAGGATTTGGGTTACAAATTTACCCTGAACGATATCATTGCCTTTGGTAAAAGAAATGGGGTTGATTTTCATCAGGATGGAGATTTGCAGCGGGCTTTTAGCGACCGGTTTAAAAAAAATGTCTGGACGGTGATCTGGATTGAAGATTTGCCAGCCGGAGATCGTGTTCAGCATGTTTGTATATTAGATGGCAACAGTGGTGATGTATTGGAACGACTGAAGCGGCCTGCACCGACACGCAAGGCAAGCAGGTAGCGATTTAGAATTGGTTGATTTGATAACGGAGGCAAACCTATGGACATTTCAAATAAAACAATACACTATTCAGGTATCAATGCCCTTCGTTTAGAATGGCCGGCTGAACTGTGTATTAAATATGGAGTTGTACTTACTTTTAACTCGGCGGAAGGAAAAAGTAATGAGGTGAAATATGTGTTGCAGATTACCAGGTTAAAACCCGGTCCGGCAGGGCAGGCCTTATTTCAGATCGAGCGCATCGGCGGTGTTTTTGTTAACGAAATCTTACCTGATCTGGTAGCTGACCGCCTTGCTTATGCGGCGGGGCAGGTATTTTACCCCTTAGTTATTACAGTTGACCAAAATGGCGGCTTTGAAAGCATTTACAACCATCAGGAAATCCTAAAAAGATGGCCAGGTATCAAAGATAACGTCCTGAATAATTTTGAAGGGAGTGTTGTTGAGGATTATATCGGTCGGATGGAACAACAGCTTGCCAACGCCGATTGTATACAGCTTGCATTTTTAAACAACGATTGGTTTATCCAGATATTTTTTAAGCCAATTTATAAAGAATATGGCCCGGACCAGGTTGCTGAATCGACCTATAAATTTCCGATAGCGCGGGATTTTAAGACAGAAGGCTATTTAACCAGGGAAAAATTGAGCGCAGAAACAAATGATTTTGGAGGAATTGAACTGCTGCACGAGGGCCCAATATTGGCCATGGAAGAGGAGGAATTGTACCTGGACAGCAAAATCACAGGTGATTACAAAGGCGTTTACCTTTTACATCCCAAATTTAAGCGAATCATCTCCGTTGTTTCAGATTTTACTTACCAGGAACTGCAGAAAAAAAGTGTACAGGTAAAAATAGTGCTGATCCCGGAAGAAGGGAACGAATTTGATCATGATTTTATATTAGATACCAATGTTACCGGTTTACCGGTATCAGAAATGGTGATCCTTGATGGACAATCTGGAAAAGGATTTTGGGATCGTTTACTAAAATAGACAAGACATGGCAGAGAAACATATTGTAGTTCAGGGAGCACAATGCATGTGTAAATTCGGCTCAGCTCCCGATAAACTAAAGGTAAAGACGCATACCAAAGAATATGCAAACGATAAAGACGGCAGCGAGAAACCGATAGCCACTACCAAAGATATTGGAAAAACTTTTGAGAAGAATATGTTTGGTTCCTGCTCAAAAATGAACAATAACCCCTGCAATGCAGTGGTCACGAAATGGTCTGGTTTTTATGAAGATTCCATCCTGGCCAATGGCGGACAGATGCTGCTTGAAGATAGCAAAGCTACTTGTCCCAGTGGTGCTACAGATTGCATTCAGATCGTTCAGCATGGTCAAAAAACGGAACCTTCAAAACAAAATTTTAATAACGCCGATAAGGATGTACAATCGCAGCTCAACCCAATGTCTGAGTCATTAGCTGAACCTGCCGATAATTCTGAAGGCCTTGAAGTAAGTGTTAAAGCATAACGTATGGCAAAGGGAATTAAAAAAATCGTTTGGACCGGTGAAGGTAAGGTGTACAATTCTGCTAAAGGATCTGTGCCCGGTCAGTTGGTTGTCGTTGCTCCCGATCAATATGTTTGGTTCAAAATCGGAGAATGGCAGGCAGGAACTAACGAACAAGATAAGAAGAAAGATATCAAGTGGGCTGTTTTTAGTGCCAAAGGATCCATCGATCTGCAGAAGACCTTACCCAGCAACTTTCAATACGGCTATAAGATACCCAGAAAATTATGTGGACCATATTTGTGGATGATCGAGGCTACATGGAGTGGTAATTTTGATGGTAAATCCGGATTGAAAATCAGAGGTGAATCGCCTGCCAGAATTATAGACAGCAGGTGGTCTAAGGTTGAAGGCGGTGCGGATGTACGCAAAACTTACCAGTTTTCATATGGAGAACTCATTTGGCTCAGACTGTTTACCGAAGGCTTAAACGGCTATAATAATGTAGAAGTCCGGGTGTTCAGAAAGCTGCGCGCAGCACTTGGTTTATGGCCAAAAGATGATGAAGAAACCCGGAGAATTTACTTTGTCAATGTGATTGACGGAGAAATCAACCTGAAAATTCCCAATACTTTTTCCTGGTACCAATCTATTAATGACCGTGCATCAGTGGAGGAATTTTATGTTCGCGTAGTGCATCCTGCAACCGGGCAGTATATTCAGGATAGTTTTGGTCATGGCGATACTGCCCATGCCCGTTTTTTAAGGTTAAAAGATAAGGTGGTCTCACAGGTGGTCACCATACCAGAAAACAGGACACCTGTCACCATTTACCAGCCAGATAAAAATGAGGCCAGGTTTGAGTTGTGTAAATTTGAACAGATCAGGATTACAGAACCAGGAGTTAAACCCGTACTGATTTTTGACAATGGAAAAGGTGTCAGAAATATCCAGGACCGGAGAGAAAAAATTGTAGAGCCCATTATCTTTAATTTTGACAGTACCGAATTATCTGCAGAGAGTTTACAGAAATTGAACAATATTCTCCGGTTTTTGCTTGAGCACAGATTCAGTACCATACAACTAGAAGGTTTCGCTTGTGTAATCGGCAAGCAAAACCACAATAACATCTTATCCGAGAACCGAGCTAAAACCGTTAAAGAGTTTTTTGTCAAGGGCAAGCTTGATGCTAACCGGATCAAAACAATAGGCCGCGGCGAAGTCAAACCAACGGATGATAAGATGGGCAGGGATAATATCAAGTATAAAAATGAAGCAGATTACAAGGGGAATCGCAGGGTAGACATTTCTTTCGAATATTATGGCCATAATGCCGAAACCATTATCTACCAAACCATTTTAGGGCCAACGCCTACCAATGTGAAGATTGAGCCTTTAAAGTATGATACCAAGGCCTGTTTTGAGCGGCCTAAGCATAGTAAAAAGTTATCGCTCATCAATATCAACGTCACGGCCGAAGAAGAAGGAAGTATGACTATTCCTGCCATTTCGAGTATGGCAAAAGAATACCCAATGCCTCTGCATTACATCTGGCCCATCAACAAATTAACTGATTTGAGTACGTTCAGTTCGGCCAATGACTATGTGGTGCACATTCATTCCTGTCGGTATTTCTCAGTTCGTAATAATCCAACTGTAAAAGTAAAGGTTTACCCGGATGTGAAATGGAACCTTGATTTTGCTTTAAATCTATCCAATGATTTGAGTGTGAAATGGCAAAACTTAAAAGAGAAGGACCTGAAGGATTTCCAAAAAAAAGCAGGGAAAATTGGTGCAGAAAGAAGGTGGCAGCAAAAAGAAGCTTCGTTCAGTTTTAGCTTAAAGGCCCAATGGGATAAATCAGGTACCACATACGGTACCACTAAAGAACTGAAAGCCACGTACGAGGATAAGTTCAAAAAACTTTACGATATATTCTCCTCCATCGGATCTATTGCAGATGGTGTGACCAGCGTTACCAAAGGTGCTGTAAAAAAAGCCCTTCCGGGGGTGCCAGCGAGTTTTGCGGTAAAACCACCTAACCTTTCTTTAACCGGAGAATGGTTCCTGAAGAAGGTGAAGAATACGGTAGATGTGGAGGAAGTTGGTACAGATGTAACCATTAAGCTCAATGCAAATCCGCTCATCGGGCTGGAAATTACGATAGACTTGCTTGGCGCTATTGTCTGGGGAGTAGCTGGAGCAGTAAGTGGTGGTAGTGCGGCTCCCGGAGTGCTCAAATTATATGATCAGCTTCAGGGAAAACTAAAATCCGGTATCAATGTTGGAAATGATAGCGTAAGCTTTAAAGCCAATGTTAAAATTTATATGGATTTGATCATTACCAGCGAAATCATCATTGATTCTAAGTTCCAATTCAATACTGTTGGCAAACCTTCCGATTCCAGACTTGAGGTTTGTGCCAAGGCCAGGCTTAAAATTGCGCTCAAAGTAGGGGTAGAGATCAAAGGGGAAGTTTCTTTGGTGGTGGTTAAAGCCTATGCATTTTTCGAAGCATCTGCTTCCGGTGAGGCTTCTGTAACCTTCGGTCACAAGATCATCTACGATGAAAAAGGATTGTATTACAGGCCGCTTCTTGGTTTCGACGGCCTCAATGCGAAATATGTGGTTTATATCTCCATGGGGCTGGCAAAAAAGATCGTTGTCGATAAAACCAAAATTGAACAGGCAGAAAACGATAAAGTAGAAATTGCAAGCGGAAATTATCCGGAAGTTATTCCCAAATTTGACGTAATCGATTATTTAGAGAAATTATTTGAAACAAGTGCCAACATACCATTAATTAAAAACTAACCCTATGAAATATTTATTCTTAATCCTGATCGGAATGACTGTTATGTCCTGTGAATCACAAACCAAAACGGATCTTCTAGCCTTAAAGCTGGATGAAAATGTATCCAATATCGTCCAGGCAGACCAGGAATTAAAAAAGGATCAGGATCCCAATCTTGGACTGCATGCTTATGCAACAAATAAGCCAGGCAATTATGCGCTTGGCGGAATTAAACTGAGTACCTATGATTTCCCTAATGGAAACCTTGCAGATCACAATCATTTATATTTGTTTATTGCCAATAAGGATAAACCAAATTATTTGGGATTTAATTATAGCTCCGTAAATCAGGCAGAAACCAAGTCCATCATCGACTTTTTGAAAAAGACCTACTCCGGTTACGAACGAAGAGATAGCAAGGGAAATGGCGAATCTTATTTTTGGGATGTACCCAAGCTGGATGCCTGGATTTTTGTCTATCAGGGAATCTCAAACGATAAGAATGACAAGCAATTTTTTACCACCAATTTTATATTAGTCAAAAAAGGAACTCCGATGGAAAATAGCACTGATCCGAAGGTCATGACGATCAAAGACTATTATACCATGATGTATCCAGATGTACTTAAATAATGAAACAGCCATATTATCAATTAGATTTCAGTGCATTGTTATGCAAGTTTGAGGTAAAGATCAATGACATCGAAATTTTATCTATGAACTTAGATGGCCAAACCTCAACAGATATACCCATCAACTCGGCTATATTTGGAAGTGGTTTGCAAAAGATCGAAGTTAAAGGTTATCCTTTAGAAGGGACTAAAACGATGCATCCAGAGGCTTATATCCGTTATAAGGTAAAAGAACAGGAGGTAGGTACAGGTGAGTTTATGTTTGTAAAGGACTTTGAGAAATACCAGACCCCGGCTGTACATCAAGGTGTCCCATTCATCTACCATACCAGTACCTTTAGGGCTGAAGTACCTTATGAACTGGAAAGCTGGAAGACTTTGCAAAACACTAAGGATTTAAAAACTGACGTTAAGCCTGCTTTAACCCAAGCGTACCAGCAAATCATCCAAAAGGCAAAGTCCGGTGATTATAAGCCGCTTGTGGATGCGATTAAAGTTGTTGAAGTCAGAAATGCAAAAACGATGTATTTAAGCGAGCAGGATACCTATCAACGCGTAAAAAGTATTCTGGGCGATATAGCCGGGGGTTTTAAAATCATGGATCTTTCTGATGCAAGGACGATCAGCTACGCGGCCAATGGTAAACTGCTGCGGTTTGTGCGGCCTGACGGCAATGCTGCGCTGGCTTTGGAGAATGAGGAGACCAGCGAACAGCTTGTGCTGGACTTTTGGTTTTGTTTACCTGATGGAAATGAGGAGTTTAAAATTTTTTAAGGAGTTCATGTACAGGCTGCAAAACCCTTTACATTCCAAAAAATACAATACGCAGAAATTCAGGCTACAATCAAAAAGTAGGATTTAGTTCGTTGTAATAACATCATTGGACTTTTAGTTCAATGGTGTTATTACAATGTCGTAGTCGGATTTGTGCACAAATTGGTCTATTCCGTGCAAAGAATATCTGAAGGGTTCTTATAAATTTGTCATTAGGCTATAATTACATCCTAACCAAATTACCTCAAATGAACCGAAGAAAGCTACTTCAAAGCATGGCCATTGGAATACCTGGTCTGTTACTATCTAAAAATTTTGCGGCAATTGCTCAGGAACTCGGTGAGTTTCCAGAGCAATCGGAAAAAATTCAAGCTGGGCCCTTCAGTCCAACCTGGGAATCACTTCAGTCTTACCAGACGCCAGACTGGTTCAGGGATGCAAAATTCGGTATGTGGGCACATTGGGGGCCTCAGTGTCAACCTGAGGCCGGCGACTGGTATGCCAGAGAAATGTACATTGAAGGCAGTCGTAAATACAAATTCCATCTTGAAAAATACGGACACCCTTCGGAATTTGGGTTTAAAGATGTCATCCATACCTGGAAAGCTGAAAAGTGGGATCCGGAAGAATTGGTCTCTTTGTACAAAAATGCCGGTGCCCGTTATTTCATGGCACTAGCCAACCATCATGATAATTTTGATCTTTACGATAGCAAATACCAAAAAAACTGGAACGCTTTAAAAATTGGTCCAAAAAAAGATTTGATCGGCGCCTGGGCTGCAGCAGCAAAAAAAAATAGTCTGCCATTTGGTGTCAGTGTCCATGCAGCCCATGCATGGAGTTGGTTTGAAACGGCCCAGCGTTCTGACAAAAGTGGGAAATATGCAGGTGTCAGCTATGATGGCAAATTGACTAAGGCTGATGGGAAAGGGAAATGGTGGTCTGGTCTGGATCCCCAGGAGCTCTATGCCCAAAATCATCCATTGAGTGAAAATAGTCTTGACAATGGAACAATCCACAAGCAATGGCATTGGGGTAATGGGGTTGCTCGGCCTACAAAAGTCTATATAGAACAGTTTTATAACCGAACAATCAATCTGATCGATAAGTATCATCCTGATCTGATTTATTTTGATGATTCTCAATTGCCAATGTGGCCGGTCAGCGATGCCGGACTACGAATTGCTGCACATCTTTATAATAAAAGTATTAAAGAAACAGGCCGCTTAAATGCAGTGGTTACAGGCAAAATATTGGATGAAAATCAACGTAAAGCGATGGTTTGGGATATTGAGCGCGGACAAAGTAATGACATCGAACCACTTCCATGGCAAACGGATACCTGTATTGGGGATTGGCATTATGATCGTAGTATCTATTCCAGAAAAGGATACAAGACTGCTAAAATGGTCATCCATACACTAATCGACGTGGTCAGTAAAAATGGGAATCTCATGCTCAATATTCCGGTTAGGGGCGATGGTACCATAGATGAACTCGAACGTAAAGTTGTCGAAGATATTGGCATTTGGATGCGGGCGAATGGAGAAAGTATCTATGGCACTCGTCCATGGAAAATATTTGGCGAAGGGCCTGCTCAACAAGGCGCAGCTAAATTAAGCGCACAAGGCTTTAATGAAGGAAAAGGAAAGCCTTTCACTGAAGCCGATATTCGTTTCACAATTAAAGGTGAACAGCTTTTTGCAACGGTGATGAACTGGCCGGCTACTGGCCATGTCACAATAACCAGTCTTAAAGAAGGTAGTGTCCATTATCCAGCCAAAATCAGTAAGGTTGAATTGCTGGCAACCGGACAAGAGCTAAAGTTTGAAAGAAACACGACCGGTTTAAAAGTCTATTTTCCCGAATCGGTTCCAGTCGCTTCATATGCAAATGCTTTGAGGATAGTTTAGAAAAATACGATAATACCTATATTGTTATAAATTTCTTCAAGTTTGTAATGACCATGAATCTTATCAAAAGCTATTTTAATCTTTTAAATACAGATTACGTCAAGCTGGGACTGAAATGGAACTTCAGTAATGTAATTAGCCCATATTATAGATTGTATTACATTGATGAGGGAGAAGGTCTGATTTCAAGTTTAGAAGGAAATTTGGTTTTGAAACCTGGGCATTTGTACCTGATTCCCAGTTTCACACTTTGCAACCTTTCCTGCAGTCACTTTTTAAGTCAGTATTTTATACAGTTTTTTGAAGAGTCTCCTGACGGATTATCCTTGTTTACCCAATGCAGAAAAGTCATGTGCTTAACCGCAGCAGCTATCGATATCACCAATTTCAAGCGCATTTTGACTTTAAACCCGGGCAGAGGAATCAACCGCTCAGACGATCCTAAGGTTTATGAAAAAGACATATATTACAAAGAATATACCGAGCTAAATGCTTCACAAAGTTTAGCTGTTCAATACGAAACGCAAGGTATTATTTTGCAATTAATTTCAAGATTTCTGAAACCTGATGTTTTCAGGGCAGACAATCCATCCGTGATCCCCTCTGTAATTTTGGATGCCATTAGTTACATACAAATTAACATCAGTTCTGTACTCAAAGTTCGTCATCTGGCAGATCGGGCACATCTCAATACCGATTATTTTTCTCGGTTGTTTCATCGTTTTACAGGTAAAAGTCCAGTTAATTATATCGTCGAAAAAAGAATAGAACGTGCGCAATACCTGATCATTGCAACAAATAATCAATATGGAGATATTGCGCAATTGACCGGCTTTGAGAATTCCCAATACTTTTCCAGAATTTTTAAGCGTAAAACCGGACTGACCCCAGGCCAGTATCGGATGCAGAACAAAACCATGACATCCCGCCATGTTGCTATTGTCATTTGACCGTAATTAAGCATGTCATTTAAATCTGTAGTGTTTCTTTATGCGTTTGTTAAACAGAAGGCGTGAGTAAGGGTATGTGATTCGGAGTTGAGGGTGAACACACAGGTGGATTTGGAGGAGTAGGAGAAAAACCCGGTTTAGGCCGGGTTTTTCGTTTTTCGTCAGCCTGGATTAGTATTAAATTCAGGACAAAGGTTGCATAAACCCAGGATGAGGGTTCGCTATCTAAAACCGGAACCCTATCTTTGTTTTAACTGATGTCGAAAAGAAAACATATCCCTGTCAATACACTTCCTTCCGGAACAAGAGAGGGGATTGTGATAGGACGGGCAACAAGGCAGGGTTCTCCTAATTTTAAGGCCGTAGAAGAGTCACACCGCGACAACGGCCATTTGTTCATCTTACAGGAAAAAGGGAGCACCCACATTGAAATTGACTTTCAGATCCTTCGTATCGATGCACCAGCAGTGGTCTATATTCATCCCAGTCAGGTTCACCGCCTCATTGCATTTGAACAGGCAACCCTTGCCAGTTGGATCATTACCAGTGAAAACCTCCAGCCGGAATTCATCAAATTATTGGAAGATCTTAACCCGGTTAACATCCTAACCTTAGCTCCCGATACCCTGATCATCCTTTCACAGGCCGCCACACTTTGCTTGGATTTAGTGCAGAGAAAACAAGAAAAAATTTACGACAGCATACTAAAATCCAGTTGTAATACGTTGGTAGCCTTAGTGCTATCGCAGTATTTAGCACAATCTAAATTGCCCGATGGCTATTCCAGATTTGAGTTGAATAATAAAGCTTTTAAATCCTTACTGGAGCAAAACTTCAAATCTGTTAAAAGTCCTGCTGAATATGCCGGCTCATTAAATTTATCTGCATCCTATCTGAACGAGTGTGTTCATGAAACCACCGGTCATTCAGTATCGTTCCATATCCGGGAACGTGTATTCCTGGAAGCAAAGCGCTTGCTTTTTCATTCCAGCAAATCGGTTAAAGAGATTGCGGCCGAACTCGGCTATGATGACTTTTCCTATTTTACAAGGCTATTTACCAAGGTTGCCGGGATGACGCCAATTGCTTTCCGCAACAAAAACCTCGTATAGTCCTAGATTAACGGCGTATTGACATTGGTTAAGGATTTTGTACGCCGTTCCTTTGTGTCAATTTAAAGGGTATCACTATGGAAACATCATCTCATATGCTAAAAAATAAAACTATCGCCATTATCGGGGGTGGTCCTGGTGGCCTTACCCTAGCTGTGCTTTTACAATGTAAAGGCGTGGATGTTAAAGTTTATGAAAGAGATCTGAATCAACAATCCCGCATACAGGGCGCTATAGTCGATCTGCACTTTGATTCTGGCCTGAAAGTAATGGAAGCCGCAGGTTTGATGGATGCTTTTAAAAGTTATTACATGGCTGGGGCAGACAAATACCGGATGCTTGATAAGGAGGCTAACATTTGTATGGATGAGGGTGATCAGGAATCTGCATACGATTTTGGCGATGAGCGTTTCCGGCCAGAAATAGATAGAGGAGCATTGCGGGATATGCTGATTGATGCATTGCTGCCGGGGACGGTTGTTTGGGATAGCCAATTCTTAACTATGGAAGAAATTAGCGGCAGGTGGTCACTTCAGTTTGAAAATGGTACACATGCTACGGCCGACTTAGTGATCGGATCGGATGGGTATCGCTCTAAAATCCGTCCATATCTAACGGATATCAAAGCGCTTTATTCTGGTGCAACGATCATTCAAGGGGATATAAATAATCCTGAAAAAGATTGTCCGGAAATGTATACCCTGGTCAACAAAGGAAATTTAATTGCCATGGGTGATGGTAAAACCATTGCTGCCCAACCCAGGGGCGATGGGGGCTTAACGTTTTATGCAGCCTCACTTTACCCTGAAAATTGGGTTAAGGATAGCGGTATCGATTTCGATAACCATGCAGAAGTGTATACCTTTTTGACCCAATCTTACGGCGACTGGAACCCCGTGTTTTTTACGCTGTTCCAAGCCAGTCCTAATTTTGTTCCCCGTCCATTGGATTATTTTCCCTTAGATCAGCATTGGGAAGCAAAAGCAAACCTCACGATTATTGGTGATGCAGCACATTTAATGCCGCCTTCAGGTGAGGGTGTTAATACAGCTATGCTGGATGCATTGGATCTCAGCGAGTGTTTGACAGATGCCAGATTTAAAGATCCGAAAGCTGCCATAACCGAATATGAAGGTCGCATGCGGGAGAGAGCTACCGTGCTTGGAAAAGAGGCGCTTGACGGAATAAAGGATTTTGCGGCCCCATCTGAGGAATCTTTTAAAAAGCTTTTACAGCAATTCGATGGGCTGAAATAAAGCACCTGAATCATGTCTCCTGATAAGCCAGCGTGTCATTATATTTTGCTGTATTGGCAATCGCAATAATTGGACACTCTGCGATGATTTCTAATTTCTTCATTTGCTTTACGTATTTTTTAATTAGTCACCACCTGGGGTCTCTGCTTCAGCATTCTTGTAGTTTAGGACAAAATCGCAATAATCCAGTACTAAATACGCAAAATCAAGGACATAAATTTTTTAACAGATCAGATTATTTGTTATGGTTCAAATTCATATTTCTGAATAGCAGCTGATCATTCCAATGCTCAGTTTACCTAACTATATGATTTGCGATTGTCCGTACTGGTGTCGGAGCAGGTTGCAACTAAAGATTTAATTATCGATCTTTTCGCCGAAAAATAAATCTTTTCTATAGGTTAAACATATATGAACATTAGAAAAAATACATATAAGGGGGCCGGACTCAAGCTTCTGGTCGCTTCTTTTTTTGCCGTACTTTCTGTTTATGGCCAAAGCCGCCAGGAGATTGCCTTAACAGAAAACTGGAAGTTTTACCGGGGTAAAAATGAACAGGCTTTTGAAAAAACATTTAACGACCGGAGCTGGAAAACCGTAACAGTCCCGCACGATTGGGCCATTTCTGGTCCATTTGACAAAGAGATTGACAAACAAATGGTCACCATTACACAGAACGGTGAAACAAGACCATCAGAAAAAACCGGTAGAACAGGGGCCCTTCCCTATACCGGCGAAGGCTGGTACCGCAATAACTTCATCGTGCCCTCGCTAAAAAAAGGGCAGCGTACCTTACTGTTATTTGACGGCGCCATGAGCGAACCACGTGTTTACTTCAATGGTAAGCTGGTTGGTCAATGGAATTACGGTTACAACAGCTTTTATCTGGATGTGACCGGACAAGCATTGCCTGGCGAAATGAATACGCTGGCCGTACATTTGTCAAACCGGCCGAAATCCTCGCGCTGGTATCCTGGAGCAGGTCTTTACCGCAATGTGCATTTGATTGTGAAGGATGAACAAAGTATCGGGCAATGGGGCGTTTCCATTACCACGCCGGTAATCGAGGCCAGAATTTCCAAAGTAAATATCAAAACTAAAGTAACTGGTAATAACCTGCGTCTGGTTACACAAATACTCGATCGTGAAGGTAAAGAATTGATTGTTCAAAGTACAGATCAGCAATTTGGTCATGAGTTTGAGCAAAACATTCCCGTAGCAGATCCAAAACTATGGAGTCCTGAAAGTCCATATTTGTATACAGCAGTTTCCAGGGTATACGAAGGAACGGAGTTGAAAGATGAAGTGAAAACCCGTTTCGGCATTCGCGAAATCCGCTATGAGGCGAATAAGGGATTTAGCCTGAACGGAAAGGTCCGTAAATTTAAAGGCGTCTGCCTGCATCACGATCTTGGTCCACTGGGGGCAGCGATCAATACTGCAGCGCTCAGAAGGCAATTGACCATCCTGAAAGATATGGGTTGTGATGCAATCCGGAGTTCACACAATATGCCTTCACCAGAGCAGCTGGAACTGTGCGACGAGCTAGGTTTCATGTTCCTGGCAGAGAGTTTTGACGAATGGGCAAAACCTAAGGTAGAAAACGGATACCACCTTTATTTCAATACCGATGCAGAAAAAGATGTGGTCAACCTGGTTCGGGCGAACCGCAATCACCCGAGTATTGTCATGTGGAGTTCCGGGAATGAAGTTCCGGATCAATTTGGTCCGGAAGGGGTTAAAAGAGCCAAATGGTTGCAGGATATTTTTCATCGGGAAGATCCAACCCGTCCGGTTACTGTGGGCATGGACCAGGTCAAAGCGACTATGGCTTCTGGATTTGCAGCCTTATTGGATATACCAGGGCTTAATTACCGGCTTCCTTTATACCCCGACGCGTATAAGGCTTTTCCGCAAGGATTTATTCTGGGATCAGAAACCGCTTCTACCGTGAGTTCGCGTGGGATTTATCAATTTCCGGTAGTGATAGGTAAAAATGTCCGGCATCCAGATTTACAAAGTTCATCGTATGATGTAGAATGCTGCTCCTGGTCTAATCTTCCTGATGACGACTTTATTATGCAGGATGATATGCCATGGGTAATCGGCGAATTTGTCTGGACTGGTTTCGATTATCTGGGCGAACCTACTCCGTATGATGAGCAATGGCCATCCAGAAGTTCTTATTTCGGAATCTGTGACCTGGCTGGTATACCAAAGGACAGGTATTATTTATACCGTAGTCGCTGGAATACCGAAAAGCCTACCTTACATATCCTGCCGCATTGGAATTGGGCGGGTAGGGAAGGTCAGGTTACCCCTGTATTTGTTTACACCAGTTATGACAGTGCTGAACTGTTTTTGAACGGTAAGAGCCTGGGCATACGGAAAAAAAATAAAACCAGTCCTCAAGACCGTTACCGTCTCATGTGGAATGATGTCAAATATGTAGCAGGCACTTTGAAAGTGGTAGCTTATGACAGCACCGGCCGTGCCGTAGCAGAGGAGCAGGTTGTAACCGCAGGTACACCGCATAAAATTGTGATGGAAACCGACCGGAACGAGATTACAGCAGATGGTAAAGACATCTATTACGTAACGGTGTCTGTAGTGGATAAAGATGGTAATCCATGTC
The DNA here is from genome assembly GCF_015223055.1 of Pedobacter sp. MC2016-24. Taxonomy (GTDB): domain Bacteria; phylum Bacteroidota; class Bacteroidia; order Sphingobacteriales; family Sphingobacteriaceae; genus Pedobacter. The sequence goes on from NZ_JADFBX010000003.1 coordinate 126,648, forward strand.
CTACAGCGACTACGCAGCTCAAATTTAACGTGACAGGAGCAGGTATTTTCAAAGCGGTCTGTAATGGCGATGCCACTTCGCTAGAAAGTTTTGAATTGCCAACGATGAAGCTTTTTAGCGGGAAACTGGTTGTACTTGTTCAATCAACCAAAAACGCGGGAACAATGAACTTGAGCATCAGCGGTAAAGGGCTGAAAGGAGGACAGATCAGTCTGCAATCCAGATAGCGTAATCTTGAAATAGGCATTTACGACCTGATGCTATGGTATAAACGTACCTAGCAAAAGAAATGCACCTACTGCGGCAATCACAAACGCCCAGTACTGCATTTTGATAAAAAAAAGAGAATGGTCTGGCTTAAACAGGAATTCCTGCCCTGATTGCTTATCAATCATTACCCTGTTTTTATCTGCTGAATTGAATTTGTTCCCTATAAACCAAACGGCCGCCGCGGCAGCAAAGCTGCCAATGCATGGACCTAAAAAAAGCGTAGTAGGAAAAAGCTTCCAGAAAACGACACTTATTACTCCAACTATTGCAATAGTAATGAAGGGAACTAAAAAACCATAACCTTTCCAAATAATGAACATAAGCGTTTGTGATATAATTTAAGGCGTAATGATGCTTCGTAGTTACTAACAAAACTCCAGCCAAAAGATTGCCGGAACTTCGGATGGTATACTCGAAATATGATATCCTTCAAATGGATTGAATAGAGATCGCGTTTGCACCCTAATAAATGACAGATTAACCAATTGCCTTGATTGAAGTTCGTAATCGTTGAACAGAATTGATGTTCATATTGCAGTAAATGTAGTTTGCGCTTTCTTTAATTTTAATTGGGGCTTCAGGTAAATAACAAGAATTTTACATAACTTTAAAAATTATTTAAAACTTTGGCCCTAAGACCTGTTCATAACGAAGCTACTTTACTTGCGTTAGTCGCGAAGGGGGATCAGCGTGCATTTAGTAACCTTTTTGACGCCTACTTCAGGCAATTGGGAGAATATGTCTATAAGCTCACAGAATCAATTGAAGTTACGGAAGAAATTGTACATGATGTTTTTATAAAGATTTGGCTTAAGAAAGAAATACTTGTTGATCTGGACAATTTCAGCCATTACTTATTTATCTTATCCAAACATCAAACACTAAATCACCTCCGGAAAAAGGCTAATGATGAAGTTCGGCAGTTGGAATGGCTAAAAGACTTCAAAGAAGAAACTTACATGATGGATGATTATCCAATTATTGAAGAATATCGGATATTAATGGATGCGGCGGTTGAAAAATTACCTCCACAGCAGAAAAAAGTTTATAAATTAAGTAGAGAAGGTCGATTAAAACATGATGAGATTGCTAAAATTTTAAATATTTCCCCAGAAACAGTTAAGAAGCATATTAAACTTGCACTTCGATCTATAAAAAACGAGTTGTCATCTAAAAATGATGCTGTTGTTGTATTGGTTTTATCTACTCCATTATTTTTTTTGTAAATAAATAAAATTTCTTTACCCCTTTTTTTTAATCAATGTGTCTTTAGTATTAAGATGGCATCAATTTAAGATGCTGTTGTAAAGATCATGATGCAAAAAAATCGTATAGACAATCTGTTCCAAAAGTATTTTGATAAGACTGCAAGCCCTGAGGAGCGTAGTGAATTGATGTCTATGATCAATGAGCTGAGTTCCGATGAGGAATTGCTAAAGCTGATGGAAGACACGTACGAAGGTTTCGTACCCCAGCACAATCCATTTGTCCTGGGTAAAAAGGAACAAATATTTCAAAAAATTCAAGTTAGTATAGATAATGCGGAGCATAAAAGCAGTCTGACTAAAGTGGTCCTTAACAACAAATGGTTTAAATACGCAGTTGCTGCTTCTGTAACGATCTTTATTGGAATTGCAGCCTACTTCTTCACCTACCATCCCAAAGACACGCAAACCCTGGTCACCGATTTCAATCCCGGAGGTAATAAAGCCGTGTTGACATTAAGTAATGGCGCAACCATTATTTTGGATAATGCTAAAAATGGTCAGTTAACCAGCCAGGGAGGTACCGCCGTGAATAAAGCAAATGATGGGGAGATTATTTACGATGCTTCACAGTTTCCACAAACAGAAACCGGAGTAAAACCGGCTTATAATACAATCACAACACCTAAAGGAGGGCAGTATAAGGTCGTGCTGGCTGATGGTACCAGAGCCTGGCTAAATTCAGTATCTTCAATTAGTTTTCCAACTTCATTTAATGGTAAAGAGCGACAGGTAGAGATTACCGGAGAGGTTTATTTTGAAGTCGCCAAAAATAAAAACAAACCCTTTCTAGTCAAAGCAGCCAATCAGCTGGTTGAAGTTTTAGGCACACATTTTAACATCAATAGCTACAATGACGAGCCAGATATTAAAACCACATTGCTGGAAGGATCTGTTCAAATACGCCGTTTAAATAGTAACTTTTCAGCCCTTCTTTATCCAGGCCAACAGGGTGTCACCAGATCTTCAGGACCGATTCATGTTCAACATGTTGATATTGAGCAAGTCATTGCCTGGAAAAATGGTATGTTTCAGATCAACGATGCCAGTATAGCAAGCCTGATGCGCCAGGCCTCCAGGTGGTATAATGTTGATATTGAATATGAAGGTAAAATCCCGGATAGAAAATTTTCAGGAAAGATCAAACGGGATGTTAAGGCCTCAGAGTTTTTGCAAATGCTCAGTTATTTTAATTTGCATTTCAGTGTAGAAGGACAAAAAATCATCATAAAAAATTAAATCCAGATCATTTTACAACCTAATTCACAGAATTATTCAACTAAACAATTAAAGATGGAAAAATTTTACAACTAAACCGAAATCAATGGATCACCACAAACAGGTTGCCTGGAAAAATCCGGACAAGTGTTGCAGTACTTGCCCGGTTAATATTTAGGTTACCCATCAAAAAGAATTCGCAATTCGAGTATCAACGTTTAACCCAAACCTTACAAAAGTATGCATTTAAATGGTTTATGTAAACCCTTACCAGGGGTATTCCGGCCAATGGCTAAAAAACTAACCCTACTAATCACCATAGCCTTTTCAATAGTATACACCAAAAGCTATAGTCAAATCACCATTCACGAGAAGAATGTTGAAATTCAAAAAATATTTAAGTCCATAGAACAGCAATCCAAATTCACCTTTCTATACGATAGTAAAGATATCAAGGATGTACCTAACATCACTATAGATGTCGATAATGCTTCAATTCAGGATGCCTTGAGCCAGACTTTCAAGGGCCTTTCACTAACGTATAAAATTATTGCGCAAACAATCTTGGTTAAACAAGAACCGAAAAAGCCTGAAAATCTACCCCCAGGCCCAGCCCAGCAGAAAAAAGGTATGCTGTTCATTAAAGGTACGGTCATGGATCAAAATCTGCTGCCGCTGAAGGATGTCATGATCAAAGAGCTGAAGCTCGGTTTTAAAACGCTTTCCAACGCTATGGGTGATTTCACCATTCAGTCTGGAACCTCCGGTACAATCGTTGTATCAGCTCCAGGTTTTGCCAAACAAACGATCAGCTATGCTGATACGACGTTTCTTGAAATTAATTTGCAAAAAGATGGTATGGAAAGTATTGATTTATCTGAGGTGCAAATACAGCGCTTAAACGAGATTAAAGCCAATCCTACCAAATTTATCAACATGGAGAACCGCAATTACATGAATCTTGCACAGGTATTGCAAGGAACCATTCCCGGATTGAGTTTACAGATTGTCAATACCAGTGTTAAAACAGTCACCAGTGTAGATGCCTATGTTTATAGAGATGGTAACACACCTGTACTTGCGTTCAGAAGGTTTTCGGTAGAAGATTTTTTAGCACGTGAAGGTAGGGTACAAGGGCAGAAGATCATTGACCTGCTCTTAAAAGGGAGTAATGTACCCAAAGCGATTACAGATCTCTATCACATCAATACCATCACTACAGTCACCAATGTTTTAGTGCCGGAGATCAGGGGAGCCAATAATTTTGGCAGTAATACCTCAAATATGCTTGTGGTTATTGACGGTTTCCCACAAGATGGTTTTCCTGCCAATTACCCGATGACCAATGTTGAATCTATTGAGGTGATTAAAGATCCAAAGGAATTAATTAAGTGGGGTTCCAGGGCTGCTGGAGGTGCCATTTTGATCAGGTCTAAAGCAGCCAAGGCCGGAAGGCTGGACATTAATTATTCTGCTAATTTTTATTACGCTCCGGCACCGGCATACAATAGGGAAAAATTGAAACTGGCCAATACGGCTACCTATTTAGAATACCTTAACGATCCTGGTTTGTCGCTTAATAATGGGGCCACTCCTTTTGGCGTATCTCCCGCAAAGCAACTGGTGAGTCAAAAAAGACTAAATCAGATCACTCAGGCTCAGTTTCAAACGCAATGGGACTCGCTGGCACGACTGGATAATGAAAGTCAGGTAAATATGCTTCAGCAAAATTCATTTACTCAAAACCATGGCCTAACGGTCAGCGGGGGTACAAAGGCTTATAAGTTTACAGGTATGGCTAATTACATCACAGGGCAGGACAACAGCCTGGGTAGTAAAAAGAGTGAATACACTTTCGGGCTGAATAATAATTTTAGCCTTTTAAAAAACAAACTTAATATCCGCTGGCTTGTCAATTTTTCAGATGCGAAAAACAAATCCGGATATACCTTGTCTCCAACAAATCTTGGAATAGATCCCTATCAGATGCTTTTAGATGACAGGGGAAATTACGTTTACGATTATACCGTACTATCGGCCGATGCCAACAAGAAGATTGTAGGACTTGGATATAAAGATTATGGTGTCAATTTGCTCCAGGATGCAAGAATTAATGATCTTTCATCAAGAGTAATTAATAAACAATCCAACTTAAATCTAAGTTGGCAATTGTTACCTGGGCTGTCATTTGCAACATCATTTTTATATAAGCATCGAAATACAAACAACCGGACTTTATATGCTGCCGAGTCGAGCTATTCCAGGCAGTTGGTAGATAGATACGGGCAATTGAGCAGTAAAGGCGTAAATTTTTATGTTCCATATGGTGATATCCTGCAGGAAAGCGACAGGATTTATGAAGAACTCAACCTCAGGTCCGCGCTGTCTTACAGCAAAGTATTTGGCAAACACAGCATTGGTGTAACCTTGGGCGGCGGTGCTGCTGCGGTCTCAAGCAGCAGCCCTGCCAATACTGCCTTATATGGTTATAACTCATCAACCAAAACCAGTACGCCGGTTTATTTACCAACGTATCCCTCCACAAATGCAGCTATAACTAACTTTTATTCTTTATTTGCAGGTGCCTCGTCTACCATGTATCCCAATGGTTTAACACAGCCATTATCAGGAGATACATCCGTTAACCGTAACCTAAATGGGAATCTGTCGCTGATGTACGGGTTCGCCAATAGAATAAGCGTATCAGGTAGTTATCTTAATGTTTTAAATCCCCTTTACGGACAGTCTGCTAAATATTCTACGCAAAAATCTTATAGCGGTGATGTAACGGGTCGCATAGTTAAAGACTGGAACAGTGTTTTAAAAGATGTTTTGATCTCTGTTGGAACCACTGGCATCAAAATGCCAGATTTGCCTGCACAGTATAGTAACCGAAGGTATTTGCAAACTTATTTTAACAATTATACCATTTGGGTAAATGGGGCCACGCCTACACAGCAGCAAGGGCAGAGCTCTAAGCTGATTTATCAAAAACTGGCCCTGGCCTTGGCAGACAGTTCACTCGTTATCAACGGGGCTTACAACACACAAACCAATCAAGGCAACCTGGAAACCAACAACACCGTAAATGCAAAAAGCAATGAAACCAGAAAACTAAATTACCTAAGCGGTGGATTGGATCTGTTTTTGAGAAAGAAGCTCCTTAATTTTCACCTGAACTATGGAAGATCACCCGAAGGCGAATCACAATACAACGGGAGTTTTAACTACAACATTGCCCGTGAAAGCTATTTTAAATCCAACACAATCAATGATCTTGAGGTTAGTGCACTCCTTCAGGACATCAGTGCCTATCAGGGGTTTTCCATCATGACGGCAACCAACATTGCCACCGGTGGTTCTTTTAGTCAGGCCACAAACAGCGATTTTAGTCAGCTGCCTGCAGCCAGCAAAATATTTGAACTTCATGGTAAAATTGGCTTGGTTGATAATAAATACAGCATGGATCTGCGTTATTATGATCAGAATTCGGCGGGTGTAAGCAACAACCTATCGGTGTTGACGGATCCGAGTACAGGTCTTTCCACGCAGGTCAGCTACAGCAGCATTACCAATAGGGGGATAGAGCTTTTTATGAATGCCAACCTGGTTAAAACCAATAATTTTAATTACAACATTACCCTGAATGGTGCGCTCAACAGAAATATTGCTAAAAATGTACCAATAACGCGTTTTACTGCGACCAATAGCTATACAACTGTGGCAAGGGAAGGTTACGATGTGAGTAATATCTGGTCTACAAAATGGGCCGGATTGAATTCAGAGGGTGATCCTCAGATCTACGATAAAAATGGAAACATTACCGCTACGATAGACAGTGCTACCATTGCTTCGTCCTTATTCTATCAAGGTGTAACCAAAGCCCCCTATACCGGTGGATTGATCCAGGAAGTCAGGGTAAAGCAGTTTTTTGCCCGTGTAGCCCTTACCTTTAATTTAGGGTACGTTATGCGCTATTATTTGCCTTACCCTGGATATGATGGGGAAAATAGCAGTCTGATTGCCGACAGGTGGCGCAATCCTGGAGATGAACAGCGCACGGATGTGCCGAAAATCAGCTCATCCGGCTCTAACAGCTACCGTGAATTTGTCACCCGATATTCAAGCAATGGAATCTTACCCGCCGATAACATTCGTTTGCAGGAGGTTATGCTGGGTTTTAGCCTGCCAAACAATTACCTTAAAAAATATGGCTTAAGTTATTTTGTGATGACTTTCCAGGTGCAAAATCTCGCTTACTGGGCAAAAAATAAGTATAAAATAGATCCTGCAACCATCAGCCAGGACGGACGGATCGGAAGTCCACTGGCAAAAATCTATTCATGTAACATAAGTGTTAATTTTTAAAATTATGACGATGTATAAGAACGCATTATTTTTTCTTTTGGTTACTTGTAGCCTATTGGCAGTTCAAGGCTGCAATAAGTTTCTGGATATATCGCCTCCAACTTCTAATGTAAACCCAACTACAGTTAAGGATTTCCAGGAGATGCTAAACGGCGATTCATTAAGCAAATGCCATTTCTTTCTGTTAGATGTGATGAGCGATGACCTTCAGTACTCGGATGCACAGACTACTACGTCCTCCAACTATTATCTCAGGGGTTATTTATGGGGCGATCCCATCTGGAACCCTTCTGATGATGACGTGATGTACAACTCTACATATTCGAGGATACTGCAAATGAACATCATTACCGACCGTATAAATGCAGCACCTGCAGACGCGTACAATACACCGGAAAATAAAAGTCTGGTCCTTTCGCAGGCCCTCATTAACAGAGCCTTTTATTACTTGCAACTCGTAAATGCATATGGTTCCGCCTACGATCCTGGGACATCATTAACAGATCCTGGTGTACCGCTTGTGCTCAGTGCGAGCGGTAATTCGCTGCCTCCGAGAGCAAGCGTGGCTCGGGTGTATGACCAAGTGATTGCAGACCTTAAAGCCGCAGTAAATAATCCTTATCTAAAAAGTAAAGGCTCCGATGTCATCCATCCTGGAAAATCGTCTGGTTATGCCTTGCTGGCACGGGCATATTTATATCAAGGTGATTATGTTGCGGCGTTAAATTATGCAGATTCTACCTTAGCTTTGGAAAGTACAGTGCTCAATTATAATTCCAGTAGTTATAAAAACCTCACGCAGTTACCTGACCTGGTTGGCAATCCGGAAATACTGCTTGGACGGATCACTGTAGATCTTGAATTTTATGCTTTCAATAAGGCTACCGTTTTGCCCAGCACTACGCTAACCTCAACATTGACCACTTCTGATTTAAGGTATTCTAAAAGATTCGTCGCCCCAAGCCGGTTTCAACCTGCTGTTTATACTGCCGCTAGTGGTAACTCTATGGTATTGGACAATAGTATCGGTGTACCTGAAGTGATGTTGATCAAGGCCGAATGTCTGGCCCGCATGGGATCGTTTGCTCAGGCAGCTGCACTGATCACTACGCTTAGGCAAAACAGGTTAACCACTTCAGCATTTGCGGCAGAGAAGCGTACCTATACTGCAGATAACACTTTAGGGTATGTACTTGATGAGCGGAGGCGTGAATTGTATTACCACGGAGGGCTACGTCTGTTTGATTTGAAACGATTGAACAAGGAGGCTGCGTTTAAGAAAGACATTACACGTACGAAATACAATAGTACCATTGTTCTCGCCACACTGCCTGCGGGTTCAGGTCGCTATTTAGTGCCTTTCAGTCCAACAGTAATCGCTGCCAATCCAAATATAACCCAAAATCCAAGATAAGAAGGTTCAACTTTTAACCTAATGTGAATAAATCATGTCATACAAAATATATCATTATATCCAGCCTAAACTGATCAGCCTTAAAGGCCTGTTTTTTCTGTGCCTGATTTGTCTGGGGGTTTTCTCCTGCAAAAAGAATACGAACGAAGCAGATACACTGCAGTCCAGATTTGATACCGGAATGGTTTCCTACGTCCAGGGCAGTAACGTAGTTGCATTAAATGGAGTGAATTATAGTTTTACGCCCTATTACATGGGTGTGCCTGTTACCCTAAAAGAATCGGCAAAAACAGCCGATACCATTATCGCTGCAGTTGATCCCTCGTTGATTTCCGAGTATAATCAAATCTACCTGGAAAAGAACCCTTCCATTCCACAGGGTGCATTCGAAGTGGCTCACCAAGGGGCTTTTGCAATTCATCCGGGTACTAAAGAAGCAACAGATTCGCTCTATGTATTGTTGAATGATGGTAGCCAGTTGAAAGACAGCACCGTTTACCTGGTGCCCGTAACATTATCAGCTAAAAAAGGTTCCAGGTTAAAATACTCGTTGTTCTTTTTTAAAGTATTGGTAACCAAAGGTGATTTGCAGGCCAAAACATTTGGTTCTACTCTGGCTACTGGCATCAGTAACAACCGCCTGGTGCCAAGTGGGGCCTTGCAGGTCGTTTTGAGTGGTATAGCGCTTCCAGATGAGTTGAAGATCAGGATGACCCTCAATAAGGTATTTCCAGCACACGATGTCAGTGTCCAGGCCACCATGCTTACACAAAGTGAGATTAGCGCTGCGATTACTAAAGAGACGTTCGTTGGCATACCAGTACCCGACGCCAATGCAACCCTCGTCAAAGATTTGGTTACCATACCGGCCAGACTGATGTTAAGTAAAGATAGCGTAACGGTACGTTTCAACAATAAAAACCAATTGACAGCCGGCTGGTATGTTACCGGTGTAAAAATCAAAACCTATACCGGATCAGCATACGGCGTGCCGCCTGTGGCTAACGACTCTTGCAGGGCCTATATCCGATTCTTTAAAAATAATTAATCAAAATGCTAAAAACAGCTATAATCACCATCATGTCCTTTTCAGCCTTGCTGTTTAGCGCATACACAGGAAATACTTCTTCAACGGAGCAAGAAAAAACTTCGGCAAAAATCGATACCATAAAAATTAAAGTCGGCGATAAATGCCCTGATATCGTATTTAGAGATACGGTGGGGTATGAGGGCAATGATGTTAAGCTCAGTAGTTTTAAAGGTAAATACGTCCTGATCGATGTTTGGGCTTCCTGGTGCGCCCCGTGTCGTGCACAATACCCGCATTTTAAGGCATTGGCCGCAAAGATGGAAAAGAAGGCAATCGTCTTTTTAAGTATTTCCATAGATGTTCAGGTCTGGAGGTGGAAAGGCTCCGTACTTAATCAAATGGGTGGTATCCAATGGAAAGTTAAAGACGAAACATTCGAGAAGGTCTTCGGCATCAATACCATTCCCAGATATATTTTACTGGATAAAAAGGGTACTGTTTTGAGCCTGAACATGACCATGCCTTCACATCCCGAGCTCGAGCAGGAACTGATGAAACTTAAAGGAATTTAACCCCTGTACACCATGAATCATATGAAATCATCCATCGTTGCAGTGCTGTCCGTATTGCCTTTTCTCGCAGTCGCACAGGAAAATTATACCCTCAGGGTCAACATTAAAAACGTTAACCCATCGGCAAAGGCTTATTTGAATTATAAGGTAAACCAGAAAATCTACCAGGATTCTGCAGGTTTAGTAAATAACCAGTTTATTTTTAAAGGAACTCAAAAGAATAAAATGAAGGCTTTCGTTTTATTAAGCCATGAAGGAAGGCCGGTTAAGGCGATGGAGGGGGCTGATCAAGTGGCTGTGTATCTTGAAAATGGGACAATTGAAGTCAGCACCAGCGATTCGCTGACCCAGGCTACTGTGGGCGGTACAAGTCTCAACCATGACCAGCAGGAGATGACTGATATCTTACTGCCCTTAAAAAAATCGGGCAGAGCGATCGTCGCAGCATACGACAAAGCTGAGGGAAATGCAAGTTTGCAGGAAAAACTAAAAGCTGATTACGCGGCCTTCGAAATTCGTAAAAAAGAAGCCATTGAAACTTTCATTAAAAACCATCCAAATTCATTGGTAAGTTTGAACCTGCTGCTTACTGCTGTAGATCCAGCTCAGGATATGCTTAACGCCCGGACACTCTTTAATGGTTTAACTGCAGAAGTACAAAATTCTGCCAACGGGCAGACCTATAAAAACGCAATTGCAGCGGCTAAAATGGTCGAGGTTGGCAGCCAGGCCCCTGATTTCACGGTAAAAAATACAAAAGGTGAAGACATCTCCCTGGCGTCGTTTAAGGGCAAATACATCCTGGTGGATTTCTGGGCCAGTTGGTGCGTCCCTTGCCGTAAAGAAAACCCAAACCTGGTTGCGTCCTATAACCAGTTCAAAAATAGAAATTTTACGGTTTTGGGTGTTTCCCTGGATGGGATAAACAGCAAACAGCAATGGATAGACGCAATTGCTAAAGACGGACTGATCTGGGAACAGGTATCAGAATTGCAGGGCTGGCAGAGTCCGGTGGCGCAGCTTTACAAAGTAAGCACCGTTCCAGCCAATTTTTTAATTGATCCGCGCGGTAAGATCATCGCACGTGACCTCCATGGGGATCAACTCAATCAAAAACTAAAAACTATTTTATTTTAATATTCAGAGAAGCGCATGCCGATGTATTGATATCGGCATGCTTTCTTGAACCATAACAAATGAACTACATGAAAAAAGCATTGATCGCCGTATTGGCGTTAACACCTTTAGCCGCTTTGGCGCAGCAACAATATACCATTAGTGGAACAGTAGGTAAAGTAAAATTCCCTGCCACCGCTTATGTAGCTTATCAGGAACGTGGACAGATGAAATTCGACTCGGCCGCCGTTAAGCCAGACGGTAAGTTTATGATCAAAGGCACGGTATCTGTACCTATGAAAGCCTTTGTGATGCTGGGACAAAATGGAGAAAAGTTGAATTCAAGACCTAGCCCAGACCAGGTTGCGGTTTATCTTGAAAATGGTACTGCTGAAATCACTACACCTGATTCTTTGTTCAGGGCAAAAGTTGGCGGTACGCCACTAAATCAAGACCAGCAAGAGCTTATGTCTTTTTTAATGCCGCTGAAGATGACTGAAGCCAAAATGAATGCCGATTACAATAAAGCGGAAGGCGACAAAGACGCACAGGCGCAGATCCAGGAAGTGATGGTAAGCCTGGCCGAGGCGAGACTGCAGGTTGTGGAGGACTACATCAGGAAACGTCCCCAATCATTGGTGAGTTTAAACCTGCTGCGCAGCGCCATTGATCCCAATCAATATCCTGAAAAAGCCAATGCTTTATTCGATGGGCTTAGTGAAGCATTAAAAGCTTCGCCTGCCGGACAATCTTTCTTAAATAAAATTGGAAAAGCAAAAGCCTTAACCTTAGGCAATATGGCTCCGGATTTTGTGTTAAAGAATACTAAAGATCAGGACGTAAGTCTATCCTCATTTAGAGGAAAATATGTATTGGTCGATTTCTGGGCCAGCTGGTGTGGCCCCTGCAGAAGAGAGAACCCAAATGTAGTTAAAGCATATGAGAAGTATAAGTCCAAAAACTTTACAGTACTTGGCGTATCCTTAGATGGGGGCGAAAATGCAAAAGCGAAATGGGTGGATGCCATTGCTAAAGACGGCCTGACGTGGGAGCAGGTATCTGACCTGAAAGGTTGGGGTAGTTACGCCGTTCAACTCTATCACATCAGTGCTGTTCCAGCTAACTTTTTACTGGACCCGACAGGAAAGATCATTGCAAGAGACCTGCGTGGTGCTGAGCTTGAAGCAAAACTGGCAACCTTACTTTAATAGAAATGGTAAATTTATCTCATTTATTATTGAAGAAAAAGGAGGGTATTGTGGTACTCCTTTTCGGGTTCTTGTCGTATTTTTCAGGATATGCTCAGGCTGTGGATCATGACATTTATATTGATTATAACGAGTTGCTCGGCAATGTGGCTAAAAACCTCACTGCCGCGCAAACAAAAGTGCCTTTCGGAAGCTCCTCCCGGTTAAAGGAACAAACACTTGCTTTATCTAAAGGGGCGAGGGCGAAAATCCCATTATTGCCCAATCCCGGTAAACAAATTATGAAAGTTGAAGATATCATCAAAGAACGCAAAGATGGTGTCTTAATGATCTATAAATACTATAAAGCTACACATCGGGAACCAGCAAAAGTACAATTGTATGCTACTGCTACTGCCTTAACTGAAGATGGGATCTGCCTATCTAACTGGCATGTATTTATGGGCATCATACAAACTGAAGAGGAATTGCCCGTTAATGACAGCCTGACTTTTGTGGTCACTTTAAAAGGTGATGTTTACCCGATTGAGCGGATTTTAGCCTATAGCAAGGATGCTGATGCAGCCATATTTAAAATCAATACAGGAAAGGATCGCCTCCGTTCGATTCCATTAGGTACAACGCTTCAGGTGGGCGAAACGGTACATACACTAACCAATCCCGATCAATATGCCTATTATTACAGCAGGGGCGTGGTAGCCCGAAATACTGCTGATCATAAAATTGGCCCAATGGGCAATAGGATGGAAATCACTGCCGATTACGCCAAGGGCTCAAGCGGTGGCCCTATCCTGGACGACCGGGGCAATATGGCAGCAATGGTTTCAACCACGCACTCTATTTATGCCCGGGATCAGCCACAAGTCAATTTACAGATGGTCATCAAAACCACGATTCCTGTAACCTCTATCCGAAATTTAATTTTACCAAAATAAAAACCATATGAAAAACCTTTTAAGCCTCATCACCATTGCATTAATCTGCTGTACCTCAAATTTATTTGCTCAGGTCAGGTTAAACGGTGACATCAAAGCAATTGGAAATTCGAGTCTGATCATCCAATATTACGAAGGAAGTGTAAAAAAAGATACGACACTTAAAATTACCAATGGGAAATTCATCTGGGCGGCACCGGTAACCGAATCACAAAAGATTACCATAATTTTTCCAGGAAGGGCAATTTATATTTTCGTAGATCCGGGAGAAATGAGCATAAAAGGTACCAGGGATTCAGTAGATCATCTTCTGGTAAGCGGTTCAAAAACAAATGACGAGGCTGTTGCGTATGCACAAAAGATAAAACCTTTAGTGGAAGAGGATAAACTGCTGTCTGCACAATACGGCAAGGTAAGCGGAGATGAGGAATTGAAAAGGGAAGAGCGGTCTATAGCTATTGCCAACCAGAAAAGGGCAATGGCAAATAATTACGTCAGCAGTCACAGAGAAAGTGCTTTTAGTTTAAACCTGGTTACAGAATCCTGCAGACTAGGTAGCTATGAAAGTGTCTTGAAGATGTATGATCTGTTGGATACAAAAATCAAGTCCACTCCAGAAGGCAAGCGCATTGCAGAGCGTTTGGCTGTACTTAAGCATAGTGCAATTGGCGAAAAGGTGAAAGATTTCACCTTGAATGACCAGGATGGAAAGCCGGTAACTATTGCTGCGTTTAAAGGAAAATATGTATTGATTGATTTCTGGGCAAGCTGGTGTTATCCCTGTCGCGAAGAGATTCCCAATCTGATCAGAAATTACAATGCCTATAAAGACCAGAATTTTACCATTTTGAGCATTTCACTGGATGAACATCAAGACAAATGGTTGAATGCAGTAGCAGCGCATAAAATGGCCTGGACACAATTGATTGATCTGAAAGCCTGGGAGGGTGAACTGGTTACGCATTACGGTATAAAAGGCATTCCGAGTACCTTACTTATCGATCCCAATGGAAATATTATAGCCAAAGATTTGAGAGGGATAGCTCTGAGTAATAAACTAAAGGAATTATTTAAAAAATCATCAAACGGATGAAGAGATTAATATGAAGGCGCAACAATGCTCCTTCATATTACCTATAGACCCCAAGGCTTGCCTTGGGGTATTTTATCTGATGTGGTATTTAAAGCCATCTTTCCAGTGTCTTGGCTAGTATTTCAATCATGAGCAAAGCAAAAGTTGATCATAAAATACGAATTATAATGCTTTATTCCTTTTAAATTCAGTTGGCGTAACCCCATACTTACTTTTAAACACGGTCGAGAAGTAGTTTGGTGTAGAAAATCCAACCATATAGGTGATTTCTGCGATGGAGTAACTTTCATTAATCAGTAAGTAACTGGCTTTTTTAAGTCTTCGGTTCAGGATATAATCGGTAATGCTACAATCCAGCAAAGCTTTAACTTTACGATACAGTTGTACCCTGGATATACCTATGGTTTTGGCAATGTCGTCCACATTGAAATTTTCATTGCCCAGGTTTTCCTCTACAATCCCGGCAAAATCATTCAGGAATTTTTTGTCCAGACTTCTTGATACCTGGGGCTTTCCTGATGAACTGATGTCGCTTGTATAGTGTGCTTTCAGCAATTCCCTGGTTTTAAGCAGGTTTTTTGCACTGGCCATGAGGTAATCGTAATTGAAGGGTTTCACTATATAGGTGTCTGCCATACTTTCCAGACCAAAGATTTGTTGTTCCAGGCTGCCCTGTGCGGTGAGTAAAATAATCGGAATGTGCGAAGTGCGTAAATCTGATTTCAGCTGTGTGGTCAGTTCCCTGCCCGACATGCCCGGCAACACAATGTCTGAGATGATCAGATCGGGTACTTCCCGGTACGCTGCGGCTATTCCCTGCTCGGCATCAGCAGCCGTAAAAACTTCATATTGGGCGCTTAATTTCTGGCTTAAATAATTCAACAGATCCGGATTGTCCTCAATAAGAAGTATCGATTGCTCTTTTAAAGGATGCGCTACGTCCCGCTCTTGCTCAGCAGGCTCATCCAGATCCGTCGTGTAAATCCGGGCATGCTCATACAGTTCTGTTTTATCCAATTGTTCCTGTCGTTGCTCTGCCTCACTAAAGTGCGCATTTCCTGCAGGAAGGCTTACCACAAATCGCGTGCGCTTATTTTTGATGCTCTCTACCACAATATCGCCATGATGCAGGCGCATCAGTTCTTTGGATAAGGACAACCCAAGTCCGGAGCCCTTGGTTGATGAGCCTTCGGCCTGGTAAAAATGTTCAAATACATGAAGCAGGTCTTCCTCACTCATTCCAGCGCCATTGTCTTCTACTGACACATAAATGAATGCCGCTTCCTGCCAAACATCTACCGTAATGGTACCATGCTCCCTGCTAAACTTTAAAGCATTAGACAATAAATTGAAGATAACTTTGTCCAACATATTGGCATCAAACCAAGCCATCAGCTCTGTTTTTTTGGCAACCATCCGCAGGCCTATATTCCGTTTTTGTGCATTGTGCTGAAAGCTATCCGAAATTTCCCGTATAAATTCAACCAGGTTGTTCTCCGAGACTTTAATTTTCATTTGTGCATGTTCAATCTTCCGGTATTCGATCAGCTGGTTGATGAGCCGGAGTAAGCGGAATACGTTTTTATGGATAAGTTTCAAATTGCTGCCTGCAAGTGCTTTGATCTTTTCTTGCTTCAACAGATCTTCCAGCGGAGAGAGGATCAGCGTCAGTGGCGTCCGGAATTCGTGAGACATGTTCGTGAAAAAGTTGAGCTTGGCTTCTGTCGCCAATTTTGCTTTTTCCGACATCTCAATCAACTGGTTCCGCTGACTGAGTATTTCCTGGTTGTTGGCCTCCAGGTTTTTGTTAATCTTCCGGTTTTCCAACAAAGAATAAAAGGCCAGTCCGCCCAAAACAATGGCCAGTACCAGCGTAATTACAGTTACATTCAGCACCATTTGCTGATCTTTAAACAATACCTTTTGTTCATCCAGCAAGGTTTGCTGCCGTTCAATATCTTTTTGCTGACTGCGGATTTTATTCCACTGCAGCTTCATCAGTTCCACGTTGGAGGGATCAATCACAAGCGAGGCCAGTGTATTTTCTTTAGAGAATGGTTCCTTATTCAGGATTTTAAAAGCCGTGCTGATGGCTTCTTTACCACCTGTTGGATATAAAACGCTGGCGTCAATAATTCCATCACTCACCATTTCCAATCCGGCCCCCTTGCCAGATAAGGCATCCACACCAATGATTTTTAGACCAGGATTGAGGTTCAGCTTTTTTACAATCTCCCGGGCACCAGATGCCATTACGTCGTTGTGTGCAAAAATAACCGATGCCGAACGCAATTCGGGCTGTATTTTCATCAGCTCTGCTGCCGCATTTGGTTTTAGCCAGTCGCCATAAACTTCTTTGCTGATCCTTAACCCTTTAAAAGGCTTCAACCCATCAGCAAAGCCCCTTTGCCTTTCAATGGTAGGGGATGATCCCGGAAGGCCCATCACTTCAATCACATTTCCCTTTTCTTTCCATGCCGCGCCAAGGTATTCGGCGGCCATTTTACCAATCTGGTAATTGTTTGCCCCAACATACGCGGTATATAAACTGGATGCCGTTTTACGGTCAATCACAATCACCGGAATTCCCTTTTTGTAAGCCTCTTCCACCACCTGGGTTAAAGGTTGGGCCTCATTGGGCGAAATGATCAGCAAATCAATGTTTTGATCCAGCATCTTTTTGACCTGCTCCACCTGTTTTTTGCTGTTGCCATCCGCGTCGGCGTAAATGAAGTTTGCATCCGGGTGCAGGGAAAGCTCCATGCGCATTTCTTCCAGCATCCCCTTACGCCACAAATCAGAACCTATACACTGCGAAAATCCAATCACAAACTCCTGATGTTTCTTTTTCTCCGTACAGCCAGTCCACAGCATGGTCAGGAGTACAAAAAATACCGGACAGCTAAATAAGAAAAGTCTGGACTTAATCACAAATATGGTCGTATTTATATTGGGTTAGGGCAGCCTGTATGATTGCATGAGAAGTAAATGTAAAAAAAATGTACGCTAAGACAAAATTGCGCAATAGGAGCTAGGGTAGCACAACAGATACACATGTATCAAAACTGTAAGTATCGTGTTCATATAGTGAAGATT
Source organism: Pedobacter sp. MC2016-24 (assembly GCF_015223055.1). Lineage (GTDB taxonomy): Bacteria > Bacteroidota > Bacteroidia > Sphingobacteriales > Sphingobacteriaceae > Pedobacter. Next base: position 144,233 of record NZ_JADFBX010000003.1, read on the forward strand.
TGTACTTTTTGAAAGTTTTTGTTTTAGTTAATTGATTGTAATTCAGTGTTTTGTTTAATGTTTGAAAATTGTACGAATTTGAAATGATATTGATCACCAGGGGCTGTCATTTCGGCTAATTTGCGTTTCGTTAACCATAATATAACATAAACGTATGAGCAAACATTCCGTCCTGGCCTGGTCCACGGTCGTAGCCCTTGGCGGCTTTTTATTCGGATTCGACACCGCAGTAATTTCCGGTGCAGAAAAATCAATTCAACAATACTGGCACCTATCCGTATTTGAACATGGACTTACCATATCTATTGCTTTAATCGGTACTGTAATCGGATCACTGATCGGGTCACAACCTTCCGATCGCTTCGGACGTAAAAACACCCTTTACTTTGTGGCCCTGGCTTACTTGCTGTCTTCCTTAGGAACCGCACTTGCCGACAACTGGCATGTCTTTTTGGTATTTCGTTTATTGGGCGGTTTAGGGGTTGGCATTTCATCGGTTGTTGCACCAATTTACATTTCAGAAGTGTCACCTGCCAACAGACGTGGTCGCCTGGTTGGTTTGTTCCAGTTCAACGTGGTATTGGGTATCCTGATTTCCTACCTTTCCAATTACCTGATCAGTCAGGGCGGCGAAGCTTCCTGGCGTTGGATGCTGGGGGTACAGGCTTTTCCATCCCTGATATTTTTAATCCTGATCTATTTCATTCCTGAAAGTCCGCGCTGGCTAATTCTCAAAAAAGCTGCATATGATAAGGCATTGGAAATCCTCCGCATTATCAATCCTTTGAATTGTGAGGAGGAGTTAACAGCCATCAAAAATTCCGCTTTAAAAATGGATGAGCATAAAGGAAAAAATGAAAGTCTGTTTTCGGCACAATATAAAAAACCAGTGATGCTGGCCATGCTGTTTGCTTTTTTTAACCAGGTGTCCGGAATCAATGCCATCATTTACTATGCCCCGCGCATTTTCGAAATGGCAGGTTTAGGTGCACATTCCTCGCTTTTATCCACGGTGGGCATCGGATTGATCAATTTCATTTTTACTTTAATCGCCATCAATTTCATAGATAAAATAGGGCGTCGTGTATTGATGCTGGTGGGTTCATTTGGTTTGATCGCCGCATTGTTCCTGGTGGCTTATACCTTTTACAGCCACAATTACAGTGGTTTTGCCGTGCCGGCTTATATGATGATGTTTATCGCCTTCTTTGCCTTTTCGCAAGGGGCCGTCATCTGGGTATTTATCTCCGAAATATTTCCCAATTCGGTGCGTGCCAAAGGTCAGACCCTGGGTAGCTCTACACACTGGGTAATGGCGGCCATCATTGCTTTTTGCTTTCCCTACCTGGCCGAAACCTTCGGGGGTGCCCTTACCTTTTCTTTTTTTGGAAGTATGATGGTCTTACAACTGATATTTGTATGGCGTTTTATGCCTGAAACCAAAGGCCAGTCCCTGGAGGAAATTGGAACTCATTTAACCCTGCATTAAAATTAAGAATATGAAGAGTCAATCGAATAAATCGGTCGTGTGTTTCGGCGAAGTACTTTGGGACTTGTTGCCAGCTGGTAAGAAACCCGGAGGTGCGCCGATGAATGTGGCTTATCACCTCCATAAACTGGGACTTAAAAGTCACATGATCAGTAGTGTGGGGCAGGATGAAGCCGGATTGGAATTGCTTGATTTTTTGAAATCTATAGCACTACCTTTAACTTATATCCAGCAAGAACCTTTAAATCAAACCAGTACCGTTCAGGCCACTGTGGGCGATAACCACGAAGTCAGCTATGAGATTCTTTTTCCAGTAGCCTGGGATTTCATTCGCTGGGAGCCGGCACATGAGCAATTGATCAGTCAGGCCGATGCTTTTATTTTTGGAAGTCTGGGCTCCAGAAATGAAACGTCGAGACAGGCCTTGTTTAAAATGCTCGACTATGCAAAGTACCGTGTTTTTGACGTGAACATTCGGGAGCCACACTATACGCCTGATTTTGTGACCCAATTGCTGGGGAAATGTGACCTGGTTAAATTGAACCTTGCGGAGTTGGAAATGATTGCTGCCTGGTACAATCCGGCCTGTGCCAATGAACTGGACAGGATTGAATTGCTTTTTGAGCGTTTTAATTTTCAGGAAGTCATCATTACCAAGGGAAGCAAAGGTGCTACGTATTATACCGAAGCTATCCGCTATGATTATCCGGCCTACCTGGTTGATGTACAGGATACCGTAGGTAGTGGTGATTCTTTTTTAGCTGCTTTTCTGGCCATGAAGTTAAGTGATGAGCCTTTAGAAGAAATGCTGAACTACGCCGTAGCAATGGGGGCATTTATCACCTCTAAATCCGGTGCATGCCCGCCTTATAGTAAATTTGACCTCGAAAGGTTTATCTGGAAGAGAAGCTTGAGCAATACCCTTTTTTAATAAAAACGAACCAATATAAACCAATAAACTTAAGCGTATGAGCAAATATGTTCTACTAATTCTCGCTATGTCCTGTTGTTTTCAGCTCAGCAGGGCGCAGCAAAAAAACACGGTCAGCGGTCAGGTGACCGATAGCAAGGGCGAAACCTTAATTGGTGTAAATGTACTCCTTAAAGGAACACGGATCGGGACGGCAACAGATGCAAACGGGAAATACAGTCTTGATGTACCTGGAAGTGAAGCCATTTTAGTGCTTTCCTATATGGGTTTTTTAACCCAAGAAGTCCCGGTTGCCAACCGCAAAACCATAAATGTGGTTTTGGAAGCCGATGCCAAAGCACTTAACGAAGTTGTCGTTACCGGTTATCAAAGTGAACGCAAAAAAGATTTGACTGGTTCTGTTGCGGTGGTTGATGTGGATGAAATGAAAAAACAAGCCGTAGCCAATCCCATCAAGGCCTTACAGGGGCAGGTTGCCGGGATGTACATCACTGGTAATGGCGCACCAAGTGCCCCGGCCACAGTCCGCATCCGGGGCATCGGAACTTTAAATAACAACGATCCATTGTACATCATTGATGGTGTACCCACCAAAGCGGGAATGCATGAACTGAATTCGGCCGATATCGAATCCATCCAGGTGCTTAAAGATGCTTCTTCAGCCAGTATTTATGGCTCCAGGGCAGCAAATGGGGTAATCATCGTAACCACCAAACATGGTAAAGCCGGAGGCACGCAGGCCAGTCTGAATGCCTATACCTCCCTCTCAACCTATGTAAATAAACTCAAAATGCTGGATGCAGAAGGTTATGGACGTGTACTCTGGCAGGCCAGTGTAAACAGTGGTTTTGACCCAAACAGCAATGGAATACAGTATCAGTACGACTGGAAGGTTGATCCATCCACCAATTTACCCGTGTTAAATAAAGTCATGGTACCTGAATATTTAAATGCCTCGCAGACTTTGAAATCGGCCAATACAGACTGGTTTGATGAAATTTCCCAAATGGGAGTCATTCAAAACTACGATGCGCAATTGTCAAACGGTACAGAAAATGGGAGTTACCTGTTGTCATTGGGTTATTTTGACAATAAAGGCATCGTCAAAACCACAGGCTTCAACCGGATTTCAGCCCGCATGAATTCCGATTATAAATTGTGGAATGGCGCAGTCACAATCGGACAAAACCTGAGCCTGACCAAGACCAAAGAAGTGGCCGCAGATATCATCAATTCCGCGTTGCAGGCATTGCCTATTATTCCGGTGCATACGGTAGATGGCAAAGGTTGGGGCGGCCCCGTAGCCGGGATGAACGACCGCCAGAACCCGGTAAGGGTATTGGAAGACAATAAACAAAACGGTTACGACTACATGCGGTTATTTGGTAATTTCTTTGCAGATGTGAAGTTGATGCCAGGACTGGTATTTCGTTCCAACTTTGGTATCGACTATGGAAATTACAGTTCCAGAAACTGGCAAAAGAAATACCAAAGCGGATACCTGGTCAATGATGTAAACAAAGTGATCAATAACCAGACCCACAATACCAAAACCACCTGGACAAATACCTTAAACTATAAACTGGAGCGCGATAAACACCGCCTGGACGTGATTGCAGGAACAGAGTATTACCGCGAAAAAACAACTTCTTTCATGGCCTCCAGGGAAGGATTTGTGTTGGAAGATCCTGACTATATGTACCTGGATGCCGGGACTGGCATCAAAGACAACAGTGGAAGCGGGGCAGAAAGTGTGTTGTTCTCTTACCTCGCAAAAGCCAATTACTCCTTTATGGACCGGTATTTACTGAGTGCCACGATACGTTATGACGGCTCTTCCCGCTTTGGTAAAAACAACCGGTTCGGAACTTTTCCTGCATTTTCAGCAGGATGGCGTTTAAGTGAAGAATCTTTCATTAAAAACCATACCGCTGTTTTCGACGATCTGAAATTGCGTTTTGGCTGGGGTAAAACCGGCAACCAGGAAATCAACAACAACGCCATTTATAACATTTACCTGTCTAACTACAACATTACAGCCTACGACATCAATGGCAATAAAAGTGGCGTATTGCCATCCGGATTTTACCTTTCACAGAATGCCAATCCAGACCTGAAATGGGAAGCCACTGAGATGACAGATCTGGGGCTTGATTTCTCCATGTTTAACCAAAAGATTTATGGTAGTGTTGGGTATTACCTCAAAAAAACCTCAGATATCTTATTGCTTCCACCTTATATCGGGGTATTGGGAGAAGGTGGTAATACCTGGGTTAACGGCGCGTCTATGCAGAATAAAGGGTTTGAACTGAGCCTTGGGCACCGGAGCCAGATTGGCCGCGACCTAAAACTGGACCTAAGCGGTAATTTTGATGTGGTTAGAAACCAGGTCACCCACTTGCCTGCTGAAGTGATCAATGCCTATGGCGGAGATGGCAGGGGACAGAATATCCTGGGCAGGGCTTATGGATCCCATTTTGGTTACATTACAGACGGACTTTTCAAAACTCAGGCCGACCTGGATGCACATGCGGAACAAACCGGTAAAGGCCTCGGCAGGATCCGTTACCGCGATTTGAATGGCGACGGCATCATTAATGATTATGACCGCACCTGGATTGGTGTGCCCTTACCCAAATTTACCTATGGGTTCAATGCCGCCATCAATTATAAAAACTTCGACCTTTCATTTTTGCTGCAGGGTATCGGATCTATTGATGTGAAGAATGATGCCAAGTACTTTACAGATTTCTGGAGTGCAGTAGAATCTTCTTCAAACAAAGGTGCACGATTATTGAATGCCTGGACACCTGCCAACTTCAATTCAAATATTCCCGCTGCGGCCTTAACGGATGATAATTTTGAAGCCCGTTTCTCTACCTATTTTATTGAAAACGGCGCTTACCTGAAATTAAGAAATGCCCAGATCGGGTATACGTTCAATACCAGGCTGATCAGTAAAGTGAAGCTGAAATCGCTGCGGCTGTATGTTGGCGGGGATAACCTGGCGATCTTGTTGAAATCAAAATCCTTTACCGGCCTTGATCCGGAGAATCCGGGTTTTGGTTATCCGAATCCTATGGTCATTACCGGTGGTATTAACATTAAATTTTAAAATCATGAAAAGATATCTATATATCATACTATTGGCCGTTTTGGCCTTGGGCTCCTGTAAAAAAGCATTGGATGTAGGACCTAAAGGTTCTTTAAATGAAGATCAGGTCGCTACACCGGAGCAGGCCGAAGGCTTTGTCATTGCCGCTTATTCCCAACTTGGAAATGATGAGATCAACCGTGCTTTCAGCATGTATCAATATGGGAATATACGTGCCGATGATGCCTATAAAGGTGGAGGTGGAATCAATGATGGAGATGTTTTTCATGCCATGGAAACCTTTGTCAACTCGCGTCCGGATCAATGGAATTATGATGTAATCTGGTTTAACATCTATGTGGGGATCAGAAGGGCCAATGAAGGCCTTCGCGTCATCAGTAAATTTACATCAGATGAATACCCATTGGTTAAAGAACGCAGTGCAGAATTGCGGTTTTTACGCGGCTATTGGTACCTGATGCTCGAAAATCTGTTCAAAAATATCCCTTACATTGATGAGAAATTGCCATCGCAGGATTATAAAAATGTAAAAAACAACGAGTTTACACGCGATCAGATTTTAGAGAAGATTGCTGCTGATTTCCAGTTTGCCGCAGAAAACCTACCCGTTAAACAAACACAGGTTGGCCGCGCCAATAAGTATGCTGCCTACGCTTTTCTGGCCAAAACCCGATTGTTTCAGGCTTATCAGCAAAATGAAACGCATGCAGTGACCAATATCGATCCTGCCAAATTACAACAAGTGGTACAGGCCGCAGACATGGTTACTGCTTCCAGTTATAAACTCCAGCCTGATTTTGCGAATAACTTTTTATCCGGCAGTTTTGAAAACGGTGTGGAAGCGATCATGTCGGTCCAGTTTTCTACAGATGATGGTGCTGGCCGGGGGCGGGTAAACTTCGGCGACATGCTGACGGTGCCACAAGGTATCGGCTGCTGTGATTTCCAGAAACCTTCTCAAACCCTGATGAATGCTTTCAAAACGGATGCGGCAGGTTTGCCTTTGCTGGATACTTACAACCAGCAGAATGTCGATTTCGCGGTAAACACAGTTGATCCAAGGGTAGACCATACCATTTCCAGACCAGGGGCGCCCTGGAAATATGATCCAAACCGTGTGGTGACTACCGCCTGGAGCCGGAACATTCCGGTTTATGGCACCTATAACTCCATGAAAGAGAACGTTTCTCCGGATTGCGACTGCTTCATTAACCTTGCACCATTTTTTGGAAATACCAAGGCCAGAATTATGATCCGGTATGCCGATGTGCTGTTGTTTAAAGCAGAAGCACTGATTGAACTGGGCCGTCAGAATGAGGCCTTACCTTTGATCAACGAAATCCGGGATCGGGCCGCTAAAAGTACGGCCCGTTTGGTGATGGCCAATGGACAACCGACGTCCAGATATGCTGTCAAAGCTTATACACCTGGCGTAAACATCATCTGGAACCAGGAAAATGCACGTAAAGCTTTACGTTTTGAACGACGCCTGGAAATGGCATTGGAGGGCGAGCGCTTTTTCGACCTGATGCGCTGGGGCATTGCCGATCAGGAAATGAATGCATTTTTCAATGCAGAAAAATCAACCAGGAGCATTTATCAGAATGCCCGGTTTACCAGGGGAAGGGATGAGTATCTGCCCATTCCTCAAAATCAGATCTTCTGGAGCGAGAACCGCTATGTGCAAAATCCAGGCTATAATTAATCCCACAGCTAAATCAGAAAAAGATGACCAGCAATTTCAAACCAACAATCCTACTTTGCCTGTTGATCACAGCAGCATTGCTGTGGGGCAGTTGTAAAAAAGATAAAAATACAGGCTTCAATGTCGATGCCCCGGTTCAGTTTACCGCATTTAACATCAATAATGTCGCCGCCGAGATCAACCAGCAAACCGGGCAGATTCTGGTAAACCTGCCTTTTGGAACCGACCTTACAAGCCTGACACCGGTGTTTAATTTACCTGAACAGGCCAGTGTAACACCTGCAGCGGGGCAAAAGCTAAACATGACCGGCGCTGTAACTTACCGTATTACCAATGGCAACGTGTATAAGGATTATACCGTGCTGGCCAAAATTGTTCCACCTTTGGTGTCATTTGTCATCAATGGCGTGGCCGGAACAATAGACCAGGAAAGTAAAAGCATTTCGCTGATACTTCCGGATGGCACAGATCTCAGGAATCTTAAACCTGTCATTGAATTGCAGAGTGGCGTTCAGGTTGCCCCGGCAGCAAACCTTGCCCAGGATTTTTCCAAACCGGTAGCCTATACCGTAACTCAAGGCAATTTGAGTGTCGTTTATCAGGTTAATGTGATCAGCAATTCCATTAGCGAATATGCTTTCCTTGGCCTGGCTACATCCAGGGCAGCAATTACCAATCCGGATGAGAAAGCAGCAGCCGATTGGTTCTTTACCAATTATCCAACTGCCGACTATGTGTCCTTTCAAAGTATAGAGAGTGGGCGTCGACTGTCTAACTACCGGGTAATATGGTGGCATTTTGATTCGGCACAAGATTTACCGGCAGCAGCATTGAGCACAAGTGTGGTCACTGCGTTTAAAACTTACCGGGCGGGCGGTGGTGCTTTATTACTAACTACCTATGCTGCACGTTATGTAGAAGCCCTTGGGGTAGTTCCGGCAGGAAAAGGCCCTAATAATGTATTTGGTGATTTTGGCGATACTGCTGGCTTTGTTGAGGCCAACAGCAATTGGGGGATTTCGTTCCGTACACGCGAGCAACATCCTATTTTTCAAGGTCTGGAAACATACGAACCTGGTAAAGCCTGGCTGTTGCAAAAAGGAACCTTTAGGAAAAACCATACGGCATGGTGGTATGTCAATGAATGGGGCGGTTATGGCGATGGGGCAGGCTGGCGTGCACAAACAGGGGGTGTAAACCTGGCTTCAGAGAATTGGGATGATGCCCTGAACGGCAGGGTAGGTATTGCCGAATGGCCATCCGCTACCGCAGGCAATGTGGTGATAATAGCCTTTGGTGCTTACGATTGGTATTCTGAACCGCTTGCTGGTGGCAGTACAAACAACCTTTACCTGGCTAACATTAAAAAGATCACTAAAAATGCCATCGACTATTTAAAAAAATAAGCAGCCATTAACGACATCAAAGATTTGAAATATGATTTTTAGAAAAATTATTTTAACAGGCACGCTTGCGATCGCATTGCTGGCCTGCAGTAAAGAAAAAGGAATTGGACAGGCTGAACCTTTTAAAGAGGAGGCATTTCGTCTATTCCCTAAGCCGGTGATCAGTCCGGCTGCTTCAAATGGCCAGCAAACAGGTTGGGTGGGCGACGTCATGCCTTATTTTGTCAATGGGCAATTTGAACTCTTTTTTCTGCACGATGCGCCCAATCAGGTTAAACAAAGCAGTGCGGGACAGCATCCCATCCATAAATTCAGCTCCAAAAACCTGCTGGACTTTAGTTACGATGGTGAGGCGATCTCCTATGGAAATAAAAGTACACAGGACCACCTGATTGGAACGGGATCTATGGTTAAAGCCGGCGACCTGAACTATTTTTACTATACCGGGCACAACAGCACCAATACCTGGTTGCAGAACAATAATCCCGGATGGGCAGATGGCAATTCCCGCGAAGCGATATTGTACGCAACCAGTAAGGATATGGGCAGCTGGACAAAAAAGAATGGCTTTGTACTGAAAGCACCTGATGGATACTCCAGGAATGATTTCAGGGACCCTTATGTTTTTTACAACCCAGAGTTTTCGCAATATTGGATGTTGGTGAGTACCCAAAGTTCAGGCAAAGGCGTAATTCTGGTATATACCAGCACAGATCCGGCAACAGATCAATGGACGTTAAAAGGTCCTTTAAATGTCGACAGCGATTACCTGATGCTGGAGTGTGCCGATATCTTTAAACTGGACGATAAGTATTATATGTTGTTTGCTGAGGACTGGAGTAATACCCCGGGAACGCATTACCGGGTAGCCAATTCAACGGCGGGCCCCTGGTTAAAACCTGCAGATGGCCAGGATATGTTTGATGGATACCAGTTTTATGCGGGCCGTTCTGCATCAAATGGTACACAACGCTTTGCCTTTGGCTGGGCACATCGCCGTAATCCCGAAAATGATGGTGGCAGCAAAACCTGGGGCGGCAACCTGATCAGCCATCAGCTGTTTAAAACCGGTGCAGATAAATTGGGTGTGAAAAGTCCGGATGCGGTTTATGCTTATTTTACCAAACCGGCTGATCCGGTAGTGATGAGCACATCGGGTACCGTAAACCAGGCTGCAGGTACATATGTGCTGACCGGCGGTTCGGCTAAAGCACAGTATACATTTGGCAGCATCAATGGTACAACCCAGATTAAAGGTAGCCTGAGTTTGGCCAACCTCGTTGGTACCGCAGGTATTGGTTTCAACACACAGAAAAATAACAACAGCAGCTATGTCATTAAATTTGAACCCGCCAGCAAACGAATCGCGGCTTACAATAACGGTGTAGAAATTACCCGGGTTCCCTTCAATTGGGAGGCCGGAAAGTCTTATTCCTTTAACCTGGTGATTGATGGTTCGGTGGCGGTGCTTTATCTGAATGACCAGGTTGCCTTAACCAACCGGATCTACAGCCTGCAGTCCAACTCCTGGAGTTTGTTTGCCGAAAACAATGTGTTAACGGTTGGTGGTTTAAAGACATCAATTCATTAAATTATATTTATACCCAATACCATCCCAACATGATGAAACCTATTCAAGTATTTTGTACAGTGAGTACCCTAGTCTGCTCCTTGCTATTCCAGGTTCAATCTTCCAATGCGCAGCAAAATGCAGTGGAAACTTACCGTCCCCAATTTCACTTTTCGCCCAAAAAGGGCTGGATGAACGATCCCAATGGGATGGTGTATTTCAATGGTCAATACCATCTGTTCTATCAGCATAGTCCAAACACCACCATATGGGGGCCTATGCATTGGGGGCATGCCATTAGCAAAGACCTGATGCATTGGGAAGAGCAGCCCATTGCCTTGTATCCGGATAGCCTAGGAACCATATTTTCTGGCAGTGCGGTGGTTGACCGCGACAATACTGCTGGCTTTGGTAAAAATGCCCTGGTAGCCATATTTACCCATCACAATCAGAAAATAGAGGAGGCTAAAACTGGTTTGCATCAATACCAGAGCCTGGCTTATAGTGTAGACGAAGGAAAAACCTGGACTAAGTATAAAGGCAATCCGGTATTGCCAAATCCAGGTATCTGGGATTTCAGGGATCCTAAAGTGATGTGGCACGAGGCTACGAAACAATGGGTCATGACTTTGGCTACCAAACAATCCATCACCTTTTATGGATCTAAAGATTTAAAGTCCTGGAATCGTTTGAGCGAATTTGGGGAAGGCATCGGTGCACATGGTGGCGTTTGGGAATGTCCGGATTTGTTTAAGCTAAGCGTAAATGGAATCACCAAATGGGTTTTGCTGGTGAGCATCAATCCGGGTTCACCGAGTGGTGGATCTGGGACGCAGTATTTTATCGGGCGGTTTGACGGTCAATCTTTTGTCTCCGATCATACCGATACGCGTTGGGTAGATTATGGAGCTGATGATTATGCTGGAATTACCTGGTCAAACACTGGCGAGCGGAAAATTTTTCTCGGCTGGATGAACAATTGGAACTATGCCAATCTGGTCCCTACACAAACCTGGCGGGGTGCCATGACCATTCCAAGGGAACTGACACTTAAGCCGGTCGGGAAAGCATTTTATCTGAGTTCAGCGCCCGTAAAGGAATTTGCTGCGATCACCAGCAAAGCTGCTGTATTGCACAATGTGAAAGTCAAGGGCAGGTATAATTTATCAGGTAAAACTGCCGCCTTTAAAGGCAAGTATAAACTGGATTTAACGACCAGCACTGAAACCGATTTTGCCTTACAGTTCGGTAATGCCAAAGGTGATGAATTGATCGTTGGTTACGATAAAGCCAGTCGTTCGTTTTATGTTGACCGTACCAAATCCGGACTGGTCAATTTTGAGAAAAGCTTTGCACGTAAAACGGTAGCTCCACGTATGGTAAAAGGGGGAGGTGTGTCTTTAACTGTGATTCTTGATGTGGCTTCTGTGGAGGTTTTTGCAGACGGAGGTTTGAGTGTGCTGACGGATACGTTTTTCAGCAATGGGCTTTTAAACCAGGTTCATGTGCAGGCTGCTCAGCCAACAACATTTCAGAAAATACAATATGCTGAAATTCAAGCGACGAGGTAATGCTTTGGAATAGCGAGGTTAAGTAATCAAGCAGTTAAATGACAGCCTGAATCATCTTTCTATATGACCGCTGTCATTTAACTGCCTGATCTTTTCGAATAAATTTGTACCCAAATATAGAACTGCAAATTGACCCGAAATGAAAACTAAAATGAATACGAAGCCAGCCAAGACCTGTTACAATCACATTGGTGGTAAATTAGGCGAACTATTGCTGGAAATGTTTGTGGACCAGGCATGGATACAAAAAAATGATCCTACCGATAAATATTATGTCATTACCGAAAAAGGACAAACAGAATTTACAAAACTTGGTCTCGACCTCTCCCAAATCACCACATAAAGTATGAACATGATAATTGAATAGATTTGTAAACTTTTTATTACATTCACCTCCAGAAAAAAAATTGGGGAAAATGTCTTTCAGTGATGAACAGCAACTTTTGGTGGATTTGCGGGCTGGAGATGCTCAAGCATTTCATAGTATCTACGAGATTTATGCTCCTCGTTTAAGTTCAAAACTGATTCAGCTTTTGAGATCCGAAGAATTAGCTGAAGATGTGCTGCAGGATATTTTCGTTAAAATATGGGAAATCCGTGAGACCATAGATCCGGGGCAGAATTTTGCGGCATTCCTATATAAGATGGCTGCTAACCGCTCAAAAAATGTTTTCAGAAGAAATGTATACGATGAATTGATGCGCAACCAGATTGGTCAGGATATGGGTTACAATCCCATTGAAGAAGCAATGAATGAATCTGAAGCAAAAGATTTGCTTGATGCAGCATTAAATAAACTAACCCCGCGCCAGCGTGAAGTCTACACCCTGCATAAACTGGAGGGACTTAGCTATCAGGAAATCAGCGAACGCTTGAAAATCAGCTCATCAGCTATCAATCACCACATACAAGAGGCTGGTAAAAAATTAAAAATGGCATTAAAAGATCATCATTTTGATATTTTAATCCTCTTATTATCAGCGTTTTTAAAGAAATAATTTTTTTTGGGGTGCTAGTTTTTGTCTTTCATGTGTATTTAGTGGTATAGGTCCTAAATGGGCCGCTACATTGGGTAATGGAACAAGGGAATAAAATTCAAATACTATTCAGGAAATATATTGACAAGACACTCAACCGGGAGGAATTAGCCCAGTTGAATGACATCTTGGGTCAAAAAGATAGTCAGGAATATTTTGAAGAATTGCTGCAGGAGCATTTCCAGGGGCATTTAAAAAATACTGCTGAATTGGAATTAAAAGCCCAGCTTATTCAAAGTCGGGCCTGGAAAAAGATTGCAAAAAGTATTCCTCAACGGAAAACACCTAGGTTGTATGCTCATGTATGGTCCAGGATTGCTGTTGCAGCTGGGCTGCTCCTGATCACTTCGGTAGCGATATACTTTTTTAATCAGCCAAGTTCGGTCGCCACAAATCCATCTGCGCATCTTCATGACATCAGGCCAGGAACCAGTCGTGCTACATTAATTGCTTCAAACGGAGCCAGATATGAGTTGAATGGTTCCAAACAAGAGATTGTTATAGATCGGTCCTCCATTCATTATACAGATGGAGAGAAGCTTGCTGATGCCCAAGCTGGGCAAAACATCACTTTGAATACGCCTAAAGGAGGGCAGTACCGTGTTACGTTGAGTGATGGCACTAAAGTATGGTTGAATGCAGCTTCGTCTTTATCCTATCCAAGCAATTTTACAGGTAAAGAACGGAAAGTAAAACTTGAAGGCGAAGCTTATTTTGAGGTGGCCCATAATGCCAGTCATCCTTTCATTGTAAGTACAAATGAGCAACAGGTTAAAGTGTTGGGTACAAGCTTCAATGTCAATGCCTATGCAAATGAACGCAAAACCGTGACAACTTTACTTAACGGACGTGTTGAACTGAGTAGCTCCAGGGTTTCTGCTACTACCCAGCTACATCCTGGCCAGCAGGCTGTGTTTGATCAGTCCGGCTTCGGAGTAGGAGCGGTTGATGCCACGCTTTATGCAGCCTGGAAAGACGGTGAATTCCGCTTTAAGGCCACACCGTTAATTGAGGCGCTACGCCAGGTTGAGCGCTGGTACGACCTGGACATCGACTATACAGGAATTCCAGCGGGTATCCAGATTCATGCCTCAATAAGCAGAAATAAACAATTGTCTACCGTCTTACATGCGCTCGAAAAGATAAGTGATTTAAAATTTGACGTTAAAGGAAGGAGAGTAAAGCTTATGCAATAAATAATTACATTAACTATACGGAATATCATTCAAAATAGCTGAAGGTGCAGTAACACCTCCAGCTCGGATAGGTCCGATATTTGAAAATTAACTAAACCATCAAACTACTAACCAACACAAATTTATGAACTATTTCCTTTTCCACAAGGACAAGGGGGGATGTGCATCACTCGGGGAGGAATCAAAACTAGCCAACTTGAGCACATTACCCATATTTATAAAGTTTTTACTTGTTTTATCTGTTTTCCTATCACTCCAGTTGTTCAACGAGCTGAAGGCGCAGACGGTTTCGCTAGACCTGAAGAATGCATCCTTTATAAAAGCAGCGGAAGCCATCAGCAAGCAAACCAAATATGATTTTTCTTACAATGACCAGATCCTGAAGAAAACGAAGCCTGTCACTTTGAAGTTCACAAACGAGCCATTGGCCAGTGCCTTGAAGAAGCTCTTCGCTACGCAGCCACTAACTTATGAGATCAAGGATGGTGTGATCATTATTTACGATACCAAGTCTGAACAGGTTTCACCTTCAACTGGTTTCAACAGTCCGGTTACAGGTAAAGTGACCACTGAGGATGGGAAAACGCTGGACGGTGCGACTATCAAGGTCAAAGGAAGCGATTACAGCACCCGGACAGACCAGAACGGAAATTTCGTGATCCCTGGTAAGTATGCCAATGAGATCCTGGAGATTCGGATGATTGGCTATGCTACACTTGAAATAGGAGCGCAACGCGCCAGGGTGGTTGCACTGGCGATGCAGGCATCTGACCTGAAAGAGGTTAATGTGGTCGTCAATACCGGTTATCAAAACATTGACCGAAGGAAACTGACCAGCGCAGTAACGACGGTAAAGATGGAGGACATCCTCACGCCCGGCATCAACACTATTGATAAATTATTGGAAGGAAGGGTACCTGGAATGATCTTTATGGAGAATTCAGGTCAAGTCGGTGCTACTCCCAAATTAAGAATACGCGGAACCTCTACTATCCTGGGGAACCGTGAACCGCTTTGGGTATTGGATGGTATCGTCCTGGTTGATCCTGTAAATGTGGATCCTGCCCAGATCAATGACCTGGATTTTGTAAACTTATTGGGCAACGCCATTGCCGGCCTTAATCCGCAAGACATTGAACAGATTGACGTATTGAAGGATGCCTCAGCCACAGCTCTATATGGTGCCAAGGCAGGAAATGGTGTAATTGTCATCACCACCAAGAAAGGTAAAGTAGGCAAGCCCATGATTTCCTATTCTATGAGCTCAGGTTTTGCACGCCGCCCCAGATATTCTGATCGCGGGATGTACATGATGAATTCTGCTGAGCGGATGGATGTTTCCAAAGAAATGGTGGAGCGCAAGATGCAATACAATAGTGTTACGCAATGGTCTGGCTACGAGGCTGTTTTGCAGGATTATTATGCCGGCCGGATTGGTTATGATGAGTTCAAACGCCAAAGTGATTACTATGCCGGTGTAAATACCGACTGGATGGGCCTGCTTACCAGGGATGCTTTCTCGCAAACCCATACGCTTAACCTATCAGGCGGCTCTCCGGATGTTAAATACTATTCTTCTATTGGCTACCAGAATGAAAATGGGGTTATCAAAGGAGAGAACAATAAGCGTTATTCGACCATGTTGAACATCACAGCGGATTATAAAAAATTCATGGCGCAGATCTCCTTTACCGGAAACTATTCGACCAGAAACTATAGCCCCTCAGATCTGGGTGTGATGGATTACGCTTACAATATGAGTCGCACCATTCCGGCAAACAATCCTGATGGAAGCTTATTCTACTACCCACGTGTGAATACCTTTAATTTAGGTTATAATTACAATATCCTGAACGAGCGCGAAAATAGTAATGACCATTTGGAGGGAATCGGAGCCAACGTAAGAACAGTGCTTAAATATAGAGCATTTAAAGGTTTCGACCTGGAAGGTACTTTTGCCTATGGAATCAGCAATACCAATCAGGAATTGTATTACACCAAAAATTCCTATTATATCTTCAAACTCAGGGCCGACCAGCAAGCAAGAAATGACATGGCGCCTGTAGGTGGTGAGTTGACAAAAACTGAAACCAGAAATAATAATTACACGGCCCGATTACAATCCAACTACACTACCACTCTGGGAGAAGATGGAAAGCATGAGCTGACTTTTGCGGCTGGTATCGAAACCAAGTCTTCTGAATACAAAGGCTTCAAAATGGCCAGGAGGGGGTATTTTCCGGAAATGGGGGGCTACTTTGATTATGTGCCAACTACCAATACAGGATATTATGGACAGTGGATGCAGGACAAGCTTGCCCTGGGTACTTTTGACCGGACATTAACAAACGAATTGGCCTGGTATGGTACGGGAGGATATTCCTGGGACAATCGTTATATGTTTAATGTTCACATCAGAGGTGAACAGTCCAACCTTTTTGGTAGAAGGTCCAACAACAGTTTCCTGCCTATCTGGGCTGTTTCAGGGCGATGGAATATGAAAAATGATATTGCTGCCGATGCCTCCTGGGTAAATGAGCTTGCTTTGAAAGGCTCTTGGGGATGGCAAGGAAATATGTTGCCCGGGCAGGGCTCCAGTATGGTGATGCAGCAGGCACTTGTTACAGATGTTTATTACAATTCTCAATATGCTACCATCAAAAATTTCCCAAATCCGGACCTGAGATGGGAACGTACGGCTTCATCCAATGCGGAGGTTGAATTCTCTTTGTTTGGTAGCAAATTGAATGGTTCTGTCGGATTTTTCTACAAAAAGACCAAAGACGCTTTCCTGAACAAAGTGGTTTCTGAAATCAATGGGGTGCAAACTTATGTGATCAACAGCGGAACACTGGAAAATAAAGGGGTAGAATTGGCCTTTAGGATCAACGCAATTAATAACGTAGGTCTGAACAAAGAACGTCGTGGCTTCGTATGGAGAATTGATCCGCAATTGGGTCAGGTTCTGAACAAGGTTTTAAACAGGGTAATTAACAACCGCAACAATGTCTTATTAGACAATGTAACCTACAACAACTTCCTGAATGGCTCTATACAATTGGCCGGGAAACCGCTGAACACGTTCTATTCTTACAAATTTAAGGGCCTAAGTCCTGTAGATGGATCACCGATATTTTATGGTGCAGAGAATGAACTGGCAGATCAATACCGCAGCCAGTACTCCCAAATGAAAAAAGAAGACGTATACCTGGCAGTGATGAGCGAATCCGGCCGCCGTGAGCCTTTCATTCAGGGTGGTATCTCCAACTATTTCGGCTACCGTAATTTTGGTTTGTCTTTGAATGTGACTTATTCCCTGGGCAATAAGATCCGCATGCTGAAGATTGCTTCAGGATATGGAACCAACATCGCGTATCCGCAACAAAATCTGCGTAAAGAATTTGTGTACAGATGGCGTCGTCCCGGTGATGAGGCCTACACCAATATTCCTGGTCTCCAGGCTAATAATTTGGTTAACCAACCCTGGTGGAGCGTTTATCCTGCAACACAATACACATTTGCAGGAAGCGTGTATGACATGTACGACAATTCCGATATCAGGTTAGTAAGTGGCGATCACATCAAGCTGCAGTCGGCATCCTTCCGTTACAACGTTCCGGAAACCTTTGCAAAGAAACTGGGACTTGGATCTGCATACCTGAGCATCACCGGAAGTAACTTATTTATTGTAAGCAATAAGATGCTTAAAGGTCAGGATCCCTTACAATCGGGTTCTTCACCAAATATCAACCTGTCTGTAAGGCCAACTTACGCAGGGAGCATTAATGTATCATTTTAAAAATATAGGAACATGAAAAAAATATTTGTGCTTTTAGCCTGTATCCTGGTGATGAGTTCATGCAAGAAATTCCTCGAAGAGTATTCGAGGGACCTGAAGTATGCGGAGAATACGGAGGACCTCAATAAATTAATGATCGGGGAGGCTTTTCTTCCAAGTTTCTCATTTTCTGTCTACAGTCAGTCGACCATCACTACGCTCAATGAAAATCAAGGGGTTCTGGCACCATGGCTACATGTCATGGACGATGACAGTGAGCTATCTCTTGCAAACTACGTAGAGCCCTTTGAGCAGACACCGCGCAACATGCTCTCCGGCTTTCACAACTGGAGTCAGCAGCCAAATGCCAATGTGCTGAACCTGGAATGGGAAGAGAGTTTCTGGAGAAAGATCTATAAAAGGATCGGAGCCCTAAACGCAATCATTTTCCAGGCTGAGGGACTAGCGGAAAAGAATGCTGGAGACACAGACCTGATGCACATCAGGGGAGAAGCCTTGTTTCTGCGTGCATACTATTATTTCCTGCTTCAAAATATTTATGGTTCACCTTACCGTACCGGTACCGCTGCTACGGACGAAGGCGTACCTTTAAAAATTTCTGAAAAGATCCAGGATGATTATTTCAAACGCGATCATAACGATGTGGTCTACAAACAAATTATTGCAGATTTGGATCAGGCTGCAGTCTTCCTGGCTGGCTACAATCCGGCCACTAAAATTCGCGTCGGTATTGCTGCGGTGAAAGCGCTGCAAAGTCGCGTATATCTATTTACAGAGCAATACGACAAAGCATTGGAAAGCAGCAACGGGTTTGAAAATCTGGGCTATAGCCTGATTGACCTCAATCAATATGCTGAAAACACCAATTTTACGTATCGGAATTCAACCGAGTCCATTTTCACTATGGGGCCCAACTCGGTTCCTGTAGTTTTTCTGACCGATTCCACCAGTGCCTGGAATGGAGATGACAATAAGGCCTCCTCATTTAAGGTTTCCAGCGGCCTGGCAGAAACGTATACTACTGATGACATGCGCCGGACAGCTTTCTTTAGGAAAACGGCAAAAAGCAAGGCTTGGATACCAGGAAAGTACCGTACCTTCCAGACCTATAATGATCCGGTCCAGGTATCGTGTATCTTCTCCTTCCGTTATGCGGAAATCGTATTGAACCGTGCAGAGGCTTTTGCCATGAAAGGTTCAGATGCTGAAGCCAGAGAAGAACTACAAAAGCTTCGTATAAAAAGAGTTAAGAATGCTAGTCTGGCACAACTTCCTCAATCTAACGAAGCACTGGTCGCATTCATCAGGGCAGAACGCCGTCGTGAGCTTTGTTTTGAAGGACACCGCTGGTTTGATTTAAGGAGATATGCCGTTAACGCAAAATATCCCCTGGCTGCAAGTTTCAATATCAAGCATCCTAATTACACTTACGATGCGCAAACGAAATCTCACAATCCTGCTGGAAACTATGTTTTAAATTCATTTGCTCAGGATGCGGCCGCATGGCAGGTGCCTATTCCTGGCTATGCCATAGACTTCAACAGGGGTTCCCTGACCAATTTAATCAGGCCGGTACGTAGTGTTCAACCTTAACAATTCAGCACATGAAAAGCAAATTATATATTGCGGTCCTAATCCTTTCAATAGGTTTGACTGCATGCAGGAAGGAAGAAAGTACTGTATTTCCTGACTATGATAAAAACTGGCTGGTCGTAGAAGACGATCCAAGCGATGCCAGTACACATGCCCGGTTTGAGTTTTTTAAAGAAACGGGTATCCCATTTTACATCAATGATACCATCGGCATTCAGCAACGCAAGGATCTTTTTGGCAAGGACTATACACACTATGAGGTCCTGTCCATGAATTATTCGCTTGGCGTAGAGCAAGTGGGGGCACCTCCTGTTGTGCGTACATTCAAATACTGCAAAAAAGCGGATGTTGCAGCTGCGCTGGCCTTTTTCAAAACTGAGATCATTCCGGTATTGCCGAAGGATGTACACGTACCCAGTATACTGCTCCTGGAGTCTTTCACAAGTAATGCTTTCGGTAATTATGCATTTAAAGCCTTCAATACGGTACTGATTGGCGAAGCCTCGAAGATTCCTGCAATGGATGCTGCAACCAAAGCGCGTTTTAAAGGCGCTGTTATGCGCGCATTGATCACCAATGCAGTCCTGAGCGGAAAATATGATGATCTCCTAACCAGGTTTTACACTGTAAGCCGGAGGTTTGCTTCGACACGGGACATTTATAACATGGGGACATGGCAGTTTTCCCAGTTTGTAACAGGCTTGCCTACAGGAACGGTGGCTTCACTACAGACCTTGGGCTTCATCTCGTCAGACCCTCGCAACACATCCTACACGCCCTATACGACCTGGATAGATGTGTCGCTATACCTTGAAGCTTCGTTAGCGAATACAGAAGCGCAGTTCATGCAGCTCTATGGTACCTATCCGAATATCATGACCAAATATGGCATCATCCGCCAGATTTTGGCAGATATGAATATCCCTGTACAATAACACAATTAAGTAACTAACAGGGCATAGTCAAACAGCTATGCCCATATTAAACCATAAAATGAAAAAAACAAGTATTTTATTAGCGATGCTGACGATGTCTGCATCTGCCTGGGCGCAAAATGCCGTATTGCAAACAAAATTCCGGTACGAGATGCCCAATCATCAGAATGTGAGTAGTATATTCTTTACTAAATCTGATGGTGATGGGGATTTGAAAGCAATTGCTGAGCCTGTTGTGGACAAAGCTACCGGTATTTTCCGTGTAGAAGTGATTCCTGCAGATCAAAATGCCATCCGCTATATAGGTGCCTTTGATGAGCATTATCCTGTTTATCTGCGCAAGGCTGAAGAGCTAACAGTAGATGCCGGTGATGGTCAGGTTAGCTACTCAGGGAAATTGAGTAAGGAAAACCAGGTTTTTGCTGATTGGTATAAAATGATAGCGCCAATCCGTAAGTATGGCTACACGAAAGACGCTCGAACACTTTCTCAGGAAAGATTGATAAAATTGCTGGATTCATTGGCAGGGCCTGTTGAAAACTTCGTAAAAAACATCAACACTGGCAATGCTGCCTTTGATAAGGAAGCAAAGTTCATGCTGCCCTACAGTTATAAATTTGACCTTTTGATGCCATTTGCCATGGGCTTCGGTTTCGAATCCAAAGACAAGTTTCCTACAATCTATACCAATTGGTTCAAAAATGAAACTTTTTCCGATAAAGGACTTTGGACACTTCCTATCGCCTTCAGGTATATGCAATATTTCGCCTTTGCCAAACACATCATTTATAACCAGGAACAAGGCATATCCGGAGAAATACTGCCTCCTGAAATTAGTGACAAAACCTTGAAGGCCAATTATATCCTGGCTCAAGCAGAAAAGGGTGCATCTCAGGATAAGGTTGCCTTCTTAAAAAAATTTGAAGGTGATATGCTGAACGAGGAACAGCGCGCTAAAATGAAAGTATTTCAGGCACGTTGGGGTTTGCAGGTTGCCGGAGGTAATTGGATCGACTTTACTTACCCGGACCGCGATGGCAAAATGCACAAACTATCAGATAACCTGGGTAAAGTAGTACTGATCGATGTCTGGGCAACCTGGTGCAAGCCTTGTTTAGCAGAACAACCCGCTCTGGAAGCATTGGAAAAATCTTTTGAAGGAAAGAACGTCGTGTTTATCAGTCTGTCCATCGACACCGATCATGCCAAATGGAAACAAATGATAGAAGAGAAGAAACTGTCAGGATTACATTTGTATTCGAATAACCAAGGTACCATCGTAACTGATTACGAACTGGCCAGTGTGCCTCGTTTCATCCTGTTTGACAAAAATGGTAAAACGGTAAGTTTTGACGCACCAAGACCTTCTGATCCAAAATTAGCTGCACTAATTACCTCAAAATTATAAGCCAAACCATATTTGTCTGAAATGAAAAGAACTATCGCATCCCTGCTGTTTACTATCGTGCTTTGCTATTCACAGATACTATCCGCACAGGGCATTAAATTCGAGACGATCAGTCTCCAGGAAGCCATGGGAAAAGCAGCAAATCCTGCAAGTCCAAGGCTCATACTCGTCGATTGTTACACCAGTTGGTGTATCCCTTGTATTGAAATGGCACAACAAGAATTTCCTAAAAAGGAAGCCGGAGATTATTTCAACCCAAATTTTGTATCCGTGAAGTTCGATATGGAAAAAGGGGAAGGAAAGGAATTGGCCAAAAAATATGACGTAAAAGCTTACCCTACCTTTTTGTTGTTAGATGCCCAGGGTAACGAAATCAACAGGGTAGTAGGTAAGGCCACTGCAGAGGAGTTTATTGAGAAAGTGAAGACCGCTCTGGACCCTAAAAATTCGCTGAAAGGCATCAAAGCCGCCTACGAGGCTAACAAGAGCATGGCTACAGGAATGCCTTATGCACTCGCACTTTATCAAAACGCCAAAGATCCTTCGCCGGTGCTGGAGGAACTTTTTGACAATGCGATGGATTACGATCGCTTCAGTCCGAATTATCTGGAACTTGCCCTCGGCACTACAAAATTTGGCAGCCCATTTTTTCGGAAAATGATGATGTACAAATCGAATTTAGACCAGGCAATGGGCACGGAGATCATCAACCGGATCATTTTCGACAAGGTTCGTAAAGATATGTATTGCATTGCCATGGAAAATGGGGCTAAGTACAGTGTGTTTTACACGCCCCAAGAGGTGGAAGATGTGGCATATACGATCGGCTTACTGAAGTTAAAGTCGGATCTTACAGAAAGACATATCATAAGTGCGGCCTTGTACGTAAGTAGGAAAGACATCAATGGATTGATCGCTTATTACGACCGCAACATTTGGAACATTCCATCCGATGACGTATTCCGGGGCATTCTGGACGGTGTGCTGGCCAGGCAGACGGCTAATGCAAGTCCGGCTCAAAAGCAGGCCATCAAAGCCTTTTTCGAAAAATCAGGAAACTTTTTTTCTAAGGAGGGCAAAAGACACCTAACTATAGCAGAATCGATCAAATAAATTCACATGAATAAAATCTTTTTATTATCCATAAACTTGTTGTTTATGGTGGGTGTTGCTAATGCGCAATCCTTCACAGATGATGCCAGACTACTTGAAAGTTACCAAAAGTCTATTGATTCGGTGATGGCCAAAACCAAGAGTATCACAGCTGAAGGTGCTCAGAAAGCCCTTTTGAATACACAAAATCTGGCTACGGTTAAACTTGCAAAGCCAGCTAAGAAGCCCCTGCAGGCACACATGTTGTATGAGCAGGTCAAACGTGCCACGGTCATTATAGGTTGTGCCTATTTGTGTCCGAGGTGTTCCAACCCACATCTGAGCGAGTCTTCAGGTTATATTATTGATTCTAAAGGTATTGTGGTTACCAATTACCATGTGGTAGCCCAGTATGCCTTTATGAAGGATGGGAATAAGCCTGAAGGTTTTTTTGTGCGGCTGGCCGATGGTCGTACTTACGCCGTAAAGACGGTGTTGGCTGCGTCGAAAAAAAATGACCTGGCCATCCTTCAATTGGAAACGGATGGCAAAGCGGATCTGCCTTCGCTTGCGCTGGCAGATGCGGCTCAGATTGGTGATCAGGTTTATGTACTGGGTCATCCCAAAGGCATGCATTATTACTTTTCCCAAGGGAATGTTACCAACAAGTATTATGAAAATGCGGGACCACCAAATGAAAAATTTTTCCGTGAAATGATGACCATTTCAGCCGATTATGCAACGGGCTCCAGCGGTGGACCTGTTGTCGATATATGTGGTAATGTGGTAGGAACCGTATCTAACACAAACATGTTAACACACAGTGAAATGAATCCAAGTGTGCAGATGGTTGTTAAAAACACCGTGCCAGTTGAATCCTTATGGAAACTCATTCGTAACGCCTCCTAAATAAATATGTTATAGATTTGCGGGGCGAGTGTTGTATTAAGTGCCCGCCCTCAAATTTATACATCATAAGCAATTGATATGGATTATGATCTCTCCTTAAGCGCCACAGCAGCACATCAGTTTGTTGTGAGTGGCGAACAAGTTTTCTCAGGTTTTTTGGATGTCGAAATTATGTATGCTGCTTTTTTTGGCAAAAATTCCGAACTGGAACTGATCAGCTGTCAATCAGATCCGGTTTTAGGAGGACGCTTTGCTTATGCTGCAACATTAAACGGCATCAACCGTACTCATGTTGGTGAATACCTTGAACTTCGTAATCCCAATAAGCTGGTATTTACCTGGCAGGTTAATTTGGTAGAATTGCCTGTCTCTAAAATATGTATTGATATTGAAGATAAACCTGAAGGTGCTCATTTGCTGCTTACCCATCAATTGCCCTTAAACTGGAGCTCATCTTTAACGCAAGCAGAAGCGGCCTGGGCTCAGTTTCTGGTCGATTTTGATCAGGCTTTAATACTTAAAAAATGCTCCATATAGCTGAACGATGGCTAGTGAGATTTGCCGAAGATTCAGGTTTTATAAATAAATCGTACATCCTGTTCTCCAGATTTTCTACATGACGGCTCTCATTAATTGCTTGGTTTTTTTACCTGGAAATATCGCCTTTAATCCCTCAAATTTTTGGGATGTGATGCAATGTTTTGTATTTAATATTAAAAATATTATCAATATTTATATATTGAATAAATTTTAAATTTATTATAAGTTGGTTTTAGTTGATTCTTGTTGATATATTCACACTTAACTCAATATATTATGTCAGAAAAAATCACATCACCAGCAACAGATTTCGGAAGGAATAAAATTAATATCCAGGGCTATATTGATCCATACAGTGACTTTGGCTTTAAACATATTTTCGGTCGCGAACCCAATCGCGATTTTTTGATTAAGTTTCTAAATGGCGTATTCGGAGGCCGTAAAGTAGTTACCGATATACAATATAGTAAGTCGGCGAATAAAGGCCCTGGTAAAGATTATAGGAAGACCATCTTTGATTTGTATTGTACCGGAAATAAGGGTGAAAAGTTCATCGTCGAAATGCAAAATATTAAAGATAAAAACTTTAAAGATCGCAGTATTTTCTATACAAGTAACCTGATCAACGAGCAGGGCCTTGGGGTAATTGCCAATTGGGACTATAAGCTGCCTGAAATATACTTCGTTGCCATTATGAATTTTACCTTCGATGACAATCATCCAGATCATTTTATACATAATGTTCACTTGATTGATATCGATACAAATGACTATTTTTATCCTAAACTGTCCTACATTTTCATTGAGATGCCAAAGTTTAAAAAATCTGTAGGTGAACTGGAAACGGAATTGGATGAGTGGTTGTATATCCTGAATAATCTAAATAAAAATGAAGAAATTCCTGTATCTTTACTAGGCAAGGCCGGATACGAAAAGGTATTTGATGTAGCTGCAATTGGAAATTTAACCCCAGAAGAGATGAATGAGTACGAACAAAGTCTTAAAATCCAGCGAGATAATTATAGTACGCTAAAATCTGCTAAAGAGGATGCTAAGGCTGAAGGTCTAGCTGAAGGGATGGCTGAAGGTCTAGCTGAAGGTTTGGCTAAAGGTCTGGCTGAAGGTCATCACAAAAAGGCAGTTGAAATGGCGGTAAAACTAAAAATAAAAGGCATGCCTGTTGAAGAAATTGCTGAAATAACTGAGCTTACGGTCCAGGAAATAGTAGCTTTGGTTTAGCATCAATAACCTGGAAATAAGACAAGCTTTAACTTTATTCACGAACGATGATGGTGTTGTTTACCAGGTTATACTGTACTCCGGTATATTGAAGCATTTCTAAAAGTTTTGAGATTTTCACTGCTCTGGAAATTCTTCCAGTGTACAATCCTTTTGGAATTTTCCCTTCATATTTAATGTCAACGCCATACCATCTGGATACCTGTCGCATGATATAATCGATGTCCGCATTGCGAAAGTCGAAGAAGCCGTTTTTCCAACCCATTTCTTGGGCGGTATCCACTTTTTGAGGCATAGATAATTGTTGTCTGAGAATTTGAACTTGTTCTCCTGGCTTAACACGGTAGCTGTTGGTCCGATTGGAGATTTCTATCGACCCTTCTAATAATGTTGTTTTTTTTATGGCTTCGTTTTCGTAACTCATGATGTTGAAATGTGTCCCCAGCACTTTTACATACGTATCCCCAGATTTGACCAGAAAGGGTTGTTTCTTGTTTTTGCTTACCTCAAAATATGCTTCTCCCGTCAGGGTTACGTTACGGGTAGGGCCATTAAAGGCAACCGGAAATTGTAAACTCGAGGCGGCATTGAGCCATACCTTTGTTCCGTCTGCAAGTACCAGTTTATATTGGCCACCATTGGGTGTGGTTAGGGTATTGACCTCATTTGAAAGCACAGGACTCCTGCCTTGCGGAGTGGCTACATAAGTTAACTTACCATTTGCATCCTGACTGATCCGTATATTTCCTTGCCGGGCTACCGTTCCCGGTTTTAAAGTATCCAGGCTTACTTTTGACCCATCAGCCAGTGTAAGGAAAGCCCTGTATCCACCCGGCGGAATGTCGTGCTTAATTTTGCTTTGTGTAAATGCTGTAGCTTTGGGTACTGTATTTACATTTCGCAAATAAAACCAGCAGCAAAGTACCAGGGCCAGGGAAGCCGCAATTCCTACGATCCATTTTAAGTTGACTGTTTTTTTATCCGAACTGTCTCCTTTGCCAGGCTCCTCTACTTCTGTAGTTAAAATTTGCTCACGTATAGATTCACTTTTGAGGGGCTTAATAACCTGTAATTCCGGACTAAGACTAAACCATGCTTTAGACAAATGTTCGTCCAGAACCTGATCCTGCGTTTGTTCTACAAGGGCCAGGAATTCATCTGTTTCTAAGGGAGTGGCTGTCCGATTATAATATCGGTTAAACAGATAGGTAAATCTTTCTTCAGGCTGTTGGAGCATAGGATACTTTATTATGGCAACTCATAACGGACTATAAGCTTAAGACAAATAAAAACTAAAAAAGGGGGACAAGGGGTTGAAAAAAATAAAAAACAGCGTCAAGGCAATCATTAAAATGGTATTTGATTTTTGCTGAATGTAAGTTGTGATGAAAATCGTTGCCCTTTTTAAATAGGTTTTAACGGTTTCATGCGAAATGCCCATCGCTGTAGAAATTTGTACATAGGTTAAACGTTCGTGCCTGCTTAATAAATAGGCGGTTTTCTGTTGCTGTGGTAAATGATCAATGGCCTCGTCCAATACCCGGTAAAATTCTGTTCTGTCCGTATTTTCTGCCTGGTACATTTCCATATCGGCCATTGCTTCCAGCTCGCTTTGTAATTTTCGTGCTTTAGCAACCTGCTTTAAACAATTCAAAGCATGATTTTTTGAAAGTACATACAGGTAGGCTTTAACGTTGTTTACGGTAGCAAGCGCATCCCGGTTGTTCCATATTTTCATAAAAACATCCAGCACAACTTCTTCAGCAAGTTCTGTAGAATTGGTAATGCGTAAAATGTGTAAAGCCAGCAATTGGTGGTATTGATCAAATAACTGGTTAAATGCCTGAATATCGCCCTCAGCTACTCTTAACAACATTTTTTTTTCGTTCAGCATATCATTCAATAGCACAGTTATAATGATGGTTAAGTTAATTAAAAACTGCGTGTTGGCTTAACTCATTTAATAAATAATAATCAAGGATATATTTTTTTTTATTTTTTTCCTAATTGATGACCCCCCATTTTATTCAAATAGTTGTCATGCATATGAAAACCAAATAATAAACTAAATGTATGAAACGAACAATACTCAACTCTTTTTAGTGCCTTAGGCCAGCTAAAAGCATGTACCAGGTGACGTGCTTTTTTATGTGCTATAGAACAGAAAAACCGGAATGTGCTTGCAACACATTCCGGTAAATGCAGGGCTATAACACACTCAATTGTGGAAACTGACAATATTTCTAACCCTAACTATAACAAAAATATGAAAATATATTTTAAGACCATGGATGTCGTATGGCCTTACGCGTCTAAAATATTTCTAATTATGCGATTAATTGCTTTTTTTATTTTGGTTAACCTCACTTATGTGAGTGCCAAAAGCTATGGCCAGCAAATTTCCGTCAATGTTCAAAATGCCTCCATTGAGGATGTGTTGAGATTGATCGAAAAGCAAAGTAGCTACCATTTCCTCTTTAAACAAGATGATCTCTCTCCAAATGAGAAAGTTAATCTTGTATTTAAGCGCGCCAGTATCGCACAGGTGCTGGATGAGTGTTTACGCGGAAAATCGTTGATTTATACCATTATTGACCAAACCATTGTCTTAAAACGTAGTCCGGAATTGATTAAACCCAATTCAGCGATTGTTGAGCCGATTAAGGTACAAGGTAAGATCACAGACAATAAAGGGATTGCACTGCCAGGTGTAAGTATCCAGGTTAAAGGTACAGGCATTGGAACAACCAGTGACAACGAGGGTCGATATGCATTAAATAATGTAGATAAAGGTGCTGTGCTGATCTACAGCTATATCGGCTTTGCAGTACAGGAACGGACAGTAGAAAACTCAGGTTCCATCAACATCACCCTGCTTGAAACCATTAACAGCATGAATGAAGTGGTTGTGATCGGTTACGGCACTGTACAACGTAAAGATTTAACAGGCTCGGTAAGTTCATTGAAGCCGAAAGATATCACGGCTATTCCTACCAGTAATGTGATTGAAACACTGCAGGGAAAAATACCGGGAATGGATATCCGGAAAAGTACGGGGCAGGCCGGTGCTGGTTTAAGCGTGAATTTAAGAGGGACACGCTCTTTGACCGCTTCTAACGACCCGCTGATCCTGGTGGACGGAATCAGTTATGGATCTTCGCTAGATTTGAATGCGACCGATATAGCCTCCGTAGAAGTGCTTAAGGATGCTTCGTCTACGGCGATTTACGGCTCAAGGGGAGCGAATGGCGTGATTCTGATCACGACTAAAAGAGGCAAGTCTGGTAAACCGATGATCACATTAAGTTCATTTTATGGACCTCAAAGTCCGGCTGGACTGGCTAAAATTCAAACCGGAGATCAGTTTGCTGCTTTTAAACGCGAAGCTTTTAAAACCGCTGGCATCACCGATGACAACCTCATTTTTAACCCCGGTGAACTGGATGCGATTAAGAACCGTACCTTTACAGATTGGCAACAAACCCTGATCAAAGACGGCTGGTTGCTGAACAATGAACTCGGCATTAGCGGGGGCACTGAGAAAAGTACGTTTAACATGTCATTTGGAAATTACCGGGAGCATGGCTTATTTAAAAATGATGATTTAAACCGTTACAACGGGTCTCTGGGTTTAAATTATCAGCTTTTTGAAAATGTTAAAATTGGGGTAAACGGTATTTATACTTTCAAAAATAACAATCAGCGTTCAGACCCATTAAACCAGGCCAATAAGATCTATCCATTTGGATCGCCTTATGATGCGGATGGCAACATTGTGCTTTATCCGGTTTTAGGCCAGTCGTTCGCTTTAAGTCCGTTGGCGGATGAGGTTCCTGGCGCCTATGTTGACAATCGTAAGGGCAAGCGTTTGTTTGTTACTTCTTACATCAACTGGGAAATTTTGAAAGGATTGACCTTCCGGTCTACCTATGGCCTGGATATAAGTAATGACCGACGTGGGTATTTTATGGACAAATACACCCTGCAGCAAAATGGCAACCTGTCTACCTCCGGTGTAACCACCAATGCAACCAATAACTATACCTGGGAAAATACACTTACTTACAATAAGAACCTGGGAAAGCATGATTTCAACTTCTTACTGGGCAATAGTTACATCATCAATTCTTTGGAAACCTTAACAGCATCCGGGAACGACCAGGTAAGTGCACAAAATACCTTTAACAATTTGGGCTCCAATTCAAGCTCTGTACTGATTGGCAGCAGCCTGGTAGAAAGTAATCTAGCTTCTTATTTTGGTCGCGTTAACTATAAATTTGACAACAAATACCTCATCACGGCAACTTTAAGGGGAGATGGTTCTTCCGTATTGGCTGCGGGACACAAATGGGCTTATTTTCCTTCCGTAGCCCTGGGCTGGAGATTAAAAGAAGAAAACTTTCTGAAGAACTTTAAGCAGCTAAGCAATTTGAAATTGCGTGGAAGTTATGGTATTTCGGGCAACAGCTCGGTATTGCCGTATGCAACGCTTGGAAGTTTAGGCCGCAGCATATTTGCTTTTGATGAGACTGCCGCTTATGGTTATTATCCAAAAGACATTACAAATCCGGATTTGAAATGGGAAAAAACAGCAACAGCCAATCTCGGACTTGACTTTGGTTTGTTCAATGACCGGATTACCGGATCTGTTGAACTGTATCAGAGCAAAACCAGTGATTTGCTTTTACAGCGTATTTTACCAGCTACATCCGGCTTTTCAAGTACCCTCCAAAACGTGGGTAAAACCCAAAACAGGGGACTGGAAATCAGCATCAGCTCCATCAACCTGGCACCGGCTAAAAGTACGGGCTTAAAATGGTCTACAGACTTTACCTATTCGCGTAACCAGGAGAAGATTGTTGAACTGGCTGGTGGGGTAGACCGCGATTTAGCCAACAGCTGGTTTGTTGGCCAGGCAACCCAGGTTTATTATGATTTTAAGAAAGTTGGTATCTGGCAATCAAACGAGGAAGCTGCTGCGGCTATTTATGGCCAGAAGCCCGGCGACATCAAAGTGCTTGATGTAAACAACGATCAGAAAATTACTGCCGATGACCGGATTATTGTGGGTAGCGCCAGACCAAAATATACCTTCGGTGTGAACAATACATGGGAATATCAACATCTTGACCTGACCGTGTTTTTATATGGACGGGTAGGGCAAACCATTTTAAATGAAGCCAGTGGCAATTATAAAATCAACGGTTTGGAAAATGGGCCCGCTGTAGATTACTGGACGCCTGACAATCCAACCAATGATCATCCACGACCGGATAAGGACAAAACCTCCAACAGTGCTTTTATGTCAACTTTATACTACGCTAACGGATCATTTCTTAAAATAAGAGACATCACCCTGGGCTATACTTTACCTGCTGCCTTTGCCGGCAGGATCGGAATTAGCAAAATCCGTTTTTATGGAACCATGAAGAATTTCTTCACATTTAGCCATATCGGTTCTTATGATCCTGAACGTGGGGGAGCACTATCTTTCCCGATTACCAAACAAGTGGTTTTTGGTTTAAATCTAAGTTTATAGTTACACGTATTAAAATGTTGACCATGAAATATATATATAGCTTATTGCTAATCCTCACCTTGTCGGGCTTAGCCAGTTGCAAAAAAAGCTTTTTAGAAGAAAATAATAAAAGTGGCATTACCGCAGACCCTTTCTACGCTACTGCTACAGGTCTGGAGAGTTTGGTAAATGCATGTTATACACCCAGTCGGTTTTGGTTTGGCAAAGAAGGCGGAACGTCATTAACCGAGTTGGGGACAGATCTTTTTTTAAAGGGAGGAGATTGTCATCACCCGCAATATGCAACTTACGATCCCGTTAATTTCAATAGTCAGGATGCTTGTCTGAAATTGTATTGGGAGCAATTTTATGCAGCTGTAAACAACTGTAATACAGCGATCGCAAGGATGGATGCCTCACCTTTATCTGCGGAGCTGAAAAAGCAGCGTTTGGGGGAGGTACATTTTTTAAGGGCATTGTACTATTGGATCATTGTAGAAACCTGGGGTGGCGTTCATTTGAGCACAGAAGAATCAAAGGGAGTTATTTTAACGGCAAACCGAACACCTGTTGAGAAATTTTATGAGCTGATTTTTAGCGATCTTGACATTGCCATTGCCAATCTGGATGGGCAGCTTGTGCCGGCTGGTGGTCGGGTAACCAAGCCTGCTGCTGAAGGGTTTAAAGCCCGGATGTTACTAACCCGTGGCAAATATGCAGAGGCAGCCACATTGGCTAAAAAGGTGATCAGTAGTTATAATTTCAAGTTGTTTGACAATTATGCCTCCTTATGGGACATGGCAAATAGCAACGGATCTACAAATTCTGAAGTGATCTGGTTTGTGAATTATACTGCAGATGATTTGATTAATCAGGATATTCCTTCTTTGAACGGATATACACAAGAGGCTGCTGCCTTTCTTCCCGAGGGTGGTCATCAATTGCATACCAACTTTACGCCACGTTATGATTTCCATGAAGGGGTAGATATCAATATTGCAGACGATATTGGATTCCAGCGTTATGCAGCTTCCAAACACCTGTTAAGCTTGTATGATGAAACGATTGATCAGCGTTATCGTGGTACTTTTAAAGAGGTATGGTATTGCAACGGCGGGAAGACCACAAAGTATACCGATATGAAAGTTGGCGATACTGCCATTTACTGGAGCCATAAATCACTTCCTGCCGCTTATAAACAGGCACGGGCTAAAAAGTTTGAAATTTTGGATATCAATGATTTGTACAATGCCGATCAATCTTTAAAGGATAATCGTAATTTTATAGAAATGCACAAATTTAATGATCCCACACGTTCTGGCCTTTTTGTATGGCGCAGTAAAAGGGATGCTTTTGTGATGCGGATCTCCGAAATGTACTTAATTGTAGCAGAGGCTGGCATTCAGCCGGGAGGTAATTTAACTGAAGGGCTGAATTATATGAATATGTTGCGTACCAAAAGAGCTGTGCCTGGTAAGGAAGCTGCAATGACGGTTACGGCGGCCAATATGAATATCGACTTCATTTTAGATGAGCGCGCGCGCGAATTGGTTGGTGAGCAAATCAGGTGGTTTGATTTGAAACGGACCAATAAACTGGTTGAGTATGTTAAGAAATATGATCCTGATGGTGCTGCAAATGTACAAGCCTATCACCTGTTGCGGCCAATTCCCCAGTCGCAACT
Source organism: Pedobacter sp. MC2016-24 (assembly GCF_015223055.1). Lineage (GTDB taxonomy): Bacteria > Bacteroidota > Bacteroidia > Sphingobacteriales > Sphingobacteriaceae > Pedobacter. Next base: position 176,970 of record NZ_JADFBX010000003.1, read on the forward strand.
GGATGCGGTGACCAACAAAGATACATTTACACAAAATCCAGGATACCGTTGATTTTAACTTTAAGCGGGACCGCAAGGTCCCGCAATTTTTATTTAATGTAGATTTTAAATCATGTTGAAAATTTGTGTGTTGTGGTTTTTGACCTCCATCGGTTTTGTCGCCTCGGCGCAAGATCAAAGCATAGTTGTGGCCAAGGATGGCAGCGGCGATTACAAGACGGTACAGGAAGCAATCAATGCCGTGCCTGATTTTAGAAAGGTGCGTACCGTCATCCGGATAAAGAATGGAACATATAAGGAGAAATTAAATCTTTCAGGTTCTAAGAAAATGATTAAGCTGTTAGGGGAGAGTGTAGAAAGAACCATTTTGACCTTTGATGATTTTGCATCCAGAAAAAATTCATTTGGTGAGGAAATGGGCACATCCGGATCGGCCAGTTTTTATGTATACGGGGATGAGTTTAGTGCAGAAAACATCACCTTCGCCAATACGGCAGGCCCTGTAGGTCAGGCAGTCGCCCTTTGGCTGGCCGGTGATAAGCTGAGTTTCATCAATTGCCGGATGCTTGGTTTCCAGGATACACTGTACACTTTTGGTCCCGGTAGTCGTCAGTATTTTAAAAATTGCTATATCGAAGGAACTGTAGATTTTATTTTTGGTGCTTCAACCGCAGTTTTTGATGGTTGTACAATTTTCTGTAAAAAAGGTGGGGGCTTCATTACGGCTTCCTCCTCACCAGATTCAATTAAATTTGGTTATGTATTTTTCAATTGTAAAATTGAAGGCGATGCGCCTGAAGGCAGTTTTTACCTTGGCAGGCCATGGCGTCCCTACGCAAAATCCGTATTCATCGGTTGTATGCTTGGAAATATGATCAAGCCAGAGGGCTGGGACCAATGGGGAAAAGAAAGTAACCGAAACACCGCTTATTATGCTGAGTATCAAAATAGCGGTGCGGGTGCCTCAACTGCTAACAGGGTAAAATGGTCGCACCAGTTGACGCAGCAGCAAGCAGGGGAGTATACACTTGACAATATATTCAGAGGCTGGAATCCAGCAGCACCGGTACAAAACCGGACTGGCTTAACAGGTGTCAGAGATACCTCATTTTCTACGGCCAGTGCTTATCGTTACCTGGTCAATACCATTCCAGACCTCAAGGTGGTAAATGAATTTAAATCGCCTCATGTATTGGAAAAAAGAAACCAGGTATATTGTACTTTAGGAGACAGGGCATTACATCTCGATGCCTTTTATCCCAAGTCTAAAAAAGATAACTTTCATCCTGCGGTTCTAATTGTTCATGGTGGTGGATGGAGAAGTGGCAATCGCGAACAACATATCCCACTCGCCCAGCGCCTTGCGGCTCTTGGCTACGCTTGTTTTACGGTTGAATACCGGTTGTCTACCGAGGCCTTGTATCCGGCAGCAGTTGATGATCTGAAATCGGCAATCCGCTGGATGCGTTTGAACTACAAGCAATTTAATCTGGATACGTCTAAGGTTACCATTCTTGGGTTTTCTGCTGGCGGAGCGCTTGCTGCCTTTGTTGGAGTAACCAGTCCGGATAAGGTCCAGGCAATTGTAGACATCGACGGAACACTTTCTTTTGTACATCCCGACAGCGCCGAAGGCGATGATCGTAAATCCATTTCAGCTGCTACAAATTGGTTTGGCTATGGTAAGAAAGAAAACCCGGCATTGTGGAAGGATGCTTCCCCGCTGACACACGTTGGGGAAAAGACCCCGCCCATTTTGTTTTTAAATAGTGCTGTGGAATGGATGCATGCCGGCCGGGACGATTTTCGGGCTGTGCTTAACAAGCATGGTATTTATTCAGAGGTACACACTTTTGAAAATGCACCGCATACGTTTTGTTTGTTCGAGCCCTGGTTTGAGCCAACCCTGCGCTACATTGATGGTTTTTTGAAAAAGATATATAAATAACTGGTACTGCAGGCGCCAATATTAGGTGCAGCACGGGTAATTTGAGACAAAACGACAAAGAAATGAACAAACCATCTAAATTAAATTCTTTTGATTCGAAGCATGTTAAAGCATTGCTGGAATCTTACCTTATTACTTCTTTTGCCAACTATAATGGCAACTCCGGTTCAGGCCCAAACGCCTTTGGATGAATCAAATCAACTGATCAGACGGATATTGCCTGAACATGCTGATCTGTTTAGCGTAGCGCTTGTGAATAAGGCCGATGGCCAGGATTATTTCGAGCTGGAAAGCGTAAAAGGTAAAATTCTGCTTCGTGGAAATAATGGTGTGTCTGTTGCCTCTGCCCTATACTATTATCTTACAGAATATGCGCATTGCCAGGTTACATGGAATGGTTCGAACTTGAAATTACCCAAAAAGTTACCCCAGATTCCTGAAAAAATAGTTCGGTCTACCAATTATAAACTTCGTTACTACCTTAATTACTGCACTTTCAACTATAGCATGAGTTGGTGGGATTGGTCAAGGTGGGAAACGGAGATAGATTGGATGGCCTTGCATGGTATAAATATGCCTCTAGCCATAACTGGCGAAGAGTATACCTGGTATTTGATCTATAAAGATTTAGGATTTACCGACGACGAATTGAAGGGGTTTTTTACCGGCCCTGCATATTCAGCCTGGTTTTGGATGGGAAATATAGATGCATGGGGCGGGCCAATGCCCTTGCAATGGATGAAGAGGCAAATGGCTTTGCAGAAAAAGATTGTGCAGCGAGAACGTGCCCTGGGCATGAAAACAGTATTGCCCGCGTTCACAGGTCATGTTCCGGCATCATTTAAAAACAGATTTCCTAACGCTAAGCTCAAAAGTACCAATTGGCACAATGGTTTCAGTGATACCTATATCCTTGACGCTGAAGACCCCATGTTTGCCCGGCTCGGAAAAATATTCCTGGAAAAGCAAACCGAGTTGATGGGAACGGATCATTACTATTCTGCTGATACTTTCAATGAAAATGAGCCGCCATCGGATAAGCCTGATTATCTTGGTCAGTTGAGTGCGCGAATTTATGACGGGATGTACCAAGCCGATCACAATGCCGTTTGGGTGATGCAGGGCTGGCTTTTCTACAGCGACCGTAAATTCTGGCGCGAGCCACAAGTAGAAGCTTTACTCAACGCAGTTCCCAATGATAAAATGATCATACTCGATCTTGCTACTGAGATAGAACCCGTTTGGAAACGTACAAAAGCGTTTTACGGTAAACCCTGGATTTGGAACATGCTGAATAATTTTGGTGGTAATACCAACCTTTTTGGACGTATGGAAGCTGCGGCTCAGGGGCCGGCGAAGGCATTAAAGGATCCTGCCAGCGGAAAAATGATCGGTATTGGCCTTACCATGGAAGGTATTGCACAAAATCCGGTTTTGTATGAGCTCTTAACCGCAAATATTTGGCGCAATGAACCCATCCAACTTGATCAGTGGCTCCCGGAATATGTACGGAATCGTTATGGAGGAACAAACTTACATGCGCTAAAAGCCTGGAACATCTTGCGAAAGACTGTATATACGGTGCCGCCAGATAAATACATAAGGGATGGCGCCGAATCAATTATTCAGGCCAGGCCAACTTTAGATAGCAGTACGCGATGGGCTAATACGAAGTTGAATTATAAACCTAAGGAGCTATTACCTGCCTGGGAGGAATTGATTAAGGCCGCCCCTGATTTAAATGGTAGTGACGGCTATGGCTATGATCTGGTAGATGTTACCCGGCAAGTACTGGCTAACTATGCCAGTTACCTTCAAAAAATGACCGTTCATGCCTACCATAAAAAAGACATTACCGGCTTTAATAAATATAGTAACCGCTTTTTACAATTAATCGATGATATGGATGCCCTTTTGGCCACCAGGGAAGATTTCTTATTGGGCACCTGGATCAGGGATGCACGAAATTGCGGTGTTACATCTTCAGAAAAAGCACTTTACGAAATCAATGCTAAAAATTTGATTACCCTGTGGGGAGACAAAAACTGCCCGCTTAATGAATATGCCTGTAGACAATGGAGTGGATTACTGGTCGATTTCTATAAACCGCGGTGGCGCCAATTTTTCTCGAATTTAACTTTAGAGATGCAAGGCAATAAAAATTTAACGCCGGTTGAGTTTAATCATCAAATAAAGCAGTGGGAGTGGCAATGGGTAAATTCGAGAAAAGATTACCCCATTTTACCAAAAGGCAATAGCATTATCAAGTCCAAAGCACTTTTTGACCAATACTGGGAAACAATTAATGCCGATTAGTGATTTTTTGGCTGATGACGGTATCAGTTCGATATTTGATTGCTGGCTTCATTCACAATTTGCCGGATAAAGTTATCAAGTTCGTTCACAGCGAGGTTAAGCATGCTGATCTCTTCCAGTTCTTTTGTCGTTTCATTGACTTTCAAAAGATCAGTAATTCCCATGATTGACGATACTGGCCTGCGAATTTCATGCGACTGTACCAGGGCAATATGATCCAGTGCGCGGTCCCGGTCTAGCGTCTGTTTTTGAGCTTCTTTTAATTCCGAGATATCTGTTGCATGATAAGAAACACCAATGATCTTACCTTCACTATCATATGCCGGATTGTAATTAAACTGCCACCAGATCCGTTCATCCCCGTGATTTAGTTCATGCTCAAGCATGATGGTTTTACCTTCAAGTGCCTGCTTAAAATTGCCCATAAAGTGCTCCAGATATTCCGGAGCAATAAATTCGGCAATTGGTCTCTCTATCTGGATTTCCTGATTGTGGTTAATCCGCATGAAATCCGCAAGTGATTTGTTGAAATATAGAATGTTAAATTCCGTATCGACCAACAATTGACAGGACTTAGAACTCTCAAAAAGTGACCTCAGCTTGATCTCGTTCTTTTTAGCCTCCAGGTATTGGTTTTTCAAGATGCCAAGGCTATAATCAAATTCCAGAATATGTATCACCTGCCTGGCCAGCACCTCAAGCATTTTTGTTTGGAGGTCAGTCAGGGTTTTGGGCTCATGGTCTATCACACAAAGACTACCCAGGTTAACACCGTCACTTGACTTTAAAGGCGCTCCAGCATAAAATTGAATGTTAAAATCACCCTTTCTTAAAGGATTATTGACAAATCTGGGATCATTTCCAGTGTCAGAAACTACCAGGACATCTTCTTGCTGAATGGTGTGGTTGCAAAAGGCGTCAGCACGAGAGTTTTTTTTTAGCGCTGTACCGTAGCCGATCTTAATGTATTGCGTATCAAAATCTATGAGGGTAATTAGTGCAATCGGTGTCTGACAAATTTCTGCGGCGAAACTGGCAATTTCTTTTAGTTCCGATTCCTTACTGATCTTCAGTTTAAGAAATCGGTCAACCGCCATTAAACGTTCTAATTCTTTATTGTGCATAATTACCAGTTAATCCACTAGGTTTAATACAATTATGTTGCCAGATTTTTAGTTGGTCGGTTTTACAACAAGCCAAAAATATCTGCATACCGGATCACATCTGACAATTTATTCAGACCCAGCTTTCCATAAATTTTCTTGCGGTGCGTCAGTACGGTCGCTAAAGAAATAAACAGGGAATCAGCGATCTGGGTATTGGTAAATCCCTTGGCTATAAATTGAAAAATCTCTTTTTCCCTTTTGGTCAGTGAGGAGAACTTTTGAAATGCAACCGGCTCCGGGGTCTTTACATTGAGCACTTTCGCAATCTGATGGATGGCAGTTCCGGCTTTTGACACTTCCTGGGCCATATAAATGCAGTGCGCAAGGTTTTGATCAAGTATCTTACCACTTAAATGGAATTTTTTCCAATCTGCATTGGCATTAGGCCTTACATTCTGGTTAAAACTACAAACCAGCGATTGATCTCCCGTGTCCAGCATGCTCATAAATCCTTCTGCTATCCATTTCATTTCATCTTCGCGAAAGTATTTAGCCGAAAAATATGCTGGTCCCAGGGTAAAGAGTTCTTCAGGACTGGTTTGCAGGTAATCGCAGCCAGCCTTGCTCATGTAAATGTTCTGAAAATTATTTAAATCATTGACCAATATTACTCCAGGAAGTAAATCTCCAAGCTCCTTTAAAGTGAGCAGGTCAAACTTCGATTCCCTTTCTATCGCATAGAGTTGGGCAGAGAGCACTACATCTTGTTCAGCACTTGAATACTTTTTCAATGGATTCAACCTTTAAGTGTAAGTGATTGTATCTACTAAAATATAATATTATGTGCACATAATCAAATAATTGTGATGAGAACGCGTGCTATGGATTCATCTAAGTTGTTTTGCAACAACATAAACCCCAGTCGGACCTCTCATGTCAGGAATAAGCGGCATATAGTCGTAAACTATGCCATGTTCGTTACATGTGTAAGGCATGGCGTTAAAGTATACATGGTTTAACACCTTGATCTGCCATTTAGGTTTACCGTTCCAAAGTTTCAACATGGGTTCGTTAATTGCCTCTATCTCAAAATCTGGGCCCCGGTAAATACATATTCCCGCTTCACTATACTGAATAGTGTTCATCAGGGCTTTCTGGTTGGCACCTTCAAATAAGTTGTCAGACAATTTATTGGAGGCATCGCCTAAAAGTAAAACTGCTGTCGTTTTTCCTGTAGATCCAAATATTGGCTGATAACTGTAATCGGTCGAAATGTATTCTTCTTTGCCTGATCTGATGATGTTGACCATTGCATTTTTTTCCACCCATATCCGGCCTGATTTGATCACATGATTGAGAATTCTTGGATAGGGTTGAGTAGCCAGTTCAGGCATAAAATCAAGCAATTCTACACCCATTACCTCAGGTGTCCGGTGCCATGCCAGCAGGATTGCATCATTTGCTGCGATCAACTTGCATCCCTGGGCATCGAAAATAGCCGCTGGAATTGGCATGCATTCAATAATCCGTTCGTAATCTATGTGTTGATCCAAGACTTTATTTTTTGCTACAATATAATAATGCCTGTACGCTAATTTAAGTGTTGTAACAGGGATTTTGCTTAAGCCTATACCAGTTTAAATTGTAATAAACTGATTAAGAAAATTATTAAATAATTTTCTTAATCAGATCGTTATTGTGTAACTTTAATGTAGTAGCGTAAACCGGAGTAATCCGGTGATTCATCACTTATTGGCAATTGACATGGATTATAAGCTCACTTTACAGGCAACCGCAGCACATCAATTTTGTGTAGGTGCAGAACAGGTTTTTTTAGGCTGGTTAGACGTAGAAATTATGTACGCGGCTTTTTTCGGATCAAATCCTAGTCTTCAGCTGATCAGCTGTCAATCAGATCCTGTGGTAGGGGGCTATTTTGCCTATGCTGCCAAATTAAACGGAATTGACCGAAATCACACTGGTGAATATCTTCAGCTTAGAAAACCAAATAAACTGGTACTTACCTGGCAGGTTAATTTGGTAGAATTGCCTCCCAGCAAATTATCTATCCGTATCGAAGATAAACCTGAGGGCGCGCTCTTGTTACTGGCTCATGAATTACCTTTGGATTGGGCTGAATTTGTAGCAAATGCAGAAATGGCCTGGACTCAGTTTCTAATCGATTTTGATAGGGCTTTGATGTTTAAGAATGCTAATCGCAATTTATAGCATTCGTATGATCACATGCATACCAATTCTCCTAAATATACTGAGGTACTTACCGCAACCTGATTCCTATCCGCAAACTGCATCCATCCATGTACCCGATCACCGGCAAAAGTCTTGGGCATTTGTAACATCACGGTTTTATCTCTCCGCAGGGCAGCATGCTCAAACACAACAAACTTTCCCTTCTTTTCATTGTAAAAGATAAAGCTGGCCTCATCATCAGGATTGCAGAAAGTCGATTCAGGGCCATTGTCCCAATCAATCTGCAACACGCCATTTGCAAAGGTCAATAGTTGCCGTATCCAGGATATCAGCAAATCACCCCGGCTAAATATCGCTTTCCTGAAATCAATTTTCGCATCAGCGACTGCGCCAATCACCGTTTCCTTCATGTGGTAACTTACCGCGAGATTCATTGGGGTCTGCTCTCCGGCCAAACCCTGATAACCAATATTGATGAGCTTTTTCAGCGGGCTCAACCAGCCAGTAATCAGACTGAATTTATACCGCTGAATCAATTGCTTGTCGGAAGGAGGCTTTGACGAAATTTCGGGCAAAGCCCTGATGTAATCAATACCCCTGCAACTTGCGCCAACCACATTTCCAACTTTGCCAGAAAAGGGCCCGTTTATTCCATTTTTATACCTTGCCATAATTTTAAATATTACTTAAACAATTCTTATTTAACCGTAATCCAATCCGCATATTTACTTATCGTGCGGGTATGCCTCAACCGCCTGAATACCCCGGTACCTTCTCTGCTTCCATCTGCCGAAGTATTTCCTTCAATACTAAAAATGAATTTCCCTTGTAGCCTTTCTACCAGGCCCACATGCCCAATTCTTTGTAAATTCTCGAAATAAATCCCAAATACATCGGCAGGTTTGGGGTCTGATGTCAGCCGTACCGCTGGAAACATGGCCGGGCTCCAGGCCGTTTTTGGTTCCGTGCAGCCCGCCCTGCCAAAACAATAGCTGAGAAATGCGGCACACCAGGGCGCTGGTGTTTTAATCCCGGCATAAGCTAAATAGGTTCTAACCCTGGGGCCGCCATTATTTCCAACTTCCCTTACGCCAAGTTCTGCTGTAGCGATCTGCAGCACGCTCGTCCTTACATCATTCCTGCCATCAGGCCGACTGCCGCCAATAGCAATACCGCAAAGCAAGCAAAATAAAACCCTAACTGTTGCCATAACTCTAAATCCCGAAAGTTTAAAACCATACTATTTAATCCTGGTAAGCCTGTATTCAGCCAAAACCGTTGCAGCACCCACCAGCACAAACCCACTGTCAGTAAAAAGCTAATCAGGCTCAACAAAATCAGCAGCCAGATGCTCTGGTCAATATACCCTGTGGTAACATCCCCGCTATGCATCATTTTAGGGAGGACAAACCATGCAAATAGCATCATGATACCAACTAAGCCCAATTCCATTTCTTTTGCCGGAAACTTCGGCATTTTAAAATTTAACGTTTTCATCGTTTTCTTTTTTTAGTCCAATAAATCACAGGCTGTATCATCAATCCGTAGTCGGTGATACAGCCTGTTTTAATTAAAGTAAAGTAATCTGTACCGAAATGCTGTCCGATACCTGTTTGCCATCTAGACTGACAAAATACATCCAGGTATACACATCATCTCCGCCAAAAAGAGCTGGAACATTTAAGGTATAAGTTTTTGCTGATCTTGCCGCTGCATTTTTCAACATCACCCACTTGTCTTTGGCCGGATTGTACACCACCAGCCTCAACCGGTCTGTCAGCGATGGATCATCGGCCTCCAGGGTATGCGTCCAGGTGTACTTGATTTTTCCTGGTGCATCTACTACCAGTTCGTAATCTTCAACTGCCGGCAATTTGCCTACACTTACCATTACCTTGTCGTAATCGATCGTGTAATTTGCAGCATTGACACCTTTCACCGCATACTTCAGGTGATAGGATACTGCGGCATTCATTGGCGTGATGCCTTTTTTAAACTGTTGATACCCCACATCGATGTCTGCTTTCAGATTTCTCAGAAAACCGGTAATCAACGTTAATTTAGCCCTGATGTTCAGCTGTGCCGGTGTTGGGTTTGCCCCGCTTACATCCGGTAAGCTTTTTAGATACTGAATCCCGCGCCAAATGGCACCTACAACGTTGCCCACTTTACCTCTAAATGGACCGAGGATTCCTTTTTTATACTTTCCCATGTTTTACTATTTATGGGTTTATAAGACGTTTGCAAACCTTTTTTAGCTGCGGTTAGCAACGATAGCATCAGCCCCGGGAAAACCGGATATCTTAATATTACCAAATAAATCTATACCTGGGCATTCTAGCAAGCAAACCTTGTACAGCCCCTGTAAAGTCATCTTTTGAGCCGCGCCAGTTAAACAAGCCTTCCAGGTGTCCACTCCAATCCAATTCTTCAAACCAGAGCTGTAAATCAACCAGTCCACTAATTAATCTGCATTCCAATACCCATTCTTTCCCGCTTTGATCTCTAAGTTCGAAGCAACTCTCTTTACGTGCTCCGGCGTCAATAGCCTTAATCAATTGGTGCATACTGGCCACAAAAGGCAAGGCATTTTCCAGCCTGTCCAACCTCAACAGTTGTCCGGCGGTTTTTAATACCAGCTTACCAAGGTTCTGCTGGTTAAAGTAAAGCTCAAGTGATAATCTGTTCATATTTTTTCATTTTATGGTATACCTAAAGTTAAGTAGGATCAACAGATTCTAAAGACTTCAAAAAAAGCAAAATATTGTGTCATTTGACACCTTTAACGGGTGTCAAATGAACCACCAGAATATCTTTGCTTTATCAAATAGGCTCGCCAACTGTAAGTCTTTTCATTGTAATGAGCGTATTGACATTATTTGGCATAGAATGTAGGGACAGCATCACCATTCGGAATCTGTATGTCGATTTTTTGCCCCGGTAATTATTTAATAAGCTGTGCTCTTTTTCTCAGTACAGCATTAAAAGTGCCTTTATTTGGTTGTTAACTGGGATTTTTTCTCAGAAATTTTAATATAATTTTTTTTCGGAGAAAAGAGAAGGGCACGCTGGCTGCCCTTCTCTTTGTTATTATTGGATAATTTTTATGCGCTCAATGGCTTATGGAAAAAATCAAAAACCGTTGACTTTGATTATTTATAAATGAAATGATTAGTTGTTTTGTTGTTGGAAATCCTGCTATAGTAGCAGAACTGGCAATTTACATTCAAAAAGTGTCTCTATCATTAAAAGGAATCACAGGTTCATTTGCCGAAGGCTTAAATGGTATGCGGATCCATCGGCCAGATATTGTTTTTATCGGGGTTGACCTTTTTAAACAACATCAAGAAGAGTTTAACCTGATGCGGCAAATTTCCTGTGTCATCATCGTTTCTGATCGAATGGATGATGCATTTGATGCATTTGAATTTCAGGCATTTGATTATCTGGTTACTCCGGTTTCTTACATCAGATTTGTTAAAAGCATTGAGAAGTTTAGTAGTATAGGCAGGAGGCCATATGCTATTTCTGAAAAACATCGGGTCGAATCAATTCAAGATGCGTTTTTTGTGAAGGTTGATTCGAAAGGGATGAAAGAAATTCTGATCAAGTATTCTGATCTTGTTTTTGTTGAAGCCATGCAGAACTATGTTAATTTATATGTTGAAAATGGTCGGACTTATCTAAGTTATAACACACTGAAAGAAATGGAAGAGAACTTGCCCAGAAATTTATTCATCCGGGTACATAAGTCATACATCATTAATGATAGTAAAATTACTTCTATCGAGGGTAATGTTGTTTGTCTAAATGATAATCAAAAGTGGAAGATTAATATTGGTAATGCTTTTAAAAAAGCATTTTTAGAAAAGAAAAATAAAAAGATCCTTAATGCATACAAGCTCAGTTTGTTGTTAGCTTTTTTATTGGCTATTTAAATAATTGTATTATTGACATTTTTTTAGTGCTCTGATATCGAAAGTCCATAGATTTTTGAAATGACATATTTTTTGATAGTCAAGTGATTCCATGTGTTCATCAAGGGAAATATAGCGTTCGTCAAAATAATTTCCTGCAGATGTTTATGAGTTGTAATTTTCCAAAACACGCTGAGTTATATCTGTGACGAAGCGATTTCTCCCCGTATAAACTTATACCAGTTATGAATGTCAATGTTTTGCCTGATTTTAAAAATTATGAAAAATGATTAAAAGACTATTTTTTACAATTCTGTGGATGGGCATCATAGCCTCGGTTAACGGTCAGAATATGCAGTCGCTTGCTCCGCCCATCCCTACTTCTCCACAGGCGGTCTCTATTATGCAGCATGGAGAATTTGGAATTAATTATTATACCGGCATTCCAAACATTTCGATTCCACTCTACACAATTGACCATTATGGATACAAGCTCCCAGTTGCGCTGAGTTATTACCCCCAGCCAGTGAAACCGGGCTACAATTATGATGTGTATGGGCATGGATGGGGGCTTTCTATAAACAGTTGCGTTTCCAGAACGATCAAAGCATTGCCGGATGAACAGAATGATTTTAAACTGGAATCAAATCTCTTGTATCAGAGTTATGATACGTATAAAGACGGTCTGCTGACTAATTACAATTGGGAACACGATGCGTTCAATGTGAGCTTGCCCGATGGTTCCGGCTTCGATCTGATATTAGACCGAAATCAGTTCAGTGGGATTTTGCAATATATTGTATCCAACGGGCGAAAGCTAAAGATAGATGCGAATTACAGCTCATATCAAATTGAATCTTTTGTTATTACGGATGAGAATGGAGTAAAGTACACTTTTGAGGGGGGAGATACGCCGTATCTGGGAACAAGTGCTTTTCCGCAATCTTTTATCTCCTGGCAGCTTAGCCGCATTGATTTGCCTGCTGCTCCTGGTGCGCCTATCACTTTTGAATACGGGACCGTCATTGAATCCACCGCAGCTAATTTTGGCGAAGCCAATGTAATCATCAAACGTGTTTGGATACCTTATACTTCGGCAGGAGGAGTAAATCAATATGAAGGACATAAAGAAGCCATTTATGATAACATTAGCTACAAGATGAAATTGCTTTCATCGATATCTTACGGAAATACAATTGTTAATTTAAGCTACGAGAATGGTAGTCCTTCAGCAAAAAATTACGTTAAGGGTATCCAGGTTATGGACAATGGTACCCTAAGCCGCAACATCAGTTTTGGCGTCAATAAACGTAGTGCTTATATTCCCGGTTCAGTAACTGGCAATACGATAGCGCAACTTGACCGCATTAAGACCGTTGATCTTCAGTTAAACGACAGTACTGAAATATATCGTTTCAATTATGGTGGTAGCTATTACAGTTTCAGTGGTACTGACCATTGGGGATATCTGAATAGTACTGGTGGTCAGTATGGAGTAGGCCGTTTGAATGTGTTGATTGAAGATCGACCTGAAAACAACATAAATCCTATCGCTATTGAAGCCACAGAGGTTCCAAAAAACCAACGGGATCTTTCCCCCTATTATAATCTACGGTTGTCGTCGAACGCTTACGTGGACTCCCGTTTACCTTCGGATGCTTCCAGTCATGGTATCCTTGAAAAAATAATATACCCTACGGGGGGCTACACGGAATTTACATTTGAAAACAACCGATGCTTGACTGCTACTGATTATGATGGGAGCTATATCTACGATAAAAATAATTGGAGGGAAATGTCTGCAGGGGGCTTTAGGATCAAGAAGATTACTAATTATAAGGCTGAAAATATAGTGTCCGATGTGAAAAGTTTCCGTTATGGCCGGCTACATGATCCCTCTACCAACTCCCATACAGGTTTAGGAGAGGCAACTGTAGATCCAAACATCCTATCCTACTCAACTTTCAGTTCTTATCAGATCCCAACAACGATACAAAACATGCTGGTAGGCTTAAGTCCTGCCGGGCAGCATGAGTCGTTTGTAAATCCTTTTCCTTATATTCTAAATAATATATTTGGATGGGATTGCTCTATATCGGCTGCAAACTTCAGGAGGGTGCTAGATGGGCGAGTGCCTGTCGTATATCCTGAAGTTACAGTTTATGATGGAGATGTTGAAAATTCTCAGTGGGTCGCTCCGACTTTAACAGGTAAAACGGTATATGAATATGATGCTTACGACTACCGTTACAATGATACTTCCTTTTTCGAAAAACCACAATATTACGGTAATACCCTTTATTACGACCCTTACAAGTGCCGTTATAACGTGTTAAAAGAAAAGCGGGACTTCCTGTATACAGGTAGCGATTTTATAATCAAAAGAAAAGAAACTAATGATTGGATGGCTTCTTACGCTTCTGTAAACAATCATATGTTTGTGAATACCTATAAAACGGAATTTTATCCCGCCGGAACAACTGTTTCCGAATGGTTTACCAGTCGGGCAGACAACATCGGCCATAGTGTGCTTCAGGCTAAATCCATCACCAACTATGAAGGAAATGCCAGCATTAACTCAACTGAATCTTACATGTATAATTCCAATAACCAGTTGAATTACAAGCGTACCTATGACAGTCGGAATGTGCTTACAGAAACAAAAATGACTTATCCTGAGCTATCTACATCTGGCACAACGCCAACTATTATAGAAAAAATGGTGGGAAGGAACATTTTGGCCCCGGTTCTCAAGACAGAGACTTTTGTAGATGATAAAAAAGTTTCTGGTGTTAAAATGGACTATGCAGAATTTCCTTACGGCACATCAACCGTATTAATGCCTTCGCAATTGTCAAAGCTAGAAACCGGTGCTACAGGTGGCGTTTATAGTCTTGAGCATGAGGTGCTACGTTATTCCGCCAATGGAAATCCAGTCGAATTTGTCACTAAAAGCGGACAGCATGGTATTTACCTCTGGGGCTATAATGACCGATATATGATTGCGGAAATTAAAAACGCTACTTATGCTCAGGTGCTTTCCGTTTTAAGCCAGTCTGGAATCACAGATCTGCAGAACGGGGTTTTCGGAACTGTCTCTCCCAATATGGTGGTGATAAATGCTTTGCGCCAGCAGCTACCGACGGCCGCGGTAAGTACATACACTTATGTGCCGCTTGTAGGCATGACCAGTCAGACGGATGCGAAGGGCATGACGACATATTATGAATATGATAATTTTCAACGACTAAAGACTATCAAAGATCAAAATGGTCATGTCATTAAAAGCTACGATTACCACTATAAAACCAATTAAACCATGAGGAAATTCCAATATTTTTCACTACTGTTATTTGGAATAACAGTGATGTATACCAGCAGTTTTGCACAACAAAAACCAACGGAGCAACTGCGGCAAAAGCAGCAACAGCGAAACTTTTACCGAAAGACTTTGCAGGTCGATTCCGCTAAAGCTGAACAAGTAGCCCAGGTTCAGGACAATTACAAACAAGCCTTGAAAGCCATCATTGCCGATACCAGTTTAAATGAAACAGCCAGGCGAGCCCGGATCGAAGCAGCCATAGCCGGAAAAAACCAACGTTTGAAGCAACTGCTGAACCCGGCCCAACAAGCCAGGATCATCCCTACAACAGAACTTACCCCTTCCCCTGTAGAGAAAAAACCATAACGCTCACCCATAAAAAAGACTGATGATGAAATCACTGTTCACACTTTTAGCCATACTGTGTCTTGGTTATACCGCTGTATTTGCCCAGAGTTCGATGTATAATCCCTTTTTAATATCAACAAATTCTTGCTCTGGTAGTACATATACAGATTACCAGTATACCCCTAACTCGATGGACAGTTATGGGTATGCCAGTCCTGATGTCTGGTACAGCTTTACGCTGACCAGTACTACCAGTGTAGAGATTTCTACCTGTGGCAGTGATTTTGACACCTATCTTCGTTTGTTTTCGAGTAGCTATACTGAAATCAATTCCGATGATGATCATGGTTGCGGTGGTGCCACCTCTTCAATTTACACCACTTTAGGACCAGGAACTTACATTGTGGCGGCTGAAGGTTATGCCTCCTATAGCGGGAACCTGCAAATCAGTTTTAATTTTTCGGGAAGTGGTACGCCCTCAGCAGGCTCCGGAATGACTTATGCAATTCCGGCCGGAGCTTTTAGCAGTAGCGGAACCTTTAGCGATACCCGGAGTAACGCCGATCCTTGTTTAGGCAACAATATCGGACATTCAAGCAATGATATTTATTACAAGTTCACCCTAAATGGTACGGCTGATGTGACCCTGATGCACTGCGGGAGTAGCATTGACACGTATATGCATTTGCTGGATGCTTATGGTACTGAAATCAATCAGAATGATGACAGCAATGCTGGTCCTTGTCCAGGTACGCCGGCTTATATTCATACTACCTTATCCGCCGGGACTTATTATGTCGTTTCGGAGGGATATAGCAGTTATGCCGGGAATATTACTACCAGTATCCAGGTGAGTATGGGTGGCAGTTCTGGTCTGCCGGTGATTACGTATTCCAGTCCGCCCAGTTTTTCAGTTGGTGCTGCGGTTAATTTAAGCCCGGTGAACACTGGAGGGGCAGTGAGTTCTGGCGGGCAAAGTACCATCACCCTTGCGGGGAGTGGTAATCCTGGTTTTTCTGATGGCTTTGGTGCTGCTGCTACGTTTGATTATGTGATCAATACAGCCGTTGATGCTGCGGGTAATGTGTATGTGGCTGATGCGGGTAACCACAGCATCCGTAAAATTACGCCTGCCGGACAGGTAACTACTTTTGCAGGAAGAGGATATGCGGGTTTTGCTGATGGTACGGGGACGGCTGCTGCTTTTATGCGGCCCGCAGGTTTTGCGATAGATGCCTCGGGCAATCTTTTTGTAAGTGACCAGAACAACCATAGGATCCGTAAGATTACCCCGGCGGGTGTGGTTACTACCTTTGCGGGTAGTGGTGCGGCCGGTTCGGCTGATGGGGTAGGTACTGCAGCGAGCTTCAACAACCCGATCGGGCTGACTTTTGATGCTTCGGGGAATTTGTTTGTAGCGGATTATACGATGCATAAGATCCGAAAAATCACGCCTTCGGGCGTGGTGAGTACTTTTGCGGGTACTGGTGCCCAGGGATCGACGAATGGGCCTGCGCTTTCTGCTACTTTTAATAATCCGATGGGTGTGGTGTTTGACGCTGCCGGGAACTTGTTTGTGGCCGACCGTTACAATTTCCAGGTGCGTAAAATTACGCCCTCAGGGATGGTCAGTACTTTTGCGGGTAATGGTGTTGCGGGGTATCAGGATGGTACGGGTTCGGGTGCGCAGTTCAGGCATGTGAACAGTATGGTGCTGGATAAGTCGGGTAACATTTACATCAATGACCAGACCAACAATATGATCCGTAAGATTACGCCTGCTGGGGTGGTTTCTACTTTTGCGGGTACCACTACTGCGGGCGTGGTGAATGGCACGGGTTCGGTGGTGCGTTTGAGCTCGCCTTATGGCCTGAGTATTGACAATGATGAGAACATTTACATTGCTGAAGACAATACCAACAGGATCAGAAAAATGACGATCCTGAAGGCTTATACGATCAGTCCGGCTTTACCTGCGGGACTGGTTTTTAACAACAATGACGGGACGATCAGCGGTACGCCTACGGCTGCTGCTCCGCTAACTACTTATACGGTTACGGCTTATAATGGGTTTGGAAGTAACAGTACAACTTTAAGTTTTGCGGTAACAGCAGGTGGTATTTGTTTGACACCCAGTCAGGATCAGAATTATGTAATTAGTTATGTTCCCAGAGAAGGGGGTATGACTACAGCTGCAGCTGTGGTAGCGGGCAGTTGTAATCCTAACCTGGTGCAGACTAGTATACAATATATAGATGGTTTGGGCAGGCCTTTGCAAACGGTACAGGTTAAAGGCAGTGGCAATGCAGATAAAGATGTGGTGGTACCTATCGCCTATGATGAGTTTGGCCGGGAGCGGTTTAAATATCTACCCTATGCAGCTGCTACTGCTAATGGTGCGTATAAAGCCGATGCACTGGCCCAGGTGATTACTTATTATGCAGGGCAACCTGCAGGGCAGGCGCAGGCTTTCACTACACCGTTTTCAGAAACCCGGTTTGAGGCATCGCCATTAAACCGGGTACTGGAACAGGGCGCGTCAGGTTCGGCATGGCAGATTGCGGCAAATAATACGGGACATACGTTAAAGACTGAGTACGGTACAAACCTGGCTAACGAGGTTAAATCATGGGCGGTTACTGCTTCAGGTGCTACGGCGGGTTATTATAACGCGAATACTTTATATAAGACTACGGTAAAAGATGAAAACTGGACTGCTGCCGATGGCAAAGCCGGGACTATGGATGAATACAAAGATCTTCAGGGGAAGGTGGTGCTGAAAAGGGTTTGGGAAAGCGATGGCAAAAGCCTGTCTACGTATTATGTTTACGATGATTTTGGGAACCTGCGCTATGTGTTGCCACCTGCGGTAAACGAAGGCACTGACCGCCTGGTGGGAGCTGTAAATACTTTCATTGAAAATGATGCAGAGTTTAAAAACTTCATGTACGGTTATCACTATGATGGCAGAAACAGAGTAACAGAAAAGAAAGTACCGGGGAAAGACTGGGAATTTATGGTTTACAACTCGCTTGACCAGGTGATACTAAGCCAGGACTGGAAGCAAAGAACAGAAGGGAAGTGGTTGCTGACTAAATATGACGCATTTGGCCGGGTGATCCTTACCGGTTTGTATACTGACAGCAGGCTCCGGCCGGAAATTCAGACAGATGTTGACAATTTAATCTTGAATAATCCCGGATATAAGTGGTGGGAAGAAAAATCTGGCTCAGGTGTGGGTTATACCAATAATGTGTTTCCGCAAAGCATCAGCTATTACCACAGTCTGAATTATTATGATGACTATGATTTTCCGGGCAATGTGTTTGGACAGCCCGACCCTGGCTTGGGGCAGATGCAGCCTCCGCGTACAAAAGGATTATTGACCGCTAGCAGTGTGACGGTATTGGGTACAGGCAGCATGTTGCTCACTGTAAACTATTATGATGCTGAAGGCCAGGTAATCCAAAGCAAAGGCCAACATTATAAAAACAATATCGCTGATCAGTACAATTATGATGAGATCAGTAATGTGTACAGTTTTACAGGCGAGCTGAAAGAAAGTACCCGCAGACATTACAGTAGCAATACGGAAGCTTTATATGTGTACAATAGGTACCAGTACGATCATATGGGGCGTAAGGTAAGTACGGAACAGAAAACTGGACTGAATTCAGTAACTTCCAATCCTCTGATCACGCTTTCTGCTGAAGGGTACAATGAAATCGGACAGCTCAGCCAAAAAGCTTTGCACAACGGTTTGCAAAATAGCCAGATTTATTACAACGAACGCGGTTGGCTGGCTAAAAGTGAATCTGCCGAATTCAGTTTCAAACTGCTTTATCAGGATGGGACAACTGCTCAGTACAATGGAAATATTGCGAACCAGGGATGGGGTGCGGGTAATGTTTATCCAAATACCTTCACTTACGGCTATGATAAACTGAACAGATTAGCGCAGGGTACAGGTGCCGGGATGACTGAGGTTTTGACTTACGATGTGATGGGCAACATCAAAAGCCTCAACAGGGACGGTGCCGGTGCAAATGTTTATTCGTATACGGGTAACAGGCTTGATGGGGTAGCTAACCTGACAGGTAATTATATGTATAATGAAAATGGAAATGCTACTTATGACGGTAGAACCCAGGCTACGATTGATTACAATGATCTGAATCTGCCTTCAACGGTGACATTGCTTTCATCGAACCTCTCATACCTTTACGATGCCAGCGGCAGGAAACTACGCAAGACAAGCAGCGTTAGTGGAGCTGTTGATTATATAAATGGTATTCATTATAAGCCTGATGGAAGTATCGATTTTGTCCAGACTGAAGTTGGTCTAGCCCGCCGCAGTGGTACGGATTACAATTATGAATATACTTTAAGTGATCATCTGGGCAACGCGAGATATAGTTTTGATATTTCTGGAGGGATTAGAAAGATACAGCAACAGGATTATTATCCGTTTGGAAAAATAAAAGAAAACGGACAATATGTTTTTGGTGAAAAAAATAAATATCTTTATAACGGCAAGGAGTTGCAAGAAGAGCTGGGACAGCTCGATTACGGCGCAAGATTTTATGACCCGGTTATAGGGCGGTGGAACGTGGTTGATCCGATGGCGGAGATGGACAGGAAGACCAGTCCTTATACTTATGTGTTTAATAATCCTATTTCTTTTATCGATCCTGATGGGATGTTTGGAGATTATTATAAAACCAATGGTGAATACTTAGGAACAGATAATAAAAATGACAATTTAGCTTATATTGCTGATTCTAAAAAATCTGATGGAACCTTTAAAAATGCTGTTAAGTTAAGTCAGACCAATAGCGAGCTGTTGCTTTTAGCATCAACTTCGTATGGAGAATCCGGCACATCAAATGTTAAAGCAGAAGTATTTGGTATTGCGAGTGCCATAATGAATAACAAGGAGGCTAGAGGAGATAATGCAACGATTTCTTCTACAATAAAAGGCTTTGCCTTTGCTGCTACAGACGGAAACGCAAGGACAACAGCGTTTAATGAATCGAGTAGCGAAGGAAGAAATGGTACCTTTATGCAAACAGCTATAAGCGGGGCGATCAATGCGGTAATGGGAGGTCCTGATATCTCAAACGGGGCAACCCACTGGGCTGGTTCAGATATAGGGTCTAAGGCTGAAAAAAGGGCTACTGGCGGGTTATTGTTCACCAACCCCGATCACGATATGCAAGGATTGGGAAGTAAAATGGTTAAGGGAGCTCCCATTACAGAGTATTACAAAGATAAAAATGGAGCAAATACTAAGGTTAGGGGCACGTACTCTTATAAATGGGAAACTACAGGCTCACAGGGAGGAACAACATTTATGAAAAAGACCAGTTCATTTATCAAGGCTTCTGGAGAAAGACGTTATTAACTATTCTATGAAACTATATATATATCCAATATTCACAGCTCTTTTTTTTCTCTCTTCCTGCATTAATGCACAGGAGCCCGTGTACAATAAAAAGAACAGCATCAAGCCTCAATCGGTAAGGAGTATCGATGATGTTTACGCTGAACTGGATTTTGGACAAGTTATTAAGCATAAAAAGATACAGGGCGAGTTTGTGTCTATAGAGACAAACGAGGCTACAGGCAAATACGTATCAAAATTGGTATCGAAGGAAAGTATGCCCTCCCTCAAGTATGTGAGTTATGCGGAGGATAAAAAAGATGTGTTTGTTTTTGGCAAACAGACTTTTAATCTGAAGAATAAAATGGATCCTTCTTCATTGTCCGCATATTGGCTTTATAGCTATGGCAGGAATTATCTGTGCATTATTGGAAAAGGTCAATCCGCATCGGGTTCTGGAGTACAGGTATCCTATTTTGCGCTTCTTGAGCTAGAAAACTCTCGGAAAGCCAAGTCTTGCCAAGAGTTTGTAAGTCGTTTCGGAAACATAAACAGTCTTGTTGACTATAATAAAAATGGAGATATAGCCTACTTAAGAATTGTTAATGGAAAAGAAATGGGGCAATATCTTTTGACAATAAATGATATTAAAACTAACCAGCAATTAGGCAAGAGATCGCTTTTGCTTAAGTACGAGTTGAATGATAAGTTCATAGTGCTCCAGAATAATGCGAACTAAGACCCTGTAACGAATAAACAACAAAGCCCTCGATTTGAGGGCTTTGTTGTTTTAGTGCGAATACGCCTTGCCTGTTTTTGCATCACGGATGATTGCGTTTGCCAGGAAAAGTAGTTTATCCTTGATTGATGGTTCGAGTTCCTCTATTTCGTCAATAAGTTTCAGGGTCTGTTTATCAAAGCTGGCCTTGTCGCTGTCGCCAGCCAGATAATCAAGCGATACCTCCAGTGCATCGGCAATCTTCTTTGCCACGTCTACCGATGGGGAAACCTCGTTGCGCTCATAGCGTCCGATGATCTCACGGGACACTCCCGCTTCCCTTGCCAGTTCTGCCTGTGATATCTTTTTTGCCTTGCGCAATGCCGCTATCTTATCTCCTATGTTCATAATAATGCACAAAAGGATGCTTAATCCAGTTGAATAGTCCAAATGTAGAGAACAAAAGTTAATTGGACAAATCCCATCCAACTGACCCCTTCCCGCCAAATTTAGATTGATCTCTTTTGCTGTTTGAAATCAGGTTCTTACGTTAAATCTTTAAATTGGCCAAAGGGGGTCAGTAATTTTGGATCGTCCACTTTACTGCTTTTCCTTCTGAGGCTATCTTTGCTGTAACATATGATCAACCTTACCAGTAGCAGAAACTCTCCGAAGAACGAAATTACCCCTCTTGTAAAACCCGAACAAAAAACTAACTTTACGGTAAAGGAACGTTCTTTATAAAGCTAAAAAGTCGCTGCCAGCGAATCCGGTGAACTGTAAAAAAGTTGCATAAGGGCGTTAGATTATGGTGAACGTTTTTATGATCCGGTGATTGGAAGATGGAACGTAATGGATCCTTTAGCAGAGAAGGGAAGAAGATGGTCTCCATATACGTATGCGTTCAATAACCCGATCAGATTTGTGGATCCAGATGGGATGTGGCCTTGGCCAGGTGAAGGTTTATGGAACTCAATCAAAAGCTGGTTGAATTCTCCTGCAGACCAGAGCCAGAAGTTAGGGTTGTCCTATCAACAAAGTTATGGACAAAGAGGAGTTACCCCTGCTGATGTTTATAATAAGGATTTGACAAAGGGTGAGTACTATGCACAATCAATTGCAGCGTCAAATTTAAGCTTTCAGCAGAGTAACCCAGGGAACTTAAAAATTCCGGCTAGTGTAAGAGGAACGGCAAGTGTAGTGGATGATATCCCTACTACTACTACTACTACTACTACTACTACTACTACTACTGTAAAATATACGCAGGACGTGCCTGCTGGAACTGGATTTGGTCCAAACGAGGAGCCGATGAGATTTCAGGGGCCATGGACAACAGGTGATCTCGCGAGAGCTGCTGATGGTAAGGGGCCCTTGAATTTTGCTCCAAGAAATACTGCTAAGTCAGGGCGAGCAATGCCTTTAGAGCTTCATCATGCAGATATGATGCCGGGCTCTGCAATACATGAGGTTAAGCCAGTACATCAAAGTTATGTACCCCATCTTAATAAATCAAAACAAGGAGTAACGCCCGAAATGAGGATGCGAGATGCACAGATGCACTGGTATATGAGGGGTAGGGAAATGGGCAATTAAATAATATGCAAATGAATAATTATCTAACAAAAGAACAACTAAGGGCTAAACTCAGTCTCGGTAAAGCAGTAGAGCAGTGGTTAGGGCATTATGAGAGTGATGGTGAAACAATTCTTAAGTGGGTGCGTATATACTCAGAAAAGGAAGAATATAATGTTTTATACATAGAGTGTTATGATCAGGGGAGTGTCGATAATCTTGATATCTCTGATTTTACAGTGGTGGATCCAGATGAGCCTTACGGGTTGCTAGATACTTTTTATACACTAGATGAAGCTGTCGAGTTCTCCTTAAATAAATATGGGGCTGTAATAGATCGTTTTGTAAATAACGGGATGATAGAAGAAGAATATCTTAACTATTTGAACAATAAGTAAGGAAGAACAGTAAAAGTCCCACACATGGGACACTTTTGTGTGTGTTATAACGCATCCACCTTAAAATAGAAGTTCAGAGAGGGTGTTTCATAAACTGTGTCAATATTGTAACTTTAAACTATCGACATAAGATACTGCAACACAAGAAGACTTTGATTTCGAAAGCTTCAAAAAAGAAGCTATAGCAGGCTTATATGCCGGCAAAAAAATGACAGGCACGGATGGAGTTCTTGCACCAATGATGAAACACTTTCTGGAGTCAATGCTTAGCGGCGAGCTGGAGCACCATATTTCTGAGAGCAAACTGGCTGATCAGCCCAATCGTAAGAATGGCAAAAGTAAGAAGACTGTTCGCAGTTTAAGCTCCGGAGAGTTCGAGCTGGAGACCGGTCGTGACCAACGTGGCACTTTTGAGCCTAAGGTTGTACCCAAACGCCAGCTGATCATTACCGAAGAGCTGGAAGGGAATATTCTTTCGATGTATGCCGTGGGCATGAGCACGCGTGCGATGCGTGATTACATTTAGGAGATATATGCTATGGATATCTCTGCTGCTGAGATCTCATGCATCACCGATAATGTATTGCCGGCAGTACAAGAATGGCGCAACAGGCCATTGGAGGTAGTTATCCTTTCGTGTTTTTAGACTGCATGTTTTTCAAGGTGAGGGTAAACGGATCGGTGGAAAACCGTGCGATCTATAATATTATGGGCGTGGATATCGAATGCAAAAAGATGTACTGGGTCTTTACAGTTCGGAAAATGAGGGCGCTAAATTCTGGTGAGTAATCCATCTGATTATGCAACTACTACAGTGAACGTATATAAAGTTGTAGTAACTGATACTGAGGATGCGAGTTTTCGCATGGAGTTTGGGGCAACAAGAGATGCCTTTACGGTCACACGGGATAATTACGCGTCTGCTTACACAGCGAATGGAAATGGAGATGGTCCACGTACAGCCTCTAATATAGCGTTCGAACCTGCAAAAGGAAGTTCTAATGTCTATGAGGGACATCAAAAAGAAGGTGGATATCCTAAAGGTGCTGCTGAAGCTATGTATTTGACTACACAGAGTGGAAGTACTGATTTGCCATCTTCTCCAAGACCAGCTGCTAAAGCCGCGGGTTATTCAAAGACTGGAAATACAGCAGATGGAGTAATGTTTCACGTCGGTGGTAATTACACAAGTGCTGGTGGAAAACCAACCCTAGCAGGATCGGAAGCTTGCTTTGGGATAGTTAATTCGGGTAATTCTCCAAAAAATCCATCTAATGCAGCAACGAATTCATTTATAAATAGCGTTGTTGGACAAGCTAATAAAAGTCAAACAAATCCAGGACTAATTCAGGTCGTAGTTGATCCAAGAAATAAAGTCCCAGGAAGTAGAACAGTATCACCATGATTAAGAATTTTTTAGTATTTATTTTCGGTTTAACATTTTTATGCTGTTTTGATGATCAAATTAAAGTAGTAGAAAGGATGTCTGCTATATTGATCGAACCAGGTTATTACATTTCAGAAAATGATAGCACTTTTGAATTCAAGAATCACAGATTTTTAGTAAAGACTAAGGAATTTTTTGATGAGAATGGAATGATTACTAGGGTTGCAATAAGAAAGTCAGAAGGCTATTTGGAGTTTTCAAAGGCAGAATTTAGCAAGTTGAAAGACTTTTTATATGATCATGGCTTTAGTAAAAGCCTAAAGGCAAGCATTATTGATGAGCATAGTATTAGATTAAATACAAAAAGCTTTGATGTCAAATATATCGATAGGCAGGAAAAAAAAATATTTTATACTTTAGGCAGTAAAAAAAATGTACTTTATTGTTTAATTTATAAATGATAAAACTCGTATTTGCTAATTAGCTGAGGGCTGCATATCTGTTATGCGGCCTATTGGTTTGTTTTGTAATCCCCAAGTTGTGTTTTTGGGTAGCCAAAAACCTGCTAATTCCGCCTTGGTACCCGCAAACATATTGAAGTCGAACTTTAGATTTTTTATGTCTCCGCATGGAGTCCGACTTTACCACATAGTAAAGCAGTCCATTGATATAATATAATGTTCAATCAGGAAAGGACGAATTAGAGAATCGGCACTTACTTACATACTTACTGGAAGGTGCAATTTTTATATCCACAGGAAAAGAGTTTTATCTAACCTATATCTAATATCTGGAAGAGGAATCTGTAATTGCAGAATTGCTATGGAATGCTTACGAAGAAAGTTTAGCGTGCTGCGATAGAGCCACATCGAACTTTGCTGCAGGCCCTACCGTAGTGTTAGCTTACATTTTATCTACCAAGTTATTCTTCTGATTCCACTCACAGCTTTTCCTGAAAACGTGATTGTCCAACGTCCGTAAGCATCAATGTTTTCAATGGTATTTTCAATGTTGTTTATGCTAAATTCAAGTTCAAAATTCCAATTATAATCATTTGCCGAAAATGTATTGTCCACAATTTGAACCCAATTCAAAAATCCAAAGTTGATATATTGTAGTTGTTCTTCGTTAAAGTATCCTGATTTTACTGCAAACGAAGTCAATGGTTCAATACTTTTTTCAACAAAAGTTGCTAGGTTAATTTCAAGAAAGTCAATAAGTCCTGATAAAGTCAGCCAATTATCTTCTGTAAAACTTTGTCGTTCAAGGTCAACTGTAAATTCAATACTCTCATATATTCCAAAATTCTCCACCCTTTCAATCCATTGCTCCTCATCTTTTGAAAATGTCAAGTCATAATTTTTCGCTTTTATATTTTTACGCTCTTCCATAATTAATCTTCAATTTTCTGTTAGCATATTTTAGGGCTGTTGTGTCCACCCCCCCAAAGCAACCAACGGGAGTAGTAAAAGTAGTTTTTGTATAGCAAAAACATAAACTTGCTCCATCAGGGCTCCTTGTAATGCACCAATGAGAATAGAGCTTCGGGGAGGCTATCTTTGCTGTTACAGATGATCTTCCTACCAGTAAAGCCGAAAAATCAACGCACCAACGGCCTTTGTAAAACCCAAACAAAAAACTAACTTTAGGCTAAAGGAACGTTCTTTATAAAGCTGAAAACTAGCTGCCAGCGAATCCGGTTAACAGTAAATAAGTTGCGCAAGATTCTATGACCCGGTAATTGGGAGGTGGAATGTGATTGATCCGTTGGCGGAGAAGAGCAGAAGGTTTTCACCTTGCGTTTATGGTAATAATAACCCTATAATCATGATAGATCCAGATGGCAGAGCTGCAAGGCCAGATTTTCTTATAACTATAATCATTTAAAGGATCGACATAACTACGATGGTCATATTACTCTTGATGAAGCTAATGGAATAGACAACAGAACTGGCATCGGTCGAGTTCTTCTGCCCTTACAAGGCATAGCCCGAATTATTCTGAGAAATTGGGGATAGGAATATTTCCTTATTATTATAGAGCAGTAAAAAAGCAACAAAATGAGAATTATAAGATTCATTTTTATCGGACTAATAACACTCGTTGGCCTAAAAGCATCTGGTCAGACTAACACTCCTTTCTGTTTGAAGAATTGGTATGTAGGAGAAGGAGTTATATTTCCATTTGATTACAAGCTCCCTATTGATATAAAAGAGGCGAAAAAGCACTTTACTCCATCTCTTGCAGATGTGAAGAAGGCAGAGTCATTTTTACTAAGTAATGCATCTGATGTAAAATACATTAATATGTTTGGTATGTATGAACCACGGAAGCTAAAAAAGAAATTACGACAATATAATCGTCAGTATATAGGGTATCAAAATGCCGAACTAGATTCAGTTATTTTGATTAATTTACTGAATTTTAGTAAAAGAAAACATGCAAAAAACAACTTTGATGATTGGACAAAGGAATACAGTCGGGCTAGGTGCCTTTTACGAAAAAAACTCTTTGAGAGTGTCAGTTAATTTAACAAAAAAAGAAGTATCAAGCAGATAGGGCGAAGGTTTAGATCATATTGGTTGAAACACTGTTAGATTATGGTGCAAGGTTTTATGATCCGGTGATTGGAAGGTGGAATGTGGTGGATAAGATGGCAGAGCACCCCAATTTCGGGGACTGTTACTGCCTTTATCTGGCAAACGATTCTTTCTTCTTTTACCCTCATTATTTGTGTTAGGTTTATTTTCTGTATTTTCAGTTTTAACAATCCTGAACAGAATAATTACGATCTCTATTATACTGATTAACATCATTCATGAGCCAATTACTACTCAGACAAATGATTCTGGAACAACAACTAAAGTGTACGGTCCTAATGAAGAGGTTGCAAAAGAATACAATAAAAGACATACGCCTGTAAATGAGAGAGATGATCATATGCATGATTATAAACCTAAACCTAATCCGAATAATCCTGATGCAAGAGAAAAACAAGGTGGTAGGAAGCCTAAGCCTGATGAACTTGAAAACGATAAGAAGAGACAAGAAAAAAGAGAAATTTAATACCTAATTGATGATAAATATTGGACGAAATGAAATTTTATTTGAAGCTTTAAGTACTGAGGTTAGTATTTTAAGTTCAAAAGTTGATAGGATTAATATCTTTTTAAAAGATTCTAATTTGTTATTAGAGATCGATTTACGGATATTATATAATGAAAATGAATTTTTAAAATTGATCTTTTCAGGTATCAGAGAGTATTCGTTTTATCATAATTCGGATTATTTATTTTATAACGTCGAGGAATATAAATTTTTAAGATCTAATGGGCTTTATTATCTAAGTTTTGATCCAGAAGTAAATTCTATGAATGAAGTCTCAGAAAATGATGGTGATTTTGTTTTGTCTGAAAATATAGAGGGATATATTTACTGAGCTGGAGTATGGAAATTAAGCACCGAATATGTCCTAAATGGGAGTGTAACACAAGGATAAATATCCGGCTGGGAACTTTATCGATCTGGCATATAATGCAACCCGTCGAAACACTCAGGCATCAGTTGTTAAAGGAGATTTATTAAATCGAGTGAAGAAAGATCCAGCGTTCCAAGCGTGGCGTAAGAAGATAATTGCTCAATATAAGATGAATCCTTTGCTTAAAAAACGTCTTGACTTATTTAAGCTTGGTGGTGACAAATTTTTTTCACTTGAAGGTGATTTGGTTAATATTTTACAGGAATATAACAAGGACAACGGTCTTGGTTTAAGTGATAAAGATATTACTACATTGTCTTTTTCAGGACAACAAGATTCCAAAGACTTCAAAAGTATATAAACGATCGTATGGAAATGAATAAAAGTACTTATAGGCAAGAAAAGGATAAATATGATTCGGAATTATCAAAGTTAATATATAGGAGGAAGTAATGAAAATATTCAAATTATTATGTGTTTTTACAGTTATATTCAAATGTTGTTTAGCCCAAAAAGTTGTAAGATATTATTATGAGACTAGTGATGTTTCAGCAAAGAACGAAACTAGTCCTGCTTTTGGTAAGTTGCAAAATTTCTCAACAGTAAGAACTTATATGAATGACTCTCAATTTAAAGAAACTAGATTATTCACGTTTGATAATAATAAATCCATTTCGTATAGAATTGTCAATCAAAAATGGTACTATAAGAATAATAAAAAATGGAAATTATTTTATGATTCTTATAGAAGAAAGGGAGGTGTAGTTTATTTAAGGGACGGTGCTTACGAAGTTGTGTTCGATAAACAGATTACCATTCAAGGTAAAATTTTACACAAGTTGTTTTTCAAACCTATTAAGATTTTTCAATCCCATAAACTTGCTTATTATTTTGATCCTAAGTTTGGTGTCGTTATAATTCAAAATTCGGCTGGTAGCGTTTTATTAAGAACTAATTATTTAATTAAGAAGTTAAATGAGAATGAATTAGATAGCCTTTAGGATAAAGGTGTTAGATTATGGCGCAAGGTTCTATGACCCGGTGATTGGGAGATGGAACGTGGTTGATCCTCTTGCGGAGCAGATGAGAAGGCATAGTCCTTATAATTATTCTTTCAATAATCCGATTAGGTTTACTGATCCGGATGGGATGGGCCCCGAATCGGTGCATATTGATGAGTTTGGAAAAGTTCTTGGAAATTATGAAGATGGTGACAATGGAGTTTATGTTCATCAAGGAGCTAATTCATCTAAAGATTATAAGAAGGATTATGATTCTAAAACTAATACTGCTGCTGGTGGTAAAAAGATTGGAGAGCTTGGTGGTACAATTGATGTTAATGAGATTTATAAAAATTTGGTAGATAAAAATGCTCGAGAATCTGCAGATTTAAACATATTACAGTTTAGAGAAAAAGTTCGAGGTAGAGGTGATTGGGATTTAAAGAATGATAAGGAAAGTATCTTTGGATTAGGTAACGATGGAAAGACTTCATTTAAGTTTGAAGCAAATATTATGGAAGCTCAGGATATCGGGAATCATCATTTTGGTGTAGTAGGTAAAGCGAATCACACATTTACAGAGGAATTTATGCTGGAACAAGCTGGCGCAGCACAGATGGCTGCAGGAACTTCGAAGCCTGAATGGCAAAAGCAGCAAAGAAGAGTAATTGTAGGTGGTAGTGGTACTCCAACGACAATCATTGTAATGTTTCCACCTTATGGTGACGATCCAAGAGATCAAAAATGGATTAAAGCTGGATTTAAATATTATGAAAGAAAATAAAGGAATTGTAATCTTGTCAGTTGTTGCTGTTGTGATATTTTTATTCGTTGTTTATGAAGTTTCTACATTTAGCTTGTTTAATGAATCAAACTCTCAGTTAACTGAAATTGCTGTTCCTCATAGGGATTATAGACTCAGAGTATCTTTTGTGCCTTCAAATGCGACAAGTCAAGATTTTATTCAGGTGAAAAAAATTGAGGGTGAGACAGAGTCTGTAATCTATAACTATGAAAGATATGATACAGTTGTCTCTTATAATATTAAAGGTAATATGTTACGATTGATTTTGAAGAATAAGCATTTGAATGATAAGATCCAAGATACTGTTTACCTAAAACTTGATTGATAATGATAGTTACAAACGCAATTTGATTACGGGGCAAGGTTCTATGATCCGGTGATTGGAAGGTGGAATGTTCCAGACCCGTTGCAAGAGGACGAATGTTGGAGTGCGTACGATGATGCTTATGCTCAGGAAGCTTCGAATGAGGGATATGATGTGGATGCAGCTGAAGGTAGAGCAAATGCGAGTAGATATTTCAGTTTCTTGGGGCCGCGTAATATGATAACGGCAGGGAATTCAGCGGTTCATTATAATTCAAGTCCTTATGCTTATGTATTGAATAATCCTCTTAGCTATATTGATCCTTTGGGACTTGATACAACTAAAGCAAATCAATTGAAAGAAGTTACAATTACCGGTGACAAAGGCATTAATCCTTGGGGGCCAAGTTTATTTTTATTAGGACAGAAGATCGATTATTTAAAGCCTGTTGGAGCACTTGGATCAAAAAGTGGTTCTTCAGTAGCGTCCTGGACTTTATCTAAAGTCTTTCCCCAAAATATTCCTGCTCTTAAACAAGGTGAAAGAAAGCTAATAGGTGTAGTCAGTAAAAAATTAGCAAAAAAAGCTGGTACTGCTGTATTAGGTAGGTTTCTAGGCCGTTTGGTGCCTTATGTTGGAGGGGCAATAATGGCTAAAGATGCATGGGATAATAGAGAGGCGATTGGAGCAGGGTTTAAGGCTTTTAGTATGGGAGCTGGAGATTATTATAACTTGCGTTCAAACCCTGAAACAGGTTGGATGTATGTAAAATAGATAGTTATGAATATAGAAAAACCGGATCTTTTTCAGTTTGTAAAAGAGAAGACCTTTGTAAATGATATTGATATAAATATGGAGACAAGATTAGAAGATGATCTAGGTGTCTATGGCGATGATGCAGTTGAGTTTATTATTGCTTATGGAAAATATTATAATGTAAATATATCTAATTTCATGGCGGCAGACTATTTTAATGGAGAAGGTCTTAATGTTTTGAATTCTTTAATAGGAATCTTTAAGAAAGAAAAAAAAGCCTCGAAAAAAGCACTAACTGTTGGGCATCTTTATAAGGCTATTTTAGCAGGAAGATTAGATGAAGAGGTGATAAATTCTTAGAATGATAGGCTGCATATGTGTTTATGCAGCCTATTGTTGTTTTGTAATCTTCAAGTTGTGTTTTTGGGTACCCAAAAACCTACTTGCCTTCGCTTAGGAGCGAAGGAGAAAAGAAACCGTCGCAACTCGGTTTCTGCTGCAGAGGGCTACTTACTGCCTTTTAAGAGTTCGTTCTTTTCCCTTTCGGCTTGTAACAGACGTTCATAAAGTTCCATTACCTTATCCAGCGGGTTAAAGGTGCACTGGTGGTTGAAATAACTCTGATCATGGAAGTAGTTGATAATGGCATCTTCGCTAAAGCTTTTGATGGCCTGGGGTATAACGCCTAAAGCCGTTGTAACCTTGCCAAGTGTTTCTTCTTTTACTGTTTCGCTTTGCTCGATCTTGGAATGTTAAAAACATCTTTGAACTTCTTTTTGTTGAGCATGGTGTCAAAGATTTTAAACACTTCATTGCGGTCTTCCTCATCGAGTTGGTTGATCAGGTTTCATTTTGGTAACGTTCGTTACACATTTAATCGACATCCAACGACACGTGCGCTTACTTCGTTGCGAAGTGACGACTATTATGCCTTTGGAAAATGGCTTGCAAATAAATATCTTTATAACGGCAAGGAGTTGCAAGAAGAGCTGGGACAGCTTGATTACGGCGCAAGGTTATATGATCCAGCGATTGGAAGGTGGAATGTGATTGATCCGCTTTCAGAAACTGATAGAAAGACTAGTCCCTATGCTTATGTCTTCAATAATCCGTTGAGATTTATTGACCCTACTGGGATGAAAGGAACGTCAACCCATACAGATACATTTGGTAATGTACTTGCTGTTTATAATGATGGAGATTTGGGAGTTTATAAACATGAGGATGCGAAGACAACGGCAGATATAGATCAGTTACCACAGACAAGTACTTCACGAGGCGGTGAAAAAATGGGGGAAACCTTAATGTGGGATTCTTTTACTGAATTTGATGGAAGTGGAAAAGCTGCTGGGAAGATAGATTTTGGGTCATCTCAAGCTACCGGTTGGCTTGATCGCTTCAGCAAAGCTATTGAAGGTGCAGCGGATAATCTTGGCAATTATTTAGGTAGGATGCATTATGCGATCAATGGTGGTGGTAATGATATATATGATTATAAAACTCAAAATGGTGGTGGCCTGTATGCCGGATCTCAGATCTCAGAGGGCATATATGTATCAGCCAGAGATGTTGGTAATTTTGCCGCAGGTCGTGCTGCTGCTATTACTGGGCAATCTAAAATGGATTTTATGCTAACCGCTGGAGGATTTAATTTGTCGGGTAATAGTAAATTAGGTATAGTTTTCAGAAGTTCCCATTGGCAGAATGAAGCTCGGAAAAGAGGCGCGCCGGCATTTGGAGAAGACCCGGGCTCAAACTTTTTCCAACGTTTAGGATACGAGAATGTAACCACATCTCAAGGCATGATATTAAATCGTAAAAAAATATGGGATCTAAAATAAATATGTTATTTCTATTGTTATGTTTATTTGTTGTAGGGTGTGGAAATCCGAATTTTAACGAGTTAGAAGGTCCTAATGTATTTTATCAGGTGTGTCCAGTCGACAAAGATATCATCCGCATAAGACGTACGAGCGGCGAAGGCGCTCCTTCAGTTCAACTTTTTGATAAAAAGGGGAGTCAATTGCAAAACTCAATCATAACCCCGATGGGTATTTTCCTAGTAACATCAATAAAAAATGACACACTACAGGTCACATATTTTGTCGGACAAAGTGATCTTGAGATGTTTTTGCCATGGTTCAAAACTAATAGATCAAATCCTTATCGTATTGGTCAGTATTCAATTCACTATAGCTACGAAATACACAATAAGTATTCAGAAACTAAAGGCTCGGAGATAGACTCATTAATTGTTGATAAGAAGGCACAGACAACGTGGTTGTTTTTAAAAGGGAAATTGATTGATACAAGACCTACACATTTATTAATTCTCAAATCGTCGGAATTGGTGGCGTATGACCCTAAGAATAAGTCCTATACGCCGTATCCGTTAGTCAATAAGGATCTTGCTAAAGATTACCTTAATAAGATCCTGGCTACATACGATACAAGTAACGATTAATAAGGGCGTTAGATTATGGCGCAAGGTTCTATGATCTGGTGATTGGGAGGTGGAATGTGGTGGATCCGTTGGCGGAGAAGGGTAGAAGGTGGTCACCATATACATATGCATTCAACAATCCAATAAAGTTTACAGATCCTGATGGGATGTGGCCAGATGGTCCTGGTGACGATGATGATCTAATCGGGGTGGCAAACCGGAATGGCTATAGGGGGTGATTAGAGCTGGGGTACATGGTATCAGAACACTTGTAGCTGCTGCCGGGGATGCTTTAGGGATCAATAAAGCTGCTCCCGGAATGAAATGGCAATCCGTGGACAGTGAGGGTGGTACGATGGGATATGGTATGGCTCAAGTTCCTAGTGAAGGTGGTTTAAACGATGCCTTGGTCATTTGGGTGATGGTGCAAATGCTTTAGCTTTCAGTGGTTCTCTTGCCAAAGGCGCAACTGGTACGCTATTTGCCAAAACGTGACAGGAAGGTAAAGTGGTAAGTGAAGGAGTACAGGCAATTAAAGAAGGTGTTTCATTAGAGAAGCAAGCTTTAAATATATCAAAAGATCTTAATGGAGGGAAAAACTCTGTTACTATTCGTACTGTGGATAAGCAGATTAGATATAATTTGGCTGGTAAAAGCCATGGAGGTGTCCCAATGCCATATTCCCAAGTCTATATTAAGAATATGGTAAATGGTGTGCAAAAAAGTATTACTAGGGAAACTAAACATGCTCAGCCTGTAACTCAGCAAGAAATAGAGCAATAAGGAAATTTTTGGAAAAACAGCAATGAGAGAAATAGAAATCGTTACAACTGAATTATTTAAGAGCCTATTGGAAATAGATATTGACGATGTACATTTTGATCTTCATAATGATTATGATTGCTATTCAATTCTCTTCTCGAAAGATCATGAACTTACATTATCACTTAAATCCTCTGATAAAGAAGTGAAACTGACTTTTAAAGGTGTTACAGTGAACTATATGTTCTTGAATTTGACAGATGTTAATAAAGATATAACAACTATCGACAGCATATATCGTGGTAGATATGAAGACAGCAATGTCCTACGTGAAGTGACTGATGATTCTAGAAATTATTACTACATAGAATTTTATAGTGGATATACCATAGAGCTTTTTGCGAGAACTGTTTTCTTTGTGACTTCCTAACGTCAAGTATTGTAAATAATAAAAGCCAGGTCATACGCCTGGCTTTTATTATTTAGCGAGTTGCTGATTATGTTTTTTTGTGATAAAAGCGTCAATGAAGGTCTTGACCAGGTGCTTGTCCTCATGGCTTAAGAGCTCCACTTCCCTAAACTGTTTTAAGAGTTCCTTATCGGCAAACTGGGCGGAAACCATTTCATCCTGGCTACCCATCATCAGGAAATCAGTGGTTATGTCCAACCCCCCAAAGCAACCAACGGGAGTAGTAAAAGTAGTTTTTGTATAGCAAAAACATAAACTTGCTCCATCAGGGCTCCTTGTAATGCACCAATGAGAATAGAGGTTCGGGGAGGCTATGTTTGCTGTTACAGATGATCTTCCTACCAGTAAAGCCGAAAAATCAACGCACCAACGGCCTTTGTAAAACCCAAACAAAAAACTAACTTTAGGCTAAAGGAACGTTCTTTATAAAGCTGAAAACTAGCTGCCAGCGAATCCGGTTAACTTTAAATAAGTTGCGCAAGATTCTATGACCCGGTAATTGGGAGGTGGAATGTGGTGGATCCAATAGCAGATTTAAGGTCAAACATATCACCCTACACTTATTGTGTTAATAATCCAATACTGTATCTAGATAAATTTGGGCTTGATTCCTTAAATGCAATACACTATTTGAAAGAAGTGGTGATAAATG
Organism: Pedobacter sp. MC2016-24; assembly: GCF_015223055.1. Taxonomy (GTDB): domain Bacteria; phylum Bacteroidota; class Bacteroidia; order Sphingobacteriales; family Sphingobacteriaceae; genus Pedobacter. The sequence goes on from NZ_JADFBX010000003.1 coordinate 212,269, forward strand.
GATCTAAAGCACTTGCTGTTATGTCACCTTTATTTCCGAAGCTTGATAACACGCTTAAAATGTTTACTGATTGGACAGATCAGAAAGGATAAATATTCGGCTGGTAACTTTATCGATCTGGCATATAATGCAACCCGTCGAAACACTCAGGCATCAGTTGTTAAAGGAGATTTAATAAATCGAGTGAAGAAAGATCCAGCGTTCCAAGCGTGGCGTAAGAAGATAATTGCTCAATATAAGATGAATCCTTTGCTTAAAAAACGTCTTGACGTATTTAAGCTTGGTGGTGACAAATTTTTTTCACTTGAAGGTGATATTGAATTGAGGCTTTCGATTCGAGGAGCTTATATAAATGCTGATTTTGTTGAATCGAATGGTACAACTACTATAAATTACAGCATTGATGATACTTTTGATATAAAGCAGCAGGGGGGACGAGGAACTGCATATAATGTGATTAATGGCGTTTTAGAGCCAATATGGGTTAATTTCTTTCACGGAAATGAAGACATGAAGGTCGAAGTAAGATGGAACGAAACAATAACAAAATGATAACACAACTTTTTAAAGTCTTTGGATTGTTTTTGCTGCTTGGGTCATTGTTGGCATGTAGTCAAAATAGTAAGCGTGAGGTCGATGAATTTTATACTGAACATGGGGAATGGGATTCTGCCCGAATACCGTTTATTAAACCATATGAAGCTTTGATAGTTGATGAAAAGCACGGGTGGGGCATGAGTTTGGAAGCATTAGATGGAGGAACATCCTCATTTTTTAATATAAAGAAAGCTGCTGTTGAGAATGGCTTTATTCTAGCATATACTGGTAGTACGTTGATGATGGGCGTTGAGATAAAAGAATCCTGGTGGGTCGTTTCGCCATCTCGCAAAATTGAGGAAGGGTTTAGCGATGAGAAGCAATATTGGGATTACCTTAAAACGCTTGGGTTCAAAAAGAAGCCACGGTTACATGATATAAGGGTAATTGCGTCGTATTATGAGGATCATGACATGATGGATTGGGACGCTTTAGATTAAGACGGGTTATTTTAAGTTAAAACTTAATAAAGAGTCAGCGTATTTTGGTTTTGCAACTAAATCTGCATCAATATTAATGCAGAGGTTTTTTGCTTTCGACACTAATTCAGGGTATGTAAAACACTTATTTGACCTTATTCAATCCGAAATCATATCGTTCGTGAACAACTCGTTTTAATAAACCCAATTGGCCACAGTGCCACATTGTATGTTTTATGTTCCAGTCAAGCGCTTCAAATTTAGTTTTTGCAATTGGATGGGAGATCGGCGTTGGTACCAGTTTGTCTTCAAGATCATTCTTAGATAGAGATTGAATTATTTCAAGTGATTTTAGCTCCATTAAATTCAATTGTTCTTGAAGTACCTTTGGATTTATCTTTCCAACTACTTTGTCTGGTTCTCCAGCCGTGAAAAGTATATCATATTCTTTTAAAGGTATCTTCCCAAGAATATACATGTTATGACCGGCAATTACCATTATAGAATGATAATATAAACTCACGATCAGATGACCAACTTGCCAGCTAACGTTGCTTTCAATTATGGCAGGAGTAGTATCCCAAGTCTTGTGAGGAATAGAATTAAGTAATTGATTAGTCCAATCATAAGCACCCTTGGTTTGCTCTAGTAAAATTTCTACCTGATTCATGTAATGTTTCGTATATCCGGCAACAAAGCTAATATGTTAAAAACGACAAGTCATTGATTATGATCAATAAATCCCTTGTGACGCAATTCTTTTTCTTATCCTACTGACAGTTTCCGGCTTTACATTAAGATAAGAAGCAATAAGATATTGAGGAATACGCTGAGCCAGATCCTGTCGTTCTATTATTAGACTTTGATATCGTTCTAAGGGAGTTTGTAATAGAAAAGACGTTAACCTATTGTGAGTTCTTAAAAACAGATTCTCATTCATTTTTCTACTTATGCCTTGTATAAATGGATATGCTCCTGCCAGTTTTTCTAACCGTTGCCTGTTGATTACATAAAGAGTAGTATCTTCCAAGCATCGAATTTCTTTTGCAGAAGAGATTTTAGTTACGAAACTAAAATAATCAGCAATAAAACTATTCTCGTAGGCAAATTCAAAAACCACCTCATTTCCGTTTTTATGATATACACACTTCATTAAGCCTTTTTTAATTAGGCCAATCTCGTGGCAGATTTTTCCTTTTTCGGCGAAAACATCATTTTTGTTCAATTCAACTTTTGAGAACTCAGAAAGAAAAATATTCGCTTCTTCCTCACTTATTTTAAAAGTCGAACGAATATGTTCTTTGATCTCGTTCACATGCTAATATTTTACTTCAAACATCTTTCCGGTTGAATTTCAATTTCCTGGATTACTAAATATAGGCATTAAAGATAAGCGAACAGGTTGCACTAGGTTATAATTTTTCATATCTTCTAATAACGTAATTATCGTTGATAACTAATTGCCAAATATAATTCTTGTTTCCTATTGCGCAAAAATACGTTAATGCTGCCACTAGGGTCGAATCAAGTCAAATGTTAGTTTTTTATTACACGATTTCTGGTAAAGCAACTCAACCAATTATAGATCATAAGTTTTGCTTTAATTAAAAAAACAACTTAAAATTATACGCTCATGAAAAATCTAATCATTCTGCTATGTCTTATAGTCTCTCTAACAGCATGTGGCCAAAAAGAAGACATCGTTCAGGAACCCACACTTGCCGGAAAGTGGCAGTTGATCAAGCTGGTGGAAATCGGTGCTCCAGTTGCTGGTAAGGTTACCACCTATGACAATGGAAAGACTATTGTGTTCAAAACAAATGGTAATTTTACAGATATTACATTTCATTGCGAGGGTACCTATTCAGTCGAAAATAACAAGCTTAATGTGAGCGTTCCTTGCAGTGCAGCAGATAAAAACTTCCAATATAAATTTAGTTTCGAAAACTCAGAAACTTTGCTGCTAACTCAGATCCCTTTCGTTTGTGATGAGGGCTGCTATTATGTTTTTAAAAAACTTAAATAATTAAATCTTTCACTTAAAACGCTTTTCAATGATGAAAAAATTACTTTTTTCTTTGGAATTCCTATGCCTACACTTTTTTTCTTTTGGTCAAAGTGCCGATTAAGAGATTTGCGAAAGTTCAATTAGAATAACCAACACTCTCCCTGACCAGGACTTCTTGAACATAAAACAGGCTTCAGAGCTGATCACCCTCGCCATTCCGACACTTTACAGCAAGCTCAGTCTGAAACAGATACCATTTTGTAAAAAAGGGAAAAAACCCTTCGGGAAAAAGATTTCCTAGGCCTGAAGACATTTAGCAAAGTTTTGCATTTCATAATGCTCCTTGATATATCCAAGGATATTTTCGTCAACACCCTCTTGCGTTGCAATATCCTCAAGCGACATCCATTGAAAACTGTTGTCAAATGCCTTATGATAAGCCTCGTCGTGTGACTTGCGCTTCAATGCAGTAAATCCTAGACCTTTATTTTCCTGAATAGCTTCGGTTAGACAGTTCACATCACTTTTAGAAAGCTTTTTCAGGTTAAGTTGACCAATTGGCTTAACCACACTCCGGTTGATCTGGGTGAAATTATCTACGTTGTAGTCAAGAATATCATAGCTACTCGATGGAACCGGACCAAACTTAAGTGCTGCAAATTTATCATCTGTAATTAGCCTGCCATAATTGGCAAGATGTTTCTTCTCGGTAAAATATAAGATCTTTAAAGTAGCGTATTTATCTGCATAGCCATTATCATCACATATATTTTGTGAAATAAACAGTAATGCATTTATAGCCTTTTCTTTATCGAATTGATATGAAATCATATATTGTTATCAAAAATAATTACAAATATACTAAAAAACAATTAACCAAACAAGCAAATTACTAAAAATATTAGTTTTATTGTTTACTGCCTGCATAAAGCTATCGATAAAATTGTAATTCCCCCTCTATTAAGTGTCTTCTCGAAAGGTTAATTATTCACATTATATCACTTACAAACACCGAGCCAGTTGTCTATAAGAATATGCAAAATTTCAATAAGATAAACAATTGATATTCGTTTATCTTATACTATATTAACGGCAACTGAATTAAAAGGTAGAATTGTTTCCTTGATATGGAAATAAAACCCCTATCCTGTTGCTAGATGGGGGGGGTCGCGATTTTCGAACTTGAAAATCTGAGCTCCGGTAAGAGGGCAATCTCATCTTCGCCAATATAAATTATAGTAATAATGATATCTTTGATATACGGCAACAGGGGGGACGAGAACCCGTGTATAATGTAATTAGTGGTGTTTTAGAACCAATCTGGGTTAATGTGTTTCATGGAAATGAAGACATGAAGGTTGAAGTAAGATGGAACGAAACAATAACAAAATGATAACACAACTTTTTAAAGTCTTTAGATTGTCTTTGTTGATCGCATCATTGTCGGCATGTAGCGAAAATAGTAAGCATAAGGTGGACGGATTTTATACTGAACATGGGGAATGGGATTCTGCTCGAATACCTTTTATAAAGCCATATGAGGGAGTGATAGTCAACGAAGAGAACGGGTGGGTAATGAATTTAAAGGCATTGAAAGGTGGAGATTCAATGCTTAGTCATATCAGGAAAGCGACTGTTTTTAACGGGTTTATTTTAGTGCATACTGGTAGTACGTTGATGATGGGCGTTGAGATAAAGGAATCCTGGTGGGTCGTTTCGCCATCTCGCAAAATTGAGGAAGGGTTTAGCGATGAGAAGCAATATTGGGATTACCTTAAAATGCTTGGGTTCAAAAAGAAGCCACGGTTACATGATATAAGGGTAATTGCGTCGTATTATGAGGATCATGACATGATGGATTGGGATGATACAAGAGGAATATCGTGCCTATTTGAACGAAAAAACTAATATGAAGTTGAAAAAGGATCTATATGGCTTAAAGGAAATAATTTTTAATCAATATGCAAGCTGACTTAAAGCAATTAAAAGGTATTTTTATAAAAATGAGTGAGGATGGATTTGATACAAAAAGTTCGTTAAAATGGAGTTTTTATTTTATAGATGACAAAAAAAAGCACTTAGAAAAGTTATATGGGGAAATGGAACAACACGATTATAAGGTTGAAAATTTTGAAAAGAATGATGGAAATGAATGGACCCTAAAAGTTAGTAAAATTGATATTTTAACTCCTGAGAAGTTACATAAAAGAAATATTGCATTTAATGAATTGGCAGGTTATTGTGATGTTAAATTATATGATGGATGGGATGTTGAAAAACTGTAATCCTTAATGAGTTGCCCCAAGGGGTTTGCTTTTATATCTGCAAGTTGTGTTTCGGGTACCCACAGATAAACAAATAATATGCTGCTTAAAAATCCTTTCATTTATATAATCCTGGTATTGGCAAGTGTTAGTGCTGCGTGCAATAGATATATTGATGCTGTAGCAAAAGAAGATAAGCTACCTAAGACCGTGGGGTACCTCACAATCTATCCTGATAGTAATGTATTCTCTTATAAAACAAGTATACCATTAACTAGAGACAAGGAGAAGATATATCCAAGGTCATTTAAAATAGCACTACCTAAAGATCTAAAATACTACGAAGTGGTCGGGTCAACTCATTTTGTTTTTTATTACAATAATAATCAGTCTGTTATGGTTGTGGTTGATTTGGAAGACAGTACATCGGTAGCTGAAAATGAGTTATCGTATACTCCTAAGGTTGACGAGATAGATCAGATTATCCAATCAAAGTTAACTCTTACAAAAAGCAAGTTTGATATTAAGAGAATACCTCTCAATGCTAAATACAAACAATTGGTCGTTAAAAAGAAAGGGGTTACTTTTCTACTTTATAATATAGCACCAAGAAATTATAATCTATTTGTCAATTACTTAAGTAGTTTTTCTTGGCAATTGTAGTCCTGTAGGGGCGAATGATAAACAGCAAAGCCTGGTTCAATGAAACCAGGCTTTGCTGTTTATCTGATAGGCTGTATATACGCTTAGTTGCATATACGGTTAACCTACTTTGTTTTTATACCTGCAAGTTGTGTTTTTGGGTGCCCAAAAACCTGCTTGCCTTCGCTTAGGAGCGAAGGAGAAAGGAAACCTTCGCAACTCGGTTTCTGCTGCAGGGGGCTACTTACTGCCTTTAAGGAGTTCGTTCTTTTCCCGTTCAGCTTGTAGCAGACGTTCATAAAGTTCCATTACAAAAGGAACTTATGACAGTTGGGGAGGGGTTGAAAACAACAAGTGCTCAGCGAACTCGAATATTAGGAGCTAATAAAGATGCAAATGGGGGCGTTCTTTAAAGTGATATGAGTGGAAAGGTATTAGACGCTCCTAAGGTTATCAAAAAAGGAGAAAAGGCTAATATGAATGCAGCTGAAGTTGATCATGTTGAAGCGCGCTCAAAAGGAGGTTCTAATAGTTATAAAAATATGCAAGTCTTGTCAAAAAGAGAAAATTTAGGTAAAAGAGATCATTAGATGAAAAAATTCAATGAAAGCTTAGATACAGCTGTTTTAACAACCAAGTATGTAGTAGAGGGAAATTATCCAATATTGTATGTCTACCATTTTGAAGATGGAAGCTGGCAGTTTAATGGAGAACAAAAAGACTTAAAAGATGAAGATTATGTGGTTATTTCTCTTAGAGAGGTGTTAAGTATAGATCTGACAGTAGTAGAATTAGCTGGATTGCCTTTGGGGCTTGAAGCTATGAGAGGCACCAAAAATGAAAAGTGGCAAATTGTGTCGGTAAACTAAAATTATTTAAGGTGAAAAAGTTCTAAAGGTGCATGGTATACTCCTTGTCTGGATGCAATGCAGCAATTCAGAAGTACAAAAAATGAGTTTCGAGATAAGGATGTTTCATTTGTGTATTTAACAGACGGTTCTCTGTTGGTCAATCAAAAACTTTAGTAGATAGGAAAGATTTTATCCTTTAAAGTACGATATCTGATTAAGAAAATCATCAAATAATTTTCTTAATCAGATCGTTATTGTACAATTTAATGTATCAGACTTTGGATTAGGCTGTATTTGTAGCAAATCCAGAAATGTCTTGTTGTGTTACTGACTGTTTAATTTATTCCGTTTAAAATATCCAATCTGCGCATTTGCTCTGTCAGTTGCTCGTGTATAAACACCCGGGCTTGTGCAGTTGACGGGCCGCCCTCGTATGGCACCAGGTCTCTGAGGCGTTCAGCTTCTGCGCGGTGAAAATTGATGTTGTATTCCCAACCATCTAATTTTTCCAGCCAGTAATAGCCCAGTTGCAGGGTAATGCCCTTGAATTCTTCCTCTAATTCAGCAATGAACGCATCTTCATTTTCCAAAAAGCGACCATTTCTTAAATTGATGATCAGCCTTCCTATGGCCTGGTATTGATTGTACATATTTTATTGTTTTCTATGTTGTGGTATATCTTGATATCTTTCTCAAACGACTTTCTGACAGCGATCAAAGCATTTCTGAGTTTCGTTTTTACGGTTCCCATAGGCATTTCCAGTAGGGAGGCAATTTCTTTATGAGTCAGCCCATTTCGATAGGCCAGTTCCAGCACCTCATAATCTTTTACGTTTAACTTCCGGACAATTGACCACAGGTCTATACCGTCTACCGAAAGCACCAACTGGGATTGCGCCTCAATTATATTCAAATACATATCCGGATTCCCGTCAATCTGCAGGTTTTGTAAGGAATTTTTGTAGCTCTTGCTACGCAACACATCCAGCGCGTTGTTTCTCGCAATATTCAGCATCCAGGTAAACAGTCGCCCTCTTTGCGGCGTATACTGTGCTGCCGAGCACCATATTTTTGTAAAGGTCAGTTGAAGTACGTCTTCCGCCAGCTCCTGATCTTTTAGAATTGCTTTTGTAATGTTAAACAGGCCCGTATAATAATGTGTATACAGGTGCTTAAAACCAACCAGATCCTTTTTCTGGAGCAGGTAAATGAGTTGCTTTTCTGATAATTCCCGGTACGCATTCATCTTCTTGAAATGAAATGACGGTTGCTGGTTCTGGTGACTTTGAAGGCGCTGAGCAAGCTTAAAAACTTTAGCTGCTTAAGTTGAATGTGGATTGTTTTTTTAGTATTCATATAAATTGTTGTTGATTTCAATTTGATATGAGTCTAAAGCGGATCTGGAAAACGCTATATAAAAGAAAGATGCACTATAGCGGGCTCTAAATACCACCCTGCAGGGCTTCTGACGGCCTTGGAAATGGAATTACAATAGAGCCCATAACGCCATAGTGCACCTTCAAAAGTACAACATTATTCGTTATGGGCATCAATCTATTGTCCCTTTCCTAGTTTGTCAGAATTTTGCAGGAGAGACTCTTGAATTAATACCTCATTGTTTAAGAAGTATATTTATGTTGTTCGTTTTTTATCTAAATCATATAGCTATTGATTGATTGCTATGTAAATATATAGAATAGAATATTTCTAAACCAACTTAACGCATATAAAATTTATATGATTCATAGGATCTTATGGATACCAATTCTCCTAAATATACTGATGTTGAATACTTTTTAAAAATATGGAGTCTTTTTTTGTAAGCTTGAGCCACCAGGATATCTTTGCTTTATAAGGCATTGATATCCTGGTGGAAAGCGTTATTTCTTACCTTTTAATTCTTTAAACAGCAGATCTTTCTTGCTTCTAAGTAAGGTAGATTTACTCACACCTAAAAAGGAAGCAATATCCTTATCCACAAGAAGCATCCGTAACTCTGGAAACCAGCTGCAAAACCACTCATACCTGCAACCTTCAGGTAGTAGTAATATCCATAGTTGCCGCTTACGTTTGCGAAAAATGTTATTTACAATGATATCTGTTAACACTGCTGCTTCTGGATATTGCTGATAAATCTCATTCATTTGTGTTTTGGTAATGGTGTAAACCACCGTGTCCATCACCGCTTCCATATACATATCCTGGTTTTGGATTTCCAGAATGAATTCTTCCGGTAAGAGGGCAATCTCATCTTCGCCAAAAAAACCGAATATCATTTCCTCATTATCTTCATTTCTCCAATATATCTTGCACATACCTGTGTAGATGTAATGTGCCTCATCGGTTTTGCCGAAAGGTCTAAACAGCATTTCATGTTTCTTGAGGATCTGCTTTCGGAGTGTGCTTTTGTCTTGTAAGTGCAGCCCCAGTGCATTGCTAACCTGGTGATGCCTGGTCAGCATGTTCGTTAATTTTTTCTCTGGCATTGTGTTAATTTAAATAGGTGATTATAGATAAACTGCTTATCTACTTTGATTTGGGATGTACTGGCTGTCAAAATGTTACAAGTCAGTTTATTTTGAGAAAAAATTGAGTGAGCATATTCTGGGCTCCTTCCGACCTCCTTCTGAGCTTCTTCGGAGAAAAGTGCTTTTTAAGGGCCATAACAGAGGAATGTCCGAAGAATCTCCGAACATGGTAGACCATAAATAAGATTTGTAGTGTGTCGCCGGCTAATCTGCTTAAATAATATCGTTTTTAGCAGCGAAATAAACCAAGGCTATGGCGTTGCTGAGACCTGTCTTTTGCTGCATGTTTTTTCTATGCGCAATGACAGTGTGCTCGCTTATAAAAAGTTTTTCAGCAATCATTTTACTCGTGCAACCTTCGGCCATCAATTGTAAGATTTCGACTTCTCTTTTTGAAAATAGTTTCTGTTCCTCTTTTATCTGATCGGTGTTCTCGATGTTCATCATGTAAGTAAATAGAATCGGCTAATTGTAGGTTTGAGCTTCAAAGGTGGCCGAATCTATTTATAAAAGGGTATTTCATGGGTGGACAAATGGTGGACAAATACGTTTTTTAGCTCGGAAGGCAATAAAAATCATAGTAAATCAATGATAAGTTAATTTACATGCTGTATATGAAATCATTTTTTTGCTTTTTTGGTTGAAGATGTAACTAATTTATGCTCGTTTAACAATTTTGAAGCTTTTTAATGGAGAAACCTGACAAAAACCTTAAATTTTTCTTAAAAAATAATAGAATGTTAATGTAACAAAATTATGATTATTCAGTTTTTTTTATAGTTTTGTTATCAATTAGTGTTTTCTCATCTACGCTACGAAAACAGGGATTAATTACTTACGTATATTATTTAAAGGAAATGTTTTCATTTTTCAAGAAAAAAACACATGTAGATCATGTGGAATGGTTAGGCGTAGATATGCACTCTCACTTGTTACCCGGTATAGATGATGGTGCTGTTGATGTAGGTACGTCAGTTTCACTCATTAAAGGGTTATCTGAATTGGGGTTTCATAAATTTATATGTACGCCGCATATATTTACTGAATTGTATCCCAATACTCCTGAAAGTATCGATGGAGCTCTTTCTCTCACGACTGCTGCGTTAAAAAAAGAGGGGGTGGATATTCAAATTGCCGCTGCAGCCGAGTATATGATAGACGAGACTTTTAAGATCGATGAAGCATTAATGTGTATGCCGAATAAGCATATTTTAATTGAAATGTCTTATCTGTCAGAAAGCCCTCAGATTGAACAAGTGATCTTTGATTTGCAAATTGAAGGTTTTACCGTAATCCTTGCTCATCCTGAACGGTATAATTTTTATCATAAAAATGAAAAGCGTTACCACAGGTTTAAGGATATGAAGGTGCTTTTTCAGTTAAATTTATTAGCTGTAACAGGATACTATGGTAAAGAAGTAAAGATGGCAGCCGAATATTTGCTAAAGAAGGGTTTTTATGATTTGTCTGCTACGGATTTACATCATGATAAGCATCTAGAGGTACTGACTGATTATACGCGTTCAGGTTTATTGCATAAAAGCATAGGAGGATATGAATTCAAAAATCTGGAATTGTTTAAGTAGAAATACCTAATTAGAGGTATAGGCATTGTGTTACAACTAAACTATTTTTGTCCAAAATTTATATATTTACACTTATTCAAAAAAACACACTACTCATAAGTTCAAATAGGTTAAATTTATTATGAATGTCCTATATTTGAAATCTCTTTACATAGGTTTTGCATTTGATGCTAAGAGTTAGTTAATCTCTGTCCTATAAGGAGAGTATTATGATAAAATAGAAATATAAAAATAAATAATGACTGATACATCAAGACGTAGGAGAAGAACGAAGAAGCGCAGCGTTGGTGGTTATGCACAAAAATATCGTTCACTCATTCTTGGAGCATTTCTTATTCTTGTAGGATTGGGGAGTGTAATGTACAGTTTTGATTATAAACCTGAGGTGGGGGCATTTTTCGATTTGTCTAAATGGAGGGATTTATTAACCATGTGGCCATTTTTAGTGGTACTGATAGGGTTTGCCTTTATTCTCTTTGACTATTTCAAAAATTCATCTAAACAAAAATATAAATAGTTTTTTTATGCCAAAGCCTTTGTCCCTATTTTACCTTTTATCATTTTCTTTATTAGTCGCAATCTTAACTTCGTGTGGGAGCATTAAAAATTATAAGTACTTTCAAGACATACCTGATTCTGTATCGACGACCTTGAATACTGCTAGTTATATTGAGCCGAAGATTCAATCAGACGATATATTATATATAGCAATACAAACGGTGGATCCGTCTGCAGGTAATACGATTAACACCTTAAATGCCCAAGGAACTACTTCTTCTCCTTTAAGTAGCAGTAGTAATCCCAGTACAGGAGGTATTATTACCAACCAGGGTGTCACTTATGGTTATTTAGTCGATAGAAGAGGATATGTTACTATTCCCGTTTTAGGGGATGTTATGGTAGGTAACTTAACTACCCAGCAAGCCAGAGTTCTAATTTCTCAAAATGCAAATAGATATTACAAAGATCCTTCAGTAATAGTTCGGTTTGCAAATTTTAAAGTCACTGTTCTAGGCGAAGTTCAAAGACCTGGATCATATACCGTCTTGAATGAGAAAGTAAGTATTCTCGATGCAATTGGTTATGCAGGCGATCTTACAATTTACGGGAAACGCGATAATATATTACTTCTACGGCAGCGAGAAGATGGTAAAACGATTGCAGTTCGTTTTAATTTGAATAAAGCTAGCGCTATGCAATCTCCATATTTTTATTTACAACAAAATGATCAAATATATGTGGAGCCAAATAAGGCTAAAATTAGTAATAGTGACGGTACTCAAATACGAAATATATCTATCGCCTCTGCCTTATTAAGTTTTATTGTAGTCCTTGTAAGCCGCTTTTAAATATGTCTACGAATTACACAACGAAGCAAATTGATCCTTTTTTAGATGAAGAAGAAAAAGATAATGGTCAAACCTTGAAATCTTACATCGATAAAATATTAGCCAATTGGTTTTTATTTTTGATTGGTGTTACTTTATGTACCTTCCTTGCTGTTATATATGCAAAATTTGCTGATACAGCGTACCACATTGACGGAAAAATTTTGGTAAAGGATGAAAAAAGTGGTCCTTCAGGAAGTAAAGGGCTGATTGCTGATATGGATCTTGGATCTCTACTTGGAGGATCGAGTTCAGCCGAAAACGAAATTGAGATTCTGAAATCTAGGACTCTAATGACAAAGGTTGTTAGAAAACTGAATTTAAACATTATTCATGGTATGAAAGGTAAGTTGCGTTCAACGGAAGTTGAAGATGCATTAGTTCCTTATACCGTTCAAATTGTTTCTCAAACAGATACAATTCAACCTAAAAGTTACCAAATTGACAACATAACAAGTCGTTCTCTTCATTTAAAGAGTAGTGATCAAGGAATTGATATGGTAATTCCATATGGAAAACTAGTCAAATTGCCTCAATATACATTATTGTTTACTTTTAAGCCTGGATATAAAATGATCGAAGGTGATTTTGTGTATAGCTTAAATATTCAGTCTATTGATTCCAGAGCCGAATCTCTAATAAAAAGTTTTAACGCTGTGATAACGAGTAAACAGAGCACTGTTATTTCAGTTTCTTTTGATTATTCGGTACCGAGTAAAGGTGAGCAAATTTTACAAACTTTGATGGATCTATATCTAAGGGATAATCTCGAAGATAAAAAACGCATTGCAGATAGTACTTTGCATTTTATTGATGGTCAGCTTGCCGGTGTTACAGCCGATCTTAAAGGCATTGAAACTCAAATAGAGACATTTAAGGAATCAAACCAGTTGGCTGATATAACAGCCCAGTCTCAGGCACTTGTGACTAATGCATCAGATTATTATAAGAAATTAAATGAGGCAGAACTTCAATTAAATGTGCTTCAAAGTATTTCAGCCTATGTAAACAATCCTGCTAATAAGCGGATTATCCCAAGTTCTTTAAACGTCCAAGACCCAGTGTTTACAACTTATGTCGGACTTTACAACGAATTGTTGATACAAAGGGATAAGGCGATGTTGGCTTATACGGAAGAAAACCCAATTGTTCGTAATCTTGATGAGCAAATTGAAACTGTTAGGAAAAATTTGGTAAAAAGCTTTAATTCATACAGGAATAACTTAATACAGGCAAAAACTCAACTTGTAAAAAATAATAATAGTATAACGTCGGAGATAAAAAAGGTGCCGAAGCAAGAGAGAGAGTTTTTAGACTATACTAGGCAACAAAACTTAAGACAACAATTGTATATCTTCTTACTCGAGAAACGTGAGGAAACTGCTATTAGTCGAACATCAACATTCAGCAGTTCTCAAATAATTGATTCTGCTAAAAGTGCACATGCTCCGTTTTCGCCAAAAAAAGGAATGGTATATCTGGTAGGTATGTTGATCGGCCTAGTTTTGCCTTTGGGATATTTAAGCCTTAAGGAGATGTTGAATACTAGAATTCAGACAAAGCAAGATTTAACGTCCGGGACTTCAATTCCAGTGGTTGGTGAAATTAGTCATAATGCGGATAATAGTAGTTTAGTAATCGATAGTAAGTCCCGATCGATTATTTCCGAACAATTTAGAGGCTTAAGAACTAACCTGCAGTTCTTACTTAAAGCCGATCAACCAAATGTTATAATGATTACAAGTAGTATGAGTGGCGAGGGTAAGTCTTTCATTTCATTGAATCTTGCAAATGCATTGGCGATCGGGAACAAAACTGTTGTACTTATGGAGTTGGACTTGCGTAAACCAAAACTTACTACAAATATTGGAATGGTTAACAAAAGCGGATTTTCTAATTATGTTGCAACTGGGAAACTTAGTATAGAGGATATAATTACACCCACGACGATACATAAAAATGTTTCATTGATATCATCAGGTCCAATTCCCCCAAATCCAGCTGAGTTACTTCTAAATGAAAAGTTAAAAACTTTAATAGACTTTCTGAAAGAAAAATTTGATTATGTAATAATCGATAGTGCACCAGTTGGCTTAGTTTCCGATGCCTTACTAATTGAAAACTTTGTTGATTTAACATTATATATTACTAGGCAGGCATTTACTTTTAAATCTCAACTGTCGATTGTGAATGACTTACATGCTACAGAAAAGCTACGAAAGGTTGCAATTGTTGTAAATGATATAAGCAGTAACTCTGGAAGTTATTATGGATATGGCTATGGTGGCTATGGTTATGGCTATGGTTATGGAAGTTATGGACTAGATGAGCCGGAAAAAAAATGGTGGAATTTTAAGAAGTCATAGCAGGCGAATTTTCTTTAAATGTTTAATGTGCTATTAGTCAATAAAAATATATGAATTCTGCCACCAGAGTTGTGAAAAATACGGGCATATTATATGCCCGTATGGCAATTACAATTTTTATTTCTTTATATACAACTAGGTTAATCTTAAATGGCCTAGGTGTTAATGACTTTGGAATATTTAATTTGGTAGCCGGCGCAATATCTATGCTTACGTTTTTGAACACAGCAATGGCTTCAGCTACGCAGAGATTTATGTCTTATGCTGAAGGTGCTGGGGATTTCCTCAAAACGAAAAGTATATTTAATGTAAGCATTATTCTTCATATTATAATCGGTTTTTTTGTTCTATTGGTGCTTGAAATTGCAGGATATTTTCTTTTTAATGGTGTTTTAAATATTCCGGAAGCTAGAATGGGTGTGGCTAAACTCATTTTTCAGTTTATGATTGTTAGTACACTATTTTCAATCGTTTCTGTTCCATATGATGCTGTAATAAATGCTCATGAAAATATGTTGTTATTTGCTCTGTTAGGAATATTAGAGGCAGTCTGTAAACTTTTTATTGCTATTTATATATGCTATACCGAATTCGATAGATTGGTTTCTTATGGCCTGTTAATTGCCGTATTATCTGTTGTTCTTTTACTTATTAGGCGAATTTATTGCAAAAATAAATACCCTGAATGTGAGCTTAATTTAAAAAAATATTTTGATCGTGCAGTGTTTAAGGAAATGACTGGATTTGCGGGATGGTCTTTTTTAGGTTCTTCAAGCAGTATGATTTCTAATTATGGCCAAGGAATAGTTTTAAATATTTTTTTTGGGCCAATAGTTAATGCCGCTCAAGGAGTAGCGGGTCAAGTCAGCGGTCAACTAAGTGTTTTTGCGGGTACGATGCTAAAAGCATTAAATCCATTAATAGATAAAAGCGAGGGGGCTGGTAACAGAAAGTTGATGCTGAAAGTATCTATTATGGGTGGGAAGGTTTCCTTCTTTCTATTAATGTTATTTTTTGTCCCGGTTTTAATTGAAATGCCTTATATATTTAAATTTTGGTTAAAGAATGTACCTCAATATGTCGTAATTTTTTGTAGGCTATTACTTATTCGTAATTTAATAGAACAACTTTTTGTAACATTAGCTTCATCGATTTCAGCGGAAGGGAATATAAGGAGATATCAGATTTTTGCCTCCATCTTGTGTTTTTTTCCACTCGTAATTTCATATGGGCTTTTTAAGTTTGGATTTCCTCCCTATGCCTTGTACATTGTTTTTATTGTGTATTCAATAATGGCGTCTGCCTTGATTTTATATTTTTCAAATAAGAATCTCGGACTATCGATATCTCATTTTGTTGGAAATGTTCTATTACGATGTATATCGTCATTCTTTATGGTGTTAGCAATTGCCTCAGTACCTTTGTTTTTCATGCAAGACGGTATTTTGAGACTGTTAATTGTTTTAATTTTAAGTAGTGTTTCTTTTATTGTATGTGTATGGTTCATCGGGTTTTCTAATTTGGAGCGGGAAAATCTTAGAGCAATTATCAAAGGGATTTTTCAAAAGTTAATCAATAAGTCTAAATTTTTAAAAAAAGATTGATATAATTGCTATGAAAGATAATAAGCCTTTTTTCTCGATAGTAATTCCACTTTACAACAAAGCTCATACTATCGAAAACACTTTAAATACGGTCCTTGCGCAAAAATTCACCGACTTTGAAGTTGTTTTGGTTGATGATGGTTCAACAGATGATGGTGTAGATTTAATTTATTCAGTTTTTCGTGATCAGCGTATAAAGGTTATAAGTCAGGAAAATCAAGGTGTTAGTGCTGCGAGAAATTTTGGTGTTAAGCGTTCTATAAGCCGTTATATTGCTTTTCTAGATGCTGATGATGAATGGATGCCCAATTATCTGACTGAAATGTATTCGGCAATCGAATCTTTTCCGAACGGCGGTATGTTCTGTTCCGCGGGAATAGTGAAAAATGGAGATGGAACAGAGAGTTTACGGATTGCTTCGAATCTTCAAGGTAGTATTGGACCGATTGACTTTTTTCAAAATCCTCATGTTTTCCTTCATACAAGTGCTACAGTCGTTCTCAAATCTGAATTTTGGAAAACCGGAGGCTTTCCTGTTGGTATGAAACGAAATGAAGATTTTGCTTTGTTTTTTTCGCTAGCCTTGATTACGACTGTAATATATTGCGGTTTACCTTTGAGTATCTATGTTGGAGGTGTTTTGGGTCAGGCAACTAGCATTTCTATTAACTCTAATTTGAATCATGTTGTTGATCGTTATAATTTCGTAACGGAGAATTGGTTAAAACTAGATTGCCGTAATCCTACTTATAAAATTTTTCTTAAATATGAATTAAGGCATGAAATCATTACCTACTTAAGAGATAATAATTATAGTTCTATTGAGCTTATAATGAATGGGTTGGATTCTCGTATTAAAGGTCTATTTTCAAATTTTGAGTTGCAACTTTACAGGGACGCTCGGTTTAAGTCAATTGCTACATTTTTTATTCTTTTAACTAAGGTTAGATGGAGAATAAGAGGCTTTCCTGTTGTTGGTAACAAGTAGCTAGATTTTAAATTTAATAAGACATATCGGTAATTATAGCATGAGATATTTTGAGGTTTTAAAAAAAATTAGAGCTCGTATTAGGAAAACCCTTGTTGATAGGACAAAGTCTAAATCTTTTTACCCCAAGTTTTATTGGGCGTATTGGCATTATTTTATTTTTGGGGGTAATTCAAAATCATCATTTGAAATTAATTTCTTAGCTGGTGTGCCAAATCGAAGTGCTGGCATAGGGCATCAACTAGCTAATTGGATTGCTGGGTATTGGTTTGCGAAGTTATTTAATCTAAATTTTGCTCATGTCCCGTTTCAATCAAAAAAATGGGAATATTTTTTGGGACTAGGTCAGGATGAGGTTCTTGTTGATGACTTAATTAATAATAGAGATTTTCAAACTGTTAGATTGCCTATGTTCGACGAAAATAATTTTCATAGTTTAGAATTGATTAGAAAGATTATTCAATCTTATAGTTCTAGAAAGGTTGTTTTTATATTAGAACAAGATCAATTTTATAAAGATCAATATGGAAATATCGGAGAACTGAAACGCAAATTCTTTAATGCAAAATGCAGGACAAACGAAAACTTAAAGTATTCTAATAATTTTTTTAATATTGCTATTCACGTTCGTCGTGGAGATATTGTTATTGGCCAGCAAAATCAAAGTCATAATTTGTTGATGAGGTGGCAGGATAATAGTTACTTTGAAAAGGTTCTCAATAAAGTTGTAGAAAATCTGCGAGTTGAGAAGCCAATCGCTATTTACCTATTTTCTCAAGGGGAAATCCATGACTTTCCTGAGTTTAGCAAATTTAATAATATCCATTTTTGTTTAGATATGGATGTTCAAGAATCTTTCTTGCATATGGTTTATGCGGATCTCTTGATTACTAGTAAAAGTTCTTTCTCTTACAAACCCGCACTGCTAAATAACGGAATTAAAATCTGCCCGGAAAGATTTTGGCATAACTACCCAAAAACAGACGATTGGATTCTTGTAGACGATAACGCTAATTTTGATACCAATAAACTCTTAAACTATGAATAAGTATATATTAAAGGCTCTGCGTAAAATTCATTCGCTTTATAGCAATAAAGTAGTTTTATCTGGAAGGAACTGGAATATGTTTTCGAATAAGGAGTATTCAAATGATTTGATTTTTAAAATATTAATGAGTGACCAGCCCTGTATGATTGCAAGATTTGGATCGACGGAAATGCTCAGTTTAGTCAATTATATGGGGATCAAACAAAATAATAGAAATTGGAAAGATTTTATTACAGGTAAATCTTTAATGTGGTGGTGGAGTCCAGAGACGATTAGGCAATTACAAAAATGGAGTGGTTTTTTTCCGGCTGAAAGTTCAAAAGTTGAAGACTTTTGTAGACTAATGATAAATGATATTTCTCAGGTAGATGTTTTGGGCTCTTGGTTAAACCAAGAGGCTTATTTCGAATCACATCTTATAAATGCAAAAAAAATAGTTTTGGAAGATTTAGAGCCTTTCTTTACCTCCAATCCATGGACGAGAGCGCTTGAAGGGAAAAAGGTACTTGTTGTTCATCCTTTTGCAGAGACAATAGAAATGCAATATAAAAAGAGAAAGTTTTTATTTGAAAACGACTTATTGCCTGATTTCCAGTTAACAACCATAAAAGCAGTTCAAAGCGTTGCTGGGGAGGACACTGGTTTTGTTGACTGGTTTGAGGCTCTTGATTCAATGAAAGTCCAAATTGATAATGCAGATTTTGATATTTGTATCATTGGTTGTGGTGCATATGGTTTTCCTCTTGCTGCTCATGTCAAGCGGATTGGGAAGAAGGCTATACACATGGCTGGTGCAACACAGTTGTTATTTGGGATTAAAGGTAAAAGATGGGAACGATTTATTGTATGGCCATACGCTAATTTATTTAACGAGTATTGGGTTCGGCCAGGTGAAAATGAAAGACCTAAAAATGCATCAGCAGTGGAAGATGCCTGTTATTGGTAAAAAGCTTAAGAAAGATGAATATTTTAACTAGAATATTATTGCTAATTCCAGGCTTTTTTTTAAAGTTGATACAGTTGGGGAAGGTTGGTGCTAGAGATATACATAACACGATTAGATTTAGAGATGTAATAGTAGGAGCTAATACTAGTATTAATCCGAATTGTAAAATTTCCGAGAACGTTCACATCTATCATAATTGTATAATAAATAATGTGAATATTGATTCCTTCACCTACATCGGTTACAACTGTACTATTCAAAACAGTTCGATTGGAAGATTTTGCTCAATTGCTAATGATGTATTTATTGGATTAGGTACCCATCCGACTGATCTAATATCTACATCACCAATTTTTTACCGCAGAAAAACGCCTTTTAATATCCATATTCTAGAAAGAGACGTTGGATTTAATGAATATTCTAATATTGCTATAGGCCATGATGTTTGGATTGGAGCAAGAGCGACAGTTCTGGACGGTGTTAAAATTGGCCAAGGTGCTATAATTGCTGCGAATTCCGTGGTTACCAAAGATGTGCCGCCCTATTCAATTGTTGCTGGTGTGCCTGCAAAAATATTGAAGTATCGATTCGAACAAAATGTAATAGACAAGCTTATTGAATCTAATTGGTGGCTACAGAGTTTAGATGAAATTAAAGACTTTAACGAGAAGTTTAAAACTTAATGGTAGATATGTTTAACATACAGATTATAAACTAAATGGGTTATAAAAAAATTCTGATCTTTATCCTAATATGTTTTATCATTTCTGATACGCTTTTCTACATTGCGTTGAGCGGATTTGGCGATGCTTATTTTACCCCAATTCTATTATTTACAAAATATATTTCTCTTTTTCTTTTAATTAATGTTGCAAGAAGGACTAAATGGGCGCTAGGATTGCCAAATTCTATATATCTATCCTTTAAACTATTCTTAGGATGGAATATCGTCACGATAATACACGGAGCTTTTAAATCATCTGGCTATTGGGATTGGAAGTTTTTACTATTGAGTTCATCACTATTTATGTTAATTCCCCTGGCTTTCTTAGTAGGAAAAAATCTTGGTTACATTAGAGTTGTATTTTACTATACACTAAGATATTTATTTCTCTACGGATTTCTTTTACTACCACTCACATTTGCGACGAATGAAGAACTATATTCAAGAATAATGATTCCAGTTACATTTTTTATCATATTTGTTCCCTATCTAACTAAGAAACAACAAATACTTGTATTGGGTGTGGCAGCATTATCATTTCTAATGATATTGGATTTTAGGACTAACATTCTTAAGATATCTTTAGCAATATTACTTTTTGGAACTTTTTATCTTAGGAGAATAATTAGTGTATTTTGGTTTAAATTTTTACAAATTGTAATTTTCGCGTTGCCTATCATATTATTGACTTTAGCTATTACTAGTCAGTATAATTTGTTTGAAGATTTAGCTAAAAATGAAGGATACTCTGTGAAAACAAAAACATTTGAAGAATCAAATTTAGCAGCTGATACTCGAACATTTCTATATGTCGAAGTTTTCAATGCGGTTAAGGAAAACAGCGATTGGCTCATTGGCAAAGGTGCAACAGGAAAATATCGTTCGGATTATTTTACAGAAGGCATAACAGGGAACATGAGAGCAGGTTCTGAAGTTGGATTTCTAAATACATTATTATATTCTGGAGTTGTAGGTGTTATACTATATGGAATAATGTTGTTTTTAAGTTCGTACTATGCAATCTATAAATCTAATAATTGGTTAAGTAAAATGTTGGGTATTTTGATAGCGACACGTTGGTTATTGTTTTTTTTGGAGGAATTTACCCAGTTTGACTTAAATTTCTTTTTTTTATGGATTATAATTGGATTGGTTTGTACTTCGAAGTTTAGGTCAATGAATGACAGAGAAATAAAATCATTTTTAACTTTCAAGAGAAATAACTAAAAATCTGGTTTTATATTTGAAGTACAGATAGTAGTTTCATTAGTGATTTATCTAATATAAGATATATGAGAAATTTTTTAACTCTATTTTATAAAGCAGTCCGTTTGGTTTATAATATTTTTAGATTCAAGGCGAATTATTGTTTTACTTGGTTCTTATTTTTATTTAATGGGGTGAAGTTTCAAAATTTTGAGACAAAAGGCATACCGTATGTTATGATTGCTAGAGGTGGCAAATGTTCTATTGGCAGCGACCTGAAAATGAACAACTATTTATTGGGAAATCCTATTGGAAGGCCTCAGGCTTGTGTTTTTTTCGTAGATAATCATGCCGTTTTGGAAATCGGAACTAATTTGGGAATCAGTTCAGCAGCTATTATCGCACATTTACACATTTCTATCGGTGATAATGTGAAACTTGGGGGCGGTGTTTGTATCTATGATACTGATTTTCACTCATTAGATAAAGCAAATAGGATTGATCCTTTATTGGATAAAAAGTTTACAAAGAGACTTCCTGTCGTGATAAATAATAACGCATTTATCGGCGCACATTCAACAATTTTGAAAGGAGTTACTATCGGAGAAAATAGTATTATTGGCGCGTGCTCTGTAGTTACAAAAAGCGTCCCACCAAATGAAGTTTGGGGTGGAAATCCAGCGAAATTTATAAAAAAATTATCTTAGTAATGAAAACATGCTTTCCAAATAATGCTATTAATCATTCAATAGCTCTTTATGATAAATTGACGGATCGTAACGTTGTATTTCATTTTAAGAGAAATAATGGTGTGAAGTTGTTTAAAATTTATAAATCATTATTCTAATGAAGATGAAAAATGTTGCAATTATTCTGACTTGCCACAATCGTAAAAATAAGACATTAGAATGCTTGTCTCATTTATTTAATTCGAAGATTCCTTCCACTTTGGCGATCCAGGTTTTTTTGGTCGATGATGGTAGCACTGATGGTACGGGTAAGGCCGTTAAAGAATATCACCCTGAGGTACAAGTTGTTCAAGGTGACGGGAATTTGTATTGGAACAGGGGAATGTATTTGGCATGGTCAGAAGCATTAAAAAAGGGCAAATTTGATTTTTTTATTTGGTTAAATGATGATACCTATTTGTTTGAGAATTCTATTGAAATACTCTACGATACCTATCGATCCCATAATCCGCTTACGATTGTTTGTGGCAGTATTTGCTCAGAAAATGGAATGGTGTCTACATATGGAGGATTCAGAAATGGAAAATTATTGTCGCCAAATGGAGAGACACAGGATTGCGATTATTTTAATGGAAATTGTGTTTTAATTCCATTTGAAGTTTATAACAAGATAGGGTCACTTGATCAGATTTTTCATCATGCGTTGGGCGATTTTGATTATGGGCTTAGAGCAGTTCAAAGTGGCACTAGATTAGTAATTACGCCTCACTTTATTGGGATGTGTGAAAAACATGATAGCTTTCCAAAATGGTGTTCTCCAAACGAAAAAATGCTCAAAAGATTTAAACTTCTTCATCAATCTTCTTGCGATACAAATCCTTTTCAATTCTTCATATTTGATCAAAGGCATAATGGAACAATTTCCGCAATATTTCATTTTTTTACTATACATTTACGAGCATTCATCCCTTCCATATATAATAAACGAAAATCAATCTAGCGATGGTTAGGAAAAAAATTTTAATATTTCATCAATCATTAGCCCCTTATCGGGTTGATTTTTGGAATAGTTTAAATGATGCTTTTGATTTGGAAGTATTCTTTATCTATGAGAATCACCTTGATCAGAAATTTGATCAAGGTAGGTTGAAAAAGCTTTTAAATTTTACTCCAAAATATCTTAATATAGGAGTCGACGTTGGCTCAAGAGCATTAAGGTGGGGTTTTGTTTCTATTATAAGGCGAGTAAAACCCGAGATAGTATTTTCTTATGAATATAGTCAAACAACCACTTCGCTTTATCTAATTAAGAAAATATATGGGATGGACTTTCAATTATTTTCCATATGCGACGATAGCTTGGAAATTGCAAAGACTTGCGTTGGAATGAGAAGATTATTTAGGGATTTTTTGGTAAATAAATTAGATGGACTAATTCTTGTTAATCAAGATGTCGCAGATTGGTATATTCAGAAATTTGGCGCTGGTAAAAAGAGAATTGTCTTTCCAATAATAACAAAAGAGAAAACATTTAGAGATAATCTGATAGACTCGCTTTCAAAGACCAATAAATTAATTGAAGAATTTAATTTAATTGGAAAAAAATGCGTGTTTTATGTAGGACGGTTAGTAAAGGTCAAAGGTTTAGATCGATTAATAGATGTTTTTTATAATATTGCGCATAAAAAAGAAGATGTCAGATTAGTCATGATTGGTGATGGAGACCAAAAAGAACAGCTTAAGTTATTATCAAATCACTATGGGATGGATAAGAAAATATTTTTTCCTGGCAGGATGGAAGGTCAGGAATTGCTTTCGTGGTATAATTTAGCGCAGATATTTGTATTACCAAGTCATTACGAGCCTTTCGGAGCGGTAATAAATGAAGCACTCCTAGCTGGATCGATAGTTCTTTGTTCAAAACTTGCGGGTGCATCTTCATTAATAAAAACAGGCGAAAATGGTTATAACTTCGATCCCTATGATAAGGCGCTTCTGGAAAACCTTCTGAATCAGGAAATTGATAAAATTTCTTCAATAACTGGTTTTTTAAAAGATATTAAGCCGTCTAATATGTTGGTGTCATTTGAAGATTATTTTGACAATTTATATAAAGAACTAAACCGTTAAAAATGTTAAACAGAATAATTGTCTATGTTAAAATAATCAGAAATTTATATTTATCCCGTGTAAAATGGAGGAATTACCAGATCGGAGATGAATTTCATGCTGGTGCAAGAGTTAGGATTTGGGCAAAACATAAAATTGTAATTGGAAATAAATTCTACATAGGACGAGATTCATTGATTGAAACGGATTGTGTCATTGGTGATTATGTTATTTTAGGTAATAAAGTTGGAATTGTTGGTAAGTATGATCACCACTTTCAACAAATTGGAATTCCAATTCGCGTTGCAATGTCGATTCGCGATGAGAATTATAATTGGAAAGGATTAGATCTAGTCACTACAATAAGGGATGATGTGTGGATTGGATATGGATCTACGGTCATGCAAGGAGTAACAATAGGTGAGGGAGCGATTATCGCCGCAGGCTCTGTGGTGACTAAAGATGTCGACAGTTACTCTATTTATGGAGGGAATCCTGCAAAGAAAATTAGAGATAGATTTGAATCAAAAGAAGACTTAGAAGCTCATAAGTCAAAGCTTATTTTTTTCAAGTAAATTAATTTATTTATTAGTAAACAATAACCCGCCCTTCTTTTTTAATCATTTTTACAAAAAGGCAACTATATTTTTATATATTTGTGTATAACAACTTTTTGTTGCGGATTCTTTCTTGTTTAAGTTAATTTTAGTGAAAATCTTATAATTATTCCATCTAATTTCTATGTCATGATGACAGTTGCCCCTATTTTACTTTTTACGTATAAGAGACTGGATACGTTAAAAATGACTGTTGAAGCACTTAAATTGAATACTTTAGCTATTGAAAGTGAGTTGTTTATATTTTCAGATGCTGCTAAGACAGTCAAAGACAAATTTGTTGTTGAGGAAGTAAGGAAATATATACATTCTGTTAAAGGATTTAAAAGAGTTGAGATCGTAGAGTCTCTTGAAAACAAAGGTCTTGCGACATCAATTATCACTGGCGTAAATTATGTTTTTGAAAAATTTGACAGTGTGATAGTCCTAGAGGATGATTTAGGGACCACACCGAATTTTCTTTCATATATGAATCTTTGTTTACATACTTATGGAATAGAGAATAAGGTGTTTTCAATTTCTGGATATTCATTTGATTTGGGCCAATCATCATATAACGATGATGATGCCTATTTTTTAAGTCGTGGGTGGTCTTGGGGATGGGCTACGTGGAAGAATAGATGGGTTGAAGTTGACTGGAAAGTTAAGGATTATGACAGATTTAAGAGAGATTTTTTTGCTAAAAGATCTTTTTCTAGAGGTGGTTCGGATCTTAATAAGATGTTGCATGAACAAATGACTGGAAAATTAGATTCTTGGGCAATAAGATGGTTTTATCACCAATTTAAAATTGGTGGGCTTACTGTCTACCCAGTGAACTCAAAGGTTTTTAATAATGGATTTGATGAATTTGCGACTCACACCAATGGATCTAATAAAAGGTATTTACCTAACATGGATACAGAAAACAAGTCGAGTTTTAAACTTCCCCAGACAATTGATATTGATCTATTTTATCAAAAAAGGTTTGCTAATAAAATGGGTGTGATTTCCAGGCTGATCTCTAGAATTGAAACGACTTTTCTCAAAATCCTAAAGTGATCCTAAATTAGTTAAAACTCTTCCTGACTTTTATTATAATTCCAACGGAATTATTAAGAAGGCTACCCTTATCGAATGCAAGGGTTGCTCCTCCATAAAGATTACTATGAAATGATCTGCCAGTCTCGTAAAGCATTGAAAATTGTCCGACAGTTTTAAATAAATCAACAGGATTAGAGTATTTTCCTCCTGTTGATTTTCCATATGGACTTGTACCAAAAGTTCCATAATTATCAGAATAACTTAATTTGAGTTTTAGATCCCAAGCGTTGAATGCTCCTAAAAAACCTATATGCCATGCGATAACGCGATTATTAATGAAATAGTCAAATGGATCATGAGCTTGTCCTTCTCTCGCGTTAGTCGCAGGTGTGATGAAAGGGTTTCCTAATCCCAATCTTTTATAACTCCAGCCAATTCTATAATAGTAGTTATTGTAATAATCCTCGTCGCCTGAAGCAGTTGGAATAGACCAGGGATATCCCGCCTGATCTTTTGTATAAAAATATTCGATTAATATTTTTTTCCAGCTCAATCCTCTGTTTTGCAAATAAAAATTTTTATTTTCGATAGTAATTCCGTTCAACCCGTCTCTAATATTTGCAAGTTTTGAAAGTGCGCCCACATCATATATATTTTGTCTATATAAAGTGAATTTTAAATTATTATTGTAATTGAATTCTGCACCTAAATCTATCGATCCTAATTGATTTCCAATTTTTGATCTTGCTACCTTTTCTCCACCATAAGCCTTGCCAGTCACAACATAAAAAAATGTTTGTAATGAAGAAAGTTTGAAATCATCGCCGAATGCCACTTTTTGGTCATCCCATTGAACTTGATGATTAAATCCTCCAATTAAGTTAAGTTTCCAATCTTGTTTGCCAAATCTAACATACAGTGATTTTTGATGTAAATATGTATCAGCAAAATAATCATCAACATTATAGCTTTCTTTTCCATTTTCGTCCTTAATTAATTTAAGAACTCTAGTTTTACCGGACCAACCATGTACGAAATTTCCTTTTACTGAAAATAAACCTTCCAAAAGGGGCAACCTATAAAATTCTGGGATTGAAATGTCAATTTTTGGGATGCCTAGTGCATTGCCAGAAACGGAAAAATTCCCTGAACTAAGCGTGGTATCACCGTTGAACCCCATTACGTCGGTTGTTCTTCCAATCGTAAGTTGAAATATACTTAATCGCAATTTTGCATATGCTTGGATTATATTTAAGTTTGTTCTATAACCAATGTTTGCTCTTGCTTCAAGCCCATAACCAAAATCAAACATTTTTTGTTGCTTGTGGGTAGAAATCGGCAACATATCGAAGTCTTTTTTTAACCGACCGATAAAACTAGTTGATAGTCCGCGGCTTGGTAAAGACCCGTAAGTGTTTGAACGCAACCAAAATGGAACAGTTTTGTCTGTGGTACCAATAACCTGTGTCTCGATTTGAGAGTGAATAACGTCTTTTTGAGAAAAGGCTGCTTTTACAACAACTAAATTCATAATAAAAAATAATAAAAGTCTTTTATTTAAGAATTTGCCATTAATTTTTAGATGCATTTTTTTTTATTAAACCTATCTTACGAATTTAGGTAAAAGTATTCAGAATGTAGCTTTTGTTTAGTTCTTCTGGGCCAATTTTATAATATCACTGAATATTCGATCTTTGGTTACAGTTGTGAATTTACAATTGCAAAATTGAAATATAGGGTAGAATATTTAGTCAAAGAAATAAAAAGTTTCATAATAATCTTAATTTTTGAACTCAATTATCCAACAACTAGTTAGTTTTTTAATAATGTATATGGAAAGTGTTGGATTGTAATAAAATATTAACGTAGATGGAGTAGCTTTGAAAATATTAAACCTATATTTAAAATAGATTAAATTATATTAATCAAGCAGGGGGTGTTTTGCAATTAGCAATTAAAAGGATTATGATTTTATGATTTAAATTGGGTAATTAATGCCTTGGGAATGGACTGTTATCTTTACCGTCTATATAGTTTATCTCACTCGAATTGCAAATTCGAGTGAGATAAACTACTTGTTATAATATAATGTTTTTCACTGAAATGACTAGTAAAATGATAAAAACTAATAAATTAGATTATGTAGATGCGTTAAGAGGATATGCAATCCTATTAGTTATTTTTGCACATACAGGCCAAATGTTTCCTAAAGAATATCCTGAAGTTTTAAATTCCATGATTGCGTTTGGTCCTAGGGGAGTGCAACTTTTTTTTATTGTCAGTGCATTTACATTATTTTTATCTTGTGAACGACGTTTTAACAATGATAGCAAACCTATATTACACTTTTTCATCCGAAGGTTTTTTAGAATAGCCCCATTATATTATTTAGGAATTTTATTCTATTCCATTTATGCTTTTTATCAAGGAACTCTCAATATCAGTAGTATTTTAAGTAATGTTTTTTTTGTAAATACTTTGTCGCCATATTGGACTGTTAATGGACTTGTACCTGGAGGGTGGTCAATTTCTTGTGAAATGATTTTCTACTTATTTGTGCCTATGTTATTCGTAAAGATTAAATCTCTGAACGATGCAGTATTATTTACTATCATAGGTCTATGTATTTCAATTTTTTTTCAAATTCTATTATCAAGGTTCAATTTTGATGTTAACTCGGTTACTTGGCAACAGTTTATTCCATATATTTTTCCAAGATCTATACCTGTCTTCGGAATAGGTATTTGTTTCTACTATGTTATTTTTAAGCAGGATCGCTCTATCAAGCCAATTTATGTTATGGTGTTTGCACTGTTATTAATAATTGGAACGGTATTTAATTCAGGATTTCTTTTTATTTATTTCCAAACTTTTGCATTCGGAGTAGTAGCAATGGCACTGTCAAAGCGAAATTTTAAGCTTGTTGTGAATCGAGTTGTTAAGTATTTTGGGAAAATCAGTTATAGCATGTATATGGCTCACTTTTTGATAGTTGAAGGTGTGGAATATTTTGGTTTTTTTGATAGATTTCCATTGACAAACCAAAAATATCTAGTAGCATATTTCGCCCTTAAGTTTCTTCTTATATTGTTTGTTACAACGGGTATTTCCGGTTTAATATATCGAATCGTAGAAGTTCCAAGTCAGAATCTAGGAAAAAAGGTTATAGCAATAACTAATAAAAATAATAAGGAGGGAATTATAATTTAACTTGATGCTAGGTTAATCGCCTAGCATCAAGTCGTATTAAATAAATTCTTTACCAAGCTGATTTGTCATTTGACTCACGACTTGTTTAATGGCTTGTTCTTCAGCCTTTGGATAGATCAATAGTGCATTCCCTTCATCCACAATGATAAAGTTGTTTAATCCTCTTATGACAGCTAATTTATTATTGCTAATCTGTATTATGCTATTTGTTGTTTCAGCAACATTGATATGCTGGGCTGAAATTACATTGTTGTTTTCATCTTTAGGAGCAGTTTCATAAAGCGAGGCCCAAGTGCCCAAATCAGACCAGCCGAAATCTGCAGGTATTGTGTAAACATTGTCAGCCTGTTCCATGACTGCGTAATCTATAGAAATATTTGGAGATGCCGGATAGTGTTCATCTATAAAGCCGCGCTCGGCATCAGTATTGTAAAGCAAATTACCCTTTTCAAACAACAGATGAATTTCTGTGGCATATTTTTGTAATGCATTGATGATTGATCCAACCTTCCAGATAAAAATGCCGGCATTCCAAACATAATTGCCTTCTGTTAAAAACTGTTTAGCTTGTTCTAAAGATGGTTTTTCTTTAAATTGGACTACTTTGTGTACACCATTATTTTGATGGGATTCATACTTGATATAACCGTAACCGGTGTCCGGTCTGGTCGGAGAAATTCCTAAGGTTACCAGTGCTTGATTATGTTCGGTATAATTTAGCGCTTGTTTTATTTTGTCAATAAATATATCTTCATAGAGTATGAAATGGTCCGAGGGAGCAACGATAATGCTTGCGTTTTTGTTTAAAGCTCTGAGTTTAAATGATGCATATGCAATGCATGGTGCAGTATTGTTTCTAGTGGGCTCACAGATCAATTGTGCTGTAGTGACTCCTTTTAGTTGATTCAATATGATTTCTTCATATTGACTATTTGTCACAATAAATATGTTTTCTTTAGGGCAAAGCTTTAGGAAACGTTCGTAAGTCAATTGGAGTAAGGATTTCCCTACGCCTAAGATATCGAGAAATTGTTTAGGAAAGTTATTGCGACTTTTTGGCCAGAAACGGCTACCAACTCCGCCAGCCATTATAAGAACATAGTTGTTTGTATTCATTAATTCCAGTTTAAATCTTTTACTTGTTGATATACCTTGGTAATTCCCTCTGCCAATGAAACTTTAGCTTTCCACCCTTGGGCATTGAGTTTACTTACATCCATTAATTTTCTTGGTGTTCCGTCTGGCTTAGTAGTATCAGTTACGATTTTGCCTTTAAATCCCACAATCTTAACTACTAGTTGAGCAAGTTCGAGAATTGACACATCTTCTCCTACTCCAATATTAACCAATCCGGATTCATTATAATTCTGCATTAGATAGAAGCAGGCTTCGGCTAAGTCATCTACATATAGAAATTCTCTTTTTGGTGTTCCTGTGCCCCAGATGGTGACTGTTGCGTCACCATTGTTCTTTGCAGTAATAACTTTACGGATCAATGCTGGTAAAACATGAGAATTGTTCAGGTCATAATTATCATTGGGTCCGTAAAGATTCGTCGGCATTACAGAAATGTAATTGCATCCATATTGTGATCGGTAGGCGTCACACATCTTGATGCCTGCGATCTTTGCAATAGCATACGGTTCGTTTGTGGGCTCTAGCTCCCCTGTCAACAAGTAATCTTCTTTTAAAGGTTGTGGAGCCAATTTAGGATAGATGCAAGATGAGCCCAGAAACATCAGTTTGTTAACATTATTTACGTAAGCAGAATGAATCACATTGTTTTGAATCATTAGATTTTCAAATAAAAAATCTGCCCTGTAAATGTTATTCGCCAATATACCTCCAACTTTTGCCGCAGCAAGAAACACGTACTCCGGTTTTTCAGTTATAAAGAAATCTGCCACTTCTAGTTGATTTCGCAGATCTAATTCTTTTGAAGAACGTGTAATGATATTTTCGAAACCTTCGTTTTTTAGTTTTCTGACTATAGCAGAGCCAACCATTCCATTGTGGCCTGCAACGTATATTTTTGAAGCTTTTTCCATTTATTTTTTTTTAAGCTTTTCCTTTATAATAAGATATAGGAACAAGGTGTTAGTTTTAAAGTATCTTTTGAAAAGTCTTTTTGGTTCTTGAATTAACCGAAATAACCATTCCAGACTGTTTTTTTGCATCCAATTTGGAGCGCGTTTTTGCATGCCGACTAAAACAGGTAGCGCACCGCCAATACCAATCATCAAAGCAGGGATCTTTCCTTTCATTTCATTCATCCATTTTTCCTGTTTCGGACAACCCAGTACAACAAAAACGATATTGGCTCCTGACTCTTTGATTTTATTGATTATTTCTTTTGACTCCTCTGTTGTTAAGGAACGAAAAGGTGGTGAGTACATGCCCGCAATATCTAAGCTGCTATAATTAGTTTTTAAATAATCAAAGGTGGAATCAAGCATGTTTTGTGCTCCTCCATAAAAATAGACAGAAAGATTTTCCTTATCTGATTGAGAAAGTAGGGCTGGTAACAAACTCATGCCGTCTACTCTGTCTTGGTGTTGATTATGTAGTAGTTTAAAGCTTTTGGCTAATGGCATTCCGTCTGGGGTTACCAAATCGGCATTGTTAACTATTTGCTGAAATGATTTAGACTGATGTGCCTCAATAAGCATATGTACATTGGCTACGCAAACGTAAGATGAAGTTTTTGTTTTTGCCAAATTAATGATGGCACTTACAAATTCGCTGTAAGTGCCATTTGATATATCAATAGATAATATTTTTTTTTTGGGAAGCATAGAAATGCTTATTCGAATTGATTTTTAACAATATAACCAGCCTCTTTCAACATTCTTTCTTTCTGGAAGTGTTTAACATCAGAATTCATCATGTCATTAACTAATGCTGATAAGTCATATTTTGGTACCCAATTTAGTTTTTCTTTACATTTAGTAGGATCCCCGATCAAAAGGTCTACTTCCGTAGGGCGGAAGTATCTTTTGTCTACGGCAATAACTTCCTTACCAATTTTAACCTGGTAATCCGGATTACTGCAAGCTACAACAAAACCTATTTCCTCAGCGCCTTCACCTTTAAATTCGAGTTCAATACCAACTTCAGAAAAAGCCATCTTAATGAAATCACGCACAGTGGTTGTTACCCCTGTGGCAATTACAAAATCTTCTGGTTTATCCTGTTGTAAGATTAACCACATGGCTTCTACATAATCTTTAGCGTGTCCCCAATCTCTACGGGCATCAAGATTTCCAAGGTATAATTTATCCTGCATACCTAATGCAATCTTAGCTGTTCCTCTTGTGATTTTACGGGTTACAAAGGTTTCTCCTCGTAACGGACTTTCGTGATTAAACAATATTCCGTTGCAAGCAAACATACCATAAGCCTCGCGATAATTTACCGTAATCCAATAGGCATACATTTTAGCAACTGCATAAGGAGATCTTGGATAAAATGGCGTAGTTTCAGATTGAGGCACAGCTTGAACTAATCCATATAATTCTGAAGTAGAGGCTTGATACACTTTCGTTTTTTCTACTAATCCAAGGATTCGTATGGCTTCCAAGATTCTGAGTGTACCAATTCCGTCTGCATTAGCTGTGTATTCTGGGGTTTCAAAGCTTACCTGCACATGGCTCATGGCACCCAAATTATAAATTTCATCTGGCTGTACTTGCTGTATAATGCGAATTAAATTCGTTGAATCGCTTAAATCACCATAATGCAATATGAAACGAACATCGCGTTCATGTGGATCTTGATAAAGATGGTCAATACGATCGGTATTGAATAAAGAACTTCGGCGTTTGATGCCATGAACTTCGTATCCTTTTTTAAGTAGAAAATCTGCTAAGTAAGATCCGTCTTGTCCTGTTATGCCTGTGATTAGTGCTTTCTTGATCATGGAATTAAAATATAGTGTTTAAATGTTGCGAATGTGCGCGAATCTATGTTTTTTTAGTTAAAGTCGCTGTTTGAATTGTTAATATACCTATTTTTGGGTACTTGAAGCGTAACAAATATTCCTTTTTAAGTAATTTTCATCTTAATCTTAATGTAGATTTTATCTTTTGTTAACAGTTGTCAGTCATTTTTATTATTTTGCTATAAAGATATCTATTTCTGGTTAAATATTTATATTTGCATAGTCTGTTTGTTGGAGTTTTTCTGGTGAACTCAATTAAATCTGTAAAATTAGCTGGTTTGAATTGCTGTTTAAAGATTCTTTTCTTATGAAATCTTAAAATAAATTTGAAATGAAGAAAATTACAAATATTTGCTGCATTGGTGCAGGTTATGTCGGTGGGCCGACTATGTCGGTTATTGCAAAGCAATGTCCAGAAATTAAAGTTACCGTAGTCGATCTGAGTGAGGCAAGGATATCTGCCTGGAATGATGAAAATATTGACAATATCCCTGTTTATGAGCCAGGGTTAAGCGAGGTTGTTGCTGAAGCTAGAGGAAGAAATTTATTTTTTTCTACGGAAGTCGAAAAGGCTATTGACGAAGCTGAAATGATTTTTATATCTGTAAATACACCAACAAAAACTTACGGTGCTGGTAAGGGAATGGGGGCAGATTTAAAATGGATAGAGCTTTGTGCTAGACAAATTGCCAGAGTATCTACTACTGATAAAATTATTGTTGAAAAATCGACTCTGCCTGTTCGTACAGCGGAAGCTATAAGAGATATATTAGCTAATACTGGCAATGGAGTTAATTTTCAAGTTTTATCCAATCCTGAGTTTCTTGCTGAAGGAACTGCAGTTCCTGATCTTTTAAGTCCAGATAGAGTTTTAATCGGCGGTGACCAAACTGTTGAGGGTAAGGAAGCTATTCAGGCATTAGTTGATATTTATGCACATTGGATTCCCAAAGACAGAATTCTTACCACCAATGTTTGGTCTTCCGAGCTGTCAAAACTAGTGGCTAATGCTTTTCTCGCCCAGAGGATTTCTTCTATTAATTCAATCTCCGAATTGTGCGAAAAAACGGAAGCAGATATCAATGAAGTCGCAAAAGCGATCGGAACCGATAGTAGAATTGGATCAAAATTTTTAAAAGCTTCAGTTGGTTTCGGTGGGTCGTGTTTTCAAAAGGATATTTTAAACTTGGTTTATATATCGAGATCTTTTGGGCTACAAGAAGTGGCAGATTATTGGGAGCGAGTTATTATTATGAATGATCATCAAAAGAAGCGTTTCGCTCACAATATAGTGAAGGATTTGTATAATACGGTTTCAGGTAAGAAAATTACATTTTTAGGATGGGCATTTAAAAAAGACACTAACGACACACGTGAATCTGCCGCGATTTATGTGGCTGATGAGTTGTTAAATGAACAGGCTAAGATAAGGGTTTATGATCCTAAGGTTAAGGAACATCAAATTTATGAGGATCTGGATTATCTGAATACACGTAAGCCTGAAGAAAATAAGGAACAAGTTAAGATATTTGAGGACCCTTATCGTGCTTGTGAAAACGCGCACGCGATTTCAATTTTAACAGAGTGGGATGAATTTAAGGATTATGATTGGCAGCGCATATATGATAATATGTTGAAGCCTGCTAAAATATTTGATGGACGAAATATACTGGATGCAGAAAAGCTTAGATCAATTGGATTTAAAGTAACCTCTATTGGTGTTAAATAAGTAGATTTATCATTATTATAGAAAATTTGAAAACATTAGTACTTGGTGCTTCAGGACAATTAGGGCAATGCCTTAAGGCTGTTGCAGAAAAAAGAAACATCACTAACCTGGAGTTCCCGGATGAAACAGCAGGAAATATCCTGGACGTAGAAAAACTAAAAACTTTGTTTGCAGAGCTGCAGCCAACACATGTAATCAATTGTGCGGCATATACCGCGGTTGATAAAGCCGAAGATGATGTGGATTTGTGTCGGTTGATCAATAAACAGGGTGCTTTAAATGTAGCGCAGGTTTGTAAGGAATTTGGCGCAACATTAATCCATGTATCTACAGATTTTATATTTGAAGGTAACGTTGTGGAATTGCTTAAAGAAGATGATGTTGCCGAGCCGATCAGCATTTACGGCTTGACTAAGCTGGAGGGAGAAATTGACATCATCAATCAACTTCCTGAGCATTACATTTTACGAACCAGCTGGCTGTATTCGGAATATGCCAATAACTTTGTAAAGACCATGTTGAAATTAGGTGCGGAAAGAGATGAGCTGAGCATTATTGCCGATCAGATTGGTTCACCTACCTATGCCATTGACTTAGCCGCTGCGATTTTAGATATCATCATTTCTGAGCAAAAAGATTATGGTGTATATCATTTTAGCAATGAAGGTTCAATTTCCTGGTTTGATTTTGCCAAGGCAATTTTTGAAATCAGCAATACAGAAGTAAAAGTAAATCCAATTCCAACTTCGGCTTATCCTACCAGGGCCAGACGTCCGAAGTTTTCTGTAATGGATAAGACCAAAATCAAAAATACATTTGGCATTGAAATTCCATACTGGAGAGATAGCCTGGTTAACTGCATAAAACAATTATCTAAAAATTAGCGTACAATGTCTGAATTAAAACCTTCACTTGTCATTTTAGCAGCCGGAATGGCTAGCCGATATGGTGGCAACAAACAAACAGAGTCATTTGGCCCTTCTGGCGAAACGATTATGGAGTATTCCATTTATGATGCCATCAAGGCTGGATTTGGTAAAGTCATTTTCATCATTCGTGAAGAATTTGCAGCCGCCTTTAAAGCCGCCATTGAGCCGAAGCTTGCAGGTAAGGTAGAATTGGATTATGTATATCAGTCATTGGATAAATTTAGCGGCGGTAGGAAAATCCCAAATGAGCGGACAAAGCCTTTTGGTACACAACATGCGCTGCTTTGCACAAAGGATGTTTTAGATGGCCCATTTGCAGTAATCAATGCAGATGATTTTTATGGTTATGAAGCATTTCAGCTGGCTTACGAATTTTTAAGCACAGCGGTGCAGGATGGTAAATATGCAAGCCTTGGTTACGAGTTGAAAAATACCTTGAGTGACAATGGCTCTGTAACCAGGGGGGAGATCAGTGTAAATGAAGCTGGAAACATTACAGGTATCATTGAACGTAAATCTATTTTTAAGAAAGATGGATTGGCCGTGCTTGAGGAAGATGGTGAGGAAAGAACCTTGCCGCTGGATACCAAGGTAAGTATGAATTTTTTCTGTTTTACGCCTGAGTTTGTGAACTGGTCTGAAGGAGAGTACGGTAAATTCCTGGATGAGAATCTAGATACGCAGCTAAAAGCGGAATTTCTGATCCCTGAAGTGGCCGATATCTGTATCAATGCAGGCAAAGCAGAATTAAAAATGATTCCTACAACAGCCAAATGGTTCGGGGTTACTTTTAAAGAGGACGCTGCTATTGTTAAAGCCGAATTGCAAAAATTAGTGGATGAAGGAGTTTATCCGGCTAATTTGTGGAGTTGATTTTCTTATGCTGTCTTCTTAATAATCAACCGGTTTCCATCTCAGGATACCGGTTGTTCTTTTGCGAGTCTTCTCAATCTTTAATCTATACCTTTAGTTTTACTGCTGCTTGAATATCTTTATTCCATAAAAAGAAGTAGTAGGTTGAGTATCATCCCAATCTTTGTAGGAATGCGATTCGTCAGATACATATCTCAATTTATATTTTCCGGGACCTAATTCAAATAAGGTATCGATTTTCTGGTTTTTTTGTGCGCCTCCAGCGTGTGTTGAATTGTTTACATGCATTTCCCACATTACATTTCCAGATTTATCCTCAATCCATCCATAATCTGAAAAAGTCTGTAACTCATCAGCTTTATCCTTCCTGAGTGGTTTTCTATTTGAATCTTGAATCTTAAAATAAAAATACAAATAGTTGCTGTCCCAACATGACCTTACATTTGCTGAAAGATCCCTTTGATCTCTAATAATGCCCATAATCACATGATTAATAATGGAACTGGGACAATTAGCCCATAACTTGTCTTCTAATCCATCCATTATTGGAGTATACTTCATTGAGGTTAATTCCTTGCCTTTATTTTTATTTCCACTTAAAGTTATACGCCCCATTGAGGAAAAATTACTAGCATGATCTGCTTTTTTACTCCAGGCAATTTTTCCTTCTTGTTTATAATCATCATCATTGTCTCCGATGGCAATATCAAAGCCCAAATCCTGAGGTGATTTAACTCCCAGCGATACCCATGGTATCCTTATCTCGATGTTGTAAACGCTATTTCTATCGTCTGCAAATTGCTTGCCCCAAAATTCTAAGCCGTCCTTTTTAAAATACACGCTGCCTTTATCATCAATTCCATCATTCCAAGAGAGCTTAAAATTTATAACATTTGAACTGGTAGGAGGGGAAGTGAAGCTTAGTTCAAGATCGTCACCTTTCAAATAATATTTACGTGATGAGTTTGCCAGGTTATATACGAGTTCACCAACTGCATAAATGTGAATCTTGGTTTTTTTATCAATAGTAAAATGTTTTTCAAGATCAGAATGAACAGGCATATTTATGATTTCTGCAATTGGTTGTTTATCGGAAAATTGATTGCTAATGAAGCTTTCCCTATCATGATGTTGGCAGCTAGAGAATAAATATATTGATGCGATCAAAACACAGAACCTAATTTGATTTACCACCATGTTTGCTTTCCGTTTTGTACTGTAAATATTCGTTCTTGAAATCCACCACCCTGTTTTCTAATCCACAGAAGGGATCCTTCAGGTACCTTGCTAAATTCGATAAAGTTTGCAACAGCTTTTTTTTTGCCTAATGAAATCCATTTGTTGTTCCAGTAAAATAACTCATAATCAGATCCAATTGTGATGTCATTACTTTTGTCTTCTGGATACTTACTTAAAATTCTAATGGAGGTTCTACGATTTAAATTTGGTGCAACTATTATTTTTTCTCCGTTTGGACTTAGATAAAATGGACTGGAAACCGGATGGTAACCCTCCTCGTCAAATGTTGCAGGAAGATAAATAACATCTCTCCCCATTTTCTTGAAGTCAGCTCCGTTTCCATTCGTTTCTGTCCAATGTATTGCCTGCCATTTGAGGTTATTAAATACACACAGATATACTATGTTATTATTGTCAAAATGGGACTTTTGATTGTCTTGGAGATGAACTGGACTTACTGGCACATATTGATCAGTTACGTCCAATAAGTTTACGTTGTCTAAATGATTAGGAATAGTCTGTCCTTTAGCAATATCCGTAATATTATTTGCTTGTATTTTAAACGTTCTTCTAAATACTTTTGCAAGTTTCCTTTTCATCCAATATGATCTGGTAAATTGAACCTTGTCCATGCCCGGATGCGTCTCTGTGCCGACAAAGTGTAAGGTCCTCTGATTCTTGATCAGTGCGTTCCAACCATGTCCACCATTTTTATTCCCCCAGAGCGGGGTAAAATCCATAGCTACCGGTATTCCCATGGCTCTCATAGCATATAGCGTATATTGTGTAGCATCCTCGCATGTCCCTGTTTTTAAAGTTAATAAATCAGATAGGTTTAGATCCCAATCACATCTGAACCGGGCGTTTATATAGAATTTTTTCATCAGGTCTGAATTTACCAGTCTGCATGCGAGCTGTAAATCATTTGATGTTCTCATCGAATCGGGAAGCCACTTATACTCCTTTATCATTACATCCCGCCAATTCTCAGGAGCTTCGTTATGAGCCTTGTAGGGGAGGAGGTAATTGCAAAACTCGTCAAAAGTTAACTTAGCTGCCCATGGTTTTTTCCATGCGATAAATGCCTGATCAATGTTTTTTATTAAATAAGCAGCTGAGATGGAGATTTTATCCTCTTTTTTTTCAACGGTTAGAAAATCAGGGATTGTGCTGTGAAGTTGTATTGAATCCCACTTCTTCCAGTAATCATTTTTTAAGTCAGCTTTCATGCTGGAGTCCATAACCAAAAAAAGTTTCCTATATGCCAATATGCCCTTCCCAGTATAATGATACTGAACTGAAATATTTTCTATAAGAAATTTTGCGGCTTTTAGTTTCTCCGTCTCACCATTTTTTTGGTAATAGTCGATGACCTTTTTGAATTCTTTGTTGTTTTCATGAACAGGATGTTGACAGGAATAAAAAAAAATGGAAATTATTCCCAGTGCTATTCTAAGCATAATTGGTTTGAGGGGCGTTAATGGTATTAATAGAAGGACGAATGTAACTAAATTGATTGAAATTGTTATTGTTTTGATAATATAATAAATATCAAAATGACATTTATTATATTTGGCGTTTAACGTCTCTCCCTATGTCAAACAATTCAATCAGTAAATTGGATTATCTTAACCAGTTAATTCGAACAAAAGCAACCGGATCACCTGAACGCCTGGCGAAAAAAATGGCGGTTTGCAAACGATCAGTTTTTAGTTATCTCGATATTTTACGGGAACTGGGTGCAAAAATAGCTTATGACCAGTATAAAAAAACTTATTATTACGAGGAGGCTGGTACGTTTAATTTCAAATTTCAGAAAGAATCATAGTTGTCTACATCTAAAAGAATACAGATTTATTCTTTCTACGGCATTATATCACTGTGCTTAGTCATATCCATGATAACTGAAAGTAGGTCTTTTACTTTAGGCTGTTCAGTTGTACTGATACTGAGTTTTTGCTACTTGCAAAAAATCACATCAAGGCTGCGGTTAATGCTATTTGCTTCGCTATTTGTGTTAGGCGTTATTTTAATTTGTTTCTTCAAATCCGATTCATCATCCGGAAGATTGCTCATTTATAAAGTTTCTGTTGACATGCTAAACGATAAACTTTTGATTGGCCATGGTTCTGGAATGTTTAAAAGCACTTACTTAATCCATCAGGCTAAATATTTTAGCTCGGTCGGTTATACTCAAAAAGAGTTATTATTGGCGGATAATACCCATTATGCATTTAACGATTACTATCAGTTTTTAATAGATTATGGCCTGTTGTCCATTTCAATAGTTCTGTTGATGTCTTTTTATCTAATCCGTATTGGATTGAGGAAAATACTAGAGTCAAATGTAGGATTATTGTATATGTTGTCGCTTGCGGCGATTATAATCATCATGACTGCAGCAGCTTTTAATCACATATTTGAAAAGCCTGTGTATCAATCCGTTTTTCTTTTGGGCATTTTCTTAGTACTCAAAGCCCATCTAAGATCTGGTTATCCTGTTGGCTTTCTCAGTACAGTATATATTATTTTGCAGTGTGGTATCATTTGTTTTGCTTTTAATTATCAAGTTTTTCATTACAGCCATTATCAAAAAAATAAAGAGGCTCATGAACTTTACAGTTCTGGTTTTCTAAACAAATCCTTAACTATGCTGCAAGATATTTATCCCACATACAAAACGGATTCCTTCTATCTTGAATTTTATGGAAGAGTTTTATTACGAAGTGGACAACACTTAAAGGCTCTTAAGATGTTAGAGCAGGCAGCATTAATTGCCCCTAATAGTGAATTGTTAAAAACCATTGGTGATTGCTATTGTCAGTTGCGTGATTTAATTCGGTCAGAAAAATATTATAAGCTGGCAATTGACATGGTTCCGAATAGGTTTGGCAGTAGGTATGCACTTTTTAATTTCTATATACTAACTAATCAAAATTCGGCAGCTCTTAAAACTGGTGTTGAAATTCTAAATTTGCCTGTCAAAGTTCCATCTCAGCGGGTAGAAATCATTTTAAAAAGTGTTTCTGAGAAAATGAACGCCATAAACCAATAGTGCATTTTGGCTGCACTCTTAGTCGTTACTTTTACAATTCTCAATACTGAGAACTAAATCAAAAACACTCTTATAAAAATGAAAAACAGACTACGATTTATTTTGCTTTTTTTTATACCATTGGGTATTTCAATTTTATTTTATGCTTGTAGAAAAGATACAGCAATTGACTTCTTCCAGTTTGGTGAAGAACAATTTACAAATCCAGATGTACCTATGGA
The DNA here is from genome assembly GCF_015223055.1 of Pedobacter sp. MC2016-24. Lineage (GTDB taxonomy): Bacteria > Bacteroidota > Bacteroidia > Sphingobacteriales > Sphingobacteriaceae > Pedobacter. The sequence continues at coordinate 253,068 of NZ_JADFBX010000003.1, forward strand.
TAGTAACTTAGCTAAAATCTATTACAAAAAGGCATTAAAACCTACGCAGAACCTGGTAACAGCTAATGCTAAATCAGCTAAAGCAAATAAGAAATTATTAAAATTCAAAGACTTATATCAGTCAGAGACATATGAATTTACTTTTGTTGAAATCCCTTTATATTATAACCAACGTCCTTCTTCTTTTTTCAATAGGGAAAACCTCTCAGCGGAAGACGCTCAGAAAGTATTGGATGGTAGTTTCGATAGATTAATCATATACAAGGATAAGAATACCGGAAAAGTAGACCAGCGGATCATAAGGTTTATCCCTAGTTTTGAATATTTACAAAAAAACAATAATGATATAAGTAATAACCATTTAAATAAACTTGACAGAAATTTTAATGGATACTTAAAATATATGAGTTGGGATGGGACTGACCTTTATTTACTTAAGATTGTTAATGGTAGATCAGTTCAGAAGTTCGACTATAAAACCATTAACTCGGCTAAAAGTGCCAGAACTTCGGAAACTTGCGAGACCATTTGTAGCTGGGATTATGTTCAGAACTGTTGGTATTCAGATCCAGAACATACGCAAAATGAGCATTGTGGTGAATGGACTCTTGTTGCAACGTCATGCTGGTCTGAATGTACTGGAACGGTAACACCACCAGTTAATCCTTGCCCATCTGGAAATTGTGGTGGATCAACCCCACCTGTTGATCAAACAGGCAATACATGGCCTAATAATATCTTATTGCTCGAACCACATGTTAGTAGTGTAGTTAAAGATATGGTGAAATACTTGGAATGTTTTAATGCCACTCTTCCAGCTACGATTAATATATATGTTGATCAACCTGAGGCAAATACTTCAAAAACTTGGAGTGGAACGATTAATGACCCAGATGTAGGACATACCTTTGTTTCCATAGAACAGACTATAGGTAGTCAAGTTATAACACGTGTGTTTGGATTCTATCCCAATAAATCGATAAATCCATTCTATGGTCAAACTGCGGGAAGTGAAATCCATAATGATGGTGGTCATCTTTACGACGTTAAGGTAACTGTTGTCGTTCCCCCTGCAAAATTAGCTGCGGCGCTGACTTTCAGCAAAAACTATTCACAGGGTTATGATCTTGATAATTATAATTGTACGGATTTTGGACTAGGTTTTGCTAATACTATTGGAGTGCACTTACCTGATGTAGATGGAACCTGGCCGGGCGGCGGAGGATCTAATCCCGGAAATTTGGGACAGAGTATTAGAGGTTTGGAGAGCAGTACAAACATGACAATTAAGAAAACGTCTGGAACTGCTGTTGGAAATACAGGAAATTGTGGTAACTAGTTAAATCAGAAATTATGATAAAATACAGTCTATTGGTGTTCATTTTTTTCTTCGCCTCGTTAGGTGCAAAGGCTTATGACGATACAGGGTTAATTAATGCCTTTATTAAATCCGTTTCTGATCCGAAGGTCAAAACAGATGATATCATTTCTAATTATTTATGTTTGACAGAAAAGAACCATGATTCGGAATATTATAAGTTGGTAGTTTCGCAGGTGGAATTGCTGAGAAAGGATCTGGCAAATCTGCAAGTAGAGAAATTTAAGATTTTGAAGTACAGTGAGTTTCCAGAGGCTGAAAAGGTGATTTTAATAGATTCAACAGAGTATGAGTATGTTTATGCTGTTAAAAATGGAAAGAAAACTGTGGTTAATTTATATGTGAAGAATAATAAAATTAGCTCATTTGTGACAATGAATAAAGGGAAGCTTAAAATTTTCTTTATACTTTGTAAGTAATGATTAGAGGCCGCAGAATCAATAATTGCGGCCTCATCTCAAATATCGATGTTGGGTATTCATCCAATATGACGGTGCTGATAAGTCGAAACTTTTATAGACGTTAAAAAAACATTCCTTGATTTGCTTACAAGCTTCAGGGCTTTGCATACATGCACATGATTTGGCTTGCCGACCTTTGGATCATGGAAATAAAACAAATAGCATTGGGCAGCCAGGGTTTGGTTTTGCCTGTGATCGGCCTGGGCTGTATGGGCATGACGGGCTTTGAAAAGGCGCATATGTATGGTCCTGCGGATGAGCAGGAAGCCATCGCAACGATCCAGCGTTCGCTGGAGTTGGGCGGCAACTTTTTAGATACTGCCGATCTGTACGGACCGCTGAAGAATGAGCAGTTGATTGCTAAAGCGATTAGTGGTAAACGTGATCAGTATATTTTAGCGAGCAAGTTTGGCTGGGAGATCGATGATGACAATAAGGTAACCTGGGCCATCAATGGTAAGAAAGCTTATGTAAAGAAATCTTTAGAGCGTTCGCTCAAAAACCTGAATACGGATTACATTGATCTGTATTACCTGCACCGCCTGGATAAAAATACGCCGATCGAGGAAACTGTTGAGGCCATGGCCGAGCTGGTTAAAGAAGGTAAGGTGGGTTATATCGGTCTGTCGGAAGTTTCGTCTGATACGGTTAAGCGGGCACATGCTGTGCACCCAATCACTACCGTACAAAGCGAGTACTCTTTGTTTGAGCGGAGGGTGGAAGAACGTGGCGTACTGGCAACTTTAAAGGATTTGGGTATTGGTTTTGTCGCTTACTCACCACTGGGCCGTGGATTCTTATCTGGACAAATCAAAAGCATCGATGACCTGCCTGAGCATGATTTCCGCAGGGCAATCCCACGTTTCCAGGGCTTGCAGTTTGACAAGAATATTGAATTGGTGAAAGCCATCGAAAAAATGGCTGAAGCAAAGCAAGTTACTTCTTCGCAACTGGCTTTGGCCTGGATCATGAGCAAAGGCATCCTGCCGATTCCGGGAACGAAACGCCGGAAGTACCTGGAGCAAAACATTGCAGCAACAGATATTGTATTGACTGAGGCGGATCTATCACAACTGGAAAGCATTGTGCCTTTAGGTACAGATACCGGCGCGCCTTATGATGAGTTTAGTATGGGCTTAATTGATTAATTTTGTATATGAACGCCATTAACTCCATCTCGGAATTTCACCGTTTGCTGTCCTTAACAGAACCTCGGCACCCGCTGGTGAGTGTGATCAATCTGGCGGAAAGTGTTTTTTTGGAAGACGAGATCTGGAAAGGTTTCGTGAACCGCTTTTATTGCGTGGCGCTTAAACGCGAAGCCAAAGGCAAGATCAGGTACGGACAGCAGCATTATGACTACGATAAAGGAGTATTGAGTTTTACCGCACCTAACCAGGTGCAACAACTGGATCTGCAAAATATGGAATGCGGATCCGGTTACCTCCTGATCTTTCACCCGGACTTCCTGTTACAGCATAATCTGGCGAACAGCATCCATCACTACGGTTTTTTCGATTATGCGGTTAACGAAGCGCTGCACCTGTCGGCCGGGGAAGAAGATGACCTGATCACGATCCTGCATAAAATTGATAAGGAGTGCCAGCACATTGATAAGTATACCCAGGAGATCATTCTGACACAGATAGAGAGCCTGCTAAAGTACTCCAACCGTTTTTATGAGCGGCAGTTTTTGACCCGCAAGAATAACAATTCGGCACTGCTGACCAGGTTTGAGCAGTTGATTGATGACTACTTTAACAGCGATATACAGGGGCTGCTCACGGTACAATTTATTGCTGCGCAGATGAACCTGTCGCCGAACTACCTGAGTGACCTGCTTAGGGTTCATACCGGGCAGAACACACAGCAGCATATTCACGAAAAACTGATCGCGAAAGCCAAGGAAAAACTTTCCACCACCAGTCTGTCGGTCAGCGAGATTGCCTATGCCCTGGGTTTTGAGCACGCGCAATCCTTTAGTACGCTTTTCAAAAAGAAGACGAACTTATCGCCGCTGGAGTTTCGTCAGGCTTTCAATAGCTAAATAGATCCTGAATTAGTTCAGGCTATTTCTGCCCGGAAATTAAGATAAAAGGTCGGTTGATCTCCTTCCCATGTTGATCTGTTGTGGTTTCGGTCATCTCCTTGAGGGTGATATTTAAAAAACCTGATCGTTTAAAAAACGACTGTACTTCATCGATGTCGTAAAAGGTAAAGGAGAGTTGTGTCCAGGGTAGGTGGCCCCCAAATCTTTTTTCAATAAAGGCCAGGTTCATGGTTCCCCCGGGTTTTAACACGCGGTAGATTTCTGAGAAATAGGGCAGGGGATCTGACCAGAAATAAATGTGATTGACCATGTAGCAACAATCAAAAAAATCTGCTGTATAATCCGAGAAGATTCCCGCCGGTTCAGTTTCAGGATCCTGGGCTGCGAAATAGTGGATGTTTTCTGCTTTTTGAAAGATATATGGAAGATGCTCAGTATTGGTCGGGCTGATTTCCAATACATGCATATCATTTTGTAAGGGTAATTCGTCTAATAATTTAGAAACGATAGTGGGCTTGATAAGGAGAGCGGGGCGTAGTGTTTCTTGTGTTAACATATTCAGCGCTGCTTAGGTGAGTTAATAATTGCCTGCGGTTATCCGTAATCCGGTCAAAATTGACAATTAGCCATCATACGCTTTTACACAAAAGGGATTTTCTTTTACAAAAAATGAAATTGTGGATAACCACATTGGTCTATTTCAGATTTTTTGATGATAATTGCCATTATGGGAATCAATGTTGGGAAGAATTACGGGGCCTGGAAAAAAGTTGGAGGCAGGTTTGATAGTGTTCCAGTTCAGGGTGGCTTGGTAACAGAGCGGAAGGAGACCTACAATTTTTCTTTCAGTGATGCGGAGCTGGTACAGATCAATATCCCTGATATTTACATTGTTTATGGAGATATCCTGTTCAAGCAGGAACAGATGTATTTTCAGCCAACTTATGATGTACCGGATATGATCAAACTACGCTTTACCTTGTCGGGGAGCGGAACCATATTTAACCGGGTAAACAGGCAACAATACAGTTTTGGCCGCAATCAGCAGAATATCATTTATATGCCCGAGCTGGATGGGACCGGCGAATATGATACTAAGCAAAGTTACCGCTTTTTTGAAGTGCATTTTGCGAAGGAAAAGTTTCTGCAGCTCTCGGAAAATTCGACCAGAAGTTTACAGATCTTGGCTGATTATGCCGATCGTGGGCAATATGCACAGATATCGGAATACAATCTTCCGATTACATGGGCGATGCAGAATTGCATCAACGACATACTGAATTGTAACTATGCTGAAGGGTTAAAAAGGATATTCATCGAATCCAAATGTGTGGAGTTGCTTGTGCTTCAGGCCGAGGCTTTTGAGCAGGCAAATGCCAAAAATAAGCCGGAAACATTACATGCCACTTATGAACGGGATCGCCTGTATTACGCCAGGGACTACTTAATTGAGCATATTGACCAACCACCAACTGTTAACGAACTTGCTAAATTATGCGGTCTGAATGAGTTTAAACTCAAACAGGGCTTTAAAGGATTATTTGATAACAGTATATTCGGTTACTTGAGTGATTATAGGTTAAATTATGCCAGGGAGATGCTTTTGGAAGGCAAATCTATCAAATCAGTAGCCTACATGCTCGGCTATTCTTCTGTGCCACATTTCAGTAATGCTTTCAGAAAGAAATTTGCAGTCTCGCCAGGCAGGTTGAAGAGTTGAGGAAGGGGGTGTCTAGTCCTGAAATAGCTATACAATGTTTCGTATAAAAAGCTTATTAATTCATTGCCAGACTTGTGGCCAGATCAAATTACAATTAATGGATTGCATTCTTAAGTTCTTTTGCCCAGGCAATGATTTCGTTTTTTTCCTGACTGGAGAGTACCGCCTTTTTATGAATCAAAGTATAGGAACTTAATGGCATCTCATTTTTTTCAATCATTTCAACTACTTCATCAAGTTTATGCTTTTTCTTTTTATTGTCATAACTGTTGAATTCATCAAAGTTTAATTCCCGCTTACCTTCAGTAATGTGGCTTCTTAGCCACCATGCAAAGGGCTGAACTTTGCTGTACCAGGGATAAACAGTATTGTTGGAGTGGCAATCGTAACAGCTACTTCTGAGCAATGCCCCTATCCGTTTCGAAACCGGGTAATGTGCCTCAATTGCATTCGCCGGGGCTGAGGCAGAAATGTTTTGCTCTGGCCTGAACATTTGAATCAACAGGATTATTATCGCGAGAATGAGGAGTGCTTTTCTGATCATATTTTATTTGTTAGGATTTTTATAAATATGCACTTAAATTCTGAAGACTCTTTGAAGCTGCGTTATACTTCAATGATCGCTCATATCAATTTCCTTATTTTCTCAATCAGGATGTCAATATCAAAAGGTTTGGACAGGTAATCATCTGCACCTGATTTTTTTGCGATTGCAGCTCCTTCTGTACTGGCTGAATACATAATGACCGGTATGGCGTTAAATTCGGAATCCGCCCTAAGGTTTTTCAACACCTGGTCGCCGGAAAGCACGGGCATCCAGATATCCAGCAATAGCAGATCTGGCTTTTCCCGTCCCATTGTTTTTAACAGTTGCATGCTATTGGCTTCTGTATATACATCATAACCATATTCTTCCATAATCATTTCTACCATCTCCAGGATACCCTGGTCATCATCACAAATCATTATTTTCTTATCCATTATTTCCTATTGCTGCTGATTATCTCCATAACTTTTCACTTGATTTACGATCCTGTCCAAAGGCAGTGTAAAACTAAATACGGATCCGGATCCAGGTTTACTTTCTGCCCATAGGGTACCACCATGGTTTTTGATGATCTGGTCGCAGATGTACAAACCAATGCCCATTCCCGGGTAGCTTTTCTGGATCTCACCAACACGGTAAAAGCGCTGAAAGATTTTTTTTAGCTCATCTTCCTTAATGCCCATTCCATAGTCTTTTACAGAGACTTTAATGAAGTTACTCACCATGGATATGTGAATTTCAACTTGCGTGGCCTCTGGAGAATATTTGATGGCATTACTGATCAGGTTGGTCAATACCTGGATCAGATGCGACTCGTCGCCGTTAAATATCACTCCCGTATTGCCTTGAATGGTGATCTGGTAACCTGGACTCGCAGTTTGCAAACCTTCTACCGCATCGGCTACCATTTTGTCGAAATCGAACGGTTCATTGTGCAGTTCAATGTTTCCGGTCTGGATCCTGGCGACATCCAGCAATTCGGAGAGTAGCTGGTTTAGACGGTCTACATACGTACTGGTTTTGTTTACCGTTGTTTTGAATTTTTCGGACGCATTTTCCGGCATCATCCGCTTAATCATCTGCATGTAGCCAATGACGGTGGTTAGCGGTGTTTTGAGTTCATGGCTGGCAATAGAGAGGAAATCATCTTTTCGCTGTTCAATCGCTTTTCTCTCTGTAATGTCTTCTATGGCCAGCAGAATCCGGTCTTTAAATTGTCCTTCCAGCTCTACCCGGTGCGCATTGAGCAACATGAGTTTCCGGCCAATGTGTGGAAACTCATGTTCCACCTCATAATTTAAAACAGGATTGTTGCTTGGCAGAATCTCTTCCATCATGGTTTTGAGCTCTGGTATGTTCCATTGTCCATTTCCCAGATCATACAATAGTTTTCCCTTTGTCTCGTTCAGTGAAACTTTAAAAGTATGGAGAAAATGAGAGTTGGCGCTCAGGATGTGGTAATTTTTGTCCATCACAAGCAAGCTTTCCCGAATCGTTTCAACAATACTGGACAAATACTCTTCACTTTGTTTGAGCATATAGGTCCTTTCCTCTACTTTCTGCTCGACCTCCTTATAGTTCATTTCCAGAGCCTGCTCTGCTTTCTTCCTGGCGCTGACGTCATTCTGGATCCCAATGAAGTGCGTAATTTTTCCAGCATTGTCTTTTACAGGAGAAATGTATAACTCATTGTAAAACAAGTTACCTTGTTTGTTGTAATTGCGGATTTCTACCACACAGCTTTCACCTGATAAAAGTGCTTCCTTTATCGTAAAGCGCGCCTGCTGATTTCGATCCTGATCCTGCAGGAAACGACAATTGTGTCCAATGATTTCTGCTCTTGTATAGCCTGAAATTTGTTCAAACGCCGGATTACAATAAATGATGGGATTGTCTGGTAACAGGTTATCTGTGATGACAATTCCTGTATTGGCCGCTTCCAGTACCTTGACCAGGATGAGCGACTCGGGTATGATATGATTTAAATTCAAAGGCATTTAAAAATTATTTTATTATAAACGACCGGAATCTCGATTTTGTTTACTGCATGGAGATTTTGGTTTGTGTTACGCACTATTTTTTAAGTACGGAAAGGTGTAGGGCACTGGATTTTTTTGTTTAAGACCTGTAAATAGCTTTTTTCTTTTTTTTGAAACTATATTGATTTGAAGGTGTTGGCCTTATACCTAATTGAATTGCCAGTTATTGCTTATTTAATTTGAAAGCTTATGCCGAATGTTAATGACAGCGTTACGCTGTCATATGCCGAAAACGAACAGGTACTTAACCTGTTGCCCATACCAATTGCTGTATTGAAAGGCGATCTGTCTGTCATTAGTTTCGCCAATGATGCCATGTTTGAATTCTGGAAACGTGACCGGTCTGTTGCAACGATTGGTTTGCCATTAACTACCGCTTTCCCAGAAACCGATCCTTCTTTTCTGGCGCAGTTAAAACACGTGTTTGAGACTGGGCTTAGCTATAAGAATGAAGAGATTTTACTAACCTTGAATGACGGGGCTGGTCATTCGTATTCGATATTTATAGATTATACTTATCAGGCCATCCGTGCGCAAAATGGGGAGATTGCCGGGATTCTGGTTACCGCACAAGACGTTAGCCATAAGGTTTCTGCCAAGCAATTGCTGCAGGATACAACCCAGCAGTTAAAAGATTCCAATCATGCACTGGCCTCCAGTAATGAGGAATGCCTGATGGCCATTGAAACTGCTAAGCTGGGTACCTGGGAATTTTCAGCTGAACGCGGTAACTTGAGCTTTTCAAAAAGAGGTGCAGAAATTTATGGTTTGGCTGAAGATCAGGTTTCGCTAAGTGCTGCGCTTGATCTGGTTAGGGAGGATTACCGGGCGTCTGTAGACCAGGCCTTCAGCCAGGTTAAAGATGCTGGGGAAATGTTTGAACTGGAATACCCGATCCGGCCTTTAAATTCGGATCAGGATCGTTGGGTCCGTTTAACGGGACGGGTGACCACCGCTAAAGGACATGCCACGATGCTGAAGGGAACGCTGATGAACATTACCGGGCAAAAAATGGAACTGATCCGTAAAAATGAGTTTATTGCTATGGCCAGCCATGAACTTAAAACACCACTTACTTCGCTTAATGGGCTGGTGCAACTGATGAGCAGGCGGCCAGAGCTGAAAGGGGATGGTAGTCTGCGAGAAATGATGGCTCTGGCGCTTTCACAAATCAGAAAAATGACCCGGATGATCAATAGTTTTGTCAACATATCGCGTTTGGAAGCTGGTAAGTTTGATTTGGATTTGACGGATTTTGATCTGGGTGAACTGGTAACTGAGTACCTGGATGAAGTTAGGGTAACTGCACCAAGGCATCAGTTCATTCAGCAGGGTTGTGCACAGCTTAGGGTGAAGGCAGACCGGGTCAAAATAGGCGTTTTACTGACCAATCTGGTTGCGAACGCCATTAAGTTTACGCCTGCTGGCAAATCCATTACGGTGAGCTGTTTTCAAAAGCCGGGTTTTGTGGAAGTCAGTGTAATGGATGAGGGATGTGGAATAGCCGAGAAAGACAGGCATAAGATATTTGAGCGGTTTAGCCAGATTGAGAATACGCAGGTGAAGAATTCGTCTGGCTTTGGCATTGGCTTGTTTTTATGTTCCGAAATCATCAGGCGTCATCAGGGCGAGATCTGGCTGGAAGACAGTGATGATATTGGATGTGATTTTCACTTTAGACTGCCTGTTGTGGATTGATTTGCGTTTGATTAATTTGGGAGCTCATTTTTAAGGAAACAAAGTTGGCCTTTTTCTGGTAACCATTTCATGGTAATGGCTCCTGTATCAAAAAGATATTGTAACAAGGCGCTTGATTGCTCCTCGCTAATGTTCCACTCTTTGGCAAATTTGTCACTAATCGACCTTCCGTGTACTTGATTTGCTACCTTTTCCATGCTATCGGTAAAGTGTTTAGGCAAGGTAGGCATAACGGGAACTTTAGTGTTTTTTTTCATATGCGTTAATTCACTGGTTTTATGATAAATTTTATTGTTCGGCAATTAAAAGCCAAAACATTTGATAATACGCATATGCTTGGGAAACATGTTCTTTGCAAGAGACGATTATTTAACAATAATAAAAAAAATACTTAATATTGGGCTTGATTCTTCGTAAATATATCAGAAGGTCAGTTTTCATGAAAGATTATTTATACCTTGTCTTTCAGTAAACGTATATTTTTAGAACGAATGGTCAACGTTAATCAAGCTGATGAGCAGGTTTTATTGCTTCAATTGAAGAACGGGGACGAGCGTGCATTTGAAATACTTTACAACAACTATAAGCTGCGCATCGCCGGAAACTTATTTAAGCTGCTCAAATCTGAAGACCTGGTCAAAGAAACCCTGCAAGAGCTCTTTTTCAAAATATGGGAAGCGCGAACACAAATTGATCCTGAAAAATCTTTTAAATCCTATCTTTTTCGCATCGCAGAAAACCTGGTCCATGATTATTATCGGAAAGTAGCGAAAGACAAACGTTTATTGGCTAAAGTGGTAGCCTCCAGTTCGGAATTGTACTTGCACATTGAAGAAGATCTGCTGGGTAAAGAGGAAGCTCAAAAGTTACAGCAGGCCATCGACCTCATGCCACCACAGCGTAAAATGGTATTTACACTCTGCAAACTGGAGGGTAAATCTTACAAGGAAGTGGAGGAGATTATGGGAATCAATGCCAAAACCATCAGTAGCCATATGCTGCAGGCCAATAGGTTTCTCCGGGCATATTTTAAGGATTCGGCTGCATTGACTGTTTCCTTGGTTTTAAGTGTTTTGTTGAAATAATGGCAGCCCCTGGACATCAAATGATCGATGAAAAGGCGGTCTTTGCGGCGCTGGCCAGTGGTGACGAGTCTGCATTTGAAAAGATTTACCACAGCTATGTCAAACGTCTGGCGCCTTTTATTGAGAAAATGGTGCACTCGCGTGATTTAACTGAAGAGATTATTCAGGAAATCTTTGTTCAACTTTGGGTAAACAGACTTCTTTTACAGCATGTTAGCCACCCGACTGCCTACTTATTTCAAATTGCGACAAACAAAACCCTTGACTATCTTAAAAAAATTGCAAATAACGCCAGGTTAATGGATAAGGTAGCTTACAGCTCAACGGAGTTGGTCTATAATACAGAAGAGCAGGTGGCCTTTAAGGAAAGTACAGCGATCATTGAACAGGCAATTGCGGCATTACCCGAAAAGCGAAGGCTGATCTTCAATCTCAGTAGAAAAGAAGGTCTGACGCATGAACAGATTGCTGAGAGGTTAAATATTTCCCGTAATACGGTAAAAAATCAATTGGTTACTGCACTTAAATTTATCCGTGTTTTTGCTGAAAAATATGGAGAAACGTTTGTTGCAGCTGCATTGATCCTCTCATTTAGGTAAGCAGATCAGATTTATTTTAAAAAAAAATACTTTTTCAATAGTCCACTATTGCCTGGTGATCGTCTCATCTGTATAGACTGGTTGATAACCGGGCATAACCATACCATGATGATGAATAGCGGTTCCAATTTTATTAAAGAATTATTTGAGAAGCATGCTTCAGGTAGGGCATCAGCCGAAGAAGTGAAACAATTGTTCAGGTTGATCGGGGACGGAAATTTCGACGAACAAATTAAAGCTTCTTTATTACAAAAATTCCAGTCTGCCAATATGGATCACGAGGATGATACCAACCGGTGGAACATGGTATTTGACCGCATTAAAACTGAAGCTTCCATTTTGGAACTTAAAAATAACCGGCATAAGAAACGCCTTTTTCTGCAAAGAATCAGTATCGCAGCATCGATCGTTTTCTGTTTGGCTATAGGTGGCTATCTTTTTCAACAAAGAAGCGGACAGCAGGCGAAAAATATACATGATGACATTGGTCCGGGCAAGACCGAAGCCACGCTAACCCTGGCCAATGGCCAAAAAATTAGGTTGTCTGATGCCAAAAATGGCTTACTGGCAGAAGAACATGGGGTCAACATTACTAAAACAGCCAGCGGTCAGCTTGTTTATCAGATCAGCAATAAAAGTAAGGCCTTCAACAGTGTGAACACTTTAGAAACGGCCAAAGGGCAGACTTGCCAGGTGCTTTTACCAGATGGCACAGAAATATGGCTAAATGCAGCTTCGTCACTGAAATACCCGGCAGCATTTGATGCGGCATCACCCCGGAAGGTTACCTTATCCGGTGAAGCTTTCTTTCAGGTCTTCAGAGATCCTTCCCGCCCCTTTATTGTCAAGACCGCCCTGCAGGAAGTGAAAGTGTTAGGAACACACTTCAATGTAAATTCCTATGCAGACGAGCCGGCGACGATTACCACATTGATTTCGGGAAGTGTGCTGGTTGCCGGTTTAAATCACGATCAAAAAGTACTTAAACCGGGCGAGCAATCTATACTCAGTGTTGCCGGGATCCAGGTTAAAAGAGCAGATGTTGAAGAGACCGTTGCCTGGAAGCATGAAGAATTTATATTCAGCGGCGATGATTTCCGTACCGTGATGCGAAAGATTGCGCGCTGGTACAACATTGAGGTGGTCTATGAGGCATCAGCGCCCATTAATCTGCAGCTGGGCGGGTTCTCCTCCCGGTCAAGAAACATCTCCACGGTCTTGAAAATGATTGCAAAAACCGGTGAAGTGCACTTCAAGATAGAAGGACGAAAGGTATTTGTAAGTAAATAAAAATATTGGCAATTAACAGATTACGAAACTTAAACAACAAAGCATGAAAAGATCTTTACGACAGAAAAGCTAAAGGTATAAAATAGATCAGGGGTGCGGAAACACCCCTGATAACCAAGTCTGGCATTAGTTCATAAAATCAACAAAAACGCAGCAACCTTGAGCTTCGAACCACAGGGAAGCTGCTAAACCAAACAAAACAAATGTACGAATTTTATCTCATGAAACCGGACAGGCAAGACCGCCTGATCCCTAAACTATGGCTTATTATGCGCCTGACCACCATTCTTATTTTTGCGGCACTGATACAGGTTAGCGCAGCTGGCTTAGCTCAAAACGTGACGTTAAAGCAACAGCGCGTTCCGCTCGAAAAAATATTTCGGGAGATCCACAGGCAGACCGGCTATGATTTCCTCTATAACCGCGACATCATCACCAAAAAGCAGGCTGTCAGCATATTTGCAGATCACGAGCCTTTACAAACTGTACTTACTTCCTGCCTGAGCAAACTATCACTGGAATTTTCTATTGAAGATAAAATGGTTGTGATCAGAGAGAAGGTGGCAAACGGAAACGATAACCTTGCATTTGATCTGACGATTTCGGGCAAAGTAACGGACAGTACAGGCAAGGCGCTACCCAATGCAAGTGTAAGGAACGTTACACAGAAAAAGACGGTTGTTACCACAGAAAATGGGAGTTTTACCATCAGCGCCAACTCCGGAGACAGGATCGAAGTTTCATTTGTCGGATTTATCACGGCCAGCTTCATTGCTAAAGAAAACCTACCCTATCAACTGATTAAACTCAGCGGAACGAGCGATAAGCTTGCGGAAGTGCAGGTTTTTTCTACAGGTTACCAGACCTTACCGAAAGAGAGAAGTGCAGGATCTTTCGCAAAACCTGACATGGAAATATTGAATAACCGGACCGGGACAATGAACATCATACAGCGCTTGGATGGATTAATTCCGGGACTGACTATAAATAATGCAAACACAGATAAAATTCAAATCCGAGGATTAACTTCTATCGGAGTACTAAGCGGGGGTACGAGTGGGGTTTATGGCGGCACTGAGCGTTCACCACTTATTGTGGTAGACGGCATTGCCATCAGTAATATCGAATCTGTAAACCCGAATGATGTAGCTGATATCACTGTGCTGAAAGATGCTACTGCGGCATCCATCTGGGGTTCCAGGGCTGCAAACGGAGTGATCGTAATCACTACAAAACAGGGTGGCCGTTCCGGGAAATTAAAAATTGAATACGATGGTTTCATCAATTTCCTGGGCAAACCCGATCTGGACAACATGCCCTTACTCAACAGCCAGCAATTCATACAGGCTGCCAAAGATATATTTGATCCCTCACTTACCAGCTGGCAGACCGTAAGCAATCCTGCCTTTAGCGGAAATCCAGGTGTGCCTCCTCACGAACAAATTTTATTTGACTGGAAGCGCAACCTGATTTCCACTCCAGTTAAGGATGCAAAAATGGATAGTCTTGCAGGGATCAGCAACCATAACCAAATCAGAGATCTTTTCTATCAAAATCAGCTGTTAACCAACCATACACTTTCTGTACGGGGCGGAGGGGAAAAATACAGCATCTACGGCTCGTTTGCTTACACAGGAACCCAGGATAGCAAACCAGGATCTTACATCAATACATTCAAAATCAATGCCCGTCAGGATTACCGTCCGTCGCGTTTTTTAAGCATGTACCTGATCACCGACATCACCAATACAAGAAGTAAGGCAACACCCTTACCAAACGCCAATTATACTTTTTTACCGTATCAGTTAATTCGCGATGCCCAAGGCAATAACATTCACATGCCCTGGTTGTTCAGGACAGATTCCCTAAGAAAAGTATACGAAACCAGAAGCGGTATAAGTTTAGACTATAGTCCTTTAGACGAAGCAGGATATGGCTATACGCTTACCGACAACCTGCTGACAAGGCTTACTGGTGGTGTTTCGCTCAACCTGTTAGCAGGCTTAAAACTGGAAGGTACTTACGGCCTGGTGAAAGGCGGTGACAACAGCCGTAACTATAGAGGTCAGGAAGCATATGATTCCAGAAATGAAGTGGTGAGTTTTGCGACAGGGAGTGTGGCCAATAACAATATTCGTTATTTCATGCCGCAAAAAGGAGGACGATATACAACCGGGAACAATATGCAGGAGAACTGGACTATTCGTCATCAACTGGCTTATAATAAAAACTGGAAAGATTCAGAGCACCAATTCTCTGCTATAGCAGGTACCGAAATGCAAAAGGCGCTGGCAAGAAACACATCAATTACACAAAGGGGTTTCAATCCGCAACTTGGTACATCTCAGTCGTTGGATTACGATACTTTAGCCAAAGGTGTGGTGAACACCATTATGCTGCTCAACTCTTCCAGAAGTACTTATAACACCAATGACTTTAGCTTTACACAGGTGGAAACACGTTTCCGGTCATTTTACGCAAATGCTGCCTATACTTTTCGTGAGAAGTATACCGTCAATGGCAGCTGGCGTCAGGATGAGTCCAACCTTTTCGGCATAGAAAAATCGGCCCAGAACAAGCCGGTATGGAGCGTCGGCGCCAGCTGGTCACTTTCAAGGGAGCGTTTTATGGAAAACCTCAACTGGCTCGAACGATTGAACCTAAGGGCAACTTATGGAATTACAGGGAATGCACCAACACCCGGAACAGCAGCTTCTAAAGATATTATTTTTGCCGGGGCAGGGTCAGCAATCTTTCCCGGATCAACAGCTTATATCATTTCAAGCTATGCCAATAGAAGCCTTACCTGGGAGTCAACTAAAGTAATCAACCTGGGAATGGATTTTACGGTATTGAACAATAGGATCAGCGGCTCCCTGGATTTCTATCATAAAAAGACGGAGAACCTGCTCGGCAATCTTCCAAGCAACGGCTTTACAGGAGTAACCACAATTGTGGGTAACCTGGGTGATCTCACCAACAAAGGTTTTGAACTGAGCCTGACTACCGCAAATGTCATCAGCAGGGATTTCAGCTGGCACACCTTATGGAACATTGCTTATAATTCAAATAAAGTAAATCGCCTCTCCACCGCCCTCACGGCAACGACAGGTAATTCGGTAATCAACAACAATGCTTACGGAGGCTTTTATCAGGGTTATGCAGCCTATGCTCTTTTTGCCTACAATTACGCCGGACTAGACAATATGGGTGATCCGCAAATACGGTTGGCAGACAACACGGTGACTAAAGCGCTGAACATCGCCAAACCGGAAGATATGGTTTTCATGGGCACCTACCAACCCAAATGGAGCGGCGGTTTTTCCAACACTTTCAGGTATAAATCACTTTCACTTTCTGCTAACATGATCTACAACTTAGGACATGTGATGAGACGCGACGTAAACCGAACCTATACCCTTAACCGCCTATATTCAGATGGCACATCGCTGACAGGCGCGAATATCCATTCAGATTTTGCGTCACGCTGGCAGAAGCCTAACGATGAAGCTTTCACGGATATCCCTGGCTGGGTGAGCAATGCCACCATGAGCGGAAGCAGGCGTTTTGTGAACTATTATCTGTACGCCAATACCAATGTAATCAGTGCATCCTATATTAAATTGCGGGATGTTACGCTTGCTTATAAACTCCCGCAAATGTTATTGCGCCGCATTAAAACGGAAGGTATAACACTAAGGCTTCAAACTGGTAATATCATGCTATGGAAAGCAAATAAATTCAATATTGATCCGGAATTTCAGAATGCACTATTGGGTATAAGAGGACAAGTAGCCAATCAGCAAACATTTTCCGTTGGCGTCCATGTAGATTTCTAATCATTTAAAGAAAGAAAAAATGTTAAAGAAAAATTTCATCATCATACTATTCTGCATAGTACTGACATCGTGCATCGTACTGACATCTTGCAAAAAGAATTTCCTGGAGGTTGACCCCATCGGGAGAGTTATTGCTAAAACAACGAACGACTATAACAATCTATTTTACAATACAGCGCTGCTTGCCACAGGTTCCTCTGATATACAGATCACCTTGAGTGACGAAGTGGCGGGAGTATCTACTTATCTGAGTCCGGCAGCCGTTAGAATTCAGAACGCCTTTCGTTGGGAAAAGGACATCTATCTTGACACTGAAGATCCAGTTGAATTTGTCCGCTTAACGGGACATGTATACTTACTCAACAAAATTGCGAACGAAGTAATGGGTTCTACTGAGGGATCAGAATCAGAAAAAAGAGCGTTACAGGCAGAGGCGCTTGCCACCAGAGCCTGGAGTTATTTTATGCTCATCAACTACTATGGAAAACCGTACAATCCAGCTACATCAGCG
Organism: Pedobacter sp. MC2016-24; assembly: GCF_015223055.1. Classification (GTDB taxonomy): domain Bacteria; phylum Bacteroidota; class Bacteroidia; order Sphingobacteriales; family Sphingobacteriaceae; genus Pedobacter. The sequence goes on from NZ_JADFBX010000003.1 coordinate 270,285, forward strand.
TCTGACCCAGGTTTTCCTATTGTTACAGAAGCAGACGCAGCTGCAACCTCGTTTACCAGGGTCAGCGTGCAGGCTGTTTATGATTTCATCATAAAAGACCTTACCGAAAATATTCCGGATCTTCCACGGAATTCTAATTATGCATTGAGACAGCGGATGAACAAATCATCAGCTATTATCCTACTGGGCAAGGTTTATCTTTTTATGGGTAGGTACGCAGAGGCGCTTGAACAGTTGAATCTGGCTGCAACCCTACTACCAACAAATGTAACCACAGAAATCTATGACTATAATCAAACGCTGGTCGTGGGTGGTAGCTGGGGATATTCACCTACGGTGAATTCCTATACCAATGGCCCGCTCCCTTTTCAGAGTAACGAAGGCATGCTGGCAAGAAACTTCAGTTCCAGTTTCATGCCCACCTCAAATGTATTGCTTTTAACCCGGGAAGCTTACAATCTGTACGGTGCGAATGACCAACGGAAAAAATTATTTACGGCAAAGGCAAACCCTGCCTCAACTAACGTTACTTTTCCGCTGAACATGGTAAGGAGATATGGCTATAATACGGTTCCTTCTTATGGCATAACGTACCCGGAATATTTTCTATTGCGTGCAGAATGTAAAGCCAGAACAAATGATCTGGCAGGAGCTAAGGAGGATCTGGAGACCCTTCGTAAAAAAAGGATGCCGGCAACGGATGCCGTTGTGAACATATCAGATCGCAACGAGATGATCAGATTTGTGATAGACGAGCGTCAACGTGAGTTTGCAATGACTGGTTACCGCTGGTTTGACATCAGACGCTTATCTGTTGATCCACTTTTTTTTGGTAAAACGTATACCCATGTTATTTATGACATCAGTGGTACGCCCTTAGAAACCTTTACACTTACACCAGACAGGATGACCTTGCGTTTGCCTTTGAAATTGATGTCACAAAACCCTTCAATGATCAATAATCCATAACTATGAGAGTAAATATAATCGCTATTTTTCTGCTAATTTGTTGCCAGGTAAAAGCACAATCGAAATATCATGGATCTTTTACCATCAGCGGTGATGTTTCAAAAGTTTGCAAAACGGGAATGATGACGATGTCTTATGCTAATGCGAACGGCAGACCTAACACGGATACTGCGAAAATCGAAAATGGGAAGTTTAAACTTTCAGGTGAGGTGTCAGAGCCTGTGGTCGCAACACTTCGGATAAAATTACCCAAAGCTACAGTTGGAGTGGCTTTATACGATCCGAAAAATGTATATCGGATTTTATTGGAACCTGTTGGCTATAAGTTAAATACAACAGGAGAAAATCTAAGTACTGCAATTGTAAAAGGGAGCCAAATGCAAGAGGAATATGCTAAGTATTTTCAGGCATTACAAGAGTTACATTATGAGATGAAGCCTTATAATATACAATCACAAGCATTTGAGAAGCAAATGGATGTAAAAGCTTTTCTCGATGTAGGCAAAAAGCTAGACTCTTTATACGAGTTGGAAAAGAATATGGTTGACAGTTATGTATCAGCTAACCCTCACTCTCCGGTAGCGCTGTTCGCCGTCGCCGAATACAACACTGCTATAATGTCGCCCAAGCCTTTTAAAGCCTATTTTGATAAGCTTGATCCCGAATTAAAGAAAACAAGTGTAGGTCGTAAGCTGGCCAAGAACATTGAGGAAATGGAATACTTTTTACCCGGCAGTCAATCAGTTGACTTTACTCAACCAGACACATCAGGAAAACGTGTTAGCTTATCGGAATTTAAAGGAAAATACGTCTTCCTCGATTTTTGGGCAAGTTGGTGTGGTCCCTGCAGGGCGCAAAGTAGGTTTATGAAACAGGCCTACATGGAGTTTAAAGATAAAAACTTCACAATCATCAGTGTCTCGTGCGACGACAATAGGGAGAAATGGATCCAAGCGATCAGGGAAGATGGAGTTGGTTTGTGGACACAACTTGGAGATATGACTGGGAAAAAAAATATAGTCAGCGATATTTATAAAATCAGATCTTATCCGCAAAACCTTCTAATAGACCCCACGGGAAAAATAATAGCCAAAAACCTGGGTGGATTATTACTCGGAATGAAGTTAAAGGAGATTTTACACTGAATCTGCTTATTTGAACTGTTAAGTTACAATTAGAATATCCAGCAAGGAGGCTGTTTCAAATCATGATCAGCCTCTTTTTTATAATCATAATCCATATTTTTGGAAATCAATTGTTATTTTTTTGTTACCTGACTAAGGATATTTTTGCCCAGCTCCGTATTAGCTGTAAAAATTGAACCTTGAAACCATCTGACCAACTTCATATCCTTTTCAAAAAATACCTGGACAACACCGCTACCCTGGAAGAAACGCAGCGTCTGATGAATTACTTTCAACTTGATGAAGATCAGGACGCATTGAAAGCCATCATCATCGATGTTTTAGAAATTGAGGACGAAAGTTACGCAACCAATGCTGCCATTGCCGAAGTGCTGGCAAAAGTTGACCGCGATCTGTTTATCCAAATTCATTCTGCAGCGGAAGATGTACCTGCCGCTACCCATAAAACGGTTAAACTCTGGTTACGGATCGCCACTGTTGCAGCTGCCCTGGCAGTAATATGCACAGGTATTTACTTTTTCAGTTACAAATCAGAAAAGGTCCCGACTGCTGCCTATGTGGTTCCAGAGGAGATAAAACCGGGTGATTTTGGTGCAACACTTACCTTGGCAAACGGCCGTAAAATTAGTTTAGCCAATGCATCGAATGGAGAGATTGGACGGGAATCCGGGATCATCATCTCTAAAACCGGTGATGGCAGACTCGTGTATGAAATAAATGAAAAAGTTGCTGACCCTAACGCCTCCAATACCTTGTCAACAGCCAGGGGAGAGACTTATCAGGTACGTTTGCCTGATGGATCACTAGTTTACCTGAATGCGGCCTCGAGCCTAACCTATACGACCTCCCTGATCGAAAATGGAAAACGTATGGTCAAGCTTATTGGCGAAGGTTATTTTGAAGTAGCTAAGGATAAGCAACATCCATTTATCGTAAAGACAAACAATCAGCAGGTAGAAGTATTAGGAACACATTTTAACATCAGCAGTTATGCTGACGATGAAGTCGAAAAAACCACCTTGCTGGAAGGGAGTGTGAAATTGTCTACAGCGGGTAGTTCCAAAGTATTAAGACCAGGTCAACAAGCTAAGCTATCGGGCGGCAAAATCCAGATCAATGAAACGGATACAGACCTTGCCGTTGCCTGGAAAAACAATGAATTTGTAATCGAAAGTGAGCACATTGAGAACATCATGAAAATGATTGAGCGCTGGTACAATGTCGAGGTCATTTACAACGGTGAAAAAACCAAACAACGGTTCAGCGGCAAAGTATCCAGGTTTGATAACATGACGAAAGTGCTTGAAATTGTAGAATCAACGGGAGAAGCCCACTTTGACGTAAAGGGAAGAACTATATATGTATCAAAATAATACCTAAATATAATTAACAGAATACTAATCTTGAACTAAACCCCATGAAAAGAAAACTACACTAGCTAAAAATGTTTAAACGAAACCAGGCCCCGATTAGCCATCAGAACCTGGTCAAAGTTTGGAACATTTCAATTAAAAATCAAAGTGATAACCGCAGTTCTCTATACGGTCCAACGCAAAAGAGACTGCTTAACCAAACCGACTACTAATGTATCAAAATTCAAGGAAATTTGGTATGCCTAAACGGCTGTACCTAAAACTATTGCTAACTATGCGCTTAACCATCGTAATTATTATAGCATGCTTTATGCAGGTAAGTGCGTCGAGCCTTGCCCAGAAAGTGACTTTGACCAAGTCGAATGCTTCACTTCGCGCTGTCTTTAAGGAACTTAACCGACAGACGGGTTATAATTTCTTTTATACGGACAATTTGTTGGAAAATTCGTCTCCGGTAGACATCAATGTTAAAGATGCTGAGTTATCAGCTGTGCTTAACGAGATTTTTGCCAGGCAAAATCTAAATTTTATTATACGTAACCAGACTGTGGTGGTCAAGGCCAGTGAAACGACCAGGCAGGAAGTCATTTCCGGTTTTGTAGGTGATGCCAAAGACCGTAAGCCTATCCCCGGCGTTACGGTGTCGATTAAGGGAACGAAGTCTACAGTTCAGACAGATAAGAATGGAAAATTTACCATCAGTATATCCAAAGGTGCATCATCTCTGGAGTTCAGATTTATAGGTTATAAGACTGTTGATGTGCCCATCTCTCCAAATTCTAATTATACCATTTACATGGATGAGGATCAGGTTACATTGAACGAGACCGTGATTACGGGGATGGTTGACCGCAAGGTGAACACCTATACCGGAGCGGCCAAAACCATGACTGGCGCCGAACTTAAGTCGGTGAGCCCGGTTAACCTTTTTACCAGTATTGCTGCGCTAGACCCCTCCTTCAGGATGACGCCAAACAACGTGGTAGGTGGCAACATTAATGCGCTTCCGCAGGTGACGATGCGTGGCCAGACCTCCTATCCGACACTTGGGGCAGAGCTTGTAGGAAATCCCAATACGCCTTTGTTTATTCTGGATGGCTTCCAGGTCTCGCAACAGGCGGTTGTAGATTTGGACATGAACCAAATTGCCTCAGTGACTTTATTAAAGGATGCTTCTGCAACGGCCATGTACGGTTCACGCGGTGGTAACGGTGTTATGGTAATTACGACCATTCTCCCTCCAAGAGGAAAGGTTGAAGTTACCTTAACCAACAACTTTACATTATCATCCCCGGACCTTTCTGTTTATCACATGCTCAATTCTGAAGAAAAACTTGATTTTGAAAGACGCGTGGGCTTCACCAACAGCTATAGAGGTGATCTAATCAATTCGGAACGATATAAAGCAGTATTAGCCGGTGTGAATACCGACTGGAAATCTATCCCTGTTCAAACGGGGTTCAATAACAGGACCAATCTTGCCTTACGTGGTGGTGACGAGTCATTGACTTTCGGGCTTACGTTTAGCAGCAACCTGTTACAGGGCGTGATGAAAGGGCAAGACCGAAAAAATTATGCAGGGACTTTTACCCTAAGCTATAGAACGCATAAATTGACGTTCCAAAACCAGACCATTGGCACGCAGGTGGTCTCCAATGCTTCTCCTTACGGAGCGTTTAGTCAGTACCTGGATTTGAACCCGTATTGGAAGCCTTATGATGAAAATGGCAACGTAAACAAATACCTGGAAAACATCGACATGGGCTTCGGTATTGGAACCTCTATTAAATTGAATCCATTGATGGACATCACCTACAACACCATTAATGACAGAAACAAGAACTTTAATTTAAGAAACAACACATCTATTCGTTACGATGCCAATAAATCACTATGGCTTAGTGGTGCCTTTGGAATAACAAAGATCAATGGAACGATAGACAATTTCTATTCTGCGCTGGATAGTCGGTTTGAAGGTGTTGCTGATCTGAGTACACGCGGTACCTATTCCATCAACACTACCAGTTCCTTTATTATGGACGGGACGGGATCAGTAAACTACAACAAAGAAATAGGAAAACACAATATTACGGCCAATGCAACGATGAGGATCGCCAGCGCAAAAGCCGATTCCTACACGGTAGCTGCGCAGGGCTTTCCATTTGACCGTTTAGACAACATTTTGTTTGCTGCACAATATTTGAATAGCAGGCCTACTGGAAACGAAAGTACGGTAAACAACATTGCCGTTACCGGAAGTGCCGTATATTCCTACGACGACCGGTATTTTAGCGATTTTACCTATACCAGGGATGGTTCTTCAGCTTATGGAGTGAATAATAAATTTGGTAATTTCTGGTCTACAGGTTTAGGATGGAACATGCACAATGAAGAATTCCTGAAGGATAGCCAAAAAATCAACTTGTTGAGGCTTCGCGCCAGTTATGGTTCTACAGGAACCTCAGTGCAGGATCCTTATGCTGCACAATTCAGGTATAACCTGGGCACAACAACCGGTTATTTTGGCGAAGTAGGTGCCTTTCCTGGCGGACTGGGAAACCCGGGTTTGAGCTGGCAGCAAGTAATAAAGTCAAACATAGGTGTCAATTCAGCATTTCTGGACAACCGTCTGACTTTCAACGCCGAGTTTTATAATGAGGTCACCCAAAATGCACTCACTACGGTTTCACTGGCACCGAGTACTGGCTTTCCTTTGTTTACCGAAAATTTAGGTAAAATACAAAATAGGGGTTTACAGCTGGACTTGGGCTATACCATACTATCAGTTCCCCGCAAAGGTTTAAAGTGGAACGTTTCTGTGAATGCGGCCAGGAACAAATCCGTGCTAAAAGAAGTTTCCGAAAAACTCAAAGCTTTTAACGCTGCACTGAATACAAATAATACCAATCAAACTGCCGAAAATGCCCAATTTATTGAAGGCAGGTCAACAACGGCTATTTATGCAGTGAGATCCCTGGGTATCGATCCCGTTACCGGCCAGGAAGTGTATTTAAAATCTGATGGCACGCCAACTTTTGTTTGGGACGTAAACGATAAGACCTATGTTGGTGATTCCCTCCCTAAGTGGACTGGTGCCATAAATTCAAATTTCTTGTATGCAGGTTTTGCCTTAAACTTTAGCCTGAGTTATAATTATGGCGCCCAATTGTATAACAGCACTTTGTTAAATCGTGTAGAAGCTGTTGATGCCAAGAATAATGTGGATAGGCGGGCTTATGATTTAGGTTGGACGGGCCCCGGAAGTGTGAGCCCATATAGAAGAATTACAGGCTCGCCAACACCAACGAAGCTGACTTCACGTTTTGTCCAAAACGACAATAACATTCAGCTCACTTCAGTTAACTTAAGCTATCAGTTTAAAACACCATTTATTAAAAAAATAGGCTTGCAGAACCTGACCCTTAGTGCAACGACAAATAATGTGCTCACCTTAAGTACAATTGACATTGAGCGTGGTACAGATAATCCATTTGCCAGAGAGTACACATTCGGTCTGAGTACAAGATTTTAATTCAAAAAATTCATATCACAATGAAAAGAACAACATTAATAATAGGAATTGTGGCCATATGTGCAACGTCTTTTAGTTGTAAAAAGTTTTTGGATGTAACGCCAAAAACAAGTTTGTCGGAAGAGCAATTGTTTACTTCAGAAGTCGGTTTCCAGCAGGCGTTATCAGGTATTTATGGTCAACTTTCCAGTAAACAGCTTTACGGAGATAACCTTTCCATGGGCTTCGTTTCTGCACTGGCTCAAAATTATGCAACACTTGATCTAGGATCTTCAGTTAAGCTACAACAGACACAACTTTTGAACTATACTTCGACAGAAGTCATCGGTTATACGAATGACATTTGGTCTACCAGTTATACTGCAATTGCCGCAGCCAATAAAATAATTATCCACACAGAGACCGACCGCTCGGTGTTAACAAATGATTCTTATGCATTATTGCGTGGTGAAGCTTTGGCCTTAAGGGCATTTATACATTTTGATTTGTTACGGATGTTTGGGCCTGAATATACTGCGGGGGCGAATCTAAAAGCCATCCCTTACAAAAAAGACGTTAGCCAAAACGCAAATCCGCCGGCAACAACTGCCGATGTGGTTAAATTTGCCCTGGCCGACCTCAAGGAAGCGGAGAGTTTGCTCTTAACTGTTGATCCGATTGTGACCAGCGATTTGCGTACCAGGCGGAATAAGCTTAATTATTATGGTGTAAAAGCACTGGAAGCAAGAATCATGTTGTATAGCGGCGATAATACTGGCGCGGCGGCTGCTGCAACTATAGTAGTCAACTCAGGAAAATATCCTTTTGTAACCCAGGCACAAGCCAGCGTTGTTGCTCAGGGATTGGCGATACGTGACCGCTTGTATTTTAATGAGCAGGTGTTCATGATCAGGGTTAGGGATATACTGCCAACGGTACAAGCTTATTTTAGATTTAGGGGTTCTGCCAGCCTAACGCTTACACGTAGTACTACTAATTTTGCTACACTTTATGAAACGAGCAGTGGTGGCGGTTCAGATTTCAGATTTGCTTATCGACTTGAGCAGGATGCAGGAGTCACGTTTCCTTCTAAATTCTGGCAGGCCTCCACTGCTACAACCACAATTACCGACAATTTACTTGATCAGTACGTACCGGGCATACGTGTTTCAGAAATGTATTATATCCTGGCCGAAACGGCGTCTACACCTGCTGCCGGCGTTGGGTATTTAAATACAGTTCGCTTAAACCGCGGAATTAATGCTTTGCCAAATACGCTCAGCGCAGTGACGCTTAAAGCCGAGATTACCAAAGAGTATCAGAAGGAATTTTATGCGGAAGGACAATTGTTCTTTTACTATAAACGCATCAAAGCCTCAAGAATGCAATTCCGTAATGTTAACATGGCACCGGAGCAGTATGTACTCCCAATTCCAGATTCTGAACTTCAATTTAATCCGAATTATGCTAATTAATCACACTCGTATTATGAAATACTTATTATATGTGACGATGGTCTTCTCCTTTTTTTCTTGTAAGAAAGAAGCGGTAGAAACCTATCAAGGAAAAGATGGCGTTAGTTTTTTTGCTTACACCTATCAACAATTACATACCACAGCAGTAAGAAGTTACTCTTTTGCCTTTCAAAAAACTATGAAAACAAGGGATACGATGTATATACCCTTGAGGCTTACTGGCAAGCTGCCCAATCAGCCACGTATCGTACTACTGAAAACAGCTGCAGGAACAACGGCAACGGCAGGCGTGGATTTTGAGCTAAAAGAAGTGACCATTCCAGCTGGAGTCTCCACATTTAACTATCCCCTTGTACTGATCAACTCTGTTGGGATGGCAAGCAATGTGTATAGAATTGTGTTGGAGCCGGCAGAAACCAAGGACTTTACTTTAGGTACGCTCGGCCAGACGCCAGCGACCACCACCATTCAGACGGAGGAAAACTTTAGATATCTGAAGATCGATGTATCGAGTATGTATGTTAGACCTGCTTATTGGGATGTTCTTGATGCAAGTTTTGGGGAATTTAGCGCCGAAAAGTACAAGTTCATGGTTAAGGTGCTGGGTATCACAGATTTCTCTTACGATAATATCGGGTTGGACGGTTACCTAAACTTCCCCGTAACGCTAAGAAATGCACTGGCGGTTTATGAAGCCGCAAATGGCCCATTGTTAGATGAGAACAAGAACCCGATTTCTTTCCCTTAATTTAGATATTATGCATTTAAAACATTTTTTTAAGCTTAGCATGATTGTAGCAATCATGCTAACATTTGCCTGCCGTAAAGACAATCAACTGTTTCAATATGAGCAAATCAACGACGTTAAGATTACAGATGCAACAACCAGTTTCACGGTAGCTCAACGGGATTCGCTGATCATTACACCAACATTGGTACAAACGATGCCTGCGGGTGAATCATTTACCTACAGTTGGAAAATTGATTCAACTGTGATTGCTACATCTCAAAATTTGCGCCTCAAAGTGACATTAAGTCCTGGTACCTATTTAATGACTTACAGGATAACGAGTAATAGAAATGGTATTTATACGATGAAGCGTTATACCGTTACCGTAACTGGTATCTATCCCGATGGTTGGTATATTGTCAATAATAAGGATGGAAAAGGTAAAGTTTCTTTAATCCGGACAGATGATGTCATTTTTGACAACCCTATGGAAGTGGCCAATAATAAAAGCTATCCGGGTAAGGCCCTGGCCGTATATAATTTTGGAAAAGGTGGTTTCTTCTATTACTTCAGCGATCAAAATGTGTATCGGTTTAATATGAACGACTGGCTGGAGCTTGGCGATAAAAGTTCCATACTTCCGAATTTGGCTACGCCACTTCCGTTTAAAACTGCACCAGTGTTTATATTGAACACCTCGAAATTTGACCAGTTCATTGTTGCGGATGGCAGTTTATATGCTGGCATTTCAGGCACGGCTTCAGACAATATTAAGCCTTTCAGCCAACGCATTCCTGGCGACTATGACCTGTTCCCGGGTGTGTTTCCTAACACTTATGACATTACCTATTTTTATAATAATGCCAAAATGCGCTTTATGCGAATGGGTATATTTTCAAGAATTCTGGAAGATGCACCTAAAACAACGGGCTCGTTTGACATGGCAAATGTGGGAAGAAAAATGATTGCGCATGATCGTGGCATATCAACATTATTCGAGGAAGAAATTGAGTGGTATTTCATCATGGAAGACAATAACGGACGCTACTTAATGTCTTTGACGTATGATGCATTTGGCAGTACCCTTCCTGGTGTTAATCAACAAATGGTAAATAGTCCGGAAATTGGTAGTGCAACAAACTTTGCGACCTCCTCCATATTAAAACAACTTTATTATACTGTTGGCAATAGGGTATATTTATACGACATGCTCGCTAAAGCGGCAAGATTGATCTACACCTTCCCAGCTGGATATGTAATTAAAGATATTGAAATGAAAAGAACGACCAGTAAACAATTGGTGATCGGTGTGAATAATGGTGGCGCGGGTGAAGTTTATTATTTCGACATCAATGCTCAGGGAGAATTTAGCAACGGTACTTACACTAAGAAATTTACCGGCTTTGGTGAGATTGTACAAGTGGCCGAGGCCAGGAAAAATCTGTAGACGATATGAAAAAAATACTTATGTTCATCGCGATCCTGTTTACAGGATACTCAGGATACAGTCAGCAGGCAGAACCTGCCTATAAGGCAAGTCTTGATTCTTTGAAGATCTTCATTGATCCTTTAAAAAAAGAAGCGATTCTTGAAAGACTGGTGAAAGCACACCCTGGCGATAGTTTTGACCAATACAGGGCTATACTTGTAGATAATTTTGTTGTTACAAAAAACTCGGCAAAAGCTTTGTTCCATTTTAACAAGATCGTAGAAACTGCAAGGATCATGTATGTAGGATCGGTGGCGACAGGAATCATGGCCTTCGATTTGAAAGCTGCAGAAACTTTAATTGAGCAAGAACTGGCAAATTCAACAAATGCTCCGGAAGACCGTCAGTTCGTGTTGCATCTGTATAGTCAGGTAATGGATAAGCAGGGAGATTATAAAAAAGCCTTTGCTGCGATCAAAGCATGTTATGAGCAGGCTGTAAGAAAACCTGCGCGCCTGACCGCAGAGTATTACTACCTGATGAGCAAAACAGGCGGATACAAGGAAGCGTTTCCAGAGCTGGAAAAAGCAGTACTGGCAGGTTTAGCCGATGATAATTATAAGGCCGAATTAAAAAGTGCCTACGCAAAAGTGAATCCGGGGAAAGATTCAAATGCATACCTCGCAGCATTGACCAATCAGTTTGAAGAAAAATACAAGACAACGATAGCTGCCAAAATGCTCGATGAGCAGGCGCCAAATTTTAAAGTGACAGACATCAAGGGCAAAACAGTGTCACTGTCAGATTTTAAGGGTAAAATCGTTGTTCTTGATTTTTGGGCGACCTGGTGCGGACCTTGTAAAAAATCACTTCCGGCGATGCAAATGCTGGTCAAAAAATACAAGAATGATCCGAATGTAAAGTTTCTTTTTATACATACCTGGGAGACTGTTAAAGATCCTAAATCGGATGCTGTGAATTACTTGCTGACACATAACCTGGATCTGCCCTTATACATGGATGTTAAAGACCCCGTTACAAAAGCCAATCCTGCAGTGTCTTCATTTGGTGTGAAGGGAATTCCGGCAAAATTTATCATTGATGGCAATGGCAAAATACGCTTTAAGGAAAGTGGATTGGTGTGGCCGGATGAAGCTGCCGTTAAGGAGCTTTCTACCATGGTGGAGTTGTCCCGTTAAACTAAGCAAGCTCTCGTATACTGAAAGGCATACGAGGGCTTGATAACGCAATATGATACGGTTGTAAACTTAAACCGACCAGTCGAATGGTTTGGTACAAGGGTCGCAGTCAAATTTTAATACCTGACCTAAGCTGCGTGCTTTTTTGCCTTTTTTTACAAATACATAGGCAAGGTCTACATATTCTTCCACGTCCTTTCCGTTTTCATCCTTACCTTTTAAGATTACTGAATAATATTTTCCGTCACTATCTTTTTTGTAAAACACCTCGCTGACAGTGATTTTTTTAGGTGTTTCATTATCGCAACAGCTGCACCACAAAATGACAATAGGTTCTTTTTTAAGATAGGTAACCGCGGCTTCTGCTTGCGCTTGTGTTAAAGCCTGGAGCTGATCTGCTTTTGAAACAAAAGCAGCACATAGCAATACAAAAATTAGAATGGTCTTTTTCATATGGAATAATTTGATGTTTGTTTAACGGTATGATTTTATCATGTTCACTAAAACTCAGGTATATCTCTCAGCAGAATGGCACTTCCGCTATGAAAGGACAAAACAATAAACTGATCGTTATTTTGCTGTATGTTTTCTTTCATTTGCTGATTAAGTGCGGAAAACGTGAATTCTTTTTTGTAAACCTGCTCACCATAGGTGAATTCTACCGGAAGTAGAACTGGTGCGGCATTCATTCCTTCCAGATTAGCTTGAAATAACTTGTTTATTTTATTTTGAAGCTGTTTGTCTGGCTCAGCTTCAATGTTGAAAATTTTGTCAGCTATGCTTTCCAGGAAATCTGCGTCGTGCCGCATTTTGCCCAGGGTGTAAATACTGTAATACACTTGTGTCTGGTCATTGCCGTATATTTTTTTAGCCAGGCAGGCTTTAACCTCATCCAGGTTAGCCAATACGCTTTTTTTAGCTCTGGCCTGCATCATGACAACGGCTACAATACAAACTACGACAACCACAGTACTGATGAGCACATAAATGGAATAACTGGGGTCTGTTTTGGAAATGCCATACAACGAATAGGCAATAAATGCGGACAGAAATGCGATAACAATGGGTAGGGCAATGAGTTTGTTTTGTCCGAAGCTGCCTTGCCCGGCATAGGCTTTTTTTAAAGCTTCATTACGTTCTAACCGGTCTAATAATTCAGTGTTAAATAACATAGGTGTATTTTAAATAGATAAACGAATTTGTTTGTCAATTATCTTGCCATTAAGGTCAAATATGATGTAGTTATCGTCGCTTAATGATCCAATATAGCCGTTCTTAAATTTAACGAGCCGTTCACGAAAACAGCAACCGGGAAGGGCTGTTGTCCATTCTACCTGGCCATTTTTATGGTTGATCTTTTGCAGCTTATAATTTTCGGTTTTGCTGGCATCTCCTTTAATTTCGATCAGGAGGGTGCTGTCATCTTCAAAGGCGATATTGGGAGAAAAGTAATTCCGGCCAGGAGTGAGGTCTTTAGCGCCATAGATCCGGCAGGCAGCTTCCTCGTAAACGCCAAACAAGGATTTCACATAAGGATCTCTATCGGTATAAAACCCGTTTCCCCCTGCCGCAAAATAGTCTTTATACCAGGACATCTTGCCCGGTGTTTTCTTTGGGCCGGGTCCGTTATCCAGATAACTCACCGTTAACAGCTGGATCTTCTCGTCGGGAAAGTCTGAACTTTGGGTGCTGAAGGTATGGTACTTTTTCTTTTTAGCAACCGACAACAAGTTTTTAAAGCCCCATTCGGCTCTTGCCCGGTCATCTGTACCTGCTTTATATACTTTTTGAATGAGTGGATAGTAATAAAATTTCTTGCCATCGTTGGTGGATACTTCGAGGGCATCACCCCGGTTGTCGGAATCGAAATCAGCACTTACGATGCCCACCTCAAATTTAGCTTGCGCTTTGAAATAGGTGCTTCCCACTTCGATTACCGAGAGGCCATCCTGATCTAATCTGTACAGGTTATTTTGCAGCATGAAATACACCTTGCCATCTGAAAAAGTCCTGAATTTTAGATTGTTACTTGTGAGTTCATCCGCAAGTTTGACTTCTTTTACAAGTTTCTTTTGTAAGGCATTATAAAACAAAAAGTATACCCCTGTTTTTTGATGATCTTTGGGGTCCCGGTACTCGCGATGGCTAACATACAGCACAATAGGATCCTGAGTGTTAACCTGGCTGAAGACGTATTCGCCGATTTTTTTGGTCTCGTAGGGGATCACTTCTTCCTTTTTTTCTTCGCTTACTGTAGCTGTTGAAGAAGTGCTGGATTGAGAATCGGAAAAGATGATACGGAATAGAACGAATATTACAATTGCCGCCACGAGCACTGCAATACCAGTGATCGTATTTTTGATCGGATTTTGATCAGGTGAAGATTTTGGCGTATTTGCATAATTGTGGTTGTAATTAACCGTGAGGTCGTCATTATCCAGGTAATATTCAGTCTGACAGTTGTTGCAGCGGTATACGTCGGGTTTAATTTCTGTCTTTGAAGTGCTTGAACATTGCGGACATTTGATTGCTTTGATTTCTTTGGCCATGGTTTGATCTGCGCTTCGTTAATTCTTTTGATGAAGGCAACTATTGTACCACATCCTGGAGCCGGCAAAGTCATTTTTAAGTAATGTATTCAAAAAGAGTGCATTGATCATTTTGGTAATCTTATATTTGTATAGGTTTGTTTATTAAAAGATAAACAAAATCTAAATTCGTAGCTCAAAAAGTATAGTATTTTATAGTTGTTGCTTAAACTAAATCATATGAAGAAGTACGTTTTCGATGTTGCAGTATGCCTTTCTGTTTTATTTGCTTTAACTCTTATTAGCTTTATTTCTGCAGATCCCAATCTGGCTGCAGCTAAAAATGGTAGGGTGCCTAAAGATTCCCTCTCCGTTCATGACCTGCAATACGATGCTTATGTAAAACGCATTTATGATACCGCGCATCTGGCACAAAGTGGCCTGACCATGCAGGTGTTTGAAAAAGCGGTGACTGGTTTTTATAACCTGCGCAATTCTGGCAAAATTGACAGCAACAAAGCTGTACTCACTATTGCCGACCTGGACATGAGCAGTAAACAGAAACGCTTATGGATTGTGGATTTGAACAAGAGTACACTGCTGCTGAATACCTGGGTGGCACATGGGCAGCGTAGTGGTGAGGATAAAGCGGTAAAGTTTAGCAATACCAATGATTCTTTTCAAAGTAGTTTAGGCTTTTATGTGACGGGAGAGGTATATCATGGGCAGCATGGGCGTTCCTTACGCCTGGATGGCATGGATGATGGATTCAATTCTAACGCAAGAAAGCGCGATATTGTGGTACATGGTGCAACTTATGTGAACCAGGGTACCATCAACGCACTGGGCAGATTGGGCCGTAGCCTGGGTTGCCCGGCAGTAGCGCCTGAACTGGCCGACGAAGTGATCAATACCATTGAAGGGAAGACAGTCTTGTTTATCAACTCAACTTCACAGAATTACAGTTCTAAGTATCTGGATGAGCATATGGCGGCTACACTGGCAAGTGCCAATCATAGCGCGCCAATGGTTGATTTTCGCGATTAGCCTGCTTTAACTTTTTGCAGGTAGGAATACAAAACAACGTCTTGTCCGTAAACATCTTTCCTGAACTGCAAATTGCCCTGTTCATCTGCCCAGCAGGTAAAATAAACCAGGTATATGGCCGTCTTATTGGGCAATGAAAGGTTTTTGGCTTCCTGGTTTTTGGTTTCGGCCATTTCTTTCCTGATGGTTTCAAATTTTGTACCCTCGCCGAATAAGGCCTTAGCTAACTCAAGGGGCTGTTCTACCCTTACGCAACCATGGCTTACTGCTCTGACTGGCAATTTGAACATTTCCTTTGCCGGCGTGTCGTGCAGATAGACTGAACTTTCATTGTCAAACAGAAATTTGATCTTGCCCAGGGAATTGTCATTGCCGGGACGCTGTTTAAAGGTATACACCTTGCCGGCGTTACCCGCAGTCCAGTTGATGGTTTCGGGGTCGTCTACCAGCTTGCCGTCCTTAAAAACATCAATATTGTTATTGGCCAGGTAGTATTTATCGGCAGCGGCATATTTGCTGATTTCATTGGTGGCGATGCTTTCCGGGATGTTCCATACCGGGTTGACTTGAACGCTATGGATCATACTGCCCAGCTGCGGTGTTTCCCGGTTGAAGGGCCTGTCTTTCTTCAGGTCTTGCTCGTCATAGGTCTGGAGTTGGTCAGCTGCACTGAGCTTCCTGCCTTCACCCACGCAAACCTTCATGTTGAGTACAGATTTGCCATCTTCGATCACGTCCAGCCGGTAATCCGGAATGTTTACCAGGACAAATTTTTTGTCGTCGTTTCTGTTTTTCCAGCGCAAACGCTCCAGGTTTACTTCAATCACTTTCGCGGTTTCTGCTTTGTCCATTCCCGGGGCAACGGTGCCCGCAGCCAGTGCTTTTTGCAGCGCGAGGTAAGGCGCACTTTTAGGCTGGATGCTATCCAGATACGTCTTTAATGCCTTAACTTCCATGATGGCCTGGATAGAGGCGCTATCAGGGCGTTTGGTTTTGGTGTAATATTGCGCATAGATTTTTCTTGGACTGATCACGCCAAACTGCAGTGCATTGCTGTAATTAATCAATGCATTGGCGGTAGTGATTTCCAGTTCTGCGAGCGTCTGGTAAGCATCTTCAACCGTGTTGATCGCTTTCTTATCGTAGATTTTGCTCAGCAACTGGTTAAAACGGCTGGCATCAAACATTTCAGGAGAAAGGCCGTGTGATCCTGCCTGGCTAAGGCGCGCTGCAAGTGATTTGAGTTGCGCCTGGGGCAGGTACCGCATGACAAGAACAGGATCGTTGTCGTTCTTTTCATAAAATGAAGTGATGAACCTGGGATTGCCCAGTTTGGCCTGTTCCTTTGCCAGTACTTTCTTGAATACTTCGGCATAGGCATCAGGTGCTATATTTTTGAATACTTTGTTTTTGGTCTCCTGAAAGAGCGCTTTGCCGATATCTGATTTGCTTTTTTTACAGGATTGAAAAATTCCTGTACAGAAAACAATGAGAGACAGCAATACTATTTTTCCAATTTTCAAATTTGTCTTAGGCATTTAAAGGTTTTTTAACATACAATATACTTTCAGGGTATTTTGTTTGGCATTACTATGCTTTATATTCATCAGGGCCTGTTTTTCAATAAAATCCATTCATTTTGTTCAGGTTTAATTTTGCATTCGCTTAACTGAAGAAAAATTAGTAACTAGCATAATCAACCAATTAATTAAACGAGCAAACCAAAACTTTGAAGATGTTAGACAGCCTCTTACTTTTACCAGCCCTTGTATATTTACTGATCTGGCTATGGATAGGATATGAAATGAAAAATGCCCTGATTATAGAAGATTGAAATCTTTGATCTTCATTTGTTAATTAATGTTAAATCAACATTTAAAAAGTGTTTTTTACCTAGAATTGAGGATGAATTTCCTTAGTTTTCAGTAAGCTTTTGTGTATATTTCAGGCCAGGAAATCTGTGAATGATATTATCCTAGTCTTTATGTATTTGAAATTTTTACTGTTTGCCTTTTTCTACGTCAACATAGCAGCAGCAGCGGAAGTTAGTTGGCGTAGTACAAAAGATACTACGGCAGTTTTGAAATTAATTAAACAGAGTGACAGTTGTTTGAAAAAAAACATGCTGGGTAAGGCTGTATCTTACGCCAAAGATGCGCTGTTTTTGTCAAGATCATTGGGATATCCGGAAGCTGAGGCAAAGGTCTTGCTGCGAATTTCGATCATCAATGAAAAAATTGGCTACCCGGCCCAGGCCATCAGATATCAGAAAAAAGTGATTGTATTGTATGACAGTTTAGGCATGACCCGGAATGCTGCAGCTGCTTATATCCGTTTGGGAGTACTTGAAGGACGTGCCAAACAGGAGGAGGCCGCAAATGTGAGTTTAAATCACGCTTTGCAGTTGTATAAAAAGTTAAAAGATCATCAGGGATTTATAAAATATGAACTGAGTATGGCGCAGGTCTATGCCGCTAATGATCATCAGCAGGCTGCTTTGCAGCATTATTTAAAAGTACAGTCGCTGGAAAAGGATAGCTTGTCGGCAGCTTATTTATCAGTACTTAAAGAAATTGTTTCAACTTACCTGGGCATCGGTGCTTTGCAGAAAGCCATATATTACAATAAACAAGGTATAAAATTGGCCAGCCATGCGGGTTTATCCTTACAGCAACTACACTTTTTACTCATTGCAGCAGCGATTCAGGATTCTATCGGGAAAAAAAATGAGGCCTTAAGGTATTATTTTGAGGCGCTGGATAGCGCAAAAAAAGCGCAATTGCCTGTACAGGAAGCAGAAGCTTTGATGGGGATTGCCCGTAGCTTTGGCCTGGCACAGCCGCAGCAGAGTATGGATCATTTGAATATGGCTTTGGTGATTGCCAGACGGATGGGAGAAAAGAAACTGCTGGCTGACATTTACAACAGCATGAGCGAAATTTACAGGCGGAGAAATCAATTTGAAAGTGCTTTACAAGCCTTAGATCAGCACCGGGTTTTGCTGGATGAGCAGGTTAAGGAAAGGCGTTTAAACAGAGATCAGGTAGTTAAAGTAAATTATGAGCTTGAGCAACAGGAGCTGTTGTTTCAGCAACGTAAAGTGCTTCATCAGCGAAAAATAATTGAACGGAACAGCTGGACGATTATTGGCATTACGGTTTTGGCTTTATTGGCCATACTCTGGATGTACTTGTATAAAACCAGGCAGCTCAACAAAAAACTTGCGGAATCAAATTACATTAAAGATCAGCTTTTCTCTATCATTGGACACGATCTGCGTACGCCGATTGGTGGCATCACCCAAATGCTTGCTTTGATGGAAACGGAGAATTTAAGCAGCGAGCAATCTGAAATGGTTGGTTTGATGAAAAAACAGGGAGAGCGTGCCGGTGAAATACTCCAGTCTTTGTTGTCCTGGGGAAGGGCACAACTTAAGGGCATTACCGTAAAGAGCGTACATTTTGATCCCAGACCCGTTATTTTGAAAAATGTAGAGTTGTTGCATTCCCAGATCATGGATAAAGGTTTGATTGTTGACAACCAGGTTCCTGCTGGTATTTCGATTAAAGGCGATGTGGATCATTTTGACTTCATCATTCGCAATTTGATTTCTAACGCCATCAAATTCAGTTTTCCGAAGGGAAAAATCACGGTGCTGGCCTATGAAATGCATACTATTGGTAAAATGGCTTTTTCGGTAAAAGATGAAGGCGTTGGAATTAGTGAGGCACAGCAATTGAGCTTTCGTTCCAATCAACTCCAGGTCACTTTTGGTACCGAAGGAGAAAAAGGAACTGGTATTGGTTTGAGTCTGAGCAGGAAATTTGTAAAGGCAAACGGGGGTAAGATCTGGCTGAAAAGTGTAGTTAATGAAGGGGCAACATTTAGTTTTAGTTTTCCGAAATAGAATTTAGCATTTATTACTTTAATTTTTCCTGGTTAGAGGTTTGACTGACAATCTCTTGAATTACGGTGTCTAATTGTTTGATGGATTTATCGAAATAGACCAGTAATTCCTGATCTTCTTCTGAAATATTGCTTTGAATGATCAAATTTGACAATCCCATAATATTGGCTAAGGGTACTCGGATGACATGAGATTGCATGTGGGCGATTTCTTTTAGCTTGATGTTTTGTTTTTCAACGGAGCTTAAATGTTCATTTTTTAATGAAATTTGTTTTTTTAATTCCTGATACAGAAAAGATTCTCTAATCAGTTTTTTTTCTACATCATTGGTTAGCCTGTATATGATATATACGACTACGGCATCTATAAATAAGAAATTTACGGAGTAAATAATCCAGCGACTGGCAGTTACATGGCTGTGAATGGGAATCGAAAAAAGATGAAAGGTTAAGATGATGGTCAGCGCAAGGCAAACGATAAGTGATGCCCCACATCCGTAGAAGGCACTTTTTCCGGGAAATTGTGTAGAGATAAAGATGCTCAATGAAAACAGATAGATAAAGCCTACGGTGAATGAACCCAGAATGACAATAATAATGATAGAAAATATAAGTGTGATTGTGGATACCAGTAACCTACGGTAATGCAGGCTAATTTTTTTGTTTAACACGATTACGGCAATGGTGAGTAAAGCGAATGCCTCAAAAAGTAGAATTAAAAAATGTCCTTCCAGGTATTCAATGAGCATACTTGGTAATAGCGCAAAAAGACTCAATGGCAGCGCATAGGTCATGATGACGATGAAAAGCTCGTTTCGCCAATGTTCAATATTGATCTTTCCCGCGGTGTAATCGTACATGACGCTATGAACGTAAGATTTATATTTCGACCATGTTTTATGAATGACTAATTCTAAAGCGTTTGATATGGCCATACTGTAGAAATCTTTTTTGTGCTGGTTAAGATGCGTTCAATATAAGACAATTTACAAACATCTGTTCGGGTTTATAGAAATATTGCCTGGATCGCTATGTCATCATTTTTTTTAAATTTGCTGTTACACTTCACTATGATTATTCTATTAACCCTCACGCTTTTAATCTCCATCTACAATTGCTTTAAATTGGCTGGCTTAAAGCCTGCTGTATTGACCAATGGGCTTGTTTGGTGGACAAGTTGCCTGATTGCTGTAAATTCAACATGTATTATAGGGTATAGACTATTCTTTCCTGACATCGTCTACTTTAATCAACTTGCTCCCTTTCTTGCATTTTACGGTCCCCTGGTTTATTTTATGATTATCGCCTACGACCGGAATCGCATACCCCAAAAAACAATTTTGCTCCATATGGCCTTACCCGTCTTGTTATTGGCTGTATTCATAGTTTTACTGATCTGCGATTGGTTGGAGGCTGATTTTGACCGCAGCCATCTGTTCGTGTTCAAAAGTGCCTCCGTAGTATCTACGTTGTTTTATACCGTGTTAATTGCGGTTAAAAATCATGGCCGCAAAGTTCACAGGTCTTTTAAAATTTTTACCATTTGCGTGCTGATCTTACTCACCTGGAGGGTGATGATTTTATTGTTTTTTAATTTGTATGGAAAAAGACTGGAGCCAAGCGGGGATGGCTTAAGTGCTATGGTTTATGGCATCATGTTCTTGTCCAGTTTACTCATCTACACTTATGGAGCGTTGTATCAGAAGCGTAATGACCGTCCGGATGTTGAAGAACAGGAGTTGGATTTGCCACAATATAAGAAGTCGACATTATCAGCCGAGGATTTACTGCATTATGAGCAAAGAATAATCGAATTGATGGAGAAAGATCGCGTGTACCTTAAAAATGAACTTTCACTGCAAGAGTTGGCTATGTTATTGAAAATTCCGAAACACTACCTGAGCCAGGTGCTGAACGTACGGATGAAACAAGGATATCACAACTACATCAATTCATTAAGGGTGGAGCATGCCTGCCAGTTGATGAAATCAGAAAGTAATTGCGCTTTACAGGAAATCGCCATCAATTCTGGCTTTAATTCAACAGTTACCTTTAACCGGGCATTCAAAACTTTTAAACACCTGTCGCCAAGTGAATATCTTGCTAAATTATAATTTTACCTTTTCTCTTTTTTGTCAATAATTGGTTATTCTTGTATTATAAATCTTTTTATAGGGCAAAGATATCATGACTGGCTATGGCTCACTTTCTGAACAGGAACTTGTGGTTCTTTTAAGGGCACATGACCATGCTGCATTTACTGAAATTTACAAACGTTTCTGGGACAAGATTTATGTCGTAGCCACTCACCGGCTGGACGATAACCTTGAGGCTGAAGAAGTTGTTCAGGATGTTTTTTTCAGCTTATGGAAAAGAAGAGAAGGTTTAGCCATACAACATAGTCTGAATACGTATTTGAGTGCAGCTGTGAAATACCAGATCATCAACCGGCAGACACGCCAATACAGGAAGGCTGCCGAAATTTCATCGCATATAGGTGCTGGTATGCTGGATGATGGTGTTGACAGTACCCAGCTTTGGTTTTCTGAGAAAGAATTGAAACAACAATTGGATCATTATATTGATAAATTACCGGAGAAGTGCCGGATTATTTTTAAAATGAGCAGGGAATCGTATAAAAGCAATGCCGAGATTGCCAGAGAGCTGGGTGTTTCTGAAAAAAATGTAGAAGCACATATTACAAGAGCGATAAACACCTTGAAAAATAAGCTGGAAATAAGCATTCCGCTAATTTTGTATCTGTTAAAAAAATAATTTCATTTTTTTTAATACGAATATAGGGTTAGGTGCTTTAGTTGTGACTATATAGTAAATGTCATCACAGTGAAACATCAAAATCCTATATATTCAATTCCTGAACTTGCTGATAAATGGCAAAAAGGGACAATCACGACTGAAGAAAAAGCATATTATGAACAATGGTATGCTTCTTTTAATGATGAAGAGCTTTTTGTAGCGCATCCTACGGCCGAAAGCCAGGACCAGCTTGCAGCAAGATTATACACTAAAGTCATGCATCGGATTGATCGTGATGAGCAAAAACCACTGAAAATGATTTCATGGTCTAAGTGGTATAGTATTGCTGCGGTATTACTGCTGATGTTGGGAGGCTTGCTGGTATATAACCGCTTGTTTGAGGCGGACCAGGTAATCAGTCCGGGTAAAAATACAGCGGTCTTAAAGCTGTCTGATGGCAAGCTGATTACACTTAGTGACCAGAAAAATGGTGTAGTCATAGATGCCACTAAACTTACCTATAGTGATGGTACGGAACTGAATGGGGCTGATGAGCATTTGGGACATGCTACAGCCATGACGGTGACTACTCCAATGGGCGGCACTTATCAGATTAGTTTACCCGATGGATCTAAGGTGTGGTTAAATGCTGCAAGTAGTTTGACCTTTCCTTCAAATTTTGATGGGCAGCGGGACAGGAGGGTAGAAGTGAAGGGGGAAGCTTATTTCGAAATTTCAAAAGCTTACGTCAAACAAGGTGGGCACGAAAAGCGGCAGGCTTTTGTTGTGGTCACCAATAAACAGGAGATTGAGGTGTTGGGAACACATTTTAATGTGAAAAACTATGAGGATGAACCTGGTGTACGTACAACCTTGCTGGAGGGAAGCATAAAAGTGAGTGCTGGAGCTGAGCGTAAAATTATTGTTCCAGGGCAGCAAGCTTTTAGTAATGGTGCCGGGATTGAGGTTTCCAGTGTCAATGTAAGTGATGTGGTGGCCTGGAAGGATGGGAATTTCCAGTTTAACGATGAGAATATTGAAAACGTAATGCGGGCGATAAGTCGCTGGTATGATGTAGATATTGTGTTTAAAGGGGCCATTACCAGGGAGAAATTTGGAGGTACAATCTCAAGATCGAAACCAATTGCCGAGGTGCTGGCATCGCTGGAGGAAACCGGATATGTTAAATTTAAGATTGAAGGAAGGAGGGTGATCATTATGCCATAATGCTACACATGATGGCCCTTAAAACAGAAACCGGGAGTGAGTCGAAGCACCCCCGGCCGGAAGTCATGGGCCAAACTATAGATAAAATTGCTTGAATCAACTAAACCACTAACCCAAACTTACATGCCAATGCTTTACAGCATTGGACATGCTTCTCAAATATATGAAATATTCCATATTCTCAAGGGCTAGGCTATACGCGTATTCCTTAAGTCCAATAGTTCGAATAATGAAACTGACATTTATTCTGCTCGCCGTATTTGTTTTCCAGGTAAAAGCAACAAGCTTTGGCCAGGCGGTCACGATCTCCAAATCGAACGCCAGTCTGATTGATATTTTTAAAGAAATCAGGATACAAACAGGCTATGATTTCATTTACACTTCTTCGCAAATTAATGACGCTAAAACCGTTAGCATAAATGTAAAACAAGTTTCCCTGCCGGATGTACTTGCTTTGTGTTTTAATGGGCAGCCATTAAAGTATACGCTTAAAAATAAGACGATTATTGTAAAGCGAAAAACAGAGGAATCCGGTTCAGATGTCACTTTGCCGGTAAAAATGGCCTACCGACTGGTAACAGGTACGGTACGTGATCAAAACAAAAAACCGATACCAGGAGTAAATGTGCTGTCTAAGGAGTTGAACATCAGAACCACCACAGATAAAGAAGGCCGGTACCGGATCGATGTTCCGGATCAGGGGCCAGCTACCCTGATTTTTACCTATATCGGCTTGGCCAGCAGGGAGCTGAGTTGTAAAGGCGAATCGGTGTTGGATGTAACTTTACAGGAAGCTGTGAAGGAGATCGAAGAAATGGTGATCACTGGATATCAGGTGCTGAAAAAAAGTAATGTAGTTGGGTCGACCGCTTCTATCCAGGCTAAAGATCTATACCTGAATGGTGTAAATACCATAGAGCAGGCTTTACAAGGTAAACTGGCCGGTGTGGTGGTTACCAATACCAGCGGGCTGGTTGGTACAAAACAGAATGTAAGGGTAAGGGGAACTTCTACTTTAATCGGTACACAAGAGCCTATATGGGTAGTTGACGGAATTATTCAGGAAGATCCTTTACCATTTAAAGCCCAGGCGTTAAATACAGCAGGAGATATCAATTCGGATAATTTTGATTACATCAGGAATTTTGTTGGAAATTCCATTCGATGGTTAAATCCAAATGATATTGAAGATATTACTGTGCTTAAAGACGCTTCCGCTACAGCTATTTATGGCATTAGGGCGGCAAATGGTGTCATTGTAATCACGACAAAGAAGGGCCAGGTGGGACCGCCGGCCATTAATTATTCCACAAATCTGAGTACTACTGAAAAGGTAAACTACAATAAGTTGTACCTGATGAATTCGAAAGAACGTGTGGAGGTTTCGAGAGAGATCTTTCAAAGAGGACTGACAGCTCCTTTTGTAAACAATAGCATCGGTTATGCCGGTGCATTAAATGAGTATTTATACCTGAAAACGATTAACGAAGCGGAATTTAATGCCAGGGTTGCGGCGATGGAGACTGCCAATACCGATTGGTTTAAGATTTTGTTTCGCGCACCCTTTAGTATGGGCCATAACCTGGGCATTTCCGGAGGAAATACAAACACCAGGTATTATTCATCATTTGGCTACAACGCAACCAATGGCACAGCGATAGGTAACGATACACGTGCGATGAATGGAAGTTTATCCATGAGCTCGCAATTGTTTAAGAATTTGAATGTAGGCATCCGCTTATCGGCTGCAAAAAACACCACCAACGGTTTTTACCAGGTCAATCCATATGACTATGCCACTAAGATTAACCGGGTAATACCAGCATATCAGGGTAATGGCGAATTGAATTTTTATAAAACCAGTTCGGGGTATCTGTTCAACATCATCAATGAACGTGATGAGACTGGTAATACCAACAATACCATTTCTACAAATGGAAGTATAGATGTGAATTATCAGTTTTCTAAAGATCTTCGCTTTCAGACGCTATTTAATTACAACAGTTCGGCTACCAATGGTGTGACTTATGCAACCGACAGGACAGAATATATGTCCAGGGCAATCAGATTTGCTGAAGTGGGAATTAAACCTACTGATCCCGCATACATCAATTCAAGGGTGCCTGTTGGTGGCGAATACAACGAATCGACCAACACCAATGCCAATTGGAGTTGGAGGAATAGCGTGTCGTACAATAAAACTTTTGGAATGAAACATACGGTGGCTGTGATGTTTGGTCAGGAAATGAACAGCACACATTATGAGGGATTCCAGTCAACTGCTTATGGTTATCTGCGGGACCGGGGTAAATCTTTTGCCGCGCTACCGTTAACCTATACCACAGCAAAAACAATAAATCCATTGCTAAGTTTGAGCCCTACAATTACAGATCGCAGAACGAATACACTGGGTCTGTATCTGACTTCAAGTTACGCTTATGACAATCGCTACGTATTGAACTTTAGTGTAAGAAATGACCGCTCAAACCGGTTTGGCCAGTTTACCAATGAGAAATTTAACCCGGTTTGGGCTGGAGGTTTAAGATGGAACGTGGCCAATGAAAAATGGTTTAACACCAGCGGCTGGATGAATGGTTTGAGCTTGCGCGGATCTTTCGGATACCAGCGGAATATTGCAGCAAATGTGAGTCCGGACCTGATCATTAAAACACCTGTTGGTGCACCAGCGAATACAACAGATACCATGACCGGCGATGTATTGCTGGCGATCGGTTCGCTACCTTATGGCGACCTGCGCTGGGAAGAAAATGCCAGCCTGAACCTTGGCTTAGACTGGAGTTTATTTGGCAATAAGGTGCAGGGTTCGGTAGAGTATTATACCAAACGTGGCAGGGAGTTAATTACCAATTTATCGGTTCCCCTGGAGTATGGGGTGAGTTCAATGTTAGTGAATGGCGGATCGATGAACAACACTGGTTATGAAGTGAGCGCGAACTTTGTTCCGGTAAGAACCAAGAATTTTACCTGGTCGGTAAGCCTGAATACTTCAAAAAACAAAAATATTGTGGTTAAAACAGGACCACAGGTGGTGAGCTGGCGAACTGCAGCTTCTGGTACGCTCAATGTAGCAGGAAAACCTGTTTCTGGATTTTATGCCTTTAAATTTACAGGTATCAATGCTACAAATGGAGAGCCGATGTTTGACCTTGGCGTTGCGCCGGGAGCAGATGTAAAAGATCCGACATCATTTATGCAGTATATGGGGAAACTTGATCCGGATTTTACTTCCGGGCTGGGCTTAAGCTTCAGGTATAAAATGTTGAGCCTGAGCAGCTCATTTAATTTGCAGGTGGGTGGCAAGAAATTCCTGGCACCCTTATACAATTATGCATCCAATACCAGTGGCTTACCTACGGAATATGAAAATCTTTCGCGTTTAATTCTGGATCGCTGGACTCCGGCTAATCCGAATGGAACCGTACCAGCCTTACCTAATGGAAGTTTGCCGAGTGTGGCCCTACCAAATGCTGACCAAACGTATAAAAGTTTATACATGTTATACAATTACAGCACCGATCGTGTAGTGAGTGCTTCCAGTTTGCGCTGTAATAACGTCAACATGAGTTATGCTTTACCTGAATATATCGTAAAGCGCCTCAAATGTAAAAACGTGTTTATTGGTGCTGGTGTAAGCAATCCATTTGCGATTAATAGTGGGGACTTTAGAGGGATTGACCCTGAAGTGGCTACCGGAGGCCAGCCAAGAACAAGAACTTATACATTCAATTTAAACCTAAGTTTATAATTAAGCAGATGAAAAAGTATTTTTTATATGCACTGATATTGACGACTACAGTATTGGGCTCCTGCAAAAAATTTCTTGCAGAGTACAGTCAGGACGAAATGCGCCCGGGCTCTACAGATGATTTGACCGCTTTGATGTATAGTGAGGCTTATCCTTATAATGCCTATATGGAAACATTTGATGCCTTGACCGATGATGTTCAGAACAATCCATTGGTGCCGGTTAATGGGGCGCCGATTCCTGATTATCTAAATACCCTGCAGGCGGCTACTCCGATGTTTACTTTTGATCCGACCATGTTTGATCAGAACAATCCTGTAGCTGATGGTTCGAATGTATACAGCAAGCTATATCTGAAAATTAAGGGCTGTAACGTCATTATTGACTACCTGGACCAGGTGAAAGGGACAGATGTAGACAAAAATGCGATCCTTGGGCAATGTCTTTTATTGCGTTCTTATTATTACCTGAAATTGGTGACGACTTATGCACAGCTATACAATGCTCCTGGTGTAGATCCTGAAAAAAGTTTAGGGGTTCCCCTGATTCTGGGCAGCCAGGTAAAAGATGGGGGAATTGCCAGAAATACGCTGAAGGAAGTGTATGATCAGATTGAAAAAGACCTGATCCAGGCCGAAGACCTGTTGGGAAATAATTACACGCCTAGTACGGTATTCAGGGTAGGCCGTGATGCCGCTAATGCACTTTTATCGCGGTTTTACTTATACAGGGGATTGGATACCGATTGGGCAAAAGCAATTCAATATGCCACCAGGGCATTGGAAAGACGGTCGACACTGACTGCTTTGACCACTTTCATTACCTCTAGCGGAGGCATTACTGCGAATGGCATTTACAATTCATCCAGTCCGGAAGTGATCTGGATTGCTTCTACGAGTGTCCATCCCAGTCTTTTAGCTGTAAATGTGGATAGCCGTTCCTTACCTCCTTTTACCGCTTCTACAAGTTTGCTAACGCAATATAACCAGGGAACTGGGACCAGTAATTATGGAGATTTGCGCTATCAATACTATTTTCAGGCTTTCACGGCTAACGGAGCGAAATTCCTGTACCGTACCGGAAAAAATACCATCAACACAACCTACGGTACTAAAGGTTTCAGGGTTGCGGAACTTTATTTGAACCGTGCTGAGGCTTATGCCCGCCAGTTTTTGAATACGGGGAATGTTGCCGATAGAACAGCTGCACTGGCAGACCTGAATGCTTTGAGGTTAAGTCGTTACGACACACGAAATACAGCTTATGTTGCGGTTAACATTACGGATGGAGCCGGACTCTACAAGTTTTGCCAGGAAGAACGCAGAAGGGAGCTGGCATTGGAAGATGGTCATCGATTTATCGATTTAAAAAGATGGGGCCTGGGCGTTACCCATGTGTATACAGGTTCTGATAATGTGACGACCACCTTTACATTACCTGCAAACAGCCCGCTGTATGCACTGCCTATACCTTACAATGCAGTACTGGCAAATACCAGTCTGATTCAAAACCCAAGATAACTGAATGATTATTTAACAATTTAATGTTATGAAAGCGTATATATTTATATCAACCGTCATTTTTCTTGCTTTAGGCTTCAGTTCCTGCAAAAAATCTGACAGTATTTTAACCGCATCTGGTATTGATGATACTTATCAATTGCCACAAGGTAACGCTGCGTATGACCAAACTATTGTTGGTTATTACCAGAAATATGGTAGTTATGTTTTATACCAGTTTAGTGAAAAAGACGCCTACTGGACACCAACTGGAATTAAAAAACCAGTTGCCGGTACTGGTGGTACATGGAGTACTGGTGCAGAAGTGTCTCCTTCAAATAAAGATTACATTACGTCACAGTTGGAATTATTAGATAAAAGCTTATTTAGCCTGTATCCGACTGCGTTTTTAAAAAAGTTTTTACCTGTTAAATTTTTACTGTGCAGCCAGGTAGATTCTATTTATACCAACTATGTTTTTACCCCTGTTTATACAGCAACCAAGGGGGTGAAGAAGATCCCTGCTTATTATAGTTATGATAACATCGCTGTTAATTATGGAGATGCAACCATTGCGAGCATGACAGCTGCGGACAAGGTAGCTTTTTTAGCCAGGCTGAA
Organism: Pedobacter sp. MC2016-24; assembly: GCF_015223055.1. Lineage (GTDB taxonomy): Bacteria > Bacteroidota > Bacteroidia > Sphingobacteriales > Sphingobacteriaceae > Pedobacter. Next base: position 299,467 of record NZ_JADFBX010000003.1, read on the forward strand.
CCTGGTATTTTTTCAAAGCATCAATGAACGTGGCCTGATTAAGCCGACAGCAGAATTTACCAATAGTGCAGATTATACCGTAAGTAATACCACACAGGCCATTGCTTATGGAAAAGGGATCATCAGTCTGTATTATTCGAGTAATGTAACGGCAGATTGGACCGCCTACATCCTGGCTATGGTGACCTGGTCTGAAGCGGATCTGAACCGTGCAGTCACCAATACCAATACCAGTGCAGTTGGGATTTTAAACCCCATGAAAGATACCAACGGACTCATCAAAAAGCGCTACAATATGGTTAGAAACTATTTCATCAATACGTATCAGGTGGACTTGCAGAAAATTGGTAACGCATCAAGAGGATTATAATACACCAACATGAATTGCATTTGGAGTGTTGTGCCTGTTTTAGGCACATACACTCCTGATCTATCATTAAACACAAATATGAAACCTATTAAAATTTTGTTCCTCAGCCTGGGGCTGACGGTATCAGCATTCTTTTGTGCAAATGCGCAAACAGAAGTGAAGGTACCTACGATAGCTACCTTCACTAAACCTGCCGCAAAACAGTATAAAGGCATGTTTAACGTCATTGTACAAGATGATAAATATTTCATCGAAATTCCGGATCAGTTACTGGGCCGTGACATCCTCACCAGCATTACCATCATTAGCGGCTCTGCGCAGCGCAAAAGAAATCCAGCCATGCGTTTCGGTTTTGCCGGAGATGCGGTTAATGACCGGGTGATCCGCTTTAATAAAGGCATCAACGGAAAGATGAACCTTATTGCACCTGAGTTTGCCATGGAAACCGATACCATGAGTATGTATTTTAATGCACTTAAAGCGAAATTAGTGCCTAGCCTGCTTGCCTTTGATATTGTAGCTACAGGAAATGCAAGTTCAGTGATTGACATTACCAGTTTGTTTGCTGGAGACAATGATTTGTTTTCGTTAAAAGGGGCTGCCGTTGAATTGAAACTGGGTGCTTTTGAACCGCAGAAATCAAAGGTTCTTGGTGTAAGTGCATTTGAAAATAATGTAATTTTTCGTTCCATTAAGAGTTATGGCGAGGCTGCTCCGGCGGCACAAGGCCCACCTAATGCAACAGGAATGCCCGCAAAAAAAGAAGAAACAAACCCAACCATGTGGGAAGTTGGATCTTCCTGGTTTTTGTTGCCAGAAGTGCCCATGGCAAAGCGCTATGCAGATAAAAGGATTGGATACTTTTTAACAGGTTTAAAAAACTACGATAGGAACCCGGAAAAGAATGAGTTTTTAACGGTGGCGAACCGGTGGCGTATAGAACCCAGGCCAGAAGATCTTCAAAAATTTAAGAACGGAGAACTGGTTGAACCGGCAAAGCCCATTGTATTTTACATTGATCGCAATACGCCTGCTTACCTGATCCCTTATATGATTGACGGGGTCAATGCCTGGCGCAAAAGTTTTGAGAAAATAGGCTTCAAGAATGCCATCACGGGGAAACTGGCGCCAACGGCTGCTGAAGATCCGGATTATACAATGGAAGACGCGAGATATTCTTACATCTCCTACAAACCGTCTGAAATGGCCAATGCTTATGGGCCTCAAATTGTAGACCCCCGTTCAGGCGAAATTCTGACCTCACACATTGCCGTGTTTCACAACATTCAGGAACTCTTGCAACGCTGGTATTTTTCTATGTGTGCTGTTACAGATCCGGGTGCGCGTAAGGTTCCCATGGATAAGTCTCTCATGGGTACACTCATCAGGAATGTGATTACTCATGAAGTTGGACATACCCTGGGTTTAAGACACAACTTTGCTGGCAGCTCATCGTATGCTGTAGACAGTATTCGTAACAGGGATTTTGTACGTAAAAATAGCTTTGGACCATCTGTGATGGATTATATGCGTTTTAATTATGCGGCCCAGCCAGGAGATAAGATGACACCTGCAGACCTGCTCCCTGTGGTAGGTGTGTATGACGATTATGCCATTGAATGGGGTTATAGGTTTATGCCGGAGAAAGATGCGCAAACTGCAGCAGATGAGCTGACTTCATGGGTTTCCGAGAAGAGAAAGGACCCACGGTTCTTTTATTTTGAAGAGGGAGACTTCTACGACCCCAGGGTCCAGAGTGAAGATATTGGAGATAACAATATGAAAGCCAATGCACTCGGTGTGGAAAACCTGAAGATAATTATGGCGAACCTGAACAAATGGGGCGAAGGTGACGACAATGCTTACCTGAGCTTAAGGTCAATGTACCGCGCCGTGCAGGGCAGGTATTACCAGTATCTGCAACATGTAGTGAAAAATATTGGCGGCGTTTTTACGGACAATGCCTTGCGGGCAGAAAACAAAAGCAACTTCGTTCCGGTAAGCAGGGCACAGCAAAAAGAAGCCATGGACTACTTAACCCAATATATGTTTACGGAACCAAAATGGCTTTACCCTGAGGATATCATGGCAAAAACCAGATTTAATTTTGATACAGACGTAGAAGCGAGTTATGGTGATCTGCTCGGCAGATTATTGTCTAAGTATTCTGCATTATCGAGAGTAGAAGACATTGCAGGCGGCAAGGATTATACAGCTGCTGAGTTCCTGACGGACTTGCACCGGGTTATTTTCAAAGACATTGAAAGTGGTAAGCCCATATCGCGCTACAACAGGATGCTGCAACGGACTTTTCTAAATTCAGTACTGAGGCATGTAGATAACCCTGGTACTTTTCCCAATAACGTCGATTTAAAAATGACCGAATTGCTAAGAATGACATCAACACAAGCTGAAGCTGCTGCAGCACTTCAAACCGACTTTATTTCTAAAAGCCACCTTACTGCCATCGCAAACATGATTAAAGTTTGGAATACTGGAAGGAACGATGCTTATCTAACTAAATAACTATAACCATGAAATATATATATTCTACCCTGTTCAGTGCCACTTTATTATTCAGCGCTGCAGGCATACAGGCACAGGTGACCAGTAAATCTTCAACAGCTTCTCAGGAGAAAACCGTGGCACCTGCGCCAGCTACAGAAGGCGAAGCACCGAAAACGGAACCCATGGCCTTCGATAAGTTTTTTAAAAAAAATATGACAGTTACAGCGGGGGAGTTTCCTGTTTACCAGGATGGCTCAAAATACTTCCTGGAAGTACCGGAATCTGCTTTAAATTCAGACCTTTTAATCATTGGTGATATTGCCCGCGGATATGGAAGTAACATCGCCCAATCTTCCGGGGTGATCCGTTTAAGTAAAGGTACGGGTAATAACATCAATGTAACTAAAGCGGTTTATAAAGAAGCGGCTTCGCCCGATTTTAACCAGGGTATTGAAGCGCTGGTTCAAAAATCTAATCTTGTTCCTGTTAGTTTTGTCATGCCGATAGAGGCTCTTGGCAAAACAAAAGGTAGTTACATCCTCAACATCACCAGGCATTTGCTGGAAAGTGGTGAGCTGTTTTCTTTTAAAGAAGTAGTTAGTCTTAACAACTCTGATGCAGCGCGTTCCGGTGTGCAAAAAGTAAGGGCTTCGCAAAATGGGGTCGTATTCAGCGTATTACGTACTCAAACTACGCCAGGACAAAGTTACAATGGCAGCAAAGCGGTAGACAAAGCCGTTGCTTTTGTGCTGGATCTGGTCATCCAGCGTTTGCCTGCTGCGCAAATGAAGGTTCGGGAAGCAGATTCCAGAATAGGTTTTGGAACGGTCAATTACAACGATTTCGGCAAAAATATTTATGGCGTAAGAAATGTAAAAGTAATTACAAAATGGAACATTGGTGTAAAAGCCGCTGATCAGAGGCGTTATTTTGCAGGTGAACTGGTAGTTCCGGAAAAGCAAATTAAGGTACTTATTGATCCTGCAACCCCTGCACTGTTTGTGCCATATATCAAAAAAGCTGTACAGCAATGGAACAGTGCTTTTAGTGCCGCAGGATTTAAGGATGTTCTGGTTGTGGCTACAGATGAAAGCGATAGCTGGTTGTCCTCGGGTAAGATTCTCATCAAATGGGGGAATGCACTCAAAGGAGTGGTAACCAATGCCGTTACAGACCCGCGTACCGGGGAGATTCTTGCTGCAAAAATGAATATTGATGCAATCGTCTCTGACGATTTGCTGCCTTCTTATTTTGCCAAATGTGGTTTTAAAGATCCACGGGTTATGAAAAACTTATATAATCCTGCAGTGAGGGGAGAAATGATGGAATGGAAGGTGGCACAAGGCCTGGCTGAACTTCTTGGTATGGTGCCTAATTTTCGAGGCAGTGCGGCCTATACACCTAAACAACTCAGGTCTGGGGCCTGGTTAAAAGACCATGGTTTCACATCATCAATTACAGATGACCTGCAATTTAATTATGTCGTACAGCCGGAAGATCAGGTGGACATTTCTGACCTGATGCCTCGTGTTGGTGCATATGATAAAATGGCAATTGGCTGGGCATACCGCGTATTCGCAAATTCTGCTGCCGAAAAGAAAATGCTGGCATCGCTCAAATTATCAAATGCCGAACTGCTGTATCTGGAAGAAAATAAAAGCGACCCTTTGACCAGCAAAGGAGATTTGTCGTCTGACTTGTTGGCAGCTTCTGAGCTGGGTATGAAAAACATTCAGCTTTACTACCCGCAAATGGAGAAGCTCACTGCAGCAATGGACGATAAAGATGAAGATTGGTCAAATTTTAAGGCGCTTTCTAAAGCTTTTCAAATCAGCTACCAATTATACACAGATCATGTAGTGGGATATATTGGCGGATTGTCCATGCGTCCGTTGCTTAAGGGTTATAACGACATTGGCGTAGTGTATACACCAAAAAAAGATCAGCAAAAGGCGATGGCCTTGTTAAATCAGTGGTTTTTTAATGGTGCCCCTTCCTGGATGCAAAGTAAAAGGCTAAATCAACTGAATTCAGAATCTGAATCTGCAAAGATGGGTAGAAGTACACAGGATGCCCTGAAGAAATTTATTACGCCTGAAGTACTGAACAACCTGATCCAGGCTGAATATGCATTGGGCAAGGAAGCTTATACCGTAACCGACCTTTTCAACGACATAGATCATTACATCTTTAAAGATTTTAGTACCACAGTGCCTGTGGATGATTATCGGATGCTGATGCAAACCAATTTTGTATATGATCTTGCTACAGCAGTAGCGAAAAATAACATCACGGGTGGGTTGACTGATTCCAACGAAGTACTTCATCTTTACTTTATAAGAACGATGGAGCAGATTGGAATGCTGGGAGCGCAACATCAGGATGCTTCGGCACGTGAGCATTACAAAGTAATGAGAGAAAAAATTCAACGGAATATGAACCAGAAAACGAACTAGAACTGATGAAAAGATTTAGCATATTGATGATGTTCATGATGGCGACAGCCGTTTATGCACAAAATAGAAGTATCAATTTTACCACCGCATCTTTACAGGAAGCTTTTAAGCTGGCCAAGGAACAGCATAAAATGATTTTTACGGATTGTTATACGGTATGGTGCGGGCCTTGTAAAGGAATGGATAAACTGGTTTTTACGCAAGACAGTGTGGCCGACTTTTTCAATAGTCAGTTTATCAACGTAAAAATGGATATGGAAAAAGGAGAGGGTCCTGGGGCAATAAAAACCTATGAGGTAGGTGCATTTCCGACCTACCTGTTGTTTGACGAGAATGGAAAGCAGATTTACAAATTCGTTGGGGGCATGTCTGCGGCCGAATTTATGGCTAAAATCCGTCTGGGCATCAATCCAAAGAATGAAGAAGTGACAAGAGAAGCGCGTTATGCGGCTGGCGATCGTGACCACGCGCTGCTAAGGACACTCATCAAGCAGAAGTTTAAGCAAAAGGAAGCAAAGACCGGCACAGCCATTGCCAAAGAATATTTTACCCTCCTGAAGCCCCAGGAAAGGTTGCTTCAGGAAAATTGGTTCTTATTTGGTGAAAGCTACGATTCCAGGTACATGTCGGCAATTGGAAGTGTCAATTTTAATTACCTGCTTACCCATTATAAAGAATTTGTTGCTTCGAACGGAAAGGATATTGTAGAAGATAAAATCTATGGTACCTTCAAAAGTCTTGCAAGTGATTGTCTGGCTGGCTACTATTTTAAAGGTCACCCTTACCAAAAAGAAGAATTTGAAGGCTATAAGATAGAGGTCAATAGAAGCAAATTTCCAGACAAGATACAGTTGCTGGCACTGATAGACATCGCTATAGCTGCAGGTGAACAAGATGTTAAGGAGGCAGGTAAACTTCTTGCAGATCATGTAGACAAGTTTACCGAGAAAAATAAAAAGGTGGTATTCGATTACACCAACTTTTGTGCAACTAAAGATCGCAGCTATCCTTACATAAAGGAGATCTCTGAGAAGGTATCCAAAACCTCTACAAATCAATTTCTAATTAAGCATTTAGAGGACTATGTGAAAAGATTGGCCGTTTCAAAACCTGCAATAAATGAATAAGTTCCTCTTTTTTTTATATTTACTTCTGCCACTTGCCACCCTTGGTCAACTGGCAGACTATAAAGCTGCTGAAAGGTTTGATGCCCCCAACCTGCAAAAACTGGTTGGATCTACGCAGATCGTCCCATTCTTTCTGAAGAAAAGTAATAAGTTCTGGTTTAGGGCAAACGGCCCGGCTTCCAGTGCGAAACAATTGAACGAAAATGGGCGAGTTAAGGCGCTGGCTGAACAAAATGCGGAAGGTTATGATGTCGTTACTGTAGCTTTAGTAAGCTCCACTCCAAAGTCTTTAACCAGTTTCGAATTAAACAAAAACAACTATTACCTTGTTGATCCGGATAAGAAGCAAAAAATCGAACTGTTTGATAAGGTTGCCATTTCCCGTAAATTGCAGGTACTAACAAAAGGCCAGCCCAGCCGCACGTCGGTCACATATGATCCCAGTTTTTCAGATGATGAGCAAACGGTACAGGTAGCGTATAACGGCGAAAGATACGATTACAACTACACTACAAAAACGCTGGTAAAGCAGGGGAAAAAGGCCGTCCAGAAAAAAACCGTATACTACATGGGGAATACCTCCCCGGATAAAAAATGGTTGCTGTATGCCAGGCAGCATAACCTGTACATCAAAAGCATTTCAGGAGATACTACTGAGCACTTATTAACTAATGACGGTGCAGAATACCATTCTTTTTCAATTAATAATTTGGATGAGTTTGCCAGTGGAAATAGCGCAACAGATGCTGTTTGGACGCCAAATTCAAAGCTGTTTTATGTATTACGCAAAGATACCCGGAAAGTGAAAACGTTGACCGTGGTTAGTTCGGCTGGTAATTTCAACAGGCCCAATGCCACGAGTTATAAATATGAACTTCCCGGCGACAAAGATGTTGCACAATATGATTTTTACGTCGGTAATGCGGCGGCGCATACTTTAAAAAAGGTAAATATCGATCGCTGGCCAGATCAGGAAGTGGAGGTACTGCGCAACCAAACGAGCAATGAGGAAGTATTCATCCTGCGCAAAAAAAGGAGTCGCGATGAGATAGAACTTTGTGCAGTAGACTTAAATACAGGCGTATTGAGCGTAGTGATCAATGAGGTGAGCAAGCCTTTCATCAATACCGACCTCTTCAATGTAAGCCTAAACAATGGCGTTAGAGACATTCTCTGGTGGAGTGACCGCAGCGGATGGGGGCATTACTATCATTATGACCGCAATGGAAAGTTGTTAAACACCGTTACTAAGGGCGACTGGACCGCAGGTAAAATTGTGGCAACAGATTCTGTTAAGCGGTTGATCTATTTTTATGGTTACGGTAAAGAAAAAGGGCGTAATCCTAATTATGCTTTTTTATACAAAGTTGGCTTTGATGGTGGAAATCCACAGCTTTTAACCCCTGAAGACGCCACACATGCCGTTTTTATATCGCCAAATCAAAAGTATTTTGTAGACTATTACTCCAGGATAGACCTGGAGCCTACAACCATTGTACGTAATGCGGAGGGTAAATATATTGAGGAAGTGTTGAAACCTGATTTTAGTCAGTTATATGCTTATGGCTGGAAAAAGCCGGAGATGTTTACTGTAAAAGCTAAGGATGGGATAACTGAGCTTTATGGTTTGATGTGGAAGCCTTTTAACTTTGACCCCAATAAAAAATACCCGATCATTTCGCAGGTATATCCAGGCCCGTTTACGGAAACGGTCTGGACAGAATTTACGGTTTTTGATCGTTACAACAACACATCACTGGCCCAAACGGGCTTTATTGTGGTGGTAATGGGGCACCGTGGAAGCTCACCTTACCGCAATGCACAGTATTATAAATATGGGCATGGAAATCTGCGCGATTATGCCCTGGAAGATGATAAATACGGGTTAGAACAACTTGCTGCGAGATTCAATTTTATAGATTTAAATAAGGTCGGGATCTTTGGCCACTCTGGTGGAGGGATGATGTCTACCGCTGCCATATGCACTTACCCTGATTTTTATAAGGTTGCGGTTTCTTCCTCAGGGAACCACGACAATAGGATCTATAACCGCACCTGGGGCGAAACCTACCAGGGATTTGATCGGCCTGTAGCTTTGAACCAGAGCCTGGCCAAAAGCCTGAAGGGGCATTTGTTACTCGTTACTGGCGAGTCTGACCAGAATGTGAATCCGGCAAATACTTATAGAATGGCTGATGCGCTCATCAAGGCAGATAAAGACTTTGATTTACTGGTTTTACCCGGACAAAGCCATACTTATGAAGAACCGTATAAAACGTATTTTCAAAAACGACTAAGGAAATATTTTGCGACGTATTTATTGCCGTAATACTCTTTAGTATGTTCTCATTTAAGCCACCTTCGGGTGGCTTTTTTTATTATTGTTGACCGCTTTACCGAACTTTAATTTATAATTTCAACATAATTATTTAACATTGAGCTTTGTTATTCCTAAATTTACATTAGGGGAATGAATCCGGACTAAATAGGTCTGGGAGATCAAATGATACAAATCAATCGCAAAGGAAACCTTACTGACGAAAAAGAATTGCTGTTGCTGGTTTCTAATGGAAATGCAAAAGCATTTAGTCGGTTATTTCATGCCTATAGCCCCAAAGTTTATGCCTATGCCCTAAAGTTGGTCAAATCGGATACCCTTGCCGAAGAGATTGTACAGGAAGTATTTGTGAAAATCTGGAATCTGGAATCCCAGCTGACGGAAATCGAAAATTTAGATGCTTACCTGCGCGTCACTACCAGGAACCATACGCTAAAGCTGTTGCGACGGATGGCCCTGGAAATAAAAACGAGTAAAACAATGGCCGAGAATTATGACGACAGCCATAACGAAACAGAAGAATACATCATTTTTAAAGAATCGGCACAGATTTTAAATCAGGCCATCGATAAGTTACCCCCGCAACAAAAACTGGTGTATCAATTGTGCCAGCAGGAAGGTTTGAAATATGAAGAAGCGGCAGCGCGCTTAAATCTTTCAAAATTAACAGTTAAAACGCATATGCAGCATGCGCTTCGCTTTTTACGCAATTATATTGCCAATCATACCGACATTGCCACACTGGTGATTGTGCTGACTTTATTGGGCGAAAAAAAATAATTCAAATATTTTTTCATTGTCGTTACTCCGACCTTTCTTTTCAAGGGTCTATATAAGAAAGAGAGATAGCGTTTGAGCCCAATGAATACCAGAATTGAATATTTATATCAACAATATATTGACGACAACTGCACGGAAGCTGAGCGGGAAGAATTTTTTTCTTTGCTCCGTGATGAGTCTGCAGCGGGCGAATCCCTGAATGAATTGCTGGATCAGACCTGGAATCAACTGGATGTATATCAAAATTATGAGCAGGAACAAGCCGGCCGTATTTTAAACGGGATCTTAGCTGATCATCCCAAACCAATGGTAAAGCGGTTAAGCTGGCTGCCTTATGTGGCATCTGCCGCTGCGGTACTGGTATTGAGTGTTGGTATTTATTTTTATACTACATCAGGTGCGGATAAACCTGTAACTGAACTTGCCCAGGAAACCATTGCTCCGGGTAGCAATAAAGCTGTGTTGACCTTGGCCAACGGAACTGTGATTAACCTGGATGAAACCGCAAACGGAGAAATTGCGCAACAGGCAGGTATCGTAATTACGAAGACTGCAGACGGGCAACTGGTGTATGATATCAGCCAGTCTGCACAAAGTGGAAAAACGAATGATCCGGTAATCAACACGATTAGCACACCAAAAGGTGGGCAGTACCAGATCAATTTGCCTGATGGGACTAAAGTTTGGCTAAATGCGGCATCATCCTTAAAATATCCAGCTATTTTTACGGGAACGGAACGCAGGGTTGAGCTGACAGGGGAGGCGTATTTTGAAGTTACACACCATAAAGACAAGCCTTTTCGTGTAAAAAGCACAGTGAATGGTGTGAATCAGGAAATTGAGGTGCTCGGCACACATTTCAACATCAATGCTTATCCTGATGAAGAGGCTGTCCGGACAACGTTGTTGGAAGGATCTGTTCGCGTATCGTCATTGCAGGCCAGTACTAAAAACGAAGTGCTAAAGCCTGGGCAGCAGTCTGTTTTGGACAATGCCAGCAACAATATCAAAGTTGCCGAGGTGGATACAGAAGAAGCTGTGGCCTGGAAAAATGGCTTTTTCCAGTTTAATGAAGCTGATTTGCCCAGCATTACACGTCAGCTGGCCCGCTGGTATAACATAGATATCGTTTTTGAAGGAAAACCTGCAAACGACCTGTTCCATTTTAAAATTTCTAAAAATTTAAGCCTTACACAGCTGCTGAAAATATTTGAAACCAATGGTATTAACTTTAAAATAGAAGGGAGAAAGCTTATTGTAAAATCATAACCAGAGAGATTTTACCGGGGCAAAAAAAATCCGAAAGTGTTTCGACCACTTCCGGATAAAAATGTTCCAGGTAAATAAAAAATGAATTCGGATAGAACCACATTAAATTATCAACCAAATCGCAGTGAAGAACCAAATCTCTTTAATTAAAGGGAAAGGGATAACTACGACTAAACCAAACAAAAATATGAATAAAATTTTAGACACATTAAGGGTCATGAAATTAATTATATGCTTACTCATCCTCAGTTTCCAGGCAAACGCAGTCGCATTTAGCCAGAGCATCACTTTGACGGAAAAAAATGCCAGCATTGAACGTGTGATCAAAAACATAGAAAAGCAAAGTGGCTATTCTTTTTTTTACAAAATTGATTTGCTACGGAACAACCCATCCAAAATTAGCCTGAGCCTGAAAAACGTAACTGTTGACCGGGCACTGCAGGAAACTTTAAGCAATCAACCTTTAACCTTTGTAATTGTTGACAGAACGGTTATCATCAAACCGAAGGCTGGGATATTGGAAGTTAAGGATAATCCTGAAGCCAGAAAACCAGTTAAAGGGAAGGTAACAGATGGAAAGTCCCCAATCCCGGGTGTCTCAGTCAAGGTGGATGGTACCAATCTAATGGCCATCACTGACGCGGGTGGAAATTTTGTATTGAATTTAACTGCTGGTACTTACCGTTTGGTATTTAGTTCTGTGGGATATGAAAGTAGGCGCATTGAAAAGGTAATTACTGAAGATGACGATACGCAGATTAATGTGATTTTGAATCCTGCTATTGCCCAATTGCAAGAAGCTGTAGTGGTAGGTTATACCGTTAAAAAAGCCAGCGAGATTACTGGTTCTTTACAAACTTTTAGTGCACGTGAATTGGAAGGAGTAACCTCGAACAACCTGATCTCGCAGTTGAAAGGTAAAATTGCAGGTATGTATATTACTGAACCTTCGGGCGATCCGAACAAAAAAGCAACATTTGTGGTACGTGGACAGGGTACTTTGCCTATTGACGGAGCTAATGTACGGGTAACGAATAACCTGAACCCGCTGATTGTGGTAGATGGAATCATTTACTCGGATGTGATGTATCCAAGCGATATCGTGTCCTCAACAGATATCGAAACGGTAACCTTGTTGAAAGATGCGGCCTCTACAGCCATATATGGTTCAAGGGCAAGTCAGGGCGTATTGGTGATTACCACCAAACGTGGTATTGCCGGGCAGTCGCAACTGAACGTGAACAGTAGTTTTGGTGTAAGCCAAAGGTATATGGGTAAAATTAAGTTTATGAACAGCCAGGAGTTGTACGATTATCAACGTAAAATGCTCCTGAACTCTTATGCAATTAAGACAGAGAACTTAACCCAGGACGCTTATCTGGCTAAATACTTACCTCCGGCATCCGTTTTGGGAACCAATACCGATTGGAACGACGAATTGTACCGCAACGGTTTAACCAAAACGTTGGACATGTCTTTATCTGGCGGAAACGAAAGAACACGCTATTATTTTGGTGCCAACAATTATGATGAGCAAGGCCCCCTGAGAGGGAATGACCTGAAAAGAAATAGCTTTAAGCTGAACCTGGATCAGAATATCACCTCCAAACTGAGCTTTAATGCCAATTTGAGTGCAATTTTTGATAAAGGAAATGCGAGTCAGATTACTGGAACGCCAAATTTATTGCCATGGTATACACCAAACAATGAAGATGGATCGCCTAAAAAGATAATGGGAACAGACGTGTTGAATAATGTGACACAAAACCCGCTTTACGATGCACCCTACAACTCCACAATTACCAATACACAACAGGTTTTGGGTGTGTTTTCTGCGAAATATAAAGTGTTCGATTGGTTGACCCTTTCGTCTAACAATTCGTACAACACGACTTTCCTTACAACCAATGATTATAAAGATCGCCTGTCTCTAAGTGGATTAAGCAATAAAGGTAGTTTGGCGCAGCGGAAAACCAATGCTTATTCTTTTTTAACCTCTAACCTGATTACCGCACGTAAACAATTTGGTTTACATACGCTAGGTGGCCTGGGCGGTTTTGAATACAATAAAGGAGGTAGTGAATACAATGCAATTGCAGTCAGGAATTTGCCAACAGGAATTAAGGTGCCTTCGGCTGCTTCGGAAGTATGGAATACCTATTCAGGGAAGTCCTTTGCCGGTGAAAAATATGTAAGGGGTTCTTACTCGTTATTTACCGAAGGCAATTACAATTATGATGAGCGTTATTTTGCAAATGCATCCTACCGGATGGACTACTCGACCAATTTTGGTATCGACAACAGGGCCGGACATTTCTATTCCTTTAGTGGTGCCTGGCTGGCCAGTAATGAGCAGTTTTTAAAAGATAACGCCTACCTGAGCAATTTGAAAATCAGGGCCAGTTATGGTACCAGTGGAAAAATTGCAGGGGAAGATTTTCTGACTGAGAGTTTTTACAATTTCGCTTACCAATATAGCGGCGATCCTTCGGCCATCATCAACCAGCTGGGAAATCGTCAGATTACCTGGGAACGCGCACATGTATCCAACCTCGGTATAGACCTGGGCTTGTTTAAACGTGTATCGGTATCGGCTGATTTTTACCGGAAACGCACGACCGACTTATTGCAAAAGGTTGCCACATCTGCTTTATTGGGTGTGCCTAGTCAATACCAAAACATAGGTGCCATTTTAAACCACGGGGTAGAAATTGTGCTGAACAGCAAAAACCTGGTTGGTGCATTTACCTGGGAGACAGGCTTAAACTTAACCTTTAATAAAAATAAGGTAGAGAAGGTGTATGGCGGCAGGGTTCTTTTCGGCTATGCAGGCTATATATATGAAGGTGATGACATCAGCAGCGTGCATGCCTACAAATGGCTTGGCGTGGATGCTCAATCCGGTTTGCCTGAATTTGAACGTCTGGAACGAGATCCGGTAACCAATGTCATTAGCCGTAAAGTGGTCAATACCTACGATGATGTTTCTAAAGGATTGACGGGGGACGATGCCAACAGGCAGTTTCAACTGATTGGAAATACGACGCCTAAGTATTACGGTGGTTTGCAGAATACTTTTGGCTACAAAGGTGTGGAGCTGTCAATATTGTTGAACTTCGCGGCGGATTATATTGTATATAACAATTCCAGATCTGGTTATTTCTCCTCTGAAGGGAATGACCTGTTGAAAGGCAATCAGATTAAACCGAACGCTGGACAGGTAATTTGGGAAAAACCAGGAGATCCGGCTACGGAGCCGATGATTTATCGCAACCGTACGGATGGCGCCAATACGGGACAAACTTCGAGATATTGGGAAGATGGCAGCCACATCAGGGTACGTAACGTACGTTTGGGTTATTCATTACCAACACAACTCATCAGTGCGATTAAATTAAAAAGAGCCAACATTTACCTGAGCGGCGACAACCTGTTCATTTTTACAAAAAAAGGCTTTTACGGGGTGGATCCGGAAGGTGGCTTGGCGGGCGACTCAAATAACTTTGGAGTAGGTGCCGGTTATGGTGCCAGTCGTAAATATCTTTTGGGTTTACAGTTAACTTTTTAATCCTACAGACAATGAAGAAATACATATTATCTATATATATAGGTTTTGCAGCAATGGTTTTATTTGGCTGCAAAAAAGCGATCGATGAGAACATTCGTCCATTTAACGATAAAGCGGATACCGAACTGTTGACCACCATTGATGGGCTATTAACAGCAACTAATGGTAATTATACGTTATTGGTAGGTTCAGCTGGCGATACGCAGTATGATGTAAGTTGGTTTAACATGAGCGAAATGAAAGGTAACAACCTCTTTTCTGTCGTTCAGGCTTATCCACAAACCAGGAACGATGCTTATATTTTTAACAATTCGCCAAGTCAGGGTGCGACGACTAGTTTCTGGCGCATGTCTTACCGCCTGATTTTTGGTGCCAATAAGATCATTGACGCCGTAAAAGATGGTGAAGACGCGGCGCATGACCAGGTAAAAGGGGAAAACTACTTTTTGCGTGGCCTGGCTTATTTTAACCTTGTCAGGGTTTATGGTCGTCCTTATTATCAGAATAATGGCGACAATCTGGCTGTTCCGCTTTCTTTAAATTCCTTAGTAAATAAAGATTATCAGCCAAAACGAAATACCGTGAAAGAGGTATACGCACAGGTTGTTTCAGATTTGGAGAAAGCTGCGGCTTTAATGAACCAGCCCAGAACCGGTAATCCAAATAATTATGCCTCAAAAGAAGCCGCCTGGGCATTATTATCGCGTGTTTACCTGTATATGGGGGGTACTCCTGCAATTCCACAAGCCGCAAACAATACCAAAGCAGTGGAGTATGCCGATAAGGTCATCGGTTCGAATAAGTATACCCTGATTTCAGGAACAGCTTATGCCAGTGCTTTTGCGTCAGATAGTAAGACCAATAAGGAGTTTATATTCAGTTTCAGGCATGACGATGCCAATGGAAACTTTGTGAATGAGTTTTTATCGGCAAGGGATGTATTTGGAAGCCTTTATCAGGGCGAATATGCAGCATCACCCGATTACATGGCCATCCTGAAACAGAACCCTGCAGATTTAAGGATGAACTTTGTGACACTTGAGAATGACAAAAGAATTACCACGACTGATAAAACCAGGTATTCGGTAAACAAATACAATTATCAGCAGATTTTTCCTTTGGGTGGATTTGATTACAGTGCAAAAAGCAGAAGCGGGACAACCTACCTCCGTTTAGCGGAAATGTATTTGAATAAAGCTGAGGCTTTGGCTAAAGCCGGGAACAATGGCGATGCATTGACAGCCTTGAATGTGGTTAGGGTTAGGGCCAATGCACCTGCCTGGACTACCGCTACTTTGGCGACTGCAGGTTTATCTGTTTTTCAGGCGGTATTGAATGAGCGCCGATTGGAACTCGCCTGGGAAGGGCACTCTTCTTATGACTATTTCCGCAATGGCTTGCCGATGACAAGGAATTATATCGATTATTTTTTTACTGCGCCATTGACCATTCAACCCGAGGATCCACGTGTGATTTATCCATTGCCGCCAGTAGAAATTCAAATGAACCCAAACCTGGAACCAAATCCATAATCATAGGACAGAAATGAAAAAATTACTCATAGGAATAGCCTGTCTCAGTAGCCTTGCTGCTGCAGCGCAAAACAGAGAAATCTCGTTTAAGGACGCAGATTGGAAAACGCAATTGGCTAACGCGAAGAAAGAAAATAAACTCATCTTTTTTGATGCTTATACCTCCTGGTGCGGACCTTGCAAAATGATGGCTAAGGATGTATTTACCCGCGACAGTGTGGCTGATCTGTTCAACAATACTTTCTTAAACGTAAAGTATGATATGGAAAAAGGGGAAGGGCCTGCTTTAAAAGATAAATATGCAGTGGCTGCTTATCCGACCTATTTGTTTATCAATGGTGATGGTGAAGTGGTACACAAGATTGTGGGCAGCATGTCGGCACCGGAGTTTATAACGGAAGCCAGCAAAGCACTGAAGCCTGAAAGTACAGCTTTTGGCCTGGCCCGTAAGTTTGACAAAGGCGACCATTCTGAAGCTACTGCTGTAGCCTATATGGAAGCACTTGATAAAGCTTATGAAGCGGATAAAATGGGTACAGTAGCTAAGGTGTATTTTGATGGACTTCCTGAGTCAGCTTTGCTGGAAGCCCGCAACTGGGAGTTGGCTTTAAAATACCTGAATAACCCAGCTTCTAAGGCTTTTGCTGAGCTATATGCCAATAAAGCAAGTTTGGAAAAGAAATACGGGGCCGAAAAAGTAAATCGGTATTTCCAGAGTACATTCCTGTCTGCTGGGTACTCGATTAAAAGAGCTTATGAGAAAAATGCAAATGTAAAGCAGGCTTCAGAAAAAGCCGCCGCCATTAGAAGATTGCAAAGTCAAGGTACTGAATATTCGAAAGCTTTGCTGGCGCAACTGGATTTGACGGAATTTGCTGCGGCAGGGAAATGGGACAAATTTATAGCTAAAGTGGATGCCGTTTGGGGAGATGACGATTTTAAAAATAAAGCCAGCTTTGTAATTGCCGCAGCCAATGATGTGGTTACAGCAGCTCCGGCCGTGTATTATAAAAATGTTTTAAGATGGGCGGACCAGGTAGAGCGGAACAATCCAAACCTGTTTGCAAATATCCAGCTGGCAGATCTGAGAAAAAGAACCTTTAAAAAACAGGGTAAAACAGCCGAAGCGGAAGTAATGGCCAATAAAGCAACAGATTTAAGAAAAGAGGCCGCCCAAAAAGGACAGATGACGCCTCCAATGATGAACAACTAACAACCAATTAATTCACAAAACAAAATGATCAAACGAAGTTTATTATTCACAATTGCTGCCTTACTTATGGTATGTAGCAGTTTTGCACAAAAAGGAAAAACAGTAACGTTTACCGGTAACGTAAAGTTTCCGGATACCGAAAACAAATACCCGATTTATCTTGGTAAGTATGAAGGCGAAGGTTTTAAACGCGCTTTCAAAGCCATAGACAGTACTAAAGTAGACGCAAATAACAATTTTTCATTTAAAGTACCGGCCGATAAGCCTGACTTTTACCAGGTTCGGGTGTATTATTTTGACCGCATTGATTTTTGGGCAAATAAAGACAACATCCATGTGAATGTGAGGGGAATTGATACTGCTAAGATGAAGATCAAAAATCCACCATATATTTATATGGAGAATACATCGGCTGAGAATGATGTGATCAACGATGTGAATTTGGTGTCTTACCTGGATTATCAGCAAATGATTGCTGTAGGACAGGAACAATGGAAAGCCGGACTCTCGAAAGATACGCTGTGGATCAACTACATGAAAGATGGGTATGACCGAATTAGCAAAGACCGTGATTTTCGCATCAAGTATTTGGTGAACAAGTACAAAGATCAGCCGACGGTTTTGTATGCCTTAAATTCACTGAATCCTAAAAGAGATCGGGAATTGATCATGTCTACCCTGGATAACCTGACCAAGAAATTCCCGAACCTGGATCAGGCTAAGAATAGAAAAAAGGAAATTCTGGATGGTATTGCCCAGGCTGAAAAAATTGCTGACGGACAGAAAACACCTGATTTTGCTTTCCCTGATGTAAACGGTAAAAAATGGGGTCCTAAAGATTTCAAAGGTAAATACCTGATCATTGATTTCTGGGCTTCATGGTGCGGTCCTTGTCGCCAGGAAATCCCGCATTTGAAAGAAGTTTATAAAAAATACAAAGATCAGGGACTGGAAATTTTATCTGTTTCTGTGGATGCAAAACCGACAGACTGGAAAAAGGCGATGGCTGAAGAGCGCATGGCTTGGCCACAGATCAATGCTGTAGAATCTAAACCCGTAATGGCTGCTTATTTATTTAGCGGTATTCCTTACCTGGTTGTGGTAGATAAGGAAGGAAAGATTGTAGAGAAAAATGTTCGCGGAGAATCTTTGGATAAAGCGATGAAGAAAATATTTGGTAAATAATAAATACGGTACAGATGAAGAAGATTATATTATCACTTATGCTCTTGATTTCTTTCTCAACAGTTAAAACATATGCGCAAATGGGGGCTGCCCAAAAGGTGAGCTGGGATCTGGATAAGAGCGTAGACATCAATATGGAAGCAGACCAGGTATGGGAAATTTTTACCAATATCGATTTGCTAAAAAAAGCCTCGAACGGTTATGTAACCGAGATAATGGTTGTAGATGCCAATATGCCTGTATCCAGAAAGATTGCTTTTGCAAATGGTGGAAGCCGCTTGGAAAACATTACGCAACAGGAAGCGCACAATAAACTGATTGCCATAGATTTTGCGGACAGTAATTTACCTAAGGGCATCAAATCTGCACAATATGCGATATTTATCAAAGCTAAAGACAACAAAACAAATGTAACCTGGAGAGGCTTGGTGAAAGGTGATACCGAAGCAAAAAAAGCTCTTGTTGCGCAATTGATGGCTGAATTTGACAGCTATGCTTCAGGTTTGGATCAAATGACGAAGAAAGTAATTCCGGCTGCAAAGTTAAATTAAGTGGGTAGGAATGTCAGCCTGAATTCAAGCTGACAAAATAAAAAAGTCTGAATCATGATGAATGATTCAGACTTTTTTATTTTGTCAGTTTTGTAACGCTAAAAGTCAGTTCTGTTTGGTTTCTTTTAGGGAGATTTACATCGTAAAGCAAGCTTGTTTCTCTTTGCGGTTTTTGCAAAGTCGTAATTAGATATTATTTTAATAACAGCTATATGAAATTTGCAATTATCATCCCGGTATTGAACAGATTTTAGGTTTTAACCCTTTTTTACTCATATGTTTTTGATTCGTTTTCGCTCTCCTGGGTCGCGTCTAGTTCGCGGCCTTGTTTTACCCTTCCTGTTGGCCATTTTTTTGCCGGCTACATTGTCTGCAAATTATAATGACAATACACCACGACCCATTACGATCTGTTCTGGTGCCAGTATCCTGATTCTGGGAGATCCGCTAATCATTGCTCCGGGTAATTACACCTGGGAAATGTTGCAGAATGGGGTATGGGTAACTGCGCCGGGAACAAACAATACTACGGATTATCTGGCATCTTCTCTTTTAAACGCAAGTAATGTGGATGTGGTTTATAACCTGAGGCGGCGGATGACCGTTTTGGCCTTGCCAGTTTACGACTCTTATTATATGGTGACCGTGCAGCCCATTCTGCCAATTCTAAATAACATCATTACCGCACCTGCAATTGCCATTTTTTGCGGGACGGCTAATCCGACAACCATCAATGGTTCGATTCCCTCCAGTGGCAATTCTACATTTATTTACCAGTGGCAAAGTTCAGTCGACAACATTAGCTTTAGCAACATCAATGGTGCAAATGCCAAAGACTATACACCTGGGTCACTGAGCAGCACGGTTCATTTTCGTAGAATTGCCATCAGCGGAGGCTGTGGGCTCACATCGACAAGTAATGTGGTGACGATGACAGTTTCTGCGCTCCCAACATCCCCAGAGGTGACGGATACCAAATTGAGTATCTGTGCAGGTACTGCTGCAGCTCTGAAGATTAAAAATCCCCTGCCGGGATTGGTTTATAAATGGTACGATTCGTCGGCTAAGACTAATTTGCTGTTTACAGGGGAAACCTATTTGACTGATGTGCTGAACCAAAGCAAAACGTATTATGCAGAGAGTGGCAATGGTACC
The DNA here is from genome assembly GCF_015223055.1 of Pedobacter sp. MC2016-24. Classification (GTDB taxonomy): domain Bacteria; phylum Bacteroidota; class Bacteroidia; order Sphingobacteriales; family Sphingobacteriaceae; genus Pedobacter. Next base: position 319,519 of record NZ_JADFBX010000003.1, read on the forward strand.
TGTACCAGTACGACCATGCAACAGGTAGAAGTAGAGGTTATGCCACGCTTGACGAACATAACGGTAACTGCGGAGGTAATGAGCGCGAGCAGCATGACTTTTAGATGGAACGGAGTTGCGGGGGCTACCGCTTACCAGATTAGTATGGACAATGGTTTGACTTTTATTGATCCGAGTTCGGGAAAATTGGGCTTAAGTCATACCGTGACCGGGATGAAAGGTAAACAGTCGGTTGCAGTTCAGGTGAAAGCCATCGGTGTACTTGCTTGCCAGGAAAGCAATTCTACGAAGTTGAATGCACAAACGCCAAGTGAATATGACGATATCTATGTACCCAATGCTTTTACCCCTAATGGGGATGGTAAAAATGATGTCCTGTATGTACGTAGCGAAACGATAAAAAGCCTGAGCTTTTACATTTACAGTCAGTGGGGGGAGCAAATTTTTTATTCCAACAGCGTATCGGTGGGCTGGGACGGGAATTACAAAGGCAGTCGGCAGCCGGTAGGTGTATATGTATATTACCTGAAGGCCATTATGGAAAACGGACGGGAATTGAATAAAAAAGGAACCATAACGCTAATCAAATGAAAGAGTTTATCTTAACGGTATTGGCCATGCTATTGATGTTTTGTGCCATTAGAGTAAATGCACAGGTCGATCCACATTTTTCACAATATTATGCTTATCCATTATGGCTAAACCCGGCATTGACTGGTGTGGTGGATGGTAATGCAAGGCTGACAGCCAATTATAAAGACCAGTGGACTGGTCTGGATAACGGTTTTAAAACCGTAGCTATTTCCGGGGATTTCAGAACTTCGGATAAGATGGCCCTGGGTTTCAATATCCTGGATCAGAAAGCAGGTGCTGCAGGTTACAATTACTTGTCTGGTTACGGCTCTTTTGCTTACCAGGTTCCGGTCTCAGCCAATGGCTACCATAAACTGAGTTTTGGTGTGCAGGCGGGTTTAATTTACCGCGGGATTGATGTAAATAAACTGCAAATGGACGATCAGTACAATCCGACGCTGGGTTACGATCCGGGGATGGCTAGTGGAGAGAACTTTACAAGCACATCTGCTGCGGCATTTGATGCCAATGCGGGCGTATTTTATTATGATGGAACTCCTGCTGGAAAAGTCAATGTATTTGCTGGATTTAGTGCAGGACATTTGGCTGCTGCAAAGGATCCTTTTGCCAATGGCGGAATGGATAGTAAAATTCCGATGCGCTATACCTTTCATGGTGGTTTGCGTTTATTTGCGGGTGATTTCATGGATTTGACACCACACGTGATCTACATGAGACAACAAAATTCGCAGTTGAAAGCTGCCGGTTTAAATGTGGAGTTTAGTCTGGATACGGATTGCAGTTTGACTTTGGGCGGTCTATATCGGCTTAAAGATGCGGCTGTAGGTAGCTTGGGTTTGAACGTGAAAAGTCTGGTGATCGGTGTAAGTTACGATTATACCACCTCCTCCTTACAGAAATCAGCCAATGTTCGCGGCGGCTATGAGGTGTCTTTGAGTTATGTATTTAAACGCCGTTTATCAGGCAGGAGCCAGGTATGTCCACGTCTTTAATGAAACATGTTATGAAGAACTATATACTGATTTTGTTGGTATGCATTGCTCAGCTGGGGCTGGCACAAAATAAAATATTTGTGAAGCGTGCCGATGAGGCTTTTGCACATAAGGATTATGTGACTGCCGCTTATTATTATGATAAAGCGCTTGGTGATGAAACGGCTACACCGATCGGTAAAGTGCCTTATTTTTCAGCAAAAAGGCATAAAGCTAAAGATGGAATTGCTGATGTAACTTATCGGATGGCGGAAAGTTATCGTCTGGAACAGAATTATGTTTTTGCGGCAAAATGGTACCGTAAAGTGATGGAACAGCATGAACAGGCTTATCCATTGGCCCGCATGTGGTATGGTGACTGCCTTAGGGCCAATAATCAATTGACCGATGCGGTTAACCAGCTACAGCTATTTGTGAGCGGCAATAAAAACAATGGAGAAAATTTGAGTTTAGGTTTGAAGGCATTGGAGACCGCCCGTTACGCGCAGGCCCAAATGGCGCAGAAGCAACCCGTAACCATAGCCCGGATGGCTGGTGGTTTTAGTAAGGATGAAAATGATTTTGCGCTGAGCCGGAACAATGGCAAATATTGGTTTACTGCTACGCTAGCGGAAGCGAATAATGGACATTTAAATCAGATTTATCTGAGTGGTGCCGATTCCTTATCGAAAAGGACTGCGCTTTCTTTTAAAGCGGATCCGAAAAATCCGGTGAATTTTGGTGCGGCAAGTTTAGAGGCTACAGGTGCAAGGATGTATTTAACGCGTTGGTATCGGCAGGCCGGTAAGTTGTACGCTGGTGTTTACCTGAGCCGTTGCGTGGATGGGCGTTGGCTGGAACCACAGCGCTTGAATAGTTTTGTGAATGCCGATGGCTTTGTAGCTATGCAGCCTTTTGTAACACCTGATGGGAAAACTTTATATTTCGTGTCTGACCGACAGGGAGGCTTTGGCGGTACGGATATATGGAAGGCAGAGTTGAATATCGAAGGTTTACCCATGAATGCGGTAAATCTGGGCGCTACGGTAAATACCAAAGCGGATGAGCAGGCTCCTTTCTATGATCCAAAAGAGCAGCGCCTGGTGTATAGCTCTAAAGGTTTTACCGGAATGGGGGGCTTTGATTTGTTTGAAAGTTTCTGGATTGGACAGGAGCATTGGAGTGTACCGCGTAACCTGGGTTATCCTTACAGTTCTACCAAGGACGATTTACATTATTGTCCGGATGAAGAGGCGGAAGGTGTGGCATATGTAAGTTCTGACCGGGAGTCAGACTGCTGCCTGCATGTATTCAGACTGCATTATACAAAACCTGAGCGCGTGATTGCTTCGGCTACATTAACCGGTGTGGTGCTCGATTGTGATACGCAAAATCCATTGGCAGGGGTAGAGGTTAGTTTAAAAGATCTGACAAGCCGCAAAGCTGACCTGGTGTTGAGTTCAGGCACCGGCCGTTATGATTTTAAAATACTGCTGAACCGTGCTTATGAATTGCGCCTGGAGAAGTCTGGATATTTTGCTAAAGTAATGGTTTTGCCCGCCCTGGCCGTATTTAAGACCGATACCTTGCTGAATCCCGAAATTTGTCTGAAAATGTTTGTGGTAGATAAGCCGATTGTGATTGAAAACATATTGTATGATTTCAATAAAGCGGTACTAAAGCCTGCATCGTTTGTGGTACTGGATGAATTGGTGAATGTTCTGGAAATTAATCCTAAAATCAGAATAGAACTGAGTGCACATACCGATTCCATGGGTCCTGACTGGTATAACCAAAAATTATCACAGCAGAGGGCACAGTCTTGTGTAGACTATATTTTGTCTAAGGGAATTGCTGCAGACCGGATACTGGCAAAAGGTTATGGTGAGAGCATGCCCATTGCAGCGAATACCTTACCTGATGGAAAGGATCATAAAGAAGGTCGAAAGCTAAACCGTAGGACAGAATTTAAGGTGTTGAAGGCGAATTGATGTGGAGATTTTCGATCTTTACATAGGTTTTCTTTCCGCAGGAATCGCATTTGTAACGTCTTACGTTTGACCTTAAAATGTATTTAACTACAAAGCTTCTGGCTACCCTGGTATTCAGGACTCCGTTTTTACATTTTGGGCATCTGCTATAACTTGTTACGGTTTTAATCCAGGTATTCTCTGATTTTTCCAACGTTTGATTTACTTTAATATTGTTAATAAGGTTTCACATTTTTCACGGTAGTTAAATGTCTGCTTTTACAAGTAATTCTCATATTGGGGATGATGCTATAAAGGTGCAATAAAATATTTGTTTTTTAGAATAAGTTATTGTTAAAATAAAATGTTGGGGCTTTTTTTACTCTCTTATCTCGTTTTCGATGCTTTAAAAAGAGTAGTGTGGTTTTTATTTATAATATGTTAATGATTATTTAACTGATTTGGTTATTTTTTTATTAATTGTACTATTTTATTGTCTGTTACGTTCATTATTGGGTATATTTGTTTAGTTCCTAGTTTTATTTGTATATGCAGACACGTTATTTATACCTCTTGCGATATATTTTGCCGATTACAGATGTTCTAATGCTGAATCTGGTGTATTTTTCGGCATATTATATTACGAATTATTTTGGAAAGTTTGTTTCTTATGAGTTGTTGCAACACTATGTTGTGGTTTGCAATTTGATCTGGGTGTTTAATGCACTGTTTTTTGGATTGTACTCTGAATATGGTGCAAGGCGTCTGGAACGCATTTATAGAGGAACCTGGCGCAGTGTGCTTTCGCATTTTATTTTATTCTCTGTTTATTTATTGTTTCAGAAAGATGTAGAGTTTTCCCGTACTTTTCTGCTTGTATTTTATATTTTATTGGCGGGTTGTTTTGTGCTGAATCGATTTATTGGGACAGCCATCCAGTTTTTACTCATCAATAAATTTAATGTGACTAAAAAAGTTGCTGTAATGGGCGCAAATCAAACTGGGAGCCGGTTGGCGGAGTACCTTGGTAAGCAACGCAATGTTGATTTTTATGGATTTATAGCAAATGCCAATAAGGACAGTCTTTTTAGCGACGAAACGGGCTTGCTTTCTGATCTTGCCATTTCTGAGATGGAGCGTGCTGCGGCTGCTGGTGTTCAGGATTTATATGTTTCTGTACCTCCTGAGCGCATGTCTAAAATTCATACACTGGTTAGGGAAGCAGACAGGCAATGTTTGCGCCTCAAATTTATTCCGGACATTGCAGGTTCCCTGGCGGCACCTTATACCATCAGCTATATGGGGGGCGAGTTTCCAATTATTACCTTGCGTCACGAGCCATTGGAGATCATGAGTAACCGATTTAAAAAGCGTGCCTTTGATTTGGTGTTTAGCAGTTTGGTGATTGTTTTTTTGTTGAGCTGGCTATTGCCGATTATTGCTATACTGATAAAAATGGAAAGTAAAGGCCCTGTGTTTTTTAAGCAATTGCGCAGCGGACGTAACGACGAACCTTTTTGGTGCCTCAAATTCAGAAGTATGCGGATGAACAGCGAAAGTGGTAAAAAGCAGGCAACAAAGGACGATGACCGGATTACTCGGATTGGTCGGTTTTTACGGAAAACGAGTATGGATGAATTGCCGCAGTTTTTTAATGTATTTTATGGTAGTATGACTGTGGTTGGGCCAAGGCCACATATGCTTAGTCATACCGAGCAATATAAAGCCATCATCAGCCAGTTTATGGTGCGTCATTTCATGAAACCGGGTATAACTGGCTGGGCGCAGGTTAACGGTTTGCGTGGAGAGACAAAGGCTGATGGGGCAATGGAAAGAAGGGTGGAGTATGACATCTGGTACCTCGAAAACTGGACCGGCATGCTGGATGTGAAGATCATTTTTATGACCATCATCAATGTCTTTCGCGGTGAAGATAATGCTTATTAAGCTTAGAGCATGTCGTTAATGTCGTAGCCGTTGATTTGCTTGAATAGTTTTCTGAAATACGATGGGGTTTCGAAGCCTGAGGCATAAGCAACTTCGCTGATGGTTCGGTATTTTCCGGATTCAATAGCTTCTTTTGCAATCTGCAGCCTGATTTGCCGGATGAAAGCGTTAGGAGTTAAGTTAAGCAGGCTTTTAATCCGGCGATGGAGTTGTCTTTCGCTGATGGCAAGCTCATCACTGATGTTCTGAATATTGAGATCTGATTTTCCCGCGTTTTTTCGGATCAGGTTTTCGAATTCCTGCAGCCAGACTTTGTCAGACGTTGAGGCAATTTGTTCGTGATTTTCTGTATGCAGGGGCTTTTCTGCCGGTTTTTTCTTTGCGCTGATGTTTTTGGCAATCGCAAATATAGTTTTGTCTCTTTCAATGGGAATAGAGGTCCAGGATAGCCATACGGTTTCCCCGTTTTTTGTCATGTACCTGTTTTCGAAATTGATCAGGTGCTTCCCTGAGCGCACATTGTTGCGGCTATTGTTGGTCATGCCCTGATCCTCGGGGTGCACAAAAGAATTGATTGGCCTGGACATGAGTTCTTCATTGGTATAACCTAAGGTTTTGGAGACCGCAGGATTGATTTTTCTGAAGTATCCGTCATAGCCAGCGATGCAAATCAGATCGGGCGAGAGTTCGAAAAAGTATTCAAGGTCGAATACCTTTTCTGAATTGGGTTTGTCCGTAGGGTCTTCTTTCTTTTCTGGAAACATTGAATTGTAAATGTAGTCAATTATTGATTTGCCTTATACAAAAAATTGGATGAAATGCGCAAATTACCTGCTATTGGGTATTTTTATGTCAGTTTGGTTATTGAAAATGGCAGTTTTGTTTTTGTATTATTAGTTAACTTTGTTGCATAATATTTTCTACCTGGATAAATATTTTATTTAGCTAAATTTTTGTTCATGACTTCATTCGTTTCAAATTCAGAACCTAAGTCGCAGGTTTATAATCACCTGCATTGCCGTTATTGTGGTGCTGTCGGTCTTGATCGCATTCCTAGAGGGTATTTGGCCAAAACAGTTTTCGTGTGGCTGCCATTACAGCATTTCATTTGTTATCGCTGCTTGAAAAAACAATATAAGTTCCAACACGCAAAATAATATTTCGTTAAATGATTTTGCAGACCCGTTATTTGTATATTTTGCGTTATGTATTGCCAATTGCAGATATACTAACACTTAATCTGGTTTATTTTCTTTGGCTTTATGGTCTTGAATTTACATCCGTATCTGCTGGAATTGATTTTTTGCGCCGTGATCTGGTGGTTTGCAATTTAGTCTGGTTATTTGCTGCATTGTATTTTGGTTTATATGCCGCGCATGAGTATGGGCGTTTAGAGCAGATTTATCGCTGTACCTGGAGGACTGTAGTTATGCATGCTTTGCTTTTTGTGGCTTATCTTTTTTTACAGCATGATTTAAAGTCTTTAGGCATATCCATGTTGATTTTGTACGCCTTATTGTCTTTTGCCTTCATTTTAAGCAGGTTTATTGGGACTGCCATTCAGTTCTTGCTGATTCATAAATTTAATGCGAGTAAAAGAGTGGCTGTAATGGGTGGCAATGCAACGGGAGCCAGGCTTGCAGATTATTTAAAGGGGCAGCGGAATATTGACTTTTATGGTTTTATACGTGACAACAATAAAGATGGTTTGTTTAACGACGATGAGTTTCACCTGGATGAACTGGCTTTGGTAGAAATGCAGCTTGCTGCAACTGAAGGTGTAGAAGATTTATATGTAGCGGTTCCGCCTGATCGGATGGCCAAAATGCATACCCTGATCCATGAGGCAGATAAGTATTGTCTGCGGCTTAAATTTGTTCCTGACATTGCAGGAGCTCTGGCTGCACCTTATCAGATCAGCTACATGGGCGGGGAATTTCCTATCATTACCTTGAGGGAAGAGCCGATGGAACTGATGTCTAATCGTTTCAAAAAGCGGGCCTTTGATTTGGTGTTTAGCAGTCTGGTGATTGTTTTTGTGCTGACCTGGTTATTTCCTGTAATCGCTTTATTGATTAAATTGGAGAGCAAAGGTCCGGTGTTGTTCCGGCAACTGAGGAGCGGACGTAATGATGAGCCTTTTTGGTGTTTTAAATTTAGAAGTATGCGGTTGAATACAGATAGTGAACGGAAGCAGGCTGTAAGAGGGGATGATCGAATTACCGCTATCGGCGCTTTCCTGAGAAAAACCAGTCTGGATGAAATGCCTCAGTTTTTAAATGTGTTTTTAGGTAGCATGTCTGTGGTAGGGCCAAGGCCGCATATGCTGAGTCACACGGAGGCTTATAAGGCGGTCATCGACCAGTTTATGGTCAGGCATTTTATGAAACCGGGCATTACTGGCTGGGCACAGGTTAATGGTTGTCGGGGGGAAACCAAAGAAGATGGGGCAATGGAGGAGCGCGTGAAACATGATGTCTGGTATCTGGAAAACTGGACGGGGATGCTGGACGTGAAAATCATTTTCATGACGATTATCAATATGTTTAAAGGAGATACCAATGCCTTTTGATGGCTGTGTAAGTAAATTAATCCTGGTTTAACATATTTGTATTCAAATTTAACATGATTAGGTATGAAGTAAGTGCTTTTTTTTAGTATATAGGCCGTTTATTTCTTATATGTTGCTGATAGTTAATGTCGAATTATTTAAAATACCTCATAGTAGGTATTTTTTTGACATTAATTTTTCTCAAATTTGTAGCATTAATTTCAGTGTTTGAGATTAAGGAAATAAATTAACTCTGTTTTGATATCATTATCCTATATTCGGACTGTTACTAAAGAGATTTTATCTCCACGGAATAAATATGATGCGGAATATTACAACCAGTCAACCTCGATGACAGAAAAATATGGTACCTATTATAAGATCATCGGTGCTTTAATCGACCTGTTCATTGTCAATTTTTCTGGTTATATCGCTTACCTTCTGGTGCATTGGCCAGTAACTACGCTGGACAGGACAAATGTGAATATGATTCATATTTTGCTGATCAATCTGATCTGGTTTAATGTGACTCAGCTGACGCGCTTGTATCAGGATATGTTTGCTAAGGATGCGATTCCAACAATTAAACAAAGTCTGTCTTCTTTGCTTCTATTTACGGTTTCTATTATCCTGATCCTATTTTTAACAACAGGTTTTGGCGTTTCCAGTAAACTGATTGCCTACATGATGCTGATTTTTGCACCGTCGTTTCTGATGGCTAAAATCATTTTTCTATTGTTGCGCCGCTCCAGACGCGCCAGTTTGATCAATTACACAGATATCGTAATTGTAGGTGCTGGTCCAGTTGGTGTAGAATTACATAATATTTTTGAAAACCGCCCGTTTTTGGGCTATCGTGTTGTTGGTTTTTTTGACGACAAACCGCATTTACGTGGAGATGGAATTCCAGTACTGGGTAATGTAAGTGACTGTATTGCTTATGTTAAAAAGTTTAACATCAAGGAAGTGTATTGTGCACTGCCCGATCGGGCCATCAATAAAATCAACCGACTGATGCGGGAAGCAGATCAGGAAATGGTTCGCTTCAAACTAGTGCCGGATGTTAAGGATTATTTCAAGAAAAATGTGAATGTGAAAATGTTGGCGCACTTTCCGATCATCAGTCCGCGTGCAGAACCTTTGGAAAGTAAAAGTAACCAACTCTTTAAGCGGGTATTTGATGTAGCCTTCTCTTTATTTGTGATTGGATTTGTAATGAGTTGGTTGGTCCCGCTGATCGCATTGCTGATCAAACTGGAGTCAAAAGGCCCAATATTTTTTAAGCAATTGCGCTCTGGTAAAGATAATGAGCCTTTCTATTGTTTGAAATTCAGAAGTATGCGGGTAAATCAGGATTCTGATAAAACACAAGCTACCAAGAACGACAGTAGAATTACCCGTTTGGGTGCCTTTATGCGAAAAACCAGTATTGATGAATTGCCACAGTTTTTTAATGTACTAATGGGGGATATGTCAGTGGTGGGGCCCCGGCCCCACATGCTGCAGCACACCCATGAGTATTCTGCGATTATTGATCAGTTCATGGTACGCCACCTGGTGCTGCCGGGAATAACCGGTTGGGCGCAGGTAAGCGGGCATAGGGGTGAAACCAAAGAAGAAGGAACTATGGAGGCCCGTGTGGAAGCAGATATTTGGTATTTAGAGAATTGGTCGATGTTTTTGGATCTTAAAATTGCTTTCTTAACTGTGTGGCAAGTTTTCGCAGGGCATAAAAACGCGTATTAATTTGAAGTGAATTTTTAAAATTGAATAAAATAAAGCGATTTTTTTATTTAAATCGATGTTAATCACTAACTTAGTGCCGAAATTTAGAGTGTTTTAACTGAAAATCAATGTGTTTTTGATGATAATTGCAAATAATGACTAAATAAACATCCCTTTAACAACAATATAACGATTATAAGATTAACTATGAAAAGAAGATTTACTATTTTGATATGTGCCGTGCTGATGCTGGTTGGAGTGCGGGTAAATGCACAAACAGATTCTACTGCTGTTGACAGTACAAAACGCAGCATTTACTATATCAGTGCGCATGCTGCAACACAGGGATTGGGTTTAGAGTTTAAATATTCGCCTTTGGCTAAGTTTAATTTCCGCGCTGGATTTAGTATCCTGCCATTGAAAACGGATGGTGTATATAGCATTAAAGCAAATTCAACCGACATTAACCTGAAAGCTGAATTTTCAAATGCCCACCTGATGGCTGACTGGCATCCATTTTTGGATAAACAAAACTTTGCAAGCAAGCTGATCCTGACTGCCGGTGCTGCGTATTTCTGGCAAGCTAAAGGTGATGCCATCATTACTTATAACGGAACTAGCTATTATGGAGAGATTCCGGTAACCAGTGAAGATTTAGGTGAATTGTACGGATCTGTAAAATGGAACAAAGTTGCGCCGTATGCAGGTTTCGGTTTTGAAAATGCATTCCCAAAACATAAATTCAATTTAGGCTTTGCTTTAGGTGCTTATTATATGGGTAAACCTGATGTAACCCTAACTGGAACGAAATTGCTGACCAAAAGTAATCAAAACGAAGAGCAGCTGAGAAAGAACATGTCTGGTTACCGATTTTTACCGGTATTGCAGATTAACTTCAATTACAGCTTAAACTAATTATCTACTTACCTCTAATTGTATCCCAATGAGAACCTTTTTTAAATTATTCAGTTTTGTACTTGCACTGGGCTTTGTGTTCAATAGCTGCAAGAACCCGGCTGACAATCTGAACATCCTTGTGGATGCAGACATCATCAAGTATAAAGCAACCTTTATTTTATCGACTTCCGACGGAACTGCGATCCCAAATGACATCACCGTTACGGCTACAGGCACGGACGCTGGTTCGATCTACGACTTTTCAGGCTCTAAAAAGATTTATGCGCCTGCAGGTGTGGCAACCATTGGTGTTGCGCCAAGTGGGGTGCCGAAAGGATCAACAAAGCTGAACTTTAACGTTGTGATTAAAGCAACCGGTTTCCTGGATAAAAACCTTCCGGTGAGCATCGAGCAAGATCAGTTTAGCCAGATCATTAAAGTGACTTTATTGAGAGCAACAACGCCTTCTCCTGCAAGTTCTGTTGTAGTAGCAGAGGTTGGTTTAGGTACTGATGGAAAAACGACAACGTCAACCACGATCAGTACACCAGTTACAGGTACGGTTACAGAAACGACTTCAATCACAGTTCCTGCAGGTGTACAGTTTAAAGGTGCTGATGGTACCATTTTATCTGGTGGTAACCTGAGCGCACAAGCGGTTAACTTTGATCCGACTGATCCTGCAGCATTGGCTTTATTCCCAGGCGGAAAATTAAGTGCACCAAACATCACTACGCCAGGTGGTACAACTGGTTCTGCGGTATTCTTGCCTGCAGGTTTTACAGACATCCAGATGTTTGTAGGTGGTGTGGAAGTGAAAAACTTTACAACCCCGATTAACATTGGCGTTCAATTGGATCCAACGTATAAGCCACAATCTTCGGGTCAGCTTTTAAAGGCTGGTGATAAACTTGCCGTTTACAGTTACCAGGTGAGCACAGGTCAGTTTAAATATGAAGGTCTGGCTAACGTAGCGCTGGATGCCAGCAATAAACTTGCAGCTTCTTTTACAACGGATCACTTAACTGTATTTATTGTTGGTGATGTGGTTTCTACAGCAAGTTGTACAGAACCAAACGTTACGTTTATCGCACCTTGGTTAACTGGTGGAGCTACACGCACGGTAAATGTGGAGATTTCAAACAACGACGGTAAGGTGCTTGCAACCTCGGAGGTTTTATTAAAAGACGGATTAGCAGATAAATTCCGCGGTTTACCTCCAATACCGGTTAGATATAGAATTATTGACGTAACTACAAGCACTGTATTGGCTTCAGGATCAATCGCTGATCCTTGCGCAGGCGGTAACCTTAGCATCACAGTTGGACAACCTGGTGGCCCTGCTATACAGAACGTAACCCTGGTGTTAAATGTAGTATGTCCTAACAAAGGACCTGTAACTCCACCTAATTTTGACATGTTCTACAAAACTGCAGGTGCTGCTGAAAGTGCTTACGTTTTATTGGGAACTGCCAATCAGGGTTTGATCAAAACTTCATTGTTGAAAGTTGGAAGTACTTATGATTTCAGGGTAACCTGGAAAAATGAAACCAAACGTGTAAATAACAGAACAATCACAGATCTGGATATGTCTACTACGGTTGGTGAAGGCTTAAACTTAGGTACAAATACCGCTTCTAACAGAGCATTATTAATTGAAGCTTGTAAAAGTTTGAACTAATCTGCGAGCTTAAAAAGCAAAAATAAAATACGGAAACCCGGTCATGATTTCATGACCGGGTTTTTTCATGCGCCTGATTTTTACTTGTTGTGCTGCGATCTGAAGCCGGGGTACATATCAAGTGCCAGCTACTGTAATAATCATGATAGATGTTCTTTGCTTTTGCGGAAATATCAATTTATGCATGACAGTACATGACGCTTTTCTACAGGCATACTCTTACTTTAGGCAAACCAAATTTTAAAAACCTAAACGATGCAAATTTTATTCGGTGTTATTTTTCATTTTATCGGCGGCTTCGCCTCCGGGAGTTTTTACATACCTTTTAAGAAGGTTAAGGATTGGGCCTGGGAAAGCTATTGGATTGTTGGAGGTTTATTCTCCTGGCTGATTGTGCCACCATTGGCTGCATGGTTAACCATTCCCGGGTTTATGGACATCATTGCCCAAACCAATGGTAAAATTTTGTTGCTGACTTATTTCTTTGGCCTGCTCTGGGGGATTGGTGGTTTAACTTACGGACTTGGCGTACGCTATCTGGGGATTTCCTTAGGAAGTACCATCATATTGGGCCTGTGTTCTGTTTTTGGCGCTCTGGTTCCTTCTTTATATTACAATTTTAATCCAACACCAGGTAAAGACAGTTTGTCGGACATGGCTGGTGCACAATGGGGACAAATGGTATTGCTGGGTTTATTGGTCTGTGTGATCGGTATTGTGGTTTGTGGTTTGGCCGGTAGCATGAAAGAAAAAGACCTTGTGGCTTCTGGTAAAGGAGATCCGTCTAACAAAGATTATAAAATCGGTATTGGTCTGATCGTATCGATCGTTTCGGGTGTGTTAAGCGCCTGTTTCGCCTTCGGTATTGATGCAGGTAAAGATATGGCCAATCATGCCAACGAAGCCTGGAAAGCTTTGAATCCGGGACAGGGCGAATTTTTGTTCCAGAATAACGTGACTTACGTGGTGATTTTGTGGGGCGGACTGACCACCAATTTCTTCTGGTGCATGCTGCTAAATAAACGCAACAAAACTTTTGGGGATTACACCAATAAAAAAGCACCATTAACAAAAAACTATATTTTCTCTGCACTGGCAGGTACCACCTGGTTTTTACAATTCTTCTTTTATGGAATGGGGGAAAGTAAATTGGGTAATGGTGCCAGCGGCTGGATTTTGCACATGGCCTGCATCATTTTGGTGGCCAACGGCTGGGGACTGTTCTTTAAAGAATGGACTGGCGTAAAGAAAAAAACTTTTGCAACTGTAATATCCGGAGTGGCCATCCTCATTTTGTCAATTTTGATTGTGGGATACGGTAACTCCTTGAAATAAATAAAAATTTAAAAGAACCAATGAATACTAATTATGACTACTAAAGCAACTGAATTTAAACATGTAAGCTATTTGTGGGACGATGCAAAGGCGGCTGAAATGGCTGGCGATGAGGTTGCATTGTTAATCTACCGTTCAAACCTTTTAGGAGCGGATTTACGTTTAACCAATTATGGTGGAGGAAATACTTCATGCAAGGCGATGGCGAAAGACCCATTGACCGGTAAGGAATCTGAAATCATGTGGGTTAAAGGATCTGGTGGTGACTTGGGTACTTTAAAGAAAAGTGGTCTGGCCGCTTTATATGTAGATCGCTTACGCGATCTGAAAAATATTTACAGAGGGCTGGATCATGAGGATGAAATGGTGGAATTGTTTAACCACTGTATTTATGACCTGAACTCTAAAGCTCCTTCAATCGATACACCTTTGCATGGCTTTTTGCCTTTCAAACACATTGATCACTTGCACCCTGATGCGGCAATTGCCATTGCAGCAGCAGCAGATGGTGAGCAAATTACCAAAGAACTGTTTAACGGCACCATTGGCTGGGTAAAATGGCAAAAACCAGGTTTTGAACTGGGTTTGATGTTGCGTCAGTGCCTGGATGAAAATCCTGGAATCCGCGGCATCATGCTGGGATCACATGGTTTATTTACCTGGGGTGATACCGCGTTTGAAAGTTATATCAATACTTTGGAAGTGATTGAGAAATGTGCAGAATACCTGGAAGCCAATTATGGCAAAAAAGGTCCTGTATTTGCCGGACAGAAAATTCAAAGTGCAGAGAAAGCACAACGTGAGAAACAAGCGGCTGCCATTGCACCGGTATTGCGTGGTTTCTGCTCCAGCGAGCGTCACATGGTAGGACATTTTACCGATGACAGCCGCGTACTCGAGTTTATCAACTCCAATGATCTGGACCGTTTGGCTCCATTGGGTACCAGCTGCCCGGATCACTTTTTACGTACCAAAATTTCACCATTGGTGTTGAAATTAGACGTGAATGAAGATTTATCGGATGTTAAAGCCTTAAAAGAAAAATTAGCACCTGAGTTTGAGGCTTACCGTAAAATGTATGCTGAATATTACAACTCATGTAAACACGACAATAGCCCGGCCATGCGCGATGCAAATCCGGTGATTATTCTATATCCAGGAATTGGTATGTTTTCTTTCTCTAAAGATAAACAGACAGCCAGGGTAGCTGCTGAGTTTTATACCAATGCCATCAATGTAATGAAAGGCGCTGAAGCGATTTCATCTTATACTTCTTTACCGAGACAGGAAGCATTTAACATTGAGTACTGGTTATTGGAAGAAGCTAAATTACAGCGTATGCCTAAACCAAAGCCACTTTCTGGAAAGATAGCTTTAGTAACCGGCAGTGCTGGTGGTATTGGCAAGGCTATTGCCCGTAAATTTGTGGAAGAAGGTGCTGTAGTGATCCTGAATGACATGAATGCGGAGCGTTTGCAGAGTGCTGGTGATGAGTTTAACAGCAAATATGGTAAGGACAGTTATGCTACGGCGATATTGAACGTAACCAGTGCTGCAGATATCGAATCGGCATTCAATACGGCTGCACTTGCTTTTGGTGGTGTAGACATTGTAGTGAACAATGCAGGTTTGTCGATCTCTAAAACCATTGCTGATCATACTGAACAGGATTGGGACTTATTGTATGATGTATTGGTAAAAGGTCAGTTCCTGGTTACCCAGGCAGCTGCTGCAGTGATGCAAAAACAAGATAAGGGTGGTGATGTATTGAACATTGTGAGTAAAAATGCCCTGGTGAGCGGTCCGAACAATGCGGGTTATGGTTCTGCCAAAGCTGCACAATTGCACCTGAGCCGTTTAAATGCTGCTGAACTGGGTGCCGATGGTATCCGTGTGAATGTGGTAAATCCGGATGCCGTGATCAGCGATAGCAATATCTGGGCTGGAGGATGGGCTGAAGGTCGTGCGAAAGCTTACGGAATTACTGTGGCTGAGTTGCCTGCATATTATGCAAAGCGTACCTTGCTGAATGAAATAATTTTACCGGATGATATTGCCAATGCTTGTTTTGCCTTTGTAGGCGGATTGCTGAGCAAATCAACCGGAAATGTATTAAATGTGGATGGTGGCGTAGCAACTGCCTTTGTCCGTTAAACTACTCGAATATGATCATAGAAAAACACCAGTTAGATGAGCACAACAGTGACCTGTTGGGCAGCCATAAGCGCAAGCTTGACTTTATTGCCGGCGAAATTGCAAATGCTGATGCCATAATTGAGAAACTGATTGATTTCCAGATTGGGATTCCAAGCTGGGCCCTGGGTACAGGCGGGACTCGTTTTGGCCGTTTTCCGGCCGGAGGTGAGCCTAGAAATATTGAAGAAAAAATTGAAGATATCGGCCTGTTGCATAAATTAAATGCAGCAAGTGGTGCCATTTCATTGCACATTCCCTGGGATACTGCAGACAATGTGCCGGCCATTAAAGCTTTGGTTGCGCAGCACGGTCTGCGTTTTGATGCGATGAACTCAAATACTTTCCAGGACCAGGCTGGTTCTTCGGAAAGCTATAAGTTCGGTTCTTTGCAGAACGTAGATAAGGGTGTTCGTAAACAAGCAATTGAGCACAACATTGAAGTGATCCGTCAGGGTGTAGAACTGGGTTCTAAAGAACTGACCATTTGGTTAGCAGATGGTTCTTGTTTCCCCGGACAGTTAAACTTCAGGAAAGCATTCCAGAACACTTTGGAAAGCTTACAGGAGATTTATCAGGCTTTGCCTGCAGATTGGAAAGTGTTTGTAGAATACAAGGCTTTTGAGCCAAACTTCTATTCAACTACGGTTGGAGATTGGGGACAGTCTTTATTGTATGCCAATAAATTGGGTCCGAAAGCCTATACTTTGGTAGACTTAGGTCACCATTTGCCAAATGCGAACATTGAACAAATTGTTTCTTTGTTGCTGATGGAAGAGAAATTGGGTGGTTTCCACTTCAATGATTCTAAATATGGTGATGATGATTTAACGGCCGGAAGTATGAAGCCATATCAGTTGTTCCTGATCTTTAATGAACTGGTGGAAGGTATGGATGCACGTGGTATGAACCATGCCAGTGACTTGGGTTGGATGATTGATGCTTCGCATAATGTGAAAGATCCATTGGAAGATTTGTTACAATCGGTAGAAGGCATCATGATGGCTTATGCACAAGCTTTATCTGTTGACCGTAAAGCGCTTCAGGAAGCTCAGGCTTCCAGTGACGTGGCACGTGCACAGGAGATTTTGCAAAATGCTTTCCGTACGGATGTTCGCCCATTGGTAGCAGAAGCACGTTTGCGTGCCGGCGCCGCTTTGGCACCGCTTGAATTGTTCAGACAATTGAAAGTAAGAGAGAATTTAATTAAAACCCGCGGGTTGAAAACTGTTGCAACAGGACTGTAATTTTTAAAGATATATAATTTGATATGAAGGGAATTCCCGTAATCGCTGTGTTTGATGTTGGTAAGACCAACAAGAAGTTGTTTCTATTTGATGAAGATTACAAGATTGTATTTGAACGATCGGCGCGGTTTACAGAAACAGTGGACGAGGACGGCGATCCTTGCGAGAATCTGGAGAGCTTAAGGCTGTCTATTTTTGACTCTTTACGGGAGGTTTTTAAAGATCCTTCATTTGAAATTAAATCGATAAACTTTGCAACCTACGGGGCTAGCTTTGTATATATAGATGCCAATGGGAAACCATTGGCACCTTTATACAATTACCTGAAGGAGTATCCTCAGGAATTAAAGGAGCAATTTTACAATACCTATGGTGGTGAGGAAGAATTTTCTAACCGTACGGCCTCGCCGGTATTGGGCAGTCTGAATTCGGGCATGCAGTTGTACCGTCTCAAGTATGAGAAACCGGAACTGTTTGAATCGATCAAATATGCTCTTCATTTGCCGCAATATTTAAGCTACCTGATTTCAGGTGAAGCTTATTCTGACATCACCAGCATTGGTTGTCACACGAATCTTTGGGATTTCACTAACAACCAGTACCATGAATGGGTGGAAAAAGAAGGCATTGCTGAAAAGCTGGCGCCGATTGTTTCTTCACAGCATGTGATGCCGGCCGCATTTCCGGGTAACAACTATGCAGTTGGTGTGGGTTTCCACGACAGCTCTGCTGCCCTGATTCCCTACCTGGTTAATTTTTCCGAACCTTTCATCTTGTTGTCGACCGGTACCTGGTGCATCAGTTTAAATCCTTTTAATTCATCGCCTTTGACAACTGAAGATCTGGAAGCGGATTGCTTGTGTTATCTGCAGTATGAAGGTAAACCGGTGAAGGCATCGCGATTGTTTGCAGGTTACCAGCATGAGCAGCAGGTGAAACGTATTGCTGCCCATTATGGTACCGATGTAATCACTTACCGTGCGGTTCCTTACAGTCCGACAGTAATGGCGAAGTTAAAGGATAAAGCTAAGGTAGCCGATTTTGCAGTGCGTGATCTGAACGATTACCCAACAGATGTGATGGCTTATCACCAGTTGATCAAAGATTTGATTGATCAGCAGTATGTATCGACACAAAGGGTACTGCAGGGTACCGAGGTTCGCCGGATCTTTGTAGACGGTGGTTTTAGCAAGAATGCCATTTTTATGAATTTGCTGGCTGCTGTTTTTCCGGATGTAGAAGTGTTTGCAGCCCATATGGCCCAGGCTACAGCGGTAGGCGCGGCACTGGCCATTCACGATTCCTGGAATACCAAGCCGCTTCCAAATGACATCATTGCGTTAAAATATTATGCAGGGGGAACCGTTTTATATTAATTAGTATTATCTTGCTGCTGCAATGGTATGCTAAATACCCTTGTGATTCTGAATTTAGTACTAACCATGAAACCTGAGCAATTTTTTAATTTCATTCACGTTGATGCTTTTTCGGCAACGCCCAAATATCTGCAACTCACCAATTCTATTTTAAATGCAATAGAGTTTGGAAAGCTGGAGAAGGGATATTTATTGCCTTCTATTAATGAGTTGAGCTATGAACTGGAGATTTCCAGGGATACAGCCGAAAAAGGTTATCGCTATTTGAAAAGAATTGGGGTAGTGGCATCGGTGCCGGGCAAAGGCTATTACATTGTAAGTACAGAGTTTAGGCAGAAACTCAAGATATTTTTGTTATTTAACAAATTGAGTGCGCACAAGAAGATCATTTATGATGCTTTCATTAAAGCACTGGGTGATCATGTGGCCGTAGATTTCTACATCTACAACAATGATTTTAACTTGTTTAAAAAACTGCTTTTTAATAAAAAAGAAGAGTATTCACATTATGTGATCATTCCACATTTTATCGATGAATGTGAAAATGCCCATGAGGTACTCAATCTGATTCCTAAAGACAAACTGATTCTACTCGATAAACTGATTCCTGAGGTAAATGGAGAGTATGCGGCAGTTTATGAAAATTTTGATGCCGATATTTATGGCGCTTTGGAGCAGGCAAAGGAGCAGCTGAGTAAATACCATACCATTAAAATCATTATGCCTAAAAGGAGTTATTATCCAATAGAGATTTTAAAGGGGTTTTACCGGTTTTGTCAGCAGTATGCCTTTACATCTAAAGTGGTGAACGAAATTAGCAATGAACCGATTGGTGAGGGTGAGGTCTTTATCAGTCTGATGGAAGATGACCTGGTGATTTTGATTGAGCGGCTGGTGAATACCAAGCTCAAGATTGGCCGGCAGGTTGGTGTCATCTCTTACAATGAAACACCTTTGAAAAAGATCATACTGAACGGCATAACCACTGTATCTACCGATTTCAGACAGATGGGTGAAATGGCCGCCAGGTTGATTCTCGAGAACTCCAAGGCACACCAGGAAGTTCCTTTTTACTTAACGCTCAGGGCTTCACTGTAAGTTTTCTGATCTTCCATCAGGTCCAGCACTTCTTTCCAGTTGTTAACGCGGGTATGGTGGTTAAAACTAGCATTGTGGCCTGCACTAAACATGATGGGCATCCCTTTACAGTAATCCAGATTTTTGCAATGGTCATCAATCAGGTAGTCGGTCGCGATGATACTTTTATCTCCACAGAAAATAATGTTTCTCCAATCGATGAAAGGGAAATGCTCCGCAAGCCATTCACGTTTTTCAAATAAGGATAAAGGAAATTCCATAGCTGCCGAGACGATGTAAATTTCAAAATCTTCAGACAATTGCTTTACAGCTGCTACTGCACCTTCCATGACCGGCAGGTTCCGGAAAAATCCCGGCGTAAATACATATTTAAGTACTGCCGATTTATCAGGAAAGGCATCAGCCTCTCTTACACCTGTGAAAATCGATTTGTCAAATTTAACACCATAGTCGCGTTCGTACCATGTTAACCAAAGGGCTTCGGTGTCTGCTAAAACCCCGTCCATATCTATTCCTATTGTTTTCTTCATTGTGTTTTGTATTATGTTGCAGCAAATGTAGTTATTAATTGCATAATATTGCAAATTTAAATGTTATATTTGCATAATATTGCAATTAAGAAATGATTAAAGCAGAAAGACAGCAACTCATTATTACCCACATCAGTAAGGATCAAAAGGTACTTCTGAGTGATTTAAGCACTTTATTAAATGTATCTGAAGATACCATACGCCGGGATATTAAAGAGCTTTCTGACCAGGGATTGGTGAAAGCTGTGCGGGGTGGTGCAATTTCGCATTCACCGATTCCGCTGCATTTCAGGGACCGGGAACATTATGATGTGAGCCACAAACAGATCATTGCAGAGAAGGCTTTGCGCTTTATCAAAGACGGACAGGTGGTGCTGTTTGACTCGGGAACTTCTGCTCTGGCCGTGGCTACGCACTTGCCCAAAGATTGTAAGATTACGGCGATAACCAATAGTTTTCCGGTTGCTGCCGTATTGGAAGACCATGCAACCGTTGAAGTGATTTTTATTGGGGGACGTTTAAACAAAACAGGCTTTTCGACCAGTGGTTATGATGCCATTCGTGCTTTAAGTGCTATTCGTGCCGATATTTGTTTTCTGGGAATTTGCAGCATCGACATTGATCTGGGGCTGACCGGAATTGATTATGAAGACTCGCAGGTGAAAAGGACCATGGTAGAACATTCGAAAAAGGTGATTGCCTTATCTACCCTGGAGAAAATAGGTACTGCTGAGCATTATAAGATTTGCAGCTCCAATGCCATCGATACCATCATTACAGATATAGATCCTGCACATCCTGAGCTGCTGCCTTACAGCCAGGCAGGGATAGAAATTGTATAATAAAAAAAGCTGGGCAGCTCATCCCTTGCTTGGGTTTGCTGTCCAGCTTCTTTATAGATTTTCTCAGATTAGAACGCGAAACCTACACGTACACCAGTGATGATGCTTGGGTTGATCTCAAAGTTGTTACCTGCAGATTTAACTTTTACGGTAGTTGTAGTTCCGTTTACAGTCGTTGTGTTGGTTTTTTTACCTTCTTTTTCGTAAGCGAAACCGAAACCAGCTTCAACACCTAAAAATAAACGTTTAGCGATATAGTAATCAGCACCGATTACACCACGTAAACCGAAAGAAACATAACCAGGACCTTTAGATTCGCTGCTTGTGTTGTCTGCATATAATGGTGCGTTAGCAGGGCCAGTTGCATTTTCGAAAGAAACTTTTCTTGTACCAGCTCCGAAAAGAATATCACCACCTACATATGGAGATAAACGCTCAGTACCAGTGAAGTGTTTTTCAACACCTAAGTTTACTAAGAAATCTGTTGCTCTGCTTTTTGCTGAACCTTCTTTGTTGTCGGTTCCGTAAGCATTTTTAGTTACGTTATTGCTTCCAACATTGAAACCTAAACGGTAAGCTAAGTTTTCTTTTTGGAAATAACGGAAACGCAACATACCAGCGCCCTCGTTCAAGTTGAAGTTTGTGTTGTTGATGCCGCCGGTTAAACCAAACTCAGTAGTAACGTCACCTTGAGTAGGTTTGAAGTCTTGTGCTTTTGCTGTAACGCCTAATACTGCGATACTTAAAATTAATAGTGCTCTTTTCATAAATGTGTTTTTAATGTTAACTAACTGTTACGTTAATAATTTAAGCGTGCAAAAGTAGGTTTAATAGCATGAGTTCTGTCAAAATAATGTCATTACAGAGTTAGGCTTAGTTAACTGCCTGAGTCTCTGTTTGGCTATCTTTTTTTCAAAAAAACTTGATTTTTTGACTTGAAATGCAGGTTTTGATCTTTTGGAACAATAGAGGAAATGGTGTTGCAACACCTGCTTGTGTTTTTTGTATTTTCTTAAACTGTTGAAACTCGAACGGCTGGAGGTAGAGCAAAAAAAAGAACCTAATGTCCAGGGACAATAGGTTCTTTTTTAAGCAGTGAATTCAACTAAGACGCGATCGTCTTAGTCGTTCTACTGACTGCAATTTTTTTTACTGTAGTAATGATCGCATTTGTGTCATAACCACAATACGCCCAGAGTTCTGGTTGCTCGCCATGTTCAATGAACTCATCCGGAATACCCAGACGAATGACGGTTGAATTGTATTCATGATCTGCCATGAACTCCAGGATGGCACTGCCCATACCGCCTTGTATACAGCCATCTTCAACGGTGATGACGTGGTTATAGCGTTTGAATACATCGTGAAGCAATGTTTCATCTAGCGGTTTTACAAAGCGCATGTCATAGTGTGCCGGATGGATACCTTCACTATTTAATTCTTTACAAGCTTCGACAGCAAAATTACCTACGTGGCCAATGGTCAGGATGGCAACATCCTCTCCATCACATATTTTTCTGCCTTTTCCTATTTCTAATGCTTTAAACGGTCTTTTCCAGTCTGGCATCACGCCACTTCCTCTTGGGTAACGGATAGAGAACGGACCCATATTTTCCTGCTGAGCAGTATACATCAGGTTACGCAATTCTTCTTCGTTCATGGGTGCTGCTACTGTCATCTGTGGGATGCAACGCATGTAGGCGAGGTCATATGCACCGTGATGGGTTGCGCCATCGGCACCTGCCAGACCTGCACGGTCTAAACAGAACACGACATTTAAATTTTGTATGGCCACGTCATGAATAACCTGATCGTAGGCCCGTTGCATAAAGCTGGAATAGATGTTGCAAAAGGGGACCAAACCTTGTGTAGCTAAACCTGCAGAGAAAGTAACGGCATGCTGTTCAGCAATACCCACGTCAAAGGCACGGTTAGGCATGGCCTTCATCATGATGTTCATGGATGAGCCGGAAGGCATTGCAGGGGTGATCCCCACAATATTTTTATTGGCTTCGGCCAATTCAACCAAGGTATGTCCGAAAACGTCCTGGTATTTTGGTGGCTGAGGCTTATCGGAGACCGATTTTTTGATTTCACCGGTAATTTTATCAAATAGGCCAGGTGCATGCCATTTGGTCTGATCTTTTTCTGCAAGGGCAAAGCCTTTACCTTTCAAAGTAACACAATGCAGCAATTTAGGGCCAGGGATATCTTTTAGTTCGCGGATGACCTGGGCCAGTCGCTGTACGTCATGCCCGTCAACCGGACCAAAATACCTGAAATTAAGGGCCTCAAAAAGATTACTCTGCTTAAGAAGGGTACCCTTGATGCTTTTTTCGATCTTCTTCACGAATTTGTGGGCATTTGGCCCAAGTTCGGAAAGCTTGATCAGTACTTGTGAGATATCTTCCCGGAAACGGTTATAAGATTTGGAAATGGTGATGCTGGTCAGGTATTCTTTCAGCGCGCCTACATTGGGATCGATTGACATACAGTTGTCGTTCAGGATCACCAATAGGTTGGAGTTTTCAATACCTGCATGGTTTAAGCCTTCAAAGGCCAGTCCCGCAGTCATTGCACCATCACCAATTACAGCTACATGCTGCCGATCGGTTTCTCCTTTATATTGAGAGGCAACAGCCATACCCAATGCCGCAGAAATGGAAGTGGAAGAGTGACCTACACCAAAAGTATCGTATTCGCTTTCACTGATTTTTGGGAAACCGCTAATGCCATGAATGACACGATTGGTGTGAAAAACGGATTTTCTTCCCGTTAATATTTTGTGTCCGTAGGCTTGGTGACCTACATCCCAAACCAGTTTGTCGTATGGCGTATTTAATACGTAATGCAGGGCTACGGTGAGCTCTACAACCCCCAGACTGGCAGCGAAATGGCCACCGTTAACACTTACTGTATCAATAATGTACTGGCGTAGTTCCTGAGCGATTTGTTCGAGATCTTCTTCCTTATACTTCTTTAAATCAGAAGGATAGTTTATGTTGGGTAATAGTGGACCGTTGATATCTTCCATGAAGGTTTTATAGAATACAAGTACAAAGTAAGGTATTTTGTTACCAAACTAAGAAGGAAAATCGTTAATTTTACAAAAATATACTTCGATAAATGACTAGAGATACTTTAATTTTTGATTTGATTGACAGGGAATTGGACCGTCAGGAAAATGGTCTGGAACTGATAGCTTCTGAGAACTTTGTAAGTAAGCAGGTAATGGAAGCTGCGGGTTCTTGTTTAACTAATAAATATGCTGAAGGCCTTCCGGGCAAAAGGTATTATGGTGGTTGCCAGGTAGTAGATGAGGTGGAGAGCATTGCAATTGAGCGTGCAAAAAAACTTTTTGGTGCAGCATGGGTAAATGTACAACCGCATTCAGGAGCACAGGCTAATGCAGCAGTGATGTTGGCCGTAATTCAGCCAGGAGATAAAATTTTAGGTTTCGATTTGTCTCATGGTGGTCACTTAACTCATGGGTCTCCAGTTAACTTTTCAGGAAAATTGTATCATCCGTTATTTTACGGAGTAACTAAAGAAGACGGCAGAATTGATTATGCAAAATTAGAGGAAATCGCTTTGGCGGAACGTCCGAAATTGATCATCGTTGGTGCTTCTGCCTATTCAAGAGAGTGGGATTATGCTTTTGTACGTAGCGTTGCTGATAAAGTTGGCGCTTTGGTGATGGCAGATATCTCTCACCCTGCAGGTTTAATCGCCCGCGGACTTTTAGAAAACCCACTTCCACACTGTCATATTGTAACGACCACTACTCACAAAACTTTACGCGGACCACGTGGTGGTATGATCATGATGGGTAAAGATTTTGAAAATCCTTTTGGTTTGAAAACACCTAAAGGTGAAACCCGAATGATGTCATCTGTATTGGATATGGCTGTATTTCCAGGGACGCAGGGCGGACCTTTAGAGCACATCATTGCAGCGAAAGCTATTGCTTTTGGTGAAGCGTTGAGCGATGAGTACCTGGAGTATGTGAAACAAGTACAGGCCAATGCACAGGCAATGGCTAAAGCTTTTGTTGCCAAAGGTTATGGTATCATTTCTGGTGGTACAGACAACCACTTGATGCTGATTGACCTGCGCAATAAGAACATCACAGGTAAAGTAGCTGAGCAAGCTTTGGAAAAAGCAGACATCACTGTAAATAAAAATATGGTTCCTTTTGATGACAAATCACCTTTTGTAACTTCAGGTATCCGGGTAGGTACTGCAGCGATTACCACCAGAGGTTTCAAAGAAACTGAAATGCAGGAAATTGTTGATCTGATTGATCAGGTAATTACCAATGCGGAAGATGAAGCCAATTTGAAAGCAGTAAAAGAGAAAGTAATTGCTTTGGTAAGCCGTTTCCCTTTGTATAAATAAGCGGATAAATGGAATAATATTAGGAAAGGGTGATCAGTAATGATTGCCCTTTTTTGTGGACTTGTTGTGCAGGTTCTTGTAAAAGATAAAGGGCCGATACCTCATGTGAATGAAACTATCGACCCTTAAATTAACGCTCTCAAGGACAAAGGAAAGCATAATTTTTATAACTGCAAAATCTTTTTTAAAAAAAAATGAAAGCCGACATTTCTGTGTCATTCTGCAAATGCGATGGTAGCAATACTTAATTTATGAATACCACATTTAAATAGCTCAATACCACAGGCTTCTAGTGTAGCGCCGGTAGTCATGACGTCATCCACAAGCAAAATGTGTTTGCCCTGAATGGTTGAAGGATTGGAGAGGAAAAATACCGTTTGCATATTTTCGAAGCGGGTAAAACGTCCTTTTCGGGTCTGACTGCTGGTGTTTACTGATCTTAAAAGTAGTTTCGGTTGCACGGGTATGTTCAACATGGCTGAGATGCCATTGGCGATACAGAGACTTTGATTGTAACCCCTGGTTCTTGCCCGTGCGGGATGTAAGGGTACAGGGATGATGAGATCGGCCTGGGCATAATCCGGATTTAGCTTAATTTTTTCTGCCAGGAGTCCGCCCAGTTTAACACCCAGCTCTTGCCGGCCCTTGTATTTCAAATGGTGAATCAGATTTTGAACCCTGCTGCCTTTTTTGAAATAACACATTGACATGACCGCAAGGCAAGGGAGGCGGCCCCACAATTGTTTGGCTGCTTTGTTTGCTGCATGTTCGTGATGATCGGTATAGGGGAGCTGGAATAAACAGGAGCTGCAGATTTGCGTTTCGCCTTTAAACAGGGGCTGTCCGCATCCACAGCATAGGTTAGGAAATAGCAGGCCAGTCAGGTCCGTAACAAGTTGATAGAACAGATTCATCTGCCAATCTACGGTGTTCTTCGTAAAGAATGGTAATCTGTACCTTAGTTTTGTTCTTTTACAGCCAGCTGTCCACAGGCCGCATCAATGTCTTTACCGCGACTACGGCGGATATTCGTATTGATGCCCTGACTTTTCAGGTAATTGGAGAAAGCATCTATTTTATCGCCATCGGCATTGATGAAGTCAGCAAACTGGATCGGATTATATTCGATCAGGTTAACCTTACAAGGAATGTGCTTGCAAAATTTAGCCAGTTCCATGGCATCCTGAATTTCATCGTTAAAATTGTTGAAAACGATGTATTCATAGGTTACCGGGTTCTTGGTTTTGGAAAAGTAATAGCGCAAGGCTTCTGACAGTGCTTTGAGTGAGTTGTGCTCATTAATTGGCATGATCTCATTCCGCTTTTGATCATTTGCTGCGTGTAGTGACAGTGCCAGGTTAAACTTAGCGCCATCATCTGCCAGTTTTTTGATCATTTTGGATATCCCTGCTGTAGAAACCGTGATGCGTTTATAAGACATGTTCAGTCCGTCTGGCGCGGTGATGCGTTCAATCGATTTCATCACATTGGCATAGTTTAGCAGGGGCTCGCCCATACCCATGTACACAATATTGGTTAGGGGTACATTGTAATTCTTTTTCGCCTGCTGATCAATCAGTACCACCTGGTCGTAGATTTCATCAGCATTGAGATTCCGTTTGCGGTCCATATAACCCGTTGCACAAAACTTGCAGGTTAAACTACAGCCTACCTGTGAGCTGACACAGGCCGTCATGCGGTCGTCCATAGGAATTAAAACACCTTCTACAATATTTCCATCGTACAATCTGAACGCATTTTTGATTGTATGGTCATTGCTGAACTGTGAATTGTTGACTTCAACTACGTTAATAGCATAATTTTCATCCAGTTTATTGCGCAAGTCTTTGGAAAGGTTGCTCATTTCGGCAAAAGACCGGGCAGACTTTTCCCAAAGCCATTGATATACCTGCTTAGCTCTGTAAGCGGGTTCTTGCATGGTTATAAAGTGTTGTTGCAGCTGACCTAAGTCTAACGAACGGATATCTATTTTTTTTGTAGCAGGCATTTGGTTACAAAGTTACTAAAATTTTGAAACCTTGGATGCTGAGGCTACAATTACAGAAATGTTTGACAAATAGCTGTTTATCTTTTCGGACTTCTGGTTTTGGCAGCAGGTGCTCCCGATCTTCCTTTAGAAGGTCTGGTTGGTCTTTTACTTGGACCATTACTTTTGTTCCAGTCGGTACTGCTACTTGAAGCTGAAGATCTGCCGTTGCTGGCTGCACCTGCAGGTTTTGGCGATGATTTTCCTTTACCTCCGGCCGGACGCTCAGCCCTGGTCATAGACGCAGGTGCTTTTTTGCCTGGTCTTTTTCCCGCAGATTTAGTTGCATGGCTACGCCCAGCTGGTCTTCCTGGTGTTACATTCTGCATTAAATCCTCTTCTTCAGCTTTGGCTTTCGACTTTTTAGCAACTCTTTTAGGGGTATGGTCGGCTTCTGAACTTGACTTGGCAACCATGTTGAAGATGTCTGTCTGCTCCTGAGGCGTTAACTCCCGCCATTCACCAACAGGAATACCTTTGACACTGATGTTCATGATCCGCACACGTTCCAGTTTGGTTACTTCAAATCCGAAATACTCGCACATCCTTCTGATTTGACGGTTGAGGCCCTGGATCAGGATGATCTTAAATACAAAAGTGCTTTCTTGTGTGACCTTGCATTTTTTAGTCATCACGCCCAATACCGGAACACCCTTGGCCATGCCGGCCAGGAAGTTTGCTGTGATGGGTTTGTTTACTGTAACCACATATTCTTTCTCGTGGTTGTTTCCTGCACGCAGGATTTTATTTACCAGATCACCGTTATTGGTGAGGAAGATAAGTCCTTGAGAATCTTTATCTAAACGGCCAATAGGGAATACCCTTTCGCTATGGTTAACATGATCAACCATATTGCTTTTAACACCCGCTTCGGTAGTACTGGTGATGCCTACGGGTTTATTATAAGCAATCAATATCGAGTTTTCAACTTCTTTAGGCTCGATAGTTTGCCCGTTAACGGTAATGATATCTCCAAAAAGAACTTTGTCACCTACTTTAGCCTTGCGACCATTGATAAATACATTGCCTTGCTCAATATATCTGTCGGCTGCTCTTCTTGAGCATAAACCGCTTTCACTAATGTATTTATTTAATCGGGTAGTAGAATCAGACATGTGTATTGGAATTATAAATTGATTTCTTTTTACAAAGGAATCAATTTATAATCACATATGCTATCAAAATATTTTAAAGCTGTCTGAAATTAAAAGCTTTGGTCATCTGCACTTGGCCCATAACTGCCCGGAATCGGGATATCAAGGAGTCTTAAATATACACCCAGCTGTGCCCTATGGTGGATTATCTGACTGAGTGCCATTCTGATCACACCTGATTTTGGATCGTTGCTGTAAATCTGTTCGCCGTTTCTTAATTTCCAGGGTTTATCCAGCAGCACTTCATTTTCTGCGATGAGTTCGGATTTACCGTCTTCAAGTGATTTTTCGAACAGATCCATCACGTCCTGGTTGGTGCTGACCTCAACAGGTGTATAAGGGTTGCTGGCAAAGTCAAGCTCATCTGTTTTCATAGCCATGGTGATCCAGGTTGGTAGCTCTGCAATGTGGGTTGACAGCGCTTTCAATTTCATGCTTTTTGGGTGAGGTTGCCAATCAAATTTTTCGGCAGGTACACGTTCAAGCATTTTGCGGGTAGTTTTGGATTCGCTTTCTAACTCTTCCAAATACATGTTAATTCTGTTCATCGCTTTCGTTTTTTGTTTTGTAACACAAATAAAAGCAGAGGCACTGACAACCCTATGGCAGTGTAGTTGTGCTTAAAAAAATTATCTTTGCGCACATTTATTAAAACGTTATTCTTTTGAAGAAAGTTCTTAAAATTTCAGGAGCTGTAATCGCAGTTCCGATTTTGTTGTTATTGGTTATTCCTTACTTATTACCTGGTACGATTGCTAAAGAGGCGAAGTACTGGATCAATCAACATATTAAAGGTGAAGTTCAGTTTAAAGATACGAGCCTGTCTTTTTTTAAGCATTTCCCATCGCTAACCTTAAGCTTAAATGATTTTTTACTGAAGGGTGCCGCACCGTTTGCGCAGGATACCTTATTATATAGTAAAGCATTGTCCTTCCGGGTGGATTTAAGTACCGTTTTTTCGGATCAGATCAAAATTGACCAGGTGTTTCTGGATCAGAGTGTGATCAACGTAAAAGTAGACGCAAAAGGAAATGCCAATTACAATGTTTATCAGGAGGGCGGCAAAACAACAGCACCTAAAGACAGCAGCAATAAAGCCATTCAAATTGCAGGTATATTTATCAACAAGAGCAGACTCACTTACCAGGACCTTTCTGTACCGATGCTGGTTCAAGCTGCTGACCTGAATTATTCGGGAAAAGGCGATTTTACTAAGGCGATTTTTGATTTGAAGAGTAACGCTGAGATCGGATCTTTAGATGTGTTTTACAATGGAGCGCCTTACTTGCTGCATAAAAAAGTAGATGCGCGTTTGGTGACCAGGATCAACACCAATTCACTGGATTTGATGTTCAATGAAAATGACTTGAAAATCAATTCACTGCCGATTCAGTTTATCGGTCGTTTCTCGTTTATTCAGGATGGTTACGACATCAATTTTAGAACCAAGGCCAAAGAAACCGATCTCCATAACATTTTTACGGCTCTACCGCCTGCAATTGCTGAACGCATGGAAAAAACCAATATGAAAGGTTACGCAGAAATCAAAGCCTCATTAATTGGTAAATACCTGGCCGGACAGCAGATCATGCCGACTTTGTCTTTTAACCTGAAAATTCGGGATGGAGAAATTTCCAATCCAAATGCACCTGAGCCAATTCGTAAATTGTACCTGAACTTGCAGACGAAATTGCCTTCGCTGAATATGGATAGTTTATATATCAATATGGACAGTCTATATTTCAATATGGGTAAAGACTATGTCGCTGCTGTGGTTAACTTCAGGGGATTGAAAGAACCAGAAGTTTATGTCAGAAGCAGGGCAGATATCGATTTGAAGAAATGGGCCGGTGTTTTTGAAATGGATCAGCTGGCCGGGCGTCTTGTGGCAAATTTGACGGCAGAAGGAAAATACACTAAGAAAATAGTGCGGAGTGGTTTGAGACAAGTAGATACGTTGATTGCGACGATTCCAGTGTTTAAACTTAATGCTGCTTTAAGTAAAGGATATTTTAAATATCCGACTTTGCCAGCAGCAATAGATCAGATTAATTTCAAGATTAAAGGAGAGAACCCGGATGGGGATTATCGAAAAACCTGGTTTGAAATCAGTGACTTGAACATCCAGGCGCTTTCAAATTATATCCGGGGTTATGCAAAAGTCAGAACTTCGGAGCACATGCCGTTGGACGTTCAGTTGAAGGCCATGGTTGATTTTGCGGAAATTAAAGATTTTTATCCGCTTAAAGATTTAGAATTGAAAGGTAAACTGGACCTGGATCTGAAGAGTAAAGGCGGATATCATCGGACAAAGAAACTTTTTCCGATTACTGAAGCCCATATTTTATTGCGTAACGGCTGGATTAAAACCGCGCATTTTGACCAGGCGCTGGAACAGATTACGATTGACGGCCGATTGCTGAATAGAGACGGTACTTTGAAAGGAACGCAGTTGAACATTAAGCCGATCTCTTTTCAAATGGCCGGACAACCTTTTATGTTAAAGGCCAATGTTCGCAATTTTGATAATATCGCTTATGATATCACTTCGAAAGGGAAAATTGACCTGGGAAAAATGTACCAACTGTTTGCGGTTAAAGGATATGGATTGAAGGGATCGATTAGTACAGATGTTTCATTGAAAGGTTTACAAAGTGATGCGCTTGCAGGTCATTATGGCAAATTGAAAAACAGAGGTATGGTGCTGGTTAATAATTTGACGCTTAATTCCGACCTGTTTCCAAAGTCGTTCCTGATTAAAAATGGAATTTTTTCTTTTAACCAGGACAAAATGAAGTTTGAGCAGTTTAAAGGAAGTTATGGGCGGTCGACCTTTAACATGCATGGTTATTTAGGCAATGTGATCAATTATGTTCTGGCCGATGGGGCAATGTTGACAGGTACATTTAATCTGAACAGTGAACGTATTTTTGCAGATGAGCTAATGGCCTTTAATGATCGGGGAACAGCTGCTAAAACAACCGTGGCCAGTGGTGTCATCATCATTCCTGATAATTTGAACGTTTCAGTTCAGGCAAAGGCAGGTATAGTATACTATAATGGCATGCAAATTAAAAATGCCAAAGGAGAGTTGAAACTGAACAGTGGTACCTTGTCATTAAATGACATGGCCTTTAACCTGGTTGATGCCCCGGTAAGTATGTCTGGAAATTACAAAAGTACCTCGGCTAAGTCGGCTGTATTTGATTACCACATCCAGGCAAAGGAATTCGATATTGCAAAAGCTTATCGTAATCTGAAAATGTTCAGAGAGCTGGCTACTTCAGCCTCAAAAGTGAAGGGTGTGGTGGGAATTGACTATCAGTTGTCAGGCAAGTTGAACCAGGATATGGCTCCGGTTTATCCTTCTTTGAAAGGAGAGGGCGTGCTTTCTGTAAAAAAGGTGAGTTTGATGGGTTTTAAATTGATAAATTCGGTAAGCAAGGCTACCAGACGGGATAGCTTAAGCAATCCGGATGTATCTCAGGTAAATATTAAAAGTAAAATCAACAATAACATCATTTATATTGAGCGATTTAAAATGCGTATTGCCGGTTTCAGGCCAAGGTTTGAAGGACAGGTGAGTTTTGATGGGCGACTGAATATGAGCGGGCGACTAGGTTTGCCGCCATTTGGTATTATTGGCATTCCCTTGAGCATTACAGGGACGCAGGAAAATCCTAAGGTTGCGCTGAAGAGAAATAAAGAAGGTAAGCTGGAGGAAATGCCGGAGTAACTGCCTAGTAATTTACAGGAAGTGATTTCATGTAGTCGTTTAAAGATAGATGTGGTGTTTTTTTGAAAGGGATTTCGAGATTTCTGACTTTGACAATTCTGGATACCCTGAAATCGCGGTACTCCAGACGAAGGTGGCACCAGGCAATCAGATGCCAGTTGAAAGCATAAAATACCAAACCAATGGGTTCAACCTGGCGATTGCTATTTTCCTGATTGTAGTTGCTATAGGCAATTTCGATTATATGCTGGGCAGAAATGGTCTGTTGTAAAACAGATAAATACTCGAATTCATTTTTAATAGATTCAGGCAACTGAAGTTTGATGTTGTTGTCCAGGAATTCCAGTTTTTCCTTTTGATTGTGTTTAAGTACTGCTTTAACCTTGTTTAAGGCGGTGTTGTAATGGGTGGTGATCGATTGGTCTGTAAAACCTGCCACCAGTTTCTCCATAATTAATAAGGCATTGGCTTCGTCCGAGTTGAACGATATGGGTGGTAAAAAGTAGCCCTGTACGATAAAATAGCCTTTGGCTGGTTCAAAGCTAATCGGGATGCCTTGTTCACAGAGCGCCCGGATGTCGCGGTAAACGGTACGGATGCTGATTTGATATTGATCTGCAATCCGGTCGGCATTCGTATACTTTCTCGTTTGAAGTAATAGTAAAATTCCAAAAAGTCTGTCTATACGATTCATTACTTTGTTTGTGGTTTTGATGGATACAAATATATTCATTTGGACTAGCGAAATTTTCCTTTTCTTTGCATCATGGTTTCTTATATTTCAGCTTCGTACATTTATCCGGTTGCCGGAACTCCAATTCAAAATGGTGTACTTGCTATGGATGCTGAAGGTACTATCGTGGATGTTTTAACTCCTGAACAGGCAAATTCCGCTGGAATTGAACAGATCAAACACCATGAAGGTCTACTGGTGCCAGGTTTAATCAATACCCATTGCCATTTGGAATTGTCGCACATGAAAGGTCGCATTCCAAAATATACGGGATTACCTGAATTTGTACAAACGGTGATTAAACAGCGCAGTGCTGATGAATATGAAATCGATGTTGCAATGTTGAGTGCTGATAAGGAAATGTTTGAAAACGGCATTGTGGCAGTCGCTGATATTTCCAATCAGCTGGTTTCAAAAATGACGAAACGGGGCAGTCTGATTCATTACCATACCTTTTTGGAAGTGATGGGTTTTAATCCAACTACTGCCGGAGAGGCCATGCAGCGCGCATTGGAGTTGAAAGAAGCTTTTAGACCTTTAGCTACGTCGATTGTACCGCATGCACCTTATTCTGTTTCGAAGCCGTTATTTGAGGAACTGAGACTGCATGGAGGTGCTGAAATGGAATTGCTAAGCATACACAATCAGGAAACCGCAGATGAAAATGCTTTTTTTGAAACTAAAAGCGGTGCGTTTTTAGGTTTATATGCCTTTCTAGGATTAGACATTGGTTTTTTTCAGCCTTCAGGAAATACCTCTCTACAAACTTTCCTCCCTTGGTTACCTGTGGAGCGTAAAACTTTGTTGGTACACAATACTTTTACCGCTTTAACAGATGTTTTGTTTGCCAAAGAAAATCATCCAAATTTATATTGGTGTCTTTGTCCCAATGCGAATTTATATATAGAGAATAAACTGCCGGATGTAAACCTGCTGAAAGATGCAGGGTTGAAAATTACTTTAGGAACAGATAGTTTAGCGAGCAATGATCAACTGAGCATTTTTGCTGAGATGAAGACTTTACAAGCACATTTCCAAATCCCAACAGAGGAGCTTTTACGTTGGGCTACCTGGAACGGGGCTGAATTTTTAGGTCTGGAGGCACAATTTGGAGCTTTTGAAAAGGGTAAACGACCAGGCGTTAATTTGATCGATTTTACCGAAAAAGATGGTGCCATTGTATTGGGTGATTGGATTAAACGTTTATTTTAAACTATGAGGAATAGAATTACTGATCTATTAGGAATACGCTATCCGATTATTCAAGCCGGCATGGTGTGGTGCAGTGGCTGGAAGCTGGCTGCTGCGGTCTCTAATGCAGGCGGGCTTGGCATTATTGGGGCAGGTTCTATGTATCCGGATGTATTGCGTATGCATATACAAAAATGTAAGGCTACAACGTCAAAATCTTTTGCCGTAAATGTGCCGCTTCTTTATCCTAATGTGGAAGAAATTATGCAAATCATTGTAGAAGAAGGGGTAAAAATCGTTTTTACATCAGCGGGTAACCCGGCTACCTGGACTTCCTTTCTGAAAGATAAAGGCATTGTGGTGGTTCATGTAGTGGCCAATACCAAGTTTGCGCTTAAAGCAGAAGCTTGCGGTGCTGACGCTATTGTTGCTGAAGGTTTTGAGGCTGGTGGGCACAATGGACGGGAGGAGACAACCACCATGTGCTTGATTCCGATGGTTAAAGATGTGGTAAAAATCCCTGTAATTGCAGCCGGGGGAATAGGAAGTGGAAGGGCAATGCTTGCTGCAATGGTACTGGGTGCTGAGGCGGTACAGGTTGGATCGGCATTTGCAATTGCCGAAGAATCATCGGCACATGCCAACTTTAAAACACGCATCTTAAAGGCAGCAGAGGGTGATACCCGGCTGAGTTTAAAAAAACTTGTACCTGTACGTTTATTGAAAAACGAGTTTGCAGATGCTGTTGCCCAGGCTGAGGCAGCCGGCGCCGATGCAGATACTTTAAGTCAGCTGTTGGGAAGGGCACGTGCAAAAATTGGGATGTTTGAGGGGGATATGGAAGAAGGGGAGTTGGAAATTGGACAGGTATCGGCAATGCTAAAGGAGCTTAAGCCTGCAGCGATAATTTTAGAAAATATTTGGCAATCTTTTTTGACCGAACAGCAGCGCATTTGCGCAATGAATTTTAAATAAACAATTTAAATAGTAAAAGATACATGGAAATAAAACATATAGATATCAAGATTTCAGGGAAAGTGCAGGGGGTGTCTTTCAGGGCGGTAACAAAAGTAGTGGCTGACCAGATGGGGGTTAGGGGGATGATCAGAAACGAGGCGGATGGTTCTGTGTATATCGAGGCTGAAGGCGATGATACTTTACTGGAAGTTTTTACAGACTGGTGCAATGAGGGAACCGACCGTGCCAAAGTTGAACATGTAGAGGTTACCCCGGGGGAACTGAAAAACTATCAGAATTTTGAAATTATTAAGCGGTAGATGTCGGTTTTAAAAAAGTTTTTAGGTCAGACGGCAATCTATGGTATCAGTACCGTATTTTCAAGGTTGTTCAATTTTATTTTAACACCACTTTTTACCCGCGCTTATGCTTCGGCAACATATGGTATTTTTACTAAAATGTATGCTTACTCTTCCATGATCAATGCCATTCTGGCTTTTGGTATGGAAAGTACTTATTTCAGATATCTGAATAAACATGAAGATCAGAAACAAGAGGTCTACAACAATTCTTTTTTATGTATTGCCTTTATTTCGACACTCTTTCTAATCAGCGGATTTGTATTTATCAATCCGATTTCAGCTTATTTATCTGCTGATCCGAAACAGCTGGCCGATTATCGGCTTTACGTACAGCTGTTTATTGGCATCTTATTTCTGGATGCCATCTGCGTAATTCCCTTTGCCAAACTCAGGGCAGAGGACAGGGCATTTAAATACAGCGTTGTAAAATTTTTGAATATAGGAAGCTTCGTAGGCTTTAATCTGGTCTTTATTTACCTGATTCCGGCAATTATTAAGCACGATTGGGCAATGGCTGGTTGGCTGGTTTCCTGGTACCGCGAGAAGTGGATCGGTTATGTTTTTGTCTCTAATCTGATTGCCAGTCTGGTTACGCTTTTGATGTTAATTCCAGAGTTTTTAAAACTACAGCTCCGCTTTGATAAAGTGCTGTTTGCAAAAATGTTTTCCTACTCCTGGCCGATCCTGGTGGCAAACTTATCTTTTATTGTCAATGAAAACCTGGATAAAATTGTGCTGAGTGAGCTCTTGCCCAAAAATATTGCAGATAAGCAGGTTGGCATATACGGTGCAGTATGTAAAATAGCCGTTTTCATGAGCATTTTTGTAACTGCTTTCCGGCTTGGTGCGGAACCCTTCTTTTTCAGCTATGCTAAAAACGCCAATGCAAAGAAAACATATGCCATTATATTGCATTATTTTGTGATTGCACTGGCTGTATTGTTTGTTGCGCTGATTGCCAATATCGAAATTCTGAAATACTTTATCAGCAGGGACAAAGCACATGTTGCTGAATACTGGGTTGGATTGCCGGCAGTACCTTACTTATTATTTGGCTACGTTTGTCTGGGAATTTATATGAATTTATCAATCTGGTACCGTTTATCTGACCAGACCCGTTTTGGTTTATACATTTCCATCATTGGTGCCATAATTACAATCGTATTGAATTTTGTACTGATCCCTAAATACAGTTACATGGGATCGGCCTGGGTTTCGATGCTGGCTTATTTTGTCATGATGGTGATTTCCTATGTGCTTGGTCAGAAACATTATCCGATACCATACGATCTTAAACGGATATTGGCCTATTTGATGGTGTCGGTACTGCTCGTCATACTTTCTTTCTGGGGCTTTAACCGAAATATATATATTGGAAATGCCATGCTGATCGTTTTTATCGCGGGGATTTACTATTTTGAAAAAGATCAGCTGAAGACCATATTGTTTAAAAAATAAATACATCCGGCTTTTGGCCGTTAAATGATAAATACTAGATATGAAGATCAATATCATCAATAAATCCGGACATGATTTGCCACAATACGAAACCGCACATGCTGCGGGAATGGATTTGAGGGCTTTTACAGAAAGTGAAATCGTCATTAAACCTTTACAACGTTTGCTGGTGCCTACAGGCTTATCTATTGAATTGCCTATAGGTTATGAGGCGCAAATCCGCCCGCGTAGTGGTCTGGCTTATAAACATGGGATTAGCATTGTAAATGCGCCCGGAACGATTGATGCAGATTACAGGGGAGAATTGAAAGTATTATTGGTAAACTTATCTGACACTGATTTTGTTATTAACAATGGTGACCGGATTGCGCAAATGGTAATTGCAAAACATGAAACCATTTCCTGGCAGGCTGTAGATGCGTTAAGCGATACGGCAAGGGGAGAAGGCGGATACGGACACACCGGTAAATAGGCCCATAATGATTAGAAAAGCTTTTTTAAGTGTATTGCTTTGTACTGGCTTGTCGGCGGTTGCCCAGCAGCCTGCTGTTTTAGCCAAGGTGGATAGTAATGCCATAAAAACGCTTTTTTTTGAAGGTCTGAGAGATAAGCTCAATGAAAACTATGGCAAAGCAACCGAGAGTTTCAATAAGATCATTGCTTTAGATCCAAACAACGCTGCTGTATTTTATGAAATAGCCACGTTAAACTATCGGCAGAATAAACTGAAGGAAGCTGAAACGGCAATCCAGCGTGCTGTGGTTCTGGATGCTGAGAATGTATGGTACTGGAAAATGCTGGCGGAGCTTTACAAGCGTAAGGGCGATATGGAATCGCTGACTAAAGCACTGGATCAATTGATCCGGCTTGATCCGGACAATGATGCTTATTATTTTGACCATAGCAATGCCCTGTTGCTTTCGGGAAAAACGGCCGAAGCTTTAAAAGGTTATGATGCCATTGGAAAGAAGTTTGGCAGCTCTGTGGCGCTTACTCAGGCCAGGCAAAGAATTAGTCTCGGTACCGGCGCAGCAATAGATAAACAAGCTGTGGATAAGATTGTTAAGGAGGAAATCGGGGATGTACGGAGTCACGTGGAGCTTGCTGGCGCATTGATGCAAAAAAAACAGTTTGAACCTGCTTTGTCTGTACTCCGGAAGGCCCGCTTGATGGAGCCTCAAAATTATCAGATAGATCTGGCGATGGCGGATGCGTACAAGGCTTTGCAACGTTATCCCGAAGCGATTACGTCTTTGAAAAGTGCCTTTGAAGATCCGGAAATGCCAGCCGATCAGCAAATAAAAATTGTAATGATGCTGCTTTCCGGAGCAGATAAGAAAGAACGCCTTGATGATGCCATGGTCCTAGCGAGAACTGCTGTGAAGCTGCATCCCGGTGAACTTAAATTGATAGCCTTATATGGCGATGCTTTATATGAACAGGATGATTTAACTGCTGCTTTAACGCAATTCGAGCAGGTGCTGAAAGTGACTGATCAGATTTACGGTGTCTGGGAGCGGGTTGTGATTATCCAGATCAGACAGGCTAAATTTGGAGATGCCATCAAAACAGCTGATGCGGCCTTGTCTGTTTATCCCAATCAGGCCATTTTGTTTTATTATATGGCATTGGCTTTGCATCGGAATCATCAGGATGATGAGGCTTTGAAGCAAATTCAAAATTGCCTGCAGCTGGATGCTGAAAATGGGATTTATCTCGAGCTTTATGGAGATATCTTATATTTAAAGGGAGATCATAGTGCCGGATTGGTGCAGTGGAAAAAGGCGCAGGCAGGTGGCAATCAATCTAAAAAATTAATACAGAAGATCAATGAAAAGAAATATATGGAATAGCTTATGGTTTGTTGGGATGGTTTCTTTAACTGCGGCATGTAAGACAAGAAAAATGGTGGTGGTAGCACCTCCTGTGGTTAAAACCGAGGTTGTCGCCGATAAAAAAGCCGATAATTTAAAATTGCTGGCAGGAAATGATCTTTCTTTTCGTACCCTGGCTTTAAAAGGTAAGGCAAATCTTGATGTAAACGGTAGTGCGAACAATGTAGGGATGACGATTCGTATGGAAAAGGACAAAGTAATCTGGGTAAGTGTAACCTCAATCATTGGCGAGGTGGCACGTGTGCTGATTACGCCCGACAGCATCAAAGTGAGGAATAACTTTCAGAGTGTATATTTACAGAAGCCTTTCCGGTACATCCATACCTTTACAAGCAATCAAGTGGATTTTAAACTGTTGCAGGCCATACTGTCTGGAAATACGGTGGAAAAGTTCATGACATTAAAGTCTGACCTTGACCAGCAAAACGGGGTCTGGGTATTGAAAGGCAGGCAAGAACAACTCAATTACCAGATGCTGTTCAATACTTTATTAAAGGTCGCAGAGACCAATTTAAATGATGTGAATTCTGGACAGGCATTGAAGGTCGTTTATGACGACTATCAAAAAGTATTGGAGGAATTGTCTCCCTCAAGTATGAAGATCAGTTCGATGTCGGGAACAAAAAAAATAAACGTTAATTTGGATTTTTCAAAGATAGAGCGCAATGTTCCATTGGAATTTCCGTTTAGTGTTCCTAAGAAGTATGAAGTAATAAACTGATTTTTTTTATACTTTTGACCAAATGAAGTTACGCAAATTTCTACTACTCTTATTTTTTGTCCTGTTCGCTTCCCTAACTTTCGCGCAAAGCAGTGCAGAGTTGAAGAGGAAGAAAGAAGCCATCCAACGGGAAATTGAATTGTTGCAAAAAAATCTAAACAGGACAGCCAATAGCAAAAAACTGACGTTAAATCA
The DNA here is from genome assembly GCF_015223055.1 of Pedobacter sp. MC2016-24. Lineage (GTDB taxonomy): Bacteria > Bacteroidota > Bacteroidia > Sphingobacteriales > Sphingobacteriaceae > Pedobacter. Next base: position 359,323 of record NZ_JADFBX010000003.1, read on the forward strand.
GATCAATGCCCTGAATACAAAAATTAAATTGATGCAGGATAAAATCGGCGTCATCAATTCTGAGATTAAAAATCTCGACAATCAAATCCATGAGAATACAAATACCGTAATTACCCTTAAAGGCCAGCTGTCGCAATTGAAAAAGGAATATGCTGCCATGATCAGATTTGCGCAACGGAATAAAAATGCTTATGAAAAGATGATGTTTGTTTTTGCAGCTAAAGATTTTAATCAGGCCTATAAGCGAATTAAATACTTGCAGCAGTTTGGGCAGTATCGGAAAAAGCAGGCTGGCTATATTCAAGGTACGCAAAAAGACATTAACCATAAGATTGTTATCCTGGATAAAAATCTGAAAGAGAAAAGTAGCCTGTTACAGGAACAGGAGAACGAGAAAGATAAATTGGGTAAAAATAAGACAGAGCAATCGGCTGTGCTCAATAAGTTTAGCAAGCAGGAAAGCAAATTTCGTCAGGATATTGCCACCCGAAAGAAACAACAGGCTCAGTTAGACCGGAGTATCCGGACTGCCATTGCCAGAGAGATTGAGTTGGAGCGTAAAAGAGCTGAGGAAGCGGCCCGTGCCGCAGCCAGGGCTGCCGCTGCTGCCGCCGCAAAAGCTGCTGCAATTGCTGCAGCGAAGGCCAAAGCTGAAAACAGACCGGCACCAGCAGCACCAGCTCCGGTTGCAGCTGCAGTGCCGAAAGCGAATAGTTCAGGATATCTGGCCGCAACTCCCGAAGCTGCAAAGTTATCTGCAGCTTTTGAAAGTAACCGGGGTTCATTGCCATGGCCTGTGACGTCAGGTACCATTACCGAGCATTTTGGTAAACATAAACTGGGGCAAGCCAATTATGACAATGCCGGGGTAAGTATTCAGACTGCAGAAGGCGCAGGGGTTAGGGCTGTATTTAATGGGAAAGTAACCAAAGTCGGAAATGCACTGGGCCGATATTATGTGCTGATTAAGCATGGACAGTTTTTTACAGTGTACCAAAATCTGAGATCTGTGAGTGTTAGTGCAGGAGATGAGGTGAGTACAAAACAGAATATTGGATCTGTGGCTACGGAAGGTGATGTGCCTCAATTGCAGTTCCAGATTTATCGGGGGACTGCCGCGCAGAATCCTGAGGCCTGGATTGCAAAATAAACTATTAATTTAAAAATGTATATTTGTATTAGCAGATAAAAACACCATTAAAATGTATACTGGAACATTAGTTGAATTCTTAAATATAGGCGGATCAGAGATGATGCTGATTCTTGGTGCTGTACTTTTGTTATTTGGAGGTAAAAAAATGCCCGAATTGGCCAGAGGCCTTGGAAAAGGAATTCGTGAATTTAAGGATGCATCAGAAGGTGTAAAAAGAGAAATCCATAGGAACATAAATTCCGTAGGTATTGTAGATGACATTAATGATATCGTAAATGACAACAGCAGACATCATCCTACAGATGAACCAGCTGCTGCTGCTGAAATTACAGGACATCATGAACCAATCAATTTAAATAAAGAAACTGTAACTGTTGACCATCAGGTTGACGATAACAGCAGAATAGAAACGGATAAAACGAAACTTAATTAAAATATCATGTTTAATACAACCATATTGGCCTTTCTAGGGGCTCCGGAAATCCTAATCATCCTAGCAGTTGTGCTACTGCTTTTTGGTGGTAAAAAAATCCCTGAATTGATGCGTGGATTAGGAAAAGGTATTAAGGAATTTAAGGAAGGTAAAGAAGGTACTGATGGCTCTGAATCTATAGAAAGCCGTACCAATAAACCTTTATAGGTTTTCTAACCCGATTTTTAAATCTTTAATGTATTCTTGAATTTGAAGAAGTATAGCTCCTTAACAGAGATACAGGTTCTTATTGAGCAAAAAAAGCTTAGTTTACCGGAATTGCTGGCTTATTATTTTAAGCAAATAGAAATACATGAACACCTCAATGCTTTTAATGAGGTGTTTTTTCATTCTGCGGCCCAGCAAGCTGAAATTGTACAGCAGAAAATTGCAAATGGTACTGCTGGCAAACTTGCCGGTATGATCATTGGTATCAAAGATAACATTTGCTATAAAGACCATGAGGTCACCGCATCTTCCAAAATGCTGGAAGGTTTTGTGGCACCTTATTCTGCCACAGTGGTGGAAAGGTTAATCGAAGCAGATGCCATCATCATTGGTCGCCTGAATTGCGATGAGTTTGCTATGGGAGGCTCTAATGAGACTTCTTATTATGGAAGCGTCAAGAATGCGGCAGATCATGAACGTGTTTCCGGCGGTTCATCCGGAGGCTCTGCTGTTGCTGTTCAGGCCGACTTATGCTTGTCTGCTCTTGGTACAGATACCGGTGGTTCTGTGCGGCAACCGGCAGCTTTTTGTGGTTGTATAGGACTTAAACCTACCTATGGTAGAATCTCAAGGTATGGAGTGATTGCTTATGCTTCCTCTTTTGACCAGGTTGGTACCATTACTTCTTCTGTTGAGGATGCGGCAATTTTACTGGAAGTTTTAGCCGGAGCTGACGATCACGACAGTACCGTGTCTAAGCAACCCGTTTTAAAATATAGTGCTGGTTTGGCAGCAAATGGCAAAAAACGAATTGCTGTACTTAAAGAAACTTTAGACAGTCATGCTTTGGATACCGACATTAAAAAGGGTATTTTACAGGCTATTGAGGATTTTAAAGCGGATGGCCATACGGTAGAATATGTTTCTTTTGATTTGTTGGACTACCTGGTGCCGGCATATTATGTGCTGACCACCGCAGAGGCATCATCAAACTTATCCCGTTATGATGGTGTGCATTATGGACACCGGAATCTAGATGCTGTGAGCTTGGATGAATTGTATAAGACATCCCGGTCCGAAGGTTTTGGCGCGGAAGTCAAAAAACGGATTCTAATCGGGACTTTTGTTTTAAGTGCAGGCTATTACGATGCCTATTATCAAAAAGCACAACAGGTAAGAAGACTCATCCGTGAAAAAATGGAAGAGATGTTGAACGATTATGATCTGGTGATTAGTCCGGTTACGCCAACACCGGCTTTTAAAACTGGTGAAAACCTGGACGACCCTTTGGTGATGTATATGGCAGATATATTTACAGTCCTGGCTTCTTTAACCGGAATTCCTGCAATAGCAATCCCACTGGGCAATAATACTTTAGGTTTACCGTTAAGTGTACAAATAATGGCCAGACATTTTGCCGAGCAAGAGTTACTTGTAGTGGCAAAAGCATTTTTAACCAGGAATCAAGTTCTGGCCAACTAAACTAAACCATTCGCATGTATCGCCATGCGGACCAAGAAACAAATGCCTATGAAATTAAACGTACATTTCGTATTCTTCTGTATTTTTACTTTAGTTTGCTCATCAGTCTCTGCGCAACAGCGGGTGCTTTCCATCATGGATACGACCTATGTTCCGGTTTTGCCGGAAACACCAGAGTTCCACAATTACAATTATGTGTACAAATCCCGACTGGATTCGATCACTAAAACAGTTCCCTTAAGTTACAATGAACACGTTCAGAAATACATTGATATCTATACAGAACGTAAGGATATGATGGGTAAGATGCTTGGAATTTCTAATTACTACTTTCCAATTTTTGAAAAAGCTTTAAAAAGCTTAAATATTCCTGAAGAGATCAAATATTTGCCCATTATAGAATCCTCTATGAATCCACACGCCGTTTCGCGTGTTGGGGCTACCGGACTTTGGCAGTTTATGTTTACTACAGCTAAAGGTTATGGCTTAAATATGGACAATTTTGAGGATCAGCGTAAAGATCCGATCCAGGCCAGTTATGCTGCAGCTGCGTACTTTAAAGATGCTTACCAGGAGCTAGGTGATTGGTTGCTTGCGATTGCCGCATACAATTGTGGCGTTGGCAACGTAAACAGGGCCATTGCAAAAGCGGATTCCAGGGATTTTTGGGAAATCAGAAGGTTCCTGCCACTAGAAACAAGGAATTATGTACCTGCATTCATTGCGGCGGTTTATGTGATGAATTATTCCGGAAATCACCAGATTAAAGTGCAGAAATCTGAATTGGTTAAAAATACAGATACCATTCATGTTAACCATTTTGTAACCATTGCCTCCTTAGCCGAAGCCTTAAATATGGAAGAGTCTGCGCTGTGTGAGCTCAATCCATCCTACAAAAGGAAAATTATAAATGGCACAGAGCTTTCCCCAAAAAGAGTCATTTTGCCTAAAGTGAGTTTGGCTGATTTTTCTAAATTATATGCGGTGCTGAACGAATCTGTAATGGATGTCAATAAAAATATCGTTCTGGCTTCCAATGAAGACCGCAGGATCAAGAGAAAGCCTTCGGTAGAATCGAGGCCGGCATTTATGTACCACAAAGTAATTCCAGGACAGAATTTAAGTACCATTGCAGATAAATACCATGTGGAAGTGCAGGATTTAAAAGTCTGGAATAAACTGAAAAACTCAACAATTGTACCTGGACAGAAACTTAAAATTTACAACAACAATACCTCAACCAGACATAGCTCGGGAAGCACAAGCGGTTAACAGCTGTCTTACTTATTGAGCTGCAAGCTTACCCTCCTTATTTTTATTTTTAGGCTGATAAAAGAATTGTAACTTTGGCGTTTTACAGATGACCATTTTATGAGTAAGATTAATAGAAAACAAGACGCGCTAGATTACCATTCGCAGGGACGGCCGGGTAAAATACAAGTTGTACCGACCAAACCAACAAATTCTCAAAGAGATTTGACCCTTGCTTATTCACCAGGTGTAGCTGAGCCTTGTTTAAAAATAGCTGAGAATAAAGAAGATGTTTATAAATATACTGCCAAAGGAAACCTGGTTGCAGTAATTAGTAACGGAACAGCCGTTTTAGGTTTGGGAAATATAGGCCCTGAAGCCGGTAAACCGGTTATGGAAGGAAAAGGTCTCCTATTTAAAATCTTTGCAGATATTGATGTGTTTGACCTTGAGCTTGATGTAACCAATGTAGATGATTTTGTCAAAATTGTGAAATCATTGGAACCTACTTTTGGCGGAGTAAATCTGGAAGACATCAAAGCACCGGAATGTTTCGAAATTGAGCGTCGCTTGAAAGAAGAAATGAATATTCCGGTAATGCACGATGACCAGCATGGTACTGCGATCATTTCTGCAGCTGCGTTATTAAACGCCTGCGAGTTACAAAAAAAGAAAATGGACAAGATTAAGATTGTAGTGAATGGCGCTGGCGCTGCTGCAATTTCTTGTACCCGTTTGTATGTTTCTTTAGGAGCGAAAAAAGAAAATATTGTCATGTGCGACCGTACTGGTGTGATCCGGGATACCCGTGAAAACCTGGACGACATTAAAGCCGAATTTGCAACTTCAAGAAAGTTGGATACGCTGGAAGAAGCGATGAAAGATTCTGATGTATTTATCGGACTTTCTTCTGCAGACTGTGTAACCGAAGATATGCTAAAATCAATGGCTAAAAATCCGATTGTATTTGCAATGGCCAATCCGAATCCGGAGATCGCTTATGAACTGGCAATTAAATCGCGTAAAGATATCATTATGGCCACCGGCCGTTCCGATTATCCAAATCAGGTAAATAATGTTTTGGGTTTCCCTTATATTTTTAGGGGTGCATTGGATGTGCGTGCAACAGGAATCAATGAGCCGATGAAAATAGCTGCTGTGAGGGCTATTGCTGAACTGGCGAAAAAATCTGTTCCGGAAGCCGTTAATATGGCCTATAATGAAAACAACATCAAATTTGGTAAGGAATACATCATTCCGAAACCAATGGATCCAAGATTAATTACCAATGTGTCTATGGCCGTTGCTAAAGCAGCCATTGAATCAGGAGTTGCCCGTAAAGTAATTGCAGACTGGGCTGCTTATGAAGAGGAGCTGACACGCAGATTGGGGCAGGACGATGCCATTATGCGGGCCATTACCAACAAGGCGAAGTCTGATCCTAAACGTGTGGTGTTTGCAGAAGCTGACAATTATAAGATCTTAAAAGCGGCGCAGATCGTTAAAGACGAAAATATAGCTATTCCTATTTTATTAGGAAACAAAGACATCATCAATAAAATTATTGACGAAAATGCGCTCGAACTGGAAGGTGTTACCATTATTGACCCATTCCAGGAACCTGAGCTGATGGCTAAATATTCGCAGTCGCTTTATGAAAAAAGACAACGCAGGGGCGTAACTTTATTGGAAGCAACTAAGTTTATGCGCGACAGGAATTATTTTGGTGCTTCTATGGTTGAATTTGGGGCTGCCGATGCCATGATTTCTGGTCTGACTAAAAATTACGCCTCAACCATTAAACCTGCTTTACAGGTGATTGGTACTCAGGAGGGGGTGAACCGCGTTGCAGGTATGTATATGATGATGACGCAGAAAGGACCTGTATTTTTTGGTGATACTACTGTAAACGTAGACCCAAGTGTGGAGGAACTGGTTGACATCACCTTGTTATTGGAACGTGCCGTACGTAAGTTTAACATCCAGCCCCGGATTGCCTTGTTGTCGTATTCTAACTTTGGTTCGAATGAGGGAATTGTTCCTGAAAAAGTTAGAAAAGCAGTTAAGATTTTGCACGAACAACATCCAGAGATCGTGGTTGATGGAGAGATGCAGGGTAATTTTGCGATCAATAGTAGTTTGCTGAATGATAATTTTCCTTTCAGTCGATTGGTAGATGGTCCGGCAAATACCTTGATTTTCCCAAATCTGGAATCGGGTAATATTGCTTACAAATTATTGCAGGAACTGGGTGGTGCAGAAGCTGTGGGACCGATTTTGCTTGGACTCAACAAGCCTGTTCATATTGTTCAACTTGGAAGTTCAGTTAGAGAAATTGTAAATATGGTTACTTTAGCTGTATTAGACGTTCAGGGCAAGGCCCAGAAATTGAACGAAAAGGCTGGATTATTAAAAAAGATAAAGAAATAAGTAAATATGTTTGAATACATTGATGGTAAGCTCAGTTTTAAATGTCCAACCTACATTGTTGTGGAGGCAGGTGGCATTGGTTACCACATTCATATTTCATTGAATACCTACAGCAGCCTGAAAGATACCGAAAGGTGTAAAATCTATACCTGGCTGCACATTAAAGAGGATGCGCACACCCTTTACGGCTTTGCTGATGAGGGTGAGCGCAGGCTCTTTTTACATTTGATCTCCGTATCAGGAATTGGACCCAATACGGGCCGAATGATGCTCTCATCGATTACCCCAACAGAAATTCAAACGGCAATCGTAAATGCAGATTTACCTTTGATACAGCGGATTAAGGGGATAGGTGCCAAATCCGCGCAGCGATTGGTGCTTGAGCTGCAAGATAAATTAAAAAAAGAAGGTTCGGGATCATTAATTTCTGCACCTTTAAACAATACAGTAAAAGAAGAAGCATTGTCAGCATTGATGATGTTAGGCTTTGCCAAGGCAGCTTCGGAAAAGGCAATAGACAATGCGGTGAAAATTGGGGGACAAGATCTGTCTGTTGAACAAATGATAAAAACAGCATTGAAGAACTTATAAATTCTACCATTGAAAAACTTATTAGCGCTATTCTTACTTCTCCTCATTTCTTTCGGTGGACAACAAGCTTTTTCGCAGGTTGCTCCCAAAAAGAAAGTTGCAGATACTCTACAAAACTCTTTCGGTCTCAAAGAAAAACAAAGACTTGGATTAAGATCGCTCTCAAACCCATTTTATCCACTTCCTGACAATGTAAAAAGGGAGGTTGAATATGATGCGGTGAACAAACGATACATCATTCGGCAATTGATCGGAGACCGATTATACGCACCACCCCAATACCTTACAGTAGAGGAATACCAGCGTTTGGTAAATAGTGAAATCAAACGGGGAAATTGGCGGGAATTGTCAGACCAGGAGATCAACGACGTACGTAAAACAGGTGTCATCCCGACTTTAAAGGTAAACAGCAAATCGTTTGAAAGAATTTTCGGTGGGACAACCATTGACATCCAACCCAGGGGTGAGGCTGAATTGACTTTTCTTGGCCGGATCAATAAGAATGAAAATCCGCTGTTTAATCAGCGTCAGCGTGTACAGGGCAATTTTGATTTCAATCAACGTATCCAGATGGATGTGGTTGGTAACATCGGTACCAAGTTGAAAATCAACATGAATTACAATACGGAAGCGCAATTCGATTTTGAAAATCAGGTGAAGCTGGACTATACCGGGGGAGAAGATGACATTATTCAAAAAATAGAGGCAGGTAATGTAAGTTTACCCCTCAATACCACATTGATAAACGGCACGCAGGCCCTGTTTGGAGTCAAAACACAATTGAAATTTGGTAAACTGAATGTAAGTACTGTTTTTACCCAGCAAAAATCGCAGTCGCGCCAGATTCAGATCAATAATGGCGCACAGCAAAATGAATATCGGATTAGTGCCGACAACTATGAGGCCAATAAACACTATTTCCTGGCCCAGTATTTTAGGGACAACTATAACAAAACCCTGCAAAATCCGCCAACTTTAACTACGAGTATTTTAATTACCAAAATTGAAGTTTGGATTACCAACAAAAATGGAAATACACAGGATTCCAGGGACGTACTGGGGCTGATTGATTTGGGGGAGAATAAGCCATACAACAACTCGCTCATAGGAGGCCAGTCAACCCTGCCTTCCGGCTTTTTAAATACGACATTTCCAACCAATTCCAATAATTTGCTGCAGCGTTTGCCCGCAGATGCCAGGCTAACCAATTCCAACAGCGTGATTGGCTTTTTTGCGGCTAATGGCGGTACAGACAATTATGCCAAATTAACCTATGCCCGTAAATTGACCGAAAGGGAATACACCTTTCATCCGCAATTGGGTTACATCTCTTTAAATAATGCTTTAAATAGCGATGAGGTTTTAAGTGTGGCATACCGCTACACTTTTAATGGAGTAGAATACCAGGTTGGTGAATTCTCCACAGATGTGACATTTGACCAGGCTACACCAAAAGTACTTTATACCAAATTGCTAAAAAATGAAACTACCAAAATCAACCTGCCTACCTGGGACTTGATGATGAAAAACATTTATGCCATTGGTGGGTACCAGATCAGTCGGCAGAATTTCAGATTGGATATTTTTAGGATTGATGAACAGACTGGGGTAGAAAAACCATTGATTCAGGAGGGTGAAAAACTGGATGCAGATCGCGTCCCCTTAAATGGGAAACAATGGATCCAGGTTACTGGTCTGGATCGTTTGAACCAACAGCAGGAGCGTAAGCCTGATGGAGTATTTGACTTTCAGGCTGAAAATAAACCTTTCGTAGCAAGCAATAGCAATAGTACTTCACAAACGCAGATTTTTGGAAACAATGGTTCCGGATCAGGCGCTACGGGAAGCAACCAGATTAATTTCTCGGTCAATACCATGACAGGGTACATTACCATAGATCCACTGAACGGACGTATCATATTTCCGTTGATAGAACCTTTTGGAACGGATCTGGCCGCTCAGTTTTTGCCTACAGAGCAAGCCTTAATTGACAAATATACCTTTACGGCTTTATACGATTCCACCAAGGTAATCGCGCAGCAATTGTTCAGTAAACAAAACCGGTACATCATCAAAGGATCTTATCAATCTGAAATCTCATCAGAGTTCAGCTTGAATTCCATCAATGTTCCCGAAGGTTCGGTCCGGGTATTTGCGGGGACCATTCCATTACAGGAGGGCGCAGACTTTACCGTAGATTACCAGGGCGGAAGAGTCCGGATCATCAATCCGGCTTTGTTGAGTTCTGGACAACCAATACGTATTACGACAGAAAATAATGAGTTGTTTGGTTTACAGCAACGGTCCTTGTTTGGAACCCGTTTGGATTATAAGGTGAACAACAAATTGAATATAGGTGGTACTTTAATGAACCTGACCGAGAAACCCCTGACCGCCAAAGTAAATGTGGGTGAGGAACCGATCTCGAACACCATGTGGGGAATGGATTTGAACTACAGCTCGCCTTCAAGGTTCCTGACTAAAATGGTGGACAAAATTCCGTTTATATCTACCAAAGCACCTTCGAGTTTTACCTTTTCGGGAGAGTTTGCCCAATTGATTCCTGGGCATCCAAGTGCACTTAATTTTGGTGGACAAAATCGCGGCACCAGTTATCTGGATGATTTTGAGGCTTCGCGTTCCGTGATCGATTTAAAAAGTGCGGTAGCCTGGCAGTTATCGGGTACACCACAGCTTTTCCCGGAATCGCAATTGGTAGACAACCTCGCCTATGGTTATAATCGGGCGCGTATTGCTTTTTATAACATTGACCCTGTATTTTATAATCGGACCAGCGGCATCATTCCATCAAGTCTGATCAACAACCGGAATGAGCAGTCCAATCATTATGTGAGGCAGATTATTGAGCAGGAGGTTTTTCCGTTCAAAGAAACGAGTACAGGACAGGCATTAACTTTGCCAACACTGGACGTTGCATTTTATCCGACAATTCGTGGTCCTTATAATTTCGCTACTACAGGATTTAATCCGGATGGTACTTTGAGAAATCCGAAAACCAGGTGGGGTGGTTTGTTTAGAAGAATAGAAACCAATGACTTTGAGGCTTTGAATATTGAATATATAGAGCTTTGGGTGATGGACCCTTTCATTTATAAAACCAATGCTGCAGGTGGAGATCTTTATTTTAACATCGGTAACATCTCAGAAGATATTTTAAAAGACGGACGTAAGTCTTTAGAAAATGGTTTGCCAGCCAATGGCGACCCAAGCAAATATGATGAAACCAATTGGGGAAGGGTGCCGAAACTGCAACCGGTAGTACAGGCATTTGACAATGACCCAGCGGCAAGAAGATCACAGGATGTTGGTTTGGATGGGCTATCTAATGTGGATGAAAAAGCTAAGTTTGGCTCATTGATCAATCAAATCAAATCTCAGCTCAATCCCGATGCTGCCGCTTCCATAGACAATGACCCGTCTTCGGATGATTATGTTTATTTCAGAGGACGTGTTTTAGATCAGGAAAACGCAGGAATATTGAAGCGTTACGAGCGTTTTAACGGTACGGAGGGTAACTCTAAAACTGCACAGCAATCCATAGAAGATTTTGGTGTGGACAACTCAGCCTCTACTTCTTTGCCAGATGGAGAAGATATCAACCGGGATAACAACATGACCCAGAGTGACGAGTATTTTCAATATAAAGTATCTATCCGTCCGGGCGACTTAGTGGTTGGTCAGAAATTTGTAACCGATAAAGTGACTTCAACCGTTGCATTGGCGAACGGACAAAAGGCACCGGTAACCTGGTATCAGATCAGGATTCCATTAGATCAGTATCAGGATAAAGTGGGCGGGATTCAGGATTTCAAGTCTATCCGTTTCATCCGGATGTTCATGACCAATTTCGCAGATACTACCGTATTGAGGTTTGGAAAGATTCAATTGGTCAGAGGAGAATGGAGACAGTACAATTCCAATAACGAGGCTTCACAGGTTATTCTTGATCCGGCACTCCAAAATGTGGGGGCAGACAATTCTACAATCGAAGTTTCTACAGTGAACATTGAAGAGAACGGTAAACGTACACCAATTCCTTATGTAGTTCCTCCTGGTATTGAAAGAGAACGTGACTTTAGCAATTATCGCGGAGACACCAGACAAAATGAGCAGGCACTGGCACTGACAGTTAAAAACCTGAGAGATGGTTATGGAAGGGCAACTTTTAAGACTGCCATGAGTGATTTCCGCTCTTATAAACGTCTGGAAATGTTTGTTCACCTGGAAGCACTAGGGAATTTACCGTTGAACGATAACGATCTGAATGCATTTTTAAGAATCGGCACCGATAATCAGGATAACTATTATCAATATTCGCAACCCCTTAAAGTAACACGTCCCGGAACAAGTGATCCTTACGCCATATGGCCGGATCAGAATAAACTGGATATTGACCTGACGCTTTTCCAACAGGCTAAACTTGCCCGTAATAAAGCCCTTGATGTGGATGGCTTACCATGGAACATCAGTAAACCATTCCCTTATATTATCAATGGTAAAACCATTATTGTAAAGGGGCAGCCAGATATGAGTAAAGTTAGGGTTTACATGCTGGGGGTAATTAACCCGGCTAAGAACAATGCTGTCGGTACTGGGGATGATGGATTGGATAAATCCGCTCAGGTTTGGTTTAATGAGTTGAGGTTGACTGAGTTTGATGAAAGGGGCGGTTGGGCTGCAACGGCGCGGATGAGCGCGAAACTGGCTGATTTTGCGGATGTAAACATTTCCGGAAGTAAATCTACCGTTGGTTTTGGGTCTTTGGAGAAACGGGTGAGTGAACGAAACCGTGCGGATAATGTATTTTTTGACATCTCCTCCAGCATGGAGCTGGGTAAATTCCTTCCTCAGAAGACGGGGGTAAAAATACCCATGTTTGTGAGTTATTCTTCACAGGTAAGTACGCCTCAGTACGACCCGAAAACTCCGGATATTGAATTGAAAAATGCATTGGATGTAGCTTCGAAGTCAGAAAAGAAAGCCATACTGGAATATGCCCAGGACTATACCACCAGAAGTAGCATCAACTTTACCAATGTACGTAAAGAACGGACCAATCCGGATAAAAAACCTCAGGTATGGGATGTAGAGAACTTTAACGCCAGCTATGCTTATACCAAGCTTGCACATCGTGATTTTATCATTGAAAATAATGTACAGCAAACCTACCGGGCATCCTTAGCTTATAATTATTCTGGAGGTCCTTCAAAAAGTATCGAACCGTTCAGGAAAATTATTAAATCGAATACGTTGGCCTTATTGAAAGATGTAAACTTTAGCTTATTGCCGAGCTCCATCAATTTCAGGATAGATGTGGACCGTTATTATTCAGAAAATAATTTGAGAAATAATGATCCAAATAATAGCATCCCGATCAGGGCAACTTTCAATAAGAATTTCCTGGTTACCCGTGTATATGGTATATCCTGGAATTTGACCAAATCGCTGACCCTAGATTTTGATGCCACCAATTACTCCATTATTGACGAACCAGATGGCAAAATTGAAGGCCTGAAAAGGGATACATTGTGGCAAAACATGAAGCGTTTAGGTCGTACGACTGACTATACGCACAACATGAACATCAGCTATAACCTGCCAATTAACAAAATTCCTGGCATGGATTGGGTAACTGTAGCTACCCGTTACGGAACTAATTTTAACTGGCAGACTGAACCGCTTTCTACCTTAAGGGATCCTTTGATCGACTTGGGTAATACCATTCAGAATTCAAGAACGATACAGTTGAATCCGACCCTCAATCTGGCCGGACTGTACAATAAGTTTGGCTTTGTAAGAAGAGCCAATAAAGGTGCCGGAGATAAGGAATCTGGAACAGGCTTCCTGGTTGGGCTACTCACCAGCGTGAAGAATTTAAATGCCGCATATACCAAAACGCAAGGGATATTTTTACCGGGTTATTTACCTAAAACCAGTTATTTTGGAATTGACAATATCACCGGAGCACCTGGTCTGGGCTTTGTATTTGGTAGCCAGCGCGACATCAGGGAAATGGCGCTTAACCATGGCTGGATTACAAGAGATACCCTGCAGTCGCAGCTTTACATCAACACCCTGCGTGAAGACATTAGCATTACCGGACTGGTTGAACCGATCAGGGACCTGAGCATTACTTTAACAGCAAACAAGAACCGCACGCTCAACTATTCTACCAATTTCAGGTATGACAGGTCACTCCAGGATTTTCAAAATCTGAGTCCCTTTACTACAGGTGACTATAGTGTATCTTTTATCTCTCTCGGAACTGCTTTTTCTGACAAGACCGGTAGTACCGTCTCCACTTTGTTCAACAAGTTTATGGATAACCGGCAGGTGATTTCTCAACGCCTGGGTGCTGAGAACCCGAATTCATCCGGTACGCTACCTTCGGGATACGCCAATGGTTATGACAAGAATGCACAGGATGTAATTGTTTCTGCTTTCCTTGCGGCTTATACCGGCAAAGATGCCAGCTCTTCCAGCTTAAATTCTATGCCTAAGATTCCTTTGCCCAACTGGAGGATCAACTACCGCGGCTTAACCCGGATTGCCTTCCTGGAAGAGCGCTTTAGTTCCATAGATTTAAGACATTCTTATCGTTCTGTATATAGCATCAATGGATTCAATTCTTTGCTTCGTTATCAGGAAGCAAATGGCGCTGTAATCAGTAAAGATGAAAACAGCAATTTCTTGCCAAAGTACCAATATGCACAGGTTACCATAGCAGAACAGTTTGCACCACTGATTGGTGTAGATACCAGGCTGAAAAACAACATGACCGTTAATTTTGAAATGGGAAGAACACGTTTGCTTGGTTTAAGTTTGGCGAACAGTCAGCTTGCGCAGATGTCTGAAAATAACATGGTATTTGGTTTAGGATACCGTACAACCAAATTCAGGTTTCCTTTTGGTTTGCTGAAAGGTGTTAAGACGGATAACAACATGGACTTTAAACTGGATATTGCCATCCGGGATAATAAGACGGTGATCTATCGGGCTGACATCTTAGATGCGGAAGTGTCATCAGGAGCAAAGAACATCACCTTTAGACCAAGCGTGGATTATATCCTCAACCAAAGATTCAACGTTAGGTTGTTTTATGATTCGAACATTACCAAGCCCTACACTTCACAAACCTTCAATACCTCCTTTAGTAATTTTGGATTTAGTTTGAGGGTTACATTGAATTAGCGTTGTTTTAAATGCAGAGATTTAATTATCTTTGAATCGGTTCAGGAAAGCTGTACCTTTTTTAGATAATAACTAACAAATAAAAATAAAAAAATGAATTTTCCATCAGAATTGAAATACACAAAAGACCACGAATGGGTTAAAGTAGAAGGTAACGAAGCTTTGGTAGGTATAACTGATTTTGCACAACGTGAGTTGGGTGATATCGTTTATATCGACATCAATACAGTAGGTGATGAAGTGAGTAAAGATGATGTTTTTGGCACAGTGGAAGCTGTTAAAACCGTGTCTGATTTGTTTATGCCGGTTACAGGAACTGTATTGGAAGTAAACGCTGCATTGAATGACAGTCCTGAATTGGTAAACTCTGATCCTTATGGTCAGGGCTGGATGGTAAAAGTTGCCCTTGCTGATGTTGCTGATGTAGAAAACTTATTAACAGCTGATGCTTATAAAGCATTGGTGGGAGCTTAATTAATGAATTTTTTTAAAGGATTAAAATATCAGATCTGGGCAATCGTCTGGACGATTATGATTTTAGTGCTTTGCAATATAAAAATGCCTGATACCGGTGGTACAGGCATTTTTTTTGAAGGCTTTGACAAACTGGTCCACCTGGGTTTTTTCTTTGTGTTGACCGTGCTGTTATTTTATGGCAAAATCAGGCATCAGCACAATTACAGTTTCAGGTCTTTAACCATATTTAAAATTATCCTGATCACTGCCACTATTGGTGGGGGAATTGAGATTTTGCAAACAACCGTTTTTACTTACCGTTCCGGCGAATGGTGGGATTTTGGTTGCGATATGATTGGCGTATTGATGGCAGTATTTAGTTACGTATTGTTGCATAAATCTAATTATAACGAGGCCGTCAAATCCTGACAGCTTAATTACCTGTAAAAAGCAAATTACAAACGGATGAAAACTATAGCAATTAAGTTAACATTAATATTACTTATCGGGATCTCTACTGGTTGCAGCATCTTTAAACCGGGATGTAAGTGTCCCAAAGTAAGTTATAACAGTTATCCGCAACGGTAACGATCTGCGAATCCTACCGCGTCTTTTACTTTATTTGGAATTATTATAAATTAAGGCTAAATTGCGGGCGTAGCCTAACATAAAGCATCAATTGCTATGGAAAGACTAACAACATCAAATTGATTATACAGATGAAATTATCACAGTTAAAGCCGGGAGAACAAGGAACTATAGTCGCATTTACCGATTTAGATATGTCTGTAAAATTAATGGAGATGGGTTGTCTTCCAGGTGAAATCGTAGAGGTGGAGCGCTTTGCCCCACTGGGTGATCCAATAGCTATTCGCGTAGCTGGCTACCAGCTTTGCTTAAGAAAAAGCGAAGCTTCTATTATTATAATTCAATAGTGGTTTGGGAAAAAATATTAAAATTGCATTAGTTGGTAATCCCAATACCGGAAAGTCAACCCTGTTCAATCTTCTTACCGGGTTAAATCAAAAAATTGGAAATTTTCCGGGGATTACAGTAGATAAGAAAGTTGGTTATTGTAAGTTGTCAGCAGACAAACAGGCTGAAGTGATAGATTTACCTGGAACTTATAGCTTATATCCGAAAAGCAGGGATGAAAGTATCGTTTTTCAGGTACTTGCAGACCGAAACAACCCGAGTTTTCCTGATGCCGTTGTTTTGGTGGTTGACGCCACAAATTTAAGGCGTAACTTATTGTTGTATTCCCAAGTTGCAGATCTGGGATTACCTGTGGTACTTGCACTGAATATGACCGATATGGCCAAAAAGGAAGGCATTGAAATCGACGTCAATAAGCTTTCCCAGCGTCTTGGTATTCAGATTGTAGCCATATCTGCCCGGAGCAATTCGGGTTTAACTGAACTTAAAGAAGCCATCAACAATACGACTTCAATTGCAACGCAGGTTGCAGGTGCTGATGTACACGCCTTGGCTCCAGAGGCTATTGACCTCGCTAAAACCCGCTTGAATACAGCAAACAATTATTTTGCACTCCAGGTATTACATCAGTACGAAACACTGGAAGTTTTCTCTGCTGAAGATAAGAAGGCCTTTGCAGAAATTAAATCGAATCAGGGTTTTGAATCTTCTAAATTACAGGCTGCGGAAACCATAGCCCGCTATAGATATTTAAGTACAGTATTAACTGGTGTAATTAAAGATACCGGTGCTGCCAGGAAGTTCGTTTTTAATGATAGGATTGATGCGGTGCTAACCAATAAGTTTTGGGGCTTTATCATCTTTATCGGTATACTTTTCTTTATTTTTAATTCGATCTTCTCCTGGTCGGCTTATCCGATGGAACTTATTGAAAAGAGTTTCCTGTGGATTACCGCATATGGTCACGAACATTTACCAGATGGCATTCTGACCAATCTGTTGTTAGATGGTGTGGTTGCAGGTCTGGGTGGGGTCGTGATTTTTATTCCTCAGATTGCCATCTTGTTTGCTTTCATTTCTATCCTGGAAGATACTGGTTACATGGCAAGAGTAACCTTTATGATGGATAAGATCATGCGCAAATTTGGACTAAGCGGAAAATCGGTTGTACCAATGATTGGTAGTCTGGCCTGCGCTGTTCCCTCAATCATGAGTGCCAGAAATATTGAAAGCTGGAAAGACCGGATCATTACCATCATGGTTGCACCCCTGGTGAGTTGCTCTGCACGTCTGCCGGTTTATACCTTACTTATTGGTTTGGTTGTTCCTGAAAAAATGGTCTGGGGCTTTATCAATTTGCAGGGACTGACTTTAATGGGCATGTACCTCATCAGTATTTTTGCTGCAATTACGGTTGCTTTTGTGATGAACTTTCTGATCAAAGCCAAAGAGAAATCATACTTCATCATGGAGCTTCCGGTATATAGAATGCCGCGCTGGAGCAATGTGCTTTATACGATGTACGAGAAATCAAAAACCTTCGTCATCGAAGCAGGAAAGGTGATCATTGCCATTTCAATCATTTTATGGGTATTGGCAACTTATGGCCCGTCTGACCGATTTGAAGCTATTGATAAAAAGTATGCCGCCATTGAGGCAAGTAAGGATAGCGTTCAGATCAGTACCCTGGAAAGGGACCATGCTGCAGAGCGTCTGGAAAATTCATATGCGGGTATTCTTGGTCACGTGATTGAACCGGCAATACGACCACTCGGGTTTGACTGGAAGATCGGCATCGCCCTGATTACTTCTTTTGCGGCCAGAGAGGCCTTTGTAGGAACAATGGCAACCATTTATAGTGTAGATGGTGGTGACGAGGCTGAAGCAACGATTAGAGAGAAAATGAGAGCTGCCAGAAATCCTGATACCGGGCTTCCTGTATTTACATTTGCCACAGCCTTCTCTTTGATGCTATTTTATGCATTTGCGATGCAATGTATGAGTACAGTAGCAGTCGTTTACCGGGAGACCAAGTCCTGGAAATGGCCAGTCATTCAATTGGTGTATATGACAGGACTGGCCTACGTAGCCAGCTTAATCGCCTACCAACTTTTAAAGTAATTTACCTATATTGGTACTGGTGGAAAAAGAGCGTATTTTAGCACAATATATGCCGGTTGATGCGGTTCCGATTATTGCCAGATGGATTGATTATTTTCAATGTGAATTTAAAATTTCAAAAGGCAGGACAACAAAACTTGGTGATTACAGGCATCCTTACCGTGGTGAAGGACACAAAATATCTGTGAACAATAACTTAAATGTGTATCAGTTTCTGGTAACTACAGTTCATGAATTTGCACATTTGTTAACCTGGAACGATTATCAAAATAAGGTTAAGCCTCACGGAGAAGAATGGAAGCATAATTTTAAAAGAATGATGGCGCCGTTTTTAAATCAGGAGATTTTTCCTGCTGATGTCAAACATGCAGTGGTCAGCTATCTGAACAATCCTTCTGCTGCCAGTTGTACCGATCTTAAACTATCCAGAGCCCTGAAAAAGTATGACCAGCCCCTGGATGTATCCCGGTTAGAAGAGATTCCGATGGATGCGATATTCAGCATCAAAGATGGAAGACGTTTTAGAAAAGGGGAACGATTAAGAAAACGTTACCGGTGCATTTGCCTGGATAATGGCAATATCTATTTGTTTAATCCCTTAGCGGAGGTCAAATTATCAGCAACAGGTACGTAAACGGCCTCATGATCTTTTATCTCCCAATTGAAATTGAGTTTTCTGGCATTAAAATGTCTGGGATCATTTTGTAAACTGTCGATTAATAAATCGGGTTCTTCTACCAGTATACTTGCACTATATCCGTTCGGTATTTTTCCTTTTAAAAGCAGATGTCTGGCATCTGGTAATTGAACAAGTTTATCAAATACCAGTTCAAATTTGTTGACGCCGGCCAATGCATCTTTGAACATCACAATCTTTTCTGCATAAGGATTTAGGGTCTTATCCTGAGGGTTTTTCCTTTCGGAAAAACTTTGTCTTGCCAGGCCGGAAGAGTCGGGCCCTGATTTTTCTTCAGTTTTAAATACGATATTGTTTCTTAAAAAACTACGCTGATCACTGAATTGTGTCAATCCGCTTTTGAGCCGTGTTTGTCGCCTGCGAACCAGCAATAGACTGTCATTTTTTAGGTAATATGTTGATGTTATTTCACTTATTCCTGCGCTACTGGTATGTTCTACGTAGCATACCGGCTGCTGGCCGTTATTTCGATATTGATCAACAAATAAAGATTCGTCTGGCGTAATCTTAAAGACCAGGCTACTTTCTTTTGTCAAAGCAGGCAGACTGGCGTCAATGGAATCCGCATAGTTTAAGATTTCCTGCGCTGACATGTTCATCACATCATTATGTTTCACCAAATCGGCTTGCGGATGTTTGGGGCCGGGATTGCAGCCGCTGAAAAAAAGAAGACCCATTGCTGACCATAGTAATGCTTTCATATTTGCGCTTTAAACTTTAACAGACCATTATCGTGCCTTCTTTTTTTCTTCCCATAATTTAGCAAAGGATTTAGGTGCTACTTCTGGCATTGTACGGTATTTTCCCCAGATTTTTTTGAACAGGAATTTTAAGAAGAAGTTTTTGATTTTACCCCCCACGCTGTCCATCCTTGAGCGCTTAAGCATGCCCACTTTCCATATCTTCCACCCAATATCTTCGGTTTTCGTATTTTCATGTGTGGCAGCTGCATCTCTTCTGTTGAGCAATAACATTTTGTGGATGTCTATTTTAACCGGACATACCTCAGAACATTTCCCGCAGAGACTAGAGGCATAGCTGAGGTGTTTAAAATCTTTCATTCCCTTTAAATGCGGTGTAATGATCGATCCGATTGGTCCGCTATACGTTGTATTGTAAGTATGGCCACCAATATTTTTATAAATAGGGCAGGCGTTTAAGCAAGCCCCGCAGCGAATACAGTATAAGCCCTGCCTTTGTTCCTTTTGTGCCAGTAAATTAGTCCGGCCGTTGTCCAGTAAAATGACATACATTTCCTCGGGGCCATCTGTTTCTTCTGCACTTCTCGGGCCACTCAATATGGTATTGTAGACCGTCAGGTTCTGACCTGTTCCATGGCTGGACAATAAGGGCCAGAAAAGGTCCAGATCTGCCATGGAAGGGATAACTTTTTCAATGCCAACGATGGCAATATGAATTTTGGGAAAGGTGGTACAAAGCCTTGCATTACCTTCGTTCTCTGTCAGCGCAATGCTACCGGTGTCGGCAATTAAAAAATTGCCACCTGTGATTCCAATATCCGCGCTCAGATATTTTTCCCGCAAAAGTTCTCTTGCTTTTTGAACGAGTTGCTCCGGACTATAGTCCAGCGGAGTACCAAATTTTTCATGAAATAATTTGGCAATTTCCTCCTTACTCAGGTGCATTGCAGGAGTTACAATGTGATAGGGCGCTTGTCCCAGTAACTGGACAATGTATTCCCCCAAATCACTTTCCAAAGATTCTATATCGTGTTTTTCCAGAAAATCATTCAAATGAATCTCTTCTGTAGTCATAGATTTGGATTTGATGACTGTCTTGCCCCCGTTTTTATGGATGATATTTAGAATTTCTTTCTGAGCCTCTTCTGCATCATTGGCCCAGATTACCTTTCCTCCACGGCGCTGAAAATTAGATTCGAACTCTGGTAAAAATTTATCCAGGTTCTCCATCACTCTCCATTTAATCACATGAGCCTTCTTTTTAGAGTTCTCCAGATTTTCAAATCTAGACAGCCCGCGCTCAACTGCAGTATTATATTTACCGATATTGTGATTAATTGTTTTGCGATGCCCTAAATCAAAGGCCTTCTCATCTGCTTTAACTAAAAATTCTTCAGATACCTTCATCATTTCCAAATATAAAAATAAATAAGCTTAAGCATGACGCAGCGACTTTTAAATATAGGTTTTAAACAAAAAAGACCATATTACCCTGGTAATATAGTCTTTTCACGATAGGATATGTGATTAATTTTTCTTTGTGCCGTCTTCGTTTTTATCAACTACGGGTCTTTTAGCTCCGTTTGCAAGTTCCCATGCCGTAAAATAAACCAACTTAGCTCTTTTAGCTAACATTGGGAAATCAATTTTACTAACCTCATCTCCGGGTTGATGGTAATCATCATGTACGCCATTGAAATAGAAGATGACGGGTATGCCATGTTTGGCAAAATTGTAATGATCTGAACGGTAGTAAAAACGATTGGGATCTGTACGGTTATTGTATTGCTCATCCAGTTTAAGTCCAACATAATCTTTGTTGGCCTTTTTACCTATGCGGTCCAGATCCGTACTTAACATGTCCGAGCCAATGATGTATACGAAATTGTTATCGTCTGCATGGGCCTTATCGCCACGACCAATCATATCAATGTTCAGATTGGTGATGGTTTTTTCCAAAGGAAAAACCGGATGTTCCGAATACCATTCCGAGCCCAGCAAACCTTTCTCCTCACCGGTTACGGTCATAAAAAGAATACTTCTTTTAGGACCTTTCCCTGCTTTTTTTGCCTTTGAAAATGCTTCGGCAAGCATCAGTATACCTGTTGTTCCCGAGCCATCGTCATCCGCACCATTGTTGATCTTGTCTTCACCTTTTGCCTCCGGAGTAATTCCGATATGATCATAGTGCGCAGTCAAAACCAACAGTTCGTTTTTCAATTTGGGATCAGAACCTTCCAGATATCCCAGAACGTTTTCTGCCCGGACTTTTTCTGCTGATTTTTTCGCGCTCGCGGTCACCGTAATGCCCAGTTCCTGAGAAGCAGGTTTGCCGCTTTCAGTTATTTTCTTTTTAACAGCCTCTAAATTGGTATTGGCTGCCTTTAATAATTTATTGGCCAGGGTAGTGCTGATGTTGATTACTGGAATACCTTTGGTCGTACTTAAACGCTCCAGGTTTTCCTTCGTTTTCATCATCACTTCCTCCTTTTGCAGATAGGCTTTAAGCTGGTCAGGAATATGATCTACCTCCGTATCTATGACCAATACAGCGGCAGCTCTATGGTCATTGAGGTATTTTAACTTCGCATTCAGGGCTGAGGCCGCATTGCGGCCTGTAGGCGTTCCAGAAGGATCTCCATCCTTGATCAGCATCACAACCTTCCCTGTAACATCCAGTCCTTCATAATCATTATAACCATCTCTGGTCAAGCCATAACCTACAAACAAAATTTTGCCTGCATTAAAAGCAAAGCCATCCGCCGATACCTGATAAGGCATGACATAATAATCTTTTAAAGCTTCTTCCGGTTGCCCATCAACTGTTAAAATTTGTGATAAGGTATAGCTGGCCATGTCTATCGGTTGAAAGTACTCCCCATTCACTGGGCCTTTCAATCCCAGACTTTTAAAAAAATCCCTGATGTAATCTGCTGCCATCCAGCCACCTTTTTTACCAGTTTCCCTGCCTTCATAAGCATCAGAAGCCAATACAGACAAATGTTTGTAAGCATTATCTTTGTTGATGCTCTGGCTAAATTTAATGGCATCTTTGTTCTGGGCTGCAGCAGTGCATCCTAAAAACAAGACCAGGCTTGTATATAGCAGTTGCTTTCTCATTAGCAGGATATTTTATTTACGCGGGTTCCGTGTCTTCCACCTTCAAAAGCTGTGGTCAAAAAGGTGCTTACCATTTCTTTGGCCAGATCTTGAGATACAAACCTGGCTGGTATACAAATGATGTTGGCATTGTTGTGTTGTCTTGCAAGTGATGCAATTTCAGTTAACCAGCAAATGGCTGCTCTGATTTGCTGATGTTTATTCGCTGTAATGGCTACGCCATTGGCACTTCCACAAACCAATATTCCAAATTGATAAGCTCCGCTTTCTACCGCATCAGCAACGGGATGTGCAAAATCCGGATAGTCAACAGAATCTGGTGCATATGTTCCGAAATCTTTAACCTCGTAGTCAGTTAAAAACGCTTTCAGCATTTCTTTGTATTCAAATCCGGCGTGGTCGGCACCTAGTGCAATGGTTGGTTTTGTTTGCGTTGACATCTTTGCGATCTTATTGTTTAAATGTTATTTTTTTATTTTGGCTACGCCATAAAGTTCTTTGTTTCTTTTGCGTTCAATATTTGCAGAGATAAAGATACTTACTTCATACAAAATAAAGAGCGGCAAAGCAACAACAAGCATCGTAATAATATCCGGCGTTGGCGTTACTATTGCTGCAATAACCAAAATACATACTACTGCATATCTTCTGCTCGCGCGCATAAACGCTGGGGTCATGATGCCGAATTTAGATAAAATGTAGATGATTACAGGCAGCTGAAAAATGATACCCGAGCCTATAGTTAACGTAGATATCGACGATAGGTAGGACGATATGGTAAATGTATTCTCAATTTCCTTACTCACAGTAAATCCAGTCAGGAAGTTAACCGACAAAGGACAAACGATATAGTAGCCAAATAAAATCCCGAGAAAGAACAGTACAGAGGCAAAAGTTACAAAACTACTTGCTGACTTGCGCTCATTGTCATGTAAAGCCGGTTTAATAAATAACCAAAGTTCAAACAATAAATAGGGGATCCCAAGCACAACACCAACCATAATACATGAATTGATCTGGAGCGTAAACTGTCCTGCCATTTCTGTATTGATAATTTTGGCATCGATATGCGTGATACAAAAATCTGAGCCGATCAGGTTTGGAAATGCTGCGGCCATTTTACACATCATCCTATAGGTCCAGAAGTTGGGATTTTTAGGTCCCATTATCAACTCATTGAAAATAAAGTCCGAGAACCAGAAAGCACCAATTGTAAACAATACGATGACCAGTAATGCCCGCAATAAATGTTTTCTCAATACATCAATATGGTCAAAGAAAGACATTTCTGCTTCCAGGCTTTTTCCTTTTTCTTTTATCGCGCCGATCAGGTCGCGTTTTGTAGGCTCACTCATGTATGTTATTTGTAAAACAAAAATACCATTCTATTTTGTCAGAATGGTATTTACGTTTAAAATCTATGAAATAGTTTTTTCACCAGTATATAATTTTTTTTCACTACTCAGAGAACTCAAAAGTTTCCATAAACTTAGTTGTAAAATTACCAGCCCTAAAGTTAGGATCTTTCATTAGTTTTAAGTGAAAAGGTATCGTAGTTTTTACACCTTCTATCACAAACTCGCTCAATGCACGCTCCATAGTACTGATGGCTTCTTCGCGGGTTTGTGCCACGCAAATTAGTTTTGCAATCATGGAATCGTAATTGGAAGGAATCTGATAACCGGCATAAACGTGTGTGTCAACACGGACACCATGTCCACCCGGAGAGTGGAAGTTAGTGATCTTTCCAGGACAAGGTCTGAAGTTGTTGAAAGGATCTTCAGCATTGATCCTGCACTCAATCGCGTGCATATCCGGCAAATAGTTCTTTCCGGAAATCGGAACGCCTGAAGCAACTTTAATTTGTTCTTTGATCAAATCATAATTGATTACCTCTTCGGTTACCGGATGCTCTACCTGGATCCTGGTATTCATTTCCATGAAATAGAAGTTGCGGTGTTTGTCAACCAAAAATTCAATTGTTCCTGCGCCTTCATATTGTACAGCAATTGCACCTTTGATCGCAGCCTCACCCATTCTTTCCCGCAATTCAGGAGTCATGAACGGAGATGGCGCTTCCTCCACCAGTTTCTGGTGTCTGCGCTGGATCGAACAATCACGTTCTGAAAGGTGACAAGCTTTACCGTACTGATCACCAATAATCTGGATCTCGATGTGACGTGGGTCTTCAATGTATTTTTCAAGGTACAATCCGTCATTACCAAAGGCAGCACCTGATTCTTGTCTTGCGCTATCCCAGGCATTTTCAAAATCCTCATCTTTCCATACCACACGCATTCCACGGCCACCACCACCGGCAGTAGCTTTCAGAATTACCGGATAACCCATTTCATTGGCTATGGTAATTCCTTCTTTTACGCTTTCCAACAAACCTTCTGAACCTGGTATCGTCGGAACGCCTGCCTTTTTCATGGTTTCTTTAGCTGAGGCTTTATCACCCATGGAATTGATCTGCTCAGGAGTTGCACCAATAAATTTAATTCCATAATCGCGGCATACAGATGAAAACTTAGCATTTTCAGATAAGAATCCGTATCCCGGGTGTATGGCGTCGGCATTGGTCAGTTCGGCAGCCGAAATAATGTTTGGAATGCTCAGGTAAGAATCCTTACTTGGAGGAGGTCCAATACAAACGGCTTCATCCGCAAAACGCACATGTAAACTCTCGCGATCAGCAGTAGAATAAACAGCTACGGTTTTGATGCCCATTTCTTTACAGGTACGAATAATGCGCAACGCAATCTCGCCTCTGTTGGCAATTAGTATTTTTTTAAACATATATTTTTTCCTTTTCGTCACCCTGAATGTATTTCAGGGCCTGTATTGAATATGAAGATGCTGGTATGAGCCAGCACGACGGATTAAATCGGTTCTACTAAGAATAAAGGTTGGTCGTACTCTACTGGTGATGCATTGTCTACAAGGACTTTTACAATCTTACCTGAAACTTCACTTTCAATTTCATTGAAAAGTTTCATCGCCTCAATGATACAAACTACTTTACCCACAGATACTTCATCACCTACGTTTACAAATGAAGGTTTATCCGGGCTCGAAGAGCGGTAGAAAGTACCGATCATCGGAGACTTAACAGTAATGTATTTTGAAGTATCTTCTACGGCTGCAGCAGCCTGAGTTTCTGTCGGAGCAACCGGAAGTGGTGCAGCAGCTGTAGCTACTGGTGCCGCAACCTGAACCGCAGGTACAGTTGCCTGAACAATTGTAGGGGCCTGATTGGTTTTGATTGTTATTTTGAAGTTTTCCTGCTCAATAGCAACTTCATTTACGCCCGAACGAGAAACAAATTTAATAAGTTCCTGAATTTGTTTAATATCCATTTTTTAGGTTATTTAGAAAAATAGTACTTCTTTAGAACTATCTAAGTTAAGATTATTTATTTTATAAAATTAGTACGCCCACTTGATGTAAACAGAACCCCAGGTAAATCCACCTCCAAAAGCAGCAAGAATAATGTTGTCGCCTTTTTTCAATTTACTTTCCCATTCCCACAAACATAACGGAATTGTACCATTCGTCGTATTGCCATAACGCTGTATGTTGATCATAACTTTCTCAGAACCGACACCCATACGTGATGCTGTTGCGTCGATAATGCGCTTATTGGCCTGATGCGGAACCAACCAGGTCACGTCATCAGAAGTCAGGTTATTGCGATCCATGATTTGGGCGGCAACTTCTGCCATATTGGTTACTGCAAATTTGAACACTGCCTGACCTTCCTGATACACCACGTGCTCGTTATTGTCTACCGTTTCATGACTTGCAGGTCTGGCCGAACCACCTGCTTTTTGATGCAGATATTGCCTGCCTGCTCCGTCACTTTTCAGTACAGAATCCATAATGCCAAGACCTTCTTCATTAGGCTCTAAAAGCACCGCACCGCAACCATCGCCAAAGATGATGCAGGTTGTACGGTCTTCATAATTAATGATAGAAGACATCTTATCTCCGCCAACTACTAAAACTTTTTTGTGTTTTCCAGATTCAATGAATTGTGAACCTGTAGATAGTCCGAAAATAAATCCCGAACATGCTGCCTGAAGATCGTAACCCCAGGCATTTTTTGCACCGATCTTATCGGCTAATATATTTGCTGATGCCGGAAAAGGAAGGTCTGGCGTAGTGGTGCAGAAAATGATCAGGTCAATTTCTGCAGCCCCGATACCACGTTTTTTAAGCAGGCCGTTCACCGCATGTACTGCCATGTCCGAAGTTCCTAAACCTTCACCTTTTAATATTCTTCGCTCCTTGATTCCTGTTCTGGACGTAATCCATTCGTCCGTAGTATCGACAATTGATTCCAGCTCCTTGTTGGTAAGCACGTAATCTGGAACGTAACCATGAACAGCTGTAATCGCAGCGTGAATTTTACTCATTTTATCTTTAATTATTTAAAAGCAGCTTGTATTTTCGCAACCAAGCCAGTTGTAATCATGTCTCTGGACTGAAGAATCATATTCTTTACTGCCGTAGGACTAGAGATGCCATGGCCAATCACGACTGGTGCGTTTACACCAAGAACGGGACTTCCACCATAGTTTTCATAGTTAAAGCGGTCAAAAAACTCATCTTTCATTTTCCTTTTCAGGGTCAGAACATAAAATGATTCTGCAAGTTTAAGCATTACATTTCCGGTAAAGCCGTCTGTAACAATCACATCCGCTTTGTCATTAAACAAATCCCTTCCTTCCACATTTCCCACAAAGTTAAACAACTGGGTATCCTTCATCAAGGGGAATGTAGCCATACTGAGCATGTTCCCTTTTTCATCTTCTTCTCCAATGTTCATTAAGGCTACTTTCGGATTGTCAATCTGCATGACATATTCTGCATAAAGACTGCCCAATACACCAAACTGAAGCAATACATCTGGCTTGCAATCTGCATTTGCACCAACGTCCAGCATCAGGCCAAGGCCTCCGCTAAGTTTTGGAAGAAAAGTCGTAATACAAGGCCTGATAATGCCCGGGATAGTTTTAACACTAAATACGGCACCAACAAGCATTGCACCAGAGTTTCCAGCGCTTGCAAATGAATCCAGCTGCCCATCTTTGAGCATTTTGAATCCTACAGAAATACTTGAGTTTGGTTTTTGAACAATAGCCTTAGTGGCATGTTCGCCCATACCAATCACTTCTTCGGTATGAACATATTCAAAGTGATCCGGATTGAATCCGTTTTCAGAGAGTAAAGGCTTAATCTGCTGCGTATCCCCTATAAGCACTATGTGCTCCTTTGGAGATAACAATTGATGGGCTGCTATTGCTCCTAAAACATTAGCTTTAGGAGCATAGTCTCCGCCCATTATATCGAGACCTATTTTCATAGTAAAAATCAGTTTGTGTTTCAGGCAAAATTGCCGTTTTTCTAAGTTCCTAAGTTAAACGTTCGCCAACTTAAAACACAAACTATTTTTCAAGAAAATTAACCTATTGAGGTGTTTTCAATAACCAATTTACCGTTGTAGTACAGGTTACCATCAACGTTGTAAGCACGGTGAGGAGTATGTATTGCACCTGTTGTCTGACAAGTAGCTAAAGAAGGAGCTTCTGCTTTATAGTGAGTTCTTCTCTTATCTCTTCTGCTCTTAGAAATCTTGCGTTTTGGATGTGCCATTGCTAATTTATTTAATTATTATTTTAATTTTTTTAATGCTGCCCACCTTGGGTCTGCATCTTGTTTTTCTTCTTCTTGTTGTGATCCTACAGCCAGTCTTTCCAGTCTTGCAATCATCTCCTGATCACATTTCTGTCCGTTGCCGTTTTCCTCACATATTTTAATATAAGGTACCGCTACAGTAATGAATTCATAAATCAGTTCCGATACATCGATCTCACTTTCTTTTTTGTTGATTACCATGATCTCCAGATCATCGCTCTCTAATTCATCTTCGGCAAATTTTACAATTTGTCTTTCCTGTATTTCAATTGGAGCCTCAAATTCAGCCAAACATTTGTCACAATCTAATACAATGTTTCCTTTGATACGGAAATGCAAAATTAGCATTGTTTCTTGTTTATCTAGCTCAACCTCCGCAGTTAAATTTCCTTTTTTTACTAAAGAATACTCAAAAGCGTCAAAAAAGCTGTTATCAATCTCAAAGTCAAACAAATGTTTGCCAATTTTTAAGCCGGTAAAAGGGATCGAAAATTGTTTTAGTGGTTTCAATTGTAACAAAATTTTAGCCCGCAAATGTAGGGATTATTTTTATTGACTGCAAATTTATTTAATTACCTCTTTTTAAGACGCATCGTCTTTGATGTCAAATTGTGTTTCAGTGATTTTTCCACCACCTTTCAATTGGCTCCTCAACAGTTCTTCCTGCTCTCTTCTGTTCTTCACAATGTGTATGGCCGCAAAAACAGCTTCGATAAAAGATGATGGGTCTGCCAGGTTTTTACCTGCAATATCATATCCCGTCCCATGATCCGGTGAGGTTCTTACAATTTTTAGACCTGCAGAGTAATTTACCCCGGTTCCAAATGCAATGGTTTTAAAAGGAATCAAACCCTGGTCGTGATACATCGCCAGTACAGCATCAAATTGTTTGTGCGTGCCTTTGCCAAAAAAGCCATCGGCAGGGTAGGGGCCAAAACAGATCACACCCTTATCAAAGGCTTCCTGTATGGCCGGAATAATGATCTCCTCTTCTTCTTTGCCAAGCAACCCGTTATCACCCGCATGCGGATTTAAACCCAATACCGCAATTTTCGGTTTTTCCTTCCAGAAATCCTTTTTCAAACTCTCATTCATCAGCAAGAGTTTTTTAACGATCTTTTCTTTAGTGATGCTCTGCGAGATTTCCTTTACCGGAATATGTCCGGTCACCACGCCAACGCGGATGTCCTCGCTGATCATGAACATTAATACATCCGAACTGCTGCTGCGCTCCTGCAAGTATTCGGTATGCCCGGGAAACTTAAAGGTGTCAGACTGTATGTTATGTTTGTTGATCGGTGCAGTTACCAATGCATCAATTTCCCCTTTTAACAAGGCATCGGTTGCTTTTTCCAAAGAAAGCAAGGCGTATTTTCCACCGGTTTCATTCGAAACTCCCAGTTCTATTTTAACGTCTTCTTCCCAGCAATTGATCAGGTTCGCTTTCTTCGGATTTGCCGAATTGGTATCGTTAATCACATTAAAAGCGAAATCGCCCAGGCCTAATGCTTTACGATGATAAGAAGCTACTTTAGTATGGCCATATACAATTGGTGTACAGTATTCAAAAATACTGTTGTGTGCCAAAGTCTTAAGAATGACTTCCAGACCAATTCCATTTGTGTCTCCTATGCTGATTCCGATTTTAATTTTATTACTCATACCCAATTAGAAATTTAGCGCAAATTACAGTTTTTCACCTTAATTCATCATAATCTTAGTCTGATACTCATAAATCTTTAATATTTTGCGGCCTTATAAAGAGATCATATGAGTTTGGTGAGGGCAAAAAAACATTTAGGGCAGCACTTTTTAACAGATAAAAAGATTGCGGCCAAAATTGTAAATGGTTTGGTACATACCGACCAGTATAAACAAGTGCTGGAGGTCGGACCGGGTATGGGGATTTTATCAGATCTTTTACTGGAACGTGAAGATCTGGAAACCTTTCTGATCGATATTGATGTGGAATCGTATCATTTTTTGCAGGAAAAGTATCCCCAGTTAGGCAATCGGCTGATTAACGGCGATTTTCTGGCCTTGAACCTTTCAGAAATATTTAAAGAGAAATATGCCATCATTGGAAATTTTCCCTATAACATTTCATCGCAGATCCTCTTCAAAATATTAGAAAACAGGCAAAACGTGGTGGAGATGGTTGGCATGTTTCAAAAGGAGGTTGCAGAACGATGTGCTTCCAAGTCCGGTACCAAAGATTATGGCATTCTTAGTGTGTTGATCCAGGCCTACTATGATATCGAGTATTTGTTTACAGTAAAACCAGGTACTTTTAACCCCCCACCTAAAGTAAACTCCGGAGTGATCAGGTTAAGCCGGAATGCGGTTGAAACCTTGCCATGCGATGAAAAGTTATTCTGGCGAACAGTAAAAGCCGGGTTTAACCAACGTAGAAAAACACTGCGAAATGCTTTGTCGGGCGTAGTACCTAAGGACAAAATGGACGATCATACTTTTTTTGATAAACGTGCCGAACAGCTTAGCGTAGCCGAATTCATTGCTTTAACACAACATTTAACACAACTTACTCAATAATATGAGCAGAAGAATTCTGATTGTCGACGATTTACACCCTGCTTTTAAGGAT
Organism: Pedobacter sp. MC2016-24; assembly: GCF_015223055.1. Classification (GTDB taxonomy): domain Bacteria; phylum Bacteroidota; class Bacteroidia; order Sphingobacteriales; family Sphingobacteriaceae; genus Pedobacter. Next base: position 390,418 of record NZ_JADFBX010000003.1, read on the forward strand.
AAAGCGATTGAACTGGGTTACGAAGTGGATGATAAACCGCTAATTACCCGCGCTGAAACCATGGCTGTTATAGATCAGTATATTGGTATAGCGGTGCGGACAAAGTTTAAAATTGACCGGGAATTGATGGAAGCCGCACCTGCCTTGAAATTCATCGCACGTGCCGGCGCCGGACTCGATAACATTGATGAAAATTTTGCCCGGGAACGTAACATCGCTTTACTTAATGCACCCGAAGGTAATATGGATGCTGTTGGCGAACATGCCACTGGTTTATTGCTCAGTCTGATGAATAATTTTCGGAATGCGGATATTCAGATTCGTAATGGTATCTGGGACCGTGAAGGAAACCGCGGCTATGAACTTAAAGGTAAAACGGTGGGGATCATTGGCTATGGTTTTATGGGGAAAAGTTTTGCTAAAAAGCTATCTGGCTTTGAAGTTAACGTAATCGCTTATGATAAATATAAAACAGGTTTTTCAGATGCTTATGCCAAAGAAGTGAGCATGGAAGAAATTGTAAAACATAGTGACGTATTGAGTCTCCACATTCCGTTAACTTCAGAGACCAGACAAATGGTCAATGAGGAATATCTCTTTCATTTCCGAAAACCAATATTTTTTATCAATACAGCAAGGGGTGAGGTGGTAAATACCCAGGCTGTACTCAATGCCATCCAGAATCATAAAATTATAGGAGCCGGACTAGACGTACTGGAAGCTGAAAAATTCCCTGCGTTGGCTACGCAGGATTGGTATGCAGAACTTAAGTCGTCTGGTAAATTGATCCTTACCCCACATGTTGGTGGCTGGACATTTGAATCTTACCGTAAAATATCTGAGGTATTGGCTGCTAAATTAGCCGCACTGCCTAGTTAAAGTACTTATAAACTAAGCTTTTCAACCAGATCTTGTAGCCTTATAACCGCTACAAGATTTTTTTTATCTAAAATTCCCACCTATATCATCTTTTCAGGTTTAAGCCTGATCCGGTTTTAGTTCAAAAAATGCCTGAATAATTGGCGAAATGAGCTTTATTGTTCCTGTTTTTTAATTTTTTTTCATGTTTGTTTAGCGTATCACAGCTAAAAGCAGAATCACTGCTAACCCCATCTTGATCAGCGAAAAGCCATTTTTAACTTTGTTGTTGAAGCGTATTGGTCTTTAGTCTATCTATTTGTTTTACAGTGTTTTATGTTATTTTTATCTTGCTCGTTTGGTTTTTATGAGATAGTTTTACCCTCCATTTATATTTCTAACCAAGATAAAAAAAATGAAAAGAAGAATTACCCTGCTCATTATGATCTTTCTATCTACTTATGTAATGTCCTTCGCCCAGGATAGAAACATAAGGGGGATCGTGAAAGACAAACTCGGCGTACCAATACCTGGTGCATCCGTGAAAGTTAAAAACTCAAAAACCGGAACGTCTACGTCGGCGGATGGCCAATACGCCATCAGCGTTCCTGCCAATGCCGTTCTTATTTATTCGGCAATCGGATATACCTCACAGGAGGTTTCCGTAAACGGTCGCAACCAAATTGACATCAACCTCGCAGAGTCGGAACAAGGCCTGTCGGAGGTGGTCGTAATTGGCTACGGAACAAGTACAAAAAAAGATGCTACCGGTGCCATTTCCAGTGTTAAAGCCACACAACTGGAAAATGAAAACCCCCAAAGTGTATCCGATATCCTTAAAGGGAATATCGCTGGCCTTTCTGTAAGTATGAATACCAGTGCAAAGGGTGGTGGAAACTTATTGGTACGTGGAAAAACCACTTTAAGTGCAGGTACATCTCCATTGATTGTATTGGATGGCATTATTTATAACGGACAACTTTCAGATATCAATCCCAATGATATCGAAACTGTAGATGTGCTGAAGGATGCAAGTTCACTTGCTGTATTCGGTGCAAAAGCAGCCACGGGCGTCGTGGCAATTACAACTAAAAAAGGAAAAGGCGATAAGCCGACCATAAGTGTCAATACCAATTTTGGTCTTGCAACACTTGCGCAGAACATGAGACCTTATGATGGGCCCGGATTCATCAACTGGCGTGGAGATGTGTTGAGAAGTGGTGGAGTTACCGCTCCATATCTGTACAACGATCCGAGAAGCCTGCCTGAAGGCGTAACTATAACACAATGGTTGAATGGGCAATCCGGCGATCCTGTAGATCTCTGGTTAAACAGGCTTGGACTTACGGCCAATGAAAAAGCCAATTACCTGGCCGGTAAAACTGTAAACTGGTATGATGAGATTTTCAGAACCGGTCTCCGTCAGGATCATACCCTGAGTATGAGTGGCAAAAAAGACGAAATCAGTTATTACATGTCTGTGGGGTACCAAAAAAATGAAAATGTCATCAAAGGAGGAGAGTTTAGCACCTTCAGATCAAGAGTTAACCTGGAAGGAGCCGCAGCAAAATTCCTAACCGTAGGTATGAACCTGCAGTTTGCTGCGCGTGATGAAGGTTCTATTCCTGCTGTCTGGACAGAACTTACCAACCTTTCGCCTTACGGTGATATGTATCAGGCAGATGGTACTTTACGTAGAATCCCGACGGATGACAACGGATTGAACGCAAGAAATCCATTTCTTAACATGACTTACAATGATCGCATGGATAAGCAGAATACCTTATTCGCCAGTCTGTATGCCAAAGCAAAATTGCCATTCGGAATCACTTACCAGCTGAACTTTAGTCCCGGACTTGATTCTTACCGTACCTTCAACTATAGTTCATCAAAAAACCCAAATGTGACTACCATAGGTGGAATCGTAACCAGGGCAGATGAAACCCGATACAACTGGCAGATTGACAATTTGTTAAAGTGGAACAAAACTTTTGCAGATATCCATAGCTTTGATGTGACTTTATTGGCCAATGCCGAAAAATACCAAACCTGGTGGACCGAGGCTGCAAATCAGGGAATGGTTCCTGATGACCTTCTGGGATATCACAACATCGCCAGCGGAAGTAAAGCTTCCGTAAATAGTGAAGATAAAGTTTATACCGGTGATGCCTTGATGGCGAGGTTAAACTATAGCCTGATGCAACGTTATGCCCTGACTTTATCTGTCCGTCGCGATGGTTATTCTGTTTTTGGGGTCAATGCAAAACGAGCAACCTTTCCGGCAGCAGCTTTTGCCTGGACTTTTACTGAAGAGTCATTTGTTAAACAATTGAAATGGTTAAACTACGGAAAGTTGAGACTGTCTTACGGTATCAATGGTAACCGTGATCTCCGTAATCCTGATAACGGCACCGTTGATCCTTACGCGGCTTTATCTCAGCTAAACATTGGAAAATACCAAACCGTAAATGGTTCAGGAGCGGCTTCTGAGGTAAATACCGCCAGCATCAATACCCGCTTAAGCAATCCTGATCTTAGATGGGAAGAAACCGCCTCACTAAACGCAGGACTTGATTTCGGTGTGCTAAACAACAGACTCAACGGATCAATTGATGTGTATAACAAAAAAACAACTGATTTGCTGGTTAGACCAGCATTGTCTACCGTTACCGGTTATTCAAATTATTATTCTAACCTGGCCGAAGTAAACAATAAAGGTCTGGAGATTAGTCTGAACAGTCGCAACATTACAGAAGGCAAAGTAACCTGGAATACCAGTTTTAACTTCTCTCTGAATAGAAACAAGATCATCAGGCTGGCTTCAACTTCCAATGAGCCTGCAAACGGATGGTTTATCGGAAAAGATATCGATGTAATCTGGGATTATAAGATTCTTGGCGTTTGGCAGGAAAATGAAATGACTGAGGCTGCTAAATATTCAAAATCAGCGATTAAAGCGGGTGATTTTAAACTGGAAGATGTAGACGGAAACTATTTGTACGATGACAATGATAAACAATACCTGGGCTATAAGACTCCTCGGTTTATCTGGGCAATGAGAAATGAGTTCAATCTGTTCAAAAGCTTTGATTTTTCATTCCAGCTCATCTCAAACTGGGGACAGCAACGTCAATACAATCAGGCAAAAAATCAGCCTGGAAGTGTAGGCTTTGCCCGGATGACATCATACATACAGCCTTATTGGACACCTTCAAATCCAATCAACGATTATGCCCGTTTAAATTCAGGAACCAGTGGAACCAGCTTTACCGTTTTTCGTAAAAGTTCATTTGTACGGCTAAATAATGTGGCCCTGGCTTATACCCTGCCTCAAAGTATTTTAGAGAAGGTAAGGGTGAAAAATGCTAAAATCTACGTCAATGCCAATAATGCGGCAGTATTTTCCAGCTGGAAATACTGGGATCCTCAAAATGATCCGGATGACGGCCCTACGCCAACATTTTACACACTTGGTCTTAACATCTCATTATAATGATCTTAACCCATATGAATACATTTAACAAAAAAATCATAGTATTTGCGTCTTTGGCACTGATCGGATCGGTGGGATGTAAAAAAAGTTTTCTTGATTCAGATCAGCTCTCACAATATTCTCCAGAAACTTCCCTAGGTAGTGTGGCTGCATTAAAAGCTGCGCTGAATGGTCTTGGAGCAAATGTCAGACAAGAATATTTTGGAGATTCTGCTCCGATGCTGACTGAATCCATTTTTTCTGATGTTGCTGTAGAAGGAACCACAGATAAAAGTACACCAGCACAGGATCTGGTATCCAGGATTACGCCTGATGCCAACCTAAACAGCGATGACTTTAATAAAATCGGATGGTACTGGGAACAGGAGTTTCGTGGCGTGAGGCTTGCAAATACAGTCATTACCAATATCGACAGGCCGACCTATGTAAATGAAGCTGAAAAGAATGCAATTCTTGGATCTGCTTATTTCTATCGTGCTTATCATTATTATAGATTGGTACACCAGTTCGGTGACGTACCTTTAAATTTAAAAGATATAGATGCACCAAAGGATGATTATTACTCTACAAAACGTGAGGTCATTCTGGCAAAAATGAAAACTGATCTGGAGTTTGCACGCAATTCAGTTTCAGATAATGTAAATAAAGGAGAAGTCACCAAGGGCGCAGTTAATCACCTGTTGACAAAAATTAATCTGGCTCTAGGTAAATTTGATGATGCCATTGCTTCAGCAAGCAGTGTAATTAACGGGAGCCCGTATGGACTGATGACTGCTCGTTTTGGAAGTACTGCCGGAGACCTCACTAAAAATGTAGTCTGGGATTTGCACCGCATGGATAATAAAGCCCTGCCAAATAATAAAGAAGCTTTGTTCCTGGTGATCGATAGAGAAACGCTGCAAGGCAATACCAATTTAGGTTCTCAGCTGATGCGTAATACCGTGCCTGCCTGGCATTTTGCCAACTTAAAAACGCCTTATGGAGGTACTGCAATCACAGATGCGGCCACTGCCGAAATTCCATTAACGCGGATGTACGGGCGTGGGATCGGAAGGTACCGCGGAACCTCTTACAGCACCAAACAGATCTGGACAGACAATACAGATTACCGTCATGCCAAAGGAATGTGGATGGATATGACTGATCTGGTATACAACAACCCTGCATTGAAGTCTTCTAAAATAGCGGAAGAACGGGATTTGTACGGTAAGCCTTTGGTTCAATACGATGCCAGCAACATCAAACAGATGTTCACTAACGGATCTCTGGATACGATCAGACATTGGTTTGGCTGGCCACATTACAAAGTGTTCATCAACTCAACCAATGCACTGGCCAACGATCCAAACTGGAATCCACCACGTGGAACCAATACAGATTGGTATGTGTTCAGGTTTGCAGAAACACTTTTACTAAGGGCAGAGGCTTATTATTGGAAAGGAGACCTGGGTTTGGCAATGCAGGATATCAATACCTTAAGGGCGCGGGCAAACGCCAGATTGTTTACCGATGCGTCAAAAATTACCATTGGTACAATTCTGGATGAGCGTGCAAGGGAGTTGTACTGGGAAGAACCGCGTAAAACCGAACTCACCAGGATCGCTTATATTTTTGCACAAACCGGTAAAGCGGCTTATAACGGGAAAACTTACACCCTGGCAAATTTCTCAGAAAACAATTTCTTCTATGATAGAATCATCGAGAAAAATGATTTCTACAGAAACAACGTACCTACACTGCAAGGTGTAAATTACAGGATTGCTCCTTACCACGTCTTATGGCCTGTGCCTGCAAGTGCACAACGCTTCAACGTAAATGGCCGCATTAACCAGAATAAAGGATATACTGGTTACGAAAGTAACGTTCCGGCGCTGGATAAAATTCCAGATTAATCGCATTCAATCACAATTCTTTACGAACATTCTGGTACACACAGCCAGAATGTTCGTATTTAGCAAGCGCTTACCAGTATGAAGTCGGTTAGGACAGGAATGGAAAAGCATAGCCAAATAAAAACCCAATTGAAATGAAATCAATCCTATTTTTAACAGCCTTGCTTAGCGTAGGCATGGCTAAGGCGCAAAAAATAAATGTGCCTAAAGCATTTGCCGATGCTGGCAGACAAACTGAAGTATTGCTCCAGGAAATCAAAAAAGATACGCTGGCAGCGAAGAAAAACTTAGTCTCACCAAGAACCGTTGAAAATGGAAAACTGGTGATGGTAAACTCCAGAGACTGGACCAGCGGTTTTTTTGCTGGTGAACTTTGGTTCTTATATGAACAAAGCAAAAACGAAAAATGGAAAGAACTGGCCAGAACCTATACAGAGAAAGTCAAAAAAGAGCAATTTAATACCGGAACGCATGACCTTGGCTTTATGATGTATTGCAGTTTTGGTAATGGTTATCGACTGACCGGAGATACTGCTTATCGAAATGTAATCATTCAATCTGCAAAATCCCTGGTCAAAAGATTTAATCCGGTTGCCGGCGTAATCCGCTCCTGGGATCATAATGGCGCCAAATGGAAATATCCGGTAATTATCGACAACATGATGAATCTCGAACTGTTGTTTGAAGCAACGAAGTTAACAGGAGATTCCAGTTTCTATAAAATTGCCATCAGCCACGCTGATGTAACGCTTAAAAATCATTTCAGACCCGATTTTAGTTCCTGGCATGTGGTAGATTATGATGTGCAGACAGGTAAAGTGATCCAGAAAGTTACCGCGCAGGGCTATAGTGATGCGTCTGCCTGGGCAAGAGGACAAGCATGGGCCTTGTATGGCTACACCATGTGTTACCGGGAAACCGGCAATAAAACCTATCTGGCACAGGCCAACGGTATTGCCAATCTGATTTTAACAAACAAATCTACACCGGAAGATGGCGTCCCTTATTGGGATTACAACGACCCGGCTATACCAAATACATCCAGAGACGCTTCGGCTGCAGCCATTACGGCATCGGCATTGTACGAACTTGATGGCTATTCAACAGGAAAAGGTTACCGTAAAACGGCCGACAAGCTGCTGTATACTTTAAATAAAAAATACACCTCAAAACCCGGAAGTAACAAGGGCTTCATACTGGAGCACAGCACAGGTCACAGACCTGCAAAATCAGAAATTGATGTGCCCATTAACTATGCTGATTATTATTACCTGGAATCTTTATTAAGAAGTGAAAAAAAATAACAAGAACATGCGCAATATTTTTATACTCCTAGCTACACTTACCAGCAGCACACTTTTTGCACAAACCGCTACGGTTTACACTACGGCAGCGAAATCAGAACTGCGACTTTCCAAAGCCGGTACATTAAGTTTTAAAGAAATGAAGCAACCCCTGGAAACCCAGGTTTGTATTTTCGTTGATCCCGATAAAAAATTTCAGTCGGTTACGGGTATTGGCGGTACCATAACCGACGCTACTGCTGAAACCTATGCCAAACTGAATAAAGCAAGTCAGCAGGAATTTCTAAACGCTTATTATGATCAGGGTAAAGGGATCGGCTATAGTCTGGCCCGTACCACCATTCACAGCAGCGATTTTTCTAGCGGAAGTTATACTTATATCAAGGAGGGGGATGCCGCACTTCAATCTTTCAGCGTTGCACACGATCAGCAATTCAGAATTCCATTGATTAAACAGGCAATTAAGGCCGCAGGGGGTAAATTACCGCTGTTTGTGAGTCCATGGAGCCCACCTGCATTTATGAAAAGCAATAAAGACATGTTGAAAGGTGGTCAGCTGTTGCCTCAATATCGGGATGCCTGGGCAAATTATTTTGTGAAATTTATAAAAACCTACGAGTCCTTAGGTATTCCAGTATGGGGCCTTACCGTTCAAAATGAGCCGATGGCCACCCAAAAATGGGAGTCCTGTATCTTTACTGCCGAAGAAGAAAGAGATTTTATTAAAGAACATTTAGGTCCAACGCTTCAAAAGAATGGATTGGCAGATAAAAAATTAATTGCATGGGACCACAACCGCGACCAGATCTATCAACGCGCCAGTACCATCCTCAAAGATCCTGAAGCTGCAAAATATGTTTGGGGCATCGGTTACCACTGGTATGAAACCTGGACAGGCAGCGACATGCTTTTTAACAATGTTAAACTCGTGCACGAAGCTTTTCCCGATAAGCAATTGATGCTAACGGAAGGTTGCGTAGAAAAGTTCAACGTGGATAGTTTATCCAGGTGGGACCTCGGCGAGCGATATGGTTATTCCTTAATTAATGATTTCAACAGTGGCGTTACTGCGTGGACAGATTGGAACATGTTACTTGACGATAAAGGTGGACCAAATCATGTAGGCAACTTCTGCTTTGCACCGCTACATGCAGACAGTAAAACCGGTAACCTGATTTATACCAATTCCTATTATTACCTGGGTCATTTCTCTAAATTCGTTCGTCCGGGCGCATCCAGAATAGCCAGTTCTTCCAATCGCGACAAGCTCCTTACCACTGCCTTTGTTAATCCTGATGGTAAACTTGCCGTGATCGTGATGAACCGAAGCAACCAAAGTATTCCGTATTATTTGTGGATGGGAGGTAAAGCCGCAGAGACAACGAGTTTACCACATTCCATTTCTACATTTTTGATCCCATAACGTCCCAGCAGATTATGTTTAAAAAAATAAATATCCACACCCTCAGCCTATGCTGCACTTTGATCCTGTTCTTTTCCAGTACGTCCCGGTTAAAAGCCCAAGGTTTTTTAAAAGCCGAAGGCACAAAAATTGTAAATGAAAAAGGTGAAAATGTTCTATTGCGGGGTATTGGACTCGGCGGCTGGATGCTGCAAGAAGGTTATATGCTCAAAGTTAATAAAGAAGGGCAGCAATACCGCATTAAAGAAAGGCTGGAAGAATTGGTGGGCCAGCGTAAAACTCAGGAGTTTTATGAGGCCTGGCTGGCCAACCATACCCGTAAAGTAGACATCGATTCGATGAAAGCATGGGGCTTCAATTCGGTTAGACTGCCCATGCACTATAATTTATATACGTTACCGATAGAAAAGGAATCGGTAAAAGGGCAAAATACCTGGTTGGAAAAAGGTTTCGCTATGACAGATGCTTTGCTGGCCTGGTGTAAGGCCAACAAGATGTACCTGATCCTTGACTTGCATGCTGCGCCGGGTGGCCAGGGTAATGACCTGAACATTTCAGACCGCGATCCTTCAAAGCCATCTTTGTGGGACAGCCCTGAAAATCAGCAAAAAACAATTGCTTTATGGAAAAAACTAGCAGATCGGTATGCAAATGAGCCCTGGATAGGGGGATATGACATTCTTAATGAACCCAACTGGGGATTTGAAGATCCTAAAAATGATAAAAACGGAACAAAGGAAAAAGTCAACGCCCCGCTGAAAAAACTGATGACCGAGATTACCAAAGCGATCAGGGCCGTTGACCAAAAACACATGGTGATCATTGAAGGAAACGGATGGGGAAACAATTACAATGGCATCCTTCCACAATGGGATGATAACATGGTGCTGAGCTACCATAAATATTGGAATTACAATACACAGGAGTCTATAGCGCATATGTTGAAAGCGAGAAAAGAATTTAACATACCGGTTTGGTTAGGTGAAACCGGAGAAAATTCCAATGTATGGTTCACAGAAGCCATTCGCTTACTGGAAACCAATAATATCGGATGGGCCTGGTGGCCATTGAAGAAGATTGGGTCCAATAATCCAATGGAGATCAAATCCAACGCAAACTATAACCAGGTAGTTAATTACCTGAATCAGGGCGGCGACAAACCAAAGGAAGCTGATGCACATCAGGGCTTAATGGAATTGGCCGCTGCTGCGCGTTTGGAAAATACAATCCTGCATCGCGATGTGATTGATGCGATGATCCGCCAACCCTTTTCTGTACAAACCAAACCGTTCAAAAAACATGATGTTGGTCAGCATACGCTGATTCATGCGGTAGACTATGATCTGGGCCGTAATGGCATTGCTTATTTTGATACAGATACGGCGGATTATCACGTTTCAACCGGAAAAGGTACTCCGGGTAATCGCGGACGTGTATACAGAAACGATGGGGTAGATATTTTTAAGGATGGCGACCAGTTTTATGTTGGCCATATAGAAGCTGGTGAATGGTTGCAATACACAGTGAACGTACTTAAAAAAGGGACTTACACCATTAAACTAAAAATTGCCGCTGCAGAAAGCACTGGCCAGGTTAGCATCCTTGTCAATGGCCAGGTCGTCTCGAAAGCGCAGGCTATTCCCACTACCGGTGGAGAACAAAACTTTCAATTTCTGGAAGTAAAAGGAATTGTGTTTAACCAGGGCAAGCAAACTTTAAAGATTTTAGCTGATATTGGTGGTTTTAATTTTAGCCAGATTCAATTGGTTAAAGAATAGTAACCTTGATTATGCACGGATACAGACTTGCTTTTTTTCTTGTTTTATGGTTTAGCCCTTTCTTGTCAGGCGCGCAGGTTGCGGGCATAAGCCCCTTGTTTATTCAGGATAGCCTCAAACAGGTCGCATCTGGTTTTAGTTTTACGGAAGGATGTTCTGTTGATGCTGCAGGTAATGTGTTTTTTACAGACCAGCCAAATGATAAAATCTGGAAGTATGGTACCGATGGGAAGATTTCTTTATTTATGGAAAAATCAGGTCGTGCCAATGGGAGTTATTTTGACCGCAAAGGGAACCTGGTTGTCTGTGCAGACGAACGCGGAGAAATCTGGTCCATTCGTCCGAATGCTAAAGTGAAAATTCTGCTTAAAGATTATGAGGGAAAGCAATTTAATGGTCCGAATGATCTTTGGATAAATGCCAGTGGAGATATTTACTTTACAGACCCTTATTATCAACGTGATTACTGGCAAAGAACTTCGCCTGATTTGCAGCATAATGATGTGTATTTTTTGCCAAAAGGAGCCAGGCAGGCCCTTATGGTAGCCAGTGGTATGGTCAGACCAAATGGCATTGTAGGCACGCCCGATGGTAAATACCTGTATGTAGCAGATATTGGCGCGGGAAAAACTTACCGGTATGCCATTGGAAAAAATGGTGTTCTGGAAGACAAAAAACTAATCGTTGACAAGGGATCAGATGGGATGACCCTGGATGCAAAAGGGAACATTTACCTAACTGGTGGAGGTTCGGTTTTGATATACAGTCCGGAAGGAATCTTACAAGGACAGATCAAGGTTCCCGAAGGCCCCAGCAATGTTTGCTTTGCAGGTAAAACAAAGGATATTTTATTCATCACTGCACGTAAATCGGTATATATCCTGCCAATGAATGTGAAAGGTGTAGAGTAAAGTAAAATAATCCTTAAAATTTGCTTTTGTCCTCACACCCTATTATCTTCGTTTTAATTGAAGCAAGACTATGTAGGCTTAGAAGCCGATGTAGTCTTGTTTGTTTTTTAGAGGAAGTATAAAAAAATAAAACGCTATGACAGAGGTAACATATTATACCCAGGATGGTTTAGATAGGCTAAAAGAAGAATTGCAGCATATGAAAACTACTGGTAGGCAATTGATTTCTAAAGCAATAGCTGAGGCCAGGGATAAAGGCGATCTTTCGGAGAACGCAGAGTACGATGCGGCTAAAGAAGCTCAGGGTTTACATGAGGCTAAAATCTCTAAATTGGAAACCACGCTTTCAACTGCAAGGTTAATTGATGAGTCTAAAATGGATACGACTAAGGTGCTGGCGCTATCCATTGTGAAAATAAAGAATGTTAAGAATGGAGCAACCATGTCTTATCAATTGGTTGCAGAATCAGAGGCCGATCTTAAAACCGGAAAAATCTCAGTAAAATCACCAATTGCAAAAGGTTTATTGGGCAAATCGGTAGGTGATACTACAGAAATCGAAGTTCCGGCCGGAAAAATAGAATTCGAAATATTGGATATCAGCAGATAAAAACGAAAACCATGTCGAGTATCTTTTCAAAAATTGTAAGCGGAGAAATTCCTGCACATGTGGTTGCAGAGACAAATGACTTTCTCGCATTTTTAGATGTGAATCCATTGGTCATGGGGCATGTTCTGGTGATTCCCAAAAAGGAAATCGACTATATCTTTGATATGGATGAGGAAAGTTATTTCGGACTAACCCTTTTTGCTAAAATTGTAGCTAAAGGGTTAAAAGAAGCTTTTCCTTGTAAAAAAGTAGGTATTGCCGTGATTGGCCTCGAAGTACCACATGTACACATTCACCTCATTCCAATGAATGCCGTAAATGACATGAATTTTAGTAAAGAAAAACTAAGCCCTAGTCAGGAAGAGCTGACGGAGGCTGCAACAAAAATTAAAGCACAACTTTAAAATTAGCTGATAAAATACGGCGGGATCCAATCATTTGGATCCCGTTTTTTTATTTAACTTAGGTTGATTAAAAAATCTTTCATGAGTCAGAATAATCCAGTATATCCAATCGTTCATCATGTGTTTTTCTGGCTTAAAAATCCAGAGTCCACAACAGATCGCGACCAGCTTATCGTGGGTATTAAAACTTTAAAAAAAATTGAAACAGTTCAAGACCTGCAGGTCGGCATTGTTGCTGATACGGAAAGGCGACCTGTAATTGACCACAGCTGGCATGTTTCTGAGCTGATGTTTTTTAATGATCTGGAAGGGCAGGGCTTATACCAGAGCCATCCATTACATCTGGCCTTCATTGAAAACTGTAGCCACCTTTGGGAAAAAGTACTGGTTTACGATATCCAAAGCGTTTAAAATGATGCTGTTCAAAAACGGACAATGTCTGTTCGTTTTCGAGCAGCCAAATGTGTGATTTATATTTTAAACGCTTTCAGACGGCTTTATCACACTTGGCATTGGTATGGATATTACCAACATAGAAACCATTTTATCATGTTGAAACATCACCTTTTACTGATTTACAGGAATTTTACCAGATATAAAAGCTCCTTCCTCATTAACCTGATTGGTCTATCAGCAGGGCTTTCCTGTGCCTTACTCATTTACCTGTGGGTAAATGATGAGGTTCAAATGGATAAATTTCATGAAAATGAAATTTATCAGGTGATGCAAAACCAAATAACTGCGGCATCAGTCCTTACTACCGACGGAACAGTAGGTGTATTGGGAGAAGCGCTGGCGAGGGAAATGCCCGAAGTAGATCAGGCGGTGACAACCTCACCCAGTTACTGGCTGGAAAATACGAAGATCGCTGCGGAAAACCATACGCCTGTTAAAGCCGCAGGTAAATTTGCCAGCGCAAATTTTTTTAAAGTATTTTCTTATCCACTGATTTCCGGTCGTGCAGATGACGTATTACACGGTAAAAATAAGATCGTCATATCAGAACGACTGGCGATGAAATTATTTCATACTACGGCAGTACAGGGCAAAGAACTAAATTTTAAAAATGCGGAGATTGCAAAAGATAACCATGTCTTAATTTCCGGGGTATTTAAAGATATCCCTGCAAATTCTTCTGATCAGTTTGATTTTTTAATTTCTATCGATGTATTGTTCTCCATTAGCGAAAATTATACGAAATGGGGGAATTACGGGCCAAATACCTTCGTCTTATTAAAGAAAGGTGCCGATCCTGAGCTTTTCAATCAAAAGCTCTACGATTTTATGAAGGCTAAGGGACAGCCAAATGAAAAACTATTCATTAGAAAATATGCCGATGGCTATCTGCACAACAAGTATGACAATGGAAAGCTTTCTGGGGGAAGGATCGATTATGTGAACCTCTTTTCCCTGATTGCCATTTTTATCCTGATCATTGCCTGCATCAATTTCATGAATTTGTCTACTGCCAAAGCCTCGCGTCGTTTAAAAGAAGTGGGCATTAAGAAAGTGATGGGAGCCAGGCGGGAATCTCTGATCGTTCAGTACATGGCAGAATCCATGATCCTTGCTTTTTTAGCATTGTTCATCTCTCTTCTTGCTGTAGAACTGTTGTTGCCCCAGTTCAATACCATTGTCGGCAAGCAGTTGACGCTCCATTTTAACTTCCAGGCAATCGGGATATTACTGGGCATTGCCATTTTCACCGGGCTGGTTTCCGGCAGTTATCCGGCGCTTTACCTTTCAGGATTAAAACCGGTTAATGCACTGAAAGGACGGCTTAATGCTACGCCATTAGCTTCCTGGGCCCGTAAAGGATTGGTCGTTTTTCAGTTTGCACTTTCGGTATTACTAATTGTCGCAGTACTGATTGTATACAAGCAAATCGAATATGTGCAGCACAAAAGCATCGGTTATCAAAAAGACAATGTCCTGTACTTTGAAACAGAGGGTAGATTCAAAGGAAATTCTGAGTTTGCAATCGATGCGATTAAACAAATACCAGGTGTTCGTCATGCAGCAGGCATCGATCGTGAATTTCTCGGCGATTTAAAAGCTACATTTGGCGATTTCAGTTGGGAGGGAAGAAACCCTAAAGAGGTGATCAAATTCCAAAAGGCAGAAGTCAGTAGCGGCTTTATCGAAACAATGGGGATGGAAATGTCAGCAGGACGGAGTTTCTCCAGTCAACTGGGTGCTGATTTCGATAAGATCATCATTAATGAAGCCGGGATTAAAGTCATGCAGTTAAAGGATCCGGTTGGTAAGCTCTTTAAATTATGGGGTAAAGACTATCAGATTATAGGTGTAGTCAAAGACTTTAATTTTGAATCGTTACATAAGTCTGTAAGTCCGATGTTTATGTTGTATGCACCAAAAACAACCAACAGGATTATGGTCAGCATGGATGCAGGAAAAGAAAAAGAGGTGATCCAGTCGCTCCAGCGTTTAAATTCAACCTATAATCCAGGTTATAGTTTTGATTATAAATTCCTGGATCAGGATTTCCAGGCGCAATACCTCGCAGAAACCAGGGTAGCGCTACTTTCCCGGTATTTTGCCATACTTGCTGTTGTCATTTCTTGTCTGGGCTTGTTTGGTCTGGCTACATTTACGGCCGAGCGCAGGCTCAAAGAAATCGGGATCAGAAAAGTGCTGGGCGCATCAGCATGGAACGTAGTTTACACCTTGTCCAGAGATTTTACCCGGCCCGTAATCACAGCCATTGTCATTGCCTTGCCCATCAGTTACTTGCTGGCCAGGTACTGGCTCAATACTTTTGCTTACCGGATAGAATTGCAATTCTGGTATTTCCTGGTTGCAGGTTTACTGGCCCTGTTTATCTCTTTATTAACCGTATTCATGCAAGCCTTAAAGGCTGCACATGTCAATCCGGTGCAATGTTTAAAAACAGATTAGTCTATTTCAGTTTCTCGTTGTTCTTATGCCGGTCTGCATCACGGATGCTTTTCTTAACCAGGTTTTTTTCCATAGCTGCAGTCAGATCTATGCCGGTCTGGTTTGCGAGGCAAATGAGCACAAATAGCACATCGGCCATTTCGTCGCCCAAATCAACAGTTTCGTCACTTTTTTTGAAAGATTGTTCGCCGTATTTACGCGACATGATTCTGGCCACTTCTCCAACTTCTTCCATCAAAATAGCCGTATTGGTCAATTCATTGAAATAACGGATTCCAGTGGTTTTAATCCATTGATCTACGGTTTCTTGTGCTTCTTTAATGGTCATTTCTTGTGTGTTTAATGTATGCTTTTCCAAATATAAAGATATACAGTGTAATTGTCAGGTGTTGCTTGTTTAGCCTACCTTAGGGTCATCGTGCCTACTCAATAAGGGCAAGTCCGCACATAGTTCACACATTCTACACACTTTCTTCACAAAAAGGTACCTGTTTGTGGGTTTTGTGTGAAGGAAGTGTGAACCAGGTGTGAAGGATTTACTTTCTTGTGAAGAACTAGGGCCTAACCTGGCCCGGGCCAGAACATCATTGTACGCCCGAACTGTTTTTATTCTTTGTTTTTGCTGTCGATGGTGATTGTTACCGGCCCGTCGTTAACCAGGCTGATTTTCATATCTGCTCCAAAAACTCCGGTTTGTACCGGTTTGTCCAATAGTCGGGAAAGTTCTTCAATCATGCCCTCATACAAAGGAATAGCCTTTTCAGGCCTTGCCGCCCTGGTAAATCCCGGGCGGTTGCCTTTCTTTGTGCTGGCAAACAAAGTGAACTGGCTGATCAATAAAATGTCACCGCCAATATCAGCCAAAGCTTTATTCATCAGGCCTTGCTCATCACCAAATACCCGCATTGCGGTAATTTTAGCTGCAAGCCATTGTAAGTCTTCAGCAGTATCGGCATCCTCAATGCCCAGTAAAACCAGGAAACCAATTCCGATAGTTCCCGTTACGTCTCCGTTAACCGTACAACTTGCTGCCGTAACCCGCTGAACAACCGCTCTCATATTCTTAAGTTTAAATGTTAATTTAGCAAAGAAAATCAATACTGATTTCTGGCGTTAAATTTAATGAAATACAAGTATATCCTGCTGTTTATAATGTTAATCACTGCCTGCAAACAGAAGCGGGTGGTTAGTCCATCCTTTTATTATTGGAAAACAGTCTATAAATCCGATACACTTGAAAATGCCTATTTAAAGCAATTTCATAGTCAGAAACTGTATGTAAGAATCATGGATGTCGATCTTGACAACAATTACAGCAAGAATCCGGTTCCGGTTGCACCAATAAGTTTTGCAGATTCAGTACCTGGTACTTTAGCATTGATACCGGTTGTATTTATTGCCAATGATGTGTTAAAGGAACGTACTGAACCACAAATAAAAGAGTTGGCAAGAAAGATTACCAGTTTCGTAAAGGCAAAAACATTGCAGGCAGGCAAGCGGGGGTACCAGGAATTACAAATCGACTGTGACTGGACAGCAACTACACGTGATCACTATTTTAAATTACTTGAAGAACTTCGTAAGGTAAACAAAGATAAGGTCCTATCTTCAACACTTAGGTTGCATCAGCTGAAAAATCAAGGTAAAAGTGGTATTCCTCCAGTAGATAAAGTTTTGCTGATGTGTTACAACATGGGGAATTTGAGACAATATGGAAATCAAAACTCCATTTTAGACCTGGCAGAATTTAAAAAATATGCAGGAGAGAATCTAGCCCGGTACCCGAAGGATATGGATATTGCTTTGCCCTTGTTTTCCTGGACAGTTGTTTTTAGAGATCAGCAATATATCGGTATTTCAAAGCGGGTAAAATGGAATGACCTGATAGATACAGCTATGTTTCTGCGACAAAAAAATGGTTTATATCAATCCAGAAATACCCAGACAAATTTAGGGCTGCAGAAAAATGATGTACTAAGGTATGAAGAAAGTAATTTGAATGATATTAAATCAGTTGCACAGTATTTATCTGCTCATTTGCCTGGAAAACCTTTTAATTTGTTGTTTTATCATTTAGATCATCACCTCCTTAAAAACTATCAATTCAATGAACTGGAAGAAATCAATAATCTTTTGCGCTAGTTTCCTGATTATTTTCTTTACTGAAACGGCCGTCAATATTGCCTGTGGCCCTGAACAGGATCCTTATGATTATTACATTTCTTATTTTCATAATAATGTACAAGGGGATGCTTATTCGCCATTTGCTTTCAATAAAATGGTTTACTTATATGCCACTGAAGAAGTAGCAAATGAACCTGAAATCAATAGTTTGGAATGGGCAAAATATCTGCAGGTGAAGAAAGATGATGTTTTTAAGGTCATGTATGATGCCGATAGTACTTTTGAAGGCAAACTGGTTAATTTTTCAAAAAGATCACTTGAAGCTTTGCCTGTCGCGCTAAAGCAAAATTCATTTTTATTGGGATTGATCAAACAAGAAGCTGCTTTAAAATATTTCCTTTTTGCCAAAAGCTGCGAACCCTTTACCCGCTCATATTACGATAGTTGGGATCCTGTAGCACGTGATAGCGTGATGATGGGCAGGAAAGCGACGGAAGCTACTGCCTTGGCTGCAAAAGAAAAGGATCAGTTTTTGAAACTTCGCTATGCCTTTCAGGCGGTAAGGCTACAGCATTATGCACACAATTATGAAGCCTGCAAGACAACCTATGAACAATTGATCAGTCCATTGAAAACGGCAAGTGCAGTTCAGGGTTGGGCACTATCGCTTTATGCAGGTGCTATTCGGTATACAGGAAATCCAGCGGAAGCTGCGTATTTGTTTTCCAGGGTTTTTGCCGCCAGTCCGGAGAGAAGAATACAGGCTTATCGGAATTACTTTGCCTGTAGATCTTCTTTGGAAAGCGTATTGAAGTTCACTAAAAATGAGCGGGAGAAAGCTCATGTTTTTGCGCTCCAGGGGTTTGGCAATCCTGCTGCTGATGTGGAGAGCCTGGAACAAGTTTATCATTATGATCCCGGCAGTTTGATGAACGGAGCTTTGCTGGTCAGGGAAGTCAATAAGCTGGAGGAAAACTTAATTAAAGGGAAGGATATCGCCAGGAACTATTATGCCAGTTATTTTTCCCGTTTTGACGTCGACAAGCAAAAGCAGGACAGCACTCAGGATGTTTATTTAAAACACCTGCTAAAAATTAAGCATTTTGCCCTTCGGATGGCTAGCGAAAAGAAATATCCTCATCCAGAACTGGGTACCTTAACTGCGGCTTATTTGTCCTGGATGGAGAATAAAGATGTACAGGGCTTAAATTACCTGGCGGCTTTAAAGCCAGATCAATTACCAGAAAAATTAAAAGATCAGTATAGAATTATTGAGCTGTTAATTAAAGCCAATCAAATCAAAAAAGGTGGCTCTTTTAATCCAAACACGTTGCTGCCCGCCTTAAAGTGGCTCGATGAAAAACGTTTTGCTGAAAATAAACTGCAACCAAAGGATCAGGATTATTACGATGAAGTATGGGGAGATTCGGATCGCCGGTTTACCGCAACAACACGGAATTTTTATCAGCAGGTATTGGCACCTGCATATTTGAAAATGGGGGATACGGCCATGGCTGCGGTTGCCATGTTTAAAGCGGACCTTAAGTATCGCACCATTAGTGGCCAGTCATTCAGGAAAAACATGAGCTACCAAACCACAGTGTTTTGGCAAAATAGCTTGAGTCCAGCTACGATGAGAAATTTAGCTGTTCTTAAGGCCAAACCTGCGACTGGAAGTTTTAGAAGCTGGCTAAGCAAGGATTTAAGTAAAATCAGCAATGATGATTTTTATGAATTATTTGGTACTACTTATTTGCGTACCCATCAATATGCAAAAGCAATCAGCTGTTTTGACCGCGTTTCGAAAGCTTATGTTTATCAGACGCCGAGCGACTGGTACAGCGACAATGCAAATCAGAAAACATATGCCCAGGCATTTATTGAGCGCGTGAACGATTATCCGAAGCAATATGGTAAGGCTGCTCCTGGACTAAACAAGAAAACTTTCGCAAAAGAAATGCTACGGATACAGAAATTGATCAAAACGGATCAAAAGCATGCTGCACAATATTATTACCGAATGGCAAATGCTGTTTATCAAACTGGATATTATGGTAATTCCTGGTTTTTAATCAGCTATGACTGGGTATCTTATGATATCCATAAGAAAGCTAAGTATAGCTATGATTTCGATTACAAATTGGCACAGACCGCGAAAATGTGGTATCTGAAAGCCAGAACATTAAGTAAAGATTCGAACTTCAAAGCGAAGTGTACTTTTATGCTTGCCAAATGTGAGCAAAAAAAGATCATCAATTTAAATTATGATAAAATAGCCTGGTATCAGGGAGATTATGACCTGAGTTATAAAAGATTTTTAGCTTTAAATTATAACAATCCTTATTTCAGGCAAATGAAATTAAAGTATAGCCATACGGCATTTTATAAAATTGCAGCAACGGAGTGTGGTTATTTCAGGGAGTTTATAGGTGCTGAAAAATGATCAGGCCCTGGTTTCGTTGCCATGAAAAATACTCAGGTAACTTTCATACCTGCTGAGCTCTATTTCGCCTTCCTCAACGGCTTTGATTACTGCACAACCAGGTTCATTCACGTGTCGGCAGTTATTGAAACGACATTGATTCATGAGTGCACGCATTTCTCTGAAATAGTGTCCCAATTCTTCCGGCCGGATGTCAAAAATTCCCAGTTCCCTGATGCCCGGTGTATCAATTAAATAACCGCCAAAAGGCAAGGCATGCATTTCAGCAAAAGTTGTGGTATGCTGTCCTTTATCGCTCGACTCTGAAATTTCACCGGTTTTGATGTTGTGTCCAGGCAACAGAACATTGATCAAACTTGATTTTCCTACGCCTGAATGCCCTGAAAATAAAGTTGTTTTATCTTTCAATAATTCGATGATCAATGGGATATTGGTACCTTCCAGTGCCGATACTGCATAGCAAGGGTAGCCAATGTTTTCATAAATACTTTTGTAAGCATCCAATACTTCCAGGCCATCTTCATTAAACAGGTCCAGCTTATTAAAGATCAGCGTAGCTGGAATATCATAAGCTTCGGCAGTAGCTAAAAAACGATCTATAAAACCCAGAGAAGTACGGGGCGAGGCGAGTGTAACTACAAGAAATGCCTGATCCAGATTTGCAGCAATGATCTGCGCTTGTTTAGACAGATTGATCGATTTACGGATGATGTAATTGCGCCTTTCATGCAGTTTGTTGATCACCCCTTTGTCTGAATTGGGCTCCATTTCAAATTCTACCTGGTCGCCAACAGCAATGGGATTAGTGGTCTGAATGCCTTTAATCCGAAACTTACCTTTAATCCTGCAATCGTAATCGACGCCGTCCGATCCGTGTACCTGGTACCAGCTTCCTGTTGATTTTATAACTAATCCTTGCATATAATGGGGTAAAGGTAAGAAATTGTTTTAGCCTAATGATGCTTTGTAAGGCATTAACATTTTTGAGGTAAAGTGCAGCTATTTATGTGAATTTGGCTGCTTGGTTAAAGTATTTTTAATAATCAGATAAATATTTTTGCAATCATTTGTTAATTAGAAAAATATGTACTTACTTTACGCCACCGCACAATAAGTGTAAAATATACAATGTACAACTATTCGACCATTACTACGATTACCACAACCACCGGCGCAGCACGGAGGAAGGTAAGCTAGTGGGGTAAAAAAATAAAAATATAAA
The DNA here is from genome assembly GCF_015223055.1 of Pedobacter sp. MC2016-24. GTDB lineage: Bacteria > Bacteroidota > Bacteroidia > Sphingobacteriales > Sphingobacteriaceae > Pedobacter. The sequence continues at coordinate 411,799 of NZ_JADFBX010000003.1, forward strand.
AACCACAAAAAGCGCCTTCCTCTAACCAGGGAAGGCGCTTTTTTTTTAACCAAGAACTATGAATATTTTAAAATTTGGAGGCACATCGGTAGGTTCTGTAGAGAGCATCAAGGCGCTGATTGAGATCCTGAAGCAAGAAAAAGGAGCGGAAAACCCGATCGTCGTCTTGTCAGCCATGGGGGGCGTAACCAACTCCCTGCTGGCCATGGCCGAAGCTGCAAAAGACTCGGCAGACTATGTAGAGGAGCTTAAAAAAGTAGAAAAAAAGCACTTTGACGTGATCCGGGCTTTATTGCCGGCAGGTGCGCAAAATCCGGTACTGACGAAACTCAAGATCTATTTTAATGAGCTGGAAGATATTTTGCAATCGGTTTACAACCTCCGTGAATTGAGTCTCCAAACCAAAGACCTGATTCTGAGTTATGGTGAGCGCTGTTCTAATGTGATGATCAGCCACATTGCGAAACAACATTTTGCCAATGCTATTTATGTTGATGGCGCTGAACTGATCAAAACAGATAGCAATTTCGGACAGGCTAAAGTCAATACCCAATTGACAGAGATTTTAATACAGGACTTTTACCAGTCCAACACGGATAAACTTTTGTTTGTTACCGGTTTCATTTCCAGTAATGAAGAAGGTCGGGTAACTACGCTGGGCCGCGGCGGTAGCGATTACACTGCTGCCATTTGGGGGGCTGCTTTAAATGCTGCAGAAATCCAGATCTGGACTGATGTAGATGGAATGCTGACTGCCGATCCGCGTATCGTAAAAAAAGCTTTTTCCTTACCGGAACTGAGCTATACCGAAGCCATGGAGCTTTCTTACTTTGGCGCCAAAGTAATTTATCCGCCTACCATGACACCTGCGTTTTTAAAGCGCATTCCAATTGTCATTAAAAATACTTTTAATGTTGATTTTGAAGGTACATATATCAAACACGGAACGCAGGTCTCCAATCTGCCAATCAAGGGGATTTCTTCTATTGATGAAATCAGTATTTTGAACCTTTCAGGTAGTGGCATGGTGGGAAAGGCTGGTTTTAGCGGCCGTTTGTTTTCTTTATTATCCCGCGAACAGGTTAATGTGGTGTTAATTACACAAAGTTCTTCCGAACATAGCATCACTTTTGCTGTTAAGCCTTCTGATGCACTGAAAGCGCTGGCATTGATCAATAAGGAATTTGAACTGGAACTCCAGGCACGTAAGCTGGAATACCCAGAGGTAGAAAATGGATTGTCCATTTTGGCCATTGTAGGCGAAAACATGAAACGTACTCCAGGGATCTCTGGTCGCTTGTTTAGTGCTTTGGGACGTAATGGTGTAAACATCCGCGCCATTGCACAAGGTTCATCAGAGTACAACATTTCTGTAATCATATCTCATTCCGATTTGTCTAAAGCAGTAAATGCAGTACACGATGCATTTTATGCCGACCTTAAAAAAACCTTGTACGTATTTTGTCTGGGTACCGGGAATATTGGTAAAACGCTGTTTGCACAGTTACAGCATCAAATGCCATTCCTGGCTAAAAACAACGATTTGCAGGTTAAAGTGATGGGCCTGAGCAATACCCGAAAAATGTATTTAAATGCAGAGGGAATCGGTCTGGAAAACTGGGAAGCCGATTTAGAGGCGCATGGAGAGCCGGCAGAATTGGCGGACTTTGTTAAAAAAATGAAGGCGATGAACCTGCCGAATTGTGTATTTGTAGACAATACTGCCAGTCACAACCCAATCCAATTCTATCGCGATATCCTGCAGTCCAGCATTTCTGTCGTGACTTGTAATAAAATTGGTAATTCTGCAGAATACGAACAATATGCTGCCTTTAAAAACGCGGCGAGAAAACATGGTGTAGACTTTTACTATGAGACTAATGTGGGCGCCGGATTACCGATTATCCGTACTTTGAAAGACCTGATGATGAGTGGCGACCGTATTGCCAGCATTGAAGCCATCTTATCGGGTACCATTTCTTATATCTTCAATAGCTTTAAAGGGGATCGTTTATTTCATGAAGTGGTTAAAGAAGCTCAGGATAAGGGCTATACCGAACCCGATCCAAGAGATGACCTGAACGGCAAAGATTTCATGCGAAAAATGCTGATCCTGGCCCGTGATGCGGGTTACGCCTTGGAAGAACGTGATGTGACGATTGAAAGCATGCTTCCGGAGGCGGCCTTAAATGCGGCTACTGTAGCTGATTTTTACCAGGAGCTGGAAAACAACGCTTCATTTTTTGAGAAATTGAAACAGGAAGCTGCAACAGGCAATAAAGTATTGAGATATATAGGGAAACTGGAAAGTGGTAAGGTTGCAATTACCTTACAAATGGTTGATGATAACCATCCTTTTTATATGCTTTCGGGTAGTGACAACATCATTTCGTTTACTACAGATCGCTATAAAGAACGTCCATTGGTGATTAAAGGCCCGGGCGCCGGTGCCGAAGTCACTGCCGCAGGTGTATTTGCCGACATAATAAACGTAGGAAAAAGATGAAATCAGTAAAAGTATTTGCCCCGGCCACAGTGGCCAATGTTGTGTGCGGTTATGATGTGTTGGGTTTTGCGGTTGATGAACCTGGAGATGAGGTGATCATGCGCCTAAACGATAAACCTGGTGTTTCGCTTTTGAAAATTACGGGAGATGAAGGCCGTTTGCCTTTAGATCCGGATAAAAACACCGTGAGTGCGGTAGTTAAGCATTACCTGAACCATGTAGGTCGCCAGGACATAGGCGTTGAAATTGAACTCCACAAAAAAATGCCGATAGGTAGTGGTCTGGGATCGAGTTCTGCCAGCACTGTAGGTGGCTTATTTGCCATCAATACACTGATGGACAACCTGCTGACCAATAAAGAGCTGGTTCCTTTTGCCATGAAGGGTGAAGAACTGGCCTGCGGTTATGGCCATGCCGACAACGTTGCTCCGGCTTTGATGGGCGGCTTTGTGTTGATCAGAAGCTATGAGCCTTTAGACATCATCAGCTTACCTTGTCCACAAGGTATGCATGCCGCCATCGTTTATCCAGAAGTAGATGTGCCTACAAAAGATGCCCGTCAGATGATTCGTTCTAAAGTATTGCTGAAAGATGCGGTTACCCAATGGGGAAATGTAGCTGGTTTGGTTAGTGGTTTGTTTATGAACGATTATGAATTGATTGGCAACAGCATGACGGATGTTTTGGTAGAGCCGACCCGTTCCATTCTGATTCCTGATTTTTATAACCTGCGTGTGCTGGCTATGGAAGCAGGTGCCGTAGGTTTTGGTATTTCTGGTTCCGGACCTTCTGTTTTTGCATTAACCAAAGACCGCGAGACTGCAACAGCGATTACGCAAAAGCTGCAGCAGCACTTACAAAAATTAGCCATCAATAGCCTGGCTTTCGTGTCTGAAGTAAATAAAAAAGGACCAGTAATTTTAGACTAAACCAAATGAAATTATACAGCACCAACAACCACGATTTAAACGTAGATTTTCCTACTGCTGTTTTCAACAGCATGCCCCTGGATAAGGGTTTATATATGCCTGTGGAGATCCCGCAACTGGAAGCTGAATTTATTCAGCATCTGGATGAATACAGCATGCCACAAATTGCTTTTCATGTAGCTTCAGCTTTATTGGGAGATACCATTCCCGCTGCCGATCTCAAAAGCATCATTGACGATGCCATTAATTTTGAGGCACCAATCGTGCCGCTTAAGGACCATGAATATGTACTTGAACTGTTCCATGGACCATCTTTAGCTTTTAAAGATTTTGGTGCCAGGTTTATGAGCCGCATTATGGCTTACTTCTTAAAAGACAATGAGAAAACACTGGATGTGCTGGTGGCGACTTCCGGTGATACCGGGGGAGCGGTAGCTCTGGGTTTCCTTGGGGTACCCAATACCCGCGTAACCATTCTTTATCCTAAAGGAAAGGTGAGCGACATACAAGAACTGCAATTGTGTACCAACGGACAGAATATTCATGCCATTGAGGTGGATGGTACATTTGACGATTGCCAGGCCTTGGTGAAACAGGCTTTTGCAGATGCTGAATTGAATGAAAAGCTAAGATTAACTTCTGCCAATTCGATCAATATATCGAGGTTAATCCCTCAAACTTTTTACTATTTCAACGCTTATGCACAGTTACTTAAAGCAGGTAAGAAGGATGTGGTATTTGTAGTACCCAGCGGTAACTTTGGTAACATTGCTGCGGGATTGCTTGCCTATAAGATGGGACTTCCTGTAAAGCAGTTTATTGCAGCTACCAATGTGAATGATACGGTGCCACGCTTTCTGGAAACCGGTATTTATGAAACCAGGCCTTCGGTACAAACCTATGCCAATGCCATGGATGTAGGTGCGCCAAGTAACTGGGTGCGGATTATGGATTTGTTTAACAACGATAAAGCCGCATTACAGCAAGTGTTGCAAAGTTATGTGTATACGGATGAGCAGACTTTAGTGGGTATGAACCACTTATACGAAGACTTAAATTATATTGCTTGTCCGCATACCGCGATTGCCTGGCTGGCTTTACAGGATTATCGGAAATCACATCCGCACGAGGATTTTGAAGGTGTGTTCTTATCCACTGCCCATGCCTGTAAATTTCCGGATGTATTTCCTGAGGCCATCAAAGCAAAGATCGAAATTCCGGAACAGGTCAGGAGTCTGGCTGCTAAGCAAAAACACGCTACTGAAATGGATGCAGCTTTCGATTCTTTTAAAAAGTATCTGAACCAGTACTAAGATAAATTTAGCCTGCATGATTGTATACAGGCTAAATTTCTATTTCTTGTGGAACCGCATGATCGCAATATCTCCCATCAGGAAGTTTAGCGTACTGTCGCCAGTAATGGAATAAGAGCTGGCTTTTCTCAGCATCTCTACAAAAGTACTTTCACCTTCACCGGGACAAGCCATCCTGGTTATGGCAAAGGGCTTGGTGAAATTAATCGTGGAATCATCTGCGATCAATATGCCGGAGAAAGAGTTGCAGCTGGTATTCCCGCTAAAGCGTTTCTCTGTTACTTCAAATTTGATGGTGGGTTTTTTACCCGGATATAGTCCGTTAAATGCTATTCTTGGGCCGGAGATGTAATTCAATTCCCAGGTGCCGCTCAATTGTGATAAGCCACCGTTACTCACCGATCCTGATTTCATCGTCGTACAAGCTGTTAAAGCGCTGGCAATAACCACCGTAAATAGCATCAATCTTCTCATTTGTATTCTTTTATGATGTAAAGATTATTGAAGATACAAAGAGTATTCCAAAAAACGTTAAAACACTGCTCTTGCGATTCTTTTAGTCGGCTCCGGATTGCCCATCGTGTAAAAATGTAGTACTGGTGCACCCATTTCTTTTAGCTCCTTACACTGATGGATCATCCATTCGATACCGACTTCCCTGGCATCTTTTTCCGACTTACAGGCTTGTATGGCCTCACTCAGTTCCAATGGAATGTCCAGGTGAAATATCTTCGGTAAACTGATCAGCTGCTTGGTATTGGTAATGGGTTTCAATCCCGGAATAATCGGTACATTGATGCCATTTGCACGGCATTTATCTACAAAAGCTTTATATTTTTGATTGTCAAAAAACATTTGAGTCACGATAAAATCAGCCCCTGAATCTACTTTGTGTTTCAACCATTTGAAATCTGTGTCTAGGTTTGGGGATTCAAAATGCTTTTCCGGATAGCCGGCTACACCAATACAGAAATCTGTTTTTTCATTGTTTTCGATGTCATCATGTAAGTATTTGCCATTGTTCATGTCAACTACATGCTGTAACAATTCAGAAGCATAGGCATGCCCATTTGGTGTAGGAATAAAGGCATTGTCGCTTTTTCGGGCATCGCCACGCAATACCAGTACATTATCGATACCCAAAAACTGCAGGTCGATCAGTGCATTTTCTGTTTCATCCTTTGTAAAACCACCGCAAATCAAATGTGGTACAGCATCTACCTTATATTTGTTCATGATGGCTGCACAAGTAGCTACCGTACTTGGACGTTTGCGATAGGCAACTTTTTCCAGCAGGCCATTGGTGTGTTGTTTGTAAATATAATCTTCGCGAAGATAGGTTACATCAATAAAAGGCGGGTTAAATTCCATTAGCGGATCAATGGCGTCAAAAATGCCTTTAATGCTTTGTCCTTTGATCGGCGGTAACAGTTCAAAAGAAAACAAGGTTTTGCCCTGTGCGTTATTGATATGGTCTGTAATTTTCATTCGTAATGGTTTTGTATTCTTGGTTTGGTGATTGAGGTGGTTCTCTTAATAAGCTAAATTCGGGCTAAGCCATCTTTCAACTTCTTCAATTGGCATGTTTTTACGGATGGCGTAATCTTCGATCTGATCTTTGGTGATTTTACCCAAACCAAAATATCTGGATTGCGGATGTGCAAAGTAAAAACCGCTTACTGCAGCAGTAGGATACATGGCATAGCTTTCGGTCAACCGGAGTCCGATCCTGTTTTCAGCATCGAGTAACTCGAACAGCGTCCCTTTTTCGGTATGCTCCGGACAAGCAGGATAACCTGGTGCCGGTCTGATCCCTGCATATTCTTCCTTAATCAAGGCTTCATTACTCAGGTTTTCATCTTTGGCATAACCCCAGTATTCTTTCCTCACCAGTTCATGCATCTTTTCAGCAAAAGCCTCTGCTAACCTGTCGGCCAATGCTTTTGCCATGATGCTGTTGTAATCGTCATATACGGCCTCAAATTCAGCCACCAGTTCATCACAACCGATACCAGTTGTTAGTGCAAAGCCACCAAAATAATCAGGGATACCCGTTTCTTTCTGTGCAACAAAGTCAGACAAAGCATAATAAGGTTGTCCATCTACTTTCTCTGCCTGCTGGCGTAAAGTATGGATCACCACTTCTTTCCCTTCTACATCTAAAACAATATCATCACCAATAGCATTTGCCGGCCAGAAACCAATTACCGCTTTGGCAGTTAGTAATTTCTCGTCCACAATTCGTTTCAGCAATGTCTGTGCATCATCAAATAATTTACGCGCTTCATCGCCAACTGTTTTATCCTCCAGTATTCTTGGATAACTGCCACGCAATTCCCAGGTCTGGAAAAATGGTGTCCAGTCAATATAAGGTACCAATTCTTCCAGGGGGTAATTTTCAAATACCCGTGTTCCCGTAAAAGCAGGAGCAGGGGCCACCAGGGCTGGATCAATTTTAAAATGGTCTTTTCTGGCTTCTTCCAGTGTTTTGAAACGTTTATCTGAGCGCTTGTTTAAATGGGCTTCACGTGCTTTGTCGTACTCTGCACGAATGCCTGCAATATAGGCTTCGCGGGTATCCTGATTCATCAGGGTACTGGCTACCGTTACACTTCTGGACGCATCCAACACATGGATCGCTGGTCCGGAGTAGTTGGGAGCCACCTTGACTGCCGCATGGATTCTGGATGTTGTAGCGCCACCAATCATCAATGGAATGGTGAAGCCTTCACGCTCCATTTCCTTGGCAAAATGAACCATCTCGTCTAGTGAAGGAGTGATCAGGCCACTTAAACCAATGATGTCGGCATTAATTTCTTTGGCTTTTTTAATGATATCCTGTGCAGGAACCATTACGCCCATATCTACAATTTCAAAATTGTTACAGGCCAAAACAACACCCACAATATTTTTTCCGATATCGTGAACATCCCCCTTTACAGTAGCCATTAAGATCCTGCCTGCAGAAGAGTTCTGATCCTGATCCGGATTGTCTAGCTTTTCCTGTTCAATAAATGGCAGTAAGTAGGCCACTGCCTTTTTCATTACCCGGGCCGATTTTACCACCTGCGGCAGGAACATTTTTCCGGCACCGAATAAGTCACCAACAATATTCATCCCATCCATTAAAGGACCTTCAATCACTTGTATCGGACGGGCATATTTCTGGCGTGCTTCTTCAACATCAGCATCCAGGTATTCTATAATTCCCTTAACCAGGGAATGTGATAATCTTTCTTCTACAGACGTTTTACGCCACTCCTCGTCTCTTACAATTTCTTTTCCCTTGGTTTTGATGGTATCGGCAAATTCTACCAAACGTTCAGTCGCATCGTCCCTGCGGTTTAACAAGACATCTTCTACCAGCACCAACAGCTCTGGTGGGATTTCCTGGTAAACCTCCAGCATACCCGCATTGACGATCCCCATATCTAAACCAGCCTGGATGGCATGGTATAAAAAGGCCGAGTGCATGGCTTCACGTACAGTATTGTTTCCTCTGAAAGAGAAGGATATGTTAGATACCCCACCACTTACTTTGGCATGTGGCAGGTTCTCTTTAATCCAGCGGGTCGCATTGATGAAATCCACTGCATAGTTATTGTGTTCTTCCAAACCTGTTGCAACAGTCAGGATATTCGGGTCAAAAATGATATCCTGAGCTGGGAAACCTATTTCATCTACTAAAATGTCATAAGATCTTTTACAAATCTCTTTCCTTCTTTCAAAATTATCAGCCTGTCCCAGCTCGTCAAAAGCCATGACCACTACGGCAGCACCATAGGTCATGATTTTGCGTGCACTTTCCCTGAATTTATCTTCACCTTCTTTCAGGGAGATCGAGTTGACAATACCTTTTCCCTGCAAGCATTTTAATCCGGCCTCAATTACTGTCCATTTGGACGAATCGACCATGATTGGTAATTTGGAAATATCAGGTTCAGAAGCAATCAGGTTCAGGAATTTGGTCATCGACGCTTCGGAATCAATCATTCCTTCGTCCATGTTCACGTCGATCACCTGTGCGCCACCCTCTACCTGCTGACGGGCAACAGTCAGGGCCGCTTCAAAATCTCCACTTAAGATTAATTTAGAAAACTTTGGAGATCCGGTAATGTTTGTACGCTCTCCAATGTTTACAAAGATGCTTTCTGGTGTAATGGTAACCGGTTCTAAACCACTTAGGCGCATGTAAGGCTCCAGTGCAGGGATTTTACGCGGAGCTACATTTTTAGCTTTAGCGGCAATACAGCCGATATGTTCTGGCGTAGTACCACAGCAGCCGCCTACAATATTTACAAACCCATGTTGTATAAAGTCTTCAACCAAATGCGCGGTTTCATGCGGCATTTCATCGTAAGCACCAAATTCGTTTGGCAAACCTGCATTAGGATAGGCCGATACATAACACGGGGCTTTCGCAGAAAGTTCTTCAATGTGTGGGCGCATGTCTTTAGCACCCAATGCGCAGTTAAAGCCAATGCTGATTGGGTTGGCATGGATTACCGAGTTCAGGAAGGCCTCTGCAGTTTGTCCGCTAAGTGTTCTTCCCGACGCGTCGGTAATGGTCCCTGAGATCATGATCTCAATTTTTCTACCAATTTCCGCCTCATATTTTTTAATGGAAAATATGGCGGCCTTGGCATTTAAAGTATCAAAAATAGTTTCAATTAACAGCAGGTCAGCACCGCCATCAACCAGACCGCGGACCTGTTGATCGTAGGCATCTACAAGCTCGTCAAAAGTGATGGCCCTAAAGCCAGGATCGTTCACATCCGGAGATATAGACAGTGTTCTGTTGGTTGGGCCCACTGCACCTGCCACAAAACAAGTACGGCCAGGATTGGCGGCCATAAATTCAGTTGTGGCTTCTTTGGCAATTTTAGCGCCTTCAAAACTCATTTCATAGTCCAGCTCTTCCATCTGGTAATCGGCCAGTGAAATACGCTGCGTACTAAAAGTATTGGTTTCGATGATATCTGTACCGGCCTTCAGGTATTCGGTATGTATCTCTTTAATGATGTCAGGGCGGGTTAAATTTAGTAAATCGTTGTTCCCTTTTACATCACATGGGTGATCTTTGAAGCGCTCGCCTCTAAAATCTTCTTCAGTTAAAACGTAACGCTGTATCATAGTGCCCATTGCACCATCGATAATTAGGATTCGTTTTTCTAATTCTTCTCTAATGTTCATTTAAAAAAAATCATATGAGCAGGTAATAAGCTATTTTTGATAGAGGCGAAAGCCTAAACAAGTGCCGAACTCATTACATACAAAGCCTAAGAGAAGATTGCGGTCCAGCTATATGAAACTAGCATGTGGTACTAACCAACTTATCTTTCGGGAACCAGTCCTTTGGTTCCAGTAGAATGTAGCACCTTGTAAGCACAGGTTGCTAAGACATCGCCGGGTCTAATCCCTCCGTCTTTCTCTATAAGCTCTACAAAGGTGCAACAAAGAAAAATCATTTCCAAAAAAATGAAGCTTAAAGCATATAATATTGCAAAGACGTAGTTTTTTAAGTTCTTTATTGGAATTATATTCTGTTTTTTGTTGATTTGGTGCGAAGGTAGTTGTTGTTCAGTTCGCTAACACAGGGCTGGTCAGCAGGCGTTGATGGAGCCTTGTTGAAATCCTAGCCTCAGAAATGCTTGAGCAAGACCTGTGTACTTATATGCTGTAATCCGGAGTGTTCTACAGGGTAGTGTAAACAAATAAGGCTCCTGAAATTCAGAAGCCTTAAGACGTGTTCTATTTAAGAATTATTTTCTTCCTCCAAAAATCCGTAATAGGAATAAGAAGATATTGATAAAGTCTAAATACAGAGATAAAGCACCCATGATCGCCATTTTTTTAGCATCAGTTGCAGCAATCTGACTTCCATCTTCTTCGATACCTGCTCCAATGCGTTTCAATTTCTGTACATCATAAGCAGTCAATGCAGTAAAAATAGCTACACCAAAGAAGCTCATCACATAGCTGAAAGTTGGACTTCCAAGGAACATATTGATGATACTGGCGATGAATAAACCAACCACACCGACCATTAATATCGGGCCGAATTTAGTTAGGTCTACATCTGTAGTGTAACCCAAAACAGCCATGATACCAAATATACCCGCTGCTGCGGCAAAGCAGGCAACTATAGATCCTATTTTATAATAAACCAAAATAAAGCTTAAGCTTACACCCAATAAGATGGAGAATAATACAAAAGCACCTAAGATAGCTCCGTAAGAAAGTCGGCTAAAGCCAGTGCCCATGATTAAAACTAAGCCAAGTGGGGCGAACATAGCGATATAACCCAATATGGTTCTTTGTCCAGTTTCAAAATTAACCAATTGACGTAATGCGGCTTCGGAAGAAGATACAAAAACGGCTGCTGCGGTTGACAATGCTAATGCCACAAACATCCACATAAATACATTTGCAAAGAATTTCTTGGCAACCATTCCGGTTTGTTCCTGCACAAAAACTGATTTTTGTGCCCAATCGTAATTATTGTTGTTATCCATTTGTTTTAAATTTATTTAAAGATACTAATAGTTTTATATCTACAAAAGCTATGCCCCGAGCCTTTTTGTCAGCGTTTCTTCAACTTTTTTAAATAATTGAAGGGGTTTTAGCGTTCGCCATGCCAAATCGTCAAGTGCGCCGCCTACGTTAATGTAGTAATCGATATTGCTTGCCCGCAGCTCACTGATGACATGTTCCTGGAAATTGATGCCTGTAATCCAGCCATCTTCAACCTCCTGGAACCATTCTTCGTAATAACTGTCCTCTGAAGCATGAAAATTGAGGATGTTTTCACCAATGAGGATAAATTTATTGATACCTTCATCCATCATCAGTTCAAGAATCTCTCGTTTGAGTAGCATGATGTCATTGCTGATGGCATCATTCCATTCCCCGATAAACTCGATGATCGCATACTGACGGTCATAATCGACATACAGCACTTTGATGTAAAGTGTATTCGAACCAAAATCATCCCATTGCGGATGAATCAGGAAGTTGTACAACTGCTTATCGAAATAGAACTCGGAGTATTCTGTGTTGTAAAATGGAGAACGTTCATCTTCGGCCGCTATATAATCGTCCCGCCAAAGATAAAAAGGTTCAATTTCGTGCATGACCTGGATTTAAATTACCTACTTGCTTCTACTGCTTTACGTACACTGCCATAACGTATCAGGAGTGCTGCGGCACTGTCGTGGTCAATGTTCAGTTCTTCCATGACCATTTGCGTTCCACGATCAACCAATTTATGGTTGGTAAGTTGCATGTCTACCATTTTGTTGCCTTTAACGCGGCCCAAGCGGATCATTACTGTGGTACTGAGCATGTTGAGAACCAGCTTTTGTGCCGTGCCTGATTTCATACGCGTAGAACCAGTAAGAAACTCGGGTCCGACAACAACCTCCACGGGGAAGTCACTTTCTGCGGCAATGGGACCACCTTCATTACATACAATACAGCCAGTTAATACGCCGTTCGCACGTGCAGTGTGTAGTCCGCCAATTACATAGGGTGTGGTGCCTGAGGCAGCAAGACCAATCAGACAGTCTTTTTCATTGATGTTGAATTCCTGCAGGTCAATCCATGCCTGATCAGGATCGTCTTCCGCATTCTCCACAGCCTTCCTGATGGCTGTATCGCCACCAGCAATGATCCCAACCACCCAGTCGAACGGGACACCAAAAGTTGGCGGGCACTCAGAGGCATCTACCACACCCAGACGACCGCTGGTCCCTGCTCCGATATAAAATAACCGGCCGCCATTAACCATACGTGCTGCAACTGCAGAAGCTAGTTTTTCAATCTGTGGAATGGATTTTTCGACAGCGTCTGGTACAGTTTTGTCTTCATTATTTATGCCTTGTAGAATTTCAAGTACAGACATTTGGTCTATATCATGGTACTTTGATTCCTGCTCGGTAACTCTTATCATATATTTTTCCTTAGTTGTGATCCCTGGCCTTAAAGCCTGGCTTTCAATTTTGATTTTATAAAATTCGTCAATTTCTTTTTAAACCCGAAATAATAGCCAAAAATCAACAAAATTATCAGCAATCGGGCTATAATCTTAAGGATTGCGAAATATCAGAAACAATTGCAAATGAATGTGGTTTAATTTATTATTAATCGGGTTATTTCGTAACTTTACGCAGTATTTACCTCCATGAAAAAGAATACCCAATATAATCTTTTAATTGCCCTTACTTATTCAGTTACCTTAATAGGGGGGATGGTTTTAGGTTTTAAATTTTTAAAAGACCAGGGGTATAAATTTCAGAAAACTACACAGGTTGCCTACAACAATACCGAAAAGGTGGATGAAATTATCCACATCATCAATGGAAATTATGTAGACGATGTAAATGCAGATACCCTGCACCATTTGCCGATTGATAGCTTACTCCATTCATTAGACCCACACAGTATGTATTTGCCACCTGCAAAAGCCAATGAGCTGACGGAGACGCTCGGTGGTGAATTTCAGGGAATTGGTGTGGAGTATTACATCTTAAATGATTCCTTACTGGTTACCAACGTGGTGAAAGATGGACCTGCTTTTTTGGCTGGTATTAAACAGGGCGACCGGATTATTAAAATAGATACCGCCACAGTTAGCGGACGATCTTTGCCCCGGGATCAGATGATTGGCCGGATTAAAGGACGTAAAGGTACTGCTGTGAAGCTGACCATTGTGCGACAGGGGGATCGGATTCCGCTGGTATTGAATGTGAACCGCGATCGGGTAAAGCTGAGTAGTATCGATGCCAGTTACCTGTTAAATGCAGATGTTGGCTATGTGCGGATCAGTAAATTTGGCACCGAGACAGATAAAGACTTTGTAGACGCGGTGCGAAATCTGAAAGCAAGGGGAATGAAAAAACTGGTTCTGGACCTGAGAGATAACGGGGGCGGTTATTTAACTGCTGCTACGGGGCTGGCCAATCAAATTTTACAGGAAAATAAACTGATTGTATATACAGAAGGTAAACATGAACCGCGAACGGATTATATAGCGACTGGTGGGGGGGAGTTTGAGCAGGGCAAACTGGCCGTGCTGATTAATGAGAACTCCGCTTCGGCAAGTGAAATTCTGGCTGGGGCCATACAGGACTGGGGTAGAGGGGTCATTATTGGCAGACGCTCTTTTGGCAAGGGCTTGGTGCAGGAACAATTTCCTTTTGAAGACGGATCCGCTTTAAACTTAACCATCGCCCGTTATTACACACCGTTGGGTAGAAGCATTCAGAAATCGTATAAAAAGGGATATACCGCTTATCAAAATGAAATTGAAGATCGTTTCAATGATGGGGAGTTGACAAAGACTGCGCTGCTAAAGGATAGCTTGAAAAGTAAGGACTTTACTCCTGGCGGCATTCGTCCGGATATTTATGTGAAGATGGATACCACAGGTTATAACCGTTTATACAACAAACTAATTTCTAAAAAGGTATTGTTTGATTTTGTGTATGATGTATTGGCCAACAGGTATACCGCAGCTTATCTGGACAATCACCTGGCTACTTTTGCCATCAGTGAAATCGATTATAAGGATTTGCTAAAATACATTCATGGACGCAACATTGAGCTGGATCCAAAGCAGCTGATGGCCGCGAAGCCGGTAATCTGTAACGATGTAAAGGGATTGTTGTGTAAGTATCACTTAGGTGATGCCGGTTATTACAGGGCAATCAACCTAAGTGATCCTATGGTAAAGCAGGCCATTACTACCCTGCAATAATCTTATTTTTGTCTGAAGTAGATCTGAATCGGTACGCCGCTGAAATCAAAGTGCTCACGTAATTTGTTTTCGATGAAACGCTTATAAGGCTCTTTGATGTACTGAGGTAAGTTACAGAAGAAGGCAAACATTGGTGAAGTGCCATTGATCTGTGTAATGTATTTTACTTTAATGTATTTACCTTTCAGAGCCGGTGGCGGATAATTTTCAATAATCGGCAGCATCACATCATTTAATTTCGAAGTAGGGATTTTCTTACTTCTGTTTTTGTGTACTTCTAAGGCTGTTTCTACCGCCTGGAAGATACGTTGTTTATTCAGCACAGAAACAAAGATGATCGGTACATCTGTAAAAGGTTGTAATTTTTGACGGATCTGATCTTCAAATGCATTAATTGTTTTGGAGTTCTTTTCAATCAAATCCCATTTGTTTACCAGGATTACAATACCTTTCTTATTCTTTTCTGCCAGGTGGAAAATGTTTACATCCTGAGATTCCAGGCCTTCTACAGCATCAATCATTAAAACGACAACATCAGCTTCTTCTAAAGCCTTGATGGTACGCATTACGGAGTAAAACTCGATGTTTTCCTTTACCTTGGTTTTTTTACGCAATCCGGCCGTGTCAATAAACATAAACTCGTGTCCGAACTGGTTGTAGTGAATGTGTATGGAATCGCGGGTAGTTCCGGCAATTGGTGTCACAATGTTTCTTTCTTTTCCAATCAGCGCATTGATCAATGATGATTTTCCTACGTTAGGGCGACCAACAATGGTGATTTTAGGAAGGGCATTTTCTTCTTCCGGAACATCTTCGAAATGGGTAATCACATCATCGAGTAAGTCCCCGGTGCCAGAACCGGTCATGGAAGAGATCGGGTAGATTTCTCCTAAACCAAAACCATAGAATACAGCAGCTTCATTTTGCAATTGGGTATTGTCAACCTTGTTCACTACAGTGAAAACTGGTTTTTTACTTCTCCTTAGCAATTGTGCAATCTCATCATCAAGATCAGTAATGCCTGTAGTTACGTCAACCATAAACAACAATACGGTTGCTTCTTCTATAGCTATAACTACTTGTTCGCGGATCGCAGCTTCAAATACATCTTCAGAATTGGCTACATAACCGCCAGTATCAATGACAGTAAACTGTTTGTCGGTCCATTCGGATACGCCATAATGCCTGTCACGTGTTACACCGCTAAAATCATCAACAATGGCTTTGCGACTTTCTGTTAAGCGGTTAAAAAGGGTAGATTTGCCTACGTTTGGTCTTCCGACAATTGCAATAATATTTGACATGGGTGTTTTTTTACGCTAGTAATATTTTAAAGGCCACAAAGATACACAATCCCATTGACATGGGAGGTGATTAGTTTTATACTGTTTATTCTCTATTCGTAACCGAAGTTTTTCAGGTAATTTTTCTTACTTCTCCAGTCTGGGATTACTTTGACAAAAGTTTCCAGAAATACTTTTTGATCCAGGAACTTCTCAATGTCCTTACGGGATTCCATGCCTACCTTTTTCAACATGGCACCGCCTGTACCGATCAGGATGTTCTTTTGAGAATCACGTTCCACCACAATCTCTGCAGTAATTCGTACCATCGGTCCGCTCTTGCTCTGTTCTTCTTTAAAAGCCGTAACAATAACTTCTGTGCTGTAAGGGATTTCTTTTTTATAGTTCAAAAAGATCTTCTCTCTGATGATTTCCGAAACGAAGAAACGCTGACTGCGGTCTGTTAATTCTTCTTTATCATAATAAGCAGGGTGCTCCGGAATAAAACTCAATACCATGGGTAAAATACCTTCCAGGTTATACTGGTGTAAGGCCGAAATGGCGTAAATATGTTTGGGGTTTAATTTCTCCTGCCAGTATGCAAACTTCTCATCCACTTGTTCCTGAGTAGCATTGTCAATTTTATTTAAAAGTACCACCAATGGGATATCGGTATTGATGATTTTTTCAAGCACATCGTTCTCATCATGCTGCTCATTAATATCGGTTACAAAAATGATTAAATCCGCGTCAGTTAATGCACCTTTTACTGAACTCATCATCGAATCTTGCAAACCATACAATGGTTTTATGATGCCCGGGGTGTCAGAAAAAACAATTTGATAGTCTTCTTCGTTCACAATTCCCAGAATCCGGTGACGGGTTGTCTGGGCTTTTGGTGTGATGATAGAAAGCTTTTCGCCCACCAGGGCATTCATTAGAGTGGATTTGCCCACATTGGGCTTACCGATGATACTTACAAAACCTGCTTTATGTGACATGAAAATATTTTTTAAAATAAATTTGCAGGACAAAGAAACGAATTATATCTTTGCATTCCAATTCGGAAGAAGAGTTAATCAAATAACAAAAACGAAAGAATTGTATATAGTGCGGGGTGGAGCAGTTGGTAGCTCGTCGGGCTCATAACCCGAAGGTCATCAGTTCGAGTCTGGTCCCCGCTACCAAAAGGTTCGCAGCTTTAAATAGCTGAGGCAATCTTTAAAATGGCCCGTTCGTCTAGGGGTGAGGACGCCAGATTTTCATTCTGGAAACAGGGGTTCGATTCCCCTACGGGCTACGAAAGCCGCTTTACGAAAGTAGAGCGGCTTTTTTGCTTTTACAGCTCCGGACTGACCGTAAATCTTAAACCCAGTGATTTTACACCGGAATGATCCAGATAATTGAAGCGCTTGATCAGGTCAATTCTGAGTACTTTAAAAATATTCCCAATACCAACGCCGACTTCGGTATAAGGCTTATCTCCCAATGGGTAAGTCCAGGGTGTGCCATCAGCTGACAGTGGTAGTGCAAATAGTTTTGGGTGAAAGGCTGGATTGTTTTCATCGCGCAAGCCACCGTAAATAACTTTTAAAGACAAAAACTCCCGGAGTTTAAGATGCTTGATTAAGGGGACTTTGTTCAGTAAAAAGCCACTAAAGGAATGCGTTGCATTTAGCCCCACATAATGATCGCCGACAAATTCCAGAAAATTCATGCTGTTGTAAGCATCTTTATCGTAAAGGTAAGTTTGGTTAGCTGGCAAAATAGACAAATAGGGAAAAGGCACCTGTCCAAATAAGTTTCCGGCTAATAGGGTAATGTCGGTATAGCCCAGTTGCGACATATAAAAACGTTTACCGATCTCTGTACTCAGGTTTAAATATTCATATGAGCCGCCAAGTAATCCCTTTACACCATAATTGGCCTGCAGGTTAAGTATGGGATATTTGCTAATTATGGTATGGCGACCTTCGGTTCCTTTAAAAATTTGCTCGTTAAGGGCATAACGGAGGCCCAATTGTATTTCTGTAGTGGTTAACCGGTTTACCGGTGCAGACTGATCCGCAGGTTGGAAAATCAGGCGGTTGGCAGGCCGCTGACTCCAAAATTTTATACCCAGGTTATACGATAGGTGGTTTTCCAGATCTTTGACATAGTTGAGGGTAAGAATCCGGTTGTACTGCCATAAATCGCTTCTTCCACGTGTAATGGATCCCAATGCACTTTGAAATTTATCAACCAGGAAGGTTTGCCCGGGGATGTCTGTGTCATATAGATAGTTGATTTTGAGGTAATCATTTGGATACCCTATGGGGGCAACCTGATTGAATGCATAGGCCAGGCCCAGGTTATACTTCAATTTCTGGTCTTTAAAGCCATAAGCAGTAAAACCATTCAGATAAATATTCCGGTTAAACTGAGACGTTGTGCGGCCGCCAACATTAATTCTATTACCCTCCAGGCTGTTGACAGCGTAAAAGCTGCCCAAGGGGCCAAGCTGGACAGGCCCCAAGTCGGCATACCCGCCTGTTATCAATTTGGTAATCCACAATGCCCTTTTAAAAGAGGGCATTTTTTGCAAACTGTCAATGTGCTGATATACCTGGGCCTGGGCGAGTCGTAAGGTATCGGTCCTGTGTTCGGTCCAGAAATTACCCTTGTTTTGATTTTCGTACAATATGGTCTGGTTACTTTTCCCCTCGTAGAATCCGGCTGCTTTTGCAACCTGTATTTGGTAATCGGTAAAGAATACCGTCCGATCGCCGAAAATCTTCATGCCCTTTTCCTTCATTAAGCCAAAGTCTGACTGGATATTGGTTTTAACCAGGTAAAAGCGCCCATCTGGATATTGCTTATAATCCTGCCGGATGTCCATCCTGCGCACAAAATTGATGTTGATGCGTTTGTTGATTTTAAGGTAATTGGACTTTACAGCATACCTGCCATCCATAGTAATGTATAAGCGACCTTCAAATAAAAGATCACCCAGATTTCTTGGGGTAAAGCTGATTTCTACCAGCTTTTCTGTTGGGGTTTGTATGGTGTCAGTAATGAAAAACTTGTAAAAGTCCTGGGCATGATCAGCTATCGGACTTAAAAATTGATACGTTAAAATGAAAATGTTATTGGCATAAATATCCGGATTGCCGTAAAGGCGATTCAGATAAAGATCTACTGCTGCCGTATCTACAAAAGAACTATAATTTACTTCCTGATGTGCTTTAAGTATGTTAATTTTTTTTGCAGGTGCTTTCCGCGAGTATACCTCCAGGTATTTTTCGGACATGTAAATTGGTAAAGCTGTTTTTATACTATCGTTGATGACCATGCCGGTATCTAAGAGAAACCGGTATTTGCTAAACAATTTACCATTCAGGAATTTGCCCGACAAGTCAAATAAGGAAAAGCCAATTCTTTCGTATTGATTGTATTGCAGATAATCGGTGTTGCGCATACGATTGCTTTCCTTATGGTTAATCACCAGCTGGATCAGCGCTACGGCAGGATTGTCTTTGTTTCGGTATTGGATTTTTTTACCAGCATGTACAGTTACTTCCTCTAGCTGTGTTTTGGTACTTTCCATGTGCACGTTTAAGACCTGTGTTTCACCTGGACGAATGGCTTTGACGATTGTTTGATAGCCCACATAGGCAAACTTTACCTCCGAAATGGCTGTAGGGCTGCTTAATGTAAATCTACCTTCGGCATTGCTTTGGGCAGCTTTGTGGCCACCAACAAATTGTATAGTCACATTGGGTAGGGGCAGGAGTGATGTTGCATCTAATACCTGGCCGCTCAGCTTAGTTATTATCGCTGCGGTTGTGTGGTCGTTCTGCTGTGCCAAACTTAGGGTAGGAAGCCCTAAAAAGCACATAAACAAGACCCTTATAATCATTTTCATGGATGTAAACTAAGTGTGCCTAATGCCAAATCAATTTGGCTTGTTTTTAACTAACGTTGTAGAATGGGCATACTTTAGTCTCCCTCCTCCATATCCTTTATCTTGCTCTGGTATAACCGGATTTACCTTGTATAATGGTTTTCAATCCGATAATGTTTATCCTTTTATGGTATATTTATTCAGGTAGGATAGCAATTTACTAAATATACAATTTTTTATGCTTTGTGAATTAAATGACGGCACAAAAAAAACGGCCTTCTCAGAAGGCCGTTTTTTTTGTTTTACTTATACAAACTTGTATTAGAACGAGTAGCTTGCTGAAGGTGACAGGATGGTACCTGTAGATTTTCCATCGGCTTTTTTAACACCGTCTACCCAGATTTCTACAACCAATGTAGATGCTGCATTCGGACCTGTACCTGATACGCCAAACGAAACTGCATGTGCTGATGCGTCAACGGTATACTCATTGCTTGTCCAGGTTTCGCCAGTTAAACTGGTGAATGTTTCCGTTTTGCCTGAGCCATCAACGTAAACTGCATTGGAGATTGACACCCCTGTTGAACCAATTGCTTTAAATACAACTTTGTGTGATCCTGAAGGGGAATTGTCTTTGTCTTTTGAACAAGAAAATAATAGGGTTAAACCCAATACAAGGGCAAGGGATAGGATCTTTGTAAATCTTTTCATAGCTGTTTTTTAATTAATAGAATGATTATTTCGGCAAAACCGGAAACAAACACCATACCAAATTGTCTAAAAGAAGTATATTACCAAACGCTGAATGTGGATGAAGTATTGGCTTTTAAATCTATGTTTTTGTTTCTCAGCGTTTTATTTTCTCTGTTTAAATCTGCCCTATGCAAAAACAAAAAAAGAAAATTAAAAGAACGATAGCACTGATCCGGATTCTTAGTAAATATGGTTTCGGTGAACTGATCATCCGGAGCAACCTTAAAAATATTTTGGGTACGGAAGCTGAACTTGAGATTGAGGATACCTTGAATTCTCCTGGTACAACCGTGTATGAACGCATCAGAATGGTATTGGAAGAGCTTGGGCCAACTTATGTCAAGTTTGGTCAGGCCTTTAGTAACCGTGAGGATCTTTTGCCGGGAGAGCTGATTTTGGAGTTGCAAAAACTGCAGGATCGGGTGGAGCCGGCTGACCTGGATGTTAAACAGTTGATGGCCGACGAACTGGGTATTGATCCGGATGAATATTTTAGTTTCATCAATCCAATACCACTGGCATCGGCCTCCATATCGCAGGTTTATCAAGCTACGCTGAGCGATGGAAAACCTGTGATTTTGAAAATCAAGAGGGCTGGTATTCGTGAAGTGATTGAAGCGGACCTGCTCATCATGAAAGATGTAGCCCGCTTATTGGTTGCCTATAGTGATAGTTTGCGTAGGATCAACCTGGTGCAGGTTTTGGAAGCCTTTGAAAAATCTATACACGATGAACTTTCCTTTTTAAGGGAGATTGCCAATATGGAGCAATTTGCACGTAATTTTGAAGGGAATAAAGATTTGTATGCGGTGAAATCTTATCGTGAGCTGTCTAACGACAATGTACTTTGCATGGAGTTTATTGCCGGAATAAAGGTGACTGACCGGGAGGCTTTATTGGAACATGGCCTTGATCCCGGATCAATTGCACGCAAAGGACTGGATCTGTATCTCACTCAAATATTAGAGCATGGCTTCTTTCATGCCGATCCCCATCCAGGTAATCTGTTTGTTTTGCCCTCGGGGCAGATTGCATTTATAGACTTTGGTTCTATGGGCAGCATGATGCCGGCTGAAAAGGAACTGCTGGAAAATTTTATCATGCATTTCATTGCTCAGGATGCTGGAAGATTGGTGGCCACGATTAGGAAAATGGCCATTAGGGCAGACATCAGAGATGAAAAGAAACTGGAACGCGAAATACATGGCGTATTTGACCTGCTGAATGGCAGTGCTTTGCAACACATTGATGTTAAAGTGGTACTTACCCGTTTTTCTAATATATTGAACGACAATGAAATTTTAATGCCCGACCATCTGTATTTATTGATTCGTGGCATAGTACTGATTGAGGGGATTGGTAGAAAGCTGGATCCGGAAATGAATATCGTGGCGAACATCAAACCCTATGTAGCCAAAATTATTCAGCAGCGTTTAAGCCCTGATTATTTATTGGACAAAGGACTGAAAACCTTGCGTAATTTAAGTGAAGGCATGGTAGACTTACCCGATAATGTAAAACAGATCATCGATAAATTAAACCATGGCGAACTGAAGGTGATACAAGAAGTAAATGGCTTAAACGAACTGAAAAGTAGTTTTGATAATGGTTTTAACCGCCTGGGCTATGCCATTGTTATTGCAGGCCTGTCTATAGCTGCTGCACTGTTGATGGTGGCCGACAAACCTCCTAAAATCTTCAATATACCAGCCTTTGGTCTATTTGGAATCATCATATCTGGTGTGCTTGGCCTGGCGTTTATTTTCTCCGTACTGCGAAAAAAATAAAGGTTCTTCCTATTCATCGTAAAAAGTGATGGCTTCTGAACTGATGTGCTTACTATGTTTACTTTTGATGATAAAGATATCGCTCTTGGTGGCAGCTACTTTAACATTCTTTATGTTGGCACCAATCACATCATCCAGAAAAATCGGATACCTGCCATCCCTGGACTCATAGTTAAAACTGCTGTTTTTAATGCTTAGGTTCTTGACATGTCTGGCCCATAGTCCGTATGAAGGCTGGGTTTTCAAATTGGCCACATTGTATTGTCCGACGCCCAATTCTGGCGTAAGATTAGCCGTGTCTGCGGCGGGGTTTCCACCTTTAACCAATACATGCACATCGTTCAATTCGATGCCGCTGATATAGCCCGTATGTTCAGCATTTGGGAGTCGGAACTTAAGTCCTCCAACTACAGTTTCCGTTGCCGGAAGCGCGTAGCCAGCTATGATCGGTGTCGCCTTTTCCTGTGTGCCATCATATGCTTTCCAACGCTTATCTCTACCGCCGTAAGAACTTCCTGCATAGACTTCAGCGATGTCTATGCCATTTAGAATAATCCGCTCAACCTTGCCAATATTAACATTGTTGATCAGCAATTCATCATGCTTAATCCCATTTTCTGTAAATACATACCGCCCCGCAGTGGCGCCAAGAATACGTGCCCGGTTAGAAATGGATATAAAAAAAGGAGCCCGGGTACGGTACATTTTGGATCTGGAATGCAGTTTTCCGGTATGGCCGCAATTTAAATGGATGTCACTAATGTGCGCACCGTCATTAGTCGATATGGAAAACCCAGCCTTATTGGCACCCAATACGTAGATGTTGTCTACACAAATGTCTTTAATGTCGTCGGCAGTTTCAGAGCCAATCTGGAAGAGATTACAGTTTGTGTCGCCAATGATGTTGCGGATTTTATAATTCCGTGCTGGTCGAGTAAAGCCCAATGCGCAATCCGAACCAGGTTTAATGATGTCATCTGAACTGACTTTTGAATAGATATTCGTTGCGTTCACATCATTACAGCCCATAAAATCATAAATGTCCCGGGCATTGGATGAAGATGCTTTGCCCAGATAGGTGTTGTGTACATTGATGCCATCAGTACCTGTCGCCAGCAATACGAAATGTCCTGCGCGATCTATTTTTAACATATTGCTGTCGTCAAATATCTTTTTCCCATCTTTTCCAATGTAATATGGTTCGTCTTGCTCCGGATCATACCATAGGTCTTCCGGCCGGTATATCCCGCCTATCTCCACCTGGCTGCAAAGCTTTAAGCTGAACATTTTATCTGCACGGTTATCCGGCTCGTTGTTCATGACCTTATCCCCGTTCACCAGGTTGCCATTGCCGGTAATCAGTCCATTGCCAATGATTTTAACGTTATCTAACCGTTCTCCGAAAAACATGGCATTTTTAAAATAGTGGTGTCCGACATCTTGTTTGGTCAGGTAGTTTTCAGGATCCTCATAGGGGCCTTTATCGGTGGGCGACAAGCCAGAACGGTATTTTTTGTCGCTAAACCACGTTGATTCTGGTGCATCAGCACCTTTAATAGCCTTAATGGTAGCTGATTTATTGATATAAAGATATACGTTGCTTTTCAAATGTACCGTCCTAACCAGGTAGGTGCCCTCGTTAAACAACAATGTTCCGCCACCGCTTTGGTGTATGGATTCAATCGCATTGTTGATGAGTTCGGTGTCATCTTTCTCCCCATCGCCAGCCCTGCCGAAGTTTTTGATGTCCATCTTACCAGAATAAAAAGAGATTTCATTGGAAAAACCTTTGTTTGGACCATCCGTAACCAGCAGCTTAAAAAAATAGTTTTGATTTTTTTGTAAGCCAGATATACTTGCGCTGGCTTCCTTCAAGTTCACAACAGCAGAACGGGGTTTCCAGGTTTTACCGCGATCCATAGATTCCATTATAGTTACCCGCTGGATGTTCGGATTTTTACCCCAGTTTAAATCGATCTTAGTATATCGATCTGGGGTATCCTGATATTGAAGATCCCTGGTTGCAATCCGGATTAAACCGGATACTTGCTTGCTTACTGTAAGCAATGTGCTTTCTGAGCCTACACCTGCGCTAATTAGGTTCTCAGGTTGACTGGTACTATACTTGGAACGGATGGGATAAATACCTGCTTTGCTCATTTTGATACCCCTGATTGTGAGTTTGAGATCAGGACCATTGGCCGGCCTGAGATCCAGGTGGCTGAATGTCAAAATTGAGCCGCCAGCTTCAGGCTTTTCAATAACTACCTGACCAACTTTTGAATACGAATAAGCGCTGCCAACACGGCCGATAGATTGGCTCGAAAAATCCTTTAATTTGACCTCGCCACGGCCTATGACGTTAACACTGGTGTTGTTCGGGTTGACATCAATCCCCCGGGGTAAAAAAATCCGGACAGTAACATCCGGGCTTCGTTGTCCGGCGGTAAAATACAGGCAGAGATCTGTCAGGGAATTGAGGGTGATTTTGCTTTGCTCCAGACTAAGCTTTCCGCCTACGGCCATGGGCTCAAGTTTGATCATATATTTTTTGCTGACCTTAGCCTGATTCGTCTTTACCAGCAATTGATCACCATCATTAATTTGTCCCGATGTTTTGATTCTGCCCTTTTGATCTGTAATCTGGTGGCTTTGTGCTTGGTTACCAATGCTTTTAATCTGCTTGAAAAGCGCTTGTACACCTGGTCTTGTTGAAACCATGCCCTGGCCTTCTGGAGTATCGACGCTATAGATATAGGTTTTTCCGTCCACCAAAATCAGGCTGTCGCCGGTTATTCTGACCACATGCGTAGCCAGTGGACTGATTTCGATTCCGGCATTTGCTTTGTTGTTTAATTGTTGGGCAGCAGCGCTAAAAGTATAGCAAAGGAATAAAATCAGTAGGTAAAGTCTGGTCTGTTGCATGGGATTCAAATATTTATAAAATTGAACAAAATGTATTGAAATATTATGGCTAAGTATTAATCTATTTTGACGTTAAAAGCTATATTTACCTGTAAACCTTAGTGATTAGAATGGTGGTAGACAGGTTTAGGTTGACTTCATCACCGATAAAAAATATATGCTAATGAAAAAAATACTTTCTATAGATGGGGGAGGCATAAGAGGTATTATACCCGGGATGTTCCTGGTGGCTTTGGAAGAGAAATTAAAAGAGGAAAGTAAAAATCCTGGAGCTGCTATTGTGGATTACTTCGATTTCTTTGCGGGTACAAGTACGGGAGGGATTCTAACATGTTTACTGCTTTGTCCCTCAATCGAACATCCAGGCAGGCCCAGATTTACGGCTAAAGCAGCATTAGATTTGTATCTGGAACATGGCAATGAAATCTTTAAAATGAGTTTCATGAAACGAATCCGGGCCAAACTGGGACTGGCGGGCGAGCGTTATAATAGTGAAATCTTTGAGGGTGTACTGAAAACTTATTTTGAGGATACCAAACTCAGTCAGCTGATTAAACCCTGCATCATCAGTGCATATAACATTGAATTGCGTAAAACACATTTTTTTAGACAACAGAATGCGATTTCCAGAGGCGATGCACGTGATTTTTATGTCAGGGATGTTTGTCGCGCAACTTCTGCTGCGCCAACTTATTTTAGTGTAGCAGAAATACATTCGCTTGCTAATGTACGCTATCCCTTATTAGATGGCGGGGTATTTGCTACAAATCCGGCATTAAGTGGTCTGATCGAAGTAACGCGTGCCTTTAATCAAACCCGCATTAATGACATTCAATTGTTATCCCTGGGAACAGGACGTTCCAGACGATCATATGATTATGATCATTTTAAGAAAAGCAGTGCCATGGCCATTGTGCCGGCACTGATTGACATCATGATGAGCGGCGTTGCAGAAACGAGTGATTTCTTTTTGGAACAGCTTTTTTATTCGGTAGGTAAATCGGAAAACTACATCCGTATTGAACCGGATAGTCTGGAAAGTATCAAAGAAGGGTTGGACGCGGCAAGTCCGGCCAATATTGAAAAGCTAATGGCGCTGGGCGATCGGATGGTGAGTGAAAACCAAAGCCGTTTAAGCCAGATTGCAAAGCAATTGGTAACAGAACAGGAACGTTCTGTACGGAAAATGCCCTGGAGTTTTTTAAAAGGGTAATAGCCGAAGTAAAACTTAAATGCAGCAATAACTGTTAATTTTTAAAGCATAATTAAAGAATGAGTAGTGTCCCCAGAAGAGGTTTAGTTAAAGCGGTCAAAGGCAAAATTATATTTGCCCTATTACTGGGTTGTTTGGCCTTGCTTTTAGCCTGGGGAGTGAGCAAAGTTGCCTTTCAGGAAATGCTCATCACAGTAGAAAATATCTCAGCACCTAGTGAACGCCTTCGCCTGGTCAATGCACTTTCCAGAAAAATAGGTACCCTTGATCAGCTGCAAAAGAAACAGGCTTTTGATGATCCAGGTAATTATAGCAAATTGTTTAAAGAGTCCAGGCAGTTGCGCTTGTTACTGGATACCCTCAGTAGCTTATACCATACGGATTCGCTGCAACTGGAACGTATTGAAACCTTAAAAGGTTTATTGGCTGAGCGCGACAAGCAGTTTATTACGTATCTGAAAGTCAGGGAAAAGATGGTAAACAATAAGGCTTTTTCCGGTCAGGTAAAAAAACTCAATGAATTGGTATCACGGGGTGCACAACAGTCAGATAGCACCATATTGGCTACAGAAGAAAAAACCTCTACAACTACGGTATATCCCAATGAAGAAAAGCCAAAAGGCTTCTTTAGTAAATTATTTGGCCGTAAAAAAACTGAGGAAAAAGAGAATTCTTTTAAAATTGTTAACGAAGAAAAGGTAAAAAGGGATACCATAGCCTTATCTGCTGAGGCACAAATGACCAGGAACCTGGAAAAATCCTTAAAAACGATTGAAAATGAACAACGCTTAAAAAATGCGAAATTCCTCAACACAGAAACAGTGTTGACCGATGCGAACAACTTATTGATCAGTCAAATGCTTGATGTTTTGCGCAAGGTCGAAAGTGAGGTCGTTGCACAAATTGAATTGAGTGGTATACAGGCTAAAAAGGTTGTAAACACAGGGATTACAACAATTGGTATGATCATGCTTGTCTTTTTCTTTTTAACCGTATTACTGGTCTATTTTATTTTTACTGACATCACCCGCAGTAACAAATACAGGAACGAACTCGAGCTTGCAAGGGATGAAGCCGAGTACCATGGAAGGGCCAAACAACGTTTTCTTTCCAACATGAGCCACGAGATTCGCACGCCATTGCAATCCATTATAGGTTACGCCGAAATCATCAGAAATCAGGACAAGCCCTTGCGAAAAGATATCGACGCCATCTATCATTCCTCCGAACATTTGCTGCAGATTGTCAACGAGGTCCTTGATTATAACCGCATCATTTCGGGTAAATTTACTTTTCAGGATAGAACATTTGATTTGCGGGCACTGCTCAACGAAGTTACTTCAGTGATTATTCCCCAGGCCAGTGCTAAACAACTGGATCTGGTCACAGATTTTGAACTGAATGGCATTACTTATGTCAAAGGTGATCCTTTTAGATTGAAACAGATCTTGTACAATTTATTGGGAAATGCGATCAAATTTACCGCTAAGGGCGAAGTTAAGCTATCTGTTTTTTTTAAGAGACAATCTGATCAGCTCCATTTTACCTTTGTAGTTAAAGATACCGGTATTGGAATGTCTGAAAAAGAAAGTAGCTTGATTTTTAATGAATTTGAGCAAATCCATGCAGCTGGTTATGAAGCGTCCAATCAAGCTGGCGCAGGTTTGGGCCTAAATATTGTTAAAGCCCTGATCGAAAATCAGGGGGGAAGAATTTATGTCAAAAGTAAAGTGGGAGAGGGCAGCACTTTTACAGCATACCTTACTTTTGAAATTGCAGAAAGCCCGGTTCTGGTCAAGGAACTCGCCAGGCCAAAATTTGAATCTAACGAACAGGTATGGATTGTTGATGATGACCAGCTTATCCTGGATCTTTGCGGGATCATTCTTCAAAAGAATGGAATCCGTTATCAAAGTTTCAATAGTCCGATCCAGTTATTAAATGCCCAATGGGAAGCCGATGTGAAAATTGTGCTGATGGACATGCGGATGCCGGAAATGTCTGGGATAGAACTTTGCAAAAAGTTGCGTGAAAGCATAGGCAAAGATATCAAGATATACGCCATTACGGCGCAGGTATTACCCGATGAACGGGATTTTTTGCTGGAAAATGGCTTCGACGGTTTGTTGATGAAGCCGTTTAAAGAGGAAGGGCTCCTTAGTGTGTTTTATGAAGTAGTGGGCGTACAAGATTCACCTTTAGTTTCAGAAGCAGAAGTCGAGTTGGACTTAACAGTACTAAAAAAGATGACTTTTGGCGATGAAGAGCAATTGGCTAAAATCCTGAATACCTTTGCGAGAGATTGCGAGGCCGATGCGCTGGAGATCAGGCGTGCTTCAACACATGTCGATATGGCTAGCCTTCGTTTGGTCACCCATCGCTTAGCCGGGCGGATTGCTCAAATAGGCGCAGCCAAGCTCGCTGCATCATTCAGGTCAATGGAGTTGGAATTGAGCACACAAAAAGAACTGACTGCTTTGGAGAGTGACAAGATCAATGATTTACTTCAAAAATTAATGGCTTTACTCCGTTTGGTAAAAGAACGCTAAAGCCAGGCTTACTCGATGTCGTATCTGTCCATCTTACTGTACAGCGTTTTTCTGTCTATATTTAACAGTTTAGCAGCTTTTGATTTGTTGTATTTTACTTTAACGAGCGTTTCGATGATCAAGGCTTTTTCGTTGACCTCGTTAATGGCTTTCAGATCTGAAGTATTTGGCTTGGGTAGTTGATTGATCGAAATGAACATTTCTTCAGGTAACGAATCGAGTTCGGCAGTTTCTGTCGGACTTAACAACACCATCCGCTTAATTACATTCTTGAGTTCGCGTAAGTTGCCCGGCCAATCGTATTTTAGCAACAATTCTTTTGCTTCCGCTGAAATGTTTTTGACATTTCGGTTCAGTTCTGCATTGGAAATGTTAATGAAATGGTTGATAAACAGTTCAATATCTTTACCACGTTCCCTTAATGCCGGTAATTGTATTTTAAATTCATTCAAACGGTGGTAGAGATCCTCGCGAAAGCTGCCATTCAGCACACTCGCTTTAAGGTCGTCATTGGTAGCTGTGATGATCCGCACATCAACTTTTATGTTTTTGGTGCTCCCAAGAGGTTGAATCACCCGCTCCTGTAAAGCCCGGAGCATTTTCACCTGTACTTCATAACTCAGGTTACCCACTTCATCTAAAAACAGTGTACCACCATCGGCTGCCTCAAACTGGCCTTTTTTATCGTTTAAAGCACCTGTAAAAGCGCCCTTTGCATGTCCGAATAATTCACTGGCTGCGAGATCTTTGGATAATGCACCACAGTCAATCGCGACAAAAGGTTTATTGTTGCGTTTGCTTTGCGTATGTAAGGTTCGCGCGGCATATTCTTTCCCTGTACCACTTTCACCCTGGATAATCACAGACATATCTGTTGGTGCAACCAGGGCAATGTGTGCATATAATTTATCGGCAGTTTCACTTTTTCCCTTAATGGCATCGCTGTGTTCTACAGACGAAGATGACGAGGAGGAAGCCGGACTTTCCTTCTTACCCAATGCATTTTTTATGATCATCAACAACTCGTCGGGATTTACCGGTTTGGTGATGTAATCAAAGGCACCAAGTTGCATGGATTTAACAGCCGTCCTCACGTCGTTAAAACTGGTCATGATTACGGTGGGTTGCATTGCACTTTTTTGAAGTACATAAGAAAGCACGTCCAGGCCGGTACCATCGGGTAGCCGGTAATCGATGAGTAAAAGGTCGAAGCTTTTTTGATCTAATAATTTGAGACTCTTCTTGACATCGTTAACGACTTCGGGTTGATGGCCGTGCTTCGTTAAAAAGCCTTCTAATAACTGAGAGAAAGTGGAGTCGTCTTCAATGATTAGTATTTTTGCCATAGGGATTTCGCTTGAATAATAGCAAAAATACAAAAGCCGGACGAAATCCGGCTTTTATAAGGTGTTAAATTGTTATTATTTTGGAGTTTATGGGCTTATTCAATTACAGCGCCATCTTTTCCGATTTTTAAAGAAGCACTTTCTTCCTGTTTTTTAACGTCAACCTGATAGTATTCAGATTTATCAGCCTTAGTCACTAAGAATGCTGCACTTGGTGCCCAATCTTTATATTTATCTGATGCTAAAGTTGCTTTTACTGCGTCTGGAAGATCTTTAAGTTCTACCGGAGTTTTAGTTACACTGTCCTGATAAGCAACTACCGCTACTGGTGATTGAATGTTGTTACTCGCTTTTACTGTGGTTAATCCTGCTACAGCTAAGATTGCTGCTGATAAAATGATCTTTTTCATAACTTATAGTTTTAATTTACTTTTCAATTGTTTCATGTAGCTATATAGAACAATGATGCCACTGTGCCAGTTTTTATTTATAATGCTGATATATAGTGCCTTATAAATATTTAGCTTCGTTTGAAATTGTAGACTTATTCCACATAATGTTGAATTAGGAAGCAAAATGACTGATTTGACAACTTCGCTGTGGATAAGAAAAGCTTTACAAATACATAAATCTTTTCTTAGCTTTGCTAGTATGCTGTCTAAGAAAACGAAATATGCAATAAAGGCACTGGTTGCTCTAGGCAAGAACAGAGAAAATCCACCTATGCAAATTGTACGTTTGGCGGAACAGGAGATGATACCCAGGAAATTCCTGGAACAGATACTTCTGGATATGCGAAACGCTGGCTATTTGTATAGTAAGAAAGGTGCGGGAGGGGGATACAGTTTAAATAAAGATCCTAAGGATATTTATTTGGCTGATATACTGCGAATCACAGATGGTCCGATTGCCATGGTTCCATGTGCAAGTCTGAAGTTTTATCGCAAATGCGACGAATGTCATGATGAAGTGACCTGCGGGATCCGCAAGACATTCATTGATGTCAGGGATGCCACTTTAAAAGTCCTTGCACAAACCTCAATTGCTGATGTAATTGCAAGGGAAACAGATGATATTCAGATAGAATAGAATATTTTAAAATAAAGCCTACTATTTCTATAGATTTTTATATATTTGCTTTTAAATAAGTAAATGTGTTTCATTTTAAATAGTCGGCCATGATTTTAAACAAAATTGATAGCAAAGTAAAAGAACCTAAAATTACCTTGGTTGGTGCTGGTCCCGGTGATCCAGAACTGATCAGTTTGAAAGGCCTGAAAGCGATCATGAAGGCTGATGTCATTTTATACGATGCACAGGTAAATGAAGCACTTTTAAATCATGCTTCCGAAACTGCCATTAAAATCTTTGTAGGCAAAAAGTCAGACGATGAATCCTTTTCTCAGGATGCCGTTAATAAATTAATGATTGATTATGCCCTGAACTTTGGTCATGTAGTTCGTTTAAAAAGCGGAGACCCTTTTGTCTTTGCCAGGGGTTTTGAGGAAGTTGACTATGCTGAATCTTACAGTATTGAGACAGAAATTATACCTGGCATATCGAGTGCCATAGGTGTGCCAGGATTGCATAAAATCCCAATGACTTATGATAAGTTAAGTGAAAGTTTCTGGGTACTTACCGGAACTAATGCTGTTGGCGACATATCGCCGGATTTATATGTTGCTGCGAAGTCAAAAGCTACAGTAGTTGTTTTAATGGGTGTCGAACGGATCAAAGAAATTGCGGCCATTTTTCAGGCCGAGGGTAAAAGCAGACTACCAGTTGCAGTGATAGAAAATGGTTCTTCGGTGCATGAACACATCCGGATTGGCATTGTAGATACCATTGAAGAACTGATTACTGATCATCAAATTTCCTCACCTGCGTTACTGGTGTTCGGAGATGTGGTTTCCTTACATCCTGATTTCTACAGGATCAGAGACTTTTATCATACTTTAGAAGCCGAATAATACCCTATTGGGGATTAACATATTCTTTATTTATTTATGTTTTGTAAAAAACCAGATAGAAATGTCTGGTTTTTGTGTTTCTGGTGAGTTTGGCTGATCTGTCATTAACATGTTGGCGCTATAATTGATTAGCTTTGATCAAAATTTAAATATATGAATAAGACTAACATGAATTTTTTCTGGAGCAGAGGGCTCTGCATAGCTGCGATTGCTGTCATGCCTTTTGTCTCATTTGCTCAAAAACCAAATTGGCAAAATCTGGATTTAAAAGCAGATTCTACATTTGGCATAAGTACAGAAAAGGCTTATAATGAATTGTTAAAGGGTAAAAAATCTGTTCCAGTTGTTGTAGCGGTTTTAGATGGTGGAGTAGATATCAATCATGAAGACTTAAAAGCAATAATCTGGGTTAATAAAAAAGAAAAGGCCGGTAATGGCAAGGATGATGATAAGAATGGTTACATCGATGATGTAAATGGCTGGAACTTCCTGGGCTCTGCTAAAGGATCTATCAACAACGAAACCCTGGAGTTGACCAGGTTGGTGCGTAGAGATAATGCAAAATTTGCAAATGCAGATGCAACTTCTGTAAAACCATCAGAGCTTCCTGCTTTTGAAGCTTACCAGAAAAACAAAGCTGAACTGGAAACAGAATTGGCTGAAGCCAAAACTGGTCTGGAGCGGTTCACAGCAATAAAAAATGCAATTGATGCGGTTGTCAAGAAAATTGGAAAAGACAATCCGACAGTGGCCGATTTTCAGGCTTTCAAACCAGGAAATGATATGGAAGCAAATATCCAGCGGATCATGGTTTCTGAATTGAAAGACAGCAGCTATGAAGAGTTTTATAACAGCCAGATTGTAGCTGGATATGATCACTTTAAATCTCAGGTAGATTACAATCTGAACCTGGACTATGATCCAAGACCAATTGTAGGTGATAATCCAAATGATAGCAAAGAACGCTTTTACGGCAACAATGATGTTGCAGGTCCGGACGCAAGACATGGTAGTCACGTTGCCGGTATTATTGCTGCAGTTCGTACCAATAACTTAGGTATCCAGGGTGTTGCAGATAATGTAGTGATTATGGGTGTTCGCACCACGCCTAATGGCGATGAGCGTGATAAAGATGTTGCCAACTCAATTCGCTATGCGGTAAACAATGGCGCAAAAGTAATCAACATGAGTTTCGGTAAAGGATATTCATGGGATAAAGCAGTGGTAGACGAAGCGGTGAAATATGCCGTATCTAAAGACGTGTTGCTGGTTCATGCAGCGGGTAATGACAATAAAGATTTGGAGGTTGAAGCAAACTACCCGAATCCTGACTATCTAAGCGGCGGTGTCGCAAGTAGCTGGCTAACTGTTGGGGCCTCTGACTATAAAAATGATGGAACCATTAAGGCGAATTTCTCCAATTACGGTAAAACCAAAGTAGATGTATTTGCACCTGGTGTAAACATCAATTCTACTGTGCCGGGTTCAAAATATGAGAAATTAAATGGTACCAGTATGGCCGCTCCTGTTGTAGCTGGTCTTGCTGCATTGATTCGCTCTTACTATCCAAAACTAAGTGCTGTTCAGGTGAAAGACATCATTATGAAATCGGTAGTCAAAGTAAATCAGTCTGTAGAAATTAAAGACGAAGCCGGATCATCTAAAACACTTCCATTTGCAGATCTATGTGTTTCTGGTGGTATTGTTAATGCTTATGATGCTTTAAAATTAGCTGCTGAATATAAAAAGTAGAAACTGATTTTTTTCATCCATAAAAAATCCCCTGTCTGTCGTAGTCAGGGGATTTCTTTTTTAACAAGATTTGGTTTCCTTGGTCAGGGCCAAAATCTGGTTGGAGATTTTTCGTTCTTCCATAAAGCAAAGCCGCTCATATTTAAATTCGTTCACTTTGGTATAACTGTTCAATTCCGCATAAATCGAAATTAAAAGGTTATACATCAGCAGGCAGTTCATGTTCAATTGGTTGCGTTTAAAAACCTGGATGCATTCTTCACAATATTGGATAGCCTGTGTCAGGTTACCATTAGTCTGCAATTGATAAGCCTGCATCATCTTTAAAATATAGAAGGAATACTGTGTGGTTTTAAAACGTGTTTTATTTTGGTGCAGGTTAAACAATATGTTTTCCAGTTGATCTGTTTTTTGCCCGGGTGCGAATTGTGCCTTGCAAACGCCCATGATACTCAACATGAAAATTGAAAAAGGGCTGCGCTTAGAAAACACATACGGGTGTATTTGCGCAATTGTTTTGACGATGTTCACTGTGAACTCCTGGTTGCCATAAAATGAACTCAAAAGAATGGCAAATAAATAAGAGATTCCCGTTTGGGTATTAAATGCTCGTCCATGGTTTAAGAACTCAGGGTTGAGACTTTGAATGTCAATTAAAAGTTGGCTTCTTTCCACAGGTTTATTGCTCAACTTGGCATAAATCAATTTGGTTGCCTCATGAGGATTCACTACCCATTGCGTAGGGTGGAAGGATTTTAATTCCGCTATGCGCGCAGTTATTTTGTCCTCATCCAAACTTAGGATATCGAGTACGGTTAATAAGGCGATATAAATGCTTCGGTGTTCGACAGAGTCAGATACATCTGCCAGTAACGTGATGGACTCTTTATAAGAGGAGTCAACCAGATCAAAATTAATCAGCTCTGCAATGATAACCTCATGCAATTCATGTTCTTTGAGTAAGCGAATGGTATCCGGACTATACTTTGATCTGTATTTTAAGTTTTCTGCTATGAAAAGAATGAGATAGTTTAACTCAAACTGATCTAAGCCCAATTGAAAAATATGCTTCAGCGATTTGAAATCACCTATTCTGACAATAAATCTGATTGTCCATTGCAATAGTTGGAAACGAATGTTACTGCATTCAAATGCGCTTTGTATATAAGCGAAGAAATCAAAATCTACTTGTAAGTGAAACTTTTCCAGTAATTCTATGAACAGGAAATATTCAAAAATATGCGGATGAATAAAACGAACAAACTCTCTTGGATGGAAATCTTCAAAGCGTTTCTCTTCCATTAATATACCATCGGATAGCAGTTCCATATAAGCATTTTTAAATGCAGATAATTCGCTGATCAGGTTATCCTTTGGTACAGAATCACTCATTTTTCCATAATTGGTCAACTGGATCAATTTCTTTAAAAAAAGAATTTTTTCTGTGTAATAATTGGAACGGTATATATTTTCCTGGATGAATCTGGATATTAATTCATGAAAGGTGATATTGGTAGAGTAATTAATCTGAGGTTCTTCCTCCTTTAGCTGATAGTACAATTGTATATGAAAAGGGAATTTAAGTTGCGCTTTGAGCTTCGGACTTAATTCCTGCATAGCGCTGTGATTCATCTTGGAGATGATCATATCGATTTCTTTTTCAGTCAACTCCGGAACATTGGATATTTCAGAAGGATTGAAGTAATTACCTGGAAACCATTTTGATTTGAGATAGGCTGAATGCCTGATCATTTCATGAAACCTGGTCCAGGTTGTAGAGCGCATACTCATCACCATCTTGATCGTTTCCACGTTTTCCAGTGTACAGATGAAATTGATGATGCTTTCAAACAACTGTTTCTTTAAATCCCGCTTTAAGGTAATGTCAGAGAAACCATCCAGAAATATGACAAATTTACCTTTAGTAGCTTTGTAATTGTTGTCAATATATCCAATCAGATTTTCTTTGGGGTGGATACCCAGCAGTGACTTTAACTGATCTTCAAAACTAATGAAGGTATGCTCTTTATTGATGAACGTACTGGCCTGTAGAAATAATAGCGTAGAGTCTTTATTTGATCCGGTTTCTGTAGTGAAAAACTTGTCCGCCAGATGGCTCATCAGTATGGTTTTTCCATAACCGGGCTGTGATATAAATGCGTTAAAATTGTATTTGCTTTTTAAGAAATCATCAAAATCATGCTCGGCAAATTTTCGGCTAACGGTCATGTGATATGGCATTCCCGAACGGTTTTTAATTCCCCTCAAGGTAAAGTCCGAAATTCTGGATGCGCGGGTACGTATCGTTGTCCAGTTTAAACTGGACATATCCATAGGTACAGTTGTAGGAGGGATCCAATTGCCTGAACTTTCACGATTTACATATTCAGATAGCGTGGTTATGGTGAATTTTGAAAAATTATGTTTAGCAACAGCAAATCCGAACAATCTTTTAATGGTGGTTTCACTAACGTTCTTGTTCAAGTTTTTACTGATCTCAATCGAAATTCTTTTACAATCCGCAGGAGTGATTGTTTTAATTCCAGTCTTCACTAGAATTAAATTTTTTAATCCTTCTAAGATAAATTCGTCATCCATATACCTTTTCGGTGAGCATTAATACATTCAACTAAACTAATATAACTGTTTAATGAGAATAATGAACATCAGGAAAATTGAGGCGAAATGAACAAAAAGTGCCTAAAAACATCAAAAAGCTATCTAACAAGACTTTAATGGCCCATGTTCGGGGATTAGGGGTATTCTTTTTTTTTAAAATGAACAAAATGAACAGATAAATGGACTTTAATCATTGCGAATGAACAATTCGAACGGAGAATTGCAGGCCTTCAATGACTAAAATTGTAGCAGTAAAACTCAGACAAATCTCAACCTATCTGCTATGAAAAGGATATCTACCTTAACGCGATTCTTTAAAGAGTCTTTTCTTCTCTTTCTATTACTAATATCAATAACGCTAATAAATACGAAATCGTATGGACAGGCGAAGACATATGCGACTGTTGCGCCAACAAGCGGAATTTTTACATATGCTCAATTATTGGGCGGAGGATTAGGAGGACCTACAGTCGGAACAGCGCCGGCTGACGGAGAAATAGATCATCCGGAATATGCAGCAACTGCAGACAATACTGCAGCCACGCTCACATCCAAATACTTCAGTTTACTTGTACTTGGTGCTGAAAGCGAAACCTGGTTGCAACTTAAGTATCCTACACCTGTTGCTGCCGGCCAAACCACATTCATTCGGTTTGATGCACCCACATCTACAGGATTAAACTTGGATGCATTAAAAATCGTAGGCGATTTGACCAATCTGTTTAAAAATAATCTGGTTGAATTTCAGGTATATTCAAATGCAGCAGCAGCAGTTGGGAATACTCAAAATAATGGTAATCTGATTCCTGATGCAAATATCAGTGTACAAACAGTGAAAGATGCAGCCGGATTAAATTATTTCGCGGTAACTTCTACCGTTCCTTACAATTCAGTTAGGGTAAGGTTGAGATTTAGAACTGGCCTGCTTGGGCTAAACCTGGGCGCTACGGTCAGCATGAAAATATATAATGCTTTTACAGTTGCTCCTGAAAACTGTGCTCCATCTATTTTTGCAAATATAGGAGAGGTTGTCGGAGTAAATGTATCGTTAACAGAGCTTGTTAAAACTCCAAACCTCGCTATTGATAAAAACCTGGCTACTTCTTCACAGCTGCAGGCAGGATTGGTTGGCGTGGGATCTACGATATCTCAAACCGTTTTCCTCAACGGGAAGTCTGGCACAGATGATTATGCTAAAGTTACCTTATCTGTACCTGCAAGTCTGCTCACACTTGATTTATTTAATAACGTGACCTTGCAAGCTTATGACGGAAATACTCCAGTTGGCCCCTCATCTTCAATTAGTACCCTTTTAAATCTTGATTTATTGGGGTTATTTGCCAATACCAGGGCTGTGCCGGTCTTTTTTAGACCAGGTGTTCCATTTGACCGGATTAAAATCAGTATGGGCAAGGTTGTGGCAGTAGGAGGTAACATATTATCGGGTGGTTTAAATATCCACGAAGTAGAACGCACGGTTGCCAAACCCTTATTTGCTGGGATCAACGGTGGTATTACCGGAGTTTGCGGTACACAAGTTAACCTTTCGGCAACGGCACCAAATGCGGCATTTACATATAATTTATATAGAAAAACCGGAACTGATACCAAAACACTAATTTCCGGAGCAAATGCAAGCGGTGTTTTTTCTGAGGCAGGATTAACTCCCGGAGTCTATACCTATTATTTATCTGCACAGAAAGCAGGCTGTACAGCGGAATCTGACCTGGACAGTGTTAAAGTAACCGTTACTGCCAATGCAGTTGCAGCGACTGCTACTGCGGCACCAATCTGTGCGGGGTCTAACGGAATTTTTGTGATTAACAATGCCGTAGCTGGTCAGACTTACAATTGGTACAATGAACAGACAGGTGGTGTATCTGTGTTCACTGGAACCACATATGATGTGGGACCATTGTCTGCCAATAGAACCTATTATATTGAAACTTTAAATGGTAATTGTTCGGTAGCAACGCGTACTGCGGTAAGAATCACGGTCAACTCCCTTCCTGCCGATGCACAAGTCTCCACAAATAACATAACCATTTCCTCCGGACAAACGGCTACTTTAACAGCTGTAGCTCCGACTGCCGGAAGTACCATCGAATGGTATGAGCTTCCTAACGGAGGGATAGCAGTAGCAGCGGGTACATCTTTTACTACCCCTGCATTAACGTCAAATAAAATTTATTATGTAGGTACCAGAAGTGCGTCTGGTTGCGCAAGTACCAATCGGATTGCCGTTACCATAAATGTATTGGGTGTAACTACGGGGGTAACCTGTAAATCAGCCAATGCGCAACAGAATGGAATCAAAGGCCTGCTGTGTTTATTGTGCGGTGTAACAGATCCTGGAAATGCAGTGGATGCCAATCCAACCAACTTTAGCAGACTGAATTTAACAATAAGTGTTGGAGCAAGCGTTTATCAGCGTTTAATTTTCCCTAACGCCGGAGTTGCTTCAGATAGTATCAGGTTGGATTTAGGTGTTCCGGTTGGACTGGCAGATCTTAGCGTTTTAGGTGGAATCACTGTGAATGTAATGAACGGAGAGCAAGTTGTGAATTCATATCCATTAAATTCACAGCTTTTAAATCTGCAGCTTTTAAGCGGTAGCCGATTTAAAGCAACTTTACCGGCTGGTGCAGCTTATGATCGGGTTGAAATTAGTCTCGGTGCTATCGTAGGCGCCTTGTCTTCAGTGGATGTGTACGGTGCTGAAGTGATTTATCCAAATCCAACCATTTCGAATACCGGCCTCGCCATTTGCTCTGGCGGTTCAACAACCCTTACTGCAAATCCGGTTGCGGGTACCACACTAAAATGGTACGCTGATGCAATTGGCGGCACTGAACTGGCTACGGGAAATACCTATTCACCAACAGGTTTAACAGCAACTACTACTTATTATATAGAAGTAAGCAAAGGAACTTGTGTGAATACCGAACGGATGCCTGTAAAAGTCACAGTTAATCCAGCCATTGTTTTTGCACCGACTGTTTTAACAAACGCAACAATTGGCTCCAATTATACCAGACAAATCACACCTGCAACAGGTGGAAGTCCGGCATTTACCTATGCACTTGCATCAGGCAGTACTCTTCCAGCGGGCTTGTCGTTGTCAAGTACCGGTGAGCTGACTGGCAAACCTACCACTGCCGGAAATGCATCTTTCTCTATTATCGTTACCGATAGTAAAGGCTGTAACGCTACTGCAACATTTAATCTAGTGGTTACCGATGCTTTGGCTATTGGTACTGCAATATTGCCAAATGGTACAACCAATGTTTTGTATCCCAATCAGACACTTCCAGCTGCTACAGGTGGAACAGGTCCATATAATTATATAGCAACGAACCTGCCTCCGGGATTGATCCTGGATCCGGATACCCATGTCATTTCAGGCACACCAACTCAAGCCGGCACCTATCCGGTTAAAGTAACCGTAACTGATGCCAATGGAAATAAAGCCACACAGGATTATTCCATTATCGTAAGAGATCCATTGGTCTTAGCTCCTGCTACTTTAGCAGAGGGAACTGTTGGAACACTTTATCCTGCACAAACCATTCCTACAGTTACAGGAGGCGTAGGACCATATGCTTACACAGCTACGGGTCTGCCTAATGGTTTAATCTTCAATGAAACTACGCATGAAATTACGGGTACACCAACTGCTTCCGGAACCTATACCGTATCGGTAACCGTTAAAGATGCGGATGGAAAAACAGTTACTACACCTTATACACTTGTTGTAAAAGATCCATTGGTATTACCGGTAGCCACACTTCCTGATGGAAATGTGAATGTAGTTTATACTTCGCAGGCTTTACCATCTGCAACTGGTGGCACAGGCCCTTATACCTATTCTGCACCAACATTGCCCGCCGGTTTGCAATTTGATCCGGTAACCCGTATCATTTCTGGTACACCAGGTCAATCAGGTCTTTTCACTATACCAGTTACCGTAAAAGATCAAACCGGTAAAACAGTAACTACCAATTACACCCTGCGTGTGATTGGTGCATTGTCTTTGCCTACAGCGGCCCTGGCGAATGGAACAGTAGGTACTGTTTATCCTGGAGAAACCTTACCTGAAGTTTCAGGCGGAACTGGCCCTTATACCTATCTGGAAGCCGATATGCCTCCGGGATTGACTTTTGATCGCCTGACACGTAAAGTGTCTGGTACACCGACATTGGGTGGCACATTTACTTTCTCTATCACAGCTAAAGATGCTGCCAACAATGCTACGACAACGAACTTCAGCATTCTGGTAAAAGTTGCAGCTCCGGCAGTAGCTTCTACTACAATTTGTGCTGGCACTACAGCAACATTAACCGTTGCACCAACAATTACAGGGGTAACTTATAACTGGTATGCGGGTACTGGAAATACCGCAATTTTTACCGGGCCAAGCTATACTACTGCTGCACTAACAACAAATACAACTTATTACGTAGCTGCCGTTTCAGGAACAGAAACCAGTGATCGTACTGCGGTAACAGTTACTGTTCGCCCTGCACCTGCATTGGCTGTAGTCAGTTCGGGACAGTCTATCAGTGCCGGACAAACGGCAACGCTTCAGGCTGATGCCGGTACGGGAAATACCCTGGCCTGGTACAGTGCCGCAACTGGCGGCAATGCCTTGTCTACCAGTACAACCTATACCACACCAATTCTGAATACGACAACTACCTATTATGTGGAAACACAAAATGCTGCGGGTTGCGTGAGTTTAACCCGGGTACCTGTTACAGTTACCGTAACCAGCGGACCTGTGAACCCGAATTGTAATGCGGCTACCAGTCAGGAAACTAAGATTGAATCTTTGCTTTGCCTGCTGTGTGGAATCACCAATCCTTCTGGTTCTACAGATGCAGATCCTGCAACTTTTACTACCATTAACCTGGGGGTTAACGTAGCTGGAGTAGCGTATCAGAAACTGAAGTTTTCAAAACAAGGTGCTGCCACAGATAGCATCCGAATTGATATGGAGATACCTGTCGGACTCGCCGATATCGGCTTGATCAATGGCGGCACCATCACTGTTTATAAAGGCAATACGCCAGTTAAAGTTTATCCTTTAAATTCTTCTTTGTTGAACCTGCAGCTTTTAAGTGGCAACAGGTTCCAGGCAACTTTCCCTGCAACAGGCGATTTTGACGCTGTTGAAATTCGCGTAGGTGCTGTAGTTGGTTTGCTAAGTAATTATAACATTTATGGGGCTACCATCATCTATCCAAATCCAACAGTGGCCACAACAGGCCAGACTGTTTGTGCCGGAAATACCACAACCCTAAGCGCCACAGCAAATGGCGGTACTACCTTAAATTGGTATGCCGCTGCTACAGGTGGACCTTCACTACATGAGGGAGAGACTTTTACTACACCTGCACTTGCAGCAACAACAACCTATTATATAGAAGTAAGTAAAGCCGGTTGTCCAAATGCAACACGTATACCGGTGACAGTAACAGTAACTCCAGTGCCAACAGCACCAGCATTTGCAACGGTATTGCCAGTTTGTTACGGTTCTACAACCAGTATTTCGGTAAACAGTCCGGTTACAGGCGTAAATTACAATTGGTATACTGTAGCTAACGGTGGAACCTCAATCTTCACTGGCCCTACATTTGTTACGCCGGCCTTAACAGCCAATACGACTTATTATGTAGAAGCGGCCAATCCAGGTTGTGGTGTTTCTACACGTACCGCAGTGCCTGTTACAGTAAATCCGATGATTGCTTTGCCACAAGTTCAAGCTTCATCCACTACCGTTGATCCTGGTCAGACCGTTATTTTAACTGCCAGCCCGATTGATCCGGATGTTAGTTTCAACTGGTATGCTACAGCAACGGATACGACTCCGATCTATACCGGAGCCGTATATGTAACACCTCCGCTCACTGTGACAACAACCTATTATGTTGAGGCGAAATCTAATGTAACAGGGTGTACTTCAGTAAGCAGGGTACAAGTGACCATCAATGTAAATAATGGTGGAAACCCAAATCCGGTTCCTTGCGAAAGGGCGCTCACTGAAACCCACAGTGTAAATGGTGTTGCCTTGCTCTCTGCAGTGTTCAACCCACAACTAGCTGTTGATGACGACACCAAGACGGGTTCTTCACTGGTGATGCCTGTTGGACTTTTAGGAGCCTCAGTTTCTCAAAATCTCATATTCGGTTCTCCTTCAACGTTGGGCGATACCGTACAGGTATTGTTAAGTGCACCAGGTAAACTTTTGTCTGTTGGCTTATTGTCCAGCATCCAGGTAGGTACTTATAATGGTGGAACGAACAACAACGATGCAGTATCGATCAATAACAACCTCATTAAACTGGAGTTATTAAGCAACAATAGTCAGGCTTTAATCAGCTTTGTGCCAACAGTAACTTTTGATCAGGTACAAGTACGCCTGAATGCCGGTTTGGCCGGAGTGCTTTCCACAGTTGATGTGAATTATGCAAGACGCATTTTGGTTGCACCTACGCTGCAGGTACCTAATCCAACAGCCTGTGCCAATCAACAAGTCGCATTAAGCATTCTAAATGCAAACCCTGCGCTTACCTACAAATGGTACGATGCAACTGGTGCTACGGTATTGAGTACCGGCCCAACTTACAACCCTACTGTAGGAACACAAAATGTTACTTTCTACGTTACAGCAACTTCTGCATCGGGATGTGCAAGCGCCAGAACTAAGGTTGATGTGATGGTAACACCTGTTCCGGATGCGCCTCAACTGGTATCCGCAAATGTAAATACCTGCTCAGGAAGTGATGTTACGCTTGAAGTTAAAAATCCATTAACCGGTATCACTTACAAATGGTATGACAGCAACAATGTATACCAGTCAAATAAAGACGGTGTTAAATTTGATATTCCGAATGTAACTGCCAATGTAGATTACTATGTAGAAGCTACAACTACAATTTGTGGTGTGCCTTCTGCTACTAAAACCAAGGCAGAGATTAAAATAGGTACCCTGGATAAACCGGTAATCACGCCAATGGCGGTAACCATAAAATCGGGAACCTCAGCAGTTTTGACTGCAACATCCAGTACTGCCGGCGCAATGTTTAAATGGTACGATGACGTGGCATTAACGACGGTTAAATCTACAGATTCACGTTACATCACAGATCCATTGATCAATAATACCAATGCTCCTGTTATTCATACTTTTTATGTAACCGCAGAAACCTCAGGTGGCTGTCCTGCGTCTGCAGCGGCAACGGTAGACGTGACCGTATTACCTGCTGTAAACGGAACCGATGTGCCTTGTGAACCAGCAACGGTGAGCAAAAGAGCAGGAGTAGACGGAGTGGCACTACTGACCGCTGTATTTAACCCACAATTTGCTGTAGATAACAATACAGAAACCGCTTCCTCACTGGTTATGCCGGTTGGTGCGCTTGGTGCTTCGGTATATCAACTGGTCGGTTTTAACGGCCCTTCTACTATCGGAGATACGATTAGAGTACGATTAAGTTCTCCGGGTAAATTATTATCAGTAGGTGTCTTCCCTTCTATCGAGTTGACTACCTATAATGGCCTGGTTAGCAATAACGATATGATTACGGCCAGTAACCCATTGATTAAACTGGATGTATTAAGTCAGGATGGCGATTATATCTTCTCTTTTGTTCCTCAAAAACAATTTGATGGTGTAGAGCTCAGGTTAAGATCTGGTCTGGCTTCTGTACTGTCTACGCTGGATTTCAATTATGCACAGCGTGTGCTTGTGGCACCAATCGTATCAAGTGCCAATGCCTCAGCTTGTGTAGGTTCTGGTGCTACTTTATCTGTTCTAAACCCAGTAGCAGGTCTGACTTATCAATGGTATAAAGGAACGGATGCCAGTCCAATAGCTTCGGGTACTACCTATACTACTGATGCGACACTTGCTGCCGGAACCTATAAATACTATGTTACTGCCAGCCGCAACAACTGCGTAAGTGCTAAAACGGGAGTAGACGTAACCATTTTTGCTGCACCTGACGCACCGGTACCTGCTCCTGGTAATCCAACAGCAGTTTGCCCTAATACAGCCGTTACACTTGCCGTTACTCCTGTAAACGGTGTAAGCTACAATTGGTACGATGCTTTAACGCTTGGTAATAAGCTGGCAACCAATACAAATACTTATACAACAGCGGCAAACCTGGCTCCTGGAGTTTACAATTTTTACGTGGAAGCCGCTAATGGAAATTCATGTGTGAGCACCGCTGCACGCACACTGATATCTATTACAGTGAAACGTTTCTCAACGCCAGGTGATGTTACTGTTACCGGTGCAGAAACTGCTGTTTGTAAAGACAGTAAAGCTAAGTTAACAGCGAGCAGTGCTTTAAGTAACCCTAAATTTGAATGGTTTACTGATGCGGCATTAACACAAAGCG
This sequence comes from Pedobacter sp. MC2016-24, assembly GCF_015223055.1. Classification (GTDB taxonomy): domain Bacteria; phylum Bacteroidota; class Bacteroidia; order Sphingobacteriales; family Sphingobacteriaceae; genus Pedobacter. The sequence continues at coordinate 456,792 of NZ_JADFBX010000003.1, forward strand.
TATCTACCAATGCCATTTATGAACCAACAGTAAGTGTAACTACCACGTTCTATGTCACAGTAAGTGGAGATGAGGCTTGCGTTGGCGGGCCTGCAAGTGCGAAAGCCGTAACTGTAACCGTGAACACACCGGCAACAGCTGCAGATCTGAACATAACCGCAGATGCCAATGCTTACTGTGCGGGTTCAAAAGCAACACTAACAGCAACAACAACTACAGTAAATACACCAACATTTGTTTGGTATAGTGATGCAAATTTAACCCAGGAAGTATTCAGGGGGGCGGTTTACCAGCCAGTCGTAACGGTAACTACCAATTTCTATGTAACGGTTAGCGGAACCAACAAATGCCCGAATTTACCTGCCGATGCGAAAGTAGTTTCGATCATCGTAAATAATCCGGCTACACCTTCCGATATTGCGGTAACTGGTAACGGAACACCGTTCTGTGCCGGATCAAAAGCAACTTTAACGGCTACTGCAGCTTTGGTTGGCCATCCACTGTTCATCTGGTATAGCGATGCCAATTTAACCCAGGAAGTATTCAGAGGTGCAGTTTACGAACCAATCGTTACGGCAACAACCAATTACTATGTTACGGTGAGTGGTGATAACAGATGTCCGAATGATCCTGGTAACGCAAAAGTAGTTGCCATTACCGTGAATACACCTGCAACTGCAGCAGATCTGTCAGTTACTGGAAATAATGCCGCGTACTGTAAAGGAACAAAAGCAACTTTAACGGCAACGACTACTACAGTAAACAATCCGGTCTTCACCTGGTATACCGATGCGGACCTCACCAATGCCATATTTACCGGTCCGGTTTTCGAGCCTGTATTGACTGCAACAACTACGTATTATGTAACCGTTCGCGGATCAAACAGATGTGAAAGTACAAAATCAAGTGCCAAAGCCGTAACCTTAGTTGTTAACCCTCCGGCTTTGTCTTCAGATATCACTGTGAAAGGTAATGATGCGCCATTCTGTAATGGAACTCAGGCCATTTTAACCGCTGAAAGTACAACGGTAACCAACCCTGTATTTACCTGGTACACAAATGCAGCTTTAACAGATGTAGCTTCTAATGATCCGGTATTTAAACCAACATTAACCACTACTACGACCTATTATTTAACCGTTCGTGGTAGTAATAAATGCGAAAATAGCATTGGAGATGCAAAGATTGTCACTCTGATTGTCAATACTCCGGCTACTGCTGCTGATGTGATTGTGTCGGGAGCTGAAACGCCAGTCTGCGCAGGTAATACCGTTAAGCTGACTGCCAACAGTACTACAGTGACCAGTCCGGTATTTACCTGGTACACAGATGCTGCTTTAACCAATGCAATATTTACGGGAGCAGTACTGGAGAAAACACTTACAGTCACAACCACTTATTATGTAACCGTAAAAGGGGCTAACAAATGTGAAAATCTTCCAGGTACCGGTAAAGCAGTTACGGTTACAGTAAGTGCCATACCAGATGTACCAATTGTAAACAATGGCGGCGCAGTAACGATTTGTTCTGGTGATGGTACAACATTAAGTATTCAAAACATTCAGAGCGGCGTAACTTACCAATGGTATAGTGCGGCACAAAACGGTACCTTGTTGGGTGCCGGCCCAACGCTTGCAGTTGGTCCGCTGACCACAACTACCGATTACTATGTGCAGGCAACCAGTGCTTCTGGTTGTGGAAATGCAACAGGAAGGGTTAAAGCAACAGTTACGGTTTCAACCAGACCGGATGTGCCAACTGTCGCCTCAAATTCAGTAAACACTTGTTTAGGAAGCACAGCAACCTTAAGCATTTCCAATCCGGTTGCAGGTGTAACTTACAACTGGTATGCTACAGCAGCAAGTACCACCATACTGGGTTCTGGCAATAGCTTTACCACGCCTGCAATTACTGCTGCAACAACAAACTTCTACGTAGAAGCCAAATCAGCAACATGTACCAGTACAACAAGAGCAATGGTTACTGTAAATGCAGGTACCATACCGCTTCCTCCGGCATCAGTGACTGGTGCAAGTACACCACAATGTGCCGGAACCGGAACGGTGCTGACCATAAATAACCCAGATGCAGCTTTGAAATATTCATGGTTCGCCTCAGCCACCGGGGGTACTGCATTGAATGTAGGGAATACCTTTACCGTTCCTGCTTTAAATGCAACAACCATTTACTATGTAGAAAGTTCAAATGCTACTACAGGATGTATCAGTGCCAGCAGAACTGCTGTTACGGTAACGGTATTGCCTAAACTTGCTGCACCAGTGGTATCTGTTCAGGAACGTACTGCAACCAGTGTAATCTTTGCATGGGCACCGGTTCCGGGAGCTACTGCTTATGAAGTATCTCTCGATGGTGGACTAAGCTGGATTGCACCAAGTTCAGGACCGCAAGGAACTACTTATCTGATTGCAGGTTTGAAACCAGATCAGAATGTAAATATCAGTGTAAGGGCTGTAGGTCAATTGGCTTGTCAGTTGAGTGATGCCAGCAGTCTGAACGGCAAAAGCGACAATCCGTTGGGCAATACCATTTTTATTCCAAATACATTCACGCCAAATAACGATGGTAAAAATGATGTCTTCTATGTTTATGGAAATACCATCGCTAAAATGAGATTAAGGGTATACAACCAATGGGGACAATTCATCTACGAATCACTCAACATTCAGAGTGGATGGGATGGAACCTTTAAAGGACAGATACAGCCAAACGGTGTTTATGTTTACTACGTGGAAGCCGAATTCAATGACGGTACCAAAACAACTAAAAAAGGAACAATTACACTATTGCGATAACAGAGTCACAATGAGAATATCCTGGGCATATGGCTAAGCCCCGGGATATTCTCATAGCCATTGAAAAATAAACATACTGATGAAAAACAAATTTGTTATGAAGAAACTAATCAAAATACTGGCAGTAGGCGCGTTTCTATGTTTAGGTGCCATAAGGGTTACCGCACAGATAGATCCCCATTTCTCCCAATACTACGCAAATCCACTTTGGTTAAACCCTGCCTTAACAGGCGTTACCGATGGAGAATACCGGGTGTCTTTAAACGCAAAGCAACAGTGGGGATCATTACCCAACTCGTTTTTAACTGCAGGAGCCTCATTTGATATGGCACCAGTTAAAAATTTAGCTTTTGGCGCGATGATATTGAATCAAAATGCCGGTGACATCAGCTATAACCATTTGAGTGCACTGGTTTCTGGTGCTTATCGGGTTAGGTTTGGCCGGCTCGGCTTAAATATGTTAAATTTTGGTGTGCAGGCCGGTATAATCAATAAAAGTTTTGATGCTTCCAAGATTACTTTGGGCAGCCAGTTTAATCCGGTTACAGGTTATGATCCAAATTTTGGAATCTCTGATTCTTTTACGTCGACCAATACTTTGGTCCCCGACGTGAATTTCGGCGTGATGTATTTTGATGGCAATCCCGATCAGGTGGTAAATGTTTTTGGAGGCGTAATGGCTGCTCACCTTACACGTCCTATTGATAAGTTTTTGGGTACTGATGTGCGGATGCCGATCCGCTATGCCGCTCATGGTGGCCTGCGGATTAAGGTGACAGATATGCTCGGCATAACGCCTAACGGTTTGTATATGAAACAAGGAAATGCTCGTGAAATTGCAGCGGGAGCCTACGCACAAGTCCTTTTAAATCCGGAAGCAGATTTATTGTTTGGATCTAACTATAGAGTTGACGATTCTGCGATTGCTTTTTTTGGCCTCCACCTGAAAAACATGGTGTTTGGATTAAGTTACGATTTCAATACTTCTAACTTAAACAGGGCTACAGGAAGTAAGGGTGGACTGGAATTGTCGGTTTCCTTTAACAGCAGGAAAGGAATCACAGGACCCAACTTCTTTTGCCCACGATTATAAGCTCAGCTGGAGCTCAGTATAGCTTCGACAATTAAAAAATACCACAAAAAATAAAAATATACTCCAATGAAAATAAAGATACTACTGGTCCTCTGTTTATTCACCGCTGCTGCGCATGCACAATTTGTAACCAATAATAAAAGGGTAGGAGATGTGTATTTTCACAACGGAGCGTATTATGCAGCAGCTGAATACTATAAAAAAGCACTGAATCTAACTGCAGACAGCAGTGGAAGTCTGGTGTTGCCTTATGGGTTCGAAAATAGGGTAAAAGAGGATAGTCCCAAAAGGGATGACTATGAAAATACAGTATTTCAGTTGGCAGAAGCGCTTAGGTTATACAAAAACTTTGCGGAAGCAGAGAAATGGTACGCTACGGTTATCGGCTTTAATAAACCCAAATTTGTATTGAGTTATTTTTGGTATGGTGAAACTTTAAGGGCAAATCAGAAAATGCCCGAAGCCATCAAAGCTTTTAATGAGTTCCTGTCCAGGTATGATGTGAACGATAACTATAAAGTTAAAGCAAAGCAAGAAATAGCATCCTGCCGCTTCGCCATGTATGAAATTAAGTTCCCGCGTTTGTTTAAGATCAACAGACTGCAGAACAGCATCAATGATAAAGGATCAAATTATGCGGCTCAGCTTCAAACCGGACTCCTCTATTTTACCTCTTCCAGACCAACCAATACGAGTGGTAAGAAAGAAATATTACAAGACAAAGCCAATGCAAAGGTAGCCAGGGAGGAAAGTCCCTTCGTAAATGCCATTTATGAAGCTTCCGGAAATCCACTTACCGATCGCATCACTGTTAAAAAATTAGCGATAAAAGCTAAAGAAAGAGAACTTGGAGCAGCTTCGTTTCTGCCCAACGGAAAAGTAATGTATGTGACCAACTGGAACAATGAAGGTAAAAAGAGAATTGTTCGTTTAAATGCAGCGGCAGACAAGGCCGGCACCTGGTCTGAAGCCATAGACCTTGGTGGAAATGTCAATGTAAATGGATTTAATTCGATGCAGCCATTTGTGACCAGGGACGGGAAATACCTGATGTTTTCTTCCGACAGGCCAGGTGGATCTGGTAAATACGATTTGTGGTATGCTGCCATAGAATCAGACGGCTCTGTAGGTCTGGCCACCAATATGGGTGAACTGGTCAATACAGATGAAGACGATCAGGCACCTTATTACAACAGCAGCACGAAAAAGTTACTGTTTAGCAGTAATGGACGGATAGGTATGGGCGGCTTTGATTTCTATGAAAGTGAAGGTGATTTTGTAACCTGGACAGAACCGCATAACCTGGGTTATCCCTTCAATTCTTCTAAAGATGACATGTATTTTACCACTACAGAGACTGACGATAGTGCGGGTTACATCAGTTCAGACCGCGAGTCCCAATGCTGTCTGGAGGTATTCCATGTCAGAAAACAAAGCCTGGTTATCCAGGGGCTGGTTTTAGATTGCAATACGCAAAAGCCGCTAACCGGAGTGTTAGTTACTTTAGCTGATTCTCTACAGGAATTTAAGGTGACAACCGATGAAACAGGGAAATATAGCTTCAAGGTAAATTCAAACCGGCACTTTAAGCTGACAGCAGATAAAGACAAGTATTTTAGTAAAGCCATTGCCTACAATTACAACCAAATGGTACAAAAAGACACTTTGACCAGTCCTGATTTGTGTCTGATTCCGTACGAAATAGACAAGCCAATTGTATTGAAAGACGTGCTATATGAATTTAATAAAGCAGATCTGACAGAGGATTCTAAAGAAAAACTTGATCACTTGTATGACATAATGGTAGATAACCCAAGCATTGAGATTGAATTGAGTGCACATACCGATAGTAAAGGTACTGATGAGTACAACCTTGATCTATCCAACAGAAGGGCTAAATCTTGTGTAGATTACCTGATTGAAAAAGGTATTTCAAGTGCAAGGATGACCAGTAAAGGTTATGGAAAAACCCGTCCGGTTGCCCCGAATAATTTCCCGAATGGTAAAGACAATCCGGAAGGCAGGGCACTAAACAGACGGACAGAATTTAAGGTTACCAAAAAATAAGATTAACTAACCCTCCAATCCAGCCCTGTAGATTTTAAGAATTTCTTAGAATTTGCAGGGTTTTTTTATTGAAAATTGCGCATCAGGAACATTTGATTTAAATTACGCCCAAATAATTATGGAAGACAAAATTCAACTCATCGCAAATACTTTATTAAGCAGCTTTCTCCCTAAAGATCCAGAACAAAAAAGCCTGAGCTTTCACTTCACACTACCTCCAAATCAGAGTTATAAGGTTTACTATGAACAAGCTGCAAATGGAGAATGGACTTTTCTGAGGGCTGAGAAAGTCAGCATTTAGATTCCCCAATTGTGTAAAATTCACCCCCTTGTCGGGCTGTGGCAATTTTCTATTTTTGAAATTATTTAGCTTTTTGCCCCTTTTTTGTAATCTCAAAGTTTGTTTCTGATGCCATTAAGCAACATCTCCCGCATTTCCAAAACGAGGTATAATAATTGTCTTAACTAAAGACACCTATTTATTGAAGAATGGAAAAGTTTGAAAATTATCATATCCTGTCGGATGAAACTGGCCGATTGAAGAATTTAGAGCGATATACGATTCACCACAACAGGGCTGAACCTATCTTTGATCAGCTGGCAGCAATGACAGCAAAAGTAATGGATATGCCCGTAGCACTAATCAATTTTGTGGATGAAGATAACGTGTGGAACAATTCGCTCAATGGTTTACCGAGTGCTTTCGGAATCGATGTTGCTTTATCTTCCATGGCTGTTGATCATGAAAATCTGAATCTGATTACCCAGCTGGCTGGAAAACCTGATTTGATGATCAACCCGATAACGGCCGCAGAGTGCGGACTTCAGTTTTACGCTACGGTACCCATTACCACCGGGAACGGCTTGCGGGTAGGCATGATTTGTATTGGTGATCAAAATCCAAGGGTATTTCTTCCGGAAGAAGAAGCGAAGCTCATCCGTATGGCCAGCCTGGTTCAAAATGAGATGAAGCGACGTGTGGCAGGCCGGTTTTGTGCCTGAAAATAACTGTGAAATTGTATCAGATCATTTCATTGGCTTTAATTATTGATATATTTAAATCATTAATTAGAATCCATACAGTTCATGAAAAAGAATATTTTATGTTTTAGTCTGCTTAGTATTGCTGTTGCAGGCCATGCTAATGCTCAGGAAAAAGTAGATGCACCTAAACTTACCGAAGTCTGGAAGCCTGTACCAAAAATTGTCAGCCCGGGAGCCACGGCTGCAGCGGCACCTGACGACGCGATCGTTTTGTTCAATGGAAATCAGGCCACTGCCTTTGTTGGCAAAGACGGACAGCCTGTCAAGTGGAAGATTGCTGATGGTAGCATCACCGTAGTAAAGGGTACGGGAGAAATTACGACAAAAGAGAAATTTGGTGATTGTCAGCTGCATATTGAATGGAGATCACCGGAAACAGTCAAAGGTAACGGCCAGGGGCGTGGCAATAGCGGTATTTTCCTAATGGGTAAATATGAGTTACAGGTGCTCGATTCCTATAACAACAGTACTTATTCAAATGGGCAGGCGGGTAGTATTTACAAACAGCTGATTCCATTGGCCAATGCTTCACGCAGACCGGGAGCGTGGCAAACCTATGAAGTGATTTTTATGGCTCCACGATTTAATGAAGATGGGTCGGTAAAAATTCCTGCTACGATCACGGTCATTCACAACGGTGTGTTGGTTCAAAACCATGCTACGATTGCGGGCTCAACCCAATATATCGGCGCGCCTTCTTACGAAAAACATGGTGATAAAGAGCCACTGAGTTTACAGGATCATGGAGATGAAGTTAGTTACCGTAACATATGGATTAGAAATCTATAGTTAATCCGTTATTCTGAAAATTATTTCGCTTACTGCTAATCGTGGTCTGACCCTGTCGTGCCTGTTTTTTCTTTAACTTTTATATTACTGACTGTTTGTTTTTCTGGTTACTTTAATTATATTTAAGTTTAATTAATTAATTTTATAATTATATTGTAACCTTATAATAAATTTTGAGTGCAAAATCAATTTGTTGGTTAAGTCTGTGCCTGGCCTGTTTTTCTTGCCAGATGCTACGCGCTCAGTCCTGGCTGGCTGGCTATAATTACAGGAAAAAGATCACCATTGATAAGTCCAGATTTAAAGGAAATACCAATTTGGTTGATTTTCCCTTTCTGATCTCCATCACTGATCCGAGTCTGGTCAATCTTCAGCATTGCGATCCGAAAATCAACGATCCCCGTGGATTGGATATTTCGTTTTGCTTGGGCAGTCAACCAACAGTTCCAATTGCTTTCCAGCTGGACAGTTATGATCCCGCAACCGGTAGGTTGACTTGCTGGGTTCGCCTGGAACAGTTGTTTACCGGAACCAATGCTGGCAACAATGTATTATACCTCTATTATGGATCAAATATTACTGCCGATCCTTTTGAACCCCGAAGCGCTTCAGTCTGGACCAGGGATTACGACCGCCTTTGGCACATGAATGCCGATCTGGCTGGTAAAAACCTCCGCTCAGCGAATGGGCAGATTGGAAAAGACGCAACGGGCAGTTCAAGCATTCAGCAAGCTAATTTTTTGGCCGGGAAAATCGGTACTGGAGTTCGTTTCAATGGATTTTCCGATGCGTTTTTTTCTCCTGTTGATACCAATACAACCATTTGCATTACCGCATGGATTAAACCGAAATTGACAGGGAAAGTACAAGTCATCCTCGGCAACGACAGTTTGGGCGGATACCAGCTCAGTCTCGATGCTGCCGGATATCTGGTCTTTGAGATCATTAATGGAAGCCGAAAAATTACATCTTCAAGTGTCAGCCCCTTGGAACCAGGGGTCTGGCATCACATCGCTGCTTCATTTAGTAAGACCCAAAGGAAACTTTTCGTCAATGGCGCACAAGTCATAGGTAGTGCTGGCCCCCTGAGCCTGATCGCTGGCGGACAGGTTAGAATTGGTTGTAGCAAAACCCAGGATAAATGGTTTGAAGGCGAGATCGATGAAGTGCGCATACAAAATGTTTTACGGAGCAATGATTGGATCAATGCAGAATATTTGAATCAAAATGAACCGGAATTGGTTTATGCCATTTCTTCTGAAGAGAAAAACCCGGCCCAAAGTCCAATTGCTTATGAGTTTACCGCTGCGGGTGGTAACCAGCTTTGGGCAGAGGCTGCCAACTGGAAATATGGCAAAGTGCCTCCGGCTTTAAGTAACGTAACGGTGAAGGCCAATAAAGTATTAAGGACCAGTACTGATGCGCAGATCAATAAATTAGTGCTTGAATCCGGTGCGATGCTTTGTCCAGAAGCTGAGCTGACCATCCATTGCCAGACGGACGTAGCGCCGGGAGCAGTCATTTCTTTAGCCTTAGAAAGCCAGATTCGGTTTAAAAGAGATGTAATCAACAACGGTAGCATCAAAGGACCGGGAACGCTTATGTTAACCGGGCTGGAGAATCTGCAAACTTTCACAGGTAATGGATCAATCGCTATTGCTAATTTAATGGTCAACCTGCCGGATAAAGCGCATGTGGTACTTTTACAAACCGAGGTTCAGGTCGGCAAATATCTCAAAATCATCCGTGGAACTTTAAATGTCAATGGCAGACTTACGCTGCTTGCTGATGCGCAACATGCTGCTGCGGTATGGCCAATTTCAGATCTGACCAATACTGCGCTTATTGGTATGGCAAATGTGCAGCAGTATATAGCCGGATCTTTTAATGCGCCTTCAACAGCAAGGGGCTGGAAATTGCTGAGCGTCCCGGTTTACCACACCAACCAAAATAATGACTACAGGTATCAGATTAAAGACATTCAGGAAAGTGTTTTCATTACCGGCCCATCCGGATCGGTTAATGGTTTCGATCCTTCTTCAAATAATTCCAGTACCATATACACGCACAATCAGGCATTGCCAGGAACGCTATCCCAAAAATACGTCGGAATAGCCAACACCGCTGTGCAGATTCCTGTAGGGCGGGGGATCTATGTATTTTCAAGAGGAAGCCGGTCTATGCCAGATGCTTACGCTAAACAAATACAAGGTCCAGTTTTTATCAATCCTGAAGCTTATATACTTCATTACAAAGGTTTTTTGTTTAGCGGTGAAATGATGATCAACCTGGAAAGTAGAAATACAGACAATCCGGGCGATGGCTTTAACCTTTTAGGCAATCCTTATGCTGCACCAATTGTCTGGTCCAGATTGTCAAAAGTGAATACTGGACCGTTTGTCTGGACTTTTGACCCCAAAAACAATGCTTATCAGGTGAGTGATGATCCCAATTTCTTAATTCCGGCAGGAACTGGTTTTTTTGTACGGCTCAACAAGGGTAATACAAATGGCAGTTTAACCTTTACTGAACAAGCAAAATATATTGAAGCTTCCTCAGTTAAAGATGCGGCAAAAATACAATCCATACTTAAACAGGAGCCCACTGGCTTAAAGCGCTTAAGTGTCCAGATCAGCAAAGCAGAACTCTCCGATGATTATACGGTTAGGTACAGCGCGTCTGGAAACAATCAGGTCACAGATGCGGATGCCTTAAAAATCGGCCCAGGCTACTTGAGTATATCTTCCATCACTACAGATCAGCAAAGGCTCGCCATAGAAGACCGGGCTGAAATTGTGAATGCGGATACGATCAACTTATCCATTCAGGTTTGGGCTGAAGGCCCATGTAAACTCGTTTTTACTGGGATAGCCGACTTAAATGCAAAGGTCACGCTTGTTGATCATTTGCTCAACATAAGCCGGGAAATTACCGATGGAAACCACATTTACAATTTCGACCTGAATGCAGGGGAGGTTAAAGGCGGGGAGATTAAGCGATTTTCTATCTTTTTACGGCGGCAAATCAATGCACCAGAAAATGACTTGGAAAGTGAAACCTGGTCTATATATCCCAACCCCTTTACCGATCACATTTACATCAGCTCAAAGCACACTACAATCAAAAGACCTAAGCTGCTGATCAGGAATATCATGGGCGAAACAGTCTTGAGCACATCAACCGCGCCCCTGATAGCCGGGCAGGCCATAGAGATCAAACCTGGCCAGCTGAGCGATGGGGTTTACATCCTATCGGTTCTGGATCTGGATAAAGGCAAAATAACCATCACCCGTAAACTGATAAAAACAACGCCATGAGCCATTTCTATTTATTGAATTTTGTCTTACAAGAAGGTAACCCTGGGTTGCCAGGTGGTGATCCGGATGCTCCGATTGATCAGGGCTTGCTTTTTTTACTTTTGCTGGCTGCCATTTATGGTTGCTACAAAATCAAAAAATCCGCACATTGATTAGGCTAAAATACCTTCTTTTCTTAAAATGTAGTTGTAAATTCCTGTAATCGGTTTTTGATAGATATGCCCCAGCTTTACCTCATTGTTCAGACAGACTTCGCTCAGAATATCCCGGTAAAAATGAGCTATTGATCCAACAAAGTGGCAATTCAGGCTTTTGTAGTTTTTATAATCTTTAACATTACTGTCTACAAATTCCTGAAATCCTTCACGTAAAATGTCAATAATGAAAGGGTGCTCGCGGTGGTCGGCCATAAACCTGCTGATTCCGGCAAGGTAAGTATTTGGATAGGGGTTTTGATAAATATTGGTGATCACAGTTTCTTTGTCTAAAGGAAACTCCTGCTGAAAGGCAGTACTCAAATCAGCTGGCATTTGTTTATACAAATACGTGGTGATCATCTTCCGGCCAAAATAAGTTCCCGAACCCTCATCGCCTAAAACATAGCCTAAGCCATGATTTCCGGCATGTAAGGTCTTGCCATCATAATAGGAAATATTAGATCCGGTACCCAGGATGCAGGTAATTCCAGGCTCATCGCCACAGGTCGCATAGGCAGAACCCATCAAATCGTGTTCTACTGAAACGTAAGCATGTCTGAAAAAAGAAGAAATCCCATTGGAAATAATTTCTACTTTGTCTGGAGAAGAGCAACCAGCGCCAAAAAAGTAAACTTCTTTAACCAGGTCTGCATAAGCTGCAATTTCTTTCTTTTTAGAAAAGAGCTTAAAAATATCATGAGCGTTTAAGAAATAAGGATTGATGCCCTGGGTGCTGAAGTTTATTTCCCCCTCCGGACTGTAACCCATCCAATCTGTTTTTGAAGAACCGCTGTCTGCTACTAGAATCATTCGCTAAAAATAGTAATCTTATTGAATATTCAAAGTACCACTGATTTCTTTTAAGCTAATTTCTGTCAATTTTGCCTGATATTGTGCTTCAAGGTACCGGGTAACTGCATCAATAGCATTCCGTTGCGCCTCCCGAAGCTCCAAAGGTGCGATACTGCCCAAACGATATTTCTCCAGTGTAATGTCCAGGTTTTGCCGCGCAATATCCACATTGCGCTGCTCTATTTTCAGCAAATCCAGATTCGTCAGGTAATTCTGATAGGTACTGCTTAAAGTTGCACTGATGTCCTGTCTGGTTTTATCCAAAGTCAATTCCGAAGAATTGATCTGAATCTTGGCATTGCGCTCATTTTGACGTTGTAAAAAGCCGTTAAAGATATTCATGCTCGCGGTCAGGCCGTAAGTAAAGCCATTCGTTTGCTGCTGGGTGTTAAAGCCTGTCGGACTCGCGCTTTTCTGAAAGGCATAACCGCCATTTACACCAACAACGGGATAGCGTTTGCCCTTGATCTGCTTTAAATTCAGCTCCGCAATCTTTTTATTCAGAAACGCATTTTGAAGATCCGGATTCAACTGCTGTGTTTTAGCATCCAGTTCAGCATAATTCAGCCCGCTATTGATGTCAATCTGCTGATCTACGCTAAAATCTGTATTCAGGTCACGAGCCATGACTTGGTTCAGTGATATTTTAGCCGTTTTTAACAAATTGATCTCTTTTAAATAAGCCGAAGTATCGGTGTTGTAATCTACTGTCGCACTCAATACATCCAGTTTAGAACCACGTCCGATGGCTAGCTTATTGTTGGCGATACTCACCCGAAGTTTGGATACATCCAATGCACTATCCCGCGCTAACACCAGTTTCTGTTCCTTTAAAACGGTATAGTAAGCATTTACTACGTTACTGATGGTACTCAGCACCGTGCCCTGGGCATTGACTTCGCCTTGTTTCTGCAGTTCTTTCAGGCGTTCATAATTGGTAAACATCTGCAAACCGTCAAAAATGGTCCAGCCCAGTGCTACACCATAACTCATATTGGTGTTTTTTACGCCAGTTAAAGTTTGCTCTGCTCCGTTACTCTGTGTTCTGGTGGTTTTTTGTACACTTCCACCATCACTGAAGCTACCATCAAGGCTTGGCAGCAAACCTGCATTTCCAGGATTGACATTGTTTTTGGCGATCTGTACCTCGTTGTTGACCAGTTTAATGTCGTAGTTGTTTTTTAAAGCAATGGAAACAGCTTCCTCCAGACTCAGCTTTTGTTGGGCCATGCCCAGTTGTACACTGCCCAACAAAAGCGCTGTTACGATATAATTAAGACTTTTCATGATCTAAAGCTGCTTTTAATGAAAGTTCCAGTTCTGTATTTTCTTTGTGTTCTTTAGACCAATAGGAATAAATAGCAGGAATCACAAATAGGGTTAAAATCAAGGCAAATAAAGTTCCACCAACAATGACAATACCCATACCCATGCGGCTTTTCGCTGCTGCTCCAAGGGCCATCGCAATAGGTAGGGCACCAATGGCAATAGCCAAACTCGTCATTAGAATTGGCCTTAACCTGGATACAGAAGCTTCTCTGATCGCATCGTGTACACTTTTTCCCTGTTCTTTCAACTGGTTGGCAAATTCTACAATCAAAATACCGTTTTTAGTTACCAGGCCAATCAACATGATCGTTCCGATCTGGCTAAAAATATTCCAGCTTTGCCCAAATAGCCAGAGTGACAAAAATGCCCCCGCAACCGCCATAGGTACAGTCAGAATGATGATGATCGGATCAATGAAACTCTCAAACTGGGCAGATAAAATCAGGTAAACCAGTAGTAAAGCCAGTCCAAATGCAAACAAGGTATTGGAGGAACTCTCCCTGAAATCCCTGGATTCTCCGCCAAGATCAGTAGAAAATGACTCATCGAGGATCTTTTCAGAAATCCTGTCCATGGCCGCTATGCCTTCGCCGATGCTTTTTCCCGGAGCGAGTCCGGCAGAAACGGTAGCCGCTGTGAAACGGTTGTTACGGTATAACTGCGGCGGACTGCTTTCTTCTTTCGCAGTAACCAGATTATCCAGCTGGATCAATTCATTTTTATTATTTCTAACATATACCGAGCTCAAATCCAGAGGATCTTTACGGTCTGCCACTTCAAACTGTCCAATTACCTGATATTGCTTTCCATTCATAAAGAAGTAAGAGAAGCGTTGTCCACTCAAACCCAACTGTAAAGCGGTACCAATGTCCGAAACCGATACCCCCAGATTTTTCGCTTTGTCGCGGTCAATGGTCAGGTCAATCTCCGGTTTATTAAATTTCAAATTCACATCGGAAGTGGTGAATGTGGGATCTTTCGAAACCTCATCCATAAACAAAGGAACTTTTTCTCTTAGTTTTTCAAAGTTTTGTGCCTGGATGATATAGTTGACCGGCAAACCGCCCCTGCGACCAACAGAAATGGTCGGCTGTTGGGTAACCACTACTTTTCCTTCCGAGAATTTTCTGGTGATTTTGGTCAGTCTGTTTGCAATATCTGCCTGGCTCTTGGTCCGGTCGCCCGGATCCACGAGGCCCATTCTTACAAAACCGCTGTTCGTTGATCCTGCACCACCAAAACCAGGGGAGGTAATGGTAATGTTCACTTTTTTCTCTGGTACAGAATCCTGAACCATTTGCTGTACCTTCATCATGAAACGATCGGTGTAAGCAAAAGATGAACCCTCTGGTGTGGTCAGGTTCATGTTGATCGCGCTGCGGTCATCATAAGGTGCCGTTTCTTTAGGTAAAACTTTCCAGAACAGCACAATGAAACCTACGCAGACTGCAATAATTGGAATGGCGAGCCATTTCCGGTCTAAAAATTTATTTAGATTGGTTGCATAACCCTCGTTCAGACGCACAAAAAACGGTTCAGTCATTTCATAAAACCTGGATTTTTTATGCCCTGTCTTTTTCATCAGGTAAGCATTCAGCATGGGTGTTAAGGTCAGCGAT
Source organism: Pedobacter sp. MC2016-24 (assembly GCF_015223055.1). Classification (GTDB taxonomy): domain Bacteria; phylum Bacteroidota; class Bacteroidia; order Sphingobacteriales; family Sphingobacteriaceae; genus Pedobacter. Next base: position 471,912 of record NZ_JADFBX010000003.1, read on the forward strand.
ACGAATGCGGAGATCAATACTGCAGCCCCAATTACAATTCCAAACTCCCGGAATAGCCGGCCCACAAAACCCTGTAAAAATATCACCGGTAAAAATACAGCTGCCAGGGTAATGGAAATCGAAATTACCGCAAAAAAGATCTCGTTGGCTCCTTTAATGGCGGCCTCAAACGGTGAGTATCCTTCCTCTACTTTTTTAAAGATATTTTCGGTAACCACAATCCCGTCATCCACCACCAGTCCCGTAGCCAATACTATGGCCAGGAGCGAAAGTACATTGATCGAGAAACCGAAAATATACATGATGAAGAAAGTAAACACCAGCGATACCGGAATGTCAATAAGTGGCCTGATGGCAATAGCCCAGTCCCTGAAAAACAGATAAATGATGATGATCACCAATACCAGCGACAGGATAATGGTTTCTGCCACCTCTGTGACCGAGGCTTTAATAAATTTGGTATTGTCTAAGGAGATATTCAGTTTAATATCCTGCGGGATGTCTTTTTCCAGTTGCGCAAAACGCTTGTCAAATTCTTTGGAAATGTCCAGATAATTGGCCCCAGGCTGCGGAATTAAACCTACGGCGACCATCGGTTTACCTGATTCACGCAATATCGTTTCTTCATTCTCAGAACCTAAATCGGCATAACCAATGTCTTTCAACCGAACCACATTACCAGAATCGCTTTTCAGGATCAGGTTGTTGAACTGATCGGCATTGGTCAGTTTTCCCAATGTTTTGATGATGAGTTCTGTATTGGCTCCGGTAATTTTACCTGAAGGTAATTCCACATTTTCCTTATCCAACGCGGCAACGATGTCCTGTGAAGTTAAACCGTATGCCGCCAGTTTATCCGGCGCAATGCGGATTCGCATGGCATACTTTCTTTGTCCCTGAATCTGTATGCTGCTTACCCCTGTAATGGTCTGCAGCCGATCGGCAATCACATTCTCGGCATAATCACTCAATTCCATCACATTGCGCTTGTCACTTTGTATGGTCATGGTAATGATCGCATCAGAATTGGCATCCGCCTTACTTACTACCGGATTGCCATCAATGTCTTTAGGCAAGCTTCTTGCCGCCTGCGACACCTTGTCGCGCACGTCATTGGCAGCATCATCTATGTTTTTATCCAGGTTAAACTCAATGGTGATGTTACTGCTTCCCTGGTTACTGGAAGAAGAGATATTCCTGATCCCATCTATTCCATTGATAGACTTTTCGAGGGGCTCTGTAATCTGGGATTCAATAATGTCGGCATTAGCTCCAGGATAGGAGGTTCGTACAGACACTACCGTTGGATCAATATTGGGGTATTCCCGAACGCCCAGAAAATTGTAACCGATCACCCCAAAAAGCAGGATGGCCAGGTTCATTACAATGGCCAGGACCGGCCTTTTTATACTGGTGGTTGAAATACTCATAAAGCAGTTTTGTTTTTAACCACGGTTACTTTTACAGGTGCGTCTTTCTTTAATGCCATGGCGCCTGTTGTTAAAACGGTATCACCGGAATTTAATCCGGATACGATCACAATGCGATCGGCCGTCCTGGTTCCTGCCACTACAGGAACCTGCATGGCCTTGCCGTCTTTACTGATGAATACCGTTTTGCCATTCAATACCGGAATGATTGCTTCGTTTGGAATCAGAATGGCATCTTTTTGCGTACTCAAAGCCAGTTTGATCTGAGCAAAAGACCCGGGTAACAACTTCCCGTCTGCATTCGGCACCAGGGCTTTGATTTGTAAAGTCCTGGTCTGGGTATTGATACCTGGTTCCAGCGCAAATACCTTTCCGGTAAAGGTTTTAGGATATCCGGCAGTGGTAAATGATATTTCTGAATTAACCTGAATCTGTCCCATATATTTTTCAGGTACCGAGAAGCTGATTTTCAGGGGATCGATACTGGATAGGGTAGCAATAGGAGTACTTGGTGTGATGTATCCTCCGGTTGAAATGGCGCGCAAACCAATTTTTCCGCTAAAAGGTGCATATATGGCTGTTTTTGCCAGTTGTGCACGAATCAACTGGCTTTCTGCTTTAAGTGTTTGCAGGTCGGCCAATGAAGTGTCGTATTCTTCCTGACTGATTGCACCTTTGGCCAGCAATTGCTTAGAGCGGTTTTCGTTGGTTGCAGACAGGTTTTGTTTGGTGATGGCCTGTTGCAATTGAGCCTGTATATCGCGGTCGTTGATTTTGACCAATAAGCTGCCTTTGCTTACCTGCGAACCCTCTTTGAAGTTTATGGCTGTTATCAGACCAGATACTTCACTGCGCAGCTCCACAGATTCATTGGCTTCGATCGTTCCGGTAACTTCCAGATTGTTGTTAAAGTCGCCTTTTTGGACAACGATTCCATCCACCTGCAGTCCTTTTCCGGGGGCACCGCCCTTGCCTTTGCTCATTCCTGAGCCTTCCTCAGCAATTTTTTTATTGGCTGAAATCCTGTAGTAAATCAAGTAAGCAATTCCTAAAGCAATCAGGACATAAATAAGGTATCTAATCTTCATTTGTAGTTTTGGTTGAAGGTTGTGCCGGTTATGACATAAACACAAAAATATTTAAAAAGCCCGTAACAGGTTGTATTAAGTGTGTTACAGGTCTGAAATGGTTCAATATGAAGACCAGATTTCTATAGGTAAAATACAGCTAAAGTACAGACCCGCTTTACCCCTGCTTTACCCCCGCTTTAGGGCTGCTATACCCCCTGCTATACCCTTAGGGTAGAGCAGGGGTATGGCGGGAGCGGAGCGGGGCCATAGCAGCACTGTACTTTAGCTGTGTTTTGCCGGTACTTACAATGCAGGCACCTACAACCTGATGCGATTGTTTTAAGCTTAAAATTGCTTTAAGAATCAAAATTCTCTAAGTTTGGCTCAGTTTAACAACATATTATTCCGGTTTTGATTGGATTGCCCGGTCGATACCCATCATAAACACATTGAAACAAAAAATTAAGGATGAAAAAAGCATCGTTATTGGGATTAGTAATATTACTATCAGTAGGTATGACAGCCAAATCACAAGTTAAAATAGGATTTGAGGTATCCTTTAAAGAACCTCAGGCACATTATGCCGAAGTGGAAATGAATATATCCGGTCTGACTAAGGACTATGTAGATGTTAAAATGCCGGTATGGGCACCAGGTTCTTACCTGGTTCGCGAATTTTCTAAAAGTGTCGAGGGCTTTAACGCCACTGCCAATGGAAAGCCTGTAAAATATGAAAAAGTAAGAAAAAATGCCTGGAGGGTTTACTCCGCAAAAGCTTCCAATGTCAAAATCAAATACCGTTTGTATGCATTTGAAGTTTCTGTGCGAACTTCATTTATCGACGATAGCCACGCATTTCTTTCCAGTACTGGTGTATTCATGTATCCTGATGGTATGTTGAAACAACCAAGTACTGTAAAAATTATTCCTTTCAAAACCTGGAATAAAGTATCTACCGGCTTAGAACCTGTCGCAGGGCAGGCCTTTACATACACGGCTGCTAACTTTGATATCTTATACGATAGTCCGATTGAAGTTGGTAATCAGGATGTTTTTGAATTTATGGCTTCTGGTGTTAAACATGAAGTGGCCATGTATGGCGGTGGTAATTACGATAAAGAACGTTTGAAAGTGGATATGGCAAAAATTGTAGAACAGGGAACTGCAATTTATGGTGAAAATCCGAACAAGCACTATACCTTTATCGTACATAATTTTTCGGTAGGGGGCGGTGGTTTAGAGCACTTAAACTCTACGGTTTTAGGCGCAAGCCGAAATGGTTATGCAAGTAAAGAGGGTTATAACGGCTTTTTAAACCTGGTTGCGCATGAATATTATCATTTATGGAATGTGAAGCGCTTACGCCCTGTTGCATTGGGTCCTTTTGATTATGACAATGAAAATTATACTACCAATTTATGGGTAGCAGAAGGCTTTACAGCTTACTATGAAAATAAACTGATGCGTCGTGCTGGTTTTATCAGCGATACTGATTTTGTGAATCAATTGGTTACCGCTGTAAATAATGTTTCCAATACCCATGGCGCCAAAGTGCAGTCGGTTGCAGAAGCAAGTTACGATGCCTGGATTAAATTGTACAGGCCAAATGAGAACTCTGCCAACACCACAGTTTCTTACTATGCCAAAGGTGAAGTATTGGGCATACTGATGGACATTGAAATTGCGCAAGCTACACAAGGTGCAAAAAGCCTGGACGATGTGATGCGTGCAATGTACAATCAATACTATAAAAAGCTTGGAAGAGGCTATACAGATGCAGAATTTAAAGCGATGGTGGAGCAGGTAAGTGGAAAAAGCTTTACATCATTCTGGGATAAATATGTAAATGGAACCGGACCAATAGAATATGAAAAGTACTTTGGTTATGCAGGTATCCGGGTAAAAGATGAAAATGCGGGAAAAAGCATTCCTTATTTAGGCTTGTCGTCGAAAAAAACGGAAGGTAAGATCATTGTTTCGGGAATTGCCAGGAACTCATCAGCATGGGTGGATGGCATCAATGTCAACGATGAGCTGATCAGTGTTGATGGAGTGCCTGTTCAATCCTCAATAGATCTTGGTGATAAAAAAGTAGGGGACACCTTGACCATCCGGGTATTGAGAGACGGTATTGTCAGAGATTTTAAAGTTACCTTAAAAGCAGGTACTAGTGTAAAACTTGTTGCTGAATTGGATGGCAATGCATCTGATGCAGCGCTCAAAGTAAGAAAACGCTGGTTTTAAAAAAGAGAGAGATCTCTTGGTCGTATTGGTCAAGGGATCTCTCGTTTTTAAAGATTGTCGAAATATAAAAGGCAATTGGTTGCTATTATTTAGCAGCCAGTTGCCTTTTCTTTTTCATATGGCTTTCCAGCAATGATCCCTGGTAATGTGGGTGGCGTCGTAATTCATTGATGTTTACGCGCAATTGTTGTCCCTTGCGCCATAAAAAACCACCTGCGGTTAGCATATGGCCATTTACCACATGGTGAATGTGACCATTGTCAATTTGGGTTTCCCTTGCTGCTTCGAAGCAGTTTTTGAAAGACCGGATCCAGCGACCATCCAGGTCGTATTTGGAAATTCCGGCTTGTCTTTCTGTAATTCTTGGATCTACCGGAATTTTCTTTTTTAGACTTTTGTTCCAAATAAATCCACCGTAAGTCATACCACGACCGTTAATCACGTCGCGGATACCATTTTTGTGAACACCAACTGCTTTCGCAGCTTCAACGGTATTGATGTATGTGTGCACAAGGTTGCCTTCCAGGTCGTATTGGCCAACAGTTTGTTGTTGTTTGGACAATGGAGATGGGCCATGCCACTTTTCTTTTAATATAGACGTTACGTCAATTTCAGGAGCATTGCCGCGTCTCCATAAATAGCCACAGGCAGTTAATATCTTGTTGTTGTCTCTGGCTGCTACGGAAATGTATCCCTGGGCAGTATTCATTGCTTGTGCAGCGACTTTGGCATTGGGATAAGTTTCCAGCAATTTTCCGGATAATGAGTAACGGCTTACGTTGTAAGTTGTTGTTTTTCTTTTTGGAGCAGAATCCGTTAGTAAAATTTCTTGGGTTGGAAAATCAATGTTTGACATATTTGAGGGTTAATATATAGTGTTGTGTCTTGTAAATCCGTTAATTATATCTGGTTCAAAATAGTTTATTATCGTAATAGCTCATCATCCTGACCCCTTCGCGCTCGCAGCTTATTTATAATAAACGAATATATACATCATAAATTATAAACTTACATAAGTAATTAATTATCTTGCTTAAAACTAACAAATTAAAACTAGAACAAAAAAGGCAGTATCAAGTAATTTTACCATCAACTGCCCCTTTATTTGATGCCTCGCTAAAGGCTAATTCGCAATAGCTTAGAAAGTAAAACGTACGCCTAAACCTACGTCACCACCCCAGAATCCTGTATCCGGTGTCAATTGCAAAGCAGGAACCCAGTCTAAGGAGAAGTTAATTGGCGCATTTTTAATTTTGTAATCTAATCCTAAAACACCGTTTGCAGAAAGATAAACATCACTACCACCACCGTGTTTTATTTTGTAAGAACCAATGGTTGCTCCAGCACCATAGTACCAGTTTAAGCCATCAGCTCCTTGAATTGGGTTGTAAACTTCGTATAAGCCGGTCAGGTTTGCATAGGTAGCACCACTGTTGCTTCTAAAGTTTCCAATCAATTCAAGCATTGCACCTTTGTTTAATCCGGTTTTGAAACTTACACCGTTTGCAGAACCGAAACGACCACCGATCGCGTGTTCGTAGCTTTGGGCTTTAGCGCTGTTGGTACTCATCGCAAAAATAGCTGCACAACCAATTAAAGTAAAAAGTAATTTTTTCATAATCATAAATAATGTATTTGTATTTTTTTGTAATTGAAACAACCTTAACAACTATTGTGCCGATATCATCTCAATGTCAAATAAAAAGAGGACAATTCGCTGGCTTAAGATCCCGCGTAAATTGATTATTTTTATTTAAGTTTGGGAAACAAGAGGGGTACACTGGGGGTTGTCCATGTATCTTTAATTAACCAACATCCTATAATTAAGCTGATCGTGTATGGGCGTAACGGTAACAAGAGTATTTGATTTACTTCAATATAATTTAGAACAATTTCCAAAACAGGAATTTATTAGTGGTAAAGTGAACGGTGCGTGGCTGCGCTATAGCACACAAGAATTTTGTGATGTTGTAGATGCATTGAGTCGTGGATTGATTGAAAGTGGACTGGGCAAGGGATCGAAAGTTGCGGTCATGTCCGCCAATCGCCCGGAATGGAACATTACTGATTTTGCAATTGTACAGATTGGGGCCTATCAGATTCCACTGTACCCTACGATGGCTGAACAGGACATCAAGTTCATTTTACAAAACGCTGAAGTGAGTGTGGTTTTTGTTGCTGAAGAGGCGCTATATACCAAACTTAAAACAGCTTGTGACGAATCTGGCCTGGACATTAAGATTTATGCTTTCAATGAAATTGAAGGTGTAGAAAACTGGCAGAGCCTGGTTAAGCTGGGACAGGAAAAAAAGGATATTGATTTGGAACCCTATCGGGCTGCGGTTAAACCAGACGATATTTTGACCCTGATTTATACCTCTGGTACCACTGGTACACCTAAAGGGGTAATGCTGACGCATGACAACCTGGTTCAAAACTTTGTGAATTCGGCCGTGGTATTGCCAGACGGAATTAAGAAAGGCCTGAGCTTTTTGCCTTTGTCGCACATTTTTGAACGCATGATTGTGTATTTGTATTTGTACACCAATATATCGGTGTATTATGCGGAAAGTATGGATACCATTGTCGCAGATATTCAATACGTAAAGCCAAATGCTTTTTCTACGGTACCCAGATTACTGGAGAAAGTTTACGACAAGATCATGGAAAAAGGAAAAGAGCTTACTGGTATCAAGCGCGGAATTTTCTTTTGGTCAGTTGCTTTGGCTGAAAAGTATGATTTTAACAAGGGTTGGTTTTACAACTTTAAACTGGGGATTGCGCGCAAACTGGTGTTTAAAAAGTGGCAGGAAGCCCTTGGAGGTGAGATCGTAGTGGTGGTGTCTGGTGGTGCGGCGCTCAATCCGCGTCTGGCCAGGATTTTCTGGGCCGCAGGTATGCCTGTATTTGAAGGCTACGGTTTGACCGAGACCTCACCGGTGATCACTGTAAACCATTTTGGTGCGACCATGTTTGGTACCGTAGGGCCAACAATTGAAGGGGTAGAAATCAAAATTGCTGAAGATGGAGAGATCCTGACGCGCGGACATCACATCATGAAAGGTTATTACAACAGGCCTGACCTGACTGCGGAAAATATTGATCCAGAAGGCTGGTTCCATACCGGTGATATCGGAGAGATCGTGGAAGGTCGTTTTCTTAAAATTACCGATCGCAAAAAAGAAATCTTTAAAACGGCTGGGGGTAAATATATCGCACCTCAAATGCTGGAGAATAAATACAAAGAATCCCCATTGATAGAGCAGATCATGGTGCTGGGCGAAAACAGGAAATTTCCTTCGGCTTTGATTGTCCCTAATTTTGTGGCTTTGAAGGCCTGGTGCGGAAAAAAAGGAATCAACTATACGACCAACGAGGAGATGATTAAAAACGAACAGGTAATTGAAAAGTATAACCAGATCATTGCCTTTAGTTCTAAAGAATTTGGACATTGGGAGCAGGTGAAACGTTTTGCTTTGCTGGCTAAGGAATTCAGTATTGATGGCGGAGAACTGACACCGAAACTGAGCTTGAAAAGGAAAGTGGTTCTGGAGAAAAACGCGGCAGTGATAGAAAAAATATATAAAGATGCGGAAACGTATAAAGCCTAGTTTTATAGGTTTACTGGTATGGCTGGTTGGTGCCGGCCATTTAACAGGTTGCGTTAGCGGGCAACTGGGGAAAAACAACAGTGGAGAATATCGGAATGGCGTAGTTGTTTCAGCAAAGAAGGAAGCTTCTGTTGTTGGCTTGGATATTTTAAAAAAAGGTGGTAATGCGATTGATGCAGCTGTAGCAGTTCAATTTGCCCTCGCTGTAGTGTATCCTGGTGCAGGAAATATAGGTGGTGGTGGATTTATGGTCTACCGGTCAGCTGATGGGCGCAGCAATACGCTTGATTTTAGAGAGCAGGCCGCTGCCGGCTCATCCAGGGATATGTATCTGGATGCTGCAGGAAATCCGGTTGTTGATAAAAGTTTATATGGTTCTTTGGCAGCTGGTGTACCAGGTTCTGTTGCCGGTATGGTTGCGGCACATGAGAAATATGGGCACTTGAAATGGGAAGTGTTGTTGAATCCTGCGATCAGGTTAGCTGAGGATGGATTTAAGATCAGTGCGGCACAGGCACATGAACTAAATGAATTGAAAGCCCGTTTTGTCAGCTTAAACCCTCGCGGAACAGCATTGCTGAAAGCTAAAGGGGATTGGGTTGAAGGTGATGTGCTGGTGCAGGAACAATTGGCCAATACCTTGCGACAAATCCGTGATAAAGGAGCAGCGGGTTTTTATGAAGGTGCTGTGGCCGATAGTCTGGTTGCGGAGATGCAACGTAGCGGGGGGATTATCACGAAAGCAGATTTAAAAAATTATAAAGCGGTTTGGCGAACACCGATCCTGGGTAATTATAAAGCCTACAAAATCATCACCATGCCACCGCCTTCAAGTGGAGGAATCGCCTTGTTGCAATTGTTGAAATCTGTTGAGCCTTTCCCTTTGAAAAGATGGGGCTTTAACCGGGATTCGACAGTTCAGGTGATGGTGGAGGCCGAGCGCAGGGTTTATGCAGACCGTGCTGAGTATATGGGAGACCCTGATTTTGTGAAAATTCCGGAGAAATCCTTACTGGCAGGAGCTTATATCAAATCCCGGATGCACAGTCTGGATTGGAATAAGGCCACGCCAAGTTCGGCCCTGAGGGCCGGCGATCTGACGGCAGCAGAACATGAAGAAACGACTCACTTTTCTATTGTTGACCGGTATGGGAATGCGGTATCTTTAACAACCACGCTGAATGGATCTTATGGTGCTGCGATGGTGGTTAGCGGTGCTGGTTTTTTACTGAATAATGAGATGGATGATTTTTCTGTTAAACCTGGTGCACCCAACATGTATGGTTTAGTGGGCGGTGAAGCCAATTCCATTGCCCCTGGAAAGCGGATGCTGAGTTCAATGACGCCAACTATTATAGAAAAAGAGGGGAAATTGTTTATGATTGTGGGCACTCCGGGAGGTTCTACGATCATTACGTCTGTTTTTCAGACCATATTGAATGTGCTTGAGTTTAATCAAAAGATGCAGACAGCAGTTGCCGCTAAAAAATTTCATCACCAATGGTTGCCTGATGTAGTATATGTGGAAGACGGCGCCTTAGATAGTACAACAGCGGTTCAGTTGAAAAAGAAGGGATATGTGATCGAAGTGCGGGGGCCGATCGGACGTGTGGATGCCATTTTAAAAACGAAATGGGGCTATTATCAATATGGGGCAGATCCCCGTGGAGATGATGCTGCGGCGGCCTGGTAAATTCTATACAATTGCTGTCCATGAATTTGTTATAAAGCAATTTAGTACTACTTTTGGGAATTGGCCTGAGTATTGACTATGATGTTCAATTAATCAGGTTTAAGAAAAACTATTAATGCTTTATATTATGAAACAAAGATTTCTAAAATGTTTACCAGTGGCTGTAGCCGCTCTGTTTATTGGTGGTGCCGCTCAGGCTCAAGACGGGGGTGCCCGCGATCCGCAAAGCACCTGGTCTATCGGTTTGAATGCCGGCGTTCTTGCTCCGATCTCTCCTCTCGGTGGTAAGAATGACTTTTCTAACTACAAAAGCCAGTTGGGTTACGGCTTGTACATCAAGAAACAAATTACACCTTATTTCGCATTGCGTTTAGATGGAATGCGCGGTAAATTAAAAGGCGATAATTCTGAAGCTTACAAAAGTGGAGTACCAGGATCTGGACCTGTTAGTGCCTTTGAAACAGATCTTTCTTATACAGGAAGTTTAAATGCAGTAGTGAACGTATTCAGCATGGATTTATTTCACAAAACCAGTGCAGTGACGCTTTATGCTTCAGGTGGTGCCGGTTTAGCTGGTTACAAAGTACAAACTGCTGCTGGATCTGGTGCTTTGACTGATTATGCTGGTGGTAAAACAATCAGCGAACTGATCGTTCCTGTTGGCATGGGCTTTAAATTCAAACTTTCTGAGAAAGTGAATTTAGACTTAGGCTGGACGGTAACTTTTGTTGATGGTGATAATCTGGACGGTACTTACAAAGGAACGAACAACGATAAATATAACTATGCTTACGGAGGTTTAGAATTTGCTTTAGGAAAAGGAAAACAATTGGCATTCTCTAATCCAATTGCTGTAACTTATGATGAAGCTGTTCAGGCTAAAGCAACTGCTAATGCATTAAAAGGTGATTTAGAAGCTGCTAAAGCTGATAATGCACGTTTAAGATCAGAAATGAATGACCTGTTGAAAGACAGCGATGGCGATGGTGTTGCTGATAAATTGGATAAATGTCCAGGTACACCAGCAGGAACTGTTGTTGACGGTTCTGGTTGTCCTTTAAAAGTACCTGCTCCGGTAATTAAAGAGAAAGTAATTGTTACTGAATCTGACCGTAGAGTAGTTGCTGATGCCATTAAAAACTTAGAATTTGATTTAGGTAAATCAACCATCCGCGCTAAATCTTATCCAACTTTAAATAAAGTTGCTGCTTTGTTGGTAGAAAAAGACTTTAGCTTGAAATTAGCTGGTCATACTGACAATACAGGTTCTGCTGCTTTAAACATGAGATTGTCTAAAGAAAGAGCAGAATCGATCAAAGCTTATTTAGTTTCTCAAGGTGCTAACGCTTCAAGAATTGAAGCTACTGGTTACGGTATGAACCAACCAATTGCATCTAACAAAACTGCAGCTGGTCGTCAGCAAAACAGAAGGGTAGAGTTTACACTTTACTAGTCTGATTATAAACCTTTTCAAGAAAGCTCCTCTAATTTTTAGAGGGGCTTTTTTTTGTGATAATAATTTGCTTTTGCGCTTGCATTATACTTTTTAATTCGATAGCTTTGTTATGCAAGCATAGCAATTAATGAAACAGCAGGAAACCATAGATTATTTTTTAAAGGTAGTTTGGCAGAACGTCTCCAACACCTATAACCAGATTGCTTCGGGATTTGGAATCACACAGGCCATTGGTTATGTGTTGATCAATATTGACAAAGAAGGAACTGCTGTTTCGCAGCTGGCGGGTTTGCTCGGTGTAAAAGCCACGAGTTTGTCGAGAATGTTAAACAATATGGAGGAATCTGGGTTAATATATCGGGAAACTTCTGCAGGCGACAAGCGTTCTGTAAAAGTATTCCTGACTGATTTTGGTTATGAGAAACGACAGATGGCCAAAGGTGTGGTGATTTCTTTTAATGAGTACTTGAATCAGCACTTGAGTAGTACCGAAAAAAACAACTTGCTTGTAACCTTGCAGAAAGTGAATAAACTTACCTTATCATATAAAATTCCCGTTGAAAATGATGAACAAAAAAATAAATAAAGTAGCGGTATTGGGCTCCGGTATTATGGGCTCTCGTATTGCCTGTCACTTTGCTAATATTGGAGTAGAGGTACTTTTGCTCGATATTGTTGCTAAAGAAGGAGACCGCAACAGTATCGTGAATAATGCTTTACAGACAGCAGTTAAAACAAATCCTTCGCCCGTTTATTCTAAAAAGGTTCTGAGCAAAATTTCTACCGGGAATTTTGAAGATGACATGGCTAAGATTGGTGGTTACGATTGGATTATTGAAGTGGTGGTGGAAAACCTGGACATCAAGAAAAAGGTGTTTGAGCAAGTGGAGCAGTATCGTAAACCAGGAACTTTAATCACCTCTAATACTTCAGGCATTCCCATTCATTTAATGGCAGAAGGCCGTTCTGAAGATTTTAAGGCAAATTTTTGCGGCACACACTTTTTTAATCCGCCACGCTACCTCAGGTTGTTGGAAATTATTCCAACACCGTATACTCAACCTGAGCTGGTTGACTTTCTAATGCATTACGGTGATAAGTTTTTAGGTAAAACTACGGTTTTATGTAAAGATACACCTGCATTTATTGCCAACAGGGTTGGTGTATATTCGATCATGGCCTTATTGCATCTGGTACAAAAAATGGACCTGACGGTAGAGGAAGTCGATAAATTTACTGGTCCCGCATTGGGAAGGCCAAAGTCGGCCACTTTCCGTACTACGGATGTCGTGGGGCTGGATACCATGATTAAAGTGTCGAAAGGACTTTATGACAATTGTCCGGACGATAAAGCACACGATTTGTTTAAACTTCCGGATTATGTAGAAAAAATGGAAGCCAACAAATGGCTGGGTGATAAAACCGGACAGGGTTTTTATAAAAAGACAAAAAATGCAGAAGGTAAAACTGAGATCTTAGCCTTAGACCTGAAAACGCTGGAATACCGTCCGCAGGTGAAGGTAAAATCAGCTACGCTCGATTTAACCAAGCCAATTGAAAATGTGCGGGACCGGATGAAGGTTTTTGCTGCAGGAAAGGATAAAGCAGGTGAGTTGTTCAGGGCTTCTTTCTTCGGCTTATTTGAATATGTATCTGACCGGATTCCGGAAATTTCTGATGAACTATACCGGATTGACGATGCAATGCGCGCCGGCTTTGGCTGGGATTTGGGGCCGTTTGAAGTTTGGGACGCCGTTGGTGTGGCCGAGGCTCTTGAGGGCATGAAGAAATATGGACATGAGGCTGCGGCCTGGGTTCATGAAATGCTGGCTGCAGGGCATACCGCTTTCTATAAAGTAGAAGATGGCGTTCGTAAATATTATGATATTCCGACCAAAAGCTATAAGGCCATTCCTGGTGCGGATGCATTCATTATACTGGATAATTTAAGGGCCAATAAAGTACTTTGGAAAAACTCCGGAGCATCTATTATAGATCTGGGTGATGGAATTATCAATGTGGAATTCCATTCAAAAATGAATACCATTGGTGGCGATACTTTACAGGCCATCAATAAAGCCATTGATATGGCCGAAAAAGATTACAGAGGTGTCGTAATTGGTAATGACGGAGCAAATTTCTCGGCAGGAGCCAATGTGGGCATGATTTTCATGATGGCTGTGGAACAGGAATGGGAAGAGCTGAATCTGGCTATCCGGATGTTCCAGAACACCTCGATGCGCATCCGTTATTCTTCTATTCCGGTGGTTGTAGCACCACATAACCTGACGCTTGGTGGTGGTTGTGAATTTAGTTTACACGCAGACCATGTGCAGTTAAACGCAGAAACCTATATGGGATTGGTTGAGTTTGGTGTTGGGGTTATTCCTGGCGGCGGCGGTACTAAAGAGTTTGCTTTACGTGCGTCGGATGAATATCATGAAGATCAGATTGTACAAAATGTATTGAAAGACCGTTTCCTCACCATCGGTATGGCTAAGGTTTCAACTTCTGCGGTGGAGGCTTTTGAACTGGGGTACCTGCAAAAAGATAAATATTCGATCAGTATGAACAGGAGCCGGTTAATTGCAGATGCCAAAGCTAAAGCAATTGAACTGGCAGATGCGGGTTATACGCAACCGGTTAGACGTAAAGATATCAAGGTATTGGGTAAACAAGGTCTGGGTATTGTTTATGCCGGTGCAAATACCATGTATTCGGGGCATTACATTTCTGAGCATGATAAGAAAATCTCGGAGAAACTGGGTTGGGTCATGTGTGGTGGGGACCTGTCTTCTCCCACAGAGGTTACCGAGCAGTATTTGCTTGACCTGGAAAGAGAAGCTTTCTTATCGCTATGTGGTGAGCGGAAAACATTAGAACGCATTCAGAGTATAGTTACAAAAGGTAAACCGCTTAGAAACTAAGCTATTTAATAGATATAGACATGCAAGAAGCATATATTATAGCAGGATATCGTACTGCAGTGGGCAAGGCCCCTCGTGGTGTATTTCGTTTTACAAGAGCCGATGATTTGGCTGCTGAAGTAATCAGGGCCTTAGTAGCTTCGGTTCCTAACCTGGATAAAGAACAGATTGACGACGTCATTGTAGGTAATGCTACACCTGAAGCAGAGCAAGGTTTGAATGTTGGCCGGATGATCTCTTTGATGGGCCTGGATACGGACAAGGTTCCGGGTGTTACGGTGAACAGGTATTGTGCATCAGGACTGGAAACCATTGCCACCGCGGTGGCTAAAATTAAAAGTGGAATGGCCGACTGTATCATTGCAGGTGGGGTGGAAGTGATGTCTGGTATGCCATTTGGCGGTTGGAAAGTTGTTCCAAATCCGGAAGTGGCTAAAAATAATCCCGACTGGTATTGGGGAATGGGCTTAACTGCCGAAGCCGTAGCCAAAGAATATAACGTAAGTCGCGAAGACCAGGATGAATTTTCTTATCAGTCGCACCAGAAAGCGGTAGAGGCAATTAAAAATGGACATTTGAAAGCAGGTGTACTGCCCATTACGGTAACAGAAAATTACCTGGACGCAGCTATGAAAAGAAAAACCCGCAGTTATGTGGTGGATACCGATGAAGGGCCCAGAGCGGATACTTCGATAGAAAAGCTGGCGAAGTTAAAACCGGTTTTTGCTGCGGATGGTTGCATCACGGCAGGTAATTCTTCTCAGACTTCAGATGGTGCTGCATTTGTACTGGTTGTTTCGGAGAAAAAAATGAAAGAGCTGGGGGTTGATCCTATTGCGCGTTTGGTGAGTTACGGTATTGCCGGTGTACCACCGCGTATTATGGGAATCGGGCCGATTTATGCAATTCCCAAAGCCTTGAAACAGGCGGGTATGACCCTGGACCAGATTCAGTTGATTGAATTGAATGAAGCTTTTGCTTCTCAATCGCTTGCTATTGTGCGGGAATTGGGGATCAACAAAGAAATATTAAATGTAAATGGTGGTGCCATTGCCTTGGGGCATCCCCTGGGTTGTACAGGTGCAAAATTAACGGTTCAGTTATTTAACGAATTAAAAAGAAGAGATCAGAAGTACGGAATGGTAACCATGTGCGTGGGTAGCGGACAAGGGGCAGCAGGGATTTTTGAAATGCTATAATATTATGGAAACTACAGACAAAAAAACGATTAAAGGTGGCGAGTTTTTAATAACTGAAACCACTTATCAGGATGTATTTATCCCTGAAGAATTTGATGAAGAGCAGCAAATGATCGCTCAGACTTGTCGCGATTTTCTAGCTGCCGAGGTTTATCCGAACCTTGACCGTATCGATACCCAGGAAGAAGGCCTGATGCCTTCATTAATGGATAAAGCAGGTGAACTGGGAATTTTAGGCGTTTCTATTCCTGAGGTTTACGGTGGTTTTGGCAAGAACTTCAATACTTCCATGCTGGTGGCTGATGTGATCGGTGCGGGGCATTCATTTGCCGTTGCATTATCGGCGCATACAGGTATCGGAACCTTACCTATTTTATATTATGGTAATGAGGAGCAGAAAGCCAAATATATCCCTAAGTTAGGAACGGGTGAATGGAAAGCAGCCTATTGCTTAACTGAACCAAATTCCGGATCGGACGCGAATTCTGGAAAAACCAAGGCAAAACTTGCTGAAGATGGTAAACATTACCTGATCAATGGTCAGAAAATGTGGATTACCAATGGTGGTTTTGCAGATGTATTCATAGTATTTGCCAAAATTGATGATGATGCAAACCTGACTGCATTTATAGTAGAACGTGAGTTTGGCGGAATTACTATGAATCCTGAAGAACATAAGATGGGTATCAAGGGTTCTTCAACCAGACAGGTGTTCTTTAACGACTGTCCGGTGCCGGTAGAAAATATGTTGTCTGAGCGTCAGAATGGATTTAAGATCGCGGTAAATATCCTGAATATTGGCCGGATTAAATTAGCAGCGGCAGCTATTGGTGCCTCTAAATCTGTCATTGATACCGCGGTAAATTACTCCAATGAGCGGATTCAGTTTGACAGACAGATTTCAAAATATGGAGCAATCCGCTACAAGCTGGCTGAAATGGCCACTAAAGTGTATGCTGTAGAGTCTGCAAATTACAGGGCTGGTCAGAATATTGATGATGCTTACGATGCATTGGTTGCCGGTGGAATGGATGCGAGTAAAGCGAAGTTAAAATCGACAGAGCAGTTTGCTGTGGAATGTGCCATACTGAAAGTATGGGGATCCGAGGCATTGGATTATGTGGTGGATGAAGGTGTTCAGATTTATGGTGGGATGGGCTTTTCGGCAGAAGCGCCGATGGACAGGGCCTACCGTGACGCCAGGATCAACCGGATTTTTGAAGGTACCAACGAGATTAACCGTTTGCTTACGGTAGATATGATGTTGAAACGCGCGATGAAAGGTGAACTTGATTTGATGACGCCTGCAACTGCCGTAGCTGCTGAGCTGATGTCCATTCCTGATTTCGGTGAGGAGGATACCACTTTGTTTGCAGCAGAGAAAAAGATCATTCAAAATTTGAAAAAAGCGACTTTAATGGTGGCTGGTGCAGCGGTACAAAAGCTGATGATGAGCCTATCTAAAGAGCAGGAGATTTTGATGAATATTGCCGATATGGCCAGTTATGTATATGTAGCAGAATCGGCTATGCTGAGAACCGAGAAATTGGTGAATCTGCGCGGTGAGGCAGCCTGCGAAGGTCAGCTGAATATGATGCGCATTTATTTTGTAGAAGCTGTTGATGCGGTGCAAAAAGCCGGAAAAGAAGCTTTATGGGCTTTCGCTGAAGGTGATGAGCAACGGATGATGATGGTGGGCCTGAGAAGATTTACGAAAATGGAAGCATTTAACGTGAAGGAAGCCCGTCAAAAGGTAGCACAGCAATTGATTGCTGCGAATAAATATTGTTATTAAGACAACGATTCATAATTAAAACTGGGCGCCCGTAATTTGATTGCGGGCGTTTTTTGTTTGGCTACCTTTAATTGTTAAAATTGGTTAAAAATTGTGCCATCGGCAATAAAAGACTATTTTTGTGCATTATGTTAAAATCCAGGATTTTGTTTGGGCTAATTTTGATTGCAGCAGGGTATACTGCGTGCAAAAAAATGGAGCCTTATAACAGTCAGGCGCAACTGGAAATTGACGATGCCATTATCACAAAATATCTTGTGGATAGCAACTTGAAGGATAGTGGTTTTGTAAAAGACCCTTCTGGATTGTATTATAAGATCCAGAGAAGAGGGATCGATACCGGTATAATTACCGATACTACATTGATGTATGCAAATTACATGGTTAAGGTTTTAACTAAACCCGCTTATGATAAACGTTTGGACAGTGCCTTTACGTTTAGACTTACGGGTTATGTGGAAGGCATAAGAATCGGAGCGAAAAAAATTAAAGTAGGTGGAAAAATACGCATGCTGATCCCATCGACCCTAGCTTACCAACAGCGGTACTTAAAAGGAGGAGCGAAGGATAGCATTCTTGTTCCCTCAAATTCAATATTAGATTATACATTAGAAATACTTTCTCTAAATATAAAACCACATGATTAAAAAGTTATCGTTATATACTCTGGGCTTAGCCGGCTGCCTTGTTCTTTTCAATTCTTGTAAGAAAGAATATGAGTCTATAGGAGAATTGGATGTCAGGAATATTGACGCATATATTGCCAAAAACAACATTACCGGAAGAAAAGATACTTTAGGTTATGCTTATCAGATTACCAATCCTGCTACTGGTACAGTGGCTGGTAACCAGGATTCGATCTACTACACTTATGAGTTTAAACATGCTTCGAATGCCACAATTTTTAAAAGTGCAGAGTATGTTTTTCCTGAAACTTTTTTAGGTTACAGTAGTTCAATTCCTAATCCTTCAGCGCCTTTAGCACCAGCTTCTAACTTAAGTTTTCCTGCCATTAGATATACATTGGCGAAATTGAAAAAAGGTGGTTCTGCAGTGATTGTATTGCCTTCGAGCTCGGCATTCGGTAGAAATGGTTATGCCACACTTGGCATAGAATCCAATGAAATTATTGTGATTCAATTGAACAGGCTGACTTATAACAACCAGGTTGAAATCGATAATTTCATGCTGAATAAGTTTGTTACTGCAAATACATTGAATGTGCAGACAAATCCAAACCGGGTACGTTATATCATTTCAGCAGAAGGAACAGATAAGGCGACATTAAAGTCGGATTCTTATGTTACGGTTAAATATACTGGCCGGTTATTGGATGGAACTGTATTCGACACCAGTACCGATGGAATCACGGGTTTTCTGGATCGTTATATTCCGGGTTGGTACGAAACACTTCCAGGCAAAGTGGGTGTAGGCGGTAAAATTCGCCTGTTAATTCCTTCTTACCTTGCTTATGGAAAAGAAGGACGTAAAGATTCCAGTACAGGCGCTTATGTTATTCCACCAAACGCATGTCTGGACTTTGATATCGAGATTACAGCAATTGTAAATAAATAATTTAAGGGTTTAGGGCATCTTTAAATACTTTTAATATCCTTTCTCTGGCGAAAGCATGTTCAACTATAGGTTGTACATGCTTTTGGTTTTTATAGCCAGGTGCCCAGCGGAAGATGTACTCATTTTGAGGATCGAACTTCTTCGCCTGCAAATCAGGGCTAAAAACTCTGAAATAGGGTGCAGCATCATTGCCACATCCGCAGGCCCATTGCCATCCACCGATATTACTCGCCTGATCGTAATCCAGCAGTTTTTCGGCAAAGTAAGCTTCACCCCAACGCCAGTCGATCAAAAGATGTTTGGTTAAAAAGCTAGCTACCAACATTCTGACACGGTTGTGCATGTAGCCCGTTTCATTCAATTGTTTCATGCCTGCATCTACCAGAGGATATCCGGTTTCTCCCTTACACCAGGCTTCAAATTCAGTCTCATTATTTCTCCAGGCGATGTTGTCGTAGGCCGGCTTGAAAGATTGGGTTACAGTATTTGGGAAATGCCATAAAATCATCATGTAAAAATCACGCCAGGCAAGTTCGGATAGCCATTTTTCTGCTTTTTGTGCCATGGCTTCACGGGCTGCGGCCCGGATGCTGATGGTGCCAAACCGGAGGTGGATGCCTATGTGTGTGGTTTCGTCCTGTGCAGGGAAATCTCTTTTGTCTTCATAGCCCTGTAGTTTTGAACTGAAATCTTTAGACGGAAAGGGGCGTGTTGATTTTTCAAAACCCATGTCGGACAGACTCATGATCTTTTTGCTTGGTTGAGCTAACAGATTGTCGAGGTATTTGGCTACTGGGTATGCCTTGAGGTAAAAAGGATTTAGTTTTTGATGCCATTGACGAAAGTAAGGCGTAAACACCGTATAAGGTTTCAGATCGGCCTTCGTAATCTCATTCTTTTCAAAGATCACCTGGTCTTTATAAGTGTTGAAAATGATGTTTTCTGAACGCAGGTACTCGGCCAAAGCATCGTCCCGTTCCCTGGCATAAGGCTCATAGTCGTGATTGACGTAAACTGCTTTTACATCGTATGCTTTTAATATCTCGGCCCAGGCTTGTTCTGGAGTTCCATATTTAAACTCAAATGTACTCCCGAGGTCATTCAATTTTGTATTCAGTGTTTCTAATGTCTGGTGAATGAAAGTGAGCCTTGCGTCCTGTTTGTTGCTTAATCTGGAAAGAATATTCTGATCAAAAATAAACAGGGGGACAACCGGATAAGGGCCTTTAAGTGCATGATATAAAGCGGCATGATCTTCCAGTCTGAGGTCTCTTCTAAACCAACAGACACTTATTTCTTTTTTCATTAAGCTGATTTTGATAAACCTCGTGTAACGTTTAAGCTTTGTAAATATCGGTTAAAGCTTCGTTAAGTTGGGTATACTTAAACTTAAAATCTGTTTCTAATATTTTTTCCGCCGAAGTATTGGTACTGATGAATATGACGTTACTCATCTCACCCAAAAGTAAACGAATGATTTTTTCCGGAACATGAATAGGCCATACCGGACGATGAAGCCTGGCTGCAACTGCTTTGGTTAATGTAGTATTGGTTACGGGAAAAGGGGCGCAAGCATTGTAAGCACCCTGCATAATCGGGTTTTCAATGGCTGATACGAATAAGCTCACAATGTCGTGCAGGTGAATCCAGGGCATCCATTGTTTTCCGGAACCAAGTGGGGCGCCGGCAAAGAAACGAATGGGTCTAGCCAGTGCGGCGAGGGCTCCCTGATCTTTTGCCAGAATAATACCTATTCTGAGTTTGACAACCCGAAGTCCAAGCACTTTGCCTGCGTCAACAGACTGTTCCCATAAACGGCAACATTCTGCCATAAAACCAAAGCCACCTGGGGTTTCCTCTGTTAAAATTTCATCTCCACAATCGCCATAATATCCCACTGCCGAGGCTGAAATAAAGTTTTTAACTGATGATTTGCTTTCCTGGATGGCACGATAAAGTAATGCTGTAGACTGTACGCGGCTATCGATAATTTCTTTTTTTTGTTTTTCAGACCAGAGTTTTCCAGCTATGTTTTCACCGGCAAGATGTACAATGGTATCGATACCATTTAAACAATCCTTGTCAATGCTTCCTTTGGAAACATCCCATAAAAACACCCTGACGTCTTTTATTTTTTTAGGTGTGCGGGAAAGTATGGAGACCTGATGCCCCGCTTTTTGCAATCTGAAAATTAGTTTTTTGCCCACCATTCCTGTGGCACCGGTGATTAAAATTTGCTTGTTCATCTTGTTCTGATCTTTGAGTAATCTACCGTTTTACTTTTAATATAAACTGTTTGCCGGCCGTTTAGTTTGTCAAATTATCTTATTATCGTCAATCTTTTGTTCTGCTTATGTAAATATTAGGTTGTTAATTAGCTTTAAGATTAAAAATGGCATATTTTTGAGATTTACCACATATAAGTTCAGCCGTAATTAATGAAGACTAAAAGAATATTGGTTTGGTTTAGAAATGACCTTCGCTTGCACGATAATGAAATGCTTGTTGAAGCGGTTGCTAAATCGGACAGTATTTTACCCGTTTACTTTTTTGACCCACGTTATTTTGAAGATGCTCGTGTTGGAGCTTTGAAAACTGGTGTAGCACGTGGACAGTTTTTGTTGGAAAGTGTTGCTGCTTTAAGGACTGCTTTTCAAAAACTGGGAGGCGATATGCTATTGGTTTATGGCAAACCTGAAGATCATATCAAGCAACTGGCGGAGCAGTTTGAAATTACTGAAGTGTACCACCACCGTGAAGTGGGGCCCGAAGAAACCCTGATTTCTACACACGTTGAAGATTTGCTCTGGACGTTGAAAATTAATCTGAAGCATTTTATCGGTCATACCTTGTATAATAAGGAAGACCTGCCTTTTCCCATTAAAGATATTCCGGATGTTTTTGCTCAGTTTAAAAAGAAAACGGAGCGGGATGCGATGGTGAAAACCTGCTTTCTGATACCTGAAGAGATTGCTTTTGTGGAAGTGGAAGACTGGGGCCAGATTCCGGATCTGAAGCAACTGGGTTTTGAATGGGATGGTGTTAAATTGGATAATTATGCGGATGGCGGTGAGGAAGCTGGTTTAAGACACCTGGAAATTTTATTGCAGGAGGGATCAGCTGTTTATCAGAAGCCTATACCTAAACCTACAGCAGACAAACCCGGTTTTACAGCTAAAATATCAGCCTGGTTGGCAATTGGTTGTGTGTCTCCACGCAAAGTGTACTGGATGGTTAAAGCCGCAGAAGGCAGGCATGGAACAAATGCCAATTTTAACCATATGTTATTGGGCTTATTGTGGCGCGATTATTTCAGGTTTATGTTTAAAAAGCATGGAATCGGTTTTTTTGATGAACCTGATTTTGAAAACGTCTTTAAAAATATGGACGGGGCCGCGGTAATACCTGAGCTAGAGAACTGGAAGGCGGCAATTACCGGACATCCAATTGTTGATCGTTACATGGAGGAACTCAATACAACTGGATTTATCCCGCATGTAGGTCGAATGCTGGTGGCAACTTATTTAATTTATGTCTTAAAAATTCATTGGATTTACGGCGCAGCCTATTTTGAAGAGAAATTGATTGACTATGCGCCTGCCAGTAACTGGGGGAATTGGGCCAATGTGGCGGGGATTGGTAAAGATGTTAAATCTAAAAATACTTTTGATCTGGATAAGCAAATGAAAATTCTGGAAATTTCTATTTCAGATAGTCCTTCATTTGCTTGATAATCTGATTGTTTTGGATTTTTTTATTTCAATTGTTACCTTGCTCTGATTAAGCAGTATGGCTTTATAATTGTTTTGTTTTAATTTCCATTTGAAATAAATGTTAAACAAAAATTGGTTTTTAAACAAAGTTGTTTAACATTTGTTATATTCAATTAGTGTGAAGAAGTACTCAATCAGTGATATCGAAGCCCTTATCGGGATCAAGGCCCATACCATAAGGGCCTGGGAAATACGTTATAACCTTGTTCCACCCAAGCGTACGGCTACCAATATCCGTTATTATGCGGAAGAGGACCTGAAGTTGCTGCTCAATATTGTTACACTCAATCAAAACGGCTATAAAATCAGTAGAATTGCAAAGATGAGCCATCAGCAAATCACTGATCTGGTGTTGCAATTGAATGCAGATTGGGGAAATGAATCTGTTCAGCTGTTGAATTTATCTAATGCCACGATGGCTTATGATGAAGATGAATTTGCCAAAATTCTTGCTGGATGTATAGATGAAATGGGGCTGATTAAAACCATGGATATCGTGCTGTTCCCTTTTATGAAAAGGGTTGGAATGCTTTGGCAAACAGGTACGATTGACCCTTCCCAGGAACACTTTGCATCGAACCTGATTCGTGAACGGATCATTGTGGAAATCGATAAAATTGAAAAGAAGATTAAGAAAGATGCCAAACGATTTTTGCTTTTTCTTCCGGAAAATGAAATGCATGAGACCGGCTTACTGTTTACCCGGTACCTGCTGAAAAAATGCGGACATGAAATGCTTTACCTTGGGTCTGAAATTCCATATGCTGACCTGCGGGCAGTGATTAAATCTTATCAGCCGGATTATGCTTTCATGGTGCTGACTTCGTTAAATCTTGGAAAAGATGTCAATAAAATTATTGGCAAAGTAATGGATGGACTCGGCGTGCCACTATTGGTCGCCGGTAGTTTAATTGCCGAATTTGACATTGTTGTGCAGGATCACCTGACCCCTTTGAAAAATGTCTGTGACATGGTCGAATTTCTTGAAGAATTATAAAGAAAATTGCCTGTTTTATAAGGTAAAATCCTAATTTTGCATCACTTATAGCATATTTAATACATGATGGATAATTTATCTTATCTCAACGGCGCTAATGCCGAGTACGTAGAGTCCTTATATCAATCTTACAATCAGGACCCAAATTCTGTTGAATTTGGCTGGCAAAAATTTTTTGAAGGTTTTGACTTCGGAAGAGAGGCTTCAGGTGCATCTGTAAACGCAGAAGCTCCAGAGCATTTTTTGAAAGAGATCAATGTTTTAAACATGATCAACGGTTACCGCCAGCGCGGCCACCTGTTTACCCATACCAACCCGGTTAGGGAACGCAGGCAGCACCTGCCAACGCTTGATCTGGAGAATTTCGGATTGGCGAAATCTGATCTGGACACTGTTTTCAATGCAAGTGTCGAGTTGGGGATCGGTGCAGCTAAGCTGAGTGATATTGTGGCCTTTTTAAAGCAAACTTATTGCCACTCTATTGGTGCTGAGTATAAATATGTGCGTACACCCGAAGTACTTTCCTGGATTGAACAAAAAATGGAAAGTGTGCGCAATACGCCTAATTTTTCTATCGATGAGAAGAAGCGTATTTTAACCAAACTGAATGAAGCAGTTAGTTTTGAGAATTTTTTGGGTACCAAATTTCTTGGTCAGAAGAGATTTTCATTAGAAGGTGCTGAAGCTTTAATTCCTGCACTGGATTCTGTTATTGAAAAAGGGGCTGATCTTGGAATTGAGGAGTTTGTAATCGGTATGGCGCACCGCGGACGTTTGAACGTGCTGGCCAATATCATGCAGAAATCTTATAAAGATATTTTTGCTGAGTTTGAAGGTAAGGCTTACAGTGCCGATTCTCCATTTGGGGGTGACGTGAAGTATCACCTTGGCTATTCTACGGATGTGACGACAAATGATGGCAAGAATGTCCATTTGAGTCTTTGCCCGAATCCGTCTCACCTGGAAACAGTGAATGGGGTAGTTGAAGGCATGACCCGCTCTAAGATAGATTTTAAATATGGTGGTGATAATGCCCGCATTGCACCTATTCTGATACATGGTGATGCTTCGGTTGCCGGACAAGGCATAGTATATGAAGTGATCCAAATGGCGGGTCTGGACGGTTATAAAACAGGAGGTACCATCCACCTGATCATTAATAACCAGATTGGTTTTACGACAAATTTTAAAGATGCACGTACCAGTACATACTGTACAGATATTGCAAAAGTAACCTTATCGCCGGTTTTCCATGTAAATGGTGACGATGTAGAGGCTTTGGTCTATGCCATTAACCTGGCTATGGAATATCGTCAGAAATACAAAAATGACGTATTTATTGATATTTTATGTTATCGCAGGTTTGGGCACAACGAATCTGATGAGCCTAAGTTTACCCAACCTTTGCTTTATAAAGCAATAGAACAGCATGCCAATTCGAGAGATATTTATATTGATCAACTGGTGAAAGAAGGTTCTCTTGAAGCAAGTGCAGCAAAAGAAATGGAAAAACAGTTCCGTGCATTATTGCAGGAACGCTTGACTGAAGCCAAAGCCATTACTTCTACTTATCAGGACGTAAAGTTTGGTGGTGCCTGGTCTGACATGCGCATCGCTACGCCTCAGGATTTCGAAAGCTCGCCAAGTACAGCAGTAAAAGAGACCACCTTATTAGAGATTGCTAAAAGAATAAGCACTTTACCTGCAGATAAGAAATTCTTTAAGAAAATTGAGAAGCTTTTTGAAGAACGTAGTAAAATGGCCAATACCACCCATGTATTTGATTGGGCAATGGGCGAGCAGCTTGCTTATGGTACTTTACTTGCAGAAGGTAAAAGAGTACGTTTAAGCGGACAGGATGTTGAGCGCGGCACGTTCTCTCATCGCCATGCGGTATTGACTTTAGAAGATTCTGAAGAAGAATATATCCCATTGGCAAATATATCAGACCAGCAGGCGCCTTTTGACATTTACAATTCACACTTGTCTGAATATGGCGTTTTAGGCTTCGAGTATGGTTATGCTATGGCGAATCCGAATGCTTTGACGATTTGGGAAGCTCAGTTTGGTGATTTCTTTAATGGAGCTCAAATTGTTGTGGATCAGTATATTGCCAGTGCGGAGACGAAGTGGCAACGTGAAAACGGATTGGTGATGTTATTGCCTCATGGTTATGAAGGTCAGGGTCCAGAGCATTCATCTGCAAGGATTGAACGTTTTATGGAGCTTTGTGCAGATTACAACATGCAGGTAACGAATTGTACTACACCTGCAAACTTTTTCCATGCCATGCGCAGGCAGTTCAAACGTGATTTTAGAAAGCCTTTGGTGGTGTTTACGCCAAAAAGTTTATTGCGCCATCCGATGTGTGTTTCACCTTTAGTAGATTTTACAGAAGGTAAATTCCAGGAAGTCATTGCAGATCATAACGTAAAGGCCGCTAATGTAAAAAGGGTATTGTTCTGTAGCGGTAAGATTTATTACGAATTGCTGGAGAAACAACAAAAAGAAGAGATTAAAGATGTTGCGATTGTTCGCGTGGAGCAATTGTATCCTACGCCATTGGAACAAATGGAAGCGGTTTACAGCAAATATAAAAATGCTAAGGAAGCATTATGGGTTCAGGAAGAGCCGGAAAACATGGGGGCATGGCCTTACCTGTTGCGTAGACTGAGAAAGACAGCTTTCCATGATATTGAAGTGATCTCTAGAAAAGAAAGCAGCAGTACAGCTACAGGTTATGCAAAACAACACGCAGATCAACAAGCTTATATTTTAGCTAAGGCTTTTGAGATGACCGTTACGGCAGTCGATGAAAAAATAGCTAAAAAATCGGTGAGTAAAGTTTATAATGTAGATTAGAAAAAATAATACATCAGTTATGAGTATAGAAATAAAAGTTCCGCCAGTTGGCGAGTCGATAACAGAAGTTGTTTTATCCCGTTGGGTGAAAAACGATGGTGATGCAGTAGAAATGGATGAGGTAATTGCGGAATTAGAATCTGACAAGGCTACCTTTGAGTTAACTGCGGAACAAGCCGGAACTTTAAAAACAGTAGCGGCTGAAGGTGATACTTTGGCTATAGGCGCTGTAGTTTGTAAAATTGAAGATGGTGGCGCTGCACCTAAAGCAGCTGCTCCGGCTCCTGCTGAGCAAGCTCCTGCAGTTGCAGAAAAAGCGGCTGTCTCTCCGGTGGCAGAAAAGTCTGGGGATAGCTATGCAACAGGCACACCTTCGCCTGCTGCAGGTAAAATTCTTGCTGAAAAAGGTGTAGACGCTGCTGCTGTAAAAGGTACTGGTGTTGATGGCCGTATTACCAAGGAAGATGCAATAAAAGCGGAGAAAGCACAGCCTGCTTCAGCTGCTCCTGCTAAAGCAGCGGCGGCAGCTCCGGCACCGGTTGCTGGTGCGAGAGAAGAGCGTAGGGTGAAAATGTCGCCATTGCGCAAAACTGTTGCTAAACGTTTGGTTGCAGTTAAAAATGAAACGGCAATGTTGACAACTTTTAACGAGGTTAACATGAAGCCGATCATGGATTTACGTGGTAAATACAAAGATCAGTTTAAAGAAAAGCATGGTGTAGGTTTAGGGTTCATGAGTTTCTTTACCAAAGCGGTATGTGAAGCAATGAAAGATTTTCCTGCAGTAAATGCACGTATTGAAGGTGATGAATTGGTATACAATGAATTTGTAGACATTTCCATCGCTGTTTCTGCACCAAAAGGACTGGTAGTACCAATCATTAGAAATGCAGAAAGCCTGAGTCTTGCCCAAATTGAAAAGTCAGTAATTGAACTGGCTACAAAAGCGAGAGACAGCAAATTGACAATTGATGAGATGACTGGTGGTACCTTTACCATTACGAATGGTGGTGTTTTTGGTTCAATGATGTCTACACCGATCATCAATGCGCCACAATCGGCTATTTTGGGTATGCACAATATCATTGAGCGTCCGATTGCTGAAAAAGGAGAGGTTGTGATCCGCCCGATGATGTACCTGGCGTTATCTTATGATCACCGTATCATTGATGGCAGGGAGTCAGTAGGGTTCCTTGTTCGCGTGAAACAATTGTTGGAAGATCCTGCAAGATTACTTTTAGGTGTATAATAGATTGTAAAAATTTAATATAAAAAAGGCTTCGGAATTGATTCGAAGCCTTTTTTTATACCAATTCTTGTATTTTAGCGATTTAGACGAACCGACTGATATGCGCATGAAACAATTTGGCTTTACTTTAGCACTTTTTCTTTTTTTAGGCTCACAGGCCTTTTCTCAAACCACGCAGCAGACTTCTGGCTGGCTTTTTTTGCTGAACAGTACTAAATTTAGTGACAAGTGGGGGATGCATCTGGATGTACAACTGAGATCGCATGACGATCTGGATGGTGTAAAAAACTTTTTATTCAGACCTGGAGTAACGTATTACATCAACAAAAACAGCAATGCGACACTGGGCTATTTGCTGGCGAGTACTTTTCATAAGGTCGAAGGTGCAGCGGATCGCCATACCGCAGAGCATCGCATCTGGGAGCAATACATCATTACACATAAAATTAAAACGTTGAATCTGCAACATCGATTCAGATTGGAGCAGCGCTTTATTGATGCCGGTGCTGAGGATATTTTTGCCCAGCGGCTGCGTTATTTTATAAGAGGCGTGTTGCCTTTGGGCGAAGCTCAGGAAACCTTTACCAAAGGTGCATTTGTGGCCTTGCAAAATGAATTGTTTTTCAATATACAAAACAGATCAAAGCTAAACGATCACTTTTTTGATCAGAATAGGGCCTATGCTGCTCTAGGTTATCGCTTTAGCAAAAAAGTGGATGTTGAAGCAGGATACATGAACCAGATGATTAAAGGTGCCAGCAACAATACGATGAATAATATTGTTCAGCTGGCGCTTTATACCCGTTTTTAATCGGCTTGTTTTACATTGATGTAAAAATTAGGATCTGTTTGAAACATTTTGTTGCTGATGTTTTTTGCAATTTTTATCGTTTGCCAGTTTGCAGAAGGATAAATTAATGTATAACTATTTGCGCTTAATGTAACTTTAACGGGCATGTCAAAATTCTTGACATCAGCTATCCAACGGTATTTAAGCAGTCCATTGTTGATTTGATATTCAAAAGTTGGGATCTGGGTATGACGTAGGTACTGATCAAATATTTTATCCAGTTTAAGGCCGCTTTCTCTGCTCATATAGTTTTCCACCTGGGCTGTGGTTACAGTCTGGTGATAAAAGGTCTGATTTAAGCCTCTTAATATCATCCTGAACTTATTGTCGTCATGAATCAATTGTCTGATCAGGTGTACCAGATTTGCACCTTTATAATACATGTCGCCCGATCCTTCCTGATTTACGCCATATGGGCCAATGATTGGAATGTCATTTTTAATGTTGTGCCGGATGCCAGTTACATAAGCTGTAGCGGCCTCTTTTCCGTATTGACTTTCGGTAAATAGCGCCTCAGAATAATTGGTGAAAGCTTCATGAACCCACATGTCCGCCACATCTTTGGTGGTGATGTTGTTACCAAACCATTCGTGACCACTCTCATGTACGGTGATGAAGTCGAATTTGAGTCCCCAGCCAGATCCGGAAAGGTCGCTGCCAGCATAACCCATTTTGAACCCATTTCCATAAGCTACAGCACTTTGGTGTTCCATGCCTAGAAAAGGAGCCTGGACAAGTTTATAACCATCTTTGTAAAAAGGATAAGGGCCAAACCAGTACTCAAAAGATTTTAGCATGCGTTTAACATCGGCATCCCAGTGTGGGCGGGCTTTGGTGCTGTCTGTTTTGAGCGACCAGTAGTCGAGGCTCAATTTGCCTTTTTCTCCGACGTAGGTATCCGACCAGTGGGCATATTTTCCGATGTACAAAGCTACATTGTAATTGTTAATGGGATTGCTTACAAACCAGTTGGATTGCCGGTATCCACCTGGTTTGTCTATAGTGCTTCTCAAGCGGCCATTGGATATGCTTTGAAGCGCTTTTGGTGCGGTTATACTGATCAGCATACTGTCAACTTCATCGCTTTGGTGATCTTTATTGGGCCACCAGCTGCTGGCACCAAATCCCTGGCAGGCGACAGATACCCAGGGGTTTCCAGACTTGTCTTTGGTGAAAATAAAGCCACCATCCCATGGTGGGTTTTTGGCGATTACCGGATTGCCGGAGTAGTATACGGTAAACTGGTCTTTAGTGCCTTTCTGTATTTCTTTAGGAAAGGTGACAAATACAGCATTAAATTCAACGCTGAATGGCAGTGAGGTATTTTGGTAAATGATTTTTTCGACCTTTAAATTATTGAACAGGTCAAATTGAAGTTTGCTGAAGTTTCGGGTGGCTGTAAATTTGAACTCATTGCTGCCTTTGATAAACTTTTGGTCAATATCAACCTGGATATCCAGGTGGTAATAATTGATGTCGTAACAAGTTCTGAGCGGACTTAAGGTGCCGCGTAATGTATCTGCCCGGCTGAATTTTTGTTTGCCCTGCATCAATTGTGCATTGGCCGTTTGTATGGCTAACAGCGCGGCCAGGAGGCCTATCCATAAAGATCTCATGTTAGGGCTTTAAAACATTAATGAGGATTGCCGAAGCATTGTTTACATCGTGGAAAATTCGGTGCGTCGCCTTTTTGAAGTCTGAAGGCTCAGCCTGGTAAATGTCCATAAACTGTTGCGGATTCCGATCTGCCAGGGGGAACCAGGAATTTTGGACCTGTATCATGATGCGGTGTCCTTTTTTGAAGGTATGTGCTACATCAGGAAGTGTGTAGTTTACTTTGGTGACCATTCCGGGAACAAAAGGTTCAGGGTTTTCAAAGCTATTGCGGTATTTGCCACGCATAATTTCTCCGCGAACCAGCATTTGGTAACCACCCATAATCAGATTTTTAGGATTAGGAACAGGCGCCGGCTCATCTTCGGGGTATACATCAATCAGCTTAACTACATAATCAGCATCGGTTCCGCTTGTGGAAACAACGAGGTTAGCGAGTACGGGACCGGTGAGTGTCATGTCTGCTGTGAGTGCCTCGGTCTGGTATACCTTTACATCCGGTCTGCGGGATGCAAAACGCTGGTCATCGATCATATATTCACGTGTTCTGCGTGCTTGTATGCCGTCCTGATAAGGAACCGGACTGTTCGGGTCACTGACATATTCATCCCAGCTATCCGTGCGTTGTATTTTGTCAAAGCTCAGTTTTCCCTGAGGTTGCAGATACAAGGTTTTTTGCTCAGTTTCTTTTGGGGGCCAGGTACTGAATTTTTTCCATTCGTTACTACCGGTAACAAAGATATTGGCTTCAGCAGGATTAAAGCTGCCTTCACCTTTCAGGTGATATTTGAAGAATGGAAGTTCGAAGTGTTCCTGATAATAAGTGCTGGTTGGCTGGCCGAAACTGATGTCGCCAAAACTGCTGCCGGAGCTACGTACCCAGCCGCCATGAAACCAGGGGCCTGCTACCAGAATGTTGTTGGCGCCTGGATTTTGTTTTTCTATAGATTGGTAGGTGGCAAAGGTACCATAGGCATCTTCTGCGTCAAAGAAACCACCAACAACCATTACAGCAGGCCTTACCTGAGTTAAATGTTGTTGAATATTTCTGGCTTTCCAAAAGGTGTCGAGGTTAGGATGTTCGAATAGATTGTTCCAGAAGCGGATGCTGTCGCCAAAATATTTTTCTTTCAGGTTTTTAACTGAACCTGACTCCAGGAAGAAACGATAGTTGTCCTGAATGGGGAATTTGAAAGCTTTAGGTCCTTTGTCCGGGGTAATGGGTTTAGGTCTGGGTACGCCGAAGGTGCTCATGAAACTAAACACATCAGCTAAAAATAAAGTGCCATTGTGGTGAAAGTCGTCGCCAATAAACCAATCGGTCACAGGAGCCTGGGGAGATACTGCCTTTAATGCAGGATGTGCACCGGGTAGGGAAGTGGTGGAATAAAAACCGGGGTAAGAAATGCCGTAGATACCGGCTTTACCATTGTTGTTTTTGATGTTTTTAACCAACCACTCAATGGTATCATAAGTATCTGAACTCTCATCAATGTCTTTTTTACTTTTCTTACTGGTAATTTGTGGCCGGATGTCTTCAAAGTTACCTTCGCTCATCCATTTTCCCCGTACATCCTGGTAAACGAAGATAAATCCCTCACGCATTTCTGCAGGAAAATTACCCAGACTGGTTTTATAATTGGATTCGCCATAGGGGGAAACGGTATATGGAGTACGATTGATCAGGAAAGGATATTTTTTCTGACTGTCTTTTGGAATATAGATCGCAGTAAATAGTTTGATGCCATCACGCATGGGAATCAGCCGTTCAATTTTGGTGTAATTGTCACGTACGTATGCCGAATCTGTTTGTTGTGCAAAAGCGGCAGAACTTGCAAAGAGGCAGATCAGGGCCAGGCGCAGAAGTTTTATGGAATTCATAATAAGCTGGTCAGTTTTTTTATGGATAAATATAGGAAATTGATTGCTGAAACAGATTTGTAGCCTGCTAAAATTGAGTAAAGAAATTGGAATTAAGCCGATTATTAGGATAAGGTTTGTTAACTTTGCACAAAAAAATCCTTAATATGCAATACGATGTAGTTGTAATTGGCTCGGGCCCGGGCGGTTATGTTGGAGCAATCAGATGCGCTCAGTTAGGCTTAAAAACAGCAGTGATAGAAAAGTATAAAACGTTTGGAGGAACCTGTTTAAACGTGGGATGTATTCCTTCAAAAGCACTTTTAGATTCCTCTGAGCACTTTCATAATGCTGCACATACTTTCCAGACGCATGGGATCAACCTGAAAGATCTGAAAGTTGATATGCCGCAAATGATTGCACGCAAAAATGACGTTGTCGCTCAAAACACAGCCGGAATTCAGTACTTGTTTAAAAAGAATAAGATTGACTCCTTTGAAGGTGTTGGATCTTTTGTAGATAAAAACACCATCAAAATTACTAAAGATGGTAAAGAAGAAACCATTACTGCAAAAAATGTAATCATCGCTTCGGGATCAAAACCGACTGCTTTGCCATTTTTGCCTATTGATAAAAAGAGAATCATCACTTCGACTGAGGCTTTGAATATTACAGAAGTGCCAAAACAAATGATTGTGATTGGTGGCGGAGTAATTGGTCTGGAGCTTGGTTCAGTATATGCACGTTTGGGTACTAAAGTATCTGTTGTTGAGTTTATGCCGTCGATTATTGGTACAATGGATGCTGGTTTGGGTAAAGAACTGCAACGTGTGTTGAAAAAATCTTTGGGTATGGAATTCTTCATGGGCCACAAGGTAACAGGTGCAGTAACTAAAGGTAAAAAAGTAACGGTAAGTGCAACCAATGCCAAAGGTGAAGAAGTTTCTCTGGAAGCCGATTACTGTATTGTTGCAGTTGGACGTACAGCATATACTGAAGGCTTAGGTTTGGAAAACATTGGCATCAAGACAGAAGAACGTGGAAATAAAATTCCTGTAAACGATCATTTGGAAACCAGCGTTCCTGGTGTGTATGCGATTGGTGATGTCATCAAAGGTGCAATGCTTGCACACAAGGCGGAAGATGAAGGTGTATATGTTGCAGAACGTATTGCCGGTCAAAAACCGCACATCAATTATAACCTGATTCCGGGTGTCGTGTATACCTGGCCGGAAGTTGCTTCTGTAGGATTTACTGAAGAGCAGCTGAAAGAAAAAGGTGTTCAGTATAAAGCTGGATCTTTCCCATTCAAAGCGAGTGGAAGGGCTAAGGCAAGTATGGATACAGACGGTTTTGTGAAAGTATTGGCTGATGCTCAGACTGACGAAATTTTAGGCGTACATATGATTGGCCCACGTGCAGCTGATATGATTGCAGAAGCGGTGGTTGCTATGGAATTCCGTGCATCTGCGGAAGACATTGCCAGAATATGTCATGCACACCCGACTTATACAGAAGCATTGAAAGAAGCAGCTATGGCTGCTACAGAAAACAGAGCGATACATATTTAGTACGTTCTTGAGCTCCAACAAAAAAGCCCGTCTCATTTGAGACGGGCTTTTTTGTTGATTTGCTTTTAAATATTAATGGCTTTCATCAAGATCATATTCTAAAACATCTTTATGGTCATATGGTTCTTCCAGTAACTCATCGATTGTTTTACCTTTTTTGTTGAAGCCTAACTTATCTAAGATGATGTCAAAGATCAGGTAAACAACCGGTACAACGATCAGTGTTAAAAATAATGAACTGGTCAATCCACCCACAATAACCCAGGCCAGACCGTTTTTCCATTCGGCGCCGGCACCACTTGCCAGGGCAATTGGAAGCATACCAAAGATCATGGCGATCGTAGTCATCAAAATCGGGCGTAAACGCGCGTGGTTTGCTAAGATCAAGGCTTCAGTTGTTGATTTTCCTTCTGCTTTCATGTGGTTGGTAAAATCGACCAGGATAATCGCATTCTTGGCCACCAAACCCATTAGCATAATAAATCCTAAAATGGTAAAGATACCGATGGAGTTGTTGGTTAATGCCAGCGCTAAGAAGGCACCAATCAATGCCAGCGGCAGTGAGAACATTACCACAAATGGATACACAAAACTATCATATAAGGCCACCATAATCAGGTAAACCAGGATGATCGATGCCAATAGGGCGATACCTAGCGTACCAAAACCTTCACTTTGGTTTTCCTGATCCCCGGCCCAGGTATAACTTACCCCAACAGGAGTTTTTAGTTTACCATTTTTTTGCAGCTCTTCCAGCTTCTTTTGGAAATCTGCTACGACGGTTCCTGTTGGTCTACCGATCGATTGTGCTTTAACAGATACTGAGGTCGATTTATTTAAACGTTCCAGCTGACTTGGTCCGGAGCCTTCAGTAATGGCTGCAAATTGTGACAATTTAATTTGTTCCTGCTTATCATTGATAAAGATCAGGTTACGTACGTCATCTACATTTTTCCTGTTGAAATCCTGGTACTGGATATTGATGTCATATTCGTATTCCCCTTTTCTGTATTTACCATCCGTGTTCCCGGCAAAAGCGGTTTGCATGGTAGAACCTACGGTGGACAGGGTTAAGCCAAGGGCTGCCATTTTATCGCGGTCTACCTGAACATTGATCTCTGGTGTTCCTTTTTCTACAGATAATTTAATCTCGGTAGCACCTGGGATAGATGCCAATACTTTCTGTGCACCCTCTGCATATTTCAATGCGCTATCCAGGTCTGAGCCCATGACAACCAATTGTATTGGTGCATTTTCTGCAATACCCAAAATACTGATCGGTACAGTTTTTACTTTTGCACCTACCAGCTCTTTGGACAGGGCGCGGCTCATTTTGGTTGCGAAAATATCTGAGGAGACACCTTCACGTTCCTTTCGGTCGACCAGTTTTACGTTAATCTCAGATTTATAGGCTGTAGCCTGAGTTCCACCGAAATCTCCACTGGCTTGTCCAACTGTGGTGATCAACTGGGTAATTTCAGGTTGCTTGTCTAAGAATGCTTCAGCACGTTGTGTGTAAAAATTGGTTTGTGCTAAAGGGGCATCTTTTGGCAATTCAATTTGAATTAAAAACTCTCCTTTATCCGATTTAGGGAAAAACTCTGATCCGATAAATCCGGCTCCTGCAAGCCACATGGCCGCTACAAACAACACTACAACTGCTGCAATGGTACGTCTTTTATGATTTAACGACCAGGTTAAGATTTTGGTAACCCACAGTGTGAATTTTCTCAATTGCTTTTCAAACCATAGGATAAAGCGTCCGAAGATATTTTTGCCTTCAATGTGTTCCAATTTACCAAACCTGGAAAAAAGTAGCGGTACAATGGTAAATGAAGCCAATAATGAAAGCATGGTTGCGATGATTACCACCACGCAGAACTGTCTCAAAATGTTAGACACCAGGCCTGTACTTACTGCGATAGGGAAGAACACCACCACAATTACCAGGGTAATGGATACAACGGTAAAGCCAATTTCCCTGGTCGCATCAGATGCTGCTCTCACTTTATTTTTACCCATCTCCATGTGTCGCTGTATGTTTTCCAGTACCACAATCGCATCATCCACAAGGATACCTACCACAAGTGATAAACCCAATAAAGACATTAAGTTCAGGGTAAAGCCAAATAAGCTGATACCAATAAACGTAGCAATCAATGATGCTGGAATAGATACCATGACAATTAATGCATTCCTTAAACTGTGCAGGAAGAATAGCATTACAAATGCCACCAATACTACGGCAAGCATTAAATCGTGGATAACCGCATCTGCCGATTCCAATGTAAAGATGGAACTGTCGTTTACGATTTTAATATCCAGATTGTTGGCTGCATATTCTGTTTTAAGTTTTTCAATGATTTTATGAACACCTTTACTTACTTCTACCGCGTTCGCATCACTTTGTTTAATGATCTGAATGGCGATTGCGCCTTTTCTGTCGATACGTGCTAATTTTTCGGTTTCTTTCTGAGAATCCTGAACATCGGCTACATCACGCAAACGGATTTGTGCACCTGCTTTTGAGGTTATTAAAACAAGGTTCCTCAATTCGTCAAGGTTTCTGTATTTACCGGATAAACGAATTAAAACGTCCTGATTTTCTGTTTTAACGCTTCCGGTAGGGAAATCGAGATTGGAACTTAAGATCATCTGCTGTACCTGAGGTACAGAAAGATTATATCCCTGTAATTTATTGGCATCCAGAGAAACCTGGATTTCTCTTTCAGAACCACCGATCAGGTTCACTTGTGCGATACCACTTACCCTTGAAATTACCGGGGCAATCCGCTGATCAATCAAATCGTAAAAAGTAACATCATCCATTTTTGCCGAGGCGGACATGGTGATTACCGGTAAGTCATCCAGGGAGAATTTACTCAATGAAGGTGTTTTAACATCCTCCGGTAACTCTGAAAGGATGGCATTTACCTTACGTTGCGCATCATTTAACGAGATGTCAATATTCGCTTTATCCGTTAAGGTAATGGTTACTGTAGATAAGCTCTCAAATGAAACCGCATTAATTTTCTTGATGTTTTCCATGGAAGACACCGCATCCTCAATTTTCTTGGTTACGGTGTTCTCTACCTCGGCTGGTGAAGCACCGGGATAGATGGTTGAAATAGATACTACGTTGTTTGAGAATTTTGGCAATAACTCATAACCCAACGAAAAGTAACTCAATAGCCCCAGTAAGGTCAGTGCGGTAAACACCACAATTACCAAAGAGGGCCGTTTTATAGATATGTCTGTTATCTTCATTTTTCTTTATTTTACAATGCTAACGGCAGTGCCTTCAGCGAGGTTAATCTGTCCACTTGTAATTACAGTTTCTCCTTCTTTTAATCCGTCAAGAATTTCAACTGAGTCTCCTAAAATACGACCTGCAATTACCTTGCGTAGCTTAGAAGTGTTGTTTGCAGGATCTAAAACAAATACCTGGTTGCTACTTACACTCCCAACAAAAGAGGTACGTGGAACTAAAATGCTTGGCGCTTGTTTAGGGAAGTTGAATACTGCTGTTCCATACATACCTGCTTTAAGCCCATTTTTAGCGTTATTGTCTACTTCAATCTCAATAGGAAAGTTTAAACTTGCGTCAGCTTTAGCTGCAATAAAGGTTACTTTTCCGTTAAATGTTTCTGTAGGGAAAACAGATGATTTAATCTGTAACTTGTCACCTACTTTAAGGTTAGCCACCTGTGATTCGTTTACGTTTACTTTTAGTTTCAACTTGGATACGTCTACGATTTCGAACATATCTGTTCCCTGGGTGTTCACAAAAGCACCAACTTCAATGAACTTTTTATTGATAATTCCGTTAATCGGAGCTTTGATGTTGGCATCACTTAATTTTCTTTGTGAAGCCTGCAGACGTAATTTTGCGTTTTGCGTTGCCAGTTTGGCCTGATCCAATTGTTGTTGGGTCACACCACCGGTTTTGAATGAACTGGCATATCTTGCTTCATCCCTCAATGCATTCTGATAATTTGCTTCTGCGGTTTCTCTGTCCGTATTGATGATTTCTGCATCAATACGCGCCAAAACTTGTCCTTTGGTTACGCGGTCGCCTTCTTCTACCAGAATTTTGCTTACCCGACCAGCATTTTCTGATTTATAAGTCAATTCTTGTTTAGGGATAAAGTTACCATTGGTACTGAAATCAAGGTCAACTACTTTTTTCTCTACTGTTGCAACACGAACTGCAACAGCACCACCGCCTTCTGCGATAAACGCAGTTTTTGCTTCATTTTTCTTCTTGTTGTTGCTTAGCACGTAAGCGATTCCCGCCAGGGCAAGTATGATTACTAAGGCTATAATTATTCCTCTTTTCATTATAATAGTGATTTTATATTTCCGTTTGATTTGATTAATTGAATTTCGGCAATTTTATAATTTAATAGTGCCTGGTTATAGCTGTTTTGCGCTTCTGTCAATGCAGTTTCTGTATCCAGTAAGTCTGTTAAGCTTGCTAAACCGTTGTTGTAATTATTTTGTGTGCTGTTGTAGATCTCCTCAGCCAGTTGTGCATTTTGCTTTTGGGAGGTGATTGTATTTAAGCTGTTTTTTAATTGGATTTTAGCGTTCTCGTAAGCCATGTTTAAAGAGTTTGTAGATTCTCTTCTGTCTTCATTTGCCTTTTTGATGTTAACATCGGCCTGACGGATTTTTGAACGGGTTAAAAAACCATTAAAGATGGGTACTTTTAGGGTCAAGCCAATGGCGGATGCACCGTAACCAATAGATGCAGCGTTAGAGCTTAGGAAATCGAATCCTCCACTCTGACTCGAATAGGTGTAATTTCCGGTTAAGGCCAGGCTTGGGTAATATTCAGCAACATACGCTTTGCGTTGCAAGGCCAACAACTTGTCCTGACTGTTCAAAATCTTAATCTCCGTTCTACTGTCCAAGGCGATGGTATCTGCTAGGGCCGGTAACCTGGTAACTTCTGTCAGCTCTGTTTTTGGTAAATCAATGGCCGTACTTACTGGCATGCCCATTGCAAATTTTAACTGGTTTTCTAATTGGGTAATGGCATTTGAAGTTTGCTCGCGTTGTGTCAATAAATTGGTGAGTTTCACTTTGATCCGGTCTACATCAATTTTTTTAGCCAATCCATTTTCATACTGATTGGAGATGATCTTTTCAGTCACCTTTACATTTTTGATGTTGTTGTCTACCACATTTAATTGTTGCCTGTTTACCAATACCTGGTAATAGTTGTTGGCAACCAATTCTATGATTTGCTCTTCAGTTAGTTGAGCGGTAAGATTATAATATTCTTCACTGGATCTGGCTGCTTGTAAACCAGTAAATACCTGCTGATTGAATAATTGCTGTGAAAGTTGAACACCAGCAGATGAATTCCAGTTTTGACCCAACTGGATAGACTGGGTCTGACCTCCGAAATTTGCGACCAATTGGCCAATAATCGGATTATAGGTCAAACCTGCATTGCCAGTAAGTTGAGGTAATGCCTGGGCTCTTACCTCTTGTGTTTTATATTTTCCGCCATCAATATCCAGCCTGGCCTTACGCACTTTCGTGCTATTTTGCACGGCATAGTTCAAAGCCTCCTTCAAGGTAAGCGTTTGCTGAGCGCCAACAGTATTGGATAATAGTAATCCCAGCAGGAGCAGCGGAATTGTTCTTATCTGTTTAATTAAAGTATTCATATATAGTTATTGTTGTTTTAGTCCTCTAATAAATATGGTGGATAAGCTGAGTTGT
This sequence comes from Pedobacter sp. MC2016-24, assembly GCF_015223055.1. Classification (GTDB taxonomy): domain Bacteria; phylum Bacteroidota; class Bacteroidia; order Sphingobacteriales; family Sphingobacteriaceae; genus Pedobacter. The sequence continues at coordinate 511,424 of NZ_JADFBX010000003.1, forward strand.
CTCTCCAATATGTTTTTCATTTCTTTCTTACTTGGGAAAAGTTCCTTATTGCCATGCATGATACACAGGGAGGTAATTCCGGCCAGGCTATCCAGATACAGTTCCGTAATTTTTACGACTTCCATTGGCGCGATTTCGTTCCGTTGGATTGCTCTCTCAAATATCTCTGCATGGATCGTGATATTTTTATCCTTCATTTTCATGAAATGAGCTTTTAGCTCATCAGAGTTCAGTGAGGAATCCGGACTGCCGCTTGACAAATGAAGCATGTAATACTTTTGAAAAAACTTATGCCTGATTTCTACAAAATTCGCCATGCAGGTTTCCAAAGGCATTTGGTTAAACTGATCTTTAGCTATGGCATCAAAATAATCATTGAATATTTTATCAATCACACCTAGAATCAGGCTATTCTTATCCGGAAAATAATAATACAAAGAGGGTTTGGATACGGAAAGGTCTTCTGCAATCTCATTCATCGTGGTTTTGTTGATTCCAAAATGCATAAAACGCTTGATCGCCCCCTCTATAATCGCATCTCTTTTTTTATCTGTTTCTATCATTCTACTTTTCTACTTTCTGACTTTTTTATTTACAAGGTCAAAAATACTGCCATATTCCGGCAATAAGAATTTTACATAAGAATTCTAGTTAAACTTACAATTTTATGACAATTGTTCTGGTTTTTTTGTTTTTAATCCTGATAAGAAGATCTCAGCAAAGGTTTTTTCTTTGAGAAAGATCTTTTTAAACTGCTCTTTTCCAGGGAAAATATTTTTGTCTTTGGACATGATGTTGAAATGAATTCCCGAAAGGGCATCGATGAATATCTCTGTGGCAAGCTTGCTGTCTTCCATTTCAAACTCTCCGCTGGTTACTCCGCGACTAAATAGTGAGCCAATAATGATGGTCTCGAAAGCCCTGGCTTTACTGAATTTTTTGTAGAGGTCATCTGGCAATTCATTGCCTATAATCTGACTGGATTCTAATAAATTGTAATACTTCTGAATGAAGGCCTGCCTTTTTTGTAGCAGTTTAAAGATGCCCTCAGTGGATGAGCTGGTTTTTTCAATAGACTTAACCAGATCACGGCTAATGATTTGCATCAAATATTCAATGGCACTGACGTACAGACTCAGCTTGTCGGGGAAATAATAATAAAGCAGGGCTTTTGAAAAGGAGATGTCTTTTGCGATTTCTGTCATGGTAGTTTTTGACAATCCGTAATGCGCAAATCTCTTGAGTGCCGCTTCAATAATTAAGACCTTTTTTTTATCCTGATTTTCCATACTATATTTCTGTTCTCCCGCTACTAAATAAATTGCTTAATATGGTTTAACAATTGAGCCGAAAAATAGTCAAAATTTTAAATATTATTTTTAACATATTTATTACAACTCGGATCAATTACCTTTGTAGCTACAATTAATCCATATCATTTATGACAGCAGTTCTGCAGGAACATACTTCTTTGAAGCCCTTTAATACTTTTGGTATACCTGTTTATGCACATTTTTTTGCCGAAATTTTTTCAGAAAGAGATTTGGGTGCCATACTTCAGGATGCCAGCGCTAAAGCACAACCGCTATTGGTTTTGGGCGGTGGCAGCAATGTGCTTTTTACTAAAGATTTTGAAGGTTTGGTGCTTAAAATTAGCATTCCTGGTATTTCGGCGGAACAGCAAGGAACACGCGTATTGGTAACAGCAGGTGCAGGGGTAGTCTGGAATGACCTGGTGATGTATTGTGTTCAGCAGGGTTTTGCTGGTGTAGAGAATCTGAGTTTAATTCCTGGTACGGTAGGCGCTTCACCGATTCAGAACATTGGTGCTTATGGTGTAGAGTTGAAAGATGTTTTTCACAGCTGTCGTGCTTATGAAATTGCTACCGGAGAAATGAGAACCTTTGCTTATGCGGATTGTAAATTTGGATATCGGGATAGTGTTTTTAAAAATGAGTTGAAAGGCAAATATATCATTACTGAAGTAAGGTTTGATTTGAGTACTGAAGCTAATGCCAATATCCAGTATGGGGCCATTCAATCTGAATTGGCAAATCGTGGAATTGCGCAGCCAACAATTGCAGATATTTCGAATGTGGTGTCATCCATCAGGGTGAGTAAATTGCCTGACCCCTCAACAATAGGTAATGCCGGGAGCTTTTTTAAAAACCCGGTTGTGGATAGAGAAAAGTTTGAGGCTGTATCCGCTAAATTTCCGGAACTGGTTTATTATGAGGTTCCTGGTAATCAGGTTAAGCTTGCTGCAGGCTGGTTGATTGAACAGTGCGGATTCAAGGGGAAGGTAGTGGGGCAGACTGGTACCTGGAAAAATCAGGCCCTGGTATTGGTTAATCATGGTGGTGCTACAGGACAAGAGGTGTATAGTTTTTCAGAAGATATTATTCAAGCTGTGCGTGCCAAATTTGACGTTATTTTAGAAAGAGAAGTAAATTTGTTATGACATAAGGTTCTTTAATCCCCTCAGACTGAAAAATTAATTTCTTAACATGGAATCCAATTTTTTGGTACATAACTTGTATAGAGTTTAGTGTGTAAGATTAAACAAATTGTTGAGCGCCACTCTGATAGCTTTTTGTTTGCTTTTTTTAACCCTAAAACTTAAAACATTATGACAAAAAATGAGTTCAACCTTCAGCTGCACGACCACTCGGTATCTTTACAGTCATTCGCTTTAAATTTTACCAAAGACATTGAAGATGCAAACGATCTGGTGCAGGACACGATGTTAAAGGCTGTTACCTATTATGGTAAGTTTAAAGAAGGTACCAATTTAAAAGGATGGTTATTTACCATCATGAAAAATACATTTATCAACAATTACAGACGTCTGGTAAAAACGAATGCGCTGATTACCAAATCTGAAGATATTTCCTCAGCAAATCTTCATTATAGTGCATCGGAGAATACCAGTGGCAGTAAATTCATTATAGGAGATATCAATAAAGCTTTATCTACTTTGCAGCCAGAATATTATGTGCCTTTTATCAAATATTTTGAGGGTTACAAATATCATGAAATAGCTGAAATGCTTGAAATTCCAATAGGTACAGTAAAAACGAGGATCCACGTTGCACGCCAGATTCTTAAAAAATACTTGAAAACTTATTCTAAAGATATTTTGGGTACAGAGGTCATGTAAACCATCTATTCCGAGAGAGAGGCGCCTTAGGGCGCCTTTTTTGTTGCACAGCAGAATTAAAGTCCTAATTTTGGGGACAATTAAAGATGATGTGATGAGCAGCCTGACGACTTATACCAAGCAACAGCTGGCCCTACGCAATGGCCAGGATAAACCTCAGATTTGGGTAGCGTATAAAGGTTTGATCTATGAAGTGACGGAAAGCCGTTTGTGGCGTAATGGAAAACATTATGAACACTGGGCTGGACAAGATCTGACGGAAGAACTGGCTGATGCACCGCATACGGAGACCGTTTTTGAGAAATTTACAGTAATAGGTGTATTGATATAAAAGAATTGCTGATGCGAAATACGAAGCCATCTCAGCCAATGCTGGATGACATCGTATTCGTAAAATAACGCCTTAAAATTAAGCCTCGATGGTAAACGAGCTTAAATTAACAAATTCCTGTACCCTGGCCGAAACTTCTTCGGTTGTGAGGTTTAAGATTTTTTCAGTTCCAAATTTTTCAACACAAAATGAAGCTAATGCTGATCCGAAAATGATTGCGTTTTTCATGTTGGTGAAATTGACTGTTCCTACTTTGGCCATATAACCAATAAAACCACCTGCAAAAGTGTCACCAGCGCCTGTTGGATCAAAAACTTCTGCTAAAGGTAAAGCAGGGGCAGAGAATATTTTATCTTCATGAAACAACAAGGCGCCGTGTTCGCCTTTTTTGATGATCAGGTATTTCGGACCCATTGCCAGAATTTTCTTTGCAGCTTTTACCAATGAATATTCGCCCGATAGTTGACGTGCTTCTTCATCATTTATGGTTAGTACATCGATCATCTTTATGGTTTCCAATAGATCAGGCATCATGATGTCCATCCAAAAGTTCATGGTATCTAAAACAATCAGTTTTGGCCTTTTGTGAAGCCTGTTAATTACCGTTTGCTGAACAATTGGCGTCAGGTTACCCAACATCAGGAATTCGCAGTCCTGATAACTTTCCGGAATGATCGGGTCGAAATCAGCCAACACATTCAGCTCGGTAACCAATGTATCCCTGCTGTTCATATCGTTGTGGTATTTTCCAGACCAGAAAAATGATTTTTCTCCGGCTTTGATTTGCAAACCTTCAGTATCAATTCCATGTGCGTTAAAAGTGTCAATGTCTTCTTTATGGAAGTCATCACCTACAACTCCAACGATTTTTACCTTATCGTAAAAGTAAGAAGCAGCCAAACTTGCGTATGTCGCGGCTCCGCCAACGATCTTATCTGTTTTTCCGAAAGGTGTTTCAATAGCGTCAAAAGCTACAGTTCCTATGATTATCAGGCTCATATGATTTATTTGAATATTTTTTTAATTTTTTTCACTGCAAATATTGCATAAATAAATTAAAAGCCCTAATATTGCATTCCCAAAACGAACAAGACTTTATGTTCTTTAAGAGTTCAAAAAGTGCGTTTTGGTAGCGAGTACTCCTTCTTAGCTCAGCTGGTTAGAGCATCTGACTGTTAATCAGAGGGTCGCTGGTTCGAGCCCAGCAGAGGGAGCAGAGTAACAAAAAGCCTTTCAGTCTATGCTGAAAGGCTTTACTATTAAAGTAGAGGGTGTTGCCCTTTATTTTACGCTAAATTTAAAAAGCGATATTTTTTAAACCAGCACTCCTTCTTAGCTCAGCTGGTTAGAGCATCTGACTGTTAATCAGAGGGTCGCTGGTTCGAGCCCAGCAGAGGGAGCAAAGATTTTCAAGTCTGAAAATCATGTGAAAACCCCATCTTAGTTAATAAGATGGGGTTTTTTATTCCTGTATTTTTTGATGGAGGATTAAAGTAAAAGGCAAGGTTATTGCTGATGTAAATCAAATCAATCTATCAGGCAATGACACATACGACAATTAATATCTTATTCTACATTTCTTTAATTGTTATTCTTCCTATTGGGGCTTATTTGATGTTTCTTTGGGGAAGAAAAATTTCAAAACCCATCGCCAAAGGCATCGAAAGAAGTAAACACGTCAGTGTGAATGGTATCGCCTTTAAATCATTTGTGTATATGATCCCTGCAATTATTGGTTTTTTCATCTTCGCAATACCAGTGATCTACTTTTCCAGTCTGATGAAAAAGGAAGATTATTGCATCGAAGTCATCAGGTTTAATCATCTGAAAAAAACAGATCCGATTTTACAGGAACGGTGCAGCTGTCTTGATCATGATGAATTGTTTGAGAAGGCAGCAAAATCACAGTAGTGTCGTTGGCAATAGGCAAAGTAGATTTAATACTTTGTTAATATATGCGTCATGTGGTGGTTCTAATTTTGCTCCATATTTTATGGGCGAAAATAATACTGCCGGGTTTAACGAAGATGACGTACGTACACTCGATGACAAAGCATTCGAGGATCTTTACCGTCGCATGTATCCTACGCTGAAAAAGTATGCAATATATCTGGTAAAGGATATTGAAGATGCACAGCTAATTTTGAATGATGTATTTATTGCCATCTGGAAAAATAAGATTCTGCTCATCAATGAAAAAGCTTACCTGTTCCGGGCTGTAAAAAACGGTGCTAATAATTATCATAAAATTTCAAGATCAAATTTTCAGCACCTTGAAGATGATGAAGTTCAGGAAGTCATAGATGTAAGTGCTGATCCTTTCCAAACGTATATGTATAAAGACAGAGCACGTATGCTCTACCATCTGATTGACCAGATGCCTGAACGCAGGCGTCTCATTTTTTACATGTATAGGATTGAAGGTTTCAGCTACAAGGAAATCGCCGCGTTATTGGATATTTCTGTTCGCACAGTCGAAGATCACCTGGTTAAAGGGTTTCAGTTTTTGCAGGAAAGGGTCCTGAAAAATGAGGCTGAGTTTCGATAAATTTTACTTAACCATTTCTTAATAGAACCTTAACGTTTACCGACCCGTAATCGCAGCCTGAATCTTGTCTTGTAGTTATAAAAAAGAAATATAACAATGGACCAAGAAACCTGGAAGCTCGTACTCGATTATTTATCTGCAAAGGAGCAAGGTAAGGCTAGGGAGTTGGCAGATCTGGAGGAGCGTTTACAGGACTGGCTTCGCAAGGATCCCCAGCACCAGCAGGACTTAGATCAGGCATTGAGGTTGTGGGAACAAACAGCTATACTACCTGATAGCGAAGAATGGAAAGAGAGTTTTGACCATATTCAGATTTCGCTGCAGTCAGAAAAGCCCAGACAGAATAAGGCATTTTTAATCTGGTCGGCTGCAGCGGCCGTTATCGCCATAATGGCGATGTTTGTTGTATTGAATAAGAGCAGGCAAACCGCTTTACCTGTTGATCAGATAACCTGGATTACCAAAACTTCAAATCCCGGTAAGATTACCAATATCCTATTGCCTGACAGCACCGAGATTTGGTTAAACGCAGGAAGTAGTATCAGCTTCCCTGATAACATCAGGCAGGCATCTTTTAGAACAGTTAAATTAAATGGAGAGGCCTTCTTTAAAGTGAAGCGCGATCCAAAACATCCCTTTATTGTTCAGAGTTTAAATATCCAGACCCGTGTGTTGGGTACAAGCTTTAACATCAGGGCCTGGAAAAATTCCAGTCCCGAAGTAACCGTACTTACAGGTAAGGTTGCTGTATCAAGGGATTCTGCAGGAGTACAGTCTAAAGCCATTCATCTTGTACCCAATCAAAAAGGTATTTGTGATTTAGGATCGGGCCTACTGCATCTGGAAAATATAGAAGACGCCCGGCTGGCCATTGGTTGGACGCAAGGCAAAATGACTTTTGATCAAACACCAATAACAACCGTATTTGAAGTGATAGAACGCCGCTATGGGGTTAAGATTGTAACAGATCAGGCTTTTAAAGCTTGTAAGCTCACGGCAAAGTTTGATAACGTCAGCATTAATGAAGTGTTAAAAACCATTCAAATGACTTTAGATATCCGTTACACCATCAACAAACAGACAATTTATATAAAAGGAGGTAAATGTAATTAGACACCTATACAAAAATAGCCGAAGCATGTTGGCGCACGCTTTCGGCTAAGAATTTCAATTTTATTTTAACCCATCAATGATTAAAACACTCAAAGTTATGAAAAAGTCCGCAGTGACTAATCAATTAATTTATAAAGTAATGCGTTTTTTTACCCTGATCTATTTTTTTATTTCTGTGATGCTCTTTACAGGGCAAGCCTCTCCTGTACACGCACAGGATCTGAACAGCAGGATCAGTTTCAGCTTTAAACATGGTACGCTGACCGAATTACTTAAAAACATCGAAAAGAAAACCAGTCTGTCTTTTGTTTACACCAACAACGACGCGGTATTGAACCGGAAGGTTGAAACGGTTAGGGCCGACAATGAGTTGGTTAGCAGTTTACTTAACCGGATACTGACTCCTCTTCAACTCACTTACCAGGTTCAGAACAACCAGGTCATCATTAAAAAAGCGATGCGTGTGAAAGGTAAGGTAACTGATGAAAAAGGACTGCCTATGCCTGGTGTCAGCGTTATTGAAAAAGGCGTGGACAATACTTCGGTAACCAACCTGAATGGGGAGTATAGCCTGAACGTGAAGGACGGCTCATCAATACTCATTTTTAAAATGATGGGCTATCAGCATGAGGAGCTTGCTATAAACGGACAGGTGATCATTAATGTCAGCCTTAAACCTGATCAAACTGCGCTTTCCGAAGTAGTGGTTACCGCTTTGGGTATCAAACGATCAGAAAAGGCACTGGGTTATTCCATTGCAACGGTTAAAGGAAGCGATGTCAACACCGTTAAAGAAGTCAATGTGATCAATTCCCTGGCTGGAAAGGTAGCTGGTGTAAATGTAGTAAGTGCGGGCTCCGATCCCGGTTCTTCAGCTTTCATCACCATTCGCGGTCAGTCTTCTATTGCGACCGACAACCAACCGCTTTTTGTGGTAGATGGTGTTCCGGTAGCACATTCTTTACGGGCAACATCAGAAGTCGGTCGTTCATCAGTAGATTATGGTAGTCCCATTGCTGACATTAGTCCGGATGACATCGAGAGCGTTACCATATTGAAAGGTGCCAGTGCTGCGGCATTATACGGCAGCAGGGCAGGAAGTGGGGTGGTGCTCATTACTACAAAAAGTGGGGCGACAAGTAAAAAAGGTTTAGGTGTAAGCTTCAACTCCAATGCCATGTACGACCAGGCCTGGATGTTTCCTCATTTCCAAAACCAGTTTGGTGCAGGAGAATATACCGATGATCCTGCCGTTTCTACAACCTCGGCCTGGGGGCCTCGATTAGATGTGGGTACCAAACACCTGCAATGGAACAGTCCGCTTGATGCGAATGGAAAACCAGTCCCTACAGATTGGGTATCGCACCCCAATAATGCTAAAGATTTCTATAGAACAGGTTCTACCTATACCAATAACATTGCCATTACCGGTAAAAATGCAGATGGTAATTATAGGCTTTCTTATACCAACCTGGTAAATAAAGGCATTGTGCCCAACACGGATTTAAGTCGTAATACCTTAAATCTGGCTGCAACTTATGTATTGCATCCTAAAGTTAAAATCAGCACCAATTTGGGCTACGTAAATAACAAGAGTGATAACCGTCCATCGGCTTATCGGGAAAGCGTAACACAAATGCTGTATTCTATGCCGTCAAATATGAACATTAATGATTTGAAGAATTATTGGAAACCAGGAAGGGAAAATTTAGAGCAATTCTCTCCGGATGATTCGGACAACCCTTATTTTGTGGCTTACGAACATACCAATGGATACGATAGAAATCGCATTACTGGAAATGTACAATTGGTAATTGATTTAACCAAGGACCTGAGTTTTATGGCACGTACCGGACTTGATCTGTATAATGAACAGCATGAAACCAAACGCCCTTTTAGTTCCAAACGGTTTAAATTTGGTGGTTATGGTGTGGATAATAGTTTCTTCAAAGAGCAAAACACAGATTTTCTGCTAAGCTATAAGAAGACTTTAAATGAAGATTGGTCCTTTGATATAGCTGTTGGCGGTAACCAGATGGATCAAACTGGCCGGAGTACAGCACAGCGTACGGAGAGTTTGAGTATTCCAGGCATCTATAACATCAGCAATGCACAGGCAGGAACTATTGCCAATTCTCAAGGCAGTTCCCGTAAACGGATCAACAGCTTTTATGGAATGGGTCATGCTTCTTACAAGGATATGGTGTTTCTGGATGTGACAGGAAGAAACGATTGGTCTAGTACACTTCCTTCAAAAAATAATTCTTATTTCTATCCTTCAGTTTCCTTAAGTACGGTTTTAACAGATGTGTTTAAAATCAAGTCCGATGTGTTGTCATTTGCTAAAATCAGGGCCAACTGGGCACAGGTTGGTAGCGACACCGATCCTTACCAGTTGTACAACACCATTCCTTTTAATCAGGACTGGGGTGATGTGAAAAGAGCAACCATTGAATTTAACCTTAAGAATAACTTCTTAAAACCAGAAATCGCAACTTCATATGAGTTTGGTGGCGATCTGCGTTTTCTGGATAGTCGGTTGGGCTTAGATGTCACTTGGTATAAAACAAATAAAAGAAACCAGATCATCAATATCCCGACAACCATTGCTTCTGGTGCTTCAAACCGTTTGATCAATGCAGGTAACATTCAGAATAGTGGATGGGAAATTGGCTTCTTTGCCGTTCCGGTCAAAGCAGCATTGAAATGGGAAATGAATGTCAACTTCACCAAAAATGAAAATAAGGTAATTTCCTTAATGGAAGGTTTGCCCGAATATTCTATGGGCAGTGCCGATGGAGATAACATCCGTTACCTGATTAAAGAGGGAACCAAAATCGGAGATTTTTATACACCAAGCTATACTAAGGTACCAACCGGGCCAAATGCAGGTGCTGCGTTATTGGATAAAACCGGACATTATATCCGCAACAATACCGAATACATCAAAGTAGGTAATTACAATCCTGATTTTACAGTAGGCTTTAACAATACCTTCAGCTATAAAAGCCTTACCTTAAATTTTCTATTAGACTGGCGTAAAGGCGGAAATTTTTACTCTTATGTAGTTAAAAGTTTGATCAATGCCGGTTTAACAGATAATACGCTCGCAGGAAGGGATGCCCAAACAGGTGGCTTGCCATGGGTTGATTCACAAGGAAGATCAAGGAATGACGGTATGATTATTCCGGGCTATATTGCCAATACCGATGGAAGCTTTTCTGAAAATAAGGTCATCATTGCCGCTTCTGATTTTTACAACAATACTTACAATAAATACTACGAGCGCTTAACCTATTCCGCATCATTTCTGAAGTTGAGAGAAGCCTCTTTAACTTATGTCTTTGACAAGCAACTGTTGCGTAAACTTCCAATCAGCAACCTTTCGCTTTCCCTGATTGGTAGAAATCTGTATACCTGGACAGCCAACGGATTGGGTTATGATCCTGAAACTACGATGAGCGTCACCGAAGGCTTTAAATTGGGTGTTGGACACTGGACACAGCCAGGCACACGCTCTTTTGGCTTTAAATTAAGTTGTAATTTTTAATCCATAAGAAAATGAAATTCAAATATAAAACCATCCTGGTGCTATTTATGACCTTATTGGGCGCATGTACCAAAGACTTTGAAAAAATAAACACCAATCCAAATTCTCCGGAAACCACCAACACAGAATTCCTGATGTCTGAGGTTGTACTTTCTACGGCCTATGCCTACCAGGAAAATGCGGTTGGCAGAAGACCAGCTTCTGCAGCACGCTACCTGACACTGGTGCGTAATACGGGGTATGATCTATTTGATTGGGGGCCTGTAGACTGGGATGATATCTATGCCCGTTTGTCGGTCAATAAAACATTCATGGAAACGGCGCAGAAACGCTCTGAAAACCAGTATATCGCCATTAGTAAAATTATAAAGGCTTTTAATTTTAGTTATTTAACCGACTTATACGGAGACGTCCCGTATTCGCAGGCACTTAAATCTAAAGAGAGCAATGTAATTTATCCGGAGTACGACCAGCAACAGGTGATCTATCCGGATTTATTGAAGGAACTTCGTGAAGCCAATGAGCTACTGAAAGGGGCACCTGCTGAATTCAATGCCAAAGCCGACGTAATGTTCAAAGGTAAAGCCTTACAGTGGCGTAAGTTTGCCAACAGCTTGCGTTTAAGAATGTTGTTGCGCATCTCCAAAAATTATGCTTCTGCATTTACAGAAATGCAGGAAATCATCAATGATAAAGCTGCATATCCAATTTTTGAAAGCAGTGCTGACAATGCCGAAATCGCTTACTTAGGAAACCTGGCTGGATACAGCTGGCCTGGAGGTCCTTTGGCAATGATTGATTTTGATTATCAGAAAACAAAAGTAAGTAAGGAACTGGTTGACCGTCTCGTGCAAAGAAACGATCCGAGATTGGGTGTTTGGGTAGAGCCGGTTAAAAGTACAACCGGGTCAACCGTAGACCTCAACAGATATGTTGGTGTGCCTAATGCCATCGATGCGCCTGCGGCTTATAATGGCGGTGAAGATCATGTATCCCTTTTTTCTTCTACCTTTTTCAGAAAGAACGGTGCAGCGTCAAATCCATTGTTAAAGGCAAGTTTGGTTACTTATACTGAATTGTGTTTTATTTTGGCTGAATCGATGCAGAAAGGTAAGCTCACTGTGCCTGGTGAAACTGCTGAATCTATGTATTATAAAGCGATTAGAGAATCGATGAGCAGTTACGCAGTTACAGCGCCAGCAGCTTATTACGATCAGGTGCTCGTTAAGTACGACGGTTCGCTGGAACAACTGATCACCCAGAAGTGGATGGCCATGTTGTTTAAAGGTGCAGAGGGCTGGTTTGATCAGCGTCGCACAGGGTTTCCTGCTTTTGTAACTGGTCCACTTGCTGCTGGCCGCGGAATCCCGAAACGCTACGTTTTCCCAGATTCTGAAAGCGCTAAAAATAAAACCAATTATCAAAAAGCAGTAGCTGCTTTCGGCGCAGATAAGGAGTCTACATTAATGTGGTCCCTAAAATAAAATAAAACACATTAAACTGAAATATGAATAATTTAAAAAGATCAATGGTACTGACGGCGCTGCTTCTTATGGCAGGTATCGGTAAAACAATTGCCCAGGATTTTAATCCGAAACATTTTCCAGACCGGGTGATTTTAACCTGGACCGGAAATCCTGAAGTAAGTCAGACGGTTACCTGGCGTACAGATACCACGATTATGGCTTCTAAAGCTCAAATCAAAGCCGAAGATTCTAGTCCGGCCCTGGAAGAGTCCATCACTACCTACGATGCAGGATCCCGTATTTTGTCTGGTGGAAATAACTATGCCACTGCAAAATATCACCAGGTTACTTTTACCAACCTGAAACCAGGAACGGTATATGCCTACCGTGTAGGATCGGGCGACTACTGGAGTGAATGGTTTCAATTTACGACAGCATCCAATACCAATAAACCTTTTTCTTTCATTTACCTGGGGGACGCTCAGAATGATATCCGTTCAAAATGGTCACGCGTCATCCGTAAAGCATTTGCACATCAGCCTGATGCCCGGTTTATCATCCATACAGGTGATTTAATTAACCGGTCAAACAACGATCAGGAATGGGGCGAATGGCATTATGGAGGTGGATTTATCAATGGGATGATCCCGAGTTTACCTTCACCGGGTAACCATGAATATGTACGGGACGACACCCGGAAGTTGATTCTGGATCCACATTGGGGTGTTCAATACACCTTGCCGGGTAATGGACCTAAAGGCTTGGAAGAATCTGTGTATTATGTCGACTATCAGAATGTTCGCATCATCTCACTGGACTCGCAAATGATTATCCTGGACGAGGCTTCGGCTAAGATCCAGTACGAATGGCTGGAAAAGGTTTTAAAAGAGAATAAGAAACTCTGGACGGTCATTACCTTTCATCATCCTATTTTTTCTACAGCAAAAAGCAGGGATAATAAAGAATTTAGAGCGCAGTTCAAACCTTTGTTTGACAAGTACCACATCGACCTGGTTTTGCAGGGGCATGACCATACCTATAGCCGCGGACAAAACCTTCCACGTGGCCTATCGGGCAGGGAAGCAAGCGGACCGGTTTATCTGGTTTCTGTAGCTGGGCCTAAAATGTACAAAGTGGATGGTGCCAGATGGATGAATGTTTCTCTGGAAAATACCCAGCTTTTTCAAACGATTCATGTAGATGGTCAAAACCTGAAATTTGAAGCCTATAAAACCTCAGGAGAACTATTTGATGCATTTTCATTGAAGAAAACAAGTCGGGACCGTGCAGCAGAATTTAAAGATCTGAATCCTGCTGCCAAAAAATAGTAAATAAAGACGTTTTTTTACGTAAAAACTTCGGGAACGCTGTATCATCTGATACAGCGTTTTCTTTTTGCATTGGTAAATCATTTGCTGCTGATTTTACTTTATTTTAACCTGAATGTTTTACCTTGCGGCCTTATTTAACGTTTTCTATCCATGATAAAAAAGATGATCCTCAGTTTGCTGCTTGTTTATAGCTGCGGGCAATTGAATGCACAAGAAAATCCGGTAAAAATTACCCGAAAGGTAAATGCAGACCGTTCTGTTGATCTGGAGTTTGAAAAACCTGATCCTGGGAGTTATACCATCGTACTTAAGTTTGGGGACATTAGCAATTTTAACAGTTCCGATCAGGAGCAGATCGGGATTAAAAATTATTCCGGAACAGTGTACACGGCAAAGCCAGAAAATAAAGACAGACAGGTAAATTTCTCTTATACGTATTACACTTTTCGAGGCAAGCTGAATCCAAAGTATAATGCTGATTTTGTTTATATCCTTCCTTATAAAAGCGGAACTAAAGTCAGGGTTGCTGAAGCAGGATATTTATACACCACATATTTTGGTACCACCACACCAGAAGACTGGAAAGTATATCGTTTTTATACGCAGGACGAGCAACCGGTTGTAGCAGTGCGTAAGGGGATAATCGTTGACGTTAAAGATTTGTACGAAACAGAATCCGCCAATGAGGCTTCTTATACGAGTAAAACAAATGAACTTACTGTCGAGCACGCCGATGGTACACTTGCCACTTATAAAGGCTTTAAAAAAGGTAGTATTTCGGTAAAGGTTGGAGAAACGGTCTTTCCCTCTACAGTATTGGGAATGAATAGTAAAACCAATTCAAACAGCCGGTATGGGATCTTATTATCCACCATTTATCTGAAATCGGCAGATATTGACGCCAGGAAGAAAGGTGTTAAAGAATCTAAAAGTATTTATGGTTTTGTAACGCCTAAATTTTTCACGGCAGCGGATCCGGGAGCGATACTGGCCGCTCAACAAGAATATACAGCAGCAGATTCACCGGAGGTTTTACAAAAAGAGCTTTCTAAAAAAGAATTGAAGAAGCTGCAAAAACAGTAATTATTGATTTTTGTTGTATAATTTTTAACTTGTTGATAAAACGCATTTACCTGTATAAAGCTTATGAAGAAAATAGTATTGATCTGTAGCATTGTGATGCTGATGTGCGCTTGCCGTGATAAAAATAAATCTGGTACCAACACCAATCCTGGAGGTCAGGATGAAATTCATAAAGATTTATACGGTTTCTGGGTGGGTGATTTTCTTTTCGAAGGGGATTATGTTTATGAAGGAAATGAGCGTCCGGCTAAAATAAATATTGTAATCAAAAAAATAACAAAAAACGAAGTTATAGGGCAGAGTATTGTAGGTGGGAAAAAACGTATTTTAATCGGTAAAGTGTTTGAAGAGGGCGATAAACTCAGATTTGTAATGGATGAATCTGGTAGTTTAAAAACCGATGGGCGTTACGAATTTGAACTGAAAGGCGATACCTTAATTGGGGTGTGGAATGGTTTCAAAAAGGATGATCAAATGGGTAAAATGCAGTATAAATTGTTAAAGAAAGCATTTGTATACAATCCGAACTTAATGTTGCCGAAAACCGATTATATCGATTGGAGCACTTCCCGGGATCAAACCCGTTTAGATACCTTGGATGATGGAAAGGTGGATACCTCAGTGATGGTCCTTTTTCGAAGCGCCTCTCCGCAGATTTTTGAAATCAATGCCTCGAATACTTTGCTGAAGGCTGCTCAATTGAAAAACCTCCGTAAGTTGGATTTGCAAATCATTAAGAACACGGTTTTTGCCAGACATGGCTACTTTTTTAAAAAAAGCAGCATTCGCGACTTTTTTGATCCCGTGGAATGGTATATCCCGATATCAAATGATGTGGGCAAAGAACTGACCCCTATTGAACAGGCCAATATCAAGCTCTTGCAGCGTTATGAAAAATATGCTGAGGATAATTATGATGCTTTTGGACGTTAAATAAGCAGGATGCCACAGGTTGCTGGCGCGGGAGATATTTTTTAAGTTCACAGAACCAAATTTATCCCCTTGTCAATCGCATGTATATAGCTATCCCGACTTGGCACTGGGATTTAAGCTATTGAAATGAGATACAAAATTACACTGCTTGCCCTTTTTGTCTGTGCCAATGGCCTTGTATTAAAGGCCCAAAATTCAAAATCAATTGATGCGTTTGCGACGTTGAGACTCTGGTACAAACAACCTGCAAAAAACTGGGACGAGGCTTTGCCAATTGGAAACGGACGGCTTGGTGCTATGATTTTTGGACGTGTAGAGCAAGAGTTAATTCAATTGAATGAAGAAACTTTGTGGACTGGCGGTCCGGTTAATCCAAATCCAAACCCTGAAGCACCAAAATACCTACCTGAAGTTAGGAAATTGCTTTTTGAAGGCCGAAGTGGAGATGCCAGTAAATTGATGCGTAAAATGCAGGGGCCAAATACCAATATGTATCAGCCCCTGGGGGATGTGATTTTGAAACAGGTAGTGGATGGTACAGTTACCGATTATACCCGGGACCTTGATATTTCTACCGCGATTGCAAGCACACGGTTTACAGTAAACGGCGTTCGATATACACGTGAATATTTTTCCTCAGCTCCAGATCAGGTTATGGTGATGCGGCTCCGGTCAAGTAAACTAAAGGCATTGAACATCAGTTTGTCTTTGTTCAATGAGCTTGAGCATCAGGTAGTAGCTGCTGGTAGCAATGAACTTATCTTGAAAGGAAAGGCACGTATCTATTCAGATGAACGCCGGAACCCCAAACCGATCATATATAACGATAGTCTCCGTCATAACGGCATGCGTTACCAGGCGAGGATCAAAGTAATCCGTACAGATGGTAAAGTGAGCACTGATAGTTTACTACAGGTCAGCAATGCCACAGAAATTCTGGTACTCATATCTGGTGCAACCAGTTACAACGGTTATAACGTGTATCCCGATCTGAATGGGAAAGATGAAAATGCCGCAGCACTCCATGATTTGAAAGCGGCCGAAAAGAAGCCTTATCTGCAAATGGAAACTGCGCATGTTAAAGATTATCAAAACTACTTCAACAGGCTAAGTTTTTCCATCAATAATACCGGAAAGTTATTGGTAGATGTGCCTACAGATGTGCGACTTGCAAATTATAAATCCGGAAAAGCAGATTTTGGGTTGGAACAATTGTATTTTCAATTTGGTAGATACCTGTTAATTTCATGTTCACGCCCGGGCGGTATTCCTGCAAATTTGCAAGGGATATGGAATCCATTGATCAGACCATCCTGGAGAAGCAATTTTACCACCAATATCAATTTACAAATGAATTACTGGCCGGCCGAGGTTTGTAACCTCTCCGAATTAACAGAGCCTCTAATTACTCAAATCAAACACCTGGCGGTAAACGGTAAAAGTACAGCACAAAACTATTACAAAGCGTCTGGCTGGGCGGTACACCACAACTCCGACATTTGGGCGCAAACCAATCCGGTAGGAGAGGGAACAGGAGATCCCAAATGGGCCAACTGGTCTTTGGGTAGCCCCTGGCTCTCCCAGCATTTATACGAGCATTACCGCTTCACTAAAGATAAAAATTACTTAAAAGATACGGCCTATCCACTGATGAAGGGCGCAGCTTTGTTCTGTCTGGACTGGCTGGTAGAAAAGGATGGTTATCTTGTTACAGCACCTTCTACTTCTCCTGAAAACAGTTATATTCTTCCAAATGGAAACAAGGAAGTGGTAACCATTGCGTCGACTATGGACATGTCGATCATTCGTGATCTCTTTACCAATGTTATTGAAGCTGCCGGGGTTTTGAATGTGGATAAAGAATTTGCAGCGATGCTAAAAACTAAATATGCCAGACTTTACCCTTTACATATCGGAAAGAAAGGTAATTTACAGGAATGGTATGGCGACTGGGAAGATGTCGACCCGCAGCACCGTCACGTTTCTCAATTGTTTGGTTTGCACCCCGGGCGGGAAATCTCGCCATTGCTGGATTCGACATATGCCAATGCCGCACGTAAAACATTGGAAACGCGTGGCGATGAGGGCACCGGATGGAGTAAAGCCTGGAAAATTAACTTTTGGGCCAGACTGCTGGACGGCAATCATTCCTATAAGATGTACCAGGAATTGTTGAAAAACTCAACCCTAAATAACCTGTTTGACACCCATCCTCCATTTCAGATTGACGGTAATTTCGGTGCAACAGCCGGCGTTGCAGAAATGCTTCTGCAAAGTCATCTGGGTACCGTACAGCTGCTGCCGGCTTTGCCAGACAGCTGGAAAAGTGGCGTAGTGAAAGGCCTGGTAGCCAGAGGTGGCTTTGTGATAGATTTGTATTGGGAAAATCACATGTTGACGAAATCGACTATTCTTTCAAAAAGCGGTGGACAAATTACTTTGCAAACCAAATCTCCGATAAAAATAAACGGACTCAAAACAGAATCCAGACAACTAAAAACCAGTCTGGGTGTCGTTTATCAAACCATTGCCGATACCAGGGCTGGCGTCACCTACACGCTCCAAAACATTTAACCCAATATGAAATGAACCTGAACCGAATTGCAATCCTAGTTTCTTTAAGCCTTCTGCCTGTTGTTGGTCTGGCACAGGAAAAAGTTCCGACCACCACAACTGCTCCCGCTAAAAGTATAACCTGGTTTTTTGAAAAAACATACCTCCATACCGACCGTAATTATTACAGTACGGGTGAGGATCTTTGGTTTACAGCCTACCTGGTCAATGGAAAAAGTGCCAGTTTAACTTCAACAAGTAACAATTTATATGTCGAGCTCATTTCGCCTGCATCTGAAATTATCGACCGTAAAGTAATCCGCATGGATCAGGGATTGGGGAAAGGAGATTTTAAACTCAAAGATTCTATTCCCAGTGGATGGTATAAATTAAGGGCATATACCAACTGGATGCGGAATTTTGAAGATAAGTTTGTTTTTCAGAAGGAAATATACCTAAGTAATACACTTCCATTGAAAGGTCAAAATGCAACTGCTGTAAAAAAACAAGTTGCAGTAAATGATGTGGCGGGTGCAACACTTAATGAAAGCATTCAGTTTTTTCCGGAAGGCGGATCACTGGTGAATGATTTGATGAGCATCGTGGCTTTTAAGGCTGTAGATCAATATGGGAACGGGAGCAAGATCAGTGGTAAACTGGTATCGGAAACCGGTGAAACGATCAGTTCGTTTGAGAGTACCGATTTAGGAATGGGCATATTCACCGTTAAACCGGTTGCAGGTGTCAAATATCGTGTGGAAGCCTTGTTTGCAAACGGTAAAAAGGTGACTTCAGTGCTTCCTGATGCCTTAGCTAAAGGAATTTCTATGCATGTATCTACCGATTCTTTACAGGTAAAAGCAACGATTTCAATCAATGAGCCCATGCTGGCCGAACTGCAAGGCAAGGAGTTGAGCATTGACCTGAGGCATGGCGGTAACTCATTTTATGCAGGCAATATTAAAGTCGATAAATCTCAGATTTTAGTATCTGTTCCTCTAAAAGATCTGCCGCAGGGTGTGACTGCGATTACACTGAATGACAACCAGGGAAGGCCGCATTGTGAAAGATTAATCTATGTCCCAGGCGCTGTAATTAATTTGTCTGTGACAAGTGATAAAACAAGCTATAAACCAAAAGAGCGTGTGAATCTGACTGTAAAGGCTTCTGATCAAAGTGGTAAACCTGTTCAGGCTTACTTATCTTTAGCTGCGGTAGATGCTATTGTTCCTGCAAATGGAAGCAGCATTACCTCGTATTTATTACTGGAATCTGAGATCAAAGGTAAAATACAGGATCCGGACCGATATTTTGATACCAAAAATGCCGGTCGCTTAAAGCAGCTGGACCTTTTGTTGATGACGCAAGGCTGGCGGGATTATTTGTGGAAAAGGCTGGCCGAATCAAAACCTTTGCTGAGCTTTATGCCTGAACCAGGCATCACCCTTTCGGGCAGGGTAAGGCAAAAAGTAGGTAGTAAGCCAATTCCAGACATGAACATTACTTTAATGGGCAATGGACTGGTTGGTGATAAAATATACATGACCAAAAGCATGGCTGATGGCCGGTATTTTCTGGATGGTTTAAACTGGACCGGAGATCAGGCAATCAAGCTGACTTCAAAAGATGATAAAGGAAAGTCGGGCGGATGGATTTTGCTCGATTCACTGTTTAAAAATCCGATGAAAATTGATCTTCCTGCGGGGCCAGAGCAGAAAAGTCCGGATTTGGCCATGTTCAATACCGAATTGGCTAAGCGGATGTTGCTAAACCGGATTGCGAAGATAAATGATACCATTAGTTTAAAAGAGGTAGTGATTGACGGAAAGGATAAAAAAACAGTGCGACTTTGGGATGAGACGCTGACCAGTTTTGGCTATCCGGATCTGGAGTACGTGATTACTCCGGCTGACTATGATTATAAAGGTTTAGAACATTTCTTGCTGACCAAGGTTCCCGGGGCTGTGTCGCTTTCAGATACTACGGATGGAATTGCTTTCATTACAAGAGGAAAAAAAGCGAAACCAAGGTTTATTGTAAACCGGAGGGAAGATGTTTTTGATCGCGACGATTACTATAGTTTACCAATGGATCAAATTAATAAGGTTGTGGTACGTCACATGATCAGAAATGGTGGTGAGGATGCTTATTTAATCAATCTTGACCTGAAAGAAACTGCCTTCGGGGGTGCAAATCTGGATGTTTTAACCACCACGGTTCCAGGTTACTATAAATCCCGTGTTTTTTATACCCCGGTTTATCAGGATCAAACCGGTGCAAAAAAAGATTTACGCACCACCATTTTCTGGGCTCCGCTTTTAAAAACTGATGCACAGGGGAGGGCCACCCTCAGCTTTTTGAATGCAGAGCCAAAATCAACCATTAGCATTCGTACTGAGGGCATCACAAACAATGGCGTTCCAATAGTAGCGACTGCAAAATACCAGGTTCAATAAATTACTAATACCAATATATGTTACACAAAATCATCTTATTCGCATTGTTCTCATCGGCAACAACCGGATTTGCAATAAAGCATACGGATCCGCCAGCAAAGAAACCAAATATCATCGTCATACTGGCCGACGATATGGGCTATTCAGATATCGGTTGTTTTGGTTCTGAGACCAGCACCCCAAACCTGGATGAAATGGCTGCAAAGGGTTTAAAAATGACGCAGTTTTACAATGCTTCTCGCTGTTGCCCAAGTAGGGCTTCTTTGCTGACGGGTCTGTATCAGCATCAGGCGGGCGTAGGCGACATGATGAATACCCGCAAGGAACCCGCTTATCAGGGCTACCTGAATCAAAATTGCGTAACCATTGCAGAAGCATTGAAACCTTATGGCTATACTACACTGATGGCGGGTAAATGGCATGTTGGACAAGCACCTGAACACTGGCCGCGCAAACGTGGCTTTGATCGTTACTTTGGCTTGATTGATGGTGCTGGTAGTTATTTCGGGCCTTATCCATATCGTCCAAATCAAAAGCTGACTATTGCATTGGATGACCAGGAATTTACACCAGGAAAGAATTACTATTCTACAGATGCTTATACCGATCACGCGCTGGAGTTCATTGAGCAAAACAAGAACTCCGGGAAACCGTTTTTTCTTTATTTAGCGTATCAGGCGCCACATTGGCCCTTGCAGGCTTTACCAGAAGATATTGCGAAATATAAAGGTAAATACATGCAGGGTTGGGATAAATTGAGAATCGCAAGGTTCAAGAAAATGCAGGCTGCAGGAATTATTGACCCGCAAATCAAACTTTCACCAAGAGATGGAAAGGTACCCGAATGGGATAGTCTGAGTCAACAGGAAAAGATTTACTGGGACGATCAGATGGCTGTGTATGCGGCAATGATTGATCGTATGGACCAGAATATTGGTCGGTTGCGTGCCAAACTGAAGGAACTTGGAGAGGCAGACAATACCGTAATTATGTTTTTATCGGATAACGGTGCCAGCAACGAGACGATCAACCCTAATGGGTTTTTACCTCAAATTTATGAAAGCAGTAAAAAGTTATCCAGTGATCCGAGTTCTTTTACTGCCTACGGCTTTCCAGGGGCAAATGTCAGCAATACACCATTTCGCATGTTCAAACATTGGGAATATGAAGGTGGAACTGCTACACCCTTTATCGCTTACGGGCCTTCCATAGTTAAAGCAGGTAGAACAGTTGCACAACCAGGGCATATCATCGATATGATGGCGACTTGCCTGGATCTGGCAGGAGGGAAGTATCCAGCCGTTTACAAAGATCAGAAAATTAAAGCAACCACTGGTTTGAGTTTGGTGCCTTTATTTAAAGGACAAAGCTGGAAGGGACATGATGCATTATTCTTTGAACATGAAGGGAATCGTGCGGTAAGACAAGGCAATTGGAAATTGGTTTCTAATTATCCGGACAATAAATGGCATCTGTTTGATCTGTTGAAAGACCGCTCTGAACTGAATGATTTGAGCAGCAGTAATCCTGCTAAAGTAAAAGAATTAAATGCGCTGTACGAGGCCTGGGCTTCGAGGTCAGATGTGATTTCTTTTGAGAAATTACAGGTGAGGAATACAGATAAGTTTTAGCCGCTTAAAAAAAGGATTTAGTTCATAAAAAAAGAGGGATTCCGTTAGGTACCCCTCTTTTTTTATGAAAATGATTTACGCTTAATAATTGAAATTTTGTTGCCAGTTGTTGCGTGTATTCAATTCACTTTGAGGAATTGGCAACAATAGGTCCCTTTTTGTTGGTAGCTGACCATTTGTTTTTGAATGGTAGTGCGTAGCGAATGCTGACAGGGTGCTTATTGCTTCTGCTTCTCCCCATCTTACGAGGTCAAAATACCTGCGGCCTTCACCAATAAACTCAAACTTGCGCTCACGTTTAATGTCCGCCATAGTTGGAGTGGCAGCTAAGGCGCCTATTCCTGCACGTATTCTGATTTTATCCACATATTCTTTAGCCTGGTTTGCCTTTCCATTTTGGATCAGCGCTTCTGCGTACAATAAATACACATCTGCATCACGAATGATCGGGAAGTTTCTCGGGAAATCGTTCCATGCTTTGATTTTGGAGTTGGTATTGTCTTTCTCCAGGAATTTGGTAATGATGTTTTTTAAGACGAAAGTCCGCGTATTTGCATTGCTGGATGTAAGCACGGCATTGTAAAAGCCGGTATCAATACTTGCTTTAAAGCGCAGGTCTTTGCTCAGTTTCATTTCCTTAATTAACAAAGTATCTACACGGATATCCTGACCCTGTGTGGTGTAAGAATTAAATACCCATTCCGGATAAGGACTTCCGGATGATGCAGAACTCGTGATGTAACCGGGTAAACTGGAACCCAGGTTTGATGCACCAGACACAAATTGAATGGAGAATAAATCGTATTTATTTTCATTGGCCAATGTAAAGAGGTCTGCATATACAGGTCCAAATCTGGCGGTAACATCTGTAATGATACCAGAAAATGTAGTTTCTGCTTTAGCATAAGCAGTTGCGTCATTTAGTGGATATCCAGCCATAGTCATGTATACCTGACCAAGCAGTGCTTTCGCAGCTACGCTTCCAACACGGCCTGCATCAGCACCGGTATAGACTTTTTGCAAATTAGCAGCGGCATAATTGAGGTCCTCTACAATTAGTGCATAGATCTCAGGCAAAGGAGCGCGTGGCAACAAGATGGCATCGCGATTTTCGATCGGCTGGGTAATCAATGCTGTCGGACCAAATGAACGGGCCAGTTCTGAATAAGCATAGGCGCGTAAAAATTTAGCTTCTGCGCGGTAACGCATATATTCTCCCTCTTTGGTAAAATACAATAGGTTATTCGCCTCTTTAATCATCTGATACAACCGTGCAAAAATGGAAGAAACGATACCAGAATTTGAGGTCAATAAATATTTTCTCAAATCAAGCTGATCATTTTGCGCATTGGTTTCTCCGCCAAGATAAACTAAGTCTGACCGGTTTTCTGAAGCCAGGAAGAAATAATCTGTAGCAAAATCCGTATTGGTGCCATTTCTGCCCAAGCGTGCGTAAATTCCGTTTGCTGCTTGTCTTACTTCTATTTCATTGCTGTAAAACTGGCCTGAAGTATTGTTTTCAATCGGCTGGATATCTATAGTTTTTTTACAGGACTGCAATGCCATTAGCCCCACACCTGCAAATAAAATGATATATTTTTTATAAGTTCTCATGTTCCTGAATTAAGTGTAGATTAAAATTTAGCTGATAATCCAAAGGATATTGTCCTGGCAAGTGGGTAAGAACCCCAATCGGCCGAGGCATTATCCTGTGTAGCTGCTTCCGGAGAATAGCCAGGATAATAAGAATCCCATAAGAATACGTTATCACAAGAAGCGTACAATCTGATTTTGTTGAATGCTTTTTTAAGTACTGGAAGGTTATATCCTAAAGTGATATTTTTGATGCGTAAGTAGCTGGCACTGTACAACCAGTTGGTATCATACTGACTGGTAACAGCAGAGAAAAATGCAGGTACTTTGCCATCTCCAGGATCCTCTTCAGACCAATATGCCTTGTTTAACCAGCTCTCCATATAATTATAGCGCGTATCGCCGGTAGCTCTGTTCCATCCACGCGAACCGATAGATAGTAAATCACCACCTACACGTCCCTGTACCAACACCGAAAGATCCCAGTTTTTGTAATAAACGGTATTGGTCATACCCCATTCAAATTTAGGCTGATAATTTCCGGCAACAACATAATCATTGGCATCAATTTTACCATCTCCATTTGCATCACGGTATTTCGTATCACCTGGTTTTTGCCCAGAGTAAATTGGGATTTTAGGTACAGTATAATTACCACTTGCATCCTGAGTAAAATCATTTTGTCTCAATACACCCACTGCATCCAGCAGGTAGTAAGAGTTAATCGGATAACCTACACGCTGAATAACTGTATTGCCTTGTCCAAGTTTAATATCTGCATTTGAGTTGGTCAGGGAGGTGATTTTATTCCTGTTTACTGAAATGTTAAATGATGTTGACCATTTAATTGGTGCCACAAAGTTAATGGTGTTCACTTGGAGATCAAATCCCTTGTTATCCAGGTTTCCAATGTTGTTGTACATAGTAGAAAATCCTGTAGTCAATGAAACCGGGGCAAGTAATAATAAATCAGATGTTTTTTTATAATACAAATCTGCTGACAAGGTGATCCTGTCTTTCAATACACCAAGGTCTAAACCGAAGTTGTAACTGTCTGTTTTTTCCCAGTGTAATTTTGTGTTGGCAATATTGCTGACCACAAATCCATTGTTAATAGTTTGCGTTTCACCAAAAACATAATTGAGGGCCGCCATATTGGAAAGGAAATTGGAACTTCCGATCCTGTCATTTCCGGCTTGTCCCCAGCTTACCCTCAGTTTGGTCGTACTTAACCATTCCAGTTGTTTCGCAAAATCCTCTTCGCTGATTTTCCATCCCACAGAGATGGCGGGGAAGCTACCCCAACGGTTGTTCGGTCCGAATTTAGAAGATCCATCACGACGCATGGATGCAGATAATAAGTAACGGTTTTTGTAAGCATATTGAACACGGCCAAACAAAGATTGGATGGCATTGCTGGATGCATAGATCGAATTCTGATTGATGGTTGTACCTCTGGTGATGTCAAAGATGAAAGTCTTGTCATTTGGAAAACCTGTATATCCCTGGTCGCTGGTTTCATCTTTAAACGTTTCCTGGGTAGCTCCAACCAATACATCGATGGAATGGTCACCAATTTCTTTGTTATAATTTAAAGTGGCCTGGTACAATAAGCTATTGGAGAATGTGCCTTGTTTTCTTGACGTAGATAGTGAACCCGGTGTTGCCGTGTTCCAGGTACCCTGAATCCAGGTCGGACTGTACGTTCTCTGCGAATTGTTTCTGTAATTCCAGCCAATTAACCCATTAAAGTTTAATCCATCAATAATCTTAACCGTTGTATTCAAAGCGGTATTCAATCTGAAGTCAGAAATTTTCCGATCGTTGTAAACAGCCTGAACATAAGGGCTTACGTTGTTAGCGCCAGGTCCCCAGCCATCATAATATTTGTACGGATCTGCACCGGCCATGTTGCCACTGCCAGCCAATACCCAACCCGGGAAACTTAAACCGCGTGAAACTGCATTGTCTTTTCCATCTACGTTGGTTCCGGTAGTGGTTCCGATCGAAGGCGCAAGACTCAATCCAACTTTTACCCGATCGCTCAATTTAGCCTCTACATTTGTTCTAAAAGAATAACGGTTAAAACCCGAACCTACAACAATACCTTTTTGGTTAAATGCACCTCCCGATATCGAATAATTGATCTGATCTGTTGCACCGGCAACACTCAGTTGCAAATCGTTTACCGGGGCTGAGCGTAACAATTCATCCTGCCAGTCTATTTTTTCAATGGCACTGGTTCCCCAATATGGATCATAAATCCCGTAAGCATTTTTAATGGTTAACAATTGATCTCTTGTCTGGTACACAGTCCCTGCAGGAGCCAGTGATTGGGCATAAGCAATACGATCGGCCTGGCTCACACTTGCGCTTTGTTTAGTCGCATTAACCCATAACCTATCCAGATATTTTTTGTTGAAATCGATCCATTCATCAGAGCTCATCACATCTACTTTGCGCTCAGCATTGGCAACAGCGGTATAAGCCGAAAGACTAAATACAGGTTTGCCTGTTTTGCCGCGTTTTGTTGTAATCAATACCACACCATTTGAACCTCTGGCACCGTAAATTGCAGCCGATGAAGCATCTTTCAACACATCGATAGATTCAATGTCGGACGGGTTGATACCAGACATGTTGTCCAAAGGCACACCATCTACAATGTACAAAGGAGTTGCTGAGCCAGATAACGAAGCAGCACCACGTACATTAACGACCAGATCACTTCCTGGAGAACCTGAAGTACTTCTAACCGTAACACCTGCCATTTGACCTTGTAAGGCTTGTTCTACCCGTGTAATCGGACGCTCGTCAATCGCCTCGGCCGTTAGTCTGGCAATGGATCCGGTCACATTACTTCTTTTCTGTGTTCCGTAACCAATAACCACCACTTCACTTAAAGACTTTCTTTCTTCCAGTAGTTTCACACTGAAGGTCGTTTTGCCTGCAATGGCTATTTCCTGGGTTTCAAAGCCGATGTAAATAAACTGAAGTTTCCCATTGGCTTTATCTGCCGGAATACTTAAGGTAAAATTACCCGTGCTGTTACTGGTTGTACCAATGGTAGTTCCACTCACTTTGATGCTCACACCTGGTAAGCCTTCTCCTTTATCGTCTGTCACCTTACCGGTAAGCACCACATCAGCAACCGCAGTTTTTCCTTCGGTGGTCGTGGCTACTACAGTTTTGGCCTTGCTCAATACAATCTGTTGATTGAACAGTTCAAAAGCAATTCCATTATCGGTTAATAGCTTTTGCAGCACATCAGCTAATTTTTCCGCATCCGCATGGATCGATACCTTTTGGCTGGCATTGATCAGCGTATTGCTGTAGACAAATTTTGTGTTGGCTGTTTTTTCAATAAGCTTCAAGGCATCCCGAAGACTCATGTCAGCTACATTAACACTAATATTGGTATTCAGAACACCTTGTGCTTTGGATGAAGAAGCATAGGTTACCCCCGTGAATACGAAAAATAGAATTAAATGGCTCAATGTAATTCTCATAATATAACGTAAGTCAATAGAGACTTTTAAATTAAAGTTCATATATTTAATTTGGTTTTATTTTCCAGAAATAAGACAGTTAGCGATCTGGCACATTGTTTTCAATGTCCTGATCAGTACTTTTTAGGGGTAAGGAAGTGCCCACCACTTCTTTACTCCTTTTTCATTTAATTATGCCGCTCGTTTTCTATTCGTTCACATGGTGCTCCTCCATATTTATTTGGTTAGTTACACAGCCATTGCTGCGCTTATTCGTTTTTGTTGATTAATATCTGCTGGTCTAAAATCTCGTAGCTGATGTCCATAGACTTACTTAACAATTCCAGTATGTTAGGTAAGTTCTGTTTGCTAAAATCAGCCTTTAAGGTGTATTTCTTAATTTCAGGGTTTTGAATTTGGATGTGTACCAGGAAATGTTTTTCCAAAGTTTTAACCACTTCCATGATCGGTGTATCGTCAAATGTAAAGTTGTCTTTTTCCCATATTTTCAAGCTCAGGTCTTTTTCCTTGTGCAGATCTTGAGTTGTTTTAGCGTAAACTGCTTTTTGATTGGGCAGCAGGTAAACTTCACTGGTATGTTTGTCATCTGATTTTTTATCCAGATAGACCAGCACTTTACCCGTAACCACTGAAACCTCCGCACGTTCTGCATTGTTGTAAGCTTTTACATTAAAACTGGTACCCAATACTTTGGTTAGGACATGGCCGGTTTTGATAATGAAAGGTTGCGCATTGTCGTGTTTTACATCAAAAAAAGCTTCCCCATTTAAAGTTACCTCGCGGAATTTATTTCCAGCAAAGGATTTGGGATAGACAATTTGAGACTGTGGCTTTAGCCAGATGATGGTTCCGTCAGACAAAGCTTGTCGCTTCATTTTTTTTGAATCATTTTGTAGCATGATCAAGTCCGACACGGCAGCCATCTCAATTTTGTGTTTAACTTTTACCGGTTGTTCGGTTTGAAAGAGGAACAGGCCGAGCAGTACCAATAGGGTAGCTGCCAGGCCAATGGAAAAATATCTGAAATAAGTTGTTTTCTTTGAGGATTGGTTTTCGCTTTTTAAAATGTTACGATCAATCTGATCAAGCATGCGTTGGTTAAGCGCTTGTTGTTGTAGCTCAGACAGACCTGCTAAAGGCTCTTCCTCATATTCAAATGAGCGGTACCATGCATGTACGAGTTCGCGTTCCTCCGCCGTGCATGAGTCCTTTAAATATTTGTCAATTAGAGTTGTTGAGATCTTCATTCCCGTTTAAGTCGTGTCGGTTTATATATTGGTTATATATGTAGTGAAGATTTGAAGACCTAACCCCTAGTTGGAAGTAAAATATTTTTTTTAAAAAAACAGCAGCACTAAATTATGCTGTTTTACACCTTAAAAATGTAGCCAGTGATGGAGTTGATTCAGGCAGGTGATGCCCGCTATCGTTAGTGAAGTGAAACTAAGGCGTAGGATTTTTAAGGCTTTGGTCATGTGGTTTTCCACCGTTTTCTCAGAGATGCCCATCACCACTGCAATTTCTTTATTGGTTTTGTGGTCCTTTCTGCTCAGTTCAAAAACGGATCTGCACTTATCGGGAAGCAGGTATATTTTACGGTTCAGCGACTGAATCAAATCGTTAGTCAGGATGGCGTTCTCTGTCGTATTGTCCGTAATCGTATTTACTTTTGAAAATCCTTCTTCAAATTTCAGTTTACTGGCTTGTTTTTGATAACAGGCAATGATCAGGTAACGGATCGATCCGTACAGGTAGTTTTCAAAAGAAGTATGGATGTGGATTTTTTTGCGGTTGAGCCATAAACTGGTAAACAGATCCTGTACAATCTCTTCTGCGGCTTCCCGATCCTTAATCCTTTTGTTGGTGATGTTATACAGCTTTTTCCAATATCGGTTGTAAAGTATATTAAAAGCCAGCCTGTCCTCATTTTTGAGTAACTCCAGTAAAGTTTCGTCAGACAGGTTCTCTTTATTATTCATACCACCAAGGGTGCTTTTTTACTCAAACAATGGTTTGGTTCACAATTAAAGGTTTAAACCTAAGGTTTATTCAGGTATAGGCGCAACCTGTACCGTCCTGTTTTAAAGAAAAGTGACAATTAATCCATTCAAATGCGCTTTTCTGCGTGTAAAATTGATGATACTAAAGTACGTTGATTTTATGACATAAACGTTTTTCTGACGATTATCACTTGTTTTGTTGCAAATCTTGATTAAATTCTATTTTAGGAGCAGGAGTGTGCAGGATGCCTAAGCGTTTTTTTATTTTCAAATTGGACCTGCTTTATCTGTAAAGTGAAAACCAAGAATTAAATTAAACCAGGGATTCTGATCCGCTCTCCGGGATCTAAACAGCAAACAAACCAAATATGTATCGTTACCATTTAATTAAACATTTATTTCTGATCATAGCCTTTCTGGCTGTTCAGCAAAGCTTATACGCACAAAGGCAGATGGAGAAGCTGGGTCGCGGACTGGTGGCAGTCAGGCAAAGTGCTGATTCTGTGTATGTAGGGTGGCGCATGTTGGGAACCGATCCCGATGATATTGCTTTTAATTTGTACAGGCAAACTGGAAAACAGGCCGCTGTGAAGTTGAATCAAACTCCAATTACCGGGAGCACCAATTATGTAGATATTCAGGCAACAAATACAGAGGCCAATGCCTATTATATAAAACCAGTATTGAACGGGCGGGAGGAGCAGTCTAGCAAACCGTTCAGTCTGCCTGCAAATGCACCCGTACAGCAATATCTCAATATACCTTTGCGCACGCCGGCAGGGTATACCCCGAATGACATTGCTGTGGGAGACCTGGATGGAGATGGTGAATATGATATCATATTACATCAAACAGGCCGTGGTCGTGATAATTCCTCTAATGGGATTACCGACCCGCCAATTTTTCAGGCCTATAAAATGGATGGTACTTTTTTATGGGAAATTAACCTGGGTAAAAATATCAGAGAAGGTGCGCATTATACGCAGTTTATGGTCTATGACCTGGATGGTGATGGCATTGCCGAATTTGCCTGTAAAACAGCAGATGGGACCGTGGACGGAAAAGGTACCGTAATTGGCGATCCGAATAAAGACTGGCGTAATGCCAATGGAAAAATCCTGTCCGGAGCGGAATTTTTTACCATTTTTAGTGGTAAAACGGGCGAAGCATTGGCTACTGCAGATTATATCCCCGGCCGTGGGGATATCGGTGCCTGGGGCGGACGTGGCGGAAATGGTAAAAATGACAATACGGGTAATCGGGTAGATCGTTTTACTGCTTGTGTTGCTTATCTGGATGGTGTACATCCCAGCGTGGTGATGTGCCGTGGTTATTACGGACGTACAGTTCTGGCGGCCTGGGATTGGCGTAATGCAAAACTGACTTCCCGTTGGGTTTTTGATTCTAAGGATGCGAGAAATCCATATTCCGGTATGGGGAATCATAATTTGTCGGTTGCTGATGTTGACGGTGACGGTAAAGATGAAATTATCTTTGGATCAATGTGTATTGATGACAATGGAAAAGGCTTATATACGACAGGTTTAAGGCATGGTGATGCAATTCATGTGAGCGATTTGGATCCGGAACGTCCGGGTTTGGAAGCTTTTGGAATTCATGAGATAGAAGAAGGTACTAAAGGTCCCGGTGTGGCTGTTTTTGATGCCAAAACCGGTGAAATCCTATGGCGGGGATCGGAGGATGAAGATGTTGGCCGTGGAGTAGCCGAAAACATAGACAATACCCGCATTGGTGCCCAGATGTGGTGGTCGGGTTCTAATGGCTTATATGACCTCAAAGGAAATCGAATCGGTAATCAGCCGCGCTCAACCAACTTCTTGATTTGGTGGGATGGAGATTTATCAAGAGAGCTGTTAGATGGTAACCACATAGATAAATATAATGGAGGACGGCTTTTTACAGCGGATGGCTGCGTATCTAACAATGGCACAAAATCTACACCCGCACTAAGTGCGGATCTTTTTGGCGATTGGCGCGAAGAGGTGATTTTTCGTGCTTATGACAATCAGAGCCTGCGCATTTATACCACAACCATTCCTACTACACACCGCAATTATACCTTGATGCACGATCCACAATACCGCTTGAGTGTGGCCTGGCAAAATGTGGGCTATAATCAGCCTCCGCACACTGGTTTCTATTTTGGGAATGGCATGAAGCCAGCTCCTAAACCCAATATTGTATTGGTAGAGCCTCAGAAAACAGACACACACAAATAAAATATATGAAGGTTAAAATGAAAATAGGAAAACTGATCTTGGCATTGCTCTGCATGCATCAGTTTGTATTTGCACAAACAGCAAAAGAACAGGTTCGTGCAGTTCAGAATTTCGATAAAAACTGGTCTTTTATTCAGGAAGATGCATCCGGAGCGGAACAGGTTGCTTTTAACGATTCAAAATGGCGTAAACTGGATGTTCCACACGATTGGAGTATTGAGGGTAATTATGATAAAGCAAATCCTACCGGCCGTGGTGGTGGCTATTTACCCGCCGGTATCGGTTGGTACCGTAAATCTTTTACTTTAGATCAAAGCTGGTCTAAAAAGAAAGTTTCCATTCAATTTGATGGTGTAATGGGCAATAGTGAGGTTTGGATCAACGGACATCAGCTTGGGAAAAGGCCTTTTGGTTACATCAGTTTTAATTACAATTTGACAAAATACCTAAATTTTGGTCAGGGTAAAACGAATGTGATTGCGGTAAAGGCCGATAACTCGGTACAGCCTGCTTCAAGATATTATGCCGGTGCTGGTATTTACAGACATGTGCGCTTAGTCGCTACCGATCCAACCCATATCGCTCATTGGGGCGTTTATATCCGTACGCCGGAAGTGAGTGCCCAGAAAGCACTGGTTAAGGTACAGACAAGCGTAGTTAATGAATCCGCTAAGGCCAGTCAGGTGATTTTAGAAACCTCAGTTATTGATCCTTCAGGAAAAACGGTGGCTACGAGCCAAAGTAAACAGGATATTGGCGCTGGCAAAAATATACAGTTAAATCAGGATCTTGAAGTGGCCAATCCAAAATTATGGAGCGCTGATGAGCCGGTATTGTACCAAACACTAACCAAAATTAAGCTGGGCAACCAGTTGCTGGATGATCAGTTGAATACCTTCGGGATACGTACTTTTAAGTTTGAAGCAGCTTCTGGATTTTGGCTGAATGGTAAAAATTTGAAGTTAAAAGGTGTTTGTTTACATCACGATGCAGGAGCCCTGGGCTCTGCAGTACCATTGAAAGCCTGGGAAAGAAGGTTCAGGTTATTGAAAGAAGTTGGTGTCAATGCCATTCGTGTTGGCCACAATCCAATGGCGCCAGATTTTCTGGAGCTTTGTGATCAAATGGGGTTTCTGGTCATGAATGAAACCTTTGATACCTGGACTGCCATCAAAAATAATGGCGAGAAAGGTTATAACTTACATTTTAAAGATTGGTGGGAGAGAGATACCCGTGATCTGGTGTTGAGAGACCGGAACCATCCTTCAATTGTAGTTTATAGCGTAGGTAATGAAATCCGCGATAACCTGGATAGTCCGGAGGGGTTTAAAAAATATAAAGACCTGCAGGATCTGATTCATGAGCTGAGTCCCGGCACCCCGGTGACAATGGCCTTGTTCCGCCCGTCTTCATCTAAAGTATATACCAATGGTTTTGCACAAACGATGGATATTGTTGGACAAAACTATCGGGAAACAGAACTTGTAGCCTTTCATGAGGCACATCCGGAAACCAAAGCCTTAGGTACAGAAAACGGACATACATTAGCCACCTGGTTAATTTTAAGAGATAAACCATACATGGCCGGACAGTTTTTATGGACAGGCTTTAACTATCTTGGAGAGGCAGACTGGCCGCAAATTGCCAATAACCAGGGTTTGTTTGACCATAGTGGAAACTGGAATCCTGAAGGCTTGCAACGCCAAAGCTGGTGGAGCAATAAACCGGTAGTTCATATTGTGCGTAAAGAAGAGAATGCTGGTGCGGGAAATTGGGTGAGCAATTGGACACCGACAGATTTTGATACTTATGATGTAGCCAAAGTGGAAGTGTATAGCAATTGTGATGAAGTTGAACTGTTTTTGAACGATATTTCCCTAGGCAGCAAAACTAAACCTAAGAATGACAGTCCACGTGCCTGGGAGGTTAGCTTCGAAAAAGGTACAATCCGCGCAGTGGGTAAAAACAATGGTAAAGAAGTGGCTTCGGAGCTTCATAAAACTGCCGGAGAACCTGCACAAATCGTCCTGGAAGCAGAGCAGAATACCATTTCCAACAACTGGGACGATGTGGTGTATCTCAAAGCAAAAGTGGTAGATGCGGATGGTGTACTTTGTCCGAATGCATCTAAAATGATTACCTTCAGCAGTTCTGCAAATGCCGAAATTATAGCGGTAGATAATGGTAACATTATTAGTCATGAGAAATATAAAGCGAAAAACAGGTTGAGTTTCAATGGGCTTTGTCAGGCCATTATTGCTGCTAAAGCTGGTTCTGGTAAGATAGAGGTCAAAGCCAGTTCGGCCGGACTTAAAGAAGGAAGTGTAACTTTAAATATCAAATAAATTGAGAAAAGATATCATATTATTAGGCCTGTTGGTGATGGCCGTTATTTTTGCTTTCAGAAAGCAGGATAAGCCTGCATTGCATACCATCGGTGATTCTACCGTGCGCAACGCGAATAAAGAAACCTGGGGTTGGGGAACACCGATTGCCGATCTTTTTGACACCACACGGATCCATGTAGAAAATAACGCCATGGCAGGACGAAGTACCCGAACATTCCTGTCGGAAGGTCGTTGGGATAAGGTATTGGAAACTTTGAAACCAGGTGATTTTGTAACGATGCAATTTGGACACAATGATGGCAGTGCTCCCGATACCACAAAAGCCGGTAGACGCGGCGTGTTGAGAGGTACCGGAGAAGAAACAAAAGTGCTGACCTGGCCTGATGGAAAAGTGGAGACGGTACATACCTATGGCTGGTACCTGCGTAAATTTGTGCGCGAAGCTAAGGCTAAAGGCGCCATGCCAATCCTGGTTTCGATGATCCCAAGAAATCAGTTTAAAGATGGTAAGGTATTGCGGGCGGATAAGGATTTTGGGAAATGGGCCTCAGAGGTTGCAACTCAGGAGCAGGTTTACTTTGTTGACCTGAACCGTATCGTAGCTGATAAATACGATGCCATGGGCCCTGAAAAAGTCAAAGCGTTCTTCCCGGGAGACCATACACATACCAATCTGGAAGGGGCTAAGCTGAACGCTTTGTCGGTCACTGAAGGGATAAAAGATTTAAAGGGATGTCCCTTAGCGCAGTATCTGCGTTAAATTATGTCCTTCATCCTTAAATAAACTGCGTAGCATTCTGAAGACTGGATAAAAATACCTGATCAAATAAAAACAACAAAAACATACAAATGAAATCAAATAGAAAATACCTGAGTCTGGCTTTAATCTTTGCATTTGCAGTACTCGCGTCCTGTGCGGTCATTAAGGTAGGTGAAAAACCAACCTTGTTTCTAATCGGAGATTCAACCGTAAAAAATGGCAAAGGAAAGGGAGATGGCTCACTATGGGGTTGGGGCAGTTACCTGTCTGATTTTTTTAACCTGAGCAAAATTAATATCGAAAACCATGCTTTGGGCGGGACGAGCACCCGTACCTTTACCAGCAAGGGGCTTTGGGATAGTGTATTGGTTAAAATAAAACCTGGTGATTATGTGATCATGCAATTTGGACACAATGATGGCAGTCCGTTAGACGACACCGCACGTGCGCGTGGTACCATTAAAGGCATTGGGACAGAAAGTAAAGAAATATATAACCCCATCACGAAGAAACAGGAAATTGTATATACCTATGGTTGGTACCTGCGTAAATTTATCAATGAAGCCAAGGCTAAAGGAGCAACTCCGATTGTGTGTTCTCCAATACCACGCAACCCGGTAAAAAATGGGGTCTTAACCCTGGCTGTAGATAGCTATGCGGGTTGGGCAGAGCAGGTAGCCAAAGCTGAAAACGTAGGTTTTATCGATTTGAATCAAATCATCAAAGACAAGTATCAAAAGCTGGGTGCAGAAAAGGTAAATTCTTTTTTTACGGAAACCGACCATACCCACACCAATGAGGCAGGTGCTAAAGTAAATGCGGCCTCAGTTGTAGAAGGCTTAAAAGCTTTGAAAACCTGTGGCTTGAATAAATTTGTCAAGCAATAGCAGGATACTACAGGTTGCCTGTTCGCCCGATTAATGGTATACTAGTGGCTTGAACCAAATTTAACAGTGATTATATACTCCTGTTTTTAAGCGTATGCATTTTACATTATCCAAATTCATCAGGGGGCTTGTTTTAAGTCTTTCCTTTCTTCTTGTACTTTCCGGAGCTTTAAAAGCGCAGCAAACCATTTCTTTAAAAGGAAAATGGAGATTTAAAATGGATGCCAGTGATTTGGGCGTAAAAGACAAGTGGTTTACAACGGTATTGCCAGAAACGGTGAATTTACCGGGCTCCATGGCCGAAAATCTGAAGGGGGATGAAATTACCCTGAAAACAAAATGGACAGGCAGTATATACGATAGCTCCTGGTATTATAATCCACGTTTGGCTAAATACCGGGCCGAAGGAAATATCAAAATTCCCTTCTGGTTAACTCCTGCAAAACATTATACCGGGGCTGCCTGGTATCAAAAGGAAATCAATATTCCTGCAAACTGGAAAGGTCAGCGAACAGTTGTATCGCTGGAATATCCGCATTCTGAAACCAGGCTGTGGCTGGATGATGTGGAGATCGGTAAACCGCAATATACTTTTGTGGTGGCACAGCAATTTGAACTTCCGGCCAACCTGAAACCGGGTAAACACATCCTTACACTCCGCATCGATAACAGCATCAAAGCGATTAATGTAGGGCAGGATTCACACAGTTTAACAGACCATACCCAGGGCAACTGGAATGGGGTAGTGGGTAAAATGGACTTAACTGCAGGGGCGGCAATTTATATTGAAGATCTGCAGGTCTATCCGGATCTGAAAAGTAAATCTGCTAAAGTAAAGATCCAGTTGAAATCCCCAAACGGTGTAAGTACTGCTGGTCAAATTACACTTTCAGCGGTTTCCTTCAATACCAGTACCATTTTAAAAGTAAAGCCGGTAAACATTGCTTTCAACATCAGCAATGGTGCAGGTTCTGTAGATGTCAATTTGCCTATGGGCGATCGCATTGTCACCTGGGATGAATTTGATCCTGCTTTATATCGCTTAAAGGCATCTTTAACTACAAAAGATGGAAAAAAGGATGAAAAGCAAGTACAGTTTGGCATGCGCGAATTTAAAGCAGTCGGCAGGCACTTTGAAATTAACGGTCGCCCGGTCTTTTTACGTGGTACCGTCAACAATTGCGAGTTTCCCTTAACTGGGTATCCCGCTATGGATCTGGAATCCTGGTTGCGGATATTTAGAATTTCGCGTGCTCATGGTTTAAATCACATGCGTTTTCACTCCTGGTGCCCGCCAGAAGCGGCGTTTATTGCGGCAGATCAGATCGGCTTTTACCTGCAGCCAGAAGGGCCAAGCTGGGCCAATCATGGCTCGTCTATAGGCGATGGTAAACCCATTGATCAGTTTATTTATGATGAAACCAACCGAATCTCGAAAAACTACGGCAATTATGCTTCGTTTTGTATGTTGGCTTATGGCAATGAACCCAGAGGACGGCAGGTAGAGTACCTGACTAAATTTAACAATTACTGGAAAGCTAAAGATTCCAGAAGATTATATACCGGTGCATCTGTGGGTGGCAGCTGGCCCGTGATTCCGAACAATGAATTTATGGTTAGGGCTGGCGCACGTGGACTCGACTGGGGACGCAGACCCGAAAGCATGTCTACTTATGCCAAACAAATTGAGCAATTCTCCGTACCCTTTGTAGCACATGAGATGGGACAGTACTGCGTATTCCCGAATTTTAAAGAGATCAAAAAATACACTGGGGTTTACCGCGCCCGTAACTTCGAGTTGTTTGAGGAAGATCTGAAAGATCATGACATGGGCGACCAGGCTGACGCCTTTTTAATGGCCTCAGGTAAATTGCAGGCACTATGTTATAAGAATGAAATAGAGAAAGCATTGCGTACACCAAATTACAGTGGTTTCCAATTGTTGTCTTTAAATGATTATCCTGGTCAGGGTACCGCACTGGTTGGCGTACTGGATGCCTTTTGGGATGAGAAAGGATACATTTCAGCAAAAGAATTTAACCGTTTCTGCAACAGCACAGTGCCTTTAGCCCGCATTTCAAAATTCGTGTTCCAAAGCAATGAAAGTTTTGAAGCCGGGATTGAAGTGGCCCATTATGGAAAAGCGCCGATCCAAAATGCGAGATTATCCTGGACAATCAAGGGAGATGAGGGAAACATCATCGCCAAAGGGAATTTTGAACCTAAAACACTTGCTGTTACCAACTGCATTCAAATTGGCGATATCAAATTCCCTTTAACAGCTATACAAAAAGCCAGTCATTTCAAACTAGAGGTCAGCATCGATGGAACTACATTTGCCAACGACTGGGATTTCTGGGTATATCCAGCAGAGCTGCCACAGTTTAAAACCAGCTTTTACTATTGTACATCATTGGACGAGCAGGCGAAGAAAATTTTGGATGAGGGTGGTAATGTCTTCTTAAATGCAGCGGGTAAAGTAGTCAAAGGAAAAGAGGTGGTACAAACCTTTTTACCTGTTTTCTGGAATACATCCTGGTTCAAAATGCGTCCGCCACATACTTTAGGTTTTGTGGTTGATCCCAAACATCCTGCCTTTGAGAACTTTCCAACTGCAGATCATAGCGATATGCAATGGTGGGAAATTGTAAACAAAACCCAGGTGATGAACCTGGAGGATTTTCCTAAAGGATTCAGGCCGATTGTACAGCCTATCGATACCTGGTTTTTAAACCGCCGTCTGGCAATGATCTTTGAAGCCAAAGTAGGTAAGGGGAAGTTGATCGTTTCCAGTGCCGATCTAAAACCCGGTAAGGAAGAATCGCCAGTTTCAAAACAATTGTTTTTCAGTTTACAACGTTACATGCAGTCGGACAAATTCGCACCTAAATTTAGTGTAGATTATGGCGTGGTCAAAGATCTGTTTGAAACCGGATCTAAAGAAAGGTTCGATACTTATACCAAAGATAGCCCGGATGAGTTGAAGCCTAAAGCAAGCGAAAATAAACCCAATAACAACAAACCTAAATAATTTTAATACGCAACACACATTAATGAATATATAGCTTATGAGAAAGAAGATTGGTATTGCATTAGCACTATTTGGATTAGGGACACAATTGGCAGTCGCCCAAAATATCCCCTCAAAGAAGAATGTTTTAAAGTCATTGGAACTGACCAATGCTTATTTTATGAATAAATGGCCTGACGCGGGTAAATCGATCATCACCAATCGCGAACGTCCAAGTAACATCTGGACGCGTGCGGTTTATTATGAAGGACTGATGAGTTTGTATCAGATCAAATCGGATAAAGCTTACTATGATTATGCCGTACAATGGGGCGAGAAACATAAATGGGGTCTAAGAGATGGTGTGAGTACGCGTAATGCAGATAACCAGGCCTGCGGACAAACCTATATTGATTTGTATAACATCGATAAAAAACCAGAGCGCATCAAAGATATCAAGGAATCAATGGATCTGATGATGAAGTCAGGAAAAGTGGACGATTGGACCTGGATTGATGCTTTGCAAATGGGAATGCCTGTTTTTGCAAAATTGGGTGTTTTATACAATGACAATGCTTACTACGAATATATGTATAAAATGTACATGCATTCTAAAAATGTTGAAGGTGGTGGTTTATACAATGCCAAAGATGGCTTGTGGTGGAGAGATAAAGACTTTGTGCCACCGTATAAAGAACCAAATGGCGAGGATTGCTATTGGTCGCGCGGTAACGGATGGGTGGTTGCAGCTTTGGTAAAAACCTTAGAAATTATGCCTAAAAACGGCCCGCATAGAGACGAATATCTGAAAACCTATCACGAAATGATCAAGGCCCTGGTACCTATTCAGCGAGCTGACGGTTTCTGGAATGTAAGTTTACACGATGCTACGCATTTTGGTGGTAAAGAAACTTCAGGTACTGCTTTATTTGTATATGGCATGGCCTGGGGCGTAAACCAGGGAATCCTGGACAAAAAAGTCTATACCCCGATTATTGCCAAAGCGTGGAATGCCATGGCTAAGGACGCTGTTCATAAAAATGGCTTCCTGGGTTATATGCAGGGCACTGGTAAGGAACCAAAAGATGGCCAGCCGGTAAGTTATACCAGTATGCCTGATTTTGAAGATTACGGACTGGGCTGTTACTTACTTGCAGGAACAGAGGTCTATAAAATGAAGCGATAGTTTGCTCAACCAACACCACAGATATATTTTATTCCAAACAACGAAAACATGGCTAAAATTGCATTTAAAATGAAGCTGAAAGCAGGTGCTAAAGCGGAGTATCAAAAAAGACATGACGAAATATGGCCCGAGCTGGCTTCCCTGTTAACCAGTAATGGTATAAGCGATTATTCTATCTTTCTGGATGAAGAAACCAATACTTTGTTTGCTGTTCAGCAACAGGATGGAGCTTCCTCTCAGGATCTGGGGACTACAGAGATTGTGCAAAAGTGGTGGGCTTATATGGCCGATATTATGGAAACAAATCCGGACAATTCGCCGGTGAGTATAAAGTTGGAGCAGGTGTTTCACCTGAAATAGATGATGAAGATAAAATCAACGCTAACGGCCTTGAGCCTGGGCTTATGCCTATGGAATGTGGCCCTGGCGCAAAATAAAGCAAAAACTGCAGGGCCCTGGCCGGCAGTAGAGCAGCAAATGAAACCCTGGACCCGATGGTGGTGGATGGGGAATGCCGTAGATGAAAGCAATATCAGTAAGGTATTGACTCAGTACCAGCAGGCTGGTATTGGCGGGGTAGAAATTACCCCCATTTATGGTGCTGTAGGATTTGAGAAACGATATATCGATTTCTTATCACCGAAATGGATGGATATGTTGCATTATACGGTGCAAAAATCAAATGCTTTAGGTATGGGTGTGGACATGAATACAGGCACAGGTTGGCCATTTGGTGGCCCACTGGTTAAACCTGAGCATGCAGCGACCAAACTTATTGTACAACAATACGACGTCAAAGCCGGTCAGAAGCTAACTGAAGCCATTAAAGTCAAAGAAGCCAAACAGGATGCGGCAAAATTACAGGCAGTAACTGCTTACGGCAGCAATGGAGAGGTATTGGATTTATCGGGTCAGGTTGATGCCAATGGTATACTCAATTGGACCGCAGGCAATGGAAACTGGCAGGTATACGCTGCTTTTGCAGGTAAAACCCGTCAGGAAGTAAAACGCGCTGCACCGGGTGGACAGGGCTTAACGCTGGACCATTTGGATAAAAATGCCGTAACAAACTACCTGAGTCGTTTCGATAAGGCTTTTGATGGCAAACCGCAAGGCGTACGGGCGTTTTTCAATGACAGTTATGAAGTGTATGGTGCCAACTGGACACCTACCTTCTTTGAAGAATTCCAAAAAAACAGGGGTTACGATCTGAAGAAACATTTACAGGAATTGGTGGGTAAAGATTCGGCCAGTGAAAATGTAGCCCGTTTGAAATCAGATTACAGAGAAACAATGAGCGATCTGTTGCTGGACAATTTCACACACAACTGGACCAACTGGGCGAACAAATATGGATCAATCACCAAGAATCAATCTCATGGTTCTCCCGGTAATTTATTAGACCTGTATGGAGCGGTGGGGATTCCGGAAACGGAAACTTTTGGTTCCAGTCATTTCCCAATCCCAGGTCTTCGCCGGGATAGTGCAGATGTAAGGAATGTGGACCCGGATCCGATGATGTCGAAATTTGCCTCATCAGCAGCACATACAGGCGGTAAAAACCTGGTGTCTTCCGAAACTTTTACCTGGCTTACCGAACATTTTAAAACCTCCTTCTCGCAATGTAAACCAGAAGCAGAGCAATTGTTCCTTGCGGGTGTCAATCACATCTTTTTCCATGGTACAACCAATTCTCCTGCAGATGCGGTATGGCCAGGCTGGTTGTTTTACGCTTCTGTTGAATTGAATCCGAACAACAGTTTATGGCCACAGGTTAATGGCATGAACAGCTATCTGACTCGGTGCCAGTCCGTTCTTCAATCTGGAAAAGCAGACAATGAATTGCTCATTTACTGGCCGGTATATGACGTATGGAACCGTGCAAAAGGAATGGATATGGCCATTAAGGTACATAATATTGATGAGTGGTTACATCCAACTGCTTTTTACAAGTTGTCGAAAAACCTGGCGAAATCAGGTTATTCTTTTGATTTTGCGTCGGACCGTTTGCTGGCACAATCTGCTGGGCAAAATGGTTTGATCAATACTGCTGGCAATGCATCGCCATACCAAGTGCTGATCATTCCAGAATGTACCATGATTAGTGTAGAAACGCTTACTAAAGCCATTCAACTGGCTAATGAGGGAGCCACCGTAATCTTCCAGCAATTGCCAAAAGATGTTCCTGGGTTAAACAAACTCGAAGAACGCAGGGCTGAGTTAAAGGCATTATTGGCTAAGTTAAGCTTTGCTGATGCGGGTAATGGTGTTAAACAGTTTAAAACTGGTCAGGGTGTAATTTTGTTGGCTACTGATGTAGAAAAAGCTTTAGCCTATCGTGCTGTGAAACGCGAAGCCATTGCAGACACTGGTTTACAATTTATCCGCCGCAGTTTTGCTGGTGGTAAGTATTATTACATCGTAAACCATACGGCTAAAGATGTGGATGCAACCTTGCCGATCAATGCAAATGGCAGCGTAGTGTTGATGGATCCGCAAAGCGGTGCATCCGGACTTGGCGCAAGCAGCGTTAAAGACGGACAACTGATGGTTCGTTTGCAAATGCGCTCTGGCGAAGCTATGATTTTGAAAGTTTTAGAAAAGATGCCTGCTGGGACTGCTAACTGGACTTACTTAAATAAAGCAGCCAAACAAATTGATTTGAACAATGCCTGGACCT
The DNA here is from genome assembly GCF_015223055.1 of Pedobacter sp. MC2016-24. Classification (GTDB taxonomy): domain Bacteria; phylum Bacteroidota; class Bacteroidia; order Sphingobacteriales; family Sphingobacteriaceae; genus Pedobacter. Next base: position 553,792 of record NZ_JADFBX010000003.1, read on the forward strand.
TGAACTTTACTACAGGTGGCCCGGAATTACCAGCAGCACAAAAACTGAATAAATTGGTTTCCTGGACAAGCCTGGCAGACCCTAGACTGCAGGACTTTTCCGGAACTGGTGTATACACCAGTAATTTTACGTTGAATGCGAAAACTGCAAAGGAATATGTGTTGAACTTGAATCAGGTGGATGAAAGTGCCCGGGTTTGGATCAATGGGCAGGAAGTAGGTATCCTATGGAGCATCCCATTCCAGGCACGTGTGGGTAAATACCTGAAAGCAGGTAACAATATCATCAAAGTTGAAGTGGTTAACCTTATGGCCAATCGAATCCGTTATATGGATCAGAAAAAGATCCAGTGGAGGAATTACCATGAGATCAATTTTGTGAATATTAACTATAAACCATTTGATGCAGCGAATTGGGCCGTAATGCCATCCGGTCTGATTGGGCCAGTGACCATTACACCATATTTGTAAATATTTTTAAATGATTAAAAGGCCGTATCATGCAACACGATATGGCCTTTTGCTTTTTGTTCCTTTTGTAAAATAAAATACTTAAATAAATAAAAATGAGCAGGAATAATCAATCGTTATTTTAACGTTTATTATTTAGTTTTGTTAGGAACCAAATTAAACCGGGTATTTAAAATATGGAAATGAACAAAATGAGGTCAATAGGCCTGACCCTTTTATTGTCTTTAGGCATATCATCGTTGATTAAGGCCCAAAAAGTAGATACTTTGAATGCTCCGGCAGCAGTCTTGCCAGGCGTGTATGCCGATCCTAATATTGCCGTTTTCGGTAAGAAGTTTTACCTGTACCCAACTACAGACGGTACCGAAGGCTGGTTGTCGACAAGTTTTACTTGCTGGTCCTCAGATAACCTGGTCAATTGGAAAAATGAAGGCGTAATATTGGATTTACCCCGTGATCTAACCTGGGCTAAAGAACGTGCCTGGGCTCCAACCATTGCATTTAAAAATGGAAAATACTATTACTATTACTCAGCCAATGTAAATATAGGTGTAGGCGTATCCGATAAACCGACAGGCCCTTTTACAGATCCAATTCAAAAACCACTGATTGCCAGAGGTGCAAAAAAAGGACAGATGATTGATCCGATGGTATTCGTGGATGATGATGGATCAGCCTACATGTATTGGGGACAAGGGCAATGCAATGTCGTGAAGTTGAATGAGGATATGGTTTCCTGTGATACCGCTAAAATTGTTTCTTTCAAACCAACTGGATATAATGAAGGACCCTTTATGATCAAGAGAAAAGGCCTTTATTATTTAATGTGGTCGGAGTACGATACCCGTGACCCACGCTATTCTATTGCCTACGCGACCTCAACATCACCTATCGGGCCATTTAAAAAAGCAACCGGTTACCCGGTACTCAAAGGTAAAGGCGTGGTAAAAGGCGCAGGGCACCATTCTGTAGTGCAGGTTCCGGGAAAGGACGAATGGTATATCGCCTATCACCGTTTTAAGATACCGGGAGGTGATGGCTACAACAGGGAAACCTGCATTTCCACCATGCGCTTTGATGCTGAAGGGACTATCTTACCCGTGAATGTGTTTGAAAAGCTTAAACCAGTTAAGGTAAAATAGCCCTAAACAAGAGTATCTCAAATCTAAATTCAGGTCCTTCCACAAAAAACATATGAAGATTAAGCAATACCTTTTGGCATCAGTTTTAACGCTGATTTCGTTGCAGGATGTAACTGCGCAAGCAAAGCATACCTTTACCATTGACAAAAATAACTTCATGCTCGATGGGAAGCCATTTCAAATTATTTCCGGCGAAATGCATTACGCGCGGGTTCCACGTGCTTACTGGCGTGACCGCTTAAAAAAGGCAAGGGCAATGGGCTTAAATACCATTTGCACCTATATGTTCTGGAATGCGCATGAGCCGGTTCAAGGCAGGTATGATTTCAAGGATAACCTGGATATTGCCGAGTTTTGTAAAGAAGCTGCCGAAGAAGGATTGTGGGTAATTATCCGCCCTGGCCCTTATACCTGTGCCGAATGGGACCTGGGTGGTTTGCCATCCTGGCTTTTAAAGAACAAAAATATAGTATTGCGTTCTTCTGACCCCAATTACATGCCACACACCTTAAAGTTCCTGAACCGCGCCGTACAGTCTTTTAAAAACGTGCAAATTACCAAAGGCGGTAATGTGCTCATGGTACAGGTTGAAAATGAGTATGGCGAATATGGATCGGACAAAGCGTATCTGAATTCGATTAAACATACCTTACTGGATGCAGGAGTGGATGTGCCACTTTTCAATTGCGATTGGGCGGGAAAGAAATATTACGATAAAGGATATGTTGAGGGGGTGATACCGACCTTAAACTTTGGGGGAAATGCGAAGAAGAATTTTGAAACTTTTGCTGGATATGCACCCAATGGCCCACGTTTCAATTCTGAATTCTGGACAGGTTGGTTCGACTATTGGGGTGGTAAACATGAAGTGCACTCTGCCCAGGAAAAACTGGCCGACTTCAAATGGATGGTAGACAATGGCATCTCTGTGAATCTGTACATGTTTCATGGTGGAACCAGCAACGGCTTTTTTCCGGGTGCTAATGGCAGCAACACTTACTTCACCCCATATACCACCAGCTACGATTACGATGCACCTTTAAATGAGAACGGAGAACCGAATGAAAAGTTTTTTGCTTTCAGAGATGTGATCCTGCATAAATATCCGGAGCTTAAGCTTCCTGAACTGCCAAAGCCCATTCAAAAAATAACGATACCGGAGTTTAAGCTTACACCATTTGCCTCACTTCAGCATAATTTACCTGCGCCGCGCTTTTTTGACACACCGCAGCCAATGGAAGCACTTGATCAGGCCTATGGTTTAATTTTATATGCCCATGATTTTGATGGGGAGTTGAAAGGTGAGCTGAAAATTACCCGGGTGATGGACCGGGCTACGATTTATGTAGATGGTAAAAAGTTGGGTGTTTTAGATAGGCGCCTCAATCAATCTGCTTTGCAAGTAAATACTGCTGCGGGTAAGCACCGGTTAGAGATCTGGATTGAGCCTCTGGGCCGGGTTAATTTTGGTGCGGCAATAGATCACGAACGCAAAGGAATAACTGAAGGTGTTTACCTCAACGGCAAAGCATTGAAAGGATGGCAGCATTACCAATTCCCTTTAGATCGTCTCGGCTCGTTTAAAGCATCCGCACGCAAAGACGGATATCCTGAACTGATGAAAGGTAGTTTTCAGGTTAATGAAATTGGAGATACTTATTTAGATACCCGTAATTTAGATCATGGTTTACTTTGGTTAAATGACAAACTGATTGGCCGGTATTGGAGTATTGGTCCACAACAAACGCTGTACATCCCGGGATGCTGGCTCAAAAAAGGGAACAATCAGATCACGGTACTGGAGCTTGGAAACCCGAAAAATCGTTCATTAAAAGGCGTTAAAGATCAGATCTGGGCCACTCAGCTCGATTCCACCTTGCTCCATTCAAAAGCTGGGCAACAATTGGTTTTGAGCCAAGATCAATTGGTTAAAGCCGGAGTTTTAACAGATAAAGAGGGCTGGCAAAATGTTCAGTTAGACAAACCCGTTACCGGCAGGTACATTTGTCTGGAAAGTACTTCCTCCTATGAACAATCACCCGTAGCATCCATTGCCGAATTGAGGATTATCGATGCAAGAGGACAGGAAGTTCCAAGAGAAGAGTGTTCAATCCTATATGCCGACAGTGAAGAGTTTGAGAAGGAAAATGGATTGGCTACCCTGTTGATGGATAATCAACCAACAACATCCTGGCAAACCCGGTGGAGCCATGAAAAGCGGGCTCAGCCGCATCAGGTAGTTATCGATTTGGGTAAGAATATATCGGTGGCGGGGTTCAGTTATTTGCCAGGAGCCCAAAAAATAAAAGCTAAGGTCAAGGATTTCAATTTGTATGTATCAAAAGCCATGTTTTTAATTCAGGATAAAAATGAGAAATAGGAAAAAGCCAGTGGTTTTTGATGTTGCAGGTAAATACGGGGTAGGGTTAGCACAGTCATACCATGAATATCCAGGGATGTAAAATTAGGATGAGTAATGTTCACGAATAGATTTTCGCTATTTATGAATATACAAGTCGGACATTTGATCGGTCAAATCCAGTCAAACCCGGTCAAATCCGTTCACACGTTTTCAAATCAGCTGCTTTTTTGGTTTTTCTGTGTACTTTTGGTTCATGTTTGATTCTGGTCTGGATCTGGGTGGGGGCTGGCTCGTAACAAAAGGATACCAAACAGGAGTTACATAGGAGTTTCATAGGACTCGGCTAGGACTATAGTCCTATAACGCTCCAAGGAAGTCAAAGTTTTACCCAACTGTAAGACCTATGGTTACCAAACCAGACCAAAAGGATGTACAAGAGTCCTAAAACTATCAACAGTACAATAGCATTTCCTTCAGGAAGGAATCAAAATAAAAATATTTTTTTACTTGTGTCTCATACACCTAAAACCGCTTAAATAAACGTCTTCGGTACATTTATTTGTTGTAGCGCTTTAAAATTTAGTAGTTTAGAGGCGGCATACAGGACACCACAGGTTGCCAACAGCGGGCCGATCACTTATTTTTAATTTAAATAACCAAATAATAGAGTCACCAAATAACCAATTAACCAAATAACACGAGTTAACCACCGTCAATAACCAAATATAACTGTATGTAAAAACCTCTACTTTCTTTCTTGGAATCAGTACCGCCGTACCTATAGGTATTGATGATAGATTTCTTGTTGCTTTACTTACCAGTCAAGTTATGATGGTGTTTTTTATTCAATGAAAAATGCTATGGATAAAATTTTCAAAAAACGTTTAATTGTCATCCTGACACTTATTGTAGCTTTCGCCAGTTGCAGGAAGAAGGAATTTGATGCGTATTATGGGCGGCCAGATGGACTTGCCGATCCCATTTATCAACAATTACAAGCTCGTGGTAATTTTACTACTTTATTGGCTTGTATTGATAAGGCGCAGTATAAGGAAATCTTGAGTACCGCTGGCTTCTGGACTTTATTTGCGCCAAATGACGATGCTTTTAAGGTTTACTTCCAGGAAAAGGGATTAAATAGTATTGATCAGCTTGCTGACTCTACAGCTACAAATATCATTCGGTATGCATTGTCATACGATGCTAATAAAACAGACCATTTAGGTGATTATCTGTCCGCCACTGGTTGGAAGCCAAATCTTGGTTTTCGGAGACGTACCACCTATTATGACTTCGTTTACGACGGTACGGTTAATGGTAAAAAGGCTAAGGTGATCTCTTCAAATGGAAATGGTACGTATGTATATACTAATTTCAACAATAAATATATCACTTATTTCATATCCAATGCGATGTCTGCGGCGGCACTTGGAGCTACCGATTATAATTATTTCTTTCCTAACACAGCCTATTCAGGCTTTAATGTGGTTAATGCTTCAGTTAAAAATAAAGACATTGTTGCTGAAAATGGTGTCATACACGAGGTTGATCATGTCATCGAACCGATGAAGACACTTGATCAGTATGTTGCATCGAAAGCTGAATATACTGAATTTAAGAAATTGCTTGATCTTTTCGTGACGTATTCTCCTAGTAACGAAGCAACGCATCGTTATCAGGTCTTGTCAGGTAAAGCGGATTCAGTATATGTGAAATATTACAACGCATTGCTTGGATTTTCTCCAAATAATGAATCATTTACAGAAGATGCTGGGGCAGCAAATAATTCTCAAACAGGTGCTTATACATTGTTTGTGCCGAGAAATGAAGAGTTACTTGCTTATGAAAGAGATGTATTGTTGAAATACTATCCTGGTAAAACTATGAAGGATTTATTTATTAGTAATCAACAGGTATTGATTGATTTTTTAAATGCTCATATGTATAAAAGCATGGTATGGCCTAGCAAGTTTTCTAACGCGACGGCTGCACTTACTGGAGAGGTTCCGCAATTTAACCCGGGTTCTGATGTTATCGACAAAAAATTATTGAGTAATGGTTTGTTTTATGGTGTTAGTAAAGTTCAAAATGCAGACGTATTTTCTACAGTGTTTGGAAAAGCGTATTTGAATCCAGCGTATTTGACTACTTCTACGTTCTTGAATGAATATGGTTTGTACACATCGGTGAAAAACTCTAAGATCAAAGCGAATTTAATTATGATGAGCGATGCGACGCTAACCGCAAATGGTTATTACTACAATCCGAATTACTTAGCCTCCTCTACAATTACTGGTCGGCTAACAATTCCAGCAAATGGAGATTTTAAAAGGGTCTTGCAGCAAGCCATCATTCCGGCGTCCCATGGTGAGATGAGTAATTTACTTTCCGGAGGAGCTGGAATCGTCGAGACGTTGAATGGAGAATATATTAAGTATGATAATTTGAAAATATATTCATCTGGTACATTGGATAGTACTGATGTTACTAAACAATACGTCTCGGTAAACAGTGCATTAAGTAGCACTGATGGAAAAGCCAGCAATGGTTATGCTTTTTTTGTGAACAAGTTCCTTTCGTTTACCACAAAACAAGTCAGCCAGCATATCATAGCAAAAGGTACACTTTCAACTGATCCATTCTATAGTTTCTCGATGTACCTTAAGGGCAGCTCACTTTACAATGCTACTACTTTTGAAATTAATGGAGTACCTCTTGGCGTTAATTATACCGTTTTTGTACCTAATAATGCCGCGATAGTCCAAGCAGTTAAAGATGGGGTACTTCCTGGGGATCTTGTAACCGGAGCGCCCACTTACGCACCAACAAATGTAAACGACATTGCTAAGATCAATAGGTTTATTCAATACCATATCATTTCAGGTAATACCATAGTTCCGGACGGCTTAAAAGCTGGTCTGTATAAGACTTTGTATAAGGATTCTAATGGTAATGACACTTACGTAACAATCACGAATAGTTTAAACAGTATGCAGGTAAAAGACATGAAAAACAGTAGTCCACTGGCTAACGTGGTAATCTCAAATAGTAATGTCTTATCTAATAGAACGGTGATTCATCAACTAGATCGTTATTTAAAATTTGATTATTAATTATCCTGAAATAGCAGATATATGAAAAGATTTTTTACCAAGAACATGTACTTTGTTTTTGCTTTTATTTTGATACTGGCAGGAGATGCCTTTGGCCAGGCTCAGCCGCCCTTGGTTATTCGGGGAAAAGTAATCGATGCAAAGGATAAACAAGGCATTATAGGGGCTTCTGTTGTAGAAGTGGATAAAGATAATCGTACGGTAGGCGGAGTGTCTACAGATATTGAGGGTAACTTTGCACTTAAGATAAATAATTCCGCTAATAAAATGATGGTTTCTTTTATTGGTTATGAAACGCAAAAAGGCATTGTTATCGCCGGAAGGACTGTAATCAATATTGCACTTAAATCCAGTAGTAATTCGCTTGATGAGATTGTGATAGGTGGCAAAAAAAATACAGACAACGGAACTGGAATGAAAATCGACAAGCGTAACCTGACCACTGCTGTTGCTACAATTGACGCTAAAGTACTCGAAGAAATGCAGTCAGCCTCAATAGACCAGGCGTTGCAGGGCAGATTACCCGGTGTGGATATTGCAGCTACTTCGGGAGATCCCGGGGCTGGTATGCAGATACGTATTCGCGGAACTTCCTCCATAAACGGTGCAACTAATCCACTCATTGTGGTTGATGGTATGCCTTACGAAACAGAAATTCCAGAAGATTTTAATTTTGCCAGTTCAGATGAAAACAACTATGCTCAATTGCTAAATATTGCGCCTTCTGATATTAAGGATATCAGCGTACTAAAAGACGCGGCCGCTACTGCGGTTTGGGGGTCAAGGGCTTCAAATGGAGTATTAATTATCACAACAAAAAGAGGATCTATAGGTAAGCCAAATATCACTTATACTTTTAAAGGTTCATATTCTAAACAACCCAGCGCCATTCCATTACTTAACGGAAATCAATATTCTACCTTGATTTCCGAAGAGTATTATAACGCAGGGAAAATATTTTCAACTACTGAATTTGCAAAAGAGTTTCAATATGACAAAAACGACGCGTACAATTATTATAACTTCAGTAACAACACCGATTGGGTAAAGGCAATTACAAGAATAGGTTACCTGCAGGATCATAACGTTTCCATTTCAGGTGGAGGAGAGCGTGCACGTTATTATGGCTCCTTAGGATATTTCAACCAGCAGGGTACTACTAAAGGAACTGACCTGGGGCGTATCACCACAAGGATTAACTTGGATTATACGGTATCAGAACGTATTCGATTCAGAACGGACGTTTCCTACACACACATCGCCAATAATCAATTGTATACTGGTTCAAAAGATTTAGGTGTTAGGCAAGCAGCTTACATAAAAATGCCTAACCAGAGTATTTATGAATATGACGAGTACGGTAATTTAACGTCTAATTATTTTACACCAGCCGTAACTGCTCAAGGTTATGCGTATTATTACCTTAGAAGTAACAACTATGTGCTAGGCGGAACATACAACCCTGTTTCAATGGCATTACAAGCGTCTAACTATCAATTGGGAGATCGTGTGACACCCCATTTTAACGTGCAGTACAATGTAGTTCCAAATGTATTGACTGCGACTTCAGATGTACAGTTTGATATTAACAATTCAAAAATCACAACGTTTTTACCTCAAATTGTCACTGGAAGACCTATCACTGAAACTATCTCCAATAGGGCATCTGATGTGGACGGAGATCAATTCACTGTAACTACAAAAACAAATCTATTGTATACACCTACTTTAGGAGAAAAACATACATTTCAGGGATTGCTTTCCCTGCAAAGCAATGACAGTCGATATGTGAGTCAACAGGAGATGAGTGCGAATTCAGCGTCCTCTGAGCTTCCTGATGTAAGTAGCGGTGGCAGAACGGCCAATAGCGATTTAAAACTTGTATCTACCCTGTCGCAGACACGTAGTGTTGGGGCATTGATAAGTGCGCAATATGGATTCCTGGATCGTTATTTAATTAATGTGGGATTGCGGGGAGATGGAAACTCCCGTTTCGGACCCAATAACAGATATGGATTGTTTCCTTCGGTATCAGCCCGCTATCGTTTATCCGGGGAGCCATTTATGAAAAGGTTTAATTTTATCGACGATTTGAGTTTCAGGGCCAGTTATGGTCAGGCAGGTAATGCGCCAAAAAAAGACTATCGATTTTACAATACCTACAACACGTATGATTTTACCTATCTGGGAGAAACAGGAGTTTCATCATCTAATTTGGAGTTAACCAATTTACGATGGGAAACCGTTACAGGTAAAAACCTTGGTATGAACTTAAATATGTTCAATAACAGGGTAAACATGGATGTGGAAGTATATAGAAATAGAACTACAGATTTGTTTTACGAGAACCTGGCACTTTCAACTTATACTGGTTTCGGCTCTGTAGATATGAATGTGGGTACAATGGATAACCAAGGCTGGGAATTCAGTATCAACAGTATACTGGTTAGGAATAAGAAATGGCGTGTTGATTTTGCTTTTAATATTGCGCAAAACCAAAATATGCTTCGCGAGATTTCTCCATTGTATCCAGCTGAAAATAACGGGAAAATAACAAGCAATGGCACATACAAAGAATATTTGCAGGTTGGAAATCCTTTCGGATCATTTTATGGGTTCAAATTCAAAGGCGTATATCCCACTACTGAGTCTACCGTGGCAAAAGATGCAGATGGAAATGATATCACAGGCCTAAACGGACAGAAAAAATACATGAAATTTTATGCCAACAATGCCTCTATTAATTATCAGTTTCAAGCCGGTGACGCGATATACGAAGATATTAACCATGATGGAAGTATCGATTATAAAGATATTGTCTACCTGGGGAATAGTAATCCTAAATATACAGGAGGTTTTGGACCAAGTATTACTTTTAATGGAAACCTAAAATTGAGTGCTTTCTTCAGTTTCCGTACGGGTTATGATTTAATTAACGGAACAAAAATGGCAACCACCAACATGTCTTCTTACGATAATCAGAGTACGGCAGTATTAAGGAGATGGAAAGCAGAAGGAGATATCACTGATATTCCAAGAGCAGTATATGGCTCTGCTAATAACTATAACTGGCTAGGTTCAAGTAGATATGTTGAGGATGCCTCATTTTTAAGATGGAGGACTGTAACAGTTCGATATGACCTTGGTAAGAACCTGTTGAAGCGAATTAATTTAAAAGGCCTTAGTGTTTACATGACAGCTGAAAATATTTTGACATTAACTAAATACACCGGGCAGGATCCAGAGGTTACCACAAAAATTAGCGGGCCTTTCTCTGTTGCTGTTGACAACTCTATGACACCACCTATTAAGACAGTTACAATGGGTATTTCGGCTAGATTTTAATTAAAAAAGGAAGAAAATGAAAGCATATATATATAAAATACTGATGATCGTAGTTGTATTGATCAGTTCTTCTTGTGGCAAATACCTGACCCTGGAGCCACAGGATGGTATTATTCGTCAAGAATATTGGAAAACTAAAGAAGATGTCAAAGCTGCCGTTATTGGCTGTTACTCCTCATTGTTAGATGCCGGTCTCATTTATAACTTGTTTACCTGGGGTGAAATTAGAGGCGATATGGTTGCAGCTGGTGCCGGAATCAATGCCGATGAGCAAGATATTATTAATGTTAACGTATTACCTACAAATTCATTAACCAATTGGTCTGCAGTTTATAGAGTAATTAATAACTGTAATACCGTAATTGATTTTGCTCCTCAAGTGCTGACACATGATAAAACCTTTACTCAGAGTAGTTTGGATGCTTATCTGGCTGAAGCACTTGCTATTAGAAGTTTGATGTATTTTTACCTGGTAAGGTCTTTTAGAGATGTACCTTTAAAGTTGAAATCTACTTCTTCAGATGCCCAGCTTGAAAATTTGCCAAAAAGTCCAGCAGCTGCAATTTTAGCCCAAATTGTGACCGATTTAAAGAAGGCAGAACTTAATGCTGTTAGCACGTATGGTACACCGGCGTCAAATAAAGGTCGTGTTACAAAATACACCACCCAAGCAATTCTTGCTGATGTTTATTTGTGGATGGAGCAATATGATAATTGCATTTTAGAATGTGATAAACTGATAAATTCTGGCCAGTTTACACTTGTACCTCATTCAAGTGGCTGGTATACTCAGTTGTTTTATAATGGAAACTCAGCAGAAGGCATTTTTGAATTTCAGTTTGATGCCTCCGGTACTTCAAATCCATTTAATGCCTTTTTGGTTGCATCTAAGAAGAAATTCATAGCTGGTCCGGCAACTTCCGGAGAATTCTTTGCTCCTGATGAGTCTCCAACTCCCATGGTGGATATCCGGGGAGAAGATGCCGCATATAATCCTACTTCTTTTACAATTACAAAATACTCGATTGATAATCCCTCTTATGTACATTGGTTTGCCTACCGCTATGCTGATATCTTATTGATGAAAGCAGAAGCATGTGCTCAGGTAAATCGTGGTCAGGATGCTTTAGATATCGTAACGAGAATCCGTGAAAGGGCAACAGCTCCGGTAATTACAGCTGAGAGTCCTGATGCATCTGATGCGGCTGGCATCTCAGATTATATCCTGAATGAAAGAGCAAGAGAATTTGCTTTTGAAGGTAAGCGTTGGTTTGATCTGTTGAGAAATGCAAAAAGAAATAACTATCAAAGATTGAATGAGATTTTTAACAGGGTCGTTGAACGTGCTGTTCCTGCGGCAAGACAACAGTCTGCGTTGGCTATTTATCGGGATGTTGATAGCCACTATTTCCCAATTAATCAAAATGAAATTAACACAGACCCTGCTTTAGAGCAAAATAATTTTTACAAATAATCACTAAAATAAAGGTTATGAAAACAACTAAAAAAATGTACGGAGTAATAGGCCTTGTATTTATGCTTGTTACTGGTCTTATGGGCTGTAAAAGAGAACATATGACACTAACGACTACAAGTGATGTAAATATTACTGGTTATTTAGATCAGTATCCTGAACAGTTTTCTTTATTTTCTGAAATAATTAAAAAATCAGGATCGGCTGGTTTCCTTGGTGCATACGGTTCTTATACCATTTTTGCCCCGACAAATGACGCTGTAAAAAGCTGGTTGAAAGATTTGAATAAAACTTCAGTTGCAGATATTGATGCAAATGCGCTCAAAGATTTGATTAAATTTCATTTAATCTCGGATACGATTTCAACAGCCAAATTTACAGATGGAAAACTTCCACTAACTGAATATGGCCAATTTCTCCTAACCGGAGCTTCGAATACAGGAGGAATTACAAAATATACTGTTAACAGGCAATCAAATATTTTACAGGCAAATATCAGAACTGGAAATGGAATTATTCACGTTCTGGACCATGTACTTATTCCAGCTTCAAAAACGGTTGCACAACTGATTGCAGATAATTCACGTTATTCTATTTTTACGCAAGCCCTGAGAGCTACGGGTTTATACGATACGTTGAATACTGTTAATAATGTGGATACAACACGCCGGTTTGTAACCGCTATTGCTCAAAGTGATAGTGCTTTGCGGGTAGCGGGTTTTACTACTTACGAACAGCTTAGGGCAAAGCTTTCTACTAAAAATAATCCTAAAGATCATGCAGATAGTTTGTGGTTGTTTGTAGCTTATCATGTTTTACCGGGGGCGAACTATATGGCTGATCTTGTGAGTGCAGAATCTTTTCCTACTATTGCGCCGAATGAAGTTATTGTTACCAAGAAAACAGGTCAGGATGTAATATTAAATGAGGTTACCTTTAACGACGTTACGGAAGCCGGGGTTCCGCTTATTAGAAATTTTAGCGATGTTTCTGGCAGGAATGGAGTGTTAAATGACGCCTCAAAATATTTCAAAATTAAGGTCCGTAATCCAGAGGCTGTATATTATGATTTAGGAGATCAACCTGAATTGCGTGCACAAACGTCATTCTTCCGCCAATTAGGAAAAGCCATTGATATTAATACCTCTGGTAATAAGAGCCTTTGCGCTGGAATTACTTTTCAAAATCCAAGTGCTACAACAACGTCAAATTATGTTGTAGATGGTTCTTTAACAGGAACAACATTTTATACCGCTTACAACGATTATTTAGCCATTCAACTTGGGCAGGTTGCTAGTAGACACACCTGGGTGCAATTTAAAACACCCATGTTGGTAAAAGGTAAATATAAGGTCTGGCTATGCTACAGAGCACAGAGTTCCAAGGCTCCAAATTTACAGGCAACGATGAATGCAGGTACAGCTAATGAACAAACCCTCCCAAATATTGCATCGATGATTTCTTACCTCGATGCATCTGGAGTTAGTTTAAGTGATCCAAACTCTGATAACCTGATGTTGGCACAAGGATATAAAAGATATTCGTATGAACAGCCAAATGGCACAAAGAATAATGCCGGACGCTTGTTGGGTGTTGCAGATATTACAACTACGGGATACCAGACGATAAGGCTAACTTGTGTTAATGGAACCTATGGCGCAGTGAGTTGGTTGGATATGATCCATTTTATTCCAATTGATCAGGATCAAAAGAGCTGCAGGTTTAAAAAGACCAGTACTGACGCAAAAATTTGTGGATATTAAAATCTGCGCAATTCGTGGTCGGAAATTTATTTATCCGGCCACCTAAAACAATTTAAATGATTTTAAGTGAAAAATATATGATAGGCAATACTACCCGATTTTTAATGTTTGTTATGCTTTGTGTATTGAGCGTAATGACCGCCTGTAAAGATACCTGGAAAGAGCGGGGAATGGTTTCAGGCGAAGCAATGACCTTAAGTGTGATGGATAAAATTAATGCGAATGCGAACCTTTCCACATTTAGTGGATATTTAATAAAAACTGGTTATGCAGAGATTATAAACACTTCAAAAAATTATACCGTATGGGCACCTACAAATTCGGCCCTTCAGAATTTGGACGCCAGTATTGTGACTGATACGGCCAAATTGAAAGTTTTTGTAGCCAACCACATCGCCAATCTTACTTATGCTACTACCGTTCCCGCAGATACTACACAACGTATCTTGATGTTAAATGGGAAATATGTTCCTTTTACCAAAAATACATTTGATGAAGCCAATATCAGCCTCGCCAATCAATATGCTAAAAATGGCATCCTACATGTCATTGATGGAGCCGCACCGGTAAAACAAAGCATCTGGGAATATGTAAGTTCGGCCACTATTGGCCTGGATCAAAAAACATACCTGATGTCACTTAACAAAACAGCTCAGGATACTAGTCTAGCTACAATCACTGGTTATGATCCAGTAACTGGTAAACCAATATTAAAACCAGGTACGGGATTAGTTACTACAAATAGATTTTTATCTGCGGTTAAAAATGTAAGCAACGAACAAAATCAGTATACTTTCTTTTTACTCGCTGACGCATCTTTTGGCGCTGAAAAAGCAAAATTGACTAAGTATTACAACAGTACCAGCATTTTTCCAGATAGCACAACAACCAACCTCACCTCCTGGAACGTAGTTAAAGATCTAGCAGTAAGCGGGTCTTACTCTCCGAATCAACTTCCGGCCCAACTTCTGTCTGTTAATAATGTTAACATACCAATTAATAAAAGTGCAATCATCGCATCTTATAAGGCGAGTAATGGTTGGGTTTATGTAATGAGTAGTATGAATTTTTCCGTAGCAGAAAAAATTCCAACAATCACTGTTGAAGGTGAAGTTGTGAGTAGTTTTAGTTCAAGCGGAATTTCAGGAAGTGTATTTTATCCGATAAGATCAGATAATAAAGGCATCCCTTACAAGACGCTTGAAGTCTATCGTTCGGGAGTATCTGCGCTTAATGTAAACTATCGTTTAAGAAATATTCCTTCTGCAACATATAAAGTTTACTGGAGAGCAATTGCAGGAACAACAGGAGATCCGCAAACAGTAACTTTTAACCAGAAGCTTGTATTCAATAGCTCAAATATTGCAACAGATTTAGGATATAAGCCAGTTTCGGTTGCTTCAACTGATGCTACAGCGAATGCAATAGCCTATTCTGATCTTTATATTGGAGATTGTATAGTCACTAAATATGGTAATGTGACCATGTCGCTTGTTTCTGCGGCTAGTACAGCTGTGAATGTTAATACTTTGCTGTTAGACTATGTGAAATTAGTTCCGGTAATCCAATAATTAAGACAAGGCTATTTCAAATAAACTATATTATGTTTAAAACCACCTCATTTTTTAAAAGTTTACCAGTAACACTGATGTTTCTAATTGCATCAACTGCAGTTTTTTCACAAACAGATTCAGTAGGTAAAGCCGTAGACTCGGTTACCATTGTTCCCAAGAAAAAAAGTACCGGACCAAAGCTAAAAGGTACAGTAGTAGATGCAGCAACAGGAAAAGGTTTGTCCGGACTTAATGTGCGTGTAGAGGGATTTTCCGCAGCTTTGACTGATGAAAAAGGTAAGTTTTCTCTGACCGTGCCCGATTATAATGCTATTGTTACGGTTTCTGGGGCGGGTTTTCAAGAGAAGGAGATCCCTTTAAGGGGGATGAAAGACCTCGTTGTACGATTACACGAAGAATCATTTACATCGTTGTACGATGAGGCCAGCTATGCGTTTGATTCAAAAAGATTAAGTTACATTGCTGGAGCTGTAAATGCAGTAAGTACTGGTGGCAGCTGGAAATTAAATGCTGAAACTCCTGATACTTACCTCCAGGGCCGAATTCCCGGCTTAAACGTAATCCGACGCTCAGGAACGGCTGGTATTGGCGCTAATTTATTCTTAAGGGGTTTTACATCCATTAATTCGACAAATCAGCCCTTGTTTGTAGTCGACGGAATGATCTATGATAGTAATAATTACGGATCAAGTTTAATTGGAGGGCATGTTAACAACCCGCTTCAGTATATAGATGTTAAAGATATCGATAACATTACTGTGGTTAAAGATGGAACTGCGTCAATTTATGGTACAAAATCCGCAAACGGGGTTGTTTTTATCAACACCAATCAAGCTAAAGAATTGGCTACAAAAATTGATTTTTCGCTTTATGGAGGTGTTAATCTTGAACCGAAGCAATTGCCTTTGATGAACTCGAATGGATATCGACTTTATCTTTCTGATCTTTTGCAAAGTGGGGGCATACCGAGTAGTCAGGTTGCAGCTTTACCTTACATGAATGATCAATTGAATCCGAATTATTATACTTACCATAACAATACCAATTGGCAGGATCAGGTTTTTAGAACAAGCTATAACCAGAATTATTTTCTGAAAATCACAGGAGGAGATGATATCGCAAAATATGCACTTTCAATTGGTTATATAAAGAATAAAGGAGTAATTGATAGCACTGATTTGATTAAATATAATACACGTTTTAATGCTGAATTTAAACTGACTTCTAAACTTACTGCCAATGCGAATTTAGCTTTTACATATGCTGAACAAAATCTGAGGGACCAGGGATTATCAACCACAACCAGCCCAATATTTTCTGCCTTGGTTAAAGCACCTTTTTTACGACCAAATGAGGTTGATGCGAATAATAATGTATCGCCAAGTTTATCCGATGTAGATATTTTCTCAGTCAGTAATCCACGTTCTCTGATTAACACTGCGCAATCGGCCACTAAAAATTACAGATTTTTTGGCTCTATTAACTTTAACTATAAACTAGGTAAAAACCTGAATTTGTCCTCTTTAATTGGAGTGACTTACGATAAGCAACGTGAGAGCTATTTTATACCTAGAAAAGGAGTGTCAAACGACACGCTTAGAAATGCGATTGCTGATAGTCGTTTAGCTTCACAGGTTCAGCGTGTATACAATCTGTATAGTGACACAAGGATTAGTTACCAAAAAACCTTTAATAGGCTACACAACGTTTCTGCCACTGCAGGATTTAGATACACCAATAGCGAAAGCGAAAGTGATTATGCGAGAACCTATAATTCAGCTACGGATCAGTTAATTAGTATTGGAAACGGTTCAGCAGCGTTAAGAGAGCTGGGCGGGGACATTGGAAAGTACAGATGGTTAAACAATTACTTAGCGGCCTCTTATGATTTTAGCCGTAAATATTTTCTTAATTTAAATCTTGCTGTCGATGGTTCATCTCGCTTCGGTACAGAGGCAAAAGATGGTTTTAAAATTGGCGGGTCTCCTTTTGCTGTTTTGCCATCGGTATCGGCAGCCTGGCTGATTTCTTCAGAGCAGTTTATGTCAAATATGACTGCCATTGATTTGTTAAAGGTTCGCGCTAGTTATGGGCTTACCGGAAATGATGATATTGGTAACTATACCTCCCGTCAATATTATGTGAAACAGAATCTACTGGGCTTATCAGGTTTGGTAAGGGGGAATTTTGGAAACCCTGAATTGCAATGGGAAAAGGTAGCGAAAGCTAATCTTGGAATTGACGCTGCTTTCTTAAACGAAAATCTATCTTTATCTATTGACTTTTACAGCAATAAAACATCAAAAATGCTTATTTATGAGCCGACTGAAACAGTCAGCGGACTAGCACTTGTTGTTGCTAATTCGGGCTCAATGCGTACAAATGGCGTAGACATTGGTTTAAACTCGAGGATCCTGAACAAAAGTTTGAAATGGGATCTGGGCTTAACCTATAACACTTATAAAAATAAAGTTTTATCACTTCCGAATGATAATGGAAGCCTACTAAATTCATATGGAGGAGCCACATACATTACACAAAAAGGAAGCGCTGCAAATCTCTTCTTCGGATACAAAACGAGTGGGGTTTACAGCAGCAATGCAGATGCTGCAAGCACAGGTTATACAATAAAAACCCCAGTAGGTAATTCTGTTGCTTTTTCAGGCGGTGACGTTAGATTTGCAGATGTCAATGGAGATAAAATCATAGATGATCGTGACCGTGTGGTTATAGGTAACCCCAATCCTGATTTTACAGGTAGTTTTAGTAACAAATTTGTATATAAAAATTGGTCGCTGGATGCTTTGTTTACGTTTAGCTATGGTAATGATCTTTATAACTATACCCGTTCAAACCTGGAATCAGCAAGCAATTACAATAATCAAAGTATTGCAGTTCTGAACCGCTGGAAAATGGAAGGACAGGTGACCGATATTCCCAAGGCCACTTTAAACGATCCGATGGGAAATGCCCGGTTCTCGGATCGTTGGATTGAGGATGGTTCCTATCTTAGATTACGTACGTTGGCTTTAGGTTATAACATTCCCTTAAAAACAAAAGCACTTAAATATGCGAAAGTTTATGTAACCGGAAATAATCTGTTCGTAATTACCAAGTATTTAGGATACGACCCTGAATTTAATGCGACCGGAAGTATTTATACGCAGGGCGTTGATACTACAGTTGAACCTTTGGTCAGGTCATTTCAACTTGGAGTAAGGATAGGGTTATAAGTGTCTGTTGATTAAAGGAATTATAAAATTGCATAGAAT
The DNA here is from genome assembly GCF_015223055.1 of Pedobacter sp. MC2016-24. Lineage (GTDB taxonomy): Bacteria > Bacteroidota > Bacteroidia > Sphingobacteriales > Sphingobacteriaceae > Pedobacter. Next base: position 572,307 of record NZ_JADFBX010000003.1, read on the forward strand.
GAAAAAGATATTATTTATTAAAATGTCAGTCCTGATAGCAATAATGGCTATCACTTTAGGGGGATGTAAAAAGGTGTTTGAAGTGTTACCTGAAGATAAGCTGGATATCAACAATGCTTATAAAAATGTAGCTGATGCAGATGCTGCTGTAATCGGAATTTACGGCAAATTTCAAAATTTGGCCAAGCAGTATGTATTGCTTAATGAAGTTCGGGCAGATTTGCTTGATGTAACCAATAATGCAGATCCCTATTTGAAACAATTGAATACGCATTCAGTTACGGGTGATAATCCGTATGCAGATCCGCGGCCTTTTTATGAAGTTATCCTGAATTGTAATGATGTTTTGAAGAATTTCAATATCATGAATGAAAAGCACCTGATGAGTGTGGATGATTATCAGAAAAGGTATTCTGATATCCTTACGTTGCGCTGTTTTTTATACTTACAGTTAGGGATTCAATATGGTTCCGTACCGTATGTAACAGATGCTTTGTCAAGTGTAGATGATTTAAAGAATGAATCTTTATTCCCTAAGTTGAATTTAGATGCATTGCTGGATAAACTGATCGCGGATATGAAACAAATGCCTTATATCAGTAGCTATAGTTATCCAACAGGATCTTCATTGTCCATTACAACTGATGGAAGTAATACGCAAAGGATGTTTATTAATAAATATTACATGTTAGGTGAATTGCAGTTATGGAAGGGTAATTATTTAGAGGCTGCAAAAAATTATAAAAATGTAATGGAAACAGAAGCTACCAATACCAATACAAATTCAATGTTTAACACCTTTCACGTAAATTACAATGATGGCACCTACGGAAATGGTGTTTCTTATACAGATGGAGGCACCAATTATGGTGGTTTGCACTCTGAATCTGCTTTGAGTTACAGCATAACTTACGGCTTTAAGTCTATGTTTTGTTTGTCCAATACGGCAGCGAATTGGAACCATGAATGGATTTGGGCAATGCCATATAATCCTGGTTTTAATCCAACTAACCCATTCATTGAACTTTTTGCCAATACAGGTGCAGGAAAATATATGCTTAAGCCGGCACAGACAGCTATAGATGCCTGGGCAAGTAATCCTCAGGGAAATGGGATTCCTTACGATGCCCGAGGCAAACTAAGTTATACAACTGTAAATGGCCAACCTGTGGTAATGAAGTACATTTACAACTATGATCCTTTGGTGCCCTTAACCAGAAATGGAATGTGGTATTTGTGGCGTGGTGCTGGCCTGCATTTACACTATGCCGAAGCAGCCAATAGAGATGGAAAAGGCAAGCTTGCATGGGCTTTACTAAATACCGGAATTGCGAACACCTTTGCAGATGCAACTTTGGCGTCTTCTACCAATACTGCGGCTTATCTTGCTTCGATGATCACTCCTTATGAAGAGCCCTATAGATTTAATGCGCAGTATATTGCTTCTAACACTGCCTATCGTGGTCCGTATCACAAAAATGCAGGTGTAAGAGGAAGGTCTGGAGTGGTTGCAATTAATACCAGTTATCAAACAGATATGACCGGACTGGAGTCCAAGCTTATTGATGAAGGATCACTGGAACTGGCCTTTGAAGGCAATAGATGGGCAGATTTGGTGCGTGTGGCCCGACGTAGAAACGATCCATCTTTTTTAGCAGAACGTGTCTATCAGAAATTGTTAAAAGACGGTAATTCTGAAGCTTCGACCGTAAGGGCGAAACTCATGAACATAGAGAACTGGTATCTGCCTTTTAAATGGAAATGACATAGGTTCTCAAACATAAGTTGAAGAGGGGGGAATGAGCAGAAATTGATCTAGCCCCCCTTTTTTTGTGCCTAAAATTTCAAATTTAATACTCCGGAGTAAGCCGAAAATCCTGAATAGAGTAGGCAATAATCATCCTTAATTAAATCAAAAATGAAAAGAATTATTTTTGCAATCGCCTTGCTTTTTGCTGTTGGGGCTGCCAAAGCACAAACAGTTAGCTGGAATCCCATTTACACTTCCACAACTTCTGGCACCTTTACGGCAACAAGCACCAGTACGTCCTACACATTTGACAGTAACCTCCTTTATGCTCATTTTTCTCTTGGGCCAGACGGCCATACCATTTTTTACCATGTTACCGCGAAGAATATTCCGCATAATCCTGGGAATTTAATGGCTGAATTCCAAACCAATATAGGGTACGACGGATGGCCAGGTATTATTTATGCAAGTAAACAGGCATTGTGGAATGTTTCTCCAGGTTCTGGATATGGATCCGATTGGGATTACGAATCTTATCCAACTACCTCAGAATATTCCTATGAGGGTTCTTTTGATCTGAACACAACTGAAGAAGTTCCATTGTGGATTTATGCAGGCATCATGTACTGGGATGAAGCAGACTTTTTTCAGGACGCAACAGTAAATTTATATCCTACGATTACTCCGTAACATGCTCCGTTAATCTGTATGAAGCAAATAGATTTTTAAATTCAGGAGTAAGCCGAAAATCCTAAACAGAGTAGGCACAACCAAATATATCCCTATTGTATGAGCATCAATTACCGGAGCAGTTCGCTGCTCATGAGGCTGGCTATGGCCATTCTTTTCCTCAATTCAGGCTGCGCTAAGCAGAACATCCTCCAAAATGAAAAACTTGCACTAAACAATGATTTAAGCACACTGGCCGTATTGGCTACAAACATCTATTATGTTTCTCCAACGGGACTAGATACCAATCCAGGAACCATCGATCTGCCTTTTTTAACCATTCAAAGAGCACAGACTGCCTGTGTGCCAGGTGATATCGTTTACATTAGAGGCGGAAATTATGTGATGCAAACTGCTCAGATTGCCAGAACGGAAACCCTTTACGCCATTGTAACCTATCTGGATAAGAGCGGAACAGCGAGTGCCAGAATTCAGTACCTGGCTTACCCGGGCGAAAAACCAGTATTTGATTTTTCAAATGTAACCCCAGCTGATAAACGCATTACGGCATTTATGGTCAAAGGTTCCTACATCACCATTAAAGGATTGGATGTAAAAGGAGTGAAAGTTACCATAACTGCCCATACACAAAGTGAATGTTTTAGAAATGAAGGCAGCAATAACATCTATGAAGCTTTGAAAATGCACGATGGCATGGCCAATGGTTTTTACCTCACCAAAGGAGGCAACAACCTCATCCTGAATTGTGATGCCTGGAACAATTGGGATAACGTGTCTGAAAACCAAAAAGGAGGCAATGTAGATGGCTTCGGTTGTCACCCGAATAACGATGGGGTGGGCTATACTGGGAATGTTTTTAGGGGCTGTAGGGCATGGTTGAACAGTGATGATGGCTTTGATTGTATCAACGCATTTGAATCGATAACCTTTGAAAACTGTTGGGCATTCAACAATGGATACTCCTCTGCAATGGTCAGTCTGGGTGATGGTAATGGATTTAAAATCGGAGGATTTGGCGTAACCAATTTCACCAATTTACCCGCTGTTATTCCGCGTCATAACGTACGTTTCTGTTTGGCAGTAAATAATAAAAGTTCCGGTTTTTACGCCAATCATCACCTTGGCGGAAGCAATTGGTACAACAATACAGCATTAAAAAATGCGGTAAATTTTAACATGTTGAACAGAAGCTCCGATTATGCCAGCGATGTGGCGGGTTATGGTCACAATTTGAACAACAATTTAGGGTACAAAGCAAGGTCGACAGAATTGAGCAACCTTAACCTGACGTTGAGCACTGCCAGCAACAACTATTTCCAGTTGAGTACCATAACGGTGAATGATTCAGATTTTTTAAGTCAGACAGAATCTTTGCTTACTCAAGGCCGACACTCTGATTTTACTTTGCCAACCAACGATTTTATGCGTTTGGTATCGGGAAGCGACTTAATTGATAAGGGTGTGAATCTAGGCTTTACTTTTACCGGGGTTAGCCCTGATCTGGGCTGTTTTGAATTTGGGATCAATAAGAGCCCCATTCCTTCGGGTCCTGTGGCGCCTTGATAATTGATTGATTTGAACTTGATAACGATTGTTGCTATGGCTTTAATTCAATTCGGCACGTTCAGATAAACGTGCCGAATTAAATTAAAGCCATAGCGCGCCGCAAGCGGAAAAATCCGGTGGAGGCATTTTGAAATGGTTAATTCCTTTGCTGATCATATTAACCGCTGCATGGTGGCTTCTTGGTAAATCAGGTAACAAATAAATAATATTAAGCTACAGCGTGACTTGTCTCGTTGTAGCTTAAGAATCAAACATTGCGGCAGAATAAAAATGGACTAAAACTTTATAAATACTCAAGCAAAGTATCATTAAAATTAGTACAGGTTAGTGCATGTTGCCAATAATAGCTTGTTTATCTATTATTGGGAATATGAAACGAGTAATACCGGGGCTGATCATGTTATTTTTGACGGCCTTTGCTGCCGCCCAGCAAAAATCACCAGTAGATCTTCAAACGATAAAAGTAAAGGCTCCGTTTGAAATGCCAGCTATCAGAATCCCAGATTTTAGCAAATGCAAGCGGCTGTCAATTGCTGATTTTGGTGCAATCCAGGGAAATAAAGAGCGAACTACCCAGGCATTAGTAAAAGCCATTGCTCAGGCCAATAAAAACGGTGGTGGGGTAGTGGTTGTGCCCAAAGGGGAATGGTTAACAGCCGGGATCCGCTTAAAAAGTAATGTAAACCTGCATTTAAATAAAGGGGCAGTATTGCTTTTTTCCGAGCAGCCAGCTGATTATTTACCAGCAGTCCACAGTAGCTGGGAAGGGATGGAATGTTACAATTATGCACCCTTGATTTATGCTTACGAATGTAAAAACATAGCCATAACTGGCGAAGGGGAATTGAAAGCAAAAATGGACATCTGGAAGCAGTGGTTTGCACGTCCTAAAGCACATATGGAAAGCATCAAGCGTTTATACAATTTAGCGATGGCATATACACCGGTAAAGGAGCGTCAAATGGTTAATGATTCGGCTCATCTGCGTCCGCAGTTTATCCAGTTCAACAGGTCAGAAAATATTCTGGTAGATGGAATTACCATAACCAACAGCCCGTTTTGGACCATACATCCATATTTAGCTAAAAATGTAGTCATCAGGAATGTAAAAGTCTGGGCACATGGCCACAACAATGATGGCATTGATCCGGAAATGAGTCAAAACGTATTAATTGAAAATTGCATTTTTGATCAGGGCGATGATGCGATTGCCATCAAATCGGGCAGGAACCCGGAGGGCTGGCGCTTAAAAATCCCCTCAAAAAATATTGTTATCCGCAACAACCTGGTGAAAAATGGTCATCAGCTGGTAGCCCTGGGTACCGAGCTCTCTGGAGGAATTGAAAATGTATTCATAGACAGCTGTACCGTTGTTGATGGTGCAAAGCTGAACCACCTCATCTTTATTAAAACCAATGAGCGCATGGGCGGCTATGTGAAAAATATTTATGCTTCCAATATCAGAGCAGGTAAAATTGACCTGGGTATTTTGGGCATTGAAACTGATGTTTTATACCAATGGAGAACCCTGGTGCCAACAGTTGAACGGAGACTTACCCCAATTAGTGACATACACCTGGATAATTTACAAGCCTCCAATGTGAAATTTCTTTCCCGGATTTTAGGACAAAAAGAGCAACCGGTTAAAAACGTATTGCTCAAAAATGTGAATGCAGATACCATTCAGGATAAAGCGCATATACAAGAAAATGTAATCAATTTTAAGAACTAGTATGAGGCTGATCATAATTCTTTTTTTGATGGCTAGCTTTGAGGTATTTGCTCAAAAACCTGGGCAGTCTGATGCCATTTACTCTGGTGTGCCCTGGTTTGATCAACATGGAAAAGTGGTCAGTGCGCATGGTGCCAATATCGTTAAAGACAACGCGCGATACTACCTTTTTGGCGAGGCACATACCGATACCAGTAATGCTTTTGTAGGGTTTAACTGTTATTCCTCCGTAGACTTATACAACTGGAAATTTGAAAGGGTTGCACTACCTGTACAAACTTCAGGGAAATTGGGGCCTAACCGGGTCGCTGAGCGAGTAAAAGTGATGAAATGCCCTTCAACAGGCTTATACATGATGTACATGCATGTGGATACACTGGGTTACAAAGATCAGTTTGTCGGTTACGCTACATCAAATAGCATAACCGGCCCCTATACCTTTCAAGGGCCATTGTTGTTTGATGGCAAGCCGATCAGAAAATGGGATATGGGGACTTTCCAGGATCGGGATGGTTCGGGCTACGTGCTCATCCATGGGGGCGAGGTTTATAAGTTGGCTGAAGATTACAGGAGCATCATCGAACAAGTCAATAAAAATATGACCGCTGGTTTCGAGTCTCCAACTATGTTTAGAAAGGACAATCTGTATTATTTCCTGGGGTCGCATTTAACAAGCTGGGAGAAAAATGACAATTATTATTATACCGCTACTTCTTTAAAAGGGCCATGGACATTAAGAGGGCTGTTTGCACCAGAAGGTTCCCTGACCTGGAATTCGCAAACTACCTTTGTATTGCCCGTTGAAGGATCGAAAGACAGTACTTATTTGTTTATGGGTGATCGCTGGTCCTTTCCGAAGCAGGCCTCGGCGGCAACTTATGTATGGCAGCCGCTTACTGTATCTGGAACTTCAATAGCTATCCCCGCTTACCAGGATGCCTGGAGGTTAAATATCAAGACGGGCCTCACTTCGCCTAAAGCAATAAGTCAAAAAATAATCGAGCATACAGATGACCAGCGCATTCAATATACGGGTAAATGGAAAGCTGGCCGCTCGGATACCAAAGGTGATTCATTTGCAGTTAAATTTGAAGGAACAGGGATCAGCTTTTATGCTTTGTCCGCTCCGGATCATGGCTATGGAAGTGTACTGCTCCAAAATGATAAAGGAGCGGTGCTATGTAGTGCTATCGTGGATTTTTATAGTTTAAAACCGATATCTGGATTGAAATTTATAAGCCCTGAATTACCCAAAGGAAAGTATACACTGACAATTTCTGTATTAAGGGAACGTCCCAATTGGTCGGACAAAAGAAAAACAACCTATGGTAGTACCGGATACTTTATCGCACTGGATAAAGTTGTCATCAAAAATTGATTTTAAATTTTAAAGGAACATGATGGTGCATAAATATGCTTTTAATAAGGTTTTGATTTTGTTGCTTGTCCTGATTTGTAGCCTGGATAGCTCGAATGCACAGGGGCAAAACATCAAAAATGATGTATTCTGGAATACCAGAGACGGCCTTCCCATCAATAGCCAGGGGGGCGGGATATTCAGGTTCGCAGATCCGCTTACCGGACTGAAAAAATATTATTGGTATGGCGTTCATTATGCCGAAGCGGATGCTTACCGCAACAATCCTGCTGTAACACAACCAAAAGCAACTTTTGAATCTGTAACCTGTTACAGCTCTGTCGATCTGGTGAACTGGACGTTTGAAGGAAATGTTTTAACAAAAGATCAAACTGATCAATCTGGTAAAACCTGGGTTGGACGTTTGGGAGTAGCCTACGTTAAAGAATTGAGCAAATATGCCATGTTTGTCCAACATGGTAATCAGGTGTTGATTACATTATCGGATTCGCCAACCGGTCAATTTACATGGCATCAGAGAATCAGTATGGAGCAGATGATCGGGACTAGTAATACTGGTGATCAGACTGTATTTACCGATGAGGATACCGGAAAATCATATCTGGTTTATTCTTATGGAAGAGGCCGAAACAAAATATATGTTTCAGAAATTGGTGTAAAAGCAGGTAAGGTTGGCTTGTTAGACTGTACGCAGGTTTTTAAAGGGGAAAGCCGTGAAGGGAATTGTATGTTCAAATACAATGGTAAATATTATATGTTCGCATCAAATATTTATGGCTGGGATGCCTCTTTTGCGTATTACCTGGTGGCTGATGACATTAGGGGGCCTTACTTGCCAACTAACGATATGCTGGTGATGAAAGGAACTTCCGACGATTATGCACATGTGTCGCAGACCGGTTTTTTCTGTACTGTAAAAGGAAAAGAACAAGAAACCATTATTTATTGTGGCGACCGCTGGGCGGATTTCGCAGGAAACGGACTGGGGTATAACCAATGGTGCCCGCTATCGTTTGATGGTAAAATCCCATACTTTAATTCAGTTAGCTCCTGGGACCTGGACGCTAAAACAGGCCGTTGGAAAGTGGGGGACGATAACAACTATGTGAAGAATGGCAGCTTTGAGGCAGACCGTAATTATATTCCCAGTAAGTTTAAACCGGTTCAAACACAATTAACCGGATGGGCTACTACTGTTATTCAGGGGACTGAAATTAGCCTCGACAGCGCTAAATCACCAGTTCTTAACTATAAGAACAGCGAACTCGACAGGCAGATCGTAATCGGTGAAAAAAGCCTGAATATCAGCGATCAGGTGAATTTTAAGCGTAAAATTTTTCAGAAAATTACATCCTCACCGAATGTGAAACTTCAGGATGGATGGTATACCCTTACTGCAAAAGTGAAAAATAGTAATGGTTTTAATAGATTGGAAATGTATGCATTGAGTAATGGAAAAACGTTTAAATACAGTATTGAAAAGGAAAATATTTCCTGGCAAACAATTTCTGTTAAAAATATACAGGTCCGTGCCGGGAAGGTAGAAATTGGTTTCTTTGCAGATGGTATTGCTCATGGCTTTTGCCAGGCAGACGACGTGTCTCTATTAAAAGATCGATAATAGAAAGCTTTATTTTAGCTCCAGAATTTTATGACAACAAAACGAGTATTGCTGGTAAAATGCCTGATTATAATGGTACAATTTTTCTTCATAAAGTACGGTGCAAAGGCACAGGTCGCTAAAGTCGCCATTTCAACGCAGGCTTCATCCGCTGCCTTTCCTTTAGTGAGTAATCAAGTAGCAGCAGCGATTTATATAGATAAAAGAGATGCCGAGGTAGTCAATATCGCAGCTAATGCATTAAAAGATGATCTGAAATTAGTGACAGGTACCAGTGCAAAAGTAAATAACAGTGGGAAAATAACCAGTCCTTTTTGTGTGCTAATCGGAACCCTTGGGCAATCCGAGTTAATTGACAAGCTGGTGCTTCAAAAAAAGATTAAAACAGCTGGGGTCACTGGAAAGTGGGAAACATTCAGCATTTCTATAGCTGATCATCCGCTTCCAGGTGTAAAACAGGCATTGGTTGTGATGGGAAGTGATCCCCGCGGAACTGCCTTTGGCGTTTTTGAACTTTCTAAGTTAATCGGTGTTTCGCCCTGGTACTGGTGGGCTGATGTGCAGCCAGCCTCAAAAAAAGAGATTTATGTACAAGGTGGAATGGTATCCAATCCGCCCGCCGTTAAATACCGTGGTATCTTTTTAAATGACGAAGATTGGGGGCTACAGCCATGGGCTGCTAAAACCCTGGAGCCCGAAACTGACGATATCGGTCCGAAAACGTATACACGGATATTTGAATTGTTGTTGAGGCTTAAAGCCAACCTGATCTGGCCGGCTATGCACCCCAGTACCAAAGCATTTTACCACTATCCTGGTAATGAAAAGGCTGCCGCTGATTATTCCATTGTGGTTGGATCTTCTCATGCAGAACCCATGTTACGCAATAACGTAAGCGAATGGACTAAAAATAGGGGGGCTTTCAATTACCTGACCAATAAAGATGCGGTGCACCAATACTGGGAAGATCGGGTGAAAGAAAGTAAAAATAACGATGCCGTATATACAGTAGGTATGCGTGGTGTTCATGATAGCGGTATGGAAGGTGTAAAAAGTGTGAAAGAAGCCATTCCATTACTCGAGGGAATTATTGAGGATCAAAGGAAGCTGTTGCAAAAATACATCAATCCTAATCCTGCTGCTGTACCGCAGGTGTTTACCGTGTATAAAGAGGTACTGGATATTTACGATGGGGGGATTAAACTGCCGGAAGACATCACCCTGGTTTGGCCGGATGACAATTATGGATACATCCAGCGCTTAAACAATGAAAAGGAAAATTCCAGGGCAGGCGGTTCTGGAGTCTACTATCACGCTTCATATTGGGGGCGCCCGCACGACTATCTGTGGTTGAGCACCACACATCCGGGGCTAATTCGCGAAGAGATGATGAAAGCTTATCAGACTAAATCTGATCGTTTGTGGGTATTGAATGTGGGTGATATTAAACCTTCAGAGTACAATATGCAATTGTTCCTGGATATGGCGTACCAGACTAAACCTTTTGAAGAAAGCAGTTATACCAAAGTCCATTTGCAGAACTGGGCATCAGATATATTCGGCCCCGAAAATGCCAGTCAGATTGCCGAGGTGCTGTGGAAATACTACCAGCTTGCTTTTGATCGAAAGCCAGAATTTATGGGATGGAGTCAGACTGAGCCGACCACAAAAACCAGTTATACCGCTTATAACCATTTCTATTATGGTGATGAGGCACAACGAAGGATAGACCAATATGAGGGCTTAACAGCTGCTGTAAAGGCTTTGCGAACCCAGATTAAAGCCAAAGACGCAGATGCTTTTTATCAACTGGTTTATTATCCGGTTGTCGGTGCGTCCCTCATGAACAAGAAGTTTCTATACCGAGATAAAGCCATGTGGTACACCAAACAAAACAGGACAAGTGCAGCCGATTATGCCAGCTTATCTAAACAGGCATACGAAGATATTGTAAAAGAAACCCAATATTACAATAATGGACTTAGTGGCGGGAAATGGAAAGGAATGATGTCCATGAGCCCACGTAATTTACCAGTTTACCAAACCCCTGATTTGCCCGCAACCACGATTGATCAAGCAGCGGTATGGAACATAGCTCCGGAAGGCTTTATTCGGCCCGACTCGTCGTTAGTTAAAGGTCCGGGGTTTGTTTTACCTGCTTTTAACCGTTTTGCCAACAAGCGTTATTTTGTCGATGTGTTTCTAAGCACAGATAAAGTTTTAGAATGGAAGGCCGAAACAGAATCCTGGATTAAATTATCGCAAAGTTCGGGTAAACTGGAGCCGCAATTTGGAAAAAGAGAGCATCGCATTTGGGTAAGCATAGACTGGGCTAAAGCAAATCAAAAAAGTGGACAGATTACATTTACAGCCAACGGAACAAGACGGACAGTACATGTTGATCTGAGTACAGAAGACAGTTATCTCGATATTCCAGCAACTGCGTTTAGCCGAAAAGTGGATCATGGAATTCAGCAATGGTCTTTGTTAAAAGATCTGGGACATACAGGCCAAAGTTTAATGGCTTTGCCGCTTGTTGGTGTGCAAATTCCTGACATGAAAGTCACTGGATCGCTTAAAAATAATGCATATGTTGAATACGACTTCAACACTGCAGCAGCTACAAATCCTGAAATAACCATATATACTTTGCCAACCCATCCGCTCAACAACAATTATCGCATGCGTTATGCAGTTGAAGTTGATGGCAACGCCTACCAGGTAATGGATTTCAAAACCCAGGGCAGGAGCGAAGAATGGAAGCAGAATGTATTGAGCAATAGCGCCACTAAAAAACTGAAACTGGATCCGTTGAATCCGGGAAAACATACACTGCGCATCTATATGATCGATCCCGGCGTAATTCTGGACCGCATTATCCTGGATTTTGGTGGTTTAAAAAGCGGGTACAGCTATGGATTGCTTGCCCCGGTCAGCCTTTAGCTTTTTCCCGATTGTAATGACTTCTTTACGCCTTTAACAGGATGCGGCAGGATGCCCTTGCTGCTGAAATGCGCTAGATTAGGCTGACAAATAACCGAATAAGACGTTTGAATCATGTTTAACTCCGCTCAGTCTGTTAAAAATACCGGGTTTAAAATGCTTTGCATCTGCGGGCTTATATTTCCGGCGGCGCCGTCTTTTGCCCAATATGTTCCCCATAAAGGAAATGATGTAACCACACCTTTACACCTGCTAAAACCTGCTTATATCACGCCTTACGGTGAAACAAAATTAGCTGACATCAAGATATCTTTAGATCGTGTTTTCAATTATCTCAATGCGACCACACCTTTTCAATTGGTGGATAAAACCACCGGTACTGCGCTTGCTGATCTAAAAAAGGCCAATTCAAATTCGATATTTAAACCAGGAGATTACCGCTTGACCAGTTACGAATGGGGGGTGACTTATACTGGAATGCTTGAAGTGGCTGCAGCAACAGGAGATAAGAAGTATCGTGATTATACAATCAATAGGATCAACTTTTTGGCAGATGTAGTGGCTACTTATCAAAACTACTTAAAAACGAACAAAGGTGCTGTGACTCCAGTACGTTCCATCATAGATCCGCATGCCCTGGATGATGCAGGAGCCATCGCGGCTTCAATGATTAAAGCACAAAGAACTGGAGAGATCAAATCAAATCTGCGTCCGGTTATTGACAATTACATCAATTATATCATGACTAAGGAGTTTCGTTTGAAAGATGGAACATTGGCCAGAAACAGACCACAGCCCAATACCCTCTGGTTGGATGATTTGTACATGAGCTTACCCGCACTGGTGCAAATGGGTGTTTTAACAGGTGATGTAAAATATTTTGATGAGGCTGTAAAGCAATATCAATTGTTTGCCGACCGGATGTTTAATCCTGAAAAAGGTTTATATATGCACGGTTGGGTACAGGATATGGATCCGCATCCGCAATTTCATTGGGCCAGGGCAAATGGCTGGGGACTCATGACGAAGATTGAAATGCTGGACGTCTTGCCTGAAAATCATCCTGGAAGGGCAATCGTATTGAAAATATTAAAAGCACACGTCAAGGGTTTGGCGAGCTTGCAGGATGGCACGGGATTCTGGCACCAGTTACTGGATAAAAATGATTCTTATCTGGAGACTTCAGCTACTGCCATTTATGCCTATTGCATTGCCCGTGCCATTAATAAAGGCTGGCTGGATGCCAAAGCTTACGGCCCGATGGCTTTACTGGCATGGAATGCCGTGAGTACTAAAATTAATGCGCAGGGACAGGTAGAAGGCACCTGTGTGGGCACCGGAATGGGCTTTGATCCGGCCTTTTATTACTACCGCCCCATCAATGTTTTCGCTGCACACAGTTATGGCCCCGTACTTCTGGCCGGTGCCGAAACCTACCGCATGTTAGAGAAACATCCTTTTGAAATAAATGACAGTGCCGTTCAAATGTATAAATAATCAATTCAATGATGATGAAATCAAATTGTATTTTAGTTGGTCTGACAGCGCTGTTGTGGCTCCCGGGACAAGCGCAGGAAAAACTCGAAACGGGTTCTAAAAAACCGATGCCCCAGGAATGGATAGATCTGCAGACCGGGCATAAAGTTGTCCGCCTTTCCCGTTTACCCGGAAACAGCAGTAGCTTTTACTTTCATAACAATCCATTTGTGGGTGATAAAATGTTTTTTTACAACTCAGTAAATAACAGCCGTCAGGTATTTACGGTAGATATGAAAACCCTGAAAACGGAACAGATTACCCATCAGAAAAACCCGATGCGTGCCGAAATTGTGGCCCATAAATCGCAGGAAGTAGTTTACCAGATTCAGGATAGCGTATTTGCCAGTAGTGCAATAACCAAGAAAACACGCTTATTGTATGTTTTTCCCGCAGACCTTAAAGCAACAGTATCTACGATGAATGCGGATGAAACGGTACTGGCAGGCAAATTTAGTGATGGAGACACCGAACGGGAGATCTTAAAGCAGTATCCTGAAAAAAGCCAGTTCTTTAACCGGATCTATGATGCTAAAATTCCGAACACCTTGTTTACCATCGATCTGAAAACAGGGAAGTTGAATAAGATTCATACTGAAAAGACCTGGCTGGGGCATGTGCAGTTTTCTCCCACAGATCCTAACCAGCTGATGTTTTGCCAGGAAGGGCCATGGCATAAGGTGGACCGGATCTGGACCATTAACATCGCCAACGGAGAAGTTAAAAAAAGGCATAACCGGACCATGGACATGGAAATTGCGGGACATGAGTTTTTTGCACCTGATGGTAAAACCATTTGGTTTGACCACCAGATGCCACGCAGTACCAAATTTTATTTAACAGGCGTAAACCTGAATACTGGTGCCGAAAAGAAATATGAGCTGCAGAGAAATGAATGGTCTATCCATTTCAATATCTCTCCCGATCAGCGTCTGTTTGCGGGCGATGGAGGAGATCCCAAACAAGTGGCCAAGGCTGATGATGGCATGTGGATCTACCTGTTTAAGCCGGTTGGCGATAAATTCCAGTCAGAAAAGCTGGTTAACATGAAAGCACATGGGTATAAACTAGAACCCAATGTACACTTCTCTCCAGATGGTAAATGGGTGATTTTTCGAGCCAATTTTGAAGGTGAAAGCCAGGTGTACGCTGTAGAAATCGCAAAAAGTAAATAACAACATAGTAAACAATCTTATGAATTTAAAAGCAGGAATTTTTAGCCTGAGCTTATTAGTCTGTTCTGCTCTGCCGGGTTTTTCACAAACGAAACCTGTAAAGCAGATCCAGTACCTTTCCGGAACAGATAACGTGCATACCAAAACCTGGGACTTCTGGGCCACAGGCGGTAGAAATAGTGGGATATGGTCTAAAATTGAAGTGCCTTCACATTGGGAGCAACAAGGTTTTGGTGCATACAATTACGGTCGCGACTATGTAACTTATGGAAAAAACTTCCGCTTTGCCGATGAAAAAGGTATATACAAGCATCGCTTTACAGTACCTATAGACTGGAAAGACAAAGATGTTTACATCGTTTTTGAGGGGTCGATGACGGATACTGAGTTGAAAATCAATGGTAAATCTGCAGGGCCTGCCCATCAAGGTGCTTTTTACAGATTCAGGTACAACATAAACGCGCTAATCAAATTTGATAAAGAAAATCAATTGGAAGCTGTGGTTAGCAAAATGTCGGCCGATGCCTCTGTAAACAATGCGGAACGCCTGGCCGACTACTGGATATTGGGTGGAATTTTCCGCCCGGTGTATCTGGAAGCTTTCCCAAAAGAACACATCGACTGGACTGCCATTGATGCCAAAGCAGACGGTACATTTAACATGAATGTTCATTTGAAAAATGTAAAACCTGGAAGAACCATCCTTGCTGAAATTGTGGATAGCAAGGGGAAGGTTGTGGCCACTACAAAAACAACTACAGGTAACGACTCGGTCGCCAATGTAAAGGCGGTGGTTAAAAATCCGGCACTTTGGACCGCAGAAAGTCCGAACCGCTACCAGGTGAATATCACGGTGCAGAATGCAGGCAAATCCATTTATCAGGCAACTGATAAATTTGGTTTCAGGACCATAGAGATCAGAAAAGGGGACGGGATTTACCTCAATGGAACCAAGATTAAAATGAAAGGGGTGAACCGCCATGTGTGGTGGCCGGAGACCGGGCGCGCAATTAATCCGCAAATTGATTTGATGGATGTGAAGCTGATTAAAGAAATGAACATGAATGCTGTTCGCTGCTCTCATTATCCACCAGACCAAAGCTTTCTTAACATCTGTGATTCATTGGGATTGTACGTGCTGGATGAACTGGCAGGCTGGCAAAAAGCATACAGTACCAAAGCAGGGCGGCCATTGGTTAAAGAAATGGTGATCAGGGATGTCAACCATCCTTCGATTATTTTTTGGAGCAATGGAAATGAAGGCGGACATAACTTTGATCTGGATGCAGACTATGCCAAATATGATCTTTCCAGGCGACCGGTCATTCATGCACACCATAAACCGGGTAATGCTTTTGGCGGAATTGACTGTAATCACTATGAGGATTATTACAGTACCAAAAAGATTTTAGCGGATACCAATATCTATATGCCTACCGAATTTTTACATGCCCAGGATGATGGCGGTGGTGCAGCATCGCTGGCTGATTTTTGGGATTTACATTGGAAGGAAAAAAGAGGTGCAGGTGGCTTTATCTGGGATTTGGCAGATGAGGGCCTGGTACGTACCGACCAAAACCGCATCATTGATGTGAATGGTGTAAATGCACCGGATGGCCTGGTTGGTCCGCATCGCGAAAAAGAAGGCAGTGCTTATGCCATACGTGAAATTTACAGCCCGGTGAAAATTGACCTGAAAGTGTTGCCTCAAGACTTTAATGGAACTATTCCGGTCGAAAACCGTTATCATTTTACCAATATCAACCAATGTCAGTTTAAATGGGAACTGATCAATTTTAAAAAACAGGATGAACTGGACCATGGATACCTTTCTTTAAAACAGGGTGGCGTAACTGCACCTGCCATTGCGCCGGTAGCAAAAGGAAATTTAAAAATAGATTTGCCCGGAGATTGGAAGAATTACGATGCCCTGGCACTCTCGGCATATGATCCTTTTGGAAACGAGCTATACAGATGGGTATGGAAAGTAAAATCTAATGCACAGTTGTTTGCCAAATCAGTAGCGCGGCAGCCATCCAATACCGCTGGTGTAACAACTACCGAAACTGATAGTACGCTTACGATGAAAGCCAGTGGCATATCGGTTACGTTAAGCAAAAAAACGGGTAAACTGGTACAATTGGGTAACGAAAGTAGTGCCGGTTTATTTTTCAATAACGGACCTGTTCTGGTTTCCGGCAATGCCAGTTTTACCGGATTAAAATACAGTAAAGAAGGTGATGCCATTGTGGCCGAAGCGGCTTATACAGGCGATATGAAATATGTGCGCTGGAAAATGAACGCGAACGGTTGGTTGGAAATGACTTATGAATATGCCTTAAATGGCGATTACAGGTTTGCTGGTATCAGCTTCAATTATCCTGAAAACTTTGTTTTAGGTGCCAAATGGCTGGGTAAAGGCCCCTCAAGGGTGTGGAAAAACCGTTTACAAGGCGGCACCTATAATGTTTTTGAAAATAGAAATAACAATACTCAAACAGGTAGTGCGCCATGGGTTTATCCAGAGTTTAAGGGCTATTTTTCGGATG
Source organism: Pedobacter sp. MC2016-24 (assembly GCF_015223055.1). Classification (GTDB taxonomy): domain Bacteria; phylum Bacteroidota; class Bacteroidia; order Sphingobacteriales; family Sphingobacteriaceae; genus Pedobacter. The sequence goes on from NZ_JADFBX010000003.1 coordinate 589,247, forward strand.
TGGTTTGGATGGAAATGAATACTGTACAGGGTAAATTTACCATCGCTTCACCGGATGATGATTTGTTTGTTCGTCTGTTTAACTTTTATGGCTTAAGCGGCGTGGCTTCTTATCCGCAGCTTCCTGTAGGAGACATTTCCTTTCTGGATGCAATCCCGCCAATTGGAAGTAAACTGGCCTTAAATGTAACACCAGATGCGAAAAACCTTGGCCCACTTGGCGAGTTAAACCACATCAATGGCACCAAAAAAAGAACGCTGTTGTTTTACTTTGGCTTGCCAAAACCAGATGGTGACAATAAACAGTTTACCATGCCTAAAGAGAATATTTTAACGAATTAAAAGCAAGTAAGATTGAGCAGATTTGCATCAAACAAAAAAGGAGTTGCGCATGTGCGCAACTCCTTTTTTGTTTTGAGTATTTAGTCAATTAAGGATTTTCATATACGTCTGCTTCAATGATGCTGAAGGCACCTTTTGAATTGGAACCCGGCATATCAATACCGTCATCCAGCTTTTTGCCATTCATTTCCGTGCCGAAATTGCTGCCGTTTTGACCAGCTCCAGTATTGCTTAGCAAAATGGTAACCGTTTTGCCTGTTGTCGCTTTACAAACAGCGGTAAAATAGCCTAAACCAGGCTTGGTAAGGCCATTGAATACTTCCTTATTGTCAACTAAAATCCGGATTGGATAAATCTTGGTCCTGAATCCGTTCAATTTTAAACCGACACCTGTTATGGTACTTTCTTTTGCTAAAGTATATTTGATCCAGGCAGTTGAAACCTTGCCATCATTGGCCCAGCCAGTCAGCTCATTATCATCATAGCTTAGTTTTGCCTTGTCTGCATTAGCACCGGCATCTGCAGCCACGATTTTTACCGTTTTACGGCTAACTGTATATGAAGGGCCAGCGGGGGTAGCACCTCTGCTCAAATCAGATTTCAGTCCGTCTGCAGGTAATACTGTTGTTAAGCCATCCTGTACCTGGAAAGGTACGGACTCAAAAGAAATAGAAGCCGTCTTTAATCCCTCAGCACTTGCGGTTAAATCTATTTTTCCAGCGGTAGTTGTAGAGCGGATGATGACACGGTTTACGCCGCCTTCAACAGGTAGTATTTTTGATAAAATATAGTTATCCGGGCCTTGGGCAATGCCACCACGCCATTCGGCCGGGCCAGTCAATTTGAAGTTAACCGGGTTCAATGCAGTAGGACAACGGTTGCCGTTCTGATCAATAACTTCCACTTCTACCAATACAGCATCAGCTGCATCCGCTTTAAATCCGGTCGGGTTTTTTAAGGCGGTTAAGCGAAGTGCTGCAGGAACTCCTGCAGTTTTCAATTGGGTTTCCGCCAGTTTCTTGCCATTGTTGTCAAAGGACACCGCTTTTAAAATGCCAGCTTTCCAGCTGATGTTTTTAAAGGTATATAGAAACCCATCGCTGAGTTCGCCAAAGCCCAGAGACTTATTGTTTAGCACCAGTTCTACTTTGTCGCCTGTAGCCACCACATAGATGTCTTTCTTTACACCAGCTTTGTAGTTCCAGTGACCCATGATGTGGATCCCCGTTTTCTTCGGCTCAACCCATCCATCCCAGATGACCTGGTGGGCATAATAACCGTCTTTTGGAATGCGCATGGCATCTACTTCTCCACTGCGACGGTAGTTCTCTTCGCCACGGTGATGGGTATTGGAATCTGAAAAAATGATATTTACACCACCAGAACTAACGCGTGTACCGGTACCCGGACGTTCCTGATAATAATCATTCCAACGGGCAATACTTTCAATCGCGTGCGAATCCTGGTTTCGGTTGTAATCACTGGCATCAGCGCCTTTGTACAAAGGGCCGGCACCGTTTTTATGGAAAGGCGGACTATACTCATCCCAGTATTTTCTTAAACCTTCATCACGGGAATATTCCATAGACCATAATGGCTTGTTTGCGCTTTTGTTGATATACAGCATTTCCCCGCCATACTCTGCCTGGTCAATATCCAGCATTTCTCTGGAACCAATCGCTCTGCCTCCATGTGGATCATACTGGTTGCGGATATCTTTCATTTCCTGCATGTGCGCTGCGCTGATCGACTCATTACCGCACTCATAAAACAAAATACTTGGATTGTTGCGGTTGTAAATAATGGCATCGCGCATCACTGATTTTCGTTGTTCCCATCTTACTCCTTCTACATCTTTCTCAGCATCACCGGCAGGCATAGCTTGAATTAAACCTACACGGTCACAAGATTCAATATCTTGTTTCCATGGTGTAATGTGCATCCAGCGCACCAGGTTGGCATTGCTTTGAACCATGAGCTTATTGCTGTAATCGCTCATCCATGCCGGAACAGAAAGTCCGATGGCTGGCCATTCATTGCTGGTTCTTTGTGCATACCCCTTCATCATCAATACGCGGTCATTTAAATAAACCATGCCGTTTTTAAATTCAGCTTTTCTAAAGCCAGTTTTTGTGGTCATTTCATCCACTACCTTACTCCCTGTTTTTAAGCGGGTAGTTACAGCATAAAGATACCCGTAACCCCAACTCCAGAAATTCAGATTGTTTACAGCGGCTTGTGCTGTCAGTGTTTTGGTCTCGCCAGGTTTGATACTCGAGCTTGGACCATTAAAGGTTTTGATGATTTTATTGTCGGCATCCCTGATTTCTACTTCATATTGAAAACTTTGAACGGTGCTGTCTTCATTTTTAATTTCCGACTGGGCTACGACGCTTGCAGATTTGCCTGGAATGTCAAAATCCTGAGCAAATATGTAAGTCCCTGTTGTTTTCAATGTGGTGTACAAGGGTAGTGTTTGGTACAATTTACCTGTGGCATGCAACCTCGCGTTTTTAGACAATCCACCATAGTTGGCATTGAAGTTTTTATCGTTCCATTGATAACCAGAATTGGTGGCTTTTTCTTTATAATTCCAGGCATTGTCGATGCGTACAGCCAATACGTTTTCTTCTCCCTGGGGTTTCAATACATCGGTAATATCGAAACCAAAAGCCATAATTCCATTTTCGTGCAAACCGATGAACTTTCCATTCAGATAGAATTCCCCAGCCTGACGAACGCCTTCAAATTCCAGGAATATCTTTTTCCCCGCATCTGATGGCCGGATTTTAAAATGTTTGCGGTACCAGGCAATGCCGGTAGGTAAATCTTCAATTGATTTTCTAAAAGCTTCATCCTCATTCCAGGCATGCGGAAGGGTAATGTCTTTCCAGTCTTTATCGTTGAAGCCGGGCGATGCTGCATCGGTTGCATCGCCAACATACAGTTTCCAGCCGGGATTAAAATTATAAGTTACCCTTGTTGGATTTCCGGACTGGGCAAAGGCAATGTAGCTTATTAAAAAGCTTAAGATTAAGGTCAGTTTAAGTCTCATATATTGGGTCGTGTGTTTAATGTTTTAAGGCGATTTTTAAGGGTTTGTCTCTGTCACAGGTGATTTCGCCATGGTGGTATTCCAGTTCTGCAAGCTGCAAACTGCTGCGTCGGGTTTCGTAATTGTCTATGCCTTTATTTGCTGGTGTCCTGCCTGGATGGGTAAAATAGTAGATAAATGCGCGTCCATTGTTTACCACCACATCGGCATGACCACCCATCACCTCATCGTCAGTTCCCTTGCCTGGAAGCTGGAGAATGTTTTCGGCTTGCCGTTTCCAGCTGATCAGGTCTTTCGATGCATAAACGCCAAGCCCTTTCCAATTGTCGACAATCATCCAATAGGTATCCTTCCAAGAAAATACCTTGGGGCCTTCGCCGCCACGATCTGCAATCACACGTTTCCCTGCGTCCTTCCAACGGTAGAGGTCGTCACTTTCGGCGTAATAAATGGACTTGCTATCCATTTCATTGTTGTAATACATCCGCCAGCCCGCTCCGGGTACTTTAAATACACAGGCATCGATACATTTTTCAGAGGCAAGGGTTAGTTTAGACTCAAATTTCCAGCTGATCAGGTTGTTGCTGCTCAGGTGGACAATATATCTGGGGTGCCGCCAATCGCTGAAAACTCCGGGTACATAGGTAAGATACATGTGATAGGTTCCTTTGTTTTCGATCACTTCAGGTGCCCAGTGGGTATAATCGCTCAGCCGGTATTGAATGTCGCAGGTGTCACGGTATTTCCAGTCTACTCCGTTGTAGGACTCGGCAATGCCGATCCTGGTTCCATGAACCCAGGTCACACCGTCCAGATCTTTTACATTTGCACGGCGATTGGTGTACAACATAAACCACTTCTTTTCGGCTTTATTCCAGATGACAACCGGATCTGCTGCACCATCGTATACCGGATCACGGTAAACAGGCTTGGGCACCTGTTGAGCTTTCTGGTTACTTTGCGTATGTGCGAATACAGGAATGAAGAGAAGTATAAGCCAGAATAAACGTTTCAATTGCTGCATTTGGTTAGCTGATTTTTTGCCCGGTTTTAATTTGCCTCAAAATACGGCCTGATCGGCCGTTTGGCAACCCGTTCTATCCTGAATTTGTGCCTTGGTCATATCATTTTTACAATGCTTAACAGGATGGTGCATGTTGGATGTTAAGGAAAGGAAATGTACTCTTGTGATCTGAATATAAACGATAAAATAATGATGAATGCCAATAGCTTCATAAAGGTAGCATTTGCTGCAGCTATGATTAGTACAAGTTTAAAAGCGCAGGTGAAAACTGCTTTTAAATTTGATTTCTCCGATGGTAAAAAGGTTTCTGGGCTCACCCGGGTATTGCCCTCAGATACGTATTCCAAATTGAAAGGATATGGCTTTGACCTGGATACGAAGATCAATGCTGAAGACCAGCCTTTTTATTTTTCGGTTGCTGTACCTGAAGGGAATTATAAGGTAACTGTGACTTTAGGTGATGCAAAAAAAGCAATGGAGACTACTGTAAAAGCAGAGTCCAGGCGACTGATGCTGGAAGATGTGAAAACTAAGGCTGGTGAATTGGTTACCAGAACTTTCATTGTCAATGTGAAAGATCGTAATATTACTGGTGGGGAAGTAGTTGGGCTGAAGCCTCGTGAATTAACCAAACTGGATTGGGACGATAAACTGACACTTGAGTTTGCAAAGCACCCTGCTGTTAAATCCATTGAGATTTCAAAAGTATCGGATCAGATTACGGTTTTCCTGGCTGGTAACTCCACTGTCGTCAACCAGGATGATGAGCCCTGGGCCTCATGGGGTCAAATGATCCCGAGGTTTTTTAAACCGGGTGTTTCCTTTGCGAACCATGCAGAATCCGGATTGACGCTAGGTTCTTTCGCTGGAAGTCGCAGATTGAAGAAAGTATTGAGTGTTATGCAGCCTGGGGATTATCTGTTTATTGAATTCGGGCACAATGACCAAAAAGAAAAAGGGCCTAACGATGGCGCTTACAAATCTTATACAGAACGTTTGAAAAACTTTGTTGCTGAAACGAAGAAAAAAGGAGGAATTCCGGTGATCGTCACTTCAACCAGCCGCCGTGCTTTCGAAAATGGAAAGATTGTGAACTCTCTGGGTGATTTCCCGGAAGCTGCGCGGAAGGTAGCTGCTGATGAAAAAGTGGCATTGATTGATTTAAATGTGATGACTGCTGATTTGTTCAATGCTTTGGGAGAAGAAAGCTCCAAAAAGGCTTTTGTGCATTATCCGGCAAATTCCTATCCGGGACAAGATAAACCCTTAGCTGACAATACGCATTTCAATACCTATGGTGCGTATGAAATTGCGAAATGTGTGGTGGAAGGGATTAAAAAGGCAAATTTAGGGATCAGTAAATTTCTGATCGATCCGGCATTTAACTTTGATCCTTCAAAACCGGATGCTGTGGCGAACTGGCATTGGCCGGAAAGTCCGAAAAGTAGTGTGGTGAAACCAGATGGGAATTAGAGATATTCAGGCTGTATCATGATTCTGATTTTGCTCAGGATACAGCCTGCGAATTATTGTTCAAGGAGCTTTTTAAGCTCCTTTTTAGTAACTTGTAAAATGGTACCATGTCTTAACCCTGTAGGTAACGCTATCTGATCGGATACATCAGTCCAGTTTTTCAGATCCTGTGATTTGATAGCGCCATATTTGTGATCGCGGTATTTGTCGAAATATACCACCCAATCTTTACCCCGTTTTAAAGCGGTTGGGCCCTCTGCCCAATAGTTTCCCGTAATCGGTGCACTGGCAGCAGTATAAGGCCCGGTCAATTGATCGGCAAAAGCAATTTTAAGATTTTTCTGGGCTGGTTCCCTGGTTTCATCCTTCAGGAACATCACAAATTTATCCTTGTCTTTCACAATACTGGCATCAATGACATTAAACCCTGGATCATACAGCAATTTGGTATCTGAAAAGGTTTTGAAATCCTTGGTGGTCACGTAATACATCCGGTGGTTGTAGCCGTCGTCAGCTTTAGATGCAGTTTCAGGGAAACGGCCGATGATGGTTGTTGCCCAATAAATCATATACAGCTTGCTGGAAGGGTCATAGGTGATTTCTGGTGCCCAGGTATTTCTGGCACCTTCTTCTTTTACCATCACCGGAATGAACTGCTGTTCAGACCAATTGATTAAATCTTTCGAACTCGCATAACCAATACCCTTGTCTTTCCAGCTTACTGTCCAGACCATATGAAACAGGCCATCCGCACCACGAATGATACAAGGGTCGCGCATCAGTTTGTCTTTGCTTACGGTCGGTTTTAAGAACGACTGGTCATTTTTTAGGCTCTTCCAGTGATAAGCATCTTCGCTGTAGGCGAAATGCAGTCCATCTTCCCCATTTCCTTTAAAATAAGCAAACAAATAAGGATCTTTGGCCTGTTGGGCCTTTGCAGCAGGTAATGCCACCGCAAGGGTTAAATATAAAAATATAGCTTTAAGCTTCATGATGGTTATTTAAGTTCTAAAACGACTACCGATTGCGCTGGAAGTTCAACATTCAAATTTGCACCTTCTTTTTTTGCGCCGTTAAATTTAGCAATACTTACTTTGTTCGGTGTAGTAAAGGTATTGACATCGTTTACATTTTGTGAAGTGATGATTTGTCCACTAACTGATTTCCACTGCTGACCATTTAAACTGGTATTCAATTTGATTTTATTTTTGGGATCGAGGTTAACCAGTGAAATGTGTATGGCTCCAGATGCATCCTGTGAAGCAGAAACATTCAAGGCTGGTATTTTTTGATTTCCGGAAACATAATCCGGGCTGACAAACTCAATGGGCAGGTATTTGGCATCCTGATGAACCTTAAATAGGTCAAACACATGGTAAGTAGGGGTAAGCAGCATTTTGTCTTTTTCTGTTAAAATCAGGGCTTGCAATACATTAATTGTCTGGGCGAGGTTGGCCATCTTAACCCGGTCGGAATGGTTGTTGAAAATGTTCAGGGTTGTACCTGCAATTAATGCATCTCTTAAACTGTTTTGCTGATAGAGAAAACCCGGATTGGTTCCAGGCTCTACATTCGTCCAGATGCCCCATTCGTCCACAACCAAAGCTACTTTTTTTGCCGGATCGTATTTGTCCATAATAGCGGCGTGTTTGGAAACAATTTCTTCCATTCTCAGGCAGTTTTTCATTGTACTGAAATACTGTTCCTCATTGAACCCGGTTGCCGAACCCTTGTCTTTCCAGTTCCCGGTTGGCAAGGTATAATAATGTAAAGTTAATCCCCACATGCGGGTACCTATGTTTTTCATACACGTTTCGGTCCAGTTGTAATCTTCGGCATTGGCTCCGCTGGCAATCTTTTTTAAGGGCGCACCTTCATAATTACGGGCATAGGTAGCGTACCTGCGGTACAGATCACTATAATATTGTGGGGTCATGTTTCCGCCACAGCCCCAGCTCTCATTGCCCACGCCCCAGAAACTTACTTTCCAGGGCTTTTCACGTCCGTTTTGTTTACGCAGACTGGCCATCGGACTCACCCCATCAAAATTCAGGTATTCCACCCATTTGGCCATTTCTTCAACTGTTCCACTACCAACATTACCGGCAATATAAGGTGCTGTGTTGAGCATTTCACAAAGTTCCAGAAACTCATGGGTACCGAAACTATTGTCTTCGGTTACACCGCCCCAGTTTGTGTTCACCATTTTTGGCCGAAGGCTGCGGTCTCCAATGCCGTCACGCCAATGGTATTCATCAGCAAAACATCCTCCTGGCCAGCGCAGGTTCGGGATTTTTATTTTCTTTAAAGCCTCGACAACATCCAGTCTGATCCGGCCTTTATTTGGTATGGCCGAGTTTTCAGCTACCCAGAAGCCATCGTAAATGCAACGGCCAAGGTGCTCGGCAAAATGTCCGTAAATGTGTTTACTGATGACCTGCTTGTCAGACGGTTTAATGCTTAGCTGTGTCAGGTTTTGTGCCTGGCTACTGTTGGCAGCCCATACCGTGCAGAGGCTTAAACAAATGAATCTGGTTAATTTCATGTGTAATGATTTGGTTTTTACTTATAGTTCTTTATTTCAAAGCTATCCTGATCACATTAAATGAATAGGGTTTGAGGTTCAGGTGTAACCTCTGGCCTTTAGCTTTTAAGCTTGTTTTTTTTGGAGCTACAGCCACAGGTGATGCAAAAGAGTTGACACGCTTCAGGTCCATTTCCGCCATTTCCTCTACATCAGCAATACCTTGTATTTTATTTCCGCTAATGTCAAAATCGGATGATTGTGCCTGATCTGAGGAATTGATCACTTTGATGATTAATGTTTTATTTTTCTGATCTGTGACAGCTGAAGCATACAGCCCTTGTTGTCCGGTTGCCGGTTGATCATTCAACAAGATGGTTACCACTTCCGTACCTTTGTTTACTGAAAATAGCTTTTGCACGTAATAATCCGGACTGCCATAGCATTGCAGATTATCTACCCAGATCATATCCGGTGCCCATTGCCAGGCATCTATATTGGCAAATAGGGGTGCATAGGATGCCATTTGTACCACTTCCGAGTTTCTTTCCAGGCCGGTCATGAAGGCCGCTGCAGCTAAAGCACTTTGCCAGTTGCTCCTGTCGCTGCCAACAATTGCTTTGTCTGCATGGGCGGCATATTCACCAGCAAAAACTTTACTGCCAGTACGCGGGTAGCTGTCATATCTTGCTGCATTTTTCAAAAACCAGTCTGCCGGACGATAATAATGCTCGTCAATAAAGTCGGTGTTTTGTTTGCGGAGTTCCGTATTCAATAAGTTAAAACGGTCTCCATCCGGATCTGTTCCAGAGCTTGCAATGAGTTTAAATTCTGGATATCTTGATTTAATGACATCAGTAAAAACCTTCAAACGTTCTAAGTATTGGGGACCCCAGTTTTCATTGCCAATGCCCATCATTTTGAGGTTAAATGGTTTCGGATGACCCATTGCTGCACGTATTTTACCCCATTTGCTGCTCACATCGCCATTGGCAAACTCAATCAGGTCAAGCGCATCCTGTACATAGGGATCGAGTTCTGTCATGGCTGCTACTTCCCCAGTATTGTACTGGCAGGCCATGCCACAGTTTAAAATAGGCAAAGGTGCCGCGCCAATGTCTTCCGCCAATTGAAAATATTCAAAAAATCCAAGGCCGAAAGTCTGGTAATAATCTGGACTTGGCCGGTGCGCAAATTCCGTATTCCAGCGGTTGATCATCGTTGGTCGTTCTGCTACAGGTCCAATGGTGTTTTTCCATTGATACCGGTTCGCCAGATCAGTTCCTTCAACGATACAGCCACCCGGAAAGCGTAAAAAGCCGGGTTTCATATCGGCAAGCATTTGTACCATGTCGGCTCTAAGTCCACCAGGGCGCTTCATCCAGGTATCTTCTGGAAATAAAGACAACATATCCAGATCAATTTTACCACTGCCTTCAAACCATATGGCCAGTTTTGCCTTAGGTTCAGTTTCTGTCGCGCGAACTGGAATGTTTTGCTTTTTCCACACAGTACCCGTCTCGGCAGGTTCCAGTATGGCTTCTCCAATCACCTGGTCATTTTTACCCAATAGCTGGACATGCAATTTGATCCCTTTTGAAGCCTGTCTGTACAAGGTAGAAAAATCATAATTCAACCCTTTCTTTACGCCGATCCCTTTAAAACCTTCATTAATCAGACCCAGGCTCCCTACTGTAGCTTTGTTTGTATTTACCTGAAGGTATCTTGGATTGGTGGCATGGATTTCCTGTTGATTGATGATCAGTAATTCGCCTTCTGTAGCTTTTTTTCTCTTAATAGTCCAGCCCATCCAAGGTTTCCCAAACTCAAAAGAACGGTTTTTAACCAGTTCAGCATAAATTCCGCCGTCAGCACCAAAGTTAATGTCCTCAAAAAATACACCCCATAATGTTGCAGGTACTTTTGCAATGGGTTTAGCCGTTTCAATTTTAAATGTAGGATTGACTTGTGCGCTACACATGCTGTAGCTGAGGTTAACTGAAGAAAAAATAGCCGATGCCAGGAAGACCCGGAGAATGGAAGGATGTTTCATGCAAATTACAAATGGTTAGTATTAAATAGTTGAAATTAGTAATTATAATTGTCATTTATACAATTAATAATCTATAATATTTTTGTTGTATTTCCGGCAACGATTGCGTAAATAAAAATTGTATTTGTACCTGTCTTTTAGTAATCTGCAGGTTCTTGCGAGCAATTCTAACCAAATCATTATGAAGTTGACTGATTCCTATAAATATATAAGCATTGACGAGTATTCTGCAACGCCTAAATATATTCAGTTGACCAATTCTATACTGTCTGCTATAGAAGCCGGGCATGTCAATAAAAATGATATTTTACCCTCGATCTGTGACATCAGTAATGAATTGGAGATTTCCAGGGATACTGCTGAAAAGGCTTACCGAAACCTGAAAAAAATCGGCGTTCTGGAGTCTATACCTGGTAAAGGTTTTTATATCATGAATACCGATTTTAGGCAGAAGCTGAAGATTTGTTTGCTGTTCAATAAATTAAGCTCTTATAAAAAAATCATATACGACTCTTTTATCACAGCTGTGGGAGAGGACGTGGCTACGGATTTATACATTTACAACAACGACTTTACCTTATTCAAAAACTTTTTGGCCAACAAAAAAGATAAATATTCTCATTTTGTCATCATGCCGCATTTTATTGAAGGCACAGAAAAGGCCTGTGAAGTGATCAACACCATTCCAAAGCAAAAGTTAATCATCCTGGATAAACTGATCCCTGGTGTTACGGGGGAGTATGCGGCGGTGTATGAAGATTTTGAAAATGACATTTACAATGCGCTGGAACAGGCAATTACCGAGCTCAGTAAATACGATACGATCAAATTGATTTTTCCGAATAACAGTTATTATCCCAAAGAAATCATCAAAGGTTTTTTTAAGTTTTGTCAGCAATACGCCTTTAAATATGCATTGGTGCCAAATATTGCCGAAGAGCCCATACAAAAGGGAGAAGTTTACATCAATTTGAAAGAAGATGACCTGGTTACGCTTATTGAACGGATTTTAGTGCTCGATTTTAAGATCGGGACAGATGTTGGTTTAATCTCTTATAATGAAACACCGATCAAGAAAATTATCCTGAACGGAGTCACAACCATCTCTACCGATTTTGGCAAAATGGGCGATCTGGCCGCCAAGGTCATTTTGGGCAATTCAAAGGAACAATTGAAAGTGCCTTTTCACCTTACCCTGAGGGCTACGGTTTAAATAAATCATTTATTCTGCCGGGATTAGGGGCACTAAATCTTGAAGTTCTGGTTCGGTAAAGAGGCGCGACTGGATAAAAAAGGCTTTGTCTATTGTGGATTCCAGGGAAAAACTGGCGGCCCGGCCTTCCATCACATCCAGGGTCAATTGCGTGTGTTTCCAATATTCAAACTGGTCACCGGCCATATAGAATTTACAATCCTCAATTTCGCCGATGCAGATGTCATTTGAACCAATTAAAAATCCGCCTTTTTCAAAGCAATGGGGATAGGAGCCTTCGCAGCAACCACCACTTTGATGAAAGAATAGTTCTCCATATTCAGATTGAAGCTGACGGATCACTGCTGTTGCGGCTGGTGTAGCCAATACTCTTTTTGTACGCATGATGATAGGGGTTAAAGGAAAAAACTGCCTGATACCGGATCAGGCAGTTCGAGTATTAAAACCAGTTGCTAAAAGAAACCCAACTTGTTTTTGTCGTAAGAGATCAGCATGTTTTTGGTGCTGCGGTAATGATCCAGCATCATTTTATGATTCTCCCGGCCGAAACCTGATTTTTTATATCCACCAAATGGTGCATGTGCCGGATAAGCATGATATTGATTTACCCAAATGCGGCCTGCCTGTATGGCACGTGGTACCTGATACAGCTCGTGGGCATCCCTTGTCCAAACGCCTGCGCCTAATCCATATAGTGTATCATTGGCAATTTCTATGGCTTCTTCCACAGTTTTGAATGTGGTTACGCAAGCCACCGGACCGAAAATCTCTTCCTGGAAGATGCGCATTTTATTATGTCCTTTCAACAGTGTTGGCTCAATGTAATACCCGCTTTCTAAATCCCCCTCCAGTTTATTGGCAGATCCGCCGGTTAAAACTTCTGCGCCTTCTTCTTTACCGATCTTCAGGTAAGAAAGGATTTTCTGGTATTGTTCGTTAGATGTCTGTGCACCCATCATACCGGTTTTATCCAGTGGGTGCGCAATTTTGATCGATTTTGTGCGCTCTATAACTTTCGCTATAAATTGATCATAAATACTTTCCTGGATCAATATTCTGGATGGGCAGGTGCAAATCTCCCCTTGGTTCAGGGCAAACATGACAGCGCCTTCTACGGCTTTGTCAAAAAAGGCGTCATCTGCTGCTGCTACCGATTCAAAGAAAATATTAGGGGATTTGCCACCCAGTTCCATCGTTGATGGAATGATGTTTTCGGCAGCGTATTGCATGATCAATCTACCTGAAGTCGTACTGCCTGTAAAGGCTACTTTAGAGATCCGTGTAGAGGTCGCCAATGGCTTGCCGACTTCTATTCCGTAACCGTTCACCACATTCAATACACCCGGAGGCAATAAATCGCCAATCAGTTCCATCAATATGATTATAGAAACCGGGGTCTGCTCTGCTGGTTTTACTACGGTACAGCAGCCCGCTGCCAGGGCAGGTGCAATTTTCCAGGTGGCCATCAACAAAGGGAAATTCCATGGTATAATTTGTGCCACAACGCCTATGGGCTCATGGAGTACAATACTTACTGTATTTTCATCATGTTCAGCAATGGAGCCCTCGTCTCCCCTGATTACACCGGCAAAATACCTGAAGTGATCAACCACCAGTGGTAAGTCAGCAGCCAGGGTTTCACGGATGGCCTTGCCATTGTCAACGGTTTCAACCGTAGCCAGGAACTCCATATTGTCTTCTATTTTTTGCGCGATTTTTAACAGGATATTGCTCCTGTAAGTCGGGGAACTTTTGCTCCATGTTTTAAAAGCTTCGTGCGCGGCATCCAACGCAAGTTCAACATCTTCTTTACTGGAGCGTGCAGCTTTAGTAAATACTTTTCCATCAATGGGAGAGATGTTGTCGAAATATATTCCTTTTACAGGCGGAACAAATTTGCCGCCGATGAAATTATCATACTGAGCTTTGAAAGCTGGTCTTTCTACTAAATTATTCATACTGTCGTTTTATTTATAAATACCTGGTTTTGATTTGGTCTATACAAACCTAGTTGTCAAATGCTCCCATTAGATAGTATAATCGTTGCATCTAGTAGCACTATCGTTTCAGCTAGTGTAACCTTGTTGAAACATAATTTATGCTTAACTTGTACGTTAATATTTAACCAATCCTGTAAACGATGCATTATATTCCCAATGCCGTAAATCTCAGTAAAGCCGAAAGCCTGCAAACACTTGTAGAGAATAGAACGTCCTATACCCTGGAACGCTGCGAGCTGAATATTTTTGAGACTTATACCCAATCTTACCTGGTGCCACTTGCTTTTAACGATTTCGTAATCACCAGTATGCTGCGTGGAAAAAAGGTGATGCATTTATATGATCAGGACGGCTTTGACTATTTGCCGGGGCAGACGGTGATCGTTCCACCGGCTGTGACCATGAAAATTGACTTTCCGGAAGCCAGGGATGGCAATCCTACGCAATGTATCGCATTGGCGATTGATCAGGAACAGATCAAAAAGACCATCAATTACCTGAATGAGTTTTTTCCAAAAGAGGGAAAAGAGAAATGGGCACTCGATTATGATAAATACCATTTTGACAACAACCAGGAAATTGCTTATTTGATCAATAAAGTTATCCGAATTTGTTCAGAACAATCAACAGCTAAAGATGTACTGGCAGACCTGACACTGAAAGAATTGCTGGTGCGTATTATGCAAAGCCAGAACCTGAATGCCTTTGCCGCAGGTGATATGCATGACCATCACAATCCACTCGCCTTTGTGATTGATTACATCAAATCCAACCTGAATGAAAAGATTAATATCAATGGCCTGAGTGATAAGGCCTGCATGAGTAAAGCTACTTTTTACAGACTGTTTAAAAGAGAACTCGGTATCAGTCCAAATGATTTTATTTTGGCCGAACGGATTGCCAAAGCCAAACAGTTGTTGAGTAATCCTTCAGCTAAAGTGGCTGCGGTAAGCTACGAATTGGGTTTTAACGATGCTAATTATTTTATCCGGGCATTTAAAAAACTAGTGGGCATAACGCCGGGAAGTTATCAGTTACAGTTTCGCACGCAAATGGCGGTAAGATCTTAAAGTTGAATGTGGTGCAACACCTTGCGGTACAATTCGTCGGGTAGGAAGGGTTTGATCACAATATCATCGATGCCGGATTGCTTTACTTTTGAGGTGATCTCTTCAGGCAAATTGGCGGTTAAAGCGATAATGGGTATGGTAATTCCATTTTCGCGCATTTTGGTTGTAGCTTCGTATCCGTCCATAATCGGCATGTGCAGGTCCATCAATACCAGTCTGTGTTTTTCAGGATCAATTTTATGCAAAGCTTCTAAACCGTTCATAGCTACATCTATACTCGCTCCCCAGCGTTCCAGATACCTTTGTGCGACCAGGACATTCATTAAATTGTCCTCTACCAAGAGAATATGAATGCCGCTTAAAGGTTTTTCACTTTCATCAGGAGATTGTTCAACAGGTTTATGTGTACTGTCTTTCATGCTTTTTTCAAATACATGAACAAAGAAAAAATTTGAGCCTGTACCCGGCTCACTGATCAGGCATAACGTAGAGCCTTGTAACTCAAGTAACTTCTTTGAAATGGCCAGACCAAGTCCTGTCCCCCCAAATCCTCTGGAAGTGGAAGAATCTGCCTGTGTAAACCGGTCAAAAATAACTTTTTGCTTTTCTTTAGAAATGCCAATACCGGTATCTTTAACCTGGATTGTTAAAGTGATGTTCCTTTCGGTTTCTTCAGTTACGCGGATGTTGACCTGCACCGTGCCCTGACTCGTGAATTTGATCGCATTGTGAACCAGGTTTGTAATCACCTGGCTGATCCGTGTAGGGTCGCCGATCAACTTTGTTTTAAGTCCGGGATCTATTTGTAAATTCAAAACAATGCCTTTGTCATGCGCCGACATCTGCAGTCCTGAAACGATGTTTCTGGCAATGAGACGTATGTCCATTTCAATCTGCTCAAAAACGATCTTTCCGGCTTCAATCTTATTATAGTCCAGGATATCATTGACAATGGAAAGCAGGTTGTTTGCAGAAAAAAGCATCACATCAAGTTGTTCCTTCTGATCATTCCTGGGATTGTTTTTTAGCAACAGGTGGCTCATGCCAATCACCGCATTTAAAGGTGTTCTGATTTCGTGACTCATGGTACTCAAAAACTCACTTTTTGCTTTAAGGCCCTGTTCCGCTTCTGTCCTGGCCTTTTTCAATCCAAAGGAAACCCGATGGGAGAGGATAAGCGATTGCAGAAAGAAAAAACTAACGTAGAAAAAGAAACTGACCAGCTGAAGCTGGGGAATGATTGACCAGTAATGCAATAAGGTAATGGTGAATACGGGCATTAAGGCAAATGAACTCAGCAAAGTGTAAATTGCCCCAGGTCTTTTCCTGAGGTAGGCAAGGGTATATACATAGGGAACGTAAACAATGCAGAAAAGCATAACCGCAAGAAAAGGGTTGATCAGCTTGGTAAAGAAAAGTGGGGGTAATACCAGTGCTGCAATGGAAAAAGTAAAACAAAAAAGGGCGATTGCATTGACAATCCTGATGTTACTATCCTGAGGATACAAGTAACGCGTATAGAGGGCAAACAGCCCGATGCCTAAAAATAAACTCAGGTATTCCAATCTGATGGTGATGTACCAACTCAAATTGGGGACAATGGTGTGTAGCACATAATTGTCAATGCCTGCAACACGATAACTGTAGACTAGCGAATAGCAGGCAAAGAAGAGAATTGCCTTGTCCCGGTTTCCCATCAGGTAAAGGCCAAGAAAAAACAGTCCACCCATAATTAAGCATCCACTAAGCAGCAGGTCAATGGCTTCGGTTTGCTTTCGTTTCAATATGATGTCTTCCTTATTTCCAATCCAGAGGGATTTTTTTATCCCACCTTTGCTGTGGCTGAAATTGGAGATTTGCAGCAAGATGTTCAGGGTGTCGGTAATGCGTGGAAGTTCTGCTGTTCTATACTCCCAATAAGGGACAGAATTTTTTTTATTTGTACCAACTTTGCCATTGTAGGCAACCAGTTGTCCGTTGATGAATAATTTATAGGCCGTATATACTTCCGGCATGGCAATGCGCATGGGCTCTTTCGTATCAGGTAGCAAAACCTGTAACTGGTAGGTTGCATAACCGTATGAAGGAAGAGCCTTTCCGTTGACAGGGTCTGTCCAGCGGCAAGGAAAGTTGACGAGGATCCCTTTGCTTCGGGGAGTTTCACCAGGATTAAACAGCTCATGCCAATAGAAAATCCATTGGCCGTTTAGGGCTATTTTTTCATCCAGACTTTGTCCGCGCAGATCAATTACCCCATTTATAGCCATAGGAGCCTTACTCTCGGTCAGGCCGAAACTTTGACCTGCACTAAGTAGAATCAATAAAATGAGGCAGTATAAGAATTTATTGATTCGCATTAGAAATTGTAGAAACATTTGCCTGCAGGAACAACTGGGTTTATTTGTATTTTAATTTGGAGCTAAGGTATTGAATTCAAAAGTTAATTCAAATTTAGCTATCTTGGCCATACAATATTTTCCCATATGTCTAACATCAGTCTGATCATTGAAGAAAGAGCTGCCAATATTGGCAATTTTATGGTAGGCCGGCTATTGCCTTTTCGTGAAAAGAGGATGGTAGGGCCCTATATTTTTATCGATCACATGGGGCCTGCGGCGTTAAGTGATCATGAGAATATGGATGTTCCACCACATCCCCACATCGGTTTGTCTACCCTGACATATTTATTTGAAGGAGCGATCAGGCACCGCGACAGCATTGGCTCAGACCTCGATATTCATCCGGGTGCAGTAAACTGGATGACCGCCGGAAAAGGAATTGTACACTCGGAACGTACACCGGAATCCCTCAGACATTCTGAGAAAAATCTACATGGTCTGCAAATCTGGGTGGCTTTGCCCCTGGAACATGAACATATGGAACCCTCGTTCCAGCATGTGGAAGCGAAGGATATTCCACATTGGGAAGATCAGGGTGTCACTTTCCGGCTGATTGCAGGCGAAGCTTTTGGACGCAAATCGCCGGTCGATACTTTTAGTCCGCAGTTTTTTATAGAAATTAAAAGTACAACTGCACAAACCTTAAATATTGGCGATTCACTTTTTGGTGAATCGGGTATGTATATTTTAGAAGGGAGCGTACAGAGTGAGGCGCATGAATTTGGGCCAAAACAGATGCTTGTTGCCAAAGATGCCAGATTATGCACATTTACTATGGCTCAAAATACAACCATTTATATTTTTGGAGGCGAGCCTTTTCCTGAGGAACGATTCATTTACTGGAATTTTGTAGCCAGTTCACGTGAAATTATTGAAGAAGCCAAAGAAAAATGGCTGAAACAGGAATTTGACCGCGTACCTGGAGAAACTGAATTTGTACCATTGCCCGAACAAGGCCGAAATATTAAACACTAAGCAGCATATGAACATTGAAAGAATTGATGACGGAAAAAAAGGTACCTTTAAGGCTGTCTCAGAAGGTAAAGAAGCCGGGTTGATGACTTACGTCTGGTCTGGACCAGGTAAGTTCATCATTGATCATACAGAAGTTCATAATGACTTCGCAGGACAAGGCGTAGGTAAGCAATTGGTTTTAGAAGCGATTAAATATGCACGGGAGAATAACTTGAAAATTATGCCACTTTGTCCATACGCCAAAAGCGTATTTGATAAAAATCCGGATTTACACGACGTCCTGTTTTAGCAATTCGCGTTGCATAACTTTTGCAGTTTGCGTGCTGCCATCGTGGCTCCAGCCAGGAGGATTTAAAAAGTACTTTACCTTATCTTTAAAGGTAGGTGCTTTTTTTGCATCGGCAATCATGGCCTTAAATTCGTGGAAAATGATGTTTACAGCACCGGTATCTTCAGGCTGTTTGGTTAAGCCATAGGCGATGGTTTCTTCGGCAACCTCTTCCTGAAATGTTCCGAAAATACGATCCCACAGAATCAATACCATACCCATGTTTTTATCCAGATAACGGAGGTTGCTGGCATGGTGAACCCTATGGTGTGATGGCGTAACAAAAATATATTCAAATATAGGGTTTAACTTTCCAATAGCCTGGGTGTGTACCAGGTTGCCATAAATTTGGGTAACGAGGTACGCAAATAAAATGTCAATGGCGCTGAAACCCATAAATGCCAGGGGAAGGTAAAAGAAAACGCGGTACAACGGCTCAAATACAGTGGATCTGAATCCTGTTGTCAGGTTGAAATGTTCAGACGAATGGTGTGTAACATGCATTGCCCAAAAGAAACGTACATAATGACCGGTGTAATGTAAAAACCAGTATAGGAAATCCTGTGCCAGAATCAATACCAGCCAATACACAAATACATTAGAAATGTGAAACAAGCTGTAATGCAGATAAACATAATCCAACAGGAAAAATGTCCCCGCCTTGGTAGCTACATTGATCACAAAAGCGGCGGCCATCAAGTAAACATTGGTTAAGGTATCACGCCCATGATAGCGTTTCCTGTCATGGGCGTAACTGAAATACATTTCGAATAAGGTAAGCAGTATGACGAAGCCAAATAATGCGCCAACGGTTATACTTTTATCAAATTCATTCATGCTTTATTATTTATGGTATGATTATCGTTTTTCTTTGTACGGTATGTGCGCTGAAAAAACCAAGTGCCCCGCCACTAATGTTACTTAGCGGATCAGTGGGTGCAGCACCATTGTCAGAGCCTGCAGCACCAAAAAGGCTAAATAGATAAGTGTAAACAGGTCCGTCAACACAATGCATCTCTGCTGTTAACCGATCTCCTTTTTTAAAGTTCAGCGCGCGGTTTTTCGTCTTGTTTTCAAATACCAGGTATTCATTGATTTCCCTGCCAGTCGTAAATTCATCATTCGTTACGCTGTAGTCCTTTTGAATCTTATCGTTCACATACTGCTGAAACCAATAATAATTTTTAGTCTCAGCCGGATCTTTATATTTAACCATTGGCGTTGCACGCGTAGTATCAAAATCTGCAGGCTTCAACGTGAAGTCTAAAAACGGAACCAGTTCAGGCATCGTACTGCTGGCTTTAAACACCTTCCCATTAATATCTACAGTTAAATTGTAAGTCTGGCCAGGTGTGCCATTTATGGCCGTAGTCTGATAAATGCCTTTACTTATTTCTGTCAATAAAACAGTATTCCCGTTATTTTCAATTTTTACAATTGCTCCGCCAATTCCATTAAACTGGTTGTCATCACTAAAATCCTTGGTCTCGCTAATGAGTACTTTGCAAATCCCAGGTTCATTGGTAATGGTTCCTTCAATTACATATTTAAGAACGTTATCTTTAAGCTTCAGATCAATTGCCTTTTCGCAGGACCACAATGCCGAAATCAAGAGCAAAAGTATAAAACGATGTATTATTTTCATAGTATATGTGTGTTTTTTAAGTGGAAATGAGGCTGTCATGACCTTATTACCTTTTATTTTTAAGTTTTCTATACGCTTCATGATCTCAGGGCCTTAAAATTTAAAATTATAGGAAACAGATGGAACGAATCTGAACAAGGTTGTTCTGATCGCTTCTGTTCTGTTTGGATCGGTTTCTTTATCCCTGAAAGTGATCCGGTAAGCATTTTCCCGGCCATACGCATTGTAAAGGCTGATGTTGAGCTCTGAAGAGAACTTTTTAGTTTGTTTTAACAAGCGTGTGGCACCAATGTCAAGACGGTGATAGCTGGGCATACGATCAGCATTGCGCTTGGAATAATTAAAGTAGCTGTGACCAAGCATGGTGTATTTTCCGTTAGGTAAGGTAACCGCATTTCCTGTCGAGAATACCCAGTTGGCCGATAATGACCATTTTTTGGTCAGCTGGTACATGCTCACCAGCGAAATGTCGTGCGTACGGTCTTGTCTGGCATCGTACCATTCTCCGTCATTAATTCCGTCAATTTTTCTTTCAGTTTTGGAAATGGTATAGGCCAGCCAGCCAGTTAACCTTCCGGTCTTCTTTTTAAGCAAAAATTCTGCACCATATGCTCTGCCCTTACCGTAAAGCAATTGCGTCTCAATCGGTCTGTTGGTAAAAATATTGGCCCCATTACGGTAATCAATCTGATTGTCCATCGATTTGTAATAGGTTTCTACCGTAACTTCATAGGCATTGCCACCCAGGTTTTTATAATAACCCAACGATACCTGGTTACTGCGTTCAGGCTTGATGATATTGGTACTGGCTACCCAACGGTCAGTTGGTGATGAAGAATTTGAATTGGCAATCAGGTGCAGGTTCTGTGCATTCCTGACATATGAAGTTTTAATGGCAGACGATTCACTCAACTGTATGGAAACCGCAAGTCTCGGCTCAAGGTTAACATAGGTTTTTACCACTTCTCCTTTTTTATAAGACCTGGTTCCGGTGACATTTCCTGCCCCATCAACGTCAAAATAGTCACCTTCTCCTAAGATGCTGAAGGCAGAAAGCCGCAAACCATAGGTAACGTTTAATGCATCACTCGCTTTCCAGGTATTGCTGGCATACAAGGCATTTTCCAGCGAAAACCTGCTCTGCAGTTTTTGTGATATCAATCCGGAATTTCCGGTTGCGCGTACCTCACCGGGCTTAATGGTATGATAAATTGAATTCAATCCAAAGCTCAGGGTATTTTTGTCATTGACATACCACTGTAAATCCTCTTTCAAATTCCAGTCCCTGATTTGCGAGAATAAGGTTAAGGTATTTTCATCACTGTTCGATCTGATCTTATAATTGTAATTGCTGAAGATGACCGAAGTATTTGAGAAAAGCTTATTGTTGAAAATATGGTTCCATCGAAGTGTAGAGGTCGCATTTCCCCAGTTTATTCCCGATAATTGATCACCGCTGATCACATCCTTTCCAAAATAGCCGGAGATGAACAACCTGTCTTTCTCACCCAAATAATAATTCAGCTTGGCATTAACATCATAGAAATAAAGGCTGGAGTTTTTGGTCGCAGAATCCGGGGAGATCTTTAAAAACATGTCTGCATATGTTCTGCGGGCTGAAATTAGGAAAGAAGATTTGTCTTTTTGTATTGGTCCTTCCACATTAATCCGGGCAGCAATTAAACCGACACCGCCACTTACACCAAACTTCTGGTTATTTCCGTCGTTCATTTTAACATCCAGGACCGAGGATAGCGCACCACCATATTGCGCGGGCATACCCGTTTTGTAAAGCGTTACATTTTTAATCGCGTCAGAATTAAAAGTAGAAAAGAAACCCAGTAAGTGGGAGGCATTGTAAACAGGAGCCTCGTCCAAAAGGATCATGTTCTGATCTGAGCTACCACCCCTTACAAAGAAGCCCCCGCTGCCTTCACCAGATGTCTTTACGCCTGGCAACAATTGTAAAGTCTTGATGACATCACGCTCGCCCAGTAATACGGGTACGTTCTTGGTTTCCGCAATGCTCAGGCGTTCCATACCCATTTGCGGGTTATCTATGTTTCTTTTTGCTGCTGAAGAAGTTATGGTTACTGTTTCGAGCTCATTCTGATCATCTTCAAGGCTTAACGTCAGACTTTTATTCTGATCCAGATGGATTTGCACCTGTTGTGATTTTGCGCCAACCGCACTTACCTGTATGGTATATGAACCTTTTGGGAGGCTGAGGGAATAAAAACCATATTCATTACTCTGGGTTGCTAATTTGCTGTCAAGTACACGGACTGTGGCTGCAATCAGGGTTTCTCCACTGTTTGCAGATTTAATAGTACCACTTAAAGTATATTTTACCTGGCTTTGTACCGGATTTGCCGCCGGGCCGGCTACCGGCTTTTTTTCCTGTTCAGTTTGCATACGGATGAAAACCTCTTTGTCCAGGGGGCTGTACTGTAGTGGTAAATTGTTAAAAGTCATTGTCAACACTTCATCAAGGCTCCTGTTCGTGGCATTTACTGAAACCTTATACTGGCTATTTGCCACTTGTTCATTATACGTGAATTTAATGCCACTTGCCTTGCTGATCTGGTCAAGTGCCGTTTTAAGGGGGGTGTCTTTAATGTTTATACTTAGCTTTTTTGCCAGTTGATTTTGTGCCTGCGCCAAAAATTGCATGCATACGGTCAACACAAGCATCACCGCTATTAATTTTTTTTTCATAACTTTATCATTAAATATTAATTGATTTGCCCACAGTTCTCAAGGCTCGGGCATTTAATTGAATTTACTTGCCGGGTTTTGCGCATCAAAGTCCGGCATTTATTTTAGAATCACATATAGCCCCCCTTGTTTTTCCCATTTCATTTCCATCACGGTACATAGTTTATTTAAGCTTTGTTCTATTGGATCACTCATGTTGAGGTGGCCATAAAAGTTTTTCTCGGAAATGCCCGTGTCCAGTTTAATTTTAATGTTGTACTGATTCGACAGGTCACTCACCACTTCTTGAAGCGCTGCTCCTCCGTATTCATATAAACCTAACCGTTTATCCAGAAAAGCAGCAGCTTGTGGGAAATCTTCCTTAATGATGCGGGAAGTGGTTTTATCAACGATTACACGTTGATTGGCCACAATCGTATCACGCTGTGTGTTGTTTTGGCCAATTAAGGCCAAGGCTACCTTACCGGTAACCAGGGTAACATTTATGGTGTGTTGTTGTGTATATGCCATCACATTAAAGCTGGTACCAAGAACCGTAGTGCTTAGCCTGCCGCTTTTAATGGTGAAAGGATGCCTGGCATCATGGGTAACCTCAAAAAAGGCTTCACCAGTTAAACTAACCTGACGCTCCGATTCTTTAAATTGTGCCGGATAGTCCAGTTTACTGTTCGGGCTTAACCAAACACGGGTACCATCTGGTAGCTGAATCTGCTTGCGCTGGTTTGTTGTGATTGCCTGTTCATAATTAACTTTGGCCTGGAACAGTTTACCAAAATCTGAACGGTAGAAGTAAATTCCGGAAATGATGATCAACATGGCTGCAATTGCGATCGCTTTGTAAATTTTAAAGCGGTCAATGTGCTCAGGATTTAATTTAACCTGTTTACTTTCCTGTTTCAGGAATTCCGGGTATAACCCTGACTCTGGGATAGCCTGGGTCTGATCCCAGGTCGCAGACATTAAACTCAATATTTCTGCATCTTTCTTTTTTCGAAGAAGCCTGAAAAACTGTTCGAGCTCATCCGCAGTACATCTATTTTTTAAATAGAGTTGATATAATGTGTTTAATTGTCCGTTATCTTCCAAAATATACCTCCGGTTTTAAGCTTTTTATGCTGGCCGTTTATATCAATACAACTGTGGAAGCAGGGGGGACTAGTTGGAATGAAAATAATTTGAATACGCGATCAAAAAACAGATGATGCTACCATGCTGATTTACATACTGGCGGATAAATTTGGTCGCCTCAACCATGTGATTTTTCACCGTATTCTTTGAAATGCCCAATTTCTCTGCAATCTGATCATGTGTCAGTTCCTCATTCCGGCTCAATTCGTAGATTAGTTTCTTTTGCGGCGGAAGTTTTGAAATCGCCTCATCATAAGTTTTAATCAGTTCCCTTTCCAGTACGTTGTCTTCCGTTGTATTGCGTATGGTTTCAATATAATTAAAAATTTCCTGCTGAAGCGTCCTTTCCCTGGACGCTTTTTTCAGGTAATTCAACACATGATTGAGGGTGATTTTTTTGATGTAAGCGTCGAAGTTCAAATCTAAATTGATCTGTTCCCTTTTTTGCCAGATGCGGATAAAAACCTCCTGTACAATCTCTTCTGCCGTTTCCTCTGATTTACACAGATTACTTGCATAGGCATACATTTTACTCCGGTACCGATTGTAAATGGCAGCAAAAGCAAGCTGATCGCCCGCCTTGAGTCTCATCAGTAAATTTTCCGGAGATGTTTGATTTGATTGATCTGTATGCATCGAATGTTGACCCCAATGTTAAATAATTTTTTTAACATCAGGAAATTCTATGCGGAAGTGCCCCGGTTTTTTATCTCCCGGTGAGGTCAATGTTAAAGCTGTCAAACAATACCGGTGGCGCATCTCTAAAATCTTCATTGATTAAGTAATAACTGCCTTTAATGCTGAAATGAAAAGGATTTTTCTCTATCTCAACCTTTAAAAAACCATGTCTGTCGTCACAATAACTATCCAGATTTACCTTAGTAAAACAGTCGCTGTCTATGGTGTAAGCCGGATCATAAGGATCCGCCAATTGATGCAATTCTTCAAATCCACCGGCGCCCGCAACCACAAATGGTAAAGTTTTTCCGTCATTGTATTGCTTGCTGAACCGCTGGTAATTGTGTACATGGCCACTGAAAACAACGTCAGGTTTTACACCGGATTCCTGAAACGCAGCTTCCAGGAAATCAATCATTGGCAGACTGGAGCCATGGTTAAAATCAGCTGAATAGGGGGCGTGATGCATACATACGATGATCGCTTTGTCTTTGTGATGTTGCGCGGCATGACGGAGCTCGTTGATGAACCAGCTTTTCTGGTCATTTTTGATGCAGCCATACTTCGGTACATTGGTATGTAGTCCGATAATGGTAGCCAAAGGGGTTTCCATAGTCCAGTACGCATGGGGTTGTACCTGACTTTTACGGTTGATGTTTTGACCAAAGTATATGGTTTTTGAGCTGGTATTGCAAAACGTGGTGTAAAATGCCTCCAGACTGCTGTAGTGTTCGCAATCCGGATTTACGTCGGTGTCATGATTTCCTGCTATGGCATAAATGGGTGCCGGGTATTGTTCAAAAGGGCTGAGGAACTGATTATGGTATTGATCCGCTTCTCCGTAATGATACACAATATCTCCAAGATGGTACAAAAAAGCAGGCTGGTCTATTTTTCGTTCTACCTGATGGCATTGCTGCGCCATTTGTCGGGCCAGTTTTTCCTGAATGTCTGGCAAACCTGTTCCGCCGGTATCTCCAACCATGTGAAATACAAGTTTATCCTGTGCCGGGTGATTCAGGCTTAAACGATAGGGATAACTGCCGGCAGGTTCCGGTAAAGTCTGAAACTTATGTAGATCATCCATTTGATCTGTTTTAAAAACTGCGCTGTAACGGATTTTAGTGCTGATCATAACCATGAGATTTGTGATTACAATAAAATTAAGGTGGCGATATTAAGCTATCATTAAGAAATGAATATCAAAGCGAATTGTTCATCTAACAAGCGTATTCGCGTACCACTGCACAGGTCCCCATTGTAATTGGGATGTAATTAAAATGGTTGCTTTGGATTAAAGAATTCGCGTTGTAACATTTGTGCTGTTTTATTCTCTAATTTTGAATTTTATTATAAAAATCTTTATGAAACGCATCATTTTTATGTTTGCTTTAGTGTTAGGGCTTAGCGCCTGTGACAATACTAAACTTAAACTACGTGCACCACTGAATAGCGAAAGTGCAACCCGGGTGGATAGTTTAAAAACCGATACTACGGTTACAGATTCTACACATGCCGCAGGAAAAAAAGTAATCAAGATTTCCACGATATAAGTTGGCACTGACATAGGGGTGTCAGACAAGTTCCTAAGTTTGCCTTCTTAAAATCGATCAAATGGAAAAACAAACACATGATGCTTTTGCATTAATGGGTATTGCTGTCAGAACTTGTAATACAGACGGAACAGCAGCCATAGCTATTCCTGCACTTTGGGAAAGATTCAGGTCAGAAAACTTGCTTTCAAAAATTTCCAATGTACAGAGTACAGATATTTATAGTGTATACACAGAGTATGAAGGCGACTACACCCAGCCGTACACTACCCTGATCGGGTACAGGGTTGCCAATCTGGATCAGGTTCCCGAAGGCTTAACTGGAATCATCATCCCGGCTGCTGCGTATATCAAACGTGTTGTTACTGGAAATCTCCTTAAAGGAGCTGTATACGAAGCCTGGCTGGATATCTGGCAGTCTGATCTTCCACGTGCTTACACCGCTGATTACGAAGTGTATGGCCCTGAGGCGCAGAATCCTGAAAATGCCAGGGTAGATATTTACCTCTCGGTTAAATAGTAAACTGTTCGATTTCTTTTGTTAAGTTTGAATATACTAACTCATAATTTATGATGCTGTTGCCAGTTTAGACAATAGATAAAATATTGAAAATAAGCACAGCTTCTAACCTTAAAAAACAAATGTTAATGTCGATGAAAAAATTGAACAGATCAATGGGAATTCCGGCAATTGCTGGTACCATTTTGTTCCTGGCAGCGTGCAACAACCCTGGTGTAAAGACAGCGGAGTTGCATTCGGGAATCCTCCTGAAAAATATGGACACCACGGTAGCTCCAGGAAACAATTTCACAGCATATGTGAATGGAGCCTGGATGAAAAGTACAAAAATACCTTCTGATAAGGCTTCTTTTGGTGCGATGGCTATAGTAAATGATAAAGCACAGGACGATGTCAAAGCGATTATTGAAACCGCTGCAAAGAGCAAGTCCAAGGACGGTTCTGAGGAACAAAAGATCGGCGATTTTTATGATTCATACATGAACATGAAGGTTCGCGATGCCAAAGGTTTAGCACCCCTGGATGCCGAATTTAAAAAAATTGATGCCATTGCTTCAACCAAAGATTTGCCTGCATATTTTGCCTACGCGAATAAAATAGGCTTTAAAATTCCTTTCAACCTGAGTGTAATGGAAGATTTTAAAGACCCGAAAAAATATATGTTGTTTAGCTGGCAAGGTGGTTTAGGCCTACCAGACCGTGACTATTACCTGCTGACAGATGCAAAATCAAAAGAAATCCGCGACAAATATCTGGTGCATATCGAAAACATGTTAAAGATTGCCGGAATTCCTGATGGAGCAACAAAAGCAAAACAAATCATGGCCCTGGAAACTGCATTGGCAACCAAACAAATGAAAAAGGAAGACACCAGGGATATGGCCGGATTGTATAATAAATACGCCGTAAAAGACCTGAACAAGCTATTGCCCGATTTTGATTGGAATGTTTTACTTGCAGATGCTGGCATCAAAGGAGTAGACAGCCTGGTAGTTACCCAGGTCGCTTATACCAAAGATCTTGCGACTATTTTGAAAAGCACACCATTGGATACCTGGAAAAATTACCTGAAATGGGGTGTAGTAACAGGATCGGCATCGGTATTGAATACCGCTTTAGATCAGGAAAACTTCAATTTCTATGGAAAAACCCTGAGAGGTATAAAAGAACAAAAACCACAATGGCGTAGGGCTGTAGACATGGTTAATGCCAATCTTGGTGAAATGGTAGGGAAACTGTATGTGGAAAAACATTTCCCTGCAGAGGCCAAAGCACGCATGATCAAATTGGTAGACAACCTGTTAAAAGCTTACGAAGCCAGCATTAAGGAACTGGACTGGATGAGTCCGGAGACAAAAAAACAAGCGTTGGTTAAAATCAGTAAGTTTACTACCAAAATCGGATACCCGGATAAATGGAGAGATTACGGTGATTTAAAGGTGGTTAAAGATGATCTTTATGGTAATAACTTAAGGGCAACAGAGTTCGAATACAACAGAACAATCAATAAACTTGGTAAACCAGTTGATCGTTCTGAATGGGGTATGTATCCGCAAACGGTGAATGCATATTATAACCCCCCGATGAATGAAATCGTATTCCCCGCAGCAATATTACAGCCGCCTTTCTTTGACATGAATGCTGATGATGCTGTAAACTACGGTGGTATTGGTGCAGTAATTGGTCATGAAATTGGTCACGGTTTTGACGATCAGGGAAGTACTTTTGATGGCGATGGTGTCATGCGTAACTGGTGGAACAAAAAAGATAACGAAGAGTTTAAGAAAAGGACAAGTGCTTTGGTATCTCAATACAGTTCGTTTAAAGTATTTCCTGACCTGAATGTCAATGGAAACTTTACGCTGGGTGAGAACATCGGCGACCTGGGGGGGCTAAGTATCGCATTAAGAGCTTATAAAGCCAGTTTAGGTGGAAAACCAGCTCCGGTTATGGATGGCTTTACTGGTGAACAAAGGGTGTTTATCGGCTGGGGACAAGCCTGGTTGAATAAAGCAACTGATGAATCGCTTAGAAATCAGGTAGGTACCGATCCGCATTCACCTGCGCAGTTCAGGGTAAATGGCGTGGTGAGGAACATTCCGGAATTCTATACCGCGTTTAAAGTGAAACCTTCAGATTCATTGTACCTGGCTCCTGATAAAAGAGTAAAAATCTGGTAACAGAGAAAATGAACACATGAAAAAGGCCTGGAATTATTTTCCAGGCCTTTTTCATGATCTTATAAATCTAACTGTTGATATAACTTTCCAGTTGTGATATCGTTTGTTTTTGATCCGCAATGATGAATTTTACCACATCTCCAATAGATACCATACCGAGTAACTCCTGATGCAGCATCACGGGTAAATGTCGGATGTGTTTATCAGTCATGATCTGCATACACATCTCGATGCTATCTGAGGGTAGAACAGTAATCGGATCAGCCGTCATGACATCTTTTATTGGGGTATCCGCTGATGACTTTCCGTGTAACACAATTTTTCTGGCGTAATCCCTTTCCGTGAAAATCCCCAGCAGTTGCTGCGCGTCGGTAATCAATAAAGCACTGATGTTTTTTTCCATCATCACATGCAGGGCATCCAAAACTGATGAACTCGCCGTTACAGAAAAGATTTGTACGGGCTTGGTGGCAAGTAATTGTTGTACGGTTTTCATAAGGAATTCATATTTAGCTAATTAAAGCTAATTAAAAAATACTTTAATTCCAACGCAGTTCCAGAAAATAAATTTAGTACAGCAATAGCTTAGAGTATGGAGAGAATTTCATCGACATATTTCCGGTCGTTAGCCAAACGTGGTACCTTATGCTGTCCGCCTAATTTTCCTTTTGATTTCAACCAGTTGTAAAAAGTATTTGATGGGGCATTGTGGACTTTCGGGCGTTTTAGTGCCATGTCTTTGAAACGCTTTGCATCATAGTCTGAATTCACCTCACGAAGGGTCTCGTCCAGTACATCTACAAACCTTTCAAAATTATTTGGCTGCTGGTCAAACTCAATGATCCATTCATGGCCGCCCACTTCTTCGCCTTTAAAATAGATCGGGCAAGCGGTGTAGTCTTTAAAAACAGCATTGGTTTCAATGCATGCCTTGCAAATGGCTTGCTCGGCATTGTCTATGATCACCTCTTCACCAAAAGCATTGATGAAATGCTTTGTGCGACCCGTAATTTTGATGCGGTAAGGAGACAGAGAAGTAAATTGTACCGTATCTCCAATCATGTAGCGCCATAAACCACCATTTGTAGAAATGATGATCGCATAGTTTTTATTTAAAGCAACCTGATCTAAGGCTAAAGTATCCGGATTTTCATCGTCAAGATTTTCAATAGGTAAAAACTCGTAATAAATACCGTAATCCAGCATCAGCAACAACTCGTCGGAGTTGACCTCGTCCTGAATCCCAAAAAAGCCTTCAGAAGCATTGTAGGTCTCCAGGTAATACATTTCATTGGAGGGGATCAATTCTTTAAACTGCTCGCGGTAGGGTTTAAAGTTTACCGCCCCATGGATATAGAGTTCAAGGTTGGGCCATACTTCCAGCAAATGTTTCTTGCCAGTCATTTCCAATACCTTCTTAGCCAATACAATAGTCCAGGTCGGTACACCCGCAATATTGGTTACGTTTTCTTTAATGGTTGCCTCGGCCATTTTTTCCATTTTCTGCTCATAGTTGTCCATCAGCGCAATAGAAATGTTTGGGGTACGGTAGTATTCTGCCCACATGGGCAGGTTTTTGATCAGTACCGCAGATAAATCGCCGTAAAAAGAATCCTCATTTAGCTGGTTAATCTGGTGACTGCCGCCCAATACCAATCCCTTGCCGGTTAGGATCTGGTTATTTGGCCTGTTGTTGCAAAAGATAGAAAGCAAGTCTTTGCCGCCTTTAAAATGACATTCCTGTAAAGATTCCTCAGATACGGGAATAAATTTGCTGCGGTCGCTGGTCGTTCCCGATGATTTGGCAAACCACTTGATCTCTGAGGGCCAGAGTATGTTTTGTTCGCCTTTTAGCATCCGCTCAATGTAAGGTTTTAAGGTATCGTAGTTTTGAATGGGTACGCGGTCTTTAAACTGCTTCACCGATCGGATGGACTGATAATCGTACTTGATGCCCCATTCGGTATAATTGGCCATTGCAATCAGTTTAAAAAACCATTCCTCCTGTACATCATGCGGATATTTCATGAAAAGTTCAATTTGATGAACACGCTTTTTCATGTACCAGGTGAAGATTGAATTTACTATTGCCATGGGATAGATTTTGAATAAGGATTATAGATTTTTGGTCCGGAGTACGAAATTTGAGCCGAGGTATACCCGCCTTACCATTTCGTTGGCGGCCAGAACTTCTGGAGTGCCTGATTCGAGTATTTTACCTTCAAAAAGTAAATATGCCCTATCTGTGATGGATAAAGTTTCCTGAACATTGTGGTCGGTAATCAGGATGCCGATATTTTTTTGTTTAAGTTTAGCTACAATGGTTTGAATTTCTTCAACTGCAATGGGGTCAACCCCTGCAAAAGGCTCATCCAGCAGGATGAAATTCGGGCTCGCAGCTAAAGCCCTCGCAATTTCAGTACGGCGGCGCTCGCCACCAGACAATAAATCGCCACGGTTTTTACGCACCTTATGTAAACTGAACTCGTTGATCAGTTCGTCTAGTTTTTCATGCCTTTCCTCCCGGTTCATGTCGGTCATCTCCAGGATAGCCATGATGTTGTCTTCAACGGATAATTTTCTGAAAACTGAAGCTTCCTGGGCCAGATATCCAATCCCTTTCTGAGCCCTACGGTACATCGGATCGCTGGTGATGTCCTGGTCATCCAAAAAGATGGTACCCTGATTCGGTTTAATTAAGCCTACAATCATATAGAATGAA
Organism: Pedobacter sp. MC2016-24; assembly: GCF_015223055.1. Lineage (GTDB taxonomy): Bacteria > Bacteroidota > Bacteroidia > Sphingobacteriales > Sphingobacteriaceae > Pedobacter. The sequence continues at coordinate 620,846 of NZ_JADFBX010000003.1, forward strand.
GTCGTTTTTCCTGCACCGTTCGGTCCAAGCAAACCTACAATCTCACCCTGACTTACATCAAATGATACATCATTTACAACAGTACGCTGTTTATATTTCTTAATTAAATTTTCAGCTCTTAAGATCATTTGTAATTATGATTTACGAAATATGAGTGTCTGTTTATTCTGCTAATTTTATGGCTTTGATATTGAGTTGTATGCGTTTCTGATCTCTCCACACGTTCTCCTCTATGGTATAACAAACAGAGAAGGGACGGTTTGGTTCTAAAAGAGTTTCATATGCTGCAAGACCAAATCCAATACTTTCAAAAATAGCTGAATTTTGTTGTTTTAAAGTTAGTTTTAAATGTTTTTCGCCAACAATATACGGCTTTCCAATTAAACTTACTTTGTGGCTGACAAAGACCGGAGCCATATTGTGTGGGCCAAACGGAGCCATCTGTGCAATGATCCGCTGAAATTTCCCGTCAATTTGAGCTAAAGAAATCTCGTTATCTATCTTGATTTCAGGACAAAGTAAGTCCTCGGTAATTGTCGCTGAGACTACCTTTTCAAAACGTTCTGTAAAAGATTCGATATGTTCTGGTTTCATCGTCAGCCCGGCCGCAAATTTATGTCCGCCAAACTGTACCATCAGGTCCTGGCAGGACAACAAGGCCTCGTACAAGTCAAAACCTGCCACCGAACGCGCCGATCCCGTCAGTAAGCCATTAGATTTAGTCAGCACCACGGTAGGTCGGTAATACTTTTCCGTTAGTCGCGATGCCACAATGCCGATCACCCCCTTGTTCCAGCTTTCATGGTACACCACTGTTGTTTTTTTATTCATTAAGATCTCACAATCTTCAATCAATGCTAAAGCCTCAGCGGTAATGTTCTGATCAGAAGTTTTGCGTTCTGTATTCTGAAGATTGATAAATAAGCTTTGTTCAAGAGCCAGACCATCTTCATCGCAAAGCAGCATTTTTACAGCCTGGTTAGCATGGTCCATCCGGCCCGCAGCGTTGATCCTTGGCGCCAGCGAAAAGACCACATCCGTAAGGGTATAGTGTTTGTTTTTGCCAGAGATGTCCATCAGGGCTTTCAAACCCATACAGGGCTTGGTATTCAGCTTAATCAGTCCATGATAGGCCAGGATCCGGTTCTCATCCTCAACAGGTACGATATCTGCGGCTATGCTCACCATGACCAGGTCTATGTATTGCTCGTACTGATGTGCAGGTAATTGATGCCGGATGCAATAAGCCTGAGCCAGTTTAAAGCCTATACCACAGCCTGCAAGTTCTTTGAAAGGATAGGTGCAATCTGCACGTTTGGGATCCAGGATGGCAACCGCTTCCGGTAGTTCATCTCCAGGAAGGTGGTGATCGCAAATGATAAAATCAATACCCAGACTATTGGCATATGTGATTTTATCATTCGATTTGATTCCACAGTCCAGCGCAATAATCAGGGTATAGCCATTTTCCCGGGCGTAGTCAATGCCAGTAGTCGAAATGCCGTAGCCTTCCTTATGACGGTCTGGTATATAATAGGCAATGGTTGAGCTGAAGTTTCGGAAAAAACTATAGGCAAGGGCAACTGAGGTGGTACCGTCCACATCATAATCGCCGTAAATCAAAATGTGTTCCCGCTGTTCCAGCGCTTTTTCTATCCTTACAATCGCCTTGTCCATGTCCTTCATCAGGAAGGGATCATGAAGATGCGCCATCTGGGGTCTGAAAAAATCTTTGGCCGCATCAAAAGAGGTGATGCCTCGCTGAACCAGTATTTGTGCTAAACTTGGATCTATAGTTAATTTTTGTGCAAGCAAATCTGTCTGTTCCTGATTGCCCTGTACGGCCTGCACCCATCTTTTCTCCATTTAAATATATTATATTAAGTTCATAGCGGTTCCCTATCTTTGTATTGATTCGTAAATATATCATTTAATTAATAACTACGCCATTGCAAGTTCACACTTTATATGAAGGTTCCTACTCCGTAGATGCGAGTAAAAAGTTCGTTCCATTTAATCCTGAGACAGATAATCCAAAAGATCGCCCGGCATCTTTATTTATTCATGTACAACCTTTCCTTGTGAAAATGGGTGATGACCTGCTCTTGTTCGATGCTGGTCTTGGCTATAGCGATGAGCAGGGCCGGCTTATATTACATGAAAATATCCGGAAGGCAGGTTTCAGTCCCGACGACGTAACTATGGTTTTGATGTCACATTTACATTTCGACCATTCCGGCGGCATGATCCACCAGGTAAACGGGCAGACAGAACTGAGTTTTCCCCATGCAACTTATGTCATCCAACGGGGAGAATGGGAGAGTGCCTTCAGTAATAAATCTTCTTCTTACAAAGTGGAGATCTTTGAATTTTTACAGCGAAATGCACAGCTGGTACTCATCGATGGCTCCGGACAGCTCACTGATCAGATCAGTTATGAATTAACCGGCGCACATACGCCTTTTCACCAGGTATTTTTGTTGGATGACGGTGTTGATAAGGTGTTTTTTGGTGGTGATGTTTTGCCAGAGCCTGAAGAACTGCTGCGTAAATTTATCGCTAAATATGATTTTGACGGTCGTAAAGCCATGGAATTGCGTGAAGAATTTGGAAAAAAAGCTGCAGCAGAAAACTGGAAATGCCTGTTTTACCATGCAAAAACTAAGGCGACAGGTTATATCCGGTTAACCGACGGGCATTTCAGTATAGACTAAATTTTTACTCCAGTTGTTTAAAAAGCTCAATGAGCCTTTCCATAGACAGGGGTTTTGAAATGAAGCCTTTCACTTTAGTATAAGTTTTGGCTTTTTCAATGTCATTTTCATAAACCGATGAGGAAAGCATATAGAGGTCAACCGGTGGGCTAACCTGTAACTCATTATAAGCATCAAGGAACTCCCATCCATTTAGGATGGGCATATTGATGTCGACCAGGATCAGTTCAGGAAAGTTGGGCTGATGCAATACAGACTTGAGGTAGTCAATTGCTAACTGTCCGTTTCCCTTGGCTACCATTTCAACATTATATCCCGTTTTTTGTACAATTTTTTTAATGATGAAGATGTTAATGTCATCATCATCGATAACGAGAAGGTTGATCTTTTGATTCGTCATAAAGATTTCCGGCAAAAGGCCAGATTGGGTATCTATAAAGTTATAAAAAAAGCCATTATTAATAATGGCTTTTTTATAAATAAAAAATAAAATTTTATACGCTTAAAATTAAGCCGTAGTTTCTTACATATAGCTCTCAATCGGCGGACAAGCGCAAACTAGCGAACGGTCTCCAAATGAGTCATTTACTCTTCCAACCGAAGGCCAGAATTTATAAGCAGCTACATATGGCAATGGGAAAGCTGCGGTTTGTCGGCTGTAACTGTGGTTCCATTCGTCACCTGTTACATTGGCTGCAGTATGCGGTGCGTTCTTTAAAGGATTGTCAGTTTTGTCTAAATCGCCATTTTCTACAGCAGCTACTTCTTTTCTGATCGCAATCAATGCATCACAAAATCTGTCCAACTCATGTTTAGGCTCACTTTCAGTTGGCTCAACCATTAGTGTTCCCGCCACAGGGAAAGATACCGTTGGTGCGTGGAAACCATAATCCATTAAACGCTTGGCAATATCCACTACCTCGATACCAAAGTTTTTGAAGCCCCTGCAGTCCAGGATCATCTCATGTGCACAACGTCCCTGGGCACCTGAATATAAAACCGGGTAGTGTTGCTCTAAACGCGCTTTCATGTAATTTGCATTTAGAATCGCGTACCTGGTTGCATTGGTTAATCCCTCAGCACCCATCATCGCGATATAAGCGTGAGAAATTACCAGGATCGACGCAGAGCCCCAGGGTGCAGAAGATACCGCATGGATCGCCTTGCCATTGTCAATATCTACTACCGCATGTCCCGGTAAATAAGGCACCAGGTGTTTCGCTACACCGATTGGTCCCATACCAGGGCCGCCACCACCATGTGGAATACAGAAAGTTTTATGTAAGTTCAGGTGACAAACATCGGCACCAATTGAACCCGGACTGGTTAAACCAACCTGTGCGTTCATATTTGCACCGTCCATATAAACCTGACCACCGTTTTCGTGGATGATGTTACAAATCTCTATGATGCTTTCTTCAAATACACCATGCGTAGATGGGTAAGTTACCATCAGGCAAGACAGATTTGCTGCATGTTCTTCAGCTTTCGCTTTCAAGTCAGCTACGTCAATGTTGCCATTTTCTAATGATTTCACAATGATGATCTTCATGCCGGCCATTGCTGCAGATGCAGGATTGGTTCCATGAGCAGAAGAAGGAATCAAAGCAATGTTACGGTGTGCGTCACCGCGGTCCTGGTGGTAAGCCCTGATTACCATCAACCCTGCATATTCACCCTGAGCACCAGCATTTGGTTGTAAGCTCATGGCAGCAAATCCGGTAATTTCGCTCAACCATTTATCCAGTTCATTGAATACGTTATAATATCCTGCAACCTGATCAGCAGGGGCAAAAGGATGAAGCTTACCAAATTCTGGCCAGGTAACCGGGATCATTTCGGTAGTTGCATTTAATTTCATGGTACATGAACCCAATGCAATCATCGAGTGACAAAGCGAAAGATCTTTGGTTTCTAACGATTTGATGTAACGCAACATCTCATGCTCTGAATGATGTACGTTGAATACCGGGTGTGTCAAATAAGCTGACGTACGTTGTAAGGCTTCAGGAATTACCGTCTCTACCGATTTGTCATCTGCCAGCTCCACTGCGTCAGCAGCAATGCCTTTTACCTTAGAGAAAATCTTGGTTAGCAATTTAATATCTTCTACCGAAGTGGTCTCATCCAATGCAATGGTTACCACACTGCCATGGTAATGCAGGTTGATCTCATTGTCGATACATTCTCTGTGGATCGAGTCAACCAGGTTCCCAAGATCTAACTGAATGGTATCAAAATAAGCTTTGTTCAATTGGGTATAACCCGCTTTTTCCAATGATTTGGATAAGGTAATTGCCAGACCATGCGTACGTTCTGCAATTAGTTTTAAGCCTTTCGGACCATGATAAACGGCATAAAAGCCAGCCATAATGGCCAGTAAAGCTTGTGCAGTACAGATATTCGAAGTTGCTTTATCTCTACGGATATGTTGCTCACGGGTTTGTAAGGCCATGCGCAATGCATAGTTCTCATTGCTGTCAATGGTCACCCCGATGATGCGTCCTGGGATTGAACGTTTATATTCATCCTTAGTTGCAAAATAAGCGGCATGTGGTCCACCAAAGCCCATTGGTACGCCGAAACGCTGGGTTGTACCCACTACGATATCAGCACCCCATTCGCCCGGAGGCGTTAATAAGGTTAAGCTCAGCAAATCGGCCACTACCGTTACTTTTACATTCTTTTCATGTGCTTTGCTGGCAAAACCAGTATAATCAAATACTTCTCCATTACCTGCAGGATATTGTACAATTGCACCAAAAAACTCATCTGTCAGATCAAATGACTGGTGATCGCCAATTACCAGCTCAATGCCAAAAGGATTGGCACGGGTTTTTAGAATATCTATCGTTTGTGGGAAAAGTAATTCAGAAACAAAGAATTTTGTTGCCTGCTGGTTTTTGCGCAAGCTGTATTGCATAAACATGGCTTCTGCAGCAGCAGTACCTTCATCCAACAGAGAGGCATTGGCAATTTCCATTCCCGTCAGGTCAATTACCATGGTCTGGAAATTCAATAAGGCTTGTAAACGGCCCTGAGCAATCTCCGCCTGATAAGGCGTATATTGCGTATACCATCCTGGATTTTCCATCACATTACGTAAAATCACTCCAGGGGTAATGGTATCGTAATAACCTTGTCCGATGTAAGATTTAAAGACTTTATTTAAAGCCGCAGTCTGTTTTAATGCCGCCAGGTAATCTTTTTCAGATTTCGCCTTTGGTAAATTTAAAGGCTGTTTTAACCGGATGGTTTGAGGAACAGTTTGTTCAATTAATTCGTCAATAGAAGCCAGTCCAATGGTATGTAGCATGGCCTCTGTATCTGCTGCATTAGGTGCAATGTGACGGTCTTTAAAATCCTCTTTGTAATGAATGTTTAAGCTCATGAAGTCTATGAATAAAAAGTTGCGCAAAGGTAATAAAAAATACCCTTAGCTTCAGTTAAAAAGACTTCATAAACTTTCAGATTAATCGCCTGTAACCATCCAGCCCTCTTCTTTTTTGTATTTGAGCTTAAATGTTTTGGTAATGAAATTGCCCCCAACATTTTTGTCCTGGTAAAAAACAGTGAAAGGGTTCTTGTCTTTTTTCAGCATCACAGTTACTTTTGCGCTTTTATTGGCCGATTTGTCAATCGTTGCGGGTTTGCTTTCATCCATCAGGTAAGCGATACCTTTTACTACAGCTTGATCCTGTTCCTGCTTCACCACAAAAGGCTTGGCTTTATCGGTTAGCGTAATCAGGTAAACATAACTGCTGTCCCTGGATAAGAATTTTTTCTTTTGATCTTGTAGGCTCATCTCTACATAACCTTTTTTCTGCAGGTCCTGATATTTAAGTAGATTTAGCTTGTCATGCTTGCTTTTGAATTTGATTTCCCCCAGTGCTACTTTTACAGTTTCATACTCTGGGTTCGATTCCAGGTAAGCTGCAACCAGTTTGGTAGCGGTGCTTTGTTCCAACATCGCGTTATTGCCGCAGGCAGCTAAAAACAGGCTAAATACAAAAGCCAGGGCGTATAATCTTTTCATCATGCTTATTTTAATTTTTCAGTTGTCTCAAATACATTTGAACCGTGTTTTCCAATCCGAGGTATAGCGCATCGCTGATCAGGGCATGTCCAATGCTCACTTCCAGTAAACCCGGAATACTTTGTGCGAAATAATGCAGGTTATGCAGGTCCAGATCATGACCTGCATTGATGCCAAGGCCAAGTTCATGGGCTTTATGTGCTGCGGCCACATAAGGTAAAACAGCCTTTTCGCGGTTGTCATAATAATTGTGTGCATAGGCTTCGGTATACAATTCAACCCGGTCTGTACCAGTTTCTTTGGCACCTTCTACCATTTCTACGATGGGGTCAACAAAAATGGATACCCTGATTCCTGCCGACTGGAACAGGCCAACCATTTCTTTGAGGTAGTCGAGGTGCTTAACCGTATCCCATCCATGATTAGAAGTGATTTGCCCTTCAGCATCAGGTACCAAAGTTACCTGCGCGGGTTTATTGGCCAAAACCAGGTCAACAAATTTGTCCTCCCTGCAATTACCCTCAATGTTAAACTCTGTAGCAATAACAGCTTTCAGGTCAAAAACATCCTGGTAACGGATGTGCCGTTCGTCGGGACGCGGGTGTACTGTGATGCCTTCAGCACCAAAACGTTCACAGTCTAACGCTACTTTTACTAAATCCGGATTGTTTCCTCCGCGGCTGTTGCGGAGTGTTGCGATCTTATTGATGTTTACAGATAATTTAGCCATGTGGTAAAATTAGCAGATTATTTTCTTATTTTGCTGTCTGCATTAACGATAATTTATCAGCTCAATGTTACAAAAAAAACTGCTCATCATCCTTTGCCTCCTGGGCTTGCAAAAACCAGGCCATGCCCAGCAAAGTAAAGTAATGCAGAAAGCACACCCGGTCATCGCGCATGCAGATACCCTTTTTTACATTCAGAATAAACTGGGCTCTTTATCCGCTGCCGAACGGGCAGAAAGGACTTCCGCAAAGGTAGTTGCCTTATCAGAAGACCTGTTGTTCGTGTCAGACTCACTCACTACATTCAATGATTCTACCCTGGTAGATGTAGCTTATCGGGGCGATGTATTACTCAGTTTATCTAAAGCTGATGCTGATTCAGCGAAGATGGATCGGATCATCATGGCCAAAGCTTATCAGGAAATCATTCTTCAAAACATCAATACCTATAAAAAAGAAACTGACCTGACTGAATTGCTGAAACGGGGCGGCTTGGGCTTGCTAATAATTTTTATTCTTGGGTTATGTATCTATCTGCTCAATAAGTATTCAAACCGGTTTAATGCCTGGCTTAGGATTCGGCTGCATGAAAAAATCTCAGGACTTAAAATCAAAAATTATGAACTTATTGACCGGAAAAGCGAACTGATCCTGATCCGAAAGATTTTAAATCTGATAAAGATTGCGGTCATTGTGATCCTTGTTTACCTCACGTTGCCCATTGTATTCCGGCTTTTTCCATGGACAAAACCCTGGAGCGATAGCCTGATCAGCTTTGTACTTAACCCGCTTAAAAATATCTTTCGTGCCGTCATCAATTTTATCCCCGACTTCATTACCATTGCCGTCGTTGTTGTCGTATTCCATTATCTAAAAAAAGTAGTTAAATTCTTTGCCAATGAAATTGAAACGGAAAAATTAACCGTCAGTGGATTTTATCCGGATTGGGCTAAACCTACGTACAATATTGTCAAGCTCATTCTCAACGCATTTATGCTGGTTGTGATCTGGCCATTTATACCGGGTTCAGACTCTGGGATATTTAAAGGTGTTTCTGTTTTTTTAGGGCTCCTCATTTCTTTTGGATCTTCTTCTGCAATCAGTAATGGTGTGGCCGGTATGGTGATCACTTATATGCGTCCTTTTAAAATTGGCGATATTGTGAAAATTGGTGAAGTTACCGGCGCTGTACAAGAGAAATCTTTGCTTGTTACCAGGATCCTGAGCTTCAAAAATGAAGTGATTACCATTCCAAACAGTGCTATATTGAGTGGTAATACCGTAAATTACAGCAGCATGGCCAGCAAAGGCGAACTGATCATCCATACTTCGGTAACCCTGGGTTATGACATTTCCTGGAATGTCATTCACGAGCTATTGATCAAAGCGGCTATGCAATCGGAAGGCGTCATCAAGGAAAAAAAACCATTTGTATTGCAAACGAGCCTGGAGGATTGGTTTGTCGCTTATGAATTGAATGTGTACATCAATAATCCGGCAAAAATGCCTGCCGTTTTTTCAGAGCTGCATAAAAATATTCATATCGCTTTTGATGCTGCAGGCGTGGAGATTATGTCGCCGCATTACCAGGCCATCAGAGATGGAAACGCGAGTACCATCATTCCTAAAATTTGATTTGAACCCTCTTGTATGATTGCATTTTTGAAAAACAGACTGCTATTGATGAGCTTGTTGCTCTGTCCGGCCATATCAGGTCTGGCTCAGGTAAATGTGGACAATTATGTCCGTTTTTTTGCCCTGACTAGATACGAAGGTAAAGATCAGCTGATCTTAAGGAAATTTACCCGTTCGGGAACTTTAGCTTATTTGACCGTTAACCCCCAGGAATTAACCACAGCAATTGTGCCTGCGGCGGGTTTGCCCGTTAAGATCTTAACCTGGGATCAGGCCACCACTCATTTTGAAAATACTGCTTATATGAAAACGATCGCTACTGCGACCCAGCTTTCAGGCAGTTTACAAGATGCGGGCATCATTCATGGCTTTCCCAAGGAAAAAGGAATCACCTTAACCATAGACCTTTGTCCTTCGCATAAACCCCTGGACAGGGTGATTTTTACTACTTTGATCGCTGAATTTCAAAAGACAGAAAAACCGGTTCCACTTGCCATTTCCGTAACAGGAAGGTGGATGCTGACTCACCAAGGTGATCTAAATTGGTTGAAAGGTCTGGTCAGATCAGGTGACATCGACATCACCTGGGTCAACCATTCTTACAACCATAGGGTAAGTTCCAACGCGCCATTGCAAACTAATTTTTTACTGGAGCCTGGTACCGACCTTAACTTTGAGATTCTTGGAACTGAACTCGCCATGATCCAGCAGGGTTTGCTACCCTCCATATTTTTTCGATTTCCGGGCCTTGTTTCTGATCGTCAGGTGGTGACCAAGCTGCTCAGCTATGGCATTATTCCGGTAGGTAGCGACGCCTGGCTGGCTAAAGGTCAGTCAGCCAATTCCGGTAGCATAGTATTGATCCATGGAAACGGAAATGAGCCGGTGGGAGTAAAGGACTTTATCCAGCTGCTGAAAAGCAAACAGGCTGATGTGAAGCATAAAAACTGGTTGCTCTATGACCTGAACCAAAGTGTAGAAGATGAATTTAGTCAGTAAATACAATCTTTCTATAACAACAAATAGCCGCAAAATATTTTGCAGCTATTTGTTTATACCGGGAAATCGTCGATCTGAAATCCCAAATCTATTGTGCATTAGTATCTGTATGCTTCCGGTTTAAACGGACCTTCTACAGGAACACCAATATAATCCGCCTGATGCTGATCTAAAACGTCCAATTCTACACCAATTTTAGCCAGGTGTAAACGGGCAACTTTCTCATCCAGGTATTTAGGCAATACATATACTTTGTTTTCGTATTTGTCTGTGTTTGTCCAAAGCTCTAATTGTGCCAACGTTTGGTTGGTGAAAGAGTTCGACATTACAAAACTTGGGTGACCAGTTGCGCAACCTAAGTTTACCAAACGACCTTCTGCCAATAAAATGATGTCTTTACCATCAATGGTATATTTATCAACCTGAGGTTTGATCTCAACTTTAGTATCACCATAGTTTTTGTTCAACCAGGCTACGTCAATTTCATTGTCGAAGTGACCGATGTTACACACAATCGCTTTGTCTTTCATCGTTTTGAAGTGCTCTGCACGAACGATGTCACAGTTACCGGTAGTAGTTACGATGATATCAGCTTCTTTAACTGCAGTAGCGAATTTTTTAACTTCATAACCTTCCATGGCCGCTTGCAATGCACAGATCGGATCAATTTCAGAAACGATTACACGTACACCTTGTGAGCTTAAAGATTCTGCAGAACCTTTACCTACGTCGCCATAACCAGCAACAACAGCCACTTTGCCAGCCATCATCACATCAGTAGCACGACGAATCGCATCTACCAGGGATTCACGACATCCGTATTTGTTGTCAAATTTAGATTTGGTTACTGAATCGTTTACATTGATTGCAGGTAAGTGCAAAGTGCCATTTTTCATGCGCTCGTATAAACGGTGTACACCTGTAGTAGTTTCTTCAGATAAACCTTTGATGTCAGCAATCAGTTCAGGGAACCTGTCAAACACCATATTGGTTAAATCACCACCATCATCTAAAATCATATTTAAAGGCTGACGCTCCGGACCGAAATGTAAAGTTTGCTCAATACACCAGTCAAAGCTCTCCTCATCTAAGCCTTTCCAGGCATACACCTGGATACCAGCAGCAGCAATTGCAGCTGCAGCGTGGTCCTGGGTAGAAAAGATATTGCATGAAGACCAGGTTACTTCAGCACCCAGCTCAACCAAAGTTTCAATTAAAACTGCAGTTTGGATGGTCATGTGTAAACATCCGGCGATGCGTGCACCTTTTAAAGGTTTTGACGGACCGAATTCTTCGCGTAATGACATCAACCCTGGCATTTCTGCTTCGGCTAATCCAATTTCTTTACGGCCCCATTCTGCCAGTGAAATGTCCTTAACTTTGTAAGGAACGTAAGTTGTCTCTACTGATGACATATAATATGTTTTTAAATTTCTATTTTACAGGCGCAAAATTACACAATAGTTTAGCTAAATTCAAAAGTACTGGAAGCATGGCCGTTTAATGATTGTTGTTTGACATTAACATCACCCCATCAAGGTAGTTGCCAGGTCGTCAGAATTTAACAGAGTTAAATTAAATCCAGTCTAAAGGATTATTTCTTGTCTTTCCAGTAGTCGATTATCCGCCGGGCAAGTGCAGTTCTGCGTGTCATGATACTTTGTATCAACTGATCGGCAGCCTCAAGGCCCTCTATCGGGTCAAGCACCTGGATGTTATCCAGCCAGGTAATATCCAGCTTATCATACCGCTCATACATCTCCATAAATTCACCAGGCGTAAACCATCTTTTTGAAGCGGGATCAAATACCCACATCTTTTGCTTCAATGCATCGTTTACGATGGTTCTGATCAAATCACTGGATTTGGCATTTTTGTCTGATTTGGCTTCCATAGAGCAAAAATAGCAAACAATTAGTAACTTGATTCAGTCGAAATTAAATGTTTATTGATGTCATTGCTTAGCGTCGCATAAAATTCAGACGTATCAAATTCCATGAGCGGAATCACCATGTCAATGTATTTGCCATAAAAACTTTTAACCAAAAACTTAACCTGGTCCGGTCTGTCATCTTCATGACCGCCCGGAATTCCAGAGTAGACGTTTAAATGACAGATGTACAGGTAGTTGTTTCCATTGTATTCAAAACTCTTGATTTTTGAATCTAATTTGTTCGGATCCATTTCCATACGAAATGGTGTTTCTGCTGTGGTGGTCATGGTTTGGTGGGTTAAAAACAATAGCAATATAGTTATTGCCCGCGAAAATTCATATGAATAATGCTACCGCTGGGACTAAAGTTTTAACCCAAAGTAATTTAAGGGTAAAAACTAAGGCTTCAGCCTGCAGGTGCTTTGATGCTAGCTGCAAGTGCTGTACATTTGTAGCACTCAAAAGAAATTAAAAAAGAAATTAAAGCATATGTATCCAGAATATTTAGTAGAACCGATGCGTGCAGAACTTACAAATGTAGGTTTTGAAGAATTAAAAACTGCAGCAGATGTAGACAACGCAATTGCTGGCGAAGGAACTGTATTTGTAGTGGTAAACTCAGTATGCGGTTGTGCTGCAGCGAATGCACGCCCTGCTGCAAGATTAGCTGCTGCTAATGAGAAACACCCGGATAAATTGGTTACTGTTTTTGCGGGCATGGAAAAAGAGGCCGTTGATCAGGCCAGGGGGTATATGATGCCTTTTCCGCCATCATCGCCAGCCATGGCTTTATTTAAAGATGGTAAATTGGTTCACATGATCGAACGTCATCAAATTGAAGGCCGTCCGGCTCAAATGATTGCCGATAGCTTAATCGGTGCATTTGATCAGTATTGCTAAGCAATCGTTTTCAAAGATTTAAAGGAAATAGCTATCTTATCTAAGGTAGCTA
>NZ_JADFBX010000004.1 GCF_015223055.1 Pedobacter sp. MC2016-24
GGAGAATAAGCATGAATACAGTTATGGTAATAAATTCACCACAAATGTATTGGCTTATTATAAATTTCGGATAGCAAATAAAGTAACGGTAGCTCCAAATGTTGGCGTACTTTACGAAACGGCCGATAAAGATGTGGAGAATAAGAAATATGATGTGGCTGTCTCGGGCGGTTATTCTTTATCTGCTGTTGGGGGTGTCGAGGTGGCTATGAAAAGACTGTCATTCGGTGCCAATTATCAAAATGTACGTTCACAGGATCTTGCTGGTGGCAGAGCCTATGCAGGCAACCGTATGATGGTTCACATGTCAATACCATTCTAATTCAATTCATCATGAAAAATAAATGTGCTTTAGGAGATCAATGATGTAATCTAAATCTTAAATAATGACTGATAGTGTATTGGTTTTCTTGATGAGTACCAGTCCGCCCGTAAAATATCTAATTCAGCTTTGGAATAGTATAACCAAATGAGTAGTTATGTGAATGTTGTCTTTTATGGTTTTAGCGCTTTCTTATTAAAAAAAACCGATATACATAACTGATATCGGTTTTAGAAAAATAGATTGTTTCTTTAATACTAAATGGACTGCTTATACCTTTGAGTTTGCCAATTTTGTGTAATGTTCATCAGCTTTTTTCATCTCGTCAGTCATTTTTGAAAATTTTTCTGCTTGCTTCTTATAACCAAGCTTATTTGCCGTCGCTGCTAATCCTCCATAAGCTGATATGTAATAATGCAATGCGATTTGAGCAGATGCAATTACCCCCAAATCCCTAACATCTTCATCTTTAGATTCAGCAATACTATCAGTGGCGTCATGAATGCCCTGCATAATCTCGTTATTTATCTCAAGAACTTCTTGGCCTGTCTCTTCTATTAAAGTATCTATTTTTTTCGCATGTTCTGCAGCAGCAGCCGAACCATGGTCAATAGCATCATTCAATTCTTCAGAAGTAATGTATTCTTTCAATTTTTCAGTTGTTTTTACTCCAATTTCATTGGCTTTTTTCAATGAACTTAATCCATGAAGATACCATACTTTTAGTGCTTCTTCATTAGGTTTTTGTAATTTCGACATAGTAATTTTTTTAGATTAATAAATACATAATTTTGAATATATAACACAATGACAAAATAAAAGTTTTTGTCATTGTGTTATATTTTACTGCTTAGTCTATTTCATTTGTTGTATATATAGCTATTTCATCATTTATAAAAAATGAATGATAGATTTTGACAATCAATTTTTTTTGCTCTATTTCGGGTATATGAAAGATACATCCAAAGAAGAGTCATTCAAGTTGCAGGTGCTGGAGCAGGCTAAGAAACTAATCGAAATATTTGGATATCACTCTCTTGTTATGGAAGATATTGCGAGGGCTGTAGGAAAATCTAGGTCGACACTTTACCTATATTTCAAAGACAAGGAAGATATTTTCGATTATGTTATCAATGATGAACTTGCTTCTTATAAATCAAAATTGGCTGAAAATATAAATGAAATAGAGAGTGCAGACAAGATGTTTGTTGAATTTATTGCAATTAAGTTAAACTTCGTAATTTCAAAGATCCGACAGTATGAACATTTGAGTGCGGAAATAGATACGCATCCGGAAATTTTGAAAAGAATACTTTCACTCAGCAGTCCTGATGACTTAATGATCTTAGAATCAATAATCTTAAAAGGAACTAAAGATGGGGTTTTCAAAGGATCCGAACCAAACAAGCTAGATCTGAGGGCAAAAATTTTGCTGGATTGCATAAACGGAATTACCGGTGCTTTGGGCCATAATTATTCAGACGTTAAAACACTGATTTTGACAGTTCAGGAGCTCCTATTGGGAGCACTTTTTATAAAAAATAAATTATGAGCCAGTATGATAAATAATGATCAGGGTATTTAGAGTTACAATATAAACGCAGATCTTAATCTTGGGTAATTATTATTAATATTACATAAGACTTATAAAAATAAATGGCTAAAAATCTAGTATAATAAAAATATTGTGAACGAATAAAAATATAATTTCATAACCATTATGATTATTCTATTAAATATTAAGATAATATATTGCATTCGGAAGGAAGCTTAATTTGAATTTTTTAAAAATTGTTAATGAAAAGCACAGCATATCATTAAGCCAAGCTTTATCTTTGAATGTCAAATGAGGAAACTCTGTTAAATGCTTTTTCTCGGTATGGCAGATTTAATTATTGACCAAAGATGAATCGGGAGATAAGAGCGAAAATCTGCATTTACTACTGTTTCCATCAAATAACCCAATGCACATTATTGATGAAGTTCTTGATTTTGACATCATAGACAAGCTTAAAATTGTAATCAACAATCAGACTTTTAATCTAGATTTATTATTGCAAAAATTAGGAACAGCCTTTAAAACCAATCCAAAGTTGGATTCATTTAGCTATCCTATTACAATGGAATGAGTGATTTGCAAGTTTTAGGAGAAGGTGATTGACTATCCCAGATATTTTTGCATAGTGGGCATGCTTTAAAATTGACAACTAAATGCAATGACATCTATAATATATTCAACCCTAATCAAGCCAAGCGGAAAAGCTAATAATCATATTTCAGATCAAGAAAACTTGTATCCGTATTCCAAATATCTATCCGTAAGGAATTTTTGATCTATATTTTCGCAAGCCTTAAAAAAAAATCTACTACAGGAATAGGGCTTGGCTTTAAAATAGGCTTTCTTGTCATTAAACCTTATCGTAGCAGCCATAAGATCTTCTTGAATGAAATTTTCTTAACATTTAGTTTTGAAATGATTTTTAAACTAAACACAAAGGTATAACAAACATGTAGGCGAATTGTAAAAAAATACCTATACCCATGTGAGCATTAATGTTTTCAATAAAAACGGCAATTGAAATCATAATTATTATCGATACATAGAAGATCATATAATTAACCGTTTAAAAAGAGCATACTAAAAATAAGTTTAACAAAATAAATCTTAAAAAAATGAATCATTGAAGGCTTTTATTTTAATTATCAAAACTATTACCTCCTGAAATCCGTCGCGGATTTTTTCCCCGAATAGCATTTAAATGATAAGTCCTGATATATTGCCTTTAAAGTGATATTGGTTGTATTAGTGATTGCTTCAAAAAGATTTTTTACAGCTTCTTTGAGTCACCTCCAATCATTTCCCTCCTGTGGTGTAAGCCCCAATCTGCAATAGCGTTGAGTACAGTTTGCAGGCTCATGCCATGCTTGGTAATCTCGTATTGCACCTTTATCGGCTTGGTATCCAATACAGTTCTTTTTATAAGCTGGTGCAATTCCAGCTCTTGCAATTCCTTAGACAGCATTCTTGGTGCTATCCCTTCTATTTCACGCATTAACTGCATAAAATGCATACTCCCTTTATACATTAATGTACCTATAATAAAAGTTTTCCATTTACCATTCAGTACATCCTTGGCGTCACGAATACCGCGAAGCATTTTTCCGCATAACAGTGGATTTTCCAGATCGTAAATTATATTATCATCCCTCATCTCAATATTATTTTAGACTAAGTTCCCGATAATTATCAACATATACAATGGTAATATACTTCCCTTTTTGTAACCACTACACTAAAGTTAAGACATATCTGATTTATAGTTGCCAAGCCGGAAATTTGTGGCAGAATCACTCAGTTATATGATCAAACAAGCAACCATAGTTTTCCAGCTACTATTGATTGCCTTGTATTTACGGCTTGTAGCCAGGAAAACCCAGAGCAAGGGGTAGATAAAACTTCAAACAAAAAAAACTTAAAATTAACTAACATGAAAACAGCAAATCAAAAGATAAAAGTAGATATCTGGTCTGACATCGCCTGTCCATTTTGCTACCTAGTTAAAAGAAATTTTGAAACGGCAATGAAATATTTCCCAAACAGGGATCAGATAGAAGTTGAATGGCATAGTTTCCAGTTAGTGCCCGATGCTAAAAGCGGCACCGGGCTAAATGCTGATGATGCCCTCGCAGCACAAGCTATTGTGAAGGTTTTTTACTCATCGGTATAATGTGTGCCGTTGTGATTCCGCTGATTTTCCTGTCCAAGATTAAAAATGGCGAGAGCTTGGTAGTTGATAGAGGACATTTATTGACATATCCATTTAAAACAATTGCTTTACCCCGACAAAGTGTCATTGCTTGCTGATGCTAGGAAACTTTTTTCCGATCTTTTGCTTTGAATGTGTTTTAATAACAAGTATAAATCTTTTAGATGCGCGAAGGAATGAAATTCATAACCCCTATTTGCGTGATTCTTTTTTTTATCGATCACGGGAATTTGCCAGTGGTTTCTGCTATATTACCTATTGTAAATGCCAATTTAGCTTTTCCTTTTGGTAAATAAATCCGGGTTTTTTCTGCTTTTCCGTCTAAATACATCTTGATAGTTTCGGCATATCTTGAGTTTGAAAAATTGTATACATTAACCGGTATTTTTAGTGTTTCTTATTTTTGTCAGTTTGCAACCGTTAAAAGTAATTAAATTTAGTACCATAATTTTTTTGACGCTCTATGCAACGATTGATTGGCATCTAGATAAATTCTTAGTTTTGTGATTTCAGATTGCTCAGCAATAGATCAAGTATAGTAATAAGGTTGACCTTCCGTCAAACTCACTAATGAATTGTCTGTAAAGCTTTCATGGAAAAGCTATCTGGATATTCTATTTGCTAATTAATAAAAAGATAACCAAATAGTAGATCTGCTTAGGGAGAGGTTCTTTTTTGATAAATGATTATATGCAGAGTCGATCATCGTGTTATTCTGTTAAAAATTAATCTTAAAAATCGTAATGACAATATGCTGATATTTTTGAGACTGCTGATATGTGGCCTGCCTTTGCATATTTTTTTTTATAAATATTTGAGTATAATTTACTTATCTCGTTGTCCTTCTCTATAGTGAAGAAATAATATTGTTTTAGACAGTACTTCCAAAAGCTGATAAACAAGAAATCTAAAGCGCTTTATCTAACCAAATTATATATAGACCATGATTGCATTTTTATTAATCAGGAAAAAGTTAACCGATGTTTCGGTTGCTATTTTCTTTAAAGGGGACAGTAAACAATTTGTTTTTCTTTTTTTCTTGTTGTTTTTAGCAAGCCAGACCGTTAAAAGCCAATTTGTACATCCTGGTGGGGTACATAATCAGGCTGATCTGAACAGGATGAAAACTAAAGTTGCAGCAAATATTTCCCCATGGATTGAAGGTTGGAATTTGATGATTGCAGATTCTAAAGCTCGTAATACATACGTGGCAAATCCTTCTTCAAATATCGGCGGCTCAGGAATTCGTCAGCAAGCGGCAAGAGATGCAACTGCAGCTTACTACAACACATTACGCTGGCATATCACTGGGGATACAACCTATGCTAATTGCGCCGTCCGAATTCTGAATGCCTGGTCTGCTGCTATCAACCAGGTCGTATCAGGAGAATTATTCCAGCTTCCTGTTATGCAGATGGTACAGGCTGCCGAACTTTTAAGGACTTATCCCGGATGGGCACCGACAGATTTTACGCGTTTTAAGAATGTTAGTCTTAATTATTTCTATCCGGCCTGTCATAATTTTCTTGGAGGCTGTGGTAGCTGGCCAGGTTGGGACGCACCGGCCAATGCCTGCATCCTTTATATAGGTATATTATGTGATGATCAGGCAAAATTTGATGAAGCAATAAATTATTACAAAACTGGCACTGGTGGCGGAAATATCCTGAATGCGATCCCACATGCTTCCGGTCAGATATCTGAAATGGGTCGTGACCAGCCACATGCAGAAATTGGCCCAACCATTATGGCTGAGATGTGCCAGACAGCATTGAATCAGGGCGTGGATTTGTTTGGCTTTTCAAGCAACAGATTGCTTGCCGGATTTGAATATTTCAGTAAATTCAATTTGAACAATGCGGTTAACTGGGTTCCATATAATGACTGTGATAACCACAATTTTTTGTACTTGGCTTTGAGCGCTCAAAATCGTATTAGCCAGGCTCCCGCATATGAGTTAATCTATAATTATTATGTAGTTAGTAAAGGATTAAGTGCTCCATTTACCAGAGCAATGATCAATCTAAGGGGGATGAAGGCAGTTACGGGAGAATATTTAGGTTACTGCGGCCTGACTTACACGCTTTCTGATACCACAACGATATTCAATCCAAAGCCGCTTCCTATAGCTCCAACTGGTCTGACCGCTACTGCAGGATTATCAAGTATAGCACTCCATTGGACAAAGCCAACTGGAAACGTTGCCAATGGATACAGTATTTTGCGTTCCACGAGTGCCGGTGGTACTTTTACACCTATAGGAACACTTGATTACAATACTTCAACGGAATACATAGACAAGACCGTAACCAATGGCACGACTTACTATTATAAGGTCTCAGCTAGAAATCAATCGGGAACTGGTGCGGCCTCAGGAGTGGCAATCGCAGTACCTGCAGCATCAGGTACTGCGATTCCCGTCGAATGGAATATGAATGATGTTGGAACTGTTGCCTCTAATGGGAGCACTGTGTATGCAGATGCCAATAATAAAACTTTTGTAGTAACTGGTTCTGGCGTTAAAATTGGCGGTAACGCTGATTCACATGCTTACTTGAATCTTAATGTGACAGGAGATTTTACCATTACAAGCCGTCTGCTTAGCACTACGCTTTCCTCGACCAATGCGGACAGAGCAGGCATCATTATGCGCGAATCCCTCAATGCTAATTCTGCGATGGCTTCTATTGGTCTGGGTGATTCCGGATTTCGAACCGTATGGCTTGCCACGCGGGCGACGACTGCTGGGGGGACTTCCTGGAGTGCTGGTGACTCTCATACCTGGCAGCCCGTTTGGTTCAGATTGCAGCGAGTAGGAAATGTATTCGCCGGATATCAATCCTCTGATGGAATTACCTGGTTTTCTGTTGGTTCTGTGACAATTTCGATGTCTGCTAGTTACTATGTTGGTTTCTATGTATGTAGTGGCTCGACTACTGCTGGGGTAACTACCGCGGCTACTTTTGATAATATTTCAGGAACCGGGACGGTAAACATAAGTGGTAATTACATGCTAACTAATGTGGCTAGTATAAAAAAACTGGATAATCTAGGTCTTACAACAGATGGGTCGGAGGTCGGACAATGGATAAATACAGGCAGCAATAGTCAAAAGTGGGCTGTAGAACCATATGGAGATTACTACAGACTAAAGTGTATACAAAGCGGTAAATATCTTGATGGATTAGGGCATACAGCAAATGCTTCAACCGTCGGTCAATGGGCCGGAACCGGTAGTAATAATCAGCAATGGTCGATCGTTCCTCAGGGAGGTTCTTACAGGCTAGTTAATCGTTCTAATGGTAAATGTATCGACACAGGTGGTGGCACGATTGATGGATCTATTATGCAATTTTGGCCACAGGCTAATACCAATAATCAATTATGGATTTTAACTAAACTGTAAATACTTTTTATAGGATGATGAATGGCTAAGTCAAGTTTGGAGCGATATTCCGCTTAGCTGCTGAATTGAAAACATAATTGTAATCAATGGATACAAAACGATACTTTGGGTTGCTTTATTTCTATCTAACATAACTTCTTTTGCACAGTCTCAGGTTAAGTATTTATCTGAGACTGGCGCAGAAAGTACTTTAAGCTGGGATTTTTATTGTTCAGCGGGTATGAACAGTAAAAAATGGACCAATATTAATGTATCTTTCTTCTGGGAACAGAAAAGTTTTTGACATTATAACTAAGGATATGTACCAATAAAAAAGCGATTCAATGAGGAAGGATATTATGAGTATGCTTTAATTAAGTTCCCCAGTGGAAAGGAAAAAACTTTCGGTTTTTTGAAGGCGTATTTACAGATTGTGAAGTATTTCCCGAATGGTAAATCTGTCGGAAAGCATCATGGGCGTATGAATTTAATTTTGACATATCAGCTTTCCTAAGCTATGAGCATAAGAATATACTGGAAGTAAAAGTAAAAAAACTTTCTGAGAATAAATCTGTAAACCAAGCCGAACTCGAATCTGATTTTTGGAATTTCGGAGGGATTTTTCGCCCGGTATATCTTCAGATTAATCCTGTTGAATATATTGAGCATCTGGACATCGATGCAGGTGCAGATGGGACAATTAAGACGGATGTTGCGATAAGTAAATATAGAAATGACAAGAAATTATAATTGTCTATCCAGGATTTAAGGGTGAAAAAATCGCTGTTTTTAGCGATCCTATCAGTGTAAAATCGGGGACATTTCGCGTTAAGCATAAGGCTGAAAATCCTATGCTGTGGTCAGCTGAATTCTCAAACCTCTATCTGGCAGTATATCAAATACGAGATAAAGCTGGAAAGGAACTGCATCAGAAGATAGAAAAAATTGTTTTTAGAACGGTTGAAGTGACGGAACAGGATGGCACCTAAGTCAATGGGGTCCGAGGCCACTGGGGTAGCATAGCTAACGAAATTGGGCTGGTCGAGGGGCGGAATCTTCTTGAACGAAATGAAAAAACAAGGCCTAAAAGATCTTAAAGTCATCATCATATTGGTTCAGTACCAACCCCACTTGTTTTATTTCATTCGACCAGATGTGATCTATAAAAGTAACTTTGTAAGGATCTTTTAGCGATAACACTAAAGTATAACCTACCTGTATAATTCCTATTTTTAAAAAATATTACTTTTTTGAGTATGTAATCGGAATGTCTTTGTCATTATTATATGAACATAGATAATTCTCTTATCAAAGATATTCAAGGCGAACTTCCATTTTCTTTTAAAAAGAATGAAATTTCGAGCGTAAACGTAAAGAAACATTGGCAACGTATACTCAACAATATGGCGGTTATGTCAGCTGGAAATTAAAGTATAATTACTAGATGAAATCAATTATATCAGGTGTGAGACAGCCAATATTTTTTGTTATTACGATCGTGTCTTTATTTTCCTTTAGCAAAGGGCTCTCACAACAGGCGGATAAGGTGAAAAGCCATCCTTATTTGTTGTATACCACCGAGCGTATAAATCATGTTAAAGAACAAATAAAACGCGACAGCTCATTTTACAATTCTTGGAATGGCATTAAATCGAAAGCTGATCAGTCCATTTGTCAAGGCAAGGGGGTGGATATAGAAGGTTTGGCTTTGGCATACAGAATGACGGGTGAGCGTCGTTATGCTGAACAGGCTAAAAGACTCTTGATCCAGTTGACTGAGCAAAAGGGCTGGGATGGAATGGAGGATCGTACGCCAGAATGGAACTCGGGATTGGGGACAGCACATAAAAATTTTTTAACAGCAGTTACTTTCGATGCAATATATGACGTGCTCTCTTCAGAGGAAAGGAGAACTATTGCCAATGGTATTGTCGCTCTGGGAATAAAGCCATCGTTGGCGGATTGGTTGTCACATGATCAGCGTATTCACTCGATCAACTCCATGGGCCACAACTGGTGGAGTTCTATTGTGTTTCAGGCGGGTATGGCATCTCTGGCAGTGATGACTGAGATACCTGAAGCTAAAAGTTGGGCTGAAGATGTGATTCTGGCAAGTAAGGAATGGTTTGGTTTTTCAGGAAGTATTCTAGAAAACAAGCCGTCTAATTTCGATTCTGCTGGTGGATTTTATGAGAGTGTGAGCTATGCTAATTTTGGTATCGGTGAGTACCTGATGTTCCGCGTCGCCTGGACCAATGCGTTTTCTCCCATAAAAATGCCTTATGATCAACTGCTTGAAAAAACAATCACCTGGTTTATGGACATTTCTTATCCGAATTCAGGGGCTTTGATGTCACTGAACTTTGGTGATTCAAATCCTTATGCGAACGGTGACCGACTTGTTAAGTTAATGCTCGCTCTTGGCTTTAAGAATAAAAACTACAACTGGTACCTCAATCATCTGGGAAACAGCAGGCATAAAGAAGACCTTCGGATAAGTACGCCATTGGGATTGCTTTATTCTCCGGGTAGGGTCTCATCGCCTGAAAGTCCTGAGTTGCCGAGATCTGCTATATATCCGGATATGGGATGGGCAATGTTGAGATCGTCCTGGGATAAAAATGCAACATTGCTTGGTGTCAAGTCTGGTTTTACCTGGAATCATGCTCATGCAGATGCTGGATCGTTTATTTTATACCATAGTGGAAAAAATATTTTGATAGATGGCGGCAATGTGAGTTATGGAGATGCTGAATATAGTGCTTATTCAGTTCGCAGCGAGGTACATAATGTAATGTTATTCAATGGGAAGGCTCAAAATTCTCAAGATCAGCATTTTGCTGTTAAAAACAGCGGGCATTTATATCACTTAATGGATGCTGGAGGTATCAAATACATTCTTGCTGATGCCCAGGGTCCAACAGCTCAAAATTTCTTGAAAAATTATCGCAGTTTTTTCTGGATCGGAGATGTTATCCTGGTTATTGATGATGTCAAAGCTTATGAGCAAGGTCGGTTCGAGTGGTTGTTGCACTATGCCAACACTATTAAAAAGAAGGGGATAGACCTGGAAATAGAGAATGATTCAGCACTTGTTCTTGTCAGACCGCTTTTTCCTGAAACTTTGCCGAATGGTTATCCTCATGATTTTCCTGAAAAAATGCGTTTGGAAGAGCGTATGGCAATTAAGGATCACGATGCAAAAACAAAATTACCTTATTTCGCTATTTACCCTCCGGAAAACTATAGTCAGACAAAATTCATTAATGCAATTATATTACTTTGGGATCAGCATAAAGCGATGGACACCTTTACGGGTTATTCAGGTGCCGTTGCTCCTTCGCCGAGAACCAATCTTCCTCAGATTGAAAAGCTGGAAGGAAAAAATTACATCGGCGTGAAAATTACTCAAAAGGGAAAAGTGACAGAACTTTATTTTAACCTGCTGGCTGATGGAAGGCTTATGCATCGGAACAGTAATAATGCAATTAATGGCTGGGAAACTGATGCTTACTTGATGGCTTTAACATATAATGAAAATGTCAAAATTCCTTCCGTGTCAAATGTAGAGCGGTATTTCGTAGCTAACGGTAGCTATTTAAGGAAAGCAAACGAAACCGTACTGCATTCGCTCTCAAAGGTTTTTATGGTCAGCAACTACAAGAATGGTACGGCAGAGGTAGTTTTGCAAGGACAGCCCACCATTCGCGCAGATTTAAAGCTAAATACTAAACCAGCTCAGCTCAACCTAAATGCAAAAACATCGCCGGTGATTTATAAAGATGGAAAACTGGTTTTAAACGTCAATTAACATTTTTATGTTCTATTCGATCAGGATTTTTTATTTAATAATGCTATCTCTGTTGTTTTTTAATGGCCGTGCTCAGAAACGCTTTGTACATCCTGGTGTTTTGCATTCCTTGGCCTCATTTGAAACTATGCGTGAGGTTGTTCAGCGAAAAAATGTTCCCGGCTACAGCGCTTATCTCCTGATGGCCGGGCATCCTTGTGCAAGTGCTTTCTACCAGTTAAGGGGCCCTTTTGAGTTCATTGCACGTGATGGTGAGTTTAAGTATACTAAGGGTGAAATGGAAATGGATTTTAGTGCAGCCTACCTCAATGCAATTATGTGGATGATCACTAAAGATCAGGCCCATGCCCGTAAGTCAATAGAAATTCTCGAATCTTACGCTGATAGCTTAAAGGGAATTCCTGTAAGTAACGATGCTGCCTTGCTGGCAGGCCTGGAGGGATCTAAAATTGTGAATGCTATTGAAATATTATCGCATTCGGAGAGTGGCTTGAAAAAGTTCCAGGTCGATAAAATCAATAAAATGATTAAATGTATTTTTTTGCCCGTATGTGATCGTTTTTATAGTTCCAGGGCATACACTAACGGAAATTGGGGGGCAATAGTCACCCGTATGTATATTGGGGCGGCAGTGTATTTTGACGATGAAAAGATGTACCGTAGTGCGGTAGAATTTTACATAAATGGGAATGATAATGGAACCATAAAAAATTATGTCAGTGAAAACGGTCAGATTCAAGAAAGTGGACGTGATCAGGGACATGCTCAACTGGGTTTGGGAGCAATGGCATCTATATGCGAAATTTCCTGGAATCAAGGACAGGACTTGTACAAAATCTTTAATAATCGATTGCTTAATGGTTTCGAATATGTAGCTAAATACAATTTAGGAGAAGATCATGTTCCTTTTGTTCGCTGGAAAGATATTACAGGGAAATATAGTAACTGGACGGAAATTTCGGCCATTGGAAGGGGGAAATTCATACCTATCTACGAAATGGTTTACAACCACTATGTAGGCTTAAAAGGGCTTTCCATGCCTTTTACCAGAAAAGTTTTGGAACGAACCAGGCCGGAAGGATATGACAGGGATCAACCTGCATTTGGAACTTTGCTTTTTAAATATGCCACATATAAATGACAAATAAGATAATTATGAAGATTTTTACTCCTCGTTTTTCGCAGCTGTTTTTGCTGCTTTTATTGTTCAACAGATTTAATAGTTTCGCTCAGCATAAGGCTACTTATCAGGTGTATTCACCTGATAAGTACACAGCAGCAACATTTTCAACAGATTCTGAAGGAACACTAAAATACATGGTCAGTTATGATGGTAAGACTGTTGTTGACTGGTCGGATTTGGGATTAAAACTGCAGGACGCTGTAACAGGAAAAAATATCGTTATCGGAAAAGTTGTCCAGAAAAAATATGTTGAGAAATTCAAATGGCAATTTGGCGAACGGGAATTTATTGAAAGCAGGTTTCAGGAAATGATCCTCTCTTGTAGTTCAGAAGATTTTAAATTTGATGTTACTATCAGGCTTTTTAATGGGAGTCTAGCATTCAAATATGTAATTCCTAAGCAAAAGAAAACAGATTTTGTCATTGAAAAGGAATTGACTGCTTTTAATTTCCCGGACCCGTATCTGCTGTATCAGTATCACCATGAATCTGTCTTTACACCTACAATGATTGATTCATTACGAACCAACTCCGACTTCCCGGTTACACTTAGCAACGGTAATTTATTTCTTATGATAGGTGAAGCAAACAATACCAGCTATACCAAAGCTGAACTTCAAAAAGGAGAGGGAAGTAATAGTTTGGTAGTTTCCTTTGCTCAAGATAAGAATGTTAAGTTTTCAGAAGCTTTTGACACGCCTTGGAGAACCATAAGTTTTTCGAAATCCGCTATTGGATTACATCAGTATAGTGATTTGTTCTTAAAATTAAGTCCTGCACCTTCACTAAAATTAGCCGCTGGTATTAAACCGGGAAAATTGATCAGGTCGGATTTAAATACTCAGGCAGGTCTGGACTGTATAGATCTTGCTCATAAAATGAATTTTAAATACATCATGTTCGATGCCGGCTGGTATGGCCCGGAGCGGTCAGTCTCATCTGATCCTCGTTTACCCATTGAAAAGCTAGATCTAAAGAAGGTTATCAAATATGGTGAAGATCGAGGTGTGGGTGTACTACTCTATGTCAATTATATTGCATTGCAAAATCACTTGGATGAGATTTTACCTTTGTATAAGAAATGGGGAATTGCTGGTATGAAGTTTGGATTTGTCGATGGTTTTACGCAGAAAGGTCTTACCTGGCTTAGTGGTGCGATAAAGAAAGTAAATGACTATGGCTTGGTTCTGAACATTCACGATAATTATAAACCAACGGGATTGAGTAGAACTTACCCTTCCTTGTTTTCTCAGGAAGGTATAAGGGGGGATGAAAATGGGCCTGATGCTTTTCATAATACCACTTTGCCGTATACACGTTTTTTAGCTGGCGCTGCAGATTTTACGTTCTGCTTTCCCAATCCTAAGAATAATTTTACAAAGAATTTGAAGGTTAGTAAAGCGCAGCAACTTGCTTTGACTGTAGTTTATTATAGTCCTCTCCAAGCGATATTCTGGTATGGGAAACCGAATGATTATACAAACGAAAATGAAATTGAGTTTTTTAAGTATGTTCCGACTGTTTGGGATGAAACGCATTACGTATCTGGAGAAATAGGAAAGTCTGTTTGTGTTGCCAGGCGAAGTGCTGCAACCTGGTATTTGGGGAATGCAGCAGGACTAACCGACTGGAAACAGACTATTAAATTGGATTTTCTGGATGCTAAGAAGAGGTATAATGCCACTGTCTACGAAGATGATGGAAATGGCGGTATATCGAAGAGAAGTCTGAGGGTTAAAAAAGGAGATGTGTTTTCAATTGAAATAAAGGCAAAAGGTGGTCAGGCAATGATCATTAGTCCTGTATAGATCAGAGAACGCTGATCAGTTGAGTTAGAATTATTTTTCTGCTGTCTTACAAATAACCACAATTGAATTTTTATGAAAATTTTGCGAACCTTATTGATGTCTTCTGTATTTCTATTTTCTTGTTCTGCAATTAATGCACAATTTAATCCTTATAAAACGATTTTTTATTTGAACAAGCTTCAAACTTTGAAAGTTATTTCTTCAGATAGTCTTAATATTTAACGCAGTGTCGGACATGACAAAAAAGACTGGCGTTTTGTAGGTTATAAAGAATCGTGAAGTGGTTTTTGGTCTTGTATACTGTGTTATGTTTATGAAAGTACCCATCAGACCAGGTTTAAAGAACAGGATGATCGGTTCTCCCGGTAACTTGCTCCACTTTCTCAGATAAGAGCTTTTGATCAAGATATCTGTTTTCAGATTTTTAATAGCCATTGGTAATGGCTACCGGTTAACCAAAAATTCAGAATATAAAAAGATTATACTTGCCGCTACTGATATACTAGCTACGCTATTTAATATTAATTATTGGAACAATACTCTCCTGGCGCCGGCCGGTCCCAGAAAGGGAATAGCCTCAGAAAAATACTATTATAGATAATATGATCAATCTTGAAATGTTGTTCTTAGTTTCTAAAAACGCAGGCAGTAAAAGGCTTTTTAAAATTGCAGTATCTCATGTGAAGACTACCATTAAGAATCATTTTAGGCCCGATTATACTTCATATCACGCTGTTGTATATAACAAAGAAAGTGATAAGAAAATAAAAGAAGTGCCTCACCAGGCATACGCTGATGATTCTATGTGGAAAGAGCTATTCAATGATAATTCCTTTGGAGAGTGAAGAGTCAGACACCGATGGATTTGGTTTGCGGTGGCAATGGCATACAAATCAAAAATACATTGGAGCTTAATGATTAGAAATTAGCACTACCTGCGGCTTTTTGTTTATACAACCATAAAGATGCTACAAACCTATGGCCAGTGCCGAATTTATTACTGCAAAAGCTGCCTGCTCCCAACTTTACCGCTACAAAAAAAGTGAAATTAGGGATCGAATGGGGGGAAGTATGCATGGTAAAAAAGCTGGTTTATTTATGATGGGAAATGATTATACTTATGTTGCGATTTCAAGAGATGAAGCAGGTTAAAAGCTAAGTCAGGTGATCTGTAAGGATGCATTGAACGGAAATATGGGTTTGTTGATGGAAGAAATAAAATCCTGAAATAAGAAGTTTACCTCAGGCTGCATCTATCTGCGGCCGATCCGCTGTGTACTTTTACTTATAGTGAAGGTGGTGTCAATTTAATCCTATAGGCATTTCTTTCAATGCGCAGACTGATAAGTGGATTGGAGCCAAGATTGGAATTTTTTGCCCAAGTAAGCCCGATGTTAGGTAGGTGGCTATGTTGATTTTGGCTGGTTTAGGTAGAAGAAAAAGATTTAGGTATGTGATCTTTTTACGTTTGAAAAAAACGTTGTAATTCAATGAGTATAAGATAAATATTTGGTTGTCTTTTAGGTGTAATGTCAGCTTGACGATTATAAAACGTCTGCTGATATTCTAACTTTTTCATTTTAACCAAATATTCATGGAACAAAGTTTTACTCACTTTTGCACAATTTTCTACTGTATCCGGAATTGGATCCTTAGTTCAAATAGAAGATATTTGCAGCTATTATGCATCGTATTCTTTCAGCTCATTGCTACACTCTCCTATGGACAGGATAGGTTAATTACGGGTATAGTCACAGATGATGGTGGTGTCGGTCTGCCGGGTGTCAGCGTCAAGTTGAAGAATAGTCAGTTAGGTACAATGACGATTACTGATGGTAAATTTAGTATCAAAATACCCCCTAAAACTGCGGATGCCATACTGGTGTTATCTTACATCGGCTATAATACAACGGAGGTTCCTGTTGGGGATAAAAAAACGCTTACGGTAATACTTAGGGAGAATGTAAGTTCTCTGACAGAGGTTGTGATTGCTTATGGCTCTGCAAAAAAAAGCGACCTCACTGGAGCGGTTGGCGTGGTTAATATGAAAGACTTTGAGAAAGCACCGGTTAAATCCCTGGACGAGGCGCTTGCCGGTAGAGTGGCGGGTGTGCAGGTGGTGTCCCCGGACGGTCAGCCTGGTAATAATGGCGACATTATTGTTCGGGGAGTCGGAACTTTTGGTAGTGCAGGTCCGTTATATGTTATTGATGGCTTTCCGCAGGAAGGAAATGCTTTTAATAACATTAATCCAAATGATATCGAGTCCATTACTGTTTTAAAAGATGCGTCATCTACTGCTATATATGGTGCAAGGGGAGCGAATGGTGTTATCATCATCACGACAAAACGGGGCAAAGCTGGCCTTCCTGTGATTAATTATAATGGATATGCGGGCTTTCAAAAGGTAACCAGTAAAATGGATTTGATGGATGCCTATGAGTATGTCAGGTTGCAGGCTGAAATTGCCGCTGCGCTCAACAGTTCTGCAGTAACAACTTTTGTGAATACCAGTTACTTCTCTGATGGAAAAACCCTGGACGACTACAAGAATGTCAAAGGCATCGACTGGCAGGATAAGATGTATACCAATGCCCCTTATATGAGTCATTCCTTATCCATATCGGGGAGGAGCAATTCTGGCTTAAACTATTTCGTTTCGGGAAATTTAACAGATCAGAACGGATTAATTATCAATAGTGGTTTCAAGCGTTATCAGGGGCGAGTTACCCTGGAACAGTCTTTTAATGAAAAATTAAAAGTTGGGCTAATTACCAATTACAGTGCAACGAGTTCTTTTGGTACGGTAACCAGCACACAGACGCCCGCAGTAGGAACAAATGCCAATACAAATAATGCGCAGTTTAACTTAATGTTTAATATTTGGGCCTACAGGCCTGTTGGTAATAACGGTACAATAAGCGGACTTGAAGATGACTTTTATGATTTTGGCTCAACAGATGCCGGATCGGCGCGTGTGAATCCCTACATTACTACGCTGAATGAATTAGACGAAAAGCGGGAAAATAACCTTTCTGCAAATGCCTATATAGATTATGAGATCACTAAAGGTTTAAAATTAAAAGTTACCGGAGGAGTCACCAATATATCTTCCGGCAGAGAAGTTTTTCATAATTCTTTAACCAGGGGGGGGGCTCCTGTATATTCCTATGGTGCAATCAATCCAAATGGTCAGAACGGAGGGATCAACTCAGGCTTATTCCAAAGTTATCTGAATGAAAATACGCTAACCTATTCAAAAAAGATATATCGTGATCATGACCTGAATTTTTTAGCGGGATTTACCACACAGAAAAGTATGACTAAGGGGAATGGATTTAATGCCATCAACGTTCCTAACGAAAATTTAGGTGTTAGTGGCCTTGATGAAGGAACCTTAACGGGCTCCGCTACTTCATATTCCTCAATGAGTACAATGATGTCGTATTTTGGAAGAGCCAATTATAATTACAAGAACAAATATTTTTTAACGGGAACAATTAGGGCCGATGGTTCATCCAAATTTGCACCGGGAAACAAATGGGGATACTTCCCTTCGGGTGGGGTATCTTGGCAACTCGGTCGCGAAAAATTCATGCAGGGGTTCAAAAATTTTCTGTCTGAAGCTAAAGTTAGAGCCAGCTATGGCCTTACTGGAAATAACCGTGTATCTGATTTTGCATACGAATCAGAATTAAGGATTTTAGGGTCCACAAGGACCATATGGAATAACCAGGCAATAAATGGTCTCGGTGTTCAGACCATATACAATCCTAATCTAACCTGGGAGACTGCGTCAACGCTTGATATGGGCCTGGAGCTTTCGTTTTTGAAAAACAAACTTAATTTAGAAGTGGGGTATTATAACAAAAAGACAATTGATCTTTTACTAAATAGTACCATATCTTCTAACTCCGGATTTACAAGTGCCAATCAGAATATCGGAAATATCAGAAATACCGGATTGGAGATTTCCCTGAATTCAACGAATGTTTCTAGGGGTAGTTTTTACTGGAATACCAGCTTTAACATTTCATTTAATCGCAACAGGTTACTTGCTTTGAGCAGTAACCAGGAGAGTAGAATTGACAATTCTACATCGGGTGCCTTTAGTGCTGATTTTTCAACAGGATTCTATATTGCTAAATTGGGACAGCCTGTAGCACAATTTTATGGTTATGTTTATGATGGATTGTATCAGGTAGGCGATTTTGATGTGAGTGCCAATGGAATCGGATCTACTTAT
Source organism: Pedobacter sp. MC2016-24 (assembly GCF_015223055.1). Taxonomy (GTDB): domain Bacteria; phylum Bacteroidota; class Bacteroidia; order Sphingobacteriales; family Sphingobacteriaceae; genus Pedobacter. The sequence goes on from NZ_JADFBX010000004.1 coordinate 18,523, forward strand.
GCGCTGAAAGATGGTGTGCCATATTATACGGCTTCGAAAGCTACAACCCAACCTGGAGATATTAAATTGAAGGATCTGAATGGTGATGGCTTTATCAATGCAAATGATGCTACCGTTATAGGTTCTCCATTACCTATACATATTGGAGGTATTTCCAATAATTTCGGTTATAAAGGATTTGATCTGAATGTTTTTTTTCAATGGTCTTATGGAAATGACGTATTTAATGCAAACAGGGTAAGAATGGAAGGTCTAACTACTGGTGATTTACGTAGTCTGGGGCTTAACATGTTCGCGACATATGCTGATCGCTGGAACTTCGATAATCAGGAAGCAAAATACCAGCGGGTAAATGCTAATGGTATCCGTTATTTCACAACTAATTATGTCGAAGATGCATCCTTCCTTAGATTAAAAACCGTTTCGTTGTCTTATAGTATTCCTGAGAAGCTATTGAAAAATATCAAGCTGGGATCTGCAAAGGTTTACCTGACAGGACAAAACCTGTATACTTGGACCAAATATACTGGGCCTGATCCTGAGGTGTCAACAAGAAATTCTGCATTGACTCCGGGATTTGATTATTCTCCATACCCACGTACCAGGGTAATCGTTTTTGGTGCTAACATCACATTTTAATTTAGATCCATGAAAAAGATAAATCATATTTTAACAGCAACTTTGGTTTTGATATCATTTGGTTCCTGTAAGGACTATCTTGACACAAAACCTACTGATTTTAATGTTGCTTCGAATTACTACCAGAATAAGCAGCAGTTGGAGTTTGCCCTTGCCGGTATCTATTCTGGTTTAAAGAATACGCCTTTGGGTGCAAACGTTATGGATATTAATGTGCCCACAGATGAAGGATATTATTATAATGGCACACAAACTGGACCTACAACTTTCAGCAACACACCTGACATCGGTATAATTGGTTCTTATTGGACGGAGTGCTATAAAAATATCAACTATGCAAATACTATGTTGGATAATCTTGGCAGATCAACAGGTATAGATCAGGAATCTCTCGACTTTGCTAAAGGAGAAGCGATGTTCATGCGTGCTTACTATTATTTTCTTCTGGTTCAGTTTTTTGGTGATATCCCGATGCCTTTAAAGGCAACATCCTCTGTAAATGATGCAATTATAGAAGAAACTCCCGCAAAACTGGTTTACGACCAGATCATAGCAGATATGACCATTGCAGAGGGTTTGCTTCAGAATAGAACTTCAGCTGCATTTCCATACGCGGAGCGGGCTACGGTTGATGTCGTTCAGGGTATACTGGCGAGAGTGTGTTTGTATGCCGCGGGCGAGCCTGTTAATGATACCAAAAGGTATGCAGATGCATTGAAATGGGCATTGAAAGTGAAAGAATCAAATAGACATAGCCTGAATGTGGATTTCAGACAGATTTTTATCAATTATATGCAGGATAAATATGAACTAAAGGAAAGCATGTGGGAAGTTGGTTATGGTTACTTCGGGCCTACATCAACAGTAAATATACCAGGGGCAGTTGGCGTAAATGTCGCTGTGAGACAGCAGGTACAAACCGTGTTAGGCCTGGATACGGGATATGCATTTGGTTATACTCAGATACATCCCCGTTTGTACAAAGCCTATTCTCCAAGTGACATAAGAAGAAACTGGACAGTAGGGAATTATATCTACTCCAGTAACACAACCGCTCCCAACAATGCGATTTGGAAGTCTCCGCTTTCTCCAACTCAACTCTGGGAAAGATACCCTGCAAAATACAGACGTGAGTATGAAGCACAAAGTAACCGGTCTAACAGCAGGACAGCTACAACGGCAAATTTTCCGATATTAAGATATGCTGATGTGCTACTCATGTTGGCTGAGGCTGAAAATGAAGTCAACGGGCCTACAGCTTTGGCTTATGAAGCAATTAATACAGTCCGCCGCCGCTCCATTAAAGCTTCGCCAACCATTGATGAAATTAATGTTACCAATATCGGTTTGGGCTACCCTGGAATCCCTACCGTAAGTGTATCTGGTGGCGGAGGTACAGGAGCGGTATTTGAAGTAAATCTTAACCCTGCAAATCGTAGTGTAGCTTTAGTTCTTCGCAATCAGGGAACTGGTTACACTTCCTCACCAACAATTACAATCAGCTCGCCAGTTGGAGGCCTAACAACACCTTGGGCTGCTCAAACAGACTACATTGCAGGTACGCAGATCAACTCAGGTGGCAGAACCTATACTGTGACTGCTGCGGGTAAATCTACCAATACAGCACCAACTAACACCTCTGGTTCTTCCGCTGCCGGAACTACGGGTGCAGTGTTTACAGTACCCGTTCAGGCTACGGCAACGGCCTCGATTGGGGCGGCACCTTCGGTCGACCTTTCAGGTTTAAATAAAGATACGTTCAAACAAGCCGTGCGGGATGAACGCTATCGCGAGCTCGCATTTGAGTGCCTGAGACTTGGTGATTTAAGGCGTTGGGGAATATTGGTATCAACTATTAAAGGTTTGGTGAATGACATTAATGGTCTGCGCACTGCTGAAGGAATACCTGCTGCACCAGCAAGCTTTCAGTCTCCTGCCATTGCTCCGGTTACCAATATATCCGACAGGGATGTGTTTTGGCCGATACCAGCAACTAACATCAATTATAATCCTAAACTAACCCAGAATCTTGGTTTTTAATCAGCGTAGAGATGAAAATATTTAAAGTATTATTAGCTATGATAGCCGTATTGGTCATTTATAGCTGCAATAAAGTAGAATTAGCTGCTCCGGAAGATTTTTTAGTTCAAACTGACAAGGACACCTATGCTGTGAATGAGGATGTAACCTTCAGGTTTTTAGGAAACCCAAACAACATATCTTTTTATTCCGGGGAAGTAGGTCGTAGTTACGAGTTCCGGACAAGACTGTCCAGTCCCGGGGCAAAAAATGAATTGTCTTTTAGTACTCAGCTAGCGAACCTACCCGCTGGAAGTACAATTGGGCAGACAAATAACTTAAAGTTTTTGGTTTCTTCCAATTTCAATGGAAGGGCGGATTCGGCCAATATAAGGAACGCTGTATGGAAGGATATGACCAGTAAGGTTACACTCGCTTCAAATGCAACATCTACAGCTTCAGGAGTCCTAAATGTTTCAGACTTTCAGACTGAAGGAGATACAGTTTATGTGGCTTTCAGATACAGTAGCCAATTATCTTCTCCAACCAGTAGGGCCAGAGCTTGGACAGTGAGTAGCCTGACATTCAAAAATACTTTCCCTGACGGCACTGTTTACTCACACAATACTGTAACCACTGATGTTAGAAATACTGGATTCAGGCAATTTAGTTACAAAGGCGGGTCTGTAAAAGACTCCTTAAAGTGGGCGATTGGTTCGACCCTTTTCTTTCCTGCTGGAATTGATGATTTAAGCGATGAAGATTGGTCGATTTCAAAGCCATTCAAGTTATCTAAAATAGCCAATGACAATGGAGTGGGTATCAAGGATTTCACAGTAACCTTGGCAAAATATACTTACAAGTTTAAAAAAGCAGGTACCTATAATGTAACTTTTGTAGCAAACAATGCAACTGGAGAGGGGGTTAAGGAAGTTGTTAGACAATTGGTTATCAATATAAAGTAAATTTGTAGCAGGGAAGCTGATTTGTATAGCACGGTGTTTTGCGTGATACTGACGGCTAAAATCCGGTTAATATACTGTTGACAATTAAACTATATATTAACTGGATTTAATTTGCTAGTATGAATCAAAAACTCGGGTTTTCAATAAATTGATTCTAAGGGTGTATTAAATGGTATAAAGTATCGCACCAGTTAGTATTATTAAAATTTAATAAAATATGATGAGTATAGATATATTTTTTAGTTGTCTTTTAATTGTGACGTTGGCTTAATGGAAATAATTTTCCTACTGCCAACACAATTAGTTATTTCATAAAGGCAGCCGATGATCTCATTTTGCTCTATTTAATTAGATCTGAATCGTAATTAAAAATTAATTTAATATATATAATGGCAAAAATATTATCCATAAGAGATATTGCTAATGAACTCAACATATCAAAAACAACAATTTCCTTTATTTTAAATGGAAAGGCAAAGGAGAAGCGCATCAGTGATGAGCTCGATGAAAGTGTTACAAAGTACCTAGCGCAAAGAGACTATAAACCTAATCAGCTCGCCAAGAGTTTAATTATGGGAAAAACCATGATGATTGGCCTTATGGTTGAAAATATTTCCTATTATTTCTTCGCGCAGGTAGCCTATCATATAGAAGAACTGGCCTACCAGAACGGCTATAGGATCATTTATTGTATTTCAGACAACGATTTACATAAAACTCAGGAACTCATTGGAATGTTCAGAGAACGACATGTTGATGGCTATATCATTACTCCTCCATCTGGGATCGAAAAAGATATTAAGGGGCTGCTTGACGATGGACTTCCTGTAGTGCTTTTTGACAGATATCTTGAAGGTGTTGACACCAGCTATGTTGTCCTCGATAATTATAAAGCAAGTTATGATGCTGCAAAATACCTAACAAGTAAAGGCTTTAAAAATATTGCTTTTTTAGAGCTTGATTCTGATCAGAGTCAAATGCATGATCGACGTCAAGTCTACCAGGACGCACTTGCTGAAAGTAATCTGCCGCTATCGATCAAAAAAATACCATTTATTAGTGATTTTGATTATAAAGTAAAAGAAATGGTGAAGTTTATTAAGAAAAATCAACAGATCGATGCTGTTTTCTTTGCAACAAACTATCTTGCTTTTAGTGGTATTAAAGCGATAAATGAGTTAAAAATGTCTACTCATAAGGACCTGGCACTAGTTGCATTTGATGACCATGAAGTGTTTAATATTTACTCCCCTTCTATAACAGCAGTTGCACAGCCCATTAGAAAGCTCGCAAGACAATCTATTAATGCCTTTTTGAAAATGTTGGACGCTGATGGTCGATCTAACAATGCAGAGAAAATTGAGGTCCCGGCGGAGTTAATGATCAGATATTCTACAGGTTGATAAGTTTTTATTTCATTTTTTTACATCTATTTATGCAAAGACATTCAGATGTCTGATTTTATAATGAGTACTGAATCCCGTCATTTCAGTAATTGTTTTTTAAGTGATTTTGATGTATCGCTAGTATCTGTTATTTGAAAAAATACTTTTTAATTAATGATTCTATGAAAAGATGTGGTGTAAAATAAAAATAAACAAATAAGTGAACAGGTTTAGTTACCTGTAATTAAATAGGAATTAAACTCATTACAGATTATCATTCAAACCAAATAAAACCCAAAAATTAAATTAAAATGAGGATTTTTTCACGAAAAAGCATCTGCTTACCTTGTATTTTTTTACTGTTTTTGTTCGCCTACATGCCATTGTATGCACAACAGACAGTAAAGGGGAGAGTAGTAGATGCGCAACAAAACCAACCAGTTATTGGCGCTGCCATAAAAATCAAAGGTGTCACTGGTGGAACGCAAACTGACACTAATGGGAATTTTCAATTAAAAGCAGAAGCTGGTGCTGTTTTGGAGATAACTTACGTCGGTTATTTAAGAAAGGAAATAGCAGCAGCTTTTTCAGGAGTTATGGAAATTGTCCTCATTGAGGACAATAAAATGCTGGATGACGTTGTGGTGGTAGGTTATGGTACGCAAAAGAAAGAGACCTTAACGGGATCAGTTTCTGTGGTTGGAAAAGAGATTTTCCAGGACAAGGGAACTGTTGCCAATCCTTTGCAAGCTATGCAGGGCCAAGTTCCGGGGCTTAGAATAACACGCTCTTCCTCTACTCCTGGAGAAGAAGGTTGGAATGTGTCTGTACGCGGAGCTGTTTCAAAAAATAATATTGAGCCATTGGTGATTATCGATGGTGTGCCCGCAGATGGTACTGGTGTACTGGCGCAGATAAATTCGTCTGATATTGAATCTATAAATGTATTAAAAGATGCTTCAGCAGCCATTTATGGTGCAAAGGCTGCGGGTGGTGTTATACTTGTAACAACTAAAAAACCAAGTCTTGGAAAACTAAAAATTGATTATAATGGCTCTTTTACCTACAAAAAAGTTGGGTTGCAACCACGGTTGATGAGTATGGACCAATGGATAGATGGAATTATTCAGGCCCGTTACAATGATGGTTATGGCGAAGATGATACCTGGGTTAGATATGCAAGACTGGCCAAAGCAAATAAGGGATCATATATAGATCTCACCGATGGTAAAAATCCCGATCCTATACCGGGAAGATTTGGAGGGGTGGCAGACTTTGTTTTTCATGATGTCAACTGGACGGATGCACTATGGGGCGGGGCAGGCTCAACTCAACATGACTTGAGTTTGTCTGGAGGAAATGAAAAATCTGGTTACCGCTTATCTCTGGGGTACCTCAAAGATAATGGTACACTGAAGTGGGGAAACAACAGTAATGAGCGTTACAATTTAAGGTTGTCCAATAATTTTAAACTCTCTGAGCGAATCTCTGTGGAATCTGTAATTTCTTCCAGTCGGCAGAATCAGATTTCTCCAACCATGATTGGAAATGCGCTTACCGTATCTACTCCTCAGCCAGGATTGCCTGTATCTACTATCGATGGAAAAGCTTACGCATGGGGTGGACAATATACACCAAACTGGTTGGCTGAACTGGGTGGTGATAATAAGTTGCTGGTGACTACTTTTACGGCCAATGAGACCTTTAAGTATCAGATGTTAAAAGATTTTAACTTAATAACTACGTTGGGTTACAGCACTGCTTACGCTACAAGAGATGAACAATTTCTTTCAATAGACTGGTACAGCTACAATGGCAAGGCGATCGTTGGCGACAACAGCCCTTATCCAACAAAAGCAAGCAGTTCTTACACAAAATCAAATGCCAGAACAGACAATTATACCATCGCATCTTACATGAATTATATGAAAACTATTCAGTCAGATCATAAAATCAATCTAATGGTGGGTACACAGTATGATCGTAAGGCTTATGATTTCAACGCGACCAGAGCGAAAGATATCAATTCTTCTCTAGACGTGTTAAATGGTTCAGGAGAAATAACAATCAATGGAGTTCAGCGATACCAGGAAGCCTTGATGTCTTATTTTTCCCGTGCTAACTACGACTATAAATCCAAATATCTTTTGGAAGCAAATGCCAGATATGATGGATCTTCAAAATTTCAGCCTAAAAACAGATGGTCATTCTTCTATGGTGTTTCTGGTGGCTGGAGAATAACAAAGGAGTCATTTATGGAAAACGCGAAGAAATTTCTGGATGAACTTAAGCTGCGTGTTTCCTATGGTGAAGTTGGAAATCAAAGTGGAATCGGACGTTTTGATGGCATTCAGTTGTACGATTTCCGTTCGGGAGGAGGAGCTTATATAGGTGATGGAAGTATTTCCTATATTTCCGCTGTAAATGAGTTGGTGAGTACACAACGTACCTGGGAACGTATCAAAAACTATAACTTGGGAATTGATTTTGGCATTTTTGGACGCAGACTTTCTGGTAGTTTTGACATATTTCTAAAGCGAAATGATAATATGCTCGTAGGTGTACTCATGCCAGGTGTCCTTGGAGGCAACGCTCCGCAAACCAACAATGGCAAATTTGAATCCAAAGGGATGGACTGGAGTCTAAGCTGGCGTGAGAAAATAGGAGAGCTTTCTTATCACCTTGGTGCTACTTATACTTATATGGAAAATAAGCTGATCAGTGGAGGCAATAATGTGATTGCTGATGGATTAAATCAGACAGTTAACGGATACGCACTGAATTCTGTTTTTGGTTACAGGTATGTCGGAAAAATTCAGAACCAGGAACAATTGAAAAAATATACTAACCGTTACCTTGGTAGCAACAGTATTGGTATGCCGGCTGCGATTCGTTTGGGAGATCATATGTATAACGATGAGAACGGAGATGGCAAGCTAAACCAAAGTGATTTAGTTTATTTAGGTACAGACGACCCGAAGGCCTCATTCTCTTTAAATTTAGGGCTGGAATGGAAAAATTTTGATTTCTCCGCTATCTTTCAGGGAGTAAGTAAGCGTACCGTATACCGTACACTGGATTCCTGGAAAGTTCCTTTCAAAGCGATTTGGTTAAATACTTCTGATCAGTCGGTAGGTAATGTGTGGAGCCCGGAAACACCAGGTAATAGATTCCCTAGTTATTCTAATAACACCATTACAAATAATTACAATTACATTCCCTCCAGTTGGTCTGTTGAAGATGGAACTTATCTGCGTTTGAAAAATATAGTATTGGGATACAATTTCTCCCAATTGGCTTTTAAAAAATTGTTTAGCAATATAAGGGTATATGTTGCTGGTGCTGACCTTTGGGAAATATCTAAAATTAATGATGGATGGGATCCTGAGGCAACCCGTAATGTAGATAAAAAGGAACGCTATCCATTTAACAGAACAATTACAGCTGGTCTTAATGCAACATTTTAATTTTTGAAAACATGAAATTATTTAAAATAAATACTTTTCTGCTATGCTTGTGTCTGGCATTTAATTCCTGTACGGATATCGATCCGCAGGACCAGTTGGCTGAAACTAATGTTTGGAAGACACCAGAACAGTACAATTTATTTGCCAATCAATTCTATGGATGGCTGCGTGATTTTAACGCCATTACTGATGGCCCTCATAGTGATTCGCGTTCAGATTTGGTTACATCTTCCACTTTAAACGTATTTAGTAACGGTACAAATACGATTCCTTCGTCTGACGCAAACTATACAACAGCTTATAACAGGTTACGACAAGTCAATCTTTTACTGAAAAATGCAGTTTCCTACACTAATCCTAATGATATTAAAAAATCAGTCGGAGAAGCTAAATTTTTTAGAGCTTACCTGCATTTTGAATTGCTACAGTTATACGGAGATGCGGTGATTGCGGACAAAACTTTTGAAACGACTTCTCCTGAACTCAATGCAAAAAGAAACCCTAGAGCAGAAGTGATCGATTTTATCATGCGGGATTTGTATGATGCCAGTGGAAACTTACCGGGCGCGCAGGAGTTGAGCGGTAGGGATGCTGGGCGTGTTTCCAGGGAAGCGGCTCAGGCGTTCCTTTCCCGTGTAGCGCTTTATGAGGGAACATGGCAGAAATTTAGGGCGAATGACGCCAGGGGTAAGGAACTATTAGCTGTTGCCGCGGTTGCCGCCAAAAAAGTTATCGATAGCAGAGCATACATTCTGTTTAAAAATACAGCATTAGATACCACAGCTTACAAATACCTGTTTATTTTAGAAAATATCAAATCGAACCCTGAAGGCCTTTCCAAGTCATCTAATACGGAATATATCTTAAGTAAAAGACATGATGAGGCCATTGCACCGATAGGACTTAATATTACGCAGGGATATCTGGCTAATTCACTGTACATCACGAGAAAAATGGCAAATATGTATCTGGCAAGAACAGGTCTGCCGATCAATCCGGAAACCTGGAATTATAGTAAAATGGCTTCAGAGTTTAACAACCGCGATTATAGGATGACCAATACGATGATGGTTGCCGGTAGACCCTACTGGAGTAATGCAAAAGGAAGAACAACATGGCAATTGGACGATACAGATTTAAAGCTGTCGATGTATCCTTCGTTTACACCCACATTTAGCAGTGGTTACCATAATCAAAAATGGTGTACAGAAAGAGTGGTAGCCAATACTAAGGAAGGCTATGATTTTCCGGTCATACGTTATGGCGAAGTATTACTAAACTATGCTGAGGCCGTATTTGAGCGTGATGGGGCAATTTCAGATGAAGATTTAAATATTTCCTTAAACTTGGTACGCTCAAGGGTGAACAGCGGCATGCCTAAATTAACTAACGCACTGGCCTCTGGAAACGGATTGGATATGCGTACGGAAATACGTAGAGAGCGGACAGTGGAATTGTTTAATGAGGGATTCCGTCTGGATGATTTGAAACGATGGAAAACAGCGGAAGTCGAATTGTCTATGGACCTATTGGGTGTAAAATGGACAGGTACCGAGTTCCAGGCCAAATGGACAGATGTTTCCAGAAATAAAAATTCGCAAGGCTGTTTGATTATGGAAACGGGTAGGGTGTGGAAGGAAAGAAATTATTTATATCCTTTGCCTACGGATCAGCTACAACTCAATCCTAATTTGAAACAAAACTCAGGCTGGGAATAATAATGGTTTTTACATTTTTAAATTAATGATTATGAAATCTATTGATTTTACAAAAAAGAGGAGTTTATTCCACTTTTTATTATTTATATGTTTGGCATCTTGTTTTCTATCCTGTAAGGATGCTATTTATCCTCAACTGGATGAGAAATTTATAGTTTCCAAGGTTAAACTCAATGTTACCGGGCAATTGCCGCTGCTATTGGGAAGGGATACAACAATAAGTTTTGATGTATTTCCTGAAAAAGCTTCTAATAAGAAATTGGTCTGGACCTCCGCAGATAATGAAATTGCAACGGTGAACAGTGATGGAAAGATCACTGCTAGAAATTTGGGTAAGGTGCTGATCACTGCCAGCTCTGAGGTGGGTTATGCAGGCTCAGCCACGATTGAGGTCCAGGTTATTGACAGGATCATCTATACAGAGAATGTAACTATAGCTGGTGTATCTTCTGATCTGTATGTTTCTGATTCACTAAAACTAGTGACTGCCACCCAGCCGGCTGTAGTTACTTATAATACTTTATCCTGGGTTTCTAACAATCCCGAAGTTGCAAGTGTATCAAAAAATGGAGTGGTAACCGGCTTGAAGACTGGAAATGCAAAAATTACCGCGACTTCAACAGATGGTACGAAGAAATCAGCTTCAGTGGACGTGGTTGTTAAAGAGCCAATCGTTGTTCAGGACATTACTTTCGATGACGCTCAAAAAGAAATTGCCTTATATGAGGTGTCTAAGTTAAAAATCACGCCTAAGCCGCTGGATGCCACGATTGCCACGATTGTTTGGACAAGTTCAGCGCCAAATATCGTAAGTATTGATGCTTCTGGTGTTTTCACTGGAAAAGGTTATGGCTCTGCCACAATCACAGCAAAAACAAACTATAAAGGTGCAGGTATAGAAAAAGAGTTTACCATCACTGTTGTTCCCGGGAAAATTAATGACACTTTCTTTTATGGAAGCAATTGGGCTGCACAAACCAACAATGCTGTAAGTACTATAGAAAGAGGAAAGCTAATTGTTAAGGCCGTTGTGCAGGGAGGCGTCCTTTATAAAGGAATTATCAACCGTAAGTCTTCAACCGATTTCCATGCAGGTAATTACCCGATTTTTGCATTAAAAATCAGATATTCTGGTATAACAGATAGCAGGGGGCCTAATCGGGTGCTCAATGTTTGGGGAGGTACAGCTGGTTACGGGAAATATGGAGCGGCCACAGGAAGTCCGAACAATAAAATGGCAACCTTGACGGCCAAAGATGGGGCTCAGGTACATTATGCAAATGTTTCAAGTACCGGACTTGGTTTTGGTTCTTCGGGAGGGATGTCTGCAACAACTGTAACAAATTTCACGAATTGCATTTATGAAATTTGGGAGATGCAGTTTAGTGTCGGTGATATAGCTGCTGGAAAGGCAGGTTATGAACTTTATTGGGTGAAGTCCTTTAAGTCCGTGGCTGAACTGGAGGCCTATCTTGCAAATGAATAGGCTTATGGAGTCGAGTTCTGGTGTAAGTAAAAGTTTAATTAAGTAAAAATATTATAGATAGCAAACTGCTGTGATTAGTCCTGCAAATGGATCAATCATAGGGGTTCATCAAAATTAGAATTTAAACAGATGAAAAAAAGTTTAATTTATGCATGCTTTGGCACTTTGATCCTTTCGGTTACAAGTTGTAAGCCAGAGTTTAGTAATGGTCCTTCGGATATTGACAGCTGGCCTTCTGACCAGACTATTGAATTTAAGCATCCTGGATTGGTGCACAGTAATGAAGATTTTGATTATGTCAGGAATAAGGTAAATGCGCAGGCACAGCCCTGGTACATCGGATATCAGACCTTGTTAAGCAGTCCGCGGGCCCAGTTAAACTATACTCCCAGTCCGGTAGAGATTATCGTAAGGACAGCTAATGGTGGTAATTATGGCAGGGTTGCCAATGATGGAGCCGCGGCTTATCAATTGGCATTGGTTTGGAAAATTACCGGTAATTCTCAGTACGCTGAAGCTTCCATTAATGTGCTCAATAAGTGGGCGCAGACTTGTAAAGGAATTTCCAGAGAAGATGGACACAGGTTGTTGGTCGCTGGTTTTTGTGGATATCAGTATGCCAATGCGGCAGAGTTGATGAGGGATTATTCTGGTTGGAAAAAAGAGGATTTTACCAAGTTTAAGACTTGGATAGTAGAAGTTTTTTATCCTCATTGCTATGAATTTCTTGGGGATCACTACAATACCCCTGCTGAACAGACCTGGCTAAGCTGGGATCTTCCTGCAATGCTGACGGTATTATCTATTGGTGTTTTGTGTGATGATTCCGAGAAAGTAAATTTTGCGCTGAATTATTTTTATAATGGTGCTGGGCCTGGTTGTATCAAAAATATGGTAGTAGCCATGCATGCAGATCCTGCAGGAAAAGTAAAGGGGCTTAATCTTGGTCAAAGTCAGGAAATGGGAAGAGATCAAGCGCACGCCACTTTAGATGTTCCTCTTTTGGGGTATTTCTGTCAAACTGCTAAGAATATCGGTGTTGATCTTTTTTCATATGATAAAAATAAAATTTTGGCCCTGTGTGAGTATACTGCAAAATATAACGTTAATCCTGATCAGGCTGTTGTGATGCCTTACACGCCTTATCTCAGTTTGAAGGAGGGGTGGCATAATGAAATATCTAATGAGTTAAGGGGCCGCGCACGGCCGGGATGGGAATTGATCTACAATCAATATGCAAATGTTATGGGACTTGAGGCGCCTTATTCTAAGGAGTTTGCGGCTAAGATGAGACCTGAAAATGGAGGTGCACAGGGTGGAGAACAAGATGACTTGGGATTTGGAACACTAATGTACACCCGGGTACCTAAAAATTAAATAGTATTTACTTACCTGTAAAAAATCTAAAAGCCTAGATTTTTTACAGGTATCTTAATTTTTTGAAGATTAACATATGGTGAGGTTTGACTCATAATGGCAGGCGCTGACCGCTTTAAATAAATGGAAAATTTGATGTCATATATTACTAAACCCGGTGAAAAGTAAATGATAATAGACCGATTTAGTTTTGCGACATCTGAAATATAAAATTATGTGAATATCGAGCAGGATAATTTTTTAGCCGTGGTTGATATCGGAGGATAACACATTACAGTAACTCTGGTTGGACTCTGGTAAGTATTTGTGACGAATATCATATTGAGAGATGATGTAAATAGTAAAGGATCGGCAGCAGAGATTCTAAAAAGTTGGATGTTTTCTTCGGAGAAATTAATAATTGAAAGCGGCTTAACCATAAACAAATTGGCTTTTTCAATATCCGGACCATTTGATTATGAAAATGGCATATCATTTATCAGGGGAATGGATAAATATGACTATATTTATTGGCTTAACATCAGAACTATTTCTCTAAAAAACTGGGCATAAGGCCTTCGTATATTATATTCAGAAATGATGCGGAATCTTTTTTACATGTTGAGGTATTTTGCGGTGCATCTCGTTAAGCAGCAAAAGTCATGGGACTTAATTTCGGTTTGCTTTGTTCCTAGCTAAGGAACGGATAAAGTTTTATGCCGCTCAGCATAAACACATTCATCACAATTATTCCAAATTGACCAATAAAGGAGACGTTGGTAATGTATTGATCAGTTTCCTAAATGTTATTCCGCTCATACTTTGAGATTATCATGAAGCTTCGTTTAATTTTATCTGTGCAAGAACAATTTAAAGGGCCTCCAAGAGAGTAGAGGGATATTGAAATACGTAGCGATTTCGTGTTTATAAAGAGATCGTAATACGGAAAATAGGACATAAGACATTTGAACATATTGTTTATAGGGATATCATTGGATATTTACTTATCAACTGAAGATCACGAAATGTATATGATAAATAACGCGCATTAGTAGTTATGTTTTCTGCAACTTACAGGAATTTACTTGACGTGTAAATCCCATTATTGCTGCATTTCTGGTTTTGAAAGGCGCTTTGTGCGCTCCATGATACTTAAGGAATTGTTTCTATCGAAAAGGAAAATACTTAGCTGATTTTTTAGAAATTATCACTCAAATCTGTTTAAGTATCTTATCGCTTTGGGTAGCTTAATGCTGTAAAAGTGTAAATACCCCACCTATATTTAAATAGGAACTCCTCAGAAAGAGAAGTTGTTATTCACTCGGGGTATACTGATTGTTTAATAAAAATTCTCTAAATGTTTGCTTGAAGAATGAGCACTTTAATTTTGAATAAATATAGATTGGTCTTTTTTAAATTTATAAACCTGTTTCTCCTGGAAACTTAAGATCACGACTTCAAAAAATAAGGCTAGTTCTTTAACTTCAAGTACAGTGCCGAAGTTGACCAACTCATCATTTTGCTTTAATTCTATAATCAATATTTCCCGTAATTTTTTTAGGCCACCTATTTTTTTTCCTTCCGCCTCTTCGTATGCCCAGGTTGTAATTTGATGAAGAGTCTTCCTCAGCGCATTTTTCCCCTCTTCGGCTCTAATATCAATTCCGCAAAAAGTGCTGCCATTAGATATCGAGTGCAGCACCATATAATTGATGCCCCCAATCAATAGGGCTTCAATTACACGGATATCTATACCTGTGTTTCTAAATAAATCTGCCGAAAGGGAAAAAAACCTTTCTCCAAGAAGTTCGCGGGAGTTTGAAAGCTCATACAATAGTTTACTATTTCCGGTGAGCTCCATGATGCTTACCTGCTGCAACAATTTATTGGACATGAAGTTTTGAAAATGATTTTTAAGTAATAGTGAGGAAAGTTCCCGACCATTATCGTGCATATGGCTATCTAAAAGATCTTCTATTTTTTCTGCGTAAGACAGCCAGTAGTCATTCTGCTCAAAGTATACCCTGATCAGGCCTTCGAGATTTTCAAAATATTCATATATTAATCTCTTGTTTCTGCCGGCTCTTTTGGCAATTTGATTGATCCGTAATGCTTTTATTCCCGACTCCTGGATAATTTCCCCTGTAGCATCAAGAAAACGTTGTTTTGTAGCTGCGATATTTCTAGATTGTCTAGGTTTTGGGGCTGGGTTGCTTGTTTTTTTTCTTTTACACAAATTAGCGTTGTTTTTCATAGTGTTGTTTCAATTCTTGTTTGGAAATCCCTAGTTTCCGATCTACATATTCAAAGGCGTTAAGTGCCTTGTCCAGTTGTGCTTTGGAATGTGTTGCCATCACGCTCATGCGGATTCTTGCATTTTTTAGGCTGACTGCCGGAAACTGAATGGGATTCGCATATATACCTGCCTTCAGCAACAGCGATCCGGCTTCCCCTGTCTTAAGTGTATCTCCAATTTTTATAGGTATTACCGCAGATTGAGTTGAGCCTATATCTAGACCAAGCGTTTGGAGGCCATTTTTAAAATAATTGATATTTTCCCATAAACGTTTACGCCATTGAGGTTCTTCATCAATTAGGTCTAATGCCCTGATAATACCAGCGGTTGCCGGAGTTGCTGTACTGGAAAAAATATGCTGATCAGACTGGTATTTCAGTAGTCTGATCAGTTCTGGTGAAGCAATGACAAATCCGCCGATATTGCCAAATGCCTTACTAAATGTACCGGTCAGCAGGTCGATCTGTTCAAGCAGATCATATAGTTCAGCTGCTCCGCGGCCTGTTTTGCCTACAACCCCAATCCCATGTGCATCGTCTACGGCAACCATAGCCCCATACTTTTTGGCAAGTGCGATAATTGTGGGAAGATTCGCGATGTCTCCATCCTGAGAGTATACACCATCAACAATGATCATTCTCGTTCGGAAGTTATTATTTGTGGCTTTTAGTATCTTCTCCAGGTGTTCCATATTATTATGAAGGAAATCTTTCCTGTTTGTTCCCCGGCATCCCTCATATACGCTCGCGTGGACGGCCATGTCAACTATGGCCAAATCCTGTTTTTGCAACAGGCAAAATAGCATTGCCGTATTTGCAGTATAACCAGTCGTATAGGAGATTGCGTTTTCTGGGGAAAGTCCTAAGAATCTGGCAATGCTACTTTCCAGGTTTGCATGATAGTCATGAAGACCACCGATAAGTGGAGAGGCACCTCCACCAGTACCATATTTTAGAATAGCATTAATGACTGCGAGTTTGATCTCAGGATGTTGTGTAAATCCAAGGTAATCGTTGGAGACAAAGCTAACAAGTCCTTTCAGTGGTCCATTTTCTGTAACAAGGTCCATTACAGGGCCACAGCCTGTAGTGGATTGTAATCTATAGTTTAGTAATTCTTTTTCTTTGAGGTGATCAAGATATTTGCTAAAGATTTTTGCTCTTGCTTTTGCGTCGTACCCTGGTATGTTTACGAAGTCTTTTGAAGTAGTTTTATTGAAGTCGAGATCCATGTGAGATGATTAATTTCGAGATACGGGTTAGAAATATAATCATTCTTGATAGAAGTATAAGGGTTATCCTTTTAAACTATAAAATGCGGGCTTTTTAGAACTGGTTATTCATTTTAACTAAACGTTTTTTAAGAAAATGTATAGTTATTCTTACGGTAAACTCATGCTTTTTTACAAAAATAAATATGGAAATTTTTATAGCCTTATGCAAAAAATCTCAATTGATAAATTGACATTTCTTCGTCAAAAATCCATAACTCAAGAACTTAAAATTTAAATTAATTTGAAGTATTAAATCTATTCTGGGAATTTATTTTCGGGAATTTCTATTTCAAATATTTGTTTTTTTTAATGTACACTTTAGGTGAAATGGTGTAATAAATTAACGTGGGAAAAAGTATGGATGCAATTTTTGGCCTTACAGCGCCTATTTTTAAATATATTTTTCTGATAGATAGACTGCTTCTTATATTTTGAAACTCATTTCTATGAGTTTATCATGAACAACTAATCACCTAACAACTATGAATTAGCGTAATCAACCATAAATCCTACCTTGTTATGACAGAAACTTTAAATCCCTTGTATGTATTCAGTACTATATCGTTAAATCCGCAAATACTTGCCAAACATGTTTTATCAGATGAGGATTTCCGGGTATGGAAATCTTTCCTGAGTAATGAACATGATAAAATTCGCCTTAAAATGGTTCAGCAATTGCTTGGTACCAAATCTGCTGCTGAAAAAAAAATATTTGCTAGCTCAGCTCAGCAGCAATTGATATTCATCAGTGACCAGCTGAATATTTCTCTTTTCAGGAAAAAAAAATATTGGGAGTCTCATTCACATGCTGCTGAAATCAGAAATCATTACTTTCATACGCTTTCCTTTGTAGAGGAGTTGCTGGATTTTGCGCAACAGGCATTTCCCGATTATTACGATTGTAATCTGAAATTAACTGATTTCCGTCTGAAGGATGCACTTCCTGAGCTCAGAATGTTTTTTAATCGTTTGAGGATCCGACTTTTTAGCAAGGGTATCTCTTCAAGACTTTTGGGATGCGTTATTTCTGGATTGGATGATCTGCTCGGTAAGGGGCCGTCAAAAAATGATGAGCTATATATAAGGCATCTCTGTGAAAGGCTTTTATCGGAAGATATACATGATGATACTTCGCTAAATGAGATGCTGATCAGGCTTGATTTCAATCAGCCTGAGTTCTTTCTGTATCAGGTTGACCATCTTGACCAACGGTTGTTCGAGATACATGGGCTTCATGAACAGCGGGAGTTTCTGTTTCAGCAAAAAACATTAAACAGAAGATTTGCTCCGGATTCTAATTATCGGCTTTATCCGAAGCAGTCTTCGCTGATTTCTGATCTGGACTGTTATATTACTGAAAGGGAGGTTGCTGTCGAGGGGCTTATGGAATTAAGGCGTAGGGCTGTTATTGATAAGATCAATGCGGAGCAGGCCTTCAGGATTCTAATGGATATGACTGTTCCGCAACTGGCGCTTTTTTTTAGGATACAAATGGAGGTTGGGTTGCTAGTTAAGGATCAGATTACTGAAGTATTCAATTTTGTTGCGCAGCATTTTTATACTGAAAAGGCATTATTTATTTCTTCTACGAATATGCTTAAACTCTCCACTACTATAGAATTCAATACTGTTTTAAAGGTTTACGATATGCTCTCGAAGATGACTGCCTGGCTGGAAGAGCATTTCGGGGTGAGCAATTACAGCCGGTAATACTTAATTTTAAATGTTATGGATATTCATCATTTGCTGAATTATCTGGGCACTATGTTTCCTTTACCGCCCACTTTCCCAGTCATCCTTTCTCAGATCGTTTATGATCAGCTTGCAGTTCATAAACAAAAGTTGCTGGAGCCTCCCGCTCGTGCCCGTTATGCTTGGTTTTTGAAGACAGGTGCTGTCTCAGCTTCTATTTTTGATAAAAAGGGTAAAGAAGTGGTTATACGTCTTTATCTGCCCTATGTGGTGTTTACGGATTTGAATAGTTTCTGGTATGATCGACCGTCCACGTTGATGCTTAGGGCAGTGGGTGATGTAGCACTGCAGGTGATTAGTTTGAATGATTTCAGGAAGCATTTGCTTTTGCTTTACCAGACGCGTGAATTGAAGGATGAGATCCTGTTGCAGGATCAGCTTCTGGACCAGCAAAGGAGTGGCTTGATCAGTTTATCAGATCAGGATCGTTTTTCTGAATTCACAAGTCTTTATCCCATGAACAAATTCCCCAATCTAGTGGCTGCATCTTTTTTAAACATGAGTGCTACCAAGTATTGTAAGCTTAAAGCTGCATGGAATGCTGGCTGATAGGCGATGAACCGGATAGAAAATTAAAAGCAATAGTTTTTAGCTCCAAGTAATAAATAAAAATATTTAGGATTAGATTTCTGTTCCTTTAAATGTAATAATATTCCCGGGTTATGAAAATTTAAACCATACTTTGACTATCTTAAAATATAGTGTAAATATTGATTTTTTATATTAAAACTTCTAATTTTTGGTCATCATTTGGTTTTGATTTTGGTATTGTTAATGAGGGCATAATTAGAATGATTTTGCTCATAGAATACGTTTTTATCTGATGAATTCTAATTTTCAACCGGATACACCACTGCTAACATTTTTTTTGGGGAACAGCCATAGTAAGATTTGAATGCGGAGGAAAACCTGGAGAGGCTATTATAACCGCACATATATGTCAGTTCACTGATCTGGTATTTATTCTCATTTAAAAGCGATAGTGCTTTCTTCATTTTTAAGGCTATAACATAACTTTTAATAGTAATTCCATAGCATATCTTAAATCCACGTTTTAATTTGAATTCGTTAAGGTATACTCTCTTGGCAAGCTCGTTAATTAATGGCGCAGTTTTATACTCTTGGTCTAGTATCATTTTTGCCTCGCGTAATTTCAGTATATCTTGATGGTTAAAGCGTCTTTTCTCGAGTAATAAATATTGCTGCTGTTGATGCATCTCAAACTGAAGCAGTAATAACTCCTGTATTTTGTTCTCGATATATAGTCGCTTAAGCTCTCCCTTTCGTTTGCAGTGTCTGATCTGATAAAGTATGGTCTGTATCTCTGAGGTAAATGGCAGGTGCACATCAGACAACATGCCTGAGCGACTATCAGAAATCAACTTTGAAAATTCTTGATGTAATTTTGATGTTTCTGGAATGAGTTTAAAGTAAAAATCTCTGGAAAGCATGATCATTATGAAATTGACGTTGGTTCCCTGATTCATTTTGAATGATCCACCATAATCACTTGCGTAGGTGATATTATGGGTATTGGTCTGATAAGTTTCTATACCTTCCATATGATACAATTCTACCTCCACATCTGCTGTAAATAAAAATTCCATAACTATGCTGTGACCTGTAATTTTAAAAATATCGGTCATCGGTTTAAAAAAGGCCATCTGAACATCGACGAAGATTAGCCCATTAGTTGATAATTGTATGCCATTTAGGTAATCCACATCCTTACCAATGAGCCTAACCTCATGCTCATCCAACAAGAGTGCACTATCATATACATCGCTAACCTCTTTTAATAAGTAGTTTTCATTCAGTTCCAGTAATCTTGCTGATAGGTTCACAATAATCCGCTTTTATTAAAAATTAATCCTATTTCGATAACTGCTGTTTTTTTTAATGCAGTATTTTTGCACGAAATTATCTAAAATAAGTCTAAATAAAAATAAATTAATATGTTTAAATGCCGTTTGCATCCATTTCGATACATTATCTTCTTAATGCTCTTATCGTGTCAGGGGCTATATGCACAGTCTGCTGGAAGTTTATCTGGATCAGTGGTGAGTGAGTCCGGTATAAAAATACCCAACGTATTGATAAGATTTAGTAGTAAAAAAAATAATCAATATTCGGACACTGAAGGCATGTTTAAAGTCTCTTCCCTACCTAAGGGTGACTATGAAATTGTTTTATCGGCTATTGGATTTGCAAACTTAAATGCAACTATTAAAATCAACTCGGGTATGGTTACTAATCAGCAATTTGTACTTAAAGAACAGGTTCAGGAGTTGAATGAAGTTGGTGTATTTGGGAAAAATGATGCAAAGCGGTCTGCTGAACAAGCTTACCAGGTTGCTGTAATAGATGCTCGAAAACTACACAATACTACCCTTAATATCGCTCATGCTTTAAATAATGTTCCTGGCATACGGGTACGTGAATCTGGTGGTCTTGGTTCCGATGTTGATTTTTCTTTAAATGGCTTCATTGGAAACCAGGTAAAATTTTTTATCGATGGAATCCCCATGGAAAATATGGGTAATGCTTTCCGTATCAATAATATTCCAATTAATATGGCGGAAAGAATTGAGGTTTATAAGGGGGTTGTACCGGTTACCCTTGGTGCTGACGCCCTTGGCGGAGCTATCAATATTGTCACTAATTCAGGTAGAACAAATTATCTGGATGCGTCTTATGCTGTAGGATCTTTTAATACCCATAAAGCATCGTTAAACCTGGCTTCAAATTCAAAAAGTGGATTTACGCTAATGATTAATGCTTTCCAAAATTATTCCAAAAATAATTATTGGATAGAATCCGAAACTCCTGTTAATCAGTATGGACAGGTAGAGCTGGTCAGAGCAAGGCGTTTTCATGATCGTTATAAGAATGAAATGCTGATGTTGGGCCTTGGTGTTCGTAATAAAACCTGGGCAGATCAGTTAATTTTTGGTATTGACTTTGGCCGTTATGTTAAAGACATTCAGAGTGGGGCAACCATGGAGGATGTATACGGTGAGCGGGAATCCAAGGGTGTGACAATCTTGCCTTCGGTTAAATATTTAAAGCGAAATTTATTGCTCAAAGGAATGGACCTGAATGTAAGTGGAAACTTTAACTTCGGACATGATAGGATAATAGATACAGCAAATAGGCAATACAATTGGCTGGGGCAGGTTATTCGTAAATCGGCAGCTACCGGCTCAGAAAGAAGTAGAATGGATAGTCGCTACCGTAACAATGACGGGGTATTTACTTCAAACCTGAGTTATCGTATAAATGAAAGACACTCACTCGTACTGAGTAATAACTATACGACTTTTAAAAGGGTTAATCACGATTTACTTCCTGATGGAAATGATCAGTTTGCCAATAGACCCAATACTATTGTGAAAAATGTACTCGGAATCTCATATCGATATGATCATTCGGCCAAATGGAGTACTTCAGTTTTTGGTAAGTACTTTCATCAGACCAGCCGCTCTTTCATGAACGTTAATGGTGTAGATAACCCTAGGCATGAAGATTATGATTGGCGGAGTAATGTATTTAGTACTAAAGGATATGGTTTAGCCACAACCTATTTCATCACTCCTGTATTGCAAGTCAGAAGTTCTTACGAAAAGGGGGTAAGAGTGCCTACAAGTGGAGAACTCTTTGGAAATATGAATGAACTCGATGGTAATATCCAGCTTAAACCAGAAAGTAGCGATAATATTAATCTTGGAATGATTTACAGCCCAGTGATTAATAAAACCCATTTTTTTATTTTTGATGCAGCTTTCCTTTATCGCAATTCGAAAGACTTTATCAGACCGAGTCTTTTAAAAACCATGAGATCTACTTTATTGCGCATGGTTAACCTGAGAGACGTTGACAATAAGGGGTTGGAGGCGAGTATTCGATACCGCTTTAAAAATAAGATTAATCTGGGAACAAATATCAGTTATCAAAATCTGATCAATCGGACTAAATATGAAGGCGGGCACAATGATATGGTGAGTATTGTGTACAAAGATCGTATTCCGAATATGCCTTATCTGTTTGGAAATGCAGATGCTTCTTACACCTTTAATAAACCTTTTGGAACAGATGGAACATTAACCTTTGGTTATCAGCTACAGTACGTTCATGCATACTACGAGGGCTGGCCAAGCCTCGGAGACCGATCAGGTAAGATTACCATACCTAAGCAATGGAATCACAATGCCAATATGATTTATAGTTTCAAAGGTGGTAAATATAATTTAACTGTTGAGTCACTCAATTTGACTGATGCATTGCTATATGATCACTTCAAACTTCAGAAGCCAAGCCGGGCTTTTAATGCCAAGCTAAGGTATTTCTTGTTTAATGCTAAATAATTACAAACAATATAATGATAACAAATATGAAATTTAACAAACAATTTTTATTGCTGCCTGCGGTCGCTATGATGCTTTTAAGTGCTTGTAGCAAAGATAAGCCAATTGATAACCCAGTTCCTAACCTGAAAGAAAAGTTCGTTATTGCCGGTACGGCAGCAACTGCTGAACAAGATAAAGCTTATTTGTTTTTGACAGATAATTTAGATGCAGGAGAGATTACGGTGAAAGGTAATGGATATGAAACATCTGGAGAGACGATGTTTACTCTTAACAATAAGGTGTTTGCTTTTAAATATAATAGAGGTGATCCTGGATTTACCGAGGTTTTTAATCTTGATGAGCAGTCGCAGTTGAAAAAGGTCAGCTCTTTCTCGGTAAAATCAGTAAACGTATTTCTACCATATAAGGATCAAAAACACTTACTTGCCTACTCAATTGGCAGAAGTCTAGCAACTCCTGGTAGTGCGTACTGGATCAACACAGAAAGCAATATCGTGGACAGGGATGCTCAGTTTGACCAAAAGATCATTTATGTAGATGGAAAACTTATTCCTAACTATTATGCCTTTGTATATTCATTTTTTGAATTTGGCGATAAACTCTATGCTGTATACCAGCCTACATATGGTGGTACAGGTGAAAAAGATAAAAATGACTATAGAGACAGGGCTTTCATTTCTGTATTTGATAAGGATATGAAATTTATTAAAACCATATCCGATACAAGGATGCCTTATATTGGTAAGTACTATAATGTTATGGGCCTGGGTCAGTCTGATAATGGTGATATCTATGCTTTTTCAACCGGAGATGTTCAAAGTACCAACAACCATTCTGCTTTTTTACGTTTAAAAAATGATGAATTTGATAAAAGTTACTATTGGGATGTAGAGGCGATAGCTGGGAAGAAAATACATGCAGGTAAGCACCTGGGTAATAATAAGTTTATCCTCTCGATGGTGGACAGGGATGAAACCAAAGCAGGATCAGAAGGAGTAAAACTTGCTTTCGTGGATGTAGCTCAAAAACAATTTACTTGGGTAACTGGTATCGATGCTAAAATACCGGCAGATTTTTATGGTTCTCCTTTATTTATAAATAATGGAAAGGCCTACCTTCCATTATCCTCAGAGCAGACATCAGTATCTTATTTGTATGTGATAGATCCTTCCACAAATACGGCTAAAAGAGGCCTCAAGTTAATTGGTATTAAGGATGTTTCTGGAATGGGGGTCTTAAAAAAATAAACATGAAAATCAATTGATGAAAAAATGATTTTGATTCTTTTTTGGAAAGATTAATTTTTAAACATCTCTAGTTAAGTATTATTATTGGCATGATCGAAGATTTCGGTCATGCCCTATTTATGGTTAACATGATTTCATGCGACTTTATCATGATACAATTAGCTGTTTTTTTGGAAATTAGTAGTGTTATAAAAATTATAAAGAGTTATAAATATAAATAGGCTAGGCAATTGTGAAAAAATAAAATATGAGTGATGAAATAAAATCTTGGGGGAGTGTAACGTGAACTGTGTCAGTTTCAAAATTAACGCCTCTCAGAATCCTCTATTCTCCTGAAGAATTCTGTCACCAAATTTAATATAAAGCTGTGAAAATGCCAGTCCCCAGTTATGGATTGGCATTGTCCATTTTTTACTGATATTTTTAATGACCAAATACATGAGTTTCATCAGCGCCTGTTCGGATGAGAAAGCCCCTTTTGTCTTGGTAATTTTGCGGATCTGGCGATGTACGCCTTCAATTGGATTGGTGGTGTAAATGACCTTTCGGATCACCTGGTCGTACTCAAAGAATGCAGAGAGGTTTACCCAGTTGTCCAGCCATGACTTACAACTCAGGGGATATTTCTTACCCCACTTCTCTTCAAACTCCAGCAGTCTTTCATATCCCTGCTGTTCGTTACTTGCCTGATAGATTGGTTTCATATCAGCCATTACGGCCTTCTTATCTTTCTCAGGGACATAGCGCATGGATGCACGGATTTGGTGAACAATGCAAAGCTGGACCCTTGTCTTGGGGAAAATCGCCTCCACCGCTTCAGGGAAACCTTTCAATCCATCAATGCAGGCAATCAGGATGTCTTCTACACCACGCGCTTTCAAATCGGTAAGCACTGACAGCCAGAATTTGGCGCCTTCGTTTTCGGAAGTATAAAGACCTAACACATCTTTCTTGCCCTCAATGTCCACACCCAGTATATTGTAGATGGCACGGGTTTCCACCGCTCCGTTTATCCGAACCTTGAAGAACATACAATCCAGGAATACAAAGGGGTAAACGGCCTCCAGCGGACGATTGCGCCATTCCTGTACTGCTGGAAGCACACTGTCAGTAATCCTTGATATCTCTGCAGCAGAGATATCCATAGCGTACATTTCCTGCACATAATCCCGCATGGCACGCGTACTCATGCCCATGGCATACATCGAGAGAATGTTCCCTTCCAGTTCCTCAGTAATGATCAGCTGACGCTTGGGGACAACCTTAGGGTCAAAGGTGCCCAGACGGTCCCGGCCGGTTTCAAGCTCAAATTCTCCCGAGCTTAAGCTCCGTACTGTCTTCTTGCTTTTGCCGTTCTTGCGGTTAGCCTGACCAGACAGTTTACTCTCGGAAATATGGTGCTCCAGCTCACCGGTCATCATAGATTCCAGAAAGTGTTTCATCATCGGGGCTAGTACTCCGTCCGTGCCAGTCATTTTCTTGCCGGCATATAAGCCAGCGATAGCTTCCTTCTTGAAGCTTTCAAAATCAAAGTCTTCTTGTGTTGCCACACTTATGTCGATAGTTTAAAGTTACACTATTGACACAGTTTGTGAAACACCCTCAATCTTGGATAATTGTGTTTGGTCTAAATGCTTTGATTATTATCTCCTGACCATTCCCAGTTTTATTATTCAACAAAGTGAGCGTTTTTATTCAATTTAATAACCTGGATTTATCTCTCCAATTAAAAATCTCTGTGAAATATTGCTTTGTTTTGTAAAATATGGATTGAGTTTTCGTAATGCATTGTGCATTCACTATAATAATTCCTATAAAGATCGTAATCAGGATATGACTGACCGCCTCTGATTTTATAGCCAGTGTATGCTAATTTACCCAGAAGTACCTTAAGCTTCTTGACCATCTCAATGGCTTTTAGAATTTCGTCCCGGAGATTAGATGGTGTTTTCTCATTAATACATTCGCCTTCATTTCTGATGCTCCATCTTGCCAGGTTGATAAGGTAACCTAAAAAATCACGTTCTTGTTCCAAGCAAATGGCATGGTAAAAATATCATGTTTAAACTGTTCCATATCTAAGGTTTTCAAAAATAAAAAATGTCTACATCGGTTGGAGGTGGCTATTCCTATGTTTAAAAAGCAGAGGCAAGCCGAAATGCCCTAATCAGAGTTATATTAGCGAAACGATATATAGAGCAAATTTATATAATAGACTGATTAAGGTAAATGGATATTGCAGAAAAATGTTATAGAAATTGATGGGTTTCAAAAAACTGTATAAATAGTTTAACTTTTAACTATCTACCTAGTACATGGCTAGATAACAAGAATTTGATTTTTCATTAGTTTTTATTTTTTTTATAGGTATTTGGTGGGCTTCTCGCAGCTTGGAAAGCTTCAAAAAATAAGCTATGCCTTGATTATATGCTCAGGGCTTCAACAGTAGCGTTAGTTCTTGGTCAGAAGATTTATGAATACCCCTGTTCTGTATTTTCCCTATAGCTAAATTTACAGAATGATTGCCCGTTGTTAGTGAATTTTCAGATAAAATACTGGTTGATTAGCATTTTATTAGCTTGAAATTATTCTAAGTATTAATTTAATTGGTGTGTTTTCTGCGCTAAACAACTAATAGGTTTATTTGGGTTAGACCGTTTACAACCTTTTTGAGGTTTGTAATTTGAAATGATTGTTCAATATGTGGAGTGCCTGAATTCTGAATGTGGTGATGTCTCATTAAATGTTGTGGCCTGTAAGTGGTTTGGTATGCAGGGAATAATGGATGAACTGAATTCGAAATATAACAATACCGAAAATTTCTGAGATTAATATTTCTGTGAGGAATATTTTGGTTTTTTTTAAATGGAGATTTGAGTCAATCAATCATCCCAGACATGAAAACCAAAGGCCGACTTAATGAATTTATCACTTTTATCCCGGCGGTATTGCTGCTGATGTTATGGGGGTATGCTGCGGTTTCTAAAATTGCCGAATATAATAAGTTCGTTTTGCAAATGCAGCTTGCACCTGTTCCATTAATGAAGCTAGCAGGTCCTGTACTTGGATGGCTCGTTCCGGCGGTTGAGTTATTGCTTGTTTTGCTTTTATTGAAGGATAAGTTCAGAATCGTAGGACTTTGGTCTTCTTTCTTTTTGTTGCTCGTTTTTGAGATTTACATTACTGTGATGCTGTCATCTGGATTACATTTACCATGCACATGCGGTGGGCTGATCTCGAAATTACAGTGGAAAGAGCATCTCATTTTCAATGCTATCTTCATGCTGGTCGCCTTATTTCCCATGGCTTACACTTGGATCAATCATAAATTTTTTTCATCTCGATATTCACCGCGGAGTATATATAAATAACCATTTTTTTAATCCTTAATCTTTAACAACATGAAAACAAATTTTAAAACAGGAATTCTGGCATTAGCCTTAATGGCCAGTGTTACAGGAGTGTTTGCTTCTGATATTGCAAATGCATTTAGTGGCGGAAAATTTGCCGCTTACAACTGGCAAAGAGTAGATGAGACAACTCAACTACCTACAGGACCAATTGTACCAGGAGATGAGTCTAACCCTTTTCCTGAAGCTTGTAATGGCGATAAAGATCCAATCTGTGCCCAGGGTATACCTCAATCTAATCCAGGTGGAGGCCCAACCTTGTTTTATCACTACAATTAATTAAAAAATAGCATCGGCGGGAAAATATCCCGCCGATGCTTATTGCTTATTTTTGAGGTCATAAAGGACCAATATTTGGTACGGCCTAATTAAATTGGTAAATTGGTAGCCATATTTGTTCAACTGACTATAAATTGCCTGAAGCGGTATTCCTTTTTCATAGTCTGCTTTAGAAAAGATAAGTGCCAGATCAAAGCGAACATCATCAGCCGGACTTAGCTCGATTACAAAAGGATCAGGCAAAGGTTTTGCGCCATAGACGCTGAAAATCCAATTGGTGACATCTTTAATTTTTGAATTCTGGATTTCAAGTTTGTTCCCTGGAGCCCACTTGATCGACGGGATTTCATTTGTCTCAACGCTTAATTTTAAAGGCGCACCAACAGTTTTAGTGACTACATTACAGGGTATGTTTCGGGACTCGATCTTAGCAGAAACTCCAAAATAGCGCTCAAGGTCGCTGAACAGGTAAGATCTGAATACCGTATCAGCGACGCGATTTGGTAAAGTAAGCGCATAACAAAAGGTGTTTTCCTGTTTCCAGGCATCGAGGTCTTGATATTTGGAGCCTTCTGGAAATTGTTTCAAATCTTGGCTGGGGTAGAAGAGCCTTAAAGAATCTTTGGTATGTACCTCTATCAGATTTTTTCTCCAGACAAGGGATGGTGATTGGTTATACAGTGAGTAAGCTGCATGGAAGAGGCTGGTGATTGAGGCATTCCACTGGAAAAAACGGTTGTAGGCTAATCCTTCTGCAGCGCCGCCAAGTACCCCACCGTTACCCACCGGGATGTGGGGGGTAATGATGGAACGATAAGAAAAGCTGGTGTCGGCAAGATGGAATTCCTTTGTGGCATCAAAGTTCAGGATTTCTTTCTTGACCTTAAATTTTGAAGTCAGTTCTGTATTGAAATTCAAGATGTTTTGTGCTGTGATTTCATCACTGGAGGTAATTGCTTTGATGATCCCGTTTTTGTCGATCCATATGTTGTGAGGTATTGTGCGCTTGGGAAATAAGTTATTGAGCACTGTATCTGCCAAGACAATGCTGAGCTGACTGGTAAAACCCGAAGGATGTTTTCTGATGAATTTTTGAACAGTCTTTTCTGATTCCCTGGTCACTAGGAGTACTTCAAATTTATCGGGGTGTTTTTGTTTTAAGGAATCGAGCAAACGCATTTCTTTAATGCAGGGTGCACACCAGGTTGCCCAAAAGTTGATGATCAGGAGGCGGTTTTTGGAGAGGTCCTTAAAGCTTACATCGGCGCGATTGAGCAGTCCTTTGATTTGCAGGTTGGGAATGGTATCGTTGATTTGGAGTGTTTTGGTTCCTTGCGCTTTCACAGTATGGGCGATTAGCAAAAAATATAAAGAGAATATCAGCTTAATTTTAATAGTCTTCATTTTGTTTCAAATTTGAATTGTAAGCGATTTCACTGTTTGGGATGGGTAAGACTTTTGCGCTTGTCTTCCAGGTGGTTTTAAGCGGTTCCATAACCGCATCCAATTGCCCGGTACGCTTGAGGTCGAAGAAACGGTGTCCCCATTCTCCAAAGAACTCAATGCGCCTTTCTTTGGTAATTGCATCCAGACATTCCTGTTCCGAAAGGGTATTACTCAGGGGAAGTAATCCTCCCCTCATCCGGATGATATTGAGGTCTGCTATTGCAGCTGGTACATCTTTCAGTTGTGCAAAAGCTTCAGCCCGGATCAGCAATTGCTCACTAAGTCTTAAGGCCATCACATATTCGGCTTTTGTGGTATTTGCTGTGCGGTTTTTGTATTTGGAAGGGTAACTATAAGGTGTGGTTATGCCGCCAACTGTTACGTTGTTGCTTGTAATCCATTTGGATTTCCTGCTATCCGTATTTTCAAATGATGCGGCAAGTGCAGTTGAAATGGTGTAGGTAGGCTGAACTGTTGCTGATACCGGGATGAATTGGGTGGCATCGCTTACAAATCCATTGACAGCCCAAAACTGTAAAATGGTTTCTTTGCTATTGGCTAGAAATACATCTTCAGGTTTTGGAAGGGGCGTGTACTGATTTGAATTGATTATTTCTGACGCTTTCGCAACAGCTTGCGTCCATTTGCGCTCAAATAGGAAAGCTCTGGCCAGTAAGGCATCAGCGGCTTGTTTGTTTGCGCGGACTTTCCCGGTACCAGCGTATTGATTTTTTAGAATTGCCGATGCATCCAGCAAATCCTTTTCAATCTGTTCATACACCTGGCTTTCAGGAACCTGTGCTGCTCTGGCATTGCCATTTACCTCGGTTGTCAAAATCAAGGGCACATGTTCATATAGGTTAACAAGATAAAAGTTTGCGTATGCCCTAAGGAATTTAGCCTCTGCAATCAACTTTTCCTTAACTGGGATTTTTACCCCTGTGGAATGTTCCAGTCCTTCCATCAGTGAGTTGCATTGATAAATTACCAAATATAACCCGTTCCATAAGCTGGAATTTGTACTGTTTCCGGAACCTAATTGGCTTTTGTTAAATTCAACAATAGGACCGGTTGAAGCTGTATAATTGTATTCATCTGCGTAAATGTTGAGGTTTTTATGAATCCCTCCGTATACGGTGGTACCCATGGTAAAATAGGCACCAAGTAGTGCAGAAGTGGCCAGTGTGCTGTCTCTAAATACATCAGTATTTTCGATTTGATTTTTGGACTGGGGAATTTCGACCAATTTGTTGCAGGACATCCATGCAAAACAGCAGCCAAAAAACACAATCAGTTTATTTGAATAGAATTTCATTTTTTGATAGTTATAAGGTGAATTGAAGGCCAAAAACAAATGTTTTTAACGGCGGGAAGTTTCTGGAAGAATTGGCAAAAAAGCCACCCGACTCCGGATCAAAAAGTGGGGTGTTCTTTTTCCATAGCGTATACAGATTTTGGCCCTGGGCATAGATCTTCAAGTGATCGAACTTTAGCTTTTTCAACAGCTTAGCATCAACAGCGTAGGTCAGTGATACATTTTTTAACCGGAGATAGGATGTGTTGAACAGGTTGAGGGAAGACTGCAGGTAATAGAAGTCGTAGCTTGTTGTAGCCTTAGGTATAGTGGATTGCGGGTTTTCGGCTGACCACCTGTTTTTAACCAGCTCAAAATTGTTTGCAGCAAATGCCCCTGGATTGTTGTTGATGGATCCGAAGCTCTGCTGTTTGACAAACTGGGCAAACACATTTAGTTCAAAGTTTTTAAAGTTAAAGGTGTTGTTGTACCCGCCATAACAATCCGGGCTAGTTTTTCCAAGTGTAAAATTGTAATAAGGTGTGGCAGAATAGGTACCGTTTTCACCGGCATATTGTGGCTTACCTGTATTTGGATCCATGCCGACAAAGCTGTATCCGGCAATCCGGCTAATATCATGACCCAGTTCATAGCTGGTTGCATAGCTTGAGTTTTCAAAGTTTTGAAAGGATTTTAGCGTGTTTTTAGGGATGGTCAAATTGAACATCGTAGACCAGCTGAATGCCTTTTGATCAATGATCCTTGCGTTGATGCTGAATTCCCATCCTTTATTGATCAGTACAGC
Source organism: Pedobacter sp. MC2016-24 (assembly GCF_015223055.1). Taxonomy (GTDB): domain Bacteria; phylum Bacteroidota; class Bacteroidia; order Sphingobacteriales; family Sphingobacteriaceae; genus Pedobacter. The sequence continues at coordinate 49,727 of NZ_JADFBX010000004.1, forward strand.
TGGCAGATTGGCCTGGTAGGAGGCAAAGCCAGTGATCTGAGGGATGCTGTATAAGACGAGTTGATCTTTACTCTGGTTGCGGTAATAATCAACCGAGATAGAAATTCTATCCTTTAAAAATCCAAGGTCCATAGCCAGATCCAGTTTGCGCGTGGTTTCCCAGTGGAAATCGGCATTGCTGATCCGGTTTGGCCGGATGGTTACCATATCCTGGTAAATGTTGGTACCGGGACTGCTATAGGTGGAAAGGTACTGGTAGTCGCCAATCTGATCATTTCCTGTGGTGCCATAGCTCGCCCGAAACTTTCCAAGATTAAGAAATGGGACTTTATCTTTTATAAATGAAAGGTTGCTAAATATCCAGGTGGCCCCAATGGATCCAAAATTACCAAAACGGTTACCCGTGCCAAAGCGCGAAGATCCGTCTCTTCTGATGGTGGCATTGATGACATAGCTATCCTTCAGATTGTAGGTGATCCTGCCGAATACTGAAGCGTATTTGTATTCGGAAAAATTGCTGGTTCGGCTGTCTATGGTACCGGCAGAACTTAGATCTTCCATCACGTCTTCCAGTTTAAAATTACTGGCCTGGATGTATTTACTTTCAGCTTTTCGGTTTTGAAAAGTAGCCCCGGCAAGAAATGTGAGCGCGGAGTTTTTGAATTTCATGCTGTAATCCAATTGCGGTTCAATGAGGAATGAACGTGATCCATTGTCGCCAAACTGGGAATAGTTAACCGTGCCGGGAGTGAGTGAACTGGTAGGAAAAATGAGGGTTTGCTGATACCTGGTTTTGGTATATCCTGCATTTAATTTAATGTTGAGGCTGGAGACTAAATTGTAACCTACATTTAAATTGGTAATGAGATTATCAGTGCCGGTTTTACTTCTGGCATTTGCGTCTGCTACCGGATTTGCCCCCGAGTACCAATTTAACGATCCGTCTTCAAGATATAAGGGGTAGTTGGGTGCAAAACCGAAGCTGCCCAGGCTTTTGAACAAGTTGGAGAGGTCATTGTTGGCCTGTGTGAGCTGGCTGATCAGGGAAATGTTTAGTTTGTTGTTCTCGGAATGGTGCTGTAGGTGGGAAGTTAGTCCACCACGCTGAAAGTCATTTTGGCCGGGAAGCACGGTAGTTTCCTGACGATAATTCCCGCTTATGGAGAAGGTAGTGTTTGCCTGTCCTCCTGATAGTTTAACCTGTGCATCTGTTGAATGCGCTGTACCACCGAATAAATAATCTACCCAGTCGGTACTTTGGCTTTGGTTCCAAACGGTGAGATCCGGCGCGTAATTTGCGGAACTGGGGTTCGCAGAAGGTGTTTTTCCATCATTGCTAAATGCCTCTTTTCTTAAGGAAAGGTAATCGTCCAAATTTAAAAGCTGCGGCCTTTGTACCAGCGTACTGAAACCCTGTTGAATATTTGCATCCAATTTTGTAGCCCCTGTTTTAGAACGCTTTGTGGTGATGAGTACTACACCATTTGTGCCCCGGCTGCCATAAATTGAGGTGGCATCTGCGTCTTTAAGCACGGTTATACTTTCGATATCGGCGGGGTTAATGTTGTTTAGCGGGCTAATTGAACCTGCTATGTTATTTACAGCCAATGATCCTTTTGCAGGAGCACTTCCGTCGTATGGCATTCCGTCTATGATGTACAAGGGATCTGTACCGGCTAAGATTGAACCTTTTCCCCTGATTTGGACGCTGATGTTTCCGCCAGGCAAACCGTTAGTGGTTTGTACGAATACGCCAGGCATCCTGCCGGACAATGCGGATAGTACATTTGTTATTGGTTGCTGTTCGATTTGTTTAGCCGAAATCGATGACATACTTCCAGTATTCAGCTTTCGGGTAGTTTGTCCGTAACCGATAATTTGAATTTCATCCAATTTACCATCATTAATTTTTAAAGTTAATGTACCTAAGTTGGCTTTAGCATCAATTTCCCTGGTTTGGTAGCCGATATAGCTGATCATTAAAACAGCTTGCTCATCCACATTTTGCAAATAAAATGCTCCCTCATCATTTGTTTTTATTGATCTTGATGATCCTTTGATCATCACGGTTGCTCCAGTCAATGGATTCCCCTTTTCATCAACGATTTGACCTTTGATATCAATAACTTGAAATCGGGCTGCTAAATTTTCAAAGAAAGACTTTTCTTTTTCCTTGATTACAACGGTTTTGTTAGATATGGTGTAGGTTAACGGTTGTTCTTTAAATATCAAAGTCAATGCATCAGAAAGTTCAATTTGGTTAACCTCAATACTTACTGGCCGGGATTGTTTAAGGAGCTCGCCGGTAATGATGAAATTATAGCCGCTTTGCTTCCTGATTTCTTTTAAAACGGAGTTTAACGGCTCTTTTTTCTGGGACAATGAGATTTTCTGGGCAAAGCCCGAGGCACTCACCTGCATGATTGTGGCTATTAAAATGACGATGACTAAGCGCATAATGAACAATATTTTTTGGTATAGCCCAGCAGGTATACCGTCTTTGTTGGTATAAATCATATATTTGATTGGGTTTGGTTATGCAGCAGCCTTTCGATTCGACCCCTTGGGCAACTGCGGTTTAATTGATAATTTTATGATTATTGAATGCCTGACCCCATATATCAGGTTCCGATGTTAATCGGGATCTGATATTATTAGTAAGTATTAACTGTGTTTTTGCCAGATATACATTCTTAAAATAGTATTTATTTAAGCACTGTAATCCTCCTTCCTTCAATTTTAAAATGAACACTGCCGGTTGATTCCAGAACGTTAAGCACTTTCGATACCTGGTCAAACCTTGATACACTTCCTATAAAGGTGTTATTAGGGATTCCATTGGTATACACGATTTCAACGTTATACCAGCGCGCTACTTTTCGTAATACGCTTTCCAATGGCTCGTTATCGAAAATAAAGAGACCGTTTTTCCATGCAATTGCTTCTTCTGTATCAACATCCCGAATACTGATGCCTTTGGCTGTTGCGATGGATTGCTGGTTTGGTTTTAATAATTGTGTTTTACCATTTGAGGTTACTTTTACTGATCCTTCAACAAGGGTGGTCTTTATATGGGTTTCATCCGCATAACTGCTCACATTAAAATGAGTACCAAGCACCTCTATCTGCTGATCTGCACTCTTTACAATAAATGGATGTTGCTTATCTTTTGCAACCTGGAAGTACCCTTCGCCGGTAAGCTCAACTGTTCTTGTCACTAATCCTGAAAATGTGGATGGAAATTTAAGGGTGCTGGCGGCGTTTAGCGCTACGGTTGTGCCATCTGGCAATTCCACATTATACTGTCCTCCCCGGGGGGTGGTTATGGTAGAGATTGGATTTGCTTTGATGTTCAGGTTTTGAATTGCGGTACCATCATCATAGGTCAATTGAGACCCCTTGATTACAATGCCGGATTTGGTGTCATTTAAGTTGATCGTTTTGCCGTTTGCTAGAGTTAGGACAGCTTTATTGCTGCCGGGGGCAACATCGTTGGCGTAGGTTGGGGTATTGGTATTCACCGGCTTTACTGTATCGTTGTTTTTAAAGAAGTAAAGACCAAGTATAATTAATGCTATTGCAGCGGCTATTGAACTGGCCCATTTAAATGCAATTGTTTTTGTACTTGTTGGTTTTGGAAGCCTATTGTAGATCTTTGTTTGCTGTTCGATAAAATCAACAGTTCCTGGTTTATCTTCCCTGTTCTTTACTTCATTGTTGTACCAGCTTTCAAAAATTATTTTTTCTTGATGGCTGCAGGTTCCATTAAGATATTTTTCCAGCAGCTGCTTTGCTCTTTGTGATTCCATATTCAAAACATAATTATGCTTTATATAGGTATGACGAACAGCTACCCATGCTTGTGCTGTATGCAGGGCAATAAAAAAAACAGAAACTAATTAACTGTCTGTATATCAGTTTAAAAAAAAACAGTTGTTAAGGAAAGATGTTCACCAAAATGATGATGGAGGCGCCAAATTTTACGCGTAATATTTTTAAGGCCTTGCTGATTCTTTTCTTTACAGAGTCGTCACTGATATTCATCTCTGTGGCAATTTCTTTGTAGGAAAGGTTTGTTTTTCGGCTCAGCTGGAATGTTTCGCGTATATTTTGGGGTAATTTTGAAATTTCCTGATCAATTAACGCAGCAAACTCATTATACCTGACTTGATCATCAGTAACATACTGCCCATGGTCGATAAAACTATCCAGGGAGGCAAGGTAATTTTTAGCTAGGCGCCCACGATTGATCATATCTATAGTTTTGTTTCTCACTGTGGTATATAAATAGGAACTCAAAGTCGTAGTTATCTGGATGTCCGCAGATTTTTTCCAGATCTGTGTAAATATTTCCTGTACAACATCAGCAGCCTCATCTTCATCATGTAACATTCTTCTGGCATGCCTGAAAAGAATCGCCCAGTACCGATTGTAAATTTCTGTAAATGCAGCATGGTCTTTGGCCTTTAAAAGTACCATCAATTCCTGGTCAGAAGATTTATGAATATTCATGTTCTATATTATCCATGTAGCTAAATTTACCGAACAATTGCCCAATGTTAGTAAATTTTCAGATAAAACACTTGTTTGTTAGCATTTTGTTAGCAATGAGATTAGGTTTAAGTGATGATATGATTGGTCTGTTTTCTTCGCTAAAAGCCTAATCGGTCTATTTGGGGTAGCTGTTTACAATCTTTTTTGAGCCTTAGAAGTTTGACTGATTTGTCAATATGATTGGTGCCTGAATTTTAATATAATGCTGTCTTCATTAAATGTTGTAGTATGAAAGAGCTTTGGAATGCAGGGAATAAGGAATTAACTGAATTTTAAACATAACGATACCAAAAATTTTTGAGATTAATATTTCCATAAGGAATTTTTTCAATTTTTTTTCGGTTGAAATTTGAGTGTATCAAATATCCCCTTTAAGATCAGGATTGATTATAAGAGCTCATTCATAATTGTTTAGGTTTAATATGCAGCTGGTTTAATAGACCAGCTGTTTTTTCTCACTTGTGTAGGAGTGGAAGCCTTAACCTTAAGGGAGAGATTTTGATGATTGATCTGGACATGAGTTACGATGTACCAAAAGCAATCGGGCGGTGAATGTATGGTGGGTAAAACCTCAAAGTGCACATAGTGAAGGGGGGGCAAGGATGTATTGTCGGAGTTAAAGAACAATGAAAATAAAATGTAAAGATGATGAAAACGTTGGATACAGTAAAGATAATGGACATTCCATGGACTTTAATTCCTTTGTCAATGCTTGCTGCGATAGCGATACTGAACATTGGTTTTATTAGGAGTTACATGGATGTAGAGGTAGATTGTATTACCATATATGTACTTCCATTTTTTATGTCCGCTTACGCCCGTAAGAGAGTCTTTAATAGGGTTATTCATAATCGCAAAGATGCTACATTCCCGATCAACCCGGATAGTAAGGAATCGCTATCCGGGAAATGAATTTCAAAGTAACGGGATGCAAAGAAATTCAGCGAGGTCTGCTAAAAGACAAACTCTAACTACATTATATAAATTTAAAGTTTTTCTTTCTTTTTGCTATTATAAAAGAAAGTAAGATCATGGCAATAAGCATGGTTAAAAATTATAAAGCATGGCTGGGAGCCTTAGCCTTATTTCTAATGGTTGGTATAGCAACCATTACTTTTGGTTTTAAAAGTGATGTTAAAGCTAACAAGGATGCTGCTGTTTCAAAAAGAACTGTGGAATGGTATTCTATAACCCAAATTGTTGCAGGTCCAAATTGGTCGGCAAGCAATCTTAAAATAAGTACAGGGGTAACCGGGGAGCCTACTGGTGATGAATGTAATATAGACAATGAAGGGAATCCATGTTCCGCCAGGTTTAATAACACAAGTGGAAGTACTTTGCCCTTAAATACGCCACTTAGTTCATTACCTCCGGGCGTAAGTTTCCAGATTTATGCTAATCAACCCTAGTTAAATCATAACATGAAAATAGCGGGTATCTGATAAGGGTGCCCGCTATTTTATTTATCGGGGGTTTTGTAAATAACCTCCAAGGTCAATTGATTTATCAGGAATAGGCCAGACATATCGGATGTCATTAGGTGGCAATGTAAAAATCTCACCATTTAAATTCCTGGTCAGGGTCTTAGCTGAATGAGCATCCTTGTTCAGCCTTCTTAAATCCTCCCAGCGAGTCCCCCTTAACAGCAGCTCTCTTCGTCTTTCCAATAAGATGATATCAACAAGCACCTCAGCTGATACCTGCTGCAAACTGGAGAAACTGTTACTGTCATATCTGGTTACCAGCAATTGATTGAGTCTTTCCAAAGCTACTGATATGTCTCCCAATCGCGCGTTACATTCGGCACTGATCAACAACATTTCATCCACGGCCAATCCGGTAAATAAAGTTGCTGCTCCTGTATAGGACCCTTTAAAAAGTGTTCTTCCATTTGTTCCTGGCCTGAAATAGGCCTTTGACCGAAGGTCATTTCTTTGATACAAGTTCAATACCTCCTCTGCTATATTAATTCTGGTTGTCGTAACCATAGAGATATTCGCCATATATGAGAGAAAAATGACTTCAGGATTGTTGGTGCCTAGCGTGGGAAAAGTATAAGAAGCATTCAGGTTTAGACCATTCAGGTCATTAAGTTCATTTCTGATTTTCAGGCATTTTTCTGCATTTATTCTGGCATTTTTATAATCCCTCATCAAAAGATATATCCTTGCTAGTAGCGCAAAAGCTGCGGGTTTGGTGGGACGGTAAACGTTTATGCCTTTTTCTGGAAGGAGATCTGCAGCGAGATTAAGGTCACTAATGATTTGAGCGTACACCTTTTCATTTGTCCCCCGCGAAATCTTTAGGGTTACGTCCGGCTCCAGTCTCAATGGTATTCCCAAATCAGTTGCAGCGCTTGACTGTTCAAATGGCGCACTGAAAAGTTGTGCCAGTTGATAAAAATTATAGGCTCTGAAAAAATGAGCCCCTCCCTTAACATTATTCCAATCCAACTGATTGGAAGGTTTCGGCTGTATCTTTTCTATTCCAGCACAGGCTGTATTGGCAAATAGAATACGTCTGTAGGCCTTATTCCAATCGTTCACATCTATGCCTTCATATACATTTTTTGCCCAGATATAGCCATTCTTTTCAAATGGTCTGTTAGGAATATCACGCCAGGATTCATAAGAAAGGCCGATCTCGTCTCCACCAATCACACCCAATTCATGGCCCGAACTTGTGTTCATGGTTACGGTTGCATCATCCAGTAATGCCTGCAAATCGGCTATACTAGTCGGCACGACCAATGCTTTGTCGCGCTTTTCCTCCAGAAACTCTTTTCCACATCCTGTAAACAGCACAGAAAGGATCATTAATATTTTTATATAATTTTTCATTTTCTTGATTTAAAATTCAGCATTCAGTCCGATTGAAAAAGATTTGGGATTAGGATAAGAAGAGTTTATATAATCTGGATCAATTCCTTGTTTATTAGCACGCCATAAAATTCCCGGATTCTGTAGATACATATACAACCGCAGGCTGGTCAATCCTGTGCCTCGGATTGCCTGTCCATTAATCCTGTAACTTAGGTTGACATCCTGAATCCTAATGTAGTCGCCCTTTGTAATCAGAGCTGTAGAGGAATTGTATATCTGTGCCTGATAAGAATCAAAAGTATCAGATCTAGCGGGCACATTTGTCTTCAATTCGTCTCCTGGTTGTGTCCATCGCTGGAAATAATCTACATGATATCCTGATGGCCCGACGTATTCTGCTCCTGGCACCATTGAACTTCTCCTGAAAGTGTAACCAGCCTTCCATATCAGGTTGGCACTCAACTGAAAATTCTTATAACTGAATGTGTTCCTCAATGAACCGAAGTACGGTGGAATGGTTACTCCAGCATCGATCAAATCTCCAAATGATCTACTCAAATAATAGCTTTCGTATTCCCTTCCGAGGTTATTTTCATAATTTACCCTTACCTGCCCTGTGCTGGGATCAAGCCCATTCCAGGGTAGGGCATAGATCACATCCAGAGATTTGCCGACCATGACTGGTGGGATATCCAGGTATGGAGTAATGGAAGAAGGAATGGCAGTACTGAAATGGGTTACTTCGTTTTTATTATAACTAAACAAAAAGGTTGTTTCCCACTTCAATGCATTGTTAAGGTTATAACTGGTTAATGCCAAATCGAAACCCTTAGTTTTAAGATTTGCATAGTTGATTTTATTTTCCAGTGTAGGAAGGGCTGCATCAAAAATCCCGGTTGTAGGATCCATGAAATCAATCCCTATCAGGTCGCTCGCATTTTTGATGTAATATTCCATGCTCCCTTTGAGCCTTTGGTTCAATAACGCGAAATCCATTCCCAGATTTGTTGTCTTTACTGTTTCCCATCTCAAGTTAGGATTACCAGCACCGATCAGAGAAGCAGCAGGTAAACCTGTTCGTAAATCGGGGATATAAGACGCCACCGGAAAGGCACTTACATTTGGATTGACATTACCACTGCTACCATAAGTCGCACGCAGTCTTAAATAAGGTATTGCAGATAAGCTATAAAATTTTTCTTTACTCAATTCCCAGCTCACGCCTGCTGACCATAGTGGTACACCTTTCTGGTTTGAATTTACGCCAAACAGATTTGAGCCGTCCCAACGGATGCTTCCTGATAAAATGTACCGATCCATGAATATATCGGATGCATTTACAAAATAGGATAGATATCTATCTGTTGTCAATCTGTGAGATGCAGGAGGTGCCGGAATCTGGAGTGCTCCTTCGGGCCTGGCCGGATAATATTTACTATAGTCCAGCATATTATTAGCGGTCAATACATCACTGTTATAGTCATAAAGACGGAATCCAGGCAGTGATTCTGCAACTAGTTGCCTGACTTCTGCGCCTGCTAGTGCAGTAAGGGAATGACTGGATCTGATCCGTGTCGTATAGTTCAGTTGTACCCTGCCTGAATGGCTATCGGTCACTTGCTGGTTGCCTTCTAAAATTCCACCAGTAGGGATAACTCGCGTACCATCTGACTGGGTAAATCTATTAACCAGGTTTCTTACATAATAGCTATCTGGGTTATAATAGTTTCTACCCTTATTGCTATCACCTGTATATTGATAGGTAGCGTTAATATTGAACTCATTAAGAATATTATATTTCAAACCACCAATCAACCGGATCTGGGAGCTCAACCGGGTGTTGTCTGCTAGGTTAACTTCGTCAAGAGGTTTGAATGTCCAGTCCAGCAACTCTCTGGTTGGGGTAGCCTGCTGATAGCTGAAGCGGTATTCCTTTGGGATAGCTAGTGCATTTCCCTGTTCATCTGCCAGTTGCAAGTAAGGTGAAACACTGAGCGTTCCTGCCGAAAGGTTATTAAAAGAAAGGCCATTGTTTTTTATTTTTTGCATGGTATACCAGATGCCTGCTGTAATTTCCAATTGTTCAATGGGTTTGAAGGTGTTTTGAAGGTTTAGGTTCAGTCTGCTGCCTGTATTTCCAATGACATCAGATCGGTTTTGGTCATAGTCACTTGAAAAATAATACCGGTGTACATTTCCACCTCCGCTTATATTTATTGCGTATTGCTGGTTCAAGCTACGCTGATACAGGGATTTTAAGGCCTCAGCTCGGGTATCGGTTGTTTCCATTATGGCTTGCTGTCTGTTAAATTCTTCTGCAGAAATTGTCTCTTGTTTCTTGCTAATCAGGAGTTCGACATATGGAGGAATCAGAATGGCTGGATTTTCCGAGTAAGTACCACCCCTGTTATACAATTCCTTTTCTATTTCCATTACAGCACTGGAGGGCAGGTATTTTCTATCATAAAACAAGTCTGGTTTATTACCTATATTCAAACTGGTATTGAAAGATATTCGTGTCTTTTGATTATAACGCCCGGTTTTGGTGGTAATCACGATCACCCCGTTTCCAGCCCTGGCACCCCAGATGGATGCAGCAGCTGCATCTTTCAATATGGTGATACTTTCCACATCGTTAGGGTTAATGGTCGTAATGTCATTCTCATACGGAAAATTGTCTACTACAATCAGGGGTGATTTATTGGATTCAATAGTCGAAAGCCCACGTATCTCGATCTTTGGCCTGGTATTAGGTGAATTGGCCGACAAGTGTCTCCTGTCAAAATTAAGACCTCCGGCTACTCCTTCGAGCCTGTCCAGAATATTTGTGCTTACATTTCTATTGATTTGGTTATTGTCTAGGTGTGTGAAAGAACCGGTGGCTCGTTCTGGTGAAACCTTATAATATCCTGTATTTATTTCTACGGCTTTCAGGTTTAATTCATTGCTTTCAAGAACTACGGTTAACGTTTTTTTTATCTCCTTGTTTACAGCAATCATTTTTGGAAGGTAACCTGTAAAACTCACAAGCAAGGTGTCTGTTACCGAAGTAAGGAAAATGCTAAAATTGCCATGACTATCGGTTGTGGTTTTCGTACTACTTCTTTTTAAGGTTACATTTGCTCCGGCAAGGACTTTTCCCTGTACATGGTCATATACTTTTCCTTGTATATAAACCTGTCCTTTTAGCGCGAAAATTTGCATGACCATAAAAAAAGTCAGTATATATATATTCCTCATAGTTTTAGTTTAATTGATTGATTTTTAGCGTTGTCTTAGTTCCAGGTAATTCCTGAGGGTATTTCTAAGCCTGGTTTTTTCACGATGAGTACAGGAACTTTCCTCTGTTCAATTTTTAATGCTAAGCCATATTTAGAACATTCTCTAGCTGCAATATCAGAGTGTTCGTCTATGTTTGTGGGTAAATCAAATTGTATTAAGAAATCTTCATCTATGCCAGTACTGTTCAAGATGATTGCGTCTGGATTTGCCTGCTGTAGGACCCCCAAAATTGAACGAAATCCAACTTTTCTCATTCGGTATTGTTTTTCATTTTTTTCTGCAAGCCATTTTTTACTCTTATTCTTGAGCAGTGATTTAGTTTTCTGGATAGAGTTACTCACTGACAGGATAACGAATGTTCGGTTTTTCATTCCGATTTTAGATTCCAGATTAAATTTTCTTTCGAAAAAGCCGCTAATGTCATGTTGCATAATGTTCTGTCCTTCTTTTTCACTGACGCCTGTTGTGGTGAATAGTTGATAGGAGTATAAATTTTGTTCTCTCCATTTTAATAGCTTAGCATCCAATTTTAGATTTCCTGTCATGTTCACCTTAGGTGTTTTGAGTGCGGTCTTTAGGGAGTCATCAATAAACCAAAATACTCCTGAACCTTCGTTGTTCTCTAACTCTGCGTAGATTTTGTTCTTATAAGCTTCGTATAATAAGCTCAATGCCGGAAGGTTGACGATGGATAATGATAATGTATCTCCGTTGATTTTAGATGTTAACTTAGACTTACGGGCTCCTTGAATTTGTTTGGTGATTGTTGATTGAAATAGGATATCATCCTTTGGTAAGCTCGTGCCGATTGGTTGTTCACTATCCACGACCCTATCCTGTAGATTCATAACCATTGCAGGATGCTTGTCTTGCAAAATAAGGTTTATGTTTTCTGCTGTGGCGTAAGTCCATTGTGGAATCGCGATTATTTTTCCATCTTTTATCCAGACCTGATGGGGTATTCCACTGTGTGGAAATATTTGTGAGAGCTGGGTATCAGCCACTATTGAAGTCATATTCCATTTGTACTTATTAAAAGCAGGTTTTGCTTCTATAGCTGATTGATAGGTTACAGGCAAAACAATTACCTGATTTTGATTTTGCATAGTTTGTATAACATTATCCAGCTTGTTTAGTGATTTGATGCAGGGACCGCACCACGTTGCCCAGAAGTCAAGTATAATCAGTTTGTTTCTGTAGTTCTTCAGTTGAATATTTGTAAGTGTACCTGTTTTAACATTTACGGCCTGATGGGGCGTTTGGTAAAAAGATTCAGGTAGGTTTTCACCCATTCTAATGGTCTTATTAGAAGGTTTATAAAACTGTGCCTCCGTCTTAAAAAAAAGGCAAAGCGTGGCCAGGACTATAGTTAGTATAGTTTTTTTCATATATAAATCGATTTAGTTAATTAGCAGGAATTAGGAAAGGTTCCTTATTGAGCTGTTGGTTATGATATTAATTCTTTTTTTCTTCTTTAGCTTTCAACTCCCTGTAAGCATGGTAAACTCTTTTTTGCATTTCTAATAGTGGAACTTCCATATGCTCGGCCATAACTTTCATAGAAATTCTAAGTAACCAGATAAAAACACTGGTCTGAGATGATTCGTAATTTTCAACCTCATGCCACGCCTTAATGAAAGTCCAATCCAATATTCTATTTCTAGTTTCCTCATCAGTTACTACCAAAGCAACGACACCAGACATGCTATAGACATAGTTGTCATGAAGCTTTTTTAAACTAGATAGCTCCCTGTTTTTTAGACCATGAATAGTATCATCATTTGAGCGGGAAATCTGTCCTTTCATATCTTTGTCTTTAGTAATTTTTCAGTGAAACGCTCAATTAAGCGGTTTTGGGAAGTTTATAGTAAGAAGATAGCGAGGCGACACACTTCCGCTCTCATAAAGGTGCCGCTCGCTTATCAAAGACCGCCTAGACGGGTGCTTTTATTATGTTTTTGAATAGATTTTTTTGTTGTGCGTGATGTTTAAATAAAAATGAAACAGTATGTAGCACAAACCCCCTTTGCTCATTTATGGTTGAGCGTGAGAAACTACGCGACCTTTTAATAAAGGAGGCTGTGCCCTCGATACTGTTATATGTCTTATTTTTTGTAAACATTCTGGTTTAGTATGGTTTCTCACGCCTAACCACCAGAACAATCGTTTAACAAATATAATAAATATAGCTTTTGTTGCAAGAACTTATAACAAAAAAGTTTTCTTAAAGCCTTTTCTTGCACCAAAAACAAAGTAATGAAAGAAGAAAGGGATCTTTCCCGATTAATTGAAATAGGTGGATTTCTAAAAAAGTTGAGAAAGGAGCAAAAATTAAGTATGGATCAACTTGCCGCCCGTTGTGACCTCACCAAGAGCAATATTAGTAATATTGAAAATGGTAAAAAGGATTTTAATTTTACAACTTTTCTGGAATATGCAAAAGGCTTACGATTACATCCTAAGCAACTTTTAGATGCAGACTTTTCTTTCTTGAAATAAATTGCAACATAATATTTAGCTAATTCAGAGCTTTAATTTTTTCATTACACAATCTAACAACGATATCCTTTAGATCCTCAATTTTTGACATTAAGAGTTCCAAGTCTTCTTTTGAGATACAATAATCATCTTTGTACCGTGAATCGACATAACTTTTGTGAAGGATCTTAAATAATCTTCGTTCTTCCATATCCTCTGCTGGATATAGAAATACTTGGTTAAGCTTTTCTGAGATATGCTTTGAGTATCTCCTGTAATCTTTAAGACTATGCGACTTAGGCTTGTATCCTGTATAAACTAGTAAAAGGCCAGCATAAAATCTCTCAGTAGCTTGATGAAGATAGAAAATAACCTCGTTAAATGGGAAACTTTTTTCAATAGCATAATTGAAACTATTTGTTGTATGTTCAAACATACGTATGCCACTTTCGATCCATTTTTGGTAATAATATTCGGTAACTTCCTTTTGTTCTCTTACGGTTGCAATTTTGGCCTCTGAGAACTGGTATTTACCTGTATCAAACAGTAATATTCCCTCATTTACTATATCTTGAAAAAAATATTGTCCTTTTTCCAATCCTGTATTAATGTACTCTATGTCATGAATAATTGGACTTACCTCGTTCTTATACTTTAATGTACGATTTTCAATCCTACTAATTATATCATGTTCCTTAATTTCTGTAGCATTGTTGATGACTATTAAGAAATCATAATCACTGATATAAGTGTATGTAGCTCCTTTGTCAATATAGGAATCTTCTACCCAATTACCGGTAGCATGACTTCCAAATAATATTATTTTTTCCGGATTAGTTTCTTCTTTTATAATGTTGAGAATTTCTCTAATCTCTTGTTGTTTGTGGTCTGGTAAATGGGTTATAGATGTTTTCATCAACGTTAAAGGTACGAAATCTTAAAAACTATCTCACCCCAAATCTTAATTACTTATACTGGTTTCCTCAATATATAAGGTGGCTATATTGATTTTACAAATCAGCAGCTCACATAGCTTTTAATTCAAATCATATTTTTTAATGATATACCAGCCGGATTTGGGAAGTCGCCTTATTCAGTTATATTTGGGTAGTATAGTCAGCTATGCAATATTTAACCCAATATCCTCTCATCAAATGAAAAACAATTTTATTTCTTCCCTGAAAAGAGTAAACAGCTTGAAGTTTATTTTCTTTTTCTTGATTTTATTATTCTTTGCAGCCGGTGCCAACGCACAGTTTCGAGTAAAGCTCCAATTTGGGCAAATTATTAAAGATGATGGTACTTTTGGAACGTTCCGGCCTGAAAAACACAAATCATTAATTGATAGCCTGGATAAAAATTTGAAATCAAATCCTAAGGATACTACAAGTCTTTTTTATCGGGCAGCTATCTACCTTTTTTCGAATGACATTTTATCAAAACCATATCAAAGAGAGAAGGGGTCTTTGGAAGCATTGGTAGTGGCTAAAAATATGGCTGAAAGCGCTGTTGCATTAAATATGCATGACTTTAGGCTGAAGGTACTACGGGCGCAGATTTATAAGGATTTGGTATACAGATACACCGGAGACGAATCCTGGATGTTTAAGGCACCCCAAATTGTCGAAAGGCGTAAGCAGCACAATTCCTACAAAGAACTTGCAAATAAATACTATGATGAACTTGCTGCAATGGATGAAGCTAATGCACATGAATACCAAAAACTGAAAGTGACACATGAGTATTCATTGTAACTTTCAGCTTATATTCTATGAACTCTTGGATCGCAAGTATTCTAGAATTGACTGCTAGAGTTCGGTCTTCCAACATAAACAAACATGGTGAACTTTTCGAATTTTCTTTATTTGTATTTGTTAACTTCCGTGTTAACGCTCTGTTGACTATTTAACTGTGTCTAGGGTTTCTCTGTGAGGTTTTGGCTTTTAAGTTCATTTATATATATATGATATGGACATCTCTTATTTCACCCACAAAAGTCTGTAATTGGTGATTTTTTGTGCCTTAATCATTTCTCTATTCTGGTGTATGATGTGATTGTTTTGTTGGATATGCAATTGCTTGTTTTGCAGTTGTTTGTGTTTGAACAGCTCGTCTTCGTAAAGATTTATGGCTTCTTTTAATGAATCTGCTCGTTTGTTGACTAAATAGCGGGCAATAGCATCAACGGCTTGCAGGCTTCTGTATTGCTCCGGTAATACTATCTAACTTTTCAGCTAAGGAATCCATCTCTTTGGACAAATTTTGTATTTCTGGTATGATCTGTGGCTGGATGTTCTTGCGTTTAAGGTAGTCCAAAACTCCGCCTAAGCCAAACCTGAAGAAAAGATAGGTGAGGGGGACCATATAAATGATTACACCTATGGTTGCTGCTGTGCCAGATCCAGTAGTGAGTAACATGAGCATTAGCGCACTTGCACCTAAACCGATGATGTTGAATTTGCGATTTCTGTTATAGTGCTTGGCATTGAATTAACGTTGCCAGATTCTGCCGTCTAAATCAGCATAATTGGCAATCAGTTTCCTGGAGGTTTTTAAGTTGGTATAGATTTCTTGTAATTCCACAGGCGTTAAGTTAATCGGATAAATGCAAGAATTTCGGGTTTTAAAGTCAACCGGATTTGGTTGCCGGGGTTTAATGATAACAATTGAAAGATTGGTGGATGTGCTTTAGTATTCGTTTTCTGAAAATGTGTTCATTAATGTACTGTCAATGAAAGGTCCTTTTCATGTTGAGTTGTATGATTAGAAAGTTCGGTTTGTGCAGGTGTAGGTATAAGCTAATAGTGGGCTGTTTTAATGTATTTTTAGTTAGTGTTGGTTGGTTTTAAATTTTTTGGCTAGAATGTGAAATGCTTTTTCATAAATTGTTATGTCTGGTGTGCCAAATCCGGCTCTTATTCCTATAATTGGTAGTTTTGGATTTAGTTGCGGATTATCATTTACATTATATATTTCAATTTCAGCTAAGAGGGGTAATACTTCGTATATATTTTGATCCTGATTCAATTTGATCCAGGCACCTAGTCCGCCGTCGGGTGAATTGAAAACAGCGTATTTGCCAAGTATTAAGCGGCATAGCGTCTGTAGTTGACCTAATTTCTCTTTATAATGCAATCGGAGTTTTTCCAAATCATGGGAGTAGGAATCCGACTGCAGTACTTTAATTATTTTGCTGATATTTTGATCTTCTTTTGCAGAGGCTGGACCTTGAAAAGAAGTATATGGAAGTCGATTGTCTGGGATTTCAGTTCCCAGGATAAGAAAATTCATCGGTTGAGAAATTAATTGCTTAAGGAATTGTTCGTTCTGCTAAAATACTAAATTTTAATTCTAGTTTGGCGTATTTTTGTGATTAGCTCTACATTTAACTTCTTAACCAGCTTGAGCTAAGAAATGATATTTAATCAATATTTATCTTTAGTTAATGTCTGGGGTGTTGCTGACATAAAAATCAAAAGGTGTTTTATAGATGAAATTTGCATTTTCAAGTACCTCTGGGGTCGGGTTATTAACCCGGTGGATTATAGCCTCTAAGTAAATTTAAACTGTATAAACATATTCGTTTTGGTTAAAAAGCGTCTCAGTGTATTTTCGTAGGTTTTATACGAAAAGCCAAAGACAAACCATTCTACCATGTGCAAAAATAAGAAAGCTACCGAATTTGACAAAAGTCAAATTCGGTAGCTTTCTTAATACTGTTCACATTTTTGTTTAAAGTTGATTAGTATTGGATATATCTGTATCTGGTGATACTAATTTTTAAATAAAGCAGGAAGTTAATTGCTAAAATAGGCTGCTTTCAGATAGCTTTTTAAATCTGTTGGCTTGCGTCCTAGCAGGTTTTCTATTGCAGGGTTAATTTGCTCTAAATCATGGTGTCTGAATGTCTTTGCGAATAGTGATAGAATGAAGATTCCGTCTTCTGGTACATTGTGTTTTTTTAATGTTTCTTTGTATTCTTTTGGCTCCGGGCTGATATAAGTCACTGGTTTTCCAGATAATTCTGATAGGAATTGTGCTATATCCGCAAAAGAATAAGCGATAGAGCCAGTAATAACATAGGTTTTATTTTCGTGCCCAGAGGAAGTGATGGCATTCGCAATAGCTTCTGCCATATCTGTTCTTAAAGCAAATGCCGCTTTTCCCTCCCCGGCAGGGAAATAAATTCCGCTATCTACTGCACCTTCGCCAACGTACATTGGGATGGTTTCTGCATACATAGAATTCTGAAATATGGTGTAGGTCAGCCCGCTATTTTTTATGTAATCTTCTGTTTCTCCATGTGACGCTGCTAAAGGCATCAATGGGGTTGTAACATAGTTGCTTACGGCTCCACTTGTATAGTAAATGTGTTTTAGGCCTTTTTGTTTAGCAGCATCTATTACGTTTTTATGGTCCTGAAGGCGATCCATTGAGGAAGATGATACCAATAGCAAATCATCAATTCCTTCAAAAGCGGATAGCAATGAAGAAGGTTTCTTATAATCTGCTACACGAACTTCTATACCCATTGCTTTTAAATCTGCTGACTTATTCTCATCTCTTAACATTGCTATCACCTTATTTTTAGAGATATTCTTAAGTGAAAATTCTACTGTTGCTTTTCCTATATTGCCTGATGCTCCCGTTACTAAAATCATTTTTTTTTCTAAATTTTAAGATATAAAAAGCTAATTGTATTTACTATGTAAAGTTTATAGCTATATCTTTGTATAGTACTATACTTTTGTATAGCTAGATTAATTTTGGATATGATTGAATCTTACTTTGACGGAATAAGTTGCCATAAGGACTATGTTTTGGCGGTAAAAGATACACTCAATGTAGTAAGTGGTAAATGGAAATTGGCTATTGTATGTTCGTTGTTTCATGAAAAAAAACGTTTTTCAGAAATTGAACGGATGATACCACCCATAACACCTCGAATGCTTTCCAAGGAATTGAGAGAATTGGAAGTTAATGGCGTTATTGTAAGAAATGTGATTACTTCTATGCCGATTGTTATTGAATATGATCTAACCTTATCCGGCAGAGAATTGAGGGGCGTAGTTGATAAAATGGTGGAATGGGGATTGCTCCACAGACAAGCGACCATTTCAGAATTGACCTAGTATTTACATCGGTTTCGGATATCTGCACCAGCTAAGATTACTATATTATTTGCAGTACTTCTTAGAAGCAATAAATTAGTTTTTGAAATGTTGAATTCCGCCTTTATTCCTATATATTTTTATATTTTTCGTTTGATGTTGAGTTGAACAGATATGGCGCCGAGTATTTGAAAAATGTACTTGATGAAATCCCCGGTTTTTTCGGAAAGCTGCATTTGCTCGAATTGGTTTCTAACATTGATTCAGTAAGTTCACATGAATTTAAAAAATGCCATTTAGGCTGAAGGATCAATCTACAAAATGATGATAAGTTTATAACCTGGATGGAAAGTATCATATCACAGAGAAGACCTTATGTTTTTCGCAACCGATTTCTAAGCCTGTGAACTAGTAGCTCGCTCGTCTAATGACCGCTTTTGTCAAACGAGTATTCTTAGCTTAGGCCATGCAACAGATTCTAGTAATGTCATTCGATTAGCTGATTTTATTGTTCATCAGGATAATTACGGCATTGTCGATATTCGGAATTCATCATAGTTGATTAGCGATCCCATTTTTGGTCATGGTCTAGCAATTCCATAAGTTAAGGGATTGGGTAAGCGATGGATAATTAATTTGTATAAGATCCCACTTAGCGGAAAGGGTTGTTTGTGATCTTGTTTAGGCCATAAACAATTTTCATTTGGTATAAAGTATTGAAATCTTGGATTTATTTATTCGAAATATTTACTTGGTATGAAGCGTGCAAATCCTTATAAATATAACTTGCTTTTTGAGTATTAGCATTTATTGTTTAAAATATCATTTGCTGAGTGGGCATTGCTATTAAATTCGCTTATTTTGGAATTTGCGTAGTTGCTCATTATTAGCTGCTTTTTACCTTATGCAAGCCAGAAGGTGATTAAGCAATAGCTTAAACAAAATCATCCTCTTATATTTAATGAAAATTGACTAACATTGGCCGGGATTATTCTGTAAATTTAGCTGCAACGATAATATAGGCAATGGATATTCATAAATCTTCAGATCAGCAATTGGTAATTTCTTTGAAAGAGGGAAATAGCTCTGCGTTTGCTGAGATTTATGAGCGTTACTGGTCTCTTTTATTAAGGCACGCTATTGGCATGCTGCAGGATGAAGATATTGCCCAGGATGCCGTTCAGGATGTTTTTCAGATGTTATGGGAAAAGAGTGTTACCTTAAATATCCATACCTCACTTTCATCATTTCTTTATGCTTCACTCAGATTTAGAATCCTAGATCAGTTAAAACATAATAAAGTGCAAGATCGATTCCTGTCAAAATTACAAACTGAGATTGAAAGTGGGGTGGCAAGTACAGATGACGTGATTGCAGAAAAGGAATTTGCAAGAAAAATTGAAGATGGATTAAACAAGCTTCCGCCAAAAATGCGAAAGGTATTCGAACTGAGCAGAATTTATGAATATTCTTATCGCGAGATATCAAAAGAACTTGACCTCTCAGACAATACTGTTAAAAGACAAATTAGTAATGCATTGAAAATCATGCGTGAAAGCATAAAAAGGGGATATGCAATATTTTTTTAACAATTATTTGTTTTCAATCTAACACAAAATTGGTTTTCAATCTTCATAGTAGTATATGAACCATCTATTTTGTTAAAAAGTTATGGATAACAAAGAAGCTGAACATTTATTGGAGAAGTATTTAGCCCATAACTGTACGCCGGAAGAGTTGTTGTTGATTAAGAAGGCTTACAATAAGTTAGTTCCTTATGATATCAGCGAAATTCCTGAGCAAAGGTATGATGAAATGAGGACTAACATGTGGAACAAGTTGGGACAATCACCTAAACTGGATATAAAAACATATCGTTTGTGGCCAAAGATTGCTGTTTCAGCTACTTTACTCTTGACAACCGGTGCCTGGCTACATTTATTTGTTTTAAGGAAAGAAGTGGTTGATAAAAAATCTGTTTCTGTTTATTCAAATGATGTTTCTGCAGGCACAAATAAAGCCATTCTTACATTAGCAAATGGTAAAAAAATCAGCTTGAGTGATGCTAAGGCAGGCATAGTGATTAAAACTTCTGAACTAAGTTATAATGACGGAACTGTTATAGAAAGCATCGATTCCAAAGAATCCCGAAGCTCTATGATAACAACTCCTCGTGGCGGCCAATATCGTATCCAGTTACCTGATGGTACTCAAGTAGCCTTAAATTCTGCCAGTACGCTAAAATTTCCGGCATCTTTTTCTGGGCAGGTGATTCGGCGGGTCGAGTTAGTTGGTGAAGGGTATTTCAATGTGACTAAAGATAAGAAACATCCGTTTATAGTTAAAAGTGGTAATCAGGAAGTGAAAGTTCTTGGAACGCAGTTTAATATCAGTTGCTATCCTGATGAATCTAGTATGAAAACAACTTTAGTAGAAGGAAGCGTGCAGATTAAAGGACTTTCTGGCCATGTTGGTATGAAAATGTTGAGTCCTGGTCAACAGGCTGAAATGATTCGGGATAACATCAGCATTACCAAGGTGGACACTGAATCTGTACTTGCGTGGAAAAACGGGGATTTCATCTTCAATGAGGATATCAGGACCATCATGCGACAAATTTCCCGTTGGTACGATGTGGAAATATTTTACCAGGGTAATATTTCTGAAAAAGAATACATTGGAACGTTTTCCAGATCAAAGAACCTTATTGATATTTTAAAAGCGCTTGAATTAACCAAAGGTGTCCACTTTAAAGTTGAAGGAAGGAGGATTACTGTTATGCCTTAGTTTTTACAAAATAAAGGTTTACCGAATAAGGAACCGAAGGCGTTGGAAGCGCCTCCGGTTCATGTCCGGTTAATCTGATTATCATGCGACTAAACATAAATTTTCAACTATTAACCAAAGCAAAACAAATGTATATATTTTACTATACAATTGGGCATGGCATGACCAGCTATGTCCTGGATATCATAACTGAAACCAAATTGCGTCAAATATGTCGCAGTTCAAAGTTTAAAAGGTGGCTTATGCGGATTAACTTTACTTGTATCTTATTGCTCATTGCTTTTATGCAGGTAGCATTTGCTGTTAGGGCGCAAAAGATCAGTATTTCTAAAAAAAATGCGACGCTTACCGAGCTTTTTAGAGACTTACGTAAGCAAACCGGATACGATTTTGTTCTCCCTAAAGACCTGCTTAAGCAAGCAAAACCAGTTACAGTACAAGTTAAAAATGCTGATCTGGAACAGGTACTAAGGATTTGTTTCGATGCACAACCTTTCACATATGAGGTAAATAATAAAATAATCATCGTTAGCGAGAAAGAAAAGTCAATCATTGATAAGCTTGCTGCCCGACTTCAGACAATTGATGTTAAAGGTAATGTCACTGGAGAAAATGGGATACCGTTGCCTGGGGCAACGGTGACAGTAAAAGGCTCGAACAGAAGTTTTGGTACCGATGCAAGTGGGTATTTCGAGATTAAGAATATTGATGAAAATGCCATTCTGCAGATTTCCTTTATTGGATATGCCACTAAGGAGGTACAATTATCTGCTGAAACAACAAGACTTATCATCAAACTTATCTTGGCAGAAAACAAACTTGATGAGGTCGTGCTTGTAGGTTATGGAACCAGTACCAAAAGACTAAAGACAGGTACTGTTAACTCTGTTAGTGCTAAAGACATCACGAGTCAGCCATTAGCCAATCCACTGGTAGCTCTTGCTGGCAGAATTTCCGGAATGGTAGTTTCACAGGACAATGGATTACCAGGCAGTTCTGTCAGTGTACAGATCAGAGGTAACAATTCCTTGCAATCAGGAAGGTCGCCTCTTTATGTTATTGATGGTGTGCCATTCTCCAATGAAAATCTGAATGCCTATGGAGTGGCTGCTGCAAATGGTGGGATCAGTCCATTTAGCGCGATCAATCCAGCTGACATTGAAAGGGTAGATGTGTTAAAAGATGCCGATGCAACTGCCATCTACGGAGCAAGGGGAGCAAATGGCGTAGTTCTAATAACCACAAAAAGGGGCCAGACAGGCATGGGTAAGCTCAGTGCTAATTTTTATAAAGGAGTAGGTAAGGTTGGGCACTTTATCCCAATGCTTAACACGCAGCAGTACCTGGAGCTTAGACGTGAAGCCTTTGCAAATGACGGCATTACTCCGGATGAGTTTAATGCACCCGATTTGACTACTTATGATCAAAGGGCCTACACCAACTGGCAAAAAGAACTGATAGGGGGCACAGCCAATTTGACGGATGCACAAACTAGTTTTTCAGGAGGAACGGATAATTTAAGGTTTTTAGTCAACGCTAATTACAGGAAAGAAGGTACTGTTTACAAACAGGATATGGGGAATGAGCGAATCGGAACACGAATGAATTTAGACTACGGTGCTCAGAACAGCAGATTCACAGCTCAATTCTCTGCGGCTTTTTCTTCGGATAAAACCAACTTAATTCCGGTAGATTTGACAAGTGCATATGCACTTCCCCCAAATTATCCGCTGTATAATCCAGATGGTTCTCTATACTGGGATTTTTTTCTGAATAACCCTTTAGCATATACTAAACAAAAATATAACGGTATAACTCAGACAATTTTGGGGAATGCCACGTTTAAGTACATCGCTGCAAATCATTTGAATTTGAAGTTAAACCTTGGCTTTAACCAGTCTACGCTGGATCAAAAGTCTGCTTATCCTCAATCTTCCAACAATCCCAACTTTGGTATGCCAAGTATTGCATTTTTCGCCAATAGCAGGTCGAGGAATTACATTGCAGAACCGACTGCAGACTATACTATAAAAGCTGATCAGTGGAAATTAAATTTTTTAGCGGGTGGTTCATTGCAGAGTTCATATAACACTGCCGCTACAATAATTGGTAGCAACTACAGTAATGAACAATTAATGAGCTCTATTTCGGCTGCTGGGCTCTTGACACCCAGTTATCAGAATGACGACCTTTATCATTTTAACTCGCTTTTCGGAAGAATCAATTTTAACTTCAGCGACAGGTATATTGTCAATCTAAACTGGAGAAGAGATGGTTCTTCAAAATTCGGATTAAATAACCGTTTCGGGAAATTTGCCTCTGTTGGTGGTGCATGGTTGTTTACCGAGGAGTCTTTTGCTAAAAATGCGATTCCATTCCTGGATTTTGGTAAATTAAGAGCAAGTTATGGTACAACTGGTAATGACCAGATTCAAAATTATCTTTATTTACCTATTTATCGCACAGGCTCAATTTACGATCAGCAATCCGCTCTTTCTGTAAGTAGGGTATACAATCCTAATATAAAATGGGAATCAACTAGGAAGCTGGAAATCGCTATCGATTTAGGTCTTTTTAAAGATAGCAAACTTTTAATTACCGCTAATTATTACCGAAACAGATCCAGTAATCACATTATGAATAATCCTATTGCTTCTCAGACTGGATTTGGATTTTATATGGAAAATGTTAATGCAGTTATACAGAATACAGGATTGGAGTTTGATCTTACCTCAAAAAATGTGTCCGGAGCGCATTTCGCTTGGAATACAAGCTTTAACATTACATTTGCAAAAAATAAATTACTCTCTTTCCCGGGATTAGAAAATAGTCTTTATAAAAATCTTTATATGATTGGACAACCTGCAAATCTGCAGCGTTACTTTCAGACTAAGGGTATAGATGCTGCAACTGGACTTGTTAATTACCAGATTACAGATGGCGCAAGTATGCCGGATTACTTACCAGCACCAGTAGGTCATCCTTTTTTTGGAGGAATTAGTAATAATTTCAACTACAGGGGATGGTCACTTGACTTTCTAGTACAATTCACCAAGCGGTATGGCTTAGTGAATAATATCAGCCAAAGTAATTACTCTTCCGTGCTTGGGGGGATAGCTAATCAAAATACCAGTACACTAAATAGATGGCGTAAAGCGGGTGATGAAAATACCCTATTTCCTGGTGCATCAGCAAATCCTGGATCTTTATTATATGCCAACTACAATTACTTTGACAGATCAACTAATTTGTTTGGTGATAACTCATTTATCAGATTTAAGTCTGTGAATGTTGGGTATAGTTTTCATAGTCGGTGGATTAAGAGGTTGAAATTGTCTGCTTTGAATATTTATCTGCAAGGCCAAAACTTGCTTACCCTTACAAAAAACAAATATGTTTTCGATCCCGAATCCAGTGGTAATGGAGTAGGTACAATGCCTGCTTTAAGGACTTTTGTATTGGGAATGAACTGTTCATTCTAGTTAAATGAATCGTTCTAAATATATGTTGTTTAGTTAAAAAGTGGCTTAAACTTTTAAATATAAAAAAATGAAAAATATCATTATATATAGGATCCTTGGCCTTTTCATATTCCTATGCACCCTATTAAGTGTTTCATCTTGCAAAAAATTTGTTGAAGTTGGTGCTCCGATAACGGAAATCGACGCAGCTAAAGCTTTTGCAAGTGATGCTTCTGCTAATAGTGCAATTCTAGGGATCTATACAAAATCCGTTTCGGGTGCAAATGGAATTGTCAAGTTTTATACAGTTTGTATGGGAAATAGTTCTGATGAACTACAATCTACTACTGGAGCCTATACCCCATTTATGAATAATTCTATTCCCGTGAACAGCAACACTACCAGTCAGTATCTCTGGGCAGGAAGTTATGCTGTTATCGCACAGTGCAATTTTGCGATTGAAGGATTAAATGGATCTCAATCGTTAACTCCGGCTGTTAAGAGCAATCTTATGGGAGAAGTTAAATTCTGGCGAGCTTTTATTTATTTTTACTTGGTCAATATGTTTGGCGATGTGCCAATGCCACTTGGAACTAATTCAGTTGAAAATGGAAAGCTTCCTAGAGTTCCTTCAACAGAAGTTTGGTCACAAATTGTAAAGGACCTGAAAGATGCGCAAACACTACTCAATGCTAACTATCCTGCTACAGGAATCCGGTCGAGGATTAATAAATCTGTTGCTGATGCTTTTCTATCAAGGGTATACCTATACCAGAAAGACTGGTTAAATGCGGAATCAGAAGCTACAAAAGTCATTCAAAACAGTGAGAATGCTTACTCAATAGTTGATAAATCGGCTATTGCTGACGTATTTAAAAATACAAGTAAAGAAATCATCTGGCAAATCTCAAATGCTGATGGAATTTCAACTTTTGGACCCCTCTATAATTATCTTCCCGGTGTTGCATCCGCGATATCCATTCCGGAAACTTACTATCTTTCTTTCGAGACAAATGATTTTAGATTGGTTAATTGGGTTAAAGTAAAAAATACAAATGGGAGTAAATCATATGAAGTTTATAAATATAAAGGTCGAAGCGGTACTGGTGGGAATGAGTATGATGTCGTGATGCGATTGGCAGAACAGTATCTGATCAGGGCAGAGGCAAGGGCACGCCTGCAAAAACTTACAGGAGATAACAGCGCGGCATCAGATCTGGATAAGATAAGGTTGAGAGCCAATTTAAATGGAACAACTGCAACAACAATGCCTCAGATGCTATTTGCAATTGAACAAGAGCGAAAGCATGAACTTTTCGGTGAATTCGGACATCGCTGGTTAGACTTAAAGCGTACGCCTAGTCTTGTTAGTCCAGCTAACAAATCTCGTGCAGATGATATTCTCGGGCCAATAAAACTTGGGTGGATATCCGATGCACAGCTATATCCGATTCCCGCAAGTCAAATTCTAGCCAATCCAAGTCTCATTCAGAATCCAGGATATATGCCTTGATCTCATGAATGTTAAATAAATTTAAACTCAACATAAAGGTGTTCACATACAGTCAAATTATTTCTTAATAAAGACTGCATGTGATCTTATTTAATAAAACATATAAAATGAAATTTTTAAAATTCTTGATCTGGATGATGTTTCCCTGCTTTTTGCATGCGCAAAATCAGGGTATTAACTTCACCACTAACTCAGATTGGATTGCTGTTTTAGCGCAAGCGAAGAAAGAGAATAAGTATATATTTGTAGACTGCAATACCACGTGGTGCTTGCCATGCCAGAAAATGGCGAAAGAAGTTTTCACACTAAAAGAGGTTGGTGATTTTATGAATGAGAAATTCATCAATGTATATCTCCAGATTGATTCTTCAAAGAACGATAGTGGAAACCAAAAGTCCTGGTATAGGGATGCTGCTAACCTTAAGCGCATACATTCAGTAATGAATTATCCCACATTTCTTTACTTTGATCAGGATGGAAAACTTGTCCATCGAAATGTTGGGTTTTTAGATCCTCAGGCGTTTCTTCAGCAAGTCAGGTTTGCATTTGACCAGAACAATCAATATGTCTCGCTGATGGATAGAGTCAATTCCGGTAATCCGTCACCTGAAATCTTATTGAGTGCCGCGATGGCCGCTCAAAACGCTTATGAACTTAAGCGTGCTGCAAACCTTGTAACACGGTACTTTAATTCAGCGAGTGATAAGCAGTTAATGGATAAAAATTCTATTCAATTCGTTAAATTTTATATTGAGTCAAACCAGACCACTGCTGATCCTGGATTTAAGTTTTACCAGAGGAATGCCAGTAAGATCGACAGTATAGTCGGCTATCCTGTAGCATCAGATCTGATTAAGAAAATGATTTCACAGGAGATATCAGCAACTGTAAAAGAATCAATTACAATTAATTGGAATACAATCTACAAAATGATGAACGCCAAATATCCTATGTTTGCGGATGAATTGGTATTAAAAGAAAAGATAGGATATTTTTCGAATAAGAAAGAATGGGGGAATTTTATCAAGCATGTAGAATTGTTAAAATATGCACATGGAAATGCATTGAAATCAGATGAGTTTAATAATTACATTTTTACTTTAGCTAATGGTACAAATCTTAAACAACATTTACAAACAGCTTTAAAATGGAACAGTTCGGAAGTTTTAAATAAAGAAGATGTTTTTAAATCAATTATTCAAGCTACAATCCTTTACAAAATTGGCAAAAAAAATGAGGCTATCTCTTGGCAAAAGAAGGCAATTAAAATAGCCGAGTCGCCAAACAAGCCAGCCCTGGTTGAAGTATTGAAAATTATGCAGGAAAATAAAAAGATTCCTGTATACTAATTTCAAGAATATTTAAAGTAAATAAATGAAAGCTTAAAATAAATATGCTGACTATTCTTTTGTAAGGTATATCATGAGTGACAAGCGCTAAAAATTTGCCTGGTAAAAGTAAGTTTGCAATCTGTAGTTCTGCTGAAAATTATATCAAGGTAGATTAGCTGCAAGGTGAACCGGTTACTACCTTTGATAAGGAAAAAACTTACATTATTCAGTACTGGGCGACATTTTGTGGCCCCATGGAAGGGTGCGATTCCTCACATCAATGAGCAGCAGGAAAAAATATGGTCATAAGGTAGTCAATATTGGTCAGGATATCTGGGAAACCGATATTGACGGAGTAAAAGATTTTTTTGGGATAAAGGTGAGGGCATGTCCTATGGTATCGCATTGCTGCAAGTCCTAGTCGCCTTGTCTATGAAGCTTGTCTCATGGTTGTTGAAAATTTACTAATGCCTTATGCAATTGAATTTAATTTAATTATCAAATTGGTTCATTATAAATGGGGTTTTGGTGGTAAGAAGCCTGCTTCAGAACTAGTAGCAACGAATCTAAAATCTGTTAAAAGAAAGCGGTACTAAAAAACTGGACAATATCTTAAAGTGAATCGCTGATTATCTAAAAAACAATTCTCCCATCAGGTGGAAAATTCAAGGCTTGGGAAATGGAATTAAACGTAAGTATTTCAATAAGTAAATATTTTTTTAAAATTCTTATGCTTGTCATAATATATTTTAAGCTAAAATGTAATATTACTCTTTTTATTAAGTTTTGGGGTAATTGCATATTAAGTTAATTATTTTGTTTTGGACAGAAGGAGCTGAATGGGCAAAATTTATTTCTTTTAATGCTGTAGCCTTGAAATTAATAGAAATTACTAGCTGTTTGGCTCGACATAAATCAAAATGTATCCTAATTCATGAGCTCCTCCTTAAGAGTATCTGCAAGTTTATGTGCGCCAGGTCATGCCCGTCTCTTACGGAGATCCTAGCATCAATTATTGCATGAAGATCGACGTGATATTCATGCCCGCTTTTCGGGGCCTGTTCAAAGTATTAATTGGCTGAAGGCTATAGAGCTTTTTCCTAATGTTGCTCAAACCTGTGATAAACCGGATCTACGATGTCAGGCAAAAAATCATGACGTGTTTACCCGGGTATAACTGTTGATATTTCTTGATCTGCCTGAAATCATTTTTATTCTGGGATGTTACTTAGCGAGCGGTCATATTTTCTGAAATTTTACAATTGGGTTTTCCAGATTTAAATGTCTTTGTGACCTTTTTTCTCTTGGGCTTGTGTAACGACAAAGATAGTACTGGTGCTCTTGCCGCAAGGCCGGGCCCTTCGGGTTTGACCAAATAATCTTCCTCTCTTGGAGAGCGTATTTTTTGGTGCAAAGTCTTGCCTTCCGATCACTGCGTCATCTTTTTCTGTCATTAACAAAGACCAAGAAAAAGGTTTGACAAAGAATCAATTCATCACTTAAAACTCAGATTATGGAAATCACAGCAAGAGTAACCGCAAACGCAGAAGTAAGAACAACACCTAACGGAAAAAAGGTTGTCGGCTTTAACATCGCAAAGAACGAGACTTTCAAGTCTAATGGCGAGAAGAAAACCAGGACGCATTATTTTGAATGCGCCTACTGGAACAATGAAGGAATTGCAATTTACCTGACCAAAGGGACTTTAGTCACCCTATCGGGTATTTCAGGGGCCAGGGCCTACATCTCCAATGGCGAAGCAAAAGCTGTAGCTACTTTCAGGGTAGACAGGATCACACTGGAAGGCAAGGGAAGTCCACAACCTGAAGCTGAACGTGAGAATAAGGCACATGCCGAATCAAGTATTTATCGGCCATCGGCCGGAGTAGATACCATTCCGGTTCCCGAAGATGACCTGCCATTTTAAGATCAGTCATGCGGGCAGATAATCTTCTGTCCGGTTTTTTAAGTCCTTTAATTATTGTTTAATATGAAAACAAATTTCTTCAAAATTATCAATCACCTGAAAAGTCCTGGCTCCTGGACGATACACATCTCACCACTTACCGATGGGAAGTTAATTGTTTCGGTACTGCTAAGTGATCCTGGCTCAGAAAAAGAGGGTATATCCTTGAGTCCAATGATTTTTAACGAAAGTCCTGAGATGCTTGATGAGCACCTGTTTAGCCGGCTAATGGAGCCTGTAGCCCAGATCAATGAAATTTTTGTGAATGTTTCGCTGATGCAGGAGCATATTGAAAATGCGAAAAAACTGCTGAAAGAAAAGTCCAAACCTGCGAAAGCGGACCCGCCTAAACCAGAAGAGGGTGTGGTAAATAAGCAGAAATATGAGGAAAGCATGAAAAAGATCGCTGAACTCAACGGGCTCTGTAAATACAATGATGCTTTAAGTTTATTGAACGATTTAACTGATTATCCCGATAAGCTGTCTGAACTGGATAAACTCCGCATGGAATTAGAAGCTAAAAATAAACAACTCTACTTATTGTAAAACTAAACCTATTTATCATGATCGTAACCGCAAAATTAGAAAGAGAATTTTTGTTTAAGCAGAATCAGAAGGTGATCAAACTGGCTGATCCTTCACCGGGATTTACCCCGCAGCAAGTGATGAATTTTTATTCAGGAACGTATCCTATTCTCACTACAGCGACTTTAGAAGGTCCCAATATCAAAGAAGATAAACTTCAGTATAGTTTTAATTCCTCTTTGGGGACAAAAGGTTAACCTATGGCAAAGCATAATTCTTACAGAAAATTAAACATCACTAAAAATAATGAACAATGGTACTTACATCAAAAAATCGGAAAGTTTCTGCTAGATCTCGACAACGTTCAGGATCTGGCGGCGATTCAAAAAAACAAGCCCAGACCTGCGCCCCTGCAGTTGCTCAATCTGATCTTCTAAACCTGAAGCTGGCACCGATCATATCTGAAGAACATCCTCAGCTTAGCAAGCGTCGGGAAATTGAAAAAGAGTTTTTTACCTCTCTAACATACCTCTGCGATTTCTACGGAATATCTTTGGTGCGGAATAAATCAATCTCATTCCCGATGAATATTCTGGCAGCTTATGAAGAACTATCCGCGAAGCTTTTGGATAGAAATAGCAATCTGAGGCTGGCTATTATTCAGGATGATACGCATGTTGCTACGCTTGCAACAGCCAGGCCATTTGATACCAATAATACGCTGTATTATATCCCTTGTGAACCGCTTTATTTGTTTTTAGAGGATAATTCCAGACAGCCATTAGCAGATTTATGCCTTTCCATATTTACTTACCTGTTTCAGGTCGTGGAGATTCCTCACCACAGGCAATGGGCAAGTTACCTGAATCAGATGTATGACATGATCGAGCAGTGGATGATAGAAGAGGATCAGCCTGAGGAGGCTGAATACCTAGAAGCAGAATTGAAAGAGCTGGATGAGAATGCTGGTAGGGGAGAATACATTTTGCAACTCATCTCTGACTGCAGCCACGTGAACTCCTTTGAAAGAAGAGTCGCTGATTTTCAGGCTTCGGGGGAGGTTGAAGCCGATTTCTTATTGACAGCAAAGAAGGCATTGACGCTTTATCTCGATTTTCCAAATCGTTCTGTGATGGATGCTATCCATCCAGAACTGATCCCAGAAGATGATTATGGTAATGGAATAGTACATGCCGATAAATACATGTCTTTTATTTGGAGTTTCAATGATAGCGTATACGATACATTGGAAGATACCATCAATTGCGATCTCCAGGAATGCAGTGTGATTGAAGAGCCCTTTGCTATGCAGTTTTTTGACCATATACCGGATAGGGAGGTGCATGACTTTGATTTTGAGAACAGGTTGTTTAGTCTGATAGATGATCTGGTAGCCAATCTGCGGGATTTACAGTTTAATTAATCAGTTTCACAAAAAGCCTCTGCCTGATAGAGGGATTTTATTTTTAAAAGTTATGCAAATTATCAATCAGTTATTCAAAGATGTCTATAAGCCCGTTAAGGCTATTGCCTTCTATCAGTCACAAATGGACCAAAGTATTTATGCAGAAATTCTTGACATGGATGCTACCGGGCAAATGATTAATCCTCATCCACTGTCTGTTACCGAAGCAAATTCACTTGACGATTTGTTAAATACTTCGGATGAACTTGGTCAGGATTTTTTAATGAGTAAAGGTCTGTTGCCTGAACATGTATTGTATATCAATAGCAGGAAAGATGGCAATGTGATCTGGTTTACACCTGAAATGCAGGTCGACCTGCTTTTTAAACCTGAACTCACTATTACAGATGGCCGGGCTAATGTTCCACCGATGGTCTGGAAAGCCAGCAGGAATTCTTTGTCTGTTTATGCACTTTCCAGAAATGAAAAGCCTGTTTTGGATACAAGACTCTGTTTTGCGCCATTTTTCAATATCTATACAGACGGAAGGGTGTGCATTGGCAGTGTGAAAATAAATTTTGATACTAAATGTTCGCTGGAAGATTTTATTACTGAATGGCAGAATTACTTCTTTGCAAGTACATTCAGTCACCTGTTGGGATCGGTATCTCCGGTTAAAGGTAATGTTATCGAATTGTGGCAAAAGCTGGTTGGCAGTAAAAGAAAGTTTCCCTTAAAACAACTTAAATCAACATCTAAAACACTTAAATCCCTGATCCGATGAAAACTCAAGATAAGCAGAGCGTTCACTTTGTAGACTCCTACCTGTTAAATCCAACTAACCCGATCACTGTCAATCTAATAGGTGCAGGTGGTACGGGATCTCATATGCTACATGCGCTCGCCAGGATTAATTTCAAGTTGCTTACCATTGGAAAGGCAGGGCTGCAGGTGAATGTATTTGATCCAGATCAGATCGAGGCTCCTAATTTAGGGCGGGCTGAATTCATGGCGCATTTTATTGGGGTAAATAAAGCTGTATCGATTGTTGCCCATATCAACCGTAAGTATGGCACAAACTGGAAAGCATTACCAGAATTCTACCAACCTTTTTCACTATGTGCAATTCCAGAAAACCGCAGTGCGAGTATAACGATTTGTTGCGTAGATAGTGCCAAGGCAAGATTTGAAATTGCTGAGGTGCTTAATGTCCTCTCAAAGAATTCAAACAATTATCGGGATAACCCCATGTATTGCCTTGATTTTGGAAATAATAAATACACAGGTCAGGTGATCTTGTCTACAGTAAAAGAAATGAGGCAACCTGAGTCTGCTAAATTTAGACCCGTGGCCTTTCTGCCACCAGTTACCCAGGAGTACGCTGATCTGTTAGGAATTCCTCAGGAAGAAACTGCTGCGCCCAGTTGTTCTTTAATGGAGGCGCTGGATAAACAAAGTCTGTTCATTAACTCCGCGCTGGCAAATCTTGGAGGAGCAATGATCGACCAGATGCTAGACTATGGCTTATTGACGAAGAGAGGTTTTTTTATGAATCTAGAATCCTTTCGGACAGAGCCTATAGCAGTTTAAAAATTCCATTCTAGCCAAAAAAGTATTTGCTAAGGTGGTATATTGTTTAGTCAACTACTGAAACTTCAATTTCTCTGTTAGATCGTTAAAGTGCTGTCTGGCAGATTTAAAATTGCAGTGTCATCTTTTATTAATGGTATAAAATCCTCCTTTACATTGTCAAATGAAAACACTTTAAATTTCTCGGATATCAAGCCCAGGAGATCATCTTAGGTTAGTTCGTCTTTACTCCGTTCGTCAGTATCTTTTGCCCTTAACTTAAAATGATGCAAGTCAAGTTGTATTCCTTTTTTGATATACCATTCCAGGTCGTATCAATCCTTTCCATTCACCCTATTTTGCCATTTGTGCAAGAGCAGTGCCTGTATGGTTAAAGGGGCATTGATATAATTTCTGATTAGATATTTTGATATGTATTTATGTGCTTATATGGAATCATAATCGGAGATAATCCGATTTTAGAGTAATGAGCATACATAATAGCTTGCATTTAGCATTCACATTATCTTGATACAAAATCTTTAAGCCCGTCTGTGGTCTTTTCTTCAGCAAAGTTATCCCTCTGCTCAGGCAAGGCCAGGCCCTTCGGGTTTGGACAAATAAATCGCCGCCTGTGGCTAAAGATTTTTTTGCCTCAAAGCCTTGCTCTTTAGTCCTGCGCAAAATCGCTGAAGCCTTGTAAAAGACCTTTAACAGGCTTTGCAATCATTTAAACTTTAGCAATATGAAAGCACTACATCAATTCTGCGCAATAGACAGCGCAAAGCTACTACATCAGCTTTTTCCAGATGAAATCCCTGCATTCCTGGAATTTGTATGGAACTTATGTCCAACTATCCGGGAATCCGAGCGCCGTAACCGGGATACATGGGAAGACAAGGATTATCCCTTCGATCTATTTTTTAAGTCACTTTTCGACGTCGAGAAGGCCATTGCAGCCAATCCTAAAGGGCTTGCTTTTGATCCGGAATTGTTTTCATCCGAACTTTTCAGAGGCGAAATTCCAAGGTTTATGGTTTACTGCTTCAATCTTTACACCAAAGTTAAGCAACACCCTAATCCCAAATTTACTCAGGCCGTCAACTTACTTTTTAATTGCTAGGTCATGAAAAGGAAATCAAACGATGTGTATCTGGCACGCTTAAATCGTAAAGTAATCTTCGCTAAGTTCGAGGATACCACCTGGCATAATGAAAATACAGATTCCGCTGAAGCGGAATACTTCGGTAAAATCATCAACATTTCTTTTCCTAATTCTACCAAACTGGTTATCGATGACCCAGAATGCTACATCAGTTTTTGGCTAACGCTGTATGATCTTGATGCGGAAGGGAACTATGAGCAAATTCCTTATTCACCCTTTGACAGGGAATTTCTAAGCTATAATGAAACGCTTGTAGCGATCAACGACTATATCCGAACCCGGCCTTTTTCGATTGTATGGCAAAGTAGGGGGAGATATCGGCTCCTTGATCCGAACGGAATCGATTACACCGGAGAGCTGGTATCCCTTAAGGATGCAAGGAAGACAAGTTCACACAATTATAAAATGAAATAGATATGAAAACCTTAATATACGGAAAGTTCTACCACATTACAGGAGATATCAAAGTGGTTTATGAAAATGCTGATCTGATTCCTGTAACGCTCGATGTTCAGCACAATTGGGCGATTATACTGGATGGAAAATTTGTTCCTTTACACACTTTCGATGTGGATGGGGTCCGATGGTATTTTACCAACGATTATCAGGAAATAGAAATCCGGGAGTTTATCCGGGATATCCTTCCGGGGCTTGGCTTTCAACTTAATGAAATTGAATGGTTCAAAACAATTCCCTCAGGTATTCATGAAGCCAGTTACCATGTTTATTTTAAACTTAAGGATGCCCTTAGTTATCAGACACAGTTTTTGATAGCTTCCAGCGAAAAAGAATTGCTTCGAAATCTGTTATTCTATGGAAGCCCTGAGGGGTTTAATCTTAATTACGGCGGACTGCAGTTCAAGACCGATGGTAATACTTTGTATATAGGTAGGAGGGTGGATGACTATTACCTCTTTACGCATGTTGACGAAAGCCTGCCGGAAGACATTTCAGACGCAAAAGAATGTGCTGAATCATTTGCACCAATTTCAGATCGGGTTACGGAAGTATATTATTATCGGGGCTGGGTGTTTTACAGGTACATGGGAGGTAAACGCTATTACATCGAATATTCAAATACTTCGGAGTGTAGCAATAGCCTTACTGGGATGGAAAAACGAATCATAAAAGCGCTTAAATACGCCTGAGAATGAAAACGGTGAACTCCCTCTCGGGTGGAAAAACAAGCAGCTATCTGGCTGCGCGTTATCCTGCTGATCTGGATGTTTTTGCATTGGTATGTATCGATGATATGAATGCTGGCGGTCGCAGGATCGACCCTAAGATCAGGCAAATGGTTAACGACAAGCTTCAGAAATACTGTAGTGATCAGCATGAGTTTCTTTCTACAGCAGAGGATCCATTGATTTTAGCTGCTATGTTCGATCTGGAGCAGCACATCGGGAGGGAGATCACCTGGTTAAGGGGAATAGGCTTTCAGCAGATATCCAACACCATGCATTTGATTCCCAACAAACGGCACCGTTACTGCACCAGTCTTCTTAAAATTGATCCAATATTCAATTTTCTTTTTCGGTATCATGAACTGCCAGTCAAAATGCGAATTGGCTATCGCGCTGATGAAGGCCACAGAGTAGGCAATTTCAAGGATACTTATTTCATGGCTACACAATGCGACTTTGTAATAGACAATATTGGAGAGCAACCACCTGGGAATTATAAGAAACGAAAAATCCTTCATCCTGGCTTAAAAGGACTTAGACTGGATCGTGAAACGCCGCCTTTCATTACACGTTGGCAGGAGGTTCCCTTTCGTATTGGTGAATTTCCCATGATTGAAGATCAGATTGTGCGGCAGGACGTACAGCGTTACTGGCGTGATAAGGATATCGAGTTTCCTGTGGATTCCAATTGCCAGTTCTGTTTCTGGAAACATCCACTCCAGATTAGAGATAATTATGACCGCAATCCGGGCATCATCAGCAGTGCTATGGTCATGGAAGAAATGATTGGTGGAACCTTTCATTCGGCCCTCTCTATGCAGAAGATCGTCAGCTTAGCCCCTCAACTGGATCTGTTTCAAATGAAAGGCGCCGGATGTCATGGCGGATATTGTACTGATTGACTAACTCATATAAAATAAACTTAAATAAACCAAATTTATGAAGAGCAACACCCTTAAATTACCAGCAATATTATATCATGGAACCAACGCCTATTTTGATGTTTTTGATCTCTATTTTAGGGGCAGCAATATAGGCTATCCCAATACTGTGTATGGCATATTTTTTACTGAAAACCTGGAACATGCGCAAATGTTTGGTAGTCGGATTATCTCCGTATCCCTGAACATTACCAATCCAATTAACTTAAGTAATCAGGGCATATTCACCATTGAAAGTCAGGCCCCGGTAATATGGGAAATATTGAGTGGTGAACGTCTATCTCCCAAAAAGGCACTCAGAATGCTTGACAAGAATATAGGCTTGGGAGAGATCGCTGAAGCGCATGCAACTTTAAATACTATGGAAGCTTCGAATCTTATTAAATCTCGTGGCTACGACTCTATGGTATCCGATATGGGACAAGGTAATCTGGAATATGTTGCCTTTTATCCCGATCAGATTTGCGTTCAGGATATTAATTTTTTCAATCAAAACAAACGAGTGTCAAGTAAATAGTTCAAAAGCCCTCTTCATATTGTGTTTTTATGCAAGGTAATTCTCTTCATTTATGATGAAAAGGACTTTCGCGGCATAAAACGCTATGCTATTAATTCCACGTTCCTTGTCTTCATATTCAGTTCATTCCTGTTGCAAGAAAACAAAATGAAAACAGAAAATCAATTTGAAGCTGCGAATATTCGCATGGAGGATCAGGAACTGACGGTATTGTCCTTTGGCGCAGGACAAGACAGTACATACATTTTATATAAGATCATTCGGGATCCCTTTTACCGGGCAAGGTTTGTGACTGGCGATTTCATCGTCGTGATGTCAGATACCGGTGATGAGCATGACCACACTTATGAACATGTTTGCTTCATAGCAAAGCTTTGCAGTGAGTACGAAATTGAATTTCATTTTCTTACTGCAGATCAGGGATATCATCCAAATACCTGGCAGACACTTACTAGTCAAATGATTCGAAACAGTTCAATAATGAGCATGATGATGCCGCGCTCCTGTACAGACAATGTAAAAATCAAACCTTTCTATAATTTCCTCAATGTGTACATTGCAAATAAGTATTACAATCAGGAGTTACCAAATAGTACCCGGAATAAAACCTGGATCAAACGTTTTGCTGCTGATTATGGCAAAATCAATGTGATTTTAGGTATCGCTGCTGGTGAAGAAAAACGCGTTAAGGAATCCAAAACCGAACTGAAGAAAAGACAACTGGACCTTTTTGTGAAGGTCAAGCGTAAGAACCACATCGTTTGGATGATGAATTGCATTCTGAAAACTTACCCGATGATTGCTGAAGGTATTGACCGAAAAATGGCCCAGGATTACATTCTGGCTACGCCATGGCCTTTACCACCTCCGTCAAATTGCAAACGATGTCCCTTTCTTTCAAAACAGGAAATTCTTTGGATGTATAGATTTATACCCGCGGAGTTTTACGAATGGGTTGCAATGGAACAAGCAAAGATTGATAAATGCTCTGGGTTAGTCAGAAATCTAGGCGTGAAAGGAGAGAAGTTGCTTCCTGAAATACTTGCCGAGGCAATTGCTGAATATGGCCATTGGACTAATGATCAGCTTCATGAGTATAAAATGAGTCATGGCCACTGTGTATTGTCTAAGTTTTAGGCATCAACAGGGTATCTCACATGATCTGACTTTCTTGCTCTACCAGTAGCACCCAATCATTTTGAATATGTAAATATCCCAGGTCAAAACAGAAATAGTAAATGTCCCCGGCTTTGGTGATGTAGGTACTAGTGATGTACTTGAAATTGAACTTAAGCTGCTCTAGCTGGGTACGCTTAACCTTGGTCAACTTTTTGTTCCGGAGTCGTTTTAAAATCTGATAATTGTTCAGAATGATTTTCGGAATGGTTTTTAGAAATTCAGGTTCAGCAGATAAGGCCTTCATTCGCCTGCGGTTATTGAAACTTGTTCTGCAGGTATCTCCGCAATATCTTTTATCGCTTCTGCCTTGTAGGACAATGCCGCATTCCAGGCAACCGGTTTTGCTAATTTGTTTTTCCATAGAGCGAATTTGGAGGTCGATTTCCTGTGACAATATAAAAATTTTTGGGTTTTTGCTAAAGCTTATCTGCCATTTTATTCCAATTTGGAATTAAATATAGCCGATTATAATCGGCTATAACCGTTTATAACCCCACTAATTAATTTCATGTTTTGACCTTTGAGGCCATAACTTAAACTTATGGAACCGACTTATCTGGCTAGCGAAAGCTTTGGGACTTCATCGCGCCACTATTTTATCGATTTTAACGTAGCGGCAAACGACAGCGATTATATTCGCATTACAAGATCTGATCTTCAGATAAACGGTGAGTATAAACGCCGCAGCATTTGTGTGTTTGAAGAGGACTTTCATTTTTTAATTGAATCTTTCTCTATGGTGTTTTCAAGTGTCATTCAACAGCGCAAAGGGAAGGTGATAACGGATGCTATTTCAGCAGGGCAGCAGGGGAGTGGCATCAAGAGTTGGCCTGTAGCGGAACGACCGAGGGAAAAGATGATTACAGCAGGACCATCTGCATTGGGTGACGCGGAGTTACTTGCTTTATTGATTGGCTCAGGAACTGTAAAACATTCTGCCCTGGATCTCGCGAATATGATATTGGAAGATGTAGGTTATGACTTGAATGCTTTGTCTGAGCTAATGGTGGAGGATTTCTGCAGGTTCAAAGGAATTGGAGCAGCGAAAGCGGCAGTTATAGTTGCAGCGTTGGAATTGAACAAGCGGATCGTATCATCCTGATTTTTATATTAGACTGGTTACATTTCTACAGTTGGTAACGCAGACCGATGCTTCTTGCAATTGCTATTAACAAGGCTGGATTATCGTTTATAGTCAGGTCCGGACAGCTCCACTCGTTCTTCTCATTTCGCAAGAGCGTATATTCCTGATCAGCTAAAAGGATTCTGAATTCCCTTGTCGTACGGTCGAGCGTGTTATTCAGGATGGTATAGCTATAATCCTGATCTTCAAAGCGGATTCTTAAGGGAAGTTTCATGGGCTGCAAAGATATACTCATTTCACTGTTTCTCAAACGATGTTGAAATTTTGTTGGTTTTTTTCAAATGTAGATTAGATAGCAAGAATTCTCAGACCTCTTCGGATTTGTTTTTATATTGCGTTTTATGCAAGTTAATTCCTTCATTATGTGACTAAAATAACTTTCGCGGCATAAATGCTGTGCGTTTTATTCCACGTTTCTTGTATTCACATTCAGTTCATTGCTCCTGCAAAAAAAACAATATGAAAAAAGAAAATCAAACTGAAGAACTGCAAATGAAACAAGCGTTAAAAGAACTGCAACTGGGTTGTCTTACATTTCACGAAGATGCCTGTCATGCCTGGATAGAGGTGCCTGTAAGGGCACTTGAGATTTTAAATATTCTACACAAGATAACCCCATTCTCTTATCTCAGTGATGATGGAACAACCGCGTATCTGGAAGAAGATTGCGATGCGTTTACTTTTTGTGAGGCTTATCATCAGGTTAGCGGTATTCCGAGGAAGGAAATCTTTAATGTTAATTACACCGATAGAAGTTTTGTTCAGGATTTAGAAAGGCGATTTGAGTAGATCTGGCTGGCCGGTTGCATTTCAGCCGGCTTTTTTGCCTTTTCAATCGATCCTTAAGCTTTTCAGCAAAACTAAACCTCACTATCATGAAATTGATAAAATGGGGTGTCCTCTGACCTTATTTACCAGACAAGATTTAAAGTGGCTAATCAATTAATTATTTAGGTAATTGTAGATGATGGCATAAGCCATTTATTACCTACTGAAATTTCTAAAAGTGATCAGATCCACAATTGGCGTTTCAGGTAAACAGCAATAATGTTGCAAAGCTTGGACGTCACTTCCATGACGGCAAAAAAATTCCCCCATAAACACATTCCCACTGCTCAGCCAATCATTTATTGGGTTGCTTTTTTGCCTTTAGTTGCTTTGTCCTATTCGGGCTCCATAATTAATTTTTAACCTTAAATCCAATTGTTATGGACTACAACAGCAGTAAAAATCAAGAAATCAAAGGTCAGTTCGTTCAGAAGCATGTCTATGCGTGTATGACAAGTATAGTAGAATACGTCCTGTCAAAAGCTGACGAAGATCCCGATGCTCCTTTTTCTAATCACGATTTGGTAAATAACCTTTACTTCGAAGACGCTCAGGGAAACATTTATTCTCGGGACCAGAGGGATGAGCAAATTGAAAAGTGGCGGCAAGAGCATGATGCCTTCGTAGAACTGCTCGAAGAAGATGAGCAAAACGCATCTTATCTTGAGCAATCTGAAAAACTAGAAGAGCAGATTGATGACCTTAGATATGCAAGTGAACAATATGCCGAGGTTTATGAATGGTGGATTTGTTCTTCCTGGTTATCCAGAAGGCTACAGGAATATGATCAAATTATTATAATTGATGGCAATAATGCTTACTGGGGTCGCTGCACTACGGGACAGGCCATACTGTTGGATCTTGTGATCAGCCGAATATGTGCGGATATGGAAATCCTGGAAGGTCAGGTAAATATGTGGAAATAATTTACAGCCCTAAGCGGAATTTCCGCTTAGGGTAAACTGGTTAGTATTATTTCAATGCTGTATGACAAAACATTGGCAATTCGTGCTGATTTTGTTATTGCATAGACTGTATTTTAATCATGGTTTGATTAGCTGCTACATTGAAAAACGTCTCATACAATGCTTTGGATTCGCATAACTATAATTAATTCACCAAGTGATTTCTTTACCTGGAAAAGGATTCCTGGCAGTGCATGCTCACCAATGTAGTTCTCGAAAATTGGGTATCCCCAATGGGGAGCCTCCACAATTTTCTGCGCTCCACATTGCCTTTTTTCCATTTAAAGTAATGGAAGTCGTGAAATAATTAATCGTTTCACTTTAATCCAAAGTCATGGAAAATCACAAAAATCTTAATGATCAGCTCAATCAATTCATCGGCACAGTAAATTACTATAAACATCCGCTTGGCTTTCATTACACCGATGGGGTTCAATATGTTGCCTCCAAATATGGTACCTATTGGCTCTTGGTGGATATTGGTGTTCATATCAGACGAAGTCCTAAGCTGATGCAGAACTATGGTTTCATTTGCTGGACGCTTAAGCGCAACAGTCCGCAGGAAGATAGTTTTACCCTAACGGCTGAAGATGGAAATTATAATCTGCTTTTTAAGATTTCAATTCCATATTCAGATTTTAAAGCGGATCAGTTGAGTCTCTGGTTTGAAGGTGGTGTCTTGCTACTTCCTTCAGAACATTAAAGATTCAATAAGCGAGGAACTGGTAACATTCAGACCTCGCTTGTTTTTGAGTTATATACATGTTACGCACTTTCTTTAATTAATCTGCTGGCTAGGCATGATGTTTCTTATTTAGCATAAGATAATGCACTTGAAATTTCATGAAATAAACAAAACATCTGACCTCATTTGATGCAAGTAGGTTTTGATAGTTATTCTGGGTTATCAATTTAATATGCTTCAAAATCCCGGTTGTGAGAAAGATCTCGATAATTTATCAGGTAACCTTTGTAGGCCCCGGCTCTTTTTTGTAAAGATCCTTTAAACGGAATTTCTATGGTTTATTTTTCCAGAAGTAGGTTAAATCAATACTGTAATTTCCATAAAATAGGAGCCCTGGAAAGCGCTTCCATTCCTGAACACCCTAGGTTTCAAATTCAGGATACTGCAGAATATCTACTTACTGGAGTTTTGCTTTTCATTGGCTGTTTATCCCCGTTTTTAGTATGCAAAGGTATAAGCTGAAATTTTTACTTGTCAAGGGGCTTTTGCGGCATAAACCGCTTTATTGCTGCGCATTTCGCTATATATTCCACATTCCCCTTGACAAGCAAATTTAAGCTTTAAAAATACCGGCATTAAAAACTTAAAATAAAACAGTCATGAAAAATTTAAAAAACTCAGTACAGCTAGAAGGATTCGCAGGTTCAGATCCAAAAATTTTCAACCTTGAAGGTGGTAAAAGAATGGCAAAATTAAGTATGGCAGTTAATGACTCCTACAGGGATTCTGAAGGTAAAAGCAAAACGCACTGGTTTGACCTGATCTTCTGGAACAACAAGATGACCCTGGTAGAAGATACCGTTAAAAAAGGCACAAGGTTTTCAATCAAAGGCAGCCTCACTACACAGACCTATACGGATAAAGACAAAAAGAATATCACTAAAACGGCGATAGTTGTCAACCACCTGGAAATCATCCGCGGCGAAGAGGACCAAGATTAACAATAGCCCTCAAGGGGCTTACTTAAAGACAGGACCCGAACATGGCGTACGGGTCTTGCTTTAACAAAAAGTTGTGTTGAAATAACGCAGCTCAATATTAATGAAAATTTGACAGGATATATAAGCTTGATGTAGCTTACTTACTATATCTATTAGAATATGCTCGGATAAAAGAGTATCAGCTTACAATCTTTTCTGAAATTCTTTCAGTAGATTTTCATTACGCAACACTTTTAGCAATTCTGTATACCATAACATGCTGAACTCAGGATGCTTTTTGAGCAATGGGATATCAGCGGTCATGAAGTCATTCAGGATCTCTATTCCCATCTTAATAGACTGATCAATATATTGTTGGCTAATGCCGGTGTGACGGATATTTTTGTTGAGATTCCCTTGTGATTGCATGTAGAACTGAACGAATTTTCAGGTTGAAAATAGGAATATATTAATCGTGATGCAAATAATTTGTATGATTAATATGAAGTATACTTCATACCATATCAAGAATTGTTATCGCAATTTGCAGCGTGATTAACGTAAGGAACCAACAGATCATTAATGCATTGGGTGATAGGGTAAGAGCTTTGAGGAAAGCAAAAAACATGTCTATGGAAAAACTTGCAGAACATGCAGGTATTGATTACCGACAGGTTTTTAATATAGAACATGGTAAAACCAATGCTACGGTTTCCACACTGCATAACATCAGTAAGGCTTTGGATATCTCTATCTCTGAACTTTTTGATATTGATAGTCTGAAATAATTTTCAATTTTTTTTGTGCTGATTTCCCACCGCTGACTTCACCGTGGCTGGGCGAAGTATTTCGCCGATTTCGTTTCGTCCTTTTCCCTTCGCCATTCCAATTGCTTTGTGTCCATGAAGCTAAAACAACTGGTTTTTCGGGCAATCCAATCAATAAATAACGATGTAATAGGTGCCGTTATTCCAAAAGAGGATTTGACTGGACCTTTCAGTAACACCACTACACTCCTGATATCCAGTACCTCCGGTTTGGAAGTCTGGCTAAATGAAAGCATGGCTGCATCGGTGAGTTTATGCGGTAAAGTTTCAAAACAACAAATATTAACAGAACGGCTTGCAAGCTTTTGCTGCCGCCTAATACAGGTAAAATCGATGAGTGAATAAGACATCGCTGACCTGACAGGCGCAGTGATGCGCCTGTAGATTATTCTTTGACATACAGGGGACGAAGCATTTTCTCGTGATACTCGGGCGAATTCTGCGAGGTATGGGTCAAAACATACTGGCGCATTGGCAGGTGAAATGTGATCATAAACAAAGTCTTTAATCACATGGAAACCCGGTCTGTACAGACTGACGTGGGTAGTCCCCAAAAATACAGGTTAACCTGAACGACATTGACTTGTTGCACAGCTTGACTTTCAGGGGGGGCAATTTTGCCCCCTTTTTTGTTTCATTAAGTTTTAATAGCAAAGTTCTTTTTCCTGATTTGCCAGGGTAAATCAGTCCCCTTTTATTTCAAACCAAATTGTATGAATGACTTTATCCTCAGCCGTATCGATCGTGCCGTCGCTGATAACCTTAAGGACATTGAAAGGAGCTTCGGTGATCAGGCAGGTCTGGTACAGGATTTTATTATATTCATTTCCTCGCAAATTAAGACAGATCTTTTTGGATATACCCGTTTCACGGTTCAGCAGTTCTGCAAATACACCGGCAGGAACCGTCAGGATCTGGTGATGATCCGTCCTGAATTCGCTGCAGGTAAAAAGTCGGCCCCTTTTATTGAAGGGCATGTATTTCAATCTGTATTTGATTTTGCGTTGTACTCAATGATGGAGCGTAACATTATTTTTTCCTCTAAATATGAAGTGAAGGCTAATGGTGAGGTCATCCAAATGCACAACTTCCCCATCCTTAAGGATTTGAAGTTAAACATCGGCAGGCAAAGTAATGAGCAAAAAATCTATGATGTGCGGGTTTCAGATGAATTGCTTTATGGCTTTCTCAGCCGATATTACACATTGAATTCTGATAGTTATCGTT
This sequence comes from Pedobacter sp. MC2016-24, assembly GCF_015223055.1. Lineage (GTDB taxonomy): Bacteria > Bacteroidota > Bacteroidia > Sphingobacteriales > Sphingobacteriaceae > Pedobacter. The sequence continues at coordinate 94,173 of NZ_JADFBX010000004.1, forward strand.
TAGTGGGCAAGGGACGGGGTGGAGAGAGTCGTAAGAAATTATTACTTTATCTCTCCAAGCTAAGTCACATTATGCAATCCAGTGAGACTATCCCACAAATCATAGTTCCTCTGAATCGGTTGTGTGATTTTGCAGATATCTCTGATATCAAGCCATCACATCGAAAACAGAACCTGATACGGATCTTAACTTATATTCAGCATGTTGGAAAACTGCTGTTTAGTTTTGAATTTATCAGCGGTAATACAAACGTCGAATACTCGGTGAAACTTGATTTCCAACCTTTAGCCTCTCAGCGTAAGATTTTAATGGAACATACTTTTTATTTCCGTTTGATTGCTGGTCTGAAGGATGCTTTTAAGCAGAAGTACAAAACACAGCCTATTCAACAGGACGCTGATCCTTTCCAGAAATGGCTTGCTGATCGCTATATGGATACGGCGCTGAAAGCACGTATCCTTTCCCAGGCCTATTACATGGCTTTGAGCCTAAACATTAACGAATCCCAAGCGGCTGGTATCATCCTGACCGGAGATATTTTGCAGCCACTGCTTGCTGTCAGGTAATTCGGTCTAGCTGTCGGGTATTTTGATTTCGGTGTCGAACATTTCGGCAATGCTGTCGGGTATCTTGGCAATGCTGTCGGATATTTCGGTTTTGTTGTCGAGTAATTCGCCATTGCTGTCGGGTATTTTGACCTGCTGGTCTTGCTGTCGGGCATTTTGGCCCTGCATATGGGATGATTTTGGTTACTAACCTGGTCTGCTGTCGGGTATTTCGGCCATATATATAATTCTAATACTATTTATAAAAAACGCTTTAGCCAGAACTTACTGAAAAAAAGAAATCTGAACTGCTAAACATAATTCAATTTTTATGGAAAATTTAAGTGCCAGTGAAATCAAAGACCAGGTTTCGATCGTGGGCCTGTTGGCTCGTTTGGGGTTTCAACCCAAAAGAACTTCTGGTAAGGAAGTGATGTATTTAAGTATGCTCCGGGAATCCGATACCACACCTTCATTTTGTGTGAATGACCAGTTGGGGGTATGGTTTGACCATGGTAGCGGTAAAGGTGGTACGGTAATCGATTTTGGTATGGCCTTTTGGGCTGACCTTTCTTTTTCAGAGGTCCTGTTGAAAATCCAGGAGGTTTATAACCTTTCAGTAATTGCCGAAATTCCCAGGGAGCCGAAGAGAAAGCGTCTTGCCATAAAACTCCCAAATTATCAGATAGAGGAAGTGAAGCCCCTGGGCGGTAATCAGGTCATCACCGATTACCTGGTCAGCAGGGGTGTCTGGAATGTAGAGAATGACCTGCTGAGGGAGATTTATTATTATGTTGAAGACGAAAAAAAACTTCGGAAACATTTTTTTGCGGTGGGCTGGATGAATGAACTTAAAGGTTGGGAAGTACGCAACAAGTATTTCAAGGGCTGCCTCGGTAGTAAATCGCTGACGCTGATCGAACGTGACACATCATCACTTGTGCTCTTTGAGGGCTACATGAATTATCTCAGCTGGAGGTTGGAGCATCCTGATGCCAATCACAGTGTAATCGTTTTAAATTCCCTGACCACCTTAGTCCGGGCCATTAAAATAGCCTCTTCTTTTTCTTCAGTGGAGGTGTACTTTGACCATGACCAGGCCGGTCGTAAGGCAACCTCGGATTTCATTGGCGCTTTAAAGGAAACGGTAGATGGCTCAGTATTGTACCTGGGCTATAACGATTATAATGAAAAGCTCATTAATGAATTACGTGAGGCCAAACAAAATGCTTCACGCTTTACTCAACACCTTGACTCTCTTTTCAGCAAGTAAGCCCCGTTAACCGGGGCAGTTTGTTGTTCCTTAAGAAACAAGTATTCCATTCACCTGGCCGCAGGTTGCAGGCTTCCCACTTTTCCGTTTCGCGCTATTCAGCCGCGAAAAACTAACATAAAAGCAAACTTCAACCTCCGGACTGGTATGCGTTTAGTTAGTTGCAAGATGTCTTTTTGTATTACAAAAAATCCCGGTGGGATTTTCTTCCATTCAAAAAGATTCTTGCCTTAAACCCTCATCTGCGTTTCTTGATGAAGGCTTTAAGGGGTTAAGCCAGCTCGCAACTCACTGTCTTTTTCCTAGCCACATGGCAAAAAAACTAAAAGGCAGGCCACTGTTGAGTGGTGGCCAAAAGAATAAACACGTCCGAGCAAGATTTACTGAAGAAGAGTTCACGATGCTTCTAAAACTGGAGCAGGAACTGGGCATCAGCAGGACTAATCTTATCCGGCAGCGTGTGCTGAACAACGCCCAGGCCGTAGTCATTAATGCGCGTGAGCTGATCAGCCTGCTTGACCGGATAGGTACAGAACTCGGACGTTCCGGGAATAACATCAACCAATTGGCTAAATATGCCAATACACTCAATAAGCAGGGCTTACTCTCTAAAAATGTCGGTTCCCGGTTCGTTAGCCTGCTTCAGGAGTTTAATAAAAATCAGACAGACTTAGAAGTGGCGCTTAGAAAGATCATTCGCACAATGAGCCGCACTTACTGATCTGGGTAGATCAATTGTGATCATCGTTTTACCCCGGTTATGGTGTTACAAGGATCATCTGCTATATGGCTGTATATCCGATTTCACTGTTATACAGATCAAAAGTTATTTGAGAATATTGTTATTTAGTTACATCGAAATATGGTTACGTAGCTATTTTGCTCTGAGATTATGCTGTTGTATGGATAGTGTGTTAGATCGCTATTTATTTATATATCAGGCTCCGAAGATTTAATAGTCAAGGGATAGGCTGCTACATCGTTAGCCTGTTACATTAAACATCTTTTATTTATGGTGGTTAAAATTCTTTCTTCTGCAAGATCTTTTAAAGGTGTGCATTACAATACAGATAAAGTGGAGGATAACCACGCGGAATTACTCAAAGTAGCCAACTTTGGTCCGCTCCAGGCATTGGACCGGGTGAGACCAGAGGATTACATGAACTATTTAAAAATGGTTTCTGCGCAGAATAAAAACATTAGGAAGCCGCAATTTCACGTGATGATTTCCACCAAGGGGAGGGAACATTCTAAAGAAGAATTATCCGGTATTGCTGAAAAATGGTTAGCTAAAATGGGCTATGCAGAACAGCCTTATCTCCTGGTTTTTCACAAAGATACGCGTAACAACCACGTTCACATCGTATCAACCAGAGTGGACAAGAACGGGGATAAGATCTCTTCCGCATTTGAAAAGAATCGTGCCATACAAAGCCTGAACCAGGTGATGGGGTTGGATGAAAAATGGCAGGCTCAGGCAGATTTCGAAAAAGCAATGACTTACAAGTTCTCCAGTAAAACACAATTCCTGATGCTTTTGGAAACTAAAGGTTATAGCATTGGGGGTGATAAAGAACATATCCAGTTAATCAAGTTTGGAAAGGTAGCTGCAGAATTTGACCCGGCTCTTTTAAACATGCGATTAGCTGAACTCAAGGCAAGTCCTGGAAAAGAGGATATAGACAAACGTAAAAAACAGCTTACTGCGCTATTTTACAAGTACCTGAAAATTCACTCATCTGAACTTTACCCGGTCATACAGCCTCTTGCCGGTGGAAGAGAAAAAGCATTGAGTGCTTTTACTTCTGATTTTGCTCAGTTTCTAAAGATTAACATGGGCATAGAGTTAATCTTTCATTCCAAATACGCCTACAGTATCATTGACAATAGCGATAAAAATGTCTTAAAAGGCAGTCAGATTATGGATTTGAAAACTTTATTAAATCATCAGCTCGCCCGCTCAGTTGGTCCGGAATCTAAAGATTCGCAGTCTGAAACCGCTGTGTTGAATGCGGATTCTACTTTAATCGGTCATTTCAAAGGTAACGAACACTCAGCGGTTTCGACCCCTTCGGACAGCTCTGGGAAACTAGGAACAGTTGCCCTTAGCTATTCAGATCCTATCGCGCCGGTTTACTCCACCAGGATTGCTCAGGCTGGAAATGAAGATGCTGATTATAGCTATAGCCATGGGGACGAGGTGAATATAGATCTTACCGATGACATTGATGATGAAGCAATCCTTGGCCGGAACAGGCGCAGGCAGCGCAAGGCAAGGACCAACACCAGGTAATTACTTAAAAACTTTATTATGATTATTCTCATTGGCAACCAGAAAGGAGGCCCCGGTAAAAGTACGATTGCGTTACTGCTGGCTAATTTTCTCACTCAAGTTAAAAAACATCAGGTTACGCTTATCGATATGGACTATCAGCAGTCTATTGCACAAATGTATTCGCGGGCAAAAATTCTGGACAGTCCGCCGCCTTACGAGGTTGTAGCAGCCAACCTGGAGCAGTTCGAACAGATCAAACCCATATTGTCCCGCAACCCGGATATGATTTTCCTGATTGATCTTCCGGGTAAACTTGACGATGACGGTTTAATCCCTTTATTTCAGAATGCGGATCTGGTATTGTGTCCATTTGCTTATTCTGAACTCAGTTTTGATTCTACAATTTTGTTTTCAGTTGTCCTGAAGAAAATCAAACCGGATATCTCATTGGTGTTTATTCCGAACCGGATTAAGGCAACGGTGAATTACAGAACAAAAAGTGATGTGGAGCATCAGCTTTCTCAGTTTGGAAATATCACACCCGCAATTCCTGATCGCATCGATTTCCAGCGGATCACGACCGTATCTACGCCTATAAATGTACAGCCGCTGGTCATTGCCGTATTCAGCCAGATCTATGCAGACTATATCAAACGGTGATTTTCCACCCATTTTTAATTTAAATATTCCAGTTTTATGAATCAAATCCGAACCCTCGCTGATGAATTGCGGAGCAAGATTACTGCGCCGGATACACCGAAAAAAGGATTGGCGCCCAAAGTCAAAACCACCGCAAAGAAAACGTCAAAAGCTACTGATCCATTGGAAGCTCAAATTCTGTTAGACATTAGATCTTATGATACTAAGGGTCACAAGTCGATGGTACATGTGCGCTTTGATGAGCCCACGGTCAGACTGCTCAATCAGTTTAAAATGGCCACTGAAGTTGACATCAATAAACTAGTCGCTTTTGCGGTGAAGTCGCTGTTTCAAGCGAACCCTGAACTCAAAAACATTATTAAACATTTCATTCAAAACATAGAACTATGACCTGGTTACAGTTTTTTCTTTGGCTTACCGGCCTTTATCTCAGTTATTATCTGTTGAATATTTTTCTGGACTGGGGCCGCGCTCAGAGGTTGGACAAAGTCCTGGAGAGTCAGGAACTGACTTTCTCCGAATCCCATCATCCCGAAAAAGTTGACCTGATACCAGAAAAAAAGGTGAAAGCTACCACTACGTCAGCTCCTCCGTCTACTGGCCTGAGCGGGGTCTCGATCACTGATCTTTTTGAACTCGCCCGTACTGAGTCCATTCACCTGACACGCGCTGTTACATTTTAATATGTACAGGTGCATCCTTTGGATAGCTGTTCTGATATTCTTCTTTCAGTTCTCTGTATCCGCCCAGGAGGGCATTGCCGAAATGAACCAGGTTAAAAATGATTTGAAGCGCTCTTTCTTCGGTGCCCTTGACGCTTCCCTAATGCTTGCCGCCATTCTTGGCATTTGTGGCGCCCTTAGAATTTACCACAACTGGCAACTTGGTAAACATCATTTTCATGTCGATTACGAAGTTGTTGCCTGGTTTTCGGCTTCCTTATTTATGGTTTTGATGGGTGCTTTTCTTCAAAAACTTTATGGTTTATAACCCTTTCCTCTGCTTACTCAGCTAACGGCTGCTTCAATCGAAGCAGCTTTTTTTTTACCTAATAATTTTCAAACAAATGCTAAAAGCAAAACAATTGTTCGCGCTGGGGGTCCTCCTGGCTATTACCCAAATTCCTGCCTTCGCTCAAAGTGGCGTCAACGGTCTGAATACTGCTACCACAACCCTGAGAACTTATGTCGATCCTGTCACTAATATCTCGCTGGTCATAGGTGGAATTGTTGGAATTGTCGGAGGCATTCGGGTCTATTCCAAATGGAACTCCGGTGATCAGGACATTAATAAGGAGCTGATGGGATGGGGTGGCAGCTGCGTCTTTCTGGTGGTTTCTTCGCTGGTTATCAAATCCTTCTTCGGCCTGTAAAATGGGCAAGCGGTTTTCAATTTACAGGGGGCTGCAAAAGCCCCTTGTTTTCAAAGGTTTCAAAGGCAAATTTATTTACTGGGGACTGGCTTGCCTGGTCATGGGTTTGGTACTGGCCGCGATCACGGTTGCCATGGTCAGTATGTTGTTGGGCATTGTCGTGCTCATCGCCTGTATTGGTGGTGGTTTATTCTACACGGCCTCGCAGCAAAAAAACGGCCTTCATAACAAAGACAAAAGCCAGTCCGTATTTGTGCATCAGGCTTATTTTAAAAACAAACATTTATGAGTAAAAAGAACATCTTCAAGATGCCTTATCTGGGCATTAGGGAAGATTCAGGCTACGATCTGCTATATGGCTTAAATGGCGAATGCTCGGTCATCCTTAAAATTAAAAACCCGGTTGTGCAGTATAGTGGTTCCGGGGATGATTACGATAATTTTCACGCGCTGCTCCTGAATATTGTCAAAATTCTGGGCGCTGGTTATTTGATTCAAAAACAGGATATTTTATCCAGATCAGCTTATCCTTACCATCGGTCAGTGGATTTTTTACAGGATAAATACAACGCCCATTTTGCCGGAAGGAATGTACTGAACATTCACACCTATTTTACCATTACCAAGAGTGTCAAAAAACAAGCTTTTTATGTGTATGATAAAAAATCACTTCAGGAGTTTTTCCAAAATCTGAGCAAGGTAATGGATGTTCTCAGTGCTGCAGGTTGTGAGCCTATAGCATTGCGGGAAAAAGAGGTCAATCTTTTTGTCAAGCGCATGCTGGCTATGAATTTCAACGATGGAGCCATTTCGCTTAACAATATCAGTCCTGGAAGTTCTGAATTGAAAATGGGGGAGTTGAGTGTTCGTAGCATCAGCCTGATCAATGTAGATACAGTTGAGCTGCCTGCTGAAATCCCTACGCATGCGGAACTGAATGAGAAGGATGCCATCAAAGGATTTCCGGTTGACCTGTTTTCTTTTTTAATGAAAGTGCCAGCGTATGAATGTATCGTATTCAACCAGATTATCGACATACCCAGTCAACAGGCAATTCTGAACAAGCTGGAACTCAAAAGAAAGCGTCATTCCGGTATTCCCGATCCTGCAAACCTGATTTGTGTTGAAGATATTGACTTACTACTCAATGATGTGGCTAGGGAAAGCCAGCTTTTGGTTCACGCCCATTACAATATCGTTCTGGCCGCAGAGCCTCAACATTTGCAAAAGGCTACCAATTTTATCGAAAGCGCTTTGTTTCACTTGGGGATCACGCCCAGTAAAAATGCTTACAACCAGTTAGAACTCTTCCGTACTTTACTTCCTGGTAATGGTGTTGAACTTAAACCTTACGACTGGTTTTTAACGACTTGCGATGCGGCGATCTGCTTTTTGTTTAAGGAGAGTCTGCAGAAGGACGATCCCTCTGATTTCCTGGTCCGCTTCACAGACCGGCAGGGCACGCCTGTTGGAATTGACATGTCGGATTATCCCATGCGTACCAATAGGATTTCGAACAGAAATCGATTTGTATTAGGATCCAGTGGTGTAGGCAAGTCTTATTTCATGCTAGCCTTGCTCGAACAGTATATGTTGTACAATACAGATGTAGTTATCGTAGACACAGGACATTCCTATTCTGGGTTGTGTGCTTATTTCGAAGGGAAATACATTACTTACACCGAGGAAAAGCCCATCACTATGAATCCTTTTGCCATAACGGCAGAGGAGTGCAATGTAGAGAAGAAGGATTTCCTGATTACCTTGGTCGGATTACTCTGGAAAGGCGCGGATGGTGCTTTGGGGACTGTTGAGCGTGATGTAATCGCCTATGTGGTGAGTGCTTATTATTCCACTTATTTTCTGGAGCACGAAAGCGGCGCTGGCCCTTATGAAATTTCAGAATTGAGTTTCAATAGTTTTTATGAATATGCACTGGCGAAAATTCCAGACATCAAAACACGGGAAAATATTCCTTTTCAGCTGGAAGAGTTTCGCTATGTCCTGAAAAAATTTTATCAGGGCGGGGAGTATGCAACCATCTTGAACGAGTCCATTGATGAAAGCCTGTTCACCGAGCGATTTATTGTCTTTGAAATTGACAATATCGCCGATAACAAAACGCTTTTTCCGATAACCACGCTCATCATTATGGATGTGTTCATTCAAAAGATGCGACACCGGAAAGACCGCCGTAAAGTCTTGCTGCTGGAAGAAGCCTGGAAAGCCATTGCTTCACCTATTATGGCCAATTTCTTACTTTACCTCAATAAAACGGCAAGGAAGTTTTGGGGTGAAATCATCGAGGTGACCCAGGAGCTTGCAGACATTATTGGTAACCCTATTGTTAAGGATGCGATCATTGCCAACAGTGATACGATTTGTCTTTTGGACCAAAGCAAGCTGGAGAAAAATTTTGATGAAGTAGCCAAGCTGCTGTCTATTTCTGACAGTGAGCGAAAGAAAATTTTTACCATAAACAGGCTTGATAATAAAGCTGGTCGTGGCAGGTTCAAGGAGGTCTACATACGTCGGGGGCAGATGGGGGAAGTCTATGGTGTCGAAGTGAGCATCTACCAGTATTTTGTCTACACCACCGAAAAGCCGGAAAAATCTGCACTGGAAATCTATACCAGATTTTATGGTTCCTTCAGAGGAGGGCTGGAAGTCTTTGTTTCTGACTTCAATAAGTCGAAACTACCTGTTAACCAGTTTGTCACTCAGGTCAATCAATTCAATAAGCCGTTGTATGACGATCAGCCTCCACCATTATTATCCAACCTTATATCCTGATTTTATGAAACTACTCACATTTTTTATGCTCCTGACCATTATCGTGGTAAAAGCCCGATCGCAGGTTTTGTACGTAGATCCTGCTACATCAGCTGCAATTCTTACACATAGTAATACTATTGACGGGCAACTTAAGAAATCAAACAATAACCTGACCCTCATCCAGCGCGGACAGTTGGCCGTTACTGGTCAGCTGGTCATTGTCAATGACCTGCAAGACCGTATTTACCGCGGGCTTTCTGAAGTTGCCGGAGTCATTCACAGCCTGACCACCATCAAAGAGATCGCGGACATCGGAATTGATATTGTTTCCGATGTAGAGAAAGCCATTGTCATTGCCAAAAGTAATCCGGTGTTACTACTGTTCGCGGAAGAAAGTGCCAGGGAATTCAAAGGGCGGGCGACCGCTTTGGCTATTGAAGTTAGCAGCTTTGTCCTCAAAGGTGGTGCGGGAAACCTGATGGATTCTGGAGAGCGGGCTAAAATGCTCAATCATATTGCCAATGAACTGCGGATTCTTCGTGGCCTGGCCTATGGAATGCACAGGGCTATGTACTGGGCAAATATGCAAGGTGTTTTTCGCGCACTCAATCCCTGGCAGAACTGGATTAATATGGATGTGAGAATTGCCAATGATGTGATTAGTCAGGCTAAATACTTAAAGCCATGAAAAGTCTTTTTCTTTTGAGTTTTTTACTCACATATATGCTTGTAGCAGAAGCTCAGCAAAAAGCACTGAATATTCCCGGCCTGCACCAGCTCGTATCGGATTCTAAATCCGAACATAAGTTGCAAACAGAAGCCAAAAACCATCAGGCCCTGGTATCGGCTAATGAGTACCAGAATAAAACCATGCTGGCTAGACTCAAAAACCGATACCGGGAACTTCAGGAACGTTATCAGGCTTTAGGTACGATCCTTACCGCGGCCAACATTGGCATTAACGCCATGCCAATGGTCGATCATATAATTGCCAATCAAATTGGGATCTATGAGATTGCTGCCGATGACCCGGCTTTCCTGGCCATTGCTTATACCTCCGAAGTTGAATTTGTCAACAAGGGCAGGAGTTTAGTCAATTATCTGATAGGATTAAGCGCTAATATCGGCGCTATCAACCAGATGAAGATCTCTGACCGAAAGGTGTTGTTTGATTTTATCCTGACCGAGCTCAATCTCATTCAGAATTTGTCGGCGAACCTGCTGATGAGCATGCAATTCAAACAGGCCAATGGATTGATCAAGTCTATAAATCCCTTTCAGGGATACATAGACCAGGACAAAGCTATTGTATCTGACATCATTCGCAATGCCAAATACCTGACCAGATGAGAAGCGCGATGTCATTTTTATTCCTGGTGCTGATGTGTGGTCATCAGGTTTCTGCCCAAAGGATTGTATTTGATTCAAAACATTTCCAAACGGTCAGTGAAAATGCTGCTGTCCGAACCTCTGCAGAGCTGACTCACCAGCAATATCTGGAGAAGATCGATCAGAATCTACAGACCATAAATGTCAATACCGGTTCAATCGTATTGGCGCAAAGTATGATCTATAATGGTTTATCTAACGTAAATTCTGCCTTGAAAAATGGGCTGGCGATGCGGGAACTGTCTGTAATCATCGCTGAAATTCTTCGCTATAGCGGACAGATGCTGGACATGGCTAAAGGTGAGCCTTACCTCTTACTTTTTGCTGAACAAATTGGCAATGAGATGAAAGGCAGGTCCATAAACTTGGTTACGGATGTTTCCGGCTTCATTCTAAGTTCCAATATACTTGCTGATTATAATAGCCGTGATCAGTTGATGCGGCGCATTACCCAGCAACTCCAGATTATCCGGGGTCTGGCTTATGGCGCATACCAGGCTATGTACTGGAGCAAGCAAAGAGGAATTTTTAAATCGGTCAATCCTTTCGCAGAGTTTATCAATTCTGACCGGCAATTCGTAACTGACATCATTCGTAATGCCAAATACCTTAAACAATGAAGTACTTACTCTTAATGATCTTGTTTTTACCAGGTAAATGCCTGATCGCCCAAAAGAAAATCAATGATGAAAGTATGCGCTACCAACAGGAGCGCATGGTTTTCAAGCAGTGGGACAAGAAGAAATTTACGCCCACGAGTGGACTTCTGGGTTTAAACCCCTATTACTGGTTGACATGGGGTTTGATGCCAGGTTATAAAAAAACTGACTTGCGTCCGCTGAGTGCTACCGGCCCGCAGACTCAGCGTCTGGGATTGGTCGGTGTGATGAACGAAACCGAGCGGTCTTATAAACTGGAATCAGATACACTCCGGAATACTACGCTAATAGAAATTGCTACCCATTCAGGAGTTTTGTCCGCTACTGATCCTTTATGGGTTTTGTATTACAGCAAGGAACTCAAACCTGTAATGGAGCATTCAGCTAACGGTATTTTAAGTCCATTACCTGCAAAAGTTCAGGCTGCGGTGATTTCTGAGGGATTATATAATTGGTACAAGCATGAGCTGGAAATCCTAAAGGAAAGGCTGGATGGCGCCCGTACTGCAGATATGGATCGCGGCTCCCGCATTCTGGCCTACCACAGAATGCTGATGGAGTACCGGACGCTCGCGGCAAGATGGGCAATCCGGACAGCTTCTGCCGGTTTGAATATTGGAAGGGCTGCAGATCAACAGGCTGTAAGGGGCAACCGTGTGGAGATACAGTCCTGGACACCAGAATCGGATGCCGCCCTGGCCAGAGAAATCGTTCGTAGTCGCAAATTTTAATCCCTAATTAATGAAAAAAAAGAAAGTTATCAGTATTAGCATGATGCTGATCATGAGTTTGATCAGTACGCTCGGTTACAGTCAGACAACCGATGAAAAATATAAAAAATCACTAGAATACCTGCAGGGAACCGGGATCTATGAAGAGGGCATGATGGTTTTTTTGTCCAATTTGAAGAATAGCATTTGGTCACATTTTGATTTATTCATCAATGACGCGAAGGCCTTGGCAGCGATTTTTATGATCATTTTCTTTGCGATCAAGAGTTATGAAATGATGGCAGGTGACAAAAAACTGGAGATCATGCCACTGCTGCGTCCCTTCGGACTGGTGATGGTGATACTTTGGTGGGGTGCTTTTGTAAAGGTTATCGCGTATCCGGCAAAACTGGTGTCCATGCAGACCGAGGAGATGTTCAATTCGGAACAAAAGAATGTGAATAAACTACGCTTCGAACGCGCTGATTACATGTTGAAAGTGGCCAATGCCATGTACAGTTTTCAAGCCGAGACCGAAGTGGCTCATAAGGAATCTGACAGTTGGTATGAAAAAGCATGGGATACCGTCAACAGCAGTGTGATGGAAAAGATATCCTCTGTCGTTATGCCTATTGTTGAATTGAAGAACAGACTTTCTGTCGGGCTTCAGTTGTTTATGACTCAATTGCTGGAATTGTTGGCGATTTGGCTATTGAGAATAGCAGTTTATATTGTCTTTATCATCCAGATTATTTATTCCAGTATTCTTGTAATACTAGGCCCTTTTGCTGTTGCGGCGAGTATTCTACCTGCTTTTCGGGACAGCTTCAGTACCTGGATTGCACGCTTTGTATCTGTCAGTCTGTATACTGGAATTGCTTACCTAATCATGTACATCATGGCGCTGATGCAGAAATTTGCATTGAGTTCCGAAATCAGCAAGTACAAGGAATTGATAGATCTTGATGCTGGGAGACTACAGAAAATAGCTTGGTTTGCCTCTAATGGGGTACTTTCTTTCGGTACGGTTATCGTCACGTTTGTCATCGGGGCAATTTGTATGTTCACCGTCCCTAGTATCAGTACCTGGATCATTTCTACCTCAGGAATCAGTTCAGCTGCTTCTAACTTCGGACGCGGTGCCGGAACGGTGAAAGGCTTAGCCAAATCCGCCATTAAAAAATTCTAATCTATAAGCATATGATCAAAAATATTGAAGCCAAAATTCGATTGGCCAGCCTTATTGTACTTGTTAGTTTTTTGACTAACATCATCATTTCTGGTTTGGTTTGCTTTTGTTGCTATAATCTGGTTTTGAACTCTCGCAAAAGCATTTATGTGCTGGACAAAGATGTTCCGATTCTGGCCAAACAGACGGATGTTACCAATAACCGCCCAGCGGAATATCGGGCACATGTAGATCTTTTTCATAGTATCTTCTTTAATCTCACGCCGGATGATAAATTCATCGAGTACCAAATGAAACGGTCTATGTACCTGGTCGACGAAAGTGGGGTACAGCAGTATAATAATTTGAAGGAAAAGGGGTTTTTCACCTCTGTTCTCAGTTCAAGTTCTGTGCTTACGTTGCAAACCGATTCCGTCTTTCTCGACCCTCAGCGTAAATATTTCCGGTATTACGGTAAACAAAAGATTGACCGCCGTAGTGCCACGGTATTGCGTTCACTGGTCACTGAGGGCTATCTGAAAGATATCCCCAGATCGGAAAATAATCCGCATGGTGTGCTGATTATGAATTGGAAAACACTCGAAAACAAAGACCTGGAAAATGTTCAAAAAAATACATTCTAACCGCGACCCTGAGGTCACATTCTTTTCTGAGCTTAGAAAGGAGTTCGGCAGCCATTTTTTAAGAGCGGAAAAAGTAATAGTATACTTCCTCAAAGCCAATCCAAGACCACTTTTTGCATTGATGCTGGTATTGATCATTGCTTCTTCCATTCTTTCTTTTACCGTTTTCAGGGATACCGGAGGAAGCTCAGCAGGTAGCTTGCCTGCTAAATCCCGTCAGGAAGCACAATCCATTCCAGAAGCAGCGTCAGGTTTTGACAGAATCCTGGAGACCGGCGCAGCGCTTAAAGAAACCATCGCCATTAAATCGGAGGTAGAAGGTATCATTGCCAAACGGCAGCTTAGTGCGGAAGATAGTGTTCGCTTGTCGCGGGCGCTTGACCGGTTGGAGCATTTACAAAAATCTATAAAATGAATTTTATGAAAATCAATTTTAAACAACCCAAGTATGTGATCCCATTGCTCATACTGCCGTTTATCTGTCTTTTTTTCTATGTCTACAGTAGCAGTAAATCGGATCGGCAAGTGGTCGATCAGTCTCAGGCTAACGGTATACAGGGGCACATCGGCAGTGTTTCCCCAGAGATGGAAAAGAAAGCGCTGGATGATAAGTTGGAAGCATACCGGGGTGCTTACAAAGAAGCCGACGGCTATACGGCGATTAATTTACTAGAGGAGGAGCAGTCTGCAAATGCCACTTATGGCAGCAAATATACTTCGGCAGAAAAGCGGGTCCTGGATTCTATTGAGTTGGTCATGCAACTGAAGCAAAACCAGAAGTCATCGGGTGCTTATGTATCGGACGCAATTCCGTACGCTAGCGGGCCTTCCGGTCAGCGTCAGGCCATTTCCAGGTTAAATCAGCAGGATCAGGATTTGGCCAGGGCTTTATCCAATCTGCATGCGGGTAATGAAAGCGGTACCCCAACCAGAAACGTTCGGGATTTTCAGCAGGTAAAAGAAAAAGATCCTATGGAGATTTTTAAAGCACAGATGGCCTATATGGACAGTGTGAGTAAAGCGGGTGATCCGGAATACCAGGAGGAAATGCAGCGTCAGACGGCGATGAACAAAGCTGAGGAGTTGAGAAAGCAGCAAATCAAACTTGATGTGCGCAAAGCGGATTTGCCCAATTCAGTTTTTAATACAGTCAGGCCGAACCAGAATGAAACTTTCATCATGGCCATTATTGATGAGAATGTTACTGGCTATGCTGGTTCAAGGATAAGAATACGTTTACTGGAGGATATAAAGGTAGGTGGTCATCTGGTCAGTAAAGGCAGCTACCTGTATGCCAGGATCAGTGGTTTTTCCGATCAGCGGGTTACGCTGTCGATACAATCGATCTTACTTGGTAACAAAATTTTGCCCGTTAAACTGGATTTATACGATATGGACGGGCTTTCCGGTCTGTATGTGCCAGAATCTGCTTTCAGAGAGTTTACCAAGGATCTGGGTGGAAATTCCATGCAAGGGGTAAACTTGCAGGGCAACTCACAGAATCAAAATCAATTCATCATGAGTACGGTTGACCGTATGTTTCAATCTACATCCGCTGCCATAGCCAGCCTGATCCGAAAGAATAAGGCGAAGATAAAATACAGTTCTTTTATCTACCTGATTGATTCGGAAGAACTTCAGAATTCACAAAAAAACTATTAATCAAATCCATATGAAAAATTTAATGTTGTTATTATCGCTGATTTTTACAATCGGACTGAATTCCTTTGCCCAGTTTGCTCATTTTGGTAGTGTTAGCAAAGCGGAATTGCCCACCGTTTTTTTATCGGGTGATATGTCCATTCATTTTGTGTCACCTGAACCTATCCAGTATGTTGATATTTCCAGCAAATCCATACTGGGTGACTTTCCCCTGAAAAATTTATTACGCATTAAAGCGCTTAGGGATACTTCGGGGAAAAATGTAGCTGAGCAAATGGGTGATGCGGTGGTCACCATTACGGGTGAAAAATTTATTGCACAATACCACGTGGTCTATAGTTCCGATCCATCGCCGAATACGCTGACCAAAATTGATATCCTTCCTGAACATATGCATTCCCTGGACATTTCAAACCTTGGGATGTCGCAGAATGAGTTAAAAGCTTATGCCATGCGCGTGATAGCCGAAAGGACGAAGGAATACCGCGTCCAGTCGAAAGCTTATGGTATCAAAGCGAGGTTGAACAATGTATTTACGCTCGATGATTATATCTTTCTGGATTTGAGCTATGAGAACCAGACCAACCTGAAGTATGATATTGATCAGCTTCGCTTTACTATTGAAGACCGTAAAGTGAATAAAGCTTCTACTGTTCAGGCTGTTGAAGTCAAACCGGAGTTCGTTTTGTTTAAACCCAATTCTTTTAAAAAGCATTTCCGGAATGTATATGTATTTAAAAAGTTTACTTACCCGGGCAACAAGTTGTTAAAGGTAGAAATGAATGAAAAGCAATTATCTGGAAGAGTCAGTACCATTTCGCTGAAATATAGTGAGATCTTAGGTGCGGATATTCTGTAAAGACTCTTTGACCATCGTTATAATTTAAAAGTGATGAAGTCTTTTTGCATTTCACTGATGATTTTTTCAGGAATCCCTAAAGCTAGCGCATGCTCAAGCCAGCTAGGGATCGCATTTTGTACACTTTCAATGATTTGCTTGGCTTTCTTAATCGTAAATTTATCAGCGATGGTCAATAAATCTTCAAGATTGATTTCTTTTCGTTTTCCATTGATAGACATTGCTCTGCTAGCTTTGAGGATTCTGATCAGCGGATTTAATGCGTAGGTAAGGTCATAGGCAGGAGACAGGCGCCATTCGTTGTCTTGCTCTTCGTATATAAAGGAATGATTTTTCAGGTGATCATCTACATTGAAAAAGATCACATTGAAAATCATTCTTTTGAATAATTCATCTATTTGTCTTGGTGCTACTTTCAGGTTCAGCGCGAGTTCAAAAAGATTCTCATAGCTGGAAACCTCAGGATCTTTAAAATCCCATCCTGTCATTCCTGAGGCTGTAAGAATGTGTTTCTTTTTGCCATTTTGCCTGTCAAACCTCATGGTGGCGAAGTGTTTACCTTCGATGAGCCTGGAAGGCATCATTTCTATGCCCAGTTCAATGGCTGTAAGGTAATAACAGTATTCTACCGTTTCCCTGCTGTAGGGATGCTCCTGGTCTGGAAGAGAAAGTTTAACCAGATAATGGTTGTATTCGGCGGAATATTCCAGATCGCCTGGAATGATCTTGCCGGTCTCTTTGTGTTGGGAAATCAGAATTTTTGGACGTGCTCCGCCTGCCGATGTGCCAATTTTGAAGACATTGAGTAGTGCTGCACTGTCTAGTTGTGCTCCGGAAGTATGGTGTTTCTGTTCGAGTACCTGGCTCAATACTTCGGTGATTTCATCTAGATTAATGCTGACGTTTTTCTTGATCTTCTTTCCCGGTCTGTATTCTAAAGCACCCATTCCCCTGTTTGCTACGTAAGCCAGTTGTTCAATGACAGAGATTTTTTCAAAATCTTTGTGGTTGGCCTCCAGCCATGCTTTAAAAATAATATTGCCGAATACATCGGGAAGTGAGTCCGCTATCATTGGTGGTAGTCCCCTGAAGCTTTCATTGTTGTATTTATTGAATAGCTGTGCTGCCGGGGTCTTTTTAAAAATGAAAGGAAACAGATTGCTGTACTTTCCAGATTTCAGGTGATCTGGATGGTATTGAAAGGTAGAAGTGTTCCTGTCCTCATCAAAGCCGATTTTGCCGATTTCTTCGTCAAAACAGTATAATGATATGATGTCATTCGTAGCCATGTTTTTTAGTAAAGTGATTTTTGCTGGTTTGCCCTGATTAGTTCCTGGAAATATTCATGAAAACTGTTGAGCAGGTCAAAATAGAGAAATGCTTTTAGCAAGGTATCTAATGTGGTATTCTTTCCCAGTTCAAGGTTCGAGACTGTAATTCTTGAAATATTCAGCTGGCTTGCAAATTCGTTCTGATTGAGGCCATGCTTTTTTCTGGTCGATTTGATCAGCTGACCAATCTCTAATTTTACGTCCTTGATAGTGACCTGTTCGAAAATATTCATTTTTGCATGTTATAATATTCAAATATAACCATTTTATTGTAAATGTATATTATAATATACATTTATTAATACTATGTTAATTTTTTTGTTTTGTAATTATGTATGTTGTATTATTCAAATATGGTTATTTATCGGTATTTGTATAATATATTATTCATTTTCTTTATAGTACAAATGCTCAATATATAGCGAGTAGAAATCTTCAATAGCCATGTCTGGCTTTCCTGTCTATTTATTATTTATCAATTTATTTTATGGAAGAAACCAAGGAAATGCAGAAACTGCATGGTTTCCTGCAATGTACAATTTACATGATGGCCGCTCTGGAAGCGGCCATTTTCGTTTTCATCGATGCCCCTTTCTGGGGCATTTTTAAGACCGTACTGGTCAAAATCAGCCACCTGGCTATTTACAAGGAAATCCTGTATAGCAAATTTGCCATCCTGACTATCGTCTGCCTTGTAAGTATTGGCACGCTATCTAAAAAGAAAGTTGACCTTGATCCGAAGAAAGATATCCTGTATCCGCTATCCCTGGGCCTGCTGTTGTTTTTTGGAAGCATGTGGTGCTGTAATAGACCATCACCAGTACTGTATTATGGGATCAGCGGTTTCAATTTTCTTTATCTGCTGACTTCTCTGTTGGGTACACTGATGGTTAGTTTGTCATTGGACAATGTGTCCAAACTGATCCGCTCAGGGATAGGTAAGGACAAGTGGAATGTCGATCAGGAAAGTTTTATGCAGCCGACTGAGAAAGTGGAGACGGAGAGTTCGGTCAATATTCCAATGCAGTTCTATCACAAAGGTAAAGTGCATGATGGCTGGATTAACCTTTGCAACATCTATCGTTCATGTTTAATAATCGGTACACCCGGTTCCGGGAAATCATTCAGTCTTATAAGCCCAATCATCAGGCAATTGATGGCCAAGGGATTTTGTTTATGCGTGTTTGATTTCAAGTATCCGGATCTGGGGAAAATCCTTTATTACCATTTTCTGCTGGCCAAACAGCGAGGTAAATGTAAGCATTACACTTTTCATGTAATCAACCCTTCTGAACCGGAAAAGAGCCGGAGGATTAATATTTTTCGGAAGGAGTGGCTTCAGACTTTGGGTGATGCATCAGAAACTGCGGAATCGTTGGTCGAGGCCATGAAGAAAGGAGATAAATCAGGAGGGAGTGATCAGTTTTTTACCCAATCAGCCATCAACTTTCTATCTGCCTGTATTTATTTTTTCAGTAAGCACCAGAATGGAAAATATTCAACTTTTCCCCATGTGATGGCTTTTATGAACAGGTCTTATGAAGAGATTTTCAATACACTGTTTGTTGAGCCTGAGCTCGCTTCCTTACTTTCTCCCTTTCGGAGTGCCTTCCAATTAAAAGCCTTTGATCAGCTGGAGGGACAGATCGGCACCCTAAAAGTTTTCATGAGCAGGCTCGCCACAAAGGAAACCTTTTGGGTTTTTTCTGGTGATGATTTCAACCTGAAAATTTCTGATCGGAATGAGCCAGGGGTCTTGGTGCTGGCAAGTAATCCAAATACACAGAACATCACTTCGGCCTGCTTTTCAGGAGTTATCAACCGGATGACGCGTTTGATGAACAGCCGGGGCAATCTGCCGAGTGCTTTGATTGTAGATGAATGCCCGGTATTGTATTGTCACCGGATTGAGAATGTGATTTCTACAGCAAGATCAATGCGGTTCGGTGTGGTATTGGGGATGCAGGAGCTTCCTATGCTTCAGCAGCAATATGGTAAGGACAGCGCGGCTGTAATAACCTCGGTAGTGGGGAATGTCTTTTCCGGTTCTGTTAGAAACAAGGATACTCTTGACTGGTTGGAGAAGTTATTCGGTCAGTCTAAGCAGATCACCGAAAACCTATCTATAGATCGGAATAAAACGTCGACTACATTGAATGAAAAACTGTCTGATTTAATTCCTGCTGGTAAAATTGCTGCGCTGAACACCGGGGAAATGGTTGGGCTGGTAGCTGCCGAACCCAAATTGAAGTACGACGGTAAGTTTGAAACTTCTGCAGTCCATTGCCGGATCAATCTTGATCAGGAAGAGCTCAGGAGAGAGGAAGCTGGCTACCAGGACTTACCCACTTATTACAATTTTGGTGATCAGAAGGATGAGATTCTGATGCAAAACTTCAACAGGATCAATCAGGAGATCGCTGAAATCGTGTTGGTATTTACTCCACCAAAGCCTCCTAAAGCTTCAATGCAATCAGGCCCGGCTAATAAATAACTCATTCACAAAATATATTAAAACCAATTGTAATTATGGAAGAACTCGTAGGAGAACTGGTTATCGTAAATCCACAATTGCCGTTCGATCCGGCAAATCAACAAGGAATGATTGGAACAATCATATTGGCTGACCTGAAAATGGATGAAATCACAGTGAATTTTGGAAATAATCATACTGGGGTATACGCAGCTGATGCTTTATTGACCCTGCAGTCAAAGCATGAAGTTTACCAGCAGGTGCTACTTGGCACGCAAACGTTGGACCAGGAGGATTACAAGACCATGCACCGGGTGAATATGTTCCAGGATATTAATACACGGGAATCAATTGCCAAAGCCTATGACTTATTGGCCGAAAATCATGCTGTATTGAAACTAGCAACAATTAGTTTACTGGAGCGCATTGATCTTTCACGTGGTACAGATCAGGGGCTTGATCGGGGATCGTCTCGCCGTAGGTAAATAATGGAGCATCGTCATATTAAGTCATGTCTTTTTATATGATCAAAAGAATGATTCTACTGTAAGACGCTAACAGGATCAATCAAAGGATTAATAAATCTCATTGGTAAGGCATCTCAAAGTGTCAATACATTCAGTTTATCCTCATCATCAATCAAAATAATAATCAACTATAGCATTATGGAAAATCTCGTAGGAGAACTTGTTATCGTTCATCCGGGTCTGAAAGTCGATCCGGCAGACCAACAGGGCAAGGTCGGTACGATCATATCTGCTGATCTGGAAATGGATCATATCTATGTCAGTTTTGGCACCGACCAAACGTGGATGTACTCTGCAGATGAGCTGCTAACCCTAAAACCAAACCAGGAAGTGTATCAGCAGGTATTGCAAGGGGTACAAACCTTGAAAAAGGAAGACTACAAGACCCTACTCCGTGTCAGTTTGTTTCAGGACAATAATACGCCGGAACACATCGCAAAAGCCTATGATTTAATAGCGAAAAATCATTCTGCGCTGTACCACGCAACAATGAGTCTGCAAGACCGCATCGATCTTTCAATTGGTAGAGATCAGGGTATGGAGATCGGAACATCTCCGACGGATAATACACAAACACTATTAAAATTAAATCCCTTCAATTACAATTATATGAATAAAGCAGAGATCAATCAGGAAAAGCTTCCGATGTTGGAACTAGAAAAGTATGGACTTGCAAAAGATGGCCAGATCCTAATAGACGCAAGAGATGTTCAGGCACTTTTGGAAGGTAGACGCTCAGATGTGATCCGGATTCTAAATGTGAGCAGTGACGGCAAGCAACTCAAAGAAGTGGATGCCAAAGTTTCTTTGAATGAGACTGAAGATGGTAAAGTGGAATTGAAATTTCATCCCTTGTACAAAGAGGCGACTTATCCGGATTTCCTAACGGACTTAGAGGCTGAAAAACTGCAAAATGGTGAAACCGTAAACATTACCAAAAGAATTACCGATGACGAAGGTTTACTTAAGGAAATTCTGGTCGAATTTGATGAAGTTAACAATGAGTTTGTGGTTACGGATGCCGAAAAAATAGTGGCTCCGGACATGATAAATGCCGAGTATTTAAGTGAACAGCAACGTAGTGCGTATCGAAATGGTAAGACTGTTGAGTTGTCAGATGGTACGAAATTCCGCTATTCCGGGATAGATCGTTTAGGTCTCAAGGCGAATAAAGTAGCGCTGATTGCATCGATTCTGATTGATGGCGGTATCTCTTACATTCTGTATAAGGGAATCAGTTCCCTCGCGAAAGGCGAAAAACAGGGAAGTGAGCAGGAAGCTTATACTGATGGATATCTTCGGGCCTACGAAGATTTTAAAGGTCAACAAGCTGAGAAAGAGCAGAAAATGAACAGTCTAAGCATATCCTACGAACCTTCTGTTTCTCACGGTTATACTAGGCAAGGAATTACCAGGTAATGTCTTCGGTATTAACAGAGTTGGGTATCAAAGATGAAGTACAGTTTTTTTTTCAGGATAATTTTACTGTTGATGCTAACGGTATGCTGACTTTTGACTACGGTCAGCATACTGAACTTTTCGGGCGAGAATTTCATCGAGTTCCAGTTACTGATCAGGTATGGATGGCAGGAGATCAAACCCTTAATCATGTAAGAACCATTGTTGTCTGCAGTTCAGCAATTGACGCCATTACATTTCTTTCCGTTAATTTGGCGTCTTATCAGCGTATTGAACAAGTACTTTTTATTTCGGTTGGGCTAATGGTACGTCAATCTCATATTGAATTGATCAGGTCGATTTCCAATCGAAGAAAAATTTGTCTGGTTATGCCTCGTCATGTTATTGGTTGTGTCGCGGACATAAAGCTGGCAACTGCAATTCGTGGACATGAATCAGTAATTAGACGGTCAATAAACAATGTTATTAATATTGAATTTCGCAATCAAAGTTATTCTTTCGGGTCTGATGAATTGTCCTTGTCGGCATTTGAAAAGAAAACAAAATTCAGATCACACATTCGTACCTATAAGCCAAGACATGTGATAAGTTTTTTAAACTTAGCTCAGTCAGAATACTAACGGTTAGGTCGGTTCTTATGAAGGTATAGCATTCTCTGGAAATCTCTTTCCGCTTTATCCTTATGCCATTTACCATTTGAACTTTTTGAAGATAACCAATAAACAAGCAGTACGATTCCAGCAACAATAAAAAAAGGATATGGATAATCCATATGCATCGAACCGTAAAGTGAACCTACGGCAACAAAAATGGTAAAGACCCAAAGGATTAGTTTCATATACTAAAAATAAGAAATTTTTGGGAACATCAATAATTGTTATCACAATAATCTTAATCTAACCCCTTATGAAAAAGCTTTTTAATAAAGTGGATCGCATCCGTGCCACTGGAATGGCTGTGCTTAAACTTCAACCTGAATCACCGTATTTTAAATATGCGGACAAGAACGTTACTGTTATTGATATGGGTATTCCGGATTTTAAATGTAGGGTTACCGTATTGATTCAGGGCGAAGCGGTAGATCTTACCATTGAGCAGGTTTATTGATCAGTCATTATGTAATAAATCTATGAGGATTCCCCGTGGTAGTAAATCCATCTATGTATCGTAATACTAATTGTAATAGTAATTTCCAGGGGTTTGGGCAAAAAGTAAATACGAATATCCAATGACCGGCATGAAACTGTAGGAAATTGTTTGATCTAGTCTAATATGTTACACCGTAAAGACTGCTCCGATAATCATGTTGTGCAGTGAAATCTTGAATAACTATACAAATCAACATTTAATCCAAGCGGCAAAAAAGTGCCCCCCTTCCTTTTATGAGAACTTAAATTTGTACCAAATGAGTAATTTCAGAGAATCTAAAAATAATGTAAAAGCGAAAGTCGAAGAAAATTATCGAGATCTAGAAGAGAAAAAAAGAATAAAAATGCTAAATTTAATAGCAGAAATAATTAGTAAAGCCATTTTAAAAGAACTGTATGAAAAGAGCAATTAGATATTTAAGATTTTCCAGACTTGGACAGAGTAATGGTTCGATCGAAAGACAGGAACTTATTACCGACCAATGGTTGGGGAATAATGATGTAGAGTTGGTGGATACTTTTATTGATAAAGGGCACAGTGCTAAAACTTTTGATCGTCCAGATTTTATTAAACTAAAAGCCTTTGTCCTGAAATATCATAAAAATGTCGATTATTTATTGGTAGATCAGATGGATAGGTTCAGCAGGGATGCTGGTGAAGCGATGAGCTTGGTAAAGGATCTTCAAAAAACATATCATATTCAGATCGTAAGTGTCTCTGAAGGAATTATATTCGACTATGATACTCCTGGTAGCTTTTTTAGGGCCGGTCTACAGTTTTTGTTGGCTGAGGATGATAATATCAATAGAAGCGTAAAAATTAGAGCAGGAAATTATACCGCAAGAGCTAAAGAAGGTCGCTATCTAAGTAATCTTCCTCCTTTTGGATATCGTAAGGTTGGTGAAGGGAAGGCGAGAACTTTAGAGATAAATGAACTGGAGGCTCCCGTTATAACTTTCATTTTTGAATCCTATTTGCGTGATGTGCCGTTGAATATAATCGGTCAGGAAGCAAAAAAGCTAGGTTACCTGCGAAAAGGAAAAATGACAATTGAACGGGTTTTAAAAAATCCGTCTTACGTAGGAATGGTATATGCCAGGGCTTTCAAGGAGCATCCGGGTGGTCTCTTCCCAGCTAGACATGAACCGCTAATTGACCTCACAACATGGGAGCTGGTTCAAAATAAATTGAGAAGGCCAGAGAAAACCCGGACAATTCTTGACGAAAATATTCCTTTGAGAGGTGTTTTAAAATGTCATTGTGGGCAACCGTTAACCGGGGCTCCATCCAGAGGTAAAGCAGGTAGGTATTACTATTATTACAAGTGCAAAATGTCTCGTCATGTTAATATAAGTGCGATAAAAGCGCATGATCAGATGCTTGGTATAAGTGAGCTGATGAGTTTGAAAACAACTGATGTTAGTTACATTAAGGAAACAATAGAAAAGAGTTTGGAGAAAGAATCTATTTCTAACAAAAAGTCAATTGCTGGCAAAAAGGAAGAATTAGATAATATCCAGGATAAATTAAATGCAGTAGAAGAAAAATTTATTAGTGATCAAATTACGCGTGATACTTATGACAGATGGACTTCAACTTATAATACCCAAATCTTTTCTATAAAAGCTGCTATACAAAGGATGGGAACTGATATGAATAAGGCATTTAAAATGTTAGCTAGACACTTAGACCTTCTGACAGATATGAAACATGTTTATACACAGGCTGATTTAATCGGAAAGCGTGAATTCGTAAAATTGGTGTTCGACAGCAATTTGTACTACTTTGAGGGTATCTATCGAACACCTACCATGTTGGAGATGTTTGATCATAACCGATTGAAAATGAAGGAGAAAGGTTTGCTTATTTATGAAAAAAAAAGGGGAATCTTAAGTGATTCCCCTCTGGGTGGAGCCGAAGGGGTTCGAACCCTTGTCCAGTTGTGTGATAAATTATGCCTTCTACATGCTTATTTTCCAATTAATTTTCGGGATCTGGCGGGCTGGAAACCGACCTTACCTTTCACCTTAGGTACTTTATCTCGCAACTGTATCGTACCTTACAATTGCCAGCGTTGTTATTTCGATGCCCCATATTCTAACCTAACATCGCAGCAGTCAGAGGGACAAAAGCAAACTAATTCTAAATTAGGCTGCTAAGGCGTAGTTATTTTCGCCAATCAAAGTGTGAACGTTCTCTTTTAAGTGCTCTCCGTACAACGCACTGCATGCTAACATACTTAGCGTCACCCTGTCAAATCCAAAACGGCCCCAGTAGTATGCTGATGATCTGAGGTTTAACTACTCCCTGCTGTCATCAGCATACAAAAGTACAAAAATTATGCTAATTTTCTACCAGGATATTGTTTTAAAGCAATATCTAGGCAATCCATCGCTTTATTTAAATCGTTTGTATTTAACACATATGCCATTCTAACTTCATTTTTACCGGAACCTGCAGAAGAGTAGAAACCGGTTGCAGGTGCCATCATTACCGTCTGACCTTCATGTTCAAAACTTTCTAAAATCCATTGACAGAACCGGTCGGCATCGTCAATAGGCAATTTGGCAACCACATAAAAGGCACCTCCAGGGTTTGGGCAAAACACACCTTCAATGGCATTTAACCTTTTTACCAGGGTGTCTCTGCGTAAGGTATATTCTTCATTAACTGCTTCGAAATAGCTATCAGGTGTGTCAATAGCTGCGGTACCGGCAATTTGTTCAACCATACCCGGACTCAACCTGGCCTGGGCAAATTTTAAACCCGATTTAATTACTTCCTTATTTTTGGTGATTAAACAGCCCAATCTGGCCCCACAAGCACTGTAACGTTTGGAAACAGTATCCATCACCACTACATTTTCGTCCAGTCCCTCCAGATGCATTGGGGAGATAAATTCTCGGCCATCATAACAAAACTCTCGATAAGCTTCATCAGAAAATAAAAATAAGTCATATTTCACACAAAGTGCTTTAAGTGCCTCAAGTTCTTCCCTGGAATATAAATATCCGGTAGGATTGTTTGGATTGCATATGATGATGGCCTTTGTTTTCTCTGTAATCAGTTTTTCAAATTCTGCGATCGGGGGAAGGGCAAAACCATTTTCTATATAAGACAGGATCGGTTTAACCACGACATTACTCATACAGGCAAAACCATTATAGTTTGCATAAAAAGGCTCTGGAATGATAATTTCATCACCTTCGTTAACGCAAGTCTGCATGGCAATTGTAATTGCTTCAGAGCCACCAACAGTGACCAGGATGTCTTCAGGCGTAATGTTGTAGCCCAGTTTATTGTAATATTCGGCAAGTTTGCTGCGGTAAGTTAAAGTGCCTTCTGAGGGCGTATAGGCCCATACATTGAAATCGATGTTCTTGATGGCATTGAGCATGCCCTCTGGCGTAGCAATATCTGGCTGGCCAATATTTAAATGGTATACTTTTTTACCATCTTTTTTTGCCTGGTCAGCAAAAGGAGTTAGTTTTCTTATGGGAGAAGCGGGCATTTGAATCCCTTTTTCTGAAATACTTGGCATATTGCTAATTATAATATAGTCCGAAAAGTAATTGCCTTTCAAAAGGCAGTTTAATAAGTTAGTTTTTTGCTGCAAAAGTAACAAAAAAAACCTCGTTGGTGTAACGAGGTTTTCAATCAAATATTTTGTAAAATTTTATTTGCTGGCTGCTCCCGCTACAGTTTCTCCTTTGATGTATAAAACTTTAGTGGTGGTTTTGGCATTAGAACTAATGGTAATGCTTTTGCTGAATGGAAGTGCAGCACCAGTCGGGTTATAAGTCACTTTAATTGTTCCGGCATCGCCTTTTTTAATCGGTGTTTGTGTGTATTCAGGTACTGTACAACCACAAGTTGTTTCAACTTTGGTGATGATCAATGGCTGATCACCAATGTTCGTGAACTTAAATTCAACAGTAGCCGGTTTGTTCAAGGGGATTTTTCCGAAGTCATGAGACTCCTTGTCAAACTTGAATTCCGCGGGTTTTGACTGAGCGTTGGTAGCAACACTTATACCTAACATTAACGTAAATAACAGAATTAGCTTTTTCATTTTAATATTCTTTTAGAACAAATTTAATGTTTTGATTCATAAAACAAAAAGTATTCCAGTATATAATTTCTGATACACAGTTGAGTCATACTTTAGATTTTATGTATCTTTGCCGCATAAACTTTTTGCTTATGACGCCAAATATTAAACTTACTACCAATCCTATTGACGCATCAGAGTTGAGTTTTGACGATTTCAAAACCATTGTGATTAAGGACTATAAGATTGCAGTAGAAAGCAGACAGGCCAGCTTGTTGGGACGTAAAGAGGTGTTGACTGGTAAAGCCAAATTTGGAATTTTTGGTGATGGCAAGGAACTTCCTCAAATCGCAATGGCAAAAGCCTTTAAGAACGGTGATTGGCGTTCTGGTTATTACAGGGATCAAACTTTTGCATTTGCAGCCGGAATTTGTACCATTAAAGAGTTTTTTGCACAATTGTACGCAAATCCAAGTGTAGAAGCAGATCCTGCCTCGGCAGGAAGACAAATGAACTGCCATTTTGCTACCCGTTCCATCGATGAAGATGGTAGTTGGAAAGACCTGACAGATATGAAAAACTGTTCGTCGGATATTGCACCGACTGGCGGTCAGATGGCGAGGTTGGTTGGTTTGGCCTATGCTTCTAAATTGTACCGGCAAAATCCGGAACTTGAATATTTAAAGAATTTTTCTGTTCATGGAAATGAAGTCGCATTTGGTACTATCGGAAATGCGTCTACATCCGAAGGTGTATTTTTTGAAGCCATCAATGCTGCCGGCGTATTACAGATCCCGATGGCGATGTCTGTATGGGATGATGGTTATGGTATTTCTGTTCCGGCAAAGTATCAGACGACTAAAGAAGATATTTCTGAGATATTAAAAGGGTTTCAACGTGATGAGAAGGGCGATGGTTACGAAATTTATAAGGTAAGGGGCTGGGATTATCCGGCGCTTTGTGAAACTTACCAGCGTGCCATTGATGTTTGCCGTGAAGAACATGTGCCTGTTTTGATCCATGTAACTGAGGTTACACAACCGCAGGGGCATTCTACTTCAGGTTCTCATGAACGTTATAAAGATAAAGACCGTTTGGCCTGGGAGAAAGAATACGACTGTATTCTTCAGATGCGTAAATGGATGATTGAATCGGCCATTGCTACTGAAGAGGAGATTCTGGAACTGGAGAGTGCTGCCAAAAAAATGGTTAGAGATACCCAGAAAGAGGCCTGGAATGAATTTTTAGCCTCAATAAAGGACGAAAAAGACCAGGTTGTCCAAATGATCAACAGTACTGCCAATGGTAATCCTGTATTGGTGAAAATTGCATCACAATTGGCTTCTACACCAGATGCTTTGCGCAAAGAAGTCATTTCTTCAGTTCGAAAAGCGCTTCGCTTAAGTGTGAAAAATCCTTCTGAGCAGCGGACTGAAATGCTCAACTGGTATAACGATCAAGCGGTTCTTAATGAAGACAGATACAATTCCAAATTATTTACCGATGGTAAGGAAAGTCCATTCCTGGTAGATGTCTTAAATGCCCAGTATTCAGATCAAAGTAAAATGGTAGATGGGCGTGAGTTGTTGAATGCCTGTTTTGATGCCAATTTTGCACGTGATCAGCGCCTGGTGGCTTTTGGTGAAGATTTAGGTGCTATTGGAGATGTAAACCAGGGGTTTGCCGGCTTACAGGCCAAGTATGGCGATCTGAGAATTACAGATACGGGTATCAGGGAAATGACCATTGTTGGTCAGGGAATAGGTTTAGCCATGCGCGGTTTAAGACCAATAGCAGAAATCCAGTATCTGGATTACCTGCTATTTGCTTTAAATGTGTTGAGTGATGATCTTGCTAGTTTGTCTTATCGCACCAAGGCCGGTCAGAAAGCTCCCGTAATTATCAGAACCCGTGGTCACAGGTTGGAAGGCGTATGGCATTCTGGTTCTCCGATCGGGATGATTCTCGGTTCGCTCAGGGGCTTACACCTTTGTGTACCGCGTAACATGACACAGGCAGCGGGTATGTATAATACCTTGTTCAGATCGGATGAGCCTGCTTTGGTGATTGAATGTTTAAACGGTTATCGTTTGAAAGAGAAATTACCGGAAAATGTTGGTGAATATACCGTTCCCTTAGGAAAGGCTGAAATTGTAAAACAAGGTACAGATATTACTGTTGTGTCCTATGGTTCAACTTTAAGGGTAGTAGAGGAAGCTGCAGAAGAGCTGGCACAGTTTGGCATTTCTGTTGAAATTATAGATCCGCAGACACTATTGCCTTTTGATACGGATCATTTATGTGCGCAGTCTTTATCTAAAACCAATAAATTGCTGGTTGTCGATGAGGATGTACCGGGTGGCGGAACAGCTTACCTGTTGCAGGAAATACTGGAAGTACAAAAAGGTTATTATCACCTGGATGGGCAGCCTAAAACCTTAAGTGCTAAAGCACATCGTCCGCCGTATGGTTCTGATGGTGATTATTTCAGTAAGCCCTCTATAGATGATGTGGTAGAAGCTGTTTACAAAATGATGAATGAAAGTAATCCTGGCCAATATCCTGATATTTTTTAAGGATACCTGCACAGAGAAAGATCCCGGTCTGCACCGGGATGACTATAAAAAACGAGCAGACTGTTAAAGTCTGCTCGTTTTATTTCTAAGCAGATGATCTGCAAGCACAAGTGCTGCCATCGCTTCTACAATGACTACTGCGCGTGGTACAACGCAAGGATCGTGTCGGCCCTTGCCTTTAATTTCAGCGGCTTCGCCAGCTGCGTTAATGGTTTGCTGGTTGTGCATAATGGTTGCTACGGGCTTAAAAGCGACCGTAAAATTGATTTCCATGCCATTTGAAATTCCACCTTGTATACCACCTGAAAAGTTAGTCAGGGTTTTGGGGTTTCCTTCTTCATTAGCTAGAAAAACATCATTGTGTACAGAGCCTGTCATTTCACTTCCGGCGAAGCCGGAACCATATTCAAATCCGTGCACTGCATTGATGCTCAGCATCGCTTTACCCAGGTCAGCATGTAATTTATCAAATACAGGTTCGCCCAGTCCGACCGGACAGTTTTTAACAATGCAATTGATTTTACCACCTACAGTATCTCCGTCTTTGCGAATGCCATCAATGAATTCAATCATTTGATTTGCAGTTGCCGGATCAGCACAGCGAACAATATTTTGTTCCCGTGTAGCCAGTAATTCCTCAATATTGTCACCTACAAGGTTTGGTGCCTGTATTTTACCCACTGAAGAGACGTGAGCAAATATTTCTATGCCGTGGTGTTTCAATAACAATTTGGCAATGGCTCCAGCAGCAACACGTGCAGCTGTTTCTCTGGCCGATGATCTGCCGCCACCTCGGTAATCCCGAATACCATATTTGGCATCATAAGTATAATCTGCATGGGATGGGCGGTAAACATCTGTATTGTGGCTATAGTCTTTACTCCGCTGGTCTTCATTAGGGATCAGCATGGCAATTGGTGTTCCGGTACTCTTTCCTTCAAATGTTCCTGAAAGTATTTGTACCATATCACTTTCCTTACGCTGGGTGGTAATTTTAGATTGTCCTGGTTTTCTTTTGTCCAGTTCAGCCTGAATAAAATTTAAATCTATAGGGAGCTGTGCCGGACATCCATCAAGGATTACCCCGATGGCTACACCATGTGATTCCCCGAAGGTAGAAATTCTGAATAGTTGTCCAAATGTATTTCCTGCCATGTTGATTTACGATTACGATTTTAGATTTACAATTAAATTTCCCGGATTTCAAATCCTGCTTTTTCCAGATCTTTCCAATAATCCGGATACGACTTGTCCACAACCTGGTAATCTTCCATCTCTATTTCTTTGATAAAAAGACTTAAAGGTGCAAAAGCCATCGCCATACGGTGATCTTCATAGGTACGGAAAGAAACCTTTTCCGGAAAACACAGGTCATCACAGTTTAAAGTGTAAACCAGATTCTGTTCCGTTAAAGTTACACCAATTTTAGCCAATTCATTCTGTAAAGCTTTCACCCGATCAGTTTCTTTGATTTTTAAAGTCTCCAGACCGGTAAAAGAAAGATTTAATCCTTTTGCTGCAGCACAGACAATAATGGTTTGCGCCAAATCCGGGCAATCTTTTAAATTTAAAACTTCGTCGATTGTCGTTGAGGTACCCGTCTTTAAGGCGATACCATTGGGTGTTTGGGAAGTGCGGACGCCAAATGGAATCATGATCTCCCTGATGCGGCTATCGCCTTGGAGGCTTTTTTCCTTTAAATAAGGTAAGCTAATGTTGGCTACTTCGGCCAAAGCCGCTATGCTGTACCAATAAGAAGCGGCGCTCCAGTCTGGTTCAACGACTAATGTTGCAGGTTTAAAGTTCTGAGCTTTTATAGCAATGCTATTCCCGGTCCAGGTGTGTTCAATACCTGCCTCAAGTAGCATATCTAATGTCATTTTCACATAAGGAACTGAAGTCAGCTCATCAGTGATGTGTAAAGTCAACCCTTGATTTAATGTCGCAGCAATCATCAATAAAGCGGAAATATATTGGCTGCTGACATCGCCTTTGATATGTACATCAGTTGTTTTTTGATGTAAAGGCCCTTTAATGAGGAGGGGTGGAAAACCTTCTGCCTCAGCATAGCTTAATTCTGCACCCAGGGTTTTCAGCGCCTCTGCCAGGATACCGATAGGGCGTTGTTTCATACGCTCCGTGCCTGTCAGCAAAAAATCACCTGGCAAGGCAGATAAATAAGCTGTTAGGAAACGCATTGCGGTTCCCGCCGGACCCACATCAACAACTTGCTGATGTGGATCGTTTGAGGAGATGTGGTTTAAAATATGATGTAGGGTAACTGTGTCGGCAGCATTAGACATGTTGTCTACCTTTACCAGCCCCTTGCTCAGGGCGCTGATAATTAACGCACGGTTACATTCGCTCTTAGAGCCTGTAAGCGTGATTTCTGTATCAATTTGTCTGCTTCCTTTGAAAGAAACAAGCGCGTTCTTACCCATTTATTACGACTTAACTTCTGTATGTGCTTCTGCAGCGATTCCTTTTTCTGCTTTACCCGCATTCATAATTTCAGTTTGTTTGCGGATAGACTCGCCATGCACCAGTTCCAGGAATTTCTCTGTAAAGTTCAGATCTAATTTTAGCGCTTTAGCAAAAGAAGCACCTTTTTTTACAATGGCATCCCAACGGTTCACCTGTAAAATGGTTACCTGGTTATCGCGTTTAAATTCACCGATTTTACCAACGATAGTCATACGCTCACCTAATTTTTGCAATAACAAATCGTCAATTTTGTCAATTTGTTTACGTAGGTCAGCCAATTGATCAGTAAACGCTTCGTTTTTAGATTCCGGTTCACGCACAGTCAAACGGTCAGCCAGTTCAGCTAAAGCTGCAGGTGTAACTTGTTGTTTGGCATCAGTCCAGGCTACAGAAGGGTCAACATGTGATTCGATCATTAAACCTTGCATGTCTAAGTCTAACGCTTTTTGAGAAATGTAAGGGATCAACTCACGGTTACCGCAAATGTGACTTGGATCGTTGATGATTGGAAGATCAGGGCACAATGTTTTCAACTGGATGGCGAGTTCCCACATCGGTTCGTTGCGGAAAGAGCTTTTCTCAAAAGAAGAGAATCCACGGTGAATGGCACCTAATTTAGTAATACCTGCGTTGTTGATGCGCTCTAAAGCACCGATCCACAATTGAAGATCAGGGTTTACCGGATTTTTTACCAATACAGGGATGTCAACACCTTTTAAGGCATCAGCAATTTCCTGAACGGTAAAGGGGTTTACTGTTGAGCGTGCGCCAATCCATAAGATATCCACACCTGCTGCCAGGGCTTCTTCAACATGTTTCGCATTGGCTACTTCCACTGCTGTAGGTAATCCTGTTTCAGCTTTAGCTTTTTTTAGCCATTCTAATCCGATGCTTCCGATACCTTCAAATTCTCCTGGACGGGTACGTGGCTTCCATATTCCTGCTCTTAAAACAGATACTTTTCCAGTTGCTGCTAATAAATGTGCTGTTGTTAACAGTTGTTCTTCAGTTTCAGCGCTGCAAGGACCAGAAATGATCAAAGGTTCGTTGTTGGTGTTTAACCAGGTGTTTAGCGGCTGAATGTTTAATTGTAATTTCATTGTTTGGGGTTTGGGGTGTTAAATTTTAGTGTTATTTTACGAAGGCTGTAGGTTTAAACTTTGTCGTTTTTTAAATACTCGCCCATGATGTTAAAGTTTACAGTGTATTTGAGGGCCTGACGGATTGCTTTGTCGTATTGTTCCGTATTTTTCCACTCCATATCTACATAAAAGTAATAGTCGTTTCTTTTACCCAGAACAGGCATACTCTGGATTTTGGTTAAGTTGACTTCTTGTTCTGCAAAGATGTTCAGCACTTTTGACAGTGCACCTACATAGTTTCCAACCTGGAAACAGATGGAGGCTTTATTAATTTCTTTCAACTCTTCTTTTTTGTCACTTTTCAAGATTAAAAAGCGGGTATAATTCTTTTTGTTTGATTCGATCCTGCGTTCAATGATATTCAATCCATAAAGTTCGGCAGCTAGTGTATTGGCGATAGCGACTGTATCTTTCAATTGCTCATCGCTGATTCTTTTCGCACAAGCAGCGGTATCATTCGCTTCGATGACCTGAATCTGCGGATAGTCGTAAAAGAAGTCTACACACTGACGGATGGCAATAGGATGGGAGATTGCATATTTTATATCTTCAAACTTGACGCCAGGTAAGGCCATCAGGTTCAATTGAATGGGTATGTAAACTTCTCCAACAACCGCGAAGTTGTATTCCCGGATTAAAGTATAGTTTGGTAAAAGGCTACCGGCAATTGAGTTTTCGATGGCCATAATCACAAAGTCAGATTTGCCATTTTGCATATTTTCACAGGTCTCTTTAAAAGAGTTGCACTCCACGGTTTCAATATCTTTACCAAAGAATTTGAATGCTGCTTCTTCGTGGAAAGATGCTTTAATGCCCTGAATCGCTACGCGTGGTACTTTTGTCTTCATGTGTGATTATATTTTCTTTTTTACTGGTCGGTTTTGGCTTAAACAAAAAAAAGTCCCGGCTTTAGGCCGGGACTTTCTATATACATTATATCTTTATGATTTTATTTGCATATCAGTCCCGGCTCTTACTAAAGTAGTAAAAGTAACCAAACCAATATGTTGTAACGTTCTTCATCTTTTTGTTTTTCAAATGCTGAAAGCCAGCATTTTTTATTTTTCTTTTGCCAAATGTACTAACAAAATTTAATTTGTCAATAGCTAATTTAAAAAAATATTTTTTTGTTGACTAATGCTTAGCCATTCACTGTCAAAATAATAGCCAGATTATTAATTTCTCTGGATGTTGTTGTAATAATCAAAGCTCTCTAAAATGTCACTTTCCGTTACGCGGCAGTTGAAATCACATTTTCCGATACGACTTAACAGGGAGAACATGATCTGTCCGTTTTCATTCTTTTTATCACTTTGCATCAGTGCTAAAAGTTCAGTGAAGCTTTCTGTTTTCAAATGATAAGCAGGGTAGAGGTTTGCCATATAAGTAGTCAGGTCTTCCAGATCAGCTTCGGTCAGTGTGTTGTTTTTTACCGAAAGGTAAGCCTCACAGATCATTCCGATAGCGATGGCCTCACCATGGGTTAAAGGGCTTGCGTCATTGACCAGGGCATAAGTTTCTACAGCGTGGCCAATGGTATGTCCATAATTAAGTATTTTCCTTAAGCCTTTTTCCTGCGGATCTTCTGTAACCACATCATTTTTTATGACTACAGAATCGTATATCGCTTTGGGGTCCATTTCCAGGTAATTACATGACTTTAGCGCATGATAGTAGTTGCTGTCTACAATTAAACCATGTTTAATCATTTCAGCGAAACCTGATAACAGCTCCCTTTCCGGTACGGTTTTTAAAAAGGCAGTTTCAATAAATACTGCTTGTGGCAAGGAGAATGTACCGACCATGTTTTTTACACTGTCAATATCAATTCCGGTTTTTCCACCAACAGAAGCATCTACCTGAGACAATAAAGTGGTCGGGATATTGATGAAATCAATGCCTCTTTTATAGGTAGAAGCGACAAAGCCGCCCATATCTGTGATTACACCACCACCAAGGTTGATCATCAGGCATTTGCGGTCGGCGCCAAAATCAAGTAACGTTTTCCAGATGCCAATACAGAAATCAATGTTTTTGTTTTCTTCTCCCGGATCGGTTTCAATCAGATCAAAGCCGTTGAAATCATCCAGCATTTCCTGAAATAAAGGCAAGCAGTATTCCGAGGTATTGCGGTCGGCAAATACAAAAATTTTGCTGTACTGTCCGGATTCGATGATTTCCATTAATGGACCTAAGCGAGTTTCAAAATGGATCGCATGTCCGGCACTATCTAATTTGTTCATTAAATTACTTTTATTTTTTGTCCCATAAAATCAATCACGTCGCCAACCCGAACTTTTAATCTTTTACGGTAGTCGACTTTGCCATTGTATTTAATCAAGCCATCTTCAACAACGGTCTGCGCTTCGCCGCCGCTTTGTACCAGTGCAGTTGCTTTTAGCAACTGAATCAGGGGAATAAATTCACCTTCTAATTTGAATTCTATCATTATACAGCAAACTTACAATTATTTATAAAGTGTTTTACCACCAATCGCAAGGGAATTTATACTTTTGCATGCAACATTACTAACTGTTATTTATAAATGGACATTTCCCCCAAAAAATCATTGAATTTCGATGATACTGAAATTGCTTTTCGCAATAAATCTAATGGCGAATTAAATTCAGCTTACTGGCTTTTTAAGATCATTAGCAGTAATTTTTTAACTCAAGTCGGTCCGCCAATTACCAATTTTTTCCTGAATATCGGTATGCCTATTAAAGGGATTATCAAGGCCACAATTTTTAAACATTTTTGTGGAGGGGAAACGATTACTGAATGTGAACACACCATTCAACAGTTGGCATTGGGTAATGTTGGTACCATTTTAGATTATTCTGTAGAAGGGGAAGAGGAGGAAACCGTATTTGATTTTACCTGCGAAGAAATCATCAGAACCATTGAGCGTGCTGCAGGTGATAAACGCATTCCAATTACTGTATTTAAGGTTACAGGGATTGGTCGTTTTGGATTGCTGGAGAAACTGGATGCTAAAAAAATACTTTCTGATGCTGAAACTGCGGAATATGCAAAAGTGAAACAACGTTGTGAAAAAATTTGCAGGGCTGCGTTCGATAATCATGTACCAATTATGATTGATGCAGAGGAAACCTGGATCCAGGATACCATTGATGAGCTGGCCATGGATATGATGCGTTTATTTAATAAAGAAAGCATTATTGTATACAATACTTACCAAATGTATCGTCACGATAAACTAGCCGATCTGAAAGCGGACCATTTGATTGCCAAAGCAACAGGGTTTATTTTAGGTGTAAAAATGGTACGTGGCGCTTATATGGAGAAAGAGCGTAAAAGGGCTGAGGAAATGGGCTATCCTTCACCAATACAGCCTGATAAAGCTTCATCTGATCGTGATTACAATGAATCGTTACGATATTGCATGGCTCATATTGATGAGATTGCTATCGTGTGCGGTACGCATAACGAAGAGAGTTGCCGGATACTGGCCCAATTGCTGGATGAGTGTAAAGTGGACCATAACCACCCGCACGTTTATTTTGCCCAATTATTGGGCATGAGTGATAACCTGAGCTTCAACCTGTCTGACTCGGGCTATAATGTCACGAAATATGTCCCTTATGGTCCAATCAAAGCGGTAATGCCATATTTATTTAGGAGAGCACAGGAAAATACTTCTATTGCCGGGGCTACAAGCAGGGAGCTTGGTTTGATCATCAAAGAGAAAAAACGGAGAAAGATATAGTTGAAAAATTAAGATCTATAAAAAAGGTTCCCTGCTCGATGTGAAGAAGGGAACCTTTTTTCGTTAGCGTATGCCGTTCTCTATCAGCACCTGTTCAAGATCCTTAGGATGTTTGGTCATTAACAGGGTATTCAGGCCCGCCAATTTAGCCCCTGCTATGTGTTGCGGACTGTCGTCAATAAATAGCGTCTCTGCCGGATCCAGATCATTCTCAGCAATCACCTGTTCAAATATTTCTACGTTGGGCTTGCGTAAAAACATGTCCTGAGAATAATAAGCCTTTTCAAACAGCTCACTATTGTCGTTCATGCCATATTCTCTTTTTAAATAGTCAACTATGTATTTGTAATGGGTCACATTGTTATTACTCAATAAAAAGGTGCGGTATTTTTGTTTTAGTTTAAGCAGCACCTCGTGAATTCCGGGTGGCACGCCGATTAATAAACTGTTCCAGGCGGCGTCAATTTCTTCATCTGTAAGCTTATTATTTTGTGCGGCATGACGTATTCCGTCTCTAAATTGAGCTGGAGTAATTGCTGCCGTTTCAAAATCGCTGAAAAGGTTGTGGTGACTTTTGTGGGCGAAAAATTCTGTACTGTTTATAATACCAAGTTGTAATAGAGCGTTTTGAGTCTTATTGAAGTCTATCTCGAAAATAACATTGCCGTAATCGAATATAATATTTTTAATTTTTTGCATAAAAGTGTTTCAAATTTGAATGTAAATATGTAACATTGCACTCGCAAAATCAAACAGATTTTACAGGGCCATTAGCTCAGTTGGTTAGAGTAGAAGACTCATAATCTTTTGGTCGATGGTTCGAGCCCATCATGGCCCACCCAAGTGGTCAAGTCTGAAAATTCAGATTTTGACCACTTTTTTTTACCCTTTAACTTCTTGGTAATCAGTGTGATATTCGATGCAATTTCGTTCGATCTGGAAGTTCGATGTTGTGATCCGTCAAATACGAGATTTTGGGGGTACATCGAACTTATCAGCCTACGCTTACCCTCCATATTCTGCGTTCTATAGGTCTCCAGCGCAGATTTTAGGTTCGAGAATAGTACAGTAAGGTTGTTTTCCACTTTCTTAGCCTGCATGGAGACCAATGGAAGCTTTGATTCCAGCAACCTGATCTCTTTTTCGCAAGCTAATTTAACCGCATGAAAGTCATTTCCTGAAAAAGATCCGGACATCAATAAATCTCTGGCTTCTGAAATACGGGTGTTCTGTGCCTTAATTTTATTGAGCAGTGAGCGTTGACTTTCCTGCCCGTCGTCGTAACGTTCTTTAAAAGCTTCATGTAAACTGTGAATGTAGAAGTCTGCCATTCCCTCTCTGACGGTTACCTTGCTTAGTTCTTCCTCAAATAATTTATTAGCTTCTACAGCCTTATAACGCACGCCACAAGATGAGCTGCAATGGTAATAGGAATAGTAAGTTCCCATTCTTCCTTTGGAGGCACTTCCAGTGAGCATTCTGTTACATTTAGAGCATTTTAAAAAGCCTCTTAATGGAAGATTGTCCATAGACACTACGGTTGTAGGGCCCAGATCTCTTTTCTTTCCTTCCATGACTTCTTGTACCTGAAAAAATAAAGCATCAGAAATCAACGGCTCGTGTTTCCCCTGTGCCCAGTACTCTTCTTCATCCTTGTGTTTGTTAATGACGATTTTACCGCAATAGACCGGGTTCTGCATGATGTTACGGAAGTGATTCCTTCCCACTTTAAGCCCTTTTTCTTTTGCCTGTTTCCAGACCTGATCAATGGCATATTTACCAGAAGCAGCTTCCTGAAAAGCCCATTGGATGAGTCCGGCAAGGGGTTGTTTTGGGGCAATGTATTTATTGCCAGTTTCAGTACTTAGGTTGATATAACCCATAGGTGCTGAAGCCATCCATCGACCTTCTTTTCTAGCTCTTCGCATCCCTTCAAATACATTGATTGCGCGTCTGTCGTTTTCCACTTCAGGGGCTGCCAGATAAAAAGCGAGCATCATTTTGTTTTCCGGTACGGCTAGATCCAATGGCTGTTCAATCGCTTGCGGATCCGCGTGAAACTTACGAAGCATATTGATCATGTGGTAGGCATCCCCGGTATTGCGGCTGAACCTGTCCCATTTGGTAAAAAGTACCAGATCTGTTTGGCCTTTACTTCTGCGCAGATCTACCAAAAGTTTGTTCCATACCGGACGGTTAAATGTTTTGGCGGAATGGTCTTCGTAATAGACCTGGGCAATTAGTATGGATTTGATTTCACAATATCTTCTGAGCACTTCTTCCTGATTGCGTTGGGAAAAGCCTTTTTCGGCTTGCTCATCTGTACTGACGCGCACATATAAAACTGCTGTACTACTCATATCTGATTGGATTTGAAATACATTAATTTAAGCAATTTCAAGTGCAGTAGCCAGATTTTTCTTTGTGTTTTTATCCACATTGAAGCCGTTAAAACGGGATCATTTTACCGGGTCTTTGAAAATGTGTTTTGCAGGTATTGTTAAGCTATAGCCGAATTGTTGATCGATGTAGTGCATTTGCTGGCCAAATATCAGTTGGATGATTTGTCTTTTGTCTTCAATGCTGCTCTTCGTGAAAAGAGTTTTCAAGTTTAAAAAGCTCTTTTCCTGCTGATTCAGAATTCTGGTAATGGATTGCTCAAGGTCGGGTAGGGATTCCATCTGGGTTTCCAGTGCGCTTATTTTCTCTTCAACTTCAGATTTGAGTTCGAGGTAATCTTTTAAGCCTAGTTCCTGTTCAATATATGAGTCTTTGATCTTTCTAAGCTTTAAACGGAAAGATTCTAATTTTGAAAATGTTTGGGTTCGAATCATTTGCCTTGATTTAATAGCTTGTTTAAAAACATCTTTGGCAATTTCCTTGAAAAGGCTTTTGTAGCTGGGTTCTGGAACGAGTTTCAGTAGCAAGTTGATAAAAGCTTCATTAACATCTAATGCTGGGAATCTAATCCTACATTTCGAGTTGCAATGATAATAAGTGTAATGACTTCCCGTTGAACTTTTAGAAGCACTGGCGGTCAGCATCCGCTTGCAATTGGGACATTTTAAAAAACCACGTAGAAAGAATTGATCCGGCAACGTGAAAGTCGTTCCTTTAGCCGGCTTTCGTTTCTCTAAAATTGCCTGTACCTTATCAAAGACTATACTGCTAATGATCGGTTCATGCTGTCCAGTAACTGTATGTGCAGCTTCGTCCTTGAGTTCAGGAATTACTATTTTTCCGCAGTATGCTGGATTTCGGATGAGCTTAGCGAAATTTCTTCTCCCGCATTTCAGACCTTCCAGTCTTGCTTGTTTCCAGACCTGGTCTACAGCTAGTTTTCCTTTTGCCAATTCTATGAAGGACTTGCGTATGATAGAAGCATAAGGTTCATTGGGACGAATGTATTTGCGGCCGGTTTCCGTTGTCCTATTGATATAGCCAATTGGGGCGCTAGCCATCCATCGGCCTTCTTTTTTTGCCCTTCTCATTCCATAAAATACATTTAAGGCTCTTCTATCGTTTTCTACCTCGGGGGTCGCCAGATAGATGGCCAACATGAGTTTGTTTTCCGGTATACTGATATCCAAAGGTTGTTCAGTAGCTTGAGGTTCTACCTGAAGTTTTCGCAGAATAGAGATCATTTGATAGGCATCCGCTGCATTCCGACTGAACCTGTCCCATTTGGTGAATAGAATTAAATCTGGTTGGTTGGATTTACTGTTTTTTTTGAGCTGGGTCAATAATTTAGTCCAGGCTGGGCGTTTGAAGGTTTTTGCTGAATAATCTTCGTAGATGAGATCCAGGATGAGGATGGATTTAGCATGACAGTAGTTCTGCAACGCTTCAGCCTGGTTACGCTGGGAATACCCTTTGTCTGCCTGCTCTTCAGTACTTACCCGAATATATAGAATGGCCTTTTTCATAGCTCCGGAAATTGTTTACAGAAGATAATGGCCAAATTATACAGGAGATCTTTGATGAGTGCAGCCTCATCGTCGCTCAGTTTTTTGCCCTTCTTTTCCAAGAAGGGCAGTATTCTTTCAGTTGTGATGTTTTGAGTATACTCTTCCATATCCAATAGCATGAAAGAGCAAAATGGAATTTTAAATGATACTAGATTCAGTATTGTTCAGTAGTGGTGAAAATTTAGAGCCCTTTCTATTAATACTTTGCAATTTAATCTGATTCAGTTGGAATGATTCGTCTAAGAGCATATTAGACTAATGATAATTATTTTTCCAACTCTCAAGTTTTATCTTCCAAAGCTGTTTTTCCTTCAAATTAGTTTGGAGTTCAATTGAACGTGCCAACGAATCTAGACAATTGGTTATTTGCAGACTATTTTCGGTTTCGGCCTTATCATTGTAAAACGCAGCTAGAAAAAAATCTTGTAATTTGTTGTTTTCCCCCATTTTTATAGCTTCGTCAATCGCAATTAAAGCTTTATCATAATTAGTTAAACCGCGTTGTATTTTACATAAAGTTTGATACTGAAACGGATCATTAAAATCGAAATCTTTTGAAAGACTTAAGGCTCCTTGAAAGTCCCCGATTAATAAATAAAATTTAGCAGCTTCGCGCCTAGAAAATGGAGTCAAATCTAGAGATTTGAAATAGCTAATTCCTTTTTGTTTTGTTTCGGTCAACTTGTCGATCCTGTCTATTTCGTGATAATTGGTGGAAAGAAGTTTAAAATACTCAGACAAAATTTTGGCATAGTTGAATCTTAATTTATCATTTGTATCTACATTGGAAGGCTCAGGAAGACTGTCGACAAGGTCTTTAAACTGTGATGGGAAGGCGTAACATAAAGAGCTAGATAATTTACTTATTAGTTCATACGGTTGATCGAATTTGTCGTCTAAGCATCGCTTAACCTCGATTACGAAATCTTCAATTCTATCGTCTATGTGCTCTTTTTTTAGCTCAGAATACCTACTGTCGGAAATAAAGCTGTAGAAAGCTAATAATACCGTAATTGAACCATTTCTACGTATTTCATCACTGTCGAAAATAAATCTAATGTTCTTTTTAACTTCCGCAATGTTTTTGGCTTTCGCATGGATCTTGGTTATCTGCAGAATAGCATAGTCCGCAGATGGGTCACTTTTAAGTACTTTATCGAAAAAATCAAGAGCTAGGTCATCTTGGTTTATTTTACTATAAATTTTACCAATATGATGTTGTAACGCAATTTTAGATTGGGTATCTTCGATATTCATCAGAATTTGCTTTAGATCATTGATTTGAACAAGTGCTGTTTTCTCTCTTTCGACGCTGTCAGTGATTAAATAAAGTTCTAGTTCATACCGCTCTATAAGAAGTAGAATGTCGATGAAGTCTACCTTATTTGTTTCTATCGCCTTTATCTTAGAAATGATTTTTTCTGTTGAGGTGTTTATGTCATTCGATTGAATCAGAGAATATAGAATTGATTTCTTCAATCTACCTCGTGTATGATTTAGTTGTTGTTCTAAGAAACTTCTATGGTTAAACATGAAGCTATAGAAATCAAAACCTTTTTTTTGATGTTGTTCATTAAGAAAAACCACTAATTCCTCTTCGAATTCGGAGAGGAAGGGTTCAGTCTCAGTTGTATGGTTGATAGAATCGAGTACAATTTGATGTATGTCATAATATATAGAATCTTGAATAGTAATCAATGAGGACTTCTCAAAATCCGATAGCGGGAGCCTACCCAACATAAACCTGATGAAGTTCTTATTTATCTTTCTGTTCTTTGGTTCAATATATTTGATAAATGCAAGTTGCTTCTTAAATTTCTCACTTACGAAACCTATTATTCTATTAGCTATGCTTTTATTGATCATATCAGGATCACTTAGCCCGTGTACTTTATCAACCTCTAAAATAACATCTTTCCAATCAAAGGATCCATCTTCCACATTTGCTTTCAGAATATTTAGTATTAATGGATAGCCGCCTATGCAATTCATAAGGTGATTTAGTTCTTCACTGCTAGGGGGAGTACTACAACTATTCAATATCTTTTCAGCTTGAACTTTATCTAAATATCCTAAATGAAAAGTTTGTGTTTTTGATAGCGAACTTTCTAAAGACGTAATTAGGCATTTTGATTTTTTTTTATTTAAACCATTGAACTCTCTCGCAATCTGTTTTATGTTTTGATTAAAGTTGTCTAAAACTAGTAAAATGCGTGAATTTTCAAGTTTTGTTGCTAGATTAATCAAGTGGTCATGTTTTGACAATCGTACCGCTTCAAATTTAAGAGTAGAATTTTGCTCATAATCACCTTCTATAAAAAACACATAATCAAAGTCGTCTCTCAGCCTTTCTGCAATGCTAATACTGATTTCACTCTTGCCAATACCACTTAAACCATGAATTTGCAGGATGTCTTCATCATCTAGCTTTTTCAATATCTTCGATTCTTCTTCTCGAACAAAATAATCTCCCTTATGCTGAGGCAACTTATTTGCATCAGGAAGAATGCGGTAAAGGTCGTTAGTTCTGACAAGGTAGGCCAAAATCTTTAGAATTTTATAAGAGCCTAGGTTTTCGAAAATTACATCTCCAATTTTATCAGAATCATAATAATGTACTATTTGGACTAATTTTAGATCTTCAACCGTTTTAGTTAAAGTGGAAATCCGATTAGTTACAGCAACTTTATTTGAAAATAGATAAACCTCTTTGCATTTTGGATGATTTGTAATAGCTCCTTTTAAATCGGACAATGGTTTGGTAAAGGGATCATCAAAGTATTTTTCATCTGTTCCACACTGTCCAATAATATTGTATGATTCATTAGCCATATCACCTGTGTATTTTACAGGTTTAGCATAGAGGTTCTGCCCCTCAATGGTTACTGTTTCCTTCAGTATTAATTCTAAAAGGGTTGAGCATAAGTCTTCAAATTCTGTACCGTTAAGGGAAAGCAAATCATCTTTGACTGCGATTTTAAAGGCTCTTTTCATTTTATCCATTTGAGTTGATTAATTTAGGATAGCGAATTTAGTTTAATTTTTTTTGTTTAAAGTCCACAGGGCTAGATGTTATGAATGATCTTTTTTTAATTGGATTTAGCTTATGAAAAATATAGCTAAATTATAAAGGGAATCCTTCGCTGGATTTCCTCATTTCTTAGTTTTTTGCCCTTCTTGGAAAAGAAGGGCAGCATTCTTTCGGTTGTGATGTTTTGATTAAACTCTTACATATTAGTTGACACAGAAAAGCAAAATCGAACTTTAAATGATTTTGAATTCGGTATAGTTCTGTAGTGGTGAAAGAAATAATATCGGACTTGACTTGTGAAACTTTTTAAAATCAAATTGAAATTATCCAATTTCACTACGTTTTCTATTTACATCTGCGAGTTCCTTATGCGTTTCCACCATTTCTTTAGCCAGGTCAAAATTGTCTTCTGAGCAATAGACATATCTATAAGAATCTCTTACCTGTAAGGAGTTATAATAGATTATGTTTTGTGGATCTTTGAGTATCAAAACTTCATTTTCATATTGCTCATAATTCTGAAACATAGACCGCTCGCAAAGTACTAAAATGTATTTTGAAGATAGGGGGAAGGATATCTCTATTCCTTCAGAACTATATCCTGAGAATGACCGTACAGAATCTATAATGTGTGCTCTTTTTGCAATGGGGTGGTCTGAAGTATAAAAAGGTGTTTGTGTGGTGTTTTTGTAAATAAGACAGATATGCGCACTTAGGCAGTTAATCAGCTCTGTTTTTAAATTTTTTCCCGGTAGCATGTGGCTAATCTGTAATGATTTAGCTTTTTCTGGATCCATTTGAAAACCTAGAGATTTAACTTGTTGTTGTGAAAGCCATGATTTTTCAACCAAAGTCTGTTCCATCAGTGTAAACATCTGAAGTATACTTTGCTTTTGTTCTTAAAATCTGGATGCTCATGTATTCACAAAGCTGGGCTTTCGTTTGTTCATCTATTTTGAAAACTTTTCTGTTGTCAAAGTCGTCCAGTAATCTTGTTAA
The DNA here is from genome assembly GCF_015223055.1 of Pedobacter sp. MC2016-24. Classification (GTDB taxonomy): domain Bacteria; phylum Bacteroidota; class Bacteroidia; order Sphingobacteriales; family Sphingobacteriaceae; genus Pedobacter. The sequence goes on from NZ_JADFBX010000004.1 coordinate 139,044, forward strand.
CAATGGTGCAATCCTATCTTCGATATCGCCTAATGATTTCTCAATGAACTTGGCTCCAAATATTTCATCAATTTCTTTATGGTCATAGAAGTAGTTTTCACTTGCCAGGTTTCCCGAATTGGATGGAAAAGATTTAGCAGTTGTTTTATCAAATGCCCAAACCCTCAATTTATTATTGGAGAACCCTTTCAAATAAAATCGAGGAACGTAGTGCTGGTTTTTAACGTTTGACATAGGCCTTTAATAATTGAAATTAAAACCACATTGTTAATACTATAATAGATTGTCCTAGCGTGTTTTTCTCCCAAGACAAAGTAATATCCAGACCATTATGTTTCCATGTCCTGATAAATTCACCGTCCTCATATTCTTTAAATTCAGATAATTTCTCTTCATCTTTTAGATCGATAGCTCGTCCGAATACTCTTTCGCATTTAGAAATTAGGAGGGCGATTTCCGCAAACATAATTCCATAGCTGATTTCGTAAGATTTAAATAACTGTATACTTTGTCCACGTTCATTTTGATTAATCTGCATCCTGTTGTAATAATTGAATACCGGATATAACAGTTTAATCAACTGGCGTTGATCCAGCAGAGATTGATTAATCATGAATCCTTTTTTTAGAGAAAAGGAAAGTCCTCCGTAAAAAGAAGCTATAGTATCTTCGTTTTTCAACAAAAGCATGGATCTGGCAATAAAATCCTGAACCGATAAAACCTTCGTTTGTATATTAAACAGCTTATATACAATAAATGCCTTAGTTTGTACGCCAATATCGTCTGTGACAAAATAGTCTGCTTTACTTGCAAAGAAAGCATGGACGGCATCCTTATTTAGATCTAAATGGCTATTTTTCTTTAGCTTATTTTTCTTTCCGGTTCTTTCCTCAGTGATACCAAAAAATTCAAGTTGGACATAGGTGTTGATGAAACTCGTGTACTCATCATTTCTATCGGATTCCACCATAGTTAAATCGACCATTTCTGTGAAGGACTTGCCAAAGGCAGTATCCTTCATTTTTTCATCAAATTCAAATTCCCACTCGTCATAACTATAGGCTGATCTGTCAACATAGGCAGTTAATAATTAAATACTGAGTCGCTATCAAGCATTTGCCCTAGCCCTTGGAGTTTCTTAAGTGCATCATTTATTGTTCTCACGCCTTTGAACTGTTCCAATAACTCTCGATGTTCTGGTTGCACAGTTTCAACGTTTATATCGTTGGCGGGAAATATTGGTAAGTCAAATATTGATTTAAACAGGTTACCGTATTCTTCTCCTCCTTCAAAATCAAATATCTTACTCACAGAATCGTAAGGGTTTTCCAGAAATTCGTCGGAAGCTTGAAAATCTTTTGAATCATATGCTTCTGTTGGTGTAGCGAGTAGTATTTGGATTTCTTTTTTTATGTGATCCCTGCAGAAGTAGTTGTTCTTCACATAACGTTCCATTAAGATCAAGTCTTCTTTGCGGTAATCCTCCTGTGATTTAGTAAGATCAGCAAGATGCGCTTCTGAAAACAAAAAAACGAAATGCTCGTTCAATGCTTCCAAAGTATTATAGACAGCCTGATTAAACTGCTTAGAGGTTCTCTTTGCTTTTCTAAAAACGTTACTATCACAATAGATTCTCATATGGCGTTAATTAGTTATTTGGATTGATGGAGCTAACGGTATCGAATATAGCAAAACTCTTCGTTATTTATTTTTCAGTACTACCCACAACTACCTAAACCCCCATTATTGATTTCTTCACTTTTGTTTCCATAAAATGAATAACCATGGGAAACAACACAAACGTACTCCAGTTTAATGCTGCATTGGATGCAGGTCTTGAACCAAGAAATTACACATACAAGAAAGAAGAAGTGCCATTAGGCAATTACGATGCCCGCCTGGATTTTATGATCTGGTCTAAAAATGGGAACGCCATCAATTGCTTCTTTACGGTATTTCCGTCCGGGCAACTGATCAGCCTTTCGGTATATAAAAATGCCGAGGATGATTTCCTCTTGGGAAACTTAGCTGTAGGCAGGCTTAGTTTCGGTACCGTATTTTATCTGAACGTGGAGCAGAATTTCAAAGGCTATCCAAGACTGGTCAGCATGGAGCCACAGGATATCAGCCCCACCTAAAAGTCCCCCTTTCCTCGTAAAGTGGCACTGTCCTGCATTTCTATCTGAAGTCCTTTTCCCTACAGAAAAGGAGCAAGCGGAAGTTGGGCAGGGCCCTACTTTTCCCCCTCATTGCGCTGCAATCGGGGGTAGAAGTATACTCCGGGTATACTTTAGGCCACTGTCCATATCCTAAACGCATAAAATAGTATACCGTCCGGTATACTACATCCTGAAATGCCATGAACGAAGACAACAACAAGACCATAAGATTTTCCAAGACCACAGACCAAAAACTCGAAAAGCTCAGTGAGAAATTCGGGCGGAATAAACTGCTATTATTTAATCAGATGGTAGATTATTTCTACAAGACCAGCAAAGATCCTTCAGACATCAGCGATGAACTCCTGAAAAAGATGCTGGCCAAAAGTCACGATACCTATACCAGTTTCATCAAAGCGCAGGAGAAAATCCTGCTCATTCCCATGAGGCAGGATGTCAGCCGCATGATCAGCAACCAGGATCAGATCGTCAAATACTTTAATGATCAGGTCTTAAAAGCCAATAAGGAATTGTTGCAGAGTCAGCAGGGGATCGTCAGGCACTTTACAGAGACTGCCCAATTGATAAAGAGCCTGAAAGAAGGACAGGAGGATAAAAGCAGCCTGAAGATGAAGTTTATGTACATCCTGAACAATTACATCAAAGCCAGGGATAGCTTCAGTTTCACCACTTCGGCTAAAGAAAAGGAAGAATTAATTCTGGAGACACGCAAACTGGTTGCTAAACTCTAAGTCATGCACATCAACATTACCGATAGTGAAAAGGGCAAAGATACGGGCAGCAGCGGCCAGTTGGTGCATTACCTGGATAAAGAAAACAGGCTGGATGCGGAGAAAGCTCCTGAACTTTGGTTTAACGGCGATGGTCTGCAAATTGAATCTTATGAAGTGAAATCCCGCATCGATCAAAACATCGCCAAGTTGTGCAGGGATGAAGCTAAATTTTTCCTGATCAATGTCAGCCCCAGTCAGAAGGAGATTGCCCACCTGAAAGCCCTTTATAAAGAAGAGGATGTAAAAAAGGTACTGAAAGCCTACGCAGTCAAAGTCATGGACGAATATGCCAGGAACTTTAACCGTCCCGGAATACAAAGTCATAAAGACCTCCTGTGGTACGGCAAAGTCGAGAACTACCGGTATTATTCTCATAAGGATGCAGCGGTGAAAAAAGGGCTTAAAAAAGCAGGAGAACGAAAGGAAGGGGAGCAGTTACATGTTCAAATCATTGTGAGCCGCAAAGACATCAGCAACAAAATCAAACTCAGTCCGATGAATAACTCGGATGGTAAAAATCAAAAGCATTCCAAGCGAATGGGAGAGTTCAACCGTTCTGCCTTTAAGCATTCCGGGGAAAAGCTGTTCGATCAGTTGTTTCGTTTTGAGCGCGGGTTGAAAGAAACTTTTGCCTATGCGAATACGCAGAAGAACGGAAGTCTGGAAGAGCGATTGGCCATACAGGAGAAAATAGCATCCGGGGAAAGGAAAAACGATAGGGAAATAACCCCTGTTCCCCAGTCCCAGGAAACATTATCACCCACTTTCATGGATCTGTTACTGGCAAAAGCAGATTACGATCCTTTAAACAACCAGTTGAAGAAAAAGCGCAAGAAGAAGGGACAACAAACCGACGTGCAGCAAGGACTTTAAGCAACAACCATGAATACAGGAGAAGACATTCAATCTCTGCGTAAGATCATTGATCTGACGCGGCTGATCAGTATTGTGATACTGGTTATTCATTTTTATCTATGCTGCTATCAGGTGTTTGTACATTGGGGCCTGAATGCGGAACTGACCGATAAACTGTTTGGTAACATCGCGAGAACCGGACTTTTTGCAGATACCTTAAGACCTAAACTAGCAAGCTTATTATTGCTCTTGATCTCCCTTTTAGGCGTAAAAGGCAAAAAAGATGAAAAGATCCGCATCAATTCTATTGTAGCCTATCTGATCACAGGCTTACTGTTGTATTACATCAGTACTTTGTGTTTCTATATGCCTGTGAGTGCTGTTCTAATCACGCTGGCTTATATCGGCGTAACTACAACGGGGTATTTGTTGATACTCACTGGTGGCACACTCTTGAGTCGTATGATTAAAGATAAGTTACAGAAGGATATCTTTAATACGGACAATGAGACTTTTCCGCAGGAGGAACGGCTGTTGGAAAATGAGTATTCGGTTAATCTGCCCGCCAAATACAGGTTAAAGGATCAGATCAGGGACAGCTGGATCAATGTCATCAATCCGTTCCGTGGGATGCTGGTAGCCGGTACGCCCGGTGCCGGTAAGTCGTATTTCATCATCCGGCACATCATTGACCAGCACATTGCTAAAGGTTATTCCATGTTTCTGTATGATTTTAAGTTCGATGATTTGAGCAAGATTGCTTACAATAAGCTGCTGAAATATCAGGGGAATTATGCAGTGAAACCGAAATTCTATGTGATCAATTTTGATGACCTGAACCGTACCCACCGTTGTAATCCCCTGGATCCTGAAAGTATGGATGACCTGACCGATGCAACAGAAGCAAGTCGTACGATTATGATGGGGCTGAACCGAAGCTGGATCAAAAAAGAAGGGGATTTTTTCGTGGAATCTCCAATCAATTTCTTAACCGCGGTGATCTGGTATTTGAGGAAGTATAAGAAGGGGCGGTATTGTACGCTGCCGCATGTCATCGAATTGATGCAGGCAGATTATGATCAGCTTTTTTCTTTTCTGCAGCAAGAAGAAGAGATTAAGGTGTTGGTGAACCCTTTTATTTCTGCCTGGCAGAATAAGGCGATGGCACAACTGGAAGGGCAGATCGCTTCCGCTAAGATTGGTTTAGCGAGGTTGTCTTCACCGCAATTGTATTATGTGCTCAGCGGTAATGATTTCACGCTGGATGTCAATAATCCAAAGGAGCCCAAGATTGTCTGTGTGGGTAATAATCCGCAGAAGTTGCAGGTGTATGGGGCTGTGCTTTCCTTGTATGTTTCCCGGATGATCAAACTGGTGAACCGGAAAGCACAGTTGAAAAGCAGTTTGGTGTTTGACGAGTTCCCGACCATTTATTTTAACAACATGGATAGTTTAATTGCGACGGCCAGGAGTAATAAGGTGGCGACGACGCTGGCAGTTCAGGATTTCAGTCAGTTGAAGAAGGATTATGGTTCGGAACAGGCGGATGTGATTGTCGGGATTGTGGGCAATGTGATCAGTGGGCAGGTGACGGGAGACACGGCGAAGAAGTTGAGTGAGAATTTTGGGAAGATCATGCAGGACAGGGAGAGCCGGAGTATCAACAGTTCGGATATTTCGATTTCCAGGTCTTTGCAGTTGGAGTATGCGATTCCGGCGGCCAAGATTTCAGCACTTTCTTCAGGGGAGTTTGTCGGTATGGTGGCAGATAACCCGGATCAGAAGATTCAGCTGAAGATGTTTCATTCGGAAATCCAGAATGATCATGGGGCAATTGCAGTGGAGGAAGCTGCTTACAAACCGATCCCTGTTATTGAGCCTGTAAGTTATGGGGATGTAATGGAGAATTACATCCGGATTAAAGCGGAGGTGGATGAACTGCTGAAGGCAGAGTGTAAGCAGGTATCTGATCAGAGCGAAAATGATCAGGAAGGAAGCCAAGGAGCCGTCGAGTCGTTAGTTTCGGTATAGTATTCAGAATATTGAATTTTTATACATTTGCTTGGATTCGTTTTCAAAAATATGCAGTATGCTTTTGTAGATGGGAGTAAAGTAGAAGCCCGGAAGGGACTGAAAGGGATATGCATAGGATGCGGAAATGAGATGATTCCTAAATGTGGGGAATCAAAATTGCACCATTGGGCGCATCGGGTATTGACGAAATGTGATTCCTGGTGGGAACGCGAAACGATCTGGCATAGGGAATGGAAAGATCAATTCCCCGAAAGTTATCGGGAAATCAGCTTTTATGACGAAATTATGCAGGAGTACCATAGGGCAGATGTGCATACCCCGGAAGGATTGACCATTGAGTTTCAGAATTCTTCGCTTTCAATTGCGGAATTGCAGAGCCGGGAGGCCTTTTATCAGAAGCTGATCTGGGTGATCAATGGGTTGAAATTTAAGGGATTTAGTTTGGGTAAGTCCATTCCGGATCCAAAGAGCGCTATTTTGAAAGAGTATGAACTTAGCGGTGGATCTCATGTGGTGTATACCAGAAAGTCAGAAAGGCTTTTCCCGCCAAGGTTAAAAGATAAATTCACGCTGGAGCATCCTGCCTTTAATCACATTCAAGCGTCGAATATTCATTATTCTTTTGATTGGAAGCATGCTCATAAAGCCTGGTTGCAAAGTAATCTTCCTGTGTTTATTGATCTGGGTGGGCATTTTCTTTATTGGCTGAAAAAGCGCGAACAGGCATCAGGTGAATTTTTCTATTTGCAAATGGTGAGCAAGCTTACTTTCATTAATAGATACCACAAACACCCTATTTGATTGCAGAATCAGGAGATTCATGCGCGTGTATCGCTTCCCTGATGGCATTTAAAAGAGGCAAGTCCAACTCACAGTCGGAGGTCAGGCAATGTTCGTGGTTTTGATCATCTAATTCTATGGTGCCTATCTTATCTTCATCCTGGTAGATATCAAATACGTGGTTACCTAATCGTGTAATGTTATAAGTATGTTCCTGGCCGTTACTGGCGACCTCTATTCTAAATTGATTCATCCCTTTACTTTTTGGAATAACAAGCGATCAGAAGGAATTGTTCGTCAGTCGATGTTAATCTATTTTTCCTAAGGTGAGGCTCTATAAAAAATCAATTATTCAGCCAAGTTCCCCAGCCGGTGGACATAGGGGTTCGCTTCGCCAAAGTAGTATTCAAAAAATGGGTATCCCTTCGGGAGCCTCCACATTTTTTGAATCTCCACTTTGCCCCAATGCCACCGGCTGGGGGGCAGGCACCATAATTAATTTTCATTAAATCAATAGTTATGGAAAAGCTGCAAATTCAAAATGACTTCTCAAAAGTCGCTGAAATTAAAATCAGTTACCTGCCTAAGTTCAAAGCTTGTGAATGCCCCAGGGTTACTTCTTCCAAAGAAGGATTCGGAGTAATGTTCAAATGTTGGAATAAAAATACCATTTCCTTTCAGGAAGAATTTAAGATCCTTTTACTGAACCATCATGGTAGAGTACTGGGATTCTACCACATTGGTACCGGTGGTATGGCTGGTGTAGTAGTGGATGCTAAGTTAATATTTAGTGCAGCATTAAAAGCCTGCGCCAGTTCAATTATGTTGTTCCACAATCATCCTTCAGGCAACCGCATACCAAGTACTGAAGACATCAGAATTACTGGAAGATTAGTAGAAGTGGGTAAGCTGTTGGATCTTCCCGTTTTGGATCATTTAATCATCACGCCTGACCAAAGTTACTTTTCATTTGCGGATGAAGGGCTGATCTGATTTGCCTTCGTCCAGGGAACATATTCTTTGTTTCCCGAATAATCTTCCTAAGGATGTTCTGTTCGTTTAAAATATAACAGAATAACTCCTTGGATTTTTAAATCAAAGGGGCTGAATTAGCTTTTAAAATCAATCGGTAAATATTCTTTATATTTCTTTTGCAGATACTCTAGACCCTCCTCATTATCTTGCAAATTTAGGTTCAATTTTTCCTTAATAAATTCGTGTCTAAGTTTTGCTTCGTTTAAAATATGTCCCCATGGCAAAATATAGACATCAAAGTTATCTCCTTCAGCTACATGACCATATTTTCTGTTTTTTTGCTGGAGATAAGGCTCTATTTCCTTTTTTATATCTTTGGTAACCAGAATAAATTTCCACTTGGTTTTTTCTTTGGGAAACCTTGGATCATTTGAGACTTTTGTTGCATAAGATTCTATTTGCGTTTTTTCAGTAAAACCAGCATCAACAGTTGGTTTTTTTAATTCGATAATCAGATTTTCTTTTCCTGCATTGCCCATGCTATACTGTTGCCATAGACAAACATCTGGTATTGTCTGCAAATCTTTATTTTCAGATTGCTCGACAATCTCAAGGAAATCTTCACGTTGTAAGGAATCTTTTAAATATGCTTTAAGGACGTTTTTTAGTGTAACATCATCAACGCCATACGTGTAGTTATCGCCAAATATCCAGGTTTCATTTACAATAATTTTATGGAGATGCTTTCGTTCCTTAATGTTTTTATTCAAATCAGGACTGTAAATTATCTGTTCTAGTCCGTTAAGTAGATTAAGACGGTTTTTTATTTCCGTCATTGTATCTATAATATTTGATAGGGAGCTGTCTTCTAATATTTCAGCCAACTCAATTCTTTTCTCTTCAGGCAATTCAATGACTTCAGAAAGAATTCGTTGTAGAGCAGTCGAATCCTGCTCTAGAGCTTCTTTAATTAATGTTAGTGTAAATTTTTTATTTTGATCATCCTGATCATCGAACGTAGGTAAGTACTCATGAATTTGCAATGCTACGATGTCGAAAACCTGCCGTTTACTAACTTCAACTACGTTTTCAGCCTCGCCCTTGTACGGATAAATACCCTTAGATTTTAATTCGGTAATAAATTCACCAGAATACTGATGTAATCTCCTGCGTACATAATCTCGCGCAAATTTTTTAGATTCTCCAAATACATTTTGCAGCGCATCATCGAAGTTCTCTAAATCGATCCGATTTTCTTTATGTAGTTTTTCTATATAATTAGACTGGATGAATATTGATATAGGAATGGACGACCGTATACCTAAATTGAGCTCTCTAAACGGGACACCTTTTACACTACATAAATAGGCTTTTTTCTTGATGTCAAAATTCCACTCTAAAATTTTTATGGTAAATCTGTATGTCAGTGAACCGTCTTGAATAGTGATTTCTTTCTCTTCAGAATTTTTAATTAGAGATTCAAATTCTAGTTTATGCCCATTAAAAAGTATGACGAAGTCTGGGTAGTTAATCCAATATGAAGCGAATTTTTGCTCCAGATCTTTTCTGTTTTTCTGGTCTATTGCCTGATGACAGGTTTCTTGGTTAACATTCTGAATTGTAACTGTAAACCCTGTTTTGTCTTTATTATCTTTAATAAGTTTAGGGTCACCAATTTCCGATTTGGACAGATCATTGTGATCTATGGTTATTGTAAATTCTTTAATTCCTTTACTACTTTTATATCTGCTGTTAAAAATAACTAAATCACCCAGGGCGAGTGATTTATATCTTCCTTTTCCTTCTTTTCCATGATATGGCCTACCGTTAGGACTGGAGTTTTTTATTTTTTTTTCAGAACCGCCTAACCTTCCGAAAACTTCTTGCGCATTCTCATAAGTAATGCCACTTCCGTTATCTGATATAATGATTTCATCAATAAAGCTTACCGCATTCTTTTTGTAGTCAATGTTTATTAAGGTTGAATCTGCATCGAGAGCGTTCCAAATCAATTCTGATATAGCAGTAATTCCATTGGCTCGTGTTAAGGATTCAATATGATCCTTTTCGACACCTAAATCAATTGTTTTTGACATATGTTTAAAGTTAGCGTTATAAATTTTTCATGTTCTTATAAACCATGTTTTGGTAAATATAGCAAGATTTTACCAATCGGGTGTCTATATATAAAGCTAATAAAAATAGTTTTATATATTCTTAAAAACTAAAAATATTAGTAATTTATTTGAAATTGCATCATGATTTAACCTAGCTTTGCAGGTACCTAAGTTTTAAATCATGAGAGAAGTTGAGCTGTTCAAAAGGGGAACTGCGCAAACGCTGGTACCCTTGTTTGCTAAAGATGAAAAATTAACCTTTCAAAGTCCTGTATCTGAATATGAACAGTTGCGCACCACATTAAACACCGAAGGTGAGGTGAGTAGCCATGAGCTTTATTTTGCAAAAGTCATAGGCGAGGGAATGATCGCTTCCGGTATTTTTCCGGACGACATGCTGGTTGTGGATCAGTCGCTGGAACCAGAGCAGGGAGATATTGTAGTTTGTGAACTGGCGGGGAGTTTTATGCTCAGGGCTTACTACACAAAGGCTGGCAGAGCATATTTGCTGGCAGATAACAATTATTTTAAACCTGTCGAACTGGACAAAGGAGCCAATTGCCGGATCTGGGGAGTAGTACCATTCAGTTTGATCGACCAACGAAGGAGGAAAAATGCACGTATCAGCCGTTTTGAACAATTTTTACGCTAAGACGATGAGAAAATCTGGATATACGCCGGAGGGCTATCTTTGGCAATTGGAGTACCGGGACACGGTGAGACTTTTACAGGAAAAGCTGTTGTTGTTTATCCGGCTGAATGAGAAACTACGGAATAACATCGGCAATCCTAGTCGTTTCGTAAGCAATTCTGTGGAGGCTATTGAATTCAATTTTATCGAATTTTCGGAAGGGTATAGGCTAAAATTTATTGAGCCGGATTTTGACAAATATTGTATGCGGTTGATGGAGCTGCTGGAACCCGTGCTGACAGGTTTTGTAAAGGAGATCGGTTATGGAGCGCATGGTTTCAGGTTCAGGTTTCGTTATGGAAGCGAGGTGCTGGAAAAGCATAAATCCATTTGGGGTATCAGTCATGGCGGTGAGGATCAACGGGCGTAGCGATGGCGGAACAGTTTGCTTTGTTTAAGGAAGCAGGACATACGCCTGGTTTGCCGGTTGAGCTATTGGAATATCATCCTGATCTGTTCAGCGAGCAGGGCGCGCAAGTTTTATTGCATAAGTTCATTGCGGAATGTCCCTGGAAGCAAAAAGTAGTGAGTATGTATGACAAGCAGGTTTTGACGCCCAGATTGACAGCCTGGTACGCTGACGGGGAGACTTATGATTATACTTCTTTGCGGAGATCAGCACCAAATGCCTGGACGCCGGAATTATTGATGATTAAGGATAAGGTAGAGGTAATCGCCGGTGTTAGGTTCAACAGTGTGCTCCTCAATTATTACCGCGACGGGAATGATTCAGTAGCCTGGCACAGTGATAACGAAAAGGCGTTGGGAACACATCCGGTTATTGCTTCAGTAAGTTTTGGTCAGGTTAGGTGTTTTGATATCCGTAGGAAAAGTAACCATAGTGAAAAATACTCGATCAGGCTGGAGAGTGGGGCTTTAATGATCATGAAAGGGGATTTGCAGGTAAACTGGGAGCACCGGGTTGCCAAATCATTGAAGCCGATGGGGCCAAGAGTGAATTTGACTTTTAGAGTGGTGATTTAATAAAAATAGCAGATTTTATATTTATTTCAGTTGGCATATATCATTTGGATTGGTACATTTGTTTTGAGAGCGTTAATTTAAGCGGGAGTAACCATGCAAATGGATTTATTCCCGCTTTTTCTTTTTTACAGCATTGTCTCTTGAGTTAAAAGCCGCTCATCTATAATAATCTTGCTTTTGCCCTAGATCTACTACCAGTGTGACAAGTTCCAGAAATATTTCAACCTGTACTAAGGGTAGGTACCTTTTTTTGGACGATATCTTAGATCCGATACAAGATATCTTCCTGAATAAGGGAAATGCAAGTAGTAGATGATTCTAGTATGAACAAGTTAGAATCTGGTCTCCAGATTCGTGGATTGGAGAAACGTTAACAACTTTTCCAAAATAAATATTTACTATTGCCCCGGATATCTGTAAATTTATACAGGTACAGGCAGCCAGGTATTACTTACCAAATACGAGGAGGCTAAATGTTAAAGGGTATGAACAATTATAATAACCTTACTGATAACGAATTGCTCGATCTGCTCAAAGCAGATCAGCAGCAGGCTTTATCTGCCCTATATTTTCGCTATTGGGATAAGTTATTGGTTGTTGCCGGAAATCGCCTGGACAATCCTGAAGTCGCCGAAGAATGTGTACAGGATGTATTCTTTAGTCTCTGGCAGCGCAGGAATGATCTTAAACTTAAATATTCCCTGGCTACCTATCTTGCTGTTGCGGTAAAATATCAGGTGATTAAACAATTGGATAAACAGTACCGTCTGCAGGATCGCAAAGATAAATCTCTTCATGTTAGTGAGGAACCATATACATCGTCAGCAGATGAACACTTATTGGAGAAGGAGCTGATGGAAAGGATAGAAGCTGCGGTGAATCGTCTTCCTGAGAAATGCCGTATTGTATTTAAACTGAGCCGGGAACAGGGGATGACCAATAAACAGATTGCTTCGGATCTGGACATTTCTGAAAAGACGGTGGAGGCGCACCTTTCGAAAGCGATTAAGGATCTCCGCAGTGACCTGACTACGATTTCTCCATTGCTGCTTTTGTGGTTCTTTGGAAACAACAGTTAAAAGGTCACTTCTGGCCTGTCTTAACATTAAATTCATTTTTTTTAAAATTATTTTAACCTGGACTAAGGGGTAGCTCATTTTTTTCGGACTATAGGGCAAAACAAATCCGAAATGGAACAGGAATCCGATATCAAACTGTTACGGGAGATTGCCCATAAGCTTCGAGCAGGAACTGTCTCTGATCAGGAGCAGGCTTACTTTGATAAATGGTATATGCAGCACAAAGACGAGTTACTGGAATTACCGGAAGGGTATGCCAGTAATCCTTTGGTGATTCGTGACCGGATGCATGATAACCTGTTGGCTCAGGTCAACGCGGAGAATGCGGTGAAAACATTCCAAATTCCGGGAATCTGGTGGAAATCTGCTGCGGCAGCAGTATTGTTGGTTGGTGGCTTATTTTTCTTCATCAATAAAGATCAGCCGGGTACAGTGAAGCCGGATGTGGCTTTTGTGCAAGAAGATATTGCTCCGGGCAGACAGTCGGCTACTTTGACATTGGCTGATGGTAAAAAGATTATGTTGTCTGATGCTGTAAATGGGGAGTTGATCGAAGAGGCTGGAGTGAGCATTACTAAGGCGGCTGATGGTCAGCTGGTCTATGAAATGAAAGATAAAGGGCAGAGTGCTCAAAATAAAATCAATACGCTTTCCACTGCTAATGGGGAGACTTATCGGCTGCGTTTGCCTGATGGTTCCTTGGTGTGGCTAAACGCTGCTTCTAGTTTAACCTATGCTTTTTCTCTGAATGAGCGTGGAGAAAGGCGGGTTAAACTGAGTGGCGAAGCGTATTTTGAAATAGCGAAAGATAAGGCACATCCTTTTGTGGTAAGTACGAATCGGCAGGAGGTGCATGTACTGGGTACGCATTTTAATGTGAACAGTTACTCCGATGAGCCAGTGACGGCGACGACCTTGCTGGAAGGTTCGGTTAAGGTGGTTTCAGGAAAAAACACGGAGGTGCTGAAGCCTGGGCAACAGGCCATAAATTCTGGAAATTCACTTGCGGTCAATAAGGTGGAGTTGGATAATGTGGTGGACTGGAAATCCGGGGAGTTTTACCTGAATCATGTGAACTTTAAACTAGCGATGCGGAAGATTGCACGCTGGTATGATGTAGAAGTTATATATAATGCTTCTGTCCCGGATGATATGGAAATTGGTGGCTGGGTGTCCCGGACGGAAAAGCTTTCTTCGGTTTTAAAATCAATTGAATCTGCTGGTCTGGTCAAGTTTAAGGTTGAGGGACGCAAGATATATGTGACTAAATAATTAGATCTACCTGAGAAAACGAATTAATTGAATTTTGGACGATTTAAAAAAGAGAGGTGAAGCGCAGAGAGGAACTTTAAAAAAACAACCAGACCTTATAATAAGACCTGGTTGACGTTTGGCGACAGCCAATAATTATCAACTGAATACCGTAGTTGCCCGCGCCGTGGAAAGTTAGGGCGTACTACTTAAACCAAACTTATCAAATGTATAAAAAATATCCTTGGAAATTGGGTATGCCTGTGCGGCTATACCAGAAAATCTTGCTGATTATGCGATTAACCACCGTTTTATTGTTAGCGTGTCTCTTGCAGTTAAGTGCTGCTACTTTTGCGCAGCGCGTGACTATTAATCAGCGCAACGCCTCTTTGGAATCTGTTTTTAAGGAAATCAGAAAGCAGAGCGGCTATAGTTTTATTTATGATGTTAAACTGTTGAAAGAAACCAGCAGACTGAATATTGCAGTAGTTGATGTAAGTGTCGAAGAGGCGCTTACAAAAGTGCTGGATGGCCTGAAGTTGACTTATGAAATTGATGGCAGAATTGTTTCTATTAAAAAGAAGCCGGAGCCTTCCTTTTTTGATAATCTTAGTTCCCGTTTTGCTGGTATTGATGTTAAGGGTAAAGTCCTTGGCGAAAATAACCAGGTATTAGCTGGTGCGATAGTTAGGGTTAGGGGAACTGGGAAGGCAGTAAGAACGGATGAAAAAGGTGAGTTTTTGATCGGTAATGTGGATGAAAACGCGGTGCTGGTGATTTCTTATCTGGGGTATGAAAGTAAGGAGATTAAGGCTGCGAGAGAGTTGGGGGTGGTTGTTTTGACAGTTGCAACCGGGCAACTTGATCAGGTTTCGGTTGTTTCAACAGGATATCAGATTATACCTGCCGAGCGCGCGACGGGATCTTTCGTTCAGATAAATAACAATTTGCTCAATCGCAGGGTAAGTACAGGGATATTGGAGAGACTTGAAGATGTCACTCCAGGCTTGCTTTTCAACAAAGGCAGGTCAGCAGGGGCTGGCCTGATCAGTGTACGGGGACAGAATACCATATATGGGAATTCCAGTCCATTGATTGTGCTGGATAACTTCCCATATGACGGCGATATCAATAACATCAATCCCAATGATGTAGAGAGCATCTCTGTACTCAAGGATGCTGCGGCGGCTTCTATCTGGGGCTCGCGGGCTGGTAATGGTGTGATTGTGATCACCACTAAAAAAGGACGTTATAACCAGGCCGTCAAGATAGGCTTTAATGCCAACGCGACCATTGGTGATCAACCGGATATCTTTTATCAGCCCAGGATGTCTGCTGCGGATTTCATTGGTGTTGAAAAAATGCTTTTTGACAAAGGTTTTTATCTGAATGCCGAAACGGGTTTCAATAATCCGGCGATTACGCCTGTGGTGGAATTGCTGATTGCCCGGAGGGATGGAAAAATAAATACTGCGCAGGCGGATGCGCAGATCAATGATTTGGCCGGATATGATGTGCGCAATGATTTTGATAAGTACTTTTACCGCAAAAGTGTAAACCAGCAGTATGCACTGAATTTTAGTGGTGGAAGCGAAACCCAGCGCTTTAACCTCTCAGGAGGTTATGACCATAACCGGGATAATCTGGTAGGAAACGGTTTTGACCGTTATACTTTTAATGGGGGACAGTCCCTGAATTTACTGAATAAAAAGCTGGAGATCACGACAGGGTTTTATTATAGCCAGAGCAATACCACGACAAACAATCTGGGTACCAGCCTTATCGGGCTTAAAACAGGTAATGGCCCTTCGCTTTATCCCTATGCAAGGCTTGCCGATGATGCAGGCAATCCGCTTGCGATGACACATGACTACCGGCAGGGGTTTATACAGGCCGCCCAGAAGCGGGGATTGCTTGACTGGAGCTATAAGCCCTTGGAAGAAATCTATGTGGCGGATAAAACCCGCAAACTGATCGATTATCGGCTGAATTTTAACGCCAGCTACAAAATCAGGCCATATCTTTCGCTTTCCTTATTGTACCAGTACGGACAGACCATCACTGGCGGGCGGAATCTCCAGAGCGAGAAATCGTATTTTACCAGGAACCTGATCAACAACTTTTCGGCGGTCGATACTAATGGGAAACTCACTTATGCTATTCCGCGCGGGGCGATACTCGATCTGAATGATCTCACCGCCACCAGTCAAAGCATTAGGGGCCAGCTAAATTTTAACCGTCAATGGAATGATAAACATAGTCTCACTGCCATTGCAGGATACGAGCTTCGTGATTTCCATACATTGGGTAACAGCAACCGATCATATGGTTATGACGATAGCCATGCAACTACTTTGGGGGTCGATTATCTCAGCCAGTTTCCCCAATATGCAATCCCGGGTTCGCTGGCAGCTATCCCTTTTTATAACAGCATGACCGATCTGACCGACCGGAATATTTCTTATTATTCTAATGCGGCGTATACTTTCTTGGACCGTTATACCTTTTCGGCCAGTGCCAGGCTTGACCGGAGTAATCTTTTCGGGGTAAAAACAAATCAGCAAGGAGTGCCACTGTATTCGGCGGGACTCGCCTGGAATATCAATAAGGAGAATTTTTATAGCCTGGACTGGCTTCCATATTTAAAAATGAGGCTGACCTACGGCTATAATGGCAATGTGAATAAAAGTCTTTCTGCCTTCACAACAGCGATATACATCACGGGCAATGCCATCAATACGGTATATGCGCAGGTCATCAATCCGCCAAACCCTGAGCTGAGGTGGGAGCGGGTACGCCTGATCAATATGGGGTTTGATTTTGCAACCAAGAATAACCGGATCAGCGGAACGGTAGAGCCTTACTTAAAAAGGGGCATGGATCTGATCGGCGACATTGCTTTTGCGCCCTCATCGGGTATCACCACTTTTCGTGGTAATACAGCAAATACCCGTGGTGCGGGCATTGACTTTAGTTTAAACAGCCGGAATTTAGTCGGTGAATTGGGTTGGCAGACGAGTTTCTTTTTTAGCCATGTCAAGGATAAAGTTGTGGATTACGTGCTGCAGCAACCGGCAGGCAGGTATGCGCAGTTATCCGACAGCGAAGTGTATCCTTTGAATGGGAAACCCTTTTATGCGGTATACAGTTATGCTTTTGCAGGCCTTGATTCGCAGAGTGGTGACCCTCAGGGTTACCTGAGCGGAAAAATAAGCAAAGATTATAATCAACTGTTAACTTCAGCAACACCAGATAACCTAGTTTACAGTGGGCCTGCCCGTCCGGTAAACTATGGTGCCCTGCGTAATACTTTCACTTACAGACAATTCTCCCTCTCCGCAAACATCAGCTATCGCCTGGGTTACTATTTCAGGCAGCCCGGGATTCTCTACTCCAGCATTCTTTCCGGACAGGGCTACTTTCAGGGGAGGTACAATGAGCGCTGGCGGAAGCCCGGGGATGAACTTATCACAACCCTACCCTCGATGCCTGCAGTCATCAATACGGCAAGGGATGATTTCTATAATCTTTCAACGGCCACTGTAGAAAAGGCTGATAACATCCGCCTGCAGGACATCAACTTATCTTACGAATTCGGTAAAAGCTTACAGCAGCGGCTTACACTCAGTAAACTGCAGATCTATCTCTATGCCAATAACATCGGGATCATCTGGAAGTCGACCAAAACCCATTTTGACCCAGATTATCCTGTCTTTGACTATCCGCCAGCTCGTACAGTCGCGCTTGGCATCAAAGCAGATTTTTGAAATGATAATCATTAACACTAAATATTATGAAACCATTATATTTACTTATGTTGCTTTTGCTGTCCGGGCTGCTTTTCAGCGCCTGCCAAAAGGAATTTCTGGACAAAAAACCAGACAAGGGCCTGCTCATTCCAAAAACCCTGGATGATTTTAATGCCTTAATGGATAACCTGACGATATTCAATATCAGTCCAGCGCTTCAGGAAATTTCAGCTGATGATTTTTACGCCACAGATGCGGCACTGGCTGGATTCACAACCGCGGTACAGAAGAACAGCTATTTATGGGCTGGGGATCTCTATCAAAATGAGCCCTGCACAGACTGGAACTTTCCTTATCAACAGATCTTTTATGCCAATATCATTTTAGATGGGCTAGAGGGACTGAAAGGGCTTGATGGATCAACGGCCGATTGGAACACCACCAAAGGAAGCGCACTTTTCCACCGGGCATTTGCTTTCTACAACCTGGTGCAGCTGTTTTCTAAACCTTTCGATAAAAATACGGCAAGCATAGATCTGGGCGTGTGTCTGCGGCTTACTGCTGATGTGAATGCAAAAGCGGGAAGGGCTTCCGTCCAGGAGGTTTACGACCAGGTGATTGGTGATTTGCTTGAAGCAGAGAACTTATTGCCACAAACTACCCAGTTTAAAAGCCGCCCTTCCAGGGCTGCAGCGGATGCACTACTGGCTAGGGTATACCTGAATATGGAAAATTATGAACTGGCGGATAGATACGCGGCAGCTGCGCTTGTGCTTAACCATTCCCTGCTGGATTACAATACCATCAGTCCGACCGCGACCAATCCATTTCCATCTTCTCCTGCAGCCGACAATCCTGAGGTCATATTTTATGATAAGCTTATCCCATACGGATTTACCACTTCGACCAAGGCAACGGTAGCAGATGAACTTTACCTGCTTTACGCAGACAAGGATCTAAGAAAAAGCATATTCTTTGCAGGCACCGCACCTTTCTATTTCAAAGGGCGTTATGGGAGCTCCCGCCTGCAGCTGTTTGGTGGCCTGGCTGTGGATGAATTGTACCTGATCCGCGCAGAATCACTGGCCAGGATGGGCAGTTTTGCAGAGGCCATTAAACAGTTGAATACCCTGCTGATCACCCGCTGGACCAAAGGGACTTTTCAGGCCTCGAGTGCGAATGATGCGGAGGATGCCCTGAAGATTATCCTTAAAGAAAGGCGCAAGGAGCTTGTCTTCCGGGGACTGCGCTGGGGAGATTTGAAGCGGTTAAATAAAGATCCACGCTTTGCGAAAGCAATCGTACGGACAGTTGCAGGACAGGTATATACGTTAAGCCCGGGAGATAAACGTTATGTGCTTCCTATTCCGGCTGAAGAGATAGTTGCCAGTGGGATCAAACAAAACGAACGTTAAACAATTAATTAAAAACCATGAAGAAAATATTCATTATAATTATAAACGTAGTTTTATGTGCAGCATTTGCATTGAAAGGCCACGCCCAAAATTCTCTATCAGTAGGTCAGAAGATGCCAGATCTTACCCTGCCTGATATCATAAATTACAAAACGCCTACCTTGAAGTTTAGTGATTTTAGGGGAAAGGTAGTGATATTGGATTTTTGGGCCACCTGGTGCAGCCCTTGTATAGCAATGATCCCAAAAATAGAAGCTTTACAAAACCAGTTCGACGGAAAAGTGCAGTTTCTATCTGTAGGATATGAGTCAACAAATCATATAGTAGAATTCTTAAAAAAACTTGAAAAACAAACTGGTAAAAATGTAACTCTGCCTCAGATAACAAATGACAAAATTCTGGTGAAATTATTTCCCCACCAAACACTACCCCATTGTGTCTGGATAGGTGCTGATGGAACCGTGCAAGCCATCTCCGACCCATCCGACGTTAATGAAGAAAATATCAGGAAAATCCTCACGACAAAAAGTTTACAGGTACGGACAAAGCAGGAAACCAACAGGACCTATGATGCGCTGCGACCATTGTTTTTTGGCGAAAGTAATGATAATAATTTATTGTTAAGGTCTCAATTATCAGGATATATAGATGGTCTTGGCAGGGGAATTTATAAAGATGTACAAACTAAGTTGCCTCAGAATTTAAAACGCATTACTGCACGTAATCTTTCTATGACAGAGCTTTTCCGTTTAGCATACAGAAAGGAGCAAAAAGAAATGATAATTGAAGTTAAAGATTTGGCTGCACTTGAACCTGATAAAAATTCTATCAAAAATTCTATGGAGTTCATGGATTGGGTGAAAAATGGCAATGGTTATTGTTATGAACTTCAATTGCCGGAATCGCGGAGTAAGGATGCCTTTATGATCATGCAGTCACAGCTACAGACCTATTTCCCGAAGTATAAAATTGGCCTCGAACACAGAAAAGTAAAATGTTTGGCGCTGATACGCACAACAACTGATGATAAAATACTTACTAAAGGTGGAGAACCGATGGTAAATTTAGACAAATTTGGGTGCAATTTCCGCAGTTGCTTTCTTTCTGTATTTATTGATAGACTTCAGATTCCACTTCAATCCAGTCCATTACCGGTAATAGATGCAACAAACTACAAAAACATGGTTGATATCAAGCTTGATT
Source organism: Pedobacter sp. MC2016-24 (assembly GCF_015223055.1). Classification (GTDB taxonomy): domain Bacteria; phylum Bacteroidota; class Bacteroidia; order Sphingobacteriales; family Sphingobacteriaceae; genus Pedobacter. Next base: position 159,130 of record NZ_JADFBX010000004.1, read on the forward strand.
GTAATATGACTGATCTGAAAGAACTCAACGAAGCACTCATTCCTTATGGATTGAGATTCGACGAAATTTTTTCGGACTTGGAAATGGTGGTTATTAAAGATAACGCCGGTATCTAATCAATAAACCAAATCTCCGAGGTTTTTTAGTTTTTCATTACTATAAATGGCTAGGTTAAATTAAAAAGGCTGCTGATGGAGCAATAGTCTTTTTATCAGAATAAGGTTTGTTCGGACAACATTAGGTTTTTGCGAAATAAAAGTTCAAAATCTCAAGGATTATATAATATGAAATACGAGTTTTTCCCTGAATTGTTTCTAAGGGCACCATTTTACAGTTTTAAGGAGTATAACTTAAAAGCTTTGGATCAGATACTTCTGTCTGATGAGTTTAAAAATGCGCTGTATCTGGCAAGTCCCGATTTTTATACAGCGCTGGAAAAGAAGCGTTTCGATTATTCATCAATGAATGAAAAGGAAATATTTAGCTTGAATAAATACTACAATCGCATGTGCTTCAGAACAACGCCATTCGGAAGTTTTTCATCATTTACATCTATCAAGTGGACAGAAGATAAAGTTGTCAATTTGAAAGATAATGAACTTGTTAAGCTTCATTTATTGCCTGATCAAAAATTGCGTCTTCGAATTTTTGAGTATTTACGCCAGCAAGCAGATCATTACGATGTAAGACTGAATCCCATGTGTTACAGCGTTGGAAATGAGTTTCGGTTTATTAAAACTATCGACGATGATAAGGGGCATAATATATTCACGCTAGACGCTATTGATGCGGAAGACTTAAATGTATCGATCGTAAAGCTGCTTAAAAACAAATCTTTAAACAACCTGGACTTTCTTGCATGGATTAAATTCGAAACTGAGTGCTCACACGACGAAGCAAAAGCGTATTTAAATTTTTTGTTGGACGAGCAATTCCTTAAGACAGAGAATGATGGAAATATTATCAGTTTAGAGCGTGGCGATTTCAGTGGAAAAGCTCTCGCAGATTTACAGTTTTCTTCAGTAATGAATTTTGTAGATAAAATAAAAACCAATACCCTGAATGTCTCAAAACCACTGCCGGAAGTTTCGAGATCGCTAGCAAACTTATTAGCGAAAATCAATATTGAAGGCAATGGCCAGCTTTTCTATTGCGCATGTGAACGGCCAATTGAATGTGGCGGCATAGATCAAAATGAGCAGCAGCAATTATTAGAAGCCATAGATGTGCTTAGGAAGATATCTGGTCCATCCAGCCTTCCTAACCTGGAAAGATTCATAGCCGACTTTAAAGTTCGATTTGACCAACAAAAGGTTCCCTTATTGATTGCCTTAGACCCTGATACAGGTATTAGCTATGGAAACCTTATTGACGAGCAAAGTAAAACTGAAATGCTAGAGGATATTCGTTTCCCTGACCAAGTAGCCGATATTAAAACAATTCAATGGACAGAGGTGCATCAATTGATGATGAAGGCTTGGTTAATGAATACCAATAGAGATTCATATGCCCCGATTTCGCTTACAGGGAATGATGTTTTAAATTTAAAGGATAAAAAGGGAGAAAATCCTTTACCACCAACGACATCTCTAATGTTTAGAAAGCTAGCAGGCAATAAAATACTTCTCGATAGTTTGGGACGTGCTACAGCTACTTCGCTTATAGGCCGCTTTTCGTTGTTTAATGACGAGTTAGTAGACATTTGCCGAGGAATTGCGAAAGCCGAATCCACAGAAAACCCGGATATCGTATTTGCAGATATCGGACAGTTTTCGGATTCTCATGTCGATAATGTCAATAGGCGCGTTCGTATATATGATTATGAGATACCTATCAATTTATATTCAACATTACCAGTTGAACAGCAAATTAGACCAGACGATCTGTTAGTTTCGGTACTTAATAATGAGATCATACTGGAATCGGTAAAATTAAAAAGAAGAGTAATTCCTCGGTTGACTTCTGCTTATAATCATACCAGAACCGACCTTAGTTTATTTCGTATTTTATGCGATTTGCAGCATCAAGGTACATCGTCGGGTTTTTCATTAGACCTTGAGCAGCTTTTCCCTGATTTGGGTTTTTATCCAGCGGTTGAATTTGGACGGACGATAATCAGCCCTGCAAAGTGGATAATAAAAGAGTTTGATTTAAATCAACTGAAAATGGAAGTAGAAAATAATCCGTTAGATGCCATTTCCCATTTCCGGACGCGATTCAAAATACCCCAGCGGATAATGCTTGGAAATCATGATCAGCAATTGGTTTTCAATCTCGAAAATGAAATTGAAGCTTCTTTTTTTATCGATTGTATCAAAGATGAAAAGAAAATTGTGCTAAAAGAATTTCATAGGCCTGACAATTCTGTCGTAATACATGATAAACCAGTAGTTAATCAGTTTGTGGCTTTTTTAAAGCATAATGAACTGGTATACCAGCCATTGAAAAGTTCCAAAGTTCCAACTTCACTTAGCATTAATCGAACGTTTGTACCAGGTAGCGCCTGGTTATATCTGAAACTTTTTTGTACACCAAATAATGCAAACCGCCTTTTAATCAATATTATAAAAAAAATAGTTGATAATAATACATCACTTATTCATAAATGGTTTTTTATCCGCTATAATGAAGGTGGTAACCATATACGGTTTAGAGTAAACGCATCCATTGAAGTTCAATCTAAGTTAATGTTGCAGATAAAAGAGCTTTTGGAATCAAATAACGAGACGCACCTAATCCAAAAATATCAAGTAGATACTTACAACCGTGAGATTGAAAGATATGGTAGTGATATTATTAGCGAAGTAGAGGACTTATTTTGTGCCGGAAGTGAGCTAGTTACCGAATATATCGAATTAGTTTATCCAGATAATGGACTAATAAGTCCTTTCCAATTTGGGATTATGATAATCTCAAAAATGACGGTAATCGTATGGGACGATATAGAGAACCAACTTAGCTATTTAAAAAAAGTAACTGACAATTTTCTGCATGAATTTGCAGTTGACAAATCATTAAGATTAGATCTTGACAGTAAGTATAGACAGCTAACTCCTGGTATAATAGAGGTATTAGAAAATGATGTTTTCGACCAAGATATTTATGTGGATGTAGGCATAAAACTGGCTTTTTTTCTCGAAAACTGGCAAGCGTTGGCAAGTAAAATCTCATCGGAGCATAGACTTGCGGGTTTGCTGGCCGATATCATTCACATGCAAATAAATCGTTTGTTCTCCGTACAACAACGAAAACAAGAACTGCAGCTTTACTTCTGTATTGCGAAGCACCTCCAATCAAAGCGGGCAAGACTTATAAAAGCGCAGAAAAATAGAATCACAATTAATCAATAAATTATATACACTTAAAATTAAAAAACATGAAAAATCAAAAAAGTAAACTCCCAGCGCAAAAAAACACAAACTTTGTATCGTTTTAAAAAATCTTTTGTAAAAAGAGGGGCTGATACAGATACGTCAACTGTAACAACCACCATCCTAACAAGTACCCACATTTTTTAAATCTATTAACACATTTATAAACACTTAAAATTAAAAACATGAAAAATCAAAAAAGTAAACTCCCAGCACAAAAAACACAAACCTTGTATCGTTTTAAAAAATCTTTTGTAAAAAGAGGGGCTGATACTGATACGTCAACTGTAACAACCACCATCCTAACAAGTACCCACATTTTTTAAATCGTAATAAAATTGAGAGGATGTATCATTTGTAAAAAAGTGATCATCCTCTTTTTTATTAATTAGTAGCCAATTCTGAAATACTATCATCAATTTTCTTTCAAAGCCGATCCATGTTTATTTTAACTTTTTCAACTCTAACCGCTAATTCCCCACCAAGGGTGTAAACCCTAACTAACTTGCTTAAAAAACAGATGAGCGATGTGTCTGGGGTTAAAAAAACTGAATAATACTATAAGGCGTTTAAGAAGTTTGTACCTCTAATTTGGGCTCTGAGGTGCTGGAACGGGGGGATTTGTTTTTGTCTTCCTTGGTTTCGGTGTTATCGGGTTGTGACATTGGTCGTAGTGGACAGTTGGGGATTTGATGCACATGCATATGAACCGTTTGTTTGCGGATCAGAAGTGGACGCATGAGATGATCATGTATTATTTTTGAATAAGGAGCTATTGTTATGGAAGGCGATGGTAACTAAACAAGAAATTGATGTTTAAATTTAGGTTAATCAGCGGCTATTGCCGGATGGTGTAGCTGCCTGTTTTAATAGAGATTACAATGAGCTTAGTAGTAGAGTGTAACTGTTCTTGTTTACTGATTTGCTTGAGGAGTTGCGGCTGGTATTTTCTCCTTCTCTGGTGGCTTATCTGTCCTGGAAGTTTGGCAGGGTGGAGCGCCTGATTTTGGTTTCTTTTGACGGGCGTTTGGGCTTAACGTATCAGCTGGATTTTCAGTTGTCGGAGGTTTACCGTTTGATGCATTGGATTGGAGGTCTTGAGATGAAGTTCGCCTGGAGAGCTGTGGTCAGAATCATGAGCGTTTAAAGCTTTTGGTGTTCTAGTATTTAGAGGGCAGACTTCGGCAGATTGTTTTGGGAAGGGACGTTTTTGTCGATTCTGTTTTACTGGATTTAATGCTTTGTTACTTTTGCGCTGTTTTTTGAAAAAAATAAATCTAGTTCCCTTAATTCCCCACCAAGGGTAATGCTACACCCTAATTTCGTTTTCAACTAAAATATTATTCGTATGAACATTGATTTTGAAAAGGCGAGTTTTAAGGACTTTGAGAACATTCCAGGTTTGGATCCTTTTGACTGGGCGAAGTTGTGGGGGGAGTATGTGCGTGACCGAACTAAGGCTGGTCAGTTTAATTACCGGCAGGAGAATCTTTCGGGCTGTGGCCCTGAGATTGAACTCAATCTGCCGGGGAATCCGCACCGTAATTTTGTGAGTCTGGTGTCTAATGATTATCTGGGTTTTACACAGCATCCTAAAGTGAAAGCAGCGGCGATTACCGGTATTGAGAAGTATGGCGCTGGTGCAGGTGCATCTCCGGCGATTGGAGGTCATTATATCTTTCACCAGGAGATTGAGGATAAGATTGCGGCTTTCTTTAAGCGGGAGAGTGCGGTGGTATTCAGTACAGGTTATACCGCGAACTCGGCTTCATTGCAGGCTTTGCTGAAAGGGGAAGATCTGGCGATTCTGGATATGGCCGTGCACGCCAGTGTGTATGAAGGTTGTCTGAATACGAATGTGAAGACTTTTCTGCACAACAATCTGGAGGCATTGGAGCGGGTGCTGAAAACGTCGTTGGGAAAGTATCGGACAAGAATGGTGATCATTGATGGGGTGTATTCCCAGGACGGGGATCTGGCGCCTTTGGCGGAGATTGTGAAATTGGTGAAGGAGTACGATGCTTATTTAATGGTGGATGATGCGCACGGTACCGGAGTGATCGGGGAGACTGGCCGTGGGGTGATTGAGCTGCATGATCTGTTTCAGCAGGTGGATATCATTACCGGTACGTTCAGTAAGACCTTCGCTCATCTGGGTGGTTATGTGGTCGCGAGTCCGGATCTGGTGGGTTTTTTGAAGTTCCAGGCACGTCAGCATATTTTTTCAGCGACTTTATCACCTGCTTCAGCTTGTATCGCTAAGGCGATTGACCTGGTGGATGAGGAACCGATCTGGATGCACCACCTCTGGGATAATATTGATTACCTGAAAACAGGTTTGCAGTCTTTGGGACTGGACACGGGTATTACGGAATCTGCCATCATTCCGGTGAAGATCGGGGACATTGGTTTGAATGCCAGGGTTTGCGGGAGGCTGTTGGAGGCGGGTATTTATGCCAACCAGATCAATTACCCGGCGGTTTCGAGGAAGGATGCGCGTGTGAGAATGAGTGTGATGGCTACCCATACCCACAGGCAGCTGGATAAAGTGCTGAACGCCTGGGAATGGGTCATTAAAAAAGAAGGTTTATCAGATTAAACACATATGACAAGGAAGCGCCTCAATAAAGTCAGGGATAGTGAAATAACCAAACGGGAATTGCTGGATGCGGTGGGTGAGATCATTCGCCTGCATGGGTTTTCCGGTTTGAAGACCAATGCCATTGCGCGGTGGATCGGTAAGGACAAGAATCTGATCCGTTATCATTTCCAGGGTTTGAATGGGTTGCAAAAGGCTTTTATCCACGAGAAGGATTACTGGCTGCCTTTCTTTGAGCGCTTCCGTTTAGATGAAAAACCCGATATGGAATCGGTCAGGGAGATATTTAGTGGTTTGATGCAGGAGAATTTCCGATCTTTTTATGAGAACGGGGAGATGCAGAAGATCATTCTCTGGCAGATCTGTGAGCAGAGCCCGCTGATGAAAAGTATTTCTGAGGAGCGCGAACTGGCGGGTGAAGTCTTACTTGGTAAAACGGATGAATTATTCCGGAATACCGATGTGAGTTTTAGGGCGATCATTGCTTTGTTATTGGGTGGGAGTTATTACATGTCGCTTCATGCCCATACCAATGGAAGTAAGATCTGTGGGATTGACATGGGTTCGGAAAGAGAACGGAATGAGGTATTGCGTACGATTGATCAGGTGATTGGCTGGGCCTGTAATGTGGCCCGGGACAATCCTATTAATGAAAATGAAGCTATAGATATGGTAAATCAGGAATTTAACCGCCTGGAAGCGTTGGCTGCTGAAATCGCGGAACTCGCTGAAAAGGGCGAAGGTCAGAATTTGGCTGATGAGCAGTTGGTTATGGAAGTAGGTGTGCTGAAGGACTTTTTGTTGTCAAAAATGACCAGTCTGAACAATGAAACGCAGGTGGCTACTTTTTTGAAAGTGAACCTGGCTCGGCTGGTTAGGATCTGTAATGTATTGTACAATCCTTTACGGGTGGTTAATCCGGATGGTGAGGTTTTATTGGGACTGATTGAAGAAGTGCGTAAGCCTGCGGCTGATCTGATCGCAGGTTCTATTGTCTTGCCTAAGTTGTTTTGTGCTAAAGAAGCGGTGGGTTTCACAGAAGAGTGGCTGCGGATAAAGGCTGTTTTGTTGGAATCGGGTATTGATCCCTTGCTGGTAGAGATTATCGGGATTCCTTTCAATCGTTTCCTTCGGTTGGAAGGAAAAACAACTTGGTCTGATTTCAGGTACCTGAGGAAATTTGGAGCAATACTGGCTGAGTGTATCTCGGCTGGATCTTTTGATGAGATTGTATTGCTGGAAATGCTGATTGGTTTGGGTTATAACCATTCCAGGTTTTCTGCGTATTACAGCCGCATGTTACAGGCTGCGATTTCGGATTTGAATCCCGAAGAACAACGTAAGGTATTGCTCAGGGCCAAAGCCCGGTTATTCCAGGTGACCTTATACACAAGTATGCGTTTTGATCCAGGAAAAATGCGGGTGGAAAATGAGTTGTCTAGGTGGATTGATGCGGAACTGGGTGTTCCTTTAGAGTCTGTTGTTGCTTTGGAGGGTGAGGCGGGTAAACTGAACCGTACGCAAAGGGTTGCTGAACTGGCTTACTGGGAAAAGCTGATGTATGATCATGGGTTCTATAATGAAAGTAATCTGGATGTGTTTTCTGAGAAGATTGCCCGCAATTTTAATGCGAAGGATGGGAGATCTTTTACAGGTTCCAGTATCAAAGCGAAGCTGTATAGTAAGGATAAGTCTGTGATTGCGCCGATTGCTAAGAAGCTGAGGGAGATGCTGGATGACCTGGATAATTTCCTTCCGGGATAAAAGATAAGTTTGGTGTAAGTTGAGGTGGTGCGGGCTTAGGCCTGTACCGCCTTTTTTGTTAGGGGGCGGTGTATTTTAAATGATGTTTTATTGATAGGGATCATATTCCTCGTCCAAAGGAAATAGCCCGCCTTCATGTAAATATTCCCAGGTAGTACTTCCCTCTACAAAAGGTTTTGATTGCCAGTAGTTCTTGATGTATTCATTATTTTTTTCTTTGATATATGCCTCGAACCAACGGTAATCTACTTTAATGATTCTCGCAAGTCCGGCAATGCACACAATGATAACCTTTGGTTCTTTTCTTATGGTATTCCAAAACATTTTACGCATATTTTCCGCTGATGATTCGGAATAATCCATCAGATAAATAGCTGAAAGTCTGCTAGGTGCCCAATCACATATTTCCCGTCTGACTTCTTCAAATTTCAGTTCAATCTCGCCCATTTCTATGATTTTCAATTCTACCTCATTATAATCAGAAGTTTTGTTTTTTCGAACTCTTGAGGCCTCAATCACATTTCTATAACCTCTGGGAGACATAAATTCAATTGGTTTATCAAAGGTGTCATCCCGAAGCTGTTCAATGGAAAGCATATAGATAAAAGGCTTATCCTGGTCTTTTAGAAAGCTAACCATGGAGGGCGTAAATAGCGCTTCAATATTATTGACCATAAGATCAGTAAATTCATCTGCCTGATCAATTGTATGAATAAATTTTTTGTCTTCGGTCAGAATGTTTTTTACATCTTCAATGTCATTTGTCTGGCAGTAGGGAATCCGATTTGGGCCGAATGTTCGAAGTGTATGTTCATCTATTAATTCTGTGAAGAATGCGCGCGAATTGATCACCCCCTTTGGTCTGGGTATATAACGTATCGAATTCACAAGAATAAGTGATTCGCTCATTGGTTTCTTCAATTATGTAGTCATATTCTTCTCCTTTTGGAAAAAGTCTTCCGCGAAATTTGTGTTTTCCTAAAAGCTCAGCGAGTGCGGTAAGTTTGGTTTTTGGCCCCATCTTCCAAAAATAGCTTTTCTTTTGTTGAAATCGTTTCAATTAAAGGTATCTATCGAGCGGTCTAAGCTATGGGTCTATGTAGTTACCTAAATGTCTTTCCTCTAAAAAGTTGATGTACTCGTAAAGGTGTTGAGTGGTAAAGCCTGGGAATTTCATTAGTACCCTGGTATTCATTTTTAAAAGGTCTGCCAGACAGTAGAATCCAAGATCTAAGACAAGTTCAGTCAACCCCTGACTTAATCCAAGTTGTTGTATTGGTTGATGAAGAATAGGTTCCGGGAAACGGCTACTCATTTTATTTGGCATTAGTTAGTTACAAATTTACGAAAAAAAAGACACTTATAAGGTGTGTTATATAAAGGGTAATATATGAGAGGGGTATTCCTTTATTTTGGGATATGCCATCTAAAAAAACTGATGATAATGTTGCCGATAACTTCGAAGATCTTAAGCGTCTTGGTGCGCGTATCAAAGCGCTTAGGATTAAAGCAGGTTTTACGAATTATGAGTATTTTGCTTACAAACATGAGATCTCCCGTTCTCAGTTTGGAAGGTATGAAAGAGGAGAGGATTTAAGATACTCCAGTCTGCTGAAAGTAATCCGTGCTTTCGGGATTACGGTTGAAGAGTTCTTTAGCGAGGGGTTTGATTAAAATCTCTGAAAGGTGATAAGTTATCTGTACTTTTAGTATTCTTATCAGTTGGATCGGAACTTTGATCCAAAATAGTCGGTTCAATGCAAATTATATTAGAGAATTTTGTATCTATGTAAGATCTAAATCTCTCAATATGCGTAAAACATCATTTCAATTTCTTTTCCTACTACGAAATCCATCTGCTTTTTGCATTTTCGGTCGTTAGCGCTATTATTTTTTATCAACAAAGACCATGGGTTTTACATACGACGAAGTTCTCGAAGCATACATTAAGCTAAAAAGTTATATTTATTACGATTCATCAAATCTCTATATGCGGCAACGGCTTGCCATATTTGAAACCAACCTTCCGAATGATTTGGATATCATGGTAGAAAGGGGACTTTTTCAAAAGTTCGCTACTGCCTACGATGTGCAATTTGATCCGGAGGAGAAGTTAAAATTATACGAGAAAAAGCTGCGGATTTTTACCGAGGCTTTGAATTCACATCATAAGAATCCGTCTTATTTTAACTATTACCTGTCTGATATTTCTGCGAAACTTCTTCCTAAAAAAATCAAGGATATTCATGAGCACTCAAAGATTATAACAAACAAGCGTACTGCTGAAGAATACCAGATTGAACGTTCTCTCGTATTTATTGATGCGCCAATTGAAATTCATTTGATATCAGTACTCTGGATTTTAAAACATGGGGTTGACCTTGACAGTAAGCTTTCAAACAACTGTTTTGGAAATCGTTTAATATTGAATCATGAAAGAACTGCGGTAGTGCAGGGTTCCGGGTTGTTTAAGCCTTACCAAAAACAATATCAGAAATGGCGGGATGGATCGGTAGACGTAGCACGCAGTCATCTGGAATCTGGAAATAATGTGCTAATGCTAAATCTTGACATCAAGGATTTCTTTCATTCGGTAAGAATTCCAGCCGAGAAGTTAAATATTCCTCCTTTCAATATCAATAGTAAAAGAGACTCGTTACAGGCAAAGAATAGCCTGGTTGCTATCTTTTGTAGGATACATGAACAGTTTACGGAACTTATTGCGAATGATTACAAAACTCCGTATGATTTTGGTTCCGAAGTGATGGATGAAGAAGGAAATGTCCATCATTACATTCTACCTATCGGTCTGCTTTCTTCTTTTGTATTGGCGAACGATTACTTGATTGATTTTGATCAAAGGATAGCGAAGAAGTCTAAACCTGTCTATTATGGTCGTTATGTAGACGATATTTTGATGGTTATCGTTAACCCGATAATTCCTTCAGAAAAGTCCAGGGATAATATTAAGGCACTAAATTTCAGTTTTTCTGAGTATAGAAATAAGCTGGAGGAAATGGTGTATAACGACGCATATGAACATCTCGCTCAGGATGATTACAAAGAATTGTCGGATTTAGAACAGATTGTTTTGGAAAATTTTTATCCGGTGTTGTTACTGATAGATAAACCTGGATTTCTCAAACCGAATGATACAAGTCATATTAAGGTTACCCCTAAAGAGGAAAGGTTGTTTAAGTTAAATGATTACGATCGGCTATATTGCCAGAGTGACAAAACATTACTGTATTATTTCGATAAGGATGAATCTTCCTTAGTTATCGATAAACTCAAACGTGACCTTGAAGAAAAGTCCAGTGAATTTCGTAATTATGAGGATGCGGAAGATGAACAGGATTTTGAGGAAAGTGCCTATCATTTGCTTTATGATGGCACTGAAGGGAAAATTAGAACCCTAAAGGATTATAAAGAAGATAAATTTGGGTTAACTGTCTATCTCTCGAAAAAGATATTCAACGCCCTAAGGAGAGCTGATAAATTATCGGATGAAGATGCCGAAAAAGTGGTGCGTTTCTTTAGAGGAAAGAATACTCTCACTTTATATAGCCTTTGGGAACGTGTGTTTGTTTATCTCCTGGTCAATAATAAAGCGACTGCGTATGTTAAGTTCTATTTGAGTTGTGTAAAATCTATTTTGGCCTTGAATCCAAAAAGTAGTGTCGACATCGAAATGGAGGACTATCAGGAAAATGTACTTGAATTTTTGCACATTTCTCACGAGCTCGCGCTGTCTTTAGACCCAACGTTTTTGTCCAGGTCTAAGGAAGCAGATCGTTTGTTTACGTTCTCTGTGAATACATTTAAGACAGAACATCCATATTTTGAAAAGGTCGTTTTGGATCCGAGAGATAGTGATTCCTTTGTTGAGCGCTATAGAAGGTCAAACCTCATTCGCCATCATTTTGCTGCGCAACCCCTGATCTCCTATACAAACGAGTATAAAACAGATAAAAATTTCACTGAGATAAAGCTAGATTTCTAATGTATAGATTAAATACCTTAAGACTGGAGCACTCACCCCGGTCAGTTAAATTCTGGGAATGTTGCCTTGCTGTTTTTTTTGAGAAAATATCTTTAGCTAATGCCGTTGAAAATAATCAGCAAAAACAATTGACATTAATGATGGGTAGGGAATTTGGTGCTGAGCATACCGAGTTTTTTCTCGACACCGCTTTTAAAAACTATGTCCTTGCTAACAAAAAGCACAGACCTGCCTACGATTTCAAAAATTTAAAATCTGTAAAAGAAACGATTTTTAAATGTAAAAGAACTCCGAAAGCAAAAGGTGGAAAGATTCCTTCAATAATCAAACATCAGTTTATGGTGAACTCTTCCAGACCTTTAGAAAAGCCTAAAATTGCAGTTGCCAATACAAAAGTACTTGGTGAGAACATATTGAGAGGGATGCGTAATGATCCAAATATGGATGGGTCCAGATATAATACGCTTTACAAGATTTTCCAGCAAACAAAAGAGGAGAAAGCAGATGTATTACTTTTTCCGGAGTGCTTTGTTCCAATAGAATTGTTGGATCGTATCACCTGGTTTGCGGTAAATGAGCAAAAACTCGTAGTGACAGGGCTGGAACACATCACTGTCGGAGGTATTTGCTATAATTTTATAGTGACTATTCTTCCATTTGAGAAAAATGGAATTAAAGATGCTGTTGTGGTATACCGGTTAAAAAATCATTATTCACATGGAGAAGAATTGATGATAAAAACTAATCATTTTAAAGTGCCAAAACTTACCACAGCAATCTATGATTTGTTTATATGGAGAGGACTCTATTTTAGTCCGTACTACTGCTTTGAACTTGCTGATGTAACCCATCGTTCGTTGTTTAAAGGCAAAATTGATTTACTGATAGCTAGTGAATGGAATCCTGATGTAAATTACTTTTCAAACATTGTAGAATCCATTTCAAGAGATCTGCACGTGTATGTTGCACAAGTAAATACCAGTCAATTCGGGGATACACGTATCACGCAACCTTCCAGGACGGAGATTAAGGACATTTTAAAATTAAAAGGTGGAGAAAACGATACGGTACTTACTGGTATAATTGATTTAAAAGCGCTAAGGGCGTTCCAGCGTGAAAAATATATCTCAACTAAGGATAATAAACTATTTAAGCCCTTGCCACCGGACTATCCTGTCAAGTATGTCCTGAAAAGGATTAAAAATCAGACAATTTTTAAATAATAGTTACTCAGTTATAATTTTAAATCAGTCAATATGGATATGGATGAAGCGAAACGCCTGGCAGAAAAAAGATTCAATCCTTCAGAAGAGGATAAAGCTTTTCAATTGTTTTGTAATACTATAAAAGCTGATATAGAATCTGGGTTATTCCCAGATTTAAAACCTTATTGGCATATATCAAAAGACAATATTGATTTTCAATTGCAAGAGCCGGTACCTTTGACTGAAGATAAGTACGAAGTTCAGGGGAAAGGATATGAATTAATTCCCGAAATAGACATCAACCTGCTATTGAATTCTATGAGGCCGGCCTACAGCGAGGTGGTAACAGATCTATCAGAATTTAATATCGAGGGAAACCTTGGCTATCAGCATTGCAAAATTATCAAACATTGGATTGAAAAGGAACCGTTAATTCCGCCAACGATTATAGATATACCTGGCCACGGTAATTTCATAGGGGATGGAAAACACAGACTTAACTGCGCTTATTTTCTAGGAGCAATGACGGTGCCGATACTCATTCCTAAAGTTTACCTTGACAAAGTGGCTAAGGCGCTGAATTTGTAGGTTCTAAGCTCAATATTTATTAAAATTGCTATCGTTCGTTTAACACATCAATCTTATTTCAATAAACCGGTAATAAAACTACCTAAAGAGGCGATGATAGGCATGATGGATCCTTTGAAGACCTCGTCTAGAACTTTTGTTGCGCCATATTCAGCAGCAAAACCTGCTACAAGCTTAAACCATTTATTCTTACCCAGTATTTGTAATCCCTTGAGCTCTTCTGCTTCAGTTATGGCTGAATCAATGGTGAGCAGGTCAACTTCTTCAAAGATGATTTCCTGACCAGCTTTTAGTTCTTTGAGCTCACGAATGATCTGGTTAATCTTGTCATTGTTAGCATAAGTCTCATCACGGGAGAACTGGTCTACGTCAACATGTAAATCATTTTCTTCTAGTTGGCCATAAAGGAAATATAACAATTCCTGGCTATCAGGTTCAATTCTGCACCCCTTGGTTTTACAAATTGGTAAGTGCTGCGCTACGATCTCATTAATATGACTGATGGTGTAAGCTATGAACTGAATTCTGTCTTTATCATTGTTGAGTGTGTATAACTCGTTTTCTAGCTGATCAATGTTGATTTTTACACTGATATCTCCAGCTGTGCGTATTCGACGGTTACAAAAATCCTTCGCCTTTCGTGTAATGAATTCACTGATGCTGAAATTTGGATAGGGTATTGAGTTATATTCCATAGAGCATTTGTTTTTATCTAAGGTATCATTTTTTGCTTAAATGTTGGTTTTTGTAGTTCTATGTTCATTATTCCCTGGCTGGTGTATAACCGGTGTATGTACTTGATCTGTATGGGGTTTGCTGGTTTCTTTGTGAATATCATTTCATAAAAAAACGAGCTTATGTTGAAACAAATGAGTGCAAGGTTGCTGGCTGAGCTGGAGAAGGATTTGGGCCGGGTGTCGGTTCAGGTTGTTGATCCTTTGGATCGGCTGGTGCAGAGTTTAAAGTTGACCCGGGATGCTTTGGGGAAGTTGAAGGCGATGGTGCTGGCGCAGGGTTTTGAGGATGAGGATGCTGAGGTTGATTTCTTTAAGCGGGTGAAGCCTGCTTTTTATTGTCACCAGATTTATTGTACGGAGATGTATACGATGGAGACGGGTGTTCCTTTTGGTGATAAGGAGCAGCAGGTTGCTTTTTTTCTGGATGAGCTGGCTTACCTGGAGCGGTATTTTAAGAAGTATGCTTTTCAGTATCAGTATTATTTGCTGGATGCGGTGGATCTGGATGGGTTGTATTTTATGCGGGGTAAGGTGATTCAGAGTATCCTGATGCCGAATGTTCCGGATCTGGATCCGGTGTTTTCTACGCCGATGGATTATCTGTTTGCCAAGTTCCGGGCTTTTGATCTATTGAAGATTTTTTTGATGGAGAAGCTGGTGTTGTTGCGTGAGGGGAATGCGCCGGTGCTGGTGGGTATGGGTGCAGATTCGGAGGAGTTGCGCTGGACGGGGGAGACGATTAACCTGGCGGAGCTGGGTTATGGTCTTTTTCACTCCGGGCAGCTGAATAATGGGACGGCGGGGATTGGTCTGATCTTTCGCTGGCTGGAGGAGAAGTTTCGGGTGACGATTGGGGTGCCTGCCAAGCGCTTTGCGGAGATCAGGAGCAGGAAGCGTTTGAGCCGTACGCATTTTCTGGAACAGATGATTGATGCGCTGTTGCGTAAGATGGATCAGGATGATGGTTTGCCGGGCAGGGGCAGGGATGGTGAGCGTTGAGAACGTTGATTGATTTGTCTGATGGATTTAATTGTGTGGTTTATTTGTCAGTAGTACCGTAGTTTACTTAATGCAGGGGCGGATTTGGGGCAAACTTTGCTTCGCTGGTGCAATGGGGCACTGGTTTAAAGCAATGTTATGTTACAACAATTTTCATGGCTGCAGTTTTGGATTGCGGCGGGGATGTTATCCTTGTGTTGGTGGGCGGCGGTGCTGCTGCTTTTTTTCAGGCGGGAGCTGGGTGTCTGGTTTGGCGGTGGTTCAGGTACGGGTTCGCCTTTGGCTGGTGCTGGCTCTGGTGATTTGGGTTCTTCCAGGTTGCCGCACCGCTGGGAGAATGGCGTAGAGTCTTTTGATGGCGGGGAGCTGTTGGCCCCGGTCACAGATGACCTGATGGGTAAAGCTAAAATGCCGGAGGGGATGAGTATGGTGGCTTCGGGGGATTTTGGTTTTGTTGGTGATGGTTCTCGTGAGGAGCAGGTGGGATTGGTACCGGATGTGCTGGAAGAGCTGAAGACGGTATTTCAACTGCTGGCGGCGCAGGATGGGACTAAAACGGATTTCCTGTTGCTGATGAAGCCGGTTCGGGAGCAGTTTCCGGGGATTGGTTCGAGTCCTGCGCTGTTGCGAATAAATGCCTTTATCCGGGATCATGCGCCTTTTCATTTGTCTGTGCAGGAACTGGAGGATCTGTGGGATTAGTGCCTTTTGTTTTCTCTATGTTTTTTCCTGTCTATTCCTCAATCTCTAATCTTTTTTATTTCTCTTTTTTATGAAGCATCCAAACAGTTTTAAAGCAACTGCGCTGGCCAGAACCCTTGTTTTGGGTTTGGTGTACTGCGCGTTGAACTTATTTTTTAGTGTGACCCTTTTTGCCCAGGATGGGAACGCCGGGATCCAGGAGGCGACCAACCAGGTGGTGAGTTATTTTGATACGGGTTGCAGTCTGATGTATGCCATTGGTGCAGTAGTGGGCATCATCGGTGCCATCAAGGTCTTTAACAAGTGGAACGCCGGGGAGCCGGATACCAATAAGGTGGCGGCGGCCTGGTTTGGCTCTTGTATCTTCCTGGTGGTGGTGGCTACGGTGTTGAAATCATTTTTCGGGATCTGATATGGCCAGCGTGTATCACATCAATAAAGGGGTGGGCAAGCCGATTGTGTTTAAAGGCTTAAAAGCGCAGTACATCGCTTACCTGGCGGTGGGTCTGGTGCTGCTGTTGATCGGTTTTGCAGTGATGTACATCTGCGGGGTACCAGTGTATTTGGTTTTACCTATTGTCTTTGGCCTGGGGGCTTTACTGATCTTTTCGGTGTTCCGTTTGTCGCATCGTTTCGGCCAGCACGGGTTGATGAAATATCTGGCTAAGCGCGGTTTGCCGGGTTATATTAAGTTCCGGTCTCGTAGGATGTTTACAGGGCTAAAATTTCGGGAGGGTTATGGCAGAGGCGCTTAAGGTTTTCCCGGTGTATAAAGTGGAAAAGGATTGTATCCTTTCTATGCAGGGCGATATTACGATCGGTTATGAGCTGGCTTTACCGGAGATTTTTACTTTGTCCGACCGGGATTATGAGGCTTACCACCAGAGCTGGGTGAAGGCGATCCGTTTATTGCCTGCCTTTAGCGTACTGCACAAGCAGGACTGGTTTACCGGTAGCCAGTATCGGGCGGATTTTGAGGGTGAGGATAAGTCCTTTCTGTCGCTGTCCAGTGAACGCTTTTTTAATGAAAGACCGTTTCTGGAACACCGCTGTTATTTGTTTTTAACCAAGAAGCCTGATGGTCGTAAGCCATCGAGTTCGGCTTACAGCAATATCCTGAGAAAATCTATTGCGCCTGATCTGGTATTGGATGAGGGGTTACGGGATGATTTTCTGGATGCCTGCGGGCAGTTTGAAAGGGTGTTGTCGGATAGTGGTTTTGTGCGCTTTCGCCGTTTGCGGGATGATGACCTGGCGGGAACGGCCAATCAGCCGGGGGTAATCGAACGGTATTGCTTTTTACTGGAACCGGGTCAGCAGTCTATGCTCAGGGATGTCAGGGTGAAGGGTGGGTTGCAGATTGGTGACCAAGAGCTTGAAGTGTATACCCTCTCAGATCAGGAAGACCTGCCGCCTTTGTGTGGGAGCCGAATCAATTACGAAAAGTACTCTACAGACCGGACTAAGTTCAGCATTGGCTTTGCCAGTCCTTTGGGGCAGTTGCTGCCTTGTAACCATATTTTTAACCAGTATGTATTCATCGAGGATGCTCAGAAAACAATCAAGCATTTGGAAGCGAAAAAGCTGCGTTTGCAGTCTTTGTCGGGGTATTCCCGGGAGAATGCGATTTCCAGGGATGCGGTGAATGACTTTTTAAATGAGGCGATTGCCTCGGGCAGGCTGCCCGTGAAAGCGCATTTCAATGTGCTGGTCTGGGCGGATGAGGTTTCAAAGCGTAAAGACCTGAAGAACCTGGTGGGTTCGGCGATGGCGCAGATGGATGCGGTCTGTAAGCAGGAGACGGATGGACAGGCGCAGATCTGGTTTGCAGGTTTGCCGGGTAATGCAGCGGACTTTCCCATGAACGATACTTTTGATACGTTCGCGGAACAGGGTTCCTGCTTTTTTAACCTGGAGACGGGTTACCGATCTTCGGTATCTCCTTTTGGAATTCGGCTGGGGGACAGGTTAACGGGTAAACCGGTGCATGTGGACATCTCTGATGAGCCGATGAAACTGGGCTGGATCACCAACCGTTCGAAGTTTTTAATTGGTGGGAGTGGTTCTGGTAAAAGTTTTTTGGTCAATCATCTGATCCGCTCTTATTATGAGCAGGATGCGCATTGTGTCTTGATTGATATCGGTCACAGTTACAAAGGGCTTTGTGAGCTGGTAGGCGGGTACTATTTTACTTATGGGGAGGAGTCCCCCATTTGTTTCAATCCTTTTTACCTGACCGAGGGAGATATACTGGATACCGAGAAGAAGGAAAGCATCAAGACTTTGCTGCTGGCGCTCTGGAAAAAGGATGATGAGCCTTACCGCAGGTCAGAGTATGTGGCGATATCTAATGCTTTGACGCTGTATTATGCGCATCTGGAGCAGCATCCGGATCTGTTTCCGGGTTTCAATTCTTTTTATGAATTCCTGATGGCCGAATACCTGCTGGTATTGGAGCATGGGAAGGTGAAGGAACGGGATTTTGATGTGGCGAACTTTCTGTATGTGCTGAATCCTTACTACAAAGGCGGGGAGTTTGATTATTTACTGAATGCCACCGAAAACCTAGATCTGTTGCATGAACGGTTCATTGTTTTTGAGCTGGATGCGGTAAAAGACCACCCGATTTTATTTCCGGTCGTGACGCTGGTGATCATGGAAATGATCTTATCCAAGATGCGTAAGCTGAAGGGAGTGCGTAAGGTGGTGTTGATCGAAGAAGCCTGGAAAGCCATTGCCAAAGAAGGTATGGCGGCCTATATCCAGTATTTGTTCAAGACCATGCGTAAGTTTTTTGGGGAGCCGATAGTAGTGACCCAGGAGATTGAGGACATTGTTTCTTCTCCGATTGTCAAGCAGGCGATCATCAACAACAGTGACTGTAAGATCCTATTGGATCAGCGTAAATACCAGAACCGGTTTGACCAGATCCAGGAGCTGATGGGATTGACCGATAAGGAGAAAGCGCAGATCCTATCGATGAACAAGGCTAATGATCCCAAACGCAAGTACAAAGAGGTCTTTATCTCTCTGGGTGGGCACAGTAAGGTGTACCGAACGGAGGTTTCTTTGGAGGAATACCTGGCTTATACCACTGAGGAAAGTGAAAAGATAAAAGTGCAGGAATATGCGCGCAGGTATGGCAGTATGCAAAAGGGGATCGCTGCTTTAGCCACTGAGCTCAGAAATAAAACATAATCATTTTTAAACTAATAGAATTATGAAAATAATCATTTTAAGTGTTTGCGCGGTACTGATGCTGTTTTTCAGCGCCTGCATGCGGGATCAGGTACGGTCTTTTATTCCCGGAACTTATGTGAATCAGGCGGGAAGTGAGTTTAGTAAAGCCAGTGATACGCTGGTGATCGAGGCGGGTAGCAATAACCGCTACCTGATCCAGCGTAAGACGGGTTTTAACCGGATCCATAGTGGTAAGATCGGAAAGCGGGAGTACGAGACCGAGGTCTGGATGGCGGTTTACGATGAACAGGCTAAAATCCTGAAGGAAACCAGGCGTGGAAAAGAACTGGTGTTTGATGCTTCCGCGGGTACCCTTCGGATCAGCAGCCGGGTTTACAAAAAAATCAATTAATCAATCAAATTTTATCACATGAAATGGATTAGATGTATGAAAACCTCCGAAGGAAGCTTGAATACCTATAAAAATCAAATCAAGAAACTTATGAGAAAATATATGGTCATTTTGCCTTTAAGCGCCATGACGTTGTTTGTGGCTTTGCCTGCCCAGGCGACGGCGCAGATTGCGGTACTGGAAGTGATCAAGGCGGGCGTAAAGAAGGTCATCAAAGCGGTTGACCTGAAAGTGCAGCGTTTGCAGAACCAGACGATCTGGCTGCAGAATGCGCAGAAAGTACTGGAAAACCAGTTGTCAAAATTGAAACTGGGTGAGATTGCCGACTGGACAGAGCGGCAGAAGGATTTGTACAGTAAGTACTATGAGGAACTCTGGCAGATCAAGTCGGCCATCACTTATTACAAGCGGATCAAGGATCTCACCAGTCGTCAGGTGGACATCATGGATGAATACAAATGGGCCTGGGGACTGTTCAAAAAGGACAAGCATTTTAGTCCGGAGGAGCTGGAGTATATGGCGAAGATCTATTCTGGCATACTGGAGGAAAGTGTGAAAAATGTGGATCAGCTGCTGATGGTGGTAAGCAGTTTCAAGACCCAGATGAGTGATGCGGCAAGGCTGGAACTGATTGCCGCTGCAGCGGATCAGATGGAACAGAATTATGCAGACCTGAAAAAATTCAATTCCGGGAACATTCAACAAAGTATTGGGCGGGCTAAATCTCTGGATGAGGTGGCCACATTAAAGGAGATCTATGGGATTGAGTAGCGTTAAGTGGCGAATGGTTTCGGTTCTGGTGCTGTTGTCTATGCTGGCTACTAATCCTGGTTTTGGACAGACATTCGGGGAGTTTTTCAACCAGAAGAAAACCCAGAAAAGATACCTGTTGCAGCAGATTGCGGCCTTACAGGTGTACATCGGTTATGCAAAGAAAGGCTATGAGATCGTGGGTTCAGGGATTGACGTGGTCAAAGGAATCACCGATGGGGAATTTAACCTGCACCGGGTATTTCTGGGTTCTTTGAAACTGGTCAGCCCCTTTATCCGCAACCATGAAAAGGTAGGAGAAATCCTTTCTCTGCAGCTGTCGATCAGCGGATCTTTCTCTGGTTTAAAACAGTTGTATTATCTGTCCCCGTCGAATCAGGCTTATGTTTTGGATGTTCGGGATCAGCTGATTGCTGAGTGCGGAAATGACCTGGAAGAACTGCTGATGGTGATTACCTCTGGAGGGGTGGAAATGAGTGATGAGGAGCGATTGAGCAGGTTGAGTAAGATTCAAGAGGCTATGCGGGATAAATATGCTTTTGCCCGGAGTTTTTGTGGGGAAGTAAGTGGGTTCATTTTGAGCGTCAAGTCTGGTCTGGAATCAAATGAATGGATGAGGAGGCAGTATGAGATCAATTAAAATTCTTTGTGTGTTTGTAAGTGTTGGGCTGGTTGTTGTTTGTTCGCAGGTTCGGGCGCAGTCCACGGAAGTTCAGCAGCTATTGCTCAATGTAGAGAAGCTCAGCCAAATGAAAAATATCCTTCAGGATATGAAGAAAGGATATGAGGTCGTGTCAAAGGGGTACAATGCAGTAAAAAATATCTCCCAGCGGAATTTTTCCCTGCATGAAGTATTCCTGGATGGCTTGATGCTGGTGAGTCCGGAAATCAAGAAGTACCGACGTGTGGCAGATATCATCCGTGACCAGAAAAGCCTGTTATCGGAGTATAAGGCTGCCTTTAAAAGTTTTCAAAGCTCCGGCGGGCTGAATCTTTCTGAACTGGATTACCTGGCTAGAGTCTACAAGCAGCTGTTTGACCAGAGCCTGAATAGCCTGGATGAGCTGGTTACCGTGATCACTGCGGGTACCTTTCGAATGAGCGATGAACAGCGGCTCAAGGCGATAGACCGGATTTTTGCCGATACGCAGGATAAGCTGATGTTTCTTAGAAGCTTTAACCAGCAGGCCATGCTGCTTAGTCAGCAGCGCGTTAAGCAACGGGCAGAATTAGGCGATACACGTTCGCTTTACCATTTAAACTCTGGCCTATGAAAAAGTTAGTTTTAAGTACGGTCGTGTTTCTGGTATGTGCGCTGTTTTTGCCTGGTGTTTGTTTGGCGCAGGGACTGGCAGGGCAGATCGGCGGGTTGCAGTCTATCTTGGATCAAGTGTATGCGGATATGCTGCCTTTGTGTTCGGGTCTGATCGGGGCGGGAAGGGCGATTGCCGGATTTGCAGCCCTTTGGTTTATTGCTAACCGGGTATGGCGGCAGATTGCTGCGGCTGAACCGATTGATTTTTATCCTTTAATGCGGCCATTCGGTTTGGGTATGGCCATCGTGTTTTTTCCGGTGGTGATCTCGGTGATGAATGGGGTGTTGGGCATCACCGTAGCGGCTACTTCGGGAATGGTCAAAGATTCCAACAATGCCATCAAGGCCTTGCTGGATCAGAAGGAGCGCGAGCTGAAAAAGTCTGTTAAGTATAAGCTGTATGTCGGGGAAGATGGCAGTGGAAACCGGGAAGCCTGGTATAAATATACCCATCCCAAGGATCCAACCGGAGAGGAAGAAGGCTGGATGGAAGGGATTGGCAATGACATCCGGTTCTGGGCAGACCGCCAGGATTATAAGATGCGGCACAGTTTTAAGCAGTTCATGTCCGAGGTGCTGGAAGTGGTTTATCAGGCTGCGGCTTTGTGTATCAATACGCTGCGTACGTTTTTTCTCATCGTGCTGGTAATACTCGGCCCGCTGGTATTTGGTTTCGCGGTCTTCGACGGGCTGGGGCATACCTTATCGGTCTGGATCGCCCGGTACATCAACATCTTTTTATGGTTACCGATCGCCAATATCTTCGGAACCATCCTGGGCAAGATCCAGCAAAATATGCTTAGGCTCGATATCCAGGAGGTTACCCAGCAGGGGGATACTTTTTTCTCCAGTACCGATACGGCCTACCTCATATTTATGATTATTGGGATTGTAGGGTATTTCTGTATTCCGACGATCGCCAATTACATTGTGCATGCTGGTGGTGGGAATTCGATGCTGACCAAAGTGAACATGATGGTTTCCGGGGGAACAAGTAATGCGTACCAGGTAGGTGCCAAAAGCATGGCTGGTGCCCGTGCGGGATCGGGAATGATCGTTGACCGCTTTGATGATGCCAGAAGGAACCTGGAACATGGCATGGCCGAAGCCTCCGGTCAGGATTATTTCAAAGACAAATTATCTGGTAAAACTTAACCTTAAATCATGTTTACACAATTCAAAAATATAGATACTGCTTTTCAGCACATCAAAAGGTTCAGTATTTTTCTGATCCTGTGCAATGCGCTGGTGATGTGCTTTTGCGTGTACAAAAGTTATCAGCTGGTGGAAGCTTCTCAGAACAGGGTGCATATCCTTTACAATGGGAAAGTGCTGGAAGCACTGGCTTCAGACCGTAAAAGTAACCTGCCCGTTGAACTCCGGGATCATATCCGGACATTTCACCAGTACTTTTTTAGTTTAAGTCCGGATGAAAAAGCGATACAGGCTGGTGTGACTAAGGCCTTGTACCTGGCGGATGAAAGCGCCAAGAAGGCCTATGACAACCTGAAGGAACAGGGTTTTTTCAGTAACCTGATTTCCGCCAATATCAGCCAGGAGATCGTAGTCGACAGCATCCGGCTGGACATGAACAGTTATCCTTATCCTTTTACCTGTTACGCCACCCAAAAACTGGTCAGATCCAGCAGTACGGTTTTTCGTAAGCTGGTGACACAAGGACAGGTGAGGGACATCAAAACCCAGACGGATAACAATCCGCATGGTTTTTTGATCCAGCGTTGGGAAACGGTTTCCAACACCGATGAACCTTTAAAACCATAGCAATGCGGTTTTTTAAGAAAAGAGTTAGGGTAGCGGGGAATTCGGATGCTGTCTCGGCACGGATCGCCGGACTGATGCTTGAGCGGCAAAGACAACTGGCGGATTACCTGAACGAACGGTGTGCCGGACTTTCTATGCAGTGGCGGATCGGCCTGCTGATCGGGTTTTGTACGCTGATCGGGGCTTACCTGGTGTACGTGCTGATCTCGGCTTTTACCAATTAATTATTCACCCAAATCAATGATATGATGAACACAAAATCAAAAGACAAACGAAAGTTATTGCTGATGCTTCCGGTATTGGTCTTGCCTTTTTTAGCCTTGGGCTTTTATGCCCTGGATGGTGGCAAGGGCGCTGATCAAGGTGCCGGAGTGCCTGTCAGCGGTATCAATGCCAGTTTACCGGATGCGCGCTTGAAAAAGGCGGATCCCACGGATAAAATGGGGTTTTATGCACAGGCGGAACGTGACTCTGCTAAGGTGGCTGAAAACGGTTTAATGGCTGCTGCGCAGAAACTGGGTTTTCGGGGCAGGGTACTGGAACCGCAGACCAGTGCAATTGATGAGAAGCTGGATCTGCTGAACAAAGAGCTGAGTAAACCTGCGGCACCAGTTCCGATTCCTGTTTATAAGAAGGAAGCTGCGAACCTGAAAAATGATGTAGACCGCCTGGAGGGGCTGATGAAGACCATGCAGGAACCTGTGGGTGATGATCCGGAAATGGCGCAGCTGAGTTCTATGCTGGAGAAAATCATTGACATCCAGCATCCGGAGCGGGCGAAAGAGAAGTATGTTGATGTTCCTGTTGTGCCTGACAGCTTGTTTAAAGCGATTCCGGCGATTGTGGAAGGAAATCAGAAAGTAACCCAGGGTTCGGTGGTTAAACTGAAACTGCTGGATACCATGCGGATTGGCGGGCAGCTGATCCCCAAGGGACAACTCATTTATGGTACCGCGGGTTTATCCAACCAGCGGCTGATCCCGGTGATCCGTAACATCCGTCTGGGTACTTCTATCATCCCGGTAGACCTGTCGGTTTTTGACCAGAAAGATGCCATGATCGGGATCAATGCGCCGGAAGCGGTGATCCTGGATGGAGTCAATTCCGGGGCGAACAGTGCGGTACAAAACATGCAGTTTTTGAGTATGGATCAGTCGCTGGGTATACAGGCGGCTGGAGCTGGGATTAATGCAGCCAAGTCACTGTTTAGTAGACAGGTCAAACGGATTAAGGTAAAGCTGAAGGCGGGATATCCCGTCTTGCTGCGCAACAATAAACAACAGAAGTCTTATCGATAAATAGAACCTACGATCATGAATTTAAATAACTTAGAGAACTTAGAACAGGAAATGAAAGCTTTGGGCTTTAGCGAGAAGCTCATTACACTCATGCAGGAACGCATGCGCAGCAATGTGCCTGATTTTAAATTGTATGACAGCTTGCCTGCCGCAAAGGGTAGGTTAGACCTTACCCTGCATTTTAAACAGTCTGCTAAATCCGATTATTATTATCTGGGCCGTTACGATGCTGCCATGAATAACGATAAGCCGCTGGCGGAAGGGCAGAAATATATGGTCATCACTCCAGCAGCACAGGAAGGGGCTAAGAAACCGTTTAAGGCGTTTGAGAACGTTTCAGAAGCGATCTCCCATTTCAGGAAAATGGAAGCTCATGCAGAACTTGCTGTGGGAAAAGATCCATCTGCTAAGGTGATGCTGGCCAATA
Source organism: Pedobacter sp. MC2016-24 (assembly GCF_015223055.1). Lineage (GTDB taxonomy): Bacteria > Bacteroidota > Bacteroidia > Sphingobacteriales > Sphingobacteriaceae > Pedobacter. The sequence continues at coordinate 184,283 of NZ_JADFBX010000004.1, forward strand.
TGGAAAATGGTAAAGTGAATTATGTGTCCAAGGAATTTAAACAAACTTATTATGCACAGTCTTTGCCACAGACTTTCTGGCTGGATCAGGGTAAAGGCTTTACCGCTGAACAGGCGGTGAATTTAATGGAAGGGCGTTCGGTTTTCCGGGATGACCTGCTCAGCAGGGAGGGGATTCCCTACAAAGCCTGGATGCAGCTGGATAACGAGAAGCCAAGGGACAGGCAAAATAACCTTACCTTTCGCCAGTACGGAGATCCTTCCTATGGTTTTGATGTTCAGAAAGTCCTTGACGCTTACCAGATCAAGGAATTGGAAGACCCGGCGAAAAGAGAGAAACTTGAAGTCGCTATCAAGAATGGCAATAAGCCTATGGTAACGGTGGTTAAAGACGGACAAGTGGCGAAGGTTTTTATTGAAGCTGCGGTCAGGTATGGTAAACTGAATTTCTATGCGGAGAACGGGAAACCGGAGAAGCGGGAAGAGTTTTTGAAAGAGGCATCCAGGGAAAGAACGCTGTCTGTGTCGAATAATATGCAGCGGGGTGTTTCTGCGGGGCAGGAACTTTCCAGATAAATTTTATATTCGCAATCAATTTGTAACTAACTATTCATTAACATAAAAAAGAGCAAAAATTATGGAGAAATTCCAAAAAGTGAAGGAACTGGTAGCACAGGTAGAAGCTGATGCAGCTAAATTCTATGAAAATGGTAACGGTGCTGCCGGAACGCGCGTTCGTAAAGCCATGCAGGATTTAAAGGTACTGGCTCAGGAGATCCGTACTGAAGTGACTGAAAAGAAAAACAGCGCTAAATAAATAACAAATGTTTTGGGAAATGAACCCTGTCTTTTTTAGGCAGGGTTTTTTTGTGTCTCGTGTTTTTCTCACTTGACCATCATGTTGTTCAAGGGCTTCAGATATCCTTAAAGAGGTTACAGAAAAAAGAACAGCAAATAAATTAATTGGTGTTTTGCGAAACGAGCCCTAAATCGGATTTTGTCTAACAAAATTTATTACTACCCTTTTTCATTTTTTCTGTAACTAATGTAGACCAATCGATTTGCTGCAGCAACTATATATTAATTATTGCTAACAACCTTAATGTGTTGGGCACAGGTTGTTCATAATGGAACAATATTGCTACTATCAACGGATTTTTTTGGTGTCTTGTAATGAATTCCAACGTATCTATCTTTCAAATTATCTGAACGTTTAACTAATAAACTCACCTGTGCAACCTATTGATATAAAATATCGTTATTTCATATGACTGGGAAATATCGGCATGATACTTCCACGTTTCTTATTCTAAATACCAGAATTGGCTAACGTTCATCCCAAAAACTGTAACCTTTAGTATATGCTTCCAATTCACCAATGATGTAATTATATTTTTTTTTCACATCTTCATCTTGAATGGTTTCACAAATTTCTTTGAGACGCGGAACAGCTTTTTGTAGTGATCGATCATAACGTTTCATTACTGTAGGAGTATAGGAATAAGGGCCATTCTGGAGATATTCGTAGCTAGTGGCCAGATTGATTTCCAGTCCTTTAGATAGTTTCGACCGCTTGGGTATGTTCTCAAGAGCCCCTACATCCTTAAAAAGAAATTTTAAGTCCTGATAGAATTCTTCCTTTTTTATAAAATCGATGCAGTTTTCATCGATCAAGATTCGAGGGTTTTTAGCGAGTGTAGATTCAAGTTCATATGCCCTTACCATCGCAGGCCCAATAAGTACGCCGCCTTCTTCGTGAATCAATTGTCCGATAGTTATACCTCCTCGAGTTAAAATTCCATGATCTTCCCATAGGCGATAATTTATTTTGGCAGTCAAGGTCATCAAAGCCTTAATAGCGGTAAGGTCTTCTATGTCAACTGAGATGACGATACTGTCTGAAAAATGGGTAACAGCAAGAGTGGATTGTATTTTACTTTCCCTTGCCAATTTTTTGTAATGCTCAGAAATTTCGTCTAAAGAATCTTGAAGCCCGTACAAATCCTCTCCTTTAAGCCTTCTTTTTGGTGAAATTTCACGGTGTAACTGATTGAACGTTTCAGTAGCAATGGTATCAGAAGTGATACTTTGCAACACTTCGTAGATCTGGCTTAGAAAATTCGGGTCAACCGTTTTGTTTACAATTGCTCGAAAGCCTAGCAAATCCAAAAACAAAATGATACGTTGATTGTATTCCATCCTCCTAAATTAGCAGTTATCCGTGGAATTGGATAATTTATCGATTTTCATATGTATATTAAGACGAGAATAAGCTAATAGCATATGACATTTTTTATCCTTCAAATATTTACTAACGTTTCCAATGAAGTTGCGGCAGCTTACGCCACAGGAGCACTCGGTGCAATATTTGGTATTTTCCAATATTGGGTTAAAGAAAGGGAGCGTAAAAAGAACCAGGTAAATGCTATTGAACTAGAAAAGTTCAAGCAAAAATCCGAATTATTTATGATGCTTAAAAAAGCTCAAATCGGATATAATGATGAACTGTTAAATGAAGTTTATAGAATTAGGGTAGAACTGGAAAAAACAATTCAAGTATCAGAGTTCGCGAATTATCAATTTCTATCGGCGTGTCTGGAAGATTTCATTAGTTATTATAGGCGAAACGCAAATAAAATAAACTATCTAGATGGAAGTGTACGATCGTTTGCTCATGATATTTTAAAGTATGCTAATGTACTGGAAAGCACTGTATCCTTGGCTGGACGACGCGATTTGGAAGCCCCGGATATGGAACATATGTTTGGGATAGTTGTTAAGTTACTGGAACTTATTACCGAATACGAGGACTTTTTAAGGCAGGTTTCAATTAAAGAATTTAAAAGACTGGATACTAATTAAGGTAGATAAGCACAAGTAGCCACTAGGGTTTAGTTGTTGCACGAGTAGGTTATTAACCATTGCTTTAGTTTTTGATTATCAGTGAATCAATGTCAGAAGTTTTGTAGACCAATGTTCTCGCATTTTTACGGTCATATAGGAATAGGTTTCCGGTAGTTTGCCCGATATACATCAGTTCTTTGCTTGTGGAAATCTGCCTTGAATGATAATTAAAACTCATATGTCTTTGTGCTATTCCTGATTTGATCCGATCTGCGTCAAGTTTCCTGTAATTGCTGATTTGTAAGCCAATATAGCAAACGATACTAACAACAACTACAACGGTGTTTTTTCTTATAATTTCCATTCGGCCTGTTGAGGCAACAAACCAAAGGAGGGCGATAAGCATAAATGCTGAGGCGAATAGGTTAAAATCTTGAAAGTCATAAGTCTGATAATCGAAATAACGCCTCATCAACCACCGAATTAAAAACTGCAGTACAAAAATGACGATCAGCCAGGTGAGGAACGATTGAAATAGCCAACTAAAAAACTTGTTGATCTTCGATGGCGAATCTAAAACCTGGTCTTCCGTTTCGGATTTGACCACAACAACTGGCTTGCCTACAAATTCCTGGATCAACGTGGTGCTGAGGATACTGCTAACAAAAACAATAGTGGGGAAAAAAGCCATGATTATTTCGGTTGTTGTGATGTAAACATAAATATCAACACTGAACTCCTTGTAGTAAGCGTATAGGTTACAAAAACCAAAATAGATCAGGCAGATTGAGAGTAATGGGAGATATTCTATTATCTTTTTCATTAATGTAGCGTTAAGATTTTTAAATATAGCATTTACCAATGATAAGCTTTGTTCCCAAATCTACTAAACGGACATCTGTGTTGTCTATTCCACAGGAACGGCAAGCTGAATCGGAACAAATAGGAAAGTTAGTTGCGGGTTATGTACAATAAAATGGAGGTGCACAACGTAGGTTGTTGCTATTCGCTCTTTTCCCTACTTAAGGAAAATTTGAAAAACGTCATACAGGACTTTTCCAAGAATACCTAAAGTAATAGACAATACGGCAGCCTGATGCGCTGCAGACCGGTCCCTTTTACTCTTATATTCAATCATTGGGTATACCCATCTAAAATAATGGAATAAGACTCTCAACAGGAATAAGCTTAAGAAGAAAAAATACGTCATTGCCAGGTTATTCAGGAAGGAGCTTTCCTGAGAAGCTACAAAGGGCGACAGCTCGTATTTATTGCAGATATAAAAACCTAATGGAAGTCCAACCAGCCAAACCAAAATATCATACACACTGCCTCGATGAATTTTGGGGGCCTTAGAGGGCCGGTCTTTTACAAATGCATCAATTTCGTGGAATACCCCATTTACCCACATGCTTTCGTCTCCCTGAACAATAAATTCTGAATCGTTTGGTGTTCGGTCGCTTGGTTGAAAGGAAAAATCAAAGACTTTAGGTTTTGAAAAATCGATGTATAATTGAAAATGATTACTCGGGTAGTAATTGAAATTAGCTCGGTAAACAACGTCACTATTCACGTAAATGGTTTTTACGCTGTCCGGAAAAGAAACAGAACCGAATACATCTTCAATAGTTCCGAATAATTCCTCGCTTTTGAAGCCAACAATGGTGATTTTTAACATAGAACATATCTCCACATTATGTTTCACCTGTTCTAAATTTTCAACTTTTTTTTCTTCAAACCGCTTATACTCAATTTCGCTGGCAGTTTTGGCTCGCTGTTGCAAAATATCCAAAAGCTTTCTCAAGTCATCTTTATCAAGACTTAAAGCCCCTATCTTCTTAGATAATTTATTCCTTACAACATCGTTTTGCATATTGAATTTCCATTCAAGCTGAATTTAATTTTCACGCTCGCTAAGCTAAGTTAGCAATTACCTGTAATATTTTGTGAATGAAGATGCGGTGTATTGGCCTGACGAAGTATTTGAATATTAGTCCCGCCTAGTTGAGGTCACAGCCGCTAACGCTTGCGTTTATAAGTGAGAAAACTTTTTTGTTAGCGGGTTGTTGGTGTATAACCTAAGATTAAAATCCATGGATCCATTTAACATTATTATTCGGCCTGGAGGAAGTCAGGTTGACCTGAATATCCACCCGCAGGAAGGGGGGAATTATAAGATCATTTATCATGGCGCATTGCTTGGGGAAATTTTTATAGGCAGCAATGGAGAAAACTGGGAAGCAGTTACTGCCGATGAACTGCAACCAAGAGGATTTCCTGTGTATGAATACGATGAAAGTTCCGGTCATCAGAATCTTTTGCTTGATCAGGATGTAATCGACTATATTGGAAGGGAAATAGCCCGTACTCAAAACCAGTTGTAATTTCCATTCTCAGTTCAAAAACGTATCTGGGTTGAAGCGCATTTTTGTTTAAAACTACGGTAAAGTTGGTTTGATCAAATATCTATTTGTCAGATTCTGTACGAACCACTGATATTAGACTTCGTCGATAAAAGTGTTTATACATTTAAGCAAAGGTGATGATTCAGATATTCCAATGAATTTTTATCGTAGATTACACACCCTATGCATCCTGACGCATGATTTTTTGAAGTGAGAATGTAGTTTGCTAATTACAGGTTGAAAAATTACTTTTGAGTAAGCCAGAGGTAAATTCATTCTACTATAGGCAATTCCTTAAAACGCGATCAGTATGAAAATCCAACCAAATTTTTTTATAGTAGATAAAAAGCACTGGCGGCTAAAAGACCTAACTACTACCTTAGGTATTGTTCACCACATTGTCCGTTATTCAGCTGAAAAGGCAGGGATTGAACCTTCTGCTGACATGCCAAATATTAACACTTTTACTAAGGACGGAATCACATACTATTTATATCTATTTAATACCGATGATAAGGAATCAGACTGGGCTAAATTTTTGCCTGCTGAATTAAAGGATCAAACTAATTTTGTCCAGCAAAAAATATCACTAATTCTTTTTATTGAAACAGAGTTTCATCTATTCGTGATAATTGGCGGAAATATTTTTCAACTAATAAGTCCATTCATTGATCATTCGTTTGGCCTCAGTGCCTACGACAGGATTATTGAGGTGGATGACGATGAATTAACGTCCATTAAATCTAGAGGAATAACCGGTCAACGAATTGGTATGAACGAGCAATTTCGGGAGGATTATCGATTTGTGAACTACATTAAGTTCGGCAAGGTTCCTCAGGAGTTACACGTAAAGTTATCCGAAAAGTCCTCAGTTGTCTATTTTCGAATATTGGTCGATAAGGTAGCAGAACGCCTGCAAATCACCGTTGGGAAAGGTTTTAAAATCCGTAAACAGGTAGACTTCGATACACTCCATTTAATAGTCAAAGACATTTGCTCTGTTCTAGAAATGGACTCAACCGATCACTTAAGTTCGTATATTGAGATCAAAGATAAAATCTACATTGAAAATACCTTGAAGGAAGCTTTGTTTGAAAAAGTTTATAACCACATCCCATATATTATGGGAACAGATAAGAGCCCTTTAAATAGATTTGAATTCGATTTTTGCAATCCCAATGATATTGAAAAATTTTACGAAGCTGAAGAGTATCAACTCAAGGAAAAAACAGCTGAATCACATCGTTTATTCGCAACTGTAACAGATAAGAGTGAGATTTATAAGCGAGTTATAGAAGAAGCTGTGTCAGTTTGTGGGTATGACAGATTTAAACTTAAGAACTATCTAAGAGGTGTTCGCGTCGTTAGTTATAACGGAGCAAAGCGTACCGCTGGTTCAACTTTTCTTTACCACATCAGTGCTGAGTTAACTGTCGATGGTGACTCTATGTTTTTGATAGATACAAAATGGTATCGATTAAAAGACGTTTTTATAAAGGATTTAAAAGATACAGCCGAGCGAATCTTTAAAGCGTTTAAAACTCCTCCCGGAATTTTGCATTTACCCTGGAATAAAGCTACGATTCGGACGGAAGGCGAATACAACATGAAATATGACCCCCTTCCCAACTACATTGTGATTGATACTATAATTGTCGACGGAGTAGAATTATGTGATGTTTTATTTTATGATGACATTAATATTTATTTGATTCACGTTAAATATGGGTTTACGTCCAAAGTTCGGGAATTGACAAACCAAATTTTGATTTCTGCTAAACGTTTGTATGAGGCTAAAGGAGGAGAAAGCAATGAATTTCTTCAAAAAATCTATTCAAGATTGATCGCAAAAGAACGTAGCGTAAATGGTTTGACGGAAATGGAATTTGTAAATTTATTTTCCAAGAATATTCACTTTGTGTTGGCGGTTACCTCTCATTTGGTAGAGGATCATTTAATAGAAGATCATATTGATAAATTCGATTCTAATATTGCTAGATTTTCTCTAATTACTTGCTCAAATGATATGCGCACCAATTATTATGATATGTTGATTACGCAAATTCCTAGAGTTTGAGCTTAACCGTTTTAATACATTTCTGAAATTCCCGCTTTGGTATAAAAAAAGAGAGACTAGAGGAATAGAAACTTTGAATAAAATATAATACGATGTCTATGGTTGGTGGAGAGAGGGGAATCGAACCCCTCAGCCCGCATTTTGGGAAACCTGTGCCGCTTTGGTCTACCCTTCAATGAACTATCATGGGGTGGTATTTCGTAACCAACATCTCCGCTAAGGCCCCACACCAGATTTTTCTTCCAATAGTTTTAAATTCTACCGTCATAATTCTTTGTTTATAATGTTTAAATCCTAATTCCAGTATTTCATGGAGAATGATACCAAACACCACCCCAAAGGCCCAGTGAAGTAAAAGAGCTACACCAACTTTAACCCCCAATAATTTTGATAAGCGAATATACTAAATTATGGATCATGTACTAGTTGTGCTTAATGTGGTTGTTCGACAATAGTTGGGACCTAGTCCGGTGTATCCGGTATGTAGGCGAAAATTGCCATTGGTACACTTTTTACGTGATGATCTACGCCACATGTTACCAGAAGCCTCAGTGCATTGTTGCTTTCTATGCCCCCGTTCGGAACAATGCAGGCGAAGCGGGCGTTAAAAGGGTAGGATGCATTCATGTCCTCAGGAATTGAAGTTGCTAGCATGGACATATCTTTTTGCGCAGCCTCAGTGGCACTTACAATCTGGACTTTTAACTGCTCACTTATTTTTTTTACATCTTCAGGTTTGGTGGATTGGATCGCGGTGAAAATGTTTTGCCATAACTGGCGCATTTTTCCAAATTTCCCTGTTCCCAACAAGCTAATACTTGCTTCGTCATCCAGATTAAATGGGAAATCCGTTTGTTGAATGCATGCAATAAGTTCGTTCCATTGAGTAGTCACCACGAGCCCCTCTGTATGCTGCGCCCGGATCATTTCTTTCCATCGTGTAGGGCTGTCGGTGAAGACAAAGCCACCAGTGGCCTTGGCCAGAAATAACGCCATTTCAAAACCGGGCGCCATGTTCATTATTGACATTTGCCCCCCATTACTAAAAAGGTCGTTCTGCAATAATGCCAGGGGATCATCATTTCGCATTTCTTGCCAGCGCTTAAGAACTCCGTCTACTAAAACCTCACTAGCCTTTGGCATAGCATGTTTTATTTGTTGGCGTTGCTGATCTTCAGACAGGCCCCACAACGTTCGTTTATGGTCTTCTTCATTGAGTTGACCAAATAGTTCTATTTCCCGTTCATCAATATCAAAATCCTCTTTGTGCCGCTGCTCCGCAATATCGTTAAGCTGCGAGTGGAGATGCCTATTGAAGGTACTGAGATTGGGAATGAAATTTATTTTACCTGTTTGAATGAAAGGATATAGCTTATAAAATAATGCTATGTTTTTAAGTGTCTGCTGTCTGTACATGGAAGGGTGATCAACAGGACTATACTCAGGGTTCATTCCAGATGGGTTAAGGAAAGGATTTTGAATGATCAATTCATCGAAATATAATGTTCCTCCTGTCGCATATCTGGTGATGACTCGTGGGTCAACCACGCCAGTATAAACTGCACGGATATGTCCATCAGGTTTTGGTAGCAAGCTGATGATATCGGTATCGATTGGCCAAAGCGCTCCATATAGCTTGTGGATATTCTTGACCTGATCATCACTAAGCTCCTTTCGCAAATCATCCCAGTTTTTCCCTTTTGAAAATCCTAAGATATCAGACATACCAGCATAAAGCATCATGTTTCTCTCTCGGATGCTGAGTACATCCCAAGTTGGTCTCTGTGATGATTCTTTATCCTTACAGCACCTTTTATACTTCCTGCCTTGTCCGCAAGGACAAAAATCATTAGGTCTAGGTTCTTTACTTGGCAATACCTTTTCAAAATCGGTATGCGCTTTTGATGTCCGGCCAAAAGCATCTTGGGAGTGGATCCGGCCGTCTTTGAAACCGACGAACATTTCTCCTCCGAACTTATATATTTTATTGCTAGGTGGCAACAATGTTTGTTGAACGCTTTGCCAACTCAGGTTTGTATTCCTCTCCGGATATAACCACTCTTTTTCTGCAGCTGCCAGATAGCGGCGTGCCCGCTGTTTAATCACAAAGTTTATTTCCTGAACTTGTTTTTCATCGAGCTGACGATCCCTTAAGAAGGCGCCTGTATGAACAAGGGTATCTGCAAAGTTGCGAGCATTGGTGCGTTTTGTTATTGGGTCTGTCAGATCTGGGTTACTTGCATATTCATAATTAGTTAACAGCAGACAATGATCTTTATCTAATGGAAATATAGTTTGCGAGGCCTTAAAAGCAATAGAGGGATCATTGGGATACAAACATTGGGTTGATCCGGGCGGACAAGCATAATTATAGATTGTAACAGGGTGATCAGAAACAATAAATTTAATCTCAGATTTTTCCGCTGACACTATTTCACGAACACCTTCCAGCCAGATTGTACAATGCATTTTCTGTACTTTCTGCATTTCTATCATCAAATGAAGTTGGTCAAGGTCTGCATAACGGTCTTTAAGCCAATTCAGCCCTTTAGGAGTGCGCATTTTTTGTGCATCAATGTAATTGAAGAAATCCATAAAGCGATCGTGCCGTTCAAGTTCGCTTCCATCAATAAAGGCCCTTACCGCACGTGACCCCTCATCGTCAATCTTACCAAACAATTTTCTTTCAACCAGATCACTCATAAACGGACCAAAGAAGGTGGTGTATAAGTCATATTCAAAGAAACATTGGGATGGTGGTAAGGTCTTCCGCTCATTAAAGCTTATAATCTTGCCGTTGGGTAACGTCCTTTGTTCTGGATTCATGTCAAGGTAATGAAGCTGAGTTGAGCCAACAGCAAACCCTTTTTGATACCATTGTGGAACATAATGGTTGTTGCGGGTCAATTCATTACCGCTTGTGCCATCGTTTAAGACGAAATCCTGCTTATCAGCCATACCTGATTAATTACTTGTGCTTTGTAATTTGGCACCAGATCAAACATCGCAAATATTCCTGTAAAAACAATTCGTTAGCAGAAGGTTAATCAGACAATCACATCAGTAATTATCCGTCCCGGAGGTTGTATTCGGTTATGTGCGTTTATTGTTTTTCTTTCTTCTTACACCCGGGTAGGTGTTTGATATTTTGGGCGACTTCTAGTGAGTCAATACATGCAAAATTCAAATCATAAGTGCTATCTTGATTTCATGAATGTAAAAACCAACATATTTCCGGTACTGAATTATTCTAGTTTTTATCAGACGAAAGTGGTGCCTCCGGTATCACTGGATAAGCTGATGGACTTCGATTTAGAAAGGGTTGTTGTTATGTTCATCCTGCTTAGAAACGCTGTTAACAAAAAGGCGCCAACAGACGTTACACATCCTGTTATTCAGGCATTGATATTACGGCTCGGCACCAATAAGTCTACCCGTGCAATCTCATTTCTAACAAACAAGGCGCATCCATTTGTACTCACTCATGGGGTGGTGATTAGTAAAATAGTAACAGATCTCTTTAAAATAATTAAACTCAACGATCCAAAGGAAAGCATGAACTCCGCTAAGCTTGAACAGGCTATTTTTGATGTATTGATGATATATAATGAATACCATTACGAAGGCACACTGGAGCCTAAGCCGGATGACCATCAAGTGGTGTGGGGGCTATTATTAATGCAGGATATCAGTGGGGTGAATGAGGTTGATTATACCAGAACTGCTATACCAAAGCATCTGATTTTTGATAAGTTTTTAAAGACTAAATTGGAAGATCGGTATAAAATTTTTGAACGGATACTCCAGGAAAAAACCGGAGTAACCATCCCGTTGGAGATTTTAGTGATCTTACTCAATGTATATTTGTCTGCTACGCAGGCAAAAAATGGATTGATCTCTATTGATCGTGACGATAGAACCTATCAAATTCTTATCGATGCGGGTTTGGTCATTGATGTAAAGTCTATTGATCCCGATAAGTTTGATGTGGGTATGCTGGTTAGTCACCCATTCTTCAGAAATTCTGAGGGCGACATGTATCTTATTGATTTCTCTGATTTTGCACTCATCACAGATAAGATCTGGTCATATTTCTTATATACTATCCCCGAGATCAGAGTGTTATTTCCGGGTGTCACCAGTCCGAATGGATATTTTTCGTATCTGGGCAAGGAGTATGTTGAGAAGTATTTGCTGAGAACGCTCTTCCTGCAGCTACACAAAACAGGAAATCGTGTGCTGTTTACAGAGGACAAGAATCTCCCTGATATCGCCATAATTTTAAATGAGAAGGATGTATTTTTGTTCGAGATCAAGGCATCTGCTCTGCATTACAATGTAATGGCCCAAAAGAGTGTTGCTGATTTCCAGGAATTTCTAGATTTAAATTTTTCCCGAGATAAAAAAGGTGTAAAACAGCTAGTTCGCAATATTGAATATATCGGTACTGATATAGATAACCTTTATGAGCTTCGATGTCCACAGAAAAAATTGACGATTTATCCGGTGATAATTTATACTGACCCTCATTTAGATAAAAACGCGGTGAACGATTACATTAATGTGAGTGCAAAACCGCTACTTGATGCGCATCGTCTTAGTTTCAAAGAAATCAAACCGGTTACGATGATCAGCGCTGACTTTTTCGTGGAGAATATAAGCTTGCTCCGAAAAGACCGCAGTCTGTTGAAAAGGATGATTGATGCTTATTATAAACAATTCAAAAAGCGGATGGAGAAATACGCTGCCTTTCGCTCAACGGAAAACTACATGAACGCAATGATTTCTTTTGACCGGTTTGTCGCGGGGCAGGAGGGGCTTTATAGGACTGATAAGCTGAAGATATTAAACGAGCTTACTGAGTTATTTAATCTAAGGGAAACAGGAGATGAATAAATAAAAAGATGTATTTGACGCATACTTTGATACGTTCATTTGATCCATATTAGGCTTCTTTAAGTTCCAGTGTTTCTGATTAGTATGAATACTTTGTATTCATTTCAGGATCAAATCGTAGTGTCAGCCAGTTCATTTCTTCCTTCCAGCAAAAATCAAAACAGCATTTCCATAGATTACGGTTGCTCTCTAGCGTAGCACCTGTGCAATATCTATGGTCAAATCCTAATTCCCATAGTTCCTCTTTTTTAACTGTGATTTCCTTGTCTTTTTGAAGTCTGGCAAGATAATATTTGGATAGTATCCGGTGGTTATTTTTTATTTTCTTTATCGGAATGGGGAAGAGTTCGTTTTCCTGCTCGCGGGATCTGGCCCGAATGCGGCTGTTGAAATTGTTTTTGCAGTTGACGTCGCAGAACAATTTCCCTTTCCTGCCATGTAGTTGCTTTTCACAATAGCCACAGTTGGTGACCTGCTTTATTTTTGTTTCCATCTGGATAGAGTTGATTCGGTATAACAAAAATTATCGGATAAATGTTTTTGGTAACGGTTACCTATAGTGCTTAGCAGTTTTTGATTTGTAAGATCAGATAAGGTGATTTTTTATGCTGTATGGTTTGTTTTTGCTCCTCAGATTTGTACTGGATCAACACAACATGTTATGAAAAACAAGACCATAGTATCTGAAACTTTCTCCAGTTCGAATAAGCATTACTTTCTTGATTTTAAGGTTGCCGAGAACAACAGCAACTATATTCAGATAACCAGAAGTGATTTACAACAAGATGGTTCTTATGTCCGTAACCGGGTAATTGTCTTTGAAGAAGACTTTTATTTTTTGGTTCAGGCATTTTCTTCACTGTTTCAAAGTGCTGCTTATCATAAGGAGCAGAACAAAACGACTAAAGATCTTTTTCATGAAAAACAACAGGAGCGGGAACATGGGATTAAAAGCTGGGATCCGGAGTTCCGGCCGAGGGAAAAGCTTTTCAATCATGGTGTGTCAGCTATGGAGGATGCTGAACTCCTTGCGATTCTGATCCATTCGGGAACTCCGAATGAGACGGCTGTGGATCTTTCTGCCCGGATATTGGAAAGTATTGATGGGGAGATCCGAAAGCTTGGTTCTTTATCGCACAAGGAATTATGCAGGTTCAGTGGCATGGGGCTGGCGAAATCCAGTAGCATCATAGCTGCAATGGAGCTGGGCAAACGTGCATATGCCAAAGAGATCATGCTAAAGCGAATCAAGATTGCTACCGGTGTTTACGTGGCCAATTAGTTTATCTGTTGTTTATGGTTGTTGATGACCGGTTAAAATTTCCACCCTGCTTTTTGCAGGCAAAGGTCTCAACAATTCCCTAGCCTTCAAGACTGAACCCTGCGGGTTTTCAGGAAAAAATCTTCCCTGCTCGCTGCGCTCGCGAGGTTTTTTTTCCTGAAAAGTCTTGCATTGCTATGGAATTGGTTTAGGTGCGGGTGCTTATCAAAAAGCCAGGAGGCCGCTGCCGACTGATTTTTCTAAAGAGATCAAACCATGAAGCAAAAAAACAACAGGAGCCCACCGGGCGCAGCAATTGGCAGAATGCACAGGCCGCAGATTCCAGTACAGCAATTATTTATTATTCAAATTTTAACAATTACCATTATGGCACATCATTTAAATTATAACGAGCAGACAGATAAATACAGCTTTTTTACAGTGAAGGAAAAAGCATGGCATAAACTTGGGCAGGTTATTGAAGATTATCCGACGAGTGCGGAGGCGATTATTCATGCGGGTTTAGACTATACGGTGGAGAAAAGGCCGCTGTTTACTTTAAACGGGGCGGATCTGGCGCAGTTCCGCAATCCGGATGCTGATGATTATTTTGACCAGATCCAGCCGGATATTCTAGTTCCTGATTATTTCGCTAATGTGCGCACCGATACAGAGGATGTGCTGGGGTTGGTGGGTAAGGATTATACTATTGTGCAGAATATTGATGCTTTTTCTTTTTTTGACAGTATTGTCGGTGGGGGTGACGGAGTTTTGTATGAGACCGCCGGGGCACTGGGGAAGGGTGAGCGGATTTTTATTACGGCGAAGCTTCCGGATTATATCCGTGTCGGTAGGGAGGACTGTATTGAAAAGTACTTGTTTTTGACCACTTCTCATGATGGTTACGGTAGCATTATGGCTGCTTTTACCCCGATCCGTGTAGTTTGCCAGAATACGCTTAACGCTGCATTAAAGCACCACACCAACTGTATCAAGATCAGACATACTTCCAGTGCGCAGGATCGTTTAAAGCAGGCGCACCAGTTAGTGGGAATCAGTAATTTATTGGCAAATGAACTGGAGGAGGTATTTAACCACTGGGCCAGGATTCCCATTACTGACAATTTGGTGAAGCGTCTGGTGCAGATTGCCATGGCGCCGAATAAGGAGACGCTTCAGCATTTGCACTCGGATCAGCAAGACCAGCTTTCGACCATGTATAACAATGTGGTCAGTAACGTGATGGAATATGCGCTTTCCAGTCCGACCCAGCAGGACGAAAGTACCAGGGGGACATTGTATGGTGCTTATAATGCCGTAACCGGATATTTCCAGAATGTCCGCAATTACAAGGATGACGAAACTAAGTTCAAATGCATCATGGAAGGGATAGGAGCGCAGCGTTCCCAAACTGCTTTTAACCTGTGTTTGGAATTCGCCCAGTCTGGTGCGGGTTCAATTAATTAATCACCAGGGGAAATACGCTCTCCCCCTGCATTGTTCATTCTAAATTTTTGATCATGAAACCTTTAAATCAATTGACCAGTACCGAGAAGGCGAGGACCTTGCACCGCCTTTTTCCCAAAGAAATACCAACGCTTTTAAATTACCTACAGCAATCCTGTAAGGATTTGTCAGACAACCGGGAGCAGCACCGGAAGAACTGGGGGCAAGAGTATTTTACGTTTGATGCCTGGCTGAACCTGGCTTTACAAACTGATCTGCTGATTGAAAAACACCGGGATCAGTTGGCGAAAAGCTGCCACGTGTTCGCTGACCAGTTGTGTTTCAGCTATACGGTTGCATTTGTGAACAGAGGCATTATCCAATATGCATCGCGGGTCTGTACCGACGAAAAGTTTAAGCTGGCGGTGGAACTGCTTTATAAATAACCGGGTGTTAAACTTAAATCAAATAGGTCATGAATGTTAAAGGATTGCTGGTACTGGATGCTGTGCTGGCGGAATTTGAGCAGGATATATTAAATAGTATCGCAGAAGAACTCAGGCGCATAGGGCGGAAGGTTCAGCTTACAGAATTTGAGTATAAGCCTTTTTATGAAGAAGTCCGGCCTTATGTGGATGCGATATATCTGGAGGGCAGCTTTGTGATGCTGGAAACATCTTTCCATGATATGGATGCTAAAAACCTGTATCATTTTATTGAAGATCTGGAGATCAACCACCGTGATCTGATCACCCTGCTACATTTTTTAAAGGTCATCCCGGGTAATAATAAGAAACTGGGATCCTATCGCGAGCACTGTAAACAGGAGTACATTTTCTACGGCGGAGACAATACTGATGCCTGGATTTGTGTCTGTGGCAATCACGCAGAGAGGGAAGGGTTTTCGAGTTGTGATCTGGATGGGAATGATATGGAGCCAGACATAGGTTCAAACTGGGATGGATTGTATCGCTGTAATTCCTGTGGCAGGCTGATCGATAAGTGCAGTCGAAAAATTGTTGGGATTAATTCAAATCCTAGAACCGAAGGTGGTTCATAGCGCAAATTATAAATGAGTATGAACTAAAAATATAGATCATGAGTTTTAGAACAGAATTGGCGAAAATAGCCTTAACGCAAATCAACTTACAAACCTTAGTGCAATTTGAAGAAATGACAGAGGAAATTGATTTGTTTGAAACCGCAGTTGCAGAATATGACGGGGTGATCATTCAATTACTTTTCCCGAATCCCACAGCAGGGTATCCGAAATTTCAATTATTGAAAACTGATATTGGTTTACCCGATCCGACCACTTATTTTACAAATGGAGAAGGGGAAACTGACTTAACAGTGCAGGAAGTTATTGCTTTGGTAAACGTTTATATTCAGGACTCAGAGGAGTATTATCAACAGAGGATGAAACCACCTGATTTATAATATAATTCTATTACAATCCTAAAAATATGAGGCAATTGATCTTTTCAATGCTGCGGCTCTTTGCCTCAAAAATTAACACAACCTAAAAAATGTACTGATCTTTTTGAAGAAGAACAAAAAACTGAAGCTTTAGCAGGGTGGCTTTTGTTTTTAGTTGCCCATGTTGGAAAAATGTTTCGTTTTTCAACTGTCGGTTTGAGTTAGGTTTTATAGATTTGAATATGGGGTATACTTTGAAAATAGGACAGGCTGTTAGGCGCTATGACAATGAACGTAGAATGGATCAGATCGATTGTGAAAAAGTTTTTCTAAAGGAAGCTCCCGCATTTGGTGAGTTGACCGACCATACTAATGTCAGGATGCCTTCCTATTCCATTTGGGAGATCTTCGCAGAGGAGGTAGGTCTTTACAATTTCTTTTTTGATAAGGAAATGGGGCTGTTGAACGGTGCAGATGGGGTATTTCCGTTAACTCAAGCACATAAGGAAGTTATTGACGCGGCATGTGCTGCTTACGTGGAAAGGTACCCTTTTGTCTTTTCAGTCAAGGCAATAGATTCTCTGAGCGAGGAAAATTTCCACTTCGAACGTCTGAGGTGGCTCAAGTTCTGGACAGACTGGGCGCTCACCAATTGTGACACCCCAATATTTCTGAATGAGCAGTAGCTTCTTGGGCTTCCTTAGTAGCAGATTCAGTGCTCTTCCTCGTTACTCCATTTCAAATCGATGTCGATGAGATGTTTGAGTCTCCATTGTAGAATAGAGACCTTAAAAATAACGGCTTGTAAAATGAGCGGTGTGTGATGGATTAACCATAAAAATGATCGGACGTTTGATAAAGATTGGATTGAAGGTTATCTTTAGGTATATCAAATTGAATTAGCTATGGAAACACTATTGCTAAATGCGATCTCGGTCGATGAATTTATGGATAAGTTGCGTACCATGATCAGGGAAGAGTTGAAAATTGCACTGCAACAGGATCAATTGCTAACCAAGGAGGGTGCATTGAAAATGACTGGAGCGAGCACCGCGGTATTTCTAAAGGCAATCAATGACGGGCTGGTAAAACCTCAATTGGTCAAAGGACGGAAAAAGGCAATGTACTTGGAATCTGAGGTCTTAAAGATAGAGGTCAGAAGACGCAGGAGTAACTCATAACTGGATCATATCGTCTTCTTTGACCGGGATAAAATCAACTCTTTTTTGGTTGAGCAACTCCAAAGCATGGTTCGCGTAGTTGAAATTCTCACACCATTTTTTGCACCGGTGCTGAATTTCGTTGCTGATGTATCTTTTCAGGGAATGATCATATTTTACCATGGCGTAGTTGCCCCTGTAAATGTCAATGTATTCTCCCAGGTTATATTTGAAAAACTCTTCCTGGAGATTTTTGAGGTCTTCTTTAATGACCTCAACTGAGGGTTTGGGGTAATCTGAAACGTTGATGTCTCGCACTTCATCCGGTATTTCATAGGATTTCTTTTTCTTGCTGGCCTTTTTGTTCAAAGCAGCGGAGGCAATCCGTTTTTTTAAACCTTCCTCTTCTTCTTTTAACTTGATGTATCTGGCCAGATTGACATTTCTTTCCTTAAGTTCTTTTGCCAGGGCCAGAATATCTGTTTTGTTGTAATAATGTGTTCTGCCGTGTTTGAAATAATTGGAGAAGGCAAATTGTTCCCGGATAAATTTACCTGTACCGTAATGCGTATCTTTAAAATACTTGTAAAGTTCATCCTCAGAGAGCCACTCATCGCTTGTTTTTTTTAGCTTCTGAAACTCTTTTGCTACCTTATTAAGTGTAGCAGCAGATAATTGATCGGCTTTTGGCAGGTTTGCGGCTCCAGCCAGTTGTACCACTGCAGCTTTTAGTTCTTTTAACTCCTCAAGTATTTGCTGTTCCATAAGATAAATAACTAGAATTCAAGTCCAAATTTCCTAATATCGAAATTACAAAATATCTATAATTGAACTATCCTTATCTTTAACATCATGTTCCATTTATGCTTTAGAAAATGAAATTGGATGAAAAATTAGACCTGATTATAGAACTGTTAAGGGAAATCAATCAGAAGCTGGGCGGCGACCTTCCAACACCCAAACCTGATAAAGTTAAGGTTATCAGGGCTCGTAAACCGACCGAGGAGCAGCTAAGAAATCAAAGAACAGTGGAATGGGCGACAAAAAGTGACCGAAGATCATTCTTAAAGGCATGGAAAAGAGATCTCCCAAAAATTCTGGAGATCCAGAGACATAAGCCAAATTTTTATCCTGAATTTGAACCTCAGACCTTGAAATGGTTTTCTAAATTTAGAAATCCCAATGTGTTTTCTATGAACAGTTAAAACTGGAAATACTTGCGTACTGTAAAGCGGCTACGCTTGAAATGTGAAATATAATAGATAATTATAGAAGAGAACATCCCGAACTTCTTTAGCCAATTAATCATCTTTCATCAGGGCTCAAGCTCTTTAATAGCTGCATTCACCAAAAGTCCAAAAACGATAATGCTGGATACAATCTGACAAAACACAAGTAATCTGACCCATGTGGAATTTGGTACGATATCCCCAAAGTTGGATGAAGTAGCTGCACCAGCACTGAAATACAAAAAGTCAAGGAGGTTTAATCGTTGATTCCTATGAAAGTGGAAATCAATGGTAGCGTCAAGAATTTCTCCTTTTTTTTTTTGAATTGCTTCCAATATAGTTGAATTTTTTAAGTAAAATACATGACCCGAATCGGCAGCTAATATATTTTTTTGATATAGGTCTTTGTCAAAGTAAGTTTTGAAAGATTTGTTGTGCGCTTCAGCAATTATTTTGGCTTCTTCAAGGCGAAGAACCGCTAGCTTAAGGTTCAAATTCGCCGCAGTAACGGCATATTTGTCTTCTGGATTTATGGACGATTGTAGCTTTAGACCATTTATCTCCGTATTTAGTCTGTCCATCTTTATCCTGATCTCAGAGGTATTTTTTCTAATTGTTTTTTCAAGATTTACGGTGTGACTTTTCCATAGCTCATCATTTAGAAATAGATTTTCTTTTGCAAATTTTTGAGTAGCGACGTCATTCTTGACCTTTAGTTTTTCTAATGAGTCAACCGTACCAAAAAGATTACCAATTCTATTATTGATGTCTTTTATTGAGGGCTCTTCATCGTTTTTAAAGGATGGCGGTAGGTCATTGGGGTGAAACTTTAGGCCAATTGTATGCCGGTTGTATTCATCGTTCACCATGAAACAACTTGTGTTGGACATCCAAAAGAACCAATAGGCTCCTGCAAAGGCTATAATTGAGACAATATAAGATATAAGGATTATTAGTATGCGTTTTTTCATAAAGCGTTATAACGTGTGCAAATGTAGCTTCCAGTTTGTTAGATAATTAGCCCATCAGAGGGCGTCTGGCTAAGCTTTCGAATATTTTCATATGAGGGTTCACTTCAAGTTTCATATGGAACAATTTAGGGGCGAATTCATTATTTCGTTGCATGCTCACTTCGGCTTCCAATATTCTTTCTTCTGCAATAATAAGGTTAAGGTTCAGCCAATTAATAGATTGATAGAAATTCGTTGCCGTAAGTTCCCCAAATTTCTCGTCCTGATAGGTTTCTAAATCGATCGGATACCTGTTTTCAAGAGCCATTCCTATTACTCTAGCTGATGCCATCAAAATATAATATACGCTAAATTTTACATCATAGTCATACATATCGTGTCTTAGGCCATACTTAATCCTAATTATCTTATCATGGCTATAGTAACGATTCACAATGTAATTCAATCTCCTTGCGTAGGTTTTCAATATGTCTTTATGGAAAATATCTTTGGTTAATTTTATTAATTCTTCAAATGTCAAAAGTTGAATGTTAGAAGTTTCAGCCGCTTCAAACGCTCCAGATTGAAAACCCTTCTGAGAGACAATGAAGCCTTTATCTGTCCCGGTATCTTCTACAATTGTTCTCAATGCAAGCACATGCAATTTGCTTACTTTTTTATTCCAGTGTTTAGCCTCAATGATCCATTGTATTGGCTGACCAAGGTATTTACTGCGAACCAGAACATCAATATCATGGCTTGTTCGAACGCCCTTCATCTTCATGTTAGTTTGAGCGTCACAACCCAGATCAAAGAATAATGTTTTAATGTCTTCTTGAAATCTGTACCAATCTTTTGCCATATTAAATTTAAGTAAGTAATAATTATTAGGGCAATATAATATCAAAAATCATATTTACCCAGAATTTCATGTAGAGGCGATAATACCTATCTACCTGTAACGCCTCCCGAAATTATGTGAGAGGTTGTTTATACTATTGTAGAGTGAGCGAACTAATAAAGTGCAATATATTACTGACTAATTTGGTGAAAATAAATTCAACTTGGTTTCCTAAAAAAAATCTATCTTGTGTATCATCAACGAATCTCATGAATATAGCGGTCGATATTAATTTCAATAATGTAGCACCAGATCACATTTTTATTACATCTTCCAAAAAACCTAAAGTTGGATTAATTACTTATACCGCTCAATTGGTGTCAAATCAATATTTGGGACAAAATTTGAGTGTAAAAAAGTGGAGGGCATTTAAAAACGAAGTAACCGTTAGTTATAATGAAGGGCCCTTCAAAGGAAAACCAACTAAACCATTAAATTATAATATTATCTCCAGATCAATTAGGGAAGAAAACGGTTTTTTTCCTGAAAAATTTGGTCTTATGGATCATCATTGTGACTGGATGGATGGAACTATGGAAGTAAGGCAAAATTTTCATATGTCAGATCAAACAGGTGTGTTTGGGATGGCTAGTGGCGATTTGCAAAACTATTACGGACAAAATTATCCAATAAAGCCACAACTTCAAAGGGAAGGGCGACTATATACTTCATTTCAACCTCAACTTATACAACGTATTATTAAAGATCGAACAGGATTGATAGAGAATTCTGCAAATGCACTATCAGATGATTGGGTATTCGATCTCAGAAATCTGATAAGTAACGTAATTTCTCTAGTGGAAATAGGTTTTACACAACTGTATATTAAAGCTGAATTTGATCCTTTACCAGGTTGGAATTTCTCAAAGGATAAGCTAGGAGAGCGCCATGGCAGAAGAATGAAAGATAAATTTAAATGGATTTATCAAATTACTGGAAATAATCCCAACGTTGAAGGAGAGTTCCCGAGCTTTGAAAACTTGAGAAAACTAAGGAACCATCTCATGCACTTTGACCCTCCATCATTTGTTGTAACGCTGGAAGAAGCTGCCCTCTGGCTAAACCAAATTATCGACGTTGGGCTTATGCTTATCAAAATTAGAATAGCTTTAGGTATACCTGTTTCTGCAGATCTAATCAATTTGTCATTGCAACATGAAGCTGTTTTTGTACCAGGAACTGAAAATAACCGAACACCCATTTCTAATACTAACCAAGCTGATTATGCGTCATCAACTTGGCATAAGAGCGACAATGATACTTAGCATCTGATAACTTTTAAAATTATTATTTATCATATCCATTGTTGATTTTGCCAATAGAATATTTTTCAAAAAAATCGGCCATTAAAGCTAAATCAGATAGGAAAAAGTTCGAGATTTGTGCACTAGCGACCACCAAACAGAAAGCCGTTTTTCGATAAGAAGAACGGCTTTTTTGATTTAAAGCCATTTAAAAGATGTTGTTCTGCTTCTAAAAGATGAGAAACACTGTAATAACTTATTTCCTACATTTTGTTTGCCTATAAGATTACCAGTGCTTGGTTAATTTTCGATAAGTTTGATTTATGACTACTTATATTGATGAGATCAGAGGAATATTGGCTTCAGCGCGTCAAAATGCTTTTAATGCAGTTAATACAGCCATGGTTGAGGCCTATTGGCTAATAGGCAAACGTATTATTGAGCAGGAACAACATGGGGAAGATCGTGCCGTTTATGGAGAAGGGATTTTAAAGGAGCTTTCTAAAGCATTGACAACTGAGTTTGGTAGAGGTTTTTCATATGCAAACTTGAGAAACTTTCGCCAGTTTTATCTGACATATCGTGATGATAAGATTTGCTACACACTGTGTAGCAAATTAGCATGGAGCCAATATAAATACTTTTTATTATCATAGGTTATTATCTTCAAACGAAAAATCAGAAGATATAAAGGATAGTGAAGTATTAATAAATCAGACAAGAAATGGTTCGAGAAGCACCCAGTTTGTTTTTAATGTCATTCCCGGATTCTTGATCGATGTCGTGTGTGGGTTTATTAAAGTTATTCTGCGTAATTTTATATCGATGAGTCCGGGTAAAGCATATGATAGGATTTGTATTCTTAACGAAGTAGATTTAACGTAATTACACCACTTCTTTATTAAATCTATACATTTGCGTGAAGCCAACTATTCAAATGAATAAATCTAATTTCGAAATAAAACAAGATATTAAAGTTACTGTTGATGCCATTGTTTTTGGGTACAATCAAGAGAATGGTATTTCTGTTTTGTTAATTAAACGAAAGATAGATCCATTTAAAAATGAATGGGCCTTGCCGGGAGGATTTGTACTGGATCAGGAAACGCTTGAAGAGGCTGTGGAGCGCGAGCTGAGAGAAGAGGCCGGTATATCCATAAACTATCTCGAGCAGCTGTTTACTTTTGGAAAGCCGGACCGTGATCCACGGATGCGTATTGTTTCTGTTTCTTATTTTGGTTTGGTGAAGTCTGCTGATTTTAGTCTTTTTGCTTCTACCGATGCTGCTGAGGCTGCCTGGTTTAACATATATGAGCTGCCTGTACTGGCATTTGATCATAAAGATATTGTAGAAAAAGCTATAGCACGGCTAAGAGCAAAAATTACTTATGAGCCCATTGGTTTTGAACTGCTTGATCGTAAATTCCTTTTCTCTGACCTGGAGCACCTTTATTCCTTATTGTTGGGACGTGAGATTGATCGCCGTAATTTTAAACGCAAAATGATGTCCCTGGGTTTGGTGATCGAGCTGGATGAAAAAGCGCCAGCGGTGACAGCCGGCCGTCCTGGTAAACTTTATTCATTTGATAGTGATAAATACAATCAATTGAAAATCAATGGTTTTGATTTAAATAAGCTCATGTAGATTTAATTTGTGTAAAATAAACACAAATTAATTTGGATAAGAAAAATATAAGTATTTAATTTGTGTCATTGTAACACAAATATCTATGAAAACATTAAACTTATCAACCGGATTCAACCCCTTTTCATCTTCAACAGAAGAGATAGAGAGTAAGAGCTTTTTATTTAGTGGGGGCGAGGTCCACATCAAATTACAAGGCAGTGCAGATGAGGTTCTGATCTCCACAAGACTTAACGATTCGAATGAGGTGATGAAGCTTTTGCTGGCAGTAGATGCTTTACGCAGAAGCGGCTGTAAGACCATGAGTGTATTTATTCCTTATCTGCCTTATGCCCGTCAGGACCGGGTTATGGTTAGTGGCGAACCATTGTCTATCAAAGTGATCTGTAACCTGATCAACAGCTGCGGTTTTGAAAAAGTATATGTGTTTGATGTGCATTCGGAAGTTTCATTGGCTTTGCTTGATAACTGTGAGCTGATCAGCAATCATAAGCTGGTAGAGGTAGTGTTAAATGGTCGTGAAGATTATTTGCTCGTTTCTCCCGATGCAGGTGCATTGAAAAAGATATATAAGCTAGCTGAGACGTTAAATTATACCAACGATATCGTATTATGCAATAAAGTACGTGATGTAAGCAACGGGCGGATTAAACAGATTACGGTAGATCAGGACGACCTTGGTGGTAAAGATTGTTTCATTATTGATGACATCTGTGATGGAGGAGCGACCTTTATCGGGGTAGCTAAAGAGCTTAAACAGCGTAATTCGGGCAAAGTGAGTCTCATCGTTTCACACGGTATCATGTCTCGTGGTGATTCGGAATTGGCCGAGTGGATTGACCATATTTACACAACCGACTCCATAAAAGATACCGAAACAACGCTGGTGAGTAGGATCCAATTGGCTAACCTAATAGAATTATAAATTTTTTCGACATTCAAACTTCAATATCATGAACAATATCCTTTTACAAACAGATGTATATAAAATGGGCCATATGGAACAGTATGCCCCGGGATGTAATAAAGTATATTCTTACCTGACTGCACGCAGCGACAAAAACTTTGATGAAACTGTTTTCTTTGGACTGCAATATTATATCAAAAAATATTTATCCGCACCTATTACTCCAGAAATGGGTGAAGAGTTTTTAACTTACCGCAAAATGATACTAGGAAGTAATTCTGAAGCGATTGAAGTTAAAATCAGGGCATTATGTAAATTGGGTTATCTGCCTATTGAAATTAAAGCGGTTGAAGAAGGCACCATTATGCCAGTGCGGAATGTACTCATGACCATTACCAATACGCACCCTGATTTTTACTGGGTGGTGGGCTTTATGGAGAGTTTATTGCTCAAATTGTGGTATACCATTACCGTGGCTACCTGTAGTCACCAATACCGTAAAATTGTAAGCCAGTACTTTAATGAAACCGATGAAGAGCCTATGGCTCCAGCTAAAGATTTCCAGGTCCATGATTTCGGGTATCGCGGTGATGCTTCTGAAGAAGGTGCAGCCATTAGTGGTGTAGCACATCTACTTTCATTTTTAGGCAGTGACAATGTACCAGCCTTGCCCTGTGCGGTGGAATTCTACAATGCAGATGTGAATGGCGAACCTATTTTACTTTCCGTACCTGCAAGTGAACACAGTGTGATGTGTTCTTTTGGAAGAGAAGATGAGATTGGAGCATTCAGACACATGCTGGAACTTTATCCTACAGGTATTGTTTCCATTGTATCTGATACCTTCGATGTTTATAAAGTACTAACAGATTTTGCAGAGATCCTTAAAGAAGATATTCTTAAAAGAGAAGGTAAAGTTGTATTCAGACCAGATAGTGGAAACCCGGAATATATCATTTGTGGTAATCCTGATGCTGAGCAGGGCAGTAATGAGTGGAAAGGCGCCATTCGTTTACTGGATGAGAAATTTGGCAGCAGCCTGAATAGCAAAGGATATAAAGTTCTGAATCCTAAAGTGGGCTTGATTTATGGCGACGGGATGTATTTGGAAAGATATGTGCGTACACTTGACCGTCTAAAAGAAATGGGGTATGCAGCCAGCAATCTGGTGATCGGTGTTGGTGGTATTTTAAGAAATCACAGCAGGGACACGTTGGGTTTTGCCATCAAAGCGACCTATGTTGAAGTGAATGGAGAACCAAGGGAAATTGAAAAAGATCCGATCACAGACCACAAAAAGAAATCACATAAAGGTTTACTTAGTCTGCAGAAGTTGGAAGGCAATTACATCACCAAAGATCAGTGTAATGTGGCTGAGGAAGCTGATTCTCTACTGCAGTTGGTGTATAAAGATGGTCAATTGGTTAAAGAAACCAATTTGTCTGAAATCAGAAAATTGATTAAAGCACAGGAAGCTGCTTTAGTGACCGAGATATAAGAGAATTGAACAACACTTTAAATTTACGAAAATGCGTTACGATATAGAATGGCTCAAAAATAAAGCGACAGATAATGAGAGTTTAAAATTTCTTTATTTCTGGGGACACACCAATAAGTTAAACGAAGCGGCTGGTAAATTCTGTTTTAGTCAATGGTATGAGTCGCCGTTTGTGGTGGATGAGGTAACCTATAAAACAGCTGAGCATTGGATGATGGCAAAAAAGGCTTTGTTGTTCGGGGATTTAGAGATTTTCGAGAAAATTGTGATTTCGGAGAAGCCCAGTGAAGTAAAAGATCTCGGCAGGAGAATTTCGGGGTTCAATGATGAAATTTGGACTGCAAAGAGGTATGAAATTGTTAAGACAGGGAATTTGCATAAGTTTAATCAGCATCCGGAATTGGCTAAATACTTATTGAGTACAGGTGAAAGGATTTTGGTAGAGGCCAGCCCTGTAGATTATATTTGGGGTATCGGAATGGCCCAGGATCATTTAGATGCCTCAAAACCAGACAAGTGGTTGGGATTGAATCTGTTGGGTTTTGCTTTGATGGAGGTCAGGGATTTATTGGTTTAATTGGCTTTATGGTAATGAATAATAGGATCAAGGTTATAAAAGGCGATATCACAAAATGCAATGTTGACGCAATAGTCAATGCTGCAAATACTTCATTGATGGGGGGTGGAGGTGTGGATGGTGCCATTCACCGTGCAGGTGGCCCCGCGGTTCTTGAAGATTGTCGCAGGATTGTAGCTCGGCAGGGTGGTTGCAAAACTGGTCAAGCTGTTGTAACAACTGGCGGGAATTTGCTTGCAAAATTTGTAATTCATACCGTTGGTCCGGTGTATAATGGGGGGAAGGGGAATGTTGTCGAGTTACTCAAGTCATGTTATCTGAACTCTCTATTGCTGGCAACAGAAAGTAAATGTAAAACTATTGCTTTTCCAAACATTAGTACCGGGATTTATGGATACCCTAAATTAGCTGCTGCAGAAATTGCAGTGGCCACAGTAAAAGAATTTATAGATAAAAATGATAGAATTGAAACAGTGATCCTCGTTTGTTTTGATGAGGAAAATTTATCGGTCTTAATGTAGTATAAAGGCCGTTTTATGATTTAGCCCACTTAATTTACGTACGTGTATAAAAGAATAATACTAGATAAGCGCTGGTTACAGCTCATTTACAGCTTCGGTTGTTTCCCGAAAAGTAACATATCTGGTTTTGAGAATTTGCCCAAATATTTTGAAAAAAGAGCTTTGGTAATGTCAAAAAAAAGACCTATGTTAAAAATAAAAATGCCGGGAATAATGACGTAAGGATGCCAAAAATACAGATACCGCCAACCATAGCCATGGCTTTCATTTATATACGTATAAACCAATATTCCTGCCGCAAAAGCAATCAATAGTATCAGCCCAATCACATTAAGCGCCATGGTCTTGGTATTCCATTTCAGCACCTGCCCGTCTATTTCAATGTAGGGAGGTTTCGGTTCTCTGTCCAGCAAAATCCCAATGGTATTGCCCACTTCAAAGCTACGTTGATTAGGTTTTGAGTCCAAAAACTCAAACTCTTCCAAAACCGTTCCATCTCTTTTTTCACCATGCTGCAAAAATCGGTTAAAGCCATTTTTTTTCGAAAGAGGATTAATCAAAAATTGTTTGATGTAATAGATAAATACGATTAACCAAAGTGTCGTGCCCAGGCCAAGCAAAACGAATGCTTCGCTGGCAGATGTATTCATCATCTGATAATCGCTTTGATGATGGTCTCCTCCGTAATGGAGAATGAGTGGCAGTCCAATCGCGAAAAATAACAAATAGATGATCCAAAATATTCTAAAACCATTCCAAAATTTCATAGAAACCAGTTTTTCAGAGATAAAAATAACGATTTACTTTGTTAAAGATAGGTAATATTTTATTCGTAGAGATGCGTAATTTTATATCGATGAGTCCGGGTAAAGCATATGATAGAATTTGTATTCTTAACGAAGGATCATAATAAAGGCAAAAAATAAACTATTAAAATCACAAAAATGCATATCTCCTCCTTTCTAAGTTAAGCATATAGCGACTTATTTATCCGGCAAACCCGTATATTAGTTGAACTCATTACTATCAAATTAAGGTTATGGAAAACGGCTATTTAGAAAGTGCCATCAAGCAATTTATGTACTATAAAATGTTAGGTGAAAAAACATTTGATCAAATCTCTGAGGAGCAGTTGTTTTGGCAGCCCAGTCCGGACAGTAACAGTATCGCTACCATTGTTAAGCACTTGTCGGGCAACATGCTTAGCCGATGGACAGAACTTTTAACAACCGACGGCGAAAAGCCCTGGCGTAACCGCGAGGGAGAGTTTGAGAATGACTTGGGCTCCAGGGCGAAAGTGCTTAGCTTATGGGAGCAGGGTTGGAAGGTCATGCTGGATACGCTCATCTCGTTGTCTGATCATGACCTGAACCGGATCGTTTATATCCGTAACCAAGGCCACACGGTGATGGAGGCAATCAACAGGCAGCTTGCACATTATCCTTATCACGTAGGGCAGATCGTTTATATCGGCAAAATGCTGGCTTCGAACTGGCAATCTTTATCTATCCCAAAGGGCAATTCAGTACAGTTCAATGCGGATAAATTTGCGCAGGAAAAGCATCTCGGGCATTTTACAGATGAGTTTTTAAAGCAGAGCGGTGCCCCAGAATAGTGATTTTTTAATTATACCACATCAGTAGTAATCTCAAGCTTGTATCCTTTTCCGCGTATCACAACAATTTTGATATTCGGATCAAAGTCCAGTTTTTTTCTAAGTTTTGATATGAACATATCCAGACTGCGACCCACTATAACACCTTCATCTTCCCAGATTTCTTTTTGCAGACGGCTTCTCGCTATGGTCTCGTTTGGAGACAATGCGAAAATGAGCAATACGCGGTTTTCCGTTCCGGTCAGATCTATTGCATTTCCATTGATGATGAGCTTCCGATTGCTCGCGTCGAACAAGGCAGGGCCTAAAGTAAACATGTTGTTAGATTGGCCATCAGGTAAAGCTTTTGGCCGCTTAACAGATCTCAGAAAAATAAAGCCAACAAACGCTAAAAAGGGCAGACTGCTCAGAAGATACCCATTCTTTACTGTAATTATTCCTGTCCGTTTAAATTTAATGTTGATCAGGTAACATGCTCTGGGTTGTGTTCTCCCTATACATGTTATAATATCATCTTTCTTGTTTTTAGATATGGCATATTCATAGACTACATTGGAGTTGCCACAGTTCAGAACATTAACAATATAATCACTGGTGAGGGGGGCTTTGGCCAACAGGCGCCGGGTGGTATTCACCAGGGAGTCCGGTCGAAAAGTAAGCTCATTCTCAAAGCTGATCAGGTATTCATCTTCGGTGATCTTTTTTACCGGAAGTACCCGTGATGTACTGTCTCCCGATTGTAGGAGTAAGTCATGTCCGATTCTGCGGAGCAAAACTTCCCTTGTGGCGAAATCAAAGTTGCCACTACCGGACATACCGAAAGCTGCGCAGATGACAGTGATCGATGAGATTACGATCAATCCGAGCAGGTACTTGCGTTTCCCTGACAGGAGATTTGAGCTATCGGACATGCTATTAAAGTTTATTTACAAAGTTTACATTTTTTATTTAGAATTCTGATTGTTCAGGCTGAAAGATATCAAAGTAAGTATAGCGGGGCAGAAATAGCGTATGTCGCAACAGTTGTGTACAAACCGGAATTGATAAAGGCTTGAAACGTCAAATAATTTTTATATTTCTTTCCTTTTAATATAATAAATGACGTTATTGGTTTTACAAAGACAATCTACTATTACTTTGTATTTCAATATGAAAAAAGCTTTGGTGTTTTTTTGGCTGGTATTTTTGTTTTCTGCCATTGGATGTCTATTTTGGTATAACGATCTCATTTACCAATTGCCAACACCAATTCCTAAAGACTATAAATCAATTGAGAAAGGAAGTTTGATAGTCTTTAACAAAGACTTGAACAAGGACCATAGTAAACCTGTTTTTCTCCATTTTTTTAATCCAGACTGTCCCTGTTCACGATTTAACATCAAGCATTTTAAATCGTTGGTTAAAGCGTATGGCGATCGTATTGATTTTAGGGTAGTGGTACTGAGCCCAAAGTCTTTTACTCAGGAAATCATCCAAAATAAGTTTGGTCTTCAAATCCCTATTTTATTTGATGCAACCCTTGCCAAAGCTTGCGGTGTGTATTCTACACCCCAGGCAGTTTTACTGGATCAGGATCAACGTTTATATTATAGAGGTAACTATAACACTACGCGTTATTGTACAGATGAAAAAACCAGTTTCGCAAAAATAGCACTGACTGGTTTGTTGAAAAAACAAACTGATCTGGTTTTCAGTGAGGCCGCACTAAAATCCTATGGTTGTACTTTGCCAGACTGCAAATGATGAATAATTTTTGAACCGATTTAAGCAATGATTTCGAACAACCATATCACTATTTCTGATAACCAAAACCGCCTGCTTTTCCTCGGAGTTAAGGAAAGAACGGATCGTTTAATGAATTACTTTTTATGGGGATACTTCATATTGGGGCTAATCTTTGCGCAATTTTATGATACCTGGTTAATTGCATTTGGGGTAGGTGGTCTGTCTTTGCTGGCTTATTATTCCGTGAAATATTTTTTACCATCATCCAATCTGTATCAATACGTTTTGAGCGCAGTGTTGGGTATTTTTATGGCTCAGTTTATTTACCAGATGCATGGATTATTCGAAATGCATTTCTTTGCCTTTATTGGCAGTACACTGCTCATCACCTATGAGAAATGGAAACTACAGTTGCCCATGCTCGTTGTGGTGATGGTTCATCATGCGGTATTTGGCTATTTGCAAAATAGTGGAGTAAACGAAATCTATTTTACAAGGCTTGATTATTTTGATCTGCAGACCTTTATCATCCATATATTGCTGTCGGCCATGATTTTTTTCATCTGTGGATTGTGGGCTTACTTACTCAGGAAATCTAATGAAAAGCAGGTTGTCCAGACCTTAGCACTGGCTGAACTACAAAAAGAAGCTCAACTGTTATTAGTCCGTAAACAGAATCAGGAGGTATTGGAAAAAGCCAACGAGAAGCTTAAGGTATCCAATTTAGCTTTGGAAAAAGCCAGAGCTGAAGCTGATCGGGCCAATCAGGCAAAAAGCATCTTTTTGGCTAACATGAGTCATGAGATCCGTACCCCTATGAATGGGGTAATGGGAATGGCAATGCTTTTAAAGGAAACGGAACTGAATAAGGAGCAGTATATGTTTGCAGACGTAATTGCGAATTGCGGCGAGACATTGATTAATGTGATCAACGACATACTGGACTTTTCTAAAATAGAATCTGGCCATATGGAATTAGCATCTGAGGACTTTGACTTGCGTAAGTGCATTGAAGATGTTTTGGACATATTTGCAGTTAAAGCCGCTGAACTTCAATTGGATTTAATTTATGATATGGAAGAAGATGTTCCTGCGCAAATTGTTGGAGATCAGCTACGGTTGAGGCAGGTGTTAATTAATCTGGTTGGAAATTCCATCAAATTTACCGAACAAGGTGAGGTTTTCGTACGGGTTTCTTTGGGGAATACTTTACAAGACGGACAGTTCGAACTGAAATTTGAAGTACGTGATACTGGTATTGGAATAGCAGCTGATAAATTGGGTAATTTGTTTGACGCTTTTTCGCAGGTTGATTCTTCTGCAACCCGTAAACATGGTGGCACAGGCCTGGGCCTCGCCATCTCACAAAAGCTTGTTAAACTCATGGGGGGCGAAATTAATGTAGAGAGTGAACCGGATCAAGGATCAACCTTCTCATTTATGGTGCATACACAAATCGGAACGCAGTTCATCGTGCCATATGCCAGTTACAGTATGGCTGAACATGCAGGTAAAAAGGTGATGATTGTTGATGATAATGCCACAAATCTGAGTATTTTAAATAAGCAGCTTGGATATTGGAATTTACAACCTATACTAGCCAGTTCAGCTAAACAAGCCTTGTCAATACTATCACTTGATCCTTCAGTTGATTTGGTGATCACAGATATGCAGATGGCCGGAATGGATGGTGTAATGCTGGCCAAGTTGATGAAACAGCGCTATCCATTTATTCCGATCATTTTGCTGAGTGCTATTGGTGAAGAATTTGAAGCACGTCAACTGGACCTGTTTTATTCGGTCATTACAAAGCCAATTCATCAACATACTCTTAATAAAGAGGTTTCGAATGCATTGCAAACAAGTAGGCAGGCCATAGTAGAAGAACGGGTACTTGGTAAAAAAATGTCTGCTGATTTTTCAATAAAATATCCCTGCACATTGTTGGTCGCAGAGGATAAATTAGTAAACCAATTGGTTATTCTCAATATTCTAGAACGGTTGGGTTATAAACCTGACCTGGTGAGCAACGGAATAGAGGCCGTTGGGGCTGTGCAAAGGAAAGATTATGATATTGTGTTAATGGACATGAAAATGCCGGTAATGGATGGTTTAGTGGCGACTCGACTGATCAGAGAACAGCAATTGAAACAGCCAGTTATTATTGCGTTAACAGCCAATACATTAAAAGGGGATGAACAAGATTGTCTAAATGCTGGGATGGACGATTACATCGGTAAGCCTATTCGCCTCGAAGACTTGATGGATAAACTTGAAAAATGGTGCAGATAGCTATAATAACCATGGTTTCTAAGAATGGTTAAAAATAACCATTTTGATTTGCAGGTTTAGAAATTAATCCTCACCTTAGTCCCCGAGAGCGTTAATTTGAAAAGCCGGACTTGTCTCCTGATAAGTCTGGCCTTTTTTTGTCCTATGCATTTGCAGTTTTATGACATCATTCCAAGGCTAAAACGATATGTAAAGCTGATTTGCACTACGGACTGCGATGAAGCTACAGATAGACGGCATATTCGTTAAAAGCAGGTCTGCTAGATGAATTGTGGATGTTAGTGCATCCTATTCTTTAAGAAACTGCACTTGCTTTGTTTCTTCTGCTGGTGTATCTGTGGATTCTGTTGTTACCTCAATGGTATCTTCTTTTTTGCGTGACACCGGAACTGGTGGAACACCAGTAACGCCAATGCCCACCGATGCCAAAACAATCAGCAACACGAATCCAATCAGTTTCATTGTTTTTTTGAAACGTTTCATAATGTTGTAAATGAATGATACTGTCGCCCTTTACAGGCAACCTCATAATTAATTGTAAATCGAGTGAAGCCGGGATCCGGCTGCAGGAATAAATTATCCGGCTATAGATAGTTCATCGCCGGAATTTTCGGGAATAGCTAGCCTGAAGAAGTGAAAAGGTGGTTTAATGTGGTACCGTTTTACCATCAGCTGGTCAAACTCAACTTTTACCAACTGCGTGTATGTACGGTGCAGATTTGCAAAATTCTGATCAAAGTCACTTACCAGGGGCTGATAACGGCACAGTCTGCATCCACTTTGATAGGATATGGTTCTTTTGGACACTTTTACTATCTTAGCTATAGAAACTTCTGTTTTTACAGCCTGACGAAGATCTTGTTCAATTGCAGCCGAAAATCCGCCGAAAGTAAAAATGCTGAATAGCATACACATCCCCAACAGCAATTTGGCTGGTTGATATTTACTCGCGATTTTGGTGAAAATGTGCATCGAAAGTAAAGATAATCAATTAGTTTTACTGATAAACAAAATTCTCCCAATAATGAGTTTAGAAACATCTGTTCCGGTTATAATTCCAGGTAATGAGCGGTTTTTACGTTTTATTGTAGATACAAAGTATAGCATCTATCGTCGTACATTATTTGTACTGATACTATTCATCACTATGCTTGGAGGAAATAAGACCCACGAATTTACTGATCAGACCTTTTATGTTCTGAAGGCGGCAGGATTTTTCTTTACCCTATTGCTGATCAGTCTCAATTTATACGTTCTGATACCTGTTTACTTGTTTAAAGGCCGGTATTTGCATTATGTTTTTTGGGTATTTGTAGTGATTGTCTGTTCCTTTATTCTCTATACCATTTTAAAAGCACAACTTCCTGAGTTGAGGATTAAGCCGGTTAAACAGGATGACGATGGGTACATGGCTGATTTTTTGTCACTCAGCATGATATTATGTATCCTGTGCGCAGCCACGTCCGGGCTGAAACTCTTTCAGCGATGGATCAAGGATAACTACCGAATCGTTCAGCTGGAAAACATTCGCATGCACACAGAAATGGATTTTTTAAAGAATCAGATTAATCCACATTTTTTATTTAATATGTTGAATAATAGCCAGGTTTTGATTCAGACTGATCCAGACCGGGCTAGTGAAATCCTCATCAAATTATCGGATTTACTCAGGTATCAATTATACGACAGCGGAAGGCAACAGGTGCTGCTTAGCGCGGACATTCGTTTTTTGATCCACTTTTTATCTTTGGAAAAAATCCGCAGGGATTATTTTGAATTCCAGGTACAGCAAGAGGGTACAGAACAAGCAGTATTGCTGCCACCGCTTTTATTTATACCTTTTGTAGAAAATGCAGTAAAACATAATATTCAATCCGTTGAAGGTGCTTTTGTGCAGCTGAGTTTTAAACTAATCGGGAGATCGCTTATTTTTGAATGTCGTAACCCCAAACCACTGTCAGGCCATACATTAGCGGAAAAAGGGGGGCTGGGTTTACCCAATGTTAAAAGACGACTGGAATTGTTGTATCCTGGAAAGTATCAGTTACAGCTAAAAGAAGAACCAGCATTATATACTGTCCATTTAAAACTGAGCTTATGAAATGTCTGATCGTAGATGATGAACCTCTGGCAAGAGCGGGGGTCCGGATTCATTTAAAAGATTATCCTGCCCTGGAGCTGGTGGGCTGTTTTAATCGTGCAGCTGACGCAGCTGCTTATTTGTTGTTGAACCCGGTGGACCTTATTTTTTTGGACATTCAGATGCCAGGTGTAAGTGGAATTGACTTTGCAAGGTCATTGGGAAAAACTACGATGGTTATTTTTATTACCGCACATGTAGAGTACGCATTGGAAAGTTATGAAGTGGATGCCATCGATTACCTGGTTAAACCGATTCATCCCGAGCGTTTTCAGCGTGCAGTAACAAAAGCTATCGGTTATTCCGCTTTGTTAACGCAACAAAACCTGGGTAATTCCATCGAATTTGCAGATCCGGATTTTCTCTTTGTCAGATCCGAAAGGCAGTTTTTAAAAGTTTATTTTAAGGAATTGCTATTTATCGAGGGCTTGAAGGATTATGTAATCCTTCATTTAAAAGATCAGCGGTTGATGACCGCAATGAACCTCAAAGCCATCCATCAGAAATTACCGGAACATCTTTTTATCAGGGTAAGCAAGTCATATATTGTAAATACGGCACAAATCAAAGTATTCGATAACAATAGTATTTACATCAATGAAAATGAAATCCCCATCGGAAATAACTATCGGAGTTTCTTTTTTGAAACCTTTGTAAACAACAAATTATTGAACCGTTAATCGATAAAAATATCATTTGGTCTAAATTTCCACCAATTTGGTCTAAAATTTAAAATAGACTAGTCCTCGCTTGATAAGTTTGCTGGTATGAAGATCAGCTATAAGCCCGCATTTTACTTGTTTTTTACGCTTATCATTTTAATCTCCAGTTTGTGCCTGGATGTATTGATGATTTATAGGCCTGAATTTTTCATCAGGTGGCTTAAATTATTTCTTTTAAGTTGTCTCATCCTCATCTGTTCCAGTACTACTTACGGATTTGTATACGGAGAACATAAGCAGATTGGCGACCTTGCCTTTTACAACAGGATGCAGTATTTAGCCGGGCGGGCAGATTCAAAGCTACTTTACCGGTATCTCGAAAGTTTAACACAAAAGGATGTGGCTGGGTATGGTTTCCCTGCTTTATCCGCTGTCGGAACAGTACAAGTTACTTATGGGATGTTAAGTGCGTTGTCAGGTGATCATCAAAATGACCCGGTGGTATTGGAGGCTCAGTTGAGAGATCCCAACTCAATTATTCAAAAGATTATCCAGCTTCACCAGCTGTATCTGGACAAAGGTGAAAAGGCTGCTCCGGATGCAGATTTGACTAAACTTGACATCAGTTATGCACTTACCGCTACAGTTAACCTCTCTCATTTCTATGCTTATGGCAAATCTTTTCCAGATCAACTGAAAGATTTTGATCCTGCAAAGGTGAAACAGGCCTCAGACCGGGCATATTTGTCGGCCTTTGTTAAAAGCCTTTTGCATACCAATGCCATGAGAATGTATGTCAGCCTGCATCTTCTGGCTATAGATCTGGCCGAAAAAAGTGGGAAGATGGCATTGGCAGATGCAGCGGATGCAGCAAATCTTTTGCAACAAGCTTTACTGATCAATGGTTTTGCAGATCATTTTCTGGAAGATGCATTTTCCGGTGGACATTTGGTGGTTAACCGCAGAATGCTTGAATCTTTCACTAACAACAAAGCACTCCATGATTTTTATTCTGAACATGGTACTATGGTGGTTAACCAAAAAGGACAGATTTGGAGGGCTTATGGAGATGGTAAATTTGAAGCAGAAAATACCACTGGGAAACGGGTTATTTTAGCTGTAGAATTGTCTTTGCAGGATTTGATGGATGCATTTGTTATGGCCTCAAATGACAAAGCATATGGAGGTTTTTTGAGCCTGATACCCGACCAAAAAGAACTTCAGCCGGATTACCTCATTAAACATATTGCTGCCCTTAGCCTGGTGCCTATTCCGTATAACTCCAACCTGGAAAAGTTGATGCCTGCAAGCATCGCAGTCACAGATTCCATGAGGAAGGTGAACCAATTGCTGTATTATCGGAATTTTATCAAGAGCAGGATAGGCAATTCCTTTCTGATCGGTACACAGAATGCAGTGGCCGGGCCAACAATTACCGGACTTGAATTCAGGTTAAATGCATTCAATTTCAGTAAAAAATATGCTTATAATGCGGCAGGTGGTAAAAAAGGAATGTTGGATTACTGGCATGGATATACGCTTTCGTATCACATCCTAAAATCAAGGACAGATGGACCCAAAAGACTGATTTCTCAAATCACCGGGGGAGTAAGGAGTAATTTTGATTACTGGTTGAGCGAAAGACGTTTTTTGGGACTATACAGTTATATGGAAACCGGACTACAATTTGAGAACCATCATACAGACCTTATTTTTGCACCGTCATTGGGGATCAATCTGGGTTCATTGCTGAATATCAATTATTATAACATGCCAGCCTGGCTCCGTATACCTGCAATGTACCTGCTGCCACTTAAAGTCCGTTATGGACCGGTGTTATCTTTTTCCCATAAACCAGAACACTTTGTAGCAATTGAACTGGACCTGTTTCTTTAAATGGTTTTTTGGGATAGGCTATATGCAATGATATTTCAAAGCATGTTATAACTACAATAGGGAGATTTATCTGGTTTAACTTCAATATTTTCTAATGAATGGTTCGAAGGGAATATTGAGCAGCCCATGCCGATACCTTGGATCGCCAATCTGTTTGATTTTTTTTAATCCCTGCTTTGTCATCAAAAATTTCAAACCTGTAAAATCATAATAGGTAGAATAGACCCTGGTATAAAAATGGAAAGATGTAAAGGGTATTTTTTCCAAATCGAAGAAATAACTTTGGCTGCGGTGGTGATCTTCAATCGCCATAATCAGTAATTTATTATTTTCGGGCTTTTTGATTTCTATGTAATGAAACAGGCGGATATTATCTTTTTCAGTATATAAGATGCTGTCTTTTTCCAATCGTTTAAATGCCCTGATCGGAATGGATTTTAAACCGGTATCGGTAACCTCAAACGCCTGATATTTGTCGGGCTCAGCAATGTTGTCAAAATATATTTTCAGGTATCCAGCTTGTACGTATTCTTTTATGGGGTAAATGTAACTGAACTTATTGGTATTGAGTTCAGATGGACTTAACTTATGAACAAAACCTGGTAAAAGGTCGTTTTCCGGCATTTCAGAAAAAAGAGTCACCGTATCCTTATGAATTTTATAACGTCCCTTAGCATAATATCTATATCCTAAATCCTCATTGGCTTTGGGATTATAAACTTCGCTATAGGTATAGGTCGAGTCCTGCTCAATTAGAATAAATTCGTTTGTTGGATCACTTTTATAAATAACATGTTGCGAAAATGAAAACATTGGGAATACCAGGAAACCCATCCATATGGTTAGCTGTCTAAATCTGTGAGCGCTTTTCTGTTTCATTTGTTTAAAAGTACAAAAAGTTCAATGTAATCATTTCAATTATAGCAGCTCTTTTAGGTAAAAGAAGAAGCCACTACTTGTTAGGAAACAGTCCCAGGTTTAAAGAAAAAGACACACCCGTTGATCTTAGTCTGGCGTTTCCATAGCCAATTCCGGTTAAGGGCAGTTTGATAAATGGTTGTACCCCAATACTCAGTCCTCTTGAAATTTCCCGATTGAAGCTTACCCCAATGTTAGCTACACCAAACAGGTATTGATTTTCATTGTTAATTTCGATACTTCTTGGGTTTTGTGTGGAAGCAGGATTGGAAGGCCTAAATTGGTATTTTTCCTTTAACATCACATAACTGGAGGCACCAGCATTTAAACTGATCGAGTATTTTTTATGATCAAGTAACCTGTAATTTACATTAACAGGAATGTCCAATACATTACAATCGGCATTTACATCCCACGGATATGCTGCTGCATTGTTTTGCTGACCAAATCCGGTGTAATTGTAGCGTTTTCTGGAATAAATAAGACCAGAAGTAACGCTTAATCTAGTGGTTAAATTGTAGTTCGCCAGGATGCCCAAATTTGAACTCAACTTAGATGGCTTACTCATTTTGGTAACTGAAATATCTGGCGCAGCGATAAAACTGAGCGTCAAGCCTTGATTTTTGAATAAACCCGGTTTGGATTTGTCTTCTATAGCTTTGCGGATATGTAGTAGTTCTTGCACCGTAATTTTTTCTGGGTCAATGAGGGCTATACTGGCCATTTTTGCCGTTTCGAATGGGGGATGTAAAGCACTATCATTGTTTAAAGCTAGTAATTGAACCTGCTCGGTTTTGATGTTTTTGGCGCTTTCGTTTTGCAGGGTTTCTTTAATTAGCGTATTTGTAAGCAAGGGTACTGCTTTAGTTAAGGAGGGTTTGATCGTTGTAGGTTTTGCTGTATTTTGTTTTTCAATAGTTTGTCTTGTACCAGGTTGTTGTCTGGATTTTCTTGGGGTGTTGATGGTTAACTCCGGATTTTTCCGGATTTTTTGAACTCCCCTTGATTCAGCGAAATACCAAAATGCAAATAGTGCCAATGCTGCAGCGATGCCACTTGCGGTAAATAACCACATTGGGAAAATTCTTTTTTTATCCTGTTGATCCAGTTTGGCTTCCATTTTCTCCCAATCCATTTCCTTAAATGGAATATCAGGACTGTCTAAGCCTTGCCTGAAAAACTGATCTATTTTATTTTCTTCTTCCATCAGTGCTTATCCTTTATTTATGATTTCATCACTTGTTCCCAAAATGAGGAGTTTTTCCTGTAATTTCTGGCGGGCTTTAAACAGGTTAGATTTGGAGGTACCTATTGATATATTTAGCAATTCCGCTATTTCTTCATGTGTAAAACCGTCTATGGCAAATAAATTAAATACCGTTCGGTAAGCTGGAGAAAGGTTATTGATCAGTGCCAACAGATCCTTATAAGCCAGCTGTTCATAAACTCCCGGAGCTATGGGAAGTCCTTCATATTCGTCAACATCATCATGATTGCTAAATTTTAGATTACTCCGGTAATGATCTATAGCAGTATTGGTCATGATGCGCCCAAGCCAGGTTTTAAAGGGTTTATCTGAATTGTAACGGTCGATGTGGTTAAAGACTTTTAAAAAGCCGTTGTTGAGTACGTCGGAAGCATCGAAATCACTAATTCCATACCTCCGGCATATAGCCATCCCATAACTATAAAATTCTTTATAGAGCAAGTACTGACTGGACCTGTCTTTCTTGATACATCCGTTAATTATTGCCTGCACCTATAAGCGATTCAAAGTTTAATCCGGGTTATTTTATGCTGTATACGGAGCAACTGCCTTGATGGTTGCCAAAGATATTTATTTTTCTTTGAATTTTATTTAATGATTTGATTTTTAGGAGTTTAATATTTTTTATGAGACGAACAACCTTTTGATATTGGGGCTCGTAATGGTGGTATGAAGTACATAAATTCAAATTTAAACAAAAAGACATGTTGACTATCTATTCAAAAAAAATCGCTTTCTTAAGTCTTGCCGCTCTGATCGGGCTGGCTTCCTGCGGAAAAAATAACGAAGGTTCGACACCTTCCGGGACCGATCCTTATGGCAACCCTGTACCAACCCCTCCGACAGCCGCAAAAACCAATTTGACACTAACTTCAAACGTTAAATTTGGTAATATCCTCACCGATGGTGATGGCAAAGCATTGTATTTTTTTGCGATCGATGCAAATGGGAGCTCTGGTTGTACAGGCGGATGTGAAATAGCCTGGCCGGTATATTATGCAGGTAACGAGATTGCACCTGCTGGAATTGCTGCAGCTGATGTTGCAACAATAACCCGGGCCGACGGAAAAAAGCAAACCACTTATAAAGGTTGGCCATTGTATTACTATGCTGGAGATGCGGCCAAAACTGACGTCAATGGCGATGGTTCTGGGGGTACCTGGTTTGTAGCTAAACCTGATTATTCCATTATGCTGGCGAACAACCAACTTGTGGGAGCAAATGGCAAAAATTACATAGACGGGGCCAAAGAAGGAACGGGTACAACCCAATATTTAACCGATGCGGCTGGAAGAACTTTGTATGCTTATGCGCCTGATACGTTCAATACAAACACCTATACCAAAGCAGATCTAAGTAACAATACTGTCTGGCCAATTTATGAGTCTGAAATTTTGAATGTCCCATCTGTTTTGAAAAAGGAAATGATGGTTCAAATAACGGCTGTTGGTAAAAAACAACTTACCTACAAAGGACATCCTTTATATTACTTTGGTTCGGATGTAAAAAGAGGTGACAATAAAGGTGTCAGTCAGCCGGTTGCCGGGGTGTGGCCAGTACTAACTGTAAATACTGTTGCCCTTAGCCAATAAGCTGATGAAACCAAAGTATAAAGTAATGATTGTCCTATGCTGCTTTGCTGTAGCTTATGCGGCATTATTGTCCTGCACCAAAAAACAGGCTAATGAAATGATTATAGACCAAAACCCTGCACCTGAAACTCCTGGTACAGGGGTAATGTACGCCGGCGCTGTTCAAAATTTATTAAGCAACAGATGTGGAACCTGTCATTCGACAGGTAGATCTGCAGCTGTTTTCTGGAACTTTTCAGGCTATACTGCGGTAACTACCAATGCAGACAGAATCAAACAAGCTGTGCTGATTAATAAAACCATGCCAATGGGCGGTAGTCTCAATGCCTCAGAGTTGAAATTGCTGCAAGATTGGTTTAACGATGGAATGAAACCTTAACATCTTATGATCAAAAAAATAAGCCTTATGGTGCTGTTGCTCTACACTGTACAAGCACAGGCACAACAATTATGGAGCAGTCAGAAAGCCGCTGTGTCTTTTTTTTCCAGTACGGTAATGGAAGACATTGAAGCAAAAAGTGCTTCCGGAAGTTCTGTATTGGATGGTCAAACGGGTACGATCGTTTTCAAAGTGGCCAATACTTCGTTTCAGTTTAAAAAAAAGCTCATGCAGGAACATTTCAATGAGAATTATATGGAAAGTGAGAAGTATCCATATACCACATTTAAAGGTAAACTGAAAGATTTGCCCGACCTGTCAAAAAATGGAACCTATCTGCTTGCTTTTGAAGGGAACTTAAACCTTCATGGTGTAACTAAAGTTTATCAGGGAAATGTTAACCTGGTTGTAGCCAATGGCGTACTGTCTGCTAAAAGCACGTTTAAAATACGCATTGCTGATCACGAGATTAAAATTCCAACACTGGTTTTTAAAAATATTGCAGAATATGTAGAAGTACGTATTGTGGCTCAATATCTACCCAAATCATCAATTTAAACTACCAAACATGCATTTCTTAAAATATCATTTATTATTATTATTTATGCTGTTCAATTCGGCAATTTCTTTTGGTCAGCAGGATCTTGAAAAAGAGCTAGTCATGCCTGCAAATAAGCATGAAAAAGTGATGGCAACCTTTAAATCTACGAAATTGATTAATGGACACACCAATGAAACCATTTATAAACATGAGCTTGATTTTAAAGTTGACCATCGCTTTGGGGACATTGCCGGAAGTAATGGCGGGATCAGGAAATTCTTTGGGTTGGACAATTCTACCGACGTTCGAATTGGTTTTGAATACGGTGTTACCGATCGGTTGAGTATTGGACTGGCCAGGGCAAAGGGGGCAAACTCGGTGCAGCAGCTTTATGAAGGGAGTCTGAAATTCAGGCTGCTTGAACAAACTATTGATGATCATATCCCAGTTGCCGTAACCTTGTTTGGCAGTAATACCATTGCTGGAGTAGAAGCCAGTAAAGATTTAACATCCGCAACCGCTTATCGAGGTTTTACAGATCGCATGAACTACGTGGCGCAAGTTATTTTTGCCCGTAAAATAAACAGTAATTTGTCTGTAACGCTAAGTCCGGGATATGTACATCGGAATTTTACGGCTTTTCGGGATCAGAATGATCTGTTCACGCTCGGCGCAGGTGCAAGGGCTAAAATTAGCAAACGTATGGCCGTTGTTGTGGATTATTATCTGCCGTTTAGAAATTCGGATGATCAGGCTTATCTCGAACAGTTAAATGGATTTAAGTTTTACAATCCCTTAGGTGTTGGATTGGAAATGGAAACTGGTGGACATGTGTTTCATCTAAATTTTACCAATGCTACCGCCATAGAGGAAATGCAGTATCTTCCTGAAACAACTACATCCTGGTTAAAAGGGCAGTATAGATGGGGTTTTAGTATCTCAAGACGCTTTTCTTTTGATCGCGCTAAGAAATAATCAGATTTACCATTTTAACTTGCTGATTTTACTCCAGTTGGTGGTACATATTGTAAATAGCAGATTTAATAAAGCATCCATAATTAGCAGGTTAAGTTACCAAGATACAAAAAATAACTATTCAATTGTGAAATGTTAAGGATATCCGCATTTAGATTGGATATCCTTAACAGATGGTATCAGATCTTAAACCGAAGTACAGTAAATGAGTAAGCTGGTAGTTGTAACAGATCATTGCCTTGAAGATTGATCTGGCTCGTTATTGGTCGCACGATACGCTCAGAAGGTTGACCAGACAGCTCGGTTTTTATGGTGGTACCAATCGGTTTGATTGGCCCGAAATCAAGCATCGTATTGACCGGAACAGGTAATAAATTAATCAGTTTAACAATCAATTCATTGCTTTTGCTGTCTTTTACAATAGAATAGGCGATTCTTTTGCCTACATTTTCCTGGTCGTTGGATAGGGACAGTTGGGCGGGGATATACTGATCGCCAGAATTACTGCCATACAGTTGTTGCACATAATAGCCTGTAGTGGGTTTTACGTCGGTATTGTTGAAATAGATCAGGTCTGGATTCCACTGGGTGTGGCCTTCTTTGGCGATGAGCGGGGCATAGGAACTCATGCTTACCACATCGCCATTGCGCTCTAGCGAGGTTAGGTATAAGGCTTCTGCCAATGCGGTTTCCAGATTGGTTTTGTTTCCACCAGGTAGACTTGCTGCGTATTCGCCCAGGTAGACTTTTGATTTGGTACGGTCGTATTTGTCATAGAAATCCTGGTTGTTGATGAACCAGCCCGGAGATTGGTAATAATGTTCATCAATCACGGGTATGCTCAGTTCGGAAGCAATGTTCCAGCCTTCAACATAATCTGTGCCTTCAAAAAATGGTCCGGCGGTCCCGATTATGGTAATCTCCGGATGTGCCTTCCGCAGTGCTTTGTAAATCATGACAAAACGTTCGCGGAATACTTCAGTAATCTGGTCTTCGTTGCCAATCCCGATATATTTTAAATTGAAGGGTTGTGGATGACCCGCTGCTGCGCGTTTTTTGCCCCAGGTGGTATGAACATCGCCATTGGCATATTCAACCAGGTCAATGATGTCCTGAATGTACTGATTCATTTCTTCCATCGGGATGCCACCTTGTTGTCCTCCTCCACCGGTGCCGGAATTTTGGCAGGGTACGCCGGCAGCAATTACAGGTACAGGGGCTGCACCGATATCTTCGCAAAATTGGAAGTACTCAAAATAACCTAAGCCCATGGTTTGGTGGTAGCCCCAAAGGTTGCGGTCAGGTTTTCGACTTTCGAGCGGACCTATCGAGTTTTTCCATTTGTAAATGTTGTCGATGCCATCGCCATGTGCCAGACAACCTCCTGGAAAACGTACAAAACGGGGGTGGATATCGGCGATGGTTTGTGCCAGGTCGGCCCTTAAGCCATTGTTTCGGCTTTTGAATGTTTTTTGAGGGAAGAGTGATACCATATCCATGGCGTATTTCCCTGCGGCTAAAGGTCTGATTTCTAGCCTGGCATCTGTAGCGTCTGCCGAGGGCTTGA
Organism: Pedobacter sp. MC2016-24; assembly: GCF_015223055.1. Taxonomy (GTDB): domain Bacteria; phylum Bacteroidota; class Bacteroidia; order Sphingobacteriales; family Sphingobacteriaceae; genus Pedobacter. The sequence continues at coordinate 228,831 of NZ_JADFBX010000004.1, forward strand.
GACTTCCCTTAACTTGTTTCCAATCTTTGCTATTTTTTACCTTTAGCTTGGCAAGGATACCTAGTTTATCATTCACCAGTCTAATCTCTACCTCAGCTGTCGGGCCAGCCAACTGTTTGATGAAAGCAGAGAAGTTGTAGGTTTCGCCTTTTTTAAGCGCGATCCCGTCAAATCCGGTATTGCTTAGCGCGGCGCCTGGTTTTTGCACATCGATGACCGCATAATGTAGATTGTTTGGATGTAAGGCAGCGACAGAATCAATGGTAAATGTAGCTTGTTCGCCTTGTAATGACCAGCCAAAGCTGTTGTTCCAGTTTTTATCGCGGTACTGGCGGTCGCTTAAACGGTATTCAAAACCCCGGTTCTGAACCAGTTCGGCATAGAGTCCGCCATCGGCTGCATAATTGATGTCTTCAAAGAATATGCCCATCAGCATATTGCTGATCGGTTTGGCACCTGCGGGTTGGAGGGTAATTTTAGCATCTACCGGTTTCAATCCGGCAAAGCGTTGTGCATCATCTTTGGTGCTTTCGCTGTTTTGTTTGTTGTGATATTGAACCTGGTCATAGGCTTTTTGCAAGTTTGCAATGACCGACCAGGCTACGCGATGGTATTGTCCTGGTGTGGGCTTTCCTAGATTTATGCTGCTGGTTGAATTCTGGGCGGCAGCGGAGCTGGTTACGGCTTTGCTGAATTGCTTGAAATCTTTGGTTTTTGTTTGAAAATATTTGCCATCGGCATCGGTATAAGTGATGACGTAATGGTCACTGGCCTGATCATATTGCACCACGGGTTTAAGCACATTTTTGCCGAGCGTTACATAGGGATAAAATTGTGGTCCCCAATTGAGCAGATCCGCCGAGCGGGTGATGGCAAATTGCGGAGTTTCATCGTTTAAATTCCAGGTACATACCCATTCTCCATTTCTACCCTGAATGAGGTAGGGGCTATTCATTTTCTTTTGGGATCCCCATCGGCCATAATCACTTTTCAGGAAAATATGTCCTTTACCTATGGGCGTCCAGTTTTGTTTATCGAGACTCCAGGCATAAGTTAAGCCATTGGTATTATAAGAAAAAAGATAGGCTGAATCGGGCTCATTGGTGATCTGATCTGCATGTGCATTTCCAGCAAATAACAGGAAGGCTAATGTAATTAATTTCGCAGGTTTAAAAAACATGGTATAATCTGGTTATCATCTGAGTGTTCCAAATTAAATAATAAATGTTAAAATAACGATTGTTTTAGGTGGATTATTTTTTGCGCTTTAATAGCTGATGGCGCTATATATTGGAAATTACTTTAGCCAGTATGGCTACAGATTGTTCCATTTCTTCGATGGTTTGATTGCCAAAGCCCAGTCGCATAGCGGTTAGTTTTTCCGTTTGGTAAAGTAGGGTTTGCGGAAGATGGAGATTTTCAAGGGCGCAATCTTTACTAATCCGCATGAGGTTTAAAGAAGGATCCCATGTGGTCCAGATGGCCAGGCCCCCAGGAGCTGCAGCAAAAGTGATCTGATCTTTAAATGTTGCTTTTAAAAGTGTGCAAAAAGCGTCTCTTCTCTCATGATATACTTTCAGGGCTTTTTTTAGGTGCCTTTGTATTTCACCTTCTTCGAGCAGTTCGGCCAGTGCCTGTTCCATCAATACATCGCCCTGCCGGTCAACGATACCGCGGAGTTTACTCAGTTCGGCAATCAGGTTTTCCGGACCAACCAGGTATCCGGACCTGAAGCCCGGAGCCAGCGATTTGCAAAAAGAGCCAATGTAAACCACCATTCCTTTACCATCTGCACTGGCTAAGGGGAGCACCGGACTACTGTTATAATGGAAATCATAATCGTAATCATCTTCCAGAATGATGAAGCCATGTTTTGACGATAGCTCCAGCAATTCGATCCTTCTTTTGGCGCTCAAGGTAACGGTAGTAGGGTAGTGGTGGTGCGGGGTAATATACAGCATCCTGATTTTTTGCTTGCTGCACAGTTTTTTTACGGCGTCCACAGAGATGCCTTCGGCATCAACAGGAACGGAAATGATGCGCGCCCCTGCTTTTTGAAAAATCATATTTACCACATAATAACTAAGGTCGCCAACCACCACCACATCGTCCTGTCCAAGCAATAAATCTGAGGCGAGATATACGCCCATATCTACACCACGCGTGGTCATGACATTGTTTTTGGAAATGTGCAGGCCCCGGGTATTATTTAAGTAATCAGCCAGCATTTCTTTAAAATACTCGCTGCCATCCGAAGAGGTATAGCCCAGGTAACGGCGGTTACTTCTTCGTTTAAGGTTGGTGCTGTATACCCTGGACAGCTGATCAAGCGGGGCTAACCTCACATCCGGAAGTCCATCAGTAAATTCAAATTTGCTGGTATTGCTCACCAGTGGCGGATCCAACAACATGCTCTTTTTAAACAGATAACCAGTTGTTGCCGGATAGCTGGCCAGAAATTCCTTATTGTATTTTAAAGGATCTGCTTCTTTAACGATGGATTTAGCTGCAATAAAGGTTCCTTTATTCGCCCTGATCTCTGTCCAGCCCTGGGCATCCAGTTCTTCATAGGCTGCAATCACTGTTTTACGGTGTACCTCTAACAATGCTGAAAGCATTCTGGAACCTGGCAATTGAATTCCTGGAACAATCACACCGCGTTGTATGGCATTGATCAACTGATATGCGATCTGTAAATATACTGCGGTATCCGCTGTGCGGTCTATTTGGATGAGGCTTTTAAATGGAATTTTAACCGGACTACTCATAAAATAAAAACTGGATCAGTTTGATGGTCCGGCAAGGTAGTAATTTTGGACAAAAAATTGAATATGCCACTTGAACAGTTATTCTTATCGATTATAAAAAATGATGTCCAGCATGCCCGGTTTTTAAATACACTCTCCTTTATGGAAAATGCCGGTGCCCGTAAGATTTCGGCTAGCGAGCATCCGGAAACAGTAACCACCATGATTTTGAAACATGCTGCTGAAGAACATCGTCATGCCTATTATTTAAAAAAGCAGTTGGAAAAAATTCAGGCAGGAATTTGTCCTACTTATGCCCTGTCTGAATTAATGGCTCCCCAGGAAAGTCGTTTTTTTCTGCACAAACTGGATGTATATACCAGCAGGTATTTGAAAAATAAATTGGGTCTGTCTGGTACTGAGCTGCGCTATGCGGCCTATTTATTTGTGACCTATGCAATTGAACTGCGGGCCGATGAATTGTATCCGGTGTATCAGCAGGCATTAACTGAAAGCAACCATAAAGTAACAGTTAAATCGATTATTTTGGAAGAAGCAGGGCATTTGGAAGAGATGATTGCCCAGTTGAAGCATTTCTCAGCCGACTGGGAGTTACATGCCGCCGTGATTTTGGACATAGAAAACAGCTTGTTTAATGCCTGGATTGAAGCCCTGGCATTAGCGGTTAAGGAAGTTGAGGTTTATGCGTAGACCTTTATTTGTGACCGGCATAGGTACCGGTGTTGGCAAAACTGTTGTTGCGGCTGTACTTACAGAACAACTGGAGGCAGATTACTGGAAACCGGTACAAGCGGGAGATCTGGAGCAAAGCGATAGCATTTCAGTGGCTGGACTGATCTCAAATTCAAAGACAGTCATTTATCCGGAGTGTCACCGTTTTGATTTGGCGGCTTCACCGCATAAGGCGGCGGCCTTTGAGGGCGTCTCAATCAGCAGGCGGGATTTCGTATTGCCTGAAACGGATAACCTGTTGGTGATTGAGGGGGCAGGCGGACTGATGGTACCTTTGTCTGACTCCTTATTGATGATCGATCTGATTACACAGTTTGAAGCTGAAGCTGTATTGGTAGTGCGTAATTACCTGGGCTGTATTAACCATACGCTCTTATCTATGCATTTGCTTTGGAGCCGGAATATCCCAATTCATGCTGTTGTTTTTAATGGGGATATGGATCCGGATACTGACAGCATTTTGCTCAATTATTTTTCTGCGGGTACACCCATTATCCGGATCCCGGAATTTGCTAAGCTTGACCGGGGGGCATTATTACAGTGCCCGACATTATTTAGTTCCTGATTATTCAAAAAAATATAAACCAAATGAGTATAGAAAAAGCTGTCCGAAACGATTGGACTTTAGATGAAATTAATGAAATATACCACCAGCCATTGTTGGATCTGGTTTACCAGGCGGCTACGGTCCATCGCAACTGGCACCCCGCATCGGAGGTACAGGTCTGCACCCTGCTTTCTGTAAAAACAGGTGGATGTCCTGAAGATTGCTCCTATTGCGGGCAGGCGGCGCGTTACCATACCGACATTAAGGTGAAAGCATTGATGTCTAAAGAGGAGGTGGTTTCGATTGCTCAGCGAGCTAAAGATGCCGGGTCATCCCGTTTTTGTATGGCCGCGGCCTGGCGTGAAGTACGTGATAACCGTGACTTTGACAGGATCCTGGAAATGGTAGCAGGCGTAAATGATCTGGGGCTGGAAGTATGCTGCACATTGGGTATGCTGACAGAAGATCAGGCGCGGCGTTTGCAGGAGGCAGGTCTCGACGCTTATAACCATAACCTGGATTCCTCTGAAAATTATTACGAAGAAATCATCAGTACCCGTACTTTCAGTGATCGTTTAAATACAATTGGAAACGTGCGCAAAGCGGGGATTACTGTTTGTTCCGGTGGGATCATTGGCTTAGGTGAAACGCATGCAGACCGGATCGGGATGTTACGTACCTTGGCTACCATGCCTAAACATCCTGAATCGGTGCCGGTAAATGCGCTCGCCAGGGTAAAAGGAACACCTTTGGCGGATCTTCCGAAAATTGATACCTGGGAAATGGTTAGGATGATTGCTACAGCCCGGATTTTGATGCCAGCATCCGTGGTTCGTTTAAGTGCGGGTAGGGCAGAAATGAATGAAGAGGAGCAGGCCTGGTGCTTTATGGCTGGTGCAAACTCCATTTTTACCAGTGAAAGTGAAACCTTGCTGGTTACGCCTAACCCGGGATTAAAACAAGATAAAAAAATGTTCGATAATCTGGGTTTGAAACCTATGTTAAGCGCAAAACAAAAAGCCGTTTCTTAGAAACGGCTTTTTGCTAATCCATGGCGGGTATACCCATTTGTACCCATTCCTCTTTAGAAGGGCCGTATAATCCGGGAACCGGGAGACCAAGCATACGCATGATTACAGTCATTTGACCGCGGTGGTGACTTTGATGTGAAATCAGAATTCTTAGAACTTGTCCTTTTTCCCATTCATCTCCATACATTGGTACTTTTTCATTTAATGAAGAGTTTGTCCATTTTTTAACCACAGCCTGTCCAAGTGCTGTACTTTTACGGGCATAAATTGCGGCCAGCTCATCTAGGGTAACCGGGATAGACTGATGCTCTAAGTCATCCTGCTCAAATAAACCGGCTTTTTGTCCCATTTCAGAAATGGTCTGTGTAAGGTGCCAGGCCAGTCGCTCCAGGGAACGCACATTTTCATTGATTTTCTCTGAACGCGTTTCTTCGGTAATTAAAGCATAAATCTTTAAGGTCGACTCTGTTTCGTACTTCCAATCTTTAATAAAATCATCAATCTCTCTATACATGGCTAGGTTGTTTTGCTAAAACTAAGGTAGTAAATGAAGTTCTCATTTTGACGTTATTGATGCGAATTAACTCAAGTTTGATGAAGAATTTTCGATTCAATATAGCTATTGATCTCTGTAGCATTGGCATAGACCATGAAGTGTCCCGCACCTTTAATCGTAAAATCAGGCCTGGTATATTTAGCTGGAAGAATATAGTCGCCAGTTCCACTAATCAAATATACCCGGCGTTTCATTCCTCATCACGTTCTCTAATGATGCAATAATAGATTACGTAGATCCAGCCAAATACGCCAGCAAGTGCAGTAGTAAGGACTGAATGTGTTCTGGACCAACATATGGCTATCGCTAATGCACTGCCAATCCCAATTCCATTTCCGACTATGGTGGTATTGACCTGCGGATTTGAACTGGCAAAAACTGAGGAAGTCAGTATGGTGATGAATACGATGATAAAAGCGAGCGTTTTTTTCATGAATACCTTATGGTGGTGTATAAACAAAAATAGTTTTTATCTTTGTCCAATCAAACAAAATATTCTGCAAATGTGAGCATCTGAGTTATCCTGCAATTATTGCCAATAATACCAAGTCATTGGCTTGATTAACTTAGAATTCACGGATCTATAGCACATCAGCTGTACCTTCCTTATCGATTACTTTTTTATCAATAGTACTTTATGAGTATTGTAGTTAAACAACTTGCTTATATACACCCAAACCGGGAGTATTTATTTCAGGACTTAGATTTTTCTGTGGCCAAAGGCCAGAAATTGAGTTTGATTGGGCCCAATGGTGCCGGAAAATCAACTTTATTACAACTTATTGCCGGACAAATGAACCTGGCGGGTGGAGAAATTACAACCACCGCAGCGCCTTATTATGTCCCCCAGCATTTTGGGCAATATGACGATTTTACTGTAGCCAAAGCACTGGGCATTGAAGCTAAACTTTTGGCACTGGAAGCCATCACCAATGGTGATGCCTCTGCAATCCATTTTTCTGTATTGGACGATGACTGGACTATTGAAGAAAAAGCCCGCGCAGTACTGGAAACCTGGCATATCGGACATCTCCATTTGACTCAGCAAATGAGTACCCTGAGTGGCGGCGAAAAAACAAAGGTATTCTTAGCAGGAATCGAGATTCATCAGTCTGAAATTGTCCTTTTGGACGAACCTTCCAACCATTTGGATGCCGACGGCCGTTTACAACTTTATGAATGGATACAATCTGCAAAAATGACCCTGTTAGTGGTTAGCCATGACCGTACCTTATTGAATTTGCTGAATTTAACTTATGAGTTGAACCGTAACGGAATGGTCATTTACGGGGGCAACTACGACTTTTATCAGGAGCAGAAATGCGAAAAGGTGAATGCACTGATGGCACAAGCTGCACACCAGCAGAAAGACCTACGTCAGGCTAAACAGCTGGCCCAGGAGGCTGCGGAAAGGAAACAAAAGGAAAACGCCCGCGGACAAAAAAAACAGGCAAAAAAAGGAATGCCCAGAATTATGATGGGATTAATGAAAAACGGGGCGGAACAAAGCAGTTCAAAATTACAGGACGTACATGCTGAAAAGATTAAATGCATTGCTGGTCAGTTGACGGAAATCAGACAGCAACTTTCCGGACAAAGCATATTGAGGATGACTTTTGATCCAGGAAATTTGCACCCAGGAAAAGTACTCGTTACAGCAGTGCAGCTGAACTTTAAATATCAGCAAACCAATTTATGGAAAGAAGCTTTGAATTTCCAGATCAGAAGTGGAGAAAGAATTGCATTAACAGGTAGCAATGGTACCGGTAAAACGACTTTACTGAAAATAATCCTGGGTAAAATTAAACCAACAGAAGGACAGCTTTCCGCTGCCGGTTTTGAGCATTTGTACATAGATCAGGAGTACGAAATGCTAAACAACAATTTGACAGTATTTGAGCAGACTGTTGAGTTTAATAAGCAACATTTACCTGAATATAGACTCAAAACCTTATTACATCAGTTTTTATTTGATGCCGAAATGTGGAATAAAAAATGCGGACAGTTGAGTGGGGGAGAGAAAATGAAATTGATATTTTGTTCTCTGATGATCAGCAATCAGGCACCGGATCTGATCATTCTGGACGAGCCAACAAATAATCTGGATATCCAAAGCCTGGAAATGATGAGGGATGCCATTAGAGATTTTACCGGAACTTTAATTGTGATTACACACGATGCTCGTTTTATTGATGAAATAGGCGTGGAAAGACTAATTAAATTATAATATGCTGATATTAGCATCCATATAATAGAATTTAATTCCCATTTTTGCGTCGAATCAACAGCAAATCAGGTGGAACAAATCAACGATAAAACCGAAGACCAAAAACTCAAAAGAGGCTTACAGAATAGACATATACAACTGATTGCCCTTGGCGGTGCCATAGGAACAGGACTATTTTTAGGAATAGGGCCGGCCGCAGTATTGGCTGGTCCATCGGTCATTCTGGGCTATGCACTGGCAGGTATTATCGCCTTCTTTATCATGCGCCAGTTGGGCGAAATGGTGGTGCAGGAACCTGTCTCAGGTAGTTTTAGTCATTTTGCTTATAAATATTGGGGTGGCTTTGCGGGTTTCGCTTCGGGCTGGAATTACTGGGTACTTTATATTCTGGTCAGTATGTCTGAGCTGACAGCCATTGGAATGTACATCCACTTCTGGTGGCCTGAAATTCCCTTGTGGTCTTCCAGTCTTTTCTTTTTCCTGGCCATTAACGCTTTGAATTTAACTTCTGTTAAAGTGTATGGAGAGGTGGAGTTCTGGTTTTCTATTGTCAAGGTTGTGGCCATCATTGCTATGATTGTTTTTGGTGTTTATTTGTTGATCAGTGGCTCGGCAGGCGAGCAGGCCAGTGTGCAGAACCTGTGGAATGATGGAGGCTTCTTTCCAAAAGGATTACTTACAGTAGACGCACAGGGAAGTTACCAGGGACTGTTCGCAGCGATTGCAATGATCATGTTCTCGTTTGGTGGCTTGGAATTGATCGGCATTACTGCTGCTGAAGCCGAAAATCCAGAGAAAACCATTCCAAAAGCAACCAATCAGGTAATTTACAGGATCCTTATTTTTTATGTCGGTGCGCTGGTTATTCTTTTCGCTTTGTCGCCATGGAAAAACATCACCACCGAAAGTAGCCCCTTTGTAATGGTTTTTGAAAGTTTAAAGGGATTTCAATTTGTATTGATGGGGAAGACCATTTATTTTACCAGCATTATTGCCAATGTGCTTAACATCATTGTATTGACAGCGGCGCTGTCTGTTTACAATAGCTGTGTGTATAGCAATAGCCGGATGCTGTTTGGTCTAGCTGAACAAGGAAATGCCCCCGCTTTTTTGTCTAAGCTCAATAAAAACCATGTGCCGGTAACAGCAATTCTGGTTTCTGGTATTTTTGCGGCAATCTGTATCGTTGTGAATAAGTTGATTCCGGATGAAGCATTGAAAATACTGATGTCACTCGTCGTGTCTTCCTTAATCATCAACTGGTTAATGATCAGCATTACCCATTTAAAATTCAGACGATCCAAGCAAATCGAACAAATTAAAACAAAATTTCCATCCTTCTTATATCCTGTTTCAAACTACATCTGTCTGGTTTTTCTCATCGGCATTTTGGTGATGATGTGGATAACTGGCTTAAAGATGCCTGTTGAACTTATTCCCGGATGGATCTTATTGCTGTACATCTGTTACCTGATCGTGAAGAAAAGAAAAAACAGATAAGCGTTACACCCTGGTTTTATTGCCTTTTAACCCATGCCAGAAAAACCTGGATGCAGCTTTACGCTGGGCGGAATAAATGCCTGAACTGCCACTGAACAAATACGCAATGAAACAGGCAATGGCAAATAAAAGCAGGTACTGGCTACCAAAAAGCTCGGCACCCATTATTGTGCAGGCCAGGGGCGTATTGGTCGCACCTGCAAATACAGCAATAAAACCAAGCGCTGCAAATAGACTTACCGGTGCATTTAAAAGTACAGATAGGCTGTTACCTAAAGTTGCGCCAATGTAAAAGAGCGGAGTTACTTCTCCACCTTTAAAACCTGTGCCTAAAGTTATTGCCGTATAAATGGTTTTCCAGAACCAACTCCAGGTATCCGAACCAGCAGGTTCAAATGCGGATGGAATGGTTACCATATCCGGATGTGGTGCATCTACACCCAAACCCAGATAATCAATTTTTCCAAGCGCATAAGTTAGTGCGATAATGAGCAATCCACCAAGAACAGGGATCAACCATTGTATTTTTACCATTTTTAAGAAAAAGCTCTTAACGGCGTTTACCGCCATTGTAAATGAAAAGCTGGCCAGGCCGAAAATAGCCGCGGCTACGGTGACCTTGCCCAGTAACAATAGGGCAATTGGATCGCTGCTGTGAATGTGATAAGCGGTGTGGTGGATCCCCCAGGCAGAAACGGTAAAGTCGCCAACTACGCTGGCAAGTATTGCTGGAAAAAAAGCGTCGTACCTGATTTTCCCTACGGTCAATACCTCTATAGCAAAGACAGCTCCGGTTAAGGGTGTGCCAAATACGGCCCCAAATCCTGCAGCAACGCCGGCGATCAGTATCATTTTGGTTTCCTGCTCATTCAGTTTAAACCACTTCCCAAACAGACCAGCTATACTGCCTCCAATTTGTACAGCGGTTCCCTCGCGGCCGGCAGAGCCACCAAAAAGATGGGTAATCAATGTCGTCAACAGGATGACCGGAGCCATCCGGGCAGGTACACCAGCACCGGGCTCGTGGATTTCTGCGATAATCAGGTTGTTCCCTTTTTCAGAGGATTTGCCAACGGAGCGGTAAATGAAATGAATCAAAACACCTGCTAGCGGAAGTAAGTAGAGCAACCAGGGATGGTGAAAACGGAACTGAGTGGTGTAATGCAATAAACCTAAAAAAAGGGCGACCATACATCCGATAGCCAGGGAGACTGGCAGGATCAGCATCGTCCAGCGCAAAGCATATTTGAAAACGGCTTGAAGTTCAAAAGGAAATTTAATATTTTTCATCGTACCTACAATTGTGCATAGCCCCAGACTTCATTGTCTGTCGACTTGATATTGTAGGCGCCATCAGCCTCTGTAAGGCGGTTTAGTCGGAAGGACACCATTTCCGTAGTACTAATGTAGATGATAAAATTCAAAAGCACAAATTTTTACAAGAATAGAAAAATTTAATTACATTGTTTATCATCAGTCAATCTATCGTTATGCATGTTGTTCCCAAACCCAAAACCCTGTCTATTACATTGGTCTATTTTATCATTGGCTTGGTCTGGTTACTCTTGGGAACTGTACTGATCGGCATATTAGATCGCAATACGCCGAATACAGACCTCCGCTTTCTTTACTTTTATAAAAACGGCATATTTCTTTTCATCACCGGGGCCGCCTTGTTCTTTCTGTTGAAGGCACATAGCCGGCATATCCTCAAAGCCGAAAGTAATTACCTTAAACTCTTTGAGGGTTCGCCGGGGGCGATTTATGTGATGGATAAAATCAGTTTTCAATTCCTTACTGTAAATGATGTAATGGTCAGGAAATATGGCTATACCAAAGATGAACTGTTGGGAATGACGGCACTGGACATCAGACCGGAAAAAGAAAGGGAGCGTTTAAAAAGCTATCTACGGTCTGAACATGATGAGGGGCATGAAACCGGGATCTGGTTACATCAAAAGAAAAATGGAACATGTTTTTATACTTTAATCTCTCACCATTCTATCCAATTCAAAAATCGTGACGCCTATATGGTGATTGCAATAGATGTTGACCGGGGTGTTAGAAATGAGCAGGAACTGGAAAAAATCAGGTGGCAAAATTCACATGAGCTTCGCAAGCCTGTGAGTAACTTAAAAGGATTGATTGGGCTAATTGACGCCAATGAACAAATAGATGTGGATATGATTCAGCTGTTGCATACCTCAGTTGAAGAGCTGGACGAGGTACTTCAAAAGATCAACTCCCAGGAAACAAAAGATAAACCAATTGCAGACTTCTGATTATGGAAATGACATTGGGACATCTGTTAATCAAAATAATTATTTACTATTGTCTACTAACAATTGGTCATGACGTATAAACAAATTTCGGATGCAGCGCTCAGCAACCTGGTAAAGGGTGGTGATTACATGGCATTTACTGAAATTTACAATAGAAACTGGCTGGGCTTATTGCAGTATGTTTCCAAAATAGTAACCGATTTATCGGATGCCGAAGACATTGTTCAGGAAGTTTTTATCTCATTTTGGAAAAGACACAAGGAGATTGAGCTGCGGAATTTTTCTTCCTGGTTATATGCTGCTGCGCGCAAGCAAGCCTTATTTTACTTAAGAACCAGTAATACGCGCGAGAAATACCTCAAATCACTGGCCGCATTCTTAACCGAAGTTTCAGACTCACTGAATGAGGAGTTGGATGCTAAGGAATTGCAGGTTTTTATAGATCGGGAAATTGAAAAGCTTCCCCTAAAAATGCGTGAAGTATTTATTTTAAGTCGTAAAGAGCATCTTTCTCATAAAGAAATTGCTGAACGACTCGAAATTTCTGATAAAACAGTGAAAAAACAAATCGGCAATGTGCTGAAACATTTCCGGGGTAAAATGGACGACGAATCCATAGGCATCATTGCCGTGTTGACCATTGCCCTGTTCCGAAAATAATTTTTTTATTTTTATCTACTACCAACAGGCCCGGGCTGCAACTTGTAGATATAAAGGTTAAGTATGAAGCTGAATGTAGCAGAACGGTTATTGGAAAAATACGCAGAAGGAAACTGCAGGCCAGATGAAGCCATGCTGGTGGAGCTGTGGTTTGAATCTTTGGAACCAAACCTGGTTGCAGCCGATGCTTTGGAAAGAAAACGCATTTCGGCTAAAATGAAGTTACATATCGATCGTGCTGCAGGCCGGCGATTTGGTAATTATAAACTATTCCGGTCTCTCGCTGTAGCGGCCTCAATCGCCGTGTTAATCGGCCTTGCCTTTTATCTCTTAAAGCCGGTGCCACAAATGTCAGCTAAGCTGATTGCTTTTGCCAAGCAGGTTAAACCTGGTCGGCAGCAGGCCTATCTGACACTGGCGAATGGAAAACGTATGGTTTTAAATGACCGGGGTACAGGACTGGTAGCAGCGGAAAATGGTATTCAAATTCGCAAAACTGCTGCCGGAGAACTGATCTACAAAATATGTAAAGCTTGCCAGCCCCAGGAAAATAGCCCGGCAAAAGGTTTCAATACGATAGAAACACCCAGAGGAGGGAAATATCAGCTCCGCTTACCAGACGGTACAATGGTTTGGTTAAATGCCGGCTCCACATTTAAATACCCGCTTAATTTTGAAGGAAATAAAAGAAGTGTGGAGCTTAGTGGCGAAGCTTATTTTGAGGTGGCCAAAGATTCCCGGCATCCATTTGTGGTGCAAAGCAAGCTGCAGGAAGTTGAAGTACTTGGTACGCATTTTAATATCAGCAGCTACTACAATGAATCAAGTGTGAAAACAACTTTGCTCGAAGGCGCGGTGAAAGTACGGAGCCTTCCGGCTCTAAACGAAACTGCCGGCAAGTCTGTAACCCTAAAACCGGGACAGCAATCCGTATTAATCAAGGATCAACTGAAAGTCGGACAGATTGATATTGAAGATGCCATTGGATGGAAACAAGGACTATTTATTTTTGATGAAGATCCGCTGGTTGAAGTGATGCACAAAATATCGCGTTGGTATGATGTAGACATCACATTTGCTGATCCATCGTTAAAAAATACACGTTTTAGTGGCAGTATATCCAGAAACCTTAGTCTGCTGAAGGTTTTGGAGAAACTTAGCGTAACCGGAGGAATCAGGTTTTCACTGGAGCAGCGCAGCATTATCATTCGTGAAAAATAAAAATCAATTAAACCTAAATCAATCATGAAACCAATTAGAAAACCCGCTTCTTAAGCAAAAATCGAGATCTGGAAAAGAGAACCGGGAAAGCTGCAAACAATCCCGGCAATGTTGTCCAGGTACGTTATTAACTGTGCAAACAAATTAATTACCGATTTCACCTAAACAAATCAAATGTATAAAATTTCTACAAATTTTAAATGCAGGGGTATGTCCTGCCTTAAGAAAACGCTGATAATAATGAAGTTAACCACACTGGTGCTGATCACGACCATGCTTCATGTTAGTGCTGCATCTTTAGCCCAAAGACTGACACTTAAAAAGAACAACACATCTTTAAAGGAAGTTTTTAAGGAAATCCGTAAACAAACGGGTTACAATGTGTTGTGGCGTACAGATATGCTCAATACCGCTACAAAAATCAATGTGGATTTTAACCATGCCGAACTACGCGATGTATTGAATCAATGCTTGCCTGGCAATGCCTTTGAATTTATCATTAAAGATCAAACCATCGCTATTGTGGTCAAAGCAGATCAGACGATGTTTGACCGGCTGACCAATTACCTCAATGCGATAGACATCCGCGGTAAAATCACAGATAAAGAAGGTAACGTGCTCCCGGGTGCTTCAATTCGTTTAAAAAACGGCAATAAGGTTAGCAATACCGATTCAAATGGTATGTTCACCTTAAATCAGGTGGATCCTGATGCCATAGTGATCATCTCTTACGTTGGCTACAACACGCGGGAACTGAGTATTAAACTGATCCAGCAAATGGGAACCATTGTGCTTCAGGAAAACGCAACCAGTCTGGGCGAAGTTGCCGTGATTTCCACAGGTTATCAAACGTTAAAAAAATCGCAGCTCACAGGTGCTTATAGTTCTGTAAACAGAGAAACATATCAGCAAAGTGTTCCCGCCAGTGGAAATATTGTAGATAACCTGGAGGGTAGGTTATCAGGTTTGATGCTGAACATCAACCAGTCCCGGAACTCATGGGCAGATCCAGCCAATACCAGTCCTTTTGTCATCAGAGGTGTTTCTACTTTTCAGGCCATTAAAAAACCACTGATTGTTTTAAATGGCTATCCAACGGAGGTTGACATCGAGTCGATCAATCCTTATGATATCACTTCTGTAACCATTTTGAAAGATGCAGCCTCTGCTGCAATTTATGGCGTGCGGGCATCAAATGGAGTAGTGGTCATCAATACCCGAAAAGGCACAAATGGTAAACCTAAAATTCAATTTACAACGGCTTTAACCTTCCGGCCAAAACCTGACTACAGTAAATTAAACCTAGCCAAAGGCCGCAATTATGTCGACTTTGAAGCTGCACAAAGCTTGAACGATATCGAAAATAATTTCTATTCCAAAGACTATATCGATCAGGTAAATGGGACGTATACCCCTGTTTTCAGCATTACAGATGATTTATACAATGGGAAAATTACGCAAGCGCAGGCGGATCAAATGTACAACGACATTGCAGCTTATGACAATACAGACGATTATAAACGTCTGTTTTTGCAAAACCAGTTGTATCAAACTTATGATTTGAACGTCAACGGTGGTGGACCAAATTCGACTTATTTATTTGGTGTAAATCACCAGGACAATCGGGGCTCCGCTAAATTTTCGGGTTATAATAAAACGAATGTCAATTACAGGGGCACTTTCGACTTCTCTAAAACCATTGGTTTAGATCTGCAAACAACGTATTCGAATAGCAACAGCAAAAGCGTTCCCGTACCTGATTATACCTCATTTAAGCCTTATCAACACTTTCTTGATCCCGCTGGAAATGTGCTGTCAAGTTATTTTGCACCCTATAATGAAAATTATTTTGGCTTAGGCGATAAAGATGGCACAATTGGC
Source organism: Pedobacter sp. MC2016-24 (assembly GCF_015223055.1). Lineage (GTDB taxonomy): Bacteria > Bacteroidota > Bacteroidia > Sphingobacteriales > Sphingobacteriaceae > Pedobacter. Next base: position 244,236 of record NZ_JADFBX010000004.1, read on the forward strand.
GCACAGAGAAATGAAGAAAACATGGCCATGGGTTTATACGACCTCATGTATTATCCATATCAGGAATTATTTGAGTCGGGTACCAAAACCAATAGCAATCTTTATCGCGCACAGGCCAATTTAAAAGTTAACCTGCTTAGCGGGCTAAACCTGGAAATGGGTGGAGTGTTTGAAAAACAATTGATGAAGCTGACAAATTTTGCTTCTGAAAATGCTTATGAAACCCGCGTCATGCTGAACTACTTTGCCAGGCCCGATCCTTCAACCGGCAACCCGATTTTTGGAATCCCTCAGGGCGGTGTGAATAAAACGACTGAGAGCGACATCACTGCTTATACCTTAAGGGCGCAGTTAACTTATCATAAATTACTTTCAGGAAAGCATGATTTGTCATTTCTTGGTGGTGTTGAGCAGCGTAGAAATATCAGTTCTAGTCGGTTAAATACTGTTTTCGGTTACAATGGAAATACCCTGACCATTAAACCAACTGACTTAACCTTATTGGGCAATTACAATTATTACCCGGAATATACCGATTTACTGGTTTCAGGACTTTCGGGTTTTGTATTCGATCAAACGCAGTACAATCAGTTTTTTAATGAGATTTATACCGATGACAGATTTTTGTCCTACTATGCAAATGGGGCTTACACCTATAACGACAGGTATACCGTTACGGGTAGTTTGAGAATAGACCAGTCCAATCTTTTTGGTACGGATGAGAAGTTTCGCTATACGCCATTATGGTCTGCCGGTTTTGCCTGGAACCTGCGCAATGAAAACTTCATGAAAAACCTGAGCTGGGTTGACGAGCTGAAATTGCGTGTTGCCGCCGGATACAATGGAAATATCAAAAAAGGCAGCGGACCATTTAACCTGTTGCATAGCTCAATTAATAGTTATGTACCGAATCCTGTTGTTGGATATACGATTTTAGCACCACGTAACAATCAATTGCGTTGGGAAAAAACGTTCAACTTCAATGCTGGAATAGATGTCGGCTTGCTGCAGAACAGGTTAAGTGCTTCCGCAGATTTTTACATCAAACGGGGATCTGATATTTTTTCAGCAATCGAATCCGACCCAACCTTGGGGGTAAGCAATCTACTCACCAATAATGCATCTATTGAAAACCGGGGTATAGATTTGAGCCTGTCTTCGCTAAACCTCAAATCCGGAAACTTTTCATGGCGGAGCCAGCTCACGGGGGCTTTCAATTCCAGTAAAGTACTGCAGGTTAAGAATACCTACAGAGGCTTTTACAATTTCACCAGAGCCGGAGGTGCAGAAAATATAGCAGGTCATCCCATGAATTCGGTGCTTACACTGGATTATGCTGGCCTCAACGAACTCGGACAACCCCTGGTTAGAGATGAGCAGGGTAACCTGGTTGTGCTGAGCTTTTCACCACAGGTTGACGTTCCGCTAAGTGCGATGAAATTTGCGGGTGTAAATGATCCTAAATATGTGTTGGGGTTCAACAACCAGTTTAGTCTGGGAAGTTTCAGCTTATCAGCATTACTGATGTATTACGGCGGACATGTTGCACTGCTTCAGCCTCCTTCCATCTTTGATCCGCGTCCTGAAAATGGAATTCAAAACATCTGGAAACAGGCTGGCGATGAAAAAACAACAAACATACCAGGTTTTGGTGGATCTTATGGTACACCAGAATACATCAACACCCGGGCAGGTTATCAATATGCGCAGCAATTTGTTCGTAAAATGGATTACATCGCATTGAGAAATGTGACGCTGACCTATAATCTGAATAATCAATTTGCTCAAAAGCTGGGTTTAAGCCAAACAAAACTGATCTTCCAGGTTCAGAACCCGGCTAAATATGTGTTTAGTGGCAATGATGTAGATCCCGAAACCCTGAATTATATTTCTGGTAAAAGAGGCTTACCCGTAGTGCCATCCTATACTTTCTCCCTTTCCACAAATTTCTAGTACCGAGTCAAAAACCGAAAGCAATGAAAATAACCAAATTAATATATACCCTGGCCATTCCGGCCATATTAACTGTGTCCTGCAAAAAGTTTTTAGATGTAAAGCCTAAAGGTGTCATCATTGCAGAAACCATTCAAGATTATCAGGCGGTTTTAAATTCAGAAACCGTACTCAATCCTTTTGGATTAAATACCCCAATTGTATTTCCCACAGATGACATCAATGATGCTACTTTCAGTTTGCAAAGCCAGACTTCGCCTAAAGGAAATATCTATTTCTGGACAGCGTACATCAATAACAGCAGCATCAGACCTGATCTCTGGGCTGATCTGTATAGCCAGATTGCAAACCTGAACGTTGTTACTGAAGGTGTATTGTCAGCAACGGATGGCACTGAAAAGCAAAAAAAGCAATTGTATGCTGAAGCTATGGTTGCCAAAACATTTAATTACCTCCATCTATTGTCGTTTTTCGCACCTGCTTATAACCCGGCTAATGCGAATGTAGATTACGGTGTGCCCTATATCACCAGTACCGATGTGAGCAACTCGGTACCTGCAAGGGGATCTTTAAAGTCTTGTTATGATCAGCTCATTCAGGATTTGGTTGGTGCGGTACAGGATTTACCGGAAAACAACATCAACAATACCCGCGTTACAAAAAATGCGGCTTATGGGATGCTGGCGCGAATTTACATGTGCATGGGCGATTACAACAATGCGGATAAATATACAGACCTGGTTTTAAATTCCGGTAAGGCCCTAATAATCGACTACAATGATTATTCAGGGGCACAATTGCCAGCTACAAACAGCAGTCCCGAAGAACTGTGGGTTAGGTATGCCAACAACTCATCTTTTAGATATGCCGATGAACTCTTAGCGAAATATGACCTCAATACCGATTTGCGGATTAAGTTCTTATCGATAAAAAAAGCAGATGGCACTTATAACTATGGTTTGCAGTCATACAACCCCAACCGTGGCATTACCTATGCAGAAATTTATCTCAACAAGGCCGAGTGTCTGGCGCGCGCTGGTAAAATAGGCGAGGCATTGGATATTGTAAACAACACGATACGTAAAAACAGAATTGAAAGCACAGCTTATACTGCATTGACGGCCACAAATACAGAATCGACTATTCAATTGGTGTTGGCAGAAAGAAGGCGTGAGCTTGCTTTTAAAGGCCTACGCTGGATTGATATGAAACGTTTAGATCAGGAGGGCAGAATGCCCGCTGTAAAGCGTATAGCGAAGGATGGAATTACCGTATTGACCACACTTGAACCGAAAAGTAAAGCTTACACTTTCCAGATCCCATTGATGGTTCAAAGCTTTAATCCAAATATGCCTTTAAACCAAAGATAAGATCAATTACACTTATACAATTTATATATGAAAACCATGAAAATAAGATGGACAGGCCTCGCCCTGGCCTGTTTTTTACCTGCATTGGGAATGGCACAGTCTGCATTTACCATTTCCGGAAAAATTGGGAAGCTAAACGCACCCGCTAAAATATATTACAGCTATTATTTGTACGACAAGCAAAAAATGGTGAGAGATTCTGTAGCCTTAAAAAATGGTACTTTCAGGTTGAAAGGAATCCAGGTTAAAGAACCATTAACGGTAGAAATGGTTTTGAGTCATGATGGCGCCAATTTGTCTACACTCATGAACAGATCCTTTAAAATGGATGAAACCCTGGACCATATGGATAAACTCAGTATTTATGTAGAGCATGGAAATCAGGTAATTACTGCTGCAGATTCCATCTCCAAATCCGTAATTTCACCTTCAAAAATCGAGTTGGAAAGACGCTTTTTTGCCAGTTTTATAAAAAAATCAAAAGATAAAATGCAGGCTTTAAATGAGGAATGGACAAACCTTTCTAAGGCAAAGCAAAAAGGGGAGATCATTGACCAGTCGCGCTACATGCAAACATTATATGCACTGTTTGATGCGGAAAAGGAATACACTGGACAATGCATTGATTTCGCTAAAAAATACCCTTCAAAATATTACGCAGGAGTAGCATTAAGATCTGTGTTTACCGGAGCTGATGGACGTTCAGGGAGGATAGAAGATGAACGGCTTTATCAAGATGCGCAGGATGTTAAAGTGGCTTACGCCGGACTGACGCCGGCCATTAAAAAACTACGTCCGGCCGAAGCTGTTAAATTCAGCTATACTGAAATTCTGGAAGCAAAACGGGCAAATGTAAAAGCTACAAACTTTGTACAACATACGGCAGATGGCAAAGCTGTTGGTTTGAATGATTACAGGGGCAAATATGTATTTGTCGATTTTTGGGCTTCCTGGTGCGGGCCATGCCGTGGTGAAAATCCAAATGTATTGAGGGCGTATCATATGTATAAGCCTGCGGGACTGGAAATACTTGGGGTTTCTTTTGATGATAAAAAAGAGGCCTGGTTAAAAGCTGTTGAAGAGGATGGCATGCCCTGGACACAAATCAGTGCATTGAAGGGTTTTGAAAATGAAGCTGCGAAGATTTATAACATTCAGGGTATTCCTTCAAGTTTGCTGATCAGTCCTGAAGGTAAAATTATCGCTTACAACCTCAGAGGTCAAAATCTGGAAAAGAAACTTGCAGAGATTTTTAAAAAATAATTGCCAGCTTGTATGATACATTCGTCATAATTTCGGAATGATGAATGTATCATACAAGCTGTTATGTTACACCGAATATTGTACAAGCAGATCCTTCAATTCCTTCAAAAACAATGGTTTTTTCAACAACCGGATCACAAACGGATTGGCCTGTGCCCGTTGAATATCCCCAAAATCCAGGGTAGAGGAGAGGATCGCAACCAAACATTTATCTGTAAACTGGGTTGGCAGTTTCTTATATCTTTCTAAAAAATCAAAACCATCCATGTCTGGCATCTGAATATCCAGTAAAATAAAATCTGGCAGAAGGCTTTCGTTATTTAAATTTTGGTGGATATAGGTAAGTCCTGATTCTGCCGATTGGCAAAGCACTATTTCTTCAAATAATTTAGAAATTTCAATGATTTTAGAATTGATTTTTAAGTCAACTTCATTGTCATCGATTAACAATACTGTCTTCTTTTTACTTAGCATTTGGGATGGTTATTTTAAAAGTAGTGCCCTCAGCAAGATCTGAACTCACAGCAATTTTTCCATTAATTTTATTCAAGGCTTCCTTCACAATGAATAGCCCTAATCCACTACCATGATTAACTTTACTTTTGAAAAACTGGGTGAATATTTTTTCGAGATGCTCATTGAGTATCCCCATACCATTGTCACTGATCGAGATTTCTGCTTCCGCTGGATTCACAGCGATGGTGATGTCCACTCTTTTATCTGTAGCGCCCTCTTTCTGATATTTAATTGCATTGGAAATCAGATTTCCCAAAATAACCTCGATCCTGAAAACATCTCCAAAAAATGGTTCTGATTGATCTATCGTTACATTAAACCTGGTCTCTTTATCACTATAAGAATACAGATCAATAAGCTCTCTGACCAGTTTACGGAATTCAATGGGTGTATGTTCAGAAATAGTTTTGTTGTTTTTGTAATACTGTAGCGTTTTTTGGATGTAATAATCCAGCTTATTGGAACAAGTTTCAATAAGGCCCCAGTATTCTCCACTGGATTCGAATAAGGATTCCATTTTTACCAGGTTGACAATTCCCATGACAGACACCAATGGCGCCCTGAGTTCATGTGAAATGCTGTAAATGAACCTGTTTAGCTCATCGTTTGTTTTTTCCAGTTCTGCAACTTTATTTCTGAGATCTATTTTTGCTTTATACGCATCGTATGCGTTTTTTATCGAATTGTGTAACTCCAGATCATTCCAGGGTTTCGTAATGTAACGGTAAATATCCCCATGATTAATCGCATCGGCTAACGCTTCAATATCGGTATAACCTGTAAGCAGGATACGTACCGGATCAGGAAAGGAATACGTAATACTCTTAAAAAATTCTACACCAGTAATGCCTGGCATTTTTTGATCGGCCAGAATAACATGAATAGAAATATTTTCTAATATTTTTAAACCATCAGCCGCAGATATTGCTGTATAGATTTCATACTGCCGTCTGAAACTAGCCTTAAAAGCATGCAGGTTATTCTCCTCATCATCAATGTAAAGAACGCGTACAAGTGGTGTATTCATGGCTTAGGCGGTTTTTAATTTACCGGTAAGGTAATAATAAATTCTGTTCCAACATTAATTTTTGAGATAACATCTATATGTCCATGATGATTTTCTATAATTCTGAAAACAATCGACAAACCCAAACCGGTTCCCTCACCAATGTCTTTTGTCGTAAAAAACGGTTCAAATATTTTTTGTTTAACTTCATCCGACATCCCCGTTCCAGAGTCTTTTATGCTAATTTTCACCTGATTATCTTCAAACCACGTTTTAATGGCTAATGTTCCAATCTCATTTTTTGGTTCCTTTGTTTTGATTGCATGAATCGCGTTGGTAATCAGGTTCATAAATACCTGGTTGATTTTTCCAGGCATACACTCTACGTTTGGAATATTGCCAAATTCTTTGATCAGGTTCATGTTGTCCGGAAAAGTGTTTCGAACCAGGACTAAAGTAGAGGCCAGGCCTTCGTTCAAATCCACCGCTTTGGTGTCATTCTCGTCCAGCCTGCTAAAGTTTTTAAGGCTTCGGATGATTTCGGCAGTTCGCTTGGCACCCTCACTGATTCCTGAAAGTAGGGATTGAATCTCGTCTCTCACAAAGGGTAGATCGATCTGTCTTTTATAGGCATCAATTTTACTGATCTGAGGCCCCAGCTCTGCAGTAAGATCCAGCTTTTCGTACATGTGTATCAGGTTGTTCAGGTCATTGATGTCCAGCTCAAGCGGCTTGATGTTAGAGGTTACAAAATTGATCGGGTTGTTGATCTCATGGGCAATCCCTGCGGTAAGCTGACCAAGTCCGGCCATTTTTTCTGCATCCACCAACTGCGACTGTGCTTCTTTCAGGTTGTCCATCGCTTCGTTTAAGTTCTGGTTGGTTTCTTCCAAAGCCTCGGTACGCTCTTTCACTTTCTGTTCAAGCATCACATTTTGCTCCCTTACAATTCTTTCATTTTCATGTAAGGCTTTTAAAGTTTCTTCCTGTGAACGCTCTTTTTCCTGTTTAAAGATGTTGATCTTATCAGCAAGTGCAAAAGACAGCAGTGTTACTTCAGCTGCCGATCCAAATAGGATTGAATATGCCGTAAATGTATTGTATGGTAATATTCCGTAATCTTTCAGCACATAAATTACAATCCCAATCATTAAGGATGACCAGCCAATCAAATAGTACTTGGCCTCTGCATAACCCTTTTTGTACAGGTATACAGAGATGCCTAAAATCGCGATAGCAACAATAGGTTGCGTAAGCAGGATCTGATTGAACGTAAAGGAGTAAATACCCAATAAACTGGTTACGATAAATACCAGATAGATCACCTGGAAAAATCTCAGCAAGATTAAGATTTTCGGGGCTATCTTTTTAATGTGCATAAACTCAATGAGGAACTGAACGCCCACAATGCTGACCAGGCAAGTGAAAATGAAAACACTGTAATTGCCAAACCAGGGCCAGTTAGGCCACAAATATTTGTACGTAAATCCGATTAATGAGGCTTGCGTTAATCCAATAAAAAAGGTGTGTAATACGTAGTAAAGATAACTCAGATCCTTAACACTATAATACACAAATAAATTATACAGGAACATCACGATAATAATGCCGCAGTAAATCCCAAACCATAAGGTCTGGTTTGAAACTTCAGCTGTAAGCTTTTCCTCGTGGATAATTCTGATCGGCAAGAGAATTTGTTTGTGACTTCTTACTTTCATGTAAAAAGTCTTGGTATCCCCAGGCTTTAAATCAAGCTTGAAAAGGAAGTTCACACTCTGTTCGTAGATGCGCGCTGAAAACGGGAATTTCTCCCCCTGTTTAATGACATGATATTTACTGGCTTGATGATCTATCGGGGAATATAGGTATGCTTCCTCCAGCAGCGGCTGGATCACCTCAAGCAGATTGTTGACTTGTGGACCATTATTTTTAATGGTGAACCTGAGCCAGAATGTAGATTTTGATACCTGGAAATTAACAATCTCTTTGTCAAAAGACATGTATTTTTTTGACCTGATCACCTCATCAAAACTGAAATTGTTCTCTTTATCTTCCAGATAAGAGATGTAAGTGCCAATCAATTTAGGATCATATTTTTTTTCAATGGTCAGTACCGGCGTATTGGAATACCCCAATTTGCTGACTAAACTCAAAATCAGAATAAATACAAATCTCCATAGCAGATTACCACCACCGGAAGAGATCAAATTTTTAAGTCGCATCATGATAACTTCAGGTTGTAATTTATTTCAAAGGTGTTTTTTGCATTAGATTCTACCCTTGTCAATAACGGATCTTCCCTTAATTTAAAAATAATCTCCTGCTCATTAGGGAGTGCCAATGGTAAACCCACTACATCTTTAACGATGATACTGGTTGCAATCAAATCAATTTTAGGATAAATGAATGTGCCCTCATTACCTATTGATTTTTCAATCTCAAATCCTTTTTCAACACTGATACGGAGCGTATGAGGCGCGCAAAGTGCAAATAAAGTAGACAATTTGAGCTCCGGTATAATACTGATCCCAGCCCTCATTAATATATAGCTGCCGATTCCCCAGCCTGCCGTAGTTTTAGAGTTCCATAAGCCACAAAGTTCAGCTGTTCCACCTTCACGGTAACCATCAATCAATTTGTACACATTTTTATCTACGAGCGCTACAGCATCTTCCATAGGAAGTCTGGTTTTTCCATCAGCAATGTGTATCCTGATGCCACCAACTGTTTCGCCAGTCTCTTCAATTTCTGCAATAATTACATAAACTGCCGGGTTGTAAAACCAGTCTGTACTTGAAGAAGTTACTTTTGTTACCCCATAATCAAGCAGTACTTTGGCATGCCCTTCAGCAAATTTCTCACAAGAGCCTAAATCATCAATAGCCCTGAATAACCTTAATTTTAACATCTACCTTCCTGGATTAATGTTTAGTGAAGAAAAGCTTGTCTATTGATCTTCTCAATGCCCGTTTATCCGGTGTTCCTGAAGTTGTTAACCTGAAAACAAAAACAGGATACCTGTTGCTTTCAAGAGCTAATATATTGGAGAACTTTTGACTGATGTCTTTCATTTCTTGTCTTTCATAATTGTTAAACTCTGATTCTTCTGACAAGAACAGTTCATTCATAAATACGATCTGAGAAATTGGTTGAAAAGAAATGGAGCGGTAATTTGCTTCCAACCAAACGCGCTCAAGCGCCCTTCCGCCTTGTAAAAAATCCAGGGGTTCATGACCATTCATGCTAATCACCCCAATTGATGAAGCATTAAGAACGGATTCATTGGAAATCTTTTTGAATCCATGGCCTTGTTCCATCTTTCTCAAAAAATCAATTGCTTTTGGATCTTTGGCTATGGTCAACGCGGCCAGTTCACTAGGTTTCATATTGAGTGTGCCTACATCCAAACCGTCTCCGCTTTCTTCAATTTCTTCCTGACTAAATCTCAATTCTTTTACAAAAGTATCGTAATGTCCCCTTGGATGTAAAAAACGCAGGCGTTCGGTATTTGTTAAGATTTCTGCAAACTGGTGCAGTTCTGCTTCCTCATCAAAGATGTGGAGTTTTGCATTTGGGATAGTTGACACAATGGATTGTAAGGCCGCTGTATCGTCATCGCCGATCAGTTTCCGTTCGGTTACATTCCTGTTCGTCAGCCTGGTGCCAATGATAGGAGCGAGGTAAACGATTTCATTTTTTTTCGGCTGCTCGTCAAAGGAAAGTACCGCAATTAGCCGATGGTCATCCTGTATTGGCAGCAAATGTTCAGTAACTGTTAAGCCCAGGTCATTCGATACAATCTGGATGTTTTCAAGCATTGCACCGAAACCAATGTACGAGCCCAGATTGTTATAATCGAGTAAAGAGTAAGAGTAATGAATATCATGGAAAATGAAAAGCCTGTTATCCTGATATAAAAATTTCCAGGGCTGCGCATTTCCACCGGAAGGAGCGAGCATTGCCGCCTGAATAATTTTCTCTAACTTTTCTTCCGCAATTTTATGCGATACACCTTCAGGTAAATATTTAGCCGATAGCTTTTCAAGATCAGTAAGTGTCAGTTCCGCAGGTCCGTCATATTGATGTGTCTCCGCATTTGTTTTACGATCTGAGATCATATCTTCAAAGTCGATATAATACCGTCCGGAATCATGATACTGGTCCAGTAAAATCCGACGAGATACATCTGTCGTCAACGCTCCACCCAATACTACTGATGAAGCCAACTGAGGCCAGGTATTGATGGATTGTTCCACTTCAAGCATAGATGCTTTCAGGCGCGTCGAAATCTGTTCCGCACCAATCATCTTCAGGATATAAGGGATTTTCTCCTCGTTGCTCAGATCTTTGATGTTTTCAGGATCCAGTCCATCTGCCAGGCCATGTAGGATCGGGCGATCAGGTTCCAGATCAAAACGTTCTACGTCCAGCATTCCACGGTCGTTGGTATCCATCACTACAGGAATACCAAGTGATTTCGCTTTGAAACGGCTTTCTATTTTGATGTCGAGTCCATCGCAAACTTCTATCAACAGATCAAGTTTGCCGTCTGCTGTAAAAAACTGGTCAATATTATCTTTTGTTAATCCGTCATTAAATATTTTGACAGTTAAAAATGGATCAATTTCTGCAATTTCCCGTGCAGCAATGACCGTTTTGCTGAGGCCTAAATTGTGAATTCCTGTGCGAAGACGATTCAGATTACTCAACTCAGCCGTATCAAAATCTGCAAGGCGTAGCTCTCCGCAGGTACGTTCCATGGCAATGGTCAATGCGATTGACTGCCCTACAGATAAACCTACAATTCCAATTTTCTTTTGATTTAAAAGATCTTGCTCTTCACGGGTTATTTTATATCGGTTTCTATTGGTTCTGACTTCAATAAACTCTTCTTTGTCGAGCGCATGTACAAGTCTGTTTAACCATGGGTAATAAATCCAAACCCCGTATTCCTGTAAATTATTATTGTTCAGGTGTTGTATTTTTAGCTGGTCAAGCGTCGCGCGGTTGGGTTTTTTAATTTCCGGATGCTTTGATTTTACCAGGTCATCCAGTTGCGTGCTAATCTGATCGCAGATGATGATGTCAGGTTTCTGCCTAAGCAATTCCTGCAGGCTATTTTTATCTTCTTCCAGGTAAATTCTAAAAAATAACGGTGCTGCAAATGAGCGGTCCGTTGTTGTTTGATTTTCAAGTAATAACATCTTATGAATGATGGAAATTAAGCCCTATTGTTTCATTTCTATTGAAACAAAAATAGCTATATTTAACGTATTATTGTTGTTTATAGTTGTATTTAATCACTTTTGTATAGTTTTACGATTTATTCTGTAAAAACCAGCTGAGGTAGATGTGAACAGCATTGTAAGATTAGCAATTGTACAACTGACTTTTGTTTGCCTTAAGTCAAATTATACAGAAAATAATAGCCGGAAAAACTTTTTAATAACGAAAAGATTTCTTAAATTAATAAAAGCAATATATTTAGAAAACAAAACGCAACGGAGAATAAAATGGATCCAAACCTTTCAATAAATGTTTTATACGTAGATGATGAAGTACATAATCTAAACTCTTTTAAGGCAGGTTTCAGGAGACTGTTTAACGTTTTTACTGCGGAATCTGCGATGGAAGGACGTAAAATTCTGGAAACTGAAATGATTCACATCATCATTACCGATCAAAGGATGCCCGTGATGACGGGTATAGAATTCCTGGAATCTATTATTCCTTTTTTTCCAGATCCCATTAGAATTTTATTAACGGGATACGCTGATATCAATGCCGTAATTGATGCCATCAATAAAGGACAGGTGTATAAATATGTTCAAAAGCCCTGGATGGACGAAGATTTGAGAATAAATATAGAAAAAGCATTCGAAATTTATTCTTTGAGAAGAGACAACAAAGAATTGACAGAAAAATTATTACAGGCAAATCAACAACTAGAATTTTTATTACGACAAAATCTACTATCTTAGATATCCTAAAGGGTATCTAGGTGTATGTATAAATGGGCTTTATTAATTTGGGCGCTCTTGTTCTTCCCATTTATTAATGATGTGGAAGCTCAGAATATTTCTAACGAAGGCACAGATTTCTGGGCTGTGTTTCCTACACACGACCCTTCCAGAAATGGCAATAATCCACCCAGGCTTGCCAATATCAAAATATATGTAACGTCAAAAAATGCAGATACCGTGAGGGTAAGGGTAAGCTGCGGTACGTATACTGAAGAACAAGTTATCCAGCCAAATGTAGCAACTGCTTTTGATGTTCCCCGGAGCTCAGCCTACATTGCTACTGAAGAACGCAATTCATCTGTATCAAACCGTGCCATCCATGTTGTTTCGGTAGATGGACATAGTAAAGTTGCTGTTTATGAACACATCTATGCCGGCGCAAGATCTGCAGCTTCATTGATCCTGCCAACGGAGTCTCTTGGTCAAAAATACTATTCCATGAACTATACCCAGGACCCCGGACCTGGAGAAGTGAGTCAGAACTTCCTGGTGCTTGTCGCCACAGAAGCCAATACCGTAATCCGCCTGCATAAAGGGACTGTTGTGCAACAGATTTCATTGGCTCAGGCCGGAGATGTTTATGAATATTTTCCGGATGCCAAAGAAGACCTTACCGGAACTTTTGTCGACATAGATCCTGCTTTACCCGAAAACTGCAGTAAGCGTTTTGCCGCATTTTCCGGTAGCACATCCATCGGTATCGGGTGTACCAATTCACGCGACCCGCTTTTTCAGCAGCTTTATCCAACCATTAGCTGGGGCACCAAATATGCCGTCATTCCTTTCTTCGAGCGGAAATACATTGTTCGGGTTATGGCCGAAAAGGACGGGACCAACGTAAGTTTCAATGGGCAGCGTGTCGCTGTTCTGGGAGCCGGTGAATATTATACCAGTACTGAGCTTGTCGACCCGGCATTTATCACTGCGGATAAAAAGATCAGCGTTGCCCAGTATTCATTGACTCAAAACTGTTCATCTGCCAGTAATGTCGCCAAAAAAGGAGACCCGGAAATGGTGATGTTAAACCCGGTAGAATTTAACATCAAATCCGTCACACTGTTCTCTTCCACGCTGGAAGCGATTAGTGAAAGATACATCAATGTTTGTATTAAAACTACCGCTGCCCCGAGTTTTAAAATTAATGGTTTAGCACCTGCAAATGGCACCTGGACGGTGATCCCCTCCAATCCGGAATATGCCTACATTCAGGTTAGAATCACAGCGACCAGCTCTATTTTAACCGCAAGTGATGGGTTTAATGCCATTGCCTATGGTTTTGGGGATGTTGAATCCTATGGTTATTCTGCAGGTACCAACCTGGCGGCAAATAATTACCTGTTGGTCAAAGATAAACTGACCAATAACGAATCTGCAAATGCCTGTCTGGATCAACCCTCGGATTTTAAGATATCCTTGCCTTATAAGGCATTGAAAATTGTATGGAAACTCGACGATGAAGCGGCAATAGAAAATACCCCGCCACCAGACTCTTTGGTTACCGCTACTGGTAAAGTTTATACTTACTTATTCCCTCGTAACATTACCTTTCATGATCTGACACCTCACAAAATGATTGTGAATGCACAGATGCCGAATTCAGAAAATTGTTTGGGTGGCGATATCGAGTATACCTTTAATTTTGATGTATATCCAATTCCAACGGGTAGCTTCCTGGTTGATCAGGATATTTGTGCAGATACTGATGTCCAGTTTACCGATACAAGTGAATCGAATATACCCAATAAACCGGTAAATAAATGGCTCTGGGATTTTGGTGATGGTACCACCTCTACGGAACAAAATCCTAAACATGCGTACAGTACTTCAGGAATTAAAACCGTTCACTTATCAGCGGGGCTTGACGATGGCTGTATGTCTGATCCGGTGGCTGTAACGATATCTGTCAGACCTAAGATTATTCCAAAATTTAATGCAGTTGACACGGCCTGTGTAAATGAGGTGATTAATTTTACGGATCAGTCGAGGGTAGAAGTTGTTGTTCCTCCAGTATCAGTATCAATAGCATCAAGGGAATGGGACTTTGGCGACGGCTCACCCGTTTCCACTTTAGAGCGTCCTACACATAAATTCACTACCGCCGGAACGTACCAGGTCAAATTGATTGTAAAAGCAGATAACGGCTGTGTGAGTTTACCATTTATCCAATCTATTAAAATCAATGCATTGCCACAAACTGCTTTCCAGCTTCCTGTGGTTTGCGTGAGTGATGATCCTGCGCAGTTTAAAAACCTGACGCCAGGGGCTGACCTTGCCGGATCAGGTTTACACTTTGTCTGGAATTTCGGAGATACCGAAGTAACCAATCCGGTAAACAACACGTCTACCCAGGTTCATGGCACACACCAGTACACCAGGGCCGGAACTTACCGGGTCATTCTGACCGCAATAAATGCCAGTGGTTGTACATTGTCCGACACTTTGCAATTGGTGGTAAATAGTTCTGAAATCACACCCAGTTTTGATGTCCCTGAACAAGATAACCTATGCAGCCGCAACAAAATTAAAGTAACCGACAACAGCAGCATCACGATTGGTAAGATCATCAAATTAAAATGGTTTATCGATGATGCTGAATACCTGACTGTAGATAACCCTGTTGCTGGTACAAGCTACGAACTGGCTTACCCGACGTTTACAGATGTGCTGCAAAAAAACGTAACCATTAAACTGGTTGCCTATTCTGGCTTAAAATGTTTGGAGCCATTAACTAAGGAAGTTACAATTTATGCTTCTCCAATTGTTCATTTCGCTGAAATGCGACCAATTTGTCTGAACGCCGGAACGATCCGGATTTTGCAGGGAACGGAAACAGTTGGTGTTGATGGCACTTTTGAATATAGTGGGGTGGGCATTACGCCTGAAGGAATTTTTGATCCAATGGTTGCCGGAGTTGGTACCCATGACATTACCTATACCTATACAGCGCATGGCTGTTCGGATAGTAAAACCATGCCCATCACCGTAACTCCATTGCCTGAGGTTGTGACTGATGCGGATGTATACTTGCTTGAAGGCGGTGAAAAACAGATTGCTGCTTATGCAACGGGGAGTAATATAAGGTTTAAATGGACACCTGCAGCAGGACTGGATCGTGATGATGTTTTAAATCCCAAAGTTAAGGTTGATGAAGATACCAATTACCTGCTTACCATTACCTCAGACGATGGATGCAGCATCACGAAAAAGATTACAGTCCACATCAAATCGATCGTGGTTGCCAATGCTTTTAGTCCAAATGGCGATGGCATCAATGATACCTGGGGCATCAAATACATAGAAACTTATCCCAATGTAACGGTTGATGTGTTTAACCGGTATGGAATCCTTGTTTTCTCCAGCCGTGGTTACGCTACACAATTTGATGGAAATTACCAGGGAAATCCCTTACCTGTTGGAACTTATTATTATATGATCTCTCCGAATAACGGTAGAAAAAAAATCACGGGCTCATTAACGCTAATTAGATAGATGAAACGCATCACATACCTCATATGTTTCATGGTAAGTGCGCTTAGCCTGAAAGCGCAACAGCGGCCCCAGTATACCCAATACATTTTCAACAATTACTTACTCAATCCGGCGCTGAGCGGAATAGAAAACTATACGGATGTTAAAATGGGCTTCAGGAAACAGTGGGCTGGAATTGAGAATGCACCTAAGACTTCATTTATAACCGCCAACTGGAAATTAGGTGACGATTATCTATGGAAAAATGCGCTTTCCCTGGCAGAACCCAATGAGGATCCGATGAGTCGCAATTACATGCAAAATTATACAGCCTCACCTCCGCATCATGGCCTTGGTCTTGTTGCAGTATATGATCAGCAGGGGCCAATTTCGAGGTTGGATGTGGGTTTAACGTATGCCTATCATTTGAAACTGGCAGGTGCACTCAATTTGTCTTTAGGTGTTTCCGCCGGGATGAGCAGGGTGGGGCTGGATGTTGATGCCTTAACTTTTGAAGATACATTTCAAATCGATCCGGCTGTAAAAGACATTAGAAGTCAGCTTAAACCTGATTTGGGAATTGGATTCTGGTTATACGGTGCACGCTTTTTTGCGGGGGCATCCATGCAGCAGGTTATTCCGCAAAAGCTGTCTTTTACCAGCGATGCCAATTATAATTTAGGTAAAGAGGTGCCTCATTTTTTCATCACCGCAGGTTACAAGCTGTTTCTCGATGATGAAATTAACCTGGTTCCTTCCATTATGGTCAAAAAAGTTAGCCCCACACCACTTTCTATTGATATGAACCTGAAAATGTCTATTAAAGATCGCTTTTGGGTGGGGGGAAGTTACCGTCGTGACGATTCCTTTTCTGCAATGGCCGGTGTAAACATCAGTAAATTGTTAAACCTGACTTATGCCTATGATTTTACCACTTCTGATTTGAATAAAGTGAGTAACGGCAGCCACGAGATTGTGCTCGGGCTGCAGTTAAATAATGTTTATGAAGTGTTTAGCGGGCAAAAAATGTGGTAATGCCGTCAACAAACTATAGTTCTTTTCTCAATCGTGCAACAGGGATGTTCATCTGTTCACGGTATTTGGCTACGGTACGGCGGGCAATATTATAACCACGCTCCTTTAAAATCTCTGTCAGCTTTTCATCTGCCAAAGGTTTACGCTTGTCCTCATTGCCAATACAGTCTTCCAGGATCTTCTTAACTTCCTTGTTGGATACTTCTTCTCCGCTTTCTGTCTGAATTGCTTCAGAGAAGAAAGATTTCAATAAAAATGTACCAAATTCTGTTTGTACGTACTTGGAGTTGGCAACCCGCGAAACAGTTGAAATGTCCATGTCAATCTTATCGGCGATATCTTTTAAAATCATCGGACGCATTTTGCGTTCATCGCCGGTCAGCAAATATTCATACTGATACTGCATAATGGCATTCATGGTCTTAAGCAAAGTCTGCTGACGTTGCTTAATGGCATCAATAAACCATTTTGCCGAATCCAGTTTCTGCTTTACAAATTGAACTGCTTCTTTCAACTTTTTATCTTTCTGTGCAGCTTTATCGTAATGATCAAACATGTCAATATAAGACCTGCTCACCCGAAGTTCAGGTGCATTCTTTGAGTTTAAAGTTAAAATTAATACCCCATCGTTATTAGACACATGAAAATCAGGAATGATTTGCATTTGTTTGGTCGTAATCTGGTTTGAATCTCCTGGTTTAGGATTTAACCTCAAAATTTCGGCAATAATTTCTTTCAGGTCCTCGCTATTTAAATTTAGCGCTTTCTCCAGTTTATCATAGTGTTTCCTGGTAAACTCATCCAGGTAGTTTTCTACGATCAATATGGCTTTTTGTATGATCAGGTTGTTCGGATCTTTACGTTTCAATTGTAAAGTCAGACATTCCTGTAAATCCCTGGCTGCAATTCCCGGAGGATCGAAACTCTGGATCACACGGAGCATCTCTATCACATCTTCTTCCTCAACCATCACATTTTGGGAGAAAGCAAGGTCATCGATCATTGAGGTGATTGGGCGGCGGAGGTAACCATCGTCATCCAGACTACCTATGATCTGCTTACCTACGATAAAATCCTGATTGGAAAGCGGAACCAGATCCAGTTGTTCCTGCAGGCTTTCAAAAAAAGTACTTTCTATCGCAATCGGTGTTTCCTTTTTCTCTTCATCGTCATCCCCGTTGTTGTAAGAGGTGCTGTAATCATTTACGTCGTCATCCTGTAAATAATCATCCACATTAAATTCATCGGTATTTTCTTCTTTGGCTCCAGCCTCATAGTCGTCTGGAGTGTCATTTAAATCGTCATATTCACTTTTAGGTTCCTCGGCCACCATTAAACTTGGGTCTTCAAGTGCCGGGTTTTCTTCAAGCTCTTCTTTTATGCGTGTATCTAAAGCAACGGTAGGTACCTGCAGCAATTTGATGAATTGAATTTGCTGCGGAGATAGTTTTTGAAGTAATTTTTGTTGTAGATGTTGTTTTAGCATATTCTCGTCATTCGGTATTTAATCTACCCGTTCCAAAAATACACATTTGGTTTAGAAATAAACTAATTACCCCAACTATATTATGGTAACGTTTTCATTGGTGATTCGGCCAATTGAACGGGATTTTTTATAAGTTATTAATATCCAGTATTTTTTCCGGATTTTCAAATTTCTGGTTAAACTATAAATAAACTGAGGCTTAGGGATTCCTTTATAAAGGAGTCGGATTGAGACCAGCTTCAGCGCAGGTTAAATCCACGGTGAGTCCACATTTTTTCCGGAAAAACGTGGACTCACCGTGGACTCACTGTGGACTCACCGTGGACTCACTCCGAACCATAACCGGATTGTGTCTTGCGGCTAATATTATTCCATAAAAGCTTTGGTTTTGCTGATAAAGTTTATATTTTTATTCTTATTAACGATATATACTTATGGGATTTGTAAAAGAATTTAAAGAATTTGCCATCAAGGGGAGTGTCATGGACCTCGCGGTGGGTGTAATTATTGGTGGAGCTTTCGGTAAAATTATCGACAGTGTGGTTAAAGATTTGATCATGCCTCTGATTTCGGCGGTAATCGGATCTGTTGATTTTAGCAACATGTACGTCGTACTCAAGGGTGTTGTGCCTGCCAAAACTGCACTCGAAGAGGCCAGGAAAATGCCCAATGCGGTAATTTTTGCCTATGGTAATTTCATTACTGTAGCCATCAATTTCCTTTTACTTGCCTTAGCTGTATTTATGTTGGTTAAGGGGATTAATGCATTGAAACGTAAACAAGAAGCGCAGCCTGTGGCTCCGGCAGCACCTTCAAAAGAAGAAGTGTTACTCGGCGAGATCAGGGATCTGTTAAAATCTAAATAAGCAGACTGGCTTGACCAGATGTTGAATAGGTGTTTGTACGGGTGGATTTATCTGCTTTGCAAACACTTTTTTTATGGAACAGGTTTACCGATCAATAGGGGGCATTTACCGGTGTTTTGCAGCAATAGGGGCCCTGCTTGTTGGCCAGCCTAAACTTTGTGCTTAAATTTGATCTCAATGGAAGCGAATAAAAGGCTTTCCTGGTTTAGATACTTTATTAATATACATATAGAGATGATAGAAGATAGAAAGGGGAGGAACAGTGGTTCAAGCACAGTATGGAGTGGGTTGGTAATTGTGGTGATCGGTTTGGTTTTTCTTTTGAAAAACCTCGGAATGAATATCCCGGACTGGATCATCAACTGGCCTTGTTTATTGGTTGCTATTGGATTGCTGATCGGTTATAAGCGTAAGTTTACTGGCGGTGGCTGGTTGATCATGGTGTTGGTAGGTGGGTTTTTTATGTTCAAGAGCATTCCTGACATAGACCTGTCTAAATATTATCTGGCGGTTGCCATTATGATTTTTGGGGTTTTCCTGATGTTTAAGCCTAAAAACAGTTACTCCCGGAGAAAAAGATGGAAAGAGAAACTGGAAAAAATGGAAGAGTTCAGGTCTTTTGCCGAAGAACCGGGTTGCATGGGGAAAAGCAAAAACTGGGTAACTGACGAGAACGATGTCCTGGATACACTCAGTATATTCGGTGGGACACATCAGAATATCCATTCTAAAAATTTTAAAGGGGGGGATGCCATTGCGATTTTTGGTGGTTGTGATGTGAATTTAACCCAGGCCGATTTTGAGGGCGTATTGCGACTGGATGTCGTGGCTATCTTTGGCGGTGTGAAAATTATTATCCCGCCAAGCTGGGAAGTGAAGTCTGACGTGGTGGCTATTTTTGGCGGACTGGAAGATAAAAGAACAATTGGTCCCGTGGGTACTGAGCCCAGAAAGATTGTGAAAATAAGTGGCGTGGCCATGTTTGGCGGCGTAGAGATTAAAAACTTTTAATGCGATTCAAAAAACTAGAATTTTGACAAATAGACCATTATCCTTACCGAATATCCAGAAGATAGCCGCCATTATATTTGGCGGCTGGACCCTGGTTTTCATTCTGTTATTTTATTACAGCATGAATTTCGGGTGGTTAATATCAGCTTCAGATAGTTTAATTACGAATGGTTTGCTGGCCCTGGCCTGTATGATTTTGAGTAACATGCTGGGCTATTATCAGCCTAAAAACGAGACCATTGTATTTGTATTGTCGCTTACATTGATCCTGGCCATATTCATTACACTGATGAGTAAATTTTTACTGGGGACACTTTTTAGTCAGGAAAAAACATACCTCAGTTTTTTGAGTTTATCCATTATGATCAGGTTTCTGATTGTATTCATTTTTCTGGCCTGGTGTGCATTGGCAAATATTCTCTGGTATCGGCTGGAAGAACAATCCGCCAGTCAGGAACGCCTGCTTGCCGCACAAAATTTATCCAAAGAGGCTGAGCTCAACAAACTGAGGCACCAGCTGCAGCCTCATTTTCTATTCAACAGTTTAAATTCTGTGTATGCTTTAACCATTGTAAATCCCAAAGAAGCCGGTACGATGATCACCAAACTGGCTTCTTTTTTAAGAGGTACGCTGAAACGTGACGACGAGGTCTGGGTACAGGTGGCTGAAGAAATGGAATACATACAATTGTACCTGGATATTGAAAAGGTACGGTTTAGCCACCGGCTGAATGTGGAGGTGATGATAGACGAAGAGACTTTAAAATTGTCACTGCCTGGAACCTTGTTGCAGCCAATTGTAGAAAACGCCATTAAATTTGGGCTTTACAATACTGCTGCCGCCATCACCATCAGCATCCGGGTAAAACTGGAAGATCAGCACCTGGTGATTATTGTAGAGAATCCGTTTGATCCGGAGATGAAGGCTACTGGGGGGACAGGATTTGGGCTTACCGCGATTAGACGAAGACTTTACCTGCTTTTTGCAGATGAACAATTGTTACAAACCGACAGCAGTGCCGGTAATATATTTAAAACCACGCTTAAAATACCACAACAGCATGATAAGAGCCATATTAATTGATGACGAGTCTTTGGCCAGGGACGTCGTAAAGCACTATTTAAGCAGTTTTCCGGAAGTGGAAGTAGTTGCGGAGTGCAGCGATGGCTTTGAGGGAATTAAGGCGATTGCACAACATCAGCCTGACCTGATTTTTCTGGACATTCAAATGCCTAAAATTACAGGATTTGAGATGTTGGAATTGATTGACAAGCATCCTGCAGTAATTTTTACGACGGCTTTTGATGAGTATGCCATTAAAGCCTTTGAGGTTAATGCCATTGATTATTTGCTGAAGCCCATTGAGCAATCCCGGTTTGAGCAAGCCATGCAAAGGTTACCAGCCAGGTTAAGTCAGGCTGAAGAAAGCAGTAAAACCCTTTTAGAAGTGGCTGCATTAAGTCCGGCGCAAAACAACAGGGTAGTCGTGAAAAAAAACGGCGTGATTAAAATTGTTGCGCTGGCAGATATCCATTACCTGGAAGCGGACGATGATTATGTAAAGTTGAGTACGGCGGAAGGAATTTTTCATAAAAATAAGACCATGAGTTTCTTTGAACAGACCTTGCCCGCCGAACAATTTATTCGGATTCACCGATCTTATTTGATAAATTTGGCGCAGGTTACAAAAATAGAATTGAAGGAAAAAGACAGCTATGTGGTACTGTTAAAGTCTGATATCTGGCTTCCTGTAAGTAAAACAGGTTACATCAAATTGAAGGCTGCATTGGGCTTATAAGAACAATCTGATAAAAAAAGCCAACAAGATTTAAATGTATTTGCATTTAATCAAAAATGAAGCTATATTTGCACCTCTTAATTAAAAAAATAGTCTAAGATATAATACAGTTATGAAAAGAACATTCCAACCTTCGCAAAGAAAGAGAAGAAACAAACACGGCTTCCGCGAAAGAATGGCAACAGCTAACGGTAGAAGAGTATTAGCTTCTCGTCGTGCAAAAGGTAGAAAAAGATTAACGGTTTCAAGCGAAGGCCGTCACAAAGCATAATTCATTGATTGCAGCACGTAAGTGTTAGCAGATCAGAATCTGCAAAATTGCGATCAAAGAAGATGAACACATTTCATAAAGAAGAACGGTTATGTAGTAGGAAGTATTTAGACTTGCTATTCAAAAACGGTTCTTCTTTTTTATTATATCCATTTCGGATCTCCTACCTGTTTGTTCCTGAAGCTGCAGCATTTCCTGCTCAGATAGTGATTAATGTAGCTAAAAAGCGTTACAAACGTGCGGTGGACAGGAATTTACTGAAACGTCGTACCAGGGAGGTATACCGCCTTCATAAACAAGAATTTTTATATCAACATTTGGCACAGCCAGACAGGCAATTGTTGCTTGCTGTACAGTTTGTTGGTAAGCAGAAGTATGCGTTTCCTTTTTTGGAAAAGAAGCTTTGTGCTGCACTGAAAAAATTAACAACAAGCCTGGAAGATGTACAGGGTAGTTAGTTTGTTTTTTTCCTATTTGTTTATGGGCTTAATTAAGCTTTATCAATGGCTTTTATCGCCATTGCTGGGCGCAAATTGCCGGTTTACACCTACGTGTTCTCAGTATGGTATAGAAGCCATCCGTAAACATGGTCCTTTTAAAGGGGGCTGGTTAACGATCCAAAGGATCGGGCGCTGCCATCCCTGGGGTAAACACGGGCATGATCCGGTACCATAACATCTAAAAATCCTTTATCTTTGTCTTCATGGCTATTATACTTCAAATCGAAACCGCTACACCAGTTTGTTCTGCCGCTATTTCCAGAGATGGAATCACCATTGCTTTGAAAGAAGAACAGGCCAGTAACATTCATGCGGGTAGTTTAACCTTGTTCATCCAGGATGTGATGCAACAGGCAGGTTTACAGTTTAATGATTTAGACGCGATCGCGGTAAGTAAAGGTCCTGGGTCTTATACCGGGCTTCGGATTGGCGTATCGACCGCTAAGGGGCTATGTTTTGCTTTAGATAAACCTTTAATTGCTGTAGATACTTTACAGATGATGGCTGCAGGTTTTTTAATCAGGGAACCGGATTATCAGGGCTTGCTGTGCTCCATGATTGATGCGAGAAGAATGGAGGTTTTTACCGCTGTTTTTGACGCGGCCTTAAATTATGTGCAGCCCACATCTGCAAAAATAATTGATGCGCATAGTTTTGCCGAAGAACTGACAGCTTCAACACTTACTTTTATTGGAGATGGTGCCATGAAATGCAGTGAGATACTGGCTCATCCTCAGGCTGTTTTCCTGGCTGAGAATTTCAATTCGGCGACAAACATGAGCAAGCTGGCACACCAAAGGTTTTTAGCTGCTGCATTTGAAGATGTGGCTTATTTTGAGCCGTTTTATCTGAAAGATTTTGTGTTTACCACACCTAAGAAAAAATAGGAGCTGTGGTCTGGATTATGATTTCTTTCTTGAGAAAACACTGAATAAACGTTTAAAAAAGCTGCTTCCTTCATCACCAACGCCAGGCATGGTACTGCTATTCTGAGGGTGCTCTACTGTGTTTCCAAATTTAATACCTACGCCCATGTAGAAGGAAACACCGTTGTAGCCACTTCCTATCCCAACATCTTGTTTGATGGCGCCATTAACCTGCGAAAAGGTTTTAAACATATTGTCTGAGCCCAGAAATGCCTCAAAGTTTGCAGTCTGGTACATACCCTGCATCCCGAAAAGGAATAAATTATTGAAGTTATAGGTCGGAATGGCACTGACTGAAAATTCGTTATAACTGAATTTGTTGACAAATGCCGCGTCTCCGCCTTTGTAAAAAAGGTTTTTGGATACAATCAAGCTCGGTGTGTAATAATAGCTAACCGGTTTAGAGATCATAAAATCTGCTTTGGCATTGGTTAGGGCAAAAAAACTATTGTGCCTGGGGTTGTTGAGTGCAATGTCTGTAATTTGCTTTTCTATTTGGGAAGAGGTGCTGTCTTCCGGATTGCTGATGGTCAGGGTCTGATCAAAATAATTGGTATAGGATTTTTTACTCCAGCGGATCAGTCCCAGGTCTTTGATATTGGCCATGATAAACAGGCCGTCTTTGGCTTTGTAACTGGTACCGAAGCTAATGGCAGCACCCGGGTTTCTAAAGGTTGGCAGCAGGTCTTTTTTACTCAGTTCATCCCCTCTCAGGAAGCTGGCTTCATAGGATCCTTTTAATCGGAGACGTAAGATCGATTGGTCCGGACTTAGGAAAAAACTAGAGTTTACGATGTCCAGCTTATTGTAAGTAATCCCGCTCAACAAGCTCAGTTTAACGCCAAAAGCCAATCTTTTGTTGTAGTTTTCACGGTAACTGAGGCTAAACTGGTGGTAGGACTGTACAAAGCCGTTATTGTTAAAAGCATTGTTGAAATCGCTGGGGTTATCGGTAAAACGTTTGTAATTGTCTAAGATGGCCAGTGTTTCGTTGGTGTAATTTAAATGTGCATCACTTCTGATTTGCCAGGACAGGCCAATTTCTTTTTGATATTTGTAAGACTGGAAAATCTTAAAAGCGAACATATAGAAGTTGGAATTTTCGTGAATGGTATTGATCTGACCGTTTCCGAGGGGTACATTTTTTGCCGTGAAAGTGCCGCTGTTCAGCAGTACCCGGATAAAATCGGAATTTCCTTTGTTGGCAGCGTTAATCCCGAGGTAGGGTAGAAAAAAATTGGAAGCAAACTTACGGGAAGAGTCCAGTACAAATGTTTTTTGTGCAGGATTTTCAAAACCATCAAAAAGTGTCCTGGTATTGAATAGTCCGTATTGCTGTGCTTTTAATCCGGAAATGCTGAAAATTAAGGAGAAAAAAATGAGGTACCTCTTGGCCATATCTACATATAAGTGCTATAAAGCTAGAGAATCTTTTTCTAAAGTTGGTGTCTGTTTATGAATTAAAATATTGGTCTGGAATTTACCATGATCGCCGCTCAGCTGGTAGGTTAAGGAGTTGTATTTTTTGAGCCCTTTTTCATCGGTGGTGTATTGATAATATTCGCTGCGGAGATTGCTTTTTAACAGGTTTAAAGCATTTTTCTTGTCCAGGTAAAAACAAATACTGGAATTGTCCGGCAACTGGTTACTGGCATTGATATAAGCTTCAGTTCCAATCAGCAGTTTGTTGTTTTCATAGGTGCTCAGGAAATTTTGAAGCGTAGCAGGTTGATTTGCGAAGACCAGGTAATTGTCAAGTATCACATAATAAGGTGCTTTAAAGTTCATGAAAGGCTGGCCAAAATAAGCGTACAATAAATCCGGTTCTTTAAAGCGTTTGATGTTTTCATTGTAGTCCTCGCTCAGGTCAAGTAACAATTGCGCGGTTTTATCTCCGTTTTTCAGATTGATGGCACCAAGTTTTTCAGCAGTACTGAGTTGAAAAGTGATCAACTGGTTGTCAAAATATTTTGGAAAAATGTCATCCGTGTTTAAATGGTATTTATTGCTGATGTTTTGGAGTTCCCTGCTCAGGACTTGTGCTTCTTTTTTGTTCAGGAACCAGGACTGGAGTTCTTTTCTCCAGCTTTGGTAGTTGTTTATGCCGTAGACCGTATAATTTGCTGTGTTTTCTGGCAATATATTGGTGATGGTTACTTTTTGAGGTGTGGTGTTTGCAAAAAGCTGGTAATAGTTATTCGCCTGTATATCGGTACTTCCTGTAAACAATATATTTTTATTGCTGTAGCTATAATTCAGCGCCGCAAATGCATTTTGCTGATGAAAGACCTGGAGTTCACCAGTTAATTTTTGATGGATTACAGCCTGGAGTAGTACCGGGACTTTATTAAAATTGATGTACAACTGGGCCAGGCTATTTTTTGCAAAGCGGCTATTGGCCCGGATGTAATTCGCAAAATCGTTGTTTTGCTTGGCTAAAGGTTTTTTAAGCAGGTCTGCGATCGGAGCGGCAGCATTGGATAGCAGCACCAGGTTTTCCTTAATGCCAAGATAGCAAAGCGTACTATCGGGCAGGCTTAGCTTAAATATTCCCTGAAGTGTGTCGGTCTGGATTCCACTTTTTTGAATGGCTTGCAGGATTTGGCCGCCATTGAGCTGACTGTTAATTTGTGTAGAGACCAGGAAATTGATGGCGTTTTTCTGATCGGCTAAAAAACTGATGTATACATACTCCTGGTCTGTCGCCTGATTGATCAGGGGCATAGACATGAGTTGTGTTTTGATGGCACTGAGTTGTTTGTATTTATCGGGGCCAAGCATGTTTTTAAAAAGCTCCTGGCTTTTTAGTAAATCCAGCACGGTCTTGTCATTTTGAAAGGAGAAGACAAATGCGGAGTTTGCTGTGGCTGCATGCAGACTGATGTCAGACGTATTTCTATCTGCATTTAAATTCGAAAAATAAAGATAGGCCATGGCTATAATGGCCACAAGCAAGAGTACGATACTGATGACAATCTTTTTCACAAGTCTTTTGATTTAACAGTCCCGAAGCGATCACAATTCTGATTCAGCATTGATTTGACCGGAATAGGATCATGGTTTCATTTGTACTTACAAATTTAATTTAATAGTTGGATTACTGAGGAAATGCAACCAAGTTTCTTAATTTTGCTTGACAAAAGGGAATTGATTATGAGTAGACGTATCATTTTAACGGCATCATTGTTTGGCATTACTGCAGTGATATTGGGCGCCTTTGGTGCACATGGTTTAAAAAGTGTTGTTGGTGCCGATAACTTGTCAATTTGGAGTAAGGGTGTGGAGTATCAGTTTTACCACACTTTTGCTTTGCTTTTCTTATCGCAGCTGGCGACAGCTAAAAGCAAGCTGTTGAATTTATCTTACCTGTTTTTTACGCTTGGAATTGTCCTGTTTTCAGGTTCTTTATATTTACTGGCCACACGCGAGATCCTGAACCTGGGTTTTGTACGTTTTATTGGGCCGGTTACGCCAATTGGGGGTCTGTGTTTCATTTTAGGTTGGGCATTTTTATTTGTAGCTGTTTCAAATCGTAGCGATTCAAAGGCTAAAGCTTAACTTATGATGGAGCAGGAAGATACCGGACTATTTGAGTTTCAGGAACGGGAGACATTATTTGTGGAAGTGATTTTACCCTTGTCACTTGCCAAAAACTACATTTATCGCGTTCCTTTTGAACTTAACGCACAAATTGCCGTCGGCAAAAGGGTGGTGGTTCAGTTTGGTAAAAATAAAATTTATACAGCACTGGTCAAAAGCATCAGCCAACAGGCTCCGGAGCTATACCAGGCAAAATACATCATTGACGTGGTAGACCAGTATCCGATCATCACCAATTCCCAATTGGAATTGTGGGACTGGATGACGGCCTATTACCTGTGTAATGAAGGGGATGTGATGTCGGCTGCTTTGCCTGCGGGATTAAAGCTGGCCAGCGAAACGATCATTGTGATTAAGGAAGATGTTTTTTTAGAAGAACAGGTCCTGACCATAAAGGAACGGACTGTTTTGGATGCTTTGAGCAAAAGGCAGCGTTTGACCATTGATGAGGTATCGGCCTTACTAGGCCAGAAAACGGTATATCCAATCATCAATTCTTTATTGGAAAAAGGGTTGGTTTACATTGCTGAAGAGGTGATCGAGAAATACAGGCCACTTTTAAAGTCCTTCATTACCTTACATCCTTTTTATCAGGAAGAAGCGCATCTGAAAGCATTGTTTGAGCAGCTGGAAAAGGCCCCTAAACAACTGGATGCCTTGTTGAGCTATATCAAATTATCGCGACAAGGACAGGTGGTTTCCAAGCAGCAATTGCTGGAAGATAGCGGCTGCGGACAGGCGCCTGTAAAGTCATTGCAGGAAAAGAACGTGTTTGTGGTTGAAAAACGACCTGTAAGCAGGTTGAAAGCACATGACGATGATTTTATCCTTAATTTTGAATTGAGTACCGATCAGCAACGTGCGCTTGGGGAAATTGAAGCTGGCTTTGAAGAAAAAGATGTGGTTTTACTGCATGGGGTAACCGCCTCTGGTAAAACACAAGTCTACATTAAGCTCATTGAGCGCGCCATTGAGAAAGGCGGGCAGGTTTTGTTTTTACTTCCGGAAATTGCGCTCACCACACAAATTGTACAAAGGATACAACGTTATTTTGGCGATGCCATTGGCGTATACCATTCTAAATTTAACAACAATGAACGGGTAGAGATCTGGAACAAGGTTTTGAACGGAACGTACCGGGTTGTTTTGGGCGCACGATCGGCCGTTTTCCTGCCTTTTAAGGACTTAAAACTGATTGTGGTAGATGAAGAACACGAGGGGTCTTACAAGCAGCAGGAGCCTTCTCCACGCTACCAGGCCAGGGATGTGGCCGTTTATCTGGCACACTTATACAAGGCCAAGACCGTATTGGGATCGGCTACACCGGGCATTGAGAGCTATTTCAATGCTTTGCATGGTAAGTATGGCCTGGTTAAGCTCAATGAACGTTTTGGCGGGGTAGAGCTCCCTTTGCAGGAGGTCATCAGCATATCGGAGGAAACGAAGAAGAAAAAAATGATTGCTTACTTTTCTACCCGGCTGATTGAAGAAATCGAGTTTACGCTGGCGAATAAGGAACAGGTCATTTTGTTTCAGAATCGCAGGGGTTATGCCACCATTTTAATTTGTGCAACTTGTGGTTACGCACCTAAATGTGTCAACTGCGATGTGTCGCTCACCTATCATAAAACAAGTGGTAAACTACATTGCCACTATTGTGGTTACCACCAAAGCAGCATTAACATTTGTCCGGCTTGTGGTTCTGTTCATATCGAGCAAAAAGGTTTTGGAACAGAGCGGGTGGAAGAAGAGCTGAGCCTGATTTTTCCGGATGCAAAAATTGCGCGTCTGGATGTGGACAGTACCCGGACAAGGAATGGCTTACAGCAGATCATTTCTGATTTTCAGGAGAAGAAGACAGAGATTTTAATTGGGACACAAATGGTAGCCAAGGGCCTGGACTTCGACAATGTGACCCTGATTGGCGTAATCAATGCAGATACTTTATTGAATTATCCCGATTTCAGGGCCTTTGAACGCAGTTATCAATTGCTTGCCCAGGTTGCCGGAAGGGCAGGACGAAGGGACAAGCAGGGTAAGGTCATCATCCAGGCTTATGATGACGACCACCGCATCATCAAACAGGTGATTGACAATAAATACCTGGAGATGTACGAGGAAGAAGTTTCGGAACGCCGGCAGTTCCATTATCCGCCATTCACCAGGTTAATTTTTATCAACATCAGGCATAAAGATCAGAACCTGCTGAACGTAGCTGCACAGCGGTTTGCCACAACATTACGCACACAACTCGGACATCGGGTATTGGGCCCGGAGCAACCTATGGTATCGCGTGTGCGCAATTATTACATCAAACAGGTGATCATCAAGAGCGAGAAAGATGCTTCGATACAGAAAGTCAAATCTATATTGAAAGAGACGATTTTACAGTTTCAGGCAGAAAAAGACTTCCGGTCGGTTAACGTTCAGGTGGATGTAGATCCGTATTAGTTTTATTGCAATTGATTCTGTGAGTCTTATGTTTTTTTGAGGCATTAGCTGTTAAAAACATAAGTGGATTAGCTTCTAAAAGCGTATTTTTGAACTGAGATGGCGTACAAATTTGTTGATAATTACAGGGAGCAAGGTGCAAGAAAGCGATTGGTGGCTCACCTGGAGTCGAGGGGGATTGCTGATCAGCGTGTCCTTCAGGCGATAGGGAAAGTGCCCAGGCATTTCTTTTTTGACGAAACTTTCTGGAACCAGGCTTACAAGGATATTGCTTTCCCGATAGGGGACGGGCAAACGATTTCGCAGCCTTATACTGTGGCTTATCAAAGCGAACTGCTGCATATCAAAAAAGGCGATAAGGTATTGGAAATTGGAACCGGATCAGGCTATCAGACTTGCGTTTTAATGGAATTGGGTGCCAATGTATATACCATTGAGCGTCAGGAAAGTATTTACCGTCATACCATACGGGTATTGCCTGGCATGGGGTATAACGCACATTTCTTTTTTGGCGACGGCTCTAAAGGGATCATTGAACATGCGCCTTACAATAAAATCATCGTCACTGCAGGTGCTCCTTTTGTACCGGAAATATTGCTGAAACAATTGAAAGTCGGTGGCATTCTGGTCATCCCGGTTGGAGATGAGCATTCTCAAAAGATGGTAACGGTAATTCGTGTAAGTGAAACCGATTTTGAGCGGATTGAACTGGATACTTTTAGGTTTGTGCCGCTTGTTGGAGACCAGGCCTGGTAGTACAGGCCCGGTTAATGGGTTTAAAATTTCATGGCCCGGTCCATTTCTCTTTTAGATTCCCGGTCTTTGATGCTGTCTCTCTTATCGAATTCTTTTTTACCTGTAGCCAATGCAATTTCTATCTTGGCAAAACCACGCTCATTGGTAAATATACGCAGGGGCACTATGGTATACCCCTTTTCTTCGCTTTTCACTTTGAGTTTCTTGAGTTCCCTTTTTTGTAACAGCAGGATCCGGTCTCTTTTGATGTCATGGTGATGGAAAGAGCTGTGGCTATATTCTGAAATGTGCAGGTTTCTAACATACAGCACATTGCCGATAAACATACAGAAAGCATCGGTCATATTGGCTTTGCCCTGACGGATCGCCTTAATTTCTGTACCCAATAAGGCTAATCCGGCGTTGTATTTGTCAATAACGTGGTAGTCAAAATAGGCGCGTTTATTTTTGATTTGAATGTCGTTCTTCATTGGTAGTTGCGGGCCTGGGCCCAGTTCATTATTTTATATATTTGCTAATATCCGAAAGAAATGCCGAATGCAGGCAGTTTATCTGATTTTTTTACCGCACGATCAGTACCGGAATGGTTACTTTATGACGCACCGCATTCACAGTTGTGCCCAGTATCAGGTCTTTTAAACCGCGGTGGCCGTGTGCACCCATAACCAATAATTCCAGGTCATTTTTCTTGCTGATCTCTACGATTGCATTTACCGTGCCACCATAGCCAATGTGCGTGCTGGCAGTGTAGCCAAGGGCGGCCAGGTTTTCGGCGTATTTGTTCAGATTTTCCTGGTCACTTTTGGTTTCATGATCTAATGCTTCATTGCCCAGATACCTGGCTGCGGCAGTCTCTACCACGTGAATGAGGTAATAACTGGCCTCTTTACCGCCCTGAATTAAAGCGTGCCTGATGGTGTTGCGGTCATGCGCAGAAAAATCTACAGTAATGCCAATCCGGGTATAATTGATTTTTTCTATGTGCTCAATATCCAATGCCTCGCCATGCGGTGCATTGTGCTGATTTTGCTTCATCCTGCTCATCAGCGGGTAAATAAAGATGTAAAGGAGCAGTAAGCCGATCAATATGGCACCTGGTATGACAAATACATAGATGTACCAGCCACCTTCTGAGCCCCAGAGCTTAATTTCTTCTAAAACCAGTTTTACGTTCAGCGCAACAATGACGATGGAACTGATCCATGCCAGAACTTTTACCCAGGTTTTGATGGCAAACTCTTTCATGGTGAGCTTGTCGGAAGTAAAATGGATGAGTGGAATCACTGCAAAACCGAGTTGTAAACTCAAAACAACCTGGCTCAAAATCAGCAATCCGCTTAGGGCATCTTCTCCGAAGTGCAGAATGGTAAAAAAAGCGGGTATGATGGCCAGTAAGCGTGTAATTAAACGGCGTAACCAGGGTTGGATTCGGAGTTTTAAATGGCCTTCCATTACAATTTGTCCGGCCAGGGTACCCGTTACTGTCGAGCTTTGCCCCGCGGCAATTAATGCGATGGCAAAAAGTGCGGGCGCTGTATTGCCAAATATATTTTGAAGGAGTTTGTAAGCATCCTGAATTTCTGCGACTTCATGCAGGCCATTTTTGTAAAATGCTGCGGCGGCAAGGATCAGTATGGCTGCGTTGACAAAAAACGCCAGGTTGAGGGCTACAGCCGTATCTATGAAATTGAATTTTATGGCTTCTTTAATTCCCTTATTGTCCCGTTCAAACTTACGGGTTTGGACCAAAGAGGAGTGCAGGTACAGGTTGTGTGGCATGACGGTTGCCCCAATGATCCCGATGGCGATGTAAAGTGCATCTCCTGAAAGTACAGAGGGTTCAAAGCCTTTGAAGATTTCTTTTAGGGAAGGCTCTACGATAAACATTTCTGCCAGAAAGGAGATGCCCACAATAAATACCATGGACACGATAAAAGCTTCCATTTTGCGCATGCCTTTATTTAAGAGAAATAAAAGCAATACGGTGTCGAAGATGGTAATTCCAATTCCCCAGATGAGTGGCAGGCCGAATAAGAGGTTTAAGCCTATGGCCATTCCAATGATTTCGGCCAGGTCGCAGGCTATGATGGCCAGTTGGGCGAGTCCGAACAGGGGGATATTGACCCATTTCGGGTAGGCATTTCTGGATGCCTGGGCCAGGTCAAGGCCGCGTACGATCCCCAGGCGTGCACTCAGGGATTGTAACAGCAGGGCAATGAGGTTAGACATGAGCAATACCCAGATTAGCTGATAGCCAAATTTACTACCGCCGGCAATGTCTGTAGCCCAATTTCCTGGATCCATATAACCAACGCTGACCAGGTAAGCTGGCCCGATAAAGGATAAGATTCTTTTCCAGCCTGTCCGCTTGCTGGTATCTACGCTTTCATGTACTTCACTTAAGGATTCAGAATTTTTCATTGTTGTGGTTCTTCAATTTTATTCAGGTGCTTTTGCTCGGATTTAGATTTTTACCAGGATGTGCCTGGCCACTTCTCTGCTCACGCTAATGTTCTTTTGTTCAACTATAAGCTCTACAGAACCATCGAAATCGGTAATTTCTTTTACTTGCAGGGCTTTTCCAAGGGTGAGTCCCAGTTTTTCCAGGTGCTTGAGGAAAAGCGAAGAATGCTCGCTAACGCCGGTAATCAAACCTGTACTGCCGGGGGCAAGTTTGCTGAGTTTGGTGAAGGGTATGGCGTCGAATTTGCCATTTTTATCCGGTATGGGATCGCCATGCGGATCACTTTTAGGGAAAGCAAGAAATTCATCAAGCCGCTCGATGAGTTCCGTTGAATTGATGTGTTCCAGGTCTTCAGCAATGTCATGTACCTCATCCCATTTGAAATTTAATTTTTCGACCAGAAATACTTCCCAAAGCCGGTGTTTCCTAACCACATTAATGGCTGTTAGCCTGCCATTTTCTGTCAGTTTTACGCCCTGATATTTTTTATAGTCAACCAGACGCTTATCGGCCAGTTTTTTTATCATATCTGTTACCGAAGCTGCTTTGGTCTGCATTTTTTCGGCAATGGCATTGGTTTGCACGGCATTGTCATTGTTTTCAGATAAATGATAGATGATTTTCAGGTAGTTCTCTTCTGTCAGTGATTGCATTTTTAGATGTCTAACTAA
Organism: Pedobacter sp. MC2016-24; assembly: GCF_015223055.1. Lineage (GTDB taxonomy): Bacteria > Bacteroidota > Bacteroidia > Sphingobacteriales > Sphingobacteriaceae > Pedobacter. Next base: position 277,671 of record NZ_JADFBX010000004.1, read on the forward strand.
ATGTTTAGACAAATCTAAAAAAATAATAGGAAATAAACTGCAAATTATTTGATTATTTTTAGAATAAAATTTGGTAAATCCCGTATTCTTATTCTATCTTTGGTTATCATATTAATCACACAATGGCAGCAGAATTAGATAAGACGGATTTTAAAATACTTAAACTATTACAGGAGAACGGAAGGATAACGAATTTACTATTATCTCAGGAGATTGGCTTGTCTCCGGCACCAACACTGGAGCGTGTACGCAAGCTGGAAATGTCTGGGTTTATCAAAAGTTATCATGCCCTGGTGGATGAGGAGAAATTAGGTTTAGGAATTAAAACCTTTATCCAGGTGCAATTGGATTTTCATAAAAACAATACCATCCAGACTTTTTTGGATGAGGTGAATCAGATTAAAGAAGTTACAGAATGTCATCACGTGACAGGACAAGCCGATTTTCTATTGAAAGTTTATGTAAATGACATTAAATCTTATGAGCGTTTGATTATGGATAAGATCAGTAAGATCTCTGTCGTAAAAACCTTTCAGACGATGATGATCATGTCTACAACCAAGAAAGAACCAATCGTTCCTTTAGAATATTAATCTAAAAATTTAAAAGAGGCTGTATCGTTTTTGTAAATGATACAGCTTTTTTTTGTGTCCTTAATCGCTTCCCGTCAGGTCAGAATTTAATTTTACAGCTTATAGCCTATCAAGTCAATTGCCAGTTGATCGGGCTTTGGCCTTGTGCTACTAATTTGGCATTGGTTTTAGAAAACGGACCTGTGCCCAAAAAGCCATTATATGCGGAGAAGGGGGAGGGGTGGGCTGCTTTAATGATGGTATGCTTGCTTTCGTCAATTAATGCAGCTTTATTTTGAGCATATCTGCCCCAGAGTAAAAAGATCAGGCCTGTCCTTTTTTCGGATAGCTCAGTGATGATCTTATCCGTAAATGTTTCCCATCCTTTACCCTGATGTGAACCCGCTTCATGCGCGCGCACGGTTAATGTTGCGTTTAAAAGCAATACGCCTTCATCTGCCCATGGTGTCAAATCGCCATGTGCCGGAGCTGTAAAACCAGGGATGTCTGTACTCAGTTCTTTATAAATGTTTTTAAGTGATGGGGGTACGGCCATTCCTTTTTGTACAGAGAAGGACAGCCCGTGTGCCTGTCCGGTTCCATGGTAAGGATCCTGGCCAAGGATTACGACTTTAACTTTGTCAAATGGCGTATGGTTTAAGGCATTAAAAATATCCCCTCCTTTCGGATAGATGGTAGCTCCTTTTTCTTTTTCTTCGAGTAAATAAGCCTTTAGCGACTTCATATAAGGTTTCTCAAACTCTTCAGCCAGGACGTTTAACCAGCTTTCTTCAATTGCAGCAGACATAGATATTGTTTTTCGTTGAAATTATAAATTAAATCTGATTTTTGGTATTTAAACACGATATTTGCAGAAAAATTATACAAGAATATGCCAAATGTAGTTCGTCTTATTATAGGTTTTGCGGTGTTGGGAGGTGCAATTGCCCTTATGATCTTCGGTTTTTGGGGATGGGGTATTTTGGCCATTTTGATCAGTATACTGGTTATCGTTACGTATTTCTTTAATGAAAACATGTTGCTTGCGCAATGGTTTTTAAGGAAAGACAATATGCCAAAAGCAGAAGCTTATTTGAACCGGATCACCAATTATGAAAAACAATTGATCCGTGTACAACACGGTTATTATAATTTGTTGATCGGATTGATCGAATCCAGAAAAGCGCCGATGCAGAGTGAGAAGTATTTCAAGAAATCACTTTCTTTAGGTATGCATATGGACCATAACATTGCCCTGGCTAAGTTAAGTCTTGCAGGTATTGCGATGGCCAAAAGGAATAAAAGAGAGGCTCAGATGTATTTGACAGAAGCTAAGAAAGCTGATAAAAACAAATTGCTTGCCGATCAGATTAAGCAGATGAAAGATCAGCTTGGTATGATGGACAGGCAACAGCAGGTTAGATACAGATGATTGACGGTAAAGAATGAATAAAAAGCCACATGCAAATGTGGCTTTTTATTTTTCACACAATCTGTCGAAATTTTCTGATACCTGGTAATCTGAAGAACGGCTAATGATGTCTTCGTCCAATTGTTCCTTTTTACGTGTGAAAAACAATTGCTCTGACTGGATTCTTTTGATCAGCTGACGGATTAAGGTCAGGTCAAACGCATCTTTACTCAATTTAATGCAGTATTCTGTTTCTGTAATTTCTAAACTTGAACTGTTCATAATCTATGTTTTTAAATATGGTCTAAAAATAAAAAAGGCTTGCTACATAATTGGTAGCAAGCCTTTAAGCTTTTGTTATTTTTATGTTAAGCGAACCAGGCCGTCACTTCCTCTTTTGAAGGCATGGTCAGGTCCAGTTTTAATTTCTTACGCATTCCGCCAAGGTCATTGAACACTTTGTTTGGATTCGCGGCCTTCAGTTCTTCCAGGGTATTGATGCCCATTTTCCGGATCACCTGTACCCATTCTGCTGCAACACCTGCATTGACAAAATCTTCGTCAGTGGTTACTTTGGCTTTTTTCTCCGGTCTCATCTGAGGGAAGAATAAAACTTCCTGAATGGTAGACTGGTTGGTCATCAGCATCACCAATCTGTCGATTCCGATACCCAATCCAGAGGTTGGCGGCATGCCATATTCCAAGGCGCGTAAAAAGTCTTCATCCATAGCCATCGCTTCATCATCACCTCTTTCAGCCAGTTTCAACTGATCAACCAGACGTTCACGCTGGTCAATCGGGTCGTTTAGTTCAGAATACGCATTCCCGATTTCCTTACCCATTACGAACAATTCAAACCGCTCTACCAAACCTTCTTTGCTTCTGTGTTTTTTTGCCAGCGGGGTCATTTCCAGCGGATAATCTGTAATGTAAGTAGGCTGGATCAGATTGGCTTCAACTTTTTCACTAAAGATCTCATCTACCAATTTACCTTTGCCCATAGTTGCGTCGGTTTCAATACCCAGTTTTTTGCAGGTCTCTTTAAGTTGCTCCTCATTCATCTGAGATACATCTATGCCAGTATATTTCTGAATGGATTCATGCATGCTGAGCTTTTCATAAGGCCCTTCAAAATTGATCTCATGATCACCTACTTTAACAATCGGGCTACCGTGAATGGCCACTGCAATTTTCTCCAGACATTCCTCTACCATGGCCATCATCCAGATGTAGTCTTTATAAGCTACATAGATCTCCATAGAAGTGAATTCTGGATTGTGTGTACGATCCATGCCTTCATTTCTGAACATCTTTCCAAATTCGTATACGCCATCGAAGCCGGCAACGATCAGTCGTTTTAGATACAGCTCATTTGCGATACGCAGGTAAAGTGGCATATCCAGGGTGTTGTGGTGTGTGGCAAACGGACGTGCCGCTGCACCACCATGAATGGCCTGCAGGATTGGTGTTTCCACTTCCATCCAGCCTTGTTCATCAAAGTAATTTCTCATGGTGTTGATTACTTTGGAACGGTTGATGAAGATTTGTTTGAAACCCGGATTAACCGTTAAATCAACATAACGCTGTCTGTAACGCAGTTCCGGATTGGTAAAACCATCATACACATTACCATCATCGTCACGTTTTACAATGGGTAAAGGACGTAAAGATTTAGAAAGTACGGTAAACTGGGTAACGTGGATAGAGATTTCTCCGGTCTGTGTGGTAAACACATAACCTTTTACGCCGATAAAGTCGCCAATATCCAATAACTTCTTGAATACAGTATTGTACAAGGTCTTGTCTTCACCCGGACAAAGCTCGTCTCTTTTCAGATAAACCTGGATACGGCCAGTAGCATCCTGCAGTTCAGCAAATGATGCGGCGCCCATAATGTTACGGCCCATGATCCGGCCTGCAATACTAATGGTCTTATAGGCGGTCTTATCTTTTTCGTAGTTAGCTAAAATGTCTGCTGCATTGGCATTGATTTCAAATGCTTCGGCAGGGTAGGGATTGATCCCTAATTCGCGTAATTGTGAAAGCGAATTGCGACGCAACAATTCTTGTTCTGATAGTCCTGTACTCATATATGTCTTATATCCGGCACATTGCCGTATAGCTTATTGGTATATTGATTAATAAGATGCAAAAGTAAGAATTATGTTTCCAATTCCATTCGGAATGGAAACATAAAATAACGGTCCGGAAAATGTTATTCTGAATCTACAGCCTCGGCATACATGTCATTGATCGCCTCTGCATACTTGGTTTCAATTACTTTTCTTTTTGCTTTCATGGTTGGCGTAATTTCGCCTTCGTCGATGCTAAATGGATTGCGCTTGACTTTAAAATTCTTGATCCGCTCAAATTTAGCCAGTTCATTGGATAGTTTTTTTAAATCCTGTCCAATCCAGTCGGTCATTTCTTTTTCTTCGATAAAGACATCGGGTTTCTGGAAAAAGGATTCCGGCAGGTTAAATGCTTCCTGTAAATTTTCTTTATTGGGAATGACGATGGCGGTAAGGTACTCCCGCTTGTCGCCAATCAGGAAGATCTGATCGATTTTAAGGCTTTTCATGTAAATGTTTTCCACGGGTGTCGGGTATACATTTTTACCGTATGCATTTACAATCATGTTTTTCAAACGATCTGTGATTTGCAGGTTACCTTTAAAAAAACGGCCAATGTCCCCGGTGTGGAACCAGTTGTTTTTGTCAATGGCTTCTGCCGTTTCGGCGGGCTTGTTGAAATAACCTTGCATCACACAGTGGCCACGTACAATAATTTCACCTTCTGCACATTCAAAATTTTCGTCAAAGGTCTCATGGGTCTGAATGTTGATCATTTCTTTGGTTTCCACATTCTGAATGCCGATTTCTATGCCGGGTATTACCCTGCCTACGGTGCCATATACCTGGCGGTGATATTCTGTTACGGCCATGACCGGAGAAGTTTCTGTCAGTCCAAATCCTTCCAGGATTTTAATGCCCAGGTTGCCAAAAAACTCGCCTACATTTTTAGGCAGGGCTGCACCACCAGAGATCATGAATTTTAACCTTCCGCCGGTTTTCTCTTTGATTTTGCTAAATACCAGTTTCTCTGCAAGTGCCTTTTCTGCAGAGAGGAAGAGACCGGGACTTTGTCCGGCTTCTTTTTTTCTTCTGTAGTTTTGTCCGGTTTCCAATGCCCAGAGGAATATTTTTGCCTTTAATCCGCCAGCTGCCGTGCCACTTTTAATCGCTTTGTCGTGGATACGTTCCAGCAGTCTGGGAACACAACTCATGACGGTTGGCCTGATTTCGGCCATGTTTTTTGCCAGCAGTTCCAGGCTTTGTGCATAAGCGATTTTACAGCCCTGTGCACAACATACATGATAGGTTGCCGTCCGTTCAAATACATGGGATAGCGGTAAAAAGGATAAAAAAGTCTCTGTTTCATCTATTACAGGTATTTGCTGTAAACACACCTTTACATTCTCTACGAAATTGCTGTGTGAAAGCATAACCCCTTTTGGCGTACCGGTCGTTCCGGACGTATAAATCAATGAAGAGATGTCCGAAGGTTTTACAGCCAGGCGTAACCTGGTGATCTGCTCAATTTTTTCTGAAGTTAACGTACCTGCAATCGCCAATATGGCATCAAAACTGATGATTTTAACATCAAGACCTGCTGGGACAGCAATTTTCTCATAGTCTGCAAATGCAGGGATGATGTATTCCAATTGTCTGCAGTTGTCTGCTATTTTCAGGATCTTTTTATAAAGAAAGGGATTGCCAATGAGGATGGCCCGTATTCCGGAATCATTTACAATGTAAGCAACTTCATGTTCTGACAGGGTTGGATAGATGGATACGTTTATTGCGCCGATTTGCTGGATCCCCTGATCGTAATACACATATTCCGGAGAGTTCTCAATCATCAGGCCCATCCGGTCGCCTTTTACAATACCTTTTTCCAGGAAAAATGCCGACACCGCATCTGCACAGTTTAAGGTATGCATGTAGGAGATTTCTTCCCATTCCGCTCCTTTTTTATGGATCAGAAATGTTTCTTCCGGTTTGTGAATGTGCTCAACTACGTTGCGCAGTAAAGTAGGGATGGTGGAATGGGCATTGAATAATTCCATAATTTGGTCGGTTTGCTTGTACTAACAATGTTAAACTTTTCTATTCTAAAATACAACCAGGTTAAAAAAAGTTTTAACAAAGGGTATTAAAATAATAAAGCCGGTACAGATTGAACTGTACCGGCTTTTGCAAATATAATAATTTGTATTTTAAACAGAGAAACTCTCCCCGCAACCGCATGAGCGGCTTGCGTTAGGGTTGTGGAAGTTAAATCCCTTTCCATTCAAACCGTCAGAGTAGTCGAGCTCAGTGCCTGCAAGGTATAAGAAGGATTTCATATCCAATGCAATTTTGATGCCTCTGTCTTCAAAAAACTGATCTCCAGTTTTTGCTTCATCATCAAAATCTAAATTATATGACAATCCGGAACATCCTCCTCCTTTAACCGAAACGCGCAGAAAATAGGTGGTATCCATCTGCGATTCTTCCATTAACTGGTCGATTTTGCTTTTTGCTTTGTCCGTAATCGTAATCATTTTATTTAAAATTTAGGTATTACAGTATGTCAAAAAACATACCATAATGCTTGATTAATGATGTGATTTAGCTAATTCGAAAGGCTCCAAACCATTTTTTACACGGTAATCGTTGATGGCCGATTTAATCGCATCCTCTGCCAGTACCGAGCAGTGAATTTTTACCGGAGGTAAAGCCAGTTCTTCTACGATATCCATGTTATCGATGGTTAAAGCTTCGTCAATGGTTTTGCCTTTTAACCATTCTGTAGCCAATGATGATGACGCAATGGCAGAACCGCAACCAAATGTTTTGAATTTAGCATCGGTAATTACATTGTTGTCATCTACTTCAATCTGAAGGCGCATGACGTCACCGCACTCAGGTGCGCCAACTAATCCTGTTCCAACTGATTTGCTGTCTTTATTTAAAGTACCAACGTTTCTTGGGTTGGTATAGTGTTCAATTACTTTCTCTGAATATGCCATGATATTTTAGATTTATGATTTTATACTTAGTGTTCTGCCCACTCAATTTTGCTTAAATCAACGCCTTCTTTAAACATTTCCCAAAGTGGAGAAAGGTCACGAAGGTGATTTACTGCTTTTTTGGTGTTTTCAATTGCGTAGTCTACTTCTTCTTCTGTCGTGAAACGACCTAAGCCAAAACGGATAGAAGAGTGTGCCAGATCATCAGAAAGGCCAAGGCTTTTCAAAACATACGAAGGTTCCAATGAAGCAGAAGTACAAGCAGAGCCTGAAGATACTGCCAGATCTTTCATTGCCATCATTAAGCCTTCGCCCTCTACATATTTGAAAGAGATGTTTGCTACGTGTGGTAAGCGGTGTTGTGTATTTCCGTTTACATAGCTTTCTTCCAATTGTGTCAAGGCATTTTCTAATTTATCTCTCAACGCAGATAAACGTTTTGCTTCTTCGTCCATTTCTAAACGGCACAATTCACAAGCTTTACCCAAGCCAACAATTCCAGGTACATTTAAAGTTCCTGAACGCATACCGCGTTCGTGACCACCGCCGTCCATTTGAGCCGTAACTTTAACCCTTGGGTTTTTACGGCGTACATACAATACACCAACACCTTTAGGGCCGTACATTTTATGTGCAGAGAAAGCCATTAAGTCAATCCCGTCTTCAATTACGTTTACAGGTATTTTACCAACAGCCTGTGTGGCATCAGACATGAACAATGCGCCAAATTTATGAGCGATTGCTGCAATCTCTTTAATGGGTTGTACCACACCGATTTCATTGTTGCCATACATAATGGTAACCAGGATTGTTTTCTCTGTCATTGCTGCTTCCAGCTCCTGCAGGTCAATTAATCCATCTTCTTTTACTTTCAGGTAAGTTACGTTTGCACCCAGTTTCTCCAAATGTTTACAGGTGTCCAATACAGCTTTATGCTCAGTGGTTGCGGTAATGATGTGATTACCCTTTTCCTGGTACATTTCAAATACTCCTTTAATACCAAGGTTGTCTGCTTCTGTAGCACCTGATGTAAAGATGATTTCTTTTTCAGTACAGCCAATCAGTTTAGCCACTTGCTCACGTGCATAGTCTACACCTTCTTCTGCAACCCATCCAAACGCATGGTTACGGCTTGCCGCATTACCAAATTTGTTGGTGAAATAGGGTAACATTGCTTCTAATACTCTTGGGTCAAGAGGAGTAGTTGCGTTATTATCTAAGTAAATAGGAAGTTCCATTATATATAATTGTTCTTTATTAATAGACAAAGGTACAAAAAAAGATTGCCAACAATTATAATTAATAGCTATGAAGGTATAGATAAAACCTGCATTTTTACATTTTTTTAACTGTTCTTAAACATTATGAAGAAGATTGAACACATTGGCATTGCTGTAAAAGACCTGAACCTGGCCTGTGACCTCTATGAAAAGTTATTGAATACACCTTGTTATAAGAAAGAAGAGGTCATTTCTGAGGGGGTGCATACTGCCTTTTTTAAAACAGGGGAAAACAAGATCGAATTGCTTGCTGCGAGCCATGAAGATAGTCCGATCGCTAAATTCATAGCTAAAAAAGGCGAGGGGATCCACCACATAGCTTTTGATGTGGAAGATATCTATTCGGAAATGGAACGTTTAAAAGGGGAGGGTTTTGTGTTGTTAAATGAGGTGCCTAAGCAGGGGGCCGACCATAAATTGGTTTGTTTTTTGCATCCTAAAGGCACAAATGGCGTATTGGTAGAGCTTTGTCAGGAAATAAAGGAATAATTTTTCAACACCTACTTGTTATTCAAAAATAAAATACTGATATTTGCATCCTTAAAAATAAGCGACAATTAAGTATACAACAATATGAAAAAAGATCTGCATCCATCAAACTATAGATTTGTAGTATTTAAAGATATGTCTAACGAATACTCTTTTTTAACAAAATCTTGTGTAGATACTAAAGAGACTGTTAAATGGGAAGATGGTAACGAATATCCTCTTTATAAATTAGAGATTTCTCATACTTCTCACCCTTTCTATACTGGTAAAATGAAATTGGTTGATACTGCTGGTCGTATCGATAAATTCAAAACCCGTTACGCAAAGAAGTAATCAATCTTCCATAAAAAATTATTTTAAAGTCCCGGTGCTATGCTTCGGGACTTTTTTTATTTTTGTTGCTTATGAAGATCAATTTATTTGATGATAACGCATGGCAGTCCCTGCTTCCTCTATCTTTTACCAGACCGGTTGCCGACCTTAGGGTGGGTATTTTAACCATAACACAGAAATGGGAGAAATATTTAAACGCAGAGGCTGGTTTTTTAACCAGCGGTTACCTTGCTGCTAAGTTTCCAGCTTTAAGCCCGGCAAATCTGTATATTAATGGATCTGTTTGTCCGGATGAACGCCTGGTTGAGGCCGTTTTGAAACTGAATACCGGGGAATATTTACAGGCAAACGGAATTACGATTGCTTATCGTGCCGATGCCGGACTTTCTTATGCTGATCTGCTGCGGGCGGATTTGAAACTGATCAGTTATGCGGGGGATATCAGCAGAATCTTCCATCCTGAGGATATTTTCAGGGGTAATGATGCGCAGTTGAAGCTGGATTTTGCTTTGCTGACCAAGGGCCGGACGTCGGGTTCGCTAAGCGCTACCAATGTATTTTTAGGAGACCAGATTTTTGCAGAGGAAGGTGCCGAAGCGGAATGCGCTACTTTCAACAGTTTAAACGGACCAATTTATCTGGGTAAAAAAGCGCAGGTATGGGAAGGTTGTCACATTCGGGGTTCGTTCGCCTTATGTGACCATTCACAGGTGAAAATGGGTGCAAAGATTTATGGACAGACCACCATCGGTCCTTATAGCCGGGTGGGCGGTGAGATTAACAATGCCGTCATCTGGGGCTATTCATCTAAAGGTCATGAGGGATACCTGGGGAATGCTGTGATGGGGCAATGGTGTAACATCGGGGCGGACAGCAATAACTCCAATCTGAAGAATAACTATGCCGAAGTTAAACTCTGGAATTATGAAACGGAAAGTTTCAGACCAACAGGTTTGCAATTTTGCGGTCTGATTATGGCGGATCATGCCAAGTGTGCGATCAATACGATGTTTAATACCGGTACGGTTGCGGGCGTTAGTGCCAATATTTTTGGCTCGGGATTTCCCCGTAATTTTATTCCTGATTTTGCCTGGGGTGGTTCACACGGTTTCGAGACTTATAGTCTGCATAAAATGTTTGAAACGGCAGAGAAAGTTTTTGCGCGTAGAAATTTGCCTTTTGATCAGCAGGAAAAGGATATATTAACCCATATTTTTGAAAATACGAAAACTTATAGACACTTTTAGTGGCTCAACTGGTGTTTGCGCCAGTATATCAATTAAACAATAAACAAATTATGAGAAAAAAAATAGTTGCAGGAAACTGGAAGATGAATTTGGACTATGCTGAAGGCATTTCTTTATTCTCTGAGATTGTAAATATGGTTAGGGATGAAAAAAAAGGAGATCAGCTGGCGATCATCTGTGCACCTTTCATTCACCTGAACAGTTTATCAAAATTAGGTGGCGAAATCGTTAAAATTGGTGCGCAAAATGCACATCAGAACGATAGCGGTGCCTATACCGGTGAGATTTCTGCGAAAATGATCAAATCTGTTGGTTGTGAATATGTGATCATTGGTCACTCAGAAAGACGTCAGTATTTTGCAGAAAGCGATGAATTGCTGGCGCAGAAGACAGTTAAAGTTTTAGAAAATAACCTGGTTCCGATTTTCTGCATTGGCGAAACTTTAGCAGAACGCAATGACAACACTTATTTTGAGGTGTTGAAATCACAGCTTGAAAAAGGTGTTTTTGGTTTAAGCGAAACTGATTTTTCTAAAATCGTCATTGCTTACGAGCCAGTTTGGGCTATAGGTACTGGTTTAACAGCTTCTTCTGAGCAGGCTCAGGAAGTTCATGCCTTCATCAGAAAAGAAATTGCTGCCAAATATGGCGAGGCTGTTGCCGAAGAGGTGACCATATTATATGGCGGAAGCTGTAATCCAAAGAATGCGGCTGAACTGTTTGCACAGAATGATATCGATGGTGGTTTGATTGGCGGGGCATCTCTGAAGTCGAGGGATTTTGTGGATATCGTTAAAGCATTCAATTCTTAATGAAATACATACAGGTTACTTTTAGTTTTACCAATATCCAGGAATATCAGCAAGATCTGTTAATCAGTGATCTTGCTGATATCGGATACAATACCTTTGAAGACACCGATCTGGGCTTTGCGGCTTTTGTGGATATCGATACTTATGATGCATCTGCACTGCATACTGTTCTGGCACAATTTGAAGGTGAAATCGAATACCAGTACGAAGTGCTCGAGATTGAAGGCAAGAATTGGAATGAAGAATGGGAGAAGAACTTTGAGCCCTTGATCATTGATGATTTATGCTATGTCCGGGCTACTTTTCATGAAGCCCAGCCGAAATATCCATATGAGATTGTCATAGATCCTAAAATGGCTTTTGGGACCGGACATCACCAGACCACCACCATGATGATGCAGTATATTCTTTCTGCAGATGTGGCGGGAAAGGAAATTCTGGATATGGGTTGTGGAACTGGAATTTTAGCTATCCTGGCTGCCAAGCGGGGGGCTGCCAGATTGGTTGCTATAGATTACGATGAGGTATGCTATCTCAGTACTTTAGAAAATACAGCACTTAACGGGGTAACAAATCTTGAAGCCATATGGGGCGGTAAGGAAGTTATTCCTAAAGAAAAATATGATGTCATCCTGGCGAATATCAACCGGAACATTTTATTGGATCAGATTCCGGTATATGATACCGTTTTGAAACCGGGTGGCTTTATATATTTTAGTGGTTTTTATGAATCTCCGGATCTGGAGTTGATTAAGCAAGCTTGTGAACCTTTTGGCATCCATTATGTGGATCATAAAAAGATTGGCGACTGGGTAGCTGCTTGTTTTAAAAAATAGATTTATGCGTATACATTTTATAGCCATTGGGGGGAGTGCAATGCATAACCTTGCCATTGCTTTGCACAAAAAAGGTTATCAGGTGACTGGTTCTGATGATGTTATTTTTGAGCCTTCCAGCAGCAGGCTGGAAAGATTCGGTATTTTACCTAAAAATATGGGTTGGAACGCTGAAAACATTACGGCTGATCTTGATGCTGTGATATTGGGTATGCATGCGTTGACGGACAACCCGGAATTACTGAAAGCACAGGAGCTGGGCCTGAAGATTTATTCGTATCCCGAATATATTTATGAGCAGACTAAAGATAAGTTAAGGGTTGTAATTGGCGGTAGCCATGGGAAAACCACCATCACTTCTATGATTCTGCATGTACTTAACTTTTATCAAAAAGACTTTGATTACCTGGTTGGCGCACAGCTGGCTGGTTTCGATACGATGGTTAAAGTTACCGATTCTGCCCCGATGATCATCATTGAAGGGGATGAGTACCTGGCCTCGCCAATTGACCGCAGACCAAAGTTTCATTTGTATAAAGCCAATGTGGCAGTAATCAGTGGTATAGCCTGGGATCATATTAATGTTTTTCCTACGTATCCAGACTATGTAAGGCAATTTGAGCTTTTCATTGATACCATACAGCCAAAAGGAAAATTAATTTACTGTGAGGCAGATAAAGACCTGGAAAAGATTGTAGCGGATGCTGACGCGGATATTGAAAAGATCGGCTACGAAATTCCGGCTCATGAGGTGAAAGGTGGCATAACCTATTTGTTGCCAGACGAAACTGCGTTAAAGGTGTTTGGGGATCATAACCTGATGAATTTAAACGCTGCAAAACTGGTCTGTGCGCAACTGGGGATTGATGGCAAAGATTTTAACCTGGCCATTTCTTCTTTTACGGGCGCGGCAAAGCGCCTGGAGCTGTTGAGCAGTCGGGATGAAACGAACGTCTACAAAGATTTCGCACATTCGCCATCTAAACTCCGGGCTACAATTGAAGCTGTGAAAACGCAATTTCCCGATAGAAAATTAGTTGCCTGTATAGAGTTGCATACATTTAGTAGTTTAAATAAAGATTTTTTAGTGCAATATGCCGATACGATGGAAGGTGCTGACACCGCCATTGTATATATCGACGAGAAAACCTTTCAGCATAAAAAAATTGAACCGTTTAGTAAAAATGATGTTCAGACAGCATTTAAAAGTGTTGACCTACACTTTTTTAATAATGTGTTGTCATTGGAAAATTACATTCAAAGTATAAATTTTTATCGTAAAAACTTACTTTTAATGAGTTCAGGGAATTTTGGTGGACTAGATCTTATGAAATTGGCACGCGAGTTGAATACAATATCGTAAGGAATACAAAATATAGAGTACACACCTAATTTAACATTATGAACATTATTGGAAAAAACATTAGACAACTACGTCAAAAAAATGGCTGGAGCCAGGGAGAAGTTGCTAAACGTTTGAATATTTCTATCCCTGCCTTTTCAAAAATTGAAACAGGCATTACAGATATAAATATCTCCAGATTAGCACAGATTGCTAATCTTTTCGAAGTTTCGACTATGGATATCATTTCTAAAGAAGGAGAAAACCCACAGTCACTTAATTTTGAGGAAATCAATAACTTAAAAGAGAAACTTGCGTCAAGAGAAGAAGAGATCATTAAGCTTCAGAAGAAGGTTATAGATCTTTATGAAGAAATCCGCGAAAAATAAACGATTAGAATTTCTTATGCATAGTCAGGTGCCGCTTTCCAAAAGTGGCACCTGTTGCTTGATGGATGGCCAGCATTTTATCGTTAAAATCACCTACCCAGGACAGTTCAAGCTCGTCATATTGATTTAAAGGCAATACATATTCTTTTAGTTTGATGAATAAGGCAGATTCCAGGCCGTGTTTCTGGTATGCTGTCTTTGTACCCATCACAATTGCGCGCATACGGTTTACGCCTTTCCAGCGTCTGTATACAAATTTCAGTTTTTGCAGCAGCCCCAGCTTTCCATTAAAACCTTTAATCATTTGATTGGCATCAGGGATGATCACCACAAATGAAGCAGGCTCTCCATTTAAATAAGCAAACCAAATGAGTTTTTCATCCATAATGGTCTGCATCTTTTTGAAGCTTTCTTCTAAGGTCTCTTTTTTAATCGGAACAAAGTTTTCAAAATTAATCCAGGCATCGTTGTAGATTTCCATTAAGTCGCGGACATACTTTTCCGCATTACTTTTAGAGAAATGTTCAAATGTATACCCAGGTTTATTGGCTACCCAATTGGCAATTTTTGTGAAACGCTCCGGAAAAGGATTTCTAACCGCCAGGTGATTGGTGATCTGCTCATAGGATTTTTCAAAGCCGTAAGCCGTAAATAATTCATGATAATAGGGCAGGTGGTAATTCATTCCATAAGAGGGTTGTGTAAAACCGTCTACAAGGAGTCCCCAGAACGAGTCATTTTCCCCAAAGTTGATCGGGCCATCCATGGCTTGCATTCCATTTTCCCGAAGCCAGTTTTGTGCTGTATCAAATAACAGGAATGCAGCTTTCTGATCATTGATGCATTCGAAAAAGCCCATGCCGCCTGTAGGCTGTTCATACTGGTAAGCTTTTTTCTCATTGATAAAGGCCGCAACCCGGCCAATCAATTCGCCTTTGTCATTTTTCAATATCCAGCGGATGCACTTGCCATGTTTAAAAAAAGGATTCTTGGCGGGATCAAAAATAGCTTCAATGTCTTGATCCAGCGGACAAATCCAGTATTCATCATCCTGGTAAATGCGGCGTGCTACGTCTAAAAAATCTTTCTGGCTTTGCTTATGATCAGATACGGGAGTTATTTGCATTCGGGGCTTTAAATTCAAAATAAAAGCATCCCATTGGGATGCTTATCAAATCATTATATTTTTACTTTTTTAGTAACTGTCGTCATCATCGTCATCAAAACTATCAAAAGTATCTAGATCATCCAGAGGCATGTCAAAATCGTCATCCTCGTCATCATAAGATTTCTTTTTACTAGTTCCTTCATAAGCATCGTCTTGCTCATTTTCAGGGTCTGCCAATGGACTTTTGTTGATTGGTTTTTTTGGAGTCTTCATTACAAAAATTATAATTCCGTAAGGTTTTTTTATTGATCAGTTAAATTTACTAAAAATCTTTATAAATCAAAAGAGTGATGTTTTTGGATATTCAGCAAGTCAAAAGTAAGACAAAAAGAAAAATCACAAAGAACTTTTTTGAAAAAAATATTGAAGCATTTTTTGAGGGCTAAAGGCCCTGGAAAATGTGGGCAAAAAAAAATGGTAAAGCTATGAACTTTACCATTTTTTAACACACAAATGAAACCTGAATTGAGATATAGTTTTTAGGTTAGGTAAAAATATCTTGATCAATCCTATAAGAACGCTTTTACAAACTAATGTTTGTTTTAATATCTATAACAAGTTTAACGCTTATTTTGCTGGGATTCGTTTTAATTTAGTAAGTGGTATGAAACGTTGAGTAAACGGTAAATTACTAGTTTATAGGGACTGAAATGGACACATAAGTGCCTGAAATTCCATTCTGTCTGATCTCGGTTTTTATCGGATAAGCTCCAATTTGATTCAGCAGGTTTATCCTTTCACTGGTCAGGCTCATGCCTTTACTCTGGTGGGGATGGTGTTTGTCTTTCAGGGAGTTGTCAATTCCTACGCCATCATCTATGATCTTAATCAGCAGGTAGTGATCTCCATAAAAGTCTATCCTGATGTCAATTTTACCACCTTCTTCTTTTGGCATAATGCCATGCCATATGGCATTTTCGATGTAAGGCTGAAGGATCATGGATGGGACCATCGTTTCTTCACGATCTATTTTATCGTTGATCCGGATGTGGTATTGCAGCTTTTGGCCAAATCTTTTCTTCTCCAGGCTTAAATAAAGTTCCAGGTAATCAATTTCCTCTGCCAGGGTAATGTAGCTTCTGGTACAGATGTCGAGATTTTTCCTGATGAGCTTGGCAAAACCGGTTAAGATTTTGTTTGCAGAGGTGGTGTCTTTGGTGTTGATGTAATGCTGAATGGAATTCATCACATTGAAAACAAAATGCGGATTCATCATGGCCTGTAGCGCACGCTGCTCCAGCATTAAGATCTTGTTTTTGAGCAACAGCTTTTCCTTTTCCTTATTTCTCTGGCTGGTCGTTACTAAAACCGCCCACTTGTAAAAAACAAATGCAGCAAGAGAAAAGAAGATGACCATGAACCAGGTGGTTTGCCAAAAATGCTTTTTCAAGGTGAAATTTACTTTGGCCGGTGTACTCCAAATGCTGTTGTCAGACCTGGCGGCGATTTCAAAACTATAGCTGCCCGGTTCTAGTGAAGAAAATTCAAGCCGCCTGTTTTTTGTCTCGGTCCATGCTGCATCGCTCTTTAGCCGATACCTATAGGTGATGCTCCTGTTTTGAAAATCAATGGCACTATACGTAAAGCTGATGTTGTTATTTGAAGGCGACAGGACATGGCTTTTCTGATTCAAGCTTAGCCTTACCTTATTGTTAACTATATAGGAGATGAACACCTTTGGTGCAATATTGGCCCCGGGTTTATCTACATATTCAAAATAAACCAAACCGTTATTGGTAGCGAAATAGGCATACTGCTCATCTATATATAAAGCACTCACATCATCTGTAAGCATCGGATTGGTGTATTCAAAAGATTCCACATGGAATGCCGACTGATCCGTATTGATCCGGTTGATCCCATTGTTGGTGATGACCCACAGCTGGTTGTCTTTTACAAAAAGTTTCTTACAGATGTTATCTGCAAGCCCATTTCTTCGGGTAATTACTTTAATGATCTTTTTGTTCTTTAAAAACACAATCCCATATCCATCGGTCGCCAGTGCAATGGTTCCGTCACTCAGTTCCTGGATGTCATTGATCCTTTTGGTTAACAAGGGGCTGGAATCGTAATAGTTGTGCAGCTCGGTGTTGAAAAATTCAGAAAGGCCATTCACATTGGAAAACCACAGGTGTTGATTTTTATCGTAAAAAGTACGATAAGAACGGTTGTTGAACAGCCTGGCATATGGATTGAACTGCTGGTAATCAAATTCAAAATTCCGAATCCTGTCTGGCACCATAAATACACCCGAAGACAAGGCCAGGGCCAGATTTTTCCCGCTGTCTATACTAAAGCTCTTTACGACAAACATGGAGTTCTTGCTTTCTCTCAGGTATTCAATCTCATTGCTGCTCTTCCCGGCATTGTTGATCTTTCCGAGTCCGTAGTCAGATGAGAAGTAAAGGGTATTGTTGGCCTTGTCATATGCCAACTGCTTGATGTAATTGAATTTTTGCGTATCCGGAAGCACGATCTTTCCTACCTTAAAATCATTTAGGTTTAGCGTATTGATCTGGCCATCTGTTAAGCCCAACCAAAGCCGGTTTTGAGGATCTTTGGTGACACTTTTGACAATGTCTGAACTTAAGCCATTGGTTTTATTTACCAAATATAAACGTTCTTGTTTATTGGGAAGCATGTAGATGCCGCTTGTTGTGGTAAACCACATATTGCCTTTGGCATCTTTTACGACCTGACTGGAAGAGATATTTTCCAGGTAATGGGTGGTTTGTCCGGCAGGGTCAATGTGGTAAATGCCCGCTGCGTTACTGATCCATAAATCATTTTTTGTGCCCAGATAAAAATAACCCGGATTGTTATCCAGGATCTTAGCGTCGATTTTTAGCAGCTGACGTTGTTTGTAACCCTGCCTGATATTGATGCCTTGGTGATCTAAATAAGCCATTGCGCGGTCGGGAAGGTTCAAACCTACCTTGTGTGATAAGGGTAAACTGGAATGGGGTACGGTAACAAAGGTATTGTGGTTAAACAGATGAATGCACTGACTGCTGAATGCCCAGATTTTTCCTGCCGCATCTTCATGCACAAAAGTGTTGATGAACTGACGGTTGACATTTGCAGAGGTATATTTTACAATGGATTTCCCATCCCACATGACCAGCACATTTTTATTGGTGCCGAGCCAGACACGGCCTTTGCTATCCTCAAAGAAAGAAACAATTACGGCATTGAGCTTTAGTAATTTGAGCTGTTTGTCATTGGTTTCATTGTATATTTTGCCATTGTAAAAATAACTGAGTTCGCCATTCAATGCCAGAAACCAGATCCGGCCATGCCGATCTTCTTTTAACTGCAGGATCTGGTTATCAGGCAATCCGTCATCTACTGAGAAATTCTCGAATACTTTTCCGTCAAAGCGACTCACACCTGCATCTGTTGAAACCCAGATGTATCCCTTGGCGTCTTGTAACGTGTAATAACAATTGTTACTTGGTAATCCGTTCTTGGTGCTGAAATGCTGTAAATAAGCCTTTTGTGCAGTGCTTTTTAAGCCTATTGTCAATAAGGTGCAGGTTAAAACTGCAGCCGTCATCCATATTTTCCTGAGGCTATTTATCACTGTTATTGGTGTATGATCTTACTTTCTCGGCAAAATCGCTGGCGCGTCGTCTGGAAACTGCAATTTTTTCTCCGTTTTTCAAAACCACTTCTGTACCGTTTCTGGAATTGTATTCTTTCAGGTAGTTTAAATTGACAATGCTGGATTTATGAATCCGGACAAACTGATGGTCGGGTAATATTTCTTCGTATTCTTTGAGCACTTTTGACACCGTGATCGTTTCTTGGTTGGAAAGATAGAATATAGAATAATTGCTGTCTGCTTCAATGTGGATGATGTCATCTACGCTGATCAGTTTGTAGCCCTGTCCGTTCGGTAAACTGATTTTTCTGATTTCAGTCCGCTCAGCCAGGCTTGAAGCCAGGTTCTGAAGGCTTTCATTTCTATTGTTTTCCTGTTTACTTAAGGATATTAATTTAGCTGCTTTTTCTACAGCGGTAATCAATTCTTCGATATCTATTGGTTTGAGCAGGTAGTCGAGTGCATTGGCTTTGATGGCTTTGAGTGCATATTGATCGTATGCCGTAGTGAAAATCACTTGTGCATGATTTAACTGTGCCTGTGGAATAAGTTCAAAACCATTTTCGCCTGGCATGGCGATATCTAAAAAAATAAGGTCGATATCATTTTGCGTCAGCAAGTTCCGTGCTTCAGCTACAGACTTGGCGATGCCGGTGATGTGAACATCAGGACAGTTCTCCTGCAATAAGAAGTAAAGTGAAGAACGGGCAAATTCTTCATCGTCGACAATTATGGTATTCAGCACGGTTTTCAAGTTTATGGTGAATTTATTAAAAAAATACCGTTACACCATTTTAAAAAAAATAAAGGTGTTGAAAACCGGGCAGTCATTTCTTACGTAAGTCTGCATATAACAGCCTTATAAGTAATGCAAACGCTTCAGAACCAGAAAATAAAAACAAGAATATAATTGAAACGGTGAAAGCTCGTTTCATGGCCTTTAAACTTAAAACTAAAAATTATGAAACCTGCGAAGCAAGCTTCATGACCGAAAAACTAAAAACTAAAAATTATGAAACCTGCGAAGCAAGCTTCATGACCGAAAAACTAAAAACTAAAAATTATGAAAAACTTACAAGAACAAAATGCACCAGAGCTGCTACAGGAGGAGAAAAGCGTTTTCAACTCTCCTTTAGAACGCCGTTCTTTCCTGCAATTTGCAGGTGCAGGAGCTGCCGGCATTGCCTTGATGGCCGCTGGTTGTAAAAAAGACAGGGGAAATGACCCAATGGTATCCGGCGGGGTAACTTTAGATTTTAAAAATGATATCGGTGTATTGAATTACGCTTATGCCCTGGAACAACTGGAAGCTGCATTTTATATACAAGTTGCTTCAAATCCGCCATCATCATTCAGCGCGGCAGAAAAAGCTTATTTCCAGGACATCCAGTTTCATGAAATTGCACACCGGGAATTCCTTAAAAAGGTGTTGAGTACTTCAGCAATAGGTAGTCTGGATGTAGATTTTTCATCGATCAATTTTGCCGACCGTACCAGTGTACTTAATACGGCCAAGGCTTTTGAAGATTTGGGTGTGGCGGCATACAATGGCGCAGGGGTAAGGTTAACAACTGATGCTTATATTACAGTTGCAGGTCAGATTGTGTCTGTGGAAGCACGACATGCGGCCTACATCAGGGATATCATTTCCAATGGAAGTTTTGCAGATCTGACCACTTTAACTGCCTTGGGTGCCAGTGATACCAATGGTTTAGACGGAGCACTTACGCCTGATAAGGTGTTGGGCATTGCTAAAACCTATGTAAAAACACAAATCAATGTAATTAACCTTTAACCTTAATCCTGGAAATCATGAATATCATAAATATAATAGAAGAAATTGAAAAAGTTGATGGTGAGATCTATGAAAGATTAAGCCCGAGAAGATCTGCAATGAAAGACTTCTTTAACATGGGCAAGAAGATTTCACTGGCAGCTATGCCATTGGCTTTGGGTTCTATGTTTCAAAAAGCATATGGGCAGTCCACGCCAACTGCGGTAACTGATGTATTGAATTTTGCATTGGCATTGGAATACCTGGAGTATCATTTTTACAACCATGCTTTAGTGGCCGCACCAACACTGACCATTCCAGCAGGTGCACCAACTGCAGCAATTACCACAATCCGTAACCATGAATTGGCTCACGTTAACTTATTAAAAGGAGCTTTGGGTGGTTCCGCAAGAGCAGAAATTACCTATGCCATGACTGATTTTACTGCAGGAGGCTTATTCCCATTGGTATATTCAGATTATTTAACATTCTTAAAGGTAGCTTTAGGTTTTGAAGATACCGGTGTTCGGGCTTATAAAGGTCAGGCTACAATTTTAAAAGGGAATGCTGTGCTGACCACTGCATTGCAAATTCATTCTGTTGAAGCCAGACACGCTTCGCATATCCGTCAAATGCTGGCCGCTAATGGCGCTACAGGTTTGAAACCCTGGATTAGCCTTGGCCCAGGTGGCATAGCTAACGATACTGGTGTATCAGCTGTAGATGCAGTTTATGTACGTGAAAATAATGATGTTCAGGCTGGTGTAACGATTACTGGTATTGCAACCGGAGTAACTAAGGCAGCTGCAGTAGAATGTTTTGATGAAACCCTGACTAAAGCAGAAGTCGTGAACATTGCAAACTTGTTCCTGAGAACCGGGTTTAAATTATAATTGTTTGTTTAAGAGGAGAGGGGAATAGAATGGAAATTCTATCCCCTTTTTTTATTGTAGTATATGAACTAGTAATTGATCACTTGTTCTTCCAGATGCTCTGGTAAATCACGGTAATTGTATTGCTGACCACGCAATTGCGGTTCAAATCCTGCTTCTCTGATCGCATCCTGTATACCTTTGGCTGTAAAACGGTGTGGAGCACCTGCCGCCGAAACTACATTTTCCTCGATCATGATCGAGCCAAAGTCATTAGCCCCTGCATGTAAGCAAAGTTCCGCAACATTTTTACCAACCGTAAGCCAGGATGCCTGAATGTTTTTAATATTCGGAAGCATAATCCGGCTCAAAGCCAGCATGCGGATATATTCATCGCCAGAAACATTATTGCTGATGCCTCTGAGTCTTTTTAAAAGGGTACCGTCATCCTGAAATGGCCATGGGATAAATGCAAGGAAGCCTTTGGCATTTTCTGGTTTCTCACTTTGTACCTCCCGGATCCAAACCAAATGTTCAAAACGTTCTTCGATGGTTTCTACATGCCCAAACATCATGGTTGCCGAAGTGGTGATGTCCAGCTGATGCGCAGCACGCATTACATCCAGCCATTCCTGGCCCCCACATTTTCCTTTAGAGATCAGTCGCCTCACCCTGTCATTTAATATTTCAGCTCCGGCTCCTGGTAAAGAATCCATGCCCGAAGCTTTCAATGCCTTTAACACTTCAGTATGCGAAATGCCTTCCAGTTTGGCCACATGGGCAATCTCCGGTGGGCCCAGGGCATGAAGTTTCAAATCCGGATATAATTCCTTCAACTGTCTGAAAAGATTGGAATAGAACTCCAAACCTAAATCTGGATGATGACCTCCCTGTAACAACAATTGGTCGCCACCAAGCTTAAAGGTTTCTTCAATTTTAACCTTATAAGTTTCGATGTCGGTAATGTAACTCTCATCGTGTCCCGGTCTTCTGAAAAAATTACAGAATTTACAATTGGCGATACAAACATTGGTCGTGTTTACGTTCCGATCAATCTGCCAGGTGACTTTTCCGCTGGGTACCTGCTTTTTCCGGAGTTCATTAGCTACATAGGCCAATTCAGCAGTTGCTGCATGATGATAAAGATATACACCTTCTTCTTTCGTTAAAAAGTCGAAATGTAAGGCTCTTTCTAATAGTTCGGCAGTATTCATAGTACAAATATACCATAAGTTGTTTTTAACAATATAATTTGTTTGTCTTTATTGTAGCTAAGCATGACATTCCGACTAGTCATAATGCCTATATTTGGCGCAATTATTTTTCAATTTATGGTAGATTTTAACCGTTTTACATTAGCCAACGGATTGCGTGTACTGGTGCACGAAGATGATACAACACCAATGGCGGTGTTAAATATTTTATATGATGTAGGGGCAAGAGATGAAGAAGCAGGTAGAACTGGCTTCGCCCATTTATTTGAACACCTCATGTTTGGAGGTTCTGTTAACATTCCAAGTTATGATGAGCCATTGCAAAGGGTAGGTGGTGAAAATAATGCTTTTACAAGCAATGACATCACCAATTATTACATCACCCTTCCCGCAGTAAATATCGAGACTGCCTTTTGGTTGGAGAGCGACCGGATGCTGAGTCTGGCATTTTCTGAAAAGAGTTTAGAAACCCAGCGTAATGTAGTATGTGAAGAATTTAAGCAACGTTACCTCAATCAGCCTTATGGAGATGTCTGGTTGAAATTGCGGCCACTTGCCTATCAGACGCACCCTTACCAATGGGCAACGATCGGGCAGGATTTAAAGCAGATTGAAGATGCAAAGATGGAAGATGTTAAAGCATTTTTCAAGAAACATTACAATCCGCAAAATGCAATCATGGTCGTGGGTGGAAATGTAAAAACCGCAGATGTCAAAGCTTTGGCCGAAAAGTGGTTTGAGCCGATCCCGGCGGGCGAAAAATACCTTCGTAACTTACCTGTTGAGCCACCACAAACAGTGGCCAGAAAAGAAACGGTGAAAGCTGAGGTTCCTTTAAACGCCATATATATGGCATTCAAAATGCCGGCCAGGGCAGATCAGGAATATCAAACCTTTGATCTGTTGTCTGATGTGCTTTCCCAGGGACAGTCCTCACGTTTGTACAACAGCTTGTTAAAGGAGCAACAGCTTTTCAGTGACATTCACGCCTACATCACCAGCAGTATAGATGAGGGGTTATTTATTGTAGAAGGTAAACTGGTCGAAGGTGTTGGTGTAGAAGCTGCTGAAGCCGCCATCTGGGTTGAGTTGAATAAGCTGACTCAGGAAGAGGTCACGCAGGAAGAAATCACCAAGGTGAAGAATAAATCGGAATCGATCATGGTATTCGCAGAAATGAGTTTGCTGGATAAAGCCATGAATCTGGCTTATTATGAACTGCTGGGAGATGCTGCTGATTTAAATACTGAAATTGACAAATACCTTGCTGTGACTACACAACGGATCCTGCAGGCTGCAAAATCTACATTTGTACCTGCACAATGTTCTACTTTATACTACTTAACTGCACAAGATGCTTAACCGTACTTTAGCTCCTGAATCAAAACAGGTTGATGATATCAAATTTATTGAACCTTTAAAACAACAACTGGACAATGGTATCCCTGTTTTTACCATCAACGCGGGTCAGCAGGAACTTGTCCGAATTGAATTTATATTTGAAAATGTAAACTGGGACGCTGCAAAACCGCTACAGGCTCTTGCTGTAAATCATTTGATTAACAATGGAACGACCAGCCTGACTGCGAAAGAAATTGCAGAAAAAGTAGATTATTATGGCGCCTTTTTGCAAACAGAATATGGTGCAGATCAATCTGCGATTAAGCTTTACTCGCTTAACAAGCATTTGCCTGCCGTATTGCCCATTTTGCTTTCGATATTAACGGATAGCATTTTCCCTGAAGAGGAATTGGGCATCTTTATCCAGAATCAAAAGCAATCCCTGCAGGTTAGCCTGCAGAAAAACGATTTCCTGGCCAGGAGGCATTTCGCGCACACTTTGTTTGGTCACACCACTTATGGATCTAACATTGGCCCTGCAGATTATGAAGCGATCAAGCGGGCTGACCTGCAAAGCTATTTTTCAGCTGCATATACTGCCAAAAACTGCACCATTGTGGTGGCTGGTAAATTTGAACAGCGAGAGTTTGATTTGCTGAATACTGTTTTCGGTCGAGATTTTAAAGGGCAGGAACCTGCTACTGTCAATCGTTTCTCTTTTGACAGTAAAAAAGGTGCGGAATTACTGATTGAAAAACCAGATGCAATCCAGTCGGCCATTAGAATGGGGATGTTAAGCTTTACACGTAACCATCCTGACTTTCCTGGTTTTCAGGTGTTGAACTGTTTACTGGGTGGTTATTTTGGCTCCAGGTTAATGGCCAATATCCGCGAGGATAAGGGTTATACTTATGGCATCGGTTCTGCCGTGGTCTCTTTAAAAGATGCGGGTTATTTCTTTATCGCCACAGAAGTGGGTACAGATGTTTGTCAATCTGCACTTCATGAAATTGAGAAGGAAATTGACCTGTTAAAAACAGAAACCATTGCAGAAGAAGAGTTGTCACTGGTTCGTAACTACATGCTGGGTTCCATGTTAGGAAGCCTGGAGAATGCATTTTCACATGCAGATAAGTTTAAGAATGTGTATTTCTCAGGTCTGGATTACGAATATTATCATCATTATATCCATACGGTTAAGACCATTACTGCGCAGGATCTCAACCAACTTGCAAACCGTTATCTGAATACCGATCAATTTACCAAAGTTGTGGTCGGCAAAAAATAAGAAGGTGGTCCTGGCTATTCTATTTTAGCCAGGATACCTTTTGCTTTATCAGCCTGATAAAGCTTTTTATTAAATGCTACAAAATCATTGTATTTTTCAGGCGGGTAGTCCTTATTGGTAACCAGCTTGCTGCGGGTGTAAACCAGCAGATTATCCTTCACGACAACCTTAGCGGTATAACGGCCAAATTCTGATTCAATGAGCACATCTTTGGGTAAAAATTCTACTTTATATCCCTTGGGAATTGCATAAGTTACTTCATCTTCGTCCAGGTAGCCATACTTCACAGCAAACCCGGTTTTTCTTACTTCTACTGCTGTGTATGCAGTTTCCTGCCTGTTTAACATATTCAGGGTTACAAATAGCTTGCCTGCACCTCCTGTTAAAAGCTGGCTGCTTTTCAGACTGATTTTTTCCTGCAATACCGGTAGATCCTTGTTTGGTTGTGTATAGTTTATATTGGTAATCTGCATGTTTGGAATGGTAAACGAATTCATGATCCGTTTGCGTTGGTCCACGGGTTCAATGAGCATCATACGGAGGTTGTCCTCATATTGCGCATTTTGATATTCCGTTTCAATTTGAATGCTGGCAGTACCGTCGTCATCAAAATTTACCTTTGCACTGCGTTTCTGGAGATTGCTGGCTGGACTGTAGGTAGGAGTCTGCGCCAATTTCCCCCCTTCTTCCGTGATCAGAAGTACCGTTCTGTTGGAGTTGTCGTTTCCGATAAAGCCTGGCGAAACATATGCGCTGGTACACTCCAGCCAGGTGGTGTCGTTTTTCAAAGGTACACAAAGGATCATGTGATTGGCCTGGTTCATACTGGCAAAGTTTTTATTTAAAGAAGGCATGTCGTTGCCAATGATGACCAGGTGCGATTTGATCCCCGCCACATCCAGCATAGCTTTCATATAATTAGACAAGCCCTTACAGTCCCCATAATTCACTGCACATACTTTTTCTGCTGCAATAGGTTTGTTCCCACCAATGCCCAGTTGCACGCCAACGTATCTGGTTGTTTTTTGCAAATGGTTGTATAACAATTTGATCTTCTCATTTGGTGTTTTTGCATCTTTAACGATGTTCAGGACATTGGCTTTTACAGATTCGGGCAATACCTGCATGCCACTGCTCAGGTTGTACATCCAGGTGCCCAGGTTTTTCCAGTTTTCAATATTGGCTTTGGATTTATCATACTCAAACTGGTTGGGTGCCAGATTTACCCAGGGCGTAACCCGGCTTAAACCGGTGCTCATGGATTCATACTCCAGTGCCTCCAGATTGGAACAGCTCCAGGTGTATTGTATTTTGTCCTTCAGTTTCACAGAATCTGTTGGCAGGTTTTTGCTCTTTAAATATTTAAAGGTCATGGATTCCGGAATCCTGAAAATAAAGCTCGATTTTTCAACAGACTGCTCCCAGGCCGTTACCGGGTGCCAGGACTGGTAGCCGCGTATTCCATTGTAGTCAACTGAATAGCTAAACTCTACAGTATAGGGGTAGTTTGTGTATAAAACATCAAGGCGTTTTACCCGCGAATCCATGTACATGGTACCATCGGGTACGGCACTTGCATCTTTAAAATCGGCGCTGCGGTAATCTTTAATCTTGTTGCCTTTTTCATCATATAATGAAGCTTTCAGGTTGTAAATGTTCGAAAAACCGTCATAGTTTTCAATCATCCCTGAAGCACGCTCTCCATTTTTATTTAAAATGGTCACCACTCTTTTATGGGTATATGTGGCTGAGCCCGGATCTTTCAATTCGAAAACCTCTTCTTCATTTCTGACTACAAAAGAAGCATTCTTGATTAAAGCCGGCGAAATTTTGCTTACATCATATACGCCCTGGGCCAATAACTGCCCGGAAAAAATGCAGGCCAGGGCCGCGAATATCATTTTTTTCACAATTAAATCTTTTTAAGCACAATCTGTTCAGCCTGTTTGGTTACAATGCTTTTAAACAGTTCTTTTAAATCGTAATATTCTTCCGGAGTATAAACGGATTTTTTAGTGATGATTTTGCTGTACAGAGAGATTCTATTCTCTTCAGAACTGAACATGAAGGTGAAGGAAGCAGTCTCGTCGGGTAATACAAATTTTTCACTTTTAGGGAGTTTCTCCAGCTGGTATCCTTTCGGCAATTCCATGTTGAAACGATAGTGTTCCTCACTTGGATAAGCAAAATCTACCGGATATTTCCGATCGTCTATTTTAAAGGGGTTTTCTTTAGTGCGTTCAAAGAGCAATGGGGCGAAGTAAGCCAGGTTTCCTGCTTCTTCTACATTGTCTTCAATAACGATTTCCATAGACTCCACCAAAGGCTGATCTGGAGACCCCAGGTTGGCGATGGTATAATTTTTAATGCCCAAACCTGGCTTGTCGCCTTTAAAAGATTTTAAGAAATCAGCTTCGTTAGCTGCAGACTGGTATTTGTCCCTGCGAATTAAACCTTCATAATTATTCGAAGAGATGTACATATTCCCTTTCAGCTTATTCCCTTCATCCCACAACAGGTTCATGGCTACAGTGCGTTTGCTTGGTGCCTGGCATTCCAGGGATATCCACTCACCAACTTCAGTGGCCATATCCAACTTAAAGCCTTCGTGGTTGAGGTTTTGATAGGAAATTAGTCCGGGTGTATGGTTCTTGTCGACCGCATCGAGCAGGTACTGCCTGTCGCCAACCATGACCATGACGATCACATTGTTGAATTTGGTTAACATCGGAAATCCGGGATGCCTGCCATTGCTTCTCGTACTTAAAAGCACGGGCTGTGTAGTAATTCCCGCTTCATCTAATAAGGCGCATAACGTTAAGTTGATGTCTGAGGCATTACCGGTTTTCTTTTCCAATACACTTTTAGGTGTTGTTTCGGAGGTATAGATTCCGGTATCCTCATCCCATTTGATGTTGTTTTTTACGTAGTTAAACAATAAATTAACTACGCTATCCGGGTTTTTCTCGTTCTTAACAATGCTTTGTACCAATGTCTTATTGTAACCTCTTTTACTGATGAATCTGCCGAAATTCTCCTCTTCCTTCAGTGTCTTGATGATTTTAGGCCAGGTAGAGGTATATTCCTTGTAAACATCACCTGGATATTTGGTAGCACTCAGTTCAAATTCAATTTTGCTTACATAATCCCGCATTGTGGTGATGAACTTTTCAGATTTCAGGGCAGGTACATTTTCTGCTATAAAACGATACTCTTCAGAGGTGGCGGGAATCATTTTCTGGCCGATCTGAAAATTCTCGTTAACCTTTTGTCTGCTTGGGTTCAGGAAAACAAAGCCGCCTGCAGTTTGCTTATAAGTAAAATATTCAGGAATCCGTACCTTATAATCTGAGTATAAAACAGGTACTTCTTTTTGGAAATACCAGGGCATCAGCCTGAAAATGAAATCTGATTTGATGCGGTATTTAAACTCAATCACCGATCCTTCTTTTACATTAGGTAGGGTGAACTTTCTGGTGGTGATGTTCTTGTCGTTTTTCTCGGTAAATTTGGCGTCTTTGTTGATTTTACTAATCACCATCTTGCCATCTTCCATGTTGTAAGTCGCTGCATCAAGATAGTCAAGCGACGTTTCCATGCCATTGTTTTTGTAAAACTCAATCTCCAGGTTCGCAAGATCGGACCCGTTTTTGTTGATGATTTTATAGCGCAGGTGCCGTTCAAAAACAAACACCATATTGCCTGTTTTATGACTGATTTCAAACCAGCCATTCCCAATATCGAAAAGCGCTGCTGCCGAAGCAGCAGAATCTATTCCTGATAACCTGGTTTCAAATTCTGCCGGTGTAACTTTGCCGTATTTGACAATTTTAGGGCTAATTTTATTGTTCTGAGAAAAGGCTTTTATTCCCGATAGGATTAAAAAGCAAAACGTAAGGGCTAACGTTTTATTCATGAGAGTGTTATTATTTTTTGCAATAATAACTTATATTCTCAAGAGTAAAAAATATTTATTTAATTTTCAGCAAGGTCACTTTTCCATCCATGGTAGCCACTACAACAGTATGTTTGTCCAGCACATTAACCGTGTTGACCATGGAGTTGTCTATTTTATGTGCCCAAATGGTTTTACGTAAAACCGGATCTATGGCATAAACCACTCCATTCCTGGTGCCAAAAAAGACTTGTCCTTCTTTTTCAATCAGCATAGAAGGTACATGGTCATAACCAAAACCCACATTCAGGCGCCATAGAACACCGGGATCTGTGGCCTGGGCACGGTAGGCTACAATTTCATCATTCATGGTTTTACCGAGGATTGTTTTACCATCTTCCGTGATACCGATAGATTCCCTTACTGTTGCCTCTTTATTTCTCCATAACGTTGTTCCATTGCTGGCGTCTATCGCCGTCAATACCCGATCCGGAGCAGCGATAAATACAATTCCCTGATCAGCTACAGGCCTGCACATGGCCGGAGAAAACATCCGGTTGGCACTGCCATTGTTCCATTTCCACAACAAAGCACCGTTCAGTTGATCAAGGGCATACAAATGCCTGCCCCAGGATCCAAATATCACTTTGCCTTCGTATAGCAAAGGTTTGTCTACAATTGCGCCTTCTACACCATCAAAATCCCAGATCTGTTTTCCGGTTTTTAAATCAATGGCCCTAAAATGATGGTCGCTGCCGCCAATGTATACCACATCTTTTGCAATTACGGGACTACCTAAAACCGAGGCTTTGGTTTCCAGTTTCCAGAGCTGCTTTCCACTGGTGACATTCAAAGCATATATACTACCATCTCCGGAGCCCAGTATCACACGATCTCCGCTGATTACGGGTGAAGAATAAATCGCCCCGCCAGTTTTAAATCCCCATTTTTTACGTCCGTCACTGATGGATACTGCTTCTACCTCGCCAATACTGTTGCCAAAAACAACCAGTTCTTTATTCGCTGCAGGTGTCGATACCACATTGGCTGCGGCATGATAAGTCCAGGTTTGCTGCACCTGCGGAAAAGTGCTGTTAACGGTATAATCTGGCCTTTCGGGCTTTGTTGTACTTGTGGCTGTAAATTTACCTAAAGGAATGCTGCGCCATGTATTTTCCACATGTACACCCGGTTTTTTTACTGCAAAAAATACAGAATCACTGCGCATGGTTACAATGTTGTAACCACCAATGCTGTCTTTGGCGCGTAGATTGGACCTGCCCATGGTTCCCGGAACACCTTCAAAGTCGAACGCTTTATTGGCATGCCCATGGCCACAAATGGCATATTGAATGTTATACTTTTTGATCCGGTCTGTTGCTTCGTACCAATTGTCCAGACTGTTGTCGATGGGGTAGTGGTTGATAAATACTACCGGCATGGTTTTCGGGGTCTCTTTTAGCACTTTGTCTAACCAAACAACGGCATCCCTGGGGATATGTCCGTCAGACATCCTCACATAGGGGCCTGAAGCACAGGCAATAAATCGGAAACCTTTATGGTCAAAAGTAAATTTGTCATCACCAAAAGCGCGGATGAAATCTACGCCTCCGGATTCAGACCAGCCGGTATCGTGGTTTCCGGGAATTACATACCATGGTTTTTTTAAGCCGCCTAACACTTCCCTGGCCAGTTTGATCTCCAATTTGGTCCCCATTTCCGTAACATCACCGGTAACCAGGATGAAATCGAGGTCATTTTGTTGATTGATGTCATTAACTGTTCGTCTCAGATCTTCCTCGCCCGTATCTGTACCCACATGGGTGTCGGTAACAAAAGCATATTTGAATGTCTGTGCATTTGAACTGATAAATGAAGCGATAAACAGCAAACAGGGAATGATATATTTCATGCACTCAATTTACACTTTTCAAGAACTAATCGCTACATTTTCCTCAATTTTATACCGATCCAGGCAGCTGTGTTATGTTCCACCTAGGGCGGTTTCTTTCAGTTCTCTGAAAGCAGAAGGCCTTTGACCGATCATTTTAAAGAAGGTATTGCTAAAAGAGGAGATGCTGTCGTAACCTGTCTCATAAGCAATTTCGCTAATGGTGAGGTCGCTTTCCAATAACTTTTCCATGGCTTTTGTCATTCTTACCAATTTCAGGTACTGGAAAAAGGATACATCTAAGGAGGCCAGAAATATTCTCGACAAAGTGCGCTCGGTAAATCCGTTGGCGGCACCGACCGATTCTAAAGTCAGATTGTCTCCTAAATGTTGATGGATGTAAAGTAAAACTGGTCTGAGCCGCTGATTTTCAGTAGTTGGAACTACAATGGGAAGTGGATGTTTACTGATGACAGGGAGGATGTTTTTTAGCGTATTGAGAAAGTCAAATTCTTTAGTCCCCGGATAAATGTCACCATTCCAGTTTTCTGAGAATTTAATCATTTCCAACAACAGGTTGTTTACGGGGTAAATACCAATGTGGTCAAAAAATGGGTTGTCGGCTTCTGAATCGGTATTGAAATAGATGTTTCGTACAATTGCTGCGCGATAGCGGTGTTGTAAATGGTGTTCAATGCCAGCTGGCATCCAGAGGTAGTGTCTGCCTGGTATGAAGTACGACTTGTCATTGGCGTATAGGAAAATAACCCCGCCTTCTACATAGGTCAGCTGTCCTTTGATGTGTTTATGATGCCTGAACTTATCTTCAAACTTACTGTGCCATACATATGTAGTTTCCGGTATCTCATCCAGTTCCGATAAAATTGCTTCTTGATTGATCATACCCATGTGGCTGCTTTGAACAAATATATGGCAGTTTAGATAAAATAAGGAAAGTAATCTTATCCGAAATTTGCAACATTAATTAACGAATATGAATTTTTCCAGGTATCAAAGAGAATTATGGATGTGCATGTCCTTTCTTTTAACCTCAATAATTAGTCATGCACAGGACATTACCGCTTCAAATACACTCAATATCAACCAGGTTTGGGCACTTACGGATAGCAACAGCCGGAAATTACAAATGCAACACCTTAATGTTGAAGCTTCGGAAGCTGAGGTCAAAGTGGCCCGTGCAGAGCGCCTGCCAGAAATCGGTGCCAATGGTGTATTGGCACACATTTTTCCAATGCCAATTTATGAAAATGGTTTGTTTCATACACCAGCACAATATCCGGTAGAACCTAAATATTACAAAGTAGCTGCAGACGCATACTTAAATCTTTATAACGGTGGAAAAACAAACAGAGAAATCGCTGCTTCCAAAACGGAACGCGATCTGAGCATCGCCCAAAAGAATTTAAGTCAGCAGGATTTACACTACATGGCAGCAGTTTATTTTTATGATGTGTACAGAAACCTTTCCTATCAAACTTTATTGCGGGAAGACATTAAAGACCGTGAGAAACAGTTGAATGAAATCAACCAGTTGTACAAAAATGGGACTGTGCTCAAAAGCGACGTGCTTAGGGCAGAGCTGCGCTTGTCTAAGCAAAAAATGCTGCTTACAGAAATTGAAAACAGCATCCGCATTGCCAGCCAAAAGCTCAATTTATTGACAGGCAGACCAGATGATTTGGTCCTGAACCCGGTTATTGAAGACCCGGAGCTGAAAACTGATTTGCTAAAAGGTCTGGATGATTATCTGCAGGAAGGTATTGGACATTCGTTTAAAATTCAGGTTTCCACACAGGAACAAAAGCTGAGTGCTTTGGAGCTGAGACAGGTAAAAGCGAATGTACTGCCGTCGATAGGTTTATTTGCAGAGTACATGTATGCTTATCCACAAATCCAGTTTTATCCCTATGCGCTTTCTTTATATAGTAATGGAATGGCCGGACTTAAACTTAAAATACCAATCTCTTCCTGGTATACCAATAAAAATAAAGTGCGGGCTGCTGAAATCCGCTTACAGCGTCAGGAAGTAGAAGATGAAGCCGTAAAAGACGATGTGCGGCAGGAAATTCAGGAAGCTTATATCCGCTATCATGAATGTTTAAAAAGAATAGATGTTGCTGAAGAGAACATCCTTCAGGCTTCAGAAAGCTATCGGATTGTGCAAAACACCTATTTCAATCAACTGGCTTTGCTGACCGATCTGCTGGATGCAGAAACCCAGGTGTTACAGTCAAAATTTGAGCTGACCACTGCAAAAGTGAATGCCAGAATTCAATATTATCAATTACAAAAAGCTGCAGGCAAGTTATAAGATGAGCATAAAAGAACAAAATAAAACCGATAAGATGATTTCAAGGGTCACGACAATTGTGGCTGCCCTGATCTTTGTAGTCCTGTTAATCTGGGGTACAAGAACCCTGTTTAGTTATTTGCGTTACGAAGACACCAATGACGCCCAGGTAGATGAGTACATCAATCCAATTACAGCCCGGGTTGGTGGTTATGTGCTGTCGGTCAATTATATGGAGAACCAGGAAGTGAAAAAGGGCGATACTTTAGTGGTGATTGACGACCGTGATTATGCGGTGCAACAAGATGAGGCCGCAGCTTCTTTGTTAAATGCGAAGGCGCAGGTTGCTGTGCTGCAAAGTAACGTACAAACGGCCAATGCCAGTGCTGGTGCCAGTAAAGCTAAAATTGCTGCTGCGAAAGCAAAACTCTGGAAACAGCAGGCGGAATACGATCGCTACAAAAAACTATTTGACGCTGAGTCGGCTACACGTCAGCAGCTGGAAAACATGCAAAGCTTACTCGAAGTGGCAACTGCAGAGTACCAGGCGGTGCGGGAAGATTACGCCGCAGCATTGTCGAGGGCCAATGATATCAAAGTGCAATCGGCTGTGTTGGGATCGGAAATTGAAAGAAGAAAAGCCGTGGTTAAGCGGAATGACCTCAACTCTTCTTATACCGTTATTGTTGCACCTTACAATGGAAAGATGGGGCGCAGAACCATACAGCCGGGGCAACTGGTTCAAGGGGGGCAAACCATAGCATACATCGTTGATCGTGATGCCGGTAAATGGGTAATCGCCAATTTTAAAGAAACTCAGATTGGAAAAATGAAGGTCGGAGCGCAGGTGGATGTTCGGGTGGACGCCTTTCCTGATACCGTATTCAGCGGTAAAATAGAATCCTTGTCTGCCGCTACCGGAGCACGTTTCTCTTTATTGCCGCCAGACAATTCAACCGGTAACTTTGTTAAAATAGCACAACGCATCCCGGTACGGATTCGGCTGGATGGAAAAAACGAGGCATTAGAAAAATTAAATGCGGGAATGAGTGTAACTGTTCATGTGCAAAAGGACAAGCACAATGACTAAGGAAGTACCCATATTTAAAACCTGGGCACCTGAATGGCTGATTAGGTTTGGCATCCTCTTACTGCTTTTATCTTCTGTATTGTTATTCGCCTTGTCTACCGCCGATGGGAATGCCGCTGCCGGATATTATGGCATGGAGCCTGCTGATGTGCAGTTTTCCTTGCTATTGTTTTATGCCGCTGTAGCCAGTTTTGCAGGAGTAGAGCGACGTTTCTTTGAGCGCATTGTGACCAAAGAATATCTGTTGATCTGCATTGTTCTGGAAATTGCCATTGCCTATGCCTGTTACCATACCCGGGAAATCTGGCTGGTATTTGTACTCCGTTTTTTGCAGGGTATTGTGAATTGTGGCATCACGAGTATTTGTCTCAACTTGTTGTTCGGACGTTTAAAATCCGAGCATTCCCGGGAGCAGGGCTATACCATTTTTTACGGCATGATCCTGTGTGTATCCCCGGTTACAGCTTTGTTTGCAGCCCCTCTGGTTGAGGATTTTGAATACAATGTATTGTATAAAGCCATTATTTTTTGCTTTTTGCCAAGCGCAGCTTTACTCTATGTCATCTTAAACCGGGTACATGTGTTGCGTAAAAAACCGCTTTATCAATTGGACTGGGCAAGTTTTTTTCTATTTGTAGTGATGCTGATCCTGATTGCCTATGTATTGATTTACGGTCAGCAAAAAGACTGGCTGGAAGATAAAGGGATCGTTTACAGCATCATTGCCATTGCAGGGCTGTTTGTACTTTCCATATTGCGGCAGCTGGCATTGAAAAGGCCGACAGTCGATTTATCTGTTTTTAAATACCGCAACTTCAGTATTGGTATTGTTTTTCTGATCATATTATACCTGGTTCGTGGTGCTTTTAGCTTAACCAGCAGTTATTTTATTACGGTATTGGGTATGGATTCCTTACATGCCAATGAACTCATGATCTATAACATTCTGGGCATCATCAGCGGATCAGTTATTGCCGTCCGGTTTTTAATGCAACAAAAAATGCTGCGGTTGTTGTGGATCGGAGGATTTGGTTTACTGCTGGTATTTTTTCTGGTGATGTCTTTCTTGTTTTCTACGGAAGCAGATGCAGACACTTTTATGCTTCCTTTGTTTTTGCAGGGAATGGGGGCAGGGATGGTCATGTCGCCAATCGTCATGTTTATCGTTTCCTCGGTTCCATTAGCACTGGGGCAGTCTGCGGCATCAGTCGGGATTTTTGTCCGCTTTTCTACCTTTAGTCTGAGCCTGGCCTTCATCAATTACTTCCAATTGTATATCAAGGGCATGTACAGTGCAAATATAGAAAGACACCTTTCTTTACTTGATCTGGGGCTTCCGCAACGGTTAAAGCTATATCAATCTGCATTAGCCGGGCGTGGGATGCCGACAGACGTAGCTGGAAAAGTAGCTTCTTCCTTGCTCAATAAAGCCATTCAGAAACAGGCTTTTTTGCGATTTTGCATCAATTATTATGAAATGATTGCTTTGTTGTGCCTGGGTACCATTGTGCTGATTGCCTTACAACCTGTGATCAGCCGGACCATTATTGATGTGAAAGGGAAAAGGCCGGCAGCAGCTGGATTTTAGCGATTGCCATTATTAATCTGAGTGTCAATTTTTAATTCTACCGGGCTATTTTTGTGATGCTATTGTGTGATCGCAATAATAATCGTATTTTTGCCCGGCAAATAGTAACTCTTAAATTATTTGCTATGCAACTCGATCCCAATAAATTTATATCCGAAGGACTGACATACGACGACGTATTATTAGTTCCTGCTTATTCTGAAGTTTTGCCACGTGACGTGGATACCGGAAGTTTCTTAACCAAAAAAATACGTATCAATGTACCTATAGTTTCTGCAGCTATGGATACTGTAACCGAAGCTGGATTGGCCATTGCCATTGCACAGGCGGGCGGTATCGGAATGCTTCATAAAAACATGAGCATTGAGCGTCAGGCAGAAGAGGTACGGAAGGTAAAGCGTTCAGAAAGTGGAATGATCCAGGATCCGGTTACCTTAAGTGCAAATGCCAAAGTTGCTGATGCTTTCAAGATCATGAAAGATTTCAAAATTGGTGGTATCCCGGTTATTGACGAAGACAGCAAACTGGTGGGCATCATTACCAACCGGGATCTTCGTTTCCAAAAAGACATGCAGCGTAAAGTGTCTGAAGTGATGACCAGAGAAAATCTGATCACCGCTCCTGAAGGTACTACGCTTTTACAGGCAGAAGAAATCCTGCAGGATTATAAAATTGAAAAATTACCTGTTATTGATGCGGATGGACACCTTAAAGGTTTAATTACGTTTAAAGACATCCAGAAATATAAAAACTACCCTAAAGCCTGTAAAGATGAACGCGGAAGACTGCGCGTTGGCGCAGCTGTAGGGGTGGCGGCAGACAATATCGACCGTGTAGCGGCATTGGTGGCTGCAGGTGTTGATGTGGTTACTGTGGATACTGCACATGGGCATTCCAAAGGTGTAATTGATATGGTGACAGCCATTAAGGCCCGTTTTCCTGATTTGCAGGTGATTGCTGGTAACATTGCAACTGCCGATGCAGCCAGAGCTTTAGCTGCTGCTGGGGCGGATGCTGTGAAAGTTGGAATTGGACCTGGTTCAATTTGTACAACCCGCATCATTGCTGGTGTTGGTGTACCTCAGTTGTATGCAGTTTTTGAATGTGCACAAGCATTAATTGGAACCGGAATTCCTGTAATTGCGGATGGTGGTATCAAACAAACTGGTGATATTGTTAAAGCAATTGCTGCTGGAGCAAGTTCAATCATGGCCGGTTCCTTGTTTGCAGGAGTGGAAGAATCTCCTGGCGAAACCATCATCTATGAAGGCCGTAAGTTTAAATCGTACCGTGGTATGGGCTCTGTAGAGGCTATGCAACAGGGATCTAAAGACCGTTATTTCCAGGACGAGGAAGATGTGGTGACTAAACTGGTTCCGGAAGGAATTGTTGGCCGGGTTCCTTATAAAGGAACGTTAGCTGAGGTAATCTATCAGTATGTTGGAGGATTAAGGGCTGGAATGCACTATTGTGGAGCAGCTACGATTGACGATTTACAAAAAGCTAAATTTGTGCGCATTACCGCTGCAGGTATGAGAGAAAGTCATCCACATGACATCTCCATCACGAAAGAATCGCCAAACTATTCAAGCAGAAGTTAATCATTCAGGATAAAATATAGCATGGCCGCATCACTTGATTTGTGATGCGGCTTTTTTGTGAAAATAATTCTGCGGTATTGGGCCGGCCTTAAGTAGGCTCTGGCCCCAGCAAGGCCCCGGCAATGCCCGATTAAGGCCCCGGCAAGGCCCCCATAATTACGAGCCAGATACGAGCGAGATGCGGACTAGAGGTATTCTCCGTCCGAAATTTCCCAGGTCCATGGTTTCTTAAAATTGTTGAGTGTACGTGGGGTTTTGATTGGGAAGGCCTGTTCTGTACTTTCATTACCGCGCTCAAGGTTATCAATTTTACCGGTGACGGTAATTTTCTTTTGTTTTTGAAAATCATATTGACGGTCCGTCATTTCGCCTGATGCTTCGCTATAGGCATAGTTATTCGCATTTTCGAGGTTCCAGGTTCCATTTCTGTATTTAAAAGCGTAGTTCAGTTTCCAGCGCCAGTTCCCGCCGCCTTCAAAAGACAGGGATAGCTTATTGTCTTTGATGGTAGTAGATCTGAGTGGATCACCACTGATGCCTCCTTCTTCAGCGCGTAGTATAAAATTGTTGTTTTGAGTGATCAGTTTATAAGATCCGGATGCGGAACGTCTGAAATAAATTGCCAAAATCCTTGGTTTCTGTATTTCTGTGATAATTTCCGTGGTATTGTCCCCATAAGCGCGACTTTCCTTTACCGGACGATAAAATTCTAAAATCAAAGCCAGGTCTTTAATCCCATCATGATTCAGATCGCCTGATACGCTGTCGATTATTTTCCAATTGGAGGGCACCAGGCTGGCGATTTTACCTTGCGGTGGCAAGTCCGGGAACTTAAATGCTTGTGCATAAGCACCACCGGTCAGTAAGAAAGAGAATAAGATGAGAAAAGTATACTTCAAAATATGCTTGATTATAGGTGATATCATAGTATAAACGAGAACCCAGCTTAAATAGTACTATTTGGGTTCGAAGTAGGTTTTATCCAGTGATCTGCCAATTTTTTTGGCGAACAGGCTAGCCAGCGACCTGCTAAGCCATCCTGATCTTTTCATCAAATAACCTTTCACAAACCGGGGCAGGATGTGGATCAGTACCTTGCCTTCAAAAAACCGCGTTACACTTTTGGCCACCAATACCGGGGGCTTAATTTTTTTATTTCTGCCTAAAACTCTACTGGCCGTATGATTCAGATAGGCTTTTGCATCTTCCTGGATTGCCGCTTCTTTTGCCCGTAAATTTAATTTGATGGATAGGAGTTGAGCTTTTAATTGTTTTTTGTTTTGAATTTGGTAGCTTTTCTTCATTCACTATGATCTTTATGACACGAATTACCCTTCTTTTGAATGGATTGTTGTAATTTTAACAGCGCTATACAGGTTTTGTTTGATATTATCCAATTTGGATTTTCATTTGATCTGACCGATAGGGATCTTCCATTGTTTTGGGAAATGTTAAACCTCAGTTAACAAAATAGCTTTAAGAAAATTGTACAGTAAAGAACAAGCATCACAAATCAAACAGGCATTCTGGACCTCATTTGGACAGTATATGGCTTTAGAAACCTCAGCCGAGGGGTTAAAAATCAACTGGATCAATTATAAAACCGGGGTAAAACATTTGCACTTTAAAATGCAGGCGGATCAGAAAATGGCTAAAATTTCTATTGAAATGAGCAGTCCTGATCCGGATATGCAAGCGCTTTTATTTGAACAATTTAGTTCTTTCCAGAAAATTCTTGAAGCTGAATTGAACGAAGCCTGGGATTGGGAATTGCATGGAGCGGATGAATATGGTAAAACGATAAGTCGGATTTATACGGTTTTACCTGGTGTAAATATTTTTAGAAAAGAAGACTGGCCGGCCATGATCTCATTTTTAAAACCGCGTATTATTGCACTTGATGCCTTTTGGACAGATGCGCAACATGGTTTTGAGGCCTTTAAATAACTTATTTTTTTAACCAGCCGGTAATGCTTAATCTGGGTTTGTTGGTGAGCAATACCTCGTGTTCCAGTTCGCTGCTTTTAAAGAATACACTTTTACCCTGAGTTGGGCTGATGTTTTGCGTTTCGCCATGCTGATGGATACAGAGCTCGCCGCCATCGGCTGACTGCCAGTCTGCATTGAGATACATAATCATAGAGTATTGTCTGCCGTCGTCGTTTTGAAACTGATCTACGTGCTTTTTGTAAAAGCTACCGGTATCATATAAGGCATAATGAAATTCGTAACCTGTGATGCCAGTGTAGCAGGTGCTGTTTAAATAAAGCACGAATTCGTCCATCAATTCGAAGAATAGATTTTCATTGGGATCGTTGTGGCTTTTATCCAGCCAGTAAATCTGATCACTACGGTACAGCTTGTCGTGGGTAACGGTGGCATGATTTCCGGTACCTGCGTATTGCATCAACTGATTTTGGTACAAAGTACCGAGGTTGATTTTTAACTTTCTGGCCAATTCATCGCTTAAAAAATGATCGGCAATGCCAATTTTATCATGAATAAAGCTGTTAATAAGGATATCAAAGATCTGCTGCAATTTGGGTGGATGATCGTACGGGCAACCGCCCGACTGCTGCAATGTAGTGGTAAAAAGTGGCTTTATTTTTTTCTATCTTTAGCGGATGAATGCTGTTGATCCTAAAGTAACCAATTTTTACGCGCAAAGTTCTGAAGAAACCCGTTTACAGCTTGGATTGGGGCCGCTGGAGTTTGAAAGAAATAAAGAAATCATCAACCGGTATTTACCCAAATCAAATGGTGTGGTTGCTGATGTCGGCGGAGGCCCGGGGCATTATGCGGAATGGCTGGCGGCTAAAGGACATGATGTTGTTCTGATTGATCCGGTACCCAAGCACATACAACAGGCCGAAAAAAGAGCAAAGAAATCAAAGCAGTCTTTTAAAGCATTATTGGGTGAAGCGGGACATTTACCCTTTGCAGATCATACTGTAGATGTGGTAATTCTGCACGGACCACTTTACCATTTGCAGGATCAGCATGCCCGTCTGGCCGCATTACGCGAGGCGAAGCGGGTATTGAAAAAAGGAGGGCTGATTCTTGGCTTTGCCATCACGTATTCAGCTACGCTTGTTGCTGCGCTGCAAAGCAGTATGATTCACCATCAGGATATTTTTGCCATGTGTAAGGAAGAACTGTTAACCGGTAAACACCATGCACCGGACAGTTTCCCGGGGATCCTGGCTTCTGCTTATTTTCACCGTCCATCGCAGTTGCAGGAAGAGTTTGAAATTTCGGGTTTAAAGCAGATCGCTTTGCTGGCCGTTGAAGGCATGATCTGGATGGATCAGAAATACTTTGAAAGTTGGGCTGTTCCGGAAAAGAGAAAGCAATTGCTGGAGCTGCTGAAGATCACCGAAAGTCATTCTGAACTGCTTTGTTTTAGTCCGCATATGGTTTTAATCGCCAGTTCTGCCGATTAAAAATTTGTTTTACAGCATCTTGTGAGAAATATGGGTTGCGGTAATTT
The DNA here is from genome assembly GCF_015223055.1 of Pedobacter sp. MC2016-24. GTDB lineage: Bacteria > Bacteroidota > Bacteroidia > Sphingobacteriales > Sphingobacteriaceae > Pedobacter. The sequence continues at coordinate 318,583 of NZ_JADFBX010000004.1, forward strand.
TGATGAAATATTTTATTAAACGTTTTTTTAACGTTTAATTATTTATACATTAGATGAACCAAAGAAACCAAATATTCTCTATTGTATGATCTACAAAAAAGCAAGATTGATCCTGAGTACTTTACTCATCCTGATTACACTGAGCAGCGTTGCTCAAAAAAACAGACCTGATATTCATGTTTGGGCGGCCACGCCGCCCATGGGCTGGAACAGCTGGGATTGTTTTGGCCCCACAGTTACCGAGGCTGAAGTTAAAGCCAATGCAGATTATATGGCTAAAAATTTAAAATCTTATGGCTGGAATTATGTAGTGGTAGACATCCGTTGGTATGTTGGAAATGACAAAGCCCACGGTTACAATGAAACCGATCCAGATTATGTTTTGGATGAGTACGGACGTTTTATGCCAGCGGTCAACAGGTTTCCTTCTGCTGCAGGGGGGAAGGGTTTTAAACCGCTTGCTGATTATCTTCATCAGCGGGGATTAAAGTTTGGAATCCATATCATGCGTGGCGTTCCGGTCATTGCAGTTAAGCAAAATTTACCCATTAAAGGGACCAGTTTAAGGGCAGGTGATATCTATTCGGAAAAAGACCAGTGTAAATGGTTGCATGATATGTACACTGTGGTTCCGGGCAAGCCTGGTGCTCAGGAATACTACAATTCTTTATTTGAACTGTATGCATCCTGGGGACTTGACTTTGTCAAGGTTGACGACCTTTCTTCGCCAATTTACTTTGCCGAAGAGATTGAGATGATCAGAAAAGCGATTGATCGTACAGGGCGTAAAATTGTTTTGAGCACCTCTCCGGGCGAAACCCCGATTGCACATGCCGCACATGTTCAGAAATATGCCAATATGTGGCGTACAGTAGGTGATTTCTGGGACAATTGGAAACAATTGAAGGAACATTTTAAGGTTTTTGAACGCTGGAACAAATGGCGTGCAGCGGGTGCTTATCCGGATGGTGATATGCTGCCTTTAGGGCGTATTGGCATCCGTGCAGAGCGGGGAAATCCAAGAATGACCGGTTTTACAAAAGACGAGCAATATACTTTAATGACCTTATGGAGTATCTTCAAATCTCCCTTAATGTTTGGCGGTAACCTACCCGACAACGATCCCTTTACTTTATCGCTTTTGACCAATAAAAATGTCCTCCAGGTGTTAAATCAAAGTGTGAATAACCAACCGTTGTTTACCCGGGAAGATGAAGTAGCCTGGATTGCCGATGAGCCCGGTACCGGGGCAAAATACCTGGCTTTATTTAATACGGGCGAACAGACCGCTGCTATTCGTATTAAACTGGCAGAATTGGGATTGAGTAAGGAAGTCATGATCACCGATTTATGGTCGGGCAAAGCGATGGGTAAGTTCTCAGGTGAGTTCGCACCGGAATTAAACAAACATGGCGCAGGTCTTTATAAAATTGTGCGCATTTTAAAATAGATATCAGATATGACCAAAGTTATTTTATTTTTTTTCATGGCTTGGAGTGCACCATTGCTGGCTCAGCAAACTACCGGGAAAAGCGCTTATTTGTTCACTTATTTTACCGGAAAAGGAACGGATGCTGAGTCTATTCGATTTGCGTTGAGCAAGGACGGCTATAATTTCAAAGCACTCCATAACAACATGCCGGTTTTAAGTTCAGCGCAGATTAGCAGTACTGGCGGTGTACGCGACCCGCATATTTTACGAGGCGAGGATGGCAGAACTTTTTATATGGTTGCCACAGATATGAACGTAGCAAAAAATGGCTGGAATCCGAATCATGCGATGGTGTTGTTGAAATCTAAAGACTTGATAAACTGGAGCTCAAACATTGTCAATATTCCTGCATTATTTCCTGAACTGTCGGCCGTTACCAAGGTATGGGCTCCACAAACGATTTACGATGTGAAAAAGGGCAAATATATGATCTATTGGTCTATGAGTTTTGGTAAAGATCCCATCAAAATATATTATGCCTATGCCAAGTCCGATTTTAGCGGATTAGAGACTACACCGAAACAGCTGTTTTTTAGTCCGGATAATACTTCCTGCCTGGACGGAGATCTCATTTTTAAGGATGGCAAGTATCATTTGTTTATGAAAGCTACCGGAAAAACGCCTGGAATTAAACAGGCCATATCTGACCAACTGACGGAAGGCTATGTCTTGATTGATAAGCGCCTGGAGCAAACGGAACAGGATGTAGAGGGCTCTGGCGTGTTTAAATTGAACAATTCGGATACCTGGATTTTAATGTATGATCTGTACAGAACGGGTAAATATCAGTTTACGAAGAGCAAGGATCTGGTAAATTTCAGCGCTATTGACAATGAAGTATCGATGGATTTCCTTCCGCGTCATGGAACTGTAATTGCTATAACTGCAAAAGAAGAGCAATCGCTTCGCAACAAATGGGAGCAGAAGTTGAACAAAACTGAGTCAGCTGCGGTGATCAATGTAGACTTAAACGGTGAAATTGGTGAAATGAAACCAATTTGGGCCTGGTTTGGATACGATGAGCCGAATTATACCTATATGAAAGACGGGAAAAAGCTGCTTTCAGAAATTGCGGCTTTGAGCCCGGTCCCGGTATATGTACGCGCGCACAATTTACTTACTTCTGGTGATGGTACACCTGCGTTAAAATGGGGTTCTACCAATATCTATACAGAAGATGCACAAGGTAATCCGATTTATAACTACAAAATTGTGGACAGTATTTTTGATACGTATATAAAGCGGGGTATGAAGCCGCTGGCACAAATTGGTTTTATGCCTGAGGCACTTTCTACACATCCCCAACCCTATCAGCACCAATGGAAGCCGGGAATGTCTTACAATACAATTGAAACGGGTTGGGCTTATCCGCCTAAAGATTATGGGAAATGGGCTGAACTTGTTTATCAATGGGTTAAACATTGTGTTTCACGTTACGGAAAAGCGGAGGTGGAAAGCTGGTATTGGGAGGTTTGGAACGAAGCGAACGGGGCTTATTGGAAAGGCACGCAAGCTGAATTTTTTAAATTGTACGATTATGCCGCGGACGGGCTGAAACGGGCCCTGCCGACGGCTAAAATAGGTGGGCCAAATGTTACTGGTGGCGGAATGAAATATCTCGACGCCTTTATCAGGCATTGTTTAAGAGATACCAATTATGCAACCGGAAAAATTGGTGCGCCATTGGATCTCCTGCTTTTTCATGCCAAGGGATCACCCAGGGTTGTTGATGGAAATGTAGTGATGAATATCAGGCAGCAGCTTCGAAATATTGCTGATAATTTTAAAGTGATCGGCGCCTATCCTGAACTGAAGGGAATCCCTGTGGTATTGGGGGAGTCTGACCCTGAAGGTTGTGCAGCCTGTGGAATGAGCACCAATCCTGAAAATGCCTATCGGAACGGAACCCTGTATTCGAGTTATACTGCTGCCGCTTTTGCCAGGAAATATCTGCTGGCAGACCTTTATGATAAAAACCTGATCGGTGCAGTGAGCTGGTCTTTTGAGTTTGAAGATCAACCCTGGTTTGCTGGTTTTAGGGATTTGGCTACCAATGGGGTGGATAAGCCAGTTTTGAATGTTTTCAGAATGTATGGCATGATGCATGGTAAGCGGGTAAAAGCAGAAAGTAACCGGATGTATTCCCTTAAATCTGTACTGGATTCGAGTATCCGTTCCGGTCAGACTGATATTGGCGTAATGGCAAGCAAAGCCGCCCAGACAGCGGGAGTAATGGTGTGGAACTATCATGATGAAGACGTAACCGGCAAGCCAGAAGTTGTTACCGTTAACATCTCAGCGATACCAGGGCGGACGTTTTCATTCACAGAATACCGGATTGATGATAAACACAGCAATTCTTATGAATTGTGGAAAAAATTAGGCTCACCACAAAATCCAACAGCTGCACAAATTGCGCAGCTGGAGAAAGGAGGGCAGTTGCAGAGCATTGGTAAAACCCTGAAAAGAACTGCTGTTGATGGAAATTTTACAGTCAACATCTCACTACCCAGACAGGGTGTTTCTTTGTTAAAATTAGATTGGTAGGTTCATCATGAAGAGATTGTTTTTTTATGCCTGTTTGTTGTTGGGCACTGGGTTTTCCAGTCATGGACAAAGTGGTTTACAGGCATTTCCTTTGGCTGACGTAAGGTTATTGGAAAGTCCGTTTAAAGCCGCCCAGCAAACCGACATGAAATACCTGTTGGCACTTGATTGCGACCGGCTGCTGGCTCCATTTTTAAGAGAAGCCGGGCTGGAGGCCAAGCTGAAAAGCTATGGAAACTGGGAAAATTCAGGTTTAGATGGGCATATTGGCGGACACTATCTTTCTGCTTTGTCTGAAATGTATGCTGCAACGGGTAATGTGGAATTGAAAAAACGTCTGGATTACATGTTGGACTGGCTGGAAAAATGTCAGCTAAAAAATGGCAATGGTTATGTTGGCGGCATACCTGGTAGTCGCGAACTTTGGGATGCCGTGGAAGCCGGGAAGGCCGACGCCGGTAGCTTCTCTTTAAGTAACAGGTGGGTGCCATGGTATAACATCCATAAACTATATGCAGGTTTAATTGATGCGTATCAATTGACCGGAAATGAACAGGCTAAAAGGATATTACTGAAGCTTTCTGATTGGTGTTTGAAAATAACATCTGGGATGTCTGATGCACAAATGCAGCAAATGCTTAAAACTGAACATGGCGGAATGAATGAAGTTTTCGCGGATGTTGCTGCGCTAAGCAATGACCAGCGGTATTTGCAAATGGCACGCAGGTTCTCACATCGTGCCATACTCAATCCTTTATTGCATCATGTCGATTCGCTAAATGGTCTGCATGCCAATACCCAAATCCCGAAGGTGATCGGTTTTATGCGGATTGCCGAGGTTGGGAAGGATGCCGGCTGGAAAGATGCTGCTGATTTTTTCTGGAATACAGTGGTTGATCACCGTACGGTGTCTATTGGCGGAAACAGTGTAAGCGAGCATTTTAATCCCACAAATAATTTTTCGTCGATGATGGAAAGCAGGGAGGGCCCTGAAACCTGTAACAGTTACAATATGCTTAAACTGAGCAAGCATCTGTTTCTTTACAGCAAAGATGCCAAATACATGGATTATTATGAGCGTACAACTTATAACCACATTTTGTCTTCTCAGCATCCGGATGGTGGTTTTGTGTATTTTACCCCGATGCGCCCCCGGCATTACCGTGTTTATTCGCAACCACAAGAAGGCTTCTGGTGCTGTGTGGGCTCAGGCTTAGAAAACCATGGAAAGTATGGGGAACTGATTTATGCACAGGACCAGAAAGATTTATATGTGAACCTTTATCTGCCATCGGTGCTGCAGTGGAAAGCACGAAACCTGAGCATTACCCAACAGACACGTTTTCCATTTGAGGAACAAAGTACTTTAACTGTGGAGCTGAAAAAACCACAAGATTTTGCCATTAAATTCAGGTATCCGGCCTGGGTTGAAGCGGGTAAACTGCAAATCCTGGTCAACAAGAAAGCTGTAAAAGTAAAGCGGGATGAACATGGATATGCCGCGGTGCGTAAGCTTTGGCAGGATGGGGATGTCATCACTATAGTGTTGCCTATGCAAACCAAGGCAGAAATCCTGCCAGACCAATCGGATTGGGTTTCTTTTGTACATGGTCCGATTGTGCTTGCTGCCATCACAGACACGACTGGATTGACTGGCTTACATGCCGATGGCAGCAGAATGGGGCATGTGGCCAGTGGCCCGCTTTATCCCATCCAGGACGCACCTTTATTGGTCACAGAAAATCGGGACTTCGCTGGTAAAATAAAACCGGTCAAAAATAAAGCCTTTACATTTTCAGCGGCATCGTTGATTGTTCAACCTCAATATCAAAACCTGGAAATGATTCCCTTTTATCAGGTTCATGATGCGCGGTATATGATTTACTGGCCATTTACCAATCAGGCCCAGTTGCGCACTCGTCAGGCATTGATCAAATCGCAGGAAGAAGCCAGGTTAGGGCTGGATGCAATTACAGTAGATCAGGTGAGTGTAGGCGAACAGCAGCCAGAGTCTGACCATCGGTTTAAAGGGGAAAGAACAGAAAATGGAGTGTTTAAAGACCGTCATTACCGATCAGCCAAAGGTTTTTTCAGTTATGTGCTGAAAAACCCAGGTAAGAATGCAGTTAAACTTAGTTTTACCTATTTTGATGGGGAAAAGCAGGGCGACTTCGACCTCCTGGTTAATGGTGTTTTGTTACAATCTTTTAAAATGGAGGGCAAGGGAGCACAGTTTGCAGATACCGTACTTCCTTTGCCTGATGAGTTAAAAACGCAGCAAACTTTAGAGGTGGTATTTAAAGCTAAACCGGGTCGCAGCACATCCAATATTTTTGAGCTTAGGTTGCTCGATCAATAGCATTGCTTCATGTTTGATTATTTCGTTTGCCGGGCATCAAGCAATACGGCAAGTTGTATACAACCTGTATTAGTTCTGTTGCTCCAGGCATGATTTGTACCTCGCTGTATAACTACATCACCTGCTTTTAATAAGGTTTCTTCTTCTTCAAGAATTAGCCAGATCTCTCCGGATAAAATGATGATGTAATCCAAAGTGTCTGTTTGATGCATTAGCGGATGAGGCATGCCTGCTTTGATTTCGATACCCAGGTCCTGATCTGGCGGAATGTGGACATAGCGAAAATATGAACCATTAACAGGAGTAACCGGTAATGCTGTATTCTCTGTTTGTACAAGAGCAGAAAGGTCGACAGGCATGGTATCTGTTGTCCACAGGTCAGAAATAATCAATCCCGGGTAGTGTTCAGATACATTGCCAACCACTTCGTCTGCTGTAATTACGGATTTACCGTTTCTGATCCCTGTCAGGATACGGCGTGGAATTTTTGGAAATTCATTCATCGGGCAAATTTACCGGCAAAATCATTTAAATTTGGCACTGGTAACCTTGAGGTTACCACTAAGTATACAGGGTTAAGATGGAAGCAAATCAAAGAACGGGAAAGTGTAAGTCGGAATTTATGGCTTTACAGGATAGTTTAGAGATTCTTGGGGGCAAATGGAAATTATTGATCGTGCATTACCTGGCTCAAAGAACTGCTGAGGAAAATACCTTCAAAAATATGCAACGTGGTATTCCGGGCATCTCTGCAAAAATGCTATCCAAAGAATTGAAGGATTTGGAGTTAAACTTGATGGTAAGCAAAGAACAGCCTGGTTTGAAAACATCAACAGCAAGCTATAGCATTACCACATATGGTAAAAAAGTAATGCCTGTGACAGATGTGCTGATTAACTGGGGGCTGCAGCACCGCCTGATGATTAAGGAAAACGGTTAAAACTATAGTTTTTCTCGGCAACGATTGCGCAAATTATTTTTCACATTTTTCAAGATCAATGAAGCAAACTTCGTATGATTGCTGAACCAAATTTAAATCCTATGCGCATTTGTGTTAGCAAAAAACAATCGATTGACTTCATTGCTGATTTTCTTGAAAAGAGGCTTCAGACGTTGTGTACGCTGTTTCTGTTGGGCATGAGCCTGGCCGGTGTTGCGCAACAAAAATACCCCGAAACACTTACGGTTTCGCAAGATGGAAAAGGGGATTACAAAACGATTCAGGAAGCTGTGAACTCGGTCCGAGATCTGGGAAAGAAAGAAGTGAAGATCTATATCCGCAAAGGAGTTTATCGGGAAAAACTGGTTATTCCTTCGTGGAAAACGAACATTTCGTTCATTGGCGAAGATGCCTCGAATACCATCATTACCAATGCGGATTATTCCGGTAAAGTTTATTCCGGAGGTAAAGATATTTACGGGTTGGATAAGTTTAGCACTTATACTTCTTACACAGTATTGGTACAGGGGGATGGTTTTTCCGCTCAAAATTTAACTATTGAGAATACATCAGGAAAGGTTGGGCAGGCGGTTGCTTTACATGTAGAAGGGGACCGGATATTGCTGAAAAACTGCCGTATTTTAGGGAATCAGGATACGCTTTTTACGGCGACTGCAAATAGCAGACAGTATTATTTAAACTGTTATGTTGAAGGGACTACTGACTTTATTTTTGGTGAGGCCACAGCTGTATTTCAAAGCTGTACGATAAAAAGCCTAAGTAACTCTTACATTACTGCTGCGGCCACCCGGGAAGGTCAGAAATTTGGATATGTTTTTTTTGATTGCAAATTGATTGCCGATAGTGGGGTGAACAAAGTGTTTTTGGGCAGGCCATGGCGGCCTTATGCGCGGACGGTTTGGATCAGAACGTCGATGGGCGGACACATTGTACCGGAGGGCTGGTACCACTGGCCAGGAGACAGTATGTTTCCAAATAAGGAAAAGACCACGTATTATGCAGAATACCAAAGTACTGGGCCAGGAGCTCCTGCTTCGGGTAGAATTGGCTGGTCGAAGCAATTGAGCAGCAGCGAAGCGAAAGTATATACTTTGAACAATATTTTTAACCATGCGCATCCCTGGATGCCAAACATCAAGTAATCTAATCATGAACTACTATTCTAAGTTATTTATCCTATCGGGTCTGGTTGTCAGTTTTGTGAGCCCGCTTATGGGGCAACAAAAGGTGACAGGCAAAAAAGATAATCCGGCTAAGCCTTATGTATCCAAAGTCTGGGTATCTGATTTGGGAAACGGGACTTTTAAAAACCCGGTATTGGATGCCGATTATTCGGATCCGGATGCCATCCGGGTAGGTGATGATTTTTACCTGATTGCTTCTAGTTTTGATGCGGTTCCGGGATTGCCGGTATTACATTCCAGGGATCTGGTAAACTGGCGCATCATTGGTCATGCGTTGAAACGCCAGCCGCCTTTTGATCACTTTTCTAAAACACAACATGGCAATGGGGTTTGGGCTCCGGCCATCCGATACCATAATAACGAGTTTTACATTTATTATCCGGATCCAGATTTCGGTATTTATGTAACCAAAGCTAAAGATCCAGCCGGTGTATGGTCTGATCCAGTCCTGGTTGAAAGTGGTCAGGGACTGATTGACCCCTGTCCGCTTTGGGATGAAGATGGTAAAGTTTACCTGGCCTATGCCTATGCGGGAAGTCGCGCAGGTATCAAAAGTGTGCTGGCTGTAAAGGAGCTGAATGCTGCCGGAACCAAAGCAATCACAGCCGGAACGCTGGTGTACGACGGCCATGAGACTGATCCCACTATAGAGGGGCCAAAGCTGTACAAAAGAAATGGATATTATTACATCTTCGCACCAGCGGGTGGCGTATCTACTGGCTGGCAACTGATTCTTCGTTCCAAGAATATATACGGGCCTTATGAGCGTCATGTAGCCATGGATCAGGGAAAATCTGTTGTAAACGGGCCACATCAGGGTGCCTGGGTAAATACACAAACGGGTGAGGATTGGTTCCTGCATTTTCAGGATAAAGAAGCTTACGGGCGTGTGGTACATCTGCAGCCGATGAAATGGATCAATGACTGGCCGGTTATCGGTATAGATCAAGATGGTGATGGTATAGGTGAGCCTGTGCTGACTTATAAAAAGCCGAATGTTGGCCGTACATATCCCATAGAAACGCCTGCTGAAAGCGACGAATTTGACGGTACTGCTTTAGGCTTGCAGTGGCAATGGCAGGCCAATCCTAGAGCAACCTGGTCCTTTTTAAATCCTGCTTTGGGAGCGCTTCGACTGTATACGCATCAAATACCGGATAGTGCCAGAAACTACTGGGATGTTCCGAATATGCTGTTGCAAAAATTTCCGACAGAAGCGTTTGTAGCGACCACTAAATTGAAATTTACGCCAAATCCCAAATTGGAAAATGAAAAGGCAGGGTTGATCGTCATGGGAATGAGCTATGCCGGAATATCTCTTCGCAGTGATAAAAATGGAATTTCAGTTGTTTATGGAATTTGTAAATCTGCCAGTCAGGGTAAAGCCGAATCAGAAAAGGTGATCGCCCAGCTGCCAGGTAAGGAGGTTTACTTCCGGGTCACCGTAAGTAAAGGGGCCAGTTGTCAGTTTAGTTATAGTCTGGAAGGAAAGCAATTCATTGATGTTGGCGCGGCTTTTCAGGCGGATAAAGGGCAATGGATTGGTGCCAAAGTTGGCTTGTTTGCTACCAGAACGAGCAAAATTAATGATGCTGGCTATGCCGATTTTGACTGGTTTAGGGTAACCCAATGAAGCAGGTAAGTTCAGGACAGTTTTGTCGGGAAATGTAACAATATTAGAAGTCGCTTATCTGAGTAAGTATATTTGTAGGATGTAAATGTCATAAAAGATAAAAGAGGTACCATAACACTAACAAAATGAAATATCAGCTTTTTATAGACCCTAATGACAAAACGACTAAAGCTAAGCAAATTGTACAGGCCATTATTCGGGATATCGAAAAGGGTATTTTACAGAAGAACTCACGTGTTCCTTCTATAAATGACTTCAGTTCCGATCATAAAATTGCCAGGGATACGGTAGAAAAAGCCTATAAGCGTTTAAAAGATCAGGGATATTTGATTTCGGTTCCGGGTAAGGGCAATTATGTTGCCGAAGGTCCTGGAAAAGAATTGCGTATTTTGATGGTACTCAATAAAATGAGCTCCTATAAAAAGGAAGTTTATGATACTTTCATTCAGACACTAGGTAAAAAAGCGAAGGTTGAATTGCAGATCCACCATTATGATCCAAAGCTTTTCAAAGAAATTATAGAGAATAATAAAGGGAAATACCATTATTACGCGGTGATGCCTCATTTTTTTCACGATGCTAAAGCTGCCGAATATGAAGAAGTACTCAAAAGCATCTCGCCTCATGAACTTGTGCTGCTGGATAAAAATGTACCTTTGAAAAAGGATGGATATATTTCAGTTTACCAGGATTTTAAGCAGGATAGTTATGATGCTTTGCAGGCTGCGGCTGCGCAATTTGACAAATACAGTAGAATTACAGTCGTTTTTCCCAAATTAAGTCATCATCCGGTGGAGATATTGTATGGCATTCAGTTGTTTTGTGAGGAACATGATAAACAATTCCTGGTGGTGTCGGAAGTAGATGAGGTTGTGATCCAGAAAGGAGAGGCCTTTATCATACTTACAGAGCCGGAACTCGCCGATTTGATTAAGAAGATCAGAAGTACCGGTTTGAAACAAGGTGTGGATATCGGGATTCTTTCTTTCAATGAGACGGTAATGAAAGAATTGCTGGAGATTACCGTGGTTACCACAGATTTCAAAGCGATGGGTGAACTTGCTGCCAATATGATCCTGCAGAAAGAATTTAAAGAGGTGAGGAACAATTTCAGGTTTATCCAAAGGCAGTCCTTATAATTTCATATCGGATGAGCAGTATCTTTTTCTGAAGAACAATCAGCTCTTGTAAATTCATATTCATGAGTATTGCGTTTTTATCAGTTACGAAAAAAAGCAGGGATTGTTTTCTAAAAGGTAGATTTTTTGCATCACATTGAAACTTTTTTGCAATAAATTCGTTATTACTTGGTTCAATAAGAGCATTATTTTAATACTAAATCCGGATCAATTATGAAATTTTCCACTTTACCGATCGCTTTAATCTTATTTGCCTGTATCGGGCAAGGCTGCGTAAGCAGTAAAAAATACAAGGACTTACAATCGAGTTATGATGATCTGAAAAATAAAACGAAAGATTTAAATCAAAAATATCAAGGCAGTCAGCAGGATCTTTCAGGATCAAGTTCAAGGGTAAAAAGTCTCGAAGAGCAAATTGCGGCTGAGCGGGCAAACACCGCTGCACTGCAGGCCGCTTTGGATAAATGTTTATCCTCTTCCAGTCAGGGTAACGTGAACATTTCTAAACTGGTAGATGAGATCAACAGTTCCAATAAATACATACAACATCTGGTGAATACCAAAAATAAAAGCGACTCGCTTAATGTGGTGCTGACCAATAACCTGACCCGTTCATTGAGCAGAGAGGAAATGCGCGATGTGGATGTTCAGGTGTTGAAAGGTGTGGTATACATCTCTTTATCTGATAACATGTTGTACAAATCCGGAAGTTATGAAATCTCGGATCTGGCAGGCGCGACCTTAAGTAAAATTGCTAAGATCATCACCGATTATAAAGACTATGAGGTATTGATTGAAGGTAATACGGATAACGTGCCTATTGCGCAAACCAATATTAGAAACAATTGGGATTTAAGTGCATTGAGGGCGTCATCCGTTGTGCAGGCCTTACAAAATAAATACAATGTAGATCCAAAAAGGCTAACTGCCGGTGGCCGCGGCGAATATAATCCTGTAGCACCCAATGATACCGAAGCCGGGAAAACCAGGAACAGGCGTACACAGATTATCATTACGCCGAAGCTTGATCAGTTTATGGACCTTATTGAAAAGGCCCCAGAGCCGACTACTAAGCCCTAATTTACTTAGGACCACCAGTTTAAAGGGAATTCGATTTCATCAACCGAACTTGCAATCATATCTGGCTTAAAGGCGTAGTGACTTAATGTATCTTTGGTAGAAATACCCGACAATACCAATATGGTTTTATAACCCATTTGAACACCACCCTGGATATCAGTTTCCATGGTATCTCCTACAACAGTGGTTTCGCTGGTTTCCAGACCTAAGAACTTCCTGGCAGAGCGCATCATTACCGGACTAGGTTTACCGGTTACAAATGCTTTTCTGCCGGTTGCTTCTTCAATCATAGCCGTGGTTGCAGCAATTCCAAGATTGTTCCAACCCGGCTTTTTTGGTGATGGATCCCTGTTGGTGGTAATGAATTTCGCCCCTGCTAAAATCATGTCTACAGCACGTTGTACCATCTCTAAGGTGAAATTACGACCTTCTCCAAGTACTACAAATTCAGGATCTGTGTTGACTAAAGTAATTCCGTGATCGTGTAAACTACTCAGTAAACCACCTTCGCCAAGAACGTATGCTGTGCCATTGGGGCTCTGATCGCCGAGAAATTTTGCGGTAGCCATTGCGCTCGTATAGACATGTTTGCTTTCTACTTTAATCCCTAAGCCCTTTAATTTACGCACAACTTCCAGACTGGTTCTTTGACTGTTGTTGGTCATAAAAGTAAATGGGATGTCTTTATCCAGTAAGTTTTTGATGAATTTATCTGCACCGAAGATCAATTCTTCGCCACTATAAATCACACCATCCATATCGATTAAAAGTCCTTGTTTCATCTTTTTTGTTTAGTTTAACGGTAATGGACAAATATAAAATTATATGGTGTTTATATCGGCTATAATTTGATCTGATTTATACCTATTTTAGGTAAAATATATTATGAAACTAAAATTCTTCCTTCTACTGAATTTCATTTGCGCTTTAGCAGCTGTTGCTCAAAACAGGAGTGGCTTAACGGGTATTCCCGATACTTCCTTTTCTACCAGGCGTGCTTACCTGAGTTTGATTAAAACCATGCCTGATGCCCAGATTGTTCCGGAGTTGAAGTCGCCCCAGGTTGCTGAAAAAAGGAATTTAGTGTATTGCGATGTCAAAGGCAGAAAATTGCATATAGATGCTTTTTCTCCGGCAGCTCCTGGCAGCGCTTTGCGCCCCGCGATACTGATTGTACATGGTGGCGGTTGGCGGAGTGGTAACCGGCAACAGCATATTCCCCTGGCGCAGCATCTTGCGGCATTAGGTTATGTGTGTTTTACTGTAGAATATCGCTTATCTACAGAAGCATTGTACCCAGCGGCAGTAAATGATCTTAAATCAGCGGTCAGATGGATGCGTACGCAAAAGAAAAACTTTCCTATCGATACGTCAAAGATTGTCATACTCGGTTTTTCCGCCGGAGGCGAGCTGGCTGCATTTGTGGGAACAACGAATGGGGACACCAGTTTCCGTGCGAATGCCTGTCATGGGGGGATGTCTGATTCGGTTCAGGCAATTGTGGATATAGACGGTACACTTTCTTTTGTACATCCCGAAAGTGGGGAAGGCGATGACCGCAAATCGACCTCCGCAGCTTCCTATTGGTTTGGTTATGGGAAAATGGAACATCCGGAGCTTTGGAAGGCGGCTTCTCCCTTAACACATGTGGGAAAAAATACGCCACCTACCTTGTTCCTGAACAGTTCAGTAGACCGCATGCATGCGGGAAGAGATGATTTTAGAAAAGTGCTTGACCAGTATGGCATTTATCATGAGCAGCATACCTTTGAAAAATCACCCCATACGTTTTGTTTGTTTGAGCCCTGGTTTGAACCTACTGTTCAATATATTGACGGGTTTTTAAAAAAGATTTTCAAATGATCCTGATCAGAATCAACGGAATCTGCTAAAGCGCTGTGTTTTTGCTGAAACAACAATATTTAGACCTATTTGATCAAAAATTAGACACATAAAATGTCCTGCTTCATTATGTTTGAAAAAATACCTCAGGTAAGCTGAGGCACCTATTTTTTTAAAAAATGAGATTAAACGATTTGAAATTTTTGTTTTCCGCTTTTGCGATGCTAAGCGTTTGTTCCTTAAGTGCAAACGCACAGACTACATCTTATTCGTGGGACCACCTTCCTGAAATTGAGCAGCCCTCTTTCAAAACCGATACTTTCAACATCATCAAGTTTGGTGCAGTAGCGAATGGTTTTACTTTAAATACAAAGCAAATCAATCAAGCTATTGTTACTTGTAGCCAAAAAGGCGGTGGTGTAGTTTTAATTCCGGCGGGTTACTGGCTTACTGGTCCTATTGCACTGAAAAGTAATGTCAATCTGCATTTGGCGGAGAATGCCTTTCTGCAATTTACAGCTGACTTTAACCAATATCAAATTATAGCGGGCAATTACGAAGGCAAGCCCGCTGCCAGAAACCAGTCGGCGGTTATGGGCACTGACCTCGAAAATGTAGCCATTACCGGATCGGGAACGATTGACGGAAATGGAGATGCCTGGCGGATGGTGGGTAAAGATAAACTCACTGAGGGGGAGTGGAAAAAGAAAGTACAATCCGGAGGTTCGCTCAGTGCAGATGGCAAAATTTGGTATCCCAGTGAGAAAACAAAGAAAGCGCATGTCGAAAAACGTTCGTTTGTATTGGAACCGGGAAAAAAGCTTTCAGATTTTGAGGACATTAAAGATTACCTGAGACCAAATCTTATCGTTTTTACAAATTGCCGTAAGGTGCTTTTAGAGGGGGTAACTTTTCAAAATTCACCAGCATGGAATATACATCCTTTATTATGTACCGACCTTACTTTAAGGAATATTGCGGTTAAAAACCCGGATTACGCGCAGAATGGAGATGGTGTAGATGTCGAGTCTTGTAAAAATGTGCGCATTGAAGGTTCTGTATTTGATGTCGGTGACGATGCAATCTGTATCAAATCCGGAAAAGATGCTGAAGGCAGAAAGAGAAATGTACCTACGGAAAATGTGATCATCCGTAACAATAAGGTGTACGCAGGGCATGGTGGTTTTGTAGTTGGCAGCGAAATGTCTGGGGGAGCCCGAAATATATTTGTTTCCGATTGTTCTTTCATGGGAACAGATAAAGGCATTCGCTTCAAAACAACCCGTGGCCGGGGTGGTATTGTGGAAAAGATTTACATCAGGAATATCAATATGTTCAACATTGTCGACGAGGCGATATTTTTTGATATGTATTACTGGACAAAAGCACCTGAGGCCAATCAGCAGGAGGAAGTTCCGAAAGTGAGTGTGGAGACACCTCAATTCAGGGATGTATTTATTGATCAGGTGGTTTGCAATGGTGCTAATATTGGTGTTTTTGTCCGCGGACTTCCGGAAATGGCGGTTAGAAACATTAAAATGAATAACCTATTTATGCAGGTGAATAAGGCGGTAGAGATTAAAGATGCGAGCGATATCGAAATTACAAACTCTGTTATATTAACTAAAGGAAACGTACCTTCAGTCGACATCAAAAACAGCAAAAACATCAATGTGTCTGGCTTGAAGCTTAAACTATAAACAGGTATGAAACGTGTATTTTTTACTGTATTTTTATTTGTTTCCATCGCTGTTCAAGGCCAATACAGGCAGTTGCCGCTTATACCTGAAATCGTTTATAATGTCAGAGATCTGGGGGCGCTGGGTGATGACCAGACACTAAATACACTGGTTATCCAAAAGGCACTTGATCAGGCTAAAGAAACCGGAGGTAAAGTGCTGATTCCTGCAGGGATCTATGTTTGTGGTCCATTAAATATGTATGGTAAAACCGAACTTGAAATTGCAAAGGGCGCCGTGCTTAAATTGAGGAATGATGTTGATGCTTTTCCAGCCAGCAATGGCCGGTATCAGAATTTGATCAACATATCCAATGCCACAGACGTGAAAATATCGGGTGCTGGAACAATAGATGGACAAGGCCAGATCTGGTGGGAAAAGACTACGGCCAAAACACTGACTTTAAGGCGTCCGCAACTGCTATTTATTGAAGCCACGGAACGGGTAGAGCTTACTGGCATTACCTTTTTAAATCCACCCAATACCCATATGTCTTTAAAATCATGTACAGATGTATACATTCATGACCTCAGGGTACAGGCCCCTGAAAATTCAAGAAATACGGACGGTATCAACATTTCAGCAAAAAATTGTACGATTGAACATTGTACCATCAATACCGGCGACGATAACATCGCGATTAATTTTGGAAACAGAAAGCAAGCGCCCGGAGATCCGGAAGTTAAAAATATAATGATCAGGAACTGTACATTTGGTTATGGACACGGCTTATCCATCGGAAGTTTTACTTCCGGTGGTTTAAGCAATTTACAAGTCAGCAATTGTACGTTTGATGGGACTACTTCAGCCATACGCATCAAAACAGCCCGTGGTCGTGGTGGTGTCATTGATCAGATCACTTATGAAAATATCAAAATAAACAACTCAAAATATCCAATATTCATTTCTGAATATTATCCAAAAGAACCGGCCAATCCAGAAACAGATCTTGCAACTGAAGCTGGAGCATACAATCCTGTATATCAAGATATCCGTTTAAAAAACATTGACATCAACAATGCCCAGGAAGGCCTGATCATTTGGGGTATTCCAGAATCACCCATTCAGCATATCGAATTTGAAAACGTGAAAATATCTGCAAAGCACGGTGCGCAGATCTACCATGCGAAAGCTGTTTTATTTACAGGTTGTTCGTTAAAAGTGGCGGAAGGTACGCGCTTAAGGGTATATCACGCGGAGATCAAGGGGTTAAAATAAGGCGTTAAACAAGTTTTATCGCCATTGACCTGTCATTTTATAGTTTAAACCGAAGTGCTATTGTTCTGCCAATGGCTTTCAGCAGGTCATCATTCTGATGTTGAGCTGAGTCTTTGCTGCACCATTCTTTCTTTTCGTTCTGTACCAGCAGGAATTCCTGACCTGACAAACTGATGTGTAATTCAGTGGTATCTCTATCTAAAACAGGGTTTAAAATGATATAGGTGTAGTCTTTGTCGTCAAAATTAATTCTAAGTGGTAATTTCATAGTGAGGCAAAGATAAGATCATTATTGGTATAACACGCTTTCCAATGACTTACCCTTCATTTATACAGTCAACAAAGGCTATAAAAACGGTTTAATCAGATGCTATGAAGTGAAAAATGTTGCAAACATTTTATTTTTTTAAGCCGCCTTTGTATAGGACTTATTTTCAAATGGTTTGTCTTAAGAGTAGTTTTTACCGCTTCAGATTTATCATTTATGAGACTGGCTTTACTATCATTTTTACTGCTGCTATTTACACATGTACAAGCACAACAAACTACCGTTAAGGGACAAATTTCAGATGCACAAACCGGTGTACCCTTATCGAATATCAATGTAGGGTTTGACAATTCAACGGTGAAAACGCTGAGTGATGCGCAGGGACGTTATACCATCAGTAGCAAGGAAGCTGTTAAAATGCTCAATTTTTCTGCGGTAGGTCGCAGAAAACAAAGTTTACCAATTTTACCCGGTAAAATTCAGGAGATTCATGTTCGGATGGAAAGCCTGGAACAAGACCTGTCGGAGGTCAGTGTAACGGCGGAAAAAAGACCCAGGTATAAAAATAAAGACAACCCTGCAGTAGAGTTCATGCGCAAGGTCATTGAAAACAGGGATCAGAATAATGTTTCTTTTCACAAAAACATTGCTTTTGAGGAGTATGAAAAACTGTGCATGTCTTTAAGTCTGACCAGTGAAAAAGCGAGGAAATCAAGTCTGCTTAAAAAATATCAGTTTTTAAAACAAAATGCCGATACGGTAAAGCAACCTGGTAAAACCCAGATCCCTGTTTTTATGCAGGAAAAACTGTGCCTGGTTAAACAAAGCGGTCTGTCGAAGCCAGAGCGCGCTGTATTGGGAGAGAAGCAGTCCAGAATAGATCAATACCTGGATGAAGACGGATTGAATGAATTCCTGGATAAGGTATATCAGCACATCGATATTTATGACCATGATATTGGTTTGGGAAACCAGCGATTTTTAAGCCCGATTGCGGAGCTTGCGCCGCAATTTTATAAATTCTTTATTCTGGATACCCTTAAAGATGTTACGCCCTGGCAGATTAAGATGATGGTGTCTCCAAAAAACAAACAGGACGTATTGTTTGCCGGCTATTTGTACATCAGTTTAGATGGGCATTATGCAGTACAGCGGGCAGAGCTTTCAATCAATAACCAGATCAACCTGAATTGGGTTAAAGATTTGCAGATCGCTTTAAACTACACTTCGGACAGTATGGACAAATATCATCTGAGTAAAAGCGTAGTGGGGATGGATCTGGGTATTTTTAAAAAAGGAACCAGCATTTTTGGGGAACGGACGATTACGGTAAATAAATTTGAGTTTGGAGATCTGGCTTTACAGCGTACCGCGGGCCAGGATACGCTGGTTGGCCGGAAACCCGTAAAGCAAACGGATGACTTCTGGCAAAGCTCCAGACCAGAATTGTTGTCCTCGAATGAAAAGGCAGCTTATGCCAATATTGACAGCCTTAAAAACTCAAGCTCCTTTAAGCGTACGATGGCGGTAGCCTCTACGGTATTGACCGGCTATATCAATGAGGGGCCTGTGGAGATTGGTTCGTTAAGTTCCTTTTATAGCTTTAGTCCGGTTGAAGGCTCCAGGTTTAAAATAGGCGGACAGACCACGGATATTTTTAGTAAGAAGTTCTTTTTGGACGGACATGTTGCTTATGGTACAAAAGACAGGCGCTGGAAATATGATCTTGGTGTAACCGAATCCCTGACTTCGAGGTCGATCTATGAATTTCCGGTTCGTTCTATTGCTGTAAGGCATAGTTTTGAGACCCAGATCCCTGGACAGGACCTGAACTTTTTAGAGGATGATAATTTTTTGCTTTCCTTTAAGCGGGGAGTTAACGATAAATGGATGTACAATCGGAAGTGGTCACTGGAGTATTTGCATGAAACCATGCAGCACATCTCTTTGCGCCTGAGCTATAAAAATCAAGTAATGCAGGCGGCAGGTAAGCTTCATTTTCAACGGGATAATGATGATAATCTGTTTCCAGGTCAGGTCAGTAACCAGGAAGTTAACCTGTCTACTTCTGAATTTGTAGCTGAACTGCGTTGGGCACCACATGAAAAATTTTACCAGGGCAAGCGGTTCAGAAGACCAATTAACAATGGTTATCCGGTGTTTACCCTGAGCGGTGCTGTAGGCATCAGGGGCTTATTGGGGGGAGATTACAATTATCAAAATGTCACACTTAATGTGGCCAAAAGATTTTACCTGTCGCAATTGGGTTTTTCAGATGTGATCGTGGAGGGAGGCGCTATTTTCGGAAAAGTTCCTTTCCCTTTGCTTAGCATCCATCGGGCGAATCAAACTTATGCTTATCAGCTTTCCTCCTATAACCTGATGAATTTTATGGAATTTATGAGCGACCGCTATGTCAGCCTGAATATTCAGCATTCTTTTAATGGCTTCTTTTTAAATAAAATTCCTTTGATTAAAAAGCTGCAATGGCGTGAGGTTGCCTCTATCAAGATTCTGGACGGCAATGTGACTGAAAAGAACAGACAGGGCAACCATCGGGAACATTACCGTTTTCCTTCGGATGATAAAGGTCGTCGGGTAGCATTTCCTATAGAGCGCAGTCCGTATATTGAAGGTAGTGTTGGTTTGTCCAATATCTTTAAAGTGCTGCGGGTAGATGTCGTTAAACGTTTTACACACCTCAATAATCCTGGTGTTACCCCAATGGGGATCCGGGCAAAGCTGAATGTGGATTTTTAATCGCTTAGCGGAGCATCAGGGTAGCGTGTTTACCGGAGAATTTGGTTTTGTATAATACGAACATTCCGGTAGCCAGTAAGCCAATGATACCGGCAATGCAAACCGCCAGTCGGGGGCCAAAGGCATTGGCAGTCCAGCCAATCAGCAAGCTGCCAATGGGAATCATTCCCTGGTAAGCCATGATGTAATAGCTGATTGCCCTTCCGCGCATTTCAGGAATGGCATGCGTTTGAATGTAAGTATTGATCGATGAAGTTTGTGCCATCATACCCAATCCGCTAAAGGTCATAAATACCAGGGCAATGGGCAGTATGCCTGAGTAGGACAGGAGGATCAGGCTTAAGCCGAAAATGGCACTGGCAATCATGGTAATGCGCATTAAAGATTTGGAACTTTTTAAATTGGCCAGGTACATGGCGCTAATGACAGAGCCAAGTCCCGCTGCACTTTCAAACCAGCTGAAAGTGCTGGCATTTCCAGAAAACAGATCTTTGGCAAAAATTGGCATCAGGGTGTTGAATGGAATGACAAACATACTGCTGATCCCAATCATGATGATCATGCTACTTAAATCTTTGTCGCCGGCTACATATTTAAATCCTTCTTCCAGCTCTACCCAAATGCTTTTTTGACTGGGGGCAGATACGCTGAGGTTTAGTTTCATCAGCAGCAGGCAGATCAGTACGGGAACATAGCTCACAAAGTTGCCAATGAAACAGAAGTCTTCTCCAAAAGTGCTCAGGATAACTCCTGCTATTGCTGGTCCCACAATGCGGGCCATATTGGTCATGGTTGAATTGAGTGCTATGGCATTTGGCAGGTCATTTTTATCTTCTACCATATCCACCATAAGCGACTGCCTGCAGGTGACATCAAAGGCATTGATTACCCCTTGTAGCAAGCTTAGAAAAATGATGCAGGGGATGTTGTAGTATTTGAAGAAAATAATTGCGGCCAGCGCAGCCGCCTGTGCCATGGAGACGATTTGTGTAATCAGCAGAATTTTATACCTGTTGTGTCTGTCGATTAAACTCCCGGCATACGGTGATAGGATGAGCGAAGGAATTAAACTTACAAAGCCTACCAGTCCGAGTAACAAGGCTGAGCCCGTCAATCTGTATACCAACCAGCTCACCGCCGTCTTCTGCATCCAGGTCCCAATCAGGGAAATGGATTGTCCGTAAAAAAAGAGCTTGAAGTTGCGGTATTTTAATGATCTGAACATGTATTGGTAGATGTAATGATTTGATGTTCCAAATTTCGGGATAAAATTATTAGTGGTAAAATTGATTGTTTTAATGATATTGATTAGTTTTAACGATTGATAATATCTGTATTATGGAATTACGGCAAATCGGTTATTTTATAAAAGCAGCTGAGATGCTGCATTTTACAGCGGCTGCTGCGGCCTCATTTGTCACGCAGAGTACCTTATCCCAGCAAATCAAGCAACTGGAAGATGAGTTGGGCATGTTGTTGTTCGATCGGGTGGGGAAGCATGTTCGGCTGACTGAAGCCGGAAATGTTTTTCTACAGCATGCGCGGCAGATCCTGCTGGATGTAAAGAAATCAAAACAGGCCATTTTTGAATTGAACAACATGGTGATCGGCGAACTTAAAATTGGTGTGACCTATGCTTTCAGTTCCATGCTGATGCCTGCATTGGCTCCTTTTTCTTCTGAATACCAGGGTCTTAAAATCGTGGTGGAGTATGGTACACCGGGTGAATTGGAGCAGCAATTGCGGCTTGGCGAACTGGATGTGGTACTGGCCTTTCACGATCAGTACGATACCGATGGTTTTGATATGGAGCCGCTGTTCTCTTCGAGGATTATGATGGCCGTGTCTAAAAAACATCCCTTAGCCAGTTTAAAAAAGATATCGTTGACAGAGCTTTCTAAAGTAGAATTGATTTTGCCGAGTAAGGGTTTTAGCTCCAGGGCTTTGCTGGATGAACTGTTCAGTAAGAAAAAATTAAAGCCATTGATTAAAATTGAGATGAATGATGTACACTCATTATTGTCAATGGTCAATGAAGGGCAATGGGCTACGATCATCAACGAAAAAGCCATTCTGACCTGGGATGATTTATGTGTGGTGCCAATTACCGGAAAGGAATACCACAAACAGGCCTTCATATTATGGCAAAAGGGTGGCTATAGAAAAAAATCGGCCACCCTTTTTGTCGAGAAGTTGTACAAGACCTTGCAGGCCCAGTGAATTATTTTGCAGCGATGATGCTGATTGCATAACCACCACCTGGCGCGCAGTATTGCGACAGTTTGGTGGTTTTGCTGACTTTAATTTTTCTGATGGTATAAGCTTGTGGATTGGTTTCGTAATGCGCACCTTTCGCATCGCTGTAAATGGTAGCGATGTATGATTTACCGGCATCCAGGAAATTGAGATTGATTTTAGACATCCGGCCTTGCTCATCGCAGGTACTGCCTACAAACCAGTTGTTGGTTCCTTTTGCCTTACGGGCATACGTGATGTAATCTCCAGGTTCAGCTTCCAATACTTTCGTATCGTCCCAGTCTACAGCTACATCTTTAATAAATTGAAAGGCGTCTTTAAATTTGTTGTAAGTCTCGGGTAAATCCGCTGCCATTTGTAGCGGACTGTACATGGTGACATACAAAGCCAGTTGCCTGGCCAGGGTACTGTGCACAAATGAAGTATTTGATGGATTGTACTTGCTGATTTTAGTTTCAAAAATACCAGGTGTATAATCCATTGGTCCGCCCATTAAACGGGTAAAGGGTAAAATGGTGGTATGGTCGGCATTGTTTCCGCCAAAAGATTCGTATTCTGTTCCGCGGGCCGATTCGTTGGCTAATAAATTGGGAAATGTACGGCTTAAGCCAGTCGGACGAACAGCTTCATGCGCATTGACCATGATTTTATATTTCGCAGCTTTTTCAATGGCATACTGATAATGGTTTACCAGCCATTGGCCATAATGGTGTTCTCCTCTGGGAATGATGTTGCCTACGTAGCCGCTTTTTACCGCATTGTAGCCATTTTCGACCATAAATTTATAGGCAGTATCCAAATGTCTTTCGTAATTGCGTACTGAACTCGAAGTTTCATGGTGCATGATGATCTTAATGCCTTTGGACGCAGCATAACGGTGTAATTCTTTGACATCAAAGTCGGGATAAGGCGTTACGAAATCAAAAACATAATCTTTCGTTTTGCCAAACCAGTCTTCCCAGCCTTCATTCCAACCCTCAACCAATACGGCATCAAGCCCATTCTCTGCTGCAAAATCAATGTATTCTTTAACGCGTTTGGTGTTTGCAGCATGTTTGCCGTTCGGCTTGGTTTTGCTGTAATCGGTTACACCAAGTTGAATGTTTTCTAAATCGGTATAAGACCAGGTGCTCATTCCGGTAATCATTTCCCACCATACCCCTACATATTTAATGGGTTTAATCCAGGAAGTATCTTCAAATTTGGTTGGCTCATTTAAGTTCAGGATTAGTTTAGATTCCAGGATGTCAGCTGCCTGATCGCTCACGACGATGGTTCTCCATGGCGATTGGCAAGGTGCCTGCATGTAGCCCTTATCGCCAATGGCATCTGGTGTCAATACCGATTCCAATACCATGTTTTTGTCATCCAGTTCAAGCGATAAACAAGAATAGTCCAGCAAAGCTGCTTCATGGATATTGATGTACAATCCGTCCTTACTTTTCATCATCAATGGCGTTTGCAGGCCAGTTTCAGAAAAAGTAGTTTGGGAAGCATTTGGCGTTACTGCGGCTTTCATTTTGGTACGTACTTCTGATAAATCAGAAGTGACGGTGCTATATTCCTGTGTATCGTAATCTCCCGGAAGCCAGAATGCTTTATGGTCGCCAGCCAGGGCGAACTGGGTTTTTTCTTCTTTGATGATGAAATAATTCAGGTTCTTTTGTGCAGGGAACTCGTATCTGAAGCCCAGTCCGTCGTTAAACAGACGGAAGTGAACGATGATGAACCGCTGTGTTGCCGTTTGGTTAATGGTTACGGCCAGCTCGTTGTAATGGTTTCTGATTTCTTTTACCTCGCCCCAAACCGGTTTCCAGGTTTCATCAAAAGTACTTTGTTTTGTGTCTTTGGTTTCAAAGCCGCTCAGTAAATCAGGAGCATCTTTCAATTTAAATCCAAGGCTACTGGTTTTGATCACAGCTTTGTTTTTGTACTGCAGATCGTATGTTGGAATACCGCCCTGGGCCAGGCTAAATTTAAGCTTCAGTTTTCCATCAGGTGAGCTGAGCTCCTGGGCGGAAGCGCTACGGAAAACTAAGGCAAAACAAACGAATAATATTGTTTTGTAAATAGGTTTTACTGCCATTTAATTACTGATTTATATGTAGAAAAAAACAAACTTAATAATTCTTTATCAGAAAACTAAGCATTTCCGGAAACGTTCCCGGAACTTTTTAAAATCAGCGCAAAATTGTTCAGTTGCTGAATTTTTTACCGCTCGATCAGTTCAGTTGCTGATGGGTTGGGGAGGGCTGACCGGAAACAAGACACTTTCTAACAAACGATTTTTTAACTTGTATATTGATCGCTTTTTGCAGGGTGTAGTGTGCACATATTTAGCTGGTTACAGTTTATTTAAGGTCAGCAAACTGACAAAAAATGAGATGGGCTTACTTTAGCAAAGTAATATGGCTTATATTTGGCATTTAATTCAAGGCAGTCATTAACTGTTGAATGTTATTAATAAGTAAATATGAAAAGAGTAGTAGTAACAGGTTTAGGCGCTGTGACCCCGCTGGGAAATACAGTAAACGAGTTTTGGGAAAACGTTGTTGCAGGTAAAAGCGGTGTCGGAGCAATTACTAAGTTTGATGCTTCAAAATTCAAGACCCACTTCGCTGCTGAAGTGAAGGGCTTTGATCCAGAATTGTATATAGACAAAAAGGAAGTTAAAAAATATGATGTATTTACACAATATGCCATTGCAGCCAGTGATCAGGCCATTCAGGATTCTGGTCTCGACTTCGAAAATATGTCGGAAGCCGAAAGATATGAAGTGGGTGTAATCTGGGGATCTGGTAATGGTGGTATTGGTACTTTTGAGCAGCAGCTGAAAGATTTTCACCTGGGCGACGGAACGCCAAGGTTTAATCCATATTTCATTCCTAAAATGATCATTGACATTGCTGCAGGTGTAATCTCTATCCGCAACAAACTACATGGTCCAAATTATGCTACGGTTTCTGCCTGCGCATCTTCAAATACAGCTATTATCAATGCTTTTGATACCATCCGTTTAGGTAAAGCGACCATTATGGTTGCCGGTGGTTCTGAAGCTGCCATTACGCCTTCTTCGGTAGGTGGTTTCAATGCTGCACAGGCTTTATCTAAAAACAATGAAGATCCTCAAGGTGCTTCACGTCCTTTCGATAAAGACAGGGACGGTTTTGTCATTGGCGAAGGTGCAGGTGCTTTAATTTTAGAAGAGCTGGATCATGCGATTGCCAGGGGTGCGCACATTTATGCTGAAATGGTTGGCGGTGGTATGGCTGCTGATGCTTATCATCTGACAGGTACACCTCCGGATGGCTTAGGTGCTTCATTGGGTATTGCCAAAGCACTTGCTGATGCCGGAATTGCTGCAGATCAGATTGACTACATCAACGCGCATGCTACTTCCACTGGTTTAGGTGATGTGGGCGAGTTACATGGCATTAAGAAAATCTTTAAAGATCATCCTGTAGCCATCAGTGCAACTAAATCTATGACCGGACACTTACTGGGGGCTGCTGGCGCTATTGAAAGTGTAATCAGTATCCTTGCTATAAAAAATGATACGATTCCGGCAACGATCAATACCACTGAAGCAAACCTGGATCCTGCAATCCCTGAAGGGTTGAAATTTGTATTGGGTAAATCTATCCATACACCAGTAAATTATGTATTGAACAATACCTTTGGTTTTGGAGGGCATACCGCTACTTCAATCTTTAAAAAGTATACCGCGTAGGTTTAATTTTACGCAGCTAAACAATGGGGCAGGCTATTTTTTTTAAAAAATAACCTGCCCCATTGTTGCTTTATTCATACTTTATACCAAAGCCCGAAACGGACTTTTGGTTCGATCCAAATTATCATTTAACTTGCCGGCATGGATATAGAATTCAATAAAAATGAAGATGTAAACAAGCAATCGGTATTCGAATTGAAAACCAGGCTTAAAAAAATATATGGTGGTGGCGGGGAAAAAAGTGCAGCAAAACAAAAGGAAAAAGGAAAGCTTCTGGCCAGGGAACGAATCGCTTACCTGGTTGACAAAGAAACTGAGTTTTTAGAACTCGGTGCCTTTGCCGCAGATGGTCTGTATGCCGAGCAGGGCGGATGTCCCTCGGCCGGCGTTGTTTGTGGCATTGGTTACGTATCTGGCAGGCAGTGCATGATTGTAGCCAATGACGCTACGGTTAAAGCAGGAGCCTGGTTTCCCATGACAGCCAAGAAGAACTTAAGGGCGCAGGAAATTGCCATGGAAAATCGCTTACCGGTGATTTACCTGGTGGATAGTGCCGGGGTATATTTGCCCATGCAGGATGAGATTTTTCCGGATAAAGAGCATTTTGGGCGCATGTTTAGAAACAATGCCCTGATGTCATCCGATGGAATTGTACAAATCTCGGCCATTATGGGCTCCTGTGTAGCAGGGGGTGCTTATTTACCGATTATGAGCGATGAAGCGATGATTGTGGATGGCACCGGATCTGTTTTTTTAGCGGGATCATACCTGGTGAAATCTGCCATTGGCGAAGATGTGGACAATGAAACATTGGGTGGAGCAACTACCCATTGTGAGATATCTGGTGTAACAGATTATAAACATCCCAATGATCAGGCTTGTCTGGATAGCATCCGCAACATCATGAGTATGTTGGGCGCACCTGAAAATGCTGGTTTTGATCGCATCAAGCCAGCCTTGCCTAAGGCCGATCCGGATGAAATCTATGGCATTTTACCCGATAGCCGCGAAAAGCCTTATGACATGCTCGAAATTATCCACCGCCTGGTAGACAATTCTGAATTTGAACAATACAAGGAACTTTATGGGCAGAGTATCATTTGTGGTCTTGGCCGCGTTGATGGCTGGGCGGTAGGTATTGTAGCCAATCAGCGTAAAGTTGTGAAATCGAAAAAAGGGGAGATGCAGTTTGGAGGCGTAATTTATTCCGATAGTGCAGACAAAGCCAGCCGTTTCATCATGAACTGCAACCAGAAAAAAATCCCCCTGGTATTTTTACAGGATGTAACCGGCTTCATGGTAGGCAGCAGATCTGAACAAGGTGGCATCATCAAGGATGGCGCAAAAATGGTCAATGCCGTTGCCAATTCTGTAGTGCCTAAATTTACCATTGTGATCGGTAATTCTTATGGCGCAGGCAATTATGCCATGTGTGGTAAGGCGTACGACCCCAGACTGATTTATGCCTGGCCAAGCGCCAAAATTGCCGTGATGGGTGGTGCGCAGGCGGCTAAAGTATTGCTGCAGATCCAGGAGGCTTCTTTGAAGTCGAAAGGAGAAACCATTACCCCTGAAAAGGAAGCTGAACTGCTGAAAGAAATTACAGACCGGTACAACAGCCAGACCACACCTTATTATGCAGCTTCCAGATTGTGGGTAGATGGAATTATAGATCCTAAAGAAACGCGTAAGGTCATTTCTATGGGGATCGAAGCGGCGAATCAATCGCCTATAAAGAAGGCTTTTAATGTGGGGATTATCCAGACTTAGGCCAGAATTATAATCTATAAATCACATTGTTGCATTTGTTACAAAAATGGTATTTGCGGATCGCGACATAAAGCGTAATTTTGTAATAGAATATAGAATTGTAGTATAATATAAATAAATATATGTCAGAAGAATTAGAGCATGTTAAATGTTTAATCATAGGCTCAGGGCCTGCAGGATATACCGCCGCAATTTATGCTGCAAGAGCTGATTTAAAACCAGTGATGTATACTGGTATGGAACCTGGTGGTCAATTGACACAAACCACTGATGTTGATAATTTCCCTGGATATCCGGCTGGTATCATGGGTCCGGAAATGATGGAAGATTTCCGCAAACAAGCGGAACGCTTTGGTACAGATATCCGTTTTGGATATGTAAGTTCTGTAGATTTTTCTTCCCTGCCGCATAAAGTGGTGGTGGATGATATCAAAACCATTACTGCCGATACCGTGATTATTTCAACTGGTGCAACAGCTAAATGGTTGGGTTTACCGAGCGAGCAAAAATACAATGGTTTCGGAGTATCTGCCTGCGCTGTATGTGATGGTTTCTTCTTCCGCGGACAGGATGTGGCCATCGTAGGTGCTGGTGATACTGCTGCCGAGGAAGCTACTTACCTGGCTAAGCTTTGTAAAAAAGTATATATGCTGGTACGCAGAGATGAATTCAGAGCTTCAAAAGCGATGGTGCACCGTGTGTTGAATACGCCAAATATTGAAGTGATTTACAATACCGAAACGCTGGAAATCCTGGGTAACGGTAAAAATGTTACAGCAGTTAAAGTACTGAACAATCAAACTGGTGTAGAAAGCGAATTGCCTGTTGAAGGTTTTTTTGTGGCGATCGGCCATAAACCAAATACAGATATTTTTAAAGGCTGGATCGATATGGATGAAACCGGTTATCTGAAAACCATTCCGGGTTCTACTTTAACCAATATTGAAGGCGTATTTGCCAGCGGAGATGTACAGGATCATTATTACCGTCAGGCAGTTACTGCTGCAGGGTCGGGCTGTATGGCTGCTTTGGATGCAGAACGTTACCTTGCTGCTAAAGAACACCACATGACACCGGCTGAGTAAGCCGAGTTTATTAAATATAGGAAGGCAGGACCCAAAAAGTCCTGCCTTTTTTATGACTTAAGTGTATATTTGTATAGCTGATATTTAAAAATTAAATCATGAATTTGAAATCTTTAAACCTGTCTAAATATATTTTAAGTACTTCACTGTGTGTAAGTGGGATGCTGCTGTTGTTTTCTTGTGGAAATCAAAAGACACAACAAATCAGTGCTGTTGAAACGGTAAATTCAGATGCCGTTGTTGAAGCAAAAAAGCCAAAAGAACAATTCCCGTTTTATAAAGATATTGTGATTAAACCCGGATTACATTTTGAGGTTCTGAGTTGGGGTAAAGGAGTTGATAGTGTAGGGGGCTACCTGATTTTGATGTCTGATTCTGTGAAAAATAAATTCAACTCCTATGCCTTTGAGCGTAAGGGCGTGATTACAGATGTATGGAATATGGATATGGATAACGATGGTAATGCAGAGATCTATATTGAGTTGCTGAGTAAGCAAAATGTAAGGGATCTGAATGTGCTGGAATATTCGGGTGGCGATTTCAGAAAGATCAACTTTCCGCCGCTGAGCAGTAATGCCAAAAAGACTTACGGCGGAAATGATAAATTTTTTGTTAAAAATGGTTCCCTGTTCCGTTCCTATCCCATTGTAAATTCAACAGATACGGCTGCGAAAAACGGCACGGAAAAAATACTGATGTATCAACTCAATGGCAACAGCTTTTCTGTTGCCGATGTAAAGCAGGAGTAATTCAAATCAGCTTATTGCTTTTTGCTACGGTAATGGCATCGGCCTTAGAATTTACATTCAGTTTCATGTAAATGTTCTTGATGTGTGTTTTGACCGTTTCTACCTCAATAAATAGCTCGTTGGCAATTTGAGAACGATCTTTTCCTTTATTGATCAGACCAAGAATCTGGGTTTCCCGCTTTGTAAGTGGAGAATCCGGATTTTTTTGTAAAGACATGATCACGGTTTTAGCTACATCGGGACTCATCGGCCCGCCGCCCTGTAATACCTCTTTAATCGCTTCAATGACTTTAGCTGAGGCAGAGTTCTTGGTGAAATAACCAGAAGCACCATTGGCCAGTGCATCTAAAATGATCTGTTCGGTTTCATAAACAGTCAGCATGATGATGAAGGTTTGCGGAAGCAATTTCTTAAGCAGGGGTAAGGCCTCAATACCGCTGGTTCCGGGTAACTGTATGTCCAGGATAATCACATCCGGATTGTCCTTCGCGATTTTGGATTTTGCGGCATCAAAGGAGGGATAACTGTTTACAACCCGATATGGCGAAGTATGGTTAATCAGATATGTATAACCTTCCCTGATGGTCTCATCATCTTCAATAATTACAATTTTAGCGATTTCCTGATCTTGCATCTTTAAAAGTTTAAGGTTGAAAATTTAACGTAGAGCGCTATCGTTGTACCTGTCTGGTCTGAAATGACTTCCAGTCGTGCTTTAATTCTTTCTGCCCGCACAGTCATGTTGTTCATGCCATGTCCGTGCTTGGCGGCATCCACATCAAAGCCATTGCCGTTATCTTTCAGTTTAAGTTCCAGTATTTCATGATTTACAGTTGCGGTAAAGCTGACCTCTGTGGCCCTGGCATATTTTAAGGCGTTGTGTATCGCTTCCTTAAATACCATCAGGATATTGCGGCCCAGCTCCAGCGGCAATAAATCTTCTCTGTCAACCGCAATACCGGCACTGAAATGAACATCTGTATCATTGAACATTTCATGTCCAAACTCCTGAATGTGGTTCAACAATTCATTTAAGGTGTCGTTTTTTGGATCTAAGGACCATAAGATGTCTTTTGTCCCCAGATACAGCTCATTGACGTTCGTTTTTATTTTCTGTATAATTCCTTTTTTCTCGGTTTCATTTTGTCCCAGCATACTACTAAGTACTTCTGATAAGACAGAAATCCGGGTCAGTTTGTTACCCAGATCGTCATGAAAATCTTCAGCAGTTTGCTTTCTGATCTTAAATTGCTCTTCCAGCTTAATTTTTAACCTCAATTTACGCTGACGTTCGTTCAGATATAGGATGGTGTAAATGGTTATTGCAATCAAAATCAGGATCAGACAAACGATGAAAATCCTGAAAATTGCCGTTTGGTAATAAGGTGGATAAATTTCAAATTCAAAAGCAGCTGTATTTGCCGAAGTAATACCTACTGTCGTGATGGCTTGTACTTCAAAAGTGTATTTTCCTGCTGGCAGGGAATTGTAGTTTACGGAGGCGATAGCGGTTGGCTGACTGAATTTGCTGTCCAAACCAATCAAACGGTACTGATACCGCACTGCTTCCGGATTGGTGAGGTAGATGCCCGTAAAAGAGATGTTCAAATGGTTGTAACTGAAAGGCAGTGTAATGGTTTGGTTCATTTGCTGTTCCTTGTAAATGGTCTGCACCTCATGCTGATCACCTTTTTGCCTGGTTTGCGACATCACGCTAACGGCATTGAGGTATACGTAAGGTTTTCTGGGTACGGCCAGTGCGGGGTTGCTGTAAAAAACAATCGCACCTTTTGTGGTTCCAAACCAGACATTGTCGTCACTTTCCAGAATGGCATTTTGGTTACACTCGACCAGCAATGTACTGCCATTTGTGTTTTTGATCACATTAAAATATTTGGCACTCAAACGGTTCACGCCGCGTCCGGTACCAATCCAGATGACTCCTTTCTTATCCAGCATAATGCTGTAAATATGGTCTGAGGCTAAACCGTCCTTCGTGGTTACTTGTCTGAGGTCGCCGTTAGACATGTTCCAGATCATCAAGCCATTGTCGGCAGTACCAAAGAAAATGAAGTTCCTGATTTTGCGCATGGATAGCACACTTAAGCCGGTTAAGGCTTTGATTTTTAATGGACTGGTTTTCCTGTTCTGGATCAATACCGGTCCGTTCTGAGTACCTGCAATGATCGAGTCGCGGCCAATTTCCAATAAACTGATGGCAGGTGTTTCCGTAACCAGGTCTAACTTTTTCTGTGCAAAGTTCAGGGTGTAACAGCCATAGTTGGTGGATAGCCATATTCTTTTCTGACTGTCTTCGAGCATGGTATTACAAGCCAGCGGATGTTCATTCTTGTCAATTCTTTTGAATTGCGCATTCTGGTACATCCAGATCCCGCCACCTACTGTACCCATCCAGACCCTTTTCTTGCTGTCGTTGAATAAGAAGTTCACTTTTTTAGCATCCTCGTCTGCTGATGGAATGGTCACTTTAGTGATGGTGTTTTTTTGATGTACAAACAGACCGTCGTAAGTGCCCAGCCAGATTTCACCTGGTTTTGGCCCCATGGCCATACTCATCACCATGTTGTTTTTCAGGCCTTGCGATTCATCAAAAGTGACATAACCATTGTTGCTGAATTTGTACAGTCCGGCCCCCTCTGTACCCAGCCAGATGTTATTTTCCGCATCTTTAAAAATGTCGCGTACCTCATTGTCCGTAAAGCCATTTTTGGCATTAAAGTGAATGGTTTGATGCGGACTGATATACCATGCACCTTTATTGGTACCCAACCAGATGTATCCCTTTTCGTCCTGTATGATGGTATTGCAACGGTTTTTAACCTCGGGATAAGCCTTGCTGACTTTGCCATTTTGTGCAATGAAAACACCAGTGGTTGTCAACAGCCAGATTTTACCGGAACTGGTATTGTCGATAAGCAGATCGGTCACAATCAGGTCCTTGATTTTGATGTCCAGCAGTGCTTTATGCCATTGGTCATTGTCAAGATAGTACAAACCCTGATCATAAATGGCCACCCAGATCCGGCCCAGTGCATCCCTTTTCAGGGCTGTAACAATTTCATTTGGGTTTTTGGTGATATTGAGCTGAGTTGTCTTTTTGCCATCGGTTCTGAATAAACCTTTAGATATCCAATAGGTGTGCCCGTGGTCGTCTGTAGTCAGTTTGCTGACCCAATTTTTGGGTTCTTTATAGCTGTAAAATTTTTTTCCACTGTATTTACCCAGACCTTTGTCAGAACCAATAAACAATTCATTGTTTTCATTGGTCACCAAAGAAAGGATGAAATTGCTCTTCAGGCCATTGGTTTTGCTGTAGTTGCTGAACTGGTAGCCATTGAAACAGCTTAAACCCCCAAGCGTAGCCACCCATAATCTGCGTTGCTGGTCCTGCGTAATGGCAGTAACCTGAGATTGTGGTAATCCATCTTCTATATCAAACTGCTGAAAATTGTAGCGCTGGCCAAATCCTTTTCCCAAGATGAAAAGAAAAAAAATGATGAAGACTGTCGTTTTATACATTGCAAATATAGGCACCAATATACGATAAAAAATTAAGGCCTTTATTTTTGATGCGCCTGTAACATTCCAGATGGTTTGGGTGTCTTAATAGAGAACCTGGAGGTTGAGCTTCCAAATGGAGGTAAATCAGGTTCATAGGGAAAAACATAACATGAAAGAAACAAATCAACTAATATGAAATATACCCCCTGAAGGGTTAGTTGGTGATTGGTCTATTCTGTTAAATTTGTGTTAACTTCAATAGTTATAGGGCATTTTTATGATTGACTTTGAACATGAATACATTGTTATTTTTGTTAAGTGTGTGGATACGTCGCTTCGGTTTTTCGTAGACATGCTTGGCTTTAGCATGTATGAGCATATAGAAATAGCCGGAAGGGGTTGTCCAATTCTGCAAATGCAGAGCGGGCATTACATCATGCTGATTGAAAAAGAAACACTGGAGTGTGAGACGGTTACGTTGCTGACCGACGATTGTCTGCGTGATTATCATGCTTTCAAAAAACAAGGAATTGAACAATTGGGGAAACCTGAATATACAGATGCTGGGCTTACCATTAGTTTTTATGATCCTTCGGGAAATAAAATCATGCTGTTGGAGGCCCGAGATTATACCGATGCTTAAAGAAAAAAAGAGATGAAGTACAACCGGATTTTAGTAAACAATAACGAGATCATCAGTGAATTGACCCATAGTGCCTATTTTACGGAAGTAACCGGACGATATGCCGTAAATGCGGTATTTAGTGGTGAGGTAGATTATACGATTGAAAAACGTAAACTTACTTTAGTTCCCGGGAGTTTCATCTTTTTGAATGACGATACCTGTTATACCCATAAGATAGCCTCTGCTGAAGGGGTGAGCCGGCTTTCGATAGCTTTTGATCCGGGGTATATTTCCGATTTTGAAGCTTCTGTTCTGGAAAGCGATGCGGTATTGCTGGATCAGCCAACAGGAGGAAAGAAAGGTCGCCCGCGCTTGCTCGAATCGATTTACCCTTTGAATGGGGACATCAAATACAGCCTGATGCATTTGAGCAGGCATGTAGACAATGGGGTAGCGGACCAATTGCTTCTGAGTGAATATTTAAATCATTGTTTGCTCAATTATTATCATTTGTACCAATCTGAGATCACCAGCAGAGAGGCTTCATTGAATTTCCTCAATGGCAGCACAAAAACTGAAATCCTGAAACGCCTGTGTGTGGCAAAGGATTATATGATCAGCAATTACAATAAGAACATCAGACTGGAAGATATTGCTGAGGTGGCCTGTTTATCTGTTAATCATTTGTTGCGGACATTTAAGCAAGCTTACCAGCAAACGCCGCATCAGTATTTAACGAAGGTCAGATTGAGGCAGGCCAAATACCTGTTGAGAAATACAGATTACCCGATCAATGAGATTGTAGATATCGTTGGTTTTGAATGTCCGAGTTCTTTTATCCGTTTATTTCGGAACTCTTTCAATGTTACGCCAGGAAAGTTTAGGTAATTGTGGTGATTTTCGCCTATCGGAAGCACAGCAATTCCAGTAAATTTGCCATCAGGAAACCCACTATATAAGTTTGGATGAATTTAATTTGGGTTAGTTAATAATAAGAGCCCGTATCATAAACATGATCGGGCTCTTTTTTGTTTGAAGAAAATATCTTTTTTTTAATGTTGTTCTTTTAGCTGGCTTCCCAATCTTTCGAATTTTTCAATCAGTGTGGCCAGGCGTTCTTTTTCTCTTTTCAATACCGCTTTTCTAACCAGGGTAGAACAGAAAATCAGCCAGCCAAAAGTAAAGCCAAGAATCAGGCATTGTGCCCATAAATCAAAATAGGCCAGGATTTCATAGAAGTACAATAAAATTCCGAGGCTCCAGGCAATGGCATAAATCCAGTACAAGCGGTTGTAAAGGTGGAAACGGTTCAATTGGTAACTCTTGAGGCGGCCCAGAAACTCGTTCGGATCCACCGTAAAATCTTTCTTTGAAAGTAAACGATAATCGCGGTACATGATAAAGGTGTATATGGCCACCGAGGTAATGATGATGGTTAATCCCGCATGGGTAGTCCATGAATTGAAATCAAAGAACAACCATAAAACCAGGATGGCCACAAAAGATAAGGCCATTCCGGCAACATTTAACAGCGATTTATTGCGGATCGCATTCATCTCTTTCTTTGCCTGTTGCAACATCTCTTCTGAAGAGATCTTTACCTCAACAGAGTGCGATTGCCAAAGGGACAATATATGATCAAATTCTTGCATGCTGGTTGTATAATTCAGTAAGTTTTAATTTAATTCGGTGAATGCGCACCCTCAGGTTTCCTTCGCTAATTCCCGAGATCTCTGCAATTTCAGGATATGGCAGCTCGTCGAGTACCATGGTGATAATTAACCGGTCATTTTCTTCCAGTTGGGCAATGGATTTATACAACAGGGCTACCTGTTCATTCTTCTCCGAAAACTCTTCTGGCTGGTTCTGGATGATGTTGTCCGTCAGCTCATCTTTGGCCTGGCGTTTTTCGGTTCTTAAATAGGTGAGGCAGGTATTTACTGCGATGCGGTAAATCCAGGTCGAGATTAAAGATTTGTTCCTGAATTTGTCTAAATTTTGCCAGACCTTTAAAAAGGTTTCCTGCAGTAAGTCATTTGCCGAAGCCTCATCGCCCGTATATCCATAACATAAATGGAATATTTTCTTGGAATTGGTGTCGAAGATTTGCTTAAATAACTGGTCTTTTTGTTCCACTTATACAGAGTTGATAGATTTGTTAGAGACCCCAGCGCTGCTTTTGTTACAGCTAAAAGCTAATTTACATGCTTTATCAACAATTTTATAGAATAATTTAATTATTGTAGTTTTACAAACTCGAAAAACCATTAAAACAAGATAGATGTCGAAAAAAAACAGGTTAACCTTTTTTATCTTTCTGGCCCTGGTGCTGGGTATCGGATTAGGATACTATTTAAATGTCCAGACTTTTAATACCTATAACGACGATATTGTATTGGCTGATACCAGGATCAAGGCCCTGGATGCGAAGTTGCTTACTGTTAAAGATACCACTGCGGCCAATTATGCAGTCTTAAAATCCGAGAAGAAAGCAGCCGAGAAAGCGCGGCATGAAACCGAGGTGATCCGGGAAAAGAAACTTGAGCCCTTAACTTTGTTGAGCGACATCTTTTTAAGGTTGATTAAAATGATTGTGGCACCTCTTGTTTTCAGCACCCTGGTTGTTGGTGTAGCTAAAGTAGGTGATGTAAAAGCTGTCGGACGGATTGGTGGTAAGACCATGCTCTGGTTTTTAAGTGCCTCACTTTTATCGCTGGTACTTGGATTGGTGATGGTTAACATTTTTAAACCTGGACTGGCCATGAACCTGCCACTTCCGCCAAGTAATGTCGATACCGGAATCCATAAGGTTGCGCTGTCATTAAAGGATTTCATTTCGCACATTGTGCCGAAAAGTATGGCTGAGGCTATGGCTACGAATGAGATTCTGCAGATTGTGGTATTCTCCTTGTTTTTTGGAGTAGCCACGGCAGCCATTGGCGAAAAAGGACAGATCATCATTAAGTTTTTTGATGCCGTAGCACATGTGATCCTGAAAGTAACGGGTTACGTGATGAACTTTGCACCATTTGCCGTATTTGGTGCCATGGCAGCAATTGTAGCCAAGCAAGGTTTAGGGGTATTGTCTACTTATGCTTTATTTATCGGAGAGTTTTATTCCACCATGTTGTTACTCTGGATCATTTTGATCATGATCGGCTTCTCGATTTTAAAATCGCGGGTATTTAACCTGATGAGCAGGATGAAGCAGCCGGTAATCCTGGCTTTCAGTACGGCAAGCAGTGAAGCTGCTTACCCGAAAACCATGGAGCAGCTGGAGCGTTTTGGCTGTAAAGATAAAATTGTAAGCTTTGTATTGCCGCTGGGCTACTCCTTTAACCTGGACGGTTCAATGCTATATATGACCTTCGCTTCGCTATTCATCGCCCAGTCGTACGGCATACACCTGTCCTTCGAACAACAAATCACGATGTTGCTGATCCTGATGCTGACCAGTAAAGGTATTGCGGGTGTACCAAGGGCATCACTGGTGGTTATTGCAGGAACAATTGCCACGTTTAACATTCCTGAAGCAGGGTTGGCCTTGCTGATCGGTATTGATCCTTTACTCGATATGGGGCGTTCTGCAACCAATGTTATTGGCAACAGTCTGGCTACTGCAGTGGTGAGTAAGTGGGAGGGAGAGCTTACGGAGCCCCTGGATTAAAAGCATTAAGGATTTAAATTTTCAATATATATAACAATAAAATGAGTAGTAAGGCAAAGAAATTATTTTTAGTGCTGACGGTTGTGGTGCCTTTTCTGGCGTATTGCGTCATCTATTACCTGCCCATGTTTAAAAATGCACCTTATAAGATCGGTGAGTTTGAATCGTTAGAAATCAAATGGGGCGAGGGAAATGACCTGGTGAACAGTTACAATTCTGCAACCGGGGATTATCAATACCTGGACGGCAAAGATTCGCTGGTTAAAGTGAATGTGAAATTGCGAAAAGATGATATCCTGTTTTTACATTCCAAAGCTAACGAGCTTGGTTTCTGGAACTTTCCTGAGCTGATTGCCAATGGGGGTACAGACCTCAAGACTTCTAAAGTGCCGCGTTATGTGATGCGTTTCAATTACAAGAAGAAGTCTAAAGAAGTCATCTTTTTATCGGATTACAATGAGATCCCTAAACTTCGCGGACTGGCAGAGCAGATGAAAACCCTGTTGATGCAGACGATTAATGCGGCAGAAGAACGTTATGGTAAGACACCTCAATAGGTCTTGTTGCCCTAAAAAAACAAAATATACCATAATGATCTGAAATGAGTTGTGTATTTAGAAAATAAAGTTCTATATTTGCACCTCAATAAAAAAATAAACAATTTAAAATAATAATTATTAAACAATGTACGCAATAGTAAATATAGCAGGACAGCAATTCAAAGTTGCAAAAGACCAGCACCTTTTTGTACACCGTTTGCAAGGAGATGAAGGCGCTAGTATTGAATTTGACAATGTATTGTTGGTTGAAGATGGTGGCAAAATCACTGTAGGTGCTCCTACACTGAAAGGCGCTTCAGTTTCAGCTAAAATCGTGTCTCATTTAAAAGGTGATAAAGTAATCGTTTTCAAAAAGAAACGTAGAAAAGGTTACAAAAAGAAAAATGGTCACCGCCAGTATTTCACCAAAATCCAGATCTCTGGTATCAGTTTATAATTATTGTTAAACAAAAAAGATTACCAATTTATATCGGGTAATTAAAAAATATAAAACAAGATGGCACATAAAAAAGGAGCCGGTAGTTCCAGGAACGGACGTGAATCGCATAGCAAACGTTTAGGTATCAAGATCTTTGGTGGTCAGGAAGCAATCTCTGGAAACATCATAGTACGCCAACGTGGTACGAAACACCATCCTGATAAAGGAGTAGGTATTGGTAAAGACCATACTTTATTCGCTTTAGTTGATGGTACTGTAATCTTCAAAAAGAAACAAGACAATAAATCATACGTTTCTGTTTTACCTTTAACTGTAGCTAAAGAAGTTGCTGAGAAAAAAGCACCTGCTAAAAAAGCACCAGTAAAGAAAGCTGCTCCTGCAAAGGAAGCTGTAGCTGAAAAAGCACCTGCTAAAAAAGCACCTGCAAAGAAAGCTGTAAAAGCTGAAGCATCTGACGCTGCAGCAGCAGAATAAGAAGATTTATTTTACGACATAAAAAAGACCGTAGCTTATTGCTACGGTCTTTTTTTGTTTATTGTAATGCGGTGTCATTTGAACCTGGCGTGTTTTTGCTTGATGGCTTTAAGTTCATGCTCCATCGCCTGCAGCGAAGTGCTGAATTTTTTTAAACTACATTCCAGATCATCAATCATTTCACTGAGATTTACAGGGCTTTGCAGGGTTTGGCGCAACTCCGCCCCATGCAACAACCAGTCATAGCTTTTGCTATAATATCTGGCAACTACGTGTAAAGTATTGAACGTGGGGAACTGATTTCCCAATTCTATTTGTGAGTAATTACTTCTGGATAAACCCAGGACAGTGGCGACTGTAGCTTGAGAAAGGCCGTTTTTAACCCTCAAATCCTTTATTCTTTCACCGATATCCTTCTTTGATAGAATTTCTTGCATAAGTAATATATATTTCGTTGATTTGTGAATGGCAGGTATGTATTAAACTATGTTGAAGGCAATTTTAGCTCCATATTTT
Organism: Pedobacter sp. MC2016-24; assembly: GCF_015223055.1. Lineage (GTDB taxonomy): Bacteria > Bacteroidota > Bacteroidia > Sphingobacteriales > Sphingobacteriaceae > Pedobacter. The sequence continues at coordinate 358,198 of NZ_JADFBX010000004.1, forward strand.
TTTTTAGTGATCAATATATTAATAATAATGGATTACCGGCCCCCTAACTAACGCTCAGAAATGATTTCAAAGGATGTATTTATGATAATGAATGAGAATTACAATAGCTTAAATCACGTCAACCATGTTAAATAGAGACATTTGCGAATATACAAATAGCTCATTTTTTTTGATTGATAAAAATTATCAGCTATTGTCTTTTGAGATTGATTCATTGGATAATCTAGGTGTTTTCCTGGAAAGAGTTCCCGCCGTTGGGGTGTCAATCGGGGAAATTATTGCTCATAAGTACAGGAAGAATTTTCTCAGTTTACTTGCCCGCGCTTTCGAATGTAACTGTCTGAGCATCTTACAGAAGTTTGCTGTGATCAATGGAAATGATCTCGTTGTAGATATTGTTTTTACGCCTATAGGGAAAGCTTCGGAAGAAGTTGATGCAGTGAGTTGCAGCATCATCAACATCATGGAAAGCACAGATCCCCTGCGCATGCTCCGTCAGTATTCACACGTCACCTCGCATGAGCTCAGAGCGCCCATTACCAATATTCTGAGTTTGTCCACCATCAACAATTACCAGCACCTGGAAACATATAACATTCAGAAAATCAATCAGCTGCTTGGCGACATCAACATGCAGGCCCTCAAGTTAGACCGCATTATACAAACGCTAAACCAGATGCTTAACCGGAAGGAGGAACCTGCGGTCTTTAATTCCTTGCAAAGCAGTTCGGAAAGCCAGCATATTGTCTTGGTGGATGATGATGTGGTCACCAACAAGATGCACCAGATGCTGATCAAGCGGCATGCGAGTGATAAGAACCTGGTTTTATTCAACGATCCTGAACTGGCGCTGGACTATATCCGTGAGCACCATCCGGACTTGATTCTGCTGGATTTGCACATGCCTGAAATTGATGGCTGGAAGTTTTTGGAATTGCTGGAAGCGCAGCGCATATTTATTGATGTGATCATCGTATCTTCTTCCATTGACCCGCTGGAACGGTCGAGGGCCCGGTCATTTTCCTGTGTAAAGGATTTTTATACCAAGCCCTTAACCATTGAGGCTGTTCAGCAGTTGTTGACGCATTAGTAGCCCTTAATATTCCCTGTTCATCAATTGATTGGCAAGCAGGTTCAATTGCGCTTTTCTGTCTTCATCAACTGCCAGGTTTTTTAAGGCTTCAAATGCCTGGTCAGAGTATTTTCTCATTTCTGCATCGGCCAACGTCCTGATGTCGTAGGTGTCGTACAATGCAGTAATGTTCCTGATCTTTTCGTGCTGGTTACTGTTGCTGCTTTGTAATTCCAACTCTGCCAGGTGATTTTCATTCACCAGTTCTTTCAATTTAAGCAGCATTAAGGTTTTCTTATTTGCAATGATATCGCCGCCAATCTGTTTGCCAAATTTCTCAGGATCTCCATATACATCTAAGATATCGTCCTGTAGCTGGAAGGCGATGCCCAGGTTCTCTCCAAATTTGTAAAGCTGGTTGGCATCCTCTGCTGTGGCACCGGCCACCTGAGCGCCCAGTTTCATTGCACCGCCAATCAGTACCGCAGTCTTTAACCGGATCATGTTGATGTACTCGTCAATGTGCACGACTTCTCGTTCTTCAAATTCCATGTCCAGCTGCTGACCTTCACAAACGCCCTGAGCGGTGGTGTTAAAGGTATCCAGTGCATCTTTCAGTACTTCCTGATGTAACTTCGACAAATGCTTGTTCGACTCAACCATCATCACATCACCACTTAAAATGGCATTATTTACGCCCCACTTTTCATGAACAGTTTGTTTGCCGCGGCGTAAAGGTGCGTTGTCCATAATGTCATCATGGATCAAGGTGAAATTATGGAAGGTCTCAATGGCTAAAGCCGCAGGAATGGCTGTTTCAATCTCAGTTTTAAATAAATTTGCGGCCATCAGAACCAGCGCTGGTCTGATTCTTTTTCCGCCCAGACTCATGATGTAGCTGATCGGTTCATAAAGCTTTGCCGGTTGTTTTGGATATTGAATGTGCTGAATTGCGTTTTCTATAACTTCTTGTAATTGGGTAGGAGTATACATTTTTTACTGGAGGAAATTTACCTGGATATCTATTGTTTTATTGGATTAATGAAAAATCGATCTGTCGTTTAGCCAGATCTACTTTTTTAACTTTCACAAGCACTTCGTCACCCAGCTGATATTTCTTTTGTTTACGCTGGCCAACAATGCAGTAGTTTTTCTCATCGAGGACATAAAAATCGTCGGTGATGTCTCTCAAACGGATCATGCCTTCACACTTATTGTCAATCAGTTCCACATACATGCCCCATTCGGTTACACCTGAAATGATGCCTGGGAAAGTATTACCTACATTTTCTTCCAGGTATTCTGCCTGTTTGTACTTGATCGAAGCACGTTCCGCATCAGCAGCCCTTTTTTCCATGGCCGATGAATGTGATGCTGCAATTTCATACTGTTCGGCATCCGCTGATTTTTCATGATTTAAATAGGCAGCCAGCAGGCGATGCACCATTACATCGGGATAACGTCTGATTGGAGAGGTGAAATGGGTGTAATGATCGAAAGCCAGGCCGTAGTGACTGGTTTTCTTAGTGGTATATACTGCTTTGGCCATGGAGCGTATGGCCAGTTGTGTCAATACATTTTGTTCTTTTTTCCCTTCTACATCTTCCATCAGGTAGTTCAATGATTTCGCGATGTCTTTGTCGGTCTTCATATTGATTTTGTACCCAAAGCGTGCGGCAAACAAGGCAAAGTTGCCCAGGTTTTCCAGGTTAGGCGAATCGTGTGAACGGTAAATGAAAGTGTATTTTTGCTTGCCTTTGCCTTTTTTAGCAATAAACTCAGCTACTTTCTTATTGGCCAGGAGCATAAAATCTTCAATCAGCTTATGCGCATCTTTACGTTCTTTTACGTATACGCCAATCGGTTTGCCAAAATCGTCGAGTTTAAACTTAACCTCTGTGCTTTCAAAGCTGATTGCCCCATTTTTAAACTTCCGGTCGCGTAAGATATAGGCCAGCTCATTCAGCTTAGTAATTTCTTCCACATGATCACCTTGTTTAGTCTCAATTACTTCCTGGGCTTCTTCATAACTAAAGCGGCGGTTGGAATGGATTACTGTCCGCCCGAACCATTCCTGGATGATATTTGCTTGCTGATCAAGTTCAAATACTGCGGCAAAACAAAGTTTATCTTCATGTGGCCTGAGGGAACAGACCCCATTACTTAAACGCTCCGGCAACATCGGAATCACGCGGTCGACCAGGTAAACTGATGTAGCTCTTGAATAAGCTTCTTTGTCGAGTTCCGAATTTGGTGTTACGTAATAAGATACATCTGCAATGTGCACACCAATTTCATAATTCCCATTTTCCAGTTTTTTAAAGGAAATGGCATCGTCAAAATCTTTGGCATCTGCCGGGTCAATCGTAAAAGTTACGGTATCCCTAAAATCCTTACGGTCTTTCAGGTCGGCTTCGCTAACCTGTTCGGGAATGGCATTGGCTTCATTTTCTACTGCAGGCGGGAAGGCGAGCGGAAAACCATATTGTGCCAGTATGGCGTTCATTTCCGTATTGTTTTCACCCTGTTCACCCAGGATGTTGATGACTTTTCCAATTGGGTTTTTAACGCCTTCCGGCCAGTCTGTAATGGCTACCTGTACTTTTTGGCCATTTTTTGCACCATTCAGATCGGTCAGGGGCACAAAAATATCGTGCAGCATTTTACGGTCGTCAATGTTTACAAAAGCAAAACGGTCTGAAATTCTAATGACCCCGATGAAATCGGTTTTGGCGCGCTGGATAATTTCCACCACTTCACCTTCATTTTTACGGCCACTTTTCTTGGCGTATATGTATACTTTTACCCGGTCGCCATGCAGGGCATTGTGTAACTTCCTGGCGGAGACGAAAACGTCTTTTTCAAACTCATCATCGGGGATGATGAATGCAGCACCGTCCGCGGTCATGTCAACCTTACCATTGATAAAGGTTTTCAGGTCTTTCAACTTGAATTTTCCTTTTTCGGGTTCAGCAAAAATGCCTTTTTTAGCCTGTTCTTTTAAAACCTCTAAAATGGTTTCCCGGGCTGATGGGTCAACAATATTTAATTTAGCAGAAATCTGCTTGTAGTTCAGTGCTTCATTTTTGTTTTTCTCTAAAACGTCGCTAATTAGTTGGATTAAAACGAGTTCTAAGTGAGAAGATTTCTTTTTTGCCATAATCTATGTATGAATCATTCGAAGGTAACAATTTGAACTGAGTATTGTTGGATTTTGTATCTTTGATTGAGCTGCACAGGCTTTAACTTAACCCATATTTAAAATGATTGAAGACAGAGAAAGAAAGACAGGAAAGGAAGTCTTAGTGATTATGATTAAGGCCCTTGTTTACTTGCTGTTCGTCTATTTTTACATCAATAAACCCCGGTTTTATTTCGATTATCCTTTGGTCGATAAATTGGCTGGTGCAGTTATGGTTTTTCTGGGCCCAAGTTTAATCGTGTCCTTATTGCGGCTGATTATCATTTATTGGTACATCCGCAAGCATCGGTTTAAAAGCAATATCAAAGACAATTTTATCCTGGGCATCAACCGCATTACTTCTATTCTGGATACGGTTTTTCTAGGAATGGCATTCGTATCTCTGCTCGACATCACGCTGAAGGAACTGGTATTTAGCGTTTCCATTGTTGCTGCTGCAGTTGCTTTAACCTTTAAGGATTATGTAACCAATATGATCAATGGTTTGATCATTATGTTCTCTGACAGGTTATCGCTTGGCGACCACATTCGTGTAGGCGATCACGAAGGAAAGATCCTGGACATTACGCTGATCAACATGATTTTACAGAACGAGGATAGTGATATGGTGATCATTCCCAATTCCGTGGTTTTCAGTTCGGTGATCGTCAATCAAAGCAAGCAAAACATTAAAAAGCTCAGTGTAGAATTTGACATGTTGTTGAGTAATGGGTACACGCCGGAGTATCTGGAAAACTACCTCAGTAAAGTTGTCGGTGATTACTCTGCAAATGTTGTTGAGGGTGGACTTAGTGTAAAAACGATTTCCATCAATAAGGATGTTGTTGTTTTTAAGGTAATGGTTTTACTGAAGCACTACGACAAAGTAAAGGAGCGCGAAATCAGGCGCGCGATCAATACGGCGCTGATCCGGCTATCGGCTACTTTGAAAAAGGATTAAGGGGCAATGGTTTGTCGCCAGTCGTCATCCGGAAAGCGGTATCTAACCTGGTATTGCGGCTATCAGCTGTTTGGTATACTCGGCTTGCGGATTGTTGTAAATATCTTCCGGAAATCCCTGTTCTTCAATTTTACCTTTATTCATCACAATCATGCGGTCTGAGATGTGTTTCACCACGGCCAGATCATGAGAGATGAAAATATAAGTCAGACCAAATTCCAGTTGCAGTTCCCGAAGTAAATTCAATACCTGCGCCTGTACTGACACATCCAAAGCTGAAACCGATTCGTCGCAAATGATGAATTTGGGTTTCAGGGCCAATGCGCGGGCAATGACAATACGCTGGCGCTGTCCACCAGAGAATTCATGTGGATAACGGTCAAAGTGTTCTGGTTTTAAATCAACCCTTTGCAATAGCTCCAGCACCTTTTTCTTGCGTTCGGCATCATTGCTGTACAACTTGTGCACCTGCAAAGGTTCCATGATCGCATTACCTACAGTCAGGCGCGGATTTAAAGCAGAGTAGGGGTCTTGGAAGATAATCTGTACGTCCCTTCTCATTTTCCTCAGGGCTTTGGCATCGAGGCTTCTGATGTTGGTATTTTCAAAAATAACCTGACCTGATGTCGGCTCGACCAACCTCAATATACTACGGCCCAATGTGGTTTTGCCACAACCCGATTCACCCACAAGGCCTAAAGTTTCGCCAGGAAAAACCTCCAGTGAAATGTCATCTACAGCTTTGACATAGGCTTTGGTTTTGCCGAATAATCCGGTGCTGATCGGGTACCAGGTACACATGTTTTTCAGTTGTAACAAAGCGGGCTGGCTGTATAGTTCCGTCCTGCGTGCAGCAATTTCTTCCGGTGTATAGCTGTTTTGTGCCAGCATGTGCTTGACATCGGCACCATTATTTTCAGCGTTCAGAAAGTCGGCAACAACGGGTAATTTTTTTAGCAAACGCTGTGGTGCCGGCCGGCAGGCCAGCAAGCCTTTGGTGTATGGATTTTGCGGATCGTTAAATAAGCTTTTAGCGGGACCCTGTTCTACCACCTGGCCTTTATACATGACTGCAACTTCGTCTGCGATTTCACTGATTACAGCCAGATCATGTGAGATGAAGATCATGGCCATTTGCCGTTCTTCTTTCAGTTTAAGCAGTAATTCGAGTATGGTTTTTTGTACAGTAACGTCCAGTGCTGTGGTTGGCTCATCGGCAATCAATAACTGCGGATTGCAGCTCAGGGCCATGGCAATCATGACCCGTTGTTTTTGTCCGCCCGATAACTGGTGCGGATAACTGTCAAATATATTTTCCGGGCGTGGCAAATGAACTTCTTTAAACAGTTCAATGGTCTGTCTTTTTGCCTCATGTTTGTCCACCTGCTGGTGTAACATAATGGCTTCTTTAACCTGATAACCGCAGGTAAAGACGGGGTTTAACGAAGTCATGGGTTCCTGAAAGATCATGGCAATTTTGTTGCCCCGGTATTTTTTGATTTCTTCTGCAGAAAGGTTTAATAAATTGATTTCATCAAACACGATTCCGCCTTCAATTTTGGTGCTTTGCGGATCGTGCAGCCGCATAATGGAAAAAGAAGTTACCGATTTTCCGGATCCGGATTCACCTACAATACCCAGTACTTTACCTTTTTCTACAGTAAAGCTTACGTTACTAACGGCTTTAAACCAGGATTTATCTTCCCGGTTCAAAAATTCAATGTTCAGGTTGTTTACGTTTAGCATCTCAGCAGCAAGGTAGTAATTTGATCTGATACTATTTGATATTAAACGGGCATTCATAAGGTATATTCCGCTTGTTTGTTTAATTTTGCGCCATGGAAAGAGAAATTCTTGATACCAAGCGTAAAGCTTTAAAGATTAACTTAAACCCTAAGATTTACGGGACCTTCGCTGAGATTGGGGCGGGACAAGAAGTAGCCCGGAATTTTTTTACTGCAGGTGCTGCATCTGGTACAGTAGCTAAAACCATGTCGGCTTACGACATGACTTTTAGTGATGCCATTTACGGCGTAGAGGAGTCGGGGAGATATGTGAGCCAGTCGCGCTTGCTAAAAATGTTGCATCATGAGTTCGGTTTGCTGACTGAGCGTCTGAATACGGAGAAATATGATGACCGGACCTTTTTTGCTTTTGCAGATACGGTTACGACCTTAAATTACAATAAATCCAATGATCCGCATGGCTGGATCGGTATCCGTTTCCAGGCTGAGCCGGGTGGCGAGCCAAATGAAATCTTTTTCCATGTGCGCCTGCTGGACACAGATTCTGCGCTGCAACAAAATGTATTGGGTATCATCGGGGTAAACCTGGTATATGCTGCATTTTATTTCAACCAGGACCCGAGAACCATGATTGAATCGCTGGCGGATAACCTGACGGTAGGGTCGGTCGAGATTGACCTGATTTCGGTTAATGGACCTGTATTTAAAGATGTCAACAACATCTTGCTCAACCTGTACCTGATTGTTAAGGATTTCTCTGATGCTGCCATTTTTGATTCACTGGGAAAACCATGTTTGCCAAAAGATCTTTTGTATAAAAAAGACATCATGATTTTGCGCACCAAATATGCTCAGAAATCCAATCCTAACTTCAGCATGCTCAACAAGGCGGTTGATCAGTTTGTACGTACTGAAAATGTAAAGCAGGATAACCTGAGCGTACTCATTGAAGTACTCATGTCTAATGTGCTGACCGCAGATGAAGAGCTGCCTGAAAACATTGACCTGAATGCCGTAGCCAAAAGGGCAGAAGAGATGTGCAATACCGGTAACCTGGTTATTGTATCCAACTTTACGCGCCACAACAAACTGGCCAAATACCTGGACCGCTGCCGTCCAAAAAGTGTGGGCATTTCTACCAATATCAACAACTTGAAATTTGTATTCAATTCCAGTAATTTTGGCGAGAATTATTCCAGCCAGTTGCTAAGTTATGTGAGTGATATGTTTAGCAAAAATGTGAAGCTTTTTGCCTATCCCTTTTTAGATAAGAAAACCAATGCGGTCATTACAAGTTCAAATATGCCGGTTACCCCGGATGCAAAACCCTTATTTGACTTCCTGAAGGTGAACGGTTACATCACTGATATTGAAGACTACAGCGAAGCTGATGTTAAAACGGTATAGCACTGTTATAGATAAGAATCTTTTGCTACAATCGCCATCAGGTATTCCGGTGTTTCGATTGGTTTGAAACCATATTGTGCATACAGGCCATGCGCATCGTGCGTGGCCAGCACATACCTTCTAAATCCCTGCAAATCGGGATGAAAAAGCATGAACGACAATATTTTTTTAGACAGGCCCTGTCCGCGGTAAGGTTTCAGGACATACACATCTGCCAGGTAGCCAAAAGTAGCCCTGTCGGTAATCCACCTGGCAAAACCTACCTGTTGCCTGTCTTTGTAAATGCCAAAGCACAGGGAGTTCTCAATAGACTTTTTAACGATTTCTATTGGAATCCCCTGTGCCCAGTAAGATTCCGTACTCAGGTATTGATGTATGGCATTTACATCAATTTTATTCGGGTCGTCTGAAAAAATGAAACCTTTTTCTTCAATCTCCATTTTTGTACGGTTTTAAGGATAAATTAATTGTGCCTTGCAGGGATTAGTTTCTCATGTTGATGTACTGTAGGGGCTGACCGAAATCTTCCTTTCTACAAAGCGCAATTACCGCCTGAAGATCATCGATATTTTTACTCTGTACCCGTACCTGATCGTCCATCATCGAAGCCTGAACTTTCAGTTTGCTGTCTTTAATTTTAGCAACGATTTTTTTAGCCGTTTCTTTGTCAATACCTTCTTTAATAGATACTTCCTTACGGATCATGTTGCCAGAAGCATAGGTTTCTTTGCCGAAATCAAGACTTTTAGGGTCCAGGTTCTGTTTAACCATACGCGAAATGATGGCATCTTCAATTGCTTTTAAACGCATGTCATCTTCGGTCACAATGGTAATCACATTGGTCTTTTTATCGTGATCAATGGTGCTCTTGGACGTGTTGAAATCGTAGCGGTTCAGGATCTCTTTTTTGGCGTTGTTCATCGCGTTGTCAAGTGTTTGCGCGTCTACTTTACTTACAATATCAAAAGTGGGCATGATTATAGCTTTAGAATAAAAAATACATTAGATTTATTAATAATTAGCTCATACAAGCTGGGTTACAAATGTAATAACAATTAACCATCAATTTTAACCGATGAAACCATCAATATTGATCGCTTCATAACTAAAACAATTTTTTTATATGAAAACTAACAAGTCAAAAGTGCAAAAAAAAGCTTCAAAAAAAGCAGTTAAAAAACAATTGGAACAAAGTTTAACAGAAAAGATACTCGAAAGTGTTAAACATTTAGGACAGGATGCTGAGAAGATTGGAGGAGACATTTCGTTGGTTAGTAAGTTTGTAGCAAACAAATTGTCAAAGAAATTTAAAAATGTTAAAGACGCGGTAGTTGAGAAAATAGGTGAAGTGAAAGCGGCTAATGAAAAAGCAGCTAAGAAAGCGGCTAAGAAGGCTAAGAAAAAAGTAAAAGCGGTAGAGAAATCTGTAGCCAAAGATGTAAAAAAAGCAAAGAAAACGGTTAAAGCAGCTGTAGCCAAAGTTAAGCCTGTAGCACAAAGTGTGAAAGTACGTGCGATTGCTACAGAAGAAAAAGCAGCTAAAGCATTGGCTAAGCCAGCTAAGAAAGTTGCTTCGAAGGCTAAAACTGTGGCTAAAGCAGTAGAAGATAAAGCCGCCGAGGTTAAAGCAGAAGTTGTATCGGCAGTTAAGCCAGCAGCAAAAGCGGTAGCCAGCAAAGCAGCAACAGTAAAAAAAGAAGTTAAGTCGGCAGCCAAACCTGTAGTTAAAACGGTTAAAGCAAAAGTTGAAGCAGTTAAAGACGCAGCAGTTCAAGATGCAGCAGTTCAAGATGCAGCTAAACCTGCAGCGGCATCGAAACCAGTAGCATCAAAACCAGCGGTAGCGAAAGCAGCGCCTGCAAAAAAGGTTGCAGCCGGCAAAATTACCCCCGCTAAGATCAGTCCAATCAAACCAGCAGCAAAACCAGCAGTAGCTAAAAAAGCACCAGCTAAAACTGCAGAGAAAAAAGTGGCTGGCAGACCAGCGGCCAATGCTGTTCCTGCAAAATCAGAGACGGCTCCTGTAAAAGAAGAAACTGCTCCGGCAACAACTCAAACTACAGCTGCAGATGGCGTAGCTTCTGATAAGAACTAAATATTAAGTATCAACTGCATCGTTGTTGGATAATTAACAATTACTTAACAATAGAATTTGCAGTTTTGCTGAAGGATGTTCCAAAAGAGGGTGTATCATAATTGCTGTTCCCAATCCATTTCCTGCTCATCGTTATCCTGAATTTATTTCAGAAACCCGCTTAAGCAGTATTGAACAGCAGATTTGTGATTCTGAACTGGATTCAGAATGACGGCCATATGATGATACACCTTCTTCCAGGACACCCTTTTTGATTTTGAATCTAGCTAAGCCGACGTGAATACAAATAAACCAATTAAGAAAAAGGCACCCTTTTTAAACCGAGAGATCAGTTGGCTGTATTTTAACGAGCGTGTTTTACAAGAGGTTGCTGATGAGACGGTTCCCCTGATTGAGCGGATTAAGTTTTTATCTATTTTTTCTTCCAATATGGAAGAATTTTACCGCGTAAGGGTAGCCACTTTAACCCGCCTGGCCAACCTCAATGATAAAGCGAAAGAGCTGTTGGGTTTTAACCCTAAAAAGATCTTAAACGAGATCAAAAATATTGTTGTCAAGCAGGAGCGAAAATTTGAGCAATTGTTCAAAGCAACGCTCATCAATGAGCTTGCCCAAAACCGGATCTTTATCTTAAATGAAAGTCAGCTGAACGTAGCCCGTGGACAATTTGTTCGTGAGCATTTCCGCGACAAGATCTTGTCCAACCTGGTGCCGATCATGATCAATCCAGACAAGCCCTTTCCGGAACTGAAAGACAGGCGGCTGTACTTTTTTGTCCGTTTGTCCAGAAAATCTTCCAGCAAGAGCGAAAAGTACGCCCTGATTGAATTGCCGGCAAATTTGCCCCGCTTCCTGGTGCTTCCCGAAACGAATGGGTTAAAGTTTATCATCCTGGCTGAGGACATCATCAAGTACTGCCTGGACGATATTTTTTATGTATTCAATTATGACGTCATCGACGCTTATTCTATCCAGCTTACGCGCGATGCGGAACTGGATATCGATAAGAATGTAAGTGATAAGTTTATAGAAGAATTGCGTGCCAGTCTGGACAAACGTAAAAAGGGTAAACCGATGCGTTTGCTTTACGATACGGAAATGCCATTTGAAATGCTCAGCTATCTGATCAGCAAACTGAAGATCGAGGCCGAGAGCTTAATTCCGGGTAACCGTTACCATCGTTTTGGTGATTTCATTGCCTTTCCGAATGTGGGAAGCAAGGAGCTGGAATATGCGCCTACCATACCCCTCAAAGTAGCAGGATTACACCGTACAGAAAGCATTTTCAATAAGCTTCAGGAAAGAGACTACCTGGTCAATTTGCCTTACCAGTCGTACGATTATATCATTCTTTTTTTACGCGAAGCCGCGATCGACCCAAAGGTTACTGAGATCAACATTACTTTGTACCGTTTGGCGGAAAACTCGAAGGTAGTCAATGCGCTGATCAATGCCGCTAAGAACGGAAAGGTGGTTAACTGTCTGGTAGAGCTGAAAGCCCGTTTTGATGAGCAGGCCAATATTTTCTGGTCTAAAAAAATGGAAGAAGAAGGCGTACAGGTCAATTACGGTTTAACCAATTACAAGGTGCATTCTAAAATATGCCTGGTTAAGCGTATGGAAAAAGGCCGGGCCAAGTATTATGCCAACCTGGCTACAGGTAACTTCAATGAAAGAACAGCCAAATTGTATTGCGATCACAGTATTTTTACGGCTAAAAAAGAAATAACAGACGATTTGCAAAAGCTGTTCAAAGCTTTAAACAAAAAAACAGTGGTCGGAGGTTTTAAACACCTGATCGTATCGCCCTTAGACTCCCGCAGTAAGTTTTACAGCCTGATCGACCGGGAAATTAAAATTGCAAAAAGTGGCAAGCCCGCTTATATGATCCTGAAAGTGAACAGCCTGGCTGATGAAGGAATTGTGCAAAAACTGTACGATGCCAGCAACGCCGGGGTAAAGGTTAAATTGATTGTGCGTGGCATTTGTACCCTGGTTCCTGGGGTACGCGATTACAGTACCAATATTACAGTCATCAGCATCATCGATAAATTCCTGGAACATGCCCGGGTATTCATTTATGGCAATGGTGGCAAGGAAGAAATGTACCTGTCATCTGCCGATCTGATGAGCCGTAATTTTGAGCACCGTGTAGAGGTTGGTTTTCCTGTGCTGGATAAGGAAGTCCGTCAGGAAATCCGCGACATTATTGAATTTCAATTGCAGGACAATGTAAAGGCACGTGACGTTACACGCATGAACAACAACAAATACCATAAAAACAACATGAAGTCCAAAATCAGGGCCCAGGTGCAGACATATAACTACTTAAAAAATAAACATCAATAAATCCATGTTAAGATACGCTGCCATAGACATCGGCTCCAATGCGGTTAGGTTACTAATCGCTGACATCAACAAAACTGAGTACGGTTATTCTTTCAAAAAGAATACATTGGTCCGGGTTCCGCTCCGCCTGGGTGATGACGCCTTCTTAGACCATCACATTTCGGACCGGAAAGTGGCGGATTTGTTGAAAACGATGGCTGCGTTTAAAAACCTGATGGATGTTTATCATGTAGATAAATACCTTGCCTGTGCCACATCGGCCATGCGCGAAGCCGGAAACGGGGCAGACATCATTAAAAAAGTAAAGGAAACGGCTGGCATTGACCTGGAAATTATTGAAGGACAACGTGAGGCCAATATCATTTATGCCAACCACATTGAAGAAAACCTGGATGTGAAGAAAAGTTACCTGTACATTGATGTTGGCGGAGGTAGCACCGAGCTGTCTGTCTTTGTGAACCGCATACCGGTTGCTTCTAAATCATTCGACATTGGTACCATCCGGATCCTGGATAACCAGGATAAAGATGAAACCTGGGAAGACATGAAAAACTGGGTAAAGGAACACACCAAGAACCTTAAAAATGTAGCTGGTATCGGCACTGGTGGAAACATCAATAAGCTGTTCCGCATGTCGGACGAAAAAGAAGGGAATCCATTGACCTTTTTGAAATTAAAAGATCTGTATAACCGTTTAAATGGCTATTCGCTTAAAGAAAGGATCAATGTGCTGGGCCTGAATCCAGACCGTGCAGATGTGATCATTCCGGCCTGCGAGATTTACATTACCTTATTGAAATGGACCGGTATCAAGCAGATTTATGTGCCTAAAGTAGGGATGGTAGATGGGATCATCAGTTTGCTGATCGAAGAAAACCTGATCAAAGGCGTTAAATAAATACCAGGGCCAGATAACGGCCGTGGTGACTTACACAATCGGGATTTTTATTGCGGTAATCTGTATTTGATGGATCGTAATGGTCAATGAATACTTTAATTTGCTGTAATTGTTCCAGGTTTTGTGCTGCTATGGTATGGATGTAATTGCTGTTGATTTCCGTTTGGGTGTAATACAGTTCCGCTTCATACAAGATTTCGCCACTGGCTGTATTTTCGTGCAGCACCAGGTTATTGCATTGGATTGCAGTAGGGGCAAAACTACGTAGTTTAGTATCCCGGGTATGAATTTTATAGGCTGCTTCTTTCATGCTCCAAAGCAACCATACCATTTGTGCGGGTTGGCTTGCACTGTTGATCAGAAATTGTTCTGAACCGGTAAACACTTTTTCCATAAAACCTTTACGGTTCCAGTTGCTGTCTTTGCCGGCCTGTTGCAAATCAACCAGGTCATTCCCGATCATTTGCAGCCAGTTTAGCTTCGATGATCTCGATGGCGGCCCCTACGGTAAGCATGCGCGACATGGAGTCGTTGTCTATTTCAATCCCAAATTCTTCCTCTACATCAAGCACAATGTCAACCAGGTTGGCCGAATTGATCTTCAGGTCTTTAATGAAATCAGTTTCCTCAGTTAAATGTGCCAGGGCATCAGTTTCCTGAGCATATGTGGTAATGATGGCTTTTAGTCGGCTGGTTAGTTCTGGTTTATCCATGGTTATATTTTTTAAAAATGAGGCATGCGTTGACGTCGCCGAATCCAAAACTGGCTTTGGCAATGATGTTTAGTTTTTTGCTGATGCATTGCTGTGGGATGCATTCCGGATCTACCCATTTGCTGATGTCCGGGTGCAGATCTTCGCAATTGATATTGGGAAAGATGAAATCCTCCTGCAGCTGCAATACCGAAGCTACACATTCTATACTACCTGCAGCACTCAGGCAATGGCCGGTCATGCTTTTCAGGCTATTGATATGGGGAAAATCTTTGCCGGAGCGCTGTAAAGCTTCAGACCAGTTCTGTATTTCCAGTGCATCCTTGCTTGTTGCTGTCAAATGCCCATTGATCAGATCAATATCAGCACTTTGTATTCCTGCATTGCTTATCGCGCTGCGGATGCACCGTTGTACGGCAATACTGTTTGGTGCGGTCATCGATCCCGATCCCCTTTGTCCACCAGAATTGATGTGGCCACCAAGTATTTCTCCGTAAATCCTGGCGCCACGATTTAAAGCCGTTTCCAGGTCTTCCAGCAGCAATGCTCCGGCGCCGCTGCCCGGCACAAAACCGCTGGCACTTGCACTCATGGGTCTCGATCCGCTTTGCGGATCTTCATTGTGTTTAAACGTGCAGACTTTCATGGCATCGAAACCCGCCCAGATGTATGGCCCACTGTCGCTCGCGCTACCCGCCAGCATTCTCTTTGCCTGACCGCTTTTAATGCGTTCATAAGCCATTAAAATGCTTTCTGCGCCAGTTGTGCATGCTGATGAATTGGTGCTCACCTGATTGCCCAGACCTAGTTTGCCACCCAGGTAGGCGCTGATGCCACTGGCCATGGTTTGCAGTACTGCAGTGCTGCCCAATCGGCGTACTTGTTTGTCGTCTATTTTTAGGATGGCTTCTCTAAACTTTTCAATGCCCGACGTGCCAGCGCCGAAAATGGTGCCGCTGTCCCAATCGGGTTCTTCATTTTGAAGGATTGGTAAACCTGCATCTTGCCAGGCATCCATTCCTGCAATGAGTCCGTACAAGATTCCGGTGCTGTTGAAACCGCGCAATTCCAATGCTGTGAGGTATTGCGCGGCCAGTGTGTCGTCAATTTCCGGCTTGCCGGCAATCTGGCAGGAAAATGCCAGTTCGGCCAGTTGCGGGTCAAAGCGGATGCCCGACAAGCCATTTTTAATGGCTGTGGAAAAAGCGCTCAGGCCAACTCCATTTGGAGCGGCTACACCCATGCCGGTAATTACCACACGTTTATGCATTCATTTTATTGGTTACCATACCGGCAATGGTGCCTTTACAAACCACATCACCAGCTTCGTTTAACATTTGTACGTTACAGTTCAGCTTTTTAAAACGGAAATAAACTTTTTCGGCAACAACCGTTACTTTTTCACCTGGAAATACCGGTTTCATGAAATCGATCGCGGTAGAGGTGAGCATCACATGACCCGGCATGCCACCTTCAGCCGTGCCAGACAAGTAAATGCCCAGACAAACCAGTCCAATCTGAGCCATGGTTTCAGTTAAAATTACCCCAGGCGTAACCGGGTTATCTTTGAAGTGACCTTTATAAAAATCCAGTCCGGCATCAAAAGTATAGGATCCTTTTACGCCGTTTTCATCAATTTCCTGTAAATCATCTACGAATAAAAAGGGCTTGCTATAAGGTAAGTGGGCTAAGATGTCTGCTTTGTTCATGTTGTTATATTGTTGTAATTTATCGTTTTTTTTGATTGATAACGGCCGAGGTAAAGTCCTTGACAATCAATTCTTCTACCATTTCAAAAGTATCCTTTGTGCGGAAAATCCCGGGCCGAAACTCAGCATTAAACCCAACGTTCCGGGTTGTTGCTCTTGTTCCATAAAGCGCTCTAACACATAAAGCACTGTGGCACTCGACATATTCCCATACTCGCGGAGTACGCTTTTAGTCTCATTTATATTTTTGCCTAAATTACCAAATAAG
This sequence comes from Pedobacter sp. MC2016-24, assembly GCF_015223055.1. Lineage (GTDB taxonomy): Bacteria > Bacteroidota > Bacteroidia > Sphingobacteriales > Sphingobacteriaceae > Pedobacter. Next base: position 374,596 of record NZ_JADFBX010000004.1, read on the forward strand.
GATTCAACTATCTGAATAATTTTTTTTCCACCCGGATGAAAAACCATATGTTCAATATCGGCAATAGTCAATCCGTTCTTTTCCAGAAAAGGATGGATAATTTCCGGGAAATGACTTTCAATCTGATCCGGAACCGCTACATCCAATACCATTTGTAAACCGTTATTGCACAGTTCAAAGCCCATCAACTGCGTAGCATCGTAGAAATGATACATTTCTTCAGCGATCATTTCAGGTCCCTGATCGTCCGGATGTGCAGAAAGCAAAACCGTGGCGCAGCCGTCACCAAATATCGCTGCACTGACAATATTGGCCATCGAAAAATCCTGAAGCTGGAAAGTGGCCGTTGGCGATTCCATAGCCACTACTGCTGCACGTTTACCAGGATTGGCTTTCAAAAAATTCTTTGCATAAATCATACCCGATACCCCAGCTGCACAGCCCATTTCCGTAACTGGTAGCCGCACAATATCCTGTCGTAAATGCAAAGCATTGATCAGGTAAGCATCCAGGGATGGAATCATGATTCCGGTACAACTGACTGTAATGATATAATCCAGATCTTCTGCCTTCCAATTCGCCTTTTCCAATGCTTTCTGCAGGCACGATCCAGCCAGTTTTATTCCTTCCCTGGCATAAATCCGGTTTCGTTCTTCAAAAGACGTATGGCTAAAAACCTCTTCTGGCGACATGATCGAATAGCGCTTATCTACTGCCGCCTGTTCAAATATCTTTTTCACTTTTTTGATAAACCGGGGTTCCTGATCCTGCAGCCAGGTATCCAGAAAGGGGAGGATCTCTGCTGTTGTCCTGTAATATTCAGGAACTTGTTTGGCCAGGGCTACTACACGTACGCTCATAATTTAGAAATGATAAATTGGTAACGGAATGCCCATTTCCAGTGTAAAATGAAATGATTGGCGGGAATGGCTTTGGCATAAGCCAGTAAGTCAGGTCTTTTAAAGCCTCTTAAAATCGAAACCAGTCCATCATCTTTAGACATTTGGTTTAAACCAAATACAAAACACAAAGCTATAAAAAGGTAATAAGCGATGGCACTGCGTTGTAAGTCGTTAATCACGATACCCAGACTGACTTTTTGGTGAAAAGCTTTCAACAGCGTGACGATCTCGGCGTCTTTAAAATGATGCAGCGTCAGCGTGCATAAAATGATATGATACGATTCAGTTTTTTGAATTTCTTCAAAAATGTCTGCGCAAATGTAACTGATGTTTGGATAGCCGGCCGACAGTTCACGGGCATGCCCAACGGTAAAATTATTGGCATCAATACCCAGCAGTTTAAATTTTAATCCCTTTTTTATGGCGTAGTCTGCCAGTACACGCAACATATCGCCGTTGCCACAACCTACATCTAAAATGCGGATTTCCTCCTGCGTACCTGCTGTTTTTAGCAAGTGTTTTACACCCGCTAAACTGACTTTATTGCCGCCTAATAACCGGTTGATGCTGGCTATTTTATCCAGTGCATCGCGCAATATTTCACCTTCCATCAGAAAGTTATCCATGATCTCGGGTGCATCGCTTCTTTTGCTGGTATCTACAAACATTTAAAATGGTTTACCATGGGTTCTTTTGATGATTAAAGGCAATGCTGATGGATATTTAACCAACAGACTTAATAAAGGTTTGAATAGATTTTCTTTTCTGATGATTTGTGACAATAACCTGCCCATACGCAACCTGCTTTTAAATTGCCGGTTCCAGGCCAGCGTATAATTTGTTTCCAGTAATTCCCTTGAGGGAACAGGGTTTTTCAAATAATTGAGCAACAGCTCAGCACAAATTTTAGCACTGTGTATGGCCATAGCCATGCCGTTCCCGCAAAGCGGATGAATCAAACCTGCGGTGTCACCAATCATCAGCATGTGCTGATACACCGGCTCCTTAGCATCAAATGAAATCTGGCTGATGGTAATTGGTTGTTCAAAAAGTGGGCTGCTGCGTTCAAAAATCTGTTTCAGGTGCGGATTCTTAAACAAGACCTGCTGCTGAAAATCCTGCAGGTTTTTATGCGTTTTAAAATGGGCGTAATCGGTCAGGTAACAGATGTTGACGCGGTCTTTCTCCACCTTAGAAACGCCACAATAGCCACCTTTAAAATTGTGCAGGGCTACCAAATCATCTTCAAATTCAGCCTCGTAATGTGCTTTTACAGCGAGCCATGGAGATTTTTTCTGTATAAATGGGCGTTGTAGTTTCTGGTCAATTACTGATCTTTTGCCATAAGCCCCAATCACCAATTCTGCAGTAAGCGTTCCCGAAGTAGCGGTATGGACCTGAAACTGGTTGTTGTTAAAATCGACCTGGTTTACCGTATCTGTGATGATTTCAGCACCATGGAGCTTTGCCTGCTCCAGTAAAAAATGATCCAGGCTGAAACGGCTGATGCCAAAGCCACCTATAGGTAAATCGGCACATACACTTTTGCCAGATTCGGCAGTCAGTTCAAACCTGGAAATCGAGCTGGGGCGTAAACTTGAAATGTCCAGTTCCAGCCAATCCAAATAAGGTTTTACTTCATTGGAAATGTATTCTCCGCAAACCTTATGCTGCGGATATATGCTTTTTTCGATTAAGGTAACTGCAAAACCCGATTTTAAGATGTGAATTGCAGCAGTCAGCCCCGCTAGTCCGCCGCCAATAATTATGAGTTTTCTATCGGACTTATCTGTCATACTTGTCGTTTCAGGCTTTCCCTAAGATACTTAAAAAGATGGGCTAAACCCTAATCTTAAATTTATTCAGTTCCCGGTTCTGAATTTAAGTATTCTGTGCGTTAAATGTTTTATCTTTAGCGTGTACATAATGCTTTACGTGATATCTCATTCCTTAATTTTTAAAACATGCGAGTTGACCCAGTTGAAGTTATAATTAAAGATGCTATTAAAGAAGTCAGTGCTTTGGCAGAACGCTTACCGGGAGTTGTATTGTTACATGACATGCGGGACTGGTCGGTGGCCTGGATGTCTAAAATGGGGTTACAGGAATTGGACATTTCACTGGAAGAATTAACCAGTTTAACTGCTGAAGAATACTATGCAAGGTTTTACAACAGTCAGGATTCCAAAGATTATGTAGGTAAAATACTGACGCTCATTGAGGGCAATAATGACAATTATCTGTACAGTTGTTTTCAGCAAACCAGGCGTTCTCCAGCGCATGACTGGAAATGGCACATCGCCAGCGCACGTATCTTTCTTCGTGATGAAAATGGCAAACCGCTGTTGGTTATTGCAATTGCCTTTCCTGTTGACGATAAGCACCACATGGCCAATAAGGCTACGCGCTTACTGGAAGAGCACACTTTTTTGCGTAAAAACCTGAGTAAATTTGTCAGTTTGAGTAAGCGTGAGCGTGAAGTATTGCGAATGATGGCATTGGGTAAAAGCTCATCTGACAGTGCTGAGGAACTTTTCATTTCCAAACTAACGGTAGAAACCCACCGCAAAAACATTAAAAACAAGCTCGAGAGCAATTCTTATTTCGAGCTTTGCCAGTATGCGCGTGCTTATGATCTGATTTAAAGCACTAGACTTTAAATTCATCCAGAGAGTAAGGCATTTCTTCGCAAAAGAAACCGTAGGTTTTTAATACCCGGGTTACGGCGGCTACACAACGTTTTGCACTCACTACCCGTAAAATTTTATCCTCGTCTTCCAAAGCAAAAGACCAGTTTTTAGCACCCAGTAAATCGTCCATTTTGTTTTTAATGGCGGTCAGATCGTAGCGATCGCGTACCGACGTTTTAAAAATAATTACGTTCATCACTCAATAATAAAATTGTTTTCAAATATTGCTTAATTAGTCCTCTTGAATTCCGTGTGATCCGTTCAGGTGCTTTGGTCAGGCTCTTGCTTAGGTTGTCATTCAAGAGATCTTCGGTACCTTGCGTCCCAGAGGATGGTAGTGGAATCTTGTTAAAGATGACTGATTTATCGTAATCTGAAAAGGTCAAGCCTGTTGAAACAGACAAAAATGGGGGCGAATGGTCAGAAATTACCGGTAAACGTAAAAATACAATCCAGCCTACTTGTTGGCCAGCCAATCTAAAAACGGTGTAGTTTTCTCTTTGCTAATGGTAATGGTTTCCTTAAAAGGAATATTGAGATTGATCACCATTTTGCGCGAAAAAAAGTGTGCAGCATCTTTTATCGCTTTGCGGTTTAACAGAACCTGGCGGTTTACCCTGAAAAAATCATCTCCGCAACTGCGCTCCAGTTCTTCCATTTTCTTGTTGATCACATAGTTTTTACCGTCAAAGCTCAAGAGATTGGTTTCTTCAAACTGGATGTAGAACAAGGCAATCTGTTCTGTTTTAACGGGGATGATCCGGTCTTTGTAATTGACCAGGATGGATGTGGTTACCTGGGTTTTTTTCTGGGTAAAAAGCTCAAAAATGGCATCGTAAGAAACCGGTTCTGCAGCAAACCCTTTACGTAAGGTATGGTATTTATTGATGGCCTGGGCTACAGCCAAAGCCGTTACCGGTTTTAATATGTAATCAATTCCAGTAGTGCGGAATGCATTGAGTGCATATTCATTGTAAGCTGTGCAAAAAATGATGGGTGCGGTAATGTTTACCGATTTAAATATGTCAAAACTTAGCCCATCGCCAAGCTGTATGTCGCTAAAAATCAAGTCGGGCGCGGGATTGTGTTTAAAATATTCCAATCCTTCCTTTACCGAGCTTAAACTGGCCATCAGCTGCACATCAGGTTGCAGTTTGACAATCACATCTGCCAGATCCTCTGCCGTTAATTTTTCATCTTCAATGATTACAATCTTCATGGTTCAATAGTTTTAAGCTTACCGAAAAGGAGTGTCCGTCGTCTTTAATTTCAATTTCATCCCCAGACAGGAGGTTGTAGCGTTCTGCTAAATTGGCCAGTCCGCTACCGGTTGAGTCTTCAATAGTCGTTTTCAACTGGATGTTGTTGACCACCGTGATCCAATCGTTTTGCTGATCAATGCTGATGTTCAAAGGTGCGGCTTCGGTCAGTTCATTGTGTTTGATTACATTTTCCAATAGGGGCTGTAGCGAAAATACGGGCAACACTTTTCGTCGGTTTTCTGCATCCTGAAGATTAAAAGAGAAGCTGAGTGCATCTCCGAAGCGTACTTTTTGCATCTCCAGGTAATCGGTACACAGTTTAACTTCATCGTGCAGACTGGCCAGTCCGCTTTTGTTGCCAGAAACAGAGGCCCGGAGAAAGTCGGACAAGCGTACCAGGTAATCTTCGGCCTTTTCCGGATTTCTTTTGATCAATGATTTTAAAATGTTTAGTGCATTGAACAAAAAATGTGGGTGGATCTGTTGTAATAACAATTGCGTAGCCGCTTCGGAACGTGCGGCATTGAGCCTGGAGTTTTCCACTTTGGCTTTGTTGTTGGCGTCCTGCACAATGATATAGTTTTGCCAAAGCAACACAATCCCATTGAGTAATGTACCCTGTAAAGCGAGGTACATGTAAAGCATGTTACCTTTTGCTTTTAGCGGAGCGGGGGCTGTGATGATGTTTTGTTCGGCCAGGTAATGATTGATCACATAGATTCCCAGGATCACCGTTATGCTCCAGGTGATGCTGGCCAGGTAAAATCGTTTGGTATATTTTCTGGATTGTGCCGGATCTTTTTTATCCAGTAAAATGAGCAGGCCAATGTTGCCGAGGCTGACTAATACAATGAGCAATAAAGCGTTTATGGTTTTAACCAATGCTCCGTTTAAATTTTCGCCTTCCATAAAGGAAGCGATAAATAAAAAGAAACTGACTGCGAGGCAAAAACAGGAGTTTAATTTTAACAGGTTTTTAAGGGGCAGATTTGTTTTCATTGGTCTATCGATTCGTTTTTACCGGCGATGAAGCTATCCTGGTGATGTTCATTGCTTACAAATATATTGAGGATTGAGGAGTAATGTTTATTTAATCACAAAGCCCATGTTGACATTGAAAAATGGCGCGGATATTTTTGTTCTGGATTTGTAGTTGTCTATCTTGTCGTTTACTTTTAATAATCGGGTAGTTAAAGAGCTTTTATAGCCGCCTTTTAGTCCCACCAATATTTTTTTACCCAGGAAACGCTCATAGGCCAGGCTGGCATTGATGTCGTTGGAGTTCCATTCGTAATTGCCTTTTCGGTATTGCATTTCTGCCTCTTGTTTGATGAAAAATGAATTGTTGGTCAGCTCAATTCCTGTACTTAACCAACCGTTAAACACTCCCGGGCGCCTAAGCATTACCCTTTGCGGCAATACCATATCCAGTTCCCACTGGCTGTTGCTGAGTTTATGCCAGTAAGAAAACAGGGGGAAGAAAGGAATCAGTCCGGAGCCATCTAAATTTATGGCAATACCTATTGTAGTCAGGGTTGTCGCATTTGCCTTCAAAACGAGCGAAGAGGAGAGCAGTCCGGTCATTTTTTTAGGGTTGAAAAAGTTGGAACTACCCAGTACCACGGTAGCAGTATTGATCATCGGTTTGTTGAACAATGTAGTGCGGTACATACCAGAGAGTGCAGCGTCGAAATCGTCGGTATTGAATTTTGATTTTTGAAACAGGCCAGATGCTTCTTTGTGGTAATACCTGAGGTTTGAACGGGTGTAGGAAAGTGCTGTGGTTACTGAAAACTGTTTGTTTGTATAGAGGGGAATGACAGCTGCAATTTTTAAACGTTGCTCTGAAAGTTCTCCTTCCTGCTGTAAATCTCCTTCCTTACTGTAACGCTTATAATTTGCGTCGCCAAAAAAATCTTTTTGAATGGTAATCAGTTTTGAGTTGGCTGCAGGGTAGCGATTTTGTTGTGCTTGCAGGGTAGTGGCAAAAATGATCAGCGTAATCAGTAAGGGAAATCTCATGCAATTGTGTTTCCACAAAGCTGGGTAGTCGTGCCGTTTTTTGAAAGTGGTTTATTGCTGAAGCGGACAAATTTAAGGTTGAGCTGATTGATCAGTTTAGTAAGATTTCTTTTTTTCGTTCCTAATTTACCTTTAGAAATCATAGCAACGCAACTGGCGGTCTCTTCTCAAATTATTGCGGCCAATGTAAAAACCAGCTGATATTTCATGACTTCCATAATTGTAGTTGCGCAACTTATTCAGTGCATAATCATAAGAATATCCTATCCTTAAATTCTGCGTGGCAAAAACTTCAAGCATGCCACCAATGGCATTCCTTTTGGTTAAATCTGCCTGTAGGTTCTTTTTATTGTACAAGTCGAAAGAGGTGCGGTAAAATGCCCCAAGCCATACGGCTTCTTTGAGCAGGAAGAAGGCATTTAGATCTAAAGACGAAGGCCCTTTGGTATCGTCGCTCAATAAAATCACAGGCTTAAATTTGACATCTTCATTAACTGTCATTAAGCCCCCTGCTGTAAAGTAAAAATGGGGTTGAGGTACAGGAACCATTAAGTCATCGGTGTTCTTTTTAGCCATATATTTAGCCAAAACATTGGTTGCCGAAAAGCCGACAAAGAAATCCCGGTTGGCATAATACACGCCAAAACGTGCATCCGGTACCGTATTGGTTTGCGAGGAAACACTGATCAGCTGGTCGCCAGGCTTATAACCTTCTAATCTGCTGCCATCCAGGCCAAGCTGCATAATCCCTGCAGCTATCCCAAAAGATAGTTTAGAGTCTTCATTGTCGCCCAACCTGATTTTATAAGCATAATTGGCATAGGCTGTCAGGTAAGTCTGGGCACCCAATTGGTCATTCGAAACGATGAGACCTAAGCCTACATTGGTTTCTTTATAAGCGCCGTCGGCTGCAATGGAGAAGCTTCGTGGAGCGCCTTTTACACCTTCCCATTGGGAGCGGTAAAATGACTGGATGTAAATTTCTTCTTTGTACCCTGCGTAGGCAGGATTGATGTGTAATCCGTTAAATACGTATTGCGTAAACTGTGAATCCTGCTGTGCCTTTGCAGGAAGAATGATACTGAGCGCAACTAAAAATACGATGAACTGTTTCATGTTATTTATTTCGTATAACGGTTACATAACCTTTGTAAACGCCCCATTTATCTGCGGCGGTTTTAATTTTTAACAGGTAATAATAGGTGCCCTCGTTGAGGCCATCTGCATTCCAATCGTTTTTATACCCTTTTTTCTCATAAACAGTACCTCCCCAACGGTTCATAATGGTCAATTCATTGGCTTCATAATAATTGAGCCCAGGAATTTCGAAAACGTCGTTCAAACCATCGCCGTTAGGCGTAAATACATTGGGGATTATTATCGCAGCTATGTCCTTTTGATTTACCGAGGTATTGTTTGATAAGTCCGGATCGGTTTCATTTGCCGATACAGATGCTGTGTTCCTGATGATGCCCGGCTGTATGGCCGTAACTTTAATTTTTAAATCGTCAGATTGCCCATTGTCCAGTTTGCTGATTTCCCACAATATGGTTCTGGTACCGCTGTTATAGCTTACGGAGCCAAGTTTAGGGAAGGTCCAGTTTTCCAGTCTGAGTTCTGGTGGAAGTACATCCACTACTTTTACCAGTGTTGCATCTGCGCTGCCTTTGTTGCTTACCCGAATCAGGTATTCGAAAGGATCGTTGATGGTCAGGGCACGGGTTTCGGCAGTTTTGTCGACTTTTACATCGGCAATTAGACTGCCACGGGGCTCTACTTTGATGATGACGCCTTCGGATATATCTGAGGCGCATCCTTGTGCGTTAAACGCGACTACGCTGTAGGTGCCTGCAAGCATTACTGTGTATTCAATAGATGTTGAGCCAGTAATTGCAGTGCCGTCTTTGATCCACTGGTAGGTTGTTGCGTTAACAGAATTCGCGCGCAATTTCACAGAACTTCCCTGAGGGATGTTCACGACTTGCGGGCCAGAAGATTGCGCAAAGCCGGCTGTTGCTAAAAGCAACAGCAGACTTGACACAAAACTTGTTTTTCTGTTAGGCATAGATTACAATTTATTAACTAGCGCTAATGGTAATTATTGGGGCAGTTGGTTTCTCAATAACTGTAATTACTTTGGTTACGGCCGAAGTTGCTTCACAACCAGTTCCAAGAAGTGTATTTGTTGGTGAAGCAGCAGCTTTGTATTTAACCTTTCCTGTAACAGTGTAAACTCCAGGGATGAGTGTAGTTAAAGTAAACTTTCCGGTTGCCTGATCAATTGTGCCAACAGTAGTTCCGTCTACAACGTTGGTACCTGAACTCGTAACAGCGGATACACTGTACGTATAATCAAGAACTAAATCACTTCCGCTAGTTGATGGGAGTACTGGACCTGTAACCGTTATGTCTGAGGAAACTACAGTTGTATTAGCCGCACAATATGAAGGATGGGTTGGATCTACTAAAGCAATCGAAAGGGAAGGTAGAACAATAAATGTATTTTCTACAACGTCAGCCGGACAGATTCCTGAACCAGGGACTGTTTGTGCCGAACTAAGATAAACTGTGTAGCTGCCGGACGCGGGTAAGGTCGTAGGAGCAGTTGCTGAAGGAAATCCAGTAATCGAAGCCCCACCTGCGGCAGGCTTTACATCCCATGTGTAAGTGATTCCTGTAACTACCGGAGTGGTTAAACTCAAGGTGGCACCACTGCAGGTGTAATATGTCGCTGACCATGCAGTGCTGCTAACGAATAAAAATAAAGCTACCAAGCTTGCTTTTAAAAATGTAATTTTTGTTTTCATGTTCTTGTTGTTAAGAGTTGGCTTTTTTGTTAATTGGATGTTATATTTAAATGTGGTGAAGCAACCTTGGGGTGGACTATCAGGCTGAAATTGTTAATCGTACTGACACAGCCACTAACGTTTTTTACGGTAATCGTGCCTAAATATGTCGAGGCTGATGCCGTAGTTGGAACAGCTAAAACTATTGATGTTGAAGTTAAGGTCGCGTCCTGTATATCAACGAAGCCTGATGTGTGGGCTGCTGTATTCCATATGATACTATATGTTGTTGGTGAATTTGTTGTAGCAGAGTAGGTTAGGTTTGTACTACTTAATCCGGCACAAACCAAAGGATTTGAACCTAGTGTAATCGTAGGAAGATTGTTAACCGTTACTGTTATCTTGTTACTTATTCCCTCACAAATCTTTGAATTTATTGTAGAGTATGCTATTCTCTGATAATAGGTTGTTTGTGTTATAGCTGATGGCTCAGCATATGTAGCATTTGTAGCTCCTGTTATGTTTGAAAAAGTAAGGTTGTCAGTAGATTTTTGCCATTGATAGGAAATTGTTGAAGTTGGAATGCCTGTAGCTAATGTACTAGTGAACAGAGTAGGGGTAGAGCCTAAGCAAATTGATTGATCTGAAGAAATGGTTCCAGCAGTTACTTCGTTTAGAATAATGGTAACTGGAATCCTTCCAGAAGTTTCGGTGCAATTTGTTCTTGTAGCTTCGACATAAAATATATTTGTACCACTTACAAGGGTCGAAGTCAAAGGAGTAAATGTATCACCAGACAATAGTATTGTACCTCCAGATGCTGAATTGTACCAGTTGTAAGTTGTGCAATCTTGTTTATCGTTTATTTTTAACTGAACAGTCGAGCCTTTACATATAGTTTTAGAACTCCCTAATGTTCCATCAAGTAGAAATGTAGGAACAATAACTTTTTTCACATCATAAATTCTTAAACCAGGAACCAGGCCTACAGTGGCCACTCCACCAACCTTTACTTGAACTCTGTCATATTTTCCATAAGATGTTGGCGGTGAAATCAATAGCTTTCTCTTTGTTTCTCCAATTAATGCGCCTGGCAATAGACTTAAAGAAAGTAAAGTAGAACTGCTAGATATTGGTAAGCCAACAGCCGTTGATCCATTATACAGTTGAATAGTGAATCCCGACAAAAGACTTAAATTTAGAAGGCCGCCACCCGGATCTTCAATGATCATTTCTATTGCGTCTCCAGGTTGGGCAGGCATTTTTAAAACACTGGTATGAAATATTTCACCTACTAATTGTACCCCAGCGTTTAATTCTGCATATGTTGTTAATGGAAAATTATCTATTGCATTCCGTGGATTTGTTACACTGGCAGTTGCATCTAAAATTCCTCCAACTAATCCAGGTTTCACTCCAGATAAAACGTCAATAAAACTGTTGCAGCTTTGTAAGGTCAGATCATCTTCATATATGTAGGCATGATAGACTTGCGCTGACAAAGCTACTCCAAGGACTGATCCAACGTTTATCCAGATTCCCTGATATTTATCCGAAGGAATTACGGTGAATTCAAGCTCTCCTACTCCATTTACTAAGCTAACTAGTGCAGAGCTTGTAAAAGGACTACCAACAGGATCTGCTTGCCACCTAGCCCCAACCCCCAATACTCCGCCATAGTAATTTAAGTTATTAAAAGGTTGAAGTGAGACATTATTTAATACTCCTAAGATTGAGGTTGGGAGTGATAGTTTTATAGTAACCGGTGTGTTTTTAGGAATATAATTTGTTCCACTAGTAAATTCCAAATATTGAGTAGCTTGACTTTGATTTAATACCCCAACATCTACTGTTAATGTTGAATATGATGCTAAATCATTATCTACAGCATTTCCGTCATTTGATATTGTTCCAGGTAAAAGAAGTCCTAATAATGCTTGTCCGTAAAATTTCTGATTAGTAGCGTATTTGCGTTTTTTAGGAATACAATCCTGCCCCTTAACCACACCACTTCCAGCTACCACTAACATTGCTGTCAGTAGCATTAAAGTGAATATGTTTTTTCTTGTGAACGAGCGCATGGACATCAATCTTAGATAATCTAAAAAACTGCCTTTTTAATATTGATTTGGCTGTTTTTTAGTTTTCGCTATCAAAAATAGGTCAGAAAAGCAATGAATTTTCGTTCATATTGTTCAGTTTAAGTTGTGGTTTAATCCGTTAATAGCTGCGGGTAAAAAATGCCGCTTAAGCCCCTGGTAGTAAAACCTTGTTCGTTAGTGTTTTCAGCGCGATATTGCGTTTATTCATTTTGTTCAGCATAAAAAAAGTGCCGCTGAAGCCTTGAATGCCCCATACTTAAACGATCAATATTTATAATTCCGATAAGATTTTGGTTACTGTATGATAACGACGTTAATTTATGATTTGGTTATTCTGGGACAATTAAGCAGGGGATGTGGTGAGGACAATTCAATTGGATAAATTTTGTCATATTAATGTCTTTTTAGTGGAATTCTGCGCTTTTTTTAGAAAAAATAAAACTGCCTTTGAATAGATTTAAAGCCACTTTTTTTTTGCGTTGTAGGACCCTCCCGAGGCCCTGTTAGGACCCCCTTTGGGACTTGACAAACGCTTATTGATTGATTATCTTAGCATTAGTTAAAAAGAATAGGGAAGAAGTAGCTTATATGCAGTTGGTATCTAAGTCGTATCAACGTCGTAATTATGGGGGCCTTGCCGGGGCATTCTGCAGGTGTTTCTGGGGCCTTGCTGGGGCTAACAACCTGACCAATGCTTTTTAAATAATTATTTAACAATTAACAAAATAAGAAGATGGCAAGATTAAAAAACGGTATCCTGGGTGGGATACATGGAAAATTGGCTAACGTAGTTGGCTATTCACTAAATGGGCAAGACATTATTCGCACAATTGGTAAAAGTAAAAAGCGCTTAACCGAAAAGCAATTGTACAACAAATTGAAAATGGCTGTTGTCATGGATTTTTTAAGCGGTTTAGACAGCTTGATTGAGAAAGGCTTTGGTCCAATGGCCGAAGGGACTACAAAAAACTATCACAACCTTGCTGTTGCCTTCAACAATCCAAATGCTTTAAAGGGGATTTGTCCGGATGTTGAAATTGATTTACCGAAGTTTGTGTTCAGCGCGGGGGATTTACCGCAACCGGAAGAGACAAAGGTAGAAATGGTTGAAAATGGTTTACTGTTTACCTGGAGTAAAAAAGGTTTCTCATTCCCTGATAATCAAGATCAGGTGATGTTATTTGCTTACGCACCCGACACCGGGGACAAGCGATTCAAATGGAACGGAGCAAGAAGGTTTCAAGGACAGGACGTTCTTGAAATACCATCGTTATTACGAGATAAGCGCCTTGAGGTGTATATTTCTTTTGTTTCAGATGATCGCAAACGGGCCGCAAATAGTTTGTATTTAGGTACTATTAACGGATAGCTGTTTTAGGAAACGTGGTTAATTTGCGTAACTGCTGGTGTAATTTATCGAGGTAATCTCCTTTTCACATGGGGATTACCTCGATAGTACATTGATCTGGTCTCACCTAACTCCCTAAAAACTTAGTATCTTTGCTCATATGATCAGAAAGTACCCTATAGGATTGCAGTCGTTCCGTAAAATACGGGAAGGAGAGTTTTTATATATAGATAAAACCCAACTCATTTACGATCTCGTTAATTCTGGTAATTATTACTTTTTGAGCCGCCCAAGACGTTTTGGGAAGTCCTTGCTGGTAGATACAATTGATGAGCTCTTTTCTGGTAGTAAAGAACTTTTTGAAGGATTGTGGATTGAAAATCATTGGAACTGGGAACAGAAAAATCCGGTGATCCATATTTCCTTTTCTGATATTGGTGTAAATACAATGGGTTTGACTGCTGCAATTTACAATGCATTAGAGATAGCAGCAAGAAAACTTAGCATTCACTTAACTGCTGTTACCTATGATCAGCAATTCAGAGAATTGATTGAAAAGGCTTCGGTCAATGGAAAGGTCGTCATCTTGATCGATGAATACGATAAACCCATTATAGACTACCTGGATAACCTTTCTAAAGCTGAAGAGCACCGGAAGATTATGAGTAATTTTTATTCTATATTGAAGGGCGCTGATGCACATATCCGTTTTTTACTGATTACCGGCGTGAGTCGTTTCAGCAAGGTGAGCATCTTTTCTGACTTGAATAATTTAAATGACATTACGCTTTCTACACGTTTTGGTGCAATCGCTGGTATAACCCAAAGAGAACTGGAAGATAATTTTAAACAGGAGATTGCTTCATTGCAGCAGGAAAATGGAAATATACTTGAAGCGATCAAAAGTTGGTATAATGGCTATTCCTGGGATGCGAAGACTAAGGTATACAATCCATTTTCATTGTTGAACTTTATGGCCGAACCTGTTTTTAGGAATTATTGGTTTGCAACGGGGTCACCAACTTTTTTAATTAAAGGAATAAGGTTAAAGGGAGAGTATAATTTTGAAAATGTAAGTAGTAATGAAAACAAATTAGGGGATTTTGATCCTACAAATCTCTTATCAGTGCCACTGCTATTTCAAACAGGGTATTTAACCATAAAACATTACGACAATACGACCAGAAATTACACTTTAAGTTACCCAAATCTGGAAGTAAAGGACAGCTTGTTAGATAATTTACTCAGTGCTTATCGGGGTGTTTTCCCCAATACCTCATCTGAAGAGACTGGTAATCTTTTGCTCTCTCTGAATGCTAATGATATTCCCGGAATCATCAATGCATTGAATGCAGTAATTGGTAGTATACCTTTTGATCACTGGCGTGCTGATACAGAATCGATCTTCCATATTATTACCTTGCTTACTTTTCAAAAGATTGGCGTAGATGTACAAACTGAAGTTCATAGCAATAAAGGTCGTTGTGATATTCTGGTGAAAACGGACCGATACATTTATGTGATAGAGTTGAAGCGTGACGGGACTGCAGAGGAAGCATTGGACCAAATCTTAAATACCAACTATTTACAACCCTATGCTGCTGATCAGCGCAAAAAAATCGCTTTAGGCATTAGTTTCTCTTCTGAAAATAGGGTTGTTGAAGCATATTTGTCTAAAGAAATTTAAGTAGTTCGAATTAAATCTAGTAATTTAGTAGTATTTATTATATTTGTTTTACATGAACAGTCTTGAGCAGTAATTCACCTTAAGGTGAAACCTGCTTACGGTCTGGAAAAAATGCTTAAATAAATATGATGGAACATTTTAACTACCTGGCTTTTGCTATTCCTGCATTTTTTGTTTTTCTGTTTTTAGAATATCAGGTTGCCATAAAACGCAATATGGCAAGTGTATTTAAATATGAAAGCTCGGTATCCAATTTGAGCATCGGTATAGCAGAGCGGCTGCTTAATCTGTTCATTTCTGCAAGTTTTTACAACCTGTTCTTCTGGGTTTATAAGCACCATGCCATTTTCAATATTCCTAACCAATGGTGGGTATGGATTGCACTGATCCTTGTTACCGACCTGATCTGGTACTGGTATCACCGACTTGGCCATGAGGTAAATATCCTTTGGGCAGCTCACATTGTGCACCATCAAAGTGAAGAATTTAATTATACCGTATCGGCCCGGATTACAATTTTTCAGGCATTGATCAGAAATGTATTCTGGTGCGTAATTCCTTTACTGGGCTTTCATCCAGCCATGGTGATCGTAATTCTGGTGGTTCATGGTGCCTATTCTTTTTTTACGCACACCCAGCTGATCAAAAATTTGGGCTGGCTTGACTACATATTGGTTTCCCCGGCCATTCATGGTGTTCATCATGCCAGTGACGAGAAATACCTCGATAAGAATTACGGCGATGTGTTTGTATTTTGGGATAAGCTGTTTGGCACTTTTCAAAAAGAGGAAGAGGCACCTACCTACGGACTCACACATCCCGTTAAAAGTTATAGTTTTTTATGGCAGCATTTTCATTATTACCTGGAAATTCTGGCTGCCTGTAAAACCGAAACAGGTTTAAGGGCAAAGCTGAAGATCGTATTTGGCCATCCCGCCAGACTGGACCAGCAGATTAGACCCCTGCTTGAAAAAAGATACCTGCAGCACAAGGTTTCTACCGCTTACCGGTTTAAATTCAAAGGATATTTAAATGTGCAGATTCTGGTCTGCGTGGTACTGCTCACTTTAATTACAGGTTTTTATACTGTACTTCATCCCGCGGATAAACTTTTCATTGTCAGTTTTGTCCTGTTGACATTGATCAATTGCGGGGCTTTAATGGAGCAGCGTAAATGGATTTTCAATCTGGAGTGTTTCCGGTTGCTGGTGGCGATGGTGTATTTTTTCTGGAGCTTCGGCTACATCGAATTGTTGCTACCCCTGGTGATTTTTCTAATAATTGCGGAACAGGTGTTTCGTTTTAGCCGCCTGTACCGCAATTATGTGTTAAGGTATGATGAGTTTTAATTCGTTTTAAAACTTATAACCTATTTTAAAACTCGTATTTGATGCCAGGTCGATCTCATTTTTTACGTAACCAGCCTGTTTGGCAAAGATGTAACGGACACCCAGTCCAAGTCCCAGTTCGTAATTGAAATGTTTACCCAGGTTTCTTCTGATGCCCCAGCTTGGAATCACAGAAATGTCGCTGATGACATTGATGTTGTCGTAATTTGATACCACAAACCAATCCGGATGGTAGCTTGTTTTTATCGATAAGTAATTGGCAGCGTTGTCAGAAACGCTTCTTCCTTTTTCCAGGCGTTTGGCCATATTGTAGTAATACTTTGGCTCAACGACAAATACCGGGGCCATTAAAAATCCGGTCTGATCGTAAAAGCTGTTGGCCCAAATTCCGGCGTCAAAACCCAATTCTGTTCTGAGTACAAATTTATCAGCAAGTCTGCTTTCATTGTGGACCCAAAGTCCCAGGACTCCGGTTTGAATACCGAATACGGATTTTTCGACTTTGGCTTCTTGTGCGTTCGTTAACTTAGATATTCCGAGTAGCGCTAATAACAATAGTTTTTTCTTCATGTATGTGTTTTGGTCTTTAAACATAGACAAATAACCGGGGCAAAAGCCCTAGTCCAAAAAAATATATAATTATGCATTCCAATTAAGTTGGTATTTTCCTGTCCCAATTGTCGAAATAAATAATTAACATTGGCTTTAGATATATCAACATGAAGTTATATGGTACTCTTTCTGATCAGGAACTCACTTTATTGCTAAAAAAAGGTGATCAAACTGCATTTGAAACGATCTACCAACGGTATTACCGGGTATTGTATATTCATGCATTTAAAAAGCTAAGGGACGAAGAAGAGGCGAAAGATATCATTCAGGAGCTTTTTACCACCCTTTGGGTTAAACGGGAAACCGTACTTCAGGACACCAACTTTACCGCTTTTTTATATACGATGGTTCGTAACCGGGTGCTCGATTTTTATGCACACAAGGTGGTGACTACTAAATATGTTGACTCTTTGCAGGAATTTATTGACCGCGACCCCAAAGCTGCAGATGACCGGATTCATGAAAAGGAACTTCTGGAGTTTATTCAGTTGGAGATCGACGCATTGCCCGCAAAAATGCGTGAAGTATTCCAGTTGAGCAGGAATGAAAACCTATCTCATAAAGAAATAGCTGATAAATTGGGTATTTCTGAACAAACCGTGTCCAAACAGGTTTCTAATGCCTTAAAAACCCTGCGCCAGAAGATGGGTGTCAGCATGTTTATCCTGTTTTTGTTCCATATTTAATTTTTTTTTCAAATCATCTACCTGTTGCCCCGCACTTAGCCGTATTTCTTTTATATAGGGATCAATAAACCCCGTAAATAATGGAAAAAGACGCTAAACAACTAATTGATAAATACGTAAACGGACTTTGTACGCCTGAAGAAGCTGCAGTTGTAGAACGTTGGTATTATAATACCGACGAACAGGTAGAAATTGATGAAAATCGTATAGACGAAATTGGTGAGCGCATCTGGAAGGAAATTCCATTGGGGAATAGCCCTGTAAAGAAATATAGGCTGTGGCCGCGTCTGGTGGCTGCGGCGGCCATTTTAATTGTTGGCGGTGTTTATTTAATCCAGCAATATGGCGGCTTTGGCACACCGAGCGCCAATGTTTATGTCAACGACATTGCACCAGGTAAAAATAAAGCAGTATTGACCTTAGATAACGGAAGAACAATAGACCTGAGCGATGCAAAAAAAGGGCTGGTGATTGACACCCGTGGCCTTACTTACGAAGATGGCAGTGCTGTTGCCCAACAAAACGAGCAGGTTGCCGGATTAAAACAGTTGAACCTGAGTACTCCCCGGGGTGGGACTTACCAGGTGGTCTTGCCAGACGGTTCAAAAGTTTGGCTAAATGCAAGCAGCACATTAAGTTTTCCCGCCAGTTTTGAGAAAGCCGAAAGCAGAAGAGTAGAGTTGGTTGGCGAAGCATATTTTGAAATAACGAAGCTCAACAGTTTAGCTTCAAAAGCACATGTGCCTTTTGTCGTGGTTTCAAAAGGGCAGGAGGTTGAAGTACTGGGTACTCATTTTGATGTGAATTGTTATGAAGATGAAAGTACGGTCAGGACTACGCTTTTAGAAGGTTCTGTAAAAGTATCTTCAGCTGCACACAAATCTGCCTTGCTTAAACCGAATCAACAATCGGTGCTCAGCACCAGTGATTTAACTGTGAAAGAAATCGATGCCGATGAAGTGGCTTCATGGAAAGATGGCTATTTCCGTTTTAACGATGAATCGCTGGTCAGCATCATGCAGAAAGTATCCCGTTGGTATGATGTGAATGTGATTTATACCGACGATCAATTGAAAACAGAGACTTATGCGGCCTTAACCACCCGCTTTGCCAATGTTTCGAAGTTGCTGGACAAACTGGAACAGATTGGTTCTGCCAAATTTAAAATAGAAGGACGAACGATTACCATTAGCAAAAAATAACCTATTAAAAATACGATCAATTATTTAAACCTTAACTAAATCAAACTTCATGACCAGAACCAGCTCAGCCTAACCAGCGTTTTTAATGGTTTTAAACAAAAGATCAGGAACACTCGCGATGTCCCTGATCGGGTCCGTTTAAAACCAAGTATGCGTTAGTAAAACAACATTTTTTAATTTTTAACAGATATACAAATGTATAAAATTTTTACCCAAAAAATTTGTACGCCTTTGGGCTACATGCTTAATTTCCTGCTTTTTGCAATTACCCGTTTAGGGCACATTGAAGAAGCCGAAAAACAAAAATGGCTTATGAGAATAAAGTTTACTTCATTTATATTCTTCATCACGCTTTTACAGGTGAGTGCTGCCGGATTGGCGCAAAAACTTACTTATAAACAGCAAAATGTTACGCTTAAACAATTGTTTGGCGAAATCAATAAGCAAACGGGATACAATGTATTCTGGTCGCCAAAGCTGATCCGTGGGTCTGAAAAGATCAACGCAGACTTTAAAAATACGCCCATTGAAGAGGTTTTGGAAAGGAGCCTGAATGGATTGCCTTTGACATTTGTGATTGAAGACAAAACTGTGGTCATTAAAGAAAAGGAACGTTCCATGTTGAATGGAATATTTAGCTTGCTGGCCAATATCGATCTTAGGGGTAAGGTTGTGGATGAATCGGGTAAACCCCTGGCTGGCGCGACCGTTGCTGTTAAAGGCGGTAAGGTAGCTACGACCGATAAAGATGGTAACTTCTATTTAAGTAATATTGATGAGAAGGCGATCTTATACGTAAGCTACATCGGTTACGCGCGCAGGGAAATTGGTGCATCTGAAAATCTCGGTGTCATCAAACTGGCTTTAAGCGATTCCAAACTGGATGAAGTACAAGTAATGGGTTACGGAGAGACCAACAGAAGGACAAGTACGAATAACATCACCAAGGTTTCTGGCGAAGAGATTGCTAAATCACCGATAAACAACCCCATTGCGGCATTGGAATCGAGGGTTCCCGGTATGATTGTAAGTCAAAGCAGTGGCGTTCCCGGATCTGCAGTTAAAGTGGAGATTAGAGGAAGAACAAAAGTTGATGCTCAGTTTGGTGCGGACGAGTCTCCTTTATTTATCATTGATGGCGTTCCGATGGCTAGCGGTAACAACAACTTAAATTTACTTTCATCTGCAATTTCTGCCAATGGAACTAGTGGTTTAAGCCCCTTTAGTACCATAAACGCAGGAGATATTGAAAGTATAGAGGTTTTGAAAGATGCAGATGCGACTTCAATTTATGGTAGTCGCGGCGCAAGTGGTGTGGTATTGATTACTACAAAAAAAGGTAAGGCCGGTAACACCATTATAGGTGCCAAGGTGAGTTCTGGAATAAGTAAAGCCAGAATACCTGAGATATTATCTGTCAAAGAATATGTAGCTATGCGTAAAGAGGCCTTTAAAAATGACAATAAGGCCATGACGGTAGATAATGCTTATGATCTTTTACTTTGGGATACAACCAGAACCACCAATCTGGCTAAGGAATTAATTGGAGGTACAGCGCATTTTACCCGCGCAGACGCAAGTATTTCCGGAGGGTCTAATCTAATTCAATTCATTGTACGCGGCAATTATTCAAACGAAACCAATGTATATCCTAAGCCGATGCCAAATACTACGGCTTCGGGTTATGTTAACGTAAATGGAAAAACAAGTAATCAAAAATTCTCTTTTAATTTTACAGGTACTTATACCTTTAGTAAAAATCAAACAGCCGGAACTGATTTGGCTTTCAAGCTAAATTTGCCGCCTAATTTTCGGTTGTATAATGATGATGGTTCTTTAAGCTGGAATGAGGGGGGCAAAAAAACTGATGACAATCCATTAGGCTATTTATTGGAACAATATACTTCTAAGACCAGCAATGTTAACGGAAACCTGGTACTCGGTTATAAAATTAGCGATGACCTGGCCTTTAAAACAAGTTTTGGTTACAATACCATCAAAGGGAATGAATTGCGGAACAGCCCTAAAGCTGCTAAAAATCCATTAGAGACAGCGTCTAACTTGACTTCGATGTCAAGTTTTGGAAATAATAATTTTACCAGTGCCATTATAGAGCCACAATTGGAGTATAAAAAGGATTTTGGTAAGGGGAAATTAAACGTCCTTATCGGGGGTACTTACCAAACGCAGAGCAATGATGGATATAATTTTTCAGTACGGGATTACAGCAGCGATTTATTATTGGGCACCTTATTTGGAATTACCGGATCTAACTTTATAAACCCAAATAGTTTCAATAGCGAGTATAAATATGCTGCTTTTTTTGGGCGGGTAAGCTATAATTATGACAATAAATACATTGTCAATTTATCGGGCCGTAGAGATGGATCAAGTAGGTTTGGTCCTAATTACAAATATTCTTCATTTGGCGCTATTGGTGCTGCCTGGGTGTTTTCAAGCGAAGAGTTTTTACAGAACGATGTGCTGAGCTTTGGTAAATTAAGGGGAAGTTATGGTACGGCCGGTAACGATAAAATAGGTGACTATCAGTTTTTGGCGCTTTATGGCTCATCAGCGTTTTCACCAACCTATAAAGATTCATTGGCCATTTCCCCATTGTCTTTGTTTAAACCTGATTTGCACTGGGAAAAAAGTAAAAAACTGGAGATCGCGGTAGAGCTTGGATTTTTAAAAGATAGAATCCTGTTATCGGCTGCATGGTATAGAAATAATTCCAGTGATCCATTGGTGCAATATCCTTTGCCGCCAGCTACTGGATTTGGTACAGTAACTGCCAATTTAAGTGGTGTGGTTGTTCAAAACAGGGGCCTGGAATTGACGCTATCCAGTGATATTTTTAAGAAACCAGCATTTGGTTGGAATACCTCATTTAATTTAACAGTACCGCAAAATAAATTGCTTAAATATCCAGGATTGGCACAGTCCAGTTATGCCAGTAAATATATCGTAGGCCGATCGCTTGACATCGTTTACCTTTCAAACTTCCTGGGTGTTGATCCAACCACTGGCTTATACAAGGTTGAAGATTTAAATAATAACGGTAAATATGATGTTTCTAATACGGGTGATTTAAGACCAGACTTTGATACGGAACCTTCATTTTATGGTGGTTTGCAAAACGATTTCAGGTATAAAAATTTCGGACTCAGTATTTTTATGAGTTTCATGAAACAGTATACCAGAAATTGGTACAGTGCATTGAACTTAAGCCGATCGGTTGGTGACATTGGTAACGTGCCAAGTTATGTTTTAGATAGGTGGCAATACGAAGGTCAGGTTACCAATGTACAGAAATATACAACCGTAGCACCTTCAAGTTCATTGTTAAATGGCCAGTACGGAGCAACGTCTTCAAATGCACTTTATGATAATATTTTTTGGATGCGCATGAAAACTGTGTCACTAAGTTATAATCTGCCTCAGCCTTTGGTCAAAAGATTGAATATGAAGGCAGTTAGTGTATACCTTCAGGCGCAAAACCTGTTTACTTTTTCTCCATTTAAGAGTACAGACCCAGAAAGCGTCTTCATTACCAGGTTAGCTCCTTTACGCACGATAGTAGCTGGTTTACAATTTAACTTTTAATCCTTAGATCTCTGTTATGAAACTTATATATAAATCACTTATTGTTTTTGCCGTTGCTTTAAGCGGCTGTGATAAAACGATCGATGTAGATATACCAATGGGTAAGTTTACCAATGCTGCGGTATATGGTACTGATGACCTTGCTCAGGCCGGTATGAAGGGAGTGTATGCAACCATGACCAATGCATTTTCTACCTGCCCTTTTGAAGGTGCGCTAAGCACTACGCTTTGTTTAAGTGCTGATGAACTGGTACGCGCTTCAGCCAACTCAACAGATCAGCAGCAACTGGCCGATAACAATTTATTGCCAAGCAACGGAACCGTAGTGAATTTATGGGCTGTGTTTTACAATTATGTTTATCAGGCCAATATGGTATATGAAAATGTTGAAAACTCACCAGGTGTTACCTTACCGATAAAAGATCGATTGATGGGGGAGGCTCGGTTTATCAGGGCACTTTCATTATTTTACCTAACTAATTTGTATGGCAATATTCCGCTTACACTCACTTCCGACTATCAAAAAAATGCTGTTTTGCATGTTTCCAGTCAGCAAGAGGTGTATGCCCAGATTGTGCAGGACCTTAAGTATGCACAAAGTAAATTGGGAGTCGGCAATACTGCGGTTTCTTATCGTTATCGTCCAAACAAATGGGCTGCCACAGCTTTGCTGGCCAGAGTATACCTGTATACTAAAGACTGGGCAAATGCAGAAAAGGAAGCTGGAGATGTGATTGCACAAAATGGTATTTATAAACTGGATGCCCTGGAAAATGTTTTCAACCTGAGCTCTACCGAAGCAATATGGGCGCTTGCCAATGCTGGATCAAATATTTATACTGGTGAGGGTGGAGCTGTTACCGGAAGTAATGCGACAAATAGCCAGACCAGATTAACACCTTATTTTTTGAGTCAGTTCAGTAGCTATGATCAACGTTTATTGAAATGGACACGTGCTAGTGTTGGGGTAACTCCTGTCAATACCGCGCCTTCTAAATACAAAACTTTTTCCAATACACAGGCAGCTGCTAAAGTAGAAGCCTCAATGGTATTGCGGCTGGCTGAACAATACTTGATCAGAGCAGAAGCGAGAGCGATGCAAAATAACATTACCGGGGCAATTGACGATATTGATATGGTGAGAAAACGTGCTGGTGCAGTAGGGGATGCCAGTAAAAACTTTCAAACCATACGTTTCTCAAATCCAGGCATCCAGAAAGCAGACATGATCGAAGCCATTTATACGGAACGTATGACTGAGCTTTTTTCTGAATATGGACATCGTTGGTTTGACGCTAAGCGTTCAGGAAAAACCCTGGCGAATTTCTTTGGGACTAGAAAAACAGACATCAGTGAAACAGATGCTTTCTTCCCTATACCAGAAAAAGAAATTGCTTATAACCCAAATATCAAACAGAATGACGGTTATTAATTGTTTTAAAATGAGATGTTTATTTATTGGATTGCTTGTGTGTTGTACGAGCATTGCCTTTGGGCAAGCCACTTCTTATACCATTAAAGGAAATATACCGGCCTGGAAAGGCAAAGAATCTGTTGCACTGATGTATACGCTTAATGAGAAGCATGTTTCAGATACAGTTCCTGCACTGAATGGTAAGTTTGAATTTAAAGGAAAGCTGAAAGAGCCACTAAGTGTTGCAGTGGTTTTGATTTCAAGATCTGGCAGTGGGGCGCGCGACAACCGAAGCATTTTTATTGATGGAGGCCTCATTACCCTGAACGGCACCGATTCTTTAAAATATGCCAAAGTGACCGGCTCAAAACTTACCACGGAAAATGAAATCCTGCAAGACCAGGTTAAGCCTGTGTTGAACAGGTTGGTAGCGCTCCGCATAAAAGCGAGTAAAACCAGTAAAGCAGATCAGCAATTGCCGGAATTTAAAACGCTTGAAAAAGAATATCATAGTCTGGCTGATTCCATGCGGAATATCAGGACCTCGTTTATAAAAAAATATCCGAAGTCATTGGTTTCATTGGTGGCACTCGAATCTGTAGTGGGCAATCCGATCGATTATAAAGTGGGATCAACGCTTTTCGCTGGTCTGGCCCCGGAGGTGAAAAAACTACCACAGGGTATCAAAATGTCGAAGGCGCTGGAGCTCGCCAAAACTACCAGTATAGGTGTGGTTTTACCTAATTTCACTTCGTATGATACGTTAAGGAAGCCTTTGCAGTTACAGGAAGTAGTTCAAAAAGGGAAAGTGACACTGGTTGATTTTTGGGCCAGTTGGTGTGCACCTTGCAGGGCAGAGAATCCGAATGTGGTTAAAGCTTTTAAAGCCTTCCACAATCAAGGATTTAATATCCTCAGTGTATCGCTTGATAAAAACGAGGCATCCTGGAAAAAGGCGATTGCAACGGACGGCATGCCCTGGTATCATGTTTCCAGTTTAAAGTTCTGGGAGGAGCCAGTGGCGCTGCAGTTTGGCATTAACGGTGTTCCTGACAATTTTTTACTGGATGCTGAAGGTAAGGTTGTTGCACGCGGTTTGCGTGGAGAAGCGCTTTATAAAAAAATAGAAACGCTGATCAATCCGCAGGGCTTAAAAAAAGACAGTCTTGCTGGTGTTCAGTATAAAACAAATATCTTGTTGATTGATAGTGTTTACAAA
The DNA here is from genome assembly GCF_015223055.1 of Pedobacter sp. MC2016-24. Classification (GTDB taxonomy): domain Bacteria; phylum Bacteroidota; class Bacteroidia; order Sphingobacteriales; family Sphingobacteriaceae; genus Pedobacter. The sequence goes on from NZ_JADFBX010000004.1 coordinate 399,483, forward strand.
GCCTTTAACGCTGAAAAGGACATTGATAAACGTGTATTGATCTTTAACCACTTTTTCGATGATCCAAAATCAACAGCATCGATTTTTGGCCGTTACAAAAACTGGATGCAGCGCGATCTGGCGCAGCATTATGCCAGTTTAAACCAGGTTAATGCTTCAAACAAGTGGATTGGTTTGATCAAAGATCAAAGAACAAAACAGGAAGCCGGAAGGTTGGCAGCTGCGGCATATGCTGATGCAGGAAATAAAGCTCAGGGGATAAAAATGCTGAAACCTATACTGGATAGTTTATTATCAATCAACAATTTCAGTAATTTGGATAACCTCAATTTATATACCTATACGGTTGATAGCTATGTCCGTATTTTGGGTGTAAAAGGAGAGGAGAGCCAGTTGATGCGTTATTTGAAGCCACTGTATGTGGTCAACGGAAGGTATTTTCCATCTGATTTGTCTAAGCGCATGGAAACACCAGAACTGGATTTTAAAAAGCAACTGTTTTACGGCTATGCTAAAGCTCTGGCTGCTACCGGAAATTCAAAAGAGACCGCAGAAGTACTTGTAAGTGGTTTTAAGCTTGGAGCCGTTCCGGTAACCATGCAGAAAGCGGTGATCAAAGATTTTGAAGGGTTACCTGGATTGGCTAAATATGTGGATGAAATTAGCGCTTCTGCTAAAAATGATTTTCAGAAAAATGTGGCTAGCTTACTCGCCAAACCTGATTTAAATGATAAGGTATGGGGTGTTTCCAGCTTAAAGGGTAAATATGTATTGCTTGATTTCTGGGGCAGTTGGTGCTGGCCTTGCCGCTTTTCACATCCACATTTGAAGGAAGTATACGCCAAATACAAAAATAAGGGTTTTGAAATCATTGGAATTTCTATGGAAGCATCTCCGGATCTGGAAAAGGCCAGGCAAACCTGGAAAAAGGCTATTGATGAGGACAAGATAAGCTGGATCCATTTGTTGAATAACGAGAATGTAGCTCAATTTGATGCCGTAAAGGCATTTGGTATCGGTGTTTTTCCAACTAAGATTTTGCTGGATAAGGACGGGAAAGAGATTGCCCGTTACAGCGGAGGAGCTAGCAAAGACTTTGATAAAAAGTTGACTGAGATTTTTGGCGCTGATTAAGCGTTGTTAATTATAACCTCATGCCTGTTTTCTGTGAAAACGGCATGAGGTTTTTATTTTGATTAGGTTGTTCGGAGTCAGTGAACCCCAATGATGATATTCGAATTTTTTGCAATTATTTTTTTGCCAAGCTCCGCCGGCGAGAAGCCATTTACCGATTGGATTTTGAAGTTATTGGGTTGATTATATTTAATCTCGCCTTTCAGATAATAATCCAGTGTGCAGTTAACTATTCCTATTTTGGGTAGAAAACTAAAACTTCCTAAACCGGGATTGTACTGTTTGATGTCACCTTTAATCACTTTTATACTCCAGGCGTCATCATTTAACATCTCCCAGTAGTTATAGACGGATAAGCCAGGCACGCTGGTCTTGTCAATATCACTAAAATAAATCCGATCATAAACCTGCTTTCTAGTCTCCAGGTTGTTGTTACTTTCTTTCTGGATATTCCTGATGTCATCTATTTTATAGGATTTCATGTGGGATTGGGCGACAGAAATTATACCCTCCTTAAATTGATTTGGAAAATACCAGTTCTCAGCACAAATCAAGTGAATAACCGAAATTACTGGCTGCTCAACAATATAATGGTTGCCATTCTCCTGGATAACAAGACGATACTCCCTGGATTTTAAGCTTGGCATGGTATACAAATCTTGCGTAGCTTGTATATAAAGCTTAGGAAGAGCCTTGCTCAATAGCTGCGAGTGATTTATGACATTCAGTTTTTTAAATTCATTGTTGGTAATCTTCTTTAACCGAAGCGACTCACCTGGTGAAATCAGCGGCACCAATGTGAGTAGTATGTCGTTACTCAGTGTTTTTAGTCCATTTTTTTGCAATTTCAAATCCTTGGTTTGCAAATTGTACAAGCGTGTCGAATCACTGGTGTAATACAAATTGAAAATCGATACCGTAGTATCTTTTGCACCTACAGTGACTTCGTTTTCAGATAAGATGATTTGTGGTGTAATTTTCTTCCAGGGAATTCCCTGATGGCGATTGAACAAGATAAATTCCTGACTGTAGCTATAAAGACTGCTTGCGAAAAAGAAAACCAATAGGAGGGCTGACTTGTATAGCTGTAATTTCATGAGAGGTGTTTTGATGTTATCCGTAAATATACACCAAGAGAATCTGTAAAATGCAATCTATTTCTTCATTTATGGATTTTTTGCATCAAGAAAAGACAAGTTTTTATAAAAAAAGACCTAGCTAAAAATATCAAATTATCAGCTGTGAAATCTTGCGGTTGGTTTTACACTTAGCCGTATAGAAATTGGCACGATATTATTTTAAAAGTGAATCTGCTTTAATGCGTGTTTAAAGTTTGTTTTTGTGATAAGATGCTTATTTGTAGTTAGTTGCTGATGAGGTTGAAGTGGAATCCTGTTTCCGTTTTTTTGGAATCCTGTTTCCAAAAAAATGGAAACGTGTTGCTACCTGATCGTTTTTTCTTGCCGTAATTTTAGGTTGTTGAATGAGAGATAAAAGAAACTTATTTGATTAAAACCTGAAAGTTATCACAATGGAAACAACATTAAATAAACGGTCACACCTTATGATTCCTGATCATTTCAGAAAAATTATTGTTGAGGCGATTGTCTATTTATTCGTGTTGTTATTCGTCTATGCAGCCGGAACTAAGCTAGTAGAGTTCGAAAAGTTTAGGGAACAATTAGCTCAATCGCCAATACTTGCTGACATGGCAAGTCAACTTGCCTGGCTTATTCCTGTTGCAGAGATTATGATTTCGATACTTGTTCTTTTTCCAGCAACCAGACTACTGGGATTGTACGGTTGCTTTAGTATGATGGTCATCTTTACCGCCTATATCGTATCGGTAATCACTTTTAGTAAACAGCTTCCTTGCGCCTGTGGGGGAGTGATTGAGGCATTGAGTTGGCGAGGGCATTTGATATTTAATATGGGATTTGTGGTGTTAGCGCTGTTGGGAATTTATTTATTGACAATGATTAATCAAAGTAAAACAGTTTATAATCATTAAACCTATTGATATGGAAACTACGTTGAATAAGGAATCTAAGTGGCAGCTGTCGGAGGGAACGAAACGGATTATTGTGGATGTGATTGTGTATTTGTTTGTGGCGCTGTTTGTTTATACTGCAGCGAGTAAAATTCAAACTTTTGAATCTTTTCAAAGGGTATTGGGTAAGTCACCATTAATTGGGGATTTTAGTCAGATAATTGCATGGATAATTCCGTCTTTAGAAATTATACTAGCATTATTACTAATTAGCTCCACAATAAAAAAGGTCGGCTTATATCTTTCATTGGGTCTAATGATACTATTCACTTTGTATCTAATATACATGGTTTTATCAGGTAGTAAACTTCCCTGCCAGTGCGGAGGAGTTATTAGTTCCATGTCTTGGCAACAGCATATTTGGTTCAATGTAATATTTATTATTCTAGCCTTAGTCGGTTTAAAAATATATAAAAAATAAACGATTTTACACGTGTGAAGCAGGTAAAATGCCGTACCCTGTCTAAAGAAATACGGCAATCCTAAACAACAAACAATAAACAATACAATTATGAAAAAAGTGTTTTTAGGCCTGCTTGTTGCAGGTGTTGCCTTGAGTGCAAGTGCTTTTAAAAATGTGGAAAGTGCAAAACGATTTGCTCAAACTTATTTCCATACCTCAACTGGATATGTATTAGCTGCAGACTTGCCTGCGGGTACTGAATGTGAACCAGTATCTCAGCTACCTTGTTCTATTGTTATTCAAGATGCTGATATACCTGCGAATTACCCAATTCTTGATTCGCAATTATCAACTGTTCCTTATACTCAAGTGGGAACTAATAAAGGCCTTTACCAATAATGAAGAATCTGCTCCTCATATGATGGGGAGCAGATTTCTATCATTTATTTCAATTTATGCAATTTATTCGATGAGGAGATTTTGTCAATTGTATTACACGAAATAAATCCAATCACTAAAATTATGAGAAAAACTTTTTTTTGTTTGATGATTGTAGGTTTTACGCTGATTTTAAGTGCATTTGTTAATATTCAGAATTCAACCTTTATTATTTACTACCATGTAGGTTCTCAATATGTATTACTAGAAGATTTGCCATTCAATTTGGAATGTGAGCCAGTATCAAAATTTCCTTGTGCAATTATAATTGAAGATGTTAATATACCTGTAAATTATCCAATTCTTGAATCGGAATTGTCTGCGATACCTTTTATTCAACTGGGATCTAATAAAGGTACATATCAATAATAGAACAGATAATTAGTCGCATACTTGCAATGTATATTATCATGATTATTTGGCGGACTTATTCAGATTAGTTTCAATTATGTCAATAAAGCCTCTATAATTACTTGGGTCTGGAGCATCAGGTCGTGGTGGGCTTGATGTAATTAACTCTCCGTTTTTACCAATTAAAATCTGTGATGGATATGCTTTGAAATTGTAATTCTGAATAAAGGGATGAGATCTTCCAAATCCATTTGTATATAAGTTAATAGTTTCACTAGATGTATATTTGCCGCTTAATATACTCTTTGCCCAGACAGATTTATCTTTATCCACGCTAACTGTTAAGAAGACAATATTTCGATTTCTTTTATATTTTTCAATAATTTCACTCATTTTCTGATTGAGGGAAATACAACCCACGCATCCTGTAAACCAAAAATCAACTATAATAAGTTTACCTTTAAAATCATTTAAAGCATGAATATTTCCATTCACGTCCTGAAGTTCAAAAGGAAAGGCGGCGTATTGTTTCTTTTTTATTTCAGTAAGTACTTCTTTATATTTGTTATTATTCATAATTTGAAGTGCGTCGTCAATAAAGTACTTTGAATCCGCCGAATAGAAACGATTCAATCTTTCGAAGCAAATCAATAGCAGTTTATCTCTCAGTATTCCATGATATTTGCTTTTTAACGTCTCGAAAATATTTACAAAGGAATCTCCATATTCTATACCTGTTTTGCTGGTACTAGTTAGTCGGAAATAGTTAAGTTCTTTTTCGAATAGTAGTTCTGCGTAATATGCAGATTTAGCAAGATAAATTGTGTCAAAATTTGATATTTCTATCCTTTGCCTTTTCGAGTAAGAATTATGGTATTGTTGCAGTATCAATCGTGTATCTTTTTCTTTCAATGAATATGTTATTTGTCGTAAAGGACGGATAATATCATACTCAGAAGAAGAAATAATATCTAAATATAGCAGATTGTAAATTTCATTAGAAAACTTACTTTTATAACTTTCCAGTAAACTTAATTGTAAATCTATCGTTGAATTTAATATTTTATCAGAAAACGTAAGACTTTCGTTCAATTGTTTTGCGAATAACAATTCTCCACTTCTTGTAGCTGCAACTTTTGGTAATGGTGAAATATTAAAAATTTTCCATTGACAATTTAGCTTATCGCTTCCTATACCGGTAAAAGACATGGCGCCACTCGAATTTATATTCACCTTGATACTATCTCCTACTTGAAACAGATAAACTTCACTTAGCATTCTATTATCAGTACGTCCAATGTTTCTCAAGAGCTTCTCCCTATTTTCATCAATCATTTCAAATGCGATATATAATAAAGTCTCACTGGCAGTTATCCGCGCATAAAAATTTCCACTACTATCAATTGCAACTTTTTTTTGCTGACCCCGACTATCTGAATTAGTTGTGCTTTTTATAGTTAAAATTAGTTCTTTCGAACCATAAAGATTAGTTACTGAACTGTCTATTTTTCCACTAACAATTATATTCTGAGCTTTGCAAACATTGAAGCCAAAACTGAAAATTATAGTTATTATGATAATTAACAAATTTCTCATCATTGATTTTTTTTAAAAAAAAATATAAATTTTTTGACATGGCGGTTCAACTTATTTATGAACTACCTGATGTTTTGTTGTAAACGGCTTCGACTAATTTCATCATCAGGGATTGGCATAACATACCTAGGGCTATTAGGTTCTAGAGTATATATTTCACCACTTAGATTTCGAGTTATCACAAGATTTCGTCCCTCAAGATTTAAACGCTTTAAATCCGTCCATCTCAATGATCTCCAAATTAAAGTTTTCATTCTTTCCGTTAGAATCTTATTTAGAGCATCTTCCGGGTCATTGGCTACTATTGTTTGATAGGACTTTGAAGGGGTAATTGCATTTGGATTCCAACGCTTTATTAGTAATTGATTAAGGAAATTCATCGATAAGGCTGTTTCTCCTTTCCTTGCAAGGCATTCTGCTTTTATTAGATAGATTTCATCTGTAGCTAAGCCAGTAAATGGGGGACGATTGGGGCTGTTAATGCCTTTAGAGTAATAGTTGCCATTAATGTTTTGAGTGAAATAAATGATTTTTCTTAAGTCATAAGGTTCATATAAAGCTATGATTTTTAAATCGATACCATAAAGAGAGCCTGCTGAAGACGAAATTTGGGAATATGCATTACCATAAATAAAGGAGAAGTATATTGTTTCTTCACTATTAAAGGTGAAAGATGAAGTAGTTTTAACAGTCAAAGTTTTGTAATCCGTGAGTTTTGAGTATAACTGCAATTCTTTATCAGAATATAACTCGGCAAGATCATATTTGCGCATACTTAGATAAACTCGTGCTAAAAATGCATAGGCAGCTACTTTTGATGGGCGATTTCTTTTTTCTAGTGGTATATCCTGCTGAAGTAAATCTGCTGCTTCAGATGCGTCCTTTATAATTTGGTCATAAACTTTTTGCACACTGCTTCTTTGTATAATTATATTGATGTCAGAATCTAATTTAAGAGGAACTCCTAAATCTGTATTTGCTGTATTCGGATCATATGCTTTTGAGAAAGTGCTCACAAGCCCATAAAAAGCGTAGGCTCGATTAAAAAGTGCCCATCCTTTTATTCTGTTCACCTCAGCATCATTGTTAAATTCTTGTTTAGCAATTACCTCTAATACATTGTTGCAATAGAATATCTGTTCATATGGTTGGTTCCAATCAAAAATTTCACCTTTGCCCTCAAAAATATCCTTCTGCCAAGTGTAGGCTGTACGAGTTATGGGAATTGCGAGGGACTGAAAATTTGCTAAAGTTGGGATGTAATATTCATCAGCAGATATTTGAGGTAACCCTGGAGTTCCATTCATCACAGTTGTATTATCTAAAAGATTTTCTAGATCCACTAGAGATTTGGGTATCAAAAGTGCACTGTCAGGTTTTATATCTAATTTTTTTGAACAGCTAAAAAAGCAGCCCACAATCATTAATAAAATGGTTTTTTTCATAATTCTTTTATTATAAATTGAAATTTACTCCTAATGATGCACTGAACGGCTGAGGTATACTAGAGTTTCCGTAATCTGGATCTATATTTAACTTATTCATTCTCCATATAATTCCAAGATTTTTTGTGTATAAGAACACATTAAGTCCTTTTATAGAAAAATTATGGAATCCAAGATTTGCAATCTTGTAAGAAAGTCTAATATCCTGTAGCCTTAAGTGACTCCCATTTTCAACAAGGTCTTCGGAATTCTGGAAGAATGTAGACATTTGAGGGTTATTTGGGTAGATTAAAGCCGGAATTTTAGTTATTAACTCATCGCCTGGTTTTTTCCATCTTTTGTCGAAATCAGATGAGGTTATGTATGAATAGTTATTACTCCCCGAAAATATGTTTACCCTTCTAAAATAATAATCAAACTTGAAAAGGAGATTGAGTGATAGTTCTAAATTTTTATAATTGAATGTATTAATTAAGCTGCCAAAATATTTTGGAGAAGCTGATCCATGATATTTGATTAAGTTAGGATTTAATGCTGAAGTAATTGCTGTATAATCTTTACTAACTGAACCATTAAAATAGCCGCGTGGGGCGCCAGTCTCATCTAATCCGGCAGAGGGGAAACTAAATATTGCGTAATAAGGATACCCTTCTAATGGATTGTTAAAGTTGCCATTTACAATGTCGAAGTTAGAGCCTTGTTTTATACCATATTTTGTTACTTTATCGGTGTTATAATTGAAAAGCAATGATGTGCGCCAATTAAAATCACCGATGATATTGTTTGAATTCAGTACAAAATCAATTCCTTTTGTTTTTAAATTTGCACCATTACCTTTAAACTGAGTTATTCCGGACTGAAGTGCAATTGGATTATTACCTATAAGATCTGCCGCATTTTTTTGATATATATCTATACTTCCACTGAATCTGTCATTCGTAGTCGTAAAATCTATACCTATATTCCAGTTTTGCACTTTCTCCCACCTTAATGAAGGGTTTGGTGGATTTGATATAGTAGAATAGTTGCTCCCCCATTCATTTATCATTCCTAAATTTCTCGACGTAAGATACCCCGAAACGGTTTTATCCACATTTCCATTATATCCCAATGTTGCTCTAAGTTTTAATACTGAGAACAAGCCTATATCTAAGAAATTTTCCTTATTAATAGCCCATGCAATTCCGACCGACCATAACGGTACTCCTTTTTGATTAGCTTTAACTCCAAATAAATTAGATTCATCCCTTCTTGCACTACCAGTAATTGTATATTTTTTCTTGTATGAATATGATGCATTCGCATAATATGATTGTGTAATGCTATTGTTTTCAAATAAATTCGGAGCCGTAGGGATTTGCTGACCTGAGCCAGGATCGTAGTAGTATGAATATCGATTAAGAGGATTTATTAAATTATTTCCATTGATTTTTGTATCGGGGAAATATCCGTATAAAATTTGATTGTAGAAATCATTTTTTGCATCCCCCCCCTCATACCCGGCAATTGCGTTTATTTCATGATTAGTTGCAATTACCTTATTCAAATTCAATTGTATCCGAATAATTTTAGATATTAAATCTGCATCTCTTGTGTTCAGAATATTACCTAAAGGAATTCCTCTATTAATAGTATTACCTGTTATTGACGAAAAAGTATTTATTAAATTTCTTGTATAATAACTTCCTAGATCATTGTCAGCAACTCTCTTATTATTCTCCTTTAAATATTGATAGTTGGCATCTAAGCTTAACCCATTTAATATTTTGTAATTTATTCCCAATTTAAGCCTAATTTGGTCTAATCTAGTCGAAACGTTATTTTTAAGTTCATCTTTTGGGCGAAAAAGCCAATCTAATAATTTTCCGTTGCCTGCATTTGTCGCATACGCTAATCTTAAATTCTTAACAGTTGGCAATGAATTTCCTTCATCATCTACTAATCTATCGTACGGGCTGTAGGGGATATAAGATTCTTGAACAGTTTGGCTATTACTTGAAATGTAATTGATATCGCTTAAAAGTTGTAACTTGTCTTTAAATAAAGAAAATGTATTACTAGATTTTACAGTTAAACGATTGAAGCTATTACTAACAATATTCTCTAGGTTTTTATCGTAACCTCCAGATATATAATATCGGTAATTATTTGACCCACCGCGAAAGTTTAACTGATATTGCTGATATACTGACGGTCGATATAGATAGCGATTTAAATCATCTCGTACATCTCTAGTTTTTAAGTTGTTTATCTTTTCTGTTGAATCAGAGGAAGTTATGTTTCCACTTTTTCTTTGATTAAATATTTCTACGGCCTCCGAAATAGGACTATAAATTCTGTTAATCGTGCCGCTATAAAACCCTTTGTTAAAAAGAAATTGCTCAAGATCAATAAAATCTGAAGATGATATTTGAGGATTATAATATAAATTTGGCTTATTAGATAAAGTTAGGGTTGAAGAGGCCTCAATTGATAGCTTCTGGTTCTTTTCTCCTTTTTTTGTTGTAATTACAATAACTCCGTTGCTTGCTTTTGCTCCCCATATTGACGCCGCTGCAGCATCCTTTAAAATTGTAATTGTACTAATGTCTGCAGGATTGATTTGATCTATAGTCCCCTCATAAGGAAATCCATCAAGAACGATTGTGGGAGTTGGATTTGCAAATATTGTACTTCTACCGCGAATAGATATTTTAGAATTATTCGTCCCTAGTAACCCCCGATTAAATAGCAAGCCGCTCGTTACACCTTCCAGTCTGTCTAGAATATTGATGCCTACACTACGATTTATCGTTTTATTATCAACTACCGTAAAACTCCCCGTCGCCCTTTCTTTCGGTATGTCCTGATACCCTGTGCTCACCACTTCAACTTCATTCAATTTTCCAGCCCCAGAAACCAATTGCAAAGTTCCAATTTTTTCTGAGGCCTCAACTTCCTTTGTTTCAAAACCCAGGTAGGAGATTACCAACATTGCTTTTTCGGGAACGCCATTTAACGTAAAGTGACCATCCACGTCTGTGATCGTCACTTTATTGGTATTCTTTACTTTTACACTTGCACCTTGCAATGCTGATCCGGTTTCATCTACTACACGGCCATGTACCACGATATTACTGAAGGCTGCATTTAGTTTGTCCATCAAAGACATTTCCTTTTCTTTGATGACCACCGTTTTATTGCTGATGGTGAAATCGAGTTGCATACCTGTAAGCGCAATGTTCATCACATCCTTTAATGGCGTTTTACGAAAGTTTGCATTTACCGACCACTCGGGATTGAGTTTTCCTTCGTACCAGACAATATTGTATCCGGTTTGCTTTTTGATTTCTTTAAAGAGTTGCTCCAGGCTGGCATTTTTCTGCACATAAGTGAGCTTTTGTGCGTGTGTAGATGCACTAACCTGCATGATGGCAGCAAAGAAAAGTAAAGCGATTACGCGCATTATGAAAAGTATTTTATACATTTGTTTAGCCTGTTTAGTAGATGAATGTCGATTTATTAATTAGATGGGTTTATAGGTCAGCAGTGTTAGAGCACTACTGACCTTTTTTTTGGCGTTAACCAGATTTAATGGCGCTTACGCAGACGTGCATAAGTAGAACCGGGAACAGCTATCTCATAACCGTAATTGTTCTATCGTCTATTTTAAAGCGAACCTCGCCTGTAAGTTCGAGCATACAAAGCACTTCTGATACCTTTTGGAATTTGGAAATCGTTCCGCCAAAAAGCTTTTTACCAACTTGTTTGTCTTCGTACACTATGTCTACACCATACCAGCGCGAAATTTTCCGCATGATGCTTTCCAGAGATTCACTTCTGAACATGAATTCGCCGTTTTTCCAGGCAATGGCATCATCGGCATCAATTTGGTTAACCTTTAAGCTATTGCCAGTTAATATAGCCTGCTGATCAGGTTTAATGGTGGTTGATCTGGCTGCGCCAGCCCCCGAGGTAGGAGGGAGCGTGGCGATGCGCACAGAACCTTCAAGGAGGGTTGTTTTAGTGTTGGGCTCATCACCGTAACAATTGATGTTGAAATGGGTACCCAATACGGTGACTTCTTGTTTGGAAGTTTTCACAATAAAGGGAATGCGTTTGCGCAATTTGTCCATCAAATTGGTTGCTTTTGGTACTTCAAAGTAGGCTTCTCCAATTAGTTCTACCCTGCGTTCTGGGAGGTCGATGAAGCTGGATGGGAAGCGTAGGGTAGAGCCTGCATTGATCCACACTTTTGTACCATCAGGAAGTACGATGGCATATTGTCCGCCACGTGGAGTGGTCACTGAATTTAACTGGTTGGGATCCGGAACCGGAACAATCTGACCACGGATCGAATCTGTGCGTTTTGCGCGATCTGCCGGATCTACCAAAACTGCATCCGGTCTGAGCTTGAAGGTAAGTTCGCCGGTGCCACTTTTGCTGATGATGATGTTTCCCTGTTCGGCGAGTGTACCATCTTTGGCTGCACCCAGGTTAATCTTTTGACCATTGCTGAGTGTCAGTATTGCCTGGTCTGATCCGGGCTCGATATCAGTACCGTAGCGTGAAGAACGGATTTGAGGCCACACTGCGAGGCTAACAATGGTTAGCGCTAGTACCGCTGCTAAACCAATAGCGAGGTATAAAGTGAGCGGGAGCGACTTTTTGGGTGTAAACTTGAGTGCCTGCATCGAACCGATTTCCTCCAGTTGCGCATCCGTTAAGGGCGGGAGGTCGGCAAACTCAAACTTAAGGTACCAGTTCTCCAACAAAGTATTGTCTTCGTCAGTACACTGGTTCTGTTTGTGCTTGTCGAGCAGCTTTTTTAATTCTTGTTTCTCCATGATGAGCTAAACGTTAATTAATTGTTATTTAGATGTAAAGCAATTGTGGGGCGCTGTTGTGTAGTGACCTTAGTCATATTTTTTAAAACCGAAGTAAAAAAAGTAGATAAGCCATTAAACCAAGTTTAACCCGCAATGCCTTTAATGCACCTTTAATGTGGTATTTCACCGTGTTTTCAGTAATATCCAATTGATCTGAAATTTCCTTGTAACTTAAATTGAGTTGTCTGCTCAGGATAAACACCTCCCTGGTTTTGATGGGTAAGGCATTTATTTCTCGTTCTATCATATCCGCAAGTTCCTTTTCCCTTACCGCAAGATCAGTTATAAATACGCCCTGTTCCATAAAATTGTCAAATGATGCTGTGTACTTAGATACAATCTTTTTATGTGCAATGACGTTCAGGATTTTATTCCTGGTAATGGTATATAAATAGCCTGCAACATTCTGGGTATGCGGGATGCTTTCACGATTGTTCCAAATCCACGAAAACATATCCTGCAGTACATCTTTAGCCTCTTCAAAATCGCCTAATTTTTTATAGGCATGTATATGGAGAATGCCCTTATAACGATTGTAAAGTTCAGTAAAAGCATTGTCGTCCCCATTTCTTAAATACGCGACAAGTTCAGCATCCGAAAGGCTGTTGTATTCCCTATTTTTATCCATATGCTTATATCCCGATAATTATCGATTAAGTTAAAATATTATTTTCTCACCTGTTTGTTCATTTTGTTCAGTATTGTTGTTCGTTTCTATTTGGCTGTTAAATGCGGGCTTAACTGGATTTCGATAATAAAATATGTAGCTCAAATGATTGGAAAAAGGCCTTTTTAAGGCTAGTATCGCGCTTTTCTTATTTATCATTAGATTTACGTATCCTGGCTTTTTACAGTTTTTAAGTATTCTTACAGGTTGTTGCATAAAGCTGTTTTGAACAAGATGAACTTATTATAGCTTTACGATTTGTTCATTCTGTTTCTGCCGTACTTCCAGTTTACACTAAAACAGCGTTGAGAACTGTGCATCCATGTTCGATTTTTTTAGTAATTATCCCAATTCATTTTCGTCAACAACCAAATTTGCTGATGTATATTATACTAATATTTTTAGTAAATATACGGTATTTAATTATATGTAATATTGTATTTGTAATTATTTAGCTAATTAAATTAGTTTTTCGTTTGAGTTGTACCGCTGATGCTGAAACAATCTCGTTTTATCCCGCCATATGGCAGAGCTTGATGAGCCATTAATTGTTGCGTTTACATAATGTGTATATAAAGAGTACGTTTTTGTTTAGTCAAACATACATTTATTTGTATATTTTTACAAATATGTAAATGAAATATACATATTTTGCTATTTTTATGTATACAGGAAGCTCGTTTATTTGGTGTAGTGAAAAAACATGCCAAAATAGACAGAGGTCTAATTCTTAAAAAAGCTGTAAAAGAATCTGGTATTCCCATTACGGAAGTCTCCAGAAGAGCAGGTTATGGAAGGGTGACTTATTATATGCATATCGCCAATCCAGATTTAAAACTGGATTTGCTGGATAAGTATGCCACGGCAATTGGTTATGATTTCAGAGATGAAATTCCGGAAATGGTGGAGTATTATGAAAGGAAAAGAGAGAACAGTTTGTCAAGCTTTGAAAAAATAGAAGCAGACCGTGATCTCTGGCGCGAAGGATATGGCCGCATTTTGAAGGAGAAGGAAGAATTACTGAAAAAGATTGAATTGCTGGAAGCTAAATTAGCCCGGAAATAGGTGTTTTAATCTCGGAATCGTGGTGTGATTATTTATTGAATTATTTAAAGGAAATCACTCAGCCGGACTTTCGTTTTACGGTAAAACATAAAATATCAGAAACAATGTGTTAAATTCGTAAAGAATTACAGCCAGGTCATGTCCGATTTTTCCGACAATCATATCATTTCTATTGCCAAAACCAATAAGCAGAGGGCGGTAACAATCGCATTTGATCAGTATTGGGAATTGCTGTTTAGACATGCCTATGGTAAGCTGCAGTCTGAAGAACTGGCGAAGGATGCCGTTCAGGAAGTTTTTATTGTCATGTGGGAGAATATGGACAAATTGCTTTTGCTGGATAAATTACTTCCATATCTGTACTCGGTACTGCGGCACCGGATCCTGACGCAGTTTCGTAAAGATGAAGTTAGGTTACGTTATGCCATGGCACAAACTAGCCAGGAAGCGCAATATGAACCTTCTACACATCAGTTACTGTTAAATAAAGAGCTGCAGGAAATCATCAAAGAAGAGGTAGCTAAAATGCCCGAAAAAATGCAGCAGATTTATAGCCTGAAAAAGGAAGATAACTGCTCCATTAAAGAAATAGCGCTGCAATTGAACCTTTCAGAGCAAACTGTTAAAAACCAGTTATTCAACGCATCAACGCGCCTAAAACAGCGTCTGATCAATTACGATCCAAGCTTGTTGCAAATCGGCCTGATCATTTCCGGAATCTATTTGGCCGGGAAATAAATGATTTAAAAAAAATATTTTGATTTCGTCTGGTACTTTTGCTTTGCTGAAGCGATATGTATTAAAAGAACGTCGTGGAATTACAGGAAATACAAATCCTTTTAGACAAATATTTAGCAGGTACAGCAAGTCCGGATGAGCGGATTCGCGTAGAAAACTGGTATGAAAATATAAATCCGGCAGAAGCCCGGTTTAGCGAAGCACAATTGATAGCAGTTCAGACCGACATGCGTGATGTATTGAATGCCCGCATCCGTAAACCTGGCCGTTTGTATTGGAGTTGGGCAGCTGCCGCAGTTTTATGCATAGGCATGGGGCTTGCCTTTTACAGTATCCAGGTTAAACAGAAAAAGGATGCACTGGAAAGAACCGCAATAGTAAATGATATCCCTCCGGGTGGCAACAACGCCATCCTTACACTTGCCGATGGATCTAAAATTGTATTAAACCATGCCAAAGCGGGCAAATTAAACAAAGAAGGGAATGTCCTTAAAAAAGAAGATGGACTAATCGCATATACCGGATCTGAAGAAGTAGTGAAAACCGCGGTAACTTACAATACCGTCACTACACCAAGAGGCGGACAATATGCTGTTGTGCTTGCCGATGGCACTAGGGTCTGGCTCAATGCGGCTTCTTCCTTGAAATTTCCGACCAGTTTTAGGGGCAGGCTACGGGCCGTTGAACTTTATGGAGAAGCTTATTTTGAAGTGGCTAAGAATGCGGCCATGCCGTTTCGTGTGATCAGTAAAGAACAAACCATCGAGGTTTTAGGTACCCATTTCAATGTAAATACTTATGCGGAGGAGGCAGAAGCCAAAACCACCTTAATGGAAGGGAGTGTAAAGGTGATGAACGCAACCGGATCTGCTGTACTCAAACCCGGAGAAGAAGCTGCGATCCAGCACAATACAATCAATAAAACGGCAAGCATTCAGGTCAGTACAGCTTTAAATATGGAAAATGCCATTGCCTGGAAAAATGGCTTTTTCCAATTTGACAATGCGGATATCAAAACTGTAATGAACCAGATTGGCCGCTGGTACGATGTCACCATTGAATATGAAAACTGGACACCCAATGAGCATTATACCGGTAAAGTGCCCCGCAATGTGAACTTTGCCCAGGCTTTGAAAATACTTAAATTAAGTGGTATTAACTTTAAAACAGAAGGGAAAAAGATTATTGTAAAATAACTACACAAACATGTTTAAGGACTTATAGCCAGGCTAAAGCACCTGCATTATTCTTCAGAAATAACCGGATCATGTTTAGACCATGACCCGGTCAGGACTCTGGGTAGAATAATGAATTATTCCTATACCAATCGACTAAATCAGTTAACCCAAAACCTAAACAAAAGTATGCAAATTTTTACTATTTGTAGGCCGCCCCATGTCAACCTGCGGCTTAAAAAACTATTTATCATCATGAAGCTAACCACTTTGCTAATGATCCTGGGCTGCCTCCATTTAAATGCAGCGGTTTTTAGCCAAACCATTAACCTGACTGAAAATAATGTAAGCCTGGAGTCTGTTTTTTCAAAAATGGAAAAACAAAGCGGATATACTTTTTTTTATAAACTGGAACTCATCAAGGCCATGCCCAGGGTCAGTGTAAATATTAAAAATGTAAATGTGAAAGAAGCGCTTGATCAGTTTCTGAACAAGTTCTCGCTGTCATACGCCATTGTCGATAAAACCATTGTCATCCAGCCAACCTCCAAAATTTCGGTTTCTTTTAACAGGCCAAATCCAATTATTGTGGTTGGAAAAGTTTTAGACGAAAACGGGCAAGGCCTGGTAGGGGTGGGTGTTAGAATTAAAGGAACGACATTGGCTACAGTGAGCAGGGCTGAGGGGCAATTTGTGACGCCCATTATTCAGGATCCTAAAGCTGTAATTCAGTTCAGCTACATCGGGTACATTACCCAGGAAATCCCCCTGTCGGAGTTAAAATCACCAGTCGTTGTAAAGCTTAAACTGGCCAATAGCGATCTGGACCAGGTGCAGGTAACGGCCTATGGTACCACCACTAAGCGCTTAAGTACCGGGAACATCACGACCTTAACGGCCAGAGAGATTGAAAAAAGTCCTACACGAAATGTGCTGGAATTTGCGCAGGGACAGGTAACCGGTTTGTTTGTAGAGCAGGTTAGTGGTTTGCCGGGCTCTCCTTTTAACCTGATGATCAGGGGACAGCAAACCATTGCCGGTGGATTTCGCACCAGTCAGCCTTTGATCATTGTAGATGGGGTGGCTTTACCAAGCGGAGCATTGCCCTTAAACCAAAATAACAGCACCAATGAGTTGCTTCCCGAAAGACTTAAAGGCGGCAATCCACTGGATTACATAGATCCATCGACAATTGAAAGCTTAACCGTCCTGAAAGATGCGGACGCAACGTCCATCTACGGATCAAGAGGGGCTTATGGTGTGATCCTCATTACGACCAAAAAAGGCAAAGCAGGGACACCTAAGTTGAATTTAAGTGCCACTACCGGGCTAACCATGCGTGGAACTGCACCTAAATTGTTAAATACGGAACAATATGTGATGCTGAGGAAAGAGGCGCTTAAAAATGATGGTACTGCATTGGGCAATGTCGCTGATATCAATGGGCCTACAGCCGACCGCTACACCGATTTTCAGCAGGAACTTGCGGGTAACCATGCTTCGGTTAACCGTGTCAATGCAAATTATTCTGGCGGTACGGCCGACATCAACTTCTTAATCGGCGCCAATTACAGGAAACAAACCAGCATTCAGATTGGAAAAGGTTCCATCCGGGATGGTGGGATCAACTTTAACATCGGCAATACGGTAAAGAACAATAAGTTCAGCATCAGCCTTTCGGGAAACTTCCTGTCTACCACAGATGATGCGGTTCCTTATGATTTTAGTCAAAGTAATTCGGCTACAGCAGCGCCAAATTCGCCGCCTTTGTTTTTACCTGACGGCAGTTTGAACTGGGAGGGCAACTCCAATCCTGCATCGGCCATGAACATCATTTTTAAAAATGTAACCAACAATTTGTTCTCCAACCTGGCTTTAAAATATACCCCGGTAAAAGGACTGGCCATTAATGCCAACGTGGGCTACAATTACATGAACTCTAAAGCCATCAAAGCACAGCCTTCTACTTATTACAAACCTGGAACGGATTACAAAACAACCAGCAATTTAAATATATACAGCATCAGGAACCTGACTTTTGAACCCAACATTTCTTATGGTACAAAAGCCGGTGCCAAAGGCTTGCTAACGGTACAAGCGGGTGCAACCTTACAGGATCAGCTGAGTTATCAAACCTCGACCACAGGGAACGACTTTTTATCGGATGAGATGTTATACAACCCTTCATTTGCCGATGCACTGACGGCAACAGGGGCCGTTAACGTAACAACCAGCTACGATCAGGTTCCGAATAAATACCTTGGCTTTTTTGGTATCTTAAATTACAACTGGGACAGCAAATACATTTTAAACGTAAATGCACGCCGGGATGGATCGACAAAATTTGGCGCCAATTACCAATTTGGTGATTTTGGTTCGGTAGGTGCTGCCTGGATCATCAGTAGCGAGAATTGGTTCAAAAGCCTGTCGTCTGTGGTGTCATTTGCCAAATTAAGGGGCAGTATAGGTACTGTTGGCGGTGATGGGATTGGCAATTACAATTATTTAGTGACGTACAGCAAGGGCGCATTGTACCAGGGCAGTCTGAGTTTAAGGGCCGATAACCTGGAGAATAAAAACCTGCATTGGGAGGCCAATAAAAAAACAGAAGGCGGCCTGACTGTTGAGTTTTTCAATGGCAAAATTAGCCTGGATGCAGCTTATTATACCAGCAAAACAACCGACCAGCTGGTGTCCCAGCTCTTACCATCTACTACTGGTTTTACTGGTCGCCTGATCAACTCCCCGGCAGTGATCAAAAATTATGGATGGGAGTTTGAACTGAATACGAGGAACATCGTTAAAAAAGATTTTAGCTGGAGTACGCGTTTCAATGTGACCATTCCAAGAAATAAACTGGTGGCTTATCCTGGACTTGGTACGGTTGTAACCAATACCAATTATGAGATTGGCAAATCGGTACAAGGGATAAAAGTGTATAAATATGCCGGCGTTGATCCGCAAACCGGTTTGTATAATTTCATCAACAGGGATGGGGTCAAAGGGACATTCCGCACAGTGCTGGATCCGGTTACTTTAAATAACATTCTCGATAAAACGGAGTTTATTGATTTGAGTCCGAAATTATATGGAGGCTTGAGTAATAGTTTTACCTATAAAGGCCTTTCTCTGGATGTGTTCTTTACCTTCACCAACAGAATGGGTAAAAACTTTGTGGGTTCTCAAAGCTTCCCTCCAGGGTTTACAGGACAAAATTTAAGTACAGTCTCTTTAACCCGCTGGCAAAATCCTGGCGATATTACTGACGTGCAAAAAGCAGGCGCGGGTTTAAGTTCTTTCTTTTCCCAGGGTAATTTTATATCCAGTACCGGTGCTTATAGTAAGGCTTTTTACGCCCGTTTAAACAATGTCAATATCGCGTATACACTGCCTGCCGCCTTGTCTAAAAAGCTTCATTTAACTGGCTTGAGCATTTTTGGTCAGGGTTCAAATTTGCTGACCATTTCAAAGTACGGAGATCTTGATCCTGAAAATCTCGGTGCTGGTATGGCGCCCTTAAGAACGTTCTCCGCAGGTTTAAGAGTTTCACTATAAATGATAAGAATATGAAATCAAATAATATATATCCATCTGCTGTGTTGAAAGGCGCTTTCATCATGTGCCTGTTGATCGTCATTTCTGGTACTGGATGTAAAAAATACCTGGAAATTCCATTGCCAGCCAATAAAATAGCCGGTGAAGGTGCTTATAAAACAGACCGTTCCAGTGCAGCTACACTGAGCAACATATTTGCAGTACTCACTGGAAGTGGATTTTTTGACGGTGCTAAAAGCATAGGCTATAATACCGGCTTGTATACGGATGAATTGACCAGCCTGAACATCAACCTCACCGACAATGTTGCTTTTTACAGCGATGCGGTAAATGACGTGCATACCGGTAACGTATGGACCGCACTTTATCAGAACATTTACAATGCAAATCTGGCCATTGAAGGGGTAAGTGCCTCGACTACATTACTCAATAAAAACCAATGGCTGGGCGAAGCGTATTTCATCCGCGCACTTTGCTATTTCTATCTGACCAATTATTACGGCGATGTGGCAATGGTGACAACCAGTGATTACATTGTCAATAAGGATCTTGGACGCAGTCCTAAAGAGGCGGCTTACAAGCTGATCATCTCGGATTTGCTGCAGGCCCAAAGCTTACTGACCAATGAATATAGAGATGCTGCGGGTAACGTTACCCTGAGCAAAGGGAGGCCGAATAAACACACCGTAACTGCCTTGCTGGCCAGGGCATATTTGTATACCGGCGACTGGGCAAATGCAGAAATACAATCGGGCAATGTCATTGATGCCACCATCGGCGCAGCCAAAGCGTATACTTTGGTGCCCGCTTCTAATATTGAAAATGTTTTTGTAGCAGCCAGTACGGAAACTATTTTTAACCTGGTAGCTACTTTTGCGGTAAGAGATTATAGTGCTTACAATAACAATATGGCAGCCAATATTCCTTACAGTGCTGTCGGATGGAGTGGTGTTGCTGCTGCTGTAAGTCCTTCACTGATCAACGCTTTTGAAACCAATCCGACAACACTCACTGATGACCGCCGGAAAACCTATTGGTTAAGGATGACCACCATGGCTGCGGGCGGTACATTTCCAGCACAGACCAAATATTTTCCGAATAAGTATAAGTCGACAGTGGTTGGCGCCGAGAATATCATTTTATTCAGATTGGCAGAACAATACCTGATCCGCGCTGAGGCACGTGCCAGACTGAATAAACTGGATGATGCCCGCACAGATTTGAATACGATCAGAACGCGTGCCGGTTTAAATGGAACCTCGGCAATTGCTCAGGACGATGTCATTAAGGCGGTATGGAAAGAAAGGCGCGTGGAGTATTTTGCAGAAATAGGTAACCGGTTTTTTGACTTGAGGAGAACAGGCACTATTGATGCGGTCATGAATGCAGAGGTGCCTTTGAAAGGTGTTGGCGCAACCTGGAATGCATTGAAACAGTATTTTCCGATATCTGCTTACGACATCTCTGTGAACAAGAACTTAATTCAAACCCCTGGATACTAATTTATCAATCAAAACATGAAGACATTTAACATAACTATGCTGCTATTGGCAGGCATATCGGTGCACAGCATTGCCCAGATTAAAAAGAACTATACCATTAATGGCAGTTTTAAAAACAGAACAGTTGTGCCATCCAAAGTTTACCTGCATTTTGATACTTTTAATGAGCTAAGTGCGGATAGTGCTGTGGTGAAAAACGGCAAGTATAACTTTAAGGGGAGCGTAGATGCTGCGATTGTTGCAAGTCTGAGCGTGAACGCTAAAAAAGACCCTAAAAATACCAAAGACGATTTGAACCTGATGTTGGACAATGGGGTTTTAAATGTTGTTTCTGATTCACTGTTAAGTGGCTCATCGGTTACAGGAACTGGTACCAAAGCGAACGACGAATTTCATGAAGTAACCAGTTTTAGCAGCAGGGAATCTGCAGAAATTAAGAAAATCATGGAAAGTGAAGCTTATCAATCTGATGAGGAGCTGAAGAAAAGCGTCCAGAAAAGGTCTGCCAGTTTATTGGGGAATACTTTAAGCAATATGATTGTGTATGTACGCAAAAATCCCAACTCAGAAGCTGCTCCTTATTTTACCTATGCATTGATTGCTTCTGGTTTTGTCAGACCAGAAATGATGGATACTTTAAATCGGGCATTCCCCGCAAATTTAAGAGGCTCTGTTTTGGGCAAAGCCATTGATCAGGTGTTTGCAAAGCGTAAGGAAGCTGAAGTACAGGCTGTGGCGAAACGTAAAGCGCTGGATGACCTGATCCCCTTAGGTTCAAAAGCCATAGAATTTACACAGCATGACGTCAATGATCAGCCGGTTAGTCTTGCGGCGTATAAAGGTAAATATGTATTGATCGATTTCTGGGCAAGCTGGTGCGGGCCCTGCCGTTTAGAAAACCCAAATGTGGTTAAAGCTTTTAATGCCTACAAGGATAAAGGTTTTACCGTTTTAGGGGTGTCGCTTGATGTGGCTTCCCAAAAAAGTAAATGGCTGGAAGCGATACAGAAGGATGGTCTGGCCTGGACACAGGTGTCAGATCTGAAATCACCAAATGCTGTGGCTAAATTGTACGGTGTGGAATCGATTCCGCAGAATTTTCTGGTAGATCCGAATGGCGTGGTTGTGGCGAAGAACCTGAGAGGGGATGAGCTGGAAAAGAAACTGGCTGCGATTTTTAAATAGGCAGCGAATCCTGTTTTGTTTGCAGAATACCCGGCATGAGCTTGCCGGGTATTCTGCTTTTTAGCTTAAGATATTGACATTATTGATTTATATTAGTAGAATAATATTAGAAGCATGATACGACAGACGAGAATAAAACTGGTGAATGCCTTTTCAGGTGGTTTTAACGAGGCGAAAATGATTCAAACTATTTTAACTGAGAGTGGCATCAAAGCCACACTTGAAAATGGGTTCATGGCATCAATTGCACCATGGGTGGTATCTCCGGGTGGGGTGAGTCCGGTAAATGTGGTGGTTAATGATACCGATCTGGAAGCAGCTTTAAAGTTAATTGAAGAGTTTAACAACAGTTCTCCGGAACAGCCGGATGACCTTAGTTAAGGCATTCGGAATCATTTTCTCTGTTCAGAAGGCCAAATGCTAAAATAATTATAGATATTTTTGCAGGGAAATAGCATTCCATTTTGAAAACAGATCTTTTCCTTATTACGCCGCCCTTTACACAATTGAATACTCCGTATCCGGCAACCGCGTATATCAAAGGCTTTTTAAACACTAAAAACATTTCATCAACCCAGGCTGATCTGGGTATTGAAGTGATTTTGGCTTTGTTTTCTAAAAAGGGATTGGAAGATCTTTTTAAACAGGCAGTGCAAAAACACAAGCTGCCAAAAAGTTTAAATGCAAAGCGCATCCTCGCTTTGAAAAACGAATACATCAAAACGATTGATCCGGTAATTGCTTTTCTGCAAGGTAAAAATCCAACATTGGCGCTACAGATTTGTCAGGAAGATTATTTACCCGAAGCTTCAAGATTTGCACAACTGGAAGAACTGGATTGGGCATTTGGTGCAATGGGCACACAAGATAAAGGGAAACATCTGGCCACCCTTTACCTGGAAGACATCTCTGATTTTATTGTAGAATGTATTGACCCTAATTTTGGCTTTAGCCGATATGCAGAAAGATTGGGTAGGAGTGCAAACTCATTTGATGAGCTTTACCAAGCTTTAAAGCAAGCGTATACCTATATTGATGAAATCCTGGTAGAAATTTTAGAAGCGAGAATCGCTTTGGTGCAACCCAAACTATTCCTGATTTCTGTTCCTTTTCCAGGTAATTTATACGCTGCTTTTCGCTGTGCGCAATACGTGAAATCGAAGTATCCGGAGATTAAAATCTCTATGGGTGGCGGTTTTGCCAATACTGAACTGCGCTCGCTTTCTGATCCGCGTGTATTTGAGTTTTTTGATTACATCACCCTGGATGATGGGGAATTGCCGATTGAATTACTCTACCAGGCAATTGCCAAACCTGCTGCCCTCAACTTGTATAAAAGAACCTTCTTATTAGAAAATGGATCGGTTGCTTATAAAAATGATGCATTAAGAAGTGATTATAAGCAGTTTGACGTAGGTACTCCAGATTATAGTGATTTGAAACTGGACCAATACATTTCGGTAATCGAGATTGTGAATCCGATGCACCGGATGTGGAGCGATGGGCGGTGGAACAAATTAACCATGGCGCATGGCTGCTATTGGGGAAAATGTACCTTTTGTGATATTTCTCTGGATTACATCAAGGTGTATGAACCTGTTGCCGCTAAACTGATCGTAGACCGGATTGTAGAGTTGAGCGAAAAAACCGGTCAGAACGGATTCCACTTTGTAGATGAGGCTGCACCGCCGGCACTGATGCGGGAAGTAGCTTTAGAAATTTTAAGAAGAGGCATTTCTGTAACCTGGTGGACAAATATCCGTTTTGAAAAAAGCTTTACCCGGGATTTATGCATTTTGTTGAAAGCATCGGGCTGTATTGCAGTTTCTGGTGGTTTGGAGGTGGCGTCAGACCGCTTGCTGAAATTGATCGATAAAGGGGTAACGGTGCAGCAGGTAGCCCAGGTTACCCGAAACTTTACCGAGGCGGGCGTAATGGTTCATGCGTATTTGATGTACGGATACCCTACGCAAACCATTCAGGAAACAATAGATAGTTTAGAAATGGTAAGGCAATTGTTTGAAGCAGGCATTTTACAGTCTGGTTTCTGGCACCAGTTTGCCATGACGGCACATAGCCCTGTGGGCATGTACCCGGAAAAGTTTGGCGTAGTGAAGGAAACAGAAGCCATTGGGACTTTTGCCAACAATGACATCAATTACATCGATCAAACGGGAATAGACCACAATAAGTTTAGTTTCGGTTTGAAGAAATCGCTGTTTAACTTTATGCATGGCATTTGTTTCGATTACAAATTGCAGGATTGGTTCGATTTCAAGGTTCCAAAAACCACCATTCCTTCGGATTTTATTGAACGTGCTTTAGCCGGGGATCATAAGTTTGATACCAAACCCACAGCTAAATTGGTTTGGCTGGGTGGTATGCCCAGTTTAGAGGTCTTTAGCAAGCATAAAAAAGGAAAGCCCCAGGAAATGGCCATTTTAACTTTCCATGATAAAAAAGAAACCTTCAGCATCCAGGCCAGCAAAAATGAGGGAGAATGGCTGGCTGCTATTTTAGAGAAAATAGCAGGTGCTAATACGCAGGTCTATACTTTTCAGGATGTTAAAGCAGATTTTGAAACCAAAATGGAACATTTTGAGCTTTTCTGGTATTCCAAGCCGATTTATGATTTAAGAGATTTTGGATTACTGGTCTTGTAATGCTAAATTAAAACCACTTTCAGGAAGCTTGGGTCTGATTTTTGTTTAGCTGTTGGCTTAACAATCAAACCTTATGAAAAATATCTTTCTTGCGCTCTTGATATTGACCGGAACGGTCTTATTTACTGGCTGCGGACCTACACTCTCGGGAAAAGATGACGATTCCTTCAATGCATCTAAAGCTAAAATGGAAGAGAAACTGAACGCTACCGAAAAAACCGACCTGGAAAAAGCACTGCGCGTATTACATGCCAAAGCAATGATCAGCAAGTTTAAAGGAACTGTTGAGGCTAAGGATAAATCGATCGATGACATGCTGATGGGGTATATAGACGGTAAAACTTTCTCAGGCGTTGTTGCTGCTGCAGAGGATTTTCTGAAACAGGATAATCAAGATAAGATCATCCAGGCAAAAGCAGAGATTGACAGTTTAGGCAAAGAGCGGGTTAAGCTTATGGCCCAAACCAAGGTGCTGAGCCAGTTTAAACTCATCAAAATGGAGCTCAGCAAGGATAAGTTTTTTGAAGATTCCATTCCTTATCTGGACCTGACTTTCATCAACAATACCGGCGATGAAGTGATTGGTGAGCACATGATCCGCTACGATGTCTTGTCTAAATCTACGGGTAAAGTACTTGCCGGAGTAGGCAGTGGGGGAACATTTAACGAAGATGGCGGATTAAAGCCGAATGAAACTTACGAAATGCATGAGGTCTTGTCAACAGATGTACGTGAGCACAGTGCAAAGCTGTGGAAATCGGCCGTTTACCCGGTTAAAGATTTATCCACTGTAGATTTGGAGGTCAAGGCTTATCCAATAGTCATTACAACCAAAAAAGGAGGTAAAGTTGAATTGCCACGAGCATTGGAAGGGATCAATAAAAAAATACAGGAGCTCAATATTGATTTAAAGGAACGGGAAAGTAGGAAAGGTAAACTGGAAGAGTTCGAATTGACAAATTGATGTCAGGCTTTACAATCCGGCTAAACAAAATATAGCCCAGGGCTGTTTATGGGTTTGTATGGCTTACAGCCCTGAAAAATAATTTATAGTTATGAAGAAGATCGATAAAATATATGTAGCCCTGGCGGTTGGCGTGGTAGCAGCAACCGTAATTTCCTCTTGTGCTGCAGTTTCTATTCCAAAAGGCGCAAAAGCCGTTGAACCGTTCAATAAAGACAAATACCTGGGTAAATGGTATGAAATTGCGCGCCTGGATTTTAAATACGAACGTGGTTTGAGCCAGGTAACTGCTCATTATTCTTTAAATGATGACGGAACCATCCGGGTGGACAATAAAGGATATAATGCGGTTAAAAATGAATGGAAACAAAGCATCGGTAAAGCGAAGTTTGTAGGTAAAACCGATGTCGGGCGTCTTAAAGTTTCTTTCTTTGGTCCTTTTTATGCAGGATACAATGTCATTGCAATAGATGACGAATACCAGTACGCTCTGGTAGCGGGAAATAACCTCAAATACCTTTGGATCTTATCCAGAACGAAAACCATACCTGAAGCCGTAAAAATCAATTATCTGCAAAAGGCAAAAAATCTGGGCTATGACACTGACGCGCTGGTTTGGGGCAGGCATGATTAACTGCTGCCTCAATGCCGCTGTTCTAGTTCTTCCATAATTAGTCTGATCATTTTTGCACCACCTTCAGCTTCTACAATATCAAAAGCACCAAAGCCAAGGATCATATAATATACAGGCTCATGGGTTTTTGGACTGTTGGGGTGAAAGGGGACGGGTATGCCCCGTTCGCCTAATTTTTTTAAGACCACGGTGAGGTTACATGTTTCTTGAAATTTTAGCCAGAATGTTAAACCATGTTCGGGAATGGTATACGTGACATATTTGCCGAGATGGTGACTTAAAATCAGATCCAGCTCATTGCGGAATTTTTTTGATTTGGCGCGGACATGTCTCGCGTATTCTGCCATCTCCCCGCTTTTGATCATGTCAGCTATGGCTTTCTCTTTAATGATATCCCTAGATTCGATGGGCTGAGCAGGTAGCATTTGCAGTTGTTCAATAAACTGGGCTGAAGCGGCAACAATGCGTAAAGTCCGGGTTTCCGGTATCGCTTTACTTAATGCAGCCAGGTAAATGACAAAACCATCATGATTATAACCGGCCATAGGGCTATATGGACTTTTTGTATACCAAAATTCATGATCCTCCTCTTCTTCCAGGATGCAGACTTTATATTTTTTTGCAAGTTCTATCAATTTGACAGCTTTGGAAATACTGAAGGAATGACCTTCAGGAAAGCTGAATTGCGGCCGGATGTAAATGGCACGCACTTTTGTAAATTGCAGTAAACGTTCCAGTCGGGATAGAAAGTCATGTTCCATTCTGTTCATCACGTAGATTCTTGCCCCACTTTTTTCCAATGCCGTGTGCAGCAACAAATCTTGTGGAGACGTATTGATGACGATGTCTCCCGGACTGATCAGTATTTTAAATACTTGATTTAAAGAAAGCTCCCGGCCCTTAATGATATCCAGCATATTGGCCTTTAAACCAAAGCTTCGCCGTCGGTTTAAATCTTCCAGTATGGTGCTTTTTAAATAATCGGCTTCGTAAGCGGAAAGTAGCTGGGCCTGGCTTAAATGTTTACTGGCCTCTAGATGGCGGCTGCAGTATTCTGCAAATTTATCTTCAGGAAAGGATGCGGGACTGGGAAAGTCTGTGCCTACGGCTACGTATAGATAGGGTAAGGATTGGGATGAAACGGATTGATTTGGGAGATGCGGGAGTCCGGCAGGAAAAACGTCGGTAAAGCCGGATGTTCGGTGTGGTACTTCGGTACTTGGATTTGTGGTAGAGACAAATGTGCCTGAGCCCTGACTGGTAGACAGCCAATTGTTGGAAATGAGTTTGGAGTAAGCGTTTTGTACGGTGTTTCTATTGATTTTATTGAGTTGTGCAAGATCACGGTAAGGGGGGACTCGTGAGCCCGGGACGAGTTGTCCACTTTTGATTTTGTTGACGATGAAATTATAAATGTCTCTGCCGGAATTCATTTTATCAAGCTTTGAGACTAGCCATTCGGCTTTTTCGAGAGGTTTCATACGAGAGGATAATTGTTTTTAAGGCATGGTTAATATCTTCTTTTTGGTTATGGTCTAATTCAAATATAAGCTAATTTTTTTTGTAAAAAAACACCAAAATTAAAATTGACATAGGCAAAAAAGTCGGAATTGACATAGGAGAATATTAATTTAATTGTTGAGCTTTATCATGTAAATCAAATCATTACCTATAATGGACTCTCAAAAAAAGAAATTAATTGATCAGCATCTGCTACCGGCATTTAGTTGCATTAATGACGAGAAAGATGAACTTGCAGCTTATTTATACAACATGTGTTGCTGGCATCAGGCTGTCCGCAACCAGGTTTTGGAATCACCAGGTGATTATCAGAATGGCCGGGCATGGTTTTCTATTGATGCCATGGTACAAAGCTATTACTACTGTCCCTTCATGAACCTGAAGTGGGGTAGCAGGATCTGGAAAAAACATGAATTTATAGTGTATTGCTCCAGTTTAATGCATCACATTCCACGCCATGACTATATTGAAATTCTGGAACCAGGCATCATCCTTTCCATCAGCTACAGCGACCTTTCTATTTTAATAAAGCGCTTTCCTGCACTATTAAAATCTATACAAGACATTGCCATAAACAATGAGAAATACTATCATGACCATAGCTTACTGGTACGGCAGCCCCCTTTAAAGCGAGTTAGCATTTTTGAACAATGGCACCCGCTCTTTGTAAAAGTTGCCGGTAGAGATGCCATGGCCATGCATATAGGCCTAACCAGGCAAGGTTACAATCAGCAGTTAAGAAAACTGAATGCTAAAAATCAGTTTGCTTTTTTATAAAGCAATTGCCTGATCAGGTCAGTACAGCCGCTATACGTAAGGGCCAGTTGTTGTAAATTTTAGCAACTTCGGTTTCTGTATTTAAGGAAATGGAAAGCCACATGTCTTTACTGGCAGCTCTGAGTTCCGTTTCTGTTAAACGTGGTTGTCCGGTGGTATTGAAATGATGTAGCCAATACCTGATTTTTACCAGTTCCTCTTCGGTACTTTCGCCGGCTTTAAACCGTTCCAGGAGATTTTTGATTTCGGGGTCGCGCATGTTTAGTTTTTAATGGTTAACTCTAAAACAATTCAGCTAGTGCAATCGGGTAGGCGAAATGAAAATGTTTTAGAAATGTTACATTTAAAATAACCTGCTCATGATCAGCGTAAAATAGAACTATTGATCAATATCTGCAGAATGCTCCTTAAATTCGGTAAGTTTGTTCATCAACAATATACACCGCAATGCTTAAAGAATCGTTAAAAGCCCTTTTTACAAGAGATCTGAACAGGCTAAAAGTAGAAATTGAATCCTATCGGGATGAAAAGGTCATCTGGCTCATTGATCAACAGGTTTTAAATTCGGCCGGTAACCTTTGTTTACACCTGGTTGGCAACTTAAACACTTTTGTGGGCGGAGAGCTGGGCAAAACAGGCTACCTGCGCGACAGGCCCCTGGAGTTTTCTCTGAAGGACGTACCACGGGCTGAACTGATCAGCAAAATTGAGGCAACAATTACCGTGGTTGCCAATGCCATTGATGGCTTGACCGAAGAAGACATGTATAGCAAATATCCATTGGTGAAAGTAGTTGAAGGTGGAGATACGGTCGGCTTTATGCTGATCCATCTGAGTACGCACCTGGCCTATCATTTGGGGCAGATCAATTACCACAGGAGGTTGCTGGATACCTCAAATTAAACAACGGGAGTGGCAGTAATGAGCCGGATGCTATTTAAAATAGTTCTAAATAATTTTTGATGGTAAGGATATTGTTCCTAGCTTAGCATAGTTTTTAATCATTCTAAATAATAAGCTAAACAATAACAAGATGAAATCATTACTACTTGCATTACTATTTACGCTGGGCACAAGCCAGTTGTTTGCACACGCTTTATGGATCGAAACCAGCACTTCCGGCAAAGCGGGAAAAGCACAACAAGTAAAAGTTTATTATGGAGAATACGTTTCAAATGAACGTGAAGAAACTTCCAAATGGTATTCTGATGTGAAAGACTTTACCTTATGGCTTACCGCCCCAGGAAAAGAAAAAATTAAATTAAGCACCACCCCAGGCACCAATTTCTATGCGGCAAGTTTTACTCCCGATACAGATGGTACCTATGTTTTAACTGTAAGTCATGAAGCTAAAGAACTGGGTGGAACAACAAAATATGAGTTTCTGTCTACAGCAATCGTAGCAGTAGGTAAGCCTGCTGTTATCGATCATGCACAGATCCCTGCCAGTTTACAAGTTCATACAACCGAAGCTAAAACCTATAAAACCAATGCGCCTGTAAAGTTCAAAGCCGTTCAGAATGGAAAGCCTTTGGCCAACAAAACGGTGTCTGTTTTTTCTCCGGAGGGATGGGGTAAAGAAATCACTACCGATGAAAATGGTATGGTTACCTTCAGTCCAATATGGCCGGGAAGATATGTATTGGAAGTGTCTGCGATGGATAAGACAGCCAAAGGAACACACCATGGTAAAGATTACGCTGCCGCCTGGCAGGGAGCCACTTCAAGTTTTGAAGTAGCAAAATAAAAACAACAAAGAGCCTGTGTCTGCTGACCAGGCTCTTTGTTGTTTTTATGGAATTTCATTCACAACGATAGACGTTTCTTTTCTATCGCTCAATCCATAAATAATAGTCTTGTCTTTTACTGAGCGGTCTACTGCTATTCCTTGACCGTGGATACTGGTTTGAATGGTTTTAACATGTTCTAAAGTATAGCCGCTTTTGGGCAATTTCATCACATAAAGCTCTGTTTTGTCGTGCCCTGTGCAATATAGGTAGCCATCTTTACTCCAGCTGCCACCCGAATTGCTCATCGGCATGAAAGCTTTGATAATTTCCTCAGGATAGATCCAGGCAGCTACCTGAGCCCAGTCTTTATTGTATTTAACCAGCGATGTCCAGCGGGTATCCTTGCCATCGGCGGCATATTTCCCGGAATAATAGGCAAAACCTACCCACCAAAAGCCATCATGTGAATCAATCCAGGTGACGGATCCATTACCAATGCCAAAGCTTTGCGTGCCGATATGTGTTAAACTGGCGGCATCAAAGATCTCTATGGCACCGGCCATGGGCTGTTCGGGGAAATTGGAGTTTGCGCAATATAACTTACCATTGATGACATTCCCACTATTGAGGTGTTTAATGCCCTGGTCAGTACCGTCCCATTGGGCAACTACTTCTCCATTGGTTTTGCGGTGCTTAAAAATGGTGCTGTTGTTGATTTCATAAAAATAATCGCGATCAACCGCAACGGCCTGCTTTGCTTCTGCAACTTTATACTTCTTGATTTCTTTCGCGGCTTGACTATAGCCTGCAAGAGGACATAGAAAAAGGGCCGCAATGGTGTACTTTAATATCAGATTCATATTTTAAATTTTTATTGCTCCCACCAGCTTTTTACAGTTGACAAATCCCCGCCAATGGCTTGGACTGCCTGCTGAAGATTTTCAGCATTGATAGATTGCAGATAGGTTGGATATAAACAACGTGAGGGAAATTGATTTTCAGCGGGAATGCCTGTTCCCCTAGGCAAAACAGGATATCCTGTCCTTCGTTTTTCAAACCAGGACTGGTAATCGTTAAAGAAAAATGCATAGTATTTTTGCAGCATGATCTGCTGCAATTGTGCATCTGTACTGCCCGATGAGTTATAGGCCACACCAGTTTTCTGTAAATACCCGGCTGGTAAAACGGTACCCCATTGCTGCATGGATGCCGTAATTCCATTTTCATAATGGGCTTTTGCTGTATTGCCGGTAACAAATCCTTTCAAAGCCAGCTCAGCCTTGATGAACTCCAATTCGGCATCAGTCATCATGATCCCCAGCTGTGGCAGAGTTTTCAGGTTGTCGTTGTAACTTGAATTTTTATCTGTAGGGTATTCCAGTGTACTTTCATAACCACTTCTGATCCCCTGGTAAATACTCGCGCCGGCAACAGTAACCTGTGTGGCCCAAACTGCTCTTCTCGGATCTTCATCTGCATTCATTTTGTCCATAAAAAACAAAGTGAAATAATCACCCTGGCGCCAATCCAACAACCTTGCATTGTAATAGGGATTGTAATAAGGGTAGGAGCCTGGATACCTGAAAATGGCATCGTCTGAGGTTGCGGTAAATACAGGGTACTTTGCAGGATCAGCTAAAATGGTATTGATTTGATCATTTACATTCACTTCGCCATTGCGCTTTGAGATTCTTAACAACAGCCTCAGCCGAAGTGAATTGGCAAATTTTTTCCATTTAACCATTCCCGGGTTTACAGTGCCGGTTAAGGTATTGGCGTTGTAAACCAGGTCGCCACCGTAAGTTAATGCCCTGGTGGTATTGATCAGCCCATTTGCCGTTTCCAGATCTTTAAGCAACTGTACGTAAATATCTTTCTGCGCATCAAATTTTGGTTTTACAATGCCTGCTGTGGCTTGAGTAGCCTCAGTATAAGGCACATTGCCAAAGCAATCGGTAAGGATGGAATAAGCCCAGCTTTTATAGATCAGGGAGATGGCCATATAATTGGGTTCATTCAGGCGATCGGCAATGCGGTACAGATCCGCTACGTCGGTCATGGCAGCATATAAACTGGTCCAGGTTCCATTGGCGTTGGCTGGCGTAATCACATAACGGTGAAGTCCACCGGATGTGCTGTAACGCGGTGCCGTGACCTGCATCAGCTCATGTGTGAAACTTTTGGACGCGGTCATGGTGGTGTTGACCAATTTATATTGGAGTTGGCCCAGCAGTACCCCTGGTGTAATTTCTTTAGGTCTGTTGGGATCGGTATTGATTGCTTCAAAATTTTTCTTGCAGGAAGTAAACAGCGAGAAAGTGATGGCAAAAATGGCGTAGACTATCGTTATCTTTTTCATTGAATCTTAAAATTTGAGGGTAAGGTTTAAACCCATCGTACGGGTTGACGGAAATTGTGCGAGCTCTATTCCGGGTGTGATGGAACCGCTGTTCAGATTGGCAGCTTCCGGATCAAAGCCCGGGAATTTGGAGATGACGAATAAGTCCCTTCCATAAATGCCAACATTTCCCTGTTTGATGATTTTACCCAACCATTTTTTAGGCAGATCGTATGCTATCCGCGCTTCGCGAAGTTTGATATAGGAAGCGTCAAAAATATTGGTTTCGGCATTGCCAATCTTATAATACTCTTCGAAGTATTTTAAGGAACTTACATTGGTAGTATTGGGTACGTAAGTCCCGTTGGGTAGCAATACGACACCATCACCAACCAAACCGCCTTCACGCCCCTGAAGGGTAACTTTTGTTTTCCCAAATGTGTTGAGCTTATGGTTCGTCTGGGAGAATACACTGCCGCCTTTTTGCCCGTCTATCAGTATGCTCACTTTGAAGTTTTTGATGTTGAACTCATTTAGCCAGCCACCTTTCCAATCGGCAAATACATTACCAAACTTTTTTGTAGTCACGTCAAGTTCTGCCGGAACGCCCGAACTGTTGTAAATCACTTTCCCCTCTGGTGAACGCTGAAAACCTTTGCCATAGATGTCACCCATACGGCCGCCAACCCTGGCTTCGATGGTTGCGTTTGTTTCGTGACTGGCTAAAATCTGGCTGGTAATTCCATTGCTCAGTTCCTTTACATAACTTCTGTTTAGCGACCAGTTAAAAGTGGTGGTCCAGGAAAAGTTTGGCGCCACAACCGGCTTACCTGTAAGCTGCACTTCGGCTCCGCGACTGCTGATCAGACCTGCATTGAGCAAAGCCCTGGTATATCCGGAGGCATCATCTAAAGGCGTTTCCAGGATCTGGTTGCGGCTGTTGTTTTTGTAAACTGCTACATCCAGACCAATCCGGTTTTTGAATAGGCGGATATCCATTCCAGCCTCATAGCTTGATGTAATCTCAGGTTTCAGGTTGGCGTTGAATAAGGTTCCCGGATTGGTAAAACCATTGCTATATACCTTGTCGTAATATTTAGCCGTTTGGTAGGGGCGGGTGTCATTACCCACCTGGGCCCATGATAACCTTAATTTGGCAAATGATACAGCTGTGGGCAGCTTAAATAGCTCATTCAAGACAAAACTGGTGTTGACGGAGGGATAGAAAAAGGAATTGTTTTTGTAGGGTAATGTGCTTGACCAGTCGTTGCGCCCCGTAACATCCAGAAATATCCGGTCTTTCCAGGAAAGCTGTGAAAGGGCATATAAACTATTGATCGCTTTTTTAATGCGATTGGGATCGGCAACGGCCTGATCCAGACTATTGGAGATTTGATATATGCCTGGCTGAGCAAGTTGATCTGCATAAATCCCCGCAAAATTATAGCTTTGATGCATGTTGTTTCCACCCGCAGAAACGCTGTATTTGAGATCTTTATTGATTTCATTTTTATAAGTCAGCAAAGCATCTGTATTCACTTCGAAATTAAATACACTTTGCTCGCGGTACATGCCTTTTGCATATTTCGTCATGCTATACGGACGTTGTTGGGTTCTAAATTCGTTAGACATGTCAATTCCGGAACGGACAGTCAGGTCCAGATTTGGAACAACCTGGTAACTCGCAGAAATATTGCCCACCACGCCGTTTTTATTCATCTTGTTTAGCATCTCATAAACCTGCAGATACGGATTGTCTGGTCCGCGGTAAAAAGGGTTGCGTTGTTGTACGTTTTCCAGCCCGGGCTCCCAGTAAGGTTTAAACCAGTTGATGTCTATATTGGGGGCTGTGCCAATGATCATGAAATACATGATCGTTTGGTTATTGTATCCGGCAAGTGGCAGGTTGTCACTGGATTTATTCGTGTAATTTACTTTCGCATTGATCTTTAATTTATCGGATACCTGATGGTTTACAGATAAGGCAGCAGATAAACGCTCAAAACCTGTATTGGGCATGATCCACTCGTTTTTGAGGTGTGTAACAGAGAAACGTGCGGCACTTTTATCGTTGCTGCCCTCTATGGCAATGCTGTTGGATAAGGTGACACCGGTTTTAAAGAAATCAGAAATATAGCCCTTATTCGCTACCCAGGGTCTGGGCGTTGCAGACTGTCCAGTTGGACTGTTTGGGTCATACTGATAATATAACTGTCCGTTAAATTTAGGTCCCCAGGCTCGTCCGGCACCAACAGATGTACTGGTATTTGGTCCGTCTTTACTATCTAAGTAAGAATAATAAGCATCTGTACGGCCTTCACCATATTCGAATTGGTAGTCTGGCCACCTGTTAATCTGATCAATGCTGGTGTTGGAATTGAAGGTTACACCGATGCCATTATCTTTGCGTTTGCCTGATTTTGTGGTGATGATCAAGGCACCATTGGCGGCACGACTGCCATACAAAGCAGTAGCACCCGGGCCTTTCAATACCGTGATGTTCTCGATGTCATCGGGATTGATGTCTGATACGTCTGAACCAAAATCAACCGGACTATCTGCCCCAAGGTGTGCTTTGTAGCCTGTTCCTGTAATTTTGCTACTTACCGGGATGCCATCAATTACGATGAGTGCCTGGTTGTTGTCCAAGTTCAATGAGGATTCGCCCCGCAAGGTAATTCTTGAAGAGCCCATAGGACCAGAGCCGGTGCCTACAATATTTAATCCGGCCACTTTTCCAGATAAAGCGTTCACCCAGTTATTGGTCTTGGCATCTTTAACTACATTCTCATTTAGTTTTTGAGCAGCATATCCTAATGATTTCTCTTCTCTTTTGATACCAAGTGCCGTAACCAAAACTTCACTGAGCTGACCAACAACCGGTCGCATCGCGATGTTCAGTTGAAGTGTTTCTCCGCTTTTTACACTTACAGCCTCCTGGTGGTTTTCATAAGCAATGAAAGATGCCTGGATGGTATAACTGCCTGGGGCTAAGTTTACCGTAAATGCGCCAGCCGTATTGCTTTGTAATACCTGGTTTGTTGGCATAATTCTGATGCTTACACCGGGTAAGGGAAGCCCGCGTTCATCCACTATTTTTCCAGACACTTTTCCAGGTGCCTGGGCTTTTTCAGGTTTGGGGTCGATTACTGCAATCATGCCATTCACCTGATTGAACCTGATTTTTTGCTTTTCTGAAAGTTCAATCAATACATCGGCCAGACTTTTGTTTTTAGCCGTAATGCTGATGCCCTGGCGATTGCCCTGAGCTTCGGTGTAAACAAATCTTAAACCCGATTGCTTTTCGATGCGTGTGATTGCATCTTTGAGAGAAACCTGGCTAACATGAAGGTTGATCCGGATTTCTTTTAAATTCTGGGACCTGGCCTTGGCGGCATACAGTAAACCTGTCATTGTTAGCGAGGTAACGATAATCAGAAAGGCTAGCCTTGTCATGGATTTTATTATTTTAATTAGATTTCTTTTTGTAGAATTGTACATAGCTTTTTTAAATGGTTTGTTGTCGTCAAAATCAATAGGTCATAAAAGCAATTGGAGTGGGGGTAGTTGCATACCTTCACTTTTTTTATGGCCTATTGTGTGGGGGGGGGCGTTCGATGTGGTTTTACCAAATGCTGATCTCCTTTCCTTTCATATTGTAATTGAATTGACCGCTCAATCCGAGCATCTTCACAATGGTACCGATGCTTTCGTTATTTGTTTTCAGATTGATCCGTTTGCTGTTAATCTCCATCTTATTTATTGTAAATGTTACGCCGTAAGCTCTGGACAACTGCTTGCAGATGACATCCATGCGTTCATTGTTGAAGGTCAGTTTGCCGCTTATCCAGCCGGAAAAATCTGCCTCATCGACTTGTTTTACTAAGATTTCGCCTGTTTGTCGGGCATAATTAAGCTGTGCACCTGGTTGTAGCATCCATGCTTTGGCTTTGCCCTTTTCGACCACGCCAACTTTACCAGTAGAAACTGTTACTGCAATTTTTGGCTCAGATTTATAAGACGAAACATTAAATGAAGTACCCAGTACATGAATTTTCAGCTTTCCAGAATTTACTACAAATGGCTTTTCTTTATTGTGCGTAACCTCAAAGTAGGCTTCTCCGTCCAGAAAAACCGTCCTTGTTTTGCCAGTATAACTTTTCGCATACCTGATGTTGCTGCTGTTGTTAACATAGATTTTTGTGCCGTCAGCGAGGGTTACAATTTTCTTTTCCCCGGTTGTGGTGCTGAGTTCATAAAAATGATCTTTTTTAGGACCTGATTCCCGATCATTGATGAAAAACAGCACTGCAGTCAGTCCAATCAGTAAAATGGCAGCAGCAGTGGTCCATAATGGCAGTTTGAATCTTCTGGCAGTAGGGGTGTGTTGAAGCAGAATGTACTGCTTCAAATTATGCTCCATTATTTTTTCGATTTCGGCAGCATTGTCCGCATCTTTTAAATCAGTTGTTTCCCTCAGGTCTAAATCCTGGAACCACCTGGCAAAGGTCTTTTTATAGCTGTTGTCGTGTTGCATTCCTATACATAAAGGGCAAAACGAAAAAAGTACCACGCTTTGATGGTTAAACTTATGTTACGAATTCATTAACCAAATGATAAATGCGATTTTAGCTGTTGAAATGTGGTGTTGTGTGGCATTTTGCCTGATTTTAGCGTAGGCTTTACTGATTTGATTTTTAACCGTTTGGGGAGACAGGTTCAGCTTTTCAGCAATTT
The DNA here is from genome assembly GCF_015223055.1 of Pedobacter sp. MC2016-24. Taxonomy (GTDB): domain Bacteria; phylum Bacteroidota; class Bacteroidia; order Sphingobacteriales; family Sphingobacteriaceae; genus Pedobacter. The sequence continues at coordinate 437,019 of NZ_JADFBX010000004.1, forward strand.
GATTGATCGAATAGTTTTCCGATCGGCTGATTAAAAAAATCTCCCGCATTTTTTCCGGCATGTCGTCAATTGTTTGATAAATCAAATCCAGGATATCCTGATACTCATTTTCAGCCATTTCCAGTTCCTGTTCGTGGAAATGCTCAGTCATGCTGCGGTTTGCCATGAAAAGTTCCAGATTTTTATAATGTTTCTCCTGGAAACCCCTTGCGCGGAAATAATCAGAAAGTTTAAAAATTAATGCATTGCGGAGGTAATCTTGTACGGGGATATTGATCTGAAGTTGCACCCGCTTGTCGTAAAAACCCATAAATACATTTTGAACAAGATCAAAAGCATCTTCCCTGGATCCGGTTTTTTTATGGGCAATGGTATATAGATTTTTCCAGCTCCGCTTATAAAGCTCATTGAAAGCTTCATAATCAGATTGCTGAATAAGCTCAAATAAGGCTTTATCCGACAGACTTTTCATTGCAGCCAAAGTAAGCACATGATGTGTTTACACCATCAAACAATTGTTAAGCTACCGTTAAGTTAATTTGTTGATACAAAAAGAGGTTGTTCACATCATTTTTACTGATGGTACAACCTCTTTTACATTGATCCTGATGGATCAGGCTTTAGTTATCCAGCAAACTCGCTGCTTCATCATCTAAAAACCAGGTTACATTGCCGTCAATTGGTTTAATCAATTGGGCAGGATATAACTTCGTATTTCTTTTAGGTGCTTCAATTACATGTTTTACAGCTACCGCTTTATTTTCTCCAAAAACCAGGAAGGCTACATTTTTAGCTTTATTGATCAGGGGAGCAGTAAAGCTGATGCGATAGGTAGACAGTTTCTCTACAAATACCGAGTCAATTTCCACATTCTTATTGTTCAGGATGTCTGTTCCAGGAAATAAGGAAGCGGTATGTGCATCATCTCCCATGCCCAGTAAGATCAGGTCAAAAGTTAAATCTGCACCATCAAAATGTTTCACAATCGCTTTATTGTATTCAATGGCAGCCTTTTCAGGTGCCAAAGTGGTATTCACATAAAAGATATGATCCTCAGCAATATTTAAAGGCGCTAAGATTGCCTTTTTTGCCATTAAGCCGTTGTAGCTTTCATGGTCGGGCATAACATTACGTTCATCTCCGAAAAAGAAATAAACCTTAGTCCAGTCGATCCGTGTTTTATAGGTAGTCGCCAGCATTTCGTACAGCATTTTTGGGGAGTTACCTCCTGTCAGTACGAAGTTGAAGCAATTCTGATCTTCGATCGATTTGTTCGCAATTTTGATGATGTACTCAGCCAAGTCTTCAAGCAACTGGCTTTGTGTTTTATAAATCAGTAAATTCATTAGTCTTTGTTTAGTGGAAGGGTAAACCAGTGGAAACCATCTCTGGCTATCAATGCTTCTGCATCTTCCGGACCCCATGATCCTGCCGTATAGTTCGGGAAGCTCAATGATTTTTTAGTTTCCCATGCATTGATCACCGGCATTAATAAATCCCAGGCAATCTCTACCTGATCTGCACGCATAAATTGCGTCTGATCACCGGTCATCACATCCAATAATAAAGTCTCATAAGCCTCAGGTGATTCTGTTGTATAAGTACCTTTGTAATCAAACACCATATCAACCGGGTTTAACACCATGTCTAATCCAGGGCGCTTACCCTGAACCTGTAAACGGATGCTCATTTCTGGCTGTATGCTAATGATGAGCCTGTTCTGCTGCCAGTGTTCTGCAACGCCTTCAGGGAATACCTGGTGTGGCACATCTTTAAACTGTATCGTAATTAATGAAGAGGTCTGAGCCAGACGTTTTCCGGTACGCACATAAAATGGCACACCTTTCCAGCGCCAGTTGTCTACAAAAAACTTGATGGCTGCAAAAGTTTCCGTATTGGATTCTTCTACCACATCTTTTTCAGAACGATAACTTGGTACTTCATCTCCTTTGATCCAGCCGCCGGTGTATTGGCCGCGTACGGTATTGAAGCGGATGTCTTCACTCGAAAAAGGACGCATGGCCTTCAGCACATCCACTTTTTTATCCCTGATTTCATCGGCATCAAAATTAATAGGTGTTTCCATACCAATGATACAAAGCAATTGCAGCAAATGGTTTTGGATCATATCCCTTAAGGCACCAGAACCATCGTAATAGCCACCACGTTCACCCACGCCCAATTGTTCCGTTACCGAAATCTGTACGTGATCAATGTAATTTCTATTCCAGAGTGGCTCCAGGAAGGAGTTGGCAAAACGGAAAGCCATGATGTTCTGAACCGTTTCTTTCCCCAGATAATGGTCAATCCTATAAATCTGTTTTTCCTTAAAACGTTCTTTCAACAAAGCATTTAATTCGCGTGCAGTTTCCAGATCTTTACCAAAAGGCTTTTCAACTACGATGCGGCAATTGTCTTCATTTTCTGCAAGCTTAAACTTGGCCAAACGTTTGGCAATGGAAGGGAAGAGGTCTGGAGAAACCGCCAGATAATAAACAATCTGTGTTTCTGGGCCAAACTCGTCTTTAAATTTATCGATAGTTTCTTTAAGTGCATCAAAAGAAGCCGAGTCTTTAACGTCAACCGGATTATAATGAACGCTCTGAGAGAAACTATCCCACTTTTCTTTTTGAACCTTACCCGTACGTGAAAAGCTGTTTACACCCTGCATCAGGGTATCTCTAAACTTATCATCGGTAAGCGGTTTTCTGGCTGTACCAATAATGGCAAACTTTTCAGGCATATAGCCTTCGGCATAAAGGTTGTAAAGAGCGGGCGCAAGTTTGCGCAGATTTAAATCACCGGTACCACCAAAAATTACAATAATGGTTGGGCTAAGGTTGATACTTGTCTTCATTATATGGGGTTTTTACAAATTATTTGAGTTCCAGTCGGCATGGAAAATGCCTTCACTATCTGTACGTTCAAAAGTATGGGCACCAAAGAAATCTCTTTGAGCCTGGGTTAAATTAAGTGGTGAATTGGCTGTTCTGAATGAATCGTAATAAGTGATTGCCGAGGCAAGTGCAGGAATTGCAAAACCGTTTTCAATGGCTTTCACGACAACTTTCCTGGTTCCGGGAACAATCTCTTTCAATTTACCCTGAATTGCGGCATCTGCATATAAATGCGGCAGTTTGGGATTTTGGGAATAGGCCTGATAAATGTCCTGTAACAATTCTGCACGGATGATACAGCCACCGCGCCAGATCTGAGAGATTTCCTTCAGGTTCAGTTCATATTTAAATTCAGCAGATGCTGCTTCCAGTAAATGCAAACCTTGGGCATAACAGGTAATCATAGCAAAGTATAATGATTGCTCCAATTGGGCCTCAAACTCTGCCGTGTTTTGAATTTTCTCAGCCGTATGTGGCAAAGCAGCATCCAGGGCTACGCGCAATTGTTTATATTTAGAAAGGTCCCTGCTACTTACTGCTTCGTTGATGGTTGGAATTGGCAATTGCAAATCCATAGATACCTGTGAAGTCCATTTACCGGTTCCTTTAGATTTGGCTTCGTCTTTAATCACATCGATTAAATAACCACCGCTTTTTTCATCCTTAACTTTAAACACATCTTTGGTCACTTCCAGTAAGAAAGATTTCAGGCGGCCATCATTCCATTTGTTGAATGTGGTATAAATCTCTTCATTGTTGTAACCTAAACCTGTTTTCAACAGGCCATAAGTTTCGGCAAGGATTTGCATCATGGCATATTCAATACCATTGTGTACCATTTTTACGAAGTGACCAGATGCTCCCGGGCCAATGTAGGCCACGCAAGGATCGCCTTTTACTTTTGCTGAAACTGCTTCCAAAATAGGTTTAACCGCGTCGTAGGCTGCTTTATCACCTCCAGGCATCATACTTGGCCCAAAACGTGCTCCTTCTTCACCACCAGAAATTCCCATACCAAAGAAATGGATTCCTTGTTCGGCCAGATCTGTAGCTCTTCTGCTGGTATCTGTAAAATGCGAATTTCCGCTGTCGATGATCATGTCACCTTTGTCCAGTAATGGTACGAGCTCCTGGATTACACTATCAACAATTGCACCTGCAGGTACCAGTAACATCACTCTGCGTGGCAATTCCAGACTTTGTATGAAATCTTCTAAAGAAGCAAAGCCCTTTAAATCGTGTGCTTTACCATCTTCTTCCAGTTTCTGCAGCATTTTTGCATCCTTATCATAACCGGTTACAGCAAAACCGTTGTCGGCCATGTTGAGCAATAAATTGCGGCCCATGGTGCCCAGGCCTATCATTCCTAAAGTATATTGGTTTGTCATTGTCTATTTTTTATTAGGGTTGGTCGTATGTACATGATATTTCTCTTCCAGGTCCCAAAGTTTTGCACCGCCTTTGATGCCATCTTTATTGGAAACCATTTTGATGTTGTGCTCCAGCTCAAAGTCGATCTCTTTGGCATTTCCGCCACCGATATATAAGGTGTCGTAATTGAAGACTACTTTATAAATCTCGATAACGCGCTTTAAACGCTCATTCCAATCCTTTTTGCCTATTTTTGCAAAGGCTTTTGCTCCAAGATAATCGTCGTAATCTTTGTTTTTGGTGATGGGCAGATGTGCCAGTTCCAAATGGGGAAGCAGGTCGCCGTCAAACAATAAGGCCGTTCCAAAGCCAGTACCTACGGTAAACACAATTTCAAAACCTTTACCGGCTACAATGCCCAGAGCCTGTTGGTCTGCATCGTTAACCAGGCGGACCGGCTTATCAAACAAATTACTGATCTGCTGGGCCAGGTCAATGCCCGCCCATTTATTCCTGGCTAGATTTGGTGCAGTTTCAACCACTCCATGTTTAACATAACCCGGAAAACCAACAGAGATTTTTTTAAAGTCCTGCCCAAGTTCAGGAACCAAGGCTTGGATCACTTCTAAAATGGCCTTGGGTGTAGCGTCTTTTGGGGTTGGGAGCTTTTTATACTCGGAGGCTAAGTCTCCTTTCGAATTTAAGATGCAAGCTTTAACGCTTGTGCCGCCGATGTCAATTGATAAAATATTGTCCTTGTTCTCGTTTTTTTTGGTAACTGGCATGTTCTTTTTTTATGTGAAAAAAGCCTGTTTTATTATTAACATTCAAAATAACAAAATTAAGACCAATAAAGTGTCGAATCAGGGGATTAATCATCAGAAAAAAATAATCTGACTTTGGCAGGAGATAAGTTGCGGACCCGGATTTCTGAGCTGACTAGCGAATATGAAAGTAAAACCCTAATTTTACGCTAAACCAAAATGCCCCTGAATGCCCAAATTATTTTGTTGGATTGGATTGTTATTGAACGTATTGCTATTTCAGTACGAGGATGGCCATGCACAAAAAAATAAAATCGCGTTCAATCACCTGACCGTTGAAAATGGCCTGTCGCAAAGTAGTGTATTCTCTATTGCCCAGGACAGTGTGGGTTTCATGTGGTTTGGAACCAAAGACGGGTTGAACAAATACAATACGCGTAATTTTGAGGTTTTTAAAAGAGAAAGGGGAAACCCGAATTCAATAACAACCGGGCAAAATGTCAATGCTTTGTATACCGATCGGTCTGGCCAGCTCTGGATTGGTACGCATCGGGGCTTAAACCGCTACATACAGGAAAGCAATTCATTTCAACGTTACGTTAACGATCCTAAAGTTAAAACCAGTTTAAGCTACAATACAGTAAGGGCCATTTTCCAGGATAGCAAGGGCAGGATGTGGATTGGTACAGACAGCGGCTTGAATGTATTGGTTAAACCAGACCGCTTTATCCGTTTTATGCCTCAGGCCAAAGGCAAACCTGGTCTGGCACATTACCTGGTTAAATCTATCGTTGAAGATCAGTATGGAGCCATGTGGATTGGTACCCTGCAGGGACTTACGCGGATGATGGAAGGTAAAAATGGCTGGACTTTCAAATCTTATTTCCACAATAAAAATAATCCCGAAAGTCTGGCAGATAATGATGTTGCTGTGGTTTACGAAGATCCAATGAAGCGCTTGTGGGTAGGTACCCACAATTACGGTCTGGATCTGTTTGATCAGCAAAAACAAAGCTTCAAACATTTTACGGCCAGCAAAGGCAAGCCCAATAGCATCAACAGCAATGTGATCCGCAAAATAAAAATGGACCGCAAAGGGAAACTCTGGATTTCTACCTTAAATGGCATTAATATCTATGATCCGGAAACGGAAAGTTTCAGTGCCTTAAACCACAATCCTGACGACCCGACGAGTTTAAATCAGAATTCCATTTATGACATTCAGCAGGATGTGGATGGATCGATGTGGATCGGTACTTTTTATGGGGGCATCAATTTTTACCATTCCAACGCTACGCCTTTTAAAGGTTACAAGTCTACATTAGGTAAAAATGGGCTCAGCAGTAATGTGGTCAGTGCCATGATTGAAGACCAGGCCCATAACCTGTGGATTGGAACGGAAGCAGAAGGCCTGAATTATTACAACCGCAGTACCGGGAAATTTACCAGCTTTAAACATGATCCCGAAAACCCAGCTTCACTGAGTTCCAACCTGGTTAAAGATATATCCATTGGTAAGGATGGAAAAGTGTGGATCGGAACCTATGAAGGCGGCCTGGATTTGTACCAGCCCGGAAGTAACCTGTTTAAACATTACCGGCCAGATAGTACGGATTCCAAAGCGTTAAATTCGAATCGCGTAGTATGTTTGCTGCATGACCATAACGGGAAACTTTGGATCGGCACCCGGGCGCATGGTGTATTCCTTTACAACGAGCAGGAAAATAATTTCAGTGCTTTTCATCCACCCATGTTTGCAAACGACCTGAAATTTATCAGGTATCTGTTTGAAGATGCGAAAAAGCAAATCTGGATTGCCACCAATTCCGGTACTTATATCTTTGATCCCTTAAGCAATAAGATCAGGAAGTTTGTAACGATCAACAACAGTTTCAAATTCGATGACATCAATATCGTTCAGGAAGACAGCAATGGTGTCATCTGGTTAGGTAGCTATGATGCCGGTTTAATCCGGTACCAACCCAATCGGCAGGCCATACGTTTTTATAACATGGAACAGGGCCTGCCCAGCAATGTGATATTGGGCATTTTAGAGGATGATCAGCATAGCCTATGGATCAGTACAGACAATGGTTTATCGAAGTTTGATGGTAAAGTATTTAAAAATTATACCATTGAGGACGGATTGCCTGGAAACGTATTCAATTACAATTCTTTTTTGAAAGACAGTCGTGGTGAGTTCTTTTTTGGAGGCTATAATGGCCTGATCAGTTTTTTTCCGGCAGAGATCAAAGAAAATAACAAAGTTCCAAAGGTTGTTTTTACACGCTTAAGGTTGTTCAATAAAACAGTGGCAATTGACGACGACAGCCAGCTGCTGAAACGGAATATCAATTTAACTGAAGCCTTGACTTTTTCGCATGCCCAGAATATCTTCACCCTGGAGTTTGCCGCGCTGAATTATATCAAATCGGAAAAAAACAGATATGCCTATAAACTGGAGGGCTTTGATAAGGATTGGAATTTTGTAAATACACCGGCCGCAACCTTTACCAACCTGACGCCCGGGACTTATAAACTGCTGATTAAGGGAAGCAATAATGACGGGGTTTGGTCAAAAGAACCGGTAGCCATGATGATCTACATTAAACCGCCTTTTTGGAAAACCTGGTGGGCTTATCTTTTCTATTTTATGGCACTATCCGGCTTATTGGTTTTAATTTTCAGATACTTCCTGGTGCGTGCAAAACTGAGTAAAGAGCATGAGATTTATCAAATGAAACTCGATTTCTTTACCAATGTGTCGCATGAGATCAGGACACCTTTAACGTTGATTGTAGGGCCACTGGAACAGTTGATCCAGGATACCCTGGAGTCGCCGGGCTTAAACCGCAGATTGCTGACCGTGAAAAAGAATGCTGGTCGTTTAACCCGTTTGGTAAATGAGCTGATGGATTTCAGAAAGCAGGAAGCAGGTAAGTTGGGTCTGAATGTTTCACCAGAGAACATCGTGAATTTTGCCAAAGAGATATTTTTATCTTTCCAATACCTCGCACTGAAACATCATGTCGATTACCAGTTTGTTTGTGAGGATGAAGCCATAGAAATTTACTTTGACCATGAACAACTGGAAAAAGTTTTCTTCAACCTGCTGTCCAATGCCTTTAAATTTACACCGGATTATGGCAGGATCTCGTTGAAAATACAAAAATCAGGAACCGGCTTTGTCGAAATTACGGTGCTCGACAATGGTAAGGGGATTCCGGAAGACAGCCGGGATAAAATTTTCACCAATTTTTACCAGGTGAAAGACCATTTGTCCAGAAATAGTGGCACAGGAATCGGTCTGGCATTATCCAAAAAAATCGCTGAATTGCACCACGGGGATTTACGCTTATTACCTGGATCTGCAGACCCTGATGCAGCGGTAGAGACCTGTTTTTGTTTGAGGCTACGCACCGGAAAAGCGCACTTTGCCAAAGATGAACTGATTCCGCAATATGTGCCGGTTGAAAGTCCGCTTTTATACCCGATCCCTCCGGACCTGGATGTACATGAGGGGGCTGAGCCGGCTGATGTTCCTGAACAGGAAAGGATCACTTTACTGATTGTGGAGGACAATCCTGAAATCAGGGATTTCATCAAACATGCCCTGCGCAAATTTTATGACATTGTAGAAGCTGAAAATGGCGAACAAGGGGTCAGACTGGCATTTGACCTGATTCCTGACATCATTGTCAGTGATGTGATGATGCCGGAAATGGATGGCCTGGAGTTGTGCCGGACCTTGAAAACCGATGCCCGGACCAGCCACATTCCGATCATACTGCTGACGGCCAGATCGGGCAATATCCATGAGGTAAGCGGATTAAAAACGGGCGCCGAAGCTTACATCACCAAACCTTTTAACATCGAAATCCTGCAACTGAACATCAGTAACCTGTTGATGCTGCAATCCAATATGCGGCGGAAGTTCAGTCAGCAAATGACCTTACAGCCTTCCAACGTGTTGATCGAATCGACCGACCAGGATTTCCTGAACCGCATTATGGTCATCATCGAGCGCAGCTTTAATGATGAGGAGTTTAATGTGAATGTACTGGCTTCTGAGGTGGGGATGAGCACTCCGATTCTGTATAAAAAGATCAAGGCACTGACAGACATGACCGTGAATAACTTCATCAAGTCGGTTCGGCTGAAAAGAGCGGGCCAGTTGTTACAGCAGCAAAAATATACGGTTTATGAAGTGGCTTATATGGTTGGCTTTAATGATAGCAAATATTTCAGTAAAGAATTTACCAAACAGTTTGGCAGGACACCTTCTGATTATGCTGCTGAAGAAAATTAGTGTAAAATGCCAATTTCTTTGAATGTTTGGTCAATAGCGTAAAGTTAGCCTGGTTACAAAGGCATTATCTTTAGCACAACCAAATTATAACCAATGAAAACAGGTTTTCTCAATAGATCGTGCATACCGGTAGCACTGTTTGTCGGCTCAATGCTCAGTCATGCTGTGCAGGCACAGCAAATCGCTCCAGCGGCAAAATCCGAATGGGTAACTATAAACCCGGACGGGAAACTCCATTATAAAACTTTAAAAGGGGGCGACAGGATCATGGATTTTTCTGATGCCGGATATATGGGTGGAGGGGTTAGCATACCCAATCCAGCGGTAAAGATCAGCTTAAACCCTGTGCCTGGCGACAATTCGAAAGCGATTCAGGACGCCATTGATGCCCTTTCAAAAATGCCCTTGCAAAATGGCTTTAGGGGAGCGGTACTTTTAAAGCCAGGAATTTACAATTGTGAACAGGCCATTGTGATCCAGACTAGCGGGGTGGTATTGCGTGGAAGCGGTAGTACAGCCGATGGAACAGTGCTCAACATGACCGGGAAGCCACATGCATGTGTGCTGATTAAAGGCAATGCATGGACAAAAACCATGGGTAAACCTACTTTTCTGGCAGATGCCTATGTACCTTCAGCAGCAATAACGTTTAAATTAAATGAGGTGTCTGGCCTGGCTGCAGGGGATACCATCCACATCAGCAAACCCGTAACGCCTGCCTGGTTGAGCTTTATGGGCATGGATACGCTTACACGAAATGGCAAGCCTCAAACCTGGATTACAGGCGAGATCAATACCGATCGGATCATCCGTAAAATAGAAAACCATACGATCACCATTGATGTTCCTTTAACCGATAATTATGATGCCCGGTATTTGGGAAGGAATGGAGTTGCGGTAACTAAAATTTCTTCAGGTGGAGCAATTGCCCAGGTCGGGATAGAAAATTTAAGAATGGTCTCTCCGGATCAAACCGGCACCATCGATGAAGCACATCATAAGGCTTTTTCCATCAGCGGTGCATCTGACGCCTGGGCCAGAAACATAGCGGTATTTAATACCGTAAACAGCATCAATGTGACGGGGCGGAGGATTACACTTGATCAGATCAGTATTGTACACAATTTAGCTACAACAGGCGCTGCAAAGCCTGCAGATTTAAACGGCTCAGGTCAGCAGATTTTATTCAACAATTGCAGCATTACCGGTGATAATGTTTTTTTCTTTGCGACTGGCGCCAAGGTAACTGGCCCCATTGTACTGTTGAACTGTGTTTTCAAGGGCAACGGCTGGATTCAGCCACACCAACGCTGGGCTACAGGCTTACTCATCGACAATTGCCAGGTACCGGATGGCGGAATTGATTTCATGAACCGCGGTGCCATGGGCTCAGGTCATGGCTGGTCAATAGGCTGGGCGGTAGCCTGGAACTGTAAAGCCAGATCTTTTTTAAATCAGCAACCTCCAGGTGCCGCAAATTGGGTCATCGGAAGTACAGGTGAGCATCAGCGTAAACCCATGCCATTTTTTAAAGGCCCAATGGTTACCGAAGGGTTTTACGATTCATCAGACAAGCCTGTGGCACCTGCCAGTTTGTATTTGAGTCAGTTGCAGGAACGTTTGGGTGCAGCAGCGCTTAAAAATATTGGCTATTAATTATTTGAGCAATTTTATAGTATAATTTATGAAGAAGGTAAAACTGACAACTAAAACATTGCTGACATTGGCCTTGCTCGCTGCAGCAAATCCGGTAACGCGGGCCCAAACGATGGACGAGATGTGGGATAGCAGTGTGTCTGGTAAAGAGAACCCCAATTTAAAATGGTTTAAGGAAGCTAAATTTGGCATGTTTATCCATTGGGGCTTATATGCTAAACTGGCCGGAGAGTGGAAAGGAAAACGTTATTACGGTAGTGGTGAATGGATCATGAGCCAGGCCCGGATACCGGTAGCGGAATATAAACAAGCGGCACAAACTTTCAACCCGGTTAAATTTAATGCCGATGAATGGGCACAACTGGCCAAAGATGCGGGAATTAAATACATGGTCATTACAGCCAAACACCACGAAGGTTTTTCGATGTTTGATAGTAAAGTGAGCGATTTTGACATCGTAGATGCTACGCCTTATAAGCAAGATCCCATGAAGGCATTGTCGGCAGCTACCCGAAAAAGAGGTGTTCAGTTCGGGTTTTACTACTCCCAGTTCCAGGATTGGTATGAACCCAATGGTGGCAAAAACAGTTGGGACTTTGACGAATCGAAAAAAGACTACCAGAAATATTATCAGGAAAAGGCCATTCCGCAACTCAAAGAATTGCTGAGCAATTACGGCCCTTTGGGTATCGTCTGGTTTGATACACCAGGTGGTATGACCAAAGAACAGACCCAGGGTTTTGTCAATGAACTCCGCGTTTTACAACCCAAAAGTTTATTCAGCAGCCGCGTAGGTCAGGGTTTAGGCGATTACCGCGATTTTGGAGATTCTGAGGTACCCGCAACACCAATTAAAGGGGCCTGGGAATCCATTTATACCCATAACGATTCCTGGGGTTACATCAAACACGATATGAATTTCAAAACCCCGACTGAGATCATCCGCCTATTGGCCAATGTGGCTTCAAAAGGTGGAAACCTGATGCTCAATGTTGGTCCGGATGGGGAGGGCAATATACCAGAATACTCAGTTAAGTTTTTACGTGAAACAGGTAAATGGCTGGATAAAAATGGCGAGAGTATTTACAGCAGTACCTACGGATTGATTCCTGCACAACCCTGGGGTGTGAGTACTTCAAAACCTGGTAAACAATACCTCCATGTATTACACCGGCCAGTCAATGGAAAATTACTGGTACCGGATTTCAAAGGAAAGCTGAGTAAGGTGTATGCGCTTGCTGATGGTAAAAACCTGGTCTGGAAAAAAACTGGTAACGACATCTGGATTGACTTACCTGCTATTGATGCAGATGCGGCAAATACCGTGTTTGTTATGGAGTTCTCGGGTAAAGTGCCTGATTATAATCTGAATGTGCCCGTTACCGTTTCTAACCAGTATCCGGAGAATATGGTGGAAGCTACTTTTGCTAAGCTTAAAGGTGCAGCGAAAATTCAGAGCCTGACCTATAGTCATTATTATGGTGACTGGAAGCATACCATATGTGTAACAGACCTGAAAAATAAAAGCGATGAAGCTGACTTTTCCATTCGGGTGACGGAGCCTGGGGTGTATAAAATTGCCCTGGAGTATTCTTGTTCACCTGAAAGTGCCAAACAGGAGGGTAGCCTGACGGTCAACGATCAGGAGTTCCTGTTCCGGACCTTAAGAACTTCTGATTTCGATAAGAAAGCGCCTTTACCCTTCATCAAACACACCATTGCTACGACTACCTTTACTAAAGCTGGGGTGTACCAGATCCGCATTCATCCGCTTCAGGATGGGCTGGAATTGTTCAGGTTGAAATCGGTATCGCTGGATCCGGTACTGTAATTACAAGATGATGAAAACACATAACCCTGTCGCGGCCATACTATGTACACTTATTTTGAGTGTGTCTTCCATTTGTTCCGCGCAAATTAAGGGAACTATCTGGGATGTCAGAGACATCTATCAAATCCCCCCATATCAAACACTAAGTGCCGATTCTGCCCTCGAAATCATCTACCAGGGATTGAAATACAAAGGTCGACCGCAAAATGTATATGCCTATTATGCGAGTCCGGGTACACTAAAGGGCGACCGCGCTAAAGATAAAAACCTGCCGGCAGTGGTGCTTGTGCATGGCGGTGGCGGTACTGCTTTTAAAAAGTGGGCGATCATGTGGGCCAAAAAAGGTTACGCGGCAATCGCAATGGATTTGAGAGGGAATGATGGTACTAAAAAACACATAGCAGGAGGCTTTGACGAACCAGACGGACAAACGCCTTATTTTACCATTACTCCCGGACTAAATGAACAATGGATGTATCAGGCGGTTGCTGATGTGATTCTTGCCCACAACCTGATCCGCAGCTTTAAGGAAGTGGATCCGAAGCGTACCGCACTAACGGGGATCAGCTGGGGCGGCATCATCACTTGTTTGCTGGCTGGGATCGACGATAGGTATCAGGCTGCAGTTCCGGTATATGGTTGTGGATATTTGTTCGAAAACAGTGAAATGCGCAAAAGTCTGGATCTGCTGAATGCTGCCGACCGCAATACCTGGGTTACACAGTACGACCCGTCAGAATACCTGGCAAAGGCTAAAATGCCCATGCTTTTCATCAATGGTACCAATGACGGTCATTTCTTTCTGAACAGTTATGCAAAAACTTACAACCTGGTTAAAAATAGAAATCTTTCTGTTAAAATCGGGCTCAAAAATAATTAAGCTTATCCATAAAGCCTGCTGAACTGCTGAGCGGTAAACGGTTTTCTTTTGATACCAAAAGCGATGAGCGACTGGAGCTGCAGCCAGTCCTGAACTAGACTGCGAATCAATTGATATATTTATACCGCATTTGATTCGGTACTGGTCCCTTAATTTTAAAATTGCCTGCATAAACTCCATAAAATATGCCTCTGGTAGCGTTTATGCAGGTAATTTAAGATTCTCCCCCTCTTTGTTTAAGCATTTCACCCCTTGAAGATTTCGCCTTCGCTTAAATTAGCCTTACCAAATATATACAGTTATGAAAGCACAACTACTTAAAGTTTCATTAGAGCCTGCTCAATCATTTAGTGTAAGGCAGGATTTGCAACCTTCTATTAACAACAAATGGCACTACCATCAGGAAATTGAGTTGATCTATTTCAATAATGGTGATGGAACACAGTTTATTGGGGATAGCATCAAAAGGTTCAAGTCTGGCGACATTGTTTTGTTGGGTGCCAACCTGCCACACTATTGGCGGTTTGATGATGTTTATTTTGATGAAGTAAATCCCGCCCCGGCGGATGTAAGGGTAGCACATTTTAGCAACCAGTTGTTCGGCGATTTCTTTTTGAACCTGCCAGAAAACAAATTACTGAAAGATATATTGGAAAAAGCAAAGCGCGGCGTAAAGATTACCGGCCCTAATAAGGAGCAGGTGGCGGAGCTGATCACAAAAATGCTGACTGCTGAAGGCACCGAAAGGATCATCATTTTGATGCAGGCCCTGATGGAAATTGCCAAATCAACACAGTTGGAGGTACTGTCTTCTGTCGGCTTTCATTACGACCTTGAAATGGTGGAGAAAGACAGGATCAATGACATATATGATTATACCTACGCCAATTTTAAAAATAAGATCTATCTCGAGGAGATAGCCGAAGTGGCTCGGATTAGTCCGAATTCCTTTTGCCGTTATTTTAAATCGCGTACGCGTAAAACCTATTCTCAGTTTCTGATTGAGGTAAAGGTAGGCCAGGCTTGTAAGTTGCTGATTGAACACAGCCTCAATTTGAAGCAGGTATGTTACAACAGTGGCTTTAACAACTTTGCCAGTTTCCACAAGTGCTTTAAAAAGATTACAGGTAAAAGCCCGCTCTGTTACCAAAAAGAGTTTGTTACGGCCTGTGCATAATATTTGACCTGGTTTTGATAGGTGTTTTGCAGGCATATGCTAAAATAGTTGATGAATACGCCAAAAGCGCAAAATAAAAACCAAATGCGAATGATCAATTTAGCGGATACCCTAGATGGGGTGTCCCATCCATTATTACATGTTAGATAATTAGAAGTGAAGAGAGTTAAGCTGGTATTTTTTTTAGGATTGCTGATCTGCAGTCAGGGTGTTTTTGCGCAAAATAAGCAAAGGTTAATTAAAAATTGGGAATATTTAAAAGGTGATTTGGGCGGTGTATGGGAAGCCGTGCGACCTGTAAAGGAGGGGAATCCTGAAAGCGTTCCTTTATGGCAGACCGTCACTTTACCCCATTGTTTCAATGCACTGGATGCCGTTGATCCGGATGTGAACTATTACCAGGGGCCAGGATGGTACCGCAGTACTTTAGCTGTAAAGAACCCGTATAAAAACGGACGTACTTTATTGCATTTTGAAGGTGCAGGTCAGAAAACCCAGGTTTATATCTACGATAAAAAAGTAGCTGAACATGTAGGCGGCTACGACGAATGGACAGTTGACATCACAGATGCGATTAAAGCATTGCCGCAAACAGAGGCATTTAACAAGCAATTTAACGGGAAGATCCCGGTGGAGATCCGTTGCGACAATTCCAGGGATCTGGAGATGATTCCTTCGGATTTATCGGATTTCAACGTGTATGGGGGACTTTACCGTTATTTGAACCTGGTATATACGCCAGAAGTTTCGATAGATAAAGTTTTTGCCAGTGCAAGTGTGGATGCTAAAGGAAGTACAGGCAAGTTAAATGTGTCTGCCAGGTTATTGAACCCGAATGGCGTAGATATCATCGCGGTGAAAATTACCCTAAAAGATCCGGAAGGAAGGGTAGTAGGCAATTGGGAAAACCAGGTGAAAGATTTTCACGGAGACAAAGCTTTGTGGGAAACCAGTATCAAAACACCTAAATTATGGTCAGATGTCAATCCGAACCTGTATACAGTAGAGACGAGTGTAACCGCAAAAGGCGAAACACAGGTGCATCAGGAAAAGATTGGCTTCAGAAATTTTGAATTTGTGAAAAAAGGCCCATTCCTATTGAATGGAAAACGTTTGTTGCTGCGCGGAACGCACCGCCATGAAGATCATGCCGGCGTTGCAGCAGCCATGACAGAAGGGATGATCCGTGAAGAAATGCAGATGATGAAAGACATGGGGGTTAATTTTATCCGTTTGGGCCATTATCAGCAATCCCGTATTGTGCTTGACCTATGTGACAGCCTTGGAATACTGGTTTGGGAAGAAATTCCATGGTGCCGTGGTGGACTGGGTGGCGATGTATATCAGGAACAGGCCCGCAGGATGCAGAAAAACATGATTGAACAACATTTTAACCATGCATCGGTAATCATTTGGGGACTGGGTAATGAGAACGACTGGCCAGGTGATTTCAATGAATTTGATCAGCAGAAGATCAGAACTTTCATGAAGGAACTGAATGATCTGGCACATAAACTGGATCCTTCAAGGAAAACAGCCATCCGGAGATGTGATTTTTGTAAAGATATTGTAGATGTATATTCTCCCTCGATCTGGGCTGGATGGTACCGTGGCATCTATACCGAATATAAGGAAGTTAGTAAGAAAGAATTTGAAGGAGTAGATCATTTTCTACATGTAGAATGGGGTGGGGATAGCCATGCCGGGCGTCATTCGGAGAATCCTGACAATGCATTGAGCCTGGTTTCAACAGGTAAAGGCGCCGATGAACGTGACGGCGATGCCTCTTTGTTTGGTGGAAGTGCCAGGGTTTCAAAAGATGGGGACTGGAGTGAAAGCTATATTGTAAACCTGATCGACTGGCATTTGAAAGAGCAGGAAAATATGCCCTGGTTAACTGGCGCAGCTTACTGGCCGTTTAAAGATTTTTCTACGCCGGTTCGTCCGGACAATCCGGTTCCTTATATGAACCAAAAAGGAGTGGTAGCCAGAGATTTCACGAAGAAAGAATCTTATTATGTTTTCCAGTCGTACTGGACGAAAACACCGATGGCACACATTTACGGGCATACCTGGCCAGTGCGTTGGGGCAAAGCCGATGAGCAGAAAATGGTTAAGGTATATTCTAACTGTGAAGAAGCGGAGTTGTTCCTGAACGGAAAAAGTCTGGGTAAGAAGAAAAGAAAGAGTCAGAATTTCCCTGCAGCGGGATTGCGTTGGTTGGTTAATTTTAACGAGGGGAACAATACGATTAAGGTCGTGGCCACCAGTAAAGACGGTAAGGTTGTGACTGACGAGATTAGTCAGCAATACCAAACTGCTAAATGGGGCAAGCCGGCAAAAATTACATTGGAGCAGGTTTCTGAAAAAGACGGGATTGCGGTAATTGAAGCCAGGTTATATGACGCCAGCAATGTACTTTGCCTTGATGCTGTAAATTACGTGACTTTTGGCTTAACCGGAGATGGGCATTTGATTGACGATCAGGGTACTTCCAACGGTTCAAGAAAAGTGCAGTTATATAACGGAAGGGCTGTAATAAGCGTAGATTTGAATAAAGGTAAAAATGTAGCCAGTGTAAAAACGGATGGTTTACCTACAGGTTTTCTGACCATTAAATAGAATTGAACATGAATAAGATTAGCCGGATTTTTATACTCCTGTTTGTTGCTCAGGTTTCGATTGCGCTGGCTCAGCCTAAACAACCGGATGCAACGTTGAAACTCTGGTATAACAGTCCGGCTGAAAATTGGAATGAAGCCCTGCCGATTGGCAACGGGCGTTTGGGCGCGATGGTTTTTGGCAATCCGGCCAAAGAGCAATTGCAGCTCAATGAAGAGACGGTCTGGTCTGGTGGACCGAACAGCAATATCACTTCCGAATCGGGTGCCGCCATACCTCAACTCCGCAAACTGCTTTTTGAAGGCAGGTTTGAGGAAGCCCAGGCCATTGCCGATGTCCAGATGTTCCCTAAAAAGAACAGCGGTATGATTTATCAACCGGTTGGAAACCTGTTTTTGCAGTTTAAGGGTCATGATCAGGTGAAAAATTACTACCGGGATCTGAATTTGGAGCAAGCACTTGCTACAGTTACCTACGAGCTCGATGGGGTAAAGTACAAAAGGGAAATCTTTTCTTCGTTTACCGATCAGTTGATGATGCTGCGGTTGACGGCAAGCAAACCCGGCAAAATTTCCTTTACAGCATCGATGGATTCGCCACAGCAAAGTGTGGTAAGGACAGAAAAAGGTAAGCTGATCTTATCGGGTACAACTTCTGATCATGAAGGTGAAAAAGGACAGGTTAAATTTGAATCGCAGGTCAAAGTACTGGCCGATGGGGGAAAGCTTGTTTTGCAAAACAATAGCTGGGTAGTTGACCAGGCAAATTCTGCCACGGTTTATATAGCTATCGCTACGAATTTTAAGAATTACCATGACCTGAGTGTGGACGCTGACCTTAAAGCATCTTCTTTTTTGGACCAGGCGGTAAAGAAAAATTATACAAAGGCTTTAGCCGGCCACATTAAATTTTATCAGCAATATTTTAACCGGGTTAAGTTTAACATCGGTGTAACCGATGCGGTAAATAAACCAACAGATCAGCGTATCGCCGAATTTGCAAATGCCAATGATCCGCACCTGACTGCCTTGTATTTCCAGTTTGGACGTTATTTATTGATTTCAAGTTCCCAGCCAGGCAATCAGCCGCCTACTTTACAGGGGATCTGGAACGATAAAATGCAGGCACCATGGGATAGCAAGTATACCATCAACATCAATACAGAGATGAATTACTGGCCGGCAGAAGTGACCAATTTATCGGAACTGCACGATCCTTTGTTTAAAATGCTGAAAGACCTTGCCGTTACCGGGCAGGAAACTGCCAAAGTGATGTATGGAGCAAAAGGCTGGGTAACCCACCACAATACCGATTTATGGCGGATTACGGGTCCGGTAGACCGGCCGTATGCTGGTTTATGGCCCATGGGTGGAAACTGGCTGAGTCAGCATTTATGGGACCATTATATGTTTACCGGTGACCAGCAGTTTTTAAAAGAATATTACCCCATATTGAAAGGGGCCTGCCAGTTTTATCTGGATGTATTACAGGAAGAGCCGACACACCAATGGTTGGTGATCTCGCCATCAAATTCCCCGGAAAACACATATATTCCTGGTAAGCGCGTGTCTATCGCCGCGGGAACGACCATGGACAACCAGTTGTTGTTTGATTTGTTTACCAGGACGGAGAAAGCTGCGGAGATTTTAAAACTGGATGCTGATTTCAGGAAGGTATTGAAGACCACCATTGGGAGACTGGCACCGATGCAGATCGGTAAACACGGTCAGCTACAGGAATGGATGCACGATTCAGACCGTACAGATGATAAACATCGGCATGTATCACATTTGTATGGTTTATATCCAAGCAATCAAATTTCAGCGCTCAGAACACCGGAGCTGTTTGATGCGGCCAGAACTTCCTTAACTTATCGGGGCGATCCGGCTACAGGTTGGTCTATGGGCTGGAAAGTAAATTTTTGGGCGCGCTTTTTAGATGGAAACCACGCTTATAAATTGATTACAGATCAGTTGAAGCTGGTTGGCGGACGTACAGAAGGGGTGAGTACCACAGGTGGCGGAACCTATCCGAACTTGTTTGATGCCCATCCGCCCTTCCAGATAGATGGTAACTTCGGTTGCACAGCCGGCATTGCCGAAATGTTGCTCCAATCGCATGATGGTGCGCTATATCTATTGCCTGCATTACCGGACAATTGGGCCTCCGGAGAAATTAAAGGACTGGTAGCCCGTGGTGGCTTTGTGGTAGACATCACCTGGAAAAATAAGGAGATTACACAGCTTAAAATACAATCTAGACTGGGCGGCAATTGCAGGTTGCGCATCAGCGATGGCATCAAATTTAACCATGCTAAATTGTCTGTAGCCAAAGGCGGAAATACAAATGCTTTTTACGAAGTTCCTCAAGTGAAAACACCTTTGATTGCTGCTGAAGCAAAGCTAAATCCAGTTGGGGTGCCGACATCCAAAGATTACGATTTAAACACGGTAGCTGGTAAAACGTATAATTTTTAAGAGAACAGGATATGAAACGAAACGGTATTTTGCCCTTTTTGGTGCTTTTGGGTACATCGGCTGCTTTTGCACAACAAAAGCGCGATGCCAATTTAAAATTATGGTACGACCAGCCTGCCAGAATCTGGGAAGAAGCCCTGCCTTTGGGGAACGGCAAAACAGGGGCAATGGTTTTTGGACGTGTGAACAAAGAGCGGTTTCAGTTAAACAACGGAACGTTATGGTCGGGCGGACCTGATGCCGGAAATAACCCAAAAGGACCGGCTGCTTTGCCCTTGGTGAGGGCCGCTGTTGTTGCCGGAGATTATGGTAAGGCTGCAGAAATCTGGAAAAAGAATTTGCAGGGCCCTTACTCTGCCCGTTATTTAACCATGGCAGATCTGTTTTTGGATTTCAATTTAAAAGATTCTATCCCGACAGCTTACCATAGGGAACTGGACCTCAGTAACGCGGTAAGTACTGTTACTTATACAATTGGCGGAGTTCAGTACAAACGAGAAACGCTGGTCAGTTATCCGGATCAGATCATGGCAATCCGCATGACAGCCAGTAAACCTGGCGCCATCTCTTTTACCACTGGTTTAACGAGTAAATTAAAATATAATGTTGAAGCCATTGCGGCCAATTACCTGGTGTTACAGGGTAAAGCACCGAAACATGTAGCACATCGGGCGACTGAGCCTCAGCAGGTTGTTTATGACGAAAAAGAAGGGATGACCTTCCAGGTTCACGCCCGGATTAAGGCGGAAGGCGGTCTGACTACAGCTGCCGGAAATCAGATTACAGTAAATGGTGCCAATGCAGTTACCATCTACCTGAGCAATGGAACGAGCTTTAATGGCTTTGATAAATCGTCCGGACTGGAAGGTAAAGATCCTTCAGTGGAGGCTAAAGTAAACCTGCAAAAAGCGTATCTGAAATCTTTTTCGGTGCTGATGAAAACACATGTGTCGGATTACAAACAGCTGTTTGACCGGGTTTCTTTTCAACTCGCGGGTAATCCTAAACTGGATCAATTGCCAACCAATGTGAGATTATCCCGTCAGGGTGCTTCGGGAAATGATCAGGGCCTTCAGGTCTTGTACTATCAATTTGGCCGCTACCTGATGATCGCCAGTTCCAGACCTGGATCTCAGGCAACCAATTTACAAGGCTTGTGGAACGACCATGTTCAACCTCCATGGGGCAGCAATTATACGGTAAATGCCAATACCCAAATGAATTACTGGCTGGCAGAAAATACGAACCTTTCCGAGCTCCATCAGCCATTGTTTGATCTGATCGGTCGGCTGGCAGTGAACGGCAAAACCACTGCAAAGGTAAATTATGGCATTAAACAAGGTTGGGTAGTTCACCACAATACGGACATCTGGGCTAAAACTTCGCCATCAGGCGGATACGATTGGGATCCTAAGGGTGCACCAAGATGGTCGGCATGGCCAATGGGCGGTGCCTGGTTAAGTACGCATCTTTATGAGCACTATTTATTTACAGGCGACAAACAGTTTTTGCAGCAAAAAGCCTATCCTTTGATGAAAGGCGCTGCCGAATTTATGTTGAAATGGCTGGTGGAAGATCAGAACGGCCGGTTGGTTACCAATCCATCCACATCTCCGGAGAACATATTTAAAATAAACGGTCAGGAATATGAGGTAAGCATGGCCACGACCATGGACATGGGCATCATCAAAGAACTGTTTACCGATTGTATTGCTGCTGCTAAAGCTTTGGGTATTGATGCCCCCTTCCGTGAGGAGCTGCAAAAAGCGAAGGCAAAACTCTATCCATTTAATATTGGACAATACGGACAATTGCAGGAGTGGTTCCAGGATCTGGATGACCCAAAAGACAGTCACCGGCATTTGTCGCATTTGTTTGCCCTGTATCCTGGTAACCAGATTACGGTACAAAATACGCCGGAGCTGGCTGCTGCTGCCAAGCAATCCTTAATTCACCGCGGTGATCTGAGTACGGGCTGGTCTATGGCCTGGAAAATCAACTGGTGGGCACGTTTACAGGATGGAAATCATGCACTGAGGATTTTAAAAGCAGGGCTGACTTTAATCGATCCTGCAAAAACGATTGAACCGAAGGCTGATCCAAAGGCACCTGCGGCGCAATTGACCAATATACAAATGAGCGGGGGCGGTACATATCCAAACCTGTTTGATGCGCATCCGCCATTCCAGATTGACGGGAATTTTGGTGCCACAGCGGGGATTACGGAGCTGTTGCTGCAAAGTAATGCAGATGAGCTGAGTTTGTTGCCTGCCTTGCCCGATGAATGGAAAGCGGGGAGTATCAAAGGGATTAAAGGTCGGGGTAATTTTAAAGTGGATATGGAATGGAAAGCGGGCAGGCTAACTCAGGCAACCATCTATTCGGGCTCCGGTGGCAATTGCAGGTTGCGTACGATGGTACCGGTAAAGGTAGTTGGTACAGCTGCTGCTCCGGCAAAAGGAAGGAATGACAATCCTTTAAATGAAATGCCCCAAACACCGGAATACCATAAAAAAGAAAGGGCAGCATTACAAAGCCTGGAGTTGAAAAAGTCATACGTCATTGATTTCAATACAGAAAAAGGAAAAACCTATCAAATAATTACATTATAAACCCCAGCTATGAACCGAATATTTAAATATTCATGTTACCTGATTTTACTGTTTAGCTGTACAAAGCTGACTGCACAAGATATCAAATGGGAAGCCGTAGGCCCTGGCGTGTGGAAGGGCAGTATTGGTAAACCGGAAAGTTACAACCTCTTGTCTGCCTCTGGTGCTACGCCAGCTATCGAAGGCTTGAAAAGTATAGGTGAGGCGCCATTTCCCTTGTCAAAAGATGAGATTACGGCAAAACTGACAGATGGTAAAATCTATCTGCGGTTTCCATTAGATAAAAAGGAACAGCTTTATGGTTTTGGTTTGAACTTTCAGACGGTTCATCAAAGAGGCAAAATTTTACAATTGCATTCAGATCACTTTGGAGGCAAAGACAATGGGCGGACACATGCGCCAACGCCTTTTTATGTCTCTTCTAATGGCTATGGGGTATTCATCAATTCGGCCAGGTACCTGAATGTTTATGCAGGTTCAGCGGTGAAACGCGACGGTGCCAATGTACCGGAGGCCAAGGACAGGAACACCGATAAATCCTGGTCCTCACGCCCGTATTCTGACGGTGTAGAGATATTGGTTCCGGCAGAAGGGGTAGAGTTTTACGTTTTTGGCGGACCGAGTTCACTAAATGCCATTCAGCGCTTCAATTTGTGGAATGGCGGCGGTTGTTTGCCACCAAGATGGGGCTTAGGTTTTACACAACGCGTGAAAACCTTGTTCAATTCCAAAGATGTAGAAGCCGAAGCACAGGCTTTTGCAGATAAAGGTTTTCCATTGGATTATATCGGTTTAGAGCCAGGTTGGCAAAGTAAAGCATATCCATGTAGTTTTGAATGGGATCAATCCCGTTATCCTGATCCGGCATCGTTTGTGAAAACCATGCTGAACAAAGGTATCCGTTTAAACCTGTGGACAAACCCATACATTTCTCCGGAAGCGCCGTTTTATAAAGAAATCAAACCTTTTACTGCAGACCATACCGTATGGTTGGGTGCAGTTCCGGATTTGACGATGCCAGAAGCGAGGAAACTGATGTTCGGGCAGTTGAAGAAAAGCCAGGTAGATATTGGTGTGAGCGGTTATAAATTTGATGAGGTAGATGGTTATGATCATTATTTATGGCCGGATGTGACGTTGTTTCCTTCGGGGAAAAGTGCAGAGCAAATGCGTCAGACTTATGGTTTGTTGATCCAGCGTTATAGTGCAGAAATGTATCACGACCGCAACCAGCGGACTTATGGCCTGGTTAGGGGCTCCAATGGTGGGGGAAGTTCATTTCCTTACGTGATCTACAACGATTATTACAACCATGAGGATTTCATTACGGCATTGATCAACAGCGGTTTTGCCGGTGTATTGTGGACACCGGAAGCCCGTGCTTCTAAAACCGGGGAGGAATGGTTGCGCAGGATGCAATCGGTGGTCTTCTCGCCAATGGCGATGATCAACGCCTGGTCCAGCGGTACAAAACCATGGTCTTACCCTGAAGTGGAAAAACAGGTAAAAGACATGGCGGTATTGCGGATGCAGATGATGCCCTATTGGTACAGTGAATTTGCGAAGTATCATTTCCAGGGCATTCCACCATTCCGGGCGATGAACTTGGAACCCGGCTATTTGTCGGAAGTTAAAAAGGAAGTGAAGAGTACCAATTTAGAAGACAATCCTTATGTGGAAGCCGTAAGTAAAGAAGTCAAAGACCAGTATATGGCTGGAGAATCTTTATTGGTAGCCCCCATGTTTGCAGGCAAAGAAACGCGCACGGTGATTCTTCCAAAAGGGAAATGGTTTGATTTTTATACCGGTGAATTTGCTGGAGACGGCCAGGTGATTACGGTTACCCCAGGATTGGATAAAATCCCTGTGTATGTAAAGGATGGGGGGATCATTCCAATGGGGCCCGCTTTGATGCATGCTGCAAAATCTACAGAAAAACTAGATCTGGAATTCCGCTATTATGGTTCTAAACCAGGTAAATACCTGTTGTATGACGATGATGGTGAGACTTTCAATTATGAAAAAGGAGCTTATAGTTTCAGAACTGTTACGATAACGAAAGGTGCTGATGGAAAACTGAAAACCAGTATTTCGGCTGCTGAAAAAGGCAAGCCAAATACCGTAAATCAAGTGACATTTAAAGCCATGACCAAATAGATGGGGAATATGAAAAAAGTTCTTTTTGCTGCCCTGCTTTGCTTAAGCGCAGCGGTATACCAATCCTGTTCAACCGTAAAGCCGAAGGCGTCTGCTGGCGACCCGATCCAAAAAACAGCGGTTGCTACGCTGCGAAAAACAGTGATGGCGCAAGCTGCCTGGGCAATGCAGCAAAAACCGGTTACCGTAACTGCCGAAAGTTCATCGAGAAGTGCGGGTGGCAAACACGATTTCTATTCGGAAGGTGATTACTGGTGGCCGGATCCCGAAAATCCGGGCGGACCGTATATTCAGAAAGATGGCATGACCAATCCGGAGAATTTTGTGGCGCACAGGTTGGCCATGATCCGTTTTAGCCGAATTATTGGCGCTTTGGCTTCTGCCTACCAGTTAACCGGAGATCAAAAATATGTAAAACAGGCAATGGTACATTTGAAAGCCTGGTTTGGAGATGCGGAAACGATGATGAACCCGAACCTGCAATATGCACAAGCCATTAAAGGTCGTTTTACAGGAAGAGGTATCGGTATTATCGATACCATTCAACTGATGGAGGTTGCACAGGGCGTATTGGTGATGCAGGCTGTGATGGATGCAGGTGTTTTAGCGCAAACCAGGAAATGGTTTGGCGATTATCTGGGCTGGCTGATGACGCATCCTTATGGAAAAGATGAGATGAATGCGCAAAATAACCATGGCACTTGTTTTACCATGCAAGTGGCTTCTTTTGCGAAACTGGTAGGTGACGGGAAATTGCTGGCCTTTTGTCGTGACCGCTATAAAAATGTATTGTTGCCAAACCAAATGGCTAACGATGGCAGTTTCCCAAGAGAGCTGGCCCGAACAAAACCTTATGGCTATTCGATCTTTAACCTGGATGCGATGACTACCCTTTGTCAGATTGCTTCTACACCAACAGATGACCTGTGGAATTTTGAAACACCGGATGGAAAATCGATTAAAAAAGGAATTGCCTATTTATATCCCTATCTGGCTGACAAAAGCAAATGGCCTTTAAAGCCTGATGTGATGTATTGGGAAAACTGGCCGGTTGCGCAACCGGCATTGGTACTGGGCGCGGCCAAATTTAAGCAGCAAGATTGGTTGAATACCTGGGTAAAAATGGATCATGATGCGAAAGTGGAAGAAGTGATCCGGAATTTGCCGGTACGGAACCCATTAATCTGGCTGAATGAATTGCAACACACATTTTAAATGAGATACACGATGAAATTGAATACTTATGCAAAACCCGCCTTGTTGTTATCGGCCATGTTGTTTACACAGGTATGCGCGCATAGCCAGGTAAAAGGTGACGAAGATAAAGACATGTTTAACCGTGTAAAACCGCGCGATCAGCAAGCGATTACTGAAGCCAGAAATGGTTGGTGGAAAAACTCGATGAAAACGCAGAATGACCGGATACAATGGTGGCGTGATGCCCGTTTTGGTATGTTTATTCACTGGGGGATTTATTCTAAACCAGGTGGGGAGTGGAAAGGTAAAACCGTAAATGGGTATTCCGAACATTTGATGCGTAAGGAGAAAATCACCCGTGCCGAATATCTTGATTTGGCCCATACTTTTAACCCGGAGCATTTTAATGCAGAGGAATGGATATTGAATGCCAAAAAAGCTGGAATGCGTTATTTCATCATTACCGCTAAACACCACGATGGTTTTGCGATGTATGATTCTAAGGTGTCTGATTTTAATGTAGTTAAACAGACGCCGTTTAAGCGTGATCCAATGGCCGAGCTTGCCGCTGCAGCAAAGAAACATGGCATGAAATTCGGGTTTTACTATTCACATGCTTTTGATTGGGAAGATCCGAATGCGCCGGGTAACGATTGGGAATATAACAATCCCGGGGGTGACAAATTGCTAGGTGGTGCAGACTGGTTTGACAGTCACCCGGAATGGTTACCTAAAGCGGTGAAATATGTAGATGAAAAGTCTATCCCTCAAATTAAGGAATTGATTACCAAGTATCACCCGGATATTTTGTGGTTTGACACACCGCATAAATTGCCTTTATCCGAAAACCTGCGGATACTCAAAGCGATCCGGGAAACAGATCCGGGTATTGTAGTGAACGGACGCCTGGCCAGGGATGGTCAGGGCAATTATGGAGACTATGCAAATACGGGCGACAGGCCTGCGGAGTTACGTACCGTTGAGGGAGATGCGGAAGCGATCCCTACGACCAATGAATCCTATGGTTATTCAAAAAATGACCACAGCCATAAATCTGCACAGTTCTTTATCCGCCTGCTGGCCAACTCAGCCTCAAGAGGAAGTAACCTGCTGATGAATATTGGTCCGAAAGGTGACGGCAGTTTTGATCAACGGGATAAACAGATTTTAGATAGTGTAGGTAACTGGTTGGGTAAAAATGGTGCAGCCATTTATGGAACGGAACGTTCCGTGTTGCCAATACCTGCCTGGGGCGTGAGTACACAAAAAGGACGGACGACTTATCTGCATGTATTCAATTGGCCTAAGGATGGCAAATTGATTGTCGGCGGCTTAAAAACTGATGTAAAAACGGCCTACTTTTTAACAGATCCTGCTAAAAAAGCGTTGAATCTGAAACGTTTGGATGCATCTGCGATTGAAATCGGTTTACCGCTGAAGGCGAATGACCCTTCTGATGTCGTGATCGCATTGGAACTTAATGCTGAAGTAGAAACGGAGGGCGAGCGCTTGATTGCATCCGATATTTCCAGCAACAGGTTCCTGGCTTTTGATGCCGATTTGCATGGCAAGGGCTTTGGCTTTGGTGATGGGAAGACTGATCGTTATTTTGTGAACAACTGGAAGTCTAAAGATGCCTATCTAAGCTGGGATTTCAGGTCGCTTAGTCCGGCTAAATACAGAGTTGTGGTTAAGTACATCGCCGATGCCGCAGGCGCTTATGCGTTTAGCCTAAGTGATTTTAAGCAAACGGCCCAGATTACGCCTGCAGCAAAAAACGGCGTGGTGAGCCAGGAACTGGGTACCGCAAGTCTGAACAAAGGAAAATACCAGATCAGCATCAAACCTGTGGACATGAAAGGAACTGACCTGATGAAGTTGTTGGAAGTTCAGTTGATCCCAGTGAAATAACAATACATTCTACCATTTTTTAATACACAACACGATGAGACCAATTTATTTAGCACTAAACATTTTATTAATCAGCGGTACCGGGGCTTTTGCTCAGCAAGCAGTAGGGCAGTCGGGCAAAGCGGGGCAGAAGCAAGGGGTTTCTGCTGTTATAGCAGTTAATTTACCCAAAGCATTTGCCCAGGCGGATCGGCAGACTTTGCTGATGTTGAAAGAGATAGAGAAAGTAAAAGCTGATGCGAAAAAGACTGACCTGGTTACGCCAAGAACACTGGAAAATGGGAAATTAAAGCTGGTGGCTTCCAAAGACTGGACCAGTGGATTTTTTCCTGGCGAGCTTTGGTTTTTATATGAATATAGCGGCAATAAAATGTGGCTGGAGCAAGCCCGGAAATTTACGGCGATGATTGAACAAGAGCAGTTCAATGGTAAAACACATGACATGGGCTTTAAAGTATTTTGCAGCGTGGGTACGGGCTACCGGATTACCAAAGACGCGCATTACCGTGAGGTCATCATCCAGTCTGCCAAAACACTGGCTACGCGTTTCAATCCAAAAACAGGTGTTATTTTATCCTGGGACCATAGCCGTGATAAATGGGTAAACCCGGTGATCATCGACAATATGATGAACCTCGAATTACTTTTTGAAGCGACTAAACTGACGGGCGATTCTTCTTTCTATAAAATTGCGGTAAGTCATGCCAACACCACGATGAAAAACCATTTCAGACCAGATTTTAGTTCTTATCATGTGGTGGATTACGATCCAAATACGGGAGCGGTTTTGAAAAAAACGACACATCAGGGCTATAGCGACGCTTCAGCATGGGCCAGAGGACAGGCCTGGGCCGTTTATGGCTATACCCTTTGTTACCGGTATACCAAAAACCCGGCTTATTTGAAGCAGGCGGAAAACATCGCAGCTTATATCCTGAACAATCCAACCATGCCTGCCGACCTGGTTCCGTTCTGGGACTTTAATGCACCAAATATTCCAAATGAACCACGTGACGTTTCAGCTGCTGCAGTGATTGCATCGGCTTTGTATGAATTGAGTGGTTACAGTGCCAATAAAAACCTGTATGTTGTCAAAGCAGATAAAATGTTGAACAGCATCAGTGCGAAGTACATTTCAGCACCCGGTACGGATAAGGGCTTTATTTTATCACACAGTACGGGATCTAAACCTTCGGATAGTGAAGTTGATGTGCCGCTTTCTTATGCAGATTACTACTATCTGGAAGCTTTGCTGCGCTGTAAAAACTTAAAAAAGTAATACTGATAAAGTAATTATCACTTATGGATGAGCCAATATTGTTGACTACAGAACGGTATATATGCTTTAATTTAGTGGTCATCTTAATCAAATATAAAATCACAAATGTGTAAACGTAACGTATTTTTATTGCTGACCGCAATTTGCCTGCTGAGTCAATCTGCCTTTAGCCAGAAGACCTTAACTAAGGATGAACGAATGGCCTGGTGGCGGGATGCTAAATTTGGTATGTTCATTCACTGGGGCGTGTATGCGCAGTTTGCCGGTGTTTATAATGGACATGAACAGTTGAGGGGTGGTGCAGAATGGATTATGAACCGTTCGAAAATTCCTGTGGCGGAGTACCAGGCTATGGCCAAAAACTTCAATCCTGTGAAATACAATCCGGAGGCCTGGGTAAAAATGGCTAAAGACGCCGGTATGAAATATATCGTCATTACCGCAAAGCACCACGATGGATTTGCCTTGTTCAATTCCAAAGCAAGCAAATGGGACATCACTGATGCTACGCCTTATGGCAAGGATTTGCTGAAGCCCCTAGCCGAGGCTTGTAAAAAACAGGGTATTAAACTGGGATTTTATTATTCCCAGGCTCAGGATTGGAACAATCCTGGTGGATCTGCTGCACGTAAAGAAATGAAAGAAGGCTGGTTAAATCCAGATTCAGCTAAAATAGATGCCTACACACTGGCACATAAAGGACATTGGGACCCTGCCCAGGAAACAAAGACTTTTGATCAGTATATTGATGAAGTTGCTGTTCCCCAGGTTAAAGAACTGATGACCAATTATGGTGAAGTTGCGGTACTTTGGTGGGATACCCCAACCAATATGACCGATGAGGCCGCTTTGAAATTACAGGCAGCATTGAAAACTCAGCCTCAGATCATCACAAACGACCGTTTGAAGCGACCTAATTTTCCTGGGGACACTAAAACCCCGGAGCAGAAAATTCCAAGCCAGGCTGAACTGGACGGCATGGATTGGGAAACCTGCATGACGATGAACGGTACCTGGGGCTTCAGGACTTCGGATCACAAATGGAAATCTTCCGAAACGCTGATCCGCAACCTGGTCGATATCGCATCTAAGGGCGGTAATTATTTGTTGAACATTGGGCCTAAACCTGACGGTACCTTTCCTCAGGAAAGTATGGAACGCCTGTCGGACATTGGAAAATGGATGAAGGTAAACAGCGAAGCCATTTATGGTACAAAGTCAAGTCCACTGGTTCCCCTGGATTGGGGGCGTTGTACCCGCAAGGAAAATCAAAAAGGTACAACACTCTATTTTTCTGTATTTAACTGGCCTGCCGAGGGGCAGTTGACGATTCCAAATGTGAAAAATAAGGTCTTATCTGTAAGCTTACTGGCAGGAGCTGTTCAAGTCAAAACAAGTTCAAAAGGTAATGATCTGATCCTGACTTTACCCGCAAAAGCACCTGATGCTGTAGCGAGCGTAATCAAAGTTGAATTTGAAGGTGCCGTGGCACATCAACAGGCTGGCACACCGAAGAAGGAAATGAAAAGCGGAGCACTAGATTAAAACTAAAATAAGTTCATGCATTACCCGGAAGCCCGACTGGCTTTCGGGTATTTGCCATTTGAAATCCGAAACATGGCTAAGCTAAATTGATGCTCCGTTAATTTAAATGCCTTATGCAAGACCTGTCCAACATCAGTTCGTTAATTTCCGATATCGCCAATTACGATAGTGAAGCGGCTTATAAAAAACTTTTCATTTTACTTTTCCCTTCCGTTAAGCGTTTTGTACGTTGCATAGTGAAATCTTCACCCGTTGCCGAAGAGCTTGCTGCAGATGTGATGATTACCTTATGGAGAAACCGGGCCGATCTTCCAGGCGTCCGCAACATCATGGTGTATGCTTTCGTGATTGCAAAAAACCTGTCCCTGAATTTCCTGAAAAAGAACAGTAGGAGGCAGATTGTATCTTTTGATGATGTAGATATTACATTGGAAGCCGACAACATTACCCCAGAACAGATTTTGATTAGTGATGAGCTTAAAACCCGGCTTAACCAGTCGATCGATGCCCTGCCGCCACGTTGTAAAATGATTTTTAAACTGATCAGAGAAGACGGCCTGAGTTATAAAGAAGTTGCGGAAATTCTGGACATTTCAGTGAAGACTGTGGATGCACAATTGGTTATTGCGGTTCGTCGTCTTTCGGAGGCTGTAAAAAAGGAGTATAACCTGAGCTAAATTCCGATTGAACGAAATCATAAAAAAAAATATAAATTTCCTTTAGGGAGTTTCCCGTTTTGTATTGTCCTTCCCCAAAACCAATATAAAATAATTGAATGCAGCGGGAGCGGATCATGACTTTGCTGGCCAGAAAACTGGCCAAAGAAATTACTGAGGAGGAATTGTCTGAGTTGGAAACACTCATGCAGTTGTATCCCGATTCCCTTTATTACGAAGAAACTTTAGCCCAGGTCCATTTTAAAAAAGACCCTGAACCAGATGCTGAACGAGCATTTGAGCGTCATCTGTTAAAATATACCAATGATTTTAATGAAGTGGCGACTGAGGAGCCCCTACCTGAAAAACGATGGTGGCCAAGGCTGGCTATTGCTGCAACCCTATTGTTCATCGCTGCCTTTTCCTGGTATTTCATGGTACAGCCAGGTCCCAGATTAGCGAATCCCGATACCATTGTAACTTGCGGAAAAGATACCCGTAAGAAGCTGATGCTGCCAGACGGAACCAGCGTATGGCTAAATGCCAACTCAAGGTTAGAATACGATCAGGATCTTTTTGCCAACAATAACCGGCAGGTACGCCTTTTCGGCGAGGCCTTTTTTGATGTGGCTAAAGACAAAAAACATCCTTTTATCATTTACACCGAAAAGATCTCGATCAAAGTATTGGGTACGGCTTTTAACGTAAAAGCTTATCCTGAAGATAATAAGACCGAGGCGACCTTGCTGCGGGGAATGATTGAGTTGTCGATCAACAATGAACCCGAGCAACATTTAATCCTCAGACCCAGTGAGAAATTTGCGCTGACACAGAGTAAAACCGATGAATTTAGGAGTGCATTGGTGATTGAGCAGTTGAAACCAATTTCCATATCAGATAAGATCTATTACGAAGAAACGTCCTGGTTAGATAATAAACTGATTTTTAAGGATAATGCTTTTGAAGAACTGATGCCTAAACTGGAAAAGTGGTACAATATCCAATTTAAGGTTGCCAATCCGCAGGTGCGTGACTATCATTTTAGCGGTATGTTGGATAAAGAAACGATAGAAGAAGCTTTGACGGCCATGCAGCTGGTCAGGCCCTTCAAGTTCAAAATGCTGCCGAACAATACAGTACTCATTTATTAAAGCGCTAACCGGGTAAAATTTAGCAGATCCGGTAGCTTGGAATTAAACGCTATGACTAAATATAAATACTAACAAAATCAATTATGAAGAACGAAACACCTCCCGATCAGGCATTTTTATTCCGCTTCAAGAGTCGGTTAATCTTGATGCTCAACTGGACCTTAATCCTTGGGCTGTTGCTTAGCCTGGATGTTTCTGCAAAAAGCTATGGACAGGATGTTAAGGTTAGCTTAACCTTAAATGGAAGCAGTTTAAAGGAGGCCATTGGTGCATTAGAGCAAAAAGCACAAACCAGGTTTATGTACAGTGAAGACGTGTTGCCTAAAAATAAACAGGTGACTTTGAGTGTGCAAAATGAAGAATTGTTAAATGTGCTCGGCAAAGTATTGCAGAATACCGGGCTGACTTATAAAGTGACCAATGCCGGTTTGATCGTGATTGCCCCGGAAGCATCTGGTTTGGCAGACATCAAAGTTAAGGGTAAAGTTACGGATGATAAAGGCGGACCGCTGCCTGGTGTGAGCATCAAAGTCGTGGGTGCTGCCAAAGGAACGGTAAGTAATGGAAACGGAGAATATGAACTGGCTGTACCAGATGGTGGTTCTATCCAGTTTTCTTATGTGGGCTTTGCTACGCAAACCATTGCTGTTGCCGGTCGCGCGATCATCAACGTAACCTTAAAGGACGATGCAAATACAGAATTGAATGAAGTGGTGGTGGTAGGTTATGGTACACAGCGTAAAAGTGACCTGACCGGATCGGTGGCTTCTTTGAGCGGTAAAGATCTGGATAAAACGCCGGTAGTTGGAGCCGATCAGATGCTTCAGGGCCGCGTTAGTGGCTTGCAATTGACTCAATCGGACGGACAGCCTGGAAACGCAACCTCTATCCGCATCCGTGGTACCAACTCGATCAACTCAGGTAACGAGCCTTTATATGTGATTGACGGTTTTGCGGGCGTGGCCAATTTAAGTTCCATCAACCCGAATGACATCCAGTCTATTGAAGTATTGAAAGATGCTTCTTCCACCGCCATTTATGGTAGTCGTGGTGCCAACGGGGTAATCCTGGTGACCACTAAAAAAGGTAAAGAAGGGCAGAACAACATCAATTTTGATGCGTATTATGGTCAGCAGAAATTATCCAAAAAAATGGATATGATGAATGCCAGCCAGTTTGCTCAATATCTGAATGATTATTATACACAATATAACGCGGCAAACCCGGCCACTCAAAAAGCCCTGCCATATACCAACGACCAGATTAATTCTTTAGGTGCGGGAACAGACTGGCAGGATGAATTGTACCGCACAGCGCCAATTCAAAGTTATCAGTTGAGTTTTAGTGGCGGTAACAAAGATACACGCTACTATCTGGGATTAAATCATTTTGATCAGGACGGGATCATGCGCAATACCGGATTCAGAAGAGAACTGATCCGTATGAACCTGGATAGAAACATAGGAAATAAAATTAAAGTAGGGTTCTCCTCACAGATCTCTTATTCTTCGCAAAATATTGATGCCACCAAGACAGGTGTAGGTTATGGTGCTGCTGGTGGGGCCTTGAATATGAACCCGATCGTTCCATTACGGGATGCAAGCGGAAAATACAGTTTTCAAAATGAACCGATCCCGGTGGTGGGTGTATATGGTAACCCCGTTGCAGGCGTGATGTTAACTCAGGATAATATCGGTGCAAGCAGGGGCTTAATCAATGCTTTTGGTGAATATGAATTGATTCCTGGTTTGAAGTTTAAAACCAGTATTGGTGTCGATTTCACTTCTGGTTTTGAAAAACGCTATTTACCCTCTACGGTATTTATCGGTCAGGCCACTGTAGGGCAGGGCTACAGATCGAGTGCTGTGAACTACAGTTGGTTGAATGAAAATACCCTTTCTTATACCAAAGAATTTAACAAAAACCACCGTATAGATGCTTTAGCAGGTTTTTCCCTTCAGGAGTTTAAAACAGATGAGTTTAGTGCAAGCTCCCAGAATTATTTTACCGATGCGCTGGGTGCTGACAATTTAAGTATTGGCGGTAATGTGCTTACGCCCACATCTAATGCGGTGAAAAATAACCTGGCTTCATTTTTTGGCCGGGCAAATTATTACTATTCTGATAAGTATATTTTCACATTTACCATGCGTGCCGATGGCTCATCCCGTTTTGGTTTGAACAGCAAATGGGGATATTTCCCTTCGGGAGCTGTGGCCTGGCGTGCATCTAACGAAGATTTTCTTAAAGACATTAAGCAAATTTCTAACCTGAAATTAAGAGCCAGTTATGGTAAAACGGGAAATCAGGAAATTCCTTCTTATGCTTCTCTACTTCAGTATGGTGCAAATGGTTATTCATTGGGCACGGCACCGGTCAGAGTAGTCGGCGTTTCCTCACTGAATATTCCAAATCCTAAACTAGCCTGGGAATCGACACAATCTTTTGATTTTGGATTGGATCTGGGCTTGTTTAAAGACAGGTTGAGCTTTGTAGCCGATTATTACCGTAAAACCACTACAGATTTGTTACTAAATGTGGCTATACCGCAGTCTTCAGGCTTTTCGACCATTTTATTAAATGCCGGTAAAGTTCAAAATCACGGTTTAGAGCTTTCCCTAAATGCCAAGAACATTGACAACAAAGATTTTACCTGGTCTACAACCTTAAACTATTCTACGAATAAAAATAAGGTAGCCGATATGAACGGCACCAATAACATCATGGTGGGGAGTACCGGATCATATATTGTGACCAATGGCCTGGCGCCTTCCATTCTGCGTGTTGGTCAGCCGATAGGTTCGTTTTATGGTTATTTTTCTGATGGCATCTGGCAAACACAGCAACAAATTGATGCTGCGGGCAGAAAAGGTGTGGTTCCTGGTGATGCAATCATCCGAGATCTGGATGGCAATGGAATCATTAATGGTGATGACCGTGCGATCATAGGACAGGCTGCACCGAAATTTATCTACAGCATAAACAACAATTTCAGCTATAAAAACTTTGACCTGGCCATTTTTATGCAAGGCGTTCAGGGCAATAAGATTCTGAACATTACCAAGTATGCACATAACGGTGGTACCACAAACAATCAATATGTTGAAATGACAGGTGCATGGAATGGGGCTGGATCAACCAACGAATTGCCAAGAGCCTACAGTACCACTGAACGTGCTGCTGGTGTGGTCAGCAGATACCTGGAAGATGGAAGCTATTTACGCCTGCAGACAGTATCATTGGGGTATAACATCCCGGTTTCTAAATCTAAAGTATTTAAAACTGCAACGGTATATGTAACCGGTCAGAACCTTTGGACCATCACCAGGTATTCCGGATATAGTCCTGAAATCAATTCTTATGATAGCCGTAATTCGAACTCGGGAAGTCAGAATACAGGTTCGCAAAACCTGAATGTTGGTGCAGATGTAAACTCTTATCCACCGTCAAGGACATTCCTTTTGGGCGCAAAAATCGGGTTTTAATCGGTTATACTTAATTTAAAAGATCATGAAAACGAAAATATTATTATTACTTGCTGCAGTATTGACACTGGGATCCTGCAAAAAGTTTCTGACCGAAGAGCCCGGTAGTTTTTTAACACCTGAGAATTTCTATCAGACAGAGAAAGATGCCGTTGCCGCATTGAATGGTGTGTTCAGTACGCTTCAACCGCAAACATTTTACCAGCGTACGGTATATACCGTATCGGATAATGCTTCAGATTTAATGTATGCCGGCCCTGGTGCTGCCGACCGTAATTCCCTGAACGATCATACTTTTACAAATGTGAATGGTGAGATCAGCAATTGGTATGTAAACAACTACAAACTGATCAAAAATGCCAATGAGGTGATCACCTATGTGCCGCCGATTTCGATGGATGAGGCTAAAAAGAACAATATCCTTGGAAATGCCCGCTTTTTAAGGGCAATGGGTTATTTCAACCTGCTTACTGCATTTGGTGAAGTTCCTTTGATCCTTGCGCCAGTTACGGCGACCGATCCGAATTTATATCCTAAAAAAGCAACACTTGCGGCATTGTATGAGCAGATCATTATCGATTTGAAATATGCCGAAACGAACTGCTATGCAGAAAAAGCGATTGCGGGAGCAGATAAGGGCCGTGTATCTTCTGGCGCAGCATCCGGATTATTGGCTAAAGTATTGTTAACCCGGGCCAAATCTGTAGCCGCCCAGGCGAATGACAGTCAGGATGCCCTGGCAGCTTGTAACAAGGTGATCGGAGATACCGGATCCTATGGATTGCTGCCAACTTATTCAGATATTTTTAGCTCCGACAATAAGTATAATAAAGAGGTGGTATTTGCGGTACGTTTTGGTGAAGCACCCAATGCATCTAACATTACACTGAGGATGTTCTATCCTGTTGTTCTGGGTGGTTATGGTTCATTCAATGCCTCCAATTACTTTTTTAACAATGGTTTTCCGGCAGGGGCACGCGATATCCGCAAAACCTATAGTGTAGCCAATACTGCCGCCGACCGTAAAACTGGCGTGGTTCAAAATGTGACTCCTTTCATCTATAAATTCAGGGATAGCAAATGGCCGGGCGACAACAACAACTCCAGAACAGACTGGTATGTATTGCGCTTGGCTGAACTCTATTTGTTACAATCGGAAGCGATGAACAACATCAACCCGGCTGATCCAAATAAGTTCAACGGTATCAATACTGTTCGTACGCGTGCAGGTTTGACGCTCCCGGCAGACCAGTTTAACCTTGCCAATACGCCATCGGCGGATGCTTTTGTGACAGTATTGCTGCAGGAACGCGCCCGTGAGCTTTGCGGCGAAGGTCAGCGCAGATGGGATTTGCTCAGACTCGGGCGTTTGAAAACAGCAATGGCTACAGTGGGTGTGACCGTAGATGACAACCACTTGCTGTTCCCGATACCATTATCTGAAACAGATGTTAACCCTAACTTAAAATAACGATCATGATGAACTTTCTCAAGTCTCCTTACCTGATGAAAAATGCCTGGGTTACCATGGCAGTACTTGCTTCCGGGATGCTGGCTGCGCATGCGCAACTGTTGCCCAAGGGGAAGCCCAATGTGGTTTATATTCTGGCGGATGATATGGGGTATGGAGATTTGAGCAGTTTAAACCCGGGCTCCAAAATCAGGACGCCAAATATGGACAAGCTGGTGAAGCAGGGCGTAAGTTTTACCGATGCCCATTCCAATTCGGCAGTATGTACGCCAACCAGGTATGGCATATTGACTGGACGGTATGCCTTCCGTTCAAGTTTGAAAAAAGGCGTGTTGAACGGGTTCTCCAGGTCGCTGATCGAGCCAGGAAGGGTAACCGTAGCCGATTTTATGAAGGATAACGGTTACCATACCGCCTGTATCGGAAAATGGCATTTGGGGTTGGACTGGGCCAGGCTTGATCCTGAACAGTCCATCCGGGAATTGAAAAGTGGCGAGAAAATAACAGCAGATTTTAAAGATAATGTAGATTTTACCGCAGCTGTTAAAGGCGGGCCATCCGACCATGGTTTCGACTATTCTTACATCATACCGGCTTCTTTAGATATGGCTCCATATTGTTATATCCGTAATGGTCAGGTGGAAAAGCTGCCGACAGCCATGACGGCCGGACTGGGGGAGCAGGATGGGCGCGGATCTATGCGACGCCCGGGTAAAATGTCGCCCGACTTTGATTTTCAGCAGGTATTGCCACGGTTCATCAACGAATCTGTTCAGTATATTGATCAGCATGCTGCCTCAAAAGATAAAGCACCTTTCTTTTTGTATTTACCATTGCCATCACCACATACCCCATGGGTGCCAACTGAAGAATTTAAAAAAGCTACAGGAATTGGAAATTACGGTGACTATGTTGCGGAGACCGATTACATGATTGGTCAGGTGATGGCTGCACTGGAGAAAAACGGTCTGGCCGAGAATACCATCATTATCGTGACCAGTGACAATGGTTCGGATTGGAAGCTATCGGATATCGAACAATCGGGGCATCTGGCCAATTACATCTATAAAGGCCGCAAGGCTGATATTTATGAGGCCGGTCACCGTATCCCTTTTATTGCGCGTTGGCCAGGTCACATTCCCGCAGGTATTTCCAGTACGCAAACCATGTGTACTACAGATTTATTTGCCACACTTGCAGCAGTACTGAATAAGCCATTACCCAATCAGGCAGCGGAAGACAGTTTCAATATGCTTGATGCTTTTGAAGGCAAAGCCAAAGGTAAACAGCTCCGGGAATCAATCATTCACCATTCCCTGGGTGGTCATTTTGCGATTAGAAAAGGGAAATGGAAACTGGCCACGGAACTGGGCTCGGGAGGCTTTACCGAGCCGAGGGTAGCGACGGCCACTGCAGGCGAAGCACCGGGTACTTTATATGATATTGACAAAGATCCTGAGGAAAAAGCCAATCTTTATGATAAAAATCCCGAAATTGTTAAGGAACTTACGGCGCTGTTAGCTAAGTACCAGAAACAAGGTTATAGCAGGCCAATGACCAAATAAATAAGCATATGAATAAATCTACGGTGATGATCGTGACCTTTCTACTGATGATCAGTTTAAAGTTGTCAGCAAAAGAATATAAAGTCCAATCCGCCGCAGATGTCAGGGCCTTGCGTTTATCACCAGGAGACCAGGTGATTCTAACCGGATCAAACTGGAAAGACCAGGAACTGATCTTTAAAGGCAAAGGAACAAAAGAACAACCTATAGTAATGAAAACTGAATTTCCTGGTAAGACACAACTTACCGGGAATTCTACTTTAAAAATAGATGGCACCTGGCTGGTGGTAGACGGACTTTCCTTTACCGATGGCTATATTGAAAAAGGAGATGTAATTGCATTTTCTGCACAGTCAACCTGGTGCAGACTGACCAATACCTCGGTGGTAGATTACAATAATCCGGATAAGAAAGCCGATTACCGCTGGGTTTCTTTATATGGTTTTAACAACCGGGTAGACCATTGTTTTCTGAAAGGAAAAACTACACAGGCCACAACACTGGTGGTCTGGCTTTCTGATCAGCCGAATTATCACCACATCGACCACAATTATTTCGGCCCAAGGCCAGAACTTGGCGGCAATGGTGGCGAAACCATTCGCATTGGAACCAGCACCTGGTCTATGTACGATTCATTTACTACAGTGGAATACAATGTTTTTGAGCATTGTGATGGAGAGATTGAAGCGATTTCTAATAAATCAGGTAAAAACACCATTCGAAACAACCTCTTTTACGAGTGTAAAGCTACCCTTACCCTCCGTCATGGCAATAAATCAGAAGTATACGGCAATTTCTTTATCGGCAACCACAAGCCCGGAACTGGTGGGGTGAGGGTAATTGGTGAAGGGCACAAAGTGCATGACAATTATATGCAATCTTTAACTGGAACGGGTTTAAGTGCAGCTGTCGCCGTCATGGCAGGCTTGCCTAATCCGGTTTTAACCAGTCACTGGCAGGTGAAAGATGCAACCATCAGCAATAACCTGATTGTGGATTGTAAAGAGCCTTTTGCTGTTGGTGCCGGTTACAATCCGGATCGTTACCTGCCCGCTTTGAATACCAGCTTTACAGATAACACCATAGCAGGCAATAAAGCTCCGGTAAAATTTTATGATCCAAAGGTTGACATTACTTTCCATAACAATATGCTTATTGGTAAACCTGCAGATGTGCCTGCTAAAGGTTTTACGGTGAGTGACCTTTCGCTTAAGGGCACTGAATATGGTTTGTTTTTAAAGCCAGGGCAAGCGGCCTATGTTCCTTTCTGGAAAACGGAAAAAATCGGACCGGACTGGGCCGGAAACCTGGTCTTGGCCATTCGTGTGGAAAGCATCAAACTTTAACAAATCTATAATCAAATACATTCATGAAGAAAGCAATCACTGTTTTAAGTATTGCACTGGTCACCTTTTCTGCACACGCACAAAAGGTTGCTCCGCTTTGGACAGATTTTATAGCAGCCAAAAAAAGTGGTAAAACCCCACATTTGCCCGATTTTTCCTACGCCGGATACGCGTTCTCTGAACGGGAAATTCCTGCTGTAACGGGTAAAAAGTACTTTAGGGTAGATGATTATGGCGCTAAGGCAAATGACGATCTGTACGACGATGAAGCGATCCAGAAGGCAGTTGATGCAGCGGAGGCAAATCCAGGTGGTGGGGTCGTCTTCTTTTCTCCGGGAAAGTATTTGATTGCAAAGGATGAAGATGCCAAAAAACAAATCCGAATTTCAAAAAGTGGTATTGTATTGAAGGGGAGTGGTAGTACTGCGGGTGGAACAGAGATTTATCAGGCCAATATGCGCATCAATGGCCGTCAGTTTATTTTTAAACCTAAAGAAATGCAAACGGAGAAGCTAACTACGATTGTCGAAGATGCAGGCAGGGAAACTTTTTCTGTGGTAGTCAAAGATGCTTCGAAACTTGCAGTCGGACAGGATATTGTCATTCATCACCGCAGTGAAGAATTTACACGCCTGTATTTCGCACCACTGGAATTGAAATCGGAATGGTCGCGTTTGTTTGGCGACAAAGGTGGCATGATGGTTTATGAAATTCATACCATTAGCAAAATTGAGGGGAACAAAGTAAGTTTTAAAAACCCGATACACCTGGATATCAAAATGGTGAAATCGGCAAGCTGGAATATTGAGCCCTATACTGCTCTTGAAAATTGTGGCATTGAAGATATTCTGTTCAACAGCAACTGGAAAAGTTATCCGGAAGAGTTTATACACCATAAAAATGAGATCCATGACTATGCTTACGAAGCCATAGGGATGGAGTATGTTAAAAATAGCTGGGTGCGTCATTGTGAATTCCACGACTGGAACGAAGGAATTTTTATTCGCTCGGGGTACCAGGTGACTATCGAAAATACCCATTTCAGGGGTAAGAAGGGTCATGCGTCAGTACATGCGAGAACAGGATATGGCGTGCTGATCCAACACTGTACTTTTAATGGTGCACAACATCATGGTGCCGGAACCGGATATAGTGCGGTTGGCACGGTGATTACACAGTGTTCGCTGGGTACTGATCAGAATTTCGATATTCATTCTGGTCAGCCGAATGCTACGCTCTATGATGATATTGATGGCGGGGTATTTTACAATCTTGGCGGACCCCTGAATGGTCATCCGCATCATGGTAAGTATTTGGTGTTGTGGAATTTTTACCATAAATCTGCCAAAGCTCAGGAATACAATTTCTGGGACATGAGCCGGAGGAGGAACTATACAATTGCTTTGCCGATGATTGTCGGATTTAGATCGGATCAAAAGGTGACTTTTGTGAATGAAGGAATAAATCAGCTGCAAGGTCAGGAGGTTTTACCAAAGTCGCTGTTTAAAGCACAGCTGGAGTTCCGATTAATGGGTGAAAAGAGCAATAAGTAGTAAAGGTTTAAACAAAATACAAGTAAGGCGCTTTACAAGTTCTACCATTCTGAAACAATATCGGTATGTCCATGAACTGGCATTTGGCGGGTTTGGTCCCGAAGGGCCTTAGCCGGCTCAGCCATCGACGGATATACCGATATTGTTGAGAACCTTACTTAATTCTTTTCTTATTTTAACAATCTCGCCTTAACCTGCGCTTCGTATAAAGAAACCGGTTCCACACCATTTTTATTCTCCCCTTCCCAAATTCCATCTGGCTTACCGTCCAAACGGCCTTTAAGCTTTTTGCCTTGCACACCTATGGCGTAGTTTTTTCCTGAAACCCATGGATTCTGTACTGCTGCACCAGACACTTTACAGTTCCACAATACCTGGTTTACGCCGGACCAGCCATGTCCGCTGC
This sequence comes from Pedobacter sp. MC2016-24, assembly GCF_015223055.1. Taxonomy (GTDB): domain Bacteria; phylum Bacteroidota; class Bacteroidia; order Sphingobacteriales; family Sphingobacteriaceae; genus Pedobacter. The sequence continues at coordinate 479,337 of NZ_JADFBX010000004.1, forward strand.
CCCAGTTGCCGCGGTCCTGGATGTTGATCTCCCCATCGGTATCGATGTTGTCATACAGGGTTCCTGTCGCCCAGCGGTGATGCGGACCAATATCGGCATGGGTGTTTCTGGCTTTACAGTTATAAAAAACATTCGGCCCACAGGTTTTTGCACCCGTTACATAATCGTGCCTGCCTTCTGTTGTTTCTAAGTTGGTAAAGAAATTCTGCTGACCATCATTGTTAAATGAATACCTTCTTCCTCCTGTAATCACCGATTTTGCATCAAAACACCTGGAGTTTTGAACTGTAATGTTTTTAGCACCGCCACCTAAGCTTACGCAGGAATAGCCGAAGTAACGAGAGGTTACAGCATCAACCCAGGCATTTTCAATGTTGTTGAAGTCGACCGCAACCCAGCCATGTTGCTCATCTGTATCACCGGCGTAAGCAGATTCGAAATAGATGTTCTCAACGCCCACTTCATTTAAACGGCCTTTAAATTCGTATTTAAAGACTTGTCCGCCACCGTACTGATCTTCCATAGCCATTACAATTGGATTGTCAATGGTGATTTTATGGCCTTCAATTGCAGTAATTTTACGCTCGTAACTCAGGTTATAATCGGCACCTTTCCATTGTTTTGTGCCTTCTCTGGCAACAATCTGATCCATTTGCAGATCGTGGATCCATTGGTCTGTTCCTGGCCTGTATACCATAATCTTGTCACCTGTTTTTAAATCTTTGGTAGATGCCAGGTTAAAGGATTTAGCCCCACATGGTACATATTGATCCGTTATTTTAATCCGGCTTCCGGTTTCAGTGACCTTTCCTTTACCGTTAATTTTGAGTAAGGAGCGCTGTTGGTTTCCTGTGGCAACTAATTTGGTGCCTTTTTCGGTATTTCCTTCACCTTTAAGGACAATACCGCTCGCAGTGATATTCAAGGTACCGGCTATTTGATATTCACCTTTGCTTAGCAGGATCGCGCCTCTAAAGCCATCAGTGCCAACCGGAAGTGCCGATACTTCGTCAATAGCTGCCTGAATCATCGCGCCGGCATCACCTTTTATCGGATTTACAGTTCTGATGATTTTTACAGAAGGGATCTTTTTTAAACCATGGTAATAGCCTACCAAACTAAAATCAGGAATTACATTTCCTTTTTCGTCGGGGAAATAGGTAATGCTGCCGTCCTTGTTGACTTGCAAAAATTTAGAGACCCAAATGGGTTGATCTATGATAAATGAAAACAGGATGACGCTGCACAGGGCAGCAGAAAGGGAAATTAAAAGTTTCTTCATATTGCATAGGGAACCCGCCGGTTTAAACGGATTTACCTATGCAAGTGCGTTAAAAAAAGCGAATTTTTAATATCTGTTATTGGCAGAATCATCAATTCAATTGGCCTTTTTGACCATTATACTTTCATTTGCTGGATGCGTACTGCATTCAGGATGGCCAATAAGGCTACCCCCACATCCGCAATCACGGCTTCCCAAAGTGTAGCGACACCACCGGCACCAAGAATAAGTACGATGACTTTTACCCCCATCGCAAGGGCGATGTTTTGCCAGACTATTTTTTTTGTGAGCCTGCCAATTTTGATTGCCGTAACAATTTTGGATGGCTGGTCATTTTGAATCACAATGTCGGCTGTTTCAATGGTGGCATCACTGCCCAGACCACCCATCGCAATTCCTGCATCGGCCAGGGCAACTACAGGTGCATCATTTACACCGTCTCCAACAAATGCAAGATGCTTTCCTTGCTGCTTAAGTGCTTCTACTTGCTCAACTTTGTTCTCCGGAAGTAAATTGCCAAAAGCATGGTCTATTCCGAGCAATTTCGCGACTTTATCTACTACGGTCTGTTTGTCGCCACTGAGCATCACGGTCTGTATTTTAAGCGCATGCAATGCCGATATGGCTTGTTTGGCATCTTCTTTTAGCTCATCCGCAATGGTGATGTAACCGGCATATTGCCCGGCTACAGCAATCACTACAATGGTATCAGCCTCTTCGCTTATCGCTTTGTCGTACGTAATCTGAAACTTATCCAGTAACCTGGCGTTGCCTGCGAGTACCTCTTTGCCATTGATCAGGCCTTTCAATCCGTGACCGGCGACCTCTTCAACCTGTTCAATTTTAACGTCCTGGAGTACATCACCCGCATGTTTTACAATTGCAGTGGCAATGGGATGGGTAGATTTACTTTCTATTGCTGCTGCCAGCTTCAGCAATTCTTTTTCATCAAAATTATTGCTTACTACACGTTGGACGTCAAATACGCCTTTGGTGAGCGTACCGGTTTTATCCATCACAACGGTATCAACCTGGGTCATGACATCGAGGAAATTTGATCCTTTGAACAGGATCCCGTTTTTTGAAGCCAGGCCGATCCCGCCAAAATAACCCAATGGTATGGAAACCACCAAGGCGCAGGGACAACTGATGACTAAAAATACAAGTCCGCGGTACAGCCAGTCTCTAAATACATAGTCGGCAACAAAAAAATAAGGCAGGCCAACTACCAATACGGCCAAAAGAAATACAATCGGTGTATATACTTTCGCGAAACGCGAAATAAAGAGCTGTGTCTGCGATTTACGTGCTGTGGCATCCTGAACCATCTCCAGTATTTTACTGAGCTTACTGTCCTTAAAACTGGCCTTTACCTGGATTTCACTAAGCTGATTGAGGTTGATCATGCCGGCCAGTACCTGTTCGCCTTTATTTTTATTGTCGGGTTTACTTTCCCCGGTTAACGCGGCCGTGTTAAAAGTAGCCTTTTCTGATAGCAGCACGCCATCAAGGGCAACTTTTTCACCTGGTTTGATTTGAATCACCTCATCTATGTTGACTTCAGCAGGGTTAACTGTAATGATTTTTCCATCTCTGATCACATCTACTGCATCGGGACGGATATCAAGCAGGGCTTTGATACTTCTTTTGGCATTGGATACAGCGGTATCCTGAAACCATTCGCCAATAGCATAGAAAACCATAACCGCAACACCCTCACTGTAGGAGCCAATGGCAAAAGCGCCTACCGTGGCCACACTCATCAGGAAAAACTCATTGAAGAAATCCAGGCGCATGGCTTTTCTAAAAGCGAGATCCAATACATTATACCCAGCCAGCAAATAAGCTGGAATAAAAATGATGAGCTGGATCAGGTTGCTGAAAGTGATGTGGAAACCATATTCGAGTACCATCATGACGATGACAACCGTCAGCGCGGTTAATAATGGCCAATGGCTCAGCCAGCTTTGTGGTTCAGTTGAACCGTGGTCATGTCCATCATCGTCTCCATGTTCGTCTGAAGCATGCTTATGGTTGTCGTTGGTGTGTGTATGTTTTTCTGCTGCACAGCAGTCGGAATGTCTGTTTGCTACCTTCATGATCTGAAAATTATGATGCAAAGGTAAGGCATGAACCGATGCAATGCTATTGCAAAGTACGTGGCAGTTTTCTGTTTAATGGCTGCAAAGTTCGCAGATACCCTTGATGATGAGGTTCATTTCCTGCGGTTCAAAACCTGCGGGTAAAGCGATTTCCGGGATTTTGGTATTGGGTAAGCAGAATGTTTCTTTGCAGGAATTGCAATAAAAGTGGACATGGAGGTCGTGGTGGTTCTCTCCATCACAACCGATGTCACATAAGGCATATTTGGTAGCCCCGGTGCCGTCCTCAATACTGTGTACCAGTCCTTTGTCTTCAAAGGTTTTCAAGGTGCGGTATAAGGTAATCCGATCGGAAGGCCCCATTCCTTTTTCCAGATCGTTTAAGCTGATCGCTGAGGTTTGTTTGGTTAAAAAATCCAACACCAACAGCCGCATGGCTGTTGGGTTGATGTTTTTTGACTTTAATGTACTTTCTATATCCTTTGTCATGTGTGCGTATTTGAAATCATTAATGGTCGTGTGCTGCAGGTCCTGATGATTTGGACTGCAAATAAAAGGCCCCTTTGGTGACTACCCTGACATCCAAAGGTAATTTTTCCAATGGATTGATCTGGATATATCCCAATTCCGCAATTCCGGTGCTGACTTCCACCTTTTTGAAATGCGTCATTTTGTTATCCCTGGCATGTTCGCCTGCAGGTGTTTTGCTTTCTTCATGAGCTTTCTCTTTGGCATGGTCATGGTCTTTTTCATTGGCGTGATCGTGCTGATCTTCAGCCTCATCCTCGACAATAAAAATGTATTGTTTGCCTTCTGACCTGATTACAGCATCGATGGGTACAGCAGCAGCTGTGGTTGTCCCTATGCCGATTAATCCCGTTACGTACATGCCTGGGATGAGGTTTGCACCAGGATTTTTGATGACTGCGTGTACCACAACACCCTTACTGTCATTCTCAAAAGACTTGTTGATGCCATAAATCTCACCTTCAATTTCCTGGTTTTTCTGATTTGTCAATCTGAATTGTACCTTCTGGCCCATTTTAATGCTTGCGAGGTCTTTTTCGAAAACGATCAGGTCGGCGTGGATTTTGGAATTGTCTACGATGTCCATGATTGACACACCTGGTTGTGCGTAAGAACCGGTTTCGGCATTTATTTTACCTATTGTTCCCTGTATTGGTGCGGTTACAGGGATTAATGAAGTGATCTTGCCGGCAGCCACTTTTCCAGGCGAGATGCCCAACTGCTGTAACTGATGTTCCAGGGCTTTGATTTTGGAGCGTTCGGCGTTATAATTGGCTTCAGCCAGCTCTTGTGCCTTTCCTGTTCCTGCATTGGCAGCTTTTAGCTGTTGCTGACGGTTATGTTCGGCCTCGACATAGGTAAAACCACCTTTTGCAGCCAGGTAATCCTGTTGCAGTTTGATCATCTCCTGGTTTTCAATGGTAACCAGCACTTGTCCCCGTGTTACGCGCTGACCCTCAATGACGTTTATTTTACGGATAATTCCACCGGAAAGCACATTGATCTGTGCGGCATTTTGTGGTGGTACAGCAAGTTGCCCGCTGGCCTTAACCACCGCAGTGAGGTTTTTTTGCGAGATTTCGCCGATTACGATGCCTACAGCACTGATCTGCTGATCAGACAATTCGATCTCATTGCCATGGCCTTCATGACCATGTGCGGTTTCTTCCGTCTTTTCTTCTGTTGGTTTTTCATTGTTCGTACAGGCGCTGATTGCAGACAGGAGCAGGGCAGCGCATGAAAGTGTGAAAATCCTTTTTTTGATATATGATGTTGTGTTCATTGGATTAGTTCCCTTTTAAAAATTGTAATTGAATAACAGATTTGTTCATTTGGTTTAGGGTTTGCAGGTAAGTCAGTTTACCCTGTACAGCAAGTGCCATGTTCTGAATAAACTCCATATAGCCGATTTCACCCAGGTCGTAGGATACTTGTGCAATCCGTAATTGTTCATCAGCCTGCTTTAATCCTTCACTGGTATAGTAATCCACCATGTTTTTATGACGGGTGTAATTTTGTAATTCCTGCTGGTACTGGCTTTGTAGCTGGCTCTGGATGCGTAACAAATCCGTTTCTGCAATTTGTGCAGCGATCTTTTCGCTGTTTACGCGGGCGCGTCCTGCTCCGTTAAACAAGGGAACGGCAATGCCTACCTGCATACCTGCAATTCTGGTACCCGGGGTGTAACCGCGACTCAAATTAGCGGGATCAAATGATTTAATGACAAATTGCTGCGCATAGCCAAGGGTAAACTCAGGCATGGCTTTGGAACGTTCCAATGCTATTTTTGCTTTAGCCAGGTTAACTTGCTGGCCATACAGGGCCGATAAGGGGTTGTCGGATGCAACCGCTGTCAAGGGGTCAGTTTTACCTAGGACCGGTAAACTCTTTTCCGAAGGCACAATCGGGTCTGTGGTTTGCAACAATTGCTGCAAGTTTAACTGCTCAATGGCCAATTCGGCGTTTGCGGCTTGTTTCAGTGCCTGTACCTCCTGGTATTTGTTTCTTGCTGTGATGAGTTCCAGGTTGGAAGTTTCCCCGACTTTATAGCGTAGCTCTGATTTTCGGATGAAGTTTTTGTAAATACTGTCTTGTAATTCAAGTACTTTGAGGGTGTTTAAACCAAAAACATAGCTGTAATAGGCCAATTTGGTGTCCCGGATAATTTCCGCACGGGTATAATCACCTGATTTTTGCGCCAGACCAGTCTGCTGCTGGAAAACCTTCTTTTGGTTTTTGTAGAAGCCCGGCCAGGCAAAGCTCTGGGATACAGAAACCGAATTGTCATTTCCACCACCACTTGTCGGATCCTGGGCGACGATAAATGCCGTTTTCTCTGGGGAAAAGGCACTTTTCTCCAGCGCTTTGGACTGGTCGATTGCCAGGTTGGATGATTTCAATTGCAGGTTGTTTTTCAGTGCCAGCTCAATGGCATCCTGAATGGACATCGGCCTGGACTGTGCTTTTGCATGCTGAGTTCCACCAAATCCGGTAATTCCTGCAAGCAGGACGAATAAGATCAGTACAGGTTTCATGGGTACATGAAGTTTATTTTTGCGTGTTGTAACTAAAATATAAAGACATGGGAGTACAAACAGGGTAAGTAGGGTAGCGGATAGCAACCCACCAATCACCACAGTTGCCAGGGGCTTCTGTACTTCGGCTCCGGCACCGCCAGACAATGCCATCGGTAAGAAACCCAGGGAGGCTACCGCTGCGGTCATGATCACCGGTCGGAGCCTGACTGCTGTTCCCAGCATCACCCGTTTATAGACATCTGTAATGCCTTCTTCTTTGAGCTGGTTGAAATAGGAGATGAGGACAATTCCGTTCAGTACGGCAACCCCAAATAATGCGATGAAACCTACACCTGCGGAGATGCTGAAAGGCATTCCTCTAAGTAATAATGCAAAAACGCCTCCAATTGCAGATAAAGGTACAGCTGTGAAAATCAGTATGGTTTGTGTGACTGACCTGAAGGTAAAGTAGAGGAGGCCGAGGATGAGGACCATGGCTACAGGTACTGCGACAGACAGGCGGTCTTTGGCTTCTTTGAGGTTCTGAAACTGCCCCCCGTAAGTGATGTAATAGCCTGAAGGAAGCTTAAGTTTACCATCTAGGATTTGCTGGATTTCAGCAACAGTACGTTCTACGTCACGGCCCCTCACATTGAAACCCACATAAATGCGTCGCCTACCGTCTTCCCTGGAAATCTGGGCCGGAGCTTCCTCCAGAGAAACTTTGGCTACCTGGTTTAAAGGCACTTTGTTGCCCGAGGGCAATGGGATATAGAGGTTTTCGATGCTGGAGATGTTTTCGCGCAGGTCGCGTTGCAATCTGACCACCATGTCGAAGCGCTTTTCACCTTCAAATACCACACCGGCTACATTGCCTGCAAAAGCCGTCCGGAGGATATTGTTGATGTCCCCAATGGTGAGCCCGTATTGTGCAATCCGATCCCGGTCGTATGCTACCACCACCTGTGGCAAGCCGTTCACCTGCTCTACAATCGGTTCGTTTACGCCCGGTACCGGCGCAATCAATTTGGCTACTTTTGCAGCTTCTCTGCTCAATACATCCAGGTCTTCTCCATAAATTTTAATGGCAACATCCTGTCTTACTCCGGTCATCAATTCATTAAATCTCATCTGCATAGGCTGTGTGAGCTCAATGCTTACGCCAGGTAAAATGGAAAGTGCTTCTTCCATTTTTTCAGACATCTCTTCCTTGGTTTTAGCGCTGGTCCAGGTTTCTTTCGGCGTCATGGCGATCATCATATCCCCGCGTTCAACAGGCATGGGATCGGTAGGAATTTCTGCACTACCAATCCTGGTGACTACCTGTTTGACTTCCGGAAATTTGTCCTTCAATATCTTTTCCGCTTTGCCAAAGGTTTCTACCACCTGTGTCAGGGAAGTCCCCTGCGACATGGCGATTTCTACCGCGAGGTCACCTTCTTCCAGCTGGGGCAGGAACTCGCCGCCCATGCGGCCAAATACCCATAAGGTTAGGATAAATAAGGCGACGGCAATGCTTACCGTGATTTTTTTAAAGCGGAGTACTTTTTCCAGCATGGGTTTATACAACCTGCGGAAGAAATCCATAATGGTATCTGATATGTTCCTCTTGTGGACTGTGTTTTTACTTAAAAACAGGGCGCTCATCATGGGTACATACGTCAATGATAGAATGAAGGCACCAATGATCGCGAATACGACTGTTTGTGCCATTGGCTTGAACATTTTACCTTCAATACCAATGAGGCTCAGGAGTGGCAGGTAAACAATGAGAATGATCAGCTCACCAAAAGTAGCACTGGCCCTGATTTTAGCCGATGCGGTAAAGACTTCCTGATCCATTTCCTCCTGGTTTAAACGCGGCTTATTCTGGAACAGCTTGCTTTCTGTTAAACGGAAGATGATGGCTTCTACAATGATGACTGCTCCGTCTACGATCAATCCGAAGTCGATGGCACCCAGACTCATCAGGTTTCCTGAAACCCCAAAAAGCCGCATCATGGAAAAAGCAAAAAGCATGGAAAGTGGAATTACCGAGGCTACGATCAATCCGGCACGCCAGTTTCCCAATAAAAGCAAGAGCACAAAGATGACGATCAATGCGCCTTCGATCAGGTTTTTCTGTACGGTACTGATGGATCTTCCAACGAGTTCTGTACGGTCGATAAAGGGTTCAATAACCACACCTTCAGGTAGTGATTTTTGCACCTGGACTATACGTTCTTTGACATTTTTAATAACATCGTTAAAGTTTTCTCCTTTGAGCATCAGTGTAATTCCAGCTACTACCTCACCTGTTCCATTACGTGTCACTGCACCGTACCTGGTGGCTGTACCAAACTGCACGGTACCGATATCCCTGATCAGAATTGGAACACCACCGGCATTTTTAACGACGATTTTTTCGATGTCACCGAGTGATTTTACCTGCCCGATTCCACGGATGGTATAGGCATTACTTTGCTGTTCAATATAGGAACCTCCGGTGTTTTCATTGTTGTTTTCCAATGCGGCATAGATTTGCGCAAAACTGATGTTATACGCATTGAGTTTCTCGTTGTCCAGTGCGATTTCATACTGCTTGACATAGCCGCCCCAGCCGCTGATTTCGGCTACGCCCCTGGTTCCGGCCAGTTGCGGCCTGACTACCCAGTCCTGTAATGTTCTGAGGTCTGTAGCCGAATACTTGTTCTCATAGCCTTTTTTTGTATGCAATACATAGTGATAGATTTCGCCAAGACCGGTCGTGATCGGGGCAAGGCTGGGTTCTGAAAGCCCTTTTGGGATGAGGTTCTCTGCCTCCTTGAGCTGGGCTGCAACCTGCTGCCTGGCCCAATAGATGTCGGTATTGTCATTGAACACGATGGTGATGACAGAAATTCCAGATCTGGAAATGGAACGTTTTTCAATGACTTCCGGAATGTTGGCAATGGCCAGTTCAATAGGTGCTGTAATGAACTGTTCCACTTCCTGTGCGCCTAAATTTGGTGCCTGCGAGATGATTTGCACCTGGTTATTGGTGATGTCCGGGACGGCATCAATAGGCAGATGTATTAAAGAATAAATTCCCCAGAGCATTAGCGTCAGGGTCATTAAACCAATCGCTAATTTATTCTTTATAGAGAATAGAATAATTTTATTAAACATAAAATAATGTTGTTTTTTGGCCGATATACCGCAAGAAATGCGAATACAGGCCAGGGTTAATCTTAAATGCGTATGACCCGAGTTTAAAAATACTCAGGGATAGGGATCGGGATTAAACCAATTGCGGCGGTTGCCAGATGTCGCCTGGAAACAAGATTACAGGATGGGTAAGGTGTTCTGGTAAAGGGCTTTTTTGCAGTGGTAAAATTAATGCCGGGGCCTTTGTGATGATGGGCGAAGCTACAAAGGCATGGTAAGTGCTGGCATGAAAGAAAGGAGAACAGGCATGCGGGTTTTCATCGCTTTTGCTGTGCGTATCTGATGAAGTGGCACAAATGTCTTCATGTCCGTCCGGAAGATTGGCCTCATTTCCACAGCATGGCCATACCGAAAGGGCCAAAACATAGCAAGTGAAGATGAAAGCCAGGTACTTCATAACACAAACTTAGCTTTTTTTTTCAGAAAACAAATTATTCGTGCAGATTGTCATGATTTGTTTACTTGTTTAAGCTCAGGGCTTTGATTTTAGCGGATGTTGACTTCAATGATGTCTTCTGCATTCTGGAGTAGCATCTTGCAGTCTGCGCTTAAATGCACGAGATGCAGCTTTTTGCCAGCTTTGCGATACTTTTCTGTGAGTTTATTTACCGCATCAATCGCAGACATGTCGGCGATCCGGCTGTCTTTAAAATCAACGATTACCTCGTTCGGATCATCAGCTATATCAAACTTTTCCATGAAATGGGTGACGGAACCGAAGAATAAAGGGCCGTAGAGTTCATAATGTTTGGCGCCTTGTGCATCGATGAATTTTCTGGCTCTGATGCGCTTGGCGCTATCCCAGGCAAAGACCAGTGCAGAAATGATTACGCCTACCAACACTGCCAGGGCCAGGTTGTGCAGCCATACTGTGATCAGGGCTACCAGGATGCCGATCACGATATCCTGTTTAGGCATTTTATTGATGACTTTAAAGCTCATCCATTCAAATGTACCTATGGCTACCATAATCATCACGCCTGTAAGCGCAGCCATGGGCACTTTTTCAATTAAGGGGGCGCCAAAGAGGATAATCATCAAAATGGTCAGTGCGGCAATGATCCCAGATAAACGCGCACGTGCGCCTGCGGATAAGTTGACAAGGGTTTGGGCGATCATCGGGCATCCGCCCATGCCAAAAAAGAAACCGTTGAGGATATTTGCAGTGCCCTGGGCAATACATTCCCTGTTTCCATTTCCACGGGTTTCAGTAATCTCGTCGACCAGGTTTAGGGTAAGGAGACCTTCTGTTAAGCCTACTGCACCCATAATAAGGGCATAAGGCAGAATGATCCTGAGCGTTTCCAGGGTAAATGGTAATTTAGGGATATGAAATGGGGGAAATCCTCCACTAACCGAGGCGATGTCTTTTACGGTTTTGGTGTCAATCTGAAATCCAATTACCAGTGCAAAGACGATGATAATGGCCATTAAAGAGGCGGGAACTACTTTGGTGATTTTTGGCCATACAAACACGATGGCGATGGTTAGCGCCACCAGTCCGGCCATCGTATATAATGCAGTGCCGCTCAGCCAAACCATTTCCCCGTTAACGGTCGTTTTAAATTGTTGTAACTGTGCCGTAAAAATGATGATGGCCAGTCCGTTCACAAAGCCAAACATGACAGGTTGTGGAACCAACCGGATAAATTTTCCAAGTTTAAATAAGCCGATGGAAATCTGAAATACACCTGCCACGGCTACCGCTGCGAAGACATATTCGATACCATGGCTTTGCATTAAGGCGATGAGCACCACAACTGTTGCACCTGCTCCGCCAGATATCAGGCCGGGCCTTCCGCCAAAAATGGCCGTTACCAATCCCATGATAAAAGCAGCATACAAACCAGATAAAGGCGGTAAACCTGCCAGAATTGCAAAGGATAACGATTCTGGCATCATGGTCATGGCCACGGTTAAACCTGCCAGGATTTCAATTTTGTAATCTATTTTTTTAGAAAAATCAAAGAGATTTAGAGTTGCCTTCATGATGTGCTGGCAAAAGTAAGCATTAGCGATCGATTATCAGGTAGCAACCATCTAAATCGTGCCTGTTTCCGGTATCAAAACCTACCGTCAGTATCTGGAAGCCGGCTCCTGGTATTTTGAAAAAGTCAAGTTTGCCCCATTGGTTGTTTTCATAATAAGGGCCAACTCTTTTCCAGTCTTTATTGGGATAGTAATACATCGGGTGTTTAAATCTCAGGGTGTCATTTGCAAAGGGAATACTGAAATATGCGATGCCTTCCCAGTTTTCTGGTCTGCTCATCGGCGCTGGCGACATAAATGAGGGTGATGTTGCACCATGATATTCCTGCTTCAGGAAATAATCCAGATGGATGGGGTTATTTTTGCTTTTCCAGTCGTAAGGCCGGCTGGTCTCATGGTCGTAGACGGTGATCGGTCCAACTTGCACATAGTTTTTGTTGATGTACCTGCTTCCCAGATCATAGGCATCGCGTTGTTTGACGAACACGCGGTGTAGTTGCTGATTAATGACGAATATGAAAAAGTCCTTGGGTTTTCCTTCAATCATGGTGTAGTTGGCGTAAACAACCGCTGAGGCTTGTGCTTTTTGAGTTAATAACGTCCTTAGAAGCTGTTGATCCATTGTTAGGTCCCTGTTGCTTTCTATATAAGGGTGCTTTTCCAATCCTCCGGAAATGAGGTAGGCTGTATAATGATCCGGATACATCAGATATCCGGCAAATTCAGTTCCTAATTCATTATCATTGGCACTGGTTTCAAAAAGGGAATCTATGAGCTTCCCGGTGTGATCCAGTCGGTAATAGGTGATGTTGAGTACAGTGTTGCTCTGCTCTGAACGCTGTTCGTCCATTCTCTGGATCACAGTAACCTGGTGCAGGCTGTCCAGGTTGATGTCTTTAACTTTACCTCCTTTAAACAAGGGTTTAATTTGATGCCGACTGGATAAGATCTGGCTGCTTAACGTCGGTGTTGACGCGTATTCCTCGGGTAGTTTAGATAGAAAATAACCTGCAGAGTTGAAATAATTGTTGATCAGCCAGGCAGCTATTGCCAGAATGATCAGGATTAGGCTGAATTGTAAAAACATCTTTTTTCTTTTCATAGGGCTTTGAATATACAGAAAGGGATGTGAAATGTTTTAAATAAAATTCAAATGGAATTTGTATCATTAGGATTCAAAAACTTTAAAAATGAGATTTCTATATTTTTTGTTGTCATTCTGTTTGTGTGCTGTATGGTCAAATGCCCAGGTCAGGGTTCCTGTCAAGGTAGATACGACAAAGCAGGAGATCAGACGTTTGTATAATTTTGTCAATACGTATATGCAACAGGATACCATCAGCAATGAGATGTGGCATCCGAAATATAAGGGAAGAAAGATACACGATTATACGATGGATTGGACCTGGGGGCAATATACGCCAAAACAGATCATGCAAAAGTTTGACCTGAGTCTGGCCGAGTTACAGCGGATCAACGATACTTTGTCCTATGTCAAGATTCTGACCCAAAGGAAGGCCGGTGCAAAGGAAAACAGCACTGCTAACGTTTATAAGTTCTATATCGTGACGATCGGAGGTAAATATTATCTGGATAATTGTAAGGATTATGATTCAAAACGCTTTAGCCTGTACAAGACTAAAAATTTACATTTCTACATTTCGCCATTTTATCAGATTGACGCACAAAAAATGAAAGCAGCAAGTGTCAAATTGGAAGCTTTATATGCCTTACTTAAGCGTCCGCATTTAAAAAAACCGATTGCTTATTTTATGTGTGCAGAAGAGGAGGAGCTGAATAACTTATCCAATATTGTAATCTGGGATGGCGGGCTTGGCGGCTTTACCAATATACCGGAAGGTTATGTGGTGGCAATTAATGACGATCCGATGTATTCCCATGAGTTTATTCATGCCATTTTAGGATCCGGAGCCAATTGTTTTTTTCTACAGGAAGGAATTGCATCGCTGTATGGGGGAATGGAAAAGGGGAAAAGTAGTTTTGAGAAATCGGTTCAACTGCTTGCAGCAGGATATGAAGCCGGGAAGTATACCTTTGACGATTTGTATTTCCGGAGAATCAAGCAGCAATACAACAGCAATCTTACTTATACTTTTGCTGCAGTTTGTTGTAAGTATCTGATTGATACCTATGGCCTGGACTACTTTTATCAATTGTATTACGATACCAGTATTACAACAGACAACTTTTTAGAGGCAGTCGTAAATAAGACAGGAAAAAGTAAAGCCGAAATTATAAAGGCTATCGAAAATGTAATGTTGGCTAAATGATGTGGAATTAACCAAATGATCCTTTACTCGTGCAGGTGCAAGCGATCTTTAAGTCCATGAATCTCTTCCTGCAGGCTGCTCACTTTATCCAGTAAATGCCGGATCGCATCAATTCCTTCGATGTTAATGTGCAGGTCATAGTGGAAATGGATGTAACGGTTGAGCTCTGTGAACTGTTCCTGGTGTATAAATTTATCTTCGCCCACGCTGGTCAGTACAATGATGCCTGATTCTTCCAAAGAACCGATAAAATCGGGTTCAATATTGTAATTGATGCAGTATTCAGTGATGGTGATGAGTTCTGTTTTCATGGCATTTGATTAGCTTAGGTTTTGCAATTCCTTAAATAGGTCCTTTTGTTTGTCGTCCAGGTCTGTCGGGATTTTAACCGTATACGTCACATACAGGTTACCGAATTCATTTTCTTTTTTATAAAGTGGAAAACCCTTATTTTTGAGACGCACCTTGGTGCCGTTTTGAGTGCCTGCTGCAACCTTTAGCTTCACTTTTCCATCCAGGGTATCTACCATCGTTTCTCCGCCTAAAACAGCCGTGTACAGGTCAATCTGCTGATTGAGGTACAAATCGTTGTTTAATCTTTTAAATAGCTGATGATCTGCGATGTTAAAAGTGATGTATAAATCCCCGTTAGGTCCGCCATTTTGCCCTGGTGCGCCTTGTCCGCTTAACTTGATCACTTGTCCATTGGCAATACCTGCCGGGATGGTGATCCTGATGTTTTTGCCATTGACAGTCAGGGTTCTCTTATGTGTTTCATAAGCATCCATAAGATCGAGCTTCAATTCAGCCTGGTAATCCTGACCTTTGAACCTGGCGCCGGTCCGACCGGACCGGCCTCCGCCCATGCCACCAAACATGGATTCAAAAAAATCAGAAAAATCACCACCACCAAAATCTTCGGAGCTGTAGCTTCCTGTGCCACCATAAGGGTTGGATTGTCCGGCACTTTGACGCGATCTGGATTGTTTAGCCTGCTCAAACTGGTCTGCATTTTTCCAGTGTTCGCCGTACGCGTCGTATTTCTTGCGTTTCTCAGGGTCGCTTAGCGCTTCATTGGCTTCGTTAATTTGCTGAAACTGCCGGTTTGCTTCCTTGTCATTGGGATTCAAATCGGGATGATATTTTCTGGCTAATTTTCTGTAGGCCTTTTTAATTTCATCTTGTGTTGCTGTTTTTTCAATGCCAAGGATCTTGTAATAATCAATGAATGCCATACGTATAATTGAGGTGTATCCAAATTTAACGATTTGTGAGGAGATTCTGTACAGTTAACAATTTAGTGTGATTTTAGTTTTTGAACGGGATCGAGTGTCCTCAGGTCGGCGATTACAGGATAGCTAAAAATCGGGTAATTCGTTTCTCTTTTCAATTCTTCAAGTACAGGAAGGGACAGTACTTCAGCTAAATTGGGCATGATACCCAGTTTTTTGCCAATGAAAAGATTATAAGCAGGCATGTGCTGGACGGCCACTTTAAGGATAAAATTATAATAACCGGTTACATGTTCACATTCCAGTATTTCTTCAAATTTGACGAGTTGTGTTTTAAATTCAGTTAATGCAGCACTGCTATGGTTGTTGATCCGAACCAGGATAAAGCTGATGAACAGGTTACTTATTTTATGGTAGTCAATTGTTGCCGCATACCTGGTAATGACCTTTGATTTTTGTAATTGCTGAATTCTTTCCGCAACAGCTGAATTTGATCTGCCTAATGTTTTGCCAATCTCCCTGGAGGAAAGAAAAGCGTTTTTTTCCAGTAAGTGTAGGATTTGAATGTCAAGCTGATCTACAATGAATTCCATTCTATTTCAAAATATTATTTAAAAGTGAAAAATTTTGTATAAAAACTGCATAGTTTATGTTTCAAATATAATTATTTAACTGTAGATGTGTTGTTGAATGCAGTGAATAATTTATGTGTGCAAAATTTAATTCTTAAAACTTGTCTAGTACTGCGCGTAAAGACAATATTATGTGGTCAATCTCTCATATCGATGCACCATTTCCGGAAATAATCTATAATAGTGTAACTGAAATTAATGTCGTCGAACTTTGTGCAATTAATTCAATGTTATGATTTATTATGAAGAAGTTAACAATTTCGCAATCGATAACGAAAAGGGATTCAGATTCTGTTGAAAGGTATTTAAGTGACATCACTAAAATCGGACTGCTCAGTCAGGAAGAAGAAGTTTTATTAAACAGGAGGATTTGCCTCGGAGATCAGGCAGCCTTAAATCAATTGATTGGCTCCAATTTACGATTTGTGGTATCCGTAGCTAAAAAGTACCAGGATAATGGGATGATATTAAGTGATTTGATTAGCGAGGGGAATCTGGGCTTGATTAAGGCTGCTGAGCGTTTTGATCATACCAAAGGCTTTAAATTTATCTCCTATGCAGTTTGGTGGATCCGGCAAATGATCAGTCTGGCTATCGCTGAGCAGAAGCGAACAGTACGTTTGCCGGGTAATCAGATACTCGGAATCCTCAAAGTCAACAGGGCGGTCTTAAGTCTGGAGCAGGAACTGGAGCGGGAACCTACCTATCCAGAGATCGCTGAATTTATATCTTTATCGGAGAAAAAAGTAAGGGAATATGTGATCAACAATCAATATAGTTATTCCCTGGACCTGGTGAAAGATCATGATAGCGGTCTTACCTTATTGGATACCGTAACGAACGAGGAGGTTCCGGCATCAGATGCCAGCCTGGTCTATGATTCTCTGTTGCTGGATTTGCGGAAAGCCTTGCTGGTCTTGTCAGAGCGGGAACAAAAAATCATTATGCTTTTTTATGGATTGTATGGTCATCCCCAAACCTCCCTCGAAGATATGGTGCCTTTGTTGAAACTGAGTAAGGAAAGGATCCGGCAATTGAAAGATCAGGCACACCGAACCTTAAAAAGGGCCTGGAAAGGAAGCCGGCTGGCAGATTATTTTAACGATCTAAAATAGTTCTACAAGCCTTGAAACAAGGTTTTTTGTGGAAAAATCATAGGAAATAGGCCTAATGTGGAAAAAACAATGCAATTACTTCAATATTCATTTGGTGTAAATCCAATAATTATTAACTTTAAAGCGTTATATCATAAAATTAAAAATCTTAAACGAAGAAAAACATGGAAAAATTCTCAAAATTAAAAGAACTAATTGCTGGCGTTGAGGCTGATGCAGATAAATTTTATAACTCAGGTAATGGTGCTGCTGGTACCAGAGTACGTAAAGCAATGCAAGATTTAAAAGGCCTTGCACAAGAGATTCGTACTGAAATCACTGAGAAAAAGAATACAAAATAATTATTCTTTAAATTTTAGAAAAGGCCTGCAAATTTTGCGGGCCTTTTGTGTATCCGGACCTTTTCATTTTTATGCTTAATTTTATGGCAGATTATCATGGACGGGCAGGAAGAAAAACAATATCGCAAAATCATCCATATCGATATGGATTCATTCTACGCCTCTGTAGAGCAACGCGACAATCCTGAATTGAGGGGTAAGGCAATTGCTGTGGGGGGCGGGCCGGAAGGACGTGGAGGCGTGGTGGCGACCGCCAGCTATGAGGCCCGGAAATTTGGTGTGCATTCGGCCATGCCCTCAAAAAAAGCACAACAGCTTTGCCCGCATATTATATTCGTATATCCAAGGTTTCCTGCCTATAAACAAGTTTCTCAGCATATCCGGGAAATATTCAGCCGCTACACCGATCTGATCCAGCCACTCTCACTGGATGAGGCCTATCTGGATGTGACGCATGATAAACAAAATATTGGCTCTGCAATTGATATTGCGAATGAAATTAAACAGGCCATTCGCGACGAACTTCAGCTGACAGCCTCAGCAGGGGTGTCTATCAATAAGTTTGTAGCCAAAATTGCTTCTGACATGAATAAACCGGATGGACTGACCTTTATCGGACCGTCCAAAATTGAACGCTTTATGGAACAACTACCTGTAGAGAAGTTCCATGGAGTTGGCAAGGTAACGGCTCAAAAGATGAAATCAAGAGGCTTGCATACGGGGGCTGACCTGAAAGCATTAACTGAAGCAGAACTGGTCAACCTGTTTGGTAAGAGCGGGAGGTTCTTTTATAAAATTGTTCGGGGGATTGATAACCGCAGGGTAGAACCCAACCAGCAGAGCAAATCTATTGGTGCTGAAGACACCTTTGCTTATGATTTGACCTTACTGGAAGAAATGCGGGAGGAATTGGATAAAATCAGTTTAATTGTATTTAACCGGATGAAGCAGTATCAATTGTATGGCCGAACGGTTACTTTAAAGGTTAAATTCCAGGATTTTAAACAGATCACCCGCAGCAAGTCTTTTTCAGAACCCATTGCTGAAATAGCCGATTTAAAGGCAGTCGTGAATGGATTGCTCGCTGACGTCGACTTCGCCGGTCGCGGGGTCCGGTTATTGGGTGTATCGTCATCTGGTTTCAGGGATCAGTTGAAAAACGATGATTTGCTATATCAGCCCAGATTGTTCCCTTAGCCCTGTTCGAAATCTACATTTGTATTTGCTGGTTTTCTGGTAGTAATGTTCTGTTTTTCAGTATAATAATTTGTCATTTATTTGATAAAAAAATAAGAACAAAATCTTATATTGTATTGTAATTGCCAGCTGTTTAACTGAAATGCTGGTGATGTTTAAAAACAAAAACATATCATTAGAAAAACTATGAAAAAGTTATTATCACTCCTTGTCATCTTAGGTTTAGGTTTAAACTTAAGTATGGCTCAAACTCCTGCTACAGCAACTGCTAAAGCTCAAACCGCAAAAGCTAAGGCTGATGCCAAGAAAGATGCTGCAAAGGCTAAGGCCGATGCAAAAAAAGAGGCCGATAAGGTAAATGCGGCAGGGGTAAAACTCAAGAAAGACGGTACTCCGGATAAAAGATACAGTGCTGCTGCACAGGAACCAGCGGTTAAATTGAAAAAGGATGGTACACCGGATAAGCGTTATTCAGCAGCCGGAGCTAAAGAAGTAAAAACCACTACGACTAAAACGACAACCAAGACTGCAGAAAAGGCTCCGGTTGCGGTAGCAACTCCAGGTTTGAAGAAAGACGGGACGCCTGATAAACGTTATTCAGCAAATAAAACAGCCGCAGAAGCGACTGCTGCAAGTGCTAAAAAAGATGCTGCAGCCAGAGTAACTGCTGCAAAAAACCAAACTCCGACTACCGCTACTAAAGATTATACCCCTACGGTTGATAAAGCTTTAA
The DNA here is from genome assembly GCF_015223055.1 of Pedobacter sp. MC2016-24. Lineage (GTDB taxonomy): Bacteria > Bacteroidota > Bacteroidia > Sphingobacteriales > Sphingobacteriaceae > Pedobacter. The sequence goes on from NZ_JADFBX010000004.1 coordinate 498,481, forward strand.
AAGGCCCCGCAAATGAAGTGGTGTATACAGGCCCTCGCGGTGGAAAATACTACATCAACAAAAATGGCAATAAAACATATTTGAAAAAAGAAGCGCAATAGTTGTTAAGCGCTTCATCCTGAAAGTAATCAGGATATGCACGTTAAAAAGGGGAATGTTGTTACAAGACATTCCCCTTTTTTGCATTTCTCAATCTCCTATATTTAAATTTGCCTTTAATGAAATGATTGAAATACCGTCCCTTTGATCCGGCTGCTTTTAACATCGTTGCAACTTCAGCCGGAACTGCCTTATAGGCATAGGTAATTCCTGATACAAAAGTGATGTTTAAAATGCTTTGCTCTGCTTCATAATGAAATTTCTGAATGACGGATGAAGGCATGACTTGTGTATTAATAGAGTTTTTGCTGTTGGTTTTTAAGTTTCTCAGCTTCTTCTTCAGCCATAATTTTTCCTTTTTTAAGATCGATCCGGATGATGTTGTATAAACTCATGTACACATTGGCAACGAATATAATGGTAAAACCAGCAATCAGGTAGCCTACCCAGTCGTCATATAATAGTTTATACCGGGTGATGAACAACAGCAGCAGGGTAACATAATGGCTAAAGCAATATTCGCAGGTAAAAACGTAAAAGAATTTCCGCTTCCATATTTTGCCAGCTGTTTTTGACTTGTTTACGCAATATTCTCGTGGTTCTCTGAATATTTCTTCCTTGGTAACCGTCCATGCAACGCAGGCAACGACTACAGCAAGTATGAAAAACCAGTATGGGTGTGTCTCCATCTGTATCGGATTTTGTTGTATGAAGTTAACAAGCCGGCCGGGAAAAGGTTTGGTTTTAGTATCTTTAAAGAAATCTATTTTTATGGCCAATAATCAAATTACAGCGGTAACGGAACTGGACCGTGCGCACTATAAAACTAAAGTATATTCGGGCGGGCATTTTATTTATGCGGATGAGCCTGCTGAAGTAGGCGGAACAGATGAGGCGATGCCTCCGGCTGCTTTGTTACTGGCTAGTTTGGGAAGTTGTACGGCAATTACGATTCGGATGTATGCAGATCGAAAAGGCTTTAACCTGGATCATATTAAAGTAGAGTTGGCGATTTGTAAAGAAGAGGAGATGAGTAAGGACACCAGAATCACGAGGAAAATAACCTTTACCGGAGCCATTACAGAGGAGGAGCGGCTAAGGCTGCTGGTGATTGCTGATAAATGTCCGATTCATAAGATGCTCAGCAATCCCATATCAATTGAAACCAGTTAACACGGATTAATATCTGGAATTTAGTACTATAGATACTTAAATTAGTACATTTTTTATCCTGCCAGTTGCATTCTGACCTTGCTTACCAAATGGTTAATGTCAAAGGGTTTCGCTAAAAAGTCATTTGGAGAACCCGGTGATTTAAGCAAGTTGTGCAGATTGTGACTGGCGGAAATCATCACTACAGGAATGTATTTAAAGATTTGATGTGCTTTTATTGTTTTGCAGATTTCCCGGCCATCCATTCCGGCAAGCATGACATCAAGCAAAATAAGATCAGGTCTGAGCGTGGAAATTACACTCATTACATTCTTTCCACTGGTTAATGTCATGACTTCGTACCCTTCATCCTCCAATATGATTTTGATAACTTCAACGATATCTTCATCATCATCTACTGCCAATATTTTTTTAGACATTATTTTTTTATCTATATACATATGCTATACCAAAGCTATTTACATGCCATAGATTACAGGTTCTACTAATAAATTGAATTAATTTACAATTATATGCTAAATTATTTAGCATATTTACAGCTTCAATCCTTGTAAAACTAAATTCATGTTGTACGCCGTAGTAGATATTGAAACTACCGGAGGTTTTGCTTCCGGAAATGGAATTACTGAAATTTCCATCCTCGTGCATGATGGGACCTCTGTAATCCAGACCTTTGATACGCTGATTAACCCTGAGCAAGTTATCCTACCTTATATCGAGGCACTCACAGGTATCAGCAATGATATGGTTTTAGATGCGCCTTTATTTAAAGATGTTGCTCAGGAAATTTATGAGTTGTTGGAGGATAAGATTTTTGTAGCGCACAATGTTAATTTTGATTTTTCATTTATCCGGCATCAGCTGATGCAATGTGGCTATACATTGAGTTCTAAAAAGCTATGTACAGTAAGGTTGAGCAGGAAAATTTTACCTGGCCACCGTTCTTACAGTTTGGGTAAACTTTGTGCGGCCTTAAGCATTCCTGTAAATAACAGGCATAGGGCTGGGGGGGATGCAGAAGCTACGGCCATTTTGCTGACTATGCTGATTGCGGCGGACGAAGAAGGACTGATCGCACAGACGCTGAATAAGTTTTCTAAAGAACAGGCATTGCCGCCCAATTTGCCAAAAAGCCAGGTAGAGCGGTTGCCTTTAGTTCCAGGTGTTTATTATTTTAAAGATCAAAAGGGCAAGGTCATTTATATTGGTAAAGCGAAAAGCCTTAAGAAAAGAGTTTGTTCGCATTTTACAGGTAACAATACCAGCAGACAGCGCCAGGAGTTTCTGCAAAACATATATTCAGTGGATTTTGAAGTCTGTGGTACCGAATTGATGGCCTTTATTTTAGAGGCGTCCGAGATCAAACGATTATGGCCGGATAATAACCGCGCCTTAAAACGGCACGATCAGAAATATGGCTTATATGTGTTTGAAGATCAGAACGGCTATATGCGCCTGGGGATCGATAAATATAGAAAGCAAGTTGCGGCACTTTACAGTTTTAATACTTTATTAGATGGTCATAACCTGTTGCGTTTATTAATTAAAGAGCATGTACTGTGCGAGAAACTATGTTACATACAGAAAAACCGTCTCGCTTGTACAGGTCATGATGAGGGGCGCTGTAGTGGCGCTTGCCTGGGTAAAGAGTCAGCTGCATCTTATAATGTGCGTGTAAAGTACGCCATTGCCTATCTCAAGTCGATTCTTCCAACGTTTGCGATGATTGACAAGGGCCGGACTGATGATGAACACAGCTGTTTATTGGTAGAACAAGGCAAATTTTATGGTATGGGTTATATTTCTGCAGATACAGATGTTCAGCAGACCGCGATGTTGAAGTCTGCGCTACAACCTTATGCTTCTGATGATTACATTTTACACTTGATCATGAACCATGTGGAACAATTTCCGGATAAGCGGATTGCGATTTAATTTATACGTTTTTTGCATAAAAAAGAACAAATAGATTTTGCATTATTCCCTTGTTTTTATATCTTTGCCGTCCCTAAGGGGGAGATGCCTCGGTAGCTCAGCTGGATAGAGCGTCGGTTTTCTAAACCGAGGGTCAGGGGTTCGAGTCCCTTCCGGGGTACAGGACCGGAGTGAAAATTTTCAAAAGTTTTTACTCCGGTTTTTTTATGTCTTAACCTTCTGTTAATGTGATAGATAAGAAGCGCTGCTTCATTTACTTCAGGGGGTCGATGTGCCTCTCCGTCAAAAAACCATTTTTCAGCATAAATCGAGCCGACAATTGACCGTTTTATATCGGAATCTGCATTTGCATAGAAATCTGCTAATTTTTTAGATTTTGCACGGCTAAAGCAGCTAAACCCTGAATATCTATTTTTTCTTCACTCTGCTGTTCTAAATTTTTTAATTCAATTTCGCACTTTGCAATGTTGTTTGTGCATTCTTCCTTGATTTGCTTGTATTCAGTGCCGGTTATTACATCATCCAATAATAATTGCATTGATTTTTCCATTCTTTTATTTTGCGCTGCAATCATTTCAAGGGTTCGATTTTATTCCTTTCTCCATCTTCCTCCGCTTTCTTTGTGAGCGTCACAAACTATAGCTGTAAAGAGTTCGGCCATTCCTGGTTTGGGTACAAACTGTTTAAGATGGCGCTCAAAAAGCATATTCACCGGGTCGGCCTTAAACCTTACTCCACACGTGGAATTACAATGATAGTAGGGATAATAGCCTTTATGACGACCTCGTGAAGCACTTCCTGTCATCACACGACCGCATTTTGGACAGTGGATAAAACTGCTTGAAAAAGTCCTTTGGTAAACCTAACTTGTTCTCTTCCATATGACTGTACTTAAAGTTCTGATTTTCTTCCCTTAAATACAATACGTTTGACCTAGTCTAATCAGACTTTACACAAAATTCAAGACACTACCGATAAACATGGTAACAATTCCATATGCGAAATAATAGTAGCAAATGTCTTGCAAAGAGAAATATCCAATTCTCTATCTTCGTTATAATTCCACCACCATTTGAGTATTTAAAAATTCTCGAAGCTAATTTGTCAAATTGAATTCTAATGAAATATTGAGATTATCATTGTCCAAAGAAATCTGGATAAAGTTTTTTAATGTCAGATACACTTTAGTTCCCTTTTCGCTCAGATATTGAGAGATAATTGTCTTCAAAGACTTCTTTAAGTCCATCTTGCTTGTTGAAAAAAGTAAATTTTCTATACCATATTTGTTTGTGTTAGGTGTGTCCGTAAAGTTGAAGTTATCCAGCTCGGCTTTTGGCAATAGAATGTTCTGTGAAGTTTTTTTATTTATAATGTGTTAATATTTTGCCTTCCTGAAAATTAATATGGTTATTAAGGTACCAATTGCTAAACCTATGATAAGGAATATTTCTAAGTTTACTTCTTCAAATCTAATTCTTGGAATTTCGGCTCCATCAGCAAATTCAGCTCTCTGTAACATATTATTTATCTGGGATGCCTTGAATTTTAAATACATTACTCGACTGACCAATAATATTAAACCAGATGTAATTATAAATATAATTGAGGATAGTTTTCTATATAGAGAATTCAGCTCACAAGTCTTTTTTACCAGTAAATACAAAAAAGGAATTAGTCCGAAACATATGATAAATAGCAAGCAAGGGAAGGTTTGATACGGTAATTGCCAGCTTTTTTCGAAAGAAATTTTTTCTCCCATAATGTAAGTCATTGAAAAACTCAAGAAAAAATCTCTAACAAAAAATCCGATTATACATAGCAAAAGCGATAGTCCAATTAGAATTCCATTTTGTTTCATAGGGTTGTTTTTATAAAATTACACATAATGTTTCTGGGTTTATCTTCGGATGGGGAAATCGAAGTAAAAATCTTCAATTTTGTAGATAAGTTAAGTCGAAGAACCAACGTATGACAAGGGAATCCTGGCTTGTGCTACGCAGAAGGACTAAATCAAGGTATTCAGATTGGATTCAATGTGGGCCCTTGCCATTTTCTGGAATTCTTCCGGAGTCTGTCCGGTCTGTTTTTTGAAAAACCTGCTGAAATATGGCCTATCGCTGAATCCTAAATCGTAAGCGATCTCCTTGATGGTAACCTCGCTATGGATGATCCTTCGCTTAGCTTCAAGAATAATCCGGTCATGGATGATCTGCGTACCAGTCTTGTCGAGTTTTTCCTTCAAAATCTGGTTAAGCCTTTTTGAACTTATTCCGAGTTTTCCTGCATAAAAATCAATATTAGTAACCGAATGGAAATTGCTTTCTAAGAGCATTAAGAACTCATAAACCCGTTTCTGATGAATGTCGTGGGAGGTAAATTCAAGCTCTTTGACAGATATCAGTTTTAGAAGGAGTACTTTTAGCAAAGCCTTCATCATGCCGTAATTGTTTTCCTTTTGATATTCATTTTCCATGATGCTATAAATACTTCCAAGTTCTTTGGATGCAGCCTCATCAAGTCTCAAACAGGAAAATTCGCCCTGAACATTAAAAATCCGGAACAGATCCAGCAGGAAATCTTTATCCTCCTCTTCCAGCATGGAACGCTTAAAGGAGATGAGCTCACCATTTTTGCCTGCTTTATTGAGCTGATGTACCCTATAGGGTGGAATGAGGTATACCCAATCTCCTTTGATCCGGCCTACCGGATCAAAGGAGATTGGGTATACCTCATTTTTTAACCATACGATCTCAAAGAAATCCTTTCTGCCCGGATCGTTCAGATAGCTCGGCGGACAGTTATCCAGGTTACGTATGTAGAGTACCGCCTTTTCAAGGCCCAGTGAATTTTCATCATTCATATTGCAAAGATATGTTGTTCCAATAATTCTGATTGGATAAATGGATAATTATGGTGGACAATTCGGAAATTAATAATTAATTGAGATCTAAATATGACTTTTCATCTACTCAATTTCCAGATAGTACCACTAAATGCGCTGTTTGTGTAACGATCAGACCCATGTCTGAGCCTACCTTTGGATAAGTAAAAATAACCATATGAACACAGAGGGAATAGCGCTTGAAAGCTTGGACTTTCAGCGAATGAATTGGGAGCTGCAGATGAATCTGGATTTAGTGCTTGAAGAAAATCTGAAGCTGGCAAAAAAGATAGATATCGAAAACCTCATCCCGCTAATCGACTCCATTCGGCACCTGGACAGGATCTTTTTGATAGCCGCGGGGAGGTCTGGCTTTGCGCTGAGGAGTGCAGCAATGCGTTTGATGCATCTTGGACTCACAGTCTTTTTTGTGGGCGACACCACCACCCCAGCAATCAAAAAAAATGACCTGCTTATTGTGGCCTCGGGATCCGGAACCACCGCATCAATGGTAAGGGCTGGGCAAATCGAAACAATATGCAGGTAGTCTGTTTGAGCAATTCCTGTTCCTTTTAATGGATGCGGTTTTCCAGTCGTTATGGAAAATGGACGGATCTCCGGCAGAAGTGCTTTGGGAACAACATGCAAACCTTGAATAATAATAGAATTAAATATCAAATTATAAATCATACAATCATGGCAAAATTACAAGTAGCAATAGATTTATTAACGACAGAAGAAGCATTGGCATTGGCAGCGAAAGTTGCTCCATATGTGGATATTATAGAATTGGGAACGCCTTTAATCAAAAATATGGGTTCAACGGTGATTACAGCGATGAAAAATGCACATCCGGATAAACTGGTGTTTGCAGATTTAAAAACTGCTGATGCAGGTGAGCTTGAAGCAGATATTGCTTTCAAAGCTGGAGCTGATTTAGTGACGGTAATGGGTGCGGCCGGAAATGCAACCATCATTGGCGCAGTTAAAGCAGCAAAGGCTCATGGTAAAGGTGTGGTCGTAGATACCATTGGTTATCCTGACCGCGTGAAAAGAGCGCAAGAGGTAACTGAATTGGGCATCGAATTTGTTGAGCTTCATGCAGGGCTGGATGAGCAATGGACTGCTGGTTACTCGATCTAGGTATTGATCGATGAGGCTGCGAGAGCTGGTGTACCGGTTTCCATTGCTGGTGGGGTAAATATCGATAACGTAGCAGCAGTAATCAAAGCTGGTGCTCAGGTAGCAGTTGTGGGCGCAGCAATTTACGGTGCTGAAGACCCGGCTGCAGCAGCCAAAGCACTTCGTGAGGCAATTGATGCCGCATAAGGTTTATTATAATCAAAAAAAGAGCTCTTTGGAGCTCTTTTTTTGATTGTCGTAGGTCTGTTGCAGTTGTTTTCCTGATCTCTACGATGATTTTTTCTTTCATTCGGACTTATCCAATTAAACTTTCAATATTTGCGAGGTAAACAAAAACCTTTCAGGTTGAATTGACTGCTTAGAAAAACGGGTATGGAGAATCTGCAAAAATTTATTCTGGTGTTGTTATATGGTAGCCTGATCCTGCAATCGTTCATTGTTTTGGTGAATCCAATGAACGTCAATAAAAAAGCCAATTTGTTTTTCGGCCTGTTTCTATTCTTCTGGTCTACCTATTGGATTTTAGACATACTCGCGATATGTATGCTGCCAGTCACCGAGCCCGCCGCTAAATTTGTTTATTTCCTGCAAATATTTACCCCCATCTTGCTGTATTCAAGTGTGGTACTTTTTATAAACCCGAATCGCAGGTTTAAAAAAGTCGATTTGTGCTGTTGTGTGATTCCACTTGTTTATTTGGTCTTGCTCCTGATTTTCTGGGACAATGAGGGTTATCGTAAATTGGCTTTGTTTATGAATATTTCTCAGAATTTGCTGTACCTGAGCTTCATCTATTATAAAATACGCAAGCACCAGAAAAGAATTGAAACCATATCCTCCAATACCGAGATCAACCTGCAATGGTTGATCAAGCTGACCTTCTTACTGTTGATCACCATTACGATTACCGTAGGCTATGAACTCTATAACATCTTCATCCAAAAAACTAAAGATAATTTTCTGATGGATCTGTTATTTCTTTTCATTGTATACATCACCACTTATTATACGTTGAGACAGAAAGAAATCTATCCGCTGGATGAACAGCAAAGAAAAGAGCTTTTAGCAGTTGAATTGGAAGAAGAAGTGGCCGGGGAAAAGAAAAAACTGCTAACGGATGTCGAATTTGAAGCATTTAAACAGAAGCTGCTTGTCCTTATGGAAACCGAAAAACCTTACCTGGATGGGGAATTGAACCTGATCAAACTGGCAAACCAAATGAGCATGAACCCACATCAGCTTTCTTACCTCATCAATAACGGTTTTAACGGAAACTTCTTCCAGTTTGTGAATAAATATAGAGTGGAACGCGCCAAAGCACTTTTATTGGATGAGCAAGAGAACAAGTTCTCTTTAGTTGGCATTGCCTATGAAGCTGGTTTCAATTCCAAAACCTCTTTTAACACGATTTTCAAAAAAGTAACCCATCAAACTCCTTCCGAGTTTCGAAAAAAGCATTCGACTTTATAAGTTCGAATACGTGATTTTGCCTAATTAGTTGATTTTTAGCAGTTAAAAATTCACTATAGAAAAGGGTTCGACTCTATAACCTGGAACTTTCAGGCCATTTGCAGCCCATATTTTTGTCTCAAACTTATTTTTATGGACAAGAATATCATCAGGCAAATGGTTCTGCATGAAGTTAGCAACAGGGCGGATGCATCTTTGTTTCTGGATCTGCCGAATCGGATTCACAGATCAAATTCGCAGTACATCCAACCTTTGAACAAGGACATAGCAGCTGTTTTTGACGAAAAGAAAAACAAATTCTTCCAACATGGTAAATGTTCGCGCTGGTTGCTTTTTGATGAAAATAAAACTGTAATAGGTAGAATTGCAGCTTTTATCAATCACAACTATGCGCAGGATCAGCCCACAGGAGGGATCGGTTTTTTCGAGTGCATTGACAATACCCATGCGGCAAATTTTATGTTCGATGAATGCAAGCGCTGGTTGCAACGAGAAGGAATGCAGGCGATGGACGGGCCAATTAATTTTGGAGAACGGGTCAATTGGTGGGGCTTATTGATGGAGGGTTTTGATGCGCCATTGTACGGGATGAACTATCATCCACCTTATTATCAGCGGTTGTTTGAGCAGTATGGCTTTAAAGTGTATTTTTATCAGGATTGTTATAGTATGAACCTGGCGCAGACACTTCCTGAAAAGTTTTATAGGATCAAAGATAAGATTGAATCTGATGATGGGTACCGGGTGATTCCATTTTGCAAGAGCAGGTTAGAACAGTTTGCTCTGGATTTTACCAGCATTTACAACAAGTCCTGGGAGATTCATGGAGAAGGAAAGACCATGGAAGAAAATGAAGCCATAAAATTGTTTAGCGAAATGAAGGCCGTTATCGATGAAAAAGCGATCTGGTTTGCTTACCATCATGATCAGCCTATTGCCTGTTGGCTGAACCTGCCGGATCTCAACTACCATTTTAAAGCACTAAAGGGAAAATTTAGCCTGGTTCACATATTGAGATTTTTATGGTTGAAGAAATTTCGGCCAAATCCTAAGTTGGTGGGTATTTTGTTCGGCGTCATTCCTGAATACCAAACCAAGGGAATAGATGCCTTTATGGTGGTCAGTGCACTATCCGTTCTTAAATCTCAAACCCAATATAGCCATTATGAAATGCAGTGGATTGGGGACTTCAATCCTAAGATGATCAATTTCGCCAAAAATATGGGCGCAGCACGGACGCGTCGGCTAGCGACTTACCGTTATCTGTTTGATCAGAACCAGATCTTTCACAGACACAGAATGCTCGGATAAATTTTTTCTAACACTCAAAATGCGAACTGAAAAATGAAAAATCTAATATTAACAATTACACTCGCCTTGTTGGCCACATCAGGAGCACAGGCACAATTAAACGATTCTCTGGTAGCTTGTAGCAGAAACATCAGCTTGCTGGTGGTCAGAAAAGATAAGGCTAACTTTTCACCTGTTGGAAAGGCTGATTTTATGGAGGATGTTGATTATTTCATATTATCACTACGGTTCTGATGTTGTAATCGTTAATTTCAATGATGTCGTATAAGAAAAGTTTTATTACGCACCCCCCCAAAACTAAAATTTAGTTGTCTATAGATTTAGGATCTGTAATTGATCAATAAAAAAGAAAAACAAAGACAATTATGAAAACGACAATTTTCGTCATTCTGGCGCTATGTAATGTAGCTTCACTTAATGCCCAGCAAATGATTATTCAAACTCCTGAAGTACGTACTTTAAGAGAAATGAACGACCCTGTCAAACTGCAGCAAAAGTTAAGGGATTTAGGGGACGCTGGAACAGAAATGGATTATGCTACTTTATATACATACTATCAAGTTACGAATCCTCGATTAGCGGATTCAGTGGCACTTGTTGCAATAAGCAAATACCCGAAGGGCTATGTCGCCCTAAATAGAGCATCCAGAAAACTGATGGTAGAGGACCTTGCTCAACAGGAAAAAGCATTAGAGGAGATGAGGAAGGAGTTTCCCCATCAAGACTTAAGTGTTTTTTATATGCGTACCGTGAGAAGCTTTTTGGAAAAGAAAAATGCTGGAGGCGCACTTAAATACCTAAAACTCACCACAGGGAAAACAAAGTCGGAGGCTTTACCGTATGTGATTGGCAGCGCTTTAATGCTCGATGCAAACGCAACATCTGCATATTTGGATAGTGAGTTGCAACAGACCAAATATTCTGAAGCCGAAAGGATGGATTTGTTGTATCTGCAAAGTCAGGTATTGAGTAAAATTGGTAATCACCAGAAAGCGTTTCAATCTATCCAAACGTATTATGATTATACTTTAAGAAAGTCACCGCAATTGACGGCGTTTTATTATCAGTTGATGAGTAGGGCTGGGAGATCCGCGGAGGCATTTTCATATTTAGAGGCCGCGTTTCTTCAAAACGTAGGCGGTGAAGTACTAAAAGAAGAATTAATTGCTGCTTATAAAAATATCAATCCTGGTAAAGATGTAAGTTTATATATCACAGGTTTAAATAAAAAGCTGAATGACAGCAAAGTGCATGAGTTGGAAAAGGAAATGATTAGTGAAAAAGCGCCGGAATTCTCGGTGCTGGATGCGAATGGAAGAAAAGTGTCCTTGACAGATTTTAAGGGTAAGACGATTGTATTGGACTTCTGGGCAACATGGTGTGGCCCGTGTAAAAGGGCATTACCTGGCATGCAGGCAACAGTAGAGAAATATAAGGATGATCCTGAAGTTAAGTTCTTATTTATCCATACGTGGGAAAAGAAAAGTAAGGAAGTAGATCCGACGGCTGCAGCCAAAAAATATTTTGAAACCAATAATTACGGCAACTTACCACTGTATATGGATTTGGAAGATGTCAATAAAGTGAACCCTGCGGTCAGTGCATTTAAAGTTACAGGCATTCCAGCTAAGTTCGTGATCGACGGTAAGGGTAACATTCGCTTTAAAAAGGAAGGTGCAGGAACAGATATAGGCGAAACAGTTTTTGAACTTTCTGCGATGATTGAATTGGCTAAACGCGGCATAGAAAAATAGAATCAACTCTGCTGCATGCTCGGAGATCATTGTATTACGAATACCTTTCTTCCTAAATAAAAATATAATTTTCCCGCACATGCGAAATTTGTATATTTGAATAAACTGGAAGAATAAATGGCTAGAAAGACATATCAGGGAGCATCCAATGACAAGGGCCGGTCAATCCAAAAACTTATAGATGCTGTTGGAACGATCATTAAGTCTAAGGGTTACACAGGATTGACCGCAACCAATATTGCCAGTGCTGCCGGATTAAACAGGAAGCTGATTACCCTTTATTTTGGTACAGTAGAGCACCTGATTGAGACCTATGTCCGGGGCAAAGATTATTGGCTGGCCGCTTCGGGAGCAGCAGCTGGACTGATTAAAGACAACAAAGGGGAAAATACAAAAGAGATCTTAGAAGATCTGTTGCATAACCAGCTGGAACATCTTTTCAGTGATCAGGAAATGCAAAAAATAATCCTTTGGCAGATCAGTGAAAGCACCAGAATAATGAAAGAAGTCTCTGAAGAAAGAGAAGTGCTTAGCCAACACTTTTTTGCCCGTTCTGATCAGGAACTGAAGGGAAAAGACATTGATCTCAGGGCGGTATCGGCATTGTTGGTTGCAGGTATTTATTACCTGGTACTCCATGCCAAATCAACCGATACGCTGTTCTGCGAAATTGATCTTAAAACGACCGGGGGAATGGTCAGGATAAAGAAAGCAATCAGTTTAATATTAAACAATACCTATAACAATTAACCGACAGACGAATAAAACAAGTATATATGAAAAAGTCAGTCAAATATCTTTTGAGCTTAACAGTTTTAAAGAAGTAAGGAATACATTCATCAAGCCTTTCAAAAGGCTGATTTTAGAAAACAACCACTAAACACATCAGCTACAAAATAGAAAATCGATTTAAAATTTAGAAACAGACATGAAACTTTTACCTTGCTCATCATTTCATTATTTACGTTTAACATTAGCTTTAAGCCTCTTTTCACTAATCACTATATCCTGTAAAAAAGAAAAGCAGTTGGAGATCAAAGACCTGAAATTCGGTTTATATACCTATTACGTACCTAAAGGAAACGAAATATCATTGTACATCCAAAGCGGAAACCAAAAATATGCTGTTAAAGCAGCGGATCAAAGCCTGATCGAAACAACTGTTAAGGATACGGACTGGCCGGCGGGATACATTTACGTTAAAGGGCTAAAAAAAGGAAGCACACAAGTTACGGTTAAAGATGAAGTGAGCGGACAGGAAGCGCTCCTGAATATCCATGTAGTAGACCCCTTTTTTGTGATGAAAGTTACCGATCTTATCCCTGGAATACTTGGACCAAAATCTTTAAGCAATTTCAATTCAATCAGGGAAAAATTGAAGACCGAACCTAAGTATAACTCCGATTTCTTTAGAAATGGTGAAATTGTGATCTTGCGTCGCAATCCAGAACAGCAATTCCTGGTTTTCAGAAATGAAGGGGATTTAGAGAAAGGTGTCATATACAAATCCGGAAACTACAATCTGGATCTTACGGGCAACAGTTCCAGCAAATTGGCATTTACCTTTGATGACAGCAATAAAACAATCGAATTTCTGATCCATCCCGAAACCACGAGCTATTCGATACTGCTTGATTTCTCAAAAAACAAGCTTGCGGGACCTGCACAATTCAATCCTCAAAACCCTTATCCCTATGTCTACCTGGCTAAGGATTTCACAAAGGAGTTTCAGGTAACCGATCCAGATCTTGAACGTGTGGAATTAAGTCAGGGAATGTCTACCTACCCATACTTTCTTCCAATGAAGATCGCTGAAGGCATTTTGAAATAGTATAGGTCATTGATTTGGCAATAAAAAAACAGCATAAGGGACATATGCTGTTTTTTTATTGCTAAAGTTACGAACCATATCAAACTAAAAATAATGAGCATCGTGTTGATTGTCATTTTTTTTGGTGATTTTGGTCATGGGTTATGCAAAAGATATTCATAAACTTTGTTATAGAATATTATCCATTTTTATAATAGACTAGGAAAATTACAGTCATGAAAATGGATGGTCGGAAGAAAAGTATGAGGTCTTTACATCAGGCTATGGGTAATTACCTTCCAAATATACCAGCAGAATAAGGCATTTGAACGCTATCGCCCTGACCACAGCTGAATGCAAAAAAGTCGGACAAAAAACGTAAAATCTTAAAATAAATAGTGATGAAAAAGATATTGATCCCGACCGATTTTTCATCGTCGGCAAAAAATGCAGCACATTACGCTATGCACCTGGCTAAGGAGATGAAAAATGACCTCAAGTTGGTCAATGCGATGATGATTCCAGTTGAAGTGCCTGTTGCCGGGCATGTATCGGCTTCGCTGATTTCTTTTGATGCGCTGGAGGAAGAGGTTGAAGGAGAGTTGGAGCGCATCGCAGAAAAAATGATGTATTTGGACGGTTTTGAAACACCAGAGCATACTTTCCACCCTTTTGTGGAATATGTAAAGGGAGTTGGGCCGGTAGCTGAGGTTGTTAACAGAAACGCAGCCCATGCTGATGTGAGCTTAGTGGTCATGGGAACTGCTGATGATGGTAAGATCAGCAGATTTTTATTTGGTAGTACTACGCATAGTGTGATCGAGGGGGCTACTTTTCCGCTGTTATTTATCCCCTCGCAGTGTCGATTTGAAGGTCTTCATAAAATTGCTTTTGCTACAGATTTGAGTGAAGCGGATGTCGCTATTATCCATGTGCTGGCTGGCTTTGCAAAAACTTTCAATGCCGAGATTTTAATCGTTCATATCTGTGAAAAAAATCAGCGAAATGTGGTCGAAAATCAGCTGGAGATCGATTCCTTTTTAAATGAAGTGACTAGTAAGGTAAACTATCATAAAATATATTACCATCATGTTCTGGGAACTGATGTGAATGATGGACTGGACTGGCTTGCAGCGCATGGACAGATCCAAATGCTGGTTATGGTACACCGTAACCATGGCCTGCTTCATAAAGTCTTTAAAGGAAGTTATACCCAGCGTATGAAAAGGCGTATTGACATTCCTTTATTTGTATTTCCATCAGGGTATACCGCAAATCCTTTTAGCTAGTCTCTACACCAGATTAAATCACCTGCGAAATAAAAGGGGGTGCATTGGTCATTTATGAAGACTTGTATCATATGGATGAACGTCTCGAAATGGCGTTATATGGATTGGAATTAACAGAAAAAACAAAACCATGAAAAAAATAATCGTTGCCACAGACTTCTCGCCCGCAGCTGAAAACGCCGCCCGCTATGCTTTGCACCTGGCTTACCATTTACAGGTTAATGTAGAATTACTTCATGCATTTGAAATTCCATTGATCTCCTCAAAGTTGACTGGATTTGATGGATCTGTTGAGCAATACCAGGAACTCAAAAGTGCAAAATTTAATCAGCTAAACGATTTGGTGGCTGAATTGGATCAGCAAGGTCGTGAGGCTAGACCAGAACTTCCCTGGATTCCGCAAATTACATATCGTTGTGAGGAAGGTGAGGTGTTTCAACTTATCGCTGAACAAAAGTCAAAAAAAGATATGCTCCTTCTAACGGTGGGCACTTCCAGTATTGACGGGGTAAATCGTTTCCTTTTTGGAAGTAAGGTTCGCCGGGCTATTGATCAAACTGGGCTTCCTGTATTAGTCGTACCCCCTCTGGCCGATTTTGCTCCAATCCGTAGAATTGCTTTTGCAGCGGATTTTGGGACAAATGATTTAGAATTACTTCATGCACTTTCTGGCTTGGCAAGGTCATTTAACGCAGAGATTTTAATTGCACATGTAACTAAAGGAAATGCTGTACCCTTAGCCCGTCAAAAAAAAATCGATACTTTTTTAAAGGACGTGACCGCAAAAGCCAATTATCCAAAGATATATTACAGGCATCTTAGTGGAATGAATGTGGAACAAGGATTAACCTGGTTAGTTGAACATGGCAATATAGATTTATTGGTTATGGTACACAGGCCGCATGACTTGTTTGATCAAATCTTTAAGGGAAGTCATACCATGAAGATAGTCGATCGTACAACGCTACCAACGCTTATTTTTACAGATTCAGTTTCCCTCGCTGGTTTTATGAGTGGTTGCTTGTAAAGGACATGGAACTGTTTGGAATTAAAGGGTTAAACCCAGAAGAAGTTCTGACTGCCAGAAAAAATTATGGCCTTAATAAACTTATAATTTCAAGTCATCCAGGCTGGATTCAGGCGGTTTTAAGCATATTTAAAGAACCGATGGTCATCTTGCTGTTGGTTACCTCTATGATTTATTTCATTGGTGGAAACCGTGGAGATGGACTTTTTCTTGCCATGGCTATTGTAGTGGTTTCTGCTATTTCCCTGTTCCAGGAATCCAGAAGCAAGAATGCATTAGCCCAGCTTAAGGAATTGACCGAGCCAAAGTGCAAGGTGATTCGGGCTGGGCTTGTGAAAGAAATCAAAACTGAAGAACTCGTTATCGGCGACTGCCTGATGGTAGAAGAAGGAACATCTGCCGCTGCTGATGGAAAAATCATCCACTCCAACGACTTCTCCATTAACGAGTCCATCCTCACCGGAGAGTCTTTAGCGGTATCTAAAGATAAACTAGCGGATGATCCTTTTATTTATCAGGGTACGACTGCCGTTAGCGGATTAGCTATAGCGGAAGTCACCGCAATTGGCAACCAAACTAAATTGGGTAAAATAGGCCAGAGCCTGGAGGATATTAAAGAAGAGAAAACACCGTTGGAATCACAAATCAATAATTTTGTTAAGAAAATGGTGATTGCAGGACTTATTATTTTCCTTCTGGTCTGGGCCATTAATTATTTTCATACCTATTTATTTAAAGATAGTCTTTTAAAGGCATTGACACTGGCCATGAGTATTTTGCCGGAGGAAATTCCTGTTGCATTTACGACTTTTATAGCCTTAGGAGCCTGGAAAATGATGAAGATGGGGATTGTAGTGAAAAACATGAAGACTGTAGAAACACTGGGGAGCGCTACGGTAATTTGCACGGATAAAACTGGTACACTTACACAAAATAGAATGAGCATTGCCGAGGTTTATACCATGTCATCAAATCAGGTATTCAAAGTAGAAGAAGCATTTGGTTCTAAGGAAAAAGAACTTCTTTCCACAGCAATGTGGGCAAGTGAGCCCATTCCATTTGATCCGATGGAAATTGCCCTCCATCAAGCTTACTCAAAAGTTGAACCTAATGATGAAAGGCCTGCGTTCCATATGCATCATGAATATCCACTTGGCGGTAAGCCGCCTATGATGACACATGTTTTTGAGAACCAGCAAGGAAAGCGAATTATTGCAGCAAAAGGAGCACCTGAGGCCCTGATACGGGTTTCTAAGCTAAGTAATCAGGAAAAAGAAAACCTTACAGAGGTAATGACTTCCATGGCTACACAGGGTTATCGGATTCTGGGGGTTGCTGAAGCCTTTTTTAAGGGAGCTGATTTTCCACTTGTACAGCAAGACTTCAAATTCAGCTTTAAAGGCCTTATCGCTTTCTATGATCCACCGAAGCTTAATATATCAACTGTCCTGGAAAAATTTTATGCTGCAGGCATCCAGGTAAAAATTGTGACAGGGGATAACGTTTTAACAACAACCTCAATCGCCAAGGAAATTGGATTTAAAGGTTTTGATAAAAGCATAACAGGGGATGAATTAATGCAACTATCTGACAAGGATTTGGCATCCAGTGTTTCGGAAATACAACTATTTGCAAGGATGTTTCCAGAAGCAAAATTGAGGATTATTAATGCGCTCAAAGCCAAAAACGAAGTGGTCGCGATGACTGGGGATGGGGTTAATGATGGCCCTGCACTTAAAGCAGCGCATATAGGCATAGCCATGGGGAAAAAAGGAACAGAAATTGCAAAACAGGCTGCTTCTCTCATTTTAATTGAAGATGACCTCTCCAAAATGGTTGATGCGGTGGCGATGGGTAGAAGAATTTACAGTAATTTAAAGAAAGCGATCCGATATATCATTTCCATTCATATTCCTATTATATTAACTGTTTTTGTTCCTCTGGCCCTGGGCTGGACTTATCCCAATATCCTGTCGCCCGTACATATTATTTTTTTAGAATTGATTATGGGGCCAACATGTTCAATTATTTACGAAAATGAGCCTATGGAAAAAGATTTAATGATTCAAAAACCAAGACCTTTTACGACCACTTTTTTTAATTTAAACGAGTTACTCAACAGTGTTGTGCAAGGTCTGGTAATTGCTGTAGGAGTCCTGCTGGTTTACCAATATGCAGTTGGGGAACAATATGATGTTTTCAGGACCAGGACAATGGTTTTTACCAGCCTAATCTCAGCAAATGTTTTTCTCACCTTGGTTAACCGATCTTTTCATTATAGTCTATTTACCACATTGAAATATAAAAATAACCTGGTTACGTTAATGCTTGGGATTACGGTACTGCTGCTTATCCTGCTTTTATATGTAGACCCTTTAACTTCATTTTTTGAGTTTAAGTCACTAAGCAGGGATCAGCTGATGATCAGTTCTGGAGTCGGCTTTCTTTCGGTCATTTGGTACGAGTTCTTCAAATGGATTCGCACCAGACGTTCTGGTGTAGGGTGTTGACTGTCATTATTTTGAGTGATCTTGATCATCCTTTAATCCGGTCTTTTTGTGAACTTTGTTTAGTGAAATTTTTATGGGGTGAACGGCTTAAATCCAAACAAAATGAAAAAGATTTTAATACCAACTGATTTCTCAGTACCCGCTGAAAATGCTGCACGCTATGGTATTGAACTTGCTAAAATCTTAAAAGCGGATGTGTTGATTTGTAATGCATTCAAAGTTCCTGCTGAGGCGCCAATGGCTGCACAAGTGGCCTGGCCATTAATGGACTATGTAACCATTAAAAAAGGAGTTACCGGGGATTTGGATAACATGGTTAACAAATTATCAGATCCATCCTGCGATATTGATGGGACAGACTATTGTCCGCAAATTAGCTATCAAAGTGATGCCGGTATCTTTAAGGGTAGTCATACCCAGAAACTATCCAGACATACAGAAATTCCGCTATTGGTCTTTCCCCCAGATGAACAGGTCATTTTGTAGCTTTTGTTTAGGCGGTATTTTAAGAAGCTCATCATTTTGAAAGGAAAATAATAACATTTAATATCAAACACCATGTCAAATTCAATTAAAACAAATAGGCCAGTTGAGTTTCCAACCATGTTGGACTATTTCTGGGATTTAGATGACCTTTCTGACCGGTCAAAAAATATGCAGCCAGCTGTTAATGTGCGTGATTTGCCCAGGAAATATGAGTTGAAGATTGCTGTTCCAGGGTTTAAAAGGAAAGATCTTAGAATAAGTATTGAAGATGGGCAGCTGAGTATCATTGGCGAAAGCAATGCCGAAGAAAATAAAGATGGTGAGACCTTTAGCCGAAGGGAGTTTGCATGTTCTTCAGTGTGCGGCATTTTTAAGTTACCTGATGACATCAATGAAGACAAGATCAGTGCTAAGTATAAAAGAGGAATTCTAACCATTAAATTGAAAAAACCAGTGAATGGTTCGGAGTTAAAACAAAAAGTCAGGGTTGACTAAAGGATATAGAAATTGCCCATCATATCATTAATTATGAAATTAACAGCCAACAAAGTTTTGGTTCATGATGGGTTCTCGTCTGGATCTGGGTAGGGTCTGGGTGGGGTCTGGCTCGTAACAAAAGGATACCAAACAGGAGTTACATAGGAGTTTCCTAGGACTCGGCTAGGACTAGAGTCCTATAACACGCGAAGAAAGTCAAAGTTTTACCCAACTGTAAGACCTATGGTTACCAAACCAGACCAAAAGGATGCGCAATAGTCCTAGAACTGCAGTGCTTATCAACAACAACTGATAAATCGAAATAGCAAACAGGTGCACAAATTTATGATTTGGTATCGTGGTTTTGCGGGGTTAATTCCTGGGGCTCCAGTCCGGGTTTAGCATAGGATAAGCGGCCGATCAGTTGAGGAAGAAAATAGCTGTCTAAACCTGCTACGGTCATTGTTCCGGCCTTTATGTGGTCAACATTACCATCTTTTTCGATCAGGGAATCATCAGTTAGTATATGAATAATTTCTCCGATCACGATCGTTGTTCCGTTAATTTCCATATCAATGATTTCTGCTGCTTCCAGTCCAATCCGGATGGTAGATTGAGCAACAAAAGGTGCCTTAAATCCATTTATGTAGTGTTTTTTGAATCCACATTTGTCAAACTCCGAAATGCCAGAAGGATAGCTCGCGCTGGTTTGATGTGCTTGTTTGTACCATTGGGGCAATACGTTGTTTAAAGTATATTGTCCGGTTTTCCTGATGTTGTTAAGGGTGTCGTTATGTTCTCGCTCAGGCCTGATCACTATGCCCAGCAGGGGCGGGTTTGCACCCAGGTGAAAAGCAGAACTGATTAAACTCAGATTACTTATGCCATCATGACTGATGGTCCCCAATAGGTTGAGGGATTTATAGCCAACTAAACTATTGATCAAGCTGATTCTGTAATGTTTCTCCATCTCAGAAATCTGACTACTTTTGATTGTTATCATCTTAGTTTGACTTTAATTTTCCTAAACCTCCATCTATACCGATGATCTGTCCCGTTAGCCAGCCCGATTCATCGCTTAGCAGGAAGGCTATAGCCGAACTGATATCTTCGGGTAAGCCATACCTGCCCAGCGGGTGCCTTTTATTAGCCGATTCTTTTCGGTCGCTGGTATTCAACAAGTTTTGCGCAAGTGGTGTGTCGGTGAGTGAAGGTGCCACTACATTGACGCGGATTTGGCTGGGTGCAAGTTCGGATGCGAGTGAAAGCGCCATGCTTTCAACAGCCCCCTTTGCTGCAGCTATACTGGCATGAAAACTCATGCCTGAACGTGCTGCTACGGAACTGACGAGCACTACCGAGGACGTTTTTGCTGCTTTAAGTGCTTTCATGGCCTGCTGGATAACCTTAGCTGCGCCCAGGACATTGATCCTGTAGTCTTTGAGGAAATCATCTTCGGTTAAGCGGGTAAATGGCTTCAGCGTGATGCTCCCGACTGAATACACCAAGCCATGCAATTGCTCAGGAAGAAAGCTTGAGATGGTACTGACCTCCTCAAGGATATCTAAGCTTAGGTGTATGACACCTTCCGGCCAATCGGCATTCGGTGTTCTGGAGATGTTGTATACGGTTGCTCCGTTGAAAATAAGGACTCTGACCAGCGAAAGGCCGATCCCTGAACTCCCACCAGCTACTAATATGTTTTTGCCTTCAAAATTCATCATCCTATGTGTTTTAAAAAATCATTTTTTACCTCAGCCTCTAAAAAACGGCCACAGTATTCTGCTGTTAATGTACTGCTACTGATGTCTTTTATGCCGCGGCTGGATACGCAATGGTGATTCGCATCAACAATAACGGCAACGTCTTCTGTTCCCAGTGATTCTTTGATCATGTTGGCGATCTGTTTGGTTAGTCTTTCCTGTATTTGGGGGCGTTGTGAGCAGTATTGTACGATTCGGTTCAATTTGGACAAACCGATGACTTGCCCGTTGCTGAAATAAGCCACATGCGCTTTACCTACAATCGGAACAAAATGATGCTCACAGTTGCTGTAAACACTGATGTTTCTTTCTACAAGCATCTGGTTATAGCTAAATGGATTTTTGAATAGGGTTGCCACTGGCTTATTGGCTGGATTAAGACCGCTGAATATTTCCTTGACATACATTTTTGCCACTCTTTTTGGGGTATCCTTCAGACTCTCATCTTTCAGGTCAAGACCAAGGGTATGCATGATCGCAGCAAAATGTTTTTGTATCAATTCAATTTTAGTATCCTCATCCAGTTCAAATGCATCAACACGCATTGGTGTGTCGTAGGACGGGACCTGCACTTGGGATTCAAGGTCGGTTATGAGTTGGTTGTTATTCGTGTTCATTGAAGTTTTAGGTTAACAGTTCTACATCTTGCTTGGGATAAATTCATCCCGCTGATCACTATTGTCTATATTTTAAAAGAAATAATAATACAATTATATACTAAAAAATGTAAATTTAGTATATAATTGTATTATTATTGTTTTTGATACGATTTCAGATCATTCAATATAAAGCGTGTCAGTATAATTGGTTATTAAAATTAACTACAGTTAAATATTATTTATATTTTAAATTAATTTGTCGTTATGGACTATCAGCTGCTCAAAGAAGTGATTGATCTCGTAGAAAAATTTGATGCTACTGTGGATTCCACATCTTATACAAAAGATTTATCTGGTTTCAGGCGTTGGGTTTTTGATGCTGAAAGAGAGACAAGTAATCCCTATGCTGAGCTGGATTGGGATGGAAAAGAAAATGGCAGAAGTGCAGATAGCGAGATCAGCACCTTAATTGTTCATATCAACAGGTACGCAAAAAACTATTCCAGGTCTGCGATATACAATTCTGCATTCAGTACGCAGGAAGAGTTCATATACTTAATTAATTTAAAGGCTTTTGGAGCAATGACTAAAACGGAGTTGATCAAAAGAAACATTCAGGAAAAACCTGTGGGTACGCAAATTATCAATCGACTGATAGGGCAGGGATGGATAGAACAGCATGATTCTTTAGAAGACAAGAGAAGTAAAATCATTTCGATTACGGCTAAAGGACTAGCGGCTTTGGAAGATAATATCGAAAAAATAAGACGGGCAAGCCAAATTGTTACCGGGGATCTCAGTCATGCTGAAAAAATGCATTTGATTAAAATACTTCAGAAATTGGACCGCTTTCATCAGGCCATACACGTCGAAAATATAGGGCCTGCTCAACTGATCGATATCGCCTACAATCAATTTTTACCACAAAAGAATTAAAATATAAATGATGTTAAAGAGACTTTTAATCAGCATGACCATTTACCCATTATCTTGAGTCCCTATGGTTATTCCACTTATAGGGGAAACTAAGGAGTTTAAAATGACATCCTTTTTTATGTTGAAATCAGATGCTAAAAAGGCGATAGCTATTGTCTTTTTGGCATCTGATTTCAGTATCCGTTGTTATTTAACACCGCATATCTGTGTTACAGGCTCCTGCAACTGAATAGTTGAAATTATTTTGCGTAAACGAAAGAAATGCTGTCTTTAACAATCAATCCGCTCATGTTTTGACCAACATAACTAACTGTATACTTCCCTGGTTTGGTAATTTGATATCCTTTTAAAAGATCAACGGTCGTAGTGGTGCTGTCTTTAGCATTCACAGCCACATAACTACTGGCTGGAGGTGGCATGATTCTTTTTGCCATTGCGCCCTTATAATCAACTTCTTCACCGGATGTTAATTTCACATCCAGATATTTGCTGATGAAGGGTTCAAAAGGTGTGTGCCATTTGCAAAAATGTTGCGTAGTGTCGGCATTGTTGTACACTGTGAATTTCAGTTCTACTGATTCGCCATTCTTAATCGTGTCTTTGATCGACATTTTTGCGAATAAGGCCTTTTCAGTCGCGCTGCCAACGGTCGTGGTAACCGTGGAGTCTGCAGCACTTGTACTGCTTTTTGCACCGTTGTTGTTCATTCCGCAAGATGAAAGTGCCAGGATAAGGGCGGTAGATAGTACTGAATTGAAGTTTTTCATAACACAAAAGTAACTTTTTTACCTGGGTTCTACACCATTTGTATTCGAGCTGATCTTAAAAGGTTGGACAATCCCCAGTTGTTAAATAACTTGGCTGATGCGCGTATTTGCTTACAAAAAAGTTCAGGTCACAGATCTAAAACCTCGTTTATGTCGTTAAGTATTGATAATATTGTACCAAGTAATACACGATGTTAAAAGAAACTTTCCCAGTACCGCAAAATGAGATGCAAAGGTTGCTGAGCTTATCTGAGCTGGACCTTGATTATTCTGAACTTTCTGAAGACTTTAAAGACCTGGCCATGCTCGCTGCAAAAGTAGCGGGAACAGACATTTCCCTGATTAACCTGATTGATTCTTATACCACCTGGACCATTTCCGGTCAGGGACTGGAAGTACAGCAAACCCCAAGGGAAGAGTCGCTATGCCAGTATACCATCATGGGGCAATCACAATTTGAAGTTTCGGATTTGTCCTTAGATCATCGTTTTAAAGATAAGGATTTTACTAAAGAGCCTTTGGCGCTTCGGTATTATTTAGGTGTACCCATTACGGATGCGCAGGGTTATCAGATCGGTTCGCTTTGCGTAGTAGATAAGCATCCTAAAAATCTGAGTCCTGAGAAAATCGAAATGTTGCGGATCATAGCAAGTCAGGTCATTCACCGGCTGCAGACTTACCAGGTTATCCGGGATTTGCAGTGCCAGGTAAAAAATGCGACTGAAACCAAAAGTAAAGTTGCACATGACATTCGCGGGCCACTGGCTGGTATCATCGGGTTATCCAATATCATCGCCCAGCAGGGCGATAGCAATACCCTGAGCGAAGTACTTGATTTTATACAACTGATCAACAAAAGTAGTAAATCACTGTTGGAGCTTGCCGATGAGATTCTCACCGAAGATCAGCAGACCAGGAAACTCTCAGGTAATGCGATGAACCTGAGTGTATTTAAATGCAAGTTGGAAGATCTTTATACTGCCCAGGCTAAACACAAAGGCATTAACCTGCAAATACAACTTGATGAGGGGAATACGCGCGCTGCTTTCCCTAAAAATAAATTGCTGCAGATCACGGGTAATTTAATCTCCAATGCCATCAAGTTTACCCCGCAAAACGGAACGGTTAAAGTGGTCATGAGCTTAATTGAGCAAACCAATCAGCACTTGCTGCATTTGATGATCTCAGATACTGGTGCGGGCATCAGCGAAAAAGCACTTCAGCACCTCGCGGATGGCAACAACTCAAGTACCGATGGTACCAGTGGAGAAAAAGGTTATGGCTTCGGACTTGAACTGGTTAAACACCTGATCAACGGTTTAGGTGGCACCATGGAAATTCACAACATCGAAGGGGCTGGGGCTTGCTTTAACGTAAAACTACCTTTTAAAAAACAAGTAGATTAGGCCTGTAGAAAAGATCGTCGCCTATATTTAAAACAATTGGCAATCTGCTTTTGTTCAATACAACAAATTCAATATTGAACATTCAGACTGCCAATGCATGAAACCTCAACTCCCGGCAAGAAACCGATAATGCCCAAGCTGCTGCTGATCTTGGGTCTCAGTATTTTATTGTCCGTTGAGGGCTATTTTGGCTATCAGCTGCATAAGCTTTCAGCGCAGCAGAAAGAAGCTAAAGAGGAATATTCCAATATCAATAACATTACTGCGGGCCTGTTTTCCGTTAAACAATGGCGGGATAAGGTTTCCGGTATCGTAAATCACCAGATCCGTGATTTTAAGCTTACGGCAAAACAAAAAAAAGAGCTGCAAAAGGAGGTGGAACAAATTATCTTAGCCCTGATTGACAAAGCCGAAGCTTTACTCAATAAACCTAAAAAGACCATAGGTGGAAAAATAAAGAAATTTGCCATCAAGACATTCGTGAATACAGATAAAATCAGGGCAAAAGCGCCAGGATTTGCAAAAACCATTCTGGCCGAAGTTGATGATCCTGACCGCAAAAATCAGCTTGGCAAAATGGCCATGTCTAAGTTCAATGCCCTGGAGCGTGCAGAATATCTGGACAGCACTGTCGCAGCCACAAAAGCAGCCACTGAAAAAATCTATAAAAAATACGGCGTCTCCTCCAATGAAGAATTGAATAAAAAACTATTTTCATCGCTTTCCCGCATCAGCGTTGAAACTTACCGTTATTCCTTTGCCATGTTAGGTTGCATCGTAGTGGTTTTATCGTTGTGGTGGATATTCAGAAAACGTACCGATCTCCACGCTACGCTCTTTATCATGTCGCTCATGTTTGCCTTTATACTGCTTGCCATTGGATTAACAGCTTCCATGATTGAAGTTGATGCACGCATCAAAGCGCTCGACTTTGTATTGCTGGGGGAACATGTGGTGTTCGAAAACCAGGTGTTGTTCTTTCAAAGCAAGAGTATCCTGGACGTAGTGAAAGTGTTGATCTCACAGCCAACTTCAGACTCGGTATTTGTAGGGGTATTGATTTTGATCTTCAGCATCTTGTTTCCGGTCATGAAGCTTAGCGCCACTGGCGTACACCTGCTGAGTAAAAAGAAAATCGCCGAGAACCGGATCATCAAGTATTTTGCTTTTTATTCTGGTAAATGGAGCATGGCAGATGTCATTGTGATCGCCATCCTGATGGTTTACATCGGATTGAATGGTTTGCTGGATAGCCAGTTAAAAAGCCTGAATATCCAAAGTGATGACCTGAACGTGATGACCACCAACAACACCGCCCTGCAACCTGGATTTATCATATTTATCAGTTTTGTATTGTACGGACTTATTTTATCGACCATCCTAAAATTTATATCTCCCCATGACTGCGATTAGAAAAACGAGCTTACCCGGTATGCTGCTGATCTTTGGATTAAGTGTCCTGCTTTGCGGAGAAGCCTGGTTTGGCTATCGCATATATACGCTTTCTGCTCAGCAGAAAAGTTTAAAAACAGATTACAGCGTGGCCAACAACATCAGCTTTGGCATTCTATCGATAGATGAATGGCGCGAAAAGATCTCTGCAATTGTAGAAGGCAAAATCGGCGAGTTCGACATGACGGCCCAACAGCAAAAAGACCTTCAGAAAAAAGTGGAGAAACAATTAAATAATCTCATCGGCAAGGCTGTAGCCGAAATCAATAAACCGCAGAAAAGTATTGGTGGTAAACTCAAAAAGCTGGCTTTTAATGCCTTGGTCGACCCCGAAGAGGTTCGGGAACAGGTGCCTTCATTTGCCAGTACCATCGTAAAGAGCATTAACAGACCTGCCGGCAAAAAAAGGCTTAAAAATATCCTGACCAGTAAAATTGACCAGCTGGAAGAAGAAACTTACGACAATACTGAACCGGCAAGCGTTACCGTAAGCAAACACATCTATAAAAAATACCAGGTTTCTGATGTTCAGGCTTTTGAAAAGACGATCAATTCGCAGCTCAATACGGTACATACTTCGATGATGAATTATACCTATGCCATGATCGGCTGCGTATTGCTGGCACTTTGCCTTTGGTGGTTTACCAGAAAGCAGGTTGGCCTGCATACCACCCTGTATATTTTATCCCTGTTGTTTGCCTTTGTGTTGTTGTGTGTAGGGGTTACGGCTACGATCATCGAAGTTGATGCCCGCATCCAGTCGTTAAACTTCATACTGCTCGGTGAAAAATTAGCCTTTACCAATCAGGTTTTGTTTTTCCAGAGTAAGAGCATCATGGGCGTGGTTACTTCATTGGTGGCGCAGCCTAAATTTGATGCCGTTCTTGTGGGCATACTCATTCTGCTGTTTGTCATCATCCTACCTGTATTGCGGCTGATTGGCAAAGGTATCCTGATCTTGGGCAAGGATCATTACGCCGACAATAAGGTGGTTAGGTTTTTAGCTTTTGATTTAGGGAAATGGGATATGGCCGATGTGATGGTTGTTGGCATTGCCATGACCTACATCGGCTTGAACGGAATTTTGCAAAGCCAGCTCTCCAATCTGAACATCAAGGAAGACCTGTTGTCCACCGCAACTCAAAATAATACCTCCCTGCAGCCTGGTTACTATATTTTCGTTGCCTACGTGGTGTATGCATCCATATTGTCATTGATTTTAAAGCGCTTTAAATCAGTAAAACTGCTCAAAGAGCAGCAAACAGTTTGATGCTGATAAATACCTGGATTTTCATCCTTGTGTATACAAGTAATTTAATTTACATTTGAAAATAACCTTAAAACCAAATTTAAATTATTTTATGAATCAGACTAAGGAGCAGGGCAGTTACAGAATGCCTTTTGTTGCAATTACTACGCTTTTTTTTATGTGGGGTTTTTTAACCTGCATGAATGATGTACTTATTCCCCACTTAAAAGAACTATTTCAGCTTAGCTATTTACAGTCGATGCTCGTGCAGTTTGTCTTTTTTGGCGCTTATTTTATTGGTTCGGTAATTTATTTTGTCATTTCTTATTTCCAAGGAGATCCCATCAACCGGATCGGTTATAAAAATGGAATGCTCCTGGGTTTGGTGATTGCTGCATTGGGTTGCTTTTTGTTTTTCCCTGCGGCAAAGTTTTCCAGTTACGGACTTTTCCTTACGGCCTTATTTATGCTTGGTTTAGGCTTTACCTTATTACAGATTGCCGCCAATCCTTATGTGTCGCTGCTGGGCAAGCCAGAAGGTGCATCCAGCAGGCTTAACCTTTCTCAGGCCTTCAATTCACTGGGTACAACCATTGCACCCATCGTCGGTGGCTTTTTGATTTTTGAATTCTTTGCTGTCAATGGAAAAATTACTGCCCAGGCTACAGAAATACCTTATGTAATTTTCACTGGTATCTTTTTGTTGCTGGCGGCTTTGCTATATAAAATTAAACTGCCAGATTTCAGGTCTGAAGAGGTTGCCGAACAAGGTCTGGGTGCCTTAAAATTTCCGCAGTTGAAACTTGGTATCGT
The DNA here is from genome assembly GCF_015223055.1 of Pedobacter sp. MC2016-24. GTDB lineage: Bacteria > Bacteroidota > Bacteroidia > Sphingobacteriales > Sphingobacteriaceae > Pedobacter. The sequence continues at coordinate 526,831 of NZ_JADFBX010000004.1, forward strand.
GGCCATCTTTTTTTATGTGGGGGGTGAAGTGTGTATAGGTAGTTTTATCATCAACTTTCTGGCGCTTAAAGAGATCATGGGACTGACGGAATCGGTCAGTAAAAACTATCTGGCCCTGTATTGGGGTGGCGCAATGATCGGTCGCTTTTTAGGTGCCATTTCATTAAATCAAAATATAAACGGTCTGAAAAAAGGCTTGTATATGGTCTTAACTGCTGGCGCTGTATTCCTGTTAATCCTTGGTGTTGTTGACCTGAGTTTTAATCAGATTTCTGTGTTCCTCATCTTGATCGCTGTAAATCTGCTTGGCTTCTTCATTGGAAAGTCGGCACCAGCCCGCACGCTGTCCTTTTTTGCCCTGATTTCCGCGACCTTGATTTTGCTCACCATTTTTTCTACAGGAGCTACGGCCATGTGGGCCATACTTGGCGTAGGTCTTTTCAATTCCATCATGTGGTCCAATATTTTTACTTTATCCATCCATGGTCTGGGAAAATATACCAGTCAGGGATCGTCCTTACTGGTGATGGCCATTCTGGGCGGGGCCTTGCTTCCACTGCTGCAAGGGGCTATGGCTGATGTAATCGGTATCCACAAGTCCTTTTTTATACCTGTAATTTCCTATCTGTATATTGCTTTCTTCGGATTTTATTGTTCCGCAAAGCTGGGGGTAGTCAAGGCAGCACAAGTTGCGGGAGGGCATTAAGCCTCCGCAACTTGTGCTACCTACGTTTTAATGCGCTTAAAAATAATCGTGTAAGAAGTATGCTGCGGTATTGCAATACACTGAAGAGTAAATACTCAGATTTTTAACATTCGTTTGCAAGCGCCTTTTCATATGTACAACAGGATGACTTGTCTTGATGTCTAAAAGTTTGCTGATGTTTTTATCTGCATGTATTGCCCATATTTTTTGTTCACCCTCATTCACTTCAATTTTATAGTGCTCTTTCAGCACTTTAAAAAGTGAGCAGTTTTCCAGGTTCCTTGAACTGAACCGGGCCAGACTGATGTTCGTAATGTAGGTTTCCTCATACAAAACTGGCATGCCGTCAATATGCCTTAGTCTGGTAAAAAATATACATCCACGACTTTGTTCTTCGGGATTTAATTCATAAAAAAAATCAGCAGGCCAATTTTGTTTGGTTTGCTTCTGCAGTATGGCTGTGGTTAAAACCTGGTCGCCTACACCTGCGGTAACTCCACTCAGGGACAGAATACCCAATCCTTGTCTGGGTTCTGAAACGATACTGCCCTTGCCATGTCTTCTGGTGATATAGCCCATATTGGTGAGACCAGTTAAAGCCTGTCTCACGGTAACCCTGGTGGTGCTGTAAGTTTTACAAAGGTCGTTTTCTGATGGAAGCAACTCGCCTTTTTTATATGCTCCTTTGTCTATCAGTGTTTTAAGGTCATCAATGACTTTTTTATATAAAGGGGATGTTTCTTTTTTGTTCATCAATGTTAGGTTTAGCGTTTTACTCGCAAATGTAGTTATTTATAGTTATTTATATCCATATGACTATACAAGTTGTCTTTTGTTGTCTTGACTATACAAGTGAAAATAAATATGAGATTTATCTTGTATATACAAGTTGTTTTATTTATGTTTGATTCAGGATGTTCGAAAGGGCAGGAAACCGAACCAAACCAAATAAGCTAACCAAACCAAAACCAAACACTCATTCGTATGAACGTAAAATTCTGTATGTACTTTTCCCGATTTTTATGTGCGGGAATCTGGTTGTCCGTCAGTAGTTCTTTATATGCCCAGGTTAAACCATCTAATCTGGATCATGTTGACCCTACGATCGGAGGTGTGGGCCTGATCCTGGAGCCTGCACGCCCCTTGGCGCATTTGCCAAACAGCATGCTGAGGATGCATCCCTTAAAAAAGGACCAGCTGGATGACCAGGTTGCTGGATTTCCGCTTTCGGTCATTTCACATCGTATAGGTGCTGCATTTCTATTTCTTCCTTTATATGAAGCGCAAACTGCAAAGGATGCGGGGATAACCATTCACCATGAAGTGACCAAACCTTACTTTTATGAGCTGACCGATGAAAGATTTTACAATACGGTATCCTTTTCTCCTGCTGCCAGAAGTGGCTTTTTTGAACTGAAAAATGCCAGCCAATCCCGGAAGTTTCGCTTCAGCTTATCCGTGATGAACGCAAACGGAAAAATTGAACGCATCGGGACGAACGATCTGGCAGGAACGGAAGATTATAATGGGATGAAAGTTTACTTTTTTGCAAAAACAAATGGAAAAATAAGTCAATTCCAACAGGAAACAATTGCCGGAAAATCAGCGGTTGTCGCCAGCCTGGAAACTGAGTCTGCAAGCTTCTCGTTTAAATATGGTATCTCGCTGATCAGCATTGACCAGGCCAGGCAAAACCTGGAAAAAGAAATCGGCGAAGATACGTTTGAAACCGTAAAAGCCAAAGCGCGTTCGGCCTGGGAAAAGGCGTTGAACCTCATTCAGGTTTCAGGAGGCACCGAGGCTCAGAAACGTACTTTTTTTACAGCTTTGTACCGTACCTACGAAAGAATGGTTGATGTCAATGAATATGGTCATTATTATAGTGCTTATGATCACCAGGTTCATTCCTCAGCCGGTGCTTTTTTTGTCGACAACTGGATATGGGACAGCTATATTGCTTTGCAGCCATTAACCATGATTCTGGATCCCGATAAGGACCAGGCCATGATCAGATCCTATATTACCATGTATCAGCAAAGTGGCTGGATGCCTTCATTTGCGGTTACGTTCGGCGATTGGCCCGCTATGATTGGAAATCACGCGGCAGTATGGATGGCCGATTCCTGGAACAAAGGACAACGTAATTTTGATCTCAGATCTGCTTACGAGGGTTTGAGAAAGAATGCACTGGAAGCGACCTTGTTGCCCTGGAGAAATGGACCTGCCAGTTCACTGGATTCATTTTACAATAAAAATGGCTACATGCCAGCGCTTGCAGCCGGACAAAAAGAAACTGTCAAAGTAGTAGATGACGTTTGGGAAAAGCGGCAGGCTGTATCGGTCACCCTGGAAAACAGTTATAGCGACTGGTGTATCGCACAACTGGCCGGTCCTGCAGGTTATCCCGATGATCAATCTCTGTTCCTGAAAAGGGCTGCCTTTTACCGGAATGTTTTCAGAACAGAAAAAGGGATGGTCTGGCCAAAAGATCAAGCGGGGAATTGGATTGAACCTTATGATCCAAAACTTTCCGGCCGGGAGTATTTTACGGAGAACAATGCTTACATCTACAATTGGCATGTCAAGCATGATCTGAACAGTTTATTTGACTTGATGGGCGGACGTAAAAATGCCGAAGCCAAGCTGGATCAGTTGTTTCGCGAAGATCTCAGTCTGCCCAAATGGAAGTTCTGGGCCAATCAGCCCGATGCATCCGGACTGGTCGGTCAGTTTGTGATGGGCAATGAACCCGGATTACATATCCCTTATTTGTACAATTATCTTGGAAGTCCCTGGAAAACGCAAAAGCGGATCCGGATGCTGATGGATACCTGGTTTAGGGCTGATGTTTTCGGTATGCCTGGTGATGAGGATGGGGGAGCCATGTCTGCATTTGTGGTATTCTCCATGATGGGTTTCTTCCAGGTTACACCAGGTGTCCCTGTTTACACGATTGGAAGTCCGTCGTTCGAAAGCATCAGTATCCAGCTGCCCAACGGAAAAAAATTCAGCATCCTGGCTAAAAATAATTCAAAAGACAAGGTCTATATCCAGCAGGCTAAAATGAATGGCCAGCTGCTAACCGAACCCATGTTTACGCACGATCAGCTCGCAAATGGAGGTACTCTTGAGCTTCTGATGGGCGATAAGCCCAATAAACAATGGGGTGTCAGGCAAAATTAAACTTCCCCAGTTACAGCATAGTGTTTATCAAGCAATAGCAACCAGCAAATTATGAATGTCATATTAACTAAAAGAAAAGTGCAGGTATGTAACTTTTCCCTGAAGATCTTTGTGCTCTTTTTTGGGATGGTTTTTACAACTGCAACCAAGGGATTCTCTGCAATGGAGTTAATCCGCCCACCAAAGGAAATCAGAGGTCGGGTAGTCGACCGGCAGGGCAAACCTATTGAAGGAGTCTCTGTCACAATTTTTGGTACAAAAACCGGAAGTAGTACCAACAGCAAAGGGCAGTTTGTTTTAAGTGTACCTGATGGTGCCGAGCCAATGCTGGTGTTCTCCTATGTAGGATATCAGACCCGGAATTTCAAACTTTCTGGTCAGAATAACCTCAACGTGACCCTGGAAATTGATGAGTCCGGACTGGATGAGGTGGTTGTAGTTGGCTATGGTACCCAGAAAAAACTAACCATTACCGGGGCAATTTCTACTGTCGGATCAGAAGACCTGGTGCGGTCGCCCAACGCCAGCGTAGCCAATACACTTGCGGGCAGGGTTACCGGTTTCAGCAGTGTTCAGTTTTCCGGAAGACCTGGTGGTGATGATCCGATAGGCTTTGTTCGGGGGCTCGGGTCGCTCAGCTCCGATGCTTCTGCACCTTTAACCCTGGTAGATGGGGTTGAACGTCCCTATACACAGCTTGATCCCAATGAGATTGAGTCGGTGTCGGTCTTAAAGGATGCATCTGCAACGGCAGTTTTTGGGGTAAGGGGTGCCAATGGAGTGATCATTGTCACCACCAAAAGAGGTACAGAAGGGGCGCCTAAAATCAGTTTCACCAGTTCTGCCGGTTTTCAGAAAGCCTCAAGGCTACCTGAATTTGTAGACAGTTACACACATGCGCTGATGTATACAGAAGCGCAGTTAAACGACAATCCGAATGCCGTGCTGAAGTTTACGCCGGAAGCAACTGAGGCATTCAGGACAAATTCCGACCCGATCATTTATCCCAATACCAATTGGATGGAATATATACTTAAGCCATCTGCTTTTCAGTCCCAGCAAAACATCAACCTGTCGGGCGGTACCAAAGCGGTTAAATATTTTGTGTCGCTGGGTTATCTGAAACAGGATGGCCTCTTCAGGATTTTTGATCAGCCTGACAACACCAATTATGGATACAGACGTTATAATTACCGCGCCAATCTGGATATCGATGTCACCAATACCACCAGGTTATCCCTTACTACAGGTGGCAGGAGTGAGATCCGTGATGAACCACTTACAGAAGAGCCGCAATTTAGCATCTGGCGTAACATTTATTTTTCCCAACCTTACCGGGGGATCGGTATTGTCAATGGCAGACACATCCAAAGTGACCCCCGGTATGTATCAGGTGAGTTGCGGGATGCACTTAACGGTTATTACGGACGGGGCTTCCAGCATGCGGCCACCAATCCGCTCAATATTGACCTGAACCTGAATCAGAAACTTGATGTTTTGACAAAAGGACTTGAGTTCAGGATCAAGGGCGCATACAATGGAACTTATGCTTTTACCAAAACCAGAACCTCCAGCAAGGCTGTTTACAGGGCAAATTACCTGCATGATCTGGATCCTACTGCACCGGATGATAAGACCATTGTGTACAAAAAAATAGGAGAAGATGGCATCCTCGGGTATAGTGAATCGTTCTCGAAAGCGAGGGACTGGTATTTTGAAACCGCCTTCGCTTACAACCGTACCTTTTCATCACATACTTTGAGCGGACTTTTGCTTTACAATCAGAGTAAAACCTTTTATCCTTCATCCTATGTGGATATTCCAAGAGGTTATGTTGGTTTGGTTGGAAGGATTACCTACGACTATAAATCAAAGTATTTGCTGGACATGAACATGGGCTATAACGGTTCCGAAAACTTTGCACCTGGCCGACGCTTTGGCTGGTTTCCAGCAGTGTCTGCGGGTTGGGTAATGTCAGAAGAAAAGTTCATGAAAGACCATCTTTCTTTTATCGAATACCTGAAAATCAGGGGTTCTTACGGCGTGGTTGGAAACGACAGGATGGGCAGCAGCAGATTCCTTTATCTTCCGGATAGTTATTTTACCAATGCTGGCGGCTATAGTTTTGGGGTAAATGTGCCTGAAAATCAAATCGGTGCTGCTGAGGGTAAAGTAGGTAATCCATTGGTTACCTGGGAGAAATCAAGGAAAAAGAACATTGGTTTTGAACTGAATATGTTTAAAGGAAAAATTGGGATCGTTGCCGATTATTTCACAGAACACCGGGATAAAATCCTCACCACCAGACAAGCCGTTCCGGGCATTCTGGCCATTGACCTTCCTGCCGTTAACATTGGCGTAGTCGACAATAAAGGTTATGAATTACAGCTCAAATGGCGCGATAAAATCGGTCAGGTTGGCTACATGATCAGTCCCAACGTATCCTTTGCCCGCAACAAAATCATTGATATGGATGAGATTCCGCAGAACGAAGCTTACCTGTTGCGCACAGGGAATCGTGTAAACCAGCCTTTTGGTTATATTTTTGACGGGTTCTGGACCGAAAGTGATGTGGCGAATAAGGCCGCTTTCCCCAATGCAAATTACGATGCAAAACCTGGCGATCTGAGGTATAAGGACCTGAACGGAGATGGCGTGATCAATATTGATGACCAACGGCCGATCGGATTTCCTGAATACCCGGAATATACTTTCGGTTTAACTTTACAAGCCCAATACAAAGGTTTTGATATCAATATGCTTTGGACCGGGGCAACACATGTTTCCAGGGCATTCCAAGGCTCTTTCCAGATACCTTTTGGTCCTACACAGGCATTCGGGCTCATGAAATACATGGCCGACGGTCGGTGGACGCCTGAAAGGGCAGCTGATGCCACTTATCCAAGGATGTCCTTTCTGGGCGTAGAAAACAACACCAAATACAGCGACTTCTGGTTACGGGATGCTTCTTACCTCAGGTTAAAAAACATGGAGCTGGGTTACCGCTTTGATGCCACTAACATCCGATTTTTGAAAAAGGCAGGTATTTCGAGCCTGCGCATCTATGCCAATGGCTATGATCTGTTGACTTTTGATAAACTGAAGGTGATAGATCCGGAATCATTGCCAAATGAAAACGCCCAGTACCCCTTAATGAAAATATACAACTTCGGTTTTAACGTCACCTTTTAACAAGAGCTTAAACATAGCGGATTATGAAAAATATGATAATTGCGGTTTTACTATTGGCCCTGATGGCCACAGGCTGTAAAAAAATAGGAAATGATTTTTTAGAAAAACCACCAAGTGTCGACGTCACAAAAGATACCATATTTTCCAATGTAGTTTATGCCAAGCGTTTTCTGACCGGCGCTTATGCCACGCTGCACTATGGCTGGATTTATGATTTCTCTCCAAAGGGTTTTGGTATGGACGCCGATATCTTAGAATCGCTTACCGATATCGGGCAAACCTACCGTACAGATGGTGCAGCCTACCGGATCTACTACTCGGGGCAATACAGCGCCGCAACGGAAAATAATCCAACCAATACCAAGTACAGTTTCCTGGCTGAAGACAGTTGGGTCGGGATCAGAAAAGCCTATATTTTTATGGAGAATATAGACCGGGTTCCCGATGCCAGTGCGCTCGAGAAAAAGACATTGAAAGCAGAAGCAAAGATGATCGTTGCCATGCATTATTGTGATATGTACCGTCACTTTGGCGGACTTCCCTGGATAGACCACGCCATTGGCGTGAATGAAAGGTCAGACTATCCCAGGTTGACCAGCCTGGCTACTTTAAATGCCATTGTAAAATTAATTGACGAGGCAACGCCTGATTTGCCCTGGACAATTACCGACCTGAGTAATGAGGACGGGCGGTTTACCCAGGCTTCGGCATTGGGATTGAAATCCCGGATCCTGCTTTTTGGGGCAAGTCCGCTTTTCAACAACGCAACGCCCTATCTGGATGGTGAAGCTTCTCAAAAACAACTGACCTGGCATGGAAATTATGACGCCAACCTCTGGAAGCGGGCTGCTGATGCAGCGGCAGAACTGATTCAGAAAGTAGAGACACAGCCAGGTTACCGGGTCATTAAAACCGGAAACCCCAGACAGGATTTCCAGGATTCCTATTACAAAAGAGGGAACGGAGAAATCCTGATCTCTACCAGGATCAGGTATAAAAATGAAGGTGATTACGATTACCTGGGGATGTTCATACTTCGGATTCATGGCATCGGTTGCCCGACCCAGGAATATGTAAACATGTTTTCAACGGCTGCAGGTGTGCCAATTTCCGATCCGGCTTCTGGTTATAGTGCTGCGAATCCTTATAAAAACAGGGACCCCCGATTGTATGAAACGGTACTGGTCAATGACGATAGCTATGCCGGACGTACCGCCCAGTTGTGGGTAGGGGGAATAGAACGCCTGTCGTTGGGGCAGCAGCAAGCCGCTACAGGTTATGGTGTCAGAAAATTCCTGCTGGATAATGTAAGCGCCTATGGCGCAGTGATCCAGTTCCCATACCTCCGGTTAACCGAAATCTACCTGTCTTACGCCGAAGCGGCAAATGAATTGAACAATGGGCCAACTACTGAGGCTTACCGCTGTGTAAACCTGGTGCGGAACCGCGTTGGCCTACGCGATCTGCCCGCCGGTTTAAGTAAATCAGATTTCCGCGAGGCCATTCTGACGGAACGTGCCTGCGAGTTTGGTTATGAAGAAGTACGCTGGTTTGATCTGATCAGGTGGAAAAGGGCCAGTGATTTCACGAAAACACTGCATGGCCTGAACACCTTTAAAAATCCAGACAATACCTTCCGGTACGAACTATTCGAGCTGCCTCCGCGTGCATGGCAAAAGACTTTTTCACCGAAATGGTACCTGAGTGCCCTTCCTCCAAACGAAGTGAACAAAGGATATGGTCTGATTCAAAATCCAGGATGGTAATGCAGATGGTTTTACAAACTCAACTAAAAATCTTTAACATGACAAAGGAATATATCAAGGCCATTTACGTGTTGCTATTGCTCACACCGCTTAGCTATACAGGCTTTGCCCAGCAGCTGGCTAAAACAAAACCAGCGGATACCACCAGGCAGACGGAACTGGTTCCCCTTGGATTTGGCATCATGCGCAATCGCAGCGAAATTACTTCAGCGGTAGGCCTTGCCAATGCCGCTGACCTGGAAAAAAGAATGGCCATCAATCCCGCAAATGCCCTGTTTGGGTTAATCCCCGGGTTGGCAGTGATGCAAAAAGGGGGCGCAAGCTGGGAGAACGATCCACAAATGCTCATCAGAGGTGCAGGTACGTTCAGGGATGCCTCCATGCTCATCCTGGTGGATGGTTATGAGCGGCCAATTGCTTCACTGTCCCTCGGGGAAATTGAAAGCGTAGTGGTGCTGAAAGATGCGGCAGCATTGGCCGTTTACGGTACCAGGGGGGCAAATGGCGTCTTGCTGATTACCACCAAACGTGGCGAAACCGGCCGCAATAAAGTGGAACTGAATTACGAACATGGGATTACACAGGCCAGCCGATTGCCGAAGTTTTTAGATGCATACGGCTACGCCCAGGCGATGAATCAGGCCCGGGCCAATGACGGTCTGAGTCCGTTATATACGCAACAGGCACTGGATGCCTATCAGTCGGGTTCTTCTCCATTCTTTTTTCCCAATGTGAACTGGCAGGAGGAATCGCTCCGTGACCATGGAACAACGAATAATCTTCGCGCCACTTTCCAGGGCAAAACAAATGCAGTGCGTTATTTCACCCTGTTGAATTACCAGAACGACGAAGGCTTATTGAAACCCGTAAATGAGAACGAAGGTTACAGTACCCAGTTGAAATATGGCAAATTTAATTTCCGCTCTAATGTGGATGTAAACATCACCAAAACCACCCTTTTTAAAGTTGGCTTAAGCGGAAACCTGCGGGAGACCAATACACCGGGTAATTCCGTTTCCAGTTTGATACGGGCAATTTACAACACGCCCGCCAATGCCTTTCCGGTAAAAACATACAACCATATTTTTGGTGGTACCCCCAATTTCACCAGTAATCCTGTCGGACAGATTTCTGCTATGGGTTATCAGAATACACAGATCCGGGAGTTGCTGGCCGATGCCAGTCTGGAACAAAAATTAGATGTGATCTTACCCGGTTTATCGGTAGCGGGTGCTGTAGCGTACGACAATTCCGCCACTTATGCAGAGGGGAAATTGAAACAATATAAATATCAGTCGCTTTCTTTGATCAATGGTCCGGGCGGTAAGTTAGATTCTGTGGCAACGACTTATCGCAGCGACAGTGAACTGGCTTATTTCAGTAACCTGTCGAACCAGTGGAGCCATGCTACGGTGCAGGCCAAGTTAAAATACGAAAAAAGCTGGGCCGGCCAGTCGCTGGACGCCATGCTCTTATACCAGCAGGACAAACTGATCCGTAACGGACAATCCAATACCTATATCCATCAATTGCTTTCCGGTGTGCTCCATTATGCCAAAAACAGGAAGTACTTTGCCGATCTGGTTATTGCGTACAGCGGCACCAATGTATTGCCAAAAAACAACCGTTTTGGTGTATTTCCCGCGCTGTCACTTGGCTGGAATATATCTGAAGAAAAATGGTTCAACACAGGCTTTTTTAACAATTTAAAACTCCGGGCTTCCTCGGGGCTGACCGGCAACGACCTCGTTCCGCAAAACCTTTCTGAAGTACAGTTTAATGGAACGCTGCCTTATTATTTTACAGCAAATAACACCAGTTCCGTAGGTTGGCAGGAAGGTCGTGTTCCTTCGGGAAATGTAACCTATGAAACTGCAATCAAACACAACCTGGGGATAGATGCAACCATGTTGGGGATGTTTGATCTGAATCTGGATCTTTTCTATGACCATCGGAAAAATATCCTTGTGGAGTCTGATGGCTTGGTATCCAGTGTTCTTGGTGCAGCTAAACCACTTTTAAGTGAAGGGGTGGTCAACAATAAAGGAATGGAGGCCGGCTTGAAATTTTATCAGAACAAGCGTGCGCTGAGTTATTATGTAGGTGCACAGTTTGCTTATTCACGCAATAAGATCATCGCTATGGCTGAGGCTTTTCAACCTTACAGTTATTTATCCAAAACCGGCAGGAGCATTGGGCAGAGCTTTGGCCTGGAAGCCATAGGTTTCTTTAAAGATGCTGCAGATATCGCAAATAGCCCATTGCAAACATTTTCTGCAGTAAAACCTGGAGATATCAAGTATAAGGACCAGAATGGCGATGGCATCATCAACACCAATGATGAAAAGGCATTGAATTACAATACCGTTAATCCGGAAATCTATTATTCCGCATCTCTTGGACTTCAGTACAAAGGATTTGGATTAGATGCCATATTCCAGGGGATCGCCAATAAATCTATTTACCTCAACACCAGGAGTATTTTCTGGCCGCTTTCCGGGAACAACAACATTTCAGAATTTTCGGCCAACAGCTGGACTCCTGCTACAGCGGCCACAGCAACATTACCGCGCCTGTCTACCTTGGGCAATGAGAACAATTACCGTTCAAACAGCATCTGGATGGCTGATGCTTCATATTTTAAACTGAGGTCACTGATGGTCTATTATAAAGTCCCACAAAAGTTCAGTTCCAGGCTAAAACTGTCCAGTGCCAAAATTATCCTGAGAGGGATGGATTTATTTACCATAGACAAGATTGACGTTGTGGACCCTGAGGCCATCGGTGCAGTTTATCCGATCTATTCCACGTACAGTGTGGGTTTACAAATTGGTTTTTAAGCTATTAAAAAGATTGTTATGAAATACATTAAGAAATACCTGAGCTGCCTTGCATTGCTGTCCGTGTTGCTGAGTTGCAGTAAAAGCCTTGACTATAGTGAGACTACGTTTTACAATGAAGATGCGGTATTGAGCAGCCCGAATTTGTATAAAGCGCTGTTGACCTCAATTTATACCTACCTGCCTACCGATTTTAACGGGATTGATGGTGCGATGCGTTCTGCCGCGTCTGATGATGCGGTGCATGTATGGGATTTGTCGGCCATTAAAAGGTTTAACGATGGCAGCTGGAGTGCATTGCAACCTTTAGACGATCAATGGGGTACTTTATACACTGCGATCAGATCGGCCAACAGGTTTTTGAAGATTTCTGCCGGCCAGACTTTTGAAGACCTCCGCTACAATGACGGTTATGCGGAGATGATGCTCCAATATAACAACTATCCCTATGAAGCCAGGTTTCTGCGTGCATTTTTCTACTTTGAGCTGATTAAACGTTATGGCGATGTGCCTTTAATTACCACGCCATTAACTGTGGAGGAGGCCAATGCAGTCAAAAAATCAACATATAGCCAGGTGGTTGATTTTATTGTTGCAGAATGTGATGCCATTATTCCTAAACTCCCGGCCAGCTATGCAACTTTGCCTGGGGCAGAGACCGGAAGGGCAACCAAAGGTGCGGCTTATGCGTTAAAGGCCCGTACACTGCTGTATGCTGCGAGTCCCCTGCACAATCCGGGTAATGATCAGGCAAAATGGATTGCAGCGGCTACTGCTGCCAAGCAACTCATGGATTTACAGTTGTATTCCTTGTTGCGCAGATATCGGGAAATGCCCAACAACATTGGTTCGGTTGAATTGATCCTGGAAACCCGTCAAGGTTTCTCCAATACCTATGAAGCCGCCAATTTTCCGGTAGGTTATGAAGGAGGAAATACCGGTACCTGTCCAAGCCAGAATCTGGTAGATAGCTATGAAATGGTGGCTAATGGCAAAGGGATTAATGAACCTGGTTCTGGTTACGATCCCAATAACCCGTATGCAGGCAGGGACCAAAGGCTGGGTGAAACGATACTTGCTGATGGTGCAACCTGGAAAGGTTCAGCCATCCAGGTGTGGGACGGTGGCCGTAATGGCAAACCCAACGAAAGGGCAACCAAGACTGGTTATTATTTGAAAAAATATGTGATTGAGGCTGTTTCTCTAAGTGCTGCTGCACCGACTACACAGCAGCACAGCTGGATGCTTTTCCGCTATGGCGAGGTCTTGCTCAACTATGCTGAAGCCATGAATGAAGTTTATGGACCCTATACTACAGGCCCCGGTATTTTAAATATGACAGCGTATGATGCGGTAAACCTGGTTAGGGTAAGAGGCCGGATGCCCATATTTCCTGCCGGGATGAGTCAGGCTGATTTCAAAACAAAACTGAGAAATGAGCGGCGGGTGGAGCTAGCTTTTGAGGACCACCGTTTCTGGGACATCAGGAGATGGAAAATAGGCAGTTCAACCACTGATATCTATGGGATGGAAGTAAACCGTTCAAGTACCGGCGCATTGAGTTATACCCGTAAACTGGTAGAAACGCGTGTCTGGAACAATAAAATGAACCTATACCCGATTCCTCAAAATGAACTCTATATCAATAAAAACCTTACTCAAAATCCGGAATGGTAAAAAAAACACAGATGAAAATGATTAGAAGGCCGGTTGTGGGGTTGTTGTTGATGTATCTCCTGCTCGCCTTTACTCCGGCTAAGGCCTTCCAGGACGATGAAAAGCAAAGCATGGCCCGGGTGAAGCAAATGGCCGAAAAGCTAATCGCTACAGGCTATTCGGCAGGGCAGGCTTATCAGGAAATATGGATCAGGGACTTTAACACCTTTGCAGGTCTGGCCTGCCATGTAAACGATACCAAAGAAATCAGGCAAATCCTGATCAACTTTCTGAAGTTTCAGCAAAACGATGGTGCCATTGTTGACGGTTACGTTGCTGTCGATAAAAAGGAGAAGTATCAATATTATTATGCCAAATCGTTGCCGGGTTATGCGGCGCATAAAAATACCATTGAGACCGATCAGGAGAGCTCCCTGTTGCAGGCCGTTAAAAAGTATATCGATTTTACTGGTGATACCGCTTTTTTACAGGAAGTTGTAGATGGAAAAACGGTGTCTGCCCGGTTGGAAAATGCACTCTTGTTTTTGTACAATAAGCGTTTTAGTAAAAAATACGGTTTGATATGGGGTGGAACAACAGCCGATTGGGGGGATGTGCAACCGGAAAATAAGGTCGGCATTGTACTCGATGAACATTCAAACCTGGCCATTGACATTTATGACAATGCGATGCTGGTTATTGCCCTTGAAGGTTATACTTCCTTGCTGAAGCATGATCCGCAAAGAAAATCATTTTGGCTGAAGCGTTTGCAGGACTTGCGCAAAAATATCCGTACCCACCTTTGGGATGCAAAAAATCAAAAGTTTAAGCCCCACATTTATCTGTTGAATTCGCCTTTTCCAAAGGATTTCAATGAGAATGCAATCTATTACCATGGGGGTACCGCGGTTGCAATTCAGGCTGGTTTGCTGAGTAAAAAGGAGGTGTTGGCTGCTTACCACAAAATGCTGGACAACCAGCAAAAAGCAGGGGCAGCCTCCATCGGTCTGACGCTTTATCCAGCCTATCCTAAAGGCTATTTTTTGCATCCCATCCTGACTTATCCGTATACCTATCAGAATGGTGGCGACTGGACCTGGTTTGGGGCGAGAATGGTCACCCAGCTGGTCCGCTATGGCTATATCGAGGAAGCAAAAGCTGCACTCAAACCAATGCTGGACCGGACAATTAAGTACAACGATTTTAACGAATGGTTCCTGATGGACAATACACCTGCACCTGGTACCGGATCTTATCGCGGTACGGCCGGCGTGTTGTGGGAAGCGATTGTGGCCCTGGAACAACAGGCTGGAAACGGGGGAGGTTTGGAAGTCGACTATGTCAATACGACCATAGGCACTGCACACCGCGGCTTTCGGGACGACGTTGAAGGTGGTGGCACTTTTCCCTGTGTGAACCGGCCTTTTGCTATGACCAATTTTATACCCCAGACTACACAAAATAAAATGGGGCTCGGACCTTATTTGTATGAAAGGGATACCATTATCGGGTTTCTGGCTACACATCAGCCAATGTTGTGGATGGGCGACTATGGCTATGTTTCGGTGATGCCGCAGGTGGGTAAGCTGAAAGTGATGCCTAAAGAACGCGGGATGCATTTTTCACATGATCGGGAAGTGGCAAAACCTTATTATTATTCGACAGAATTGAACAATGAGGCCGGGCAACTGATCAAAGCCGAAACTTCTGCAGCCAGTCGCGCAGCACTTTATCGCTTTACTTTTCCTGAATCCAAGGATTCGAGATTTGTAATCCAGGGCATTAACCTCGCACCTGAACTGACCGATAGCGACAACGATTTTACCGAGCGTCTGCGCATATTGAAAGGTTATGTTTTTGTAGATACAGTCAGAAACTGCATCATCGGTTACAATCCCGACAGGCACGCTACGCAGCTTGGTCCTCCCTTACCAAATTTCAAAGGATATTTTGTCATCCAGTTCGACAAGCGGTTTAACTCATTCGGTACCTGGGACAATGGAATTACTACGGCCGGGCAAACCGAGCAATATGGCACACGAATGGGCGCTTATGTAAACTTTGAGACCAAAGCCAATGAGGTAGTCAAAGTAAAAGTCGCCACTTCATTTATCAGTGTGGAACAAGCTCTTGAAAATTTAAACCAGGAAATACCCCATTGGGATTTTGATGCTGTTGTTGCTGCTACACGCGAGGCATGGCAACAGCAGTTGCGTAAAATAAAAATTGATCAGGTCACAGCAGAGCAGCGTACTGTTTTTTACACCGCGCTATTTCATACGATGTTATTTCCCAGGGAATTTTCTGAATACGGGCGGTACTATAGCGCCTTTGACGATAAGATTCATGCAGGTGTGTCTTACAATGATTTTTCATTATGGGATACTTTCCGTGCACAGCATCCGCTGATGACCTTGCTACATCCGGAACGGGTAAATCCCATGGTCAGGTCCTTATTGCAAATGTATCAAGAGGGTGGATGGTTGCCGAAATGGCCCAATCCGGGTTATACAAATATCATGATCGGTACACATGCCGACGCCATGATTTCTGATGCTTATGTGAAGGGCTTCAGGGGGTACAATGTCAACCTTGCCTGGGAGGCGATGATGAAAAATGCTACTGTTGCGCCTGAAAAAGATCTGGAGAAGAAATGGGGTGGCCGTGACATCTGGACAGGTATTGAGGCCAGGGCCGGACTAAGTGGTTTTTTGAAATACGGCTATGTTCCTGGCGGAGAAGTGATTGGTGAGTCTGTATCCAGGACCATAGAATTTGGCATCGACGACTGGTGCATTGCGCAGGTTGCCAAATCGATGGGTAAGCCCAAAGTATATCAGGAGCTGATTAAAAGAAGTAAGTACTATAAAAACCTGTATAATCCCGCAACGGGATTTATGGCGCCTAAAGACAGGTTCGGGAATTGGGTGAGTAACGTGGATGAAGGTTTTACAGAAGGGACAAAATGGACTTATCTTTTTGGTGCTATGCACGACGTGCCGGGTATGGTTAAGCTGTTTGGTGGCCCGGAGGTTTTTGCAAAAAAACTGGATGAAAATTTTCAAGGCAACCATTACCGTCATGACAATGAGCCGGGGCATCACTATGCGTATTTATATAATTATGCAGACCAGCCATGGAAAACCCAGGAATTGCTGCGTAAATATACATCAACCAATAATTACAGGAATGCGCCAATGGGCATCAATGGAAATGACGATTGCGGACAAACATCCGCCTGGTATATTTTCAGTGTAATGGGCTTTTATCCGCTGGTACCTGCTTCCAACCAATATGTCATTGGTGCAGCACAATTTCCATCGCTAAAAATCGAAGTTCAGAAAGGTAAGTATTTTGAAGTCAAGTCCGGAAACCTATCCGAAAAGAACCGGTACGTTAAAGCCGTCTTTTTAAACGGCATAAAGCTGAGGTCGTTTTTAATCAGTCATGCAGCTATTGTAAATGGTGGTGTATTGGAATTTGTCATGACAGACCAGCCTTCCGAAAGTTTCAAATGAGCAAATTATTTATCTCCAACATGTATATACAAGTTATGAATTAATCCTATATTTAAGATATGAAAAATTACAAGTTAAACAGGTTATTTAATCGTAAATCCGGCAACTGTTTCGATGTTGCCATTGACCATGGTTTTTTTAATGAGTACGCTTTTTTAAGTGGAATAGAAAACGTTCAGAAAGCAGTAGAGGTGCTGGTTGAGGCTGCTCCTGATGCGATCCAGTTAACCCTGGGCCAGGCGCAATATTTACAGTCCATACCGGGAAGGGAAAAACCTTCATTGGTCTTGAGAACTGACGTGGCCAATGTATATGGCAAAGAACTGCCTACGACCTTATTTAGCCGGATGATTGAAAATCCGGTTGAGCAGGCCGTACGGCTAGACGCAACCTGTGTTGTGGTTAACCTTTTCAGCATTCCGGGCGCGCCCGAAGTAACGGATCAGTGTATCCAGAACATTTTGAAGCTTAAACCGCTTTGTGAGCAGTATGCTATGCCCTTAATGATTGAGCCACTGGTGTTCAGACCGAACCATGAGGCTGGTGGTTATATGGTGAATGGCGATCCCCAGCAAATTATTCCGCTGGTAAGGCAAGGGGTAGAACTGGGTGCGGATATCATCAAAGCAGATCCTACGGATGACATTGATCAATACCATAGAATCGTTGAAATCGCCGGCAATATTCCGGTGCTTGTACGCGGAGGTGGAAAAGCAACGGATGAAGAAATCCTGGACAGGACATTCGGGTTGATGCAACAAGGGGTAAGGGGGATTGTTTACGGTAGAAATGTGATCCAACATGCAAATCCGGCAGGAATGACCAAGGCACTGATGGCAATTGTCCATGAAGGAGCCCGTCCCGCCGAAGTCATGCACCTGATCCAGTCGGCAAATTTAATCGCTCAATAATTATAAAAAAAAGTATAAATGAAAACAGTGAATATAGGGATAATTGGTGGTGGTTTGATGGGAAAAGAGGCTGCAAGCGCCTTTGGAAGATGGTTTGCCTTAAACGATTTCCCGGTTAAGGTGGCCTTGACAGCCGTTTGTGACCTCAATCCGGAGGTCCTGTCGTGGTATGATGGTGTGCCTTCGGTAAAGTTAGTGACAACCGATTATAAAGAATTACTTGCCGATGCAGATGTAGATGTGGTTTATGTGGCCTTGCCACATCATCTGCATCAAAAATATTATCTTGAAGTATTGGAATCCGGTAAAGACCTGTTGGGCGAGAAACCTTTTGGTATAGATCTGTTGGCTGCTTTAGAAATTAAAGCGGCTGCGGAGCAAATGGGTCGTTTTGTGCGCTGCAGTTCTGAAATGCCTTTTTTACCAGGTCCGCAAAGGGTCATTGAAGAAGTACGTTCGGGAAGGCTCGGTCAGATTATCGAAATTAAGAGCGGCTTCTTACATTCCAGCGATCTGGATCCGGATAAGCCCATCAACTGGAAAAGGCAGAACCAGTTTTGCGGGGAAATTGGTGTGATGGGTGACCTGGGCATGCACGTGCTTCATGTACCCCTGAGGCTGGGCTGGAAGCCACATCGCTTACACGCCCAGTTGCAAAAAATCATTACCGAAAGACCCGATGGCAAAGGTGGGATCGCCATTTGCGATACCTGGAACAATGCTGTCCTGAATACAACAGTGCAGATTGATCAGGAGGATGTACCCATGACCCTGGAGATGAAACGTATTGCCCCAGGTGAAACCAATACCTGGTACATTGAGGTACTGGGTACGCAGGGTGGTGTAAAATACAGCACCAAGGATACCAAAGCACTGTGGACATTCAAATGTGAAAAAGAGCAGGTATGGCAAAGAACAGATTTAGGTTTTAAAGGCATGCCTTTTCCAACCATAACGGGTGGTATTTTTGAACCTGGGTTTCCGGATTGCTTTATGCAGATGCTCGCCGCCTATGTTGCTGAAAGGGCAGGGGCTTTAGCAGGTAGGTTTGGCTGTGTAACCCCTCAGGAAGCATTGGACAGCCATTATGTATTCAATGCCGGCTTGAAGTCTTTTGCCAGTCAAACTGTAGAAAATATTCATTATCATCAGACTCAGCCCGTATGAAGAGATCAACAATTAATCAAACAATAAGCGATGCGCGCAACTTCTTTGAACAAAATGGCTGGGCATTGCCTCCAGCGCCGAGGTGGGATGTGACAGATTTTGGTTTGGGCGATTTTTCTACCTGTGGACTGGTACTGGTTAACCTGGCAGAAGAAACGGAGTATTGTGAAAAGCTGATGTATGCTACAAAGGGGCAGTTGACCCCTGCACATACCCACCTGAAAAAGAAGGAGGACATCATTTGCCGCAATGGGGTATTGGTGTTGCAATTGTGGACAAATGATCCGGCAAAGCCGGATACAAATCGTCAGCTCCAGGTTAAAGTAAACGGACAGTACCGGATGCACCATTCTGGCGCCCTGCTTGTGTTGCAGGCAGGCGAGCGGGTCACGATAGAATCCGGTGTATGGCATGCCTTTTTTCCTGATACTGCAGCATGCATTATTGGTGAGGTATCTACGGCCAATGATGACCTGAACGACAATTACTTTTCAAATCCGGAAATTGGTCGTTTTTCTCACATTGACGAGGACGTTGCGGCAGATGTTAAACTTTTAAGCGATCAGTAATTTATGAGAAATGGAATTTTGGTCGGCGGCAACTGGATCATTGATCAGGTTAAAGTGATCGATGTTTTTCCCGAGGAGGAAAAGCTGGTGAACATCCTGGTAGAATACAGTAGTAACGGGGGATCTGCCTATAACTTATTAAAAGGTCTGGTTAAACTTGGTGCAGATTTTCCGCTAAGCGGATTGGGACTTGTCGGAAATGACGAACGGGGATCGAAGATTATAGCAGAATGCCTGGAGTTGGGCATCGATGTCAGTCAGCTCAGGCAGGTCGATGCCCCTACATCTTATACCGATGTCATGACCGTTAAACATACCGGGAAGCGTACTTTTTTTCATCAGCGCGGTGCAAATGCCTTGCTTGATGTTGACGATTTTGATTTTTCGGGTTCAAAGGCCAGGATTTTTCACCTGGGCTATCTGCTGCTGCTGGATCGACTGGACATCGTTGAGCCGGATGGTCAGAGCAGGGCTTCGATGGTTTTTAAAGCAGCGAAAGCTTCAGGTTATCTGACTTCTGCGGACATTGTAAGTGAGCGTTCAGATCGTTTTAAAGACATCATTCCTGCTGCTTTGCCCTATATCGATTACCTGTTTGTGAATGAATTTGAGGCGGCAATGCTGACCGGCATCGCAACTGTGTCCGCAACAGCTGAGCTGTTGCCGGATGCCTGTCAGCTTGCCGCATCAAAAATTATAGAGATGGGGGTAAACCAATGGGTTGTGCTGCATTTTCCCGCCGGTGCCATTGCGGTGAGCAGGTCGGGAGCAGTATTGTTTCAGCCGAGCATCCAGGTTCCGGCTGAAAAAATAGCCGGGGCGGTCGGGGCTGGCGATGCTTTTGCTGCCGGGGTATTGATGGGGCTGCACGATGGCTTACCTATGGAAGCTTGTCTGGAACTTGGCGTATGTGCAGGTGCCTCTAGTTTATTTGCGGCGACCTCTTCTGACGGCATTTTACCTGCAGATGAATGTAGATTACTGGTCGGGGAATATGGTTTTAGAAATGAAACTATTAAAATTTAATTAAAGATTGTATCTTGATCTCCTCATGAAACCTGAACAATTAGAACCTTTATTATCTGCCCTGATTCCGAAGAAACAAGTTAAATGTCAACTGATTGACTTAGTTGCCTACGCGTCTGACGCTGGGTTTTATTACCTGCGGCCGAAGGCAGTTGTTTTACCAGATACGGAGGAGCAGATCATTCAACTGTTCCTTTTTTCTCAACAGCACGGCATTCCACTCGTTTTTCGTACTGCCGGAACAAGTTTATCCGGGCAGTCGGTTACCGATGGGATCCTGGTTGATCTGAGTCAGTATTGGGACCAGATTGTGGTGGAGAAGGCCGGTGATCTGGTGCGGGTACAGCCCGGAGCAGTGGGATCTGTCGTGAATGCCAGATTATCCAGATACGGAAGAAAAATAGGTCCTGATCCGGCAAGTATTACTTCAGCGATGATGGGGGGGATCATTTCCAACAATTCAAGTGGCATGTGTTGCGGTGTAAGTAAAAACGCCTACCATACCACAAAATATATCCGCTTTATCTTGCCGAACGGGAAGTTATATACAACAGAAAACCAGCAGGACTACCAACGCTTTTCAGAAGAATGTCCGGCGCTTTCTCAGCAATTGAAAGTGTTACGTCAGCAGATTTTCGAACAGCCCGAGGTCCTGGAGCGGATCAGGCAAAAGTATCAGACCAAAAATACAGTAGGTTACGGATTAAATGCTTTTGTTGATTTTACGGAACCACTGGACATCATGGCGCATTTGCTGATTGGTGCCGAGGGTACCCTGGGATTTATTGCAGAGGCGGTATTGGAAAGTATCCCGGATTACCCGGAGAAATCGACTGCATTGCTTTACTTTTCGGACATTTATGCGGCCTGCAGGGCAATCGAACCGCTTACCTTATCAGGTGCGGCCGCAGTGGAACTGATGGATCGGGCTTCGCTCAGGTCTATTGAACATATTGCTGGCGTACCGGAGCTGATCAAGACCTTAGGTGCAGATGCTGCGGCACTTCTGGTGGAATACCATGCCGCAACTGTTCCGGAATTGCAGGGTTACCTGGCTCATTTTGAGTCGGTATCGGAAAGCCTGGCGCTGTTGACACCTGCTTCTTTTACGACCGTTAAAGCAGAACAGGCTTTGTTGTGGAAGGTGCGGAAAGGGATGTTCCCTTCAGTAGGCGCGGTAAGGGCAAGAGGAACTACGGTTATTCTGGAGGATGTGGCTTTCCCGGTTTCAAGACTTGGGGATGCGATCCTGGATCTGCAGGTGCTATTCAAAAAATATCAATACGACAATGCCATTATTTTTGGTCATGCAAAGGATGGAAATATCCACTTCGTGGTTACCCAGGCTTTCGATACCGAGGCAGAAATCACACGGTATCACCACTTTCTATCAGAGGTTGTTGCGCTGGTGGTCAACAAGTATGAAGGAACATTAAAGGCCGAACATGGGACCGGAAGGAACATGGCTCCCTTTGTAGAAACAGAGTGGGGCGGGGAAATCTACCAGATCATGAAAGCCATTAAGCTGGCAGTTGACCCGGATAATCTGTTAAATCCTGGGGTCATTATCAATGAAAATAAATCTGCGCACATTACCAATTTAAAAGGTCTGACCCAGGTAGAAAAGGAAGTGGACCAATGTATGGAATGTGGTTTCTGCGAACAGAAATGTCCGAGCCGCAACCTGACGCTGACACCGAGGAAGCGGATTGTGGTCAGAAGGGAATTGATTAAACTTAAAAATACGGGTGTCAAAAAGGAGTATGCCGAACTTTTAAAGCAGTACCAATACCAGGGACTGGATACCTGCGCTGTAGATGGACTCTGCGCCACCGCCTGCCCGGTAGATATCAATACGGGCGACCTGGTGAAACGTTTGAGGCGGGAAAACCATTCGGCCATGGCGAACAAAGTTGCTTTGATGACTGCTGTGAATTTCCGTTTGGTGGCAACCCTGGTGCGGGCGGCTTTAGCAGCCGGATTAACCATGAACCGGATTTTTGGAAAGCGCAGTATGATCGGAATTACTTCCGGCCTGAAAAGTGTAATCCCTGCATTTCCATTGTGGTCAAACCAACTGGCCCTGGCCAAAAAGCTCCGTGCCGGCAAACAGGAGGGCGCTACAAATGGTACGGTAGTTTATTTCCCCAGTTGCATTTCAAGAACGATGGGTGAACCTGATCCCAGGGAGAAAGGAGTGATGCAGACATTGATGGATGTTTCTGCTAAAGCAGGAATCCATGTCCTGCTTCCATCTGAAGTGAGCAGGATGTGCTGCGGACAGATTTATTCGTCTAAAGGTTTTTATGATGCCTATACCTTTACCGTGAACCAGACCATTGAGCAGCTTTGGCTGGCCAGCAACGAAGGTCGCTTTGGTATTGTTCTGGACATCAGTTCCTGTACACAGACTTTGTTAAATTGCAGAGCTGCGCTGAGCCCCTCAAACCAGGGAAAATTTGATGCGATGAAAATTATGGACAGCATCGATTACCTTCATGATTATATTCTACCGCACGTTTCGGTTGGGACTAAAAAGAAAAACATTGTAGTACATCCGGTATGCTCTCTGCAAAAAATGTCTGGACTGGAATTTAAATTCACTAAAGTAGCCAGTCATTTTGCTGAAAACGTTACTGTTCCATTATTTGCGGGTTGCTGCGGTATGGCGGGTGACCGGGGTTTCTTACATCCTGAACTGACCCAGTCGGCCACTGCCGGAGAGGCTTCAGAAGTTAAAGCACAAGCCTTTGATGGCTATTATTCCTCATCCAAGACTTGCGAGATCGCTTTATCAGAAGCTGTCGGAAAAAATTATTATTCTATACTTCGTCTGGTAGACGAATGCGCTGTAAAATAAAAAAAACAACACAAATGAAAACCTGTAAACTGTTCATTTTCCTTAGTCTGATTGCTTTACATTCGACTGCAAAAGTATCTTTGCCTGCCGTTATCTCCAGTGGGATGGTACTCCAGCAGCAAAGTGAAGTGGCCTTATGGGGTAAGGCAAAATCCAGTTCAAAACTCAGCATTGTTACTTCATGGAATAAAAAAACTTACAGTTTAACCACTGAAAAGGATGGTTCCTGGAAAACCACTGTTCAGACGCCAACCGCCGGAGGGCCTTATGGAATTACTTTTAATGACGGAGAAAAGCTGGAGTTACAGGATGTGTTGATCGGGGAAGTCTGGGTGTGTTCTGGGCAGTCCAATATGCAAATGCCAGTTGGCGGTTTTATGAATGAACCTGTTGCCCACTCGTTAAATCTGTTGATGGAAGCTGAGGAGCAGGGTGTACGCTTGTTTAAAATCGAAAGAACCTGGGCAAATACACCCAGAACAGCATTAAAGGCCAGGTGGAAAAGCAGCAATGCTGAAAATATAAGTGATTTTAGTGCGGTGGGCTACCAGTTTGCCCGTATGCTGCAAAAACAACTCCATGTACCTGTCGGCATTATTGAATCTGCATTTGGCGGAACGCCAATAGAAGCCTGGATGAAAAGCAATAGTCTGGCCGGTTTTACAGACTATCCTGTAAAAACAGATACCACCACTACAAACAGAAACGATGCCAGCGTATTGTTTAATGCCATGATTAACCCAATTGTTGGTTTCCATATCAAAGGCGTGATCTGGTACCAGGGTGAATCCAACCGGTCGACTGCAAATACCTATGACCGGAAAATGCAGGCGATGGTTAAAGAATGGCGCAACATCTGGGCTTGTGGCGACTGGCCTTTTTATTATGTACAGATCGCACCTTTTTTATACAAGGGCGACGAAAACAAACTCCCTTTGATGTATGAAGCTCAGGCCAGGGCTATGCGCCTGATCCCAAATTCCGGAATGGCGGTAAGTGTAGATGCAGGGAGCGAAGTCAGCATCCATCCATCAGATAAAACTGTGATCAGTCAGCGACTGGCCTATTGGGCTTTGGCCAAAACGTATGGTAAAAAAGGTATTCCTTACCAGGGTCCGAAATATAAATCTATCCAGACTGAAAACGGAAAAGCCATCGTAAACTTTGAGCATACCAATAATGGTTTAACTGCTTATGATAAACCGTTGATTAATTTTGAAATCGCCGGGGAGGATCGGGTGTTTTATCCAGGTACAGCTATAATTTCGGGAAGCACGGTGGTGGTGCAAAGTAATCGGGTGAGTAAGCCTGTCGCCGTACGTTACGCATTTAAAGATTGGTTGGCTGGTAACCTTTATAATGTTGATGGTTTGCCTGCTGCGCCCTTCAGAACAGATCAATGGTGAGCGCGCAATAAATTGGCAAACCCTAATTGTCCTTCATTTCCGGAAATGCAGTACCAAAATTGCGATTTAAACTGAAATAATTCCAGAATTTGATAACTTGCAGGTACTAACATACAAACCAAATATGAATTTATTCAGACACCGTTTCTTTTTACCAGCCAGCTTTCTGCTGCTTTTATTCATTGGTCTGGCATCTTGCAAAACCAGGCAAAACCAGTCCGTTTCTAAACATCCCGAAGCTAAATTGGGATGGAAATTGGGTGCACAGGCTTATACCTTTAAACAGTTTACTTTCTCTCAGGCCATAGCTAAAATAGATAGTTGTGATTTAAGTTATGTGGAGGCTTATCCCGGACAGGAGATTGGTGCCGGTATCCCAGGTAAAATGGATTATAAAATGGATGCAGCTAAGCGTAACCTGATTTTAAAAAAGCTGCAGGAAAACCATGTTAAAATGGTGGCTTATGGTGTGGTTGGTGCCGATAATGAGGCCGACTGGATCAAAATATTTGAATTTTGTAAAGCCATGGGGGTAGAGACGATCACTTCTGAGCCCAATGAAAAATACCTGCAATTGCTTTCAGATCTTTGTGATCGATATCAGATCAATGTGGCCATTCACAACCACCCTAATCCTTCCCACTACTGGAACCCGGATATTGCCTTAAATGCCATCAAAGGAAAAAGTAAGCGCCTGGGTTTATGTGCCGATATTGGTCATTGGGTGCGTTCCGGACTTGATCCTGTTGCCAGTTTAAAAAAGGCTTCGGGCCATGTACTTCACTTGCACATGAAGGACCTGAACGAAAAAAGCCGCAATGCACACGATGTACACTGGGGCGAGGGCGTTTGTGACATTGATGCTGTGATCAAAGAGCTGAAAAGCCAAAACTTCAAAGGCGCAATATCTGCAGAATATGAATACAACTGGAACAGCAACAGCGCAGATGTGGCTGAAAGTGTAAAATATTTCCGGAAGTCTTTTAATCAACCCTGATTTTCCACAACAGGCATGAGCGAACTGAAGCTCATGCCTGTTGGCTTTTGCAGATCACAAATGTTGTTTTTATGAAACGCTAACCCAGGGCTAGTATTTGTTCAATAGAAAGTCCTGTAAGTTCAGAGATATCTTCCACAAGCATGCCCTTCATTTTTAATTTGAGCGCAATTTCGAGTGCCATTTCTTTCTTTTCCTTTGCAGCTTTAACGCGTTCTTCCTTGCGCGCTTCCCGTCTTCCTTGTTGATAAAAAGGATCTTTTTCTACTTTAAATGTACCAACGATTCCCATAGCTATCTTAAAATGTGTTAGTGATCGCCAAATATAGGTTCTGGTTTTATAATTAAAAAACAATTTTAATCTAAAAATTAACTCCTGAAAACTTTAACGATAATTATTTTGAGATTAAGCATGGAATTCTGTAATAAATCTCAAAAATTTGATATATCAACATTTTAGTCTGCGCGCCAGATGATACTTAAAGTAAAGGTATAAACGAGTGTGATCCCTGCCCAAAAAAGGAAAGTTTCGAAAGAAGTTTCGGGGAAACGTGCACTTTGAGATAGAAATGCCGCACTGCATAACAGCAGGAGCAGCCCGGTTCCGCAGGACCAGATGATTTTGGGAATTTTGCCTGAAGCGCCGACAGGTTTTTCATTGGCAATTGATCCAGCACTTGCAGCTGTTTCAGTAAAATCGAATTCAATATTCAGTTGTTCGGCAAGAATTTTCAGTGTATAACTTCTTGGGTTAACTTCGCCATTCTCAATCCGCTGTATAGAGCGCAAACTGATGTTGCTGAGTTTCGCAAGTTCCAGTTGGGTAAGCCCTTTGGCCAGCCTGCCGGTTTTGATTCTGTTTGCGGTATTCATTGAGCTTGAAAGCATACGACAAAGGCGACATTTGTACGCCATTTGCAAATGGCGGCTTGTTTACGATCACAAAGGTAATAAGTTTGTTTCGTAAAGCACATCTTATGTACGGAATCCTGATTGAACTCCTGTTGTCTTATCTCTTGTTAAAATATCTGGCTAAAACCAATCTCCAGGCCATTGGCTTTTTGCCTTCTGGTATACACCTATTGCAATTGTTGGTTGGGATACTTTGGGCAGTACTGTACCATTGCTGTTTTGAATATGGCCTTTCGTTATTGGTACATAATCCATGGAAGCTGAACCCGGCGTATGGTATTCCCGATTTCTGGTCTTCATTTGCATACCTGCTGCGTTCAGTAGTTTATGAAGAACTGATTTTCCGCGGAGCGCTCTTGTATCTGCTTATACAGAGATTTGGGGGGCGCCTGGCGATGCTGGTATCGGCATTAAGTTTCGGGGTTTACCATTGGTTTGCCTGGCAAGCCTGGGGTAATCCGGCACAAATGCTGATGATCCTGGCCACAACCGGGTCAGTAGGTTTTGTGTTTGCCTATGCTTTTTATCGCAGTCGGTCGGTTTACCTACCCATTGGTTTGCATTTTGGGAACAACCTGTCGGCGATGGTTATTTTCTCTAAAAGTGATATGCTGGGTAAGCAATTGTTGCTAAAGCAGTTTGTTCATGATCCGGTTGTACCCAATGCATTGATTTCTTTACCTGCATTATTTTTACATTTTGCGGGTTTCCAGTTGCTGACCTGGTTGATGCTGAAATGGTATTTTAGTTGGAGGAAATTGGCACCTTAAACCTTCAGCTATTGTTTTTTTGTGTAATTTGATCTTTTTCCTCCTTAAAAAGGAGCAAATAAAAAACACAAAACAATGATTATAGAAACGGAGCGGCTTTATTTTCGCGAATTGGCAGAAACAGATGATGCCGCGATTTTTGAATTGGATTCAGATCCGGAGGTGCATCAATATTTAGGGCAGCATCCCATTGCCAGTATAGCAGATGCCCGGCATAGCATCAAATTGATCCGTCAGCAATACATAGACAACGGGATCGGACGTTATGCCATCATCGAGAAAGACAGCCATAATTTTGTAGGATGGGGCGCTTTTAAATTCATCACGCAACCAACCAATGGCCACCAGTTTTACCATGATCTGGGATATCGCCTGATCAAGAGGTATTGGGGTAGGGGATATGCTACAGAATCTTCCAAAGCAGCCGTTGATTATGCTTTTAAGCAGCTGAAATTACCAGCCATTTACGCCATTGCCGATGTCGGAAACCTGCAGTCGCAAAAGGTTTTAGAAAAATGCGGTTTAGTCAGAAATGGCGTATTTGATTACGACGGGGTTCCACATTACTGGTATGAAATGAAGAACCCTCATGGTTAAGTAAAACTAACGATTTCTGGCCGTGTAGCCAGGGTTTCGTTCATTTCTACGAGATACTTTTTTTTGCCTGACACTTTAAATATTACGATCAGGTGGTTGTTTTCTTTGCTGATCTCTAAACGTTCTAAAGAAAGGCCTTTGGTGTTTAAAGTGTCTTCCAATTGCTCAATCTGCTTAAAGTCCGGGTCGCGAAACGTTACGCTCAGGAGTTTTTCTTTTTGCAGTTGCGCAATCATCCGCTCCACTTTGGTCACCATTAACAAGACACCGAGCGTAATGATGGTGAGGCATAAAGCCAGTGCATGGTAACCAATGCCGGTGGTCATGCCGATTGCGGCAGAGGTCCAGATGACAGCAGCGGTCGTGAGTCCACGTACAGAAATTTTGTCTTTAAATATGACACCTGCGCCGATGAAGCCGATACCGGTAATGATATTTGCTGAGATCCGGTCATCAGCGCCAACACCATGTCGGGACACTATGGTAAAAATGGTAGAGCCCAATGAAATCAGGATGATGGTACGAAAGCCGGCAGACTTGTTTTTATATTCCCGTTCAAATCCTATTGCGCCTCCACAAATGATTGAAACAATCATGGCGATCATATCTTCAAGTTCTACCGTAAAATCCATAAATAACGCTTGTTTTAGTTGTGCTATCGCATGGCGACTCAAAAGGCCAATCAATTTTCAATCCAAGTTTCTAAAATTTATCCCGGTAACGACTTAACCACGGCAATTACGCTCTTCGCGTAGTATAAAGCCGTGTTCGCGTAATAAAATTGGCAATGCCCGTTTTTTAAAATATGTTTGATTCCCCTTATGGTATAATTGATACAGGACGGATGTCCATTAAAATACCACAAATCCCTAGTACGTGATTTTTTAGCTAAAATTGGTACAAATAATAAACGCTGCCTGCTAGGGCGGCGTTTATTATTAACTTCGCGCAAATTTTATTAGGTCATTGATAGTACCTCGATCTGCCACGCGTAATGCGCTAATGTAATTAGTCCGCGTGTCATCGGCTTTAACCAATGTTGAACTGCCCCAACTAAATACTTCAGATTTATAAAGGTTTGCGACGATAACATCTGCAATCAATCTTGAATGGCGCCCGTTGCCATTGGGAAAACAATGTATAGCTACAATTCGGTGCTTGAATCTGATGGCTATCTCCTCAGGGGGGTAAGTTTCGTTTTCATGCCAGTAGCGTGCGTCATCAAGCAGCAACCTAAGATCTGTTGCCACCTGGTAGTATGGTACTCCTATGTTTTTATTTGATTTTCTAAAATTACCCGCCCAGGTCCAAACATCACCATACATCTTTGCATGCAACGCTAGCATAAAATCCTCGGTGAAGATTTTTTTTGCAGGCCATCTATTTTTGATCGTCCACTCGACTGCCTTTTGTATATTCAACTGTTCGAACTCATCCAACTCTTCTCTTGTAGTAATGGTGTCAATTCTAAGCCCTGCCTTTTCTTCTTCGTCGAGTGGGGTTTGTCCTTCCTGATATTCGATCTCTAGAGCCATAGGTATTTTGGAAGTTCATCTTTAATATCCTCTGCTTTTTCTATTATCGCTTTGCGAAGACGTTCATTTGTATTCTCTTGATCCTCAAGTTTCATGGACGCTGAAGTTCGCATAACTATTTTCTTTGCCATCTCGTACGCTCTTTGTTCTATCATTTTTTCAACGCTTTCATCTTTGGGTATTAACGCATAAACTAGTTTCATATCCAAGCCTTCTGCAGCTTCTTTAAGTGCGTTCAGTGTGATACTTCCACTTTGCTCTCGCAATTCAAGATTTTTGATACCTTGTGGAGTCGTATCGAGTTTTAGGCCAAGCGCATTTAATGGCATGTTCAGAGATGTACGTATTGCATTTAGCCATCCTTTTTCTGGCCTTATTATAACGGCAGCAGGTTTAAAAGCGGCTAATTTACTATCCAATTGCTCAATGATCAATTTTCTCTTGCGTCTGTCCATAAACAAATTTAAACATATATGTTTAAATATGGAAATAATTTTAAACATATATGTTTATTTTGTTGTTGGTGAATCAACCATTTTTACAACAAATTTTTTTACGCTATTTGTTTCAGTTTGTTTCTTTCCAATTGCAAATCGTAGTCCATTTGCAGGCTCAACCAAAACTCAGCAGAAATATCCAGTTCGGTCTCTAATTTTAAAGCGATGTATGCTGTAATATTGCGTTTTCCTTTCAAAATATCGCTGAGTTGTTTTTGTCTAGAATTCTATCCCGTATCATATTTTATTGATCATGATTTGTCAGCTCACTTATGATTAAAATTTCCTTACTACTAAATGTATAATAGAATTTAAAGCATATACATTAAAAGATATACTTGTAAGTCTATATATTTTTATTGGAATAATGGTAACAGACCTACAAAAATTAAGTTGCGAAACGATACACAGGGCATGTAGTTAGTATTTATTAAAAAATAATATATATAAATGTGTATCTTTAAATTAAATAGGAAACCAATTATAAATTCTTTTAAATGAAACTGGGCAAAATAGAGCATAATTTGTCATTACTGGCTGAATTTACCGCAGGCAATGAACGGGCTTTTGATCAATTTTTTCGGCATTTCTTTCCCATTCTCCGCGTGTTTTGCGCAAGGATTGTTGGCGATGAAATCGCTGCAGAAGATGTTGCCCAGGAGAGTCTGGTGAAAGCCTGGCACCGCCGGGCAGATTTCGAGTGCTATTCCAAACTGAGGTCATTCCTGTATACTGTTGCTAAAAACGATTGTTTCAAAATGCTGGAAAAACAAAAAAGGCAGAAAGCTTTTGAAGATGCATCAGATCAGTCGGGGATTTATGATGGCGATATACTTGAAGATATGATGCATGCCGAGCTGATCAGCCGCATCTTTGCCCAGGTAGATACTTTACCCGAGCAATGCCGCAGGGTAATCCGCATGACTTTCCAGGAGGGTAAAACACCCCGGGAGATTTCGGAAGAACTCGGTGTAACAGTCAGTACTGTAAATAATCAGAAAATGCGGGGACTGACTTTGCTGAAAGGCAAACTTTCTGACAGGGATTACCTTACTGCAGTGGTTATCCTCACAGCTGGAATTTTGCATTAGTTGAATGCTGCACCTTTCTGTTCTGCCACTTTACATTTTATTTTAAGAAACCTTCGCCCATAACAGTCACATCTTCTGCCGCATTCGACAGGATAACTATCCCAAGCTGTCTTTGAGGATCGAAACCAACAAACGACCTGAAGCCACCCGTGCCACCAGAGTGGTGGTAATAAGTATACCGGCCGTATTGGCTAATTCTCCAGCCCAATCCCATACTTTGATCCTTACCTTTAAATGTGGGCTCATGACTCAATGTAATTGCCTTTGCTAAGGGCCCTGTCATCTCCATTTGTGCACGGGTATATTTAACCATATCATTCAGCGTAGAGCGGATGGCTCCAGATCCTTTCAACGAGGCCAGGTCCCAGGGGGCTGTCGCTTCGCCTGTTTCGTTATAGCCTTGCGCAAGTGCATAGGCGTTAAGCGTAACACTGGTATGCTCCATAGCCAGGGGCTTGCAGATTTTACTGAGGATCAATTGCTCAAAACTGAGCTGAAGTTTACGTTCCAGTATGGTTCCCAGCACACCAGCTCCGTAATTGGAGTAGGAAAACACAGTGCCAGGCATAACCACAGGATGATAATTCTTTAAAAAACTAAAAAGTGAATCAGGAGTATAATGCTTGTAGGGATCCTTTGGATCTACTTTACCATTGAAAATATTGGCTGGCAATCTTGGAAGTCCCGAAGTGTGGTTGGCCAGGTCTTGTAAGGTGATGGGCCTTCCCTGGAACTGGAGTGGGGGGATAGCATCGGGCAGATAAAGATTGATCGGGTCGTTGAGCTTCATCTTACCGGCTACAACTTCCTGGGCAAGCATCAGGGTATTAAAGGTCTTTGTTACCGAGCCAATTTCGAATATGGTCTTTTCAGCATCTGGTAATTGCCTCGTCTTCCTGTCAGACGAGCCATAGCTGTATTTTCTAACTGTTCCCTTATTCATTACTGCCAGCACCAGGCCTGAGGTATTTCCCTTTTGAATATAAGGCCTTACAGCGCGTTCCACGGCCAGATCAAGCGCATCTTTAAGCGGGTTATTGCTTGGTACCTGATAGGTCTTATCGGCAATGACGATCGGTGCGGCAGTAAAATTGAGCCGATCTATTTTGCCCTGCCTGTCAAGGCTAAGAGAAAACACCTGTCTGGAATTTTCAAATACCGCCAGGTAATTGAAGCCCTTTTCATTCTGCTCCTTAAAAACGCTGCTGGTCCAGTCGCCCACTTTTCCATGAAACTTACGCATTCCAAGCGCAAATTGTTCGCCGGTCATTTTTTTCTGAAATATTGGCGATGTTAAGGCATAAATTTTATCCGGTTGGTTTAAATTAAAGCTGACTTGCACCGCTTCGGCGATGGCGTCGGATGACGTCCTTTCCTGCTGAGCATAACTGAAACTCACACTGCAACACATCAGGCAAAAGCTAATCCCCAAGGTTATGAGTTTATGCATAAGGGTACAGGTTCTTAAAGCTAACATAGTCATTTAGAGTTCACAAAACCGGATTTGTTACATTCCATTTACCCCTCATCGCTGCAAACTCCTGCACCTTCAAAAAAATATTTTACAATCCTTTAGATAAAACCGATGCTTCATGGATTATAGTAGTAAATCATTCAAAACTGAATTGAAATGGAAGCGTCAGAAAATCATCACATCCACATCTCCGCATTGATCAGCAGGTATCTGCTGAATGAACTGGATGGCGCTGAGCTGACCGAGCTGGAGGATTGGATTGTAGCAGATGAACAACACGCCAGGCTTTTCCGCAATTTGTTAAATGAAGCCGAACTTGAAAACCAAGGCCGGATTTTCCGCACAGCGGATACCGAAGCGGCACTGTTACGTGCCAAAGCAAAGCTGAGTTTGATCACAACAGCAGGTTCATCCACTGAGGCAGACCTCAAACCAAAAAAACTATGGAAATATGGCTGGGTAGCTGCTGCTGTAGCAACCCTCATCTTCGGCCTTTGGTTCTTTGAATCCCATTACAGGAACGGTCGTCATCCTGAACTTGTTTCAGGATCTGCATATGCCAACGACATTGCCCCCGGTAAAAATACCGCAACCCTAACCCTGGCCAGCGGAAAAACCATAACCCTTAGCGAAGCTAAAACCGGCGTGATCATTAATGCCTCGAAAATAAGTTATAACGACGGTACAGACCTCTCTGCTTACGGAGGAGATGCCGAAGGCGCGGATGGGAATCATCAAATATTTACCGCGCAAACCCCTCGCGGCGGTACCTATCAGGTCACCTTACCAGACGGCACCCACGTATGGCTCAACGCCGATTCAAAAATTTCCTTTCCTGCGAAATTTTCTGGTGCATCTCGAAAAATATTGCTTAGCGGAGAAGCTTATTTTGAAGTAAGCCACATGTCTAAGGCTGTCCCAAAACCCTTCATCGTAGAAACCGCCAGGCAGCAAGTTACGGTGTTAGGCACCCATTTCAACATCAGTGCCTATTCTGATGAACGCGATACAAAAACAACCTTACTGGAAGGTTCCGTAAAAGTAAGCACAAGCCAGGGCGCTCCCGCCACCATCTTAAGGCCCAACCAACAAGCCACTACCAGTGGTACTACCATAACCACCAGAGAAGTAGACCCAAGCCTGGCCATTGCCTGGAAAACCGGGCGCTTTACCTATAAAGACACGCCCCTTGAAACTGTGATGCGACAAATCTCGCGCTGGTACGACGTAGACATTACCTATACCAGTAGCGATTTAAAAAATGAACTGTTTAGCGGATCCGTATCCCGTTACGATCACGTATCCAGAATACTCGGTACCATTGAATTTACCGGGACAGTGAAATTCAAGTTACAAGGAAAGCAAATCACCGTTACCAAATAGCACAAACTAAAACCAACACAAATGAATACCACGTAAACAGACTTTACACAACCATTGGTTAGCGCTTAAAAAAGGCGTAAAAGTATCTCACACCTTTACGCCAGCATTTGGGCTAACCCTAAACAAATCTTACAACGTTTAACCGTATTAACCCAAACAACACGAAGGTATGAAATTATATCCTTTAAACCGAGGTATGCTACCCTGGTGGCTACCCCCAAAACTATTATTGATTATGAAAATGATCATGGTCTTACTGACCGCCTGCTTTATGCAGGTAAGTGCCGCTACCTTTGCCCAGAACCTTACCTACAGTAAGAAAGGGGCAAGCCTTGAGCAAATATTTACAGCCATTGAAAAACAAACCGGCTACAATGTATTCTATTCGGCCAAACAAGTCGATGCCGCTAAAAAAATAGATGTGGATTTCCAGCAGATGGACCTGAAATCGGTTATGGATCTGCTGGCCGAAGATCAGGATCTGGATTACGCTATGGACGGCAAGAACATTAGTATTAAAATGAAAACGCCCAGCTTTCTGGATCGGGCCAAAAGCGCCATTCTGGATGTGTTTCAAAATTTTGATGTGCATGGCTGTGTGCTGGATGCTGATCAGAAACCTTTGCCGGGCGCTACGGTTAAAGTAAAAGCTACGGGTAAAGTGGTGAGTACAGATTCCAAAGGTAATTTTTACCTGAAGAATATAGCTGAGGGTACAATACTGGTGATCTCGTACACCGGATATCTGCCCAAAGAAGTTAAAGCCGAAAAGGAAATGGGTAACGTGATCCTTTCGGAGAGCGTTGGCGAGTTGGATGAGGTTAAGTTGATTGGTTACGGTACAACTACGCAAAGGTTGGCGACTGGGAATACGAGTAGGATTACCGCTGCGGATATTGAAAAACAACCAGTGGCAAATCCTTTGCAGACTTTGCAGGGGAGAATGCCGGGAGTGTTGGTGACAAATGGACAGGGCTTGCCGGGCACGGAGACGAAAATTCAGATCAGGGGGATTAATTCGATTGCTGGGAATAGAAATCCATTGTATATTGTGGATGGGGTACCTTTTTCGGCGACGGCGTTGTATAATATTGAAACAGGTGGTGTCTTAACTAATTTTCAGAATGCAGCATCCAGGGGATCTTTTACCCCATTTAATAGTTTATCCCCTTCGGATATCGAAAGTATAGATGTACTTAAAGATGCGGATGCAACCGCTATTTATGGCGCTAGAGGGGCTAACGGAGTAATTTTGATTACGACAAAAAAGGGAAAATCAGGTATTACTAAATTTGATTTTGACATCAGTCATGGAATTTCAGAAGCGAGTCATTTACTAAAAGATTTTTTACCTACTGCTCAGTATGTCGCATTAGAGAAGGAGGGTGCTAAAAATGACGGGTATGATGTTAATGATCTCCAAGAGTATTTACCTGAAATTTTTAAATATGATCAGAACCAGAATACAGATTGGCAAAAGGTGATTTTAGGAAATACGGCTCATTTAACCAATGTAACTGGAAGTATTTCAGGAGGAAACTCTGGTACCACATTTCTTTTAGGTGGAAATTACCGAAAAGAAGGTACGATTTATCCTGGGGATCTAGGTTATACCAGGGGCGGTGCACATTTTAATTTAAACCACAAGTCACAGAACAATAAATTCTTTACTTCGTTTAGTGCAATCTACACATCAGATAAAAATTCTTTAACTGTTGGAGGGTTGCCAATATTTAATTTGCCCAATTTTCCATTGTTTAATGCGGATGGCTCAAGGAATTATGGGGATAACAACAACTATCAAGCAATATTGGAGCAAAAAAGTACAACCAAGACAGATAACCTGGTTGCCAATGGACAGTTTGGATACCACATTACTTCAGATCTAAATTTTAAAACCGCACTAGGTTTTAATCGGATTTCATTGAATGGTTTTAATGTAGAACCATTGAGCTCCCTTGTCCCTGAAGGTAACTTTGTTAACCAAGCTCAATATGCCAATAATACATCTACCACAATCAACATAGAACCGCAATTGAATTATATTAGATCGATCGGTCCAGGTAAATTACAGGTGCTTTTTGGAGGAACTTATCAGTCTACGGTTTCCCAAGGGAACTTTATTCAGGGAGAGAACTATAAAGATGAGAACCTATTCGAAAACATTGGCGCAGCAGGAAATATCAATATTCAATTTTATCCTCCGACAACCACATATACCCAATATAAACTGGTTTCAGCTTTTGGGCGGCTCAATTATAATATAAAGGACAGCTATATTCTTAATGCTAATTATCGCAGAGACGGTTCATCTAGATTCGGACCTGGTAAGCAATTTGGCAGTTTTGGAACTGTAGGTGCCGCCTGGATTTTCTCTAATGAAGGCTTTTTTAAACGGAATCTTTCTTTGATCAGTTATGGTAAGGTCAGGGCGAGCTACGGTACTATTGGAAATGAACCAGCCTCAGATTATAATTTTTTACAGTCTTACACATCTTCTGGAACATATCAAGGGAATCCAGGTTTAAAACCAGCAAGAATTGGAAACCCTGATTACAGATGGGAGGTCGTGAAGAAACTGGACATAGGTTTGGATGTTGGAGTGCTTTCAGATCGGATCCTGATTTCTGCATCCTGGTTCAGGAACCGGTCGGACAATCAGTTAATAAGGTATTTCCTTCCTGATTTAACTGGCTTTCCAGGTTATACGAATAATTTTCCTGCCGTAGTTGACAATAAAGGATTAGAATTTTCGATCAATACAGAAAATCTGAAAACCAAAGATTTCAATTGGCGTAGTAGCTTTAATTTATCCTTTAATAACAACACCCTTGTTGCCTATCCTGGCCTTGAATTCTCTACCTATAAATATGACTACGAAATTGGAAAGTCTTTAAGTATAAAAAAGAGTGGCTCTTTTGCTTTTGCTGGTGTAGATCCTCAGACAGGTAACTCTCTATATTATAACCAAAATGGTGAGAAGACAACGAATCCACAATTTGGCCCTGATTATTTTGCAATTGGTAAAACGTTGCCGGATTATTATGGCGGGATTAGTAATAGCTTTAGCTATAAAGAATGGCAGCTTGATTTTTTGTTTTCTTTTGTCAAACAGGAAGGATATAGACCTGGATTTTCACCTGGATATTTACATAGTTATATGCCAGAAGAGGCTTTGCAAAGATGGCAGAAACCGGGTGATGTAACCAATGTGCCAAAAGCTTCTTTAACCAGCGAGGATTTTTTTTATTATAAAAGCTCAAGTCATTTCTGGGCAGATGCTTCCTATATTAAACTAAAAAATCTTTATCTCAGTTACCGATTTCCGGATTCCTGGATGAACAAGGCAAAGATCAACCAGCTTAAACTCTATGTTCAGGGACAAAACCTGTTGACCTTTACCCGCTATAAAGGATCTGATCCCGAATTTCCAAGTAGAGTTTTGATGGTTCCAACCCTTCGGACTTTAACCGCTGGTATGCAATTAACACTTTAATCTTTTTAATATGAAGAACTTCAACATATATTATATATCATTACAGCTACTCATTCTAATCGGCGCTAGTTTCTTTTTTTCCTGCAAAAAAATGATTGCCATTGATGCACCCATCAACGAAAGTGTAGCCAGTAAAGTATTCAGTTCTGATGCTTCAGCTAACAGTGCTTTAGCTGGGCTGTACGCTACTTTTCTTAACGCATTTGACGGTTCAAATATGCTATTGCCTTCCCTTTCTTCAGATGAACTAAACACCAGTGACGTAAGTAGACTTGGTTTTAATACCAATTCATTAAAGTCTGATGAAACCTATAATTCAATTCAATGGAATAATTTTTATAACCTTATTTACCAATCCAATTCTATTATTGAAGGCGTTCAGGCCAGTAATTCTTTAAGCTCAGGAGTTAAAGACCAATTGCTTGGTGAGGCTAAATTTATGCGTGCTTTCACGCATTTTGAACTATTAAATTTCTATGGTGGTGTGCCTTTGATTACTACAACAGACGTAAAGGTTACTTCA
The DNA here is from genome assembly GCF_015223055.1 of Pedobacter sp. MC2016-24. Taxonomy (GTDB): domain Bacteria; phylum Bacteroidota; class Bacteroidia; order Sphingobacteriales; family Sphingobacteriaceae; genus Pedobacter. The sequence goes on from NZ_JADFBX010000004.1 coordinate 564,906, forward strand.
ATTGCATTTAGGAAATCTACAGACCTGGTTTATCAGCATATCATTGTTGACCTTAAAGATGCCCAGAGTTTGCTTAAAAATACCTATGCAAGTGCAGATCGGGCACGGATAAATAAAAGTACTGCAACTGCACTTCTCGCCAGGATCTATTTGTATCAGCAAGATTATACTAACGCTGAAATCCAGTCAACTGATCTCATCAACAATCCCACTCTATACCAGTTAGAATCCATAGACCAAACCTTCTTGAAATCCAGCAAGGAGACGATATTTCAAATTGCGAATACCGATGGTTACACTGATATTGCAAAACGGCTTATAACAGGCTCTGGTGCAACTAAAGCAAATTATTTTTATACGTCTGCCTTTCAAAACGCCATTGAAATAGGCGATCAAAGGAAGAATAGTTGGATGAAGAGCATAGCAATTAGTGGAGTAACCTATTTGTATCCTTATAAATACAGAAAGTTGAGTTCAACGGTAGGCCTACAACCAGAATATCTGGTCGTTTTCAGGTTAGCAGAACAATATCTGATCCGAGCCGAAGCAAGGACACAATTAGGGAGTAACCTGAAAGGAGCGAGGGAAGATCTAAATTTTATTAGAAGGAGAGCAGGTTTATTGGATTATCAGCAAGAGACAAAAGGTGAATTGCTTGATGCAATAGAAAAGGAAAGAAGTATAGAACTCAACACGGAATTTGGGCATAGGTGGTTTGATCTAAAAAGAACACAGCGGATAGATGCAGTAATGAGTGCCGCAAAACCAAACTGGAAACCTTCTGCTGCTTTATACCCGATTCCGGCCAGTGAACTCAGAAACGATCCAAACTTAACGCAGAACCCAAATTATTAAAACAGCACGCAAATGAAACTTAATATTTCCAATAGTGTAATGTGTAGATTCCTCTTGATCATATTGATGAATATTGGATGCTTTTTTATTGAAAAACCGGTAAAGGCAAATGTTAGAATCGATTTTAACAGGTTGAAACCAATTAATATAGGAAAAACCCCGTTTCAAAATAAGATGCTTTTCATAGAGATAAAAGATGGAAAGTATTTTTTCAGAATTCCGGATACCTTATTGGGAAGGGATATTCTGGTGGTAAACCGGATCTTAAAATCCGGGGTTCAATTGCGTAAGCCAGAAGATGGGGGCGGCTATGCCATGGACATTATCAGTGAAAAGGTGATCAGGTTTGAGAAAGGGCCTCGTGGGAAAATATTCCTGAAGCAGATCTCTTATCTGGAACCACCGGGAGATAGTTTGAATACGATGCATCAATCGATCCTGCAATCCAATACCCAGGCCATTGTGATGGCTTTTGACAACAAAGAACAAACTTCGCAACATTCTGTATTGATTGAGGTCAGCGATCTGATCAAAGGAGATAATGACCTGTTGTTTTTCGGAGAAAAAGAAAAGCGGGGGTATAGATTGGGATCGTTCCAGCCAGATAAGTCTTTTGTAGATACGGTTCAATCCTTTTCAGAGAATGTAGAGATCAAAGCGGCGAAAACCTATTCCAGAATTCCATCAACAGCTCTGGTCTATCCACCCCCACCTGTGGAAGCTAGTTTTGCTACGGTAGAACTTAATAGCTCCTGGATATTACTGCCTAAAATACCAATGAAACCTCGTATGGCTGATGACAGGATCGGTTATTATACTGCCGATTGCATTGATTATAGTATTAACCCATATGGTGTTAAAAAAGTCAGAATGATTACAAGGTGGAGATTGGAACCCAAACCAGAAGACATCTCTCGTTACCTTAACGGGGAGTTGGTAGAGCCCAAAAAGCCGATTGTGTTTTATATAGACCCTACTACTCCCGCAAAGTGGGCGCCTTATATTATGAAAGGGATCAATGCCTGGCAAAAGGCATTCGAAAAAGCCGGATTTAAAAATGCCATTTATGCATTAAAGGCCCCACAAAATGACGCTTCCTGGAGTATAGCAGATGCTAAACACAGTGCCATGATCTGGGTGCCTTCAGCAATGGCCAATGGAAGCGGTTTTCATGTTCATGACCCAAGAAGCGGAGAGATCATAGAATCTCATGCCAATCTGGACCACAATATCACCAGTATCCTTCAAAAATGGTACACCATACAAGCAGGAGCCATTGATCCCAGGGCACGAAAACCCGTTTTTGATGATGAGCTGATGGGAAAACTCATAGCCTATGTCAGCTCGCATGAAGTTGGTCATGCGCTTGGCTTCCCTCATAATTATCTTGCGTCTTCTACCGTGCAAGTAGAAAAGTTGAGAGATAAAACATGGGTAGAAGCACATGGTCATACCCCGTCAATTATGGACTATGCCAGATTCAACTATGTGGCCCAGCCTGAGGATGGAATTACAGAACCCGGTATTTTACCTCGGATAGGAGCATATGATGAATGGGCAGTGGAGTGGGGATACAGGTGGTTTCCGGAAAATACCAAAGAACAGCCTGTTTTAAACAAGCTGGTGCTGGAAAGGACGAACCAGAATATCACCTTGCGTCATAGTCCTGAGAATGGTCCTGATGATCCCCGGAATCTGAATATTGATCTGGGAGATGATGCTATGCTTGCAGGAAGATATGGAATTAAGAACCTAAAACGGATCTTACCCAATTTACTGGATTGGACTTATGAGGAAGGGCAGAATTTTGAGAAAACAAAGGAAATGTATTTGCAGTTACTTGACCAGTTTGGGGCATACACTTCTTTTGCAAGAGCAAATATTGGCGGGACGTATTATAATCAGTTAACAGCAGATCAACAGGGAGCTGCTGTTGAATTTGTACCTAAAGCAATACAGAAAAGAGCAATGGCTTTTTTACAGCAGGAACTATTCTCTACACCCGAGTGGCTCATGAATCATAAACTATTTGATAAGATAGGAGAAAGTGGGCTTGAGGCTATTGGAAAGCAGCAAAGTTTGGAATTAGGAAGAATTTTAAGTACAAATACGTTGAATACCCTGCTGAAATTTGAGGCAAATGATGGGCAAAATGCATACACCTTAAATGAAATGCTGACTGAACTTCAAACAGGTCTTTTTAGTGAAGTTAAGCTGATGCAACCTATTTCTATGCCCAGGCGTGATCTTCAAAAGCTGTTTGTGGAGAAAATGCAGGTACTGATTGCCCCTCAAAAAAGTACTTATGGTCAATCCAATCCCCTTACCCTGGATATCAGTTCTGAGATCAAATCACAGCTTAAAGCACTCCATACCATTATTGCCACTGCGCTACCTAACATAAGAGATGCTCAAACTCAAAAACATTTGTCAGACCTTAAAGAAAGGCTAAAATGAAACAATTCTAAATTCCAAGTCAACCCTTAACACAAAATGATTAACTTATAATATATCCATAATGAAACCGAAAACCTTAATTTTTATTTTAATTTTTATCCAGTTAATAACTGGTAGTATTTTATTTGCTCAGGCAGATCCTGTTGTATTGAAAAAAGGCGATATCGTAAATCAGAATATGGTTCTTGGGAAAATGATTAATTATTCTTCCAAAACCGCTAAATTCTCAGATTTTAAAGGAAAATTACTGATCCTTGATTTTTGGGCTACCTGGTGTTCTCCATGTGTCGACGAACTTCAGAGATTAAATGCATTTCAGAAGAAATTCGGGAATAAGATTGCTGTAGTTGGCGTTGATGGAACCTATCGGGATGAAACTGCGGAAAAGGCAGCTAAGTATTTTGCTTATAAAAAATTTATTTTTCCATCTGTTGTAGAAGATAATATTTTAGGCCGGATGTTTCCATTTCAGACGCTCTCAACAAAAGTCTGGATTAGTGAAAACGGAAAGATTCTTGCCATTACAGACGGGGATCAAGTTACAGAACAAAATATATCTCAGTATTTCCGTACTAAAACACTTAACTTAAAAGAGAAGGTAGAAAAAGATGTATTGGAAGATACATCGGTTTCAAAAAGAGATGAAAATAGCGTAGGTGATATTGCTTATCAATCAATTATTATCAAACAATATGATATGGGAGGTGGCACAGAAGCAGATTATTATAGTTTTCGTCCTGGTATGATGAAATTATATAAATCTAAGTGTGTACTTTTTTCTCATTATCTTGATATCCTCTCCATGCACAGACAATATTTTCCCTACATGAACCCCAATTATATGTTTATTGAAACAAAAGATTCAATTTATAGACCTTTGCATTATTTTGAAGAGGTAAAAAATGGTATACAGCCTAGTTATGAATGGAATGATAATGGAAATAACTATTTTTATGATGTAAAGTTTTCTTCACCAGGTATGCTGGATAGTTTGTTTTACCGAAAACAGATGCTGGAGGATTTTAATAAAGCATTCAAGTTTAAAGCACGCATAATTAAGAAAAAGATCCCTTCCTGGATTATTGTAAAATCAGGCAATGGACCAGTTGTTTCTAATGCTCAGCAGGTTAATATTCCGTCTAAATTAGTGTACGATAATGAAGTAGATAAGGAATATTTGGAAGGTATACAAAACATGACAATAGATAAATTTATTCTGGCAATTGGCGTTGGAATCGATGTTTTTTTAGTTGCTCCTCCAATTTATAATGAAACAGGTTTAGGAGAAGACAAGATCAATTTAGATAAAATGCATTTAAAATGCATGAAAGACAAGGCAATTAATAAGCCATTAAATATTATAGAATGGCAGTCCGCATTTAGAAGAAACGGATTGGACATCAAAGTCGAAGATCGGGAAATTGAAGTAATCGTATTATCTAATATTGCAGACAAAGATACTCCTTCTAAATAAACAACGCTCACCTGTTCCGCTCCAATTTTGGAGCGGAACTACTTAAGAAAACAAAAACAAAACATATGAAAAAGCAACTGATCACTTTACTGGTCTTGCCACTGCTTTGGGCAATGCATTCCAAAGCCCAGATTTTAAAACCCGTAAAGTGGAGCTATTCCGCTAAGAAAACTTCGGATAGCGAAGCAACGTTATTACTCAAAGCCGATATTGAAGAAAGCTGGCACATTTACTCTGCTTACCAAAAAGATGGCGGGCCGTTGAAAACCAGTTTTAAGTTCAGCCCATCCAAAGCATACATACTGGTTGGCAAAATAGCAGAACCCAAACCACTAGCTGTGTTTGATAAAAACTTCGGTATCCAGGTAGACTATTTTGAAAAGACCGTCACCTTTCAGCAAAAGGTTAAACTCACAGCCAAACAGACTACAATAAAAGGAAAGCTGGAATTTATGGCCTGTACCAAAGCACAATGCCTGCCACCTGATGAATTCAATTTTTCCATCCCTGTAAACTAAATATGATCAACGAAGAAAAAATATTGAAAGACCTGGACAGGTTGATTCAAAGGCACTTTCTGGAAGAGCGGAGCGCCGCATTTTATGCAAAACTGTTGAATATTCCTGCGGGATTGTTAAACAACATTACCGAAGAAAACCTGGGTAAACGCGTGCCGGGCCTGGCGCGGCAATATTTGTTGAAAGAAGCCAAAATCCTGTTGTCTTGTACGGAGAATAACATGAGGCAAATTACCTTCCAGCTCAATTTTGCCTATCCGGCTTGCTTTACCCACTTTTTTAGAAGAGAAACCGGGCTGACACCCACCATGTTCAGGAAGTTACATGCCAAACTGGATGGTGTCACCCTGGACGGTGGAAACTTAAAAGTGAATTTATAACCCCAATACATTTTAAGCAACGAGAAATGAAAAGACAACTCATATTATTTTTATTCATGCTCTGTACAGCCGGGGTTTTTGCCCAGCAAAACACCCGTTGGACGGAAGCACAGGCCAATGCCTGGTACGCCAGGCAGCCCTGGCTGGTGGGCACCAATTATACCCCGGCCTACGCCATTAACCAGTTGGAGTTTTGGCAGGAAGAAACCTTTGATCTGAAAGCCATAGAAAAAGAATTGGCCTGGGCAGAAGCCCTGGGGATGAATACCCAAAGGGTGTTTTTACACGACTTATTATATAAACAGGATAAAGAAGGTCTGTTCGGGCGCATGGATGCCTTTTTAAGCCTGTGTAAGATTCACCATATCAAACCCCTGTTTGTGCTGTTTGACAGCTGCTGGGATCCGGCTCCTAAACTGGGTAAGCAAAATGCACCCAAACCACATACCCACAATTCGGGCTGGTTGCAAAGCCCGGGCATTGCTGCTTTGCAAAACCCGGCCGAGTATGCCAGGCTGGAAGATTACGTAAAAGGAGTGGTTGGCCACTTTAAAAACGACAAGCGGATATTGGGCTGGGACATCTGGAATGAGCCGGAGCACAGCAGCAGGAAACTGTTTCCTGTTGAAGATTTAAGTGAAAAAGCTAAACTGGATTTGGTGCTGCCCTTGCTGGAGCAATCCTTTGCCTGGGCCAGGTCGGCTTCGCCGAGCCAGCCGCTGACGGCTGCGATCTGGCAGGATTCGAACTGGTCGGTGCGTGATAGTTTAACGACCTGCCAGAAACTGATGCTGGACAATTCGGACATCATTACTTTTCACAATTACAGGGGCGGGGATAAATTTGAAATGCGTGTGAAATGGCTGCAGCAGTACAACCGCCCGATCATTTGTACAGAGTATATGGCCAGGAATACAGGCAGCACTTTTGAAGCGGTATTGCCAATAGCAAAGAAGTATAAAGTAGGGGCGATCAACTGGGGTTTTGTAGCAGGTAAAACCCAGACCAATTATCCATGGCAGAGTTGGAGCGGGCAGTTTACGGCCGAGCCGAAATTGTGGTTTCATGACATCCTGCGACCGGATGGGACAGCCTTTGACGCGAAAGAAACGGATTTGATCAAACAATTGACAAAGGCGAATTGAGACAACAATACGACAACAACAACAACGACAACACATAAAATGAACAATGAATTTGCAAGATTAGGTCAATTAATTTTTGACCTCCACGCGGGCAAACAGTTTGACCTGAGCGAAGAAGAAAACTTTATTTTTTTAGAAGAAGAATACAAACGGATAACCATCCAACTGGGTGGAGTCTGGCATTATAAAGCCCTGGGCTGGACTTACGCGCTTGATTTTCATGCCGCCGAAGGCCAGCGCTTACTCACCAAACTCCGGATTGTAAAAGACGGAGATGAGTTACATGGCATGGATGAATTTGAGCGGGAACGCTTGATCAGGGCTTACAAGAACCTGTTCATGGGCTTGACTGAGCTGATTAGAAGGATTGACATTTTGCGTTTGGGCAAAGGCGTAATGCCGGATGTGAATTAATTAAAGATATTAACGCGCTCTTTTTTCATTAAGTTTTATTTGGTGCGGGGTAGCTGGTTACTGCCCCGCTTTTTCATGTATACTATTTTAAAAATAACGTTTAAGCGTTCTTCAAGCTGAGTTTCGATCAGCATCTTCCCTATAACCTTTTTAACAATAAAGAGAAATTGGCTTAATGCTTCATAAATAATAAGATCATAAAAAAAATGATCTTTATCACATTATGTAAATTGTTTATAGTTTTTAATTAAAACGGGTTGACAGAGTCATACTTTTTTACATAATTTGCATTAATTTGATCGTCTCTATAAACAATATGCGCTCTCTAGCTCTAACATCCGTTATTGTGCCCTGTTATTTCTACGGGGATTTTTCGATTTTATCAATTGCTATTGCCCCAGACTGGTTGAATTCCAGCTAATTCCCTTGTACGCGATCATGTCACCTTATAATTTCTTATTAATTTAATTTATGATGTAAAACGAATGAAAAAAAACTACTTTTTATTAATTATTTTGATGTTCCTGGTCGGAACACTCCGGGCTCAGACCTCTACCGAGGTCTTTGAAACGGAGTCTCACAGCTCAACCAGCTTTACTGATAATGGTGTGATATTCAATATTTTGTCGCACAACACAACATTTGATATCCAGGCCAATTTTCCAGGTACGGGCTGGAGCGGAACGACTGCTGACAATAGGTATATTGACAATACTGGTACGGCCCTTATTGCATCACCGTCTTTTAGTATCAAAACAACCTCAAATCTGTTTAAAGTGAACAGGTTTTGGGTGTTTTTGTCTACTAACGCCTTAAACCAAAATGTTGCAGGTACGCTTACCATAACTGGTAAGTTAAACGGGATCACCAAATTTACACAAACCAAAACTACCGGGTTTGCAACTTCACTAGGTGTAACCAATGGATTCACCTTGATTGATATGACCAATCTGAATGGTCAGAATTATTCAAACATCATTATAGACCAACTCCAGATTACTGCAGGTGGGGCCTACCAATATATCGGTCTGGATGCCTTTACCTGGGTAAAGGATTCTGGACTGGTGCTCAATGACTGCGTGACAATTACACCTTCACAAACCAATTTGACCTGCAATGGCGCTGCTAATGGTACAGCCACGGTTGCGGTAACCGGTGGTGTTGCGCCTTACACTTATTCCTGGACAGGAGGAGCTGGTACGGCTGCAACAGCAACCGGACTTAATGCCGGTAATTACACCGTAACGGTGAGCGACGCTGCTTCATGCGTTAAAACCCAAACTTTTACCATTACACAGCCAGCAATACTTTCAGCTACAGCACTTCAAACCAATATCGCATGTAATGGAAGCCAGACCGGTTCGATCGCGTTAACGCCAACAGGTGGAACCGCACCTTATACCTATACCTGGTCTCCAGGTGGGCAAACAACCTCATCACTGAGCAACCTTGGCGCCGGAACCTATTCGGTAGTCATCAAGGATGCCAATCTTTGTCAAACTACGCAAACTTATACCATAACACAACCAATAGCAATTACTGGGACTACTTCATCTGTTCCTGTGAGCTGCTTTGGCGGATCTAATGGATCGGCTAGTGTAACAGCCAGCGGCGGAGCTGGTGGCTTTTATTATTCCTGGTCTCCATCAGGCGGGACAGCGGCAACTGCTACCGGATTGCAGCAAGGAAATTATACCGTTACTGTAACAGATAATTATGGATGCTCGAAACAGTTTCCAGTTACTGTAGGCGGACCTTCAGCAGCTTTATCTGTTACGCCATCACAAACCAATGTGCTTTGTAACGGAACTGCCACTGGTACGGCCACTGTAAATGTTACTGGTGGAACACCGGGTTATACGTATGTATGGTTACCATCAGGAGGTACGGCAGCAACAGCTACCGGCCTTGCTATAGGTAATTACAGCTGTTTGATTACCGATGCAAAAGGCTGTACGACCAGTCAGAATTTTGCCATTACACAGCCTGCTGCTTTGGTTGCCAGTACCGCTCAGATTAATGCAACTTGTACTATAGGCGGGCAAGCCTCGGTTACCCCAAGTGGCGGAACTGCTCCTTATACTTATTTATGGTCTCCTGGTGGGGCGACTACCCAAAGCGTTACAGGTCTGGCAGCTGGTTCGTATAGCGTGATCATTACCGATGCGAATGGCTGTAACATCACCAAAAACTTTAGCATCACCAGCACCAATACCCTGGTAGCAACTACCGCAACAACCAGCGTTTTGTGTAACGGCAGCAGTACTGGTACTGCAAGCGTAACGCCGTCTGGTGCACCTGGACCATATACTTATCTGTGGTCAACAGGCGCAAGCACTGCTTCGGTAACTGGGCTTGCTGCAGGTAACTACAATGTAACCATTACTTCATCCAATGGATGTTCTATCGTTAAAAACATCAGCATTTCACAACCTGCACCTTTTGTGGTTACACCAACACAAACCAATGTGTCTTGTAATGGTGGCTCTAACGGTACGGCTAAGGTAACTGTTTCCGGCGGAAGCGGACCTTATACTTATGCCTGGGCGCCACGTGGCGGAACTGCCGCAACTGCGACTGGTCTTGCTGCCGGAACTTATACCGTAACCATCACAGATGAAAACCTGTGTCAGGCTACACAAAGCTTTACCATTACCGAACCAACTGCCATTACAGCGACAACTACATCAACTGGTGTAAGCTGCTTTGGTGGATCTAACGGATCTGCTTCTGTAACGGCTACTGGCGGAACCGGAGCTTATACCTATGCCTGGTCTCCTTCAGGGGGAACGGCTGCAACTGCAACAGGATTAACTGCAGGAACTTATACCGTATACATCACAGATGCGAATACGTGTGTGGGTATTGCTACGGTTGTTGTAGGTGGCCCTTCAGCTCCTTTATCGGTTACACCATCACAAACCAATGTGGCTTGTAATGGAACTGCAACAGGATCTGCAACAGTAAGTGTTACTGGCGGAACTCCGGGATACACTTACTCCTGGTCTCCTAGCGGAGGAACAGCTGCAACAGCGACTGGCCTTTTTGCAGGAAATTATATTTGTACAATTACTGATGCCAATGGTTGCATCAAAACGCAGAATTTTGCCATTACACAGTCTGCGCCTTTAGTAGCGACTACTTCACAAACCAATGTAACTTGTAACGGTAGCAATAACGGTACTGCTACTGTAAGTCCTTCAGGTATTCCCGGACCATATACGTATTCATGGGCACCATCAGGTGGAACAGCAGCTACAGCAACTGGTCTTGCCGCGGGTACTTACAATGTAACCATCACTGCTGCAAGTGGATGTTCAATTGTTAAAACCATTACCATTTCTCAGCCTGCAGCACTTGCAGTTACACCAACACAAACCAATGTGTCTTGTAATGGTGGTACTAACGGTACGGCTAAGGTAACTGTGACCGGTGGAAGCGGACCTTACAGCTATAGCTGGGCACCGCGTGGCGGAACTGCCGCAACTGCGACTGGTCTTGCTGCCGGAACTTATACCGTAACCATCACAGATGCCAATCTGTGTCAGGCTACACAAAGCTTTACCATTACTGAACCAACTGCAATTACAGCGACAACTACATCAACTGGTGTGAGCTGCTTTGGTGGATCTAACGGATCTGCTTCTGTAACGGCAACTGGCGGAACCGGAACTTATACCTATGCCTGGTCTCCTTCAGGAGGAACGGCTGCAACTGCAACAGGATTAACTGCAGGAACTTATACCGTTTACATCACAGATGCCAATACGTGTGTGGGTACGGCTACGGTTGTTGTCGGTGGTCCTTCAGCTCCTTTATCGGTTACACCATCACAAACCAATGTGTTATGTAATGGAACTGCAACGGGATCTGCAACAGTAAGCGTTACTGGCGGAACTCCGGGATATACTTACTCATGGTCTCCTAGCGGAGGAACAGCTGCAACAGCGACTGGCCTTATTGCAGGAAATTATGTTTGTACAATCACTGATGCCAATGGTTGTATCAAAACACAGAATTTTGCCATTACACAGTCTGCGCCTTTGGTAGCGACTACTTCACAAACCAATGTTTTATGTAACGGCAGCAATACAGGTACCGCTACTGTAAGTCCTTCAGGTATTCCTGGGCCATATACGTATTCATGGGCACCATCAGGTGGAACAGCGGCTACAGCAACTGGTCTTGCCGCGGGTACTTACAATGTAACCATCACTGCAGCAAGTGGATGTTCTATCGTTAAAACCATCACCATTACTCAGCCTGCTGCATTTGCGGTGACGCCATCACAAACCAATGTGGCTTGTAATGGAAGTGCTACCGGATCGGCTAGTGTAGCTGTTTCTGGTGGATTTGGACCTTATACTTATAGCTGGTCGCCAGCTGGCGGAACTGCTGCAACAGCGACTGGCCTGGTTGCCGGAACTTACGTAGTGACCATTAAAGATGCCAACCTTTGTCAGACTACACAAAGCTTTACCATCACTGAGCCAACTGCAATTACAGCTTCAACTACACAAACCAATGTAAGCACAGCGCTTGGCGCAAACGGATCTGCAACGGTGACTGCGACTGGGGGAACCGGTACTTACAGCTACGTTTGGTCGCCAACTGGCGGAACTGCTGCAACAGCTACAGGTCTGGCCAGCGGAAACTATACGGTAACGGTAACCGATGCGAACGGTTGTAACGTGCTGAAGAATGTGACCATTCTGGAGCCTGCTTCCATCAGTGGTTTTACTGCAATCAGCAAAACTTATGGTGATGCCAACTTCAACATCACTGCACCGAACAGCAACAGTACTGGTGCATTTACTTATACCAGTAGTGATCCTACGGTAGCTTCTGTATCTGGTAATGCCGTAACCCTGATTAAATCTGGAACGACGACCATTACTGCAACTCAGGCTGCAAGCGGCAAGTACGCGCAGACGACTGCAAGCACTACACTTACTGTAGCTGCTAAACAATTGACCATTGCCAATACCAACCGTGCTAAAGTTTACGGACAGGTGTTGACCGGTACCGACTTTGCCGGAACAATTACGGGTTTGGTGAACGGTGACAACATTACCGTTACCAGAACAAGTACTGGTGCGGTAGCTACAGCAGGCGTAACCACTTACCCGATTGTGGCAACAGTTGTTGACCCAGGTAATAAAATAGGAAACTATACGGTTAGCAATCCAAATGGTACATTAACCGTAACGGCTAAAGCTTTGACCATCACTGCTGACGACAAAGAGAAATTTGCCGGAACAGCCAATCCAACATTAACAGTGAGTTATGCTGGTTTTGCAAACAATGAAACTGCTGCTGTATTGACTACGCCAGCGGTTATAGCAACCACAGCAACATTAAACAGCGTACCGGGTGATTATCCAATTACGGCCAGTGGCGCAGTTGCGGCAAACTACAGCATCAGTTATGTAGCTGGTAATTTGAAAGTAAAACCAGGTGCACCTACAGACATCAGTTTAGCTGCGGTAACTTTGTATGAAAATGCTGCTGCTGGTGCCAATGCCGGAACCCTGAGCAGTACTTCGCCGGATGCTTCTGCAACCTTTACCTATACTTTGGTAGCCGGGGCCGGTGATACGGATAATGCATCTTTCGCGATCAGCGGAAACAGGATCAACACCACAGCGGTGCTGGATTATGAAACCAAAGCTGTATACAGCGTTCGGGTGAGAACAACCACGCAATATGGTTTATTCCTGGATAAAGTAATCAGCATCAACCTGACTGACGTGAATGAGATCCCTACACTTGCAGCAATTGCCAACCAGACAATTTGCTACAACCGTACGGTTCAGAATGTGGCCTTAACAGGTATCAGTGCTGGTCCTGAGGCTTCGCAAACCACGACTTTATCGGTAAGCAGCAG
>NZ_JADFBX010000005.1 GCF_015223055.1 Pedobacter sp. MC2016-24
GCCTATCGTTTTAGTTAAAATGAATTCGGGGACCTCCCGGTTCTTCCAAACATTTTTTAATATACGCTTTATTTTTGGGCAAAACAAATTTGAAGTTTTGAGATTTTCGATGGGTTTAAATCAGAAAAGTTATAAGTATACTTATAACTTTTACAAAATAAGGGTAAAATTATAATCATACTTATAGTTTACAGCCCATTTCAAAAAAGTTATAAGTATAATTAAAATAACCTTGGCAAATTCTCTATTTTAATGCACTTAGATCAAGTGCTTTCCTAAAGCTTTCCAATTCTGACAGGCTGTATCCATTTCCATCCAGGCTCACCGAATAGCGATCCTTGTATAAAAATTTAATGGATGAATTGGCTGACTGCTCCGATTTGCTATCTTCTGTCTGTGTACGAACCCCATTGATCTCAGCAGTTTTGGTTACTTTACCATCAGCTTCTGACTCTGTGTCCATGCTTAAGGTCATTGACAACAAGGAAACCACGGCACTTCCGGATTCGCCTGCGCCATCCATAATCATCACTTTGATGGTTTTGCTATTGTCATCCGCACCATACTCTGCTTCGACAGTACTGATACCGCTGATTGCTGCACCACCGGCACTAAAACTTTTTCTTTTTAACCCGTTTAAGGTTTCCGGAACCACAGCCTTTAATTCTGCATTGGTTAATGGGGTTAGCCCTTTAAGCTTTTTACCCATTTCTTCCATTTTATCGGCAGCACCGGACATTTTACTTAAATTTCCAACATTTTCAACGATGCCACCACCACTGGATTCCGCTGCTTTTTCTTCTTTCTTTTCGTTACTACTGCAAGAGAACAGCAATAGTGCTGCACCGGCGATCAAAATTCTTTTCATAGGGATTAGTTTTTATCTGCCCTAAAGTAAGAATTTTTATAGTTAATGATGTATTAAGGAATTATAAAAAATACGGGTTAGCAGATGTTAAAAATCCTGGTAAAGGTTTCTGAAGGATGATCTGAGACCGAATGTAATTAATTTCGTACTCATCGGATTTACTGCATTGCTTTCTTTTCTATAAACAGCTCCTAGTTCTAAGCGGAGGTTATATTTCGGGTTAAGAAGATAGGCTACTTTAGCTTCGCCAAAATAAAGGTTTGTTTTAATGCCATTACCAACTTTACTTCCGTAGTCCAAGGATCTATCAGTGTAACTTTTAAAAATATCATGCCCAAAATTCTGTCCGGCGGGATCTAGTCCATATGTAGCATAACTCAACTGCCCCTGGAAGTCAAAACGCTTATAGCTATAGTTTAGAATTCCCAAAAACTCCCTGAATCCTGCACCAAGCGGATGTGCTAAAGGTTGGCTCATACCCGAGTAATTTGAGATCCGATCAAAGTGTGCATAGGTATAAGGTCTTGCTGTATTGAACTCAGCTAAATAATTTAAGCTTTCTACTTTGAACAAATCAGAACCTCTAACACCAATTTGTGCAGCCCATTTATTTGCCCAATAACCTTTATTGCTGAAGAATTCTTTAGCAGTAAATTCATCAATCATGAACTGTCCGTATGCTGTTGTTTTATCCGAAAGCTTGTAACTTGTATTTAAACCCAAACGAAGTTTATCAGGTGAATCCGCGTTAGATCCTTCAATTGGCCTCAGGAATACAAAGGGATGAACGTAGTTGAAATCAAACCCCCGCTTTCCTTCTTTCTCAGCATCGGACCAGGTAACAGCTTGAAAAAAACCAAGTGATAAACGATTGCTAACTGTCCAATCGATATAATGCATGGCATTCCATTTTGCTCTTGCACCTAATCGCCGATCTGTGGTCAGTCGTTCTGCACCATTATCTAACATGTAGGAAAAAATGGTTTGATATTGAACGTTCCCAACCGTCGCCCTTAAACGTAAAAAAGAATAATTCCCGGCAACGTCAGACAAGAGCATCGAACGGTAGCCGTCACCGATGAAATTTTTATCATATCCCAAAGCAAAATTCAGGTGTTTATTCGGTGTATAAGAAAGCAAAGCGGTTACATAAGACCAATCTTTGGTTTTTCCATCTAATTTACCAGACATTTCGCTCGGAACGACTTTATTTGAATCAATAAATTTGGTCAGATAGTTTGCAAATACACCCTGGTTTTCAAAACCGTTCATATAAAATGAAAACTGCTTCCCAACTGTTCCGCCAACCTGAAAACCACGGGTATTTTTCCATGTGGTTTTCTGTTCTTGAAATTCTCTCCCAATTTGCAAATCAGTTAGAAAGTCTGCATAAATATTATAATCAGGCCCCTTAAAATTCAACAAATGTTGTTCAGTTAATATGCGTCTCACCCAACTACGTCTGTTAAGGCTATCGGTACCCATATTCATTAATTCGAGATATCTGGCGTTTAAAAGACTATCGTCTGCATAATAGCCTTTAATAGACGTATGCATTCTCGAGTTTACATCATAAACCGATTTGTTAAGCTTTTGATAAAATTGGTAGGAATATGGAATGTTAACATTTGGCGTCTGAGCATTGGCGCTTGTAAAAATAAAAGCGATCAAACTCATCCATAGGTATTTCTTCATGTATTAAGGTTTGTTTTGTATTTGAGCATCCAATTCTTCAAATACCGAATTTTTACTTTTAAACTCTGGAACGATTACTTTCATTTGTTGAACCACCTGCCTGATATTGTTCGTATTGGCACAAGCCAGCAATTGATAAATTTGGCTTTCGATATCATTAAAAACATATTCCCTGACCTGACCAATCATAATCTTTTCATGGTGCGTAGGCATGGTGTTTTCGCTATCGTTCAATAGCTCTTCAAATAATTTCTCACCAGGTCTTAAACCTGAATAAGCAATTTTAATGTCCTGGTTAGGGATCAAGCCTGCTAATCGAATCATCTTTTTAGCCAGTTCAACGATTTTAACGGATTTACCCATGTCAAATACAAAGATCTCTCCACCTTTGCCCATGCAACCTGCTTCCAATACCAATCTACAGGCTTCAGGGATGGTCATGAAATAACGTGTAATTTCCGGATGAGTAACCGTAACCGGCCCACCTTTTTCAATTTGCTGCTTGAAACGTGGGATAACTGAACCGTTAGAACCCAATACATTGCCAAAACGTGTGGTAATGAATTTTGTAATCGGCTTTACATTACCTTCATTTAAATAGCTTAAACCGTTTGAGAAAATCACATTTGGATTATTCAGGGAGTTGTTTAACGACTGCACATAGATTTCTGCAATTCGTTTGGACGCTCCCATCACATTGGTTGGATTAACTGCCTTATCTGTAGAAATCATCACGAATTTCTGTACGCCATGTTTAACGGATAGATCAGCGATGGTTTTAGTACCTGAAACATTGGTTTTAATCGCTTCTCCAGCATTATCTTCCATTAAAGGAACATGTTTATAGGCAGCAGCATGGTACACATAATGCGGCTTATAAGTATCAAATAAATGCTGCATCCTTTTCTGGTCCTTTACATCACCTACAAAAGCATGAAAATTAGTATTGGCATGCGTCTCTTCCAACTCTAAGTAAATATGATGCAAGGCAGTTTCACTTTGATCGCAAAGGATGATCAATCCAGTTTCGAATTTTAATAACTGCCTTACGATTTCACTTCCTATGGAACCTGCTGCACCGGTAATTAAGATGCGTTTACTTTTTAGTTGATTCTGAATACCTTCAATATCAATCTGTATAGTTTTTCTATTTAAGAGATCTTCGATATTGATATTTTGGATTTGCGCAGTAGTTACATCACCTTTCGCCCAAACTTCTGGCGAAGGAATATTTAATATTTTCACCTCATTTTCCAGGCAAATGTCAACGATTTGGTTTTTACGCTCTAAAGGAATCGTATATGAAGCAAAGATAATTTCATCTACTTCATGTTTGACAATCAAATGCTCCAGGTTTGCAGCATCCAATATTTTTACCCCATCAATGGTTTTCCCAACTTTACGCACATCATCATCCACAAAAGCAATAATAGCTTTGTTTACTTTTGCATCATGGTCAAAGGTTCTTTTGGTTGCGACACCAGCCTCCCCAGCACCATAAATAATTATTCTAATCTGATCCAGGTTCGCATTTTTGATGTACATAAAAAAGTACTTTACCATAATTCTGTAGGTTATTAACAACAGAAAGCTGAATAAAGTGTATACAATAATGGCGACATTACTAATTACATGTTGCCCTGTGATTACAATAGCTAAAGCATGAACAAAAAACAGGATTAAAGAGCTGAGTATGACAGCAAAGAGTATCCTAAAAGAATCTTGTGCAGATGTATATCTCACAATTCCTGCAAATGTCTTCACACTATAAAAAACCAAGGAGTTAACTGCGATGACCAATACAACGGCCTTATAGAACGCTGCAAAATCAATGGTAACTATTGCAAAGTTGTGCTGTAAAACTATAGCGAACAGCAAAGCAAAGATACTTAAACAAATATCTATAGTAAAAATAATCCAGCGAGATACAATTTGTAGTTTTGTAAACATAAGTCTATTTAATACATTGCTCTCAAAAGTAACAATAATTGAACCAAATTGGAATTACTTATGGTTGAGTTGATTGAGAGCTGCCGCAAAAATAGCTTATTAATCCTTAAGCATCAACCTTGGTTTTAAAATAATGTAAACCAATGCCAAAGGTAAAGTAGACAAGAAGAACAATGTTACTAATCCTAGCGGAACAAAAACAACGATTGCTATGATGATCAATTGTATGGTTGCATATAGGCTTGATACCCATAGATGCGACCATTTTTGTTCATTGGCTAGAATTTGGTAGAAATGCAGTCGGTGCGCATCAAAAATATTTTGTTTTAAAATCAAGCGATGTACAATCGTCAAGACCGCATCCACCCCGTAAACCGCCAAAAACAAAATGTAAACATAGTTCCCTGTTTGCATAATAAGGTTTAAAATTAGATAAATGATGTAAAACGCAATCGTTACACTTCCAACATCCCCTGCAAAGCACTTCGCCCTTTTCCTGAAATTAAAGAAAAGAAATACACAACAGGACATAATGGGCAACCAGATAAGATCTGGATTTATAAAAGCAAACATTTTATAATTTACATATTGTAAGCCAGAAAGAATTACCAAACTGTACAAGCCCGTAATTCCATTAATACCATCCATAAAGTTGTAGGCATTGATAATTCCAATAACCAGAACATATAACGCTGCACAAATGTACCAAGGAAAAAGCTGGAATATACTTAGCGAAAACAACATTAAGGTAACTGCCGTTAAATGGAAGATGATCCGGATTTTACTGGATAGAGTAATCCTGTCGTCTATAAAACTGATGGTGCCTATAGTAAACATGCCCAAAATGATCAACCAAGATTCTGGATGTAATATTAACAGACATAAAGCAACGAAGAGAAAAATGACTCCCCCACCACGTATTGTTACTTCACTATGAGAACTTCTTTCATTGGGATGATCAATGATATTGTAATGATCTGCTACTTTAAAGTAATAGATCATTACAACGAACATGATTATGATTAGAATCAGATAAAGCATTATTAGTTAATTTTTAGCCCCTTTAAAACAGGTTTTGGATTCCAGTTGAATGCGTTAACAGCGTTTTGATCATCAAACGTCAAATCACTGGTAATTTTATCAAGTTTTTTTGAATTTATCGGAGCGTATTTTCCTAGAAAATCTCCAAATTTCGCCATTAATTTGGTAATCCACATAGGTAAATTTAATGGTTGTTTCTTCCCCAATTGACGGGCAATATTCGAAGAAAGTTCAGAAAAACTCGGATGATATCGATCCGTCAGATTGTAAACCCCACCAATCCTAGCAACTTGAGGAAGTATCATGGCGACGTCTTCTGCGAGCACTACACTTTTACGTGCCCTACCTCCAGCAACATCAAAGTAATATCCCCTATTAATTCCATTAATCATTGCACCAAGATTACCTGGAGGGTTAACGCCAACCAATAATGGCAACCTCAAAATAGTACAGATTACACCTTTTCTTTTACACCAGGAAAGAATTAGGTGTTCTGCTTGTATTTTGCTCAAGCCATAAGGATCATTTGCAAGTAAAGGGGTTTCTTCATTGATTTCAGATCCTTCATCTTTTCCATATACAGCTACTGAACTAATAAAAACAAATGATTTTAACCGCGTTGGCATTTGTTCAAGGCTATTTAATAAATTTTTTGTACCGATTACATTGATATCAAAAAATTCCTTTTTTTCATTTTCTGATTTCGGAATGAAATGTGCTTTTCCAGCACAATGAATAACTAAATCAGGGCAATCTGATAATTGCGGTCCTTGTAATGATAAATCACAACTTATCGAGTTTCCGACACCCCTTCCTATGGTTTCAACAACATAGCCTTTTTCGATTAAATGATCATTGATATACTGACCTAAAAATCCATTTGCACCAGTGAGGAGTACTTTTAACATATTTAATGGTATCTATTATTGATTATTAATTGGAAAATTTTCTATAAAGAGAAACATATTTTAATTTGTTTTTATCCAAATCAAAGTTTCTTTTGAATAGCGATAAAGAGCCCTTTTTAAAATTGCTAAGGTCTTCTATACATCTATCAATTCCTTTTGCAATCGACTCTACTTGATTATCTACCAGAACACCATTCCCGTCAATTAATTCACTACATCCGCCAACATTGCTCAAAAGCAAGGCATTCGAGCAAGACATGGCTTCTATTGCTGATATAGGTAAACCTTCACTTTCAGAAATAAGTGCGAAAATATCATAATCTACAAATTGCTTAAACCCGTCTATTTTCCCTAACATTTTAATGTTTTTCAGTTGATTTGCTTCAATTTTCTCATTGATTAAATTAGCTTGTTCGCCCTCACCAACAATTGTCAATTGTACATCTGAACGGTTTTTTAGTGCATCTACAAGTAAATCAATTCTTTTAGGATGCTGCAGCCTAGCAACAGCGAGCATTTGAATTAAATTTGAAGAACATAGAGATTTTTCAGGATCCAAAGCTTTAATTCCATTAGAAATATGAATCAACTTCTTCGCTGAAATTTTTATTTTAGTTCTAGCCACGATCATATCATTCTCAGATACACAGATAATCATGGAAGTCAATTTAGATAAGCCCCATTCTATCCTATTAAATATCATGGAAAAAAAACCCCCATTATACACTGAAGACCAACCATGGCTAACATATATCGAATTGATCTGAGAATAAGCTGCAACAAGTCTACCATAGACACCTGCAATAGCAGAATTACATATTACTAGTTTTATACGATGCTCCTTGATAAAAGATGCTAGCCTAATAAAGTAAGACATTGACAATGAGGACACTCCACTATGAATCAATTGACCTACTACCTTCCCTTTAACTTCTTCTGTTAACCAGTTCTCTTCATTAGTAGCCAAATAACAATCAAATCCATGATCATTAGAAATTTCAATCTGTTCCTTTACAAACTTTTGGGCTCCCCCAATTTCACTTTTAGTAATTAAAAACAGAATACGCTCTCTCATAAAACATTAACACTTAAATTCTTTCTCTCATCCAATCTATATTGGATTTTATTACAACCGCAGGAAACCCTCCCAATATGCAATTCCCTTCTTCAAAAGAACTGGTAACCATTGCCCCAGAAGCTACAATTGAATGATTAGAAACACCTGCACCTTTACTTAATACTGCCTTATGGCCAATCCAAACGTGATTTCCGACAACTACATTTCTTGAAGGATTAATTCTTTTCCCTTGAAGATCAACTATGCTGTGACTATCACCTGTACGCACAACAATGTCACTAGATAACATACAATCCACTCCAATAGTAATATTGCAGCCCTCAATGCAGGCAAGCTCAGTATCTTTTTCAATCGTCGTAGCATTCCCTATCAAAATCTTATTATTCTGATCTTCAACCCAAAATTTAGTCCCCTTAACGCTACAGTTTTCACCGATTTCAATCACGTTATTATCACCATAAATCTTAATATCGACCTCTAGTCTACTTTGATTGCCAAATGTAATGGCATTATTATTTCCCTTAATAAGTATCCTAGAATTTAGCAAAAGCGCAGTACCATAATCAATCTGGTTATTTATTC
The DNA here is from genome assembly GCF_015223055.1 of Pedobacter sp. MC2016-24. GTDB lineage: Bacteria > Bacteroidota > Bacteroidia > Sphingobacteriales > Sphingobacteriaceae > Pedobacter. The sequence continues at coordinate 8,123 of NZ_JADFBX010000005.1, forward strand.
CCTTTTTTGCAATTTTATTATTTCCAGTTATTTTATTAGTTATAAATGATCTCCATTTCCAAAAGAATTTTGATGTTTTAATTTTACTTTTTATAGTACTTATCATATTATTGTTTTATAAATGGTAACTTACTCAATAAAGATCTAAACATTTGTTTTTCTGATTCATTGATTCCAAAGAAAAACATTAGGAAACCATAAATGAAACTCAAAGCAATCGCTTTTGGTGCAAACATAAAAAGATTATGAGCTGGATAATATTTATTGATTAAAAATCCGATGATCAGCGTTAGTCCTAAAGGCATTAATAACCCTAAATAACATTCTTTAAAAAATCTAAAAATATTTAGCTTTAGTACCTTCCAGTAAACATAATTCATACCAATAACATGACATGACATCGTAGCTATAAATATACCAATCGCACAACCTAAAGCCCCAATGGATGGCGACAAGACAATACCAATGATCACACTCACAATAGAAGCTACAATGAAAATACCTGCTCTATATCTGACCTCATTTACAACAAACAAATAGGTGGATGCGATCTCCTGAGTTAAAGTAATAATACCAGGCAAAACTAATAATAAAACAATTTGATAGGAGGGCTCAAATTCTTTACCCATCCATAACATAATAAACTCTTTTCCAAATGTGACCAATCCAATAATTAAAAGTCCCATAATTAATAATTGCAGACGTCCAACTTTAATCATTAAATCAGTGATTTCCTTTTGGTTGTTGGATTCCAGGTGCATTTTTGAAACTTTTGGGAGAAATAAGCCATTCAGTGCATGTGCAAAAGTCCAGGTATAGCCTTCAATAATAATTCCGATTGAAAAAATAGCAATTTGCTCAGTTCCTGAATATCTTCCAAGAATAGTAGGAACTATATTAATTAACAGTCGCTGTGCAATTCCAATGATCGTAATCCATAAAGAAAATTTGAACAATTCCTTTAAAAGCTTATTATTTTTGTAGTTAAACTGCACTTTAATCGGAATGTTTTTATGAATATAAGTTAGTTTTATGAGGATAATGATAATGCCAATAGCTGCATTGATGGCCACAAGTGCATATAATTTATAACCTAAAAGCAGGGCTATAACCATTAAGATAATCACCCCAACTTTACTTATGATATCACTGAATTTCAGGATAACGAATTTCTCATAGGCGATTAAGATTCCATCCATAGGCATAAAGGGAAATGACAGGAGGCTAAAAAAGCCCGCTATGCAGAAAATCACATAAAATTTTTCTAATTCTGAGGGTGTTAATTCCGTAAATATTTGACCTAAAAACGCATAAACAACCAGAAGTGCCACAAATATCCCTAAACTGATATATAAATAAAAACGACTGGTTAAGCCAAGCAATTGGTTGACCTTCTCATCATCGTGTTGAGACCTATATTTTGCAATAAAACGTGCTATGGCCGAACCTAGGCCAAAATCCATCACAAAGTAGCTCAAAAATGAGGTAACCAAGATGTATAAACCATAATCCGACCTCCCAATTTGCTTAATCATCCAGGGTGTATAGATGAGGCCTGCAACAATATTAAAGATGATTGCAGCATAAGAAATTATCGCACCACGCTTAATTTGGTGAGATGAATTTACATTTTCGATATTCTCATTTTTCATCAATTTATAACTGTGATGGTAAATCCCTTTTGCTTCTAATTCCCATTAATAAACTGTATGCCTTATCCAATTTCAACTTAAAAGCTATTTGCAGGCCAATAAAAATCAATACAGAAGCCAAACACAAATAGATAATTGGATTTATAAACTCAACAAATTGATTGTGAATTAAAAGACGTCTAAATGGGAAAACAAGAAAATGAATAAGATAAATTGAAAATGTAAAGGCTGAAATGGAATAAATGTATTTATTATCAAAAAAAGACAGCGCAGATAAATTCCAAAAACATATAGCTCCTAATATTTCACAAGGAATAGCCAATTTAGAAAAATATCCTCCCTTTTCTGGTTCAATCAATAATCCCAAGCCTAAAAACAAAATAAATAGTAAAAAGAATAAGTACTTATGCTCTGCCAATTTTGCATTAATACTTTCCATTTTCCCTCTAGAAATCATCCCAAGAATAAAAAAGCCGAGCCAGTTGAAACAATTTAAATAATTATATACCTGACTTATACCAAAAAAACGATTACTAATTTGATCAAGATATCCAAAGGAAGTTAGTATCAAAGAAGTAACCGTTAATATAAGCAATCCCAACTTCAACTTGTTATTTTTAATTTTAAACATAATCAGATAACAAATCATCAATGTAGTTAAGTAATATAAATAACTTCCATTACCAATTAGCCAATTTAACCAGGTTCCTAGTTCAAATCTATTTATGACTAAATACACTACAGTACCTGTAAAAACCCATGGTACTAAAATTGTAGTTACTTTATTATAAAAAAAGTTCTTGAATCCATATTTATCAGGGTTAAAAAAATATCCTGCGATAAACAGAAAGCAAACGACACCTATTGTACCTAGTCTTTCTGTTATAATACTTAAAAAACCGTAATCTACACTTCTTGAATGAGCCATAATCACAGATATTATAGAAAATACTTTCAAAATATCTATGCGCCTATTGATATCCTTAGTCAAATTACTTACCATTAAAAGTTAATCTTCTAATAAAGCCCTTTTTTAAATTTTCGAAATCACCTATTGATAAACGTCTAAATCCTGATTCTAAAGCACGATAAAACTTCACTAATGGATATCCATTGGCCATAATTCTATCCAATTTCCTTCTAAAATTCACGTCTTCCATAATGTATTTAGGATGAGTTAGTGGAAGTTCAATCTCATAAGTTTTCATAAAGAAAATACCTCTAATTCCTTTGGGTAAAATCTCCATTGAAGTAGCTCCATGAGCTGCATTCATACCAATCCCGATATTAGATATCAAATTATATTTAGGTACAATGTTCAAATGGTTATTCAAATAGAAACAAGCACCCAATATTGACTCATAATGCTCTTTTCCTGATTCTCTATTTGCTGAAGCCACCTTTATAAAATTACTATAATCCTTATCACCCATTACTCCCTTTAGAACTCTATGTGCATGAGGATCATCCAGCCATTTATATGTGCTATCCCAAAGATCAATATTCCGTTTCCAAGTGGCCCAACCAGTAATCGAGCCTGATTTAGTAAAGATATAACTATCAGGAGTATCTTGATAAACCTCCATTTGGTTCATTCCACAAATAATTCCAATTCTTTTATCGTCTTTATACCTTTCCAAAAGTTCTTTACAGTACGGAAAAAAATTTAAGGCAGCAACGTCATCATCTTCTAACACCACCCCATACTCTTCAGTGCTGAACATCCATTTTTGGGCAATATATTCAGATGGATCGACTCCACAATTCTTCTCCTGATACATCTTATGCACCTCGCAATTCCAGTCAATATCCTCCACGATTTTTCTACATAGCTGAATATTTTCCACATCATCTGGCCTATTTTCACGTGCACCATCCTGATACAGATACAACTTCGAGGGTCTCGCTAATTTAATTTGTTCAAAGACTTTAAATAAAGGCTCTGGTCTTGCAAAGAAAATTATCAAAACTGATAAATCTATTTTAGACTCTTTACTTTGGTTTTGTAACATGTTATAACAATTTTTAGTTCCTAAATTTAATTACTTTTGCTGGAGTACCTATGGCAATTCCATAGGCTTCTATTTCAGAATTGACTAAACTCATCGCTCCTATAACAGCTCCATTATTAATCTTTGATCCTTTTAAAACTTTACATCCAGCAGCGACCCATACATCATCCCCGATATAAATCCCTTCGTTGTCAACCGAAAGCATTTGTGAAGTAATTAGCTGGTCTTTTTTAATCCCATGGTTACTATCAATTATATAACAATGGGCGGCAATATTTGAATTATTTCCGATCCGTACGGACTTCTTTGAAAAGATGATTGTACCAATTCCAATATCTACATTATCTCCGATCACAATCTCACCATCCCCCCAAAAATAGACTCCTGGATAAATGGTCACATTTTTTCCAATCGTTATATTAGTTGCATTTACATATACTTTACCTAATACTTTTACACAGTCGTTTGCTCCTTTTATTCTTCCTAAAAAAACCCCTTTACGATAAACGGACAGCAATTTTTCTTTTATCCTATCTAGGATTACCCAAAAGTTGATCATCGTTAAAAATCAAAATTATTTCATTTATAAAATTATCATTTAAATCAGAGATTACCTGAAAACTACTAACTGATAGATTCAAATTCGTTTCTTTGATCGCTGTGGCAATCTGTTCTGGATTATCCTCCGTATAATATTTTAAAAGATGCCCAATTTTAGACTTTTCAACACAATGAATCTTACCAGAGACTACACAAAGTCCCATTGAGAGATAAGATAATACTTTACTAGGGAAGGAAGTGTCCAAATATTTCCCTGACATCTTTTGAGTACTCAATCCGATATGACATGTCTGACAATATTCAATAAATTCATCACCACTTTTTGAGCCATCGAAAACAATCTTACAACCAGCTCCACGGTCATTATTTATCTCTTCAATACGTTTTAATAATTTTTCGACTTCGCCAAAGCCAATAATGTGCATTCTATATAAATCAGATAAATACATGGCACTTTCAATTGCATTGAACGCACCTGCTTTTTCAGAATCAATAATTCCAGCGTAAACAAGGTGTATTTTACCATCATCTGGTGGCGAGCTTTTTCTTTCTATCCTTTCATAACTACCGTAAATAATAACATTTGGTTTACCCTGATCCACACGATTCACCAAAAAATCAGTAGCCAAAAGGTAGCCATCAGCGCAGCGTATAATTTTGTCTTCTAACCTATCAAAATAGGAATGTAGGGAAGAAACGTCTCCGTAGATCTCCTCTACTTCCAATATTAATTGGAATTTTTTTAGCTTTTTTGCCAATAAGACTGGAAGTGCTAGCCAAGGGGAGTGATAAACTAAAACTTTTTCATTCTTTTTTATCTTAAGCAGCATGAAAAAGAATAACCACAATAAGCTATATACCACTTTTAATTTGAGCATCAATTTGTTCATTGTTCGAAAAGTGGGACAAAAGATGACCTTTTTTGCCTTGTGAACTGAAAACTCATTCTTCGAAAAAATTACTTCTCCAACTTTCGTATCATCTCTCCAGGATGGTGAAATCACCAGTACATTAAAACCAGCATTATTGATCGCATCACAGATATAATTCATCTTATTGACGGCAGCAGGAGAGGATACTCGATTGGTGTTCATGGAAGGAACATCAAAGAACCCAATATATTTTATATCTTTTGTCATAAATATACGTCATTTAACTGCATTTCTTGCCAGAAAAATTTATACTCTGAGCCAATATTTGATCTTACATACATCCCTACCAATAGCAAAATCAAGAAAGCATAAATTATATTCTGTATTTGCTTTGAAAAAATAGTTAAAGATTGTATAGATAAGGGAACCAAAACCATAATGAATACAGAGAAGTATTGTACAATTCTTAAAAAAGCATGTATCTCAAATACTAAGGATAAAAAAAACACCGCCATAACCATAGCCGCATATTGCATTTTCGCAACAGGTAGTATTTCAACAACTTTTGTATAACGGAATAAAGCCAGCAAAGAGACAATCAAGAGCATTACTGTAAGTGTAACCGGTTTAAATTCTTCCATGTGCCCATACTCCTCATAAGATTGGGAAAGTCCGATAAACAACAAGGAAATCTTACTGCTCAGTAATAGTAATAACGGAAAAAACAAAGTCAATGGCCAAAGAATAATGTCCGGTCTCTTAATCCGTGCAATAAAATAAAATGGTAAAAATATCAAACAAGATTGATGTATGGTAGAAGCTACAAGAATCAAGATTACATAACGGATAAGTTTACGTTGTTTAATCCATTCAAATCCAATTAAGGTTGCGGCTGTTGCTATTGTTTGCCGATGTCCAGTTATAGAAAAAAAAGAATAAAAAAGTACTGCGTAAATTACGTACGCGAGAATTGCGCTTTTAAGAGTTGTTGTATTCTTATAGATAAAATTCCCTAAAACCGGAAAAAACATCATAGCAATCAAAAAAAGAAAACCTTGATAATCACTAATAAAGATTTGTACTATTTTTTCAAAAACCATGAACCCTGGGTCCTTTCCAACTCCTATAGTATAATGAAGTACAAATTCAAGTATAACTTCATCCCAAGGGGTAGTCTTGACCGTCTCAAACATATCAAAATATGCATAAGTGTCTGTTCCTACTGCTACATTTCTTAATCCAGATTGTAAGATTAAAATTGCAGAGATTATGAAAATATATTGCTTTCTATTCGAATCACTATCTGGCAAACCTTTTATCCCTGTCGAGTAAACAACGCCAATAGCAATTATTAGAAACATAACAAATAGATTAAAAATCATTGCTTCTCATTTTCTTATATAAATCAATCGTTTTTTGCGTCAGTCTTTCATAATCGAAATTTTCTAATACAAACTTGCGGCATTTTAAAGAATAATATGATTTCCCTTCATTTTGAATGATTTTAATCGCATTCATTATTTGATCGATATTATTCGTATCAACAATATAACCACATCCCTCACCAACGATCTCCGGACAGGCGGTGCTGTTATATACAACAGCGGGAGTACCACAACTTAATGATTCCGCGATAACCTTACCAAAAGTATCCTCAGTGGATAAATGAACATATACATCTGCAGCTGCATATACCTTCGCCATTTTATATTTGCCATCCAAATAAGGGATATGAATAATATCTTTCGGTAATTTTTTTATGTCATTCAGTTTCCCCACCATTAAGAGTTTCATCTTTGAATCCAATCTGTTAACCAGCTTAATTAATCCCTGATATTTAGCATCACTTTCAGACCAACTTGCACTTACTACCAAGATTATAAACTCAGATACTGAGATCGAATAATCACCCCTCACATCAACCTGATTAGGATTAAATGTCTCATGATCAATCCAATTATAGATGGGTTGAATTGGATATTTATTTAGAAAAGAAAAACTTGCTTGACTAGCTAACCATTTGGAGACAGGAATTACTGTCATTTTTTTTATCGCAGTAAAGTATTCCTTTTTATCATAAAAACTAGATCTAGAACGATCTAACCAAATGCTTGCAGGATATTTTCTTACTTGTGGGCATTGGTCACATTCGGATTTCCATTTAAAACAGGCTACATCAGTATAATGTGCACATTTCCCTGTATAAGCCCAGCAATCATGTAAGGTCCAAACTATAGGAATATCTGAATTTGAAAGATAGGAAAACAACAATTTAAAATTCAGATAGTTCCCATGCAGGTTATGCAAATGAATTACATCAGGCTGCTCAGCCTGTATTCTTCTAATTAGTTTTCTAGTCCCGAATTGAGAAAAATATCCTTGTTTACCTGTTATTCTGGACAAAAGATTATGCAAATGATTTTCAAAACGAGTACCAATTTTATAAGCGTCAGGGTATTTCGTAGTTCCTTGTCCGTAAGCAATTGTACAGCTATGTCCTTCTCTGATTAATACCTCCGCCAAGTCAACACAAATACTTCCCGTACTTCCGTAACCACTTACCGTATTAATTTGAAAGACTTTCATTTATATTGAATTTTTTGACCAAACAACTCGTTGAATATAATCCACATAACTAATGATAATCCGGACTACCTTTTCAGATACATTAGGCATAGAATAATCTGCAACTAACTGTAATGTTCTTTCCGTTCCTCTGGTTTGATTTCGTAGGTGTACCAAGCCCTGCATGATCCTATTAGAATTCATTCCGACCATCATCACCGCAGCTTCTTCCATCGCTTCCGGGCGTTCATGAGCATCTCTGATATTTAACGCTGGAAAATTCAATATAGATGACTCTTCTGAAATGGTGCCGCTATCTGACAATACAGCAAAAGATCTCATTTGAAGCGCATTATAATCATTAAATCCCATCGGTTTTAAGAATTGTATTTCTGGCCTCACTTCGATCTTCATTGCATCAATCATATTTCTAGTACGTGGGTGAGTACTAACAATAATTGGATAACCATAAGTTTCAGCGATACAATTCAAGCTGTAGATCAATCCAGTGAAATTTTTCTCACTGGAGATATTTTCTTCCCTATGAGAGGATACCACAAAATATTTATTCTCTTCAAGATTTAATCTAGATAAAATATCTGATTCTTCTATTTGTGGTAAATAATGATTCAACACCTCAAACATTGGAGAACCTGTTTTAATGATTCGATCTGCAGGCAATCCTTCCCTTAACAAATATTCTCTAGCGATGTCACTATAGGTCAAGTTGACATCTGAAATATGGTCTACAATCTTTCTATTTGTTTCTTCGGGTACTCTTTGATCAAAGCAACGATTTCCGGCCTCCATGTGAAAAATAGGAATATGTCTTTTTTTTGCTGGAATGGCACATAGACAACTGTTGGTATCGCCCAAAACCAAGAAAGCATCTGGTTTTTCAGATTCCAATACGCCATCTATTTTAATGATAATCTGACCTATAGTTTCCGTTGCTGTTGCTCCAGCTGCATTCAGAAAAAAATCAGGCTTACGTATGCCCAGGTCATCAAAAAAGATCTGATTTAGCTCATAATCATAGTTTTGTCCTGTATGAACGATAATATGATCTATTGCTTCTGATGCATCTAAAGCAAACATGACCCTAGATAGTCTAATGATTTCGGGTCTAGTGCCGACAACAGTCATTACTTTTAACTTGTTCTCCATCAATATATATTATTAAACATTTTCAAAATAGGTATCATGATCAATAGGATCATAAAACTCATTTATCCAAAAGTTGGTGTATAAATCCTCATCGCCAATATTCTTAATATTGTGAGTATACCAAATAGGCATATCTACATAGGCTGGTTCAGCTCCATTAAGGTAAAAATCCAAGACCTCAGTTGAGCCAATTCTCCTTAACTGAATTAAAGCTCTCCCCTTAATTACGGCAAAACGTTCAATTTTGCGGGTATGATAATGATTCCCTCTTGTTATTCCCGGTACAGTCGTAGAAAATGAAACCTGTCCTCCAACATTTAACCGTATCACTTCTACAAAAGTCCCTCTTGGATCAGTATGCTGAGTAAACTTAACTGGAAAATGGTTTGGAATATCCATATAACACCGGAAAGTATTAAACAGGTTTATTTCAAAATTGCTATTCAGCGCTGGAATAATTCCCAATTTTGTATACTCCTTATGATATTTAATCAATAGCTCCAACACTTCAGAAACTTTGCATTCATCTGTATGAGGGATCACATAAAAAGGATTAGAAACCTCCGTTCCAATTTCATTAATAATGATTTTTACTAAATCCCCAACATACAGCAATTTCACTTCGCCATCAACCTCAATTTTCGGTTGTTCTCCTAAATTTAGCTGATGTGAAAAAGTCGCTATAAAAGAATTATAATAAGGATGACCAAAGGGCCCAAAAACATTTGGAATAACCAATCCACTAAATTTGGCGCCAGCCTTTCTAGCCCATGCTTCAATTAAGATTCGACCTTCCCTCTTACTCTTCCCATAAAGATTATCTTTGTTCTCCTGAGAAGACGATGAGAATAAGACGTCCGGTTTATTCCCCGTAGCCTCCAAAGCTTTGATCAATTTTGAAACGAGTCCAACATTCGTCTCATAAATAACTTCAGGATCATTATGCCTATTCATTGCCGCGAGGTGAACAATCACGTCACACTGACGTACAAAATCATTCATTTTCTCCTCATGACAGAAAAAATCCTTGTCAAATTCGATACGTTCAAAATCGTCTGGATATAGTCCAAGAGTATGGTATAAGTGTTTTCCTATAAATCCATTCTGACCGGTTATTCCTATTTTAGTTCGCATTATAAATATTTAATGTCTATTTCAAATTATTGAAGTAATCTGCATTATATTGCTGGTCATCATGCTTTGCATCTTCGATACTAGTATCTGCAAATACCATCACAGTAGCATCTGATTCTAATGCTCTTAAACTAGTTGCATGACCTTTAGGAACATGAAGAACATGAGGATCATTCACAGACAAAATGTAAGTTTTGATCTCTAAGTTTTGATCTGGTTTTTCAAAATCATTAATCTTTACAACATGGATTTCGTAGCTACCTTTCGTTACAAAAAACCACCTCTGTTCAATTTTATGTCCTCTCCATTTTCTACGGAACTTTGTATCAAAGTGACTAATCAAATACATCCTTTTGACATCTTTCATGTCAAAAACATTAACAAAAGCCAATATTCCAAAGCTGTCGGCGTGATTACCGCCAGGCATTAATGATACACTTGCCACCTCTTAGCTTGGATATTGAATCGCCGTAACATCACCAAAAACTTCTTTTTTGATCAAAGGAAGCCCAGACAATAATGTTTTCATACCCTCTACACCCTGCTGCTCAGTATTGTGAGAGTGATAATCTTCAATTCTTGAAATATCGGTTTCACCTTCAGAAAAATACTGTGCATAATTTAAATCTCTATTGTCGGCAGGTATACGATAAAAATCACCCATATCTTGGGCCTTTACCATTTCTTCTCTAGTGCATAATGTTTCATATAGTTTCTCTCCATGACGGGTTCCAATTACCTTAATTTCATTGTCGGCATTACATAATTCCTTTAGCGCTTGGGCCAAATCACCAATTGTACCAGCAGGAGCTTTATTTACAAATAAATCACCAGGATTACCATGTTCAAAAGCAAATAATACTAAGTCTACTGCATCCTCCAATGACATCAAAAAGCGAGTCATGTTAGGATCGGTAATCGTCAGTGCTGAGCCTTGTTGAATCTGCTTTAAGAACAATGGAATAACAGAGCCTCTCGAAGCCATTACATTTCCGTAACGGGTTAAACAAACTACGGTTTCCGTGGAATTCCTTGAAGCTGCTATAGCAACCTTCTCCATTAATGCTTTAGAAATCCCCATTGCATTAATAGGATAGGCAGCCTTATCAGTACTCAGGCAAATCACTTTTGCAACATTATTTGATATAGCCGCATCGATTACATTTTGAGTGCCAAATACATTAGTTTTAGTGGCTTCTAAAGGAAAGAACTCACAAGAAGGAACCTGTTTAAGTGCTGCGGCATGGAAAACATAATCGACATCTTTCATCGCGTTACTGATACTACTGGCATCACGAACGTCTCCAATATAAAATTTTAATTTATCACTTTTTAGCGTATTACGCATGTCATCCTGTTTCTTTTCATCTCTGCTAAAAATGCGAATTTCAGAAAAGTGCTCAGTATGTAAAAAACGGTTCAGTACGGCTGAGCCAAATGAGCCGGTACCACCTGTAATTAATAATGTTTTATTTTTAAACATGAGTTTGAGTATTTGAAACTAATTCTTTAAAATCTCTATATAAATTATCCTGAATGACAGTGCCTTGGTGATTCTTCTTACCACAAACATAGGCCTTTTTAGCATATTCATCTATTAAATCTGGCTGATCAACAATCTCGTTAAGTACCTTTGCAATATCTTCTCGATTATCTATGCAGAAAGCGGCATTCTCCTTTTGAAGATATTTTAATCCAGAATGTTCCTTCCAGCTAACTGCCATCACCGCACACCCGCTTCCTAAACAATCCACAATCTTAGTAGAAAAAGACAAACGAGTTAAGAGCCGGTAAGATCGATCAAAAGACTCGGCGTGTAGCGCAATATCGCTTGCCATATAAACATCTTTTAATTCAGACTGAGCTATGGATTTATGTAAAAAAATACTTTCTCCATCATTCAATCTTTCCTGAACTCTTTTTGAGCATTGAGTTGGTGTATAAATATCCAGACGGATTTTAACTCGATCCTTATTTATAGTTTTTAAAATTTTTCCAATATCGCCTAGCGTTTTCCATCGTCCACAGTAAACTCCTCCTGCAAAAACTATTCGAATCGGATCATTGATTACCTTTTTTGAATACTCCCCTTTAAAATCTATTCCTTTACGTAAAATTTTCATATTGGCATTCAATGCCTTGCTAAGTTCGTCCTTTTGTTCCTCTGTCATCGTATAAACCAGCGAATAACATGGAAATGTTTTTTTTAGAGCGTTCCTCAAAAATAACCTGTTCAACCAAAAAAATGGGGAATAGTTCCAGTGTCGAAATGTATAATGATCATCTGAAATATAAGAAATCAGTCGGCAATTTTGCTGTTTAGCGACATGTCTTGATAACCTAAGCATAAACAAATTTGCATAACAAGGGGCAAAAATGATATCTGGTTTAAAATCCTGTATAAAATCATCTAATTGCGTATTATTTGAATTGGCTAATTTCCATAACACTTCACGTGCAAAATCAAATATCGTCCAGTGAAATTTTTTGAAAAAAGAATAAAACTTATTTGGTTTATCCTCTGCCTGAGCTTCTTTCGGGTTTTCCCTCAACTCAAATTGATTTCCAACCTTACCTTTTCCCAAAATATTCTTAATCATCATAAAATCCGTCATCTGGAAATATTTACGACATATACCATTCATTGGCACACCAGGGCTACAATATATCTGAGCAAATTCAGCATCCATATTCTGAAATAGATTACTCAATACGTTGCCCCCGCTATTATCCGTTCTCCAAACTTCGTATGATAAAATAAGGATTTTCATCCTACCCTTAGCCTCGTTTACAATATTCATGTTGTTTCAACTGTTATAACTATAGTCCTCATTATGGTAAGAGTAGATTGAAGAAATATCATTTAAAAACCTGAGTTATAAGTTTTGACACTTCGTTCCAGGAAAATTCTTTTTTCTTTAAAGCCATTTTATGCTTTAAAGACCAAAACAAATCTTTATCATTTAATAACGATAGTAACCCAGTCTTTAAAGATTCCTTATTAGGTTCAACCCAAATACACTCGTCAGATTTCAATTGTTCTTGCAGTCCTCCAACTTTAGTGCAAACCATTGGCAGTTCCGCATATATCCCCAATGTAATGACACCTGACTGTGTCGCTTCTAGATAAGGAATAACTAAAATATCGGCCCAACTAAGTAATGCACCGATCTCTTCATCAGTTAGAAACTTATCTTTAATCTTTATGCTTTCAGAAGTTGAACGATTTACAATAGGATAAAGACTCTTGCCCGCTATTATCAACTGATCAAAATCAGGCAAAATATCACTAGCTGCATCTATCAGTAATTCTACACCTTTATACTTTCCTATTCTACCCACAAAAAGAATGTTCTTACTCAAATGCTGCTCCTTTATAGTTACAAACTCATTTTCATAAATGCCATGAGGAATGATATGAAGACGTTTGTTAGCCTTCATTCTATTTATCACTTGATTCTTGACAAAAACAGTTAGGAAAATAACATCTGTAGCCAATTTAATCTTTAAATCACTATCCAATTGTAACCATTTATTATTCTCCCCTTCATGTAATATACCATCATGGATGGTAATCACGACCTTCCTGCCAAGAATTCTAAATAAGATCATGAAAGGAAGTGCCCAGAAATGATTATAGGGCAAATATAATGTATTATATTCCCTGCACATCTTTGGAAGTAACATCATGAACTTAAAAGGCAAATAAAATAGAGTCCTGAACAAGAAAGATAGTATACCACTGTAAGTAGACATCACTATGGTGTGATCCAAACCATAATTTGCTGTTGCCTGCTTTGAAATTAACACATCATACTCTACACCTTCAAGCTCTTTTATAATTGAAGACGCATAATTTGGTAATCCACCGTTTCGCCCAAGAGAAATTATTAGTACCTTTTTCAAAAAAACTATTTTAAGTTATAATTAGAGATCATTCTTCCATTGAGGACTTGAATTAAGACTTATTCCTTAGCCATTATATCCCTAAAATATTTTTTAACTACCAAAACGACTATACCAATAAATACTGCTCCTATTGCAGAAAACACCATGAACATTAGCCTTCCCCTACCTTCCAAAGGTAATGGTAAAGTGGGTGAATCCACCACTTGAATTAAGGGTGTCTCTTTTCTGAGAGAGATTTTTGAAAGTTCTAAATTTTTAACCAGTTCAAGTAATATCCCTTTATTCGTCTCCGCACTGAATTGTGATTTTTGTATAGGTGCTAAGCGTTGAACGGTTCTTGTTGGATTCAAGTTAGGCGTAGCATCTGCTACAAATGCCGCTGTATAAATAGCTCCGTCCATCACAGCTCTTACAGAATCTACTTTCTGCTGCAGAATTTTCACATTATCCATCGATTTTCTGGTTTTAGTCTGGATGTAAAAATCACTTACATTTTTAACGATCTGATCATTGAATGATTTAGAGAAAAATTCGTTGCTAGACTTCACATCTGCTTTGATAATACTCAATTTTTTATCGGGCTTTAAAACATTTAGGTAATTCTTATTTATATCATTCACAATAATACTTAAAATACTATCCTGTACACGATTTAAAGTAGGTAATCCCCTATCAAGACTACCCATTGGTTTAAAAATCAAGTCTTTCAACTCACCTTTCTCTGCCCATGTCTTTCTAAGATTATTAATATCGATATATCTATCAACTAGCAATACTTTAGTCCCCTGATAGGAAACTTCGGTCAATAAGGTCTTAACAATCATACTTCTGGATCTATATAATGCTAAAATATTATCACCTTGGAACAGGCCACCACCTCCATTAATATCCATTCCAGCCATTGACGCTAGCCCCATTATAGAGCCTAAACCTCCCCCCCCCACTTTGTCCTCTTCAAGTACAAAGGTAGTTGTAGCAGTATATTGTATTTTTCTAGAATAAGTATAAGCAAAACCGATAACTGCTCCTAAAATTCCAAAAGAAAGTATCAACATCCATTTAGAAAGCAAGTAAGTAGTCCATTCGTTAATCTTAAAGATTAGTTCTTTCAAAGACATTTCATAGTGATCTTGCTTCTCCTTTGGTTTCTCTAAGTCCATATCAATCAGTTATCTTAACAAACTTACAACAATAGCTGCTAAAGAAGCAAAAGCAGTCCCTATACCTATCCAACTTTGTGCAGTCATTTTTTCTCTGTCCGCTCTTTTTGGAACTAGAATCTCAGCACCCGGTTTTACTTTCGGAAAGTTATTAAAGAATAAAAACTTCTTCGCAGCCTCTACAGAGCCATTAGCGTACTTAATGTAAGCACCTCCTCTAAGCGCACTAGCTGTAAATCCACCTGCACCATTTACATAATCTTTAAATCCTCTATTGTTAGCATAAACAATGCTATTAGGATTCAAAACCTCTCCTGTGACCTTAACTGTTTGCAATTGTCTCGGTACACGGATCACATCACCGTCCTCTACAATTAGATCTATTCTAGACAATGGTTTTTTCAAAATTCGCTCCAAATCAATCCCAACCAAATCTGATTGAATCAATTTTTGCTCAACATCAGCCTTTACTGTATCCTTAACTCCCGCTTCCTGAGCTCGTTTCAGCCCCAAAAGCTTCTTATCTTCTTCTTCTTTATTGTTGATGGCATTTTTATCTGAAGGATTTACTTTCTCAGCTCCTGGTCTTTTTAACGAAGCACCTTCAATATAAGCGGTTGGCGTTAATCCACCTGCCCGCTTAATCAAATCAGAAATTCTTTCATTCTTATTGGTAATCGTGTATATACCGGGATACAGCACCTCACCTTCCAATTTCACTTGCTTTTGCACCTGATAACCTTCAGAATTACGTACAGATATCACATCGAAAGGTTTCAGCACAAAATTATCATCCACAACCTTTAAATTCGCATCCACATTTACAATAAATACCTCTGCTGTCCTTGCAGATGCAGACATTGCGTCACTATTTTTGATCCTTCTGGATATCTCAATCCGGTTTGGCGTCGCACCTTCCTTAAAACCACCAGCCATTTGAATCACATCTTCTAAATTCATGTTATCTGCATAGTCAAATGTACCTGGAGCTCTTACTTCACCTTGAATACTCACCTTATATTCATCACGTAAATCAAACAAAGAAGAAATACTAACCTTATCTTCTCTTTGTAAAGTAACATCAGGATCCGTACCAGCTAAAACCTTCGCCACATCAAATGAAATTAAAGCGAGTGTATTATCAGCGTTCAAACGATTGATATAACCCCTATTTAAAAAAGCATCTTCGGTTAAGCCATCTGCCTTACGAATTAATCCCTTCAATGTCAAACCTTTGTCCAACTCAAACTTTCCAGGACGAAAAACTGCTCCAGCAATCTCTACTCTATTTTCAAAACGATCCAATATTGTTTCCACTAAATACTTATCGCCATTTAAAGGCCCATAAGTGGCATATTGGCTTGCAGGAACATCAATAATTCTACGTTCCTTATTGGTGTTTTGCAAAACTTTAATTTGTGCTGTATAGGCCTGATTGGTAAAGCCCCCTGCAAAGCGAATCACATCATCCAGATTTTCTGTACTCAAAACCTCAAATAAAGCCGGTCGTTTTATTTCTCCAGCGATTTCAACCCTACTTTGATAAACAGGGATATTGATGATGTCCTGATCTTGCAAACGAATATTCCCCTTCTGAATCCCGTTTAATAAAAAATCGTATACATCAATTGTTGAAACCACTTTATTATTTCTAATCACCTGTATCTTCCGAAACGATCCATTGGTATTTGGTCCTCCAGAAGCATTCAAGGCATTAAAAACAGTAGACAGAGAGGATAGCGTATAAGTACCTGGTTTAACCACCTCTCCCAAAATAGTAATCTTAATGCTTCTAATGTTTCCTAAGTTTACTGAAACTACCGTTCTACCATTTCTTAGTGATGGGTAAGTACCTCCCAGTTTAGAAGTTATCTTTGCGGTAGCCTGTTCAATAGATAAGCCCCCTACTGAAACAGGGCCAGCATATTGTAAACGAATAATACCTTCTGGATTAACCTTTAACTTATAATTCGCTTCATTATCACCACTTAAATCTATTAAGAGCTCGTCATCGGGGCCAATTACATAACTCTTTGGCGTAGCCATCCTCAAATTGGGCTCAAATGTAATATTGCTATTGGCAAAAAGTTCTGCACCAAAAATCTTAGGTTTTAAATCCTCCAGGGGATTGACATCTTTTTTTACTGGACTTTTAGCCTGTATAGCATTCTTTTCGGTAGCACCCTCCACTTTTCTACCAGCGACTTCATCATCTGAAGTCTCCGTTGTATTAGATGAAGTACCACCCTGCTTCCGCACCTTTTCCACACGCAAGCGCAATTTGGCAATCTCATCAGCCTTCATGCCCTGCGCCGCAGCCATTTGCTCCAACTGTGCATCATTATAACCCACAGATTCAGCCTTTTGGATCATCTGTTTGATTTGTGCATCAGACAATTCATCCACTTTGACGTTCGCATAATTGGTTTGCGACATCGCAGTCTCTGATATAAGTACCGCACACAATAATAAAATTGCGGCAATTGTTCTCTTAAAATTCATACGTGTGTTCGAGAGGTTAATGCAATAGGGTAAATAGGATATTAGTTTCACCTGCAAATATATCAAATTTATTAAATTCCGATACATATCTGTAATTCTATCCATTACCTGTTAATTCCCAAATGAAACTGAATGCCCACAGAGACCGGATTCAACAAAAATTCCGTCTTCCTGTATTTGTTAAACGTTTTGGTATTACTGGCATCCTGCATCACCGTCTCCTGCCGTTCATAGGAATTGAAGAAATCCATACTGCTTTCCGCAAAAATACTGATTTGAGGAATCGGGTTAATTTTTATACCAACTACTGGCGCAGCAACAAAACCAGCCTTGCTTGCCTCAACAATCGTAGGTGTTATGGCCGTAGAAGATACAGCATCCAACAATGTATTTCTATTGGTTAAGGTTCCATCAAATTTATTATACCTAAATCCAACATCCAAACCAAGATAAGGTTGAATCCTGGAGAAGTTAAGGTTTTTCTCGAACCCAATTTTGAAAGCATAATCTGTTAATTTTCCATCTGCTTCCTGGCAAGTCGCACAGTTATTAACCAATTTGACATTTTTCTTGATGTAAGATCCATTCAAACGATAACTAAACTGGTTATCATTGAATTTGATCATGAGACCATTGAAAGCAGCATTGGTAAATTGCTCGGCATTTTTCTGACTTAAAACTCTGGGCATTTGCACCATACTGAACCCTCGTACTGCAATCGTATAATTGTAATCCCCATTCATTTGTGAAAAGGCAACATTACTCAGCAGCAAGCAGAAAATAATTAGTAGATTTTTATTCATTTACACTCCCCTTTGTTAAACTTTGTTAGAAAAGATTTTAAACCTATCCTAAAAGTTACTCTGCACCGATAAGCATTTATTATGCCACAAATCAGTTTCAACAGTTTGGTAACTTAAATTCAAGCCGAGGGCGTTAATTCACTATATTAAAGCTACGATTTGTTTGGTACAAAAAACACTAAGTATAAAATATTGCATAATTTTCTAAACACATGGTTCAAACCTGGCCATTGGTCTATAGTTGACCTATCCCATTTATACTGTGTTGGATATCTACTGAAATACTTCTTTCGCTTGCATACGTGCTTTAAACTGCGTTATCACCAACTTATGCAATGCGGCAATCTCCTTTTCCATCAAATCTGCTTTAGACAAGATTTCTAACAATTGATTCCGATTGATTAAGTAAATAAGCTCATACCGAACCGAGCGGTAAGCCTCATCCAGCAGGGTAAGCAATGACATCTCTTCTTCATCATCAGGATTAAAAATTACCCCCAATTCTGGTACGTAACGGTACATCAACCTTTGATGGCTACGAACAGCATGAGAAATTTTCTCCCTCCCCATAATCAACAACTCCGCTGTGCGATAGCTCAATTCAATTACCTGATGCAGCATAAAGGCAGCGAGCGGATAGTTGTCCTCTTCGAGATAGAATTGAAACCCTTTCTTAAAATCGCTTACTTTTTTCCATTCTAGTTTGAAGTTTCGCTTCGCCTTTTTCAAGACAGCTTTGGCATCCAGATCGTTCGACAGTTCCGTATGGTAACAATCCGATTGATAAATTAGGTTTTCATCCCTGCAGATGGTATAAAACACCAGGCTTCCAGATTGTAATGACCGTTTGATTTCCTGGATATAAAATATCCTAAAATGATATTCCGGATGGTCAGAGAGGGCCATACTCACCAATGGTCTGGCTTCCGTGATGTGCATTTTGGCAGAATTCGGCAGCAGAATGATCAATTCACTAAACCGGGTTCCTTTATATTTAAAATCATTCAAATAGATGCGCTCCATACGAATGAGCTGAGTAAGCCTGTCGATTAATTCCATCGCGTTATTTTTTCGTTTTATAAAACACCAAACCATCCTGTTGCTGAATCTGAAACTCATTTGAATAAATATGAGCATAGACGAGATCCCTCAAATTGGTTAAAAATCGCGGCTTCCATTCTTCAGCGATGATCAGATTAAGCTTTTGATACAAGAACAATGCTGTACAGCCCCGATCGAAACAACCGGTCTTTTTTAAGTCGAGTAAAAACTCATAAACGAACTCATTTATTTGGAGATCCTGTTCTGCATTACGATACAAATCTTCTGTGATGGTTATTTGTACATCTTCCCCTTTTATTTTCCAGGGATGCACAAACTGAAAATGGCGCTCGCTTTCAGTTTCACTAACTGTTCCCCTGATCATCCGCCTTTCGGCTGAGACATCGATGTTATCGATTCTGGTTTGAAAAACAGGCACTGATGGAGGAACATGCTCAAAAACTAAAGCCATTAGCTCATAATCCTGATAAGATAGCTTCACATGCTCACTCAAATGCTCATAGTCATTTATTTCATAAGTCGTCTTCCCAAATAAAAATGACATTTCATGTCTTGAAAAGCCATTGATGACCCGCTGCATGGTAAAGATGTAACGTTCGATGAATTCATGCTGGTTGAGCATGCCGGAAATTTTAAGGATTTGATTGTTAACCATTTGCTCATTTTTAATAGTCATAAAAATGAGTCCCGAAGGGATTTAGGAAAGCGCCATAAAAAGCGAAGATGCAAATAGCGGGCTCTAAATACCGCCCCTCTAGGCTTTCTCACGGCCTGGCAAAACGGAATTACAATAGAGCCCATGACGCTATTTGCACCTGCAAAAGTACAACAAATATGGTCATGGGCATTAATCTACTGTCTCGTTTGCCGTAATGTGAGAAATTTAGAGGGCGAGACTCTTGAATTAATACCTCATTTAAGAAGTAATGATATGTTGTTGTATTTCTTTATTTCACCATATATAAGTTTTATCAGTTCAGTTTATTCCGATCATTTCAAGGTTTACCCGATAATTTGAACCCCATTTATGCACAGGATAGTTTCTGATTCCTTCCCAACTTGAGGTCGCAATTTGCGACCTCAAAGATTTCTATACGAAGATACCGACAACCATTTAAACAAACAAATATTTCACAATAATTAATATTTTAGAAGAAAATAAAAAATATTGAGCGTTTTCACAATATTTTGGTTGTTACAGCTTTGACTCTTCGTTAAGAGAGTCCTGGAACGTCAAGCTAAAAGAAAGCAAAATCACACCTAAAACTAGGCAACTTTCTTCTTCCGTTCCAGGTTCGGCAGGAAACCAGTAATTACCCCGATCAGTGGTAAAAATGCACAGATCTTAAATACATATTCTATACTGTTGTTATCTGCAATTTTACCCAGGATAGCAGAACCCAATCCGCCCATACCAAAAGCAAAACCAAAAAACAAGCCTGCAATCATACCAACCTTACCCGGAACCAATTCCGTAGCATAAACTAGGATGGCCGAGAAAGCGGATGAAATGATCAAACCAATTACAACCGATAAAATACCTACCCAGAATAAAGAAACATAAGGCAGCAATAACGTAAATGGAGCCACGCCTAAAATGGAAATCCAGATGATGTATTTCCGGCCAAAGCGGTCGCCCAAAGGCCCACCAATCAAAGTGCCTGCCGCAACAGCTCCCAAAAAAGCAAACAAATAAATCTGTGATTCCTGTACAGAAACATGGAATTTATCAATCAGGTAAAAAGTATAATAACTGGTCATACTGGCCATGTAAAAGTATTTGGAGAAAATCAGGACCAGCAAAATGCCTAAAGACCAGATTACCCGGTTACGGGAAAGGTTATGATGGTTTTCCTCTACAGCCACCTGTTTCCTGGCAGCTTTAATCACCAGTTGTTCCTGGTACCATTTTGCAATGACAGAAAGTACAGCGATACCCACAATAGCGATTAGCGCAAACCAAATGATATAAAACTGTCCGTAAGGCACCACAATTAGCGCTGCCAACAACGGCCCGATTGCACTACCTGCATTACCACCCAATTGGAAAATAGACTGCGCCAGCCCCTTTTTACCACCCGATGCTAAATGCGCTACGCGCGATGCTTCCGGATGAAATATCGAAGAACCAATCCCGATTAAACTAACCGAAAGCAGGATGTTTACAAAACTTGAGGCAAAAGACACGGCAATCAAACCCATCATGGTAAAGCCCATGGCGATAGCCAATGAATAAGGTCTTGGTTTACGATCTGTATAAAAGCCGATAAAAGGCTGCAAGATAGAAGCGGTCAACTGATAAGTCAGGGTAATTAAACCAATTTGGGTGAAGCTCAGGCTAAATTTTTCTTTCATCACGGGGTAAACCGCTGGAATAACAGCCTGAAGCATGTCATTGATCAAATGACCAAGACTGATGGTAAATAAAATAGAAAAGACTGTGTTCTGAGCCAATTTCTTCGGATCAATAACAGCGGCAGTGGAAAGGGAATTATTTTTCATGATTAATATCAGATCATCTGATGAATGTATATAAATTTTTATTGTGATACGTGCCCTATGATTTTTGCAGCGATGTTCCAGGCTTTTTTAGGATCGCCGGCAACAATACTTTTCAAAAGTTGTTCGTGAATGGCGTATGATTCCTGGAAAACAGCTGTATCCGGATAGATCTCATTAAACCAATGTTTAAGGTGTATCGATACAGAACGATACAGGTCTACAAAGATTTCATTTTTAGAAGCCCGGGCAATCGCCATGTGAAATTCGATATCGGCATTGATGCAATCCTGGAGTAAACCCAAATCGGCCCCTTTCTTACGATCAGCAAGGTGTTTCTTGATCAGGATAATGTCCTGATCCGAACGATTGAGCGCTGCCTTTTCTGCAATTTTCATTTCCAGCAACCTCCGCACCTCGTCCAGGTCTTTAATTGCAGCTCTTTTTAAACGCTGATCCATCGGTTCGCGGCTTCCGCTTACTTCTTCAACAAAAGTACCGACACCCTGCATAACCTTCAACAAACCCGAGTTGGCCAATATTTTAATGGCTTCCCGAATGGTAGAACGCCCAACGCCAAAACTTTTCATCAGTTCCGGCTCGATAGGCAGCTTTTCCCCCACTTTATATTGGGCCGATGAAATCTGTTCCTGCAGCCTGGCAGCAACTTCATCGGCAAGGGATTTCCTGGGAATTAATGTTTTCATAATTGCTAAATTCATCTGATGATACGATGAATCGCAAAGGTATTATTTTTTATTCAAACACAACAGTTTTGTTTTTATAAACAAATACCCGGTCGCTCAAAACCAGTCGCAGCGCTTTTGCCAATACCGCTGTTTCGATTTCCTTACCAGACTTTACCATGTCAGCCGCGGTATGTGAATGGTTTACGGGAATAATCTGCTGGGCAATGATTGGACCTTCATCCAAATCGTCGGTTACAAAATGTGCGGTAGCCCCGATCAGTTTTACGCCTCTTTCAAAGGCTTGCTTATACGGACTAGCGCCGGCAAAAGCTGGTAAAAAAGAATGGTGAATATTGATTACCCTGCTCGGAAAATTGGCCACAAAAGCAGGAGAAAGAATCCGCATGAACTTAGCCAGCACAATATAGTCGGGATTATAGCCTTGAATCTTCTCAATCATTGCCCGCTCCGAAACCATTTTATCTTCGTGATAGGGGATTAAAAAGAAGGGCACACCAAAGCGTTCGCAAATCTGTTGCAAAGTACTGTGGTTACCAATCACAAAAAGCACATCAGCACCCAGCGTTCCAAAATTATTACGGACCAGGATATCAGCCAGACAATGGTATTCCTTGGTGACCATCACTACAATTTTCTTATCAGGTACCGGATTGAT
Organism: Pedobacter sp. MC2016-24; assembly: GCF_015223055.1. GTDB lineage: Bacteria > Bacteroidota > Bacteroidia > Sphingobacteriales > Sphingobacteriaceae > Pedobacter. Next base: position 31,386 of record NZ_JADFBX010000005.1, read on the forward strand.
CCCGATTATAGCACCTTCAGGCAATACTTCCTGCATTTTTTGCTCTACAGCCAGCTCATCGGCTACGCCATCTGTTTCCAAACGCATAAAGAAACGCGCCTCAGCTTTGTCTACATGCTCGCGCATGGACACAATATTTAATCCGGCTTCCGATAATATCCTGGAAATGTCCGCAACAAGACCCACACGGTCTTTACATTGTATTATTATAATCATCCTATTGCAATACTAAATAAAAAAGTAATATAATCATACGCTGTCCGAATTTATTACTACCAGCTTAGTCGTCTTTTGGTGTATTTTTGCATATTCCCTTCAACAAAATCAGAATATGCCCGCTCAATCTATAAAAAAAGCCAATCCAATACTCGTTATACTCGCTTTTGCAGTAGTGTACGTGGTTTGGGGCTCCACCTATTTTTTCATCCAAAAAGCTTTGGCCGGATTTCCGCCCTTCATTTTAGGATCGTTTCGATTCCTCGCGGCTGGTGTATTGTTAATGGGCTGGTGTATTTTTAAAGGCGAAAAGATATTCGATAAAAAAAGTGTAAAATATGCAGCCATTAGCGGCTTGCTGATGCTTGGTGTAGGAAACGGCCTGGTGATTTGGGTAGAACAATCTATCCCAAGCGGCCTGGTGGCCATTATGGTATCTTCCGCAGCCATTTGGTTTGTGATTTTAGATAGGCCAAAATGGGGAGAAAACTTAAGCAACAAATCGACTGTAGCGGGCTTAGTGATTGGCTTTATCGGGGTGATCCTCTTATTTGCCGAACAGCTTTTCCAAACCCTGGCCCAAAATCAAAGCAGCACGCAGATCATCGGCATCATTTTATTGCTGATTGCACCAATTGGCTGGGCTGCGGGTTCTTTATATTCCAAACACACTTCCTCCGGTAATAAAATTTCTGTTTCGGTAAATACAGCCTGGCAAATGTTGGCTGCTGGCTGTGCTTTTATTCCGGGCGGATTAATAACGGGGGAATTTAAAAATTTCAACTGGCAAACGATCCCAACAGAAGCCTGGCTATCTGTTGGGTATCTCATTATTTTTGGATCTATAGCCGCATTTAGCGCCTATGTGTGGTTGTTAACCGTTCGTCCGGCAACACAAGTCAGTACCTACGCCTATGTCAACCCGGTTGTCGCCGTTTTGCTGAGCGTGGCATTTACGCAGGAAAGGGTAACCATAATCCAGATTATTGGATTGGTCGTCATCCTTGCCAGTGTATTGTTAATCAACCTGGTTAAATACAGGAAGGAAAGCCAGCAAAAGCAAGCTGTGCCTATTCAAAATAGTTGAGTGTCTTATAACCACCCTGCTTCAGGTATTCATCTTTCTTCATCAGGTGTAAATCTGACTGAACCATATCCTGAACCAATGCAGGTAAATCATATTTAGGTTTCCAGCCCAATTTCGTATTGGCTTTGGTTGGATCGCCTAGTAAAAGGTCAACCTCTGTAGGACGGAAATATTTTTCATCAACTTGTACAACCACCGTACCTGGTTTCAGATAGGTATCGTTTAAGCCCAATTTAGCTACGATTTCCTGATCTACATCAATGATTACACCCCGCTCATGCTCATCCTTACCGCTAAACTCAACTTCTATACCCAATTCTGCAAAACTCATTTTCACAAAATCCCTAACTGTAGTTGTGATTCCTGTAGCAATCACATAATCCTCAGCCACTTCCTGCTGAAGGATCAACCACATGGCTTCGATGTAATCTTTGGCATGTCCCCAATCTCTTTGCGCAGAAAGGTTACCCAAATACAGACAACTTTGCAATCCTAGGGCAATTTTACAAGCTGCACGGGTAATTTTACGTGTTACAAAGGTCTCTCCCCTAAGCGGACTCTCGTGATTAAATAAGATTCCGTTGCAGGCATACATTTGATATGCTTCCCTATAGTTGACGGTAATCCAATAGCCATACATTTTAGCAACCGCATAAGGTGAACGCGGATAAAAAGGCGTGGTTTCACTTTGCGGAACCGCTTGTACCAATCCATACAATTCAGAAGTGGAAGCCTGGTAAATTTTTGTTTTTTTCTCCATTCCTAAAATCCGAATGGCCTCTAACAACCTTAAAGTACCGATACCATCTGCATTTGCGGTATACTCTGGCATTTCAAAACTCACATGCACATGGCTCATCGCCGCTAGGTTGTAAATTTCGTCAGGCTGGGTTTCCTGGATGATCCGGATCAAATTGGTCGAATCTGTCAAATCACCATAATGCAATTTAAAATTCACACCTTTCTCATGCTGATCCTGGTATAAATGGTCAATCCGATCGGTGTTAAATGATGAAGCACGTCTTTTCAAACCGTGCACAAAATATCCTTTCTTCAGTAAAAATTCGGCTAAATATGCACCATCTTGTCCGGTAACACCGGTTATTAACGCTACTTTCATTGTATATCTATTGTTTATTGTTGTTAGATTCCTGCCTAAAGACCTTTTGTTTTCAGCACCGTAAACATACGGAAATATTTATTTTTTTTTCCTACAGCCTTGCATCCGCAAACTTGCGGTCAATACATGATTTGGTATCAAATACAATGGCGCCCTCGTCCTTGTATAGCTGATAATCGATGGTTAAAAATTCGTCATGTGCCACTGCAATCACAATCGCCTGATAATCCCGGGCTGCAAGTGTCCTTTCCAGCTTTATCCCATACTCCTGCTCCACTTCATCCGCATTGGCCCAGGGATCGTAAACATGAACGTCCATCCCATATTGCTGCAACTCAGCATAAATGTCAATTACCCGCGTATTGCGGATATCTGGGCAGTTTTCTTTAAAAGCGAAGCCCAAAATTAGAGCCTTTCCACCTTTCACAGGCGCATCTTTGGCAATCAGCATTTTAACCACTTTACTGGCCACAAACACACCCATATTTTCATTCACCCGCCTGCCAGATAAAATGACCTGTGGGGTATAACCGAGTAAGTTCGACTTATGGGCAAGGTAATAAGGGTCTACACCAATACAATGTCCGCCAACCAATCCGGGTTTATATTTTAAAAAATTCCATTTCGTTCCCGCAGCAGCAATCACATCTGATGTATCAATATCTAGTTTATCAAAAATGAGGGCCAGTTCATTCACAAAGGAAATGTTCACATCCCGCTGTGCATTTTCTATGGCTTTCGAAGCCTCGGCGACCTTAATGCTCGGCGCCTTATGTGTCCCGGCCGTAATGATACTGCCATATAAGTTATCGATCCAATCGGCCACCGCCGGAGTAGATCCCGAGGTCACTTTAATAATTTTAGTTAAGGTATTGACCTTATCGCCCGGGTTGATGCGCTCCGGGGAATATCCACAGTAAAAATCCTGATTGTATTTCAAGCCAGAGTACTGTTCCAGAACGGGAACACAATCTTCTTCAGTACAACCCGGATAAACGGTAGATTCATAAATGACAATATCCATTTTGGATAAATAACCTGCCAACATTTTAGACGCGGCCAGTAAAGGACGTAAATCAGGCGCCTTAAACTGGTCGACCGGCGTAGGCACGGTTACAATATATACATTACAATCCTGCAGCAGGTCCGGATTGGCTGATAAAGTCAGCCCATTTCCAAGTACCTGTTGCAAGGCATGCAGATCTGCTTCTTTGGTCAGGTCTTTTCTGGCAAGCAAATCTGCCACCCGGTTTTCGTTGATATCAAATCCCAAAACCTGGTATTGTTTGGCAAATTCTATGGCTAAAGGTAGTCCAACGTAGCCCAGTCCAATAATGGCAATGTATGGTTTATTTGCTGCTGACATACCGGCAAACATACACAAACCGTATTATTTTCCACAATTATAATCTATAACAATACCAGGCGGTATCACAATTCTTTTTGCCGAAAATCCATTACCGCTGCTGTTCCAGCAAAACATCAATTTGCGCAGCGAGCTTATGTTCCAGTTCAGCACCTTCAAAACCTATGGTACGGAATTGCATCAAACCATTCTGGTCCAGAACGGCAATTGTAGGAATCACCGTAAAACCGACCTTTTCACCAATGTCCGGATCATTGTTAAAATACAATGGAAAGGTGTATTGCGGATTTTTAGCCTCCCAGCCTATCGCATCTTTAATCGTATTTCTGGCGCCGCTATTGACCACCATAAACATCACTCTTGGATGGTCTTTATATTTATCATAAACTTTTTGCAAATAAGGCATTTCCTGCATACAAGGCACACACCAGGTCGCCCAAAAATCTAGGATGACGATTTTATTCTTCATCATCTCCTTTGTCACAGCCTGTCCCTTCAAATCCATTAGCTTTCCCAGGTCCGGACCGGGCTTATGCATCATGATCTTTTTCAGCGACGCCTTTAGCTGTGTATTTTTTAATACTTCAAGGGCTTTTACTTTCGTAGTAAAGGCTCCCTCAGCATTATTGAATTTACTGAAATTCGTTTTGGCAAGCTTGATGACAGCAGTATCTGAAGGATTTTTTAAAAGCACCTGCCATAAAGCTTCAAAAGCTTGTTCAGGCTTACCTGTCTGTTCATAGACTTTGGAAACATCGATCAGGCTTTCCCGGTTTGCACCTTGCTTTTCAGCCTGAGCAGCAAAATTTAAGGCTTCTGTCCTATTGCCCAGATACAGCTTGTTTAAGGCAATGATCGCATATAAAGTTGACTTCGCTTCCGCGATGCCTGTTAACCTGTCACTTTCGGGTACGTATGGCAAAATGTATCCATATTCAGGAAAATACCGGATTAAGCCTAACGGCCATTGTGCTACCATTTTTAAAGATTTTTCTGCATACGCAATCGCTGTGTCCGGCGCAAGCTTATTCGCCGTAAGTAAACCTGCAATGTCCTTAAGTTCTTCTGGAGTACGTGGATTTTTTTTGCCTAAACTCCTGCTGGCATGGTATACCGACTTATCGCCATTTCCAACAGAAGCATAATGCCTGAACAGTATTTTATGGATTTGCTGTGCGTTTTCATTCCCTTGTTCATCACGCTGCTTAAGTAAAGCTTCCAGTTGGGCAATCTTCAGACCAGTATCCTGCTCCCTGGCAATGGCCGAAATTTTAAAATCTCTTGCGATTTCTGAATTCGGATAGCGCTGCAACACCATTTTGTAGACAGAATCTGTTCTTTTTTCACCAATGGTAAAAAAAGCAGCAGTCACACTATTCAGGTTTGCTGCAACGGTCGGATTTTCTTCAAACTTATCGGAAATGATTTGATATACAAGCTCACGCTCCTTTTGTTTATCTGCCGGTGTTTTAGCAAGCGCCATTTTAACCACCTGCAGGTAAACTTTAGCCTCAAAATTATCCGGGTAAATTTCCAGTTCTTTTTGTAGCAATGCGTATTGCGCGGGACGCAGGTTTGGAGATTTGGGCATTTCTGCGCTCAGGCTGTAAGCCTCATACAAATAGCTCGACTTTTCTCTTTTATCCCCTTTATAAACCTTGAGGTTATAATGGCGTTCGGCACTGGGCTGGTCGACAAGATCCCCGCTCTGAAAAGTAAAAGAAGCATAGGTTGCATAGCGCTGCAGCACGAAAGAAGTTACCCAATCTGCTCCCTGCCTGGTCATTGGCAATTTAAGCGGCAACTCATAAAATCTTGAAAAGGTGAAGTTCAGGTCAACCGAGCTTGCACCTTTCCCAATTTTGGCACCTGATGCACCTGGATGATAGATGATCGTTACTTTGTCACCCCTTTGCGGGTTTTCTGGTTTTATTTCAACAACCTGTGCTTGTAGTTGCTGTACTGCAACTACAAGACAGATCATGAGGAACATTTTCTTGATCATAGGATTTTTTTCTAATTGTAACCCGGATTTTGTAACATATTCGGATTGGTCAGCATGGGTTCAGAAGGTATTGGAAACAAAATAGCAGTCGACTTCCAGGCTGTTTTGATGGGAGCCAATACATCATCAGCACGGGTTTTTGTCGGATCTCCGGTGACACTTTTCCAACGTTTCAGGTCAAACCAGCGATGTCCCCATTCTGTGAACAGCTCCAGGCGACGCTCTTTTTCTACCTGCGCCATGGCTGCAGCCTGATCAGCAACCAGTGGTAAAGCTGCCAGACCCGCCCGATCCCGGATGACATCCAGATCTTCTTTCATCAAAGAAAATTTGTTCTGTTGCGCGCGGGCTTCAGCACGGATCAGATAAGCTTCAGCAAATCTCAATACCATTGAATACTCTGTAGGCGCATTGATTGTACCTACCCTTACTTTGTATTTTGCCGGGAAATAATGCGTTACGGGCGGCACAGCTGTGGTTATATACTCACCCACCCAATTTGTTTTGCGCAGATCATTTGTCCCAAAAGCTTCAACCAGACTTCCGGCTCCTTTGTTTAACCTGTAAAAAGGTGCCCCTGTAGAAAGCAGGGTATTGCCTTCCCAGGTATTTCTACCGGTGCTGGTATTAATGGACTGCAATTGCCAAACCGCCTCTGAACTGTTCTTTAAAAATACCTTAGTCATGTGGGCAGCATTGTTTGGATCTGGATTTTTAAGCAATGCATACCCTGTGGTATTGATCACCTCGGTAGCCTCCTGTTCAGCCAGAGCATTGTTGCCTACATACAGATAAGTTCTGGAGAGCAATAAAGAAGCAGCCGTTTTATTTGGACGAATCCGTTCTGCATTTCCGGGATATGGCAAGACCAGCAATTTCTTGGCCTCTGTTAAATCATTGATCACAGATGCATATACTTCGGCTTTGGCCGTTCTAGGTAAACTGGTATTTTTGAGTACATCTGTATCCAGGATCAGGGGTACATCACCAAAAAAATTAACGAGATAAAAATAACAGAAAGCCCGGATAAACAAGGCTTCTCCCAGGAGTTGATTTTTAACTGCCGGACTTAGCGTTGTCGAAGCATTTACGCCTGCAATCACCGTATTTGCCCGGTAAATAAAGCCATATGGCTGCGTCCACATGGTACCTACGTATTGATTACCCGAGGTAACTGCATTATTTTTGAATTCATCAAAAGGTGCAGAGGCTGAAGCATAGGTAAATTCGTCAGCAGCCATGGCACACATAAATGTAGTAACAACATTGGCAAACTGGTAATTAAACCCGTTCATATCACTGTATATGCCTGTGATGGCCGCTGTGGCGCTTGCATCATTTACAAACACAACAGAATTTACCAATTGATCCTTAGGAGCTCCGACGTTTACATATTTTTTGCAGGAAACTATTGCACTTAAAATGGCAATAGACAAAATTGAATATAATATTTTCATCAGTATATATTTTTAGTTGTTATGAAGCTTGCAATGCAGGCCATGTTTGACCAGCTATTGCTTGCCGGTATGTATTAAAATGCCAATTGTAAACCTGCCGTATAAACCCTTAGTGGTGGCAGTGCATAACCCTTGGTTTCCGGATCAAAACCATCATACGAGGTGATGGTAAATAGGTTTTGTCCCTGAACATATACACTTAAATTATTAAATTTCCGGTTTTTTAAAAGGTCAGATAAATTGTATTTGAGGGAAACATTTTTAAGCCTGATGAATGAAGCATCAACCCAGTTTGCGTTAGAAAGTCTGTATTGATTCTGATAAGCATTAAAGATCGCTTTGCCTGAAGTTGTACTTGCTCCGGGAATGGTCGCTTCCTGACCTTCAGTTTTCCACCTATCCAGCGCGCTCGCATCCTTGTTCTTTAAATAGCCATTTGAATAGGTCAGATAGCCATAATTTAAGCCCGGACCTTCCTGTTTGGCGAATTGGAAAAAGAAATCCAGACTAAAGTTTTTATAGCTCATGCTGTTTTGCAAGCCCCCATAAAACTTTGGCATGGTATTACCCATAACAACCATATCCTTAATATCGGTAAGCGCCCCATCGCCATTAACATCCCTAAACTGAGGAACACCTGTTGCAGGGTCTATGCTCAAAAAATCATAGCCTTTAACAAGGGTTAGCGGCTGGCCAATGACATAGACGTTGGCATTGGAGGAATTCGCAAGATCCGGATAGGACAATAACTTATTTCTGGCGATGGTCAGATTGGCTGAAGTCGTCCAGTTAAAGGCCTTACCGCGGATGTTGGCCGAGGTCAGCTCAAACTCAAAGCCCTGGTTCTGTACAACCGCAGGTAGATTTGCCGTATACTGTGTAAATCCCGATTGCGAGGAAAGGGTATAACCGATGAGTTGATTACCTGAACGGGTCCGATAAAAATTGGCAGTCAGTAAAAACCGATCTGCAACAAATCCCAAATCAATACCTGCTTCAAGCTTTTTGTTTACTTCCCAACTGTAATCCGGATTGGGGAAACGGCTTGGATAAATTCCTGCAGTACCACCATAAGGAAGACTGGTAGATGACCAGCTGTCAAGATACTTGTAGTTTCCAATCTGATCGTTACCCACAGTACCATAACTTCCCCTTAGTTTTGCAAACGACAAGACATGCAGGTTATCTTTCACAAAGGATTCATTGCTGATTAACCAGGCTGCACCAACAGCACCAAAATTACCAAATCGCTTGCCTGGCCCAAATCTGGAAGAACCATCTCTTCTAAATGTCCCGTTGATGATATACTTTTCCTCCCAATTGTAGGTTAACCTTCCGAAAACAGAAGCATATCTATATTTGGAGTACATATAAGTGCGCGGCGTTACCACTGTTGCGGCTTTAATATTCTCCAATTGTTCATCACTGATGTAACCACCACCTACTAAGGACTGGGCTTCTGTTACGCTATGCTGGAAGGTACTTCCGGCCAAAGCAGAAAGGTTTCCTTTACCCAATTTAACGGTATAGTCCAGTTGTGGTTCAAGGATATAAGAGTTTAAGGAACCATTGCCATAATTGGCCGTACTCCCACTATAACTGGCAGGGTTGAAACTGATTTTAGGTAAGGTCTGGAGTTGCTTCGAATCCATGCGGTTATAACCCGCACTTAACTTTGCATTTAGACCGTTAATGATGGTGTAGCTGAGTGAGGTATTGGCAAATAAATTATTGGTATTGGTCACATTTTTCCGTTCCAATAAAGCAAAAGGATTCTGCTCGATTGTATTGAACCAGAAATAATTACCCTGGGCATCATAAATAGGCATGTTCGGTACCAGGTTAAATGAACCTGCGAGATCCGTGATTGCTGCATTGTTCTCGTCCAGGGCATATTTTATCGAAGTAGTCAACCTAAACTTATTGTCTTTCGAGTTATAGTTCAGGGAAGAATTCAATGCCCCTCTTTTGTACCCGGTATTCCCCGGCAAAACTGATTTTTCATTACGGTATGTCCCGCCGATTAAAAAATTGGTTTGTTCCGTTCCACCGCTTAAACTGAGCTGTGCTTCTGTTAAGTTTGCCGATTTACCAAATAATTTTTCCTGCCAGTTCTGATCCAGATTCGGATCCCACTGAAAATCCGGAGCCTGGGCATCCGTCGGGGTTATGCCATCATTTTTGAAAGCCTCGCGCCGCAATTCCAGGTACTCAGCTGTACTGAGCATGTCTACCTTGTGGCTCACTGAAGACACCCCCTGGTATATATTAAACTTTGTTTCCGCTTTGCCGGATTTTCCTTTTTTGGTCGTGATCAGGATGACACCATTTGCTCCCCTTGAACCGTAAATCGACGTTGCATCGGCATCTTTCAGCACATCGATCCGTTCAATATCGGCAGGATTGATGCTGCTTAATGGACTTTGGGTTCCGTTTGCTCCATTAAACTGGCTCAAACTTTCTGAGATAAATGGAATTCCATCTACAATATACAAAGGTGAGTTACCTGAAGAAATCGAGTTTTGTCCACGCAAACGCACATTATAGCCTGAACCCGGGTAACCAGTAACTGCAGAGATATCAAGCCCTGCAACCCGCCCCTGTAATGCGGCAAGCGGATCGGTAACAGGCTGGTTTGCGATATCTTTTGAGGTTAAAGACGATACTGAACCGGTATTATTCCTTTTGGTTGTTGTTCCATATCCGATAACGACAACCGCATCCAGCGTACCCACATCTGGTTTCAAAGAAACATTCGTCATCCGCCCGTTCTTTACCGGGGCTTCTGCCGTAACATAACCGATATAGCTAAAAACAAGAACGGCATTTTCATCAGGTACCTGTATGATGTATTTACCCTGGTTATCTGTAGTCACGCCTTTATTTGTACCCTTAATCTTCACAGATACACCTGGCAGCGGAAGTTGATGCTCATCTGTAACCAATCCATTGATGTAAACATCCTGAATGGTCGCATGCTGCGTTTCAGCTGCAAGTTTGAAAATAATGACACTGTTGTTGACTTGTTTATAACTTAAGCCCGTTCCCTTTAAGAGTTCGTCCAGCGTATTTTTCACAGAACGTTGTTCTTCACTCAGGCGCAGGTTTTTAAACGCAGAGATCAGCTCATTGCGGTACGCAAATCTGAAATCCGTTTGCTTTTCAATCTGGGAGAATGCACTGCGAAGTGTTCCATTGTTTACGCCAACAGAGACTTTCACATCTGTGAGGGTTTGTGCGGAACCGGTAGAAGCCGTTAGGCTACCAATCGTAAAAAAGATGACCAATAAAAGGATCGCGTTCACTTTCATAAAAAATTTTAATTTTTTAATATTAAACGGAGCATAAAATGCCGGAACACACCGGCTTGCAAAACGAGTAGAATTGTAATACATTGCGTTGGTTTTAGTTTGAACTGAAAGGAAAATTTAAGACCGCTTTGCAAACTCCGGTTGCCGCCGGGGTTTGCTTTTTAGTCTGCGTATTTAAACAAGGGCGAAGCTTTATTCCTCATGGTATGGTTTAGGTTGGTTATAGGTTTAACATCCTGGTCCGTCAATCTGAACCAGGTTATCTTTTAAAGTCAATGTTGCCCCGGTAATTTCTCCAACTACCTTTAACACCTGACTAATGTCATTTTTATTCAGAAATGCCGCTGTAAACCGGCAAGCCTTCACTTTTTCATTTTCAAATTGAACTTTTACAGCATAGCGCTCAGCAATAATACCGGCGGCTTCCGCTAAGGTAATGTCATCCATGATGAGGTCATGTTTTTTCCATTCCAGGGCCGCCACAGCATTTACTTTTAATTTTACGGCCGAACCTGCTTTTGCATTCCACGACAATTGTTGATCGGGTGTTAAAACCGCAAGCGTTTTTTGCTCATCTTCTACCTTGACTTTACCCCGCGTTACGGTAACCACCACCAATTGATTGGCCGCATCGGCCTTGATGTTAAATGCAGTACCCAGAACTGTAGTTTTGATTTTACCCGTATGGATGACAAAGGGATGTTTAGGATCATGCTTAATATCGAAGTAGCCTTCGCCAATCAATGTGACCTCACGCAATGCTTTACCTTCAAATGAATCTGCATACTCAAGATGGCTATCCTGATTGAGTTGTACCGAACTTCCATCTGGCAATTTGATCCATTTGTGCGCCGTATGTTGGTGTTTAACCGGGTTTTCTGTTTTTAACATGGATGTTTCATTCTTCGGACCAGCAGGTTGATTTAACCATACCGCCAGGCTGCCCACCAGCAACACCGCAGCTGCAATGCCCAACCATTTCCAGGAATGTTTTTTTACAGGATCGGGCTGAAGCGCAATTTTTTGTTTGATCTTCTGAAGCAGTTCAGCTTCATTGAGCTCAGGCTCTGTAAATTTACCATCGGTAAATAATGCCTGTGATGTTTCCATTGCTTCACGCCATTCGGCTTCATAACCTCCTGACCTGATCAGCTCCTGTACCTGAGCAATCTCTTCCGTACTGCAACGGTTAAGAATAAAATTTTTAAATAATTGTATGACCGGTTTTTCCAATTTACACCCTGTTTAATAGTAATACAATTAACATAGGGGGTACATGTACTCCGCTTAAAAATAATTTATACTTTTTTAAGGTGTGCCTGAGCAGATTAGCTGCGATGGATAAATAGCAGCAATAAAGCGCCATTTTTAACCATAAAATCTTTGATTGTCCGGATGGCCTTCACCATCTGACTATTTACAGTGCTGTCTTTAATGCCTAATTTCTCGGCTGCCTGCTTATAGGTATAACCCGAATTGTGGCAAAGGTTATAGATAAGTTTACGCTGCGGTGGAAGCTGGTTGATGGCCTGATTGATGAATGCCCGCGTTTCCTTGTGTTCTGTATACTGCAAGCCATTTTCTGATTGATGAATCGCATTTTCAGCAATTTCATCCGAGATCCAGACTTCACGTGAAGCGCGTTTGATGACATTCAAGGCCTGGTTTTTTGCAATTGTGAACAAATAAGCCTGGATTGACCGGTCTGTATGGATCAATGCACGATGTTCCCACAGTTTAACAAAGGTATTTTGAGTGACATCTTCCGCCAGTTCAGCAGATTTGAGGATACTTAGCGCATAGGCATAGATTTTCCTTACGTACAGGTTGTACAATTGCTCAAAGGCATTTTCATCCTGTAGTTTAAGTTTTTCCAACAATGCGATTTCACTGGTACTCCCCAACCCCATAGTCTACAAATCTAGTAGATTTTAATTCAAAAGCTTGACTTTTCGATTATTATTGGGAAAGTTACATAAATTTAACAGTATTCAAAAGTCAGCACCAAATTGTGGGTTGCCGCTCACTAGTGCGACTCCCCACAACCTGGCTGACCCTAGAGGTGATTCATGCTTTATGATCAATTCAGCAACGCTGCAAGTTTTTCATTCAGCACTTCACCCATCAAATGGGAACCAATAATTTTTCCGTCCGGACCAATCAGAAAGTTAGCAGGAACTCCGGTAATTCCATATACTTTCCTTGCTTCATTATCCCAACCCTTCAGATCAGAAACCTGAGGCCAGGTTAACCCATCTTTTTTAATGGCTTCAAGCCACTTGGCTTTATCACTATCTACGGATACGCCAAGGATTTCAAATCCCTTTGATTTGAACTTAGCATATTGTTTTAAGAGATTGGGACTTTCTGCACGACATGGAGAACACCAACTGGCCCAGAATTCTACCAATACATATTTCCCCTTAAAGTCTGATAAAGCCAAGGGCTTTCCATTCACATCATTCTGGATAAAGTTGGGTGCACTTACACCCAATGCAGTTACAGCATGTGCATTTAACAATTTGTATAAACTCTGCCCACTATAAGAAAGGCGGAGCTTGTCATTCAATTTATTGAATATAGGAAGCGCGACTTCCGACTTTACTGAATATCCGCCCACAAGCTCAGATAATGCCTGTAAGGAGAAATAAGCGTTTGGATTTGCTTTGGCAAAAGCCAGCATTTTCTCGCCTCTGGATTTTCTGAATGCCTGCACTTGTTTATCCAGCACCTTAAAATAAAGTGTATCGGCTTGTTGTTCGGGAGTAGCACGATGAATGGCCACATTCGCATGATGGTGCACGGTCATCACAGTTGGTCCAACTTCCTGATCAAAAGCTTTCATTTCTTCATAAACTTTTGAGCCTTTCCAATGCGCATTATAAAGTGAATCTGCAGAATTAATCTGGATATTTTCCTGACCAAAACTCACATAGATTACATCACCTAAGCCTTTAGTACCATAAATTTCCTTATCCCTGATCCCTTCACGAGACAAGGTCATTCTTCCGCTGGCATAACCAGCGATGTTACCTGTAAATTTAAATGTCCCGTTCAGCAATTCACAGGAATCAGTCCCCCCCTTACCTTCTGAATTGTAGTCCAGGTAAATTTTTGCTGGTTTATTTAAGTTCCCGATTTTACCACTGATGGTAAAGTTGGGTGTTTGTGCTATGGCCAGGATGGGTAATAAAGTGGCCAGCATTAAAATTTTTAGTTTCATGATTGTTGTATTTTTAGCTATTTCTTGTTAGAAAAGTTAATTTGCCCTGATTAAAAAGTCGACAGGTGAGCCCGGTATACCATTTATGGTACTCAGGATATTTCCTTTCTTAGTGCCAGAGATGTCAAGCGTATGTAGGGCACCCGCTACACCAACATATAGTTTGTTCCCGTCATCGCTGATTTTAATCATGGAAATCTTCTTTCCGGCAAAATCTGCCTCCTGCAATTCTAAGTTCTGCCCGATGGGATTGTAGCGGTAAATTTTATCATTGCTTGAAAAATAGAATACGTTAATACTGTTTCGTACCCATTTGGAATCTGCCTGAACAAGCGAAGACCCTGCAAAAACACGCTTTTCTTCAGCTACGATTGACTTGGTATCTGCGGTAAGCTGATTGTTAAATCTCAATTCGTAGGTATTGCCATCAGGTTCTTTGAAAAAAGCGTAGGTTGTTCCAGCAGAACTTGCTTTCATATAAATGGGATTTGTGAGCCCGATATTTTTAGGATCAAATGGAGCTGTCGGCAATGTACTTGAAGTATAGGTTTTACCCAGGTAATTTCCGCCACCGTCAAACGTAACAAGACTTTTAGATTTAAGGTCATAACCCAAATAAAAGGCACCACCATAAGTAAAATAAGGCGATAAGGTGTAGTCGCCATTTTGCTCATTGGCAAATTTGCCATAATCAGGGGCGAATGGTGCGGTAGACTGCACGCCTATAAACAGCTTTCCATTAATCACCCCCTGGGCAACTGTACCCATTAATGTCTCCACACGTCCTGGTGTAATGGTACTTGCCGGCAGAAAAAATTGAGACCTGAAATTGTCTTTGTACAATAGCGTGCTTGGATTAACAATCACACTTCCTGTGGATGGATCATTACATAATATCCAATATTCCTCTTTAGACAGCAATTGGTAAGGAAGTGGTTTTGAATAATAAAGCTGCACCGGATTTTTAGGCAGAGATCCCGTTTGAAGGCTCTCATATATATTTGCCAAAACGGTATTGTCAGGCTTTACAAAAGAGAGTTTAGCGGTTCCGCCATCATCACTGAGAATGAGCGTTCCTTGGGAAAACTGTGTAGTTCCGGTGATTTTAAACTTGTATTTATAGATCAGGCCATTCCTTTTATCGGTAACAATTAAGGTTGAACTACGCTCACCAGTCCCCAGATTAAACAGCATTTTTAATGGGTAGCCTGTATAGCTCACCTCTCTTAAATCTTCCAGCAACAAAATACGCCATTCAAAAGTAAGATCCTTTAAAGGGTCTGCTCCGGCCAGGCTGACTTCAGGCTTAATGATGAGCGAGTCGCCTATTAAGGCAGAAATGTTAGCATTCAAAATGCCTTTCACGACTGGCTCTGACGGTGGGGAATAGGTATAGTTACCCAGGTCCTTTTTACAGGAGGTATAAAAGATGGCTGCAAAAGCCAGTAGATATAGAAGTTTCTGTTTCATGATGGTAGGTGCTTAATTCATGATAATTTGATTGCCATTCTCATTGATGAAAAAGTAGCTATTGACTTGCGGGAAAAATTTAAGATATACCTTAATGGTTGGCGCATCAACATGATAAAAGTCGTAATCTTCAGTCCCGTCTGTTCTTTTCGTGAGCACATAGCCTTTTTCAGGATACCTTGCTACCCAGGCAAAAGGGTTCCTAGTGAAGTTACGTGCATTTTCGAGGTAATAGAGAGACCTTGGAATACCAAGAAATCCATTCGGAGCGCTGGTATTAACGAGTTCTCCACCACCGGAAATCAGGTACAACTTGTGTGCGGTTCTGCTGTAAGTACCCAGGTTTCCCTGCCACCATCCCCACCATACCGGCTGTTCCAATCTGTTGGAATATATAATTCTCTTTGTACGAATGGGAACCGGCAAAAGACCTTCAAAATCTTCACCACCAACAACTCTCAACCCGAGAATAACCGAGTTATTGGCGAGTTCCGGATCTATATTCTTGAGGACAACTGGAACCATTATCTTTCCTGAATCTGCAGGTAGCACGTAGTAAGGTTTTAACGCCTCATAATGTTGGTTAACGCGAGCAGTGGTTAAGCTGTCGACCACAGTTAAAACAAATTTTCTGGCTGTCGGCAATCTTTTACCTGCTACGGTAACGGGTACAAAAATCGTATCGCTGGACAGGCCAGGATTTTCAGCAAAAGAATAGGTTATCGCCGCCGTATCCGGATTGCCTTTGACATCTAGATAATTCAGGGAAATATTATCCTTAAGACCTTCGTACTGAACGATCTCATTTTTTTTGCAGGCAAACAAAAGTATGCTCAGCAAAAGTATGTAGTTGATATTGGTTTTCATGGTTCTTATCAATTTAATTTCTGTAACCCAACTCATCGAGTGGCATTGGAAAAACAAAGATTTTATCAGATGCGGGATAGATCAATCCATTGGTGCTGATTATATCCCGGTTTAATCTTTTGTGCATATAGAAAATCTGGCTTTCTCCGTAAAACTCTTTCCTGGCATCTTTGACCAATTCACTAATAAAATCTCCTTTTACGATGGTTTTCGGTAAGAGTATACGAATTCCACGGTGAAGCCGTACACTATCAACGTATGCTGTTGCCTGGTTGGGGTTGCTGTCGAAACTAGCCTCGGCAGCTATATAAAACATTTCAGAGAGACGGATGGCGGGAGCAACTACCGGATGCAGGTTGCGCAGTGGGGTTGAGTTCCTGGTATATTTTTGAAGGTTGGAACGTTTAGCCCCAACATTATCTAAAAACCACTGTCTATACCTCCAGTCTTCTCCCCCCAACCCAGATTCATAAATCAGGTCTTTTTGCGTAATTGTAGGTACAAATGCAGCATTAACATCAGAAAAACGATTTTCGAAATGTTTCATTGCGTCAACACCTAAAGCCCATGAGGAAATTAATTCGGGATAAAAAAGTTTGTCCCGCTGTTCTTTGTTGGTGTTAAATACATCTACCTGCTGGGCCCATGGGAACTTCTTAGATTCAATCACTTCCTTCGCATTGCTCAGACTATTGATCAGGTCCTGCTTGTATAAATAAGCTCTGGCCAATTCTCCGCAAGCACTGAAATAATTCATCCGGTGCCTTCTGTTCTGGAGGAAAAGAGATGGATTTCTGGTCTCTGTAGATTTTGCACTTTCTGCAGTACCTTCCGGATACGTTTTATCAGGATAGCCAACTTTGTAATCTGCAGCCAGGATCGGATCTGAAGCCTTCAATAATGTTTTGGCCTCATTAAGATCTGCAACGACCTTATTCAACACTTCTGTAACATTGGAAAATGGGGTAGCCTTAATGGAAACCGCTGTTACATAAGGAATAGCCTTAGCCGTTGGATTATTTTTGTAAGAAGGTGCATACATTCTTAATAGATCAAAGTGCAGGTATGCCCTCAAGGTGAGTGCTTCGCCTTTGATCAGTTCGTAGTTTTTACCCTGGAAGAGAGATTTCTTTTCATCGATAACTTCGAGGATTGCATTGCAATACCCGATTGCTTTATAGGCATTGGTCCAGATCTGTGCAGCTTTACTCACCCATTGCGGGTCGTCATATTTAAAGGCAGCTATGTTTTGCGTATTCAAATCGGTAAACTCGTAATTCTGCGCAATGATATCAAGGTTGCTCACCGTCAGGTTACCCCCGTACAAATCCAGGGTACTACAGTAGGTATAAACTCCATTTAGTGCCTCTTTAAAGCCCTCTTCAGTACTAAATAACTGTTCTTTGGTCACATCTGATTCCGGCTGAACATCCAGAAATTTTTTGCATGAGGTAAATACCAGTATGCAAGCGATGATGTATAAATATTTTATTTTCATCAGTATATCTTTGTTTTTAATGGTAAGAAGCTATCATAAACATATTGATTGTGTTAAAATGAAGCCTGTAGGGAAAAAGTAATATTTCTTGCAAAGGGAGAATCAATACCACGCTCTATTCCTACACTTGAGGTCCTGAATATATCGTTCATGGTAATACTTGTCCTTAATGTCTGGAAACCCGCTCTGCGGATAAAGTCCTTTTTAAAATCGTAGCTCATGTAAACAGATTGCAGTTCAATTAGGTTTTCCTTCTGTACGAACCTTGAACTTACCTTTGTTGCCGTTAAATCAGCAATATTTTTATATAAGGCCCGATCGCCTGGCTTCACCCATCTTTGTGATAGTGCCCGGCTGTCTACGTTGAAACGGGGATCTGCATTCTCGATCCTATCTACCAAGGTCTGATTGTAAGTCTGCCCACCGAAACGGTAATAAAGGCTGAAGCTTAGCATAAAGCCCTTATAACTGATATTACTTCCTAAATTTCCAGAGATTTTTGGAGTGCCATCACCAATCGGCTGCGTATCTGTGATGTCATAGTCATAAGTTAAACTACCATCCTTTTTAACATAAATTTCTCTTCCGTTCTCCGGATCAATACCAAGTGATTTAACCCCATATATCGTGTACAGAGATTGGCCTTCAGCATAGCGTACGATAGGGATTGTCGCCAAACCGATCTCCCCTTCTTTATTATTGTCCGGGCTGTTTTGTATGCTGTTGATTTTATCATTGAAGGCCTGCAGTGAATTGGACAACTTGACTAATGTATTGGTATTGTGTGTTGCATTTGCCGTCACGTTAACATTCCAATCCGCATTTCGGAAGGCATTTGCCGTCAGATATAATTCAAACCCTTTATTGGCAATATCGCCCAGGTTTTCCTTGTAGGTTGTAAAACCGGTAGATGGAGGGAGTGTGATATCCGTAATCAATCCTTTAGTCAGTTTGTAATAATAACGCGGAGAGATCACGAAACGATCCTTTAGTAGTCCTAAATCCAGACCAGCATCATAAGTTGTTGTTTTTTGCCATTCCAGGTTGTCATTCCCGTAGCCTACAAGTGTAGCTCCAATGCCTGTAGAATACCAGTTGCCTGTCTGATACTGATAAATAGCACGTGACATGTAAGGATCAAAACCAACTGATCCTACCTGCCCTGTACTTGCTTTTAACCTCAACTGGCTGATGATTTCAGATCCCTGCAGAAAGCTTTCGTTATGTATGTTCCATCCCAAACCTGTAGCCCAAAAAGGAGCGAAACGTTTGTTTGATCCAAATGAAGAGGAACCGTCCATTCTGAATGAAGCATCTGCCAGATATTTGTTTTTATAAGAATAGTTCCCGGAAAAGAAAGCACCCAGGGTACGGTTGATAAGCACATTACCACCAGGAGCCGATTCCTCTTTATAAATGCGGGCAAAGCCAATATTGGTAAATTTATCATTGGAGAACCCTTGGGCCGAGATAGATTTGAAATCTGATTTTCTGGCAATCACATTTGTACCGAGTACCAGATTGAAAAAGTTTTCGCCAAGTTGTTTATTATAATTCAGCGTTACATTTCCATCAATACCGAGTGCATTGGTAGTGGTATAATCGTAAGTTCCCCGATTATTTAGTTTGTCTGTGGTATAGTCGTAAAACTGACTGCTCAAAGGAGAAACAAAACGATCAGACTTTGAGGTGGTTTGATTCAGGCTCATCAAAGCTTTTAACCGGAAACTTTCAGACAATTTGTAATCTATGGTGAATGCATCTATCAATTCCAGATAGCTGTCCTTGTTAAAATTGTTCAAACCCGCCTCAAAAAGAGGGTTAAATACGTATGCCGTTCTATACTGACCATTTACTGGATCTGTGTAGCCACGATCGATGCTCCATCTGGCCAATTCCTGTACAATCCTGCCTGTGCTGTCCGTTTTCGGGTAATAAGGATTCATCAAAGCATAAGTAGAAAAACTTCCGTAAGGTGAATTTGCCCCATTGGTTTGATTGACAGAAAGGTTGTTTCTAAAAATTAGTTTTTTAGACGGCATATAAGTAAAATCCATGCCCCCACTGTACCGGTCTCTGGTTACCCCTTTCATTACGCCGGGTTGAGTCTGGTAACGCATATCAATACCATAACGAAAACTTTGGTCTCCGCCTTGAATATTCAGGGAATGCTTCTGTGCATATGCATTACGAAGTGGTTGAGATAACCAATAGGTATTTACGCCACTGGCTACATTTTTCAACTTATTAAAAAGTTCCTGATCAAGGGCATCCTGAGTAAGATCACCTACACCTGGCGTAAGTTTGCGGTACAAGCCGGCCATTTGTTCATAAGCAATTTTATCTTTTGCATTAAGCACATCGTAACCAGATAAGTCCGGAGCTGAAAGGGTAAGTTCCGAATTGTAAAACAACTGCAGTTTGCCAGATACAGGTGCTTTAGTGGTGATGACCATTACACCGTTGGCAGCTCTTGAACCATATACGGCGGTGGCCGCCGCATCTTTTAATATATTTATTGACTCAATGCGGTTGATGTCCAGGTCAACAACCTTTTGTAAGGACACCTCAAAACCATCCAGGATAAAAGCAGGTAGGTTAAAAGAGCTGGATAGGTTATTGCGGTCCAAAACGTCGTCTTTATTCAGTGGCAGTCCCGGCAAAGCGGTTGCACCTCTTACATTTATTCTGGGCATCGCATTTGGATCTGATCCGGCTAAGTTGTTATCTAACAACCTGAAAGAAGGATCGAAACTTTGGATGGCCTTGAGCACATTTTGCGGATTTGTTCGTTTTAAGTCATCGCCTTTTATGGTAATGGCATTGCCGGTGTAACTTTCCTTTTTAATGGTTTGATACCCCGTAACCACGATGTCTTTCATTGCATTTACTTCCGACTCCATCAATACGGTTAAAGTTTTGCTATCTGTCACTTTAACCTCTACCGGCTTATATCCAATGTAACTAAATAACAATAGCTCACCAGGTTGTGCTTCCAACTTAAACCCACCATTTTCGCTGGTCTGGGTTCGTCTTCCCGGTATCCCCTTAACCGATACATTGACGCCGGGGATAGATTGATTGGTTTCTTTATCAAATACCCTTCCCGTAACGGCGAGCAGAATTGGCCTGGCTTCATTTCCAGAAGCGCCCCTATCTGTTTGTTTTGGACTGAGCACAATGGTTTTATTTACAATGATAAAGCTTAGATTGTCGTTTTGCAGGCACACCTGAAGCGCTTCATACAGGGGTACGTTTTTTAATTCAACATTGAGGCGCTGATCTGAGGTTTTAACTTTTCCTGTATAGAAAAATAAGTAACCAGTTTGTTGTTTGATTTCCTTTAATATTGTTGCCAGCGTAGCATTTTTCCTCGAAATGGTCACAGTCTGGGAAAAACTTGCGGCTGATAAATGTAAGGTTCCGATCAGTAATAAAATAGCGGTTAATTTCATCACTAGTAATAGTTTGTACTTTACCTGCTGTATCTGAAATACAGGGTTGTAAAGAAAAGTTAATTTCATATTTTTGGAATAGAATTAAGTGAATAAATAGCAACCCGGTCTCAACATCTGGCTGCTGACTTTTTTTGAACCGGAAGTGGTGAGATACTTCCGGTTTTTTAGTCAAATCATTTTATCGTTTCCCGATCTATTGTAGTTTTCTTATCATCTGATTTGGTTTAGTTGGTTAAAGAATAGGTTCATTATTTATTATTCTGCAGATTTGATACAGGTATTCGTTGGTTATACGAAACCTTAATGGTTTTCCCTGCTACATCAAAATGTACATTTTCAATTTTCAATATTTTAAATACTTCCGATAACTTGCTGTTTCGAAAAATCTCTCCATAATATTTCTCCTCGCTTACCGGGCCTACGTAGATCACATTGACGTCATACCACCTCGAAACCTGTCGCATGACAGACCTAATGTCTTCTCCGTCAAATGAAAAAACACCATTGATCCAGGCCGTTTCCTGCGCTGTATTTACGCGATGCTTAACCAGTGCATCCCCATAAGCCTTATTCCATACTGCCTGCTCACCCGGTTCAATGGTCTCAGCCGCTCCAGGCGTGAAAACTTTCACGGCTCCTTCAAGAAGCGTTGTTTTTATTGCTTCTTCGTCAGCATAGGCGTTGACATTAAAATGGGTACCCAATACTTCAATCGTTTGTTGTCCCGAAATTACCCTGAAACGACTATTTTTATGCTTTGCCACTTCAAAATATGCTTCCCCTTTAAGCTCAACCAGCCGGTCTTTCTGATTTAAAGCAGTGGGAAACGTTAGAGAAGAAGCCGCGTTGAGCATTACTTTAGTACCATCTGAAAGCATAATGGTGTATTGTCCGCCGTTGGGCGTAGAAATTGTATTGCGTATGGTTGTTGTAGATTCTTCCTCAGCAGCAACTGCTGTGTAAATCAACTCGCCATCTTTGGATTTGCTGACCGTGATACCTGACTGCCTGGTAATTTCACCTTTCGCAGCATCATTGAGTACAATTTTTTGCCCATTTGCCAAGGTAAGAATTGCTTTATTTCCACCGGGTGCAATATCAGCTGCAAGCTGGTTATTCAAGGAGCGATTACCCTGATAAAAATATAAACTCAGGCCTACCACCATCAATATCGCTGCGGCTGCAACAATACGTGGCCATAATGCTAAACGTTTCGGGACTGATTTGCCAAGTCCGGACTTCTGCAGTGTGGCAATCCAGATCTTCTCCTTTAAATGTAGAAAATCTGCTTCCTTTTCAGAAAACTGAAATTTACGCGATTCGTCCAAGTACCAGTTTTCTACCCAAGCCCTTTCTTCAGCATTAGCGAATCCATTGTTATACCTTTCTACGAGTTCTTTTGCTTGTTCCCTGTTCATTATTGCTTGATATTGACAGCCAATTTAAAAGAAGAACAGGCGAAACTGCCTTTGGGGGTATACAAAATGTAAATAAATTTAAAAAGCCAGCAATTCTAACAAAAAACGCACTTATCGCAGAAAAAACATCACCAAAATCCCTGATCCTAACATTGGAACTTTGTTTTTTATGATTTTCAGTGCATTCTGAACCTGCTTCTTAACAGTTTGAGGTGAAATGTTCAATTTTTCTGCAATTTCTTTGTGAGACAGATTTTCCTTTCTGCTCATTTCAAAGATTTCCCGCATCCTTGGTGGCAAGTTCCTGATCTCAGCTTCCACAATTTCCAAGATTTCCTGCTCATCAAAAAATGCAGAAGAAGTAGTAGACTGTGAAACAAAATTTGCTACGGAGCTCAAGTAGTCGTTACGCACTTTGTTTTGGGCTACAAGATTGAGGACCTTATTCCTGACCGAAACATACAGATATCCTGATAATTTCGTATTCACATTCAATGAAGATGACTTCAGCCATAAGCTGCTAAAAACGTCCTGTACAACGTCTTTGGAGCTGTCTTCATCTTTGAGCATGCGAAACGTATGATAATACATTTCAGCCCAGTAGCGATTGTAAATTTCAGTAAATGCAATTTGATCCTCCTGTTTCAACAAAATGGTCAGTTCCTCATCACTAAAATTGTTATAGACTAACATGGTTTAACTGAGCTGATTGGAGCAGAACGAAAATAGGCTTTTTAATTGAATTTCAAAAATCCGGCCTAAGTAGCCTAACATTCTTCTTCATATTTTCTATAGATTTGCCAAAGGACATAAAAAACTGAACATATGACTTATCAGGAAAAATTAAGCAAAATACGCGAACAAATGAAAGCCGACAACGTTCAGGCTTACATCATCCCTTCCGCAGATCCGCATATTAGCGAGTACTTACCTAAACATTATAAATGCATTCCTTTTGCCTCAGGATTTACAGGTTCTGCAGGCACATTGGTCATCACGGCCGACTTTGCCGGTCTGTGGACTGACTTCCGTTATTTTGAACAGGCTGAAGAACAGCTTGCCGGAAGCGGTTTTGACCTGGTAAAACAGAAAGTTCAGCATGCACCGGAATATATCCAATGGCTTCAGGAAAAATTGGAAAATGGCGCAGTTGTTGCCAGCAATGAAAAATTGTTGTCGATTTTACTTGGCGACCTGCTAACCCAGCAATTGGGCATTAAAAACATCACACTGGCCAACAAGGATTATCTGGATCCAATTTGGGAAAACAGGCCAGCCTTGCCTGCTGAGCCTGCATATTTAATTGAGGACAGACACATCGGACAATCGGTAAGCAGTAAAATTGCCGCGGTAAGAACCAGCCTGCAAAAACATGCGGCGGCTTATCACCTGATTTCTTCTTTAGATGACATGGCCTGGTTGTTCAACATCCGCGGCAAAGATGTCAGTTACAATCCCGTAGTATTGAGCTTCGCCCTGATCAGTCAGGATCATGCCAAGCTATTTGTAAATCCTGACAAACTGGATACCGCAGCTAAGGAACTTTTGTTGAAAAGCGGCGTAGAAGTTTTCGCTTACGAAGAAATTGAAACGGCATTACAACGCATTCCTGAAAACAGTAGCATCCTGATCGATCCAAAGCGCAATTGCTTTGCTTTCAGCAAACTGATTCCCGCTTCTGTGAAACTGATTAAGGAAACCAATCCCACAACCAATTTTAAAGCTGTTAAAAATGAAACAGAGCTGAACAATACCCGCACAGCAATGCTTAAAGATGGCGTGGCCATTACCCGGTTTTTAAAATGGCTGTCGGAACATATTGGCAAAACAACCATTACTGAATTGTCTGCCGCAGCAGAATTGCGAAAATTCAGAGCAGAGCAGGAAGGCTTTGTTGGCGACAGCTTTACCACCATCAGTGCTTACAAAGCACATGGTGCCCTCCCTCATTATGGTGCTTCTGAAGAAAGTAATGTGGAAGTGAAGGCCGAAGGCTTATTCCTGGTAGATTCAGGTGGTCAGTATTTTTATGGAACCACAGACATTACCAGAACCATCCCTATGGGAAACAATACGGAAGAAGAAAAAACAGATTATACGCTGGTTTTAAAAGGTATGATTGATGGTTGTAAAGTCCGGTTCCCTAAAGGTACTTGTGGCTATCAGATTGATGCGATTACTCGCAAGCCATTATGGGATTATGCCATTAACTATGGTCACGGCACAGGTCATGGTGTAGGTTATTTCCTAAATGTTCATGAGGGCCCACAGGTCTTTAATGCAACTGCGACTCCGGTTGCCATCGAACTGGGTATGATTACTTCCGTAGAACCGGGGGTTTACCGCCCTGGCAAACACGGCATCCGCATCGAAAACCTGGTAAACACAATTAAGGATGTGAGCAATGCGTTTAATGAATTCTATGCTTTCGAAACTTTGACCATTGCACCGATCAGCACCACTATTGTAAAAAAAGAGCTGCTGGAGCAATCGCAAATCGACTGGTTAAACAGCTATAATGCTTTGGTATTTGAAAAACTTAGCCCGCTGTTAAATACAGAAGAAGCAGCCTGGTTAAAAACTGAAACGAAAGCGATATAATTGGCCTTCAGGTCAGCAAAAAACCAGCTATGTTAAGAGAAGTCCCAGACCCTGCAACTACAGGGCAGCAGATGCCGGACTTCGACTAATACAGCTGGTTTTTTATGTAAAAGGAGTACTATTCCGGACTAATCGATCTGTCTAAATGCACATATCCCCCATCTACATACACCAATTGTCCAGTAGTATGGCTGGATACCTCAGAAAGTAAAAACACTGTAGCATTTGCCAGTTCTTCTGCCGTTGTCATCCTTTGTTCAAAAGGAATCTTTGCTTTAATGGAAGCCAGTTTCTCCTCCGGATTTGGAATGGAGTTGATCCAGTTCTGATACAAAGGTGTGTAACACTCTGCAACAATGACTGCATTTACACGGATGCCATAAGGCAATAATTCTACAGCCCATTCCCTGGTCATGGCATTTCTTGCACCATTTGAAGCGGCATAAGCAGAAGTGCCTCCTTGTCCGGTATCTGCTACTTTAGAACTGATGTTGACGATTGAACCTCTGGACTTTTTAAGTGCAGGTAAAGCATAATGAGCCATCATGTAATAATGGATCACATTTTTATGTAAGCTAGCCACGAAGCGGTCATAATCACCACTCTCCAGACCAACACCATCATTAACACCTGCATTATTGATCAGTCCGTCAATCCTGCCATATTTTTCCAGAACCAGGTTAACTGCTTTTTCACTTTCTTTAGGATCCATCAGTTCTGCTGCGACCTGGAAAGCCTGACCGCCATTGGCGACCAACTCATCAACTACCTTTTGGTTATCTGCAGCATTACGGCCAACAATCACAGGAATTGCACCTTCTTTTGCCAATACCTGGACGATGCCTTCGCCAATTCCTTTTGCCCCACCGGTAACGATTACGACCTTATCTTTTAATCTCAGATCCATATTTTTGTATTGCTTAAATTAAATTGTAAAAATTAGTGGCATTGCCGCCCCAAAACAAATCACGTTCGTTTGCAGACAGTGCTTTGGTATATTCATCAACAAGGTTCAGCACAGCTCCGTAGCTACCTGCAAGCAGGCAAACTGGCCAATCTGAACCATACATGACCCTTTTGGGACCAAATGCCTCGAAAACTACATCCAGGTAAGCTTTAAAGTCCCCCGACTTCCAGTCAGACCAATGCGCTTCGGTAACCATTCCAGAAACTTTGCAGGATACATTTTCCAATGCGGCCAGTGCCTGAATATCCTGTTGCCAGTCAGCGATCTTTTGATTCTTGATATCTGGTTTAGCGATATGGTCCAACACAAATTTCTGATCTGGAAAACGGGCTGCAAGCGCTGTGGCAAACTTCAGCTGATCCGGAAAAATCAAAATGTCATAGGTATAGTCAAAAACCTTTAAGGCCTGAATACCGTTTAAAAAAGCGGGTTTCAGCATCAGCGCCCGATCGGCTTCACCTTGCAGGATGTGGCGAAACCCTTTTAATTTTTTAAAACTACGCCAGGCAGCAAGCTGATCCTTGATATCTGCCGCTTGTAAATCCACCCAGCCTACAACACCTTTGATGAAATCATAGGCATCGGCATTTGCGAGTTGGAAACGATTTTCTGCGTTCGACTGATCGGATTGTACCACAATACAGCCGTCAAACTGATGTTGTTGAAGTACCGGAAGTAAATCTCCCGGTAAATAATCCTTACGGAGTACGGCCATCTCTTCCGAGATCCAGCTGTCCCTTATTTCATCATACACCCAGAAATGCTGGTGTGCATCAATTTTTAACATAGTTCTTCACTTCTTGCTTCGAAGTACCCAGTCCGTCAATACCCAGTTCTACCACATCGCCATGTTTAAGATATACCGGTGGGTTGAAGCCCAGACCAACACCAGCTGGCGTACCTGTAGAAATTACATCTCCAGGCAATAAGGTCATAAACTGACTTACATAAGAAACCACAAAAGGTACATTAAAGATGAAGTTAGACGTATTTCCATCCTGCATCTTTTCACCATTTACAGTTAACCAGAGACGCAGGTTATTGACATCCTTAATTTCGTCTTGTGTAGCCAGGAAGGGGCCTAAAGGCGCAAAAGTATCACAACCTTTACCTTTGTCCCAGGTACCATTTCTTTCAATCTGGAACTCACGCTCAGATACATCATTGTGCAATACATAACCAGCAACATAGTCCAAAGCCTCGCCCTCTTCTACATAAGATGCCTTGCGGCCAATCACTACAGCCAATTCAACCTCCCAATCTGTTTTTACCGAGTTTTTAGGGATGGTGATGTCATCATTCGGGCCTACCATTGCGGTAGTTGATTTCATAAAAATCACAGGTTCCGGTGGTATAGCTGCACCGGTTTCACGGGCATGATCGGCATAGTTCAAACCAATACATACTATTTTTGAAGGACGTGCAATTGGCGAACCCAAGCGTGTTCCTGCCGGAACTACAGGCAAATTGCCTTCATTCGCTTTTAAAAATTCTCCCAGTCGTACCAGACCGTCATTGTTAAAAAACTGCTCGTTATAATCACCACCAAAGGACGACGTATCGTACCAGGTATCATTAATTATTACACCGATTTTTTCCTGATCGGCTGCTCCCCATCTGATTAATTTCATTTGTTAAGTATATTTTTTTTGAAGATAATAATTCTTTTCCAACCAGACTAGTTGTTCAACTTGATAAAACCACCATCCAAAGGATAATCGTTTCCAGTTACAAAACCAGCTTCGTCGGAACACAGATAAAGCGCAAGGGATGCGACTTCTTCTGGTTTTCCCATTCTGCCTATCGGCTGACTCTTCGATAATTTTTCAAATATCTCTGCTTCTTGTCCGGCATAGTTCTTGGCAATAAAGCCATCCACAAAGGGAGTATGTACCCTGGCAGGAGAAATGCTGTTGCACCTGATGCCATCGGCCATATAATCCCTGGCCATAGACATGGTCATGGCATATATCGCACCTTTACTCATCGAATAAGCAAAACGATCGGCAATGCCAACTACAGCGGCAATAGAAGCCATATTGAGTACCACAGCCGAGCTGCTCTTTTTCAAAGCGGGTATCGCAGCATATAAACAATTATAAGCCCCTTTTACATTCACATTAAATACCTTTACAAAATCTTCTTCACTGGTATTTTCTACTTTCCCCACATGGGCAATTCCTGCATTATTAACCAGGATATCAATCGCACCAATCTGATCAAACACGGCAGTTACCGTAGCCTGGTTACTCACGTCACAGCCAAAAGCCGTTGCGGTACCACCTGCCGCCTTAATTTCTTCCACAGCTTGTTCAGCTGCTTCAGCATTTAACTCAATAATGTTGACATGCGCACCTTGTTTTGCGAAAAGCAGGGATATTGCTTTTCCTATACCGCTACCGCCCCCCGTAATAATTGCTGATTTTCCTTTTAAACTAAACATGGTATATAATTATAATGAAACTCCTCTTTTCCATGGAATAAAGTCGTCCTGATTCAACAAAACTGCTTTGGGGATGATCTCACCACTTGCAGCCTTAATGCAATATTCCAGGATTTCTGCCCCCATCTCTTCAATCGTTTTCTCGCCCCGGATAATTCCGCCCGTATCAATGTCAATAATGTCACCCATCCTGGTAGCCAATGCCGTATTGGTCGCAATTTTAATTACCGGACACACCGGGTTTCCTGTTGGCGTACCTAAACCTGTAGTAAACAAGATCAGGGTAGCACCACTGGCCGCTTTTCCGGTAGTGGCTTCCACATCATTGCCGGGTGTGCAAACCAGGCTTAGACCCGGTTTTGTTGCAGGCTCTGTATAATCCAGTACATCAACCACCGGAGATGTCCCGGCCTTTTTCGCAGCTCCAGTGCTTTTTATCGCATCGGTAATCAAGCCATCTTTGATATTACCTGGCGAAGGATTCATGTGAAAACCGGAGCCCACTGCATGAGCCTGGGCATCATAATCCTGCATCAAGGTAATGAATTTTTCGGCTGTTGCCTGATCCTGACAGCGGTCAATGATGTTTTGCTCTGCTCCACACAATTCCGGAAACTCTGCCAGCAAAACTTTGGCACCTAAAGCAACCAGTAAATCGGAGGCGTATCCCACCGCAGGATTGGCTGAAATGCCGCTAAACCCATCGCTACCGCCGCATTTAACACCCACACATAAGGCACTTAAAGGAGCTGGTTTTCTTTCTATTTTATTGATTTCCTCTAAACCCACAAAGGTTTGAAGGATAGCTTCTTTAATCAACTGCTCTTCACTCTGGCTTTGCTGTTGTTCAAAAATAAGCACCTTTTTTCCGAATGAAGGGTTGCGGGATTTGATGTCGTCCAATAGGTTTTGCGTCTGCAAATGCTGACAGCCTAAACTCAACACCGTAATACCGGCAACATTGGGATGATCCGCGTAGGCAGCGAGCAATTTACTCAGCAAGTCCGAATCCTGCCGGGTACCACCACATCCGCCCTGGTGATTTAAGAATTTGATTCCGTCAACATGTTTAAACACGCGGTGTTTATTCAGATCGGCAGTACCAATTGTATCTATTTTAAAGGAGGAGATCGATTCTCCGGCTTTAAAAGCTTCCAGTAGTTCTGCTGTAAACTGTTTGTATTTATTGGTTACATTGTAACCTAAAGTATTGTGTAACGATTCCTTGATCACATCCAGGTTCCTGTTTTCACAGAAGACTGTCGGTACAAAGAGCCAGTAATTGGCTGTTCCAACCTTACCATCAGCACGGTGATAGCCCTGAAATGTACGGTTCTTAAAAGCGCTGACATCAGGTGCTTTCCATTGATAATTTACATTGCGATAAGCGTAATCCTGCGAAGCATGGTGGACGTTATCTGTAGTCATTAATCCGCCCTGCGGTATAAAGGCTGTTGCTTTACCAACCAATACACCATACATGATCACTTCTTCCCCGATATTTAAGTCATTTATAAAGAATTTATGCTTGGCATGGATATCATCTTGTAAGGTAATTTCCGTCTGGTTCCAGGGAATGACCTGCCCTTTAGGCAAATCCTGTAAAGCCACCAAAACGTTATCGTCGGGGTGGATTTGTAAAAAACTTTTATTTGTTAGTATTGACATTAGGCTTTTAACTCAAATATTCTATTCATCATCATCCATTTCTCTCCCGGCTTGGCTCCGGGTATCGCTTGCTGGTATTTCCACATCAGCTGCTCCCATTCCTGTACTTTTTCATTCTCCGCATCTGCTGCTGCTTTTTGATCAAAGCTGAACGCATCGTTTACTTCCATAATCATGAACAAACGATTTCCCGTTCTGTAAATCTCCATCGCCACAATGCCCGAGTCTTTGATGCTTGCTTCAATCTCCGGCCAGACCTGCTCATGCATCACCTCATATTCTTTAATGAGCTGAGGATCGTTAACCAGATCAAGCGCTAAACAATATCTATTCATCTTTGTATTAGTCAATTAGTTTTTAATTATTTTGTAACCTCTGATTCCATACAGGAACACCACAATAAAACAAATCATAGGAACTACATAAGAGATTGGCGTTGAGTAATGATCTGCAATTGTACCCATCACATATGGAACCAAGGCTCCACCAACAATGGACATGATGACAAATGAAGACGCCTTTTTAGTATGCTGACCAAGATCTTTAATGCTGAGTGCAAAAATTGTTGGAAACATGATTGACATGAAGAAAAACAAAGCCATTAATGAATAAACCGAAAGCCAGGCATTATTCCACATGACAACTGCACATAACAAAACATTAACTACAGAATAAGTTGCCAGTAATTGATTTGGCTTGATCACACGCATCAACGCAGTACCAATAAAACGACCAGCAGTAAATAAAATCAGTCCAATAGAAAGTAGTTTAGCGGCCATTGCATTATCAATACCGATATGACTTTCCGTACAATAATTAATAAACAAGGTAGCGACACCAACTTGCGCTGCAACATAGAAAAACTGGGTAACTACACCAAGACTAAAATTACTATGACTAAATAGAGGCTTTTGATTAAAGACCTCGGAACTTACGGTTTCATTGTCTTTAATTTCAGGTAACTTTGTACGAACAAAGATTGCAGCTACGATGAGTACCAATATACCAATCACCACATAGATCATCTTAACAGAATCAAGATTTCCATTATCAGTACTACTCTTCTCTCCAAAAAACAGATAAGATGCTATAATTGGCCCTAAAAAAGATCCGACACCATTAAAGCATTGGGACAAATTCAATCGGGTTGCAGAAGTTTCTGGTGTACCTAATACCGTTACATAAGGATTTGCAGCAGTCTCTAAGCAAGCCAGTCCGGATGCAAGAATAAATAGTGCAAGAAGAAATGCATTAAAACTGGATTGTTCTGCAGCCGGATAAAATAAAAATGCACCTACGGCATACAAAATCAAGCCCATAATGATACCTTTTTTGTATCCATATTTATTCATAAAAATACCAGCAGGCAATGCTACCAGGAAGTATGCGCCAAAATAGGCCGCCTGCAATAAGGTAGATCTTGATTTGGTTATATTTAGCGCCTCCTGAAAATGTTTATTTAAAACATCTAGCAAGCCATAAGCAAAGCCCCACATGAAGAATAATGAGGTAATCATGATTAAAGGAAAAAGGTATTTATTTTTAGCCATTGGTCTAATTATTTGGTTTATCCAAAGGACGCGATTTATACCGCAATTTATTTTATGATTTTATCATATCATTAAGCAATTTTTACATAAAATGATAAAATGACCATTCTCTTCGAGGCTGCATAATTTGTGCTGAAGAAGCACAAAAGACGCTATGCCTCCTCAGAGAAGGTAATTTTATTTCCAATTGGACGTAAACCGTACAAACGTAACACTTATGGTGCTCAGTTATTTTAACACATTATCGAGTTTAATTTTTAAAGGCGATTGGTTGCGAAAAACAGTCAGTTCAATACTTTGATTGGTTCGGCTCCGTTCCTGCTCTTCGAGCAGGTCAGGTATTTTAAGCAGTTTTCGTTGCCTGTAGGCAATCAACACATCATTTGGTTTGAGATAATTAGCAAACGGGCTATTTTCGGCAATACTCAGAACCAGAATGCCGGTTTCATCAGGCATTCCGGTAGCGGAACGTTCGCCAAGCGTTTCCAGGTTTTTTATTTTCAGTCCGAACCACTCTACAATGCTTCCTTTGGATATTGCTGCTGCCTTAGTGAGTACTGGAATGGGTGCTTTCTTCGCGAGCCTCTTTAAATCTGTTGAGGTTACACCGAATTGATCCATTGGAAAGTTTTTGAAGCCAACAAGAAGTGCTCCGGAGCCCGGCTTTACACGATAATCTCCGGCAGCAGGATTGATAAATTCAGGATTCCCATAGGCTGAATGCTGGTCATTTCCCATTTCCCGGGATTTATGCAGGGATGCTAAATCCGGAAAAAAATTATGGTCTATATGCTTTCCCCAATCGGTGATTCTGATTGGATAATAATTGCGTGTTACCAGGTTGTGTTCAAAGCGGTCGCCACTATCTTCAAACCAGACATGCGGATGGAAAGAATTGTTGAGTATGATGTTGTTTTCTACCGTTCTAAAAAAGCCTTCCCTCAATTTAAGTCCGCCATTTAAGCAAACGTTGTTATAAATTAAGTAATTGCTGGATCCGTCATCCAGGTCAATGTCCCAGCCATGGTCACAATGAAAACGGTTGTCGTGAATCACAATTTGTTTGATCACATCTGCAGTCACCAGCGTACGGTTCTTTTTCACAAGCGCTTTCATCTCTGCAGCTTTGGGATGCCAGAATCGATCCCTGCCCCAGGAATTGAATGCGCCATGATCTCCTGTTTCCAATACCGTGTTGAAAACATCATTGTACGCGATGGTATGCCCGCCCCATGTGCCTTCACTGACATTTATTCCGGCTCTTGGAACGTCATAAATGGTATTGTGGCTGACAGTGATGCCCATCGACATGGAGATCTGAACTCCTGCAACTTGTTTTTCCACCTGTCCTAAGCCATACATTAAGGTGTTTTCTACCGTACAATCCTTTGGAAAGTTATCGTTTTTGGGGCCTCGCAATGTATCCATCGCGGCAAAGGGAACAAATTGATTGTATTCAAAAACGGCGGAACGCACAGCCTTAGGGTCACCAACAAAACAAACACCACTGGCACCTGCATAGGCAATATGACATCCGGAAATGGCATTATTCCGGTTATAATTACTTAGAAATATCGCATTTCCACCTACCCTATTGAAATAACAAGATCTGATCTGACAATGTGCTGCTCCTTCCATGAAAACAGCCCCGCCCCGGTAAATGGCCCAATCACTACGCAACAAAGGTTCTTTAGTTTCCATGAAGGTTCGCAAGGTATGCCGGAGTTCAAGACCTTCGATAATAATATTATTTACTGGCGCCTGTTCCGTACCACGGAATTCGAACAGATGCCTCAACTGTGGAATTTCTATCCATGCATCATTTAAATTACTTGTGGTGTCAGGATAGGCATAAAGCAGGTGTGCTGCTTTGTCGTAATACCATTCTCCAACGGTATCCAGTTCTTCGAAAATATTTTCTACAAAGCGGTATTGATCGTGCATCCCTAGCTGCCGGTTATTTTGAAAACCGCCTTCCAGGGTCAATTGATTATTGGCAGATTTACCAGTAATCTGATATTGGTATCCACCCCACTCATGTTTATGCAAAGCATGAACAAAGCCACCAATTGGATTTTTCCATTTTGCTATTCGTTCCGGACTCAAAGCGTCGGCCGCATAACCACCATAAAATCGGATAGCCGGATTATAATTCGGATACCTGGCCATCCGCATCGGCTTATGGTTCATAAATAACTGGTCAAAAACATAATCCCCCGGAACTTTGGCCTGATAAATACCGTTCTTAAAAAGCTTCCATGTCAATGACATCCGGTGGGCTCCGCTGATGACGACATGCTCACCCGGATAGGCCTTAAATGACAGGGGTTCAGCATCCTTCCTGGAATCATCCGGACTAAAGACAATGCGCTCTCTTAAATAATAGGTTCCTCCGCGCAAAAAAACAGTTACGGTACCTTTTAAAGACCGGGCCATCAACTGTGCCTTGCCAATACTTGCATAAGGAGATGCCTTAGTACCTGCGTTACGGTCGTTCCCATTCACAGCAACATAAATATCCTTAGATGAAGCTTTTGCAGTCCATAAGACCAGCACGGTAAGTAAACAGCTAAAACAGGTTTTCATGATCTCATTTGTTTAACATGGTGATTAATCCCCCTCAAACATCAATTCCTCCTGAACAAAGAAAAAAGATTTAGCTATTAAAAATTTTAAGCTTTTACCCAATCATTCAACTTTTTTGGCTAAAACCGATCAAAGCTGAATCTCAAAGAAAAAAATTTAAACAAAAAAAGCTCCGGTAACACCGAAGCTCTAGATCCTAAATACCTTTCCTACTTGATAATTTTGAGTAAATAAGCGCCATATCCGCTTTTAACCAAGGGCGTCGCGATCGTCCTCAATTGTTCCTTATCAATGAATCCCATTCTATAGGCTACCTCTTCAATACATCCAATCTTCAAGCCCTGACGTTCTTCGATGACCTGAACAAACTGTCCCGCCTGCATTAAAGAAGCAAAAGTCCCAGTATCTAACCAGGCTGTTCCCCTGCTCAGCACACCTACCTTCAGCTTGCCTTGCTCCAGATATACCTTATTCACGTCTGTAATCTCATATTCACCCCTTGGAGAAGGTTTGATATTCTTAGCGATTTCGACCACGCTGTTGTCATAAAAATACAAACCAGGAACTGCATAGTCTGATTTAGGTTCTGTTGGCTTTTCTTCAATAGAGATCGCGTTGTTATCCCCATCAAATTCAACCACACCATACCGTTCCGGATCAGATACGCGATAAGCAAATACAACGCCACCTTCCGGATCAGCGCTGGCTTGTAACAATTTAGCCATACCATCACCATAAAAGATGTTATCACCCAATACCAGGGCTACTTTATCGTTGCCAATAAAATCAGCACCGATGACAAATGCCTGCGCCAGCCCGTTCGGTTGCTCTTGTACCGCATAAGAGAACTTGCAGCCTAAAGCACTTCCATCGCCGAGTAACTTCTCAAAGTTTGGCAAATCATGCGGCGTAGAAATAATGAGCACTTCTTTAATCCCGGCCAGCATTAAAATGGACAATGGATAATAAATCATCGGTTTATCGTAAACAGGCATCATTTGCTTGCTCATCACCAGCGTTAAGGGGTGTAGTCTCGTACCACTACCACCTGCTAAAATTATTCCTTTCAATTGATATCGTTTTATTGAGTAATTACTTATGGAGTGTATCCCCATTCGAAGATAC
Source organism: Pedobacter sp. MC2016-24 (assembly GCF_015223055.1). Classification (GTDB taxonomy): domain Bacteria; phylum Bacteroidota; class Bacteroidia; order Sphingobacteriales; family Sphingobacteriaceae; genus Pedobacter. The sequence goes on from NZ_JADFBX010000005.1 coordinate 66,822, forward strand.
AGTATTTTCCAACTCTGCAAACCAATCTGCACCATATTTTCTAATCAGTGGCCCTTTCAGGAACTGATATACCGGAACCTTAAGCTCGCGACCAAAAGAACAGGCATCATGACAGATGTGCCAGCGGTCGTAATTCAACACCTCAAATTCCGGATACTGGGTAATGCGAATCGGGTACAGGTGACAGGAAATTGGCTTCTGCCAATCCACCAGACCTTGCTCATAGCCCTTCTCAATCCCACATTTGGTAATGCCGTTCTCAAAAGTTACATAAGCACATTCCTTATTGCCATCCACGCAGGGCGTAGTCAGGTCACCATCGGCGTCTACCACCGAAGTACCCTGTTGTTCAATGGCTTCAATTCCTTTAGGTTCCAGCAGGTGTTTAATTTTAGGATAAATATCCTTTAAAATGGCGGTTTCAGCTACATCCAGTGGGGCACCCGCATCACCTTCCACACAGCAAATCCCTTTACATTTATTCAGGTTGCATACAAAGCTTTCTGTAATGACATCCTCATGAACCAATGTATTTTGTACTTCTATCATTTTTTATTGAACTATGGCCAATGGATATCTTAACCCATCAGCCGATTTAATTTCCATAGTCACAGAACCGACGATTATTTCGACCTGTGCTTTTACCGGAACCCGGTTGCCATCATCAGTAACCCAAAGATACAAACGGCTATCCTTTCTAAAGATCCGACCTGGTTTAATTGAAGGGCTAAATTTCAAACACCTGATTTTCCCCAGTTTTGTTTTGATGACCTCACGACCTACAAACTGTATTTCAAGCTGACTCACCTCGTCACCCAAAAAGTAATTCAGCTTGACAAAGTCATTGATTTTTATTTTAGAGATGTCCAGGCTCCGCGCAAAGTAATAGGCAGAGACCAGGTCAAAGGTCTGCGTTGTCGGTGTTGCAAAAGTACCTTTAGTCGCAACTACTTTTTTATCTTCCTGATGAAACCGTGCCTTATCCTGGCGGCGATAACTGCCTTCACGGATATTCTCCTGGTAGAAATAAGGTTTCAGATTCTCTTTATCAATATAGGAATCATAATGGTCCCTGATTTTATAAAACACATCAAAAGTTCCGGAAGTCTCTCCATCAACCAATAGTTTATAGGTGGGTTTACCGTTAAACTTCAAATCCGAATCTTCTACCTTGATTGTCCCCTCAGCGGCAGTAATGAAACCATACTTCAGCTTATACTTCAGGACTTCACCGGCCTGAAATACGGGTTCCTTAACAAATGGCAATTCCTGCGCTATCGCGTTTAAGCTTAGGAATGCAAAAATGACGAACAACAATGATCTTCTCATACCTAAGTTTAATGTTTGATTACTAATCTTTACGCTTGTATACCGGCACTGTAGAGCATGGCTCCCCATACATGATGCTCTTTACAACCGGAGTCAGCAAATTGGTCACTTCTACATAAGCCGATACTGGTACCTCAATATCTGCACAACCTTTGATCACCACACGTTCATTCGCAAATGCAGCTAAATCAATTTTTGCCAGCGCTTTACTGAACAGCACAGCTTCCAAGGTCTCCAGACTTCCAAAAACAACTTCATTGGCAAAAGGTTTCATTCTGTTGGCCAACAACATATAGGCCCAGGTTGGTACAATCGCATCCGCACTGCAAATGATTGCTACATTTTTACCTGCATAGGCCGACCAGTCATGCGTTTTAATAAACTCCCTGAAGTCTTTCTCCCTCAATATCAAACCATGAAAAAGATTCTCCTTAATGTCATAAACTACCCTTTCACCCTGGTCGAAATATTCTTCCAGATTTAAGGTAATCAATCCACTTGCGGCTACTTTATTGACAAAATTTTCTTGAATATCCATATGCATGAAATAAAAAAACCGGAAGCAGTACTGCTTCCGGTTACAAAATTACGTAAAATAAGATTAATAGAATTTCACCCTATTGTCTTTTATGTTAGCCTTATCCTGCAAAGCCTGGAAAGCACCGGATAAAGAACGTTGAGCAGCGATTTGCATCATACCTTCTTTTTGTTTGTAAGTGTTTGCCAACGGCGCTGGATTGGTAAATCCATCAACTACAAATGCATAAACACCTTGCTCGCCATCTACCGGCTTAGAAAGTTTACCTGGTTGCGCACCAAAAACAGTTCCAACCAATTTATTTTCCTGTGCTGCTCCCGGGATAATTGGATTTGCAAACACAATGTTTTCAACCGGCAATACTGGCTTACCCAATTTTTGAGCAACCTGATCAATTTTAGCAGCACCTTGCAATGCAGCATTCATTTTCTCAGTCAGCATTTTTGCTTTCACCGCTCTGCGAACCATAGGCTCAATATCTTTCTTCACGGCGTCTAAAGGAAGCGGACCTTTTGGCTTCACATCAACCAAATGAGCAACTACATAAGCATTCTCCATTTGATAAACATCTTTCAACACATCACCTTTATCTGCTGCATAAGCATCACGGATCAACTGGCGCGGGTTATCTAAGCCTGGAGCAAAACCTTGAGAAGCGGTTACTTTATCGGCAACACCTACAGTATAACCTTTCTTTTGAGCAAGCTCAGAAAAGTTACCACCATTTACTTCGTTTAAGAATGCAGTCGCTTTTTTATAAGCCGCATCTTTAGTTTTATTACTTGAAGTCAGGCTTTTCTCAATGTAAGCCAGTTTAGCCACTTTAGAAGAACCAATCTGTTTTTCAATTTTGATCAGGTGAACACCAAATTGTGAAGTCACAACTTTAAGGTCGCCAGCTTTACCATTGAAAGCTGCATTTTCAAATACAGGAACCATTTGTCCGCGACTGAAAGTACCCAGGTCACCACCTTTATCTTTCGAACCATCAATGCTGAATTTTTTCGCTAAGTCTGCAAAGCTTGCACCATTTTGAACCAAAGTTTTCAATGAGTCTGCAAATTTAACCGCTTTATCAGCGCCACCCATTTTACTCGGGTCAATTAAAATATGACTTGCTTTAACTGAATCCGGAGAAAACCTGGTATCAATTACTTTTACCAGTTTATAAGAGTTACCAGAAAATTTCGGTCCGTAAAAACTTCCGGCAGGAAGGTTAAATACTACTGAATCAACAGCAGGATCCAATTTACCTTTACTCATATAGGTGTATGGAACTTTCACATCTGAGTTTACTACAGCAAACAAAGAATCATTGGCGGCGATTTTAAAATCAGCAGCCAATTTGTCTACCTGAGATTTCACTGCAGCTGAATCCTCTTTTGTCGGGCTTACGCTGAATGAAACATACTGGAATGTACGGGTCTCAGCAGGGCTGTCGAAACGTTTTTTATTATCGTTATAATAATCGCTGTAATCAGACTCTGACAATTTAACGCTGGCATCAGCGATAGCTGCATAATCCAGGTTTACATATTTGAAGCTCGCCAGTTTGTTGCGGTTTAAATATTCATCATTCGCCTCAAGTGTAGTTACATAAATTGAGTTACGGATTAAATTGGAGTATTTTTTCTGTAAAGCTTGTTTTTCAACTTCTGTTTGCAACAAATCCCATTGTTGTTTCAACTGAGGATTTTTATCTTGTTGTTTTAAAGAGTTGATTACTTCAGCACGGTTTACTTCACCTGTTTGGGGATTACCGAAATACTGTACAATTAGTGGACTTGGATTTTTTCCTTGCAACAGGTCAAACAATTCATCACTGGAAACAGTTAAACCAAGACGGTTATACTCTTTAGTTAAAAGAATGTTTGCAATCTCACCCTGCCATGCATTGTCAACAGCCATAGCTTGCATCTGCGGATTTGCAGAACCGCCATATTGTTGTTTAAACTGAGCTAAATTCTGATCCACTTTTGGAGTGAATTCATCAATGTTTATTTCTTCGCCGTCAACTGATCCTACAACTTTTTGAGAAGCAGCCCAAAAAGGCTTACCTACGTTAATTGCATCACCAACTAAAAATGCAACAATTGCAAAACCGATGGCTCCAACCAGGATATAGCCTGCGCGATTCCGCAAAAATGTCATTAATCCCATAATATTCTTATTTATAAATCTTTTTTAAGAGGGCGCAAGATACAACTTTTGGTAAAAAAAGAAAATATTAAATTGTATTTGAATAAGTATTTAAAAACTAAGGTTCTAAGACCTGTATTTTTCCGATTTTACTCGCCCAATTTTCCGTTGATAAATGCTTCGCCATTTCCGCTTCCGGTGGAATAGGTGCTGAAATTTTGAGGGGCACTAAAGTTTACAGCATCGGCAAATGAACCATCAGGATTGGTTACGATACCTTTTGGTGAAAAAAACATCTGTTTATTCTGGTCCCAGATTAATTCTTCAGTATTGAAAGTCATGGTTTGGTTAACCACCACCACATTGCGTTTAAAGATGATCAGCTTCTCCGTCTCCTTCATAATGGCATAATCGGAAGTAATGGTGCCGGTAATCTTTTGGAACTCATCCAGGAACTGAATTTTAACCCCATTAGGCATTTCCTGATAGGGCGAACCGCTGGATGGGGTAACCTTATCCAAAACCGGCGCATAACCTTTTGCTTTTACCTTAGCCGAATCACTGTATATGATTTCTACACCTTTAGTCCGGTCTACATTTAAGCTGATCTTTTTGATGACTTCAACTTTCTTCAAATCATCATCCCCACAACTGCTCAGCAACAGCTGAACCAGACAGATGGCAATTCCCTGAAAAACAAAGCGACCTGCTTTCATTAATCAAACCTAAATCGTTTAAACCAGGTATCGTTTAAAGTGAATCCTAAATGGATGTTGACGTAATTTTCCTGTACCAGACCATTCGTCATCGAGCCTCTTTTACCCAATTCTGTAGTCAGGTTGATCTTATAAACGGCATATCTGTTGTAAACCAATGGCAATCCAAATCCAAATGTAACTGCCATTTGTTTGATGTCCTGACTGCTGATTCGCATATACGTTTTATCATAAGTGAAACCAGCACGATAATCCATACGGTTAAAATAACTGCCGATTGAATTGATATCAGGTGTGATTTGTCCACCCGCTGAGAAACCCCAGCTATCCTGTAAGCCATCGTTTACACCGTCCATGGTCAGTTTAGACCATTTTCCGGTTCTAAAATCAGCGCCAATCATCCATTTGTTATCTCTTTGAATGGAAAAACCAAAATTGTGCATCAAAGGAAGTTTCAATTTAATACCATTCTGCTGAACTGAATCCACGGTAACATAAGAAGCAGGATTCTCTTCACCAGTAGAGGGATCGAAAGGGAACCTGGTTAACACTGTACTGCGATCGCTGCTGATGCTGGAAGATGCTGATCCGGAATAACCCAATGTAATACGGCTTTTGGTACTCAAAGGAATTTCAAATTGTGCACCGTAAGAAAAGCCAATTCCACCAACACTGTTTTTAATTTGCTGTCTTGTATTGTAAGCAGGATAAGTAACAGGCTCAATGGTTTGGGTTTGGATCAAGTTACCGAAAATATATTCAACATTGGCACCAATGCGCACATAATCGCCAAACTGTTGTCCTAATCCCAGATATGCTTTATTTAAGCCACCTTCACCAGAATAACGGTTATTGAAAGCCGTAGAATCCAGTGTACTTGATCCATTAGCTGCATACCCGGAGTTTTTGGTGTATTGGTAACCTACATCTGTAAATGGCAGCAAGCCGAAGCTTAATCCGGTACGACCCGGGTTTAAAGGGAAAGCCAATGCAATGTGACTCAATGAACCATTGAAACTGCCTTCTGAAAGACTGCCTTGTTTTAATTTTTTAAACTCAACTGAAGCACCGATGTCTACAGCAGTCATCATGATACCTGAATAAGTAGCCGGATTCTGCATGTTGATGTTGCTATAACCGTCCGGGCGATAAACACCGGTAGAAATACCACCCATTGCCTTAAACTGAGGCAACAGCAAGCTGTTTACATTTCCTAACCCATATCTGGAATATGGGGATTGTGAAGTAACCTGCGCCTTAACCGAAACACTGGCAAACAAGGCCATTATAGCTACTATATAATTAATTTTTTTGTACATATTCAAACGCAATAACTTCATTTAATCCTTTTAACACCAAATACGGATCGTGTATAATTTGCGGCGCAAAGATGCTGTTTTTTAATTGCTTCAGCAAGAAAGCTCCGTTACCACCTGTTAACAGTACCGTAAGATCAATATTTTCTTTATTATAGGAGGATATATATCCTTCAACTTCATTCAATAAACCTTGTAAAACCCCATTTTTTATCGCAGATATCGTATCTGTCCCAGCTGGAATCTCTTCATTTTCATTCCAGTCTACCCATGGCAAGCGACCTGTAAAATGGTTTAAGGCACTAAAACGCATGTGTATTCCCGGACTAATGCTACCGCCAAAATACGCTGAAGCGCTGTTGAGTAAATCGTAAGTCATACAGGTTCCAGCATCAATCATCAGACAATTCTGACCAGGATAAGCTGCATGGGCTGCCAAAACTTTAGCCCACCTGTCTAATCCCAAGGTTGACAAGCTGTGGTAATGGTTATCGATGCCCGTATTCACTTGCGTTGAGAAAGGGATGTACCGGGTTCTTTTTTTCAAAACATCAACAACCTCCTCCAAATCTGCATTTACACTTGAAATCGTTGCATTTTTGATGTCGTACTGCTGGATTAAAGAAATCAGCATATCCGGATCAATTTGCTTTAAAATCTGGTAATCAACCAGCGTTCTTTCCTCAAAAACGGCCAGTTTAATATTCGTATTACCAATATCTAAAACAAGGTTATGCATGACCTACTTCAAACTTCATGGCACAAAGCTATCAATCTTTAGCAAGTTTCAACGCGTCAATTTGTTAAAAAACGTTAAACAAAAAGCATTGGATCGCAAAAACCAAAATCAGGAACAAGCTTTCATAAAACCATCTCTTTTTGGCATTAGAGTAGTAATAAGCTAGCAAAACGGCACCCGGAGGCACACAAAGTAAGAAATGATAAAGGTTAAAATCCGGTTTGGTATAAAAACTGACAATCGAAATCAGGAACATAAAAAACAGCATCTGAAAGGCTTTTCTGGTACTGATAAAGCTCCTGAAAAAGTTCTCCCGCAATTGAAGAATAGCCAAAACCATCATCACCACTACCGGAACCAATACCAGGTAATCATTGTATTGAATTTTAAATACGGAAGGAAATTTATTGGCCAGTGGCAACCAGATCTTATAGAACATGGAAAGACTATCGTTCCAATAATAATATACGGCTACAAAAAAGAAAATGGTTAAAAAACCCACCAGGCCGGAAATCCATTCCCGCCAGTTGAAGGAACGGTACAGCAATAAAGCCAGCCAGATCATCACCAACATCACGATGAAGGGGAAATAGATGAGGGTTCCTATAGCAATAATCATCCCGATATCAAACATGATCATGATGGCATTTGAGGACTTACCGATTTTGAGAAACTTATCCATCATCCAGATCAACAGAAAATTACAGATCAACGTGGGGCTAAGTACCAGGAAGGGCATAAACAAACTGGCCCCCGTAATGTACATCAGTGCCGGCAGAAAACCAGGCTTATTCAGCAAATTATGGTTATTCACCACGCGGTTAAACAAAATGGCCTGGATATAAATGATGACGCCCGCAAAAAACACATTGGCACTTGGCGAAAATGTATTTTGAATAGGGATCTGAATGAAGAACTTGGTATAAGGTTCCAAAAACTCAAAATTAAGTTCCGGAGGTGTTTCTGCAAATATGGCAATCCGCATAAAAAAAGTATATGCGAATAATATGAGCAGATTTATAGGGTTTAAATTTCTAAATTGATTGATCATGCCTGTTTACTAAGGCAAAGTAAAGCAAATTATCTGGCAAACTGTTTGACAACTTTATCTATTACTGCAGCGGTTTCATCCGGAAAATGAAATTGATGCTCTTGCGGACGCTCTACCCAGTCCTTAATTACAGGCAACCAATTCTTATTGCTTCCCCAAATGACAGGCAAACCAAATTGCTTCAATGCAAAAGCATTACACTGCTGCTCATATTGGAATTTCATAGGCACCACCAACAGCTTTTTCCCTAGAAACAGTGCTTCGGCAGGGCCTTCAAAGCCGCCACCACTCAAAAAACCGGCACAGGAAGCCAGACTGATGTTAAACAATTCGTTGTGAATTGGCGAGACAGCGACATTTCCATCCGTATAACTTAATTTGGTATGTTTAGAAAACACCTGCCAGTTTACGTTTGGCACCTGCTTGAGTAAAGGCACAAGCCAGCGGTCATCTATCGCAGGCAAATAAACCGTATAATGGCCCAGGTTGCTGGTGCGCATGTTCCTGATCTCTGCACGAATTACAGGTGTATAGATGAAATCATCGTAACGGTCAAAATGAAAACCTACGTAATGTGAGGCGGGTGCATAGTACTTCAGTACCAATTGTGCCCAATCTATGCTTTTTGGTTTAGGAACCTTTTTAGATTGAAAAGAGGCCTGATGACTTAAGCCCACACTTTCTATGCCTTTTACCCGGCACGCCCAGGCTGTTACAGGCTCAAAATCATTTAATATGAGGTTATAGTCTTTTAAAGGAAGTGTCCTTACATCTTTAACAAATTGAGGTAAGTCCATGGTCTTCCAGGTTTCAAGGTGATTGACCCCACCCTTTTTTCCGAAAATAAAACTGAACCCATGCAATTGGTACTTGATCTCCTGCGTCAGCTTAACGTCGGCCTGGGTACCACTGATCAGCAAATCTACGTCTCCGTACTGCTGCAGCAATGGCACGATTTCTCTAGCGCGACTGACATGCCCGTTACCTGTACCCTGAATGGCATAAAGTATTTTCATCTGCACCTAATATCTGTAATTTTCACCAGTATATAATTATTTTTTAACTGCGATGAATAGAAAATAGGAAATGTAAGCTCATGCAGGTGTTATGATTTAGACAATTTCCAATTTAATCTTCTGGAGCAAAACATTGATGTCCAGCTTACTGGATAAATCTTCGCTATCAGACAATTGCCCTTCCTCAACCTCATCTTTTTGAAAGTCTTTAGGATCGTATTTAAAAATCTTCCAGGTTTTATTGTGATACTCAAGTGCGGTCAGATTTTCCACCCAGTCGCCACTATTCAGATAGGTCACCTGTCCGTTTTCTACAGCAATGGTTCGCATTTCCGGTTGATGAATGTGTCCGCAGATCACAAATTCATAGCCGTTTTCGATTGCCAGTTCGGCAGCCGTATTTTCAAAACTATTGATAAATTTTACCGCATCTTTAAACTTGGCTTTTATCTTTTTAGAAAAACTCATTTTTTCCCTTCCGAATAATTTGAGGATCCAGTTGACCATGCTATTGATCAGGATAAGTGAATCGTAACCAACTGCGCCCAGTTTGGCAAGCCACTTGGAATGCTGCATCGTCACGTCAAAGATATCTCCATGAAAGAACCAGGCCTTAGCGCCGTCCAGTTCTACAACCAATTTATTCTGGAGGTGAAACGTACCCATGTGCATATCTGCAAATTTCCGAAGCAATTCGTCGTGGTTACCGGTCAGATAGTGAACTGGTACACCTTCCACAACAAACTTCATCAGTTTACGTAACACTTTCATGTGCGTTTCCGGCCAATACCTTTTGCTGAATTGCCAAATGTCGATGATATCCCCGTTCAGGACCAGCATTTTGGGCTTAATGCTCTTCAAATATTTTAGAAGTTCTTTGGCATGGCAACCGTAGGTGCCCAAATGGACGTCAGAAATGACAACAATATCAACTTCTCTTTTAGACATCATCCTCCTCTATTGTAAGTTCATAAGAACTAAAAAAAAGCGCAACAATTGCGATCAGACAAGCAATAAAAAACAATTCCACCATGGGGATATTAGTTTATTCCCAAAAGTAGAACATGAAGATTAACAAACGATTAACAATACGTTATCAATTCAACTAGCGACTTATGGAGAAGGTTACAGGAATATTAAATTTAACCCTGACTGGAAATCCATGTTGCTTGCCAGGAATCCATCCAGTCGAGCGCTGAACAACCCGAATAGCCTCTGCGTCGAGGTCGGGATTCAGGCTTCTAGCAACCTTAACATCTGAAATGCTACCGTCCTTCTCTACCACAAAGTTCAAAAACACCTTGCCTTGTATACCAGCTTGCCATGCTGCATTGGGATATTTAAGGTTTTGCTTTAGATAAGTAAAGAATGCTGCGATACCTTTTTTATAACTCGGAGCCTCTTCCTGTATGGTGTATTTGTAATTCTGACCGTCTTTCGAACTCTCCCCTGAAACAAATTTGCCTTTATCAAACTGCTCTTTATACCAATAGGTACCAGAAACATTAGTGGCAAACCAGACACCGTCGCTAAAGCCAGCAGCATAATCCCCCTCTAAACTAAGCAGCTCTTTTTGGTCCGGGCTTTTAAAAAACTCTTTAAAATGTCCATTCCCATCCTTAACCATAACATTTCCTAAAGAATCTGCCATGTACATTGTTTTTTCAACCTTATAACGCCGATCATCAAGTGCATATTCAGTAATTTTCTTAAGCGCGCCGTTCTCAAAAAAAAGATAGGATTTATCCACCAGCTGATTGTTTTGGTAGTTGAACATAGCTTCCTTTGCCCCATTCATTTTATATCTGACAAGACTTCCTTCATATATCAGGAAAGGATAAAAACTTGAAACGGAACCTAAAGTTTTAACTTTGCCATTTTTAAAGTATTCTACCAATTTAAAATTCACCGAACCTGAATCAGCCCTTTCAATAACACGTATAAAGTCAGCACTATCCACACTGGTTACAAATTCGCCATTATCTTTTAGATAAAATACGTTTTCACCACTTTGTGCATACAAAGACAAACTTGTTATAGTTAAAAATGCGAATACGATGATCCATTTCATAAGAGCTATTTGATAACTAAAAAATACAAAAAGTTGCTTAAGTTATTTCTTTTTCTTCCGTTCTGTGTAAAAAGCTAAACCAAACCCTGCAACCAGCAAAATAGATCCTGCCAGTGAGATGTGTTCACCCATGTAATATGAGGTTGGTTCGAACTTGAATTCCACTTTATGATTTCCAGCCTCAAGCTGTGCCGCACGTAATACGTAATCGGCTCTGAAATAAGGTTTTTTAGCACCATCAACATACATATTCCAGCCTTTGTCATAATAGATCTCCGAGAACACAGCTACAACATCCGTAGGGGCGCTATAGGAATAAACCAGATGATCCGGATGGTAACTATCTAACTTAATCATCGCTCCTGTACCAGGGCCTAAACGCTTTTCATCCAATTTATCTTTATACATGACATCTACAATCGCTTCCTTCTTAGGATCAAAACTGCTGATGGCCTGCATCTCTTCATCCGCATTTTTTGCAAATTGTACGTTCGGCACAATCCAGGCATGGCCCGCAGCTGTTGCGTTACGCTGCATTTTATAAGAACCATTTTGCGGGTCCTGTGTGATGATATATTTGGTATTCAACATATCCAGTACATCCTGGTTCACACTTTTTGCAAACTGCTTTTCAATCAACTCCTGGTAGCGTTTCAACTTCGCTGCATGATAGCCACCAATTGTTTTATGAAATTGCGAAGCACTGGCATCTGAGAAAGTCGCGATACTCTGGTCATAAACCCTGAAGTCAGGGTCTTTATCAGCCATAATGAAATCATCCACATCACGAGGCTGAAAATGAGCACTCAAATCAGCTTTACTGGAGAAGTTGCTGTTGTTCAGGTAACGACGGTCAACCTGCCACATATCAACCAAGACCACCAATGCCAGTAAGACCATAACCGTCTGAAAGCCCATTTTTTTACCAATCAATGCCCACATCAAACCGAAGGCAATGGCAATAAATATAAAGGAGCGGAAGGCATCAGCCCGTGCAATGGCAATACGATCGGAGATCAGGGCATTTGCAATGTTATGAGCAATCGTTGTGTTATTTTGTAAACTTTGCGTAAGTGCCTGTACAATTTCCTGGTGATTTGCGGTCTTAAAACTGAAGAACAAAGTTGGTACGACAGCCACAATCAAAGCAAAACCTCCTGTAATTCCTGCCGACCAGGTTAGTTTTTGTAACAATACCTTCTGATCGGTCTGCCCATCCTGAACTTCTTTGACGGCAAGAATGGCTAATATCGGCACCATTAAGCCTACAACAGCTAAAATAGACTCTACAGCCCTGAATTTATTGTACAATGGGAAATAGTCAAAGAACAGATCAGAGATTAAAGGAAAATTTTTACCGAAAGACAGGAAAATAAACAATACTGTTGTTCCCAATATCCACCACTTTAAGTGACTTCGAACGATAAATAAGCCAAAAACAAATAAGAAACAGATCACTGCACCAAAATAATATCCACCAGAAGTTCCAGGTTTTTCTCCCCAGTACTGTTGCATATTCAAATTTTGACCCAGCTGCTGGATTACCTGAATGGTTTGGTTGGGATCACCACCTGTTACCTCAGCAACAGCCTTATACATATGGCTTTCTGGTTTTACCAGTTCATTGATGCTTGTTGCACCACCATATAAATCGGGAATCAAAAATGTGAAGCTCTCTCCTACACCCTGACTCCATCCATAAGCATATTCTTTTGCGTTGGCATTTCCACCGTCGCTGGCTGCACTGGTTAAATTTGATTTTCCCCTGTTGGTTTCCTGAGCATATTCTGCTGTAGTCCACAATAATGCAGCATTAACCATAACACCTACGATTAAAGCTACAGCAAGTGTGCCTATCGCTTTCCAAACATCAGGCAAAGTTTTTTTCTTATAGGCCTGATAAATTTCTACACCCATAAAGATGATAATGGATAAGAACAGATAATATGCCATCTGCACGTGGTTTGCCCGGATCAGCAAAGCCAGGAACAAGGCTGACAAACTACCGCCCAGCAAATATTTACCCCTTAAAGTTATGATGATACTGGCAATCAACGGTGCAAAAAAGCCTATGGCCAGTACTTTGTTGTTGTGCCCGGTTGCAATCAACACAAAGTTATATGTAGTAAATGTAAAAGCAATGGCGCCTGCAGCAGCGAGCCAGGGATTTACACGAAGTACTATGAATAAAAAATAAGTACCGATCAGCAAAAGCAATACAGGGCCAACTGGTGCCGGAAGTGTATTCACCACCAGATGCATGGCATAGGTAGCAACGCTGGAGCTATATTTTGCCCAGATCTGGTAAGCAGGCATCCCACCAAACATTTGATTGGTCCATAAGGGGGCTTTGCCATCCTTCTCCTTATACTCCATAATCTCTTTTTGCATGGCTTTAGCCTGCAATACATCACTTTGTGAAGGGCCTTTACCTTGCAGCACAGGGCTGAAATAGACAAAGCAGATGACAACAAAAAATCCAATGATGGCAAGATGTATGCCATTCGCTTTTAACCAATTATTCATTAAGGGTGGTTTAGATTATAAACTAACCCCAAAACTAGCCAAAAAAGCTTTATATCAAAACATTTTTATTGTTCTCCAGATGACTTTCGAAAAAAATCGCCGAAGTGGGAAAAAACAGGCTATTTGACTTCCTCGTAGTCGACAAAATCGCCCAACTTATCCGCATTGCCATGCTTAGGCTGAGGTGGCACATAATCAATAGAGATAGACCCCTCAGGTTTTGGATTACGCTGACGGGCCTGTTCATTGGCTTGATCCTGCACTTTATTTACCATTTTCGCCAATACCACCGGAAACAACCAGCGAAAAAGCAAACGAATGGCGTATAGAATCAAGACCGTGATGAGAAGAAATTTTACTAATGCTCCCATTTAATTTTTTAACGTTTATAATCAATAACTAAGCTATAGACGGATTTGAAATTTGATTATTACAAGCATCCGCTGATTATTGCAATGTCATTACAATACCGCCACTACAGCTCATCCACAATTTCAGCAACTCGGCCTACCTGCCCATCTTCCAGTCGCACTTTAATACCCCTGGAATGAAAAGGTGCCGAAGTTAACAAATTGGCGACAATACCCCGGGTTAATTTACCGCTCCGCTGATCCTTCTTCAGGATAATATCTACCTCCAATCCTGGATAAATGTCTTTTCTATTTTTTCCGTCCATTCGTATTTCTCAATTTACAAACTTACGCTTTTACCAAATCTTTCTTCAAACAACTTTTCCATCGCAAACATTTCGTCCCTTAAGCGCGCTGCAAGCAGGAAGTCCATATCCTTAGCGGCTTTAGCCATTTCCTTCCGGGTTTTATCGATCGACTTCTGCATTTCTGGTTTGGTCATATATTGTACAATAGGATCGGCAGCCATACTCACCTCATCTACTTCAACATATGGTTTACCTCGTTTGTTTTCACCAGAAGAGAAATCCAATACGGAAGTCTGCTCAATGATGGCTTCACGGCTTTTACCAACTGTCTTTGGCACAATACCATTTTCCTGATTGTAAATGACCTGCTTTTCCCGGCGCCTGTTGGTCTCATCAATGGTTCGCTCCATAGACTCGGTTATTTTATCTGCATACATAATCACCCGGCCCCGATCGTTACGTGCTGCACGACCAATGGTTTGGATCAGCGCACGATCAGACCGTAAAAAACCTTCCTTATCGGCATCCAGAATAGCCACAAAGGATACTTCAGGTAAATCCAATCCCTCCCGAAGCAGGTTGATTCCGATCAGGACATCAAATTCGCCCAGCCTTAAGCCCCTCAGAATCTCTACCCGTTCCAGGGTTTTCACCTCAGAGTGAATATAGCGTACCTTGATGTTCAGACGATCCATATATTTGGTGAGCTCCTCGGCCATTCTTTTGGTGAGTGTAGTCACCAATACCCGGTCGCCCATTTTTATAGTCTTATCAATCTCGTCCAGTAAGTCATCCACCTGGTTGATCGCCGGTCTCACTTCAATTAAAGGATCCAGCAGGCCTGTTGGTCTGATGACCTGTTCCACTACGATACCTTCTGATTTTTGCAATTCATAATCCGCGGGTGTAGCACTCACATAAATCGTTTGTGGTGCTAACCTTTCAAACTCATCAAAATTCAGCGGACGGTTGTCCAGGGCAGAAGGCAAACGGAAACCGTATTCTACCAATGACATTTTACGCGACCGGTCACCACCATACATAGCCCTGATCTGTGGTACAGTCACATGACTTTCGTCAATCACCATCAGGTAATCATCGGGAAAATAATCCAGCAAACAAAAGGGACGCATACCGGCAGCACGACCATCAAAAAACCGCGAATAATTCTCAATACCGGAACAATAGCCCAGTTCCTTCATCATTTCGATATCAAAGTTCACCCTTTCTTCCAACCGCTTGGCTTCAATCAGGTGCCGGTCTCCAATCAATTGATTTTTACGGATCTCCAACTCTTCCTGTATACCCCAAATGGATGAGGTGAACCTATCCTTTGGCGTAACAAACAGATTAGCCGGATACACCGCCATATCCTCCAGTTTCTCCAATGTCTTTCCCGTTACCGGATCAATCACACTCAATTCCTCAATATCATCCCCAAAAAAAGAAATCCGGTAAGCACTATCCAGGTAAGCCGGAAAAATATCTACAGTGTCTCCTTTAACCCGAAATGTCCCGCGTTTGAAATCAGTAGTGGTACGGGCATATAAAATCTCGACAAGGCTATGTAAAAAAGAGTTTCTGGAAATACGGGTACCTACAGAAAAACGAAACACAGATTTAGAGAAATCTTCAGGATTACCCATACCATAAATGCAGGAAATGGACGATACCACAATGACATCTCTTCGCCCGGACATCAGGGCTGAGGTTGTCCGGAGCCGGAGCTTTTCGATCTCTTCATTAATGCTTAAATCTTTTTCTATATAAGTGTTGCTACTGGCAATGAATGCCTCAGGCTGATAATAATCGTAATAGGAAACGAAATAGTTGACTGCATTTTCCGGAAAGAATTGTTTAAACTCACCGTAAAGTTGTGCAGCTAATGTTTTATTGTGACTTAAAATCAGGGTCGGCTTTTGCGTTTCCTGAATCACATTGGCAATGGTAAACGTCTTTCCAGAACCGGTTACACCAAGCAGCGTTTGGTAATGTTCATCGTTATTCACGCCTTCTACCAATTGTTTAATGGCAGCAGGCTGATCTCCTGTAGGTCTGTAATCAGAAACAATTTTAAACTTCATCCGGTGTTCTTTTAATGTTGCGCATCGCCAGGAATCTTGGTTGCTAAGCTAAACCGCAATTAAGATCAAATATAAGGATAATTTAGGTCAGGCTTTTGGCCGCGTAAAGGATAAAACATTGGGGTGACAGAGAAAGTTTTAAATAAAAAATACCTCAGAAAAATTGTCTGTACCTTTGCGACATAATAAGGAACTTATGATCAAACATATATTTTTCGACCTCGATCATACCATTTGGGATTTTGATAGAAACGCAGAGGAAACACTGACAGAACTTTATGAACAGTATGCATTGCAAAAACTGGGCTTAAGCTCTTGCACGGAATTCATTGAGGTATATACGGCAAACAACCACCTGCTCTGGGCAGAATACCATATCGGAAAAATCACCAAAGAAACATTGCGCTCTGAACGTTTCAGCAAAACATTTATTCAACTGGGTATTCATCCAGACCACATACCGCAGCAATTTGAGGACGATTATGTCCGCATGACACCCACCAAAACAAATTTATTTGAGGGTTCAACAAAGGTACTAAGCTATCTTCAACAGAAATTCGACCTGCACATCATCTCCAATGGATTTAAAGAAAGTACTTTAATGAAAATGGACCGCTCAGCATTAAATCCTTATTTTAAAAATGTGATCATTTCTGAAGATGTAGGCGTTAACAAGCCCCATCAAGCAATTTTTGAATATGCCTTACAAAAAGCCGGGGCCTCCAAAACAGAAAGTATCATGATTGGCGACAGCCTGGAAGCTGACATCATAGGCGCTAAGAATTTTGGTATGCAGGCCATCTTTTTCAACCCCAATAAAAAGGAAGCTCCTGATTATGTAGACTGGCAGATCCACCACCTGGAAGAATTATTGCTCCATTTTTAAACATTGATTTGCCGTCAATTTTCTCATCTTTGCAACAATGAAAATCCCGGGAATTAAAGGTTTTGACGAAGCAGCCTTCAACAAGTATTTAAAAAACACCAGCTGGCTGATGTTCGGAAAAATACTTAGCATGGTCATCAGTTTTGTCATCATACGGTACCTCGGACCGGTATCTTTTGGTGACCTGAGCTTTGCCGATGCACTGACAGCCATTGTAGCTGCTGTGGGTACCTTAGGACTCGACACCTTCATCATCCGGGAAATCATCAATCATCCGGAAAAAAGAGACGAAATACTAGGCACTTCCCTGGCTTTGCGTATTGCTGTAAATCTATTGCTCATCCCAATAGCAGTCGGCATTTATCTCGCATTTCATACCCTAACAGAAAAACCGGGTAATCCATTAACCTGGATTGTTCTGCTCCTGGCATTTGCCGCATTTTTTAAATCGTTTAACATAATTGATTCTTATTATCAATCACAGGTACAATCCAAATATGTTGTTCATGTGCAAAATATTTGTGTTATTGTATCTGCGCTTGTCAAAGTATTACTGGTCTGGCTACAGGTTTCATTAATCTGGTTTGCCGCGGCCCTGGTTTTTGACGGTCTCATCCTTGCCCTTGGCTTGGTTGTCCTCTACCATAGCCATGGATTTAAAATGCGCAACTGGAACTTTAGCCAGAGTAGAGCGCGTTCCTTACTTAAACAATCCTTCCCCCTGATACTGTCCGGCATCATGATCATTTTATACATGAAAATAGATATCCTGATGCTCAAAAGAAACGGCAGTACAGAAGTAGGGATTTACGGTGCCGCCGCAAAAATCAGCGAAGCCTGGTATTTTATACCCACTGCCATCATCACTTCCGTTTTTCCTGCCATCATTCAGGCCAGAAAAACAGATATTGAACGTTACCATAAGAGATTGGGCAATTTATACGATTTACTGGTGTTCATCAGTGTTCCCATCGCTTTCATGGTCAGCTTTTTACATAACTTTATCATCAACCTTTTGTACGGACATCAGTACGATGGAGCCGGACTCATGCTCGCCATACACATCTGGTCGGGTGTTTTCGTATTTCTGGGCAGTGCCAGTTCACAATATTTGCTGGCAGAAGGGTACACCATGATTTCCTTTAAAAGAACAGCAGTAGGGGCGATCATCAACATTGGCCTGAACTTTTGGTTAATCCCCTTGTACGGTGGCGTCGGTGCTTCTATTGCCACACTGATTGCCTGCTTTTTCTCTACTTTCTGGATACTGCTGATCCCAAAAACAAGGCAACAGGGCGTCATGATGCTCAAATCCCTATTCCTGATTAGCCTGATCCAAAAACTTGTTCATTTCAATAGTGCCGGCAAACAGGCCTAAACGCAATTATTAGTTGATAAATTAGTTTTTTGCATTTAACATCTTACCTTTGAAATTCCAGACCCAATAATTCTGATCATTTTATGTTGAAACGTGTATTATCACCCTATACCCTGTTAAATCCCGATAAATTAAAAGTAATACTCTCCCTGGGATTCAAAGGTTATCTTGCTGAAAAGGGCTGGTTCAAGGCATTTGAAACGAAATCTTCGGTAGACTTCAATGGCGATCCCATTCCATGGGTAACCTACTCCTTCATCGATTTTATCAAAGAAAGAATTACCAAACAACACGATGTATTTGAATTCGGTTCAGGAAATTCTACACTTTTCTATTCAAAATATGCAAACCATGTTTCTGCTGTAGAGCATGATCAGGAATGGTATGAAAAATGCAAAAACACCAATCTTAACAATGCAGACCTGATCTATTGTGCACTGGAAACCGGGGGGGAATACTGCAAAAGTGCAAACACAACCGGCAAAAAATTCCATTTGATTATTGTAGATGGTCGCGACCGGGTAAATTGCTGTAAACAGGCCATCCAGGCTTTAACAGCCGATGGTGTGATTGTTTTGGATGATTCTGAAAGACCTAAATACCAGGAAGCCATTCATTTTTTAAAAGAAAAGGGCTTTAAACACATTGCATTTACCGGAATGGCGCCAGGCGTAATCTATGCAAAATCTACCTCTATATTTTACAAACCTGCCAATTCCATGGACATCTAAACACGATTAATATGGAGCTTGCGCCAATTGTCTTATTTGTCTACAACCGACCAGAACATACTAAAAAAACCCTGGCTCATTTGCAGCAAAACAAACTGGCCCCGCAATCTCAGCTTTTCATCTTTTCTGATGGCCCTAAAAATAGTAAGGGGGCAGCAAAAGTAGAAGAAGTTAGGGCAATCATCCGGAACATTCCCGGTTTCCTGTCCGTCACGGTTATAGAACAAAAACAGAACTTCGGACTGGCAACGTCTGTAATCAACGGCGTAAGCAAGGTGCTGGAAAGCAATTCAAAAGTTATTGTGCTGGAAGATGACCTCATCAGTGCTCCCGATTTCCTGGATTTCATGAACCAGGCACTCGAGACCTATAAAAATGAACAGAAAATATTTTCGGTATCTGGGTATAGCTACCCGCTTGACATCCTGAAGAAATATCCTTTCAGTGGTTATTTTTCCCATCGGGGATCATCCTGGAGCTGGGGTACCTGGGCCGACCGCTGGTCTGGCATCGACTGGGAGATTACAGACAAAGCAACATTTTTAAACAATAGCGCCTTGCAACAGGAATTTAACCAAACCGCTGGCCCCGATCTTTCCAAGATGCTCATCAGGCAACTAAACGGCGAAATTGACTCCTGGGCAATCCGCTTCGCTTACAGTGCATTTAAACAAAAAAAACTCCATGTTTTAGCTGCAAAAAATAAGATCAACAACATCGGTCACGACAATTCCGGCACCCATTCTCCTAAAACAGATAAGTACACGGTACCACTCGTCACAGAGGCTAAATATACTTTTCCCAACCCCATCCAGGTGGTGCCTGCCATCAAAAAAGCACTCCTTAAATTCCACACCAAACACATCCTCATTCGCCTGATACGCAAATTTTTTCCCTTAAAAAGATAAAATCATTACTTAACTTAGCCCATCGCAAAAATGCTAAAATATGAGCTTTAAGTACCCGGTATATCAGCCTTCTTTAAATGGTAACGAAAAAAAATATGTGTTAGATTGTCTGGATTCAACCTGGATCTCTTCAAAAGGCAAGTACATTTCGGAGTTTGAAAACAAATTTGCAGCTTACATTGGCATTGAACATGCTTTAGGCGCCAGTAATGGCACAGTAGCCTTGCACCTGGCCTTATTAACCCTGGGCATCAGGCCCGATGATGAAGTGATCGTTCCTACACTCACTTACATTGCTTCAGTAAATGCGATCACTTATACCGGTGCAAAACCAGTATTTGTAGACTCAATAGCAGGAACCTGGCAAATCGATTATAATGATGTAAGAAAGAAAATCACGCCAAAAACTAAGGCCATCATGGCGGTCCACCTTTACGGCCATCCATGCGATATGGACGAGCTAATGGCCATATGTAAAGAACATGGAATCTTTTTAATAGAGGACGCGGCAGAGGCCTTCGGCACTTATTATAAAGGAAAGCATGCCGGAACTTTTGGAGATATCTCTATTTTTAGCTTCTTTGGCAATAAGACCATTACCACTGGCGAAGGTGGGATGGTGGTGATGAATGACGAAACTTTATACAAAAGAGCGTTACACTTGCGCGGACAAGGTCTGGCTCAATACCGTGAGTACTGGCATGACATCGTAGGCTATAATTACCGCATGACCAATATCTGTGCAGCCATTGGTCTGGCACAACTGGAACAGGCAGATGGCTTTATTGCCCAGAAAAAGGCAATTGCAGCACAATATCGTGAAACCCTGAAAGGCTTACCACTGCAAGTTCATCAGGAAGCTAAAGATTGCGTTCATTCCTACTGGATGGTATCTATCCTCACCAACAGCATCAAAGACCGTGATCCTTTAAGAGAATTTTTAAAAGAAAAAGGCATCGAAACCAGACCGGTATTTTACCCGGTACATACCATGCCGATGTATGCCACATCTTATCAAAAACATGCTGTTGCAGAAGATATCGGCTGGCGCGGAATTAACTTACCCAGTTATCCGGCACTGACTACCGAAGATGTAGATTACATCTGCAATGCCATTAAAGCTTATTTCAATGGATAAGCCATGGAAAAACTATATATAATGGGCTGCGGCGGTCACGCAAGAAGCATTGCCGATACGTATTTACAAAGGTATCCCGATGCTGAACTTACTTTTGTAGACCAGAATGCAAGGCCAGGTGAACGTGTTTTAGGCTTTAATCTCTTGCCTGAAGTAGATGACACTGAATTACAGGAAAATCCTGTCTTTATTGGCATCGGCGACAACGCTTCGCGTGCAGCAAGTTTTGAGCAATTTCACAAGCAAAACCTGGTCACCATTATTTCAGCTTCGGCATACATCAGCCCCTCTGCTCATATAAGCCGCGGCTGTTTTGTCGGTAATTTTTGCCATATAGGCCCCGAAGCATTTGTGGATGAGAATACCATTTTAAATACCGGAAGCGTTATAGAACATGGAGTACGGATTGGCAGGCATTCACATCTTGCACCCAACGTATCCGTATCCGGAAATACAACGATTGGAAACCATGTGTTTGTTGGCGTAGGAGCGAGTATTATTGACAAGCTGAGCATATGTGACCACGTCATTATTGGCGCAGGCTCATGTGTCATCAAAGACATTACCGTTCCCGGAACCTATGCCGGCACACCCGTAAAAAAAATTAAATAGTGGGGGAAGAAAAAAAAATAGCCATTTGGGGTTCCTACCTGACCTGGGATGGGGGAATAGACTTTTTATGTTATCTGGTTAATGGCTTATATTCCGTACAGGATAAATATAAACTCAAATTCTATCTGATCCTGCCTTACGACAACATTACCGAACTGAAAAGCTTCACACTTTCTGTATTGAATGCTGTTACTAAAGGCGGAAAAATCCAGTTAGGCGGTACAAATGTGAACGATAAAATCAGGGCAGCTTTTAAACAATACGACATTCCAGTAGAAATAGTTTACTACAATTACCTGCAAAAAAATGTAAATAAAAAGTTAAAAAAGCTAAAAATTGATGTGCTGTTCCCAGTTATAAAGTCCTTCAATTTTGACTTTGAAACTTCGTATGTATCCTACATCCCTGATTTGCAACATAAACACCTTCCCCATTTCTTCTCAGCAAAAGAAATCAAATTCAGGGACGAACGCTTTACGTCACTTTTGGATACCAGTAAAGCAGTTATTGTAAATGCATTGGCTGTTAAAGCAGATATTGAAAAACATTATGGGCAGACTTATAACGTATTCAGTCTTCCATTTTGCCCACCAGGACCATCTGCGGCATGGCAGATTTCAAACGAAACAGCTCAGTTGAGAAAATTCAATCTACCTAAAAGATACTTTCTCATATCCAATCAGTTCTGGAAGCACAAAGACCACATTACCGCATTTAAAGCTTTCAACCTGCTGATTAAACAGCCCGGGTATGCAGATGTTAAGCTGCTTTGTACCGGACTTATGCAAGATCCGAGATTTCCGGAATATGTACAGGACTTAAAGGATTTCATTACGAATAATCAGTTACAGGATAAAATCCGTTTACTGGGTTACATCGCAAAAGAAGAGCAAATTGCTTTAATGAATCAGACAGACGCTTTAATTCAGCCCACTTTATTTGAAGGTGGCCCCGGTGGAGGTGCAGTGTACAATGCCATTGCCATGGGCACACGCTGCATCGTTTCTGATATTCCGGTAAACCTGGAAATAGACGACGATAAAATCACTTTTTTTAAAGCGGCTTCGCCAGAAGATCTGGCCAGAAAAATGGCCCTGGTATTGAATACGCCATATCAGAAACCTACCCTTGCCTTGCTGCAGAAGGAAGGTCATGACAGAATGCAGGAATTGGGAGAAGCGCTCATCAAGGTAATGAAACAAGTAAATCCTACTTTATGAGTAAACCATGCTTGTCTGTCATCACCATCGTTTACAACAATGTAAAAGACATAGAACGCACCATGCTTTCTGTGCTCAACCAAACTTACCCCAACATTGAATACATCATCATAGACGGGGCTTCTACCGACGGAACGAAGGACATCGTCTATCAATACAAGTCCAGACTTGCACAGTTCATCTCAGAACCGGATAAAGGCATTTACGACGCGATGAACAAAGGCATCGGACTGGCTACGGGAGACTATCTCCTTTTCATGAACTCCGGCGACGAGATTTACGCTCCCGAAACCGTTTCAGAAGTATTTGCTACTGCAGAGGCTGCCGATATTTATTATGGCGAAACTGAAATGTTTAACGACAAATGGGAAAGCCTGGGCCAGCGCAGGCACCACGCACCAGAAAACTTCAGTTGGGAGAGCTTTAGATTTGGCATGAGTATAAGTCACCAGGCCATTTATGTAAAAAGAGACATTGCAGAACCTTTCGATCTGAACTATAAATACAGCTCAGACATCGACTGGATCATTAAAGCGGCTAAAAATGCGTCCAGCATTGTCAACACACACTTATATGTGGCAAAATACCTGGTTGGTGGAATCTCCAAAAAGAAACACCTCGCCAGTTTAAAAGAGCGGTTCCGGATATTTACCAAATACTACGGATTGATTCCAAATCTGATCAATCATGCTGTAATAGCTTTAAACCTTACCCGGTATTTTATCCGAAACCGCCGTACAAACGATTAACTTTCAAGGTTTAGGGATTTGTAGACCAAAGACCAGCTTCTTTGACAAATACCCTCCTGTTTAGTTTCAACTGCGCAACCACAAGCTCTGCAAAATCTTCAGGCTGCATCACCCTTTCCGGGTTACCATCTGTCAGGTTCAAATCTTTGGCCATATCTGTAGCTACTGTACTTGGCAACAAGGTACTTACACGGATATTGTGTTTCCTTACTTCCTGCATCAAAGATTCAGACATCCCAATTAAACCAAATTTAGACGCACTGTATGCGCTGGTGACTGCAGCACCATTTTTGCCTGCGGTAGAAGAAACATTGATGATGTCTCCTGTCTTTCTTTCAATCATTTCGGGCAATACTGCACGGGTTACATAATAAGCACCTAGTAAATTCACTCGGATGATCTGCTCCCATTTTTCAGGTTCAAGCGCCATAAAAGAACCAAAAGCGCCGATTCCGGCATTGTTGATTAAGATATCGATTGGCCCCAATTCAGATTTCAAACTGGCGACTGCCGTATTAACGGCATCGATATCCGCCACATCCATCGTAGCAATGGCTGTTTTAACACCATACTGATTTAACGCTGCAGCTACCTCTTCTAAGTCAGCTGTAGTTCTGGCTGCCAAACCTATATTTACCCCTTCTTGTGCCAACGCAATGGCCAATGCTCTGCCAATGCCTTTTCCCGCACCCGTAATGATGGCGTTCTTTCCTTGTAATGATTCCATGGTATCTTATGCTAAAATGTGTCTACTTGATTCAAAGCACAAAACTAATAAAAAACAAAAGCCCGTTTCTGACGAAACGGGCTTTATGACTTATCAATAGAATAATTATTCTAAAAATTATACGATTTTATTGACTTTACGTGCAGCTTCAGTTAAGTGAATTTTACGTAAACGCATGCTTACCGGAGTAACCTCAATGTATTCGTCAGCCTGGATATACTCCATAGCCTCTTCCAAAGAGAATTTAATGGCCGGAGCGATACGCTGACTATCATCTGTACCAGAAGCACGCATGTTGGTCAAAGCTTTACCTTTCACAATATTGATAACCAAATCATTATCGCGGATGTGCTCTCCTAAAATTTGTCCTTCGTAGATGTCTACTCCCGGATCAACAAAGAAACGACCACGATCCTGCAATTTGTCAATTGAATAAGCAGTTGTACTTCCTTTTTCCATAGAAACTAATACACCATTCAATCTTCCAGGGATTACACCTTTCCAAGGCTCATAAGCTTTGAAACGGTGGGCCATAATGGCTTCACCACCTGTAGCAGTCAGTACGTTATTTCTCAAACCGATGATACCACGTGCAGGAATATCAAATTCCAAGTGCTGTAAATCACCTTTTGGCTCCATGATCAACAACTCACCTTTACGTTGTGTTACCAACTCAATTACTTTACCAGCAACTTCACCCGGAACATCAACAATTAAGGTTTCGATAGGCTCACATTTTTTACCATCAATTTCTTTAACGATAACCTGTGGCTGACCTACCTGAATTTCATATCCTTCGCGACGCATTGTCTCGATCAATACTGATAAATGGAGAATACCCCTTCCGTAAACCAGGTAAGCATCCGGAGATTCAGTTTCAACAACTTTAAGTGCTAAGTTTTTCTCAATCTCTTTATACAAACGCTCTCTCAAACGCTGAGAAGTTACAAACTTACCTTCTTTACCAAAAAATGGTGAGTTGTTGATGGTGAACAGCATGTTCATCGTAGGCTCATCAATTTTGATAACCGGCAATTGCTCCGGAGCTTCGAAATCAGCAATAGTATCACCAATATCAAAACCATCAATACCTACAACAGCGCAGATATCACCTGATTTTACTTCTGTGGCACGGATTTTACCCAAACCTTCGAAAGTATATAATTCTTTTACTCTTGTTTTTACAATTTTACCATCACGTTTAATCAAAGTAACCGGTTGGTTTTCTTTAATTACACCACGGTGTACACGACCAATTGCAATACGACCTACAAAAGATGAATAATCTAATGAAGTGATCTGCATTTGCAAAGTACCATCGTTGGTTGGCGCAGCAGGAATGTTAGCTACAACAGCATCTAACAAGGCAAAAATATCCGTAGTAGGTACTTTCCAGTCTGTACTCATCCATCCTTGTTTAGATGAACCGTAAATTACTGGGAAATCCAACTGATCTTCTGTCGCTTCCAGGTTAAAGAACAATTCAAAGATTTGCTCATAAACTTCTTCCGGACGGCAGTTTTCTTTATCTACTTTGTTGACAACTACAATTGGCTTTAAGCCTAATGCCAATGCTTTTTGTGTTACGAAACGCGTTTGAGGCATCGCACCTTCAAAAGCATCACACAATAACAATACACCGTCAGCCATTTTCAATACACGCTCAACCTCACCACCGAAATCGGCGTGACCAGGGGTATCAATGATGTTAATTTTTACATCTTTGTACTGAACTGAAACGTTTTTGGAAACGATCGTGATCCCACGTTCACGCTCCAAATCGTTATTGTCAAGTATTAAATCTCCGGATTGTTCATTATCACGGAAGATTGAACAGGCGTGTAAGATCTTATCAACCAGTGTAGTTTTACCGTGGTCAACATGGGCAATGATTGCTATATTTCTAATTTTTTGCATAAAATGCGTATGATTTTTGGCGCAAAGATAAGGTTTATTATCAATATATCAGCACGTTAGTTTAATGTACTTGATAGAATTTCTGATTTTCTTTGCTGGTGGACTAAAATTAACTTGTTTTTCTTGAAAATGCCCAGGTCAAAAAAGCAGGCATCGCTTTGCCCCAGGTAGCGACATCGTGCTTACCACCCACCATCTCGTAATAGGCTATATCAGCAGAACGCTCGTATCCTTTTTTAACCAGTTCTTTAATCACATCAATCGTATCATCTATCGAATCAATGATAAAATTTTTATTCCTGTCGGCCAGTTCATCTTCTGTCCCGGTCATTAACCAGAATTTAAGATCAGGCTTTTTAGCGGTTTGTGTAATCATTTGATGCAGGATACGGTCGTCATCAGTATATCCATCCTTCAAATCCTTAGCGCGCCACCAGAATGAACCCGAGAATACCCCAACAGCATCAAAATAATTATCGTGGTTCCAGGCGATGTCGAATGCCGTAAGCCCCCCTAACGAACAACCCGCAAAAGCGCGCCTGCCATTAATTGGCATTTCCACCTCTGCCTGTACATAAGGGATCAGTTCTTTAATGATAAAATCTGTGTAAGCGGTAGCTTTGCTGCCGCGGCCCATAAAGTCAAGCTGACTGGCGACACCATATTCATGAACCCGGTCGGCCGAAGCCTTGATCGCCACCACAACCAGGGCTTCGATTTTATACCCGGCATATAACTTTTTCAGCGTTTCCTGTAAATCCAGCATAGTCGTATCCTGTCCATCATTCAGCAGCAACAGGTTTAAAGTTTCATTACCCAATAAGTTATCGGGTATAAAAAACTCCAGTTCAACTGTTCTTTTCAAATGAACAGACTTTAAATCGTGTTTGGTCTTAATTACTTCAGGAAGCAACATTGCGGTATACATAAATCAAAATCCCCTTTCTCACAAATATTTAGCAAAGGTACCATTCTCATTAAAAAATCATTAAGGCCAATTTTTTTTTTACAAACCTTACAGGTTTCAGTAAGGGCAGAATCATTGGCTAGCGAAAAGATTGCAGCTATAACGCAACCAAAAACACCAGCATGATGATAAAACGTATCGCCTGATGTAAATACACTTTCGTAGTCAGCAAAGCTTGATTAAAATGCAGATTTTCAGAATAAAACAGTTTCAAACTTATTTTTTAATCATTTGTTTTTCTAACTTAAAGAAACAAAAAACTCACTATGGGGGAAGAATATAAAAAATGGTACAGTCCAAATCTGAATGCCGATTTTGAACTCCTTACTATTGGTCATAGCGGGTACCCTATCCTGCTGTTTCCAACCAGTATGGGACGTTACTATGAAAGTAAAGATTTTAAATTGCTCGATTCCATCCGTTGGTTTACAGACGAAGGCAAGGTGAAGGTTTACTGTGTAGATGGAATTGACAAATCAAGTTGGTACAACAACGACATCCATCCGGCCGACCGTGTAAAAAACCACATCTGGTACGACAAAATGTTGCTGGAAGAAGTTGTCCCCCTGGCACAACATGAAACCGGTCACCATAAAGTAATTACTGCCGGCTGTAGTTTTGGTGGTTACCATGCCGCGAATTTTGCATTTAGATATCCAGGATTGGTTAGCCACCTCTTCAGCATGAGTGGAGCATTTGACATCAGGGGTCAACTGGATGGCTTTTACAATGAAGACGCCTATTTCAATAATCCGGTAGACTTTCTGCCAAATGACGACAATCCCGATTTGTGGAATATGAGAATTGTGCTGGGGACGACCGACAGGGATATTTGTCGGGGAGATAATGAACGTCTATCACAAATTTTAAACGAGAAGGAAATCAACCATTGGCTGGATGTACGCCAGAATGCAGACCATGACTGGCCCATATGGCGACAAATGCTGCCAGATTATCTGGCTCAGTTATAGTGTAAAAAAGAATTTTAACCCCAACCATAAAAAAACAACAAGTTACAATGAAGAAAATAGGGATTTTATTTGGACAGGAAAGATCCTTTCCTGAAGCCTTTGTAAAAAAAGTAAACGAATTGGCCCCCAGTGGAATTAAGGCTGAGTTTGTAAGCATTGATAAAATCTTTCAGGCCGAAGCCTTGGATTACGCTGTCATCATCGACCGCATTTCGCAAGATGTACCTTTTTACCGTGCCGCACTAAAAAATGCAGCAATTACCGGCACAGCAGTGATCAACAACCCGTTCTGGTGGAGTGCCGATGAAAAATTCTTTAACAATGCACTGGCGGTTAAACTGGGCGTACCTGTACCGAAAACAGCATTAATCCCTTCGTACGAGCAGCCAACAGACACTTCCGATCAATCGTTTAGCAACCTCGCTTTTCCCTTAGATTGGGAGGCAATTTTCGAGTACACCGGTTTTCCGGCGTATATGAAACCTTTTGATGGTGGTGGCTGGAAAGAAGTATACAAACTGCACGATAAAGAGGATTTCTTCGATAAGCACAGTCAAACCAAACAGACGGTGATGATGCTGCAAGAGGAAATCATTTTTGATGCCTATTTCAGGTGTTACTGCATCGGTGGCAAATACGTACGCGTTATGCCATACGAACCCCGGAACCCCTTCCATTTACGTTATGTTGTGGATGGCCCGCCATCCGATGAAAAACTATTGAAAACCATACACGATCATGTGATTACCTTAAATCAATACCTGGGTTATGATTTCAATACGGTAGAATTTGCGGTACGCGACGGTATTCCATATGCCATAGATTTCTGCAATCCGGCACCTGATGCGGACATCAATAGTGTAGGCCAGGAAAATTTTGACTGGGTGGTAGAAACGAGTGCCAAATATGCCATAGAACGGGCACAGTCGAATGTAAGAGGTCAGGACAATTTAACCTGGGGCAAATACCTGCAAACGGCAGCTAATGCTCAGCCACTTTTACCTGTCGCCGGTAAAAAAGCAACATCACCAAAGTCAGAAGCCCCGGCAAAATCTGTAGCCAAACCAAAAGCGACAGCCAAAGCTAAACCTGCCGCAAAGGCAACAACATCAAAAAAATAGATTGTATTAAAGGGAACAGATGATGAACGAATTTACGCTTGGAGTTGAAGAGGAGTACATGGTAATTGATCCCGTTACCAGGGAACTGACATCACACGATCAGAAGATTGTGGAAGCCGCACAAAAAATACATAAAGATCAGGTCAAGGCCGAAATGCACCAGGCCGTAGTAGAGGTTGGTACAGGAATCTGTAAAAATACTACCCAGGCCCGGCAGGAGATCTCGCAGTTGCGATATACTGTGTCCCAACTTGCCGGAGAACAGGGTTTACGCATCGGCGCTGCCGGAACCCATCCCTTTTCACATTGGGAAAAACAATTGATAACCGAACATCCCCGGTATAGTGAAATCGTAAACGAACTGCAGGAAGCCGCACGTTCCAACCTGATTTTTGGCCTGCATGTTCATGTAGGCTTTCAATCACGCGAGCTGGCGATACACATCGCGAACCAGGTACGCTACTTTTTACCTCACGTATTTGCACTTTCAACCAACTCCCCTTTCTGGGAAGGCAGAAATACAGGTTATAAGTCGTTCCGGACCAAGATATTTGACAAATTTCCGCGTACAGGCATTCCAGATATGTTCAACAGCATTGAGGATTACGACAATTACGTGAAATTGCTGATCAAAACCAATAGCATTGACAATGCCAAGAAGATCTGGTGGGACATACGGGTACACCCTTTCTTTGAAACCATCGAATTCAGAATCTGCGACTGTCCCATGCTGATCGATGAGACCATGGCTTTTGTAGCCTTGTTCCAGGCACTGTGCGCCAAATTGTATAAACTGCGTTTGCAAAACATGAGCTTTATTGGCTATTCCAGAGCATTAATCAATGAAAACAAATGGCGCGCGGCGCGCTATGGCATCGATGGGAACCTGATCGACTTTGGAAAAGAAATGGAAGTAAACTGCCGTAACCTGGTACTGGAGCTGCTGGATTTTGTAGACGATGTAGTGGATGAACTGGGTTGCCG
The DNA here is from genome assembly GCF_015223055.1 of Pedobacter sp. MC2016-24. GTDB lineage: Bacteria > Bacteroidota > Bacteroidia > Sphingobacteriales > Sphingobacteriaceae > Pedobacter. The sequence goes on from NZ_JADFBX010000005.1 coordinate 97,314, forward strand.
GGAAGACATCAATTACGTTCATCAGATTTTAGCAAAAGGGACAGGTGCCGACAGACAATTGGCTGTTTACGAACAATTTGGTAACTTTGAAGCCGTAGTAGATTATATCACTACCCAAACATTGATAGGCGCAAAGTAACATGAGTGGAAGAAATAAGATCAGGATTGCCGTTATAGATATGAACAACGGTGTTGCTAACCAGGGAATGCGCGGCATACAGGAAGTTTTGCTGCGCTATAGTGCGGAAATGGGATTAAACTTATCCTTTGATGTGTTTAATTTAAGACAAAAAGGCGAAATACCTGGCCTGGAATACGATATTTACATTTCAAGCGGCGGCCCTGGCAGTCCATACGATGGAGAAGGTGAAAAATGGGAAAATGATTTCTTTGATTTACTGGACGGAATTGACCGTTTCAATGATCAGCATGAACATACCAAAAAACACGCTTTCCTGATCTGTCATTCCTTTCAAATGGCCAGCAGAAAGTTCGGCATAGGAAAAGTAATTAAAAGAAGATCAACGGCCTTTGGCATCTTCCCTGTTTTTTTAACTGAAGAAGGTGAGCAGGACCCTATATTTGATGGATTACCCAATCCATTTTATACCGTAGACAGCCGCGATTGGCAGGTTACCAATCCCGATGACGAACTTTTCTCTGCCGATGAAAACCAGGTACTGGCCTTAGAAAAAGAACGCCCTCATGTTGATCTGGAACGTTGCGTGATGTCTATCCGCTTCCGGCCGGAAATTGTAGGTACGCAATTTCATCCAGAGGCCGACGCAGCAGGAATGAAAATATACCTGCTGCAGGAAGATAAAAAGGCCGCAATTATTAAAAATCATGGCGAGGAGAAATATCTTGACATGCTGCATAGCCTGGACGACCCCAACCGCATCCAATTGACACAAAGCCTGGTACTTCCCAATTTTTTAAATGAGGCCATCAACGCTTTACAAGAAGCTTAACATGATCGAGACTTACAGGAAACCATTCAATCAGCATTTTACCGGGGAAAAATACAAAGCATTTCTAGAATCGCTTGAAAAAGGCTTTACTGAAATACCTTTCCGCGTGGCCGAAACACCGGTATTCATACCCACAGAATTAAAAGACAAACTCATTGCCGCCGGGCAAGAGATCGTCAATTTAATTAGAAAACCTGATTTTAAACAGCTGACTGAAAAATCAATTCCTAAGACATGGCAGGTTGCTGCTGAAAATGATCACCCTCATTTCCTCACGTTTGATTTTGGAATTTGTAAGGATGAACAAGGAAACCTGATTCCAAAACTTATAGAAATGCAGGGCTTCCCGTCTTTGTATGGTTTCCAGCTGCATTTGGCTAAAAATTATAAATCTTCTTTCGATCTGCCTGACAATTTAAGTCCTTTTTTTAATGGGATAACTGAATCTACTTACCTTGAACTGCTGAAAAAAGTGATTTTAGGAGATCATCAACCACATGAAGTTGCCCTGATGGATGTGGATGCGCAAAATCAAAAAACGGCCATAGACTTTTTCATTACGCAACATCATCTGGGTATTCCCATATTGAGCCTGACAGACATCTTTAAAGAAGGTGAGGATCTCTTTTATAGCGCAGATGGTAAAAAAATACAACTTAAACGGATCTATAACCGATTGATCTTTGACGAAATTGCCAATCAGCCCGAATTGTTTAAACAGGGCTTTGATCCGCGTGAGCCGGCCAATGTAGAATGGATCACCCATCCGAATTGGTTTTACCGGATCAGTAAATATACAATGCCTTTCCTCAAAAGCGAATTTGTACCAGAAACGTATTTTTTAAATGAGCTTACAGAGATTCCCGCTGATCTGGAAAATTATGTATTGAAACCACTCTTCTCTTTTGCAGGAATGGGTGTGATCATTGATGTAACTGCTGCCGACATTCAGGACATCCAGGATCCCGAAAATTGGATCTTACAAAAGAAAGTGGTGTATGAGCCAGTAGTGCAGTCACCCGATGGCGGCGTAAAAGCAGAAATCAGGCTCATGTACCTCTGGCCAGACCAGGGTGAACCGCAACTGTGTATCAACCTGGCCAGATTGAGCAGGGGCAAAATGATTGGTGTACGCTACAATGCTGATTTTGATTGGGTAGGTGGAACGGTAGGCTTAATGGAATAGTAAATTGACATTCAACAGACCTGTCCCGGACAGGCTTTAATTATTTTTGTGTTATGGACATTCAAACCATTATTCTAATCGGACTATTCATTGCAGCCATCTGGTATGTTGGCCGCATGATTTACCGTGCAGTATCGCCTAAAAGTGGCGGCTGCGCTTCGAACTGTAAATGCGGTGTTGACTTTTCAAATGTAAATCCCAAGAAGTAGATTTCATCTATCAACCTATGCTGGAGCACCTCAAAGCTTATTTACAGAAAAAAGTAGCCATTACAGATGAACAGTTTGCGCTTATTTCTGATAAGCTTAAAGTAAAGCATTTTGCAAAAAATGAAATGATCCTGATGAAGGGCGATGTCTCCGCACATGGATATTTTGTGGTAGAAGGACTTTTAAGAAGCTATTCAATTGACAGCAAAGGCAAGGCACATATCATCCAGTTTGCACCAGAACAATGGTGGTTATCGGAACGGAATGGGATGCTGTATAAAGAAGCCTCCGACTTTTTTATTGATGCGATAGAAGATACCCATGCCATTGTGGTTCCAAGCGATTTTATAGTACAGGCGGCAAATATTGTCCCTTGCATGAACGATCTTAACCATACCATTTTAAACAATGCGATCCGTTTTATGCAAAAACGAATCAATATGCTACTGAGTGCTACTGCGGAAGAAAGATACCTTGACTTTATTAAGCTTTATCCAAATCTGACTTTAAGGGTGCCACAATGGATGATCGCCTCCTACCTGGGCATTACCCCAGAATCATTAAGCAGGGTACGTAAAGACCTGGCACATAAACATTTCAAACCTTAACCCATTTCTTACCATACATCAATGTGAGGCCAAACTCTTTGCTGTAATTTTGTGTTGTTAATAAAAAATAAACAATCTAAAACACAATATTATGGCAAATACAACATGGTCACTAGATCCAGCACACAGTGAGCTGCAGTTTAAAGTAAAACATTTAATGATCACTACCGTTACAGGTAGCCTGACCAACTTATCGGGATCAGTAGTTTCTGAATCGGATCATTTCGAAAATGCGAAAGTAGATTTTGAAGCTACAACTGACTCCATAGATACCAGCAATAAAGACAGGGACAACCACTTGAAAAGTGCCGACTTCTTTGATGCAGAGCAATATCCAAAAATCACATTCAAATCTACAGCATTAACCAAAGACGGTGATGACTACACCTTAACCGGCGATTTAACCATTAAAGATGTAACCAAGTCGGTTAAAATAGATGTTGAATTTGGTGGTATTGCTACCGATCCATGGGGAAATACAAAAGCCGGATTTACCATCAGTACCAAAATTAAAAGGACAGAGTTTGGACTTACCTGGAATGCCGCATTGGAAACAGGTGGTGTAATGGTGAGTGAGGATGTGAAAATATTAGGTGAACTACAATTCGTAAAACAAGCCCAATAGCAATCACGGTCCTTCGTTAAAAGAAAGGAAACAAAATGGAAACAACTATAAAACGTGTTTCGGCCGTTTTAAATCCGCCTGCGCCACATATGGTAGGCGATGGCTTTAGGGTACACAATTTTTTTCCAAGCGGATACCGCCTGGAAATGAGCCCCTTTTTTCTACTCGATTACAATGCAAAGATCAATTTCTCTGCACGTAATGAGCCAAGAGGTGTAGGTGTACACCCGCACCGGGGTTTTGAAACAGTAACCATCGCCTACCATGGCGCAGTAGCACATCATGACAGTGCAGGCAATAGTGGGGTGATTTATCCGGGCGATGTCCAATGGATGTCGGCCGCCAGTGGAATTCTGCACAAAGAATATCATGAAGCAGAATTCAGTAAAAAGGGGGGTAACTTCCAAATGGTACAGCTTTGGGTTAACCTACCTGCAAAAGATAAAATGAGCAGTCCTAAATATCAGGGCATCAAACAAGCGGATATGGCGAAGTTCAACCTTCCTGAACATGGAGGTAGCGTTGAGGTAATTGCAGGCGCATACCAGGGCACCAAAGGTTCGGTGAGTACCTATTCACCAATCAACGTATTCAACGCCCGGTTAAATAAAGGAGGAAAAGCCTCTTTTAGTTTTCCTGCAGCGTACAATACCGGATTTGTAGTAATTGAAGGTAGTGTTACAGTCAATGGGACTGAAACTGCAGCCACCAACCAATTCGTTCATTTCAAAAACGAAGGTGAACTGTTTGAAATTGAGGCTGCAGCAGATAGCATCGTATTAATCCTAAGCGGTGAGCCGATTAACGAGCCTATCGCCCAATATGGCCCGTTCCTAATGAATACCAATGAAGAGATTCAACAGGCGATTAAGGACTACAATGAAGGTCGGTTTGGCTATTTAGAGTAAAAAATAACCGTTCTCTTCGAAGACTGGAATTTTTTGCCCGCTTCGCTAAAAGGGCAAAACTTCCTAGGTCTTCTCTGAGAAGGTGATTTTTTAGTAAATCATACAAGGCTGCAGGAAACAAAGTTCCTGGTCGAACTTAATTCTGTAATTGAATAGCTTGATGCGTAGAATAAAAATATAGCCGGTAGGCTATTCATTTAAATGAATAGCCTACCGGCTTTTTTGTACTCAACCAGACTCAATACCGGTCTGCGCCCAGCTGGAAGGAAAATTACCTGTTTAGAAACGTCCTAGCGTCTTCGCTTCTTTCTTCAGCGCAATTATGCAGCCCTTGAATAGAACGGTTATTTTCCCTTTTGAATTAAACATATTGCATAGGCAACCACCCCTTCTTCTCTACCAACAAAACCCATTTGCTCATTTGTAGTTGCTTTTATCGAAATGTCATCCGTCGAAATCCCGGCAGCTTCGGCGATGTTCTTTTGCATCTCCGGAATATGCGGATTGATTTTTGGTGCTTCAATGCAAAGCATGGCATCGATATTACCAATCTCATAATCCTTTTCATTAAGCAGTTTAACCGTCTCTTTCAATAAGATCAGGCTACTGATTCCTTTCCATTGCGGATCGGTATTTTTAAAGTGGAATCCAATGTCCCGCAAATTTGCAGCCCCCAGCAAAGCATCACAAATCGCATGTAAAAGCACATCAGCATCAGAATGTCCAAAAGCTCCACTATGATGCTCCAGGTTTACACCACCAACTATAAAAGGGTGATTTTCTTTCAACTGATGTACATCAAACCCAAAACCTACTTTAATCTTCATGCTGTTATGTATTTATATTATTTTTATGTTTATCAAATTAATGAGCTATGTTCTTACCGTTCCTACGAGCAAAAACTAACGATCTTTTGCGGCCTCCCCGAAGTTAAACAACAGGGTAAAACGTAAAGTATTGGCCAGGGCACTCTTTTGCGAATTGGCCACCAGATAAGCAAAATCTATGTTAAAAACATTGTATTTTAATCCGGCACCAAGGGTAAGATACCTTCTGTTACCTTTTGCCGGGTTTTCATAAAAATATCCGGTACGAAAAGCAAATTGCTGACTGTACCAATATTCCATTCCGGCAGCGATACTCAGTTCCTGTAACTCCTCCTTAAATCCTCCCGGAGCATCTGAAAAAGAACCAAAAATGCTTGCCGGTACCGATCGGTCTGGACTTTTTCCTGCGATGATTCGACCATCAACATCATACCTGGGCTGTGTCGGAACCATGAGCTTATTGAAATCCAATGCAAATGTAAACTGGTTATAATCGTCAATCAGAAAAGTTGAGGCCGCCCCGATCTTAAGATTGGCCGGCAAGAAGAACTGGGAACGTGCATCATTATAGCCGATTTTAGTACCAATGTTAGACAAATTGATTCCCGCAGATACGATGGCGTCAGCGCCTAAAAAATAAGTTGGCTTTTTGAAATAAGCAGAAACATCGACTGCCAGGGCCGAACCTGCATGGGTTTGTGGGCCACCTGAACCCGGCGAAGACGAAGTATTTGAATAAATATACCTTAAGGTAGTCCCTAAGGAAAAAGATTCACCAAACCTCCTGGCATAGGTTACATCCGCCGCCAGTTCACTTGGACTGTAAACGCCCAGATCCTGCCGATTGATATCTGTCAGCAAGATCTCTCCCAGATTGAAATACCGCAATGAACCTCCAATGGCTGTTTGCGCATTCGGTTTATAATAACCACTTAAATAAGTGAGCGTCACATCCGGAACCAGATTTTTCAACCATGGGCTGTAAGAAAGTGAGATGCCATATGTCTTGTCTAAAAACGCAAGTTTTGAAGGATTAATCGCCATCGCATTGCCATCAGGCTGCACCGCTACACCGGCATCTCCCATTCCTGCAGCACGGGCGTCAGGAATGATCAGTAAAAATGGGACACCGGTAATGATGTTGTTGTATGCACTCCCATTGGTTTGTGTACCTGGTTGTACCAATTGCGCAAATGAATCCACGCCTGCTGCCGTTAAAGAAAAAATACAGAACGCAGTTTTTACGAGATGCTTCAAATTCATTGGTGGCAAATGACTAAACAATTGTGCTACGCAAGTTAGCATTGTATGCCTTAATTTCAAAGTATTGAGCACCTAAGTTTGGCTTTACAAAACATCTTTAACTTATTCATCATGTTTTTTATTGCATAATCCTTTTTTTATGTAATTTTAACTTCTGTGTATTCGTCGGTGGCAGGTAGTAAAAATAACATCAATTTTGTATTTTTAAACGACCTGGAATTTAGTCACCTGCAAAGCGCCCGGCGAGAATTAAAACAATTAATGCTACTGAAAAACAAATAGATAGTAATGAAAAAAATATATCTCTATTCACTTACGTCCCTGCTGGCTGTAACTGCTTTGGTTTCGTGTAAATCCAAATCCGGCACCTCAGATAAAACAGGAATGGCTTACAATAAACAGGAGTATGGGGGCTTTTCGGTAAATAATAAATACAAAAGAGGGCCCGGACCAGGTTTAGTTGAAATTGAAGGTGGCGTTTTTATTGTCAGCGGAAGTGCCATTAATGTACCAGGACAGGAGCTCAGTTCTTATAACCACAAAAGAGAAACGACCGTTTCTTCTTTTTATATGGACGAGACTGAGGTTTCCAATACCAACTGGCTGGAGTACATGAACTGGATTCGTACCAATTTCCCAAAGGATTACGAATACTATTACAATGAAACACCTGATACCCTCGTATGGCGCAGTCCACTTTCTTATAATGAGCCTTACGTAGACAACTATTTAAGACATCCGGCTTACCAGGATTACCCGGTAGTAGGTGTAACCTGGGAACAGGCTACAAGATATTGCAGCTGGAGAACCGATCGTGTAAACGAATTGCTGCTTCGCGACCGTGGCTATATGACCAGCTTCAAAGACCTCAACGGAACGAACGGAAAATCAACGGCTGCCGCTGGAAATGCTGCGGCAACGCCAAGACCTGATGGCCCTTACAATACCGATTTGTACCTGAACAATCAGTATGATGATAAAGGTAAAAGGGCAATGAAGGACCTCAATCCTGCAAATGCCAATACTGCGAATGCAGGCGCTGGAACTACTGGTAAAAACGCAGCAACCCGAAACGTCAGACTAGAAGATGGTATTTTAAAACAACCTTACAGACTTCCTACAGAAGCGGAATGGGAATATGCTGCTTTAGGCTTGGTGGGCAATACAGAGTATGAAAACATCAGCGACAACAAAATCTATCCCTGGAATGGATTGGGTATCAGTTCTGCTAAAAAAAATACCAGGGGCCTGATACTTGCCAATTTCAAAAGAACGAAGGGCGATTATATGGGCGTTGGCGGTTCATTGAATGATAAAGGTAGCATCACCGTTGATGTCAGATCTTATACTCCTAACGATTTTGGCCTATACAATATGGCTGGAAACGTAAATGAATGGGTAGCAGACAACTATAGATCCAATACTTTTCAGGATGCTGATGCCTTCAATCCTTATCGCGGCAATTATTATCAAAATAAAAAAGTTGCTGATGAGCGGACAGGCAGAATTGATAAAGACAAATACAACAAACCCGTTATGGTTGATGCCATCGCACCCAGAAAACAAACCTGGGCTGAAAAACAGGCAGCGGAAAACAAACCTACGGATTCTATCAATACAAAAAATAGCTATGCAGATCAACGTGGTTACCGGGATAGGGCTAATGCAGAACTCTATGGAGAAACTACCCTGGTTACTGACAAATCCCGCGTATACAAAGGCGGATCATGGAACGACCAGGCCTTATGGCTGAACCCAGCCACAAGGAGGTTTATGCAACAGGATGAATCCACTGCAGATATCGGATTCCGTTGTGCCATGACCATGTTGGGAGCCCCTGAAATCAGGACCATAGGCAAACCACATTTTAAAACTAAACAAGCTAAGTCTTTCCGGGGAAAATAAAGCTCAGCAATATAAAAAAGCCTCTGTTCAAACCGAACAGAGGCTTTTTTATGCCCGTAAATCCTACTTAAGCAAAGTGAATCAGAATTTGGTTTTTCTCTACCTTGACACCTTTAATAACGGTAATCTTTTTTACCAGTCCGGCACTTGGAGATTTGATGATATTTTCCATCTTCATTGCTTCCAGTACCAGTAAATTATCGCCTTTATTTACTTCTTGTCCTTCTTCTACCAATACATTCAACACCAAACCAGGCATAGGTGCCTTAACATCCTTCACTTTACCAGATTGGCTATTGTCCATACCCAATTGTTTCAATAACAAATCGTACTGATCTGAAATGGCAACCTGGTACGTATGGCCATTTACCTTAACTACGCTGGTTTTATCCGCTTTGTTTTCCGACACCAGTTCCATGTGATAAGATTTGTGCTTATAAATTACATGGCTATGTCCAGGAGCAATGTCGCGGTTATCTATCCGTACTGCAGATCCGTCAACCATCAACTCTTTTCCGGTTACATCAACCTCAAAATCGTAATGCTCATTTACTTTTACCTTCATTGTTATTGTGTTAATACATATTGTATCAGATTAGCACCCATTTTAAGCGCTGTCATTCGTTTTTCTTGTGTATCCTCAGGATAAGTGCCATAATCTTCCCAGCCATTCCCCAGATCGCATTCAAAGGTATAATAACAAACCATCCTACCCTGCCAAATCAGGGCGTAACCCCTGGCCGGCTTGCCATCATGTTCATGGATTTTAGGTAAGCCATTCGGAAACTTATATTTCTGGTTATAAAGCTGGTGACCTGGAGGCAGTTCTTCAAACGTCAACTCCGGAAATACCTTTTTCATTTCTACCCGGATAAACTTATCCAGGCCATAATTGTCATCGATATGCAGAAAACCACCACCGGTTAAGTATTTACGCAAATTAGCTACCTCAGCAACGCTAAATACCACGTTACCATGTCCGGTCATGTACACAAAAGGGTAATTGAAAAGCTCTGGACTTCCCACATCAACAATAGCTTCCTGTGCCACAAAATTGGTTTTTAAATTTTTATTGCAAAAATCGATCAGATTGGGCAAAGCAGTTCTATTTGCATACCAGTCGCCACCCCCGCTATATTTCAGTTTAGCCATCTTGTAAGTTGGCAATATAAAACTGCAATGGAAAAGAATAATAAATAATGGCAGAAATACCTTAAATCTCATCGGTTTAAATAATTCACTTCAAAACAAGCCGCCAATGCAGCGGTCTCTGTTCTAAGTCGTGTATTACCTAAAGTTAATGGTTTATAGCCATTTTGCAAAGCCAATTCTATCTCGGCTGGCGTAAAATCACCTTCGGGACCGATTAAAATGGTATAGCGTTGATGCGGTTTAACCAGTTCAGCAATATAATTACGCGGCTCACCGTCCACGCAATGCGCAATCATTTTTTCATCTGGATTGGGAAGTTTTAAAAATGAAGAGAGATTGATCTGCTGATTTAAAACCGGGTGGTAAGCCTGAAGCGATTGCTTCACAGCTGAAGTGATGACTTTGTATAAGCGATCTTCCTTAATTACCCTCCGCTCCGACCTGTCGCAGATCACCGGTGTAATTTCATCAATCCCTATCTCGGTCGCTTTCTCCAGGAACCATTCCAGACGATCTATATTTTTAGTGGGTGCAACTGCAATATGCAGGTGATGATTCCGCTTCTGATATTCGGTCTGCGTATGGACAACCTGAAGGGCTACATGCTTCTTTGATTCACTGACAATCTCAGCCTCATATAAGCCTCCCCTTCCATCAATCAGGTGAACATGGGCGCCAACACCCAGTCTCAGTACTTTAGTGCAGTGCTTGCTTTCCTCATCGCTCAATACATACGTATCAGCATTAATATCTGGCGTATAAAAAACATGCATCGTTATTTTTTTTAATGAAGATCAATCATATCTTTCTTATCGATCACCAGTTCCAACTTGATGGTTTCAATGTTTTGCTCTGTCTTTTTCAGGATCGTAAACAGATAACCATAACATTCTTCGCTGTCTCCAACCTCTGGTATTTTTCCAAAAGCATGAGATACCAATCCGCCAACAGTATCAAAATCTTCGTCCTCTGGTAAATCATGAGGCAAATGTTCATTTACGTCATATACAGTTGCATACGCGTTGATGATGAATTCCGTTTCCGAAATTTTCTCCACGGTCGGTTTTTCTTCATCATACTCATCCTGAATTTCCCCTACAATCTCTTCCACAATATCTTCCAGGGTAACCATACCGGCTGTACCACCAAATTCATCAATAACAATGGCAATTTGAATGCGCTTCTGCTGCAATTCACTCAACAGGTCGTTGATCTTTTTAGTTTCAGGAACAAAATAAGGTTTACGGATGATATCGCTCAAAGTCCACTCCCGGTTCTCGGCCAAAAGCGGCAGGAGATCCTTGGCATGCACAATACCGATAATCTTATCAATGATATCATCATATACCGGAAGTCTGGAATAACCCTCGGCAATGATTTTGTCTACCACTTCCTTTTTAGGCGTAGACAACTCTACACCCATAATTTTAGTTCTGGGAACCATAATATTTTTTACCACGCGCTCATTGAAATCAAATACATTCCGAATGAGTTCATGTTCATTGGTATCTAAAGCACCACTTTCTTTTCCCTGATCAAGCAAGTAGTACAATTCTTCCGTACTGTGAACTGAATCATGACCACCTACATTTGAAATGCCAAACATTTTCAAAACCACATTGGCAAAGCCATTTAACACCCAGATAAACGGTCTGAATATCAAATAAAAACCCTGTAAGGGTAAAGCAATGAATAGCGTAGTGGCTACCGGTCTTTGGATCGCTACCGATTTCGGTGCCAGCTCTCCAAATACGATATGCATTACGGTGATGAATAGAAAAGCGATACCAGTTGAGATTGAAGTAATGTATACCTCAGCAAGGTTAAAATTAATCAGCAGATCGTGCACGATGTTGTGCATTACAGACTCACCAACCCACCCCAGTCCAAGAGAAGCCAGTGTGATACCCAACTGCGTTGCCGCCAGGTAGCCATCCAGGTGTTGTGTAATGTATTTTGCAATATTGGCAACCTTACTCCCAGATTTGGCTTTGATCTCAATCTGGGATGCCCTGACTTTTACGATAGCAAACTCTGCTGCAACGAAAAAACCGTTCAGGGCAACCAAGAAAAAGGTAAAAAATATTTTAAATAATTCCATTAAGATTTATTTCTAAACTTCTCGTCGTAAAGCTTAATACTTTCTTCAATCACTTTGTGTGCATACCGTACACCAAGCAGATGTTCAATGGTTACTTGTTTTTCTTCTAAAGCCTTGTAATCCTGAAAGAATTTTACAATTTCTTTCATCGTATGCGGAGGCAATTCAGCAAGGTCATTGATATAGTTTACCGACATGTCGTTTTTAGCCACAGCAATGATTTTATCGTCTTGCTCGCCATTGTCAACCATATGCATGACACCAATTACCTTAGCCTCAATAATGGTCATTGGATATACATCCACAGAACATAAAACCAGAATATCAAGCGGGTCATTGTCGTCGCAATAGGTTTGCGGGATAAAGCCATAATTGGCAGGATACATCACAGATGAAAACAGAACCCTGTCTAATTTAATCAAATTAGAGTCCTTGTCTATTTCATACTTTGCTTTTGATCCTTTTGGAATTTCAATAATTGCGTTTACAGTTTCCGGCATGTTGTTACCCGGAGAAACGCTGTGCCACGGGTGGTGATCGTCTTTACTCATTTTTATTGTTCAGTATTTGATAATTCATCATTGTCATCTTTAGCTACCCTTTTCTTCACAAATGCGAGGATTAATGGTAGCGAGGTGATCACAATAAAACCTATAATTATGTATAATAAATAATCTGTAATCTCTTTTTCAAAGCGTTTGCCTAAAAAATAGCCCAGCAAAGTTAAGGAAGCTATCCAAATAATTCCACCTGCCAGGTTATATAATGCAAATCTTTTGAAATCCAATTTTACCACTCCAGCAAAAATCGGTGCAAATGTTCTTACAATCGGAACAAATCTTCCCATAATTAAGGCAAAAGCGCCTTGTTTATTATAATAGGCCTCGGCAGCCTTTAAATAACGCTTCTTAAAGAAAAAGGAATCTTTCCGGTCGTACAAAACCGGGCCGGTCTTTCGGCCAAACCAATAGCCCACAAAATTACCAGACACCGCACATACAAACAATCCTAAAATGAGGACATAAATATTGACATCCAGTTTACCTGTCGCGACAAACATGCCAGCCAGAAATAGCAGATAATCCCCGGGAAGAAAAAACCCGAAGAACAAGCCCGTCTCGGCGAAGATCACAAACATTACAACGTAAAAACCACCTTCTTTAAGTAATTTTTCGGGATCAATGAAGTGCTGTAATGAGTTCCAGAAATCTTGCATAGTTTTATTATTCGTAAAACTACAAATAATTATCTAGAGAACCCGATATGATTCAAATAATTATTAAGCACGCAACTCCTTAACTATTTGAATCATCAAAGGCTTCATCTCAACATAAATGAACGCCTGGTGTTGACTAGATCAGATTTAAAATGACCGAAGGATAAACCCCTAAAAAGATCGTAATCAGCAAGGAGATAACCAGCACAATTTTGTACTGCACAGGCGTTTCAAGTACCGTATCATGACCATCTTTAAAGTACATGGCTACAATCACTTTAAAATAATAATAGAAACCTACCAGTGCGTTTAAAATCGCAAAGGCAACCAGGTAAACCTGGTAAGCAGTCATGACATTTAAAAACATCAGGTATTTTCCAATAAAACCAGCCGTTAGTGGTATACCAGCCATAGATAACATGGCTACAGTAAGCACAAAAGCAGCAAACGGATTCCGTTTGGCTAAACCATTGAAGTTTTCAAAATTATCATTGCCTGTTTTCTGTTTCACCAGGATCAGGACCGCAAAAGCGATGATACTGGCAAAAGTATAAGCTGCAGCATACACCAACACATTGTTGGCAGAGTTGCCTGTTAAAGTAATCAGGGAGAACAATAAATATCCCGCATGCGAAATACTGGAATAAGCCAGCATACGCTTGAAGTTCTTTTGAAATAAGGCCGTTACGTTTCCGATCAATAAGGTCACGCATACAATAACCATCAAAGGCTGTAACCAGAAGTCGTGCAAAGGTGCAAAGGTATCCGCGAACAAGCGTAAAAAGGCTGCAAAACCAGCAGTTTTAACTACAGTCGACATAAATGCCATGATCAGCGTAGGCGACCCCTCGTACACATCGGGAACCCAGAAATGGAATGGTGCGGCACCTACTTTAAAACAAAGGCCGATCATCATCAAAATCACACCAGGATAAAACATCGGTGATATCGATTGATAATTTCCCACCAGGTATTGATTGATCACTTCCAGATCGAAAGAGCCTGTAGCGCCGTAAATCAGGGTAATACCAAACAATAAGAAGCCGGTAGAGAAGGCTCCCATCAGGAAATACTTTAATGAAGCCTCGTTTGAAGCAAAATTATTCTTACGGATACCTGCCAGGATATATAAACTCACTGACATGATTTCCAGTCCCACAAATAACATCGACATGTTTTTGTAAGACACCATGATCACGATCCCCGCTAACGCAAACAAGATCAGGGTAAAGTATTCTGCAACGTTTTCACTTTTTGCAGCAAAGTAATTTTGTGTCAGTAAAAAAATCAGGATCGTTCCTACAATGGTCACACCGGTAAAGGCCAATGCAAAATTATCCATTTGCATCATGCCGTAATACGATTGATTGGCATTCCAACCGGCAGCAGCAAAACCCAACGAGGTAAGCAACCCAAGTAAAGTGATGGGCAATAATGCTTTTTTGGCTTTAAACAAACCTGCGTAAAGCACTACTAAAGCTGTAACAGTGATGGTTATAATGATATTCATTTGCTTAGTTTACCGAAGTTAATTTTTGTGTTACCTGTTCTATTAAATGTTGTACCGAAGCCTCTGAAAGCTGCAGCACTGGTTTTGGATAAACACCCAAAACAATAATCAACGCACAGATGATGTATAATACTACCTGTTCCGATCCTTTAATGTCTTTAAAGCCGATCGTAAGCTCGTTCGTTTTCCCAAGCATAATATTCTGGTACATTCTGAACATATATACCGCACCAAAAATAATACTCAGACCTGCAAAAACAGCGGTCCACATATTATATTGATAAATACCAATCAACAATAAGAACTCACCGATGAAACCATTGGTTCCCGGAAGTGCTACTGTTCCCAAAACAATAATCAGAAAAACGATCGCCAGTTTAGGTGCCTGTTTTGCAATCCCGCCAAGATCTGCGATTTTATTGGTCTGTAAACGATCTGAAATGATATCCAACACAAAGAAAAGACCCACAACATTAATACCGTGACTCAGCATCTGAACCATTGCACCTTGCATGCCCTGGGTATTTAAAGCAAAAATACCAGCCGCAATTAAGCCAACGTGACCAATAGAGGAATAAGCCACCAAACGTTTGGCGTCTTTTTGTGTAAAAGCAATGATCGCTGCATAGAGCACGCCAATTACTGATAGAATGATGACTAAATGTCCCCATTGCTGTAATCCTGACGGTACAATAGGCAATAACCAGCGGATAACACCATAGATACCCATTTTTAGCATAATACCAGAAAGCAACATGGTACCCGCGGCCGGAGCCTCGGTATAGGTATCTGGTTGCCAGGTATGGAAAGGAAAAATAGGCATTTTGATTGCAAAAGCAATAAAGAAGGCCCAAAAGATCCAGCTTTGTTGTGTAGCATCCAGGTTAAGTGCATACAATGCCTGTATGTCGAAATTATGTGCCGGGTTTTGTAAGTACAGGTAAATAATACCCAGCAGCATAAATAATGAACCTGCAATGGTGTAAACAAAAAACTTCATGTTCACTTTAATCCGGTTCTTACCACCCCAAATGGCACAGATGAAATAAATTGGAATCAATGCTGCTTCCCAGCCGATGTAAAACAAAAAGGCATCCATTGCGGTAAACACCAATAACAAGCCACTTTGCATAAACAGAATCAAAGCAAAAAATGCAGCTGCATTTTTATATTCGCGCTGATAGCTCGCCAGAATAATCAGGGGAACCAGTACATTGGTCAGCAAAATCGTAATGATACTGATACCATCGATACCCGCATGAAAATGAATACCCAGATCTGCGATCCATGGATAATTTACCACAAATTGTGTACTGGCATCAGGTGTAAAATTACACACAACAATACCTGCCAGGGCTAATGAAATGATTGCAGAAACCAATGCAACGTGTTTTGCTGCATTTCCAGAGAAAGCAGTAACCAGGGCGCCAACCAATGGTAAAAATATGAGAAGTAGTAAAAGTTGTTCCATTATCTTTTCTTGAACGATCTTTTATAGAGATAAATAAGTATACAATAACAATGAGATGATTCCTACCACCATCATAAAAATATAGAAGCCAACATTACCAGACTGAATTAACCTCAGTCCTTTACTTGCTTCTGTAGCACTCCATCCAAAGCCATTCACAATGCCATCAACGATTTTATTGTCCACAATCCTGTATAAAAAGCCGGAAATGACATCCAGTGGTTTGCGAATTAATGCATCATATATCTCGTCAAAATAAAATTTATGGTAAGAAAGTCTAGCCAATAACGAACGTGGTGCCTCATCGGCAACAGGAATGTGGTTTTGTTTCACATATTTGTTATAAGCAATACCGATGGAGATGAGTACACCAACCACAGATACAGCCATCAGCATATATTCTGTAGCATGATCTGGTGCCTCAGCGGTGTGCTTGATCACCGGGGCAAGCCAGTGCGATAGCCAGTGGTTTCCACCAAGGGCCTCTGGAATACCAATTACGCCACCAATAGCAGAAAGTACAGCCAGTACAATCAAAGGGATGGTCATTGTTTTAGGCGACTCATGAATCTTCTCTTCAGCATGGTGCGTTCCGCGATACTTTCCAGAGAAAGTAAGGAACAACATCCTGAACATATAGAAAGCGGTTAAGAATGCACCAAATACCGCAATGGCCCACATTACTTTATTGTGTTCATACACATGCGCCAGGATTTCATCTTTAGAGAAGAAACCGGAGAATGGAGGTAAACCAGCAATGGCAATGGTACCAATCAGCATAGTCAAAAAGGTAACCGGTAATTTTTTACGTAAACCGCCCATATGACGCATATCCTGCTCATGGTGTAAAGCATGAATCACAGACCCGGCACATAAGAATAATAAGGCTTTAAAGAAAGCGTGGGTAATGACATGGAAAAATGCACCATTATAAGCTCCTACACCCAGACCTAAAAACATATATCCCAACTGAGATACTGTAGAGTAAGCCAATACTTTTTTAATATCTGTTTGTGTCAAAGCGATAATTGCCGCAACAATAGCCGTTGCTAAACCAACAATCGCAATCACGTGCTGGATCACCGGAGCAAGGTCAAATAACAGGTTTGATCTCGCGATCATATAAATACCAGCAGTTACCATGGTTGCCGCGTGGATCAGGGCAGATACCGGCGTTGGTCCAGCCATTGCATCAGGTAACCAGGTAAACAAAGGCAACTGCGCAGATTTACCGCAGGCACCAATAAATAACAATAAAGCGATTAAAGCAATGGTGGTATTGCCAGGCAGCATATTTGCAGCTTGTGGCCAGATCTTAGCAAATTCAACACTTCCAAAAGTGGTGAAGATCAAAAATACACCCAGTAAAAAGCCTAAATCACCAATACGGTTCATCACAAAGGCCTTTTTAGCTGCCGATGCATAAGCACTATTGGTGTACCAGAAACCGATCAACAGGTAAGAACATAAACCTACGCCCTCCCAACCAATAAACATGACAATATAGTTAGCACCTAAAACCAGCAATAACATAAAGAAGATAAACAAGTTCAGGTAGCTGAAAAACTTACCGAAACCTTCATCGCTATGCATATAACCAATCGAATAAATGTGGATCAGAAATCCAACACCCGTAATGATCAGCAACATCAGCGAACTCAATGGGTCAACCAGGAAGGACAAGGGAATATGTAAACTCCCCGCACTGATCCAGTCAAATAGAAAGATCTCATGAGATTTTACCGAATCGGCACCCAACTCAAAAAAGATACCCAGGCTAATGGCAAACGAAATCAATATCACGCTGCTTCCAATAAAACCAATCACAGTTTTAGACAATGAATTTCTCCCCAGGCCATTTATTATAAAGCCTAAAAGTGGAATCAACGGAACCAGCCAAACTAAATTTATCATCTTCTAATATTTCTTCTTAATAATTACCACTTAAGGCGATTCAACACATTTATATCAGTACTCTGCGTATTTCTGTAAACCATTACAATGATACTCAAGCCAACAGCAACCTCAGCGGCAGCCAGGGCCATGATAAAAAATACAAATACCTGTCCCGATGGATCGTTGTTATGCACAGAAAATGCAGTCAGCAATAAGTTTACGGCATTCAGCATCAACTCAACCGACATGAAAATAACAATGGCATTTCTGCGGGTCAACACACCAATCACACCGATGGTGAAAATGATCGCACTTAACCAGATGTAGTGGTTCAACGGAACTCCTTGCAATTGTTGCGTAACGTTATCCATTCGCTTCTTCTTTTTTAGTTAATAATATAGCACCTACCATCGCGGAAAGCAATAAGATAGAACACAGTTCAAAAGGCAGCATAAACGGCCCGAACAATTCTTTACCCAGGTTTTTAACCAAACCTAAGTTTGGATTCTGTAAGGCTACCGGATCAGAAATCGCCGTAGCTTTCAAGGCACCAGCTAAAGTAACCAGTAAACAGCAGCCTGCAATCACACCCACCACCTTCACCAGGTTAGATTTTAAAGGTTCATTGTCTTTATTCAGATTCAAAAGCATCAGTACAAAGAGAAACAGTACCATAATTGCCCCCATGTAAACGATAAAATTTACAACTGCCAGGAACTGCGCATTCAAAAGGATATAATGAACTGTGAAAGTAAAAAATGTAACAATCAGATAAAGTACACTATGCACCGGGTTCTTTGAAAAAATAACCAGCAGCGAAAAGATAACGCTTAATGTTGCTACAAAATAGAATACCGATGTACCCATTAATTTTCTTGTTTAATTGATTTAATACTATTTTACTTCCAGCGGGGCTTCTACCAGCTTGTCTTTACCGTAAATGAAATCTTTACGCAGGTAATCAGAAGGCACAATTGGTCCGTCCAGGTAAATTGCTTCTTTTGGACAAGCCTCTTCGCACAATCCACAAAAAATGCAGCGCAGCATATTGATTTCATATACCGAAGCATATTTTTCCTCGCGGTACAATGCTTTTTCTTCCGGTTTACGTTCAGCCGCAATCATCGTAATCGCTTCTGCTGGACAAGATAAAGCGCACAATCCGCAAGCGGTACAACGTTCTCTACCTTCCTCATCTCTTTTTAAAGAGTGCATCCCCCTAAAGTTGGTGGAGAATTCCCTTTCCACTTCAGGATACCTGATGGTCGCTTCTTTCTTAAAAAAGTGACTGATGGTAATAGCCATTCCTTTCACAATTGCAGGCAAATAACTTCGCTCGGCAAAGGTCAGTGGTTTCTGTGCTAATACTTTTTTCTTATTGGTCAATGGTTCCATTAAACCTCCTTATTATTCCACAATGTGGATGGTTAAAATCCTTCAATTATTCCGATAACTACTGCAGTTACCACTATGTTCGCTATGGCCAGAGGAATCAATACCTTCCAACCCAAATTCATCAGTTGATCGTAGCGGAAACGTGGAATGGTCCAGCGTACCCACATAAAGAAAAATATGAAAACAAATATCTTCACAAAGAAGATCGCCATGCCGAATAACGGTGCCCAGGTTGGACCCAGCCAAACAGCCATAGTGTCCATTCCTGGATAGTTATAACCACCAAAATATAAAGTAGCCATGACCGCCGATGAAACGAACATATTGATGTACTCCGCAAATAAATAGAAACCCAGTTTCATTGAAGAATACTCCGTATGGTATCCACCAATCAGCTCAGTTTCGCACTCCGGTAAGTCAAACGGAGCCCTATTGGTTTCCGCAAAAGAACAAACCATAAACAGGATAAATCCAAATGGCTGATACAATACATTCCAGCGCCATCCATGCTGACCTTCAACAATCTCTCTTAAACTTAAAGTATTCGTTACCAATAATAAAGCAATTATTGATAAGCCCATCGCGATCTCATAACTGATGTTCTGAGAAGCCGCACGGATTGCACTCAATAATGAATATTTATTATTAGATGCCCAACCACCGATCATTACGCCATATACCCCCAGTGATACCACACCAAAAATGTACAACAAGCCCACATTAATATCGGTAACCTGCAAAGGAATTACCCTTCCGCCAATGGTGATATCACTACCCCATGGAATAACGGCAGTACCAATACAAGCTGTCAGCATGGCCAGGCCAGGGCCTACCATAAACAACCACTTGCTGGCATTCGAAGGAATGATCTCTTCCTTCATAAACATTTTCAAACCATCAGCCAGGGGCTGGAACATCCCTGCAGGGCCTGCTCTGTCGGGTCCTAACCTGTCCTGTAAAAATGCAGCCACTTTACGCTCTGCATAAGTAGAGTACATCGCAATCACTAAGCTTATACCAAATATGATAGCTACAAGTACAAATTTTTCTATTACAAAAGCTATATCCATTAGAATTTAGTCGTTTTTTCTAGTTCAATGCGGTTTGCTTCCTGCAATTTCAGATTTGGTTGAATTACAGGTAATGGCTTTAACGTTTCATAGTGATTAGACGCAATTACAGAAGTATCGCTAATGTGTGTAGGATGCTCAATTACCCAATCCGCAGTCTTTTTCTTATCAAAGCGGCAAGTATTGCAAATAAACTCCGCTACTTCACCGTAAATATCTTTACGTCCTGTAACCCGCAATACATCCTCTCCCTTGTACCATAAAGTCACTTTACCACTGCAGGTAGGGCAATCTCTATGGGCATCAATCGGCTTGGTAAACCAAACCCGGTTTTTAAACCGGAAAGTCTTGTCGGTTAGTGCACCTACCGGACAAACATCGATCACATTACCTGAAAAATCATTGTCTACCGCAGTCTGGATATACGTCGAAATTTCCGAATGATCACCCCTGTTTAAAATCCCGTGAACCCTTTTATTGGTAATCTGATCAGCAGTAAACACACAGCGGTAGCATAAAATGCAACGATTCATGTGCAACTGGATTTTATCACCTATATCGATACGCTCAAAAGTACGGCGTTCAAATTCATATCTTGTTTTTTGCAAACCATGCTCATAACCGAGATTCTGAAGGTCGCATTCACCTGCCTGGTCGCAAACCGGGCAATCCAGCGGGTGATTGATCAACAGCATCTCTACTACCCCACTACGGGCTTCAATCACTTCCGGCGAGGTGATGTTCATCACTTCCATTCCATCCATCACCGCTGTACGGCATGAAGCCACCAGTTTAGGCATCGGGCGTGGGTCTTTTTCAGAACCTTTGCTTACCTTAACAATGCAAGTACGGCACTTTCCACCGCTACCTTCTAATTTAGAATAATAGCACATTGCAGGGGGTACGATATCTCCGCCTATCTGCCTAGCAGCATTTAGAATAGAGGTACCGGGTGCAACTTCTACTGTTATCCCGTCTATGGTTACCTTAACTTTATCACTCATTGTTAAAGATATTCTTGTTAATTTTCTGTAGTAACTGCTTTGGCAATCGGATCGGCATAATTTGCCAAACCGTAATTTGTGTCCAGGCTCTTAACCGGTTCCTTCACATGCCACTCAAATTCATCTCTAAAGTGTCTGATGGCACTTGCAACCGGCCAGGCTGCCGCATCTCCAAGCGGACAAATGGTATTTCCTTCTATTTTCTTAGACACGTCAACCAGCAAATCGATGTCGCTCATTTTACCATGTCCGTATTCCAGTCTGTGTAATACTTTTTCCATCCAGCCTGTTCCTTCACGGCAAGGCGAACACTGTCCGCAACTCTCATGGTGATAGAAACGGGAGAAATTCCAGGTATTTCTAACCATACACTGGTCCTCATCAAAAGCGATAAATCCACCAGATCCCATCATGGTACCTGTAGCAAAACCACCTTCAGATAAAGATTCATAACTCATCAGCCTTGGATCGCCATTGGCTAATTTCAAAGTTAAATTGGCAGGTAAAACAGGTACTGATGAACCACCGGCAACAGTTGCTTTTAAACGTTTGCCATTGGCGATACCACCACACCATTCATCTGAATAAATAAACTCTTCCACCGGTAAACCCAGCTCAATTTCATACACTCCGGGGCGCACTAAATTACCTGATGCAGAGATCAATTTAGTTCCTGTACTGCGGCCAATACCAATCTTAGCATATTCGTCACCACCATCATTGATGATCGGAACTACTGCTGCGATAGATTCAACGTTGTTTACCACAGTCGGACAGCCATACAAACCTGCAATCGCAGGAAATGGCGGCTTGATGCGTGGGTTACCACGTTTTCCTTCCAGGGATTCAAGTAAAGCCGTTTCCTCACCGCAGATGTAAGCACCACCACCCGGCTGAACATACAGTTCCAGGTCGTAACCCGAACCTAAAATGTTTTTACCCAACCATCCGGCAGCTTTAGCTTCTGCAATTGCTTTTTCCAGGATGCGAATCTGCGGCATCATTTCACCACGTACATAAATGTATGAGGTTTTTGCACCTAGCGCGAAGCTGGACACAATCATTCCCTCAATCAAAGCGTGTGGGATATGCGTCATCAGGTACCGGTCTTTGAAAGTACCCGGCTCAGACTCATCCGCATTACAAACCAGGTAACGGGCTACCCCTTCTGGTTTGGCTAAAAAGCTCCATTTCATTCCCGTAGGGAATCCTGCACCACCACGACCGCGTAAGCCTGACTTTTTAACTTCCTCAACCACTTCATCAGGAGTGAGGGTTTTTAAAGCCTTCTCAACAGCACGGTACCCACCTTTCTGGCGGTAAACATCAAGTGTATTGATGCCTGGTACGTTTATATGTTCTAATAATAGTTTACGGGCCATTATTTTTTGCGTAAATCTTCTATCAATTCGTCTACCTTTTGCTCGTTCAGGTTCTCATAAAAAGTATACTCCGGACCGATCTGTAAAACAGGGCCATAACCACAGGCGGCAAGGCACTCTACACCTCTCCAGCTAAACAGGCCATCGGCAGTAACTTCATTTTCCTTAACGCCAAGCTTATGCTCAATGTGGTTCATCAGCTTTTCAGCACCAACCAGGCAGCAAGGTCCTGTACGGCATACTTCCAATACAAATTTACCCTGCGGCTTTAAAAAATACATACTGTAAAAAGAGGCTACTTCGTATACCTCAATATCCTGGATATCCAGATAGTCAGCTACCTGATCCATAGCACTGGCACTTAACCAACCCAATTCTGCCTGTACTTCATGCAGAATTGGCAGCAAGGCAGATTTCTGCTTGCCTTCAGGATATCTTTTAACAATTTCATCGCACTTTGCAAGCAAAGCCGCTGAAAATACGACAGGTTGTTTTTCTTCTACTTTAAGCATCTAATTCTCCTGCTATAATGTTCATGCTACTCATGTTAATGATGGCATCTGAAAGCAGCATACCTTCGCTCATGTGTGCAAACATCTGGTAATTTATAAAACTAGGACGTCTGAAATGTAAACGGTAAGGTGTCCTTCCACCATCATTGATCAGGTAAAAGCCAAGCTCACCGTTACCACCTTCAACAGCATGGTAAACTTCAGCCTTAGGGGCATCAATTTCGCCCATTACAATTTTAAAGTGATAGATCAACGCTTCCATATTGTTGTAAACCTCTTCCTTTGCCGGCAGATAAAATTCAGGAACATCCGCATGGAAAATACCAGCAGGTTCGTTCTTCAATTTATCCATGGCCTGTTGGATCAGGCGTAAACTTTGCCACATTTCCTCGTTCCTGACCAGGTAACGGTCGTAAATGTCACCGCTGGTACCTACAGGCACTTCAAAATCGAAATCCCCATAAGATGAATAAGGCTCACTTACACGAACATCATAATCTACCCCGGTGGCGCGCAATAAAGGTCCGCTCCAGCTATAACTCAAAGCTTGCTCCGGAGTTACGCAAGCAACACCAGCAGTACGGTCTATAAAGATCCTGTTTCGGTTCAGTAAGTTTTCAAACTCCTTCAAAGCAGCAGGAAATTCCTTCAAAAATTTATTGATCTTGGCAAAAGCGATTTCATTAAAATCTCTTTCAAAACCGCCAATACGACCGATGTTTGTGGTCAAACGGGCACCGCAAATCTCTTCGTAAATCTCGTAAATGTGCTCCCGAAACTGGAACAAATACAAGAACGTAGTCGTTGCGCCCGTATCCTGCCCGATAATTGTATTGCAAATGATGTGGTCAGAGATCCTGGCCAGCTCCATGATGATTACCCGAAGATAATCTACACGTTTTGGCATCGTGATGTTCAACAGTTTCTCCACCGTCATGTGCCAACCCATGTTATTGATCGGTGACGAACAATAGTTTAGCCTGTCGGTTAAAGGGGTGATCTGGTAAAAAGGGCGGTGTTCCGCAATTTTCTCAAATGCACGGTGAATGTAGCCGATGGTAGAGACACCACTTACGATGCGTTCTCCATCCAATTGAAGCACATTCTGAAAAACACCATGTGTCGCAGGGTGGGTCGGACCTAAGTTTAAGGTGACCAGTTCGCTCTGCGGATCATTGTCTGTATATACCGGTTGATTGTGATTCATATAAACTTATCTACCAAAGTATTCGTCTTTTTTATCTACTCTGTTTGGATCTTCTAAAGGATATTGTTTCAGCATGGGATGAACACCCAATTCGTCCATATTCAATATTCTTCTCAAATCCGGGTGACCGTCAAACTTAACACCGAACAAATCGTATGTCTCGCGTTCCATCCAGTTTGCACCATTCCATACAACGGTAGCTGTAGGGATGTGCGGATGATGCTCATCAATAAAGACCTTAATCCGAACCCGAACTCTTTTCACCATGCTGTGCAAATGGTAAACCACTGCAATACCATGTTTCTTTTCAGGGTAGTGTACAGCAGTAATGTCGGTTAGAAAATTAAAATCAGTAGTACTGCTTTCTTTCAAAAAGGTCAGTACTGAAATGATGACATCTTTACTTGTTTCAAAAGTCAGTAAGCCATACGGCTCGCTCACATTAACTATTTTATCACCGAACTTATCGCCCAGTATGGTAATCAATTCTTGGTTCGTAATTGCTGCCATTATAATATTCCGTATGAAGCCAACATTTCCTGATATTGCGCCGAATCGCGTCTTCTGGACGACTCATTCCGTACCAGCTCCTGAATCTTACCAAAACCATCTAAAATGGCTTCAGGTCTTGGAGGACAGCCCGGAACATATACGTCTACAGGAATGATCTCATCAATCCCCTGTAACACAGAATACGTGTCAAAGATACCGCCACTTGAGGCACAGGCACCAACGGCCATTACCCAACGTGGCTCGGCCATCTGCAGGTATACCTGTTTTAAAACCGGACTCATCTTCTTGGCAATCGTTCCCATAACCATCAGCAAATCTGCCTGACGGGGCGAAAAGCTCAAACGCTCGGAACCAAAACGACCTAAATCGTAATGTGAACCCATTGTTGCCATAAATTCAATACCGCAACAAGATGTAGCAAATGGCAGTGGCCATAATGAATGGGAGCGAGCCAAACCGATAACTTTATCTAAAGAGGTGGCAAAAAAACCAGATCCTTCTATGCCTGGCGGCGCGTCTACTATATTGATGTCACTCATGATACAAAACGAAAAAGGTTCATTCCTTTAAAGAATGAACCACAAATTTACAATTTTTTGATGCAAATGACCTACGTCATCTGCATTTAGAAACGATCTAAATAATTAGTTCCAATCCAGCGCTTTCTTCTTTAAAACGTAGATAAAGCCCAATAACAGGGTCCCCATAAATACAAACATTTCGATCATGCCTGTCATCCCTAAAGACCTGAAATTAACTGCCCATGGATACATAAAAATAACCTCCACATCGAACAACACAAACAGGATGGCCACCAGAAAATATTTGATAGAGAAAGGCTGACGCGCGTTACCAACAATTTTAACACCGGCCTCAAAAGTCTCCAGCTTATCTTTTGTTTTTCTTCTTGGTCCTAAAAAGTGGGTAGCAATCAAGGTCACTACCACAAAACCTAAAGCAACAATAACTTGAAATATGATTGGTAAAAAATCTACAGGTACACTTTGCGTTTCCATACTATATAATTTGAGGCAAAATTAAAACAAAAAGGCAGGATATCAACCCTGCCTTTTCATTTATTTTATGATTTCATTATTTTTTCTTAACCGGGGCTTTAGCTGCTGGTGCAGTTAACGATTTAATACCTTCTAATGCTGTTGCATTCTGAGGATCGATAGCCAGTGCTTTATCCCAATATAATTTAGCTTTTGCTTTATCGTCTTTATAAGAAGCAAATCCAGCAATCTGGTTGTAAGCTTCTACCATGCTTTTTGGAGAAGGTGCTGGTTGCGACGCTTTAGCTACACGAACCTCAGCAGAATCTAAATATTGCTGATAGAAAGGCAATTTCAATCCTTTAGGATCAGTATCGCTATCCATTAAGTTCGCTACCCTTGCTCTCCACAAATGAACATCAATCGTAGTTGGAGATGCTTTCAATACGTTCGCAAGTGCCGCATCACTTTTCGCCAAAATGTCTTTAGAAGGATTAGTTTTATTGCTGTAGCCTTGTCCATACAGGAAGTAACCTGCCAATCCCTGGTAGTAATAGTTGTACAATGAACCTTTACCATTTGGGTTGAAACGGTTTACGATATCGTAAGTAGAAATCGCTTTTGTCCAATTTTTAGCATCATAATAGCTTTTCGCAACGTCAGCTAGCGCCTCAGCATTTGCTGAATCCAGTTCAACCGCTTTGGTTAAGCTGATTAATGCTAAACTGTCTTTACCATTTTGCAATTGAGCTTTACCTAAGTACAAGTAATCTGAAGGAATGATACGACTTGGATCTTTAGCTTTCGCAAAGAAATCGTCCATAAACTGCAAACTTTGCGGGTAATTTTTATTTTCAAAAGCCGAATATCCTTGTAATCTGGATACTACCAAACTTTTAGGATCATTTGGATTTAAAGCTGCCAGGGCAGTTGACTCTTCCTGTAAAGTTTTATAATCTTTTGCATAGAACAAGAACTGTGCATAACGCAATCTTGATTCGTAAGATTTATCAGTCAGGTCCAGGTATTTTTTATAGGCTGTCAAAGCTTCTGCAGATTTAGCTGCAAATTCATTTGGCAACTGAATAGCCCACTGCATATATAACTCAGCCAGCTCTCTGTAAGCCGGGCCATAGTTTGCATCAGCAGCAATTGCCTCTTTCAAACGCTCCTCAGACTCAGGAAATGCTCTTGATTCTTTGTACATACGTCCGATCTGAACAGTTGCTTTCAACAATCCAGCATTGATATTCAAGGCCCTCATGTAGTTAGACAATGCTTCAGAATTCTTTTTTTGCAGGGCATAGTAATCGCCCAATGCTAAAAAGGTTTCTCCGTCTTTATCGTTTGGATCCAACTCATCTGCTTTTTGCAAATAAGGTAATGCCGATTCGAAATCAGGTTTATCAGCAGCGATATAAGCTTTTCCGATATACAACTGAGGGATGTAATCCTTTTTAGAAGAAACTTCAACCGCTTTGGCAAAATTTGTTTTTGCAGAAGTTGGGTTGTTAGACACTAAATCCGCTTCTCCCAATCCAATATAGTTCAATGAATTTTTTGGATCTGCGGTTACACCTTTAGTAAAAACTGCACGGGCAGAATCCACATAGTCCATCTTCAAATACACTTCACCTAAACTAAAGTAGTTATCTCCTTTACTGGCTTGTGAATTTACCAATGCTTTCAGCATGGTCGACGCTTTCTGGTACTGCTCGGCATCTATGGCCTTCTTTGCATCATTTAAGCTCTGAGCAAAAGAGGCAGAACCCATCACTACTAAACCTAAACTTAAGGTTATTGCTTTCTTTGTCATTTTCATGGTTCAATTATTGTTTTTAGCTGTTATGAAGCCAACCAACGCGGGCTTCATTCCCCAAATATAAAATTTACTTTGTATTCTTAAAATTAAAATCGCGGGAAGATATCTTATGCGGACCCAATCCGGATTTAAGTACAATCAATTGTCCCCTCGGACTCACCAACCAATTGGCAAAACCCGTGCCCAATCCGTCTCTTCCCTCTGCATTAATGATGTAAATATTACGCAGAAACGGATAAATGCCATTGATCAGGTTAACCTGTTCTGGTTTGTAAAATTTATCATCCCCTTTCTTTCCTTTCACATTCTTCACTCCCATCATTTTCACCTGTTCAATATAAGGTGCCATTTCCTTCTGATTATCGATGAGCCAGTTCACACCAACCACACCAATAAATCCCTTATTTTCCGCAATATACTTAATTACATCGTTATTTGTCTTCAAAGTATATACACCTTTTGCAGGCAAATCTTTAATCTGTGCCAGCTCTTTAAAATAACGAAGTGTACTCGAATAAGCATTGTCAAACACCAATTGCTTAGTTCCCGCAGAAGTCCCTTTCAATATATCAACAACTTCATTAACGTTAATGTTTGTATCTAAATTACTTTTGTTCGTAATCAGGGCAATTCCATCTATGGCAAACCTGGATGTTTTAGGAACAATACTACGGCTTCTGTACAGCTTATCTTCAGCTGGCGTTAACATGCGCGAAAGGACAATTACGCGTACACTGTCATTCAAAAATGTAGGAATAATCTTTTGTTCATTACCTTCAGTGACGGTAAATTTAGTATCCGGATAGTCCGATTGAAAAACTTCAATCTGGTCGGCCAGCACTTCAGAAAAAGACTCGTCAACCAACATGGTTACCGTACCGGATGTCCGGGTCTCTTCCACTGCATCTGCAGGCTTCAGTTTCGGTTTACAGGCAATAAATGCCGTCAATAAAAGGATCAAACTTAAGTTCTTCATTACCTATTTTATTTAGTGCTGCGTTATTCTTCTGCTTTCGGACTCACTACACGCCAAAACCTGATGATTGCATATACGATCAGCAGGCAACCCAAAAGGATTCTATAAACCGGCTGCAACATATTTAAAACCTGATTTCCAAAAATGAGCATGCCTCCTAAAACCAGGTAAAAGAGAAACATGACCAGGCCTAAAATGAACAGAAATCGCTGTTGAGGCGATTTCTGTTTAAACGTTTCAAAACTAAACATCTATTATTGAGATAAAGTAAAGCTGATTGGAATGTTAAATTTAACACGTACCGGTTTACCATTTTGGATACCCGGAGTCCAGTTCGGGCTGTTCTGTAATACGCGGATTGCCTCCTCGTCAGTACCACCACCCAATTTTCTTTCCACTTTAATATCAGTAAGCTTACCATTTTTTTCAACCACGAAAGATACGAATACCTTACCCTGGATGTTGTTTTCCTGAGCCATGGCTGGATATCTTACCGCTTTCTTTAAGTAAGCGTAGAATTTCTCCATACCACCAGGGAAACCTGGTTGAGTCTCGATACTTACATAGTCATAAACCTTAGTATCTTCAACTACTGCTGCTTGTTTCGGACCTTCACCAACCGGACCAGCGATCACAATGTCAGCATCAGGATCACCTGCTACAGTTTTTTGTCCCGGGTCAGCTTTTTTCAAGTCTTCAATCTGAACAGGCTCTTTGTCAACCACCTCATTATCCGGTTTTACAATCGGAGGAGGGAATTTAACCTGATCCTGTTTTGGCGGCGGTGGCTCTACCGGTGGCGGCGGAGGTGTCTCCGGGTTTACCGGTGGAGGTGGCGCAACCACAACCTCAACCTGCTTCACTTCGTTATCTTCAGGAAGCTTCCCCTTAATCAAGCTCACGAGCTTAGGGGCAACGAACATCAATATAAAAACTGTTGATGCTATAAGAAGTGCCTTAGTCGTATTTGCATTACTTTCTCTACGTAGCTCGTAAGCGCCGTATTTCTTGTTTTTATCCGCAAATACTACATCAAGCCACTCTGTTTTTAATAAATCTATCTTAGAACCAAACATAGCCTAGTATTTAATATTGTTAATTATTT
The DNA here is from genome assembly GCF_015223055.1 of Pedobacter sp. MC2016-24. Lineage (GTDB taxonomy): Bacteria > Bacteroidota > Bacteroidia > Sphingobacteriales > Sphingobacteriaceae > Pedobacter. The sequence goes on from NZ_JADFBX010000005.1 coordinate 127,143, forward strand.
ATCTAAAATTCCAGCTTGTCTCATGAAATCTTTTTCAGCATCAGTAATGTTCTCGTCATCGATCGCTGGTGCAGTTGTGATCTTTGCAATCGACAACTCATCCATGATATCAACAAAGTTTTTATAAGTAGCGCCTGATGTTGGTTTGATCACCATGATGATCTGTCTTCCACCAGTAGCTTCTGCTACTTTCTTTTTATTATCTAATATTGATTTTCTGATATCACCGAAGCCCTCTACATTAGGCTTTGATTTACCTGCTTCTCCCATGTACCAAGCCACTTTATTGTTTTTACCCAACAAGATGGTCATCGTTTCCGAAGCACGCAATTCATTCCTTTCAACCGAGTTATCGTCTTTATCAGGCTTTGCAATATCCATTGCAATTGGTTTCGACAGGGAGGTTGTTAGCATAAAGAAGGTAATCAACAAGAAGGCTAAATCCACCATCGCCGTTAGATCGACTTTGGTATTGGCTTTCTTGGTTCTTACTTTACCGCCTTTTTTGCCACCCCCGCTGGAGGTATCTAATTCTGCCATAATGTATGATTATTGAGCATCGCCTTCGGCAGATGTAATTAAACTAAATTTGTTAACTTTTTGCTTTTGAAGGATATCAACAACCTTTTTAACGGTTGGATACTCTTCCTGTGCATCTCCTTTAATACTCACGCGCATTTGTGTGGAGTGCAGCTCAGCAACAGAGTGACGGGATTGCATTACCCATTCTGCCAACTGGTTGTTGGTTGAATCGGCCGGAATACCACCAGAATTTGCTAAGAATGCTTTACGTTTCTCCCCATCCATGGCGATGAAATTTTTCATATCCTGGATTGGTACACCGAAAGCACCAATAACACCGAAACGCTCTTTTTCTTCTGGAGTGAAGTTAATGTTATACTTCTCACCCATTTTTCCAAGCGTAGCCATTTTGATGTCTTTACCTACGATCTCGTAAAACACTTTTCCTTTACCGATGGACAAAATACCCATATCCAAATCTGGAACTTTCAACTTGTAAGTTGAAGAAGGGATTGTCACGTCCAAAGGATCAGGCTGACGTGCAGTTGCTGTTAATATAAAGAAAGTAAGCAATAGGAAAGACACGTCGCACATGGCGGTCATATCTATCGAAGTACTCTTTCTTTGGACCTTTGCTCTTGGCATAATTTTAAAAATTACTAATGTTTTAACTAATGATGTTTATTCTTCCGGTTTTCCATAAAAGCCGGTAAAAAAAAATTCATTATTTTTTATTTATGCGTAGAAGCGTAAGTCTGGATGATGCTGAAACCTGCTTCATCAATTGCATAAGTCAATTTATCAATTTTAGAAGTCAAGATGTTGTACATGATAATTGCCAAAGTAGAAGTACCGATACCTGTAGCTGTGTTAATCAAAGCCTCAGAGATACCAGTTGCCAATGCAGCCTGATCTGGAGCACCAGAGTTAGCCAAACCACCGAAGGCCTTGATCATACCTGTTACTGTACCCAATAGACCCATCAATGTACCTACTGATACCAAAGTAGCAATTACAGTTAAGTTTTGCTCTAACATTGGCATTTCTAATGTAGTCGCTTCTTCGATGTCTTTTTGAATTGCTAAACATTTCTGGTCAGTATCCATGTTAGGCTCAACTTCCATCTCACGATATTTTTTCAAACCTGATTTAATTACGTTAGCAACAGAACCTTGTTGTTTATCGCATTCTGCCATTGCAGATTCGATGTTGTTAGAGTTCAAAAGTGATTGAACTTTTTTAACAAAAGCATCTAAGCTAGATGTTCCTGTTGCCTTACCAATTACGATAAAACGCTCTACTGAGAATACGATTACCATCAATAACATACCCATCAATACTGGTACGATCGGACCTCCTTTGTAAGCCATACCCATGTAGTTACCAACCTTAGGTAAGTTTTCTGGATTATCATCAATAAAGTTTTTAGCGTCTCCCAGGATAAATTTGAAAATACATACCCCAATAATGATACAGATTGGAATAGTTAGTGTAGCGAATAAATTTGAAGCTGATGAGCTCTCTTTCTTTACTGTTGTTGGTTTTGGTGCGTTTGCCATTTTTTTTTAGTTTTTTAGTTTTTAGTACTTTTTGTTTTTTAAAATTAGATTAAATATTCCGTAATACACACAACGACGATTACAAACAATTGTTGCAACAACAAATTTATAATTTTCATTTTAATTCCAAATTAAATAATCGTTAGCTTGTTATCCCGAATCATCCCTTCCCGTATTCGTGTATAATTAAAAAAGATTGTCTCGGTGGTGAGACAATCTTTCGCAATTAAAACTAAAAAAAAGCTGAAATGCAAATTTTTAAGTAAAAAAATGCTTTTAATGGGTGTTTTCCACAACTTTTGGTAAGGATGCCAGCATTTCATCACTTGCATAGTCCTCAAATTGCTTGAAATTCTGGATAAATGCCAGGGCAAGTTCTGCTGCTTTTTGATCGTATTCTTTTGGATCAGTCCAGGTGTTTCTTGGATTTAAAATTTCCGCAGGTACTTCCGGACAACCCACTGGAATATGCAGTCCGAAGATGGGGTCGGTGTCAAATGCGATGTTCTCAAATTCGCCTTTCAAAGCGGCTGAGATCATGGCCCTGGTATAGGCCAGTTTCATTCTTTTACCTACACCATAAGCACCTCCGCTCCAGCCAGTATTGATCAGCCATACATTAACCTGGTGCTTTTGCATTTTCTCTCCCAGCAATCCCGCATAACGGGTTGGATGTAAGGGTAAGAAGGCTTTTCCAAAACAGGCAGAAAAAGTGAGCTGAGGTTCAGTTACCCCTGCCTCCGTACCTGCAACCTTAGCGGTATAACCCGAAATGAAATGGAACATGGCTTGTCCCGGTGTCAGTTTGGATATCGGTGGCAATACACCAAAAGCATCTGCAGTTAGGAAAAAGATATTTTTAGGAACCCCTGCAATAGAAGGAATGATGGCATTTTCAATATAGTCAATTGGATAAGCCACACGGGTATTCTCTGTTTTATCAATATTTGAAAAGTCGACGGTACGTGTTTGCGGAAAATAGTTGATGTTCTCCAGCAAAGAACCGAACTTAATTGCGTTAAAAATCTGCGGCTCTTTTTCTGCGGTCAGGTCTACACATTTCGCATAACACCCGCCCTCAAAATTAAATACCGTTTCTGATCCCCAGCCATGTTCATCATCACCGATCAGGCCGCGCTCAGGATCTGCAGAAAGTGTTGTTTTTCCCGTACCAGACAAACCGAAAAAGATCGCGGTATCACCATCTTTACCCACATTTGCCGAGCAGTGCATCGATAAAGTATCTCTTTGCTCTGGTAAAATGAAATTCAACACAGAAAAAATTCCTTTTTTGATCTCACCAGTATAACCGGTGCCCCCAATCAGGATCATTTTTTTAGAGAAATTCAGAATCGAGAAGTTGGATTGTCTTGTTCCGTCCAATGCCGGGTCCGCCAAAAAGGTAGGTGCAGCAATGATGGTCCATTCCGGCTGGCCAATCACCTCATCTGCAGCCAACCTTAAAAACAGGTTATTCGAAAACAAATTCTGGTAAGCCGTTTCAGTAACCACCCTGATCGTTGTTTTGTAATTTTCATCTGCGCATGCGTAGGCATCACGAACATAAAAATCCTTTTGATTCAGGTGCGACGTAACTTTTTCAAACAGCGAATCAAAGTGCTCCGGCGTAAATTTAATGTTAATGTCTCCCCACCAAACGCTATCCGCCGTCAGCGCATCACAAACAACAAATCTATCCTTTGGAGAACGACCGGTAAATTTTCCGGTATCAATCGCCAGTGCCCCGGAATCGGCCAGTGTACCTTCTCCGTTTTTTAAGGCCTCTTCAACCAATTGTGCTACATTAAGCTGAAATAGCGCCTTGTCCGAATCTAAATTCAGATAGCTCAAATCAGGCTTAAGCATAAAAGCTTTGCTCATAAATAATAAGTTAGTCCGACAAAGCTATACAGATTAAAAGTAAAAAAGCACCTTTTTGCCGTAAAAATTTTACTTATTGTCGCCCATACACTAACAGCAAAACGCTCATTATCAATAATTTAAAACGTTTTCATAAAACGTTTTTAGCCACCTGATTTTTTAACTTTAAAGCCCGCCGCCTGAAGCAATAAAATCACTTTATCCCTAAAATCACCCTGGATTAAAATTTCGCCTTCCTTCGCAGCCCCTCCTACCCCACATTTATTCTTCAGCATTTTGGCCAGCTGATCCAGTTCATCGTCATTTCCCCGGAAGCCGGTAATCAGCGTAACGGCCTTTCCGCCACGATTTTTACGATCCAGTGTAACCCTCAAATCCTGCTGGTTATTCGGAATCGCTGCATCCGTCTGTTCGTCTTCAACTTCATAATTAAACGAGGGATCTGTAGAGTACATAATCCCGCCAAGATCGCTTAATGATTTCTTTTTAGGCTTCATATTTTGGAGTAATGATATTTAATGAAAGGGGTATAATTCCTGCTTCTATTTCTTTGCCCATAAAGAAGGGCTCGCCATCAATATGGATGGCATCTTCCATACCTCTTACAATACGGATCTGCTTTCCTTTGATGATCTCTACAATATTGGAGCGGTCGGTTTTCGCCATCATCATTTCATAGGCCAAAACCGGCAGCTTGTATAAAGGAAATGCATTCACGATACACACATCCAACAAACCATCTGTTACCGAGGCTGTTGGTGCAATATGAGCATTGTTTCCATATTGAGAAGAATTGGCCAAACTGATTACAAAAGCCCGTCGCACATATTCTTTGCCATCGATATAGATATGGTAAGTTTGTGCCCTGTAGCTTGTGGCTTCTTTTAAGGCCAGCTTGGCATAGCCACTCAGGCCACGTGTTTTATGTCCGGCAAATACCGAACTGATCCGGGCATCGAAGCCCATACCAGCCATATTGAAAAAACTCTTGTTGTTAAACGTCCCGGTATCGATTACCTGTACCACACCGGTATTGATCACCTGTATGGCTTTCACCGTGTTCATTGGTATTTTTAGAAACCGGGCCAGGCCGTTTCCAGAGCCAAAAGGCAAAACACCCAGCACCTTTTGTGCCTGCATGACCTTACTTGCTACTTCATTGATTGTTCCATCACCGCCAACTGCCACAATGATGTCAAAATTCTTATTGGCAGCCTCCTCCGCAATTTCTGCCGCATGCCCGGCATATTCCGTAAAAGCAAAATTGGGATTAAATTGCTCCCTGTCCAGATGCGCATCAATTAAAGCCGGGATTTTCTGTTTATCCTTACCACCCGAAATCGGATTAATGATAAATAATATGTTCGATTTTGACAAGATCTTATAGTTATTTCAGGTACAAAATAATCGATATTTTTTGACTATTTAAATATATAGTGTAATTTTGCGCTATTAAAGTGGACTGATTTGCGATGCTATGTAAAAGTAGCGGGATTGCAACCACGTAAAAAAAAGTGCTAACCTATCATACACTTCATTTTACCGCCTGTTTACAGGATCATCTTCCATTTTACTTAATTGTTTACTCTTTTAAATTAATTATTTAAAATGTCGTATTTATTTACATCAGAATCTGTTTCTGAAGGCCATCCAGATAAGATCGCGGATCAAATCTCGGATGCGTTAATTGACAACTTCCTGGCATTTGATGCCGATTCTAAAGTAGCTTGTGAAACTTTAGTTACTACCGGACAAGTGATCCTGGCCGGCGAAGTAAAATCAAAAACTTATCTGGATGTACAGCAAATTGCACGTGATGTAATTCGTAAAATCGGTTACACCAAAAGCGAATATATGTTCGAAGCGAACTCTTGCGGTATCCTTTCTGCCATTCATGAGCAGAGCCAGGACATCAACCAGGGTGTAGACAGAAGCAGCAAAGAAGAGCAGGGTGCTGGAGATCAGGGTATGATGTTCGGTTATGCAACCAACGAAACGGAGAACTACATGCCTCTGGCATTAGATTTATCACATACTTTATTACAGGAACTGGCTATTTTAAGACGCGAAAATACAGAAATCACGTATTTGCGTCCGGATGCCAAATCGCAGGTAACTTTGGAGTATGATGACAACAACAAACCAGTTCGTATTGCAGCCATTGTCATCTCTACACAACATGATGATTTTGCAGAAGAAGCAGAAATGCTGGCTAAGATCAAGAAAGACCTGGTAGACATCCTGATTCCAAAAATCATCAGCAAATACCCGCAGTATGCACACCTGTTCAATGATCAGATTGAATACCACATCAACCCAACTGGTAAGTTCGTTATTGGTGGTCCACATGGTGATACCGGTTTAACTGGCCGTAAAATCATTGTAGATACTTATGGTGGTAAAGGTGCGCACGGTGGTGGTGCTTTCTCTGGAAAAGACCCAAGTAAGGTAGACCGCAGTGCTGCTTATGCAACACGTCATATCGCCAAAAATCTGGTTGCAGCCGGTGTTGCAGACGAGATCCTGGTACAGGTAAGTTATGCCATTGGTGTAGCTAAACCAATGGGTATTTACATCAATACTTACGGAACTGGTAAAGTAGACAAAACAGATGGCGAGATCGCTAAAATCGTTGAAGGTATATTTGACATGCGTCCGTACTTTATTGAGCAACGTTTAAAATTGAGAAACCCAATTTATAGCGAAACAGCAGCTTATGGTCACATGGGCCGTAAACCAGAAACAGTAACCAAAACCTTCAGAACACCAAATGGTGAAGAAAAAGTAGTAACTGTTGAATTGTTTACCTGGGAAAAATTGGATTTTGTGGAGCAGGTTAAATCTGCTTTTGCATTATAACACATAAACGCTTAGCGAAAAGAAAAAGGGACAATCCGCATTGGATTGTCCCTTTTTTGTTTTGGTTTCCGGCAGGCAGTACTTTCAATTTCAGAAATCAGTTGCTGTTTACTAAAAATAGCCTTTCTGTTACTGTAAAGCTATATACGGGTAAGATATCGTCAATATAACACCTGAATAAGTACAGGATATCTTCAGGAAAAATACAGACCCGCTTTACCCCTGCTTTACCCCCCCTATACCCCTGCGCTACCCCTTCCTTACCTCTAGGGTAAAGCAGGGGTAAGGAAGAAGTAAGGCGGAGGTAAGGAAGCCCAGTACTCAAGCTGTATTTTTCCTGTACTTATGGTGAACCCATTCAGGCCTTATCCCAGGCTGAAACTGGGCGCAAAAGGGCCAACACACCAGTTGATTGATTTAAAAGAAACCATTTGGCATAAAATGTTGTTATCTAAGAAAAAACTCAAAGGTTATGGAACATCCGATAGAAATGAATACGCTTAGCCAGATATTAGAAAAACTGAGACTTAAGGGCTTAGATAACGAAATAAAAATGACCGACCATGGTAAGATGCAGGGAGTTGGCCTAAACAAGATTTACAGACCAGAAGATCTGACCATCATCAAAACCTATCGTTTTGAAGGAGATTCTGATCCTGGAGATAATTCTGTTTTGTATTTGCTGGAAGATAAAGACGGACAAATCGGTTATATCCTGGATGCTTACGGAATGTACAGCTCGCAGGAAGGCGCAGGCTTTGACGACTTTCTAAAAAAGATTCCTACAGCAGACCGTGATTTGCAGGAATTGTTAAGTTAATAAACAATTGCGTTTACCGGTTTGCCATCCGGTAAACGCAATTTGTTCTATTTATAAATTTCTATGGCTACAGGGCCCATCAATCCTGCTCTTGGATCACCTCTGTAGGCAGATGGAATGGTCTGATAATGGTTAGAGAGTGTGCTGTAAACCAACACTTCAATATCATTAGCCCCAGCTTTGAGAAACTTACTGATCTCTACTTTATAAGGCTTAGACATCAGCACAGCAACTTCTTTTCCGTTCACTTTTACAGCACAAGTGGCTACTACAGCGCCCAGGTTAAGCATCACCTCACCCTTCAGCTGCTGCTCAGAAAGCGCTACCGATTTACGGTAGTAAAGTCCCCCGGAATAATGTCTCATTTGCCCGGTAAGCGACCAGTCGCCCGCTGACATCAAGCCAGTTTTACAGAACAATTTAACTGGAAATGGAAAAATAGCCACATCCTGAAAACCCGTTTCTCTTGCTACTTCGATGGCAACTTCACAAATCCGATCTTTCTTTTCTGGTAAATTAACCTGGTAAGTATTCAATTTCCTTTCTGTTTTCAACAGGATTACTGCTTTATCGTTCAAACGCTGACCGTCGATCCAGATCCGGGGATTTTTTCCATAAATACCCATTTCCATTTTTTCGAGGCCCGGAGTTGACTTAAAGCGGTAACAATATGCTTTATTCAGGCCTTTATCCGGATCGAACATCAAATGGTCAGCAAGGTACCACTTCATAGCCAATGTGGTAGAATAAGGAGATATGGCCTCTGGCGTTTTTTGATTTGCAGGAATAAAAACCATAGCGCCCCTAGGACGGTCGTCCCTGGAATTCGGCCCGACTTTAAAACCTTTTTTAGGCACATTGGCATAGCCGATCAGGACAGAATGCCAACCTTTAGTCAGATTGATGATGCTATCCTTTACTGCAACACCGTCAATAAGCAACTGATCAGGTTGTCGTACACCCTTTTCTATTCGATACGGCTGATTTATATCTGCGTAAACCGCAGTTTTAAAGATATGTGATCCTGCACCGTCCAGGATAATGAAACCATCGTTTACTTTGGCTTTTAAACCGTGGTAACCTTGCGGACCAGGGTGGTCCCAAACACCAAAACGCCAGGAGAAGCGGTAGGGCTTCCAATCGGTAATTTGATTGTTCAAGGCATCCTTTAACAAACCTTCAAAATCCTTGCCGGTTGAATCGCGCAATACCTGCATCTGGTAGCCATAATCGTAAATCCCTTCTTCCCAGTCTTTATCCGGGAATGCAGGCGACATCCAATTCTTAGCCGCAGTTGCTGAGGCAGCAAATTTAAAAGTCCTTGCTTCTGTACCAATCATGCCTTCAAAAGCTGGCAAACGGAAATCCCCCCATTTGTTGTTCATGGTAGGCAGAAACTCCACATTCCAATCGCCGGTTAAGGCAATGCTTTCAGCAAGTGCAGGTTCTTTACGTTGTGCACTTTCCACTAAAGCTACGCCAGGTGAAAAGACAATGAGCGAAGAACTGCTGGCGTCGGCAGTAGCCCGGATATAGGTTCCTTCTTTGGTTTGTCTGATTACGGGTAAGGCTTTAGTTTCCCCGGTTTTGGCATCCCATAGCTCTGCCTTGCCCAAAGATCTGAAAAAGCATTCATTACCCGGTTTTACGTTCATGGTCATGTACAAATCACGGTCCCCGATTTTGCGGTGCAGCACTTTACCGCCACCTTCTCCGGGAATAAAATCCGGCGTAATCTCTTTACTGATCAATTGTGCAATGGAAGCAGAGCTGGCTATGATTCCACGTCCGCCTGCAGCATTTTGCTGTTTACCGGCTTTTTTGCCCGCAGCAAATTCTGCAGCAGTGACTCCAAAAATCTCTTTGACAATGGCATCTACCGCAGCATCATTGCTCCCCTGATTGGTACTTGCAACAGGCAATGATCCGGTGGATACGACAATGCCACCCTTGCGGTAAAAATCAAGCGCCCTTTGTAAAGCGGCATAATGCATGGCCTTCATGTCTGGAAGTACAAGTACTTTATAAGACATGTCGGATACATTCAGGGAGCGATCTTTAATTTCAGTTTTCATGAAAGAACGGTGGTCTATAAAATCATAGTCCAGCCCCACATCGCTTAAGTTTCTGGCCGTTTGAAAGCAGGTATCTGGAGTTGTGCCCGGAATGCCTTGCATGGCCTCTGTAGGATACATGACCGCGATGTCACTTTGATGAATACCCTGACTCATCAGGTAACTTAGCCGCTCCCCATATTCCAGCCATTTTTTCATGTGTGGCCAGTAAGGCATTCTATAATGAAAATCTGGTGGTGCCCATTCCCACCATCCCCCATGGGTAGTGTAATAAAGACCGTGCATACAAATCAGGTTCCCACCTGCAATAAAATGATGGTCGAGCTGTTCTGTTAACCACTCGCCACTGCTACCCCAGCCCATGCTGTGAAACGCTTCCAGCCAGGACCTGGGTCTTTTATAGAGGTGCGCTACAGAACTTGATACTTTGGTTTGAATGAAGGACGAGCCACGTGCCGGCGCGTCATTTCCGGGTGCTGTGTACCAGCTCTCTACACGGAAATAATCAACATAAGACATTGGATCCATACCACGTCCGAGATTGTCGGAGCCATAAATTAACCCGCGGCTGTAATGCCAGTCGAACACAGGTTTAAAATACCGCTCTTCAGCCAGGTCCATCAGTACATCGGCATAATCAATCCTGATTTTAGGGGTAATCTTACCGATATCTTCTTTTAAGGCAGGTAAATAAGGCAGAATATCATATCCTTTACGCTTATTGAATTCTGATACAAAATCTTCAGACCAGGTGGTCATGTCAAGTGGAATAAACAATTCATCCTGGAAAAAATAATTCATTCCTTTCCGGCCTTGTGCATCCATTTTATCTTCAAAGCGCTGAAAATAGTGCTTAACCAATTCTTTCCCATGATCTGGGTGCAACATGTAATTGCTTTTGGTGGTGATGGTAAAGATTTTCCAGTCGGTGTCTTTACCGGCTTTGAAATCTACCTGGCCATTTTTAGCATTTTTTGCCAGATCGACATATTGCAAACCTTTTACGGGCTTGACTGGCCAGGCAACCATGCTGATTGTTCCTGCCGGCAATTTGGCATTGAAGGCTGAACCTGCTTTTAGGGTATCTGTTTTAATGAGCAGCGTACCCTGGTAAGATTTGAACTTGGCCAGGTCGCGCACTTCATCCGTGGAATAACCATTGCCCACCCAGCCGATGGTATAATCATCCAACCCAACGGCCATACCTCTTTTGGCAGCTTCACCAGAAAACCAGTTCCATGTTTTCCACCATTCATCAGAGTAAACAGCCGGGTTGCCATGTTCTGTGCGGCCATACAAGCCATAACCCATTTTTTTATTTAACTCGTAATCTGCACCCTTGGGATCGGTATGCAAATAGCTAACAGCAAAACCATCGGTAGATGACTCCTTCAGGATGTCAAGTTGTTCGGTTAAGCGCGCTTTAGATAAAGTATCGCCGTTCCACCAGAAAAAAGGAACATTGCCATACCCTTTCGGCGGATTGATAAAGCCAGGTAATACGTTTAGTGAGGCATCTCTCGATGGATAACCGCTAAACTTGGTATCGTGCGGAATACCATTTTTCTTTTGTGCCATACTGTTTGTGGCACAAAGGGTAAAAACGGAGGCGATACTGGTTGCAATAATAACTGATAGCTTCATATTGATTTCGGTTGAAATAAATTATTAGACCTAGTTTGTATAGTTTTTATATCGTTTTAGAGCTTCTATGTAATAGTAGTCGCCGTAGGTAAGCGGTACATCAATTTCTGATTTTTTGGGCATATGTCCTACCCCATGCATTAGAATGAATCCTCCGTTTGTACCCGGGGCGGCTTTGTAGGCTACTGAAGAAAGCCTGCGGATAATTTGCTCAGCTATTGTGAAATACTCCTGCTTTGCCGGTTTGCCATTATACTTACTCAATTCCAACAATGCCGATGCAATTATTGCTCCGGCGGATGCATCTCTTAAAGCATTTGGAATACCTGGGGCATTAAAGTCCCAATATGGAATTTTGTCTTTTGGCAGGTTTGGATGGTCAAGTATAAACCTGGCAATGTGGTTGGCCTGATCCAGGTATTTTTTATCCCTGGTTTCGCGGTACATCAAAGTATATCCGTACAAACCCCAGGCCTGTCCTCTTGCCCATGCCGATTCATCTGCATACCCCTGATCTGTTCTTCTTTTTTGAACTGCGCCGGTTTGCGAATTGTAATCGACTACATGATAAGAACTGTAATCTGGTCTGAAATGGTTTTTCATGGTTGTATTGGCATGCGTAACCGCAATTTTGTAATAAGAAGAGTCGCCGGTAGCGCGGGTTGCCCAGAATAAAAGCTCCAGGTTCATCATGTTGTCAATGATGACCAGAAAATCCGGCACTTTTGAATCCCAGGACTCAATACAACCTACTGTTGGGTTAAACCTGCTGGCCAGGGATTTTGCACTGGTTAGTAAAATGTCTTTATACGCTGGCTTCGGCTTAATTTGATTGGCCAAACCGAAACTGCAATACATCATAAATCCAAGATCATGTGTTGTTTTATTGTTCTTTTCTTTTTCCAGCACTTTCAAAATGCGTTCTGCTTCGTTGTAAAGCCCCTGATCTTTGGTTTGCTGATAGAGATACAGCAATGTTCCAGGATAAAAGCCGCTTACCCACCAATCGGATTTACAGGCTTCAAATTTGCCTGTTACCGGATAAAATGTTTTTGGAAATTGATCTGGTGGAAGGTTTTTCATCAGTACGTGGTATTGCCGGCCGGCATCTTTGAACTCGGCATTGATGGTTTTTAAAAGTGCAGGATTGGGCTTTGGCGCTTGTTGTCCGGAGGCATTCCCGAAGAAAAAAAGAGCTAAGGCACAAAAAGAAAGGTTTAATTTATTCATAGGTCTTGGATTTTAAACACCACTGATAAGCGTATACTTACCAGTGGTGATATTGTTGCTTATTTTACGCTAACGTTGACTTCGCCAAGTACGACAAAAGTTTGCGGCCCGCTTACGGCCACGACTTTAAGGTAGCGTACCTGAGGAAAATTGAGAATGGTAAAAACCTGTTCATTGTTGGTCAGTCTGTCAAAATCGTACGTACCCAGGTCATTCCAGGTGACATTGTCAGTACTGCCCAGGTATTGCACTACATTTGGTCCACGTTCATCTGGTGTGGTTTGCACCCAGCGCCACAAACTAATGGTTTTAACACTCCGAACAGCACCCAGGTCGACAGTAATAAAATGCGGGTACCTGGAGGTCGTTGCCTGCGTAACCCACCGTGTAGCCGGATTGCCGTCAATCATATTTGCTGGTATACTCAGGTTATTGGCATCAGGATTCTGCGAAGAGAAATCAATTACCCGCCATTCTGATTTGTTGAGAACATAACTCTCTACCAATTGGTCATTGGTAAAAAAAGCTTCGATATTGTTAGGATACAAATGTTGTGTCCTTAATTTATACGGCGTTTCTTTTTTATAATCCGTTAACTGTAGCGCGAGTGTGCCGGGCAAAACGGTAACCGTCTTTAAGGCTCCGGCAGTGGTTGTATATTCCACTTCAGATTTAACGATGGTACTACCTGTTACTACTGGCTCAAACTGCAGACTAAGTGTATTGGCCAGGTTAATGGTAGAAGATTGTACCACCCTGTTTAATAACGTTCCGCGGTAGCGTTCGCCCCAGGCATCGCCAGAAACCTCTACAGGCACAGAGATATGCCCTTCTGCGTCATAGGTTTTGATGATAAAGCTATAGTAATTTTCAGGAAGATTGGTCACGGTATAACTGATCACTGCCTGATTTGCTGGTATAGGGACTTCTACAGAATCGGTATAGTTGTTCCAAAAAATCCTGGCTTTGACCACTTTAGGATCGGACCCTCTCAGCCAGGAAATCTGAATCTTATTGAGACCAGATTTGGTAGTTACTGAACTGGCTTTTCCGGGATAAATCTTCCCATTGGGTATCACATATTGCTCATATGTACTATCCATTCTTTTACAGGCCATAAAACTACAAATGCCCGATAGCGCAATTGATAAAAATATCTTAGTTTTCATATTAACAGCTTAACATTTATAATTTTCCCCAAAAAGTGATCTCTGCGATGGTGACCTGACCTGTACCACCCCAGGTTTCCGTTGTTTTAAAACGCAGGTAGCGGTAAGCCGGAGGCGTATCGGGCATTTCAAAATCTTCACCGTTTGTAAAGCCATAAGCATTGTCTTCTGCAGTTACACCGACACCACCTGAAGGTTTAAATGAATCAAATTTACCGATCAGTGTCCAGGATGCCCAGCTTCCATCTGATGCAGGTGCATTAGAACCCCATAGTTCAAATGATTTGACGCATGCCCCAACATAGGTATATGGTGGTGTCCTCTGATGCGCTTTCATGCGGCTCAGCACCACAGGAACTTTCAGGTCAATGGTAAACCATTGAGGTATGGGTGTATTGTTATTTGAAGCATAAATACTCAGGTTAACCAAACCATCCCAAATGTTGGCCAACACGTTGGTTCCTAAAGCGGCCTGATCTGTTGGTAAAGCATAGCCCGCGAAAGGTTTGGGTACCCGTTGCTCAAACAAAGGCGTAAGATCTTTGATAATGGCTTGTGATTTATTGCCCCAACGGTCCCTGAGATAGACAGAAAACTTTTTAGGTGTAGCAGAAAGTCCCCTTACAGAGAAGGAACTTGCGGCAGATTTGGTGTAAAATGTTTGCAATGGGCGCAACAGACCATTTCCGGTAGTATCTGCATCCACAACAATAGCCAGATTGGCCTGCAAATCATTCTTTATTCTCACTTTCACTCCACCGAAGCCGGCTTCGATGCTTAAGTTATTGTAGGCCAATTCCACAGGAGGTGCCAATGGTTTAACTTTCACAATTGCCGGAGCCGATTCTTTTTCATTGCGACCTACACTAATGATTTTCACTTCATGTTCGTTCGTGTCACCAAAGCCTTCCAATTTCAGCGTATCGGTATAGATAGATGATTTGGACTCTTTGAATACACCGGGCTGAATTTCATATAGCGCTTTTACATAAGCCAGGTTCACATCTGAACTGAGCTTATACGTAATATTTGCGCCTCCGGGCGTATTTTCAGCTTTAAAATCAGTTACCTGCTGTGGAGCCGCAGCATTTGGATCATTGTGATCTAATCTTGGATCTTCTTTACAGCCTTGCAGACCAACGGCTACCAGTAAAGTAAAGATCATGTACAATATATTTTTCATCACCTTTTTATTTTATTCGTGAATTACCACCCTATGTTTTGCACCAGGTTCCTATTGTTCAAAATGTTATTGTCACGAATGGGCCAGAAGTAATCTTTTTGGCCGAAACGTGGAGAAAAAATCAGCTTTTTACGATAGTACAGTGCAGAGGTGGACTGTTCGATGTCCCAGCCTTGTACCGGCTTTACATATTCCTGCGGCGCTTCTTTCCATCTTCTAAGGTCCCAGAAACGGGCGCCTTCAAATGCCAATTCTATTAAAGTTTCCCTATGGATAATGGCCCTCAGACCTGGCTGTGTCAAATACTTGCCTTTGTTATTGGAATAAGTAGACCAGGCAAACTGTACCGTTTGTAAACCGGCCCTTTCACGCACTAAATTGATGTATTTATAAGCTTCAGCATCCGGTCCGCTTTTTTCGTTTAAGGCTTCAGCATACAATAAGTACAACTGTGCAAGTCGGAAAATCGGCCATGGGTAATTGGTGATGCTATAATCATTGGCAGACGCCCCCTGCGTATTCTGGAAATGAACATATTTCTTGATAAAGTAACCGGTTACCGAACCAAAATCTGCTTTTCCTTTACCATTTGGTTGTCCTTTTTTTGCCGATACATAATAGGTACCAGTAGGTACGGCATCATTGTAATATCCCTGTCCATACCAGACACCACCGTCAAATCCAAGATTGGCATAAAAACGGGGTTCCCGGTCAAAATTGGTGGAAGAAGTTTCATAGTTCAGCTTGATGTAGCGCTGATCGGCAGCTGTTCCTGCTTTTATAGCAGGTTGATTTACGTTCCAGGTTGGGTCTTCTTCGATAGGAATCCCGTTCTTGCTGTAAAACATATCTGCAATTTTTAAAGGTGGCGCCAATTCGTACCCAATCACGGTATTGTCCTGGTAGCGAAAATCGACATTCGGTGTGGCTATCAACTGTGTACTTGCAGAAAGGCTCTGGCTATTTGCCCAGATGATTTCAGGATTCCACCTCTCCGTAAAAGCATTTCTGATGCTGAGCTGCTGTACAATCTGATCCGTAAGTACAGAAGCAGAACTGGCCCTGTCAAATTTGTATAAGCGATGCCCTGCCGACTCGGCAACTGTGATGGCCTCTTTACAAGCCAGCGCAGCAGCATCCCAGCGGCTCGCCGAAAATTGCTGATTGAACAATTGGGTACCGTCCGAATTTTTCAGGGTTGCCTGCTCTGAGTTTCCGTTAAAAAGCGGACTAGCTGCGGTAACCAGTACTTTTGCTTTTAGTGCATAGGCAATTGGTTTCGTAATCCTGCCCAACATTTTTACCGGATCGGGTACTATTGGCGGCAAATTGTCCTTGGCCTCATCGAGCAATTGTACGATGTAGGCAAAACATTCATCAACAGGAGCCCTGAAAATTTTAACCTTGGAAATGTCGATTTCTACCGGCAGGTTTTCTTTGATTAGTGGAATGGGGCCATACATCCTGACCAGGTAAAAATGGTAATAGGCCTTCAAAAATTTCACTTCTGCGATCCACTGTTCTCTTTCTTCTTCCTTCAGGTCGGGAACTTTTCCTATGTTTTCAAGGAAAATGTTACAATCCCGCAGTGCCCTGTACATGTTTACCCAGATACTATACGTATCTGTGGAGCTGCTACTATCACCAATGGGGTTCACGGTAGCCTGACGGCCCATGGCAAGATTGAATATCCGGTGGTTAAATGTTGGTTTTGGGGGTCCGTCAATTGCCCAGATCTCATCTCCACCAAGAAGGGATGGATCAGCCTCAAGACTTCCATCTTTAGGCATATAGGAATAACAGGTGTAAAGGTATTTCTCTGCCTCAGCGCGCATAGTGAAAGAGTTGTCTATGGTTGCTATGTTATCGGGAATAATATCTAAATACTTTTTACAAGAGCTGAATGTAGAGAAAAAAACAAGGATGGCTACTTTCAGGCACCAGTTTCCTTTTCGTATATATTTCATGTCGTACATATGATTAGCTATTAAAAGGTTAAATTGAGACCAAGATTGAATACTTTTTGCAGGGGATAGCCTAAGCCGTTACCTGCCATTTCAGAATCCCAGATTTTGAAATTACTGAACATCAGCAAATTGGTAGCACTGGCATAGATTCGAAAATTGGTGGCCTTGATCCTGTCTACCAGTTTTTTAGGGAAGGTATAACCCAACTCTACCTGTTTAAGTCTTAAAAATGCTGCATTGCGCATATACCAGGTGCTGACCTGGTTGTTATTGGCATTTGGGGTATTGCTTAGGCGGGGTAAGGTTGCATACACATTTCTGTTTTCTTCCGACCAATAGCTATCAGCATAGGCTTTTAGCAACTGGTTAGTATAGATTTTCCCCGAACTTGCCTCATTAGTTTTCGGATAGTAATAGGGCACAAAAGGAGCAGTTGCTGCAGGGTCAATCCAGAAAGACTGGTTGGCCGAACCTTGCGCAAATGCAGAAATATCGAATTTTTTATAACTTAAAGAAAAGCCAAAACCGTAAACTACTTCGGGAACAGTAGGATTGCCAATAGGTACCATATCGGCTTCA
This sequence comes from Pedobacter sp. MC2016-24, assembly GCF_015223055.1. Lineage (GTDB taxonomy): Bacteria > Bacteroidota > Bacteroidia > Sphingobacteriales > Sphingobacteriaceae > Pedobacter. The sequence goes on from NZ_JADFBX010000005.1 coordinate 144,631, forward strand.
TTCACCTTTCCATCGCCATTTACATCGGTATATTTGATATCCCCACCGCCATACTGCCCGCCAAACTCCTGGCGTGGCGAATTGGCTGCTTCCTGATCGTCAACAAACAAACGCTCGGCGATATAACCAAAAGTTTGCTGCAGAGAGTTACCTACCCGATATTTCCAGGGCTCTGCATATTGTGGTTCTTCATACACCTCATATTTGCTCGTTGCATAAGTAAAATTTCCACGTACAGACAACCAAAGATCTTTAGACCAGGCGTGTTGCATATCGAGGGAAATGTCTACTCCACGTCCGTTCGCTTTACCAACGTTAGATCTGGAAACGGAGGATAAACCCATGGTATTTGGAATGGAAGCCCGTGACATGAGTATGTTGTCACGCTTTTCAGTAAAATATTCTGCGACGAGATTGGCTTTACCAAACAGACTCATTTCCATGGCTATATTTTGCTTTTTGGCACGTTCCCAGGTAATGTTAGGATTGGCATATCTCAATACGACCACGCCATTTTTGATCTCACTGAGGTCTCTCCCAAAAACACCTCTACGGCCCACATTGTCCAGATCTGTATTGGATAAGTAGAAGAACCTGTCATCAACTTCCCCGATCTGATCGTTACCTACCACACCATAGGTATAGCGGAAGCGCAGATTGGTGATCACGTTTTTTAACGGAGCAAAGAATTTTTCGTTGGAGGCACTCCAGGCTAATCCAGCAGAAGGGAAAAAACCGAACCTGTTATTTTCAGCAAATCGTTCTGATCCATTGTAACCAAAATTAAACTCGGCGAAATACCTTCTGTCATAAGCATAGGTGGCACGACCAGAAACGCCCAGGTTTCTGGAAGGGAGAGATTGAAAGATATCTACAGCATTTGCACCACCCAGGCTTTCCCTGGCAATCATCACGAGCAATCCGCCGATTTCATGCTTTTTGGCAAAAGTTCGGTTATAATTGACAGTAGATTCAAAGTAAAAAGTTGAATTTAGTGTTTTAGGTAATTCTGAAAAACCCAGATACTCTTTACCAGTTGTATTGGCTAAAGCGATGGTATATTGATTGGCGAGCAGGTCATAGCCACCCAATTGATAATAAAAAGGGTTATAGCTCCTTGCATAGCTAAAATTAGAGGTACGTGTTAAGTTGACCATCGCTCTTGCAGAAAGTCCTTCGGTAATCCCACTAAGATTTTGCTTCAATTCAAACTGGGCCAGCATTTGAGAACGGCTTTCATCGCGGTAACCCCTAACCATGTCGGCATATGGATTGATATAGTTGTTTCCAAAAGCATTTCCGAACATGATGTGTTTGACAAATTTATGGTCTTCATCTACGGGATAATAAGCCGGAAAAAGCACGGGGTTAGAGCGCATCACATTCCGGTACATGGTTGTACCGGATTCTATCGGGCCATTATAATCGTCAAAGTTACCACTCAGGCGCACGATCAGTTCGGTTGATTTGGTCAGGTCGATATTCACGTTAGAACGCAGGGAATAACTTTTAAAATCGATGTTGTTATTAAAGTTGTTTCGGTTGTCGACCTTTAATAAACCATTATCCTTACTAAATGAACCAGCCACATAATACCGGGCCACGGTACCACCACCACTGACGTTGAGGTTGTAGCGCTGGGTGTTTGCATAGTCTTTAAACAACATTTTACGCCAGTCGTTTGCCGGAAAAATAAGCGGATTTACACCGTTTGCTGTATTTTCTATTTTATCTTCAAGATAAGGGATTGGCGTCAGGGAGTTCCGTGTTGCGGTAGCCTCATTGGCCAATCTCATATAAGTAACCGGATCGGCAAGCTCCACATTGCTGGTTGCGGCACTGGCAGAATTTTCTACCCGCAATGATACTTTTGCTTTACCTACAACACCTTGTTTGGTGGTTACGAGAATAACCCCGTTTGCCCCGCGGGCACCGTAAAGTGCAGTGGCTGTTGCATCCTTCATCACAGAGAAGGTGGCAATATCATCTGTTTGCAACCTGGCAAGGTCTGTTGCAGTAAGTTCAATTCCATCAATCAAGATCAGGGGTTTGGTATTTGTACCAAAAGTGGTGATCCCCCTTACAAAGAAATCGGCATTGTCGGCACCCGGTTCTCCACTTCGCTGGTAAGCGATAATCCCAGCTACCCGACCTGCCAGTGCGGTTGTTAAGTTACTGGAAGGAACTTTTAGCTCCCCCGGTCTTACTGTGGTAATGGAACCGATTACACTTTCCTTTTTTTGCACCCCAAACGCTACTACAGCGACTTCATCAAGGGCATTTTTAGGGTTTGGTAATAATTTAACATCGAGTTGTTTTTTATTTCCTACTACGATTTTCTGGCTGATGTAGCCAATGTAAGATACAATGAGCACTTCTGTATCACTGTTAACCTGAATGGTATATTTACCTTCATTGTTGGTCACTGCTCCCCGCTCTTTACCTTCAACTTTGATGGTTGCTCCCGGAAGCGACTCTCCTGTTTCATCATAAACAGTTCCGGTGACTACTCTTTGCTGAGTAAGTCCAAGTTCGTTATTTTTTAGTTTTGTGGTGGTTGTATTGAAAACATCCTGCTTGTCTAAGCGACTTGCCAGCACAGATATTGTACTGAAAATCAGCATACACGCCAGGAGAATGCGTATTTGTTTCATACTTATAACGATTAAATAGTTATGGATCACGAAAACAATGGTTTGTTTGGTTTTTGTGCTTTCGTTTTTTTGATTGGAGCGCGTTAGCTCTTCAGCGTGCCATGCAGGCGCCCTGAAGCAAGAAGTGCGTATCGGATTATACCATAGGCGATTTTTCTATGTGGGTTAGTTATTTGGTTAGGTTTTGTTTAAAATGTATTGAAGAATTTGGTCATGAGTTGAAAGTAGTGCGCGAACTCAGTTAAGGGTAATGTTTCTGCCCGATCGTATACATCATGATAAGCCTGAATACCACCCTGGGTATAAATAAAGAATGAGGGTACACCCAGCTGGTAGAATGGACAATGGTCACTTTTACAAGCCTCGCCCCTGATGTCAACTTTGGGCACCAACTGATATTGGTTGTTTAAGCTTACGATCTGATCAAATTGTTTTTTGAAAATTGTACCATTCACAACCTTAATACCTTCTTCACCAGTACCTGCCAGATCGAAGTTGACCAGAAATTTTATTTTAGTGAGGTCGATCAAGGGGTTTTTCACAAAAGCTTTTGAACCGAGCAGGCCGATCTCTTCTCCGCTAAAAGCAATAAATACAGTATTGTATTTGGGCTGATTTGCGGCATAATACTTCACCATATTGAGGAGGAATGTCGTTCCGCTGGCATTGTCATTGGCACCAGGGAAATACACCTTTTTGCCAAGGAGCCCCAGGTGGTCAAAATGAGCGGTAATGACCAGGGTTGAGTCTGATCCGGAACTGCCTTTAACCATCCCTGCTACATTCCGGGTTTTGTAATCGGGAATCAGTTTTGCATCTACATTTACGGTCAGGCTATGAATATCTGCAGGATTCAGGTCTTTCTTGTTGACACTAATTACAGGCCTGGCGTTCTGATAAGTTAAGGTTGTCCAGGTTAATTTTTCATTCGTAAAAACAATCAGCCCTTTAAAATCGAGCTCATCTTTTGTACGCAGTGCTCTCACTGCAGCAGAGATGTTGCGTTGATCAGCTACAGATTCATTGGCCGCAGGACGGTCATCCAATAAAATAAAAGAGGCTTGTGCCTTTTTTACCAAAGCATCCAGTTTCTCAGGCGTATTGATTTCCGCACGTTGTACCGGAATGACGTTAAAGGTACCATGTACTGCCGGACTGGTCGCATCAATGAGATAATCTACAGCTGTTTTTAGCAATTTACCGTTCAACCTGACTTCAACCTTTCCTGGAAAGGTATTTACAGACAAATCAAAATCCTGATAATAAGTGTCCTTATTTAAAGGAATCAGTCCGGATTTTTTAAACTCTCCTGCGATAAAAGCAGAAGCAATCTGATCGCCATTTTCTACATAACCACGGCCCCGGAACTGAGGGGAAGTTAAAGTCTTCAGGACTTTTCTGGAATATTCCATGTCCTGTGCAAACAGGTTACAAGATTGAATGGCAAAAATGACGATAAGTAAAGCTCTGTATTTCATAATTTAAGGAATTGAATGATCGGCCGGCATGTTAACTCCACTCCACAATTTTTTGGTGGTCCAATCGGCTGCAGGCCCTGCCCAAAATACATTATTTTCGGGTAAGCCCAGGGGCAAAAGTGCCACAGCGCATAGATAAAGGCTACCTGTAGAGATATAATATTCGCCCATATCAATCTGATGTCCGCAAAAACCAATGGTTAACCAGCCTTGTTTATCGAAAGTTCCCGGAGCTTCGATCATGCGTTTAATGACCAGCGACATGGCAGACCTGACCTGGGCCGGGTTGATAAATTCGGGCAATTTCTCCTGTAAAGCGATGTGGGCAAGCCCCTGCAGGGCACCAAAACGATAAGCAAGGGACCTTCCTACCGCGGGAAAAGTACCCTCCGGGGAAATGCTGCGTTCCTGGATATCTGCGTACCTTACGGCCCGCTGTAATGCAGTCTGATAAACCTCAGGTTTTTCCAGTCCTTTGTCAACCACCATTTTGACGATGTCCAGCATCATGGGCTGGATCACAAAACTGTTGTAATAATCAAAATGAAAACCGGGACCATCACCGTATATACCGTCTCCTTTATACCATTCATTGTGTTTTTTAATGGCATAGTCAATTCTTACGATATCGGCATCGGCATTGGCCATCAGTAAAAATGCTTCTACCATGCCCATAAACAATAGCCAGTTGTTATAAGTGGGCTTGATGTTGCGCGTTGACTTTAATGCGGCAATGACATTTGCTTTTGTAGATGCATCGAGGGGTTCCCAAAGTTGTTTGGGAGCCCGGATCAATGCATGTGCTAAAAATGAAGCGTCTACTAATGCTTGTTCGTATTTTTGTGAAGTAAACTGCATAAAATCTGGCGAAGCAGGGTTTACCGCGTTGGCCAGGCTTTTTTGAGCGAGTGAAATGTATTTACTTCTTAGTTTTCCTTCTTCAGTTGCATCCGGACCCAGTTCCAGCCATGGTGCAATCCCTGCCATCAAACGACCAAAAGCTTCCAGATGAGTAACTTTAGTCCGGTCTAATGTGCTTTTGGGATTAACCTCCACAGGCATATCTTTTTTTAACCTTCCCTGGCTTAAGCTTTGCAATACGGGATCGGCTATTTTCGTCAATACCGAGATCCAGTACTTCCTGCTGTCCGATCCGGGAACGGTTACATTCGGCGATGGCGATACAGCTGATGCATCTAAGGCAGTCAGGCCAATAACTGCCGCGGGTGGAATCATGGATAAAAAATCGCGTCTATACATCACCGTTTTATTTAGTTAGCTGTAGGGTTGTTTTTTTAAGTTCTTCCGAGTTTGGCCCGATCATTACCGTAAAGCTACCCGGTTCGGTAATCCACTTGCCGTCTTTCCAAAACTCAAGTGCCCTTGCTGAAATCGGAAACGAGATTTTTTGACTTGCACCTGGCTGCAGGCTAATGCGCTTAAAGCCTTTCAATTCTTTAATTGGCCGTGCCAATGAGGAAATGTCATCCCTCAGGTAAAGTTGAACAATTTCATCACCTGCCACTTTTCCTGTATTGGTTAACTCTACCTCTGCAAAAACAGTTTCCGTATCTTTCATATTGCTTTTAGATAACTTGATCTCCGAATATTTGAACTGGGTATAGCTTAGTCCGTAGCCAAAAGAGTACGTTGCGCCTTGTGCAGTTCCCCACATTTCTCTTGGCCGTCCAGGGATTAAAGTATTGTAAAAAGCAGGCACCTGCCCTACATTTCTCGGATAGGTAACCGTCAGCTTTCCGGAAGGATTGTTTTCTCCAAAAATGGTTTCGGCGACTACTTTACCGGTTTCCTGACCAAGAAACCAGCCATCCAGAATTGCTGGAACGTTATCTTTTGCCCATTGAATGCCGGGTGGACGACCATGTAATAAGACCAGTACAACCGGTTTTCCTGTAGCAACAATGGCTTGCATCAATTTGTTCTGATCGCCCGGTAAGGCAATATCATCACGGTCCACATTTTCCATTACGGTCTTCTCATCATCACCCAATACCAATATGCAGACATCGGCCGATTTAGCTACGGCTACTGCTGCCGTGATCTGGCTATCGTTAGGATGTTGGATGTCTGTACCTTTCGCGTACAGTATACTTGTGTTTTTATCAACCAGACTTTCTATTCCCTGTTTAACAGTAATGAAGTGTTTGGGTTGCTGTGTGGAATAAGTTCCCAAACGAATGGTATCTGCATTTGGCCCGATTACTGCAATTTTTTTAAACTGATCTTTTTTGAAGGGAAGCAGGTTATTCGCGTTTTTCAACAAGATGATGCTTTTACGTGCAGCTTCCAAAGCTAAGACATCATGTTCCGGACTGCTCAATACTGTTTTGTAGTTTGATCTGGGACTTGACAATGAACCATCAATCTGGGAGAAGAACACATCAGCGTTTACATCAGCATCTTTTGTCCCCTTTTGCAGTTCTGTCATTTCTTTGCCAAGCGGATTCTCTTCTTCTTCCAGGTGCAAGGCGATCTTGAATTCCAATACTTTTGTTACCGCTTCATCCAAAAGCTTCATTGGTACTTTTCCGCTTTTTACTGCATTGACCAATAAAGGACCATACATCCTTTTATCCGCCCAGGTTTGTTTAAAAGCCAGCTCGGTATGTACCCCAGCTTCCAAAGCTTTAAGAATGGTTTCTTCACGGCTTTCTGTAGCAAATAACCTGTCCTGTACCCAACGCAAATCGTTATTGTCCGATACCACCAGGCCATCAAATCCGTATGCTCTTCTCAGTACATCATTTAATGTATAAGTATTGATGTGGCAGGGTATGCCATTTAAAGTATGGTGAGCGGGCATAATTGCCCCAACATGAGCTTCTTCAACAGCAGCCCTGAAAGGTGGAAGATGAACCTCGTGCAAACTACGCAGTGAAATTTCTACTGCGGCGCCGTTGGCACCAAGTAATGGTTCGCTATCGGCTACAAAGTGCTTTGCCGTGGCCACCACATGGTCTTTATTGAAACGATTTTTACCGGTTCCCTGTAATCCATTTATAAAAGCCACCCCAATTTTACTCACCAGGTAAGGATCTTCACTATATCCTTCTTCAAATCTGCCCCAGCGAGCATCTCTTAATACACCAAGCATTGGCGTATAACAGTGTTGGATGCCCATAGCCCTCGCCTCTTTGGCAATAACGGTGGAAACTCTTTCAACCAGTCCGGTATCCCATGAACTCGCTAAAGCAATGGCCTGAGGAAATGAGGTTGCACCTGCTGCCACGATACCGTGTAAGGCTTCACCAGCCTGCATATGTGGGATATTGAGTCTTTTATTGGCATTTGGGTAAAAGGACGCCAGTTGATGGGCCTTTTCTTCTACCGTCATTTTGCTCAATAATAAAGCAACCTGTTGACGCTCTTTTGGGGTCAATGGAATATAACCTGTTTTTTCCTGCGCCTGGATAGTTGAAAGTTGCAGGCAGATGATGGCACATAATGTAAATTTTAACCTCATGAGTATTTGGTATTACAATCGATTGCGATTTAATAAGTTATTGCGGCAATTGGTTTAAGTAAATGAGAGTGTCCCAATTTGTAGTTCAGGACACTCTCGGTATCAATTGTGTGTATAAAAAACTTTAATGCGACTATTTCTTATTTATAACCCGGGTTTTGTGCCAGTGTTGCGCCCACGTTTCTATCTATCGCGGTTTGCGGTATTGGCATCAGGTTATTATATTGCTGGACAGAAGCGGCTGACTCTGGTGATCCAAATCGTTTGGTGCGATCATATACCAAACCTAATCGGGTTAGGGTCAGCATTCTGAATTCTTCACCGAACAATTCGCGCGCACGTTCATCTAGTATATAATCGATATTCACATCAGCAGCAGCAACAGGCGTAGCAATAGCACGTCCCCTAACTGCATTTAAATCATTTGCAGCTAAATCGGTGCGGCCTTTATTTAAATAAGCCTCTGCTCTTAAAAAGTAAGTTTCAGGTAAGCGGATCACATAGAAATTTCTCACATAGCCGTTATCAGGAACTGCATTGATGTGCTTATCCGTTCCAAATTTGGCCCAGTTTGGATAAACAAACAACATCGTATCCTCACGGGTAGTCAGGTAAGATTTAGGAATAAGATCTTTCTTTTTAAAGATCACCACTCCATTCCCGTCTTTAATATCTGCACCAAAGTAGTACTTACGTTTGATATTGACTTCATTGTTTCTGATATCAGTACCTGAATTTTTCCAAATGTTATAATTGGTATAGTTGGTTGGTTTTACAAAACCTACACCCCGACCGCTTGTGTCGGTTGGTGTACCCGGATAACCCAATTTAGCTGCACCCCAATACTGGCACCACATCATCCTTTCGATCAATGGTCTTGTTAGCGTACCAGGAACACCCCCTAATACCGGTCCGCCGGTTGCAGTTACCGCAAATTGTGCATTCCAGATACTTTCATTATTACCTGTCTGGGTATTTTGATTACCCATCACAAACAAATCGTAGTAATAGTTTTTATCTGCCTCAGCTGCGCGGGCACCAAACCGTGCTTTTACCAAAGAATAATTACCATCAGTTCCGTCAATAACGCGTGTTGCAGCGGCAATCGCACCATCATAATCTTTTAAGCTGATGTTAACTTCTGCCAGTATATGGTCAGCTGCCGCTCTTACTACTCTTCCTGGTTGCGTAGTTGTTAAAGGGAGATTGGCCGCAGCATAGATTAGATCAGCCTGTGCAAATTTATATACTTCATCCCTGGTATTACGTACATAATCAACCTTCGCTTCGGTAACAGGTGCATCAACGATAGGCACACCACCAAATGCATTGGCCAGGTTACGGTAAGCAAATCCCCTGAAATAACGAGCTTCAGCGATTGCTGCATTTTTAGCGGCATCACTTGGCCAAACTACCGCTGGATTAGCCGCTCCGGCAATTAAAGTATTCGCTACTTTAATCAGCGTATATTGCCAACTCCACCAGTCACCGGAAAAGTTATCTGTTCCATTAACAATGCTCCAATTGTTATATTTTGATGTAGGGTCACGTGGATCAAAACATACATCTGTACCCAAACCTAAAATCCATGCATCTTTAGTCTGATCTGCCGAACAGTAAAACAATTGTATGTAATGGTACATGGAAGCGCTCATTACAGAAAACTGTGCGGGATTTAATAATGAGTTACTTTCATCCAGGGCCTTTTGATTTTCAGTTAAAAAATCTTTATCGTTTTTGCAGGAAGCCATGCTCAATACCATGACTGCTACAATTGCCGTTATTATATTTTTATACGTTTTCATATTTAATAAAATTAAAAGCCAACATTTAAACCAAATGTAAAAGCACGCATGATCGGTTGTGATTTATTAACTGCATTATTTGAAGAACCACCGTTACCACCGATCTGTGCTCCATTCGCAGGATCAAGACCTGTCCAGCCTGTTAATGTAAATAGATTGGTTCCGCTTACATAAGCTTTAAGATTTGCGATCTTCAACTTATCTGTAATGTCTTTTGGGAACAGGTAACTAAGCGAAGCATTTTGCAACCTAACGAATGTTCTGGATTGATAAAAACCATACTGAAGTGGGTTGCCATAGTTTGGTCTAGGGTATTTATCACTTGGATTATCAGGAGTCCAGTAAGGCAGGTTGAGCCAGTTTCCAATGGTAACAGCACCTGGATTTAATCCTCTTAAATTCGTTGACATAAAGAAATTATCCTTACCACCGCCAAATATTCCATTTAAGCTAAAGAACAGCTGAAAATTTTTATAAGTAAAGGTATTGGATAAGTTCATGTTAAAATTCTCTTTTCCATAACCGATGATCGAGCGGTCGGCAGCAGTTATTTTTCCATCAGGAGTACCATCCGGACCACTAATATCTCTAAACTTAACATCGCCAGCAAGCGCTCCGTTAGCAGCTATATAAGCTGCATCTGAACTTTGAACGATACCATCAAAAGTATAATCATAAATCGCACCTAAAGATTTTCCGATAAACAGACTATTACCTGTATCGTCATCTTCTTTTCCGGTTAATGGATTGATTTTATAGTTTAAGTGCACCAATTTATTCCTGTTCATCCAGAAAGCAAATCCACTTTCCCATTTAAATCCGTTTTCGAATTTAAGGTTAATGGAATTTATGGTTACCTCAATACCTTTATTATCTACTTGACCAAGGTTATCCTGAACCACATCATAACCTGTGATATTTGGTATCGCACGTGTAATTAGCTGATCCTTTGTTGAACTTTTATATGCCTCAATCGAACCCCACAACCTGTTATTCAGGAGACTAAAATCAATTCCAAGATTGAAGGCTGAAGTTTTTTCCCAGGTTAAGTTTTTGTTACCCAATTGAGAAGGGAAAGTATATTGATAAGAAGTGGGACCAAATACCACATATCCCGGGCTCGGATAGCCGGATGTACCAACTGCAGAACCTACTGTAGCTTGTGTTTTATATGGCGATATTCCCTGATTACCAGTCCGTCCATAAGATGCCCTGATTTTAAGATTATTGATAACAGTGAGGCTTTTCATGAAACCCTCTTCACTTAAAGCCCAGGCGACAGAAGCACCAGGGAAGTTTCCGAATTTCCTACCGGGAACAAATGCGGAATATCCATCTCTTCTGAAGTTAAAAGTAGCAAAATATCTGCTTTTATAATTGTAGTTTAACCGGCCGATATAGCCCACATTGGTGAAACTACTGTAATTGCTGTTAGACCTTTGGGTAGTCGCATTATTTAATCCGTAAATACCTAAAATTGAAGATCCGAAAGAAGCATAGTCAGTTCCTGTGGCACTAAGTTCTTCTGTTTTACTTTCATCACGGGTATAACCAACCAAGGCATCAAGATGATGATCTCCGAATTGACGATCGTAAGTCAAGATATTATCAAACAAATAAGTAAGTGTGGTTCCATTCATTTTATTGCCGTAAGCATTGGCTAGAAACTGGGATGGATTAGCAATATTTCCAGGCAATAAGGTATTCACCTCACCTGACTCATGGTGGAAGTTAGCAACATTGCTTCCTGACCTTTCTCCATTTACGCTTAAGCGGTAAGAGAGACCTTGTACAAAAGGAAATTTAATATTGATAAATCCTGTACCGCGCATGCTATAATATTTCTCAACGTTATCATCTATCGTTCCTAAAACTTTACTGCCTGCATTACCCCAATATGGGTTATAGTTTGAACCGTTTCCTTGTGGAAAACGTTGAAGCAAACCGTTGTTTGTTCCATCTACATATTTGTAACTATAAGGAGACAAATAGGTAGCCATGTACAAGTCGGCAGGAATACCTGAATAATCTCTCGAAGAATAATAGCCGTTAATACCGTAAGAAAGCCAACTATTTATGGTGTTTTCAACCTTTAAAGTAAGATTTGGCTTACTATAGTTATCATTTGCTAAAACTCCTTTTTGATTGATATAACCAGCTGAAAAATAATAATTTACATTATCAGACCGACCTGAAACACTAAGATCGTAATTTTGAACAGGTGCATTTTGCTGAATATCTTTGATCCAGTCTATAGTATGCCCTTCATTATAAGCCTGCAATTCTAATGGTGCAGCACCAATTACAGCCGCAACATTAGCTGGATTATTCCCCCTTGCCTTAGCTAGATCCGTTCTCCATTGAATGTATTGCTCACCATTTCTCATCTCAGGAACACGCGTCCAACTTTGTGTGCCATAGTAACTATTTAATGTCACTTGTGGTTTGTCAGTTTTACCACGTTTTGTCGTAATTAAAATCACTCCATTTTGCGAACGCGAACCGTAAATGGCAGCAGAACTTGCATCTTTTAGAATATCAAAACTCGAAACATCATTCATATTGATCTGGTTCAAGTCTCCATTAAAGATAACCCCATCCAATACAATTAAAGGATTTGAGCTTGCACTGATAGAGTTCTGCCCCCTTACAACAATATTAGGTGTCGCCCCGGCAGTTGTTGAAGGTCCAACGTTTATACCTGGCGTCCCCTGAATGGCTTCTAAAGGGTTAATCAGTGGCACTGACTCTTTAGGTCCACCTTCCAGTTTTACACTACTAACTGCCCCTGTCACATCCTTACGCTTCTGCGTACCATATCCTACAACCACCACATCATTCAATTGATTGGCAGAAGGAACAAGTGTTACGGTAATTTTTGTGCGTCCACTGATTTTAACCTGTTGGGTAACATAGCCCAGATAACTTACGGTTAACGTCGCATCGCTTTCTGTTTTCAAAGAAAACGCGCCGTTCACATCGGTGACAACGCCACCACCTGCAGAACTTTTAATACTTACACCGATCAGGGATTCGCCTTTTTCATCCAATACTTTACCAGTAACAGTGATGGGGGCAAGCAGTTTTCTTGCTGCGATAGCCGTACCGGATGTCCCCAGCAAGGCTATAAAAACAAAAGCAATCAACATGGTTGCGACTTTTAAATTTAAAAAACCGCAATTAAAGAGTTTGTTTTTTGTCATACTTCATGAGTTTAGAGTGGTTCATTGATTCCATTTGGTTTACATTGGTTAGTGTTTGCGATTAATCGCGTGCTTTTGGTACTTTAAGTCAAGAAACAAAAATGTGTTAAGTGTGCGAACACAGAAATACCTCTTGATACTTACACAAACATAATAAAATATTAATGTGTGCGAACACAATTTCGAAATTATTTTTTATTCCTCGTTTTTTGTTACTATGTTTGAATACGAAGATTTTTGATTTAAACACTGTACTTACACGGAAATCTTTATAAAAGCAATACTGGTAGTTTTATAAAACAATTACCAAAAACCACGACAACCAAGTATAAACCATTCGATTTGTTTCAATAAATCAAAATTTTATGAAAAAATTGCTATTCTCTTCCTTGATGCTCATTGCACCCCTGGCTTATGCACAAAACAAGGACAAACTGACCCATCCTATTGACGTAGATGCAATCAGAGAAACCAAACTAACCGGATACATCGGGTTGAACCCAACTGTGATGTCAAAACCGGCAACACCTGCGCAAGCCAACTCCTTTCTTAAAAAATTTCCAGGCAAAAAGTATTTTACATTTCCCGAAGGACATGAAAATTCGATCAGACTGTTAGATAGTTTACCTGAGAAATGGACAAGCTACAACACCGAAGCTCAGACAAACTTTAAAGGCAAAGCACAACCCGGAGAATATTACACTTTTCAAATTGGGGTTTATGCCAATGAAACGCCTTTAAAAAATGTCAAAGTAAGTTTTTCTCCGTTAAGCAGTTCAAATGGACAAGTCATTAAAGATGTGACCTGCTTTAATACAGGAGGTATCTCTTTTAAAGGCGAGCCATTTAGCAAATCGGTGCAACTGAAAGCAAAACATGTATTGCCGCTGTGGTTTGGCGTACAAATTCCGGAGGATTACAAGGGAGAGTTTAGAGGTCGTGTAGAAATAAAACCCGAAGGCCTGCCAGCAACATTTGTCAATGTAAGTGTAAACGTAAGCGGAAACCTAATGGTAAACCATGGCTTTAACGATGAGACAACCTTAGCAAGACTAGCCTGGTTAAACACGAAAGTGGGGTTGGACGATGGCATTACCAATGGTTTTAAACAGGTAACCAGAGCACAGAAAGATATCTCTATATTAGGTAGGACAGTCAAATTATCTGAACAAGGCCTACCAGCCGACATTCAGACCTTTTTTGACAAGAACAATGAATTGATCGTATCCCGGGGTGAGCCCATCCTTGCTTCTCCAATCAAATTCGTTATTCAGCAAAATGGAAAAGAACTGGAACTGAAGGCTGGCACCATTAAATTTGAAGATCATTTTCCGGCATCAACTCATTGGGAAACGAAACTCACCCATGGAGACATTACTGTAACTGTAAAAGGCCGTGCCGATTACGATGGATTTATAGGATACAGTGCAACAGTAAGCTCGGCTAAAGATGTCGCGATCGATGACATCAGAATCCAGGTACCGCTGCGCCCGGAAAAAGCAACCTATATGATGGGATTGGATAAAGAGGGCGGCTTCAGGCCAAAAGACTGGCATTGGAAGTGGGATGTTATTGAAAAACACCAGGACGAAGTATGGATGGGTGCTGTAAATGGCGGATTGAAATTGAAACTGAAAGGAAAAAACTATCAAAGACAATTGGTAAATCTGTATTATCCTTTTGGCCCACTCCACGAGCCTGAATCATGGGGCAACGGAAGCAAGGGTGGAATAGACATTTTTGACGAGAACCAAAGTGTGATGATCAAAGCTTATTCCGGCCAGCGCATCCTGAAAAAAGGCGAAACCTATCTTTTTGATGCTGAATTCCTGGTTACGCCATTTAAACTGATCAATAAAAGTATTCAGTTCAACGACCGGTATTACCATTCTGACATTGATACCACCAGCAATACGATCAAACTGGCATTGGAACATGGTGCAAACATCATTAACGTGCACCATAAAAAAGACATCTACCCGTTCCTGGATTATCCTTTTGCGAACGACAATACCCCAGATCTAAAAGCTTTTATCGACAGTACACACAACAAAGGATTAAAAACAAAGATCTATTACACTACCCGTGAGATCAGCGTTAATGCTCCGGAATTGTGGGCAATGCGTGCATTGGGGGATGAAATCATTTATCCAGGACCAGGGATGGCTACAAGAACACTGGTAAATCCCAACGGCGTACACCCCTGGTTGGGACAAAACCTTAAAGAAAATTTCATACCAGGATGGGTGGCCACGTTTACTTCAGGAAAATATAAAGGCCGTCAGGATCTTGCGATCCTAACAAGACCAGACTCCAGGTTAAATAACTTCTTTTTAGGCGGCATGGAATGGATGTGCAAGGAATTGCAAATCGACGGCATATATATGGATGATCTTGCACTTGACAGGGAAACCATGCAGCGCACCCGTAAAATCCTGGAGCGCGAAAGACCTGGAGGAAAAATTGACATGCACACCTGGAATCACTATAATAAGTATGCAAAATGGGCTTCTTCTCTGAATTTATACATGGATATGTTACCATATATTGACCATTTATGGGTTGGAGAAGCAAGAGATTATAACAAATCTGCAGACTACTGGCTGATTGAAGTCAGCGGTGTCCCTTTCGGCTTATCGTCACAAATGCTGAATAAAGGCGGAAATCCATGGAGAGGAATGGTGTTTGGGATTACCAATAGGTTAGGTTGGTTTAAAGCAAAAACTCCGGAGCACATCTGGAAGTTCTGGGATGACTATCAAATTGAACGCAAACAGATGATTGGCTTCTGGAATGACGAAATTCCGGTAAAAACAAACAATCCTAAAACAGAAGCTACGATTTACAAAGGTAAAGACGAGGTCATCATTGCAGTAGCCAACTGGACTTCGGACCCGCAAAAATGCAAACTCAATATCGACTGGAAATCACTGGGCCTTTCTCCGGATCAGATTACAGCAGAGATTCCTGAAATTATTGAATTCCAGGAAGCACGCAAAATAGATGTTACCAAGGAAATCGAATTAGAAGGAGAAAAAGGATTTCTGATCGTTATTAAAAGAAAATAGCCAACCAGTTAAAACCAACATAATGACTGTAAATTCATTAAAAAAGGGCATGATAGGCTTGGCTTTGCTGAGCGCATCAGCTGTATGCAGCTATGCTCAGCAATCCATAAAAATATATGTTTCGCCAAAGGGCAAAGCACAAGGTACCGGGACGCTTCAAAGCCCGGTATCCGATATTGCAAAGGCACTCAAAACAGCCAATGCAGCCAGTAAGAAATCCAACAGGCCCATAGAAATCATTTTACGCGGCGGAGTATATCCAATAACGAATACGTTAGAAATCGTACAGGACAAGACCTGGTCTTCCAGAGTCCCCTTAACAATTAAAGCCTATAACAAAGAGCAGCCCGTTATTCATGGCGGAAGGATAGTTTCATCCAATTTAATCCAGCCGGTATCTGACCCTAGCTATCTGAGCCGCTTTTTACCTGAAATACGAAATAAAATCAGGCAGGTGGATTTAAGAAAAGCGGGAATCAAAAGCATTGGAAAGTTGAGAATGACCGGTTTTACACGCCCCTTTGCTCCTGCTCCACTGGAAATATTTACCAATGACGAGCCAGGAAAGATAGCAAGATGGCCAAACAAAGGTTCAGTACCTATATATTCAGTATTGGACACGGGCTCCATTCCAAGATGGGGCGACTCGACTAACCGTGGTGGAACATTTACTTACAAAGACATCAACCGCCCGAACCGGTGGAAAGAACCTGCCAAAGTATGGATTGCGGGCTTTTTCATGTGGGGATATGCAGATGATGCCGTTCCGCTGAAAAGCATCGATACCCTTAAAAAAACCATCACAACCTTAAGGCCCCATGCTTATGGTTTTGGCAGCGGAAAGCCCTGGAGGGCCTGGTATGCCTACAATTTACCGGAGGAAATAGATTTACCCGGGGAATACTATGTAGATACGGAAACTAAAATGCTCTATTTTCTACCTCCGGATAACTTAAAAAAGCTGGAAATATCAGAACTCGAAACGCCATTATTGGCCATCGACGATGTCAAAAACATTAAAATCAACAACCTGAACTTTACCTGTAGCCGGGGCATTGGCATCACCATGGAAAGAACAGACAATGTAATTATCGATGGCTGTAAATTTACAAACCTGGGCATGGTTGGTGTTTTTATGGGAAAAGGAGTCGAGGCAGAATCGGATAACCTGAGTGTATTTGCTGTAAAACCAGTATCCAGGGGCATTGGAAGTTTAGTCCAATATGTTTATGACCATACCGTATTTGATCGCGAAGCCGGCAAAAACAACGGCATCATCAATTGCGAAGTCTACAATACCGGCTCGGGAGGTTTCTTAATCAGTGGCGGAAACAGGTTAACTTTAGAACCAGGTAACAATTACATTAAAAACTGCAGCATCCACGACTTTAACCGCATTGAACGTTCGTACAGACCTGGCATATGGATTACCGGTGTTGGGAACCGGATTTCGAACTGTGACATTTACAACGCGCCTTCTTCGGGCGTCATGTTACATGGCAATAACCATGTGGTAGAATACAATAACTTTCACCACCTGGTGATGGATTCTGATGACATGGGCGCTCTGTATTTTGGGCGAAACCCTTCAGAACGCGGACAGATTGTGAGATACAACTACTTTCATCATATTGGTGGCGAACACAAAACCATGGCTGTTTACCACGATGATGGCGCATGTGGAATGGAAGTTTATGACAATGTTTTTTTCAAAGCAGGAACTGTTGCCGGATTTATTGGAGGAGGAAGGGACAACCCTTATCACAACAACATTTTTATTGAAACCAAATATGCAGCCCACATTGACGACAGACTGAAACACTGGGCCAAAGCTATGCTGGTTAAAGATGGTACTTTTCAAAAAAGACTAGAAGCTGTTAACTATAAAAATCCACCTTACGCTACGCAATATCCGCACCTGCCGGGTTATTTTGAAGATAATCCTGAGCTACCTAAGCGCGATACTTTTTACAGGAATCTATTGGTAAAAATGCCCAAAAGAGTGGAAGGCAAAGAAGAATGGTTGCCTTTTACAGAAAGCAATTACGAAACCAATGAAGATCCGGGATTTGAAAACTATGCTGCAGAAAACTTTAAATTACGGAAAGATGCGATCGTATGGGATAAGATTCCGGGGTTTAGAAATATTCCCTTTGAAAAAATCGGCTACAAAAAAGTTAATTAACCAGACAAATGACAACACTTCAAGTTGAATATCTGGCACACGTCAGCAGCAATACGGATCCCTTTGAGGTATCCGTATTGCTTGACAAAATCAATCGTCAGCACATTGGCGAATATCCCTGGACCGAGTTTAAAGATGAAAATGTACAGGCAGACTTTGTCATTGCACAGGGTACAGACTGCTTGCTCCTAAAATATTATGTCCGGGAACCACACAGTAAAGCCACCTACCTTCAAACCAATGATCCTGTTTATAAAGACAGTTGTGTTGAATTTTTCCTTGGCATTGATAGTCCCTGGGAATATTACAATTTCGAATTTAACCATGCTGGCACTGGCTTATTGTGCTTTGGAACGGCTAAGGAACGACAATTTCTTAGTCCGGCTTTGGTTGAGCAGATTAAATATGCCAGATCCTTTAAAAAGGACCAATCAACAGACCTCGTTACCTGGGAACTCTGCCTTGTGATTCCGTTTTGCATATTTACTTTCCACAAAATCACTCAATTGTCCGGATCAACCTGTTATGCCAATTTTTACAAATGCGGTGACGACCTCCCGATAGTTCATTATGCAGCATGGAATCACATCAGTTCTGATACGCCTAACTTTCATTTACCTGAATTTTTCGGACGACTTGATTTTCTACATTAGTATTAAATCTCTTGGCAATTTGTCGTTTTTTTTATAACCTTGCTAAAAAAATTAAATGTTTCAAGAAGAAAGCTATAACAAACACGGTAATTGGTATAACAAACTGTTCCCGACAGAGGAGTCAAAAAAAGCTTTCTTACAAAAATTTAAAGATGCCGATCAAAATACCGTTAACAATTGGCTTCAAAAAATAAAATTCTCCTGCATTGACCCTTTAATTGCCCAGGCCGGACAAAGCTGGTTTACTGTTGGTGATGCCTATGGCATGGATGCGCATTACATCACAGCTCATGGAAATCAGCAATCTGCACACGCGAGCGACTTAAACAGTGATTTTTTGAGTGTAGCGCACAAGGAAGGTTTTATACAGGAATTTTCTGCTGAGAATGCCGAAAAGCTTTCTTTTAACGACAACACTTTTGATTACATCCTATGCAAGGAGACGTATCATCACTTTCCAAGGCCATTTATGGCAGTTTATGAGATGCTTCGCGTATCGAAAAAAGCTGTAGTCATCATTGAACCTCAGGATCCAATTTCTAAAATACCAGCACTTTTGTTTATCTCCAACATATTGGCTGCTATCAACGATAAATTGGTTCAAAAGTTCTGGAAAAACCGCTTTTCTTATGAACCTGTCGGGAATTTTGTATACAAAGTTTCAGAAAGGGAATTTGAAAAACTAGCAGCAGGCATCAACCTTCCCCTTGTTGCTTTTAAAAAAATCAATTCACATTTTTATTTTAAAGGTGCTGAAACGATGAAAGCCACGCCTGGAAACCTAAAATTTATCACCTTAAAAATTAAGAAAAAGATATTTGATATCCTTGTTGCTTTAGGTGTTTCCAGCAGCCAGGTACTGAGTTCCGTGATTTACAAAGTAATGCCCGATGAGCAAGAGCTGAAACGATTGAAGGATGCTGGATACCGTATTGTACAGATTCCTGTTAATCCTTACCTGTAAAGACAAAAACCAACAGGAATCTTAAATTTAAAAACGGTTGTACAACATCGATTCGTCAATGTAATAATTGAGGTTCTCTTTGGTGACAATATCAAGCGGAAGAAATTTAATCGCTGCAATGTCTTTTTTAAAGACCAGGTGATCTACCAGTTGATTGATACCCCAATAACCCTGTCCCAAAGGATTTTGATTAATCAGGAAACTAATCGCCCCTTTATTGAGGTAATGCAGATTCTGGGGAAGAAGATCATAACCGATGATTTTTATGTGGTTGATGAATTTTTGCTCAAAATATTTAGCGACCTCATGTGCTCTTGAGGTAGTTACATAACAAAACTGTAACTGAGGATTATTCTCAACAATGGCATCAAGCTGCTCTACAAACAGGGCATAATTCCTGAGATTCAATTCTGCCTTGATGAACTTATATTGGTGATTTAAATTATACTGATCAAAATAATGGTGGAGTCCCTGTTCTTTTTTAGTCAAGTGTAACTGGCTGGAATTGGCGATATCCTCATCTATATGGGCTATTAAAATCGTGGAAGGATTTGACTGACCGTAATGAATCAGTTTACCCGCAACAAGTCCACTTTGATAAGAATCCTGCCCGATATAACTTAAAGGATCAAATTCAGCAATCTGCGTATTAAAAAGTACAAAAGGTATACCTAACTCCTTCCAGGTTTTAAAAAAGGGTAAAACCTCTTCATAAAAAATAGGCGCCAATAAAATCCCGTCCGGATTGGCGCGGGTAATTTCCTCGGCCTTCTTTTGAAAAGAGCTGATGTCATAGGGATTAAACATATATTGAGTGACTTTAACCCCATATTGCCGCGCTTCTTTTGCTGCTTTTCCAATTCCTGCCTTGGGATCTATCCAATATGAATCATATTTCGGATCCCCGATCAGGGCCGCAAAATGAAAATCTTTTTTTGTCCCGAGCGCACGCGCCATTAAGTTTGGCTCGTAATTCATCTCCTCAATTATTTTGAGAATACGCTCTTTCACTTTCTCCGAAACATTTCCCCGATCGTGAAGCACACGATCGACAGTACCTGCAGATACTTTTGCCTTTACCGCAATATCCTTAATACGGATGTTTTTCATACTCACTTGTTTACTATATCATTCAATATGAAACAACCCTGCCTTTCTAATTATCTCATTTTGAAATCTGTAAGAGCGGAATCGTTTCATCAATTCTTTATTTTTTGGTTATCATCTTCAGGTATATGAATTTCATCATCAATTTACAGACTTGAAATCCGGCTATATACCTTGTAAAAATTTAACAAATGTATCTATTTAGTTTGTAAGATAATCATAAAACAGGGCCGTGCATTTCTATGAGATCAATTCAGTTCAAACGGAAATGTATACGTATCGCAAATAAACATATTTTTATCGGTTTATTCATAAATAAACAAACTGTGTCCGCACACATTATTTTTATAAGAAGCTTGTTTATTAATTTATTGTTGATTAAGTTTGATTGTATAAATACCATAGCACTTCCCTACTTAACGCAACTCAGTTAACAACAACGAATGAAAGAGATTAAAAAGCTTGAGAAAGCGATAATTAGAACAGAACAAATTGTCCTGACCACCTATCCATATAATGACCCAAGCCCAATTGCAGAATTTGGACGGCTATACCCATACAACAGGTTTGATGGTTATACAGATCAAAGCAGCGCGCAAAGCTGGGAAATGATCATTATGGAAAATAATTATATTAAGATCTGGATCAATCCAATGGTAGGTGGTAAAATATGGGGCGCAATAGAAAAATCGACCGGAAAAGAATTTATTTATTTTAACAACGCGGTTAAGTTCAGGGACGTAGCTATGCGTGGCCCATGGACTTCAGGCGGTATGGAGATCAATATGGGGATTATTGGACATACCCCTTCCTGCTCTGCACCTGTGGATTATAAAATGGTTGAAAATTCTGATGGAAGCGTAAGCTGTTTTATTGGCGCGACCGATTGGCCCTCCCGTACAGAATGGCGGGTGGAAATTAAACTCAATAAGGACGCTGCTCATTTTAGTACCAAAAGCTGGTGGCACAACAACAGCTGTATGCCGCAGTCGTATTACCAATGGAATAATGTTGGAATCAAAGCCGCGGGTAACCTGGAGTATATTTATCCGGGCAAGCAACGATTGGGCCATGATGGCGCGTCACAGAGCTGGCCCGAAGATGAACAAAACCGTAAAATTTCTTTCTACGATCAGAACGATCATGGAGAATACAAATCATACCATGTATTTGGATCATACAGTGATTTTTGGGGGTGTTATTGGCATGATGACCAGTTTGGTATGGGACATTCTGCCACGTATGACGACAAGCCTGGAAAAAAAATATGGATCTGGGGATTATCACCATACGGCATGATCTGGGAAGATTTACTAACGGATAATGATGGACAATACACAGAAGTACAAAGCGGCCGATTATTTAACCAAAGTATCGCAACCAGCTCTAAAACACCGTTTAAACACAGATCCTTCTTACCGTATAGTTATGACACCTGGGAAGAGCACTGGTTTCCGGTAAAAAACAGTGGTGGATTAACTTACAGTAGCCGGCAGCTTTCATTTTATCTGCCAACGCAGGTTTCTAGCCCACAAATTAACCTATGCGCCATTGAACCGATTAACCATACTTTAATCCTATTCAATAATAAAACGGAAATCTTAAGGAAAGAGATCCAACTGGATCCCATGCAGACCTGTACCCTGACACTTCCCATGGCTGTTCTTGCAGAACACCTGACAATAATGTTAGATCAGCAAATTATCTTCAACGGTCCCGAACAAAGTTATCCGCTCAAAAGGCCTTCTAAAATTGACCGTGCATATAATTTCAATTCGGCTCAGGCGCTCTACATCCAGGCAAAAGAATGGGAAAGACAGCGTTTTTTCGAGCTATCCCTTAAACATTATCAGCTCTGTCTAAAAAAAGATCCCTTCTTCATTGAAGCACTGTCTGGCCTGGCCGGACTATATTTCAAGCAAATGAGATTTGAGGATGCACTGGGTTTATTGACCACAGCTTTGTCCATTGACACCTATCATCCTGAGAGCAATTACTTATATGGATTGGTAAACGACCGTTTAAACAACGATTCTGATGCCAAAGACGGATTTTCAATAGCAAGCCAGTCTGTAGAATACCGGATGCCTGCTTTTAACGAACTTGCAAAAATGCTATTGAGAGCAGGACAGATTGATCAGGCGGAGACTTACATTGCGAAAGCCAAGCAATTCCAACCGGAAAACCTACAGGTCATTTACTTTGAAATTGTGGTCAACCGCCTCAAAGGCCGTACGGAAAAAGCACGTGAAGCCATTTATTCCCTGCTTAAAAAAGATCCGATCAACTACCTGGCCAATTACGAACTTGATCTGCTCAACCAGGATTCCATACGCCCAATAACAATTAGCGAACTTCCTTATGAAACGTATATAGAACTGGCGGCTTTTTATACCAATATCCACCTGTATCAAGATGCAATTCTCATTTTATCAAAATCGCCAGATTATGCTATGATTCATCTTTGGATGGCATGGCTGCATCATGTTTCCGGCGCTCCTGACGCTGCTAAAGCCGCATTGAAGCTGGCCGCAACATCCAATCCTGACTTTGTTTTTCCGCATCGGGAAGAAGACATCTATGTACTCAACTGGGCAGTAAATGAACATGCGGACTGGAAATTCAAATACTACCTGGCATTGGCCTATATTCAAAATCTGAAAAAAGAAGACGCTTTATTGCTGTTGAACGATTGTGCTGATCAACCTTCTTTTTACCCCTTTTATATCCTCAGGGCAAACTTAAGACGCGAACTTGGTCATCCAGGCAGACTAGGTGATCTCCAAAAAGCCCAGGCTCAGGCTCCGGATGAATGGAGGCCGATTTTAAGCCTATCCAGGTATTACCTGGAGAATGAAGACTGGACTGCTGCTTTATCTATTGTAAAGCAGGGCTATCATCAGTATCCCGACAATTATTATCTTGGCTTACAACTCGCGAAATGCTTAATGCACACCAAACAGCTGGATCAGGCCATTAGCCTGATGAACAATATGACCGTGCTGCCAAATGAAGGCGCATCTGAGGGTAGGAACAGCTGGCGGGAAAGCCATTTGTTATCCGCATTTAATGCCATTGAAGCAAAAGACTTTGATCAAGTACTCAAACACATCAGCCTGGCCAGAACCTGGCCAGAAAACATGGGCATAGGAAAACCTTACCATGTTGATGAAAGATTAGAAGATTTCATTCAGCTGATCTGCAGCACATCTGACAATGCGGCACAAAGAGCGCGGTTATTCAGACGCATTACCCATTATAGAGCCGAACACAAGCAAACACCCTATTCTTCTTTGGACCTTTTGGGTATTCTGCTTTTACGGGCAACCGAAAATCATAAAGAAGCCGATAAAATACTGGAACGCTGGAAAAAACTGGAGCCCGAAGCTTTGGCTTTGAAATGGGCCATTGCCTTCCTTGAGGAGAACCAGCAGGAGATTGACAGGCTCTCCAAAGAGAAACCACTGATCAAAGAAGCCTTTCCTTATGAAATACTATTTGAGGACAGATCTTTTAATTTTATAAAGAAATTATATGAACTGGGATTACTTGACAAAAGCACGCATGCAGTAAATAACGAGTTAACAAATAATTTGGACTAAAAAAACAGCACAATGAACACGAATCAACTCAAAGACCTATCAGAACACCACCAATTGGTATCAGATTTTTTCAAATGGCCTGTCAACAAAAAAGAGTGGGAACAATACATGCTCAGCGATGAGCAAATCACCTTTTTTAAAGAGAATGGTTATCTGAGTAACATTAAGTTTTTGGAAGAATGGCAGGTGGACCAGCTAAATGAAGATCTGGTACGGATTTCTGATCCCAATTTACCAGACCACACCTTGTTTCATCAGTTCTTTTCCAACGCATCCACTGACCCAAATTCAGTATTGTTCCATGCTCTGGGCGCCTGGCGGATCACACCAGCATTTCACGATATATTGTGGAATCCCGCATTTGTCATGGCTGCAAGTCAGCTGCTGGGAAATAAGGCCGTTCGTTTTTGGCATGACCAGTTATTTTGTAAACCCGCCCAACATGGCGGTGTAGTGGCCTGGCATCAGGATTACTCTTACTGGACCAGAACTATTCCACTTCAGCATTTAACTTGCTGGGTTGCACTTGATGATGCCACCACAGAAAATGGCTGCATGTATTATGTACCCAAAAGTCATGAATGGGGCTTGTTGCAAAAACCTGAACTTGCAGGTGAAATGGAAGGATTAATGGAATTTTTATCGGCAGAACAAAAGGCTGCTTTTAAACCGATTCCAATGGAATTGAAAAAGGGCTATGGCACATTTCATCATCCCTTGCTTGTACACGGATCCTATGAAAACAGATCAGACAGATCACGGAGAGCATTTGTGTTAAACATGTTTGCGGATGGCACCATTTCAGACACAGACACCCCTTTAATGCCTGGCACTGAAGCTGTTCCAAAAGGAGAGAAAATAACAGGCCAGTATTTTCCGATATTGATGGACCCTCAGCAGGAATTGGCGATATAAGCCATGGAAAACCTATTTTTTTGTACGCGCTGGGGAAGTGAGCACCTCTCCTGGACTGAGTTTGCGAAGCGTGTAGCAGACGCAGGGTACGACGGTATAGAATCCAGTCTGCCAACAGATGAGCGCACATTACAAGCGATGACCGCAGCTTTGCAGAATGAAAATTTAAAATTTATAGGGGTACACTGGGACACCGTTACCCCTGATTTTAACCAACATCGAAAAGAAATGAGCGCCAGGTTGCAGGCCTTAATAGAATTGAAGCCATTGTTCATTACTGCGCATACCGGAAAAGATCATTTTAACTTTGAACAAAACCTGGAGTTGCTGCTGCTTGCACAAGAACTGAGTTTGGCAGGTGGTGTAACCATTGTACATGAAACACACCGGGGTAAGTTCAGTTTTGCAGCCCACACCACCAGGGATTTCCTCGAAAAACTTCCCTGGTTGAACCTGACCCTCGATATTTCCCATTGGTATGCCGTAGCAGAAAGCTACCTGCAAGATCAGGCCAGCGCAGTCGAAATTGCGCTATCGCGCACCACACACATTCACGCACGCGTCGGCTTTACACAGGGTCCACAAGTAAATGACCCACGCCGACCAGAATGGCAGGAAGCACTTCAGCATCATTTGACATGCTGGGATAAAGTAGTCTGTATGCAAAAGGAAAGAGGCACTGAAATATTTACATTTACGTCAGAGTTTGGCCCTTTTCCGTATCTGTCGACAGTGACAGATCCGACAGCAGCATTTGCGCAACAATGGGACATCAACAATTACATGAAAGATTTACTTAAAAGCAGATACTATGCAGAATGACAATACCACGCTGACGACAAGAAAGAATGCGCTGACGATGCAAATCATGACTATCGGGGCTTTCTTTTTTATTTTCGGCTTCATTACCTGGGTCAATGGTACTTTAATTCCCTACCTCAGGATTGCCTGTGAACTGGAGGAGTGGCAAGCTTATCTGGTGACTTTTGCATTCTATATCTCTTACACGGTAATGGCTATTCCTTCCAGCAAATTACTACAGCGTACCGGTATGGTAAAAGGCATGCGTGTAGGTCTGGTTATTATGGCTATAGGCTGTGTATTGTTTATACCTGCTGCCCTATTGCGTTATTACCCCATATTCCTGCTTGGACTTTTTGTTGTAGGAACAGGAACCACCTTGTTACAAACAGCAGTTAACCCGTATATTACTTTACTTGGCCCGGCAGATAAAGCAGCACAAAGAATCAGCATCATGGGCATCTGTAATAAGTTTGCGGGGGTGCTGGCACCAATTATTTTGGGAGCCATTATTCTTAAAAACTCAGACGGGCTGATCGCAGAACTTGCGGCAATGACTACGGATGCAAGAAAAGTACGGCTTGACAACCTGGCCCATGCTGTTATTGTACCCTATCTGGTGCTTACCGTCGTCCTTTTAATCATTGCCTATCTGATCAAATTTGCACACCTGCCAGAGATTGAAGCGGAACTTGCAACTGAAGAACCCGATAATACTGCCAACATCAAAGACAAGAAGATCAGAACGAATTTTGTTCTGGGTTTTATCGCTACCTTTTCCACAGTTGGACTGGAAGTTATTGCCGGGGATACGATTGGCAATTATGGGATTTATCATGGTCTGTCTTTAAACGTAGCCAAACATTTAACTTCTTACACCCTGGCAAGCACGATGGTCGGCTACCTTTTTGGAGCCTATGCCATACCAAAATTCATATCTCAGGAAAAAGCATTCACCTACTCTTCCTGTCTGGGCATCATCATCTCCCTTCTGGCCATTTTTGTTCCGGGAACGGGCTCTATTGTATTTATTGCCTTGCTTGGTCTTGCAAATGCATTGTTATGGCCGGCCATCTGGCCGCAGGCTTTAAAAGGATTAAAAGGAAAACAACTGAATCAGGGTGCAGCCATTTTGATTATGGGTGTTGCCGGTGGAGCAATTATGCCACTCATTTATGGCCTGTTAACTAAATATACTGGTAATCAATACGCTTACATCATATTAATACCATGTTACCTTTTTACTTTTTACTATAGTATGAGGGGAAGGAGATGAATATTGAATTAAAACATTATATTCGGAGTTCAAAACCAACCAAATCATAATGAATGAAAAATAACTTATTGGATACGAAAGATTATGTCGTATTCCTAATCTATTTCGTGATTGTTGCAGCGTATGGCCTTTACATCTACAACAAGAAAAAATCAGCCTCTAGTGGCTCAAAAGACTACTTCTTAGCAGAAGGTTCTTTAACATGGTGGGCCATCGGCGCCTCACTAATCGCATCAAACATCTCGGCCGAACAGTTTATAGGCATGAGTGGCTCAGGCTTTAAAATGGGTCTTGCCATTGCAACTTATGAATGGATGGCCGCGTTAACACTCATTGTAGTGGCCGTGTTCTTTATCCCGGTATATCTTAAAAATAAGATATTTACCATGCCACAATTTCTACATCAGCGTTACAACAGTACCGTTGCCATGATCATGGCTGTATTCTGGTTACTTTTGTACATCGTGGTAAACTTAACCTCCATCCTGTATTTAGGAGCTCTGGCTGTAAGTAGTATCTCTGGCTTCGATTTGACACTTTGTATGTATGCCATTGCAGCTTTTGCAATCATCATCACCCTTGGTGGAATGAAAGTAATCGGTTATACAGACGTAATTCAGGTGTTTTTCCTGATCCTGGGCGGATTGGCTACAACTTATCTTGCTTTAAACCTGGTGTCTGATCATTACGGAACCAAAGGCATCCTGGATGGCTACAGTTTAATGACGGAAAAGGCCTCAGAACACTTCCATATGATCCTTAAACCGGATAATGAAAGTTACATCGACTTACCTGGATTAACCGTATTGGTGGGTGGTATGTGGATAGTCAACTTAAATTACTGGGGATGTAACCAATACATCACGCAACGTGCCTTGGGTGCAGATTTGAAAACCGCACGTGGAGGTATCCTTTTTGCGGCATTTTTAAAACTTCTGATGCCGATTATTGTGGTTCTTCCTGGTATTGCGGCTTATGTGTTGTATAAAGACGGTGCTTTCCAGACTGAAATGTTACAAGACGGATCTGTAAATCCCGATCGTGCTTATCCGGTATTGTTGAACCTATTGCCAGCAGGCTTAAAAGGCTTGTCTTTCGCAGCCTTAACTGCTGCGGTTGTGGCTTCACTGGCTGGAAAAGCAAATAGTATCGCTACGATTTTCACACTGGACATCTATCAGAAAGCCATTAAAAAAGATGCCACTGAAAAAAACCTGGTATTGGTTGGTAAAGCATCTGTGGTGATTGCGATGATCCTTGGTGTAATTATAGCACCACATTTGGGTATCGATAAAAAAGGAGGTTTCCAGTTCATTCAGGAATATACCGGATTTTTCTCTCCTGGTATTTTTGCCATGTTTATCTTAGGTTTCTTCTGGAAGAAAACGACTTCAAATGCGGCTTTATTTGCTACATTGGGTGGTTTTTCGTTATCTGTATTGTTGAAAAAGTTACCATTAATGATGAACCTGGAGTTTTTACAACCGATGGGTTTTTCCAAACTGGTTACACAAGAAAATGGCACCTCAATTTATGAGATACCTTTCCTTGACCGTATGGGATTTGTATTCCTGTTCTGCGCAATCGGGATGATCATCATCAGTATCATTGAAAACAAACGCGGCGTTGTCCCTAAAGGACTTGAAGTGGATACAAGCATGTTCAAAACCACCAGAAGTTTTGCTGTGGGAGCTTTGATCATCATCGGCTTATTAGTGGCCTTGTATACTGTTTACTGGTAGTTTACAATTTTAGAATAAAAACAAATAGCCCTGAACCAATAAAGTTCAGGGCTATTTATTTTTAAAGTATCCCTGTGATCAGCCTAATAATCAACATGGTAATCTTTAGCAAATGCCTGACCTGCCCAGGCTTGCTTAGCCGTCCAGTCGGTTGCCGGAGCAGACCAGAACTCGTCTGATGCTGGCAAACCCAAAGGCAAGAATGACAAGGTAGCCATGTATAAACTACCCGTAGAGGTATAATAGTCCGCAATCTCCGGCTGATGTCCACAGAAGCCCAATTGCAACCAGCCATTTTTATCGAAGGTTCCGGAGTTGCTGTACATATTTTGCTTGACTTTAGTTAAAGCGCACCTTACTTGAGCAGGTTTGATGTTTACAGGCAACTGTTTCATTAGCGCAACCTGGCTTAACGCCTGGAAAGCACCTGTCCTGTAGGTAATGGAGCGCCCGACCGGCGGAAAGGTTCCTTCCGGAGAAATCATCCTTTCCTGGCCCACTGCATAGCGTTGCATGCGTTTTAACGCCAGATCATATACTTTTCGTTCTACCAGTTGTTTATCAGCCATGACTGCCAGTGTATCCACCATCATGGGATGGATCACAAAAGCATTGTAGTAATCGAATGCCAGATTTGGTCCATCCCCGTACCAGCCGTCACCTTTGTACCATTCATTAATCATTTTTGGCCCTTCATTGAGGCGATCGACATCATATTGCTCGTTAACAGACAACAAAAAAGCCTCGGTGATGGACCCGAACAACAACCAGTTACTTTTAAAAGGTTTTCTGTTTCTTAAAGACTTAAAGGCCGATATGATCCGCTGTTTAGTTTGTGGCTCCAATGGTTCCCACAAGGCTTTTGGCGCCCTTAAAAAGGTTTGGGCCAGGTAGGCGGCATCTACAATGGGCTGATAGTCCTTTGTAAAATTAAGTTGATCAGGACTGCCCGGTGCAAAGCAATTATTTAAACCTTTCAAAGCATCTGCTCTTAGCTTTTTCCGGAGTTTGCCCTCTTCCGTATCGTCATCAGGAAGAGCAAGCCAGGGCGCTATGCCCGCATAGGTACGGCCGACAGCTTCCAGATAAGTAACTATGGGCGACCTGTTGTCAAAGGTCGGGGATTTCTCCAATGGCATATTTTTAACCAGCGTACCGTTTGCCAGATTAGACACTACCGGACTGGCAATTTTATACAGTAACCGGCACCAGTATTCACGGTCATTTTTTGGTTTCTGAATTGGCAAACTTGGCATATCCTGTGCCGCAAATAGCTTTTTTGGACTTATTGCACTGAGCATTCCTGCCAGAGATACTGCCCCTATAAACTTTCTTCTTTCCATATTACAATTTTATAAATACCAATTCTTATAACGCAATAGCGCTTCCAGAAAATAATAATCTGCATAAGTTAAAGGCACATCAATTTCCGATTTTAAAGGTAGCGCACCCGTACTGTGCATCAATAAAAAGCCGCCATTGCTACCTGGTTTTGCACGGTAAGCATCTGAAGATAGAGAAACGATCATTTTTTCCGCTTCAGACACATACATCTGACTGTCTTTTTGACTCGCATACTGTCCCAATTCCAACAAACCAGAGGCTATAACTGCGGCTGCAGAAGCATCCCGATAGGTATTGGGGATGTCTTTTGAATCAAAATCCCAGTAAGGTATCTGATCTTTAGGCATGTTTGGATTGTTGATGATAAATTTAGCAATGTTTTCAGCCAGTTTGAGGTATTTTTTATCTTTGGTGAAGCGGTACATCATGGTGTAACCATATAAAGCCCAGCCTTGTCCGCGGCTCCAGGCCGATTCATCGGCAGCTCCCTGTGCAGTACCCTTCTTTAAAACCCGGCCTGTAACCATGTCATAATCGACCACATGATAAGAACTAAAGTCCGGTCTGAAGTGATTTTTCATTGAAGTATTGGCATGGTTAATAGCAATAGCTTTATATTTTGGGTCACCGCCATGGTCTGTTACCCAGGCCAGCAATTCCAGGTTCATCAGGTTATCTACAATAACCGGCCCCCTCCACTTCTTACTGGAGTTCCAGGACTGGATCACTTTTGCGGCAGGTCTATACCGTGTAATCAACGAAGCCGCAGCGGTATCAATAGTTGGTCTGTAAGCCGGGTTCCCGGTAATCCTGTAAGCGTTGCCAAAACTACAGAACATCATAAATCCCAGGTCATGATTACCGGTATAATGCTTTTCTTTTTCTAGTGTGCGCAGCCTCATCTCAGCTTCTTTCAACGTAGCTGTATCCTTAGTATATTCATAAATATACAAGAGTGAGCCCGGGTAAAAGCCGCTGGTCCACCATTTGGTATCACTGGTTTCTACCTTGTCCTTCTTTGAATAATACGTTTTGGGCATCACACCCATGGGTACATTTTTAGCCAGGATTTTATATTGCTGGTCTGCAAATTCAAATTGCTGATCAATCAGCTGTGTCATCTGCTCTTTTTTCCCGTTTGCCTGTTGCTGCCCCCTGGCCAGTCCAGCGGCAACCAGCAGACAGGCAGTAAACCAAATTCTGTTCATAGATTTATTTGTGTGTGTAGTTACGTTGTTAGTTTTGTTCGCGTTACATTTTCGCGTCCATTAGTTTCGTCGTTTTAGATTTTGGCGCGACCAGTTTCATTTTAATCACAAATGCGCTTTCAGGCTGAAATTTTGCAGGAAGTATGACATCGTAATAGGTGTTCTTATCCAGGTCCAATCCAAGATCAGACTGTTTCAACTGCAATTGCTGGTTGTTTAACAAAAGAGTTGCTGTACCCGGAACTTCCATGGCAGTTTTGGGCACGGCAATACGCACAATACCATTGACAGGCTTATTGAAAACAGTAAGATAAAGGTTGGTGTCCTTTTGCGTAAAATAGCCCAGTTTAGAAGGATTAAATGCGGCGTGGCGAACCCCGTAAACTGCCTCGCCATTTACTTTTAACCAATCACCAATCTGTTGTGCTATCTTATCCTCTTCAGGGTGCATATTTCCATTGCCATCCGGCCCAAAATTCAATACAAAATTGCCATTCATAGATACGGCATGCATCAACAGATCCAACAAATCGGCTGTAGTTTTGGTATAAATGCCCGACCAGTCTTTCATGTAACCCCAACCATTTGGCGGAATCGTCATTACGGCATCCCAATCGTTGCCACTAACCCATTCAAATTCTGCCGGAAGCTTACGTTCCCAACCCTGCTCATAATCACCCAGAATATTTCCGTTCGAATCGAAATGCCGGGAACCATGTTCATCGTTACGGAAACGGGAACCGATAATCAATCCGGGATGTTTTTCGCGAAGTTCCTTCTCTAGATTATAAGTAAACTCATAAGCACTTTTCCATGATGCATCCCAGGTTCCGTCAAACCAAAAGCCTTTTATTTTCGGATAGTTATCCAATAGTTCTAATAACTGGTTTTTGGTGTACTGCAAGAACTGATCGAAAGACTTTTTCTCCGCTTCTGTTTTTGGCACTTTACCCATATAATTTGGATTGTTCCATTCTAACACAGAAAAATACAGATAAACGTCTATTCCTTCAGCACTATAGGCATCTACAATCTGCTTTACAATGTCTTTCTGGTAAGGGGTCTTAGAAATGTTATATTCTGAATATTTTGTTGGCCAAAGTGCAAATCCATCGTGGTGTTTTGTTGTAAAAATCACATATTTCGCGCCCATATTTTTAGCTTGCTTTGCCCAGCGTTTCGCATCAAAATCTTTTGGGTTAAATTGCTTGTACAAGTTATCATACGTATTTTTCCAATCTTTAGGGGCGGTCGGACCAGCCCAGGAACGAATCCATTCTGATGCGGCAGCTCCAGATCTTGCGCTTACGCCATTCCATTCGTTTCCTGCTATGGAGTATATCCCCCAATGGATAAATTGTCCGAGTCCGTATTTACGAAAAGATTCCATGTCTGTATCTGTTCTGTTAGGCGGCGTCAGGGAGCCATATTTCACTTCAACTTGTTTGACAGGCTTGAGTTTAGGTCCAGTCCACTGAGCATTCGCATGACCAACAGCAACTATGGTTGAAATTGCTAGAATTGCGCATTTTAATTTGTGTTTCATAATTAATTATCTTTCCAGTTTGGGTTCTGCTTCAGGTTTTTATTTAACAATAGATCTTGAATTAGAATCGGAAACAGATAAGCCTTATTTTCTTCAAACTTACGTCCATTGGGTAGCGTTTTAGCGTAAGGCATAATGTAACCTTCGGCACTTAGATATACATCTTTATCAATTACAACTTTAGGAAACTGGTTTTGAACAAATTTGATTCCTTCAATAGGCACATTGATTAATTTTCCTGCCTTCCATCTCATCAAGTCATCCCAGCGCGTATTTTCAAAAGCCATCTCTACCCTTCTTTCTCTGCGGATCTCTCTCAATAATGGCGCAATTTTTCCACCCACATAAGTCAGATAGATTGCATCGAGCCGTGGATCTGCGGGCTCATTTCCAACTGTTAAATGTGCCATTCCGACACGGTCTCTTAACTTATTGATGGTTTGGTCAATCACAGCCTGTGTGGCCTGTCCAAGCTCATACTTTACTTCAGCATAATTTAGCAATATCTCTGCATAACGGAACACCGGCGCAGCCTGCTGCCCATTGGTCACCCTATTCCAGTCTGCAGGATTGTTATAAAACCATTTGGCTACGCGATAACCCGTTGCACATTTATTGCCGTTCATGCCGGCCAGATTTGGTAAAGGTGCATTTTCAGAACCCATAATGGTTGTACTTGACAATTGATAAGTACCGAAATTGGCAATGGTTTGTGTTAAACGGGGATCACGGTTTTGCATCTCGGACTGAATAGATCCCTTACCCTGAAACAAAGGGCTGGAAGAGATGCTCAAGCCATCCGTACAGAGATAGTCATCCACTAAACTACGGGTTGCCCCAAACTGGTGCCGTTGATTTTGTGCAAAATAACGGCTAAATGCAGCGCCATAGTCCAGACTTCCATCATATTGTCTCCAAAGGATGATTTCTGTATTCGCGCTATAGGATTCCGTAGCAAATAAACCATTGTAAACGGTACTGCTATTTCCTTGCGCCAGTTGATATTTAGTCAACAAAGCCTCTGAAGCCTGCACTGCATAGTTTAGGAATTTGCTGCCATCCAGGCCCAATTCGCTATGATATTTCCGGTAAGTACCTTCATATAATCCAATCCTCGATTTTAAAAAAAGTGCCATATCTTTATTTAAACGATTATTAGCTTCCGAGCCTTTAACTGGCAAATACTCGATTGCCCGGTCCAGAATCATGATCACAGAATCCATTACCTGAGCGCGCGGGGTCCTTGCTGCAAATAATTCAGGAGAATTGGTTTGTAACGAATGCTCCAGCCAGGGTACATCGCCAAATAACTTCACTTTATCAAAGTAATCCCAGGCTTTGAAGAAATAAATCTCCCCCAAGTACGGCTTTACAAGCTCATTGGCCAGGTTTCCGCGTTTATAATTATCTAAAAAATAATTTAGATTTCTGATCCCCTCAAACTTCCAGCCTCCGGAATCATTTGCGCCAGACAGGTACGCGATATATTCATCCGTACCTACTTTTGAGTAAGTGTTTGGCGCTGCATTGTCTGTGATCAGATCACCATATACTAAAGTACTTACGTTTACGCCATAAGGCTGCATGGTACCATCTGCATTACCGCTCCCAAAACCAACAACATAGGTTGGATAAAAGCTATTGACATATAGCTTCAAATCGTTTTCAGTTTTCCAGAAATTCAAATCGGTAATTTTATCCAAAGGAAAACGGTCCAGGGAATCCTTTTTACAACTATAAAGCGCTAAACCTGTTGTAAAGGCCAGTATAAGTAATTTGATGTTCTTCTTCATTTCGATATCATTTTGTTCTCGACTGCTTTAAAGCGATCAAAAAAATTCATTAATAATTTACTTTAAAATGTAGCCTGTATACCAAATGCAAAAGATCTGATAATCGGGTAATTCATACCAACCAATTCCGGATCAAAGGTTTTAGGCACACTTTTAAATTCAAACAAATTGTAAGCAGAGGCAGATACTCTTACCCGTTGAAGTTTAATTTTATCAGTTAAAGCTTTAGGAATGGTATAACCAAGCGCCAAATTTTTCAAACGCAAATAAGCTCCATTAGCCAGGTAACGGCTTTGGGTTTGCCTGTTTCTAGCTGCATTTTTATAGGCAGGATAAAAGGCGTCTGTCCGCTCTGGGGTCCATGAATTGTTATAGGTTTCCCAGGTACCAGTTGAACCTGCTCCCCAGTACAGATTATTATTGATCCATAAATCACGTTTACCTACACCTTGAACAAATACATTTAAATCGAAATTTTTATAGCTGGCATTTGAGTTCAAACCAAACTGATACCTTGGTGTACTGTTTCCTATGATCTTTCTATCTCCAGAATTACCCACGGTGTTGTTTCCGAAAGCGATCTGATTGTCTCCGTCGAGATCTTTATAACGAACATCTCCCGGAAACCACAGACCGGATGAGATTAGTTTTTGATTTGGCGCATTGTTAATTTCATCCTGGGACTGGAATATGCCATAGGTTTCATATCCCCAGATTTCACCCATCTTTTGTCCTTCATACAATATGGCATCACTAATTATTTTTGTTGGGTTATTGGCAAATTTCACTACTTCAGACTGGGCATCGCTAAGCGTAGCTGTAACGTCATAATTCAATCCATAGCTGGTATTGTTTTTATATTTCACACCCAGCTCCCAACCTTTGGTATCCATAGTACCTGAATTAACCTGAGGAGATGCTGCCCCCAATACTGCCGGATATTTCAGTCCATCAATCAGGATGTCTGATGTTCTTCTGCGGTACCAGTCAAAGTTAATTTCAAGATGATTGAAGACAGTCAGGTCAAAACCAAAGTCAATGGTCGTTGCTGTTTCCCAGGTGAAGTTGGGATCTACCAATCCCGGTGGTGTGATGCCTACCGGGCGTATGCCACTCATTAAGTAACTGATTTGTGCAGATGTACCATATTGCAGGATATATGGATAATATCCACTTACATTCTGGTTTCCTAAGCTACCGTAAGAAGCCCGGAGTTTAAAATCATTAACATAAGGTTTTATACTTTTCGCGAAATCCTCTTCAGTAATGCGCCATCCCAGGGAAACTGAAGGAAAGAATTTGAACCTGCGATCGGCCTGAAATCTGGAAGTACCGTCAGAACGGCCATTCGATTCAAATAAATATTTACCCTCATAGTTATAAGTCAATCGATAAAACAGACCTTGAACTGCCCAATGGTTTTCACTGTCAGCAACCGTCATTACGCCCTGCGCCTGACTCATGGTCGGGACATTTACATTGATTCCATTCCGCTGCCCTGAAGCGTCCTGTTCCGTATACCATTCTCTATTGAAACCGACCAGCCCATGGAAATTATGCTTACCTGCAATTGTTTTTGCATAATCAGTATAGACGTTGATGGTGTACTTGTTAGAATTGAAATTATAACGGGAAATGTAATCGGGATCTGTTTGCGTCGTTGTATAAGAGCCCACAGTAGTTTCTAATCGCTCCAATCGTGGTAAAATCGTTTTTCTGATGGTGCTATTGGCCAGATAAGAGATGTCTCCTTTTAAAGTCCATGCTTTAGTAAAATTGATGGTTGGTGAGGCCGCCAGCAGAATATTCGAATTATTTTCATCAACAGACGAGCCGTAATCCATGAAAGAAAGAATGTTATCCGTATACTTCTGAGGAACATGTAAAGACGCAGGAACCAACATCGGCATATTCACGTTGCGCCCAGGCTCCTGAGACATGGCAACCCACCATCCGCCTTTACCTGCCGGACTTACCGGCTCTATATAGGTTGAGTTGTTGTATGCCGTTTTAAAATCCATTTTGAACCAGTTGTTAACCTTAGAGGATACATTTAACAAAGCGTTGTATCTTTTCAGGTTGTCGGTATTGATTTTGTATAAGCCATCCTGGTTCTGATAACCAAATGATCCATAATAGGATGTATTTTCATTCCCTCCTGACAAGGATAAATTGTGTTTTTGCATTGGTGAGGATTTTAGTAAGGCCTCTTTATAAGGATTTACATTTCCCCTCCAAATGATATTTTTCTGACTGGCGTCTGTATAGTAATATGGCTCATTGTTTACAGGATCGTCCATATATTCTTTGATCTTATCGAGCTTTGCCAATTCATTTGATACAGAACCGTTTTCCATTTGCAAGCCTTTCACTATTGCATCCTGAATCGTATAAGCATCCAGGATATCAGGAACAGCAGTTGGTGAACTCCACTGAAAAGAATTTGAATAAGTCACATTCGTCTTCCCGCCTTTACCAGATTTGGTTTTGATAAGCACAACACCAAAAGCACCACGGGCACCGTAAATCGCTGCTGAGGCGGCGTCTTTGAGTACTGTTACAGATTCTATATCCTCAGGATTGAGCATATTGGGATCCATTTCAACCCCATCTACCAGGATAAAAGGAGATCCGTTTGAAAATTTGATCTTATTGCCATCATTTGCATCCTTATTGAAAGATGTTGCACCTCTAAGATTATACGTAGCACCGGTTTTAGGATTTCCATTGGCAATATTGACATTGAAGTTTGGGATCAGGCCCTGGAGTGCCTGACCAAGATTAGCCGTAGGTCTGTTTTCCAGCATTTTAGAATCAATCTGACTCACTGCACCAGTTAAGTTGGCTTTCTTTTGCGTGCCGAAGCCAACAACAACAACTTCTTCAAGTGCTTTCTTATCTGCTTTTAGCACAACATTGACCAGGCTACCGCTAACAACTACTTCTTGTTGAAGATAACCGATACTGCTGATGATCAAAATCGAATTTTTCTCTTTTAGCGCAATGGAAAATACCCCGTTAGCATCCGTGCTGGTTCCATTTTTTGTTCCCTTTACCAAAACATTAACACCGGGAAGTGGTAATCCATCTTCATCTTTTACAAGTCCTTTTACATTTTCCTGTAGTAATGATTTGATTTTTTCCGGAGCATTAAATGAAATACTCCGTGCAAAAGCATCACCACATGAGACGAATCCCAGCAATGGAATTAAAACCAGCAATTGCCATTTCGCTTTTGAATGAAGCAATTCATTAGGTATTTTTTTTTTCATACAATTCAGGTTTAGTTTAAACGGCTAAAAGCATCATGAGCCCATGATGTATGCAATTGGCCGGATCAAAACTGTAGTATTATTTGATTAAAAAAGATGAATTTTCTAAGAAAAAAGATAGAAAAATCATTAAAGGCCGGCCTTACGGCAGTTATTCTTTGTCTGATCCATTTTATCCTGCATCATCAAATTCAGAATTAATAGACTGTCTATGCCTGTAAACAGAAGAATATACCATTTATAAAGTTCCATTGTTCAAGTTTAAGTTTAAGCAGGCATGTAACAGTACATGCCTGCAGTTTGTAACTCAGATCAGTTTTTATGAATTGTTTTATTGAACATTTGCGGATTTCATGGTCCTGATTTTATTATTGGCAGATGCACCTCCATCGCCATCTGCGATATAAAATGTTCCGGTATATGGATCATAAGTAATCCCCACGATACCAGAGAACATAGCGGAAGTCGCGGCGCCATCTACATAACCACGAGTTGCGCTGGACGTTAGTTTTGTAAATGTCGAAGCGTTTCCGGCAACCTCAGTCTGCATTTTTGAAATGTAGAAACCTCCAGTATTAGAAATGATCAATTGGTTGGCCGGACTAATATATAGTCCCCGTGGCTGCAAGGTATTGGTTTTTGCAGTACCTAGAACAACAACTGTATTATCAGACAACTGAATTTTGCTTAATCCCGTGCCCGTCCAGCTCGACACATAGAGCGCATTCCCATCAGCACTTAACCGAACTCCCCATGGAAAATTGAAGGTTGCTCCAGCACCCACACCAGCCGTAATGCCAGCGCTTCCACTACCCGCGATTAAACTGACGGTATTTGTTGCCAGATCTATTTTTCTTACCCGGTGTCCGCTCCATTCAGCAACATATAAGCAATTACGCCTTTCATCATAACACAATCCTGATGGGCGGTTAAAGCTTGCAGCCGTCCCTACACCATTGGTACCCCCGGCGGTACCTGAACCGGCAATGGTACTTACGGTAGCTTTATAGCCCGCATCAATGGTAATCTTTCGCACTTTATGTGAACCAGTTGCTGCTACATTATCTACCGTATAGAGATTTCCATCCTTATCCATTGCCAATCCCCATGGTCCGTTAAACTGAGCTACAATTCCATCACCGTTTACTGAGCCCGCGGCCCCCGTTCCCGCCAATATGGTCGTGTTGCCTGTTCTATCGACGCGGATAATTCTGTTGCCACTGCCTTCACTGATAAAGCGATTACCGAGCTTATCGATGACAACATCCTGAGGGGCATTTAAACTCATTGTATTATTTAAGGCCAGGGTTCCAACCTGCAAATTCGTCAAATCCGGTTCAGGATATTTAGGTGCTTTAACTTCCAGATCCAGATCGATAGCTTTCGATTTAGGGTCCGGATTTACAAAATTCAAGGTTTTATCTGCAAAAGTCTGGTCACCCGAAACGACAAACTTAAATTCATCAGCCAAAGGAATGCTTAAGTTTAACTTTCCGTTGGCTGCAATGGCACTGGTTACAAAATCTGTAAATGAGCCCTGTCCTTTCTTGCGGTAGCTCACCTTCACATTCACATCAAAAGCATTTCGTTTATTATTTACCCCATAAACAGAAGTAAACACACTCAGTTCAACCGGAACAACCGGATTCAATAGTTTTGATGTCAGCGTAACTTTTCTATACTTTTCCTGTGCAAGTGAGGTAATTACAGTATCTGGCAGGTAATAGGTCAGATCACTCATCAAAATCTTTACCTGCCCCGAAAAAGGGGCATTGATTAAAAGCTTTCCATCTTTGTCCGTGATGCCATTCAGACCAATATCTTTAAAGTCAGCATCCCCGGTTAGTTTCTGCAATACCGAAATGCTGGCATTTGCAAGGGGTTTTGTATCATCTTTGTCTACCACAGTTACTTCTAACGGAACCGTCAATGGTTTCAATTCGCCTTTTAATGCTACAGAGGCTCCACGTACATTTTTAAGACTGGTACGTACAGTATCGGGAAAATACTTGATCGTATCTCCAACAGCAACAATGATGTCATTTGGATACGGTAAAGAGATCATCAATTTACCATTGGCATCAGTTTGTTCTGGTCCGGTAGAGATCCATTGCGTTTGTTCAGGCGCGCGACTACTTACAGACAGGACAAAACCAACCAAGGGTTTATTGCTGGTTTTGTCTGCTACATCGATGCTCAACGGCGCCATGCCGTATTTTGGTGTAGTATGCAAGCTTACATGCCCCCCACTTTCAGACACAAACTCGAGTCCCTGTTCAGCATGGTGATAATAAGTCGTATCTACCGCTATTTTTAGCAGATTTGGATAAGGCAAATTGGTATTGATTTCCCCTTTGTCGTTGGTACGAATGGTGTCAACCTGGGTATAATTGTCTTTAGCTGTTGTTTTACGGCTGATGATTACTTTAATTCCAGCCACAGGAAGCTGGTCATCATCATTGACTACACTAATGCTAAGCGGGGCGGTAATTACAGGGTGTTCCTGAAAGGCATCATTGCTTAACTTTTTACAAGCCATGAAACCCAGGGCAAATAGCAACAGGCCCAGAAAATAATAGCAATATCTCATATATGTTTGATTTTACTTTGCAGACTAGCAGGATTGCGCTGCAAATGTTTCCTATTTATTTAATAAACTCGCTTTCATAATTAACCAGGAATGCTTTTCCATCAAGTTTCCAGGAGTCTTCTATTTTCACGCCATACCAATACAGGATTTGTGCGGCTACATCTGAGTTTCTGATCAAAAACTGACTTGGCAAGACCGGTACTTCTGTGCCACAAGCAGGCTTTACCAGGGATTCCCAAATAAAATTACCTTCCAGTTTCATGTTTTTCCCTATAGCCAAAGGGCTATAGTTTTTGAAATAGGATAACCCATCATTTGCGGGCCAATAGCCAATGAGATTAGCATAGTAAGGGTCTGACGGGCTTACCCCTGCTGCACAAGCATCTTCCAGCAGTTTGCTATCCGGCAGTGCGGTATTCCAAAACCTGATATTTGCCACACTTTGGTTTGCATTATTCCCATAACCGCTTTTCCACCCGGCGATCAGCTCAATGGCATTGCTCACATCCTGACCTGTAATTTCCATCGGGTTGGATGCTTTAACCCCGTCCTGATAAATGATCATGTAACGTTTTCCGGCCAACATATAAATCTTGGCAGCCAGAGTATACCATTGGTCGGTAGTCATTTTAGGAGGCCCTGCAGTACCGAGATCTTTTGAGTAGACGGTCTTAGTAGATTGTGCGGGGCTTGATTGAGAACCTTTCAAAGCAAATCTCCAGCCCCCATTAGATCCGTCATGTACAAACCACCAACCAGAGGCGGTATTGGCCGGAGAGGAAGTTTTAAAAAATATCGGCGCGTTCAATGTACCGAAAGCGTGTACACGAAGTTTAAATTCAATCGTAAATTCACCTGTCGCCCCAAGGTTATACTGGGCTGCATCTGCTGCCGGAAGCCGCGCCAAAATCGTACCTGCAGAGAATTTAACACCATCAATTACCACAGGAGCATTGATTTCCAAGGGCTTAAAATCGGCAGCATAATACATGGTAAAAACATTCCGATCCCTGGCCCTGGTAGACTCTGCACCGTAAGATTTACCTGTGCCCCCGTGTGTTGAGGTGACAATGACCAACCAATCCTCACTGGCATAGGTCTTTCTGTTTTTAAGTGCTTCGATTAATTCTCCGATATAACCATCCGTCTTTAAAATCGCATCTTTATAGTCAGGGACATCTGGAGAAAAGCCAGCAGCTAATCCAACTTTATTGGGTTGGTTAAAGTTCACAATAACCAGATCGTTGTTACCGGTTTTAAGCTTAACCAATGCAGAATCCTTTACAGCAAGATCATTTGCAACCTGAAGGGGCTGATCCGCGTAAACCAGTAATTTATTGTTCAGACTTGCCCAGGGGGTAATTGCAACGGCACGTCTCATTTTCCCTGAAGCCTGCAACCGTTCAATAAATGTTGGCCAGGCTGTTTGCGCATCGTGTTCATGCCCATCCCCTTCTAAAGGCACCTCAAAGGTGCTGTCGATGATGCCATGTTTTCCTACACCGACACCTGTCATCAGGTTTTTCCAGGTTCCCCCATCGCTTACTAAAAAATCACTATAGGCATCAAAGCTATATTTGCTATTGGCTAACATGGCTGTAATTTTTGGAGGCGCGATGGCCTTAATATCTGCACCTGTTGCGCCATCAATTGCAATCAGTAACACACTCCTTTTGCGCTTTACTGATACATTTTGTTCTTCAAACACATATGGTGGGTCAAAATATTTTTTACAGCCCAACAAACAAAAAACCACGAGTAAAACAGCGGTAAACACCGGTTTTAAAGTATGGCTGGTATAATTTAATTTAATACTTTTCATCTCTTTATAAATTTTTATAAATGAATACCACTATTTACTCGGATCCAATAGCCAAACCTGCTCCGTTAACATCGGATATTTAGCAGCGATCTTATTTTTCGAAACATCACTCAGGTCCACACCCCATGCATCCATAAAAGGTTTCATATTTTTCTGGGTATATTCAGAAAGGCGTTCGTAAAAGAAATCCTTCCTATCCTGATCATTATTTGCCCCAAATCTAGCCATGCGCGCCTGGGTACATAAATAGGTCATAAAATCAAAACCGTAGCGTTCGAAAATCTGAATGAAGAGTCCCAATCGTGCATCTACCGAGGCTGAAGAAAACTGTTTTGCTCCTGCAGTAGCGGTAAAGGCAATTGCCGCAGGCATCACCCGCTTGTAATTAGCGTGTTTATAGCCATGCCGGTTTGTGATTTTGAATGAGAATAAGTTATTAGATACTTCTCCCAGGTCTGTCCAACTCCAGGTAGATTTCATTTGCATGTTATGCCCAATCTCGTGATAGGTACCCCAGTTTGAACCGACTACCAGATCAAGGCTCACTGCTTGATTAAAGTAATTGTCATTGGCCGTTGCCACAACAGGATAGCCAGAATGTTGAGCTCCTACGCTTGGCTGAATATCGTGCACTATACGCCATGGTAGTGTTGGATTGCGGTTCCGAATGTCGGTTGTCGTTTCAGACAAGCCGTACCATTCCCAATAACTATGCAGAATTTCCTGATCCCAGGCCGTCATTAATGCTGTCGGACTGTCAATTGGATATCTACTCAGCTTACTTGTCGGCAGGGTGAAAATCATTCGTTTACTACGCAATTCGAAATACGGAACCGTTGTTTTTGCAATCATGGCCTTCCATTCTGCATCCGTTGTTTCACCCAATATAAAATCAGGAGACTTACAAACTCCACTAAAGTTAAGTTCAACGGTATAGCCCAGTGGTCTTGAAGGAATTACCCAAACATTCCCTCCATACAGGTTACGTGCATAATTTTTCCCCGGATATAACTGCTGTCTGGTATAAATAATGGGTGCGCGCTGTAATGGATCATGACCAGTAAGATTATCGTCCTGGGCACCAATTTGCAACTCCAAGCCATAAGCACCCTCTGGTACATTAACCTGTACCAATTCACCTGCTGGTGCATATAATCCTGTACTTAAAAAGCCTCCCGGTGCGACACTCACCCGAATATCATTGGATTCTACCTGCACATAATCCAGGTTTATCTTTACCTTATAATTGTCATATCGGGGTTCTGCAATACCAACCAGTCCAGGAAAGGCCCTTGCGGCGTTAAACTGCGATTTATCAACCTTTTTACTCGAAGTATCTAAATCCAGGTTAAAAGTATCCTTGGGATGATTGTTATCTGTGGTTCCGTCCGGATAAGAGATACCATAATTTTTAGTACAGCTGATTGTCAATCCTACCAGGGCAAACAATAGCATTTTGTTAAAATTAAATGTCTTTTTCATTGTATGCTGATTTTAGGGATTAACGTTGTTGTATACAGGAACCCAGGTTTTGCCATCAAGCCCCAGATTTAAAGTTTTGATACCCATCCAACCATAAATCACGCTTGGGATGTCAATTCCATTTGGCATCCTGGTATAAATGTCTGCCGGCAAATCCACACACAATTTGGAATCAAAATCGCTGAAAGCTGTCCACTCAAATTTATTTTTTAAAACGAAGTCATTTTTTGAAGGGCTTTTATCCTTGAACAGTCCGCCAAAACCATCAGTCGCAGGCCAGTAGCCAATTAAATTGTTATAGTTGGGATGTTTATTGTCTATTGCGCCCTTGCAGGCATATGCCGAAATCACATTGTCTGGAACAGCAGTATTGAAGACTTTGATTTCCGTTACCAACTGTTTAGTTGTATTGCCATAACCAGATCTGTAACCGGCTACCAGTTCTTCAGTATTGTTTACATTTCTGTTTGTAATGTCTACCGGGTTAGCATAAGCTTTAACACCATCCTGATAAATCATGACCCATCTCTTGTTGTTTTCAGTATAAATTTTAAAACCAAGGGTATACCATACTCCTATCTTAAGTGCAGGTTGGTTGGAAATCATAATGGCCGATGGCAGTC
This sequence comes from Pedobacter sp. MC2016-24, assembly GCF_015223055.1. Taxonomy (GTDB): domain Bacteria; phylum Bacteroidota; class Bacteroidia; order Sphingobacteriales; family Sphingobacteriaceae; genus Pedobacter. The sequence goes on from NZ_JADFBX010000005.1 coordinate 189,248, forward strand.
CGCCTAATCTCCATTGACCATTTACACCAGAGTGAATAATCCACCAGCCCGTTGTGGAATTTGCCGGACTGGATGTCTTAAAAAGGATGGGCGCGTTGCTATTTCCTGTAGAGAACCGTAGCACTTTAATTTTAAGCTCGACCGTGTAATCACCACTGGTTCCGAAGTTATACAGATTGGATTGCGCAGCCGGAATGTTTGCCGTGGTATCATTTGCCAGAGCCACAGTTTTTCCTTCATAAGGTAAACCTGAGGTTCCTGGTTTTGAAAAATACTGGTAAGAAAACCTGGGATTGTAAAAAACAACAAAGGTATTCAATAAAGGTTTACTAAAGAGTGTACCATCATTTTGAGCTGGTGGTACCGGAAAATCGCCTCCTTGATTTGAGGCCACAATGACCAGCCAGTTCTCCTTCTTGAAACCTGGCCTTTCCCTCAAGGTGCGCATTGCTTCAGCAATATAACCATCAACAGTTAAAATTGCGCTACTGTACTGGCCCACGGAGGCGTCATAACCATATTGTTTTCCAGCTCTGTCCACGCTGTTAAACTCTGCCAATACAACTCCAGCCTGGTCGTTTTTCAACTCGGTCAGCAATGCCGTTTTTACTGCTGCATCGTCATTGTTAAAGTTCTGATTGAGGTCAGCATTGCTGATCAGGTTCTGACTAAAAGCAGGTGTGGAAGAGAATGCTGTGGTACGCGTATCCGGATTGCTCTGTTTAATCTGCTTAAAAAACATGGGGTAGTTTGCCAGGTTATTACCAGAAAAATCAGCTTGTGTTACCTTGTGCTTTACTTTATTCACGCCAGTCAGCATATCGGCCCAGGTTGTTGCCGCCAAACCACTTACATCACTCAGGCTATTAAACGTTTGCATCGCATTTTCACTGATTTCAGTTAAAGCGGGTGCCTGAACAGTATTTACAGCCGCTCCTCTTGCCCCATCAATAATGATGTAAAGGATTTTGGGTGCTTTATAGCCGCTAATGCTATCTGCTTTATCGGAAAGGTCCAGTTTATTCGCAAAGTCCTTATTACAGGATGTTGCTGTAAGCAGAACCATAATAACCAGAACCAGGTTTATTCCGCATATATATTTTTGATGTTGCTTATGAATTTTCATGTCTTAAATATTAAGGTTATGGACGTAAAGTGAATCGTACGATATTTCCTACCGACTTGTTATCAAACTTATTGATATAACCGACCATGACTACGGCAGGAAAGCCAAGTGGCGAAATCGTTTCATAGATGTCTCTAATTACACCAGAAAACATCCCTGTATTGTTGTAGCCATCGGCCAGGCTACCATTCCCGTTTAATATCATAAAGCCTTGTCGTACTACACCATTATATTTGGTAAACGACCCTGTTACCAGAATGAGGCCATTAGACAATTGCGCAACAAAACTGGTATTCCCACCTTCCAGTGTACCCAATTTAAACGATTCATCAACAGTACCATTTTGATTAAGCATCACCAATCCATTCGCTGGTTTCCCGTTAAAGTTTCTAAAGGATCCTGAAACCATAAACTTTCCGGTACTTGCATTATACCTGATGGATTCAATGGCACCATCGGCACCAGACCCAACCTGGAAGCCGGGATCAACCAGACCATTTTGGTCAATTCTGGTGATATAGTTTACATTCTTTCCCTGAAAACGGGTAAAGCTCCCCACAACTACAATTTTGCCGTCGCCCTGCATGACCGCATCGTTAAAGAAGCCGTTCGGTCTTTCGTAACTTGTTCCCGAAGCCAGACTAAAGTTATAGGTAGAATCTAACTGTCCATTAGGTTTCAATTGAAGTAAACTCTCCATTCGGGTTGGAAAAATCACTTTATTATCGCGTGTAGAACGTTCATAGAAATATTGATAATAATTCATAAATCCACCTATTGCAATCACCTTATCCTTATAACTAAAAATCTTATTGATGGTACCTTGCACTGCTCCATTGTAAGCGGCAACGGTATCATAGCTATTCCGCGGTTCCAAAGGTGTCAGATTCACGACCTCCACTATAGCCGAATCTAAAGAACCATTGGCATTTAAGCGGGTAATACCGCCAATGCTCTTGCGTTTGTTATAACTGGTAAAAGTACCGGCAACCATAAACTGCCCGTTGCTCAGACGCAGTATACTGGTTAATGATCCGCCAACGCCTGCACCGGCAGCCAATGTTGGTAAAAACTCACCATCGGCAGAAGTCAGCACAATTGCATTCACTGGCGCCTTAAGCGAGGCTTTCTTTTCAAAATCTGTAAAACCACCTACCAGCAACATGTTGCCATTTGGCAGGGGCAAAATCTGGTTAATTGTACCATTACTACCTACCGTTGCTTTAAAAGTGGGGTCTATGCCAATCTTACCTGTGATTGTAAATTCAGGCCCGAAAAAAATCTGTCCGTCAATAATGATGGTCAGACCTCCGGAACTGGCACCTGCCGGTACTTTCACCTTAATACTGCTGTCTGTTACTTCAATAACCTGAACTTCTGTCTCGTTCAGATAGCATTTTAGTTTTTCTTTGTAGTTCAGTAAACCACTCACCTGGTAAACCACCTCGGCCCCAACAGTTCCAGAAGCAGGTTTTGGTGCAGCGTTGGATACCTTTATCCCCAATGCCGCTTTCCCTCCTGCATAAGGATCGTCCTTAAGCGTTTCTGATTTCTTACAAGAGAAGATAGCCAGCAATAAAATCATGCCTAGCAGATAAAAATTTGGCTTATCCATCTTTTGTATGTTTATTTTTCTTTGATTCCACATGTTCTGATCTCCTATAATTTACTGTCCAATGCCATTTTCAGTAGCCAGTGTAATAAAATTGATGGCATTAAATCCAAAAAAATGATTTGTAAAACGTAGCGCATGAACAATACCATTGGTTGGATTTATATCTGATGAAGACACCGGTGCATTGATCCACAAGCTTTTCGGTTTGGACAAATCGGGGATATATGAGATCATCAATTGTCTGTAACCGGCATATTTAATGGTCACTTTATCATTGTCCGTTCCGTTCACTGCGTCGTTAAAAATGACACCAATATTCATTGGCTTATTGTTAAAGGATAAATAGCCCTGTCCAGAATAGGTATCCAGGGCCAGCGTATCTACCTGTCTGAAATCTTTCAAACGGCTCGTTCCTTTGAAAACATACATAGACAATATTTCTCTCCAGGCTTTGGGTTTAATATCGGCCAATGTTTTAACCGTATCCTTTCCTGTCACATAGAGGTAACTGTTTAACATGCGCACAGAAGATCCGATACAAGGATCTGGGGGTGCAAAAAAAGTAACATTCTCGTTTTTAAAAACATCCTCCATACCCGCCAGCTTGATCACCTGTACCAGTGTATCAAAATAAAGTGGTTTAGACTCCAGGTATTGCATGATATTGCCATCAAATTTGGCATTGGTTACGCCGCTATCCAAATAGTGGGCATTTTTTTTACAGCCTGTGGCCATACAAGCCATGGCTATCAAGACAACCAGCATTCCTTTTAAGTATTTTTCTATCGTATACATATTTATCGCTTATCTAGTAAAACCTATCTCCAGTAATTATTCAATACCATATATGGATTATTGATCAGGGCCTTCTCGTTGATGGGCCAGGTCCAGGCCCCAGCAACAAAAGCAGAGTAAGACATTGGACGTGAGGAGAAATTTGGATCCATGATTCTTTTGGTTCGTACCAGGTCATAGTAATAATGTCCTTCACCCATCAGTTCTTTACATCTTTCATAATAAATCGCATCTTTAATCTTTCCATTACCAGGGTTTGCAGGAAAAGGATCGGCACCAGCCCTCGAGCGAATCTTATTTAACAATTCCTGGGCTCCCGCATCATCTCCCAGTTCAGCTAAAGCTTCTGCATGCATCAAAATGGCATCAGCTAAGCGAAATATAATGGGGTTATCATCATCTCCTTGTGTAGGTGCTGCACGGTTAAAAAACTTATAAATGATCGCTTTACCGGTTTCATCATAGAGATCAGCGATGTCAAACCAAATGTTTTTACGCTTATCCGCTACACCTTCAGGATAAATGGTCTTCATATAACCTGAGCGATAGGCCAGTTCACTTAGCGTTCTGTCGGTAGAGGTCAGGAATGGCAAATGGGCGACACTATTGGAGAATTTATGCCGGCGGTCTACACTCACTTCGCCATAGTTACTACTCAACTGAATTTCAAATAATCCTTCCTTAGAACGGCCAAACATTACCAGATAGGTTTGTTCTATCGGCAACAGCGCATAAGCGCCCTGTTCAGCCATGCCTATATCTTCCAGTTCGCGGGCCAATACGTCCACTGCTTCATAATAAGATTTGGCACGTGGCTGATCAAATCCGGCACACCACATATTCATGTGCATCATCAGGGCGAGTGCACTTCCACGCATGGCACGCACGGCACGGTTGGCCGGATCTTTGTAAGTCCAGGGCAAGTCTTCTTTTACTGCATCAAGATCAGCAATACAGTTTTTAAACACGGTTACCAGGGTAGTACGTCCCAATGGTTCCTGATTGTAGGCATTTGTATAATAAGGCACATCGCCATACAACCTAACCAGGAAAAAATAGGCCATACAGCGCATAAAAACGGCTTCGGCACGGTACTGTTTTTTTAAAGTTGCTGTGAAAGCCGGGTCTTCTATCCGGTCCACTTCCTTATATAAGATGTTGGCAGATTGAATCACTTTGTAAAAAGGCGTCCAGTCCGGGATCTGGTCATAACGTGCTCTTGCCTGATACCATTCCAGTTCTGCATTGTAGTCTGGCCTGGTCCGGCTTGCATCTGCTGCCAGGGTTTTTTTAAGGTCATTGCCAGCCATATAATCAAAATCGTAACGTTTCGGAAAAGTACCGCCGGCTTTGGCATAACTGTTCCGGAAATCTCCGGTGGCCAGCAATATATTTGACATGGTTGCCGCTCTGAACAAGCGGTAAACATCTTTGGTAAAATCTTCTGCATCTTTGGTTGTTTTCCAATAATTATTACCGGAAAGGCTGGTTACCGGTTCTACATTCAGAAACTTTTTACACCCTGGATTTGCGATGAGCAGCACCAGCAACGGAATACTATATAAAATCCTTTTCATCGTTTTAAAATTGTACGTTAACACCTAATGAATAACTGCGTCTGCTTGGGTATCCTTTTGAATTGTCCCTGCCTAAATCAGTCACATTCTCCGGATCTGGACCTGAGTAATTGGTAAAAGTATAGAGGTTGTTCCCTGTGCAATAGATTCGCATAGAGGTGATTCCCATCTTCTCTGCAAATTTTCGGTCAAATGTATAGGCCAGTGTCAGCGTGTTGATTTTCAGGTAAGATCCGTCTTCCTGGAACAAGGTCTGATCAAAGCGGTATGGAGAATACACATCATAGCGCAGGTAATCATATGGATTTGGGTACATGGCCTGGTCGCCTGGCACCTGCCAGTGTTCGTAATTAACCAATGGAACCAGGTTGTTTTGCTTTACAGGATTGGCAAAGTTCTGGAAACGTTCTGCCAAAGCGTTATTCAAAATGTCGCGCTTCAAAGTGTAAGACATATTCAGGTTAACCGAATAGTTTTTATAAGAAAAGAACGAAGAAATACCACCTGTAATTTTTGGAAAAGAGTTACCAGCAATAACCAGATCTTTTTCATCCAAAATATAATCTCCATTGATATCAGCCCAATATGGATCACCTCCCTGGAAAAAAACCGTTTTTGTGCCATTGCTTGTTCGATACCGAAGTCCGGTAACCGGGTCTACAGCAACATCTTCTGTGTTAGCGTAAACACCTTTGGTATTGTAAAGTACATTGGATAAACTGTTTCTTCCCAGGCGATACAGGATATTTTGTTTGGTGGCCTCGTCCTTGATCAGTATAGAGCGAACCTCATCTGGCAGACGTGTAAGTACGTCCTTATTTATTGCTCCGTTCATGGATACAGTCCAGTTTACTTTACTATTTTTAGCAAGCGGCCTAACGGTTAAACTCAATTCATATCCGTAGTTAACCAAACTCACCTCATTGGTTTTGATTTCCTCAAAGGCATTGTGGTCAGCCAGGGATTTGGTACGTACCTGGTTGTCTACCATTTTATAATAAGTGTCGAAGGTTAGCTGGTATTTTCCTTCCAGGAAACCAACATCCAGACCAGCATTGAGTTGCGTGGTTTTTGTTGGCGTGAGCAGGGTATTGGGCAATTGTTTAAATCCAATTCCTATTGCTTGTGAACCGTTATATGATCCACTGTAATTGTAAGCGCCAAAGGAATCAAATACCGTACCCACAGGTACGATATTCTTTCCCCAGCTACCCCTCAAGGAACCATAATCTAACCACTTCGATTTGGCAAACCAGTTTTCCTTGTTAAAGTTCCATCTCAAACCTACCGATGGGTTTTTAGACCATGGAACATCCGGACCACTACTTGAAACACCATCCAGTCGGTAAGAAAGATCCAGCACATACTTTTTATCAAAGTTATAAGACAGTGACGCAGCAATGGCAGCTGAGCGCGAATCGGCATAGCTGTTCAACACCCCTCCTTTAGACTCTGCAGCATTGAACCCCAGCGGCCCCTGGTACTGATCATTGGGGGTACGCGACTGGTTAATTACCTGTGCCTGATATGCACGCACATACATCTCATTGAAGACAAAGAAACTCAGGTTATGATAGTTATTGAACGTTTCCGTATAATTGATCATGTTCCTGTTATACAAAGTGCTTCTGCGGTCGTTGTAGGTATATAAGTTCGACTTGTTGTTATTTAAAATGGATGGCTTAAAAGTATCTTCCGTGCCTGTATTGTAGTCGTAATTCACGACACTGGTCATGGCCAGGGTTTTCAAAAACTGGTACCTGCCTTCCAGATTGGTCTTGATATTGGCCGTTTTATTTTGATTGTCGACAATCAAAACGCCCGTTGCATCCCCTGCTCCGCTAAACAGAGATGGCGGAGGTAACAAAGATGAAGATGAACTTCCACTGGCTACCCCTCCCTGTTGCACACCGTTTCCACTTCCTTTCTGACTTACGCCAAGCGCTGAGGATACGTTAGCAAACAAACGGAACTTTTCATTGGGCTGATACAAAACGTTCATGCCAAGGGAATATCGGGTCAAACCGGTATTTTGAACAATACCATTCTCATCATAATAGCCAAGGTTTACCTTATAATTGAATTTTTGATCTCCTCCTGAGGCGTTCACATTGTGCGTCTGATTAAAAGTGGTCCGGTAAAAAATACTTTGCCAATCGGTAGAGTTGTTGTAAAAAGCATTTAAACTATCTGCCAAAAAGGGGGTATTGTCAATCAGTTTCCTGGAATCATACAGATCTTTGCCGTAATTGTAAATTTGCCATAAACGCATGTCCCGTTCTGTTTTACCGCCAATCACATCTTTCAGTTTTGGTGGTGTATTCACAAAAAAATTGGTAGTATACTGGATAATCGGCGTTTTTGATTTCCCCCTTTTTGTCGTGATCAGGATTACCCCGTATGCACCTTGCGATCCATACAATGAAGTGGCTTGCGCATCTTTCAACACAGTTACTTCCTCAACATCCTCTGGTGGAATAAGAGAAAGCGGACTAATACCCGGCCCTCCTTGAGAGAACCCATATTCATAGTTAGAGTTTGCATCTAAGGGCACACCATCGATAACAAACAAAGGCGAAGTGGGAGTTAAAAAGGCATCACTACCAGAACCCTGTATATCGATACTTGACAAACCACGCATGAAGATAGACCCGCGTGCGCCGGGACTTCCTGTATTGTTCTGAATGTTAAGGCCGGCGACCTTACCTTGCAACAGCTCAACCACATTAGAAACCGGAACATCCTGCAGCGCTTTACCGCTAATGGTTGTTGTAGCACCTGTAGAAACCTCCTTTGTTTTTGCAGTGTAACCCACAACAACAATTCCTTTCAGGTCATTATTGGATTCCTTTAATACCACACGCAAATTTTGTTTATCGCTGGCTTTTATCTTTTGGCTTTGAAAACCGATATAACTGAATGTAAGTTCGGCGTTGTCGGGAACGTTAATTGAAAAAGATCCGTTACCAGCTGTTGAACCAACCGATTTTGCAGGTGTTCCTGTCGTAATATTGACTCCGGGCAATCCAAGATTGGTTGAGCGCTCCAGTACGACACCTTTTACGTTAATCGTTTTTTGGGCGTAAGTGAACGCTCCGCTGCCGAGTATTAGCATAAGGAGTAGTAAAATTTTAAACAAGCGCTTCATAGCTATATTTTGTTTTTTCGTGTTCAGCTTTAATCTGTCTTGACTTCTATACCTCATTCGTTCTCAAATTTTGGGTTGTCCCGATTAAACCAAAAAATAATTTCCCATGCACCAGGACGGTAAATGCTGAAGTCAAATGCCAGAAATCCATTTTCTTTAACTCCACCAAAGCCCAACCGGTCATATTTAAACATGACTGACGCTTGTTTACCATCAGTAGAGGTATAAGCTGTCGGAATGGCAACCAATGGTATCGGATAAGCAACATCATACTTCACATAAGTATTGGTGATGTTCATGTTGAAACCATGTACAAGCTTAGCCCAGTCGGTACGGTTAAATTTATTCGGGTCAATTGGCCTTTGTAAAGAATCCAGGAATCGGAATGTCAAAGAGTTTCCATCTCCTTTTCTGTTCATATATACATTTACATCACTGGCACCCAAAAAGCTGGAAGTACGTTCACCAGTCATAAATATACCTGTTGGCCGAATTGGCGTATTTAAATCTGCGCCAGTAATCGGATCAATGGAATTCGGTTCTGAGGGGCGCTCCTTATAAGGTTGGAGCGACATATTATTGAAATAACGACGTCCGCCATTGTTGGTTACCTCTACGTCAAAGGTATAACCAGAGTCTGGCAATGATTTGAGGATATTCTGGTTTGCTGCTGCCCATAAGATAAATTCACCAGAGTGCTCTCTGATTTCAAACAAAGGGTGCTGCTCCACCACCCTTTTTGCTTCAATCTCGGCCAGGGTTTTTTCCAAACCTGTATAGGCTTTCTTCCAAACCAATACATCAAAAGGTTTGATCAATTCCGGAGCAATAACACCATCACTGTTTCTTGGGTTGACGATTTTGAAGGTCAATGGCAAGGTAGAGCTCTGGGCATCAAAATTATTAGTCATTAAAGTGGTTCGTCCCAGTACGGGCTTATAAACTGTTTGCGTAAACCGCGCTTCCAGATTGAAGGTATCCCGATCTGTAGGCAATAATTTTTTACAGGCTCCGGAAATGCAGATGAGGAGCACCAAAGGGATCACATAAAACCTTTCATATTTTTTATTGATCATGTTCTTTATAGCTGATTTCATAACTGTTATTGATTAAGTCGCTGCGTAAATTCACTAAACCCAAATTCGTGCGCAGGGTTAAGCACATGTACTACTGCATTTTTTGTAAAAATATTTACAGCCTGAGTGGTTGTCCTTTGCCATTGAACGATGTACTGAGATCCTTTCATGTCGCTGTACATAATCGTTTTAGGGCCACCTTTTACAAAGCCATAGGCATTTGAATTGACTTCCATCCCATGCATCTCATAGTTATACCGGGAAGTGCCCAATATTGCCCCGTCGGTAAGCAGTAAGCTGTCGGTAGTATACTTCCCCCGAATCAGATACCTGTTCAACATGGTATCTAACTGTTCCAGTTTAGCTGTACCCAGATTTATTTTCGGCCGCTTATCTGCAACTCTTACATTGTTTAAATTCAGCAGGGCAATGGTAAAACTGCGGTTTGTCGGCGCAAATAGCGTAAAATTAGCATCTGTCCTTAAAGAATCTTTAAACCAGGAAACCCGGTCGGCCACTTTAAGTAAAGAATCATAAACACCTGGCTGTGATTTCAGATACTCATATAGGTTACCATCATACTCGTTGACCTGGTTTTCGAAATTGTAAGCACCACTATCTTTCTTACACGCTGTAATGAACAGCACTGTGGCAAAGAACAGCGTCAGATTTTTCATCAGATTTTTGTTTAGTTTCATGTAATTACCTCCAATATTCATTTTGAACCAGTAAAGAATTGTTTCGAAGTACGTCTTCAGCAATTGGCCAGAAGATGCCATTGCTACTGATTAACTTATTAAAATCAGCATCGTTTTTCATGATCCGTTTATAGCGTACCTGATCGTACCATCTCCAGCCTTCACCCATCAATTCGCGTCTACGTTCTTTAAAAATGGCATCAATTAATCCGTTGGTCCCCCCGGTATACAAGGGTAGGCCACGATTGATCCGAAGTTGATCCAGTACATCTATTGCTGGTTGGGTATTTCCAAGAACAGCCATAGATTCGGCATACAAGAGCGCAATTTCTTCCAGTCGTGTAAAGACAATAGCAGAACTAAACAATCCAAGAGAGCCATCTGTGGAAGCATTACGGATACACTTAATTTTACTAAAAATGGTATTTGAACTGCCAAAACCAGTAAAATAATCTGTCACCGCACGTCCATTGGCCGGATTGATGGAGAACCGCTGATCTTTGGCTTCATCAAAAACAGATAAAATAACTGGATCCGGGATATAAATTTGTGGAACAGGTTTGACTACAAGCGGTGCCGCAAGTGTAAGGTCCTCAATATGCCCATCTAAACTGGCCTCCATATTACTCCAGGCAAAAGGTAAACCAAATAGCTGATTGGAGTTCTTATCGTAAAACAAGCCATCAACCCGGGTTAAAAGTGGTGTAACCGAGTAGCTTACCCCTGCTTTACCGGCATTGTCAAGAACAAATTTAGCATAGCCAGACGCATCAATATAACGTTCGTTCCAGGCGCAAACATGTGCAAGAATAGCATAAGCAGATATTTTGGTGATCAATACGCCGTTCCATTCTGCAATGGGCTGCCCATAATAGAGTCCCGGAAAGATTGGATCATTTACGTCTCCATATTTATAGGGAAGATCAGTAACAGCCTTTAAAAGCTCCGATTCGGCATAACCAAGTACTTCAGCTTTCGGACTACGTTTAACCTTTTCAAAGCTGCCATCATTAACCGATTTGATTAAAGGCACATCGCCCCAGATCCGGGTCATATAAAAATAAGCAAAAGCACGTAAGGCATGCATTTGTGCCATGTCGACCTGGTAGTTTTTCTCCGTATACTGCCGGTCCAAAGCCAATACTTCATGTGCCCTGCTGATGAACAAATTTGCACTGTTGATGACGGCATAGAATCTTCTCCAACTGCTTAACGACTGAACCACAGGATATGGTGCATTCAGGTTGCTGTTGATGATGGCTTTCAAATCCAACCTGGAAGTAGCCTGAAAGTCTCCGTTTCTCAATTCACCATATAACCAGTGGCCATTATTATCTGCCAGTGCAGCCCGCAACAAGCCATAAGTCCCCAACAAAGCAGAACGCGTATCCGTAATCGATTTCCAGTTATTGCCTTCATTAACCAGATGTGTCGCATCTATATCCAGCTTCTTATTGCATCCCCCCATTAGCGTGCCCAGAAGGAACATTGCGGTAAGGATCTGAAAAGATTTTTTCAATCTATTGAATTTCATGTCTTTCATTTCTATAAATCAACCTTAATACCTAATACATATGTTTTTGGAATAGACAAGCCGAATCCGGTATCAACCCCGGTATAATCAACTATTTCAGGATCACCACCTGTATAAGGAGTAATGGTGAATAAATTCGTCGCAGTTGCATACACGACAAATTTGCCGTTTGATCTTTTTCTTGGGTTCATGAAACCGAACCTGGAAAGGTCATAGCTTAAAGAAATCGACCGTAGTTTAAGGTATGATCCGTTTTCAATAAAAATATCCTGATCTGTACGATAAGATTGTACCGCACTCCATGGATTATACACCGGATATTTCGAAGCATCAAAATCAGTTTGCCAGAATGTAATTTCATCCACTGCCAGGATATCATTTTTACCTTTTCTATTGATAAAGTCGAAACGGTTAGCCACGGCCTGGTTGAGAATATTACGTCCCAGGGCAAAGTACAGGTTGAAGCTCAGGTTAACTCCGCGATATTCAAACTGGTTGGAAAAATTACCGGTAAATTTAGGGATGTAGTTCCCAAGGGCAACCTTATCAGCTTCATTAATAGTATAGTCTCCATTCTGATCTTTCCATCTTGGATCTCCCCCATGAAAAGGTAAGCCTTTATAATTCAAAATCTGATAAGTAGCTGGATTTACCGGCACGTCTACGTCCGCATTAAATACACCATCCGTTTGTAATACCCAAAATTTATCAATGGCCTGTCCAACAACCAACTTTTGTGTACCGATAGTGATTTCGGAAACCCCACCTGGAAGCGCATTAAGTTTATTCCGATTGTAGCTTGCATTGAGACTGCTGCTCCAGTTCAACTGTCTATGTCTTCCTGTTAAAACATCAGCCTGTAAGATTAATTCTATACCGCTATTGTTTACATTCATTCCGCTCTGATAAGCGGCAGTATAACCCGACTCCGCATTTACCGGCATAGGTAACAACATTCGGTTATTGTTTTTCGAATAGAGGTCTATTCTGGTTTGTAAACGATTGTTAAAAAAGCCTGCATCCAAGCCGAGGTTTGTTTCCTGTACATAAGCCCATGGGATATCATAGCCTACCCAGCCTTTAGTATAGGGCCTGGATAGCGTTCCAAAACCACCATAAGAATAAAACGCAGGATTTCCTGACCATCCAAGATCTACATCATATTGTGGCCCTGCTGCGAAGCGGTCATTTGCAATGAGACTGCCGATACGACTCCAGGAAGCTGAAAATATCAGTTTAGAGAAAATAGCATTGTCTTTAAGCAAACGTGTTTTCAGGTTATAATCAGCAGTGACTACGGGCGAAAAAAACCAGCGCGCAGTAGGCTGCATGGTAGAAGAACCATCTGTACGGGCAACCGCTGTAAAACTCAATTCCTCATTCAATTCATAATTTGCCTTAGCAAATAGTGAACTAAGGCTTGATTTCTGCCGGTCTGTAAAACGAAAGACAATAAAATCTTTTGGCAGCAAATAAGCACTATTTTTAGGATCCCCGTTTACCACATTGATCCGGATATAATCACTCGATCCTTTGTAGCCATATGCGTAATTGTATTTGTTGACATCAGCCTGAAAGGAATGTCCCGCTTCGAAGTTGAGTTTTTGACCTCCGTCAATTTTATGGGTATACTTCAGTACATTATCGACAACAACACGCTGATTAAAGCCAAAATAATTGGATACGTAATTGTTTCCGTCCCACATTGTTGAAGGATAAAAGACGTCACGGAGACCCTCATTGTAATCAAAACCAATACGTGATATGAAATCAAAACCCCCGATTCTGGCATTCAGTGAGAAATACCCCTGCACGGCATTATTTTTATTTTTATCGATGGACCTGGTATCATACTCCTTCAATAAGTTGCCGTAGATCAGTTTATTTGGCGAAATTGGACTGGTAAGGTCAGGCACATATTGCATTTCAGCAAAACGGTCCCTGAACGAACGGTTCCTGCCACGTTCCAGCCGGGTCGCATTGATCATACTTGATACCGTAAGCCACTTTAAAGGCAGCATATTAATGAAAAATGAGGCAACATACCGATCCAGCTTGGTATCGTCTGCATTACCTGCATTGCGGGTGTTGCCACCAAAAAAACGAAAATTAGAGCGACTTGTACCCCCCGTAATACTTGCGTTTATGTTGTGTACCGGACTATTTTTATAATACAAATCCGTCCAATTGGATGGGCCATAGTAGTTTTCGTTGGTCGCATCACGCAGGTAGCCGGGATAATTATCGTAATCAGCAGGGCTTGCAAACTTTTGGTAAAAAGGCTGTCTGAAATCATTTTCGTTTTTAGCATTTGCAGGTGTTACGCGATCTTTTTGCACCATGCCATAATAGCTGTTGAAACTGATCTGATTCAGGCCTTCCTGCGCATTTTTGGTGGTGATAAAAATCGCCCCGTTCGCAGCTCTTGGTCCATACAAGGCGGCTGCTGCTCCGCCTTTAATGACATTAATCGATTCGACATTGTCCAGGTCTATTGTAGAAAGCAGGTTTGTTGCTGTTCCGATTGGCAAATAATCAAACCGCTGTATATCGAACATGAACGGATTGTCCTGAATTAACGGGATTCCATTCAGGTATATGGTAGGTTGCACCTGATAAATATCCTTCCGGGACAACAAAGGCATTGACAGTCCCCTAATCAGCATGCTCTGTTCTGAGCTCCCTGGCTCACCGGTTGTTTCCTGAACATATATTCCTGCTACATTTCCTTTTAAGGCTTGGTGAAGCGAACTTACAGGTAGCATACCCAGCTGCTTTAAAGGCAGAGAGTCTATATTCTTCACAGATACAAAGCGCCTCAGCTTTACTGATCCGGAGTCTTTTCCTACAGTGTCCTTGCCTACAGTGCCATCCTGAAAAAGGCGACTATATCCACTCAGTGGAAATCCAAGACCAACAAGGAAAAAAGACACAAGCATCCAATGGCATCGCCTGTACTTGATAATTCGGGTATTTTTCATCCGTTTTAAAGTTGTTGTTTCGTTTGTTTATGGTGCTGCAGGGAAAAGCGTATAACGCGCCTGCAGTGCTGGTTTATTGAATGGTATTAAGCGTTAGTTGGTTGGTTTAGTCAATGTTTAATCATACATATTGGTTTAGGTTAACAATTCAATTATTTGCCCGGGCAATCCTGATAAAGCGCACGATAATAAAATCGGCACAAGTATCCCGAAGGGGAATGCTAACTATATTTGGTATGATCAAAACTGTAATATTATCTCCTTAAAAAAGATGAATATTCTAAAGGAAAGGGTAGAAAAATCATTAAAAAATGCCTTGAAATAGAAAATAGAAGTATATTTTTACATATTACTACCGATAAGCCACGTGTATCCTTAGTGTTAACGAATAAATAACATTTGATAAAGACTTTATGAAACTTCCAGCAAGGGGACTTCTATTTGCCTGCCTGTCAATTTTTGTTTTCAGTATAAAACTGCATGCGCAGTACCCAGTTTCATTTAACAATTTTACAATCGAAAATGGATTATCTCAAAACTCAGTTGTCGCCATCACTCAGGATAAAGCTCATTTTTTATGGTTTGGAACAAGGCAAGGCCTAAATCGATATGACGGCTATCAATTTAAAATCTACAGAAACAATGCTGACTATCCGCAAAGCTTATCCAGCAACGAAATAACCCAGTTGTTTACAGATTCTAAAGGGAGCATGTGGGTAGGCACCGTTAACGGACTCAATAGATACGATCAGGTGCAGGACCTGTTTATTCGTATTAGCATAGGCCGTAGAAACAAGAAGAAAAACCCGGTAATTGAATCTATTTATGAAGACCGGCAACACCGGCTTTGGATAGGAAGCTCACAAGGGCTGTATCTGTTAACTGACGATCGCAAAAATACGTTCAGTACTTTCCAATTTGGGCGGTCAAAGAAACCAGCAGACAGAACCATCTATGCCATTTACCAGGATAGTAAAAACAACATCTGGCTGGGCACAACAGATGGTCTGCTTTGCATGACTGAAAAAGATGGCCGCTATACGTATAAAAGGTTCCGATCCAACCCAGAACAAATCAATTCCATCGGCTCCAATTACGTCACTGCTGTTAATGCAGACCGCAAGGGAAATTTATGGGTTGGTACAGACAATGGCTTGTCGCTTTACCATCCCGAAACCCAGACATTTACCACCTACAGGCATAGCGATAAAGATTCAACAGGCATTATTCATAGTGACATCAGAGACATTACCCTTGACCACAAAGGGCTATTGTGGATCGGTACCCAGGAGGGCCTGAGCATCCTGGATCCCATCAGTAAAAAATTCAGGAACTATCAGCATGATACTGAACTCAGGAACAGCATCAGTCACAATTCTGTGCATAGTATTTTTCAGGATGTAAATCAGACCATGTGGGTCGGAACGTATTTCGGGGGTGTTAATTACTGCTATCCCATTGCCACGCGGTTTAACGTTTACCGAAACAGCAAACTGAAACCCAGTATTAGTGGCAATATCATAAGTTCTATTGTAGAAGATGAGGAACAAAACTTATGGATCGGGACTGAAGGTGCCGGTCTAAGTTTTATAGACCGCAAACATAACCGTTACAGCAGCTATAAAACCAAGCCCAACGATCCGAATAGCATCAGTTCTAACCTGATTAAAATTGTCATTAAAGACAAAACGGAAAACGGTCACCTTGTCATCGGCACCCACCATGGCGGCTTGAACTTATTTAATCCTGTAACACGCCAGTTTAGGAGGGTTTTAAATGTAAAAGATTCAACAGGTGCTATAGGGACCGCAGAGATTGTTGCGCTGAACCAGGATCAATATGGAACAATCTGGGTCGCCTCCTGGAACGGCCTGAGTATTTTAAAAAAACAAAGCAATGGCTATCCGGAACGTACCACTAAAAGCGTGTTGGATAAATATATAAAAGCCGAAAACCGGGGTATCCAGGTCTTATTCAGAGATCGCGCCAATCAACTTTGGATTGGAACTACTGCCGGTTTATTCTCTTATAATTTCAGCAGTCGAAAACTCTCGCTTTATAGGAAAAAAGCAACGGATCCCAACAAACTGAAATCAGACTACATCAATTGCCTGATGGAAACCTCAGATGGCCAACTTTGCATCGGCACTTATTTCGGCGGATTAAGCCTATTCAATAAACAAACCAATAAATTTAAAACTTATGATGAAAACGATGGCCTGGCCAACAACAATGTACTGGGTATCGTAGAAGATCAGAAGGGAATTTTATGGATCAGTACGGCCAATGGTTTATCGAAATTGGATTTGAAAACCGGTGTTTTCAGAAACTATACACAAGTAGATGGTCTGGCAGGTAATGAATTTAATTTCCGGTCCTATCTTGGCAGCCGCAATGGAGAGGTATTCCTGGGCGGCCTAAATGGCATGACCTCTTTTTATCCTGAAAACATTGAAACGAACGATGACGTAGTACCTATCGTTTTTACCGGATTAAAACTGTTTAACCAGCCGGTAGCAGTAAACGGACCGGATCAGCTCCTGAAACAACAACTGATGAACACCAAAGACCTTACCTTTCGGTATGATCAGAACAATTTCACGATTGGCTTCGCTTTATTAAACTACATCAAATCGGATAAAAATAAGTACGCCTATAAGCTGGAGGGCTATGACAGGGACTGGAATCAGGTTGACCATCCGAGTGCAACGTATACCAACCTGCCGTCCGGACAATATCGATTTGTTGTAAAAGGTTTAAATAATGATGGCATTGAAGGAAGTAATGCTGCGACAATAGGGATTCATATTTTACCACCGATCTGGGCCAGCTGGTGGGCATATTTAATTTACCTCCTGATATCTGCTACTATTTTATTTCTGGTGATCCGTTATCTGTTTGTCCGCGCTTTATTAAAAAGAACGGAAAATATACAACAGATGAAGCTCAATTTTTTCACCCATGTATCTCATGAAATCCGCACGCCATTAACACTCATCCTTGGCCCCCTGGAAAGTTTGCTGAAGAGTACAAAAGATCTTCCTGAAGTAAACAGCCAGGTTGTACCGATTAAAAACAATGCAGACCGATTGATGCGGCTCATTACAGAACTGATGGATTTCAGGAAAAATGAAAGCGGTAAACTTAAACTAAACGTAGCTCCTTATCACATCATTGCTTTTGCAGATGAGATCTTTCAATCCTTCAGCTATCTGGCGGGTAAGCACCACATTGATTACCGCTTTGACCATGCTGATCAGGATATTGAACTATATTTTGATAAAGCACAAATGGAAAAGGTATTATTTAACCTGCTTTCCAATGCCTTTAAATTTACAAAGTCCAAAGGTAGCATTCGGTTATCTGTTGCAGAAAGCACAGACAGCGTTATTATCCAGGTCAGAGACAATGGCATTGGAATTCCTTACGATAGTCAGGCTAAGCTTTTTAGCGAGTTTTTCCAGGTAAATGCCCAGGGCTCCAACCACATTGGCTCTGGTATTGGCCTGGCTTTGTCTAAAAGCATCATCACTGCACATCAGGGAAATATCAATATAGAGAGTACGCCTGCAAGCGCAACCCAACCTGGCGACACCTGTTTTACGGTTACTTTGAAAAAAGGGAAATTGCATTTCAGTGCATTAGATTTAAAAACGTTTTTAGATGATGGTATCGAAAAGAGCATTTATTCAGCTCCGCTTCCTGTGCCCGATTCCAAAACCACCGACCTTCGGGTACCGCAGCATCAGGAAACCATTTTAATTGTAGAAGACAATGACGAAATCAGGCAGTTGCTAAGAAATTACATTGGTAACGATTATAAAATAATAGAAAGTGCGGATGGACAAGAAGGCTGGGAAACAGCCATAGAATTATTACCTGAGTTGATCATCTGCGATGTGATGATGCCCGTAATGGACGGGCTTGAACTCACCAAAAAACTAAAGATGGATGAACGAACCAGTCACATCCCCATCATTTTGCTTACTGCAAAGTCATCCCATACACATCAAATGGAAGGAATGGAAATGGGTGCCGACAGTTATGTAACCAAGCCTTTTAGCATGGAACTGTTGAAATTAAATGTGCGCAACCTGCTGCAATCGCGTGCAAACATGCGCCAGAAATTTAGCCAGCAGGTAAGTCTCCAGCCCCAGAACATTACGGTAAGTACCATAGATCATAACTTTATGGCCAAAGTAATGCAGTGCATTGAGGAGCGCATGGCAGATCAGGACTTTGGCGTTCCTGAACTTTCAGCCCAGATTGGCATGAGCCAGCCGGTATTGTACAAAAAGATCCGTGCCATTACTGACTTGTCTGTTAACGACTTCATCAAATCCATTCGTTTGAAAAAGGCAGCCCAGTTGCTCCTGCAAAAAGTTTATAACATTTCAGAAGTCTCCTACCTGGTCGGCTTTAACGATCCCAAATACTTCAGCAGGGAATTTAAAAAGCAATACGGCCAAACACCCCGTGTGTATATCAACTTGATGGAAGGTGGGGAAACAGAACAATAGCAAGATTCTACTTATAAAAGGATGGATACCGTTTGCCCTGCATATTGTTTTTGAGGAAGGTCTAAAGTAATGGTGCGAACATCAGTGCTACTGAGCTGGATGCTCACTTTTAATTTATCATGAAGATGAGCCGGATCTGCTGCATGCAATTGATATCGCCCATTTGTCAGTTTTCTGAGCATCAGCACTGCCGGAATATCTGTTGAAACTGCGATCTTTCCATCATTAAATGACACATCAGCTTCATAAAATACCATTTGCCAAATCTTCAGCCCCTGATGGTAAACAGCCTGGAGCCTATCGGTATTCGATTCAATTTTAATAAATTTCTTCGTCAGGTAATTTTTCATCTGAGCTTCAGTTTTCATGCCTGGCAGTAGGATGTAAGTATATTTTGATGCATCAGGTCTAATACCATGAGCTATACTCAATTGGAAAACAGATTTATTTTCTATTCTTTCATCTGCTTTATCCCCACCCACACTAATCTCAGTCCAGTCGCTGCGCCTGTTTTCAACAGACAGGTTCACGATGCCCTTTTCAGGAAAGACATACCCAACCTGATCATGCAACACCCAGTCTAAATGTTTCTTGAAACTCAAATGCAAATTTTTACGCTTATAATGTGTTACCCTGCCGCCATCACTTAATGTCAATCCATCTGGCGCAGCAACGACCTGATTTAAGGTTGTGGCAATTGGCGCAGCCAGACCAGCGTTAATTCCTGTTCCGAGACAGACAATTTCCTCCTCGAACATAAACCAGCCTTTTTTTGCAGATACCTGCAGATCATTTTTCATCACGTAGGCTGTTGCGCCGTAAATCCCATCAGATACACCTCCAGAAAAAGGGTCTGTGCCTCTTCGATCTCCGGCCCCCGGTGCTTTATCTTTGAGTATGGGTAGGCTATCTGGTAAGGTTGTACCTGGCAACCTTGTCCAATTCCACAAAGGAAATATATTAAAATACTCATTTCCTTTCAACTGAAGATTCATGGTTCCCTCTGCTCCCCAGAAACCCTTCATGTTTTCTGAATTGCCGATCTCCTGCGAATATTTCCTGCTGGATACCGCATGGATGGAAATAAAGTAAGCAGGTCTGATGTGTACAGTATAATCAGCATTCCAATAGTGCCGGTGTGAAGACTGGACTTTAAAGGAAGCAGGTACTTCGGATGTCATCCTTTTTCTGATGGTCTGATATTGCTCCTTTCCCCTGGGGTCAATCCTTTCCAGTATGGCCAGACTGGAGATATAGTCAACCTGTGTAGCCCCGACCCTAGAAATCCCCCTTCCAATGACATTCCAGTCGATCCATTTCCCCCGGATGACACCGAATATAGACTCCAGGATAAACTTTCGAAACAACTCCAGCTTTTCTCCCTGCAGCGCGTATTTTGTTCCAACAGTATAAGCGGCGGATTTAAGTACGCTAGACATAAACACCGTTCCATAACCTCCGTTGTACAGGTATCCGTAATGCATATCATAGGAAAGATCATATTGAATGCCTTCACCAGTGGTATACTGTATCGGGGCATAACTCTGCTCAGCCCCCAGTTTCAGCATGTTCTCATCTTTCAACAATGCCCCTATATATATCCACCCCATTGCGATCAGGGACTTATTTGCTCCAAAATTAAATTTATGCATGGGATTGTTTCGCCCGTTGCTGGTTACAGCCGTATCCTTACATATGGTAGCCAATGTACTTTTCTCCACCAGATTATCCAAAGGCTGTGCACCAAATCTCATGTTCACCAAACTAAGTGCTAAGCTTTGCGGCCGAGTAATTCCCTGCTGATACCAATTATCGCAATAAGGCAAAGGTTTAAGACCGCTGAAATAGCTCAAACTTTTTTGAATCACATCCCTAAGCTTAAGATTCTTATAAAAGCTACTTTTAGGATGACCATATGCAAGTGTCATGATCCTTATTTTTTCCAAAACAGGTATCCAGGACGGATTAATGCGTTTGTGATCAGCATAGTCTATGGATTTGTACTTCCCATTCACTGGATCCAAATCCATCAAGTCATACTTAATCTGCTGATCAAGTTGCCTGACATTCTTTACTTCAGCAAGTTGCTCCTGATGAACCCGGCTTAAAACCGTTTGAAAAACCTGATCAGGCTGATTCTGTGCCCGACTAACCAAAATGAATAAAAGACTAAGTAGAAGAAATGAGATAATTACTTTCATGAACCCGGTAAATTGCTGTCACCAAATTTGTTATATTATTTGCTTAAAAAAGATGACTATTCTAAAAAATAGGGTAGAAAAACAGGCATTATCCTTGTGTTGTTTTGCTGTTTAAATGTTATATTAGTGTAGAAGGATGCCTTCTTGAAAATTAAATCCCTTGAAATGAAAAAACTCTTTTACTACTCCGCATTAAGCTTTGCATTGATGTTAAATGCCTGTAGCAGCTTAAACAAATCGAATCCGTCAAAAGAAAATTCAAAATCTATGTCAAACCAGGTGATTACTGACAAAAAGTGGAAGCTGATTGAGCTGGAAGGTAAACCTGTAGCGGATAAAATTAATGGCAAGGAGCCTTTTATACTGTTGCAAAAAGCAGACAACCGATATTCTGCCTCAGCCGGATGTAACGGCCTTGGCGGAAATTTCGAAATTTCAGACAACAACAGAATCAAATTTACGCAAGGCATGTCTACCATGATGGCCTGCGATCACATGGAAATTGAAACCGGGCTAAATCGTGCGTTGGTTACTGCTGACAATTATACGGTCGGCGACAATACGTTGTCGATTAACAAAGGTCGTATGGCGGCCTTGGCTCGTTTTAAAGTGGTAACAGCTCCTGTAGCCAGTAAAGCGCTAAACGGCACTTGGGAACTGGATTATATTTCAGGACCAAGAATCGCTTTTGACGGTTTATATCCTAATAAAAAACCGACAATAATTTTTGATCTTTCTGCAACAAAAGCAAATGGAAACAGCGGTTGCAACAATTACAACACTACTTTTACCATCGACGGCAACAACATCAGATTTGCAGATCCGATGAGTACAAAGATGGCATGCGAAGGTATTGGTGAGGCTACTTTTTTCAAAACGTTGAAAACCATTTCAAAATATGACGTGAGCGGTACCACGCTAAATCTGATCATGGGCGACATCGCTGTGATGCGTTTTAAAAAGAAATAGCATTTGTTTTTAATTACAGCTGAGCATAGCCCGGGAACAAAAAAATGTTTCCGGGCTATTTTGTTTAGTCACATCATCATGTGATGCCCAAAATTTCTTCGTAAAGGGCCTTTTTTGAATATTTGTATTGTGATAACAACCTAGAAAACAGGCGCTCTATTACAAAGAAATAAAAGATCCTTAAATAATTAATCTTAAACAAAATGAAAAAAAAATTATTCACTATGATTGCTGCATTAGCAATAACATTCGGGTTAAGCAATTCCGTTCATGCACAAACAACAGTACGGTCAATTGCTGTAACAGTTGAACTAAAGGATATTATTGGCATAAGTCCGACTACCCCTACAGGGAGTTCACTCGTGGAGTTCCTCTATGAAACAGCAGCACAATACAATAGCGACCAGACCTCCACAATTACCGATCAGTTCAGAATTACAGCAACCAAGGCATATGATGTGTTTTTAAAAGGTTCAGGCCCTTTTGTAGGGCAAACTACGTCTTCTAACACACTTGATCTTAATATTCTGGCAGTAAGCGCAAGACCAGGCCCTAGCGGTACACTTCAGACTGCTGTAGTACCTACTACTTCAGATCAGCTATTGATTACAAATTCGCCAGCTGCCCTTGACCAAAGTTTTGATGTCAGCTACAAAATTGCAAAGAATCCTGTTTTATTAACATCAGTAAAACAAAAATATGCCACTTCACTTACGCTATCAGTTGCGGCTCACTAATTAATTTTTTAATGGGGAACCGGAGGTTTATATGTATATTCATATAAACCTCTTCTTTTTTCTTAACGATCTTTACAAATGCAAATCCGCTCAAAATTTCTTCTATTTATTTTTACCCTCATTGCTACATGCGATTTTAATGTGGTATGTGCGCAAGCATTATCCTTTTCTCCAACCCGTATATTTTTTAAGGGTAACCCCGGGGAGACGGTTACAGAGAATGTCACTGTGGTGAATTCCGGAACGGATGTGTATGAATTTGTAACCAGGCTTCAGGACTGGAAACGTGATTCACTGGGCACAAAAGTTTATTTCCCAATGGGAACCCTTCCCAATTCGAATGGAAAAACAATTAGCCTTTCGAGCACCAATTTCAGCCTTGCAGCTGGTGAGAAAAAAAGTTTTACGATCAGCATGCGCATTCCTGAGTCTCAAAACAACAGCGTATCGACCAACAGCATGCTTTTTTTTACCCAGGCTAATCCTAAGGAGTCTGGCAAAAGTGATGCGATGGGCATCGGGATCCGGCTAAGTATTGAGCTGGGTGTCCAGCTATTTTATACACCCGCAGAGGCCAGGCCCGGAGAAATGAAGTTCCTTGCTTTTGAGTACGATACCACGATTAATGAACAGTATAAAACAGGACGCCTCGCGGTGAAATTTGAAAACACCGGAGACTTAAATAAAGACGGTTTTGTCAGATTTGAACTGACCAATAAACAAACCGGCGAAGAGATTAAACTACAGCCAATACCCATTGCCATTATGCCACATAATTATCAGTGGGTTTATGGTGCCTTAACAGCTGGCCTGAGTGCCGGCGATTATCTCGCTGTTGCCATTCTGGATACCGGGGGAAATAATGATTTAAAAGTAGCAGAAAAAGACATTCATGTTAAAAAGTAGCTTTATAACGTCATTTTTTATGTTGTTGAGCCAGATACTATTGGCCCAGAATCCTACATTTACCATTAACGAGGCCGCCTTAATAGCCGGACAACTTACAGTTGATGCTTCTGGATATAACTATACGCCACCAACCCTGGGCTTATTCCCCTCTATTACCATAGCCGGTACGGGCTCCACCCTAACACCAGGGACAATCCCTATATCTTCTTTTACAGCAGCAACTTTAAAAGGAAGCACCGTAGGTACTCCCGTTGCATTAAGTAGCACCGCAACACCCTTACAGACCGATCTATTGGCACTATTAGGTGCCGGTGGAGGACTATTTTCTATGCGTTATTCCATTGCCTCGCTTTCACCTATAGCCTGGACAGCAGGGAGCTACACCAATGCGCTAAAGTTTGGCATTTCGGGAGTTGCGCTTGGCGCAGACATTACTCCAAAAAATGCAACCTTAACCGTTACGGTACCTGCATTTATCTCTGTAGTTACAGATCCAGGTGATCTGGAATTTCTGATAAATGACCTCAAATACCTCAGAAATACAGACATCTCCTTAACTAAAACCACAAATTACCGATTTACTGTTCCCTTAAAGATTAACCTGAAAAGTAATACGGCAACATTTACATTTACTAACGGATATACGAATGTTCCTGCTCCTACCACAAATTTCAACCTGGTTACCGCCAAAACAACGACGCCGGTAAACACTCAAATTAACCTGAGTACTACAGCACAGGCATTTCTACCGACTTTGGCCGTCCCAACAGGTAATACCAGCAATGTAACTGCACAATACACCATTTCAACAGCAAATATCCTGGCAGGCTTCATCAATAAAGGAACCTATTCCGGAACCTTAAATATGGAGTTATCCGATGCCACCTCCGCTTATCCTGCTGCAACTAACAATAAAACAGTTAACATGAGAGTGGTGGTCAGTGATCTTTCAGAATTGTCTATCAGCACGTCGAGCATAAATATGCAGCTTTCTACCGCTGCCAATTATAAAAACGGTATTTTCCTTGATGTCTCCAATCACCTGACAGTCAGCAAAACTACCCCGTACAGCATTACTGTAATGGCAACTGATGCCAATTTAAAACTGGGCACAACCAGCACCATTCCGGTAAACATACTGAGTATCGGCCCTGCTGCCGGCCAGAGTAATGTCAACACGATCAGCGCTCTTACCACCAGTCCGCAGCAACTGGTAAACGGCAGTGCTCCGACAATAGACCGGAACATCGGCATCAGGTATGCCATCAATGCGTCACAAACACAGGCGCTGCTTAATAAACCAGCAGGAATCTATAGTACAACCATAACTTATACCTTAACCGGACTTTAAAGGTCATTTGAATTTAATGACATCAACTTTGCGTTGTTCATATTTGTATTTGAATTCAATATTTACAACCTCGTTCCGCTTAACTTCTACACGTTCTCTTGGATTGATCATTGCATAAGGCATGCCTTCGGTTTCCACACTCACACTGTATTTACTTTCCGGTAGGTAAAAACTAAATTCCCCTTCGTTATTCGTAACGGTATTATAAATCCGGCCATTTTCTGCAACAGCTTTTACCCTTAGCCCAGCCGAAGAAGGCGTACCTTCGCTATACCGGTCAGCAACATAAGCCAATTGCCCTGTCAGCCGCTCGGTTTTAACAAGCGGGATCTCTAACCGCATATCTTTACTTAAAAAGACATCCGTTTCCTGGCTTGCGGTCCAACCTTTATCATTGATGATAGTAACAGCGTAAGCCTTATCTTTGACACCTAAAAATTTAGCCAGCCCCTTCGCATTCGTTACTGCAGCTAAACCATCAATCTTAACCCAAATACCGGGCTGAAATGCCTCATCCTGATCATGGTAGCCGTTACCGTTGCGATCTTCAAAATAAACCAGTTCCAGTTTTTTATTTTCGGCATTGTCATTACGACCAAATCGCTTTTCAATGCCTATCCGAATCTGATGGTTATTAAAAGTCCGCGAAAATTCCTGCTTGTACGTTTGAACCTGAGACTCGACCCCTATGAAAGGATTATAAATTGTCGACGCCGTTTGTTTACTCAGACTGTAAAAAAGATCCGCAGAGACTGCCCAATCACCTCTCAAAGCCCATTTAAAATTTCCACTAAAGGAGTAGCTCTCACTATTATTAAAGCCAAAATAGTTATACATCGTGTTCACGTGTATATCCAAACGTTCTTTCAAAATAGAGAATCGCGTGTTTGGGCCAAATGAATAGGTAAAATATTTAGGATTTTCA
Source organism: Pedobacter sp. MC2016-24 (assembly GCF_015223055.1). Classification (GTDB taxonomy): domain Bacteria; phylum Bacteroidota; class Bacteroidia; order Sphingobacteriales; family Sphingobacteriaceae; genus Pedobacter. Next base: position 215,410 of record NZ_JADFBX010000005.1, read on the forward strand.
GAGATGGCCAATGCATCGGTCAAAAAATAACTGTTGTATTGCCCATAGGCTGTAAAACCTACAAAACGATTTTTATAATTGGCATTTATCCTTGACGAAAAGAAAGGTGCCGGTGGGATACCCGAAGTATTTTGGAAGGTATAGCCATTGTCAGCATCCAGCGAAAAATCATGGAAGGCATTGTTGTAATTGACGGTCAGCTTAGTCCTGAACGAAGCCGATTTCCAAACGCCAGCGTTCGCAATTTCCATATATTGCCTAAAGTAATAAGGCTTGATCATTAAGGACCACTGCTTGATCCGCTTGCCGTACCCAAACTCATAGGCCGTATTTCCATAATTACTGCTAACAGACAAAAAAGAAAGTTCGGGGCTATCAAAGGTTTTAGGTTGATTGTTCATCAGGCTAAACCTTAAACTCAAATTGTCTTTGTTTTTCAGATTAAAGAACAATTGGTTTTCCAATTGAAGTAGTCCCTTGCGTAAGCCACCATAATAAGGCGTGGAGTAATAATTGTTGCTGTAAAAACTAATTTTGTCCCGACTGATACCATAATTTGCACCCAATGAAAAACCGCTTTTAAGCGCATTGTTATCCGCGCTTAAGCCGACAAGGCTATAGCCTGTTTCCAAACTTAAGCTTTGCTTATTTGCTAAAGGAACATTGGAGCTTGCAGAAATCATGGTGGTGTTGATCCCGGTAAAGGTATTGTGATTTCTCAGCAGCACCAGGCTTTTACTATCCGAGTTGGATTTGCCGTCTTTATAAGTCAATGCAAATGTTTGCCCCTGACCCGGAACATTAAAATCTGAATACAAAAGATAATTATTTTCTACCCCATAAAAATTAAGTGAACTGGTTTCATTGATGTTAAACGTTCCTTTAACACCTCTTCCATTCAAATTAAAGTCCAGGATTTCATAAATGCTTCCACCTCTTATGCCCCAGTTTTTAGTATGGTATTCAATATAACTGTCATAAATATTAGTGCCATTCTGACCCGGATTGTTATAATAATCTCCATTAAACTGATAGTTGAGCTGCTGGTCATTCGCCAGCTTGTATTTACCATTTCCCTGAACCTGGTAAAGCGACGAAGCATTGTCAACATTCATATACCTTAAGGCAATGGTATTGGGATGGTTTTGGTAAAAAGGAGATGGATTTAAGGACAAGCGCCGGTCACTAGAAACCGTCATAATCCGCAAACGCCTCAATTGCATCACATTACCGCTCACATCGAGTGCACGGATGGTAACAGAAAAATCTGCAGGATCCTTACTATTCAATTTGTTTTTAGCAATAAAAGGTAAAGTCTCCTGTACTCCGGCCTCAAGCGTAAGGTTCGTTTTTTCGCCGATAAAATCAAGTCCATCAGGAATTTCAGTCAACTCCAATCTGAAATAAACAGGTACCAATCCATTGTTGTAACAACGTACCATCACCCTGGCCTGATTGGTAATTGGATCAAGATAAATTTCCGATTGATCAACGTCAATAACCAGTCCCGGTCCATCGCTCAGTTTGGCATAAAACGTTGCCATTTGCTGGACAGATTTCTTTTCATCGATATCCCGGAGCGAGATATTGATATCCTGTAAACGCTTGTGAATGGTTGCGCTATTGCCTAGATATTTTAATGGAAGCCATTTTTTTTGACCTGCAGCCACAGTGATTGTATCTGGCAGTTTCAACAAACCAGACTTTAACTCACCATTTTGCAGCAATTGTTTCAGTTGAACGGCTTCACTGCTGTTGTTCTCGATCCACAACAAATTGGAAAAAGTCTGTCCGGTATTTACATCGACCGTATCTACCTTAAAACCATATGAAATTGCAGGTTTGGTAACCTGGGATTTGCCGGATAAACAAAAGAAAACCGATAGCAGGATCAGAAGGATCATCCCCTTCTTTTTCATCAGCACATCGCTCCACTTTTTACACATAAAATACCCGTTCTTGCTATCTACAAATGTTGCATTTATCTATATAAAAAGCCCCATTTGGGCAGTCACATAAAGATGTGGTGCCGATCCATTAAAACTTGAGCAATGCGACAAGTTCGCCCTTACTATTGATGTTTAATTTTTTGTAAATATTCTTGATATGTTCTCTTACGGTATCTATAGAAATGCCGAATTTGTAACCGATGAGTTTATAACTTAAACCTTCAACGATGCCTTCAACGATTTCCTGCTGGCGCCGGGTCAACTCATCAATCATGTTGTTCCTGTTCCGGATATGATCAAATACCTTTCGCGCTATGGCCGGACTGATAAATGAGCCACCATGCGCAACGCTTGTAATTCCATTGATCAATTCCTGCTGGTCAAATCCTTTAGAAAGGTAACCCTTGGCTCCGGCCTGTATACATTTCATCACCACATCTTTATCTTCAACATCTGTGATCATGATAATTAAACTGTCCGGAAAGCTTTTATATAACATCGGAATTCCGTCCAGACCACTGATTTCAGGCATTCGGATATCGAGTAAAATAATATCCGGCGACTGGTACTTTGAGGTATCCAATCTGTCAAAATCTATTAAAGATTCCAGTTCCAAAACAATTTCAAAAATGATGTTGGAATAACTTGACAACAGGACTTTAAGAACGCTCCGCACAATCGGATTGTCCTCAATAATTGCAATTTTTATTCGCTCGAAGTTTCCCATAATTCTTATCAATAAATCCTGAACATAAACTGAACATACACACTTAATATTGATGCTAAATTGAATCATTCAGCTGCAAGAAAATGAATATTATTTTACAGCGTCGTTAATCCACAACTGTAAGATGACAAAAATTATACAAGGGAAATAAAAAATAAACGAATTGAACAAAATGAACAAAAAAAGCCTGCAATTTGCTTGCAGGCTTTTAAAATTTATGACTGAACGGAACAGTCTGTTACTTGCGTTTCCTGCGGATGAGTAAAATCAGGCCGGCTAGAAATATTGCCCCCGGAATGATACCGTAATACAACACCTGAATCGTTTTTACGCTGGCCTTGCTTAGGATCGTGGTATTGTCTTTTGGCCTTGGCCGGCTCACATCTATCGGAAACTCCCCGTAAGTAAACCAGCTAAACATCCGCATGGCGAAATAACCGTTAATCGTAGTCATGTTTGCCCGTGACAACTCTGTATTACTAAAAAAATCTGCATCACTGGCTACCACAATCCGTTGTTCCTTATTGTTTACTTGACGGGTCAGCATCAATGCAGTGGGAAAGGATCCTTGCTGATCTCCAGCTTTGACATCAATGGATAGCGCTGCGGAATCTATTGTGAATTTTCCTTTTTTGATCCAGGTAGTTTGCGCGTCCGTAGTTAAAAGCGGATGAATGGCAAAAGGCCCGGACTCTTCATACCCTAAAGCTCCGGCCCCAGGCATTGAAACCACTGCCTTTTGCTGAAAAAACGGCTGTAACTCAGGAGCCATCGCTACAGATCCGGCCGCCAGTTCAGGTGCAACCAGGTCAAAGGAATACTGTTGACTTCGCTGAACTACCGTTCCATCCAGCATTTTTACCCCAAGCGATTCCAATAAAGGATTAAGCACATTTTGCTTACCAGGCTCACCTGCAATGACCAGGTTACCGCCTTCGGCGATGTATTTTTGAAGCCTGGCTTTAGCTAAAGTACTGAAGGCAACCTTCGGATCACCAATAACCAAGGCGGCAATGTCAGCAGGAAGTTCTTGACGCTCCAACGAAATGCTGTCAATATCAAATCCCTGGTTAATCATGGAATATCTGGCCAGCTTATCATTGGCCAGCGTTTTATAATCCCGGTCACCCACTTTATCTATGCTACGCTGATAACCATCGCTAGCAAAAACAACCCTTGGTATCTTGATCATTACCCTTTTCAATGCCGCATCTGTTTCTCCTTCGTTTGGCCAAAAATCCTTGTCAGGTGGTGGAAATGTGCGCAACAAGCTAGTCCTACCCTTGTATTTCACCTGCATCACCAAACGACCATTTTCACCATTCAGGTTTATTTGCTTTCTGATTTCTTCTGGTTTCAAGAAATTCCGGAGATTTAACTTTTGCAACTTTGCCATATAGTACACAAGTTCTTTTAACGTCCTCTTGCTCTCTATCAAGCTTGCCGTCATTCCCGGAATGGTGTCGTAATAATAGACCCATTTCAGTTTGATATTTGGTTTAAAACGTAAATAAGGCTCCCAACGTGCGATATCCGCAATACGCCGTTGCGGAGGAGATTCCCAGTAAGACCCATCCATTCCATTGATGTACTCGGTAATCTCAACCGGTTCATCCCCCATTTTTCTGAGCAAATCCTGAGAGGTTTTGGTCAGCGTATTCACCTTCGTTGCTGTCGCATCATAATACGCGATCATGGGTTGTCGGGAGCTGATATAGGTAATAGTCAGTCCAATGAATAAGATCAACAGATACCGTATCGCCTGCTGTACAAATGTTTTGGATACCCGCTCCAATTCCAGTTTGGTTATAGTAAAACCCAGAAATATCCCAATCATAGCGAGGTAATAGATCACATCACGTGTATTTAACAAGCCAGCTATCATACGCTCTGTCCGACTAGGCATAGAAAGGCTATGTGTCAGATCGCGGACAACATCAAGTCCCTGTCCAACCTTTCCAATATAATTCATAAAGGCAAGCAGTACAAAAGTACTGATGGCTGCAACTGCCTGGTAAGTAGTTAAACTGGATACAAAAATCCCAATGGCAGCATAAGCATTCAGCAGTAAAAAAACGGCAAGCAGTGCCACCAATATGTGTGGATAATCAAAATGTGGGATAAATATTGCACCAATCAGTACAAATAAACACATCACGCCAATAATCACCAGGTTATAAGCCAGCATAGCCATAAATTTACCATAAACCACCTGGCTTAATTTTACCGGTGAAGAATACAGGAGCTTAATGCTGCCGCTACTCGTTTCCCTACTGATGATACCCATCGTCAGCAACGGAATATAGAGGTATAAGCTTCCCAGCATTCTGGATAGTAAACCAATAGCGTTCGGGTTCGTATACAAATCTCTCGTTAAAAATTCAGGAATAGCTCCGCGCGCCACTTGTGGCATGGCTGCGGTAAAGATGATGCTCATTTGCGCGAAGAGTACAATGATCAGTAACCAGGCAACCGGGGAATAAAATAGCAGGCTGAGTTCCAACCTGGCTATTTGTATAATTTTCTTCATATCTAATTGATTATTTTTCTACTGGCATCAGCACCAGCCTGATGTAGTTCTTATCCTGAATAAATCTCATTGCAGCTTCCTGAACCGATTTTGCCGTTATTTTATTTAATGCAGCATCGTAGTCAAAAAACTCGGTCAGGGAAGCCTTGTTCATCTCCTGTGAAAGCAGATAATCCAACCAAAAACCATTATTGGTAGCGCCTGTTTGCAAACTCAGCTTCCGGGCAGCTTTAAATTTTTGCAAATTCTCTGCCGATGGACCTGCGGTTCTCATTTTATTCACCTCATCCTGTGCAGCTGCAATTAACTTATCTACATTTTTCGGATCACAGTCAAATGAGATCGTCAGACTGAACCTTTCTTTGAGGTATTTGCTTAGACTTAACTGTACATTTGGCGTATAGGTTCCACCTTCCTGTTCGCGAAGACGTTGGTTCATACGTATGTTTAAGGCATCGGCAACCGCATTCATTTTTATGGTGTTTTCAAGGTTATAATTGAAATCACCAGAATAAACCAACATCACACTTGATTTCTGTGTTGTGCCACTATATACCGTTTTAACGATACGCCCTGCAGGAATGTTAATCCCCAAATCCCGGGCCTTTTCTCGCCGACCATGAGCAGGTAGCCCACCCAAATATTTTTCCAGCAAAGGCTTGATGCTCGCTTCGTCTAAATTCCCCACAAACAGGAAAGTAAAATCAGAAGCATCTGCAAAACGATCCTGATAAACCTTATAGGCCTTTTCCAGGTTAATCGAAGCAATGCTATTGCTGCTCAGTGGCTTTCTGCGCAGGTGATGATTCGACAATACCTGACTTACTGTATCCGCAAAAATCCGGCTTGGATCATTGGTTTTGTTGGCCAGTTCTTCGCGGGTTCTGCCGATCAGTGTTTGATAAGACTCTTCACTTTTACGGGGCTCCGTAAAGTAAGCATACAGGAGTTCTAAAGCTGCAGGCAAATCTTCTTTAGTCGTGCTGCCACTGAAGCCCTGGTAATTATCCACAATAAAAGGGCTTACTTGTACTTCTTTTCCAGCGAGTAATTTACCCAGTTGCAAAGCATCATAATTCCCGGCACCTGCTGCCGTAATGATCGCTGCAGCATTAATGGCACTTTGGTAATCCACATCGCTGACCAGGGAAGCACCACCTTCAGCAAATCCTTTAAAAAGAATCTGGTTGTTCTGAAAATTTGTTTTCTTCAAGATAACCTTTACACCATTACTCAGCATGATTTTTTGTAAGTCGCCGGGCTTTATGGTTTCCATGCTACCGATCTTGCCAGTTCTAGGTTCTGTTTTGAGCAAAGGTAGGTCCAATGCATCATCTACAAAGGGTGGTAAATTCTGTGCATAAACATCTTCAAGCCAGCGTTGGATCGAAGCCTCTGTAGGTAAAAAAGCCTGATTAGCAGGTGATGCCTTCACAATGATATCCCGATCGGTATCTTTTAAATAAAACTTCATTTGGGCATTCATTTCTTTCAGACTGATTTCCGGGAGCAGTTGTTGTGTCAATTCGTATTCCTTAGCAATGCCTGGTGCCGCGCTTCCGGTTAGAAAATGTTGTAAATAAGATTTGATCAAGACATCTGAAGACGTTTTATCCTTTTCCTCCAACGCCTTAGACATGGTTAATGCGTAACTCTTTTTGATTCGGTCCAGCTCTGCCTGGCCAAACCCTTGTTCCTCTATCTTACGAAGTTCCAGCCAAACACTTTTCAATGCAGGTTCTGTCTCGGCAGGCTTAGTCGTGACACTTACAAAAAAAGAATTCAAACCTCCGGACATGGAATTTAAACCGGCAAAAGACATCTGCCTAAATCTGGCACTTAGCATTTGTTTGAATAGTTTCTTAACCAGGTCGGTCCGATAATCCGCCGCCGAACTTACCGTATCTCCTGGCTGCTTGATCAGGATATCAATAGAAATCCCGCCCAATTCCGGATCCAAAAACTGCATATATTGATTTTTACCTGTCAATATTGCATGATATGACGGCCGCACTTTCTCTTTTTCCGGATTTTTGAGGTCAGAAAATTTCGCCTTAATATCCTTTTCCATCTGATCTACATCGATGTCACCTACAACTAGTAAAGCCTGCAGATTTGGCCGGTACCAGTCTTTGTAAAAACTGCGAATTTCTTCCGGGGTAACTTTCAGCACGACTTCCTCGGTTCCAATTGGCAAACGGGCCCCATAATGGGATTTATTGGTGTACAATGGAACAGCCTTTTCATCGTAACGCTGTGCAAGTCCCTGACGCACCCGCTTTTCTTCAAGGATCACATGGCGTTCCTTTTCTACATCCTCAGCCTCAATACTGGCTTCCTGTGCCCAATCACGCATGATCTGTAAGCCACCCGCAAGCAATTTCGGGTTGTCAGAAGGTAAGGGCAATTGGTAAACTGTTTCATCAAATGTAGTAGTTGCATTGATGTCCGCACCAAAACGCACACCTGCTTTCTCTAAATAGTTTGAAAGTTCCTTTTTAGGAAAATGTTTGGTTCCATTAAAACTCATGTGTTCTACAAAATGGGCTACCCCCCTTTGCTGATCGGTTTCAACAATAGATCCTGCTTTAACTGCCAGGTACAGGGTTACCCTTTTTTCCGGTGTTTTGTTTTTACGGATGTAATAGGTAAAACCATTCGGTAATTTGCCCATCCTCAACTCCGGATCTAAGGGCAAAGCCTGGGTATCTAATTGCGTTTTACAAGCCAGCGTCAGGCAAAGCGTAACAATGGACAATAGTCCTAGAAATTTATATTTAATTGGCATATTGTTCTCCTTTAATGATGTCCACAATCTTTTCGTTCTCAATAATGATCATCCCCTGTCTATCGGTGGTGATGCCGTTGGCCAGGTTATACGGATAAGTAGGTACCCCATCTTTCATCACTGTAGGTAAGAAAGAGAACTGTACATTATCTGATATTTGACCCAAGGCTTCCCCTACTTCAATGATGTGGGTGGATACCACAAAGAAACTGTTCCTGTTTTCAGAGAAAGCTTTGGTTACGGCTAAGGTTGCATCATAAGCATCCTTCACATTCGTTCCTTTAAACAGCTCATCAAACAACACATACAAATCCTGCGAGGCATTGACGGCCTGTGCGACTGCTTTGGTACGCAGTACTTCCGCGTAAAAATGGCTATAGCCCATATCCAGGTTATCCGATACGTTGATTGAAGAGAACAGGCCGTCTTTAACCGAAAACTCCATCCTCTTTGCCGCTACCGGGAAACCCATGTGTGCCAGGTAAACTGCAATCCCCATGGATTTCATAAAGGTCGATTTACCCGCCATATTCGCTCCTGTCAAAAACAGCATGTTTCTATCTTTAGTCAGCTGTAGGTTATTGCTCACCCCTTTTCTCAATCCCGGATGGCGGAAACCTTCCAGATCCAGAACCATCTGTTCGGCTGGCAAAGCCTTCGCATAAACGAAATCCTGCTCCGCAGCGACAGCTGCTACCCCTAAAAAGACATCCAGCTCATAGATCAGTTTCAACAGGTTTTCCATCTGGCTGATCATCGCATGGCGGATCACATAGTCATTTTTGATCAGTTGCATCAATGAAAGTTGCCCTTCAGGCGCATCCAGCAGGCTTTGCAACCTGGAATCCTGCAATACTTTCCATGCGGTATCCAAATCTTTCTGATAAACTTCTATACCTGTTTTTCCTTTAAGGTCTGAGAAGAAATCCCGGAAAGCCTGTAATACTTCAATGGTAACCGACTGCCCAGCCTGCAATTGAAGCAACTCGGCATTGTGGAAAAGCACCTGTTTAAACTTCTTCGCAAAAATGCCCCAGGCTACTCTTGGCAAGGCTGCCCCTGCGCCACCAGCAAGGTAATCTTCCATCGATTCTACTTGTGAACGGATCACCGGGAAAATCACCCGGTGCTGCTGGAAGAAGGCAAATATGGAACTACGCTGGTTGATCTGTCCTGGTGTTTTCAAGGGCCGGGCAAACATGACTTCCAGCATCTTTTCCCCACCTCGGGTTTGCAAATGGTTGAACAAACTGTAAATGGATTGCTGTTTAAATTTGCCCTGCAAATTCAAGTCTTCTATGGTCTGCTTATCTGCAAGGAAATCGGCATGTGGCTGTTTTGCTTGTTTTTTGTCTTTGATCAGCTCAATAACACCTTCGTTATTGATGATGATCATTCCATGACGGTCATCCGTAATGCCTTCAGTCAGGGTATAAGTATACACCGGTTTACCATTTTCCATGCGCGTAGGCAGGTAACGGAAAATCATGTTTTTACATTTCTTTTGCAACACTGCTCCCGCTTCCATGATGTGCGTAGAGATCACAAAAAGTGATTGCGGTTTGCTGGCAAAGGCCTCCATAATGGCAATCGTGCCTTCATAGGCATCTTTTACATTGGTGCCCCTGAACAGCTCATCAAACACCACAAACAGATTTTTGCCTGCACCCAATTCAACGGCCACTTTTTTCACCCGCAACACCTCGGCATAGAAATGACTGGCACCCATGGCCAGGTTATCCGGTAAATTGATGGTGGTATACATGCCATCACAAACCGAGAATTCCATGCTTTTTGCCGCAATCGGGAAACCCAAATGCGCCAGGTACATGGCAATGCTCAGCGATTTCATGAAGGTGGATTTCCCACCCATATTGGCACCGGTCAGGAATACAATATTGCTATCCGGGGTCATGGTTAAAGAGTTGGCAACTGGTTTGTTCAGCAAAGGGTGGTAAACACCTTGCAGCTCCAATCGGTTGGCATTTCTTTCCAGCGCGGTTGCAAAGCTATACCCCCGCTCCCGGGCTACACCCGCAATGGATATGTACACATCCAGCTGATAGATGTGCTGTAATATTTTTTCCAGCAGTCCCCGCTGCTGGAACCGTAAAATATTGTCGTACTCGACAATCTTCCCGGAAGAGATCTTGCCCTTTCCATGATCGGTAAACAGCAATTCCAGTTCTTTGGCATTCAACAAAGCCAGTGCTTTATCTACCTCGATACCATAAGGATTCCCAGAAACTTTAGTCTGGATCTCCTGCATGAACTTTTTTAATCCCTGCAAAATCTCCATCAGTACGGTTACACTCTGGGCAGCGGCATTGAAATCGGCCATGCTAAAGCCCTGGTTAGACAACCTGCTGCGCGGGTCGGTATTGCTTAAATAGCGTTCTGCCTCTTCAAATCGGTTACCTTGCAAAGGGAAAGCGGTTTTGCTTTCCAAAAAATAATGCAGCATGGCCACCCGGTCATTGATGGCCTGGTGGTCTGCAAGCGGATTACGAAACAGCTCCTCCAGCAGGGCCGCACCGCCCTGCGTGAAGGTTTTGTTGAAAATATGGTAGATCGAATCGCTTCCCGATTTGGAGAAGATATTCAAATCATCGATCGTTTGTTTATCGGTTATAAAGCTCATCTTATTTACGTTTTCTACGCGTTAGCAATACAATTCCAAGCATTAGGATGAAACCAGGGATTATCCCGTAAAACAGGATTTCTAAAGTATTTAACCCGGCATCGCTCAGTTTCAATTTATTATCTCTGGTTTCAGGCCTCGTCGTATCAATAGGAAATTCACCATACGCAAACCATTTAAAAATGCTAAGGACAAAGCTGCCATTAACCGTTTTGAGATTTCCCCGGGCAAGTTCTTTATTGCTAAAGAAGTCTGCATCACCGGATACAATAATCCGTTGTTCCCGCTTATTCATTTTCCGGGTTAACATCAGTGCTGTTGGAAAAGCACCTTGCTGGTCGCCATTTTTGGCTTCGAATACCAGTGCTGCGGAATCCAGTACAAAAGATCCTTTTTTGATCCAGCTCGTCTTGGCATTGGTCAATAATAAAGGTTGGATTTTAAACGGCCCGTCATTTTCAGCACGTAAAGCCGCTACATCAGGCATAGATACCACTCCTTTTTCCTTATAAAATATCTGAAGTCCAGGATTCATCACTACAGAGGCGGCAGTAAGCCCAGATGTAACCAGATTATAGGAATAATCGTTGCTGCGCTGTACAAGTGTCCCATCGAGCATTTTAACACCTAGTGAATCCAGTAAAGGATTAACTACACTTTGTTTACCTGGTTCACCAGCGATCAACAAGTTTCCACCATCAGCAGTATATTTCTTAATTTTGGCCAATGCAAGCGGACTAAAAGCCACTTTTGGATCACCAATAACCAGCGTAGCAATGCCATCCGGAATTTGTTCCTTTTCGATAGAGATACTATCGATATCAAAGCCCTGGTTAATCAATGATTTTTGGCTTATTTTCACATTAAAAAACAGCTGATAGTCACGGTCGCCTATTTTATCAATCCTACGTTGATAACCATCCGTAGCAAAAACTATTTTAGGTGGCGTTACAATCAGGCGTTTCATAGCTGCAGCAATTTCATCTTCACCAGGCCAAAAATCCCCTTGAATAAAAGTCCGCAGAAAGGTGGTTTTACCCTTGTATTTGAGCTGGATCACCACGCGCCCGTTCTCTCCACTCAGATCTACCTGTTTACGTATGGCTTCAGGTGTTAAAAAATCAGCCGTATCTACTTCTAAACTCTTCGCCCTTTTTTTAAAAGCTTGAAAGTCAAAACTGCCGTTATAGTATACCCAATTTAAATTGATATTGTGTTTAAAACGTAGATAAGGTTCCCATATTTCAATTGCCGAAATCCGCTTATCAGGTGCACCATACTCATAAGAATCGTCCATCAAATTGATGTAAGCAGTCATTTCCACCGGATCATCACCCATTTTCTGCAAGATCTGCTGCGTAGCTTTAACAATGGTATTCACCTTGGTATCCGTAGCATCATAATAAAGAATCATGGACTGCCGCGAACTGATGTAAGCAATGCTTAAACCAATAACTAAAATCAAAACATAACGTGATGCTTGTTGTAACATCGATTTGGATGTTCTGGCCAATTCCAGTCTTGTAATGGTAAAGCCAAGAAAAATACCCGCGATAGCCAGGTAATAAATCACATCCCTGCTGGTCAATAAGCCCCTCACCATGCGTTCAGCCCTGCTTGGCATGGAAAGGCTGTAGGTAATATCACGTACGAAATCAATTCCTTGTCCAAAACCACCTATATAATTCATAAAAGCCAGGATGGCAAAGGTTCCGATAGCGGCAATCACCTGGTAAGTGGTTAGACTCGAAACAAAAATTCCGATAGCCGAATAGGCTGTTATCAGTAAGAAAGAAGCTAAAAGCGCAACCAGGACATGCGGATAGTCAAAATTCTGAACAAATAAAGCACCGACAACCACAAACAACCCCATTAACCCGATAATAACCAGGTTGTAAATCATCATAGAAAGAAACTTACCATAAACCAGCTCAGTAATCTTGACTGGTGAGGAATACAATAGTTTGATGGTGCCACTACTGATCTCCCTGCTGATGATCCCCATGGTAATTAAGGGCGTATACAAATACAGACTGGAAAGCATAGTGAAAAAGATGCCGGCCGGCATCATCTCGGAGTCTATGATTGTGGTAAATAGGCGATCTGACATGCCCGTAATTGCGGGAAAGAACTCCTGAAAATGCTGTATTGAACCGATGCTTAAAATGAAAGCCAGTGCCATCTGAATAAATAAAATCAGAATCAGTAGCCAGGCAATAGGGGAATAAAATAGCAGACTGAGTTCCAGCCTGGCTATCTGTATAATTTTTTTCATATGCTAGTTAGAAATTTTGGACAATTGGGCAAAAGTTTCATCTAAGGAGTTTTTCTCCATACTCAGCTCCCTTAAGCGCCAGCCTTGCTTTGCGCTCTCCAATACCAGTTTTTCAGCAATGCTACGATCACCATTGAAGTAAATCCGCAACTGTTTTTCAGTCAGGAACTCCACCCTTACAACACCCTCTATCACATTTAATGCTTCTGCCGATGGCGCATTTTCCATGGTCACCAACATGCTGTGCGGTGCGATGTAATTGTCAAAAGCTTCCATCGTGTCGGCAAATACAATTCTGCCACTTTCAATCATTACAATGTCTCTGCACAAATACTGAACTTCCGTTAAGATGTGTGTAGAAAGGATTACCGCCCGTTCCGTGGCTATATCTTTAATCAAGGCGCGTACTTCAAGGATCTGATTTGGATCGAGCCCATTGGTTGGTTCATCAAACACCACCAATTTTGGATGATGGATAATGGCCTGTGCAATACCTACACGTTGTTTGTAACCACCAGATAAATTTTTGATCAGTCTTCTGCTGATGTGTGTTAGTCCACAACGTTCCTTTACCTCCTCAATGGCAGTCTTTAATTGTCCTTTTTCTATCGAACGTAAAATCGCGGCATGTCTGAGGTATTCGTCCACAGTTAAATCCATATACAATGGCGGCATCTGCGGCAAAAAGCCGATTTCCTGTTTGGCTTTTTCCGGTTCCTTACTTAGGTCAATCCCATTGATGATCACCGATCCCGCTGTAGGTGTTAGCACGCCACAAAGGATATTCATGGTGGTTGATTTGCCGGCGCCATTAGAGCCGAGTAAACCCAGAATTCCGCTTCTTGGGATTTCAATATTGATGTCACGTATAGCCCAGCTGGTACTATAACGGTGCGACAAGCCGCTAATACGAACGATTGGTTCCATAATTTTATGATGTTGAATGGTACGATGATTTGCAGGAGGTATGCGTTCGACGGGTTAATTTGTACCCATCGAACGCCTTTTTTAAACCTGTTCTATTTATTTTCTAATTGCTTCTTTTCTGAATTTCGACAACGCCATTTGGTCGTGTGTTTTTTAATAATTTGGATTTTGCACAAGAAAATGATCTCTAACAATCTCGTCAGCGGGAATTGGATATAGCAATTGGTAATCACCTTTCCATGGCTGTTTTATCGGTATAGCAGAAAGTACCCCCGATGCTTTTCCGGTTCTTTTTAAATCAAACCAACGGTGACCCCATTCCGTAAAAAGTTCGGTCTGCCGCTCCTTCGCTACGGCAATCACTGCCTGCTCTTTCGACAACCCTGTTGAAATTGACTCCAGGCCAGCGCGGTTTCGCAAAGCATTCAAATCAGTTATAGCTAAGCTTGTTTGTCCCAGTTGTACACGAGCTTCTGCGCGAATCAGGTATTGTTCTGCCAATCTAAATACCATGTAGTATTCAGTTGCTGGTGCTCCAATGGCCATATTATGTCTCCCCGTTTTATATTTATATGGAAACCACAGTTGGGTTGTCACCGAAGCCGGTTTATTAAAGCTGGTACCAATCCAGTTAGACAAGCGAAGGTCGCCCGGCTCAAATGCATTAAGTAAAGATTTGGAGATAGTAAAGCTCACGGATCCACTATCGATCGGATTAGGTAGAAATGTAAATCCCTCCGGTGTTGAATTACCACGATGGAAATCATCAGGGCTCTGTGCCAGTTGCCAAATGGCCTCGCCGCTGTTTTTTAAAAACACACGATTAAGATCCGTAGTTTCCAACTGATACAGTGCAGTTTGCGCAATCACATCGTTCGCTTGGGCAGCAGCTTTATCATACTCCTCTAAAAACAGATATACACGGGCCAATAATGATTTGGCTACCCATTTATTCGGTCGGATCCGCTCTCCCGCACCCGCAGTATAGTCGCCAGGCAAGCCATTTACCGCATCTTCAAGATCCTTTACCATCTGCTTATAAACCTCCGATTTAGGAGTTCTGTTCATCGTAACCAGTTTATTAAAATCGGTGGTCAATGCCAATGGAACATCCCCATACAGATTAACCAGATAGAAATAGCAAAATGCACGTGCAAATTTAGCTTCGGCAGTTAGTTCTGCTTTAACCTGCGCATGTAACGTTGGTGCTTGTGATGCCTCAATCCCTTCTACTACTGCATTTGCCCCATAAATTGCCCGATATGCCGTATTCCACATCGTCGAAACAGTTCCGTCCCTGGCATCCAACATATTTTTGTTAAAGGTACTATAACTACCACCAGGATTTTCCAGCTCGTCAGCAGAAAGACCAGTCATCATTGTGGTTAAGCCACAGCCAAATCCCGTATAGCCGCTGATACCGTTGATCATTATAGAGTAGACACTAACCATAGCACCTTTTGCCTGCGAGTCGTTGTTAAAAATTTTAGCGGTTGTCACCGTATCTGTGGGCTCGGGGATTTCCACGAGCTTAGTACAAGAAAGAATTACAAAGGCCGGAACCAGCAGCAATAACCTTTTGATATAAAAATGTTGAGTGAACATAATCCTGAATTATAATGTTAATGAAAAACCTGCTGTGATAACTTTTGCGGTAGGTAAACCTCCGAAATTCTGAATATCAGGATCGATTCCTTTATAACCCGTAATCACAAATAAATTCTGCGCCTGTACAAAAAAGTTAATACCCTTATTATTCAAAAATGTCTTTGGTAAGGTATAGTTAAAAGCGACATTATTGAGTCTTAAATAAGAAGCGTCTGTATAGGCCAGATCAGAAATGGCTATATTTTGATTTGTAGAATTTGTTAAGGTTGTAAAACCTGCATATGTAGCAGATTGTCCAGGCTGAGTCCAGTGGTCATTGTAAATAACCCTTGGAATGTTAACCATGGAACCAGGAGCGCTCGATGAAAAATTTGCATTCAAACCCTTCTGATTTTTGTATTGAAAAAATAAGCTTAGTGAGAGGTCTTTATACCGTACACTGGTACCAAAAGCGCCCGTAAACTTTGGATCTGAATTGAGTAATACAAACCTATCGTCAGAACCTGGCGCTCCCTGGTCATCTCTGTCAAGTGTGCCATTGCCGTTGCGATCTTCAAACATATATTCTCCGGTAGCAGGGTTGACGCCTGTATAATGAAAAAGATATTGGATATTTATGGGTTGACCAACCAGATATTTATTGAAATACGGAGAATGCTCAATGTCAGGATATTTGAGCAACAAATTGTGGTTGGCAGAAATATTGAAGTTCAGCGACCAGCTAAAGTGCTTCCGCTCCATAAGCCTTGCATTGAGTGTTGCTTCCCATCCACTATTCTGTAAAGACGCGGGCCAATTTGCAGTTACGGTACCAAATCCACTAAAAAATGGCGTAGGATAATCGGTTAACTGGTTATCACAACGATTTCTGTAATAGTTATACTCCAGGTTGATGCGATCATTTAGCACACTAAAGTTAGCTCCGAATTCTAATTTTTTATTCGTTTGCCAATGATATTCCGGATTTACGGCATGTAAGCTTCCGAAAGGAGTAATACCGCCATAATTGGGTATTGAAGCATAAGTTGGATCCAGGTTAGACCATTGCGACAAATATTGATACTCACCAACATTGTCACTACCTGTAAGCGCATAGCTTCCTCTGAATTTCACGAAACTGATAAAACCAGGTAAAAAGGCTTTCATCCAGTCCTCTTGCGAGGCAACCCAGGCTAATCCGACGGCCCCAAAATTTCCATATTGTTTACCAGGCCCAAAACGGGAAGAACCGTCTCTTCTACCACTTAAATTGATGATGTACTTTTCATCCCAGCTATACCCAACCCGGGCAGACAACCCGGCATATTTATAATCTCCATTCCGGCCCGAATATATTTTAACCGGAGCAAGTTGAATCGACTTTAAAAGGTTGTCATCTGTATAACCAAACCCCAGGATACCCGCTCCATTTGTAGCTGTATGTTGCAAAGTTCCACCCATAAAGGCTGTAAATGTTCCCTTGGAAATGGTGGTCCGATAATTTATTTTGGGTTCGATCATCCAATTCTCATTGGTATTTGTTCCAACTGCAGCACTACCAGTTTCATTATCAAGTGGATTCATTGAAGAAATTGGTGTGTAACCCTCATGATTATTAATGCCATTATTATAGCCAAAAGTGCTACTCAGCTCCAGTCCCTTGAAAATTTCATATGATAAACCCAAGCTACCAGTAAGTAACTTATTTTGGGATCGGTAACTTGTCTTTAAAGAACTAAAAGGAAATCTCACATCTCGCCCGGCTTTATTCCACTCTTCAAAGTTCAACTCCCCATTGCTGTCATAAATTGCCGGTGCATTTGGTGCAAGATCTGCCGCAGACGGTGTATTCAGCGTATTTACATCTGTATAAGAATAATTGAAATTCAGATCTGTTTTAAACTTTCTATTCAAAGAGGTATTGGCTACATTTAAAATAACGCCAGCAATTTTATTAGCGCCGCTTGCGGTAAGGATCTCTGTTTGTCGGGTAAAATTGGTTCCCAATCTAAAAGTTGTATTTTCATTTCCTCCAGATAAAGTTGTGCTTGCGCGTGTCAGTTTCCCAGTATTTCCCCATAAGGCTTTTTGCCAGTTCGTATATCTTGTGGTATCCCAAACCAATAAATCCGGGGCATTGAGCGCAGTAGGTTCAATGCCGTCATTTTTAAAAGCCTCACGCCTCATTTTAAGATATTCCTGAGTATTGAGCATGTCCCAATAGCGAACATTTTTACTGATTCCCTGAGAAACATCCGCAGTGATTTTGGTTGCTCCTGCTTTGCCCTTCTTGGTAGTAATCAGGACTACACCATTGGCCCCTCTGGATCCATAAATTGCTGTTGCATCCCCATCTTTTAGGACATCAATACTTTCAATATCTCCTGGATTGATGTTAAACATCGGGCTTTGACCACCCCCTGGAGCAAAACCTCCGTCTTGGATTATCCCATATGATCCTTGATTATATCCAGAATTACCACCAACTTCAAGATAGGTTAAAGGCACGCCGTCAATGATATATAGCGGTTCTGAAGTAAATTTGGGATCAATATTGCTTCTGCCACGAATCTCGACTTTAACTACGCCGCTGGCATAACCCGAAGTCGGAGTTACCGTTACCCCGGGAACCCGCCCAGCCAACGCCAGTAAAGGGTTCATCACGGGCTGTTCACCAATTTCTTTAGCCGTAACGGTACCAATATTCGAAGTAGCCAAACGACGGTTGGTCGTTCCATAAGCCATAACCTGAATTTCATCCAGTTTGGAGGTACTTAATTGCAATCTGATCTGCAAGAAGTCAGAACTGATTTTAACTTCACTGGTGATATATCCCATATAAGAAATCTGTAAAATGGCATCCTGCGGAACATTGGCTAAAGAAAACTGTCCTTTCACATCCGTAGTTGTACTCCGTTTCGTGCCTTTTATAATTACTGTTGCACCGGGTAATGGCTTATTCTCCATATCACCAACATTTCCAACTACCTTGATCCCATCAAATGCAGCAACTACCTTGTCCAGAAAACTAGGTGCCTTTGCCTGCACCACAATGGATTTTTTCAAGATAGCATAAGTCAAAGGAAGGCCCTTAAATACTTCTTTAAGTGCTTCTTCCAAAGAAGCATTCTGTAATTTCACATCGACCTTAATTTTGGTCAGGTCCTCATTTTTCCAAAAGAAACTATAGCCTGTTTGTTTCTCTATGGTAGAGAAAACATTGGTCAATGTCGCATCCTTTTGTTGAATATTGATATTTTGCGCGTATCCAATAGCTGATACCTGTACACAAGCGATGGTGATTATGAAAAAAATAAGTTTCATTACCAAAATGGTTTTACGCATCAATCGCCCCGTAATCCAGGGGATTTTAGCATATGAGTATAAATTCATACGTTTGTATTGTTTGGGTTTGGATTAGTTTTCAAAAATTATTTCATCAATCCGATTTATCGGATTTGGGTAACCCAGGCATCGGTCCGGAGAAAAGTGTCGAAGCCTTCTCTGGACTTTTTTGCATAGTTACCCCTCAGGTTAATCGCTTTGGAGTAAAGATTTTTTCATTTCGATTGGTTTTGGTTTTAGGTTATTTATTAAGTTGATTGTGCTATTTTCCGCTCAGGGCGATACCAGAATTTTCTTCCCCTCTAGTTTTACATGTATTTTATTCATCTCAAGGAGTTTCAACACCTCAGAGAGGGTATAGCTTCTTTCTATTTTTCCAAAAAACTGCTCCTCCTTGATTGTACCTTCATAAACGACTTCTACATCGTACCAGCGTGCGATTTGCCGCATTAACGTTTTAAGGTCGGTATGGTCAAACCGGAACAATCCGTCTTTCCAGGCTACAGCTTCATCGGCATTCACATTTACAATATTGATCCGGCTATGATCTGTTAAAATGGCCTGTTGGTTTGGTTTCAGCATCTGACCATTTACGTTAACACTACCTTCAAGCAAGGTCGTTTTAACATCCGGTTCATCCGCATAAGAATTGATGTTAAAATGCGTACCCAATACTTCTACGGTTTGCCCTTTACTGATGACCCTAAACGGCTTGGCTTTGTTATGTGCTACTTCAAAATATCCTTCACCGACTAACTCCACGGTTCTGTCTTTACCATTGAAAGCTGTAGGGTATTTCAAAGAAGAGGCTGCATTTAATACCACTTTTGTACCCTCAGACAAAGTTATAGTATATTGACCACCTCTAGGGGTAGTTATCGTATTGTACGTCGTTGACGCTGCTGTTGCTGTTCCCTGATAAACCAATTCACCTTCCGCTGTTTTTCTAATTACAGCACTGTTCTCTGTAGCCAGTTCGCCATTTTTGGCATTTGTTAAAACAATAGTTTGCCCGTTGCCCAGCGTTAGTACAGCTTTATTAGAACCTGGAGCAATATCTTGTCCTTTAGTTAAGCTCAAACTAGTTTGCAAGCCGTTGGATTGGCTGGCATAATAAAATAGTCCCCCGCCAACGATCAGCATGATCGCTGCAGCCGCGGCTATACGCGGCCAGAGTTTAACGCGCTTGGGCATGTACTCCTGTTCGGCCAGCCCGGCATGACTGAGTACCCGGTTTTTCAGCTCCGCTTCGATTTGATCAAAATTGATTTCATGCTCCAGCAAGACCAATTGATCAGCTTTTTGTGCATACCAGTTTTCCAGTTGAGCTTTTTCTTCAACTGTTGCTAATCCCTGGTTATACTTTCTGACCAATGCTTTCGCCTCTTGCTTATCCATCTGTTTTGGAGTTCATTTACAGGTAAACGGGTGAAAGTAAATATGGGGGTAGAAAAATTTCAAAATAATTTACAATCAACGCAGCAACAGCAAAAAGGCAATGCTTACACCCAGATCATTCAATTTTGGTTTGATTACCTTCAACGCATTCTGAACCTGTTTTTTCACGGTTTGCTCAGATATCCCCAATTGAGCCGCGATCTCTTTGTGCGATAAATTCTCTTTCCGGCTCAATTCAAAGATCTCCCGCATTTTGGCTGGTAATTTTTGAATTTCGCGTTCCAGGATTTCTAAAATCCGCTTTTCGTCAATGGTATCCACCTGGCTATTTACAGGGTCTGACAAGAAGCTGGCAATTTCACCAATGTAATCAGCGCGTACTTTATTGCGTTCAATGAGATCAAATACTTTATTTCTTGCAGAAACGTACAGTAAACCGGCGATATTGGCACCACTCTTTATATTCGTGGCTTTAAGCCATAAATTACCAAAAACCTCTTGTACTACATCTTTTGCCTCCTCTTCATCACGAAGCATTTTATAGACATGCGCATAAATCAGTCGCCAATGCCTGTTATAGATTTCTGTGAACGCTACCTGGTCGCCAGCCTTTAATAAGGCGGTCAGCTCAGCATCCGGAAATTGGCTATAGACAGTCATACGATACTTATCCCCTATTTGAAGTTCAATGAATTTAAAACAATGTTAGTAAATTACACTCAAATAACGGCCTTGTCTACAATATATTCTTTGCTTTTATCTAAGATCTGCGCTATGGTCGTTAGGGAAATCTTCGCCCGACCAGATTTTCTGCGCCGACCATTTTGCTGCCGGATTTGCCCAAAAAGGATCACTTGAAGGTAAGCCCAGGGGCAAAAAAATATTGCTGCAAATATACGGACTCCCTTGATTGTTGTAAAAGTCGCCAAGGTTGGGCTGAGCTCCATATAGTCCAATCGTTAACCAGCCATTTTTATAAGTACCAGGACTTTCCAGGGTTTTCCTGATCACAGCTGTTAAGGCGCAACGTACCTGCTCGGGACTCAGTTGTTTGGGTAAAACCTGTCTCCAGGCCATATCGGCCATGTGATGAAAAGCAGCACCGCGATACACGATCGAGCGTCCGGTAGCCGGATAAGTTCCATCGGTATTGATCAGACGTTCCTGGATTATGGCATACCGCTCATTTCGTTTCCGGATCTTATCAAACAGGCTGTTATAGTCCTTTGTTTTTTTGCCAATAATGCTGGCAATGGTAGCCAGATAAGGATGAATGACATAACTGTTATAATAATCAAAAGCATAAGTACTGCCGTCTTTATACATCCCATCCCCCACATACCATTGTTCCATTTGTTGCAGGGCATAGTCTACACGCATTGGGTCCCAGGTATAACCGAATTTAGCTAAAAAAGCTTCATTCATTGCTGAGAAAAGCAACCAGTTTGAAAATACAGGTTTGAACTTCCTGGTGGTTACAATAGATTTCATCATCAATTCCTGGTGCTTCCGGCCCAGGTTTTCCCACAACCAGGGTGCACGGATGAAAGCCAACGCGACATAAGAAGCGTCGACCAGTTGCTGACCACCAATATCGTAATTCATAAAATCTTTCGCTGTAGAATCCAACGAGTTTTTAAGTCCCGCTATCGCCCATTCCCGGTATTGTTTTCTTAAGGCAACCTCACTGGGTTCCCCGCCTTCAAGCTGTAACCAGGGTGCTATACCACTCAAAACACGGCCTAAAACTTCTACATACTGCACTTTAATGCGGTGCTCTTTATTGTCAATATGAACAGAGGTCACTTGTGGCATCGCCAAACGCAAACTATCCTTGGCCAGGTTATACAAAACCGGTTTTACCATTTTATCCAACTGCTGCAGCCAAAACTGCCTGTCGGATCGTACTTCTGCTTTCTTTTTCTTTTGTCCGGATGCCAGGCTTGTGCCTGACAACAATACCAGAACAATCAATAACGCTTTGTGAAATGAGGGTTTCATATGTGATAATAAGAGTAAACTATTTTTTCAAGTACCGGTACAATTCGCAATTGGCCAGCAGAAAAGCGCCTACACCAAAATTTGCAGTTGAATTGGCATCTACAATTTGTCCGGGAATGGCCTTTTCGCCAATGGGTTGTACATAGCCTACTTTTCCACTTTCCTGTAAAGCTGTACTCGCCAGGAAATTCCAGCCTTTCAAAGCTGCGGGTAAAAAATCCTTTTCCTTAAGGTAGCCATGATTGATTCCCCAAAGGAGACCATAAGTAAAAAACGCGGTTCCGCTGGTTTCTGGTCCAGGTGCATGTTCCGGATCCAGCATACTTCGTGTCCAATAGCCTTCGCTCTGCTGGCTAGCTAGAATAGCCCTCGCCATTCCCATGTATTTACCCAGGTATTCGTTCCGGTGCGGGTCATTTAAAGGCAAATCGTTCAACACCTTCGCTAAGCCGGCAAATACCCAGCCATCGCCCCTGGCCCAAAAATCCTTTTTACCCTGGGCACTTTTGTGTTTTGGATAGACATATTTGGCATCACGATAATACAGTTTTTCTTCTTTGTCGTACATAATGCTATTCGCATACATAAAGTAGGCATACAACTTATCCAGGTATTGTTGATTTCCTGTGGCTTTGTAAAGCTTGGTCATCACAGGCATCACCATGTATAAACCGTCTGCCCACCACCAGTATTCGTTTGATGGGGTACTCATTTGATACTCCATCACTTCTTTTGCCCTGGCAATTTTATGCGCTTCAGGATTCAGATGATACAAATCAATATAGGTTTGAAAGCAGATTTGCCAATCCCCAAACAAAACATAATCATCTGTTTCACCGTATTTGTACTTCCATTGACGCTTGTCAGTAGATTTAGCTCCCATCCACTGATTGTGAGTGGCCCAATCCTCAGAATACTTGCGATAGTTTTCGTTTCCGGTTAACGCCACCACTTCCATATTTCCGGTATGGTAAGCAGCATTGTCCCAGAACGAGCGGGCTTCTGGTTTGTTGTTGCTTTGCCAATAACCATTTGCCCGATCAATGATATTCAGCACCTCTTTTTTAGATGGCAGGCTTTGCGGTATACCAGGTTTCCATTCCAGTACCTGAACCGGACTTGGTTTTGCATCGGCCTTACCTTCCCCATCAATCTGTATCACATTTTGAACGTACAGATTAAGCACGGATTTGTCCTTCCAAAGTTCGGTATCGTAGCTGGGTTCCCAGTCGCCCAAATCCTCCGAGGTCAAATCGGTCACTTTCCAATCCTTAGTATCCAAATCCTGGTTGATGGCGATGGAAGCTTTGTTTCCTCGCTCGGCATCCCTAAAAAGAATCCCAGCTCCAGATCCATTGGCATTTGGCCAGGCAATAATCTGTGGCCTGGATATTGGTATTTTTTTAGTGCCACTCCCACTCAGACTGAATGCTGTTTTCCTAAAAGAGAGGTCATTTACTTTCCATTTTTTGCCATCGTTAAAGACGATATGGTATTGCGGAACGCCTCCCGGTTGTGTATTCCAATAACTGACAATAAAAACCCTTCCTTTTGCATCGGCATACATAGCAGTCTGATTGATCAGTTCACTTTTTTGGGGGATTTTTAAAGCATATTCGGCATTTGAAGCTGTGATGGGTAATTGGTAAACTTCACCTGTTGATTTTTGCCAGCTAAGGCCACCATCCAGTGATTTAGCATAACAGAGATCATGGTTACTGGCCACATCCGGACTCTCGCGCCAAACCCACGACAAGTGCAGGGTTCCTGTAGCATCTACAGCCATTTGCCAGTAAGCGTTGCGTTTGCCCTCTCCATCAATCATTCCGTCCTGCACACGGCTCCAGTTCTTGCTACGCAGATCATAACGGTTGATCATCAGGTTGCCGTTCCCCGATCCCCCATCGCGATAAAAGAAAAGCAAATCCCCATTGACAAGTTTATAGAATTCCGGGTAGCTGACTTTGCTTTCCTTTGCTGAAGTCATCGGGAGTTTACCGCCTAATTTTAAAGTGCCGGGAGCTTCAGATCTTGCATAATTCAACGCATTATTGTGTTGGCCCCAGGCTACATGTACAAAGCCAGCACCATCCACCATAATACTGATTGATTTATGGGCGTCTGTGGCATCGCCTTTATATTGTGTCTTTTCTATAATCCAATCCTGGCCCCCTGATTTGCGTTTTGCCAATACGAGGTTTTGATCTGAATCGTAGTAGGCTGCGTATTGATAACCCTTGGCTGTTACCAGTGAATTTTTTCTAAAAATAACGGCATTGACAGAATTATTGGCCCATCCATTGGACGCAATGGTTGTGAGTTGGTTTTGTTGTCCTTTACAGAATTGAGCCGCACAAAGTACCATACAAAAGAACAGCAGCGCCTTAGCAAATAGTTTAAGATTGAATATCGGGTTATTCATTATCATATCTTGTTGAGTAACTAAGATACAGGATTTTATTAATAATTGTCAAAAAGACATATATAAACCAAGACAACTGTTGCACCCTAAAAAAAATCCCGCCAAGGAGACCATTCTTTAATCTTGCCATAACATGATAATTTTTGGTGAATTAATAAGCCCTTAAAGGGGCCTTGCTGGGGCTATAGCCCCAGCAAGGCCCCGGCAACACCTGGTAAGGGCCCCAGCAAGGCCCCTGTGATTACAGTGTTGATGTAGCCTAACTAGCCGCTGTTTACTTGATAGTTCCGTTCCAGTTCATTTAGTTGAATAAAAGCTATGTCCTGAAACTAAATGCCACCTATCAAAATAAATAGATTTTACTACAGAGTGGTCTGATTCAAAAAGGTTAACTTGTAGCCTTAAATTTAAGCTTTTGAATTGACAGAATTTCCGCAGCCCATCAAGTTCAAATACAGTTGGAGAAAATATCAGCAACGTGTCTTAAACGGCCTTGATGAATATTTAAAGGATAGGCATTTACATGTCATTGCGCCACCTGGCTCTGGCAAAACGATATTAGGTTTAGAGGTTGCACTAAGAATTAATCAACCCACTTTAATTCTTGCACCAACTACGGCTATCCGTAATCAGTGGATCCAAAAATTTCGCGAACTGTTTCTACAGATAGATGATACCCCGGACTGGATTTCCCAGGACATATACCATCCAAAATTTATGACTGTTGTTACCTATCAGGCATTATATGCTGCTTGCAACAACCTTAAAGCTATAGATGAAGACATCGACAATGAAGAAGATTTACCTGAAAATGGAAGGATTAAATCGTCCAATAAAAACCTGACCAACATTGTTCATGGTTTAGAAAAGCAGCACTTAGGTGTTGTCATTGTAGACGAGGCTCATCACCTTAAAAACGAATGGTGGCAAACCTTAACCAAGGTTAAAGAAAGTCTGGACCCTATTATCGTGGGGCTTACCGCCACACCGCCCTACGATGTTACGCCTTTGGAATGGCAAAGGTATACCGAATTGAATGGCCCCGTAGACATTGAAATTTCAGTTCCCGAGTTGGTTATTGAGGGGGATCTTTGTCCGCATCAGGACTATATCTTTTATGCCCCTCCCTCTCCAACTGAAAATCAACAACTCATTCAGTTTAGAAAAGAAATTGAAGCGCTCTTTAAAGAGATAAAAAAAGACGAAACCATTGTCACTGCTATAACCAACCATCCCATTTGGTTGAATCCGACCAATAACCTGGAATGGATTTATACGAATCTTCCTTTTTATTCTGCGGCACTTATTTTTTTAAACGCGAACGGGCAACTCATCCCGGAAATGCACCTGGAAATCATTGGTGATAAAAAATTAAAAATCCCGGATTTTGATGACTATTGGGCGGAAATACTTTTAGCATTCTATCTTTTTAAAGATCCAGTAAATTTTAAAGCATTTGCCGAACATCAACAAGAACTGGAACGCTTGTTACGCAAAGCAGGTGCGCTGGAGAATCGACAAATTAATTTCGCTCAAAATAAACGGATGACCAGCATCCTGACTTCCAGTATCAGCAAGCTAACGGCCATTCAGCAAATTGTTAACTTTGAGCATGGGCAGTTGGGTTCCTCGCTCAGGCTTGTCATATTGTCCGACTTCATCAGGAAAGAATTTTATGTAAATACAACTGAAAACAACCTGGAACTCAACAAAATTGGCGTGATCAGCATTTTTGAAAAGTTAAGACGTCAGCAGCATACAAATATAAAAATTGGCGTGCTTACCGGTTCTCTGGTCATTATCCCCAAAACCGCGTATCCTGCATTTAAGGAGCATGCCAGTAAATACAATATCAAAAACATCAATTGCAACCCGGTTCCATTCGACGAAAACTACTTATTAATCGAACAAAGCCAGCAATTGAAGCATGACATTGTGCATGTTGTTACACATATTTTCCAACAAGGAGAAATAGAGGTACTCATTGGTACAAAATCCTTATTGGGCGAAGGCTGGGATGCTCCGGCAATCAATACATTGATACTGGCAAGTTTTGTTGGTTCTTTCGTATCTTCTAATCAGATGCGCGGCAGAGC
The DNA here is from genome assembly GCF_015223055.1 of Pedobacter sp. MC2016-24. Classification (GTDB taxonomy): domain Bacteria; phylum Bacteroidota; class Bacteroidia; order Sphingobacteriales; family Sphingobacteriaceae; genus Pedobacter. The sequence continues at coordinate 242,096 of NZ_JADFBX010000005.1, forward strand.
CATCAGAACACATCGGGGATGCTTAGAGAAAACGGGTAACATCTGGCATCTTGCCTGCGTAGATCCGACATCTTCCAATGGAGGACAGGATATTGATCTTTTAAAAAGAAGATTTAAGGGGTTTGTAGGTATTTCCTTAAAAAAGGATGGCGGAATCGAAAATGGAGCCAGCCGCTTAAACTTATCAGAGCGATTCGATCTTTCAGGAGAACTTGACCGAAAAAATCTTGAAACTTTTCGGCTTGCAGCAGATCGCCAATCGCTAAAAACGCACTGGGATCATGCACTTGAAAAAGGGATTTCCCTTGTGGAGGAGATTAAAATTCCTTTTCTGGAAGAACAACCCTATCAAGCGGTAAAACAACTGTATCTACGCAAAACCATTTCCAATTTAATCGCATCCCTGGCTTTTGGCTGGTCTGTATTTCTGGAAACGTTTATACGTTCTTCCAGGTACATGAAATCGGCTAATGATGTTTATACTTTTCTTAAAATTGCAGGGCTTATTGGCTTTGTACTCTACGGCCGATTGGCAATAAAGACACTTCTACTTTACATTAAATACCGGGATATATCAAAAGACATCCAAAAAATAGGTGAAGCTTTATTAAATAGCCTCATCAGCATTGGAATGGTCAAAACCGAAGGGTCAATCCTTCAGGTTGTATCCTCAATAGATAGTAGCGGTGCCGTTCTTTGCCGCCTCGAGGGCGGAAGTACTTTCGAAAAATCTTCCTTTATTAATGCTTTACAAGAGATTCTTGCCCCGATCGAGAATCCAAAATACGTCATCGTTAGAAAAGGCATGTTCATGCGCTTCCTTGAACAGAAAGATTACCATGCGGTTCCCGAAGTTTTAAGCCGAAATAAAGCTATAGCCGTTTATTTTAAAGACGAATGGGAAAAGATTGTCGGACCTTGTGATCTTATTTTCAGCAGAACCATATCCGGAAGAAAGATATTATTGAAATCGAGGATTAAATCACTGGCGTCGCAGTTTGAAAATAAAATTGAGCGTGTCAATAAATGGAGAAAGTAAGTATTCATTTAGGATTATATTTTGAAGGTCACTTATACAATTTAAGTTTTTGATGACATGGAGATCCCCGTAAGACTTTTTCACCCCTTTAACTAGCATGGTGTTTTGCATATGTTTCGTCTTAAATAGTGGTAACTCTGGACAGGTCAACGCCTACTCCTTTCAGTGCGGCATAAGTCAATTTATCCATCATAGCGCCGTCAAAGCAAATGGTTTGGAGCGTTCGGTAATACTTATTGGTAAGTGCATATTGCGCCCTGAAAGACACATTGCGCAGGGTTGTGTCTTTGAATGTAGTACCGTTCAGCGCAGTATTGGTGAATTGGACACCCATAAAGACCTGACCGTCCAGGCTCACGCCGCTAAGATCAGAATACTTGAAGTCTACATTTTCAAAAATGCAGCTCTTAAACAAGGTAGTCCGGAGGTCGGTCTTCGTCAGTTTTACCTCGCTTAGTTTGGTATCACTGAAGTTTACCCGGATCAAGCTTGACTTACTGAACTCGGTACGTAAAAGCGTCGTTTGATGAAAACTGGCATCTGTTAGGTCCAGGGCCGAAAACAGGCAATCGGTCAGATTTGCCCGGTCAAAGTTAGCCTCCCTCATGTCGCTGGAGGTAAAAGAACTTTCGGTCAGGTCGGCGCCTGAAAAATCAGATCCGCGCAGGGCACTGCCATGAAATTTTCTTTTGTGCGCAGTTATATTTGCAAAATCACTTCCGTCCAGGTTGCTGCCGATGAAGTTAACCAGATCCTTAGCTTCCGCTGACTGACTGCTGCCTGTTGTTTTCGGCTGGAACTGAGCTTCTGTGGAAGGGAAATCGGCGGAGAAATAGTTCAGGTCGACTCCCAGTACCTTAGCGAGTCGATTGAACGTAATCAAGTCCGGGATGGATTCCCCACGTTCCCATTTACCAACGGCCTGTGGACTTATAAATAAGCGCTGAGCCAGCTCGGCCTGGGATACTTTCATTTTTTTTCTTGCTTCGGCAATTTTGCTGCCGATCATCTTCATTTCCATACTATTATCTTTTATGTGATCTTTCGACAAGACAAAGATAGTGAGGCTGTTTACCAAGATCACAAAAAACGCGGCAACCGTTAGTTGTTTTGTACGCTACTTATAGTTGTATACGACAACTAACTAATTTTAAAATAGAGCACTCCGTTTGTTTTTACGTCAATGAGCTTTGTAAGAAAATGACCTGACATTTTACTTATAATTTCGAAGGGAATACCTAGCGAGGGTTGCAGTAGTAGCAAAAATATACCTGCAGCATGAAATGAGCCTAGAAAAAAAAACCTGCAAATCGTGTAATTTACAGGTTTTAATATTTTGTTGATTCTTGCGGACCGGACGGGACTCGAACCCGCGACCTCCGCCGTGACAGGGCGGCATTCTAACCAGCTGAACTACCGGTCCGTTTTCCTTTTCAGGTGGCCTTTTATAGTAGGGCCTCTACTTTAATAAATTAAAAAAGCACTCTACTGAGTGCTTTTGCGGACCGGACGGGACTCGAACCCGCGACCTCCGCCGTGACAGGGCGGCATTCTAACCAGCTGAACTACCGGTCCGTTTTCCCTTTTCGTATTCTTACGTCCGTTTCGGGATTGCAAATATAGAGCCTTTATTTATATTTACAAACTATTTTTTCAAATAGCCATAACTCTTTAAATTACAGCACCTTCCTTTAGTTTCTCTGCATTCTCAGCAAACTGTAACGCATCAATTAACTCCTGAACACCTCCGTCCATGATGTTATTCAGATTGTAAAGTGTCAAACCAATACGGTGATCCGTTACTCTTCCCTGCGGATAGTTATAGGTACGGATCTTAGCAGACCTGTCACCAGTAGATACCATTGTCTTTCTTCTGGCAGCGATATCCCCATTCTTTTTCTGCAATTCGATATCGTAAAGTTTACTACGCAACATCTCCATTGCAATCACGCGGTTACCCAACTGGGAACGCTCCTGCTGACAAACTACAACAATTCCTGACGGTCTGTGGGTCAACTGCACTTTAGTTTCCACCTTATTCACGTTCTGACCACCAGCACCACCTGAACGGGAAGTTTGCAGATCAATATCTGCCGGATTGATGTACAGATCGATCTCCTCTGCCTCTGGCAATACGGCTACCGATGCTGCAGAAGTATGCACACGTCCCTGGGTTTCCGTATCCGGTACACGTTGTACACGATGTACACCAGACTCATATTTCAATTGTCCATACACATCTTCACCGCTCACTTTCAAAATCACCTCTTTGTATCCACCGGCAGTTCCTTCCGTTACATCCACAGTTTCCACTTTCCAACCTTTTTGCTCAAAGAAACGGCTATACATGCGGTATAAATCTCCGGCAAACAAAGCCGCTTCATCACCACCCGTACCACCTCTAATCTCGAAAACGGCATTTTTAGCATCTTCAGGATCAACAGGAATCAGCATCAAACGCACACGCTCTTCCATTTCCTCCTGTTGTTTCAACAACAAATCCAGTTCTTCTTTAGCCATCTCACGCATTTCCGCGTCTTTCTCAGTATTCAGAATCTCTTTGTTGGCCTCTATATTACTCATTACATTTTTGTAGACTTTATACTCGTCTACAATCTTGCCTAAATCTTTGTATTCTTTATTTAAAGCTGCAAAACGTTTCATATCCTGCATGGTATCAGGATTACTCAACTGCTCCTCTACATCTTCCCAACGCAGCTTTATGGCTTCTAATTTCTCTAACATATCTTATAATTCAGCAAATATTATTCATCGCCTGATGCAATTTCGGCAATCCGCTTTTCAGATTTGGTTACTCAGGCTATTCGTTTTTTTGTTTTGGACAACAAAAATAGAGTTTTTCAACTAATTCTTTTCGAAATAATTCAGCGTTAATTCATTACCATCAAATACAGCATAGGAATTGTAATTGATCCACTCCCCCAGATTGACGTATTTGCTATGCTGACTAAGTTCAATATCTAAGGGTAAATGCCTGTGTCCGAAGACGAAATAATCAAAATGGGATTTTTGCAATTGCTCCTTTGCGTAAATGGCCAGCCACTCCCGATCCACGCCTTCAAATACTTCTTCCTTAGCTCCTGCAGCCCGACTGTGGCCCGACCAGCCATTGGCAATTCCTAAGCCGATACGCGGGGGTACTAAACTAAATAACCATTGACAAACCGGGTTTCTAAAAATCTTACGCAAGAGTTTGTACTTTTTATCGCCCGGCCCTAAACCGTCACCATGATGTAAAAAGAAACTTTTTCCGTTTCTTTCAATGATGAGCTCATCGCTCACAATTTCGATACCCAGTTCCTTCGTAAAATAATCATTTACCCACATGTCATGATTTCCTTTGAAAAAATAAACCTTAATTCCAGCATCTGCCATGGCAGCAAGTTTTCCTTGCAAACGCACAAAGCCTTTGGGTATAACCGTCAGGTATTCAAACCAGAAATCAAAGATATCGCCCATTAAAAAAAGTTCAGCACAACTGGGCTCTATGGCGTTTAACCATCTTAAAATGCGGTTTTCACGTTTCCGGCTTTCTTCATAATTTGGAGAGCCCAGGTGAAAATCTGAAGCGAAGTATATCTTATTTCTCATGCGTACAGCACAAAGATAAATAATATTATCAGGCAAAGTTTTTAAATAAAATCTACAGGCTTTATAGAATATTATAAATAGAATCGTTATTAATAACAAAAGTTCGTAAATTCGCACCAAATTTTAAACTATGATTTCTACTGATATAGCCATCATTGGCGCCGGACCCGTAGGTTTATTCGCAATTTTTGAAGCAGGACTGTTAAAAATGCGTTGTCATTTAATTGATTATTTACCACAAGTTGGCGGACAACTTTCTGAGATATATCCTAAAAAACCAATTTATGATATTCCAGGATACCCTACCGTTTTAGCTCAGGAACTGATCGATAATTTAATGGAACAGGCTAAACCTTTTCATCCTGGCTTTACTTTAGGCGAGCGCATCGAAGGTTTGGAAAAACGCGGTGAAGGTGATTTCGTTTTGACCACCAACATGGGAACCATCATAGAATCAAAAGTAGTGGTGATTGCCGGTGGACTGGGCTGTTTTGAGCCAAGAAAACCTGCTGTTGCTGGTTTAGAGCAATTTGAAAATGGCAGGGGGGTGAATTACATGATCCTGGATCCTGAAAAATATCGTGGACAAAAAATGGTGATTGCAGGCGGTGGTGACTCCGCTTTAGACTGGACCATTTTCCTGGCAGATATTGTTGACGAGTTGACCCTGGTTCACAGAAGCGAAAGTTTCCGTGGTGCACCAGACTCCGTAAATAAAGTAATGGCCTTAGCAGAAAGCGGAAAAATTAACCTGGTATTGAACAGCAATTTAAATTCAGTAAGCGGAAACGGAAAACTGGAGCAAGTTGAAATTGTACATAACCGCAGCCTGGAAACCTCTGTTGTGGCAGCAGATCACCTGATCCCATTATTTGGGTTAAGCCCTAAATTAGGTCCAATTGAACAATGGAACTTAAACATCAGCAAAAGTGCGATTGAAGTAAATACAGATGACTATTCTACCAACATCCCTGGTATTTATGCAATTGGCGATATCAATACTTATACAAATAAATTAAAACTGATCCTTTGTGGTTTCCACGAAGCAGCCCTGATGAGCCACAGTGCTTACCAGTACATGAACCCAGGCATTAAATACACCATGAAATATACTACAGTTAACGGTGTAACTGAATTTTAAAAATGGAAGAACAAAACATCACCTTACATGTGCAAAATCCTGACGGCAGCCGCACTACTTTAGAGGCTCCTGTTGACATGGGATTGAGTTTAATGGAATACTTAAAAGCTTGTGAATACGACATTCTGGCAACTTGTGGTGGAATGGCATTGTGTGCTACCTGCTGCGTGGATGTTCTGGAAGGCGAAGATAAGCTGAACGAAATGACTGACGATGAATACGCCATGCTGGACACCCTGCCTGACGTATTGCCAAACTCCAGATTGGCTTGTCAGCTACAGTTAAACCCGGCAATGGACGGACTGGTTGTTAAACTGCACCACGCAGAATAACCCGAAATTTAATCCTCAATAGCACGATTGGCAGCAGCGGTTTTGACCGGGCTGCCAATTGTTTTATACTCCCCTTCACCTTTCAAAATAGCCAACATTTTATTGTTGTTGTTTAAAATCGCTTTCGCGGCATTCAATTCCTGGTCGTACTGGAAGGCCTGAATTACCTTACCCTTATCGTAATAATACCTGCTTACTATCTGCATTTCAAGTAAACGCTTGATTTCAGTTTTATTAACCATCAAGTCTGTTTTTTTAGCACCCAGCATTTTTAGCTTCAAATCATCCAGATCCGCTTTCACTGCGGCCAGCTTATTTTCTTTTTCAGCCTCTGCTCTCAGGTCTGAAAGCAATCGTTCTGTTTTGGAAACGTAACTGTAATCTTTATCCACTATGGAATTCACATACTGCGTGTAATCTGCATCGCTGAGCTGAAAGCCTGCTGCAGGCACAATTGTCTTGTTGTTTTTTTTGTATGTATTCGCATAGTCAAAGAATAAGCTTTTATTCATGAGGGTTATGGTAACCGGACTGAGCTTATTTGCAGTCACAAAAACATCAGGATATACCCCATTTCCATCGTACACGTTACGCCCTTTTTTTGTGCTGAACTTATTCATCAAAGAATCTGCGAACTTAAGTGTCTTGCCATTGGCGTCTTTATGCGCATAATCAAGCGCCTGAATACATCTTCCGGAGGGTGTGAAGTACTTGGCTACGGTGACTTTAACCAAGCTGTTATAGGGCAGATTAAAGGTTTGCTGAACTAAGCCTTTGCCGTAACTGCGCTGACCGACAATAATGGCCCGGTCAAGGTCCTGCAATGAACCGGCTACAATCTCTGACGCCGAAGCCGATGAGCCGCTAATGAGCACAACCAGGGGTATGTTTGGAAGAAGGGGCTGGGCCAGGGTTTTATAGCTTACCGTCTTTTGTGGATTGCGTCCTTTTTGGGTAACAACCAATACATCCTGATCTACAAATAAGTTGACAATTTTAACGGCTTCCTGCAAAATACCACCACCGTTATATCTTAAATCAAGCACCATGCCCTTGGGATTTTGCTTATTCAGATTCACTGCTGCATCTTTTACTTCCTGGGCAGAATTCTCCAGAAATTTATCCAGACGGATGTAAGCAATGTGATCATCTGTCATTCCGGAATAAGGTACGTTTGGCTGTTTGATTTCTTCACGAACCAGTTTTTTAGTGATGACAGCACCATCTCTGATGATCAGCAACTCAACAGCGGAACCTTTTGGCCCCCTCAGTAACTGACTGATCTGGGCCCGTTCTTTTCCTTTAACATCTGTATTGTTGATTTTTACGACCTGGTCTCCAGGCTTAACACCATCTTTATCGGCAGGATAACCTTCTGTAACTTCATTCACAAAAAGTTTACCTTCGATAAATAACGTGCTGGCACCAATTCCCCCGTATTGGGTACTCACATACTTCAGCTTATAATCTTCTATTTCCGACTCAGGTACGTATTCGGTATAAGGATCCAGACCATCAAGCATGGCATCAATGCCATTTCGCATCAGATCAGAAGGATTGGTTTCTTCTACATAATTGATGTTGATCTCTTTGTAAAGAGAAGCAAAAATATCGAGGTTTTTTGACACCAGGAACAGATCTTCTCTAAAAGACCAGCTTAGGGTAGCAAATGCAAGGAGCAGGCATGCCGCAGCAATTTTATATATTTTCATCGGACTAACATCTTGTTTGCTGCTTATTTCCGACAGAAATAAACAGATGAAGCTAAATGTACAAAAAAGCCCTGTATATCAAAACCCTCAGGATTTAAAGACGATTTCCGTCCGGATCAGCCAGAGCCTTTTTGATGGTAAATTCTACGTAATCACGGTCTCTTTTAACCAGATCCATTAATTGTTGTACCAATTGGTCTTCCTGCCCCGGAGTAAAAGGAATATCCAATTGTGCCAGTTCACGGTACTTTCTTAAAAATTTGATCTTAACTTTTTCTGCAGTTTCAGGAGTCAATGTAAAATTTGCCATACGCAAAAATATAAATAATTGTAATAGGATAAATCTTATTTGTTTGCCGGAGCACCTTTTATATGCAGATCTTCAATACGGGCCCTGATTTTTTGCATAAATAACTTTCCAGGATCGGTCTTGCTGGTCTGGTAATTTGGATCAGCCTCTTTCCATAAAGGGGTATTTTTGAAGCGGGTATACTCGTAATGCCCAATGACATATGCTATCGGATACTTGCTCTTTAGTTCCCTAATCAATTGCTCATTGGCTTCCAGTTGCGCCTGGGTTAAAGGACTATTGCTGCCACCAATATTCTCAACCCCGATGGCACAGTAATTTAGGCCAATCACATGCCTTGCAAATACGGTATCCGGCAACAGCCTGTAAATGGTTCCGTCCCGATCTACCATGTATTGTGATGACACGTTCAATGCACTGGCAGAAGTCAGTTCCTTACGGGACCCTGGGATAGTAGAACGGTTGAAGACCTTGAAGGTTGTTTCTATAGATGGAATCTCTGTCCAGTGCAAAACTACCATTACAGGCTTAATGGATGGCTCGGTTTGTTTTAAACCGTGTCGTTTGTATAGATATTCCAGAGACAACTGTTTTCTTTCTGCATCAAAAATGATGGGTCTGTCGATAACGGGGTATTTCTTTTGCGCAAATGCTACTGAGAACAATGAGCATAGCCAAAACAGTATAAATATGAATCTTTCGGACTTCATTAGATAGAGATAAAATTAAAATCGGGTACTCATAAATGATGAATACCCGATTTCAAAAGTAGTGAAAAATTAAGCTATTGAACTTTTAGTGTCAGCACCAATTTTTTAGTTAAGGTATTCTTGTTAACCACTTCTACCTCCATCGCGATTGATGTTCCTGTGGCCAAACCTGAGGGTACAGGATAGGACAGCAACAAGGAATCTGTTCTGCTCACGCTTGAATATGCTTTTTTATAAGGCGTTGTGGATACCAATGCCTGAGCACCCGTACCTACTGTAGCTCTCAAATTGATGAGATTAATTTCATCATCAGACCAGTAGCGTAAGTCCAGTTTCACTGGAGTTCCAGATGCTACATTGGTAGTTTGTGGGGGAGCTACAGTAAAAGTTGCAATTACCGGGACTTTACCGATAATGGTAATGTTATCTTTTAGGAACTGATCTGGGGCATTTTTCTTGCAGGCAGAAAACAAAGCTGCAAGTGTAAAAAGTCCGGATACATATAGAGAAATATTCTTTTTCATGTCATTCGTATTTAGTTAAACAACCATAGTTTTACTGCCTGATTGGCAACCTGTGGAACATTCGGATTTCTACCAGGTTCATTATCCGGATATTTTCCGCGCTGAACAAGTACATTAGCACCTAAGAGATCTTTAAGCGGAGCTTTAAAACCAGGATATACCGTTGTACTGTATTGATACCTGCGCATGTCTGTCCAGGTTTCCATTTGTAAAAATTGTGCGATGTACTTTTGAAGCATAACATCTGTAATTGTCAAATTTGCTGCTCCTTTAGCAATTAATGGAGATCCCGTTCCGGTATAAGCATCAATATCAGCAGTTGCCACCCCGAGCTTAACCATATTACTCCTAATCCCTTCCAAATAAGCCGCATAAGCACCCGGCTTATCAGTAGCAAGTAATGATTCTGCTTTGATAAATTGAACCTCTGAGTAAGTCAGGATTGGTACGGGGGAAGTTTTGGCTGCATAATAGGTTTTTTCCGTGATCTGAGTATTGGTCAGACTTACGCCAGGATCTGTACTAATTGCCCCTACCGGTCTACCCACATAAGTAGCAGCACCATTGTTGTCAAATAGCTTTGGCAGCCTGGGATCAATCAGACCTGGATAGTAACCTGTTCCATTCATCAGGTTAACGATAAAATAAGAAGGCCTGTGTTGTTTGGCCGTCGCAGCAGGTAAACCTAAATTGGTATACCATGGACTAGGCTTATCTGCTGTGTATTTCAACTGCAAGTCAAAAGCTCCGGTCCTATCGTTCAATGCATTATTTGCATCAGCCACGGCTTTAGCTGCATTAGAAGGATCTTTAACCGATAAATGTAAATAATAACGGGCGCGGGCGCCATATGCTGCTCTTTTCCAATTGTCAATTACACCCGCATAAATCAGATCTGTGCTGCCCACCTGTAAAGTGGTAGAAGCCGGAACCGGTTGTTGCAAATCAGCTATTGCACCATCAAGTAATTCCTTTAAAGAAGTAGTATAAATGTCTTGCTGGGTATCGTAAGTCGGACTAGGTACTGACGGCCCTTTAAACGCGTTTTTATAAGGTAAATCACCCCATACATCTGTAGACTGCATTAAGTTCAAAGCCAGCAAAAGTTTACCAATGCCAGCATATTGAGGTGCCCCGGCTGTAGTCGCGCGGTCTATCATATCCTTTAAATTCGGCATGGCATCCCGGTAAGCAGATTCCCAGATGTTATCAAAACCATAAGGATTGTAGGAGTCTATGTTTGCTTCATAAGTATTACTTCCCGCAAGATACTGCGGATAAGAATTTCCATATTGCCCCACATTAAAAAACGAGGTTGCGGTAAACTGTATGGTTGAAGGCAATAACCCCGATAAAGCCACTTGGTCCGGTGTCAGTTTTGAGGGATCATTATTGATATCCAATTGCTTTTTGCAGGATACACCCGCAACCAAAAGCAGCATGGATAAAGTGAAAATTTTATATTTTAAGTTCTTCATAGCTTTAGAAATTAACATTTAATCCTACATAAATACTTCTTGTAGAGGGAACACCGGATCCAACATAACCCACCGAATTAGAACCGGATCCATAAGCACTTGCCTCAGGGTCAAATCCGACAAAGGATGTACTTAACCAAAGATTATTGGCTGTTACAGAAACCGAGGCCGATTTAATAAAGGACTTATTTAACCAAACCTTTGGCAGACTATAGGCTAGTGAGACATTCTGCAAGCGAATCCAGGAAGCATCCTGAAATCCATTATTTTCTGGAGCCAGCTTATAAGGGAAACTAGCGGTATAAAAATTCTGATCGATCAACACTTGTTTATCGTTAGGCACATAGATCGGGGCATCAGCTGTTCCCGTATTTTTAACACCTTTGAAAACTACCATTACGTCTCTGATTTCAGTTTCAGCACCTATCCCGGTAGAAAAACGTTGGGTTCTTGGAATATCAAACACATCCCCACCTTTCCTGAAATTAAACATGAATGAGAAGGTAAAATCTTTATAAGTTAAGGTACTTCCCAAACCACCAGTCCAGTCCGGATAAGCATTGCCGATCAGGTAATTATTAGATAAAGGCTGTGGAATGATCGGAAATCCATCGGCACCAATGATGAGTTGTCCCTGGTTAGCACTTCCGTCGGTAACCCGGGTATACGGCCAGCCGTACCAATCGCCAGGTCTGCCCCCGGTTTTGATGATTTGTTTAACCCATGGACTCTCCGGGTTGAATTGAATTTCGCTTACTCCTGGAGGCATACTCAAAACCCTCCCCTTGGTTTGCGACCAGTTTGCATTGATATCCCATTTAAAACGGTCATTTTGAACTACTGTTGCATTCAGTAAAAACTCCAGGGATTTATTCCGGATTTTACCTGCATTAGTTAAAAACACATCGTATCCAGAAGCATAGCTAATAGGCACAGGCACAATCTGATCTATACTATTCAGGATCGCATAATTGGCATCCAGGGTAATCCGGCTTTTGAAAAAGCGGAACTCTCCACCAAACTCCAAACCTTTTGTTCTTTCTGGCCGCAATTCTTCAGAACCGATTTTGATGTCACGTCTAACTCCACTTACAGCATTAAAAGATGGCAAAGTAGAATAATACATACCTATCTGGTAAGGATCTGCATCTTTACCTACCTCAGCATAAGAGGCCCGCAACTTGCCATAACTGAATATCGGATTTTCCTGTAAACCTAGAGTTTCGGTAAACACGTACGATAAACTGGCCGAAGGATAGAAAAAAGAGCGGTTGCTTTGCGGCAGGGTTGATGACCAGTCATTACGACCTGTCACACTCAAGAACACGGTGTTGTCATAGCTCAGACTTAAATCGCCAAAAAGCCCAATGATGTTCTTTTTGCCAGGATAAGTGTTTGTAGTATACACATTATAGTTATTGATACTCTCTACGTTGGGCACCACTGCCTGAGTTCCTACAACCGATAAATTGGTGCGATCTATATGCGTGTAAGAATGTCCAAGCAGGAAGGATCCATTCCATTTTTCTCCAAATTGCTTACTTGCCCTGGCGAAGAAATTAGAGTTAATCTCATTATAACTGATCCGCTGTTCGGTCATAGATCCCAATGTACTCGCACTAATCAACAGACCTTTTTCACTAAAGATCTGTCTAAAATCGGTATAGTTGTCCATACCAATTTTATAATTGAATGTCAGCCAGTCGTTCGCCTTGTACTCTGCACCAAGGTTACCAATAATCCGGTTCACATTATCCTTCATGAAAGCATTTTCAGTAAAATAAAAAGGGTTATCAATAGAGGCATTGTATGTTTTCTGGGTACCATCAGGGTTTAAATAATCCCTAGGGTCTACAGTGTTGGTTTGACGCATCAGGTAAAATATGGTTCCCGAAACAATACCTGTTCTTGGGTTCCGGCCCCCAGAATTGATGTAATTCGCTGAACCTTCAAATTTGAACTTATCTGACGCCTTTAAGGTTCCTGACAAGCGGATCGATGTTTTCCCATAGTCTGAATTGGGCACAACGCCGTTTTGTTCAGAATTGGCAATAGAGGTAAAATAGGTTGCATTCTCATTACCACCACTAAACGTGAATGAGTTTTGTGTTTGATGGCCGGTCTTAAAGAATAAGTCGTAGGGATTGTATACCGGAGTTCCAGGTTCTATTTTAGGTCCGAAACTATTTACGCTGGGCACATAAGCCCCTCCATTCCCATTGCCATAGCTGGTCTGGATGTCGGGCGTTTTTACCACATCATCAAAACTAACCGAGCTTTTAAAGCTAAATGAGGGCTTCCCGGATTTCCCCGATTTGGTGGTAATTACTACCGCACCATTTGCCGCACGTAAACCATAAAGCACAGAAGCGGCAGGCCCTTTTAAGATCGTCATGGTCTCAATATCCTCCGGATTAATATCTGCAGCACGATTGGTATTTTGGAAATTATCGTTGTTGACGGCAATCTGGTCTGTATTGTTAGATATCGGAATACCATCTACTACAAATAGAGGCTGGTTGTCCGCAGTAGGATTCAATGAGTTGACACCCCTGATCTGGATTCTTGATCCTGCTCCAGCAGCACCACCCACACTGGTAATCTGCACGCCTGAAGCCTTCCCCTTGATGGCATTTAACAAATTGGACTGGTTGGTATTGGTGATATCCTCTGCTTTGATTTCCTGAGCAGCATACCCAAGTGCCCGTTTTTGCTGTTTAATACCCAATGCAGTTACCACCACTTCCTGCAGGTTTTTAGAATCGGAAGCCAGGGCCACATTAATTGTTTTATTGGTTCCAATGGTTCTTTCTTCAGCCTTCATACCAATGTAAGAGAACACCAATACATCGGCAGGAGCCGCTTGTATAGTATACAATCCATCTGTATTTGATTGTACAACCACGGTTGAAGATTTAATTTTCACGGACACGCCCGGTATCGGCATACCGTCATCTGATGAAGTTACCTTTCCGGTAACCGTTACTTTCTGGGCCATAGCCTGGGCAGCCATGATAAAAAGCCCCAAGAATAACAATAGTAGTTTTCTTTTCATAGTAAGGAATTAGTTAATAATTATTGAAAAAAAATTGTGTCTAAAATCAAAATATTGACAAAAAACACAAAGTTTTAAAACAATTAAAACACCTTGGTTGCCCAAGATGTTTTAATTGTTTTTTAAGAATTATATTTATTTTGAAAGTGCCTGATTGGCAGCTTTAATCAAAGAACTTGCACCGGCCACATCCTGGCTAAGTTCCCAAAACATAATTCCATTACCTCTTGCCTTAGCCAAGGCTGTCTTTTTTTCGATCAACGGGATTCCATTGTAGTAATAGGTGATTCCAGATACGACAAACTGAGATCCTTTGGGATCAGCTCCGGCTTTAAGCAGATCTTTAAATGGCAATGCCTTATCAGCAGCATCAGGTTTTTCTCTTCCCTTACCATAGGCAGGCAAACCAAGTACAGTTTTTTCTTTAGGTAAATTCTTTTGTGTCAACCAAACATCCAGTACCTTTTCTGCAAATGTATAAGCGGAATGATCAGCAGGTGCGGCAGCGTCAGCTCCGATTCCATCATAAGCCATCAGATTTACGAAATCACAGGCATCTATGGCATCCTGATTAATGCCATCCTTTACCGGACCTGCATATACACCTGCAGTGACAGCCATACTTAAAGTTTTATGCCAGCTATGCAATTCATTGGACAAGTCCTTCATGAAAAGGCCAAAAGTAACATCACTACCTTTACTTGCACTTGGATACTCCCAATCCATATCTACGCCGTCATACTGATTTTCAACCGCATAGGCAACAATATTTTTAATCAGCAATTGTTTGGATTGCGGATTGGAAAGTAGTGTAGTATAGATCTTATTGTCTCCGTTTAATGCAATGATCATTTTGCAGTTGTGCCTTTTCACTAAGCTCATTACCGTTTTAACGTTCTCTTTTGAATCGTCTAAAACCAGTGTCCCGTCAGCACGGGGCTTTAAAAAAGAAAAAATCACATGCGTTAAATCATCTAAGGAGGTTGTATCAATGTCGCTGATAAAACGATAACTTGGAAAATAACTCACTTTTTTAAAGGACACATCTGCCACATAAGGCGTAGTTGGTTTCACAAATTCCTTTGCGCCATAACCATCGGGTACTTTTGCAATCTCCTTAGTACAAGAGGCAAAAGCAGCAGCCACAACTATACTTAAAATCAAAAACTTTTTCATAATCTCTTACCATTAACCCATCCGGGCTAAGCCCGGACAGGTGTTATTAAATATTATCGTTTAACCTGATCTATTGCCAAGCCATAAGGCGCATAACCTTTCAACAAGAAGTCTACAGGCTGTGTCCCATCTAATTTATAGCGTAGAATACCCGATTTAGAACCAGAACCCACAGTCTGCGGTGCATTGGCGCCATTAGAATCGGCCCTATTCCGGTAACCAAAATACAAGTAACCTTTGCCGGTTTCATCCACATCGATATCCATTCCCGTCACAAAGATTGTTTCGTCAGTAAGACCACCTGTGTACCCCTGATCACTAAAGGCTGTTGTTGTGGTAAAGCCCATTACAGCAGCGTCATTGTAAATGGCCACAATGTTATTACCAGACATATCTGAACGATAAATTCCCGGTGCTAATGTTGCAGATTTATTGATGGCAAAATAGATGTATTTATTTACCGGATCTATTACAAATTGTCTGATACCATGGTTTTTAATGGCACCAGGCATCACTTCGATAAATACACCAGCTTTGGTAAAGCGCTGTATGCCTAACCCTGCTGTTCCTGTGAAGGAAACCCAGATTTCATCGTTTACTTCTTTAATTCCACTGTAGAAAGATGTTGTTCCAAATCCAGTACCGCCGCCTCTAAATTTAAATGCAGGATAAGTTGCTTCTGAAGTTGTCGAATTGATCACATAAACCCCATTATTTCTGGAAGTCCACCAGATGTTACCATCTTTATCAACCATGTGCATCCATGGATCGGAATTGTATCCATTTCCTGAAAGGTTTTTAGTAATTAAATTCTCTCCGCTTCCATCTAGATTGAAGGACTTTAAATACCCATCTCCAAGAGCAGCGTCACCAGAACTAAACCTCAGGCCAAGTCCGGCTTCACTGTAATAGACTTTGCTACCGACTACGGATAGGCCCAACGGGCTTACTCCGGTAGCGATGCCCACGTAAACCGGTACAGAAGGCGATAAGGTTGTCAATTTATACTTATAAATTTTCTTGGTAATGACGTCTGTAAAATAAATGGTTTTAGCCAATTCGCCCTTAACCTGAACCGTAACTTCTACAGCCAGATCATCTACACCATCACTCACTTTTAATTTAACCACATGCGCACCCTCTGTCTTGAATTGTACGGTAGGGCTTTTCAGGGTAGATGTTCCGGCATCGCCAAAATCCCAGGCATATTTCACATCCTTACCAGGATAAACGAATGCTTTAACGTCAAACTTTGCATCCTGAAATACCGCAATGTTCTCCGGAACGACAATTTTAGGCGTCATTTTTTTAAGTACGATCGTTTTACTAACCTCCTCTTTTTTATCGCCCTGCCAGCTCGTCAATTTTACAGTATACGTTCCTGGCAGTTCGTATAAAATGGTATCAGGCACCATTTTTTCAGATTCAGCCACATCGCTTATTCCACTTTTATTTAAAGTTTTACCCCCAGCAAATTCCCAATGGAATTTATCTGCATTCTTTGAACGGTTGGTTAAAATGACCTTTGCAGGTGCGGTGAGCTCCCCATTTGGGAAATCAAAGTTGGCCAGGTAATTTCCCTGCTGACCAATACTGGTAATTTCGTCTTTTGAACAGCCCAAAAACATAAGGCCAATCAAAGCGAATATAAATGTCAATTTCTTCATGATCTTATAGTTTGATATCAAATGTCCGGGTAGCTGCTGTGGTCGTATTTGTTGGTGTCACAGATGCCACATCAATGGTCAGGTTATAGCTGGCTATTTTTTTAATTGCTTTCACAATAGTTTTAAGCTTAGCCCGCGTTAAATTTTGTTTTAAATTGGTCATACCAGCAGTGGAAAGTACGTAGGCTCCAGAGGTTGAAAAATCTGTAGCGGGTGCACTGGCAAACAGCAATAAATAATCACTTTTGCTGATTGAATAAGACAAAATACTCTTCAGGGAACCGAAATTCGCTTCAGAGATCTTATCTATTAGCGTAATGTCATTCGCGTATTTGCCATCTTTGACTTTAACCATGTAGCTGTAATTAACCACATAGTTATTGGAAGATGTTACCCAATATTTATCCAGATCAGCAGCCTGTACTTCCAACAACACATTTTTATTGGAAATGGTATCCACAACCATAATTGTGGATTCGTCTGCAGTGGTTGTCAAAACCCGCGTTCCATTGGTTAAGGTCATATCGATTCCAAAAGACTCTACAAGTGTTTCGTAAATCGCTACTTTCTGAAATTTATCATCCCTTTGCCAGGTTGAAGCGGATACGATCAGCGTATCACCTATAGCAGGCTTGGTATTGTTATAAGTAACCCGAAGCTGACTGGCAAACTCGTTGTTTGTATCGCCCAATTCTGCAATCGGATCGTTTTTTTTACAGGATATCATAAACATGCACATGATTATAAACCCCAGGTATATTTTCAAACTAGTTCTCATCGTATTAATTTTTTAAAGTCGAATTATCTACCCACCATACCGGTTTAAATGCCCAGTTCCGAACTCTTGCGCCCAAACGGTCAATCTCTTTAGGATTATACACATACTCTGTTTGTGGATCATAAGGGAAGCGTTGTATGTATTTACCACCCCATTCTGCCAGGGCGTATTTTGGATAGTAAAGATCAGGATATGCATTTTTACTGTACCCATACCTCCTCATGTCAGACCAGGTCTCTGCCTGAATATACAAAGCAATGTATTTCTGCATCATGATGTCAGATATTTTAAGGGCAGCACTATTCTGCGCTACTTTGGCCGAACCTAAATAACTGATGATTTGTCCTTCAGCTACACCTAAACGTTCCATATTCAGTCTTATCGCTTGCTGATAGGTAGTCAATGCACCCTGCAAGTCGTTCAGGTAAAACTGTGTTTCTGCTTTTACAAAAAGTAATTCTTCTTTAATGATGATCGGATAAGGAGAATCGTCAGCTGTCCAATAGCCGTTCTGAAGGTTAGCGAAATCTTTATAAGTTGTATTGGAAGGCAAATTGCTGGCTTTGTCTCCTTCTGACATTTTTGCACCAAGGTATTTGTTGTTTTCACCAGGTGTTGTCAGCTTAAATAACCGGGGATCATAAACAGGCGTGGTACCGTCAACAACCGTCAATGCTTTCATCAATACATCTGTAGGCAATGTATTTACCAAATCGTTTTTGATGTCTGCAAATTGAAAAGCGTCGGCAGCAGTTGGCGGATTTGGTCCCCAGGTATTGTGGGTCCAGTTGGATGTACTTCCTTTCGGATACCGGAATAGGGCATCTTCAAATTTTAAAAGTGCATCATTAACCAAAGTTAACAATTCCTGATTTCCACCTTTAAAATTTACGGTACGCAGTTTAAGTCTCACTCTAACCGCTTTCGCAAAGGCTCTCCAGCTCTCCAGATTTCCTTTATAGATCAAATCAGATGTAGCATCCATACTCAGGGCCTGATCGGTAACCTTGCCCAGTTCGGCCACACCTTCATCTAAAAGTTTTTCAACTCCCGCAAGCACTTCTTCCTGGGTATCATACACTGGGTTAAAAGTACCAGTATAAGCTTCTTTAAAAGGCATGTCGCCAAAAACATCCGTGGCAGAAAGGTAACTCATGGCCAGAATAATCTTACCTACACCAATATAGTTATTAGATCCTTCTTCCGTTGCCCGGGTAACCATGCCATTTACATTTGATCCGACATCAAAATAATGCCATCTCCAGGCACCCATACGGGTGATGCTGTTGTAATTCCAGGTATCTGTTATGGCGTTGCTATTTCCAGCCCTGGTGGTAAAATAATAACTGTGATAAGCGCCAAACCTGGCTTGTGAATATAGCGAATAGGCCAGATTTGCTTCAATCGCAGGTAAACGTTGTTTAGACGGAACCGTAACCGGTGCCACCGGGTTTACGTTTAAATCCAGTTTCTTACAAGAGCATGCGCAAATAATTACGAGTGCAAATGTTATATTTTTTATAATCGTTTTCATATGATAAGTCTTAAAGCGTCACATTAATACCCAAAGAGAATGAGCGTGGCAATGGGATCGCACCATTATCAACTCCCATTGTACTTGCACCAGAACCACCCGCATTCGGACCGGCACTATTTACCTCAGGGTCACCGCCCGAGTAATTGGTAATCACAAATGGATTTTGTGCAGCCAGCTCAAGGCCTAAGTTTTTAAAGCCCAATTTAGAAGCGATTGTTTTAGGCAACTGGTAGCCTAAAGTGATGTACCTAACCCTTGCCCAATTCACTTTTTCTACGAAGTTGGTTCCTACAGAATAATAGTTATTGGCAAAATAGCTATAATCCAAAACTACCTTCTTATTGTTTTTAATATAGGTACCATCATCTTGCTGAACTACCCCATTGAAAACAAATTCCTTATCTCTCCACTGGCCGATATCATAAGCGATACCATTGGCCATCATCCCCTGGCGACTCGCATTCAGAATGTCACCACCAATTCTGAAATCCCATAAAAAGGACAGGTTAAATTGCTTGTATTTGAAATTATTGATAAAGCCAATATTGAATTCCGGCTCACGGTTACCAATGTATCTTTCTTTGTTGTTGTTATCTAAAACAGGGTACCCATTTTTATCTACCACGATGTATCCATCTTCATTTCTTTTATAATCAGACCCTACAATTCCCAAAACAGGTTCGTTTAATGAAGTAGCAGCAACACCTGCATTTAATTGTGCATTGGTATACTTAAAAGTCACGATATCACCCGCAAATTGCAGCATTTTGGACGTGTTTTTCCAGGCATTCAATGTTGATGTCCAAGTAAAATCATCGGTTTTAACCGGTGTGCCAGTTACAGAAAACTCTACTCCGCGGTTGCGCAAAGATCCTGCATTGAAGGTCATGATTACATACCCCGAAGGCAAAGGAACCCTTGGTGTCATGATCATGTTTAAGCTTTTACGCTGGTAATAGGCAATGTCAAAATTCAACCTTCTTTTGAAGAAGCTTAATTCTGTACCCATTTCAAATTCTTCTGTAGTTTCCGGACCAAGGTTTGGATTTCCTCCGGTTGCACTGGTCACAAAACCTCCACCTACTGTTAGTGAAGAAACCAGATTGGTATTGGTACGGTAAATTGGTGCATCCTTACCTACGCGGGCATAACTACCTCTTAATTTTCCAAACCAGGAGTCTTTGTTTTCGAACAGTTCAGAAAAAGAGAAACTGGCTGAGTAAGAAGGTGAGTAGAAGGTACGCGCATTTGAAGGCAGTGTAGACGTCCAGTCGTTACGCCCGGTTATACCTATAGCTACAAGGTTTTTATATTCCAGTTTTAAGTCGCCAAAAACAGCATAGCGTTGTCTGCGCAGCCAACTTTCGGTTAAAGCCAGGTTTTCTTTATTCACTACGTTTGGAGAGAAGATGTCACCAACTAAAAAGTTATCAGCAGTGTAAGAAAGCGACTTGTTGTCGTAGTATTCACTGCTAAAACCAGCGATTAAAGTTGCCCGGAAATCTTCTAAAAATTTCTTATCAAATGTTGAGGTAAAATTCGAAGTCACGAATTTTGTCACCCCGTTATTTTCAGTTACCGATCCGCCAAAATTACTACCTGGCGTTCCCGGAGTGGTTACAATTCTATATTTTGAATTGGTATAATCCTGCCCCAATCTGTAATTCAGTGTAATCCAGTCATTGGCCTTATACACCAGGTTGTTGTTAACCAGGAAGCGTTCCACATCGTTATTCCTTGGGTTTCTCATCACACCCCACATTGGAGATATCCTGGCTTCTCTTTCTTTTCCTGCTTCCACATAAGAGTACAAAGGCTCTCCGTTTGGCTTTTGATATTCCAGAATATCATTCATCCTTGGGTACCTCAAAATGCTATTGATCCAGCCACCTTCTGAAGCTCCGCCCAGTCCCTCCTGGATGTTGTTTTTGATGTAGTTTGCTGATGTGGTCAGCTCGATTTTAGAACTTAGTTTAGCCGTACCTTTCATCAGGAGGTTAATTTTTTCCTGATTGGTATTCGGAACCATGGAGCCTCCATTACGGTAACCACCTGAAACATAATAATTCAGCTTTTCAGAACCACCATTTACATTTACGTTTACATCGTGTGTAATGGCGGTTTCAAAGAAGCGGTCAATGTTATTGTATATTTTCTCATCATAACGGAATTTCCTTCCCCATGAGCTTGCAGACGAAGCATCGTAAACGCCACCTGTACCCACAGTATAAATTCCCTGTTGCCTTGGGGTTCTTCCCATAGTTTCCAGGAAGGACTTATAAGATCCACTAACCTGCAACGTTCCGGCTTTACCCTGTTTTGTCGTGATGATAATTGCTCCTGAAGCAGCATCAATACCATAAAGTGCTGCTGCTGCTGCTCCTTTAAGAATGGATACATTTTCAATATCTTCCGGGTTAAAATCGGCCAAACGGTTTACTGTTCCATTAGCAGAATTGTTGTTTACACGGATACCATCCACAATCATCAAAGGCTGATTATCGCCCGAAAGTGTAGTAGATCCCCTCAAAATAATTTCAGAAGGAAGCCCAGGTGAGCCCCCGGACGAACTGATCTGAGCACCAGCAACCTGCCCTTGCAAAGCATTGATCAGGTTAGATTGGTTTGAATTCCTTAAATCGTCTCCCTTAACAGTCTGAACGGAATAAGTTAGTGTTCTTTTGTTACGTTCAATGCCTAAAGCAGTTACAACAACCTCACTTAATGCTTTAGAGTCCGTTGCCAAAACAACATTTAGCACAGCAGCATCGGCAACTGTTTTTTCCTGGCTTACAAAACCGATGTATGAGAAAACCAATACATCACCCTTTGAAGCTTTGATGGAATATGCACCATCAACATTTGTCTGCGTAGCAGACGCTGCACCTTTAATCTTGACTGAAGCTCCGGGAACCCCCAGGCGATCATCGGCAGAGGTCACCTTTCCCGTAACTGTTATTTGCTGTGCCATAGCATGGGCAACCAGCAAAAACGTACTCAAGAACAGCATGAGTAATTTTCTTTTCATAAAAGCTAATTTGGTTAAATAAATAAGTTATTGTTTGTTAGTCGGTTATCCACGCAGCTAAAGACGCAAAATAACGCAAAAAAATGAAATAACAATAGCTATTTGCAATATTAAATACTTAAAAACGCAGAAAAGCCGCAACAAAAAAATTACAATCAAAAAAGTACCGCAAAAACACGCAAAAAAAAACACACCTAAAATCAACGTTTCAAAAACCTTGGTTAAAAAAAAACCACCTGATAATTCAGATGGTTTTTTTTTTAAATCAAAGTTTGCAACTACCTTATAAGAAAGAAGGAAAGGTAGGGTTTCTGTGCATTTGCGGTCTTCCCATTATACCCACAGGCAAAAGCTGTATACACACGCTGATTCAGGAACAGACTCGTGCTCGTATAACTTGCTAATATGGTTGCAGATGTAATTGCCGCTCCAGCTGTTCTTATTTTCCAGGTTTTGGATTGTGCACTTTTTAATTTTATCTCATTCGAGATATTTAGATAGCTAATGTTCCCTGCAAGTAAAGTATCCTTGGTTTGATCGGTTGCACTTGTCCCATAATAAAGATCTACCGCAGCAACATTAGGTATCAGATTTACGAAACGATAGCGACAGTATGAAGTGTCTGGTCTCACAAAGTTTTCTTCTGTTAAAAATGTCTTTGTACTACTTGTCGTATCTGCAATATGAGCTACATAATTCTTTCCAGCAACCAGTTGCAGGTTAGTAGAATACAACTCCAAAGAATCCAATCCATTATCCTTCTTAAAAGGAACGATCACTGACAACTTTACTGTTCCTGGATTTACTGCCATAAAATCAGGTCCAGAACCTCCCCCAGTGTTATATCCTCCACCCGGGAAAGGTGTCCGCCAGGTCACAACGTTACTTACGCGGACATCATTTATTTTAAATGCAACGCTACGGTTATTCGCATAAGCAGATACATAATTAATCTTTAACAAAGCCTGATCCGAACCAAGCTTCTCTACATCACCGTAATCCAATACATTTTTATTGCAGCTAATTATTACAAATAACAAGGCGCATATTGATAAAGCTGAAAATATTTTCATAATGTTTCTTTTTAATTGTTAATAATTAAGGCTGACTAAACCACAACTCCTGAGTCATGTAATTTAAATTCAAACCACCCCATTTAGCTAACTCTTCGGTATTCCATACATATTCAGAATTGTAACGCGGCCTAAACCGATAAGCATATTTTCCACCATTTGTCGTAGCAATTTCTGCCCCTGTCAACTGATAATAGTTTCTATAAACCAATGGATCATAATGATATTTTCTGATATCGCACCACTGCTCAAGGCCTGCCCAACCCCATTGCGCAATATATTTTTGGCCCATAATATCTGCTATAGTTAAAGCACCTGCATTTTGAGCAACCTCGGTCGAAGCCATATAAGCATTAATCTCAGGATCGGAGATCGCTACATCAGGTGTCTTAGACGCACGACCATAACGATTACAAAAATCCATGTGCGCTCTGATACCTTTTACATAAGCTGCATAAGCATCTGTAGTATTCCCTTTGACAAATAAAGCTTCTGATTTAGCAAATTGCAATTGACTATAAGTCATCAACGGATAGCGTGCAGCATCGGCAAAAATATATTTACCATTATAAGTTGTAGAGCCAGCTGGTATCGCACCATATACGATCGGAACAGAAGTTGTATTGCTACCATGCGTTGGTTGAATACCCTGATAAACTCCTAAAGTTGCCGTAGCAGTACTTGCAGGTAACATTCTACTTAATCTCGGATCAATAGATGTCTTTGGATCAGGAGTTGCCGTCCCTCTGACACCACCTGTCAGGTATTTCAAAATTTGAGTAGTAGGTCGGCCATAATAAGTGGTATTGGCACTTAAATAACCAAACTGAGGACCAAGCGGGTTTGAATCATCAGCACTTGTAGCCGTAAAATTAACTGTTGCAGACTCTGATTCATCAACAAAGGAAAGGTCGACATACTTAACTACACTATCCGCGTAATTGGTTTTGAATTGCGCCTTATTTCTTAAATGACTATATTGAAGTGCATATAGTGCGTATATAAACTTTCTCCATTTAGCCTTATCTCCTTTATAAATATTGTCTCCAGAGACACTTGCTAAAACTGCGGCATAACTCATTGGACTAGTCATATTTAAGTATTTCAGTGATAGCGCGCCATATTCACGAACCTTAGCATAAACATCTGGTTGATCGTGGTAAGGAAACCTGAGCATTCCTGGTGTGAAAGCTTCGTCCAAAATAATGGGACCATGCAGATCTGTCGTCAACTGATACGCCCAGGCTTTAATTGCATAACCTATAGCTACATACTCGTATTTTTCATTCGCAATTCCATCATTAATCATGTTTTCCAGATTGAGTCCAAGATCTACATAGGTCATCCTCCAGATAACTCCACCATTGTCACTAGTTGATGGAAAGCCATGTTGCTCCCAAATTAATGGCCCTGCAAGCGCAGAGGTTCCTCCCATATCCTGGGTAACCTTCCAAATAAACCGATAATCCTGTGCGGTTCCATTTGTCATCTGATAAATAATCGGCGGGAGTAAAAATTCCGCTTTTGTAACCTGTGGAACTGTAGGATTGGTATTAATATCCAGATATTTCTTACATCCTCCAAAAATCATCGCTACAACCAGTAGCACTACTATTTTATATATATATTTCATGATCTTTCTTTATAATTTTATCCTCAAGCCCAAATTCACTCCTATTGGTTTACCTACGTTTCCATAGTCTATACCATAACCTCCTACCCCGCCTACGCCAGGGGTATTTGAATTACTTTCAGGATCTCCACCAGAATAATTGCTAAACATCACCGCATCTGTTACAGTAACAAAAGCACCTAGTCCCTGCGCAAATTTGATTCGCTTCATAAACGATGGTGGAAAATCGTAACTGAGCGTGATATCTCTAAGCCTCAAAGTTTTAATATTCTTTTCAATAAACATTTCAGGAGAGACATTAGTCGTATAATAAACAGAAGCAGAATAAGGTGTTACAGCAATAGTATTTCGGGTAGGATTACGCGTATTCTCCAATCCATCTTTTAAAACTCCTGTTATTATCCTTGGCGTTTCGCGGTCCAGCGTTTTAAGACTGATGCCTCTCGTAAATGCAACATATTCGGATGCATTAAGCACATCCCCTCCGTAACGAAGATCCCATAAAAATGAGAATGACCAGCCTTTAAATCTAAACCTATTGTTTAAACCTAAAGTAAACTTAGGCGTTCTATCCCCAATAGGATAATACTCGGTATCTGATGTTGTTGGTAAACCATTGAGTGGGCTAATCAGTAAATCACCTCTATCATTGCGTTCAAAACGAGTACCACTTAAAGCCGCTGTACTCGCACCTGGATGTACAGCAGTACGAACCCCACCTACCAACTGGGTATCAGATTCATACAGCTCAGGCAAATCATCAGATAAAGATAGAACGGTTCCTTTATTGTGCGTAAAATTCGCTGTGATATCCCATCCTAAAGATTGCTGTCTGATTGCAGCACCAGTAAGCTGAATTTCGATACCCCGATTTCTAACTGTTCCCCCATTCCTCATTTCAAGTACAAATCCTCGTCCATAACTAAGTCTTGGATTAATGATTTGATCTTTACTCAAAAGATTATAATAATTAAAATCCAAACCTAACCTACTATCAAGAAAATGAAGCTCCGTACCAATTTCAAAATTTTCTGTATGCTCAGGCTTAAGATCTGGATTACCACCATAATAAGAATAAGCGAAACCACCACCAGTCGCTTTGGAGGCTACATAATTTGTTCCAGTAGAATATTCTCGCCAAGGCTCTTTTCCTGTCAGGGCATAAGAACTACGAAGTTTACCAGAATTCAACCATGGCATACTTTCCTTCACAGATTCCAAATCCGTAAAATTAAATGCCAAACTCACTGAGGGATAAGCAAAATAAGGATTATTTGGCATCAATCTGGAAGCACCATCGACACGTCCGGAAAGGGTCAGATAAAGTAAAGTTTTATAACCGAGAACAGCCTGAGCAAAAGCGCCAACATTTCGGTACCGGTTTACATAAGTTAGAGTTCTTTGCGTAGTAGGCAGCGTATTATTAATACTATAAAAATTCGGGTCATACATGTTTGTACCCAGTTGAGAATCCGTGGCGGAATTAAAATCATTAAAAGAAGCTCCGAGAATATAGGTATTGTTAAAATCACCCAATTTTTGCCTAGCAACGGCAGTCAAGGACCCGCTGATCACTTTAGCCAACTGGCTATAGGTAACAACCCTTCCACCCGTGGGAGCGGTCGAAGAGCCAGATCCTTTATAAGATTGGGCATGATAAACCTGCAGCCCTTTTGTATTTGCAATGTCCGCGCCTAATATTCCATTTATACGAAGCCATTTTAACGGTGTTAATTCCAAATTCGTGCTGGCAATCATCCGATTTGTTTTATCATTACTGATATTCTTATTTACATCCCAAAGCGGGTTATCAAACTCACCATAAATACTGGAAGTATGCAACAAGCGATTGCCTTTTGCATCCTGATAATTACGAATATCAAATTCAGAGCTGAATCTCATTAGCTCTACAAGAAAACCATTAGGCCCCTTACTAACTTTATCATTAGAAGAATTTAGATAATTAAAAGTCGAGGTCAACTTCAATATAGGAGAAATTGTACCTACACCCGTTAAACGGGATGAGAAACGGGTATAACCACTTGTAGGGACAGTACCTTTAGTATCCGTAAATTCATTAGACCAACGATAAGTAAATTTATCAGTTCCACCTTCAAAAGCTAAATTGTGTTTTTGAGAAAATCCTGTCTGAAAAAATTCCTTGATATTGTCATAGATTTTTGTACCCCGAGCAAAGGGCGGCCCATTGAATGTAGTAACAGTACCATCAAACACGCCATTTGTACCAGAATTATAGACCTGTTGTATCTCTGGAAATTTATATACTTTTTCAACCCGAAAAGAATTATTATAGCTAATACTACCCTTTCCGGCTTTACCTTTCTTAGTCGTGATCAATATGGCACCACTAGCACCTGCATTACCATATAACGCTGTTGCTTCCGGACCTTTCATAATGGTATATGTTTCGATATCATTAGGATTAATATCCATACCACGGTTGGAGTAGTCCCGATCTTGATTTGCCGCACCAGTCACAAGCTCCCTCGTTTCATTGAGCGTACTGTTGTTAATAGGAACCCCATCGATAACAATCAATGCATTATTGTCTCCACTGATTGAAACAAAGCCTCTCAATACAATCTGAGCAGAAGCCCCTGGGTTACCATTGGTGCTATTGATTGAAAGCCCTGGAACCCGTCCTTGCAGACCACCAAAAAAATCATTCCTTTGAGTTTCACTTACTTCATCTCCCTTCACAACTGGAGTAGAATACCCCAGACTCTTTTTATCCCGATCAATCCCATAAGCTGTGACTACAACTTCATTCAGAGATTTATTATCTGGTTTTAAAGAAACATTGATTGTAGTGGAGTTACCCACAGTCAATTCCTGGGAAAGCATGCCAATAAAACTAAAAACAAGGATATCCCCCGCTTTAGCCTGAATAGAATACATTCCAGAAGTGTTTGTTTGGGTAGCTATTTTAGCACCCTTAATTTTAACAGATGCTCCAGGTATGCCGAGCCCATCATCTGAAGAGGATACTTTACCAGCAATCACTTTCTGCTGCGCAAAAACATTTGCAAACAGCAGGAGACTGCCTAAAGTAAGTAGGAGTAGCTTTTTTTTCATAAAAACGCCTTTTTGGTTAAGATTAAGTTGTTAGTTGTGTTGGTTATTATTTTGGGTCTTGTTGGTTTGGTTAAGCTATACAGGGGCAACAGCAAACAAAAAATGGAATCACTTCAGAAAATAGGATAACGGCAAATACTATGGCAAATAAAATAAAACTGCAATAAACAGCATTATTTATTAACAACAATTAAATATCCTAAATAAATCTCGTAATAAATGCACAAGTCCAACAAATTTATTTTCAACACACACAAACTCCCGCATCAATGCGCAAAATACCGCATCTTGATTTATTAATTTTTTATTTTACATTAGCTAAAAAATAAGAACATGCTTAAGAAAGAAAGACACGATTTTGTGATGCGTCAGATCAACCTGCACAATCGAGTACTTACGTCAGATTTGGTACAGCAGCTCAACGTATCTGAAGACACCGTTCGTCGCGACCTTCAAGAACTGGCAGAAAAAGGCCAGCTCTCCAAAGTTCATGGTGGTGCGCTTTCTAAATCTTATCAAAGTTCATTCGATGATAGCGAGGTATATGCCAAGGACGCAAAAATTGCCATCGCAAAAAAAACGACAGATCTGATTAAGGATGGTATGGTTGTCGTTACCGGCGGCGGAACTTCGATTATCGAACTCGTCAAACAATTACCCGAAACTTTAAATGCTACGTTTTTTACCATTAGTCCTTTCGTGGCTATTGAACTGGCCAAATATCCAAAAATTGAGGTTATTCTTATTGGAGGGCTTTTTTCAAAAAACTCGCAAATTACCTATGGTGGTCACGTAATCAACCAACTCTCAGAGATTCATGCAGACCTTTGCCTGTTGGGAACAAGCGCCATTCACCCTCAGGACGGCTTAACAGATACCGACTGGGAAATCAACCAGCTTAAAAAAACAATGTTCAATTCCTCCAAGCGCACAGGAATTCTGTGCATCTCAGAAAAACTAAACATCTCATTAAGATTAAAAGTTGCTTCGCTGGAAAATATAGACTATTTAATTACCGAGTTAAATGAGAACGATCCACAGCTGGATCCATATCGGGTAAAAAATCTACAGATTCTTTAGTCTACTGATGCAAGTCAATAAAAAAACCGACTATCAGATCAACTGATAGTCGGTTTTTTCCATTCGAACAAGCATTAAAATGTCGGATCAGCTGGCGTATTCGTATTGTTATCTCTTTCACTAAAAGGATAAGGGAAGAAGTTCCGCTTACGATCCGCGGTAGGCAAACCAAACCTCCTCATATCTTCTAATTTCAATCCTGAAAGATAAAGTTCTATGCAACGGTGCTTATAAATTAAAGGCAACAGCTGTGCCGGTGTTAATGGCCCAACAATTGGCAGCAAGCCGGCTCCAACACCAAAAGGATCAGCCGCAGGCTGCTTGGTCACCACATCATTTAACCGCGCCAATGAAAGTACCGGATCAGGTGTAGCCTGACGTGCATATACCTCAGCCTTGATCAATGTGATCTCTCCAGGCAGGTAAAGCGGAATTGGCACCCCCGCCAAACCAAAACCACCTAAACGGGCAGTTGGTGCAGTTGCATTTGGCACGGTATAAAAAGCAAGGCGTTTATCGCCAGCATCCGGCGTATAAATACCAGACAAACCCAGATTAGCATTAGTGGGCTGAAACACATTATTTGTCGATGTAGCAATCTCAAATATGGGATTTAGCGTTTGTGCATCAAATGTAAAAGTCGATTTCTTAGTCAGATCAACACTGTTGGCAGCAGAAAGTGCCAGGGGATAGTTTCCGGCAAAAAGTGCATATCTTGCCTTTATAGCATATAACGTATTTTGTATATCAATACCTGGAGGCATATTTCCCAGGAAGGACGAACTGATGTTGTTGGCGGCAATAACAGCCAGGGCGTTGTCGATTACGGCAATCGCTTTATTCAAACCATCTACCCGGCTGATAAAGGTTACATTTTGCCCAATGCCCGATGGAATGCGCTCCCAGCTCTGCGCCATATTGCCCAAAGCCAATGCTTTAAATAAACTTGCATAGGCAATCAGACCAGAAGCATAGGTTTTATCTGGTAAGTTGCCCGCATTATTGATCACATTATCTGCATCAAAAATGGTTTTGTTGCAATAAGTCCACAAATTCAATAAAATGGTATTTGTCCCATCAACACTATTACCTCCGGTAGCCAGCTGTAATTCCGGAATATTCCCCGAATTCATCAGTATGATCTCATTGGTTACAAAGCCTACGCTTGAAACTGAATTGTAATAAATCCCTAAGCGGCCAGCGATATAAATTTTATGCAGTCCGACTGTAACTCCAGTAAGACCTTTTGCCGTAGTCAATACATCACCTGAATTTGCACCAGATGGATTTCTATACTCCTTTTTACAGGAAGCACCTATAACGAGCACCAATAAGGCACATGTTATTTTATATATATAATTTCTTTTCATCAGAATATGATTTTGTTCTTAAATAGATTTAAAACTTAGCACGTACACCTAAACTGAACGTTCTTGGAATTGGCACAGAACCAAAGTCAATGTTCCTAAGCACAGTAGACTGCCCTCCAGAATTCAACTCCGGATCGTACCCTTTATAATTATCCCAGGATACCAGGTTTCTTCCGCTTAAATTAATGGTCAGATCCTGGATAAACTTCACTTTTCCGATATTATAGCTTAAGGACACTTCCCTCAGCTTGACGTAAGAACCGTCATCGATCCGCCATTCTTCAATAGCGTAAACTCCCGCTACGTAACCACGTGGCAACAAACCCATTTGTTCCTGCTCAGCAACTTTTCCATTACCTACGCCCTGCCTCGTGCGCCAATCTGCATTCCATACATCAGCACCATGCGATGCATCGAACTGAACGTGTAGTCCAAGTTTTTTATAGTTAAAATCATTTACAAAAGAAGCGGTATAATCCGGGTTGGGATCTCCAACCACCTTACGCAAGGTATTTCCCGTCGGCAAACCATCCGATCCTCTTTGTGGACTATACGTAGTGCTGGTATTTTGGATACCACGTTCCAGCTGAGGGATACCCGCAGCATTGGTCAACAAGCTTCCATCAGAATTGCGCGCAAAGAAAGTCCCGTAGAAAACACCGATCGGTTGCCCATCGATAATTGATACCGGGGCACCTGCATTGGTTGCCAACAATTGTAAAGCACCGCTTCCTTCTGCTTTATTTCTATTTCTGTTAAAAATAAAAGTAGTATTCCATTTAAAATCATCGGTAACTACGGGAACCCCGGTGAGCATAATTTCAAAACCTTTATTCCGCAATGAACCACTGTTTCTTAATAAACTATTGTACCCAGTTGTTGGGGCAATAAACACCGAAAGTAACAATTCCTGTACCTTTTTATTGTACCAGTTTACGACCAAGCCTAAACGGTTGTTAAAAAAGGACATATCCGTTCCGATTTCCAACTCAGTCTGCCGCTCAGGGGCCAC
Organism: Pedobacter sp. MC2016-24; assembly: GCF_015223055.1. Classification (GTDB taxonomy): domain Bacteria; phylum Bacteroidota; class Bacteroidia; order Sphingobacteriales; family Sphingobacteriaceae; genus Pedobacter. The sequence goes on from NZ_JADFBX010000005.1 coordinate 273,459, forward strand.
ATCCACATTCGCAAGCTCAGTTTTCGATCCCAGTGTTGTTTTACCAACATATGCAGAAGACAGATATTCATTGAACCTTGAATATGGGCCGATCCCAGTTAAATTCCCCGATTGTCCATAAGCTGCTCTTACCTTAAAAGCATTCCACCATTCAGACACGCCCAAGTTCTTCCAGTATTCCGCTGACGACAGCACATAACTCATATTTCCTTTTAGATAAACCTTGGTCCTGTTTTTTTCACCAAAAACAGAAGATTGATCCACACGAACAGCTCCCGTTACAAACAAATGGTCTTTATATTTAAAGTTCTGTTGCAAGTACGCCCCGCTTATGTCCTGCTGTAGCCTTGCATCATTATTGGGCAGAATGGTACTTGCACCATTTACACTTTCCACAAAAGGAGCAAGTCCCCGACCGTTAGACAGTAAATAATTGTTTTTTTCATACTGGTATGAACCGCCCAGCTGGGTAGTAGACAACAATACATCACTGAATTTTGCATCATAGGTAAAGTTCAGTTCATGATTAAAAAGTGTAGCTGTATTGTCAGCAGCACTTGCATAACCATTTAAAGTAGGATCCAGTGTTGGCCCACCACCATAAAAACCAGTACTTACGTTGTAAGCAAATGGCGGAATAAAAGTCGTTCCATTTTGAATCGTATTGTCAACCCCAATCGTATAATCAACAGTAAGATTTTTAACAGGATTCAAAACCAGTTTAGCATTTGCAATTACGCGATTGACCGACTGCCGCTGTTTGATATCTTCAATTACCGAAACTGGATTTACCCTTCCCCGCTCGCCAACAGCTTGCAGATTACCCAAGGCATCCCTCGCAAAAATATCATGAAAGTTGCCAATGATGGTCACCGAGTTCATTGGCGAAAAGAAAGAATTGCCATCCGGTTTTTCATCTGCATCACTATGCACGTAGTTAAACCCTGCGCTGATCTTAGCCCAGCTGTTAATTTTCTGATCCAGGTTTAACCGCATATTAGAACGCCTGTAGTCTGTATTTTTTATAATTCCCTGGTTGGCAAAATACCCCAAAGAAGTATAAAATTTTGTATCCTCATTGCCGCCGGCGACAGAAACGGTATTATCTGTTCCGATTGCAGATTGAAAAATATAATCCTGATAATTATATCGCTTTACCGGAACCGTAGTAGTATACAGTGTTGGAACAGTGGATGGCGGTATGATTACCGTCTGGATTACATCCTGAGTAAAGGACTCTACAGGTTTAGTCGGATCTCCAAACTTAACCGGCGATTCATTTACCTCGACCTGCTTACGCAAACTACTGGTCGTAAAACTGGTAGAGAAATTAACGACAGGCTTGCCACTTGCCCCCCTTTTGGTAAAGATCTGGATAACCCCGGCATTTGCCCTTGACCCGTAAATTGCAGCTGCTGCCGCACCATTCAGAACCTCTATTCGTTCTATATCATTGGGATTAATATCACTCATTCTGTTCTGCCCAATAGCCCCCACAAAGTTCCCATTGCCGCCAACACCACTACCACCACCATCATAATTGGCTGATGTATTGGTTACCCGGGCAGTTGTATTATTCACAATTACCCCGTCAATAATGTACAATGGATCTGAACCTGAATTAACCGAACTCACTCCCCTTAGTCGCACACTCATGCCACCAGCAGGATCGCCAGAGTTCTGGCTGATCTGAGCTCCAGGAGCCTTACCTTGCAAGGAAGAAAGCACATTACCGCTCGGTGCCTTCAACAACTCATCCCCCTTTAACGAGGTTACGTAACTTCCCATTTGTTTACGGGTAGTACCGATCGAAGTACCTGTTACAATGACCTCATCCAGTCCGATATTATCTGCCGATAGCGCAGCATCTACATTAACCTGAGATTTTTCGGCCAATTGAACCGTTTTGGTTACAGACCGATACCCGATAGAAGAAAAAACAACCTGGTAACTTCCAGCAGCCAGATCAACTGCAAAGCTAAACTTGCCCTCGCCGTTCGTTGCCATTGCCATGTTTGTGTTTTGGATTTTCACAACAACTCCAGGTATCCCCCCACCCACTCCGGCATCTGTTACCTGACCTGCGACTGTATAGCGCTTTGTTTGTGCATTTACCACTTGGGTAAGCATCAGTAAAAAAATGGGCACCCAGAAAACCGACCTGATTTTAAAGGCGCTACTTGAGTAGATTTTTTTCATATAATTTGGATTATTCTATATAAATATAAAATATTAAATCGTCATTATAATCAAAAACAAAATTAATTACTGAAACAACCTAAACAGGCAAACAAACCTTCCCCATTTGCACCGAAGGAACACCTTCCCTATTGCCAAAATCGACACCCCTACCCACAAGCGTTTCATTAGCCAAAACGGCAAAAAGTACGGCTTCTTTAGCATCAGGATTAATATCCAGGTCATCTGTAGTAAAAAACTGGGCTGTGGGCAAGCCCGCCCTTAAGCTTCGCATCAACAAGGGATTGTGCATGCCGCCACCACTTACATAAATTGACGGCGTCTGACCGGCTCCAAAACAACGCTTTACGGCATCGATAATCACCGCCGCTGAAAAACCATTCAAAGTAGCCATAACATCCTCAGGACTGAGGTCAGCTACCCCGGCCGCCGCCATTGCATCTTCCAAATATTGTAAATTAAACAATTCCGGCCCAGTTGTTTTCGGAAATTCCGAACTTAAAAAATCAGCTCGCAGCAATCGCTCCAATAACAAATTATTGATTTGACCTGCCTGAGCTATTTTAGCCTGATCATCAAAATATAAGCCATCATAATGTCGTTGAACAAACTGATCCATTAAGGTATTACCCGGCCCCACATCGGTAGAAAAAACTTTACTGGCATCCTGATCGGCTGGTAAATAAGTAAAATTGGCAATTCCGCCAATATTGAGCATGATGCGATCTTCCCCCTTCCGGGAGAACAACAAATAATCACCATAAACGGCCAAAGGAGCACCCTCACCGCCCGCAGCAAGATGTTTTTGCCTAAAATCAGCAATCGTAACAATACCGGTATGAACGGCTATATGATCTCCATCCCCAATTTGCAGCGTAGCATTGGGATAGGCTTCAAGTCCATGCAAGGACTGCGGCGCATGGAAAATGGTTTGTCCATGACTGGCAATGACATCAATATCTTCCGGTTTTAAACCCCATGATGCAATGGCCTCCAAAATCAGTTCAGCATGATAAACCCCTATTTTTTCATTCATTAAACAAACCTGCTGCAAATCAGCATCACGTCTGGAAAAAATTGCTTTTACCTCTGCTTTAAATGCATTGGTATAAGGAACAGTCGTAAACTGGATCAACCGGACTTTAGTTTCCCTTCCTTCGCCCGAAATACCGCACAAAGCGATATCTAAGCCATCTAAGGAGGTACCGGACATCAATCCAATGATAATCCTTTCAGGCTTTTGAATCATGTCAAAAATCTTTTTCCAGTTTGAGTTCATATGCAAATGATTTGATTTATTTTCAAACTTAAGGCTTTTTTTAATAAAGCCGCTTTCACCTGCTTATCAACCGTTTGCACAGTACCCTTAATTTTCATTTTTAACCTGCAAATCGTTAAAAAAAGCACAAAGCACTTTTTAAAAAATTTGATTAAGTCAACTTAGTACCTATATTTACTGCTCCGTACAAAATTTAAGAACAAAAAATGGCTAGATTAAATCTTCTGGAAGAAACGCGCTTTGAAAGATTGCCCGTTTCTGTCTTTGAAAACCCCAGACAAGCTTCTCTTAGCGTAGCTAAACGCATCGGGGACCTCATCAGAGAAAAACAAAAAAACAACACTTATGCAGTTTTAGGACTCGCAACCGGTGCTACTCCAATCGCTGTTTATGCAGAATTGGTAAGAATGCACAAGGAAGAAGGCCTGAGCTTCAAAAATGTAATCACCTTTAACCTTGATGAGTACTATCCTATGCAGCCTACCGCTGCACAGAGCTATGTAACTTTCATGAACGAGAATTTGTTTGATCACATTGACATTGAGAAAAACAACATCAACATTCCTGACGGGACATTAAGTTTAGAGGAAATCCCTGCATTTTGTCTGGATTATGAGAAAAAGATTGGAGACCTTGGAGGATTGGACATCCAAATCCTCGGTATCGGACGTACAGGTCACATCGGATTCAATGAGCCAGGTTCTGCTCCAAATTCTGGTACAAGGTTAGTTACGCTAGACGACCTGACCAGACGTGATGCCGCAAGAGATTTCGGGGGTAAATCTTTTGTACCTACCAAAGCCATCACCATGGGTATTGGTACCATTTTCAAAGCAAGGGAAATCATTTTGATGGCCTGGAACAAGAAAAAAGCATCCATCATTAAAAAAGCTGTTGAAGGCGAAATTTCAAGTGAAGTTCCCGCGACTTACCTACAATTGTCAGACAACGTAGAGTTTATTCTGGATCAGGACGCAGCCTCTATGTTGACCCGTTTTGATACACCTTGGTTGGTAAAAGATTGCATCTGGGACGAAAAATTAACCCGCAAAGCAGTAATATGGTTAGCCAATACACTTAAAAAACCAGTACTTAAACTAACCGAAGACGATTTCAATAACAATGGCATGGCGCAACTTGCTGTAGAGCAAGGTCCAGTGTATAACATTAACATTCATATTTTCAACAAACTGCAACATACCATTACCGGCTGGCCGGGTGGTAAACCAAATGCAGACGACTCACAAAGACCGGAAAGAGCGGAACCAGCGAAAAAACGCGTGGTGATCTTCTCTCCGCACCCGGATGATGATGTAATCTCTATGGGTGGAACGTTTATTCGCCTGGTTGATCAGCACCACGATGTACACGTGGCTTACCAAACCAGTGGAAACACAGCCGTTTGGGATGACGATGCACTCCGCTTCGTGGAATTTAACATTGATTTCTCTGAAAAAATGGGCCTGGAAACTGCTGAACTGAAAGGCTTGTATCAAAACATGCGCAGTTTCATGGAGCAGAAAAAACCGAACCAGATTGATACCCGAGAAATTCAAACCGTTAAAGGATTGATCAGAAAAGGTGAAGCCATTGCTGGTGCGCGTTATTGCGGACTGGAAGATGACCACATCCATTTCATGGCATTGCCTTTTTATGAAAGCGGTAAAAGTCAGAAAAACCCGGTTACTGAAGCGGATGTCGTGTTAACCATGGAATTACTTCAAAAAGTGAAACCGGAGCAGGTATTTGCAGCGGGCGATTTTGAAGATCCACACGGTACACACATCGTTTGTTTCAACATCATCCTGCAAGCCCTGCAGCGCCTGGCACAAACAGAAAGCTGGGTTAAGGATTGCTGGTTATGGATGTACCGTGGCGCATGGCAGGAATTCCCTACCCATGAAATCGAAATGGCCGTGCCTTTAAGTCCACAGGAAGTAGAGCGAAAGAAATTTGCCATCTACAAACACCAGTCGCAGAAAGACCGTGCCGTGTTCCCAGGTGATGATGCCCGTGAATTCTGGCAAAGGGCAGAAGACCGGAACAGGGAGACCGCTCAGGCTTATGACGACCTCGGACTTGCTGAGTACGAAGCTATGGAAGCTTTCGTTCGTTATAAATTTTAACTACATTTATCATCGCGCTTCGTAAAACAAGCGCGATGATTGTTTATAACCCAACCAAATATGACCCCAAACCAGGTTACTCAGGAAACGCCTTCACGGCTACTCTCTTTAGATTTTTTTAGAGGTGCTACAGTTGCGGCTATGATTTTAGTGAATAATCCGGGCGATTGGGGGAATATTTATGCTCCATTAGAGCATTCGGAATGGAATGGCTGTACGCCAACAGATTTGGTATTTCCATTTTTCCTCTTCATCGTAGGCGTATCCATCGCCTATGCCATGGGCAGTAAAAAGACAGATCCGGCAAGCCATAGCAAAACCATTTTAAAAGCTTTAAAACGTGCACTGACTTTATTCGGGCTAGGCCTCTTCCTTTCGTTATTTCCTAAAGTATTTACAGATCCGATTGCAGCTTTTGAAACGGTAAGGATTCCAGGCGTATTGCAACGCATAGCGGTCGTCTTTTTCATTTCTGCAGTCCTGTTTATCAAGATCTCCGAAAAGAACCTTTTCAGGATCATGATCGGTATACTGGCACTTTACTGGGCACTAATGACCTTTGTTCCGGTACCTGGCGTAGGTTACCCCAATCTGGAAAAGGAAACCAATCTGGGCGCATGGGTTGACCGCGGTATACTTACGGAGGCCCATTTATGGAAATCTTCAAAAACATGGGATCCGGAAGGAATTTTAAGCACTTTACCGGCCATCGCCTCTGGCCTGTTTGGTATCTTAGTGGGCGTATACCTAAAAAGAAAAGACATTGACCCGGCCACTAAAATTGCCTGGTTATTTAGTACGGGCTGTGCAGTTGTACTGCTTGGGCTGTTATGGGACCTGCAGTTCCCAATTAACAAATCACTATGGACCAGTTCTTTTGTCCTGTATACGGGCGGCCTGGCCACCATAATCCTAGCCCTGTCTTATTGGATCATCGACATCCAGAAATACAATCGTTTCACCAAACCTTTTGTAGTATACGGGGTAAATGCCATCACGGTATTTTTTCTCTCAGGATTAATTCCAAGGATCATGCGTATGTTTGACGTAACCGCAGCAGATAGCACTCAAGTGAGCCTGCAGACCTGGTTATATTCCGGATTCACAGCACACCTGTCCCCCATCAATGCTTCCTTGGCCTGGGCAATCACATTCATCTTGTTTTGGTTGGTTATTCTATGGGTAATGTACAATAAGAAGATCATCATCAAGGTCTAAGCAGCTGTCTTTTTGTTAAATAATGTTAAATTTAGTACCATCTATCAGCAGGTGTTCGTAGGTTTGGCTGTAAACTTTTTATTCATGAGAAAAAAATTGACCATCCTGTGCTCGGGACTTGTGGTATATATGGCTATTTATAGTCCGGCATACGCACAAAAAACCGTAGTTCACAAAAAAACAACCACAACCACAAAAACCTCTTCAGGCACAGCAATCCCAAATGATCCAAATGTTAAAATTGGTAAACTGGCCAATGGATTAACGTATTACATTCGTAAAAATACAGAACCTAAAAACAGGGCAGAACTGTATCTGGCTACCAGAATCGGATCCCTCATGGAAGAGGATAACCAACAGGGACTCGCTCACTTTACAGAGCACATGGCCTTTAATGGAACCAAAGATTTTCCTAAAAACGAAATCATCAATTATTTACAAAAGGCCGGTATCCGCTTTGGTGCCGACTTAAATGCCTATACCTCATTTGACCAGACGGTTTATCAGTTACCAATTCCTACAGATAGCGCCGCATTGTTCAAAAATGGTTTTAAGATTCTTGCCAACTGGGCTGGAAAATTAACCATGGATGGCGATGAAATTGATCGCGAACGTGGTGTAATCGTAGAAGAAGACCGTCAGCGTGGTAAAAACGCGCAAGATCGCATGAGTAAACAGCTCTTGCCTGTTTTATTGAAAGGATCCCGTTATGCCAACCGCATTCCAATCGGAAAAATTGACATCCTGAACAGCTTTACCCACGATAAAATCAGAAACTTCTATAAAGACTGGTACCGGCCTAATTTACAGGCTGTAATTGCTGTTGGCGATTTTGATGTGAATGCAGTAGAGCAAATGATCAAAGAAAATTTCTCTGAATTGACCAATCCGGAAAATCCGAGACCAAGGTTGGCTTATGATCTGCCTGACAATAAAGAACCCCTCATTAAAATTGTAACCGATTCCGAGCAACCTTATAACGTGGCACAGGTCATGTACAAGCAACGTGGCACGGAGGTCAAAACCACTGCCGATTACAAAAAGAGCATCATGTACGGCATGATCAATAGCATGCTTGGCGCAAGGATCCAGGAAATTACCCAGAGTGGTAAAGCTCCGTTTATCCAGGCTCAAACAGGATACGGACAATACCAGGGCGGATTGGTTCCAAACATCAATGCCCTTCAATCTGCAGCAGTTTCTACCACGGGAGCAACCCTTGGCACTGCTTTAAAAGCTGTGCTCGCAGAGAACGAACGCATGAGCAAATATGGCTTCCTGCAATCAGAACTGGATGTAGCCAAAAAGAACATTACTGCCGGAAATGAAATGCGTCTCAAAGAAAAAGACAAAACCTCTTCCGCTTCGTTTGTAAAAAAATACTTAAGCAACTTCATCTCAGGCAGCATCATTCCGTCTACAGAATATGCCTATGCAGAAACAAAGAAAGCCCTTTCGGAGATTACCTTAGCCGAAGTAAACGCATTGGCAAAAACACTGATTACCAAAGAAAACCAGGTGATTGTGGTACAGGCTCCCGAAAAGGAGAAAGCAAATCTCCCTACTGAAGCACAGCTGATTGCCATATTGAAAACCGCTGGTGATGGTATCACACCGTATCTGGACAATTCTGTAAATAAACCTTTACTGGCTAAAAAGCCTAATCCAGGTAAAATTGTCGCAGAGCGTAAAATTGAAGCTATTGGTGTAACTGAACTAACTTTAAGCAACGGGATTAAAGTCTTGTTAAAACCAACTGATTTTAAAAACGACCAGGTGATTTTCAACTCCTTCTCTAAAGGCGGTCAGTCCTTGGCCAATGATGCAGAATTACAGTCGGCAAATATGGTGGAGCTCATTCCGCAAAGTGGTGTAGGCGAATTCAATCCAACGCAATTAAACAAATTACTGGCCGGAAATACCGGTAGAGCCGGAGCTTACATTTCCGACCTGTATCAGGGGTTCCAGGGAAGCGCCGCTCCTAAAGATCTGGAAACAGCATTCCAGATGGCTTATGCATATGCTACTGAGCCACGTAAAGATGCAGAGATATTCAATAAAAACATCAGCGACAGTAAAGTTGTTCTGGCCAATAAAAGTGCAGATCCGCAAAGTGTATTTGCAGATACTGTACAGGCAGTAATGTCATCGTATAACAAACGGGGCATGCCAACTACGCTGGCCGACCTGGACCAGGTTTCTTTAGACAAAGCCTATGCATTTTACAAAGACCGCTTTGCAGATAACGGAGAGCAGACTTTTGTAATTGTGGGTTCTTTTGACCTGAATACCATTAAGCCTTTAATTGAGACCTACATTGCCAGTTTACCAACACTGGGTAAAAGGCAGAATTTTGCAGACAATGGTGTAAATCCGCCAAAAGGCAAAGTAAGCAAAACAGTGTATAAAGGTCTGGAGGATAAGGCCAGCGTGGAAATGCTGATTCATGGCGACTATGAATTCAATGCCGCAAACAATACGCAATTAGAAGCGGTTAAAGCGGCTTTGGAAATCAAGATTCTGGAACGCCTGCGCGAGAAAGAAAGTGGCGTATACAGTCCTCAGGTTAGCTTAAGCGTAAGCAAATACCCCAATGCACATTATTATTTCGGTGTATCTTTCAGCTGTGCTACTGCAAACGTTGAGAAATTAATTGCAGCCGCACTGGACGAGATCGCAAAGATTAAAGAAAGTGGAGCAACAGCAGATGATGTTAGCAAATTTAAATCTGAAGAACAACGTCAGATCGAACTGAGCTTACGTAACAACAACTTCTGGTTAAACTACCTGACCAATCGCTTAAAAAATGGCGAAGATCTGCTTCAATTGTCACAAGCAAAAGAGAGACTGGACAGCGTAACGGTTGAATCAACCAAAGCCACTGCTCAGAAGTACTTAAATGAAGACAACTACATCCGTATGGTATTAATGCCACAGAAATAGGAAGTATTTTCCCTATAAAAAAGAGCGGCTGAATCAAATGATCCAGCCGCTCTTTTATGTAAAGCTATTTCGTTTCCACGCCAACCGGGCCGCTCGGCTCGCTCTCATTTTTAAGCCTGTCCAGGGCCGTAACCAGGTAATTATACCTTTTACCCTTTTCTACACTCGTATCGATAAAACTGGTATACTCTTCAAAACTGATTTTAAGGATGTTCCTCGCATCAAGCACACTAATCTTTTCTCCTTCTGTAAAACGATAAATGACATAACCCGAAGCCGTTTCCCCATCTTCAGCCTTCAGGGGCTTCTCCCATTGCAAATGCACGCCGTCACGATGAGCTTCGGCTGTCAGATGTTGGGGTTCATTAGGTGCAATATCATCCAGCCATGGCATTTGTGGCGGCAATGCCGGATACCTATACAAGTCATTTTTCAAAGAATCCCCAAGCGCCCGCGCTACGGTAGAGAAAGACTTGGAACTGAAAAACACACTTCCCTGCACTCTGTTGTTATTCCGGATATATCGGATCTGATCGGGAATCTGTCCCGGCTTTGCCCAGGCAGCTTCTTTTTTCGTCGTACCATTGTGCATCAGGTAGGGCCCCTGCCCAATGTATAAATGCCTGCCAAAAGTATTGTTGCTCCACCAGTCGACCAAAGTACCAAAAGGTGCGGCGCGGCGACTAAAGCTAAAATAGATCTGAGGATTAATGTAATCTACCCAACCTTCTTTCACCCATTTACGGGAGTCTGCATACAATTCTGAATAGTTGGACAGTCCATTGGTTGCCGAACCCAGAGAGTCTTCGGAAATGTTCTTCCATATGCCAAAAGGGCTGATTCCAAATTTGACATACTTTTTATAATGATGGATACTATCATCAAGCTGCTTGATTAGTAAATCGACATTATTTCTACGCCAATCGTTGATATTGGTAAAGCCATTGGGATGCTGATTGAAAGTTGCCGCATCTTTAATGGTTTGCCCCGCGATTTTATACGGATAGAAATAATCATCGAAATGTATTCCGTCAATGTCATAGCCTTTAACGACATCCAAAATGACCTGTACAATATATTCCCGCACCTCTGGTATACCCGGATCAAATTGCTTTTTACCCCCATAAACAAAAAAGAATTCAGGATGTTTTCTCGTCATATGTTCTTCGCTCACAACCGTATTTGCACTCATTGTAGCCCGATATGGATTGAACCAGGCATGAAGCTCCATCCCTCTGAAATGCGCCTCCTTAATCGCAAAAGCCAAAGGATCATAACCGGCAGCCGGGGCAAGTCCCTGTTTACCCATCAGCCATTGACTCCAGGGTTCCCTGGACTTGGCATAGAAAGCATCTGCAGCTGGCCTAACCTGTAGCATAATAGCGTTGATCCCATTAGATTTGTGTTGTTCAAGCAGGCCAATTAACTCTTGTTTCTGCTGATCTACACTTAAACCTGGTTTCGATGGCCAGTCAATATTTGCAACAGTAGCAACCCAAACACCTCTAAACTCCCTTTTTGGAGCAATTTTTGATGTGGTCTGGGCAATTAGGGAAATGGGGGGTATTATTATTGATAATAGTACATAAATTGTTGTTTTAAACATCTTTTGTAGTTAGGAGTATTTTAAATTGGTTTCATTTGTTAGGGCTCGTTAGGCCAACTATAGCAATTAAACGATTTTTTTTAAGGTCTCATACAATTTATATGTTTTTTTTACGCAACATGCAACGCCCTGCTCTTTTTTTAAACTGTTTTAGCATAGCATTTAATCCATGTCAGATTCAAAAGATATCGTAAATAAAGGTGACCGAAATAAGATCTATTTTTTAGTTATGGTTATTGTTGCGCTGCTGGGCACCAACCTATACCTTTACCTGAAAGATAAAAAAGAGAGCGAACGCTTTGTTTCTGTCAATACCGAAATGGATAGGCTAAAACTCGAAGTGGAAAAGATTGAAGTGGAGCTGGACAAGGTAAATACCCTAAATTTAACCCTCAGCACCAAATTACAGGAAGAGCAACAGTTAGCACGTGAAAAAATTGCTGAGCTAAAACAGGCCTTACAAAAAGGCGTATTAACCCAGACACAACTGGTTGCTGCTCAAAAAGAAATTACCGAACTTAAAGAATTTGTAAAAAAATACAACGATCAGGTTTTTAAACTGGAGCGTGAAAATGCTTACTTAAAAACGGAACGTGACAGCCTCCAGGAATCAGCCAATACAGCCAATCAACGGGCAGAAGAACTGAGCAGGAAAAATGCAGAATTGAACGAAAAAGTAAAAACCAGTGCCGCATTAAAAGCTACAAATGTTCAGATCACGGCATTTAAAGTTAAAAGCAATGGCAAGCATGTAGAAGTGACTAAAGCCGGAACTGCAAAAAAACTAAGTGTTTATTTTGGTATTGTTTCTAATCCACTGGCCAAAAAAGACTATCATAAAATTTACCTCCGTGTATTTGACCCTGCAGGCAACCTGATTGCCAATGAATACAACATGTTTGAGGCAGATGGACAGGAAATGCAATACAGCTCTTCTACGTCCATATCTTACAATGATGATGATACGTCCTACAAAATGGATTGGGTTAACCCTGGCGACTTTATAAAGGGTGTCTATTCGATCATTTTATATGTAGATGGTTTTACAATGGGTAAAGCCATGATCGAACTTAAATAAGTCTGGCTTAAGCCAGCGGAAAACTCAGGTAAAAGGTTGTTCCAACACCCTGCAACGATTTAAAGTTAACCGAACCGCCACCATTTTCTACAGCCTGCTTCACAAAAGCCAGTCCCAGACCAGTTCCAGATGATTTGGTTGTAAAGTTAGGTACAAAGATTTTTTCTTGTAAATCAAGGTCAATTCCTTTTCCGTTGTCCTGTATTTCAATGTGCACATTCGAGTCATCGTTTACAATCCGCATGCGGATGATACTGGTGTCCTGCGCATTACCAGCCTCCACACCATTCTTCAACAGGTTATTAAAAGTACGTAACAACTGATCTTTATTGCCCAAAATCTGTACATCTGTACTGGTGAAGTTGGAAATGTAAATTTCTACATGCTCCATTTCAGCAAAAACGTCACGGGCCTGCTCAATAATCGGCAATAAATGCAAGATTTCCAATTTGGTATCAGGCATTTTTGCAAAGTTAGAAAACTCAGAAGCGATAGTAGACAGGCTGTCTATTTGCTCTACAAATGATTTGTTGAACCGTTCAAATTTCTTTTCAAAATTGGGATCCTTTTCTTTCCAGCTTTTCTCCAGTAACTGCACGCCCAGCTTAAGCGGGGTTAATGGGTTTTTGATCTCATGTGCCACCTGCTTGGCCATTTCCCGCCAGGCACTTTCACGCTCTGACTTGGCCAACTTAGCCGCACTTTCCTCGAGTGCTGCAATCATTTTATTATATTCCCGGATCAACGATCCGATTTCATCATGCCTTGACCATTGAATAGGCTGATTCTTTTGGCCCAGCTTGGTTTTCCTAATGCTATCTTGAATAAAGGTGAGCGGGCTTGTAATCTGGTTGGCCAGGAATACCGCTAAAATTCCGATGGCCACAAATACCAATGCATAGATATTGATCAGCGTATTGATAAACAAACCAATTTTGTTTTGATAATCTGCCTCATTGCCATAATAAGCCAGTCCGATATAAGCAATCGTCCTGTTCTGCGCATCCCGGATCGGTGCATATGCTGCCGAATATTTAAAATCGCCAATATACTCTGCCGAGTTGACATATTCTGAGCGTTGAACCCGTCTTAAATTAATATAAGCCCCGGCGTTCATCACTCTTCCTATAATACCAAAATCATAAATTTTAGGAAGAGAGGTATATTTCAACGTGCCCTGAACATCAAAAAGATTGAGATAAGAAGCATTGATGTTCGCAAATTGGTTGAAATCAGCTTCTGATTGATCATTTGCTTCAGGAATCTTTCCTGTAGTAAAAACCTGCTTTTCATAAGACATCTGTACTTTACGGATCTTTTCTTTAATAAAATCCTGTTGTTGTTTACGGTATTCGTCCCTGATGTAAAAATAGGTAGTCCAGCCCACCACCAGCAAAGTAGCCACAACGGACAGGACAATTGAAAACTGAATCCGTGTTTTATACAAAATCTTATTGGCATTGATCATCAGTGAACGGTTGATGTTAAACCAGCCATTCCAACTGCCATCCAGGTTTTTCAGCAACCAGATCAGGGTATAAAGTGTAACGGAAAAGATAATGAAAACCAGGAAAAAGAAAGACAAGGTAGCCAGCTTCACCACAAAGGATACCTTTGTTTTACTGATGACTATCATTTTCGAATTCCCAGGCATATATACCAGGTGGGTATATCCCAAACTATCATTGAAAATCTTAATCTCCCCTACCTGACTCTTGAAATCAGTAGCGGAGAGTTTATAAGTGTACTTGCCAGATTGGTTCACGAGCTTGCCGCCATTATAAAAGGCAAAAGAATATTTACTGTAGTCATCCTCCCCTTTATTCTTTCCATCCACCAGTATTTCAGGAAGCTGACTATTGTAGTTGTATTGAGGGGATTTCAAATCAATCAATAAAGTACCCAAAATATGGTTATCATCTACAATAGGAATCATCCCGAAATAGTTCTGATAGCCAAAAGTATAATTCAGCCGATAGAAAAACTTCGATTCCGGAACCTTGACCGACCCTGATTTGACGAGGTTTTTATAATAACTTAAGGGAACAGGATCCTGCCTGGAAATGGAAGAATCATTCACGCCATACTCATACAGATTGTAATCAAATTGCGGAAGATATCCCTCCAGTAAAATGGTATTGATGTGTTTCTGAAGGTTAAAAGAACGCTTGAGTTTAGGCTGTTTAAAATATTCAGCAATAAACAAATCCGTTGAAATCGACTTCTCAAGGCTCTCAATAGAACTGATGATCTTAGGATCATCCGTCGCCCCCAGCTTTTGAGCAATCACAGAACGCTTGTTCTTTTCTTTCTGATCTGTAAATTTAAGGTACTTAATTGATGAAATAAAGGCCAGGCAAAAGAAAAGGGCTGCAAATATGCCGATGGAGAATTTATTGTTCCTGATGTATACATTCCAGCCAATGATGAAGATCAGCAACATATAGGCCACAAAGAAGATACTAAACCCGGTTTCCAGGCAATAGATCAGATAGCCAAGAAAAATAGTCAGGAACAACATCAAACGTTCTTTGTTGCGCACATTTAACAGCAATGTTTGCTGCATGAAAATGTTTCCGATCAGGTATACATTAAACCAGACCAGACATAAAATGACAATGCTGATCCAGCTGACCCAACCCAGATTGATGATATTGGTGATGTCAAAGTTGATTTTTGAATTGAGGATCAATCCCAGAAAAACCTGGTCAAACAAAATCGCCATGCCACAAAAGATGATCAGCAAGACCAAATGAAAACCCAGTCCGGCTACCTTATTCCGGCAAAGCCATCCGGGCAGGACATATTTATCCGAATAGGTATAAATAAACAAGACAACCCAGGTAATGGCAATAACATTGAGTAAAAAATCGCCTAAAGAAGGCAGGAAAAAACTTTCTCCAAAAATGGTCGGACTAAAAATCACCAGGTTAAACTGATGGTTAAACCAACCATATTCCAGGTCTGTAACCCGGATGGCAATGAAAAAGAAGGCAATCAATGCTGTACCCAATAGCAACTGGCCTCGTTTTGCCAGCCATGCACAGAAAGAATTGAAGAATAAACAAAAGCTGAAAAGACCGATAACCCAAAGCCATACTTCAATTGCGGCATAAATACTTTTGGAATAGCTGGCTTTCAGTTTAACATCAAAAAGTAAATTGCCTTCCAGGTTATTGATACTGTACACCTCTGTATCGGTAAAGGTTGCCCTGGACAAGGAGTTATCCGGACAGAGCGAAGCGGAAAGGGTATTGCTTAAGTATTGGTTTTGAATGGAGTAATCGTTTTCAATTTCGATCAGAAAAATCAGCGAATAATCACCGGATACTTTCTTGATCACTTCATAATAACCATTTGAAAACTGTTTGAAGGAAGAGCCTTCTTTAATCACCCTCGGACTTGGGGGAAAGGTTTTAAATGAACTCCAGAACTTAAGCTGATCGTTTTTATACGTCAAAAGAATAATCCTTTTGTCGCGGTAATTGTCAATAAAGCTTAAGCCCTGGCTTTCGTTTGCCTGATATTTTTTTGCGCTTTCAACCTGTTGTGTATCGGCTAAAAAATCATAAATAATCCGTTCAGTAGCAGCCAGGTTCTTTTGAAGTTTCCCGGCTTCATGACTTAAAAGATCTTTCTTGGTAATGGAATGTTTTAAAGAGATCGCAGTAATAATACAGCAGGCGCCCAGTATCAATAAAAGAAATCTGATTTTACCTCCTATACTCACGCCAAATCTATTTTAAACATCCATATGTACTTATGCGTTGGTCGCAGAACTTGTTTGCAGCGCTCTGTTTACTTTTTTAACTAAGCCTTGTAATACATTTCCCGGGCCAACTTCAACAAATTCATCAGCACCGTCTGCAATCATTTGCTCAATTGTCTGTGTCCATCGCACTGCACCAGTCAGTTGCGTAATTAAATTTGCTTTAATTTTAGCCGGATCAACATTAGCAACCGGGTCAACATTCTGATAAATAGGACATACCGGAGGTAAAACATTCACCTGCTCGATGGCTTCCTGTAATTCCAGACGGGCCGGCTCCATTAATGGAGAATGGAAAGCTCCGCCAACATTTAATTTTAAAGCTCTTTTTGCACCTGCTTCTGTCAATTTCTGACAAGCAAGATCTACCCCTTCAATGCTTCCTGAAATGACAATCTGCCCTGGACAGTTGTAATTTGCAGCAACAACAACTTCAGGAATCTCATTACATATATTTTCTACAATTTCATCTGCCAGACCAAGAATCGCAGCCATTGTTGAAGGTTGAAGTTCACAAGCTTTTTGCATGGCATTGGCACGGGTAATAACCAATCTTAATCCATCCTCAAAAGATAAAGCTGAAGCGGCAACGAGTGCAGAAAACTCACCTAAAGAGTGACCCGCAACCATATCTGGCTTAAAAGATTCACCTAAAGTTTTAGCCAGAATTACAGAATGCAGAAATATAGCTGGCTGTGTAACTTTGGTTTGTTTTAGTTCTTCTTCAGTACCAGAAAACATGATGTCGCTGATTCTGAAACCGATAATCTCATTTGCCTGCTCAAACAAAGCTTTTGCCTGCTCGTTTTCGTAAAGTTCCTTACCCATGCCCGAAAACTGAGCGCCTTGTCCTGGAAATATATATGCTTTCATTATTTTAATGTAGGTTAGCTGTTATTAATCTTAAAAATTCTGCCCTGGTTTTATCTTTGGCGAATTCACCGGTAAAGGCAGAAGTTGTAGTTACCGAATTTTGTTTCTGAATTCCCCTCATAGCCATACACAAGTGCTTGCATTCAATCACTACGGCAACGCCCGCAGGCATTAAAGTATCCTGAATACAGTCCCTGATCTCATTGGTTAAACGTTCCTGCACCTGCAACCTACGTGCAAAAGCATCAACAATTCGTGGAATTTTACTTAAACCGACAATATGACCATTTGGAATATAAGCCACGTGCGCCTTGCCGAAAAATGGCAACATGTGGTGTTCACACATCGAAAACACTTCGATGTCTTTAACCACTACCATTTGGCTGTAATCTTCTTTAAACATTGCTGAGCGTAAGATCTCAGCAGGATTAAGGTCATAGCCATGTGTCAGGTACTGCAGGGCTTTAGCCACACGCTCTGGAGTTTTAACCAGGCCTTCACGCTCGGGATTTTCACCCAGTTGTCCTAGAATATCTTTATAATGGTCTGCAACAACACTGATTTTACTTTCATTATAACGGTCAATTTTGATGTAACCGTTCTCTTCCTCATCTAAATGATTTGTGTGATTATCCATATGTACAGTTATTAACCGAAGTACTCTACAAAGTTATTTTCGGTCTCGTAAATTTTGATGCTGTGCAGTATTGCACCTGATTCAGCTATAACTTCAACCAATTGATCCCATACTGCAATGGCCAGATTCTCGGTCGAAGCCAGCTTTCCTTTCATGAAATCAACGTCCAGGTTTAAGTTTTTATGGTCAAGTTTATCCACCACGTGAACATTTGTAATGTCTTTCAGCCATTTCAAATCTACCAAAAAACCGGTTTCAGGATTGATCTCGCCTTTCACAGTCACATACAACTGATAGTTATGTCCATGCCAGTTCGGATTGGCACATTTTCCAAAAACCTCTTCGTTATGATCGTCAGACCAGTCGGGTCTGGATAACTTGTGCGCTGCGTTAAATGATGCTTTTCTGGTTATATATATCATTCTGTATTATATTATTGACAAATATACGCAGAAAGGTTAAAGTAGAAAGGTTAATTCTCTAACTTAGCTACTATGAAGATTCTTTTAGTTGTCGCTACAAGGGCTGAAATTGCTTTACTGGCCGAACATTTCAATTTGCCGGAAAAGGATTTCATAGTCACTCCTGCGTTTGATGTCCTGATTACCGGGGTAGGCATGACCGCTACCGCATTTGCCCTTGGGCGGCACTTATCTAAAAACTATGGCCTGGTTCTCAATCTGGGCATAGCCGGGTGTTTCAACAAGAGCATTCCACTTGGCAGTCTTTTTAACATTACGGCCGACTCCTTTTACGAACTTGGTGCAGAAGATAAAAATGACTTTTTAACGATAGAAACCCTGGGCTTCGGAAAGTCAAAATACACCGCCAACAACAATTTACTCCATGACGCGGTCAGTGCATTGCCCAAAGTAACAGGCATCACCGTCAACAGGGTACACGGAAATACAGAAAGTATCGCACGTGTTTTAAAAACAGGCCAGCCAACCACAGAAAGCATGGAAGGTGCGGCAGTCTTGTATTGCTGTGAAAACGCCGAATTGCCTTGTCTGCAAATCCGCAGCATTTCCAATTATGTAGAACCCCGAAATAGGGAAAACTGGCAAATCGGCCTCGCCATCAAAAATCTGAACAATTGGGCAATTGGATTTTTGACAAATACATAACCAACAACCTTTTTCTAGTCCTTATTTTTACCGCATGAAACTAACACTTGGATTTTCTCCCTGCCCCAACGACACTTTTATCTTTGATGCTTTAATCCACCATAAAATTGATACGGAGGGATTGGAATTTGACGTGTTCTTTGATGATGTAGAAACCCTAAATCAAAAAGCCTTCCGCTCCGAGCTGGACATGACCAAACTTAGCTTTCATGCTTTTGCTTATATGACCGGGCAGTATGCCCTGCTGGATTCTGGCAGTGCGCTTGGCTTTGGTGTCGGGCCCTTGCTCATCTCCAAAAATGAGTACCTGGCCAATCACCATGACCACATCAGTGCCGACCTTCGTGTAGGCATCCCCGGAAAATATACAACGGCTAATTTTCTATTGGGCATCGCCTTCCCCCATTTGTTGCAAAAACAGGAAATGGTTTTCTCAGAGATCGAACAATCCCTTTTGGCAGATCAAATCGATCTCGGATTAATCATTCATGAGAACCGGTTCACTTATATGGACAAAGGTTTACATAAGGTTATGGATCTTGGAAATTATTGGGAGCAACAAACCGGCTGCGCAATTCCATTGGGCGGTATTGTAGTCAACCGGAGATTGGATCAGGAAACCAAAGAAAAAATCAACAGGGTACTTCGAAAGTCTGTCGAGTTCGCTTTCGCCAATCCAAAGTCTGGCATTGATTTCATTAAACAGCATGCACAGGAAATGAGTGAGGAAGTGATGTACAAACACATTGACCTGTACGTTAACCAGTACTCTATTGAACTGGGCAAAGCAGGTCGAAAAGCGATAGATGTGATGTTTGCGATGGCTGAAGAAAAAGGCTTAATCCAACCGACACAACAGTCTATCTACTTAATCCCTTAATTACAAGGCCCTTCAGGGATCTCTTTGCTAATTTTCAAAAGTTTGGTAACCACCAGCGTCGAATCAAAATCTGCAGAAACACTCAAACTGTCCGATTTGACAACACGGCACTCCGCTTCGATATAAACGGGCTCATAAGGCTTTTCGAAATTTAAATTACTGTAAGCCAATTCCAGTGTTTTAGCGCTATCTGCTACCCAGTATTCCCTGCCCTCCTCACAATCGGTAAATGATTTCATCTCCGGACCATAGCTATACAAGCCCTTCATAATTCTAACCTGAGTTGCTTTAACGTCAGTACGGTTGGAATTACAGGCAACGATTACCAGGGTAATAGGGATGATCAATAACAATTGTTTTTTAAATATATTCATGATTTTAAAGATCTTGATTTAAATGATTTATCTTCTTCACGCTTAAATTAGATGACAAAGCTGATGCCATAAAAGAAAAGGTACTCACAGTTAAGAAAACAAGTAAAAAATCCTTCCATTTTAATACGCTTGGATAAGCACTTGGTATGGCCAGATTTTCCTGGGACATTTTAACCAAACCAAATTTCTGTTGTAACAAACAAAACAAAAAGCCTATGACCAATCCGGCAATACAACCAGCCATAGTGATCATCATACCCTCAAAAAGAAATATGCGCTTGATTAATTTTTTACCGGCGCCTAAGCTGCTTAAAATGGCTATATCTTTCAGCTTATCAATCACCAGCATGGTTAAAGAACCGATGATATTAAAGATGGCAATAACCAGGATAAAGGTCAAAATAATATATACCATCCATTTCTCACTGCCAAGAATATTATACAACACCTTATTTTGCTGAATCCGGTCTTTAATTTCAAAATCCTTATCCAGGTGCTGGGCAACCTCTTCGATAAACTGATCTACGTTTATGCCTTTATTTAAATTAATTTCTATAGCCGAGACCTTTTCCGGTTCGCCCAAAAGTGTTCTCGCAAAACGTAAAGGAACAATAGCCACATTGTCAAAATCCTGCTGCACTTCAAATACGCCTGAAACCGGAATAGACAAAATGGTAAAATCATCCGCCGGATTGATGCTACTGCTACTCTGCGCCTTCTTTTTAGGAGAGAAAACCTGTATCGGATTAAACGGATCAGTCGTATTTACCATCAAATAGGTTTGAATGGCCGATCCAATAACTGCATAATTTAAGCTCCTGTTCTCCAATTTAAAATCACCATCAATTGTAATGCTGTCCAGACTTTTATTCTTCAGATAGTCTGAACTCACTCCCTTAACCAACGCCACAGATTGTTTATTATTATACCTTAAAAGCGCATTTTCGGCAAGTACCTCAGTATAAGAGTAAATGCGCTTATCTTTTTTTAAAGTATTAAAATAGGCCACATTGGGATCAAAAGTTTTACCTTTTTTAGGTGAAATGATGACCTGAGGGGTGATGGTATTGAACATTTTAAGCACCACTTCTTCAAAACCATTGAAAACAGACAAAATGATGATCAGTGCGGCGCTTCCAACAAAAACACCGGTCACAGAAATGGCCGAGATGATATTGATGGCATTGGTAGATTTTTTTGCAAAAAGATACCTGCGTGCTATGTAAAATGCTGTGTTCAATGTCTCTTTATGGTAAACCTATTGTAGAAATGGATTGTGTTGCTTTTCGAAACCAATGGTTGTCGATTGACCATGTCCAGGATAAACCCGGCAATCATCAGGCAATATAAACAAGTTATTTTTGATACTATTGATTAATTGCAAATGGTTGCCCCCAGGCAGGTCGGTACGTCCGATGCTGGAATAAAACAAAACATCCCCCCCGATCAGGAAGTTATCGGCAGCAGCATAGAAACACAAATGCGCAGGAGAATGTCCTGGGGCAAAAATAAGTTCCAGCTGGCTGCTTCCAAAGTGAACCGTTCCTGTTTCCGGCAGAAATACTTCAGGCTCCGGAGAAAGTTCATACTGTAGCCCCATTTGTGGCAAATAGCCCGGAATAGCCTGCAGTATGTAAAGTTCACCCTGATGAAATTGCGGTTTCAGCCCCCAGTTGTCAAACACAAATTTATTCCCAAATACATGATCGTAATGACAATGAGTATTTAAAAGCAATACTGGCTTTAGATTCTCTGAGCGGATAAAATTAACCAGTACATTTTGCTCAGCCGAATCATACATACCTGGATCAATGATGACGCATTCACCGGTCTCATCATACAAAACGTAAGTATTTTCCCTGACAGGGTTAAAAGTAAACTGCTTAATGCTAATCATGATGTTATTTGTTTAGTCTTTCCATTTAAAGGTACTGATCATTTTGTCGATATCCTTTTTGATAAATGAAACGACGGGTTGAATCGAATCGTATTGTGGGCGCTCATTGAAATAAAGTGCTGCCCTGAAATAATGTTTTACGCTGTCTGTTAAAAAGAACTGAACAGAAGAAGCTGTATTGCCTTCTATGGCGTAATAAATGCCATAAACCTTTTTATCCGGATAACTGATTAGCTTCTGATCAATCGAATTTGCCTTCACCGTATGCTTGAAAGCAAAAGTACGGGCATCTTCCACCAAATTTTCATACTCCTTTTTGGAAGATACATCATAATACGTAAGGTGTAAGCGTCCGTTAAAGCTTGGGAAGGCTAAATTATACCAGCAAGGCTGGGTATCAGAACTTTGATCGGGCAACATTTTCGCATAAGTCGGATATTCAAAGCTATAAGCACAGCCCGATTGAAACTGCTGATATTTTTTTACTGGAAAATCGATTTTAAAATAGCCTCTGGGTTTAGGCGAGTAACCATCGCTTTGACAAGCCGTAAAGGCCAGAATCAGCACACAAGCCGAAAACCACAGCAAACGTTTCATATCTATTTATTCCAAATTTCCCAGGAACGGATGGCCTGCAGATACAACATCTCCAGTCCGTTCTTTGTTTTTCCGCCATGCAAACGAACTTCTTTTAGAAATAACGTTTCTTCAGGATTGTAAACCAGGTCATAGGCCACATGCTGCTCAGTCAAAAACTGGTAAGGAATCTCTGGCTGCGTATCGTAGCTGGGCGACATGCCCAATGGTGTCGTGTTGATCAGTACGGTATATTCGCTGAGCATCGCTTCGTCAACTTCACTATACAGAATACTGGTTTCAGAAGGCTTACGGGTAACCACCAGAAAATCAATGCCCAGCTTACCCAGTACATATTTGATGGCTTTGGCAGCACCCCCATCACCAAAAACAAGTGCCCGTCGGTGTGCTTCACCAAGCATCGGCTTTAAAGATTCTTCAAAACCATAAGCATCGGTATTGTAACCTTTCAGGTATCGCTTTCCGTTTTCCGCCCATTCAATTGAAATGCAGTTGACCGCACCAATTTGTGTTGAAGCCTCATCCATCTCATCCAGAAAAGGCAGAACCTTAACTTTATAAGGAATCGTCACATTCATTCCACACAATTCCGGATCATCCGAAACCAGTGCAGAAAAAAGGTCAATATGTTCAATCGGATAAAGTTCGTAAGCAGCGTTTTTTATTTCCTCTGCGATAAATTTTTCCGTAAAGAACTTTTTAGAAAAAGAATGTGATAACGGATAGCCGATTAAACCAAATTTTCTCATTTAATGATCGATGCGGATAAGCAATTTATATACCCAGGTTTAAGAAATGGTCAAAAGTATCGCCCCTAAGGCCCAGACGTATGGTTTCTAAAGGTATCACTTCTGCCGGTGCAATATTTCCAAGATTGACATTCGCACCAAGTAATTTAATAAACCAAACCTGCTGCTCTTTTTGCGGAGCTTCCCAGATGATGGTTTCTTCAGGTATTTGCGTTAAAATCTCATCAACCAAACCTTCACGAACCTCTCCAGACCCCCTGTATATACCAACATTACCTCCTTCTCGGGCTTCTGCAATCACTTTCCATGATCCGGCTTCGATTTCAGCATTCATCAATTTGATCCATTTGTAAGGGGCAAATATCTTAGTTGCATCTTTTGAGCCTACTTCAGAGATCACGGTTACCTGTTTCGAAAGCTTTTGAATATACTCGCATTTCAAATCATGTTCAATGGTGATCGAACCGTCAGAAACTTCGGCATACTCCATTCCAAACTGATCCAACACCTTACGATAATCGTCAAATTGATTTCGGATAATAAAAGCCTCGAACAGCGTACCACCAAAATAGGTCGGAATACCCGCGTCTCTATAAATCTGTAATTTCTCTTTCAGGTTAGGCGTTACAAAGGAAGTTGCCCAGCCCAGCTTTACAATATCGGTATGTATTCCGGCTACTTCTATAAAATCTTCAGTTTGTCTCAAGCTCAATCCCTTGTCCATAACCATTGTAATTCCTTTATTACGTGGTTTTGCCGGTCGCTCCGGGATATTATTTAATGGGTAGTTCATATCAGTCACAAAGGTGAAAAAAAATTAGACAGTTTTTATCAATCCTGTCTAATAAAAGGCTTTTACTTATTTTACGTATTTACGGATCACATCTACAATCGCATTGTTGTCTTGTAATTGCGGCAAATATTCAAATAAAATGTAGTGTTTCTCCGGATCTGTTGCCAATGCAGTTTCCAGATAAACCAGCGCTTCATTTTTTTCCCCTAAAGCAAACAGGTATGCCACCATCCGATAATACAGTTCTGCAGCATCCGGATTGTTTTTAATGGCATCAGCGATGGTTTCAGAAGCTTCCAGCGTTTTTCCCTGCTCGTAAAGTACGGTTGAAAAATCGAGCCAGGCCTCTATATCCACCGGGTTATATTCCAAAACTTTATAGTATGCTTCTACAGATTGTTCGATCTGACCAAGCTTGTAATATGCATCAGCCATAGCAAACCAGAAGTCTGGATTTTCTCCATCCAGCTCCAATGCTTTTTTGTAAAAATGAAGTGACTCAAAAAAACGTTCCTCAAAATTGAGGGTTACGCCAATTCCGAACCAGGCATCTGCCATGCTGGGATCCATTTTTACGGATTTCTTATAATAAGCCCGGGCTTCATCCATCCGCTCCAGCTTTTCGTAGCATTCGCCAATGGCACAATACGTATCTGCATTGGGCTGCTCGTATTCAAATGTCTGCTTATACACATCAATGGCCTCCTGGAAACGATCCAGTTGTACCAATGCATTTCCTTTATTATAGTAGGCAGAAGCAAAATTATCCTTGATCAGAATGGCATAATCATAAGCGTCAATCGCTTTTTCATACAAATCCAGCTTATGGTAAGAATTTGCCAGATTGTACCAGGCCGCATAAGAATAAGGATCATTGTCAATATATTCCTGGTAAAATTGTATGCTCTCCTCTTGCTTATCCAGAATGTCGTAACAAAAAGCCAGTTCGTACAAGCCATCTTTGTTTTCCATATTCTGCTCCAGGCTTTGCTTAATGTAGACAATGGCGCTTTCGTAATCCAGCATATTCTGGTATACATAAGCGATTTGCAGCAAAATCTCGTCTGTCGTTTCGGCAAAGGTTAGTGCAATCTGAAAATTATCAAGCGCTTCAGAGTAACGTTCCAGACTGTTGTAAATGTTCCCGCGCAAAATATAAATCTCTGCTTCAGAAGCCTCAAGTAGTTCTGCCTTCTGCAGGGCTAAGAATGCGCGTTCCACCTGATCGGTGATAAAAAACAACTGCGCCTGCTTCACTAAAAAAACCGCAGCATAAGGGTGTTGGTTTAAAGCATATTCAATAACCTGCAATGCTTTTACCGGATCGCTCTTTTCAATATAATAATCAATGATGTTTTCAAAAGCCTGTGCATCAAAAAAGTACTGATCCTGATTACGTATCATCTCTTCGTAACGTTCAACAGAACGTTGTGCATCATCGCTAAAATCAAAATAAAATTCCTCTTCCATGTTTTGAATTATTAAAGAACAAATCCCCTAGTTAATTATATCATAAGTTTACAACTAAAAAAACTAGCTTAAATCAAATAATTTTCAACATTCACACAAATTAAGGGTAAGTAACTGATAATATTCACAGTTAACCATTCGTATTTTTGATGTCGAGCTGTGTATTTCTTCTACAACAACAGGGGGGTATGATCAGAATTCTACTGCAAAAGAACACAACTTTATTTAAAAAAAGGTAAAATTCAAGTCACGAAACTCCTTTGACTCCTGGCAACAACTGCGCACGATTGCCTTAAACATAAAAAAAGAGCATGAATCATCAAGCTCTTCTTTTACACCCGGCCCTCCCGTCCGGGGATTTTCCTCCCTTTATTTTTTGCTTCTGGCTTTATTTCCGGCCAGTAAAGTATCGCTCACTTGCGCTGTACTTACAATTAATTCCTCATCTAAGGCTTTTGTTGTAGTATTTACCGCTGCAAATTCTTCCATTTTTAGTTTGGCTACTTTTCCTTTAACAGACATGTGATCTGTAGAAGTTCCTCTTAATTTTAAAGCAGAGTTGTCGATCACGTAAGTGTATAAGCTGCTTGCTGTTGCATTTACATCTGCACGGGCATTATCTTTAAGGAATACCTGCAATGCCTCTGCTGAAAATTTCCCCTTAGTAATTACTGAAGCTGTATTTGAGGCATCGATTCTTTGTAAGTTTTTTACATATACAATAATAGTTATAGGTTGATCTTCATTTGAATTGATAAACAGTTTATCTCCTCTTTGTACTACTGTGGTTAAATCCTTGTTATACTCATTGTAAATGATCACTCTTTGTCTGTCGGCCTGAACCAGCTCTACATGTACATTTCCTTTAACCACCACTTTATTAAAATCGATACCGGACGAGATTGTAGTTAAATTTGTTACCGGACCTGCCGCATTTGAAGTAAATGCTGAAGTAGACAGAACGATTGCAGTTAATGCTGAGGCGAATAATGTTTTTACTGAAGTTTTCATATTTTTAAGCTTTAAGTTTTTTAAATTGTTTACATATAAGTCGCCCCAAACAGCAAAACGTTACAACGTTTTTTTCGCTTTTATGCAAGCTCGATGTAAATCCCGACGAACGGCCTAAATTTTTCGACAAACAGATTTAAAAAATCTGTAATAATTGAGCCTTTTATTTGAAAGCACCTCAATTTGATGTAAGTTTAAAACTTTTTAATTCCTTACCCTTTGATTGTTTTAATCTTCAGCTAATGTTACGTGTAGATAGTTCCAAACCATGCAAAATTGTATATTCATTATGTAAACACGCATATTTTGGCTATTTAATTGAACCACATATCGTTCAGCTGAACCCGCAGGGGGATTTTTCCCTGACTTATCAGCGCTTATTTTCCCATACCGCTAAAGAGTTTGCAAAGCATTTATCTGACACCGATTTTAAACTGATTAAAACGCTTGATGAAATTGAACAGGATTTCATCATTAAAAAGTACCACAAAAAAGTAATCCGGCCTGCAGAGTTTTTTGGGAAATTTTTTAACGACAAGTTCTATGAAACCGTCAGACCTAAAATTGAGAAAAAACTAGCCGAAGTCCTCAATTTCCTGAGGGCAAACGGAACACTATACCTGATGGATAAAGATGGCTGGCCTGCAGAGCGGAAAATTGATATTGCCACCGAACCAGCTACGGTACTTTTCCATTTCCGGCGTAATGAAGAAGAAACCCGGTATTTTCCAACCATCAAATACCAGGGCATGCGGATTGATTTCATGTTTAAAGATGCCCAGGTAGTGAGTAATCAGCCAGCCTGGTTGCTCCTCAATGATGTCCTTTATTTTTTTGAACAGGATATTGAGGGTAAAAAACTTCAGCCCTTTCTAAATAAAAGGTTCATTACCATCCCAAAAGCCACAGAAGAAACCTATTTCGGGAAATTTGTTTGCCCTCTTATTGAAAAATACCACGTTTATGCCGAAGGTTTTGACATCAAAACAGAGAAACATGAACCGAGACCAGTCCTAAAAGTCATTTATGTAGACTCTGGCATTTCGCAATTGCAATTGTATTTCAAATACGGCACACATACTTTTGCCATGGGCAATGAGAAAAAGGTAACCGTTCATCTGCACAAAGAAGACGACAATTACATCTTTACCCGCATCAAGAGAGATGTAAACTGGGAAACTGAGAAATTTCATTACCTGACCAACCTGGGACTGAAAAAGGCAAGCGCACTTTATTATAACCTGGAAGTGGTGCCACATCAGAACGAAGATCAGTCGTATGCCATTCTAAACTGGGTAAATGAACATTTTGAACAGCTAAGCGCCGACGGGTTTCTGATTGATCAGCACCAGGGGCCAAAACGATTTCTTTTCGCTACCAGTAAGATCAATTTTGAAATTAAGGAGGATAACGATTGGTTTGACATCAATGCCATTGTGTATTTTGGGGAACATCCCATCCCTTTCATTTCACTAAAACAACATATCCTGCATAAAAAACGGGAATTTACGTTACCTGATGGTTCCATCGCCATTATACCAGAAAAATGGTTTACCCAATATGGAAGCCTGTTTAGCTTATCAGAAGGCGGAAAAGCTTTAAAGCTAAAGAAACACCACCTGGGACTCATCAATGAACTGGCAGAAGACAGCATTGCCAACGTAACGCTAAGCCGAAAACTTCAAAAACTCAATGACTTTGAAGATATCGCAGATACACAAATGCCGCTGCATTTCAACGGCGACCTGCGCTCCTACCAAAAAGCCGGCTATAACTGGTTTAGCTTTTTAAGAGCGTATAATTTTGGTGGTTGCCTGGCTGATGATATGGGTTTGGGGAAAACCATTCAGACCCTCGCTATGCTGCAAAAACTAAAAGAAGAAAATGAAGCAAGCGGGACCTTCAATACTTCCCTGATCATCATGCCGACCTCCCTGATTTACAACTGGCTAAACGAGGCTAAGAAATTTACACCAGAACTAAAAATATGCGCCCATACCGGTAGCTCCAGGAATAAGGACATTAGTTATTTCGCTGATTTCGACATTGTCATTACTACATATGGGATTACCCGGGTAGACGTTGACTTGTTTAAGAACTTCTATTTCAGCTACATCATACTGGACGAAAGCCAGAACATTAAAAATCCATCATCAAAATCTTTCAAAGCTGTAAAAGCATTAAAATCTCGGCATAAGCTCATCTTGAGTGGTACCCCCGTAGAAAACTCGGTTAGCGACCTTTGGACGCAGCTGACCTTTTTAAACCCGGGCTTACTGGGTACCCAGGCTTTCTTCAATGAAGAGTACGTGCAAGCCATTGAAAAAAGAAAAGATGAAGAAAAAGCGCGTAAACTTCAGGCCATCATCAAACCCTTTGTTTTACGCAGAACCAAAGAGCAGGTGGCTGCAGAACTGCCTTCTAAAACCGAACAGGTGTTTTATTGTACCATGACAGAAGATCAGGCTGCAGTTTACGAAGAAACCAAGTCAGCCTACCGTAACGACCTTTTGAGTGGTATGGAAGATGGAACTGCAGCGCAAAAACAAGTACAGCTTTTACAAGGCTTAACCGCTTTGCGTCAACTGGCCAATCACCCTTTGATGATTGATGAGCATTATCATTCCGATTCTGGTAAATTTGAAAGCGTGATCCATACCCTCGACAATGTATTGAAAGGCGGCCACAAAGTTTTGATATTCTCCCAATTCGTCAAACACCTCAATATTTTCAAGCAATATTTCGAAAAAGAGGAAATTCCTTTTGCTTATCTCGACGGTGCCACAAAAAACCGCGGTGAGATTGTAGCTGAATTTCAGGAAAACCCAGACCTCAAAGTATTTTTAATCTCCATTAAAGCTGGCGGCGTAGGATTAAACCTTACCCAGGCCGATTATGTATTTATACTTGATCCCTGGTGGAACCCGGCGGTAGAACAACAGGCCATAGACAGAAGTCACCGCATTGGTCAGGAAAAAAAGGTATTTATTTATAAATTCATTGCAAAAGATACTGTTGAAGAAAAAATCCTGGCTTTGCAAAACCGCAAAAAGAAGTTGGCCAGTTCTTTAATTACAACCGAAGAAAGCTTCTTCAAATCATTGAGTAAAGCTGATATTCAGGAGATACTTAGCTAAGTATTTCCTGATAAGCATCCCGACTGATCATCTCCGCTCCGAGGCTCATCAAAT
This sequence comes from Pedobacter sp. MC2016-24, assembly GCF_015223055.1. Taxonomy (GTDB): domain Bacteria; phylum Bacteroidota; class Bacteroidia; order Sphingobacteriales; family Sphingobacteriaceae; genus Pedobacter. The sequence continues at coordinate 303,276 of NZ_JADFBX010000005.1, forward strand.
GGTCATTTGGAAGCTGGCAGTCGATCAGCGTATAGCCCCCTTCCTGACACAACCAGATTAAAGCTGTTTTTGATGCATTACTGACCAGGCTAAACATGCTTTCACCACAAAACACGTTATTGATCTGCACACCATACAGGCCCCCAACCAATTGTTCTCCCTGCCATACCTCCACACTATGGGCATAACCCAGTTCATGTAAGCGGATATAAGCCTGCTGCATCTGTCCGGTAATCCAGGTACCTGGCTGATCTCTTCTGGCTACAGTAGCACAATGCCCAATTACCGAAGCGAAAGCTTCATCAAAGCTAAGCCTGAACACATTACTTTTGAGCACTTTAGCCATGCTCTTGCTCAGCTTCACACGTTCGGGATAAATGACACAACGCTCATGCGGTGCGTACCAGCAAATGGGATCATCTTCATTAAACCAGGGGAAGATACCGTAGTTGTAAGCCAGCACCAAACGTTCAGGCCGTAAATCACCGCCAATTGCCAACAGGCCATCTTCCTCTGCTAAAGCCGGATCTGGAAAAATAATCGCATCGTCATCTAATCTAAAGACCATATGCAATATTACAAACTAAAAGCATTCCGGCCTACTTACTTTTTCTTTCAGCAGGCACAGGTAGTTCTGCGATCAACCCAATTTGGTTCGAGTGTACCATAGCCTCCTGACTGTCGTTAAACAAGCAAGTCTCGATCTGATATTCGGCTTTAACCTCTCCCAATAGCTTTTTCGTTTCAGCTTCTTTAGATTTTCGGATATTACGGATATAAATCGCAGTAATTTTTTCAGGATACTTCTTCGCGATAGTCGCATAAATCACGGGATCCCGCTGAGAGTTGTCGCCAAAAAATACAAACTTCTGGTTTGGAAAGGCATCAATAATGCGCATTACCCGCATCAACTTCCCCTCATGCCCTGTTTTACCGGTCTTAATCAAATCTTTCAATTGCTTAATCTGGTTCAGCAAAAAGGCCCCTTCAGGCAGGCGGTTAAACCTGAAAGTCTCTAACAGGTAATCGTATAAATTCCATTCGCTGCTCGATACGTAAAAAAAAGGGTTAGGCTGCTGTGCATTGGTATGCGATAAGGAAAGCATTTTATAGTGTAACTGGGCTTCAGGAAAAGTTTTCCGCGTCCTGGGATTTTTGATGAACAACTCCCTTAACCTCCGGCCTATGGTAGCCGAGTGAGAGATCATCACCGTATCGTCTATATCTGAAATGAAAGCATATTGTGTAACGTGTGGCACATAAACCAATCCTTCGTTACTGGCCAGCACATCATTATTTTCATCCAGCGCTTCCACCTTAACGCCATGCCATCCGGCAACAACATCCCCTTCGGCCTTCCATTCAAACTTAAAAAAGCCATCGTATGCTGTATTGCTGTACACCGTTTGGCTGTAAAACTTCAACCTCACGCGGGCATGCGGATAGGGCTTTAGCCTGAACAGCCGCAGCAGGTACCGTATGTTTACAAAGATGTTGTCGCTGTAAACCTGTTTGGTTTTGGCTTTAGACTGAAATACGTGGCCATACGCCACCAGATTATGCTTATGCCCATACCCATGATATACTTTAACGCTGACAGATTTATTCATCATGAATTAAAACAGGATAAGGCTTAAGTTGTTTGTGCTATTAAACATTAGGGATGACCTCAATTTCAGATTTAAAAATACTATTTATTGTGAACCCAAAGTCTGGAACAGCACAAGTAAATTTTACAGAACTCATTTCAAGCCAACTCACAGCTAGTAAAACAAAATTTGAAATTTATGAATTACCGAAAGACTGCAGCATCAAAAAACTGAAAGCTGCAATCAGCAAGTCTGCCGCAGACCGTGTCATTGCTGTAGGTGGAGATGGTACTTTAAAAATGGTGGCAGAATGCCTTTTGGGACAAGAAACACCAATCGGCATTATCCCTGCAGGCTCGGCAAATGGCATGGCCAAAGAATTGGGTATTCCAGAAGATCCCGAGGAGGCAATAGCACTGGCCATAAAGGGAAAACCAAAAACCATCCATGCGGTTATCATCAATGATGAACTCTGCATCCATTTGGCAGACATTGGCTTCAATGCCTATTTGGTTAAGAAATTCGACGCATTAACTCAAAGAGGGATGCTGGGTTACGCCAAAGCAGCCTGGACTGCGCTCTGGAACCATAGAAAAATGACAGTAGAGATTCAGTTAAAGGACAAAACTGTTCAGGCCCAGGCAGCGATGGTGGTCATCGCCAATGCCACCATGTATGGAACAGGAGTTAAAATAAATCCAGACGGTAAATTAAATGATGAAGTTTTTGAAGTCATCCTGGTCAAGGAATATTCGGTTATGGAAATCCTTAAAATCAGGTTTACCAACCTGGCATTCAATCCCAAAAACATTGAATCTTTTCAAACCACGGCCTTAAAGATCCATACAAAACACAAAGTGCATTTTCAGATTGATGGAGAATACAGGGGAAAAATCAATAACATTTCTGCGCAAATCAAACAGAAAGCCATACAAATTATTGCTTAAATTACTGGCAGTATTTAGCCAACGCCTCATTCGCTAAGTCTGAGCCCATATATTTTACAAATCGAAAATCCTCACAGGCCCCCTGCATATCCTTTTGTTTGACTTTTTTTAATCCATCGTCTACCCTTTCCTGCAGATATACATCGTCATACCCCAATTCTTTTTTCAATGCAAGAATCCTCGGTTCTTCACCTTCCTTAAATGTCCCCGCTTCTTTATTGCGGTAAAAGTTAAGAATGGTATTTGTCGCCCCCTCATTTGACCGGTAGGCAGCAATGGCCTGTCTAATCTCCGCCTGATTTTTATCTCCGCAATTGTAACCCTCCAGCGTAAATTTAATTGGTGCAACTAAAGAAACCGTGGTATCATGACCGGCAGGAACCTGCCATTTCCCACTACTTAGCCGAATTAAACGCAAGGCCTCGTCATCCAGGTCCGTCCCCATACCGGTTCTGATCTTAGAATAATAAACTTCTCCTTTTTGATTAAGCTTGAAACTAATGGTTACTGTGCCCTCAATGCAGTTGTGCATGGAATAACCCGGATAAACTTTATTATTGGCAACAAAGGCAGCTAAGCCCCCTTTTAGCTGAGGTTGGGTTTGCGCTGCCAGGTCTAAAAAACATAGCGTCAAAAACAGGGTTAGAATCTTTGCCATATACCAATTTACGCATTTCTCATAGAACGAGATGACAAAGAGGCAATTAATCTGCCTCTTCGTTGGTTTCTTTACGATCCTTTGATATTTGATCAAAGATCTTATCCATATGCTGTACGTACTCGTTGGTATCGTCAACAAAGAAAGTTAAAGTCGGAACTACACGTGCCTGGTGGCGAATTCTGGCTCCCAGTTTATACCTGATTTCACTGGCATGTGAATTGACTTCAGCTACAGATAAAGATGTATTATTTGTATTTAAAAAGCTTAAATATACTTTGGCAACGGCTAAATCCGGAGAAACGCGCACCTTGGTAATGGTTACCAGTGTATTTGGCAAATACCCAGCCCCCTCACGCTGAAAAATAGCAGCGAGCTCTTCTTGTAAAATTCCCGCAAATTTCTGTTGGCGTTTACTTTCCATAATGTTTAATATTTATTTAAGGCAATATTAGCCCATTTATCCTAATTAATATAACAGCTTATCGTAGGGATAACGTTCGGTATGTAAACCGACTACTTTATCGTACAACAACTGTTTAAACTCTTCTAAATTCTCTTTATGTAAAGCGGAAATAAAAAGTGCCGGCGCATTGTTTGTGCCCATCCAGCTTTTCTTAAAATCCTCCAACGTAAGCACCTGCGGTTCTTCCTCTTCATGATCCGGCTCCGGACTCACATAAGCATCAATTTTATTGAAAACCATAATTGTTTCCTTATCCCGGGCACCCAGATCCTTTAAGGTCTCATTGACCACATTGATCTGATCTTCAAAATTTGGGTGCGATACATCCACCACATGAATCAGCACATCAGCTTCGCGAACTTCATCCAGCGTAGATTTGAAACACTCCACCAAATGGTGAGGCAGTTTACGGATAAAACCTACGGTATCTGATAGCAAAAAGGGCAAATTCTCGATCACCACTTTGCGTACAGTTGTATCCAGGGTAGCAAACAACTTATTTTCTGCAAAAACCTCTGATTTAGAAAGCATGTTCATGATCGTTGACTTACCCACATTGGTATAACCAACCAGAGCCACACGAATCAGCTCTGTACGGTTTTTCCGTTGGGTTTCATTTTGTTTATCAATCAATTTCAGACGACTTTTTAACAAAGCAATCTTCTCCAGAATCATCCTTCTATCACTTTCAATCTGTGTTTCACCAGGTCCACGCATACCAATACCACCCTTCTGACGCTCCAGGTGGGTCCATAAACGGGTCAGTCTTGGCAACAAATACTGAAGTTGTGCCAGTTCCACTTGCGTTTTGGCCTGCGCGGTTTGTGCCCTTCTCGCAAAAATATCCAGGATCAGGTTACTCCTGTCCAGTATCTTCACCTGCAGCTCACGTTCTATATTTCTCAGCTGCGATGGCGACAATTCATCGTCAAACACAACCAGGTCAATCTCTTCAGATTTGACATAAGCCTGTATTTCTTCCAGCTTTCCAGTACCCACAAAAGTAGCACGGTCTGGTTTCATCATTTTCTGTGTAAATACATGGTCAACCACACCTCCGGCAGTGTCTACCAGAAATGCCAGTTCGTCCAGATATTCCTTGGTCTCTTCGGGGGTTTCACCTTGTCTAATTACGCCAACAAGAACAGCACGTTCAGGTTTAAGCGCGGTATCAAAATATTTTTGCTTTCCCATGTAAAGAACAAAGATACAAAAGTTATACCGAGATCAGCTGACTGACAAAGTCGGCCATCGATGCGCCCGGGTTTTGGGTTTTCATAAAGTTCTCCCCAATCAAAAATCCGTCAAATCCTACGGATTTCAGATCATTGATCGTTTGCGGATCACTGATGGCACTTTCAGAAATTTTCAAAAAGTCATCCGGAATCTCATCCACCAGATCAAAAGACGTCTGGATATTCACTGAAAAATCAGCCAGGTTCCGGTTGTTCACACCGATGGCATCCAGTTCAGGAATCACACTTCTTTGTAGCTCATCCAGATTATGAACTTCCAATAAAACATTCAAACCCAAACTTTTAGCTAGCACCGTGAGGTCTTCAATCTCATCCGGAGTCAGAATCGCTGCGATCAGTAAAATAATATCTGCGCCCATAGCCTTGGCCTCCAGAATCTGGTAGGGATCAATCATGAAATCTTTCCTTAGAATGGGAATCTGATTTGCTGCTCTTGCTGCCAGCAAATCGTTGGTATGCCCACCAAAGAAATCTGTATCCGTGAGTACCGAAAGCGCCGAAGCACCGGCAGCGGCATAACCAGTGGTCACTTCCTCAACGGTCACTTTGTCATTAATGATCCCTTTTGATGGGGACTGACGCTTAAATTCGGCAATAATGCCAGCGCGATTTTCGTCTAGTAAAAAGTCTGCAAAAACATAGGGCACACGGTTAAAGTACAATGCAGCTTCCAATTGTTTGATGGAAACCTGCTGCTTCGCCAATGCAATTTCTTCTCTTTTCCGCAGCACAATTTTATCTAAAATATTCATATCTATTCTTCTAACCAGTTTTTAACCATTTGTTTACCATATTCTGTAAGCACACTTTCTGGATGAAACTGCACGCCACGAACATCAAATTCATTGTGCCTTAAAGCCATAATTTCACCTGTTGAGTCTATCGCTGTAACAGTAAAGCAATCCGGTAAGCCTGCTGCGCTGACTACCCAGGAGTGATAACGGCCCACGTTGATGGTTTCAGGGCAATCCTTAAAAACAACCTCATTGCGGTCAAGAACCGTAATTGGCGTGGCAATACCATGCATCGGCCTGCCCAGGTTAAGCAAAGTGCCCCCAAAAGCTTCTGCAATTGCCTGCTGCCCAAGGCAAACTCCAAAAATACTTTTTGTTGCCGCATAAGTTTTAATCACATCCAGTAATAAACCAGCTTCCTCAGGTATACCAGGACCGGGCGACAAAATGATCTGGTCAAATGCTTCCACATCGCCCAGTTTAAATTTATCATTTCTCCAAACTTCTACATCTCTTCCCAATTCGTTTACCAAATGCACCAAATTATAAGTAAATGAGTCGTAGTTGTCGATCACCAGTACTTTCTTCTGTATATTTTTATGATTCTTCATTCTTTTAAATCTTATTGGCCATCTCCACTGCCCTGCGCAAAGCCGCAATCTTATTATTTACTTCATTCATTTCGCTCTCCGCAACAGAATCAGCAACTATCCCGGCTCCAGCTCTATAGTACAACTGATTATTTTTACTCATAAAGGTACGGATCATAATGGCATGGTTAAACTGATCATTAAATCCCATATAGCCAATTGCCCCGGCATAAAAATTCCGGCCTAAACCTTCATTTTCATCAATCAATTGCATTGCCCGGTATTTTGGTGCTCCGCTCAACGTACCTGCCGGATAAGTATCTGCAACAATTTTAAAAGCAGAAACCTCTTTTTGCAGGTTTCCACTCACTTTAGAAACCAGGTGGATCAGGTGAGAATAGTATTGAACCTCTTTAAATGATTTCACTTCCACACCCGTACAGTGTCGGCTCAAGTCGTTTCTAGCCAGATCGACTAGCATCACGTGCTCTGCACTTTCTTTCGGATCGGCCTTCAACCTGGTGGCAAGTTCTGCATCCTCAAGATCATTACCCGTGCGCTTAAAAGTTCCCGCAATCGGGAAAATGTTAGCCACATTATCTCCAATGGTAATTTGTGCCTCCGGCGATGAACCGAATAGTTTGAAACTGCCATAATCAAAATAGAACAAATATGGAGATGGATTGATCGACCGCAGGCAGCGGTAAACGTTAAACTCATCTCCTGAAAACCCCTGATTAAAGGCTCTGGATGGTACAATCTGAAACACATCACCACGTAAAATATGTTTTTTCAACTTTTCTACAATCTCCATAAAACCCGCATCGGTTAAATTCGATTGCTCTTCACCCACCGTGCTGAAGTTATATTCCGGGAAATTTTTATTCTGAATGATGTATTCGATTTTTTCTAACTCGTCATTATCATCCCCGTTGAAGGTATTTTTAAATAAGGTAACCTCATTTTTAAAATGGTCAATGGCGATGATGTAGCGGTAAATGTGGTATTGCATAACCGGGATTTGCTGATCCTTTGGTGTGGTAGCGCTAAATTTAATATCTTCAAAATGCTGCACAGCATTCCAGGTGAAATAGCCAAACAAGCCACTCGAAATGTATCGGGTATCTTCTACTACGTGTGGTGTAAAAGAGGATTTAAACTTTTCAATTTCTTCAGTAAGTACAAATTCTGTCTTACGCTCTTTCCGTCCATCCGGAAAATAAGTAGACAATACGTTGTCCTGCAAAACAATTCCTGCAACAGGCTCTGCACAAACATAACTTACAGAATTGGACCGGCTGTGGTAATCAGAACTCTCCAGTAAAATTGTATTCGGGAACACATCCCGGAGGCGGAGGTAAATACTTACCGGGGTGGTGGTATCTGCCAGTCTTTTTTTAGACGTTGTATTAATTAGATAATTGGTCATCTTATTCAAACTTTCTTTTATATGCTTTTATCATTCAATTTTTCTGCATCATCAGCAGGCTTAACAATTTCTTAAAGTCTAACCTGCCCTTTCCTTTCAACCTAAATTTTAGCCATAAAAAAACCCGACGTGTGGTCTACGTCGGGTTCAATGTGGTTTGGTTTAGGTTGATAAACTATAAGGTACACAAAGCTACGAGCAGACTCTTTGGAGTGCTACGCCATTGCCAAGTATGTATATTGTTAATCATATGTCACAAAAATATAAATAAATCTTACAAAGCAAAATTAAATTTGCAATTTTTATGAAACGCCAAAGAATGAACGACTTGGATCTACCATCGTCATCTGTATAATTGAGGCTATAATAATGATCAATCCGAGTCCAAAATACAAGGCAACAGAACGATGTTTCACAGCGGCATCAGTACCTTTTTTAGACCTTGCATTGCCTATAGTGACTAAAACAGCGGCAAAGATCATCATACCGATGTGTTCCATTTTCCAATATCTTACGCCGGCTTCTACAAGTGGACTTAAAAAATAAAGCACCAGACCAATTAAAATTTGGGTGTGCACAAAAATCAGGGTAAAGAGATTTAATTTTCTATTTCCCTCGGTGTAAGGCTTTTTACCCAACCATCCTGCTAATGCTTGAATGATCGCAACCACCAATAGAATTAAAACCAGGTAACGCCAACCTGAATGTGCGCTTTTTAAAATCTGATACATAATAGTTTTTCTTTCAAACTTAACCAATTCCTTGCGCATTTGTAAAAAAGGTCTTTTACGAATTCATATTTAAAATGATTATGAATAATCAAAAACAAAATTTCACAATGCAATTATTGGCCATATTATTGTAAGTAATTAAATCATCCAAACCAGCAAATCAATTCCTATGACGTTCAGAATTCCTTTGAATCTTTACTGTATTTTTTCACTAACGGTATTATTGCTCTTTACCGGATGTGATTCTAAAAAATCACAACAAAGCCTAATCTCAAAGATCCCGGATCCCAAAACACTTAATGAAAGCTATGTGAGTAATCCCGATCTCATCTTGTCTGCAGAAACCGTAGCAAGCTTAAACGAACAGCTTAGCGCTCTGGATCAGTCGGGAACAGCGCATATTGATGTGGTATTTGTCAAAAGTATTGGCGACCTTATCCCAAAAGATATTGCCCATGAACTATTCAATACCTGGAAAATAGGCAGTAAAGAAACTGATAACGGACTGCTGATTTTTGTGGTCGAGGATCAGCACCGGATAGAATTTGAAACAGGTTATGGCCTGGAAGGTATACTTCCAGATATGATTTGCCAGCGCATTCAGCAAGAGCATATGATCCCTTATGCAAAACAAGGTGACTACAATAAAGCAATTACCGAGGGTGTAACAGCCGTTATAACCCGGTTAAAGGGAGAAAACACCAGCGCAAATGAAAACCCTGCTCCCCCGGTCGCGGTTGATACCGTTCTTGCCGATGCTATAAAAGCAGATCCTGTAACCATTGTACCCGACATTGTTGTTGGAAATCCAACACAACAGTTTGCCAATACCAATATTCCTCAATCGAAACCTATGGGACCAGTTGGCAACCTTTTTACCTTAGGTATAGCCTTTCTTTTTGTATCTATAGCTAAATTAATTGGCCATAGGCTCCACCCCTCTCCGGGTAAACCAAGCTTTTTAAACCCGGTAACACTGCTTCTTTGTACAATCCCCATCGCACTGGTTGTACTCCTGAACCTCTATTATCCCATAAGCTGGATCAATGTCAGGGCAATTATAGTACTTTACCTTTGTCTTGTTGCCTATATACACCTGCATTTCTTTTTCAAAAGCCGAAGTCTCAAAGCAAAACTCGCTGGTAAAAGCAGGCATGAGCAGTTTATTGCCTGGCGCGATACTTATGAACCTTTGCGCGGCACCAGTAAACTGATTCCGGGCCTCTCTTCCTACTGGAAAAAATATACCGAACAACAGTATTCACTCCGAAATGCGGTCGAAGATTGTCCAAAATGCGGGAAGCCAATGGTACGGTTAAATGAAGAAAACGACGACAAATACCTGCTCAAAGGTCAGGTATCCGAAGAAAAGATCGATGCAGTAGATTACGATGTATGGCGTTGCGATCCTTGTCAAAATACGCTAACCATGGATTATCAGAACCTAAAATCATCTGCAACAACGTGCAAAAAGTGCGGGTTCAAAACCATGCAATATACCAGAAGCCGGATTATTGAAGCGGCAACCACCAGCAGCGCGGGTTGTGGTTGCGCCTATTACACTTGTTACAATTGCAAATTTTCAGAAACAGAAGAATACACGATAGCAAGAATTGCCAGTTCAAGCTCCTCTTCAGGTAGTTCTTCTTCATCGAGCTCTTCATCAAGCAGAAGTTCGTCGTCAAGCAGTCGTTCTTCCTCCAGCGGCGGCTCTTCAGGAGGGGGCGGATCGGGCAGTAGCTGGTAAGAAAAAAAGCCCTAAACAAAAAAAGAGTAATCTCATCCAAGATTACTCGTTTTTAACTAACTTATTATTCATAAAAAAACTGGCTGTTGGGGAAGGAGTCGAACCTTCAAGGGGTAGTTAGCTACAGTTCAAAAATTAATTTGTGGTCAACCCATAAACTGCGTTTATCCATTTATCCCCACCACCGAGACAAGAAGGCGTGTCTGCCAATTTCACCACCCAACAATAACTAAAGTACTAAAATATTAAGTAATAAGTTTGATAGTTTTGGTTCAGGTTGATTGTTTCAAACTTATTACTTAAATGCTGTAGGGGAAGGAGTCGAACCTTCAAGGAGTAGTTAGCCCTTACGGGTTTTCCATTTTCTCCACCACCGAGACAAGGAGGTGCGTCTGCCAATTTCACCACCCTACAGAGTATAAGCATGTGTTAAAGAACTATTTTTTGTTACTTGCTTGATACAAATGTAACAACAACCTTAATACGTTACAAATATTTTAATCAATTAATTTTATTTTTACCATTATTATAATTAATATTGTGTACCGTTAACAAATATCAAAATCATGCTTAAAAAAGAAAGCCAAAATTTAGAAATTGATAACCTGGATATCGACATCTTGAAGCAACTGATGTTAGATGCGACTAAACCGTATACAGAAATTGCAAAAGATCTGATTGTTTCGGGCGGAACGATCCATGTTCGGATGAAAAAACTTCACGAAATGGGCATTATTAAAGGTTCACACTTAATAATTGACCCTCAAAAGGCCGGCTATGACATTTGTGCCTTTTTGGGAATTTACCTTGAAAAAGGAATTCAATATAAAGATGCCGTAGAACAACTGAGCCGTATTAAAGAAGTTGTAGAACTACATTATACTACTGGAGCTTATAGCATGTTTGCAAAAATTATTTGCAGAGATACCAATCATCTCAGACATGTGCTAAATGAAGAAATACAGGCAGTGAATGGAATTCAGCGTACAGAGACCTTGATTTCACTGGAAGAAAGCATCAAAAGACAAATTGAACTATGATCCAAGGTACTGAACCGGGTGGTTCAGTACCTTGGTACCTACATGATAAGTGCAGGCAAAATACAGCTAAAGTACAGCGTCCCCTTACTTCTGCCTTACCTCTTCCTTACCCCTGCTTTACCCTAGAGGTAAAGCAGGGGTAAGGAAGAGGTAAAGAGGGGGTAAAGCAGGGGTAAAGCGGGTCTGTATTTTAGGTGTACTTTAGCTGTAGAAATCCAGTACTTATATAGAACCTTTTCTGATATGAACTTTACCTTTTACAGTGCTTAGTAAAAGTCTTCATCTTTTAAAAAAGAAAACATATCTTTGCACCAATTCCTTCATTATAGAACACTTAAGTATAGGAATCATGACAGAATTTAATAACATATCGCCCCTTTTGCTCATTGCCTAAAACAGGCAGATGTAATTCTGTTTCCCTTTAATTTTATCGGAATTCAAACTGTTCAGCCATAAGCCGCCGAATAGGAACCATTGCGTCTGCCTTTAATTTCAGGCTTCATCGAGCTCAGGAAAGGGTATATCCCTACTGGGAAGAATTTTTGAAATCAACAATCAACAAAAATTTCAAATGAAGTCTAATGGACAACTATGAATTGCCCTTTGATGCCATGCCCTATAAATTGAAAACGGCAAGGCAAAAAAAACGGCTACAAAAAAAAGATTTCGACAAGCAGGTTATACAAATCATTAAAAAAAGAGAACAATACTGGCAACAGCGATGCGACCTGCCCTGGATTCCATTGGCAGTTCCTTACCAAAGGGGCTGGAAACGGCATTTTGTTTTGAGAGCAGATATTAAAAGATCGACATTGGCCGATTTTTACGAAGGATTACTGAAGCAGATCAACACCGTTCAGCATTCCGCAGATCGATCATTTAAAACAAGAAAACGCCGCCGACGAAGGAGAGCTAAGGAAGAGCAGAAGCAATTGTTACATGAATTTCCGGAATGGCAGTGGGACAATGAACGTTATCAACGTCTCAGCCCAATTGAAAAAACACATTTTCACAGGTATGAAAAGTGGGATAACAACAGAAAAAATGTACAACTGTTTTATCGGTTCAATGAACCCTGGAGATATGTTTTGAAAATAGTGCCACACCTGGTGACGCATGTAAAAATGGTGGATGAAGAGCTGGAAGGCCAGATTCAATTGCTGGACAACTACATCCGCAATCACCATTTGGAACCAAAGATAGCAAAGCTAAAAGGCGGCGCTTACCACTACTGGAAATGGGCTGACTTTGATAAACCACGCTATGTCGAAGCTAAAAAACAAGCATTGCTCCAGATTAAGGACGCAATAGCAATTAAAAGACAAGAAAAATTTTAAACGCGATGAGCATTTTAAAAACAAAAGAATTAAGTAAGATAGGTTATACCAATGATAAAGCAAGGAGCCTGGTGATCAACATCATTTCCAAACACTACAAACATCATACAAAAACCGAAATCATAGATTTATTAACCCTGATCTTAAAACAACCGGAGGATTACATCCAGGACGAAATTGTAGGGAAAATAGCCGAAACCCTGATCAACAGGCCAAAGCAATTGAATTTCAACACCTATACCCTATTACAGGAAACTGGCATGCTAAAAATATATGGCGGAAAGGAAATAGACCATGGAGCTAAAAAACAAATGGAAAATACCATGGCCTTACCCATTGTGGTACAAGGCGCACTGATGCCTGATGCACATACGGGTTACGGCCTGCCCATTGGAGGTGTATTGGCGACTAGCAACGCGGTGATCCCATATGCCGTTGGTGTGGATATAGGTTGCCGTATGGCTTTGTCCATTATTGGCGAAAGTGATAGCTTTTTTAAACGTTACTCGCATCAGATGAAAGTAGCGCTGAAGGAGCTGACCCATTTTGGCATGGAAGGCAGTTTAAGCAAACCAGCAAATCACGACATATTAGACAGCCCATTATTTGGCGAAACGGAATTGCTAAAGCGATTGCAGGGTAAAGCTGCCCGGCAACTGGGCACGTCGGGAAGTGGCAATCACTTTGTGGAATTTGGTGAAATTGAATTGTTTGAAGGGAACGATCTGGGATTGCTGCCCGGGAAGTACATGGGTTTATTGTCTCATTCGGGAAGCCGCGGACTGGGTGCCAATATTGCCCAATATTACACTAAAATAGCGATGGACAGTTGTAAATTACCTTCTGAGGTAGCGCGAATGGCCTGGTTGGATATGGATAAAGCAGCTGGACAGGAATACTGGCTGAGCATGAACCTTGCAGGAGATTACGCTAAAGCTTGTCATGATGTCATTCACCAGAGCCTGTTAAAATCTCTGGGTATTGAGGCACTGGCCAAAGTGGAAAATCACCATAATTTTGCCTGGAAGGATACGCTGTTAGATGGCAGGGAGGTGATTGTACACCGCAAAGGGGCAACGCCTGCACACCAGGGTGAACTGGGCATTATCCCGGGCAGCATGACAACAGCAGCCTACCTGGTGCGAGGAAAAGGAATCGCAAATTCACTGTACTCTGCGTCACATGGCGCCGGCCGGGCAATGAGCCGTAGTAAAGCCAAAGACAGCACAACGGCTTCGGATCTGAAAAAGGTTTTAAGTAAGGCTGGCGTGACCTTGATTGGCGGAAGCGTGGAAGAAAGTCCGAAAGCCTATAAGGATATTGAGAAAATCATGGCGGCACAAACAGATTTGGTTGAGGTTCAGGGTAAGTTTAAACCAAGGATTGTTCGGATGAACAAAGACTAATGCCTATCTCAGAAAAAGCGTAAATTAACGTTTACGCTTTTTCTTCAACCAGATGATCAGACCGGTAACCGGTAGACTAGCAGAAATCAAGGCGGCAAGAAAAGCAACTGTTTTTCCAAATAGCCCAAATAATCTGCCGGTATGAAGGTCATAATTTGTAGCCTCCACCAGGTCTGCCCCGTTAAAATCCCGGTAGAGTTTTGCCCGAAGCAACTGTCCACTGCGTTCATCAAAGAAAAAAGTATTTTGGTTGCGCGCCCAACGATAAGGATAAATCAACCGAAGCCGGAGTTCGCCCCCCTTTCGAACAGAGAAACTACTAGATTCCGCCCCTGGGTATTTTTGTACAATGTTTTTGTATAGTGTATTATATCGTGATGCCAAGGGCTCTACTACTGCTGGCTTCACTGAGTTTACAGTTTTACCGTTGCTCAGCTTAAAAGCAAGGATTTTGATTCCTTTTAGATTTCCTGATACTGAGCAGCCGATTGTTCCAGCCTTTTCCTGATTCTGGATGCCAGATTACGTGGTGCCAGAACCTTCATACATTCCCCGAAACCCAGAATTTCTCTTTCCAGTTCAAAGTTTAACACGACATCAATTCTAAAGACCAAACCATCGGGATCTTCTTTGAGCACTTGCTGACTGTGATGCAATGGTTTAGTTAGTACATAAGGCGCATTTTGCTTGTTTACTTTTAGGATTACTTTATGCGGGCGGTCTTTTTCAGATTTGGTTACACCAAGGAGATCTTCGAAATAACGATCAAAATCGATGCCTTTATGTGCTACATAAGGTTCATTTGGGAGTTCCTGAAATTCGACGATGCGATCAAGTGCCAGCGTAAGCAACTGGGTTCCCTTTTTCGCTTTGACAATTACAAACCAACGGTTTCTATATTCTTTTAACAGATAAGGGTAGTAAATATTCTGGCTAGCCTGCAATGCCTTAAAAGAACGATAAACCATAAGGAGTGACTTTTGTTGAAGGATAGCCTGGTAAAGGGGATTGATGTATTCTAAGCCGCGGAGTTGTTTATTGCTTTCAAACTGAATGTAATTTTTACTTGGATTGGTAGATTTATTCAGGTTGTTTTCGAGTTTGGCAATCATATCGCTCATTTCGTCAAAATAATTAAAGCCATTAAACTGTTTTAACACGCCAACAATCTCCTTCATTTTCTCGACATCACCGCCATTGATCGGAACCTTGGTAATGCTGTAAGCCGGGTCACTATAGCTGTAGAATTTCCTGTCCGTAACCACAATTGGCGCGTTATAACCAAGTTTATCGCTTCGCATCAGTTGAATATCTGCCTGAACTGTACGTTTACTGACTCCAGATGTGATTCCCTCATACTCGTATAATCTGGAAGCAACTTTTTCAATGATGTCATCAAGTGTCCATTTTCTAAATCTGTTTCTCAGGCATTCATCAATGGTTTTATATCGGATTAAAGCAAGTTTATTTACTGACATAAAGAGATTAGGGGTTAATAAATCAAATTTAGCGTCACATAAAGATATAAAATGAAATGTACTACGCAATAGAATTGCGCAATTGAAATAAAAAAACAAAAACAAAGTGTTAAATGAAAATTAAATCAACTGACAAACAACTTATTAAGCAATAAATCTGATTTATTTTTTACTGCGCAATTGTGCTGCGCAGCACCTCAAGCATCTTTGTAATGTCAATAGCAATTGGCTTTTGAAAACAAGAAGTATAGCAATTAATACAACGATTATGAAATTCAACTTATTCAACACCAAAAATCAGGTATCCAGAAATTATGAAAATGCAGTAGCATATACCATGAGTCCTGAAATGGAACTGTACACTGCAGTTGTAACTACAGGATTGAATGACTCATTTTACGAATCAGACAAGTTAAGATTGGAAAGAATTAAGTTGCTGATTGCACAATGTGATGCGACGTTCACAGCTAAATTAGCAGTATATGCACGAACTGAAATGCACTTAAGGTCAGTACCCATGCTCTTGTGTGTAGAATTGGCAAAAAAAGCTTCAGGTAATGCTTTACTTGGCAAAACAGTGAATAAAGTGGTGCTTCGTGCTGACGAAATCACTGAACTGCTAGCTTGTTATCAATTATTTAATCAAAGAACAGAAACAAAGAAATTAAATAAACTTTCAAAGCAGATTCAAAAAGGATTAGCTGAATCGTTCAATAGATTTGACGAGTATCAATTTGCAAAATATAACAGGAAAACGGATGTAAAGCTAAAAGACGCGTTGTTTTTAGTTCACCCAAAAGCAAAGGATGAAGGTCAGCAAACCATCTTTAACAAGATAGCCTCAGACAGCTTATCGACACCTTACACCTGGGAAACGGAACTATCCGATTTGGGGAAAAACAAATTTGCGAATGCGTGCGAAAAAACACTTGCGTTTACCAAAAAATGGGAGGAAATGATCGATAGCAAGAAGATAGGCTATATGGCGATGATAAGAAACTTGAGAAACATACTTGAGGCTAATGTTTCTGGTAAACATATTGAAGTGGTATGTGCATATATCTCTAATGAAACTGCAGTATTAAAGTCCAGACAATTGCCTTTTAGATTTCTCTCTGCTTACAGGGAAATCAGCAAGTTAAAGTTCAACTACACGTCATTAGTTTTAACGGCATTAGAAGATGCGGCAATGTGTAGCGCAAAGAACATTAAAGGCTTTGGTTATGATACATCGGTTGTTATTGCCTGCGATGTTTCAGGATCTATGCAAAAACCGGTTTCGGCCAAAAGCTCCATATTGCTTTATGATATCGGTTTGATGCTGGCCATGCTTTTACAATCGCAATGTAAAAATGCTGTAACAGGCATGTTTGGAGATATTTGGAAAATTATCAGTATGCCCAAAAACAGCATTCTCGCCAACGTTGAAGCATATTACAGACGCGAAGGTGAAGTTGGATACTCGACAAATGGACATGCTGTTATTGAGGATCTGATAAGGAGGAAAGAAGTTGTAGATAAAGTCATGTTATTTACCGACACACAAATGTGGAACAGTGATTATACAGGACTTTGTCTTTCAAAATCCTGGACCAATTATAGAAAAATAGCACCAAAAGCCAAATTGTATGTGTTTGATCTGGCGGGTTATGGCCAACAACCAATAGACATCAAACAGAACGATGTATACCTGTTGGCCGGATGGTCTGATAAAATTTTTGATATCCTGGAGTCAATGGAAAACAGTGTTTCGGCTTTGGAAAAAATCCTCCAGATAGATTTATAGAGGCCTCCCCACGGCAATATGGCTGTGGGGATAAAAAAGAGATTAACAGAATGCCGTAGAAAAAAGTTACTTCGTCGCCATTGTGGGGAGGAATAATGAAGTTGTAAAATCAGCAAGATTATCCGGTTCGACTCCGGCAAGACATGCCCCGATACTTTTTTCGTCCTTTGCTTCTGTTGTAAAAAGAGTGCCGTTGTCAAATGTTACTTCGCTTTAAGAAACCAATACATTTCACACCCATCGCCTCTTTCTAATTTTTATCCTTAATCTTTATTTCCCAGTTTAAATGATCAAGCTCTTTTTCATTGTAGGAGAGAATTTCGGTTTCCTTTTCTTTTGTGAATTTGCCATTATCACCATTTGACAGTGTGTCACGATTAGAAATAAATAGATAAAGGCTGGCATTTTTATCTCTGGCTATGAGTTTCTTCCAACCATTTGTTGGCTGAAATAGCGTTAATGTATCTTTACCAGACAATTTAGTTTTCGTGTAAAAAGGCACCCCGTAACCTCTTATTGATAAAACAGTATCGATCTTTAATACGACATCAAAAGCCTGATCGGTACCATTGATAACCTTCAGAACCGAATATCCAGGACAATAAATACATCCTGAAAAAAGAAGAATAATAACACTTAAATAATGTTTCATTAAAGCCAATCAGTCATGAAGTGCTATATAAAGATAGCTGTTAACCACGGATATGACAAGGTTAAGGTGTTAAAAAATCGACAGCATATAGGTATAGGACGAAACAAACTACGCAATAGAATTGCGCAATTGAAACAACAAAATAGGAACAAAGTGTTAAAATAAAATTAAAATACCTGACAAACAGATTGTTAAATAATAAATCAAATTTATTATTTAATGCGCAATTGTGCTGCGCAGCACCTCAAGCATCTTTGTAATGTCAACAATAAGACATGTTCTTTGAAAAATAAAACGTACAAAAGTACATTAAGATATTCCCGAAAGGGAATGATAATCGAAAGGATAAACATCCACAGTTGTGAGTTTCTAATGGCTCCAAAGCATTGCGCTGTTCAGCAGTAATGTTCTGATGTTTAAAATGGTTGATTGTCAATTTGTGTGTCGCAGGTTCGAATCCTGCTCCTGGTCAAACAGGATAACTCAGGGGTAGAGTAACAAATCACATGCAGGTTCGAATCCTGCCTCCAGAGTATGGAGTAGCAAAATGGTAATGCTCCGGATTTAGGTCCGCAAAAAAGAAGGAAAACTTTTCAAATGTTCCATTGGAAAAAGCACCAAGAAAGACATTCAGCATGATGGAAATAACGCTCCATCCCATCAGGCAGTTTGATTTATGCTTTGCAGGTACAACATAGAAAGGCGGATTTTACTGCTGCTATCGGTTCTTAGAAAGATCAAAAATGCGCTAAAATGTTCTCAGACGTTCTCAAAGATCTTTAAGAATGGCATAAAGGCTTTGAAAAGAAACCGAGTACACTTTGAACCTCCGCATGAAACAGATGAATGTCTTTTGAACGTGCTTTAAAAAAGAAGAAAAACAAAGTAGAAACAATTACAGCAACCAACTAAAGATTAAAATATGAAGAGAGTAATGATCAATACCAACTCTGTGGGGTTGGTGTACAGAAAAAATGAAATGAAACGTGTACTGACTGCCGGAAATCACTGGCTGGGTTTTGGAGAGACAATGATCAGCCATGATATGGCGAAATCATTCTACGCATCGACAGAAATAGACGTACTGTTATTAAACAAGGATTTTGAGGCCCTGGTAACTACTGTAGAGGTAGCCGATAACGAATTGATGCTAGTTTATCAAAATAAGAATTTTAAGCAGGTACTGACTGCGGGAAAATATGCATTCTGGAAAGGTTTAAACAAATACTCGTTTGTAACCGTGAATCTGGAAGACTACGAAATCGCATCAGATATAGACAAGAATACGATTGAAAAGCCACAGTTGGCAGCTTACATCCGGGTTTTCAAGGTAGAAAATTACGAGAAAGCACTATTGCTCATTGACGGGAATTTTGAAAAAGTAATCGCACCAGGGATTTATATCTTCTGGAAAAACAGAACTGTAATCCAGGTTTTAAAGACGGACATGCGTCAATTGAGTATGGAGATTATCGGGCAGGAAATCCTAACCAAAGACAAAGCACAGTTGCGCATCAATTTCAGTATGCAATACAAGGTGACCGATTTGATCAAGGCCTTATTGGAAAATAAAGAGTTTGACAAGCAATTGTATGTCAGCATCCAACTGGGCTTGAGAGAAATTGTCGGAAAAATGACCTTCGATGAACTCATGGAAAACAAAGACAAGATCTCTGAAAGCATCCTGCGAATTTGTGCAGACAAAGCGGGGAATTTAGGTGTAAAATTGGTAGACTGTGGTGTAAAAGACATTGTTTTACCAGGAGAAATCAAAGAGATTATGAACCAGGTTCTGATTGCAGAGAAAAGAGCACAAGCCAATTTAATCACACGCAGAGAGGAAACTGCTTCTACCAGAAGTTTGCTGAATACCGCAAAGCTAATGGAGGACAATGCCATGCTCTACAAGTTGAAAGAAATGGAATATGTAGAAAAGATTGCAGAAAAAATCAACACCATCAGCTTGTCCGGAAGCGGGCAAATTGTAGATCAGTTGAAACAAATATTTGTAAAATAGGTAAGGTTACAGGCCTTACCTTTTAAAAGAAGAACAATGAAAACAAGAATAAACGGAAATGATCTGCTGGAAGCAGGTTATACTCCAGGAAAAATACTAGGAATTGCTTTGGCAGCTACAGAACACCTATCAGAACTGTCAATTGAAGAGATTAAAGTGTTACTTAAAACGGTAAAAGAAAATCCTGAAGATTATATAAATGATGTCGTTTTAAAAGTACTGGCGACAGAAATAATAGCGGAGAACCAGGTTGAGCCTCTAATGGCATTGAGGGAAAATGCCCTCCCGTATACTTTATATGGAGCAGCACACATTGAAGAAGGTGCAAGAAAACAAATGGACGTGGCCATGCGACTACCAGTTACCGCAGCAGGTGCTTTGATGCCAGATGCACACCAAGGTTATGGTTTACCAATTGGCGGTGTTTTAGCTACCCGTAATGCAATTATTCCATATGGTGTAGGTGTTGACATCGGTTGTCGAATGGCATTGTCTGTATTTGACATTACGCCCACTCATTTTTATGAAAATGAGGCTAAATTTAAAAGAGAACTGATTGCACATACTAAGTTTGGTGCCGGACATGGATTTCACGGACGGTACAAATCCGACCATGAGGTTTTGGATAGGGATGAATTTAATTTGACCCCTTTTATCAAGAACCTGCACGATAAAGCTTACTCACAACTGGGGAGCTCTGGTGGAGGGAACCACTTTGCAGAATGGGGAATTATTGAGTTTGAGCAAAAAGATGAAGTTTTGAACATTGAAAAAGGTAGCTATCTGGCTTTGCTTACCCATTCCGGATCACGTGGACTGGGCGCCACATTAGCCGGTTATTATACCAAATTGGCTAAAGAAAACTGTAAACTGCCCCCGGAAGCTGCCAACCTTGCTTATTTGAATTTGAACGCTGAAGCCGGTCAGGAGTATTGGCTAGCGATGAACCTGGCCGGGGATTACGCATCCGCCTGCCATGAGATCATCCACAATAAATTAAGCAAGGCTGTAGGTGCTGAGGTATTGGCCAAGGTTGAAAACCACCATAATTTTGCCTGGAAGGAAACCTGGAATGGCGAAGAGGTTATTGTCCATAGAAAAGGAGCTACGCCGGCGGCAAAAGGCGTAATGGGGATTATACCAGGTTCAATGACTGCACCGGGATTCCTGGTTAGAGGTAAAGGGGTTGCTGACGCAATCAACTCGGCCTCACATGGTGCCGGAAGGCAAATGAGTCGTTCAAAGGCGATTAAAAACATCACTAAAGATGAAATGCGGGCTGTACTGAAAAACCATAACGTGACCCTGATCGGGGCTGGTCTGGACGAAGCCCCTATGGCCTATAAAGACATCAACCTGGTCATGGAAGCACAAAAAGACCTGATTGACGTGGTGGCTAAATTCACACCTAAAATGGTAAGAATGGCCGATGACGGCAGTCGGGAAGACTAACAAAAAAGGAGCCTTTCAGCTCCTTTTTTGTTATTTAAACATATTTTTTAATGCTTCCAGTTTCAATTGTAAATCACCTTCAGGGTTTGCTTTTTCTTTCTGCCCACCTTTATGACCATTTGAAGCCGGCCTGCGTTGCTGATCTGCTTTTGCAGGTCTAGCTGCTTTTTTAGCTCCGTCATGATTTCTTTTTTGCTCCTTCGGTCTGGCGCCCTGTTCTTTCTTCATCGACAGCGAAATACGCTTACGTGCTACATCTACTTCTACCACGGTCACCTCTACCTTTTGCGCCACTTTAACAACATCATTTGCATTGGCAACAAACTTATCAGAGATCTGACTGGTATGTACTAAACCATCCTGGTGCACACCAATATCAACAAAAGCACCAAAGTTGGTAATGTTGGTTACAATACCTGGCAATTTCATCCCGATTTTCAGGTCGGCAATTTCATTAATGCCATCGGTAAAGCTAAACACCTCGAACTGTTCACGCGGATCTCTTCCTGGCTTCGCCAACTCGGCTAAAATATCGTTCAAAGTGGGCAAACCAATCTCATCATTGATATATTGTTGAGGTTGGATCTGTTTTTGCAAAGCAGGATCTTTCATCAGTTGATTGACACTGCAATTTAAATCTCTGGCCATTTTATGAACCAAAGCATAACGCTCCGGGTGTACGCCACTGGCATCTAATGCTGCCTCGGCATCTCTGATCCTTAAAAAGCCTGCCGCCTGTTCAAAAGCTTTATCGCCTAATCGAGGAACTTTCTTCAAACTTTCACGATTTTTAAAAGCACCATGCTCATTTCGGTAGCTGACAATATTTTGTGCCAATTGCGGACCAAGACCAGATACATAAGCCAAAACCTGTTTAGAAGCCGTATTGAGCTCTACCCCAACTGCGTTTACACAACTCATCACGGTATCATCCAATGAGGCCTGTAATTTAGTCTGGTCAACATCATGCTGGTATTGTCCAACGCCAATAGATTTTGGATCGATTTTCACCAATTCAGCCAATGGATCCATTAATCTCCGACCGATGGAAACAGCTCCACGAACTGTAATATCCTGTGTAGGGAATTCTTCACGGGCAACTTCAGAGGCAGAATAGATAGAGGCTCCGTTCTCGTTCACCATCACCACTACAACACCAGGTAGATTTAAACCACGCACAAATACTTCTGTTTCTCTTCCGGCAGTACCATTACCAATGGCAACGGCCTCTATTTCATGCTTTTTGCAGAGTTCGGCTACTTTATCAGCTGCTTTTTTCACATTGCCTTGTCCGGTATGCGGAAATATGGTTGCGTTTTCCAGCAATTTTCCTTGTCGGTCCAGGCATACAACTTTACATCCGGTACGGAAACCCGGGTCAATGGCCAGCACATTTTTTTGTCCCATTGGGGCAGCCAATAGCAATTGTCGTGCATTTTCTGCAAACACACGGATCGCTTCCTCATCTGCTTTTTCTTTAGAAACACTACGTATTTCTGTTTCCATGGCAGGGCCAAGTAGCCTTTTATAGCTGTCGTGCACAGCCAGCTGAACCTGATTGGAAAAAGCATTGTTGCCTTTTACAAACTGGCGTTCCAGGATAGCAATAGCACCCTCCTCTTCAGGAGCAGCGGCAAGTTTTAATATCTCTTCATTTTCACCTCTGCGCATAGCTAGCACACGATGCGACGGGGCATTTTTTAGCGGCTCATTCCAGTCAAAGTAATCTTTGTATTTGATTCCTTCTTCTTCTTTACCTTTAATCACTGCAGACTTAAATACAGCCTTTTGCTGATAATAATTCCGCATGGCTGTTCTGGCCTCTACGCTTTCATTTACAATTTCTGCAATGATATCTCTTGCACCAGCCAAAGCATCTTCCGCAGACTTCACACCAAGTTCTTCATTTAAAAAGCGCATAGCTTCTGTTTCAGGATCTCCTTTAGTTTGTTCCAGGATTTGCAAAGCCAGTGGCTCTAGTCCTTTTTTGCGTGCTTCAGACGCCCTTGTTTTACGTTTGGGTTTATAAGGCAAATAAATGTCCTCAATGGTTGCGATGTTCTCTGCAGCATTGATCTGGCTTTCCAGTTCAGGGGTCAGTTTATCCAAAGCGGACAGCGCTTTTAGAATGGCTTCCCTGCGTTTGTCCAAGTCTCTCAATTGCTGAAACCGATCACGGATTGCAGCCACCTGAACTTCATCCAGACTACCGGTTACTTCTTTCCGGTAACGTGAAATAAAAGGAACTGTAGCCCCTTCATCCAGTAATTCAATAGTAGCTATAACCTGCTTTTCTGCAACTGCCAGCTCAGCAGCAATGATTTTTGAATGATTGCTCATTTAATTTCTGTTTGGTAACCTAACGTACAATTGGCGCCAAAATTAATTCTAACTATTGACATCCTCAAATAAATAAAATGTTAAGTGTGGGTTGTAAGGATTAAGATACAATCAAGTGCACAAAAAAAGCCCAACAGGAGATCCTGATGGGCTTTATTGTGAAAGACAAAGGCCTTTACTTATTATTTTCTAACGTACATTACTTCTTTTACCGCTTTAATTACACGCTCTGCATTTGGCAAACTAGCTGCAATCAGTGTTGGCGCGTAAGGTAAAGGAACATCAGCACAAGTGATACGCAATACCGGAGCATCTAAATAATCGAATGCATTTTTCTGCACGTTGAAGGCAATTTCAGAAGAGATAGATGCCAATGGCCACGCCTCTTCAACAACTACCAAACGATTTGTTTTCTTCACAGATTCAATTACTGTAGCATAATCGATTGGGCGTACTGTACGTAAATCAATCACTTCTACACTAATTCCTTCTTTTTCCAGTTCTTCTACTGCCGGGTTTACTACGCGGGTTAACATTTTACCGAAAGTAACAATTGTTACATCAGTACCTTGTTTAACTACGTTTGCTTTACCGATTTCAATGTAGTACTCACCTTCAGGAACTTCGCCTTTATCTCCGTACATTACTTCAGATTCCATGAAAATCACTGGATCCGGATCAAGGATCGCTTGTTTCAACAATCCCTTTGCTTCGTATGGTGTAGAAGGAACAACCACTTTTAAACCCGGACAGTTGGCATACCAGTTCTCAAAGTTTTGAGAGTGCTGCGCACCTAGCTGACCTGCGTTACCAGTTGGCCCACGGAATACCGCCGGAACTGAAAACTGGCCACCGCTCATTGATAAAATCTTAGCAGCACCGTTAATGATCTGATCTATAGCAACCAGAGAGAAGTTAAAAGTCATGAACTCAATGATCGGAATTAACCCGTTCATTGCAGCACCAATACCGATACCGGCAAAACCCAACTCAGCAATAGGTGTATCGATGACGCGTTTATCGCCGAACTCATCCAACATACCCTGACTCACTTTATAGGCACCATTGTATTGCGCAACTTCCTCGCCCATTAAAAAGACGTTTTCGTTTTTACGCATTTCTTCGCTTAAGGCTTCACGCAAAGCTTCTCTGAATTGAATCTCTCTCATTGTATATTCAAATATTAACTACGGGCAAATATAAGTATTGTAATGCAATTATAAAGTAGTGTTTTGATTACACTTTGTATTGTCGGGAAGGCCAAATAAAAAACTTGATTTCAGATTATTTACACTCCACATAAGGTCAGATATGGTGAATACATAAAATTCGATTCGTTTTGCGTAGGCACAAAAGGAATATTTTCATCAAAAAGTTCAGCAAGTCTGGCACTTAAGAAAGTCAAAAACTCTGCTTTTATGCTTTCCAGCTTCTCTCCGTTTAATTTCGTTTTCTCTTTGCCTTCCATAAAAAAGGTGCCCTCTTTACGCATGTTCCTGGTACTATAAAGATTGGGTTCTACGAACTGTTTGCCATTCGCCTTTTCAAAAACATAGGTGTAAAAAAGTGTCTGGATCAGGGCTTTATTCTGCTTGTTACCATTGGTATCAAATACATCGGCCAGATTGCTGTAGCGAAGCACGTCGCTACCTGTTTTATAATCTACAATACGGGTTATTCCATTTTTTAAATCGATCCGGTCTATGATTCCGTGCAGGGATACTTGTTTCTCTATACCATTTACTTCAAACTTAAAGGTAATGTGGTCTCTTTGTTCCAGGGCCAGAATCTCAAAAGGCGCTTCTTTTTCATCATGGTCTAAAATTAAGTTGGCATACTCCTCTACAATGGCCAACACGACTTTTTGCATCCCATTGTGCATGATCTGCAATTGCTCATTTTCAAACATAACCTGAGAAAAAGCCCTGATCGCCAATGCAGGAATGGTTTTACGATGTTCCACAATACGATCTTTAGTCATTTCCGGATCTGTAGCTTTCAGTTCTCCATAAAAAGTTTCCAGTACATAATGGAGCATGGAGCCGATGTAGTTGGCTTCCAGATTTTCCGATATTTCTTTGGGTTCATCTATCTTAGCCACATATTTATAGAAAAACTGAAGCGGACAATTCACATAAGCTGTTAAAGCCGAAGCTGATAAAGCAGATTTTCCGGTGAGGTAATTATTCAGCACAGCCATTACCTTTTCATCTTTGGGGATGAGCACGGGCTGTTTCTTTTCGGTAGTAATGTGTTGTTTATGCTCCAGGTAATTGAAGGTATACCCGCTTTCATATTCCAATTGCCTTAAAAAGCGGGTAGGTTCGCCGGTATTGGTATCATCTGCCTGCGCATTATAAACCAGGCTTACTTCATTGGATCGCTGCAACAACCGGTAAAACATATAGGCAGAAATGGCATCCTGGTTTTCCAGAA
The DNA here is from genome assembly GCF_015223055.1 of Pedobacter sp. MC2016-24. Taxonomy (GTDB): domain Bacteria; phylum Bacteroidota; class Bacteroidia; order Sphingobacteriales; family Sphingobacteriaceae; genus Pedobacter. The sequence goes on from NZ_JADFBX010000005.1 coordinate 329,367, forward strand.
CAGGCAATCCGTAGGCCCTGCGGATGCTATCGGGAATAAAGCTAGGATTTACATTAGTTTGTGGCAGGAGTCCTTCATTAACCCCTAAAATATAAACCCGTTCAAAATCAAGGTTCCGGCTTTCCAACAATCCCATCACCTGGATGCCTTGTAAAGGCTCGCCACTGAGCGGCACGGCAATGCCTTGAACGGCCTTCTGAATAAGGGACAATACAAATGCGAGCTCTTTAGCACTATTTTGCTTGGGCAGATGCCCGGCTAAAGCATCGTGTAAACGATTAAGCTCTTTAATGGTATTGATAAATAGATCTGCTTCAGTTTGACGTAGTGTTTTATCAGCCAGTTGTTGTTCCAACACATGTTTAAAAATGGCCTGCAGGGTTCCTGTAGCTTCTATACTACTGGTAACCTTGCTGAAAAATAAGCCAAGCAATCCTTTTTGACGCTGTAACCTGGATAAAGGCACCTCAGCCAATTGCTCAGCCAACAAGCTTTGTTGAACTTTAGTCCGCAACTGCTCACTCACACCTGTTAATGGATGAGACAGAAAAGCCTCCACTTCATGATGATACACCGTATCCTTTTCTCCCTGAATAACTTGCGCCTGCACACTGAGCCAGAGGTCGGCTAAACCAAATATAGAGGAAGCCACCAAGGGATACCCCATAGTGACATTGACATGGATCGGTCTGAATTGATCGCCATCCCGGTAATGCGTAGGAATCGTTTGAAGCACGGGCAACAACAAACTTTCATCGGCCAGAATCAACGCGATTTTACCTGCATTATCGGTATCTTTAAGTAAATCATATTTACTTTCCAATGCAGTGCTGAGTATTTTTGCCTGAGCAACCTGACCCTGGGTTTTATAGACGTTGATTGTTTTGGGCCGCGACTTAATTAAATCCGGTACTGTACCTAAAGCATTGATCAATCCTGTTTTTTGCAAATTCTGACGGAGAAACAGGCCGGCTTCTTGTAAAGGATCATCCAAGTAATAACGGTCGACATCAAAGTAAAAAATGGCCTTTTCAGCATCCTGCCAGCGTTTAAAAGCAACAGCTTCAGCTCTTGTTAAAGCATTAAAACCTACAAAAACAAGCTTCCCATCTTTAAACGGCGCGGTAAATTGTGCTGCGCTGCTGTTGTTTTCTGCCAACTGCCGGTACACATGCCCCATTGTAGTTAAACCTACTTTTTTTAAGGCCAGGTGATAAGCCTTATAAAGTTCAGGCATGCGTTTCCACATTTTGATAAACTGTTCCTGCTGTTTTTTTTGCTTTCCTTCGGAATACGAACTCCAGAATCCTTTCAAAAACTCCTGCTGTTCTTCACTGAGGTAGTCGAACTGATAGTCGATCTCTGCGAAATCCTCCAATTGCCGGAACAATCGATCTGCATCAACGAGGTCGTTGTCGATCTGGGCAAAATCACTCAGGATGATTCTAGCAATTGGGTAAAACTTCGCCGGCTCGATCGGGCCTTCTGCGTCTTTAAAAACCAGCTTATTGTATTCCCGGTAAAGGGTAAAAAACTGGGTGAAGGCATCTGCAATCTTCAAATCCGATGAGGCCGCGAAAAACTCCTGTATAGTAAAAAAAGCCGGACTCCAGAAAGGTTTCCCGATAACTTTTGCCAGGTGATTCTGCAAATAGGCCACCGGCCTTTTATTGTTAAATACGATAGCCGCATGTTGAAGATCAGAACCAAATCTGGATACCAGATCTTCCGCAACTTCTTGTAAAAATGGTTTCATGCCATTTAATCCCTTATTCTTCATTTCCATCCCCTACACTAATTTTAATTGTCCTGTAACCGCGTAAAACAAATAGGTTTTCACATCGGTATAGCCCATAGCTAAAAGTAAATCCCGGTAATGACTCACCTGTTCAATGTGTTTATCACTTTCCTGCAAAGTAAACTTATAATCGATCACGATCACAGCATTGCCATTAACCAGTACCTTGTCCGGTCGATAACTTTTACCATGAATATCTATAATACTACGCTCATTTAAACTGTGTTCTGCTTTTTGCAAAATTTTCTGAAGTGCAGGGTTTTGTAAAACAGATTCAGCACGTTTTTGTAAATCAGCCAGTTCTTCCACCTTAAATACGCCATCCAGCAATAAGTTTTGCAATACAGAGGCAATTTCATCTACCTGATTTACCTGGGCCAATACTTCATGCAATATGGTTCCGATTCTTCCAGCACTTTCGCCCGTTAGCAAATCAATATCCTTACGTTTCAAACTGGCATCAAAAACCTGACTTAAGCGGTTTGATACGGGGTAACATTTCATTTCCACCTCATTTGGCTTCCGATCTTTTTCGGGTTCCTGTTGTACAGGTTCATCGATCAGATAGCTACCATCTGCCAGTATCTCGTCTGCAAAGACTTTACACAACAAATCGCCAATATTGGTAATGGTATCTGTTTTTTTGCCCATGGTGCTGAGGTATAAATACTCCTTTGATCGTGTTGTAGCCACGTAAAGCATGTTTAAGGCATCCATATTGTTGTACAAAAGCTCCTCAAAATAGGCTTTGGCTACACTGGAACGTCCCAGGTCTTTACTGTATTTTAAAGGGATGCTTTGCAGGTGATGATATGGAGTATCGGTAGCTGGCACCCAGAAAACACCATTTGTTTTGCCATTGATGTCCCAGTTGCAAAATGGTAAAAGTACGGCTCTAAAAGCCAAACCTTTAGACTTATGAATGGTGATGACCTGTACGGCATCGGTATTTTCAGACGAGGGTAATGTTCTTCTTCCGCCCTCTTCATCCCAGTACCTTAGGAAAGCTGCGATACCTCTTTCACCTAACAATGCAAAGCTGCCCATCAAATCGCGCAAGGCCAACAAGTAAGGCAAATGCCCCACATTGGCCTCTTCGTTTAAGCCATAAGCAGCAATGATTTTCTCCAATAAGGCTGGTAGCGGTTGCTGCATCCAACTTTGCCACTGTTCACAAAGCGTCGCAGGTAGCAAATCAGCCAGCTGGGCAAGTGTTTTATGTTGAAGAGAAAAATAATGATGTGGCTCGGGCAACCGTCCTTGTAACTTTGCATATAAACTGATACAATTGGCTTTGAATAAGGCGGTATTTTCTGTCAGCCCGCCCATTACCTGCAAGGTGTTCAAAATGAGTTTTATTGCGTTATTGTTGCTGAGCAAAAGTGCTTCGCCAGAAATGACATCAATGCCCCTGTCCATCAATTTTTCAACCGTTGCCACAGCCTCAGAATTGGAGCGCACCAACACACAAATGTCCTGGGCCTTATATCTTTTCACCTGGATCAATTGATCTATTTCCAGGATCATCTTTTCCAAAGCAAGATCTCTGAAGCTCGTTTTTGTTAGGGTATTGCCTTCTTCATCTTCTTTGAATACGTTCAGACTAATGGTTCCACCGGCTAAAGTGAAAGGGGTAGTTTTCTGTTCTGCTTCCTGGTAAACATCGGTTACGATATGGTTAAACCCTTTTTGCTGCCACCAATCGCTAACAGGTTTAACGTCCTGTTCTGCAATAACCCCGTTCAGGTAGTTTTGCATTTTTTCTGGCAACTGCTTAAACAAGCGGTTATTGAACTCAATGATATTGACCGTGCTGCGGTAGTTTTCTTCCAGACTATCGTCTATAACGTTGTGCGCTTGTACATCCAGTTTAGCTTGCTGATGCAAAATATTCCAATCTCCGTTTCTCCAGCGGTAAATGGATTGTTTGGTATCACCAACAATCAAATGGTCGATCAATTTTCCACTTGGTGACGCCATTGCGTTGGTCAGTAACGACCTAAAGCTCCCCCACTGGTTGGCCGAGGTATCCTGAAACTCGTCAAAGAGGAAATTACGATAACGATTACCCATTTTTTCCCATATAAAAGAGGGATTGTCATTGGCATCATCGGTAATTCCTTTAAGTAAAGTTTGCGCATCACTGATTAGCAAATTCGGACTTTCGTTTCGATATTCTTTCAGCAGATTGGCCATTTCCTGCATCAAACGTAGGTAATACAGGTTTTTATTAAATGCCAAAGCCAGTACATAAGCAGACAGACCATCTTTATAAGTATTGACCAGTTTGGAAATTACAGGATTTAACTCTGTATAAGCGCTGGTGTCGCTACCTTTTTGAAACCATTCCTCTGGCTGGTCTACTAATTTTTCCAGGCTACTGATCTTCGTCAGGTCTCCGTCGGCTATTTTAGTCAGGTTATTTAAAGGTGAGCGCGACTTACCTTTCAGGCTGGCCGGATCTATTCCTTCAACCTGAAATATCTCCAACGCCTGGGTTGCCAGGTCGGTTATGCTCAATTCAAAAGCCTCAATGCCGAGCCGTGTGATTTTGTTGTAATCTTTAAATAAGGTATCCAGATCGGTGGCCTCACCAAGTTCCTTGATGGCCTGCTCAAATGGTTGGTATCTTTCTTTAAAAATTTCGTTGGTCAGATCAATAAGCTCCCTTTTGTAGTTCCAGCTCAGGTTATTGTTGATGCGGTCTAATGCCAGATCTATGATCCATTGTAATAAAATTGGATTTTTATCGAGTGCTTTATCCAATCGCTGTGCAAGTTCATTTTTAACTTTATCATAGTTCATTTCCAAACCATAACCGGTATCTAATCCCAGTTCAAAAGCAAAACCACGGATCACTTTTTGGACAAAGCCATCAATCGTACTTACAGAAAACCGGCTATAATCGTGTAGAATTTTACGATAAATCCGATCAGATTTATCTTTTAAACTCGCTGCGTTTAGGTCTGGATGTGCTTTGAGCACAATTAACCGGTAAGCATCAATCTTTTTGGAAGGATCGCCTTCTGCAAAACCTTTAAGCACTTCCATAATTCGGCTCTTCATTTCTTCAGTTGCCTTATTGGTAAAAGTTACAGCCAGAATTTCCCGGTATTTTGTTTCAGCAGACAACAAAAGAGTTAAGTAATGGGCGGTTAGACTGAAGGTTTTTCCTGATCCCGCTGATGCTTGTAATATTTTTAGTGGTTGTAAAAGCATTAGGTAAATATCATTATAATTACATTACAATCCTTGTCTAATAAATTCTTAAAATTGTATATAAATTTCCCAAAGATGAAGAAATTAGTTTTAGTAGCTATAGCTTGTTTAATGGTCTCATCCGCTGCATTTTCGCAGGAGAAACCCGCAGCAAAAAAAGAAGCCGTACACCTCTACAATCCAAATGCAGATGCCAAGGCTGATATCGATGTTGCTGTAGCCAAAGCAAAAAAAGCAGGTAAACATGTGTTTATCCAGGTTGGTGGAAATTGGTGTGGCTGGTGTATCGCTTTTCACAACCTGGTAGACAGCACGCCGGAACTTAAAAATTACCTGAACGAGAACTATGAAACCGTACTGGTAAATTACAGTCAGGAGAACAAGAATGCGGCGGTAATGGCAAGCTTAGGTTATCCCGGACGTTTTGGCTTCCCGGTGTTTGTAGTTCTTGACGGCAATGGAAAAGTACTGCACATCCAAAACTCGGCCTACCTGGAAGAAGGAAAAGGGCACAGTGTAAAACTGGTGATGGACTTTCTGAAAGGCTGGACTGCAGCAGCGGTAAAACCAGAGAACAACAAGTATTAACAGCAGACTTAAACAGCCTTCTTTTTCTTTTTTATAGCGATCCTTGGGGGCCTTTCGGCCATAGCTATAGGCTCGCCTAACAAGTCCCGGATTACAACCGAAGCACAAGTTCCACCGAAGGCAGCAGGCAAATAAGAAACCGTACCATAGGCCGAACGCTTAAAATTGCTACCATCTGTCATTACCAGGGAATCCTTAAGCTCTTCTTCTGTTGAAAACACGGCCTTGATCTGTGTGTAGTTCTCATGTCTTTTCAAGCGCTTTCGTACATATAAGGCTAAGCCACACTGGTAAGTATTGGGCAATGTGGCTACTTTAAGCTGTGTAGGGTCCAGTTTACCACCAGCTCCCATAGAACTTACAATGGGCACATTTTTTTCCAGGGCCTTAGACAGTAAGATTACTTTAGGTGTAAGGCTGTCGATACAATCCATGACGTAGTCAAATTGTTGTTCCATGATTTCGCGGCACTTTTGTGGGGTTAAAAAATCCTTCACCACATGCAGCTTGAGTTCGGGATTGATGGCCAATAAGCGTTCGGCCATGATATCCGCCTTACTTACACCATGATTGGTAGCTAAAGCAGGCAACTGCCGGTTTCTATTGGTTGGATCAACCACATCTCCATCTACAATAGTCATTTCCCCGACTCCTGAACGGCAGATAAATTCTGCAGCAAAAGAACCTACTCCACCAAGCCCAACCACCAGCACATGTTTTTGTTGCAGGAGATTGATTCCTTCATCACCAAGCAGTAAGGCTGAGCGCGATAACCAGTTTAAATCAGACATTTTTTAAATGAGGTTTATTTTTTTCCAATTGGCAAAAATACGGGCTTTTAATTCCTCAATTGTACATTTTTTTAAATTTGCTGCCGCGTGATAAATTTCCTGAATATTACAATCGGCATCATCTGTCTCCAGAAAGAAACTGTCGAGCTCTCGAAGTAGCAGAGCTGCACCTGAATCAGCATTCAATATGGCAGAACCAAAAGATAGCTCAAAGCCTTTAGCGAGCAATTGCCGTCCAAGTTCAGGGTGCTTGTTAAAGCCATGGACGATTAGGGGCACTTTAAGCTTCAGTTCTTTTTGAACCGTCATCAATTCATCAAAACACTTTACGCAGTGCAAAATTACAGGTTTAGATAAAGCCTGAGCCAGGCTTAACTGCGTCTTAAAGATGGTCAATTGATGCTCCAGCTTTTCTCCCCTAAGCCTGTCTAATCCACACTCTCCAATCAATTTGACGTTGTTTCTACCAGCGATTTGCTCCAGTCGATAAAGATCTGCTTCCAATTTACCGATGGTTGCATACCAGGGATGCAGACCTACGGAAACCTGCTGATCTTCAGGAATTTCGAATGGTGCATCCCCGGTTAACGAAAGGCTCAAAATACCAGTAACTCCGGTTTCTCTTTGGGCACGATGTGTATGGATGTCAAAATATTCCACAATGCGGTATTAAAGCCCGTCGCCGTATTTAAAAAAGCCATTTACAGTAACAGGCAATTTCCCAGTAGCAATCACTTTATTTTTAAGCACTTCGGCAGCAGCCTTTTGCATAAAGTCTTCTTTCTGATAGGCCACAACCAAACCTTTACTATTCTCTAAACCAGGAAGGGCAGCCAGATTATATGGATTTGCAAATAAAGCGAATACCGCATTTTTCTGGGCCATATCTTTCACAAACATTTTCAAATCTGCACTGAGCACCATACCATTACCCGGACGGGTTCTGGTATCATGAATTCCTATAATCACCTGATCAAAATCCTGGATGCCTTTAAGAACTTTAGCCACGGCATTGGCATTGGCCAGTTTATCCAACGTATAATAAACGGCATTTTTATAATGACTTCCGAGCTCCTGCTGGAAAACAGTCACATTTGGTGTCCCGATACTGATAATGATGGTTCTCTTTTCTGCGTTCAACTGCGCAATCTGCTGCTTACCTGTTAAAACTGTCATAGCGGCATTGGCCAATTGTGACAGCAAGGATAAGCTTTCTGCCCGGTTTACCTCCGCCACCACATTTTGGGTATCAATTGTATCCCGGCGATTTAAGCCAGCCCAATACTTTGCAGTAAGTATTTTTTTTACGCTTTCATCTATACGGTCCATCGTTAAGCGGCCCGATCGGACAGCCTTACGAACCAATTTGATTGCCCTTGCGCTATTCTCTGATAATTCAATGATGTCATTTCCAGCTATAATTCCCATCACATCGGCTTCGCCATCTTTAAAGTTTTTCACGACACCAGCCATTCCCATCGCGTCAGAGATGACGATCCCTTTGAAACCAAGTTCTTCTTTTAAAATGCCAGTCACAATTGGCTTAGACAATGTAGAAGGCATATTGGGTGTACTGTCTAAAGCGGGAATATTCATGTGAGCGATCATTACACCTGCTGCCCCCTCATTGATCAACTGTTTAAATGGATAGATCTCCAAACTGTCTAACCGTGCCTTGGTAAAATTAAGCTGGGGCAGATCATAATGCGAATCCACATCAGTATCTCCATGACCAGGAAAATGTTTGATGCTAACCAGTAGTCCTCCTTCTTGCATGCCTTTCATGTAGGCTGCCGCTTTTGTGGCCACATTGTATTTATTTTCTCCAAAGGAGCGGAAATTGATTACCGGATTTTTAGGATTGTTATTCACGTCTACATCTGGAGCCAGATTCATATGCATTCCTATTCTCCTGTAATCTTTGGCTACTTCCAGTCCCATTTTATAAAGCAAATCGGTATTCTGAACGGCACCTAAGGCCATTTGGTAAGGATAAGAGACGGTACTGTCCAGACGCATACCCAAGCCCCACTCTCCATCCGAGGTCATGAGCAATGGCACCCTGGCCAATTTCTGATATTTATTGGTTAAAATGGCTTGCCGTCCAGGTCCTCCCTGAAAGAATACAACACCACCCAGGCGTTCTTTTTTGATGACCAGTGCAACTGAATCTTCATAAGCTTTTCCAAAATTGGTATGTGCCCTTACAAAAAACAATTGTGCTATTTTCTGACGTTTACCTAACCTGTTAAAGACAGAGTCAACCCAGGCGTTCGGCTCCGCAAGTGTTTTCAGATAACTTTTATGCTGTGCCTGGGCTGGTATTTGTAAGCTCAAATAGATTATAGAAAGGACTGAAAATGTTCTGAATTTCATTTTGTGACGGTTGGTTAAAATTCAAAGTTAATAAAATTATATTCCTTCAGATCATCACAGAGGCTTTTAACATTCCCAGCATCCGGCAAGCTTAATTGTATCAAATTTAATACAATTAAGCTTTTTAAAAGCTAATTTTATAAGGGCCAACTACATTGGGAATGGCATTGAAAAGGCCAAACTACCACCACTAAGCAATAAATTCGCCTAATTCAATAGACTTTTAGTATTCTGGCACATTTCTTTCAACAGAGGACCTAAACATAACACATATGAAAAAAATAATTATTTTGGCTATAGGCCTATTTGCAGCAACAGTTGCGAATGCACAGGATCCAATAAGATTTGGGATCAAAGGCGGAATTAACTTTCCGAACATCATTAAAGGAGATGGAAATAATGACTTTAAAACCAAGGTTAACACTGGATTTAACGTAGGTCTAACCTTAGATATCGGACTAATCAAAGGTCTCGCCTTTACCCCTGAAGTACTTTACTCGACTAAGGGTTATAAAGCCCAAACCGCATTTGGCGATTTCAACCAGACGACAAGTTTTATTGATATTCCAATTTTGGCCAGCATTAACATTGGCGGCAGTGGATTAAATCTTGTTGCCGGACCTCAGGTTTCATTTTTACTATCGACAAAAAACAAATTTGAAAATGGTTTCGGGACGGTAGAGCAACAGATTGTTGAAGATAAATCTGATCGCTTCAAGAAAAGTCTTGTTGGTGGTTTGATTGGTTTCAGATACGATGTAAATGATCAATTTGACATTCATGGAAGATATGCTTTGGATTTCCAGAAGAACAACGAAAATGGAAGTAAAGAAACTCCGGAATTTAAAAATCAAGTGTTTTCTTTAGGTATTGGCTTGAAGTTTTAACAACAAAATACAGTATTGGAAGGCCGCAAATTGCGGCCTTTTTTTATGAAGTTGTATCAGATTCAAGACACTTTGTAACCTTGTACACTACAAAAGAAAACCACTAAGACATCAAGCCAACAAAACATTAAAAATCAGACATTTAACATCAAAATCAAGAAATAAATCACTTGAAAAAGCTCACAATTGGCATGGTTATTACCATACAGATCCCAGTTTTTAACTAATAAATTCTAAAAAAATGAAAAAATTATTCATACTCGGCTTGGGGTTAACTGTAAGCAGTTTAGCTTTCAAAGCCAACGCACAAACTTCACAACGGGCAGCAAATGATCAAATGAGATTTGGTATCAGAGCTGGGGCAAATTTGATGAATATGGGTAAATTAAACTTTGCAGGTCAGGATTACTCGACTGATTCTAAAGTTGGATTTCAGGCTGGTATTTATGCGGATTTACCAATGGGTGGAAATTTTGCTTTTATGCCAGAGATTAACTACGCCCAAAAAGGAGGCAAATTGAAACAAACAATTGTTGGGGTAAATAATGAAGTGGATACCCGGGTATCTTATTTGGACATCCCGGTATTGATCGGCTACAAAGCAACTCCAGAATTAACCGTTTTTGCAGGTCCGCAAGTTTCGTTTTTACTGGCACAAAAAACGGTAACTAAAGCAGATGGTAATCAAGTTGGTTCTGACAATACCAGTACCAAAGATTTCAGTAAATCTATTGCTGGTGGAGCTTTTGGTCTGGGCTATAGCGTCACCCCAAATATAAATGTCAATGCGAGGTATAGCATGGATTTTCAAAAGGCGATGAAGGACGATTTAAATCAGGATAAGTTGAAAAACAGAGGTTTTGCCTTATCATTGGGTTATACTTTCTAAGCTTTGATAACCTACGAAAAGCGAGCCCGGTACTAAATTCAGTACAGGGCTCGCTTTTTTTAAAACATATTGATTTAAGTGTTGTTACTTATTTAATCATCAAAAAACCCTATTTAATCATCCCAAAAATTACTGCTATGAAAAATCAATCATTTCAAAAACAGGTCCCCGCTGAACAGGGACGTCCAACATCAGATCGAGTACATCACAGTGTAAAGGACGATAAAAAACAGCAAGGTATTACCAATGGTGGTGGTCAGCGTTCTGATCAGACCTCCAACAAAGACAACCAGCGAAAGCGGGAAAATAAATAATCCAAATAGGTGTGTGTATTCCTAAGACTTGTACCTAGATAAAGCATCCCCCAGGGGGTGCTTTATTTGTTTATAGTATTTGCATCCGCTTGTTTAACGCTGCGCGAAATGCATCAGATACAGGCACCATCATATTGTTTATAATCAATGTACCTCCTTCTACTGTATCTATTTTACTGACATTTACAATGAACGACCGATGTACTCTTAAAAATACGTTTGGAGACAATTTCTGTTCCACAGACTTGAGTGAGGAATGAATGTTGTAAACCTGATTTGGAACGTTAATTTTCACATAGTCTCCCTTAGCCTCAAGATATAAAATATCGCTAACTTTCAGTCGCCTTACGATGGAGGAATCACGAATGAATATAAATTCATCCTCTTTATTTCCGACGGTTATATTTTTATTCCGGTATAATTCTCTTGCCTTTTCAATAGCCTGCAGGAAACGCGCAGGTACGATTGGCTTAATCAAAAAATCAACCACATTTAAATCAAAAGCAACGGCAGCATAATCTGTTGTACCTGTAGTAAAAATAATCATCGGCCTTCTGCCTTCCAGGCTTTGAACCAATTCTATCCCGCTCATTCCGGGCATTTCGACATCTAAAAACAAGACATCTATCGGATTGGCCAACACCATCCTGTAAGCTTCGACAGCATTCTCGCACTCCCCAATCAGGTCTAAATCAGGATCCATACTGACCATTTGCTTCAGTACGGTACGGGCAATTAAATTATCGTCAACAATCAAACAGTTCATTTTACTTTTATAATAGTAAGCTCTAATTTAGGGAATATAGCAAATACATTTTAGTATTGAACAAACTGAACAGGAGAATCCTCAATGATCAGTTCAATTAAATATTAATCTGCGCGCATCCTATTTACGTAGCCCGTACAGTTAACGATGTAAAATAAAAGAAAATTTACACCTTACAATAAAATTTAGCTCCTAATTTATCTGATCAAACCTAAGCAAAGCAGGCCACTAACGATTAGATGTTGATGTTTCCAGGAGTTTTGCTCAGATTTCCGGACTATACTTGATGATTTTGAACAAAAAAGCCTGCAGAAGTAATTTCTACAGGCTTATAACCTTTTTTAAAAGTTTGCGGAGAGTGAGAGATTCGAACTCTCGATACCCTTTTGGGGTATACACACTTTCCAGGCGTGCTCCTTCGACCACTCGGACAACTCTCCGTTTTTAGGATTGCAAAAGTAGAAAAATTTTTGAATCCTAAGGAATATTATTCAACAACAGTAATTTTTAACATATTGGTTTTTCCTTTATGTTCCATTGGTATTGCTGCCGTGTTGATAATCACATCTCCTTTTTTAACCATTTTAAGCTTTTTAAGCAGGTTATTTACATCTTGTATGGTTTCGTCAGTACTTTCAAACTTATCGTAATAGAAGCCTTGTACGCCCCATAATAAACTAAGCGTATTGAGTAACGACCTGTTACTGGTAAAAATATACGTTAATGCTTTAGGTCTGTGGCTAGAGATCTCAAACGCCGTGTATCCACTTAATGTCATGGAAACAATACCCACAGCATTGGTCTGTTTAGATAAGAAGCAAGCTGTATCACAAATCGCATCGCTTAAAAAACTATCCGACTTTGGTTTAAGGAACTTCTCCGGGTGAAATGGATAATTATTAGTTTCGATGTTTTGAATAATTTTTTGCATCGTTTCGATTACGATCAAAGGAAATTCTCCTACCGATGTCTCTCCACTTAACATCACAGCATCAGCTCCATCCAACACAGAGTTGGCTACGTCATTCACTTCGGCACGTGTAGGCCTAGGCGTAGTAATCATGCTTTCCAGCATTTGTGTTGCAATAATTACTGGCTTAGATGCAGCACGACACTTTTGAACAATCATTTTTTGCAACAAAGGAACTTCTTCCATTGGCATCTCAACACCAAGATCTCCACGGGCAACCATGATCCCGTCAGAAACTGCGATAATTTCATCAATGTTTGCAATAGCCTCTGGTTTTTCAATCTTAGCAATTACACGAGCTGTTTTACCCCTTTGCTTGATGATTTCTTTCAATTCGATAATGTCCTCAGCATTACGTACAAAAGATAAACCAATCCATTCTACATCGTTTTCGAGAACAAATTCAAGATTTTTACGATCTTCGATTGTAAGCGAAGGAATAGAAACTTTAGTATTTGGCAGGTTTACTCCTTTTCTTGAAGTCAGGATACCACCATGAACAATTTCACAAACCACTTCATCAACAAGGTTGGTTTCCAATACACGCATTTGCAGCTTACCATCATCCAATAGAATAATCTCGCCCGCTTTTACATCCTTAGGAAAAGTATCATAAGTAATGTAGATCCGTTCTTCACTACCGATACACTCTTTAGTGGTGATGACGGTTTTACTACCATTAATCAGGTGAATACCACCATCTTTAACCATCCCAATCCTAATTTTAGGCCCCTGCAAATCTGCGAGAATACCCACATTGTAATTGTATTTTTTGTTGATATCACGGATGGTATCCAGTACTTCCTGGTGGTCAGCCTGGGAACCATGAGAGAAATTTAAACGACAAACATCCAGTCCGGCGTTAAACATGCTATACAAAACTTCAGGTTTAGCTGAGGCAGGGCCTAAGGTAGCTACGATTTTTGTTCTTGAATGAAATGGTTTCATTGAATTCTTTTAATTTATTTGCTCGCCGGCCAAGGTTTTCCAGTGATAAGACCCCATTTAGCCGGTTTGTTTGTTATGTGTCTGGTTATGTAAAATCAAATATAGTGTATTTTATACACCTACAACAATAAATATTTAAACAATCAAATTCTCTTTTGATTTAAGTTTGGCAGGATCAATCTGCGCAGCAACCTGAATATCAGGCAGTTTATTCAAACCAGAAATGATATAATTTAAATCTTCTTTATCGATATATTGATGAATAATCATGAAAAAATCTACCTTGTTCATCTCTGGAATTAAAAAACCTTCGGCATTCCTGTTGTTGAGAATATAGTATTCAATCTCACCTTGTTCCACAAAAAAATAATATTTGGAGAAGGCGAGCGGATCTTCGTCAATGTTGAAGTATACTTCGTGGTCATCTATTTTCACAAAATCGAAATTCAGACGCGTATTAATTTTATGACAAAGCACATAATCCTTTAAAGATGCCGTGATTGCGATGAGCACAAAATCCAGATCTAATGAAAGTTTTAAGTAAGTTTTGTTCAAAACAGAATAATTTAGGGGAATACGAAATTATAAAACTATTTTTACATTGATGTTCAAAATAAAAACATTAAAATTGGGAGAGAAATAAAAACATTTGAAATGTGTCAGAATTTATTTTTCTTTGCACTGAATTATTTAACCATTAAATTATAAACATTATGTCTGATATTGCTTCAAGAGTTAAGGCTATTATCGTTGAAAAATTAGGTGTGGATGAAAACGAAGTTACACCAGAAGCTTCTTTCACTAACGACTTGGGTGCGGATTCTCTAGATACAGTAGAACTTATTATGGAGTTTGAAAAGGAATTCAATGTAGCAATCCCTGATGATCAGGCTGAAACCATTGGTACAGTTGGTCAAGCAATTGCTTACTTAGAGAAAAACGTTAAGTAGAAATACGGTCTCCGTATAATCCGTATAAATGGAATTAAAAAGAGTAGTAGTTACAGGGTTAGGTGCGCTCACTCCAATTGGCAATACCATTCCAGAGTTCTGGGATGGTTTGGTCAATGGGGTGAGTGGCGCTGGCCCTATTACCGGTTTTGACACTTCGAAATTCAAAACTAAGTTTGCTTGTGAACTGAAGAACTTCAATCCGGAAGATCATCTGGATAAAAAAGAAGCACGCAAACTAGATCCATTTGTTCAGTACGCCCTGGTATCAACCGAAGAAGCCGTTAAGGATGGCCAGTTTGATTTTTCACAACTGGATACCAACCGGATCGGTGTAATATGGGGATCTGGAATTGGTGGTTTTAAGACTTTTCAGGATGAAATGAAAGCCTTTTTCTTAGGCGATGGTACTCCGCGTATCAATCCATTCTTCATTCCGAAAGTGATTATAGACATCGTTCCGGGCCATATTTCAATTAAATATGGACTACGAGGTCCTAATTTTGCAACAGTTTCGGCTTGTGCATCTTCTACCAACGCCATGATTGACGCCTATAACTATATTCGATTGAATATGTGTGACGTGATCATCAGTGGTGGTTCTGAAGCCATCATCAACGAAGCCGGAATTGGTGGGTTTAACGCAATGCATGCTCTGTCTACAAGAAATGATGATCCTAAAACTGCTTCGAGGCCTTTTGATAAAGACCGCGACGGCTTTGTAGCTGGTGAAGGCGCTGGAACGATCATTCTGGAAGAACTGGAACATGCTAAAAAGCGTGGTGCCAAAATTTATGCTGAACTTGTTGGCGGCGGAATGAGTGCCGATGCAAATCACATTACAGCTCCACATCCTCAAGGACTTGGCGCAAGAATGGTGATGTCGAATGCTTTGAAAGATGCAGGAATGACAACTGCAGATATTGATTATATCAATGTTCATGGAACATCAACCCCACTGGGCGACATTTCCGAAAGCAGGGCAATTGTGGACTTATTTGGTGAACATGCTTACAAATTAAACATAAGTTCAACCAAATCGATGACAGGTCACTTACTGGGCGCTGCAGGTGCTATAGAAGCGATAGCAGCAATTTTAGCAGTGAAGAATGACATCGTTCCACCAACAATTAACCATTTCAATGACGATCCCGAATGCGATCCTAAACTAAATTTCACATTTAATAAGGCGCAAAAACGCAGCATTCGTGCAGCTCAAAGCAACACATTCGGTTTTGGCGGTCACAATGCGTCGGTCATATTCAAGAAATACGAAGAATAAGCCCGGTTTATAATGGAAGTGTCAACCTTTTGAGGCTTCCCTTTTAATTTTTTAATTATTAATGCCATTATTTGACCTGTATAAACTTTATCTATCTGCAGATAAAGTGTTTATAAAAAAGTTGAGAAACATTTTGGGCTTCGTGCCTGGAAATACCACTTTATATAAAATGGCATTCAGGCACAGGTCTGTGGCAAAAGTTTTAAAAAATGGCAGTAGAAGCAGCAATGAACGCCTCGAATTTTTAGGTGATGCCATACTAGGCTCTGTGATTGCTGAACTTCTTTTTAAGAGCTACCCGTATAAAGAGGAAGGCTTTTTAACGGAAATGCGCTCGAAAATCGTGAACCGAGTAAATTTAAACCAGCTTGCCCGTAAAATGGGCTTTGATCAACTTATTGTTTTTGATCAGAAAGCCGTTAATGTACAAACCAAGCATCATTCCATGCTGGGTGATGCTTTTGAGGCACTGATCGGGGCAATTTATCTGGACAAAGGTTACAATTTTACTAAGGATTTCTTACTCAAAAGGATTGTCAAACCGTATATTGATATCCATACTTTAGAACTTACTGAAACCAATTTCAAAAGTAAATTGATCGAATGGTGCCAACGTCATGGCAAAGATATCATGTTTGATATGATTGAAAATGGCGAGGGTGAAAGCGCTAAACTTTTCACGATTCAAGCAGTTATTGAAGGCGAGCCTTATGGTGTTGGCCGGGATTATAACAAGAAAAATGCAGAAAAACTTGCGGCGGAAAAAGCCTGCGAGGCGCTGTCTATTTAATTCCCTTATTATTTTGGCGACTTATTAAGCGTATCTGTATACTTTTTATAGGAATCCCGAATGTATTT
Source organism: Pedobacter sp. MC2016-24 (assembly GCF_015223055.1). Classification (GTDB taxonomy): domain Bacteria; phylum Bacteroidota; class Bacteroidia; order Sphingobacteriales; family Sphingobacteriaceae; genus Pedobacter. The sequence goes on from NZ_JADFBX010000005.1 coordinate 346,003, forward strand.
AATGGCGTCATATTCTGCCCAATTCTTTGCATTTTCATATTCAGGACGATAGTCAAGCATAAATTTCTCCAGGCTTGCTCCTTTTAAATCGGTATTTTTCTGAATTAAATATTCGTTAAAAAAACCATCGATCTGCGTCTGTTGCAACTCCGTTTCATAGAAACGACCAAATCTTCGGGCATTTTTTGGTGTTCGTCCGAACAATTCATAAACTGCCGTTAAAGGTTTAAAAAGAAAGGCAAGAAAGGGCGGCTTACCTTGATAAAACGATCCTTTATTCCGGTAATCCCGTTTCAAATCGTTCAGCTCTTGTCTTTTACTCTGTCCTTTAATATTAACCTCTTTAAGCGTTCGCCCCCCATTTAGATAAATGATGATGTCTTTGTCTGACACAACAGCAGTCTCGGCATCAGTGTAGCCAGCCTTGATAACCAGCAGGGTATCGCCAACTTTTGCTTTAATCTGGAACAAGCCGAAATCACTACTTGTCACATTTATACCTGTTTTCTTATTGATGACCTGTGCCCCGGCGATCCGATTGGTGGTTCCCCGCTCAAAAATAGCGCCTCCTAAGGAAAAATCCTGTGCAAATAATGAGGCTACAGGACCGAAGATTAGCAACAAAAAAAGAAAAATATGGTGGGGCTTGAATTTCATAACAATGGAATATCAGGTAAAATTAACCATTGTTTGCCAATTCCCTTAGTTAAAAAAAGTTAAATAGACAGGAAAACGCAATAAATTATATCTTTGCACATGATAAAATCAATGACAGGATATGGCCTGGCCTCTGCAGATCATGAGAATGTAAAATTTGCAGTAGAGATCAAATCCTTAAACAGCAAGTTTTTAGAGCTGAGCATTAAGCTTCCTAAGTCTTTTTCAGATAAGGAGCTCTTTTTACGCAACATTTGTAGTAAAGAGATTGAACGTGGTAAAGTAAACGTTTCGATCAATATTGAACGCGGCGAAGAGGCTTTGAAGGGAGCAACCATCAATGCAGCGCTATTGAGCCGCTATTACAAGCAATTGGAGGAAATCAATGTCAATTTAGGGGCTAACTCAACCAACCTGTTACAAGCAGTTTTAAGTTTTCCAGATGTAATTAGTTATGTAGAAGATGAGGTCAGTGAAAATGATTGGAACATCCTTTATAGTACTTTCAACAAAGCATTGGAGAACTTCAATCAATTCAGAGCTGACGAGGGCAATGTTTTAAAACTTGATCTGGAATTGAGAATCAAGAATATTCTTCAGTTTTTTAGTGAGATTGAAGTCCTTGAACCTCTAAGAATCCCGCAGATCAGGGCGCGGTTGAATCAATTTTTAGAAGATAATGTTGGAAAAATAAGTGTAGACCAGAATCGCCTTGAGCAGGAGTTGATCTATTACATTGATAAATTAGACATTACTGAGGAGAAAATCCGATTGAGAAGTCATTGCAATTATTTCATCGAAACCTTAAAAAGCAAGGATGCAAATGGTAAAAAACTTGGATTTATTTCGCAGGAAATTGGTCGGGAAATCAATACCATGGGCGCAAAAGCGAACGAAGCACAGATACAGCAGCTGGTTGTGGGCATGAAAGAAGAGCTGGAAAAGATTAAAGAACAACTATTAAACGTATTGTAAGCCGGAATGAAACAAGGTAAACTGATCATATTTTCTGCACCATCCGGAGCAGGTAAAACCACCATCGTTAAACACTTACTGAAGAAGTTTCCTTCTTTATGTTTTTCTATTTCGGCAACTACCCGGGAATCAAGAGGAGATGAAGTAAACGAAAAAGACTATTATTTCATTTCCAAAGAAGATTTTTTACATCGTGTTGCAAGACAGGAATTTGTAGAGTTTGAAGAGGTTTACAATGGCACATTTTATGGCACTCTAAGGTCAGAAATAGAGCGGATCTGGAACGATGATAAGCATGTTATTTTTGATATTGATGTAGAAGGCGGTTTACGCCTGAAGCGCAAATATGAACAAGATGCCCTGGCCATATTTGTACAGCCTCCATCCCTTGAAGTACTGAAAGAACGCTTAAGCGGCAGAGGTACGGACAGTCAGGAAAAACTACAGGAGCGGTTTATTAAAGCCGAAAAAGAGCTTGGATATGCCGATAAGTTTGATGTTATACTTAAAAACTTTGACTTGGAAACTGCGTGTGCAGAAGCTGAAAAATTGGTTGGAGACTTTATAAAAAGATGAAAATCGGACTATTCTTTGGATCTTTTAATCCCATCCACATTGGCCACTTAATTATCGCCAATTACATGGCTGGTTTTACCGGACTTAAAGAGGTTTGGCTGGTCGTTTCTCCACACAATCCGTTAAAAAATAAAAATGGCCTTTCTAACATGTACGACAGGTTGGAAATGGCCAGATTGGCAATAGAACAAGCGGAGGGGATAAAGGTAAGCGACATTGAATTTGGTTTACCGCAGCCTTCCTATACCATTGACACGCTAACTTATTTACAGGAAAAGTATCCTGGAAAAGAGTTTGCATTAATTATGGGAGCAGATAACCTTGCCTCTTTTAAAAAGTGGAAAAATTACGAAGTAATTTTGAAAAACTATCATTTGTATGTCTACCCCAGACCCGGGGTAGACCTTACTGAATGGCGTGATCATCCGGCGGTTACCGTAACCGAAACCCCGCAAATGGACATTTCATCTACTTTTATCAGAAAAGCTATTGCAGCAGGAAAAAACGTACAGTATTTTGTTCCCGATAAAGTAATCTCATTTATTGAGAGTAAAAATATGTATCGCTAATTGCCTTTATATAAAAGGAAAATTGTTGGCTTCTTGTGTAGGTCTATCCTTTCTTTGCGCCATAAAGCAATTGGCAGAGTCTTCACATATTCTTCCTCAGCAGTCAGGTTGCTGGCAACACAAAGCTGCGTGTGAGCAGAAGTATTTTTTAAAATATCTTCAAAAAGATGGTTGTTTCTAAAAGGGGTCTCGATAAAAATCTGTGTTTGGCGGTTTTTCTCTGAAATTTGTTCTAATTCCTTGATTCTTTTTGAACGATCGGCCTTATCAATGGGAAGATAACCATGGAAAGTAAAGCTTTGTCCATTGAAACCAGAGGCCATTAAAGCTAATAAGATGGAGCTTGGGCCAACTAATGGCACGACCTTAATCCCCCTTTTGTGTGCTTCTGAGACGATCTCGGCTCCTGGATCTGCGACTCCAGGACAACCTGCTTCACTCATCAGACCCACATCTTTTCCAGTCATCAGTTCCTTAAAATATGGAACCATAGAATTTCCACGTTTATGTTTACCGTAATCATGTACTACAAGTTCACTTTGTGGCGTTTTTATGCCTGCTTCCTTTAAAAATTTCCTGGCAGTTTTTTCATTTTCAACAATATACGTTTGTATGGAATTGATGGTTTCTCCTAAATAAGCTGTAAACGATTTCTGCGCTGCATTTTCTGCCAGGGGAACCGGGATCAGAAATAAAGTGCCTTTTGTGATGGGTGTAGTCATTTTTTAATAAAATTAGCCTTGTTAAAATTCAGCAAGTATAATGAGCGTGGATTAACCTACAAAAGAATAAAAATATTTGCGGTAAAGGGCATCTTTCAAAATATAAATCAAAAACTCCTGACAGAAAAGTTATCTGGAAAATATTTTTACGCCATAAAATACGTAATTTTAATGCTACAGTCTTTAACGAAAAATTGGCTTAGACCACGGATAGACTAATATTATTGCGAAATGAATTCCAATGCCAATGTAATATTTTGCAAGCGTGTTAAACTTTAACCCGGTTTTGGAACTCAAATTGATATCATTAAAACGTTAGGTAAATTAAACACACACAAATGAGAAACATGATCAAATTACCGGCTATCGTGCTGGGGCTACTGCTCCTGCTAACCGGGACAACACAAAAGATTATGGCGCAGGGCGAAGACGTATCGCTTCAATCATTTTATGATGAACTGTCGCCTTATGGCACCTGGATACAGGATCCGCAGTACGGATACGTATGGCGTCCCGACGTAGATCAGGCGGATTTCAGACCGTACTATTCGAATGGCCGCTGGGCAATGACTGAATACGGAAATACCTGGGTTTCCAATTACGACTGGGGCTGGGCTCCATTTCATTATGGAAGATGGGTATATAACACTTACGGTCAGTGGGTCTGGATTCCGGATACAACCTGGGGACCAGCATGGGTAAACTGGAGAAGTGGTGGTGGATATTATGGCTGGGCACCTATGGGACCGGGCATGAACATCAACGTCAATATTAATATTCCTTCGCTATGGTGGGTATTTGTTCCACAGAGAAATATTTATTACGATAATTTCCCACGCTACTATTCGAGGAGGAACAACGTATACATTAATAATACAACAATCATTAACAATACCTATGTAAATAATCGTCATACGTATTACAGCGGACCAAGAGCCGATGACATCAGACGTGCTACCGGAAGAGACGTACGGGTTTACAATGTAAATAACTCTGGCAGGCCAAGCCGAAGCAGCATCAATGGCGATAATTTGAATATCTATACACCTAGGCCAACCCGTGGCAATAACAACACCAACCCGGCACCTAGAGATGCCATCAGGGGTGAAGGTTACGCCAGTCCGAGACCTGATCGTGGAACATCGATGCCCGATCGAGGAAATAATGGAAGTGGAGTTACAAGCGGACGTCCATCGAGAGAAACAAATACAGGAAACACAAACATTCCTTCAAGAAACAACAACGGTGGAAACATGGAGAGGCCTCCAAGACCTACGCAAATGAGTAACGATCCGGACCAAAATCCAGCAAGACCTGGCAGAATTGACCGCGGAAATGTAGGCAGCGGAACCACTCAGCCTGTACGTGAAGCCCGCCCGGAAAGGCAACAGAGACCTGAGCAGGTTCAACCACAGCAACAGGCTCAACCACAACAGCGCCCGCAACGTAGTTATGAGGCTCCAAGGCAACAACAACAGCCACAGCGGCAGGAACAACAACCTCAGCAAAGGCCCCAAAGGCAAGAGCAGCCGCAACGACAGGAACAACCACGTCAGGCACCGGTTCAACAATCCAGACCTGAACGGATACAACAAAGTGCCCCACCTGCTCAAAGAAGTGAAGGTGGATCCAGATCGGAAGGATCCCGGTCATCTGAAGGTGGTGGCAGGCCGACGCGCGGAGGACGTTAAAGATTTATAATTTTCATATAAAAACCGGTCAGATCATTGACCGGTTTTCTTTTATATATTTATAATTATCTTTGCAGCTTCATCAAGCACAGATGCTTAATTCTTTATGATCCATCCAGAAATAGAAAAACGAAAAACATTCGCCATTATAAGTCACCCCGATGCAGGAAAAACAACCTTAACAGAAAAATTTCTTTTGTTTGGCGGGGCAATCAATACCGCCGGAGCTGTAAAGCGAAATAAGGCCAACCAAAGCAATACCTCAGATTTCATGGAAATTGAAAAGCAGCGTGGTATTTCTGTTGCCACCTCAGTTATGGGCTTTGAGTACAGTGGTAAACGCATCAATATCCTGGATACTCCGGGTCACAAAGACTTTGCAGAAGATACCTACCGTACTTTATCTGCAGTAGACAGTGTAATTCTGGTGGTCGACTGTGTAAAAGGTGTAGAAGAGCAGACGGAGAAATTAATGGCGGTGTGCCGCATGCGGAATACCCCTGTAATCATTTTTGTCAATAAAATGGATCGGGAAGGTAAAGATGCTTTTGATTTACTGGATGAAATTGAAAGTAAACTCAGCATCAGCTTATGCCCCCTATCCTGGCCTATCGGACAGGGACATACTTTTAAAGGGGTTTACAGTATATATAACAAACATTTAAATCTTTTTGAACCAGATAAGGCAAAAATCAGCGCCCCGGTTATCGAGGTAAGCGACCTGAATGATGAGAACCTGAACAACTTTTTAAAGCCTAAAGAACTGGACGGCTTAAAAAGCGATCTGGAACTGGTTCATGGCGTATATGGTGACCTGGACAAAAGTATGTACATTGAAGGCTTACTTGCTCCTGTATTTTTTGGAAGTGCCATCAATAATTTTGGAATCAAAGAATTACTGGATACCTTCATTAACATCGCACCTAGTCCAAAGAGTCGCGAGGCGGAAGAGCGCGAAGTATTGGTTGAAGAGAAAAACTTTTCTGGCTTTGTATTTAAAATACATGCCAACCTTGATCCAAAACACCGCGATAGGATTGCTTTTTTAAGGATTTGCTCTGGTAAGTTTGAACGCAACAAATTTTATTACCATACCCGCCAGCGTAAAAAACTAAAGTTCTCAAATCCCATGGATTTCATGGCCAATGAGAAAAGTATCGTGGATGAAGCCTGGCCTGGCGACGTTGTAGGCTTATACGACAGCGGAAATTTCAAAATTGGCGACACCCTTACAGAAGGAGAACAATTGCAATTTAAAGGCATTCCTAGCTTCTCTCCTGAAATATTTAAGGAAGTAGAGAACAGAGATCCACTGAAAACAAAACAACTGGAGAAAGGCATCCAACAGCTTACAGAGGAGGGTGTAGCACAGCTGTTCACTGCTCAGCCTGGTAACCGCAAAATCATTGGTGCCGTTGGAGAGCTACAATTCGAAGTAATTGCTTTCCGCTTAGAACACGAATATGGCGCCAAAGCACATTTCAGAACCCTATCTTATGGCAGATCGAACTGGGTGACCTCAAAGGATAAAAAGAAACTGGAAGAATTTCTAAAACGTAAGCAACAACATATTGGTGAAGATAAAGATGGCAACCCGGTATTCCTTGCAGACAATGATTTCATGATCAATATGACCATGCGCGATTATCCGGATATTGAATTCCATAAGACTTCAGAATTTAAATAAATGCATAAAAAACCGCCGGCTATTTGTATGACCGGCGGTTTTTTTATGATAAGTAAATTGACTATTTCAATTTACTTAGCGCCAGTTTAATTCTGGGCATCATATCAACAATATCCTGTAAGGCGCAAGCTCCTACAGATGCGCGGAACCAAGGCATGCTATCTTCATTACCAAAAGCAGAGAATGGCACCAAAGCCGCCTGAGCTTCTTTAATCAAATAAAAATTCACATCAGCACTGTCTTTTAAAACCTGACCCTCAGGTGTGGTTTTACCAATGTAATCAATCTTAATGGTTAAGTAAATGGCACCCATAGGCTCTACAGCTTCAACTTGAAAACCTTCTGACTTTAAATCATTAAAACCTTTATACAAAGCATCCAGACTATCCTGAATCTTTTGTTTAAAGCTATTTAGAAAATCGTCTACCTGAGTTTTATCCTTAAAATATTCCGCCATGGCAACCTGCTCAGCTTTAGGTGCCCAAGCCCCCATGTGCCCAACGAGGGCCTTCATTTTATTAATGATATCGGCCGGTCCAAAACCCCAGCCAACACGTACACCTGTTGCAGCAAGGCATTTTGAACTGCCATCAATAAATATCGTATAATCACGCATTTCCGGGCGTAAGCTTACCGGATTTACGTGTTCCTTACCAAAAGTCAGTAAAGCATACATTTGATCATACATCAGGTACAAAGGCTTCTCGCCGGCTGCCCTGCTTTTATTTTCTTCCAGAACAGCATCACAAATTTCTTCCAGCTGAGTTTTACCAAACATTGTCCCGGTAGGATTCAATGGGGAACACAAAGCCAATAAAGTCGCTCCTTTAAAATGCGGTTTTAATTGCGCTGCAGTTGGCATAAAGTGATTGGCTTCATCCGTTTCCACAGCAACAGCCTTAGCTGATGTCAAATGGCAGTAATGATTGTTATTCCATGATGGCGCAGGAAAAATGACCGTATCACCTGGATCAATCAGCGCCAGATACGTTGCATAGATCAAGGGTCTGGACCCGCCAGAAATTAAAATACTATCGGTCGCGTAATCCAGATCGAAACGGTCTTTCAGCAAGTCTGAAACTGTTTCTCTCAAAGCCAATACGCCATCTGCAGGTGGATAATTGGTCTGATTGTTATGATAAGCTTCAACAATACCTTGTTTTAACGCTGAGGGTATTGGATAGATTGAAGAATCGAAGTCACCAATCGTTAAATTGGCAATTTTCGCTCCTTTACGCTTCATTTCATTGACTTCATTGCCAATTTTAATGATCTCCGAACCAATAAGTGAGCCAGCTAGTACCGATACATTCATTTCTTTTTTTATGATTATGATTAAATATTTAGGCCAGCAGTTCAGCTATAGCCTGGTTAGTTCTCTCAAATTTAAACTGAGCAAGCACTTCTTCCATCATCGATGTAATCTCTTCATTGCAAAGATTTCCGATACTACCTTCATGAGTATGGCTTACTTTCATTTCTGGAGAGAAAGTTCCATTTTCAATGGTTTCACCGACAATCTTATAAGCTTCCCTAAAAGGAGTTCCTTTCAAAGCCAGTTCATTCACCACTTCGACACTAAACAGGTAAGCATATTTCTTATCGGTCAGGATATCGTCTTTAATACTGATGTTTTGCAGCATAAAAGTGGTCATTTCCAGACATTCGTTTAAAGAAGTAATTGCCGGAAACAGGTTTTCTTTGAGCAATTGTAAATCGCGGTGATAGCCAGAAGGCAAATTGGTGGTCATCATGGCAATTTCATTCGGCAATGCCTGTATTTTATTGCAGCGTGAGCGGATCAGTTCAAATACGTCAGGATTCTTTTTATGTGGCATAATGCTCGATCCAGTAGTCAGTTCGTCAGGAAAACTGATAAAGCCAAAGTTCTGATTGATAAACAAACACACATCCATAGCCATTTTTGCTAAAGAAGCCGCTATAGATGACATAGCCTGAGCCAGAATGCGTTCTGTTTTACCACGTCCCATTTGCGCATAAACTACGTTGTAATTCAAGCTTTCAAAGCCAAGCAGCTGAGTAGTCATGGTTCTGTTTAAAGGAAATGACGAACCATATCCGGCTGCAGAACCCAATGGGTTTTTATTGCAAACCTTCCATGCGGCAAGCATCATTTCCATATCGTCCACCAAACTCTCGGCATAGGCACCAAACCACAAGCCAAATGAAGACGGCATCGCAATCTGTAAATGCGTATAACCTGGTAACAATTTTTCTTTATGTGTATTGCTTAACTCAACAAGCTGTGAAAATAATACAGACGTATTACCAACCATTTCGGCTATGCAACTTCTAAAATAAAGCTTCAAATCGACCAGAACCTGGTCATTTCGTGAGCGTCCGCTATGTATTTTCTTTCCGGCTTCGCCGATACGTTGCGTCAACAACCATTCCACCTGAGAATGAACGTCTTCTACAGTATTTTCTATTACAAATTTGCCTTCAGCAATTTCCTTATAGATATTTTTAAGTTCCTTTTGAATCTGTTCCAGTTCATCGGCACTTAACAGTCCGATACTTTCCAGCATTTCCACATGGGCCAGTGATCCTAAAACATCAAAAGCAGCCATCTGCAAATCGAGTTCCCGGTCTTTACCTACCGTAAAAGTTTCAATATCCTTATTTACATCAATATTTTTTTGCCAGATCTTCATTTATTCATCAATTTTGCAGCTCCGGTTTTAGAAGCCAAGCAGGTTACAAAAATACAATTATCGGCCAGAATGTCTAATCCCCGTTAATTACCGGTTTTAACATTTCGATATAGAGCTTTATTCCCTCTTCTATCTCGTTAATATAGACATATTCATCGGCCATGTGTGATCTTGCAGAATCACCAGGGCCAACCTTAAGGGATGGAATACTTAACAAGGCCTGATCAGAGGTTGTTGGAGAGCCGTAGGTTGTTCTTCCCAATGCAATCCCCGATTGTACAAGCGGGTGCTGTTTATCAATAGAAGATGGTTTCAAACGCACAGAACGCGGTTTAACCTCAGCATCTACATTTGTCCGAATAATTTTCAGCACTTCTTCATTGGTATAAGCATCTGTTACACGTACATCAACGGTAAAGGTACAGGTAGCAGGAACCACATTGTGCTGAGAGCCCGCATTGATAATGGTTACTGACATTTTCAATGGCCCAAAAACCTCCGAGATCTTAGAGAACCGGTAATTACGGAACCATTCAATGTCTTTAAGTGCTTTATAAATCGCATTATCACCTTCCTCACGTGCAGCATGACCAGCTTTGCCAGTCGAGGTGCAGTCCAAAACCAATAATCCCCGTTCTGCAATGGCCAATTGCATTTGTGTAGGCTCACCTACGATAGCAAACTCAAGTTGCCCTAAATCCGGGAGTACACACTCCAAACCGTTGTTTCCAGAAATCTCCTCCTCCGCTGTGGTGGCCAGACAGATGTTATAACTCAGGTCTGTCTGCTCATTATAATATAAAAACGTTGCTATGAGCGATACCAAACATCCTCCGGCATCATTACTACCCAATCCATACAATTTGCCTTCTTCTACAGCAGCATCGTAAGGATCACGTGTATAACCTGTATTGGGCTTTACGGTATCGTGATGGGAATTTAAAAGCAAGGTAGGTTTTGCAGCATCAAAATGCTGATTATATGCCCAAACATTATTCAGTTTACGTTTGGTTTTAATGTTGCGTTGCTGCAAAAAACGTTCTATTACATCCGCGGTTTTATCTTCTTCTTTACTGAAAGACTGAATTTTGATCAATTCTTTCAGTAATGCTATACTGTCTTCTTGCAGTTGCTCTATCATGTGCTTATTATTCTTTTGTATATAAAGCTCCTGCTTTAAGGGCAGAAAGCTTGATTCCTTTGATGAGTGAAGAACTGAAGCCATTATGTTCCATTTCATTCAATCCGGCAATGGTACATCCTTTTGGCGATGTCACTTTATCTATTTCCTGTTCCGGATGCGATTGCATCAACAACAACAGATCAGCAGCCCCTTTTGCAGTTTGCACAGCCATTTTAAGTGCTTCATCAGCATGAAAACCAATTTCTACGCCACCTTGTGAGGCAGCTCTGATTCCACGCAGAAAAAAAGCAATGCCACAGGCACATAGAGCTGTTGCAGCCGTCATCAGATCTTCATTAATCTTAACCACAGCACCAACCGTTTCAAACATACGCGTTACCTCCGCTACATTTTCTTCACTGGCGTTATCGGTTGCCACACAAGTCATAGACTGGCCGATGGCAATTGCAGTATTGGGCATTGCCCGAATCACTTGCACATTTTCGCCCAACTTATTCCTGATGTCCTTGCAGTTTACCCCCGAAGCAACGGATATGAAAACCTGTTTTTTAGCATCAACTACCGACTCAATTTCTGCCAAAAGGTGATTTAGCTGTTGTGGCAATACGGCTAAAACAACAATATCAGCAGTAGAAACCACCGTAGCATTATCCTTACTGATTACAAACCCTTGTTCAGCCAGCGTGCTCAAATGGGAAATATTTCTTCTGGTCAGGCTGATCTGACCGGGGCTAGCATAATTTGCCTTAACCAATCCTTTCGCTAAAGAGATACCGATGTTTCCACTTCCCAATATGGCAATACTGCCTGTAAACTTGTTCATAATTATTTGATTAATCTGGTTCCAAAATTATTTCCATTAATTTGAGGCAATTCGTCTGCTTTGCCTATATATACTGCTGTAACTCCACTTTTTATGGCTTCAAAAGCATTGTGCAGTTTTGGAATCATGCCTCCCGAAACCACGCCTTCCTGCTTTAATGTTTCAAATTGACCCATGGGAATTTCAGGCACCAGGGAGTTATCATCATCAATATTGCGCATCACGCCACGCTTTTCAAAGCAATAGATTAAAGTTGTGTCGTATAAGCCTGACATTGCGACTGCGACCGCTGAAGCGATGGTATCTGCATTGGTATTGAGTAATTGCGAATCGCCATCATGTGTAATTGCACACAACACAGGAACTAAGCCTGCCTTTAACAGGCTGTCTAGTGTCCCGGCAGCTACCGAAGCGGCATCCAGATCCCCGACATAACCGTAGTCAATATCTTTTACCGGCCGTTTTACCGCTTTAATGATATTGCCATCGGCACCGGTCAGGCCGATCGCATTACATCCCTTCGCTTGTAACTGGGCAACCATATTTTTATTGATCAGTCCGGCATACACCATGGTCACAATGCGCAACGTCTCGATATCTGTGATTCGTCTGCCTTCTACCATTTTAGATTCAACACCTAAAGAAACACCCAGTTCAGTGGCAATTTTACCTCCGCCATGGATTAAAATTTTATCTCCCGGCAAGGCCTTAAAATCAAGTAAAAACTGATGTAGCTTTTCAGAATTATCGATTACATTCCCTCCGATTTTGATGACGCTTAGTTTCTTCATTTGTTTATTACTTTATTGATAATGTCTTAACTACGCCTGATTAAATTAAGCCTTCCAGCATTTGTTTCAGTACAGCCTGAGCTGCCCATAAACGATTTCCGGCCTCATGAATCACCAGTGAATTGGGGCCGTCCAGAATTTCAGAAGACAACTCCAAATCTCTTCTAACAGGCAGACAGTGCATTACTTTTGCATCATTTGTACCAATTAGTTTCTCATTATTGAGCATCCAGCCTTCAGGATAGGTCAACACTTTTCCATACTCCTGATAGCTCGACCAGTTTTTTACATAAATATAATCAGCTCCGCTTAAGGCCTGATTCAATTCATGTGTAATCGTTGCCCCAGGTGTGAAGTCAGGGTTCAACTCATACCCTTTGGGTTGAGCAATGGTGAAATCAAGCAATCCGTCCTGTTGTGCTTTACACATCCACTCTGCAAATGAATTTGGAACAGCCTGTGGCAAAGCTTTGATGTGTGGTGCCCAGGCCAATACTACCTTTGGCTTTCCTGTACCTTTCCAGGTTTCCTGAATGGTCACCAAATCGGCTAAACTTTGGAGCGGATGACGTGTTGCACTCTCCAGGCTCACTACCGGTACACCACAATATTTGATAAACTTATTAAAAAAGTCTTCATTGTAATCCTCATCTCTATTCAAGAGTTTAGGAAAAGAGCGCAAACCCAGGATATCGCAATACTGCCCCATTACTGCAGCAGCTTCACGGATGTGCTCTACAGTAGATCCGTTCATCACCACACCATCCTGTGTTTCAAGTGCCCATCCTTCTTTATCCATATTCATGACCATCACATTCATTCCCAGGTTAAGCGCAGCTTTCTGCGTGCTTAAACGGGTACGCAGACTTGGGTTTAAAAAAACAAGCCCCAGGGTCTTGTTTTTTCCCAAATGCTGATTAACGTATGGATTTTCCTTTAATGCCAAGGCGTCTTTAACCAATTGGCTGATGTTCTGCACATCATTTACTGAAGTGAATTGATTCATCCTTTTAAAGCAATTTTGAATTTATTTAAGAATTGATCAGCTTGATCTTTAGTTAAATTCAGAGCAGGCAAAAGTCTGATGACATTGGGTTTTGCCTCTCCGGTAAATATGTGGTGTTTAAAAAGCAAGTCTTTCTTCACGCCGGATAAGTGTTCAGGAAGATCTATTCCGATCATCAAACCTCTTCCGCGCACTTCTTTGATTGCTTCTATTTTCTGTAATTCCGAGATCAGATAACTACCAACTTCTTCAGCATTTTGAAGCAGGTTGTCTTGTTCAATAATTTCTAATACGGCTAAAGCAGCAGCACAAGCCAGGTGATTGCCACCAAAAGTGGTACCCAACATACCATGCCAAGGTTTAAACTTAGGTGCGATGGCAATCCCGGCGACAGGAAAACCGTTACCCATACCTTTAGCCATGGTATACACGTCTGCATCTACGCCAGCATAATCGTGCGAATAGAACTTGCCCGTTCTTCCGTAACCACATTGTACACTATCAGCAATATATACAGCATTGTATTGATCACAAAGGCTACGGATTAGCTTTAAAAAACTAACCGATGCTTCTTTAATACCGCCAACACCTTGAATGCCCTCTATAATTACTGCAGTAATCTCATTACCATAAGCTTCAAAAGCAGCAGCTAAAGCAGCCTCATCATTATGAGGCAAAAATAACACATTATCTGTTTCATTAACCGGGGCAATGATTTTTGGATTGTCGGTAGCCGAAACAGCCAGAGATGTTCTGCCATGAAAGGCGCCTTTAAAGGCAATGATCTTTTTTCTTCCATTGTAGAAAGAAGCCAACTTTAAGGCATTTTCGTTAGCTTCCGCACCAGAATTGCATAAAAACAATTGATAATCTGCTTTTCCTGAAACCTCGCCCAGTTTTTTAGCCAGTTCAACCTGCAATGGAATTTTAACAGAATTGGAGTAAAAACCAACTCTGTTGAGTTGATCTGTCACACGTTTTACATAGTGTGGGTGCGTATGACCTATGGAGATCACTGCGTGACCACCATATAAGTCCAGGTATTCTTGCCCTTCGGCATCCCATACGGTACTGCCTTGTGCTTTTGTAATTTCTATATCGTTGAGTGGATAGACATCAAATAAATTCATTTTTCTAGATTTTAAAGGTTAAAGATAAAGCTGGAACTACTCTCCAGCAGGGCGGATCAATGCGCACCGGGTTTAATTAAAACGCCGATGCTTTAAGCCGCAGTCCTGTACCCTCTTCCAATCCGAAGATCAAATTCATATTCTGTACCGCTTGTCCACTGGCTCCTTTTAACAGATTGTCTATAATACTGACAATAAATAGCTTATTGCCATGTTTTTCTACATGTACCAAGCCCTTGTTGGTATTTACAACCTGTTTAAGGTCTATATTGGCTTTACTTACATGCGTAAACACATGTCCGGCGTAGTAATTTTCATATAATACGATGGCTTCAGCTTCGCTCAGGTCACTTTCCAGATAAACTGCAGCCAATATTCCCCTGGTAAAATCACCACGTTGCGGAATAAAGTTAATGGTCTGATCAAAACCTGCATCCAATTTCACCAAACTTTCTCCGATTTCATTCAAATGCTGATGTTCAAAAGCCTTATAGACAGAAAGGTTATTGTTACGCCAGCTGAAGTGGGAAGTTTTAGCCAAACTTTGTCCGGCGCCAGTAGAGCCCGTTGTTGCATTGATATGAACCTCACTATTCAACAAGCCTTTTGCTGCCAGTGGCAATAGCGCCAACTGGATACAAGTAGCAAAACAACCTGGATTGGCAATATAATCTGCTTTAATAATTTGTTCACGGTTCAATTCCGGCAGACCATATACCCAGTCTGTACCGGCATTCGCTTTCAACCTGAAATCCTGACTCAAATCAATGATCTTAATGCCCCTGGCGATTTCATTTGCATCCAGAAATTTTCTGGCATCACCATGACCTACACATAAAAAAAGTACATCAATTTCCTGTGATAGCTGCGCTGTAAAACGCAATTCAGTATCGCCTAAAAGATCGGTATGCACATCTGAGATGAGGTTGCCGGCATTGCTATTGCTGTGTACAAATACAATCTCAACAGCGGGGTGATTGATCAGTAAACGAAGCATCTCGCCGCCTGTATATCCGGCACCGCCAACTATACCTGCTTTAATCTTCATTGCCGTTCACTTTATGCCAGATCATCACCTGATTACCAAAAATCTTAGAGAAACCCTTAACATCTTCACCACTCCAGGCATTGTTCATTTCACCGTAGCTACCAAACTTATTGCTCATCAAATCATGCTCAGACGCTATACCGATGATATTGAAGCGATACGGTAACAGCTCTACAAATACTTTTCCACTCACAACCTTTTGGGTATCTGTCAAAAAAGCTTCGATGTTACGCATAATCGGGTCATGGAACTGACCTTCATGCAACCAGTTCCCATAGAAAGAAGACAATTGCTCTTTCCATGACAATTGCCATTTGGTGAGGGTGTGTTTCTCTAAAGTATGGTGCGCCTTAATGATCACAATTGGTGCTGCAGCTTCGAAACCTACACGACCTTTAATGCCGATAATGGTATCACCAACATGAATATCTCTGCCAATACCGTATGGTTGTGCTATGGCTTGCAATTTTTGTATCGCCCTAACTGGCTCAAAGGTTTCGCCATCAATAGCTACCAATTCTCCTTTTTCAAAAGTTAAAGCCAGTTTACGCGGCGCGGTTTCTGACACCTGTGTTGGCCAGGCCTCTTCAGGAAGGGTTTCATTAGATGTCAAAGTCTCTTTACCACCAACAGATGTTCCCCATAAACCTTTATTAATCGAGTATCTTGCTTTTTCAGCACTATATTCTACACCGTGTTCATTTAAATATTCTATTTCTGCTTCACGGGATAATTTCAAATCTCTGATTGGAGTTATGATTTCTACATTCGGAATGATGATGTTAAAAATCATATCAAAACGCACCTGGTCATTTCCAGCTCCAGTACTACCGTGAGCTACATAATCAGCACCAATTTTCTTTACATAATTGGCAATTGCTGTAGCCTGGCTCACACGCTCGGCACTTACAGAGAGTGGATAAGTCGCATTTTTCAATACGTTCCCGTAAATCAAATATTTAATACAGCTGTTGTAATAATTTTCAGTTTCGTCAACTACCGCATGTGAGGCAACGCCCAAAGCATAAGCACGTTTTTCAATTTCCTGCAGTTCTTCATCAGAAAAACCACCGGTGTTTACAATTACTGAGTGCACTTCCAAACCACGGTCCTGCGCCAGGTAGATACAACAAAACGAGGTATCCAAACCTCCGCTAAAAGCTAAAACTACTTTCTTCTTCATCTTAATATAACAGCTATTTAAATAAAACGGTAAACATTAACAACAGGGACTTCAATCCCCCTTTATTTTGAGGTTTGGCCTTCAAAACCAATCGTTGCTTAATGCGCATGAAACGCTCGTAAAGCTTTGGTTTTTTATTAAGTTCCTCGGCAAATTTCTTAGCTACATCATGTTTTTGCTCAACCGGATCGTACAACATTGCTGTACACATGCAGTTTTTACGTTCTTTCATGGTTAAGATCTCGAAATTCACACAACTCTGGCAGCCCTTCCAAAATTCCTCGTCCTGGGTCAGCTCAGAATAGGTAACAGGCTCATAGCCCAAGTCAGAATTGATCTTCATCACAGCCAAACCGGTAGTCAGTCCAAAAATCTTAGCCTTAGGATACTTCTGTCTGGACAGGTCAAAAATTTTCTCTTTGATGGCATGCGCCAATCCTGCTTTTCTAAATTTGGGGCTTACAATCAAACCTGAATTGGCTACAAATTGTCCGTGCGACCAGGTTTCGATATAACAAAACCCGGCCCATGTGCCGTCCTTATGGAATGCAATCACTGATTTCCCATCGGAAATTTTACCAGCAACGTATTCCGGAGAACGTTTAGCGATACCTGTACCTCGGGCTTTTGCGGATTCAGCCATTTCTTCACAGATCTCTTCTGCAAAAACACGATGTTCAGGAAGTGCAACCTGCACTATAAAATCGTTTATATTCATTAATAGGTTAACGAAAAAAAATAAATGTTCTGATTAATTGTTTTTTGAGAGGCAATCCTCTGTGAAATGCACTGATTTCGAGCATGGTAATCAAATGCGCGGCGTATAGTTTTGCCGGTTCGTGGTCACAGAAAATATGGGTCGCAAACGCTCAATAAACAAATTCCTGGAAGCAATGTTCTTTGCTTCTACGATGGAAAGTTTATGTGTAATGTGCTTGATCATTTTCTGTCTAAAATATTTCTTTGAATAAGTTGAGGCGCAAAGGTTTAAATAAATATTGAGTTACGCAATACGTTTTTTATTTTTTTACATTTTTCAGTTGATTTAAATGCCTTTCTACATCATCCTTAACATTTTAATAATTCTCCCTTTACAATCGTGACGATTCCATTTGCAACATAAACAACTTGAAGCTATAATTGTTATCTAATAAATTCATATCCATGTCTATATTATTTTCCAAACTGAACATTAAAAACGTCATCTTAAAAAACCGGATCGTAGTCTCCCCCATGTGTCAGTATTCCTCAGATGATGGCTTTGCAAACGATTGGCACCTGGTTCACCTTGGAAGCCGGGCGATTGGCGGCGCCGCGCTAATTTTTACCGAAGCAACGGCCATATCACCGGAAGGAAGAATCTCTCCTGATGACCTGGGCATCTGGACCGACGACCATATACAAATGCTCAAACGCATTACCGACTTTATTCATCAGCGTGATGCTGTATCAGGCATCCAACTCGCCCATGCAGGACGAAAAGCCAGTACACAAGCACCCTGGAAAGGCGGAAAACAAATTAATGAAAAAGATGGAGGCTGGAAAACAGTAGCACCTAGTGAAATTGCTTTTCACGAGACCGATGAAAAACCCCGCGCTTTAAGTGGCGAAGAAATTCAAAAAGTGAAATCAGACTTTAAAGCAGCCGCCAAAAGAGCACTCATAGCGGGATTCCAGGTCATTGAGCTTCATGCTGCACATGGCTACCTGTTACACCAGTTTCTTTCCCCATTGAGCAATCATCGTACAGACGAATATGGCGGTAGCTTCGAAAACAGAATTCGCCTGTTACTCGAAATCATTGAAGCTGTACAGGAAGTATGGCCAGCAGAAAACCCTTTATTTGTCCGCATATCGGCAACCGATTGGGCTGAAGATGGGTGGTCGCCAGAAGAATCAGTTCTACTATCCGGTATCCTAAAAACCAAGGGCATAGATCTCGTTGACTGCTCTTCCGGAGGATTGGCAGCACATCAGCAGATTCCGGTAGGACCAGGCTACCAGGTACCTTTTGCCGAAGCCATCAAACAGCAAACCGGTGTATTAACGGGGGCAGTCGGACTAATTACAGAAGCCTCACAAGCAGAAGAAATATTACAAAAAGATCAGGCCGACCTGATTTTCATGGCTCGCGAGCTGCTTAGAGATCCGTATTTCGCTTTACATGCGGCCTCCACGTTAGGAGAAGAACAACAATGGCCAGCACAATATGACCGGGCTAAACCCAGAAAAAGCGACTAGTGCCGGACTGTAGTAAAAGTTCATTTTTCATTTAAATGGAATAGATTAAACCAATTTCCCTTAATTTCGTTTAATATTAAAACACCATACTATGTTCGATAAATTAATGGCGGCACAACAAAAGGCCGATGAAATAAAAAGACGTTTAGATACCGTTTCTGTTTTTGGCGAAGTAGAAGGCGGGGCTATCCGGATTACTGCTACTGCAAATAAAGCCATTACCGCTGTAGAAATTGAAGAAGAATTTTACAAACAAGCCGACAAGGAAGAACTTGAAGAACTCTTGCTTACCGCAATTAACAAAGCTTTAACCCAGGCTGAGCAAGTTAGTGCACATGAAATGCAGGCGGCAACAAAAGACATGCTAGGTGGTCTTGGCGGCATGTTTGGTCAATAATTAAAATCTCATCATTATGAAATATACATATTACGGTCAGTCTTGCTTCCTTCTTGAAGCTGAGGGCAAAAAGTTTTTGTTTGATCCATTCATCACGCACAATCCTTTAGCCAAGCACATTGACATTAAAAGCATACAGGCCGATTACATCCTCGTAAGCCATGGACATGGAGATCATGTGGCTGATCTGGTAGAACTGGCCAATCAGACCAATGCACAAGTTATTGCCATGGTAGAAGTAGCCGGCTGGATAAAAAAGCAAGGTGTAAAAAATGTAGTTGATGTCAACTTTGGCAAAAGCACTTTCGATTTTGGTAGCTTAAGGACGGTTTGGGCTGTTCACAGTAGCAGTAATCCTGACGGAAGCTACGGTGGCAACCCTGCAGGTTTTGTATTGGAACTTGGTGGCAAAACAATCTATTTCGCCGGGGATACGGCATTGACACTGGAAATGAAGCTTCTGGCTGATTTGTACAACCTGGACTATGCCATACTGCCAATCGGAGGCCATTATACGATGGATGTTGACGATGCGATCATTGCGACCAAGTACCTGGATTGCGAGAAAGTGATTGGTGTACATTACAATACCTTCCCTCCGATTAAAATTGACACGGAAGAGGCTACAGCAAAATTCAAAAGAGAAAACAAGATATTGTTACTGCCAGCCATTGGGGAAACAATAGAACTTTAATTATTTACCTTTCCTCGCCAGAAACAGTACCGCTATTTTTGGTATAAGATTTTACAGAAAAGCCCCGATGTGATGAGACGACATACAAAGCTAGCCCTTTTCAGGGCCAAAGCTTTGAGTAGACGAGTCACATGAGGGCTTTTGTTGTCGTATATTATTAAATCCTAATGCGCTTCCAACCAGTTGTTACCCTGACCAATCTCGACTTCGATAGGTACCGTTGTAGGAATCGCAGTTTTCATCCTGTACGCAATAATCTGTTTCATTGCATCAACTTCCGACTTTAATACGTCGAAGACCAACTCATCGTGTACCTGCATGGTCATTTTAGATTGCAGCTTCTGATCCTTCATATCCTTGTGAATATTAATCATCGCTACCTTGATCATGTCCGCAGCAGAACCCTGTATCGGCGCATTGATTGCATTTCGTTCTGCAAAGCCGCGCACTGTCTGATTGGCCGAATTGATATCCCTTAAATACCTTCTTCTACCTAGAATTGTCTCGACAAAGCCGTTTTCACGTGCGGAATTCATCGTGTCTGACATATATTTTTTGATACCCGGATATTGCGCAAAATACTGTTCAATAATTTCAGCAGCTTCTTTACGGGATATACCCAGGTTTTGAGACAATCCAAAGGCCGACTGCCCGTAAATAATACCAAAATTCACTGCTTTTGCGTTTCTCCTTTGCGTACTGTCCACTTCTTCTATTGAAATACCATATACCCTTGCAGCAGTAGCGGTGTGAATATCAATGCCTTTGTTAAAAGCATCCAACATGTTTTCCTCCTTACTGATATCGGCAATGATGCGCAATTCAATCTGAGAATAATCCGCAGAAAGTAACACATGGTTTTCATCTCTTGGGATAAAGGCGCGACGTACTTCGCGACCGCGCGCTGTCCGGATCGGTATATTTTGCAGATTTGGATTATTGGAACTTAGTCTTCCGGTTGCAGCCACAGCCTGATTAAAACTGGTGTGAACACGACCAGTTTTAGGATTAACCAATAAAGGCAAAGCATCTACATAGGTTGATTTGAGCTTCTGCAACTGTCGAAAATCTAGGATGTCCTGTACAATATCACTCTTGTGCGCCAAAGCGAGCAGCACGTCTTCACCAGTCTGGTATTGTCCAGTCTTGGTTTTTTTGGCCTTAGGGTCTAGTTTTAACTTATCAAACAACACCTCCCCCAATTGCTTAGGCGATGCCAGATTAAACTGTACACCACATTTGTCATATACGTTTTGCTCAAACTTCCGGATATCCTGCTCCAGCTCTAACGAGTAGGCATTCAAAGTATCAACATCAATCTTTACCCCCTCTACTTCAATATCCGCCAGCACGTAAATCAATGGATTTTCTACCTCAGCAGCAAGCTTATCGGCATTGAGGGTCTTCAGCATTGGTTCAAATACATTGGCTAGTTGTAGAGTGACATCTGCATCTTCCGCAGCGTAATCCACTACCTTCTCTACCGCAACATCCCGCATGGTACCCTGATTTTTACCTTTTGCCCCAATTAAAGCAGTGATTGAAATCGGAGAATAGTTTAAGTAATTTTCTGAAAGCACATCCATATTGTGACGGGTATCCGGATCAATGAGATAATGTGCCAGCATGGTGTCAAAAAGCTCTCCCTTAACAGAAACACCATACCATTTTAAAATCAACATGTCATATTTAATGTTCTGCCCAATCTTTTTGATGCCTTCATTTTCAAGTACCGGCCTGAATTCTTCTACAATCGCTTGCGCTGCGACGCTGTCTTCCGGTACCGGGATATAATAACCTTCACCAGGCTTAATGCTAAATGACAGACCAACAAGTTCGGCCAGATTGGCATCAGTTCCGGTAGTTTCTGTATCAAACGAAATGCTTTCCTGCTGCATTAAAAGCGCAACCAACGCTTTCCGCGATTCAGGAGCATCAACAAGCTGATAGTTGTGTGGTGTATTTTCAATGGTACTGAGTGGCACAATGGTCTCAGGTACAATTTCTATCGGAGGAGGAGGATGAATTACAACCTGGACAGAACGTACTTCAGTTACGTTTCCAAACAGATCTGTTTGCTGAGAAACCACAACAGAACTACTTCTGATAAAGTCATCCCCAAACACCCTTTTTCCAATTGTTCTAAATTCCAGTTCAGCAAACAGGGGCTCCAGCAATTCACGGCTTGGTTCTTCCAGTTCCAAGGAAATTTCATCAAATTCAACGGGTACATCCAAAATAATGGTGGCCAGCTTTTTAGAAATCATTCCCTGCTCAGCGTATGTTTCTACATTTTCGCGTTGTTTTCCTTTCAGTTCATGCGCATGTGCAATGATATTTTCTACAGATCCATATTGTCTAATCAGTGATTTTGCAGTCTTCTCACCAATTCCAGGAATACCAGGAATATTATCTACGGCATCACCCCATAAACCGAGGATATCAATCACCTGAGTTACATTTTCGATTTCCCACTTCGCCAAAACCTCAGGCACACCCAAAATTTCCATATCATTACCCATTCTGGCGGGCTTATAAATGAAAATGTTGTCTGATACCAATTGAGCAAAATCTTTATCGGGAGTCATACAGAATACCTGAAAGCCTTTTTTCTCCGCTTCTTTGGCTAGCGTGCCAATAATATCATCAGCTTCATAGCCATCTTTAGTGATCACCGGTATCTTAAAGCCTTCAATCAGCTTAAAAATATAGGGAAGGGCTGCAGATAAATCTTCCGGCATAGCCTGTCTGTGTGCCTTATAAGCCTCAAAATCGGTATGTCTTTCTGTTGGTGCTTCCGTATCAAAAACAACCGCGATATGCGTTGGTCTTTCTTTTTTAAGCACCTCCATGAGGGTATTTGCAAATCCCATTACCGCAGAAGTGTTGATGCCTGTAGAGGTGAACCTTGGATTTTTACTGAGCGCAAAATGCGCTCTGTAAATCAGCGCCATACCGTCAAGAAGGAAGAGTTTTTTCATCTTTTTATTTTTGTTTTCAATCGTAATAAAGTGATCATGATGTTTTCATCACAATATTATGTTACCCGATAAAGATACTAATACTCTCCCGATCCCATTAACCAGCAACAAAAAAATATTAAATTGGTATGGAATTTCAGCAGGACTTTCATCTTTATCTAAAACCAACCTCATGAAAAAAACGCTTACCCTATTTATTGCTGTAGCAAGCCTTTGTGCCAAAGCACAGCTACCATCAACAGAATTACTTAAAGCAGCTACTTTTGCCGGACTCACTAATGAAGTTAAAACAGGGTATGGCACCACCGCCGATGATCCGATCCCATCGGGTGCATTTATGAATATCACAGACAAAGGGAATACCCAAATGCTCAAATTAAAAAATAGCTACCGTTGGCCAACAGGCGAAAGTCTTGATTTTTCTAAAAGGTTTAGCACGCGGGGAAAAACAGGAATTGTAGATTGTTATACGTTAGTCAGAACTGGAAGCACGGATACTGTCAGGCTATTTGTAGACCCATATCATGTCGCAACTCAGTATTTTGTACCAGCAGGACTGACCGCAGTTACCAGAGAAAGACTAGCTGTTGAACTTGCGCCCTATGTCAAACAAACCGAAACCTTAATGGCTTCGCCAGATGCAACACTGCTTACAGAGACATATGATCAATTGGCGAGCTATTTGATTACACATTTCGGTACCACACCTTTTCTTGATCCGGAGATGATCAAAGACGTTGCTTTAGATGAAGAAGCAGACAAGAAACTCCGTAACTTTTTAATCGGAAGTTATGTAACCGGAAAGTTCTATGCACAGGCTAAAGACATGGCCGATCCAAAACAGTACGCATTCAATTACATGAAATCCAGTTTCAAAAAGTATGTACCCTTATATCCGGAAACAAAAACAGGGATTTTAAAAACAACCCTACAATAATTGTTCAGTTACCTTTACAACAAACAACAAATAAATTCCGTTATTTGGGTATGATGAAGTTGATTAGACCATTTATTTTAATGCTGTTGCTTATGCTGGTTTTTGTGAAAAGCCAGGCGCAGGATGCCATCACCATTTCACCTGGTAATTTCATTCGCGGAACCATACAAGGAACGGATTACGCTACAGTGGTGATGAAGAACGATGATGAATCTATTACCCAGTATAAAGCGAAAGACATTCAGGAGTTTCTGTGGAACGGAGAAACCTTTGTGAGTAAACCGATTGTGATCAGGAAAAAGATGGAATTCCGCTTTTTTAAAGTTATAGAACTTGGAGCGGTAAATCTTTATACCATTGGAGGTGGAAACACCAATGTTACAGATGCAGCACCAAAGCGTGCGCGCGTCAGCCCATCATTTGGAATTGGTGGCGGCACAGGAGGTTTTGGAGGCATGGGCGGAGGTATAGGCATCACACTGGGTGGTGGCGGCCGGAATAGGCAAGATGCGGCATCTGCACAAGCGGGTCCAGCGACCTATTTTATAGAAAAATTTGGAACCGGCCCAATACAGGAACTTCCGGTTGAACCCGGCAATTCAGCGGGAAAAAACCAGCTGATTAGAAATGTACTATTACAAAAACTGACCAACGATGAAGATTTAGCGGAACGCATCAAAGCAACCGAATCCTTTGATGCCAAATTGGTCAGGGCTTTTGTTGCCGCATACAACGGCATGCATAAATAAATTAACCCTGTTTACAGATGCAATTGTCCAGATGGTCGTTGACCATTCCCGTAGCCTGCATATGTGCATAACAAATGGTGGTTCCGAAAAATTTAAAGCCTCTCTTTTTCATATCCTTGCTGATCGCATCCGAAAGCTCGGTACGGGCCGGCACATCACCCAAGGTTCTGACTTTGTTTACAATCGGCTTTTTATTGGGAGCAAAGCCCCACATATAGTCTGAAAAAGAGCCAAACTCATCCTGGATCGCCATGAAAAGTTTAGCATTGTTGATTGCAGCTTTAACCTTCAGTTTATTTCTGATAATTCCCGGGTCATTCATCAACCGGTCTTCATCAGCCTCAGTAAATGCAGCAACCTTAGCGACATCAAAGCCAGCAAAAGCATTCCGATAGCCATCTCGCCTTTTCAAAATGGTAATCCAGCTTAAACCAGCCTGGGCACCCTCCAGAATCAAAAATTCAAATAAAATCTGATCATCGTAAACTGGCTTACCCCATTCTTCATCGTGGTATTTAACATACAACGGATCTGTACCGCACCATCCACACCTGATTTGTTCTGTCATGTTACAATTCTTTTAATGGATCCCAAAGTAAGGTTTTAAAATCACGCACTTTGTCATTTTTTACTTCGACCCCTTCTTTTTCCAGGAGTTCCTGCATCAACCCCGGTGTTTTGAAATGAAACCTTCCGGTTAACAGCCCGCTGCTATTTACCACCCGATGTGCGGGAACCGGTGGATCGGCTGCACCGGCATGGGCCATAGCATATCCCACCATACGAGCAGAGCCACCAGCACCTAAACTTCTGGCAATTGCACCGTAAGAAGTAACCCGACCTTCGGGGATCAATCGTGCCAATTCAAAAACCTGATCATAAAAAGATTGTTCCATTCGATGAGGAAAAGTTTAGGATTTTACATTATACCAAGGAGAATTGGATATAATTAATGTTTTTGTCATGTTTCAGGTAAATCCGCTCATAATGCGTTTTTATGGACAACACCTCATCATAAAACTCAGATTTATACAACTGGTCAGTATTCTTATAACAAGGTAAACCCAGTTCCTGAACCTTTTCAACAGTATAAAGATACAAACCATCGTTATCTGTTTTCAGGTTTATTTTACCTCCCGGCTTTAAAAAAGTTTTATACTTCTCCAGAAAGCCAGGAAAAGTAAGACGCTTTTTCTCACGGCTCTCCTGAGGCTGAGGGTCAGGAAAAGTGATCCATATTTCATCGATCTCATCTTCTCCGAAATAATCCACAATATCTTCAATCTGTATCCTTAAAAAAGCCAGGTTAGCAATGCCTTCATCCATTCCTGTCCTAGCACCACGCCAAATCCGGTTACCTTTCAGATCAACACCAATAAAGTTCTTCTCCGGAAAAAACTTAGCCAGGTTTACAGAATATTCTCCTTTACCACAAGCCAGTTCCAATACAATCGGATGGTCATTTTTAAAATGCTCAGAAGCCCATTTCCCTTTTAAAGGCTTACCCTCATCCAACTGGTATACATTTGGGAAGGTGTCTATCTCTGCAAACTTTCTTAACTTATCTTTACCCACTACTTAATTTTTTATACAAATTTAGCCAAAAATACAATTAAATCCTTCGAGTCGCTATGCTCGATCTGATTTTGTACTTTTGTAATATTATACAATAAAGATCTTGGAAAAAAACGCAAAAATATACGTAGCTGGTCACCGTGGAATGGTTGGTTCAGCCATTTACCGCAAATTGCTTAACGAAGGTTTTACCAATCTCCTCGTAAAAACTTCTTCAGAACTTGATCTTCGGGATCAAAATGCAGTAACCGATTTTTTTGAAACTGAAAAACCAGAATACGTGTTTTTAGCCGCGGCAAAAGTTGGTGGAATTGTGGCCAACAACACCTACCGTGCCGATTTTCTATATGAAAACCTCTGCATCCAGAATAATGTTATCCATCAATCTTATAAAAACGGGGTAAAAAAACTCATGTTCCTGGGTTCAAGTTGCATCTATCCAAAACTTGCGCCACAACCTTTAAAAGAAGAATACCTGTTAACCGGCCTGCTCGAAGAAACCAATGAACCTTATGCCATTGCTAAAATTGCAGGAATCAAAATGGCCGATGCTTACCGTGCACAGTACAATTGCAATTTCATATCGGTAATGCCAACCAACTTATATGGTTATAACGACAATTACCACCCTCAAAACTCTCACGTATTACCAGCGCTGATCCGCAAGTTTCATGAAGCGAAAGTTAATGGAACTTCAGTAGTAAACATCTGGGGTTCCGGATCTCCCATGCGGGAATTTCTTTTCGCAGATGATCTGGCCGATGCCTGTTATTTCCTGATGCAAAATTACAACGAGCCTGGATTGGTGAACGTAGGAACTGGCGTAGATCTGACCATTAAAGATCTCGCCTTACTCATCAAGAGCATCATTGGTTTTGAAGGAACGCTAACATTCGACAGCAGTAAACCTGATGGCACACCGCGTAAACTGATGGATGTTTCTAAACTACATGCCTTAGGCTGGAAACACCAGATTGAATTGGAAGAAGGCATCAAACTCGCCTACCGCGATTTTTTAAGTAAACACATTTAACCCCATAAAGGAGCTGCTAAAAACAGCTCTTTTTTTACTTACATCATAATCAAAATTGATACCTTTACAAACTAAAGATCAATTTTAATTATGACCCTGGTTCAATTGGAGTATATCGTCGCTGTAGATACCTACCGAAGCTTTGTTGGCGCTGCAGAAAAGTGTTTTGTTACCCAGCCAACTTTAAGTATGCAGGTACAAAAACTAGAAGAAATGCTCAAAGTAAAAATTTTCGACCGCAGCAAACAACCTGTTGTGCCTACCGAAATCGGCTCACAGATCATTGAACAGGCTCGTCTGGTCTTACAGGAAAGTCATAAAATCAAAGAAATCATCAACAGTCAGCAACAAGAAGTAACCGGCGAACTGAAAGTAGGGATCATTCCTACTGTAGCCCCGTATTTACTCCCTAAAGTAATTGCAGCGATGATGGAAAAATATCCTGATTTAAAACTCCTCATTTGGGAATACACTACAGAAGATATCATACACCATTTAAAAACTGGGATCCTCGACTGTGGTATACTGGCTACTCCGCTGGCAGACAACGCCATTGAAGAAACACCGCTGTATTATGAAAACTTTGTAACCTATATCAGTAAGAATAGCAAGCTCTATAAGAAAAAAACCATTGATGCTAACGATTTAGAAGATGAGAACATCTGGTTACTTAATGAAGGGCATTGCATGCGCTCACAGGTCCTGAACATCTGCAGGTCTACTAAAAACAATCGCTTGCAAGGCTTAACCTATAATACCGGAAGTGTAGAAACTCTGATCCGGATGGTGGACATCAATAATGGCGCTACCTTACTTCCCGAACTGGCGTTGGAAGAACTCAGCAGTAAGCAGCTCAGTAAAGTAAGATATTTTAAGTCGCCGGAACCTGTTCGTGAAATCAGCCTGGTTACCCATAAAAACTTCATCAAAAGAAGAATGCTAAATGCCTTAAAAGAAGAAATTCTGGAGGTGGTGCCAAAAACGATGAAGCAGAAAAAGAAAAAGGATGTCATAGGAATATAAATGCGATCCCCATGTCTAACAAATCTAAACCAATCGGCCTGTCCTGCTGGAAATCTATTATAGTTCTGTTTTGCCTGCTGAACACATTGGCTTCAAAAGCACAGGAGCGGGTTTTACTACAGGACGGGATCAGCAAACATATCTTCATTTATAAGGAAATAGAATCTTTTGTAGACACCACCAACAAGCTTACCATCAAAGATGTGATCAAGCCTGCATTTTCTGACAAATTTAAACCCAGTAAAACCTTTACGCCTACCAACTATCAATATCTGCACAATGGCTGGTATAGAATTAAAATAAACCATAGCCAGGCCGTAAAAAATAGCTGGATCCTAGAATTTTTTGACCAGACCATAGAGGAAATACATTTTTACACCCCCGATCATCAGGGAGCATACTCGCAACAGAGCTTTGGTGCGGCTAGACCATTTGACCAAAGATTTTATTTCCATAAAAACTTTGCATTGAACTTGGATACCGCATTTAAAGGCGACCGTATTTATTACTTTTCAGTCAAATCAAGTCACCCGTCCAATGTGATGGTTGTCCTTAAACCTGTAGTATCCTATTTTAAATATGCGTTAAAGGAATATTACCTATTTGGAATATACTACGGCATGATCCTGATCTTTAGTCTGTACAATTTCATGATGTTTCTTGCGGTTAAACAAAAGCAATATATCTATTACATCATCTACAATTTAAGCATAGGGATGTTTGAAATGAGTTCTAACGGAATTGCCTATCAATACCTATGGCCCGATTCTCCGGAATGGAATGGAATTGCCTTTGGGGTGATGCTTTACCTGGCCAGCATTTCTTCCATGCTGTTTACCCGTGAGTTTTTATACACCAAGACAAAAGCCCCAACTCTAAATAAACTGATCCTTGTAGCAATTGGTATCAGGACACTGTTTTTTGGGGCATGTTTATTCATAGACGAACAGTTATTTAACTACAAATATATTGAGATTATTCCGCTCGTCATCTGCTATTTTACCGGTTGGTACGTATATAAAAAAGGTTACCGCCCGGCAAGGTTTTTCGTTGCTGGTTACACATTCCTGGTTTTGGGCGTACTGATTAGGGTCGTAAAAACAGTTTACCCCTATAATCTTCCTTTTGGACCAGCAAACTTTTATAGCCTTAGTTTTTGCTTTATCATGGAAATGCTATTTGTTTCGTTCGCCATTAGTGACAAGGTGCGTCTGCTAAAAAAGAAAAAGGACAAAGCCCAATCGCGTATGTTCCAGGAAATAAAGCTAAATCAGCTCTTAAAGGACAATCAGAATAAAGAGCTGGAAAAACAGGTATTGCTAAGAACCAAAGAGGTGATCGCGCAATCCGAGATCATTAAATCTCAAAACGAAGAGTTACTTAATATGAATGAGTTACTCAATCTTAAAGCAGAAGAGATCAATAAAATAAATGAATTTCTAAAAAGAGATAACATCGAGCTGCAAACAGACATTGAAAAAGTAAGCCAAGCTAGGGTAATGTCTAAAGAAGTTGATTTCACCGAGTTTAGTAAAATATATCCAGATAACAACGCCTGTTTTAAATTCCTTGCAGAACTGAAGTGGAATGATCAATATCAATGTCGAAAATGCGGTAATGTGCATTATTTTGAAGGCATTTCGCCTCATAGCAGAAGATGCTCTAAATGTGGCTATGATGAATCTGTAACAACGAATACGATCTTCCACAACAGCAAAATCCCCATCAATAAAGCATTCTATATCATCTTCTTAATGTATTCCAGCAATGGAAAAATCTCTTCTTACAAACTATCCGAAATTCTTTCCATGCGCCAAGGAACCTGCTGGGCCTATAGCAACAAAGTCAAAAAAATAATGGACGAGCGGAAGAAAGAGCTGAAAAATGCCGGAGAAAAGGGATGGAGCAAGCTCGTTCTGTTGTAAGTCCTATTTTTTTTAAAATTTATTGATGTGTATTAAAGTCAAATGTTACGATTTGGCAAAAGGGCGTTTTGCGCCTGTATATCAGCCTAAAAGCGCAACTGTCTTAATGCCACCAAAGCGTCTTAAACAACCTGCAACTATCTATAAATTAGAATGTTGCAGCAAAATAAACTTGTTTTATTAGCGCACAGTATCATACATTTGTACAAATAACCAAATACAAACCACCACATTATCATTTCATGAAACGGAAATCCTCATCAGCATTAGTCTTTGGCCTGCTTCTATTTTTCACCATTTCCAAAGTACAAGCCCAAAACGATTTGATTACCAACACAGCCGCACGTCAGTCTTTGAGTTTAAATGGAAAATGGGAATACATTATTGATCCATACGAAACCGGTTTCTATGACTACCGGTTTAAGGAACGGGCGGCGGGCGACCGGGAAGCCTACTGGAATTCGGACGTACCGGATAACAAACTAGATCGTAAGGAGCACGGCTACATTTCAAAGTATAGCATCAATGTTCCTGGCGACTGGAATTCGCAGGATCCCAAGTTTAAATATTATGAAGGAACTGTTTGGTATAAAAAATCTTTTGATTTTAAAAAGAAAAACCCATCAGATAAGCTGTTCCTCTATTTTGGAGCAGTAAACTACAGAACCGATGTATATTTGAATGGAAAGAAACTGGGTAGCCATAAAGGCGGTTTTACCCCATTTAATTTTGAAATTCCGGATTCTGCTTTAAAGGACGAAGCAAACTTCTTAATCGTCAAGGTCGACAATAAGCGCTATGCTGATGAAATACCAACGCTAAATACAGATTGGTGGAATTACGGTGGTATCACACGTGATGTACTCCTCATCAGCCTTCCAAAAGCATATATCAAGGATTATGTGATCCAACTCAACCCAAAAAATCCTGCAGGCAATGAGGTTTTAGGGAATGTGAAATTTGATGGCCCGGTAGCAGACAAAATGGTAAGTATAGAAATTCCGGAACTTAAGCTCAAAAAGCAATTTAAAGTCATCGGGAATGAAGCTAAAATCAATTTTACCCTTCCCAAATTCCAGCGCTGGTCGCCAGAAATGCCAAAACTATATGAAGTTATAGTTTCTTGCCAAACTGATCAGGTAAAAGAAAAAATCGGTTTCCGCAGTATCAAAACCGAGGGGATTCAATTGATCTTAAATGATAAACCTATCTTTCTAAGAGGCATCAGTATTCATAGTGAAATCCCTCAGGAATCCAGAAGGGCCTATAGCCAGAAAGACGCGGAGCAATTGCTCGGCTGGGCTAAAGAATTAGGTTGTAACATGGTTCGCCTGGCACATTATCCCCATGATGAAAAAATGACCAGATTAGCAGATTCCCTAGGTTTAATGGTATGGTCAGAGATTCCTGTATACTGGACCATAAACTTTAGCAGTCAGAAAGTGTTGCAAAAAGCAAAGAAACAACTGGATGAAATGATCACCAGAGACCATAACCGGGCCAGCGTTATCATCTGGTCGGTAGGAAATGAAACACCGGTTAGTGAAACCAGGACAAACTTCATGAAATCCTTATTAGCAACAGCCAAAAAGGATGATCCAACCCGCCTTGTAGCGGCTGCCCTGGAAGTGAATTACCATTCCGCTGAAAACCTGAGAACAATTGATGATCCGCTTGGAGAATTTGTTGACATTGTGGCTTTTAACCAATACCTGGGCTGGTATGGCGGCACACCCGAAAGCTGCAGGGAAGCAAATTGGGCAACAAAATACAAGAAACCCTTATTTATTAGCGAAACGGGCGCTGAAGCTCTGGGCGGTTACCATGGTGATCGTACAACCTTGTGGACCGAAGAGTTTCAAGAGTGGTTTTATCAGGAGCAGATCGCTATGCTGAAGCGTATGCCTGCCAATTTTGTGGGTATCTCGCCCTGGATCCTGGCCGACTTCCGTTCACCGAGAAGAAACAATCCAACCTATCAGGACGGCTGGAACAACAAAGGCTTCATCGACCAAAATGGCAGGAAAAAGAAATCCTTTTTCATCTTAAAAGAGTATTACAAAGAAATCCAGCAAACACAAAAATAAATATGAACAGATTAATCATACCATTTCTACTACTACTCCTACTGACCAGCTTTAACCAAAAAACACTTGCCCAAAGCAAGGGCTTTTTCAAGACCAACAAGGAAGAAATTATTGGTCCGGACGGCAAACCATTCCTCATCAAAGGAACCAATCTGGGCAACTGGTTGGTTCCCGAAGGTTATATGTTTAAATTTAAAAACACAAACTCCCCGGCAAAAATCCATGAAACAATTGCTCAGCTCATCGGTCCAGAACCAGCTAAAGAATTCTGGAAAAAATATTTGAACAATTACGTTACTGAAGCAGATATCCGGTACCTAAAAAAAATCGGTGTGAATTCCATCAGAGTGCCCTTCAATTACCGTCTTTTCAGCAATGAAGAATACCTGGGAGAAAACAATGCTACCAGGGGTATGGAATTACTTGACAGGGTCATTAAATGGTGTAAAAACGAAGGTTTATTTGTCATCCTTGATATGCATTGTGCACCAGGTGGTCAAACAGGGGATAACATAGACGATAGCTACGGATACCCGTTCCTTTTTGAAAACCAGGCAAATCAGCAACTCACCATTGACATCTGGAAGAAAATCGCTACACGTTATAAAAATGAACAGACCGTAATGGGTTATGACCTATTAAATGAGCCGATCGCCCATTATTTCAATGCTGACTCTTTAGATCACCTGCTGCTCCCACTATACAAGAAAATCGTGAAAGAAATCAGAAGCATCGATAAAAATCACATCATCTTCCTGGGCGGTGCACAATGGAATACGAACTTCAAAGTATTCAACGATTTTTTTGATTCCAATATCGTTTACACTTTTCACAAATATGGCGATCAACCTTCATTGGGCAGCATCAAAAGATTCATTGAATTTAGAGCGAAGCAAAAAGTGCCGATATATATAGGCGAAACTGGCGAAAATACAGACGAGTGGATAAAAGAGTTCAGAACAGTACTTGAAAACAACAACATCGGCTGGCACTTTTGGCCCTATAAAAAAATGGACAGTCCGAAAAATATCGCCTCGATTGTTCCGCCTCAAAATTACAACCTGCTGATTGATTACGCAGAAGCGCCAAAAAACAGTTACAAAGAAATTCGCGAAATCAAAGTTGACCGGATCAAAATCAAGCAAGTACTCAGCGACTTCCTGGAAGCCTGTAAGTTTGAGCGATGCCAATTTAACAAAGGCTACATCACAGCACTTGGGCTTCATGCCGGCTAACTGCCTTTTACTTACGTAACAAATAACCAAATATAAACTACTAAACAAACTTGTATGAAGAGAATTAGACTAATGCAATTATGCAGTCTCTTGATGATCTTTTATTTGTGCCTATCAACTGCGCTGGTGTCCGCGCAGGAGAACCGTACCATTAAAGGTGTTGTAAAAGGTTCAGATGACAATCTGCCACTACCTGGTGTTGCCGTGTCTGCTGTCGGAGTTCCGGGTAATGGCACTACTACAGATCAAAACGGGCAATTCCAAATCACGGTTAGCAAATCCGTAAGTGCTTTGCTTTTCAGAAGTATCGGAATGAATTCCAAAGAAGTATCGATACAAAATAACCAAACACTCGAGGTAAGCCTTAGCCCAGCTACACAATCCTTAAATGACGTAGTTGTTGTTGGATATGGCACTCAGAAAAAAAGTCTAGTAACCGGAGCAATAAGCTCAATCAGTACAAAAGATCTGGAAGTTGCTGGCTTAATGCGTGCAGATCAGGCGCTGCAGGGGAAAGCCGCAGGTGTAAGTGTAATGATGAATAGTGGGCAGCCAGGCGCGGGCGTCAGTATCCGGATCAGGGGGATTGGCACCAACGGTTCAAATGATCCGCTTTACATCGTAGACGGTTATCCTGCCGGGGACCTGGAGTCAATCAACCCCAAAGATATAGAAACCATGGAAGTGCTTAAAGATGCCGCTTCAGCTGCAATCTATGGCGCAAGAGGCGCAAACGGAGTGGTGATCGTGACTACAAAAAGAGGTAAAAACGGGCAGTACAAAGTAAATTACGACTACTATTATGGAATCCAGAACGTAAGAAAGTATATCGATGTGCTTGATGCCACACAATATGCCAGAATTCAAAATGAAGCTTATTTCAACTCCAACTTACCGCTGCCGTTCTCCATTGATGAAATTTCAAAAATGGGCGCTGGTACCAATTGGCAAGATGAAGTAAGTTATCACAATGCACCTATACAAAGTCATCAGGCAAGCTTATCCGGAGGTTCTGATCGTTCTACATTCAACACTTCATTTTCTTATTTCAGTCAGGATGGAACATTGGCTAAAGGAAAATCAAAATTTGACCGCTATACAGGTCGCGTCAATACCGAACAAAAATACCTGGATGGCATGCTGACAACCGGGGTAAACCTCAGTTTTACCAATGTAAAAAGAGCATCAATCACCTCAAACTCGGGAAATGCAGGCCCGATCTTAAGTGCAATCAACATGGATCCAGTTACCCCGGTTATGAAAGATGATGGCACATTCGCCATTTCCAGATATGTATCTCAGGAGATCGTAAACCCTGTTGCCAGAATATATTACTCAAACGGAACGTCAGGGTACACCCGTTTAATCGGAAATGCCTTTGGAGAACTCAGTATCCTAAAAAACTTAAAACTTCGGAGCACCTTAGGTTACACTTTCCAATACGATCAGGGAGACAACTACATTCCCATATATTACCTCAATTCAACCAATTTTACACTGGCATCTGGAACCAGCAAAACTTCGGCTGAAAATAAATACCTGAATTTTGAGAATACCCTTACGTATAACGAAACCATTCAAAAAAACAGTTTCTCACTCCTTATTGGAAACACCATTAACAAAGGCCAGGGAAGTAATATTTCAGCCTCAAAAAACGGTCTTTTATACGATGATCCCGCTTATGCTTATCTTGACCTCGCCAAAGACAACTTAAGTGCCTCAGCTTCAGGTGGAGCATTTCATAGTGCCTTCCTCTCGTATTTTGGCAGATTAAACTATGATTACGATGGCAGGTTTATGGCCACAGCAACATTTAGAGCAGATGGCTCGTTCAGGTTTGGACCAAATAATAAATTTGGTTACTTCCCATCCATCTCAGCCGGATGGAACATTTCCAAAGAACATTTTATGGAAAATCAACAGTGGATAAACAACTTAAAATTAAGAGCCAGTTGGGGTCAGACGGGAAATGACAGGATAGATGATTATAAATTTGTATCTACCATCAGTACCTATGCGCGCAATTACTACTGGGGGCCCAACACCCAAATGATTGGCGCCTCGCCAAACGGTGTTTCCAATAACGATTTGAAGTGGGAAACATCAGAACAAACAAACATTGGTTTTGATGCTGATTTTTTAAGCGATTTCAATGCAACATTCGATTGGTACTCAAAGAAAACCAAGGATTTGTTACTCACCATTCCCATCCCATTATATGTGGGTAATGGTGCGCCGACAGGCAACGCGGGAAATGTAGTCAATAAGGGTGTTGAACTGACATTGGGCTATAAAAAAGATTTTGGCAAACTCAATGTAAGCCTGAATGTAAATGGCGCCTACAACTACAACAAGGTAACTTTTGTAGGCAATGCAACTGGTTTTATTCCTGGTAGTGATGCCAGTAATCAAATGCAAGGAGTAACACGTATGGAGGCTGGATATCCGATCGGGTACTTCTGGTTATATACTATGGATGGTATTTTCCAGAATCAATCGGAAGTCAGTCAGCATGTAGGACCAAATGGAAATAAAATACAACCCAATGCAGTTCCCGGAGACATTCGCTACAAAGACCTGAACGGTGATGGCATCATTGACAACAGAGACCGCTCTAATGTGGGCAGTCCGCATCCAAAATACAATTATGGATTTAACCTCAGTATGCGCTATGCCAATTTCGACCTGAATGTTTTCTTCAATGGCTTAGCCGGAAACAAAATCTTCAATAGTTTACACCGATGGGATCTGCCTACGGCCAATTATCCTGTTGCCGTTTTAAACAGATGGCACGGTGAGGGGACATCAAATACCTTCCCAAGAGTATCCGCAGGAGATGCCAATGGCAATTTCACCAACCCATCTGACTTTTTCCTTGAAGATGGAAGCTACCTGCGTTTAAAAAACCTCTCTTTGGGTTATACCATCAAGGGCTTATCTAAATACAAAATCAATAATCTCCGTTTATATGCCACAGGCACAAATTTATTTGTCCTTACCAAATACACCGGTTTTGACCCCGAAGTTTCCGGATCAGCTTTAGGCTTAGGTATAGACCGCGGGGTTTATCCACAGCCAAGAACATTCATTTTCGGCGCAAGCATTGGATTTTAACAATAAACAGATATGAACAGATATATAAAAGTAACTGCATTTTTATGGATACTAAGTTCAGTATCATGCAGTAAACAACTTGATTTAAAGCCCATCACAAGCGATGTGGAAACAAACTTCTATAAAGATCAGAAAGACTGCCTGCAGGGTTTGGTTGCAGCCTATAACGTTTTGCTATGGGATGCACCCCAGAATCAAAATGCCCCATTTCAATTGATCAGTGAAGTACTGGGAGATCATTGCTTTACCGGTGGCGCTTCCGTAACGGATTTGCCATCTGTGGCCAGAATAGACAAGGCAGAGATTCGGCCTGACGACCTTGGACCAAAAGCCCTTTGGTATAAATACTACACCGGAATTTACCGTTGCAACCTGCTTCTTGAAAAAATGCCCGATGCCACTTTTGATACACCTGGCCTTAGGGAGCGGTTTACCGCAGAATGCAAATTTTTGCGAGCCTATTATTATTTTGACCTTGTACGCCTTTTTGGCAACGTACCGCTCATTCTTAAAACCCTGTCCGCTTCAGAATACAACCAAAAGCAAAGTAATCCAGAAGCGGTATACACCCAGATTTCGGCAGACCTGACAGCAGCGATCGATGTACTACCAGCTTATAAAAACATGCCCGCAACCGAACTCGGCAGGGTAACTGCTGATGCGGCAAGGGGCTTGCTAATGCGCGCCTGGTTATATTACACAGGCTATTATAAAAAGTCAGAATTGCCAGGTGTAAATGCACAAAAGATCCTTGAAATTAGCGAAACATTGATCAACAATAGCGGACATGACTTACTCAGCAATTTTGGAGATGTCTTTACGCCAATCCCTCCTTTCAACAACAACAACAAGGAATCTGTTTTTGAAATTCAGTATTCCAGTCTTGCCTACAGCGGAAACTTCAGTTATCGCGAAGAAGCCAATGGCAACCTTAGCGTAATGCTTTGGTCGATGCGCGACCCCAACTCTGCTTCTCCGTATGCAGCAGGCTGGTCTTTTGCTCCAATTGACCAGACATTTTACAATCAGTTTGACAATACAGACTTACGCAAGGCTGCGACTTTCCTGCTCCCTAAAACACAATCAGTCTCCTTTACCCAAGGTTATCAGAACACCGATATTTTTCCTCAGAAATGGGTAGCCCTTAAAGTAAACAACTCCCCGAAGGGAAATGTAGGTTTGAATTATCCGAATCACTTTATTTCCATACGGTTTTCAGATGTGCTGCTCATGGCCGCCGAATTGCAGCTCTTACATGGCGGCTCCGCTGCCAAGGCCCAACAATACTTTGAAAGAGTAGCCAAACGCGCCAGACCTGCCGGATATACGCCGCCCACCGTATCTTTGGACGTAATTTACAATGAACGGGACCTCGAACTGGCACTTGAAGGTGTTCGTTACTGGGATTTGATGCGAAGAGGCATAGACTATGCCGCCAGTAAAATTAACATCAACAGAGCTGAGCCTTTCGTAAGCAAATTTAACACGGCAGCTGCCGGATTATTTCCAATCCCCGATTCAGAGATTATTCTATCTAAAAACACCCTAGTTCAAAACCCTGGCTATTAACCTCATGGATATTCTAAACCTAACTCAGATGAGATACATCATACTAGCGGCTATGGCATCGATCATTTGCTTATCGTGTACAAAAAAGCCTGGTCTTGAGGATCCAATTCCTTCAGATGAAGTCAATATCATCGTGCAAAAAACGGACACCTTAAACGTATATCGTTTCATCAATGCAAAAATAGGGAAAACAGCTACCGCACGCTGGGACCTTGGCAACAATCAAAAGGCAGTTGGCGATACTGTAATTGGCCGTTATCCTTTTAAAGGGAATTATACGGTGACCTTATCCGTTTTCAATGGATTAACTGCGGTAGACAAATCCGTACTGGTTTCATTCAACCAGGATAATATCAATCTGGATCCCGTCTATGGCTTTCTTACCGGCGGACTTAGTGTTACCGCAGGAAAAACCTGGGTACTTGACTCGCTGACGGATGGGCATGTCAGACTGATCAATTCTGGTTCTAACACCCCATGGAATAAGCTGTCAAAAACCGGGAAGGGCGTATACGACGATGAACTGAACTTTAAGCTCGCCGGATATGAATGTACCTATAACAACCACAACACCTCGTATGTACATGGGGGAACCATAGATGGAATTACCCAGTTTCGTTTAAAAGAGCTTAATGCCAACTGGGGAACGGCAACCAATCCTACTGCAGACGGAGGCGATTTGATGATCAATTACACGCCATCAAAACCCGTTCAAAAATGGACTATGGAAATCAGAAATGGCAAACATTACCTTAGGCTTTACAACGGCGCTTTCTTCTTTTTTTACCGGGGCTGTTCAGATGTCATTGAATACGAGATCAGTTCAATTTCTGAAAATGAAATGACGGTAACCCATACAGAAACCCTACCAGCTTCCAGGGTAGCAAGTGCCTGGAGAGATGTCTATTTATTAATCCGTAAAGGTTACGTAAGATAAACACAATGAAAAGAAAACATTTTTTTATAAAGGTCATTTGCCTGGGTATCCTGGCAATGACCATACTCCAGGCCTGTAAAAAAGACAATGATCAACCCAAATCATTGCCGGATCGCATGGAGATCATCGACACAAAATCAACCATTGACGGAAACCTGGTAGAAAGTTTAGCCCTAAATGCCAACAATACTTTCACCTTGTCTTTCAAAAATGCACCGACGGGGACATCGGCCGTCATAAGTGCAGAAGCCGTAAACGGTATTTCCATTCCTGAAAGCACCGTGGAACTCAATGGCACGACCAGCGTAACTGTGCCCCTCAATGGCAAGCCGGGTACAGACGGAACTTTTGTCCTGGTCGTAAATGTCAAGGTTAACGGTACCACTTATGTTTGCAGTAAAGAATTCTATGTCGATTTGGCCACGGTGACAGCCATAGAATTCCCTTTGGCAGAAACCCCAATATTCAATGTAAACAAGGTAACTGATATTGATTTTGACATTTACCCAAAATCTACTGCATTTACCATCGTCACAGCACCGAATTTAACGGCAGAAATCATCAATGTGTCAGCGACCAAAAGAACGCTGAGGATCACACCAAATGGGCAGTTTACTACGGGCACAGTAGCGGTTACAGCTAATTTCATGGCCATCACACCAGTTACCCGAACCATCAGTTGTAATGCATTTGCTGCGGGTTCTGGAACTGTAGCAGCACCATTCGAAATACCGGATGCTGATCGCATGAACAGAATTGCTTCCGCTTTAACCAGCAATTTTAAATTAACCAATGATTTTACACAAATCACTGCAACCACTTCAGGAAGCACCTTTAGCGGGACTGTTGATGGCAACGGCAAAACCATTACCGGTCTTATGCTGACCTCTATTACAGATAAATCAGGACTATTTGCTGAACTTGGCGAAAGTGCTTCCATTAAGAACCTGATCCTCAAAAATGTGAATATAAGCGGTCAGAATAATACGGCGGCACTAACTGGTGTCAACCGCGGCAGTGTAAGTAATGTAACGGTTAGCGGAACAGTTAGCGGCGGCTTGTTTGTCGGTGGCATTTCCGGAAACAATTATGGTTCCATTACCACATCTGATGTAAGCGGACTAAACATAAAAGGGCTGAACAACATCGGCTCCTTAACGGGAGGTGTCAATTCTGGATCAACACAAACTTCCAACGTTACTTTGCTACTCCCAGAAACCTTCCCGACGGAAGTGTATGGCATTGCATCGGCTAAAACCGCTGACTTTACTTTCGCACCTTCTGATGGTACAATTGCCGTTCTGACTACGCCTGCCTTGTTAACTGCAAGCCCTGTAGCCGGGCAACAAAAGCTAAACTTAACACCACAGGCTGGATTTTTAAGTGGGGATCTACAAATATCCATGCAAAAAAATAATTTATCAGCCATCAGAACCGTTAAAATATTCTCGAAGCAGGCAGGTTCGTTTTTTGACGGTGGAGACGGATCTGTAGTTAGTCCATATATTATTTCTAACGAGTCGGCACTGGATTATGTCAGAAATGATGGCACTAAAAATTATAAAATCGTAGCAAACATCACTTTAACTAAAGTGTGGACACCCATACCGGCGTTCAGTGGAACCCTGGATGGCGGGAAATTTAAAGTGACAGGTTTAACCATCAATTCAACTCTTGCCAATGATGGCTTCATCAATACCAATACCGGCACAATCAAAGACATCCAATTCCTGAATGTCGATTGCAAAACCGGTGCAGCATTTGGGGTAGTCACAGGTAAAAATGCTGGTGGAACCATTCAAAATGTAGTGGTTACCGGCGCTGTCCTTTCTACCAATACCGGTGATCTTTTGGGTGGCATTACTGGCGAAATATCTGCAGGTGGTAAAATTACACAGTGTTATACCAATCTTAACATGTCTGCCTCCTGTGGAATGGTTGGCGGAATTGCAGGCAGATTAACGACCTCCACCGGAGCAATCACAGAAATTTCTTATTGTACCAGCACTGGAAACATCGAAATCACGGCTTCTAAAAATCGGATTGGAGGTATATTAGGCCGAGCAGAAGGAACGGTATCCGGGGGTATCATTAAAAATTGCCTTTCGACCATAAACATTACGACCACAACAGCTGCATCAACTACAGTAAATGGCGTCGGTGGTATCTTTGGTGCAGATCAGAATGCCAACATTGTCCCTATCGATCAATGTATGTTTAGCGGATCGATAACTGCAGGTTTCTCCATTGGGGGTATCGCTGGCGTAGGATCCTCGATTACCAATTGTATGGTAAAAGGTAAAGGTCCATTAGCTGCCCAGCCGATGTTAAGCGCTACAAGTACAACACCTGCAACAGGAAACATCGGCGGTATTGCTGGAACCAACAAAACCAGACTGGAAAACTGCGTGGTTAGAGAAGCGACCATTAAATCGGTGATTACGCCAGCAAGCCTGCCAAATGGCGGTATTACAAGCACTTATCAAAACAATGGATACACGAGGAACAGTTTCATTGCAAATACTTCTATCGAAGGTTCAAACTCCGCACCAAACTGGGACAATAATTTTCGGATTTCAGGAACGCCTGCTAATGGAAACGGAGCTAATGGCAACAACTATGTAGGCACAGGAGTAAGCATTGCGGGACGTACAAGCACCATTGGTGATGATCAGAACGGTTTAGATGGGCAGGTGAAAACCCAGGCACAACTTACACAGAGCTTTTTTCAGGGTATTGGTTACGATTTTGCAATCTGGAAGATAGATACAGATGGCTATCTGTCCTTAAGAAACGTCGGTTATAACGGTAGCCTTCCAACACCATAATAAAGATATCAGTTCACGATTAAATTAAATAAGATGATTAAGATTTTAAACCTGTTCTTTATCGGTTGCTGTTCAGTCCTGCTGGGCTGCTCAAAAAGCAATGTATATGTACCAACAAAAGCCGTATCAGGCAATTATACCGCCAAAGGCAAAAAAGGCGCAGATTTCAGCACCAATAACAAAAATGGGACCTGGTGGGGCAATACCATTTCCCTGCAAAGTCATTGGTTTTATACCTGGGGCACATCAGTCCCATTTGAGCTGGTGCCACAAAATGCTGAATTTGTCCCGATGTTTTGGAGTAAAGCCAATGTAACAGATGCAAACATTGCCTATGTAAAGCAGTTAAAAGATCAGGGAAGAGCCAAATATATCCTTGGTTTCAATGAACCCGATCTGGCCGACCAGTCCAACATGACCGTACAAGATGCCCTGGCTTTATGGCCACAACTGGAAACCATTGGATTGCCCCTAGGCAGCCCGGCAGCTTCCTGGCCAACCAGACAATGGATTTATGACTTTATGGATCAAGCCATTGCTCAAAAAAGGCGGGTTGATTTTATCTGTGTGCACATGTATGTCGGTACTGATGATGTTGCTTTCATAAACGTATTACAGGATTTATACAACAAATACCATAAACCCATCTGGATTACTGAGTTTGCAACGGTGGCTGATAAAGCCACAACTATGGCCGAAAATCCTTATACACCAGATATGGTTTTAGGCTTTATGCAGCGCTTGCTGCCCAAACTCGAAGCGCTTGATTTTGTACAGCGATATTCCTGGTTCTCGGGCTCCCCAACCAGCGCACGCCTATGGCCCTCAGCTTTGATTGATGCCAATGGCAATTTAACCAAGCTTGGAAAATGGTATTCAGAATTTACGCCCAATACGGAAATCAAAAGATAGATCATCCGGGGCATTCAATACTGGCAAAATAAAAAAACTGACTGCCATAGGGCTGTCAGTGGCGGGTCTTTTATTTGTATTGTAGAAACAAGACACCCTTAAACAAAGACACCATGACAACAAGCAACACAACCGAGACCACCTTATTTATGACGACCGAGAATCTGCTATCTCAATGGCAAGGGCATCGCCGCTTAACCAGAAGAGTTATTGAAGCTTTTCCAGAAGATAAACTATTTGACTATAGTATCGGCGGAATGCGCACTTTTGCGGAGATGATGAAGGAAATCATAGACATTTCTGGTCCGGGAATTAGAAGTATTGCAACCGAAAATTGGGAAAACACAGGTGGTTTTGATAAGCACACCCTTGATCCGGAGTACCAAACCAAGGCCGGACTACTTAAACTGTGGGATCAGGGCACTGAACTCATCAATGCTTATTTACCATTAATTCCGGAATCACGGTTCCAGGAGAACATTGTGGTTTTTGGCCAATATGAAGGCATTACCTTTTCCAGTATCCTGTACTTTATCGACAATGAAATACATCACCGGGCACAAGGTACGGTTTACCTGCGCAGCCTGGGCATTGAACCACCGGCATTCTGGAACAGGGACTAGTTTGAAAAATAAAACGGCTTGCAAGATTGATCTTACAAGCCGTTTTTTATAGCATTGATCCTGTATATACAGGCAGTAAATTACGCTTTTTTGAAACGTTCTGCTACAGCATCCCAGTTTACTACATTCCAGAAAGCTGAAATATAATCAGGACGTCTGTTTTGATACTTTAAGTAATAAGCATGTTCCCATACGTCCATCCCTAAAATTGGCGTACCTTTTACTTCAGCGATATCCATTAATGGATTGTCCTGATTTGGCGTAGAAGAAACCACTAATTTTTTATCAGCGCCAACACTTAACCAAGCCCATCCGGAACCGAAACGGGTTGCGCCAGCTTCAGCAAATTTAGTTTTGAAATCAGCGAAAGAACCAAAAGCAGCATTGATTGCATTAGCAAGTTCACCTTTAGGCTCACCACCTTTGTTTGGACCAATTACTTCCCAGAATAGAGAGTGGTTATAATGACCACCACCATTGTTTCTTACAGCAGCAGGAAATTTAGAAATGTTTTTAACAATTTCTTCGATGCTCTGGTTTGCCTCTGGTTTGCCTTCTAAAGCTTTATTCAAATTGGTAACGTAAGCCTGGTGATGTTTTCCATGGTGAATTTCCATAGTTTGTTTATCGATATGCGG
Source organism: Pedobacter sp. MC2016-24 (assembly GCF_015223055.1). Classification (GTDB taxonomy): domain Bacteria; phylum Bacteroidota; class Bacteroidia; order Sphingobacteriales; family Sphingobacteriaceae; genus Pedobacter. Next base: position 390,178 of record NZ_JADFBX010000005.1, read on the forward strand.
TTCTAATGCGTCTGTTGCGTAAGGTAACGCAGGTAATTCAAAAGCCATATTATTATTTATTTAAAGGTTAAAATTATTCGTATATCGGCAATGCAACTTCATTCTGCCCCTATCATTGAACAAAACCTGTTCATTTAGTGTTGCTGTATTGCAAATATAACAATCGGAGGTTAAGTTTTGTTCAATACTTTGTCAAGTTTAGCCTCTTTTGTTTTCAAAAAAGCGTTTCATCAATGCTCCGCAATCCGCAGCCAGGACATTTCCTTTTAAAATTGTCTTGGGATGCAGTAAATTACCATTTTTAGTCGTAAAGCCTCGCTTTGGTTCCGGAGCTCCATATACCAGTCGGCCAATTTGCGTCCAATAACTCGCTCCGGCACACATAACACAAGGTTCAATGGTTACATAAAGCGTGCAATCTTTCAGATATTTGCCCCCAAGCGTTTGTGCCGCAGCAGTAAAAGCCTGCATTTCAGCATGGGCAGTAACGTCATTCAATTGCTCTGTCAGGTTATAGCCACGACCAATAATCTTACCTTTACACACTACCAGTGCACCTATAGGAATCTCCTGTGCATCATATGCTTTCTGTGCTTCCTGCAAAGCCAGGCGCATGTAATGTTCATCTTCAGCTGCCGGATCTGTTTCTTCCGAAAAATTATAAAAGCTCATGCCCCAAAGATATCATTTATATCATTTTACTTCCATTTGGTACCTTACCTTTTAAGGTCGTCAGCACAATATCTCCATTTTCATCCGCAAATCCGGTGACCAAAAACTCCGACATAAATTTCCCGATTTGTTTCTTCGGAAAATTAACCACCGCCACAATCTGCTCTCCCACCAACGCTTCCTTCGTATAATGCTTAGTGATCTGGGCCGAACTCATCCGGACACCAAAATCACCAAAGTCTACTTTAACCTTATACGCAGGCTTCCTGGCTTCTGGAAAATCAAACACTTCCAATATCGTTCCAGCCCTTAGCTCTACTTTTTCAAAATCATTCCAGGTTATCTCTTCCATAAAAATCAGGTTCAAATCGTAAAAGTACTAAAAACTAATAAAACACCTCCTATCTGCCTTATCAGCTCCTCAATCTTCAAAAAAACAGCTTCTCAGTGAAGTCCCAGACGCTGTGGCCCATTTCGCATAGCGGGCAACAGATGCCAGACTTCGAAGAGAAAGCTGTTTTTTTCTTTTATCTTTGCACCATGATCGATGTAATACTTAAAAAAGGCAAAGAAAAAGCGGCCATATTGCGCCACCCATGGATTTTCTCCGGAGCAATTGAGAAGATTAAAGGAAAGCCAGAAAACGGCGAATTGGTAAGCGTAATATCCGCAAATAAAGAATTTCTCGCCTATGCTTATTATAACGATCAATCCAGGGTGGCCTTGCGATTATTGGAATGGGACGAGAACACCAATATAGATCAGGAATGGTATGCACAAAAGTTAAAAAGTGCAATTGCAGCGCGTGCACACATCCTAAACGAAGAGACGAACACCTGTCGCCTGGTATTTAGTGAAGCTGATTTTTTACCGGGTTTAATCGTTGATCAATACGCAGATTTCTTGTCTTTACAAATCCTGAGTGCAGGTATGGAAAACATCAAAAAAGAAATCATCAATATTCTCAGAACAGAACTCAACCCGAAAGGAATTTTTGACAAGAGTGATGCAGGTGCCCGTAAGCATGAAAACCTTGAACCGACACAGGGCTTACTTTGGGGCGAAGCTCCCCCGGAATTTATTGAAGTAAAAGAAAACGGGATTCTATACCACATCAACATTGCTGACGGTCAAAAATCTGGTTTCTACTGTGATCAGCGCGACAACCGATTAATCCTGGCAGAATATACAAAAGACAAAACGGTACTGGATTGCTTTTGCTATAGCGGCGGTTTTACTTTAAACAGCCTAAAACAAGGAGCTGCGCAGGTCACGAGTGTAGACAGCTCAGGGCTGGCTCTTGAAACCCTGCAGCACAACCTGAATTTGAATGGTTTTTCAGCAGACCAACACAGCAGCATTCAATCTGACGTAAACAAGCAATTGCGCACGTTTAAAGAAGAAGGAAAGCTATTTGATGTGATTGTACTGGACCCACCCAAATATGCGCCCTCACGCTCCGCATTAGACCGCGCAGCAAGAGCTTATAAAGACCTGAATAGATTAGGAATGCTGCTACTTGAAAAAGGCGGTATACTGGCCACCTACTCTTGCTCTGGCGCAGTAGATATGGAAACATTCAAACAGATCATTGCATGGGCTGCGTTAGATGCAGGAAGAGAAGTTCAGATCATTAAACAATTCCACCAGCCAGAAGATCATCCGGTACGGATTTCTTTCCCAGAAGGAGAATATTTAAAAGGGCTGTTATTAAGGGTTTTATAGAAAGCATTACCCATCAGAAAAGAGAGGTATCGTACTGACACCTCCCTTTTCTGATGGGTAATATGATAATTTGCTTAGTCTTCTGGCAACTTATCGTATTCTCCTTTCAGGGCATAATATCCAAAAATCACCAGGCCCGCGCTAATTGGGATGAAGATGAATAAAATAATACCCCATTGTAAGGCCGTATTGGTCTTGTGCACACCTTCTTCGGCAAGGCCTACCTTCTCGATAGCCTGCATAAACATAAAAATAATGGATGCCGGACCCAATATGATCCAAAACAATCCCAATGCTTTTTTTAATCCGTTCATAATTTGTACGTGTTTAAATTGATTCCGTTTCAGCCTCAGAATGGTCAGGCTTCTTGTTTGACAAATAAATTGCGCCGATTATAAAACTTAGAGCGGCAATACCAATTGGATACCACAAGCCCGACAAAGGCATCGCACCGGAGAAACTAGCAATCAGGGTTGCTATAAAGGGCACCAGGCCACCAAAAACACCATTACCTACATGGTAAGGCAATGACATGGATGTATATCGGATTTTCGTTGGAAAAAGTTCGACCAGGAAGGCAGCAATTGGTCCATAAACCATGGTCACCAATAAAATCTGGAAAAAGATCAGTCCCACAAACTTCCAGAATACCCCGGTAGAGAGTTTTTTATCTTTATATACTTCTGGCAGTACCGTAGGCGTTTTACTCGCATCTGCATATTGAGTATGAGACTGGACCTTTTGGAAAGAGGCACCATTCAATAAAATAACGGTTGAACTGGTCGTAATCAAACTATCTGCTGTGCCAGCCACAGCAGTACGGGTAATCACAGGATTGCCCACCTCCTGAATATCTTTTTGTTCTATTTTAGAAACATCTGTATCATCCAAAAAGACCTGGTAAATGGGTCTGTAGAAAATCACGCCCAACAGCATTCCGGTAAGCATAATCCATTTCCGGCCAACTTTATCGCTCCAGGAACCAAAAATAACAAAGAAAGGTGTAGCAAAGGCAATCCCCCAGAGTAGAATATACCTGGAATCGTTAAAATCAACGTGACAGGTATTTTCCAGGAACGACTGTGCATAAAACTGTCCGGTATACCAAATCACCCCCTGCCCCATTGTAGCACCAAACAAGGCCAGTAAAACCATTTTGAAGTTTGCTTTATTAGCAAAACTATCCTTTAAAGGGTTTTTGGAAACTTTACCTTCTGTTTTTAACTTGGTAAACATTGGGGATTCATGCATTTTCATGCGGATGTAAATAGAGACACCCACCAATAAAATAGAAAGCAGGAATGGAATCCTCCAGCCCCAATCGGCAAATGCTTCTGCACCAAGGATATTTTTAGTCAGTACAATAATACCCAACGACAGGAAAAGACCACCTGTTGCCGTGGTCTGTATCCAGCTGGTAAAATAACCTCGTTTATTTGCAGGAGCATGTTCAGCTACATAAGTTGCTGCGCCACCATATTCTCCGCCCAGTGCAAGGCCTTGTACCAGTCTCAGAATCAAGACCAGAATTGGTGCGGCATAGCCGATACTGGAATAAGAAGGGATTAATCCGATCAAAAAGGTGGAACCACCCATTAGGACCAGCGTTAACAAAAAGGTATATTTTCGCCCAATGAGATCACCCAGTCTGCCAAAGACCAATGCGCCGAATGGCCTGACAATAAATCCGGCGGCGAATATCGCCAGGGTATTGATCAGTGCCGAAGCACCAGCATCAGCAGGGAACAACTGCGATCCGATGATGGTGGCTAAACTCCCGAAAATGTAAAAATCATACCATTCAATCAGTGTCCCCAGTGAAGAGGCACCGATGACTTTAAAAATACTACTTTGTTGTGGTTCTTGGTTCATACTTGGTTTAAAAGGTTTTGACTTAAATGTTAAATCTACAATTTATTATGAATTATATATCAGCCACTTTAACGAAATTCACAAAAAAACTTAAAGAAATTTTAAAGTATCCAAACAATTCTTCCTTTTTCTTTGTAGATTGATACTAGAAGAAAACACACCCCCTCATGCTCATCACGCATAACATCAAACTCAGCAGAATTTTAATCAATACCTGGCAGGTAGATCTCATCATGATCGTTTCTTGTGCGGTCACCTATTTTGCAAGAGAATTTCTAATTACCCATAACCTTGATATTCCGCCAATTATACCAGGGGTACTGGGAACGGCTATTGCCTTCTTTATTGGCTTCAACAACAACCAGGCTTATGACAGGTGGTGGGAAGCACGTAAAATCTGGGGGATGCTTGTAAATGATTCTCGTTCCTGGGCAAGAAGCCTGATCAATTATGTAGAAATTAACGAAGACTCAAAGCCAATGGTCAAAAAAATGGTCTGCAGGCACATTGCATTTCTATATACACTCAAAGGAGCCCTGCGCAATTATGACGACAGCATCTATACCAAGTACCTGACCGAAGAAGAACTCAAGGAAATTAAAAAACACAGCAATATGCACAATGCCATCCTTAACATCCAGTCGAGGGATCTCCAAACACTTTCCAAGGATGCTTACATTGATGGATTTAGATTTATAGAGCTGAATAAACTTCTGGTTAACTTTTCCAGTCAGATGGGCATGTGCGAGCGAATTAAAAACACAGTATTCCCCACAACTTATACCTACCTCACCAAGGTTTTCATTTGGCTATTTGTAGTTTCGATAACGCTGGTGATCAGCTCTTACGTAGAATACTGGTCAATATTTATCGGCTGGCTGCTGGGTTTTGTCTTTGTATCCACACAAATTAATGGAATGGGTTTAATCAATCCTTTCGAGAATAATTCCGCTTCTATTCCTTTAAACCAGATCACAAGGACCATAGAAATCAATCTGCTGGAGATGCTCGGTGAGCCCAATATTCCTGAGCCCATAAAACCGATCAATAATGAGTATATTCTGTAAGGACTATTCCTCTTCCTTAAAATATACTTTATAATAATTCATATACTTATCGTCGTCAAATCCTTTTTCGATAAGTTCTTTGTCGCCATGAATATAGATGTGGAAGTTTTTGTCCAGTTTAAGTACGCTTTTATAAGTCCGCGCCTGCTTTTTTACTGCCGCGCCAGAGATGTCAAAGCTGTCCGGAATAGGCTGGTCAAACTCTTCTTCAAAGTTCTTTTTATAACTTTTAAAAGATTCTATCCCTTCCGCGTTGCCAATCACCTCGTTTGAAAACTCCTCCAGATCAAAACTCTCTTTTTCCTTAAAATACTTCATTGATTTATTAAGCAAATCAATTTTATCAGCCTTTGAGATATCGAATTCTTCATCCAGCTTCTCCGTTACAAAGTTCTTGTAGACACCAAGTACACTGGCTGTCTGATTGAAACTGTCATTCCTGATCTTAAGCTTCAAAAATTCATCTTTCCAATACACAGAATCCGCACTCTTCTGATCAATTACGGCCACTTTAAAGCCTTCTTCTTTTTCAGTATTGAAAATCAGACAGCCTTTGTCCAACTTATTGATATTGATTGCCTCTTCTTCGTAACTTAATCCAAAGCCATTCTTTTCCGGAAAAACCTTTAAATAACTTTCCTTATTTTCAGACTTAAAAATGCCGATCGCATCGTGCAGTTCCCCTTCTATCTGCACATTCTCGAAATAAGCCACATACAATTCACCGGCTTTAATTTTTGGATGACCAGAAACATCGTACAGGTATTTAGCCAGCTCCTTGCTGTTTTCATGAAAAGTCTCGCCACTAGCAAAAATCTCCGCAGCAAAATGATGGGCTTCATTCAAGTTTAAATCCCCATTTGGATGGATGAACCGGTAAATCTCGTTTACTTTCTCATATGGCCCTAAAAAATAGGTCTGTAATAATCTGCTTAAGGTGATGTCCCGGATCGCAATAGACTGATCAGATAAGACATAAAACTCGTCCTGGGATTTGTTCCCAATGCGGTGTATAGAAAGCTCGGCCAGTGAGGCCTCAAAAAAAGAAATCATTAAAGAAATTTAGTTTTCGTTTTGATTAGGTGTATTGCGTAGCTCCACAGGCTTATTAGTATTTTTCTTCATTCTTAAATTTAGCATTTCAACTAAAACAGAGAAAGCCATCGCAAAATAAATATATCCTTTTGGAATGTGTTGGTCCAATCCTTCGGCAAGTAATGAAACTCCAATCAGCAGTAGGAACGACAAAGCCAACATTTTTACTGTAGGGTGCTGGTTGACAAAATTACTGATAGCCGATGCAGAGACCATCATCACAATTACCGCAATAATGACCGCGGCAATCATAATTTCAACATGATCGGCCATGCCAACCGCAGTGATTACAGAATCCAAAGAAAAGACAATATCCAGCAACAGAATCTGAAGAATCACGCCGCTAAAGGAGTAGACTTTGCCTTTCACTTCCTTTTCTTCTTCACTTTCCAATTTATCATGAATCTCGTGGGTACTCTTATAAATCAGGAACAATCCACCTACAATTAGAATGAGATCGCGGCCAGAAATGGCCAGTTTGTCCAGCCACTCGGTACTTGTAATGTTAAACCACGATCCCAGGTTAAATAGCGGAGTAGTCAAAGTCATCACCCAAGTCAGTGACAGCAGCAACAAAACACGTGTAATCATAGCCAGAGCTAAACCAAGCTGACGACCTTTTTTTTGCTGGTGCTCAGGAAGTTTTCCTGATAAAATAGAAATGAAAATGATGTTATCTATACCTAAAACAATCTCCAGAACAGTTAAGGTTAAAAGTGAGATCCAGGCCTCAGGGCTACTTAATAATTCCATGTGCTCGATAAATGTATGCGAAGATATAAAAACAATATTATAATTTGATTGCCAGTAAATAGGGAAACCTTGCGAGATTTTTAAAATAAGGCCCCTTTGTCAAAACTTTTATCAATATAACAAGCTAAATGCCCGCAAGTTTGAAATATCCCGTTCAAAATGAATATTTTTGCTACCTAATACTTTAATACTAATGTTAAGAACAACTACTTGCGGAGCTCTGACAATTGAGAACCTTGGAGAAAATGTAACCCTCTGTGGATGGGTGCAGAAATCAAGAGATTTAGGCGGAATGACTTTTATAGACATCCGCGACAGGTATGGCATCACTCAATTGGTTTTCAATATGGATGATAACAGGGAATTGTGCGAAGCCGCCCGTAACCTGGGCCGTGAGTTTGTCATTAAAGCTTCTGGACTTGTTGTAGAACGCTCTAATAAAAACCCTAAAATGCCAACCGGTGAGGTTGAAATCAAAATCACCGGTCTGGATATATTAAATGCGGCGAAGTTGCCACCTTTCATGATTGAAGATGAAACGGACGGTGGCGATGACCTGAGAATGAAATACCGTTATTTAGATTTGCGCAGAAACCCGGTACGTAACAATATGGTACTGCGCCATAGAATGGCACAATCTGTTAGACGCTATCTGGATGCACTCGATTTTATCGAAGTGGAAACACCGGTGCTGATCAAATCTACCCCTGAAGGTGCCCGGGATTTTGTAGTGCCTAGCCGCATGAACGAGGGGCAGTTTTATGCCTTGCCACAATCGCCTCAAACCTTTAAGCAATTGCTAATGGTATCGGGATTTGACCGCTATTTTCAAATTGTAAAATGCTTCAGAGACGAGGATTTACGTGCCGACAGGCAGCCTGAATTTACTCAGATCGACTGTGAGATGTCCTTCATTGAGCAGGAAGACATCCTGAATACTTTTGAAGGCCTGATCCGGACTTTGTTTAAAGAAGTTAAGAATTTTGATCTTCCAGAAGTACCTAGAATGCAATATGCTGACGCCATGCGTTTTTATGGTTCAGACAAACCGGATACCCGCTTTGACATGCGTTTTGTGGAATTGACAGACCTCGTTAAAGGAAAGGACTTTCCTGTGTTTGACAATGCAGAATTGGTTATTGGTATCAATGCTACCGGATGCGCAGCTTACACGCGTAAACAGGTTGATGAACTGACCGATTTTATCAAACGTCCACAGATTGGTGCAACTGGTCTGATCTATATGCGACACAATGAAGATGGCTCTTTAAAGTCATCCGTTGATAAATTCTATAACGAAGAAGAGCTGAAACGCTGGTCGGCCGCCTTGAATACAAAACCTGGTGATTTAGCCCTGGTTATGGCAGGTACTACCGACAAAGTACGCAAACAATTGAGCGAACTTCGTTTGGAAATGGGAACACGCCTGGGTTTACGTGATAAGAACGTATTTAGCGCGCTGTGGGTCCTTGATTTCCCGCTATTGGAGTGGGATGAGGATACTGAACGTTATCACGCTATGCACCATCCTTTCACTTCTCCAAAGCCGGAAGATATTGCCCTATTAGACACTGATCCAGGAAACGTAAGGGCAAATGCCTATGACATGGTCGTGAATGGAACCGAAATTGGCGGCGGGTCAATTCGTATCCACGACAGAACTTTACAGGCCTTGATGTTCAAACACCTTGGTTTTTCTCCTGAAGAAGCACAAAAACAGTTCGGCTTTTTAATGGATGCCTTTGAATTCGGAGCACCTCCACATGGTGGTATTGCCTTTGGATTTGACCGTCTTTGCTCTATTTTTGCAGGGCTCGACAGTATCCGAGACGTAATTGCCTTCCCAAAAAATAACTCTGGAAGGGATGTAATGATAGACAGTCCAGCAACAATTGACCAGAAACAACTGGATGAGTTGAGAATAAAAACCATAGTATAAATGTTTTATACCTGCTATGACAGGTGTATCAACAAAAAAGGAGTATCGTTTGATGCTCCTTTTTTGTTGATACAATTTAATAGGCTTCGCTGTCGGGTGGTATCCCATAGTCAACGTAACCTTCAGCTTTTTCTTTCTTCTTTTTAGAACCGCTAAACCAGGACTTTACAGAATTGAATATTGCCGATAAATGCTCGGCATCAAGGCTTTTACCTACTTTATTGGAAGCAAGCCCTACCAGAGTTTTAGTTAAAAAACCAGAGCCCCTGAAGAGCGTGGAGTTCATAATAAATGGCAATACCATAGACATAATACTACTGCTGATGTTCAGTTTATCATCCACCTTTAGTAGGGCAGAAGGTGTAGCATACTTTTTAATAAGTCCGCCTAAGGTAAACTGATGCAGGTATTTCTTGCTATCATCAACCAGTATGGTGCCTTTTTGCTTGTGTTCCGCCCTCAACTGACACACCATGGCATGCAGTTCCTCACGGTTATTGATGTTATACCTTCTGCTCATCTTCTTCCTCCTCTTTATCTACTAGTTTATTAAAGTAATTTTTGATGGTGAAATTGATAATAGCTTTCTCAATAAATTTTTCCTTAGTATAATACACTATTAGCGCCAGCAAAACATAGATAACGGCTACACAGCCAAAACCCCGGGCATAACTACCCAATACATCAGATAGGAAAAGTGCAAGCGTAAACGTTCCGAACAGGAAGGCAAGAATAAAGCAGATGATTACTGCAGCATTGGTCACAATGTCAGCAAATATTTTAGATACCTGTTCAACCAGATATAGCCTGGTGTATTCTACACGGGTATCCAGATAGCTTTTCGCATCATCAAACAGATCTTTGAGGTCTTTTTCTTTATTATCTTCCATTATACTGGTTTGGTTTTAGCAAAAATCTTATGCGTGCTCTAAATCATCATCCACAAATTCGTCCTCACCTTGACGAAGCTTGTTTTTAACAGAACTCACTACCTTATCTTTTAAGCCTGCCAAATGGTTGATTTCATCAGCAGCTCTATCTTTAATGGAATCACCAAGGTCTTTTAAAGACTGGTTCAACCGATCTCTAGTCTCACTCCCTTTTTCAGGGGCAAATAGCAAACCCAAAGCAGCGCCAGCTGCCAAACCTGCAAGTAATCCTACCAATACTTTTGAATTATCATTCATGATTATATAAATTTACAGTTAACAAATACATTTCATTAGGGACATGCTGCCATTATAACTCCTGGCATTTGAAAATTGTTTTAATTCTTTCCAATTTCCCCAATAAGGGGCTACCAATAACTAAGCCAATTCCACTGTACAGGAAAGAAATGAGCAGCTATTTTTCCAAATCGATCGCTTTCATCTTATTGTAAAGTGTTTTGCGATCTATATTTAACAGCTGGGCAGCCTTGGTTTTATTGAAATTAACTTCCCTCAATACTTTTAAAATAGCATCATATTCAGCTTCCAATGCCGCATTCTTTAATCCTCTCGGTCGTTCTGAACGCGAAATTGTATGTTCTAAAGCACTGGCCCTGGCATAGGTTGAAATCTCTAAAGGAAGCGCTTTCAACTGAATTTCGCCCGAGTCCGTCAACAAGGTTGCCCTTTTGATCACATTTTTCAGTTCACGAACATTTCCCGGCCAGTTATAGGTTAAAAAGCAATCCTCGACCTCCGTAGAAAAGCCGGTAATGTTTCTGTTTAATTCCCCATTGGCTACCTTAAGAAAGGTATGGGCAAAGATCATGATGTCATGCCCACGCGCACTAAGCGGCGGTAGATTAATCGAAAACTCGTTAAAACGATGGTACAGATCCTCTCTAAATCTTCCATTCTGTATGGCCGAACCTAAGTTTTCATTGGTTGCAATGATGATCCGTACGTCAAGGTCAATTTCCTTTGTACTTCCAATCCGTTTGATTTTTCGCTCCTGAACCGTCCTTAGCAATGCGGCCTGGATGTCATAAGATAGATTTCCAACCTCATCTAAAAACAAGGTCCCGCCATTGGCCATTTCAAAATGCCCAATCTTAGTATATAGCGCTCCGGTAAAAGATCCTTTCTCATGACCAAAAAACTCACTACCCGCCAATTCTTTAGTTAAAGAGCCACAATCCATCGCTACAAAAGGCTTGTTCTTTCTTGGACTATTCAAATGGATTGCCATGGCTACAGACTCTTTACCCGTACCACTTTCGCCCAATAAAATTACACTGTAATTAGTGGGAGCAACCACCTCAATCTGCTTCAGTAGCTCTTTGGATGCGATGCTTTGCCCTACAACAAAGTTCTCCTGCTCACTATAAACCTGGTGATTTCCCTTTTCTTTCACCACTTCGCTCACCTGACGTGGAACATCAACAGCTAAAGCAATTTGGGTCTCTATGGCTTTATTGATTGTATTTAAGATCTCATCTGGATACAGGGGTTTCGTGATATAATCGTAAGCGCCAAGTTTAATCAGCTCAACAGCCAGTTTGATATCAGAATATCCCGTAATGATGATAACGCCAGTATTGGGGTACTTTTCTTTGATCTTGACCAACATTTCCTTACCGTCAGTATCTTCCAAGCGATAATCACAAAGCACAAGGTCATAAGTCTCTTTAGAAAGACATTCCATCGCCGTGAGACCACTAGATGCTGTAGATACACTAAATGAATTTCTCGTCAAGAATTTAGATAACAGAATACCAATATTTACCTCATCATCAACAATCAATATTTTTCTCATAGGAAAATGATTTATTATACAATAGTGAGTCTAAATATAGGAAAATATTTTTTTACTGGGCAATATTTTCTACACTTTACAAGTGCGAATGAGGACAGATTTGTGCTTAAAACGATTACTTTCCTGTAAAAACAGGCTTTCGTTTTTCCAGGAAGGCTGTAGTCCCCTCTTTGAAATCGGCCGTATCAAAACACTGGCCAAAAGCTTTAATCTCCGCCTCGAAACCATTTACATCAAAACTAAGCGAAGCATTAACTGCTTCAATCGCACAGGCAACAGCTAAAGGTGCCCTCAGTTTAATCTTTGTAAGAAGCTCCTCGGCCTTAGCCAGCAGTTCCGTTTGTGGAACCACATAATTAACCAATCCTATTTTTTCAGCCTGATCAGCTGTAACCATATCAGCGGTTACAATCATTTCAATAGCTTTCCCCCTGCCCACAAGTTGCGTAAGTCTTTGCGTACCACCATATCCCGGGATTAGGCCCAAAGACACTTCTGGCAAGCCCAAACGGGCATTTTCTGAAGCAATACGGATATGGCAGGCCATGGCCAATTCCAATCCCCCACCAAGTGCGAAGCCATTTATAGCCGCAATAACGGGTTTAGGACAATTAGCAAGGGCATCAAAAACATTTTTTTGTCCATTTCTAGCTAACTCTTCTCCATTTTCAGCAGAATAATCTGCAAATTCAGAAATATCAGCACCCGCAACAAAGGCCTTTTCTCCAGCCCCGGTTAAAAGTACTGCCCGAACATCCTCCGTCCTACCCGCGTAAGCGATCACATCGGCCAGTTCTGCCAGCGTTTCTTTATTCAGGGCATTTAATTTCTGCTCCCGGTTAATCGTAATGTATAATACGCCTGATTTCAATGCTGATAAAATGTTTTGGTAAGTCATATTTAGAAATTTCTATGTTCAGTAACCCAGTTTTTAATATAATTGACGATGGTTTCCATTGTTGTTCCCGGTGCAAATAGTTCGCCAACTCCAATTGCTTTAAGTTTGTCCATATCACCTTCAGGAATAATTCCGCCACCGGTAAGCAACACATCAGTAACCTGTTTTTGTTTCATAATCTCTACAATCTTAGGAAAAACAGTCATATGTGCACCAGATAAAATAGAAACTCCAATCGCATCCACATCTTCCTGCAAGGCTGCATTAACCACCATTTCCGGAGTTTGGCGTAAACCAGTATAAATCACCTCCATTCCGGCATCTCTTAAAGAAGTAGCAATTACTTTTGCGCCCCGGTCATGGCCATCTAGTCCGACCTTGGCCACCAAAACCCGGATAGGCCTGTTTAATGCTTTGCTCATATTTTATGCTAATAAGTCGGTTGTAAATGTAAGTAAATTAGCGCTTTTATGTTAACTTTGAGCACTAAAATTACAGTTTTTATGAGTGAGGAAAGATCATTGAACTTTATTGAAGAGATCATTGAAAACGATTTAAACAGCGGAAAATACGAGACCCTAATTACCCGTTTTCCACCAGAGCCCAATGGTTATTTGCACATTGGACATGCCAAGGCAATTTGCCTGAACTTTGGTTTAACCCAGAAATACGGCGGTTACACCAACCTGAGATTTGATGACACCAATCCGGTAACGGAAAAAACAGAATATGTAGACAGCCAGCAGGAAGACATCAAATGGCTGGGATTTCAATGGAAAAATGAGCTTTACACCTCTGACTATTTTGATACGCTGTATGATTATGCCGTTAAATTAATTGAAAAAGGTCTTGCCTATGTAGACCACAGTACCGCAGAAGAAATTGCTGCTTTGAAAGGCACACCTACCGAACCAGGAAAAGACAGTCCACATAGAAACCGTAGTGTTGCTGAAAACCTTGACTTGTTTACCCGCATGAAAAATGGCGAGTTTGCAGATGGTGTTTGCACCTTAAGGGCTAAAATTGATATGGCCAGTCCGAATATGATTATGCGCGATCCCGTTATTTACCGGATCAAACATGCTGAGCATCACCGCACAGGCAACAAATGGTGTATTTACCCTATGTACGATTTTGCTCACGGACAAAGCGACAGCATCGAACACATTACCCATTCCATCTGTACCCTGGAATATGTGAGTCATCGCGAATTGTACGACTGGTGCATTGAGAAATTGGATATCTATCCTTCTAAACAATATGAATTTGCACGCTTAAACCTTACTTATACCGTAATGAGCAAGCGTAAATTGCTGCAACTGGTTAATGAAGGCGTGGTGAGCGGCTGGGATGATCCCCGCATGCCCACCATCAGCGGATTGAGAAGACGTGGCTATACCCCTGAAAGTATCCGTGAATTCTGCGAAAGAATTGGAATTGCCAAAAGAGAGAATCTGATTGAATTGAGCTTACTTGAATTCTGTATCCGTGAGCACCTTAATAAGACCGCAAACCGGGTAATGGCTGTGCTTGATCCGATTAAATTGGTCATTATCAATTATCCGGAGGGGCAGAATGATATCCTGATTGGTGAAAATAACCCAGAGGCAGAAGATAAAGGCGGAACTCGCGAAATTCCATTCAGCAACGAACTTTGGATAGAACGCGAAGACTTTATGGAAGAGCCAGCAAAAAAATGGTTCAGACTTGCTCCTGGCGCCATGGTACGCTTAAAACATGCTTATATAGTAAAGTGTGAAAGCTTTATTAAGGATGCAGACGGAAATGTAACTGAAATCCATTGTACTTATATCCCTGAATCTAAAAGTGGCGAAGATACCAGCGGCATCAATGTCAAAGGAACGATTCACTGGGTGAGCACCAAACATGCCAGACGTGCAGAGATCAGAACGTATGATAGATTATTTAGCGTAGAGGCCCCTGATAGCGAAGAAGGTGATTTTAAAGATTATCTAAACCCAAACAGCATAGAGGTGATTAAAGAAGCTTATATCGAGCCTTATCTGGCAAATGCAGATAAAGACAGCAGGTATCAATTCATTAGAAAGGGATATTATTGTGTAGATAAAGAATCTAATTCGGATCATTTGATCTTTAATAGAACAGTCGGCCTCAAAGACGCCTGGGCTAAAGGAAATAAGTAAATAAAAAAGCGCCATAAGGCGCTTTTTTATTACATATACTTCTTATACAAATTGTAAAGAATCAGGCGGTCTGCCGGGGTTAAAGCTGGCGTGATATCCGTTTGCACAAAGTGAATTTTAAAGGCCTCTATTGCAGCGCCAATATTTTTCACGTTATAACCCATAATGCGTAAGGCAGCTACAGCATCAAAATCAACAGGAGGCATCACCAACACACTGTCATACCATAAACCAAAGCCATTATCAGCCATCCTTTTCCATGGAAAATTCTTTGGATCATTTTTACGGCCTGGCGCGATGTCGGCATGGCCAATAAAATTGGCGGTAGGAATATTATATCGTTTTTTTAAGGCATCCAATAGCTTGATGAGACCCTGAATCTGCGCTTCGGTAAAAACATCTGTGGTTCCGTTATTATCCAGCTCAATACCGATGGATGAGGAGTTCAAATCCGTATTGTTGCCCCAGCTTCCTACACCTGCATGATTGGCCCGTAAATAGTCATTGACCATTTGCACCACTTTACCATCTCTACCCACTACATAATGTGAACTTACTTCACTTTTTCCCTTAACCAGAAAAGTATTGATGGTTTGCTGCAATGAATTCTGTGCAGTGTGGTGAATGATGACAAAACTAGGCTTGCGAATTCCAAAATTTATAGAGCCAACCCACATCTGTTCGTCCGGACTTAAGCCGGCAACACCTTGTCCCACCGGCGGAACCGCTTTGATGGTTTCCGAAAAATCCCTGGCTTTATTTTTATAAATTTTCTCTGTCGCTGCATACCTGCTTGTTGTACAGGACGCTAACAAAAACAGGGGAACCGAGAGCAGACTATATAGCTTGATATTTGATGCTTGTTTCATAAGAGTAGTATAGAAGAGGTGAAATTACTATTTTTTACTAATTTAGTTGCATCTTAGAATTGCATTATAACTAACACAATTTCATACTATGAAGAAAACAAGCAAAGCAACGTCATTCATTGCCGGATGCGCTATTATTGCAGGTATTGCTTCCTGCACAAGCCCCCAGGGCAACAACACTACGACAAACAAACACACAGTTGAAGATAGCCTGCAACGCTATGTAAGCGAACGTCTGGGCATTTATGAAAAAGTAAAATTAACGTCCAATTTAAATGAACTCAGTGCCAACGAACGTAAAATTCTACCATTATTAATTCAGGCAGCTCAAATTATGGACGACCTTTTCTGGAAACAGGCATATCCGCAGCGCGATAGCTTACTGGCAACCATTAAAGATGAAAAAACGCGGGCTTTCCTGGACATTAACTATGGCCCATGGGACCGCCTGAACGGAGATAAACCTTTTGTTTCGGGTATTGGTGCTAAACCTGATGCTTCCAGCTTCTACCCTTCCGGAATGACCAAAGCTGAATTGGAAAAATCGGATGTCAAAGACAAACTGGGCCAATATTCAGTAATTAAAAGAGACAGTACGGGAAAATTGATGTCTGTCCCATACCACATTTTATATGCTTCAGAACTTCAGAAAGCATCAAACCTGTTAAAAGAAGCAGCCGTACTTGCAGAAGATGAAGGTTTCAAAAAATACCTGAACCTTCGTGCAGATGCTTTGATGTCTGATGACTTTACCGCAAGTGACTATGCCTGGTTAGATATGAAGAACAATGGCCTTGACATCATCATTGGTCCAATTGAAAATTATGAAGATAAGCTTTTCAACGCCCGTGCCTCTTATGAATCCTATGTGCTCATTAAAGATAAGGTTTGGAGCAAGCGCCTGGCCAAATATGTAGCCATGTTACCGCAATTACAACTAGGTTTACCTGTCGATACAAAATATAAACAGGAGAAACCGGGAACGGACTCTGAATTGAATGCCTATGATGTGGTATATTATGCCGGAGATTGCAATGCAGGATCTAAAACCATTGCAGTGAACTTGCCGAATGATGAGGTGATTCAGCAGAAAAAGGGTACGAGAAGGTCTCAGCTGAAAAATGCTATGAAGGCCAAATTTGATAAAATACTAATGCCTATTGCTAAAGAATTAATCGATAAAGGTCAACAACAATACATCAATTTTGATGCGTTCTTTGCCAATGTTATGTTTCACGAAGTTGCACATGGACTTGGCATTAAAAAAACAATTACCGGAAAAGGCTTTGTAAAAGAAGCGCTGCAAGAGCAATATTCATGGCTGGAAGAAGGAAAAGCGGATGTACTGGGCCTATATATGGTGACCGGCTTGTTGAAAAAGGCCGAACTGGAAGGAGACATCAAACAGTTCTACACCACTTACATGGCTGGTATTTTACGTTCTGTGCGCTTTGGTGCAGCAAGTGCACATGGTAAAGCCAATATGCAATGTTTCAACTTCTTTAAGGAGAACGGAGCCTTCATCAGAAATGACAATGGCACTTACAAAGTCGATTTCGCCAAATTTGAAACCGCAATGAACAAACTGAGCAACCTGATCATTACCCTGCAAGGCAATGGAGATAAAAAAGCAGTAGAGAAAACTCAAAAGGAGAAAGCGATCATTACACCTGAACTTCAATCTGACCTGGATAAACTGACTAAAAAGGGTATTCCTGTAGACATTGTATTTGAACAGGGCGTAGACGTACTGGGTGTAAAATAATCAGGCCTCCAAATGTTTAACAATGATATCTTCAAGCTCCTGGATATCAAATGGCTTAGATAAATAGCCATCAGCACCTGCTTGTTCTGCCAATGACTTCACATCGTTGTTGGCAGAAAAGTAGATGACAGGGATGTGCTTTAGCTCACCATGTGCCTTCAACTCCCTGGTTGCATCAATTCCGCCAACATCAGGCAACCAATTGTCCATAAAAATGATATCCGGAGTATAGCCCATCACCTGATCAATGATATTATTGGATGTGGAAGAGGTTTTAATGTCATATCCTGCATCTTCCAAAATAATGGTGCAAAGCTCCAATATGTCAGTGTTATCGTCAAAAACGAATACTTTCTTGTTATTACTCATGATATGATTGATTGGAAAGCAAATTTATAAATTCTGCGATATCTTCTATACCTAAAATCCGATCTATTTCTACATGAAGCTTGGCTTGTGCAGGCATATAAGCAACCTGCGCAGAAGCAGGATCCTGGATAACAGCCTGTCCACCCCAGGCTTTTACACTTTTCAACCCGTTTACACCATCTGCATTAGATCCGGAAAGTAGTAAACATACCAGTTTTTTCTTATAAACCTCGGCTGCAGTTTGAAAAGTAGCATCAATCGCAGGTCTGGAATAATTGATCTTCTCTGAATAATCCAAAGAAAATGTCCGGTCCTGCTCAATTAATAAATGATAATCCGAAGGCGCTACGTATACCGTTCCGGCATTAATCTTTTCCTTTTCATCAACCTCCTTGACAATTAAACTGGTGCGGCTGGCTAATAAATTCGGCAACAGGGAATCTGCTCCATGTTTTCGGTGTACCACAATGATGATCGGGAAACTCAGATCCGATCTGACTTCAGAGAGTACCCGCAACAATACTTCCAGACTGCCGGCAGATCCACCAATGATAAAGGCCTCACATGTTTTCATGTCCCACCTTTCTCCATATTTTATGCCCTGGCAATCGTTTGTATCGATTGGCAATCCTTGAAAAATCGACGGTTTCTTTTGTTCCCAATGCCAGGTAACCTAAATCTTCCAGGCTTTCATCAAAAAGATCCAGCACATTATGCTGAAGCTCCCTTTCAAAATAGATCAGTACATTTCTGCATAAAATCAGTTGAAATTCATTAAAAGAATGGTCCGAAACCAGGTTATGGGTCGAGAAAATGATCTTTTGCTTCAGCTCTTCATCAAACTTAGCCAGGGAATAATTGGCAGTATAATAGGTAGAAAAATCCTGCGTACCACCAGAAAGGATATAGTTTTCCGAATACTGCTTCATCTGGCTCATCGCAAACATGCCATGCGCAGCTTTTTCCAGCACAGCAGGATTCAGATCAGTCGCATAAATCAGGGACTTGTGCAACAAATTGAGTTCCTTAAGTATGATAGAAATCGAATAGGCTTCTTCCCCGGTAGAGCAACCAGCCAGCCAGATCCTGATAAAAGGATAAGTACCCAATTTAGGCAGGACCACATCACGTAGCGTCTTAAAAAAAACAGGATCTCTGAACATTTCCGTCACATTCACCGTGATCTGCTCTACAAACCGCTTAAAATAAGCCTGATCGCTATATATCCTGTATCTGAACTCAGCAAAACTCAAAGCTTTATCCAAACTGTACAACCGGCTGATCCTGCGCTTGAGAGACGCCCTGGAATAACCTGTAAAATCATACCCATACTGCTCCAGAAGATCTGAAATCAGCATCTCTACCTGCTCATCGTTGATTGCTGAAAGCTCCAAATTAAACGCTTGTATATTGAATTAATAACTTAGTTAGTTCTTCGACATTGATGGGCTTAGAAACATATCCAACAGCCCCGGCATTTAAGCACCTTTCTTTATCGCCCAACATCGCCTGTGCAGTTACTGCAATAACAGGGATGTTTTTGAGCTCAGGATGCGTCTCCATTTTGGCCATTGCCTGGTAACCGTCCATCCCAGGCATCATCATATCCATAAGTACCACGGCAATTTGCTGATCCTGCTTCAGCAGTTCCAGCCCTTCTTCTGCTCCGGCCGCAGAAAGGCAATGATAGCCCCTGGCCTTTAAAACCGCCTTTAAAGCAAAAATATTCCTATTATCGTCGTCTATTATAAGTATCTTATTGTTCGCCATATTTATAAAATATGATTGTATCTGTTAAACTTTATCATATAGCCACACCCTGAGCAAAGAAATCAGTTGATCAATGTCAACAGGCTTAGAAATGTAATCTGATGCCCCTGCAGCAATACACTTTTCCCGATCGCCCATCATTGCCTTCGCAGTAACAGCCAAAACAGGCAATTGTTTATAGGCGGCCATTTTTCTGATTTCCTTTGTGGTTTCATATCCGTCCATTTCCGGCATCATCATATCCATCAGCACAACATCTACAAACGGGTGCTCTTTGAGCATCTGTAAGGCTTCTTTTCCATCCGTAGCAGCCAATACTTTCATCTTATGCTGCTCTAGGGCCTTAGTCAGCGAAAATATATTCCGCACATCATCATCCGCAATCAAAACGGTTTTGTTATTTAGTACTTCATACAAACCGCCTAACTTCTCCAATCCCTGCTTTTTCGTTTTACTATCACCTTCCTTTTCTTCAACCAGGTGTAAAAATAGTGCGGCTTCGTCTAAAATACGCTGGTAAGAATGTGCCGTCTTAACCACAATAGAATCAGCATACTGCTTAATGCGACTTTCTTCACCTTTAGAAAGATTTTTACCTGTAAATATGATAATGGGTAAGTTCTCTAACCCTTCGCTTCTCTTAATCGTTTCCAATGTCTCGTAAGCGTTCTTATCCGGAATCCCCATATCCAGGATCACACAATCCACTTCTTTCTTACTCAAAGCGCCAATGCTCTCGTTTACGTTATTGGCAACCTCAGTATGGATATTGTAATTGCTCAGGAAATAACTCAATGCCTCAGCGTGCTGTTTATTCTCCTCAACGATCAATACTTTTTTGGGATGTCGGCTTAAGGCATGTTCAAGCTTTTGGAAGATTTGCTGCATATGCTCCAATGCAACAGGTTTATTGATGAAATCAACAGCCCCTTTGAGCAAACTCTCTTTTTTCACTTCAAGTGAAGACATGATGTGGACCGGAATAGACCGGGTTGAAGGATTTGATTTCAATTCCTCCATAACCTGCCAGCCATCTTTAACTGGCAACTGAATATCCAGCAGTATCGCCAAAGGCTGATAATGGTTGGCCAGTTCGATACCCAAATCACCACGGACTGCGGTTATGCCTTTATAACCTCGTTTACGGGTAAACCTAAGCAGGGTTTTGGCAAAATTCGTATCGTCTTCAACAATCAGGATCACCTTATCGCCGGGCTGGATGTCATTCCGGTCGTCTTCTAATTCCTGAGGGATATGCGTCACGGTAAAGCGTTCTTTAACAAGTTCCACCTGGTGGTCTGGTGCAGACGGGCTGATCGCAATTACATCTTGCTTAAAATCAGACTTTTCCATGGGATTCCATTCCAGAGGCAAATGGAAGGTAAACTCACTACCCACGTGTTCTTTACTTGTTAGCTCAATTTCACCTCCAAGAAGTTTAGCCAGTTCACGACTGATGGATAAGCCCAGTCCAGTACCGCCAAACCTTCTTCTGGTTGAACCATCGGCCTGTTGGAAAGCTTCAAAAATTAGCCCGACTTTGTCTGCAGGGATACCAATACCCGTATCTGTAACTTTAAACAGCAGATATTTACCCGAATCATTCAGTTTAACCGTTAAAACCACTTTTCCTGAAGTGGTGAATTTAATCGCATTAGATAGCAGATTTTTAAGGATCTGCTCCAAACGCATTTTATCAGTATTGACCGCAGGTAAATTCGCGGCCACATCGAACACAAGCTCCAGATTCTTATTTTTTGCCAATGGATTAAACAAAGAGCGCATATCTGTGGCCACCTCATTGACGCTAATTTCCGTGAATTCCAGCTTCATTTTACCTGCTTCTATCTTAGAAAGATCAAGAATCTCATCAATCAGGCCTAATAGTCCTTGTCCAGAACTTTGAATCACTTCCGCGTATTCAATATATTCCGGATCTAGCTCCTTATTCTCAGACATGAGCTTAGACAACAGCAAAATAGAATTTAAAGGTGTACGCAACTCATGCGACATATTGGCGAGAAACTCGGATTTATATTTGGTACTTTGTTCAAGCTGTTCTGCTTTTTGCTGAATGTCCAGGTTTCGCTCTTGTATCAACTGATTTTTCTCTTCCAGTAAACTGGTCCGTTCCTCCAGCTCCTGGTTGCTTTGTAACAGTTCTTCCTGTTGTACACGCAGTTCTTCTTCAGAGGTTTGGATACGTTGTGTCTGTGCCTCCAATTCTGCATTCAAACCTTCCAGCTCACGATGTTGTGCCTGCAGCTCTTCTGCCTGAGCCTGGGTCTCTTCTAGAAACTCCTGTAATTTTCTACGGTTCTGGGCAACGTGGATAGCCAGCCCTATATTATTTGAAATACCATTTAGAAAGTCAAGCTGAACTGGTGTAAAACCAATTAAGCTACCAAACTCCATTACCCCCACAACGATGTCATCTCTTAAAACCGGAACAGCTACCACATTTCTGGGTTTCGTACTTCCAACGGCATAACTGATGGTCAGTTCGCCGTCCGGGATGTCATTGATCAACATCTGTTTGCCGGATCGGGCAGCCTGGCCCGCTAAACCTTCTCCAAACTTGAGCATGTTCTTTTTATGATCTTCAACCAAGGCATATCTTCCTGCCAGCACTAAGGATTCTTCATCCTCAACCAGATAAAATGCGGCAACCTGGCTATTGACATGTTCTACAATACTTTCCAGGATATCTTTTGCCAGTTCAGGCACATCCTTTTCCCCAACCATTTTGTTATTCAGATTGGCGATACCAGACTGCAGCCATTCCTTGTCGGCAAGCAGCGTAAATGAATATTGTAGCGATTCGGCCATGGCATTCAAAGAGGTAGAAAGGCTGCCCAGGCCATCTTTAACAGTTTCATCCATCCTAACCTGGTAATCTCCGTTAGAAATCTTACCCGCTACGCCCTGGATGATCTGGATTCTTTTGTCAATTTCTTCATTTTTCTCCTGTAGCTCCCGCTGCAGCAGTGCTCTTTTATTGAAATCACTGCTTACTCTTCTGTAGAAAGATAACGTGATTATAACCGCCAAAACGGCGGCCAGAAGAATGAGTATCGGCGTATAGCCGGCAAGGGTATTCATGGTTCTAGTTCTCACATCCAAAAGCCTCAACTCCTCTGTTTTCATGGTTTTAATCAAAACCCTGGCCGCATCCATGTAGGTTTTACCATTCCTAAGCTCCGCGATACTAACGTTTCCACCCCTGCTTTTAACGGCAATGGTACTTTCCAATATCCCCATCCTCCCCTGAATGATTTCTTCCAGTTTCTTAGCATTAGCTTGCTGGAAAGCATTGTCACGGGTCTGAACATGAATGTAATTCAACAATTCCAATGAAGTTTGTCTAGCCCCGTTATAAGGTTCCAAAAATTCCTTTTCCCCAGTTAGCAAATAGCCGCGCTGCCCAGTTTCTGCATCCTTTAAAGTAGAAAGCACACCATCCAAATTGGACAATACCTCATTGCTGTGTGCAACAAGGTCAGAATTCTTAATTAAGTTTCTAATGCTGATGAATGAGGCGAATGAGGTTACAAAAAGAATCAGTAACGACAGCCCCAAACCAACACGAAGATTATTTTTAATAGACGTTTTGCTCATAATGTTTCTTTATTCAACCTCTGGTACTACATCCAGAGGCAAAGTGAAATAAAACTCAGATCCATTTCCCAACTCACTTTCTACCCCCACTTCTCCACCATGACGATTAATGATCTCAGCAGAGATGTAAAGCCCAATACCTAATCCCTGAAAATGGATGGCCGTTTCTTCCACGCGATAAAATTTTTCAAATACATTCTTTTGTAACTCAGGATCAATTCCGATCCCATAATCCTTCACACCAAGATACAGCATGTCTTCTCTAACCTGTACGTTAACCTGTATTCTATTGGTCCCGGGCGAATATTTAATCGCATTGGTCAGAAAGTTAATGATGACCTGTTCAATGCGCATTTCATCACCATATAGCGCTTTGGGTGCTTTACCACTTCGGGTAATGGTAAATTCCGGATTTGCCTGATGCATCACCTCAATTACATTATCCAATACCTGGTCCAGGTTAAAGTACTTTTTATTGAATTTCAGCTTTCCACTTTCAATTTTAGAAATATCCAGCAAATCTGCAATCAGATCATTCAATTTATCCAGCTGAACCTGCGCCTTGCTTAAATGCTTTTTAACCGTCTCTATATCACCTTTATCTATACTTCTGCCCAGCAGCTGCACATAACCCTTTACACTGGTTAACGGCGTTTTAAGTTCATGGCTTGCAATACTGATAAACTCATCCTTTTTTCGCTCTGCTTTCTTTCTAAACTCAATTTCATCCAGCAATGCTTTTTGAATTTCAATGAGTTTACGGCTTTGCTCATAAATCCGGTAAAAAGTTTTAACCTTCAGCAACAATACGCCCATGTCAACAGGCTTAGTGATATAATCCAAGCCTCCGGAAGAATATCCTTTGGTAATAAACTTAAGTTCGGTATTTGCCGCAGATAAGAAAATGATTGCCGTTTCACGTGCTTTACTATAGCCTGAAATCGCTTCAGCTACTTCAAATCCGTCCATTCCAGGCATCTGTACATCGAGAATGATCAGTACATATTCATTCTTAAGAACTTTCTTTAATGCTTCTTCACCTGATGATGCGGTATCTACTTCGAAATTATGTCTCTCCAGAACCTTTTTCAAGGAAATCAAGTTTTCTGGGGTATCATCTACAATTAATATCATTTACGAATAATAAATAAGGCTTCTGAAATTGATGAACAATGGATTTTGTGTAAAAACTTTGCCTTAAAGTTATACAACATTAGGTGTTTAACCTTATATTTTTAAAATTTTATTGAATCTGTTACAAAGTCGCGGCATTAAAAGTATCGCCCTGATTGATATCTCCGGTATCAAAACCTTTTTTAAACCAATACATTCTTTGTGCGGAAGTGCCATGTGTAAAAGCGTCAGGAATGACCTCTCCCTGAGCCTGTTTCTGCAGCTTATCATCTCCAATTGCATTCGCCGCATTCAGTGCTTCCTCTAAGTCGCCATTTTCCAACTCAATATCTTTCATCAGCTGCGCATTGTGCGCCCATAACCCGGCAAAAAAGTCGGCCTGAAGTTCAAGTTTAACAGACAATTTATTGTATTCCTTTTCACTAAGCTGCTGACGAGCCCTTTCCAACTTCTCTGATATGCCTAAAAGATTTTGCACATGGTGCCCAACTTCATGGGCAATCACATAGGCCTGGGCAAAATCACCGTTAACGCCAAAACGCGTTTTCAAGTCCTTGTAGAAATCAAGATCAATATAAACTTTATGGTCTGCCGGACAATAAAAAGGACCAACAGCAGAACTGGCATAACCGCAACCAGATTGTTCTCCGCCAGTAAATAGCCGAAGCACGGGCTTTTCATATGACTTACCCATTTTTTTAAATTCTGCTTCCCAAACCTGGTCTGTCGAGGCCAGCACATTGGCTACAAATTTCCCTTCTGCATCCGTAGGAGTTCCTTTTTGGACAAGAGTTTGTTCAGAATTGCCTACAGGCATTTGAGAAACAAGTCCCGTTAAATCCTTACCGAAAAATAAGCCGACAATGACGATAATGATGCCAATGCCACCTCCCAGTACCTTTCCACCGCCTGAGCTGCCTCTCGCATCCTCGACGTTGTCGCTACTTTTACCGAAAAATTTCATATCAACACTTTTAGTTTGGTATAGCTCAACTTGCGTCAATAGTTATACCAAACTAAAATTATTGGTTGATTTATTCGAAAACAGTCAATGCATGCTGAATCCTTTTCCGGGTTTCTTCAACACCTAGCGCAGCAGAAATATCAAAGACGCCTGGTCCAAATTTACCCCCCACCAACATCAATCGGAAAGGCAACATCAATTCGCCAGGCTTTAAAGCACGCTCCGCAGCCAATGCTTTAAATTGCTCTTCCTGAACTACTGGTGATAAACTTGCCAACCCTGCAGCAAAATCCTTGAAAAAGGATGCTTTCTCCGGGCTCCATTTACCCTTAACCGCAGTCAGGTCATACGCTTGAGGAGCGGTAAAGAAATAAGCACTTTGCGGATAGAAATCAAGTAGTAAGTTGCAACGGTCCTTAATCAGATCAATCACTTTCAAAGTATATTCGTCATCAGCCACTGAAACATCCTGCGCGAGCAATACCGCTTTCACCGGCTCCAGCAAATCAGCTGCTGCTGTATTTTTAATCCATTCGTGGTTATACCACTTTGCTTTTTCAAAATCAAATTTGGCTCCTGCCTTACTAATCCTTTCCACAGAAAATTTATCAATCAGATCGGCCATAGAGAACAATTCCTGATCGGTTCCATCATTCCAGCCAAGCATCGCCAGCAAATTCACAAAAGCTTCCGGCATAAAGCCCAGCTCTTTAAATCCTTTGGTCAGGTCGCCAGTTTTAGGGTCAGTCCAGTTTTGAGCATAAACCGGGAAACCCAGCCGGTCCCCATCACGTTTACTCAACTTACCATGGCCATCAGGTTTCAAAATTAAAGGCAGATGTACCCAGGCAGGCATTTCATCTCCCCAACCTAAATAACGCCAAAGCAAAATATGGATTGGTGCAGATGGCAGCCATTCCTCTCCCCTAAACACATGGCTGATTTCCATAGCCCGGTCATCCGCCACAACAGCAAGGTGATAGGTTGGCATCCCGTCCGCTTTAAGTAATACTTTATCATCCACCAGATTAGTATCAAAACTCACGTGGCCTCTAATCAGATCTGTAAAAGAAACAACCTCATTTTCAGGTATTTTTATTCGCACAACATGCGGGGTATTGGCGGCCAGCAAGTCCTCCACCTCTGCCTCAGATAAAGTAAGTGAGTTTCTCATTTGTCCCCTTGTCGCCAGGCCATACGTAAAATTCGGAACCTCTTTACGTTTCGAATCCAGCTCTTCCGGCGTATCAAAAGCATAATAAGCATAGCCGTCCAGAATCAACTGATCTGCATATTGTTTATAAGTAGACTTTCGCTCACTTTGGCGATATGGTCCGTAATTTCCACCTAACTCCGGACTTTCATCAGGTTCCATACCACACCATTTCAAACAGGATGCGATATAGTCTTCTGCACCAGGTACAAAACGGGTCTGGTCTGTATCTTCGATGCGCAAAATAAAGGCGCCATTGTGCTTCTTAGCAAATAAATAATTGAATAACGCGGTACGCACACCACCTAAATGCAATCCTCCTGTCGGACTTGGGGCAAATCTTACTCTAACTTTCTTTTCCATATTATGAGGTACAAAGATATATTTTTAGGCGTTACCATTCAATTGATACATTTTTGATTGCTATTTTGTAATTTGCCTGCTTAAGATATGAATCCATACGAAAAAAAACGCCGCTGGAAATTCTTTTTGCTTGTTTTTGCCATCGTTATAGGCACTGCATCAGTTTTTTACAGCGACTCCTTTGTTAAAAAAATGGAACGCGAAGAGCAGATCCAGCTACAGCTCTTTGTGAAAGTAACAGAGCAATCGATGGTGATGTATGATGACGACCGCTACACCAGTTTAATTGACCTGATCAGAACAAATACAAAACTACCGGTAATCATGATCGATTCCGGCGGTACCATTCTTTCCTATCAGGGTCTGGACTCGACCAAAACCAATTACGAGGTAGAGAAACAACCGAATAAAACCTATGATCCTGGCTATTTTGCCCGCGAACTTAAAAAAATGAAACAGCAGCATCCGCCTACCCCAATCATTGGCTTAGACGGCAACCGCTGGTACATTTACTACAAAGACTCTGCGACATTAACACAGTTGAGATACTTTCCATACATTCAACTGGCAGTAATAGCCTTATTCCTGCTTACCGCATACGTAGCCTTCAGCTCTGCCCGAAAGGCAGAACAAGACCAGGTATGGGTCGGAATGGCGAAAGAAACAGCACACCAGCTGGGTACGCCCATATCCTCCCTCATGGCCTGGGTAGAACTGATGAAATCACGCTTTGACGCGGAAGATGACCCGCTGATTGCCGAAATGGAAAACGACATCAAAAGACTCGAGGTCATTACCGATCGTTTTTCTAAGATCGGGTCCAAACCCATTGTAGAAGATCATGTGGTTTATACCGTAATCTATAATTTTGTCCAATATTTTAAACTCCGCACATCCGATAAAATCGTTTTCAAGATTACAGGCGACGAGCAGGTACGGGCATTACTGAATGTACCTTTGTTTGACTGGGTCATAGAAAATCTACTTAAAAATGCAGCCAATGCCATTGAAAACGAAGGCAATATCACCATAGACATCATAGAAAACCTGACTAAGGAAGAAGTATTTATTGATGTGACCGACACCGGAAAAGGCATTGCCCGTTCCAAGTTCGATGCAGTTTTCCAACCAGGTTATACCACCAGAAAACGCGGCTGGGGCCTGGGCTTATCCTTAACCAAAAGGATTATTGAAAACTATCACAATGGTCAGATCTTCGTCAGGGAATCTGAACTTGGTAAAGGAACTACATTTCGAATTGTTTTAAAAAGCAGCATAACCTATGAACCTACCTCAAACACATGAGTACCCCGTATGGGCTGAAGCGTACATATCCCTGGTAGATGCAGATGTACAAAAGATCTTGAAAAAACAAGCCACGGACTTTCCTGAATTTATCAGCGGTTTAGGAAAAAAGGGCGACTATGCTTATGCGCCGGGAAAATGGACCATCAAGCAACTGATTGGCCACATCATCGATTCAGAGCGTGTTTTTGCATATCGCCTTACCTGCTTTGCCCGCGGGGAAATTCATGCCTTACCAGGCTTTGAAGAGGATGAATATGTAGCAAATGCACATTTTCAGGACAGAACCCTTCACAGCCTGGCCGAAGAGTTCTCTTTACTCAGAAAAGCGAACTTATTTCTGTTTCAAAGCCTGACAGAAAAGGAATTAAACCGCAGTGGAACAGCATCAGAAAGGCAAATTTCTGTCCGGGCCCTGCTTTTTGTAATTGCAGGTCACCTGATCCACCATACACAAATCATCAAAGAGCGTTACTTATGATCTGGTTTACAAATTTTACACCTGAAATGTTAAACGACCGACCCAAAAATCACATGGGTGCTTTCCTGGATATCCAATTTACCCAGGTAGCGGAAGATACGTTAACGGCGACTATGCCGGTCGATGAACGAACACACCAACCTGCAGGTATTTTACACGGAGGAGCCTCTGTTGTACTTGCAGAAACATTGGGTAGTATCGCTTCTTTTATGGTTATTGATCCGGATAAATATCAGGCTGTAGGCCTGGAAATTAATGCAAACCACCTCCGGCCTGTTAAAAGCGGTCTGGTCACCGGAATCTGTAAACCATTACACATCGGGGCTAAAACCCATGTTTGGGAAATCAAAATTTACAACGATAAAGGAAAAATGAACTGTGTAAGCAGGTTAACAGTCGCCATACTGAATAAAATGGTATAACTATCTGATTTCTGCCCGGATCCGGCTTAGGGTTACCTGTGTAACACCTAAATAAGAGGCAATATAACCCAGTTGTATCCTTTGGATCAACGCGGGGTTACTGCTCAGAAGCTCCTGATAACGCTCAGTAGCCGACCTGAACAACCTGGCTATCAGCCTTTCTTCTGTTTTAATCAGCTCTCGCTCCGCGAGTTTACGCCCCCAGTTCGCAAACACAACATCCGAATCAAAAAGTTGCTGCAAATCGTCCAAATTAATTTCATGTAAAACGCAGGCCTCCAACAATTCCACACTTTCATAACCTGCTAATCCATTGATATAACTGTTATAGGAAAAAATCAAATCCCCTTCCATACCAAACCAAAAGGTGATCTGGTTATCTGGCCCATCACAATAAGCCCTTGCAATCCCCTTCTCAATAAAGTAAATGGATTTTTCGACGCGATCAGCGCGGATGATAACCCTGTTTCTAGGCATTTCAACCCTGCGCATTAAGCCACGCAGTTGTGCAATATGCCGTTCATCTAAAGGGTAAATCTGCGTAAGCTTGTCTAAAATATGCTGCAAAATGCTCGTGTTTTTGTAAAGATAAATCTCCTGGACCGCATTTTTTAACATTTGTAAAAAAGTGTCCTTGCCGCAAAGCTTACTTTTGTATAAAAAAAATATGAATTGGATTGTATTGATTATCGCCGGCCTCTTTGAAATCGGCTTTACCACCTGCTTAAAACTTTCGAATAATTTCAGCAACCTCAAGTGGAGTATTGGCTTCTTTGTTTGTATAACCCTGAGTTTTTTACTGCTAAACAAAGCCACACAAACCTTGCCAATGGGTACAGCCTATGCGGTTTGGACAGGCATTGGTGCTGTAGGCACCGTTCTGGTCGGAATTTTATTTTTTGAAGAACCGGCCAATTTCTGGCGCGTATTTTTCATCGCCACACTAATCGGATCTATCTTAGGCTTGAAGTTTATAGCTGGCGGACATTAACTATTTGATTTGGATGGGCACCTGCACCATGGTGGTGTCCCAGCCAATTGTTAAATCTGCACCGTAAGTTTGCGTAACAAATGTCATGGAAAAAGATTCCATGGGCTTGAGTAACTGGATTACAGGCACCTCAATTCTAACCAGGTCTTTACTCGAATCATAACTAAAAGCGCCCCAACGGTCAACCTGTTTATTGACAATAAATGTCCATTTTTCCCGACCTGGAATCGCAAAAAGGCTATAGGTACCTGCTTTAATCCGCTTGCCGCCAATACGAACGTGTTTGTAGAATTTAATCTCCGTTGATTCATTGGCGCCCAGGCGCCATACTTTCTCAAATTGCTCCAGAACACCGAAAATCTCCCGACCCTTTTTAGTTGGCCTTGAATAAACCAATTTCACAAGCGGTTTAGAATCGTCTTTAGCTTTAGCTGCATTTAATGGAAAATAAACTATGTCGGCCGGACTGGTATCCACAGGAGCAAATTTCGGCTCCTGCGCATAAACACCACAACTAAACATTGCCAATACAATAAAGCCCAGTCTTTTCATGTTCCTGACAATAACGTC
Source organism: Pedobacter sp. MC2016-24 (assembly GCF_015223055.1). Taxonomy (GTDB): domain Bacteria; phylum Bacteroidota; class Bacteroidia; order Sphingobacteriales; family Sphingobacteriaceae; genus Pedobacter. Next base: position 420,943 of record NZ_JADFBX010000005.1, read on the forward strand.
GGTATCAATTAATATTCCCGACCTTTAACAATACCGTTTAAGAAAACAGCGCCAAATATAAAGCCGATAATTCCGCCTAATACAGACCAAAGGAAACTACCTGAAATGATTGCTGCTGTTAAAATTCCAAAAACCAGACCTAATACATAGTATGCCCAGTCGTATTTACTGTTGTCTTCTTGTTTAATCATCATGTTAAATCTTAGCTGCCAAAGATATTGATTTATTTGATCTCTATGCAATTATTGACAGATTTCCATCAAAATTCTACGCTTCAAGGCGCACAGGCCCCTTTAATTTCAAAGCTTGCACTGTCAGCCTTCAGTCATTATTAACATAGAATCGTTTCTTTCTTAAAATTAATCAATCGATTGATTAATTTTGTCGGGTCAAATTCAACATGGAAAAAGTAGATAAAAAAGCAAATATCCTGGAGGCAGCAGAAAAACTGTTCTCACAACTCGGGTACGAGGCTACTTCAACCCGGCAAATCGCAAAGGAAGCCGGCGCTAATATGGCCATGATCAATTATTATTTTGGTTCTAAAGAAGGCGTATTCATGGAAATCATGAGTTACCGCATTGCTGGTTTCAGCAACCAGCTAAACAGCATCAAATTAGAAGATCTGCCTCATTTAGAAAAACTGATCAAAGCCATTCAAGGTTATGCAACCCGGATTTTATGTAACCACAATTTACATAAAATGATGCATAGGGAACTTTCACTGCCACATCGTCCGGAAATGTTTTTCAAAATTAAAAATGCCATGGTCGAGAACCAGGCGATCGTCGAAGAACTCATCAACAGTGGCATTGCGGCCGGAGATTTCCGACAGGTTGACGTCAGAATGTTTATCGCCTCGCTTATGGGAACGATTAGCAATGTGGCCATTAATCCGGCAAAAATAACTTCCGGAACCGCCCTGGACATCAACAACACGGAAGACCGAAAGCTGATCACTCAACGGCTGGTCGACTATTTAAAAGATTTAATAACCACGTATTTAACATCCAAACAATGATACACAAATCTATCAAATTAAGCTTTCTGGCTTTTTTGCTTCCCGGACTCTTATATGCCCAGGAAACCAAAAAACTAAGCTTACAGGAAGCAATCGCCCTTGGTATCGAGAACAGCAAAAATCTGAAGCTGTCTCAAAACAAAATTGATCAGGCCATTGCCAACTTAAATGTAGTAAAAGACAATGCCTTGCCTACCGCAAAAGCTTCGTTTTTATACAATCACGCAGAAATCCCAACCAATACCTTAATTATTGGAGGCGCAGATCCCCTTCACCTGCCTAAACGTGCAGATGCTTTCGTAGGGACTGCTGCTGTTGAAGAATTGATTTATGGTGGTGGCAAGCTAAGGTATGCTGAAGAGTCAACCAAATTGCTTACGGAAGTAGCGAGACTGGACGCCGACAAAAGCAAGGAAGAAATCAGCTATGCCGTAATCAACACCTATTATTCACTCTTCAAGGTATTGCAAAGCAAAAAAGTAGTTGCACAAAACCTGGAAGCCATTGCCGGTCAACTGAAGCAATCTCAACGCTTCTTTGAACAGGGAATCGTAACCAAGAATGATGTGCTGAGATTTCAATTGCAACAGGCAAACATCTCCCTCACCGGAATGGAAATTGAAAACAACAGAAAAATCATCAACTATAATCTGGATATTCTGCTGGGTCTGAATGAAAATACGGAGATTGAAATCTCCGATCCGGATAAAGAAATCAAACAATTGGCTCCTTTAAGCAATTACATGGAGGCCGCTTTTGCTAGCAGACAAGAATTGAAACAACTGGACCTTCAAAATAAGTTAGCCGATGTAAACATCAAATCGGTTAAAGCGAACACCTTACCTACTGTAGGTGTAGGTGCCAATTTATATTATATAAACCCAAGTGGCAGTTTCATTCCGCCAACCAATCAGTATATCGTTCCGATAACCATTGGTGCGAACATCTCCTGGAACATCGGTAACCTTTGGACCAACAAAAACAAGGTGTCAGAAGCCCGTATCCAGCAAAAAAGCATTGACATCCAGAAAGATCTGATTTCAGATAATGTAAAAACTGAAATCAATAAGAACTATCAGGATTATAAACTGGCCTTAAGTAAAATATCAGTATTAGAGACCTCTATTGCCCAGGCTACAGAAAATGATAAATTGCTGGAATCTAAATACAAAAACAACGTAGCATCCGCCATTGACCGCATCGATGCAGAGACGTTATTGTACCAGGCAAAAATCAATCTGGAACTGGCCAAAGCCGATGCCGGGCTGGCTTATTACACTTTATTAAAATCAACAGGAAAAATTTCTCAATAATACCTTAACAAATCAAGCGATGACAACGGAAACAAAAAAGAAAAATAAAGTTATACCTATCATTTTAGGCGTGCTTATCATTATAGGTGCCTTTTTCGGCACCAAAGAATATATCTATTATAGTAAACACGTGGATACCGATGATGCGCAAATCGACGGCGATATCAGTCCGGTAGTCGCCCGCGTTGGTGGTTACGTACAGGAAATTAAATTTGAAGAAAACACCAAGGTAAATCAAGGCGATATACTTGTTAAACTGGACGACAGCGATTATAAAGTAAAACTGGAACAAGCAATGGCCGGTCAGCAAGGTGCAAGTGCAGGCGTAGGTGTATCCGAATCTCAGATTGCCGCTACAGCTGCCAATACCAGTACAGCCAAAGCAAATATCGAAGCTGCAAGGGTTAAATTAAACCTTGCCCAAAAAGATTACGACCGTTATGCCAACCTGGTTAAAGATGGCTCAGTAACACAACAGGCTTTTGATCAGGCCAAAGCGCAAAAAGAATCCGCCCAGGCGGCATATACCGCTGCGCAGGATCAATATACCGCTGCTGTTAAACAAGTAGGAACAACACAGTCTCAACTGGCAGTAAGCCATAATGGTGTAAGTCAGCGTCAATCTGATGTTGATTTTGCAAAATTGCAATTGTCATACACAGAAATTAAAGCCCCGGCTACTGGTATCGTGTCTAAAAAGAATGTACAAAAAGGCCAGTTGGTACAAGCTGGACAATCTTTATTTTCGATTGTAAACGAAAACAGCATTTATGTAACTGCAAATTTCAAAGAAACACAATTGGAGGACATCAAGCCAGGCTCTAAGGTAAAAATTGAAGTTGATGCCTATCCAAAAGATGATGTAGAAGGTGAAGTTTACAATTTTGCGCCAATTACCGGTGCAAAAGGCTCTTTACTGCCTCCAGACAACGCAACCGGAAACTTTGTGAAAGTAGTACAACGTGTTCCCGTTAAAATTAAAATCACGAAAGCCCCTAAAGACGTGTTAGAAAAATTGCGCCCGGGCATGAGTGTTAAAGTTTCTGTTTCTATAAAAGACTAAAAATGGCCGAGAAAGGTTTAAAAAAGTGGGTAATCACGTTTACAGTGATCACTGCTTCTTTACTGGAGCTGATTGATACCACGATTGTAAACGTTGCCATACCCCAAATACAGGGAAACCTGGGCGCAACCCTCGAGGATGTGGCCTGGTTATCTACCGGCTATGCGGTTGCTAATGTAATCGTATTGCCCATGTCCGGATGGCTCGGTAGTCGTTTCGGACGTAAAAACTATTTCCTGTTTTCCATTATCCTGTTCACCATCGCTTCTTTTTTGTGCGGTAACGCAACCAATCTGGAAGAACTCATCGCCTTCCGGATCCTGCAGGGACTTGCTGGTGGTGGTTTGATCTCCACTGCACAGGCCATCTTAATTGAAACCTGGCCAAGAGAAGATGTGGGTATTGCCACGGCCCTATTTGGACTGGGCGCCGTCGTTGGACCAACCGTTGGCCCAACCATTGGTGGCTATTTATTGGAAATCAGTACCTGGCCGATGATCTTTTACGTAAATATTCCTGTCGGAATCCTCGCGGCCTACTGTACCTATATGTTTGTGCGCGAGACGCCAAAAGATGGCAAAGGTATGCCGGTCGACTGGTGGGGAATTGCCTTACTGGCCATCGCAGTAGGAAGTTTACAAACGGTCCTGGAAAAAGGAGAAAGTGAAGACTGGTTTGCAACGCCATACATTACAGCACTTGCTGTGGCATCCGTTCTTGGCTTGCTGTTGTTCATCTGGCGGGAAATGAGTACCGACCACCCGATTGTGAACTTCAAGATCATGCGTCACCGAAGCTTTTCAATAGGGATGTTCACTTCCTTTATTCTCGGTTTCGGTTTGTATGGATCGGTGTTTGTATTCCCTGTTTTCTGTCAGAACTTATTGGGTTTCTCACCACTTCAAACGGGGGAGCTGTTATTCCCGGGTGGGCTATGTACCATTTTGATGATGCCTTTCATTGGGATTTTCCTTAAAAAAGGTATTCCAGCGCAGTTTATGGCTACCATAGGTATGTTCCTCTTTTTTGTATTCTGCTCGATGCTGAGTAAATCGACTTTACAATCAGGAACAAACGACTTCTTCCTGCCATTGGTCATCAGGGGTGTCGGAATGGCATTATTGTTCGTTCCGCTGACTACCCTGGCCATTCAGGATCTGAAAGGTGCAGAAATCGGGCAAGGTTCAGGCTTAAACAACATGATGAGACAATTGGGCGGATCATTCGGTATCGCGGCCTTGACTACATTAATCCACGTACGTCAGGGTTTTCATCGCAGCAATCTGCTGGTTAATATCAATGAGTATAATCCAGCCTTTACGGAACGCTTCAATGCCTTCATCCATAATTTTATGGCCAAAGGATACAATTACCTGGATGCTAAAAACCTGGCTGCAAAAGCCATAGAAGGAACCGTCACCAAACAGAGCTTATTGCTAACCTATAGTGACGCTTACTGGGTTGCCGGTTTGGTACTCTTGTGTTCTATCCCGTTGTTGTATTTACAGAAATTCAAAAAGAATGTAGAAGTTCCAGCAGATTTGCACTAAAACTTCAGCTATTCAACTTAAATAAAACAGCCGTTAAGAAATCTTAACGGCTGTTTTATACCCCAAAAAAATAACAATTAGAATCACAGGCCTGGCCCGCAAATACTTTAAAAAGATTTATTCAATCTCTGTAAATCTAAGTTATCGATTTTAGCAGAAGTATCAAAATAAAATTATTAACACCTTTTACGCTGTTTTTTGGATCATTTTTGCTAGCTTAAGCGCGAAAAAATACCTCCTAAAATGATGCAAAAACTACGTGCAAAAGGCCAGAGAGAATCGATATTCAACAATGAAGTTGTGTCGCGTTTCGAACTTTACAATAGCCTTTTTCTTACCCTTCCCTTTTACAAAATAAAAGATACGGGCACCCTCTTACCTCTTTTTATTAAATACTGCGAAGATGGCGTAAACCGCCATGAAACCCCAGCAGAGATCATTGATGCCTTTTTTAAGAAGTACACGCAAAACAATTCGAACACCGACGTGATCGATCTTTTATTCCGGTTTATCCAGTATATCGAACGTCAGGTTGTCCTTTTTGATGCCGTAGAAGATGCCTCTTTTAATAAGTTAAATGCTTCGGAAGAACAAAATACTTTACTCTCCTATCTGAAGAAAGGAATCGATAACAAAGCCTTAAATGATAAAATCGAAGCCCTGATCGAAGACTTTTCCCTTCGTTTGGTCCTCACGGCACATCCGACACAGTTTTATCCAGGCAGTGTTTTGTCGATCATTACAGACTTAACCTCCGCCATTAAAACCAATGACATTTCGACCATCAACCTCCTGTTGCAGCAATTGGGCAAGACCCCGTTTTTCAATAAAAAATCGCCAACCCCGGTAGATGAAGCTTTAAGCTTAGCCTGGTACCTGGAAAATGTGTTCTATTTTGCCGCTGCAAATATCCAGACCGAAATAGACCGCAGCTTAAACGACTATAACCTGGAATCAAAAAAGATCATCGAACTTGGCTTCTGGCCAGGCGGAGATCGTGACGGAAACCCAAATGTACATTCTGAATCTACCATTCAGGTGTCTAAAATGTTGCGTCAGATTCTCTTCAGATGCTATTACCGGGATTTTAGAAACTTAAAGAGAAGGATTACCTTCAGAGGTGTAGAAGAACCCATCGCCACCATACAGGATGTTTTGTATAAAAATGCATTCGATCCAAACATAGAAACAGAAAACATTGCGGACTTCCTGATCGAAAACCTGAATAAGATCAAAACTACGTTGATCGAAGACCACAATGGCCTGTTTGCAGACCTGGCTTCCGATCTGATCCGTAAAGTTGAGCTGTATGGCAGCCATTTCGCTTCATTGGACATCAGACAGGACAGTCGTGTGTTGAGAGATGTGCATGCCTATTGCCGTCAAAGCAAACCGATCATCTCTCTGTTCCCGGAAAATTACGATAGCTTATCAGAAGCGGAAAAAATTAAAGCCCTTTCTTTCAAAAGTGCCCGGGTAAACTATGAGGAATCATCAGACCCACTGGTAGATGATACCCTCCAAACCATTGCCGAGATCAAACAGATCCAGGAAAGCAATGGTGCTTTGGCCTGTCATCGTTTCATCATCAGTAACTGCCAGCAGGCCAGCGACATCTTGCAACTGATAGAATTGTTCCTTTGGAATGGCTGGGAAGAAGACAATCTTTCCATCGACTTCGTTCCCCTGTTTGAAACAGTACACGACCTGGCAGATGCTGCGGTCATTATGGAAACACTGTATTCGCATCCATTCTACAAAGCGCACTTACAAAAGCGAGGCAATAAACAGGACATCATGCTCGGTTTCTCCGACAGCACCAAAGATGGTGGCTATCTGATGGCCAACTGGTCGATTTTTAATGCCAAGGTAGCTTTAACAGAAACCGCAAATAAACACAACATACAACTTGCATTTTTTGACGGCCGGGGTGGACCACCAGCCCGCGGCGGAGGTAAAACCCACCGTTTCTATGCCTCTATGGGCAAAGAAATTGCCAATAAGAACATCCAGTTAACCATACAGGGCCAGACCATCAGCTCACAATATGGCTCCATTGACAGTGCAGAATTCAATATCGAACAACTGATCAATGCCGGGATTTCTGCTGGCGTCAAAGAAAAACACAACATCCTCTTAGATCCTTTACATAAAAATCTATTGGACGCCATGGCTACTGAAGCCTATGATTCTTTTGTAGCGCTGCGTAAACACCCATTGTTTTTAAGCTACCTGGAGCGTTTTTCTCCATTAACCCTGCTGTCGAAAATTACGATAAGTAGCCGCCCTGTCAAAAGAAATTCCGGTGGTGCATTAAAACTGGAAGACCTTCGTGCCATCAGTTTCGTAACTGCCTGGAGCCAGCTTAAACAAAACATTCCTGGTTTCTATGGTATGGGAACAGCTTTGAAGAGTCAGGAAGAACTGGGCAATTGGGATAAAGTAGTTAAAACCTATCAGGAATCCGGATATTTTAAAACCATTATCGACAATTGTATGATGTCGATGAGTAAATCAGATTTCTCCATCACCGCCCATTTTGCAAACGACAAGGAATATGGCGCTTTCTGGAAAATGCTGCACGACGAATTTGAGCTTTCTAAAACGATGTTATTAAAGTTGTCGAACCACGAGACCCTCATGGAGAATTACCCCGTTGAGAAGAGCTCTATTGCAGTCAGAGAACGCATTGTGCTGCCACTTGTACTCATCCAGCACTATGCACTGGAAATGCTGCAGAATAAAGTGACCGATCAGGAGCAACAGGCTTATGAAAAACTAGCCATCAGAACCGTTTACGGTATTGTCAATGCCGGCCGGAATTTAGCATAAAAAGCCAGGCATAAAAAAAGGCGAACTCGATGAGTTCGCCTTTTTTTATGCTTATAGCTAAATTAACCTCTGTCAATAGAGCCCATGACCTTTTGTCCAAATGCATTTAACGCATCTTTCTCTGCAGCGCCGGCTTTTACACTTTCATGCACCTCAAGCGCCCCGCAAATATTTGTGATCAGTTCTCCTGCCACATCAATTTCCTGTTCGCTCACACCTCTAAACTCACAAAAAGCTTCCAATACGCTTAGCGTAGCTTCAAGATTTTCAGGCGTATTATTTTGGAACAGTTGTTTTATTACCGGAATTTTCATTATCTTATTTTTTCAAATAATTCATTCAATACTTCTGCTTTATTGGTCTGAACCTGCTCAACCAACGCTCCGCCTTCAAAGGCAGCAAACGTCGGCAAATTGTCAACGTTCGCAAGCTTACGTGAAGCCGGAAGTTTCTCGGCGTCCACAATTAAAAAGGTTACATCTTCGTTTTCAGCAGCCAGTTTCTTAAACTTCGGTTTCATGATCCTGCAGTTTCCACACCAGGATGCGGCATACTGAACCATTACTTTGTTGTTTTCAGCAACATATTGTTGAAGATTATCTTCTGTTAATTCTAAAAACATAATTTTTGTTGTTATTAATTAGCGCTTAAGTATTCAGCAACGCCAGTTCTGTTGGCATTCATTGCTTCTTTACCTTCTTCCCAGTTTGCAGGACAAACTTCACCATGCTTTTGTACGTGAGCATAAGCGTCAATTAAGCGTAAATATTCTTTTACATTTCTACCTACAGGCATATCATTTACACTTTCGTGGAATACTTTACCAGTCTCATCAATCAGGTAAGTTGCTCTGAAAGTTACATTTGAACCCGTAAATACTTCTCTTCCTTCTTCATCATACTCTACTTCCTGTTCAACGATATCTAAAATATTCGCCAGATGTCTGTGGGTATCCGCTAAAATCGGATAAGTAACACCTTCGATACCACCGTTATCTTTTGGCGTATTTAACCAGGCGAAATGAACTTCGTTGGTATCGCAAGATGCGCCAATTACAAGGGTATTTCTTTTTTCAAAATCAGGCAATGCTGCTTGAAATGCATGTAGTTCTGTTGGACAAACGAAAGTGAAATCTTTTGGGTACCAGAATAATAATACTTTTTTCTGCTTATTTACTGCTTCTTCAAAGATGTTGATTTTCAAATCATCACCCATTTCTGACATCGCATCGATACTAACACTCGGGAATTTTTTACCTACTATTGCCATAATTATTTTTGTATTTAATGTTCTTTTTTGACAGTGCAAAGGTAAGCCTATATCCACTCAAAAACAACCAAATTGGAGATATAACACATACTTAATATTGATAACACTATAGTCAAAAACTATACATAACCATACAAAATTAGTTTTATTCTATTTGAAACAGCTACCGGATCACCCGGCCGGAGGCATCAATGTTCACGTCAAATGGTTTTAAATATGCATTGACAAGAACTGCAAATTCCCTGCGGCTAATCATTCGCTTTAAATCAAAGTCGCTTTTAAAGCCATAATCCTTCGTCCATTTTTTCAGTACCTCTGCCTGCGTATGCTCCGGAGATTTATTCCCTACAAAGCAAACCAGGCTCAATGTAGATTGAATCGTCATTCCTTCAGCTTTATAATCATCAAACCAGATCTGCGCTTTATAATAGTAAGCTTTCACCATATCCCTGATTTCTGCAGTAGTTACTTTTTGCTCTGGTAAAAAACGGAGCTTACCATTGACAACCTCTCCTTTTAAAAAGCCCGAAAGACCAACAAACTGTATCGCAACCCAGTTTGAATCAACATTGGATACATCGATGAAAGGAACCAACGACAAGCGGAATTTGATCAGCTCGGCCTGGGTCATCTTTAAATTCACCTTAGAGGTCTTGGTGTCATAGAAAGCTGCATAGGCCGCCGCAGCACCCACCGCTTGTCCCGCAATCATACTTTCAGATCTGGTATTTACATGCAGTAAATTCTCCTGTCCTTCCACCTGGAAATCCTTCAGCAAGGCATAATTAACAGCAGTCCCCACATCATAAGCTCCCGAAGCGATGCTGTTTTTATACACATCATCCGCATAAGAAAAGGGATGCCACCGCGTAACCGGGGCTACAGGCAAACCAATAGCCGCACCTACATTTCCGCTTTGATCCGCATTTACCAATACAACCGCCTTGATGGCTTTTCCATTGCTCAGCAAAACATTCCAGCCACCGCCAGAACGCTTAATACGCGACCACTTGATGTTACTGATCAGCGTTAAGTTTTTTACACTATCTGCCCAACGCTTCACTACAGCATTGGCACTGGTCTGGTCCAGGTAAACCGGGGATTCAGCATCTTTGATACCTTTAGCCTTACGCATTTTTTGCAAAAATTCGGCTTCAAGGCCAGAATGAATGTTTTGCTCCAATGGAGCCAGCACAAACTCCGGAGCCTGGATCAGCAAAGTAGTTTTTGCACCAGACATGGCCGACTGTATACCGGCAGCCAGAGCAGCACTTCCGTTTCCGATAATCAAAACCCCTGTTTTTGCAGTTTGCGCGGATGTAATCTGGCTAAGCAGAACAAAAGCACAAATAATCAAACCGATCTTTTTCATCCGTATACTTCTATTTTTTAAAGGTAATGAAGATTTCATGAACATATTTTTTACTCAAGCAGGTATCGCCTTGCAATATCGCTTAAATGAATTAACTTTATCATTAGTGTAACGACCGCTCCTACCATTTAACGTATTTTAACAATTTAAACACCGCGTATCCCTATGACACTGATGCACACCATCAATTCTGTTTTTGAGGCTCAGCAGAAACATAAATATACGCTTCGAAACAGCAATGCCACGCAAAGAATTGAAAAATTAACGGCATTAAAAAATAGCATCAGTAAATTTGAACGCGAAATTTACGAGGCGTTAAAAAGCGATCTCCGAAAATGCACCTTCGAAGCGGCTGTAACTGAAATTCTTTTCATCCACAGCGAGATCGATTTTGCCATTAAAAACATCAGCGACTGGATGCAACCAAAAAAAGTGGGCAAAACCATCAGCAACTTTCTTGCAAAAAACAGGATTTACTACGAACCAAAAGGTGTATGCCTGATCATCGCACCCTGGAATTACCCTTTCCAGCTGATGATCGGTCCTTTAGTCTCCGCCATTGCAGCTGGCAACTGCGCAATTCTTAAACCATCTGAACTGAGTCCGGAAACCAGTTCAATCATCGCAAGAATCATTGAGGATTGTTTCGAGGAGGAAGAAATAGCTTGTTTTGAAGGCGATGCAGAAATGTCTACCGCACTGCTTACTTTGTCTTTTGATCACATCTTTTTTACCGGAAGCACCAATATTGGTAAAATCATCATGACAGCTGCCGCGAAACACCTGAGCTCAGTAACCCTCGAACTGGGCGGTAAATCACCAGTCATTATTGACGACACGGCTAACCTGGCCCAGGCAGCACAAAAAATCGCCTGGGGCAAGCTCATCAATGCCGGTCAAACCTGTATTGCACCAGATTATCTGCTCATCCCTGAAAAACTACAAGATGTATTTATCCAACATTATATAAAAGCAGTAAAGGATTTGTTTTTTAAAGATCAGCAAACCATCGATGAGTCTGTCTATGCAAAAATCATCAGTCAGCACCATTTCGACAGGCTGACAGCACTGGTCAAAGATGCGCTAAAAAAGGGAGCTTCAGCTGCGCTGGAAGGTCATCATAATACGCAAAAGCATACCATTGGCCCTTGGGTATTAACCCAGGTTCCGGCAGATGCCAGTATCATGAAAGAAGAAATTTTTGGACCAATACTGCCCATGATCACCTATCAGACACTGGACGAGGCCATTCAATTTATAAATGACAAAAGCAAACCCCTGGCTTTATATCTCTTTAGTCAAAAACGCACAAACATCAGGCAGATACTCAAAAATACCAGTTCCGGCGGGGCCTGTATCAACGATGTGCTCATCCACATTTCCAATCCCAAACTTCCCTTTGGTGGGATTAACGGAAGTGGAACAGGAAGTTGCCATGGCATCTTTGGGTTCAAAACCTTTTCCCATGAACGGGCTGTAGTTTTTCAGTCCAGGTTCAACATGACCAGTTTGATTTATCCTCCTTACGCCAAAAAAAACTGGGTATTGAACTTACTTCATAAAATCATGTAATCAGCCAATCCGAACTGAAGTCATTGTTAAGGAACCACCAACAGCTTTATCGTTAAACAGGGAGACCTCCTCCCGGTCATTTTTTAACCCCAGCGTATACATCAGCGGTAAATAATGTTCTGGTGTTGGTATAGCCAGCATGGCTTCCTTACCCAATTGCGCGTAGGTCGTCAAAGGTTGGTGTTCATTGGCTAAAATCAGCCGCTTAAAGGTATCGTTTGCCTGTAAAGCCCAATCATACCCCCCGCCATGAATCATTTCCCAGCTCATCATGCGCAAGTTATGTACCATATTGCCACTGCCTAATATCAGTACTCCTTTTTTGCGTAAACCATAAAGTTCATGCGCAAGGTCGTAATGGTAACGGGCATCCCGTGTATAATCAATGCTCAACTGAAGTACCGGAATATTCGCATCCGGATACATGTGCCTTACTACAGTCCAGGCCCCATGATCCAGGCCCCAATCGTGATCCAGCCCCACATTCGTGCTGTGAATCAGCCCTGCCGTCTCCAGAGCAAGCTCGGGACTGCCCGGCGCAGCATATGTCACATCGAACAAGGCTTGTGGGAATCCCCCAAAATCGTGTATCGTTTGCGGAAAATCCATTGCCGTAATGTGTGTCCCATTCGTAAACCAATGCGCAGAAACGACCAGCACTGCTTCTGGCACAGGAATATCGCGTGCCTGCGCCGCCCATTGCAAACTAAATTCGTTGGCTTCAATCCCATTCATCGGAGAACCATGTCCGATAAACAAAACTGGCATCAGGTAATCTTTTTCCTGTAAATTACTTGTATATTTTTTGAAATTAAATAAATTGTCCATTACATTAGTTAGTAAAATAGGGAACACACAAAGATAACAAACCTCAGGAGCTCAAACTGTTGATGTATGGTAAGAAATTTAACATCAGTATAAAGGAGATTTAGCTTAACTTAGCTTATTATATGTTTTCAATGAAGTCTTATCTAACCATATTGCTCTGTGCTTGCTTTTTAAGCGCCTTCTCTGCAAAGCCAAAGCACCAGTACATTAAAATCAAAACCGAGTTCGGCGAATGCGTCGTGATGTTCTATAACGAAACGCCGCTGCATCGCGATAATTTCATTAAACTCACTAAAAAAGGTACATTTAACGGCACCCTATTCCACCGCGTGATCCAAAACTTCATGATCCAGGGGGGTGACCCCGATTCAAAAACGGCCAAACCGGGTGCGCTTCTAGGCGAAGGAACTGTCGGCTATACCGTACCCGCAGAGTTTAAGGATAGTTTATTTCACAAAAAAGGCGCTTTTGCTGCAGCAAGGGATGACAATCCCGAAAAAGCGTCCAGCGGTAGCCAGTTCTACATTGTACAGGGGAAAAAATTTACCGACGAACAATTAGACAACCTGGAGCAGAACAGGCTCCATTTTAAATTACCGGTTACGCAGCGCGAAGTGTATAAATCCCTTGGCGGATCGCCACACCTCGACCGTAGCTATACGGTATACGGAGAGGTAGTAAGGGGGCTCGAACTTGTGGATAAAATTGCAGCCTTGCCGGTCGACAGCAACAACCGCCCTTTGAACGACATCAAAATGGATATTGTCATCCTCAAAAAAAGAGAGGCCAGAAAGCTCGAAAAAGAACTCGCTAAACAGGCCATCAAAGTTTAAACACACACAAATGAGAATCATATCTTACAACATCAATGGCATTCGCTCTGCCACCACCAAGAACTTTTTAGGCTGGTTACAGGCTACTGATGCCGACATTGTCTGCCTTCAGGAAGTCAAAGCCATGCCAAGTCAGATTCCTGAAATCATCGCAATGATTGAAGATCTTGGCTACCACCATTACTGGTTTCCAGCGGAAAAAAAAGGCTACAGTGGTGTTGCTATCCTTAGCCGCATCAAACCTAATCACGTGGAATATGGTTGCGGTGAAGAATGGATCGACAAAGAAGGACGCATTTTAAGGGCCGATTTTGACAAATGTTCTGTGATGAGTCTCTATCTGCCATCTGGATCAAGTGGAGACGACAGACAGGTTAAAAAGTATGAATTTTTACATTTTTTCAATGGATATATTGCAGAATTGCGAAAAGAAATTCCAAACCTGATCATCTCCGGAGATTATAACATCTGTCATACCGCCATAGACATCCATAATCCAAAATCCAACGCCAACTCTTCTGGTTTTTTACCTGAAGAAAGAGAATGGATGGAATTGTTCCTGAAAGCTGGTTTTATCGATACCTTTCGACACTTCAACAAAGATCCCCATCATTATACCTGGTGGAGCTTCCGTGCCAATTCCAGAGCAAAGAACTTGGGCTGGCGTATCGATTACCACCTTGCAAGCGCGCCCATGCTGGATCAGCTCAAAAATGTTACCATCCTTGCCGATGCTGTTCATTCAGACCATTGTCCAATTTTATTAGAATTAAACCCATAAGCTATGGCTGTCCTGATTGTCATCAATATCGGAACCCTTGTCGGAATGCACCCAGAAGGTACCTGGGCGCTTAAAGGAACAGAACTGTGCGACTTACCAAGGCTGGAGAATGCCTGGCTGCTTAGCCATGACGACATCATCAGTGGCTTTGGCAGTATGGACAAGCTGCCAGAACATTTTGTGAATGTAAAGACCATTGATGCCAAAGGCGGCTTTGTTTTCCCTTCCTGGTGTGATTCCCACACCCATATCGTTTTCGCGGCCTCCCGGGAGGAAGAATTTGCGATGAAGATCGCCGGGAAAAGTTATGAAGAAATTGCCGCCGCAGGTGGAGGCATCCTCAATTCTGCCCGAAAACTTCAACTGGCTTCGGAAGAAGAATTGTTTGAATCGGCCTCGTTAAGGCTTCAGGACATGATTATGCAAGGTACAGGCGCTGTAGAGATCAAAAGCGGCTACGGACTGACCACTGAAAGTGAACTGAAAATGTTGCGTGTCATCCGCAGACTTAAAGAAAGCTCGCCGGTTATGATCCGCGCATCCTTTCTTGCAGCACACGCCTACCCACCAGAATATAAAAACAACCACCATGGTTATATTAAGCTTATCACAGAAGAAATGCTGCCAAAAATTGCTGACGAAGGCCTGGCAGATTACATGGATGTATTTTGTGAAAAGGGTTTTTTCTCAGTCGATGAAACCGATCAGCTGCTCCAGGAAGCAGCTAAATATGACCTCGCCCCAAAAATACATGCCAACCAGCTTTCCATATCCGGAGGCGTAGAAGTTGGCATAAAAAACCTCGCCATTTCGGTAGACCACCTGGAGGCAACCGATGAGCAGGTGATCGCAAACCTGATCAATACCAATACCATTGCTACTTTACTACCCTCTTGCTCATTTTACCTCAACATCCCATATGCCAATGCCAGGGGCTTAATACAGGCCGACATCCCCGTGGCTATTGCCAGCGATTATAATCCAGGCTCCACACCTTCCGGAAACATGAATTTTGTGGTATCCCTGGCCTGCCTTAAACTAAAAATGCAGCCCGAAGAAGCCATCAATGCAGCCACCATCAATGGTGCTGCCGCCATGGAACTTTCCGAGCAGATGGGCAGCTTACAATTGTACAAAAAAGCAAGTTATTTTGTCACCAGGCCCATGCCTTCCCTGGCCTTCCTACCTTATAGTTTTGGTCAGTCACAAATTACAACAGTTGTACTTAATGGAGAAATACAATGACAGAAGGATTAAAAATTTACACCGCAGCAGACGTCGCAACCCTGATTAACCACCGCGACGGAGAAATAAAAATAGGCCAGCAGGTTCAATTCGTTGCTTCACTGGAAGACCTTAAAAACGCTACTTCCCGTTTTGTATTGCTGGGCATTCCGGAGGATATCGGTGTGCTTGCCAACCATGGTATCGGAGGGACAGCAACCGCCTGGCAGCCAAGCTTAAAATCACTCTTAAATGTACAAAGTAATGCCTTCCTGAAAGGCCAGGAACTGCTTCTGCTCGGACATTTTGAAATCGCAGCCCCTGAAGATACCAGCACACAAAGCCTGCAGGAAAAGGTCAAGCAGATTGACGAACTCGTTGCCCCTGTCATCGCTAAAATTACTGCTGCCGGAAAAATACCCATTGTAATAGGTGGTGGACACAACAATGCCTATCCAATTATCCGGGGCGTATCTACAGCGAAAAACACAGCCATTGACGTCATCAACATCGATGCACATGCTGATTTGCGGGCACCTCAGGGACGGCACAGTGGCAATGGCTTCAGCTATGCTATAAAAGATGGCTTTCTAAAAAACTATGTCATTTTCGGACTGCATCAAAGCTATAACAACGACGCGATGATTACTGAGATTGCTAAAAATGACGATATCCATGCCTTATTTTTTGACGATCTGATCCAAAGTAATCAACCGCTGGAATTTTATTGGCGCAAACTCTTCAAAGATGTAAATGGAACACCCGGACTGGAAATAGACCTGGATTGTATTACAGACATGCTTTCCAGTGCGATGACCCCTTCAGGCTTTTCCCTCAATGAAATCCGGAAGCTGGTGTTAACCTCGCCTTACAATTTCTCTTATTTACACATTTGCGAGGGCGCTGTTGAATTAACAGACGGAAGAACGAGTTCAACCACAGCCAAAGCAATAAGCTACCTTATAACTGACTTTATCAAGTCACAGCAATAATTGTAACCAAATTGATTCGGGCGAAAGAATTATTTCTTTCGCCCGAATCAATTTGGCCGCACCTCACCCAACTTTAAAACTTCAACACCTTAATCTCCGTTCTTCGGTTCGCCTCATGCGCCTCCTCAGGACATTCAATCCCATTTGCGCAATGGTTTAACAAC
The DNA here is from genome assembly GCF_015223055.1 of Pedobacter sp. MC2016-24. Lineage (GTDB taxonomy): Bacteria > Bacteroidota > Bacteroidia > Sphingobacteriales > Sphingobacteriaceae > Pedobacter. The sequence continues at coordinate 437,757 of NZ_JADFBX010000005.1, forward strand.
CTGGTCTCTCCATACCCCCTAGCTTCCATCCGGTCCCGCGCTACCCCTTTACTCACCAGATAATTCACTGCCGATTGCGCCCTTTGCTGGGACAGCGTCATGTTATAGGCATCTTTACCCCTGCTATCGGTATGTGACGACAACTCGATCTTCAGGCTAGGATTCTGTAGCATTACATTAAGTACATTATCTAAAATCCTTGCTGCGTCCGGACGGATGTCGGACTTGTCAAAATCATAATTGATATTTTTCAGAACAAAGCTTGCCCCTGCCCCCAGGTTGTGAATACCTAGTTTTAAAGTCACATAAAGTGTTTTGCTCCGGTCTAATCCTTTTGTGGAAACACCTTCTGTTTGTGAAAACTTACCAGCCTGACTGGCCACGACATGGTAGCTGGATTGCTGATCCAATTGGTATACAAATTTGGCTTCCCCATCAGAAATCTGGCTCATGTTACTGCTGTTGCCTGTATTGGTCAGCACGGTAGCAATACCAGTCAATTTAGTCCCGTCATTGGCACTAACGGTTTCGCCAATCAAAGTAAACCTCGGATCATCATGATAAATCTCTTTAAGTATCAGATTACCAGTACGTTCAAAATCTTCAGATGTTACCGCAATCGGATCTGCAGCAATCCCATTTTTCAATGCCGTAATGACATAATTTCCCTTTTCAGCCGATTTTACCCTATCGGCCATACCATCCGCATTGCTGATTGACGTATTGTCGGCACCATTACGGCTGATTTTAACTGTCACACCACTTAAGGCCAAACCAGTTTGTTTATCTTTAACCACCACCTGGATGTCCTTAGGTTGAGCCAATGGCGGCGCTACGGTTTTGGTCACCGGCATGACCGGTGCTGATTTATTCCTGGCTCCGAAAGTATATTTAACCCCCACCGCTACATTTACAGCCTGCACAAAGGTTTTTTGTCGTATTGGAGCCTCCTGATAGAAATCGGTATAATTGCTGATTTGATCCCCCTTTACCACCATCACATCCGTGGCTGAAATGGCTTTTTTAACCACATAACCGCTGATGTGAAATTCACTGGAATCCTTGCCAAAACTTTTGCCAAAAGTGCGGAGGTAATCCGCTTGTAAAAACACGCCCCAATTGCGGTCTATGCCGTAGTTCAAACGCAACCCGCCCAGCCCCATCCAGGCTTTTGCTTTATTTTTAGGATTACTGGTATAATAAGTATCCATCGTTTTAACCGCTGAACCACCCCCTGCAGTAATATAAATCGACTGTGCATACTGTGGAAACTCCTGAAACAAAACTCCCCCTTTTACAAAGGCCTCCAGGTCTATTTTACCTAAGTTGGCTTTATAAGTCGGCCCAATGCTTACACCCAGGTGTTTAAAAGCAGCAGCGTTGGCATAGCTACTTGCCAGATAACCATTGCTGAAATGCACACTGTCCATCTTCCTGATGTCGTGCTTCAAATAACGGGCATCGATACCAATCGCCCATTTGTCTCCTTTAAAATACTGATCAATGGCTATTCCGCCAAAGAAACCATCCTTAGCCCGTCCAATGTCATTGCGGTATTTACCCAGCGGCATACTGATGCCACCAAAACCAAGAATCTGAAGTCTGCCCCCCGACAAAGAATCTCTTGAATTCGTTTTTTGAGCCCATGTAACGGCAGTTATCAAAACTGCAAGTAACGTAAGTATTGATCTTTTCATAGCTTTCTGTTTTAGTTTATATTAAACCATTTGAAGCTATATCAGCCAGATCCGCCTTTTGTTACCCCAACTATTTAAATTTCTAAAAAGAATACATCTTTAGAGGGGTAATACATGCATCCAGACGAATATCATTTTCATGTACATCCTCAATATCATCCATCGGCTCAAAAAACGACAAGCCTATTTTACGCGTAGAAAGACCGGTTAAAAACCGGTCGTAAAAGCCTTTACCATAGCCTACGCGATACCCACGAAAGTCAAAAGCCAGTAGCGGAACCAGCACCAGGTCAATTTCACCATCATAAACCACTCCCTTAGCCGGCTCCAGGATATCATACAGATTTTTCTCCAGCCCATCTCTACCTTCATAGACATAATGTTGCATTAAAGCGGTCTCAAAATCCGCCTTGGGTACCAGAATTTTAATGCCCGGATGATTTTCCTGCAACCAATCGATAAACAAAAACGTATCCGGCTCCTTCTTCTCCGCAATGGGCAAAAACATATGAATGGTTTTAATCGACGAAAAGTCCAGCAAGGAGAAATGATCCAATAGTTCCCTGCTATAACCTGCGACTTGCTCCATGGAAAGAAGCTCCCGTCGCCCTTTTACCATTCGTCTGATTTCTGTTTTTGTCATCAAAACAAAGATAACCAAGTTTAAGCGCACAGCGAAAAATCAAATGATCCAGATAAGACAGATATTTCAATTATTGGTTATAAATATGTAAATTGACTATTAATCATAACCTAAATTAATCATTATGAAAACAAATTTCAAATTTCTATGCCTACTGGCACTTTTAACGCCGCTGACTTTTATGTTTGGATTTAAGCCAGACGCAAAAATTAAATTAAAGACAGAAACCTCTAAAGTGCTTGTTGACGAAAGTATTTCAGTCTATACAAGTGACATTACAGGAGCAAATGACGTATTGGTCCGCTTTTATCGTACAGGGCCAGAGGCTGGTCAGGGCGAAATCACAATTACCTACACCGTCAGGTTCAATGAAAGTAGTACACAGACTTATACCAAAGTAATGGGTTCCGGAGAAACAGAAAGCGCTGACCATGTGCAGGGCCCAAACCCAACTGCATCTGCAGAAGTAACAGACTATAGCTGGGCATATTGACCAATATTTAGTATTGACGCCATTTGAAGGCAAAAAAATGTTCTAAAAAAGAAGGCTTCGGGAACCACTCCGAAGCCTCAATCAACCTAAACCTAAAACTAAACTATGAAAATTCTTATTTTACTCTTTCAACATAGTCACCAGTACGTGTATCAATCTTCACTTTATCGCCCTGATTGATAAACATTGGGACTTTGATTTCTACTCCTGTTTCTACCGTTGCATATTTCAATGCGTTTGTAGAGGTATCGCCTTTAACTGCAGGCTCCGAGTAGGTTATTTCTAATTCGACATGAGAAGGTGTCTGTGCCATAATTGGCTCATCACTTTCAAATGCGATAATCACATTCATTCCTTCTTTTAAGAACCGGATACTTTTACCAAATAATGTTTTTGGTATGTTAAACTGTTCATAAGTAGTAATGTCCATTACTACAAGTGCTTCCCCATCTTCATACAAATACTGGTAATCGCTGGTTTCAACACGGCAAATCTCAACCTCTTCATCTACACGAAAACGATATTCAACCAGCTTACCAGTTTTAACGTTCCGCATTTTCGCTTGATAAAAAGCGCGTAAATTGCCGGGTGTACGGTGTAGAAACTCTTCTACTTGTACCAATTCTCCGTTAAAACGAAGGATATTTCCACTTTTTACTTCTGATGCTTTTGCCATTTTACATGAAATTGTGCCGAACCAAATCGGCCTTTTTTCGTGCCGCAAAGGTAAAGACTATTTTTGAATCCTACAATAGTAAATTTAAATTATTTTCATAAGGGCTTTTTAACCTGTAATTAGCCCCGGTCCCTTGCCTTTTCAGACAAAAATTTTACTTATTTATAATCCGAAAGTTGTACATAATGCCGACAAAATGAGTACTCAAACTCCTGATTAGAACCAATAATCAACATGCGGTTTACAGAAAAACGCTCAATCAGGCCGAGATACCAATCTACACCCTGGGCATCCAGGTTAGAAGTTGGCTCATCCAAAAAAAGCAATGGGGTATCCGCGCAACAGGCCAGCGCAAGTTTGGTACGCTGCTTCATGCCCGAAGAAAAGTATTTTAAAGCCTTATCCTGCGATTTCGCAAGCCCGAGCAGGCTCAACAACGACTCGGCGTCCATGCCCGCGTAAAAGCGCTTAAATTGAAAATGAAAGGCTATAGTTTCCAGTAGCGTAAATTCTTCGATCAAATCCAGGTAAGGCGCCGCAAAGCTCAGTTGTTTGTAAATGTTTTCTACCGGAATGCGTTTCTCAGTTCCGGCAGCAGGTGTCTCCTGATAATGAATTTCTCCCTCAGAAGGAGATAAACTACCTATCAGAATGCTCAATAAAGTTGATTTACCTGAACCATTGGGCCCAAGTACGGCGTATTTTTCAGATCCGGCAAACTGGTAGTTTACATTTCTGAAAATCCACTCCTGATTAAATCTTCTTCCAAGGTTCTGCAGGTCGATTGTCATCGTTTCAGTTTAGCTTCCAGAGCCGAAGCCCTTCATCACACCGCGGTTCGAATTTCGGATAAAATCTACAATTTCATCACGGATTTCGGTCGGCTTAAACTCAGCTTCGATCATATCCAGTGCCTTGGTCACATTGTTGTGTTTCACAAACAAAACCCGGTAAATCTCCTGGATCTCATTGATCTTTTCAGAAGAGAACCCTCTTCTGCGTAAGCCAACAGAGTTGATCCCAGCATAAGAAAGCGGTTCTCGTGCCGCCTTTACATAAGGAGGGACGTCCTTACGAACCAGCGATCCACCCGTAACAAAAGCATGCGAACCCACCTTTACAAATTGATGAATGGCTACCAAGCCCGCCAAAACCACGTAATTACCAATGGTAATGTGACCTGCAAGCGTTGTACTATTCGAAAATATACAATAATCGCCCACTTCACAATCGTGTGCAATGTGTGAATAAGCCTGAATCAGGCAATTGCTGCCAATGACCGTCTTCCACTTATCCTTAGTCCCCCTGTTGATCGTCACACACTCCCTGATGGTGGTATTGTCACCAATTTCGGCAGTGGTTACCTCACCTGCAAACTTCAAATCCTGGGGAACGCCCGAAATTACAGAACCCGGAAATACCCGGCAATTCTTACCAATCCTTGCCCCATCCATGATGACCACATTAGATCCGATCCAGGTGCCTTCACCGATTTCAACATCTTTATGAATGACAGCGAAAGGCTCAATAACCACATTGTCAGCTATTTTTGCCTGTGGATGTATATATGCTAGGGGTTGTATCATGCTGTTTCGCTTTCTTTTACTTTTACAATCTGGGCCATCATTTCGGCTTCTACCACTACTTTTCCGGCCACCATACCCACTCCTTTCATTTGGGCGATGCCTCTTCTGATTGGCTCCATCAAATCACATCTGAAGACAATGGTATCACCCGGCGTAACCTGCGCCCTAAAGCGTACATTGTCTATTTTCAGGAACAAGGTAAGGTAATTTTTAGGATCTGGAACCGTGCTCAACACCAGAATACCTCCGGTCTGCGCCATCGCTTCAATCTGAATCACCCCAGGAAACACAGGTGCACCCGGAAAATGTCCTTTAAAAAACTCTTCGTTCATTGTTACGTTCTTAACGCCTACCACATGTGTTTTAGACAATTCTAAAATCTTGTCTATGAACAAAAATGGTTGCCTGTGCGGCAATATATCCATAATTTGAACAGTATCGTACAAAGGCTTCACGCTCGGGTCGTAAACATGCTGTACTTTCTTGTTTTTTTCCTTTTTGATAGCTGCTTTAATTTTCTTGGCAAAAGCCACGTTTGCGGCATGACCAGGTCTGGCCGCCATGATATGGCCTTTTAAATGCACACCAACCAGTGCAAGATCACCGATCATGTCCAATAATTTGTGGCGTGCCGGTTCATTCTGGTGCCTAAGCTCCATATTGTTCAGAATTCCCTGCGGCGCTACATTAATTTCATTGCGGTTAAATATCTTAGCCAAATGGTCCAGTTCTTCCTTAGTTACTTCTTTATCTACAATAACGATAGCATTGTTCAAATCACCACCTTTAATCAGGTTATTTTTCAATTGGTATTCCAACTCGTGTAAAAAACAGAACGTTCTGCAGGAAGCAATTTCTTTTTTGAACTCTGCAATGCTGGAAATTCCAGCGTGCTGACTGCCCAATACCGGCGAGTTATAATCAATCATGCAGGTAAAACGATAATCATCCAAAGGCATGGCTACAATTTCTACCTTTCTGTCAGGCTCTGTATAGGTAATGTTGTGCGGAATCTGGAAATACTCCCGGTCTACACTTTGCGGCTGAATACCAGCAGCTTCCAAAGCATCCAGAAACAAGATGGCACTACCATCCATAATCGGCGTCTCAGGCCCATCCAGTTTCATCAGCACGTTATCCAGATCCATCCCAACAAGAGATGCCATGACGTGTTCCACCGTGCTTACACTTGCCCCATTTTGAGTAATGGTTGTTCCACGTGCAGTATCTGTAACATTGTCACAATCTGCATCAATAATCGGACTTCCAGGCAAATCAGTTCTTTGAAATTTAAAGCCATGATTTTCTGGCGCCGGACAAAAAGTAAGGGTCACATTTGCTCCGGTATGCAGGCCAACACCTTGTACCGAAACCTCGTTTTTGATGGTTCTTTGTTTAACGTTCATTATTTACTTTGATATTGTGCTAATTGTTCAACAAGCGCGGTAAGTTCTGCTATTCTGGCCTCAAGCTTGGTAATCCGCTTGTCTACATGAGGCAATTGTTTAAAAATAACCGAAGCCCGCATCCAATCCCTTAAAGGTTGTGCCGGACTGCCGTGCCATTGTTTATTTTCTTCTGTTGTATTGAAATTTATACCGGCCTGGGCGCCAATCTGCGTTCCCTTGGCCAGACTAAGATGCCCGGCAATGCCCACCTGTCCGCCTACAACCGATTTTTCACCAAGCTTAGAGCTTCCTGAAATTCCTGTCTGTGCCGCAACTACGGTATGTTCACCAACATCCACATTGTGGGCAATCTGGATCAGATTATCCAGTTTAACGCCTTTTCTAATGAAAGTAGAGCCCATTGTTGCCCGGTCTATTGCCGTATTGGCTCCAATTTCAACGTCATCCTCAATCACCACATTGCCAATCTGGGCGATTTTTGAATATGTTCCATCCGGTTGCGGAGCGAAGCCGAAACCATCACTGCCTATTACGGTATTGGAATGGATCACAATACGATCCCCCAGTACAGAACGGTTATATATTTTGACACCCGGCGAAATCAGACAGTCTTTCCCAATCCGGGAATCTATTCCGATAAAAACCTGGGGGCCTATTTTCGAATTGTCGCCTATGGTGACGTTTTCAGCAATATAGCTAAAAGCTCCGATGAATACATTTTTCCCAATTTTTGCTGTTGGATGTACAAAAGAAGGTTCTTCAATACCCGATTGAACTCCGGATTGATTGAGAGCCTCGTTATATTTTTCCAATAGTACAGAAAAAGCACTGTAAGGATCAGCCACTTTGACCAGGGTACTTGAAACAGGTTGTGAGGGCACAAAATCCTTCCCTACAATCACTACTGAAGCATTGGTCTGATACAGGTAGTTCTCGTACTTTGGGTTAGACAGAAAGCACAATGACCCAGCCTTACCATCTTCTATTTTCGAAAGTTCACTAACCTCTACATTTTCATCGCCATCTATGGCGCCATCTAAAAACTCGCTTATCTGCTTGGCAGTAAATTGCATTTTACAAAGTTATATGTTAAATTGATATGAACAAATAAACCTATTTAGGTTCTTGCAGAGCTTTTAAATTTAAAAACACTAAAAACGGAATAAAACTTCATTTTTTTTGTTAAAAAATGCTAAACAATCCTTGGATAGCATAAAATGTGCTTTTTAACCGTCTTATCTAAGGATTCCAGATTGGATAAATCCGATGCTTTTGCAATGTCTATGATTTCATTATTCTTTAAAAGGATATTGATATTCCCACTTCCGGCATCATAAGCACGGTTTCTAATCACGTCTGTAAATACAAAATAACGCAGTTCTCCCTCCTTTAAGTCTAAAGCAGCAGCTGTGCTTACCGATAATTCCTTCACTTTATCCTTAGCGGGCGCATGGTTGCTAATCTCCACTTTATATAGGTTTCTTTGAGTCAGCATCCGGCAAAGCCGTGATAAAATGCGGTCCTCATGGTCTACCCAAACCTTTACAGAAGCAAAAATATCCTGATCATCCAGTCGCGAAAAATGCTTTAAATGGATTTCCTCCACAAAAAAATCCGCCTCTTTCACCTCATTTTTAAGAAAATGCTGCAAAGCCGGAGTCGCAAAAACCTCAATACCTTTGCTTGCCAGTTCTTTGGCCCGTTCCAGAATCTTCACCAACAACATTTCACCAGCAATCACCGTTTTGTGCAGATATACCTGCCAATACATCAGTCTGCGTGAAATCAGAAAGTTTTCAATAGAATAAATTCCCTTCTCCTCAATCACCAGGTTGCCGTCCAGTACATTAAACATCTTAATGATCCGGTCAAAACTGATCACACCTTCGCTTACCCCGGTAAAGAAACTATCCCGGTTCAGGTAATCCATACGGTCCAGATCCAGCTGACTGGAAACCAGTTGCGGCAAAAATCCGCGGTGGTAATCCCCTTTAAAAATCTGAATGGCCAGACTCAGCTTTCCTTCAAATGCCGCATTTAACTTTTCCATGATCAGCATAGAGATGTCCTCATGCTTAATGCCATTGACCAGGGTATGCTCTAGCGCATGTGAAAATGGCCCATGACCAATGTCATGTAATAAAATGGCAATCGTGGCAGCTTCCTCTTCTTCGGCAGAAATGACATGCCCCTTACCTCGCAATACCTCTATCGCCAGACTCATCAGGTGCATGGCTCCCAAAGCATGATGAAAGCGCGTATGCAAGGCTCCCGGATACACCAGGTGCGTCATACCCAACTGTTTAATATAGCGTAAACGCTGAAAGTAGGGATGAGAAATCAGGTCAAAAATGAGTGCTGATGGAATATTAATGAATCCGTATACCGGATCATTTATGATTTTCTTTTTATTCAATCCTTAAAAATAAATTATACGGTACAAAAATTGCTATTTTTATCCATACTAGGAAAGAGATGCCTCTTTTTTAAAAGATTTAATTTTACATAAAATAAAAATATCATAATGCAGGAAACCAAGATTTTATGGGCCGATGATGAGATTAACTTATTAAAACCACATATATTATTATTAAACGAAAAAGGTTATCATGTAACTACATACACCAATGGAAATGATGCACTGGAAGCATTTGGAAAAGAACACTTCGACCTTGTTTTTTTAGATGAGAACATGCCCGGCTTAAGTGGTCTGGAAACGCTTACTGCAATCAAAAACATACGTAACGATGTTCCCGTTGTCCTGATCACCAAAAGTGAAGAGGAAAACCTCATGGAAGATGCCATTGGTTCTAAAATAGACGATTACCTGATTAAGCCGGTTAACCCGAAACAGGTATTGCTGACCATCAAAAAGATCATCGACAATAAACGCCTGGTTAGTGAAAAAACCTCTATGGCTTACCAACAGGATTTCAGACGCTTGGGCATGACCCTAAACGATAAATTAAGCTACGAAGAATGGGTTGAAGTGTATAAAAAACTCGTATTCTGGGAACTGGAACTGGAAAAGCTGGACGATCCGCAAATGCATGAGATTTTAACCATGCAGAAGTCGGAAGCCAATATGCAGTTTTCTAAATTTATAGAAGACCATTACCTGGGCTGGGTAAATGGCAAGGGAAAAGCTCCTTTATTATCTAACGAGTTGCTGAAGAAAAAGGTTTTTCCTTTAATTAACGATACCACACCTGTATTTTTTATCCTGATCGATAACTTGCGTTACGACCAGTGGCGGATCATCAATCCCCTCATCACCGAGCATTTTAGACTGGACGAGGAAGATACCTATTCCAGCATTTTGCCTACAGCCACGCAATATGCCCGTAATGCCATATTTGCTGGCCTGATGCCACTTGAAATGGAGAAAAGGTTTCCTGGTTTATGGCAAAATGATGATGATGAAGGCGGAAAAAACATGCACGAAGGCGCTTTCTTAGCAGACCAGATCAAACGCAGTCTTCGCAAGGATTGTAAGTTCAGCTACAATAAAATCCTGACTTACGATGATGGAAAGGCTTTGAACGAGCAATTCAACAACTTGATGCAAAATGAGTTCAATGCCATCGTTTATAACTTTGTGGACATGCTTTCACATGCGCGTACCGACATGCAGATGATCCGGGAACTGGCTAACGATGACGCAGCCTACCGCTCGCTGACGTTGTCCTGGTTTGAGCACTCCCCTTTAATGGAGTTGTTAAAAAAACTAGCCCAGAAAAAGGTAAAGCTGGTTATTACCACCGACCATGGTACCATCCGCGTAAAACACCCAAGCAAGGTGATCGGTGATCGGAATACCAATACCAATTTACGCTATAAACAAGGCAGAAACCTAAACTTCAATGCAAAGGAGGTTTTTTTAATTAAAAACCCGCATGAAGCACAATTGCCAAAAATAAACATCAGTTCGAATTATATTTTCGCCAAGGAAGACCGTTATTTCGTTTATCAGAACAATTACAACCAGTTTGTAAACTATTACAATGAAACCTTTCAGCATGGAGGGATTTCTCTGGAAGAGATGATTATACCGATTGCAACCTACAGTTCCAGGTAGAAATTTTATAGTAAAATCCGCCCATCTGTCCCAGTATGACTTTAGGAAAAGTACAGGATAACTTCAGGTAAAATACAGACCCGCTTTACCCCTGCTTTACCCCCTCGTTGCCCCTTCCTTACCCCTGCTTTACCCTAGAGGTAAAGCAGGGGTAAGGAAGGGGCAAGGCAGAAGTAAGGGAGCCCTGTATTTCTGTAGTACTTAAGCTGTAGAAATCCCGTACTTATATTAAACCCATTCAGGCCATCGGTTGTTCGGTATATAGATCTTCAAAACAAATACAGCTGTTTTATTGGGATGAAATTTTTAAATTTGCTCAAACTCAAATATAAGTTAATGACCTATGGAAATTGAAGTGAATGGCGTGGCCGACCTTGACAGGGCAGCAAAAGAAATAGTAGACTTTACCCAAAAAGACCTTTTTTTTATTTTTGAAGGAGACATGGGCGCCGGAAAAACCACACTGATCAAATCCATCTGTAAAGAACTGGGCGTAAAAGAAGTGGTATCAAGCCCTACCTTTTCCATTGTTAATGAATATGCAGCCGGTGACCGTACGGTTTATCATTTCGACTTTTACCGCATTAAAAACCTGCAGGAGGCATATGATATCGGATATGAAGAGTATTTTTACTCCGACCACATCTGCTTGATTGAGTGGCCTGAAAAAATAGCAGAATTGCTGCCTGATCACTATGTAAAAATAGCGATTACTGCGCTTGATGAAAACACCAGAAGATTGTCAATTTCTAAAATTTAAAAATCAAACCTCTTTAATTACAGGTATTTTGCTTAATTTCAATCCAAATATCAATCAATAAAAATGGCTACAGGATTACGTGAAGGTATGGCCTCCATTGCCCAAAAAGGGATGATTCAACCGAAGGAGGCCCTGGCAGAAATCAATCAAAAGAACAATAGTTTATATATTGGCATTCCAAAAGAGATCTCTTTCCAGGAAAACAGGATTGCATTAACGCCTTTATCGGTCGCCCTGCTGGTTAACAATGGCCACCGCGTAATTTTAGAAACCGGAGCTGGTGTTGGAGCCAATTTTTCGGACAAAGACTATAGTGAACAGGGCGCCATCATTTCCTTTAATAAAAAAGAGGTTTTTGCTGCAGACATTATTGTCAAGATTGCACCTCCAACTTTGGAGGAAATTGCCCTGATGCATAAAGGTCAAACCTTGATCTCATCTTTGCAAACCGGAACGTTAAAAGCAAACTACCTTCAGGCGCTCCTGAATAAAAAAATAAATGCACTGTGTTTTGAGCACATTCGCGATGAAGGAAATATTTTAAGTGTAGTCCGGGCGATGAGCGAAATTGTCGGTGCAACGTCAATTTTTATCGCCGCTGAATATTTAAGTTCCGCAACCGGCGGAAAAGGTTTGATGCTTGGCGGTTTCACCGGCGTGCCGCCAACCGAAATTGTCATTTTGGGTGCTGGAACGGTCGGAGAATACGCCGCGCGTACGGCATTATCTCTGGGTGCGGAAGTAAAAGTGTTCGACAGCAGCCTCTATAGGCTTAGAAGGCTTCAAAACAACTTAGGGAGCAGGGTGTTCACTTCGGTGATGCAACCTATCGTTTTAGGAAAAGCAATTACCACTTGCGACGTGGTGATCGGCGCGATCCGCGCGTCGCATGGCAGAAGCCCTTGCATTGTGATGGAAGAAATGGTTGCACGCATGAAACCAGACTCAGTGGTTATTGATGTCAGCATCGATCAGGGTGGCTGTTTTGAAACTTCGGAAGTAACCAATCATAAAGACCCGACTTTTAGAAAATACGATGTGATCCATTATTGTGTACCTAATATTGCATCTCGTGTTCCGCGAACTGCGTCTTATGCCCTCACCAATATTTTTGCTCCTATTTTACTGGACATTGGAAATATGGGTGGACTGATGAATGTAGTCTGGAATAAAATGGGAATTCGCGAGGCCTTATATATCTACCAGGGTCACCTGACCAGTAAGGATCTTGGTGATATGTTTAACCTGCCTTATAAAGACATCGAACTGCTGGTTGCGGCAAATCAATAATCCCCGGACCAGCAAATGCGCAAAATTCTGTTTTTTCTGTGTTGTCTCTTTTTCCTGAATGCTTCTGCGCAGCAACTCACATCCAATCCCTATGGGCTGGATATTGTCAGTTCCTGGACAATCTATCAGGATTCCTGTAAAAAAAATGACAACAACCGTTTGATTGAAATCAAAAAGGCTATTCCGGGTATTTTGCTGGACATTAAATATGCCACACGGGACAATTTTATGAAGCAGGTGATGTACAAACAGGCACGGGCATTTGCGCGAAAACCTGTGGTAAATCAGCTCAAAAAGATTCAGGCCGCATTGAAAACCAAGGGTTATGGATTGAAAATATTTGATGCGTACCGCCCCTACCAGGTTACTCTTGCCTTTTATAAGCAGGCGAGCGACAAGAACTTTGTAGCCAATCCGAAGAAAGGTTCCAAGCACAATAGAGGTTGTGCCGTAGATTTAACACTGGTTTATTTAAAAACAGGCAAGGAAGTTGCCATGCCCACGACTTATGACAGCTTTGACCCAGCAGCGGCTGCCAATTATGCAAACTTGCCCGCTGAGCTAATCAGGAACAGGGATTTTTTAATCGAAACCATGCAACGTTATGGCTTTAGGGTGATTCCCAATGAATGGTGGCATTTTGACTACATCGGTTGGCAAAATTACAGCCTGATGGATATTCCTTTTGAGAAGCTGTAAGGTTACAATAGTTTAACCAGTTCATAAACCTGTGCTTTGCTATGCCAGCTGCTCAATACAATCCGATTCACAGGCTCACTTTTCGGTGTCGGATAAGGAAAAGAAGAGATGAGTACCTGCTTGGCTAAAAGCCTGTTGAACAAACCTGGCTCAAAGGATTGAAAAACCGGAAAATCAGGAAGAGAAATCCAATCTTTGTTGAGCTGCATCGCTAAAAAATAAATGAGTTCGTAAAGTGTGGTCAAAGCATTTTGGTAAATGTGTTCTGCATGCATAAAAGCATATAGCCCGGCAGCGGAGGGCGGTGAAGCCCCTAAAAATTCATTGCTCTCTTTTAAAGCCTGGATAAGTGCCTTGCTACCCAGTATGATCCCGGCATCCAGGCCCAAGGCTTTGGCCATAGAAGCTACCACGACAACTTCCACATTGGTAGACCCGGCTAAATGACTGTAAACACCTTTTCCTCCGTTTAAAACACCAATCCCATGTGAATCATCGACCAGTAAAGTGACTTTTTTCCCTGATTTAAGGGCTGTCAGGAAAGAAAAATCATAACACTCCGGGTACAAATTGTTGATGGAATTGCTGACCAGGAGCCAATTGCATTCCGTACCGATATTGATTTGCTCAAGCGCCATTTTGCTCCAGGTCGCAAAATCCAATTCGTTTGGAGCAGCTCCATCAATCCATAAAGATGGATGGGTTTGTGGCGCATATAAAATTGCTTTTCCTACCGAAAGATTTCTGACGGCCAGTTGTGCAGCCAGGTACCCGCTGGAGGTAATTAAAGTGTCATCAGATCCAAAATAATTGCCAGCATAAGCTTCTGCATCATTATAAATCCCCAATTGGATGTTATTTCCTCTACTGGTGCCATTGTTCAAACCAAAGCGATTGATCCCTTCGAGGTAATGAGCGGCGAATGCTTTATCCTGAGGGATCCCGAGATAAGCAGTTCCTCCAAAATATAAATATGATTGGCCATCCAGATCAATATGCGCATTTAAGGGTCTTTGAAGCTGTTTAAACGGTGTCATGTTGTACATTAGAAATGATCATGAATATAAGTCATCACCCGGGCCATTTCCTGACGTACATCAGCAGTCTGTATGACGAAATTGTTGTTCATAAAGGAATAAATATAGGTTTTTCCTTTTTTTGTGACGACATACCCGCTTTGGTTGTGATTATTGGACAAGGTGCCGGTTTTAGCGAATATAAAAGGTTGATCTGTTTTCGGATAGGCGTTTTTTAGGGTTCCGCGGTTACCTCCTGCAGGTAGCATGGCATATAATCTTTCCGTATTATTTACTGTTGTATAGATCTTTTCGAGTAGTTTAACTAGGGTTCTGGGCGTAAACAGGTTACCCCTTGACAATCCGGAGCCATCAACCCAACGCGGGGCATCGGGCAAATCGGACAGTTCGTTTTTAAGGATGGTTGCAATGGCTTGCGTTGAATTTAAGGATTCCAGGCCCAATTGATTGGCATAAACAAGAAGCAATTGCTCTGCAATAAAGTTATCACTAGGCAATAACATGGCTTTAAATACGGAGTCGGACTTCATGTTGTAAATGGTCTTGGCAGCTACAGGCATCTTTAGGTCAATGATGCTGACCGGCTTGCCCAGTGTATCACGTAAAATGGCCAATGTTATGGCCGGATTGGTTTTATAAGGGATTTCCTGGCTATAAAGATCCGGGATTACCTGGCTTGGGTAATGGAAGCTGTTTCGATCCAGATCCCGTTGAACCTTAAAGACTTTTGACGCGGAAAGACTGTCTCTAAACAGGCAGTCGTTAAATAACCGTGGTACCGCTTTCAAGCGCCCATGATCATTGCTCAAACTCAGTACATTGTTCATCAGCGGCAATTCCGTGATTTCGGCCTGGTAATCATCATTGTAGTCGTCCCATGCCCAGCCCTTGCCAAATAAAGCTCCCGTATATCTTACCGGCGCAAAGAATAACTTTTTATCGCTCGATTTCAAAAACTCAAAGGCTTTAAGCCCTTTCAGGCGGCTTTGTAAAAAGGAAGGGTCACCAGTTCCCCAGAAGATCAGAGAATCGCCCTTAATGACGTATCTTAAGGAAGGAACGGAATCTGGAATAAGCATTAAACCCGCATAAAAGGTAAAAAGTTTGGTATTGGAAGCTGGTGTAAAATAATGATCAGCCTCACTTTCAAAAATCATTTTTTTAGACGCTATGTCGTACAAAGCAAAGCCAGTATGGTATTGTTTGGCTGTTTTATTGGCTTCAAAAACCCGGCTAACCTGACGCTTCATGCGTTTCTGTGCCGAGCAACCTGCCAACATTATAAATAAAGTAAAATATAAGCTTGTTTTGAGGATACTTTTAACCATACTGCTACTAATTTATTAAATTAGTTTAATGAACGGGTTAATGTGGCTGATTAAATTAAGTAAAAGCTGGATTTTATGGGGCTTCCTGTTTATCCTGTTCTGCTATTTTAATCCCTGCCGGGCTCAGCAATTCTATTTTAAACCGGGTTTAAAGAAAGGTGCCATTAATTTTACCGAGATTAAAAACCTGGTGGTTATCCCCTTATACATAAATGACAAGGGCCCATTTAACTTCATTTTGGACACGGGGGTTGGCCCAATGATCATTACCGATCCAACTTTGATGGACAGTCTGGGCATCACTGCCTCGCGTTCCATTAAAATTACCGGATTGGGCAAGGGCGGCGAAATTGATGCTTACATTTCCAATGATGTTTCAGCCAGACTTGGACAGGCCAGGATCTCCGGAATTCCTACAGCCATTTTAAAAGAAGACATTTTCGGCTTATCCAACTATCTGGGTATCCAAATCTATGGCTTATTGGGGTATTATTTTTTCAGGAGTTTTATTGTAGAAATAAATTACAGTCACCACAAGCTCCGTTTTAGCAGCCAGGACCGGAAAATGAAAATCGAAGGGGAAAAAATACCCATAGAATTATACAGCAATAAGCCATATGTTAGTTTGAGCTTGGAAAATCCCGGGCTGGGCAAACAGGATTTAAAAATGCTGATAGACAATGGTGCAAGTCATGCCATTTCTCTGGAACGCCTAGATGAAAAACCATTTCCCCTGAGCGGAAAAGTGATTGAGGCAAATCTTGGCGTTGGGATGAGCGGACCGATTGGCGGAAATATTGGTCGTATTGAAATGCTCAAAATTGGCTCATTTACTTTAAGCCAGGTATTGGCTTCTTATCCTTTATACGATGATGTAGCAGCCAAAGTATTGTTAAAAGACCGAAACGGAAACCTGGGCGCAGATATTCTGAGCAAATTTAATGTGGTATTTGACTATGAAAAACTAAGTATGTATCTGCAGAAAAATAAGCGTTTTAAAAGACCTTTTGAGCATGATATGGCGGGTATTGAATTGTATGGTGAAAGCCATAAGGGACAGCATTATTTCATCAGCAGGATTGAAGCAGATTCGCCGGCAGAAAAAGCAGGACTGCAGGTAGATGATGAAATTATACAGATCAATTTTATAGCTGCAGCCTCCTATCAACTGAATGACATTAATGCACTGTTCAGGTCGGCAGATGGAAAGCGGATGATTCTTTCCATATTTCGAAAAGGAGAGATCATGGTTAAAATCTTTAGTTTAAAGCGCAGAATTTAGAAAGACATCTAATCCGAATCTTGTAACTTTGTAGCTGATTATGAGGAGACCCAGTTACCTATTGGTATGCATTGGCCTTGCGCTGCTGATGAATGCCTGTACAGAAAACACCGCTAAAAAGCAGGCTAAACCTGCAGGAAAACTAGCATTTGATTCCATTTTAGGCATTCGTTACCAGGAAGTAAAGCGCCGTTTTAGTACTGGTTTATCTTTTAATGAACTGGGCTTTCAACAGGAGCCTTCCTGGATCATTGAATTCCAATCAAAGGATAGCATTAGGGCTTATAGCCCGCAGAAAGATCGGATGCAGAACTTTTACCTGCATTATGATCATGGAAATGTATATAATTTTGCGAAGGAATGGTTCAGGATCAAGAAAATCAGTAAAGACAGTTTACTTTTTCAACGCCTAAATCTAACGAAAAGGGAAATCTCAAAGGACATCCGGTCTGATGTGAACATCACCTATTATTCAGAAGATTACATCAAAAACAAGCTTAAGACCACTGCAGAAGCACTTAGAAAGCCAACGCGAGCAGACACAGCCTATATTAAAAAACTGGCTGCACGGTCTGACAGAAACCCTGGTAATGCAGACAGCGCTTTTGCGGGCCGCGCCCCGGTTGAATTTAGCACCCTGAGCGATATGATTAAGGTGAAAAAACTAAGTACCGTGGATAAACTGGTTGGCCGAACGGAGTCTTATGATTACCTTTTTCCGCGCTATAGAATAGACATTTCCAGGGCTTATGAAGATTTTGGTTATGAATTTTCAGTGATTGTTGATGCGCATGGAAAAATGCACCTGGGTACATTTCATACCGATTTTCCGGAAAATCAGGAGCCCCGCCGAAAGACACTGAATGCCATTATCAATGTTTACCTGAGTAATCTGCTAAAAGTAACACCAGGGAAAACGCTGGAAATCCCTCATTCCAGCGAAATCAACCTGGTGGTTACAGGTCGAAAAGACAGTAAATAAGGGCTATTTTGTTTTATATTTATCAAAAAATGAAGCCTTTGCACTTTATAAAAAAATATTATGTACCTTGCACACTTAATTTATAATAAATAATACAATGCAAGAAGGAACAGTAAAATTTTTTAATGTAACTAAAGGTTTCGGATTCATTATCCCTGCAAACGGAGATAGCGAAATCTTTGTACATTCAACAGGCCTTATCGACGAGATTCGTGAAAACGATAAAGTTGAGTATGACGTTGAAAGCGGCAAAAAAGGGTTGAATGCGATTAATGTTAAAGTAATCTAGTCGATTAAAAACATAAATTGTACAGCATCGCGGATAACCCGCGATGCTTTTTTGTTTTATAAGGTCTTTTTTTAGGATATGCTGAACTAAATTCGGCAAGAATACCAGTTATTGCCGAATGCGTTATTTTCTGCTTTCAAGAACTTGGAACAGCAATTCAGGCTCATTTGTAGTAATGAAATCCACCTGGTTATCCAATAACCAATTCATCGTAGCTTCGTCATTGACGGTCCAGGCATTCATCGTTAGCCCCAGTGCCTTTGCTTTAGCAAACCATTCCCCTTTTTTATAAATGTGATAAGAATAATCAATACCATAGAAATGATCTTCTTTCATTTTTTCCGGTGTTTCATCCCCCTTCAGGTAAGCCACACGCGCATCTGGTTGCAGGGTCAGAATTCTTTTTAAAATGGGGTAACTAAAACTGATATAATCTACCCAGGCTTCGGCTTTCAAGCGTTTAACCATCGCCACGGTCTGCTCTGCAAGTACCAAATCTGCTTCCGTACCAGCCTGACTGATTTTTATTTCCAGGATAAGCTTTGTGCCTTTCTGTTTAAGGCCGGTTTTTAGATATTTTTCAAGTGTAGGAATGGACTCGCCATTGGACATTTTCTTTCCCAGGAGCTCTTGATAACTGGATTTCTCGATCGGCAAACCTAAAAAATCAGCATCGTGGTTAACTACCAATACCCCATCCTTAGTTGCGTGTACGTCAAACTCAGCACCGTAGCAGCCTATTCTGATCGCTTCTTTCAGCGATGCAATCGAATTCTCCGGCAAGCTCTTGGCTTTCCAGGCTCCCCTATGGGCAATTACCTGATTTTTGTTCCAGTTTGTCCCGATTTTTGTTCCCATTTGTGCAAAAGAAGGTTTAAATGCCATGGCCAAAACGACCATAAATAATGCAATCTGTTTCATTTAAGTTGTTATTAATCGGCTAAATTATATTTTAGTAAAATAAGCAAGCGCAGGTTAAAGTTAACAAATCGTTACCATTATGCCTTTATTCATTACATTATAATTTATCTTTAATAGGGAACGTTTTCTATCTTTAGCTGCGTTAAATTTTTCTATGAAAAGCAATTACGAACTTTTAATTTCCCGAATTAACGAGTTTATACAAAAGTTTTACCTCAATAAACTTTTGCGTGGCAGCATTTATGCAGCCGCATTATTGCTGGCATTATACCTGTTTCTGTTTACCCTCGTGTATTATACACAACCCGGACCAGGCTTGAAAACTGTTCTTTTCTTCGGTTTTTTGGCCGTTTCGGTCCTGCTTATAGCCTTCTTGATTGGCAAACCCGCGCTTGCTTATCTTAAATTGAGCAAACACCTCAGCGCTGAACAGGCCGCAACGATTATTGGTGATCATTTTATACCCATTAAGGACAAACTGCTGAATACTTTACAGCTGAAAAGCATGGCAGACCAGTCGCAGGCCGACAATTCGCTAATTCTGGCGGGTATTGACCAGAAGATACTGGAATTGCGTCCCATTCCATTTACAAGTGCCATCAGGCTAACCGATAACCGGAAATACATCAAATACTTTCTGGCCCCGGCAGTGATTATCGCTTTAATAGGCATCCTATCTCCGGCTATTTTAAAGGAAGGAACCAGTAGTTTCATCCAATATAATAGACAGATCGAGCCGATTGCCCCTTTCAGTTTCAACTTATTAAACAAAACATTGAGGGTTACGCAGGGCGACGATATTGAATTAAATCTCAAGCTAAGCGGCAACGAAATCCCACAGGATGTATATGTTTCTGACGGACTGAATACGTATAAACTGGATCAGGAAAGTAAGGTCAGGTTCAATTATACTTTTAAAAATTTACAAAAGGATCTGCGCCTGAGCTTTCAGGCTGGTGGTTTCAACTCAAGCCCCTTTCTGATAGAAGTAAAGCCAAGACCATCGATTGCCAAACTGAGTACGACACTCACTTATCCAGCTTATCTTAACAAAAAAAAGGAGGTCATCGTCAATAGCGGCGACCTACTTGTTCCCGAAGGAACGCAGGTAAACTGGAACATGCAGACAGAAAATAGCGACGCCCTGATTTTCATTCTGAATGCAAGCCCCCATTTGCTTAAGTCCTCCGACAATACCTTTAGTTTCAACCAGGTGATTAGCCAGTCTGGAAAATATAGCATTACCCCGCAAAACAGCTTTGTAAGTGGCAAAGATGTGCTAAGCCACCAGATTAATGTGATTGTTGATGAATTCCCTGGTATCCATGTAACCATGACTACAGATTCGCTGAGCAGCAAAGCGCTTTATTTTTCAGGTAACATCAGCGATGATCATGGATTCAGCGCCCTAAAATTCCAGTTCAACCTGAAAGAAAATGGTAAACTGATTACCACGGTAAGTAAATCCATACCGGTAAAGAAAAATCAGCTGGAAAACTCTTTCTTCTTTTTCTGGGACCTTAAAGATGCACTGATTAAACCCGGACAGGTGGTTGAATACTACTTTGAGGTATGGGATAATGATGGTTTTTATGGGCCTAAAGGGACAAAATCAACACTCCAGTTACTGGAAGTTCCAGGTCAGCAACAAGTGGCAGAAAAACTGGATCAAAGCAGTCAGGCTCTGAAGCAGCAAATGGAAAAAACCATAAAAATGGCTGGGCAAGTGGAAAAGGAAAGCAAGAAACTGGCTGAAACCTTACTGGATAAGAAACAGCTTACTTTCGACGATAAAAAGCAGATCTCACAATTACTGGATAAACAGAAACAGTTGGAAAATGCCGTTCAGGAGCTTAAAAATCTCAATGAGAAAAACACATTGCAAAAAGAAGAAAACAACACACTTAAACAGGAAATGGCTGAAAAACAGAAGCAGATAGACAATTTGTTTAAAAATGTTTTGAATGACCAAACTAAAGCCCTTCTCGAGAAATTGCAAAAACTGATGGACCAGAACAATAAGGACCAGACCCAACAGGAGCTTTCTAAAATGCAAATGGATAATAAATCAGTAAAAAACGAGCTGGACCGGATTCTGGAGTTGTATAAGCAACTGGAATTTGAGCAGGGACTCAAAAACACGGTCGACAGACTCAAAGAACTGGCAAAGGAACAGCAAAGTCAGGCTAAAAAGAGTTCATCGCCCCAGGCGCCTTTAAATGACTTAAAAAGCAAGCAGGAAGAATTGTCCCGGTCTTTCGATGAGATTAAAAAAGAAATGCAAAAGCTGGAGGAGAAAAACCAGCAGCTGGAGCGACCTAACCCTTACCAGAATCCGGAAAAAGAAAGTCAGAGTATCCAACAGCAGCAGAAAAACAGTGAAAATAAGCTGAACCAAAACGACAAGAAAGCGGCAGCAGCAGAACAACAGAAAGCCGCCGATAAAATGGAGGAACTGGCAAAAAAAATGGAAGAAATGCAGCAGGAATCGGCTGAAGCGGAAGATAAGGTGAATGCCCAGGAATTGCGCCAATTGCTGGAAAATCTATTGAAAATGTCTTTTGAGCAGGAAAAAGTGATGCTTGCGCTAAAACGGATCAGCAGTACAGATCCGCAGTATACCAGCAATGTACAGAAACAGCGATTGGTAAAAGACAACATGAAAACGATAGCAGACAGCCTCTATGCACTTAGCAAGCGTGTTTCGCAGATTGAAAGTACGGTCAATAGTGAAATGCAAAACATCAATTTCAATATAGATAAGAGTCTAGAAAACCTGGAAGAACGGAATACCGGTGCTGCAAACCGTAACCAACAATATACCATGACGGCGATCAATAACCTTTCTTTAATGCTCAATGAGGCACTTGATCAGTTACAACAAATGAAAAAGAACAGTAAAGGCGGTGGAAAAGGCAAACAGAAACAAAGCATGAAACAGCTGGAGCAAATGCAGCAAAAGTTAAATGATGGGATGGAAAAAGCCCGCCAGGAGATGCAAAAAAACGGAAATAAGGGTAGTGTACCGAAAGGTGCTATGTCTGAAGAGTTTGCAAAAATGGCCCAGCAACAACAGATGATCCGGGAAGCGCTGCAAAAAATAAACAGGGAGGACAATAAAGACGGAAAAGGACCACTTGGCAATCTGAACCAGCTGGTAGAGGATATGAAAAAAACAGAATCGGAACTGGTGAACAAACGTATCGAACAGGAAAGCATGAAACGTCAAAAAGACCTGTTGACCAAATTACTGGATGCGGATAAGGCGCAGCGGCAGCAGGATCAGGATTCCAAACGGGAAAGTAAAGCGGGCAAGGACCTCCCTCCTTCTTATCCTAAAATGCTGGAAAAATTTAAAGCTTTGGAACGCGCTGAAACAGAATGGCTGCAAAAATTACCACCGAATCTGAACCTTTACTACAAAAATAAAATTACAGAATATTTTAAATTGCTAAATTCGGGCCAATAATTTTAAGACCAATGGCAAAACCTGCAATTCATTTTTTTACTGAAGAAATCAGTTATTCGCTGAAAAAGAAAACCTTGCTTAAAACCTGGATCAAATCAGTAATTGAAGCTGAGGGCTACCAGCTGCAGGAGCTAAACTTTATTCTCTGCTCAGACGAGTATTTACTGCGTATAAACCAGGATTACCTGAATCATGACACTTATACCGACGTAATCACTTTTGACAACTCAGAGGAGCTTAAAACGATTGTAGGAGACATATTTATTAGTGTGGATCGGATTAAGGAAAATGCAGGCACTTTAAAGGTGCCGCCTTTTGAAGAACTATGCCGGGTAATGATTCACGGAACTTTACACCTGCTGGGCTATCTTGATAAAGGAAAAGCAGCCAAAACCTTAATGACCAGTAAAGAAGATCAATACCTGGAAAGTGCCAAAACGATGGCGCTTTTTGGCGCTTTGTGATTATACACTGTCAAATTCCTGAGTCGTAAAACGATACCAACGAAATTATTGCTTACTTTTGTGGTAATTTCTTATCTCATAATATCGTTAAATACAGACTTTGAGCACACTTATTGCAGCCGAAAACTTAGGCCATGCTTACCACGACGAATGGCTATTTAAAAATTTAACCCTGGGCATCCAGACCGGACAACGCGTAGCGCTTGTTGGGATCAATGGAGCAGGCAAAAGTACCCTATTGAAACTTCTGGCCGAAAGATTTTCGCCGCTGGAGGGAAAAATTGTGAAGAATAAATCGACTAAAATCGGTTTTCTGGATCAAGAACCTAGTTTTACCGAAGGTTATTCCATCAGTGATTTTATCTTTTCATTGGAGAATAAACAGCAACAGCTCATCAAGGAGTACGAGGAACTGATTGAAGATCCGAATCCAGATGAGAAGAAACTGAACAGACTTTATGAAGAATTGAGCGAACACAATGCCTGGGAATACGAGCATGAAATAAAAACGATTTTAAGCCGCATGGGGATCACCCATTTAAACCAGCAGATCTCTACCTTATCCGGAGGACAGAAAAAGCGTCTGGCGCTCGCTAAATTACTTATAGAGGATCCTGAAATCTATGTATTGGACGAGCCCACCAACCACCTGGATATTGACACTATTGAATGGTTGGAGAAACTCCTGACATCAGGCAATAAAACTTTATTGTTGGTTACACACGACAGGTATTTCCTGGATAATGTTTGCAACAACATCGTAGAGCTTGACCGAGGCAAAATTTACAATTATAATGGCAACTACGCCTACTTCCTTGAGAAGAAATCCGAAAGGGAAGCTGCTGATGAAAGCACTTTCCAGAAGAATAAAAACTTACTGAAAAAGGAATTGGAATGGATGCGCAGGATGCCAGCAGCTCGTACAACCAAATCTCAGTCTAGAATTGATGCTTTTTACGATTTAGACGCCAAAACAAAACAAAGATCTGATAATCAGAAGGTTACATTAAATGTAAAAATGTCCAGGCAAGGTAACAAGATTTTGCAACTGGAAAATATTGGACAATCTTTTGATGGGAAAAACATTATAGAAGATTTCAGTTATACTTTTAAACGCGCGGATCGCATAGGCCTCGCCGGAAAAAACGGAACTGGAAAATCTACTTTGTTAAATATCATCACCGGTTATTTAAATCCGGAAAAAGGAAAAGTAAGCACGGGTGAGACTACAGTTTATGGATATTACAAACAAGGTGGTTTAGCTTTCAACGAAAAAGAACGTGTAATTGATATTGTTAAATCTGATGCGGAGTACATCAAGATGGCAGATGGACAGACCATTTCTGCTTCTCAACTGTTGACCTTATTTTTATTCCCGCCGAAAAAACAACATGGCATGGTTGAAAAATTAAGCGGTGGTGAAAAGAAACGTTTGCACCTGATGAAAGTTTTGATGCAAAATCCAAATTTCCTGATTTTGGATGAGCCCACAAACGATCTGGATATTGACACACTAAATGTGCTGGAAGAATTTCTGGAAAACTTTCCTGGTATCTTAATTTTGGTTTCCCACGATCGTTACCTCCTTGATAAAATGAGTGAACAATTATTCATTTTAGAAGGCAACGGTAAAGTTAATATTTACAACGGCAATTATTCTGAATATCGTTTAAGTCTGGAAAATCCAAAAGAAAAATCAGAGCCTAAAATTAAAGCTAGCGAACCCAGCCCTACTCCGGTTGTATCTGCTAAAAAATTAAGTTATAAAGAACAGCGTGAACTGGAAACACTTGAATCCAGAATATCGGAGGTTGAAACATCAATTGCTAAATTGACGAATGAACTGACGGCACTTGACAGTTCGGATTATCTGGCGCTTCAAAATACCACAAAAAGTATTGAAACGTTAAATATCGAATTGGAGGAGATTACCGAACGCTGGCTGTTACTTTCTGAAAAATAAATGCAAATCGGACGGATTAGGCTAGTTAGAAATAGTCATTTTAAGATTAAAATTATTATAACATATCCTTCCAAAAATAAGACTTCAAACGAAGCCTTTTAAGACAACAATAAGAAAAAAGAGTCAACGTTCCACGTGAAACAGAACGGTTGTCTTAAAATAAAGCTAAATGCGTTTCACGTGAAACATAGATTTTAATATAGAGAAATGTTTAAAGAATATGATGTAATTGTAGTCGGCGCAGGTCACGCAGGATGTGAAGCCGCTGCTGCTGCCGCTAACCTTGGATCCTCGGTGCTACTGATCACCATGAACATGGAAACCATTGCGCAAATGAGTTGCAATCCAGCAATGGGCGGTGTAGCTAAGGGCCAGATTGTTCGTGAGATTGATGCGATGGGTGGTTATTCCGGCATCATTAGCGATAAAACGACTCTCCAATTCCGAATGCTTAACCTATCTAAGGGCCCTGCAATGTGGAGCCCGAGAGCTCAAAATGATAGAAAACGTTTTGCAGAAGAATGGCGATTGGCTCTGGAACGTACGCCAAATGTAGACTTCTGGCAAGACATGGTGAGCAGCTTAATCATCAAAGATAACACTGTGACCGGTGTCAAAACTTCTATAGGGGTTGAGATCAAAGGGAAGTCTGTAGTATTGACGAATGGGACCTTCTTAAACGGTCTGATTCATATCGGGGAGAAAAAATTTGGTGGCGGTAGAACCGGAGAAAAAGCGGCAACAGGCTTAACCGAACAGTTGACAACACTTGGCTTTGAAGCCGGACGTATGAAGACAGGTACCCCACCCCGCGTAGACGGCAGGTCGCTGAACTATTCCTTGATGGAAGAACAATGGGGTGATGAAAATCCTGGACGCTTCTCATTCACAAATGTGGCAAGGCCTACGGAACAAAGATGTTGTTGGATTACATATACCAATACTAATGTTCACGAGACATTAAAAGAAGGTTTTGAAAAATCTCCTATGTTTACAGGAAGAATCAAAGGCCTTGGTCCGAGGTACTGTCCGTCAATCGAAGATAAAATAAATCGTTTCGCAGAACGCGAAAGACACCAGATTTTTGTAGAACCAGAAGGTTGGAACACCTGTGAAATTTACGTAAATGGCTTTTCAACTTCACTACCAGAAGATGTACAATTTCGGGCACTTACCCAGATTCCAGGATTTGAAAATGCCAAGATGTTCAGGCCTGGATATGCCATTGAATACGACTATTTTCCACCTACCCAGCTCACCCTAACATTAGAAACCAAATTGATTAGCAATTTGTTCTTTGCAGGTCAAATTAATGGCACAACTGGATACGAAGAGGCTGCTAGTCAGGGTTTTATAGCTGGAATTAACGCAAGTCAAAAGGTAGCTGATAAACATGAATTGATCATGAAAAGATCCGAATCTTATATCGGTGTTTTGATAGACGATCTGGTAACGAAAGGTACAGAAGAACCTTATAGAATGTTTACATCAAGAGCAGAACACCGTTTGTTGTTGCGTCAGGATAATGCCGATATTCGCCTCTCTCCTATTGGACATGAACTTGGATTGATCAACGACGAACGTCTGGAAATCGTCAAACAAAAGGTGGCAAACTCAGATGCTATTGTTGCATTTTCTAAAAAACAAGGTATAGAAATGTCTGCTGCTAATGCCATGCTTGAAGAAATGGGTACCAGCCCATTGAACCAAAATGTAAAAATTGTTAGTCTGCTCGGTAGACCTCAAATAGAAATTAACGATGTCCGTAAGGTAAGTCCTGTATTTGATGAATATCTAAATCAATTTGATCAGGAAACTGTAGAACAAGCAGAAATCAAAATTAAGTACGAAAGCTATTTTGAGAAAGAGCAGGAGATTGTAAATAAAATGCAAAAAATGGAAGACAAAGATATTAATCCAAATTTTGATTATTCCCAATTGGTATCTTTATCAAAAGAAGCAAGAGAAAAACTTTTACGGATAAAACCGAGAACTTTAGGTCAGGCATCCAGAATATCGGGCGTTTCACCGTCAGATATCTCTGTTTTAATGGTGCATATTAGTAAATAATGTATAAGATGCTGAAAAACAGTATTTTAAATAAAAAATAAACGAAATAAAAAATGACCTCATTACAAGCGATATGAGGCATTTTTATTTTTTTTTAATCATATTATATAAAACTGCGTACAAATTCAATATAAAGCATATAAATGGCTAAAAATCGAAGCATAGCGAGTTTAATAAACTTTTTGGCAATATTTTCAATCAGTGTACTGTTTTATGCCTGTGCAAGCATACAACAACCTCAAGGTGGACCTAAGGATACGGACCCCCCTAAGATTCTGAAGATGAGTCCAAAAAATTTAATGACAAATTTTACGGCAAAAAAAGTAACCATAGAATTTGATGAGTTTTTTAAAATTCAAAATGAATTTAAAGAGTTCTCCGTATCACCAGATGTAGAGCGTCCCCTAACGTTAAAACCAAAGGGGAAAAAACTGGAAATTACCTTTCCGGACAGTCTGGAAAAAAATACGACCTACACTTTGAATTTTGGTAAAGCAATTGTAGACGTAAACGAAGGAAACGTTTTAAAAAACTTCACCTATGTGTTTTCAACTGGTCCGCGCCTGGACTCTTTGAGTATTAAAGGAAAAGTTACCAATTCCATTACGGGTCTACCTGAATTGGATGCTGTGGTCTTCGTTCTTCCGCTCAACAGAGATACCATATTTGGGAAGAAAAAACCCTCAATATTTACCACGACTGATAGCAGTGGCAATTATGCGCTGAATAATTTAAGAGAAGATACCTATAAAATCTACGCATTAAAAGAGAAAAACGGGGATAAAATCTATCAGCAGGCGAGTGATGAAATCGGTTTTTTAAAGGATTCCATTGTACTGAGAAAGCCGATAGAAAATATAGATCTGAAGATATTTAAAGAGAATGCTACAGTTTTCAGAATACTGGAAAAGAAGTTAAATACAGATGGAAGCATTAATATGGTTTTTAATCAAAAGTTAAAAAAACCAGAAATTCAGGTAACCGATCCCCCTGGGTTGGACGCCGCAAAACTGTTCAAATTCAATAAAACCAACGATACATTGAAGGTTTGGTTGAAAGATTTAAGCTTCGATTCTACAAAAATAGCTGTAAAAAATGAGGGTAAACTGCTCCAGACCGTCAACTTCACCAGGGGTAAAAAAGAAACTTACACAAGGGTAATTAGCGCAACAGACAACATAGAAGGTAAACTTTTAAACCCAAATAAGAGCCTTAAATTGAGTTTTAATTTCCCGATAGACAGCCTCAATTTAAAGAAAATCAGTCTGCTGGAAGACTCTGTTGAACGCAGTGGATTTACCATTTCAAAAGATTCCATAGACCTCCTATCCTATTATGTAAAGTATCCATGGAAGCCCAAAAAGAACTACGAACTGAAGTTTGAAGCAGGTGCTGTAACCGGCATATTCAACACTAAAAACAAGGAATTTATCAAGACATTTGATCTGGCTAACAAGGACGATTATGGAACATTAATTGTAAAAATTGTAACTCCTGAGCCTAATAAAAGTTACATATTAGAAGTAGTTGATGCCAACAAATACGTAGCAAATACTTTAGTGGTAACGCGGGACACGACCGTTACTTTCGCCAATTATAAAGCTGGAAAATACTGGTTGAGGATTACTTATGATACAAACAAAAATGGAGTCTGGGACAGTGGGAATGTAAGTAGTAAACTGCAACCGGAAAGAATATGGAATGAACCCAAAGAACTCTCTATCAGAGCCCTTTGGGAAAGAAACGAGACGGTAACCATCCCAAAAGAATAGTTATTTAAACCAATCGGCGTACATGATGTAATTATCTGGAAGCCTATTTAATAAAGCCCTTTGCTCTTCAGTAATGGGCTTTATTTTTTTAGCAGGAGTTCCGGCATACAAAAATCCACTCTCGCAGCGGGTATTTTCCAATACCACTGAACCGGCAGCAATGATGCAATACTCCTCAATCAACGCATGATCCATCACAATAGCTCCCATTCCGATCAGATTATGATCTTTGACAATGCAGCCGTGAACGATGGCATTGTGCCCGATTGAGACCCGACTGCCGATGATTGTGGCCGCTTTCATATAAGTAGCATGGATAACCGCACCATCCTGTATATTGGTATCATTGCCGATTGTAATCTGATTTACATCCCCCCTGATTACGGCATTGAACCAAACAGAACAGTTTTTTCCCATCACCACATCACCAACAATGGTAGCATTTGGTGCAATAAAACAATCGTCGCCCCACTTGGGCATCTTATCTAAAACAGGTAATATTACAGGCATAATTCTAGTAAATGGTATCTTTTAAAACTTCCGAATGGTTTGGATAATCTGTTGTATAATGCAAACCGCGACTTTCTTTGCGGGCCATTGCCGATTTAATAATGATAAAAGCCACCTGAATTACATTGCGTAATTCGCAAAGTTTTACTGAAACTTTATTGGCTTTATAGAATTCTTCTGTCTCTTCATGGAGCAAAAAAAGGCGTCGCATGGCACGGTCTAAACGAAAATCCGACCGTACAATTCCAACATAATCACTCATTAATTTCTGTGTTTCGCGAAGGTTATGCGTCACTAAAATATCTTCATTTGATTGGGTTACACCATGTGCATTCCAATCGGGAATGTGCTCTGGAATGACAATATTTTTGAATATTTTGATGGCATCCTCATAAATTCTGTGCGCAAAGACAGGAGCTTCGAGCAAGGAATTTGAGGCCAATCTATTTGCTCCATGCAGCCCTGTAGAAGAACACTCGCCACATGCATAAAGATTTTTGATAGAAGATCTGCCATGTTCATCTACTAAAATTCCCCCGCACATGTAGTGTGCAGCTGGGGTAACAGGAATCAAGTCCTTGGTCATATCTATGCCAATAGACAAACATTTCGCATAAATATTTGGAAAATGACTTAGAATATCCGACTTTTTTCGGTTCCTGATATCCAGGTAAACAAAGTCCTCACCAGATTTTTTCATCTCCGCATCTATTGCTCTGGCCACGATATCACGAGGTGCTAAAGACCCTCTTTTATCGTATTCGTACATAAACTCATCACCATTTTTACGCCTTAAAACTCCGCCGAAACCACGAACTGCTTCGGAAATCAGGAAGGCAGGATACTCTCCAGGGTTATATAACGCTGTTGGATGGAACTGGATAAACTCCATATTTCTAACTTTTCCTTTTGCCCTGTAAACCATCGCCATACCGTCACCTGTAGCAATCACAGGATTTGTAGTGCTCGAATACACGTGGCCGGCACCACCAGAGGCAAGGATAGTCACATTAGCTAAGATCTTTTCCACATCGTTACGCTCTGTGTTAAAAGCATATATACCGTAGCAGTGGATATCTTCAGAACTCTTATCCACATGAATACCTAAATGGTGCTGTGTAATCAATTCCAAACAGAAGTAATGTGTTAATATCTCTATGTTCTCATTTTGATGAATTTGCTTCAATAAGACACTTTCAATTTCATATCCGGTGACATCTTTATAATGTAAAACCCTATGCTCGGAATGTCCTCCCTCCTTGGCCAGGTCGTAAACTCCCGAACGGTCTTTGTCGAAATTAATCCCATAATCGATAATTTCCTGAATCCGTTGAGGTCCCTCCTTCACTACAATTTCGACTATCTCTTTGTCGCACAAGCCATCACCAGCAATTAAAGTATCCTCAATGTGCTTTTCAAAAGAATCTCCTTTATCAATAACCACCGCAACCCCACCTTGTGCATATTTGGTATTGGATTCATCCTCGTTTGATTTGGTGACAATTAAAACCTTTCCATGTCTGGCGGCTTTCAAAGCCAGGCTTAAACCGGCAATTCCGGACCCAATAACTAAAAAATCTACTTTCCTCATTAGTATTTTATTGTTTTTCAATTTGTTATGAAGCCTAATAGGCATTCATGTAGTTTTTCGCCAAAAAAATGCACTCAGATCTCGCTGAATCAGTGCAAATTAACATAATTGTTAACAACGTTGAAATTAGTGTTAATTACATGTCTAAATAAATAGAACAAATTTTGTTGAATGTTTAAAGCTAAGGTAAAAAGGGAATTTGCCACAATATTTTGAGTTATTTTTAAGCAGGTTCCAGGAGTTTATCCACTTTTTACACATCAACTAACAATAAACATATTTCTATTGATAAAATTTTGTCCAAAAAAATATCTCATTGTAAATCAGTAGATATTTTAAATAAAAATGTAATCTAAATGTTAGTAAATTATTAATAACTCATATAATCGAAGAAAAAAAACATATTTACAAACGTTATCCACAGACTAATAAACAATAGAAATACATTTATATTAAATTAATTATAATTTATTGAACTGTTGAAACTACGTACCTTTACAAAAGTTAGAAAAAATCAAACGTCAGATTTTTCACAAAACGATAGAAAAAATAAATACTCATGAAGATGGATACCTTAGAAGAGGAATTAAGCAGAAAAGGATTTATAGAAGAAAGTATTGATCCAAGTCTTGATCTTTTTGAAGAAATTGAAAAGCTAAAAAAAGAAAAGAATGCAATTGTATTGGCGCACTACTATCAGGAACCTGATATTCAAGATATTGCAGATTACATTGGAGATAGTTTGGGTTTATCACAGGAAGCTGCTAAAACAGAAGCGGATGTGATTGTATTTGCTGGTGTCCATTTTATGGCCGAAACAGCCAAAATACTTTCGCCTGAGAAAACCGTTTTACTGCCGGATTTGAAAGCGGGATGTTCCCTCGCCGATAGCTGTCCGCCCCATTTGTTTAAAAAATTTAAGGAAAAATATCCGGATCATCTGGTGATTACCTATGTGAATTGTACCGCAGAATTGAAGGCTATGAGCGATATTGTTTGTACCTCCACTAATGCTGTACAAATTGTACAAAGCCTTCCGAAAGAACAAAAGATCATTTTTGGTCCCGACAAAAATTTAGGAGCATGGGTAGCCAAAAAAACGGGTAGGCATCTGGTTTTATGGAATGGAGCATGTATGGTACATGAGATTTTTTCTAGAGAGAAAATTACGAAGCTAAAAGAGCGTCATCCGGATGCAAAATTTATTGCTCATCCAGAATGTGAAGAATCAGTTCTGCAAATGGCCGATTACATTGGATCTACAACAGGCTTGTTAAATTACAGCATCAAAAATGAGGCAAAAACCTTCATTGTAGCTACTGAGAGTGGTATTATTCATCAAATGCAAAAAGCAAATCCGGGAAAAACTTTCATTCCGGCACCGCCAAATAACAATTGCGCATGCAATGATTGCCCTTACATGAAGCGGAATACGCTGGAGAAATTGTATTTATGCCTCAAAAACGGCCTCCCAGAAGTGACTGTAGCAAAAAATATTATTGCTGACGCCCGTAAACCTATTGAGCGCATGCTTGAAATTTCAGCCAGTTTAGGGCTTTAATCGACTTTTATGGCTTGTGGATAACCTGTTAATTTGCTTTTTTACAAGGGATTATCTGGCTTAAATATGGGAGTTTTACCTTCGGTTATTGAAAAAAGAGATGAAATCACTGAAATTGTGGTTATTTGGGAATAAAATGATGTGAATAACTATGTTAATTCACTAAAATAAAAGGTATTATGTTTGAAAATAGTGAACGTACGGATATAGCAGAATTGGGTGAATTTGGGTTGATTAAACACCTCACAGACAATTTTAAAATTAAACACGAGAGCAGCATTAAAGGTGTTGGCGATGACGCAGCAGTATTGAATTTTGAAAATAAGGAAGTTTTAATTTCTACAGACCTGCTACTGGAAGGCATCCATTTCGATCTGGCTTACGTACCGCTGATGCATTTGGGCTATAAAGCCATACAAGTGAATCTAAGCGATATTTACGCCATGAATGGTATTGCAACTCAAGTCACCTTTTCGATCGGCTTATCGAGTAAATTTCCGCTTGAAGCCGTAGAAGAGATTTACAAAGGTGTGCAGTTGGCTTGCGATAAGTTCAACATTGATTTGATCGGTGGTGATACCTCGGCGAGTAAGCAAGGATTGGTGATCAGTGTAACCAGTATTGGTTATGCGGAGAAAAAAGATGTCGTGTACAGAAATGGTGCTCAGGAAGGTGATCTTTTGTGTGTATCTGGAGATTTGGGTGGAGCTTATGTTGGCCTGCAAATTCTGGAAAGGGAAAAGCAGATTTTTTTGGAAAACCCAAATATTCAACCTGACCTGGAGGGTAAAGACTACATTATCGAGAGACAATTGAAACCAGAAGGACGCAGGGATATTGTTGACCTGCTTGGACAGATGAAAATCGTGCCGACTTCAATGATTGATGTTTCTGATGGACTGGCTTCTGAAATATTGCACATTTGCCAGCAATCGGAAAAAGGTTGTACCCTTTATGAAGAGAAACTGCCGATTGATCCAATGACCTACGAGACTGCCAGGGAACTTGGTCTGGATCCTACGGTCTGTGCCCTGAATGGCGGTGAAGATTATGAATTGCTTTTTACGATTAAACAGGCAGATTATGAAAAATTAAAACATGATGTGGACATCAGTATCATCGGCCACATCACGGATAAAAATTCAGGTTGCAAAATGGTTTCGAAGTCTAATGTTGTTCATGAATTGAAAGCACAAGGCTGGAACGCATTTAAACTATAAATCGATTTCATCCGGTAAAACCGGGTCTAAAAATTTGGTGTCAATTTGCTTGGTCGCTTTGGCACCTAATTTTTTGATCTTTTCAGAAGTGTTGGATAGGTTCCCCGCTCCTGTTGAGAGTTTGTTCAAAGCTTTTTCATAGGCATCCTGGCTCAGCTTGATGTTCCGTCCGATGGCTTCCATGTCGGCCAGGAAACCAACAAATTTATCATACATGCTGCCACTTAACCGGGCAATTTCCAAAACGTTTCTATTTTGCCTTTCCTGTTTCCATATACTGGCAATGGTGCGCAAAGTTGCCAGTAAGGTGGATGGACTGACGATGACCACTTTTCTATCCCAGGCATAATTGAACAATTCAGCATCTTGTTGCACTGCGATGCCGAAAGAGGATTCAATAGGAATGAACAGCAGTACAAAGTCTGGCGAGTTGATCTGGTGCAATTCCTGGTAATTTTTTCCAGAAAGACCCTGGATGTGGTTTTTAATGGAAATTAAATGTTGCTTTAACTGAATTTCCCGTTCTTCATCTGTATCTGCAGTAACCAATCGCTCGTAAGCCACCAAAGAGACCTTAGAATCGACGATAATATGTTTATCATCTGGAAGGTCAATTATGACATCCGGCTGCATTCTGGAGCCTTCAAATGAGTTCAGGCTCGTTTGAATCCGGTACTCTCTGTCCTTGATCAGGCCAGAACGTTCCAGAACCCTTTCCAGAATCACTTCACCCCAATTGCCTTGTTTTTTACTGTCCCCTTTGAGTGCCCTTGTCAGGTTGTTTGCATCTTCCTGAATTTGCTTGCTTTGATCCATGAGCTGGGAGATGACTCCTTTGAGAATATTGCGTTCATCAGATTCGGCTTTATACACCTTGTCAACCTTTACCTCAAAAGCTTTGATGTTTTCTTTCAACGGATTTAGAATGGCATCCATGTTGTCTTTGTTGTGTAGTGTAAACTTTTCCGTTTTGGCATCGAGGATTTTGTTTGCGATATTTTCAAATTCCATTTTAAACCGTTCCTGAAGTTCAGCGATATATTTTTCCTGTTCGGCCTGTTTTTCCCGTTGCGACAACAGCGCTTCTTCTGCTTTAATCAGCTTACTGCGTTCATTCATATAATTTAAACGTAAGTCATTCAGTTCATCTTCTGTTTTTAATTTTTCTTCTTTGAGCCAGTTCAGTGCTTTTTCATGTTCGCGTTCTTTCAGTTCCAGCAGAACCAAATGACTATCGTCAGTTGCTGGTTTTCTAAAGAAAAGCAATATGAGTACTACTAAAATTATGATCAAAAGAGAAGCTAAAATATATTCCATACTAAAAATTTTATCAAAAATGAGAAAAATGATGGACTATAACAAGAGCCCGGTTCAGATATGCGCTGTTTTACCTACAAGGTGATTTGGTAGATTTAAGTTAATGTGAATTTCTATCGGCCTGTAAAAAGTAATCAAGCCTCTTTTTACGGTAAATTGAAAAAACAGATTTTTTCAGGTCAATTTGGGAACGCTTTTTGATTGTCAATCCTTGAAAAACATACTTTAGGAAAATGGGAACTTATTTTTTTTTAATAATTCCAGTTCTGATTATCAGCATGTTTGTGCAGTGGAGATTTAGAAACAGATTTTCAAAATATGCCGAGATGCAGTTGAATTCAGGATTGTCCGGAAAGGAAGTGGCGGAAAAAATGTTGTACGACAATGGAATTTTTGATGTGAAAGTTGTAAGCACAGATAAAGCATTATCTGATCATTACAATCCCGAAGATAAAACCGTTAATTTGAGTACAGATGTGTATTATGGACGAAGCGTTGCAGCAGCAGCAGTAGCTGCTCATGAATGTGGCCATGCTGTACAACAGGCTGTGTCCTATCATTGGTTGGATTTGAGAACGAATATGGTTCCGGTAGTCAGCATCACTTCCAATTTGTTGCAGTGGGTATTGATTATTGGTGTGTTTCTGATCTTTTTTACCTTTAATCCGATTGTATTGGGGATTGGTGTAGTTGGGTTGACCTTAATTACCATTTTTAGCCTGGTCACTTTACCAGTGGAATTTGATGCCAGTAGAAGAGCGCTTGCCTGGCTTAAGAATAACAAAAGTGTACTTTATACTACTGAAGAGCATAATCAAGCCAAAGACGCCTTATGGTGGGCAGCCATGACCTATGTGGTAGCGGCGTTGGGATCCCTGGCCAATCTTTTTTATTATGCTTCAGTCCTTTTTGGAAGGAATAAGTAGTAATTAATTTAACCGATAAGGAACAATCAGTTCAAATTCTGGAATATCTACAGTAAAATCTGTTTGATCTGCTAAGCGGGTCATGAGGTAATTGCCTTTCATACTGCCCATGTCTGTAGTCAGATGGCAGGCAGACACATAGGTATGTGCGTCACCCGGTTCGATCACAGGTTGCTCTCCTACCACACCTTCGCCTTCTACTTCCCTTTGTAATCCGCTGGAATCAAATATAAACCATTGTCTCCTTTTCAGCTGAATGGTATAATCCGATAAATTTTCAATAACGATGCGATAAGCAAACATAAAATGTTCAGCTTCAGGATTTGAATCCTGATCCTGATACATGGTTTGTACCGAAATTTTAATACCGTTTGTGATCGCTGTAACCATTGTTTTAACCTATTTTATATTAGTCTGTGATTCAAAAATTAAGCCATTTCACCTTGGGAGTGGATATGCTGATATTTATCTGCCACTTCGTCTAAGATTTGATGGATTGTGTCGATATTTTCTTCTTTAACCAACTGCATTCTGTAGGGCTTAAAATCAGGTAAGCCTTTGAAATAATTGGCATAATGCCGTCTCATTTCAAATATGCCTACCCTTGGACCTTTCCAGGCAATTGATTTTTCAAAATGGGTACGGCAGACCGATACGCGTTCAGCAACGGTTGGTCCGGCTAAGCGTTCTCCAGTTTTGAAAAAATGTCTGATTTCCCTGAATATCCATGGATATCCGATGGCAGCGCGGCCAATCATGATACCATCTACTTCATATTCCAAGCGCCAGTTGGCTGCTTTTTCAATACTGTCTACATCACCGTTACCAAATATTGGAATTTTAATTCTCGGATTGCGTTTGATT
Source organism: Pedobacter sp. MC2016-24 (assembly GCF_015223055.1). GTDB lineage: Bacteria > Bacteroidota > Bacteroidia > Sphingobacteriales > Sphingobacteriaceae > Pedobacter. The sequence goes on from NZ_JADFBX010000005.1 coordinate 474,654, forward strand.
TCCCGGATCAGTGTCCAGTCAGCCTCTCCTTTGTACATTTGAGCTCTCGTTCTGCCGTGAATGGTTAAAGCCTGTATCCCAATATCCTGCAGTCTTTCTGCAACTTCTTCTACATTTTTTGTGTTATCGTCCCAACCGAGTCTTGTTTTTACAGTAACAGGCAAGTGGGTAGATTTCACTACTGCTTCTGTCATTTTCACCATTTTGTCAATATCCTGGAGCAAAGCAGAGCCGGCTCCTTTACAAGCTACCTGTTTAACCGGGCAGCCGTAATTGATGTCCATCAGATCTGGTCCGGCAAGGGTAGCAATTTCTGTAGCCTCGCGCATGTGGTCTATTTCACTGCCAAATATCTGGATGCCAATAGGCCTTTCATACTCAAAAATATCAAGCTTTGCCCTACTTTTAGCGGCATCCCTGATCAGTCCTTCGGATGAAATGAACTCCGTATACATCATGTCTACGCCACTTTGTTTACAAACGTAACGGAAGGGAGGATCACTTACATCTTCCATTGGTGCAAGCAATAATGGGAACTCTCCCAAATCTATATTTCCTATCTTTACGGACATTTCTCTATCTTCAAACCAAAAATTAAAGTACAAAGGTACAAATAATACAAATAATGAATTTAAGAACCGAAGATCATCAGGAACATAGTCCTTATTTACAACTGCTAACGCTGGGTTTTTATGCTGTGTTGGGCTTATTTGTGGCCATGATCATTGGATTTTTCCTGGTTTTTTTACAATACGGAGAGAAAGCAGTCATAGACTTGAGCTGGATGGCGGGAACAGATCCGGTTTATTTAAATGCACAAAGGATTATGATATCTGCCCAGCAAATTGGATTATTTTTAGTTCCGGCAGGTTTATTGGCCATTACTCAGGGTAGGCAAGCCCGTTTTTTTTATGGTTTTAAAAAGCCTCAGGGGAATTTGGTTTTGCTGGTATTGCTGTTGATGGTCTGTTCAATGCCATTATTGGAATGGGTTGGACGCTTAAATCAGGAGATGAACTTACCGCCATTTTTAAAACAAATGGAATTGTGGATGAAAGATGCCGAAGATCGCGCTGCAGAAACCACAGAAGCTTTGTTAAAAATGAACAATGCCGGTACTTTTATAATCAATCTATTGATGATCGGGATGCTGCCTGCTGTTGCTGAAGAAATGATGTTCAGAGGGGCTCTACAGCGTACATTTTCCCGAATTTTTAGAAATCCGCATGTAGCCATCTGGTTTTCTGCCTTCATTTTTAGTGCCATACACCTTCAGTTCTATGGATTTTTACCCCGCTTATTTCTGGGGGCTGCCTTTGGATATTTGTATTTCTGGAGCGGGAGCATCTGGTATGCAATGTTTGCACATTTTATTAATAACGGATATGCTGTGTGTGCAGCATGGTATATGCAAAAAAACAACATACCTTTGTCGCAAGCCGATCAAACCATAAACATCGCCTGGTATGGTTATATGATTAGTTTAGTGTTAACCCTATTGTTGTTTGGTTATTTTAAAAGACAAGCGGCAATTACCCATAAAGAACAAACAGGTGAAGAGACAATTAGATAACAAATGAAGACAAGGGCAATAACGGCTTTCTTTTTTACCATTGTGATGTTGGGATCCATCTTTTTAGGTGGTTATACCTTTACTTTTTTTTACTTGCTTTTGAGTTTACTTGCCTTGTTTGAGTTTTTTAAACTGGTACAGACCTCGGGTCTCAAACCGCATAAAAGTATCGCATTAATGGCGGGTACATTGATTTTTTTATTGGTGGCCAGTAAGCAATACGCGCTGTTTAATACAGCGTTACTACTGCTGCTGATCCCTTTAATTACGGCGGTTTTTATAGCTGAACTTTACAGTAAGGAAAAAAATCCCTTCCTCAACATTGCAGTTACTTTTACAGGTTTGATATTCGTTACCATGCCTTTTTGTTTTTTTTACGCACTTGGTTTTTTAAACGCAGCAGGTATTGCTGATCCTTATAATTTTCACTTGCCCTTAAGCTTTTTGTTGTTGCTTTGGGCTAGCGATACGGGGCAATACCTGTTTGGTGTTAAACTTGGTAAAACGCCTTTATTTGAACGTCATTCCCCTAAAAAATCCTGGGAAGGTTTTTTTGGCGGGGTCTTTACCAGCGTGCTGGTCTCTTATTTATTATCGCTCTGGTTTGTGGAACTAAATCCACTGGTGTTGGCCGGAATGGCCGTTATTATTGTTGGTTTTGGAACACTTGGCGACTTGGTAGAATCGATGCTTAAACGAAGTTTAAATGTGAAAGATTCTGGGAACATCTTACCCGGTCACGGTGGTTTTTTAGATCGTTTTGATGGCTTATTGATTGCTGCTCCGCTTGTATATGCTTATTTATATCTGATTCTTTATAGTTTTTAAGCTGTCTATTTCCCTTTCTTCAGAGGAGCCAGGAGGTATTCCAGTCCGTTTAATTTGATTTCGTAAAGTGTTGCAATCATTTGACCCAATTTTCCTGGCGGATATCCTTCCTGATGAAACCAAACCAGGTACGATTCAGGTAAATCGCAAATGATTCGCCCTTTGTATTTCCCAAAGGGCATTTGCATGGTAACCAGGTCATTTAACAGTTGTGGATTCATTTTTTATGGGATTATTTAACTACCATCTCTAACATTTCTACCGCTTCATCAACAGTATTTAAGTTATCAAAAGCAATGCGTAAAGAGTCTTTAACCTCTTTTAAGTTGCAGAGACGCGGATGTATTTGGGCAAAATGCAATATTTTATTGAACATTGTCGAATCAAAAAATGAAGATTGTTTGTCGGCGATGAAGTAACCGCGTAAAGTACCTTTTTTGAAGCTGAGTTTTTCAAAAGCGAGTTTTTTAGCTACCCACTGTAACCTCAATACGTTCAGCATTGTTTTAACAGGTTTTGGAACTGGTCCGAAACGATCTTTGAGAGATAACTCAAAAGCTCTGAGCTGGTTTTCATCTTCAATTTTGGAGAGTTCTGTATAGAGGTTATATCTTTCCGTAATGTTCGTGACATAATCGTCCGGGATGTACAATTCCAAATCGGTATCTACTTGCGTAAAGGAAACAAATGGACGTGTGGGCTCATCCTTAAACAGGTCTTTAAATTCATCTGTTTTAAGTTCCTGGATGGCTTCATCTAATATTTTGTGGTACATTTCAAAGCCTATTTCGGCAATGAAGCCACTTTGCTCGGCACCTAAGAGGTTTCCGCTACCCCGGATGTCTAAATCCCTCATTGCGATGTTAAAACCGCTACCAAGGTCTGAAAACTCTTCAATTGCGCTGAGGCGTTTTCGGGCTTCGGAAGTTAAAGTAGATAATGGCGGACTCAACAGATAGCAAAAAGCTTTTTTATTGGAGCGGCCTACCCTTCCACGCATCTGGTGCAAATCGCTTAAGCCAAACATGTGGGCATGGTTGATGATGATGGTATTGGCATTTGGAATGTCCAGGCCGGCCTCAATAATGGTTGTAGCTACGAGTACATCTTTTTCGCCGTTGATAAAATCAAGCATCACATCTTCCAGCTGGTCACCATCCAGTTGCCCATGTGCAATACCTATTCTTGCTTTGGGTACCAATGTTTTGATTAAACCACCTAATTGTGGCAGGTCATTTACCCGATTGTGAATGAAAAAGACCTGTCCGCCTCTATCCAGTTCAAATTGAACGGCTTCCTGAATCAATTTGTCATTAAAGACATGTAATTCTGTATTTACTGCCTGTCTGTTTGGTGGTGGTGTGCTCATGATCGACAAATCGCGTGCACCCATTAAAGAGAAATGTAGGGTTCTTGGAATTGGTGTAGCAGTTAATGTCAGCGTATCTACATTGACACGTAAAGCCCTCAATTTTTCTTTGGAGGTTACCCCAAATTTCTGTTCCTCATCAATGATCATGATGCCAAGGTCTTTGAATTTGACATCTTTACTGAGCAAACGATGTGTTCCTATCACAATGTCAACTTTTCCTTCAGCAAGTTTAGCCAGTGTTTCTTTAATCTGTTTATTGGTTTTAAATCGATTAATGTAATCTACAGTACAAGGAAATTCCTTTAATCGGCTGGAGAAAGTTTTAAAGTGTTGTAGTGCTAAAATGGTTGTTGGTACCAGTACGGCAGCTTGTTTACCATTCGCAACCGCTTTAAAAGCAGCGCGGATAGCAATTTCTGTTTTGCCAAAGCCAACATCACCACATACCAGGCGATCCATCGGATGTGGGGCTTCCATATCCTTTTTGACATCTGCTGTTGCTTTTTCCTGATCAGGAGTATCTTCATAGATGAAAGAGGCCTCAAGTTCAGTTTCCATATAGCCATCCGGACTAAAAGCGGTGCCTACCTGTGATTTTCTTAAGGCATATAGCTTGATCAGGTCCCGGGCTATGTCTTTAACTTTTTTTTTAGTGGTCTTTTTTAGCTTGTCCCAAGCCTCGGTACCGAGCTTATTCATTTTTGGTGCCGTACCGTCTTTGCCGCTATACTTGGCAATGCGGTTTAAGGAGTTGATGTTGACATAGAGCAGATCGTTGTCTGCATAAACCAAGCGGATCATTTCCTGTGTTTTGCCATTCACGTCTACTTTCTCCAGTCCGGCGTATTTTCCAATACCATGGTCGATATGGGTTACAAAATCACCGGGTTTAAGATCTCTGAGCTCTTTGAGTGTAATGGCCTGGCTGCGTTGATAGCCTCTTTTAAGTTTATACTTGTAAAAACGGTCAAATATCTGATGATCGGTATAAAAAGCCATTTTCTGTTGTCCGTCTACAAAGCCTTCTCTAAGTGGGATGTGGACCGGTGTAAATTTTGCGCTTTTGTCTATATCATCCAGGATGGCGTACAAACGTTCAGTTTGTTTGGTTGACGAACTAAAAATGAAATTATGGATAACTTGTTTTTCATTTTCTTTCAGGTTATGAATCAGGAGGCTAAAGTCTTTATTGAAAGATGGCTGAGGCTTCGTTTCAAATTGGAATACATGTTCAGTTTGATAAAAGAACTGTTTTCCAAACTCTACCAGTGCAAAATCCTGGAACATGTCCCCCATCATTTTTTCATCAGTAAACGCAAATTTGGGATCAATCCAATCGGGGTTCTCTTGTTTTTCCTTTGCGGGAAGCGCTTTCCAAAGCTCAACCGCTTTTTTATAACCGCTTTTGACTACATCCAGCGTAAACGCTACGTCTTTAAACCAGAGTTGAGTGTCTTTTTCAATATAATCTAAAATGCTGATGTTGTTTTCTGTCAGGTATTTAGATTGTACATTGGGAATGATGGTGAGTGTTTTAACATCTTCCACGGAAAGCTGACTCTCAATTTCGAAAGTACGGATGCTTTCAACAATATCGCCGAAAAATTCGATACGGTACGGTAAATCGTGAGAAAAGGAGAAGATGTCTACGATGCCGCCACGAATGGAGAACTGACCGGGTTCGTAAACGAAATCGGTACGGTTAAAATCGTAATCAATTAAAAATTCATTGATGAAATCTATACCCAATTTGGCATTGATACTAATTTCGAGAGTGTTTTTTTCCAGTACAGCGCGGTCGATTACCTTCTCTGCAAGTGCCTCCGGATAGGAAACGACAATTTTACCATATTCAGAATTGTGGTTCAATTCGTTCAAGACTTCGGCTCTTGCCAGGACATTTGCGGTATCTACCTGCGTAAAATCGAAGGCTTTCCGAAAGGAAGAAGGAAAAAACAGCACTTCTTTATCCAGGATACTTTCGAGATCGGAAAGAAAATAGGATGCTTCTTCCCTATCCGGGAAAATAAATAATTGAGGCTTGTGTAACAGGAAATAAGTAGCTATTGCAATTGTTGCATCGGCGGAACCAACCAACCCTTTTAGTTGAAGTTTGTTACCTTTACCCTTGTTAAGAGCTTTTGCCAATGCTACAATACGCTCATCTGTTTTGTATTTATTGATCAGGTCGCGAATGTTCACCTGACAAATATATGAATTTATGAGGGGCTTTGGATGTAACAAAATATCGTTTAAATGATCTATACTAAAAATGGGTACGTATAAAACCAACGAGGAAGTGAATGATGCGTAAACTGCTGAGATATCTACCGCTTGAGCTGCTTTTTTGGCTTACGGCATTGATCTTGCTGGCTTTTGCAGATCCACATGTAAAGGGGGATCATCAGCATTTTACCCTTTGCCCGCTGGCAAATCTGGGTTTTAGTGGGTGTCCGGGTTGTGGTATAGGAAGGTCCATTACCCAATTGATGCACGGTAACCTGGCCGAAAGTTTTAAACAGCACTGGTTTGGTTTACCGGCTCTGCTGATTATCAGCTGGAGGATCATCGTTTTGATCCGTTTGAATTTTTTTAAAAATAAAGTAGTAAACTTAAGTATAGGGAGGAATAATCATGTTTAATTCACCATTTATGTCGTTACCTGGCATTACACCCCAGGAGTTTTCTTATTTACAGGCGGCAACCACAGGCTTTAATGAGCAGCAGTTACATGGGTTTTTAATGATTTATGGCGGAAGGAGAAGAAATCCGGATGACATGCTGTTGTATTGTATTCTCGGTTTTTTTGTGCCCGGATTACCCCGCTTTTTATTGAATCAGGTGGGTATGGGCGTATTGTATTTTTTTACGTACGGACTTTGCGGAATTGGAACTATTATTGACCTGGTAAACCACAAAAGTCTGGCGGCAGAGTATAACCAGCGTATGGTTTTTGAAAGCCTGCAAATGGTAAAAATGGGAAGCATTCAACAGTAAAAACTGAAAATCTGTTGTATATTTACTGCATATGAGGTTATCTGTTTTATTGAAACATCTGGAAGCGTTTGCACCTTTAAATTATCAAGAGGATTATGACAACTCTGGTTTGATTGTGGGCCAGCCTGATCAGGAAATAACTGGGGCACTGGTTGCTTTGGATTGTTTGGAAAGCGTTGTTGACGAAGCGATTGCACTGAACTACAATCTGGTCATTACCCATCATCCGATAGTATTTAAAGGCTTAAAAAAGATTACCGGAAAGAATTATGTAGAACGAGTGGTGCTCAAAGCCATTCGGCACAATATCGCTTTGTATGCGATACACACAAATCTTGATCATGTACAGCATGGTGTAAACGGTGTGATTGCTAGTCGACTGGGGTTACAGCACACCAAAATATTAAGTCCTAAGGCTGGAGTTTTAAAAAAACTGGTTACTTTTTGTCCGACTTTACAGGCTGATCGTGTGCGTAATGCGCTGTTTGAGGCTGGAGCCGGTGATATTGCCAACTATAGCGACTGCAGTTTCAATGCAAACGGTTTTGGAACGTTTAAAGCTGGGGCGGGGGCTGATCCTTTTGTCGGTGAGCATGGCATTCAACACCAGGAGCCGGAACTGCGGATTGAGACTGTTTTTAAAATTCAGGATCAGCGGAAGGTTTTACTGGCGCTGTTTGAGACGCATCCTTATGAAGAAGTTGCGTATGATATTTATCCGTTAGAAAATAAACTGGACAATGTAGGTGCAGGAATGATTGGATGGTTACCAGAAGAAATGGACGGCGGGGATTTTTTAAACCTGGTGAAGGACCGGATGGATGCAGTAGTGATCAGGCATACCAAGTTGCTGCCGAGGCGAATTAAAAAAGTAGCAGTTTGTGGAGGTTCTGGCAGCTTTTTGTTGAAAGATGCCATAGTAGCTGGAGCAGATGCTTTTGTGACAGCAGATTTCAAATATCATGAGTTTTTCGATGCTGATGAAAAAATAGTAATCGCCGATATCGGACACTTTGAGAGTGAACAATTTACCTCAAATTTGTTGATAGATATTATTCAAGAAAAATTTCCTAACTTTGCAATCCGTTTAACGGAGCATAACACAAACCCCATAAATTATTTCATTTAATGGAACAAACTGTAGAGCAAAAGCTAAAAGCTTTATACGAATTACAAACCCTGCATACTAAGATCGATAAAATACGTCAAATTCGTGGTGAATTGCCAATGGAAGTTGCCGATTTAGAAGATGAGGTTGCTGGCCTGGAAACACGTATACAAAAATTCAAAGGCGAATTGGATGATACTGAGGATGCCATTGTAACGCGTAGGAATATGATTAAGGAAGCTCAGAACTTGATCAAAAAATACGAGACTCAATTAAAAGATGTTAAAAATAATCGTGAATACGATGCTTTAACTAAAGAAGTAGAAATACAAACACTTGAGATTCAGGTTTGTGAGAAAAAAATCAGAGAGTTTGGTTTCGATATTACTCAGAAAACTGAGATCTATGACAGAGCACTTGCAGATTTGGAATCGAGAAGAAAAGATCTTGATGTAAAAAGAAGCGAGTTGGAAACCATTACTGCTGAAACCGAAAAAGACGAACTTTTATTGTCTAAGAAAGCGGAGAAAGCCGAAACTCAAATTGAAGAACGTCTTTTAACAGCTTATAACAGGTTAAGAAAAAATGCAAATAATGGTTTAGCAGTGGTAACAATTGATCGTGATTCGTGCTCTGGTTGTTTCAATCAGATCCCGCCTCAGCGCCAGTTGGATATCCGTCAGCGTAAAAAAATCATTGTTTGTGAGCATTGCGGAAGAATTTTAGTTGATGAAGCACTTACTCAGGAAGAAGTTTCTGCATAAACTCATCATTTAAGCGATAAAGAAAGGTCAGAACTATAAATCTGGCCTTTTTTTATGATTAAAATTATTGGTTATTAAAACATAGGATGCTTGCAGACGTTATTTAGCTGAGCATCTTTTGACGATCTTAATTTATGAAATTACAACCTACTTTAAAGTGTAGATATACTTTAATTATCCTATTGTTTTGCCTGCCTGTTTCTGTATTCGCAAAGTTTGATTTCAACACCAATTGCCTGAAAGCATATGGGCTGATTTTTGAACTTAAATTGACCTCGGCCAGGCATATGGTTGCCAGCGAGAAGAAAGTTAATCCTACGAACGCTATTGTGCCATTATTGGAAAACTACATTGATTTCTTTCAGTTGCTCACTACAGATAACAAGGATTTGTTTAATCAGCTTAAAGGTTACAAAGCAGCTCGTCTGGACATGATTGCTGCCGATGACCAAAACTCACCTTATTATTTATATGCCCAGGCTGAGATCAATATGCAATGGGCACTTATCAGAAGCCGGTTTGGGGAGCAGTTTAATGCAGCAATGGAGATAAAAAAAGCAAATTCTTATTTGCAGGATAATGCTAAGAAATTTCCGGGATTTCAAATGAATGCTAAAGGTTTAGGTGTAATTAACGCGGTCTTAGGTATTTTGCCGAACGGACTAATGAAAAGCACATTGGCAACATTTGGTATAAAGGGGGACTTGCAAAAGGGGATAGGGATGATGCAAAAACTGGTGACTGCACTGCCTTCATCTGCTTTGGCGCACTTTTATGAAGAAGCGGTCTTTTATTATTCTTTTGTACTAACGGATCTGGCGCATAGTCCGATCGCGTATACCGAGTCTAAGAAATATCTGGCCAGGATACCAGACTCCAGTTTGCTTAAATCTTATTTGAAGGCTTATGTCTGTGCAAAAACCGGGCATAATGAAGAGGCGATCGAAGTGTTGTCTGCCCGTCCTACAGGCAATCTGTACACGTCTTTCCCTTATCTGGAGTATTTAACAGGTATGGTGAGGTTGAATAAAATGGATTTAAATTCAGGGCTTTATTTCAATAGATTTTTGGAACAAAATAAAGGTGTAAGTTATGTCAAGGACAGTTATTTACATTTGGGTTGGATTGCACTTTTGAGAGGGGAGGTTAAAGACTATGCTACCTATGTAGAAAAAGTGAAGACACTTGGTTATTCTTTTAATGAGCGGGATAAACAGGCCTTCAATGAAGTTTCTCTGGGCACACCCAATGTAAGCTTACTCAAGGCCAGATTACTTTCAGATGGCGGTTATTACAGCCGTTCTCAGGAAGTATTGGGGGGGCTTGAGGAAAATGAGCTGAAGCTTGTAAAAGACCGGACAGAGTACCACTATAGAATCGCAAGAAATCAGGAGGAATTGGGCAAACTGGACTCTGCTTTGGAGAACTACCAACGGGCCGTTGATTATGGGCGGAATTTGAAAGCGCATTTTGCGGCCAATTCGGCTTTGCTGATGGGTAAGATCTATATGAAGAGAAAGAATTTTACAGCGGCTAAGGCCAGTTTTAATACGGCCATAGGAATGAAAGGACACTTGTATGAGAACAGTATCGAGTCTGCAGCAAAGGATAGCTTAAAACGGCTGAATTAAAACCGATATACAAAGGCGTTGATGTGCATGCCAGCCCCAACGGAGGCGAATAGCGTATAATCTCCCGAATTTACTTCGTAGCCTTTAACCTGATTTTTAAGTACCAGATCTAAAAGGGTAGGTATGGTAGCCACGGAGCTATTTCCGAGCCATGAAATGGTCATTGGCACCAGATTTTCAGGTACGGTATCCAGCTCGTAAAGTTTAAATACCCTTTTCATGATGGCATGATCCATTTTGCCATTTGCCTGATGAATGAAGACGGTTTTAATATCGGTAATATTTATTCCTGCTTTATCTATGGCTTTTTTGATGACCTGTGGTACATTCGTCACCGCGAATTCATACAGTTTTCGCCCGTTCATTTTTAGATAGGCATTTTCGTGACAGGCATCTGGATTGTTACTTCTACCCATAACAAGTAATGAGCCGTAGTTTAAAGCATAGGTTTGGGTTTTATGAGCAATAATTCCCAGCGGTTCTGTAGATTCCCGAGCTTCGAAGATCACAGCGCCGGCACCATCAGAAAAAATCATACTGTCCCTGTCATGTGGATCTGTAATTCTGGATAGTGTTTCGGCTCCGATTACCATAACCCTTTTGGCATCGCCACTTTGGATTAGATAATTGGCCTGAATGGAACCTTGTACCCAGCCAGGACAACCAAAAATAAGGTCATAGGCGACGCAATCCGGATTTTCAATGGCTAAAGCCTGTTTTACTTTGGCTGCAAGCGCCGGAAGGATGTCCATTCGGTTACTGCCCGCTTTAACATCTCCAAAATTATGACAGAATATGATGTGATCCAGGCTTTCTTTGTCAATTCCGGCGGTATCAATTGCCTTTTGAGCAGCAATGATCGCAATATCGCTGTTCACCTGATCCTCATCTACATAGCGACGTTCAATAATTTCGGTGATTTCGGAAAATTTACGAATGATTTCCGAAATGTCTTTGTCCAATTTAAGACCATTGTCGTAAAATGAAGAATCTAAAAAGGCGTCTCCTGAGACTACATTTGTAGGAATGTAGCTGCCTGTACCTATAATAACCGAGTTTATATTTGTTTGAATGCCCATTTTGAACCGTAGACTGTTTTGGTGTACAGTATAAAACTAGGATTTATTTATTAGATTAAGAAAAATCATCGACCAAAAATACGAATAATTCTTTCGGACCATGCGCACCTAGCACCAAAGTTTTTTCAATATCTGCCGTTCTGCTTGGCCCGGTTATCGTACTGATCATAGACGGAATTTGTGTGCCGTACTTTTGTTTAATGAGTTTAAAAGCGTCTTTTAAATCCATAACGAGCTGACCTGTTCTGGCAATGACAATGTGGTGGTGCGGGTAGATACTCAACCTCCTGCCTGCAGCATTTTGATTAGAAACCATTACAGATCCGTTGCGGGCAATTAAGGCTTCGCACATGGTAATGCCTACCTCGGCCATTTCAAAGTCTTTATCGGTCTGGTAAAAGGGAAATTCGTAGGTAGAAAGGAGTTCTTGTAATTCTGGTTCCCAGCAATATATTTTTCTCCATTTAAATTGCTCTGCCAATTGCAGAATATTTTCAATGAAGTCAATTCCATTTTCGCAATAAATGAAGTTTCCTGAAACTGCAGTGAGCTGTTCGGCAAACATGATTTCTGCGAGCTCATCATCTGCTTTGTATAGTGGGGTATCTTCTAAATTGGGATGCGGGTTATCTCTTCTTTCCAGAAGGGCTTTCCTGATCTTTTTTAGCATGAGCTCTTTTGACGAGATATTTTCCTGCATAAAACAATGGATTTGCCGTCATTTCCTATTGGAAATGACGGCTCCATAAAATATTGGATTAAGATTCTGTTTCTTTTGGATCGAATGCAGTTGCAGGCTCTGTTGGTGGTGTAACACCATCATGTAATAAGCCTTCTGCAGCTGGTTTTTGATCACCAGTACCATTTACAAACTCGTCATAAGTAGTGCGGTTGTCAAAAGGACGTTTTCCTAAGATTTCTTCCAGATCGGCCTGGAATAAAATTTCTTTTTCTATTAATTTTTGAGCTAATTTTTCCAAACCGGCTCTTTTTTCGGTAAGCAATTGCTTGGTTCTGTCGTATACTCCTGAAATTAATAGACGAACTTCATGGTCAATCATTTCTGATGTTTTCTCAGAATAAGGTTTGTTGAAGTTGTACTCATTTTGCGGGTCATGGAAGGACACATTGCCAATGGTACTATTCATACCATAAATGGTAACCATGGCATAAGAAAGTTTGGTGATGCGCTCCAAATCATTCTGCGCACCTGTAGATATCTTTCCAAAAACAATGTCTTCTGCAACACGTCCACCCATAGTCATGCACATGCCATCTGTTAATTGTTCTGTAGTATATAAGAACTGTTCTTTCGGCAAGTACTGCGCGTAGCCTAAAGCGGCAACACCACGAGGCACGATAGACACTTTTACCAGTGGATCAGCATGTTCCAGGAACCAACCAGCAATGGCGTGTCCGGCTTCATGGTAAGCAACTATTCTTTTCTCTTCAGGAGAAATGATTTTGTTTTTCTTTTCAAGCCCACCAATTACGCGGTCAATCGCATCCTGAAAATCCTGCATGTCAACCGACTCTTTGTTGCGACGTGCAGCGATGAGTGCCGCTTCGTTACATACGTTTGCAATCTCGGCACCAGCAAAACCCGGGGTTTGTGCGGATAGCTTTTTAGCGTCTACCACGACATCTGTTTTAATTGGTTTTAAATGCACTTTGAAGATTTGTTCACGGCCAACCAAATCTGGCTTGTCAATAGAAATCTGTCTGTCAAAACGTCCAGGTCTCAATAAAGCAGAATCCAGTACATCAGGTCTGTTGGTTGCTGCAAGAATAATAATACCGGAATCCGTTCCAAAACCGTCCATTTCAACTAACAGCTGGTTGAGGGTATTTTCACGCTCATCGTTACCACCCATCATGCTGTTTTTACCACGGGCACGACCGATTGCATCTACCTCATCAATAAAAATGATACAAGGTGCTTTATCCTTTGCTTGCTTAAACAAATCACGGACACGTGAAGCACCCACACCTACAAACATCTCCACAAAATCAGAACCTGATAATGAGAAGAAAGGCACTTGTGCTTCACCGGCTACAGCTTTAGCCAATAAGGTTTTACCTGTACCTGGAGAACCCACCAGGAGGGCTCCTTTTGGGATTTTACCACCCAAATTGGTGTATTTTTTAGGGTTTTTAAGGAAATCTACAATCTCCATAACCTCTTGTTTGGCTTCTTCCAGTCCGGCAACATCGTTAAAAGTAACGTTTACCTGGCTTTCTTTATCGAACAGTGTGGCTTTTGACTTACCAATATTGAAGATTTGTCCGCCAGCACCACCAGCACCACCGCCCATGCGGCGCATGATAAAGATCCAGAATCCAAGTAACAAAAGAATTGGGATGATCGCAGTGAAAAACCAGTTGTTAAACGAGCTTTGTCTGGTATCTGGCGTAGCCAGTATTTGCTGCTCAGACGGAATATTTTTTTGTGAATCTTTCAGTTGCTGCGCAAGGAGGTCCATTGATCCGGCGGTAAAGACTACAACAGGGCCGTTATTACTGCTACCAATGTTACTTTTGCTGATATAATCTTTGTATTTAGCTTCCTTTAGACGGTCTTTTTTAATGTAAACTTCAACTTTTACCAGGTCTTCGTGTTTATAGGCTACTAATTTCTCCACATCTCCAGGGAGTAACATCTGGGTTTCAAAAGTACGATAGGGTATGGTTTTAGTCGTGTCTGCGCTAAATAAAACCTGTAATAAGATTAAGCCTAAAATGATGGCTGCATACACCCAAAAGATGTTGAATTTTGAACCTTTCTGAGGTTTTTTTGGAATGTTTGGTATTCTCTTAATTAATTTAGGCTTTGTACTCGGGTTCTCTTTCATCATTGAATCGAAAAATGGGGTGAATGATTAGGCACTTTTAAAGGATGTAGACTGGGCGTCTCCCCATAGGTCTTCTATTCCGTAAAATTCGCGTTTTTCAGTTTTAAATATATGAACTACTATGTCAAAATAATCGAGGATAATCCAATCGGCATTGTCTGATCCTTCTTTTTGCCACGGATTGGTTTGTGTTTTTTTATAGATCTCATCTTCTACGCTATCTGCAATTGCTTTTACCTGGGTCGTGGAGTCTGCATTGCAGATGATAAAATAATCAGAAACGGAGCTTTTAAGTTCTCTTAAATCCAAACGCACAATATCGTGTCCTTTTTTTTCTTGTATCCCTAGTACAGCTATCTCTGAGAGGTATGTAGAAAGATTTCCAATTTTCTTTTTTATCATTAAAATGTTTTAATTTTGATAAACAAATATACAATCAACACTTGCAAAATAACACTTTTTCAACATTATTTGTTGGTCAAAATTTGATTAGATTATCTGAGGTTGATTCTACTAATAACTTTTTAAAGACAAAAGCGTCAAATTCCGAGCCATTACCGGAGGGTACTGTTATTATGGCAGACAATCAATTTGCCGGACGGGGTCAACAGGGTAACATCTGGCATACGGAACCTGGATTAAATCTAACATTCAGTTTATACTTATGCCCATCATTTTTGCCGATAACCCGTCAGTTCATGTTAAATATGGCTATAAGCATTGGAGTAAGAAATGCTTTGCTGGGTTTGACGGGTTCGGGTCTGAAGGTAAAATGGCCCAATGATTTGTATTACGGGAACCAGAAACTTGGGGGGATGCTGATTGAAAATATCCTGGCAGGGTCAAGTTATAAGGCCAGTATTATCGGAATAGGAATCAATGTCAACCAGGTTTTGTTTAGCCCGGAGGTATTGGGCCGCGCCACATCTTTACATGAAATTTTACAGCAGGATGTTAATCTGATTTGGCTGCTAGCCGAAATATGCCGCCATATTGAGCAACAGTATTTAAAACTGAAACAAGGCAAATACGAAAGTTTGACTGAAGACTACGTGGGTGGTCTTTACCGTTTCGAAGAATTTGCACCTTACAGACAGAATGGCGAGGTTTTCGAGGGGCGAATCGTCAAAGTGACTGATTCCGGGATGTTGGTGATCGTTACCGGAGGACAAGAGGTGGAATTCAATTTTAAAGAAGTAGAATTTTTAACCTGATTTTTGAAGATAATACACTAATTTCACCGGATTGTTAAGCATTTGATTAATCCATGAGTAAAATAAAAAATATAGGAGTATTAACTTCCGGAGGCGATGCGCCCGGGATGAACGCTGCGATTAGGGCAGTAGTTAGGGCTGCAATTTATTATGATTTGCAGGTTACGGGTATTTTAAGAGGGTACGAAGGACTTATCCATGCTGATTTCATCAGTATGGAAAGGAAATCGGTTGCCAATATTATTCAAAGGGGAGGAACAATCCTAAAAACGGCCAGAAGTGATTATTTTAGAACAACGGAAGGCCGGGCTAAGGCATATGATCAATTGACGCAGCACGGAATTGACGGATTAATTGTGATTGGTGGAGATGGTACATTTACCGGGGCAAATCTTTTTTCGAGTGAATATAATTTTCCCATTGTAGGCTTACCGGGTACAATTGATAATGATTTGCAGGGAACTGATTTTACTATCGGATATGATACTGCAATCAATACAGTTGTCAATGCCGTAGATAAGATTAGGGATACTGCTGAATCTCACGACCGGTTGTTTATTGTTGAAGTTATGGGGCGTGATTCCGGGCTGATAGCTTTAAGAAGCGGTATTGGTGTAGGTGCAGAGGCTATTTTAATTCCGGAGGCCAATATGGGCGTTGAAGGTCTGGTGAACAGGCTGGAAATTGGAAGAAAGGATAAGGCTTCTAAAATTATCATTGTTGCTGAAGGTGATGAAGTTGGTGGTGCCTTTAATGTAGGTGAGGTTTTGAAAGAAAGGTTCCCGCATTATGACATCAGGGTGTCTGTGCTTGGCCACATTCAGCGAGGTGGTAAGCCAAGTTGTATGGACCGCGTTTTAGCCAGCCGTTTTGGGGTGGCCGCTGTTGAAGGGCTCATCAATGGCCAATCTGGAGTAATGGTTGGACAGGTTAACCGTGAGTTGGTCTTTACACCTTTTGCTCAGGCGATTAAGCACATAGATGCCCAGGAGGTAAGTCCTGCCTGGTTGCGTTTGGTTGAAATCTTATCATTGTAATGGTATTGTTAAAATAAAAAAACACTGCATCTTGCTAATCAGTAGTATTTTACTTACTTTTGCAGCCCCGCAAGCATACAGCTCCGGGAACTATGTTGAATACATAAATTATAAAAAGAAATGGCAACTAAAATCAGATTGCAAAGATTCGGTAAAAAAGGTAAGCCTTTTTTCCACGTAGTGGTAGCGGATTCCCGTTCACCAAGAGATGGTAAATTTATTGAGCGTTTAGGGTCTTATAACCCGAATACCAATCCTGCTACCATTGAAATTAATTTCGATAAAACTTTAGACTGGGTAAATAAAGGTGCTGAGCCGACTGATACTTGTCGCGCTATCCTTTCTTACAAAGGTGTTTTGTACAAAAAACACTTAGAAGGTGGTGTTAAAAAAGGTGCTTTAACCGCAGAACAGGCTGATGCTAAATTTGCAGAATGGTTAAGTGCAAAAGATAGTAAAATCGAAGGTAAAAAAGATAACCTGACTAAATCGAAAGACGAAGTTAGAAAAGCTGCCTTAGCTGCTGAAGCTAAGAAAAATGCTGACCGTGCTGCTGCATTGGCCATTAAAAATGCGCCAGTTGTAGAAGAGGTAGTTGCAGAAGAAGAAGTTGTTGCTGACGAGGCTGCTCCTGCAGTTGAAGATGCTCCTGCTGCTGAAAGCAACGAAGAACAAGCATAAGACTTTTGTTATTTTAAAGGATAGCGAAGAATTCATTCATGAGTTCTTCGCTATTTTTATTTTGGATATATTTATTTTTAAAAGATCATGACACTGGAAGAAGGTTTTTATATTGGTTACATCACTAAAACCAAGGGGTTAAAAGGGGAGTTGCAATTGTTTTTTGAATACGATGCGCCTGAATTGCTGGATCTTGACGTAGTATTTGCAGAGATTAATGGTAAAATGGTCCCTTTTTTTGTCTCTTCTTATAAACTTCAAAACAACAGTACTGGTAATTTCTTTTTTGACGATGTGGATCATATTGATCTGGCCCAAGCCCTGGTTCGTAAAAAAATCTATCTGCCACTGACTAAGCTGCCTGATCGTGATGACGAAGAATTTCATTACAATGATTTGAAAGGATTTATGGTTTCGGATGAGACACATGGAGACCTTGGTGAAATCCTGGAAGTAAATGAGTATCCCCAGCAATTTGTGGCTACAGTATTATATAAAGAGACAGAAATTATGTTTCCATTGAATGAGGACATGATTGTAGAAATTGATGAGGAGGAAAGGACTTTAACTGTTGATTTACCAGAGGGGCTACTTGATATTTATTTATCTAATTAATTTAATTTTTTCGTGATGCGTTTCGATATCATATCTGTTTTACCGGGCTTGCTGGAAAGCCCTTTTGCCCATTCTATTTTACAGCGTGCCCAAAAAAAGGGCATTGCTGAAATTGTGGTTCATAATTTAAGGGATTATGCTTCCAATAAGCAGAAAAGTGTGGATGACTATCCCTATGGGGGTGGTAGCGGCATGGTCATGTCTATTGAACCCTTTGCGAAGTGTATCGAGGCACTTAAGGCTGAGCGGGATTATGATGAAGTTATTTTTATGAGTCCTGATGGCGTAACCTTAAATCAAACTATTGCAAATGAGCTATCGAGTAAGGGCAATGTTATTATTCTTTGCGGGCATTATAAAGGAATTGATCAGCGGATCCGCGATTTATTTGTGACGCGCGAATTGTCTATTGGCGATTATGTTTTGTCGGGCGGAGAACTTCCTGCTGCTGTATTGGTTGATGCCATTGTGAGGTTGATCCCAGGCGTTTTGAATGATGAGACCTCAGCGCTTTCGGATAGTTTTCAAGGAGAGTTGTTAGATGCGCCAATCTATACCAGACCGGCCGATTGGAAGGGTCATAAAGTTCCTGAGGTATTGTTGAGTGGCCATGAGGCAAAGATTAATGAATGGCGTCATGAACAAGCTTTGATCAGAACGCGTAGCCGTAGACCTGATCTGTTGGAGGATTAAGGAAATAATTTGTTCTGTATAATTGTTTTCGATAAGTTGTCTTGTTATTTTTGTATTGAACTTAAAAAAGTGATAATTTTTTATATTATTTTACATAAAAAAAATTAGTTTTTTTCTTGCTTGTTTGATTTGGAATAGTTTTATTTGTAATTATAAATAGACTTTATCTGATTGTTAGTCAGGTGGAGTAATAATTCAAACCAAAAATAAACCAAATGGAAAAAAATTTTAAAATGAAGTACAAGATTGGGGCGTATTTATTAAGCCTTACGGTTGCTGAGTACAAACTGGCCCTACACATTATTCCAAAAATTTTAGGTATTTCTCTAAATACGCTTCACAATTATCGTAATATAGCTTGGGATGCTAAGCAAGATATTCCTTATACCATCGTTGTCCAGTTTGAGTTGCTCTTTGAGATGGATCCTGGAACTCTTTTTAATGGAGAGATCAAGCAACTTCCGCTGAAGAGTTTACTGAAAAGAGAAGGTTTACCAAAAATGAATAAAAACCTTAGGAACAAATCTAAGTAGATGAATAAATACAGATTTTACAAATATAATATAGAGTTCTGCTTACAGCAGCTGAATGTTATAGCTTATGCTGCTGCAATACGTGCTATTCCAAAAGAGTTGGGTATCTCGGCCAATACCTTCCACAATTACCGTAAGCTACTGCTCACTTCAAAATCAGATATCCCTTACATTACCATTCGAAGGCTGGAAAATATTTTTAAACTGGAAAGAGGGGGCTTAGAAAATTTTGTGCTGGAATTTAAGGATTTAACGGCTTTATTGAAGGAAAGTCAAGCATAACCTGAAGAAACGGACTGCATCATTTTTGTGGAAATATAAAAGAATGTGGAAAAAAATAAAAATCCCTTTTATTTATAAAAAAAAATCCCTAATATTGCAGTCCGATTTTAAACAACAAAAAGTCGGCTTAATAGCTTAAAATCATGGATTTAGTAAAATTTGTTGAAGAGCAGGTAATCGCAAAAAATGAGTTTCCTGCATTCAAATCAGGAGATACAGTGAGTGTTCACTATAAAATTCGCGAAGGTAATAAAGAACGTATTCAAATTTACCAAGGCGTAGTATTACAACGTAATAGCGTAGGTGCTAATGAAACGTTTACTGTTCGTAAAATGTCTAATGGCGTTGGTGTAGAAAGGATATTCCCTATCAACTCTCCAAACATCGCTAAAATCGAGGTTAATAGCCACGGTAAGGTACGTAGATCTAAATTATTCTACTTACGCGAATTGACTGGTAAAGCTGCTCGTATCAAATCTAAAAGAGTTTAATTTCTCTTAAAAGTATAATAACCTCGCTGATCACATCAGTGGGGTTTTTTTGTTGTGATTTTTTTAGACATTATTTGTCAGGCATTTCGAGTATAATAAAAATTATTTATTTCTGATTGATAAGCTTTGGAATCTGTCAAAAATAAAAAGGCCCGAAACTCCGGGCCTTTTTATTTTTGATGAATGATTTTTTTATGCGAGTTCTGCGAGTATGGTGATTCCGCCTTTGACAACCTGATCTAATTGCAGATTCACTTTTGTACCCAAAGGTAAGAAGATATCAACTCTGGAGCCGAATTTGATAAATCCGAACTCTTTGGTTTGCTCAACCTGATCACCTTCTTTAACATACCATACAATTCTTCGCGCCAGGGCGCCTGCAATCTGTCTGAATAATACCGGAGTGCCATTCTTATGCTCTACCACGACTGTGGTGCGTTCGTTCTCTGTAGAGGATTTAGGATTCCATGCTGCCAGGTACTTACCTGGATGGTATTTGAAAAACTTAACGACCCCGGAAATTGGATTTCTGTTGATGTGTACATTCACCGGTGACATGAATATGGATACCTGCAGCCTTTTGTCTTTAAAATACTCCCCCTCTTCGGTCTCTTCAATTACAACAACCTTTCCGTCAGCCGGGCAAATTACCAGGTTTTCTCCGGAAGTAAAGGTGCGGCCCGGATTCCTGAAAAATTGTAATACAATTATAAAAAGAGCAAAAGAAAATAGATAAACCAACCATCTTAACCAGGTTATGTCTGCATATTTATAGTCAATAAAAGCATTCAGAATAAAGATGAACAGTACTGAGAGCGCTATGGTGGTGTAACCTTCTTTGTGGATCGTCATTGATATTGGGATATATGTTTTCGCAAAATTGATAAAAAAATATTACATTTCGGCTAAAGCAGGCAGAACAGTTTTGACACTGTAGATATCAGTGAGGTTTCTGCCAAGTCCATCGTAATCCAGTCCATAGCCTACAACGAATTCGTTAGCAATTTCAAAGCCCACATATTCAAGCGCTTCAATAGGTGTTTTTAAGGCTTCTGGTTTTAACAGTAGAGAACAGACCTTAACAGAGGCCGGCTTTTGTTCCTGGATCGCTTGTAAAAGATAGCTGAGCGTGAATCCGGTATCTACAATGTCTTCCACAACAATAATATCGCGGTTATGCAGATTTTCCGGTAGGCCCAGGGTTTCCTTAATTTTACCGCTGCTATTGGTGCCCTGGTAAGACGACACCTTTACAAAGGCGACTTCACATGGAATGGTTACTTCTTTTAGCAGATCGGCCATAAAAAGAAAACAGCCATTTAGTACGCCAATAAAAATTGGGCAACGCTTTTCATAATCGAGGTTCAGCTGGATTCCGATCAGGCGGGTTCTTTTGGCGATGTTCTCTTTTTGAATCAGAATTTCAAACGTCTGATCGTGTATTTGTATGGTCGTTGTCATGATGATTAAGGCTTATTTTTGGCCTCTTCTTTTTCCTTTCTTCTTTGTTCCCTACGCTCTTGTCTGAGTTCTTTTTTTGTTTTTTGGAGGGTATCAGGTTTATTTTGTAAAGTACCTGTAGTATCCTTTTTACCACGACCGAATAAGCGGTCGAACAGATTTTTGGAGGCATCCTGTGTTTCAATTACAGGAAGAGGATCGTCATTATCAACAGAATTCGTGTCGATTTTGGCAGAGTCAGGCAATAGGTATTGTCTTAATCCATCTCTTAACCGTACATTATAGAAGCCATATCCACTGGTGTCATTTTGTGTTAGACCACGTCTGGCCATGATGTTGCCAATGTATTTAAAATATGGATATAAATAGTCTTTCAGTCCACCCGAACCATTGAATTTGTATAAGGCGATTTTAGGTCTTGGAACAATATTCGCCAGGAAAATCCCTTCTCCTATATTCAGTTCTGCAGGTCTTTTACCAAAGTAATAGCGGGTTGCTTCTCCGATACCATAGATGTTCTGTCCCATTTCTATGATGTTGAAGTAAACCTCGAGCATACGGTTTTTAGTAACCAGGTGGTTGTTTTCAATCAACCAGACGATCAGAATCTCTTCTACCTTTCTCGATAATGTTTTTTGGCGGCTTAGAAATACGTTTTTTACCAGTTGCATGGAAATTGTACTTCCGCCTCTGACAAACCTTTTTTCCTTGAAATTAACGGCGATTGATTTCCGGATAGACTCCTGTACAAAGCCTTTGTGGCTAAAGAATGAGGGGTCTTCGGAGGTCAGAATTGCATTTTTAAAATTGCTGGATACTTGTGAAAGCGGCGTAAAATTGGGATTAGAAGGTCCGATCAGAATATCTCTCATGGGTTTCCCCCGTTCATAAGGTGTATATATAAAATCTGAATTTATTTTTTGCAAATTGGTTTTTCCCCAGCGTAATATTTTAAAATTGATTGGTGTTAAAGAAGAATTAAATTGTACACTATCAGGTAATGCACTGTCCAGGTAGAAGTTTAAGGCGTATCTGATCTTTCCGGAAACCTTCATTCCTTCAAGCGATTCGAATAAACCTTGAGGAAAGGCACTAAGAACTTCTTGAGCATCCTGATCTGGTGCGTTTAGTTTAAGCTCATAGACTTTATTAGGAGAAAGGGTGTATTTAAGGTATGGATGAATCTGTGCCTTTTTCAGGTGGATGGTAGAAGAACTATCAAGTGCAACAAAGTTTTTGCCCACCAGCATATCTGCTTCTATCCTTGCATCAGGGACAACAATATCCTGCGCCGAAATTTTAGGGTGATTAATGCGTAGATTTTTAACTGACCAGGATCCTGATATTTTGAAGTTACTGCCACTGTAGTCGGCATTTTTCATCTCAGTTCTAACCGTATCGAAGCTTAATTTTGCATGTAATTTCCGTTCAAGATAAGGGAGTTCAATTTTTTTGTTGTCGGCAAACAACATGATGTCAAACTGTTTTTTGCCAGGTTTAACCGTACCGTTAAAGTGCCAGGTCGCTTCATTTTTATTGACCAGGATTGTTGATTTCAGCTCTCCGTCATCAATAGTTGCTGTGGTGGTCAGGAAAGTAAGTTTGGCGGTATCATTGTCATTGATTTTCAGCACCAGGTTTTTAACCGACATCTGATCCGGAATTTTATATAAGATTTGATTTAAAAGATTATTTGCCAGCTCAGAAAGGTCAACTTTGTCTTTTTTATCATCGTTCTGTTTTTTCTTTCTTTTGAGAATAAAATCAAGATTGCTTAAAGAGTCTTTAAAAACAACGTTTAAGTTGCCGGTATTGAGTTTGATTTCTGCCAGTTTAACATCTCCAAAAATCAATGGCCATAGTTTTACACCAATGGTGAGATCTGAAATTGTTGTTAGGGTATCACGGTTTTTTGGTACCACGCTGATGTCTTTCATATGGACATTGCTGAACCCACTGAACCCATATTCGCCGATTTTGACGTCTAATCCAAAGTCCTGATCAGCTTTTGCGATAGCCTTGGCCATCATTTTGTTCAATAACGCTTCTCTTTTACTGTATGCGATGGAACCGGCAATGATCAATATGATCATGATCACCCCTATAACCCAAGCGCCAATCTTAATGTATTTTTTAGGGATGTTAATTTTAGGAAGCTGCATGTTATAAAGTAGATTTTATTGCTAACGTTAAACTCAAATGTTTATTTCGTGTTAAAATTACAATAAAAAGGAGCATTTAAAATTAATTGTGGAGGCCTTTTGTTAAATTTGACCAATATGATTAGTCCAGAACAAGTTCTCGCTGCTTTGAGAAATGTGGAAGATCCAGATCTTAAAAAAGATCTGGTTACTTTAAACATGATCAAAGACTTAAAAATACAGGATAAGCAAGTTAATTTCACCTTAGAGCTGACCACACCGGCCTGTCCAATGAAGGATATGTTGAAAAATGCCTGTGTCAATGCCATTAAACATTTTGTAGCGGCAGATGCGGAAATTAATATCAACATTACTTCGAGGGTAACGAAGCCGATGGATACAACACAATTGAAGGCGATCCGCAACATCATCTTGGTTTCATCTGGAAAAGGTGGAGTTGGAAAGTCGACGGTTGCCAGTAACCTGGCTATCGCTTTGGGAGCAGATGGCGCAAAAGTAGGACTTATTGATGCAGATATTTATGGACCTTCGGTACCAACCATGTTTGATCTGGTAGGTGCAAAGCCAAGTGCGAGAGAAACCGAAGACGGAAAAACATTGATATTACCAATAGAAAAATATGGGATAAAATTGCTGTCCCTTGGCTTTTTTGCAGACCCAGATCAACCAGTACCCTGGCGTGGACCAATGGCTTCCAATGCGATCAAACAATTGTTTAATGATGCTGATTGGGGTGAACTGGACTACCTTATTGTAGATCTTCCTCCGGGAACAGGTGACATTCACATCACGATTACTCAGAGTTTTCCAATTGCTGGTGCAGTTATTGTAACCACACCACAGCAGGTTGCACTTGCCGATACCCGTAAAGGGCTTGCTATGTTCAGAATGCCTGGAATTAATATACCGGTATTGGGTGTGATTGAGAATATGGCTTATTTTACACCTGAGGAATTACCGGAGAACAAATATTATATTTTTGGAAAAGATGGGGGTAAAGCATTAGCCGCTTCATTTGATGTGCCTTTCTTAGGTGAAATCCCAATCGTTCAAGGCATTACTGAAGGAGGGGACAGCGGAAGACCTATAGCCCTGGATCTTGACCATAAGATCGCGGTTTCATTTGGGGAAATCGCAGGGCGCGTTGCTCAGCAGATTGCCATAAACAATGCGCAGACTGCTAATTAAGAAAAAAATTACTATTTTTATATTTTAATAATATTACCGATATGAATTTAACAGAACAAGTAGAGCAGGCATTGGAGACTATTCGCCCTTATTTAGTGGCTGATGGTGGCGATGTTGCGATAGAAGAGATTACACCGGAGCATGTAGTTAGATTGAGATTATTAGGTAACTGTGGGTCTTGTAAAATGAGTTTTATGACGATGAAAGCAGGTATTGAACAAGCGATTATGAAAGCTGTTCCCGAAATTACAGCTGTTGAAGCGGTGAATCTGGTAGAGCCAGTTTAATGATTTAACACTATTTAACTAGCTGTTATTCAAATAACAACTATTTTTGAGCCATGAAGTATACGTTAACCTTTTTATTGTTTCTTTTAGTTTCTTCGGGATTTGCGCAGCAGAATACCGGAGTAAAACCATTGATCCAATTTACCGGAATCATTTCCGACGTGGATAGCAATACCCTGGTTCCTTATGTTACCGTCACCAATTTAAGCAATAAAAGCCAGCGGTATGCGGCCAACTACAAGGGGTATTTTTCTTTTATAGCACATCCGGGAGATACGATTTTATATTCTGCCGTTGGATACCGGGATCTATTGATGGCTATCCCTACCGATGTTAAGGATAATAAATACACGGCAATGGTAAGGATGAAAGCGGAGATCGTAAATTTGCCTACAGTTCGTGTATATCCATGGGCTACGGTAGAGGATTTTACGCGGGACTTCATGTCGATGAAGATTGCTGACGATGACTACCTCATTGCACTTAGAAATTTATCTCAGGAGAGTTTATCTGGTCTGATGCGCACTTTACCACGTGATCCGGGGGAGATTCAGGGAATAAATTACCGTTTAAACCATGACCGTGCTTTGAATAAGAATATGGTGCAGACCAATCCACTCCTTAACCCATTTGCATGGGGTAAGTTGATGCAATCAATTTTTAAAGGAGATAAAAGCAGAAGCGAAAGTAACTAATTACCTTCGTCTGCTTTGTTGTGGAAATTTCATTTTATAATCGGCCCTTACATTTCCTTTAGAAATATCATCTAATCGGCCTTTCAATAGTCTTTTGCGCAATTGGCCTAAAGTGTCTGTAAACAATTTACCCTCAATATGATCATATTCATGTTGGATTACACGGGCAGGCATCCCTGTGAAAGCTTCTTCGTGCAGTTCCCAGTTTTCATCATAATAGCGGATCAGGATGTTCGGTTTTCTGAATACATCTTCCCGGATGTCAGGAATGCTCAAACAACCTTCGTTAAACGCCCATGGCTCGCCTGTTTCTTCCAGTATTTCTGCATTGATAAACACACGTTTGAACTTACTTTTGTCATCTTCATCTGCGCCGGTATCTACAATAAACAAGCGAATTGGAAGACCGATCTGTGGAGCAGCCAGGCCTACGCCATGTGCATTGTACATGGTGTCGAACATGTTGCTGATCAGTTGCTTGAGTTCCGGGTAATCTTGCTCAATAGGGCTGCATACCTTTCTCAAAACTGGGTCGCCGTAAGCTACAATTGGTAATTTCATCAGAATAAATTATTGTTTTCACATAAACCCGTATTGAGTTTATGATGCAAAAATACGAATATTAAGCTAAAGGATAAAAAGTTAGGGAACTAAGATTGCTTTCATCTAATATTTCATTCGATATATCGGCCATTTCGCGTGTAGTTACGGCTTGTATCCGGCTGAAAACAGTTTGAAGGTCATCAATCCGATCATAATCCAACAAGCTTTTTGCCATGGAAATAATTAGCCCTATCCTGTTCTCTTCGCCCAGGGCAATTTGGCCTATGAACCTATTCTTTGCTTTTTGCAATTGTACTTCAGTTAAAGGCTGATCTTTTATTTTCTTAAACTCTTTTGAAATGAGGGACCAGGCCTTACTGACTTTTTCTCTATCGGTTCCGAAGTAAACGGTGAAAATCCCCGTATCACTTAGTGGGCTATAACCCGATTCAATTGTATAGGCGATACCATACTTTTCACGGATTTGCAAGTTCAGGATGGAGCTCATTCCGGTGCCGCCGAGCAGGTTATTTAGTAACAATAAGCCGGTTTTGTAGGGGTGATGCAAGGAGTAGGCTTGTCCGCCTAACATGACGTGGGCCTGCTGAATCGGCTTTTGAAAACTTTGTATAACGGCCTGTGTTTTTACTGGGGCTATCCGGCTGGGTTGGTGTAAATTGGCGGGTATATCTCCATAATGCCTGGATCCAATTTTTACCACTTTGTTTAATGTATAATTACCCAGTACTGCAATGATGATTTTATCTGTATGGTAGTTGTCCTGAATAAACTGTAGGATATCTTTTTTACTGATTCCATTGACACTATCTGTATTGCCCAATATGTTTCGACCCAAAGGATTTCCCGTAAAAACGAGGTCTTCAAAATCATCATATATGGCTTCTTCTGGTTGATCCAGATAAGATGCGATTTCATCCAATACGACGCTTTTTTCTTTTTCCATTTCTTCTTCGGGAAATGTAGAATGGAATACGATGTCGTTAAACAGTTCTAAAGTACGATCCAGATATGGATTGAGAAAAGAAGCGTGAATGCAGGTATATTCTTTTGTTGTATAGGCATTCAGGTCAGCGCCAACACTTTCCAACCGGTTTAAGATCTGGTTGGTATTGCGTTTCTCTGTGCGTTTAAAAATCAGGTGCTCTATGAAATGTGCAAGGCCGGATTTATCTGGCTTCTCATCCCTAGAGCCACTGTTGACAATGATGCAGGCATGAGAAATCGCGGAGGCAGAAGGTACATGAAGTAAGCGAATGCCATTAGGCAAGGTGTGCACATTATATTCCATTGGGGGTCAAAGGTACGGAGAAATATATCACGGCATTATAATTTTTCCGTATCCGGATAGCTCAAATTTAACGCAGCTATAATACCGTCCCTGGTTGGCCTGTTTACAATGAGCATCGCTATTGCAATAGCCGGAATAAATAAGAATGCTCCGTTCCCAGATATTAGAAAACCGACTATATTCATTAAAGAAGCGCCTTCAATAAAAGCACAACGCATGATAAACGCGGTTTGGTATCCTGCAATTTTTTCATCTGCAGTAACTTCTTTTGGGACTGCTGACAATTGCCTTTTGAATAGGAATGTACCGATGCCTATGAACACCAGTCCCAGGATTGGAAAAAGCGGAAAAAGTCCACCGTCTTCTGCTGAAACCGAAAAACTGAGAAATGTGCGTTCCTGGTTTAACATCAGTGTGACCAGTGCAAAACTAATTTGTGAGAAACAAAATGCAGCAAGTATGATCTGCATGGTTTTTAATCTAGGAGTATTCATGAAAGCAAAATTTTAAGACAAGGTAGTGTTTGTTGGCAATATTTCTATTGTCACCCGCAGTTTTTCCCAAAATCCGAACTGTCAATTTGACAACAAA
Source organism: Pedobacter sp. MC2016-24 (assembly GCF_015223055.1). GTDB lineage: Bacteria > Bacteroidota > Bacteroidia > Sphingobacteriales > Sphingobacteriaceae > Pedobacter. Next base: position 502,640 of record NZ_JADFBX010000005.1, read on the forward strand.
AAGTGATTTGGAATGGGCATTGATAGTATAGCTATGTACTTAAAAATGAGTTAAAACATGAGCATAGAAGAAAAAGGAAGTATATCCATTCACACGGAAAACATCTTTCCAATTATTAAGAAATTCCTGTATTCAGATAATGAGATCTTTTTAAGAGAGCTTGTATCTAATGCCGTTGATGCGGTACAAAAGATTAAACGTTTGGCCGCATTGGGTCAATATAATGGCGAGTTGGGCAATCCATTGGTGGAAGTTGCTGTTGATGAAGCAGAGAAAACCATTACGATTAGTGACAATGGGTTGGGCATGACTGCTGAAGAGATTAAAAAATACATTAATCAGGTTGCTTTTTCTGGAGCTAGTGAGTTTGTAGAGAAGTTTAAAGACGCTAAAGATGCCAACGAAATTATTGGTAAATTTGGTTTAGGCTTTTATTCTGCCTTTATGGTTGCTGATTTGGTTGAAATTCAGACATTATCCTATCAGGAAGGCGCCGAGCCAGCGAAATGGGTTTGTGATGGAAGTACCGAGTTTGAAATATCAGCTGGAAACAGAACCAGTCGTGGAACGACAATCATTTTACACGTGAATGCGGAATCAGAAGAGTTCCTGAGCAAACATAAGCTGGAAGAGATTCTGGATAAATATGGTAAGTTTTTGCCGGTTCCAATCAAGTTTGGTACTAAAACTGTTCAGGAGCCTGACGGTGAAGATGAAGAAGGAAAGGCTAAAACAAAGTCGGTAGAAGTAGACAATATCATCAATACAACCAATCCAATCTGGACTAAAGCACCTGCAGATTTGTCAGATCAGGATTATTTAGATTTCTATAAGCAATTGTATCCTTTCTCTGAGGATCCGTTGTTCTGGATTCACCTGAATGTGGATTATCCATTTAACCTGACTGGAGTATTGTATTTCCCGAAAGTGAAGAATGATTTTGACATGCAACGTAATAAGATCAAATTGTTCTCACGACAAGTCTTTATTACAGATGAGGTTAAAGACATTGTACCTGAATTTTTGATGTTGCTACACGGTGTGATCGATTCCCCGGATATTCCATTGAATGTTTCCAGAAGCTTTTTACAAGCGGATAGCAATGTGAAAAAAATCAACAGCTATATCACTAAAAAAGTTGCGGATAAGTTGTCAGAATTGTTCAATAAAGACCGTAAAGCTTATGAAGAGAAATGGTCTGATATTGGTCTTTTCGTAAAATACGGAATGGTTAGTGAAGATAAATTTAATGATAAAGCTAAAGACTTCGCCTTATTGACCAATACTAAAAACGAGCATTTTACTTTAGAAGAGTACAAAGAAAAAGTAAAAGACGTTCAAACCGATAAAAACGGGCAGGTTATTTACATCTACAGTAACGATCCTGCTAAGCAGGACAGTTTTATACAATCGGCCAACAAACTGGATTATGATGTCTTGTTGATGAACTCAGCGATTGATAATCATTTTGTACAACACCTGGAGCAGAAGTTAGAGAAGACAGCTTTAAAGCGCGTGGATTCAAGCGTAGCGAGTAAATTGATTGATAAAGATGAAAATGTGGAGTCTGTGTTGACTGAAGACCAGTCGAAACAGGTTGCTGCAATCTTCGATAAAGCCATCAACAAACCAGGCTATACCGTTGAAATTGTGGGTTTAAATCCAGAAGAGCTACCGGTTACCGTAACCATGGATGAATTTATGCGCCGCATGAAAGATATGGCACAAATGGGTGGTGGAATGGGTTTTTATGGCAGTATGCCGGATAGCTATAAAGTGGCAATCAACGGAAATCATAAACTGATCGGTAAAATTTTGAAAGCTGAAAACACTGAGGAGCAAGGTCTGCTTGCGAAACAAGCTGTTGATTTGGCTTTGTTGGCACAAGGAATGCTGACCGGTGCAGAATTAACTGCCTTTGTAAGCAGAAGTGTGGAATTAATCTAATTCCTATAGGGTGTTATGGATTGAATGAAAAAGGCCCGGTATACATACCGGGCCT
>NZ_JADFBX010000006.1 GCF_015223055.1 Pedobacter sp. MC2016-24
CGAAAACAAATATGAATACCGTTACGGTAATAAATTCACTTCAAATGTACTTGTTTATCATAAATTCAGGTTCGCTCACAAAGTAACTGTAGCGCCGAATATTGGTATTTTATATGAAACTGCGACTAAAGACGTAGAAAGTGAAAAATATGATGTGGCTGTTTCGGGTGGGTATTCCTTATCTGCCGTTGGTGGTGTTGAGGTGGCCATAAATGGACTTTCTTTCGGTGCCAATTATCAAAATGTACGTTCGCAGGAACTTGCTGCAGGCAGAGCATATGCAGGAAATCGTGTAATGGTTCACGTGTCTTTACCTTTTTAATTTAATTAACCGAAATAACATGAAAAAATATTTTTTTGCCGCAGTCGCAATTTTACTGGCATTTGATGTAGCCGTTCCTATTCATGCAAATGCCGATTGTTTTTCTCAACGTATGGCAATGGATACGCTGAGAAAAGATGACATTGATCCAGTTTGTAAAATGAAAGTTAAGGCGGGTATTACAAGAACTCACGTTCATTATAAAACTGTTTATGGTTTTTGTTCTGAAGGTTGCAAAAAGTCGTTCGTCAAACAGCCCGAAAAATACCTGAAAAAGTAATTTTATAGTAAGCGATCAGTAGAATGAAAAAAAAGCGTTCGGGATAGCACTTGCACCTCTGCAAGTGCCTTCAACACATCTTCCTCATAAAAACTGTAACGAAAACGTAAAGGGATTCAAATTGGGTTTGTTTTGTTACAAAATTAAAAAACCCGTTATGAAATATCCCTGAACGCTTAAAGTCATCGAAACTTATGGTTGCTTTCGCCTTGGTAATGATGAAGTTTTTCTGGATATTGAAAGATCTCGAAATACAAGTAAGGAATTGTAATCCAAATGAGTTTTCATTGGGGAACTGAAGCCGCGTAGAAAGTAGTTTTAAAAGAAGAGTTTCCTTGGCGTAAATCTACTTTACCAATTATTTATCTTATTTGATTTTTCAATAATTTGCTTTAAAAGCGAATTGAAATGATTATTTAAACCAGTATAGGCATCTTCAAATCTCACTTTTCCATCATCTTCAAAAAGATATAATTTAGATTTTCCGACTTTTTTCAGACGTAGCGTAACCCATTCATCCCCAGTCCAACCACTTGCACCTCTGTAAGTGCCTTCAACATATCTTTTAGCTTCAAAATCAGGACTGTTGATCCGAATCTTGCCATCTTTAAAAAGAAAGGATAGTTTATATGATAAATCATATTTACGAAGTGTTTTTCCGAGCCCATTAGAAAGTTTTACAGGTAGAACTCCTTCTTCATACGCCGTTATACTGATGCTTTCACCTTCAACGACACTAAGTCCTTTTTGTGGATTTCTGTATATCGTATTAATGGCATTGAGCACATTCTTGTACAAATCCATTTTTTTTACATTGGGTGCATCCACCACAGTATAATCGCTATTATCACTGGATACAAATCCACCCGGAGTTAATTTAAAATATTGCGCAAAACTTAACTGTGAGACAAGCAATAATATGGTAATAATCAATGTCTTTTTCATGTTGGTAGTGTTTTATAAATTGATAAGGATGTTTTAAATGCAGAATTGTTTACCTTTTAAGTGTCCTAAACTAACAAAAATAAGGTAAAATAAACAAGCTCCTGAGCGTAAGAATAAATAAAATGATAAGCTAAAGCCAGAAGTTCCTGATGGTGGTGCTGATATTTGATTGTAATTTTGATCATCTGTTTTCTTAAGTTTGCCGCATGACTTATACCACATCTGACTTCAGTTCTGATAAACCGAATGTGCTGGTTATCATTGGCAGTGCAAGCAGCGCATCGTCTAATGCCAAGCTGATGGAGTTGCTCGCGGCGATGATGTCTGATGATTTGCTGTTTACTATTTTCGATGATCTTGGATCACTGCCGCATTTTGATCCCTCGAAGTCCGAATCTTTGCCCGTACGAGTTGCTGAGCTACTTGGAAGAGTTGCAGTTGCTCCAGCGGTCATATTTTGCTCTCCCGAGTATATCTTCAGTATTCCCGCGAGGCTTAAAAATCTTTTGGAATGGTGTGTGTCGACCACGGTATTCCTCGATAAGCCAGTTGCCTTGATCACAGCCTCGGCTGATGGTCAGCAGGGCCATGCTCAGTTGAGGTTGATCATGGAAACACTTGGAGCAAGATTGTCGGAGGGGACAGAACTGATCATCCCTGGTATCAAAGGCAAATTTGATGAAGGGGGCGTGCTGAACGACAATGAACTGCTTATTTCCTTGATGGGCCTTGGGTCTGCACTTCGCGAATCGATTATGCGGGCATAGTATACTGGAACAAGGAGGATCGGGTAGTTCTTGTTAGGATAGTCCATTTCACTATAATTAAATTGTCGGGATTTTTTTATTAATGTGCCTGGTCCTTTAAGGATAATAACTCTTCTACCAATTTGTGTACCATCGTACCTGGATTATGGTTAGCATAATCTTCCCTGCCCTGATAATTACTTGCAAGCCGATTTGCATTTCTTATCGCATTTTCAATACTTCCATGTTCCTTTAAAAGAGTGTACATTTCTGTACTGTTCTTTTGATATCGATAACCATCTCCAACCACCGGTTTAAGGTTTTCTTCTATCAGTCGTTGATATTCCCTTCTGCTCATTACATTGTTATAATAATGGAAATGCAAGAGGTACCATAACTCGAATGCTTCATTGCTCCAGGCACAACCAATCTCTGGGGTCGCATTTTTACAACGCATAACAGCATTATTAAAGTCGTTTGCTGAAAAACTATCCCTATCAAAAACGGTCCAAAGTTTATCTATTGGCCGGTTTGTCTGCATTTCATATACTCCTTTCAACCTGATCGCTTCGTCTATTAACGACATCGTGTTTCTCCCTGTTCCCTCCACATCAATTTGAAAGGCGGTTAATACACCTTTGGGCAAGTCCTGCTTTAGACCTTCAAAATAATTAGGCTCAGTTTTAGCGCCCTCACATACAATCAGGTAATACTTTCGCTTGGAACGTGTATTTTGTGCACGCCTTTGTTCTGCTCTGGCAAACCTTTTGAGATGTTCGTTAGGTATTTTTATTTTTCTTGCCATTCCTTTGCGATGTTTGTTAAGTTTCCGATAAAAGGAATGGCACCGTAGCGACCCTGGATGTAATCCTTCTCAAAGGACCTATCTTTCCGGATTGCTTTTAAGGTGCCATCTTCTTTATATTCAACCAGGGAATAAAGGTCTGAAGCACCGTATTGATCCTTTTCTACGAAATAAATCTGATCTCTACGGTAATTGCCGTAAGATAATAAGTTAGTATCGTGGGTGGCAAAAATAAGTTGGGCATCTTTGGGGTTAAGTTCTCTAGAATTGAAAAGCCTAGTCACCGCTAAGGTTAACAGCGGATGAAGACTGGCATCTAATTCATCTATTACCAAAACCCCACCATCTTTAAGGACATCAAATACTGGCCCCGAGATATTGAATACCTTATTGGTGCCTGAGGATTCTTGGCTGTCCATGTCAAATTCGACAGAGCCAATGACTTTGTTCTGATTATCGTATTTCTTATGTAAAGTACGTGCATTGACCATCATCTTTCCTTGCAGTTTTGTACTAACCTCTTGCATTATTGATTCAGGAAGATCTTTTGGTAATCCAGAAATGTCAAATTCCTTTTTATAAATTTTCACCTTATCAAAGCCAAGGTCGGTCGTGTTATAGAAATCTTGTAATAGCTGATTAGTGTCATCGTTATCAAGCAAACTAAAAGTCACGCCTGTATAACGTTCGTGGCTAAGCCCAGAGATCGTCACAAAATTATCAAACCAGGCCATTATGGATTTGGCCACTTTGCCGTTAAACTGATCGACAACAGAAAGAAATAAGACATTATCTCTGGTCTTCTCTTCCAAATTCCTTCCCTCGGTGAAACCTTTCATAACTTCTATTCCATCGCCTTCGCGAATGAATAGTGCTTTCTCTGAGTTTTTTTTTGCCTCAAACAACCATTCTGCTCTAACATCTTGATTAGTAACCTCAAATCCATAACGATATCTAATACCTTTTACCAAGAATAATACTTCAAAAAAAGAGGGCAATTCTTCATTTTCAACTTGCAATAAAAATGGAGTTACCTCCAGTTCTGATGTTGATGATCTTTCGAAAGTTTGTAAAACTAATCTACGCATAGTAGACATTGCCTTAATGAGGTTACTTTTGCCACTGGAATTAGCGCCGTAGATGACACCACCTTTTAATAAAGTATGCTTTCCATCGTGGATTAAATTGGTGTCCGTATATTCTTTTATTGCCGTAGCATTAAAGCTAATTGTTTTTTTGTCTCGAAAGGATAGAAAATTAGCGACTGTGAATTCTATTAGCATATTGTGGAATTTATGAGAATACTTCTCAAAAATAACCAATTAAAATTAGTAAAACGATTATAAATGAGAAATTATCTCACTTTAAATCGTTTTATAAAGATGTATTAGATGCCATTTGCACCCTTAAGCCAATAAATGCCTTGATTTAAGCTCATCTCGTGTATATTCAGAACCTTTCTTTCCTGATATTTCTTTTATGAATTTATATTTAAAGTTAGCATGATGTTTAGACACATAATTATTGTATTTGTTACAATTTGGCTTATTTGTCAGCTACTTACGTATGATTTTTTGCTATTTTTTTTAAGATTTTTTTTCAATGACAAAAGCTTTCAATTCTGCAATCTTTCCATTTTCGAAACGCCAGACGTCGCAATAATCATAGTGGTTATAGGTTCCATTTGCAGCCTTCAAGGTGATTTCACCTGTCACAGTTACATAGCTACCATCCTCAATTGTATTTTCGACGGTGAATACGGGAGGTTCCAAATAGAATTCTTTCATATAGGCTCGTACTTTATCTCTACCCTCAAGGATACGTTCGCCTACAAAAAACCATTTGGTATCCTGTGTACAATAGTCTAGAAAACTTTCATAGTTTCCCTTTTTAACGAATTCGTTGGCTTTGTGTAATATCGTTGCGTTTTTCATTTTTGTTTGTTTTTGAATGTGAATAGATTCAGTAATGCTTTAATAATCTTAATAGTCATGCTCAATTTTGTGCCCTTGTTAAATTGTATTCAGCATATCCTGATTAAGTTATCAATGATTCGTATACGTAAGACAAAGTTAAGGTTGCCTGTAAACTTTTGTATATTGCCCACCAATTGTTAGGTACTATAAATAATGTAAGTAATGAGTGAGATCAAGCAATCATCAACCAACTTCTCCAATAAGCTTGCGCTGAGCGATGAATGTTCGGAAGCATATGCCTCAAATATCATCGGTGGACAATGGACATTAGTAATCTGTTCGTGGTTATTAAGTGGTAAACTTAGATTTGGAGAACTAAGGAAGAAATTACCTGGAATTACTGAAAGGATGTTGACCTTGCAACTGCGTAAGCTCGAAGAGCATAAAATAATCAGCCGGACGGTTTATGCAGAAGTACCGCCACGTGTGGAATATGAGCTGACAGAAATCGGATACGCATTGAAGCCAGTTATCATGGAATTAGAAGTTTGGGGCACAAGCCACAAAAAATTGTTGAACCTATGCAATACCTGAAAAGGCAGGACATACGCCTGGTTTGCCGGATGAGCTGTTGGAATATCATTCTGATCTGTTCACCGAGCAGGAGGGGAAGTTTTATTGCATAAGTCTGGACCAGAGACGATACTTTTAAATATGGCGGAATAGTAAGATTTTAAGAAATTACCCTTATGCTATTAAGAAACGTGATGGAACCTGATCTAAAGACAGCTGAGCTAAACTACCCCAAGGTGTTGAGCGCGATTTTGGCGTATACTAACTTTTGTGATGAGCATGGTGATGAGAATCTTGAACACACAGCAGTTCATCCACGAAAAAGTAATTGAAAAGGCAAAAGAATATCTTGCACAAGATGAACTTACTATAGCCGAAATCGCTTATCGTTTAGGCTTCGAACATCCTCAATCATTCAATAAACTATTTAAAAGCAAGACTTCCTTTTCTCCCTCTGATTACAAGAAGAGCTTACTGAACTAACTGACCATAATTATCCCTGTATTTGGTTACAGCCTTCACCAAAATTATCATGACAATCATTATGGATTTCCGATTCATGATGAATATAAAAATTTAGTATGAATATAGAAATCTTTATTGGGAATTGGATTGCTGCAAGCAATGCATTCGACACGGAAAAATATCTTGAATTTTACCTACCCGACGCGATTTTAAACGATCCCTCGGTGGGCAGAAAATTTGAAGGTCATAAAGGAATTAAGAAATATTTTGACAGCTACTTTATCGGATACAATACACAGACAGCGCAATTGAAGATTAAAATATTTGATGACGAAAATGCCCATTTGGAAGTGCAGTTCACAGGAGATTTTCCCGAAGGTAAAATTCGCGGGACTTTTGATTTCAAATTCAAAGACGGCAAAATTGCATACGTAATGGCAGATTTGATTCACTAAAATATAAAAATAACAAGGTTATGAGTAAAGAAAATTTCGATGAAATTATCCGGAAATCTCTGGAAATTAGAAAGAAATATCATGAGCTGGAGCTGACACATCATGGAAGCGAATGGACGGTAGAAGAAGATGCATTGGCTTATCTTACTGATGCAGGATTAGTAGGGCGTAACATAATGTCTCAACAGCGGCGCTGGCCCAAAGCCGGCTCTGAGGAAGAGCTAGAACATAAATTGGGCGAAAATATCTGGTGGTTGATCATTCTTGCTGAAAGGTCCGGAATTGACATCAAAGCGGCAGTTCATAAATTTTTAACAAAGACTGAAAAACTGCTTTAAGACCTTGAAGGCTTATTCCAATCTGCAGCAGTATAGGCAAAGCTGCACCTTCATTATCGAGCGGGCCTACAGTAAAAGAAGGGCCTGTTCAGCAGATATTGGGAGGTATACATCTCATGCGTATGGAGAACAGTTATGATTTGATAAATCCAAAGAATGGGCTTAATTTCGTCTCAAACCCAATGTAGTCCCAGCACGTTTGCGCCATCATTAGGAAACCAGGAAGAGCTGACAGCATATGAAATTAATAAAGAAATTGAGAAATATATTTAGTGACATTTTCGCAGACGCTACTCATGCCAGTTCAAGTTGGGAGAACAGACCCTATGACTTCTACCTGATTTTCGGACAGATCGACGAGAATGAATCACCCTGGATAACAGTCAATTGGAAATCTGACTTTGAATCCTATTTTGACTTACTCATAAAACAAACTGAAAATATCAGAGAAACAGGAATTAGGGTCGTAAAATACAAACCTGAAAAACGAGTATCTAAAAGGGATAACAGAGAGTTTATATATCACTCAGACATAAAACTTGGACGACTGAAATGGGATGAAAAATCACACGAGAAATGGACAACACCTGATAACATTGAAAACTATTTTCTCAACTTTGAACTTTGGAATCCCATTTGGACAATTTGCGACAAAAGACAATCACCACCGGATATTTATATTACCATATCCAATGAAAGAGATTTCGAAAAAGAGCGCGACATTAAATTCGGATATTTCATAGTCATTGCAATTGGAAAGAATTTAAAGATCGATTCCAAACCTATATTAAAAGCGTTATCTGAAAGAATTAACGCAAAGGCAACAATATTGAAGACAAGAAAATGGGGCAAACCTGAGAAAGCTGGAAGGTGGACTTTTAATAATTGGATTCAAGATACTTTTAGTAACGGCATTTATGAGGGAAAAAATATGCACGAATTTGACTTTGACAAATTAGAATTTGAGCCAGCATGGGAAGTAATATATCGACAGGGATAGAGCGCAGTTTTGTGCTTTGTATATACCATTCAACTTAATGCTCGTTGAGTAGCATCCAGGAATTTCCGAATTTATCGCGAGCATGGCAAAGCGGTTCGCGAAGGAGGGGGTACTACAAGATAACAAAGATATCCATGATCTGGTTTGATATGGTTGTGCTAAACCTTTATGGTGGTCTTGTGTTTAGTAATAGCGCATGTATTTTAAAAGGGTTTATGGAGAAGAAAAAAATTAGAGCTCAGATCAGGAAAGAAGGCAAATCAGCGAAACGCGCTTTGCGTGGGTTTATGAAAAAAGGGGATCAGGATAAGTTGCACAAGTTTAGGGTAGGCATCAAGAAGCTGCGTGCTGTGGCTTCTTTGATTGAAACGACCAATGCCAAGACCGATATCAGGAATAAACTAAAGCCGGTGAAAGAAACCTATCAGCTCAGTGGAATGGTCAGAGACAGTTACTTACATCTCCAACTGGCCCAGACCTTGCCGGCGGCAGATAAAAAATATCTTTCGGCGGAAAAACGGTCAATGAAAAAGGCGGCTCGAAAACTGCGTAAAGACCGGCCTCTCCATCTCTCAATGCTGCGCCGTGCGGAGAAAAAGTTACTTAAGCACATTCCGAGAGTGAAAGACAAAAAAGTCAGGGATTTTTATGAAAGGGAGCTTCTGGGCATCGGGGAGTGTTTAGTCTCGAGTGCCGGAGTGGAGGAGATGCATGACTGTAGAAAGCGGCTGAAAGTCCTCCTGTACAATTTTCCGCTGGTGGAGGACGCATTGCGTGAACCTTTCAATGAAGAATATCTGCAGCAGGTGCAGACCGCTATTGGCGACTGGCACGATCAGGTACTGGCAGCGGTTCTGTTTCCCGAACTAAAAAGCAATACTCAACGGATGCTTAGGAAAGTTAAAACAGCAACTGAAAATTTTCAGGCCCGGGCTACTACTGCTGGTAAAGCGTTGATAGAAAAAAAGAATAAGTCATGGGGGTAGAAATTGAACGGAAATTTTTAGTGGATAAAAAATTGTGGTATGCTCTGGACAAACCGGATGGAAAGCACTATCGACAGGGTTATTTACTGAACGGGGAGGATCGGGTAGTTCGTATTAGGGTGGCTGGAGATCAGGGATTTATAACGGTCAAGGGTGCCGGAGAAGCGATTACCAGGCTGGAGTATGAATATGAGATACCAAAGTCTGATGTTCAGGAGATGCTGTATCGGTTCAAACCAGAAGGAACTGAGAAAATCAGGTATCGAATCCCGGAGGATAGCGGCCTGGTCTGGGAAGTGGATGAATTCTTAGGAGCGAATCAAGGTCTCATCGTTGCTGAAATCGAGCTTAATTTTGAGGATCAGCAGTTTTCCCGACCAGATTGGCTGGGCAGGGAAGTTACGGAAGATGATCGGTATTCGAATTCCAGTTTAGCCTTGCGCCCTATAGTCCCGAATAGTGAATAGAATAGCACCGACAATCTTAATCAAAAGCAAAACGCCGTTTTTCGATAAGAAAAGCGACGTTTTTTTGCCTAATGATTAGCGATTATCCATGATTATAGCATTTTACCCGGTTTTTACGGATTATTTTAATGCGTAGTTAAGGTAACCACCATCTGCGATGATCTCTGTTCCGGTAATAAAACTTGCGGCGTCGGAAGCCAGGAATAAAACTGTTTTTGCAATTTCATCAGGATCACCAAGTCGTTGCAGCGCTGTAGCCTGAGCTAAAAACGCTTTTGCTTCTGATGGTACGGCATTTTCTAAACCAGGGGTTAAAATGGGTCCTGGACTAACGATATTGACACGGATTTTTCTTCCCGCCAATTCGTTGGCTGAAATCTGGGCAATTTTATTCAATGCTCCTTTGGTTGCAGAATATATGCTGGCACCCGAATTTGCCGCTGTGGCTACGGTTGAAGAAGTGAATACCACCGCAGCTCCATCTGCAAGGTGGGGGAGTAATTTTTGCAATGTGAAGAAATGTCCCTTGACATTGGTATTGAATTGTGCATCAAAATTTGCCTCAGTTACTTTTTCTATGGGCTCAAAGGTCGCAATTCCCGCATTTAGGAAAAGGACATCTAATTTGTTTCCGCTTTCTGCAACTGCTTTTTCCAGAATTGAAATATCTTCGATTTTTGAAGTGTCGGATAGTACAGTAATCAATTTCGGATTGTTTATTTCTGCTCTTGCTTTTTGTAGATTTTCAGCATTTCTACCTGTAATCCACACGCTTGCGCCTGCATTGATAAATGCTTTTGCTGTTGCTAAGCCTATTCCGGTAGTTCCACCTGTAATAACGACGTTTTTATTTGTAAAGTCCATGGTTAAATTTTTAAATATTTATGGTGCAAAGTTAGAATAGCTAAATTTATTTAGGTTACTTTGTAACGAAAAGTAACAGTAACTTTTGGGTAACAAGGTAACTTATGACTGAAAATGAATGCCAGTTGGGGCACAAAAAAGAGATTATGGCTGTCCACGATGCGATGGACATTTTGAACGGGAAATGGAAAATTTCCATCATTTCGTCCATTTGCTATTATAACAAAAGAAGATTTTCCGACATTCTGAATGACGTAAAGGGCATATCGAATAAAATGTTGAGTAAAGAATTAAAGGAATTGGAGATCAATAAATTGATCACGCGTACTGTATTAGATACTCAGCCTATATCTGTGCAATATCAATTGACAGAATATGGCATGACGTTAAAGACCATTATCAACAACCTGGCAGAATGGGGAATAGCGCACCGTAAAGTAATTATAGGTAAATAGAATTGATCATGCTTAAACGCATCGATTTATAAAGATCAGCTTCGTCGTCCAGTAGCTGACGAATGCTGAAAATGCCTGTTTTAAACTTTAATAACGTTATTTTATACCCTATCGGGTACGATTTTAGTGAAAATAATTTAAATAGTACCCGATAGGGTATATTTTATGTGTAAATGGAACTTTTATACCTTTTCGGGTATAACTTACTAAGGCATCATTTTTATCTGCATCTGTTTCACCTGGTATTGCTTTAAAACTGTCATAACTCTCCCTGCTGAATAAGGTTTTCGATACAATACTCAGCAATTGCTGTGATAGTCATCAGGGGATTTACACCAATGGTTCCCGGGATTAATGATCCGTCTACGACATAGAGGTTGTCATGCCCTTTGAGTTTGCCATATAAATTGGTGGATTCGGCTAATACACAACCCCCTAGTGGGTGATAGCAAATGTTGGCACCGAAACCATTCCTAAACAGCAGACGGCTTCTCGTTCCCCCGTTAGCCCGGTTCATTTTGCGGACAAAATAGTTTGCATTCGCTTTCATCTTTAATGTATGGCTTTTATCCCATTCTAATACAAGTCGGCCACTCGCTTTATCGTGTCCTACCAACCCTTTTTTATCCACTCGGTTGATGAGCAGGTAAAGTGCTGTAGCCACATCCATACCAAGTGGTAAAGGTGCAATTTCTGTAAAAAATGGATGTTCATCATCATCCCAGTTGTCAACTCCGCCTACAGGAATGGTGGATTGCTGCGCTCCCGTGCCTCCGGAGAATGGCTTGACCCAGTTTCTTCCCGTCATAAAATTTCCGTTGTTTCCCCAGTTCTTTCCTACAGATGGATCAAGAGGAAAGTTATTGGAAGCCTGGGAGTGCAGGAGTAGCTTTAGGGTTCCCATGGTACCGGCACCGAGTACCAACTTAGTGCAATGAAAAGTTTTATCGGCAACAGTTTTTCCTAAGGTATTGAGCTGTCTAACATTTATGCTGTAGCTGTTATCGTCATTTCTTGTGATTGCATCAGCACAGTGCAGTTCCAGGATTTCCAGGTTGCCTGTAGCCAATGCTTTTTCAAGATAGGTCTTGTCCAAGCTGTTTTTGCCGTAATTGTTGCCATAAATTACTTCGGCATTCAGGGCAGACCTTGGTACCTCATTTTTATATTCCTTTTCCATGTATTTGAAATCGTAAACATTTGGTACTCTTACGGTCTTAAAGCCGGCATTACGGGCTTCAGATTCTCCTACGCGGGTATATTTATAATAAGGGCAATCTTTTAAAAATTGTTCATCGATACCATTCACTTTTAGCTCCTGGCTTGCCAATGGGAAATAAAAATTATAAAATTTTTCGGCATCGAGACTTGGAAAAATTTCTTTAAAATAGCTCTTTTTAGGTATTACAGCCATCCCACCATTTACTATTGATCCACCTCCAACGCCTCTGCCAACCCAAATGTCGATATTTTTGAAACTAAACCTGTCTAAAGCTCCCGTGAAGGGGCGTAATGGAAAAATATTCATGAATGGGGCAATGGTTTTATTTTTTAGCCAGGCCGCACTTTTCCCGGGTTTTAATAAGCTGGAGTATTTGATCCCTGACTTAGCCCAGTCGACCCCCATTTCCAGGATCAATACTTTTTTTCCTGCTTCACAAAGACGCAAAGCGGCAACAGCAGCCCCGTATCCGGAACCGATGATGATAATAGGCCTGTTGGTTTCTATCCCGCTTGTACTCGGCTGCGCTCCCGAAAGGGAGGTTGATTTCGAAAACCATGACCTGCCTGTATTCAATATACCCGAAAAGATGTTTTTTGTTTTATCCATGATGCATAGTTGCTTTAGATATCCTTACAAAACACGGCTTGAAAACGTCTATTTAGAAACGCGTGTCCACCTTTCGGTCCTTCCGATAAGTGAGATGCCAATGTAACCCCTCAGGTCCAGTTCTTTAGCGCTTTTTACTTTGATGGTGCAGCTATATGTTTTATCCTGTTCCGGATCATGCGCTTCACCCTGGTATTCAAGATCACTTTTCTTTTTAAGCCCGGTCAGGATCAGCGCTCCGTGAAATTTCTTAGCCTTCTCGCTCTGGTCTTTTGTCCATATTAATTTTCCATTGTACAATCCATCTTTTGCCTTGTAAATCTCAATCTTGCTGATGCTGTTCTTGGTAAGCCAAATTCCCTGCAAATCCTGGGCCTGGGCACAAAGGGTGCCTGACATGAGCAAAACTGCAATGAAACAGAATTTGCTAACTGATCTTTTTTTTGTTTCCATAACTACGAATAGGTTGTAATATTTAAAATTCTAAATCTTTGTCACTATGTATACAGCTTGCTTATAAATAGGCAATGTGTTACTTTTGTAGCAGCTTGCAATTTAAAAGCCAACATGGATAATTTTATTTTCAATTTTCCATGTGATTGATCATTAATAGGCAAATGGGGGCCAGATTGTTCGGTAAGTATAACAGGAGATAAAAATTGTAGATATGAAAGGATCTAATGACAGACGCATTCGCTATACTAAAATGGTATTGCGCGAATCCATGCTGGACTTGCTGAATAGCAAGCCCCTCAATCAGATATCAATTACTGAACTTTGCAAAGCGGCAGACGTTAACCGGAATACTTTTTATAATCACTACAGCACACCGTATGAAATGATACGGGAAATGGAAAACGAGATCTTAAATGCGCTCATGGTTTCTATTAAAGACATCAACAATGTCAACGATATTATTCTGGCTGCGTGCAGGACGCTGGAAAGTGATAAAAAAATGAGCGTAATCATTTTTTCTGAGTCTGACTCCAGCAACCTGCTTTCCAAGGCACTGTCATCCTTCAGGAATACTGAGATTGCTGCACAGAAGAACGGCGGCTTGCAGCAATCTTTATTGGATAAAGTCTATTTATTCGGGGAACAGGGCACAATTGCTTTAATGAGAGATTGGGTAGTTGGTGGTTTTAAAGAATCTGCTGAAGCTACAGCAGAAGTTATTTCTTTTTTAATCCAAAGTATCAATGGATCTGTAGGTGCTTTTAAAAGTAAAATTGATAAAACTTAAATCAGGCAATTTCCATGATTGAATGTGTAGTTGGGCTTGAAAGATTTGACCGAGCGATATGGTGAGATTTATTACCTGCTGGTGTTAGAGACTCCAGTGGAAAATTTTACTGCCGGAGCTTGGTGGAAGGATCTGGTGGCTGATGACCCTTATTGCATGTTACAATAGTGACACCAAATATTTATTTCAAAATACTGGCAAGCAGCAATGTTAATGCAATGTGTTTCATGTTATCCTGTAGATATTTTTGAGCAATGCATATTTGGTTTTCGACCGTTCGTTTGGATATGGAGAGTCTTTCTGCTATTTCGCCATTGGTTAGATTTGCTATCCTGCTTAAAAGAAAAATTTCTCGGCAACGCTTCGGCAGGTCAAGTAAAACATGCTCTATGTCCTCTTGTAAGTTAAGGTACCTGATTTTTTCTTCACCCTCATTGTTCACCAATGTTCCGGAAATTGGGAGTTGATCGTAATTCTCAACATAGGCCAACCGCATCTTTTTTCTAGTCTTCAATACTTTATAGGTATGATAACGTGCGCTGGTAGTCAGATAATTTTTGAATGAGCCAATAATCAGTGTATCCCTCTTCCTCCAGATATTCAGAAAGGTATCGTTGGCAATTTCAGCTGCCGACTCTGCATCATTTAAAAAAGAAAATGCCGTGGTATATACTGCCTGCCAGTAACGATCGAAAAGTAATTCGAAAGAAGGGATGCTTCCAAACTTTATGGCTTCCCATAGTTCATCATCGGGGGTATTTCTATCAAGCATATAATTGGTTATGCTAAATTAACAAAAATACCCATTAAATTTTATACTCTTTTTTAATACTGAAAAAGATAAAACGAAATGATCAATGTGTTTATACTAAAGAATGTATACAGCCTGTGTGCACGACACCTATTTACATAATTTTAAAAAAAAAACATGAGTTGTATGTGAGTTAGCCTTTAAAAAAAGTCTCTATACATTTATTGAGGCCGTGCAGCTGAGCACTGCACTATTATATAGCCCTAATAATTTAACCATTTATGACCAAAGAGCAGTTTATAACACTTTTCGAGAAATGCGCGTCGGGATATTGTAGTCCTGAAGAGTTGGTGCAGCTGGAAAATTATCAAGATGATTTTGAGTTGACTGTTAAACAGTGGTCGGCGGAAATGGGTAATTCCGACGAAGTCAGACAGCAAATCCTTGAAAAACTAAGGTCAGAAATATCGGCTGAGGAGATCACGCGCCGCAATAGTTTCCGCTATTGGGTTGCAGCGGCATCTGTGTTTATATTCCTTGCAGCCGGTATATCGCTTTGGCTGTATGAAAAAGACAAGCAGAAAAATCAGCCTCAAATTGTTCAGTCCAAATCAATACAAACGATTCATGCTCCCGGCCGAAATCGGGCTATTTTAACGCTCGCAAATGGTAAAAAATTAGATCTTGACGATACCCAAACGGGAATCATATCCAGGCAGGGCGCATCCATAGTGAGCAAAACTGCTGATGGCAAAGTGGTTTATGGAAACAATACGAATAGGCCAGATCAAAATATAGTTACCTATAACACGATAGAAACACCGCTTGGCAGTCAATATCAACTTACGTTGACCGATGGTACAGTTGTATGGTTGAATGCTGGTTCATCATTAAAATATCCTACTACCTTCACCGCTGCGGAACGGACAGTTGAATTAACCGGCGAGGCTTATTTCCAGGTTGCAAAGAACAAAGAGAAGCCATTTAGTGTAGCGCTCAATGGAATGAAAGTACAGGTTTTAGGGACACACTTTAATGTAATGGCTTACCATGATGAAAATACAATTGAAACAACCTTGCTGGAAGGCTCGGTCAAGCTAATTAAAGATGGCAGCAGCACGATGCTAATGCCGAACCAACAGGGCGTTTTAAGCAAGGGCGCATCAGGTTTTAGTGTACGTGCCGTGAATACAGAAAATGTAATCGCCTGGAAAAATGGGTTTTTTAAATTTGATAACGAAAATATCGAAACCATTATGCGCAAGGTTGCGCGCTGGTATGATGTAGATATCAGTTATAAGGGAAATCTAAAACGTCAGAATTTCGGCGGTACGGTACCGATGTTTAAAGACATTTCTCAACTCTTAACCACACTTGAATTAACCGGTACCGTTCATTTTAAAATTGATGGAAGGAGGGTAACTGTTATGCCATAGTGCCGCAACTTTATGACAAGATTTGCTGAAAGAAAAAAACCGGAAGCGTTGGAGCGCCGCCGGTTTTAGCCAATTAAGCTTGAGCAACTTACTATAATCCTTGAAACGATCAGTTATAAATTAACTCTAACCAAATGTATAAATTTTTCCATGCATTTCCATGCAGGTCTGGTTCCTGTATGTCGTCAAAAATCGGTCTGGTGGTGAAACTTACGATCCCTTTTTTACTAACTGCTATTTTGCAGGTCAATGCGGCAAGTTATGCCCAGCAGGTCAGCATATCTGTGAACAATACTTCATTATCCCGGGTTTTTGAATTGCTTCATAACCAAACCGGTTATGCTTTTCTGTACAATTCCGCGATGATCAGCGAAAGTGTTCCGGTAAATATTTCAGTAAAAAAAGCAGAACTGAAAGATTTTCTAGATAAATGTTTTGCCAACCAGGCCCTTTCCTATACCATTTATGAGAAGACCGTTGTGATCAAAAGGAAACCTCAGCTACCTGATCAAGAGATCGCTGACATTGTGGTAACAGGTGCCATCAGGGATGCTAAAGGTGAAATCCTGCCCCGGGTAAATGTCAGGGCAAAAGGGGGCACAATCGGTACCAGTAGCGATTCCAATGGGATGTATACTTTGAAGTTACCAGACGGTAGCCAAACGCTCATTTTCTCGGCCATAGGGTATGAAACATTGGAGGTAGCCGTGAACAACCGAACGCGAATAGATGTGACGTTAAAGGAAAAGGTATCTACAATGAATGATGTGGTGGTAGTGGGTTATGGCTCCCAGAAAAAGGCTGATGTGACGGGCTCAATTGCCTCCGTTAATGAAGAGGCATTGAAAAGTGTACCTGTAAGCAACCTGGTCAGTGCACTACAAAGTCAGACACCTGGTCTTGATATTCAAAAAAGCGGCGGCAATAGCCATCCCGGAGCCACTCCATCTATATCCATTCGTGGACAGCGATCGTTGGGTGCAACGAATGATGTACTTTATGTGGTAGACGGCATTCCTTTTAATGGTACTTATATTAATGACCTGAACCAGGATGATGTGGTGTCCGTTCAGATCCTGAAAGATGCTTCAGCAACCGCTATTTATGGCTCAAGAGGGGCAAATGGTGTGATACTTATTTCTACCCGGCGCGGTAAAATGGGAGCCCCTGCTATATCTTATAGTAGCTATGCCGGGGTTATGAAACCTTTAGGTTATTATGATGTGATGGAGCCTGATGATTATCAGGTCTATAAAAAATGGGGAAGCTACCATGCAAATAATCCGAATGTAGCTAACGCGCCAAACCCCTACAATGGTATTGACGATCCAAAGTTTTACACTGATGGAATAACTTTTCTGCCAGCTGAACTTGCCGGCCTACAGAACGGAACCAATACAAACTGGCAAAAGCTGATCTTCAAAAATGGTTTCCGGACCAATCATCAGTTGGGTTTGTCGGGTGGTACTGAACAGACAAAGTATGCGATTTCGGCAGGTTATTTTGGTGAAACGGGTGTTTTTCCTGGTCTTTCTTTTCATCGTTTCAGCTTCAAGGTAAGTATTGACCAGCAATTGGGAAAAATCTTCAAAGTAGGGATCAGCTCACTTAACTCAGTTAGCCGGATTAATGGTGAAGGGATAAACCCGGTATCTCAGGCTTTACAATCCAGCCCACTAACCGTTCCATATGATGCAGCTGGCAATCTGATCCCATTTCCAGGTGGTGGCTCCTTAATTTATAATCCGCTTGCCAATCTTATTCCGGGCGCGGTTGTTCAGAACCGAACCCGTTACAACACGTTCACCACCCTGTATGCCGAAGCACAGTTTACACCTCATCTTAAGTATAGATTTAATGGTGGTGTGGAACTGACACCTGAGACTTACGGGGATTTCTATGGCAGTACTACTTTTCAGAATCTCAGCGGCCCTTCAACAGCCAGAAACAGTAATTATGACTACAGGAATTTTACTGTGGAAAACCTTGTGGTTTACGAGAATACATTTGCCCAAAACCACCATGTTACAGGTACCGGACTTTTCAGTTACCAGCAGGATAACAAGTACAGTACGACCTTGACCTATAACAACATTCTGGCTGATGATGTACAATATTACAACCCGGAACTGGGTTCTAATTTTAAGGGGACGGGCACATATTCCAAATTTTCTATTGTCTCCTTCATGGGCCGGATTAACTATGATTACAAGAGTAAATACCTGTTAACGCTAACCATGAGGTCTGATGGTTCATCCACACTGGCGCCCGGAAATAAATATCATTTGTTCCCCTCTGCAGCAGCTGGCTGGAATATTTCTGAAGAGAATTTCATGAAAGGAATCAATGCAGTATCGAGCTTGAAACTGCGTGTTGGGTATGGAATAGTTGGTAATGCAGCGGTTAGCCCTTACCAAACGCTCGGTGGTCTGGGGATTATCAATTACAATTATGGTACAACTTACGTTACGGGTACTTACCCCAATAATGTGCCCAATCCGAAGTTAGGTTGGGAGTACACAGCATCATTGAACTTGGGGGTTGATTTCGGCTTGTTCAAAGATCGGGTAAGTGGTACGGTAGACGTTTATCAGCAAAAAACCAGTGATCTGATTCTTCCCCAAAATCTTCCGATCACCACCGGTTATACCTCCCAGTTCCTGGCCAACGTAGGCAAAACGGAAAATAAAGGTTTGGAAATCACGATTAATACGGTAAATGTAAAGGCAAGCTCCAGGAACGCGTTCGGCTGGACAACCGGTTTCAATATGACATTTAACCGTAACAAGATTACGGCATTACAAAATGGTGTTACCGAAGATGTTGGCAATAACAGATTTGTCGGATCGCCTATAAGTTCGCTTTACAATTACCAGCGGGTAGGCATCTGGCAAAATACAAAAGCTGACTCCACTGAAGCCAGGCGTCTGAATCTGACCATGACCGGAGCGGCTTCTGTGATTGGCACCATCAGGGTGGCAGACCTAAATGGAGATGGTGTGATCAATTCCCTGGACCGGACCATAGTAGGTACTCGTCAACCTAAATTTTTCGGTGGATTTACCAACCGCTTTAGTTACCGGGGTATTGATCTGGCAGTTGTCGGATCTTACCGCGTAGGGGGCACTCAGATAGCAACCTGGCTACAACCCGCCAGTAATGTCAATGCGCTGAACGGTAAAGCCAATAACCTGAATGTGGATTATTGGACGCCATCAAATCATGCAAACAAATATCCAAAACCTAATTTTAACGTAGGGTCACCCGCTTATGGGGATTTATTGGGTTACTATAATGCTTCCTATCTTAAAATCAGGACTATCAGTTTAGGATATACATTTCCTCAGCTAATCGCATCGAAGATTAAAGCGAAGTCTTTGAGGCTTCACGCGTCCCTGAACGATGCGATCATCTTGTTTTCTCCACTGCATAACCGGTTCAGTGGGGCTGATCCTGAATCTGCAGGGACGCTTGGTGTGGATACGCCCCCGGTTAAATCCTTGCTATTTGGTCTGAATGTTTCATTTTAATTGATTCGCACATGAGCTCATTTTTATATCGCATTTTTGCGATCACGTCAATGGCTATCGTCATTTCCAGTTGCAACAAGCAATTGATTGAAGATCCAAAATCTTCACTTACACCACAATATTTCCAAACAGCCCAAGGATTTCAATCCGGGCTGGATGCTGCGTATGCGGGCAACCGTAATTTATGGGGATCAGAAAAGCTGATGACCATGACCGTGCCGGGAACTGATGAATTCAAATCCGGAGGGGGTGGTAACTCCAGTTTTAATGTGTATGCAAGCAGTTATGACGCCAGCAGTGAATTTTTATACGGTGTCTGGAATCCATGTTATACCTATATCAATACCTGCAACGGAATCATTGATAATGGCGCAACAGTAACCGGTCTTGATGCCAACTCCGTTAAACAGAAAATCGCAGAAGCTAAATTTCTACGTGCCAATTACTATTTTTTACTGCTTAGATTTTTCGGTCCGGTTACCTTGAGCAAAAAATTCATCAGTGAACCCAGCACCAGCGCTGATCGGGCACCAATTGCAGAGGTTTATGATTTTATTGTGCAGGATCTGAAGGATGCCGTTGCGGGCCTTCCCCCAAGTCCGACGCTCAACGGTGTATTACCGGGTAAGGCAACCGCTGCTGCGGCTTCCCATTTGCTGGCGAAAGTCTACCTGACCAGGGCATATTCATCTGCCAAACAACCGGACGACTTCCAAAATGCTTACAATACTGCCAAAGCGCTAATCGATAACGTAGGAACATTGAACCTGGGATTGTTGCCGGATTTTAGCTCCGTTTTTTCGGAAGGCAATGAGGCCAACCGGGAGGTCCTTTGGAGTGTTCAGCATACTGCTAACCTGACTTATAATGGTGTTAGTAGTGAATTGAATTTTCATTACGTGATGGGGTATGAGAACTATCCTGGGCTGGTCCGCTCTATGGCTTACGGACGACCATATGGCCGTGTTCAATTGACCAGCTGGCTGGGAAATGTTTGTTTTGCTGACAAAACCAATGATACCAGGTACTACAAAACCTTTCAGTCTGTATGGCTGTCTAACTCGGCTGATAAAATTCCAAAGGTTAACGGGGTACCTAAATACGCCTTAGGTGATACGGCTATTTACATGCCAGGAGTGGATGTGACGAATGCGAAGATCAATGCAACCCGTTACTTGTTGGTTCCTCCGCGAAACTATACCTTACAGTTATATCCGACTATGACCAAATACCAGGATACAAAACGGGCGGGCATCAATGATCCCTCGGTTAGACCGATTATCGTTTATCGTCTGGCGGAGACCTATCTGCTGGCTGCTGAAGCAGCTGTCAATCTGAATGACAATACCAATGCGGCAAAATACATCAATGTGGTCAGGGCGCGTGCAGCTTTTCCCAATGGTGATGTTGCTGCAATGAACGTAACACCAGCGCAGATTACGCTTGACTATATTCTCGATGAGCGTGCCCGTGAGTTATGTGGAGAACAAACCCGCTGGCTGGATCTTGTAAGAACAAATAAACTCGTAGAGCGTGTCAAGCTATACAATCCTGATGCCGGCCCCAATATCCAGCAGAAACATGTTTTAAGACCTATACCTCAAAGTCAGATCGACCGGATTATCACAGGTAATAAATATCCGCAAAATGATGGCTTTTAGCCTTTAGCAAACTATTACAACTATTTAACCAGTTTATGGAAAAACGAAGAGATTTTATTAAGAAACTAGCGATAACATCGGCAGGAGTCCTGGCAGGCAACAGTCTGTTTGGGATGAGCGCGAAAAGTTACCGCAATATCATTGGTGCCAATGAACGAATCCATGTCGCGATCATCGGTTTAAATGGCCGGGGCACTAGCATGGCAAGCACCTTCGCGCGACAAAAGGATGCAGAGATACTGACACTTTGTGATGTTGATACCCGGGTTTTTGCAAAAGCGCTAAAAGCTGTAGCCGATAATAAGCAAATAACCGTTCCTAAAATAGAGGGCGATTGCCGCAAGGTGATGCAGGATAAAAATATTGACGCCATCTATATTGCTACGCCCGATCATTGGCACACGCCCCTTACGATCATGGGGTGCCAGTCAGGAAAACATGTATACGTAGAAAAGCCTTTAAGCCATAACCCGCATGAGGGCGAACTTGCAATTGCTGCTGCCCGTAAATATAACCGGGTTGTGCAGATGGGGGCACAGCGCCGTTCAGCCCCAATACTCACGGAGGGGATACAACAATTACACGAAGGTATTATTGGTCGGGTTTATTATGCAAAAACCTGGTACACGAATGACCGTAAGCCTACTTTTCTAAAACGCGGCACTACGCCGCCAGCGCTAAATTATGACCTGTGGCAAGGACCTGCACCACGACTGGCTTACCAGGATGGCTTGATCCATTACAACTGGCATTGGTTTTGGCATTGGGGTACTGGTGAAGCGTTAAACAATGGGACGCACGAAGTAGATATCGCCCGTTGGGGATTAGGAGTTGACTACCCTGTAAAAGTAACCTCGTCAGGCGGACGCTATGCCTATAAGGACGATTGGGAAACGCCGGATACGCAGGTTGTAACGTTGGAATATCCCGAGAAGAAAATGATCATGTGGGAAAGCAGCAGTGCGAACGGCCGAAGAATTGAAGGTGATGAGCGCGGGATTATTTTTTATGGTGAGAATGGAAGCTTAAGCACGGGGACTGATGCTTACAAAGTGTTTGACCTGAAAGGTAAACTGCTGAAAGATGTTGGTCCTAAAACCAAGGAAGAGCCGGTACAGGGTCGCAATACAGCCAGCGTAAGCCTGAGTCTGGATGGCATGCATGTGGCTGATTTCCTGGATGCAATACGCAATAACCGTAAACCGAATTGCGATGTGGAGACCGGGCATAAAAGCATCATCGGGATGCAGTTAAGCAATATAGCCTGGCGTGTAGGCCGGGAACTTCATCTTGACCCGAAGAACGGTCATATTCTAAATGATCCTCAGGCGCAAAAGCTATGGAAACGTAGCTACGAGCCAGGTTGGGAACCTAAAGTTTAATATTAGTTGATCAATAACAATTTCACATGATCCATTTTTTAAAAAAACCACTGCTAACCCTAGGTTTGGCAGGCGGCCTGGTAAGCAGCCAGGTAATAGCCCAGAAAAAACTATTTCCTGAGGCCCCGGGTATTGTATCGTATACCTATCGAAACCAATTTGCCAAAGATGTGCCCGGCACGCTGGATTTAATCAAAGCCAATGGTATAACAGATATCGAGTTTTCGAGCCTATTCAAACAAACGCCTGAGGACTTGCGCAAAATGTGCGATGCAAGAGGACTGAAATGCTCATCGTACGGAGTAAGTTATGAGGACCTGGTAAACAAGACCGAGGAGGTCGGAAAGACCGCCCGAATATTGGGTGCATCTTTTGTCCGCATAGCCGGAATTCCTTACAAAGGTACTTTTATCCTGGAAAATGCCAGGCAGGCGGTTGCCGACTTTAATAAATCTGGTAAGCTGCTGAAAGATACCTATGGCCTTACTTTCATTTATCATAATCATGGTTTCGAGTTCCAGCCTTATCAGGATGGCACGCTTTACGACTACCTGCTTAAAAATACCGACCCCAAATATGTGAGCATGGAACTGGATATCCTGTGGGCATTTTTGCCTGGCCAGGATCCGGCGCAATTGCTGATTAAGTACGGTTCTCGTTATAAAGCATTGCATATGAAAGATTTGAAAAAGGGCATTGAACGCGGCAGCCTTTCAGGTAATACTGCGAAGGATAACGATGTGATTTTAGGCACCGGACAAATTGATATCCCGGCAGTGATAAAAGCGGCGCGCAAAGCCGGCGTAAAACATTATTACATTGAGGATGAAAGCAGTTCATCCCTTAGTCAGGTGCCTGAAAGTATCAAATATCTGAATGGCCTAAAAAAAGACTGAACCCATAAACAAGATGAGCACAAACATTGAAACTTACCCAGAATTATCAACCACGACTATTTTATGTTATTAAAACCTTATAAAACACTGGCATTGGGCATTGCACTATTGTCAGTGTGTATTTCTGGCATGGCCCAGACTGGCGCCCCGGTAGAGACCAGGCAAGCCAACGCCGATTACAAACCTGCCTTTAAAGGCCAGACCAGAATAGGTAGCGTTAAAAGCAAAACCGGATATAAAGATGAGGTGATCAATACCGATCTGAAAGATCCATGGGGTATTTGCGTATTGCCTGACGGACGTTTACTGATTAGCGGCAAATCAGGTACCATGCAAATATTGACTACTGCGGGTAAAATCGTAAAAACGATCACAGGTTTCCCTAAAGTACATTACCAGGGGCAGGGCGGTTTACTCGACGTAAACATTGATCCGAATTTTAAAATCAACCGCATGGTATATTGGACTTATGCCCAGCCTGGTGAAAATGGTGCGGCATTGGCTGTTGCTAAAGGCAGATTATCTGCTGATGAGACCAGGTTAGCAGATGTAAGTGTAATATTTGAGGCTGTACCCCGCCACAAAGGTGGTGGGCAGTACGGTTCACGATTGGTATTTGACAGAAAAGGCAATATTTTTGTGAGTTCGGGAGATCGTAGTGCGAACAATATTCGTCAAAAGGCGCAGGATCTGAGCGCTACAACAGGCAAGATGATCCATATCACCAAGGAGGGCAAGCCTGTTGCCAACAATCCATTCATCGGAAAGAAAGATGCCAGGCCCGAAATCTATGCTTTGGGTTTCCGTAATCCGGATGGTTTGGCTATTCATCCTGTTACAGGAGATTTGTGGGAGGCTGAGTTTGGGCCCCGTGGTGGCGATGAGCTGAACCTGATCAAAGCTGGGGGAAATTACGGTTGGCCTGTGGTCACTTATGGCATTGAGTATAGTGGCGAGAAAGTGTACGAAGGCATTCAGCAGAAAGAGGGTACTATCCAACCGGTTTATTATTGGGATCCCAGTATTTCACCGGGTTGTATGATTTTTTACACGGGTAACATTGCGGAGTGGAAAAACAATATTTTACTAGGTGGCCTGGGTGGTGTGCATATTGCCCGTTTGGTCATCAGAAACAATAGAGTTGTGGGGGAGGAGCGTTTGCTGGAGAGTAGGATGGAACGCTGGCGCTGCATGGCTGTTGGTAAAGACGGCAACCTTTACGCCGGTACCGATAGCGGCAAGCTCTATAAAATAAGCAAGAAGTAATGTAGACCTAAAATAAATACTTATGTATGATGCGAATAAATCTATATTATATTTGGAAGGGAAAGTTATCTATAAAAGTAATGTAGAATGAAACACATAACACGTTTTTTGATCGCTATTGCCTGTTTAGCGCTGACTATGCCAGTCCATGGGCAGAAGAAAAAGAAAACCTCAGGAAATCCGGTTTTTTCTGGCTGGTATGCCGATCCGGAAGGAACTGTATTTGGTAAAACCTATTGGATATACCCAACATATTCAGCTAAATATGAAGATCAGGTTTTTATGGATGCCTTCTCTTCCAAGGACCTGGTGAAATGGGAAAAACATGAACGTGTAGTAGACACCGCAAATTTCAAGTGGGCAAAAAAGGCGGTCTGGGCACCCTCTATCATTAAAAAATATAAAAAATATTACTTGTTTTTCGGCGCCAATGACATTCAGAATGACAATGAAGTTGGGGGCATCGGTGTGGGTATCTCCGATGCTCCTGAAGGTCCGTTCAAAGACCACTTAGGTAAACCGCTTGTTGATAAATTTTACAACGGAGCACAACCGATAGATCAGTTTGTATTTAAGGACAAGGATGGCCAGTACTATCTGTATTATGGTGGTTGGAGGCATTGTAATGTGGCCAAACTGAACGAGGATTTCACGGGATTTATCCCTTTTGAAGACGGCAGGATCTTTAAGGAAGTTACTCCTGAGGGTTATGTGGAAGGACCATACATGTTTATTAAAGATGGCAAATATTACTTTATGTGGTCTGAGGGTGGCTGGACAGGACCGGATTATTCTGTTGCTTACGCCGTAGCAGATTCACCTATGGGGCCATTTAAGAGAATCGATAAAATCTTGAAACAGGATCCTAAAGTTGCTACCGGTGCGGGCCATCATTCTGTGATCAAACACCCTAAAAAAGATGAATATTACATCGTCTATCACCGGAGACCATTGGGTGAAAGCAACGGTAACCATAGGGTAACCTGTATCGAGAAAATGGAATTTGATGCAAAGGGATTGATTAAACCAGTGACCATAACCTTTGATGGGGTAGCTGCTGATCCGATAAGATAAGCGCAATCAGACCAAATGACCCGGTTCCGGTACAGATGGGGTTAAAACTATCATCCTGAGTCCGGGTGATGCGAAGGAATTTGAACTGTCCGAACTCGATGAAGCCATTCGCATAACTGAGGAGTACATCGGTATGCGCTCTCGCAAACGCAGTGGCTCTGCTCTTCCTATAATATCAAATATTTCCGATTTGTTGGATGTTGGTGTCTTTTTACTGTCGCGGCAAGAAGACGTCATGATGATAACTAATAATGAGCAATAAAACGCTGATTTCATAGGAGAAATTTAATGTATTTAGGATTTGGCTAGATGTGCCTGTCTTTTGATTGATTTGATGGTTGCCTGGATTTTATTGGGTAGGCAAATGCTTTATTCAAGTTCGGCGTCAAGTACATGAATGGGCGGTTCGATCAGTATGGTTTCAAAATCTTCACCCTCAACGCGTAGTGTCTTTTGGGTACCGCTAACAGTCCAGTTCTGAACTTTTTTGATGCCGACCGGATAGATGTCGATTCCCTGATCGTGAATCCTCATTCTGGTAAAGTTCTTGAAATTTGGATTGGCCAGGGCCGATGAAGATTCATCTTCATGCATGGCCAGCAGTCGATTTGAAAGATACAGGTATACACCCATTAAGAATGAGGAAAGCGTTCCACCAACCAAACCAAAAATGATTACGATCATTGCGTTTCCCCACCAGCTTCCCCAAAAGGACATCAACTCGGTCTGGGCCAGCCAGAACATGGTAGCGAAAAGCATCATCGTTTGACCCGAAGCGTGCACAAATCCAATGATGAAACTCCCGGGTTTCTTTGCCACCCGGTCTACAAACAGCCAGAAACCACCAAATAATGCACCGATGCTCAGGGCTATCGATGGTGCGCCAAGAAAGTAAATGCCAATGGTTTCGAAAAATCCGGCAAGGGAAATGCCTGTAAACCTGCTCAGAAAAAAGGTGCCGTTCATGATTGCCTGATGGCTTTGTAAAAGCCAGAATAAATAAACATAAACTAAACAGGCTAGACTGATGAACGCCGGGTTCTTAAACGGAAAAAGGAGGTTGCCCAACAGCAGTCGCTTAGCGTCTGACGCGCTCGGGAAGATCGCTTTGCGGGTAATGTTTTCTTCTGCACGATCTCCAGCAATGGCGTTGAGTACAGGGGGTAGGTTGTGAGTGAGATGCAGAAATGCACCTCCGCCTCCTGAGGTGATGTATTGGTGACCATTTTCTTTTCGGGAATAACGAGAATAATGGTGCAGATCACCGGTGATATTAATGGCAAGTTTGAATTTTTTTCCGATTAGCTGGTGCTCGTCTCTGATATGCCTTGCAATGAAAAAATCCAAACGGTCAAAGGACTGATCGTTTTTGCGGATTTCTTTATATACCCAGGCAGGTTCAGCAGTGACTAGAATAATTTTGTCCCCTTCCAGCATTTCTTCCTTGGCTATACGCGTAAAGTAATCCAGCTGAGGTTGATCGATATTGGAATTTAGTTGGATATCGGTAGCCCAGATCCAGTAATTATTGGGTAGGGGAATTGCGAAATAGCTTCGTTTCTGAACGGTCCGCCAGATGCCTATGCTGCGCTGCTGGCAAAATAATTTCATGAAGTTCCCAAGTCCGTCGTACCAGTCATGATTTCCAGGGATGGCAAAGAGCAGGGGACGGTTCAACTCTGAGAAGACTTCGTTTTGATCACCTGCTGCCTCAAATGGGACCTTGAATTTGTTAGTGTAGTTATCAAGTGTTGGAAATGGGTAAACTTCATCGCCGCCAAGAATCAAAACATCACCGCGTATGGTGGTAAAAGGCCCGGATTTTTCGTCCTCGGTCTGAACTACAAGCTGTCTCTGTGCGGCCTTTTTGGCAACCGAATAGGTCGAATCAAAGCCATCACCGGTATCGCAAATAAAATCAATCCAGATTTCCTGCCGCTCGGTAACAAGCCGTTCCCGGAGCTGGCGCGAATCTTCATCGCTATCTTTACTTAATGCGGCCTGTAGCTCACGCCGATCTGCATAGTTACCAAACGTTCCCGAGATTACAGATTTAAGGGCGACATTCAACAGCATAGCGGGTTGAAACCAGTTCGTCATCCGTGCTTTTTTGTAGGGATTCTCATTCATCTTAAGGACTAAATTTGGATGATAAATTTGTAATTCATAAACAAGTAAA
This sequence comes from Pedobacter sp. MC2016-24, assembly GCF_015223055.1. Lineage (GTDB taxonomy): Bacteria > Bacteroidota > Bacteroidia > Sphingobacteriales > Sphingobacteriaceae > Pedobacter. The sequence continues at coordinate 27,867 of NZ_JADFBX010000006.1, forward strand.
TTGCTTTTCGGTTTGAATAACCAAATCTTTAGTTTGATATTCGCCATAGAGCAACACTTTCGGGTCAATTTCCTCTGCTTTCTAATCTTACATGGTCCTCAAAAATATGGGATGAAATAATTTTTTTAAAAGGTAAGCGCTATTTGATGTATTTTTCACCGAAGTTAGCTGTGGAAACCTGTGATCTTAATGGATTCCTTAAAAAAGAAAATGAGCCATGAAAACTATATTTAAATTGACGGGGATTTTTGTAATCCTGATCCTCAGTAATTGTACTGAACCAAATAAAAGGAAGACAATTTCTACGGAAACAGCATCAAATGCTGCTCTTAGCGAAACAAGGCGTGAAGATGAGCTCTTTGTTGGAAAGAATTTTTATTCAGGAGATGAACTCAATACTTATACTTTCATACAATCAAATAAAATCAAAGAAAATGATAGCCTGACCTACTCAATTTATAAAAAAAATGATGGAACGGGCTATCTCTTCAGTATGGAAAAGCTAGTTTCAAATGAAGATCAGGAATTATATAAAATTATAGGCTTATACAAATTTTCTGATTATGACGCTGCAAATCATCGGGTTGAAGTCTTGAATAGGAGCAATGGATCTTCAATTTTATTTATGAATAGAGATAAAATTCTGAAAAGATGGGAATTCGTGTCTAATCACCTATAAACTCAAGAAAAATTAGTCTGTAGCCAGGCTTATCTCCCAGCTTTTTGCACCCAGCTGTGGTAGTTCAATTGAAACTGAATTGCTCCATTGGGATCGTGACCAATTTATTTTCCTCTACCAAGTGCCGTACGACCTGCATTTGTTGAATGTCGGAACGGTCCGCAATTCTAAATAATATGCTCATTCATTACAAGATTAAAGAATAGCCTATGTTTTCTTAACCTAAGTTATAAAAAAATCCTCATCACCAGCTTAAAGTGAATATCCTAAACTAAATTCCTCTCCACATTTTGTAAAGCTTGGAATGGGATTCATCTGGATTGGATTTTGAGTCACAAAATCGTGAATTGCTATCCGAATAATTTTTTTTAGGAAAATGAAGCCGTATAGAAAGTAGTTTAGGCTGTGATTTTTCGGAGTTATAGGACAGGGGGTCTCGAACCCCGGGGGACTTGATCCATGGGCGATTGATGTTGTTACTTTGTGGTGTTGATCGGAGATGGATACTGCAGGTTCTGAGGCGATTGACGAAATAACAAATTTATAAACAAATCATTTTGAGAAAATGGGAATTATCAAACAAGGAGTACTTGGCGGTTTTGCCAACAAAACCGGCGCCGTTGTAGGCGCTTATCACAGGGGGCAGGACACGATTCGTGCCTTACCTCGCAAAACAAACAAAGCGCCTACACAGGTGCAAAAAGACCAGCGATTTAAGTTTGCCCTGGTCACAGGAATTATCAGTCGTATTGATAGTTTAGTTGATGTGGGCTATGCTTTACCTGGTTCAAAAATTACGACGGCTGTGAACGAGGCCGTGAAGTATCACCTGACAAATGCGGTGGCAGGTGTAAGCCCGAACTTTACGTTCGATTATACCAAACTCCGTTTCAGCACGGGTAACCTGGAGATGGCACAGTCGGTCCTGGTCGATTCCATCGCTGCAAGTAAAGTGAAGTTTAGCTGGGACCATGTGGAGCAGGACAGCAAGAAGATTGATGGAACCGATACCTCAAAAAACGGAAGCAGGGAAGGGACCGGGGTATTTAGACGGACAAGGCACAAAAGGACAATTCGTTGTTATACAGATTGGTACCTGGAACACGCTCCAGGTACTTTTCTACAGTCTCAAATTGTTGATTTGCTATGTGTTGCCGACAAGTGAATTAGGATTCCTGTTGAGGGAGTTGTGAGGCATCCATATACGCGATTTCCCATTGGTGGCCGTCAAGATCTGCAAAGGCATGCTGGTACATCCAGCCATGGTCCTGCGGCTCGCTGTAGGTGGAGCCGCCAAGTGCTTTTGCTTTGGAAATAATTTGCTCAACGGCGTCTTTAGATTCAGCATCGAGTGTGATCAATACCTCGGTGTGACTTTTTGCATCGCAGACCGATTTTTTTGTGAAAGTTGCAAAGTAAGGCTCGGTCAAAAGCATGACGAAAATGCTGTCAGAGATGACCATACAGCCGGCTTTCTCGTCGGTAAACTGCGGGTTGAAGCTGAAGCCAAGGCCATTGAAAAATGAGATCGATTTTTCCAGATCTTTTACTGGTAGGTTAATAAATACTTTGGTTGCCATAATTTTGAATTTTTAGTGTTATAATCATCCAAAGTTCGGGCTGCCATTTTCAAATAACATTTACATTTGTTGAGAAAACGAAATTATTTATTAGCGAAAAATATCCTGCTGAGTTGCGTCGGTGTAATACCTAAAAATGAAGCGATGTGGTGCTTTTTCAGCCGGGTGACCAGTTGCGGATAGGTATTGAGAAATTCCTGGTATTTGGTTTTTGCGGTATCTGCCCGGAATGATATCTCCAAAGGTTCTTTCTCAATTATCCAGTGTTGTTCTAAATACCTGATGTAGAATAGCGCGATATCCAGGTGATCGTTTAAAAGCTTTTTAAACGCAAAAAAATCATATTCCAGTACGGTTGAGGTCTCAATAGCAGTAATGGTAAACAGGCTTGGTTTTTCTGTGAGCATGGCCGTTACCGACGCCGCCAGACGACCTTCGGGAAAAAAATATTTGATGACCGTTTCTCCTTTCTCAGATGCATAGTATTGTGAAAACAAGCCATGGGCAACGAAAGCTACTTTTCTGGGGATCTGGCCTTCATTGATAAAGTTTTCTCCTTTATGGTAGCTTTTCTCGCGAAGCAATGCCGCCCAGGCCGCTTCTGCCTCTGGTGAAATGGGATAATAGCTCCGTATTTTTTGAAAGAAAAGTTCCGTATCCATATGACGCCTTTTGGGTAAAGTTAATTGTTTTGAGATTTAAAAAATGAAATATTTAGCTGAGATCTATTCATGGTCCGAGCGTAAGATAAGAAACTGGAGCATCCAGCCCCATGATTTTATGATCGGCAGTGGTTAAGGAGAAGATACTTAATGGCATAGTATACCCAGTTTCTTTTAGCTTCTTATGATAGTTGTTTGGGGAATACTATTCCATTTGCTACTTTGTACCAAAATTTAACGCAACCATGAAAAAGCTCCTGATTATACTTTTCGTTTTCACCCTCTTTTGCAACTCCAGTTTCGGTCAATATGCTCAAACTGTAAAAGAGACTGCAACAGCCATGCTTAAAGCCAAAGACAAAAAGGACTACGACACGTATGTCGACTATTTTTATCCTGGCGATATCAAGATGCGGGGAGGTAAGGCAGCATTCATCAAGCAAATCCAGGAAAACGATAAACAAGCACAGTTAATGGGCTTCAATATCAATAAAAAAGAATCTCTTGGAAAGGTATCGAAGATCTATAAAGCAGGCAAAGAGTTACATTGTACGATAGAATGGAACATCCGAAAGGGTAGGTTTATCAGTCGCTGGCACATGTTTGGCGTTAGTGGAGACCAGGGAAAAACCTGGAAGTTTATCCTAACCGCTGGCCTTACGCCCAGCCAGGTCCAGGCCATGGTTCCGAAATTCAATCAGGCACTGACCTGGGTGGATTATAATGAGGAAATTTAATTATCAAATAGCTTTAGCGGATTAATTAATTTTAGATTCTCGGTAGCAGAGCGGTTCGACATCAGTTAAGATTACATCATAGCATTTTTTACGACAGCTTTTTACCACACGGATGCCCTCACCATTATCACCAGATTGCCCCAGGACTTTTCATCTGCTTTATCCTTGGAGCAATAAAGGTGCTTTGTTCCAAGTTATCACTACTGAAGTTTATTTGTGTCGATTTTTATTTTAATGATTTTGTCATTAACAATCCTTTCGTAGGTTGTTTTTAAGAATCTTTTTGTGTCTTTGGAAATGACTTCATTTTTAGTGATTTCGGTATACCTGATCTTTCCACCTTTACCGAAATGATGAATTTTTTTTAAATTCCAATATGCACCATTTTTTCCATAAGTTGAAAGCATTTTGTCTTTTACGTTGACTGTTAATTCATAACCAGACAGATCTTCTATGAATTCAAAAGATTGCTTTTTGCTGTTGAAAATATATGCGCTGGAATATGTCCCTGCAGTTCCTGATGCAGCTTTATCAAAAAACTTGAAATCTTTGTACCCGTCAAAGTTCAGATCTTCAAGATTGTCTTTGTTTAAATTTTCAAAATCAATGGTATTGAAGCTATGCTTGTCATATTGCTCATCAAAATTGCTTAATATTATTTTGTTGGTACTTAGGTTTTTTAATTCCAATGTTCTATCTCCAGTTTCATCTCCGGGAGGAACAATAAGAGCAATTTTCCAGTAGCATTTTACACCGTTAATTACAAAAGGTCTGCTAGTTTTGATAAGTGTGTCTGATTTGTTAAAATCTGGTTCTGTTTTTTTGCGTTCAGATACTGTTGGAACGCGTTTCTGAGCTGATTTTTTTTCTCCAGAATTACTACTTTTCTCTGCATTTTTTCCAGGTCTGTTTTTACAAGAATTTAAAAGGAGCAAAATTGCAAATAGTAATGCTGTTTTTTTCATTAGCGCTTGTCTTTTTTTAAGCTGTTTCTTAATTAATCCATTTCCTCTAATTTAGAAAACAAAATCCGCGAAGTGTGAAACCATCTGCAATTAATAGGATTTGGTTTACGATAGCATTTTAACAATCTTTTAGTGGCCATCGTTAAAATCACAAAATACGATTATGAGGTTCTCAAGTATTTGCTGAACACATTGATGTACCTATTGTCAAGTTGCATGATTGTAATATCTTTCCACTTAAATTTGGTCAGCTCTTTATCCAAAAGGCCTGTTGGATCAAAAGAGTTTATGCTCACAGATTTATCTGTTACTTTGATTATCGGACCAATTGCGAAAATCTCTTTTCCAGGTTTCTCATTTTCGATAATCGCATTCAATCCAAGTGCTTTTACGGATTGAAATATGGTATTCCAATTGGTTAAGTCAATGGAATGAGGATAGATTACTTTATCGGTAATACCTTCCCACTCCATAATATCGTTGTAATACATGTCGTAGTCGTTATAACGGATTTTTGAGATAGTGGATGTAGCAAAGATTCGATAGCCATTCAAATTAAAATCGTCGATTTCCTGAAGAACCACAAAATCCTCATTAAAGTCTACAATATATCCATAATCTTTTTTGATGGAGTTACGACCGACCTTCCTAAATAGGGTGCAGGATATCCTGCAGTTCAGGTGGTCTATTATTCTGTTGAATATCAGTGAGGATTTCATATCAGGTTGATTAAGTTTTACTAAGATAAAGAACGCACCTGTACCAACCAAGCCATGACATGGATTGATTTAAGTTATTCTTCTGAACTTATTTCATTCAAGCTACGCAATCTTTAGTATATAAAATGACCACCTTGTGCGGTTGTAATAATATTCTAGTGCGACTTTTTAGCAAGTTTGTAATTTTTCCACTTTTTATCTTTAATAATTTCGTAGTTAAAGGGGAATATTTTTGATGTTTTCTGAAAGCTCCTCATGGCTTGATCAGCCGCTTCTTTATCACTAATTGCTATGAAACAATTTCTATCAGTCATGTGAGTGGTTCTAAAAACATAGTAGTTTTTAATGTTTTTGGCTTTCAATAAACCCTCAATTGCATGATCCAGGTTATCCATAGCGTTTAATTGTGTATCGCTGGGAAGCTTACGCTCGTCAACTATCTCATATTTGCACTTTACTTTTATGAAATAGCAAAATTCTTCCTTATGTATGAATTTCTCAAATGCGTTGTTCATAACGATGACAAAAGGATGTCCATCTTTAACAAAATCGCTTGCCGAAAAATCCTCTGGAACAAAATAGCTATCTGTTTGGATCGATTTGTTTGGATCAACATTTCCAACATCATATCCATCATAGGATTGTAGATTGTACCTTGATGCAAGATCATAGAGTTCCTTATTTAAAGCATATAACGTGTGACCGTTGTGTTTTTCTTTTCGCTCAACGTGTAACCAGTAAGTGTTATCTTCGCTTTGATAGATTTTTACAAATTGAAAATCCTTCTTTTTTAGTTCCTCTGCTGCTGCTTCCAAAGGTTTCCCAGTTTCATTGGTGAAGAAATAACCATATAACATAGTCGTATCAGTGTTTACACCTTTTTCCTTCATATCTGTATAAAAATCCTCAATTTGTTTAAGTGGTATTTCATTATAGACCTTGTTTTTACAAGAAAAAAATAAAGTGAAAAGCGCGGACAAAGTAAGCAAGGGCAGTCGGGAAAAGAGATTCATATTGCGCTAATTGTTGTTATACGAAGATAAAAAAATAATTAGATCCGGTACGGGATGGCCTAAATATATGTATCAAGAAGTAAATAAAAAACGACCGCTATACAATATAATCAATAAAAAAGCGTCTTTATATGTGAGAGCGTTAATTTAGATAAGCGGTGAGTGGTCGGAGGACTATTCACCGCTTCTTTTTTTCTATTATCTGGCTTCTGTTGGACTAATAGCTAAATCAAGTACTTGTCCAGTTAGTTTAATCCTGCTTTTCAAAGGTATAATATGAAGAAAATAGATCTGATCATTCGCTTTTTCCAACCTACATTCTTGACTTTTAGACGACTTGCAAAGGTTGTTGTGGGTATCGTGCTGCTTTCGAGTTGTACGACTGAGGAGCCTGCATTTGTTGTGAAGGGCGATAGCGTGCTCAAAAAAGACGTTAAGGTGAATGTTGAGCTGCTTAAGGACGATGGTACAACAATGGCAACCACCTTTTTTAAAGGTAAGCGCTATGAAATTCCGAATCAAAGGACGCTTCGTTATGCGATTTATGTATCTTATAAAGACAGTCTTTTTTATAAGTTTGAGTTCGATAACCTGCACGGCGGAATTAAAGGTGAGCCAATTAACGAAATCACAATTGCTGAAGCGGACGCTGCGTTAATGGTCTGGTATAAACCCCTTAAACAAAGCTCTCCAACGAGCGGCCAAATTTTGCTACCTTGGAACGTGTTGGTAGATGAGGTTGGCTATACATCTACTGAAAAAGATAAATTTACAGTTTTTTATAAAACAGATCATGATTAAGCCCAGCGCCGGTCTTACGCTGATATAACGATCAAATATATTATTGTGTATTCTGGTTTGCCTTCAAGATTTCTTTTACCTGCTCAAATTCTAAGTCTAACAATAACTGATAGAGTCCCTCTACTTGTTTACGGTTAGCGAATTTAGCTTTGATTTCTGTTCCATCTGTGAATATTCCTACTACGCACAGATCCTTATCCGTTTCAAGCACAGTTTCTTCGTGTTCTACCACACCAACCCAGAACGCCCCATGCTCATCATCCATGTTGAGTGTTTCTGTAATTGCTGTAATCACGTCGGTTATACGGACATTGTCTATTGACTCTCCCCAAGCTTTTTCTAAGTAAGATTCCATGTGTTTATTTTATGTTGCAGATCGTTCTTTTTCGAATATGATTAATTAGACAAAAGTTTTCTTTTTGATGTTAGAGATCTTTTATTGCTAAAATAACAAAATATATGTGGAGTTCGGATAATAGTATTTTAGACTGGTTAAAATTATGGGAGTTTAGTTGTGAAGCTATAATTGACGAAATAAATTTCGTCGAAATTTTATACTTTTAAGTAACTTGATTATTGAAAATCTTGGTATGGCTGAAAAAACTTTTAATATCTTCATCCAGTGTTATAGTTCGGACTATGGAGTGTTAATTTCATCTTAATGTGATCTAGTAAAATAAATAATCATGAAATATTTTAAAATGTGTTTGCTTCTGTATTTATTTATTTCATGTTTGCCAAAAAATAGCCTTGCACAAGGATCTTATGATGTTAATTTGGCTTTAGGGAAGAAATCTTACCTAAACAAAGAGTATATTAAAGCTGCCGAATATTATTCAAAAGCATTTTCGTCTAATCATAACCTTGGCCGTGTTGATCATCGTTATGAAGCCGCAATTTGTTGGGCATTGGGAGGACAGATTGATTCTGCATTTTATCAGCTAGATAAAATTCTACCAAAATATTATAATCAATTTACAAAATTTTCAAATGATTCTTCATTTCGGATTTTATGGAAAGACCCAAGATGGGCGCGTCTTTTGAAATTAGTTGAGAACAAAAATCCGGATCCAGAGAAAGAAATTCAAACGACAGTTGCAATTAGTAATAACCTATTAGCAGCGAAATTAGATACCATACTAAATGATGATCAGAAGTATAGAAATAAATTCGAAGATGTTGAGAAAACACTAGGGCCAACTTCAGTAGAGTTGGATATTTTAAGGAAACAAATTTCTTTACAAGATTCTATAAATCTGGAGAAAGTCAAACTTATATTGGATAAATATGGGTGGTTAGGGCAGGATGAGGTTGGTGCTAACGGAAACCTTGCGTTATTTCTTGTTATTCAACATGCTGGCTTAACTATGCAATTGAAATATCTTCCGTTATTAAGAAATGCTGTGAGTACAGGAAAGGCTCGGGCTTCAAATCTTGCATTGCTGGAAGATCGTATAGCCATAAGCCAAGGGATGAAACAAATTTATGGGAGCCAGTTAAGACTGAATACTAAAACTGGTAAATATTATGTACTGCCATTGGAGGATCCTAATAATGTTGATAACAGACGTGCTAAAATAGGGCTGTCACCTCTTAGTACATACGTTAGCAGGTGGGGGATTATTTGGAGCGCTGAGCAGCATATTAAAGATTTTCCCTGATGAATAAAAGAATAGCCACCACACAAAATAATCATTAAAAAAGCGTCTTTGTATATAAATCAATAGCTATTAGTTGTTCGGAAATTACGCCCTTGTCAATGCAGTTAACGCTATCGTGTGATGAAAGTACTTACCTTTTTCATCTCTTTGGTTAACTATAAAGTCCTCTGGAAAACTTTTAGAATTCCGCTTGACGGGATAGGAGAGCTTCTACGTCTTTTAAGTTATTTTAATATCAATTCCCAATCCTAAATCCTGTAACTATAGCAGCCCGATTGAGGTGTTTTCTCTTCCAGGCATGTCTGCTTTTTCCATTTCCTCAACCGTGCTCTCGCATTTTTATAAGGCGAAGCGCTGTTAAATTGAATGAGTCTCCCCAAGGGCCATTTACCATGGAAAGGCAAGTGATATAACACATCATCATCAAGGCTATCCACAAGCAAAATAATACCTTTTACCGTATCGTCAAGTTTAATTAACAAATCCCCGTAACTCAGCTCCTGGTAATCAATATAAAACTTCTGGGCCAACTTGCCCAATTCATTCCATTTAAAGCCCGTTTCCGGAAAATCACAGGGCAATTGCTTAGACTTCAAGCGTTGCCATTTCAAAACCAAAGTTCCCCAGCCAATCAAGTAACTAACCAGGTTATGGACATTCATTAAAGTACCTTTAGCATGCCCCTCCAATTCTAAAGATCTGGCCTGTTCAGCCGAAATCAACTGCAAATCTAATTTGAGCAAAATATAAGACTGTTCAATTTCTAACAAAAGAGAAGCTTTATTATGAGGTATTGGCATAGGCGTTAATTAGGTGTGACCATAAAAAATCAAATCTATTCAAAAATGAATGACTAAACAATTCATTAGATTTTTCTCTGATCTAAAGACGAAAACGCCCGCCGGAAGATATCTATTGCTATTGGAGGAACACCCTGGGGTGGCGGAAAATTGACAATGGGTTTGGTTAATAAATGGTAATCGCAGTTTAATTACTAATATAATTAGCTTTTAATTCTTTTTACCAAAAATATTAGTGTATATTTGCCCTTACCAAAATACAACGTCATGTCAACAGAAAAGCAGATCATACATATGGATCAGGATGCCTTTTTTGTGTCCGTTGAGGTGAAAAAAGATGCATCATTAATCGGCAAACCAGTCATTATCGGCGGAACCTCAGACCGTGGGGTGGTCGCTTCCTGTAGCTATGAAGCACGGAAGTTCGGTGTACATTCGGCGATGTCATCGCGTATGGCCAAAATGCTCTGTCCACATGCCGTATTCATCAGGGGCAATATGGATGAATACTCCAAAGCCTCCCATGAAATTACGAATATTTTAAAAGATCGTGTTCCCCTAATTGAAAAGGCCAGTATTGATGAGCACTATATTGATATGACCGGTATGGACCGCTTTCACAGCACCGAAAAATACGCGCATGAGTTGAGGACACTGGTAATCAAAGAAACCGGGCTGCCGATTTCCTTTGGCTTATCGATCAATAAGACCGTATCCAAAATGGCTACCAACGAATGTAAGCCCAACGGGGAGCTGAATGTGGCGCAGCCTGGAGTACGCGATTTTTTAAACCCGTTGTCCATCCGTAAAATACCTGGACTGGGGGAGAAGACATTTATTAAGCTTAGTGACATGGGCATCAAGAAGATCTACACCTTATCGCAGATCCATCCCGAGCAGATGAACTTTTTACTGGGCAAATCCGGCTTGTCACTGCTCCAGAAAGCGCAGGGCATAGACAATAGTCCGGTGATCCCATATTCAGAGCAGAAATCCATCGGTACCCAATGTACCTTTCATGCCGATTCGATCGATATTGAAATGATCAATAACCTGTTGGTGGCGCAGGTGATGGACATCGCTTTCCAGTTGAGAGAGAAAAAGAAGCTGACAGCCTGTGTCACAGTGACCATCCGTTACGCCAATTTTGAAACGGAGACTAAACAAATGGCTATTGGTTATACTTCTCTGGATAGCGTGCTCATTGCTACGGCAAAAGACTTGTTCAAGAAAATGTATAACCGCAGGATGCTGCTCAGGTTGGTCGGTGTCAGACTTTCTAACCTGGTTACTGGTTTTGAACAGATTGACCTGTATAGCGAATCCCAGGAGCAATATAGCCTGGTTCAGGCTTTGGATAAGATCCGTCGCAGGTTTGGATCAGACGCAGTAACCCGGGCTGCGGTAATGGACATTAAATTATAAGATCATGTACTTGAATGTTCATTCTCAATACAGCCTGCGTTATGGCACCATGGCGATTAAAACTTTGGTGAAAGAAGCCAAAGCGCGCGGGATCACCCAAATGGTGATCACTGACATCAACAATTCTACCGGCGTGATGGAATTTATGCGGGAATGTCGAAAGGAGAAGATCAAACCCATTGGTGGAATGGAGTTCCGCAGAGATAAGAAGTTATTGTATATCGGAATTGCAAAGAACAAGGAAGGGATGAAGGAACTCAACGATTTTCTGAGTCATCATAACCTGGAACAAAAGCAATTGCCGGATGAGCCCTGGGTGTTTCAAAACGCTTACGTAGTTTATCCCTTTGGTCATAAAACTGTGTTGAAATCAAATGAATACATTGGCGTCAGGTTTGATGAGCTGCACCAATTTTACAATAAAGAACTCCAGCATCCAGACAAGCTGGTGGTATTGCAGCCTGTATTTGTGGCCGATAGGATCGGTTATCGCCTGCATGAATATTTGAGGGGCATTGACCTGAATACGCTGATTACAATGGTGGAGCCGGAAGATAAATGTAAAGATACCGACCTGTTTTTAAAGCCAGTGGAGCTGGAAGCCAAGTTTTTCAAGTATCCTTTTATTCTGGATAATACGCGTAAACTCATGGATAGTTGTGTGATGGATTATCCAGAAGGTAAGGTGAAACTCAATAAGAAAACATTTACCGGAGATATCAACGACGATAAAGCGCTACTGGAAAAGCTGGCGATGGAAGGAATGCGCTATCGGTATGGTACTGGGAATAGAGAGGCAGCCAAAAGATTGAAGAAAGAATTAGAAGTGATTGTAGACTTGAATTTTTGCGCTTACTTTTTGATCACCAATGACATCATCCAGTATTCCATGCGCAGGGGCTATTACCATGTGGGCAGAGGATCTGGCGCGAACAGCATTGTGGCCTATTGCCTGCGGATTACCGATGTAGATCCGATAGAACTGGATTTGTATTTTGAACGATTTTTAAATTCAGAGCGGAGCAGCCCGCCCGACTTCGATATTGATTACAGTTGGGATGAGCGCGAAGATGTGCAGGGTTATATCTTTAAGCGTTATGGTCGGGAACATACGGCTTTACTGGGCACCATGTCCACCTTCAAGGACCGTTCTGTGATCCGGGAGATCGGAAAGGTGATGGGCTTGCCCAAAACTGAGATTGATGGCTTTACCGATCCCAGTCGTGCTGCGCAGAACCGGGAAAACGATACCTTTAAAAAAATCATGGCCATTTATGAGCTGATGGGTAAAATGCCCAACCAGAGGAGTATCCATGCGGGGGGTGTACTGATTTCAGAAGAGCCGATCACTTATTATACTGCTTTAGATCTGCCCCCTAAAGGGATGCCGACTGTACAATGGGATATGTACGAGGCCGATGATATTGGCTATGACAAATATGATATTTTATCGCAACGTGGGATTGGTCACATCAAGGAAGCGGTAAAGCTGGTGCAGCAAAACCTGGGTAAGACTATCGATATCCACCAGGTAAGGGATTTTATGCTGGATGCTAACCTGAACAAAAGGTTAAAAACCGGGAACACCATTGGCTGTTTTTACATTGAGTCGCCCGCCATGCGGCAACTGCTGACCAAATTGGTTTGCGATAACTATTTAACACTGGTCGCTGCCAGTTCTATCATCAGGCCGGGGGTAGCGCAGTCGGGGATGATGAAGACCTACATTCAGAATTTCCATACGCCAGACCAGGTGAAATACCTGCACCCGGTGATGGAAGAGCAATTGAAAGAGACATTTGGCGTGATGGTATACCAGGAAGATGTGATTAAGATTTGTATCTATTATGGTGGCATGGATGGTATGGATGCAGATATATTAAGAAGGGGAATGAGCGGGAAATACCGTTCACGGGTAGAGTTTGATCGTTTGATTGAGAAGTTTCATGAGGGGGCAGCATTGCTGGGCAGACCGGTGGACATCACTAAAGAGGTTTGGCGGCAGGTGTCTTCTTTTGCGGGTTATAGTTTTTCGAAAGCACATTCTGCCAGTTTTGCGGTGGAGAGTTACCAGAGTTTGTACCTGAAAACGTATTACCCAGTGGAGTTTATGGTGGGCGTGTTGAACAATTACGGAGGTTTTTACACCCGGTGGCTGTATGTACATGAGCTGAAAAGGGCAGGAGCAACAGTGCACTTGCCTTGCGTAAACCGGAGCAGTGCAGTAGTTTCTATTCAGGGCACTGATGCTTATTTGGGTTTTGTAGGGATTCAGGGTTTGGAAAATAAGTTGATGGAGCGGATTCCTGAAGAAAGGAGGTTGAACGGAGATTACCTGGATCTGGAGGATTTTGTCCGGCGTACGGAGATGAGTTTGGAGCAGGTGATCATCCTGATCCGCTGCGGGGCGCTTCGATTTATCGGTAAGAGTAAAAAAGCTTTGCTTTGGGATGTGCATACGATGCTTGGGCAAAAGGCAAAGCCCAGTAACCATGCGGAGCTGTTCCAGGTACCCACTAAAAATTATGTGATGCCGGATCTGGTCAATACCAAACTGGAGGATGCCTATCATGAGCTGGAGCTTTTGGGTTTTCCTTTGACGCTCTCTATGTTTGATTTACTCAAAACAGCGTATCGCGGAGATATCCGCACGAATGATTTGACCCGGTATGTGGGACAGACGGTGAGGATGGTAGGCTTATATGTTTGTGAGAAAACAGTACATACGAAAAACAACAAGAAAATGTGGTTCGGGACATTTTTAGATGCGGATGGGAATTTCTTTGATACCACGCATTTCCCAAACAATACATCTGTTTATCCGTTCAGAGGCACAGGTTGCTACCTGATTTTGGGCAAGGTGGTGGTGGATTTTGGCTTTCCCAGTATTGAGGTAGCCAAGTTTGCTAAACTGGAAATACAGGGTAATCCGGTCATGGAGTGATGGTTGAAATAATGTTTTATTTCTTAAATTGCCATTCTGCCATTGGCAGTTTCTTGCGTCGGTCAGGAAAAAGAAGTTAAAAGTACATAAGAGTAAGTGGTTAATTATGATTAAATTAAATTTAAGAAACCGTATGTTTATTCAAAAAAATAAAATGAAGCAATTGTTAGTTATTTTGGGGTGTTTTTTAGTGTTTAGTTGCAGTCCTCAGAAGAAGATGGATGAGCAGCTTATTGGTAAATGGGACGGTTCCCTTAAGGATCTACAAACGGGAAGTTCAATAGAAAAAATTGTTTTCGAATTTACAAAGAACGGTGATTTTCTACAACACATGGGTAAAGGGAAGACGCAAAATACGATTGAATCAAGCTATGAAGTAGAAAATGATAAAATAGTCTCCACAGACAAGCAAACTAAGGAAAAAACGGAAGTAAAGTATGCGATTAAGAACGATACGTTGACCATCGCATTCGAAGGTGTTGAAAATAAGTTTATAAAGGTTAAGTAATTAGGTTAAGTGTTTAGCTTACGAAATCTCTATTTTTAATCTTATTCCCTTTTTATCTGCTAGCGATGGATAAAAAGTTATAACCCTTTTTTACCGTCAAGCCAATATCCGTGTAAGTATATCTTTTGTGCCCCTTTGCTTTTGGCCACTTTTCTGAATGTCTGGGCAGACTTTGCGTTACCGGTTAAAACAAAGCTGGCTTTTTGGAAGTCTGGTGTTTGAAACAGGGGAAGTTGATTTACCCATTCTTCGTTTCTGAATGACCCGTTTTTCGCGAATACCATGTAGTTTTCCAGACCCAATAATTCAGGTGCCTTTTTATTTTGATCGTCCAGTTCAAAAATGAATTGAAATTGCTGTTTGTTTTGTTTCAGTACGGGTAAAAATGAACAGGCCAATGCTAATGAAGTTTCGTCGCCAAAGATGACATAGCCAGCGGCAGACCGATCATAATAATTACGTTCTGTCCTGGGTTTATTCATTTTAATCTCGTCTTCTGGCTTCAGGTCTTGCATGAACTGACTTCCGGATCCTGAGCCGTGTAGGTGGACAACCAATTCCAAAAAGCCGTGGTCTTTGTCTGCGTGCGATACTGTGTACCGCCTGGCTTCAGTATCACTTACCCGAAAGTCAATGTAACAGCCTACAGGGAAATTGAGGTCTCTGAAGTTGCCGCTCAAGCGGACTCTCTTGACCGTTTGCGATATCAATTCGGTCTCATTTACCACTACATCGGGTAACTTGGATATAAACAGGTCTACTGCATCGAATAACCATTTAGGTGCACTTGGCATAATGTTGAAATTTGATGCCAAAGAACGGGAAAACTACGCTCAGAGAAAAGGACGCAAAGATGTGGTTACTGGACTAATCGCGGTTTTTGTTTCTGAATGTCAGGGCGGTCATCCCACTTGCTTTTTTAAATAACCTTGAAAAGTACGCATAGTCGTCGTAACCCAATTCAATGGCAATCTCTTTGATCGATTTGTTGGAATGGTAGAGCAAACGTTTGGCCTCTAAAATGAGACGTTGCTGGATATGTTGAGAGACCGATAATCCAGTCGTGTTTTTCACACATTCATTCAAATAGGCGATAGATATGTTCAATTCATTTGCATAATCTGCCGGTCTCTTTTTTTTCAGAAAATGCAGCCCCAGCGCTACTTTAAATGCTCTGGTTACCATGTCAAAACGAGAAAGTTTATCTGCAGGGGCGGAGCTTTCCAAATACTGGGAAATGATAAGCCCGATAAATGCATTGCAACTTTCTTTCAATATGGAGTCATAGAGCCTGTCTTTTTTTCTTTCGAACAGGCTGATGCATAACAACATCGCCTGACGCAGATCGGTAAAATTACGATCATCCAATTGTATGGGTTTTGTTGGTGTAATTTCCTCCAATAGTGTCAGGTACTGTGCACTTATACTTTCATTGCCTATTGCTAAAATGTAAGCTACCACATCTGCTCCAACTTGAAATAGCCGGTGCACCTGATTTGGATGGATATACAACAGCGAGGGGGTATCTGCTTTGTAGCGTTCAAAATCAATTTCCATTTCCATTTCACCTCGTTCATGTAATGCAAAAAAATGAGCATCATGACGGTGCGCAAGCTCGGTCTCTACTTCAAGATATGGCGCCATGTCGGGCGGAATCTGGCCAACGACAATTCCATTTTCGAACACTTCAGCGATTTGCTTGACCGGAATGGATTGTGCTTTGTTTTTCATTGGGAGTTTTGTCTGTTTGTAAAGTTAGTTTTTTTGACCAATTTAGTTATTCACGGTAACGTGCATGCCGGATACAGATTTTAATGGCAAGTTCATGTATGAAAATCTTACTGTTATTTCAAAATTGTGATAAAAACACGGAATTTGAATAAATATTTTTGGATATTGATTGGCTAAGTAAAAAGCAATAAAAAAAATGAGAATGGAAATGAAATTTTGCTGGCTAGCTTCTTTTATACTGATCGTAATTTCTAGCTGTAATGAAAAGGGCAAAAGTAAGCAGCCCGCTTCGCCTCAGGAGGTTAAGCTGGATGCTGTAGCCGTACCCCAAAAGTCAATGTCTTATTCAGCACAAGATAGCGTTGCCTTGCTTAAGCTCACCAAAGACCTTTACAAGTGGAATCAAACCGGTAACAACGATGATTTCTTCAGCCCCTTACAAAAAGAAACAACGGATACAGTATATGCAGGTCTTGATATGAATTTGCACAAGCAAAAACTCGAAGCCATAAAGCGTTCGGGTCTTTTTACAGAAACCTTTATTTCCAATTACAACAAAATTGCCTTGCTTATTGATGCGAACATGAAAGACGGCACCCTACAATGGATCATTGGCGAATTGCCACCTTTTGGCAATGGCGCAAATCCTTGGTGCAACTGCCAGGATGTACCAGATGATTTTTTAACAAAGCTATATATTATGCACTTACAGGCAGAAGATAAAGGTATATTTTACAACTGGGGCGACGGCAGTGGTGGTACACCGTATAACATTAAAGCCGTTAAAGAAAATAACCAGTGGAAAATAAACTATATGGAGGGCTTTGATTATGATAGTTTTGTGCGCGGTATTCAAGAGCAAATAGGTTTTACGGGTAAATGGCAAAACGATATGGTGGTGCTTAATATTGGCGAATCCTCGCTGGCTTTTGAGTACCACGGCCAATGCGTGTATTTCTATCCCGTGAAAAAAATAAGCGATACCGAATTTGAAATGATATGGGCGAGGGATATGGATTGCAAATTTGACAATGGAACCAGAGAAACTTTCGGCCTAAAAAAAGTTCCCCAAATTGGCAAGCCTTTTGCAAAATTTGTACTTAAAGACAAAACTTTATATGCAGAATATTATTATAAGGAATGGGTAGAAAAATATACCCAGCAAGTGCAGGATCATGTTTTTACCATAAAATATGTAAGAAAATAATGAAGCTGATTACATGATTTAGACTTGCATATTTGCCAGAACCCTGGTCAGTTGAAAGAAGAATTGCCGCATTTTCTGGCGGATCAGCTTGAATTGCGTCTCGCCATAAAGGCATGTCCTGTTTTAGCGCTTGCTGAGATAGCTTTCTACCGCTTGTAACAGCGGACCTGGTACATGATGACAGTTTGTGTTTTCTAGCGTGTGTAGTTCATGGGTTTTTTGACTGATGAAGACGCCGGTAATGGAATCGTATTTTAAGTATCCTAAATCAAAGAATCTTTCCTGGATGGAGTCTGAATCGTCTCTTGATCTGAGTTGTAAGCTGTTGACTTTGAGGCTTTGTTTGTTGATGAGTAACCAATGAAAAATGATTGTTGGGGCATGAGTTGAGTTGTCTTTGATGGAAATTTCCAACAGACTTATGGTTTTGTTGTCTAAAAAGGAATGGCAATTGAAATTTAACGTGTTCATTTTTTGGTTCAGGATTGTGTATAGGAGGCCTCTGAGCATGTATTGTGCCATTTATAAGGTGTTGAGCGGGTATTTTTTATATTTTGTGAAATTTTGCTGAAAAAATTGTCTTTCAGCTTTAAAACGTTAAAAATCATCTGCCTAGTTGATCTTGGGCAAAGTTGCTCAATTAACTAAAAAAGACTGATTTGCATATTTTAAGTGGTTCAGTTCCTCAAACGACAGATATGGTGATGGGCCATGAAAATCTCAAACAATCTGCTAAAAGGAATGTTATAGTCTGCGAAATGTGTTTATTGCCATTTTTAAACTATGTTAGTTATTAACGATAAAAGAACGAAAACTTCTGCTTATAAGATTTTGGTGGTTGAAAATGATCAGAGTCTTATAGATATATTGGAAGAGGTTTTTGAAGAGGAAGGATATCGGTATACGATCTTTAATGATGTATTGGATATTCTTCCTCTGGTAGATGAGTATCAGCCAGACCTGGTGCTGCTGGATTTCGTGTTGCCACGGATTAATGGCGGTGAGCTTTGTAGTCAGCTGAAAAGTGTATCTGGTACTCAGGATATCCCGGTGATTATTTATTCTGCTGCACCTAAGGCTTTTTTGTCTTTGGGGGATTATGGTTGTGATTTGTTTATCCCTAAGCCTTTTGATCTGGATGAACTTGTCCAAAAGATAAACTCGCTTTTACCAACGGTTTAATTGCCGGCTTTGGTTCATTTTTTCTTTGGTACTTTTGCGCCTTCTTTTTTTGCTTCGGATAAGCCGATGGCGATACCCTGTTTTTTTGAGGTGAATTTTTACCTGTTCCGTTTTTTAGAGTGCGGGCTGGTCTTGTTTGGGGAAAGCTGGTCGCGGATATTTTTCCGCCGGATTTTGTGAGGATTGTTGTTCATTTTTCATAGGGATTTTTCTTTTATAACAATGATTTTTAAGTTGACACGTTTTTAGTGAGTCCATTGAATGCTAACCTGCTTATCTCCTGTCAGCTGATATTCCAGGTGACCATCTTTGGTTTGGATACCTTTTATGGGTTCCTTTTCGCCTTTGACGCTAATTTTAAGCGCCGGCAGTTTGGTGCTTTTTGTTTTAACAATCATCAATCTGCAGGGAAGGCGCTTGTCGCCAAGAATAGAGAAATGAATATCCTTTCCCTTGATGGCTTTGTAACCGGAGGTGGGGTAGTCTACATAAATTAAGAAAGGTTCGCCGGGTACTTGCATGTAATGACGTGGGAGAATACCAAAGGCATTGCCTGCACCGTACACTTCTTGCCCAACGGTGCCTGATTTTCCCCAGCCGTCTTGCAAGTCTTCCAGCGCGATCCAGAGTTCAGGATCGACTTCTCCAATTTTTGGCTTTTCTTCCAACATTTCTTTGGGTAGCATAGTAGGGTAGTAGTATACGGCGCGATCTACCAAATATCGGATGTATTCGGCCAGAAGTAGTTTTAGGGAAGGCAGGATTTCTACATCTTCGGCGTGTTTCAGATAGTCATGTATGGCACAGAATACTTCTTGTTCTTCGTATACGGCAGTGTAAGGGGCATCGTTTAATGGGAACAGCGAAAAGAATTTTGGGAAGTTCCTGCCATATCCATAATTGCAATCCCAGATTTGTGTATTTCTAAATATTGCAGCCAGGCATTGGTAACTTAGCTCCAGATAAAGTTCATTTTTTGTGATTTTGTACAAACGTAAAAGGGCACCGGATGCGAATGCGGTATTGTTGGCTTGATAAAAGATATCAAAGCCGTATTCCTGTAATGTTTTTGCCGCTTTTTCGGCTTCATTTAAATAGCGTTTTTCTTTGGTGAGTTCCCATGCCTGAAGCATTACGTGGGCATATAATCCCGCTACATCTTTTTCTCCGCCTTTGCCTTTGGAAGTTTCCGCCTTAAGCACTTCCAGCGTATCGATTTTATAAAATACAGGCCAATGGTAATTGAAATGATGGGCGACTTTGATGGTGAAATCAAGCGAATCTTTGAATAGTTTTTCAGCAATTTTGTCACCTTTGAGGGCAAGTCTGCTAAGATTCAAAAGGGGGTGATGTAGGTACCAGGAGTCCATGACGCCAGGTTCCTTTTGTTCTTCTTCACCCTCTAGTTGATTTTCTGCTGCAGGTAACCAGCGGCTGATCACGCCAAGTTTGGGATCATAAAACCCGGGTAGTCCTTTTTTAACGGTTTGGATAACTTCAAGTTCAGTTTTGCTCCATTCTACGTAATCGACCAGAGGTAATAGCACTGCAAGCTGTACCATGATTTCTGGTGGCGTGTTATAGTCGCTCACATAGGCATTGAAGTACTTGTGTCCCGCTACCTGGCTCCAGCATCCTGGACTTTCGATCAGGTCTTTTAATCCTCTATCCAGAATTTCCGGCCAGTTTTGGTAATTGGTTTCTGGTCTTGGAAGTAGTAGGTAAATGCTGGCCAGCAGGTTTAAAAACAGGCGGTTGGTTGCAAACTGGTCTTTTGGCGACTGATCATCGAATGCGATAAAGGCATCGTTGATGATCACTGCTTTGCCGGCTTTTAAGGGTTGATCTTTTGTCGCAGGTAATGCAAAACCCATTTCAGGCCAGTTGCCGCCTACGGTATTGGCGCAGGAGGTTTGAGTTTGCTGGCAGTAATCGTTTAGGGCAGTCAGGTTTTGCAAGTATAGGATGGAGGCTGTCTTTGGCCTGGTCTGCGTGAAGTAAATTAATCCTGTACGGGTCCCTTCCTGGCTGATGTGGATTTTTCCAGCTGTGTTTTCTGGACCATATTTACTGTTCATCAGAATGTCCTTTGGCCAATATGGGATCAGCAGATCTTTTTTTGGCTTTAGGGTAGTCGTGTAGCGGAGTACCGGAAGGGTTTCTTTTTGACTGATGTTGATCTCGACCTCTTGTTTTCCAGTTTCACTTTGTAATTCAATGTAAATGCCCTGGTCGTTTTCTGCGGCTTTTTTTACTTCGAGTTTTCCGCCGGGACTAAATGCTGCGCGGAAAGCAGCGTTTCCTCCATTGGGCAACCCGGCCACAAGCCAGATGGAATCTGTGGTCTGGTACACTTTAAATTCAAAACTTCCGGCAGCTGTGCTGTAAATTGCCGTTTGGCTTTCCGCTAATTCAGAACTTGCGGATAATGCCCAGGGAGATAATCCATTCATAACAAGCTAGATTCAAAGGTTGATTTCGATGCTGAAGAACATCGATCCGGGGGCTTTGTTTCAAATTATTATTTTTTTTATAAATCAAATGCGCTGCATAAGTTTTAAGGGTTGAAAATGGTTTTTTACTTAGCTATAAAATTGGATATGAAATTCGGCTAATAGTGGTTCCAATATAACATCGTAGCAGTTAAAAGGTTACTTATCTGCTTTTACTACATGGGATCCAGTCATTGATTGTGGCTTCTCCTCCTAAGCCCTTAATGAAATACTTATCATTTTCTTTCTTGATCTTGAAGTTGGCGTTTTCCGATTTGCAATTTTTGTCATTGCCTGCATAATACAATTCCAGGATGCTGTTTTTCTCAATGATCTTATAATTGCCGTTACATCTGATCGGTTCATGATAGGTGTTCGTTGTCAAAACTGCAACAGTAGAATTTATCACAAAATTGTAGGTAATGTTGGCAGTTCCTGAAGTCGTCTCTTCCGTTTCTACCGTTGATGAAAATTCTCCCTGGAATTCGGAACCGGGTGATTTCACAGTATCCTGAGCAGATTTTTTGCCTGAGTGGTTTTTATTATCGCCATGGGTATTACAGTTGATTAAAAACAGGCAAGGCAATATAAATATCCACTTTTTAATTTTTTTGGTAGGCATGCTCTTAGTTTAAACAGTTTACGACGCGCTCATTGAAGGCAATATGATTAAAAATCCCGTAAGAAAAAATAGTTTGGTTCAATACCTATCAATATGCTCCGTTTTAAGTATTCGTATTTATAAAACTTACTATGATAAAAAACATTTATCACGTAGTCGCTTTATGGATGTGCAGGGCACAACAAAATTTTCGTTGCTACTTTTTTAACTTGCATCTTCATATTGACTCGTTGGCTATCTGTATTTTTAGTAACCGTTAATGTGAAATTTCGCGTTTCGATTATCCTGACTCCGAAATTATGTATAATTGACTTGTCCCCTTTTCGAAAATCCAATCGTTATAGCGCAAAATAACAAAATTTAAAAGGATGAAAAATGTTTTACATATCATTTCTAGTGCGCGGGGAAGCAGATCCTATAGTCAGGGATTAAGCTCGGCCATTGTTAAAAAACTAACAGATAAACGATTGGTAAATACGATAGTCGAAAGGAACCTGGCAGCGGATTTTCCGCCATTTATAGACCGGGCTCTGATTGAAGTATTTTATAAGAACCCGGGTACAATGAGTAACGATGATCATTTGCTACTCCAGTATGCCAATGCCATTCTTAACGAAATTAAGAATGCAGATTTTATAGTCATCGGTACTCCTGTACATAATTTAGGAATTTCTGCACCCTTGAAGGCTTGGATTGATCAGCTGATCAGGTTTGGTGTCACTTATGGATATCACAGCGATGGGCAACGAACCGGTTATCTGGGTGGAAAAAAGGTATTTTTAGCAATTGCCTCTGGCGGTAAGGTATCGGACAGTGACGGTGGCAGTGATTATACTGAACCGTATCTCAAATCCGTTTTCAATGCATACACTGGAATTACCGATTTTTGCACCTACAGGATAGAAGGAACTGCAAGTCCTGATTTTAGAGAAAACTATGAAGAAATTTTAAAAAACTTATAATTAAGAAAAAATGAAAGAATTTATGTTGATCTTCAGATTAAAAGATATTGCCGACTTTAAACCCTCGCCGGAACAAATGCAGGAAAGGATGAACTGGCTGGCCGGAATTGCTGCGCAGCACAAATTAGTGGACAAAGGCAATACGCTGTTACCTGTTCGGGGAAGTGCCAAAACCGTGAAATCCGACAGTGTTGTAACCGACGGCCCGTATACGGAAATTAAGGAATTTGTAGTTGGTTATATCATTGTCAAGGTTGATGATATCGATGAAGCTGTAGAAATGGCGAAGGGCAATCCGATTTTTAAGGTCGGCGGAAATATAGAAGTGCGAGAAGTTTTAAAGCGTGATTAGTATTGGAAGAAGCAACATCACATCAAGATATTTTACCACATTTATTCCGGCAGGAATATGCTAAAATGACGGCTGTTTTGTGCCGTCATTTCGGATTGGAGCACATAGAGGTCGCTGAAGATATAGCGAGTGATACTTTTATGAAAGCTTCTGAAAATTGGGCAATCCATGGAGTTCCCGAGAACCCGGTTGCCTGGCTTTATACTGTCGCTAAAAACAAAACCAAAGATTATTTTAAACATATTGCCGTTTTTGAACTACAGGTCAAAGAAAATATAAAAGCTAGCGGGTTTGAAATAGAGGGAGATTTTGATTTTAGTAGCGAGATTATTGCCGATAGCCAGTTGTCAATGATTTTTACAGTTTGCGGTACAACAAGTTCTGCCCAGACACAGATTTGTCTCGTGCTTCAAATTCTATGCGGTTTCAGCGTAGAAGAAATAGCCTGTGCTTTTTTGACAAAGAACGAAACTATAAAAAAACGTTTGCATAGGGCGAGGACCGTGCTCCGTAATGAAAATTTCCAGATCAGGCCTTTAGGCGAGGCGGATATCAGATCAGGACTGGATACCGTTTTAAAAACGCTTTACTTACTTTTCAATGAAGGCCACTTTTCTAAGACCAATAACCTGTTAATTAGAAAAGACCTTTGCTCGGAAGCTGTAAGGTTGACGCTCTTACTAACTGAAAACGTGTTGACCAATACCCCAGATGTCAATGCTTTACTGGCATTGATGTGCTTTCAGAGTTCTAGATTGGATGCCAGGACAGATCGTAATGGGGTAGGGATTCTTTTTGATAAACAGGACAAAAGCTTGTGGGACAGGTCACTTATTGATAGAGGGAATTACCATTTGGTGAATGCATGCTGTGGCATGGAAATTTCAAGGTACCATTTGGAAGCAGCTATAGCTTACTGGCATACAGCAGCCGTCGATGAAATTAAATGGAGGCATATTTTGCCTTTATACGATCAACTCTTGCTCCTTGAGTACTCGCCTGTTACTGCTCTGAACAGGGCATTTGCATGCTCCAAAATTTACAGTTGTGAGAAAGCAATTCGGGAAGTGGAAAAAATAAATCTGTCAGAGAGCAATTATTATCACGAATTATTGGGCTATTTATATTCCGGTATTGATATAAACCTATCGGTTCAGCATTATACCAGGGCAATTGATTTGACCAAATCCAAAACAGAACGGCACACACTCAGACAGGAAATAGAACGGTTAAACACGCTTTTGTCATCCCTAAATAATAATAAATAATAACGGAACAATCGTTCCAAATTAGCTTATATATTTGTGGAACGATTATTCCAATAAAGGGATGGTAGAAGATAGACATGAAAAAATTAGTTAATAAAATTGCTGTTATAACAGGAGCATCGAAAGGTATTGGTGCCGGTATCGCTAAAAGTCTTGCTGCTGCGGGTGCAAGTGTAGTTGTAAATTACGCTTCGGCAAAAGCAGGTGCAGATAAGGTAGTTGAAGAAATAACCGCAGCGGGTGGGAGAGCAGTTGCCATTCAGGGCAATGTAACAAGTGCGACAGATCTAGCCCGGTTATTTGGAGAAACCAATACAGCGTTCGGTCCGGTTGATATCTTAGTAAATAATGCGGGCGTTTATCAATTTGGTGCAATTGAAGAAATTACAGCAGAAGATTTTCACCGCCAGTTTGATACCAATGTGCTTGGTTTATTATTGAGTACACAAGGCGCATTGAAGCATTTTAATGCAGCTGGCGGTAGTATCATCAATATCGGATCAGCTGTAACGGCCATTACGCCAGTGGCAAGTTCAATTTATACCGCAACCAAAGGTGCAGTTGACTCCATCACACAGGTATTGGCTAAAGAACTTGGTAATAAAAATATCCGTGTCAACTCAATCAATCCGGGTATGGTAGAAACTGAAGGTACACATACTGCGGGTTTTATTGGTAGCGATTTCCAGAAAGAAGCTATTGCCTCTACGCCACTGGGCCGTGGTGGTAATCCAGATGATATTGCTGATATCGCTGTATTTCTTGCATCAGAAGATTCGCGGTGGTTGACCGGTGAAATCCTGATCGCAAGTGGTGGCGTGAGGTAATGACCTCCGTTTAAGGAAATTTAGTTTAAAATGAATAGCTTTGCTGTATTAAGCAAAGCTATTTCTGGTTATGGCAAGAACGAAAGATTTTGATGAGAATGAGGTGCTGACCAAAGCAATTCAACTTTTTTGGCACAAAGGCTACAACGCGACATCGATGCAAGATTTAGTGGATACACTGGGTATTAGTCGTTCCAGTTTGTATGATACCTATATTGATAAACACACCCTGTTTCTTAAAGCGTTAGAAAGCTATCAGCGGGCTGGGAATGTGAAAATTAACGAAATTGTCAATCAATCCACATCTGCAAAAGAAACGGTGATTAAATTAATGGAGTTGGCCACCAACGAATTAGTGGGTGACAAACAGCAAAAGGGCTGTTTTATGGTCAATGCTGAAATAGAGGTGGCACCACATGATCAGGAGGTAAGTAAACTGGTTTGCCAAAATGAAAAACAAATGGAAACTGCTTTTTTTCAGGTAATTAAAAAAGGTCAGCAAACAGGAGAAATTAAAAATAATCAGGATGCTTTGGTTCTGGCTAAGTTTATCTTCAATGCGGTAAAGGGGATGCAGGTAACAGCAAAATCTAGCGCGGATGCTACCAGCTTTTCGAATATCATTAAGCTAACGGTCACCGTGCTGGATTAAGCCAATAGCTCTGGTTAGCAGACACTACTGCTCATGTACTTTTGGCGAATAATAAGTATCATTGTTTAAAAATGTATAGATTTGTTGTTTATGCCTTTATGCTCATTTATGCCAAATATTATTTTATATGGTTTTAAAACCGCTTTATAGCGATGAAGAACTGCTTCAGAAGATAGCGGCGGGTGATGAGCATGCCTTTACCTTATTCTATTACAGATACCATAAAACGGTTTATCTTTTTGCCTATCGTATTCTTGACGCTGAGGAACTTGCTGAAGAATTGGTTCAGGAAGTAATGTTGAAGATATGGATGTTAGGTGACGAATTGCTTAAGATAGACCACATTGGAAATTACCTGCGGGTGATGTGTAAGAATCGTTGTTACAATCAATTGCGAAAATTGAGGCGGGAGCTTGGTAAAAATAAAACAGCTGCAGAAGATTGGCAGGAAGAGAGTAATGAAACTGAAGAAACGATCCTGCTAAATGATGCCAAAGGCCTATTGGAAGAAGCCATCGCAAGGTTGCCTGCGCAACAGCGTGAGGTATATAACCTGTGCCAGGTGCAGGGGCTTAAGTATGAAGAGGCTGCCAGGCAGCTTAATCTTTCTGTTTTGACTGTACAGTCCTACATGAAAATTGCATTGCGTTCTGTAAGGAATACCATGCGGAATCACACGGGACTGGCAACCGTATTGATCATTATAAAACTTTTTTAATCTTCGGATACCCCCTGTGGTATACCAGCTGGTGTCTTTATAAAGTATGAAGCGCATTTCTATGAAAAATTTAATCCTGGTGTTATTTTTAACAATGGGTTCCGCCAGTTTTGCTCAGCAGATTAGTGTAGCTGAGCTTAGGGTTGAACATGAAGACAACCCTTTGTCGGTAGAAACAGCAACCCCCAGATTTAGCTGGAAGATCAAATCAGCGGACAAAAATACTTTTCAGACAGCGTATGAAATCAGGGTGGGGACAGAAAAGCTAAATTTGACTAAGGAACTGGTCTGGAGTAATCAACTCAAAACTGAGCAATCTATTCTTGTACCCTATTCGGGAGCTCAATTGCAATCAAAAAAACGCTATTTCTGGCAAGTCAGGGTCAAAGATAACCACGGGCATACATCTGCCTGGAGCGAAGTTAAGTTTTGGCAAATGGGGATTAAGCCTTCAGAATGGACTGCCAGTTGGATAGCTGTTTATGGAAAAGATACTTCGGCAAGAAGTCCGCTCTTCCGAAAAGCATTTACCGTAAAAAAGAAAATAAGGTTTGCCACCATGTACATTACTGCAAAAGGGCTGTATGAAGCTCATATTAATGGGAAGCGGTTGGGTGATAGCTATCTTTCACCTGGTTGGACAAGCTATAGAAAGCGCCTTCAATATCAGGTTTATGATGTAACTGCGTCCTTAATAAATGGTGTAAATGCAATTGGGGTGACCCTTGGGGATGGCTGGTATAAAGGGAGAATTGGCTTTGGTAAACAACACAGCTTTTACGGAGATACCAGGGCATTGTTGATGCAACTGGAAATCGCATATACGGATGGTACAAAGGAAACGATCAATACGAATGAAGATTGGAAGAGCGCATACGGGCCGATTATGTCGGCCGATATTTATGATGGGGAATGTTACGATGCCAGACTAGAAAAGACCGGCTGGTCAGAACCAGTGTATACCGAAGATTCTTCCTGGCAAAATGTAAGCGTGCTGAAAAAGGGCACTGAAGAGCTGATCGGCATGAGCAGCGCCCCGGTAAAAAAACACGAGCAATTTAGCGCTTTAAAAATATTTAAAACGCCTAAAGGTGAAACAGTGGCCGACTTTGGACAAAACATGGTGGGCTGGGTAATGCTGAAGGCGAATGGTCCGGCAGGAACCAGGATTACCCTAAGCCATGCAGAAATATTGGATAAGGATGGTAATTTTTACACCTTAAACCTGAGAACAGCCAAAGCTCAAAATACTTATATCCTTAAGGGAAATACAACACAGGTATTGGAACCTCATTTTACGTTTCAGGGTTTTAGGTATGTAAAGATTGAAGGATACCCGGGTGAGTTAAAGCCAGAGCAGCTTACCGCTGTAGCGCTTTATTCGGATATGGAGGAAACTGGGCGGTTCTCTACATCGGATCCTTTATTAAATCAATTGCAGCATAACATACAGTGGGGACAAAAGGGCAATTTTGTAGATGTACCTACTGATTGTCCGCAACGTGATGAACGTTTGGGTTGGACAGGAGATGCACAGGCTTTTGCTAAAACGGCTGCTTACAATATGGATGTAGCTGGTTTTTTTAGCAAATGGCTAAAAGATCTAAGTGCTGACCAGCAGGCGGATGGATTAGTGCCTCATGTGATCCCAAATGTGCTGGGTGGGACTGATGGTGCCTCTGCCGGGTGGGCAGATGTATCGACCATTGTGCCATGGGACATGTATGTAGCTTATGGTGATCAGCGCCTACTGGAGGATCAATATGAAAGTATGAAGAAATGGGTTGGTTACATGAGGTCTAAATCCATTAATAACCTGTGGAATACAGGATTCCATTTCGGCGACTGGCTATTTTACCGTCCGGATGATGATAATGATGGAAGGGCTGCGGTGACTGATAAATACCTGATAGCACAGGCCTTTTATGCGCATTCTGTTCAAATCCTGATCAATGCAGCACAGGTATTGGGTAAAAGCAAGGATGTTAGTCAATATACCGGATTGCTTAATGATGTAAAGCTTGCATTTGTAAAAGAATATATGACTGGAAATGGAAGGCTGGTTTCAAGTACACAAACAGCCTATGTATTGGCATTGCAATTTAATTTGCTCCCTGAAGCATTTCGCACATCGGCAGCAGATCGGCTGGTTGCAGATATCAAAAGTTATGGAAATCATCTGACTACAGGGTTTTTAGGAACACCTTACCTCTGTCATGTGCTGAGCAGTTATGGATACGAAGATGTGGCTTATGATCTGCTTATGCAGGAAAGCTATCCTTCCTGGCTATATCCTGTAAAAATGGGAGCAACAACAATTTGGGAAAGATGGGATGGGATTAAACCCAATGGAAGTTTTCAAACGCCCGACATGAATTCTTATAATCACTATGCTTATGGCGCTATAGGTGACTGGATGTATCGGAACGTGGCGGGTATTCAATCGGATCCGGATGCTCCCGGTTATAAGAAAATGATGATCCAGCCCAAACCAGGGGGAGGTCTGAATAGTGCCAGGGCTGAGCTAAATACCCCTTATGGATGGGTAGTTTCGTCCTGGAAAATAGAGAACGGTTTATTTAAACTGGATGTGCAAATTCCGGTAAATACCAGGGCCACGGTTACTTTACCGCATCCATTGAAGTCAGATGTCCATGGGAATAGCCGTAGTGTGGAGATCGGTTCTGGTAGTTATCATTTTGAATGCAGTATGAAATCTGAGGCTAAATAATTTTTAATTTATTTTCAATACCCCCGATGCCTGGTTGTATGGTGTCTTTATAACAATGGAACCAAATAGAATTATATTTCTGTATGATAAGATCAAACAAAAAACAGCTTCTGAAGATGAACAGAAGGAGTTTGATCTGTTGCTGCAGGATGAATGGGCAGAGCAGGCACTTAAAATGCATTGGGATCAGCAATGGGATGAGGTGCTGGCAGAAGATAAATCTGTTTTGCAAATCAGAAATGAACAGGAGATCCTGACTAACATTCTTTCGCATAGCTTACCAAGGCCTAAAAAATCATTGACTTACAAATATATATTTGCTGCTGCCTGTAGCTTGATTATATTGGCCGCTGGCTTGTTCTTTTTTAACCAGGAATTCTCTTTGCCTCAACATCAGGTTACTGTGTCACATCGCATTGTACCGGGCAAAAATAGTGCGACGCTTACGCTCGCTAACGGGAAGAAAATTGTCCTTTCTGATGCTGCAAATGGTGAACTGGCGAAAGAGGCTGGCGTAAAGATTTCAAAATCGGCAGATGGCCAGATTATTTATGAAATCATCGGTTCAGCTTCAAATTCAGATCAGGTGAATGTACTTTCTACTGCAAATGGAGAAACATATCGGATCCGTTTACCTGACCAGAGTGAGGTTTGGCTTAACGCGGCCTCAACAATTAAATATCCGGTGAGTTTTCAAAAATACGCGACAAGAAAGGTCGAATTGCTTGGCGAGGCTTATTTCGAAATTGCTAAGGATAAAAAGCATCCTTTTGTCGTGGAGAGTAAAGGACAGCGGGTTGAAGTGCTAGGAACACATTTTAATGTGAGTGCTTATCCCAATGAAAATAATGTTAAAACGACCCTAATAGAAGGCCGTGTAAATGTACAAAGCGTTAGTTTAACTGGAGCCTTAGAAATGGAACAAGCCATCTTAAAGCCGGGCGAACAGTCGGTTTTGTCAAATCAGGGGCTTGATGTTCGCAAAGCAGACCTGGAGGAAGCAATAGCCTGGAAAATGGGCTTTTTTAAATTCCAGGATGAAAACATTGAGAGCATCATGCGCAAAGTAGCGCGGTGGTATGATGTAGAGGTAATATATAAAGGGGATATTCCGCAAAGCGGTTTAGAGGGAACTTTGTCCCGTTATAAAGATATCACCCAATTACTGGATATGTTACAGTCAACGGGTCTCGTTAAGTTCAGCATTAGTAAAAACAAAATTATAGTAAGCAAATAACCAAATATTTAACCAAATATTAAACGATGTATGAAAATAAAACCTACCTGACCTCCTTTTAAAGGAAGCTTAGTGCAAAAAAAACGTGAAAGTGTCTCACCACTTCCACGTCATAAGCCTGGGCTATTCAATACCTGGATCATATCCGGATAAAAAAATCGAAAAGAAATCTTGAATAAACCCAAACAACCAAAAGTATGAATTTAAATGCTTTTATCAAGACAGCTATGCCCATAGCTGGCCGATATAAAAAAATATTATTAGTTATGAGAATAACTGTGTTTTTATTGCTGATGGGCCTGATGCAGGTAAGCGCTAATAGTGTTGCCCAGCGCATAAATCTTTCTTCAAAGAATGCCGATCTGCAGGATGTCATTGCACAGCTGAGGAAACAAAGCGGCTATAATTTTCTGTACATTAAAAAAGATGTGATGAGCAGAGCCAAACCAGTAAATGCGGAGCTAAATGATGTAACCATTGAGGAGGCGCTGAGCAAAATTTTTACAGCACAACCATTGATTTACCAGATCAAAGATAAAACAGTGATCATCAAACCTGCATTGGATAAACAGCTTGTAAAGTTGGTGCAAAAGCCCATTACAGGTGTGGTGAAGGATGAAACCGGGGAGACCCTGATCGGTGTATCTGTACAACTAAAAGGAACAAAAATAGGAACTGTGACCAATTCGGAGGGAAGCTATACCATTCAGGCTGATCCCGGAGCAGTGCTGGTATTTAGTTACATTGGTTACCAAACGCAGGAGATTACAGTAGGTGCAGAAACGAATATTAACGTCTCGCTGACTGCTGTTGTGGGTGGCCTTGACGAGGTGGTGGTGGTTGCTTATGGAACGCAAAAAAAGGAAACAGTTACCGGAGCGATTTCGTCTATCAAAACCAAGGAAATTAAACAAAGTCCTGCTGCAAATTTGGCGGTAACACTGGCCGGAAGATTGCCTGGCTTAACTTCTATTCAACGCAGTGGTCAACCTGGTCGAGACATTACACAGTTGTTCATCAGAGGACAGGGGACTGTAAACGCACAAAGCCCAATCATCCTTGTAGATGGAATTGAACGCGATCTGACCTATATCGATCCCAATGAGGTAGAGTCTGTAACGATATTGAAGGATGCTTCATCTACCGCTATTTTTGGGGTTAGAGGAGCTAATGGTGTGATTTTAGTCACCACAAAAAGAGGTACTTCTGAGATTCCTGAAATCAATTTTGTAACCGAGGTGGGCGCACAGGATTTTCCGCGCTTTATCAGTCCCGTTAATGCTTATGACTTTGCAACGCTAAAAAACCTGGCACTGACCAATGATGGTTTACCTGCTGAGTATTCTGCTCAATCGTTGGCCTATTATAAAACTCAGGAAGATCCGTTGCGTTACGCAAATACAGACTGGCGTAAACTGCTGGTTAAAGATTATTCTTATCAGCAGCGATATAACCTGAATGTTTCTGGCGCAAGTAAAACAACCAAATATTTTGTAAATGCAGGCTACCTGAGTCAGGGTGGACAGTTTAATACGGAGAAAGACCTTAGCTATGATCCAAGCTTTAAGCTTAACCGCTATAATTTCAGATCCAATATTGATATCCAACTGAATAAGAATTTAAAGGCATTTCTAAATGTGGCGGGCTACCTGGAGCAACGGAATAGTCCTTATGCTTTGGGCGGAGATAATCCAACAGATTGGATTATTTACTTCATGAACCGCATGCCAGCTGTTGTGCCCGGTCCGCTCACGCCTGATGGACAGGTAATTACTTATGCTGATATTGACAACCCTGCGTATGGTCTGATTAACCGATCTGGTTATACGCAACAAAAAAGAAGTAATGTATTGGCTACCTATGGTATGGAGCAAAATCTTGACTTCATTACCAAAGGTTTATCGGCAAGGGCGGTAGTTTCGTTTGATGCACGTACAATCAATAATTTGGAAGCCACAAGGAAATACGAAAAATATGTACAGATCATTAATCCCAATTTACAAGGGGCTGACGGCAGGGACAGCGTGTATTACCGGCCATTCAATAATGATCAGAATACCCCTTTAGCGATTGGAGGAGGGCGTAATTTTGAAACCCTATCTAATTTCCAGGGTTTTGTAAACTATGCGAAAACTATTGGTAAGCATGATTTTTCAGGTATGTTGTTGTATCAGCAACAAAATAATGTGATCAATAATGAGTTGCCGTTTAAGTTAATGGGTCTGGCCTCGAGATTTACTTATGGCTATAACTCGCGGTATTTCCTGGAATTTAATGCCGGTTACAACGGTTCTGAGCAATTTGCCGAGGGGCAGCGCTTTGGTTTTTTTCCGGCAGTTTCTGCCAGTTGGCTCATCTCTAATGAATCATTTTTACAAAATAACCCGGTCGTTAACTTGTTGAAATTAAGGGGTTCTGTTGGTAAAGTGGGGAATGACCGCATCGGAGACCGAAGGTTTTTATATCTGGATGACATTCAGGTTGTAGGGGCTGGGTTTTCCGGTAGTTTGGGAAATGCACAAACGATCAATTATAACCTGTTAAAAAATGCCCAGTTACAATGGGAGGTCGCAAAGAAATACAACCTTGGGTTGGAAATTGGTTTGTTTAATCAGGTTAACCTGGTGGCTGATGCATTTTATGAAAAGAGGGACAATATTCTACGCAACAGGGGCACCATCCCCGAACTTAATGGACTGCCCATTTCCGTATTACCGCCGGTAAATATTGGTGTGGTAGAAAACAAAGGTTTTGAAATTGAACTGAACTATAAGAAATCCTTCAATAAAGACTTGTCGGTATTGGCTCGTGTGAACCTGAATTATGCGACGAATAGGCAAATCTATGCAGATGAACCTTTGCTGCCTGCAGATTATGCCTACCGGTATCGGGAAACCGGTTACCGGATTGGGCAGATGTTCGGGTACGTTGTAGACCGGTATTTCACCGATCAGAAAGATATTGCCAGTTCTCCGGTACAAAATGTAGGTGGACATGAGTCCAGACCGGGT
Organism: Pedobacter sp. MC2016-24; assembly: GCF_015223055.1. GTDB lineage: Bacteria > Bacteroidota > Bacteroidia > Sphingobacteriales > Sphingobacteriaceae > Pedobacter. The sequence continues at coordinate 61,353 of NZ_JADFBX010000006.1, forward strand.
GATTTTAAATATAAGGATCTGAACAACGATAACCTGATCAATGAAAGGGATATGGCGCCGATTGGCTATTCGGCAGTTCCTGAATATCAGTTTGGAGCGGCATTTAACCTGACTTATAAAGGATTAGATTTTAGTGTGCTGTTACAAGGGATTTCGAATGTTTCTAACTATTATAGTGACCAGGGTGTTTTTGCAGATAAAAACTATGTGTCCAGGCACCTGGAAAGCTGGACCGAAGAACGCGCGGCCAGCGGAATGCCAATAAACTATCCCCGTATTTCTACGCAGTCTAACCCCAATGAAAGGCCAAATTCCTTCTTTATTCTGGATGCGAGCTATGTGAGGTTGAAGAATATGGAGATCGGTTATAGTTTACCCGCTAAATGGAGCAATACAATTGGGGCAAAGCGGTTGCGTATTTATGCCAATGGATTGAACCTTTTTACCTGGGACAAACTGCCTACAAAAGAGTTTGATCCGGAGTTGACGAACAGTCGGGATTACCCGATTACGAGGCTATATAATTTTGGAGTAAACTTCACTTTTTAATCCTTAGATAAGATGAGACCATCCTAAGCATACTGCTTACAAACAGTAATGAATATGCTTATGATAGCTTCATAACCTTTAAAAATCAAATTATATTCTAATGAAAAACATATTAAGAATCTTGATGTTGCTGGTTTTACTGGTAGCAGGTTGTACGAAAGATTATCTGAACATCACACCGGATGGCAGGACAACACTTGATGATATATTTAAAGATGAGAAACGGACTGAGGCTTATCTGAACAGAGTTTACGGACAAATGCCAAGCTACTTTTGGAAGTACGGTTTCTTTGATTTCCTGGCACCATATTCTGATGAGGCTTATGCTTACAGTGGTGGCGTAATGGCTTGGTCGGCGGGTAGCCTGAATGCCAGCGGTAACCCTTTGCATATTCATCAGGAAAGAGGGCAGGGCTCCTATCATTATGGTACGTTTTGGGCAGGTATCCGGGATGCGAATGTATTTCTTCAAAACGTGGAGACTGCAAGTATCCCAAGTGCTACCAATAGGGCACGTTTTCGCGGAGAAGCGCAGATGTTAAGGGTTTTTTATTTCTGGGAACTGGTCAAAGAGTATGGCCCGATGCCAGTGGTGACGGCTCCTTTTACGAATGATTTTGATTATACCACGCTGAAACGTCCGGCTTTTCAGGATTGTGTGAATTTTATTGTAAAGGAGTGTGATGAAGTGATTGCAAATGGCAGTATGCCCATCAGGATTACTACCGAAGCCGAACGTGGCCGGTTCAGCAAGGCTGTTGCTTATGCCGTAAAATCTCAGGCTTTGTTGTACAATGCTAGTCCTTTATGGAATGCTGGGAACGATAAAACCAAATGGGAAGCGGCATCTTTGGCGGCACAGCAAGCCATCAACGTATTGACAACGCAGGGATATAGTCTGGTTGACAATTACGGTGACTATTTTTTAAGCAAGACTGATATCAGCAGTTCGCCCAGAGATAAAGAAACCATTTATGAAATATTTGAACCACAGATAGATCCTGTATTTAGTATCATCAACAGTATACCCAGCAAACCGGGTATGTTCAAGGTTGGCGCTACACCGAGTCAGGAATTGGTGGATAGTTATGATATGCAAGCTACAGGAGAACCGGTCATCAAGGGATATCAGGACTCGGATCATACACAGCCTATTCTAAACCCGGCATCGGGATATAATCCTGCACAACCTTACCTCGGGCGGGATCCAAGGTTTTATGCAACGGTTTGGCACAATGGTGCTGCATATGATAATATTGCCGGAAGTGTGCATATCATGGAAACCTATATAGGCGGTGCAGATCAGTTGTTAAAGGCCCCAATCGGTTGGGCATTTACCAGGACAGGTTATTATTTACGTAAATTCATTGACCCGCGTTTGCAATCTGGCCAGCCGGAAGATACCCGATGGAAAAAATACCGCCTGGCTGAGCTTTATCTTAATCTTGCAGAAGCAGAAAATGAAGCTCATGGCCCTACATCTATAGCGCAAAATGCAGTAAATAAAATCAGATTTAGGGCAAATATGCCTAATTTTCCGGTTACTTTATCGCAACAGGATTTTCAGGATCGGATCCGTAAGGAGCGCAGGGTAGAACTTGCTTTTGAGGAACATCGTTTTTGGGATGTACGCCGGTGGAAAATACTGGACCAGACGGATCGGCTCGTTACCGGTATGGAGATTACCAAGCAAGCAAACAATAGCTTCAGCTACGCGAGATTTGTAACGGAACGTAGGAATGCCTGGACGGATAAGTTCCTGATTATGCCAATACCGATCAAGGAAACAGCGATCATTCCTGACTTTAATCTCAACCAAAATCCGGGTTGGTAAACCTCATCTGAACGAATGTAAACTTAAATCAAATCATCATGATTGCAATCAAATTTTATATCAGCTTAACGCTGGTACTAGCCACTGCTTTGGGTTGTAAAAAGGCTGTAGTAGACAATAAAGAAAATATTAAAGCTAACGAAGTACAAAAAACGGCCGGAGTGTCACTAAGCCCTGCACAGGAACGTTATATCGTTTTTTTTCTGACCAATACCAGTGTTGATCAGGCCGATAGCGAAAATACAGGTAAAGATGCCAATTCGGCTTATACTTTTGTAGGGGAACTGCCCCAGATTTTTGGACCAGTGACTGCTGATGCGCCCTACAAATATGCATTTGGCTTGTCCGGGCCAATGTTATTAACCCAATCCGTTCAGCAGATGCAGTACCAGGTGAATAAAGCTTTTGATATCGCAGAGAAATACAATGTTCCGGTTTATTTTCAGCTTGATGACATCAATAATTATACGACTGAGTTTGGCGGCGGTGCTGCACCTAAATTTTACGATGATCCTTCCTGGTGTGAGTGGGTATCATTTCCCTCGGGTGCAGAAACCTGGGGCGGGCAGTCTAACGGTCGTCTGCCTTATTTCTGGTTCAACTGGGGAGCCTGGATGCATGCCAAAGCCTTTCCAAATTTACAATCACCTGGTTTCAGGGCTTTTGTGAAAAGTCAGCTTGAAAACGGCGTATTGTCCGTACTCAACACGCGTTATAACCAATTAAAAGCAAACGGCAAAGGTTACCTTTTTGCGGGAATGGCCATAGGCTGGGAGACACATATTCCTGATTATTCGGCTGACAATACGCTATACAACGTAAACCCTGCTTCGTTACCGGTAAATGTAAATTTAGGTGATCAGATGCAGAGCTGGGAAGCTGGCAAATACGGTTATGCAGCATTGCATACCCTTGGTTATACGACTTACAATAAGGAGCGGTTGTACCAGGTTATCCATGATTATTCAGAGTTTTTGGCCAAAACGGCCTATGATACCGGAATACCGAGGGAAAAAATATTTTCACATATTGTGGGTGTAAAGTCAAGCCAGCCTGGTTTATCTACCACCTTTGCACCACCGATCTGGACCGCTGTTAACAATTATTCGACACCAGGTTTTACACTTTCGCCGGTAAGTTGTCCTTATAACCTGAATACGTTAAAAGCGGAGATTAATCTCGTAGATGCACAGCAGACCAATTTTGGTAGTGTGGAGGGTTATAGTATTGGCATAGATGGGTCTTTTGCACAGGCAGATGCTTATTTTGGTGATATGTTTGGCCATGGGGCTTCGATAGTTTCCGTATTTGGTTGGGGAAGAGAACCTGCCAGTTCCGCTTTTGCTGTATCGCATAGCACAGCGAGCCCATTTGTACAGGCTGCAAAAAAATGGTTGGGTAACGAGGTCAAAGTCTGGTCATTTGCTGCGGATACTGAAGGATGGACCCCGGAAAACGATATCAGTGATTTCGGCCGGAACAATGCAGGTAAGATCGGAGGTGCCCTTAGCGGGAATGATGCCTTTATACTTTCGGCAAATTCAATAGGATACAATCTGGGGACAGAAAAGCTGATTCGGATTGGCATCAGTAATTCTTCTACTAGTACTGTTGGACAGGTTTATTTCACAACGACAGCAAGTACAGGCTGGTCGGAGGATAAAAGAAAGGATTTTACCATGGTTGCGAACAGTTCACTGACCAATTATACCATCAATATGGCTGATGTTTCAACCTGGCAAGGCACACTTAAGCAGTTGAGGATTGATCCTTCCAATGCGGTTCCGGGAAGTGCTACTTCGGGGAGCTTTAGCATGGATTATATTCATGTAGGAAGCCAGGGCTGGAATTTTATGTCCGATGCAGCAGGTTGGACAGCAGGACAGCAGATCAATAGCTTTGGCTGGACTGCCATTGCGGGCAATTATATAGGTGGAAAAATAACTGGGGCTGATGCTTTTATACGGTCTGCGGATAACTTAAATATCAGTCTTTCAAACAGCCGGTATGTAGTGCTCAGGATGAAGAATGCTTCTCCGCAAACGATCGGACAAGTCTATTTTACCACGAATACAGACCTGGCATGGAGTAATGCAAAACAAGTGTCTTTTGCCCTAAATCCCTATAGTGATTTTACTACTTACACCATTGACATGAGTGCCGTTCCGGGATGGACTGGTACATTAAAGCAGTTGCGGATTGACCCTTCCAACGCTACGCCTGGCGCACCTGTAAATGGATCTTTCCAGATTCAATATATTAAAATGGTTAATTAAGGAGGCATTATGAGTATGATAAAATTGAAATCAGCCTATATATTTTATACTATTCTTGTACTGGGGCTGGCCATAGCCAGTCCCGGGCAAGCGCAAAAAAACACGCCCATTCCTGTAATTTTTGAAACAGATATGGGAAATGATGTAGACGATGGGCTCGCCCTTGCCATGGTGTTCAGATATGCGGATCAGGGTAAGGTTAATTTACTTGGGATTAGCAATAATAAACAAAGTCTCAGCTCATTGCAGTTTATAGACCTGATGCGAAAACAATATGGTTATGATCAATTGCCGATAGCAACAGTGCGAAATGGCGTAGCAGGTGAAAATGAGGCCAAAAGTTTTGCCAGGAAGGCGATGGATTATAAAGAGCAAGGGCAGTTGATGTATGGTAGTCAAATCAAAAGTTATGCGGATGTGGAAAGCTCAGTTCATTTTTACCGGCGTATGCTGGCTAAAGCGAAGGATCATTCGGTGGTGATCATTTCAGTGGGTTTTTCTACAAACCTCTCGGCATTGATCGCATCTAAAGCCGATCAGTATACTAAGTTAAATGGTTTGGAACTGGTTAAGCAGAAGGTGAAATTTCTGAGTACCATGGCAGGGAACTTCAGCAGTCCGAGGCAAAAAGAATTCAATGTGGTCAGTGATCTTCCGGCTGCAAGGAAATTATTCGGCCGTTGGCCGACCAAAATTTATATCAGTCCGTTTGAGGTGGGAGCAAGTGTACATTTTCCAGCTGCTGCCATCGAAGCCAATCTGGGGTATAGCGGGCATCAACCATTGGTGACCGCGTATAAAGAATATATGGCTATGCCATATGACAGGGAAACCTGGGACCTTAGTGCGGTGTTGTTTGCGTTGGAAAAATCGGACCAATATTTTAAGCAAAGTGTAGCAGGTAAATTTATAGTGGATGAACAGGGGTATACGCAGTTTAGAAAGGAAAAGGATGGACTTCATCATTTCCTGCAAACGCCAGACAGAGCTGAAGGTATAAAAATAAAAAACCGTTATGTCGAATTAATTATGGCTTCGCCGCTTAAGGGGGAGACTGCCAGGCGGTCGAAAGGATTTTTAGCCCCGCCAGATTCGATCAGACCCTATGTCTACTGGTATTGGATCAACGACCACATTTCCTCGACCGGGGTAATCAAAGACCTGGAAGCTATGAAAAAGGTTGGCATTGGCGGAGCTTTTATAGGCAATATAGGGTTAACTAAAGCCGAAGGTACTTCTTATGGATCTGTGAAACTGTTCTCTGAACCATGGTGGAAGGCTACCGAGGCTGCTATGGAAACTGCAACAAATAACGGGATGACTTTAGGTATGTTTAACGGTCCGGGATGGAGCCAGAGTGGCGGACCATGGATTAAGCCTGCATCATCTATGCGCTATGTGAGCAGTAGCAGTTTACAGGTAACCGGAGGCCAGGATTTTTCCATGAATGTCATGCCAGGAAACGCCGACACCAGTTATTTGTTTACGTTGGCTATGCCTGCTCCGGAATACACCGATTTTAAGATCCAGACTTATCAACCTAAACTATCAACGGACGCAGTTACAGCAGATATAGCACATGTGATGGATGGTAATTTATCAACAGTCAGCAGGTTTAAAACAAATACCAAAAGCTTTAATGTTGATGTGAGGCTGGTCAAGACTTTAACGATCCGAAGCCTGGTTCTGTATCCTGCTGATGTTCCGTTTTCTGCGGATGTGCAGTTGCAGGTATGGCGTAATGGTAAAATGGAAACGGTAAAAACTTTCAATATCAACCGGATCAATCCGAGTAAGCAAGTGGGTTTTATCCCTGATGCACCAGTTGCTGTCAATTTTGATCCCCTGAGTTCAACAGCGTTCAGACTCGTATTTGAACACATTGAAGGGGAGATTGGGTTTAAAGAAATCAGTTTATCACCAGCCGTTTACCTGGAACGTTATATGGAGAAACAACTGGCGAAGATGTATGCTACGCCCTTACCGCTCTGGCCAGAATATCAGTGGCAGCGGCAAACTGAACCTGAAGCGCAGGGGTTGCTGATCGATCCGCAAAAAGTAATCAATTTAAAATCATTTGTTAGCCAGGATGGGATATTGAAATGGAAAGTTCCGCCTGGTAAATGGCTTTTGATCAATTATAAGCTGGCACCAACAGGGGTTACAAATAGCCCTGCTGCGCCGGAAGGAAGAGGTTTGGAAGTGGATAAAATGGACCGTAAAAAGCTGGATTTGCATTTTGATTCCTTTATTGGAAAGATACTTGCCCGTATTCCAAAAGAAAAAAGGAAAGCTTTTAAGTATTTGGTTGCCGATAGTTATGAAATGGGTTCTCAGAACTGGACCGATAGTTTGCAGCAGACATTTCAGCAAATTTACGGATACGATCCGTTGCCCTGGCTACCGGTACTTGCTGGAAATATAGTGGGCAGTGCAGATCAGTCTGACCGGTTTTTATGGGACCTGAGAAGATTGGTGGCAGACCAGGTAGCTACGGAGTATGTAGGCGGTTTAAAGGCACTGGGCAATAAACAGGGATTGAAGCTGTGGCTGGAAAATTATGGACATTGGGGTTTTCCTTCCGAGTTCTTAAAGTATGGAGGCGCATCTGATGAAGTTGCCGGTGAATTTTGGAATGAAGGAGAGTTGGGTAACATAGAAAACAAATCTGCTTCTTCTGCTGCTCATACTTATGGTAAACGCAGAGTTTGGGCAGAATCTTTTACAGCTGGTGGTGGCGCTTATAGCAGGTATCCTGGTTTGTTAAAGAAGCGGGGAGACTGGTCGTTCACAGAAGGTGTAAACCAAACCTTATTACACTTGTATATTCACCAGCCAGATGAAACCAATTATCCGGGTTTAAATGCCTGGTTTAGCACCGAGTTTAATCGGAAAAACACCTGGTTTTACCAGGGTGAGGCTTTTATTGATTACTTGAGAAGATGTAATTATTTACTTCAGGAAGGCAGTCCTGTAAATGATGTGGCCTATTTTATTGGCGAGGATGCACCTAAAATGACGGGTATCCGGAATCCCGAACTGCCGGAAGGATATGGTTATGATTATGTCAATGCCGAGGTTATCTTAAACAGGCTAACCGTTAAAGACGGTAAATTTATACTGCCTGACGGGGTACAGTATAAGATATTAGTGCTACCGCCACTTAAAACCATGCGTCCTGAACTACTCGAAAAAATCGGGTCTCTTGTACGTGAAGGTGCGGTAATTTTAGGCCCTGCACCTGAAAATTCTCCGAGTTTAGCAGATTATCCGAAAGCCGACCAGCGTGTTAAGGCGCTGGCAGCAATGATGTGGGATAGACCTGTTTTACAAAAGGGAATAAGGAAATATGGGAAAGGATTGGTGATGGATGGGCTAACTATGCAAGAGGCCCTGGATTATATGGGTGTGAGTCCGGATTTTAAAACCAATGCTGGGCAGAAAATACTTTATACGCACAGAAGTACCCTAGAGCAGGAACTGTATTTTATGACCAATCAATCCGATCATGAGCTGGGTTTTTCCGGGTCATTCAGGGTTACTGATGCGGTGCCGTATTGGTGGGATCCGGTTACTGGCGTGATGAGAAATTTACCTGTTTTTAAGTCTGCTGAAGGACACACCGTTATCGATTTTAAACTGGAGACCAATCAGAGTGGTTTTGTTGTTTTCAATAAGGGAGAAGCAATAGCTGCAACCAATAGCGGAGCTAATTTTCCGATTGCAGAACAACTTCTTGCATTGAAAGCACCATGGCAAGTTAAATTTTTGAACCAGGAGATACCAGGAGGTCCCGATCAAACCGTTGTTTTTGACCGGTTGATCAGCTGGGATGAGCACAAGGATGAGCGCATTAAAAACTTCTCGGGCTCTGCCATTTATAGCAACAGTTTTAACATGACTAAATTGTATCCGGGAGAAACCATCCTTTTAAATACAGGGCCTATCCAGGGAATGGCCAAGGTTACCGTAAATGGTAAAGCACTTGGGACGGTTTGGACTGCCCCATGGCAGGTTGATATTTCAAAAGTGATCAAAACGGGATTGAATAAAGTGGAGATAGAAGTGGTAAATACCTGGACAAACCGGTTAATAGGAGATAGCAAACTTGATTTGAAAGACAGGTTAACCCATACGGACGTAATCCATATTTCTACGGATAGCAAATATGAGCAATCCGGTTTAATTGGCCCGGTGAATGTGCTGAAGCTGCGCTACTAAAAAATTATAAATACACTAAATCTATTTAGAATAAATGAAAAGAGATGAAAAAACGAACGCTATGATTTTAGTCGTGGGAAGTTCGAATACAGATATGGTGATCAAAGCTGCACATTTGCCTGTTGCGGGAGAGACGGTTTTAGGAGGCGTATTTTTTATGAATCCTGGAGGAAAAGGCGCAAATCAGGCAGTTGCAGCTGCCAGGCTTGGCGGAGATGTAACATTGATATGTAAAATAGGGAATGATGCTTTTGGAAGCCAGTCTAAGCAAATCTTCCTGAATGAAGGAATTGATACCGACTACGTGTTTGTAGATCATGAACATCCTTCAGGTGTGGCGTTAATTACGGTAGACCAGCATGGGGAAAATTGTATTGTTGTTGCGTCCGGGGCAAATGCAACGCTTAATATTAATGACCTTGCAGCAGCTGAACCCCTGATTGAACAAGCGAAGATCATTTTGGTTCAGTTGGAAATTTCGTTGGAGACCGTGGCTTGGGTGGTGGAGATTGCCGCAAATAAGGGTAAAAAGGTGATTCTTAATCCTGCTCCTGCCTGCGTCTTGTCGGATGCTTTGTTGCGGAATGTTTCGGTTATTACGCCCAATAGAACGGAGGCCGAAATGTTATCGGGTATTGTTGTCAACGACATCGATGGTGCAAAGCAAGCTGCTCAGATTATCAAGGAGAAAGGTGTGGAGACGGTGATCATTACTTTAGGAAGGGAGGGTGCTTTGGTATTACATCATCATGAATTTACGCATATCCTGGCAACCGAAGTGGAAGCCATTGACACTACTGCTGCCGGCGATGTGTTTAACGGTGCTTTTGCTGTTGCTTTGGCAGAGAATAAAAGTATTGAAGAAGCCGTGATTTTTGCCTGTAAGGCCTCTGCAGTAGCTGTGACCCGCATGGGCGCACAGTCATCAGCCCCGTTTAGAAACGAAATCGAGGAAAATGTATCATTTTTAAACTGTTCTGGCCACCAAATCTAAAAAACTATATTATGTTTATCATTGAAAATTATTCACTTGCGGTTGTATTTTGCCTGATCACGATGGTATGTTGGGGATCATGGGCTAATACACAAAAAATGGCTGCTAAAACATGGCGGTTTGAACTGTTTTATTGGGATTATGTAATCGGTATTTTACTTTTTTCCATGTTTTCTGCTTTTACTATAGGTAGTTTTGGTCATCAGGGACGCGATTTTTTGACAGATATCAAGCAGGCAGATTACTCAAACATTGTTAGTGCGTTGGTTGGGGGCGTCATTTTTAATGCTGCAAATATCTTACTTTCGGCAGCCATTGCTATCGCAGGAATGTCTGTTGCTTTTCCACTGGCGATAGGCTTAGCATTGGTTTTGGGTGTATTGATTAATTACACCAGTGCACAGAAGGGAGATCCTGTTTTTTTATTTGTTGGCGTGGCATTAATAGTAGTGGCGATATTTCTAAATGCCATTGCTTATAAAAGGAAGAGCATGGGGGAGCAGAAGAAGGTTTCAGCAAAAGGTATTTTAATCTGTATCACAGCTGGTTTACTGATGTCTTTCTTTTACCGTTTTATTGCGGCATCTATGGATCTTGATCATTTTGTATCGCCCGCTGCTGGTAAAATGACCCCTTATACAGCGGTATTTATTTTTTCAGTGGGCATTTTGTTAAGTAATTTTGTATTTAATACGATTCTGATCAGAAAACCGATTGTGGGTGAGCCAACTAGTTATAAGGCTTATTTTCTAGGAAGTTTCAGCACGCATTTAACAGGTGTATTGGGTGGTTTGATTTGGGGTTTGGGGAATTCACTAAATTTAATTGCTGCAGGAAAGGCGGGCCCTGCTATTTCGTATGGATTGGGGCAGGGAGCCACCTTGATTGCTGCATTATGGGGTGTTTTCATTTGGAAAGAATTTCGTAATTCACCAAAAGGAACGAGTGGCTTATTGGTTGCAATGTTCTGTTTTTTTATCACGGGACTCGTTTTACTCGTCTTTGCAGGAGCTTAAATCCATCGCCAGGGCTTAAGCGCCTTAACCTAATTGAAATAAGCGGACTCATTTTAAGGGGCTAGAAAAGTAGGATGTTAGCGGTAAGAAAAAATAAAGTTTTATTTTTTAAACATTTAGCGAGATAAGTCGTTGTAAGATTGAGCGTTAATTAGATCGCGGTGAATGGTCGGACGGGCCGTTTGCCGTTTTCTTATTTCTGGGCTTGGCATGCCAGGAATTTGCAAATTTGCGCTGGATGAGTAATTTATATCCTGTTTACCTTGAAAAATTTGGTGTTAGAATCCGGTCTGGAATAATTTGGATAGGATTTTACTGGAGTCGATATTTTTGCCGGCTTTGAATGATCGGCGTCATTTTGTGCTGCACGGGCTTTGTTATTGCATTTGCCGAGTAGGGTATAAATCAAAATGAAGATGATGATGGTGGATAGGCAGCCGCCCCCTAGTTTTTTGGCACCCCAGGCTGCGATGATACCTCTGAAGAATTTGTTCATGATCTTATTTTTTTTGTAATGGATTTACCAGAAAACTCTCCGAATTCTTTTCCGTAGTATTGTTGTTTAGGTTTTATAACACGTTTGTGGCGATTATGTTTCGGAGTTTTGATAGCGGATGTTTGTTTCTTAGGTTTAGGTCTTTAATTGATATGTAAAAAATACGACAACATAATGTTATCAACAGGTTAATGTATTGCGATCTATTCTTGACTTGAATCTTCATTAAAGCAAATTCAACAAAGAGTGTCTTTTAGATTTGTGGGTAACTAAGATAGAAGTGTATATGCTTTGTAATGCAAATTGAGTTTATGCTTTTTAAACCTCTCGATTAAGGGAGGCTCGATAAATTATTGTCTGGGCTATAATTCCTTTTTTAGTATGTAATTTGGTTTGTATATTTATTTATGACAATACTTGAAGGACAGGTTTACTGGGGATACGATAATGAGCTGGACCAAAAAATGGGCTGGCTCAAGAATATCATGGGGCTCTTCTCCTTTGCAGCACCTATGCACCAACATTCCGGCATGGCAATTCTTACCAAAAATGAATTGTTGTTTTTAGGTGAGGAAGAACTTACTATCCCACTTCCTTCTATTGAAGAGGTTTATTTAGGCTTTGATGAGATCTTTCCGGCTTCGACAGTCAAAAACTTTGGTCTCTTTTGGCAGCCTATCCGAGTTAAATTTAATGGTAATAAAGCCGTTTACATGGTGATAGATTACAATGGATTAAAAACAAACAACCAGATGTGGTTTGATACATTAAAAAATATACTTGTTTAGAGCGAACAGGTGTGTAAATCAGCTTGATAATCGTGGCGCAATGACCGAATTAGATTATTTTAACTGCCTATGGATCTTTTTTTTAAATTTGGTTAAAGAACAAAGATATGTCTATTCACATTGCCATTACCCGTAAAGTTTTACCTGGAAAAGAAGAAGAATTTAAAGCAGCGTTGCATCAGTTTATGGGCGATTCTTTTGACCATCAGGGTGTACATGGAGCTAGTATGATCACCGGGCTTCCAGGTGTGGATGAGGGTACTGTCGGTATCCTGAGAACCTTTAAAGACGAAAAAGAAAGAGATGCGTTCTATGCTTCGAAGCGGTTTCAGGATTGGGAGGCCTATGCCTCTACGATTACTGAGACCCCGGTTTATCGAGAATTGAATGGCTTGGAAGCCTGGTTTCGTTACCCGGCGGCTCCGCCTCGTTGGAAAATGGCCGTGGTTACTTTGTGCGGTGTTTTTCCGACCAGTGTTTTTTTATTTTTTACGATTGGTCCTTTTATGAAGGACCTTCCGGTTCCGCTGCGTCTTTTGATTACGGCTGCTGCAATGGTTGGTTTGTTGACATGGCTGGTGATGCCTTTTTTAACTAAGCTTATGAAGGGCTGGATTAGGTCTTAACTGGATATGGTGTTGACACAGCTTCTGCGGTCGGATATCAAATGATGAAGGTCTCACATCATTTGATATCCGACCGCATTACTTTTTTACGTATTAAAAAACACCGCAAGATTTTATTAAGTGGTGTTTTAAATACTTTTAATGTATTTATTTTCTGGAAGCGATTTCCTCTCGAATGAAGTTAATTTTATTTTTCTTAATAAATTCAATAACTTGTAGTCCATATGGCCAACTATGATACCTATACTGACAGTGAACTGATTGTTTTATGGAAAGAAGGCGATGACACTGCATTTAGGGAGATTTATTTGCGGTATGATAAACTTTTATATTTATATGCCTTTAAAAAGTTAAGGAATCGTGAGGAGGCCAAAGATGTTATCCAGGATGTTTTTACCTGGTTGTTAAATAATCGCAATGGAATTCATTTAACAGGAGGCTTATCCGGGTATTTATATAAAGCCGTACTTTATAAAATCTTCGATATTTTTAAACATAAAGGTATCATTAAAAAATACGCGGAAAGTGGGGCGCATTATATAGAATTAAACGCTGTAGAGACGGATTACCTCATTCGTGAAAAAGATATTACCGCATTGATAGAACGTGAAATTGCCACGATGCCACCAAAAATGAGGGAAATCTATACCTTGAAGAGAAAGGATTATTTAAGTACCAAAGAAATTGCCGGACAATTGGGGCTTTCTGAACATACCGTATCTACTCAGCTCAAGAGAGCTTTAAAACACCTCCGGTTAAAAATTGGTATGATAATTTACATTTTTTTGTTGCTTAAAATGTATTTCATTTAAAATTATGCTATTGTTTATCAGTGTTTTATGTGTTTTTCTTAATTTTTATTTTCACTGATGTACCTAGTCGATGATTTTAAATCGCCTCTAACTTTTATTAACCAATAACTATAAAACATTCATGGCTTTATAGCCCTTAAAATGAAATGATATACTGATGAAGAAGGATGTAAAAAAGGTACTAGATAAAGTAAGTTTGGGTACCTCCAATCAGGAGGAAGAAACTATAGCTAAACTTTGGTTGCATCAACTCCATCAAAATGATGAAGCTGGTCTTTCTGAAGGAGAACTTAATGAGTTAAGTGACCAAATGTGGCTGCAGGTAGTTCAGCATAGAAAAGAACAAGGGCAAAAGTCAAGGAGATTGTGGATTTCTCTGGCTGCTGCTGCTTCGGTGACTTTGATCCTGGGCTTAGGCTTGTATTTTTACCAAAACCGTGCTGCTGATCTTTCCAAAGCAGTTCAGGCTTATACAAATGATATTCCCGCAGGAAGCAACAAAGCTTACCTTACTTTAGCCAGTGGGAAGAAAATTTTGCTTAATGGTTCTACCCATGGTACACTTGCTGTGGAATCTGGGGTGAAAATTACTAAAACTGCAGATGGACAATTGATTTATACCATTGCTGACGGGGGAAAGAAATCAAGTGATCAGTACAATAGCATAGAAACGCCAAGGGGAGGTCAGTATGAACTGCATTTACCGGATGGTACCAAAGTTTGGCTCAATTCAGCATCTTCTTTAAAATATCCAGCTTCCTTTTATGCCTTGAAAGCACGAAGTGTAGAATTGATAGGCGAGGCTTATTTTGAAGTGGCTAAAGATAAAGGGCATCCTTTTATTGTAAAAAGCAAAGGTCAGGAAGTAGAAGTTCTGGGCACTCATTTTGATGTGAATGCTTATCCGGATGAACAGGCAATTAAGACTACCTTATTAGAGGGATCAGTGAAATTAAATAAACAGCTCATTTTAAGACCTGGTGAACAATCTGTGCTGATGGCGGGAAAATTCGATGTGAAAGAAGTCAATGTAAATGATGCTGTAGACTGGAAAAATGGGGAATTTGTATTCAGTAATGAAACTTTAACCAGCATCTTAAAGAAAGTTGCCCGCTGGTATGATGTCGAAATCGTTTACGCAAATATGCCTGTACAAGTACCTACATTTACGGGCTCAGTTTCGAGATTTGAAAATGTTTCCAGTGTGTTGAATATGCTGGAAGAAACCAGTAATGTGCGTTTTTCTATTGAAGGAAAGCAGATACGCGTACTTACGAGATAAATAATAACTAACCAACTAATAAAACAAAACTAAACTAAACAAAATGAAAAAGATCAAAGAAAAAGCAGGTTAATACTTCAGGTGGTTTGTAAGAAAAAAAGCCATGAAAGTGTATCAGCACTTCCATGGCAAATATCTGAGTTAACCCAAAAAACAAATTTGAGATCCGTTCACGTATTAACCCAATCTAACAAAAGTATGAAATTAAATGCTTTTAACCTAGGTATGCTATGCCGATGGCTGCTGCCTAAACTTTTATTAATTATGAATTTTGTTGTTGCGAAATCGCTGGCAACAAATAAAAGAAGATTACTAATGAGAGTTAATTTGATTATAGCCATCATGACAGCCTGCTTATTGCAAGTCAGTGCAGCAGGTCTTGCTCAAAAAGTCAACTATGTAAAACAGAATACTACGCTGCAACAGGTATTTATGGAGATCAAAAAACAAACAGGTTTTAGAGTTTTGTATTCTGATCAAAATGTAAACAGTCAAATGAAAATTAATGCCAACTTTAAAGATTTGGAATTGGATCAGGTCATGGAAGCTTTATTGAAAGACCAGAACCTAACCTATAAAGTTGAACGTAAGACCATATTGATCAAACTTAGGCCGGCTACCTTCCAGCAGCGCAGCAATGTCATTTTTAAAGAAATCGATGTCAAAGGGAAAGTACTTGACAAGCAGGGTAAGCCTTTGCCTGGTGCATCGGTGAGTATTAAAGGACAGGCTAAAGTTGTAAGTACCGATGCTAATGGAAATTTTTTACTAAAAAATGTAGATGAGCAGGCGGTATTGATTGCTTCTTTTGTTGGCTATATAAGAAAAGAGGTCCCAGTTAATGGACAACTTACGATAGATATTGTACTTGCAGAGGACGTGAGCCAGCTTAACGATATTGTTGTTGTGGGGTACGATTCCAGGAAACAAAGCGAGCTGACAAGTGCCGTATCTGTGGTTTCTTCGGAAAAATTAAAGGATGTAACATCCAATAACATCGGCTCTATGTTACAAGGGAAAGTTGCCGGTTTGCAGGTGGTGAACAGTTCTGGCGCGCCTGGTGCCATTGCCGAAATCAGGCTCCGCGGGGTATCTTCTGTGAATGCCAACCAAAGCCCTCTTTTTGTGGTTGATGGTATTATTGGTGGTAATTATGATCCCAATGACGTGGAAAGTGTAACCATATTGAAAGATGCGGGGGCCACAGCGCTATATGGCTCGCAGGCCAATGCAGGTGTGATTATTGTAACTACCAAAAGAGCTAAACTAGCGGAAACCAGGTTTGAGGCCAAAGTTTCAACAGGTTTTAGAACGGCCGATTTTGGCAAGATGAAACTGATGAACAGTAATGAACTTTATGACTATCAGAAGGAGTTTTATCGCGATTATATTGTAGGGGCTACCGATAATTCTTATAAGATTGACTTGATAAAGTTCTATGCAGAACGTCCTTTATCCTTACGTGACCAGGATTATGACTGGTCTAAAGAGTCATTTAAAAGCGCACCTTTATATAACTTCTACCTGTCCGCCATGGGGAAAACAGAGAAGAATGACTATTATGTAGGCGCATCCTATTATAAAGAGAAGGGGACGTTTATCAATACCAATTTTGAACGTGTGAATTTACGCGGCAATTCAACCTACCACTTTTCAAAAAAGTTTGATGTGACCAATAACATCAACATCAGTGCATCACAAGGTAGAAGTTATGACTACATGGACATGTACTATTCTTTCCTGAATATGCCATGGGATAATCCATATGATGAAGGTAAGAACCCCATTTATGTAGATGGCAACTCAACGTTTAAATGGTGGTCGAGGGATAAAATAAACCCGATCAACACGGTGCAAAATTCAGATCACGTTTACAAAGGATTCAATGTGAACTATGACTTGGGTTTGAACTACCGCATTACAGATTGGCTGACCTTTGCCAGTACAAACAGGGTATCCGCGTCGTTTGATAAAAGCACAAACTATGTATCGCCGCTTGCTGCAGGTACCTATCACAATACAGGTTTTATCAATGAACTAAACACCTTAAATTATGGCGTAATTAGCAATCAGTTATTTAAATTTGATTTTAAATTTGGTGAGCATAGCTTAAGTGGCTTTGCTGGTGCAGCTTTTGAAAGCAGTAAAAACGAATATTCTGGTGCTTCGGGCAAGGGCTTGCCAGAAGGATTGAAGGTGCTGAATGTAGTTTCAAATAACCAACTGGTAAATGGAAACAACAACAATTACATTTTACAATCTTTATTGTCGCAGGTCAATTATAACTACAAAAATAAGTATTTTGTTTCCGGATCATTCAGGTATGATGGCTCATCTAATTTTGCTCCAAGCAAACAGTATGGGGGCTTCCCATCTGTATCTGGTGCCTGGTTAGCCAGCAACGAAGATTTTCTGACAGATAACGACGTTATCAGTAACTTAAAAATACGGGCCAGTTATGGTATTACGGGTACACAGGATATTGGTGCCTCACGGTATCTTGGTTTGTTTTCTCTCACCGATCAATATAATTCATTGGTAGGTGCAGTGCCTTACCAATTGGCAAATCCCAATCTGACCTGGGAAAGTAAACACCAGTTAAATGCCGGTATGGATATCGGTTTATTTAAGCGGGTTAATCTAACGCTGGACGTTTACCGGAACGACACTAAAAACTTGTTGCTCCAGGTATCGCAGCCGCTATCCGTCGGTTTCGAAACCAAGTGGGAAAATGCAGGAACGGTAACGAACAAAGGAATTGAACTGGGGATTAACTCCACAAATATCAGCACGAAAGATTTTGACTGGAGTACAGATTTCACCTTAAATTTTAATAAAAATACCTTATCGGGTTTCCCTTCAGACATTATCAAAACAGGGGCCTGGAGCATCTCACAGATTTATCGCAATGGAGGTAATCTGTTTGAGTTTTATATGCCCAAATGGCTAGGGGTTGATGCGCAGACAGGTGCACCTGTCTGGGAGAAAATTATCTACAATACAGCGGGGCAGGCCGTGGCAAGCGAAAAGACATCTGATTATGCACAGGCAACCAATCAGGAAGTTGGTTCAGCTTTGCCTAAGTACCAGGGCGGTTTTAATAACAGCTTTAGATATAAAAGCTTTAACCTTAGGGTAAGCACCTATTTTAATTACGGGAACAAGGTGTTTAGTAACAATTTGCGGTTTATGATGAACGATGGCCATGAACCCTATTATAATCAGATTAAATTGCCTAAAGGTTCAAAGATCTGGACCGGACCGGGAGATACCCAGGCAACGGAACCAAGTCCACAAAACTCGGCTAACTCTACCGAAACATCTACCCGCTACCTGCGAAATGGAAGCTATTTCACGATCAGGAACATCGCTTTCTCGTACACTTTACCGGTAACATGGGCTAAGACGATCAGTATGGATAATATAACGCTTGGTGTAACTGCCGATAACGTGGTTACGTTTTCTAACTTCTTAGGTCAGGATCCTCAAACAACCATCACGCCGGGCAGTTATGCAACTCCAGGGGTATCTGATTTTAAATATCCAAACAACAGGCAATATTTGTTCACTGTCAATTTTAATTTTTAAGGAAATGAAGAAAATTGTATCCACTCTATTTGTTCTGTTCTTCATCGCAATAAGCAGTTGTAAAAAACTGGAGGTTAACCCAAGTGATGCGATGAGCACAGGCACTTTGTTAACTACAACAGATGGCTTAACCAATGCTTTAAATGGGGCATATGCTTTGTTTAAGGATCATATTCTTTTTAACGGCATAACTGATCAGAACAATATGTATCTGCGCCAGTTTTATCAGTTATCTGACTTTGCCAGTGACGATATTGTTTGCGGACAGGTTACAACAGATCCATTATACTATAGTTTTAGTCTGGATCATTCACCATCACAAAGTAATACGCGTTATTTTTGGTACGTGTCGTACAAGATCATCAATGGCGTAAATACCGTTATTGATGCCGTTGAAAAATCTGGTAAAAAAGATGCTACCACCAACCAGCTATTAGGCGAATGTTACTTTTTGCGTGCGTTTTGCCACTTTAATCTGGTTCGGTTATTTGGTAAACCTTACTCGGTAGATCCGAATTCGCCGGGTATCATCCTGCGCACTAACCTAACCGATCCTTCCAGGAAAGCAAGATCAACCGTTAAAGAAGTTTACGATTCAGTTATTGCTGATGCGGAAAAGGCGGCAGGCTTAATGACCCTGTCAAGAGGTGTTCAATATGCCTCAAAAGAAGCCGCATGGTCATTACTTGCGCGGGTTAGCCTTTACAAAGAAGACAATACACAAGCCATTGATTATGCCGGTAAAGTAATTGGAGCGGGTCGGTTTACGTTAACTACAAAAGCCACTTATCCAAGCTTATTTGCCAATGCAACTACTGGCAGCGAAACCATTTTCTGTATTGCATTTACTGATGTTGATGATTATGGTAAATTTGGTTCAATTGCTTCCATGATTTATTCAGACGGTAACTCTGGTTGGGGCGAAGAATATGTTTCGTCTTCGCTACGGGCTTTAATGTCTGCACATCCAGAGGATATTCGCTGGTCCTACATCGTTCCTTTAAAGGATGCGGGTGGTGTAGTACAAAAGAAAAACGGTATTGAAGTGTACTACATCAGCAAGTTCTCTTTTCAGAACGACCGGCCGAATTTAAGTTCGCCAATTATGTTCAGGTTGGCAGAAATGTACCTGATACGTGCGGAAGCTGAGGCTAAAACAGGAGCCGGTACGGCAGCCCTGGATGATGTGGACATGATCAGGAAGAACCGCGGTCTGGAAGCTTCACTTTACAATAAGGTGGTGCCTGCAGGTAGTACGGCTTTAGATGTGGTTTTAGCCGAAAAACGGATAGAGATGGCATTTGAAGGGCACCGGTCATACGATGTGTTTCGCAATAAAAGAAGCCTTAACAAAGCCTATTGGGGATATCATTTGACGGGTTTAAAAGAGACTGATGTGGATTTGTCAAAAACACCTGTAGGCTATCCGAACTTAAGTGTGCCCTATACAAGTTCTCGCATCATCTACTATTTACCGATTGATGAGACCTTAAGCAATCCGCTGGCTACACAGAATCCATAGTTTAATGATCACTTTGTAATATATAAAATGATGAAAAATTTAAAAGCTTACATGTTCATGCTGTTGATAGCGATGGCAAGCTCGATAGTTAGCTCCTGCAAAAAGGACGACACAGAAATCAAAACAGATTTATTATATGAGGTAGCAGTTGATGGTCCGACTGCAACCTTTACCATTAAAACCGAAGGCGTAACCAATTACAAATGGGATTTTGGTGATGGTAAATCTTCAACAGATGCTAAACCAACACATACCTATCCTGGTAAGGGCAAATATGTACCGACATTGACGGCATCTGTAAAAGGTAAAAGTGCGGAAGCTTCGACAGTGCTGCGGATTGCCAAAACATCTCCCGTAAAATTCAATGACAATACGCTGGATGATTGGGCAGCAGTAACTAAAGATGTAATCCCTTTAGGGACACGAAAAGGTATTTTTAACTTGGTGAAACTGGACTATGATGGCAACTATGTATACTTATACGGCGAGATGACCGGGAAAAGGGCAGATGCCGTTATCTTTGACATTTATCTGGATTCTGATCACAATCCGGCTACTGGTTTACTGACAGGGACATTTACCGATGGTGGTTATGATATTTTATTGGAAGGCCAATTGCTTACTGCGGGCCTAGATATTTTTTACCACAACAGTACCAATCAGAATGCATTTTCATTTGCGCAACAATCCATATCTGAGGCTTACACCCTGGGTACTGTAAAAGAAGAGGGGGGGCTGGTGAAGTTTGAAGTCCGTTTTGCAAGGGGTAAACTTAAAGGTTTATCAGGTTCGGGCTTACGAATTGCTTTGCAGGCGATTAAAAATGACTGGTCAGTAACTTTAGGCAATGCTCCTGATGACGGAACTTCGAGTTTCTTCTTCGATATGAGCGAATAAATCTAATACTTATGGTAAAGATTTCAACTGCCAATCCGTTGGCTGATGGACGTTTAGTGTCCTTAGATGTCATGCGCGGTATGATCATGATCTTGCTTTGTGCGGAGAGCTGCAGGATTTACGAAGCCATAAAACACGTAGATCCGGTACATCCTGGCACTGGTCTAATTACCCAGTTCTTTCATCATCCCTGGCACGGGTTGTATTTTTGGGATTTGGTGCAGCCTGCATTTATGTTTATGGCTGGCACAGCGATGTATATTTCTTACCATCGGAAACTGACAAAAGGCGAAAGTTGGGGCAAGAACCTGAAGCACATTCTGATTCGCTGTCTAAAGCTTTTCATTTGTGGAGTGGCACTACATTGCGTGTATGCTGGTAAACCTGTTTGGGAACTGTGGAACGTGTTGACCCAATTGTCTTTCACCATTTTGCTGGCCTATTTGATCATAGATAAGTCTTATAGCTGGCAGTTTGCATTTAGCATTGGTTTATTGGTGTTGACTGAAGTTTTATACCAAAGTGCCGGGATACCCGGTTTCGACCAGCCTTTTGTGGCAGGAAAAAACTTTGGTGCGTATGTAGATACGTTGCTGATGGGAAAAATAAATGCTGACGGTTGGGTAACCATCAATTGCATTCCTACAGCAGCGCATACAATTTGGGGCGTACTGGCAGGTAAACTGCTGATCTCTAACCAGACCATTGCTTACAAAATAAAGGCTTTGGTTTTAGCGGGGATTATCGGGCTGATTATTGGCTATAGCCTGGATCTGTCGGGCATTAGCCCGATCATTAAACGCATCAGCACAAGTGCATTTACATTGGTATCAGCAGGTTGGGTGTTGTTAATTTTGGCAGCGGTTTACTGGCTGGTAGATGTAAAACGAAATACCCGATATGCCTGGATTTTTACTGTAGTTGGGATGAACGCCATATTCATCTATTTATTCTTTGAGACACTCGGTGTGCAGTGGCTAAATGCGAAAGTCGCCATTTTTACCGGTGATGTCCTGCATCTATTTTTGAATGTCCCATTAGGTATTTCGGCAGTGCTATCCGCCATTGCAGCACTAATTACCGAGTGGGGACTGTGTTACTGGCTATACAAAAGAAACATTTTTTTTAAATTATAAAGTAAACCTAAAAAATATCATCATGATCAAAAAATATACAGACTATGCAATACGAGCCTGTTTAGGCGTAGTATTGCTGTTTATTTCATGTAAGAACAAGGAAGGTGATTTGGTTAAAGTAGAAAGGATCAACGTGACTTACACTGAAAGCAACGAAGATTTTCCCAACCCGGAGCGTGGTTTTTATCGCTATTCTGAAGTACATTCCAGCAACTATAGCGTGTTGAACGAGGCGGAGCTAAAAGGCTATCGTTCTCCTCAGTCTATTCAAAACGCAAAATACAAAGTGTCAAGCACACTGGTTTTTAGGTATTACATTTTGGATGACGTCGTGAATAAGGCCATCTCCGCATCTTTCCTAACCAATATAAAAAAAGATTTTGAAGCCTCGCGTGCAGCTGGCGTTAAACTCATTCCGCGTTTTGTATACACGGCTACTGCAAAACCAGGGAACTGTCCGGAAGGTTTTATTTGCCCCTTATATGGTGATGCACCAAAGGCTGTCATTTTGAACCACATTGGACAACTGAAACCTGTTTTGCACGATAATGCCGATGTGATTGCCTGTGTGCAACTGGGTTTTATTGGTACCTGGGGTGAGCAATATTATAGCGACTTTTTTGGCGATGCTTCTAATAACGGCGGTCAGGGTAATAGGCTGACAGATAACAATTGGAAAGACAGGATCGAAGTGATCAAAGCCATGCTTGATGCTGTACCAGCTGATCGGATGATTCAGTTGCGTTATCCGCAATTGAAACAACGTTATGTGTATGGAGTGAACTCAGCACTTACTTCTGCGGCATTAACAGAAAGCGGTGCATTTACCGGAACGGATATTGCCCGTTTAGGTCATCACAACGATTGTTTCATGGCCAGTGCGAACGATTTTGGTACTTATGAGGATTATGGTAACAGCTCAAGCCCACGGACATCTGATGGCACTGTGCTCAATACCTTAAAAGATTATTTTAAGGCGGATAGCAAGTTTGTTGTTGTTGGCGGTGAAACCTGTTCTAACGATTACAGTCCTGCCAATGATTGTGAGCCGGCCGGAAAGATACAGGCGGAGTTTGCCGCATTGCATTATAGCTTTATTAATGCGCATTACAATACCGCTGTCAACAACGATTGGCAGGATGGTGGTTGCATGGATAACATTAAGCGAAATCTGGGTTATCGTTTTGTACTACAAACTGCGTTGCTGCCTGATCAGGTGGTTAAAGGTACCGACTTAAATTTTATCTTGAACATCAAAAATGCAGGGTATGCATCACCTTATAATAAGCGCCCGGCAAAACTGATGTTACGAAATTCAAAAACAGGAGAAGTAAAGTCATTTGACCTGGCTGCGGATGTCAGGAAATGGTATAGTGGTGATAATAAGATAACAGAAAGCATTAAAATTCCTTCTGATTTTCCTGCCGGTGATTATGAGCTATTGCTGAGTCTGCCAGATGCCTATGCAAGTATTGCAGCAAAGCCGGAGTTTAGCATTCGTTTGGCTAATCTTGAGGTTTGGGAAGCGGCAACGGGTTACAATAAGTTGAATCATATGCTAAAAGTTCAATAAATATGAGAAGGGTCTTGATAAAGGGTTTATTTTTATTGGTGATAACAGGCCTTATGGCTATGAAGCTTAGCGCACAGACCATCGTGACCATTAAAGATGGCGAGAAATGGTATGGTGGAGCTGTAAACGATGGTCAACTGATGCCTTTTAAAGACGGTTACAGTCTGGATATGTACGGCGATACCCGTGGAAACCAGGCTGTGCCTTTGTTGGTATCTACTAAAGGCAGATTCATTTGGAGTGAGGAGCCTTTTAAGTTTGCTTTTAGTGGCAATAAGTTGCTCATCAGCAATGTGAATGCTGCGATAACGATTGATTCTGCTGGAAGAAATCTGCGTGAAGCATTTGGCCATGCTTGCAAACGGTTCTTCCCCTCAAAAAATAAATTGCCTGATACTTTGTTGTTTAGCAAACCCCAGTACAACACCTGGATAGAGCTGGTTTATAATCAAAACCAAACAGATATTTTGAGTTATGCCAGGGCGATCATTGATCATGGATTTCCACCTGGGGTGATCATGATCGATGACAATTGGGCCGATTATTATGGTCGGTTTGATTTTAGATCGGATAGGTTTAGCAATGCAACCGCCATGATCGATACGCTACATCATTTGGGTTTTAAAGTGATGTTGTGGGTGAGCCCTTTTGTATCGCCCGATACCGAGGTTTTTAGGGAGTTGCTGGCCAGGAAGTTTCTGCTGTTTGATAACGAAGGAGACAGCGGGAGAACTTGGGAAAAGGCAGAGAAGGTTGCATTGATTCCCTGGTGGAATGGCTACAGCTCGGTTCTTGATTTTACCAATCCGGATTCCAGAAAATGGTTTAAAGGTCGTTTAGATCACATGGTAAATACTTACCATTTAGATGGCTTTAAGTTTGATGCCGGGGATGCTGATTTTTATCCTTCGAATGGTCTGGCATTTAAAAAAGTGACACCAAATGAGCACAGCAGGCTTTGGGGCGAAATGGGTTTGTACTATCCACTTAACGAGTATCGTGCGATGTGGAAGATGGGCGGCGAGCCACTGGTTCAACGTTTACGTGATAAAAAACACAATTGGGAAGATCTGCAAAAGTTAATACCACATTTGACTACCGCTGGCTTACTGGGGTACCAGTTTACCTGTCCGGATATGATCGGTGGTGGGGAGTATGGCTCATTCATCGGTAAAGATAAACTGGACGAAGCCTTGGTGGTACGGTCGGCCCAGTGTGCAGCATTGATGCCAATGATGCAGTTCTCGGTTGCGCCCTGGAGGATATTGTCGAAGGAGAATCTGGCGGCTGTTAAAAAGGCTGTTGATATTCGTGCAAAATATACGCCCTACATTCTACAGTTGGCAGAGCAGTCCGCCGCAACGGGCGAACCTATTGTCCGCAATATGGAATACGAATTCCCCAATCAGGGCTTTGCAGATGTAAATGGACAGTTTATGTTGGGTAACAAATATCTGGTTGCTCCGGTACTTGCCATAGGTGATACAAAAAAGATTTATCTTCCAAAAGGGACATGGAGGGATGATTTAGGTAAGAAGATCAAAGGTCCGCGAACCATGACTACGGAAGTAGCACAGGATAGGTTGCCGGTATTTGAACGATTAAATCAGAACTGATTTGTTCTCAAAGATACCGGTGCAAATAATGCAAAAATGAGATCATAAGATCATAATTTGTAAGTAAGTTTGGATTTGGTATTTCATGATTTTTTGATGGCGTTACGCAACATTTTTACACCAGTACTGTTATTGATCCTGTTTTTCTTTAGTTTTCCTGTAAATGCTCAGGATGGATTGGATAAGGTAGTCAATCCTTATCCAAATGGAACTGGTTATGTAAGTAATGCAGACGATATTATCGATGAACAGACTGTTTTAAAACTAAATCTGCTACTTAAACCTCTGGATCAGCGGGACAAGGCACAGGTCGCGGTGGTTTTACTTAACTCTATTGGCAACCAATTGCCTAAAGACTTTGCCACAGCATTACTCAGAAAGTGGGGCGTAGGTAACCGTAAAAAGAACAATGGCTTACTTGTCTTGATTGTCAAAGATCAGCGCAGGATCGAATTTGAGATTGGCTATGGTTTGGAAGGTGTGCTTCCGGATATGACTTGCAAAAGAATTCAGGAAGGTTTGATGGTCCCATATTTTAAGAAGGGCGATTATAATACAGGGGTGGTAAAAGGACTTGAATTGGTGGTCTCTATCATCAACACTGGGATAGATCAGTCCTTAGATCAAGATCATCTCTATCCGGAGATGGGGTGGATTGTATTTCAGGATATCCTGTTTTTTCTGGTTTACATCATGATTTTTAGCTGGTATGCTTTATCCGAAAAAGGAAAATATGTTACGCATGCCAACTCCTTTTTATGGCTTCCATTTTTGTTATTTATGCCCTTGATTATTGTGGCTGTTTTAAGCCTTGCAACACCAGTTATTGTGAGGTGGAGTTTGTTTTTGTTGATTACCTATTGCTGCTGGAGTATCTTTTTTAGTTTCGCTTTGAGTAAAGTGTTAAAGCTGGGCCAGCGCGGAGATACCCGTATTCAACAATATCAAAACCTAAACCTGGTTACCAGAAATATTGCTTTTTATGTCATGCTATTTCCGCTACCTTTTCTGATTATCAGCTACATTGTGATGAAAAGTAGATTAAGAAAGTTACGTTATGAACCTTACGAATCTCCTGACGGAACAGGCCAAATGACATTGGTCAGGGAGGGTAGGAATCAGCAACTTAGCAAAACAGAGCAAATGGAGGAACAGCTCGGTTCGGTTTCCTACGACCTATGGCAGGGCGCGGGAAATGCGGGGGTGATGAAACTAGCTTATGCAAACCAGCTCACCAAAGTCCGACGTTGTAAAAAATGCCGGAGCATGACTGCTACGAAAACAAACAGCGTGGTTGAACAAAAGGCAAGTTCAACGCGTGGTGGACTGGCAACAATTGAATATACCTGTCAGGTTTGTGGTTGGATTGGAGTTGTTAAAGAGTCGACTTCAAGAAAACCTAATAGGAATTTCTTTAAAGGCATGCTGGCTGGCAGTTCTTCGGTCGGCGGTTCTAATGCCTCGTCATCAAGTGAATCAAGCAGTTCTTTGGGTTCTTCAAGCTCTTCTGGCAATTGGGGAGGAGGATCTTCCGGCGGCGGTGGCTCCGGAAGTAGCTGGTAGTAAAAGTTAAATGCTATCTTGGTCTGTTGTAAAATCAATGCATATGAGAATAATCAGTTTATTTACCAAAATTTCGACTACAAGAAAAGTTTTACTGATTGCAGGTCTCTTTACATTACTGATCAGTACCTGCGTTATTTTTCCTGTAGAGTACAGCAAAGCTAGTTTGATAGAAGAATTTGGATATACTTATTTAACCTTAGCTATTGCGCTGTTTTTGTTGATGTTCGGGCTAATGGGGAGGCATACTTTTAGAGGGCTTTTGTTTCTGGCGCTCAGTTCAATCATTGGTGCTATCTTTTTTTATGTCGCTTTTCCGGTTTCCCTATTCACAGTCTTTATTGCAATTTGGCTAGGCATTCCTTCAGGCATTATTACAGCTTTAATCTTCATGATCGTTAATTTTTACTTTTTCAGGGATGCCAAAAAACACAAACTACTCAAACAAATCGTTGTATACCTGGTCATCCTCTTTATTGTTTCTATTTTATTTGCTTACGGTGGTGATTGGATTTATGAAATCACAGAATATTTCAAGCATTTATAGTTTTCTGATTATAGAATGTAAAGGCGGAGTTGTTGAGGTCTAGGTTTAAAAATATCTAGATATCTGACTGCCGTTGAAAATTTGATTGATGGTAAAACTTGAAAATACCCACTAATGTCCCTAATAATTAAGCTTTACCGAGATAAACTTTAACCGCATCGATCGAGTTTCCCACTTCGGCGACCGCTTCTTTCAGTTGGTCATTGGTCACTTTCAACTGACTTGTCCAATATTTAAGTTCATATTCCTGGCCTAGGTCAATTGTATAACTTCCAGTTTTTTTAGTTTTTTTATCTTTACCCATTTCCACTCGTTTCCTAGTTAACACCATACTGGGGCAACTTGTTTTATCCAGCGTGACCGGTTTTTTTATCTTTTTTAAAGAAGCAGATTTAGACTTTGATTCCGATTGAAACTATTGTTTTTGTT
Organism: Pedobacter sp. MC2016-24; assembly: GCF_015223055.1. GTDB lineage: Bacteria > Bacteroidota > Bacteroidia > Sphingobacteriales > Sphingobacteriaceae > Pedobacter. The sequence continues at coordinate 89,118 of NZ_JADFBX010000006.1, forward strand.
TTTTTAAGAAGTAATTGTCCAGGCTATACAAATAACTTTCAATCGTTCCCAATAAAAAACAGGCGCTTGCGCCTATCCAAACAGAATAATTAAAGGTAGACTTGATGCCCAATGAAAAAGTCATTGACGTCGCAAAAAGTAGCAATAGTATCCCAGCAATTATAGCAGAGCGTCGTGTCTGATAGCCTATAATTAGTAATATGGCTAAAACAAATTCCAGAACCGTGGCGGAAATTGCTAACAATAACCCAAATTGTTGAGGCACGAAGAAATTTAGTTGATTTGAATAGGAGACGAAGTTTTCCCAGTTTCCCCAAGAAACATTATTGCTTCCTGGCGCACCCCAGTAACCTAAACGGTCAGCGACTGCGGATAAAAAAGCTGTTGCTACGGCGAACCTTACAAACAACTGAATCAAATTCGTTTTCATTTATCTAAGTTTAAGATCGATAAAGGTAATGGCTTTCCATTCTGGAAAACTTAAACCAGTTTAAGAAATTAAACCTGAATATCCATCTGGTTATTTTTTGCAGATGTGTGGTGAAAATAAATTATAGGATTACACGCTAATCATTTTCATTATTTGTCTTTTTATTGAAATGGTAAATAAGCGCACCGAATATTGGCAAGAACAAGACGATATTTGTCCAATAACGTTTAAAACGATGATCACTATCGGGTAGTTTTGAGATCTGAAATACTGTAAAAAGATTAAGTACAGCACTAATAATCACCAGGAAATAAATAAGATTACTGAAATCGGTCATAGGATCTAATTTACAAAATATGTTGCTTTTGACAGATCAATTTTGTTAAATAATGTAGCTAAACCTTGGATTGATATAAAATCTCGAATTTATCTCACTTTTTAACATTAAAAAGCTTTAACAGATCATTTCTATTAAATCGAATTCCAGGGTTTAAATTCAGAATGAAACATTGCACCAAATCATTTGTTAATGTAGAAGTAAATACATTCGAAATGAAAAATCAAGAAGATAAAGAAAGAGAGAACATTGCTCCTGATGACCAAGTAAAAGATGATGCATCGGTAATTTTGAATAATGATGCGGTTTTTGAAAATGGCGAAATTGATCCTGGTTTTACGCCGGTAGCCGAGCAGGATCAACTGGAACAGGGAACAGAGAAAAATCAGGGTTTGGGTGAATTGGATGGCACGAATCCGGGGTCTAATCACCATCCTATGGATAATGAGGTGTAAAATTTAAAGTTATGACTAAAAAAGCAGTTAATCTTTCTTTACCAGATGGTCCAAGGGACGGTCTTGATAATACAGGGACACAGGGTGCAGATTCATTGCGTGATGACGCGTATACCGGCGATTCAAAGAAAGCAAAAGCCCGTGGTGATGATCAAATAAACAAAGAAGAGAAACCAACAAAGCTGGCAGATCAGCCTGGTGACAGGGAGAATACCGAGGGGGACGATGCGATGAATTACAAAAGTGATCGCGAACAAGGAGCTTATAATCCTAAGAATATATAATTTACGGTAAGAACGGTTCTGATGATCCAATCCGCATAGAATTTTGTTAAAAAATGTTAAATCTATTTGAAAAAAATGTTTTGTTTTTTTGATTTGTTCTGTCAAATTAAACCATTGAACAAAACATTTTTTTTAAGCTATTATTATAAATTCTAGTGTTTGGATTATGTTAACAAATTTCTCACTTAGCCACCATCTATCAATTCCTAAGGCCCTATTATTTTTCCTGGTTATTTTTGTATTTAGCCTGACTGTACGCGCCCAGAATCCGGTCATTAATATCGACGGGAAATCTTCTTTTACAGCAAAGCTGCTCAATATCGAGGGGGCGACAAGCGAAACGTTTCGTTATAATGCAACTTTACATAATGGATCTGCTAAAGCGGCCGTTTTTGAATTTAAAACAAACCTGCCCATTGGTTGGATGATTAGTTACAAGGTTGATGGAAGCCAGGTTACTTCGCTAAACCTGGATCCGGGAGCTTCAAGAGATGTAGCTGTTGAAGTGAATGCAACAGCAAGTACTTCACCTGGTAAATATAGCCTGCCGGTTAAGGCAATGTCGAACGCGGACACCCTCTCGCTGAATCTGGAGGCGGTGGTTAAAGGCTCCTATGGACTGACCTTGAGTACACCCTCGGGAAAGTTGAGTGAAGAACTTACTTCCGGTAGTCACAAGGAAATTCATTTGGATATTAAAAATTCCGGCACACTGCGTTTAAATGATATCGACTTATCCGCTCAATTACCTGCAAGCTGGGAAGCTACTTTTGAACCTGCGAAGATCAAGCAATTGGAGCCTGGAAAAAGCATGGCCGTAACGGCGAAGATTAAAGTTCCTGATAAGACAATTGCAGGAGATTATGCCGCTACCTTTACCGCAACAAATAGCAATGCGAATTCACCGGCCGCATTTAGGATGGTAGTGACAACTTCATTGCTTTCTGGCTGGATCGGTATTTTGGTGATCCTGCTGGCAGTTACACTGGTTTATTATCTGATCCGTAAGTACGGTAGACGATAGAGCGATGAAAGATGCTATTATACAACTTAAGAGCCTAACGAAATGTTACGGCTCACAAAGAGCCGTTGAAGATTTGAATCTTGACATTCATAAGGGTGAGATTTTCGGATTATTGGGACCAAATGGTGCTGGAAAAACGACAACAATACTGATGATGCTCGGGCTAACCGATCCAACAAACGGATCTGCTTTCGTTTGTGGCTTCAATGCTACTCGTAATCCCATTTCTGTGAAGAAAAAAGTGGGCTACATGCCAGATAGTTTAGGCTTTTATGACCATATGACTGCACTTGAAAACCTGGTATACATTGCAAGGTTAAATGGGCTGCCTGAAAATGACGTAGTTAAACGGAGCACAGAGTTGATGGCGGTGGTAGGGCTCTCTTCGGCTTTGCACAAGAAAACTTCAGCTTTCTCAAGGGGGATGAAACAGCGTTTGGGGCTTGCCGAAGTATTGATTAAGCAGCCTGAGGTAATCATTCTTGATGAGCCTACGCTGGGAATTGATCCAAGTGGTGTAAGGGATTTTTTGACGCTGATTAAGCGATTGAGTAAAGAACAGGGCTTGACTGTTCTGCTTTCCTCACACCACTTACATCATGTACAACAAGTTTGTGATCGGGTGGGTATTTTTGTGAAAGGAAAGCTATTAGCTCAAGGCAATATTGATAGCCTGTCTGATCGTTTGTTTGGCCATAGTGGGCCTATCGTTTCGATTAAGTTAGCAAACTCCATTCCCCAATCCTGGCCGATGGAAAAAGAACTGAGGCAATGGGAAACAATACGCCGGATCACCATCGACAATGATACCATAGAATTTGAGTGTAAGCAGTTAATTACACCGGCCCTGGTTCGTTTTTTTGTGGAGCAGGGGTATAACATCCTGAGTGTACATCAAAAAGATTATGGTCTGGATGACATCTATCAGAAATATTTTGAGGACATTAACTGAAGACAATGAACAGTCAACTACATGCTTTAAAACTTCGTGCTGCCAGCCCTTTTAGTGTCATGCTTCGTAAGGAAATGGCCGATCATATCCGGAGCTGGCGATTTATCGTACTAATTGGGTTGATTGCCCTGACCTTTGTGGCATCAATGTATGTATCTATTGGGAATATCCGCTCGGCAATGGGCAATGCCAATGATCCGGATCGTACTTATTTATATCTTAAACTACTAACTACTACTGATAATTCTATTCCACCTTTTCATGTGTTTCTAAGTTTTCTGGCACCTTTATTAGGTATCAGTTTAGGTTTTGATGCGATTAATGCGGAGCAGAACGGTGGTACGCTTACCAGACTGATGGCACAGCCAATTTACAGGGACAATGTGTTGCTGGCTAAATTTGTGAGTGGTTTGATTATGGTTGGGGCTTTGTTTTTGGTTTTATCCATGCTGATGATAGGAGGGGGCCTGGTTTTAACGGGAGTGAGGATAGAGCCGCAAGAACTCATGCGGATAATTGGTTTCATTGTGATCAGTGTTACGTATGTTGCATTTTGGTTGAGCTTATCGATTGTACTTTCCATTAAATTCAGGCAAGCGGCAACTTCTGCGCTTACGGCTATAGGTGTATGGCTTTTTTTTACTGTGTTTTACCAAATTGTCATCAACCTTTTGATCAGGTCCTTTTTACCTGATCCGGCTTTTCTGTCGCAGGAGCAAATACAGTGGTACAATGAAATGATTCTGAATCTGTTGCGGATAGCTCCCAACCAGCTTTATACAGATGCCGTTACCACCATGCTGATGCCCTCAGTTCGAAGTCTTGGTCCCATGACTATGGAACAAATGTCTGGGGCAATACCTGCTCCGCTGCCTTTCAGAGAAAGCCTTGTAATCGTATGGCCACAAGTAACGGGGTTAATTGCTGCAACAATAGCTTGTTTTGCCCTGTCTTATTACTTGTTTATGCGTCGTGAGATCAGAAGCTAATAGGTATGTCGGAGTAAGGGTGCAAACGTGATATTGAGGTCTTGAGCCAAACTCAGGAAGACGCCCGTGTCGAGTGTCGATTGTGTTCATAATGACGATATAATGCTTGTCAAAATTGCCGTTATCCCGTCGCAAGCAGGGATGTTAGCACTCGTATTTCGCCATGCATATTGGCCTTTCTTTTTTTAAATCCTGAGATAAACTTAGCATAGCAATTTTTTGGATGAACAGAATTGTAATTTAAACTAAAATTAACACTATATTTAATTTAAGATTACATATACCAAATAGTTTTGAGCAGTGATGTTAAACTATATCCAAAATATTAAAAAGGGTGATCATCTGGCTTTTGAAATGGTGTTTAAACTGTTTCATAAAAAACTATATGCTTATTTTTTGAAAAAGACGGCTTCGGAAGACATGGCTCAGGAACTAACCCAGCTTGCTTTTATAAAATTATGGGGGTTTAAACATACGCTGTCTGAAACGATTGAGCTTGACCATCAATTGTTCCGGATCGCGAAAACCACGCTGCTGGATTATTTTAAAAAGCAGGCAAATGATGAACGGAATCTTAAACTTTACTACAACCGGCTTTCTGAAGACGCTGCTGACCAGAATCAAAATTTTGAAACCAATCAGCAATTGGAAGTGGCTTTAAGTCTGCTACCACCAACACGTAAAAAAGTTTTCATTTTAAACCGTTTGCAGGGCTATTCTTATAAAGAAATTTCAGAGCAACTTTCTATTTCTCCCAGAACCGTAGAAAAGCATATTTCACTAGCCTTAAAGCAGCTTAATGGTTATGCCTATTTGCCCATGTTTATCCTTGTTGTCAAATATCTCCGGTAGCTGTGCTCAAAGTTTTCAATGCTTTAATACGCTGAAAAGATAATCCCGCCGATTTTAAAAAAATATTTTTTATCCGTTACGGGTTTATGCCGAATTGAATCGTATTGGTAATATGAGCGCGTCTGATCAACTGTTGGATAAATTTTTTAAAGGACAATGTAGCCCTCAAGAAAAGCTGCAGGTAATGGCCTATTTGAATAAAGTAGACGACCTGCCTGCTCATTTATTAAGCAAAGATGAATGGGATCAGACAGCTGATGCTACAATAGACGAGCTGAAAACCGGGGAGATGCTTCACGCAATAAAAAAAGAGACTTTTGGCAAAGTTTATCGCCTGAAATGGATTAAGGTAGCATCGGCTGCAGCGATTGTGGCTGCCGTACTCACAGTTGGCTTGTTCAATTTCAAACGCAAGGAAGCACCTATTGGCCTGGCTAAAAACAAGCCGGTAAGCATCGATAAAACAAGTACGATAAACTGGAAGTCTGTCATGAATTATACAGAGCATAATCAATTCTTTACCCTGCCGGACCATTCGACGGTTAAAATATATCCGGGAGCCGAATTGAGATATGCTGTTCCTTTTGTGAAAAATAAACGGGAAGTGTATTTAAATGGAAAAAGCTTTTTCCAGGTTACAAAAGACAAGGAACATCCGTTTGTAGTGTATGCTAAAGGAATTTCTACCACTGCGCTAGGCACATCTTTTACCATTACAGCTTTAGAAAAGAGCAGGTTTATTAAGGTACAGTTGCACACAGGTAAGGTTTGGGTAAAAAACGTGGATTCTGTACATCAGATTTCTGCCTTTAGTAAGGTGTTGTTGCCCGGGAAAGAACTGGTGTACAATAAGTTGATCAATACCATAAAAGTTTCAGATTCCAGAAATTTATCTATTAAAGCGGAAAATGCACTGAGGGAGCTAAACTTTACGCAGGCTTCTTTAGTTGATGTTTTTGCCAGGCTTGAAAAACAATATAAAGTTAAAATCATTTACGACCGCAGTGATGTAGCTGAGATGTCGTTTACAGGAAGTTTAAAGCCAACACAATCCATAGCATCCATACTTGAAGAAATAGCCGAACTAAACAATCTGAATCAAATTAAAACAGCCGAAGGTTACCTGATTAGAAAGTAAAACCAGAAAAATATTAAACACAACTGAACTGCTAAAAAAAGCAGTAATGGGAATCTTTTTGCCAAAAAAACCAAATACAACAAATTATGATTAGAAAACTTACTACACATTTGTTCTTTTGCCTACTGATGTTATCAGTTTCGGCAAAGACCTGGGCTCAACAAACATCAGAGATCACCGGGATTGTAAAAGATGAAACCGGGCAGCCATTATTAGGGGCCTCCATACTTTTACTCAACACAAAAACCAACGAAAAGCGCGGGGTAATGGTGAATAGCGAAGGCAAGTTTTTAATCAAAGGCCTTTCTGCAAATGTACCTTACACCATCAGTGCCTCCTTTATCGGTTTTACCACAAAAACCATTGACAATTATATCCTGAAAGCTGGAGAACAGGCAACCTTGCTGATCCAGCTTAATCCTGCCTCAAATTCATTATCAGATGTGGTTGTTGTGGGGTATGGTAGTCAGAAAAAGAAGGACGTAACTACGTCGATTGCCAGCATCAAGGCCAGCGACCTGGAAAACCAGCCCATCAGTAACGCGGCGGAGGCCATGGTTGGGAAAATGGCCGGTGTACAGGTGTCACAAGGATCCGGAGCACCTGGTGGTGCACTGTCTATAAAAGTGCGCGGGGTTGGAACGATCACAGCCGGTTCTAATCCTTTGTACGTAATTGATGGAGTGCCGATTTCAAACGACAATATCAATTCACTGAATACAAACGATATCGCTTCTATAGAGGTTTTAAAGGATGCATCATCTGCAGCGATTTATGGCTCAAGAGGCTCTAATGGTGTGGTACTGATTACAACCAAGCAGGGCCAGAATGGGGTGTCAACGATCAGTGTAAACAGCTATACGGGATGGCAGACACTGGCGCATAAAATAAAAATGATGGATGCCTACCAGTATGCACAAATGGTTCTGGATTCAAGAAACAATTCTTATACTGATGCCATGGAAGCCATCAATAGAAAAAATGTGGCTTTGGGCTTGCCTGTAGTTAGCTTTAGTGTAAGCGACAATAATGGCGTTCGCCTGTTTAATACAGCCAATAATACAAATACGGTGATGCCGCTGGAGGTTTTGCCTTATCTGCAAGGGCAGCAGGGTTTAACCAATACCGATTGGCAGGATCAGGTTTTTAGGACAGCCCCTGTACAAAACCATTCTATTTCTGCAGCAGGTGGAAGTGAGTTGTTAAAATATTACGGCTCCCTGGAATATTTTAACCAGGATGGGATTATTTTAAATAGCGGCTTTAAGCGTTACAGCGGCAGGTTAAATCTGGAAGGAAAAAAAGGGGTTTTCAAATATGGTGTTAACTTCAGTCCTTCGGTCATCAATGAAAAAAAGGTAAATGCCAATGGTGCTTACAATGCTAATGGCGGTGGTATTGTTGCCTCTGCATTGCATTATTCTCCAATTTTCCCAGTATACAATGCCGATGGCAGTTATAATTTTGCCCAAAACTCCTGGAGTCCGGGCACCATCACCACCTTGCCAAACAACACCACGGCAAGTGGAAATGGAGAAACACAGGCCTGGAATCCGGTAGCCCTGGCCATGTTGCAAAAAGATGATGTAGCTACTACCAGAATGACCGGTAGTGCCTTTGTGGAAGCCGAAGTCATCAAGAATTTAAAATATAGAATCCAGCTGGGAATTGACCTGTTTAACAGTGCCGAGGATACTTTCAGACCGTCTACCTTCCCGCAGTCTAATACCGCAGGAAATCCATTGTCAGATGCAACTGGCTCTTCGCGTACCACAAAAGAAACAAACTGGCTATTGGAGCAGACCTTAAATTATGCCAAGACTATTGGCGACCATAGCATCAACGCGTTAGTGGGCTGGTCTACACAAAAGGATGACTTAAGTGGTAACTACGCTTTTGCCTCCAAAGGATTTATTAGTGATCAGGTTGAATTTATAAAGGCCGGTATTGTAACGAATGGTACCGCGACCAGAACACAGTGGGCACTGGCCTCAGGTATAGCCAGATTGCAATACAGCTATAAAAGCAAATATCTATTTACTGGTTCGGTAAGGGCTGATGGTTCGTCAAAATTTGGAAGGAATAACAAATGGGGGTACTTCCCATCTGCCTCACTTGGCTGGAGATTGTCTGAAGAAGAGTTTTTGAAGACGTCTGAACTTATTTCAGATCTGAAATTAAGAGCCAGCTACGGTTTAACCGGTAATTTTAACATACCAAATTATGCTGCACAAGGTGCGATGCTCAATTATGGTTATGTATTCGGTGGGACGACACCTGGTGTTGTAAATGGGGTAGCACCAATTGCCCAGCCAAATGATAACCTGCAATGGGAAAAAACAGCCCAGTTGAATATTGGATTTGATGCTGCATTTTTTAAAAATCAACTGACGCTATCTGTTGATGTATACAATAGTAATACCAATAACCTGCTTTTGGATGTACCGGTGCCAATTTCTACCGGTTTTTCTACTGAATTGAAAAACATTGGAAAAGTGAATAACAAAGGGATCGATATCAATTTAGGTACTCAGCAACAATTTGGTGCAGTTAAATGGAGTGCAAATGGGAACTTTTCTAAAAACAAAAATAAAGTTGTAGCACTGGGACCTGGAAACGCCGATATCATTAAAACAGGATCGGTAGCCAATGCTTATTTTATTACCAGGGTGGGGGAACCTATTGGTTCTTATTATTTACCGGTAGTTTTGGGCGTATTCAAGAATCAGGCTGAAGTAAATGCCTATCCGCATTATACCGATACACAAGGTAACTATGATCTGAATACTTCTAAACCTGGTGATTTTAAGTTTAAGGATGTTGATGGTGACGGGGTTATTGATTTAACCAAAGACCGCGAAATTGTTGGCAATTATCTGCCTAAGTTTACTTATGGTTTTGCCACTTCAGCAGAATACAAAGGGATAGATGTAGGTGTGTCCATGCAAGGTGTTTATGGGAATCAAATCCTTAACCTTTCCCGTAGATATTTTGCCAATAAGGAAGGAAACATGAATAACATGGTCAGTTCGCTGGACCGCTGGATTTCAGAAAGTAATCCGGGAAGTGGGCAGGATGTAAGGGCCAACCGTGCAGCTAAAGGAAGTAATGGTACCACATCTACCTGGCATATTGAAGACGGATCTTATTTGCGTATCCGTAACATTGCTCTGGGTTATACCTTGCCTTTGGGATTGATCAAAAAAATATCGCTGACTAAAGTCAGGGTATATGTGGCGATGCAAAATCCTTTTACTTTTACCAAGTATACAGGGTACAATCCAGAGGTTACCAACCGTTCCGATGCCACTACAAACGGAGAAGATTATGGGGTGTATCCAACAGCTAAAACAACATCAATAGGCATTAACATTACTTTATAAAATCAGAAAGATGAAAACATTTATTATATCAATCCTTACGTGTGGCTTAATGATGACGGCTACATCCTGCAAAAAATTTCTGGACTTAAAGCCACTTGATTCTTATACTGAAGACACATTTTATAATGATGAAAAAGGATTACAAGGTGGGCTGATCAGTTGCTATGACGCTTTACAAACGGACAGTCTTTATGGAAATAACCTGTTAACCTTAGCTGAACTCAGAGGCGATAACCTGATCGATAATGATCCTGGATCTGGAGCTGGCGTCCGCAATCAGATTGAAGTATTCTCTGAAACATCTGCCAATAGTATTCTTACCGGAACATGGCTGGGTAGTTACCGGGCTATATATCGCTGTAATATCATTTTAGACCGGGCACCTGCCATCAGCATGAATGAGACCACTAAAAATCAGATCATTGGGCAGGCAAAATTTATCAGGGCCTTAAACTATTTTAACCTTACGCGTTTGTGGGGCAATGTTCCCCTGGTGCTGAAGGTTCAAAAAACCGAAGAGGCAAGGCAAAATTCACGCGCTACGGCTGCACAAATTTACCAGCAGGTGATTGATGATTTAACCGATGCTGCGGTCAAACTTCCAACAAGCTGGCCGGATGTACAAAGGGGAAGGGCAACCAGTTATGCAGCGGCCGGACTATTGGGTAAGGTGTATCTTTACCAGAAAAGATTTGATTTGGTAGCTTCTACTTTGCAACCCGTGGTAGCAGCTATTTATGCCGGAACAATATTGGCTACTGTACCACAAAGCACCACTTTTCCCAATAACCTCAAAACTAGCAAGGATGTTATTTTTGCGGTTCAATACCTGGCAGGTGGGGTAAAAGAATTTGTTCATCAGGATAATCGCTACAGAAATAATAACAATACAAACATCATTAGCATTCCTCAATCCTTATTTGAGGCTACAGATAACCGCAAGGCGCTTGTAGCCATTACAGGTACAGGTGGCAGACCAGGTAAATTTAATGCACCCCAGGCAAACAATGAGACCAGCAGCGACTTTCCTGTTGTACGTTGTGCAGATGTTTTATTGATGTATGCGGAAGCGCTGAATGAGACTGCTTATGGAAATACTGAAGCATTTAAAGCGCTAAACGCAGTACGTTCCAATGCTGGAGCTTCCATCAAAACACAAACCACGCTTACTTCACAGATTGAGTTTCGTACTGCTGTATATCTGGAAAGACGATTGGAGCTGGCCCTGGAGGCTGACCGCTGGTTTGATATTGTGAGGACAAATCAAATGGGTACTATTTTTCCTGGCATCCCGACTTTCAGGAGTATTTATCCGGTTCCGCAGGTAGAAATTGACAACATTAATGATAAGAGTGGTTGGCAAAATACAGGTTATAATTAAGTGAAGCCTGAGAGGTTCTGAATTTATTTCAGCACCTCTCACTATCTGCTAAACAAGCTTCAAAGATTCTGAAATGAATTCAGAATGATGGTTGCATAACATAACAGCATAACGATTTACCTAATTTTACATTTGAATGGATTCTAAAATACCTGATATGAAATCTTTTTTCCTTTTGATTTGCTGCTGGCTTTGTGCCCTGAATGTATGGGCGCAAACCGAGGGGCCTGGCAGGCAATATGTGCTCCAAAGCACCCATAATGCTGTGCAGTATAAAAACTATTATCTGCTTACTTTATTACAACAAGATCAGGCTGTAAAAAAGCTGGTTCAAAATGATCCGGGGATGAACGACTTATTTAAAGTGAGGGAGGCAAAAATAAAGGATGCACTAAAAAATTGCCAGAGCAATATAGCTTGTTTTGCTGCTGCTTTTAAGTTTACTGCCGATGAAATTACAGCTGTGAGTAACCGATTGAGTTTTCTTTTTAAGCAGAACACTGCATTGGCTACCATGGTAAAGAGCCAGGTGATCCCATCTGGTTGTTATGGTATGTATGGGCATTTGAAACCATTAGATTTGTTGCTTAAAGCCTGGGAACAAGATGCAAGGGCAATTAACTTTTCTATTGGCGTATATGTAGAGGGGGCAAAACCCAATTATCCGAAGATAGATTCGATCGGTTTTGATGTGAAAGATAAAAGCTATCCTGAACTGGTTAACACCAATGCCTTATTGAGCCTGAATACTAAAGATGGGTTGTTTTTTGAGCCTTCCATGGAGTTTTCCCTGATTGCCCTGGAAATCAACGAGCGGAATGATGCAGCAGATTATGAGCCGATGGTGAATACAGTGAATAAAGCTACGTTGCTGGCCATAAAGAAGACAAACTTCGCAGCCTATAAATATAGCTTGATATTGGTACCTGGTGAAGGACCTGAAGAACGTGATGTTGAACTGAGTGCTGGCGGGATGTTGCGCTGTCGTCTGGCTGCAAACCAGTACCGGGCTGGAGTTGCACCTTTCATCATGGTTTCAGGAGGAAGGGTACATCCATATAAAACCAAATACAGTGAGGCTTTTGAGATGAAAAAGTTTTTGATGCAAACTTTGCAGATTCCTGAAAATGCCATTATTATGGAACCACACGCACGGCATACCACCACAAACTTACGTAATGCGGCCAGAATCATGTTCCGATATGGTATGCCCATGGATCAGAAGGCGCTTGTGGTAACCGTGAAGTCGCAAAGTATGTATATCAGCGATGTGATGCTGAAACGCTGTGTTGCGGAGCTCGGTTACGAGCCATATCGGATTGGAGCCCGTTTATCGGACACCGCATTAGAGTTTTATCCGAATGTAATGTCCTTACAGATTGATTATGATGAACCTATGGATCCATAGATGATCTCATACATACAACTTTTGGCAAATCGGGCAAAAGAATGTCCTCCTTTTGGTTTTTCCCAAATGTCCTTTCTCCAACGGATGTCTGAGCGGACATAATTTCTTAGTATTTACCAGCCAGTGTTTTTTAAGCACATATGCTTTTTTCCATTTTAGGAAATCGAAGCTGTATTGACTGGCTTGTGTAATTAATAGCTTCAACTTAGCAATTGGGATCGCCTGCACAACGCTTAAAGGTTGTATGCCCACCCGGTACAATACTTCATTTTTAATGATATTACCCAGGCCGGAGAAAATCTGCTGATCTAGTAAAATGTCACAGATCAGTGCCTCTGGCTTGGTTTTGATTTTCTTTAATGCTTTTTTAGGATCCCATTGATCGGACATGATGTCGGCAGACCAATCGTAGCTTTCATTGATGTCACCTTCTATATATTTCAAAGCGCATGTGTAAAAGTTGAGCTCCGCGTTTTCGAAAGACAGGTTTAGTCTGGCTGCTGATTCTTTACGCTCGTTAATTCTATAGCTGCCAAACATCATGAGATGGATTCGTAAGGCAAATCCCTCAAAGCAAATCAAAAAATGTTTGCCCCAGCTTCTAAAAGCAGTTACCTTTTGGTGCAGCATCCTTTCTTTATCAATTTTGGTATTTCCGCCAACAGCAATAATTTGTTGTTCTTCCAAATGAAGTGCTTCCACGAGTTCTCTTAAAATTACTATAGATGGTCCTTCTGGCATATAAGTGATATTTGGTATTGGACAACAACTAAGTGATTGGATAGTTTCGGTTGGATCTTGAATCAAATGATAGCTGGAATCTGTAATTTCAGGATTAAACGATATATTAGAAGAATAATCACCCATTTCGAACGGTGGAGCAAGAATCAGCTTCTCTGGACGAATGACTTTATACGCTCTGTTTTGTTAAAAAAAATCTGTGTTTTTACACTTTTATTGGTCTGTTGCAGCATATTCATGCTATCTGCACAATATAACCGGAGGGTCTCAGGTATAGTTACTGACAGCACCAGGACCGGGATTCCAAATGTTAAAGTATTGATCGTGACAGGTAAAGATACTTTGAAGGCTGAGACTGGCCAGGACGGCAAATTTAATGTATCGAAGATCAACGCTGAAAGGTTTTCGATTCAGATCTCGGCCTTCGGTTATCAGGCGATTCATGCCAGCTATACGTTTGCTGAAAAGGAAACGCACAAACGGCTGGATGCCGTCCAGTTAAAAATGTCAAGCCAAATGTTAAAGGAAGTGGTGATCAATGCCAAACCCAACCCGATTAGATTTATGCAGGACACGGTTGAGTATAATGCATCGGCCTTTCGGGTTAATGAGGGCGATAATGTGGCAGATCTGCTGAAACAGTTTCCAGGACTGGAGGTTGATGATGAATACAACGTCAAAGTGATGGATAAAGAAATGGTCAAGCTGCGCATTAATGGCAAAGATTTTTTTACGAATAATGTGAAAGACTTTATCGGAAAACTTCCTGCTGGTATTGTTTCCAAAATCCAGGTGATAGATGATTTCGGAGACGAAGCGAATTTTACCGGTCTGAAAATGGGCGAGCCAATAAAGATGCTGAACATCATTACCAAACCTGGGATGAACAAAGGGGTATTCGGGGGCTTATCCAGTAATGGCGGAACGAACAATATGATCGGCGGAAACTCCAGGCTGAATCTCTGGAATGATAATAAGCAGAGTTCAGCAAATATTTCTGCCAGTACCTCAAATAATGGAGCTGGGCGTGCCCGGTCATTTGGACTTGGCTTAAACCATAATGATAAATTAGGTAAAAATAGCAAGGGCGGTTTTGGTTATGATTTTAGCAACAATGGTACTGCCTATGGAAGGGAACAGGTCACGGAATCGATAACACCGGAGGGCAGTTTTATCAACAATAACAAAAGTGACGGAGACAATGGCGGTAGCAAACACAACCTCAGATGGAATATGGATTATAATGATAAGAAGATTTTTATTCAGGCAAATGTGAATGGTGGTTACGGTAATTCAACCAGTCAAAATATTTCGTTTAGTCAGCAATCCGGGCTGCTGCGCCAGGATCTGAAAAATAGCAATAGTGCTGAGAACTCATCGCCCTCAATTATGGGAGGGATCGCGCTGTCAAAAAAACTGAAGAACGTAAAAAACATATTTTCTGTAACGGCTTCCTTCTCGGTGAACAACACCCGGGGGAACCAGCAGATCAGCACGAACACTTTGTATTACGACAAAAATACAGATGCAGTGCTCAAAGATTCACTGTTGAAGCGGGATTTGAATAGTAAGACCAGTAACCGCAGAATTAATTTCGTTCTTAGGTACAGCCTTGGTCTGAAAAAGCCTAAGGACAGCATGGGCCATCAGAGCCTGAATTTCAACTACAGCGGTGCAGCAGTCTGGTCTGAAAATCAGGTTTCTACTTTTGTCTTTGACAATAGGAGTGATGAGGTTTTTTTTGTTGACTCCTTGAGTACATCCTTTAACAGCATTTCATTCAATCAGGGTTTGGGAATAAATTACAACTATGGATCTCGAAAAATGCGCTACAACATCGGCTTCAATGCCAGCCCTAATTTGCTTACCAATCGCGATAGGAGACTGGGAGAAACTACAGTAAACAATACATTCAATTATTCTCCTTCGATAAATTTTAGCCGAACGATTACTCCGGGGAAAATACTTTCTCTGAGCTATAATGGCTCTAACCAAAATCCAACACTTAACCAGTTACAGCCCCTGAGAAATTCGCAGAGCCTTCAAAATATCCTGGTCGGTAATCCCGATCTCAAACCGTCATTTAACCACAATTTAAATACGGGCTTTAATTACAGCCACCTCAAATCTGGTGTTTCTATCCAGACTGCCATAAATGCAGCTGTCACCCAAAACGAGATTATGAGTCACGTGACATTATTGTCTGATACCTTAAATAGTTTAAAGCAGGTTACCCGGTATGAGAATGTAAACGGCAACTATCAGGTTAGCGGCAATTATGTTGTGCATATACCAATTAAGAAAAACAGATATTCAATTGGTTACTCAGGTAGTCTGGGTTTTTCAAATCGGGCTGTCATTTTTAACAACCAAAAGACCTATGGTAGGGGGCTCAATTTCTCTCAACGGGTTAATGGCAATCTATCGTTCAAAAAAATCTCGTTGACTACTCAATTTAGCTATTCTTTAACAAATAATAACAGTGCTGGCGCTTTGCTGGGATCTTCCGAATATCAGTCTATCGGAATTGGTCAGATTAGTGCTCCAGCCTTTTTCAGAACAACAACCATTGGAACATCTTTACGTGGAAATTTAAACCTTCAGAAACTGAATGTCAATGCTGGGATCAATTACAATATCAGACACAACGATGCCGCTGCTGACCAGGTTGTCCGCGACAATAGCGATATAAATATGAATTTATCTGGGCAGATGACGATCAGGAAGTCTTATTTTGTAGATTTTGAAGCTACAAAAAGGCTCAACTATGGTTATGTACTGTCCAATTCAAATCCGTTGCTGGTCAACGTTGGTTTGGGAAAAAGGTTTTTAAAGGACAAGTCCCTGCAAATGAAAGTTAGTGGGAATGACCTGCTTGGACAGGGTAATAATGTTTCGCGGACGGTTTCCGGAAATACGATTGTGGATAGCCGCAACAGGCAGCAAACGCGGGTGTTTTCATTAAACCTTAGTTATAATTTATCCAGATTTGGTGGAAGGAACTTCCGTGTCGACCCAGATTAAACGCATTATTTTAAATAATCCATCATTGAATTTACAATAACTTTTGAAAAGAATTGTCAAGATCTTAAATGCTAAAATAATTAGTTTTAATATTTTATTACTAATAATATTAGTTTATATTTGTGTTTTCAATTTAACGTAAAACCATAACGCTATGATCTTGAACAAATCACATGTAAACTCAGCCAGCGCATCCTCCAGTATACCGGAGTTTCGGTCTTCATCGGCATCAGTTTTACAAAAGCTCTGGCGAAAATCACCAACAAGATTGTCAGGAAACAGTGTTATGCAACCCATGTCTTTTGTTTGGATACCAAATAAAAAGTGACATGCTATTGGATGGGTTCATTGATTATCCCCGACAAGGAAAATAATTGGAAACAACTGAACGCTTTCGGTGTTATTGAGAAACCAAATTTATGAATATGGAACGCAAAAAGAACATCAACCCATTTATGGGTAACATTACAGAGAACTATCAGGTGGAATACTGGGCTGTAAAATTTGGTATCCGTCCAAATCTGCTCCGGGAAATTATGAAAACAACGGGTAATGAAGTTGCCGAAGTGCAAAAATATTTTAATAAGTAAACTCATGCCTGAATTACCTGATCTGGAAGTTTTTGCAGCCAACCTGCAGAAACGATTCAAAAGCAAAACCCTGGAAACCCTGGAAGTTAAAGTGGCTAAGAAATTGAATGTTTCTATTCAGGAGTTGAAGAATACCCTGGAAGGTCATCAGCTTGAAAAAGTAAGCAGGAGTGGAAAAACTTTGCAGTTACATTTTAAAAATGAGGCTGTATTGGGTTTGCACTTAATGCTTCATGGTGAGCTTAGGCCCTTAAACCCAGATGAGGAAGTGAAATTCCAGATTGTATCCTTTCATTTCAAAGGTGGCGATGGTTTTGCATTATGCGACTTTCAAAAACAGGCGACCCCTACACTCAATCCGGAACTGTCTGAGGTGCCGGATGCGCTTGCTTTGAACGAGGGATACCTAAGGGAATTGTTAGGGAAAAAGAAAGTGCAGATTAAAACTTTACTGATGGATCAGCAATTGATCAGAGGAATTGGCAATACCTATGCAGATGAGATTCTTTGGGAAGCGAAAATATCTCCTTTTTCCATCGCTAAATTCATTCCCGAGTCGGCTGTAAATGAATTGTTGCGGGCGATTAACCACGTATTATGTAAAGAAACCGTTGACATCGGCAAAAAATTATGCGAAGCGTTAAACGGAGAAGTAAAGGATTTTTTAAGGGTTCACCGTTCAGATTTAAGTAAGAGCCCGACGGGGGCAGAGATTCAAATAGAGAAAAAAGGTGCAAGAAAAACTTATTTTACCGATGAGCAATTGTTATACACAGTTTAAGGAAAACCACACGGAGAATTTAAATCTTTTGCTGGTTAACCGTTTTGATGAAATTTTACAAGTAAGTTCTTTTTCCGGGGACGTCTCTTTTGATGTTTATGTTAGAACCGGCGTAACGGTACCGGTTTTTGTTAAAAAATTGAATGCGTATGCTTTAGCACTTATGAAAGCTGATGCCATGAATGGCGTGAAAGTTTGTTTTAGGATATACCAGAACAGGGCGTTGATGCATGAACTGTATTACAACGGTCAGGATAGCGAAATTGTAATGGATCCGTATTTTTCGCTAATTTAGTGTCCCAATGACTCAAGTAAAATTTAACTGTCCGGAAGATCTTCATCAAATGCTGTTCAATCAGGGGCTGGATTTCAGGGGACTAATAAACGAAGTGCTGTTTGGTGCTATAAAAGGGAATCAGGAAAGTTTAGTCAAGTTAAAAAATGCATTGTTATCCTTTCATATCAAAGAAAGCGAATTCCCGGAAATCGTTAAACTGGAAATCAATGATACTTCTATAAATTCGAGTACCGGAAAAGGGCAGGTTGTTTTTGAGTATACCCTTGGATATAGCAATACCTGCGCCGGAACGCGTACCGATATTCTAAAAAAAGATAGGGTCAATTTTAGATTGGATACGGTCAATAATCTAGTTGTGTTTTCATTGATGGAACTTGAATTACGATCTACTGCTGACGAATTTTGACACTTGAACACACCAATTACGGCGCTCTATAAATTTAACAAGATACTAAATGTATTCGTTTGCGATAAAGTAACATCGTGATATTAGGATGCCAGCTATGAGAGTAGTTGGTTTCTATTGAAATCAAAGCCGTTAATATTAATAAGGTTTCATCCGTTGTACGCCATTGCTTTAGAAAGCTCCTCATTCAGTAAATAATCTGCCTTTAGCTTATCCAGTTTGGCCATGGCACGGTTGTATGCATCTTCGCCGAGCAAAAGATACAGTGGTGGATTTTCCATATGAGCAGTATCAATGATCGCAGCTGCAGCTTTTTCTGGATCGCCACTTTGCTTACCATCGTTTTTCAGTAGCATTTCCTGTGCACGATGCATTGTGGTATATTCCGAAATGGTGTGCTTTGCAACGTTGATGGAATCCGGATGTAGGAAATTGGTGCGGAATGCTCCTGGAGCAACAACAGTAACTTTGACTCCAAATTCAGCAACGTCCTGAGCAAGAACCTCAGATAATCCTACAATCGAATATTTAGTGGCTGCATAAACTGACCAGCCCGTCATGGCTGTTATGCCAGCTATTGATGATATATTGATGATGTGTCCTGACATTTGGCTTCTCATGTATGGCATTACCAACCTGATTACATTCAACGTTCCGAAAACATTTATTTCGAAGCTGTTGCGCGTCTCGCGATCGCTTAATTCTTCAATGCTGCCACCTATGCCATAGCCGGCATTGTTGATCACAACATCAATACTTTTAAAGGCTAAATTAGCCTGATGTATTGCGCATCCAACGCTATCCTCATTGCCAAGGTCAACTTGTAATGGGAGGAAGTTGGGTGCAGTAATACCCACTGCAGTGATCAGTGCGTCTAAGTCGCGCGAGGTTGCAGCAACGTTCTGACCTGCTTCAAGTAATTGTTTTACCAGGATTAGGCCAAGTCCTTTAGACGCGCCTGTAATAAACCAAGTTCTGATGTTCTTCATATTCCGTATTGCTTTGAGCATACAAAAGTACCCTGAAACAACAAATAAACTATACGTCAATCAAACCAATTGTTACGAAATTCAAACAATTCGAAATGCCGAAGGAGTAGTGTTGGTCTGTTTTTTGAAAAAGTTGTTGAAATGGGTGGGTGCTTCAAAGCCCAGACAATAACTGATTTCGGAAACATTCCAGTTTGTATGGCGTAAAAGTGCCCTTGCTTCGCTGGCCAACCGCTCCATAATATGGTCCGTTGTGGTTTTTCCAGTCGTTTGACGTACAGCCCGGTTGAGGTGGTTTACGTGTACAGAGAGTTGGTCTGCAAAATCCTTTGCTGAACGTAGCCCGAATCTTTGCGATGGGGATTCAATGGGAAACTGTCGTTCAAGAAGCTCTGTAAAGATCGAGGTAATCCGCGAGTTGGCATCCGGGTGCTGATATAGCCGGTCCGAAGGTTGTATCTTCATTGCATAGTGGATCAATTCAGTAACATAACTGCGTAATAGATCGTATTTATAGATGTAGTCAGAATTGAGTTCTGCAATCATCTTGTCGAAAATAGCAAATACGAACGCTTGCTGGGCTTCATTCAATATGTAGATGGGATTTGCCCCGGGAGCAAACATCGGCAATTGATTGACATTGTTGCGCTGCGCCTCGGTAAAGAAAGCTTCTTTGTAAATACAGAACCGGCCTGAATGTGTGTTGTTCAGGTTCTCAAAAGTATAGGGAACGATTGGATTAAAGAAAATCAATGCTGTTCCGTCTAATTCTATACTTTTATCGGCATAATGTACTACGCCTTTACCAATGAATAAACTAATTTTATAAAAATCCCGACGACTGTATTGGACCGGCTTTGCTCCGGGCATATAGCAGTCCTCAGTCCTAAAGACATTGAAGTGCCCGATATCCTGACTGAGATTCTCAGGCAACCAATTAAACTTTTGTTTGTAAAAATCTTCTAATGTTTCCTTACGTGGCATGAGGCAAAGTTACACAATTCAAACTATATTTGAGTAAAGCTTGTGGTTGATGATAAAACTTCTATTGCTAACTTAAGAGAGTTGATCTGATTTTATCACTAACAACGGTTTTCATATTAGGTTACAGTCAGAGCATACGTTTTAATTAAAATCTGGTAATTCTATTTTGTCTTTAGTGATATCCTTTTCTTTACTGACAAAGAGTTTGCTGATTATTTTTACTGGACGGCTTGCCATAATTCCGGCTACGGTATTAACCAGCGATACACCAAACCTGGTTTTTGGATGAGCCAGCCAGGGTACCCCAGGCGGTAGCTGCTGGACGTCTTCAACATATGGACGCATGCGTTTTTCATAAGCAAGAAATGCATCCTCATGTTTGTCGTGCCGGGAAAGTTCTCCGGCTAATAAATAAGCGCCAACCATGGCCAACGTGGTGCCCATACCCGTTAGGGGAGTAGGGCAATAAGCTGCATCGCCAATCATACCTGAACGGCCATTGAACCATCTTGGGGCATGTATCTGGCTGATACCATCAAAATATACGTCATCGTTTTTTTCGATCTCTTCCATTAAACGGCGCTCTTCCCATCCGGCACCTGAAAGTTTTTCCTTTAATAATTGCTTCTGTTCCCCGTCTGGCAATTCTTGATAACCCATACGGTCTGAAAGGAAAGAGAACGAAGCCCGCATCGTGCCATGATTATCTGGTCGGATCAACAACACCCTTGATCCTGGAGCTGTGTACCAGCGTGCCCACTTTGTATCTGTTTCTTTTTTAGGGATGGTATACCATGCATTATAAAGCCCAACAAATTTAATTTTAGGTTCATCACCAAAAAGGAGTTGCCTTGTGGTAGAGCGGACACCATCTGCAGCAATGAGCAGATCAAATACTGCATTTTCTCCATCGCTGTAAGTTACCTTAACGCTTGAATCATCCTGATTTATGGTCTTAATGTATTTACCAAAAATATAGTTTACCTGGTCTTTTGTTCTGTTGTATAGAATATTGACCAGGTCGCCTCTCAGGATTTCAGCTTCGCTGGTAAAGCTATCACCGTCACCCATCGGAAATGCTGCTTCAATCTTGTTGTCACGGTTTACAAATTGAAGACCGATCTCACCAGTATTTGCTTTCAGGATTTCTTTTTCTATATCCATCATCCTTGCTATAGCACGTCCTGCACCTCTGATGTCCAAATTTTGGCCGCCAAGCCGTAATGATTTTGAACGTTCTATCAAAGTCACATCAAATCCGTATTTGGTCAGCCAGAAAGCCAGTGTTGGACCAGCGATACTGGCTCCGGATACCAACACTTTTTTTACCTTATTTTTCATATTTCTGGTTGTTTAAATTTCGCTCGTATGCTAGTTGTGCTGCAGCCATTTGTTTTTATTCAGAACATTTGTCTTCAACACCAAAAATACCATAAAGTTTTTCTTCATTGATGAAGTACCGAAAATTGAATGATGCCAGGTTTGCTTCAGGATGTGTAAATTAGCATGAGTTCTTGTTCAACATTAAAGTTTAGAATTATGAAAAAAATAGTTTGGGTCTTGACCTGCTGTATACTGGTCTCTTCCTGTCGAAACTCCGCTAACAAGGAAAGCAAAAGCAACAGAGATACAGTGCAGGCGGGCAGTCAGTTGCAGGGGTCAACAGCAAATGCCGATAGTTTAAGTGAAAATTGGATAGATAGCTTCAAAGACTTCAGAATGGCAGTATATCATAAAGATAAGGAGAAGCTAAAAGGTTATTTTAGTTTTCCTCTTACTGCAGAGGGATCCTCCATTTTAGCGCTTTGTAAATTAACTGACGTGGAAACCAATGCCCGAAACCAGGAAGTACCCAATCCGGAGTTATTTTATGAAAGGGATTTTGATCACTGCTATCAGCAAATTTTTGATTCGAAATTTATTCGGGCCGTATTGAAATTGAAATCGGCAGATTTATATCAAAAACACAACGCTTCGACTCATGAATTCCCAGATCCATCCAGTCCATACACCTTGCATGCCAGTTATGATGAGGAATCGAAAATGCTTCAACTGAATATGGCCTTTCGTAATAATGGGACTGATAGTGATGGAGAATATGTCAGTGAAGGCGAACATAACATTGTTTACGTTTTTGATATCATTGATGGTAAAAAGCTCATGTTCAGAAAAATTGTATTGGCCGGATAGCTCCGGAATACGTATTGTAGATATATCTCACAATATTGTGAGATAAAATTCTTTAGTTTTAAAATCGGAACTTATATTTGTTATCAGAGTTTTAACAAGATCCGATTTGTCAAATTTTAATAAGAATTGCTAAAATACAATGCGCTCTGAAGCCAAAGTGCTTCCCGAAACAAAACTACATTGCTAAAATGAAACATCAAGACGATTACAAGGTTAATGACTAAACGTTCTAATCTCTCCTGAATGGTTCTTTTAGCAATGGTTTTGCCATCGGACCAGATGGCTTAATTCTGCTGCCGGAGCATTTGAAAATTGACTATACGCGTTAAACCTATGATTTTTATTTTAATCTTCTTCTTCTTTGTTTTAATCCTCAGTGTGACCGTGGTCACGCTAAAGGGCGTAAAAAAGGACATTCCGGTTCCGGAGCTGATATTAGCTACCTGCTATTTGCTTTCAATTGGGGCAATGTGTATCGGATTGATGATTCACCAGGCAGAATATCATACTGCGATAGACCCGGTGGATGGTTTATGTTACATCCCTTTTGGTGGGAAACACATCATCTCTTTAGTCTCTTATTTTGTGGCCTTTCATGCCGCAGTATTCTTGTTGTGGACTAAAGGAAGCCAATTACCGCCACTGGCTAATGTACTTTGTCTCAGTTTTATCATTACGGGCATTGTCATTAACATATTGGTCTTGCTACAAGTCTCGGTTCATGATACGAGTAGTATTGAAAGTTATAGTCGTTCAGGTCATGCGGTGCTGTTTGTGTTTACGCCGGTTTTGGGAATTTTTATAGCCATTCTTCTGATCGTGGGGGTTGTGAAGAAAGGTATGATTGCTGCGCATGACCGGATGTATACCAATAAATTCCTGAACAGGTTGAATCTTTTTCTTGCTCAAAAAAGTAATCTGCCATTTTGGGCAGTAATCCTGATTATTCCGCTCTTGCTGGCTGTTACGGTGCTGCTTTTATTACTAGGCCAGGATCCGGATTCCATGGTAAAGGTGTTCACCGAAACCACTACCTGGAGATTTTCAAGGCAAATGCATCCACCGGTTCTTGACCATAGGGGACACTACCTGTGTACGGTAGCCGTTTCTGGAAATCCAAAAATAGTAAAGCCCATCAGACTGGGTTTTAGGGCTGGCAGAACGATTGTGGTAAACCGTCAATTGCTGATCGCAAATGCTTTTGAAGAAATGATCCAGGATTTTTCTCCAGCAATTCATCGTGTTATTCGACGCAATTATGATGTGTATGGTTATAATTTATCCAGAAGGATCAATAATGAAAGCATGTCAAACTTAACTTACCTGCTGATGAAACCTTTAGAATGGTTTTTTCTAATTTGTTTATACCTCTTTACAGAAAAACCTGAACAGCGGATCAACAGACAATATGCAATGTCAACACCTGCTTAAATCAACCCCTGAAAGCTATAGCACCTTGATGTCATTGGTTAAATGTGTGACAATATGTTGATTAATTTGTTAAAAGGATCGCGCACAAAAAATCTGCGAACACCCCAGGGTTCATCAAGCGGTCCATATTCAATGGGGATTCCGGCTTCTTTGATTCGTTTAAGAACTTCAGCAATATCGTCCACTTCAATAGATAAATCAGGTACCTGCGTGCCAGATCCCCCTGTCATGGCAAAGCTGATCTGTATGCTTTGGAGTTCATCAGATCCATAGGTTTGTATCCAACCGTGGTCCATTAGTAAATTCAGTCCAAGTATGTCCTGGTAGAATTGTTTAGCTGCATCAAGGTTATGTGTGGATATATTCGTAACGATTCTTTTAACATTCATGAATTGTAAATCTTGCACCAAAATAAAAAATGATTATGGATTAAGAATAAAATGAGCATCTTAAATCTATGAAAACATTCATCACAACAATATTTTTGGCCGCCTTCGCATACGGGTGTACACCAAAGCCAGAGAAAAAAAATCATACAGCTCCCGCTGTGCAAAAACATTTTCCAAATACATTGATGAATAAAAAATTTCACACAGAAAAGCTAATCGGACTTTCAGTGGATGATTCAGATCACACACTCATCGATGCAAAACAGGCTGGTGAATGGGTTGGAAATACCATAAGATTTAAGGACAACATACATTTTGTTAGTGCCTATGAAGCTTGGTATGGTAACGATTGTTTTACCACTGTTTTTGGTAGATATTATTTTGTTGACAGTTTAAAAGTGCGTTTTTATACAGATAGTATCGCGCATTCTGGTGAATGTGAGGCACCAATGGAATATACAAAATCCAGACCGGGCTTAGACCTATATCTTGTAAAAGGAAATGATGGCCAGTTACAGCTTAACCACAAGCCGGCCCACCTAAAAAACTAGGGTTTATTTTTAATAGTTCATATTGATATGGATGTATTATTTATTGTAATTCAATAAATAAATATTGTTTTATAATATATAGTTTTATATTTGTCTGACAATATATTACTAAATCATGGAAACCTTAAAATTTAGAAAGCATCCGGGCGGTGCTGGAGCGCTTGTTAAATCTATCAAAATCTTATTAACGATGAGTCTTGCTGCCCATTTAATTGGACTCATTTTTTCGTTTTATCAAATGTTTACAGAAACAATCGGACTGAATGTGATTGGTAGGTCTAATAGAATTGCTGGAGTTGTTGACACAGCTCAGCCTTTATCGGATGTAAAGCTGATGGGGAGGCTAAATTATGAAAATGCAAATCTGGTTGAATGGTTGTTTCTTCCAAGACAAACAACTGATTTTTTTGGTCTGCTGGTTTCACTTTTTGTAGTTTATTACGCTTACAGGATTTTTAAGGAGATTAATCTGTTTCAGCCTTTTTATGAAGACATTTCAAATTGGATGGTAAGGTTATATCAGGTGATGATTGTCGGTTTGATTTTTACTACTTTAAGGTCGTTTTACCTATACTGGCTGGTGTCAGATCTGACATCTAAGACCTATAGATATAATTTTAGTACAGGCGCATTCGGCTATATTTCGATAGGCACGATTGTCATTGTGTATATTATTGTTCAGGTTTATAAGAAAGGTGTATCTTTACAGCAGGAACAAAACTTGGTGATTTAATATGCCTATTGTAATAAATCTGGATGTCATGCTGGCAAAGCGAAAGATGTCACTTACCGAGCTTAGCGACAAAGTAGAAATTACCATGTCAAACCTATCTATCTTAAAAACAGGAAAGGCAAAAGCAGTTAGGTTGGATACACTGTCTGCCATTTGTCGGGTATTGAATTGTCAGCCTGGCGATATACTGGAATACGTGTCTTCAGAAATGAAGTAAATTAATCAAACTAAATTCAACAGCTGCACAATATTTCTGATAAATAAGCGTCTTATATCCGAGAGCGTTAATTTAGATTGAGCGGTGAGTGGTTGGAGGATCATTCACCGCTTACTTTTTTACCTATTTTTCAACTAAGGTTTGATGGATAAAGTCCAATATTTCAAAATCGTCAAGATTTAAATTTGGCGTGGGAACGATCGCCTGTCTATGGTCGGTGGTTGATCCGCTAAGTTTTAGATGGGCATTATCGCTGATGGATGTATACAAGCTTTCTGTATTTGTATAGATATCAGCTTTTGCATTGCCCTTCAAGAAGATCTGTAAGAATTTCGTCTTCAGCCTGCCTTCAGTTTTGATGTGTACGTTATCCATAGCTTCAATCCGATAAATATCGTTTACGTAAAGAAATAGTTTGCAATATGCTTTACTATTGCCGCTGATGCGAAGTAAATCTCCATGTTTTACAACTTTGACATTACCCGTATTGTCGTCCGTGTAGCTGAGGCCTTCATACTGCCTTTGGATCAGGATCACCTGTACATTTCCCTGGATGGAGATTTTTCGGTAGAGCGTATCATTGGTATGCTTTACAGGTTTTCTGGCTGCAAAAAGGTGTACCGGAGTGGTTGTTGTTGTCAACAGGATTGCGGTAAATATCTTTACGATTTGCATTTTAATTGCTTTGTTCATGGTGTCAATGTTAATTTTAGTTTTGTGATATGACTGCCTATGGACTAAGCTTGTGCCAAACGGAAAAATTTTCATTAGATTACTTATAGTCAATTGCTTATGTTTTTTTGTTTGGCTTTTTGTGTTCGTTTTCGAACGGCCGATGTGCACAAGCGGACAACACAGAAATCTAATTATTCCATGATTTTATATTTTGGTGGGATTTTTGGTGTAGATTGAGCTATACTCTGATAATATGCAAAACTACCAAAATCACATCCGCTATTATGCTCCACACCATTTTGTCTTTTATCCTCTGATTATTGTTGGGTTTATAGTCTGTGTAAGCAAAGCCGTAGGGGCAAGTTCAGATTTCTGGCTGTGGACTATTCTTGCTGCTGTATTTATGTTACTGGGCTGGCTATCTTTTATGCTACGTCAGCATTATGCTTTGACGCTACAGAATAGGGTAGTTGTGCTTGAAATGAGATTTCGTTACTTTGTGCTTACAGGGAAACAGCTGAGTGATCGTCTGAGTTTTGGTCAGGTTGCCGCACTTCGTTTCGCCTCAGATCCGGAACTTTCTGATATGGTAGATCGTGCCCTTAAAGACAACCTTGGTGCAAATGAAATCAAAACAACAATTAAACAATGGTTACCTGACAATTCACGAGTTTAAAATTAAAAACCTATCGGGATTTCATTTTTAATGAAATCAGGCTGTCCAGTTCCTGATCTGTGTAATCTTTCCCACCTTCAGTACCGAAAAAATAAACTGACCAGTTGAATTTATATTCAGGTTTATATCCAAATCTGGCAGATTGCGTACCGGATCCGCTATGCACCTGTATGGGGAAATTGTTAAAAGCGGACTGGTTTAAATACAAGGTTTGCTCATGATGTACATCATATTTTTTACTGAATAGCCAGCTTGTTTTAAAAGCTGCGGGCAGTAGTCCTTTCGGACTGTCTATGATGATCAAGTAATCTTGTTTTTTATTGGTAACATATATATTTGCTGATCTGTCCATATACAAAATGAACATAAAAAGGCAGCCTAATATTCCGGTTTCAATTACAGATACCCAGCCAAGTTTGATATGACTATAATTTACCAAACCATGATCAATCCACAAGGCAATTGCAGCGACAAACATGGCCCCCGCTGGAAGCATAGCGCCAAGACTTGCGCCTCCAGAAAGTCCAATGGCATAAATAAACGCGGGTACCCCACAAATTAAAGTGAGCGAACATAAGATTAAAAATATAGTAGGTTTATTTTTAAACCTGTCAATTACGCGTTTCAAGTTCTCTTTTTACATTTAACTAAGAAGAATGGCTGATTTTCCTCTATTTCAGTAAGCTCAAATAATCCAGCCTGATCAAATTCTTTGTGAATAGACGTGTTGTCGTAAAAAAATAGTTTAACGCCATCAAATACTTCATAACGGTCTTCGCTCAGAAATAGCCCCTTACCATAGGTCTGAGCTTTCTTGGAAATGGCTGTAAAAACCATATAACCACCGTCTAAAAGCTGATTGTAACAGTGGGAAATCAGTTTGCTTCTTTCGCTACTGTCCAGAAGATGAATTAAAGCATAACAAAAAATACCATCATATTGTTGCTGGTCAAAAGGCATATCTGTTACAGAACCATGGTAAATCCTCATGTCATTACCATAGTGTTTTCTTGCCATTTCAATGGCTGTTTTTGAGATTTCTATGCCTGTGACATCCATTCCATGGTCAATAAAAATTTGTGCATTCCGTCCGTAACCAATTCCCGGAACCAAAACATTCTTTACCGATTTTTCAAAGAAAAAATCTTTTGCCAATATCGCAGATTTTGCAGGCTCAAAGCCCCACATTTCCTGCTTTTCAATAAAGCTCGATTCCCAAAATTCGTCGTTTTCCGTCTCGTTTTTCATGGTCTATTACTTGTGCTGCGATTTTGCAAATTACAAAGAAATACGCAATAGTTGAGCTCCGAAATCCGCCTTCATTGCGATGCTTATGTCATATCTCAGCACAAAAAGTGTTTGGGCGTTTTGTGTTCAGTTGCAATAAATAAAAATAAAATATCAGCCAGCACAATATTCCTTCTGAAAAAGCGTCTTTATATACGAGAGCGTTAATTTAGATAAGCGGTGAGTGGTCGGAGGATCATCCACCGCTTCTTTTTTAAATTCCATTTGAGCCAATCCCATATGACATCTGCAACAAAATTGATTACAATACCCAATTCCAGTTTGGGTTTTCTGGACGAATTAAAAAAGCACAATGAACGTGAATGGTTTAACGCACGTAAGTCGGAATTTCTCGAAGCGCAAGGGCTTATTGAAAATTTTGCTACTCAAATGTTAGCTAAATTGAACATGCATGATGTAATAGAAACAGCGTCAGGCAAAAAGAGTTTATACCGTCAGTACCGGGATATTCGTTTTGCTAAAGACAAAACCCCGTTTAAAACCTATTGGGGTGGAAGCTTTAAACGCGCCGGGAAAAGTCGGAGGGGTGGATACTACTACCATTTTGAAAAAGGGAATAGTTTTGTTGCTGGTGCTTTCTGGGGGCCATCTGCAGCAGATCTGAAACTCATCCGCGAAGACATAGATTTTGATGCTAAACCCTTAAGGACTATCATCTCCAGTACGTCTTTCATCGAAAATTTTGGTGGTCTGCAGGGAGAGCAACTTAAAACTTCGCCTAAAGGCTTCGAATCTAACCATCCGGAAATTGACCTGTTAAGATATAAGCAGTTTTTATTGATCCGACGGTTCTCCGATCAGGAATTATTAAGTGATGATTTTGCCTTGCTGGTGGACGAAAGCTTTCGCGAAATGAGACCGTTTTTTGATTATATGAGCTCAGTATTGACTGCTGATGGAAACGGATTGTAGTACAGCAGATAAGGTTGTTCAAAGTTTGAATCAAGTCATTTGAACAACCTTATCCCAGTATTTTTAGTTAAAAGTAGCATTAAAGCTGATGCCGAAGCGATTGCTGGTTAGCTTCTCAGTTAAGCTATTGTCTGGCTTATTATTTACACTGGATCTTCCATAAGTTCCGGAAACACCCAATCCCCATCTTCTGGATATCCACCATTCTTTTCCTGCTTTCAGTTGGAAACCAAAGCCATTGTCTGTGCTCACTTTATAATCTGTATCCCGGTTATCGACCGTGAAAGCCGCCAGACCTGCAGAACCAGACACAAAAATGTTATGAGGCATGAAATAATAAGTAAGTCCCGCTGCGAATAAAGATTCACTAACGGTAAGATTGTTCGTAGTTTTTTGCGTTTGCCCGGTACTGTATTTTATTTTCGGACCAACGAGTGAATTTGCAGACATTGTAGCATGTAAAATAAGATTTTCTTTAATGGCACCGCCGATTTTAATGTCGAAACTGGCACCAGTTCCCGTCATATCGTATTCGCCCAGTTCACTACTGTCCATGTGAACAGGCCCCATAACTGGTCCGGCAGATAGAGAAAGAAAGAAACCTTTGTGTTGTCTGTCTTTTTGTTGCGCATACATCGTGGTTGCACAAGTCATTCCAAGCGCTAATAAAGCGATCGTTTTTAAGTTCATGAAGAGAGAAATTTAGATTTTAAGCGCTAAAGATAGATTTTCTTATGAATATTTTGCTTTTTCATTACCCCCCTTTTTCAATTTTGTTGTCTCTATGGTAAATACAGCTTTTAATGGAGCCATCAAGGTTAAAATATTTATTCAACGTTTATTACAATAAAACGGCATCATCCGAAGAAAGGATCGAGTTCCTGGATTTCGTAGCCGAATCTGAACAAGACGAAGATCTGAAAGCGCTCCTGACTGAAAAGTGGCTTACCCTTCAAAATGAAAAAGAAATATTAACTGTGGGGCAGGTTGATGAGATGCTTACTGCTATTTTGGAAAAACAACCCGTTAAGACAAATCGCCTCATGCGTATGAGCGTAGCGGCGGCGATCTTTCTGATTGCAGGAATGAGCATTTACATCTGTTTTAAACCCGGCCGCCTAACGCTGCAAAGCGCGCAATTAATCAAAAAAGAAAACACAGATAAGATTGTACAAGGAGGAAAGAAAGCGGTATTGACGCTTGGCGATGGTTCGGAAATTACCTTAGACACAACAAAGCAGGGGATGGTAATCCAACAGGGAAACGCGAAGGTAAGTAGGCAAAGCTTATCCACCTTAGCCTACCATCCAGAGAATAAGAACGCGCAACTTATCGTGTATAATACCTTAACAACACCTAAAGGTGGCCAATATCAGGTGATCTTGCCTGATCAAACCCGGGTTTGGCTGAATTCTTCTTCATCCATCCGATTCCCGACGCAGTTTAAAGGTAAAGAGCGAATGGTGAGTGTAACAGGCGAAGCCTATTTTGAAGTAGCCAAAAACGCGGGAATGCCTTTCAAAATTGTAGCCAATCATACCGAAGTAGAGGTGTTGGGAACGCACTTTAACCTAATGGCTTATCCGGATGAAAACTCCATTAATACCGCCTTATTGGAAGGTTCGGTAAAGGTAAGTAGTAGCACTGAGACCCGAATATTGGTGCCTGGACAAGAGTCAAGAATAAGCAAAACCGGCAGAATCAATACTTTCACTGTAGCTGCAGATGAAGTCCTGGCCTGGAAGAATGGCTGGTTTAACTTTAACAATTGTGATATCCAAAAGGTGATGCGCCAAATTTCCAGGTGGTACGATGTAGAAGTTGAGTATCAGGGTAGGACACCAACAGGACATTTTTCAGGAATGGTGAGTGCCGGCAATGAGATTGACAAAGTACTTGATATCCTTCGAACTGGCGGGGTGAATTTTAAAACCCAAGGTAGAAAAATAATTGTATTACCCTAAATCAAAATCAAAAATGAAAGGATAATCATATCAGGATCCGCAAAAAACAAAACCAGGAACGTTGCACCGTCCCTGGCTAATGTTTGAGTTTATCCATAATTACAAACTGACAGAATGCTTTTAACTTTTAAACCAAACACAACAAAATTATGAAAAAAATGTGTTTTTTACGCTATTCAAAACATTTGAACAGCGTATTTAAAACTAAAAAAATGCGCTTTATGAAACTAACTACAGTTTTACTGCTTGCAGCATGTTTACAGGTAAGCGCCAAAGTGAGTGGACAGAACATTTCCATTTCACAGCAAAATATGACGCTGGAAAATGTATTTAAAGAGATCCATCAAAAGACAGGTTATCAGTTCTTTTACAAAGTAGAGCTGTTGGAGAAAGCCAAAAAGATCAACATCAACGTAAAGGACGCCACGGTTGAGCAGGTACTTAAACTGTGTTTTAAAGATTCGCCATTAAATTATGTGATTAAGGAGAAGGCCATCTTCATTAAAGAAAAACCGGAAAAACAGGAATCTTTCAAAGCTTTTTTTAAAGAGATCACAGGCAAGGTGATGGATGAAAATGGCAAGCCGCTAATTTCTGTTTCTGTAACTGTTATTGGCGAACAAGCAAGCGCCACGACCGATATCAACGGAAATTTTAAAATTAATGCGCCTGAAGAAGGTAGTTTAAAAATTACTTATGTAGGTTATAAAACCATCACTGTTCTACTTAACGGTAAAAATTATCTGGAACTGCGCTTAGAACCGGAAGTATACAACATGAACGAAGTAGTGGTTACTGCTTTGGGCATTACCAGGAAAAAACGCTCCCTGGCCTATGCTGTTGCAGAGGTAAAAGGCGAAGAATTAACAAAAGGCGGAAGCGCAAACCTGGTTAAATCTCTGGATGGTAGAATGAGCGGTGTGAATTTTACCCAGGCCAGCACAGATCCGGCCGGCTCGGTATTTGTAACCATTAGGGGCGCCACCAGCTTAAACCTTCCACAATCTACCGCGAACAGTCAGCCATTGTATATCATTGATGGAATCCCTATGGGCACGACTTCCATTACCAGCAAAAACAATGTGGACTTTGGAAACCTGCTTTCTCAGCTTAACCCGGAAGATATTGAAAGTATTTCTGTACTTAAGGGTGCCAGTGCAGGTGTTTTATATGGGGCACAAGCCGGAAATGGGGTGATCATGATTACCACCAAATCTGGTAAAGGCAACAAAAATGGCTTGGGAATCGCCGTCAATACTTCCATGGTGATCGATAAACCATATAATTTTTTCGAAACACAAACAGAATATGGAGTAGGTGTTAGAAGTGCTCCGGGTGGCTATGTTGCTGGTGGCGCGTACGATTGGGGGCCAAAACTTGATGGATCATTTAACATCACAAGATGGAATACCCTGACCCAACAAAATGAAAATGTTCCTTTTTTAGGCGCCAACGAAAACCGTTTGAAAGCTTTTATGGTAGACGGGCATACCAATAACTATAATGTGAGTATAGCCGGAAATTCTGATAAAGGTGCTTTCCGTTTCTCTGTTGGTAAAATGGATAATAAAGGTATCATGCCAAATAACCAAACCAACAGGATGACCTTTAACCTGAATGCAGACTATCTGATTACTAAGAATGTGAAGCTAGCCGTAAATGCCAATTATCTGTCCCAATATTCACCCAACAAATCATCTGCAAATAATGATGTGGTAGAATTGCTGACATTTTCTTTTTTAAGCCACTTTCAGCCGGTTGCTGATATGAAAAACATTTGGCTTAACGGATATGAAGGCATCAAACAGAATGCCCCTGCATTTAAGCCCAATGGTGATCCTTATACTGATAATCCTTATATGTTTACGTCTGCAGAGCTCAATACGTATAGAAAAGATAACTTTTTTGGTAAAGCAGAGCTGGAATGGAAACTGACGGATCCGCTTAAATTATTGCTGAGATCGGGGATGGATTATAATGGCGACAACTACGAATACAAGTTGTCTAAAGGTTTCAGCGACAACAACAAAAAAGACGGACGGTATACAGTGGAAGCAACAAGTGCGTTCGCTATGAATTCTGATCTGATGTTGATGTGGAACAAGGATTTTGGTAAAATATCAACTTCAGCTACCGCAGGCTACAACTATGCCTACAGCAACAGTTATAACAATTACGCCGATGCCGGAAAGTTGGTTAGGGCCAATGATTTCAGTTTGGGAAACGCAGTAGCAGGTACTTTAATGGCAAGAAATGCCTGGGGAATCGGTAAAACACAAAGTGGCTACCTCACCACCCAGATCGGCTACGATAATCAGGTATTTGTTGATCTGGCAGGTAGATACGACCAGGGCGGAATATTAGAAGAAGATAAAAACCATCATTTTTATCCATCCGCTTCTTTGAGCTGGATTCCATCAGAAACTTTCAGGTTCCCGGAGCTGATCAATTTGTTTAAACTCAGAGGAGGTATTGCCCAAGTTGGTCACGGTATCGGAAGGCCAAGGAGCAACAACACTTTCAGCTTTAACCCCATAGATTATGGTCCGGTTAAAATATTAAATATCGGTGGCCAACTGGTTGATCCAAACATTCAGGCAGAGGTAACCAACTCTTACGAAGCCGGTTTTGATTTGGCGCTCGTTAATAAACGGATTTCCTTTGATTTAACTGTATTCAATAAGACCCATAAAAATCAGCAGGATTTCATTCCAACTTCTCCTGGTACTGGCTATACCGGCATGTTAACCAATGTGGGCACGGTACAGTCCAAAGGTATTGAAATGGGCTTGACCCTGGTGCCGGTAAAAAGTAAAGACTGGAACTGGGATTTATCTGCTTTTTTCACCAAGTCGGACGCAAAAATTACTAAGCTATCCAAAGCGTATGTGCCCAATGGTTACACCTTTTACAGCAATGGGCCAAACCTGAACATCAGAATGGCTGAGGGTGAAAAAATTGGAACGCTTTGGGAAGGTAATGTTTTTGAAAGGATGCCTGCAGGTAGTAAATACGCGGGAATGATCGTGTTAGACAATACAGGTCAGTGGAAATACTCCAGTAAAGAGGCTGACAGAAAGCCCATTGGTAATTACAATCCTGATTTTATTCTCGGTTTCAATTCAGCAGTAAGGTATAAAGCCTTCAGACTTTCCATGGTGGCCAGTTTAAGGGTCGGTGGCGATTACGTGTCCAATGTGACCCGTCGTTCAGTAACCAATGGACATTCTAAACTGACGATTGGCGACAACGTGAATGGTCCAAACGACTACACCGCTGGTGGGCGCGATGCAGCATCGGGAGGTTTTGCATGGCCAAATGCAGAAAATATGCAATATCCTTATATGGCCGCCCTGGTTAAAAACTATAAAAATTATGGAGCCTATACACAGGATGCTTCCTACTTCAAGGGTGTATGGTTAAAAACAGGTGGTGATCCGAACAATGACAACGATTATATTGTAAACGGTGCAGATCCAAGTGCAACCTTTTACTACTTACCTGGTAACGTTCTTGGACAGCAGTACTGGTCATTTTCGCAAACGCTCATTCGCGATGCAACCAATCTAAAAATCAAAGAGCTGATGCTGGACTATGCCATTCCAGCCAAGCTTTTGAAACCTTTGAAATTACAATCTGCAACCATCAGTCTGGTAGGCCGGAATATTTTTCAATGGAATAAAAGTGGCGAAAAAGGTGATCCGGAGGCAGCTTTTGACGGTATTGGTACCAATCAGGGCATCATAGGTAAGGCCTTACCTTCTGTAGCTTCTTATGGATTTAAACTGGCTGTAAACTTTTAATTTAATTACTCATGACGGCTTCACAAGCTAAAATACACATTCCAATGAAGAAATTTTTAATGCTGATCGCTGTTGCTTTTGCCTTTTCTTCCTGTCAGAAATCAAGCTTCAGAGAAGATGAACTATTGGCTAAAAGAAATGCACTCGAATCTGCGGCACCCAATCTGCTACTTTCATCAGTGATCCAAAAATCAACTTTCCTCTATCAAAATAAAGGGGGGATGGGCGCCAAAAACCTGGCCTGTACCATGCAGTACATGGAGGGTAACCGCAATAGTGACGACAATAACTATTTGAATTTCAGGTTACCCAATGAAAGTCTTTACGATTATACCTCGGTCATCAAATTTGTAAATGCTGCAATAATTGATGTCAACAAGAAAGGCTTAAAAAGTCATGAAGGGATTTTCAGAATATTTCAATCGCTATTGTGGTCCACCGTTAGTGATCTGTATGGCGACATCTACTACACCGAGGGTTTGCGTGGGCAGGACGCCATTCTTTTTCCAAAGTTTGATGATCAGCAAAACATATATCCGGCATTGATCCAGAATTTAAAGGATGCAGTTAAATTAATTAATGAAGGTACAGAGGTAGTAGACAATAGTTACGACGTCATGTACGCTGGTAATAAAGCCAGGTGGGTTAAGCTGGCCAATTCCCTGCAGTTAAGACTCATGATGCGTCAAAGCAACAAGATTTTGGACAAAACTGAATTGCAGGCCCTCGCTGCTTTGCCGCTGATTGCCGATGTGGTCGAAAACGCAGCCATTCCCTATATTGATGGTGATGGTTCTTTCGCCTCTCCAATGGGCAGAACAAATTCCGATCCGGCTACATCATTTCAGATTTTCAGGCCGAGTAAAACACTGGTTGACTCGCTAAAAGCTTTAAACGATGAACGCTTAAAAGTCTGGGTAGCACCTTTGGAAAGACCATGGGCTAATAAAATAGATTCCAACGACATCAAGAGAACCATTGTTCAAAAAGGATATACTTATGAATACAAATGGGATTACATCAATTTATCCAACACTAAAATTGCTGCCGTAGCACCTTTAATTGTAGATCAAATGACCCTTTACGCCGGTTACGCTGCTGGCGCATCTGTCAATGTACTGGTAGCGAACGGAAGCTATGATTTTCCAGACACCAGGTACAATTATAAGATTTCTAAGTTTTCTAAATTGTTTAATGAAAATGCAAATCCACTGTTAAAAGCCACCATTATGCAAGCTGATGAAGTCCAGTTTTTACTGGCCGAAGCTGCGGTAAAAGGCTGGATTACGGGAGATGCCAGAGCATATTATGAAAATGGTGTAAAACTAGCTATGAAAAGATGGGGAGAAACCACACCGGCCAATTATTTCGCCAACCCAGTTGCTGCATTTCCCGCAGTGAAAAATGAACAGCTCGCTAAAATCGGTTTGCAGAAATGGTTGGGCTTATTCTTGATGGGACTGGAATCTTATGCCGACTACAGAAGAACAAGGACACCTAATATAGAAGCCAACGGTGATCTTAATCCGCTTGTCAATCCATTTCCACTTCGATATAGATATCCGCAAACGGAGTTTAAAAATAATGCTGAAAATTATCAGATTGCCATCGGAAAACTCGATCGGGGCGATACGGAGTTTTCTAAAATGTGGTTAATTAAGTAAACTTTATTTTTTTTGAATGAATACGATGAGAATATTTGCTATACGATTTGCAGCTTTAATTTGTTTTTTACTTTTCAATACGCAACTGGTGCAATCGCAAACTGCGATTACACCAGCAACAGCGCTGGAACACTATCTAAATCATGTAGATTCCACTTACCGCTGGGAGCTAAAAGATACTTACCTGATTGATGACGTAACGGTTTACAGTGTATTGCTCACTTCACAGAAATGGAGGGAACATATCTGGACACATCAATTGAGTATTGTGGTGCCAAAAGAGACTAAATACGATGGTGCTTTATTGTTCATCACCGGAGGAAGCGTTAATAAAGAAGGACAACCAAATTGGAGCAGCCGTAATGACGAGTTGACAAAGAGCTTTTGTGTTATTGCAAAGCAGAATAAAGCAGTTGTTGCTGTGCTTAAACAAGTGCCAAATCAGCCCTTGTATAGTAATCTGACAGAAGATGCACTGATTTCTTATACTTTACACCAATATAAAAATGATGGCGATTATACCTGGCCCTTGTTGTTTCCCATGGTTAAATCAGCCAAACGGGCGATGGATGCCGTACAGGAATTTTCAAAAGAAAAATTGAATCATAACATCAGCCGTTTTGTGGTTTCCGGAGCATCCAAGCGCGGCTGGACAACATGGCTAACCGGAGCTAACGATCAAAGGGTAACAGCTATAGCTCCTATGGTGATTGACATGTTAAACATGCCGGTAAGTATTGATTACCAGGTTAAAGTCTGGAACGATTACAGCATCCAGATCCAGGACTACGTGAAACTTGGAATTGTTCAGGATATCAACAGTAAAAAAGGAAGCGATCTGGTTACCATGATAGATCCTTACGCGTACAGGAAAAAGCTAACCATACCAAAAATGATTTTCATGGGTACCAACGATGAGTATTGGCCAATCGACAACATCAAAAATTATTATGACAGCATTCCGGGACAAAATATGATCCATTATATCCCCAATGCAGGGCACAGCATGGGCGACAAAAAAGAAGCCATGCTTAATTTAAGTGCCTTTTTCGGTCTGACCATGTCAAACACAGCCTATCCGGTTTGTAACTGGAAAATATCGGAAAGCAAAAAGGGCCTTGGGTTGGAAATTCAGGCCACAAAAGCCAACCTGGTTGACGTCGTTATCTGGTCTGCCGATTCTCCGGATAAAGATTTTAGAAATGACGAATGGGTTTCAAAATCGCTGGGCATTAAACACAAAGGAAGGGTAAAGCTGACTGAAGAGTTTCCAGCTTCAGGTTATCGTGCCTTTTATGTAAACTTAAAATACCAGTACGACAATGGCGCAGCGTATACCGAAAGCACCCGGGTATTTATGACCGATGATAAAAAAGTATTGTAACACAATTGAACACAAATGAAACGATATCAAAAATTAAGTATGTTTTGTCTGCTCATGATACTGGCGATCAGCATAAAGGCACAAAATTACCGGAAACTGCAAAACATTGCTTATAGCCGGGATAGTGAAGAAAATAAGTTTGATGCTTATTTACCGGACAAGTACGAAAATGCGCAGGTTATTGTGTACCTGCATGGTAGCGGCTGGACCGGCGGTGATAAAAATGAACTGCCAGGTCCGCTTATTGAACAATTGGTGGCACAGCAATACATTGTGGTGTCGGCAAATTACCGCCTGATTAAGGATGGTAAAAACAGGTTTCCTACGCAAATGGAAGATGTGAAAAATTTGCTCGGTTTTTTATCAGCAAATGCCAAAAAATACAATTATGACGGTAAGCAATTTACCTTGATGGGGGGAAGTGCAGGCGGGCATCTGGCCATGCTTTTCGCTTATGGATACGATCCGGAAAAAAAGGTGAAAACGGTAATCGATTTTTGGGGACCTACAGATCTGACGGATCAAAAACTCCGCGCAGCAAATCCCGAAGCCAACGATAAAATTGTTAACCTGTTGGGCATCTCAGACCCAGCAGCAAAAATTGGTTTTGACGCAAGTCCTTATTACCGGCTGACCAAAAATACCGGGGTACCTACATTGATCTTTCATGGTGGTAAAGATCCATTGGTTGATGTGAGTCAGGCTGATAAATTGTACAAAAAATTAAAAGAGCTGGATGTTCCAGCCCAGTATGAATACTATCCCAATGAAAAACATGGTATGAAGGGTGCAGCAGCCATGGATGTCTTGGTTAAAACCCTGGCCTGGTTAAAAAAATACGATCAGCCAATAGCCCGCCTTCCAAAAAGCAAGAATGGATTTATTGTTGTTGCGCACCGGGGCAGCCATCTGGTTAAACCGGAAAATACCATTGCATCAATTGAAGATGCCATTAGTCTGGGCGCTGATTACGCTGAAATAGATTTAAGAACTACCAAAGATGGTCATTTGATCTTGAGTCACAATGAAACTGTAGACAGCAGAACCAATGGTAAAGGACGTGTTCAGGACCTGACCTGGGCAGAACTTGCAAAACTCCAGGTCAAAAGTAGGGACGGTAAAATTCATCGCATCCCGGATTTTGCCGAGGCCTTAAACGCGAGCAAAGGTAAAATCAACATTTACCTTGATTTTAAAGATGCAGACCCAGCCCGGGCTTATGAACAGATCAAAGCTGCAGGAATGGAAAACAATGTGCTGGTTTACCTGAATAAGGCAAATCATTATGCCGATTGGCGAAAAATTGCACCAATGATGCCATTGATGAGTGGATTGCCGGAGTATGTGAAAACGAGGGAGGATTTGCTGGAATTTGGAAAAAAAATGAGTTTGCAGGCTGTAGATAATGCAACTGATCCTACTTTAATGACCGCTTTGCGGGAAGCCGGTATAGCAGTTTTTTTAGATGCACAAAGTGCTGATGAAAATCCGGTTAAATGGCTTAAAATTATCAATACAGGCGTTCAGGGAATGCAAACGGATCATCCGGAAGCTTTGATTCAATACCTGAATGCACAAAAACTTCGCGATGGCGTAAGTACATGGCCAGTCAAATAAAGTATAGCAAAGCGCCTGATCCCATTTGCCAGGATACAGGCGCTTTGCTCAGCTATCAGTCTGGTTTTTTAGATGGTCTTGGGCATGGTTAAAGTGCCCAGATATTGACTGTTACTTCTTCTTTTGCGATTTTCAGCAACAAATGCCAGGTATACATGCAGCGTTTTCCCTAAACAACGGGGATCCATTTTCAATACATCCGTTAGCTTTCCGCTCTTTACACCGGCAGTCTCAAAATACGCATTTTCATTATCAACATCATAAGCCATCAACATGCAGCGGTCATCGTAAGCATGACTGGCTACTTTTTCCCAGCTAAAGCGAATGGAGGTAGGGGATTCAACTGCTGCGGCATGCGCTGCTGTTTGTTCCATATCGCCAAAGCTAACCAGGGCCAGGCTTGGGTCTATCTCAAATACTTCGCCAACTAACTTGATGCTGTGTTTCGAGTTGTAAGATTTTGCTGCTGTAAAACCTTGATATGTAGTTGTATAGTCCTGAAAACCTACTCTTAAGAAAGCAGTAAGGGGTTGTAGCCAGGCTTGCGAGCAAGCGAATTTCTGGCGATTTAACAATTCAGCTGGTGTTGCTGCTTTTGTCCGCTGTCTGGGTAAACTACGGGAATATCCGATTCCATTAATTTCAAAGCCAACTACTGTACCTAACTTACCAATGTAGTTGCCCAGTATTCCATTTTTTTGACGTGCCATACTATTTTTTATATAATTATACTAGCCTTAATATATAAAAAATTTAACAATAAATGAAATTATACGGGTAGATAATGGGGAAGTAATAGGGCGTATCCAGGGATTTATCCTTGTTCTACCCCTGTTATGTCCCTGTTATGTCCCTGTTGCTTCCATGTTAATCTAAAAGAAAATTTTTACCTGGTTCGGTTCTGAACAGGTGTTAGCAGGAGTATTAATAAAGGGTAAGTAGAACTGCTAAAATACTGCTCACTTGTGTAATGTGATTTTTTATAAATCTTAAGGCGAGCAGCATATGTTTTTTTACGGTTTCAGTGGCAATATTCATTTCAATTGCGATTTCCCGGTGTTTCATCCGATTCATATAGCCCAGCATATAGACTTTTTTTTGCTGGCCTGGGAGCAATTCAATTGCTGCATCGATCATTCCGCCGTAGTCTATTGGGTCAGTTTCAATTTCCTGATGGTCGTCACGGGCTTGAAACGTATCAAGCCAGGTTTTTTCCCGCTTCCTTTCTCTGGCGATTCGCTTCAGACAATTGAAGGCATGGTTTCTGGCGACTACCAGCAGATAGGATTTAAAAGATTCGACCTGGCCAAGCGCGGCCCTGTTGGTCCATATTTTCATAAATACATCCTGCACAATCTCCTGAACCAGTTCTTCAGATTCAGTAATGCTCAGAATGTATCCCGCTATAGTGTTGCTATAAGTTTTTAAAAGTTGTGCAAAAGCTTTTTCATCACCTTGTGCTACTTTTAAAAGTAGCTCGTTGATATTGTGTGCTGATTGAATGCTCATATTTTTTTCAAACACTTAGCGTGAATCTGATAGCAAAAATAAAACAATTATGTGGCTTTAATGTGCTTCAAAGCCTTGTTTTGCATTAAGTTTGTGTCAACAAATGATGTGTTTTATGTAACCAGATTTGAGATTTTTTTGCGGGCTGCCTGGAGATTTGTAATTTTAATCAAAAAGAAAGCGGTACGGATGGAAAGTAGTATGTTTAACACACCATGAAGAATAATATGAATTTAAGGAGTTCACTTATCCTGATTGTCTTACTTGCATTTAATTTGCTTGTCGCAGGCTGTAATAAGGACCGGGGAGTTTTATACAAAAGGACAAAAGAAGGTAAAACAATCGAGCTTGGTTTGGTGATCCCCGAAATTGGCAGCAAACGGAATGATACGTTAAACATGGCATTGTATCCCAATGCACGTTGGTTTTTCATGGATTTAGGCCTATTACAAAATAAGCATAACCTGAATTTAATAAAGAAAGCAATTCAGGAAGATTTACCGGTTCGGGCTAAAGTATTTGAAGACAATTCATCCGAAATTGCTGAGATTTATCCGGCAAGCCAGACCGAGATTGATCAGTATCGTAAATCAAAAGTCAAATAGAACTAGTCGCTAAAAATCGTTAGCTTTGGTCACCTATGTTAAAGATTATGATCATTAAAGCAACACGTTACCGCCAACTCTTCTTTTTAGCACTTGCCATATGCTCCTCAAACCTGCTTTTTGCACAAGTGGATAACCAGGAATGGAAACAGGCCAGTGCCTCCAGTGAGGCTTACAGTAAAAGCCGAAGAAAAAATACCGTACCACCTTATGGTCTGGTAAAAGTAAAGGCTATGATTGCCGGTACAAAGTCATCAGGGGGCGACAATGACGTTTATTTCACCGTAATGAGTCCAAAAAATTATCAAAGTCTGTCGCTCCGGGAGAAATTTACTTACCACATGATCCATGCAGAAGTGGAGAGCCAGAATTGTGATGTTTCTGCGCCGATATTGGACGAAGATCTTAAGGTATTTGGTACTTTACCTGATGCATTTGATGAGAAAAGCTGGAGTGAGCGGCAGCTTAACTTTTTAATCAGTAACCGCGATTCTGTGCTTGCGCTGATTTCAGAGTCGGTAAACAGAAGTAAAAGGGTTGGACTGAATTATAAAATAGCGATTGAACACGTCAATGGATGGGAAATCATTCCGCTGCTGATCAGGACTTATAAAATCGACCGCAAGGATCATGATATACTCACTGTCCTGATACAACTCATGAAGAAGAACGATTATCAGCCTTTTATGACTTCTGCTTCTTATGTGAAACTTTATGGTGCCAAAAGCACAGACCGGAGCTTCATTGATTTTAACCAGGCCAATGAAGATTTGATCCTCAGCAGGGCAGAAGCTTTTTACAATGGCCGTAAAAAATAAGTTGTTGTGCGTGTTGCTGTTGTATACATCGGGCCTTGCAGCCCGGCAGGCAAATCCCCGGTCCGACACTGGTTTTGTTCACATTCCTGCCGGGGTGTACTGGCTTGGTGGCCGGGAGCACCAGCTTAATCCATTGAGGAAAGTTGAAATAGCTGGTTTTGACCTGGCTGCCACCGAACTGACCAACCGTTTATTTGAAAGGTTTGTGCTGGCTACAAAATATACAACAGATGCCGAACGTTTCAAAAACGCAATGGTTTTTGAACCCGGACTTGCTGAGTTTCGCTGGTTGAGCGACAGTACCGCTTATTGGCGGTTCCCAAACGGGAAAAGCAGGGGTGGAATTGAAGCGAAAATGGATCATCCTGTAACCTGCATCAGTTATAAAGATGCAGAAGCCTATTGCAAATGGGCAAAGGTAAGATTACCCACATTCGATGAATGGGAAATTGCTTCTCGTGCCGGTGCCAAAACGACTTATTTCTGGGGTGAAGATATGGAGCAGATTGGCCAGTATGCCAACATCTGGTATGGAGGGGATCATCTCAAGGCAGATTTGTCTGATGGCTATGTGTATACATCTCCGGTAGGGAGTTTTAAACCCAATGGTTTTGGGTTGTATGATGTTTACGGCAATGTATTTGAATTTTGTACTGGAGTTTTGAAAACAGATCCTAAAAATAGAAAGATTGCCCATGCCAGAGGTGGTTCCTGGTGGTGTAGTAACCATGCCTGCGGATTTTTTAATTCACTGGATATTGGCAGGGTAAATCCGCAGGCTTCTTTTAGCAACCAGGGATTTAGAGTGGTAAAAATCCCTGTACAACATTAGCCAGGTCATTTTTTTTCTGTTGCGCCAGATGCTTCGTATTTAGTCACTGAAGGCCCCAAGTCAAAAACTTCCTGATTAGGCAATAGATTTTTGATGATGCTGCTGCCAGCTGCTGAACGATAACCTGAGGCACAATGTACCAAAATCGGTTTATTTGTGGGTAGCTCTGAAATGCGGTTGCTTAAATCCTGTAGGGGAATATTGATGGCGCGTTTAAAAATCGGATTTTCTTTTGCCTCTTTTTCTGTCCTGACATCAATAATGGTATACTGGCTATTGCCGGGCTTGAATGTACTTAAGTCAAAAACATTAAATTGGGTACCTGTTAAGGCATTGTAAATAAAGACAGCCTTGATGTTTAACTCATAGCCTATTTTGGCTGCCTTTTTAATCAGTTGTGTTAAGTTCTGTTCATTTTCTGCAACCAGGTAAAATGTCAGATCAGGAGCAACTACACTACCCAGCCAGGTTTCAAACCTTTCTGAAATTTGGATATTGATTGCACCATTAAGATAGGATTTTT
The DNA here is from genome assembly GCF_015223055.1 of Pedobacter sp. MC2016-24. Classification (GTDB taxonomy): domain Bacteria; phylum Bacteroidota; class Bacteroidia; order Sphingobacteriales; family Sphingobacteriaceae; genus Pedobacter. The sequence goes on from NZ_JADFBX010000006.1 coordinate 133,365, forward strand.
TAAATACTGCCGCTGATCGGCCATCGACAATTAGTGAGCCGGCCTCGGGCTGAAAGTTGTTATTTAGCCTTTTAACTTTCTCAATGCTCAGGCCAACAGACGGAGCCCCTTTGATGTTCAGCTGTACGTCGTAAGGGAAATACTTGGGAATAAAGGGGAGATCGCCCAATAAAATTTTGATGAACTCGGCTTTGTTTTTTGTTTGAAAGGCATAATTATTTGATTTTTCGGTGCCTATGGTTGAGCTGGCGGCATCACGGATTTGTTTACCACACAATGAGCCTGCACCATGGGCGGGATACACGATCACATCATCTGCTAATTTCCCAAATTGGTCATGTATCGTATGGTACATCATGTCGGCCAGTTTATATCTCTGGGCTTGTGTATTTTTCGAATATTCCCTTAAGTCCGGACGTCCTACATCCCCAATAAGCAGGGCATCGCCAGAAAATACAGCCATGTCTTTTCCTTCTTCCTGCAACAGGACAGCAATATGATCTGGAGCATGACCCGGTGTATATAAAGATTTCAAAGTGATTTTGTCTGATAACTTAATGGTTTTTCCTTCATCAAATGGAGAGAAAAGATAAGCTGGCTTAGTCAAGCTGCCGGTATATATACTCGCATTTGTAGTCCGGTGGATTTCCAGGTGAGCACTGACGAAATCTGCATGTGGATGTGTTTCAATCACACCAACAATTTCTGCCAGTTTCGATTTGGCAAAATCATAATAAATCTGCGGATCCCGTTGGGGATCAACCAGGATAATCTTACCCCCGGCCAGAATTGCGTAAGAAAAGTGTGCCAGACCAGGATCTTTGAATTGCTGGACATGCCAGTTCTTTGACTGACCGGCAAATCCGCTGAATACATGAGCTGGCGTAAATAAAGCCAGGGTACTAAAGGAAGCCATATGGCTTATGAATCTTCTTCGTTTCATGATGCAATTATTGAATTACAAAATTAATCTTGTCTACACCCGTGTTTCCAGTTTTTCTGTCAATAGCGTAAATTGTAAGCTCATAATTGCCTGCCGATTTTATTTTGATTTTGCCCTCAAAAATATTGGTGTGGCCAGTTAAGCCAAGTGGGGCCGTTTGCAATAGTACACCTTCTTTTTTAACAATTGCCTGAATGTCTATGTCATCAGAATTCCATACTCCGGCTTTAGAAATGGGGCAACCACACATCAATGTAAGGCTGGCTCTGAATTTGAGCTCTGCATTTTTCAGGGTGTCTGACTTGATCACTTCATGTGTGTTTGGATACAATACATCAAGAATTAACCCTGGTATTTCGACCACGATCCCGTCGCCGGTGATGTCTTTACCGGGAATCAGCCAGGTTTGCGTACTGGCTTTAACTGCTGCATTTTTTCGGTTTACAGGTGCCAGAACTTCAATGTCTACAAAGGTAGGTTCGGCAATTGACAGGTTGGCCTCAAATTTTGCAGTCGTACTATCGGTTATGGATTGCCATCGGGACACTGGCTTTTTCATGATCAGATCTGTATTACCCGAGGCGCCGGATGTCAAACCTTTAGCCAGTATTTCACCGGTCAGGTGGTTTTTTACAATAATGTAGGCACCACCGATTCCGGTTCCAATAAATTTGGCGTCTTTGGCTTTTGCCCTGATGATTAGCCTGGTAGATTGTGCCTGGGCACCGGTCATACCAATGATCAGGAACAGATATGTTATTGTTTTCTTCAGCATATTGATTTTTTTAATGATTCTGAGCTATTTTTTATCTGGATGTTTGTTGGTTTAACGCTGCCCGGTTGTATTTAATCGGATAATTTTTCTCTACTTTGTCGAGCACTACATAAATCGAATCTTTGTTTTCATTAAGACCGGAGATGATGATTCTTGATTTGGTCGGTCTGCTATAGGTCCATACCAGCGAGTCTGCGGCTTGCTTTTTTAAATTTTCTTTTTTGAGTTTAGCCTTATCTGTTTTCTTGCCGCTATTGTCGTCGCCGTCTTGCAAAGCTGGTCTGTTTTTGTCTTTTAAAACCAATATCCCTTTAACGGTATCTGCTTGGTAATAAAGGAATTTACGTCCGCCCGCAATTCCCGCCAGTTCATAACTCCTGTCGATGTCTTTGGGATTTGGTGTGCCATTGGCCAATGAAATGGAAAAGGGTTTGTAGACTTTGTAAACCAGTGTACTCCATTTCTCAAGCACTACATTTTGCCAGCGTACAGAATCTATCGGAGAATAGGGGATTTCTTTATTGTTGAGTTTAAAAGTGCTGACGTTGTAATAGCCGGTTGCATTTGACAAGCCGGGATTTATAGGTTCTTTAAGTCGGCCATCGTGGTAGTGTACCTGGTATCTTAAAATACCAAACAGAATGGTAAAGGTGAATACCAGGATATATTTCGCCGAGTAAAAGGATCGCTTTTGCCATTTTGTTTTTAATGCAGGGTAATAATAGCTGACTATTACATTTTCTCTTTTAATGAGTAGTTTCCATAAATTAGGAACATACTGAATCAGAAGGAATAGAGATAATAACACGAAATAAGCACTGTAAACATGCACGCCGCCGTCATAAGCAAGGTTGGCATGGGCAATGTTATACAACACGCCTGCAACAAGTACCGCTCCTAAAGCCGTTGTTCCCCTGAAGAAGAGCAATATACCGGCAGCAATTTCTACGATACCCAATACAATTTCATACCATATGGACACCCCAACAATTTGCCAGTAAATTTTATAGGTATTGTAATCACCAAAATTGGTATCCAGATTGGAGATGGAGGGATCGGGCATCTGCATCGGGTATAATTTTAGAAAACCAAAAGCAATAATGCCGAGGGCAATGCGATAACGTACCAGCACACGAAGCCAGTAATATAGTTCATTGTACGACTTACGTTTACTTTTTAAGCTGATGAATGTCCATACGATGGCACCACCAAAAGCGATACCCAACGCAATTCCCCAGGTAACGAAAGAGTAAAATCCCCATCTGCCACTTTCACCTGCTATGCTGTAAAAGTTTGTCCGATAGCCGGTAAGCGTATTCAGGAATGTAAATAAGCTATTGGATGACCATAGTTTCTGGTACCAGGATAATTGGTAAGGAACGATTAAAATGATGAAAAACAGAAAAGCAATGCGAAACAGGAACTTTTCTAAGCTACTCCATTCGCCGCCGTTGTTTTGCGCAATGGAATCTGATGGGTTTGCTATGGGAAAGGTTGATAAAGTCATAATTCTTGTGGTGAAATGATGTTGATATTCAAGACGATAAATTTTAGATTTAATAAACCTGCACGGGTTTTCTGCGTCCTTTATGCAAGAGGTAAGTCTTGTCCAGTTTATCCAGTTCAATGTATAGACTATCTCCCTGCGCATTGCTGCCATTTAAAATAACAGTTGCCGGATCGGGCCGGGAGATTTTGAAGCGTTGTACATCCAGGGCCGCATTTTTATTGGATAGCGTGATGGTGCTGTCAATAAGGATATAACTGTAAAAGCTGCGGCCTCCATTGCCTTTAGACTCATAGGATCGCTGCTTATCTTCCTGGTAGGTTAAATCTGGCGAACTCAGGTCTATCGGAGCCGGATTATTGGTCTTCACACTCAATACGTTCCATTTTTCAAAAACAACGTCCTGCCATCTGCTGGTGTCTGTAAGCGAATAAGGAAGGACAGTTCCGTTGATTTTGAACGTTTTTACGTTGTATACGCCGTAGGCTTTGCTGAGGCCCGGTGTATCTGGATATGGCCAGTTGCTTTTTTTGAAACTACTGAAGGTTAGCAGACTAAAGGAGATCACGAACAATCCGAAGAGTGCTTTCAAAGTATACCTGATTTTTTTAGCGTGTTTAAAATGGAGCTCGGGCCTGAAGTGATCTGCCAGGGCTACTTTTTCCTTAACCAGTAATTCATAAAGTCTTGGAGCGTCGTAAGCAAGAATGAAGCTGGCGGCCAGAAGCAGATACAGACTGTAAACATGCTCACCCAATTGATAGGCGAAATTGACAATTACAATGTTGATTAGAAATGCGAAGGCAATACCTGCACCAATAACCGCTGTTCGTCTGCATAGTAACAATAGTCCTGCAATAATTTCTATTCCTCCCAGAGTTTGTTCATAATAGGCGCGTGCTACACCAGTCGATAAATAATATATTTTCCAGGGTAGGAAGTCACCGTAGGCCGTGTGTAAGTCACTTAAGGTGGCATCAGGTACCTGTACCGGAAACAGCTTGATCACTCCATAACCAATCAGGCCTAATGCCAGTCTGTAGCGTACAATTACCCGTAACCAATAATACAATTGCTCGTATTGCTGTGGTTTGTGCCGGTCCAGGTTTGTCCATATTAAAGCGCCTATGATGGCAATGACCAATGCCAATCCCCATCCGGCATAGGCAGCAATGCCCCAATAAGCAATGTTAATAAGTCTGGGTACGTCATTGGTAATTTGAAATAAATCCTGAAAGTGCAGGTTAAAAATATTTAAGGAGAACAACTTATCATAGTATTCCCAATGTAGTGGAATGGTGAGGAGCAGCATCAGGATGAAAACGATTCGGAACAGGAACAGTTGCTGTTTGTTCCAGTCATATACTGTGGTCAGTGGTGTTGGTTCAGTCATCACAATCTTTTTAAGATGAATAGCTTGTCCGGGACTAGTTGTATCCCGGATTTTGTTTTAAGTTGGTATCTATCAATAGCTGCGCATAGGGAATAGGTAACAATAATTTATTATTGTCTGTGATGCCCAGTACAGTTCCTGCTCTTCCTGTTCTCACAAGGTCATACCAACGGTGATTTTCTAGCGCAAATTCAACTCGGTTTTCATTTTCTATGGCCAGTAAAAGCTGATCTTTTGTTTTTGCGTCAGTAATACCAAGTCCGGCTCTGAACCTTACGGCATTTAAATCATCTGCAGATCCTGTTAGGTTTTCCTTTTCTGCACGAGCTTCTGCACGGATGAGGTAGAGTTCAGCCAGGCGGATCAGAAAGGCTGGATCTGTACCTGCTGTTCTATAATAAAGATTACCATAATACCTGGTTACGCCAGCACTGGTTACTGTTTGTATGAGTGTACTTCTGTTTCCACCTATAGCAGGGCTGGTCAGTAAAGTTACAATGGTGCTGGTAGGCGTGATCCAGCCTACACCACCATTGGTGCTCGGTTGCCAGTTGTATCCCTGGCTATTGGTCACATTGGTATTGTAGTAAAGTTCAAATACCGATTCACGGCTTGCTGTTACATTGTTGGCAAAAAATGCATTGTATGGTGCAATCAATGCGTAATTGCTGTCTCCAATTAGTTTACTTGCGTAAAACTCTGCATTTTGCCAGTCTTTTTGATATAACGATAAGCGGGCGTGCAAGGCAAAAGCTGTCTTTTGTGTCGCCCGGATTCTGTTGGTGGTAGCAGGTAGCAAACCCTCGGCCAATGTCAGGTCACTCAATACCTGTGCATAGGTCTCGGTCAAAGTACTTCTGCTTTTTTTAGTCTGGTCTGTCGGACTACCGGTGGGTGTTAAAATGAGCTGTACGCCACCCCAGGTTCTGGCCAGATCAAAATAGGCCAATGCCCTTAAAAAATAGGCTTCGCCAATCAGCTGATCTTTCAGTGCCTGATTAAAGGTAGCACTGACTGGCAGTCCCGGCACTTTGGCCAATACGTTGTTAGACCTGTTTATGACATTGTAAATGGCCCCCCAAGCTGTATTTAGCGCTGCCAGATCGGATACTACGGCGTGATTTGTTAGCTGCTGGTTGACTGTCTGCGATCCTACATATTGGATGTTATCGCCAGAAAAGAAACCCAGGGTCTGAAACGTATTGCCATAGTAGTCATTTGATTCCAGTGTATTATAAATACCTCTTACAGCGGTTTGTGCAGAGTTTCCATCTACAATTGTTTGTTCATCAGAAACGGCATCCCTTGGTTTAACCTCAAGAAATTTTTTGCAGGAAAAAAGCGTGCTTCCCAGTAGAATAGATAAGCCAAATATGGTGATTTTTGAAGTTTTCATCTGTTTATGAATTTTTTTAAGAAAAAATTATAGCGTAACATTTAGTCCGAACTGGAACCCGCGGGGCTGGGGCGGTGTGCCAAATGAGCCCAGGCCCTGTGCGTTTGGATTGGAGGTGACGCTGGACTCCGGATCGCCCGTGTATTTAGTCCATAATTTGAGGTTAGAGCCTGCAAAATATACCCTTACATTGGTTAAATTCACCTTTGACACCAGCGATTGTGGCAGGCTATAGCCAAAGGTCAATAGCTTTAATCTTAAAAAAGAGGCATCTTCAAGGTACCTTGAACTTTGGTCTATGGTATAATTTGTACCCACCGAGGTAAGTCTGGGAATGTCTGTAATGTCACCTTTCTTTTGCCATCTTTCCAGGGTTTTGGTATCTACAGAACCGCTGCTTGGATTCCTTTCTCTGAAATAGCGGTTTAAATTCAAGGCCTTGTTACCATATTGGAACGTAAACAGAAAGCCTAAGTCAAATCGTTTGTAGCTCAGTGTGTTATTTAGTCCGCCAAATACGGTAGGATAAGCATTACCCAGAATTTGCCGGTTGCTGGCACTCACAGTGCCATTGGAGGCCTGTCCTTCAAAAACCGGGGCACCGGTATCCGGGTTTACCGACAACTGGTTGTAAAGCCAGAAGGAGTTCATGGAATAACCTTCTTTCATGATTACCCAATCCCTGGTATACTGGGTAATTTGGGTCGGAAGCTTTTCGATCCGGTTTTTATTACCTGAAAAATTAAGACTGGTTTTCCAGGTAAAATCTTTGGTGATGATGTTAACGGTATTGATACCTACTTCAAATCCTTTATTACTCATCTCACCTTCATTTGCCCAATAAGTTGAAAATCCGGTTGATGAGGCAATAGGCATTTGCAACAATAGCCCACTGGTATATTTACTGTAATAATCAGCTGTTATTGAAATGCGGTCTTTTAGAAAGGCAACATCGATTCCGAAATCACTCTGAGTAGTTTTTTCCCACTTTAAGTTCGCGTTGCCAAGTTGAATAGGGCCAATTCCTGGCAAGGCACTGCCCGGAACATCGGCGTAACTGCTGCCGCCTGTCCACAAGCCCTGGGAAGCAAAGTTGTTGATCCCGGCTTGATTTCCTGTACTGCCATATGATCCGCGAAGTTTCAACTCACTCAACCAGCTCACATCTTTAAGAAAAGATTCCTGGGATATTTTCCATCCTGCAGAGAATGCAGGAAAATAGCCCCAATGATTGTTTGTTCCAAATTTTGAAGAGCCATCAGCTCTCACACTGGCACTCAGATAGTATTTACTTTGGTAATTGTAGTCGGCCCTGCCAAAAAATGAAGATAGGGTATATTTCGTCCAGGTTTGTCCGGATGTGCGTATGGAGGCCGAAGAAATGTTTTGGAAATTGTCATTGGCAAAACCTGAGCCTTCAGCAGAAGTCAACTTGTAAATATTGCTTTGCAGGGAATTACCAATCAGGAAGTTAAAATGGTGATCGTTAATGTTCTTTAGGTAAGTTAAAGTCTGCTCATTGGTCCAGGTGCTATTCTGCGTGATGGCCGAAGTCGCATTACCACCTACAGCTTTACCAATACTGGTTTGTGTATTCCAGTAAGCAGATTCATCAAAATGGTCGTAATCTAAACTGAAACTGGTTTTGAACTTTAGTCCGTCTATAATTTTAGCTTCTGCATAAATATTACCCAGATATCTTAAACTCACTGCGTTCACGTTGTAATTGTCAATAAGGATATAGACGTTATCAGCACCGCTAGAGGTACCATCATCAGCATATTTCGGGCTGTAAGTTGCAGTGCTCACAGCTGAATTCCAAAGACTCACCTGGGGTCCGTCTCCGGTTCTGGCCTGGTTTCTGAAGCTTCTGGATACGTTATTGTTCAATCCAAAAGTGACATAATTGCTTAGATTTTGGTCGAAATTGAATTTCAGATTTGCTCTTGAAAACGAAGGTACTTTAATGAGTGATTCTTGTGAAGTATAGCCTGCACCTACATAATATTTGGACTTTTCAGATCCGCCCTGGATGGAAAGGTTATAATCCTGTACTGGCCCTTTTTGCAGAATGTCATTGATCCGGTCATAGTTTTGCTGTTCCTCTGGCAGCCCTTTACCACCTTCTGATGCAGGTCTGAACGGCCTGTTTGCGAAAGTTTGGTTAAGCGCCGGGTTATCAATACCTGAATTAATCCAGTATTCGTTGGCTAAAGTAGCCAGGTCTGGTCCCGATGCTAATTTTGGTAGGGTAGAACGATCGGCCTGAACCCAGCCATTGGACAGATCGAACGAAATTTTCGGCTTGGTATTGTTGCTGCCACGTTTGGTGGTAATCAATACCACACCATTGGCTCCTCTGGAACCATATATCGCCGTTGCTGAAGCGTCTTTTAATATTTCAATACTTTCTATATCAGCGGGATTGATGTCTGAAAGTGGCGAGGTTGTGCGCCCACCCAGGTTAGTGGTTTGCAAACTTGTATTGTTCAGAAATATACCGTCAACTACATACAAGGGGTCGCTGCTCGAGTTGATTGAAGTTGTTCCGCGTACCCGTACAAAGATGCTTTCACCAGGCACGCCAGAGTTTGTACTGATCTGTACGCCGGCAGCTTTACCCTGCAGCTGTGCATCAAAACTGGCCACAGGAATCTTGTTGACTTCAGCGGCATTGATCTTGGAGATGGATCCGGTTATATCACCCTTTTTCTGTGTTCCGTAACCTACGATCAGGACATCGCCCAATTGCGCTTCTGCAGATTTCAATTCAATGGTTATCGGGCTGCCAGACACCTGGGTTTCAAATTTTTCGTATCCGATATAGCTCACTACAATGGTGTAAGGGAATTTTTGGCCGGTAATGAAGTTGAACTCACCATTGGTATTGGTGGCTACCACATGTGTGGTTCCGGTGATCTTAACCACAGCACCAGATATGGCCTGTTTGGTTTCGGCATCTATAACTTTACCAAATAGTTTGGAATTGATTAAGGGAACATTTGGGCGCTGAGAGAATGAGGTAAATGGCAATGAAATCAGCAGCAAAATGACAGCCGATTTTATGAAGTTGTATTTTTTTATTAGGCATACGTACTTCTGATGGAGAAAAATTCCCATATTTAGTTGGTTTTATAGTCATGAATATTGTTTGTAAAACTGCAGATGAGGATCAGTTCGTGATTGGCGTTACAGGCTGATCTGTCATCTTTATCACCGGCAAGGCTTCCTTGCCGGTGTCATTTTAAGTTTCATATGGAATGCTTAATCATTGTCTTAAATTAAAGGTTTAAGCAAAATTAGTTTTCGCTTGAATCAGGATAAAATCGAATGTTTTTCAGTAAATAGTGGAGTTTGTTGATGACTTACTGTATCAGTAACAACAACATGGGCAGATCTTATCAGGCCAGAAAGGAGTGGTGGAGAGGGTTAATACTTTTCGTTGTGCTTTTAAAAAAGTGTCCATGTTTAAATAAAATCTTGCACAAATATAATAGAAAAATAATAATCTACTAATTTAGTAGTAATTATTTTGTGATTTAGTTTTAGACAAGGGTTCAAGAGGTTTTATTCCCGGTGCTGTGCTCATGTAACAGGATGTAAAATCGGATCAATTTTTGTTTTAGTTTACGATACGGTAACTTTATCCCCAGTTTAAAAATTTCATTGTAGACCATGCAGATACTTCGTCCCAAAATTGTTTTTTTATCCCTATTGTTTAACTTGCTGATGGTCGCCACGTTTGTAAAAGCGCAAAGTCCGTCTAACGGTTCCGCAGATACATCGGCAAAGACAATTCCGGATACTTTGTTGTTTAAAATACAGAAAGCACAGGCCGCCATTACAGAGGTGAATGCAGCCAATAAAAAAGGATATAATGTAGCGGGCCTAAGGGCTAATCTGAAAAGTATAGCGGACAATATCAAACCACTACAAGAAGACTTTAAAGCTTCAAAAGACCATATTGATACCAAGAGTCTGCAGAGTTACAGTCTGATGCTAAAGGATGCCCATGACCAGGTTGGGGTACTGAGAAATACCCTGATTAAATCCAATACAGATCTGCAACGGATGTCGCAGGAAGTGATTGACCTGAGTTCAGATTCTCTGCTTACGGTAACGGCAAAGGACGATGCAGAGAAAAAATTATATCAGGGGCAGCTGACCGAAATTAAATTGAAGTTACAGGATGCGGGAAAGCTTACAGGTGACAACCTGGATCGGGTAAGCCGACTACTTGCGGATGTTTCTGCTTTAGATTTGGTCATTAATGATTTACAAAGCCAGACCAATGATTTACTGATGCGTTCCGGACAAATGGCGTTTAGTAAGGAAGCTCCTTATTTATGGTCCGCGCCCTTGAGCGATGCCGGCAACCAGGGTATTGCCAAACTCATCAGTTCCGCTTTTCGTGGTCAGCAGCAGATTCTGGCTTACTTTATCAGTTCAACCTGGGATAAACGTATCCTAACCATCCTGTTTGCGGCCGCATTTTTTTTATGGGTACATGTTAATTTTAAGAAGTCGCTGAGAACACGTTATAAACGTAAACTTGGTGAACTTAAGTTCGAATATCTGCAGCTTTTTCCACTATTGGCCACAGTAATTGTACTGTTTAACATTACACCGCTTTTTGAGCCGGACGCACCATCTTTATACATTGAAATTGTTCAGTTTATGCTGCTAATGGCCATCAGCATACATTTGAAAAACACCTTGCCTGCCACTCAGCTGCGTTATTGGTGGTTAATCATTGGTTTATATACCGCGATGATTGTGATTAATGTCGTGGTTAAATCGGCTTTACCCTTGCGGTTTTGTTTGCTGGGTTTAAACGTGGTTTTCGTTTACATGGGGGTGTTGATGTACAAAAACGTGGCAATTCCGCAGTTTTCCCGCAGATATGTTAAGGGGGTATTGATGTTCTTTGTCATTTCGAATGGAATAGCTTTATTGCTGAATATCTTTGGCCGCGTCAGTCTGGCTAAGGTGTTTGGTACCACTGGGGTGATGGGACTGACACAAATGATCGGACTGGCTGTTTTTACGCAGATTATACTGGATGCCGTGGAACTGCAAATCAAGATCAGCTCCTGTGATCAGGGGATTTTCTCGAGGGTAAGTCCGACCAGAACCCGGGCTGCCGCAAAAAAAGCGCTATCTGTACTGGCCGTTATCATTTGGGTGATGGTATTTCTGATTAACCTCAGTTTAACTGCAGGGACCTTTTCTTTTCTGAATGCCATTTTAGACAAAACCAGGAGTTTTGGGAGCATTCATTTTACCCTGGGCAATCTGTTGTTCTTTTGTATTATTGTTTATGTGGCAAATCAATTGCAAAAACACGTACCCATCTTGTTTGGTGAAGGAAGTGTGAGTTATGACGGACAAGTGGAACATAAGAGTTCTAAAGTGGCCCTGATCAGACTGATCATCATTGTAATTGGTGTATTGTTGGCTGTGACAGCATCGGGTTTACCTATGGACAAGCTAACCGTGGTATTGGGTGCGTTGGGTGTAGGTATCGGGCTTGGGATGCAGAACATCGTCAATAATTTCGTTTCTGGCATCATCCTTATTTTCGAAAAACCATTCCGCATTGGTGATTTTGTAGAACTTGCAGATAAGAAAGGAAAAGTTAAAGATATTGGGATCCGGTCCAGTAAATTGCTGAGCCCCCAGGGTTCTGAGGTCATCATTCCGAATGGGGACCTCCTTTCCGGCAGGTTGGTAAACTGGACTTTGAGTCACGACTATGTGAAAACCGAATTGACTTTTAAGGTGGGGACAGATACAAATCTGGACATATTGTATAAATTGATAGGGGATGAACTGAAGAAAAGTAAACAGATCATGTCCAATTTACCTACCGAGATTTTGCTAAATAGTATCGCTGCCGGGGCTATTGAATTGAAAGTGATGGCCTGGGTCAATAATATTTATATAGAAGCCAGTTTCAAAAGTGATTTTATGTTCCGGCTGATCAAAAAATTAAATGAATTGGAAATAAAGGTATTGTAGTTTCTTTCATCTGGTTTTATGGGCACGTTTATTGCGAAGTCGCAATAAGATACTTCGATATGCAACATAAAATTTGTTTAAAAGCACTGAGCTTCGCTTTCTTGCTATTTCCTTTAGGCGTTCTTGCGCAAAACGCGGGAGACATATTACCTCAAAACAATGTGGTTTTAGATACAGCCAGGCAAACGGATTTGATTGATATTGGTAAATCGATCTTTCACATCCGACCTGGTAAAATCAGGGACCAGAAAGGAAAAAAAGTATTCTTTTCAATCCTTCCGATCGGTGGAACTGTACCCGGCGGGGCTGGCCGCGCCCTGATCACCAGTACTTCTGCAGCAATGTATTTAGGGCCAAAAAAGACCACCAATATCTCAACGGCCACATTTACCCCTTACTGGAATTTTGGCAGCCGTTTCGGTCTTCCGATACGGAGTAGCATCTGGTTGCCTGACAATACCTGGCTTATTCAGGGCGATACCAGGTTTTTAGTATACCCACAATATACCTGGGGATTGGGAACTTCAAGGCATGAACAAGAAAAAACTTTATTGGATTATAAATACATCCGGTTTTATCAAAATGCATTGAAACGCGTTAAACCTTATTTGTATGCCGGTTTTGGGTATAATCTGGACTATCATTTCAACATTAAACCTGAGGATGATAACGTAAACCTGGAACAATATACTGGCTACAAATATGGCACGGGTAGCAATTCATTCTCTTCTGGTATCAGTTTAAATGTGGTGTATGACACGCGTAACAATGAGATCAATCCAATGCCCGGCATGTATGGTAACCTGGTGTACCGTCTTAATCCGACCATTCTAGGAAGCAATAACAATTGGAGTTCCCTTTATTTGGATGTGAGGAAATACATAGCCATGAATCCTGAAAAACCCAATCAGCAAAATACACTGGCATTCTGGTCTTATTTCTGGACAGCCTTAAGCTCAAAAACTCCATATCTGGATTTACCAAGCGTAGGCTGGGATCCTTATAACCGTTCCGGGAGGGGCATTGATCAAAACCGGTACAGAGGCAGAAGTTTATTTTATCTGGAAAGTGAATATCGCAGGGACATTACGCGCAACGGTTTGCTGGGGTTCGTGGTCTTTACAAACGTGAATACGGTGAGCGGATCCGGATCTTTATTCAGTTCCTGGAGACCGGCAGCTGGTACCGGTCTGAGGATCAAGTTTAATAAGGGTTCTGGCACCAACATAGGTATCGATTATGCAGCCAGTAAAGGGTATAATAGTGTGATGTTCAATCTTGGTGAGGCATTTTAACAGCTAGATTACCAGGCGATGCCATAATCTTCACCATGGTTACTTGAACCACCCCAAAAACTTCCATGTTCCCAGTCGAAATAAATGGCATTGATTGGCCCGCTAGTACGTTCAGCAAAACTTAAGGAATAACCCATTTTCTTTAAGGCTTCTTTAGATGCTTCTGTAGTGCTGCGGTTTAACAAGAGCTGTCCAGGTTTGGGCATCCTGTCCTCCGTTTTTGTACCTCCCAGCGAAAGCCATAACTGATTGGTATTGAAATTGGGTGCTTCAGAAGCTTGTTGCACATTCATCCCAAATTCTGTCACATTTAAAAAAAACTGTAATAGGTTTTGGTCTTGTGTATCGCCTCCCTGTACTGCCGAAGCTAAAAACGGCTTGCCATCTTTCATTGCCAATGATGGGGATAAGGTCACTCTTGGTCTTTTACCGGGCGCAACTACATTAAAAGGATTCAACGCTGAATCCAATACAAAACTTTGCATGCGCTGGCTCATACCAATACCGGTGTTCCCCGCAATACAGGCCGGAAGCCAGCCGCCGCTAGGTGTAACCGATACGACCCAGCCTTCTTTATCTGCAGCTTCTATGGCGGTTGTTCCAAGCCATAGCCTTTCCTGGTAAAGATCATCAGGGGAACGGTTGAGGCCCAGGTCATGTTTAGGAGCAAAATTTCGTTTGGTGGTATCCAATTCATAACCCCTGGTTTTGAGCAAATTTAAGTATGGATTCGTTCTTCCTTCAAATGGATAGGGGTTGCCGGGACCAATTGCTGGATTGTTTTGTTCTGTTGTGATTAATTTAGCACGCTGCTTCGCATATTCCTTGCTCAATAAACCTTTGATTGGAGATTGTGGATCAAAAGCGGGATCGCCATAATAAAAGTCACGGTCTGCAAAGGAGAGGTTCATGGCCTGGTAAAGGGTGTGAATATATTTGGGTGTGTTATAACCCATACTTTTCAGGTCGAAGTTTTCCAGGATATTCAGGGCCTGGAGCAGTGCGGGCCCTTGCGTCCATTGCTGAAGTTTGTATACATCAATTCCTTTATAGTTCACGGTAAGTGGTTCTTCCGCTACTGGTTTCCATTTTGCCAGATCTTCCATGGTAATCAGACCACCCTGTTCCTTGCTGCCACGCACAAATTCTTCGGCAATATCACCCTTGTAAAACCGATCATATGCAGCCATTAAAGCCTGTTTTCTATTTTGCCCTTGTTTAATCGCTTTCTTTTCGGCTTCCACCATTTTTTGAAGCGTCAACAACAGATCTTTCTGAACAAAGATTTCTCCGGCTTCAGGTGCTTCCCTTTGTGCTCCCGGATGTGTAAGCAGTACATTTTTACTATAAGGCCATTGTTTGAGCTGTGCTTTGCTACGTTCTATGGTGTTTGCTGCCTGTGCTTCAATGGGATAACCCGCTGCCATTTCCATGGCTGGTGCAAGTATCTCTTCCAGGCTCATGGTTCCGTAGTTGAGCAGCATATAGATGAGTCCGCCAGGTGTACCAGGTGTTGTAGCTGCAAGCGGGCCATATTCTGGTGGGAAATTGTAACCTTTACTTTTAAAAAATGCAACGGTAGCACCTGTGGGCGCAACACCCATCGCATTAATTGCAATGACTTTCTTCGTTTTTGGATTGTAAATGAGGGCCTGCGTTTCGCCGCCCCAACTTAAAGTATCCCACATGGTGCAGGTTGCAGCTAACATACCACAAGCTGCATCAACAGCATTTCCGCCTTTTTGGAAGATCATAGCGCCTGCTGTGGCAGCTAAAGGTTTTCCTGTGATGGCTACCCAATTGCGGCCATGTAATACTGGCTTTTGAGTTTGCTGAGCTTGCACATTGCCGTTAACAATGACAACGATAAGCCATATCGTTAGTATACTTTTCATAGGGAATTATTTATTTCAAATACAAAATTCAGCTTGGGCTGTTCTCCATAGTAGGCCACCTGTTCTTCAGCTATTTTCGTTGCGCCCAATCGGCCAACGGCGATTTGTGAGCGAATATTTTCGGCCCCAACATGAAACTGTACCTTATCTACGTACTGGAAAATGTAGTCCATCATTAATTTTTTTACCGATGTATTGATTCCTGTGCCCCAAAATTGGGTGGCATAAAAAGTATAGCCAATCAAGATGGTTTTTTCCGCTTCAATATAATTATAAAAGCGGGTGCTGCCAGCGATTTTTCCGGTTGCCTTATCTATGATTTTAAAGGCACCCTGACTGGCTATGGCACCTTCAAAGAAGGATTGAAAAACTTCTTTTTTCCACCTGTCCTTATTGGGATGCTGCAACCATATTTTTTCATCAGAAGCCGTTTGATAGAGCGCTTCAAAATCACCTTCCTGCAATGGCAGCAAGGAGACTTTATCGTTTTCCAGTGGGGTTTGTATAGAGAAATTCATATCAATCATTAGGTTTACACAAATGTAATGTAAATTATTTCAGGTCCCAGAATCCGGCAACTCTTTCCAGTTCAATTAACGTTATGGCCAGACTGGCTTGTGCTTCATAAAAGCTTTGCTGGATCTCATTGTACGTCCGACGGGCATTCAGAACCTCCAGGAGGGCAATTTCCCCGCGTGTGTAACTGTATATTTTGGCCTCCAGAATTTGATTGGCTTCCTTTAATGGGCCATGCTGGTATTGCTGTACTCTCTTTTGTGCAGCAATGTAATTGAGATAAGCCTGTGTTACTTCCGATTGTATTTGCTGTAGGATGGCCTCATATTCAAGGTTGGCTTTGGAGATCCCAAATTGTGCCGATTTCAATTCGCCACGATAACGGTTTGAGAATTTTAAGGGTAAGCTAATGCCTACGTTAAAAGCTCGGTGATCAGGTGTAGGTGCTTCTTCATTGGTCGATGCACCATTAAACTGCAGACCAGTGTTGATTCCCAGATCGCTTACCCGATTGGCTTTAGCCAGGCTAAGTTCATTTTTCGCGACAGTTTTACCAATTAAAGCGAAAAGGGCATCGGCTCTGTGCTGCTGCGCTTCAGTTACCAGGGTATATAAATTTAAGGAGCGGTCTAAGTTTTTGAAATTCCCTTCCGGGATCAGTGATGAATCTGTTTTTTTTTGCCCGGCAAATACACTTAACCTTACTAGTGCAGCTTTTAAATCTGCTTCATACTGGTACATGCCATTTTCAAGGATGCTGGCTTCCAGTTTGGATTGCCTCGCATCAGTTTCGGTAATGACCCCCAGTTTGTAACGCATCGCATCTGCATTGGCAAGTTGCTCCATGAACTGATGAGAGCTTTGCTGCAATTGTAGCAAATTGCCTTTATGAATGGCTTCATAATATGCGATGGCTGCATCTGCCCTTAAATTTCGAAAATAGTCCTGTAGTGTCATTTGATGTTGTTCAAGCTCACTTTTAGCCAGTGCTATTCTTGCAGATCTTTTTCCGCCGAGTTCTATGGTTGTGGCAAGACCTACCGAAACTCCCTGACCCAGCTTTAACTTTGATTGCTGATTGTCAAATGCTCCGGCCGAAAATTCCGGATCCGGAAAAATCCGCGCAGTCTCCATTCCAGCTTCGGCTATGTTTACATTGTATTTTTCAGCGGCATAGCCCAGGTTTTCCTGACCAACAAGATGAAGGTATTGGGAAATAGATAAGTGCTGTGCCCTGGATTGAAAGGTCATGCCGATGATAAGGGTCATGAATAGGATCGTACTGTTGAGTTTCATGGGATTCTTTTTAGTGGTCTGAGTGGTTGGGGCTGAAATCATTTTTACCCCATTTTTTTTCCATTAAATAATATAATGCAGGCAAGATGAATAAGGTGATTGCTGTGGCCACAAACAGACCATAGACAATTACTGTTGCCAGGGGGCGCTGTACGTCTGAGCCAATGCCAGTCGCAAGCGATGCCGGTAAGAGCCCTAGTGCTGCGACAGTTGCTGTCATCAATACCGGGCGAAAGCGATGTCTGGTACCCTCTATGATTGCCTTGAGTAGCGCATATCCTGATTTTCGGAGATTGTTGATGTGTGAAATGAGAATCACCCCATTTTGAATGGCTACGCCAAATAAGGCGATGAACCCTACTGCTGAGGATACATTTAGTGTCATTCCCCGGATATTGAGGGCCAGCATTCCGCCGAATAGGGCCAGGGGTACGGTACTTAAAATTAACGAGGCTTGCCTGAATTCTCCAAATGCACCGTACAGCAGTAAAAACATGATGGCCAAGGCCAATGGTATAACAACGGCCAGTTTCGCATATGCCCTGTTTTGATTTTCAAATTGTCCGCCCCATTCCATGTGGTATTTTTCTGTATCAAATCTGACCTGGCTTTTGATTTTGGACTGGGCCTCACTTAGAAAGGTACCAAGTGCAACACCTCGTAAATTTAATCTCACAGTGAGCTGTCTGCGGTTCATTTCCCTGGAGATCGAACTTTCACCCAGGTCGGTCTTCACTTCGGCTATTTGTGACAGTGGAATCTGTGCGCCGCTTGAAGATGTCAATAAGAGGTTCGCAATTTTTTCAGGAGTGTCCCTGCTTTCAGTCCGGTAGCGGCAAATTACATCGTAAACCTTATCTCCCGTAAAGATCTGCGAAATGGACTTTCCGCCGATAGCCACTTCAACCAAATCTGTGACATCATTCATATTTAAGCCATATCTGGCTACAGCTCCCCGGTTAACCCGGATTTGTAATTGTGGCAATGGAGGTTCCTGATCTATAGCCAGGTCTACCGCGCCCTTTACCGTTTTCAAGGTACGTACGACATCTTCTGCAATCCTTCTGGTTTCTTTAAAATCATCGCCGAAAATTTTTACGACCAACTCACTATGTGCTCCGGCTATTTTATCCATTACACCATCTATCATTGGTTGTGTAAAAGCTACAGTGTAACCGGGCATTTGCTCATATTGCTGAGAAAGTTCAGCAATCAGGTCCGCCTTTGTTTTGCCTGAAGTCCATTCCCGATAAGGCTTTAAACCGATCGAGACCTCAAAATGGGATGGCGTAAAATAATCGGTGCCGTCGTCATTTCTGCCGGCTTGTACATTCACATAGGTAATTTCCGGATGCTTTATACTGGCCAACCGTAGTTCATTGCTCATTGCCCTGGACTTTTCCAGCGTTATGCCCGGGGGAAGCGATACCTGCAGCCAGATTGATCCTTCATCCAATGGAGGGAGAAAATCTTTGCCTACAGTGACCGACAACGCAATTGCAGATGCAAAGACCAATCCCAATGGCAGAAAGATGCGTTTCGGTTTTTTTAATAGGTTTTGAATGCGTTCTCCATACCAGGAAGTTAGGTTCTCCAACCATTTGTTGTGGTAAATCTTACTTGGTTTTCTATAAATGGTGTACGCCAGTCCTGGAATCAGCAACAGGGCTACTGCGAGGGCACCAATAAGCGCATAGCCCACCGTAAAAGCCATTGGTGTAAACAGCTTTTTCTCTACGCGTTCGAAAGAAAATAGAGGGAGGTAGGCTGTAATAATGATGATTGTTGAAAATAAAATAGGCTTGGCTACGCTTAATGCGCTTTTGCCAATGGCCTGTTCCTCCATGACTTCATCAGGCGCTGCTTCACGCCTTTTCAATATCGTTTCCAGCATCACGATGGCACCATCTACAATAATTCCAAAATCAATGGCGCCCAGCGAAAGCAGGTTGGCCGGGATATTCGTAAAATGCATCAGGATAAATGCGATCAGCAAAGAGATTGGAATGGTAATGGCAACCAGTAAGGCCCCACGCCAACTACCCAGGAAAACAATCAGAACAACAATAACCAGTGCCATCCCTTCCAAAAGGGTGTGCGATACGGTCTGTAAAGTGTTGTCTATGAGGTTTGTCCGGTCAAGATAAGGCCTTATAGTAACGCCTTCGGGTAATCCTCCCTGGTTAAGTGATGCTACAGCCTGGTGGATACCTTCCAAAACCTTGGAGGGGTTTTGTCCTTTAAGCATCACGACAATACCCGCAATCCCATCATCGTAATTTACTTCCCGGTCGGTATACCCAATGCTGCCTTTTCGTTCTAGCGTGCCATACTTCAATTCGCCTAAATCTTTAAGCAGAACGGGCACTCCACGGGCGGATTTGACCACAATATCACCAAGTTTTTCCAGATCTTTTACGAGTCCTATTCCGCGTACTACATAAGCCTGATCGCCGCGATTGAGTATACTTCCTCCTGCATTGGCATTGTTGTTTTGTATAGCCGTTTGCACCTCAGCAATGGATACCTGAAATTGGGCCAATTTTTTTGGGTCTATTTCAACCTGATATTGCGTAGTAATACCACCAAAATTGCTGACATCTGCTACGCCCTGAACTTGTTTTATTCTTGGGATAATGGTCCAATTTTGTAAGTCGGTGAGCGCTCTAAGGTCGTGGTTGCTGCTTTCAATAATATACCGGTATATTTCTCCGGTTGGAGAAGTCAGCGGGTCGAGCCCGGGAACCGCTCCGAAAGGGAGGTTGATAGCCGTTAGTCGTTCCTGGATCCTTTGCCTCGCCCAATAGTCATCAACGCCATCGTCAAAAACCATGGTGATGAGTGAGAGTCCGAACAGACTACGACTACGCATGACATGCATGCCAGGTAAACCGTTTAAGGTCCGTTCGATTGGGATGGAGATTTGTTGTTCCACTTCTTCAGCTGCGAGACCGGGCACTTGCGTAACCACCTGAGAGGTGACGTCAGCGATATCAGGATAAGCTTCAATAGCAAGTTGCTTCCAGGAGTAATAACCAAATACAGCGATCAGGATAAATAATGCAGCGAAAATCCACCGCTTTCTGATTGTGGTAAAAATGATTTGTTTCATAAATGTTTGATTTGCGTATAATTACCTGGCTTCCAATAGGTAGAAGCCGCCTTCGGATATAATCTTTTCTCCTGCTTTCAGGCCAGACCTCACGATAACACTACTGCCTGATGTAGCACCAGTCTCAATCTTTCGCTTTTCATACTTGCCGTCGCTGCGCACTACAAATACAAAATTTGCTTCGTTCATCTGCAAAAGGGATTTTAAAGGAATCATGACCACATTACCCGGGGCATCCATAAAATTCACTGTTGCATACATGCCGGGTTTTAGTTTGTTATCTGGATTTGAACATTCGATATAAACCTGTAAACTTCGGGTTTCTTCGTTTACCAGTTCATCGATGTGATAGATCTTACCTTTAATTTTTTCATCAGGCCATGCCTGCACCTCAATTTCACAGGCATCTTTTTCATGAAGATGGTGGATGTCTTTTTCTTTAACCTGTCCTACAATCCATACTTTAGATAGATTTGCAATGGTAGCGATGCTGGAAGCATCATCTTTGATGAACTGACCGGTAACCACTTTATTCTCGATCACAGTACCGCTGATTGGTGAGCGAACAACCAGTGGCTGACCCAGCACCAGGTGATCTGGATCCACTTTGAATATTTTAATTCCAATCACTGCATTTTCGTATTCTTTGCGTTCTATATCGTAACTGGTCTGTGCTTCTTCCAGGTCTTTTTCTGTGCCTATGCCGTGGCTCATCAGATCCTGCTGTCTCTTTAAAATTCGCTTTGCCTGTTGCATCTGAAGTTTTTGCTGAAAGAATATTTTTTGTGCAGAAATGAAATCCGGAGCATTGATTTCAAATAGTGCCGTCTCTGGATTGGTATTCATGCCCAGTTTCAGATGGCTTTTTGTGACGCGGCCAGGAAAGGGTGGAGCAACTTCAGCATACTGTGTTGGTATTGCTTTTATCATTCCTGATGTGGAGATCTGCGAGCTGTAAGCGCTTACAGTGACGATGCTTTCCTTTAATTTTGTTTTTAACGGAGATTGAGATGGTACGGTGATGATATCGCCTTGCACACTAAGGCTAGCTGCTTCTTCCTCATTTGCCTTTTGTTTGCAGGAGCACAGGTTAAATCCAATCACCATTAAGGTGGTGCAGGCCAGGTAATACCTGGCATTATTTACTATTGTCATATGATGCTATTTGTTTTTTTGATGAGGCAACTGTTAAAGCCATTGATTGAATTTTTTAATGTATTGTGTTTTGATGTATTGGGTAAGCAGACAGTAGCTCGCCAGGATCCCGATTAACCAAGGGAAGTAGCTTAATGGCAGGGGTTCCATTTTTAAGGCTGCTGCAAAAGGTGAAAAAGGAATGCAGATGCCGATGAGCATAATTAATGAGGTTAAGGCTACGACGGGTGAGGTTGCCCAGCTTTGTATGAAAGGAATTTTACGGGTACGGATCATGTGTACAATGAGGGTTTGAGATAATAGCCCTTCAATGAACCAGCCGCTTTGGAAGAGGTGCTGGTGCTGCGGGCTATTGGCTTTAAATACAAAGAACATCAATGCAAACGTGGCATAATCAAAAATAGAGCTGATCGGACCGATATAAAGCATGAATTTTCTGATGCCTGATGCATCCCATTTTTTGGGTTCCTGGAGGAAATCTTCGTCCATACGATCCCAAGGAATGGAAATCTGGGAAACATCGTATAACAGATTTTGGATCAGGATCTGTACAGGAAGCATAGGTAGGAAAGGTAAAAATGCACTGGCCCCCAACATGCTGAACATGTTTCCAAAATTGCTGCTGGCTGTCATTTTAATGTATTTAATGATGTTGCCAAAAGTTCTTCTGCCATAGATTACCCCTTTTCTAAGCACCAGGAGATCTTTTTCCAGTAAAATGATATCCGCACTTTCCTTGGCTATGTCCACAGCGGTATCTACGCTGATGCCAACATCTGCATCCCGTAAAGCTGGGGCGTCGTTAATGCCATCACCCATAAAACCAACGATATGGCCATTTGTCTGTAATAATTTGACGATCCTTGATTTCTGTGCCGGACTAAGTTTTGCCAGAATGGACGTTTCAGCAACTTGCTCCTTCAGTTCATGGTCTGACATTTTTTCAATTTCATTGCCTAACAGGATTTTACTAAAGGGTATCCCCACATCCCGGCAGATTTTTTTGGTGACAATTTCGTTATCGCCGGTCAGCACTTTAATGCTGATACCTAACTTTTGTAAAGCCTCAATGGCCACTTTTGCTGATGATTTTGCGGGATCCAGGAAAGCAATAAATCCAGTAAGGATCATATGGCTCTCATCTGTTACAGTATAATTTAAAGCACGGTCGTCAAATTCACGGATGGCGACCAGCAATACCCGAAGTCCTTCGGCATTTAGTTTACCCGATGTTTTCAGGATCAGATTGCGCATGGACTCATCTATGGGAATAACTTTGTCTGATTCGATGTGTAGCTGTTTATCTTCTCCGGGATCGAAAGCATGCGTACACAGATTCAGCATTTCTTCTACGGCTCCTTTGCAAATCAATAAATGTTTACGATTGCGTTGTTTGAGAATAACCGACATCCTGCGCCTTTGAAAGTCGAAGGGGATTTCGTCAATCTTCAAAAAGCTTTCTTCTACCTTAAGGTAGTCGTGTAGTTCTACGTGTTCTAGTACAGCAACATCCAGTAAGTTTTTGAGTCCGGTTTGATGAAAACTATTGAGGTATGCCCATTTCAATACCTCTTCGTCATCTTCTCCAAAAATGTTCAGATGCCGCTCCAGAACGATTCTATCCATCGTTAGGGTACCTGTTTTGTCTGTACATAGGATATCCATCGCGCCAATGTTTTGTATGGCATTGAGTCTTTTGATGATCACTTTATGTTTACTCATGTTAACTGCTCCCTTGGCCAGGTTGGCGGTAACAATCATGGGTAACATTTCAGGTGTCAGACCGACAGCAACTGCGATGGCAAAAAGTAAGGCATCCCACCAGTTTCCTTTAGAAAAACCATTGATCAAAAAAATCAGCGGAACCATGATCAACATAAAGCTGATGAGCAGGTAGCTTACTTTATTGACACCTTTGTCGAAATTGGTTTCTGCTCTTTTTCCTACAATGCCCTTGCTTAATGAACCAAAATAGGTCTGATTGCCGGTGTTAACTACCATAGCGTTTGCGTAGCCGCTTACCACATTCGTGCCCATAAAGCAAATGTTGTTGAGCTCAAGTATGGATTGATCTTCGGCCTGGCGTATAGGGAGATTTTGTTTTTCCACTGGTAAGGATTCACCGGTAAGCATAGACTGGCTGACAAATAAGTCTTTAGAGTTTACAATTCGGCAATCTGCAGGGATCATGTCTCCTGCCGACAGTACAATGAGGTCTCCGGGAACTAATTTTTTAATATCCAGTTCTTTTCTACCTGTTGTTTTTCTGATCACGGTTGCAGTCGTTCTGACCATGCTTTTCAATTTTTCTGCGGCCGCATTGCTGCGATATTCCTGGAAAAAACGCAATAGGGAGCTAACCAATACCATGATGCCTACCATAACGACCGTCTTATAATCTTTTTCACCTGGTTCGGCAAGCCAAACATCAAGCACATATGATATGGTGGCAATGACCAGTAAAATACCTATGAATGGATTGATGAAGGCCTGAAACAATTGTCTAATCCAGGCTGGTGCTTGCTCGTGCTGAACTTCGTTCAAACCGAAACGGCTTAAACGTTCTTTAGACTGGGCAGCTGATAAGCCATTTTCGCCGCTGTCGAGCATGGCAAAATAGTAGTCCTGATCTGCCCGTGATACATTTTGAAGTTTTGTAGTGGCAGCTTCTTCTGTGTGTTTTTCTTTTATGCGTGTCATAGCATTTTTCTATTATGGGTATTCTGTTGGTTTATAAATCATTTTCATCTCCGGCTTTATTCCAGCTTACTTCTGAAACATGCTGCTCTATGGTCAGGCGACCTGCGATCTTTTCCATGATGGCATCTTCATTGGCATTTGCAAAGATTTCAGCAGTAATGATGGCCATGGTTGCATCACCGTCATCGGTACTCTTTAAAGAGCGTAAGATGAGTTTGTTGTCGTTTCCGGTAAACTGGAGCAGCAATACCCTAATGTGATTCTCTACATCTTGTCTGCATTTGATGATCAGAATATAAGGAAGGGGAGTGTGCGGGTTTTTTAATGGAAGTCTGCTCAATACAGCACCGACAGGGCGCATGGCAAGGTGGGTAAGGAGTACAAATGCACTCACAACGCCAGCTTCAGTAAGGAAGCCGAGGCCACAAGCTGCGCCAACGGCAGCAGAGCACCACAAAGTAGCGGCGGTGTTTAAGCCCCTTACATTCAATCCATCTTTCATGATCACCCCGGCGCCAAGAAAACCTATCCCACTTACGACATAAGAAATGACCCGTCCGGAAGCATCACCGCCAACCTTTACACCAAGGGTGACGAACATACATGCGCCAAGGCAAACCAACATATTGGTCCGCAATCCGGCCATGCGTTGCCGCCATTGGCGTTCTGTACCTATGGCCGCGCCTAAAAGAAAAGCAATGGTAAGTCGGAGTGTAAATTCAAGTAATGTCATAAAACTTTTTTTATGCCTGCTACAGGCATAAAAAAAGTTTTATGCAGCGCAGCTGGCGATTAGATAAATAGTTGTTGCTGTTAAATGGGGGCCTGAGTCCATATACTGTTTTTTATTGTGCTGCAAATGTAAAGCAAGCCTTTTAGAAAGGCCATTAGAGGAGAAACAGAAATTCATTAGAAATTTATTAGAAGGAGCGGGATGAATTTATCTGTGCGGAATACAGATTGTAAATGTGCTGCCTTCATTGACAATAGAATTGATTTGAATCGAACCGCGGTGCATGGTGATGATCTTTTGTGTCAAGGACAATCCGATCCCGTTTCCGTTGATAAAATCTTTATTCTTGCCTCTGTAAAATGCGGTAAAGACTTTTAGAAGGTCTTCCTGGGCTATACCTATGCCCTGATCTTTAAAATTCAGGATCATTTGATGCCTGTCAAAATTGATGCTCACCACACATTGATGATCTTCAGAGAACTTACAGGCATTTTCCATTAGATTGATAAAAGCAACTTTAAGCAGGTATTCATTGCCTTTTATGGAAACATCTTCATCATTGTCAATTTCACGTTCGAAAAGAACATTTACCCGGTATTCTTCGTTTATTTTCAATACGGCTTCCCTGGCATCCATCAACAATTCGTCAGCCCTTACAGATTTCATACCCACAGCACTTTGGTCATAGCTGGCTTTAGCAAGATCGAGTAAACCGTTTGACAATCTCACCAAACGCTGGGCATCGTTTAGAGAAAGTCTGATCACTTCGCGATATTCCGAAGGGCTTCGTTCTTTAATTAAAGCCAATTGCAATTCTCCGACAATGGTGGCTAAAGGCGTACGAAGTTCATGAGAGATGTTGCTGACAAAATTCTTTTGCCCGTCAAACGACTGTTCCAGTCTGTCCAGCATGTCATTAAAAGTATTGGCCAGTTCTCCGATTTCATCTTTTTGATTTTTAACCTGAACGCGTTTGTACAAATTTGTAGCTGTAATTTCAGCTACTTTGTCTACAATTTCTGTTACCGGATTCAGTGCCTTTCCAACAAAATAATAGCCGCAAAAGATGGTCAGGCTAATGATGATGATCAGCGCGATGATTAAAGTGTACTTTAGTTCGGCTAAACGGTTGAGTCCATATTTGTCCCTGGCTGCGGCTGTGATGACATAGATTTTTCCATGATGCTGATATAATAAACCGACCACCTGCAGTGTTTGCTGATCGAAAGCGATTTCACGTTGGCGGATGATTTGGTTAATCATTTCGCGGGTTTCTTTGACTTTGTCAATCTGAACTGCATCATGATAGCGCAGGTTAAATGAGGTGTCATAAATGGCTACTTCTTCTTCAAACAGGGAGTTTGCGGAGTTTTTATAAATGAGTTGCAGCACCGGGGCGGGAACTTTTCCATCAAACAACAGGTTCGCCTTGGTAATGGCTTCTCTTTTTAAATGTTCATAGTATTGGTTTTTCCTGGTTTTTGCAGAATATATATAAATGAATACTGCAAAAGCCATTAACAGACTACCAAATAATGTTAAAAATAAGAGGAGAAGTTTAACCCGTATTTTCATCCTTCTTTAAATATAAAACCCATACCTGGTTTGGTGTGGATGAGTTTGACCGGATAATTGCGATCTATTTTTTTTCTCAGGTAATTGATGTAAACATCAATGAAATTCGTACCAGAATCAAAAGTATCCCAAACTTTTTCAGCAATTTCAGTTCTAGATAAAACCCTTTCCGGATTAGCCATCATATATTCCAGCAAACGGAACTCTTTTGGCGTCAGATCAATTGGTTCCTCATTGCGTTTAACCAATTTCGTTTCCAGATTCATCTCCAGATTAGCAAAACGCAAAATAAAGCCCTGGTTAAACGTGTTGGTCAGGTTTCGGTTTCTACTGATCAATGCACGGATCCGTACGTGCAGTTCCCTGAAATCAAAAGGCTTAACCAGGTAGTCATCAGCGCCGGCATCAAATCCATCCACTTTGTCGTCTGTCGTACCCAATGCAGTTAACATAATGATCGGGATGTTTGGTAAAGTTAAACGAATCTGCCTGCACAGATCGATGCCATTGATTTTAGGTAGAATCAGATCCATTAGAATCAAATCAAAAACTTTACCTAAGGCCAGCCTTTTACCCATCTCTCCATCGTAAGCTAATGTAACCTGAAAACCAAGTTCCTGAAGTCCTTTCTGGATCAATTCTGCTACTCTTTGTTCATCTTCTATGACCAGTATTTGCATAAGGCTGTATTTAGAATTACAAAGTTGACAATTATTTCCATTATAGTTAGCCGATTGTATTTTTATGGGATAAACTGTTTGATGAAAAATATTTGTTCATTTTTATTCAGTGTTTCTTTAACAAAAGTAAAATGATATATTTGGATGAATGCATCTCCATTGTCTACAAGAAGAAGAGAAAATTATTGCGTTGATCAGAAAAAAAGATCCGCATGGTATGAAAATGCTTTATAATGGCATTTCCGGACCTGTTTATGGCATCATGCTGAGGTTTGCGAATGGCAATGAAAAGCTTGCCAATAGGCTATTATCGGCTACCTTTAAAAAAATTGAGCAGGAAATTTATACATTTAGACCTGAAAAAGGATCTTTTTTTTGCTGGATACTGAATACTTCCAGGTGTTTGGCACAAGATCATATCTTTGAATATCCAAATACTGCTGATGGTAAGAATAATAAATGTATTTTTGATTTAATGATTAACAAAGGTGTCTCCATAGATGACGCAGCTGCTCTGCTCCAGGTAAGCAGAATGGAATGCGCGGCAATGCTTAGGAAAAAACTTCAGAATTTAAGCTCCCCCCGACTGTGAAATTGGAATCTTATATAGAAAGTGGAATATTGGAATTGTATGCGTTGGATCTGCTGGAAGAGGAGGAACGCCTGACTGTGCAGGAAATGTTTATTTTGCATCCTGAACTTAGGCAGGAGTTACAAAACATAGAAAATACGCTAGAAACTTATGCCAAAAGTAAGGCCGTTGAACCCAGTTCGGGCTTAAGGTCAAAAATCGAACAAGCCATATCCGGTATACCTGCTCAGGCTAAAAATGAATCTAAAGAATTGCTTGTCAGTGAAGATTCAGATTTAGAACAATGGTTAAAGCTGGTGGAACAAAGGTTTCCTGAAGCATTAGTTGCGGATAATTTTTGTGAAGTATGGCTGGAAGCTGAGGGATTAAAACAAGTATTGGTCGTGTCTTCTTTTGACATTGAAGATGAAACGCATGACGATGTCTATGAAAGTTTCTTTATCCTCAAGGGCCGGTGTAAGTGTACAGTGGGGCCGGAATCGTTTTATCGCGAGGCAGGAGCTTATATTGGCATCCCGCTAAATGAACACCACCAAGTGGAGGTGATTGATGCACCGGTGATGGCTATTGTTCAGTATGTTTCTGTTTAAATATTAATTTAGTGTAAACACAAAATCTGCCTCATCTGAATTGCCAACGTAAAATTTAAGTTTAGCAACAGGGGATTTGATAATCGGTGCAGTGGCTGAGATCAAATCTGAGAACTGCAACTGCAGCAAATCCATATCTGTATCTTCGGGTACCCTGATCAGCAAATCGCCACCACTGGAACGTATTTTCCAATCTTTGAATTCGGGGTTCTGCTGCAGCATCCTTTTCCATTCTTGTTGATATTTACTCATTGCATGTCTAATTTAATTGAAATACTACAGGTCCCGTACAACCTCAACGTTTTTCTGCTTTGTTAACGTGGCTCCGGCACTTGCAATTACAACCAGTACTACGGCGAGCCATTGTGGTACAGAGAGGTATTCCTGTAAAAAGATCAACCCCGACAACGCTGCTGCCGCAGGTTCCAGGCTCATCAATACGCTAAAAGTTTTTGCCGGAAGTTTGCGTAGCGCATTAATTTCTAAAGTAAAAGGAATGGCACTAGATAGTAAGGCTAGGGCAAAACCAGCCAGCAACATGGCTGGTTTAAGATTGATAAAAAGTCCGTCAGCAATGGCAAATGGCAATACGAGGGCCGATGCGAAAATCATACCTAAACTTACTGCTTGACCGCCATCCATAATTTTTGAAATCCGACCACCCATTACAATGTATCCTGCCCAAAAACCACCCGCGGCCAAGGCGAGCAATACACCGATAAGGTCCAGGCCATTATCACTCCATGGGGCAATTAAGACAATTCCAACTGCGGCCAGTAAGATCCATATGAAATCTAAAAAACGTTTAGAGCCAGCCAGGGCAAGTACCAATGGACCAATAAATTCAAGCGTTACCCCTAAACCCAATGGAATTCTTGCCAATGCCATATAAAAAATAAGGTTCATAGCACCCAAGGTTAATCCATATAAAGCCACATATTTCCATTGTTTCAAACTCAGGTTTTTTATTTTTGGCCGATTAAATAAAATGAGGATAAATGCAGATAATACGATTCTTAGCGAAGCTGTAGCAGCCGCACCAAGAACAGGGAAAATACCTTTTGCAATGGCTGCACCACCTTGTACACTAATGATGGACAAAAGGACAGCAGGTACCGGGGGGATATTTAATTCTTTTTTGTTTTTCATTTCCTGAGATTTGCAAAGTTAGTTAATTACAGCGCTCGTTTTTTATTAATCTTCTTATCCTACATCAATGCAGATGCATACTTATACGCGTAAATTTGATTTATAAAAAAAAGGAGAAATATGGAATTAGGAATAGGCATGTTTGGCGATCTGTCATTTGATCCGCAAACTGGAAAACCACGTCATGCAGGTTTAAAACTGCAGGAAATTCTGGAACAGATCAAATTGGCTGATGAAGTTGGACTGGATGTTTTTGGTTTGGGAGAACATCACCGCCCGGATTACGCGGTGTCTGCTCCCGAAATTGTACTGGCGGCGGCAGCAAGCATCACTAAAAATATAAAACTGATGAGTACCGTAACTGTGTTGAGCTCTGCTGAGCCAGTAAAGGTTTATCAGGACTTTTCAACCATCGATT
Source organism: Pedobacter sp. MC2016-24 (assembly GCF_015223055.1). GTDB lineage: Bacteria > Bacteroidota > Bacteroidia > Sphingobacteriales > Sphingobacteriaceae > Pedobacter. The sequence continues at coordinate 163,106 of NZ_JADFBX010000006.1, forward strand.
TGATTTCCAATGGTCGCGCAGAAATAGGTGTGGGACGTGGAAGTTTTATTGAATCATTTCCCTTATTTGGTTACAATTTAAAGGATTATAATGAGCTCTTTGAAGAAAAACTTGATTTATTACTCAACATCAATAACAATGAAGTGGTCAACTGGTCTGGAAAGTTGCGTGCGCCAGTGGTTAATCAAATGATATTACCCCGGGCAAGCAATGCAGGCCACTTGCCGATCTGGATTGCGGTAGGAGGAACACCTGAATCGGTATTACGTGCTGCTAAGTTGGGCCTTCCGCTGATTGTAGCCATTATAGGTGGAATGCCTAAACAGTTTCAACCCTTGATCGAATTCTACAAATCGGAATATGTTAAAGCGGGACATGATGTAGCAAAAATGCAAATTGGTATTCATTCGCATAGTTTTTTAAGTGATGCTGAAGCTACTATCGACCAGTATTATGATAACTATGCAGCTCAAATGAATCGGATTGGCGCAAGCAGGGGCTGGCAACCTTATACAAAAGCGCAATATGATGGTGGACGTTCTAAAGATGGTGCGCTGTTTATCGGTTCTGCTGAACAAGTGACGGATAAAATCCTTTACATGCATGAATTGTTTGGTATTACCAGATTTATCGGCCATATGGATGTTGGTGATCCCAATCATAACGATATGATGAAAGCTATTGAACTGTTTGGGACAAAGGTAGCGCCAGAAGTTCGTAAGGCCCTTCGGTAGGACTTAGCCAGCAAACAAAAAGCCGATCCGTTAAACAGGATCGGCTTTTTGTTTGTAGTGGTCTAAATCAATGTGAACAAAGTTCAAATGAAGTTTTAGCCTTTTCTTCTCCGTTTACAATAATTGACAAGTCGTGTGAGCCAGTGTAGAATGTCCTGGTAGTAATCAGTATGAACTTTTGCTTTCTGTGTACTTTTATGGTCGTTTTCTCCGGATACCCCTTCTCGCTGATTTTGAATACTTTTTTTGACAACTGCCCATTTTGTTTGCGGTAATATATGGCATATTCCAACCGTATTTTTTGTTCGCGGTCCTGTTTGTTGCTCAGGTTAAAATTGAATTCCAGGTTCTCGCCAATTTTTACATAAGGATTAACAACTTCCAGATTATTCACCTCAATGGCGTCACTTTCCAGCTGGTAATATTTTAATATTTCAGGATCGCCTTGTTTCAATAAGGTTCTGGAACCATGTTTAATGATGGCATCTGTTTCTTTGCCAATTCCAGTCCACTGTTTTGCCAGATCCAGAACAATTTGAGGATGGTCCTTTGCAATATCATTGAGATTGTTGGCTACACTGCGACGTACCCATTCTGAAGGGTCGTTCTTTAGCTTTTCAAGAATTGGTATGACAAGAAATGCATCTTTTTTTAGTGCGGGTACCGCCATAGCCCAGGGCAGACGTGGTCTGCTGCCTTCGCTTGCTAAACGGCGCACTTTATAGTTTGGATGCATAGCCCATAATGCCATCTGTCGCAGCATCGGCTCTGTGTACTTGAGTAGAAATGGTCTGACCGCAAATTCACAGCTTACAAATTGCGTGATGAATTCTAAAGCATCGATGGAGGTTTCGTAATTTTCAAGGCCGTAGCTTTCGATGTAATCTGGCAGAAACATATAGGCAAGTCCGTCTTCTGCATTACCCCGTTCTCGAAATAATCCTATAGCTTGCTTTAACAGTTGCACGGTTTCAACGTAATCTTCAGGAAGAAATTGATGAAGTACAGTAGCTGTATGCCGCATGCGTTCCTTGAGTTCCTTTTGCTCAAAATCCGGACTAAAAATGTCATTGGAAAATTTGCGTTCATTGAAATTCGGAAGTATTGACGAAAATACACTGGATATTTCGCTATAGAACTGCGCTGAATAAATGTTTTTTAATAGGCTGGCCATAAAATTTATCGGGGTTATGACGCAAATTTAGTTTCTCCACTGACAACAGTATGTCAGCAGAGAAACTAAATTTATTCCATAGAAAATAAACCAAATGGATTTCCTTCAGTGTCTACACAGATCGCGCAAAATCCGAATTCCCCAATTGAAAATTTACTTTGATTGATACGGCCACCTGCAGCAATTACACGATTTTCCTGAATGCTGCAGTCCTTACAAGGGAAATATACCATGGTGTTTACACAAGCGCCGTCCCCCTCTTTTGTCCCACCCATTTCAATTAAAGCGCCAGATACGCCCTGGTTTTCCGGGGAAGAAAAGAATGACATTTTCATATCTGCAGGTGCGTCTCCCGGGCCGCAGGTATCTCTAAATTCAGTCCCCAAAACTTCATGGTAGAATTTTTTTGCCCGATCCATGTCCTTTACATAGATTTCAAACCAGCAAATTACATTTTCATTCATAGTGGTAATGTTTAAATTGTTTTGTCCTGATCAAATTTACGATGAAAAACTTTTGAGCTTACCAGCAAATGCGACAGATAAACGGGGGAATTGCGGCATGTATTTTATTTAGAAGGCAGATTAATCTTCAATCTCAATCCAAACCGGTCCGTGGTCACTGCTTTTCTCCCAGCCGCGGACATGCCGGTCTACCCCGGCAGTAAGAAGCCGCTTGTCTAATTCCGGACTGAGCAAAAAGTGATCAATACGTAAACCAGCATCTCTTGCATAGGCATTTCTAAAATAATCCCAGAAAGTGTATATTTTCTCGCCAGGGTGTAATTTACGTAAGGCATCTGTCCATCCCTGTCCAACGAGGTTATGAAATGCCTGCCGGGTTTCTGGTCTGAACAAAGCATCATTTACCCAGCGTTCTGGTTTGTAAACGTCTAGTTCTGTTGGCATCACATTGTAATCTCCAACCAGTACAACCGGTATTTTGCGTGCCAGAAGACTTTTGGCATGTGTAGTTAAACGCTCAAACCAGGCCAGTTTATAATCAAATTTAGGGCCTGGCGATGGGTTTCCATTGGGTAAGTACAGGCAGCCGACAACAATGCCGTTGATAAATGCTTCTATATAGCGACTGTGTAAGTCCTCCTCATCTCCCGGCAAGCCTCTCCTGGTTTCTTTGATTTCAAGGTTTTTGGCCAGAATTGCTACGCCATTCCAGCTTTTCTGGCCATGCCATATGGCCTTATATCCTGCATCTTTAATGGCTTGTTCTGGAAATTTTTCTTGGGGTGCTTTCAATTCCTGCAGGCAAACGACATCGGGGCTGGTTTCTTCCAGCCACCTTAAAAGTACGGGCAGTCGTCCGTTAACTCCATTTACATTGTAAGTTGCAATCTTCATAAGAATGAGGGTATTGTTGTTGATCATAACAATTTATAAAAACACATGTTTGTATAGTTGTACGATTAAATGAAGATAGCTTAATGTATTGAAAGATCAATAAATTCAATTTCAATGCTTAAATTAGTAAGACTAGTTCCTGTGATCTTTAATTTTATACTTATGTCAGCAACAACTTTATATCCTAATGATGCATTGAAGTCGGAAATTCTTAAAGCAGCAGGCAATTCTCAGCTGCTATTTGATTTGCAGCCTAAAGCTTATGATTTGCTCTTGCAAAAATTTAAGCAAGAGGCCCTTAGCAACGATCCATTAACGAAACTTGGGGAGATTTGTAAAACTTATCTGGATTTTGGACTTACCAACCCCGAGACCTATAAATTGATGTTTATTCCCATCTTGGATGACAGTAATGCCCAAGTGAAGTTGCATGGCGAAACAGATACCAGGGTGTATAAATATTTTATGGACTGTCTGGAAACTTGTATACGAAGGGAGCTGACTCATTTTAAGCGTGCAGAAATAGGCGCTTTACAAATCTGGTCAATGATGCATGGACTGGTTTCTCTGAATATCCAGTCCAGAATCAGTGTTATCGGTATAAAAAGGGAATCTTTATCAGATACTTTGAATAAGACTGTTCAGGATTTTTTGAAAACAATTAAACGATAGTGTGCGGATTGGCATAGCCTTTGCAATAGGAATGTTACATTAATCATCTATCATGGAACTATCATGAGGCTGTACTCATCATAGTTGTTTGTATAGCTTATGATGGTTTCATGGAATAAAAAAAAACATATCTATGAAAACTATTGTAAAAATGTTAAGTATGTTCCTGATCGTTGGAACGGTTATGACTTCATGTAAAAAGGATAAAGATCCTGCAACTACCGACTTCTTTGTAGGTACCTACAAAGGAGATGTTTCGTATGCCAAAAGCGGACAGACGATTACCAGTTCAGATGGTAAAGTTACGGTGAGTAAAGTTGGCAATACCTATGACTTTTACTTTGGAAATAATATTCCGGATATTAAAGGCGTAGAGTTTGAAAAACAGGGCGATAATACCTATGTGAGTATTGGTTCTGGTTTGACTGGGATCAAGATTGATGCAAGTTCTCTAACTATGTTGGTGTCAAGGGACGGAGCCACCTGGACAGCAAATTGTAAAAGATAGTTCTTGCTTAAAAAAACTGAAAAAGGTTGGTGTCACAGTTGTGGTACCAACCTTTTTTATTCATCGCAGGTGTAGCATGATATTTGCGTGTCTTGTTGCATGAGTTTTTTAACTGCTGAATGGAGGAAATTGGCCATCGCAAATTATGCAATTGATAAAGAGATCCTGCAGCCTTTTGTTCCGGTTGGAACAGAACTGGATCTTTGGAATGATACGTGTTATGTAAGTTTAATTGGTTTTCTTTTTAAAAACACACGCTTGATGGGTATAGCGGTACCTTTTCATGCTAATTTTGAAGAAGTAAATCTTCGCTTTTATGTTCGTTACAAAGAAAATGGCCTTTGGAAAAGGGGAGTAGTTTTTATCAAGGAAATCGTCCCGAAGTTTGCATTGTCCTTTGTAGCCAATACGATTTACAATGAAAACTATGTGACTATGCCGATGTCTCACCACTGGTCGGAGGAAGGCGACGAACGTATCGTTGCTTATCACTGGAAATTCAAAAAAGAGTGGTACAAGTTCACCATTGTAGCCGACCGGGAGTTGTCTGTTATAGCATCGGGTAGTGAAACTGAATTTATAACAGAACATTACTGGGGCTATGCACGTCACAACGACAAAGTTACGAATGAATATGAGGTCAAGCATCCTAAATGGGAGCAGTATCAAGTGAAAGATTATTCAATTGAAGTAGATTTCGGCCTGGTTTATGGTGAACACTTTACTTTTTTGAATGGACAGGCTCCCGTGTCAGTCATGCTGGCCGAAGGCTCTGAAATTTCTGTGGAAAAAAAGCGGATCATAACAAGTTAGATTTTCAAATCCAGTGATTTTGATCATTGTTTGGTAGTTTTATTTTTATATGTTATTTGTTTTTGTAAACAATTTTAATTTATGAAAATATTAAATTGTTTATAATCAGGTTTTTGTTTGTATTTTTTTGTAAACTTTATTTTTATATTCCTGTTTAGATTTTCAAAAATGTAGCTTTGCTTTACTTAATGAAAAAGCTATGAAAGTTGAAAAACAATTGGAAAATACGGTAACTTACACTAGTGAAGAGGCTTACGAGGAATCGCTTCGTTACTTTAAGGGCGATGATCTTGCGGCCCGTGTTTGGGTTAATAAATATGCACTAAAGGATTCATACGGAAATATTTATGAAGCCAGTCCGGATGATATGCATAAACGTATAGCTGCTGAGCTTGCACGCATTGAAACCCGGTATCCCAATCCAATGACTGAAGTAGAGATTTTTGAACTGATCAGAAACTTTAAATACATCATTCCACAGGGAAGTCCAATGACCGGTATCGGTAATCCCTATCAGATTGCCTCTCTTTCCAATTGCTTTGTGATTGGGCATGATGGATCCGGAGATTCCTATGGTGGTATCATGAAAATCGATCAGGAGCAGGTGCAATTGATGAAGCGCAGGGGTGGTGTTGGCCATGATTTGTCGCACATCCGCCCGAAAGGTTCCCCGGTAAAAAATTCTGCGCTGACTTCAACGGGTATTGTTCCTTTTATGGAGCGTTATTCAAACTCTACCCGGGAGGTAGCTCAGGATGGCCGTCGTGGTGCTTTAATGCTTTCTGTATCCATCAAGCATCCAGATGCTGAAGATTTTATCAATGCTAAGATGGAACAAGGTAAGGTTACCGGTGCAAATGTATCTGTGCGTATTGATGATGCCTTTATGAAGGCTGTTGAAAGTGGTGATCGCTATGTGCAGCAATATCCTGTCGACGCAGCAGATCCGGTTACGCGGAAAGAAATGGATCCTTCAGCCTTATGGAAAAAAATTATTCACAATGCCTGGCGTTCTGCCGAGCCCGGGATTTTGTTCTGGGATACCATCATTAGGGAATCAGTGCCGGATTGTTATGCAGATCTGGGTTTTAAAACGGTCTCTACCAATCCTTGTGGTGAAATTCCCCTGTGCCCTTATGATTCTTGCCGTCTGTTGGCGATTAATCTTTTGTCTTACGTGGAAGAGCCTTTTAGTCAGTCTGCCTGGTTTAACTGGGATTTGTTTAAGAAACACATCCATGCTGCACAACGATTGATGGATGACATCATTGATCTTGAACTGGAGAAAATTGATGGGATCATACTCAAAATTAACCAGGATCCGGAAGATGAAGAACTGAAACGAACGGAATTGAATTTATGGTTGAATATCAAGGATAAGGCTGAGCAGGGCAGAAGAACCGGGATTGGTATTACTGCTGAAGGGGATATGCTTGCAGCTATGGGTATGAGATACGGCAGTGACGAGGGCTCTGAATTTGCTATTGAAGTACATAAAGTACTGGCAATAGCAGCCTACAGAGCTTCTGTTTACGCCGCTAAAGAACGTGGTGCATTTCCAATTTTTGATGTAGAGCGAGAAAAAAACAATCCATTTATCCTGAGATTGAAGGAGGCAGATCCGGAATTGTATTTTGAAATGCTGACTCATGGCAGGCGCAATATTGCTTTGCTGACCATTGCGCCAACAGGGACCACCAGTCTGATGTCACAAACCAGTTCAGGAATAGAGCCTGTATTTATGCCTGTCTATAAGAGGAGAAGGAAAGTGAATCCGAATGATAAAGATGCCCGTGTGGATTTTGTTGATGAGGTAGGAGATTCCTGGGAGGAGTATGTTGTTTTTCATCATCGCTTTAAACATTGGATGGAAGTAAACGGGCATGACCTGACAAAAAATTACGATCAGAACGAACTTGATGAACTGGTTAAATTGTCGCCATATTATAAAGCAACTTCTAACGATGTAGATTACCTGAAAAAGGTAAAAATGCAGGGTGAGATTCAAAAATGGGTAGACCATTCAATTAGTGTAACGATCAATATGCCAAATGACGTAACCGAAGAATTGGTCGGTGAACTATACCTGGCAGCCTGGAAAGCAGGGTGTAAAGGCGTTACCGTTTATCGCGATGGTTCACGCTCAGGTGTGTTGATTTCTAACGAACCGAAGGAACAGGAGGAAGTGCATTCGGAAGGTGTCATTTTTCCTACCGAACGTCCGGCAATTCTTGAGGCAGACGTAGTTCGTTTTCAAAACAATAAAGACAAATGGATCGCATTTATCGGCCTGATCGATGGAAAACCGTATGAAATTTTTACGGGCTTCTCCGATGATGAAGATGGAATCCTGATCCCAAGATGGGCAAATGATGGATTTATCATTAAAAGCAGGGAAGCAGATGGGAGTTCCAGGTATGATTTTCAATACAAAAATAAAAGAGGTCATAAGACGACGATTGAAGGTTTATCCTATAAGTTCAATCCTGAATATTGGAATTATGCAAAATTAATTTCCAGTACATTGAGGCATGGGATGGCGATTGAAAAAGTGGTAGAGTTGATTAATAGTTTACAGTTGGACGAATCGATTAACACCTGGAAAAACGGGGTAGCCAGAGCCTTGAAAAGATATGTTCCGGATGGTACGGAGGCCAAACGTCAGAAATGTCAGAATTGCAATTCTACAAATCTGATGTATCAGGAAGGTTGTTTAACCTGCAAGGACTGCGGTTCTTCAAAATGCGGTTAAGTCATTAAATCATAATATTGAAACGCCATGGCATTTTATTGCTGTGGCTTTTTTATTTTTTCGTACTTTCAACCTATGAAATATACAAAGACTTTTACCCTGTTGATGATTGCAGTATGCGGCCTTTCAGCTTGCTCGAGTTCCAGAAATGCTGATGGTACCCGTAAAAAAAAGGTAACGGTATTAACACCTAAAACAACAACACCCGGAAGAGGCATTGTAAATGCTGCGGGAGATGGACTTACTCCAGGCATCAACTCGGCGAACAGCAATGGTGCCGGATCCAGAGAAAATGCAGAAAACATCGCAAATAGTGCTATTTTAAAAGCCACGGCTGGTTTAAGGCCTTCATTACAAAAGACCGATTCGCTAACGGCCAGCGGTTTGATTGATGGCCTGACTGAAAATGAATTGTTGATTGTGAATTGGAGCAGGGAAGCGACAACCAAATCAACTGTAGCCAAGATCAAGGAGTATGCAGTTGGTGTTGTTGGCGCTCATCAGTCTTTTCAAAAAGATATAGATGCATTGGCTGCCACTAAAAATACGGGAAAAATTGTTACCCCAAAGGCTTCGTCGACTGTTGAAACAAAAGGAGACTTTAATCTATGGTATGTACAATCGATGATTGACCGTAAACGCAGGCAGTTGAGTACCTTGGTTACAGCGAGTCGCGCCAAAGATGAGGTCATCAGAAATTTTGCGGTTAAATATCTTCCGGTAATCAGAAAGCAATTGGATGACGCTCAGGAGTTAACCAAAGTTGTGTCGCCAAAATAGAGGTTCATGAATTTTAAAGAAGAATTTCCTGTATTACAAAAATATACATATCTGAATACGGCCAGCTCTGGCATTTTGTCGAGATCAATAATACATTGGAGAAGGTCTCATGATGCGGCTTTTGAGGATCTTGGTAGTGGGTTTCGTTTAACTCAGGCCAGTTTTATTCAGGAAGTTCGTAGCAATGTATCGCATTTTTTCAACGCACAAAACCAGCAGGTCTTCCTGGTGCCAAATTGTTCGATTGCTTTTAATATTTTTTTAGATGGTTTGGATAGAAGTCACCGGTTTCTTTTACTGGAATCAGATTATCCTTCTGTAAATTATCCTGTTGTAAGCCGAGGATTCGCTGCTCAGTATATCCGCATGGATGGCAATACCGAAGAACAGATCATCCATACTGTTAAAACTTTTGGAGCAACTGTCTTAGCCTTAAGTTTGGTGCAGTACTCCAATGGAGCAAAGATAGATCCTGCTTTTTTTAATCAATTAAAATCACTTTATCCTGATCTGCTCATTGTTGTTGATGGTACACAATATTGCGGAACAGAAAGATTTGATTTCGAAAATGCTGGAATTGACGTTTTCTTTTCCAGTGGGTATAAATGGATGCTAAGTGGTTATGGTAACGGGTTTTTAATGTTGAAAGCCAGTGCAGCGGCGCAGCTTTATCAGGATCGAAAACAATTTCAATTGCCTGCGGAAAGCTTCTTAAGTGATAAGGGAATACTTGACTTATGCTTTGAACCCGGGCATTTAGATACCCTTAATTTTGGGACACTCAATCAGTCGATTTTATTTATGCAAAAAACGGGCATGGATGTGATTGAAAATAAAATCAAACTTCTTGCTGAGCATGCACGCCTTGCATTTGCTTCCAGATCTTTACTCGATCCACAAATTTCAGCTAGGGTAACTTACTCCCCGATATTTAATCTTTTGTTGAGTGATGCGCTATATCAGAAACTACTGGACTCAAATATCAGTTGTTTGAGCAGGGGAAGAGGTGTTCGGGTTGCCTTCCATTTTTACAATACAGCGGATGATCTTGATCACCTGTTAAAGATCATCGACGAAAATATCTAATCATATCCAGGCAGGAAAGAACTCCTGCCTGGATATGATTATTAAAATTCCAGCCTGTAATTGATGGTTGGAATCATGCCACCCCATTTTTGCGGTTCAATGATGCGTTTACTAGCGTTGTAATGCATTCCTACTGTATTTTCGCGGTTTAGCAAATTCTGGATATCCAGAATGATCAGATGACTCACCTTTTTGCTATTGATGCGATAACTGGAAGAGAAGTCTATCCGTACATACGGATCTGCGGTCAAAGTATTCACCTTATTCTGGTCGATAATTTCTTCATCCAGTCTGAACGATTCATCCACCAGGATTGGAGAATATCTCCTGCCTCCTGCATAAATCGCTTTTGCATTAAGCCCGAAAAGATTGTTTTTTCTTTTTCCAGTTACCCATTCTTTTCCAACCAATAGGTTCCCTACGTATTTTGTATTGTAAGTGGTGTTGAACTCCTGGCCGCCAAGCGCCTTGAACTTAGAATCAAATATGGATGAGGTTACTGTGAAATAATAACCCTTACTTAAGGACTTTTCAATAGAGAATTCAATGCCATAATTTTTTCCTGTTCCCTTATTGATCAGGTTGCGGTAAGTATAGGAACCAATTGCTGAGTTATCAGATACGTTTAACAAAGAAAAATTAATCTTCGGGTCTACAGATACAGGTACATCATACAGATGTTGGTAATATACCTCTGTTTTGAATTTAAAATTTCCCGTAAATAGCTTTTCGTAACTCAATACGGCTTGCGCTGATTTTGTAGGGCTGAGCTTATTTACCGGTAATTGTGTGGCAGTACCCTGGGCGGTATTTGCTTTTGCAAAATAGTAAGACAGGGGTTCCAGGCGGCTGTAAAGTCCGGCTGAAAATGCGAGTGTCTGGCCTTCGTTGAGTTGGGCTTTTAAACCTAGCCTGGGCTCCATGCTCCAGCTTTCACTTAAATTGAAGTAGTTGACGTGGACACCCGTATTTAGCGTAAATACATTGCCTAATTCTGCTTTATATTGTATGAAACCGTCAAAACTACTGGTGCTTCCCTGCTCATTAATAAGCGTTCTCAAAAGCCTGGTGTCTGTGTCATATTGTTGCCCATAAAGATTGTATTTTAAAAAGTTTGCGTTTAAACCGCTACGGATGGAGTTGTGCTGATTAAGCTTGTAATTCAGGATACCCGAATAACGAATGGTTGTATTGGTATATAAGTTTTCATGGTTCAGGCTCGACTGGTAGCTGTTGTTTAAAGTGTCTATGATACTGCTACTGCGACTCCCCGAAAAGGAAATGATGTTACTAAAATAAATCCGGCTATTGGCGATGTACAAATGCTTTATTCCGATACTTCCGGCGTTATAACCATATCTCATATCCTGACCATCTGTTCTTTCTTCCCATTTGTTAAAATCCCGGTCGGCGTCTTTATTTAATTTACTCAAACCGCCTATGCCAAATACTGAAAAAGTACCGGCTTTGTTAGTCGGAAAAACAAAATTGAAAGATAAATCCTGATACTTGGGCACGCCTTCATCTGAGACTTTGACGCCGACCTTATCCAAAAGGCCTAAGGATGAGTATCGGTAACTGAAGAGGTAAGATGCATTTCCGCCTTTTTTAAACGGACCTTCCATGGTTACTCCGGCACCCAATACGCCTATATTAAATGCATATTCTCTTTTATCGGTATTCCCTTTTCTGAATTTCAAATCAAACACACCAGATAGCGCATTGCTGTATTCTGCGGCCAAACCTCCGGTGTAGAAATCGGAAGTGCTCAGTACAGTGGTGTTGATCATGCTGATTCCACCACCCGATGCACCCTCACTTCCAAAATGATTGGGATTGATGATTTCTATGCCTTCAAGTCGCCATTGCAAACTTTTTGGAGAATTTCCCCTTACAATAATCTCATTATCGTCGCCTCCAGCCACTACCCCGGCGAAACTCTGAGCCATTCTTGCCGGATCAAAAAATGCGCCTGCATACCGATTGGTCTCTTCGGGAGAGAAAGACCTACCGCTGGTTAAGGCCATTTGATTGAGGGGTTGTTTACCTGAATTCGAGCTGACAACTACTTCGTTCAGGTTATTGCTTTGTGCCTCCATTTCCAGAGTTAGAACCAGCTCTTTACCACTGATGATCAGCAATTCGGAAAGCACAATGGTTTGGTAGCCCATTAAACTGATTGTTAGCGTTTGTCGGCCCAGCGACACGGCAGTTAAACGGAATATGCCATTCTCATCTGTGCTTAAACGCTTTACAGTTGGATCTGAACTGAGTTTGACGGTTGCACCCACAACTGGTAATCTGGTGCTTTTGTCGATTATGGTGCCTTTAATGGTTTGGGTCAGTACCATTTGTCTGTTTAGCGAATCGATTTTTTGCGCCTTGACTTGTCTGCTGGTCAGACCAAGCAGGCAGACCAGTAAGAAAGAAAATAATTTGATGTTCATTTTAGTTCGTTTTCTAAAGTGACAACAAGTTTTGCTTTTACCCCTATGTGTGTTATGGATTCAGATTTTCAACAAGTCGGGTAGCTAAAGTTGATATTTATCACTTTTTTAACTGATAAATATGTACTAGGTGGCTTCTTTTTTAGCTTTAACTTTGAAGCGTTAATTAAGTTATATCCATCGTAAAATAGATTTATACCTCATGGTTATCAAAGAATACGTATCCTTAAGTTTGGCTCAGTTAGAAAAGGCTATCGATTACGGAAAAGTAGATGAAATCATTAACGCATCGCTAAATGCGTTGCAATCTCCAAATACAACAATGGAATTTTTAGTCGAACTGGAAGATAATTTAGAACAGGTATCTCCATTGTCTTGTACCAGTGTGCAATGGAGTTGTTACCGATATGCGATGATTCGCCTCCACGAATTGATCAAGCAACAAAAGACAGCTTTGCTTTGTCATTAGTCATCTGATCCTGGTTTTGTGAGGTTCTTATCGTTGAAATGAGGTAGAGTTGTATCTTTGCTGCATGAGTTTGAAAGGAATTTTTCCAATTGATCATCTTTATTTTACCACACAATTTGCCTTAGATGTCCTTTCTGCCGATGATTATCATGCGTTGATTACCCAACAGGAGCAACAAAAATATAAGAAAGGCGAAATCATTTATAAAGAAGGGGTAAAGCCATCCGGATTGTTTTTTATTCACCAGGGTAAGGTTAAGAAATATAAAGTTGACCAATATGGACGCGAACACGTATTGTACATTACCAGCAGAGACGAATTGGTGGGTTATCACGCAGTATTGGCTGAAGAGCGTTATTCAGATTCCATGGCTGCTTTACAATCCAGTATCATAAGTTTTATCCCCATGGAGGATTTTATGGGAGTGCTGAATAGATCACCTTTATTTGCCCGGCATTTGCTAAAGCTCATGAGCCAGGAGATCACCGTGTTTGCAAACAAGCTTTCGATATTTGGACAACGCACGGCAGTAGAGCGCCTGGCAATTGCGCTGATTATTTTGAGGGAAAAATTCAAAATAGACACCGCAGAAAATGAGGAAATTACCATTGATATTTCGAGAACAGATTTGGCAGGTATAGCTGGTATTGCTAAGGAAAATGTGATCCGGATATTGAAAGAGTTTAAATCAGAGGAAATCATTGCAACAGAAGGCCGTAAGATTTTTGTATTGGATATCAAAAAGCTGGTACTACGGTCCAACTATAAATAGCAGGTTTTTAATTTGATTTTGGTTCGTGTTGACCATTGTGACAGGTGATACAGGATACAGCTAAAAGTGCTTTACCATCTTTTTGATTATGAAAGTACTTCTTGTTGATTTTTGCGGTCATCCGCATCATCTCTCTAGCTGTTTCTTTTTCCGGTTTATCATCACTCGCAAAATCCAGCTTTCTTGGATTATCTTTACTTTGTGCATGACAATAATTACATTTAACGCCCAGTGCAATTTTAAATCCATCCATTACTTTATCCAGTTCGTCATGACTGATGTTTTTGGGTAATACTTTCAGATTTTTTGCTTTTTCTTCTTTGGGTTCCTGTTTTGGCATAAACGCACTTAAGCAAAAGGCTATACCTAATAAAGTAACTAAAGTGATTGTTTTTTTGTGCTTCATAATAAGTGGTTTAGTTTAACTAAATATAAATAAAAAAGAGGCCAGATGAATTTTATCATGTAAAAGTTACCGGGTAGAACTGTTCAAAATAGTACGATATTTAATACCTTTTAGTAATTTACCATTATCTACACTATGGATTATGAAAGAAGATTTAAAATTGTATGCAGGTATTGCGATAAAGTCTGGCTTAAAATGGTTGTTTGTTGCATGCTCGGGTTGGATTTTAACTTTGGTTTTTCTAATCATCGTCTTGATTCAGCAGCATGGAGCCGGGCATGGAAAAATGGTTGTTTTCTTTAGCCAGCTGGCTTCTACAAATTGGGCTGCATTGGTTGTACTGCTGGCGAGCCCGCTGTTCTTTTTTCTATATTTTGTTTTGGCAAATAAAATTGCAATTCAGACACTGATTTATAACCTCTGGACTAAAAAAGGTATGGATTTGATAAGGCCTGCATTGTCCACTGCGCTGAAAAGAATAACAAGCAATGTGAATTGGTCAAAAAAACTGTCTGATGAAGCCATGTTGCGCGCCCGTTTACTGGAGGCCAGTAGACGTGATAAAACCATTTCCACTAATACCAAACGTGTAGTAACTTTCAGTTTAAAAAGAATTAAACTCGATGATGTAGACCTTCAAAATGAAAAATTAAGTTTATACGATGTGTTGTTGGATAAACTGCTGCAATACTTTTCTACTTTTGCAGAACCTGATTTTTTGTTGTTCTGGGTTTTATTGATCCTGCAAATACTCCTTTTCTCCGCTGCCCAATATCTGCACCAGATTTAAATGTCTTTATCAAGAAGTTTGATGATCCTATCTTTGTCTTTGATCTGATCTTTCAGTGTAGAGATGAGTTCCCTGTATGCCTTTAAGCTATTTTTTAAATCAATATCTTCTGTTTTCTGTTCTGCAGCAAGCAGTGCTTTTTCTTGATCTTGTTCGGAAGCTGGTTCAGGTTCGAAAAACTTACTGATCGGAACATCCAGGATTGCAGACATGCTGATGATGTCAATGTATTTAATGGAATGCCTGACCAAACTTAATTTTAATCCGTCAGGTGTTTTATCCATCTCAGTAGCCAACCACCTCAAAGAGCGGGATTTAGATTTCAAAATAGCATCTACAGTTTGTTTCAGGTTCATATAGAAAAAGGCTTTTTTCTGTTTTAATCTTATAAAAATAGGGAAATTATATAAGAAGATTGAGTTTTCATGTAAAAAATTGGTAGATAACACAGAAAAATAGATAGGACGAATTACTTATCCTACATCAATGTGTACCATACTGATTAAGCCTACTTTTGTTAAACAATAAGAAAGGAAATATTATGGCACAGTTTGTTTTGCATAAAGAAAATTCCCGTGGACATGCAAACCATGGTTGGTTAGACGCTCATCATACTTTTAGTTTTGCAGGATATTACAATCCTGAGCGGGTGAATTTTGGTGCACTCAGGGTTTTGAATGACGACAGGATTGATGGAGGAATGGGATTTGGAACCCATCCACACGACAATATGGAAATCATCACCATTCCTTTGACAGGTGCGCTGGCACACAAAGATAGTTTAGGCACATCTTCTGTGATTCAACACGGCGATATACAGGTGATGAGTGCAGGGACGGGTGTGCAACATAGCGAGTTTAATGCAAGCGATAGCGAGCCCGTTAAATTGCTCCAGATCTGGTTGTTTCCAAATCAAAAAAATGTAACACCCAGATACGATCAGCTTACATTGGATGTTGCAGAAAGGCACAATAATTTTCAACAGATTTTATCTCCGGATGCAAATGATCAGGGTGTTTGGATTCATCAGGATGCCTGGTTCTCTTTAGGTAAGTTTGATCAGGATTTTGAAACTTCCTATACTATAAAAAAAGAAGGAAATGGGGTGTACGTTTTCATCATAAATGGTAGTGTTGAAATTGATGGTCAAAGATTAGATCAGCGAGATGGAATGGGAGTATGGGATACCACTGCGATCCAGTTCAAGTCGCTTAGCCAAAATGCAGAAGTATTGTTGATGGATGTTCCGATGGTGTTTTAATTTGATATCTATGAATTTAACTGTTCTTTACATCGGTAGAAATCCGGACATTACAAAAACCATGTTTCGGTTACTCAATGCGAGGTCTGAATGGAGTGGTATCGTCACTTCCAGCGATGCTGAAGCATTGGCGATATGTAAAAACCAAAGCATAGACCTGGTATTGCTGGGAAACGGTATTGACGCCGCCGAAGAACAAATTTTAAGGGCCGGTTTGATTGAGATCAGACCGGCCCTTAAAATCATACAACATTATGGCGGGGGAAGTGGTTTATTGTATTCAGAGATTTTGTCTGCAACTCAATAAACTTCTTTCCTTATTTCAGATTGGTTACTGTTAATGTAAAATCCAGGACCGAGTTTGGCGGAATAGGACCGGTTTGCTGATTTTTATAAGCAAGTAGAGAAGGTATCAGCAAACGTATTTTACCGCCTTTTTGTACAAACGGAACGCCAAATTGCCATCCTGGGATTACCTGCCCTAAAGCGAAAGTAAAATCTTGTCCGGATTTGGAGGCGTCAAACTGGGTGCCGTTCAGTAGTTTTCCAACATATTGGGCTGATACTGTTGTACTCAGCGTATAGTTGAACTGGCCCTGTCCGGGTTCCAGAATCTGATAAAAAAGTCCGGTTTTCTCGTCTTTCTTCGCAGGAATAGCGTTGTCTGTGATGAACTTTCTAATCAGCGTAGTATCAGTCTTGAACTGTTGTTCTTCATTAAAGTCTTTGTTTTTACATGCTGCAAAGCATCCAGCCAGGCAAAGCAATACGATGAGGTTTTTTACTATAGTCATTATTACAAAGGTATAATTTATATTCCAATCCAAAATTCAATAGCAATTCTAAATTTATCTCCATTTAGAAGACATCAAATAGAAAATTGAGAAAATAAATGTCATAAAAGGTACGATTTAGCTAAAATATTCGTTTCTTCGATGTAATGCATTTACGGAATCATTTTAGGTTGATGATTTTCATGCATGAATTAATTACCAAACCAATCACAAATGAAAATTTTAAAGAATCAGATGGCACTGAGCCTTCTTGCATTGTCGCTTGTTTCCATGCAAGCTTGTAAGACAAAGAAAATTGTAGCAAAGCCAAATCCGCCGGTTCAGGCCGAAAAGCCTGTAGAGGCTAAAGTAATTCCTCCTGCACCTGAAGAAAAGCCTGAGCCTGCTCCGGTACCTGAAAAACCAGATTTTAATTTCAGCAATGTTCAATTCGAGTTTAATTCTGATGTGTTGAAGACTTCTTCGTTTGAAACATTGGATCGTGTAGCCCGGGAAATCAAGAAAGACCCCTCAGCTAAATTTGTTTTGGACGGCTATTCTTCTATAGAAGGAAGTGCTGAACACAATATGTCTTTATCTGTTGATCGCGCAAATTCTGTAAAGTCTTACCTGGTGAATGCTGGTGTAAATGCTGCAAATTTAACAATCAAAGGTTATGGTGCTGCAAATCCGATTGCTTCCAATAGCGATGAAGCCGGTCGTGCTAAAAATCGTCGTGTAGAGTTCAAAGCCGTAAAATAGTCACTCCTGTTTTTTTGCTGTTAAGTTTGTTTAACGCTGCTTGTTTTAATCATAACAATGAGCTTAAGTAAACTTAACAGCATTTCTGTTTATTAGCGGCTTATGAAAAGAAGAGATTTTTTTAAAGGAGGGTCTGTTGCTTTTTTGGGCACAGCACTGTTATCTCCATTTGATAGTATAGCTGCAGTTACAGAGAATACCTTTTACAAAGACGGTAAAATTGCGAAGAACATCATTTTTTTGGTGAGTGACGGCATGAGCACCGGAACATTAAATATGGCCAATATGCTGCTTCAGCGAAAAGAAGGTCGTGAAAGTACCTGGTTGTCTTTGTATGCTGAAAATAAAGTAAAAAGAGCTTTCATGGACACTGCTTCTTCAAGTTCCCTGGTTACCGATTCAGCGGCTGCAAGTTCTTCCTGGGGTGGCGGTAAACGTGTGGCAAATGGCTCCCTGAATGTCAATGCCGACGGTTCTGAAAATATCCCGATCTGGAGAAAATTTAAAGCACTGGGTAAATCTGCAGGCTGCGTAACTACCGTACCAATTACGCATGCTACGCCTGCAGGATTCTGTGTAACGAGTAAAAAAAGAGATGATCAGCCGGGGATCGCACTGAAATATCTGGACGCCGGTTATGATGTTTTATTGGGTGGTGGTTTAGAATTTTTTAGTGCAGATAAAAGAGCCGATAAACTGGACGTTTTTCAGAAGTATAAAGAAAAAGGATATCAGGTGGTCCGTACTAAAGCGCAATTGTCAGATGTTTCAGGGAATCAACCTGTATTGGGTGTTTTTTATGAAGATGGGTTACCTTATACACTGGATCGGTCTAGCGATACGAAGCTACAGCAGGAGATCCCAAGTTTGGCAGACATGACCCGAAAAGCTTTAAGCCAGCTGAGCAAAAATAAAAAAGGATTCGTGTTACAGGTAGAGGGAGGAAAAGTTGATTGGGCTGCCCATGCCAATGACATTGGTGGATTGCTATACGATCAGATTGCATTTGATGAAGCGGTAGCGACAGCCATAGCTTTTGCTGAGCAGGACAAGGAAACCCTGGTGGTCATCACAACTGATCATGGTAACGCCAATCCTGGACTGTTTTCTGGTAGCAACGCAACGGCGAATTTTGACAGGATTCAAAAATTCAGGCATACCAATGAATGGATCCTGAACGGAGTCGATAAAAATACAAGTCAATCGGCTTTTATCGAAAAAGTGGAAGCTGCGCATGGTTATGCCATTAAAACTACGGAGGCAGCTTCGATACTGAAGCATTACAGTCAACTGGATGAGCAAGGATTATACAATCCCAGAAATCTACCTTTTAAAGAGCTTGCGCAGGTGCAGTACAATTATACTTCAGTAGGGTGGGGCTCTATGGATCATTCTGCAGATTATGTAGAGTTGGCTATGTTTGGACCAGGAAGTGAGTTGCTTAAGCCATTTGTCAAAAATTTTGAGCTGCACAACCTGATGCTGAAAGCCGCCGGAGTACAAGTGTAAACCAATAACCAGCTGTGACATGCAAATGAATCTGTTATAAAATAAAAATAGTATTTTCGTCAGGTTATGCATACAGAATGTTTAAAATATATGTTAATCTGCCAGATTGGTCTGATCGCTTGGTTTCCCTTTAAACTTAAAGGCCAATCTGCATTGCAGCGTTTTGACGATAAAGTACTGATTGACTTATCAGAAAAACGAACACCTGAGAAAACGGATTTTTTCCTGTTTTTGTCCAATCATAACGATTGGGTAAATGTAGGTGTTCCCGCAGGTCTTTTGGCCGGGGGCATTATTGCCGATGATAAACGTATGCGGCAGAATGCTTTGTATGTAGCAAGCAGTTCTGCCGTTAATGTTCTGCTTACCATGCTGATCAAAAAAATAGTGAAAAGGCCAAGGCCTTTTTTAGCTAATGTTAAAATCAAGGCGGTTTATCAACCTTCTCACTATTCTTTTCCTTCGGGCCATACTTCTACTTCGTTTACAACGGCTACTGCTTTGTCGCAGGCTTATCCAAAATGGTATGTGATTGTACCATCGTATTTATGGGCTGGTTCTGTTGGTTATTCACGTTTGTACCTTGGCGTGCATTACCCGACTGATGTCGCTGCTGGTGCAGTGCTTGGTGCTGGGGCCGCTTTTTCGCTGCGTGGCATGGGTACCCCGAAACCAGAATAATTGCTGTCAGCCGAATACTTCTTTATAAGTTAACACCGCCTTAATATATCCGGAATTTCTAGCCGCTACTTTTGTCGCGAAGAGTTTCTGTGATTAAAGCATGCTGAATACAATTAAAGAATTATCGGATACATCATTGTTGGAGAAATTTAGTTCAGGCAACCACTCCGCCTATAATGTACTTTTCAAGCGCTATTATGATGGCTTATTCCGATTCGCTTTAAAAAATGTAAAAGATACCTTCATCGCCGAAGAATTGACCATGGACGTGATGCTCAGCCTTTGGAAAAAAAAAGGTGCCATACAGGTTGAAGACAACCTGAAAGCTTATCTTTTCCGTTGCATAAAAAATGCGATTTACAATCATTACCGTAAGAAAATACTTCCAACCGTTTCCATTGAATTGGTTCCGGAAGATCAGCATCTGGCTAACCATTCTGCGGATGAGCCGCTAAACAGTCGTGAACTCGAAAAAGTGTACCGAAGTAAGCTGAATCAACTTAGTCCGCAACGTCGCCGGGTTTATGAGTTGAGCAGGGACGAACACATGACCTACGCCGAAATCGCAAAAAGTATGGATCTCTCTGTGAATACAGTAGAAAACTACATGGTTGCTTCATTAAGTTTTTTTCGCAAGCAATTGAAAGAACATGCTGACTTTACACTCCTTTTAACACTCATTTCTTTTTTCTTATAAATCCATTATTTTTTTTATTTCCATAGGTGGTCACTCCACTTTTAGGTGTTCTGTATAGTGAAGGACAATTAAAATAACTTGGAAAATAGAAATAAAGCCCTGATCCGAAAGTACATTCATCAGGATTGCACGCCAGCTGAACTGGAAGAATTAAAACGCATATTGGTGCTTCCGGAAGCGGCTCAGTTTTTTGATGAGCTGATGTCTGAGCATTGGGACGGTTTACCTGCAGTTAACGATACCGATCAACCCAGACTTAATGAGAAGTTGAAGCAGTTTTACGGAAAGCTGGAAAGGGAAGAAGCTCAGATCGTACAATTACAAACCCAGACCGATTCCAATACCCGTAGAAAGAGAGTTAGAAAATATTTTTCTTATGCCGCTATACTGACTCTGATTGCCACCGGCTTGCTAACATACAAAACTTTACAATTAAAAAAAACGCCGGTAACCGAGCAGTTTGTCATGCATGAAGTCGTTAATCCGAAGGGACAGCGTGCAAAGATCTTATTACCTGATAGCTCAGTTGTTTTTTTAGGCGCTGGTAGTACGCTGAAGTTTCCGGAAAAATTTGCGGCACATACACGGGAAATTTCACTAACAGGGGCTGCCTTTTTTGAAGTGACCAAAAATCCAAAGAAGCCATTTATCATTCATACTGGTGAGGTACAAACCCAGGTCTTGGGAACCTCATTTAAAATTGAGGCTTTTAATAGGCTTCCCTTAACAGTTGCTGTCGCAACTGGTAAAGTCCGCGTAGACCAGCTCTATAACGGTAAACTTAAATCTCTTGCGGTGCTCACACCAGGTCAACAGGTATCATATCAAGGGAGAAAAGCGGTTCAAACTACAGTAGCTATTGATGAAATCCGCTCCTGGAAAGATGCCCGCCTTACTTTCCACCAGCGTAAGCTGATCGAGATCACGACAGAATTAGAACGCTGGTACAACGTGGAATTCAATTATAAACAAGCTTCAAAGGCAGCTGAAGAGATCAGTGTGGCATTGCAGGCAGATATGCCTTTAAACAAGATCATGAAGGTATTAAGCTCGACCGGACATTTCCGGTATCAAATGGATGGCAGAAGAATAAATATCAAATAGGAATATAGAAAATGGAAAGGAAAAATATGTAGAACCTGTTTACAAATAAACATTCCCTGTCGCGCGACAGGGAATGAATTTCAAGATAAACCGTGTGAATTTCGACGTCCGCCGGTTTAAACTAAGCCGTATCTGAGAACAGGTACGGGATTATAACAGATCATCGCCTTGCAGCGAATTAACCAGTAATGTTCAAAAATATGCAAAAAGGATTAAAACTATATCCTTCAATTCGATTTATTATGAAATGCTCTTTTATCCTCATTGCGGTTCAGCTTACCTTCATGGGTATGTTGCTGGCCAGCAATGTGAAGAGTCAGGATCTTGATCATAAAATAAGCCTGCGTTTAGAGAACGTGACGGTGGCGAAAGCTTTGTCGGTTATTGCTAAGGAGAGCAACATTAAGTTTTCTATCCGGGAGCAATCTGTGCAAGCTGTAAAAAAGAATGTAAACCTGATCGCTACGCAGATTACGATCCGCGATGCGATTAATAAGTTACTTGCCAATACCAATTTACAATACAAGGCAGTAGAAGGGTATATTGTTATCGACAGTAAACCTGTACCCATTGTGGTAACGGGAACCGTTATTGATGAGAAGAACCGCGAAACACTGATTGGTGTGAGCATTAAAGTGAAAGGTAGTAGTGGCGGCACCTCAACGGATATGAATGGCAAGTTTAAAATGACCATCCCTGAAGGCGGAGCCGTATTACAGGTTTCCTATATGGGATATCAGATGCGTGAAATCAAGGTAGATGCCAATAGTAAAGACATCACCATCGCTTTGCGTGCTTCTGCAACGCAACTGGGAGAGGTTACTGTACAGGCAAGAAGGAAAACAAACACAGAAGTCGCCGTTCTGGATGAAAGGAAGAAATCTGCTACCATCCAGGATGCAATTTCTTCGCAGCTGATTGAGCGTACAGGAAGTGTGACCACTACGCAGGCACTCCAAAGGGTATCTGGTGTAACGGTAACCGATGATAAATATGTGGCCATACGGGGACTGGGTGATAGAAGCGTTATCGGTCAGCTGAATGGCGTACGTTTGGCTTCTTCTGATCCTGATCGCAGTGCCATTCCACTGGATCTGGTACCTGCTTCCTTACTGGATAACATTACCATTTATAAAAGTATCACACCGGATAAGCCCGCAGATGCCGCAGCTGGTATTGTAGAACTAAAAACCAAGTCGGTACCCGATAGTCTGATTGTTAACGTAATTGTACAGAGCGGGTTTAATTCCAATATCGGGATTGGTGGCTCACACAACAGTTTTTACAATAGTGATATGGGTTTTTTAGGGCTTAATATCAACAAAAAGAATCTGTCACAAGACTTTCTTAACCTTTCTAAACAATATAAAGGTGGCCTGACACAGATACAAAATATGATTACCAATAGTGGTTATAGTCCTTCCGTGAAACAAGAAGTGGGACGCATTAACGGGATTATGCAGGGATTCGACCCGGTTATGACCACAAAGTATAAGCAGTCGCCAATAAATCAACTGTATTCTGCAACCTTCGGTAACAGTTATACCTTATTTAAGAAACATAAACTGGGTGTGATTGCCGGGGCGAATTATTACAGCAGGACAACTGATATTTCTGACGGTGATGTTCAGCAATACAGCATTTATCAGGGGGTAGTTACTGGAAATCCACAGGTTCAGAGTCCGAGAAATATTCCTAACTACATTACCCCTAACAGTCTTTTTATGGGTAAATATCAGACTTATAAGGAGAACACAGGTACAGAAACGCTGAATTATGGTACACTTTTAGGCCTCACCTATCGGTTTAACCCAAGACACGAAATCAGTATGCAGTATTTGGGTAGCTGGGGGGCTGAAACACAGGCAACACACCTGAACGGAAGGTACGAATATACAGGCTTGCCTGGAGATGTTAAAAGTACCATTTACTCTTTGAAGCAATCTTACCGAAAGCTAAATACATTTAATCTACAAGGGGAACATAAATTTCTTGACGCAGCGTATTCGCCGAGATTGAGTTACAATATCGCATCGTCAAGAGCAGGACAGAACGATCCAGACTACCGTTTTGTCACCCTCGCAGACTATTCGCCGAGGGGAGGGGCGTATTATAGCCGACCCGTTCTGGGACCAGCAAATGGTTCTGATGAGTATGTCTACACAGACCATCTTTATGCGCTTAGTTCCGGATATGTAAATGGTTTTGGTGCTTATGGGATCATACAGGCGGAGCCTAACGGGCGTCGTTATAGAAATCTGGATGAAAAAAATTATAACTATAAAGCAGATTTAATCATCCCATTCAAACTGTTTGGGAGCAGACAGGAGCTAAAAACAGGGCTGAACTACCTGAACCGCGACCGCATTTTCACCGAAAATGTATTGTTTCTGCCGGGATCGAATTTCTCCTCGCAGAAAACGCTGCCTTTATACCAGATTAATGGTAATCTGGACAGATTGGTGAGTAACGATATTGTGGGTATTCATTTGCCTGTAGCAGGTGGTGCTGAAGGTGCGGGGCCTATAGGTGGTTTTCTGTACAACAGCCAGAAATCTCCAAACAACTATACCGGATTTTTCGAAACCAAGGCAGGATACGCCATGCTTGATTTAAAAATAACTAAAGATTTGAGGATCACTGGAGGAGTTCGTTTTGAATCAACCAATATCCAATCTGCTGTAGATACTGCAAATGTTTTTCTTGATCCGCAACTGACCGCTCCTGGTGTTGGGGGGACTAAGATCCCTTTGTCGCAGATCAGTCCAAACTCGGTTTACAAAGTAGGATATAAACCTTATTATTCACTTAACGCGACCTACAATTATCAGGAAAACATGAATTTTCGTGCTGGATACAATACAACGCTGGCACGACCGGAATTAAGAGAAATTACAAATGTATTTGAATTTGATGCCTTCCAGATGGGCCTGGTTGTTGGGAACCCAAATTTAATCAATCAGTCTACGCAAAATCTTGATTTTCGCTGGGAATGGTTTCCCAACAATGGAGAAGTCATCGCATTTTCATTGTTTGGTAAACGCATAAAAAACCAATTGTACAAAGTGTTTAACCTGCAAACAAGTGGGCTTGCGGCAACCTATCCGGAATATCCAACCATCAGGTTTGAAAATGATCCGAACATTGGTAAGGTTTGGGGAGTGGAAATCGAAATCGTGAAGGATCTTGGTCGCATATGGGATCCGCTTAAAAATTTCTTTGTCGGTTCAAACCTGCTTTTGGCAGAAAGCGACATCAAAAAATCCCCGGCAAGGCTGGAAGCAAACCGCTCACTGGACCGCCATTCGCCAGACAATAGCCCTTTGTTTGAACAGGCGCCATACTCCATCAACGGATGGCTGAATTATGACAACAAAAAATCAGGGACTACCTTAACAGGAACCTTTAATATGGTCGGAGAGAGGCTGGTGCAAATTAATCTGACCGGAGAACCGGACTTATATACCCGTCCTGTGCCGGTATTGGATTTTGTATTCAGTCAGCGTATAGCCAGACGCGTAATCTTTAAAGGTTATATGAAAAACCTGCTTAACCCATCCATAGAAACGGTATATGCCAATCCGGGAACAGGAGGCGTATGGTATGGCAGTAAATACCTGAACCGCGCCTATAAACGGGGGAGTGAAATAATGATGGGATTCACTTATAATTTGTTTTAACCATGAAAGAAATCAAACAATATAGAAACGGCCTGTTAATTTTTGGCCTCATGCTGTTGCTGGCATTGGTTTCCTGTAGAAAGGAAAAGCTGGATGTCACATACGACAACCGTCCGGTTACAGATAGTCGTAAAAGCTCCACTTTGAGGGTGATCAATCTGGGCGGCTATAACCAGGTACAGGTAAACGGTGATACCTTGACCAATTATGTGGTGCGGGGTGTTAATGATCCAATGGCGGGCAGATATCCGGCTACTAAATATTTTCCGGATAATGGAAGAATAGGCGTGATCTGGAATATGCCGCAGGAATTGCTAAATCAAGGCAAAGCCTCGCTAATGCTGGAAGATAAATCTTATAGCGGTCTCAATGGCAAGGCAACGGCTGAGGTCAGCGAAGAAGGAAATCAGTCTATAGACTACTATTTTACACAGTCTACTTCAGAAATCGGAATACCAAACGATGGGCGTACGCTGCTAAAAACCTTTAAAAGAGACATCACTGCACCAATAGACCCAGCGAATTTCAAAATCAGAATCATCAATCTATCAGCAGCGGTTAATACGAGCCAGGGGGAGGAAAATCTGGTGGGCGCAATGAGCCTGGCCTGGGCAGACGGAACACTTGTCAATGCAAAAACAACTCGTATTTTGCCGGGCGAGGCATCCGATTATATCGAGTTGCCTTATGGCACTGTGCAGTTTAAGGTATTGTCTAAAACCGGAACAGAGGTTTCTGCTATATTCAACGGATTAATAGAACCAAGTAGCTCACAAATTATTAATGAAATGAGCTCCTCGATACCCAGGCCGGATATTGATCTTACTTATGCACCTATGAAAACTTATGCTCCTGGTGGTGTGTACACAATCGTGGTTTCACCTTCCAAATTCAGGATTCCTTATCGTTTCAGCGATACAGGAGAGGAACTGACCATATATCAAAATGCATTTCGCCTCATTAATGATGTGGCTGAGCCGCTCAATACAACCTATGCAAAAATGCAGGGCATTCACGCCATAACAGGAATAGATAAGATCAGTCTGATCATCAATGGACAGTTACTTAAAGGGTCAATTCCTTACGGCGGGCACTCTGCAGAACAGACCCTGATCAGGGGGAATTATAAGATTGAGGCTGCAGATGCAATGGGAAATATCATTGCCGGTACTCAGCTTAAACTGGAAGCCCATACCAATCTCAGTTTATGGCTATGCCGCGACCAGGCAGGGCAGGCAAAAATTAATGTTATTGCCAATGATATGAGTGGAAGATTTAATGTAGGTGGAAGTGATGATGCCACAAATAGTGGCTACCTGCAGCAGTTTCCGGTCAGTGTACGCTTCTTAAATATGAGTGATTTGCCTTACCTGACTTTTACCACCAATAACGGACAGAGTTTTAAGGCCAATTATACGTTTAACGATGCAGCTGTAACTAACCTGACAACAGGCAGTTTTCCGATCGAAAGTCCTTATGTAAGTTTAATTCGTGACAGCAATCCGTATAAAATTCTGGCATACCGTTCGTCACCGCAAACAGTTCCGGGCGTATGGGCTGATGACATTCCGGTTCTAACCGGACAAAATCTGATCGCCAGACCCGAACTGTATGTGAGGGGAACTCTTCCAAACCACGAATCAGGCATTTATACCATCGCTTTAATTGGTCGCAGCGCTGCACCTTCGGGCTCCGAACAGAAAGCAACAATGATCGTTCTGAAACACAATAAATAAACAGCTATGCTCGCATTAAAAATTAAATACTTAGGATTTTTCGCACTTACAATGCTGCTCATTGTTTCAGGGTGTAAGAAAATTAACTACGCTAAAATAGACGACCCAGCTTACTTAAGGGTTTTTAATAACCTGAATTATGAAATCGGGATTACAAATAAAGATGAACCAATACCCTTTTTAACCATGCTGATCGATCCCGTAATGGATGGACAGGGCATGCCAGTCAGTGCTGCCATCAAGGGCGATTATCTGGATCAGCGTGAGCCCTATGCACCGCCTTATCCGTCACATATCGGAAACGGCAGTTCCGTAAATAATCCGGAATATCCAGGTCGCCAAAATGTATTGGTCGGACCTGTTTTAAACGGGTTTGACTTGAGTAGCTGGGCGCAGATTCCTTCGGGTAAGCATCGTGTGGTCTTTATGTTCCGTCCAAAAAATTCTGTTCCATTCTTTGATTTGGAAGCCAGGTATAAAAAAAGTGTTTTAATTGATACTAATCTGGTACTGGATAGCAAAGAAGTATACACCTTGCATATCCTTCAAAAAGATGTCGCAACCAAAGAAAATGGAATTTTATTGCGGAAGGAGAATTTTCACAAACTTTCTCTTTCTGATTCACAGGTCTATGTCAACTTCTACAACATGAGTTCAAAAGGATTTTGGCAGATAGACAATTATAGCAAAACTGGGAATGGGAAAAATTTCGAAAAAGGAGCGCTGGCAAATGGTATTAAAGACCAGATGAATATATTTTATACCCTGTATAAAGGCGCACCCGCACTAAAAACTTCAATAGCCGGGCATACCCGTAAATTGATGACTTCTGTAAGCAGAAATACCAGTGCCGTTGAAGTAAGCCCATACCAGAGTTTTCCTTTGTTTGCAGATGGGGATGCAGGTGGTATCACGACAGATCTGTGGCAGCGATTTGAGCTGCTGGCACCGGGAATGGACATTAACAATGTCCCTTACGGTTTTAATACTCAAGAGAACGACAACAGTTGGGCACCCATCAATTGTGTACTCAATGGTAAAACAAAACTATCGTCGGACAATGGTGCAACGTTACCCAATATGATTGTAAACATCCACTCGGGAGTCTATAATCCACGGTCTTTTGCAACTGTTAATACGATTGAAATTGTGAATGGTAATGTTTACCTGACTACCGTGCAAAGGAAATATGCACCACCGGTTTATTAATGGAATTGAATCAAAAATACAGATGAAACGTAAAAAAACATTTCACATTTTCTTTTTATTGATCCTGACTGGCTTACTGGCCAGTGTAGCATCTTGTAAGCATAATGAACTTACTGTAGCGAAGGAAAATGAAAATTTCAGGCCAGCGGCCGATTTTGTCAAAAACAATTATGACCTCAGTCTGTTTGCTGCGGCAATAAACAAGTCTGGCCTTTCAGCAGAATTAAATGCTGCGGGTTCCTTCACGCTGCTAGTGCCGGATGATGCAGCTTTCAATGCCATTGGTATTAAGCGAGCTGCAGATTTCGACCGGATGAATCCCGATAGTTTGAAACACATGGTTAGGAGACATGTACTTACCCAGCGTTTATTCTTTCAGGATATTCCGACAAATGGCGTCGATGTCCGTTACAGGACCCTTGCGGGAACAGAAGTGTATTGTTCTTTAGCTAGTTATAGTAAAGGAAATAGCGCATACCCGGTCAACGAACTTTATTTCAATGGCTCTTTAGTTAATAGAAAGGACATCACACTTTCAAATGGAGCATTGCATGTATTGAACAGGGTAATGAAATCAAGTCCTGGAAATACCATACAAGACTTTCTTGTCCAAAATTCGAAATATAGTATTTTCGTATCCGGTTTAAAAAGGTTTGGTTTATGGAACCAGTTGGCACAGGCCGGGCCATTTACAGTTTATGCGCCAGAGAACCAGGAGTTCGAAAAAGCAGGGCTAACGGCGGCTATGATTTCAGAATTAGATCCTTCTCTTTACCATGCACAACGTTTATTCGGCGCATATATCCTCAAAAATAAGCATTTATTTGTTTCAGATTTTCGTGTTCTGAGCGTGATCAACGAAAGTGAAAGCATTTTTAAAATACCCCTGGAGGGCGATTCCTGGTATATCAGTGTCAACAGTACCAAAAGCTTTCCAGGAAATGTCTTTTCGTATGACATCGCAATTACGACAGCTAAAGATTATCCTTACGAACAAGTATCCAATGTGTCCAGTAACCTGCAGTCGGGTATAGATATAGTCGCAGAGAACGGTCTGATACACGATTTACAAGGTATCCTGGTTTTACCAGCACAGGCACTTAAACAGAATTAACAGTAGAAAGATGAACAGACATAAAATATTTGCCTTTTGCTTGTTGCTGCTTGCATTGGCATCTTGCCGGAAAGAGGAATATAAACCGGTTATTGAAGGTGAAAAAATACAACATGAGGAACTGACCACCACACTCAAGGAAGCGCTGGATGCCTCGTCCTACACTTTGTTTAAGGCTGCCTGGAAAAGAAGCAATATGGACAAGCTGCTGAACGAAGCAGGTAAGAATATTCCACATACTTTATTGGTGCCTACAGATGAAGCTTTTATTACAGAAGGGTTGACCCTCTCGGTTATCAATGATATGGAACCCAGATTATTAGATAGCTTGTTATGCTATCATACGGTACTAGGTGCATTTGATCCTGTAAGTGTAGCAGCAAAATCGGGTAGTTCCCAGGGAATTTCTTTGTTGAAAAATCTAAACCTGAGGTTGCGCGCAACGGAAATTCAAAACAGATTTGACCAGTATGCATACAGACAATACCTGGGAATAATAGCCGGTGAACTGATGATTAATGGTGAAAAAAGCGGAAAATTACCTGCGGTTATTACAGCGAACGGCACATTATGGCCAATAAACAGAGTATTACACAAGCCTACTAAAACGATTTTAACAGCACTACAGGAAGACGGGCGTTTCGGAATGTATCTGGGGATGTTGGAGATGCTTGATCAGTTGTGGATGGAAGATTCTATGGGGATTTTCCCGAGAACCCCGTATACGGCGGGATGGGTGCTTAGATATGACCCCTTTGGTGAAAATGTAAATATTGACTTTACCACGATTTTTGCACCAACAGATGCTGTTTTTCAGCAGGCTGGCTATCCGGATCTGGATGCATTGGTTGCATTTAATAACAGCAGACCTCGACCATATCTGGACTGGGAGACTTTTACAATGGCCGGTGGTTATGCTGCAGATAGTCTCCTTGCATTGAATCGCTTTGGTGTGCAATTCATTCCATATTCTGATTATGCAAAGGAATACAACCAAATGGTTTTTTATATAAATGATTTTAGCAACGATAATCTGTCAGATTTTAATGTGATGGTCAGTCAGGAATCGGGGATGAAAGCTTATAAAATGCCCTTGGAATTTGGACGCGATGCCAGTGGAAGAATATTGGTGAAAGCAAAGCAGTCTCCACATCCGGCTGCCACTGTCGTTGAACAAATCAATACCCTTATGGGTCCTATTCACGTCATAGACAGGTTGATTCCAACCAAGGAATTCAAGTTTTGATCCTTCATTCAGTCGATTCAGATAATAGAAAAATGAGATATTTAAAAAATATAATAACTGTCCTGTTATTGTCCGGTTTTACAACTTGTTTATTCAGTTGTAAAAAAGAAGCCGCACAGGTAGAAAGTATTAATGGTACGATTAGCGCTGTTATAGCAGATAATTTTAACCTGGCTGTTTTTAGTACAGGTTTAAAACAAAGTGGATTGAATAGCTTAATGCTCGAAAAAGGACCTTTCACAGTTATTGCGCCTTCTGATGCAGCATTTAGCCTGGCTGGTTTCCCAAATGCGGTGAGTATCCTTTCGGCACCAGCAACTAGAATTTCATCTATCATGAACTACCACGTGTTACGCGGCACCTATGAACTAAATAAACTGCCCTTTCTTTTCAATCAGGAAATCCGGTCATCGAACGGTGGTAAGCTATTTGCAACCCGCTGGATTAAAGGGCAGGATACCATTTTAACGCTAAATGGCTCCAGAGTGCTGAGCCAGAATATTAAAGCGACCAATGGTTTGATTCAGGTAACAAACAGGGTGCTAGAGCCTTATGTGCATGAGCGGATCAGCGAGTCTTTAGCTTCAGATCGTAACCTGAGTTTGTTTTACCAGGCACTCAGA
This sequence comes from Pedobacter sp. MC2016-24, assembly GCF_015223055.1. GTDB lineage: Bacteria > Bacteroidota > Bacteroidia > Sphingobacteriales > Sphingobacteriaceae > Pedobacter. The sequence continues at coordinate 194,262 of NZ_JADFBX010000006.1, forward strand.
CGCTCGGGTATATTAGCGACCCTGGACGGCAAAGCTACTTTTACTGTTTTTGCACCAGTTAATTCAGCGATGGAAAGCTATGGTCTGGGTAATGTAGAGGATATTAATAAAATGGATCCGGAGGTATTAAGTAAACTAGTGAGCTATCATATTTTAGCCAACCGCAGATTCATCTATGACTACGTACTGACTGCAGGAGCAACACCCGCTGCTGAACAGGCAATGATGGACGGTAACTCTGTTAAGATCACACTGGTCTCAGATCCCCAGATCCCCGGAGATTTTAAAGGAATTACGCTACTTGGGACAGGTAACACTTCAGTTGTCAATTTAATAAAACAGGATGTACTCAGCGGAAATGGCGTTGTCCATTCCATTGATGCAGTTTTGAAAATTACACAGTAATCAAAAAGAAATAAGATTTCAGAAATGACCTTACATAAAATAATTAAACAAATCAGTTTCCTGTTCCTGCTGTGGTTGCCCTTTGTGGTGATTGCCCAGGAAACCAGCGGTACATTGAACGGTAGCGTATTGGATGCGCTAGGTCAACCCTTGCCTGGAGCTTCCGTTATGGCTGTCCACCTGCCTTCAGGTACCAAATATGCAACATCTGCTGACCAGAAAGGACATTATTATCTTCCCAACTTACGTATTGGTGGCCCTTATCGGGTTACTGTGGCTATGATGAGTATGAAAGCGGGTATAAAAGACGATGTTAGCATCAGACTTGGTGCATCAGTTACTTTGAACTTTGCGCTTTCAGATGAATCACAGCAACTTGCTGAAGTCGCCATCAGCGCTAAAAAGAGCGGTACACAGGCTAGTAGTTACGGATCGGGAAAAAACATCAATGCCGATCAGGTGAAAAACATGGCAACAGTTTCCAGAAGCATTACCGATATTACTCGTCTGGTGCCGCAGGCTAGTAAAGACAATAGTTTTGGTGGTGCCAATTTCCGTTACAATAACGTAACAATCGACGGTGCCATCAATAATGATGCAATTGGTTTTAGTCCTTCTTTAGGCGGGCAATCAGGTACTTCAGGTATGGCCGGGAGTTCTACACGTACCAACCCGATTTCCCTGGATGCAATTGAAGACATGCAGGTATATCTGGCTCCTTATGATGTGAAAATTGGTAATTTTACCGGAGGCTCGGTCAATGCCGTAACCAAATCCGGAACAAATACTGTTGCTGGTTCGGTATATGGATTTGGTCGGAATGCCAGTCTGACCGGAAAAGATAAAATTGGCTCATTAGGTAAGATGAATGGTGATTTTTACGACTACCAAACTGGTTTTCGTATCGGTTTCCCAATTGTAAAAGACCAGTTGTTTTTCTTCAGCAACGAAGAGATTACGCACAGGCAGGATCCCCAGCAGTTGCTGGTCGGATCGACAGAGACCAGTCATATTTTGACGGCCTCAGATGCAGCTGCGATTTCTGCAGCTAATTTTATTCAAGCGGGAACTGCTGGAGACTTTAATACCTATGCCAAATCAGTAAAACTCTTTAATCGTCTGGATTGGAATATCAACGATAAACACCAGTTGGTTTTGCGCAACAATACAATCTTTTCAGAGGCTTCTCATATGGATCGTGACCAGCAGGATTTTAGGTTTAGTAGTATGGCGTTTTTACAAAAGAACAATCAAAGTTCTACGGTTGCCGAGCTAAAAAGCCGGTTCAACAACCGGCTATCAGGAAACCTTCTGGTAGGTTATACTATAGTTAACGACTCCAGAAATCCAATGGGTAATCCGAGCTTGCCCCAGGTGCAGATTGCAGGGCGTACGCCAGGAACTACAATTTACCTGGGAACAGACCGCGAGGCCAGTATTTTTGATATGAAACAACGTACGCTGGAAGTTACGGCCAATTTGAGCTATAATATCGGCAGGCATACACTTACATTGGGTACGCACAATGAACTTTATAACATCTCTTATGGCTTTGTTAATGCCTGGAACGGTCGTGTTGATTACTTGAGTATTGAAGATTATCTTTCCAATACACCATATCGTGTACGTGGTGCTTATAGCTACGGAAACAATAGCCGGGATGATCTGCTGGAAAACCAGGCAGCAAAGTTTGATATGAATATGTACAGTCTGTATATTCAGGATGAAATCAGGGTGTCAGAAAAATTGAAGATCATCCCAGGCCTGAGGGCTGATATGGCACATTTGCCGGAAATGCCGCACCTCAGTGAAAAAACTCAAAATGCCCTTTCTGATCCTTATTTTGGCCGTACCTATCAGTACACTCCGCTGAGTCGGATCGAGAACAAGTTTTTAAATAAAGTACAACTCTCGCCAAGACTTGGGTTCCGCTTTGACTGGAATGGCGATCAAAGCCTGATCTTAAGGGGGGGGACAGGTTTATTTACTGGCCGAATTCCAATGGCCTGGCTGGCCTATGCCTATTACAATACAGGTGACAGTTTTGGTGGATTTGATCAGAAAAGAGATCAAAAGCCCTTCGTTCCCGGAAGTAATCCGCTACAAGGTGGGCCAAATGGGATTGGTCAGTTTATCAGCCAAAATGGAGCAGTATTAGATCATCCAAACAGTGGTAAAACACAGGTTGACTTAATTGACAATGGTTTTGTAATGCCGCAGGTAATGCGATCTAGTATCGGTGTCGATTATGCCACCGAAAGCCAGTGGAAATTTACCCTCGAAGCCATGTATACCAAGAACCTGAAAGATGTATTGTTCCAGCAGTTGAACGTACAAGACAACCCCACATATTATGGATATGACAAGAACCGTCAGCAGCCAATTTACAGCGGTACTGTAGATTCACGTTTTTCTAATAGTTATTTGTTGAGCAATACTAGTAAGGGCTATCGTTACAGTTTAACCGCGAGTATCAACAAAAGTATTTCTGATTGGTTTCAAGGTTCATTTTCCTACACTTACGGACAGTCTAAAGATTTGAGCAATGGTGTGCGGAACTCTATGGAATCTAACTGGCAATTAAACCAGGCCTTGATTCCAAACAATCCAGTACTGGCCAATAGTAATTTCGATATCAGAAACCGGATTGTGATAAATGCTGGTTTCAACAAAGTCTGGTCAAAAGCCGGCAAAACCAATATCTCATTGTTTTTTAGTGCACAATCTGGCAGCCCCTTCACCTATGGGGTAGTAAATAATAGCGTACAGGGATTACCTCAACAGGTTAGTTTAGTATATATTCCGCGGAGTGATGAGGCTATACGTTATTTTCAGGACAATTCTTCCGCAACAGCTGCTCAACAGGCAGAAGCATTTAATCAATTTGTGAACGCAGATGATTACCTAAAAAACAGGAGAGGGGCATTTACCGAACGTAACGAAGGCCGTACGCCATGGAATTTACAAGCAGACTTACATCTGTCACATGACCTGCTGCTAAGTGCCGGGAGCAGGCGGTTCATTACATTTACCGCTGATATCATCAACTTAAGCAATTTGATCAGTAAAAAATGGGGCGTTCAGTATTTCTCGCCCAATACTTTCAATTCAACTTCAAGTGTTGGCTTAACACCAACTTTGTTTCCTCCTGCACAAAATGCAGGCAATTACCCTGTTTATGAATTCAGTAATCCAGGTAAACCTTATAGCATAGATTATTATGGTTCAAGGGTCCAGGTTCAGTTTGGGGCAAGGTATACTTTTTAAATATGGAGATCAATCGAAATATGATATACGATATGAATTACAGAAGAAAATTTAACACCGGGACAACCTTTAGGATTCTGGTAGGCCTGCTCATGCTTTTGATCGGCGCCTGTAAAAAAGATAAAATAGAAGCCATCAAAATACCACTTTCCATAACTGAGTACTTTCCGAACAGCGGTAACCAGGGCACACTGGTTACCATACAGGGGACAGGATTTGGCGAAAACCCAGAACACGTAACCGGAACTTTCGGTGGTATTAATGCCGATGTGGTTAGTGTTACACCAGATGAAATCGTACTAAGAGCACCTTTAAATGGAAAATCAGGAGAGATTAGTCTTAAAGTAAATGATGAACAAGTTAGCGTAGGGAGCTACACCTATCAGGAATTAAGTGTGGGCGCAATTAGTCCTTCAAATGGCGGGGCAGGCACCCATATTAAAATTTCTGGTGCCGGATTTAGCAGTCTGCTGCAGCCAGCCCAGGTATTCGTTAATGGAAAAGCCGCCGTTGTGATTACAGTAATGGATACCCTTTTGATTGCAGAGGTTCCTGTAGGTGCAGGATCAGGCCCTGTAATGGTAAAGGTTGATGGGAAAGAAGCTTCTGGTCAAATTTTTAAATTCCAATTGATCAATAGCATCAAACCGCTATCTGGTGGTAAAGGGACTGTGGTTAGGATCAATGGAACAGGTTTTGAAGAAGAAGCTGCGGGCAATATTGTGTATTTTAATGGTAAAATAGCTACAGTAACAGCGTCAGCTGCAGATCACCTGCTGGTCATTGCTCCCGATCAGGTAAATACAGGCCCGCTTTCGGTAACCATTAATGGACAAAAACTTTCCGGTCCGGTGTTCACTGTAGTTGCGCCGCCTGTAATCGATGTGGTTACACCTTTAAGTGGCCCGAAAGGATCAGAAATGACAATTTCCGGAGCTTTGTTTAGTGCCATAGCAGACGAAAATAAAGTGTTTATTAATGGTATAGCCATTCCTGTTCAATCTGTTACTGAGACCCGGATTAAACTCATCGTTCCAGGTGGAACTGGTAACGGTACGGTAAAAGTAGTGGTAAATGATCAGGTTACAGAAGGTCCGCAGTTTAAAGACCAGAATCTGGGTGTTTTTTCTGTAAGTCCCGATAATGGTTTAGCAGGAACAACGGTAACAATTCATGGATCAGGATTTAGTACAAACGCAGCAAGTAACAAAGTCTATTTTAATGGGATACTGGCGCCAGTAAAAACCGCAACTGAAAACACAATTGTTCTTGATGCCCCTACCGGATTGAGCACTGGAGATTTAAAAATCGTTACGGGTGGACAAGAGGCTTTAGCACCTCAAAAATTTAGAAGAGCCGGCATAATTACCCTGGCGGGAGGTCCAAATAGTCATGATTTTGGTAGTGCACTGACTTCAATGGCTTTAGATAACGATGGGAACATCTATGTCGTTGATGCAACGAATAAAGTCCTGAAGAAAATTACTCCGGATGGGATAGTGAGTACACTAAAATCAAACGGTACAATCCTCACCTTTGCTGCGCCTTATGGAATCGTTATCGATAAACAAAATAACATTTATGTGTCTGATCAGTCCAGTAGGGAAATTCGGAAAATTACGCCTTCAGGGCAAAATACCGTATATGCTTCAGGTTTTGCAGCAGGTTTAATGACTTTCGATAATGATGGAAACATGTATGCTAATGTTAGTGGTTTTGGTGCAGGGATGAATCGTGTAACTCCTTCGGGTAATTATTCCAAAGTTATTGGTCCCTTATGGCCAAATTCCCGTACTGTAGTAGACGCCGCCGGGGGAGTGTATTTCGTTGATCAGGGCGCTACAGGTAACAATGGTATATCTAAATTGAACCCGGCAAACCCTAATGATATGTTAAGAATAGGATCCTCCAATCCTGATTATGTGGATGAAATCGGATTAGCTGCCAGATTTAATGGCATTGAAGGTGGTTTGGCACTGTTTGGCAATATCAAGATGATTGCCGGAGATCGGTATAATTATGCCATCAGGGAAGTCGATATAGCCACAAGGGCAGTATCTACTTTATTTAAATTAACTCCGGGTTTCGCCGATGGAACACTTACCAGTGCAAAAATAGCATCTATGAATGATCTTGCCGTAGATAAAGAAGGCAATATCTATATACTGGATTCAGGCAATAAAGCTGTAAGGAAGGTACTCCTGAAATAGAATGTTTTAAACGTTTTTCATTTTTAATTCATACTCGATTCCGGATTGGCGAAAGGCAATCCGGTTTTTTAATGTCTTTTAAAAATGGAGTTACAGATCAATTTAAGATGAAGCAGCGGTAAGTTAATGTCAAGTATAGTTTATTATAAGTTAACATAGGCGTAATATATTGGCTTGATCAGACTCCTATTTTTGCTGGTGACTTATTTGTGCATCAAATGGCTAAAGATTACAAAAAAATATCCGATCAATTATTGCTTGAAGAATGCCGTGAAAACAATACACGAGCTTATGATCAGTTATTTGAACGGTATTTCAGTGTACTTTACAATTTTTCACTTACCTACGTTAAAAATAGTGCAGTTGCAGAAGAGTTGGTGATGGATCTGATGTTTACCATCTGGCAGAAAAGACATGAACTACAAATCGATGGAGAAGTATCAAATTATCTTTTTCGTGCAATGAAAAATGTACTGTTCAATTTTATCCGTAGAAAACAATTACAAACCACCCCAATTGAATACTGTCCGGAGCAGCAGCTTGGACAACATAATTCCGCTGACCATGAACTTCAGCATAAAGAACTTGAGCAGGTTTATCAATTGAAATTAAAAGAGCTGAGCCCTCAGCGCAGAAAAATATTTAAACTGAGCAGGGAAGAAGATCTGACTTATCTGCAGATTGCAGAAAATATGAACCTCTCTGTAAATACGATCAAAAGCCAGATGCTGGCATCGCTTAAATATTTTAGGGAAAACCTGAAAGAACATATCGACATCACCATGTTTCTGCTCTTCATTTTATTTATTTAATTTTTTTTCATTCTCGCTCACCCTCCCTGCCAGATAAATGTGTCTTGTAGTTGAAGGATAAAATAGAATGAATTTAAAAGTAGATAAAGCCCTGATTGAAAAATATCTGGAAGGTAGCTGTAATGATGAAGAGCTTTTACGGATCCATAACTTTTTAAAACAAGAAAATGCTCAGGATTTATTTGATGAAGTATGGGATGAGCGATGGGCCAGTCAGATAAAAACAAACATAGGCCCGGAAAATACAGGGCAAATGGCAGCCTGGAAGAACACCATTCATGAAAGGATCAATAAAGAACTCCCTATTGAAGAAAAAACAGATATTCCCTTTTTTAAAAAAACCGGGATATGGAAATACGCGGCCGTATGGATGCTAATTGTTTTTGCAGGCTTCTTTGTGATTCATTTAACAAAAGCGCCAAAAGCGCCTGTTTTGGCTTACATACAAAAATACAACCCAAATGGTAGAAGGACAATTATTACGCTCCCGGATAGTTCGCAGGTTTATTTAGGCGCCGGAAGTAAGTTAAGCTATGCGGCGCGGTTTAGCGGTACTACCAGAGAGATTCATCTGGAAGGAGAGGCTTTTTTTGAAGTGACTAAAAATCCTTACAAGCCCTTCATCATTCATACTGGTAACATTACAACCAAAGTTCTCGGTACCTCTTTTAAAGTAATAGCATTTGAAAATAAACCGATCACAGTGCTAGTCAGCACCGGTAAAGTAAGGGTAGACCGACATGTAGCAGATCAGGTAGAATCCATAGCTGTACTCAAACCGGGACAAACGGTTACCTGGAATGAAAAACGCCATGAAAAAACTTCGGGAACGGCGCTGGTTTCAGATATTACAGGATGGAAAGACGGATTATTGGTGTTTAATGAAACACGCTTGTCAGACATTGCAACTATCCTGGAGCGCTGGTACAATGTAAAGATCGACTTCAAAAGTAAAAGGACAGGTGATAAGTTGATGAAAGTCAATTTAACGGCCAACGTCCCTGTAAATACATTAATGAAGATTTTGTCCGTTTCAGGACAGTTTAAATTTCAGATAAAAGGCAATCACATTACCATAATTTAGAAAGGAACAAAAATGTAAATACTTGACCCAAAAGTACGCCCCCCGATTAAAGGGGGCGTGGAAATCATCAAAGAGCCGCTTGTTTTCGAAGACCGTGCAGCTCAAGATTAATATTAACAGATATCCGCCATAGGCGAAAAAACCGTAATGATCAAAAATATGCAAAAAGGATTACATCTGCGTTCTTCTTTTCGATTTATTAGTATGCTAAAAAAAGCAGCTATTACAGTCCGAAAGAAGTGTAGCGAGGTGGCTAAAAACAATCTGGAAACAGATAAAATTTATTTCTTTATGAAATGTTCGTTTCTTCTGATCGCTGTAAACCTCACATTTGCAGGTATATTGTGCGCCAGCCCGGTACGCAGTCAGAATTTGAATCAGAAAATTAAACTTAAGTTTGAAAACGTAAGTGTTGAAAACTGCTTAAAGGCTATAGAAAAGGAGTCTAACATTCAAATCAATGCCCAGATCAGCTTGCTGAAAACTTCATCTGCTAAAGTAAGTATCAACGCCGCAGATATCACCGTAGCTGAGGCACTGAATCGGGTGTTGAATCATACAAATCTTGAATATAAGCTGATTGAAGGGTATGTGGTAATTACCAGAAAACCTGTGCCGATTGTGGTAACAGGAACTGTGGTAGATGAAAAAAGCCACGAAACCCTGATCGGCGTAAGTATTAAAATTAAAGGTTCAGGTGGGGGAGCGTCTACGGATGTAAACGGTAAATTCAAAATCACTGTGCCTGAAGGTGGAGCGATATTACAGGTTTCCTATATGGGATACCAGATGCGCGAAATCAAAGTCGATGCCAGTACTAAAGAAATCACCATTGCTTTACGCGCTACAGCTACACAATTGGGAGAAGTTATGGTGCAGGCCAGAAGAAAAACCAATACAGAAGTTGCAGTTTTAGACGAACGTAAAAAATCAGCGATCGTACAGGATGCCATTTCTGCGGCTCAGATTGAGCGTACCGGAAGTATAACTACAACTCAAGCTTTACAAAAAGTTGCAGGCGTAACCATTACCGATGATAAATATGTAGCCATTAGGGGTTTAGGTGATAGGAGTGTGGTTGGTCAGCTGAATGGAATTCGTCTGGCATCTTCAGATCCGGATCGGAGTTCTATTCCTTTAGACCTGGTGCCGGCATCTTTATTGGATAACGTAACAATCTATAAAACAGTTAGCCCTGATAAACCTGCCGATGCTGCTGCGGGTATTGTGGAACTAAAAACAAAATCGGTACCTGACAGTATGGTGGTCGACTTTGTATTTCAATCCGGCTTTAATTCCAATATTGGAATTGGTGGACAGTACAATAGTTTTTACAATAGCGACATGGGGTTTCTGGGTACGGACATCAACAAGAAAAACCTGTCTAAAGATTTCCTAAAGCTGGAGCAGCAATATAAAGGTGGCCAGGCCGAGATTCAGCGCATGATTGCCAACAGCGATTATAGTGCTGCTGTTAAACAGGAAGTAAACCGCATCAATGGGATTATGCAAAGCTTTGATCCGGTCATGACCACCAGGTACCACCAGGCACCGGTTAACCAGCTGTATTCTGCCAGTTTTGGTAACAGTTATACGGTATTTAAAAAACACAAGCTAGGTGTAATTGCAGGTGCTAATTATTACCGCAGAACAACGGATATTTCTGGTGGGGATGTTCAGCAATACAGCATATACCAGGGGGTTGTTACTGGAAATCCGCAGATTAAAAGTCCGAGAAATATTCCCAACTACATCACACCGAATAGTCTTTTTATGGGTAAATATCAGACTTACAAGGAGAATACCGGTACAGAAACCTTAAACTATGGCACCTTACTTGGATTAACGTATCGCTTTAATCCCCAGCACGAAATCAGCATGCAATATCTGGGCAGTTGGGGTGGTGAAACCCAGGCATCCAACATGCGTGGTGCTTATGAATATACGGATTTGTCAGGTGATGTGAAAAGTACGATTTACTCCTTACGTCAATCTTACCGTAAATTAAACACTTTCAATTTACAGGGTGAGCATAAATTCCTTAAAAATGAATATTCTCCAAGATTAAGTTACAACGTGGCCAGTTCAAGAGCTGGACAAAACGATCCCGATTATCGTTTTGTAAACCTGATTGATTATACGCCTAAAGGTGGTGCTTATATTGGTCTGCCCTCTACAAATCCAAACAATGCTAATCCCGGTTCTTTGTATACCGATCATTTGTATGCGCTTTCTTCGGGTTATGTGAACGGATTTGGTGCTTATGGCATTATCCAGGCAGAGCCAAATGGTCGAAGATGGCGAAACCTGGATGAAAAGAATTACAATTATAAAGCAGATCTTACTGTGCCTTTTAAATTATTTGGCGCAAAACAGGAGTTTAAAACCGGGGTTAATTACTTGAACAGGAAACGAGTATTTAATGAGAATGTCCTTTTTCTGCCAGGTTCTAACTTCTCTTCTACGTATAGTCTGCCCCTGTATACTGTAGAAGGAAACCTGGACCGGTTGGTGAGTAACGAAATCATCGGCATCCGTCCGATAAGTTCAGGCAACGGCGAAGGCTCAGGTTCCGTGGGCGGATTTTTATACAACAGTCAGAAATCTCCAAACAACTACAAAGGTTTTTTTGAAACCAAGGCTGCTTATGCCATGATGGATTTGAAAGTAACCGAAGATCTGAGGCTTACAGGCGGTGTCCGGTTCGAGTCTACCAATATCCAATCGGCTGTGGATACTTCTGGTGTATTTTTAGATCCATCGTTAACCACACCTGGTCCTGATGGTACAAAGGTTCCATTAACGCTGACCAATCCAAACTCTGTTTATAAAGTTGGTTACAAGCCTTTCTATTCCTTAAATGCCACGTACAATTATAAAGAAAACATGAATTTCCGTGCTGGATTTAATACCACACTGGCCAGACCGGAGCTGAGAGAAATCACCAATGTATTTGAGTTTGATGCTTTCCAGATGGGGCTTGTAGTCGGTAATCCTAATCTGGTCAATCAATCTACTCAAAATCTTGACTTCCGCTGGGAATGGTTTCCCAACAACGGAGAGGTTATCGCGGTATCCCTATTTGGTAAACGTATTAAAAACCAGTTGTATAAAGTATTTAATTTACAAACCAGCGGTCTTGCCGCTACTTATCCAGAGTATCCAACCATCCGGTTTGAAAATGATCCCAACATAGGTAAAGTATGGGGACTGGAACTGGAATTGGTTAAAGACCTTGGCCGGATCTGGGATCCGCTGCGTAACTTTTTTGCAGGTACCAATTTATTGCTGGCACAGAGCCAAATCAAGAAATCAGCGGCACGGTTAAAAGCCAACCGCTCTTTAGACCGGCACACACCAGACAATAGCCCTTTGTTTGAGCAGGCGCCATATTCCATAAACGGATGGATCAACTATAATAATAAGCGTTCCGGAACCAGTTTAACAGGAACATTTAACATGATCGGTGAACGTTTGGTACAAATTAACTTAACCGGAGAGCCAGATTTGTATACCCGTCCGGTACCCGTTTTGGATTTTGTATTCAGTCAGCGTGTTGTTAAACGAATCACTTTTAAGGGGTATGCAAAAAACATCCTCAACCCTTCTGTTAAGACAGTTTATGCCAATCCTGGCACAGGAGGCAGATGGTATGGTAATGAATACATTAACCGTAGTTATCAGCGCGGCGCAGAAGTTATGATGGGATTCACTTACAATTTGTATTAATTATGAGCGCTTTAAATAAAAATATCAAACATTTTCTCCTGCTCAGCTTATGGCTTGCAACCGCATTTACTGCCTGCAAAAAGGATAAGCTGAATATGGATTACGACAATAGGAAAGTTACCGATGCCCGTAAGGGATCTATGGTCAGGATTGTAAACCTGGCTGGTTATAACCAGGTTCTGGCCAACGGTGATACCTTAACCAATTATGTGGTTAGAGATCCACAGGGCTCACTTAGTGACAGCTATCCTGCTACTAAATATTTCAGAGAGAACGGAAGACTTGGATCTACCTGGACCATACCTCAGGAGTTATTTGTCAGCGGCGGATTAAAATTGGCCACCCAGGAAATCAACTTCGCAGGTAAAGGAAGTGTAAATGAACTCACAGTGACCGATGAACAGCAGGCGGTAGACTACTATCTGCCGACCACCTTATTGCCTGGGCAGCCGGCTTATTTGAAAATACCCAGAGCTGTTGCTGCACCTTCAGATCCTGCTAAGTTTAAAATAAGAATTCTCAACCTCAGTTCGACGACCAGGACAGAAGATCATGTTGAAGACCTTAGGAAACCATTGAGTTTGGCCTGGGCAGATGGAACCCTGGTCAGCCCGACAACCAGTAACATACAGCCAGGCCAATATTCTGACTATGTTGAATTGCCTTATGGCGCCATACAGTTTAAAGTGCTTACTATACAGGGGTACCAGGTTTCAGCTGCGGGTTCGGATGTCATCAGTGCTTCAAATTCCACACTGGTAAGTTCACCTAACCTGACTTATGCGCCTGTGAAGACCTTCTTTCCGGGCGGTATTTACACATTGGTGATCTCTGCAAAAGAAACGACCATTCCATATCCGGGATCAACAACAGATGAAACGTTTAAGGTACTACAAAATACCTTTCAGATCGTGAATGATATTACGGATCCTGCAAATTTAACTTACAGCCGTTTGCAAGGCGTGAATGTATTGCCAGGAGTAGAGGGTGTAAAAATTATGCTCAATGGACAGCCGCTTGGAAACGCAATGTCTTACACCAGTCATACCGATTATCAGGCATTTATTACCGGTGATTATAAAATTGAAGCTCTAAATGCATCAGGCGTTAAGCTGGCTGAAATGCAGTTGAAACTGGAGGCCAATAAAAACTTTAGCTTATGGGTTTTTCCAGATGTAAACGGTAATCCGGCAATTCAGGCTGTAGCCAATGATCTGAGTGGTAATTATTTTGCTGGAGGAACAGATGATGCTTCTGCAGGTTACATGAAACAAGCATATCCATTTAACGTCCGTTTCCTGAATTTTTGCCAGGATATTCCCTATTTAACGGTAACGGGAAATGACGGGGAGGCTTTTAGCGGGTTGTTTCCGGTAGATCCAAACGCCGTAAATAACCTGCGGCCGGGAATTCCACCAATTAATGCGCCTTATGTAAGTATACGTCAGGAAAGTGCGGCTTATGAGTTTGTGGCTTTCCGTTCTACACCTGCCATTATTCCAGGTACCTGGGCCAAGGATATTCCAGTGGTAACGGGACAAAATCTGATTGCCAGACCCGAATTGTATACCAGAACAGGCTTGCCCAATCATGAACCTGGTATTTACACGGTGGCTTTGGTGGGTAGTACAAAACCCAATACCCCGGTAGCACAAAAGGCGAAAATGATTATTCTGAAACACAATAAATAAGATTTATATGTCATTATTAAGAAGACAACATCTTGGATTTTACATCATTGCCCTGTTGTTGATTACAGGTTGCAGCAAGGTGGATTATGTTAAAGTAGATAGCCCGGCTTACCTCCGGGTATTTAACAACCTGAACTATGAAAAAACGCTCGATAGCAAAGACCAGGAGATTCCTTTCCTGGCTATGCTAATCGATCCGGTAATGGACAAAGACGGAATGCCTGTATCTACTAAAATTTTAGGCGATTTCCTGGACCAGCGTGCACCTTACGCACCGCCATATCCATCACATATCGGGAACAGTACTACAGTAAATAACCCCGAATATCCAGGTAAGGAAGATGTACTGGTGGCTCCGGTCCTGAACGGCTTCGACCTGAGCAGCTGGGCGCAGATCCCATCGGGTAAACACAGAATCGTTTTTCTGTTCAGGCCAAAAAATACAGTCCCGTTTTTCGAGCTGGAATCCAGACTCAAAACCAAAGTACTGATTGATACAACCCTTGTCCTGGATGAAAAAGAAGTATATACGCTCAATGTATTGCAAAAAGACTACCAGACTAAAAAAAATGGAATCCTTTTGAGACATGAAAATTTCTACAAACTCCCGCTTTCTGATTCACTCGTATACGTTAATTTTTACAACCTGAGTTCCAAAGGATACTGGGAGGCAGATTATACAGGAAAAGGCGCCAATATTGGCAACAAGGGCGCATTGGGCGATGGGATTCGTGATCGGATGAATGTATTTTATACCTTATACAGGAAAAGCAGCACGGAATCTTCGTTGAGTAATTATTTTGGTAAATACCTGGGCGAATTAAAACGCAATACGGGTGAGCCGGATGTAAGTCCTTATTATAGCTTTCCGCTATTCGCAGATCCGCTTTCTGATGGCATCCATACAGACATTTGGCAACGTCTGGATCTGCTTGCACCAGGAATGGATCCTTCCAGTAAGCCGTATACTGGTATTCAAAAGGAAACAGACAACAACTGGGCGCCTATATCCTGCTTTGCCAATGGAACGCTACCGCTTGACATCATCAGGGGAGATGAGAATTACGTTTTGCTGCCAAATATGATTGTGAACATCCATTCGGGCGTATACAAGTCCCGTTCTTTTGCCACAGTAAATACCATTGAGATCGTAAATGGTAAGGCTTACCTCACCACCATACAGCGCAAGTACGCAGCACCAATTTATAAATGATAACTAGAAGATAACATAAGATGAGCGCAAAACTATCATTAAAAACGCTATTATTTCATTTGCCAATCCTACTTTTACTTTTCTTCGCCGCCTGTAAAAACGACGACCTGGAAATGGTTAAGGAAAATGAGAACATCCGGGCAGGTGCAGATTTTATAAAAAATAATTACCAGCTCAGTCTATTCTCTGCAGCCATTGAAAAAGCAGGCATGTACGATCAGCTAAATGGTGCTGGCCCATTTACCTTTTTGGCGCCTTCAGATGCGGCTTTTAATGCCATGGGCATCCTAAGGGCATCAGATTTCGATAAAATGAACCGCGACAGTTTAAAGTCGCTTGTACAACGACATGTACTCAATAGACGGGTCATATTGCAGGATATCCCCGTTAATGGAGTCGATGTACGCTATGCTACACTCGCTGGCACGCAGGTTTATACGAGTCTTGCCAGTAATTTTAGGGGCGACCCCACACAGGTGATCAACAATCTGTTTTATGATGGGGCATTTGTAGAACGGAAAGATGTACAGCTTACCAACGGAAGCTTACAGTTGCTCAACAAGGTGATGAAATATGACTCTGGTACGGTACAAGACTGGTTAAAAAAACAACCACAATACAGCATTTTCGTAGCTGGGTTAAAAAAGTTTGGTCTTTGGGATAAACTGGCAACACCAGGCCCTTTTACTGTTTTTGCCCCAACAAATGCAGCGCTAACAACTGGAGGCATAACCGCCGCTGTAATGGATGCGCTGGTACCCTCTGCATATAACGGGAATCGGCTTTTTGGTGGATATATCCTGGAGGGGAAACATTTTTTCATCTCAGATGTGCAGGTTTTTTCTGCTTTCGGTAGCGAGACCGCCTACCTCAAAGAACTGGAAAATGATACCTGGTGTACACAGTTGAGTGTAACCCAGGCCAATGATCAATCGCTTAGATACGCCCTGCGCCTGAAGAAAGCGAGGACTGGATTTTCCTATACGACTTCCAGTGGCGGTAATACATCTATGGTTACTGTGGATTATTTAACAGATAATGGCGTGGTGCATTCCAGTACAGGAGTAATTGCAAAGCTTGCAGATGCGCGGAAATAATAGCCAACAAACAAGATTAAAAATGAAAACGATGAACATTAAAAAATCATACGATATATTCCGCGCATTTAACTTTCTTGTTTTTTGTGTATTGATGCTGTTGATGGCATCTTGCAGAAAAGATGAGTTTATGCCTGTTCCGGAAGGAGAAATCGTGCCCTCTGAGGAGGCAACGGCCAATTTGAAAGAAGTCCTCAGCGCAACTTCATATACGCTTTTTAAGGCTGCATGGGCACGCAGTACCATGGAAGCGAAACTCAAAACCTACGGCGAAAGAACTAAATTCACGCTGTTTGTGCCTACTGATGCAGCTTTCCTTGCAGATGGAATGACACTGGAGAAAATAAATACTACATCACCGGAAGTCCTGGATGAGTTGCTGATGTACCATACCATTGCAAGCGGTGTCAATCCCAGAGACTTGGTAGCGAGGCTGGACAATACGATCGAGAAATCAATTCTGCCTAATCCGGCATTACGTACAAAGCCAATATCTCCATTCAATAGCGGTGGTTCTGATCCATATTTTTACAGGCAGTATTTAAAAGTTGAGCAAGGACATTTGTATATCAATGGAAAAGATGCCGGGAATGTCCAGCCAATATCCGCTAAAAATGGAATTTTATGGCCGGTAAACCGTTTGCTGCACAAACCTACAAAAACGATGCTGCAGGCTTTACAGGACGATGGTCGTTTTGGAATTTACCTCGATGTGATGCAAAGGTGTTCAGATCTGTATTTTGAAATTACCGAGTACAATTTAGAACGCCCATGGACTCCTGGATTGGTTGTTGACGAAACGCAGGGGCCACCCTATGTAAATATCGTTTTCAGTTCCTTGCTGGCGCCAACAGATGCAGCTTTTCATACCGCTGGTTTTGCTGATGCAGATGCCGTCATGGAATTCAATAAGAAACGAGGCTTGCCATATGTAGATTGGGATCTTGGGGAGGTAGTGGGCATGTTTGCATCAGATTATTTGTTAACGCTCCATCGCTGGTCGGATCTGATCTATCCGAAAAGTGCCAATTACTCATTCGGTGGCAGGGCCAATTCGACATGTTTCTATAGTAACGATCTCAACAATGATTTACTGGGAAATTATATGCTGCGGGATGGGCAGTATGACGGGACTTTACCAGTAATGACCATGCCGCTTGAATTTGGGAAAACCGCAAATGGTGCTGTGACCATTAAAGCCAAAGGATCAACACATACACCTGCAACGATCATAGATGGTGATATCAATACCCTTATGGGACCAATCCATGCGGTAGATCATTTAATCCCAACTGCAGATTTTAAGTTTTAACTGGAATTTATCCATAACAAGATCAACAACAAATGAATAATAATCGGATACTCAAGCCGCTTTTTTTACCGCTGATGATCCTCATTACAGGATTAGGAGCATGTAAGAAAACAGAAAATATAGTACAACCTGATGCCAGTAAAATCTCCAGGATAATTGCTGATAATTTTAACCTGTCGGTATTTAACAGGGGATTGACCCCGAGCGGGTTAAATGCCAAATTGCTCGAAGAAGGCCCCTTTACGGTGATCGCACCAAGCGATGACGCATTTAAAGCTGCAGGTTATAATTCCCCGGCAGACCTTATTGCTGCTGATCCGGGGATCATTTCGCCAATGATGCAATACCATGTGTTAAATGGACGCCTTGATTTTAATACCCTGCCATTCGCATTTAATCAGGAGGTCCGTTCTTATAATGGTGGTAAACTTTTTGTAACCCGCTGGGTAAAAGGTCCGGATACACTGCTGACCATTAATGGAGCTGTGATTCTGGCTAAAAATATCAAAGCTTCCAATGGGTCAATTCAGGTGGTAAACCGGGTATTGAAACCTTATAAGTTTGAATACATATGGGAAGTGATTGCCAACGACCGCAACCTCAGTTTATTTTACCAGGCATTACAGCGCGCCGGCTTAACCGGCTTGCTCAGTACAAAAGAAACTTATACGGTGTTTGCACCAAGTAATACAGCCATGAGAGCATATGGATTAACATCCTTAGCGGACATTGAAGCAAAAGACCCTGCAGAATTGAGCAGCATGCTTCGTTATCATATTTTTGCAGATCGTCGTTTTGTGTACGACTATATCCTAAGTTCAGGAACTGCAACCGAAAGTAAACAAAGTATGCTGGATGGTAATTCACTAACTGTAAAATTACAGGTGGACCCTAACAACTCAAAGATTTACAATGGGATATTACTAAGAGGTACAGGTAATACATGGGATGTAGAACTTTCCGAAATACAGCGCGATGTACTTGCCGGAAACGGAGTAGTACATACCATTGAAAGTGTGCTGAGAATTACACAGTAAACCATAATCAGATTTTACAAATGACATTATATAAAATATTCAAAATAAGCATTCTGCTGCTTTTTCTCCTGCTTCCTTTTGCAGGCAGTGCACAGGAAACCAGTGGTACTTTAAGTGGTACCGTATATGATGGCAGTGGACAGACTTTACCAGGTGCCTCGGTAATTGCAGTCCACCGGCCTTCAGGAACAAAATATGCTACGGCAGCTGACGGTAAGGGACGTTATTATTTGCCCAACCTGCGCATTGGCGGGCCATACCGTGTTGAGGCCGCTATGATGAGCATGAAAACTGACGTCAAGGAAGAAATCTCCATCCGACTTGGGGCTGCTATTCAGTTGAATTTTGCTTTGAGTGATGCCACTCAGCAACTGGCAGAAGTTGCCATTAAGGCTACCAAAAGAGGAGCACAGGCAAGTACTTATGGTTCTGGTAAAAATATCAGTGGTGCACAGATTCGAAATATGGCGACAGTATCACGCAGCATTACAGATGTTACGCGACTGGTGCCACAAGCTACCAAAGACAATAGTTTTGGTGGTGCCAACTTCCGTTACAATAACGTAACGATTGATGGTGCGGTAAACAATGATGCCATTGGTTTCAGTCCATCACTGGGTGGTCAATCTGGTACTTCTGGAATGGCAGGTAGTTCCACAAGGACCAACCCAATTTCTTTAGATGCAATTGAAGATATGCAGGTGTACTTAGCTCCCTATGATGTTAAGATTGGTAATTTTACGGGCGGATCAGTCAATGCCGTTACACGGAGTGGCACCAATACGCTCAGTGGATCTGTATATGGTTTTGGACGCAATGCAGCGCTTACTGGTAAAGATCGCGTAGGCACATTGGGTAAAATGAATAACGATTTTTATGATTATCAGGCTGGTTTTCGCGTTGGATTTCCCATCATCAAAGATAAGCTGTTTTTCTTTAGCAATGAGGAAATTACGCACCGAAGGGATCCCAGTCAGTTAAATGTTGGTCAGCAGGAAACCAGTCATATCCTCAGTAAAGCAGATGCGGATGCCATCAGCAATGCCGGATACATCGATGCCGGTACAGCAGGTCTGTTTAATACCTATTCCAAATCCCGTAAATTTTTCAACCGTTTAGATTGGAACATCAACGATCGTCACCAATTGGCTGTACGTAACAACACCATCATCTCTGAGGCTACGCATATGGATCGCGATCAGCAGGATTTCAGGTTCAGCAGCATGGGCTTCCTGCAAAAGAACAACCAGACGGCAACAGTAGCGGAGTTAAAAAGCAGGTTCGGTAGCGGACTTTCGGGAAATTTACTGGTAGGATATACCCGCGTAAATGATTCGAGAGATCCACTAGGTACTCCAGGGGCACCTCAGGTGCAGATTGCTGGCCGTACACCTGGCACTACAATTTACCTGGGGACAGACCGCGAAGCCAGTATTTTTGACATGAAGCAACGTACACTCGAGCTTACTGCCAACCTGAACTGGAACATCGGCAGGCATACCCTTACCTTTGGTACACACAATGAGTTGTACAACATCAGCTACGGATTTGTAAACGCCTGGAACGGTAGGGTAGATTACCTGAGCATTGAGGATTACCTGAGTAATACCCCGTACCGTGTGCGTGGGGCCTATAATTTCAGCAACAACAGCCGTGATTTTATCGAAGCGAATCCTGGTGCAGTGTTTAACATCAATTTGTACAGTACTTATGTACAAGATGAAATCAGGGTATCCGATAAATTAAAAGTAATTCCTGGATTAAGAGCCGATATGGCTTATCTGGCCGACCGTCCTGAACTGAATGATAAGGTGCGCAATGCTTTGGCTGATCCATACTTTGGAACAACCTATACCTATACGCCATTGAGCAAAATCAACAATAAATATTTAAATAAAGTGCAGATCTCTCCGAGAATCGGCTTCCGTTACGATTGGAACGGAGATCAAAGCCTGATTTTAAGAGGAGGAGCCGGTTTGTTCACTGGTAGAATTCCAATGGCCTGGTTGGCCTATGCTTTTTACAACAATGGAAAGAATTTTGGGGGATTTGATCAAAAAGCAGATCAGAAACCTTTTGTTCCTGGTAGCAACCCACTGGCCGGGGGGCCAAATGGAATTGCCGACTTTATCCAGCAAAATGGGGCGGTAATCAACAATTCAAATAGTGGTAAAACTCAGATTGATCTGGTTGATAACGGTTTTGTAATGCCTCAGGTGTTACGTACCAGTATTGGTGTAGATTATGCGACAACCTCTGACTGGAAATTTACCCTCGAAGGAATTTATACCAAAAACATCAAAGATGTCTTGTTTCAGCAGTTGAATGTGCAGGATAACCCAACTTATTATGGCTACGATAAGTTGCATCAGCAGCCAATTTACAGCGGTACAGTTGACCAACATTTTTCCAATACCTATTTGTTGAGTAATACCAGTAAAGGATACCGCTACAGTTTAACCGGAAGTATCAGTAAAAATGTGGCGGATGTACTGCAAATGTCTGTTTCTTATACCTATGGGCAGTCAAAAGATCTGTCAAACGGTGTAAGGAACTCTATGGAATCCAACTGGCAGCTGAACCAGTCATTGGTACCCAACAATCCTGGTTTGGCGAACAGTAATTTTGACATCCGTAACCGGATCGTAAGTACAATAAGTTATCATAAAGTTTGGAATAAGGCAGGTAAAACAAATGTTTCCTTGTTTGTCAGTGCACAATCGGGAAGTCCTTTTACTTATGGCATTGTGAACAACAGTGTTCAGGGATTGCCACAGCAGGTGAGTTTGGCCTATATCCCTTTAAGGGACGAAACGTTGCGCTTCTTTAAAGACAATGCTTCAGGTACGGCTGCTGCACAAGCTGCCGCATTTAACAGGCTAATTGATGGTAATGACTACCTCAGCAGCAGAAGGGGGAATTTTACGGAAAGAAATAAGGGGCGTACGCCATGGAATGTTCAGGCAGACCTGCACCTTTCGCATGATGTATTTGTAACCAAGGTCAGCAAACAGTTCATCACGTTAACGGCGGATGTAACCAATTTAACCAACCTCATCAGTAAAAAATGGGGAACTCAGTATTTCTCTCCAAATACCTTCAATTCTACATCCAGTGTTGGCTTAACACCTACATTATTTCCGCCACAACAAAATTCTGGCAATTATCCGATTTATACTTTTAATGATCCCGGAAAGCCTTATAGTATCGATTATTATGGCTCAAGAACACAGGTTCAACTGGGTTTAAGGTATACTTTTTAATAGACAATGATGAACTTACATATGCTTAAAGAGATGAAAAAACACTTATATGGTCTGTCGATCATCCTGCTGCTATTTGCCGCTTGTAAAAAGGATGCAACCCGGCCGGTAAATGAACCTGTATCCTTTACAGAATACTATCCCAATAGTGGGGCTCAGGGTACACTGGTTACTGTATTGGGTGCCGGGTTCGGCAACAAGATCGACGCCGTATCGGCAACGTTTTCCGGTAAGAATGCCCAGGTGGTTAGTGTAACGCCGGAGGCGATCATTGTGCAAGCCCCCATAGGTGGACAAAGCGGTGATCTGACCATCCAGGTTAATGGAGAAACCTTAGCTATTGGAAAATATACCTACCAGGAATTGAGTGTGCAGAAAATCAGTCCCGCTAATGGTGGTGAAGGAATGCTGATCCGCATTTCAGGTGCCGGTTTCAGTAGCTTGTCTGGTCCCGCAAAGGTTTTTATTAACAATAAAGAGGCCACGGTAGTGAGTGCAAGAGATACTTTGCTCGTTGCTGAAGTACCTATTGGTGCTGGCTCTGGTCCGGTAAAAGTTGTGGTGAATGGAAAGGAGTCTGCTGGACAGACTTTTAAGTTTCAATCGATTACGGGTATAAAACCCCTGACAGGGGGTAAAGGTACCAGGGTTCAGATTATGGGTTCGGGTTTTGAAACGCTTGCAGCTGGAAATTATGTGGATTTTAATGGTAAAGCTGCACTGGTAGTACAGGCAGCCGACGATCATTTGGTGGTTATTGCCCCGGATGGTGTAACAACAGGCCCTGTGTCAGTAACTGTAAGTAAACAAAAGGTAGTGGGGCCAGCGTTTACAGTAGTTCCCTTACCTGTAATCCTGAATGTAACACCTTTGAGTGGTCCTGCAGGAACCTCAATGACCATTTCTGGAACTACTTTTAGTGCGATTGTTGAGGAAAATAACGTGAGTATTAATGGAATAAATGTACCGATCCTGACTGCAACGGCTTCAAAAATTACTTTGAGAATTCCAGGTAATACTGGTAGTGGTAAAATTTTACTGCGGGTAAATGAGCAGCTGGCACAGGGCCCGGACTTTAAAGATCAAGGTCTTGGGATCTCAAGAGTAAGTCCGGAGAGTGGTTTGCCTGGTACCCGAGTGACGATTACAGGGACAGGGTTTAGTACCAGCACTGGTCAGAACCTGGTTACCTTTAATGGCACCACTGCAACCATAGTGAGCGTTACAACGACTAGTCTGGTTGTTATAGTACCAGAAGGATTTAGTTCCGGACCATTAAAAATTGTTGTAAATGGTTTCTCTGCATTAGCTCCGGCTGATTTTAACCGGTCTGGAGTAAGTACAATTGCCGGTGGGGTTGGAAATACTGACCTGAATTTAATCGGGTACAAAACAAGCAGTCTGGTTGTAGATTCAAAAGGAAATGTATTTGTGCTGGAAACGGAACAACACCGGATTAAGAAAATCGCTGCAGACGGAAAAGTAACTTTATTTGCCGGTAGCCCTTCTGGCGCACGTGGTGACAGCGATGGGCAGGGAACTGCTGCCGAGTTCTCGTTTGCTTACAATCCAGGTATGTCAATAGATGACAATGACAATCTATTTGTGAGTGATTATAAGGGCGTTCGTAAAATAACGCCGCAGGGACTGGTTAGCACTTTCGCAACGGGACTTGGCACTGCGCTGAAGTCGGCTTTCGATGAAAATGGTATATTGTATGTTCAGAGGGGCTCCTTTGACGGCATGTGGAAAATTGATAAAGCAGGTGTTAAAACATCAGTGCCAAATCGATCTTCTTATGCAGAAGAAGCACGGCCTGCGTTTATCGGTAACACATCATATACCTCAAATTATGACCAGAATTATGTGGTGACTTATAATTATATTTCAGGAGTATCTGGCTTTGCCGGAGGTAGTTTTTCAGGAATTACTGCTGTAGTAAGTGATGGAGCAGGGAACCTGTATGTCGCGGATAAATACAATTATTCGATCAGTAAAATAAATATCCTGACAAAAGAAGTGACTACAATTGCAACATTTACCAATGGCAGTAATGTTGATGGACCACTAACCGAAGCTAAATTTGGATTGATGGGTGATATGGTTATAGATAAACAAGGTAACCTTTACGTGATTGATGCTGGTAATAATGCTGTCCGGAAAATTACGCTAAAATAAAAACAATAAGAATTTCCTTTTTGATTATGCTCGATTCCGGGCCGGCAGTAGCCGGTCCGGTTTTTTTATTCATGGCCTCGTTTTTGCACGCTTTGTTTAAAGCAACGGCTTTTCCTAATCTATCCCTATGTATAAATTAATCCTCCTAATCCTGATTCTGCCCATGTCTGTTTTTGCACAAGAAGAAAACCTGTACCTGTCTGCCGGCAACAACCTAAGTACTCAAAAAAGTGATTTTCGTTGTGAGCTCAATACTTCAAAATCCAGGGAATACGCCCGCTGTTATGATTGTATAGATGCTTCAGGTAAAATTGTTAAAGAGCTGAATAAGAATTTGTTCATTATGAAGTCCCTGACAGATAGTCAGAGTGTTCCATATTTTAAATTGGATGATAAGAACGCCCATTATCTGATTGGTGATTTGAAAGATGGAAAACCCTGGAATGGTTTTTTTAAACAGCCTGGTGGTGTCATGGAATTTAAAATCTATGCATTTTACAAAGATGGCGCGCAGGTTTACCAGATCTATCACGACAATCTTAAGGATATGTTAACTGAAAAAGAGTCGGGTCCTTACTCAGTAATCCAGGAAAAGAATACCTATCAGGATGGTAAACTTTTCGATGGAATGGAATTGGTGGATGACAAGAATGGCGATAGTGGTATGGGCGCCATACGTTTTGTTAAAGCGGGTAAGACAGAAAGGACGGTACTTGGTCTTTTTGCCATGCATTATGCCGAACTGATTGATGTTCGTGAATCACCAAATGGCTATTCGATTGAAAGCCTGGGCCGGGGAGGTGTTAAGATCGGCTATAGTCCAAAAGGGAGAACCCTGGACTTTTACGATACGCAGAAGAAAGATGTTTTGCATCTTGACTATACACAACTGCCTTTTGATCAGGTAAAACAATTGGATCAAAACAAACCCATCACTTATTTTAGTCACCATGATCAGTTGTTTGTAGAGCAGATGACCAGCATGCCGAAGGATGATGAGCAGCTTCACGATAAGTATACCAAGATCGTGTTTAGATTGGTGCAGCAATTGTACGTCAAAGCTCCCCTGGACAGCCTTTCTTTATTGGGCATCATTTCAGAAAAAGTAAGTCAATCTTCTGGCATCCCACTTGGTTATTTCGCCAAAAGTGAGTGGGAGGCCTACGGGGTATGGTTTTCAAAAGGCGAAACAACAGGTAAATACAATGTAGATTACTATGAAAGTGGCAAGATTAGCCCGAAGTCGGAATTTAAAATCAGAAATAAATCTTTAAAGGAAATCGCCCTGATATTACAAGGGCTTCATTAGTTTTAAGCGTTATATTCGTTCGTTTCCTGATTTATTACTAATTTTGTTAGCAATGAAGAGGTCTGGAACAGCTGATTTACCGTTACACTATGGTTTGGTGCCGAAATGGCTTGCCGAACGCATGTCCCGTTTAGGGCTGGCCATCACAGAAGCCATCGTTGCGGAGTATGGCACAGCAGAGGTATTGCGTCGTTTAAGTGACCCTTTCTGGTTTCAAAGCTTAGGCGCTGTGATGGGGATGGACTGGCATTCTTCTGGTATTACCACTTCAGTGATGGGCTCTTTAAAAGCAGCAATTAATCCGTTGCACAAAGAGCTGGGGATTTATATCTGTGGAGGTAAAGGTCAAAAATCAAAAAATACGCCCGATGAATTGTTGCGTTTTGGTGAAAGAACCGGACTCGACGGGCAGGAACTGGTGCGTTGCAGCAAGTTAAGTGCTAAGGTAGACAATACCGCAGTACAGGATGGTTTTCAGTTGTATCTGCATAATTTTATAGTCAATACCGATGGCCTATGGACTGTAGTTCAGCAGGGCATGCGTGCCTCTGGCTCAACTGCGCGGAGGTACCATTGGCATTCCGCAGGAATAACTTCTTTTGTTGAGGAACCGCATACGGGGATTTGCGGACAAAACATGGGGCCAATTTTAAATTTGACCGCTAAAGCTGCTTTGCCTTCTAAAACCGCAATGTTGGCCATGACTACAGAACACCCCGACCGCATGATTGCTGAAGCAAGAAGATTGATTATGCCCAATCATCACGATGTGAAGGCAAAGGATGTGGATTTGAAAAGGTTAGGCGCAATGTTGTGGCTTACCCAGGAAAAACAGCCGGCCGACTTCGAGTCCCTTTTATTGTTGGAGGGTATGGGGCCCAGAACCCTGCAGTCCATGGCTTTAGTCAGCGAGGTAATCTACGGAACGCCTTCCCGCTTTAATGATCCTGCGCGTTTTTCTTTTGCGCATGGTGGCAAAGACGGACATCCTTTTCCAGTGCCAGTCAAAGTGTATGACGAAACCATTGCTGTGCTCAGCAAGGCAGTACATCAGGCAAAAATAGGCCAGAGTGATAAACTACAGGCCATACAACAATTGGGCGTGCTGGCCCGAAGAGCAGAACAGGACTTTATCCCGAACGAGAATTTCAATGCTTTGATTGAGAAAGAACGCAACGATTCCTGGAAGTATGGCGGCAAAACTGTTTTTGGTGATGCCAAGCCGCCACAGGATAGTCAGCTCCGTTTATTTTAGATTTCAAAAAATACGGCTCCAATGCTTCATTAAGCGATAAATAATTATCTTCGCCCTTATGAATTGGGAAAAGTTATTGTCGTCTAAGCGCTGGGGAAACGAAGACCGTTTTATCGGAAATCAGAAAGAGTCAAGGTCGGAATTTCAACGGGATTATGATCGGATCATCTTTTCTTCGCCCTTTAGAAGATTGCAAAATAAAACCCAGGTATTCCCATTGCCGGGAAGTGTTTTTGTTCATAACCGCCTAACTCACAGCCTGGAAGTAGCCAGTGTAGGAAGGTCTTTAGGAACCATATTTTACAATAAAGTCAAAGATCAGGATGCAGGAATCGACGATTCCTGTCCGCTATTGTGTGAAATTGGAAATATCATCGCTTCCGCCTGCCTGGCACATGATTTAGGTAATCCTGCATTTGGTCACTCCGGAGAATCGGCCATTTCACACTATTTTACCACTGGTGATGGCCGCGTCTATCGCGATGAGGTTACCGAAGGACAGTGGGAAGACTTGATTCATTTCGAAGGAAATGCCAATGCTTTACGTATCTTAACCCATCAGTTTGCCGGAAAAGGAACAGGTGGCTTTGCGCTTACTTACGCAACGCTGGCCGCCATCGCAAAGTATCCCTGCGCTTCATTGGCCGGGCACAATAAAAAGAATATCTATACCAAGAAATACGGCTTTTTCCAGGCCGAACAAAGCGGCTTTGAAAAAATTGCGTTGGAAATGGATTTGATCAAGGTTCAGGACGCACCGCTGATTTATAAAAGACATCCACTGGTCTACCTGGTGGAAGCTGCAGACGACATCTGTTACAACATCATCGATCTGGAGGATGCGCATCGGTTGAAAATTCTATCTTACGCTGAAGTCGAAGCATTGTTGTTGCCCTTATGCCGCGATGAACGTATGCCTGCAAGACTGGCCGAGATGGAAGATGATGATGCTAAGATTACCCTAATGCGGGCCAAATCAATCAGTACATTAATTGGTTTGTGTTCTGAAGTATTCTTCAATGCGCAGGAAAGTATTCTGGCGGGTGAGTTCAATCAAAGTCTGATGGATGCCATCGAAGAACCTTTTTTGTCTGTAATGAAAGAAATTGAAAAAGTCTCGATTAGAAGGATTTATAACTATTCATCTGTAGTTCAAATTGAGGTGGCTGGCTACCAGGTCATGGGTGGTTTGCTGGAAGAATTCATTCCGGCCTATCTGAAAAATGAATCAAAATACCACAAAAAACTGGTGGAACTGATCCCTAAGCAATTTCTTACCCAAGACACTGATGCTTATTCAAAAATCATGAGCGTGCTGGATTTTGTTTCAGGTATGACAGATATTTACGCTGTAGAACTGTTCCGGAAAATTAAAGGCATATCCTTTCCTTCTATGAGCTGAGAAATGCCATAGATTTAACATGTTTGGAATTAATAAACCGTATTTTAAGATAAATTTTAACTTTGCCAGATACAACGAGTAACATGGAAGTTAAAAATTTAGAACCGCAATCCCTTTGGAATAATTTTGCAAACCTCAATGCGGTACCCCGTGCTTCGAAAAAAGAAGGATGTGTGATTCAGTTTATGGTTGATTTTGGTGAAAGTTTAGGACTGGAAACCATACAGGATCACACTGGTAATGTGGTGATCAAAAAGCCGGCTACGGTAGGTATGGAAGGCAGACAAACGGTAATCCTGCAATCTCATCTGGATATGGTACACCAAAAGAACGGGGATACTGTTTTTAACTTTGATACGCAAGGTATTGAAATGTATGTAGATGGCGATTGGGTACGGGCCAAAGGCACAACTTTAGGTGCAGATAACGGTATCGGTGTAGCTACAATCATGAGTATTCTGGCGGCTAAAGATATCGTTCATCCGGCTATTGAGGCCTTATTTACCATCGATGAGGAGACAGGTATGACAGGTGCCATCGAACTGGAGCCCGCTAATTTATCTGGAACCATCTTGCTTAACCTGGACACAGAGGAAGATAACGAACTGACCATTGGTTGTGCTGGTGGTATCGATACCAATACTATATATAATTATAAGCAAGAGGCTGTTAATAAGGATGGTATTGCGTTTGAAATTGTGGTGAAAGGTCTGCTGGGCGGACACTCCGGTATGGACATTCATAAAGGGAGGGCCAATGCGAATAAACTCATGAACCGCATTTTACATGCAGCGTCTCAGGTTGTTAGTTTGCAATTGTCAGAAATAGACGGCGGCAGTCTTAGAAATGCAATCCCAAGAGAGTCTAAATCCATAATCACTGTTCCTGCAGTACAAAAGGAAACCTTTCTTGAATTCCTGAAAACATTTGCTGCAACCATACATGCTGAATACCAATCTATAGAGGCGGGGTTAAACATCAGTGCAAATCCAATAGCGCTACCTGATTTTGCGCTTAGTAAAGCCGATTTTGATAAAATTGTATTGGCGATTTACGCTTTACCTAACGGGGTGTTCAGAATGAGTCCTGATATTGCAAATCTGGTTGAAACTTCATCTAATCTGGCCAGGGTTATTTTAAGAAAAGGGGAGTTTGTGACACAGTCTTTACAACGCAGTAGTGTAGAAAGTACCAAGACCGACGTCGCGAATGCTGTTGGTGCAGCTTTATCACTTATGGGCTGCGATGTCTCACAAAGTGGAGATTATCCAGGTTGGAAACCCAACCCTGATTCTGCCATCCTTGACTTAATGACTTCTTTATATAGAGATATCTTTAATGCTGAGCCTGATGTGAATGCATGTCACGCTGGTCTGGAATGTGGTATTTTAGGTGGCCATTTGCCTGGTATGGATATGATCTCATTTGGTCCGACCATTCATGGCGCCCATTCTCCAGATGAGTGTGTGCAAATTTCATCGGTACAAAAGTTTTGGGGCTATCTGTTAAAGGTGCTTGAACAAATCCCTGCTAAAAAATAAGAACGCAAATGAACGAGGAATTTTATCTTCATATTTACAATAAACAAAAGCTGATTGAGGCGGTGCCCTCCAATCAGGAGATTGCCGATTGGGCCATCCAGATCATGAATTTGTTGTATCCGGAACGATTGACCACACCAGATTATTCAATTAATGAAATTAAACGGATGATGCACAAGCTGGAAGTGGAGCTGATTCGTATCCTAAATGCCACCAAAGCTTGTGAAGACTGCGACAACGCCGCTGTAGCCGCTGGTGTTTTTGAGCAGATCCCAGAGATATACCGTCGGATGAATACCGATATTCAAGCTATTCTAACGGGAGATCCGGCGGCCAAAAGCGAATTTGAAGTGATTAGAAGTTATCCTGGCTTTCTGGCTATAGCATTATATCGGATTGCTCATGCTTTATTAAAAGCTGAAATTCCAATTATACCAAGGATTTTAACCGAATATGCACATTCCATAACGGGTATCGATATCCATCCGGCAGCTGTTATTGGTGAGTATTTGTATATTGACCATGGAACGGGTCTGGTGATCGGCGAGACCACAGTTATTGGAAATCATGTAAAATTGTATCAGGGCGTAACATTAGGAGCCCTGAGTGTAGAGAAATACATGGCCAATATCAAAAGGCACCCAACGATAGAAGATCATGTCATCATCTATTCCGGAGCAACGATATTGGGAGGGGAGACTGTCATTGGCAGCAATTCCATTATCGGAGGTAACGTTTGGATCACCAAGAGTGTTCCTGCCGGCTCTACTGTATATCACCAATCAGCAATCAAAGTAATCGAAACCAAAGGAAACAAGTAATGGCGAGCATCATTGACATCATAGGCAATACGCCGCTGGTAGAGATCCAGCATTTAAATCCCAATCCAAACGTAAAGATTTTTGCCAAACTTGAAGGGAATAACCCAGGAGGTAGTGTGAAAGATCGTGCTGCGCTGAATATGATCCGCTCGGCGATAGAGCGTGGTGAGGTTAAAAAGGGTACCCGCTTAATTGAAGCCACCAGCGGTAACACAGGCATAGCTCTGGCTATGATTGCCAGTATTTATGGTTTGGAGATAGAATTGGTGATGCCTGCGAGCTCAACACGCGAGCGTACCTTAACGATGGAGGCTTTTGGTGCAAAAGTTACTTTGCTGGAGTCGATTGAGGTTTGTCGCGACTACGCCGAGGAACAACGCGATAAAAATGGGTATTTTTTGTTAGATCAATTTGCCAATCCTGACAATTACCTGGCACACTATAAAACCACCGGACCAGAAATCTGGCGGGATACCGAACAAAAGATTACGCATTTTGTAAGTTCTATGGGTACTACCGGTAGCATCATGGGTAATTCTATGTTCCTGAAGGAGCAGAATCCTGATATTCAGATTGTGGGCTGCCAGCCTACAGAAGAATCCTCCATACCGGGAATTCGCAGATGGCCAGCTGCTTACTTGCCAAAGATCTACGATGCAAGTCGTGTTGACCGCGTGATGGATGTGTCTCAGGAAGAGGCTACGCTTAAAGCAAGGGAATTGGCCAGGGTAGAGGGGATCTTTGCCGGAATGAGTAGTGGAGGTGCTTTTGCATCGGCTTTAAAGCTGGCTTCGGAGCTGGAAACCGGCCTGATTGTATTCATTGCCTGTGACCGTGGCGACCGCTATCTGAGCAGCGACTTGTTTGGATAGCCCTAATTCGCTATTTTTGTTTTACACATGAAGCCACAAAGATCCTTTTTAATTTTGCTTTTTACTTTTTTTACTACTGTAGCCCTTGCTCAAACCACTAGTGCTGACCTCAGAAGAAGTAAGGAAGCTATACAGCGTGAAATTGATATGCTGCAGAAAAACCTGAACGAGACCTCGAGTAGTAAAAGACTCACTTTAGGTCAGATCAGGGCTGTTAATGCAAAAATCAGGCTCATGCAGAATAAGATCGCAGTGATTAACTCTGAAGTGAAGAACCTGGACAACCAGATTCATGAAAACGCAAATGAGGTAACTACATTGAAAGGGCGGCTGGGAGAACTTAAAAAAGAATATGCCGGCATGGTGCGCTTTGCACAACGCAATCAGAATGCTTACGATAAAATGATGTTTATCTTTTCATCAGACAGTTTCAATCAGGCTTATAAACGCATTAAATATTTCCAGCAATTTGGTCAGTATCGTAAAAAGCAGGCAGATTACATCCAGGGGACGAAGAAAAAGATTGAATATAAGATTGTTGTGCTCGATAAGAACCTGAAAGAGAAAAGTACCTTACTTACCGAACAGGAACATGAAAAGGTGAAGCTTGGTAAGAATAAAACGGAACAGGCCGAGATGTTGAGTCAAATTGCCAAACAGGAGCAGCGGTTTAAAAAAGACATCGCTTCACGAAAATGGCAGCAAACAGAAATTGATCGGGCCATTCGTTCGGCAATCCAGAAAGAAATAGAAATTGCGCGGAAGAAAGCAGAAGAAGATGAGCGGGTAGCTGCACAAAAGGCTGCTGCGGAAGGAAGGCCTATTCCGGTGGCCAGTGCTAAGGAAAAAACGACCAGCAGTTATCTGACAACTTCGCCGGAAGCAGCGAAGCTGTCTGCGGGCTTTGAAAATAATAGGGGACGCTTACCATGGCCGGTTGGTCAATATTCGATTGTAGAGCGCTTTGGTAACCATACCGAGGGTCAGGCCAATTATACCAATGACGGAATTAACATCCTTACAGAACAAGGTGCTGCAGTAAAGGCTGTATTTGAAGGGGATGTGTTGTTTGTGAAAGAGCTTTATGGTACTTATATTGTTGCGCTCAGGCATGGTGATTACTTTACCATTTATCAGAATTTAAAAACCGTTAGTGTGGCTAAAGGTACTAAAGTGGACACCAGGCAGGTTTTAGGTACAATTGCTTCAAAAGAAGATGGGCCTATTCTGCATTTTGAGATCATGCGTGGCCAAACGAAGCTAAATCCAGAAGCCTGGATTGCAAAATAGCCAGATCATTTGTACCGACAGTAGGTAAATCCTTCGGTACAGCTGGCACACTGAAAGGAATATAACAGGGACATAACAGGAACATAACAGGGGTATTGTAGGACCTATGGGCCCTGCAATACCCCTGTTATGTTCCTTGTTTATACCTTTTTGTGTGCCGGCTTTACCGAAGGCTCAATCCGGAATTGTAGAGAAATAATTGGAATTAAGTTGTAAAATGAGTTTAGAAATAGTTTATCAGGACGATCATTTAATTGCGATTAATAAGCCGCATGGCTTATTGGTGCACCGATCGTCTATTGCTAATGATGCAAAGGAATTCGCTTTGCAGTTGTTGAGAGATCAAATCAATCGTCACGTGAGTCCGGTACATCGTTTAGACCGCAAAACAGGCGGACTGCTTTTGTTCGCTTTTGAGAAAGACGTAGAGATTGCCATGCACCAGCAATTCCAAAATGGTGAAGTAGAAAAGAAGTATCTCGCCGTGCTCAGGGGGCATAGCCCGGACCATTTGGAAATTGACTATCCTTTAGCGAAAGAGAACGGTACAATACAGGAAGCTTTTACCTCCTTTATAACCTTGAAACGTGCGGAGCTGGCTGTTCCGTTTGGTAAGCACCTAACCTCCAGGTACTCCCTGGTTGAAGCGACGCCAACTACCGGGCGTATGCACCAGCTCCGTAAACATTTTGCACATATTTTTTATCCGATCATAGGCGATCGTAAACATGGTTGTAATAAACAAAATAAGCTGTTTAAAGAGCAATGGGACATGACCACCATGTTACTTCATGCCTCTGAATTGTCTTTTATACACCCCGTAAGCAAGGAAAAGGTTCATTTAACAGCCAAGCCACAAGCTGAGTTTTACCGGGTAATGGATTTAATGGAATGGGGATAACTTAACCACATTTGTTAGTTATCCACAAGTTTCTTGTTGGGTATGTTTTCTATTCTTTTGCAAATGAAAGAGTTATAAAAAAGCTCAGATTTTATGGCTAAATGTTGGTAAATTTTATGATCTTCGCACTCCCAAAACGGCGGGTCGCTTCGCTGTTTTAATATTGTAAACCATAAAAATTAAAGAATAAAATATGCAGATCACTTGTACACAAGTATGGAATAACTGTCTCCAAATTATTAAGGATAATATCCCGGCCCAGAGCTTCAAAACCTGGTTCGAACCGATATCAGCTCTTAAACTTGAAGATAGGGTTTTGACTGTGCAGGTCCCAAGTTTATTCTTTTACGAATGGCTGGAAGAGCATTATGTTGGACTGTTGCGTAAGACTGTAAAGCAGCAGCTAGGAGATGAAGGCCGGTTGGAGTACAATATTGTGGTAGATAAATCTACCAATGGTGCTTTACCTTATACCACCAATATGCCTTCAAATGGCAATGGTGCTAACAATAGGAAACAATCGATGCCTGTACCGGTTAACATTAACCGCGATATCAAGAATCCATTTGTGATTCCTGGCTTGAAAAAAATGAATGTAGACCCGCAGTTGAACGCGGCCTATACATTTGAATCTTATGTAGAGGGCGACTGTAATCGTTTAGCCAGATCAGCCGGACACGCTATAGCGGCTAAGCCAGGAGCAACCTCATTTAACCCGCTGATGATTTATGGCGCTTCGGGTTTAGGTAAAACGCATTTGGCCCAGGCAATTGGCAATGAGATCAGAAGAAGTTTACCGGATAAACTGGTGATTTATGTTTCCTGTGAAAAGTTCTGTCAACAATTTGTAGAGTCTTTGAAAAACAACACGATCAATGACTTTGTTAATTTTTACCAGGCGATGGATGTCATCATTATGGATGATGTACACAACTTTGCCGGGAAAGAAAAAACACAGGATATCTTCTTCCATATCTTTAACCATTTACACCAATCAGGCAAACAGATCATCATTACATCTGACAAGGCGCCTAAAGACCTTTCTGGTTTGGAAGAGCGCTTGTTAAGTCGTTTCAAATGGGGTTTATCTGCAGACCTGCAAATTC
This sequence comes from Pedobacter sp. MC2016-24, assembly GCF_015223055.1. Taxonomy (GTDB): domain Bacteria; phylum Bacteroidota; class Bacteroidia; order Sphingobacteriales; family Sphingobacteriaceae; genus Pedobacter. The sequence goes on from NZ_JADFBX010000006.1 coordinate 228,057, forward strand.
CTGAGCTGGAAACCAGGATTGCAATTCTGAGAAAGAAAATGTATGCTGATGGTATTGATTTACCTGATGAGGTAGTAGAGTATGTAGCAAACAACATCGACAACAATGTACGTGAGCTTGAAGGCGCTATGGTTTCCCTGTTGGCGCAGTCTACCATGAACAAAAAAGAGATCGATTTGCAATTGGCAAAATCTATGCTGAAGAACTTCATAAAAAATACCACGAAAGAAGTTTCCATGGATTATATCCAAAAACTGGTATGCGATTATTTTGAGGTTCCAGTTCATTTGTTAAAAGCACCAACCCGTAAACGTGAGGTGGTACAGGCCCGTCAGATTTCGATGTATTTGTCTAAAGGTATGACCAAGAGTTCGTTAAAAACCATTGGTGCTTTCTTTGGTGGTCGTGATCATTCTACTGTGATTTATGCTTGCCAGACAGTAGAAGATTTAATTCAGACAGATAAGAAATTCAGAGCTTACGTGAATGATATCGAGAAGAAGCTAAAAATGAGTTAATTAGGCTTGCAAGGGCGTTTTTGGCAAAAATAATTTGATTTTTTTTCACATAAAAGTTTGCATAATTAAAAACGATTATTACCTTTGCATCACCAAAACGGAATGGCCCGCTCGTCTACCGGTTAGGACGCCAGATTTTCATTCTGGAAATAGGGGTTCGATTCCCCTGCGGGCTACTAAGCCTCGATGTTACATCAACATCGAGGCTTTTTTTTGGCTTTGTTTTCTGCTAACTTTATCTTGAAAGCCATCAAAAGCTACTGCTTTATTTTTTCTCGCTGCTAGCCAGCATGTAAGCCGCTAAGCGCTTAAAAATAGGTCTTAATATTTGCAGCTTTGCTTTGTTATGGCAATATTAGCGGCATCTGATTACTACCTATGATGACAATTACTGTACTCGCAATTATAGAACCTGATATCAAGCCTGGGGCACCCTTATCTAAGGTGATGAACGAAAGGCTTGTCCGTGTGGCAGCGGAGCTTCAGGCGTCATTAACGGATGAACTGGAAGATTCATGGGATTGTGAAGATCTGGTGGTCTATATGAGCTACAACAGCAAATATGCCATTCGCTGGAAAATTGTAAACGATGTCCCTCCGGTTGTAGAATCTGAAGTGGCCAGGCAGTGTGCCAAATTGGGATATATTTTATGGAAGGGCAGTGAGATCTATAATTTCAAATCCAGGTAATCATTAGCCGGTTCATGATCTGGTGGAACCCGGAGCAATTACATGGCTTCAATCAAACTGATGTGGATTCCTCTAAAACAATCGTCAGCACAATTTTTCGGCACAAATCCGCAAGAAGAAATCATTCCATTGTTTTTCGTCTCCAGGTAAACTTCTGCATCTTTTCTTTTCAATAACCACTGGTTTTTTGCCCGATCATAGATTTCATCCAAAGTAGCAGAGGGATCACCGTTGGCGTGGGTGTTGAGCGTACTTTCATCTTCAGTCCATTCTTCGCGTACCAGCACTGAGTTGGATGGATGCTCAACGGTTTTTGCAACGTAAGAACGGCCGACAACTTTACCATCCTTTACTGTAATTACAGTCTCGGTACTGTATCCTGTCCACGAGGTAAAAGACACTTTGTAACGATACGAATTGTTGGATGAAGTTTTGAAAGCCACCCAGCTTTTATAGCTTTTGTCATAGTCGCTTTCATGGGTAATATCACTTTTTTTGCAGGAAATAAAGCTGCTACCAAGCAGTAGCACTATCAATAAATAAAGGTTTCGGTTCATAATAGGTGTTTTTCTTACTAAACGAGTAAAATGTAAATTGCGCTACATGTTGTTTTAACATTTAGAAAAACGTACGTCAATGGAACCAGATGTATTAAAGATTCGCCTCGATACCTAATGTAACCTGCTCCAATATGTCAAAGGCAGTCTCGGCCATTTTATTGCCTCTATTGTCTAGCAAAGGGTTAACCTCCACAACTTCAAGACATGCCACTTTCCCTGATTCAACAATACTTTCGATAATGGCTATGATTTCAAATTGATCGAAGCCTTTGGCGACTGGAGTACCTGTGCCACAGGAAATTAAATCACAGTCCATACTGTCTACATCAAAAGAAATGTAAAGCAGATCGCAATCAGTCAATTTATCCAGTGCTTCTTCAATACATTTTGCTAAACCCCTGAAACGGATCTCTTCAACTTTGTAATTTTTTATTCCTAAATTGTGAATGAGGTGATCTTCTGCATATTCTGTATCCCGAACTCCAAAGTAGATGAGGTGTTCTGCTTTCAATTTCGCAGCAGGTGTTCCTATGGCCTTTAAATTGTCCCATAATGCGAGCGTATCTCCGGTAACTTTGTTTTGCTGACAATTTAAATTGTCATTAGCCAAAGCTGCCGCTAATGGCATACCGTGTATATTTCCCGAAGGAGAAGTATAAGGTGAGTGCAGATCGGCATGTGCGTCAATCCAGATCACACCTAATGTTTGATCAGGATGAGCAGCTTTTATCCCGCTGATTGTGCCCAAAGCAGAAGAATGGTCTCCTGAGAACACAAGGGGGAAATGGTTGGCTGTTATGCTATGCTCAACGGCTTTAGCAACCCTTGTACACTGCTCCAGTACATGTTCAATCCGCTTTGCAAATGTATTTCTGTCTTTATTATATATCGTTTCATTGTGTGTCTCCACGTCTAAGGTACTGAATTTGTTAAAGTAATCACTTCCCTTATTGATGGCTGCAATTTCAATTGCGTCTATGCCCATGTCAGATCCACGTGTTCCGGCACCAATATCAGATCTGTTTTTAACCAGCTTTATCGTTCTCTGCATAAGTTTTAAGCAAAGCTTAATAAAGATTTTTCAATAATGGCCAGACTTTCTTTGATTTGTGCCGCTGTGATCACCAATGGGGGAGCAAAGCGGATTTTATTGCCATGGGTTGGCTTGGCCAGCAGACCGTTTTCTTTAAACTTCATGCAGATGTCCCAGGCCATGTCAGACTCTTCGCTGCTGTTGATGACGATTGCATTGAGTAGTCCTTTACCTCTTACCAATTGAATTAAATCCGTTTTTTGAGCAATTGCTTCAAGTCCAGCACGGAATTGATTACCTAGTATATAAGCGTTTTCAGCTAAGTTTTCATCAATAACCACCTGTAAAGCTTCCTTTGCCACGGCACAGGCAAGTGGATTTCCACCATAGGTTGAGCCATGTTCTCCAGGTTTGATGGTCAACATAATCTCATCATTGGCCATTACCGCAGAAACCGGCAAAACACCACCAGAAATGGCTTTCCCTAATATCAGAATATCCGGTTGATTGCTTTTATCTTCACTGTCTACTTCGTAAGAAGCCAGCATGCTGCCTGTACGGGCGATTCCCGTTTGGATTTCATCCGCAATAAAAAGTACGTTGTAAGCCTGACAAAGTGCTTTAATACGCTTCAGATAATCACTGTCCGGCACAACAACACCTGCTTCTCCCTGAATGGGTTCTACAATAAAACCAGCAATATTTTGATCAGTTTTTAACAAAGCTTCAAAAGCATCGGCATCGTTATAGGGAACATGGGCGATTCCGGATACGAACGGGCCGAAATCCTTTCTTGCACTTTCATCATTAGAGGCAGAAATGACTGAAATGGTCCTGCCATGGAAATTTCCATCTGCAAAAACAATTTTAGCCTGATTTACCGGAATTCCTTTGATCTGGTATGCCCATTTCCGACAAAGTTTCATGGCTGTTTCTACCGCTTCAACTCCGGAATTCATGATCAATGCTTTGTTGTAACCAAATAAATTACAAACAAACTCTTCAAAATCGCCTAACTTATCACTATAAAAGGCTCTTGAAGTGAGCGTAAGCTGCTCCGCCTGGTTTTTTAGCGCATCAATGATTCGAGGGTGGCAGTGACCCTGATTTACTGCAGAATAAGCCGATAGGAAATCGAAATATCTCATTTCCTCTACATCCCACACATAAACGCCTTTACCGCGGGTTAATACTACGGGTAGGGGATGATAATTGTGTGCGCCATATTTATCTTCCTTAGCGATTAATACTTCACTCGTGCTGTTTTCTGTTAAATTTCCCATCTTCGAATACTTTTCAGTTGCGACGAAGTTAGTAATATTTTATATTTTACTTATCATAAAGTGATATTTAACTTATTATTGTTATTTAAAAAGTGAATTTAACTTAAAAAATCCGATATTTGAATGGTGTATTAAACTGCAAACAACATGAACGGCATTGATGATTTTGATATTCAGATTTTGAAGGCGCTTGAAAAAGACGGCCGTATGGCTTATTCAGCAATAGCAACTATGTTGGGGGTATCAAATACAATGGTCCACCAGAGGATCTCCAGGTTAACGGAATTAGGTATACTGACTGGAATCAAACCTGTTCTGGATGAAAAGAAAATTGGTTACGACTGGGGCGCTTTTACTGGAATTACCCTGGAAAAGGATCAGGACTCAGATCGGATCATTGAAGAATTGAAGAAAATTCCGGAGGTAACGGAGTGTTATTATATTTCAGGTACCTATACGCTCTATCTGAAGATCATCGCTAAAAACCATGAGCACATGAGAAAGGTATTGTATGAGAAAATTGATAACATCTCGGGCATTGCGAAGACGGATTCGATCATGGAACTGGGTTGTGCATTTAAGCGGAATATCATTTTATAACAGCCACAATAAAATTTAACTTTCTTTTCATCATTCATATCTTTTCTGTTGAAAAAACTGGCAAAGAGAGTTGTTATCGTCATTTGTCGCTAGTAAACGGCAGAGACCTTCCGCTACATATCATTTAGCCTTAGGTAAAATGAATAAAATGAATATATCGTTGTCATTCCAGCTTTTTGATTGGTTCAGAGCATTGCTATACCTTAAGTTGTATTTTAGTTAAATACTTTAAGTGTTTGATTTTATTGTGTTTAAATTTCTTATTATAGGAAATAATATAATGTTAATTTCTAAAGCCGTACGGCGGTAAGCAGCTACTCCTGATCTTAATTTATTATCTCCTTAAGATACTAGTCAAGTGTAATGGCTAAATTATTGCAAGATTTTGATCATTTACCTATAACTGACCTAAATTGAAAGCAAATAATATGGCCATGTCGTACGCGACTCAAGTCAACTATCCTAAAGACAAACTGCTTCATCAACTCATTAGCGAAACCGTATCTAAATATCCGGATCGTGTAGCACTGACATTTAAAAATAATAACCTTACATATTTTCAATTGAATAGTCATGCCAATAGACTTGCACATTTACTCCTTGATAAAGGTGTAATGCCCCAGGATAAAGTGGCGATTCTACTTGATAGGTCAGAAGAGCTTGTAATCAGTTTATTGGCAATTATGAAAATAGGCGCAACTTACGTCCCTTTAGATCCTTTATTTCCTGTAGCTCGAAGTAGTTATATGCTGGAGGATTCCAATACAGTGTTATTGTTGACATCTGATTGCTATAAAGAGGTTCATTTGTCAGGTTCAAAGGAGGTTATATTGGAAGATGTATGGGGTAGTTTATCCTTATTTTCAGATCAGGATCCGATAGCTGAGATTTCTGGAAAAGATATTTTATATATTTTGTATACGTCAGGCTCCACTGGGAAACCAAAAGGAGTGGAAGTGATGCATCAAAATATGGTTAATTTTTTACTAAGTATGCAAAAGGTTCCGGGTATGGAGCCAACAGACAGTCTGCTTGCTGTAACAACTATTAGTTTTGATATTGCTGGGTTAGAGTTGTTTTTGCCGCTTGTTACTGGTGCCAGAATTGTACTTGCTGATGCTACAGAAGTAAAGGACGGTCGTCTTTTATTAGAGTTGATTGACCAGGAAAGCATTACCTTTATGCAGGCTACACCATATACCTGGAGATTGTTGTTAGAGGCAGGTTGGCAAAAAGGAAAAATGAAGGTGCTTTGTGGAGGTGAAGCGTTGCCTGTGGACCTTGCGAAGAAAATTTTGAATCGCGCAGGATCTTTATGGAATGTATACGGGCCAACAGAAACTACAATCTGGTCGACCATTAAACAAATTAATTCTAAAGATGAAGTCATTGGCATTGGAAAGCCTATAGATAATACGGGAATCTACATATTGGATGAACATCAGAGTCCTTTGGCGATCGGTGAAGTGGGGGAGATTTTTATTGCTGGAGAAGGGGTGGCTAGAGGATATTTAAATCAACAATTGCTAACTGCTGAGAAGTTTTTTACGGACCCATTTTCAAATGATCCAGGCGGCAGAATGTACGGAACTGGTGATTTGGGCAAATTTACACCAGATGGGGAGCTGATCTACATCTCCAGGGTGGATCAGCAGATTAAAATCCGCGGTTACAGGATTGAAACCGCGGAAATTGAATACCATTTGAGTAAAGCACATAAAGTGAAGCATGCTGTTGTCATTGCAATGGCCGGAACTGACGGGATTTACAAATTAGTAGCTTATGTAATTGCAGAACCTAGTGTGGAAAGTGAATCCATGTTGGCTGACAGGTGGATTACAGACCTTAAACAAACATTACCAGATTACATGATCCCTGATATTTTTCAGTTTTTGACTGAAATGCCTTTAACGCCAAATGGAAAGATAGATAAAAAAGCTTTGGCCGAACGTAAGTTGGTCCTTGAACCCCTGAATGAATATGCAGGACCGCGAACAGATGTTGAGCAAATGGTGGCCAGAATCTGGTCTGAAGTTTTAAACATCGATAAAATAGGTATTCACCATAATTTTTTTGAAATCGGCGGACATTCTCTTAAGGCTTTACAGATCATGCTAAGGATAGAAAAAGAAACAGGAAGACGCTTGCCATTGGCTACATTTATAGCACATCCAACCATATCGAAAATGTCACTTGTCATGCAGTTGGATGCCAAATCTATTACTTGGGATGTACTTGTTCCCATTAAGCCTTCAGGTAACAAAATCCCAATTTATATCGTGCATGGAGCCAGCTTAAATGTGCTCTTGTTCAACACGCTTGCCATACATATGGATGACGATCAGCCTATATATGGATTACAAGCTAAAGGACTCAATGGCATAGACGAACCTTTTAGTCGTATTGAAGACATGGCCGCTCATTACATACAGGCAATTCTGAAACAAAATCCGGAAGGGCCGTATGCCCTGGCTGGTTATTCTTTTGGCGGGATCGTCGCCTATGAGATGACCAGGCAATTGGAAGTCCTGAATAAAAAAGTGAAAATGCTGGCCATGTTTGATACCTTTGCTTATAGAACTCCTTACTACGACCCTCCCATAGAAAAACTTATCAATAAAACTTTGTATTTTGTTCGCAAAGCTATGTACACTTTAACCTTTCGTGACGGGTTTATGGCCACGATCGCAAATCGGTCTTTGGCCCTCAAAAGAGGAATAGAGCGCCTACTTTTGAAATTTAAGTCTGGAAATGACCAGGAACAAATTGGTATTTTTGGCTACCCAAATAAAATAGATGTCATGAATAAACTGGCTTTAAAATTCTATAAGATCGAACCTGCTGATGTTGAAATTGAGCTATTCAGGGCAGAACAGCATTCCTTTCATCTGGACGATTTTGAATATCTGGGCTGGAAATCTTATGCTTTAAAAGGCATAAATATACATGGAATACCTGGGGCGCACAATACGATTTTTAAATCACCAAACGATAAGTTGTTCGCACGTATGTTACAGGGATGTTTGGATAAGGTGAATGATTGATGTGATGGGAGAAATAGAAATCAAGTCTGTTGAATCTTTAAACTGGATTTTTTATGATATGCCAACTTTAAAAATTGATGGTGTACACATTTATCGGATAAGCTTGGTTGAAGAAGCGCATAGAATACGGGAATTTCAGGCTTTATTAAGTTTGGATGAGCAGATACAAGCAAATCGTTACCTGAAAAAGCAGGATCAGGATCGTTTCACCATTAGCAAAGCTGCCTTGCGAATAATTTTAAGCAGATATATGGACATCGCACCCAAAGCATTGCTATTTGATGTGGATACTGGAAAGAAACCATTTGTTAAAAGTAACAGGACGTTTTTTTTTAACATCTCTCATTCATCAGATTGGGCGCTAATTGCTGTGTCGAATATGGAGGTGGGGATAGATATCGAGTTTGTTAAACCTGATTTTGTAGCCAGTGATATCGTACAGGAATATTTTAGTCAGGATGAGATCAGCTATCTAAACAGTCAACATACAGCGACGGCATTTTTTAAACTTTGGACCAGGAAGGAAGCTTTCTTAAAAGCTACAGGTCAGGGAATCGGTGATCATTTGAAATTTACACCATCGTTAACTGGCGTTCATCAATTGAATGCCGACTTATACGGTTATCAACACAACTGGAAAGTTCTTGGGTTTATGCTTAATTCAGATTACGCCTGTGCTGTTGCTACGGCATCTGACTTGATTTTCTTTCTGGAATATTGGATGTGAGTTCTGTAAGTAGGAAAGTGGGGGCTGAAGAAAGCAGAAAAAACTAAACCTTTATTTTTTATAAAATTAATGTTAATTTTTTCATTTGATCCTTAGTGAGTTAAAGCCTTTGTCTCTTTAATTGTGACGAAACCTCGTTAAACACCAATAAAATTACTATCTTTGACCAGAGGTTAGCATGAAAGCTTAATACTTACAGGCCTGATCTTCTATATAGTGCGGGGTGGAGCAGTTGGTAGCTCGTCGGGCTCATAACCCGAAGGTCATCAGTTCGAGTCTGGTCCCCGCTACCGGAATCATTCATCAGAATGAAGGTTTTAAACCCACTTTACACCTAGTAAAGTGGGTTTTTTTATGGTATCTATTTTTAGATAGCAATTGTGTTTTCGATAAAATCCTATCAAATCATTCATACATAGCAATATATTTTTATATTGTATCAAATTAACGAACTGGTAATAAACCGCATAAAGCCGCATAAACCAGTGTTTTGTCTTCATCGCCTCATCTTAATCCCTCAAATAAAAAACAGAAAACAAACTTCCACCTTAAATCTAACCATCTAAACTTATGATTAAAAAATCCAAACAACCCCTTGGCCCGTGATTTCTGGGTCTGACCAATCTTAATGGGGCTTTTCAATCCTCACCAAAACAATTCTTTATTATTTCAACATGTAAATTGTTATGAGAAAATCTTTACTAATTCTGTGCATTTTTATGATTTCCATCCCCGCATTTGCACAGGGACAAGCCAGATTATCTGGCAAAGTTACTGCGGCCAAAGATGGAAGCAGCGTGATTTCAACAATGATGATCAAGGGGACAACAAAAGGGACATCTTCCACTGTCAATGGTACCTATATGCTTGAAAATGTACCAGGCGACGCCATTCTTCTTGTATCGTCGGTAGGGTATCAGGGACAGGAAATTCCAGTAAACGGCAGGCCCGTAATCAATATTGTTTTACAATCTGCCGATCAGGCCCTGGACGAGGTCATGGTGGTGGCCTACGGTACAGCTAAAAAGAGTACGTATACTGGTGCAGCTTACGCCATTAAGCCCAATCCGGATGTTCCTGTCATTTCTTTTGAAAATACACTCATTGGGAGAGTTCCTGGCGTGCAGGTAACCAGCGCGTCTGGTCAGGCAGGAGCAGTTCCAAGCATCCGGATACGCGGAATAGGCTCCATGTTGGCTACCAACGAACCATTGTATGTGATCGATGGGGTTCCCACCATTTCCGGCAACGCGGGAGTGAGTAATCAACCGCTTTATAACAGTAACAATGTCATGAGCTCATTAAACCCTGCAGATATTGAATCGATCACCATTTTAAAAGATGCCGCCGCCTCCTCTTTATATGGTTCAAGGGCCGCAAATGGTGTGATCATTGTAACTACTAAGCGTGGAAAATTGGGCAAACCGGTAATTAACTTTAAATCATCAGTTGGTTTAACACCGTCTTGGGCAACAGATAATTATGAGGCTGCGGGCATTCAGGAGCAAACGAATATGCTCTATCGTATATTTTACGACTACAATACTACATCCGGTAAAACAGAGGCTGCTGCAAATGCCGATGCCTTAAATCGCTTAAAAACTAAATTTAACAGGCATGGTTATACTTTCTCTACCGCTGGTACGGGTTTGGCCGAAAATGTGATCATTACCGGACTAACGGATGGTGTTGAAAATAGAAACGGACAATATTTTGATTGGAACGATGCGCTTTTCAGAACCGGACTGTTTCAGAACAACGACCTATCAGTTAGCGGTGCCGATGCAAATACCAGCTATTATTCGTCTTTATCTTATACGAAGGATCAGAGCCGCGCTAAAATTAACAACTTCGACAGGATATCGGGTCGAATTAATCTGTCCCAGAAAGTGGGCAAATACCTCGAATTTATTTCTAATGTCAATATCGCCAGAAGTAAGCAGGCGGGATATAACGATACCCGGAACACGAGCACAAATTATTTTATGCAATCCAGAAATTTGTTGTGGCCTTTTTATTGGCCAACAGATTATAAAACAGGTTTACCTTTTACAGCAAGGTATGGTAGTCTGGCACAGAATGCAGTGTATTATGACAAGGAATGGGAAAACAGTGCCATTACCAATAGAATTACGGCGAATGAAACTATAAACCTTAAGATTCTTCCGGACTTGACCCTCAAATCCATTTTTTCTTATGACAATGCACAGGTAAAAGGACATACGTATTATAGTGCCCTGCATTTTACTGGCGCTGCCACCAAAGGCGCTGTAGAAGAAACAACCACAAATATCAATAAGCTGGTTTCTTCCACTACCTTAAACTATAACAAACAATTTGGTTTGCATAACCTGGGCATACTTGCCGGTTTCGAAGCAGAGAAGAACAAGACCGATTACCTTCGTGCCACCGGAACTGATCTGCCCCAGGCACAGCTGCATACTGTTGCAACTGCGGGGGTGCTAAGTTCAACGGCTTATGATTTCGGAAATTCCATGAGTTCGCTATTGTCACGTTTGGAATACAACTACAATAGCAAGTACTATGCTTCCGGATCCTTTCGTAGAGACGGATCCTCAAAACTGGATCCAAACGTAAGATGGGGTAATTTCTGGTCTGTAGCTGGCTCCTGGAGAATCAACAATGAGGATTTTATGAAAGATGTGAAATACATCAGTAACCTTCGTTTGAGAGCTTCATATGGGCTAAACGGAACCTTACCTCCGGATGATTTTGCCTGGAGAGAACTGGTTACTTATAATTCCAGGTATATGTCTGCGCCGGGTGGTATTAAAAGTAATATTGTTACACCAAACCTGACCTGGGAGACCAACTATACCACCAACGTAGCGCTTGAATTCGGCTTGTTAGGAAACCGGATTACCGGTACAGTCGAATATTTTAACCGTGATTCTAAACGATTGTTGCAAAGCGTACCAATTTCTATGGTCACTGGTTTCGGATCAACCATCCAAAATGTAGGTGAAATGAATAACAGGGGATTTGAACTGGAACTGGGTGGTGATATTATCGCTAAAAATGATTTTAGGTGGAGTGCAAGTTTCAACGCCTCATTTGTTAAATCAAAAGTCATTAAACTTTATGGTGGACGGGACATTGTATGGTACGATCCAACCGGTGGCGACAAAGCTGGCGAAGATAGGAGAGCACAATTTATTTATATGGAGGGGCAATCTACATTAAGCTTTTATGGCTACGAATGGGCAGGTGTTCAAGCTTTAAATGGAAAGAATGTATGGTATAAAAATGGAGCGGATCCAGATGCTGAAGATTTTTCTTATAATGGAAGGCCGGCAACATACAATTACGCCAAGGCAAATTATAAAGTACTAGGTACAGCTGTACCAGATGTTTATGGTGGTTTCAATACGGATGCGGAATATAAAGGCTTTAGCCTGGCCTTAAATTTTAACTATAAAATTGGCGGGAAATTATATGATGGTGCATTTAAGGATGTAGCTGATGATGGTTATTATTGGGAAAGAATCAGAGCACAAGAGGTTTATGATCACATGTGGACACCACAAAACCCTGATGGAAGCTTACCAAAACTGGATGGGAATGATCTTACTGATCCTCAGCAGTACAGCAGCAGACAGATGTATAACGCTAGTTTTTTAAGGCTGAAAAATGTCACTCTGGCCTATAACCTGCCTAAGAACCTGATCAACAGGATCGGTGTTTCCAATACCAGGCTATACTTTAACGGAACCAATCTGCTGACTTTTTCCAAATACAAAATTGCAGATCCGGAAGTGAATTCTTTTGGGACAAGGGGCTGGGAAACTCCATATGGAAAGACGTATACCTTTGGGATTGAGTTTAGTTTCTAATTTAAAGATTTTATCAGATGAAAATATCACATATATTTCTAACGGCAGTTCTCTTAACAGGTTTTTCGTCCTGTAAGGATTTTTTAGATGTAAAGCCTAGCAATGCGGCAGATGCGGCAAATGCGATTCAAACACCGGCAGATGCACAGGTTTTAATAGCTGGTTTAATGCGCAGCATGACCAGTTCAGATTATTATGGCCGGAATTTTATACTGTATGGGGATGCTAAAGGTGGAGATTTGACCATCGTGTCTCAAGGGCGCGGTCAGGATGTGCTCTATACCTTCAACCATTCTGCAACTTCAAATAACTACGGTGGTTTCTGGTCCCAGATTTACAGTTGTATTGCACAAACTAATTATTTGCTGGAGGGCATCGCGAAAATTCAGACAAATACTGCAACTAATACGTATGACACTTATAAAGGACAGGCCCTAACAGCCAGAGCACTCCTGTATTTTGACCTGGTTCGCCTTTATGGCAAATCTTATACAGATGACAAGACCGCATTTGGAGTACCCAGTGTCATCACAACCCTGGGTACTGATGCTCAATCCTTAAGGAGTACTGTTGAGCAAAATTATACCCAGATTTTGATAGACTTAAAAGCAGCAGCTCCATTATTGCCCAAAACGAAACAAAACGGTTACATCAATTATTATGCGAATTTAGCCATCCAGGCAAGGGTTTATCTGACTATGGGCGATTACCCAAATGCACTAAAAGCTGCAGAGGAAGTAATCAATGCAACAAGCATTTACCCTGGATTGTATACCAATGGAGAATGGGTTGATTCCTGGAAATCGGCTTTTGGAAAAGAGTCCGTATTGGAATTGGGTATATATCCACTGGAAGGCGATTTAACAACTGCTTCATTGGGGGTTTACCTTCGGCGTAAGTCTGATGGCGGAAGCGCTGTCCTTGGTTTTTTTATGGCTAGTGATTACTTTATCAATAGAATCAAACAAGATCCGGCGGATGTAAGATTGGGCATCATGAGTTATGACGAAATCTCTAATACACGTTTGGGAGCCATTTACAAATACAGCGGCAGTACAGCGCTTTTTGGGGATGGTAAGGGAAGTTCAACAGCGGTGAACATTAAGGTCATCCGTTTATCTGAAATGTACCTGATTGCTTCGGAAGCGGCCTTACCTACAGATAAAATTAAAGCGGCTAACTACCTAAATGCCATCCGAAAAAGATCCCCGTCACTTGTACCTGCAACAAATCTTACCATAAATATGGACATGATTCTGGACGAAAGGAGTAAAGAGCTGGTAGGGGAAGGACAGCGGTTTTTTGACCTGATCCGCTTGAATAAAAGTATCACTTTTAACGATGAAATAGCCGGTATTACACCGGCTTCAAGGCCAAAAACAATTGACAGGACTTTTAATAAAACAAGGCTGCCTATTCCGGATGCAGAATTGAATGCCAATCCTGGGCTTAGGCCACAACAAAACGCAGGATATTGATTTTTTTGAGGGTGAATCAAAATATTTTGATCACCCTCATCTTTAGTGACACGACTACCTTCGTTCTCCAATCTGCTGGCGCCACATGGAATAGTATAAGCCTCTTTGCTCCAATAATTCATTGTGAGTTCCTGTTTCCGAAACCTGGCCTTTTTCCAATACGTAAATGGTATCGGCATGCATAATGGTAGATAGTCGGTGTGCAATCAATATCGTCATCTGAGCCCTGCTGTTTGATATTTGCCGGATGGTGCTGGTGATCTCCTCCTCTGTTAAGGAGTCTAAGGCCGATGTCGCCTCGTCGAAAATTAACAATCTTGGTTTTCTTAACAATGCCCTTGCAATAGATAATCTTTGTTTTTCCCCACCCGATAGCTTCATGCCATTCTCACCCAATATGGTATTTACGCCATGAGAAGCTCTGGAAATCAGCCCCCGGGCTGATGCTTTGTCCAATGCTTCATCAATTTCATCCATTGTTGCCGAAGGGTTTACAAACAACATGTTGTCTTTTATTGATCCGGCGTATAATTGCGTATCCTGGGTCACAAAACCAATTTGTCTTCTAAGTGGGTTATAACGAATTTGCGTGGATAAGACATCATTAAAGTAAATTTGTCCTCCTACTGGCACGTACAGGCCAACCAACAATTTAACGAGGGTTGATTTTCCGGAACCGGACGGGCCAACAAAGGCTACGGTTTGTCCGGTATTTACGGTAAAGGAAATGTTGTCGATTGCATTGTAGTTGGCCGTCTTGTGTTTAAATACAACCTGCTCAAACCTTAGGCTCTCAAGCCTTCCAATTTCGATCGAATTATCCGGTCGCTGTTCCACAGGTTTTCGCATCAGCTTGTCGAAATTTTTAAGGGATGCATCCGCTTCGCGGTACAAGATAATCATGTTGCCGAGGTCTTGCAATGGATTGAATATGGCAGTAGAGATAAACTGCATGGCGATGAGTTCACCTACACTCAAAACTTTCCTGAAAATAAGCCACAGCAGAATAAACAGTACCGATTGCTTTAAAAAGTTTAGCATATTGCCCTGCAAAAAAGACAACACACTAACCTTTTTGGCTTTTAACATTTCCAGGTCAAATATTTTGAGCGTTTGCAGGTTTAAACGGCGAATTTCCGGAAACGTTAAGCCCAAACTTTTGACCAGCTCGATATTACGTAAACTTTCAGTAATTACTCCGGCCTGGGCATCGGTTTGCCGATTGATAGATCGCTGTATCGCTTTAATCTTCTTAGAGATCAGCCCGGTTAAGGCCCCCAATAGCAACACCCCAACAAAAAACACCGGAACCAATAGCCAGTTTTTATTAATGCTGTACCAAAGCAGAAAACCTACGCCCACTAAAGAAGAAAACAAAATGTTGATGAAAGCGTTGATGAAGCGTTCGGCATCTGTTTTTACTTTTTGCAATACAGCAAGGGTAGTACCGCTCCGGCTCTCTTCAAATTCCTGAAAAGAAAGCCGGAGTGTTTGCTTTAGTCCATCATTAAAAATGTTCATACCAAATTTAGCCACAGCCTTTCTTGTGATGTATTCCTGTACTGATTTACAAAGTTTGGCCAGCACGGCTATACCAAATGCAAGCAGTAACCAGGAGAGTACTTCGCGGATTAGATCGTGTTCCGAGAGGTTGTTTTTATTGGTAGAATACTGATCGATGATCTTTCCGAAAATTACGGGATCCAATAAATTCAGCAATTGTGACGCGCCAGCCAGCAGGAGAGAAAAAAAGATTAAGGTACGGTGGGGTTTAAGGTATTTCCACAAGATATTCATAAGCGGCTGATTAATATGCGATAAGGCATTTATACTAAAACTATTATTTTATTCCATTTGTTTTAATGAGTATATTGTAGTTAATAATTAACAAAATCACTTAAAATAATTGTTTAATCATGAAAAAATCACCTCTTTACCTGGCATTATTGGCCATTCCTTTCGTGTATAGCTGCACGCAGACTGGCAATAAAAGTTCCGAAAAAGCCGATACAACAATCGCCAGCAAAACCGATACCTTATTTGAAAAACAGTGTTTTGTAGCAATAGATGGTAAAGATACCGCTGATCTGAAGCTTACTACCTCTGAAGGAAAAGTATCCGGAACGCTGGTTATCAATTATTTTGAAAAAGGAAAGAATGACGGTCAGATTGAGGGAAAATATAGTGGAGATACTTTATTTGTAGATTATACCTTTAAAATTGGCAAGACTAATCAAACCATTTATAAAAACCCATTGGCTTTGTTGAAAAAAGACGGTAAGCTAATTCTGGGTGTAGGCCAGATCGAAACTACTTTAGGTCGTTCTTATTTTGCTAAAGACAAGCCTATTCGTTTTGATAAAGGACGTTTTACCTTCGAGCCCAAAGCATGTAAGTAAATAAGCGTGAATCTCGCCAATCTGTAAACCGTAAATAGTGCGGTGTAGCCAATTGGCGAGATTTTCATCATTCCTGTTTGATTACTTTAGCTTTTCTATCCGAAGGATGTAATCAATACCTCCGATAAATTCCACTCCCTTGGTCAATTGATCAGTAGCAGGATTGTATTGCCAGATGTAATCCCGGTCAGCGGCGTTTACCGCAATAAAAGCTTTTCCATCTTCCACAATAACTGCGTTAACCATACGCTCTCCTTTGTCTGCCGGTAAATCCAGTTTTTTGATCATAGAACCTGTTTTTACATCAATAATCCGGTAATAGTGGTCCGTATCGATAGATTCACCCGCTATTCTTGATCTTACAATTGCTTTACCATTGCCAATATACCACATGGCAGGTGCTTTTTCACCGTTGGCAGCAGCAGAGAAATTGAAAAAGTAGGTAGGATCTATTTCTGTTGATCCGCTTTTGATGCGGTACATTGCAGAGTTGGATTTGTAATCATAAATATTAACAGGATCGCTGATGAAATAAAGGTCATTGTTTTCATCAATAAATGAAGATGGTGCATAGACGCTGGAACCTCCCAGGCCATTGCTACGCGTTTCTTCTATTGATTTTTCAACGTTCATGCTGGTGTAGTCGATTACGGCCACATAAGATTTTGGATATACAGGCATCTGAGGGTAGTTCGTCCAATCATTAGAGCCAAACCCATAGCCCAGGAAAATTTTGTTATTTCTGTATTCTGCAAAACCTATATTGTAAACCTGAAATCCTGATGGAATGGCATTTAGCGTCAAGCGACCAATTTTTAAAGTCATTTTATCTACTTTAATGATGGCGTACCGTGCCTCACCCTTACCTTCTCCAATGATAAGCAGGGTATTGTTGTCAACCCATGTATAGCTTGCCCAGCTTAACCATGAAAAAGGAATCTCTTTGTCTGTAATTAACACGCCATTCTCTACATGGTATTTCCCTAAGCGGCCGCTTCCGGCATTGGCATGGTAATAGAAACCATCCTTTTGAATCACATCCTGGGCATAAACTTTTCCAGTCATTTCAGCACCATTTCCCTTCAGACTGATGGTGCCACTTGTCAGGGAAGGGATACCGGAAATATAATAAGCAATATTTGGCCAGCTGCCAATGCATAACACTGCGGAGTATTTTGTTCCTTCTTCAACATTGCCGGTATTTCTTTTTTCACATCCACTGATGCTGAAAAGTACCAGGAAAATGGCGATTAGTCTTAAGGATCTATGATTTATTCGTTTCATTTGGACGTTATATTTTTATGATTTGATATCTGATGTATAGTTTACTGTATAAAGTATCTTAGCTTGAGGGAGAATGATCTTCCCGGTTTTTGCAGTCTGAAATTGTCATAATTCAGCTGGTCTGTCAAATTTCTACACTCAGCAGAGATATTATATCTTCCGTTTTGGATGGAATAGCTCAAAGCCGCATTGTGTACAAATTGTGTAGGAATATCAGATTTTCCGTTTGGATTCCCTTTGCTTTCCCAGGTCAGATAAAACCAATTGATGTATTGACTGAACCAATTGAACTGCAGCCTGGTGTTTTTTCCGATCAGGTCATTTTTACCAATCGTAAAGTCGGCATTTCCGAACAACCAGGGCTGATTTGGAATTTTATTGTTGTAAGTGCCTGGAATATGATAAGATTCAGTTTGCCCATCCCTTGTCGTGTTGATTGCATTCTGATAGGTCATGTTCAAAGTGACAGAGAGCAATTGATCGTAATTGTAGCGGACTTCTGATTCGAATCCTGTGATGCGAACACTGGATTGGTTTTCATTTTTTAAGACGTTAGACCTTGCATCTGGTACAGGAAAGATGAAATCTTTTGCATTGCGGTAAAAACCGGATACCTCAATGAAGAATGAATTTTTGTCGATTCTGAATCCATAAAATGCGCCTATGTTGAAGTTGTTGCTGTTTTCTGGTTTCAGGTTTGGATTACCCTGAACATTTAATCCATCACCAAAAACTTCGTCCACTTCCTGTAAGCGGTAAGCATGCTCATAAGAAACTTTGATCCCCAGTTCCGGGCTGAGTTTGTATCTCGATGCGATTCCATAGCCCCAATTATTGGAAGTCGTGTCCTGAGCAATATAAGCTCCACTGATATATTTGGCCCGGTTTAATCCAAGGTTATAATATTTTGCAAAAATGGTGTTGACTAATTTTCCTTCAAGAAGGTCCTGTTGATACGCCAATCCCACAATTTGTTTGTTGATTTTTCCAGGTAAACTGTCCCGCTCAACTTGTAAGGTATTGTAGTTTTCGTTTTTCAGGTGATCAAGCGTGTAATTCAGGTTTATGGAGTGATTCGGACTGATCACATAGCTCATGTTGGCCATTGCATAGGTTCTTGGTCTTTTAATTACGCCGATGGTCTTAATCCCATTGCCCATTTCTGTATGACCACTTTCAAACCAGGTATTGCCCCAGTCATATTTACCAAATAAGGTATCAATAGTTCTATATGTGTCTGCTGATCGCGCTGCAAATGCACTGATGTTTAGTCCTTTGGTGAAAATATTGTCTTTCTTGTAACGTATAGTCGCACTTTTTGCATAACTGGTCCTTGAAACTGTACCATAAACTATTTTTTGTTCAAACCCTGTTTGCAAATCCTGATGTGCTTCGTTGTACCCTCCGCCAATAAACAAAACATCCGCCCATTTTTTATTGGTAATACCAGCTTCAAGTTGTGCAAGTGCAGAGAAGTATTTGTCGTGAGTACGCTTCACATCTCCCTGCACATATTCCAGTGTATACAATTCCTCTTCAGGTATAAACGGATTTGTTCTTGGCCCGGTATTCAATACATCTACACCCTTCATTTTGTAATTGTTATCAGATGAGTTCAGAAAACCACTGGCTTTTACAATTATTCCGGTTTTTTTATCAAC
The DNA here is from genome assembly GCF_015223055.1 of Pedobacter sp. MC2016-24. Lineage (GTDB taxonomy): Bacteria > Bacteroidota > Bacteroidia > Sphingobacteriales > Sphingobacteriaceae > Pedobacter. The sequence goes on from NZ_JADFBX010000006.1 coordinate 247,188, forward strand.
CACCTGAGCGGTTAAGGCTGAGCGGTTGGTGTTAAATGAGCCATAGCTATGACTCACATCTAGATAATTGCTAACCTTTTGATTGGTGACAACATTTACCGCACCGCCCATAGCATCGGCACCCAGCTGTACAGGAACAACGCCCTTATATACTTCCAGCCTGTCTGCCAGGTTAACCGGTATATTGTTTAGTGACATAGCGCTACCCATAACCTCCATCGGTATACCATCAATAAAGAATTTAACTTGTTTACCTGACAATCCATTGATGGAGAATTTAAAATCAGAACCTAAGCCACCTTGTTCACGGATTCTTACTCCAGTGCTACGGTTCAGAATCTGGTTCAGATCGGCGGTAGTATTGGCAAACTTTTTAGTGTCAATCGCGTTAACTGCAAATCCTGATTCCTTCACTTGCTGAACCTTGGTCTTGCCGTCTATATTTACGTTGTTCAATTGCTGCCGGTCTGCCTTCAAGGCAAAATTAACTTTAACATCGCGATTGGCCAAAACAGTGACTGATTTTGAGGTTTTGATATAGCCAACATAGGATACTGTCAAGGTATAAGTGCCAGGTTTGAGCTGGCTGATCTCAAAATAACCCTCATTATTTGTGGTAACACCATTCTTTGTACCTAGAACTAATATGGATGCTCCTGTAATGGCTTCGTCGCCATCTTTTACGTAGCCAGATATAACTGTTGAACTTTGAGCGGAGGCGCTGATTGATATTGCGCTGAATAAAAATAAGAGTAGAATTTTCCCGTATGACATTTTTTAATAAGTGTAAAATTTGCAAACTCCGGCAAATATAGCTTATTTAGACTTATTATGAATTGTATAAGGGAAATATTATTATTTACTTTATTATCCACAATCAAAAGCAGTTTCACGCTTGATTTCCTTCAATACAAAACTACTGTTCAAATTGGAAATGGTAGAAAAAGAGGAGAGGTGCTTCATTACAAAGTCATGGTAGTCATTTACATCCCGAACGGCTATTTTCAATTGATAATCGTTACTTCCTGCAATGCAAAGTACTTCTAGTACTTCTTTGTAACTGGTGATCGTTTCTTCAAACGCTTTTAATGTTTGTAAACTTTGCTGTTTCAGCGTTACGGTACATAAAACCAGCAAATGTTTGCCTAGTTTTTCCCGGTTTACCAGGGCTACATATTTCTCAATGTAGCCTTCATGTTTTAAGCGCTTGATGCGCTCATAAGTTGGTGAGACGCTTAATCCAATCAGTGCAGCAATATCTTTTGCAGCCATGGATGCATCGCTTTGTAAGAGATTTAAAATTTGCGAATCAAATGTGTCTAATTTGTCTGTCATCGAAATATCCTGTAAACTTGAGAATTACCGTCTTAATCCGTAAAATAAATTGCAAATATATATATTATGAGTAATAATTACTGCTTTCTATTAAATGGAACTTATAAATATTTGTTTGAGTTAACTTTGCCGTATAAATATTTGAATATGGATACCAAACTTAATTTTGCTGATGGAGAAAGACTCCATACTTATATGAAAAAGGCGGAAGAACGCGCTAAGTATTTTATCGGCTATCCAATAGCACAGGATTTCGATTATTCGGAGCTTTATCCTCTGCTTAAATTTCCATTGAACAATATTGGTGACCCGCTTGTAGAATCTACCTACGACTTAAACTCCCGGTCACTCGAACAAGAGGTGCTGCAGTTTTTTTCAGCGCTATTCAATGCTCCTCAGAATAACTGGTGGGGATATGTAACCAATGGAGGTTCTGAAGGAAATCTGTACAGTTTATATGTTGCAAGGGAATTGTATCCCAACGGAATTGTATATTATTCAGAAGCTACCCATTATAGTGTTCAAAAGAACATTCAATTGTTAAACCTGCGTAGTATTGTGATCAGTACACAGGAAAATGGAGAAATGGACTATGACGATTTACGTCAAATGGTTCAGATGCACAGGGACCAGCCTGTAATTATACTGGCCAACATTGGTACTACCATGACCGAAGCTAAAGATGACCTGCAGAAAATTCAGGCAATTTTGAAGCAAATGGCCATCAAAAATCATTACATCCATTGTGATGCCGCTTTGGCTGGGACCTATAGTGCTTTATTGGATTTAAAACCAGGTTTTGATTTTACTTATGGTGCAGATAGTATCGCCATCAGCGGTCATAAATTTATCGGTTCGCCAATCCCTTGTGGAATGGTATTGGTTAAAAAGAATTATAAAGAACGGATCGGAAAAGCAATACCTTATATTGGCACGGTTGATACGACTATTACGGGTAGCAGAAACGGACATAGCCCTGTGTTTCTATGGTATGCAATTAAGAAACTGGGTAGGGAAGGATTAAGGCAGCGGGCTTTAGATTGCTTAAATATGGCGGCCTATGCTGTAAATCAATTGAATGAAATTGGTGTTGAAGCATGGAGAAACCCTTCTGCATTAACCATTGTGTTTCCTGAACCCTCACTTGCGCTTCGTCAACGTTGGCAAATCGCTACCGAGGCTGGCCGTAGTCATATCATTTGTATGCCTGGTGTAACCAAGACACAAATTGATCAATTCGTTGATGAACTGGAGGCAGAGCTTATCGGAAATACTGATTTAATTGCTCAGGAAGCGCTTGCTTAAACCTGGATCAAATAGGCGGTAGTTTTACGACCACTGCCTATTTGATATAAACGGTTTTTATATTTACAAATTCACGAATACCATATAAGCCGAGCTCTCTACCATATCCACTTTGATTAATGCCACCAAAAGGCAATCTTGAATCCGATTTTACCAACGTGTTTACAAAACAGGACCCGGCATCTAAGCGAGTTTTTGCAATCAATTCGCCCTGTTTTACATTTTTTGTAAATACTGCCGCGCCGAGGCCGAATGAAGTGTCATTGGCAATTCGAATCGCATCTTCAGTATCCTGAGCGGTGATCATCAAAGCCACTGGCCCAAAAAGTTCTTCTTCATAGGCTGGCATTCCTTTTTTAATACCAGTCAATATCGTTGGGGTGTAAAAAGCGTGTTTTAGATCTGGATCAGGAATTTCGCCACCCAATAGGCAATGTGCACCAGCTTCAATATTTGCAATCACCTGTGCATGTAATTCATCACGCAGATCTATTCTTGACATCGGGCCGAGATCAGTCCTGGCATCCAAAGGATCACCGGTTATTTTGGCCTCCATTTTTTGTTTAAAAAGTGCTAAAAAAGGCTTCTCTATGGTTTTAACCATGATAAAACGTTTGGCTGCAATGCAACTCTGACCATTGTTGATCAAGCGGCTTTGTACACAGATTTCTGCGGCCTGTTCCAGATCCGCATCCTCTAATATCAGATAGGGATCACTTCCGCCCAATTCAAGTACGGTCTTTTTTAACAGAGATGCGGCTTGCCGGGCAACCTCCACCCCGGCATGGGTACTTCCGGTGAGCGTTACGGCTTTAACTTTAGGATGTGCAATAACTTGTTTAACTGCAGTGCTACTGATGATGAGCGATTGAAATACATGTTTTGGGAAACCTGCATGGCGGATAATTTCCTCTATCGCAATGGCACATCCGCTAACATTGGATGCATGTTTCAAGAGTCCGCAATTACCCGCCATTAATGCCGGAGCCAGAAAACGAAACAATTGCCAGAAGGGGAAGTTCCACGGCATGATGGCCAATACAACGCCCAGCGGCTGAAAACTGACATAACTTTTACTGGCCTCGGTCTTAACCAACTCATCTTCCAAAAAGCTTTTGGCATTTTCTGCATAATAAATACACACAGCAGCGCATTTTTCCAGCTCAGCAATCCCTTCCTTAAGAGGTTTTCCCATTTCAAAAGCCATCAGTTTAGCTAGTTCTTGCTTTCGCTGATCCAGGATGGATGCGGTTTTTTTTAGTAATCGAGCCCGTTCTTCAAAATCGCTATTGCGCCACTTTAACCAGGCCGCATGGGTATCGTCGATTTTTACAGCAATGTGTTTTTCAGAATCTTCTTTATATTTTTTAACCAATTTTCCATTGGTAGGGTTCACAGATTGAATGCTCATATTTGGATAGATGATGACTAAGATTAACGCCTTCGTGGCTAAAAAATTACTTTTTGAAAGAAGTTTTATTAAAAGAACAGAATTTTGGAATGGTTAACGCCACATCCGTGTAAAAAAAATAGAATTATATTTTGAAAATAGATTTAAAATATAATTATGTATCGTATTTTTGCAAAAAAATTCAAAAAATGACTCGTAAAAATAGTAATTCGGACAAAGAAGTTGATGTTGTACTGATTGGAGCAGGCATTATGAGTGCTACTTTAGGGATGATGCTTAAGGAGCTGCAGCCAGATATCACTATTGAAATTTTTGAACGACTGGATGTTGCTGCTGCTGAGAGTTCTGATGCGTGGAACAATGCCGGAACAGGACATTCTGCATTTTGTGAGCTGAACTATACACCTGAAAAGCCAGATGGATCTGTAGACACTAAGAAAGCAATCAGCATTGCTGAGTCTTTTGAAGTATCCAAACAATTTTGGTCTTTCCTGGTTAAAAATAAATTGGTAGGATCTCCTGAAAACTTCATTAAGAGCATTCCACACATGAGTTTTGTATGGGGACAGGATAATGTCGACTTTCTCATGAAACGTTATACCAAACTTCAGGAAAGCGATTTGTTTAAAGGCATGGTCTATTCTGAAAATGCAGCGCAACTGAATGAATGGATGCCTTTGGTCATGAATGGTCGTGGTCCGGATGAGAAAGTTGCGGCAACAAGAATGGAGATGGGCACTGATGTGAACTTTGGCGCATTGACCAGAATGATGTTTAACGATCTTCAAAAAAGAGAAGGAGTAAAGCTTCATTTCCACCATGATGTTAAAAAACTGAAACAAAAGGATCAAAAATGGGAAGTAAAGGTTAAAAATGAAACGAATAGCCAAAAGCGTGTCATTAAATCGAAATTTGTGTTTATTGGTGCCGGGGGCGGTTCTTTGCCATTGCTTGAAAAGGCAAACATACCAGAGGGCAATGGTTTTGGAGGTTTCCCGGTGAGCGGGCAATGGCTAAAATGTATCAATCCTGAAATTATTGAACAACACCATGCTAAAGTTTATGGAAAAGCATCAGTAGGTGCACCACCTATGTCTGTTCCTCACCTGGATACCCGGATGATTGATGGTAAAAAAGCCCTTCTTTTTGGTCCTTATGCCGGTTTTTCAACCCGTTTCTTAAAACATGGATCTTTGCTCGACTTACCCTTATCCATTAAGATTAACAACATCCGTCCGATGATTTCTGCAGGCCTGGACAATTTACCGCTGACTAAATACCTGATTGATCAGGTTCGTCAGTCGCCTGAAGATCGCATGGAAGCTTTAAAGGAATATTTACCAACGGCTAAAATGGAAGATTGGGAATTGGAAACAGCTGGTCAGCGGGTACAGGTAATTAAAAAGGATGAAGAGCACGGTGGTATCCTTGAGTTTGGTACCGAAGTGGTAACTGCTTCAGATGGTTCTATTGCTGCGCTATTGGGCGCTTCTCCGGGAGCATCTACTGCCGTTTCTATCATGATTACTTTAATGGAGCGCTGTTTTGTAGAACAAATCAAAACTCCGGAATGGCAACAAAAATTAAAGCAAATGATTCCTTCCTATGGTGAAGTTCTGAATGGGAATCCTCAGTTAACCGAGAATATCCGCACACAAACTTCGCATGCTTTAAAATTGAATTAATTTTCAACCCGATTATACAAAGCCGTATCATTAATTCTGATGCGGCTTTTTTTATGCCTTTCTTCTCGTATCTTTAAACAAATGAGGTAATCCCTGGTTTGTATTGGTATAATAATTGAATGTATTGTTCCAGTCCATATGGATTAACCTCATACTAACCTTTAATTGATTTAAGATGCCCCGCTGGTCTAAAATTACGCTGAAAATATTCGCCGGATTAGTTGCACTAATACTTGTGATATACGTTGCCATTGCTGTATATGTAAATGCGAATAAAAAGAGCTTACTGGATAAGCTCAATGTGCAACTGAATAAGAATTTAAACGGATCAATGGTGATTGGCGGTATGGATCCCACTTTTTTAAAAGGGTTTCCGGGTGTGTCTTTAGAACTGAAAAATATTGTGATCAAGGACAGTCTCTGGGCTACACATCATCATACTTTACTCGAGGCGAGTAGTTTCGATGTTGCAGTGAATGTTTTTGCATTACTAAAGGGAACAGTTGAGATTCAGAAATTGGGGATTAACAATGCCACTATTTACTTGTATACCGACAGCAACGGCTATAGTAATACTGCAGTTTTTAAGAAGAAAGAAAAAAAAGCACCCACACCAAAAGGAGAAAATTCCTCTTTTCCTGAAATAAAGAAACTCACCTTAAATAATGTAAATTTTGTGGTTGACAATCAAAAAGGTCACAAATTATTCCACTTCGTGGTCGATGAGTTGAAAGGAAAAATTGATTATCCGATACTGGGGGGATGGGATGCTGAATTGAAATTGAAAACCCTGGCTAAAAGTCTCGCTTTCAATACACGGCGCGGTAGTTTTATTAAGGATAAGCTGTTAGAGGGTCCATTTAAACTAAGCTATAATGATGAGACCGGTATTATACACGTAAATCCCAATAAATTAAATATCGGTGATGACCTCTTTATTATTGGTGCAACATTCGATACATCGAAAGAAAACACAGATTTTAAAATCAATATCGAAGCACCGGGTATTTTATGGAAAAATGCAGCAGCCTTGCTTGCACCAAACATTACCCAGAAGTTGAATATGTTTGATCTGAATAAACCAATTCATGTAAATTGCACTTTAGCCGGCGACATGGGGCCAGGTGGCGATCCGGCTATAGACGTCAAGGCTATTGTCAAAAACAATGTATTGACTACACCCGGCGGCGTAGTGGATCAATGTAATTTTACTGGCTTTTTTACCAATAACTATGTAAATGGCAAAGGTTTTACGGATGCGAACTCAGCCATCAAATTATATGGTTTTAAAGGTGCTTATAAACAAATTCCTTTTTCAATCGATACAGCCTTTATCAATGATCTGGACAATCCTGTAGCTACAGGTGTTTTCAAGTCCCAGTTTGACGTAGCTAAATTGAACAATGTGGCAGGCACAGAGACTCTGAAATTCAGTAAGGGCACTGCCGATGTGAAGCTCGCTTACAGGGCCGATATTGTAAATTTCCAGTTGAATAAACCATTGTTATCGGGCGTGGTCGATATCAAAAATGCCGATGTAAATTACGTACCCAGGAAGTTGAACTTTACCAATACAGCCATTTCACTCAATTTCAGCAATAATGATTTATTCATTAAAAACATCAGGTTACAAAGTGGCAAAAGCGTGGTTTTTATGGACGGAAGCATCAAGAATTTTTTAAACCTGTATTATACCGCACCTGAAAAAATCCTGCTGAACTGGAAAATCAGAAGTCCGGAAATTCATTTGGGAGAGTTTCTTGGTTTTTTAGGAAGCAGGACAGCAGCAAAAAGAACAACAAAAAAGGCCAAAACCAGTTTCTCTGAGGATTTAAACTCGGTATTCGAAAAGAGTAATGTCGACATGCATATGCACCTTGATAAGGTATATTACGAACGCTTTGTCGCCACAGATGCCAATGCCGATCTCTTACTTTCCGAGTCTGGGATAGCCATTAAAAACGTAACCGTTAAACACGGTGGCGGTAGGCTCAACCTCAATGGGAACATTACACAAAAAGGCAGCTCTAATCAATTTTCTATCAATACAACAATTGCCAATGTTGACGTAAAGAATTTCTTTTATTCGTTTAAGAATTTTGGCCTCACCAGCCTGACTTCACAGAACCTTCGCGGTTATCTTTTTTCTAAAATTAACCTGCGTGGTACGGTTACAGATCAAGGTAAACTGGTTACCAATTCCATGAATGGTAACCTGACCTTTGATTTAAAAAAAGGTGCTTTAGTTAATTTTGACCCGATCATCAGCGTAGGTAAATTTGCTTTTCCTTTCCGGGACCTCAACAACATTACTTTTAGCAATCTGAATGGGAAACTTGATATACGTGGACAGAAAATTACCATCAATCCGATGCAAATCAATACCAGTTTATTGAATATGGATGTTGCAGGTGTTTATTCTATGACCACAGGAACAAATATTGCCGTAGATGTTCCCTTAAGAAACCCTAAAAAAGATGCCGATATTACCGATAAAGAAGAGATTAAAGCACGTCGGATGAAGGGTATTGTATTGCACCTGCTGGCAACAGATGGCGATGATGGCAAAATAAAAATCAAGCTCAATAAGAACCGGGATAAAAGTAAGTAATCGCTTAGTTTAGTAGTTCTATAGATTTTTTCTTTATTTTAGGGCTTTATATTTGTTATTATAACCTGAACTAAACCATGAACAAGCCGATACTTGTTTTAAAACTAGGAACCGCATCCATTACCACTACCAAAGGAGAGCTCGATGAGCTGGTCATCGCAGACATCACCAGACAAGTTGCTGCCATTTCTGATAAATATCGTTTAATACTGGTTTCTTCCGGCGCCGTAGCCGCAGGAAAGCAGTTTATTAAAAACTATAAAGGCAAAATTTCTGAAAGAAAGGCAGCTGCATCCATTGGAAATCCTTTGTTGATCAATACCTATTCAAAACATTTTAAACCTTATCAAATCTCTATTGCACAGAGCTTGTGTGAAAGACAGCACTTCTCTAACCGTAAGCAGTTTTTACAGTTGAAAGAGACTTACGAGGAACTTTGGAAAAATGGGGTAATCCCAATTGCCAATGAGAACGATGTGGTGAGTAGTCTGGAACTTAAATTTTCTGATAACGATGAACTGGCCACGCTTCTTGGTGTTGGTTTCGGTGCTTCCTTAATACTTTTAGGTACTTCTGTTCCCGGGGTGCTTGATAAAGAGGGACTTGTAGTTCCTAAAATCGAAACCATGAACAACGAAGTGTTTTCTCTGGCGAGTAAAAATACTTCTGCTCTGGGTTTAGGAGGGATGATCTCAAAACTGACTTTTGCCAACCTGGCCGCTGCCATGGGAATTAAGGTTGTGATTTTTGGTGCCAGAACTCCGGAAGGAATCTTACAGGCGATCGACGAAAAAACGGGAACGGTTTGTATGCCTAAGAATTGTTCTATTCCGGCAAGAAATAAATGGTTGGCCAGTGGTAGCCTCGTAACCGGTCGACTTATGGTGGATGAAGGTGCCTGTGAAGCCATCCGTAAACGCAAAAGCTTGCTTGCCGTTGGTGTACTTCAGGTAATCACAAAATTTGCCGATGGCGAGATCTTTGAGATTGTAGATGATCAGCAACATATTGTAGCCGTCGCCAGGGCTAAAGCATCTGCACAAGACATTACTAAAAATTTAAAACAGCATAACCTGGAGATAGCCAATGCCAGCGATATCGTAATACTGTAATCATGGAATCAATTGAACAGCAATTAATCAATGCGAAAAACGCAAAGTTGGCCATCGCCTCGCTAAGTGACCTGGATAAAAAAAAGCTGATTTATGCGCTTGCTGATGTGATCAAAGCAAATTCCGCAGAGATTATTAATGAAAATCTTAAAGATCTTGTGAAATTATCAGATACTGATCCGAAGAAAGACCGGTTATTACTTGATGAGTCCCGGATTCAAAGCCTGGCCAACAGTTTGATCGATGTCGCTAATTTGCCCGACCCGACCAATCAGATCCTGTCTACCAAAACCCTGGATAACGGTCTTTTTGTACAAAAGAAAACGGTGCCCATAGGTATTGTTGGTGTAATCTATGAGTCCAGGCCCAATGTGACCATTGATGTCGCTTCATTGTGCATCAGATCTGGCAATGTTTGCCTTTTGCGCGGCGGACAAGACGCTTTTCACACCAATACCTGCATCGTATCCCTGATTCAACAAGTGTTGATAGAACAGGGACTGGATAAAAATGTAGTTCAGCAATTACCTGCGGACAGAAAATACATCCTGGAGATTTTACAAGCCGAGAAATACATCGATGTAATCATTCCACGCGGATCCAATCAACTTATTGAATTTGTGCGTAAAAATGCCTTGGTACCTGTTATTGAAACGGGCGCTGGAGTATGCCATACCTATGTCGAAAAAACAGCAAAATTGGAAACAGCGGCGACAATTGTACTCAATGCGAAAGTATCAAGACCGTCAGTTTGCAATGCTTTGGATACTGTGCTGGTCGATAGTGCCATTGCCCAATCCTTTCTGGAAATCCTGGGTCCGCTACTAGCTAAGCATAAGGTAGAAATATTTGCTGATCAGGAAGCTTACCAGCTATTGAAAGCTTTAAACTATCCCCATCTTCAAGCTGCAACGGCGGCGGACTTTGGTCGGGAATTTCTTGATTATAAATGTTCTGTGAAATTGGTGGACGGGCCGGATGAGGCATTAGCGCACATATCCGAATTTTCTTCAAAACATTCTGAGGCCATCTTAACGGAAAATGCAACCATCGCGGAAAAATTTCTGGATGCTGTGGATGCCGCTGTAGTTTATCTCAATGCTTCAACACGGTTTACCGATGGGCAGGTATTTGGTTTGGGTGCAGAAATTGGAATCTCTACCCAGAAATTACACGCCAGGGGGCCTTTTGCACTTGAAAAACTGGTGACCGAGAAATGGGTGGTGAAAGGCAGTGGTCAGATTCGTTAGTGCTTAGTATGGTAAGCCATTGTGTTGGATTTCCCCTTTTTGGGGAAATTATTGGACAATAGTTTTCCATTTTTGAAGTACAGCTTTAGTTTTATGACAATAGAACGAGTAAGGCAAATTGGTCTGAATTTTGAAATTACTTCCGGTCTGGAATAAATCAAAATGAATTGAACGCGGAAAGTTTACTTAAAATGCTTGAGGTAATAAACGGTCAAACTGTTATTTTTTTAAACAGTGATGGTCTTGTCAGCGCATTTAGTTTGAGTGCCCAGCGTTTAACTCTGTACAAGCCTGATGAAATTGTTGGAAAGCACTTTAGCACTTTTTATCAGCAGGAAGACCTTTCCAACCGCATTCCCGAAGTATTTATGCAGCAGGCAGTAACTGAAGGAACTGCCCAAAATGAAGGCTGGCTGCAAAGAAAAGATGCAGAAGTTTTTTGGTCTTATACCTGTATGGCTGCCGAATATGATGAGCGAAAAAGGGTTACAGGCTTTGCATTGCTCATACGGGATGAAACAGAAAAGTATTTATCTAAACAGGTTGTCGATGAGTACATCCGAAAGTTGGCGCTCAAAAAGAAAGAGCTTGATCAATTTGTATACATCGCCTCTCACGATTTACAGGAGCCTTTGATCAATGTCCGGAATTTTGTTGAATTGTTCCGCATGGAATATCTGGAATCTTTTGATCAAGATGCACATTTGTATATGCAGAACATCGATGCGGCCACAGAAAAAATGCGGAACCTCATCAAAGGCTTATTGGATCATTCCAGGTTGAGTATAGACCAGACTAAGGTTGTTATCGACTGTAACTCACTTATGAACGATTTGCTACCACGCCTATCCGGCGTCATCAAATCAAAGGGAGCCAGAATTCACTATGCCAATTTACCGGTACTAAATGGTTTTGAATCTGGTATAAAGCAATTGTTTGGACACCTGATCGGCAATGCGCTGAAATTTTCAAGAGCAGCAGTAAAGCCCAAAATAGAGATTGGAGCTTTCAAAGAGGGGGATTTCTGGAGGTTCGAATTTTCAGATAACGGGATTGGTATAGAAGATCGTTTTAAGGAGAAAATATTTGTCATGTTTCAGCGCCTACATGGAGCTGAAATTTATCCGGGCGATGGCGTAGGCTTAACACATTGCCGAAAAATAGTGGAGTTGCATGGGGGGCGAATATGGGTAGAGTCTGTAATTGCTGAGGGCAGTAAATTCTGTTTTACGCTAAGCGCGAATTAGGGTTTAGTTTCATGATTGTTAACGCCAAATATAAATGTATTAAACATGAAGAAATATAAAGATCTTGATCGGATATTGCTAATTGATGATGACATGGCTACAAATTTTATTCATCGTAAAATTGTAGAAAATTCGAGTATCCAGGTCGATGTCAAAGCAATCACATCTGCGAAGGAAGCCTTAGATTACCTCACCTGCTCTGGTGTATACGTAAATAATGACCAGGTTTTAAATGCAGGAATTATATTTCTGGACATCAATATGCCGGGTATGAATGGCTGGGATTTTATGGAGGAATATAAAAACCTGGATGAAAAAAAACGGGCAAGAATTGTTGTGGTCATGTTAACCACTTCGTTGAACCCAGATGATCAGGCAACTGCCGCTAAATTTAAAGATATCGCTACTTATTTATCCAAACCTTTAAATGCAGCAGCAGTCGCGCGAATTGCTGATCAATATTTTAAAGAAATTACAACGGAATGATCCGGAGCTTAAGCTTCCAGATCATTCATAACAGCTTTAATTTTACTTCCCAGTTCTGCATCTACTGATTTGAAATCAGATTTGTGCTTCAAGGGAGCATTTACACTGCAATAGAATTTAATTTTAGGTTCCGTTCCAGATGGGCGGGCAGATACAATACTTCCGTCTTCAGTGATAAATTGAAGTACATCAGATTTAGGAAGTTCAAGTGCTGTTTTTGAACCTGTTTTTAAGTCTGTTTCTACGCCAAGTTCATAGTCTTTTAAAGTTGCGATTTTAGATCCACCAAGTGTTACAGGTGGGGTACTCCTGAATTTTTCCATCATTGCTTTGATTTCCTCCGCACCGGTTTTACCTTTTTTGGTGATTGACACGAGTTCTTCTTTATAGAGTCCGTAAGTTACATACATATCCAATAGCGCATCATATAAGCTACTGCCTTTATCTTTGTAAAATGCCGTCATTTCTGCAATAAAAGCACAGGAAACAATAGCATCTTTGTCCCTTACCAGGTCGCCGATTAAATAGCCATAACTCTCTTCACCACCGCCGATAAAGGTTTCTTTACCTTCCAGTTGAGTCATCAGCTGCCCAATCCATTTAAATCCGGTTAAAGTATTATAGAATTTTACCTTTTTCTCATTGGCAATAGCCTCAATCAGGTTAGAAGTTACAATGGTTTTAACAATGTATTCATTTCCAGTTAGTTTTCCTTTTTCTTGCCATGCCGTAAGCAGGTAATGAATCAACAAGCTACCGGTCTGATTTCCATTCAGCAAAACAAATTCTCCATCATTGTTTTTAACGGCAATACCTACACGGTCTGCGTCCGGGTCAGTCGCCAAAACCAGATCCGCATCGATATCCTGTGCTTTTTTCAAAGCAAGGGTCAAGGCTTCTTTTTCTTCGGGGTTTGGATACACTACGGTAGGGAAGTTGCCATCAGGTTTGCTTTGTTCTTCCACAAGGGTCAAGTTGCTAAAGCCAAATTGTGCAAGCGCTTTTGGAACCAGGGTAATTCCTGTGCCATGAATTGGCGAATAAACAATTTTTAAATTCGTCTGACGGGCAATAGCTTCTGGAGATACTGATAATGCAGTGATTTTATCCAGGTAAAGCTGGTCAATTTCTTCGCCGATCAAACTGATCAATTCGTCTGCACGGTCAAATTTAACTTCGTCGATGCTTTTAATTTTGGCTACTTCGTCCATGACAAGGCTATCATCAGGAGCGGTGAATTGTCCGCCGTCTACGCCGTATGCTTTATAACCATTGTATTCTTTTGGGTTGTGTGAGGCTGTTAACATGACCCCACTTTTACATCCCAGTTGGCGGATGGCAAAAGAAAGTTCCGGTGTAGGTCGCAGTTCCTTGAAAAAATAAACCTGTATGCCATTTGCAGAAAATACATCAGCTGTGATTTTCGCGAAGTAATCTGAGTTGTTGCGGCTATCGTGAGCTATAGCTACTTTAATTTCCTGGCCTGGATATTTTTTGTTCAGGTAATTTGCCAGTCCCTGAGTTGCGGTACCAATCGTATACTTGTTGATCCGGTTTGAGCCAGGTCCCATGATGCCACGCAATCCGCCGGTTCCAAATTCTAAATTTCTATAAAATGAATCCGTAAGCTCAGTATAAGATTCTGCATCTAATAAACTTTGAATTTCTGCTTTAGTCTTTGTGTCGTAATTGCCGTTAAGCCACTCATTTATAGTGCTTAAGGTCGCTGGTTCTAATTGCATATATTAAGATATCGGTTTTGTATTTTTCTCCTCTTTAACAAATAATTGGGCGCTAAGTTTTGATTTACGGTAACACACTGATATTTGTCCAAATTTTATTTCGTCAATTTTGCACTTATTATGCGCTATTTATTTAAATTCACGCCAAAATGCAAGTATATAACCATTTTAGCTAAATATAAATACTTGCAGCAAATAAATATAGCTTTTATGAGCTTTTAACCTTAAAAAAATAAATTATTACCATTAATAGCTATTGCACCTGGTGTAATGGTTACCAGACCACTAAAAACAATATAAAAATTATGAAAGTATTAAAGTTTGGAGGTACTTCTGTAGGAAGCCCTGAGCGGATGAAAAAATTGCTGGACATCATCAATCCGGCAGAAGAACAAATTGTCGTATTATCAGCGGTGTCTGGTACTACCAATAGTTTAGTAGAGATTTCAGCCAAACTTTTAAAGGAAGATAAACAGGTGGCGTTAAGCTTAATTAACGCATTGCACCAAAAATATAATGAATTTGTTGTTGAACTTTTAGCAGAAGGCGAATTCCGTGCGCAGGGACAGGAAGTGGTGGATTATCACTTTGGCTTTTTAAATACGCTGGCTAACGATATTTTTACTCCCGTTGAGGAGAAAGTTGTATTGGCACAGGGAGAGCTATTGTCTACTACATTGTACCACATTTATTTGAAGTCTATAGGCGTACCTTCTGTATTGCTGCCGGCGCTTGACTTTATGAAGATTGATGAGGACAATGAACCTGATGTTCCATTCTCTACCAAAAATCTGGGACCACTTTTAGCACAGCACAAAGGAAATAACCTGTTCATTACCCAGGGATTCATCTGCAGGAACAGTTTTGGGGAAGTAGATAACTTGCGTCGCGGTGGAAGCGACTATACTGCATCACTGATTGGTGCTGCTATTATGGCTGAGGAAGTTCAGATCTGGACGGATATCGACGGAATGCACAATAACGATCCACGTATTGTAAAGGGGACGAAACCCATTTCGCACTTGTCATTTGACGAAGCTGCTGAGCTTGCTTATTTTGGTGCAAAAATTCTGCACCCGCAATCTGTTTTTCCAGCTCAGAAATACAAGATCCCGGTTAGGTTATTGAATACCATGGAGCCTCAGGCTGCTGGAACGTTGATTTCCGTTAATAGTGAAAAAGGAAAAATCAAATCTATCGCAGCCAAAGATGGCATCACCGCTATAAAAATTCACTCCAGCAGGATGTTACTGGCTTACGGTTTCTTAAGAAGGGTGTTTGAGATATTTGAAAGGTATAAAACACCAATCGATATGATCACCACTTCTGAAGTTGCCGTTTCTTTAACCATTGATTACTTAGATAACCTGGATAAAATTGTCGAAGAGCTTCATGCTTTTGGATCTGTCGAGATTGATAAGGACCAAAGTATTGTTTGCGTAGTAGGTGATTTCAGTGCCGAAAAACATGGTTATGCTGCTAGGGTACTGGATGCCATCAAACACATCCCCGTGCGCATGATTTCTTACGGCGGCAGCAGCTATAACATTTCTTTACTGATCAATACAGGTGACAAAACCGAAGCTTTAAAGAGCTTACATAACAGGTTATTTGAATAAAAAAGAATAAGGGCTATTTGTGTCTGATCCAGACCAAAATCCCAATAATGATAAAAACGAGTGCGATAAGGATTCTGATTCTTCTATCGTACTCCTTTTTATTGATCTTCTGGTTTCTAAAATCAATATAGTTGCCCAGTTGAATTAAACCGAGTATAAGTACAAAAAATATAACAAGAAATCTGAACATTATGTTTTCTAATAAAGATAAAGCGCGATTTGCAAATGTAGAAACTCCTTTCTATTATTACGATCTCGATTTGCTGCAAAAAACTTTAAGTTCTTGTGCTAACGCCGCGAAGGTATATAATTTCCATGTGCATTATGCCATGAAAGCAAATTTCAATCCTGCGGTATTGGAAAAAATTAAAGATACCGGGTTTGGTGCCGACTGCGTAAGCGGGGGCGAAGTAACCCGTGCAGTAGCAGTAGGCTTTAACCACCAGCAAATTGTTTTTGCGGGTGTGGGTAAGTCTGATAAGGAAATTAACGATGCCCTGGATCAGGATATCTTCTGCTTCAACGTGGAATCCATTCAGGAACTTGAAGTAATTGATGAACTGGCCGCTAAAAAAGGCAAAAAAGCCAAGGTGGCGATTCGTATCAATCCAAATGTGGATGCACACACCCACCACAACATCACTACGGGACTGGACGAGAATAAGTTTGGTATCAACTCCTGGGATTTACCTTCCTGCGCAGAAACTTTAAAAACTGCAGTGAACCTGGAGTTTATTGGTATCCATTTCCACATCGGATCTCAGATTACCAATCTGGATGTTTATAAAAACCTTTGCATTCGTGTCAATGAATTTGCTACCTGGTTCGAAGAGCGTGGTTTTGCCATCAAAGTGTTAAATGTTGGCGGTGGCTTGGGTATCGATTACCACAATCCTGATCAACAGATTCCTGATTTTGAAGCATATTTTAAAATATTCAATGATTTCCTGGAAGTGCGAACCAACCAGGAGGTTCATTTTGAGCTTGGACGTGCATTGGTAGGTCAGTGCTCTTCTTTGATCAGTAAGGTATTGTATGTGAAAAACGGAAAGAAGAAAAATTTCATCATCCTGGATGCTGGTATGACGGAACTGATGCGCCCGGCTTTATACCAGGCTTACCATAAAATTGAAAACATCAGCAGGGCTGAGGAGGATCACAACACCAAATACGATGTTGTCGGGCCAATTTGTGAAAGTACCGATTGCTTTGGTAAAGAGGTGGAATTGCCGGAAACATCAAGAGGGGATTTAATCGCCTTACGCAGCACCGGAGCTTACGGTGAAGTGATGGCGTCGCATTACAACTTACGTGAAAATGTAAATGTATTGCTAAGCGAATAAGACATTTGGTAATTACATCAGGTGTACTGATGTAATTACCAATATTGTTCTTTTTTATGGACTGAAAACAAGCGGGCTATTCTTCAAAAAAGTCTAGCAAGCCACCCAGGAAATATTCATTTAACCCAGTTGTAAAATCTTCAAAATCCTCGTCCGGGATATTGGTTTGTGCAAATTCCAGTGATGTTCCTTTTTTGTCTGCATGAAATTTAATGGTTACGATAGAAGGCTCACCTTCTTCACCAAAATACCATTGCTGTACGATCTTTTTGCCGTACTCAAATTCCAGATTTTTCCCTACAATATCGCCATCCCAGAAAGAGAATTCTGTGCCGGGTTCTTCCGTAAATTCAACCTCCGCGCCAGTCCACAGTTTAATGCTTTGGGCCTTCGTCATGGCGAGGTATACCTCCTCAGGAGGAGCGGGAATGTAATGGTACTTTTTAAAATTTTTCATCTTTTTATTTAAACGCATTTAATCCGGTTACGTCCATTCCGGTTATTAATAAATGTATATCGTGTGTACCCTCGTAGGTAACCACAGATTCTAAGTTCATCATGTGGCGCATAATCGAATAATCGCCGGTAATTCCCATGCCGCCCAACATTTGCCGCGCATTGCGCGCAATGTTTAAAGCAGTCTCCACGCTGTTCCGCTTGGCCATAGAGATCTGCTCTGCACTAGCCCTGTTTTCCGATTTGAGTACACCAAGCCGCCAAACCAGCAGCTGTGCTTTGGTGATTTCTGTGATCATTTCAGCCAGTTTCTTTTGCTGCAGTTGAAATCCGCCAATTGGCTTTCCAAATTGAATGCGCTCCCTGGAATAACGTAAAGCCGTATCGTAACAATCCATCGCTGCGCCTAGGGCACCCCAGGCAATGCCATACCGGGCCTGGTTTAAACAGCCCAACGGACCTTTTAAACCGCTGATCTCAAAGACATTTTCTTTGGGTATTTTTACATTGTCAAATACCAGTTCACCAGTAGCTGAAGCCCTCAAGCTCCATTTGTTATGCGTCTCTGGTGTAGTAAATCCTTCCATACCGCGTTCCACAATCATTCCCCTGATTTTGTCCGATTCGTCCTTGGCCCAAACAATGGCAATATCTGCAAAAGGAGCATTAGAGATCCACATTTTTGCACCATTTAAC
Organism: Pedobacter sp. MC2016-24; assembly: GCF_015223055.1. GTDB lineage: Bacteria > Bacteroidota > Bacteroidia > Sphingobacteriales > Sphingobacteriaceae > Pedobacter. The sequence continues at coordinate 265,486 of NZ_JADFBX010000006.1, forward strand.
AAATAATGATCACCCTGATCTTTAATGTTCGTGATCATGCCACCGGGGTTAGAGCCGTGATCCGGTTCTGTTAAACCAAAACAACCCATCAGTTCGCCAGTTGCCAGTTTGGGCAGGTATTTCTTACGCTGTACCTCTGTCCCATAAGCATAAATGGGATACATGACCAAAGAGCCCTGTACAGAAGCCGTCGATCTAATTCCGGAATCTCCACGTTCAATTTCCTGCATCAACAGGCCATAAGCAATGTAATCTAAGCCTGCACCCCCGTATTCCACCGGAATGGTTGGCCCAAAAGCACCAATCTCACCTAAACCCGGAATCAGATGTCCTGGAAATTCTGCCCGTTGTGCATAATCTTCAATAATCGGAGTCAATTCTTTTTTTACCCAATCGCGTGCAGTCGAACGAATCAGTTTGTGTTCTTCGGATAATAATTCGTCCAGTAAATAGTAATCAGGTGCTTCGTAAAGGTCTTTTTTGGCAGATTTATTCATTGTTTACACTATCTTTGGTTCTGCAATCAGCTGCTCATCCAAAGGTAATGAATTAAGGATAGGGGCGGGTTAAAACAGATCAAAAATAATTGTTAATGACGCAGATTAATCCATATATCCAAACTGTAGCACTCAGAGATGTCAAATGTCATGCTTTGCATGGTTATTATCCACAGGAACAATTAACAGGTATCTATTTTATGGTCGATGTGGTGGTGGAATTTGAACCTTATGGGGATACAGAAAATTTACAGCATACCGTAAATTATGAAGTATTGAATACCATCATTCTGGAAGAAATGAAAAACACCCAGAAAATGCTGGAAACGGTAGTCCGAAATATCATCGACCGTACGATTGCCAGTTACCCATTTGTATTAACGGCAGAAGTAGGTATCCGAAAAATGAATCCGCCAATGCCCGGGCAAGTGGGACTTTCTTTCGTCCAGCTCAAATACACCGCTCAAAAAACAGTTTAAAAGAAAACACACACATAAAGGGTATCATGGAATACACTAAAATTACTGCAGATTTACTGGCGCAAATCAAAAACATTGCCGGTGCGGAAAATGTTTTTACAGATGAAGACGCCCTGGCAAACTATGCACATGATGAGACTGAAGATTTGAAATTCTTTCCTGAAGTTGTAGTAAAGCCTACAAATGCGAGCGAAATCTCAGTACTTTTAAAGTTCTGTAATGAAAATCATATTCCTTTAACTCCAAGAGGCGGAGGTACAGGATTGAGCGGAGCTGCCTTGCCTATTTTTGGCGGAATACTGCTTTCTATGGAGCGTTTTAAGGCCATTATTGACATTGACATGGAAAGCCTCCAGGCTATAGTAGAACCTGGTGTCATTACCGAAGAGTTTATCAACGCTGTAGCTGAAAAAGGTTTGTTATATCCTGTTGATCCTTCCAGTAAAGGTTCGTGTTTTATCGGTGGCAATGTGGCTCATGGATCTGGCGGCCCAAGGGTGGTTAAATATGGAACGATCAGGGAATATATTTTAAATCTGGAGGTCGTATTACCTACCGGGGAAATCATCTGGACAGGTGCCAACACCCTAAAGTATGCCTCGGGATATAACCTTACCCAACTCATGATCGGTTCAGAAGGTACGTTAGGTATTGTCACTAAAATCGTGACCAAATTAATCCCTAGGCCTCAGCAAAGCATATTGATGTTGGCTTCTTTTGCCGAAAACGAACAAGCCTGCGCGGCTGTGTCGGCAATTTTTAGGGCAGGTGTAACACCTTCTGCGCTAGAATTTATGGAACGGAAAGGTGTAGAGTGGGTAGTAAAATACGACGGCATTCGGTTCGAGCTAAAAGATGGCGTCAATGCTTTTTTATTGATTGAGTTTGACGGCGATGATATGGATAACATTTTTAAGGACTGTGAAAAGGTAAATCTGGTTCTGGAAGGGTTTGGTTGTACCGACGTGCTCTTTGCTGATACGGCACAGCAAAAAGAAGAATTGTGGCGTATGCGCAGGACCATGGCAGAATCGGTAAAATCAAATTCAGTGTATAAAGAAGAAGATACCGTGGTGCCCCGTGCAGCTTTGCCAAAACTGATCCAGGGCATTAAGGAGATTGGATCCAGATATGGATTTGAAAGTGTGTGTTATGGTCATGCTGGCGATGGAAATCTTCACATCAATATCATCAAGGCGGGTATGAGTGATGAAGACTGGCAGAACAGGTTAAAAGACGGCATTATAGAAATTTTTCAGTTGACTGCTGCATTAGGTGGAACCATTTCAGGTGAACACGGCATCGGCCTGGTCCAAAAGGAATTTATGTCCATCAAATACAGCGAAGTCAACTTAAACCTCATGCGCGGGATTAAAAAAGTGTTCGATCCAAAAGCAATCTTAAATCCGGGGAAGATCTTTTAATCGAGCTGCTCGAAAGATACCATTTTTTCCCTTTCATGTACTGGGATAGGTGCTTTGCTTTTGCTGTTGTAGTCAAAAGCCACACAGACAGTTTTACCCCGGCTACATACTTCTTCTTTGCCATGAACAGTTTTGACTAGTAAATATTCCAGATCAAAACTGCTCTTTCCTATTCTGGACGTACGTACGTACATGCTGATCTTATCGTCTATGAATACCGGTAATACATAATCCAGTGAGGCTTGAGCGATCACCACACCAGTTCGTTTCCAGTCCCAGTTGATCGCCTGCATCCAATATTTTGTTCGGGCAATTTCCATATATGTAAAATACACCGCATTGTTTACATGACCCATCATATCAAAATCTGCAAAGCGGGTTTCTATCACAGTTTTATACTTAAAACTGTCTAAAGTGTCTGTGTTATCTGTCGTTTTGTCTTGCTTTTTATTTTTGTTGCGCCAAAATGTCTTGAAAATCATAAAATATAGGGTTGGTATAAGAGTTGAACAAAGGGTTAGTATAAAACTTAAAAAAATAATAAAACATTAAAATAGGAGAAAACAACCATGACACTAGTAAATTTTAACAACAGAACCAGGAACACAGCACCTTACTTTAACAATGTATTTGACTCTTTGTTTAGCGAAGCGTTGAATAAAAACTTAACTATTAATAAAGTTCCTGGTGTAAATATTTTAGAAACTGAAACTGATTATAAAATTGAATTGGCGGCTCCGGGCTTAACCAAAGAAGATTTTCAAATCAATTTAAAAAAAGATACCCTTTCTGTTTGGGCTGAGAAAAAAGTAGCTGAAACTGAGGAGAAAAAAGATTATACAAGAAAAGAATTTGATTACTTCTCTTTCGCAAGATCATTTGTTCTGCCTGAAAGCGTAGATGGTGATCAGATCACTGCCGAATACACCAATGGTATTTTAAACATTACCATCGGTAAAAAAGATGAATCTAAATCAGCAGCAAAAGAAATTAAGGTTTCATAATAGGGTAAGTTTGTTTTAAGGTGATGGGGGCCAGTCGAAAGACAGCCCCCATTTTTTTATTCTTTAACTTCTTTCAAGTCTGCTTTATTCAGCCAACCCTTCGTTATATCTCCGTCTTTATTGGTGTGCGTCACATAAATAAATCCGTTTTGCTCTTCAATTACATTAAATTTAGCATTGTTCCACAATCCGAGTACACCATTTCTTGCTGAAGTGGCATTGGCCGCTTCATAAAAATACACTGTTCCCTTTGGTAGCTGATATTTCTTGCCATTGCTGGTGATGGTTGTTGCATTGTCTTCCCTAGCCTTCGCTTCATCCTGGGCACGTTTGGCAGCGGCAGCCATTTGCGCTTCATATTCCTTCTTTAAACTGTCGATCTCTGCCTTTTGCGCTACAGTATCAATGACTACTGGTTTTACCTGAGATGCCGTATCCGGGCGTTGAACAATAGATTGCGTCGTATCCTGATGTCTCACTTGGGTGGAGTCTGCCCCGGCAAGTACACGGTTTGGTTCGTCCGACTTAAAAAACAATCCATAGACAGATAAAATGCCAAAAATTACGATCAATAAAATCAAAATGGCAAATACCGATTTAGAAAGCCTGATTTCATCCGGACTAACCGGGCTATCCAATACCGGGTTAACGATGGGTTTAGGCATAGCAGCAGCGATACCTGGCTGTACTTTTGTCACAAACGGTTCCGCTGCACGGTGTACAATTGCCTCTTGCAGAGCAGAGCCATTCGCAAATCTTCGCTCTGGTTTTTTCTCCAAACATTTTCCAATCAGTTCAAGTAACCATGTCGGCACGTTCATTTCCCTTGCTTTGCGATCTGCGTCCCAGCTTTCCGGTAAATGCGATCTGCGCAGAGCCAGTAAATCCGGAACTGCAGTTTCCATATGAGATAACATCACATGATTACGGGACGTCTCGTTTTTATTGATCAGCGGAAAAGGTACTGTACCGGCCAGTAGTTCATAAAGTATAATTCCATAGCTGTACACATCGGTCTGGAAAAACATCTCACCATCGTGTTGCTCAGGAGCCATAAATTCTACTGCGCCTGCGTGCCTGAGGCTGGTACGTCTTTGTTCTGTTGATGTAATGGCCAGTCCAAAATCAAGCAACACATAATTGCCTGTATCGTTATTGAACTTGACATTATTACTTTTGATATCTCCGTGCTTAATCCCAACTTTATGGCAATGGGCCAGCGCATTGGCCAGTTGCTCGGCTACTTTAATGGTTTCATGAATGGTAAATATCGGTGGGTGGGGCGGCATTAGTAATTTTTCCAGGTCGGGGCCCTCAATGTATTCCATTTCAATAAAGGGGAAGGAGCCACTTTCGGTTAAACCAGAACCGATGATCTTAACCACATTTGGGTTGGGCACTTCATTTACCTTTTTCAGCTTTTCAACCTCGCTGTTAAATTTGATGAAGTTTTTGTCATCCTCACTCTCTGTATGGATTGGCGTAGGCATAATTTTTACAGCTGTAATAATTGTTCCTATCCTTTTTCCCTTATATACAGAACCCTGGCCACCGGTACTTAGGGCACCCAGATTTTCTAATCCTTCTGTTATTGTAAAAACTTTACTCATTGTATGCGGTTAATTTGAATGGTTAAGGTAACTAAATTCAAGTACTGCAAGTTCACCCAGTATAATCTGGTCACCTTCCTGCAGGGCATGCCCCAGTTCAACAAAGTTAAGTTTTACCGGGGTATGATCGGTCAAAGATCTTATTTTAACTTTATTGCGTGGCGGAACCCCACCATCATCTGCAAAAAGTAGAAAACTCCCCGAATCATTGCTCCATTCGATATGTGCATGTTGTCTGCTTACGTATTTGTTGGCTTCATTGGCACTTGCATCCGGAAAGGCAATGGTATTGATCCTGAAAAAACCATCACTGACTTGTACTTTCTGCTCACGTCCAATATTGATCTTACCATCTGTTGCATTGATCTGGTATTGTGTTTTTGCAGTCTCACCATTTAAAACAGTAATGTAAGCCGTTCTGGAATGGTTAGCAACCACATGTTCCGGTGTTTTGATCAGTAAGGCCGCATTGATGTTTGGTATTTTGATCACATCGGCTGGAAGCTCATCCAGAAAACTCGTCTGCATAGACCATTGCTCCGGCATATCAATCGCGTAATCATCTGCAATGCGTTGCACTTCTTGTTTAAATCTGTCAGGTTCAGCAGAAAAAACTGCCGATTCATACATGTAAATCTCGGCTGGTGCACAGGCTATCAGGAGTTCCAGGCCTTTAATATGCTTGCCCTCACCACCATCTAATTTCTGCAGCTCTTGTTTGATTGAGCTAAGCAGCAATTCTCTGATGCCTTTAACATCCTGCGGCGGTTCAGGTTTTCCTTTGCTAAATAATTTAAACATATTTTTGTTTACTAATTTTTCTAAATTCAATCAATAAATAGTCCATTTTTTAAACTATTGTCTATTTATTTTGCTTTTCCCGCATCTTTTTTAATACCACTAACGTAACCTAGTTTTAAAAGAATCGGGGTAACATGATCTCCAGCCAGTTTAACAGCTTTGCTGGAACCCTTGGTAGATTCGATACGGATACAAACCACCACATGGCCTGGGCCACTTTTTTTCGGCGCAAAGAATACATACCAGCCGTCATTGATCTTTTCTCCTTTCCAGATCCTTTCTGGCGTACCTGTCTTACCAGCCACCTTTAAACCCAAAGCTCCGGTTTTATTGGCACTTTGCTGTTCCATATAGCCCGCAATTAAATTGGCGTACTCTGGTTTAACAGTCAGTTGAATGGCTGGTTTAACTGTAGTGGCTGAATCGCTGATTTTCAAAACATAACGGCTGCCTACCAGTTTTCCTTTATTGGCTACACCAGAGACCAGGCGGGCAACCGCCGCCGGACTGGCAATCAGTTCTCCCTGCCCCCAGGCCATACCCGAAATGCCTTTGGCACGCGTTCTCCTGATCCTCGCCGGATCGTAGGCCGGTTTTGTATTGAACTCTGTTTTTTCCCAGTACCTGCGCCATTTCTCTTCCTGCTTTTCATTTGTCGGATTCCTGCTGTAATAATAACCACCAACACCCCTCAAAAACATCCCTGTTTTTAAATATAAGGTAGCCATATCTTCCTGTAAATGCTCTTCGTTGGCTATTTTAATGAAATACACGTTGTTAGATTTCACTAAAGCCCGTTCCAGACTGATGTTGCCCACTTCGTCTGGCTCATATCCCTTGGTGCGGATTCTTTCTGCTGAAGATACATTGAAGCGTCGCTCACTTGCCGCCATCCCCATTTTATTGAATGCAGCCATGGCTGTTAATACTTTAGCTGTAGAGCCCGGTGGGGTAGCATAAGTGAAACCTAAATCTTCTGTAGTATACCAGCCCGATAACTTGTTTTGCTCTGCAGTACTCATGTTCAGCAATTCCCAGTTTTTAACCGGTGGAAGGGGGTAGACCGCCGACGCCAACACATCACCCGTAAGGTCCTCCATCACCACAACAGAAACCCGGCTGTTTCGTAAACTGGTGTCCTGAGCAATGGAATTCTGAATGCTGGTTTGTAGGCCGGCATCTACGGTCAGCCTCACGTTTCTGTTGCGTTTTTTGAATGCTTCCACTTCCCGACTGTTGATGCCTGATAATAATAGCGGAGCCAAAGCTGCATAGTCCCGTTTGCTCACGGCCATTTCTTTTACACCTCGCGGTAAAAAGCGGTCCTCCTGGTAACGGTTAGCCTTGGTGTTGAAAGAAACTACCGGCGTTTTAAAACCGCGTAATTCTGGTCCATGTTCATATTCGGCAAAATATCCATTGGTACTGCCATTAAAAATACCCGTATTGATATCTCCTGTCCAGAAAAACATATTCGCTTCGAAAGGATAAAAGCGGTCTACACGTTTATGCAGCGCCGAATCCAGGTCGTACTGAATCCCAGCCTTCTCCAAAAAGCGGTGTTGCTTCCTGATCCCTTCAGGTTTACTGCTGGCCAGGATGCGTCCGTTTCTATCATATAGGTCGCCAGCTGCCAGTTTATTCATTAAAATCGCAATCCTGGGGTTATAACTGAACATGCGCGCACCGCTCTTATCGGCTACCAATGCTGCTTGAACCACCCACTTTTTATTGTGGGAAATGTATCCGTAAACCGTCACAGAGAGCAAGACTATAGCTACTGTTGCAGCCAAAAGTGCTGGTACCAAATTTTTATCCTGTTGTTTGGTAATGTACGTCATTTGAACCTGCGTTCCGCGTACCTGTGATACTGAGAGCAAGAAGCCCGCTGCCAACATATTGGCTACCAGCGAGGAGCCTCCGTAGCTAATGAAAGGTAGGGCTACTCCTGAAAGTGGTAATGCGCCTGTTGAACCCCCTGCGATCAAAAGAAACTGTATAAACAGACTGATCCCAACACCTGCCGACAAGTAAAATAAGAAAGGCGTTCCGGTTTGTCGCCCGATCACAATGGCCCGGTTCAAAAAGATCAGGAACAAAATAAATATACCAATAATGCCTGCGGCACCAAATTCTTCTCCGATAGCAGGCAAAATCATGTCGGTATGTGCTTCTGGAATCGTTTTTGCAAAACCCTCACCAATACCCTGACCGCTGATACCGCCACTAGCCATGGCCCAGATTCCATTGGCTACCTGATCCCCACCGTAAACTTCATTATTCCAGGGATCCTGCCAGATTGATTTACGTTCGCTGAGCCGGTTTACCGGACCTGGAATCAGTTTACCCAGGTAAGGCACCTGATCGATCAGCAGGAAGGCTGCCATAACTACCACAATCATGACCGCTGATTCGCTCATCTTTTTCTTATTCAAAAACATGCTCAGTGCCACGATCACAACGGTTACAAGTGTGGCTAGCCATACGTTTAAAAACCAGGCTGTAAGTACATAAACCATAATAGCCCACAGCATCATCATGAAATCACCACGCGAAAAAGAGAAGAGAATGATAAAGGTAAAGCAGACCACCATGGCCGGGCCAAGGTCTCCTAAAATCAGATACAAGAAAATGGCAATCACCATAGCCACGAGGGCAAATGCAAAGAAGAATCCCCTTTTTTGCCAATTGCTATATTCTGTAATGAAACGTTCATTAGCAGCAAAAAAGCCTGCCAGAAATAAAATAATGGCATACTTAACCAATTCGCTGGGCTGTATTCCAAATAAATTAACTTTAACACCACTACCTTCCGGACCAGTACCAAATACAATGGTGAAGGCCAGCAGGCCTAAGGCCAGTCCGGCCCATTGCCAGCCATTGGCCTTACTCGAAGAACTTCTAAAAATCAATAAACGGTACAAGCGTGAATCCGTATTAAATTTCCGGAGCTTAAGTGAAAGTAAAATGCCCATGCTCAATATCCCGATGCCAAAGAAAACCAGCGTATCCCTGGCCAGGAAACGATCCCGTAAGGGATCTTGTAAACTTAAAAGGGTCAATACTGAAAAACCTGTCATCAGCATCACAATGGGCAGCATCAGCTGGTCGGCCTCCTTATATTTTGCACTCATCAGTACATGCAGGAAAAAGAAGCCTGCAAAAAAGCTACCCACAATAATCCCGTACCATCGATTATAAGTTTCAGGTGTACGTACAATCAAAGATTTTTCTTTTTTTAAGATTTTAAAATCACGCGCAGAGAAGAGTCTCACGGTATGCGGACTCTGTTTAAAATTGAAAGTCGCGTCTTTATCCAGCTGTTGTGTGCCTTGTGACCGGCCAAATTGTGCACCGGGTTTAAGTGGTAAAACACTGTACGACTGATCATCCGGCAAGCCTTGAAAGCGATATGCTCCTTGCACATCCGTACGTAAATACCGCACATAATTGTTGATCACCGAATCTTCAGTATAAGCGGTATCCTGGGGTAAAATCATCTGCAGGCGTAACAATACGCCCGAAACAGCTTTGCCTTTGGCATCCGTAACAGTTCCCGCTATGCTGTATTTGCCTTTGCCCATATCCTGAGTTGCAGGCAGGGCAGGTGGATGCTGTAATTCCTGAACATAACGAACAGAATCCTCACCTGTAAAACCCAAAAGCAATCGGGAAGCCAGGGCACGGTTTTTGAAATTTGGGCCACCTTGTCTGAATGCGGTATCTGCGCCAACAAAAAAGCGGCGCTTATTCAGTTCGCCCACATTGTCTATCGGTTCTTCGAACGATCGCACACCTTTAGCAACAATCTGCTCAATTAAATTAATGTCTTTTTTGTCTTCAAAATAGTATCCTTTAACCAGGAGCTTTTTAATATGCTCGCCAGCATTAGGTGCATTCAGGTTGACAATAGTACCCTCGTCAAGGCGTTTTCGGACTTCCGAAAAGTTCTTTTGCTGTTCCAGAAACAGGGTCAGAAACAGGGCCGATAACACCAGTGTAATCAGGATCATAAAAATCCTTTCCATCGCTCTATTCGGGATTTTAGCTTGCGTTTCTGCCATATTAACGTTTTATAGGTAATGCTGCAGAATCTGCGTTCAGGATTTTTACATTTTTAAGGAGTACACCTTTTTGCTGTAAGCTATTTACGTTTTTAAAACGCTGAAAGTCGATATTCTCTATCAGGATGCTTTTATTGGTCGCGGCAATTGCAAACGGTTCTCCCGAGTAGCTGCTATCACTTTGGAGGATAATTTTACTTTCTGCCCTGATGTATAAGCTATCCCGGCTAATGCGGAGCGGCTCATTGATCATAATGGGTGATTTAAAGATGGAGTCGCTCAAAATCAGGATATTTCCCTGCAATTTATCCAGGGTATCCTGTAGCTTAACCTGCTCCAGGCTCCTGTGCTCAATTACCCTTGCCGGATCTGTACCAGTCACATCAGACTGGTCTCTGCTTCTAATGTAAAAGTAAAACCCAATGCCCAGGAGGACAATCAGAACAAGCGCAATGATTCTAGCACTGGAATTGCCGCTTTTCCCTGTTGGTACAGTGGCTATAGCTTTGTTTCCATGAACTGGCCTTGCCGTTGGCATATCAGCGGTTAATACGGTTTGCTTTTCTATATTCTTAATGACGTGTTTAATTTTAGGCTGGGGCAACGGTTTAGTGGCTTCGTGTTTTAAAGGCTCTTTACTGTGCTTAACCAGCACCGCGGTAATGTTATCCAATCCGCCATTGGCATTGGCTTCATTGATCAATTGCTGTGCTTTATGGTATAAATCAGAATCTGATACCAAAATTTCAGTCATGTCGTGCCGGTTAACCATATCCGACAGGCCATCGCTGCACAACAACAACAAGTCGCCGGGTAAAAAAGGAGAGTGTCCTGTTTCAATATAATCTTCCTGTAATCCGATATGTGGAATAAAACCAAGTGCTTTATTGATCTCGTTTCTTTTGGGATGACGCATCGCCTGTTCTTCAGTAAGCCTGCCTGTATCTTCCATAAAGCCGACAAAGGACTGGTCTTTTGATATTTTAATCAATGATTGGTCCCTGAGCAGATATAGTCTGGTATCACCAACGTGAGCATAGTAGAACTGGTTAGTGGCCAGGTCTGCCAAAGCCAATGTCAGCACACAGGCCATATCTTCCAGGTCTTTGTTTTGTTGTTTTTCCAGCAAAATCTGGTCATTTGCTTCGGCGATGGCAGCACGCATCAGTATTGCCAGGTCGCCAACTGGTTTGCTCAGCTTTTGTACAATTGCCTTTCGGGCAATGGCTGCTGCCACCTCTCCACCAGTATAGCCACCTACGCCGTCAATGGCACAGGCAATGATGAAGTCTGTACCCGGTATCTGTTCAGCAATAAAGGTGTCTTCATTGTTGTCCCGGATCCGACCAGTATCTGTTATTCCAAAATAATTGCTATCCATTTTTCTTGTTCTGGTTTTTAACGGAGGCGAAGTGTGCAATTAACAACAATATACACAGGGTTAATAAGGCTATAGACAGGATGTGCGACATAAGATCAGGCTTTAAATATGTTTACGCCAATGATACCGTTCAGGATGATGCGCGAATTGACAGGCAATTCCACCCATTGCGGATCTGCTGTGCTGCTTCTTTCCACCAGGTTTTCGTTCAGGATGGTTTTTTCTCCAAATGAAGCCAGCTGAAACTTGCCCATTGCCTGATCGAAACGAATGCGTAAGTGCGGTGCGTTAACCCAGTCAGACGGGATTTTAAAAATATGTGCATCTTCACGAACTTCTTCGGCGCCCGAAACCAGGATGTCGTTAAAATTCATGACATATTCCAGTTTCTTTCCACTGTAGGCTTGATCAGGTATGGTGGTTTCAAACCTTGCCAGGGCCACATTGCCTACATTAGCCGCAACTGCGGGACTTGTTTTTTGTTCTATATTAAAATTCGCCAGGTAAGGAATCTCATAATATCCTTCGCTATAAAAGATGAAGTCTTTTAAAATATCATTGTTGACGTCAAAAGTCTGGGCCAGACCTGTCTGTCTTGGAATAAAAGTAACCCTCAGGTTCTCCTGTTTTTGATTTCCATCGGGCATCAGTTTGCCTATAAAACCTTTGTCGCCGGGTTTGTAATCGGGATGCGACACAAAACGGAAAACCCATTTGCTGCTGGAAGGTTCTACACTTTTACCTTTTGCCGCATACTCGCCAAGAATTTCATAGAATTTTTTAACAGATTCCTGGGCAATTAATCCGAACAACCCATTTTTATTGTCCATAAATTGTTTATAGTCTTCTGCATTGAAACAGATGATGAATTCATGATAAAAAACCACGCGTTCGGCAAAAGACAATTCGGCAATACTTTGTTCAAACTTTTCTATGATGTATTTGTAAACGATATTTGGGGTAAGTGGTTGTGACCTGGCAGTTGGACCAGCACTTTCATTACTGGTCAGAAACCAGTCCTGTATCCCTATGCGCTGCCAAAAAGTAGGTTTTTCTTCCATTTATACTGATTTAGTGTTTTTCTTTAGATTGTATAACGGTAAAGCTAGTTAATTCCATATCTAAAATAAAAAATAACGCTGCTTATATCGTTTTTAACAGGTTTATCGTGGAGCGTAACTAAAAAGCCCCCGAATGAAAGTTCGGGGGCTTGCTTTTTTATACGCTTGTTCAACCCTAGGTATAACCCAGAATTTTCAATACTTGTTTACTGTTCTGTTCTTCTCCAAATACCTCGAAATTGAAGGTTTCATCCCGATTTCTTCTGATAATCACGTGTTTAGGACTTGGTAGCAGGCAGTGGTGGATTCCGCCGTAACCGCTCAGTACTTCCTGATAAGCTCCTGTATGGAAGAAACCAAGGTATTGTACTTTACGTGTTTTTGGCATAAACACACTGTTCATGTGTGCTTCCTGATTGTAATAATCCTGACCATCACAAGTGATACCGCCAAGGTTTACTTTTTCGTATTCTGCATCCCAGTTGTTGATTGGCAGCAACACATATTTTTGGTTCAATGCCCAAACATCAGGAAGATTGGTAATGAAAGATCCGTCCAGCATCAACCACCTTTCACGGTCATTCTGTTGTTTACGGCCCAATACTTTATACAAAATACCAGAAGCTTCTGCCACTGTGTATTTACCAAATTCGGTAATGATATCTGGTTCAATTACATCGTGCTCGGCACAGATTTCTTTAATCCGTTTTACGATCTCGTTAACCATATACTCATAATCGAAATCAAAAACCAGTGAATCTTTGAACGGCATACCGCCACCGATATCTAAAGTATCCAGTTCCGGATTGATTTTTTTGAATTTGCAGTATAAGGTTACATATTTTTCCAGCTCATTCCAATAATAAGGGGTGTCTGAAATACCGGAGTTGATGAAGAAATGTAATAGTTTAACCCTGAAATTAGGGTTAGCCGCAATTTTACTGTTGTAAAAGTCGATCACATCTTCTAGTCTTACACCTAACCGGGAGGTATAGAACTGCGAGTCCGGCTGTTCTTCAGCTGCGATACGAATCCCAAGATTACATGGGGTATCCATTTCAATTTCATCATCATAGAGGTTAAATTCCTCTTTGTTGTCTAAAACCGGAATGATATTTTTATAACCATCGTGCAACATATCAATGATATATTGTTTGTACTGATAGGTTTTAAAACCATTACAGATCAGCGTAATGTCTTTGGTTAGTGCACCTTTCTTTTCCAGTGCGTCTACCATAGGCATGTCAAATGCAGATGAAGTTTCTAAGTGAATGCCATTTTTAAGGGCTTCTTCCACAATGTGACGGAAGTGTGAGCTCTTGGTACAATAGCAGTACTTGTAATCGCCCCTGTAATTGTTTTTCAGGATGGCGGTTTGGAACAAGATCTTTGCCTGCTGAATTTTTTTACTGATCAGCGGAAGATAAGTAAAACGTAGGGGTGTACCATAGGTTTCGATCATCTCCATTAAGTTGAGATCCTGGAAGTATAATTCATCGTCTATGATGTCATAGCCTTCCTGAGGAAAACCAACACTTAGATCAAGAAATTCGGAGTAACTCTGCATTTTTTATATTTTTGAACTATTATTTATAGGGTTAGGCAAATTAAAAGTCTTAATTTGCCGTCAAAGATAAACACTTTATAAAATACAGCCGTATTTTTTTTTATGACTAAGACATTAAAAATTATTGAAGTAAAATCTGAGATTGGTGCGGGGACCCGTGGAGCCAGCCTGGGTGTAGATGCAATTAAGATTGCAGCCTTGGATTTCGGGAGCAGATTTTTTAAAAAACATAAATCTATAGAGGTCCCAAATGAGAACCATTTATTGTTAGAAGGCAGTGGTAATCCCTTTGCAAAGCGGATTTCAGGCATTTTAACCATGGTAGAACGAGTGAGTGATGAGGTGGCTGCTACATTGGCCCGGGAAGAATTTCCGGTGGTAATTGCCGGCGACCACAGTACGGCTGCAGGAACTATTGCAGGAATTAAAGCTGCTTTTCCGAAGTCACGATTGGGCGTAGTCTGGATCGATGCCCATGCAGATTTACATTCCCCTTACACAACACCTTCCGGAAACATGCATGGAATGCCCCTGGCTATAGCCCTGGACGAAGATAATCTGGAGGCTAAAGTGAACAAACTGGATCAGGAAACGATTAACTATTGGTACCAGCTTAAAAATGTGGGCAAGATTGCCCCAAAGATCAATTACAGTGATCTGGTCTTGATTTCTGCGCGGGATATGGAAAAACCGGAGGCGCAATTGCTGAAAAAAAATAAAGTGCAAATCATTATGACTGCGGAGCTCAGGAAAAGGGGGGTAGAGCGGACTGTGATTGAAACTTTAAAATATCTGGATCACTGTGATCTGATTTATGTGTCTTTTGATGTGGATTCTTTAGACCCTACAGCATCGCGTGGAACAGGAACCCCGGTAGCCCAGGGATTAACAGAAAGAGAAGCAGGTAAACTGATGTCCGGCTTGATTACCAATCAAAAAGTTTGCTGTTTTGAAATTGTGGAGGTCAACCCCACACTGGACAGGGAAAACCAGATGGCTGAGCATGCCTTCGAAATTTTAATTAAAGCTACCAATGCTTTCAGAAACGAATAGTAGCTTTGCGATTTATTTAGCATATGAATATTGAACAACATATCATTACTGCAACTGTAGCAGCAGTAAAACAGTTATATAATCAGGACTTACCTGAAAATCAAGTAAGTTTACAGGATACCAGGGCTGAATTTGAGGGGCAGATTACCATTGTGGTTTTTCCGGTTACACGCTTATCCAAGAAATCCCCTGAGGCAACGGCCAATGATCTTGGTACCTATTTACAAGAAAATATTGAAGAAATCACTGGTTTTAATGTCGTAAAGGGTTTTTTAAACCTAAGTATATCCAATGCTTACTGGGTAAATTTATTTAATACAGATATTTTAAGTCCCGATTTTGCAGCTGTAAAACCAAATGGGAAAAAGGTAATGGTGGAGTATTCCTCACCAAATACCAATAAACCCCTGCATCTTGGCCATGTGAGGAATAACCTGTTGGGCTATTCTGTTGCTGAACTTTTAAAGGCTAGTGGTTATGAAGTAACCAAGGTAAATCTGGTTAACGACAGGGGAATCCACATCTGTAAATCAATGCTGGCCTGGCAAAAATGGGGCAATGGGGAGACACCGGAAAGCTCAGGCATGAAAGGTGACCACCTGGTAGGTAAATATTATGTGGTTTTCGACAAGGAGTACAAGAAAGAAATTGAAGCTTTAAAACTGGGTGGTCAAACCGAAGAAGAGGCTAAAAAGAATGCCCCGCTGATACAAGAAGCTCAAAAAATGCTGCAGGACTGGGAAGCTGGTGTACCTGAGGTGATTGAATTGTGGACAATGATGAATGGCTGGGTATATGCAGGTTTTGAAGTCTCGTACAAGAACCTGGGCGTTGATTTTGATAAATACTATTATGAAAGCAATACCTATTTACTGGGCAAAGGAACGGTGGAAGAAGGTCTGGAAAAAGGAGTTTTCTTTAAAAAACCGGATGGTTCGGTTTGGATTGACCTGACCGGGGATGGTTTAGACCAGAAACTTGTTTTGCGTGCAGACGGGACTTCGGTATACATCACCCAGGATTTAGGTACTGCACAGATGAAATATGACGATTTCCACATGGATGAGTCCATCTACGTGGTAGGTAATGAACAGGACTACCACTTCAAAGTATTGTTTTTGATTTTAGAGAAACTGGGTAAGAGTTGGGCTAAGGGCCTGCACCATTTGTCTTACGGAATGGTTGATTTACCAAGTGGAAAAATGAAATCCCGTGAGGGGACTGTAGTGGATGCAGATGATCTGATTGCAGAGATGATCGAAACGGCAAAAGCAAAAACTGAAGCCTTAGGTAAGGTGAACGATTTTGATGAGGCAGAAAAGGATCAACTGTATTACAATATCGGTATGGGTGCTTTAAAGTACTTTTTGTTGAAGGTAGAGCCTAAAAAACGCTTGTTGTTTGATCCCGCTGAATCTATCGATTTTCAGGGAAATACAGGGCCTTTTATACAATATACGCATGCCAGGATTAAGTCTTTGTTGCTAAAAGCAGCATATGATTTCTCATTTAATGGTGTAGCCGATGCAGTGAATACGCCAACCGAACTGGATATGATCATGTTACTGTCTAAATATCCTGCTGAGGTACAATTAGCTGCCAAAACGTTTAGCCCAGCCAGCCTGGCCAATTACATTTACGAAGTGGCTAAAATGTTCAATAAGTTCTATCATGAAACACCACCGATCATCAAAGAAGAAGACGAAGTGGCAAAAAAACACCGCTTGAATCTAAGTTATATTACAGCAGAAGTTTTAAAACGTGGAATGCTGATTTTAGGCATTAACGTTCCGGAAAGAATGTAATTTTCAGGTGCATCAAGATATCGAGATATCTTGATGCACTCATGTTTGTGAAAAAGTTTTATCATATATCTGCTTTTGCAGCGTTTCATTTGATATCAATTGGAACCTTAATCGTTTTCTTTAGGGTTTTAGCCTTGTTTGGCGCGTAAAAAAAGACCTTTCCAATTTTGCAGTTGTCTGATTTGTAAATCCAAACGGTATTTTCATCCCTTGGTTTTCTGTCCTTATCGAGGCCGAGCGCCTTGTATTTCTTAACGAAATTTTCGTAGGATAAGCCCTGATTTTCTCTAAACATTTTGTAAAGGCTTTCTGGTATTCCTATTCCGCTACTGTAGGCATTGTTGCAGTTGTCGAAATAAATATTGAAATCCGGACTGGAACCCGATGTGAGTACAAAATGCAGTGTGTTTTGATCCAATTCCAGAATTTCAATTTTTTGACCGTTAATTTTTACGGTAGTTCCAACATCAGAATGGTCAATTTCTTTATGATCAAACTGAACAGGGATCTCGATCTCGATTTCAATAAAGCCCTTTAAGGTTAAATATTCGTTACTCAGGCCCAGGGTTTGAAAACCAAAATGTCCGTACATTTTTCCATCAAATTCCTCGAGTCCACCCTGTGTTGTACCCAAAAATTCGTTAGTGATGTCTACTTTTTCGTTTTTTTCATTGAAAAGCTGAGCGCCGATCACCTTTCCTTTGATGTCATCAAGAAGCGATTTTTTGTTTTTCAATAGGCCTTTTTCTTTGTATTGCTGCTCCTCAGCAGGAGAGCTTTTGATTCTTGAAATCAAGAGTATACTACTTGCTGCTTCCTTATTTACATCAGCAGCAGCATCTTTAGCGGCTTGAATGTTTTGTTCAATTTGTGTCAGGATACTTTCTGCTTCTGTATCCGAAGCATCCGTGTCCCATGGATATTTAATGTCTTTCTGTTTAATGGGCACGATTACTTTGCTGTTCTTGGTTGTGGCATCTTTATAGGCCAGGTAATCCGGGAGCAAGGGCGATTTTTGAAAATCTTCATCAGGATGATGTTGCGGTAATTCGTCAACCAGTTCCGGAAATCTCTTGCCTGGGCTGCAAGACAATAAGGTCAGCATGATGATGTGGATTAGTAACCATTGTTTCTTCATAGGGTGTAGGATTAGGTACCGTTTTTATTTGATTTCTTTCTGGGACTTTTCAGTGTTGATATCTCGGTGCTTAGCACCCCATTCATTCAGTTTATTCCATATGGGGATCAGTTCGATTCCGATTTCCGTTAATTCATATTCTACTTTTGGGGGAACTGAAGAATATACCGTTCTGGAAATGATGCCCTGACTTTCCAGTTCCTTAAGCTGTAGACTCAAAATTCGCTCCGTAATTTTTGGCATGGTATTCTTCAATTCGGTGAAACGCATTTTTCCGGCTTCCAGTTCGCGTAAGATCAATACCTTCCATCTGCCGCCCAGTATTCCTATGGCGTATACGATGTTAGAGCATTCACTGATGATTTTATGATTGATGCTATTGGTTGAATTTTCTTTGCGCGTGGCCATGACTTACATTTTTGTTAGTTCCCTACAACGGGTTGTGTTCCCGGTAAATTTATAGCTTAAGATCTATTTTTGCCCTAAATAAAAAACAATAATGAAGAAAATTGCATACGTAGGATGTTTAGGGCTTATCGGTATCATTACTACAGAATTTGGTGTAATCGGTATTTTGCCTCAGATTGCCGAACATTATCAGATCTCTATCGATAAGGCGGGAATTTTACTTAGTGCCTTTGCATTGGTCATTGCACTGACCGGACCTTTTATGACGCTGTTTACTTCTGGTTTCGACCGTAAAAAGATCATGATGCTCAGTATTGCTATATTTTTGCTGACCGGAACAGTATCTGCGCTGGCACCACCGTTTTGGTTATTGGTATTGGTACGGATGCTGCCTGCATTTTTACAGCCTGTATTTATTTCCAACGCGATTGCCGCAGCTACCGTGGGGGCCAACAAAAGGCAGGAGTACAGGCTGGCTGGCATTGTAGTGGGCGGGATTGCGATAGCGATGGTCACTACTGTGCCTTTAGCAACGTATATGGCCGGTATATTTACCTGGCGGACCTCTTTTCTGGTTCAGGCAGGTGTAACAGCCATAGCTTTGGCCGGTATTTATAAGATTTTGCCGGCGATGCGTCCTCAAGCGAAGAAATCGTACGGCGCACAGCTTAAAATTTTGAGTAACCGACGATTTTTGATCAGTTCAATCATGAACTTTTTTATGATTGCTGCCTGGTTTTCCACCTATAGTTATTTTGCGGATTATCTGGGTAAAGTAAAGCGCATGGATACAGAGACCATCAGCTATATGATGTTTCTTTTCGGGATAACAGGGGTATTTTCGAATTGGCTGGCTGGAAAAATGATGAGCAGGAATATGCCGCTGACGATCACTTTATTTCTAAGTGGTACATTGGTGATTCCTGTACTGTTGTATTACTCTGGTGCAAATACATTTTCTAACATGTGCGTGATTGCCTTATGGGGCTTTTTATATGCACCTTGCTTTTTGAGTGGTTTTGCTTACATGACGTCTGCAGCACCACATGCACCTGAATTTGCCAATAGCCTCGCCATTTCATTTGGAAATCTGGGTGTAACTGTAGGTACGGTAGTGAGTGGTTGGTTCATTGCCTCAGGAGGTGTTGTTCAAAGTCCATGGGTAGGTATGGGCTTTGGTATTTTGGCAATTGGTATGATTGGCTGGAGGTCAGTTTTAGATGCTAAACCTGACCTAAGCTGTTCTGCAGAAAGTTGTTCCTGATCGATTTGAAATTTCTGGATTTAACCAGTTATTTTAATTTCATGAGTGAGATGTCGTTGTTCATGAATATTGGTATTTGCCACTTCCGTGTTATTCCAGTTCCAATCTTCGCGAAAGTCTTCATCAGCATGAAAATAATAGGCCGGCTTACTAAATAATTTGGTTTTACCTGCTGAAGGTCGCTGGGTTGTTTTATTTTTTGTTTTCATAATCAATAGTTTAGGGATGAATAATTACTTAACATTCTCATCATTAAAAAGTTTTTATTTTTAAAACTTTGGACATCAGTACAATTTTTTGTACTGTTAAGGCATAATTTTAGATTTTTATGAAATTTTTTGTGTACTAATAATTTTAGTATATTTTTGTGTTGCCTGAACATCGAATACAGCCACATGAACTTAAATCAAGAACCAGGTTCCATTGTACCGAATAACTTAAGGAGATTTTATTCCGGAGAAAGCCCCTGGCACCGCAATTGGAAAAAAGCGTTTCCTGAATCTTTTCGTGAAGTGAGTTTTGTAGACGAACAGCGGGGTGATTTACACCGTGCAGACGTACATACTCCATGTGGTACCACACTGGAGTTCCAGAATTCCCCGATTTGCTTGTCCGAACTGGAAAGCCGGGAAGCATTTTACCCCAAACTGGTTTGGGTATTGAATGGTAAAAAGTTTAAGGGATTCAGGATTTTGAAGCATTTACCTGATGTGGATGATCCCAGACTGGGAGATTACGAGTTTTGCCACAGCGATCATTTGTCGATGATCAGGAAAACAGATTTGTTGCAGGGTAGAACCAAGGTATTAAATTTTTATCACCCGGAGTTGCGTACTGTTGAATTGACTTCGCATTACTATTCTTTTTGCTGGAAGCAGCCACATCGGGTCTGGTATCAGGCAAAGGCCCCCATTATTGTGGATCTGGGTGGCCATTTTTTGTACCAGATGAAACAGCGGCCACAGCTATCAGGCAGCTATCCTTACCTGCACATGATGACGAGAAAATCTTTTGTTGAACAGTTTTTAAATAAGGAAATATAATAGCAATTTATAACATGAATATAGAAGAATTAAGAACCTACTGTCTGCAAAAAAAATACGCCACAGAAGGGTTTCCCTTTGGAGAGGATACACTTGTTTTTAAGGTGGGAGAGAAGGTCTTCTTATTGGTCAGTCTGACGACCGGAAACCGATTTAATGTTAAGTGTGATCCGGAGCGTGCCGTTGAACTTCGGGAACAATATGATGAAATTATTCCTGGGTATCACATGAATAAGAAGCATTGGAATACGGTATTTATGGATGGACGCCTGACTTTTAAACAGTTAACCGAATTGATTGATCATTCTTATGATTTGGTTTTTAGTAGTTTACCGAAGAAACTTCAAACTGAAATTCTGAACGGCTAACCCAATCTTTGTATACGCTTCAGATATTTGGCAAACTTGCATTTTTAGGTCATTTTGTGCAAATAAAGCAGAACTATTTAGCTAAATCATTTATCTTTCGCTCAAGTCCTAAAAATTCCGGACCCATCGACAGTAATAGCTATGAGCGTAAATTTAAATCATACCCAGGAAGAAACGAAGCATCATGATGGCCCATTGAAGGTGCTGGTTGTAGAGAATGACCCGGATATCAGGGATATTCTTCAGTTGTTGTTTACAGATGAAGGATACGAATTCAAGATCTATGAAGATGTAGAAGAAATTATTCCTTGCTTAACCGAATTTAAAGCGGATGTAGTTTTACTGGATTATATGCTGTCTGCAGTTAACGGCGGGGAACTTTGTGGTCAGGTTAAAAGACATCCGGATTTCTGTAAAATACCGGTAATCCTGTACTCTGCTTTTCCTAAAGTATTTCTTTCTTTGGGGGATTACGGGTGTGATCTTTTCATTCCAAAACCTTTCGACCTCAACGAACTGTCAGCTCATATAGAAAGATTAGGTGCCCGTAAATTTGAGCAGGCTTAACCTGTTTTTCAATGATCTATTGAGCCTGACTGCTTTGTGATATCTTTTCAAGACTGCAATACGATTTGCTTAATTTTGAAAACCTAAGAAAAAAGCGTTTATATTTGGGCTCAAAATTTACAATTATACAAGATATATGGCAAAGGCATCTGAAATTAAGGTCGGAAATATTTTACGTTTCAATGGAGAACTGGTAACAGTAATCGAGATTTTACACCGTACACCTGGTAAAGGTGGTGCGTTTTATTTGGGCAAATTTCGTAACATCAGAACAGGCAAAATTGTTGAAGCGCGTTTGGGAACTGACGAGCAGGTTGAGATTTGCCGTGTAGAGACCAATGATTATCAATATTTGTACGAAGAAGGTGATTATTTTGTGGTAATGGATAACGTAAGCTTCGAGCAGTTTAATGTACCAAAAGCATTATTTGGTGCTTCAGCTAAATTTATAAAAGAAGGTATGGATGTTATTGTTTCTTTTGAAAGTGAAGAACCAATTATCGCTCAGGCACCTAATTTTGTGGAACTGATGGTTACATATGCTGAGCCGGCAGTAAAAGGTGATACCTCTTCAGGTGCACTTAAAACGATCAATACAGAAAATGGCGTAGAGTTGAAAGTGCCTTTATTTGTTAACGAAGGTGATAAAATTAAGGTTGATACCCGTACCGGAGAATATGTTGAACGTGTGAAATAAAATTTTATCAGCAATGAGATAGCGGCTTCGAGTAATCTGAGCCGCTTTTTGTTTTTAAGCACAATTGTATTCTCAATAAGGTAATCGCCTTATTTCTTTGTTTCTTTTTTACCTTTAGCTAACTCATATATATATGTATAAAATTTATAGTTTAATTTTGGTAGTGATGTGTAGCTTGTCTCATGCGCAGGCCATGTTGCAAGAGGATGGCAAATCAAGTGGAAATACCTGCGATGGCCCTTACGTTTTTTATAAAGGAGACAGTATTGTTGTTAAACAGATTGAAGTTAGAAACGGACAGGCGGTAGTGGTTACGAATAGTTATCCGGCCAGTGACCGCGCTAAGATCCAATTGAATATCCGTTTTTCCGATCACCCGGAAAAAGATTTTAAAGTCCGCTTACAACCAGAACTAAAAAATGAACCTTGTATATGGCCACAACCCGACAAGCTGCTGGCCATTTCTGATATCGAAGGGGAGTTTGGTGCTTTACGCGATTTGTTATTGGCCAATAAAATCATTGATAAGGATTACAAATGGTTATATGGAAAAGGTCATGTGGTGCTTTGCGGCGATTTATTTGACCGCGGAAAGGATGTGCCTGCAACGATTTGGCTTTTGTATAAGCTGGAGCAGGAGGCAAAACTTAATGGCGGTTACTTTCACATTGTACTGGGTAACCACGATATTATGAATTTAAGTGGGGATTTACGATACCTGCAACCTAAATATAAAGAAAATGCAGCTTTACTTGGCAGGGACTATATGGAACTGTACAATAAAGAAACTGAATTGGGACGTTGGCTGCGTACCAAAAACCTGATCGAAAAAATAGGGGAGAACCTGTGTTTACATGGTGGCGTTTCTCCAGAAATTAATGCTGCGGGCTTGTCTCTGGCAGAGATCAATACCCAATGCCGTCCATTTTATGACCGTGGTAGGAAAGCCGATTTACCAGATAACGAGCTCATCAAAATGTTTTTTTCTGGTAAAACTTCCTTGTTCTGGTTTAGAGGCTATTTCAATGAACCGGTTGTAGATGAAAAGGTGGTTGATGAAACCCTGTCTAAGTACCAGGTAAAACGAATTATTGTAGGTCATACCATTACCAATCATAACATTGGTTTTTATTATCACGGCAAGGTTTTAGGTGTGGATGTAGATCACCACGAAGGAAAGCATGAAGCTGCGCGTTATGAAAACGGGAAATGGTATAAAGTAAATTTGACTGGGAAATTAAACGAAATGACCTGGTAAAATTCTTGATTACTTTTATTTTACAGTGCGTTTACTGTAATAAATATAGTAATATTGGAATATAATGCTTGGAAAACGAATTTATACAGATGAAGAACTGCTATTGTTGATCATTGACAATAATTCATCCGCGTTTGAGCTCATTTTTAACAAGTTTTCAGAAGAATTGCTTCGTTATGTTTACAGAAAATTAAAAAATAAGGAAGAAGCCCAGGACATTGTACAAGATGTTTTTGTGTCTCTGTTTAAAAACCGGGATAAATTAGTCGGCGTTCAAAATCTGTCCTCCTATTTGTACCGGTCTGCATTAAATAAAGTCTTCGATGTGTTTAAACACAAATATGTTGTCAATGAATATATTGCTTTGCAAGGCAATTCAGAAGGACAGTATGCGGCTGAGGGTACTGACTTTTTTATCCGGGAGCAACTGCTTAAAAAGATCATTGACAGCAGTATTGAGAAAATGCCTCCTAAAATGAAGGAGATTTTTTTACTTAAAAAATACGAGTATTTAAGTACCAGGCAGATTGCAGAAAAACTAGGTGTATCTGAGCTCACGGTATCTACACAGCTGAAAAGAGCCACAAAAATACTCCGCTTAAACATCGATAAATTTATCCTGCTGTATTTATTGATGTAAAAAATAAATAAGCTTGTACCCAATTCATTCTGTTCGCTCGTCTTATCATCAAAAGCAACAGTTTGATGAAGCAACAAGACCTAAAAAAGATCTTCAACAATATAAAATCAGGAACGGCCAGTCCCAAAGAAATAGCATCCATGAAGCAATGGCTTCATCAATTTAATCTTGAGGCTGATGTTGATCTTTCTGTAAAAGAGGTTAAACAGATCCAAAGCCAAATCTGGCAAAATATGGCTGCTGAATTGAATATTCAGTCGTCAAAAACCCATATGCACTGGATTCGGTATGCCAGTGCTGCAGCAGCGGTTTTAATAGGGCTGATGTTGTTTTTATTTCACCGGCCAGGCTTTGATAGCCGTCTTAGTTTAAATAACCCAACTGTACGTCAGGATAAATTACCTGGAAGTATCAAAGCGCATGTTACCCTGGCAGATGGTACTTCGATTAACATCGATGAGGCCAATAAGCAGTCTCTTCTAAATACCGCAGGGATTAAAATCAAGAAAGCTAAGGACGGAACCGTAATTTACAAATTGTCTGCCGAAAAACAGGTAAGCAGCAGTGTGAAGTACAGTACAATTTATACGCCGAAGGGTGGGCGGTTTAACCTGGAATTGCCGGATGGTACACTGGTGATGTTGAATGCTTCCTCATCATTCACGTATCCAACAGTTTTTGATGAACAGGAAAGAAGTGTAGAGTTGTCCGGGGAGGCTTTCTTTCATGTCAGCAAACAGCATAAAGCTGGAAAAAACATTCCTTTTTACGTTAAAACCTTACGTCAAAAAATCGAAGTACTGGGTACCCAGTTTAATGTCTCATCTTACGCAGATGACGACTTTACGGCGACAACTTTGCTCGAGGGTAAAGTTCGTGTCAATATGCTGAACGGCGCTGATCTGCGTATACTCGCACCTGGAGAACAATCTGTACTAACCAACAGCAGTAATAGCATCAGAGTGAGCAGGGTCAATGTAGAAAGTACGGTGGCCTGGAAAGATGGTCAGTTTTTATTCGAAGATGCTTACCTGAAAGAAATACTGCTTAGCCTGTCCAGGTGGTATGATGTTAAAGTTAACCTGAACAATTTACCTAAAACCCGCTATACGATTTTCATTTCCAGAGAAAGTAAGCTGTCTTCTGTTTTGAAAATGCTGGATAAGACTGGCGATCTGAAATTCAAACTCATTAACAACACGATAGAAATTAATTAATCAGCCTATGTAGAAATTTAACCCGAACCCAAAATGCTGTTGTCCAGATAACAGCTGTAGAGCAATTCCATAACCTCGGTGAGCTTATCCTCCTAAGCACTGAGATTTAAACCTAAACAAACACTAAAACCACAATTTATGAAGTTTAACTGCCTGTGCAATTTTTTGTACAGATTGAAAGGATATGTAAGCTATTCTAACGATCCGTCATTAAAAATATTAAGAGTTGCGAAGCTAGTCTTATTGATTATTGTCGCACTTTCGTTTCAGCTTTCAGCCAAAAGCTATTCACAAAGCATCACTTTATCTACTAAAAACACCTCCTTAGTATCAGTTTTAAGGGAGATCAGAAAGCAAAGTGGTTACAAATTAATTTACAATACCGATCTATTGGAAAAAGCCCGCCCGGTATCTGTGGTAATCAAAAACGCTTCCATCAACGAGGCTTTAGATAAGGTCATGAATGATCAGCCTATGGATTATGAAATCGAAAATGAAACCATTCTGATACAACCCAAACGGATGCCAATCACTGTTGCTATAAGCCAAAGTGCCCAGCAGGTTGTTACAGGCAAGGTTTTGGATGAGGGTAAATTGCCATTGCCGGGAGCGATTATTCATGAAAAGGATACCCGAAACCAAGCGGTATCCAATGATAAAGGTGAGTTTAAAATCACGGTGTCAAGATCAGGTGCTACCTTAGTCATCAGTTATATCGGCTTTATCGCCCGGGAGATCCCAGCCAGTGGCGCAAATCTGGAAATTGTATTGAAATCGAAAGAAAATAGCCTGAGCCAGGTGGTTATTACAGGATTTCAAAAAGTGGATGCTAAGAAATTTACTGGATCTGTAAGTCAGGTAGATCTGAAAACCATCGACCGCTCTGGTTCTATTGATGTATCCAGGATGCTTCAGGGGGCTGCTGCTGGTGTTAGCGTACAGAATGTTTCGGGAACTTTTGGTGCAACGCCAAAAATCCGTATCCGTGGAAATGCATCCATCAGTGCAAACCAGGAACCGCTATATGTGGTAAATGGCGTGCCGATTACTACACCTTCAAGTGTGAATGTGAGTCAGCTTTATTCCGGGGATCCGGCAAGTTTACTTGGATCTGCAATTGCAGGCTTAAATGCACAGGATATTGAAGATATCGTCATTTTAAAGGATGGTTCTGCCACCTCTCTTTATGGAACAAGGGCTGCAAATGGGGTGATCTCTATTACCACCAAATCAGGTAAAAAAAATCAACGCAACATCAATTACAGTACGGCCTTGTCTTACGGCATCAAGCCAAAGATCAAGAATTATAATGTCATGGATTCTTATCAGGAGATGGATTTTTATAATGAGCTTTACAGCAGGGGATACTTTGCCAATTCCAATTGGCCGGCTACCACAGGTGCATTTACAGAAACTTACCGCCAGTATGCATTGCGGGAGATCAACCTGGATCAGGCTTACACTGAACTGGACCGATCCGCCAAGGCAAATACAGACTGGTTTGATGTTTTGTTTAAAAACAACCTGGTTCAGGAACATAACCTCTCGTTTTCTGGTGGTGGTGAGAAAAATACTTATTATTTATCAGGTAGCTACGCAAATGACAATGGTCAGGCAATGGGTTTCAATATGGATCGGTTTACCACAGATTTCAGGTCTGTCTTTAACCTGACCCCGAAAATTGATCTGGATTTGGACCTGAACTGGAACATGCGCCATCAGGCTACGCCAGGTACTTTAAATAGTGAAACCTCTTATTCGGAGGTCAACCGTGCATTTGAAATTAACCCAACGCTATATGCAATGAATACCAGTAGGTCTATGTATCCCTATAATCCGGATGGATCGTATAAGTATTACCTCAACAATTATGCTCCTTTCAATATCATAGAAGAGCTGAATGAAAATTTTACCAAACTGAAAGTCCAGACTGTGCAATTGATGGTTAAGCCTACAGTTAAGATTTTTCCATTTTTAACCTACCAGGGAACACTTTCCGTTCGGAAATCCAGTGTGGGTTATGATCATATCATGACCGAACGTTCCAATTTAGCCAATGCTTACCGGGTTGACTACAATGATGTATTGAGAACTGCAAATACGCTGCTATACAAAGACCCTACAGATCCTTTGTCTGTACCGGAAAGTATATTGCCCAAAGGTGGATTTATCTATGCCAGGAATAATACCAATGATTATTATTTCATCAGGAATATGTTGAGCTTCAACAAAACCTGGACTAAACATTCCCTGAATGCCGCTGGAGGTATGGATGTGAGCAGCGACCGCACAGACTATAAATATACTAAAGGGATAGGCTATATGTATTACGGTGGAAAAATCATTTCACCAAGCACACTTGCTTATAAGCAATCCGTCCAAAAAGATGACCGGCTGTATATCGAGTCTTTTGTCAATAAAACTATGGTGGGGTATTATTCCAACTTTCAGTATTCTTACCTCAACAGGTACAATATGGAAGGCGGTATGCGTTTAGACGCCAGTAACATGTTTGGAAAACTGAACCGTTCTAAATTTTTACCAAGTTATAACCTGGGCTTATCCTGGAACGTGGATCGGGAACCGATTCTGATTGCCTTAAATTCGGCACAGAAAATAGATTATCTGAAACTGAGGGCCAGTTATGCCTTAAGGGGAAATGCCTTTGAGGGCTCGCCTACAAGGAATGCATTATACATTAACAAAACCAGATTGGATGAAGAGAACAGTGAGGTTGGGATTAATGTATCTTCTCCGGAACTCTTTAACCTGAACTGGGAAAAGGATTACATCAGTAATTTCGGTGTTGATTTAGGTTTATTTGGCCGATTGAGCCTTACAGCCGAATACTATTCACGTAAAAATAAAAACCTGGTAAATACAGTGAATGTGGCCCAGGAAGAAGGCTTTACAACCAAGACCATCAACTTTGCCAGCATGACCAATAAAGGGGTGGATCTGATGTTGGGAATGAAAGACATTTTAAACCAACGGAACCTGAAATGGGATGTCAATTTCATTTACGGCTATACGAAGAACAAGGTGGAAAAAGGCGAATTGGAATCGGCATTATTGTCCCAGATTACCCGTTCTACAGGATACCCGCTTAACGGTTATCCGTTGGAAGGCATTTATGCCTATCGTTTTAATGGTTTGAACCAGGATGGCAGACCAACCTTTTTAAGAGGCGATCAGGTGATGAACGGCATCATTACTTCTGAAAAAGACCGGTCACTTGTCGAGTTTTTGGGAACCAGACAACCAACAACCACAGGTTCTGTTTCCAGCAATATTTCTTATAAAGGTTTTGACTTCAGGGTATTCCTGACTTATGCAACGGGTCACAAAGTATTTATGAGCCCGATTGCGCAGCGTTCTTATGTAGATAACATGTCTACTTCCGGCGATTTGGCGTACCGCTGGGGTGCATCTGGTGATGAGAATTTTACCAATATCCCAGGCCTGCTGAGCAGCATTCAGCGAACTTACCTGGCTACAGTTTCAAACATGGACGAAATCGCTTATAACAGAAGTGATTTCAGGGTGGCAAGTGGAAATAACCTGCGCTTAAGTGAGCTCATGTTCTCTTACGATTTCGATAAAAAGTTTTTACGCAAACTGGAAGCTGTTAAAAATGTAAGGTTAACCTTATCAGCAAATAATGTGTATTACTGGGCGAGTAAAAAGTTAAGAGGGGTAGACCCGGATTTACTACTGGCTGGTGGTGTTGCCTTACCTAACCCAAGATCATATTCACTAAGACTATCTGTTGGCCTATAATTTAATTGACTATGAAACTGAAATATATATATATCGCAATAACTGCAACGGTGTTGTTTACATCTTGTAAAAAATTAATTGATCAGCCTTACGATAACCGGTTGGAATTAAAGGCGGCTGCCGATTACGAAGGTTTGGTGATTCAGGCCTATCCTGAGCGGCAGGATATGTTTACGGATATACTCACTGATGACTATCATCATTATGCCGGCACCATGCAAGCCAGTATGGGACCAAGGTATTTACCGATTTTCATGTATAAAGACGATTATCAGGAAGGTACAGCTGCTTCACCTCAACCGGCTTATGCCCATTACTACAGTAAAATATACCTGGTCAATAATGTCATTGACGAAGTGATGAAAGGCACAGGTGATGAGACATATAAAAAGGCAATCCGGGGCGAAGCACTGATGATCAGGGCATATTGTTACTTTAGCCTGGTCAATTTGTTTGGAATGCATTACAATCCCGCAACCTCTGCTACCGATTTGGGGGTACCCTTGCTGACAGAAGTCGCGACTGCCAACCGGCCAACTTTCCCCAGAAGTACGGTAAAGGAGATTTACGATCAGATTGACAAGGACATTACTGAAGGTTTAAGTTTGATGAAAGCAGGTTCTGCTTTTTTGAGAACCAATCCGTATCGCTTTAGCTTAATCAGTGCCAATGCATTTATTGCCCGGGTAAACCTGTATAAAGGTAACTGGGAAGAGACTGTTAAATATGCCAATCAGGTTGTGCAGGAAAAAGGCATTGTGGTTCGCGACCTGGATAAAGACATCACCATCCTGACTACAACATCTATTGCCAACTTTGCCCTTCAGTATATGGATCCTTCTACGCATCCTAATATTTTACTGGCCAGTCAGACCAATGTGTTCCTGGTTACTCCTGTGGGCTTTAGGCTGGGTGGTTTTTATCCTGCATTAATTTACACTTACGGCACTTCGATGTTTACCAATACCGACAACCGGAGAAGATTAATCTCTACAGGTGGAACAGTAATCGACAGTGTTTCTGTATACGTAAAATATGCGCCACAACCCAATCAACCCGGTGTTGGTGTCGGCCGATACGATTGTTTCACTATGGAAGAAGTTTTGTTAAATCGTGCAGAAGCCAATCTCAAAAAAGCCAATCCGGATATTGCTGCAGCGATGCGGGACGTTGAAGAGATCAGAAAGAAGCGCTTTACTTCCTATGCGCCTTTAAGTACCACTGGATTGACTGTTGATCAGGCGCTCACACTGGTTTTACGAGAACGCAGACTGGAGTTACTGGGACAAGGCCTGCGATGGTATGATGTGAAACGTCTGGGTATACAGGTAGAACACCGTTTGATAAGATATGCAGCATCAACAGGTACGATTCTGGTTCCAAATGATAAACGGACAGCTTTACAGATCCCCCTGACTGCAAGGATTGGCAATCCGGCCCTGGAAAATCAATTAAATCCAAGATAAATTTAAATATGACTATGATGAAAAAGCTAATGATAATGGCCACCGTAGCCCTTTTTATAGGTGGTGTTTTTGGATGTAAAAAAGGAAATCCTACAGGAGAGTTTCAGGCTAATGTTGATTATTTTGAGGTTCGGGACAAGCCTAAATACCTGTGGAACGAACTGGATTATTTATGTGATTCGATCCATAAAGAATATGGGGTGAAAGTGATTTATGAATACAATCAGCGGACGATTGCGGGAACGACATTTTTTGTTCCGGCAGATTATACAAAAGCGCTGGCTTATACCCGCATTATGATCAAAGGCTTTTGGTTGAAGCCTTTGAAAGAGAATTTTCCGCAATATTTTACCAAGGAAACGCCGATAGAATTTATCGAAGTTGGAGGCTTTATTCATTTCAATGACATTACCAGTGCCGGAGCGGCGGCCGGAGCAGGTTTAAATGCCCAGTTTTACAGGCTTGGAATGGGAGGGGTTAACAATTTTAATAAAAATGATAAGGCCTGGTTATTTGATCATATTGTGACTTTATATCACGAGCATGCACATGAACAGGATCATAAATACGGCCGCGGAGAATTGTACGATCGGGTGTCGCTTGGTGATTATTATGGACTTAGTTATACCTCCAGATCAGTAGCGCAGTCCAATTTGGACGGTTTCTTTAAGCCGTATGGAGGTTATGCACCTGAAGAAGACTTTGCAACATCTGTAGAAAGTATGGCCCGGTTTACTAAAGCAGAGGTCGATCTGATGACCAGTAAAAATCCTAAGCTGGCTACCAAATACAGGATGGTATACAAGTATTATCTGGACAAGGGAATGGACTTGCATAAGTTACATGATGTACTCGATTCTGTAGTGTATAAAACTGTTTATTAATCATTTAATTGTTATGAAGATGAAAAGAAATTTAATCATACTCTACTGTATCCTCATGGTTTCTGGTTTGGCTTCCTGCGAAAAGGATGTCATTACCAACGCTGCTATGGACAGTAAAAACAGAACGGTAGAAAATACAAAGGCACTGAAAAATGTACTTCAAAACGCACCAAATGGTTGGGTAATGATGGTGAAAAGTAGTTTGAGTGCGAATGCGTATACGCCGATCGTGATGAAGTTTGACACCACTAAAAATATCGTGGACGTGAAAACGGTATACGGCATCACGGATCCAAATCCTTCATTTTTTGAAATTGATTCCGGCACAGGCAGTTTGCTGCTTACCTTTTCAACGAGTTCTATCATGACTTCTTTATTCAGGATAGGGGCAACGGCTTCTGATGTGACAGATCACATCTACAAAGTGATGAAGATTAGCGACGATAGTATTGAGATTCAAGGTTACCGCAGTGGGGCCGTTTACAAACCTGAAGGTGGTGTGACCTATAAGCTGTTTAAAAGACCCGCCAATTGGGATTGGGCAAACGCAGCCATCAGTTTGGATTTCAGCAATGCAACCTGGAGAAACGGCATCATCAACAGAGATGGTACTTTTGAATTCGAGTATATGGACGGTACACCGAAATTGACTTTAAAAGTGAAATTGGGTGTTTGGAGCGATGCCAGTATCACCAGTTATAGAACAAGAGATCCTTTTGTGACCAACGTTTCTGCAAAAGGTTTCTTGCCCATGTATCCTATTGTTTTTGATCATACTTTGCCAACCAGCAATACGTACAATACGACTACCGATAGGTTGTCTCCGTTAATCGGTCACAATGCGATTGCTTATTATCCATTTACTTTTAATGCGCAAACGAATGCAAATACCATTGCTTTCGCAAGCAAGATCAAATCTCAATATTTGGTGCTTACTGGCATGACCAGAAGTGATGCTACGGCTACGGCAGCAATTGACCTGAACTTTGTTGCCTACGATAAAACAGGTGAAATATATTTGAAAGCCAAGTATAGCTTAAGATAAAATTAATCGGTAAATTGAAAAGCCATAAGTTTTAGCCTCAGGTCAAAACTTATGGCTTTTTTTATTGTATTAATACATTATAACATACTTATGAATAAAGAAATTGCATCCTATCTGGCTAATCCGGGAAAGGAATTCTCCCTTAAAGACTACAGTACCAGTTATCATGGTGACATGGATAAAGAAGCCGGAGAGGCCGGCTTAGACGAGATTAAAGAAGAATTGGCCAAGTACCAGGAAACATTGTATGCTGCAGATTCTAATTCTGTGCTCATCCTTTTTCAGGCCATGGACGCTGCGGGCAAAGACAGCGCCATCCAGCATGTGATGTCTGGTTTAAATCCACAAGGTTGCCAGGTATACAGTTTCAAGAGTCCGACATCAAAGGAATACCAGCATGATTTTTTATGGCGCCATTACCTGGCATTACCAGAGCGGGGAAGAATCGGGATCCATAACCGATCTCATTATGAGAATGTATTGGTCTGTAAAGTACATCCGGAGTATATCTTAAACGAAAAGATCCCAGGTTACGAGGACGTAAAGAAAATAGACAAATCATTTTGGAACAAACGTTACGAAAGCATCCGTAATTTTGAAAGGCACCTGAGCGACAATGGCACGGTAATCATCAAGATTTTTCTATACGTTTCTAAAGAAGAGCAAAAGCAACGGTTTTTAGACCGGATCAATGATCCGGCAAAGAACTGGAAATTTTCTTCAGCAGACATTGCAGAGCGGGGTTTGTGGAAAGATTACATGAAGGCCTATGAGGAAGCCATTCAGGAAACCTCTACAGAAAAGGCACCCTGGTATGTGATTCCAGCAGATAAGAAATGGTATGCGAGATTGGTGATTAGCAAGATTTTAGCGGATACTTTTAAAAAACTGGATCTTAAATATCCGGTTTTGGTGAAAGAAGAAGCCAAAAAGCTGGATGATATTAAAAGCCAGCTGGAAGGTGAGGAATAGGTAATTCTAATAAAAAAAGCATTTCTAATTTTAATGCGAATATATTTGCAAAAGCCCTGGCGACACGGATTGTGGCTTAGACAGGGCTTTTGTAAATGATGCTGAAAGAAGAAATTCAAAAGAAAATAGATTTTAAAACGAAACCACAAGGTGCTTTAGGCATACTGGAGGAATTGGCTTTACAGATTTGCCTGGTTCAGGATACTTTATCGCCGGTATTGAATAAACCGGAAATATTGGTCTTTGCTGCCGATCATGGTGCTGCATCGGCCGGTATTAGCGCTTATCCGGCAGCTGTTACTGCCCAGATGGTGCTCAATTTCCTATCCGGGGGGGCTGCAATTAATGTATTCTGTAAGCAACATGGCATTTCTTTGCGTGTGGTTGATGCCGGGGTGAACTATGATTTTCCAGAAAGCGATAGGCTTATTGACGCAAAAGTTGCAAAAGGAACCCAAAATTACCTGGTTGCAGAAGCCATCTCGGCTGCGGAGTTGTCGCAGTGTTTTAACCGTGCAGAACATATCGTTGATGCTGTTTATCAGGGTGGCTGTAACATCATTGGCTTCGGAGAGATGGGAATTGGCAATACCTCTTCTGCCAGTTTGCTCATGAGTTACCTGTGTGAGCTTCCGCTGGAAGAGTGTGTTGGCCGGGGAACCGGTCTTAACGACGAACAATTGGCTCATAAAATGACCTTGTTAAAGTCAGCCCAGGAACACCATGGCGAACCTTCGGGCCTGATGCAGGCCCTGCAGTTTTATGGTGGTTTTGAGATTGCCCAGATCTGTGCTGCGATGTTGAAAGCCTATGAAAACAACATGCTGATTATGGTTGATGGCTTCATTGCCAGTGTTGCTTTTTTGTGCGCCCATCGTTTAAATCCTAAGGTTATTGACAATGCTATCTTTTGTCACGAAAGCAATGAAAAGGGACATCAACTCTTGTTGAAGCACCTGGACGTAAAACCCATTCTTGGTCTGGGAATGCGACTTGGGGAAGGTACCGGCTGCGCTTTAGCCTATCCGCTAATTCACAGCGCTGTTCTTTTCATGAATGAAATGGCTAGTTTCGACAGCGCGGGCGTATCTAATAAAACGGCTTGATGAAATACGAAATCAAAATATTCTTTACAGCAATGATGTTTTATACCCGCATTCCATGTCCCTCATGGGTTGACCATTCTGAGGAGTACCTGAACAAGGCAACACGTTATTTTCCTTTGATTGGATGGATTGCCGGTGGATTATCTGCTTTAATCTTATATGGACTTCATTTTGTTTTTCCTGCTTCGGTATGTGTGGTGGTTGCACTGGCAGCTGGTGTACTTTTAACTGGGGCCTTTCATGAAGATGGCTTTGCCGACGTTTGTGACGGTTTTGGAGGTGGCTGGACTTCATCACGTATTCTGGAAATCATGAAAGACAGCCGCGTAGGCGCTTATGGGGTAATTGGGGTGATCTTATTGTTTGCCTTGAAAATTTTTGCATCCATTGCATTGATGGAGCTCGATCTATGGTTTTGCATCAAATCTATTGTATTGGCGCATGTGCTGAGCAGGTTTATCCCTGTAACCATCATATATACACATGAGTACGCGCGTGAAGACGCAAGTAGTAAGGTTAAGCCGATTGCCAAGAAGCTTTCCGTTAAAGATTTTATCATCAGTGCCATCTGGCTGATTCCTGTTTTTTTATGGTTCAACAACTGGCTCATGCTGTTGGTGTTTATTCCTGCTTATCTGACAAAGCTTTATCTGGCTTCTTATTTTAAAAAATGGATTGGTGGGTATACTGGAGATTGTTTGGGGGCCACACAACAAATCGTTTACGTCATTACCATTTTATTTGCCTTGGGTATATGGAAATATATTTAATCAGACATACCAGCCCTTGTATTGAAAAGGGACTTTGTTACGGACAATCGGATATCCCATTAAATACAGATCTTTTTGAGGCGGAATATGAAGCAGTCAGAGCAAAATTGCCGCTGGATATTCAGCATTTTTACAGCAGCCCCTTAATCAGGTGCGCAACGTTGGGGAGCAAATTTACCGGTGCTGTTTCTTTTGATGAGCGGTTGAAGGAGCTTGATTTTGGCGACTGGGAGCTGCAGCCCTGGTCCGGAATTGATGCAAATGAACTTACACTCTGGATGTCGGATTTTGTGAATCAACCAGCTTTAAACGGGGAAAGCTATATCCAGTTGCACCAGCGTACAGAAAGCTTTATTACTGACCTTTTAAACCAGGATTACATTCGGGTTGGCCTGGTTACCCATGCCGGAAATATCCGTAGTTTTATCAGCTGGGTGCTGGGTTTGCCATTGTCAAATTCTTTCCGGATTGCTTTAAGTTATGGTGTCGTCGTTAAAATTGTATTGAATAAGGACACGCAATTGAATCAGCTTTTGAGCATCATTTAGCTTGCTGTGCTTTTTCATAAGCATAGATCATCCGACCCAGATTTTTCATGAAGGGAAAACACACAGTATCATACTCGTACTTGCCATCATTGTAAATGCCATCTTCATTGGATTGTACTACAGCACTGAGAAAAAACTCGATCTTGTTCTTTTCGTCTTTGAAATAAGCATTGTCAATGATGTATCCATATGAATCGCCATATTTATTGAATATTTTTAGATCGGGGTTGAGTTTAACTTCCTTTTCTCTGCCATAATATAACATTTTTGCGTAAGTGGGCCAAAACTCCTTCGGATTGTAAGCCGGATAGTCGCTCTGGCCGGGCAACATATGCATATAAGTATAAATCAATTCGTAATCCGATGGTGTCAGGTTGAAGCGTTCAACGGCGGGAAATGCATTGGGGTACATCAATCTTTTCATCATCGACTGTTGGTTTTTCAGGCCGAAAGCATTTTTATTGGATAAGTCAAATGGTTTATTGACCAATTTTTCCGTACTGTCGATATATCCGGCACCCATGGTAGTGCCTTTCAAGGGGAGGGGATATTCTTTTGGGTCATATTGAGCTTCTTGTGTATAAATAAGCTGCGTTCCATTATAAAACCGAACCGGATTGGTGTGTTTTGCCGGTTCTCCAGAATCGCCTATGGCCAGTCGGTTAAGAATGCGGCTGTCGTTAAAACCATATTTCTGAAGTTTTTGATTGATTTCGGCACGTCCAATGAATTCATAAAGCCTGTTGAAGGCATCATTATCGCTGGTCAGCAGAATTTTTTTAATATAATGGGCGATAGAAGGTAGGCCGTTTTTTGCGGTACTGTCCCGTTCAACTTTGGTTTGGCCGGCATAAGCGCTATCGGTAATCATGGTGCTTTCGGCATTAAGTCCCTGAATTTTCAATTGATTGATTTTTTCCAATGCAAAAATTACGGCTGCAAGTTTTACAGTGCTGGCGGGATAAAAATATTGCTGTGGATCCAGATGATAGCTATAGGTCCTGAAAAGAGGGGGCAGGTTTTTGTTATGGATAACCTGGGTATAAAGAATTTGTACCTGGTTGTTTTTGGGGTGGTTTAAAATTCCATTAAACTGATCCGGATGCTGACGCATGAGCTTTTCAATAAGTGTCGTATCCGTAGTCTGGGCCATGCTATTGATGCTGAGTATCATGGATAAGAGGAAGGTAATTTTTTTCATAATCTAACCTGCTAAGGGTTAACTGGCACAGCAGGTTTCAGGTAAATATAGACATTTGAATTTTATTGTTTGTCGTTCGCTGGATATTTGAGTACCTTTGCAGCGCTTTTGGTTTTCGGTGTGTAACCGAAATTAAAAGGGAATACGGTGTGATTCCGTAACTGTCCCGCAGCTGTAAGCTCTATTGAAGTTTTGAACACCAAAGTCCACTGTTCGGTTTTACCGAAATGGGAAGGACGTTCAGGAACAGAGTAAGTCAGAAGACCTGCCAATGTGCATTTAATACACGGCTTTCGAGGAAAAAAGCTTAGGTATAAACAAGTTAGCAGATTTTGGCTTGCGCCAGGATGCATTCATTGCATTTGGCAGTTTCTATCCTTTTTCCTATAGCCGTTTAAACTAAACGGACAAAATGAGATATTTATTGCATGCGAAATTATTTGCAGTTGTGTGCCTGACCAGCCTCAGCAATTCCATTTTTGCACAAAAAATAGATACAGTAAAAGTACATCGTTTAAAAGAAGTTTCTGTTCTCGGCGATAGTCTGATCAGGGAGATCATACCTGTTCAAACCTTATCAGGTAAAGCGCTTAAAAATTTGAGCGCTTATTCTGTCGCCGATGCCATCCGCTATTTTTCTGGCCTACAAATCAAAGATTATGGTGGGGTTGGTGGTTTAAAGACTGTGAATGTCAGGAGTCTGGGCAGTCAGCATGTTGGGGTTTTTTACGATGGCGTGCAATTGGGCAATGCCCAGAACGGTGTGGTTGATCTGGGTCGTTTTTCTATGGATAACATGGTTGCGATTTCACTGTACAATGGACAGAAAAGTGCCATTTTTCAATCTGCCAAGGATTTCGCCTCAGCCAGTTCGATTTACCTCGTATCCCGTACACCCGAATTTTCAGGATCAAAACAGAGCCGTGTGATGATTGGCATGAAGGCTGGCTCTTTTGACGTCGTCAATCCTTCTGTTTTATGGGAGCAAAAGTTAAATGACAAATTGAGTAGTTCCTTCAATGCGGAATATATGAACACCAGTGGTAAGTACAAATTCCGTACTGCAAAAACAGGTGGTTACGATACCACGGAGGTACGTCAGAACGGCGATGTGTATACCCTGCGTCTGGAAGGGGGCTTGTTTGGTCAGGTTAAAGACGGAGATTGGAAAACTAAGGTGTATTTTTACAACTCCGAGCGTGGATATCCCGGGGCTGCAGTCAAGGGGCTGCCTGGTAAATTTACGCACCAGGACCGTCAGTGGGACAGTAATTTTTTCATGCAATCTGCTTTCAAAAAGAAGTATACCGATTTTTATAGCCTGCAGCTGAAAGCAAAGTATGCTTATGACTACCTGCATTACCTGTCCGATCCGAGATTAGACGAGAGTACCATGTACATCAACAATACCTTTAAGCAACAAGAAGCTTATGTATCGGCTGCAAATCTATTTTCTATATTACCTTTCTGGACAGTTAATGTTGCTACAGATTTTTCGTGGAATAGTTTAGATGCGGACCTGTTTGGCTTTGTTTATCCTGTACGCTATTCCGCATTTGGGGCCTTGGCCAGCGCTTTAGATTTTGACCGTTTGAAAATACAAGGAGCATTACTCGGTACATTTGTACACGAAACGACCAGCATTCCCAGTGCGGCAGCAGGAAACAAACAAAAAATCACACCTTCTTTAATCGCATTTTATCAACCTTTCGAAACACGGGATTTCAGTTTAAGGGCATTTTACAAAAGCAGCTTTCGCCTGCCTACTTTTAATGATTTGTACTATACCTATATCGGGAATATTTATCTGAAACCTGAGTTTTCCAGGCAGTATAATCTTGGAGCCAGTTATTTGCATGAATTTAAGGGCTTGAAGCTGAAGACTGTTGGTTTGCAGGTAGATGCTTACTTTAATCAGGTTGACAATAAAATCATTGCGGCGCCAGGACGTGGACAGTATCGGTGGTCTATGATAAATCGGGGTTATGTGGAAATCAGGGGAATAGATGTTAAGCTCCAGTCGGACTGGCAGTTGTCTTCTGATGTGCTGATCAATGCCCGCGCTGTGTATACTTATCAGAAAGCGCAGGATCTAACCGATCGTACAAGTCCTTATTATGGAGCCCAGCTGGATTATAT
Organism: Pedobacter sp. MC2016-24; assembly: GCF_015223055.1. Classification (GTDB taxonomy): domain Bacteria; phylum Bacteroidota; class Bacteroidia; order Sphingobacteriales; family Sphingobacteriaceae; genus Pedobacter. Next base: position 304,743 of record NZ_JADFBX010000006.1, read on the forward strand.
CCCATGGAACAGTGCTTCGCTGATTCTTAACCCGAGTTATAAAAGTTGGAATTTGAATTACAGTTTTATCTATACTGGCGGGCGGTATGAAGCCCCTGCTCAGATCCCTGAAAACTATGCCGATCGTTGGTATACTCACGATCTGGGTATTTCAAAGACTTTTTTATACAGAAGAAAGGAAGTCAGGCTGGCAGCAGAAGTTAACAATCTGCTCAATCAACAATATGAAGTCGTTCAAAACTACCCAATGCCTGGCACCAATTTTAAATTTACGATGAATGTTACACTTTAATCGATCCCATATTGATGACTCAAATACCATATCTATTATGAAAACGCATATGAAACTCAGTTTAAAACCACTTTTAACCCTATTGGTCTGTGCAATAAGTTTTTCTGCCTGCCGGAAAACCGAAACGCCGATCATTGACCCCACAGTAACGCCCGTGGCGCCCGGTGAAAAAGGCCCGGTAAAAGGATTTTTCTTATTAAATGAAGCCAATATGGGTAGTAATAAAGCCTCGCTTGATTACTATGATGCTGAATCCGGTAAGTATTTTAAAAACATTTTTCCATCACGTAACCCCAACGTAGTCAAAGAACTTGGAGATGTGGGCAACGATATTAAAATTTATGGAAACAAGCTGTATGCTGTAATCAATGTGTCAAACCTGGTGATGGTGATGGATGTCAATACAGCCAAGCAAATTGGAACCATATCCATCCCCAACTGCCGTTACATCACCTTTGATAAAGGAAATGCTTACGTGAGTTCTTATGCAGGCCCGGTTAAAATTGATCCAAATGCACGCTTAGGCTATATCGCAAAAATAGATACAGCTTCATTGGCTGTTAAAGATACTTGTGTAGTGGGCTATCAGCCGGAAGAAATGGTGATCAGGGACAATAAGCTTTATGTAGCCAATTCTGGTGGCTATCGTGTTCCAAATTACGACAATACGGTATCTGTTATAGATTTGAATACTTTTAAAGAGACCAAGAAAATAACCGTTGGTATCAATCTGCATCGTTTAAGACTGGATAGCGACAACAACATTTACGTAAGTTCAAGGGGAGACTATAAAACGGTCGCATCAAATCTATATATACTCAATCCAGCCGATAAGATAACGAATGTGTTGAATATTGCCGCAAGTAACATGACCATTAGCGGCGATTCATTGTATGTTTACAGTACAGAATGGAGCCACATTACCAATACGAATACCATCACTTACGCGATTGTCAATACCAAAACCAAGGCTGTGGTATCCAGAAGCTTTATCAAAGATGGCACCGATAAAAAAATAACAATACCATACGGCATTGCCATACATCCCGAAACCAAGGAGATTTTTGTAACCGATGCACGGGATTATGTAACTCCGGGCAGGTTATACTGCTTTACTCCGGATGGTATACTGAAATGGGACGTCGAAACTGGTGACATCCCGGCACACATCGTGTTTACGCGCAAAAGATTGAGTGGCATCTAGTACATTTCTGATAAAAACAAAAACATATTAATGAAAACAAACAAACCAAACTTGAAAGTACAGGGAATAGCCAGACTATTTATTCTGGCCTGCTTTATTGCACAGGCGCTTTCTTGTTCCAAGGACAAAACTACTCCGGAACAGGCTGGTCCGACGCTGGAATTTACTGCCGAAAATGGCGAATACAAAGTTAAAATGGGTAAAGAAATTGCATTGGAGGCTAAGGTAACTGATGCTACAGATCCGATTTACTCCTGGAAATTGAATGGAAAGATCATCTCAACCGGACTTACCTGCAATTTTACAGGTGATAAACTGGGCGAATATTTTGTGACTTTTAGGGTTGATGCTAAAAATGGTTCGGTGGAAAAACAGGTTAAAGTAACTGTATTGAGCAAACTCCCGCCAGAGATTACCATGACCTCAAGCATCATCGCTTACTCAGGATTGAATACCAAAATGGTGGCTAACGTTTTATATGCAGAGGAAGCTAGCTATACCTGGCGCTTAAACGGTGTGGTAATCAGTAATGAAAACAGCTGTAATTTAAATCTGACCAGCCTGGGTGCACAGCAGCTGACCTTAAAGGTCGTGAATGCGGATGGGGAAGACCTGAAGGTATTTTCTGTAGTGGTATTGCCGGCGCCTTCGGCAGAGTTGTTTTTTGACGACGGACGTTTCCGTTTGAGTGGAGACCAGAGCACCAAACGCTTGAGCATTCCATTAGGTAAGACCCTGGTGCTTGCGCCGGTAATCTCCAATATCAGTGGAACACCTACTTTTGAGTGGACCGTAGATGGAGCTGTACAAAGTTCTACGACAGAATTTTTAAATTTCAAGCCTACAGCACTTGGCAATTATTTAATTACCGTAACTGCAAAGGGAACTTCGGCTGTTGCAAAAGTAACGGTTGCCTGCGTACCTGCTGAAGGCACGTATTTCCGTGCTGCTGTAACAGGAAGTAAGGCGATTGTAACCAATGTTTTTGAGTTTATCCCGGCACCAGGTCAGTTCACCAATTTTCAGGAAGGATCAACCATGGAGCAGGCGCGTGTGAGTGTGCAGAATGCTGTCAATACCGGGACTACAGCCTATGTGGCTGGTTTAGGCGCTTTTGGTGGTTATTTCATCAGCGGATTTGACCATAGTGTAACTGATGTGGCTGGAAAGGCAGACATCAGCATCAGTGGGAACGCCTTTGAAACCTGGTCTGAGCCAGGCATTGTATGGGTCATGCAGGATGAGAACGGTAACGGATTACCGGACGATACCTGGTATGAGCTTAAAGGTAGTGAGACCGGTAAAGCAGAAACGAAACAACGTTATGCCATTACGTATTACAAACCTTCTACCGGAAATACCGATGTATTATGGTCTGATAATATGGGTAAAACGGGATCTGTAGATTACAATACTTATCATACCCAGAAGTTTTATTTCCCGATGTTCATTACCGGTAATTCTTTGACCCTGACTGGAACCTGTCTGAAAACTACATTCCTGGTAGGTGGTATTGATGTCAATCCCGGATTCCCGTGGGGTTATGTTGATAATTTTGGAGATGGCTCTAAGCTGAATTTTTGGATAGAAGACGCGATTAAAGCGGATGGAACACCTGCAAATTTAAAATACATTGACTTTGTAAAGGTGCATACCGGACAGTTGGGTAAGGGTGTGGCCATAGGTGAGGTATCCACTGAAGCCGGCGCAGCCATTGATTTAAACTTAAAATAGCCTTTAAAACATATAGACCACTGTTCGAATGAATACCTTAAAAAATAGAAATGTCTTTTTTATGCTACTTGCGGGCTTACTGGCTTTAACCAGCTGTAAGAAAGAAGTTAGTTTTGAAGGAGCCGACAATTACATCACTTCCTTTTCTTTAAACCAATCTGGTTCTGTCATTTATGCGGCCATATCAGATCGTTCCATCACGCTGAAAGCGCCTGAGGGCTTATCCCTGGATCAGGCGAAAGTAGCCGTTGTTTTGAGTGAAAATGCAACTATATACCCGGATCCTTCATCAATAACGGAATGGGACGATGAAATGCAGTTTGTGGTAACAGCACATAATGGAACCAAACAAACTTATAAGTACACTGTAGTCAGGAGTAGTATTGCTGCTGAGGAAACGATTATTCTACCAACGCAGGCAGATGTTGATGCCTTTGGAAAGCAGGGGATTACCGAAATTAAGGGTAGTCTGATCATTGGCCGGGTTACAGGGAAAGATTCCGTTACCAGTCTTGCTCCTTTAAGCAAGCTTAAAAAGATCGGTTATTCGTTTACTTTATATCCTACCTATTCTGGTAAAGACCTGATTGGATTGGAGAATTTAGAGCGTATCGGTGCCGATCTTCAGATTGAAGGCGTTCGGAGTCTGCAAAACATTGTATTTGGCAATTTAGTAAATGCGGGTAGCATTTACATCAAGAGTCCGGTTGCAGTGAGCTTCGAGTTTCCGTCTTTAAAAACGGTGAATAAGACCTTGACACTGGACGGGCCGATCGCCGGAGTTTCTTTACCGGGATTAAGTACTGTGGGGGGACTATTGTCCTTAAATACAGCTTCAAATTCTGGTGCAATGCTTTCAAAAGTAGCCTTCCCTTCTTTAAAAGAAACTGGTGGCCTGAGTTTTACCTATTTTACCAAACTGGAAAAAATCGATTTATCTGAATTGCTGAAAACAGGAGATTTCAATATGGTCAGCTTGGCTGGTTTATACACCATCAGCGCGCCTAAGCTACAGACGGCTACCGGAAAAATAACCATCCCAACCACCAGCGCCTTGAGGGAGGTGAGCTTTCCGGCATTGGTTCAGGCGGGGGGATTAAGTATTGAAGCCAAGACTTTAAATAGTTTGGAGTTTCCGGTATTGAAAACTGTTTCGGGGATTTTGAAAGTAAATAACATCGCGGTAGATGGAATCAAAAATTTCACTGCACTCACAGAAGTTGGTACAGAGCTCTATTTAGGCGAGCTGACCAAGATGACCAGCTTCGGACTTCCGGCAGGTTTAAAAAAGATAGGTAAACTGACCATTTACAACCGATTGGTAGCTGTTCCTGCAGAAATCAATGTGAAAGGTTTAACTGTCGCTGAATTGAATATGCAGACTACAGGAAGCGTAAAGTTGATCGGCGACGATGTCTTTAAGGGTACATTAACCATTAATCCGACTGCACTGACTAACTTCCCGGTTTTGCAGGGCTTTTCTGAAGTTGACTCTCTTGGGTTCAACGGTTATATTTCTAACATCAATGATGTACAGATCAATGGCATTAAGAAAATCAACAAAAGTTTTTTGATGCCGAATAACAATGTGAAAACCTTTAGTATGCCAGATCTGGAAGAAGTTGGTGGCAACTTTACCATTAACCATTTCAACGGTGTAACCCAAGCCACGATCGAGATTCCCAAATTGAAAAAAATTGGTGGTGATTTCAATGTGCAGATCCAGTCTACCTTAGTGAGTACGCTTAAATTTACTGCGCTGACTACGGTTGGTGGTAATTTTAACCTGGGTACCGGCTATAGCACCCGTTGTTTAACGAATGTTTTGTTCCCTGTACTTGAAAAGGTTGGAAAGAAATTAAGTATCTATGCCCAAAATGATTCACAGTCTTACGTAAATAATAAGGTTACCAATCTTGACGGATTTTCAGCGCTTAAAAACGTAACAGCGATTGATGTGAAAGCACAAACCAGCCTAGTTTCGTTTGCCGGATTTAAAAATGCATTTGCTTCGATCAGTGCAACAAGCTGGACGACTTCAAAAAATGCTTATAACCCGACTTATGCAGATCTTGCAGCCGGACGCTGGACAAATAATTAATCGCGATCAGATGATAAAACCAAACATGAACACTAGAATAAATACCTTCCTATATATGATGCTTGCAATTGTCCTGCTGGGCAGTTGTAAAAAGGATAGCCTGTTTAAAGGCACCGACAATAACATTACCGCTTTTGAACTCAACCAGGGAGATGTTGTTTTAAAAGGGGCAATCTCTCAGAATAATATTGTGATTACTGCGCCTGAAAACATGGTACTTACAGGTGCTACGCCTAAAGTTTTGCTGAGCGAAAAGGCAAGTATCCAGCCTGATCCTGCCAGTATCAGCAATTGGGACGAAGCACATGAGTTTGTGGTTACCGCACATAACGGTAGCCAGACCACCTATAGTTATAAAGTAGAGAGAAACATCATTTCGCGCGAAGGTGATGTAGTTTTGTTAAGTCAGGCTGATGTAGATGCACTTGCAGCGCTTAAGCTGACTGCCATTAATGGTAGCCTGACCATCGGAAAAGCAAGTGGAGAAGATAAGATCACTTCGTTGGATGCCTTGTCTGGTTTGAAATCCATTGCTTATGACCTGAACATCAACCCAACTTATACTGCTAAAGATCTTTCTGGGTTGAAAAATCTGGAACAGGTAGGCGCAATCCAGATCGGTGCTTTGGAGAAATTGGAAACGCTGGAATTGCCTAAGTTGAAAACCGTGATGCTCAACCTGGTTGTTAATGGGGCAGGAGTAAAAACCATTAAACTTCCTGAACTGCTTAAAATTGACAAAGGATTGCAGTTAATTTCCTTGTTATCACTTACCGAGATCAACTTTCCGAAGCTGAAGTCCATCGTACAGAACATCAGTATTCAGGGTTCTTATGCGCCAAGTTTACTCAAATCCATTGCTTTTCCTGAATTGGAGAACATGGAAGGAGATTTGATCATTTCACAATGGACACAACTGGCGTCGATTCAATTCCCTAAGCTGAAAAAAGTAAATGAATTGAGTGTGATTGGGTTTGCGGAGTTGAAGGCTTTTGAAGCGCCACAGCTGAAAAATATCCTGGCCAATCTGGAGATTTCTCACAATGAAAAAATGAGCACGCTGGACTTGTCGGGATTACAGACTGTTGCTGGCGGTTTTAGGCTACAAAATTTGCCTGAGCTTAAAAATTTAGACGGATTGAAAAGTCTGACTTCAGTTCAAGGCGATTTGTTCTTTTACACCATGCCTGGGATAAAAAATATGAACGGCTTAAAAAGTTTAGTTTCTGTTGGTGGAAATGTGATGTTGTCTGGGTTTAATGTGTTGGAAGACCCCAATCTGGAGGCTTTGGCTAACCTCAAAAAGATCACAGGAACTTTGACCATTTCTGAAACTCCTTTTAAAAAGTTTACTGGTTTTGGATTAACTGAAATTAGTTCTTTATCGATTTTTGGTTACAATGTGTCTACGATTGAAGAAATTGACGTGACCAAATTGAACATCCTGACCAATATCACCTTAAGTAACATCAGTACCAATGTCAAATTGAAGGGGAAAGATAGCTATGATTGTGGGCTAACGTTCGACCAGGCCAATGTGACCCTGGAAGGTTTTAAAGAGGTGAAAGATTTTACCTATAACATGTCTTCAGCAGATCTGAAACCGGTTCAAACCATTACGGTAGCTAAAGTTAAAAATAACCTGACTTTGGGGATTTACGGTTTCTCGAAATTGAGCTTGCCAAACCTGGAAGAAATCGGGAAAGCCAGCCGGATTACGGTGTCGAGTAAAATGGAACTTGACTTACCTGCACTTAAAAAATCGGGTAGCCTGGAAATTGCCGCAACACAAATGGATGTGTTAAATTTTCCGGCACTACAAACTATAGATGGTGATTGCAGCATCAATACGGCCAATTACCAGGGATCTATGGGCGACTTGAAATTGCCTGCACTGACCAGTATAAACGGTACTTTAAAACTGTTCGGTTACAGTTCTTATTATACCAATACCAAGATGGCCAATTTAAATGGCTTGTCAGCTTTAAGCAGCGTAAAACGTATCGAAATTAGCTACAATGTGGCCTTGAATGATTTTACGGGATTAAAAAAAGCAATAGCATCTATCGCAGCAAGTAACTGGGTGGTATCTGGAAACAAGTATAACCCAAGTTACGACGACATGGTAAATGCTAAATATGTTAAATAGTAAAAAAGGAAAAAAATTATATCTTAAATTTGTTTTATAATCAACAGCATGAAATTATCTACATTAAAAAAATCGCTCAGCTATGTGTTTGCCGGAGGAATTCTGGTTTTTGCTTCTTGTAAAAAAGATAGGCTACCGGCCGTTGATCCTCAGCCGACGGGTACAAAAGGCGTTTATGTATTGGCTGAAGGATCGTTTTCTGGTGGCGGTCATAGTTCACTTACCTATTATAACATTGGGACAGGAGTGACGGAGAAGGATTACTTTAAGAAGCAAAATGGAATTGATTTAGGCTTATTTGCCAATGATTTAAAACAATATGGTAGTAAAATGTATTGTGTGATCACAGGAACAAAAGCGGCAACTAAAGATTCTTATGTAGAGGTGATCAATATTGCAACGGGGAAATCTTTAAGAAGAATTCCGTTCTCTGATGCTACAGGTGGATTTGTACCCAGGTATATTACTTTTTACAAAAATAAAGCTTATGTATCTGGTTATGATGGTTATATTACAAGAATAGATACCGCAAATATGAATATAGAATCTAGAATTAAGGTCGGTGGGGCAATGGAGCAAATGGCTGTAGTAAACGGTAAATTGTATATCACTAATTCTGATCGCTCTTATGATTATCCAAGCAGCAATAATTCTTCTGTGTCTGTAGTAGATCTGAATACTTTCACCAAAGTAAAGGATATTACCGTTACAATCAATCCCATCAAAATAGCGGCAACACCTTCCGGTGATTTGTTTGTCGCTACCGGTAGTGTTTACGGAAGCTCTATAGTTCCTGCTTTTGAAAGATTAAGTAGCATCACTGATACTAAAATCAGTTCAGCATCAACAGAAGTACAACTGGTCTATAATTATGGTAATACAGGTTTTGTAATTGCTGGTAATTATCCGTATAAAGTAAATACTTTCAACACTTCAACAGGAGTGATTGGTAATGCTTTTATAACAGATGGAACTTCAATTACTTTACCATATGACGTAGTTGTTAATCCATTAAGCGGAGAGGTGTATGTTACTGATGCAACCGACTATACTGGTGATGGAAAAACATTCTGTTTTGGTACAGATGGCAAGAAAAAATTCGAGTTTGCTACGGGCACTGTACCTCGTAGCCCGGTTTTCAACTACAGTTATAACTAATCAATTATAAAAATGGCCATGAGAATGAATCGTTTACTTACCATTTTACTGCTCTTTGTTGTGATTTTCTTTAGCGCTTGCGAGAAAGAAGATGCTTCATTGGCCCCAGCAGTGAAAATGCTGGTTACAGACCCGGCAATCAATGGCAAAGTAAATGAAGGCATCGTTTTCATGGCCATCAATATGTCTAACAATACGTATCAGCAGGAATGGAAGTTGGATGACGTTTTGCAAAGCGACTCCGCTGCATATAAATTTACACCCTTAAAACCCGGAGTATACAAAGTTGACTATACTGCTGTTAATGATGGGGGCGTATTCAATTATAGTTACTCTGTAAATGTGGGTATTCCGACTGTCCCCGTTACCAGTACCAGTAAAGCTTACACAGATATCCTATTTAGTTTTTTACCCGCGTCGTCTACCGAAATGGGTAAGTTGGAGAGCCTGGAGGCAGCCAGAAGCCTGGAAGGTAAAAAAGGTTTTGTATCCATGAGCGGATCAGGAGGGTATATCGTATTGGGTTTTGACCATACCGTAATTAATGAAACAGATAAAAATGATTTAATCATTTTTACAAAAAAACGAAAAGGATATGCCATGCCGGAAAAAGTCTGGGTTATGCAGGATGAAAATGGAAATAGGAAACCCGATGATACCTGGTACGAATTGAAAAATATACCCGCAGGTGAATCAGATAAAGGCCTTTACCTGGATATTGCCAATGCAGCTGATGCTGATGGCAATAAAGTATCCTTAGGTGGAATTGACTTTATCAAAATCGAATCTGGCGTGTCAGCTCATCCTGGGCACAAAATAACAAGTGTGATCGGAATACAGGGGATCGCGGATCTTAACCTATTAAAGTAAGGTTCATCCCCGTTAAAAATCAAGAAATCAATTTTATACACAAAAGCTGCGCTGATGAAATGCGCATGTAAAAACACGCGCTCTCCCATAACAATAATGAATATCAATTTTAAAAATGTAGTGCTGTTTGCAGCTGTAGTTTCGATTCTTTTTTCCTGTAAAAAAGACCGGGGTGTAATTGAAGAAATGGCTGTTCCAGGTAAATATGAAAATGGCTTTTTCATCATTAATGAAGGCTGGTATGGTCATGGTACCGGATCTGTGAGTTTTTTTGATGCGACTGCAGGGACACTTCAGGACTCGGTTTTTCAAAAAGAGAATGATGGCAAAACCTTCGATCCGGCAAGTTCTACCGTACAGTTTGCTACCATATTTAACAAGAACCTGTATGTGGTAAGTAAGGCCAGAGGGCCACTGGTAGTTGCTGATGCCATGACCTTAAAAGAAACAGGTCGCATTGCTGGGTCTACAGCATACGATTGGCGGGCATTTGTCGGCCTGAATGAAGATCTGGGTTTATTAAGCAGCAGCAACGGGATTTACCAGGTTGATCTGAAAACTTTAAAGCCGGGGGATAAATTACCTGAAGTTACCGGGCAGACCGGTGATATGCTGAAGGCGGGAAATTATGTGTACACACTTTCTCAAGCCAGCGGTGCTGTCATTTATAACCTGAAAGACCTGACTGTGGCTAAAAAAATCAAAGGTGTGACATTGGGTTTTGCCCAAACTCCGGATAAAAAAGTATGGTATACTGCAGGTAAATTTTTATACAGCTCAGACCCAATAACCTTGGCTAAAGATAGCGTGGAACTACCTTTTACGCCTGCTACTACCTGGTTTGCCTGGTTCGCTTCGCCGATGATAGCTTCTACTAAAGACAATGCCGTTTATCTGTTAAAATCGCCATCCTTTGGGGGCGGTAAAGAATTGTACAGATACATCGCAGGTGATCCAACTTCTGTAAGCAAGCCATTTATTACTACACCCGATAAACAGTCTTTCTATAAAAAGAACCTGGGCTATAATCCAAAGACCAACCAGATTGTGACCACTACCGTTCAGGACGGCTACGGAGTGAATTATGCAGTTAACAACATCTATTTTTATGACGCGACAAGCGGAGCCCTGATTAAGCAGATGCCATATTCCGGATACTTTTTTCCAGCGATGTTTGTGTTTCATTAAAATAGTATAACTTTGTTTTATAATTTTTAAAGACATGTCTGATTTTAAATTCAACCCACGTACGGCAATATTGTTATTGTTTATCGTACTGATTAGTATCATCCGCATTGCCGCTCCTTTATCTGAGGGAACAAAAGGAATTGCTAATTTCTCTGCGGTAGGTGCCATAGCACTATTTGGCGGGGCATATTTCAATACAAACATGAAAGCATTTGGTTTTCCAATGCTGGTTTTACTGCTTAGCGACTTTTTCATCGCAAAGACTTCCGGATATGGATTTTTCTATGCCGGCTGGTATTGGACTTACATTGCCTTTATCCTGATGGTATTGGTAGGTAAGGTAATCTTAACTAAGATTAATGTGCAGTCGTTTTTGATATCTACATTTGTGGGTGTTTTCATCCACTGGATTGTAGCTGACATCAGCGCGATGTATATTCCGAATTTATATCCGCCAACAATAGCTGGCTTTTGGGCTTGCCTGGTTGCTGCCATTCCATTTGAACTGAATTTCTTATATGGTACTTTAGCTTATGGAGCAGTGATGTTCGGTGCTTTCGAATTGTTGAAATCTAAATACCCGTATTTAAGTTTGTCAAAAAGCGTTACTGCTTAAATCAAATCTAAATGTTAAAAATATTGGAGGCTGTCTGCAAAGACAGCCTTTTTTTGTTATATTTATTGTAATACCAGTTTTAGTATTTTAGACGTCTCCCTATGGTCAAAAAGTGCACAACTTTTATTCCGCTCTCGCTTTCCTTGTTGCTTTCTCTCAGCGCAAGGGCTCAAACGACTACTTTAGCCGATTGTTTCAACATCGCCCGGCAGAACAATATTGCGCTTAAACAAGCCCGGTCAGCCTTACTGTCCGGTCAGTACAATCTGCAGGCCGAGAAGAAGAGTTATTTACCTAAAGTAGACCTGCTGTCCAGTTACACTTATTTGAGCAGTCCGCTAACCGTTAATTTGCAAACGGTGAAAGATGGTATTGTAGATGGATCTTCTCAGCAGGCGGTAAATGCCGCCAATGAAGTCTTTAAAGAAATCACAGGCAATAATCTTTCTCAACCGGTACAGGACAGGATTTACAACACTTCTAAAAGCATCATCGGCAGTGCTTATCCGAATTATAATCCAGAACTGAGCAGGCAATCTTACTTTTTGGCAGGCATTGGGGTTCGGCAACCCATTTTTTTGGGAAATAAGCTGGATGCGGCTACCAACCTGGCCGAATCACTGGTCAGTACGGCGAGTATCAATGTCAATGTAGTTGGTAAAGAAGTCGACTTTCTAATTGCCCTGCAATACCTGCGTATTTTGTATTTGAATACCATTTTAAGTAAACAGCAGCGGGTGGTTGATGCCATGGCAAAAAACAAGAATTACGCTGATGAGCTGGTGAAAAACCAGATACTGGCGCCATATCAGAAAAGCTGGACCAATGTTGTACTGATGCAGGCCCGGAGCCAGTTGAACAGTGTAAAGCTGGATCAGCAAAATGCCGGACTGGAATTGAATAAGCTCATTGGTGTTCCATTGGATTCGAATATTGTCATTACAGATACTTTACAGTTTAAAAGGGCTGCAACGGAGGTTCCGCAAACGGAATATTGGCGTGAAAACCCAATTTATCAATTGGTGGGGAGTAAACTGGCTTATGCGAAAACTTCTGAAAAAATCAGTAAGTCTTTCGCATTGCCCAATGTATTTGCTATTGGTAATTATAACCTGTATCAAAAAGATCTTCCAGTTACCATACCAGATTGGTTTGTTGGGCTGGAATTGCAGTGGAGCTTATTTAACGGGCAAACCCGCAAACGTACGCTGGCAGCACGTCAACTGATTGATGAAGCCAAACTGGCGGAAGAAAATACGGGCTTATCGCTCCAGGTTCAATCCAGGGTGGCAAGGAATAAAATGACCTCCCTGCAAAATGAAGTCGAAGTACTGGATCAGGCAAGAAAGGATGCACAGACGACCAGTCGTTTAATTACGAGTCGTATGGAGAATCAATTGTCCTCTCCTAAAGACGTCAATGATGCCCTGCTCATCGAAACTGAAGTGGAAAAAGCCTATTATACTGCCGTAGTTGGTTATTATCTGGCCCTGGCCGAATATTACAATAGCCTGGGTAAACCACAGCAAATTACGCAATACATCAAATAGGTAGTTGTTAAGCATAAATTATACGCAATGAAGAACATAATTAAAAACTATTGGGCATTATTGATTCCTGTACTCGCCGTGATCATCGCTTTATTTTTCTTTCTTAAGGGGAGTAGTACCGAGGATGATCAGTTGATTGGCATGGTCGATGCCTCGAGTATTGACGTAGCGGCAGAATTTCCAGGAAGATTAGACTCTTTACTGGTTTCGCAGGGCGATACGGTGAAGGCCGGGCAGTTGCTGGCCATATTGCGCTCTAATGAGATCGATGCGGTGAAGGCACAGGCATTGGCAGCCATAGACGCTGCTAAAGGTCAGCAGGAGCTTCTTGCGCAAGGTGCAAGACCGGAGTTGATTGAAGCGACCGCTAAGCTGTACCAGATCAGTGAAGAGCAGTATAAGCTATTTAACACCACGTATCAGCGGATGGAGCGTCTGTACAATGCAGATGTAATTTCCGGCCAGGAGAAAGATGTGTTCTACTTCCGGTACCAAGCAGCAAAAAAGGAAATGGAAACGGCACAGCTAAACCTGCAAATGCTTAAAAATGGTGCCAGACCTGAACTCAAAAAAATGGCTAATGCTGTTGTAAGACAAGCAGAACAAGCCTACGCGTTAACCAAATCTTTAGGTGACAATACCCGTGTACATGCACCGGCCGATGGCGTAATTTCCAGCCTGGTGACGCATCAGGGAGAAATTGTATCCATTGGCTACCCAATGATGACCATTGAAAAGAAAAACTCGGTACTGCTCCGGTTTAACGTCCGGCAGGACCGGGCCAAAGGCCTGAAAGCGGGAGACCTGGCTAAAGTAACTGTACCGGGCTGCGGTCCTGAAACCTTTGCTGTTAAAGTGTCTGCAATTTCACCAACCTTAGAATTTGCAAACTGGGTGCCATCAAAAGATAAAGGACAATTTGAGCTGAGGACATTTACAATCGAATTTAAACCTGAAAAGCCTGCAGACATCAAAGGCTTACGTTCGGGAATGACCGCTTCATTAATTTTACCTTAATCCATGCACAATTTAGGAAAAATCATATGGCGGGAGTGGATGCGCATAGTCACCTTACCAGTGTTTTACCTGGTCTTGTTGGTGGTGCCGGCTGTGCTTTTTTCTTTCTATGCGCTGATCTATGAAAAGCAAGACGCCAAGCATCTGACATTTGCCATTTGGGATGAAGACCGTTCGCCCATCAGCAGGCAGCTCATTTATTTGCTGCAGCAAAGGGAGACGCTTCAGATTACCAAAAGGGTAGGTAGTGAGGCTGAGGTACAGGCCATGATTCAGCGTGGGGAAATTCTAGGTGCGGTGCACTTCCCTGCAAATATGGAAAAAGATATTTTTAGTCGCCATGCCGCCAATGTAACGTTATATACCAATGCGGCATCCCTGGTCCCTGCCAAATTGATTTACAAAGCGGTAGCCGAAGTCGTCATTACGGGAAGTTCCGGTGCCGTTTTGCAGAAGCTAGTCAAGACGGGGATGAAAGCAGATCAGGCCATGGCCATTGCCAACCCCATTAAGCTCAATTCCTATCAGCTTTACAATGCAACTTACAATTACCAGGAGTACCTGGTACCTGGATTAATTACGGTGGGTATGCAGATGATCATCATCATCAGTAGTATGCTGGCCTTAAATTATGAATGGAAAACAAATACCATGCTTGCACTGAATGAACTGGCCAATGGATCGGCGCTGACCATCGTTGCCGGAAAAACCATTGCGCATCTGGTAGTCTGCTGGCTCAATTTCGTCCTCATCGCATTTGTGGTATTTCCGGTTTTTGGAATCGGGGTGTCTTCTGCTACAGGTAAGTTTTTTTTGGTGTATACCTTGCTGTCTATAGCATGTTTAGGTATTGGTATGTTTATTTCAGCTTTATTTAGAGATGTGATGCTGTCCGGTGATACAGCATTGTTTTACACCTCGCCTGCATTTGTATTCAGTGGTTTTACCTTTCCGCGATGGGCGATGCCCTGGTACGACCAGTATTATGCAACCATTATGCCTTATACGCCGTTTTTAGATGCTTTTTTTAAGGTCTATTATATGGATTTGCCGCTCAGGTATGCTCAGGCAGATTTGAATAAACTGCTGATATTTTGCCTGGTCACGTTCCCCACGGCCATTATTTTGTTCCAACGACAATTAAAAAACGGTTTAAATGAAGAAACAGCCACAGCAATCGCTCATTAAATTCCTGCTCAGGGAGGCTTCGCTGGTGGCAAAAGATCACAGTTTGCTGCTAACCCTGCTCATTGCGCCTTTATTATACGCTTTCTTTTATGGCAGCATTTACATCAATAAAGAAGAAGAGAACGTGAAACTTGCGGTAGTGGACGACGATCAGTCCCGGCTGTCGCGTTTGCTGCAACAAAACATCGACAATTCACCAGTGGTTGAACTGATTCATTTTTCTAATCTCGGCGATGCGAAAGAACAGATGTACCGCGGTGTTTGCCAGGGTTATTTTTATATCCCTAAAGGCACCCAGAGCAATTTGTTAAGCTTAAAACAAAGTAATGTGGTACTCGCGGTAAATGCGGCAAGGTTCTTACCCTCCAGTGACTTATTACTCAATGTGCAGCAAGTTTGCTTGACGATTGGTGCAGGCGTAAGATTACAGTATATCCAAAAGAGCGAAGGTTTAAATACAGCAACTGCCATGCAAAGTGTAATGCCCATTAACCTGGATTACCGGCCATTGTTTAATGAACGTTCCAGTTACGGTGCTTTTTTGTTACCGGCGTTGCTGGCTTTAATTTTGCAGCAAACATTGCTGATCGGCTTGTCGGAAAGTGTAGCCGGAGAACGTCATCATGGGGGATTGAAAGTATGGCTTGCTGGTGGAATTTCACTGGCCATATGGGGTAAAGGCCTGTTTTACCTGATTCTTTTTGGTGCTTATGCTTTTTTCTTTCTCAACGTCAATTACCAGATTCTGGCTTTGCCCATGCGGGGAAATGTACTGGAACTTGCGCTGCTTTTCTTCCTGTTTATCGTCACTTTGATTCCTATGGCACAGTTTATTGGATCCTGGTTTAAAAGTCAGTTGTTGTGCCTCCAAATGATGGCTTTTTCCACCTATCCGATTTTTCTGATTACAGGTTATACCTGGCCGTTTGAGTCACTTCCTGTGTTTGTACAGTGGCTGTCCATGCTGCTGCCCACCTCACCATTCATTAAAATATATACAGGTATGGTACAATCCGGAGCGGATTTATCCGCTTATAAGGGGGCACTGGTTCATTTATTGGTCCTCTGGCTTTTTTACAGTGGTCTTTGTTACCTCAGGCTACATCTACTCAAACGCAGATCAAATCCAGCCGGTTGATCCTTATTCGTTCAAAGCTGCGGTAATTTCTTCGCCAATTTCTTTAATGGTATGCTCGCATAAAACGAAGTCCAGGCGTTCCCTGCTCAGGTCCGGTTGGTATTGTGGTAAATCTCCCAGGGCGATCTCTTCGTCCGCAATCTGCTCCCAGCCTTCAGCATCTGCTTCTGGCCGGATGGCACCCACAATCTCTCCGTAGTACAACACTTTATAATACCCTTCCGGCTCGGGTAGTATGGTTAGCGTTACTTCCTTCTCGCCAAAACCAATGCTTATATTAAATGGTTTCATAGCCTAATAACCATCAAATCAGGCAATTGTTTGCAAGTTGGCTTACATAATTGTAATGCCCGCGTTAAAGCCCAGCCAGCCTTTATTATTGCCGCTAAAGCTATGATGTTTGTTGGGATAAACCTGTTGTTTGTAGTGCTTGGCACTTGAACCTGGCGGAGCATCGGTATTGTAGTAGTAATAGGTGGGCCCGGCAAATACGCCTATACCCTTAAATAGCTGTACCTGAAGGTTGGTTTGCAGTTTGTTTAAAGTATTACCAAAGTCAAAATTGCCAAGGTAGAGGTAATGAAAGGATAGTTCCGCGGCAATAGATATCCGTTTGCTGATGATGAAATCATGCCCCAGACCGAGGCCCAGACTGCTCACTTTTGCGGTATCAGAGATATTGGTTCCAATGTACATCATCGAGTACAGCTTGGCATTTCCGGTTTTATATCCGACATTCACATTGGTGATGCTATTGGTAGATAGGCTGAGCTGATGATAACCATGTTTAACCAGATTGATCAATCCGATGCTGTAACCCGAAGAGCTGTCAGACAAATTGATCAGGCCGATTTGCACGCCATTCATGTTTTTGGCATAGTTAAATAATCCGGCAATCTGAATTCCTTTCAGCTCACGCGCTGTAATATTACCCAAGCCGGCCAATTGTGCACCATTTGTACTTTTTCCGACCAGGTTAATCAGTCCTGCTGCCTGCATTCCCAAAGACTTGCCATGGGTCACATTCATCAAGCCGGCCATTTCAAAGCCTGTTGAGTTTTTCCGGTTGTGATTGATCAACCCTGCAGCCTGCATACCGGTTTGTTCGCCTTGAACCTCGTTGTGTAAACCTGCCACCTGGAAGCCTTTCACCGAACCGCCAACAAGATTAAACAATCCGGCAAACTGGAGCTTGCTCATGTCACCTTTATTGATGTTGAACAGTCCTGCCATTTCAAAGCCATTGGAGCCTGCGGTATAGCCTCCCAGGACATTTAAGGAGACCTTATTGACTACCTGCGAACTCATCATCCCATGGGAGCTTAAACCTGGCGTAAAAGAAGCCTGGAAGGGGCTGTAGGCAAAGAAGTTTGGAATGTTTAGGTTTTGCAGTCTCTGTTTGGAAGAAATGAAGAAACGGCCAATGCCGGAAGAACCTATAGCGTTATAGGGATTGACTTCATCATCCGCGCCTTTATAGCTGCCGGGTTTTACGGTAATGTCCGAAAGAAATACCAGGGTAGTGTCCCGGTAGGTGTCTTTACTTGCAGTGAGGATCACTTCTGAATGGTTCCCTTTGAACCTGAGCTTAAAATAACCGTTGTCATCGGTTAATGTAGATTGTAGCAAGCGTTTTTCATATACACTGGCTTGTTTTACTCTTTTACCCGTTTTAAGATCTGTGATATAACCGCTGATCAGATACAGTTGCTCGGCCGAAGTGATGTTTTCTGGTTCTATAGTTAAGTGATTGGCTGCATACCTGAGGATAATGTACTCACCAGTTTCTTTATAATCTACTTTTCCATTAAACAACTGATCCAGGATGTCTCTGACATAAGCAGATTTGACATCAATGTTTACAATGCTGTCCTGCTTAAATAAGCTGCCGCTATAAGAGAAATAGAAGTCGCCGGCCTTGCTCATTTTATCCAGTACAGCAGATACAGGCTCCTGCCTGATGTTTAACGTCACCCTTTTATCCAGATTACGTGGGGGAGCAGAAACCAGGGGTTGCCCTTTGCAAATAGCGATCGTAAAGCTCAGCAATAACAATAATTTTAATTTGATCATTTGTTTTCAGACAACAGAATCTGGTTTTGGTTACGACTTATTTTCAGATCCATGGTTTGCGCGATGGTTTTAAGATTATCATCCAGGCTGCTTTGGGCTTTAAGTGTAGTGGTGATGGTTTTGCCATGTAGGTTAGGGCTTGTCAATTTGATTTCTGCACCGTAGGCCTCGTTTAATGTACCAATCAATACAGATAGGGGCGTATTTCTGGCAATGAACAGCTGGCTGCGGTAATAATTGTACAATTCGTCGGTGGTTTGCCCTTTTGCCAGATGGTCGGACTTAGCCGAAATCAGTACTTTTTCTCCTTTTCGCAATTCAATTTCTTCTTTGCCGATCTGCACTTTAACGATCCCGGTTTCTACAATAACTTCCGTTTCATGGTTTAAATGCTTGATGTTAAAAGAGGTTCCAACTACTGTAACAGCTACTTTTTCTATCTCGATAACAAAAGGATGCCTTTGATCGTGTGCCACCTGGAAGAACACATTGCCCTGCGTTAATTTTAAACTCCGATGTCTCTTGAAATTACTGATATAGCTGATTTTAGAGTTTTTATTGAGCGTAATTTCAGAGCCATCTGGTAATTTTTTAGTGATCACCTCGTTGCTGGATGCCAGGTCTGTATAGGCCGAAGAACTAAATAGGCTATAGGTACTCCACAACCCCGCAATAAGCAGTAGCACCGCTGCAATTTTTAACCATCCAAAATTTCTTTTGAGTGGAATCACACGAGTTTGTACGGTTCTCTCTTTGAACTTTAACCAGGCCTGATCTTCATTTACCATGGTGTTGGAAGCCAGTTTTTTACTGCTTAACCAAATCTGTTCAAACTGGCTAAAGTATTTTTTATTGGCAGGACTTTCCTCCAGCCAGGTATCGATGCTGATTTTTTCGGCTGTGGTTGCTTCATTTAAAAGAAACCGTATCAATAATTCATCTGTCATCTGTTTCCTTTAATTAAAAAAGTTCTTATAAAAAATTATCCAGGGTAATGATAGGGTAATGAGTGTAATGAAATCTGCCAGCTTAAGCCTCAGTATTTTTAAAGCCTTGCCCATTTGATTTTCTACGGTTTTGATTGAAAGCCCCAATTGCTCAGCAATCTCCCTGTACTTCAACTCTTCAAAACGGCTCATTTGAAAGATCGTTCTGCAATGCTCCGGAAGTTCATTTAAAGCCTGATGTAGTTTCATTTCCAATTCATTCAATTCAACCCTAGAAGAGGCTGCCTCATGGCTGTCGTTCATAGAATAGGCTGCATAGTCCTGGTACTTCGTTTCCACTTTTTGACGTTTGATGTAATTTAAGCTATCGTGATAGACACATTTATACAGGTAAGCTTTGATGGACGTCTGCACCTGGAGCAACTCCCGTTTTTCCCAAAATTTAAGGAACATGTTTTGTACAATTTCTTCTGCCAGGTCCTGATCACGCAGAATCACATTGGCATAAGCATGCAGCTCCTTATAATGTGATTTGAACAATTGTTCAAAAGACAAGTCGTTATGATACTCTGTGACGGATGCTGAAGCAGGATAATTCAATTCCAAGGGCTTTAAATCTTTTCAAATATATTAGTTTTTGCTTTGAACAATTGTGGTCAAAGATTTATTCGTTTCAGGAGTTCCATTCCGCTAGGGCTGCTCGTGGTAATGAGGTCAATGTATTCTACTTTAGGATACAAGAATGTTCCGCCGTTGATACGTACAAATACCCGTTTCAGCAATAAATCTTTACCTTCGTCTCTAATGTAAATGCGATATCGGTGATCTGACTCGGTTTTTTTGAGATACAAAGGCATGCTTTTATACGCCATGAGTCTGATTTCATAAACCTCGTTTTCCAGGGCTTTACATTTAATACCGTATGCAAATTTTTGCTCCACCAGGCTCAATTCTTTCGTGCTTCCATCTTCAGCATAGCGAATCCAGGAGCTTTTTACCGGATTTGCTTTGTTGACTTGCCCCTCTGCATTTAAATTCAGTTCATAAATGACGGTATTGGCATCGGGGTTTCGTTGCAGAAAGAAAAGCAGGTTATTGCCGCGGGGAGTCGGCAGATTGTTTTCAAAGTCAGGCTGATTTACATTTGGGCCATTTTGAGCAAGGATGTCCTGACTAAACAACAATGCGATACCCAGGATCATCACGATTGCCGTTAACAATTTTAAGTTGTTTTTTTTCATAACATGTTGGGCTGTGATGGTTTTAGCAGTCTGTAGTTTTCTATATTTAGCTATTTCCGATGGGTTTCCGAAGATGAAAAATAACAGTTCAGCGATTCCATCATTGGGTTTAATGTCCTTAAACATATCTCTGTACATATAAAGCTTCAAGAAAGGCAAAGCCTGGTGGTATAAGGTAATTGGACTTATAACTTAATGAGTTTACCGGAACCGCTTATTTTAGAATCCACTTCGGGTACACCCAGGTATTCCACTTTTCCGCTACCGCTTATCCTCACTTTTAAATGATCTTCAACGCCTATTGTAACTGATCCGCTACCAGACAAATCTATATCCGCTTTTTTAGTACTGAGCTTTTTTAAATCTGCTTCGCCAGAACCGGAAATGCTGATATTGGTTTCCTTAGCTGTAATCAGGTCATTGGCTTCCACTTCCCCTGAGCCGCTAATGGATATTTTAAGTGTTTCAATGACTGGGAACTGACCTGCAATGTCTAGCTCAGTGCTGCCACTTAAAGAAATGGTATTCAGGTATGGAAGCGTAACAAATGCTTCCACATCATCGTGTTGTACACTGGCCTTTTGATAGCCCAGGTACAAAATGCCGTTAACAATTTCGGTTTTGTAATAGGGAAGGAGGTTGTTCGATCCTTTCAATACCACTTTGTGGGCGCTGCCATAACTGATGTGGATAGGGGTTGATCCGCTGGTATTTACGCCTGTAAAATTACCTGGTTCGCGGGTTTCAGCTATTTTATCGCCACTGGCGGTTAATTTGTCTTTACTGCAAGCCATCCATAAGCAGGCAAATGCAGTGTACATGAGTATTTTTTTCATAGCAATGAAATTGAGTTGTTGTGTTATCTGTTAAAAAATAAATTGAATGCCGCCGGTATAGCCCAGGTATAGTGCGTTGAGGTTATTGCCCCATTTGCTTTCCCAGGATTTGATGTACTTTTTAGTGAGCGTGCGGCCCTCGTAACTATCGGTATTGATGAAGTTTAATGCTGGTCCGGCAAATATTTCGATATTCGGACTGATTTTGAAGGCAGGTAAAATGCGCAGTGAAGATTTGAAATAATCACCCTTTTTAAAGTTTTCAAGGGAGCCTGCAGCGAGTTCTGCATTTACCCGGAAGGAGTTAGACTGAAATAAGTGTGCACCCAAGCCGACTTCAAATGCATATACCGCTTCGGTATTTTCAAAATTATAGCCGATACCAATAATCCCATAGAGCTTTTTACCGCCGGACCTGAATGTGGCCAGGGTTGTCAGATTTTCATCTGTGGTTAAAGCAATACTTTTTTCGCCGTTTTTAACCAGGTTGATGATTCCAATGGGAAAGTCACTGCTGTCGGCCACATTAATGAAACCAGCAATCTGTGCACCCTTAACTTTCTTTGCAATATTGATAAAACCTGCAATTTGTGATCCTTTGACGTCTTTAGCCGTGTTCATAAAACCCGCTACTTGTGTTGCACTCACAGATTTGGCAATATTGGTGAAGCCGGCAAACTGCGAGCCAGCCAGGTTTGCAGCTTTATTCATAAAGCCGCCAATCTGGATGCCTTCAACGTCTTTGGCAAGGTTGGCAAATCCTGAAATTTGTGCACCTTTAACCTGACCTGCGGCGATGTTGCCAAATCCGGCAATGGCAAAACCATCACCAGAACCATAGGTGTTGAGGACGCCGGCAAATTGCGCTCCGCTAGCCTGATGTTTGATGTGGTTAGAAAAACCTGCAACCTGGAGTCCGGATGCGTTACCGCGAACAATGGTGCTTATTCCGGAAAAGGATGCCCCGTTTTCTGCTGCCGAAACCCCGGCAATCAAATGAAGGGAGAACTTGTTGGTGTCCAGCGGGGCATGGGTGCCGTTGCTGCTCAATGGATAAACCAGGCCCACATGGATTTTTCCGTTGGAACTGTGTTGTGCGCTGGCAGTTAGTCCGCTGGCAAGTAAAATCGCATGTAATGTGTTGCGTAAAATGTTCATTGTTGTCTTATTTTAGGGTAGGACAACGAGATGAGCTTTTACCCCCACGCAGAATTTATAATTTTTTTAAAGGCTGCTGATGTTTCGTCTTCCTACAGATAAAACCACTAAGGAAAGGATAGAAGTGGCCGCCATAATAGCCACCATAGGTAATGCCGAATCTGCGCTAAAAAATCCGATAAAAGCAGAAGCCAGTGCACCCAGACCCATTTGTAAAGCGCCCATTAATGCCGATGCACTCCCTGCATTTTTAGTAAACGGTGCCAGCGAAAGTGCTGCAGCATTGGGATTGGCTACACCCAGGCAACATAAGAAGGCGAATAGAAGTCCTATGGTTTCTGCCAGACCAAACCAGCCGTTTAAGGTTCCGGTTAAAAATATAATGACAGTAACCACTTGTGCTACCAGGGCAGCATAGATCAGTTGTTCGCTTTTATATTTTTTAAGCATCAGGGTGTTGACCTGACTGGAGCCGATAAATCCTACAGATAGGAAAGCAAAGATCCAGCCGTATGTTTCCTCTCTGACTTTAAATAGGGACATGAAGAGCATCGGAGAACTGGTGATGTATACAAACAATCCTGCAAAGGCCAATGCGCCGGTAATTGCATAGGTGTAAAATTGTGGTTCGCGCAGTACGGCAATGAAATTGTTCAGGATTGGCCTGGGCTTTAGGGACATGCTGGCATCTGGCTGATAATTGCTGGGTAACCAAAGTTTACTGGCAATTAAGTTAAAAATTCCAATGCCCGTCAGGATCAGGAAAACTGCATGCCATCCGAATGCTACCGTTACATAACCACCTAAAGTAGGGGCAATCATAGGCGATACGCCCAATACCAACATCAGTAATGCAAATACTTTGGCATTTTCGCTAACCGGAAATAAATCGCGTACCATAGCGATCGCTGCAACCGTGGCAGCACAACTGCCCAGGGCTTGTATAAATCTTAAGGCAATGAAAGCGTCAATGCTATGTGTTAAGGCACAGCCCAGGGAGGCTAAAATGTATACGAGCAAACCAATGAACAGCGGTGTTTTTCTGCCGAACTTATCCAATAAGGGGCCATAGAGCAGCTGACCGGCAGAAATGCCAATAAAATAGCTGGACAACGACCAGGCTACTTTTCCTTCGTTGGTATGCAGGTCTCTGGCAATTGCTTTAAATCCCGGAAGGTACATGTCGATGGAAAATGGTCCTAATGCTGTTAATGATCCTAAAATAAGGATCAGGGTAAAATATTTCTTTTGAGTCATAAAATTCGGGGAAACAAAACTGGTTGGGAAAATGAAGTCCAAAATTATATAACTTTTGGCAGACATTATGTAAATTGTAGTGCTGTTTATTAATTTATCTTTGTATTTCATATTTGAACTTAGCTGCTGATTTGTATGTTGTATATTAAAAATATGGTTTGCGACCGATGTATCCTGATTGTTAAACAACAATTTGAGGGCATGGGCTTAAAGGTGACCGATATTTCCCTGGGAAAGATTGCGACTGATCCTGAACCGGATGCAAATCAAATCACAGCTATAGGAAAAATGCTCGAAGGCCTCGGCTTTGAATTGATTGATAAAGAAAAAGACCAGTTGGTTGAACAGATCAAAACGCAGATCATCAATCTGGTTCATTATTCTGACTTAAATGAGGTTAATCAAAGTATACTGCAGGCTGTAGCTGAACATTTGAATAAGGATGCGGCTTATTTGAGCAGGTTGTTCTCGGAATCGGAAGGTTTAACGATCGAAAAATACATCATCCAGCAGAAAGTAGAAAAAGTAAAAGAATTTCTAGAGTACGGGGAGTTAAACTTAAATGAAATTGCTTACAAAATGGGCTATAGCAGTAGTGCACACCTGTCTACTCAATTTAAATTGCTTACCGGCTTAACCCCAAGTAAGTATAAAGGGAATGCTTCAAACGGCAGACGCGCACTGGATAAAATCGGTTAATCTTAAGGTCAGGCCCTCACATAGTTCGCACCTGGTTCAGACTTCCTTCGCAAAACGGGCCCCTTTCATGCGCTTTCTGTGGAGCATGTGCGAGCAATGTGTGAAGAAGGTATTTTTTTGTGAACATCTTGTCACGTACTGGTAGTATCGCAGAAAGAATGTAACAAATTCTAAAAAATATAGTCTTTATATATTAATGATTTAGTAAAATTAATTTTAGACTATCCATCTAAATTAGTATCATTAGGATTTAAAATACAATCTACTGAAAAACGAAATTTACGAATGCCTAATTATAAACACTATTCTTTTGATTTGTGGTTAACGTTAATTAAGTCGAATCCCGACTTTAAGATTGAGCGAACCAAATATTTCCATCAACATTTTAATCCAAAAAAGAAGTCTTTCGAGGAGGTAGCCCAGGTTTTCAGAAAGGTAGACCTGATGGTAAACGCCATCAACGAGAAAACCGGTAAAAATATTGATGCAGATGAAATGTACCTCCTGGTGATCAGTATCATAAATGATTATGAAACAACTTTTCAGGATATAGATACCGAATCTCTGTATGCTGAAATGGAAGTACTTTTATTCAAACATATGCCCCTGTTATATTGTTCTCAATGTATTGAAGTATTGACTAAAATTAAAGAATCGGGTTTGAACACAACCAATATTTTAAGCAACACAGGTTTTATTAAAGGAAAAACACTAAGAAAGGTAATCAAAGCCCTGGATTTGGATGCCTTAATTGACTTTCAATTGTACTCTGATGAGGTTAGACTGTCCAAACCTAATCCCTTGTTTTTTAAACTGATGCTCGATACCATCGACAAAACCAAACACCCTAAGCTTGCTTTACACGAAATCATTCATGTTGGAGACAATCCCAATGCGGATGTTTTAGGTGCACAAGGGATTGGCATCAACACCTTGCTGATCAATTCCAACCATTTATCAATTTCACATTTACTGATATGATCCCATATACCTACGCCCTGCACAAAATTAACAATACCAGTAATTTTGGATTTCATGCTGATGATTACAGCCGTTTTAAATTTGGAGACGAATTGGTTTCCCGGAATTTTGGTAAAGAACTGGCTGACGGCTTTATCCGCGATTTTTTAGCCGATAACCTGATTACGGAGCAAATTGTGGTCATTTCAAGTCCATATTGCTTTATTCCAACAGCTACTTTTGCCATGAAAAACCACTTTGTAAACCGGTTGAACCGCTGGTTGGTGGAACATGGCGGATTGGTGGTACAGGAAGCCAAGGTACACCGTACCATTACCTACAAGGAAGATTATGGCGAGCTGAGTGCTGAGGACAGGATGAAATTGATCGGCAATGATTCTTTTCACATCGACAAAGATTTTTTGAAGGACAAAACTTTATTGTTTCTGGATGACATTAAAATCACAGGCAGTCATGAAAGGATGATTATGAAAATGGTTAAAGCATATGGATTGAAGAATGACATCCACATGCTTTATTTTGCCGAATTGGTGAATAAAGAAATTCATCCAAACATTGAAAATCATTTGAATTATCACCAGATCAAGTCAATTTTTGACCTGGATGAGATCATCAAAAGCGGTTATTTCAGTATAAATACCAGGATCGTTAAATATATCTTAAATTGCGATTTCGACAGCTTTGCCATTTTTTTGGAAAAGCAAAGTGCTGAATTTATCAATAACTTGTACGATTTATCGTTAGGTAACAGTTACCATACCATACCCTCGTACGCTGAAAATTTGAATTACATAAAGAACTACATTAATAATAAAAACTATAAATTGATTTAAATATGGCTATTAACTTGCAAAAAGGGCAGAGAGAAAATATTGATGCTCCCAAATTTACCATCGGTTTAGGCTGGGACAACAACAGCTCAACCACCGGTACTGCCTTTGACTTAGATGCCTCTGTGTTTATTTTAAATGACCAGAAGAAATTGGTTTCTGATGAGCATCTGGTGTTTTATAACAATTTGAAGTCTCCTGATGGTGCTATAGAACACTCTGGTGATAACCTGACAGGCGCCGGTGATGGCGATGATGAACAGATTAAGGTTGACCTGACCCGCATTGATAGTAAAGTAAACGAAATTTGTATTGTGGTTACCATTCATGATGCGGATAACAGGAGACAAAATTTTGGACAGGTAAGAAATTCTTACGTACGCATTTTTGATGCGGTGACGAATGAAGTGGTATTGAAATATGAATTGGAAGAAGATTTCTCGATCGAAACGGCTGTTGAATTTGGAAGAATTTACAAACGCGACGATAAATGGAAATTTGAAGCCGTAGGCATGGGCATGAAAGGTGGTTTACAGGATTATTTAAATAAATATCAATAAGAAATTATGGCAATTAACCTTCAAAAAGGACAAAGAATTAGTCTTGAAAAAAGTAATGGAAGCAAACTTCAAAGTATTTGCGTAGGTATCAACTGGGGCGCGATAGAGAAAAAAGGCATGTTTGGTTTTGGTAAAACCAAGGAAGCTGTAGATCTGGACGCCAGTTGTGCTTTGTACAATGAAAATAAACAACTCACTGAAGTAGTTTACTTTGGTAACCTGGGCTCTAAGGATGGCTCGGTTAGACACAGTGGCGATGATTTAACAGGCGACATGGGTGGAGATGATGGATTGGACAACGAAGTGATCACACTTGATTTTTCACGTTTAAATCCTGGGGTAAACTATGTAGCTTTCGTATTGAATAGCTTTAGAGGTCATGATTTTGGTACCATACCATTCGCTTCTATTCGTATTTATGAGGGAACTCCTAAACGTGTAAATGAAGTTTTTGCAACCTATGACATTGCAAACGGATCTAATTTTGCAGGTCATGTGTCTATGGTTATGGGTGTTTTTTACAAGAAAAACGGTGAATGGAAATTTAATGCAATCGGTGAGCCAACTAAGGATAAAAAACTAGAAGAGACTGTTAAAACAGTGACCCAAAGCTATTTGTAACTGCTGATTTGACTAATTAACTAAATTATGGAAACAAACCAAAATGAGCTGGAACCAGCTGCGGGCACTTTAAAGCTGGATAAGGAAGGTAATGTCAATATGGCTGTGATTACGCTTGAGGACCAGAAGAAGTATCAGGAAATCAGTAAATCGCTGGAACCATCAGACGTAAACTCCATTCTGAATTATGGTATAGAGGCCCAGAACTCGATGGAGAAGTACAGTAATGACTTTCTATCTTCTGTGCGCACATACAACAGCGGTGAGGTTGGTGGATTAATCAATGAATTGCTGACCGAGCTGAATTATATTGACGTGAATGAACTGGAGCAAAGCGGCTTTAAATCATTTATTTCTAAAATACCTTTTCTTAAGAATCTGGTTGTTGACGTTAAAAAACTGTTTCAGAAATACGATGTGGTGGTCAACAACATCGATAAGATCACCAATAAGGTTAAGGCTGGACGTTTAAACTCGATCAAAGACAACAGTTCGCTGCAAACGATGTTTGACAGCAATGTAGGCTATATCCATCAAATGGAGGATCTGATCATCTCGGGGCAACTGAAATACGATGAACTGACGCTTAAGCTTGCTGAAATGGAAGGAAGACCTGCTGATTATCAGGATTACGAAATTGCAGATTTAAGGGATTTTACCAGCAGGCTGGACAAACGTTTGGCTGATATGAAAATCGTGCGTTTCATTATGATCCAGTCTCTGGCACAAATCAGGGTGGTGCAAAACAACAATACTTCCATTGCCGAAAAAGCACAGTCTATTGTATCTACGACCATTCCAGTGTGGAAAAATCAGCTCACTATCGCTGTTGCCTTACAAAGGCAAAAAGCAAATGTGGAGATGCAGAAGAAGATTTCGGACACGACCAATACCATTTTGCAGAAAAATGCAGAGATGCTGAAACAAAACAGTATTGACGTGGCGAGAGAAAACGAAAAAACAGTCGTATCTTTGGATACGCTTAAACGGACTACCCAGTCGCTGATCGAAACATTGAACGAAGTGAAGAAAATTCATGAAGATGGTGCACAGAGCAGGAGGGTGCTGGATGGCGAATTGAAAACTTTGGAAGCTGAATTGAAGAAAAACGTTACCAGAGTTAATTAATTTTAACAGATGGATGAACGCCGTGCATATATTTTAAAGGAATCGAACACAGAGATTAGCCGCCTGCAGCTACTCTCTGTGTTTTTTGATGAAGAGGCGGTGTATAAAATCTTTTTAAGAAGCCAGGTTATTCACCATCTTTTTGAAAGTAACGAAGAGTTGGATATTGATAAACTGGAGCTTTTTCATGTTCAGTTTACTTCGAGTGTCATTGAGCTGTTGCGGAAGATTAAAAAAAACAATGAAAAGAATGTGAGCCTCATTTACGATGAGATTCACATGAATGAGGAATTGATTGAGCAAATGAACAGTTCTGCGTATACAGAACAGAATTTCAACCTGGACAAACAACGCCAAACCTTAAAGATCAATTTATCCCTGAGGAAATTGTTTGACGTGTTGTCAGATCACAGTTCTGAATTTCCTTTTTCAAAAAATATCAATTCGTTCAGCTCACGATATGCTAAGGATTTTTACTACAGCATCACCCCGGATGAACTGGGTCAGTTGATCCGTTACGATCCGAAGGATATGTACGTTGATGTCCATGCCAGTATAGAACGTAAATTAATGGGCTTACTTTGTAAACATGATTTTAAAACTACGTTTTTTTACGGCCTGAAATCTGGCCAGCTGATTATTGAGGTCTACAAATTTTTGGATATTGACCGGTATTTCCTGTTCTTTCCAAGCAGAAATTTATTTCTTTTTTGCGATTTATCCATCCTAAAGGATGTGGATTGGACGACCAATTTATCTGAAAAAGGTAAAATCATCCAAGAGTTATCCTATAAGAATGATCAGTTGGAAAGTAGCGCGGCCGCACTAAAAACCTATATTCCTAAAGAAATCATCAGTTTGCTGGAAGAAAACTATCTGAAAATATCTGACCTTAATTTCCTGGAACATCTGAATAATTTTGATGTACAGGCTAATATTTTAAAAGCAATGCTTAAAACCGATCTTTTTTAGCATTTTTAAGCAATTGTATCACAAAGAATAATTTATAAATAAAAGATGGATAATATGATTAATCATCCCGGTGTGATCATCGGGTTTGCAGTATTGGTAACAGTGATGTTGCTCTTAGATTTGGGCGTGTTTAATAAAAAGGTTCACGCGGTAACCAGTAAAGAAGCCGCGATTTGGTCTGTGGTATGGATCAGTTTATCTATGGCTTTTAGCGGGGTGATTTACCTGACTTCCGGATTTGAAAAATTTACCCAGTTTCAGTCGGCCTATTGGATTGAGAAAGCCCTTTCTGTAGACAATCTTTTTGTATTTATTTTGGTTTTTGGTTTCTTCAAAGTACCGAAGGAACTTCATCATAAAGTGCTTTTTTGGGGCATTATCGGAGCTTTATTGTTCCGTGCCATCTTTATTTTTGCCGGTGTCGGATTAATTAACCTGACCTACCTGCCTGATATGGTTCTGTTTGGTCATCACATGAGCATCAACGTGATCTTGTTGTTATTTGGCCTGTTCCTGATTTATGCAGGTATTAAATCGTGGTTTGCAAGTGACGATGACGATGAAGAGAAAGACTTTAGTAAAAGTGCTGGTGCCCGTCTGATCTATAAGTTTTTTAAAGTAAGTAAGGAATTTGATGGTGGTAAATTTTTTACGGTAGAGAACGGTGTTAAACTGGCAACGCCTTTATTGGTTGTTGTTGCGGTAATCGAATTCACAGATTTACTTTTTGCAGTAGACTCAATTCCGGCGATTTTTGCGATTGCACCTGATGATCCGCTAATCTTATATACGTCTAACATTTTTGCGATCTTAGGTTTAAGGGCTTTATATTTCTTACTGGCTAATTTCATTCATATGTTTAGTTTGTTGAAATACGGATTGGCCATTATTTTAACCTTTATCGGTGTGAAAATGGTGATTGCTCCATTGTATCACATTTCTTCACCTTTGTCTTTGTCGATCGTAGGAGGTGTGTTGATTCTGTCGGTAATTGCTTCGTTAATTTTTGCACCTAAAAAGGAAGAACAAGAAAGTTAAAAATACTTTAACATAAAAAAAGCCTGGTCAATTGACCAGGCTTTTTTTATGTTAAAGTATTTCGGGACTAGTATAAACTAAACTCTACTCTACGGTTTTTCTGACGACCTTCAGCTGTTTTGTTTGAAGCGATAGGTTGGTTTGGACCGTAACCTGTTGCTTCGATGCGTGAAGCGTTAGCACCTTGAGACACTAAATAAGCCTTGATAGATTCAGCTCTTTCTTTCGATAAACGTAAGTTTAAGGCCATTGAACCTGTATTATCTGTGTGACCAGCTAATTTCAAGCTAAAGTTTTTGTCTACCAATAAAGCAGCAACTTTATTCAAGGTAGCGTAAGATTTAGAACGGATGGTTGCTTTACCTAAGTCAAACTCTAAGTTTTTGATGGCTTCGTCAACTACTTTACGATCTGCTTCAGTTACTACAACTTTAGTTTCTTTGATCACTTCACGTTGAACTTTGATTGGGCAACCTGAACCATCTACAACTGTACCTGATGCAGTACCAGGGCATTTGTCAAATTTGTTAGCTACACCATCGTTGTCATCGTCACCCATTTCCTGAGCATATTTAGCAGCCATAGCTTCTCTGTCTCTTCTTGCGTTTTCTTCAGCTGTAGACAATGCTCTTCTTAAATCAGCACTTTCTTCTGCGCTCTGGTTACGTAAGTTAGCCAATGAGCTGTAGTTTTGTAATTGCGGTTTGTCTTTGCTTCCTAATGCAAACTCCAGACCGATGTGTCCGTAAGAGAATTTGTCATTTCTTGAACCAGAGTTAAATCCGTCAAATTTATCAGATTTTACAAAGTTTACATCATAACCCATATCCAGGTTGATTCCTTTTGCAACACCCAATTTGAAACCTGCACCAACTGGTACAAACCATCTTTCTTTGTAACCTTCATTAGCTGCGGCAGGTACGTTGGTAGTTGTAGCACCAGATACCATATAACCAGCACCAGCTTTAACGTAAGGAATCAGAATTGCATTTTCCTGGTTGATGTTGATGTTTGCAATGTTATATACAGCGGTAACGGCTGCAGACCAGTCGATTTTGGTGCTGTACTCAGAATTACCTAAATAGGTATTGTTTCCGTTAGCATCAATACCGCTATAAGATCTTAATCCCTGAACTTTTCCCGCAAGGAAATCAGCTTGTAAACCTAAAGAAGGCAGGATTTGTTTCTTAACGAAAGCACCGTAACCGATGGTTTCTTTAGCGGTTTGAAAATCACGTTCTTTACCGTTAAATATTGTATTTTGGCTCAATACACCTCCGTGAATACCTACAGACCAGGTGCGGAATTCTTTTGGTGCAAATCTGCCTGTTGAAGGAGCGTCTTGTGCGAATAATTGCGATGAAGCTCCCACCAGGGCAACTACCATTGCGGCTTTTGTAATGTTCGATTTCATTTTTCTTGTTATTTAGATATATGTATTTTCAGTTATTTAAATAGTACTGAACGACCAATCCATTGTAATAATCCTGCCAAAGCCTATTTTAAAAAATAATATTTATTAATTAATTAGAAATCAGCAGATTATTGTAGCGTTTTAGCGCGCAAGAAAAAATGAAACCGTTATTTATATAAGCTTGTTAGTGTATAGTTTTTGCTACAATTTAGCTTTGGAAGCCAAAATCACAATTCAAAAATTTCCCCTTTTTCAGGGATATTTACTGCGTAACCAGCGGATTTCAGTGCCTCTGATAAGCTGTTCAGGCTTTTTTCTTCTCCATGAACGAGAAATACCCGTTTCAATTTCAAAGGATCCTGTTGTTTAATGGTATTGACGAGGTCGGCATGGTCACCATGCCCGCTCAGCAAATCGGTTTGTTTTATGGTTGCATAAACCATCAGGTCGCGATGGCGTAAACGAACGATGGGGTCGCCTCTAAGTAATCTGTTGCCCAGTGTTCCTTTAGCACAGTACCCAATAAATAAGATGGTGCAATAATAGTTTTGTATATTATAATATAGGTGATCCTGAATTCGTCCACCTTCAAGCATTCCAGCGGAGGAAATGATGATACAAGGTTCGTGATAATTGGAGATGGACAGGCTTTCGCGTTTATCGTGTACGTAAGATAGCCCATCAAAATCGAACCTGTCGCCTTTATTGCTATAGAAATCCTGTGATTCTGCGTTTAAGAGCTGATGGTGTTTGCGATAAATATCTGTAGCAACTTCGGCCAGAGGACTGTCCACAAAAACCTTAACAGGTGGTAAAAGTTTTTCGGAGAATATCTTATTTAAGGAATATACCAGTGCTTGTGTACGACCGATGCTAAATGCAGGTATAATTAAGCGGCCTGGAAATTTGATGCAGGTTTCATTTATGGTTTCTATCAGTTTATCCTGAAGGGTAGTCTCAGTACTGTGAAGACGACCGCCGTAGGTAGATTCAGATACAATATAGTCTACCTCAGGAATGATTTCCGGATCAACCAGAACCGGATAATTATGCCGGCCTATATCTCCGGTGAAAGCAATTCTTTTTTCTGTGCCCTGATCATTTATGGTTAAAACTATGGCTGCTGCGCCAAGTAAATGTCCGACTGGAATGAACGATAGACTAACATCCGGACTCAGTTTAAATGTTTTATTAAAACCAATGGTCACGAACCTGTCTACAGTCTCCATGACATGCTTTTGAAGATAGAGTGGGGCAGGGCCAGACCTGGAGCGTTTGTTTCTGCCGCGTTTATTTTGTTTGTTGAGGAAGATATTGACAGAATCCAGGAGTAAAATTTCAGTGAGATCTGCAGTAGGTGGGGTACATAAGATTTGACCTTCAAAACCCATTCGGATCAAGGTTGGTAAATTACCTGAATGATCGATATGCGCATGAGTCAGCAATACCACGTCGATTGTACCAGGATCAAAAGGGAAATATTGGTTTTCTTCCTGGAAAGTATCTTTTTCATAGTCGAGCCCGCAATCAATCAGTATATTATAGTTGGATAACTGGAGCAGGTGCATACTTCCTGTTACCTGTTGCGCTGCTCCCCAAATGGTCAATTTCATCTATTTGTTTTATGTTTTAGTTGTCTTATATAGCTTTATTGGACCAGGAATTATAATGTTAATCCACCGAAACTACATATGCTAAGTTATCTTAAAGTTCTCATTTTAATATAAATTGGATTCAAAAATTATGGTTTGTCAGATTTTAACCAGTCGCCCCAGCTGGCTACGAGGTAGTTATAGTTTAAAATTTTGTTCGTATAACTACCGTCTATTATTTTCCAATCTTTTAATTCATTGATGAAGACCGGTTTTTCCAAACCTGCTTTTAAACTGGCTTGTGTATAGAAATCCTGCTTCTGGAGATGATCCGGACTACAGGCATTGAATGTATAGCCGTAAGCATTTTGCTTGATGATCTGATACGTTAAGGAAATACAATCGTCAAGATGTATGAGGTTAACCGGTGCAGCACCATTAGGTATATTGGTTTTTCCGGCAAAGAATCTTCCAGGATTCCGTCCTGGTCCGATTAATCCAGCAAACCTGAGTACCGTTGTTTGAAAACCTTCCTGTTCTTTTAGCAGCTGCTCTGCCGTCACTATGGCCTTTCCGGAATCTGTTACTGGTTTGACAAGCTCATCCTCATTTACGGACTTGTTGTGATCTCCATAAACGGCTGTAGAGCTGATGAAGATCACATTTTGTATGGTGCTACAATTTATTGCTTTAATGACCTGTTTGATCTTATCGACAAACAGATGTTGTTCTGATGCACTTTTTTTTGGTGGAATACTGATAATTAATACGTCGCTTTCAAAAAAGTCCGTGTCAATCTGCGCTTCGTTTACACCCAGGTCAAGCAAATGTGCAGCTATCCCTTCCTGATCCAATAGGTGTAATTTCGCCGGACTTGTAGTCGAACCCTTAACCAGGTATTTCTTTTCAATCAATAATTTAGCGAGTTCCAATCCGTACCAGCCGCAACCCAGTATGCTAATCTTTTGGTTCATCGGTTTGCCGGTTTATTTTAATCTTGTTTATCGTATTCAATAGTTTTTGGGCTAAAGATGTTACGGTTCAAAAAAAAAGAGGTAATGCAGTGCATACCTCCCTTTGAATTGAGTAAATGATAATTAGAGCAAAGTCACGTTTTGTGCCTCAGGACCTTTTTTACCATCATTTAATTCGAATTCTACACTGTCACCTTCATTCAGCTCTCTGAATGAATCACCTGCAATAGCAGAAAAGTGTACGAAAATATCTTTTCCTCCAGTTTCCGGAGTTATAAATCCAAATCCTTTTGCAGAATTAAACCATTTAACTTTACCTGTTGTACGCATAATATCTTATATATTTCGGTGTGAAAGTAATCAATTGATTATTAATATCAAAATCGATCCATTCTCTTGAAGATATCGGAAAAATAAAATCTGAATACTAGAAAATAAAACATTTATCATGTTTTAGCGTTAATTATCTACATAAATAAATCATCTGAAACCCAATATAAAGGAGAGGAGTAATGGGAAAGCATCATAAATTGAAAGTAAAGACAAATTTAGAGGAGTCTGATAATCTTGGTCTTGACGCCGATCAGTCTTCGTATGGCAGTTCAAAATTGGCATTAAATGATGACAATGAACGGATATCTGGCAATGCAGATGGAGAAAATGACAATAAGGTTTACGATGATCATGATCGTTTTTCTCCGTTGGAAGATAAATAACTGGCTTGCAATTTGCAGGTAATAGATGATACACATTAAAAATCAGAAAGATGAAACCTATATTTTCAATATTAATAGTGACCGGCGGATTGTTGTCTGCTTGTACAAACCACGCAAAAGAAGAAGCTTTGATTAAACAACAAGCTATTGTTGCGGTTAGGGATAGCATAAAATTAGACAGTTTCAAAAAGGCCGAAGTACAGAAAAAAGAGGATGCCAGAATTGCAGCCCAGGTCAAGGTAGAGAAAGAGGCTGCTTTAAAAGAGCAAAAAAGAACTTTGTTACTTTCAGAGCGAAGCGAAGCCGCGAATGCGAGTTCTGCATCCAGTACCCCGGCTAAGAAAAAAGGATGGAGTTCTGCTGCCAAAGGCGCAGTTATAGGCGCAGGTGCAGGTGCTTTAGGCGGTGTGATCATTGATAAGAAAAAAGGCAGAGGAGCCATTATAGGTGGCGTTGTTGGCGCTGGTACAGGCTACTTGATTGGACGTGGTCAGGATAGGAAATCCGGCCGTGTGCAATCTAAAAATTAGTTTAATATAATTAAACTATTAAGTTATTCTTATTCGATATGGTTTTTTAGCTGTCTAAATAAATTGTTTTACAATTTATCGATATTCTTAAAACAATATTTGTAAATATTTCGTATGTTCGTTTACGATAAAGCTAACGTATTTCTAGAATTACAAATGCAGCAATGGCTAAGAAACAGATATTAATAGTTGATGATGAGATTACTATACTCAAATTGCTAAATTTTGTATTGTCTACTGATTATGAGTTGATTATTAAGACAAGTGGAGTTGAAGCACTGAGTTGGCTTGAAGAGGGGAATTCACCGGCACTGATTATATCCGACTTGGAAATGCCCTATTTTGACGGCAGTTCTTTTATCTATAACCTTAAAATAAGCGGTTTTTACAGAGATACTCCGGTAATTATTTTATCGGGAGCTGCAGATCTTGCTGCAAAGGTTGAAAAAATGCCTTTCGAGTTAGACGATTTCATCCCAAAACCTTTTAATCCATCACAACTTAAAGAAGCTATTGCTAATGTATTTAGAAAATATGACACTGTCGGAAGTTAATTCGGATGCGAATCATAAATCAATTACCCTGCTTTATTCAGCGCCTTCATTTTCGGACGAGTTATTGCCTCAATTTGCGATATTCTTCAATGTTAAAAATGTAGATACACTTCAGGATGTTGATGTTTTTTTAAATGAACAATCCATTTATACATTGCCTGATGTGATTTTGCTGGAGGTTGACGCTGAAAAAAAATGCTTCGAGTATATTGCCAAGCTGAAAAAGAATGTATTGCTCAAAGGTCTGGTCATCGTGTTATTAGACGGGAAAACAGACCCAAAAGTTCGTGAATTGGCAATGAAGCATAAAGTAAACGATTTATATGTGGCTCCGTTTCCTTTGAACGACATTTGTGAGCGGATCTTTTTCCTGGTGAAATTTAAATTGATAAAACCCCAGCTTTCTGATCTTTCAAATATTGATTTTACTTATCAGATGCCTTTGGGAAAAAGGTTGTTTGATATTGCCGCTTCTGGTTTTGCGCTATTGTTGATTTCTCCTTTATTGGTAGTCGTGGGCATTATTATCGCTTTAGAATCGAAAGGCGCCGTGATTTTTAAAAGTAAAAGGGTTGGTACAGGATACAAAATATTTGACTTTTATAAATTTCGTTCTATGAGGACTGGCGCAAGTGAAGAGCTTGTACAATTGTCTGATTTGAATCAATACGATAAATCTGAAACTGGTAAGACTACTTTTGTTAAACTTAAGAACGACCCAAGGATTACGAAATTTGGGCGTTTCATCAGAAAGTATAGCATCGATGAATTGCCACAATTGTTTAACGTACTTAAAGGAGATATGTCTCTTGTTGGCAATAGACCTTTACCCTTGTATGAAGCGGAGATGCTCACTTCGAATGAATGGACGATGCGATTCCTTGGGCCTGCAGGCTTAACCGGTTTATGGCAGGTAAGCAGAAGGGGCAAAGCAGACATGTCTGAACGGGAGCGTAAGAAGTTAGATAATTTTTATGCACACAATCATTCTTTTTGGTTGGATATCAAAATCTTGTTAAAAACCCTACCTGCATTGGTTCAGAAGGAATCGGTTTAAAAAATAATAAGCATAAAAAAAGGGATTAAACTATAGTTTAATCCC
>NZ_JADFBX010000007.1 GCF_015223055.1 Pedobacter sp. MC2016-24
GATTATAGATTTGCTTTTTCAAGTGTAACCGGCTAGAATAATTTATGAGTTTTTTATCTGCTTATTTACATTCAGATTAGCAGGACCGAAGCCATAGTTTCATTAAGTTTGCAACATGAACAATTCTTCTTTTTCCATTGGGCAGATTGCTGATATATTTGAACTGAAATCTTTTGATCAAAAAACAAAGGCTATAATTGATAAATTGGTTATCGACAGCAGAATTGTAACAGCGCCGGAAAGTTCACTGTTTTTTGCTTTGAAAGCCAAAAGGGACGGGCATACTTTTATTGAAGATGCCTACCGGAATGGGATAAGAAATTTTGTAATCAGCGATCCAGGATACCTATCTGCATATCCGGATGCCAATATGTTAATGGTGGAGGATGTGCTGCGGGCTTTACAGCAATTGGCTAGGGCAAATCGCACTCAGTATGCTTTGAAAGTGATTGGAATTACAGGCAGTAATGGGAAAACGATAGTAAAAGAATGGTTGTATCAATTGCTGGCTGCTGATTTTAACATCATCAGGAGTCCGAAAAGTTTCAACTCCCAACTTGGCGTGGCTTTATCCTTATGGGAAATTGACGCGCAACACAATCTTGGTATTTTTGAAGCGGGTATTTCCAAACCCAATGAAATGGACGCTTTAGCTGACATGATCAGACCGGAAATTGGAATCCTCACAAATCTGGGGGAGGCCCATGCTGAAGGTTTTGCTTCTAACCTGGAGAAGCTTAAGGAAAAGTTAAAGCTGTTTAAACACGTAAAACTGTTCATTTATTCGCCGGATTATACCCAGGAAATAGACAAGCAAGCATTACCAGGTAAACGCAGGTTTTCCTGGAGCATCAGACAGGAAGCGGATTTGCGGATTTTGGCTGTTGAGCCGATTGAAGGTCAGAACCAGATCCGGGCCATTTATAAACATGCTGAAATTGAATGCCTCATACCCTTTAGTGACCGCGCCTCTATTGAAAATGGTATCATTTGCTGGGCAACATTGCTGGCTTTAGGCTATACGCCTCAGGAAGCAGATGTACGCCTGGCAAAGTTAACCCGGGTAAGTATGCGCCTGGAATTGAAGAATGGTATCAATCAATGTTCGGTAATTGATGATTCTTACAGTGCAGACATTCCTTCGCTCGCCATTGCGCTTGATTTTTTAAATCTGCAAAATCAGCATGACAAAAGAACCCTGATTTTATCTGATTTACACGAGACTGGTAAAGATAATGAATTTCTATATGCTGAAATCGCGGCCTTACTGAAGCAAAAGAACGTCAGCCGCTTAATTGGCATTGGTCCGAATATTACTGCTGCAGCCCATTTGTTTGAACTGGAAGCCGTGTTTTTTGACAGTACACAAAGTTTTATTGCAAATTTTCCGGCTGTTCATTTCAACAATGAAACGATCTTGTTAAAGGGCGCCCGTAAGTTCGAATTTGAGCGCATCAGTAAACTGATTACCCAAAAAATACATGATACCGTATTGCAGATAGACCTGAATGCACTTGCTGGCAACCTTCAGTTTTATCGCAATAAACTGAGGCCAGGCGTAAAGGTAATGGCGATGGTCAAAGCTTTTTCTTATGGAAGTGGTAGTTTCGAAATCGCCAATCTGCTGCAATATCATAAAGTGGATTACCTGGCAGTAGCTTATACAGACGAGGGGATTGCTTTGAGAAAAGGTGGGATTTCGGTCCCGATTATGGTGATGAGTCCGGAGCCTTCTGCTTTTGATGCCATCGTAAGGTATAAATTGGAACCGGAAATTTACAATCTCGATATTTTAGAACGTTTTCTGGATTTCCTTGATGCAGGTACAACCGATTATCCCATCCATTTGAAAATAGATACAGGGATGCACCGTTTGGGATTTGAAGAGGCTGAACTCGCAGATTTGCTGAAGGTTTTAAGCGCTTCAAACCGGGTCAAAGTGGCTTCGGCATTCTCACACCTCGTAGGTAGTGATGATGAGATCCATGACGATTTTACAAGTTACCAGCTTCGCAGGTTTACCGCAATGGCGGATGAGTTGTCTGCGGTTTTACAATATCCTTTCATCAGACACATTTCCAATACTTCGGGTGTTTCACGGCACCCCGAAGCCCAACTTGATATGGTTCGTATTGGAATTGGATTATATGGCTTTGATGGTGGACTGGCTGGAAACCGTGGCTTGCAAACCGTAGCGGTATTGAAAACAACCGTTACGCAGGTTAAGCCAATTAAAGCGGCTGAAACCATCGGTTACAGCCGTAAAGGGAGTTTGCCAAATGGTGGACTCATTGCTACGGTAAAAATTGGCTATGCAGATGGTTATAGCCGCGCTTTTGGTAATGGTGTGGGGAAAATGCTGATCAATGGCAAGGCTGTTTCTACGGTCGGGGTCATTTGTATGGACATGTGCATGCTGGATGTGACAGGTTTGGATGTTAAAGCCGGGGATGAAGTTATCGTTTTTAATGAAAAACTGACCATCGCTGATCTTGCCAATCAAATTGGAACGATTCCCTATGAAATTTTAACCAATATCTCTCAACGGGTAAAACGCGTGTATTTTTATGAATAATTTTTAATAAAAATGCTCTTTTTAAAAGTCATGTGTTTAAAAGATCCCAGATTTTCACGATTT
The DNA here is from genome assembly GCF_015223055.1 of Pedobacter sp. MC2016-24. GTDB lineage: Bacteria > Bacteroidota > Bacteroidia > Sphingobacteriales > Sphingobacteriaceae > Pedobacter. Next base: position 2,639 of record NZ_JADFBX010000007.1, read on the forward strand.
TTTTTATCTAAATTTGCGACATGAACAGAATTGGCAGGGCTTTAATTAACTATCTGATTAAAGGGTTATTAATTGTACTTCCCATTGCATTAAGCATTTTTATCGTAATATGGGCTGTTACTACGGTTGACAGCTGGTTGAATGTGAATAATATCCTGGGCGTGGATCCCCGCACGGGCGCCAGTCGGAATATTCCCGGGCTTGGCTTAGCGCTTGTGGTTTCGATTATCTTGATTGCAGGGATTTTTGTAACTTATTTTGTTACTGAACCGATGTACAACTGGTTTCAGCGTTTATTGGATAAAATTCCTCTGCTTAAGTTTATTTATTCTTCGATTAAAGACCTCACTGAAGCTTTTGTAGGTGATGAAAAGAAATTTAATAATCCTGTTCTGGTTGAAGTAGAAGGGGACCTCAAAAGAATCGGTTTCTTAACACAGAGCGATTTAAAAGCAATTAATTTACCTGGTGAATCTATTGTTTATTTTCCGTTTTCTTATTCTTTTGCAGGACAGGTGTACATTGTTAAACATGAAAAGATTAAACCGTTAAATATGAGTGCGGCAGACGCCATGAAATTGGTGGTATCTGGCGGCGTTAGCCATTTCGGATAAAAAAAGGTAGCACGGTCGCCTCCTCGTAGCTTTGGCCCTGAAGAAGGGCAAGCTACGCATGTCGGCTCTCCGTACTACCTTTTTTTATAGAAATGAAGTACGTCCGGCCAGAATGAGGGGAGGCCGGGAAAAATAAGCCGTTTTTTTGCGAAAGCTTGTTTTTATTGTTTGGGTTGGATGTTTATTTGGATAGGGCGGCTTTGTTGGATAGGTTGTTAGGTAGTTGAACTGGTTAGTTTTTAGTTAGTTAGTTAGTTAGTTAGTTAGTTAGTTAGTTAGTTAGTTAGTTAGTTAGTTAGTTTTTAGTTAGTTTTTAGTTAGTTAGTTAGTTAGTTAGTTAGTTAGTTAGTTAGTTAGTTAGTTTTTAGTTAGTTAGTTAGTTAGTTAGTTAGTTAGTTAGTTAGTTAGTTAGTTAGTTAGTTAGTTGAGCTGGTTAGCAGAAAAGCTATGTTTAGGGATGGATAATTGATTAAAAGCAAACAGAAAGTTGGAATATTTAGTATGATCAAGATTTATCATAACAACAGGTGTAGTAAAAGCAGATGCGCATTAGCTGTTTTGGAAGAGAGTGGACAGGATTTTGAAGTTGTTAATTATTTAGAAGCGGTGCCTACAGTTGCTGAGCTGACTGGGATTGTTGAAAAGCTAGGGATTAAGGCAGAAGAGTTGGTCCGTAAAACTGAAACATTTTATAAGGAGAAATATAAAGGGAAAATACTTTCTGAGCGGGAGTGGATTTTAGCGATGGTTGAAAATCCAATACTGATTGAACGTCCGATATTGGTTTCAGGGGATAAAGCCGTAATTGGAAGGCCTATGGAAAAGGTTAACGATATTTTGTCTTAATTGCCAGGGACAGTCATTAACAAATCGTTAGAACTGAACAACTGTTGAATACTGGTGTATCAACTTTATACATTTTGCAATTGTATTAATCTTTAAAAAAGTCAAATGTTGTGAGACGACATGCGTAGGTTTGCCCTTTTTAAGGGCTTAAGCTACGAGGAGTCGAACAATATTTGACTTTTTTAAGAACAGCACTACATTAAAAGTTCGGTTTCAACACATATTTCTCATAGAACCTGAAAATGTGTTCTGCTGCTTCTTCGGCCGTATCAACCAATCTGAATAAGTTCAGATCTTCTGCATGAATGTTGTGTTCCTTTTGCAGCATGGTGTTCTTAATCCATTCTACCAAGCCACCCCAGTAATCTTTGCCTACTAAAACGATTGGGAACCGTGCTACTTTACCAGTCTGGATCAATGTAATCGCTTCAAAAAGCTCGTCCATCGTTCCCATACCACCTGGAAGTACAATGAATCCCTGCGAATATTTCATGAACATCACTTTACGGATAAAGAAGTAATCGAATTCCAGTAACTTATTGTGGTCGATATACTTGTTGTGAAATTGCTCGAAAGGAAGATCTATGTTTAAGCCCACAGATTTTCCGCCATTCATGTGCGCGCCTTTATTTCCTGCTTCCATAATACCTGGTCCGCCGCCGGTGATGACACCATAACCGCGTTCAGTAAGTAAACGTCCGCACTCTACTGCAATCTCATAATATTTATTGGTTTCCGCAGTCCTGGCTGATCCAAAAATGGAAACACAGGGACCTATTTTTGCCAGTTTCTCAAAGCCGTCTACAAACTCGGCCATGATTTTGAAAATCTGCCAGGAATCGGTAACTTTTATTTCCTGCCAGTCTTTGTTTTCAAAAGCACTTCTTATTTTCTCTTCACTTGTCATTCTATCGGTATTAAGTTCTTAAAATCTTGTCTGGAGATCTGTTTTTTTACTGATCAGTAGCAATCCGATAAAGGTAATTAAACCGTTTACAAGGATCAATTCAACACTAAACACATAGCCGCCAAGTAGTTCTTTAGAGTAGGCATTTAGCAGGTAACAGATCGCCGGGGATACGATACAGATAAAAGGTACTAACTTATCGTGTAAGCCCCGCTTTTTCATAAACAATCCGAAACTATACAGTCCCAATAGGGGGCCATAAGTGTAAGACGCTACTTTAAAGATGCCTTTGACAACGGATTCGTCATTGAAAGCGTTGAAAATGATGATCACGACGAACATCAATAAGGAAAAAGCAACGTGTACGATATGTCTTTTGTTTACAGCTTCTTTGGAATTGCCATTTTCACCTTTATCCATATGTAAGAAATCTACGCAAAAAGAAGTCGTCAAGGCCGTCAGGGCAGAATCTGTTGTCGCAAAAGTTGCTGCCGTTAAACCGAGCATAAATACAATTGCAGGTATTACGCTCAGGTGGTTCAGCGCAATTTCCGGGAACAGGAAGTCGGTCCTTGGCTTGCCTGTTACATGATCTAAAGGGATTTCAATGCCATTTTTTGTTGCGTAAATGTATAGTAAAGCACCCACACTTAAAAAGAAGATGTTCAATACCACAAATACGCCTGTGAAGGTAAACATGTTTTTTTGCGCTTCAGCTATGGTTTTCATGCTGAGGTTTTTCTGCATCAGATCCTGATCAAGGCCGGTCATGGCTATGGTTACAAATATACCACCTAACAACTGTTTGCTAAAGTGGAAATTGCTGGTTAGAAAATCTTCATAGAAGAAGATTTTTGAATAACCACTGTTCTTGATGGCCTCAAATGCTGTCGGGATACTCATATCCAAGCTGCTGCATACGAAATAAAGTGTAAGGAAGACAGACAATACGAGGAAGAACGTTTGTAAAGTATCGGTTATGATGATTGTTTTTAAGCCGCCTTTAAATGTGTAAGACCAGATCAGGCCGAGTGAAATCAATACCGTGGCCCAAAAAGGTATGCCATAGCTGTCAAATATAAACCTTTGTAAAACGATGACAACCAGGTAAAGCCTGAACGCTGATCCGATGGTTCTGCTGATTAAAAATATGGAAGCAGCAGTCTTGTAACTGTAATAGCCCAGGCGCTGTTCAATATAGCTGTAGATAGAGGTTAGCCGCATCCGGTAATAAAGTGGGAGCAGTACTGTAGCGATAATGATGAAACCTATGGCATTACCCAGGACAAACTGGAAGTATTGAAACTGGTTACCTGCCGGAGCACCCACCTCGCCGGGTACGGAGATAAAGGTAACTCCTGATAAAGCTGTACCAATCATTCCAAATGCAACCAGGTACCATTTCGAATTTCTATTGGCTATGAAAAAAGTAGAATTGTCTGACGATTTTTTTGAAGTTGCAAAAGCAATAATAATCAGTACGAGGAAGTAACCAATTAAAAAGGACAAAAGTATAGCTGGACTCATATTGTATGTTGTGTTAAGGTCTAAATGTAAGAAACCAAGGTGAAAATACCTTAAAAAAATTAAAGTCCATGTAAATGCTTACATAGTTTTATCTAATTTTGTAAAATGAACTTTTCTTCTAAATTGCTTGAAGACGCTGTTAATGAATTCTCTAAACTACCTGGAGTTGGACAAAAAACGGCTTTGAGGTTGGTGCTTCATCTTTTGAATAAAGAGCAGGAGGAGGTAGATACTTTTGGCAATACCCTGATTAAATTGAGAAAAGAGATCAAACATTGTGGTATTTGTCATAATATTTCTGATCAGGAGGTCTGTAACATTTGCAACAATGGTAAAAGAGACCGGGAGTTGATTTGCGTGGTTGAAGATACGCGGGATGTGATGGCGGTAGAAAACACAGGCCAATATTTTGGTGTTTATCACGTACTTGGTGGTTTAATCTCGCCAATGGACGGCATAGGACCTGCTGATTTATTTATTGACTCGCTGGTGCAACGTGCGGCAACAACGCCCGTAAAGGAGGTTATTTTGGCGCTGAGTGCCACAATGGAAGGAGATACCACGCTTTTTTATCTGTATAAACGACTTAAGGATTTTCAAATACCAATTACAACCATCGCCAGGGGTATTGCATTTGGGGGAGAGCTGGAATACGCAGACGAAATTACACTTGGCCGGTCTATCGTTACCCGTGTACCTTACCAAAACTCATTAATTAAATAATTTTAAATGGATTTTAAGAATAAGATTGTTATTGTTACCGGCGCATCGTCTGGTATAGGAAAGGCCTGTGCCGAAGAATTTGCCAAACGTGGTGCACATTTAGTACTTGGTGCACGTCAATATGTAACACTTTGTGAAATCACAGCTGACCTGGAAAAAAGATATGGGATTAAGGCGATTGCAGTACAATCGGATGTAAGTAAGGAAGAGGATTGCAAATTGCTGGTTCAGCAGGCAATTACAACCTTTGGTCGCGTTGATATCCTGGTTAATAATGCAGGCTTATCCATGCGTGCCTTATTTGACGACCTTGAGCTGTCTGTTCTTAAAAATCTGATGGACGTGAATTTCTGGGGTACGGTTTATTGTACAAAATACGCTTTACCGGAAATTTTGAAATCCAAAGGTAGTGTAGTTAGCGTATCTTCTATTGCAGGTTACCGGGGTTTACCGGGGCGGACCGGATATTCCAGTTCTAAATTTGCCATGAATGGATTTATGGAAGCATTGAGAACAGAGTTACTAAAAACGGGGGTACACGTCATGGTCGCTTGTCCTGGTTTTACCACCTCTAATATCCGCGTTGCTGCTTTGGCAAAAGATGGCCATGCACACGGAGAAACCAGTATGGAAGAAGGTAAAATGATGACTGCAGCGGAGGTGGCCAAACGTATTGTAGACGGAATTGCATCGCGCAAGCGCACCTTGATCATGACTGGACAAGGCAAACTGACGGTTTGGCTCAATAAGCTGCTGCCGGCATTGGCTGATAAATTGGTTTTTAACCATTTTACTAAAGAAAAAAATGCTTTGATTAAATAAGAATGATAAAAATTAGTCTGCTTATGGTGTTTGCCTTTCTTGGCCAGATTTTTACTTCCTCTGCTAATGTTAAAGTGGAGAAGGATATCAATTATGGCAGTTCGACGAATGATCCGAACAGGCAATTGAATGTTTATTATCCGGCAGATGTGGCTACAACAAAGGAGGTTCTCATCTTTATTCATGGTGGTTCCTGGAGTAGCGGAAAAAAAGAAACTTACTGGTGGCTGGGCAGAAATTTTGCCCGCAAAGGAGTGGTTACGGTGATTGTCAATTATAGACTGGCGCCAAATGCTGAATTTCATCAAATGGGCCTGGATTGTGCCGAGGCGGTAAAATGGGTGTATGCAAATATTGGTCGGTACGGCGGAGACCTCAGGAAAATATTTGTCATGGGGCACTCAGCGGGTGGGCATTTGGCTGAACTGATCAATGCTGATCCGCAGTATTTCAATTCTGTGGGGCTAAAAAATCCGATAAAAGGGGTGATTTTAAACGATGCCTTTGGACTGGATATGCATGAATATCTGAACATCGCAGAAAAAGACGATAGTTATCGGGACTTTTTAAGGACATTTTCTACCCATCCTGAAACCTGGACGCTTGGGTCTCCACTTCATTATATAGAAAATATTCGGAATCCACAGCTGATCTTTTATGGAGCACGGACTTATCCAGCGATACAAATCCAATCGAAAAGATTGGATAGCTTGCTATTGGCGAAACAGGTTAAAACTGAATTGCATGTGATTAAACATAAAAAACATGTGGGGATGATTAGTCAGATGATTTTTGGAGCGAATCAATTGTACCAGATTATACTCAATTTTATGAAAGTCAATTGAGAAAGCGTAAGGGCATTCCGAACGTAAAGGCTTGTTTGTTTACCGTTACTGTTTAAGCAAAGCCATAAAATTTAATTAATTGCAAGAATTATTTTGTAAATAATAAAAAGTATTCCATATTTGCTTTAATGATACTAACAAACGGACTTAATAACTGGTGGTGGCACAACGCAAATGCGTAGTGTAACCCTGTATTGAACGTTTTTATTTTATATAATAATATTTGAGGGTTGCTTTAAGGCAACCTTTTTTGTTTTACAACCTTTTTAATCAGCATAACACGAGTCCTTTACAAAATGAAGAAAATATTAAATCACTTATTTGAAAACAAAACTTTTAGTCGCGCAGAAGCACAGCGAATTCTAACAGCAATTGCCCTTGGTGAATTCAACAGTTCACAAATTGCTGCTTTTATTACCGCCTATGGTATGCGAAACATTACGGTAGAGGAATTGCAGGGTTTCCGTGATGCCATGCTCGATCTTTGCATTAAACTTGATTTTTCTGATTTTGAACTGGTCGATCTTTGTGGTACCGGCGGCGACGGAAAAGATACTTTTAACATTTCTACCCTGGCATCCTTTGTTGTAGCAGGGGCAGGCTATAAAGTGGCTAAACATGGTAATTACGGTGTTTCTTCTGGCTGCGGTTCTTCTAACGTGATGGAATATCTGGGGTATCGTTTTACAGACAATCAAGATTTGTTGAAGCGTTCTCTGGATCATGCGGGTATTTGTTTCATTCATGCGCCATTGTTCAATCCGGCTATGAAAACCGTAGCGCCGATTCGTAAAGAATTGGGCGTAAAAACGTTTTTCAATATGTTAGGGCCCATGGTTAATCCTTCGCAGCCTAAAAATCAAATTGTAGGTGTGTTTAGTCTGGAACTGGCACGTTTATATGCTTATTTGTACCAGGACACGGATAAAAACTATACGATCTTACATGCTGTTCATGGTTTTGATGAAATTTCCCTGACCTGCGATATTAAAACCTTTAGCAATAAAGGTGAAGCTTTGATTAAGGTGTCGGATCTTGGCTTTGAACAAATCCAGGAAGAAGAGATTAGAGGAGGTGATACAGTCGCTTCTTCAGCAGAGATTTTTAAAAGTGTATTGAATGGTGAGGCTAAGGAAGCACAAACCAATGTGGTCTTGTGTAATGCTGCTTTAGCGATACAAACGATCGACAATACCAAGTCGTTCGGCGATAGCTTTTACGAGGCCGAAGCTTCCTTGATGTCTGGCAAGGCGCTGGAAAGCTTTAAAAAATTAATTGCTTAAACATGCAGGCCAAGTTAAAAATATGTGGGATGAAGGTTCCTGAAAATATTACAGAGGTAGCGGCTTTGGAGCCGGATTACCTGGGATTTATTTTCTATAAAGGATCTAAACGTTTTGTCGCAGATCTGGAACCGGAATTTGTTAAAAACTTGCCAGCCGCTATCATGAAAACCGGTGTTTTTGTAAACGAATCACTACTGGAGATTGTTGAAATGGTGAACAGGTATGATTTATGTGCTGTACAACTCCACGGTGAGGAATCTCCTGAATTTATTGAGGAATTGAAAAGGCATTTGGGTAGCCATGTAGAAATGATCAAGGCTTTTGGAATGGAAGAAGGCTTTGATTTTAGCCAGTTGAGTACATATCAGCACTTAGTGGATTACTTTTTATTCGATACGAAGACACCTGCTCATGGAGGCTCAGGGCAGTTGTTCGATTGGGCACTTTTATCGCAGTATGAATTGCAGGTGCCTTATTTTCTAAGTGGAGGAATTGATTTGAACAGCACCGAAGCGTTAAAAAAAATAAATGATACACGCCTTTACGCGCTGGATATCAACAGTAGATTTGAACTGGAGCCAGGCTTAAAGGATATAGATAAATTGATCGATTTTAAACATAGAATAAAATTATGAGCTATTTTGTAAACGAAAAGGGGTATTACGGAGATTTTGGAGGCGCTTATATTCCGGAAATGTTATATCCCAATGTAGAAGAACTGCGACAAAACTACCTTAAGATTATTGAGGATGAGTCTTTTCAACAAGAGTTTCATCAATTGCTTAAAGATTATGTAGGAAGACCTTCGCCTTTATATCTGGCCAAGCGCTTATCGCAAAAATATAAGGCTAATATTTTTCTGAAAAGGGAAGATTTAAACCATACAGGTGCACACAAAATCAACAATACGATCGGACAGATTTTGCTGGCCGAACGTCTGGGGAAGAAACGTATTATTGCGGAAACAGGCGCTGGTCAGCATGGTGTGGCAACGGCAACTGTATGTGCTTTGCGTGGGTTGGAATGTGTGGTTTACATGGGCGAGGTTGACATCAAACGTCAGGCACCTAATGTGGCCCGGATGAAAATGTTGGGTGCCAAGGTTGTTCCGGCAACGTCCGGCAGTAAAACCCTGAAAGACGCAACCAATGAGGCCATGCGTGATTGGATTAACAACCCTGTAGATACACATTACATTATCGGCTCTGTGGTTGGTCCGCATCCTTATCCGGATATGGTAGCTATTTTTCAGTCGATCATTTCTGAAGAAACCAAGAAGCAGTTACTGGAGCAAACAGGAAATGATCAGCCAGATTATGTATTGGCTTGTGTAGGTGGTGGTAGCAATGCCATGGGTATGTTTTATCACTTTGTTGATGATGAGAAAGTGAAATTGGTGGCTGTAGAGGCCGGGGGTAAAGGAGTGGACAGCGGATTTTCTGCAGCTACAACTTACCTGGGTAAAGAAGGTGTATTGCATGGTAGCCGTAGCATTCTGATGCAGACCGATGATGGACAGGTGGTGGAACCACATTCTGTATCGGCCGGACTGGACTATCCTGGAATTGGCCCTCAGCATGCGCATCTGTTTAAAACTGGTCGCGGGCAATATGTTTCTGTAACAGATGACGAATCTTTACAAGCCGGATTATTGCTGACCCAGATGGAAGGGATTATTCCAGCCATTGAGAGTGCGCACGCCCTGGCTTATTTAGAAAAAATGACTTTCACAGGTCAGGAGAATGTGGTGGTATGCCTATCTGGCAGAGGTGATAAAGACATGGATACCTATATGAAGTATTTTGGTTTATAATACAAGAAAATGAGTAGAATTAAGACGTTATTTCAAGAGAAGAAAAATATATTATCAATTTACTTTACCGCAGGCTATCCAGAACTGAATGATACAGTTCGCATTGCTGAGGCTTTGGAAAAGTCGGGGGCTGACCTGTTGGAAATCGGCTTTCCGTATTCAGATCCTGTTGCAGATGGCCCAGTTATTCAGGCCAGTAGTAAGCAGTCATTAGACCAGGGAATGGATTTGAAGCTGTTGTTTGAGCAACTGAAATCACTTCGTGAAAAGGTAAGTATTCCGGTGTTGCTGATGGGCTATGTGAACCCTATGCTTCAATTTGGTGTAGAGAACTTTTGTAATGCCTGTGTAGAAGTTGGTGTGGACGGATGTATTGTACCCGATTTGCCAATGGTGGAGTACGAAGAGTTTTATCAGGATATTTTTGAATCCCGTGGCTTAAGCAATATCTTTTTAGTGACACCGCAAACATCTCCGGAGCGCATCAGGAAGATCGATGGTCTAAGCAATGGCTTTATCTATTTATTGTCTTCTTCGGCTACTACCGGACAGAGCCTGCAGGTTTCTGAAAATACCGAAAGTTATTTTGCGCGTATTGCAGATCTGAAGCTGAACAATCCCTTAATGATTGGTTTCGGGATCAACAGCAAAGAAACCTTTGATAAAGCTTGCCAGTACGCCAACGGCGGTATTATAGGCAGTGCATTTGTGAAGGCTTTAGAGCCAGCAGATCTGGAAGGCAGCATCCAGCGGTTTATGTTGAAATTTAAGTCCTGACTTTCTTTTGAATTGATTTTAGAAAGATAAATCCGGCAAGACCTGAAATGACCGAAGCGCAAAGAATGGCAAATTTCGCTTCGGTTATATGCATTTCATCGCTAAAGGAAAGCAGGGAGATGAAAATAGACATGGTAAAACCGATACCTGCCAGCATCCCTAATCCAATGATGTGTTTCCAACTGGATTGGGAAGGTAAACTGCCCAGTTTTAATTTTACGGCAAGCCAGGAAAATAGGGTTACACCAATGGTTTTTCCTGCAAACAGGCCGGTAATGATGCCAAATCCAAGTGGGGAAACCAATCCGCCTAACATTTCTTTTTGAAAAGTAATATTGGTATTTGCCAATGCAAAAATGGGCATGATGAAATAGTTAACCGGACCGTTTAACAAGTGTTCCAGTTTTTCCAGGGGAGATTCTACACTGACGTTATTGGTTGGGATGGTTAGCGCCAGTAATACACCTGCAATGGTTGCATGAATGCCGGAATGGTGGATAAAGTACCAGAGGAAAATACCCGGAATCAGGTAAAAATAAAGAGGTTTGATGTTCATGAAATTGAAGGCTAGTAATAGGAGCATTACTCCGCCTGCCATTAATAAATAATCAAAATGAACCTCATTGGTATAAAATATAGCGATTACCAGGATTGCACCCAGGTCATCAACAATAGCCAGTGCGGCCAAAAAGACTTTTAAAGAGGTTGGCACACTTTTACCAAGCATGGAGATGATGGCCAATGCAAATGCAATATCAGTGGCCATGGGAATACCCCATCCGGACGCTGTACTTTCGCCCTTGTTGAACAGGAAATAGATAAAAGCTGGAATGAGCATGCCACCCAGTGCGGCAACTACTGGTAATGATGCTTTTTTAACCGAAGAAAGTTCACCTTCCAGCATCTCCCTTTTGATTTCAAGACCGACCAGTAGAAAGAAAACGGCCATCAAGGCATCGTTAATCCATGCAGAGACGGTAAAGCTATAGTTGGATGTACCAAAGGTAAAGCCAAAGTCGGTCGCTAAAAAACTGGCAAATCCATCTTTAAAAGCAGAGTTGGCAATGTACAACGAAATTGCTACGCAGATCATCAGTAAAACACCACCAATTTGTCCGGAACGGAAAAAATCTTTAAATGCCTGGAGGTTGATTAATTTAGCCATATGGTAAATATAGCCATTCCGCGGAATTATAGGTAATTATTGAGGTCGCCTTTACCTTCGCGAATGATCTCGAAATCTCCGGATGTGCAGTCTACCACGGTAGAAGGCTCATTGTCACCGTATCCCCCGTCAATCACCAAATCAACCAGATCTTCGTACTTTTCATGAATCAATTCCGGATCTGTGGAATATTCGATCAGTTCATCGTCATCGCGTATGGAAGTTGATAAAATGGGGTTCCCTAGAAGCGCGACAATTTCACGTGCAATGTTGTTGTCCGGAACCCGGATACCAACTGTTTTTTTGTTAGAGCTTAACAGTTTGGGTACGTTGTTATTGGCATTTAGAATAAAGGTAAAGGGTCCGGGCAAAGCCTTTTTTAAAATGCGAAAGGTTGTCGTATCTATGGGTTTAATGTAATCAGAAATGTGTCTTAAATCAGAACAGATGAAAGAGAAATTGGCTTTTTCGGGTTTAATGCCCCTGATTCTGCAGATTTTCTCAATGGCTTTTTGGTTGGTGATGTCGCAGCCCAGGCCATATACGGTATCGGTAGGGTAGATGATCAGACCTCCCTTTTTCAACACCTCTACAACCTGTTCAATTGCTTTTGGATTTGGGTTCTCAGGATAGATTTTGATAAGCATATGTAAAATTAAACAAATCTTAGGCCGAATTCAGATTATTATTGTTCTATTGGCATGTTTTTTAGTAAATTGTTACGTATGAGAAAAGCATTTATCGCAATTGCCGCATTTTTAGTAGCGCTTACCGTTATGTTAGGCCTTACCTATCCGCCGTTATGGTGGATAGCAATTTTTACAGGACCCATTGTTTTATTGGGAATTTATGACCTCTATCAACCTAAACACAGTATTGTGAGGAATTATCCGGTGGTGGGTAGATTGCGATATCTGGCGGAAGATCTCCGGCCAAAAGTATATCAGTATTTCGTAGAGAGTGATACCAATGGTAAGCCTTTTAGCCGTTTAAACCGTTCATTAATTTATCAGCGTGCTAAAAAGGAAAATGATACCATCCCTTTCGGAACACAGTTAGATGTGTATGAAAATGGATACGAGTGGTTGAGTCATAGTATTGCCGCGATCAGTCACCATGAGCTGGATCCCAATCCGCGGGTGCTTGTGGGTGGCCCGGATTGCACCAAGCCTTATTCTGCCAGTATTTACAACATCTCGGCGATGAGTTTCGGGTCTTTGAGTCAGAATGCGATTCTGGCCTTAAATGGTGGTGCCAAACTGGGTAATTTTGCGCACAATACCGGTGAAGGTGGTATCAGTGATTACCATGCAAATCCTGGTGGCGATTTGGTTTGGCAAATAGGTACCGGTTATTTTGGTTGTCGTCACCATGACGGTACATTTAATTTCGATGCCTTTGCTGAGCGTTCACAATCGGAACAGGTTCGGATGATCGAAATAAAGCTTTCTCAGGGTGCTAAACCTGGCCACGGTGGTATCTTGCCAGCCAAGAAAGTTACGCCTGAAATCGCACGCATTCGTTTGGTTAAGGAAGGCTTTGATGTGATCTCGCCACCTGTCCATACGGCATTCTCTACACCTTTGGAACTCGTTGCTTTTATCAAGAAACTTAGGGAGCTTTCGGGGGGCAAGCCAGTTGGATTTAAATTGTGTATTGGCCGTAAAAGTGAGTTTTTTGCGATTTGTAAAGCTATGGTTGAAACAGGTATATATGCTGATTTCATTACTGTAGATGGAGGGGAAGGTGGAACTGGTGCCTCGCCACAGGAGTTCTCTAATGCGGTGGGGATGCCATTGCGCGAAGGAGTGGCATTTGTTTACGATGTGCTGACTGGCTTTAATTTGAAAAAGGACATTAAAATCATTGCTTCTGGAAAAGTAGCATCAGGCTTTGATTTGGTGAAGAACATTGCACTTGGGGCTGATTTGTGTAATTCGGCAAGAGGAATGATGTTTGCTTTGGGTTGTATCCAGGCGCTGGAATGTAACAGCAATACTTGTCCGACAGGCGTTGCTACCCAGGATGCGAGTTTGATGAAAGGACTGGTTGTGGAGGATAAACGTGTTCGTGTGTTTAACTTTCATCAGCTTACAATTGCGAGCGCTGTGGAGTTGCTGGGTGCTGCGGGCTTGCGCCACACGCATCAATTGACACGCGCTTACATCAATAGACGGGTTGCGCCCAATGTGGTGCAGAGTTATATGGAAACTTTTCCTTATATCCCTGAAGGAAGTTTGTTACAGACTCCGTATCCGATCCGATTTGAATTGGGAATGGCTTTGAGTACATCGGCCAGTTTTACCCCTACAGATTACAAGGTTTCTATGGTTGATTATGCACATGCGAATTCCTATTCCAGTGAATCTGAGACCGAGCAACAGCAGCGTTCTTAGTATTCTTTACAAAAAAAGCGCCCTGATCATTTGATCAGGGCGCTTTTTTTATATTTATTTTTTTGCTTAAAATTCAGCGTTTTTAGGGAAACGGGGGAAAGCGATTACGTCTCTGATATTGGTCATCCCACTTACAAAAAGTACCAGTCTTTCAAAACCAAGACCAAAACCTGAGTGTGGTGCTGAACCAAAACGTCTGGTGTCTAAAAACCACCACATTTCTTCCTGGGAGATATTCAACTCATCCATTCTTTGTGTCAGTTTATCCAGGCGTTCTTCCCTTTGAGAACCGCCGATCATTTCGCCGATGCCAGGAAAAAGAATGTCCATAGCTGCTACTGTTTTTCTACCTTGGGCATCCGGCTCATTCTGACGCATATAGAACGATTTAATGTCTGCAGGGTAATCAGTTAAGATCACAGGCTTTTTGAAGTGTTTCTCTACCAGGTAGCGCTCATGTTCTGACTGTAAATCTGCACCCCATTCGTCAATCAGGTATTTGAATTGCTTTTTTTGATTCGGTTTAGAAGATTTCAAAATCGCGATGGCTTCCGTATAGGTTAAACGCTCAAAATCATTGGCTAAACAGAAGTTCAGCTTTTCGATCAGAGACAGTTCACTGCGTTCGTTCTGAGGTTTGGTTTTTTCTTCTTCCAGTAAACGGTTGTTTAAGAATTCGATTTCTTCTTTACAGTTTTCCAAAGCATAGCTGATTACATATTTCATCATGTCTTCTGCCAGTTGCATGTTGTCTTCCAGATCCGCGAAAGCGACCTCTGGTTCAATCATCCAAAACTCCGCCAGGTGACGTGCCGTATTGGAGTTTTCAGCTCTAAAAGTAGGGCCAAAAGTATAAATCTGTCCAAAAGCCATTGCTGCAAGTTCACCTTCCAGCTGTCCGGAAACGGTAAGGTTGGTTGCGCGGGCAAAGAAATCCTGAGTAAAATCTATTTTACCATCTTCTGTTTTTGGAGGGTTTTCCAGATCTAAATTGGTTACTTTAAACATTTCGCCAGCACCTTCAGCGTCAGAAGCTGTAATGATCGGGGTATGCATATAAGTAAAACCTCTTTCATTGTAGAACTGATGGATTGCAAAAGCCAAAGCATGACGGAGTTTGAAAACTGCATTAAATGTATTTGTGCGGAAACGCAAATGTGCAATTTCTCTTAGAAATTCCAGGCTATGTTTTTTAGGTTGCAGTGGAAACTTTTCAGGATCGCTATCGCCCAGAATCTCGATGGATTCGGCTTTTATATCTACACGCTGGCCTTTTCCAACAGATTCGACAATTGTTCCTTTTACCGCAATTGCAGCTCCGGTAGTAATTCTTTTAAGAAGCGCCTCATCGGTATTATTAAAATCAACAACGATTTGGATATTTCCCATGCAGGAGCCATCATTGATTGCAATAAACTGGTTGTTGCGGAAAGTACGCACCCAACCCATAACAGTTACTTCTCTGTTAAACGATTCTGTCTCTAGCAGACTTTTTACTTTTTCTCTATGTATCATGATTTTATATGGAGCAGGCCAAAAATAATGATTTTCATTGAAACCCTCATGGGTAAACGTCTATAAAAAATAAGTGGCTTGGGAAGAAGTAAAGGCTTTTTTATTCTGAGTTGTCTACTGATCTTTATGTCTATTTTGTGTTTTTGTTGATGTTTTACTGTTTTTCACTGGTTTTTATGTGTGTTTTTTATTTTTAGATGGTTTATTTTTGATTTTTCATGTATTTAATTAGTAGTTTTTCTGTTTATTTTGTTTTTATGAGTATTTTTGTTGTGTTTTATTATATTTTATTTGCTGTTTTTAGGTTTTTTGTATTTTATTTTGAGCTTTATTGCGATTATTTGGTATTTATTTTAAAAATTATTGAATTTTATTATGCTTAAATGAAATAAGTTCCTATATTTGTATTGCTCGTTTAATTTATATTTGGTTAGAGGGGGTTACAGTTGGATGACTGTAACCCCCTTCTTGTTTAACCGCCTGATTTTACCCGATTTTCTTCTGATTCTGAACTTTTCGACCTTTTTTGACTGCCTTTGATATTGTTACTCCCAAATTTGTAAGTACAAGTGATTCTGAAGACTTGACTTTCCCATTTTTCTTTGATGACGTAACGTTGGGATGGCAGAGCGCTGGTAATCGTATTTTTTTGCAGATTAAATATGTCATTAGCAGCAAATTTGATGTCCATTTTCTTGTTTAATATCGTTTTCTTAATTCCAAGGTCAACATTCGCCTGTGGATCGATGATTAAAGTTCCTATCGCTTGTCTGGATTCATAATTTGCCGAACATTCCAGACTGGTATTTTGATCTAGGTTCACGGTTTGTGTAGTGTTGAATTTAAAGGTCAGTTTTCCACTTTCGAACGGATTGCCCAACAGGTTGGGTGTTTTAAATTTAGTGTAATAGGTAGTTATTGTATGATTACTGTTCCACCATTTTGTAATTTGTATCGGATAGCTGATGTTTAGATTATAAGCGTCTTGTGTGGCCAGATTTTGATTGGAAATGAAAATGGTTTTGTTAATGGTATCTGTTAACAATACATCTGTCATGACATCCCTTGTGTGACTGTAACCGATGCTCATGTTTAATGTCTTTTTGTAGCTGTAAGCAAGTTCAAATGAATTGGTATACTGCGGTTTTAAAAAAGGATTTCCGAAACGATAAGAGTATAAATCCAGATAGGATACGAAAGGGTTAAGCGATTCGTAATCCGGCCTATCAATTCTTCTGCTGTAAGAGAAGCCCAGTTCGTTGTTTTTAGAAAGTTCCTGATTGATGAATAAACTAGGAAAAAGATCAAAGTAATGACGGTTTACTACTTTCTGTTCAGTGATCGAATTTCCGTTCGAATTGGTTTGTTCCGCACGCAAGCCCAATTGTAGGGTAGTTCCCTTGAATTTACGGCTCAAATTAATATAAGCCGCATTGATATTTTCTTGATATAGAAATTGATTACTTCTTTTAACATCATTTTGCCATGCTTCCTGTTCAAAATTCTCAAATAAAAAATTGTTGTCGGTTTTTACCAGGCTTGATTTTATGCCTGTTTCCAATTTGGTTGATTTATCAATCGGGTAGGTGTAATCAGCTTTTGCTGCCCATATATGCGTTTTAGTTGGCGTTGCATTTCTGAATATATAATCTGGCTTACGCATCTGGCCATTTGCATCAAGGTATTTGTTGTTGAAATTGCTGCGCTCGTTTCCGTTATAGTTGGAGTAGTCGGCGTCCATACTGAATTCCTGGCCCAGGGTATCTATGGTTGATTTGTAGTTCAGGTTATAGGATATTCCAGTGTATTTGTAGTCATTTGGATTTCTTGCCACCACTGATGAATCTGTTTTTAAAGGCTGATCACCAATGAGGGTTAAAACGTGTGCATCGTTCTTACCATTGCTGTTGTAGCCATTCATGCTAAAGCCCAGTGTGTTTTTATCATTAATAAAGTAATCTATACCGGCTTTGTAATTGCTGTTGTTCCTTGCTCTTTTCGTATCGCTGGTCTGGTTGAAATAGGTAGGCTTGTCGCTGGTGTTGTTCAGACGCATGATGTCTGTTCCACCAAATCTTTCGTTGTGTCCGTAGTTGAAATTTCCAAATATGTTGAATTTTTTCTCCCTGTGATTTAAGCTCAATCCGCCGTTTACTTTGTAGTATCTGCCCATGCCGGCACCTGCAAATACAGATCCATTGGTACCGTAGTTTTTGTTTTTTTTGAATTTAATATTGATGATCCCTGAATTGCCTGACGCATCGTATTTGGCCGATGGATTGGTGATCAGTTCAATCGTTTGTATCGCGCTTCCTTCTGTGCTGCGCAGTAAATTGGCCAGTTGATCTTCGGATAGATATGTCGGTTTTCCATCGAGCATGACGTTGACGCCTTGTTTGCCCCTCAGACTGATTTTGCCGTCTTTATCGACGCTTACGCCAGGCGACTTTTGCAGGATCTCGAGTGCAGTGTTGCCCGTAGCAAGCGCACTGTTTTCTACATTGATGACTGTCTTATCAATCTGACGCTCGATCAATGGCTTTTGTTGGATGATTTCAACGCCTTTTAATAATTTGCTGTCCTGGGTCAATTGAATGCTTTCCAGTTGATGCAATTGCTTGTCTGCCGTGATGCCGTAAGGACCTTTGATGATTTTTTTGTAGCCTACAACAAAAAATGCGAGGAGATAGTTTCCTGGCGTAATGCTGTTTAGCACATAAGTGCCATTGTCTGTGCTGACTGTTCCTTTGACGAGGCTGGAATCTTTTGCGTTGAGCAGGCTGATCGATGCATAGGGGAAGGCTTGTCCGGTTTCATCTAATATCTTTCCCTGGAATTCTCCTTTCAGGTTGATGGATTGTGCGTTTGCAGTGTAGGCAGATAAAAGTTGACTACAGTAAAGCAGCGAGATTAGGGGTAGGTAGTTAATAATTTTCATAACGTACATAAGACGTTATTGTCCTCAATACGTTTCATCGGATTTAGCCGTATTATACCAACAAAGTTCAGGTATCGATGAACTGCCTTAAACCTTAGACGAAAATTAATGCTGAATGCAAAAAAAAGCGCCCTTATCATTTCGATAAGGGCGCTTTTTTAAATATGTGTTGTTGATTAAGCCAATACTTGAGTAACCAGGGCTGCTGCATCTTTCAATGCGATAGCTGAGTAAACTTTCAATCCCGACTCGTCAATTAGTTTTTTAGCTTCTTCAGCGTTTGTACCTTGTAAGCGGCAAATGATTGGAACTGGAATATCACCAATTTCTTTGTAAGCATCAATTACACCCTGGGCAACACGGTCGCAACGTACGATACCACCAAAGATATTAATCAGGATGGCCTTTACGTTTGGATCTTTCAAAATGATATTGAAACCAGCTTTTACTGTTTGTGCATTTGCGGTACCACCTACGTCCAGGAAGTTTGCAGGCTCACCACCAGCAATTTTGATGATGTCCATGGTAGCCATTGCCAAACCAGCACCGTTAACCATACAACCTACGTTACCGTCAAGTTTTACATAGTTTAAGTTAGATTCACTTGCTTCAACGTCAGTTGGATCTTCTTCCAATTTATCACGCATTGCAGCGTAGTCCGGGTGACGGAACAAAGCGTTCTCATCTAAATCTACTTTCGCATCAACAGCAATGATTTTGTCGTCAGATGTTTTTAAAACCGGGTTGATTTCAAACATAGAAGAATCGGTATTGTCATATGCTTTGTAAAGCGCTGTAACAAATTTCACCATTTCTTTAAACGCTGCACCACTTAAACCTAAGTTGAAAGCGATTTTACGTGCCTGAAAAGCTTGTAAGCCAACTTTAGGATCGATTTCTTCTTTGAAGATTAAATGAGGTGTATGTTCAGCAACCTCTTCGATGTCCATACCACCTTCTGTAGAGTACATGATGATATTTCTACCGTTTCCACGGTTTAAAAGAACACTGATATAGAATTCTTTGGTTTCAGAAGCACCTGGATAATATACATCCTGAGCAACCAAAATTTTGTTTACTTTTTTACCTTCAGGTCCGGTTTGAGGTGTTACCAATTGCATACCTAAAATTGCGGTCGCTCTTTCTTTAACTTCTTCCAGGTTTTTGGCCAATTTTACACCACCACCTTTTCCTCTACCTCCTGCGTGGATTTGTGCTTTAATCACAACCCAGTCAGAATTGAAGTCAGTTTTCATTTTTTTAGCAGCTTCTACAGCCTGCTCAACCGTATCGGCAACAACGCCTTCTTGTACGGCTACACCAAAACTTTTAAGTATTTCTTTACCTTGATATTCGTGGATATTCATTTGCTGAAAAAATTTGTTCAAATCTACAATTTCATATTGGTTTTAAAAACTTATTCTAAGTAATAAAGCATAATTTCAATATTATGACCATAAATTTTTACCAGTCCTGATGTGTGATCAGGAAATGAAAAGGAATTTGTAGCGGCCGGTCTGTTAATATTATTTAGTAGAAGCCAAATAATGTGTCGGTTTTTGTAAGTTTGCAGCTATGCTAAAAGCCACAGGTATCAAAAAAGCCTACGGACAACTTTCTATACTTAAGGGTGTAGATTTTGAAGTTACAAAAGGCGAGATTGTAAGTATTATTGGTGCTTCTGGTGCCGGAAAAAGTACTTTATTACATATTTTAGGTACGTTAGATAAGCCTGACCAGGGAACGGTCGAGCTTAACGGCACCAAGGTGCACAAACTTTCGGGCGAATTGTTGAGTATTTTTCGCAATCAGAATATTGGTTTTGTCTTTCAGTTTCATCATTTGTTGCCTGAATTTACAGCTTTGGAAAATATTTGTATTCCTGCTTTTATCGCGAAGACGAATAAAAAACAAGCAGAACGGCGGGCGATGGAATTGCTTGATCTGCTTGGACTGGCAGATCGGGCACAACATAAACCCAGCGAGTTGTCGGGAGGTGAGCAGCAACGTGTGGCTGTAGCCCGGGCTTTGGTAAACAATCCGGCTATAGTGATGGCGGATGAGCCTTCCGGTAACCTTGATTCTGCAAATGCCGATGCCCTGCACCAGTTTTTCATTACGCTGAGGGATAATTTTAAACAGACCTTTATCATTGTGACACACAATGAGGATCTGGCTAAAATCAGTGATAGGGTGGTGACGATGAAAGATGGTTTAATTATAGCTTAATCATGAAAATATTGATAACAGGAGGGAAGTCTGTCCAGGCCTTAAAACTGGTTGCAGCATATGTAAATGATACTGTAATCATGGCTGATTATGGGGAGGTGCCGGTATTCCCCTCTGTAAAATACCAGTTTGTATCTCTGGGCGAACGTAATGATGAAATCATTGCGCACAATTTACTCAATCATTGTCTTGATCTGGAAGTGAATACCATTGTGCCTTTACATGCTTTTGAGATTGATCAGGTAGCCAAGGCTTCTGTATTATTTGAGGAATTTAACATCCAGGTTTTAATCCCTGAAAGTAACCACATTATAGCCCAGTAAATGAGTACAACGCAGTATCTAAAGGAAAAAGAAGCCTTTATTTTTGAACTTAACCAGGTAATTTTCCCTGAGAAGGATTATTATTTGCAGGTTTATTACTTGTTTGGACAATTTATAGAATACGCCGAGCAACTCAATGCAGCTGAAATTGTTGCTTTTATGCAGGAGTATTACCTGAAAAAAGGGACTAAGGATATTTTTAGCAAAACTGCCAGGCGTTTCAATATCCCGGAAAAGTATCAGGTGAATTTTGAATTGTTGCTGTTAAGTGCGCGTTTACCTTTAAAACTTTTGATGTTTGGTGAAGTGCTGAAATTTATGCAGCAGATTGTAGTAGAGCGGAAGAAAATATTCTTACTGGTTGATGGCAATGCTGCAATGCAACTCAATGTGATTAAGCAGGTGGAGTGGAACGGTTTAGAAAATTACCTGACCGTTTATTTTACGGAGGAAATGGGCGGAATGACTGCAGGACTGGGTCAAATCCTGGTTACACATGATCTTGAGCCTAAAAGTGTAATCTTTATTGGGAAGCCTAAAATGTCAAAGAAATCTGCTATTGAAAATAATATTGATTTTGCAGTAGCTGAGAAACTATTTCTATCTTAATTCCGTTTATATTTACGCTAAAATATAACGAATGAAAAACTTGCTTTTTCCTAAAGTGGTTGACTTCCGCCTGGCGGGACTTGTGGTGCTTTTATTATTGGGTGCCTGTAAAAAAAATAAGACCCAGCCAGAGCCCGATCCGGTTGCGCCTTCAATTGGGCCGAATACCTTACAGACAGCAACAACTGACAGGACACAATTGAGCAATGACTCCTTGTTCCTATATGCCAAACAGGTGTATTTCTGGAATTCGGCACTCCCTTCCTATGATGATTTTAACCCGAGGAAATATGGCAGTAATTACGATAGCGAATTGCTTAATATTGCCAAGGCTTCGGGTTCTGTTGACTACGTGACTGCCGATAACGAAACCAAATATTCTTATATACAGGATATCACAACTGCAAATCCAAGTCCAACCGCCAATGTGCAGGGGGCGCAAATGTCTGTGGACCTGGAAGGAAACGGAAACGATACCGGGGTGATGTGGATTCCTTTTGGTACCAATAACAGTTACACTATTTTTGTAACGGTAGTTGCACCGGGCTCTGATGCCGAAGCACAAGGGGTAAAAAGGGGATGGGCGATTTCAAAGATCAATGGCATCTCTTATGGTAACAATTATCCAGGAGAATACTTGTCCATTTATAGTGAAATGGCTAAAAGCAGCGTGCGGATTGAGGGCTTTAAATATGTAAATGGAGTGCAGGGCGAGGCTTTTTCTGTTACATTGACCAAGAAAAGTTACAAAAGCAGTCCTGTGTACGCATCAAAAGTCATTACTTCAGGTAATAAAAAGATCGGTTATATCGCATATGGTCGGTTTTCAAATGAAAGTAATTCATTTGAGGCATTAAATAATGTGTTTTCTACTTTTTCAAGTCAGGGGGTTACCGATCTGGTCATTGATTTAAGGTATAACGGTGGTGGCTATGTTTACACTGCCGAACGTTTGGTTAACCTGATCGCACCTTCAACTGCCTTTGGGAAGGTCATGTATAAAGAATATTTCAATGCAGATATGCAGAACAAAAGGGCAGTGATTCTAAAAAATCAGCCGCTTACGGATGCGAATGATAAGGTTCAGTATGCAACTGGCGGCAGGATGATGAATTTGTACGATGACCAGGATTATACAGTAGCAAAAAATACCCATAATTTTAGCAAGGTGGGTAGTGTAACCGGCGTAACGAATGTTGTATTCCTGGTTAGCCGCAGTACTGCGTCAGCCAGTGAGCTTGTAATCAATTCACTCAAGCCTGAAATGAATGTGAAACTGGTTGGCAAAACCACTTATGGCAAACCTGTAGGCTTTTTTCCTATTCGTATTCAAAACCGGTACGATGTGTATTATGCAATGTTTGAAACAAAGAACTCTCAGGACCAGGGTGGTTATTTTTCTGGCATGACACCTGATTACGATCTGAACGAGAATCCGACTTATCAGCTGGGCGACGAAAAGGAAGTATACCTTGCTAAAGCCATCAGCATATTAAACCCGGTTTCGGGCGCGACAAGCCTGGCCAAAGGTGCTGTGATGAGCGTTAATGGCAAAATAATCAATCTCGATAGTCCGAATGCCATTCAGCCTGTAGATCAGCCTGGGAGTTTTATCGGGATGATTGAAGATCGTTTTAAACGGAAGTAGATTAATAAACTGGTAATCAGTAGTCTTTCTTTTGCGTCAGTAATATTGTTGAAACATTTAGGCAATTGGCTTTGAACTGTGGTGCTTTTTTTGTTTATTGGTATATGAAAACGTGGTTTCAATACCATTATAGCGGACTTTAATCGAATATACTATGTTAGGGGAATTAATAGAAAAAGAAGCGATAGACATCAGCCAGATTGTAGCGGCTGATCAGAATCATACTGAAGAGTTACGTGATAAGCTGAATGCGGCCCAACGTTTGGGTAATGAATTTAAATCAAAAGCCGACATTACTTTCAATACTAAGGAGGGACCAAAGACAGTATCTACAACGGTATGGTCCGTTACAGAGAAATATATCCAGCTGAAAAATGGGATTCACATCCCTTTAAACAGCCTTGTTGATATTGATTTTTAAAATCTATTGCCTTTTCATTTTCAGCTTTTCATGAAATAGCTGTTGGGCATCCCGTTCTTTATCGATGTTGATGATGATCTCCATAATGGCGTTCGCAGCATCGCTAAAGAACTTTTTATTGATGTTCTTATACTCGTCGGTGGCTTGATGGTAATCTTTGTGGTCTTCCACACCAAAGTAAATAAATGGAATATTTTTATCGTTAAAGGCTGAATGGTCACTTTGGTTGGTCCAGTCGTTGTGACCTGATTCAGGATCGTCATGTCCGAATAAAATCTTCGGATTGGGATTGCTGGTGTAAAAGTAATCCTTTAAGGTGGGGTATTTTGAAGTTCCGGAGGCATACAACTCATTTTTATCGTTATGACTGATCATATCCATATTGATATTCAGTTTAATGCGGTCAATATTTACCGGTGGGCTGGCAACAAATGCTTTAGCACCCCTTAGTCCCATTTCTTCGGCATCAAAGGCTGCAAAAATTAAAGTATGGTTGGGTTGATGTTTGCTGTAATAAGCAGCGAATTTCAATAACGCTGCAATCCCGGAAGCATTGTCGTCCGCCCCGTTATATACTTCGTTGTTGATGATGCCAATGTGGTCGTAATGGGCTGAGATCACGATCACCTGCTCGCTTTTACCTTCAATATAACCAATCATGTTTTTCCCTTTGACTATGCCTTTACTGGTCTCAAATGAAAAGGGCTGTTCATAGCGTTCTAAAACCGGGAAAGATTTTAAACCGATCTCAGTAAAACGTTTATTGAGGTATGTTCTGGCCATTTCTCCGCCCTTTGTGCCGGTTTTGCGGCCTTCGTAAGCATCTGATGACAAGATTTCCACATCACTTAGCAACTGGGTATCAGCGGACATCGGTGGAGCCTGTTTTACTGAGCCACAACTTAATAACAATCCTAGCGTTACAAGCAGGTAAGTATTCATTTGAATAGGTTTGAACATCATATAAAGGTAAATATATTGCCTGATAAACTGGCCATCCTATTTTTGTAAAACTTAAGCAGTCCTGCTATTGTTTTCCTATTATCTCTTTAATTTGGGGTAATTGTTAATCATTAAAAGCTATTTAAATGGAATATAGAAGATTAGGTAAATCAGGTTTACAAGTTAGTGCTTTGTCTTTAGGAAGTTGGCTGACATTCGGTCAGCAGATCAGTGACAAGACTGCTGATGAATTGATGGGAATAGCCTACGATGCGGGTGTGAATTTTTTCGACAATGCTGAAGGGTATGCCGAAGGAAAATCAGAGCAGGTGATGGGTAAGATCTTAAAATCGCATAAGTGGGAACGTGAATCGTTTGTGGTGTCAAGTAAAGTCTTTTTTGGTACAGAAAATAAAGGTCCAAACCGGATGGGACTTTCCCGTAAACATGTTATTGAAGCCTGTAACGGTGCTTTAAAGCGTTTACAGGTTGATTATCTGGATTTGTATTTTTGTCATCGCCCGGATAAAAATACGCCCATTGAAGAGACTGTTTGGGCGATGAATACCTTATTGCAACAGGGCAAAATATTGTATTGGGGTACTTCGGAATGGTCTGCCGTTGAGATTATGGAAGCGATTCGTGTTGCAAAACAATACAATTTGATCGGGCCTACGATGGAACAGCCACAATACAATTTAATTGAGCGTAATAAGGTAGAAAATGAGTACTTGCTCTTATTTAAAGAGTATGGGCTGGGAACTACCATTTGGTCGCCATTGGCTTCTGGTTTATTATCGGGTAAATATACTTCGAAGAAAACCAAAGACACACGTCTGGATCTGAAGGGGATGGAATGGCTGAAAGATGCTGTTTTGAATGAAGATAAGCTAAAAAAGGCAGAAAAATTACAATCACTGGCTGATAAGTTGAATGTGCCACTGGCTAAATTGTCCCTGGCCTGGTGTTTAACCAATCCGAATGTGAGTACCGTGATTTTAGGCGCTTCGAAACCGGAACAACTGAAAGAGAATCTGACTACTTTAGAAGTTGTTCCGCTATTAACGCCTCAGGTTTTAACGGAAATTGAAGAGATTATGCAAAGTAAGCCCAAGTTGTCCGCATTTTAATTCAGGGGGTTACTATAAAATAAAAACGGCCGGTATCATCAGTTACCGGCCGTTTTTTATATTGCATTGTAAGGCTAGTAGTAAGTTAACCTTACTACGCCGGCTAACTTCTTGGCTAATCGGATTACTTGCCTGGTGTATCCATATTCGTTGTCGTACCAAGCATACAGTACCACTGACTTGTTGTCGCGCGCGATGATCGTAGCCGGGCCATCAATAATCGAAGCATGACTGTTTCCTATCAAATCTGTGCTTACCAGTTCATTGGAGATAGAATATTCAATTTGTTCTGATAAATCCCCAAAAAGGGAGGCCTGTTTTAAAACTTCACTCACCTCTTCTTTAGACGTTATTTTATTCAAGGACAGGTTCAATATTGCCAATGACACATTGGGCGTAGGAACGCGTACTGCATTTCCTGTCAGTTTGCCACCAAGATGTGGAATTACCTTTGCCACAGCTTTATCTGCCCCGGTTTCAGTAATTACCAGGTTTAAAGCTGCAGAACGTCCTCTACGGTATTTTTTATGGTAATTGTCCAGTAAATTTTGATCGTTGGTATAGGAGTGGACCGTTTCAATGTGGCCTTTTTCGATTCCAAAAGCATCATCAATAATTTTCAATACCGGTACGATGGCATTGGTCGTACAAGATGCATTCGATAATATGGTTTCTGTATTGAAATCAATTTCAGTGTCGTTAATGCCCGTTACTACGTTAGGAATGTCTCCTTTTGCAGGTGCCGTTAACAAGACTTTACTGATTCCTTTTGCTTTCAGGTGTCTGCCCAATCCTTCACGATCACGGAAAACACCTGTATTGTCAATCAATAAGGCATCGTGAATGTCATAAGCTGTATAATCAACAGATTCTGGATCTTTGGCTTCTATGAAATAAATGGTTTGGCCATTGATAATTAGGGCTTTGTTTTCAAAATCTTCCACAATGGTACCGTGAAACGGTCCGTGAATAGAATCGGTACGTAGCAGCTCACCTCTTTTGATCAGCTCTTCATCGCTATAGCTCCTGGTTACGATTGCTCTTAAACGCAATTGCTCGCCTTTTCCGGCCTGAACAATCAATTCTCTTGCTGCAATTCTACCAATACGGCCAAATCCATAAAGCACTACATCTTTAGGTTGCAGATTAATTTTATCCTTGCCAATGTGTTTGCTCAATTTGCTGATGACAAAGTCATGCATGGAAGCGTAGTTGTCATTGCCTTCCAGCCATTCGGAAGCCAGGCGACCAATGTCAATCCTTGAAGGGGCCAGGTTGCATTTCGCAATGGTATGCGCCAATTCTAAGGTTTCGTAAATACTGATGTCTTTACCGCTTACTTCTTTTGCGTACTGATGGTGTGAAAGAATTTCACTGCTGCCTACATCAAATAATGGTTTACGGAATAAAACGAGTTCAACAGATCTGTCAAACCACAATTGCCCTACGATATTGATCAGTTCAATTGCCTTTTTTTCTTTTTCAATCCAGTTTTGAAACTCAGATTGGTACTTCTTTAACATGCTGGAGTATTTTTGGTTAGAATGGCACAAAAGTAAAAAAGATTGAGCGAGTACCCAATCTTTTTTATTTAATATTTTATTCTTTGCGGGATTCCGGCCAGCACCGGAATAACGGCAGGATTATCCTAAATAAGATTTTAATATTTTACTTCTTGAAGTATGACGCAAACGTTGTAATGCCTTGTCTTTAATCTGACGCACACGCTCGCGGGTCAGGTTAAACTTCTCACCAATTTCCTCTAAAGACAGGGGATGATTGGTGCTTAGTCCAAAAAACAATACGATAATTTCACGCTCGCGTTCTGTTAAAGTAGATAAAGACCTTTTGATTTCTTCAGATAAAGACTCATTAATTAAACTGCTGTCCGTATTTGGTTCATGATTTTCCAATACGTCTAACAAAGTATTTTCCTCACCTTGAACAAATGGTGCATCCATAGATACGTGACGACCTGAATTGCTCAGTGTATCAGAAATCTTGTCTACCGTGGTTTCCAAAATATCTGCCAATTCTTCAGGAGAAGGTTCACGCTCATATTCCTGCTCCAGTTTAGAGAAGGCTTTACTGATTTTACTTAACGATCCAACTTGATTTAAAGGGAGACGTACAATCCGGCTTTGTTCAGCAATAGCCTGTAAAATTGATTGACGAATCCACCAAACAGCATAAGAGATGAATTTAAAACCTTTGGTTTCGTCAAAGCGTTTTGCTGCTTTGATCAAACCTAAATTTCCTTCATTGATCAAATCACCAAGTGTTAATCCCTGGTTTTGGTATTGCTTAGCCACGGAAACCACAAAACGTAAGTTTGTCTTAGTTAAACGCTCCAGTGCTGCCTGATCTCCTTCTCGTATTTTTCGTGCTAAAATTACTTCTTCCTCTGCTGTGATTAAATCCACTTTACCAATCTCGTGAAGATATTTGTCTAAGGATTGACTTTCGCGATTGGTAATTGATTGCGTGATTTTGAGTTGTCTCATTTATGTGTTTTGGTACTCGTTATATATTTTGAACGTGCAAAGGTAAGCATTTAAAGGATTATCTGAAACATAAATTCCTGAAAACGTTACACTTTACGACATTATTTATCTCATATTTCTTCAGCAAAAATTATTCCAAATTACTTTTGTCAGGTTGTGCTCTAGCTTGCATAATCACTATATATTTCTTGTTACTAAATGGATACATATTGATTACTAACACATCTGGTTCATATTTGTTTCGAGAATAACCTCATTGTCGTGCTGATGTCAGGAAAAAAAAATCTTGAATACTTCAGACTGATGCCGGTTGTTGTGATGAAGCAACCATACAAAAAACTAGGAAATATCAGAAATTTCTGCCTCAGGTGCATTTTTCTTGACTGATGCTATTCCGTTTTACCTCGAGGCCTCACTTTCATACATTCACTAAACTGGAATTCGCCATCCTTTCTTATTGTAATTTCAAATTTTCCCATGATCTAATTGTTTTAAGCAGATTGTGTTCCGTTAACACAATTTAGAAAAAAACAAAACGGGGAACAAGAAAGTAGTAAGTTTTTTTTGCTTAATGGTTTAAATGTCAGACAGGTCAAAAGTTTGGTTTAGTCTGACACCTTTCTCGGTTTGTTGCAAGGTGCAGCACTCATGGATCGGATCATGTTCCAGGTACAGGATATAATTCCGATCGGCAGCTTCATTTAGGAAGGCCTTTTTTTCTTTCAGTGTTTGTAGTGGGAACATGTCATAGGCCATCACATACGGTAGGGGGATGTGGCCTACAGAAGGAAGCAGGTCGGCGACATAGATGATGGTTTTGTCTTTGTATTGTATTTGCGGGAGCATCATGGCATCGGTGTGGCCATAGGCAAATCGTACTTGTATGCCCTCATGGAAAGCTATCCCATCTTGATCTGCTATAAAACGGAGCTGTCCGCTTTCTTGTATGGGTAATATGTTTTCTTTCAAAAACGAAGCTTTTTCCCTGTCGTTTGGATTTACCGCCCAATCCCAGTGCTTGGCGTTGCTCCAGTAAAATGCATTTTTAAAAGCCGGACGGAGTTTATCTCCTTCACGAACAATTGAACCACCGCAATGGTCAAAATGGAGGTGCGTTAAAAAGACATCGGTAATGTCATTGCGGCTAAAGCCTTTTGCCGCCAGCGATTTGTCTAAGGTATCATCACCATGCAAATAATAATGTCCTAAAAACTTTTCATCCTGCTTATCACCAATTCCATTGTCAATCAAAATCAAACGATCACCATCCTCAATCAACAGACAGCGCATGGCCCAGGTACACATGTTGTTCGCATCTGCCGGGTTACTACGTTGCCAAATGGATTTAGGTACCACGCCAAACATAGCGCCGCCATCTAATTTAAATAATCCGGTATTGATTGTGTGTAAATTCATGATAAGTAAGTTAGCATTGTAAATATAAAAAAAGAGGTAGTGAATAACTACCTCTTTCCTTTCTTTGGTGACAATTTGTCTTTTATAAGTGAATTACTTCACCATATGCATCCGCAGTAGCTTCCATAATCGCCTCACTCATGGTTGGGTGCGGGTGGATTGCTTTTAAAACTTCGTGACCAGTAGTTTCCAGTTTACGGGCTACTACAATCTCAGCAATCATTTCGGTTACGTTAGCACCAATCATGTGTGCACCTAACAGTTCACCGTATTTAGCATCATAGATTACTTTTACAAAACCGTCTTTTGCGCCGGCAGCACTCGCTTTTCCAGAAGCCGAGAATGGGAATTTACCAATTTTAAGCTCATAACCTGCTGCTTTTGCTGCTTTTTCAGTATAACCAACAGAAGCGATTTCAGGAGATGTATAAGTACATCCCGGGATATTGTTGTAGTCGATCGGCTCTGGATGGTGACCAGCGATTTTCTCAACGCAAGTGATGCCTTCTGCTGAAGCTACGTGTGCTAAAGCCTGTCCAGACACGATATCTCCAATGGCATAATAGCCTTTTACAGAAGTATTGTAGAATTCGTCTACGACCACTTTACCTTTTTCAGTTTTGATGCCGGTTTCTTCTAAGCCAATGTTTTCAATGTTGGCAACTACACCTGCAGCCGAAAGAACGATGTCACATTCCAGGGTTTGCATGCCTGAAGCTGTTTTAACCTGTACTTTACAACCTGCACCGCTGGTATCTACCGATTCAACACTTGAAGCAGTCATTACATCGATGCCAACTTTTTTGAAGCTGCGCAACAATTGTTTAGAGATGTCCTCATCTTCTACCGGAACAATATTGTCCATGAATTCTACCAAAGTAACCTTGGTACCCATGGTTGCGTAGAAATAAGCAAACTCAGAACCGATAGCTCCAGAACCCACAATTACCATAGATTTTGGTTGCTCTGGCAATACCATAGCTTGTCTGTAGCCAATGATTTTTTTACCGTCTTGTTTCAGGTTAGGTAATTCTCTTGAACGGCCACCCGTTGCAATGATAATATGTGGAGCAGTGATCTCTTTTTGGGAACCATCAGCAGCTTTTACTTCTACTTTGTTGCCAGATTTTACTTTGGCAGTACCCATGATCACTTCAATTTTATTCTTTTTCATTAAGAACTGAACACCTTTGCTCATGCCATCAGCAACACCACGACTGCGTTTTACTACTGCAGCAAAATCTGCTTCTGCAGGCGCCGTTTTGATACCGTATTCAGCTGCATGGTTGATATATTCAAATACCTGAGCACTTTTTAACAAAGCTTTAGTTGGTATACAGCCCCAGTTAAGGCATATTCCACCTAAAGATTCGCGTTCAACTACAGCAGTTTTCAAACCTAACTGAGAAGCTCTGATTGCAGCTACATATCCACCAGGACCGCTGCCTATTACAATTACATCGTAGTTCATATCTTTAATAAAGGAAATTATAACTTAAGTAAACGCCAAAAATAAAAAAAAATGTTAGTTAATGGTGCTACAATACTTTTTGAAAGCCATAAATATGTAATCTAATTTAGATTTGTTCTGCTTTGGTCGTTTTTGTTGATTATTTGAGGTTGTTATTTAATTGATAAACTGTTGGTTATATATTTAATTCTGGTGTTAATTGTTAAAAATTGCTGAACTACTTAATGATTATTTAATATTGAGTTCAAATGTTTGCGTAGGTTGACTCTCTAGCTTTGTAGCGGTATCCTATTGATATCATTAAAAGATACGCTATAAATAAAAAGAAGAATGAAAAAATCTCTACTATGCAAAATTGCAGTGATGCTTGTTGCTTTTGTTGGTTTTCTTTCTGTTGCGCATGCACAGGTAACTACATCGGCAATGAATGGTACTGTTACAGATGCCAAGGGCGCATTGCCTGGTGCAACAGTTGTAGCCGTTCACGGGCCAACCGGAACAGTTTACAAAACCATTACCAGGGGTGATGGACGATACAATTTTACCAATATGAATGTCGGAGGCCCGTATACGGTTACGGCTACTATGGTAGGTTATACGGCAGCAAAAAGTGATAACATTAATCTTGCTTTGGGTCAGAATTTCAAAGTTGATTTGAAATTAAAGGAATCTTCGCAGGCTTTGGCTGAGGTTGCGATTGTTTCCAGACAAAACAAAGTCATTAACAGTTCGCGTACCGGGGCTCAAACAAGTGTTTCACGCGAGCAAATGGAAAAACTGCCTACATTTAATAGAAGTGTTACGGATTTAACTAAGCTAACACCACAGTCTAATTCAACAGGCGATGGTTTTTCTTTTGCTGGTCGTAATAACAAATTCAACTCATTTACTATTGACGGTTCACAGTTTAATAACTCATTTGGATTAACAGCTTTACCGGGTGGTGGTTCAGGAGCGCAGCCAATTTCGCTGGATGCAATTGATCAGATAACGATTAGTATCGCGCCTTATGATGTAAAACAAGGCGGTTTTACTGGCGGTAGTGTGAATGCGGTTACCAAAAGCGGAACCAATAAATATTCAGGTTCCATTTATACTTTCTATAAAGATCAAAATTTACAGGGATATAAGGTCGGAGATTACACTGTTCCAAAAAATTCAAGCAGTGCATTTACCAATAAAATATTTGGCGCACGTTTAGGAGGAGCAATCGTAAAAGATAAATTGTTCTTTTTTGTAAACGGCGAGATTACCCGGAGAATTTTTCCCGGATCAAACTGGCTAGCGAATAGGGGTGAGAATGGCAGTGGTATCTCGGCTGTTAAAACCAGCGACCTGGATGCCGTGAAAAACTTACTGATTTCTAAGTACGGTTATAACCCTGGCGATTATGATAACTATAGCAGTGATCAGCAGGCTGATAATTTAACCGCCCGTTTAGATTGGAATATCAACTCGACCAATAAACTTACTGTTCGCTATAACTATTTAAAGTCGTTTAAAGATCTTGATCCGAGTGGTTCGAATTCTAATACTGGTCGTGGTCCGAGTGCAACATCAATGACTTTTTCTAACATGCGTTACCGCTTTTTTAACAATACGAAGTCCATCGCAGCTGAATTAAACTCAAGGTTTGGAAACCGTTTTGCCAATAACTTGCAAGTGAGTTATTCTGCGTTCCGCGATTATCGTAGTATTTACGGATCTCCATTTCCTGTTGTAGATATTGAAAATGGAGGTGGAGCAAACTATATTTCGTTGGGTTCTGAGCCTTTCAGTGGATTAAATACCTTAAATCAGGATGTTTACTCTTTTACTGATAACTTTAACATCTATGCTGGAAGTCACAACATAACTATTGGTATTTCTGGTCAATATTTGAAATATGCAAATGGATTTGCGCAGTTCCTTTACGGCCAGTACAGGTATAAATCAGTTTCCGATTTCCTTGCTGCTGCTGGTGGAGATGCTTCTGTCAATCCTTCCCTTTATCAACTGACTTATTCTGCAATCAATGGAAATCCCAGACCTGTAGCAGAATTGAGTATGGCTCCAATTGCAGCTTATGTGCAAGATGAGTGGATGGTTAGAGATAACTTTAAACTAACCTATGGCGTACGTGCAGATATGCCAATCTACACTTCCAAAATTACTTCAAATCCGGCGGTAACGGCACTGACTTTCCGCGATAATGAAAAAATAGATGTAGGCAAATTACCTAAAAATCAAATCCTGATTTCACCACGTGTTGGATTAAACTGGGATGTGAATGGTGATCAGTCTCTTCAGATTCGAGGCGGTTCTGGTATTTTTACAGGTGGTATGCCAGGTGTTTATTTGGTTAACCAGGCTGGTAACACAGGTTTGCTTTTTGGAAATGAGAATACGACAGATCCTAAAAACCGTCCATTTAGTTCTAATCCTGCCCAGTATATTCCTGCTAATCCTTCTATTCCATCTACATACGCGATCAACGCTACAGCGAGCAACTTTAAAATCCCTCAGATCTGGCGTTCAAACCTTGCTGCGGATTTTAATCTGCCCGGAGGCATTATTGCTACGATTGAAGGTATTTATACTAAATCCATCAACGAGATTTTTCATCGTGATGCCAACTTGAAGAACCCTTCTGGTAAGCTGACTGGAACAGGTGATACTCGCGACGTATTTCCCGGTGGTTCTGCTAACCGTGTGAATAGTTTCATCACAAATGCAATTATCCTTGACAATACAAGCAAAGGCTATGCATATAACATCACCGGTCAGCTGCAAAAGCGTTTTGGTAAATATGTCGATGCAATGGTTGCTTATACTTATAGTGATGCACGTGACGTTACATCAACTCCGGGTTCTCAGGCTAACTCAGCGTTTACTGGTAACCAGATTGTGAATGATCCCAACAAGCCAGTTTTAGCTTACAGTAATTATGTAGTTAAAAACCGGGTGATTGCTGCTGTTAATTTCAACTTTGAACTGGCCCGCAAACTGCCAACTTCAATCGGTCTGATATATGAAGGTTCTCCTTACGGAGATGTTTTCGGTGATACACGATATTCTTATATTACTTCTGGTAACTTGAATAATGACAATGGAACTGCAAACGACCTGATGTACGTTCCTAAAGACAAGAGTGACATACATTTTGTAGAGACTGATGTTTTAGATAGCAAAGGAAAAATTTTGTTTGCTGCTGAAAGTGCTGATTCCCAATGGGCAAGATTAGAAGCCTTTATTAATCAGGATAAATATCTAAGCTCAAAAAAAGGTCAGGTAACGGAACGTAATGGCGCTGAGTATCCATGGAGCAACCGTTTTGATCTTAGAATCTCACAGGATATTTTTACCCAATTTGGAGAAGAAAATAAAAGTCGTTTTCAAATCTCGGTAGACTTTGTTAACATCGGAAATATGTTAAACAAAGAGTGGGGTACTACCAGGCAGCCTGCAATGTTCAATTTTATGCAATACCGTTCAACCGTTGCTGGTGTTCCACAATACACTATTGACAAAAACTTACCAGCTGCTACATTTAAGGATAACGTGAATATCGCTTCAAGATATCAGATACAAGTTGGTGTTCGTTATTCATTTAACTAACCTACTCAGTATGTTTCAAAAAGGCGACCTTAAGAGGTCGCCTTTTTTATTTTCGGTTATTTTTTATGTTAATTAAATGTTAGCCTCTTGTGTCGTTGAAGTTTTGTTTTTTTATTTCATTTTGAAATAATTTAGAGTAATTCTTAAATTTCCTTTATTTGTCATAATGACATATGGCTAATTTATTGTTTGTCTGTGTATTATCCAGATCAATTCTTTGTTAAGTGTTGAAAAATAATGACATTCTTAATAATTATTTAACATTGAAATCGGGTAGTAGGATAAATTAATATTTACCTTTGCGTCAATATTTTTAGTTATCCTATCAAAACAAAACATTATTAACTAACTTAAAAAGAATGAAGAGATCTTTACTAATTCTCACTTTGTTCCTTCAATTCCTTGCTGTTGGCGCCTACGCTCAGCAAACAATTAAGGGTAAAGTTGTAGACTCATTGACAAATGAAACACTGCCAGGTGCAGTTGTCAGTCTAAAAGGCACAGGTGTGTCCACATCAACATCTTCAGATGGTAATTTTTCCATCCAAGCTCAGGATGGAGCTAAAGTGTTGGTTATTTCTTATATCGGTTATAACCGTAAAGAAGTAGTGCTAACTAAAGGAAAAATGAACTTGGGATCTATTTCACTGTCTCCAAGTGCAAACACGATGGATGAAGTTGCCATCATTGCAAATAACTTGGCAATTGACAGAAAGACTCCGGTAGCACTTTCTACGATTACTGCTGGCAGAATTGAAGAAAAAGGCGGTCAGCAAGAATTTCCTGAGCTTTTGAAGTCTACTCCAGGAGTTTACGCTACTAAAGGTGTAGGTGGTGGTTTTGGTGATTCAAGGATTAATATCCGTGGTTTCCAAAGCGCAAATATTGCGGTTTTGATCAATGGTATTCCGGTAAATGATATGGAAAGCGGTCGTGTTTTCTGGTCAAACTGGGCTGGTTTAAATGACGTAACCAGTTCTTTGCAAGTTCAAAGAGGTTTAGGAGCATCTAAGGTTGCTGTACCTTCAATTGGTGGTACTATGAACATTACAACTAAAACTACTGATGCTAAAAAAGGTGGTTTTATTTACCAGGGATTGGGAAGCTATGGTTTTAATAAAACGACTTTCTCTTATTCAACAGGTCTAACTGATAAGGGCTGGGCATTCTCAGTTATGGGCTCAAGAAATGTTGGAGATGGTTTTGTTGACGGCTTAGCTTATGAAGCTTACAGTTATTTCTTTAACGTATCTAAAGTAATCAATGCAAATCACACGATTTCATTAACAGGCTTTGGCGCTCCACAGTACCACGGGTCGAGATTTGAGCGTTTTCCTCTTGCTTATTATGAAAACGCACCTCAGGGTAATAAATTCAATCCGAACTATGGTATCCTGAATGGTAAAGAAAAAACAATTAGCGGTAACTTTTATCATAAACCACAGGTTTCCTTAAACCACAACTGGATTATTGATGAAACATCTTCACTATCTACAGCGCTTTACGGATCAATCGGTAGTGGTGGAAACGAGTTCCCTAATGATGCGAACTTATTTCTTAATACAAGAACAGGTAATAAGTATACACCAGTTGATTTGGATGCAATCGTAGATTTAAATACCG
The DNA here is from genome assembly GCF_015223055.1 of Pedobacter sp. MC2016-24. Classification (GTDB taxonomy): domain Bacteria; phylum Bacteroidota; class Bacteroidia; order Sphingobacteriales; family Sphingobacteriaceae; genus Pedobacter. The sequence continues at coordinate 38,726 of NZ_JADFBX010000007.1, forward strand.
CTGCAACGGATGGCAAAGCTGTTGCCTACCTTCAGTCAAATAGAAACGATCACAAATGGGGTGGCTTGTTAAGTACATATAAGAAAAAACTGACTGATAAAATCGATCTTTTAGCAGGTCTTGACTTAAGAGACTACAAAGGGATTCACTATAACTCGGTTAGAAATTTATTAGGAGCAGAATATGTTTTGGATGTTTACAGCGCTACGCCTACAACAGGTGCCAGTGGAGGTAACATCAATAATCCTGTGAATATGGCTAAAACAGGTGATAAAATTGGCTTTTATAATGATGGTTTAGTAGGATGGCAAGGGGGATTCTTACAAGGTGAGTATTCTGATGGTGCATTATCAGCTTTCGTGTCCTTATCAGGATCGAATACTTCTTATCGTCGTATAGACTATTTCCGTTATTTGAATAGCGACCCATTACGCAAAAGCAAAAAAGTTAATTTCTTTGGATATCAAGCAAAAGGTGGTGCTAATTACAATATTGATCAAAATCATAACGTATTTGCTAATGTTGGTTATTTCGAAAAAGCACCAATCTTTAGTGCCGTTTTTGTAAATAATCAAAATACGCCTAATCCAGACGCTACAACTGAAAAAATCTTGAGTTATGAGCTGGGATACGGTTATAGAAGTCAGAAATTCTCAGGTAATGTGAATTTGTACCGTACCGACTGGAGAGACAGAACGTCTATCAAAACCATTTTTGATCAACCAACCAATCAGTTTTATACTGCTACTTTAAGTGGTGTAAATGCTTTGCACCAGGGTTTGGAAGCTGATTTTAAATATACCCCAGTATCTGGTGTGACTTTTAATGGTATGCTTTCTCTTGGCAACTGGACATGGTCAAATAACATTCCACAGGTGGTAGTTACCGATGTTAATGGTAATCCTGTAAAGAATGGTACTTTTGGTCCTATTTATACTAAAGGGATAAAAGTTGGAGATTCTCCTCAAACAACTGCTGCACTTGGTGTAGATTTTTCAGTAACACCAGATTTAAAAATAGGTGCTGATTATAACTATTTTGGAAACTATTACTCTTCATTTATCCCAACAGACTTGACCAAAGAAAATATGAAGCCATGGCAAGTTCCAAGTTATTCACTACTTGATGTAAATGCGGTATTTAAGTTTAAATTTGCCGGTGTAGGTTCTTCGTTATTTGCTAACGTAAATAATCTGTTAAATGTAGCTTATATCTCTGATGCAAATTCTTCTTTCGATGTTAAGACTTCTATTAGCGATGTAAATAATTCGCAGGTATATTATGGTGCGGGAAGAACCTGGACAGTTGGTTTAAAAATTAATTTCTAAAATGACAATCATGAAAAAGAATATATTATTTCTATTGGCATTTGTTGCTGTAATATTTGCCTCTTGTAATCCTTTGAAGGATGAAATCAATAACATTAAGCCAGATCCAAACAACAAAACGCTGGTAATTACAGCCACAGCCACATACGAGTCTTCAGATGCTGCTAAGGCAGGTATCGTTTCTTTGTTGAATAAATCATATCCTCAATTTGGAGATGGTACTAAAGCCAATGTAACTTATAGCTTTAAATCAAATACCATTAAACCGGCTGATAGTTTATTTGCAAATATTCAATATACAGTTACTGCAAATGATTATACAGACGCTTCAGCTACAGTAGGTAATGGTACTTTCAAAACTTACAGTGTAGCGCAAGCTACAGCATTTTTGGACTGGAAATATCCGCAAGCTACAACACCTGCAAACAAATTGGTATTGCTTACTTATCAGTTTTTCCAATCCAATGCTACCCCGTCAGCGGGAGTAACCGTTACAGAAGCTTTTATGTTGCTCGATGGATGGCAAAAAATCTATTTGGTTTCTCCTGCGCAGTATGCTTCATTGGGTAGAGGAATAAACAATGGCTTTACATCGGCTGATGTAGCAAATCTTCCTTCTTATTTTAATAACTTTTTAAAGGCAGATCCTAGTATAATTGCTCCAAAAGTGGGGGATGTAAAATACATCACTTATAAGTATCTTCAATCAGCTACCATCGTTCATCAGAAGGTTTATGCTTTGAGTTATGATGCTACGGGTAACTGGGTTCCTTCTTTAACCTTAGCTTTCCTTAAGCAAGATGGTCAATGGATTGCTGATCCGACTATTTATTATACGATGAATAGTCAAGATTATTTAAATCTTAATCTTGCTAATGTTACTTACACTTTTGGAACGGCAACAAACAGAGCAAATGTGGCAAATTTCAAAAGTTTTAACATCAGTGCCACCAATGGTACGCAATGGACAGATGCTGAAATTGCACAGGCTTTGAGTTATACCTTAAACCTTAAGTTTCCTAATGCAACAGCTAATCCAAAAATTCCATATTCGATTACTTATTATGCGTATTCCGGTAAGTATGCTTATGTTCCTGTTAAATTTATTAGAACTGCAACGGGATTTGAACTATTACCAGAATAGAATTTAAATTCTATTAAATATTAAAAAACCCCACTTCATTTTATTGAAGTGGGGTTTTTTGTTTCATTTGCTATATCAGAACGTGACAGGTTAAGTCCTGGTTCTTCACAAGATAATAGTTTCTTCACACCTGGTTCACACTTCCTTCACACAAAACACACAAACAGGTACCTTTTTGTGAAGAAAGTGTGTGGAATGTGTGACCTATGTGTGGACTTGCCCTTTCCGACACCTTATTTTGTCCCCAGTGTGTCCCGGAATTTTGCCCAGTTACAGCAAAAACTGATTTACCTGATCTTATTATCCAGCTTAAAACCTTTATTGAAATTCTTTCTATATTTCTTCAGGTACTCAGACGGGAGCAAGCCAAATAGTTTTTGAAACTGTTCTCTGAAATATTTGATGTCACTAAACCCAGCCTGGAAAGCCACTTCGTTCACGTTGTCAGATGAATTGATAAACAATTGCGCGGCTTTACGTAAACGAATGTAGCGAATGAATTCATTGATAGATTTTCCCGAAATGGTTTTTACTTTCTTGTATAAAGCAGAATGGCTCATGCCTATACCTTCGGCCAAAGTTTTGATGTTAAAATCCGGGTTGTTCAAATGGGCTTCAACAATACTGATACATTTTTCCAGGAAAGCTTTATTTTCTTTAGACACTTTATAATCATTTGACTGAAGGGTGATTTCATTGAAAAAGTAACTCTGTAATGTTGTCCGGTTTTTCAACAAGTTGGTCACCCTGGCTAAAAGAATATCCTTATCAAATGGCTTCGTAATGTGGTCGTCTGCACCACCTTCTATCCCTTTCAGCTTAATCTCGGCAGAAGAACTGGAGGTTAACAGAATGACAGGTATGTGGCTCAATGCCGGGTGCTCCTTAACCTGCTCACAAAGGGCTATTCCACTCATTTCTCCCATGACTACATCGGTAATGATGAGGTCCGGCAGGTATTTGTGAACCATGGCTAGTGCTTCTTCACCACTCGCAGCCTCGTATAAAAGATAATTTGGCTTAAATAACTGACTTAGGTAACTTCTAATGTCATCATTGTCATCTACAATCAGGATACTTTTCTTTTCGCTGGTAACTTCCTGATTATTTTCATCATCTTCATGTATGGATTTAGATTTGCTTTGAAGTCCTGATTCATCACCTATAAGTTCATCCATAAATACCGGGGCGTCACTAACATTTTCATGGATCGTATGCGAAGGGAAATGTGCGTGACCTTTTAATAAGGTGATCATAAAATCAGTTCCCAGGCCCGGTTTACTGGTATAAGTAGTTGTTCCAAAATGAAGTTTAACGAATTTATTAACCAGGTAAAGTCCAATCCCAAATCCAGGCCTGGAAGCTGTGTTTTTCTCAAATACCTGCGAAAACCGTGCAAAAATAGTTTGGCCAACATCTGCTGAAATACCTGTTCCGGTATCTTTTACATGAATTTCGACTTGATTTTCCTGATCAAAAATGCTTAAAGCAATGGTGCCACCATCTGGCGTAAATTTAAATGCATTGGCAATTATATTGAAGAGGGCAATTTCGATTTTTTCTTTATCTATATAAATTTCAATCGTTTCTATGGTGCTTGAAAAACTAAATGTGATGTTCCTTGCAATGGCCTGTTGAACAAAACAACTATGGATATCCTTACAGAAAATGATCAGATTAATGGGCGCGATTTTGAGATTTTCTTCATCAGATTTTTTGAAAAGTAACAATTGATCAACAAGGCTCAGCAATCGCCGGGCGTTTCGATAGACTACCGACAATTCTTTAGGTTCAATTTGCCTTGTGCTATTTAAAAGCTCTTTCAGTGGATTAATAATCAGCGTGAGCGGTGTCCTGAACTCATGTGATACATTTGTGAAAAATGCCAGCTTCTTCTCATTAAGCTCTTTTTCCTGTTCTACCTTTAAATTGGCAAGGTCTATTTGGTATTTTAAAATTGTTTGCTTTTTTTGATCACGCAGATAAAGGTATAGCGAGCCAAAAATAGCCATGGTGTAGGCCATATATGCCCATATCGATCGCCACCATGGAGGTAAAACTTTTACTTGTAATATCCGTTCATTGTGTAGCCATTCGCCCTCTGCATTGGTTGATTTGATTCTTAAACGATAATCGCCTTCCCGCAATTTAGAGTAATTTATGGTTCTGACATTACCCGCGTTGTTCCAGTTGTTGTCCCATCCTTCCAGGTAGTAAGCATAAGAAATTTTACTGGGTGAAGAGTACTCCAAGGCTGCAAAATCGACAGATAACGTCGCTTTATCATAAGGTAATGTGATTTTATCTACCTCATAAACACTTTTCTTATCGCTAAAACTTTCGTCACGCTCATATGCGGTATTGTTTGTGCTCAACCCGGTGATTAAAAGACTTGGCTTCATGGTGAAGGGTTTGATTTCTTCTGGATAAAAAATGTTAAAACCCTTGATTCCACCAAATAAAAACTCGCCAGAATTCAATTTCAATGCAGCATTGTAATTAAATTGATTGCTTTGAAGCCCATCGGTTTCATAAAAGTTTTTAAAATGCCCGTTAACCGGATTGAAACGGCTTAGCCCATTGAAAGTTGAAATCCAGAGCATGCCAGATTTGTCTTCCAGAATGTTTAATACCGTATTTCCCGGGAGTCCGTTTTTTTCAGAAAAGGTTTTATAGGTTCCCTTTGTTCTGTCAAATAACAGCAGACCGGCGCCTTCGGTTCCGATCCAGAAGTTTCCTTTGTGGTCTTCATATATCGCTCTTACTGCCGTGTTCAGGTTAAATGTTTTAACGGTTTTATGATCTTTACTAAGGCAAAGTAGCGAAGAGAAGGTACCCATCCAGAGCATACCTTGCTGATCTTCATTTATAGAGATGACATTGGTTATTTTTGAGCTGAACAGTTCAAATTTATCTCTATTTCTATTAAACTTATAAAATCCGCCATCAGTGCAGGTGCCTACCCAGATGTTCCTGAGCCGATCTTCATAAATACTCCATGCATTTCGGTCTGGCGATTTGGTTGTCGTATTGAAGCAGGGGTAATGCTGGAAAGTGCCATTTTGCTTGTTGAATTTGTTTACTCCGCCACCATAGGTTGTTAACCAGATCTCATCTTTATAATCTCTGATGATGCGGGCCACGTTATTATTTGTCAATGAACCTGGCTTATTCGATTGATGCCTGTAATTTGAAAAATGGTTGTTTTTCCTGTCCCAATAGCTTAATCCCTCGCCATCTGTGCCGATCCAGACATTACCTGCCTGGTCTTCACAAAAAGATATAATGAAATTGCTGATTAACCCATTTTGCTTTAATGGGTTTGCGGCAAGGGTTTGGAACCTGTTTTTATTTCTATCCAGGACATTTATCCCACCCCTTAACGTGCCAATCCATTTTCTTTGGTCCTTATCTTCAAAAACGGTATTTACAGCACCGCTGGTCAGCATGCCGTTCTCTTTACCTGGACGGATGTGGTTCGATTTGTTGTTTTTAATGTCATATATTGTTATCCCCCCACCGTCTGTACTAATCCATAACAAGCCATTTTTATCGATCGTCAGGCCGTGGATGTTGTTGTGAGACAAAAAGCTATTTGTTTCTGTGTAAATCTGGAAATTTTTGGAAGCGATGTCATATTTATATAGTCCAAATTCGTTGCCTATCCACATGTTCCCCAATTGATCGGGCACCATGCAAAAGGCCGTCTGTAGCCTTGAATCTACTCTTTCAATGCTGTTGTTTTTATCGTGATAAAGACATAGGCCATAGCCCTGAATAAACAACCAAACGTTTTTTTTCTGGTCTATTTTAACAGATTGCACATGGTAGGAAGTCAGGCGACCGGATTTGAGGTTAAAAGGTACCTGCGTGGCAATGGTATCATTGTTCTTATAGATGAGTAATCCCTGCCCGGCAGTTGCAATAAATACATTGCCGTTTGCATCATTTTCAAATGCATTTATAGCATATGAGGCAGGGGTTAGTTCTTTGTTATTTGCAGAACGAAAGTTGATCAGGTTAAATTTACCAGTCACAATATTGTATAAGTTCGCGCCTTTTTTTGTCCCCACCAGAATGTTGTGTCTGCTGTCTTCGTGAATGGCAACAATCCAGTTATTGACCAGGGAAGCCGGGTCATTTAAATGATTCCTGAAAACTTTAAATGTATAACCATCGTAGCGGTTCAGCCCTTCATAAGTGCCAAACCACATAAAGCCGTACTTGTCCTGATAGATGCTGGTTACTGCATTGTTTGATAAGCCGTGTTCAATCCCTAAATAGTGTAGGTATGGATGATCAATAGCTTTAGAACAAAAACAAATAAGGGACATTAAGGCCACGTAAATGAATTTTTTCATGAATGATGGTGCTGAAATGGTTTGGTTTAGAATTGTCTTAACAAATATATAAAATCTGATCAAAGAAGGGGGTAAAAACGATTTCGACCCTGCTATTGTACGATTATACCCCTCATAACAAGCGTTTATTTGCAGTTAATTTGTATCAAACCAAATATAATTGCATATGAACAAAACACTACTTCATCGACTCCGGCTGCTGGAATTTGATTTCCGGCCATCCAATCAATTGCTCCTGATCTTCTTTTATTCTAATCGGGGGGAACTGTTGAAAATACCAACATAATTTAAGCCCTTACAAGCATTTGTTTTTACAATATGCTGCGAAGGGATAATTGAATTATCGTTTTTTTTTGTCAGTTTTATTAATTGTTGTTTTGACAGTTAATTATTCAGGCTGATCATTATAAAAACGTGGATAGAACCAAATATCAACCAAAAAATCAAGATGAAAAATTATTTTAATATGAACTTCCCGATTAAGATCGGCGCACCGCATGTGTTATTGCCATTCGTCCTGCTGTTGTTTGTTCTGGCATGTAAAAAAAGTAAAACCGAGGCTGCTCAGGCCTATGATCCGAATTTACCGGTGCAGTTAAACTCCTTTATGCCTGATTCGGGCGGAATACGGACAAAGTTTATCATCAAGGGATCCAATTTTGGAACCGATAAAAACAACATCAAAGTATATTTTTTAGACAAAGAAAAGGAGCGAAGCGCCACAATTGTAGGCCTCGATAATGAAACCATTTATTGCCTGGTTCCCAAACAGATTGGAGGTAATAATAAGCTGAAGGTAGTTGTTGGAAAGACAACCGGGGCTTCATCAAAAACATTTTTATATACTGTAGCAGAAAGTGTTTCCAATATTGTGGGTGTATCGGGGGTGGCCGGTTCTGTGAATGGAACACTTGCAGATGGCCGGATTCAAAGAACATTTGGTCTGGCGGCTTTAAATAATGATGAACTGATTTCTTTTGAAACCTTATCCAGTTCGGTAAGGTACATTTCGGTCTCTGATAATAAAATCTCTACCCTTCAAACCGGTTTTGATGGAACACAGCCTGCTTTGAACAGGGCCAGAAATAAAATGTACGCCATTGGCAGGTCGGTACCGCACAAGGTATATGCCTATGATAAAAACAGTTTATGGCAGCCTCAGATTATAGCCGCACAGATTCCTGGTTCTACCGGGGTGATTTTTGCTGCTGCGTTAGACAATACTGAAGAGTGGTTGTATTTCAGGGATAAAAATGGCGTATTCGGCCGTTTGGAAATTGCCAAGCCAACCAACGTACAGATTTTAAATACCGCTTGCGGAAATGTTGGAAATACAGATTACTGTTATATGGTTTATAGCAGGGTAGATGATTGTTTTTTCTTTACCGTGCAAAGTATAAATGGGGTTTATAAAGTGAGCAAGGACGGGAAAACCGTGGAAGAATTTGCTGGCTTTAATGGACTAGGCCAGCTGGATGCCCCACGTCGTGATGCTTCATTTAATTCTCCTGTTGGTATTTCGGTTGATACCGAAGGCAATTTGTATGTGCTGGATTCAAATACCAATCTGATAAGAAAGATCAGTAAAAGCTCTGGTTATGTTTCGACCATCGCCGGAACGGCGGGTGTTTTTGGTGGCGCAAATGGCGCGCCTATGTTATCCAGTTTTAATTATCCTTACTCGGTTAACCTGGATGATAGTGACAACATATTCATCGGCGAAAGTTGGGGCTGTACGATACGTAAACTGGCTATTGAATAATATTTACAGGTATTTAACTCCATTTTATTAACAAGAGTAAAGCATAATTAAATTTTATGAAGAAAATATTATATCTGATACTGATCAGCCTGTTTTCCACATTCGCAGCGGTTTCCTATGCGCAGGATAATGGTCAGATCACGATCGCAGGAACAGTAATGGACGAGCAGGGGAAAGAGCTTCCCGGGGTATCCATAATTGTAAAGGGAAATTCAAAGAAAGGAACTTCGTCCAATTTGGATGGAAAATTCCGAATTCAAAACCTCAGTCAAAGTGATGTGCTCGTATTCACTTATATCGGTTATGAAAGTCAGGAATACCAGGTGACTGCTACCAAAGAAAAGGTAAAACTGGTGCTTAAAGAAAAACTGAATGACATTGATGAAGTTCAGGTGGTGGCCTATGGTACGCAACGTAAGGTGACGCAAACAGGAGCCATTACCACCATCAATGTAAAAGAATTGCAGGTTCCGGCAACTTCGTTAAGCAATATGCTGGGTGGACGTGTGCCGGGTATTATCGCGGTAACACGCAGTGGAGAGCCGGGAAATGATTTTTCTGAATTTTGGGTTCGGGGCATCAGCACTTTTGGTGCCAGTTCATCAGCCCTGATTCTGGTGGATGGTGTGGAGGGAAACCTGAACAACATTGATCCATCAGACATCGAAAGCTTTTCCGTTCTGAAAGATGCTTCTGCAACAGCGGTTTACGGGGTTCGCGGTGCAAATGGTGTGGTAGTCATCACCACTAAAAGGGGTAAGGCCGGTGATTTGAGATTAAATTTCAAAGTGAACAGCACGATTACACAATCGGCAAGAATGCCAGCCTATGCCGATGCATCTGCGTATGCGCAACTGGCAAACGAAGCCCGGGTAGTACGGGGGTTAAATCCAGTCTATACCCCGGTTGAACTGGAGCTTTTTAAGTCTGGGCTTGATCCAGACCTATATCCAAATACCAATTGGAGAGACATTATCCTTAAAGACCATTCCAGGTACAGTCAGTACAATCTGAACATTTCAGGCGGCGGTACAAACGCCCGGTATTACATGAGCCTGGGCTACCTGAATAAGGAAGGGATTTTCAAAGAAGATAAAACCGCAAATAAATACGATGTAAATACCAATTATAAAAAATACAATTTCAGGGCCAATATTGATGTGGATTTAACCAAGACCACCAAAATGGCGCTCAATCTGGACGATGCGATTACCTTGCAGAATGCACCGGCGTTTGGTGTTGATAACTCCTACCTTTGGAGTTCTCAGGCCAATATCACACCGGTAAGTACACCATTGAGGTATTCTAACGGTCAGCTGGCTGGTTTTGGCAGTGGGGGAACTTCATTAACACCTTATGCACTTCTAAATTATACGGGGTTTAGAAAATCGAATGACAACAACGTGAATGCGAAACTAAGTCTGGAACAGGACCTGAAATTTTTGACACAGGGTTTAACAGCGCGAGGTTTGTTCTCCTGGACTTATTATGGGACCAATACCGCCATACATGGTAAAGTGGGCGAAGCTGCTTATCTGGCAACAGGAAGAGCGAATGATGGAACTTTAATCACTACGAGAACCATACAGAGCAGTGATGCGGGCTATGCGCAAAGTTCATTAATTACGCGGCAGATGTACATGGAGGCGCAGTTAAACTATAATCGCGTGTTCAATTCGGTACACAATGTTACTGGTTTGCTCCATGTTTACCGGCAGGAAGATGTTACCTCAAATGTTTCGGCTTATTCCGATCCTTACATGAGTATCATTCCGCTTCGCTATCAGGCTTTATCCGGGAGGGCCACGTATTCCTACAAGGATACTTATTTACTGGAAGCCAATGTGGGTTATTCTGGTTCTGAGAATTTTCAGCCAGGGGAACAGTATGGGTTGTTTCCAGCTTTATCTGCAGGATGGATCCCAACTCAGTATGACTGGGTAAAAAAGAACATACCTTTCATCGATTACTTTAAAATCAGGGGATCCTGGGGTAAGGTGGGAAATGCAAAGATCACCAATGCGGATGGTAAACTGGTGCGTTTTCCCTATCAGACAATCCTGACTACTTCCAGTAATGACTGGGGTACAACCATTGCAGAAACCAAGGTAGGTACCCGTGGATTAAAATGGCAAACCTCGACCAAATATGATCTGGGACTGGACGTGAAATTTTTTAAGAATAAATTTGAGCTGACAGTAGATGGTTTCCTGACTAAGGCGGATGATATTTATCAGCAAAGAGTAACCATTCCGGATGAGGTGGGGGTAGCACAGGCTCCGTTTTTGAACGTAGGCTCTATGAAAAGCTGGGGTGCTGATGGTAATCTGACTTATAATGAATCCTTAAGTCAGGATTTAAGATTAACGCTTAAAGGGAATTTTACATTTTCCAGGAATAAAGTTACGCATTGGGAGCAAACAGGGATCAGTTTTCCTTACCAATCTTATAGCAATGTGCCTTTAGGTGTACAAAGAGGGCTTATCGCATTGGGCTTGTTTAAAGACGATGCAGATATTGCCAATAGTCCTAAGCAAACATTCATGACGAATTATCGGCCGGGTGATATTAAATATAAGGATGTAAACGGCGACGGAGTGATTGATACGGATGATGTTGTTCCACTCAATTATTCCAATGTACCGCGCCTGATCTATGGTTTTGCCACTTCGGTAAGCTGGAAGAAATGGTCGTTCAATGTGTTTTTTACCGGACAGGATCAGGTGAGTTATTTCCTTGGTGGATCAGGGTATTATCCTTTTCAGGGTGGCGCAACGGGGAATGTACTTAACATCGTGGCCAATCAAAAAGACCGATGGACACCTGCGTCTTATTCTGGTGACGCCAGTAAGGAAAATCCAAATGCACGATTCCCGAGACTCACCTATGGTGTAAATGAAAATAACAATCGTTCATCTACGTTCTGGACTGCCGATGCCTCTTTTCTGCGCTTGAAGAATGTGGAAATCGCATACCGTTGGGAATCGCAGTTGCTGAAGCGTTATGGTATCTCATCAGCCACTTTCAGCGCAGTAGGGGATAACCTGGCGGTTTGGGATAAAGTTAAATTATGGGATCCTGAACAAGCTTCCAGTAATGGCGCTGTATATCCGCTTCAAAGGATGTACACTTTGCAAATGTTTTTATCATTTTAATAATAACCAATCAGATGAACAGAAGATTTAGAATGCTAATTGCCACCCTATTTGTCGCTGGTTTAATGGCTACAGGATTTAATTCCTGCAAAAAGGATTATCTTAATGTGGATGAATATATTTATGATTTAACGAATATTGACAGCGTTTTTGCCAATCAGGATAAATTGCTGACGTATATCAATGGTATTGCATTATACCTGCCTGATGAAGATAAGCTCTGGACATCCTCATGGGCGCCATTTCAAGGGGCTTCGGACGAGAACTTTACGTCCTGGAACGATGCCCGCCATGCCGGGATCAAATTTATGGTCGGTGAAATTACACCCTTTGCAGCCAATACCTATTTTAACAACTATGCAACCTGGTATAAAGGAATCAATAAGGCGAATACGGTTATCAATCGGATTGATGAGTGTAAGACTTTGTCGCTGACTACTAAAAGGCAGTTTCTAGGTGAAATGTATTTCTTTAAAGGCTACTTTATGTATTTGCTGGTACAGCAATATGGCCCGGCAGTTCTTCCGGATGATAAAGGGCTCGGACTGGATGCGGATGGCATGGCACTTTCGAAAGAGCGGAGCAGTTATGACGATTGCGTCAGGTACATTACCCAAAACATGGAACAGGCTTATGATTATTTGCCCGATACACAGGAGGCTTTATCGGATGTTTACCGGCCTACTAAAGGGGCGGCTTTGGCAACCATGTCCAGGGTGTTGTTAACCGCTGCAAGCCCTTTGTTTAATGGCAATCAGTCTTACGCTGGCTGGACACGCACAGATGGGACGCCTTTCATTTCTCAAACCAAAGACAATAACAAATGGGGGGCAGCTGCGGCCGCTGCAAAACGTATTATGGATACGGGCGTATATGAGCTGTACACCTATCCGGTGAGTTCAGATACAGATCCTTTGGCTTACAATGTACCAACTGCCACCTATCCAAATGGCGCAGGCGGTATAGATCCTTATCGTTCTTATAAGTATACTTTTATTGGTGAGGTTCCGGCTAACAATAATCCGGAGGTCATCTGGTGTACCAGGGTAAACCCAACTGCCGGTGATTCTCCATTATGGCTATCTTCTCCAGCCCAGCTTAACGGTGGAAATGGTTTGAACATTACGCAAGATCTGGTTGATGCCTACAAAATGAAGGATGGATTTGACATCAATTCATCGAGTGCTGTTTTTCCTTATCCAGGTGTTAATGATGTTTACCAGCCTATTGGTACAACTAAAAATATATCTGATGTGCAATTGGTTTCCAATACGGCAAAGATGTATAACAACAGGGAAGCCCGTTTTTATGCCACTATTGGATTTAACCATTCGTATTGGAAGGGAACTTCATATACCGGCTCCGGTGCATTTAAAAATGTTGAGGTTACTTATTACTCAAATGGTACAGCGGCACCTACAGTTAATTTTCCAAATGATTACAACCATACAGGCTATACCTGTATCAAGTACAACCATCCGGTCGACAATATGCAGCAGACCGGATCCATTATGAATAAGATTTTTCCTATTTTCAGATATGCTGAAGTGCTTTTGAGTTATGCAGAGGCATTGAATGAACTCAATGGTTCTTACACGGATCCTAAATTAGGCATTACGGTTAGCCGGGATCTAAACCAGATCAAAAGTGCTTTTAACCGGATTAGGTTCAGAGCGGGCTTACCTGGCCTTTCGGCAGCCGAATTGTCAAGTCAGGAAAGTCTAAGAAATGCGATCAAGCTGGAGCGCAAAGTCGAATTCGCTTTGGAAGGTCGTCGCTATCATGATTTACGCAGATGGTTAGATGCGCCAGATGCTTACAGCAAACCGGTGGTGGGTATGAATGTAAAGGCTACAAGTAGTCAGCGGGAACGTTTCTTTACCCGTACGACCATCAGTAACCTACTGACTACACGTGTTTGGAGTTTCAAAAATTATTTCTGGCCCATTCCTAAAAACTCAATGGATAAAAACTCCAAGCTGGTTCAAAATCCAAGTTGGTAAGGGTTAATCAAAATAAATAGGATCAAGAATTTATAATCATGAAGAAATTGAAATTTATATCGACTATGCTTGTGGCTTTGATGGCGATTTTAACGGGCTGTTCGAAAGAAAAAAATCCCTTGGATGAGGAACAGTTTATGAAACAGGCATATCTAGTTGGATCGAATAAATCGAACAATGAAGGGCTCTCGACCATCAAATTGGCTTATGGTAAATCGGCTGATGAGGAGCAGCTGAGCTATATTTCTGTGGCCACCGGGGGTAGTAAGAATATTGACAGGAACATCACGGCTACTCTGGCTGACGCCGGAAATGCATCCATTATCCGGTATAATTTTTTATATCGCTTTAATGGGGATATCAAATACCAGATGCTCGCGTCCAGTTTATATCGTATCCCCGAAAAAAACGTGCAGATTAAGTCTGGAGATACTTATGGAACTGTGCCGTTTTATATTAAAACTGCTGGTTTACACTGTGACTCCTTATATGCGGTAACAGTAAAAATTGCATCATTGTCAGACCCTGGCTATATTTCGATACGTCAGGTAGATACGGTACTGATGGTTTCTTTTGCGCTGACCAATGATTATTCAGGTAATTACCAGGCCCAGGGTAAATATTATAAATTGCTGAATGCCGGTCCACTGGATACTACATCCATTGCCTTGCCCAGGACATTGAAGGCAGTAAATTATCAGACAATTCGTTTCTCCCATCTTTCTGCAGGAGAAACGGTGGCGACTGCAAATGAATCGGGCGTGAAGGTGCGCATTGCTGATGACAACAGTTTAACCATCACACCCTGGGGCAGCTTAGTCATTACAGCGGGTGGAGGTACTTACAAGCCAGCAACCAAGGTTTTTGAGCTGTGGTATAACTATACGGTTTCAGGCGTAACCTATCAATTTAAAGGTAAGTTTACCAGGAGTCAGGCTTAATTATATATACACACTACACTATACAAATGAACATTCAAAAGCTATTTCTTGCGACAAGCATTGCCCTTGTCTGTTTTGTGTCGGTTAGGGCGCAAAACAAGGATTGGGAGAACCCCGGACTCGTTGATGCAGGTAAAGAAAAACCGCATGTTACTTTTATGTCTTTTGATCGTCAGCAAGATGCCCTTGCTGACGATTACTCGAGGTCGGCCGATTTTAAATCGCTAAATGGCCTTTGGAAATTCAATTATGTGGATAAACATGCCGATCGGAACCAGGAATTCTACCAGACCGGCCTGAACGATTCCGGATGGGCAAATCTTCAGGTTCCATCCAATTGGGAACTCAATGGTTTTGGCGTACCAATTTATACGAATATCACCTACCCACATCCTAAAAGACCACCTTTTATAGGTGCTGATAATCCGGTAGGTACGTATCGAAAAACGTTTACGATACCAGATCAATGGGACCAGAAAGAAGTATTGCTCCATTTTGGTTCTATTTCTGGATGTGCATTTGTATATGTAAACGGAAATAAGGTAGGGCTGAGTAAAGCATCTAAAACACCAGCTGAATTTAACATCACCAAATACCTTAAAAAGGGAACAAACTTATTGGCTGTGCAGGTGTTCCGCTGGCATGACGGGAGTTACCTGGAAGATCAGGATTTTTGGCGACTGAGTGGGATTGAAAGAGATGTGTATCTATATGCTTTACCGAAAATGGCGATCTGGGACTTTTTTATCAAAGGTGATCTGGATACGCAATATCTGAATGGCCGCTTTAGTGCTGCGGTTGACCTGCGACAATTTAACGCTAATGTGGTTAAGAGTGGAAGTTTATCGGTAATGCTATTGGATAAATCGGGACATGCTGTTTTTAATCAGGCAAAAAGTTTTAAAATAGGTGCAGATAGTATGCAAACTTTAAACTTTAGCGCTTCGATTCAGAAACCACTAAAATGGACGGCAGAATCACCAAATTTATACGATTGCATCTTGACTTTGAAAGACGATCGTGGAAAGATACTAAGCCTCATTGCTTCCAAAGTAGGTTTTCGCAAAGTGGAAATTAAAAATGCCAGGCTATTGGTAAATGGTGTCGCGATTTCAATTCATGGCGTAAACAGGCATGAACATGACGATGTGACTGGACACACCAATAGTAAGGAATTGATGTTGAAAGATATTCGGTTAATGAAGGAATTTAATGTGAATGCTGTGCGCCTGTCTCATTATCCTAATGATCCCTTATGGTATAAGTTGTGCGATCAATATGGGCTTTACCTGGTTGATGAGGCCAATATCGAATCGCATGGCATGGGGGCCGAATTTCAATCCTGGTTTGACCGGACTAAGCATCCGGCTTATTTACCGGAATGGGCGCCTGCACATATAGACCGCACAGTAAGGATGGTGGAAAGAGATAAAAATCACCCTTCAATTATCATCTGGTCGCTGGGAAACGAATGTGGCAATGGCCCCGTATTTCATGACAATTACAAATGGATTAAACAGCGGGATGGTTCAAGACCTGTGCAGTTTGAGCAGGCGGGTGAAGATTGGAATACAGACATTGTTTGCCCTATGTATCCAAGTATCGGCAATATGAAAAAATATGCTGCGGATACCACAAAAAAGCGGCCTTACATCATGTGTGAGTATGCACACGCAATGGGGAACAGCAATGGCAATTTTCAGGAGTATTTTGACATCATCCGAAATAGCAAAAATATGCAGGGTGGTTTTATTTGGGACTGGGTAGATCAGGGATTGAAAACTAAAGATGTAAATGGAAAGCCTTTTTGGGCTTATGGTGGCGATCTTGGTGCTTTTTATTTGCAAAATGATGAAAATGGTGTGGCAGATGGGATTATCAGTTCCGATCGTACACCGGATCCGGGTGCTTATGAAGTGAAAAAGGTATATCAAAATGTCATTTTTACTCCTGTTGATGTGGATAAGGGAATAATCCGGATAAAAAATTCTTTTGATTTCACAGATTTAGATCGGTATAAGTTTAAATGGGAATTGCTTAGAAATGGAAAGCCAGTGCATACCGGTGATTTTAAGCTTCAGCTTGCTCCGCATCAGCAAAAAGAAATTAAGCTAAATTTACCTGAATATACCATAGTTGAGGGAACAGAGTATTTTCTAAATGTGTATGCTTATTGCAGGGATAGCAGTGCCATGTTACCGGCTGGTTTTGAGGTAGCCAAAGAACAATTCAAATGTGCAGGTGATTATTTTTCAAGAGGAAATACCAAAGGTAATACGCTGTTGGTTTCAAAGGTGGGGCAAAAGATCAGTTTTTCTTCAGGCACAGTTAAAGGTGAATTTGACCTGAACGCTGGTCGTTTTACACAATACCATAACAACAATACCTGGTTCAATAATTTTCCGGAGCCGTACTTCTGGAGGGCTCCAACTGATAATGATTTTGGAAATGGCATGCCATCAAAATTGGGAATCTGGCGTGCTGCGCATCAGCAGAAAAAGCTGAAAAAGGTAGTCGTAGGAGCGCAAAGTGGCGAAGGCCTGAGGATTGAGGTGGACTGGCAGTTGTCTGATATTGATGTACCTTATCAGTTGTCCTATTTCATTCGTCAGGATGGTTCTGTTACGATTACGGCTAAGATGGATATGACGGGAAGGGACCTTCCTGAGCTACCGCGCTTTGGCATGCGGACAACCTTGCCCGGGCGGTTGAATCAGTTGAGTTATTACGGTCGTGGTCCCCACGAAAATTATACGGACCGATACCTGGGGTCTTTTGTTGGCTTGTATCAGGATAAGGTAGAAAACCAGTATTATGCAGGCTATATCCGTCCTCAGGAAAGTGGAAATAAAACGGATGTCCGCTGGGTTGAGCTGACAGACGGGCAGGGGCGTGGGATCAGGATCGCGGGAGCACAACCTATTGCATTTACGGCCATTAACCACAGTACCGAAGATCTTGATCCTGGTTTAAGCAAAAAACAGCAGCATCCAACGGATCTGCCTCCCAGGGACCAGGTATTTTTGAGCATTGATCTGAAGCAGCGTGGAATTGGTGGTGACGACAGTTGGGGGGCTTATCCACATCGCGAATATCTTTTACTGGATAAAAAATACAGCTATAGTTACACCATCAGTTTACTGGACAAATAAACAGATTGCTTCCATGAAATACCTACATCATATTTTCTACTTCCTGCTGGTTTTTGGAACTGTGAATGGATATGCCCAGGGGGAGTATAGAGCAGAAGCGCTTGCTTATTCAAAGGAAGGTTATAAATTGGTTTGGGCTGATGAATTTAATGGGGATGGTGAGCCAGATCCGGCAAACTGGAAGTTTGAACATGGATTTTTAAGAAATGAGGAACAGCAATGGTACCAAAAAAATAATGCATGGTGTGAAGACGGTAAGTTAATTATTGAAGGCAGGGCCGAAGTAAAACCAAATCCGCTTTTTATAGCAGGGAGTAAGGACTGGCGGCGGAAACAGGAGCATATCCGGTATACTTCTTCCAGTATTCATACTTCAGGTTTACAATCCTGGCAATATGGCCGCTTTGTGATGCGTGGTAAAATTGATGTGAGTTCGGGATTGTGGCCCGCCTGGTGGACGCTTGGTGTAGCTGGAAGATGGCCTTCAAATGGCGAGATTGACATTATGGAGTATTATAAAGGTAAATTATTGGCCAATATTGCTATAGGAACCAAGGAGCCTTACAAAGCGGAATGGTATAGTAAAACCAGGTCTATAACCAGTCTGGGTGGAAATGACTGGGCTTCAAAATTTCATGTTTGGCGTATGGACTGGACAGCAACCTTTATAGCTTTGTATGTGGACGATCAACTGTTGCTGAAGGTTGATGTAGATCAGCTGCACAATAAAGATGGAACGAATATAAATCCTTTTAGGCAATCGCATTATATGCTATTAAATCTGGCGATGGGGGGAATCAATGGAGGTGCGCTTGGGGATACAAAATTTCCTAACCGCTTTGAAATTGATTACGTGCGTGTTTACCAGCAGTAATATCTTCAAATAAATTTTTGCCCCGCTTTTTTCTAAACGGTCTTGGTAACCAGAAATGACTGGTATTCAAGACCGTTTTTTATTAAGGCAAGAAAAGGAGCTAAAATATCTGCTATGTTATTTAATTTTATTAAAAAGTTTAGTATACTTACAAAATATTATCTCTAGTTGATTGAGGCCAGTAGGAAAGTATATGAAAAATAAAATGTGTAACCGGTTGATTCATTATGTTTCAGCCTGCATGGTGCTGATGGTAGTTTTGTTTCAGGGCATCGAGGTTAAAGCTCAGGATTTGCTGACGATAAGATCTCCAAATTTGAAAACCACCGATTCTGTTTTTGTATATAAACCGAGCAATTACCATGCAAATTCAACATACCCTACAGTTTTTATGCTGCATGGGCATTCGGGTAATTTTCGCTCCTGGGCTAAATTGGTGGATTTACAGGCCTTATCTAATGAATATGGTTTTATCCTGGTTTGCCCCGATGGTTTGAAAAAGAGCTGGTATTTAAATTCTCCCAATAAAGACAGTGCTCAATACGAAGATTTTTTCTTTAAGGAATTGTTACCCAAGGTAAATAAGAAATATCAAACCGATCAGGCTAAGCTGTTTGTCACCGGATATAGCATGGGAGGTTATGGGGCAATGTATTATTTCATTAAGTATCCGGAAGTTTTTTTAAGTGCGGGCAGTACCTCTGGAGTGCTTAATTTAAGACATTCGGGATTTAAGAAAACTACGCTGGCCTATTTGCTGGGACCTTATACTGAGGATAATAAGCTTTTTGACGAATATTCTCCTGTCAATCAATTGGCTGCAATTAAGGATACCAAAAAGACGCTCATTTTTGATTGTGGGACGGAAGACTACCTGTATAAGGCCAACAATCAATTCAGGCAAAATTTAGATGCATTGAAAATCAAAGCAACCTATACGAGTCAACCAGGTGCGCATACCGGAGGTTACTGGAACAAAAGCATTGTCGGCCATTTTCGCTTCTTTGCTCAGTTGCTGAGAGATAAACAGGAAACAATCAAATAAACCACATAAGAACAAAACAAACATGATCAGTAAACATTTGAGAACAACGTTAAGCCTGGCTTTGTTGTGCAGCTCAGCTATGCAGCTGCAGGCACAAACTTTAAAGCCTGAACAGGTAAGGCAATTGTTAAGCGCCAAGCAGGGTAATGTCGTATTGCTTGAGGATTTCTTTTCTACAAGGCCAGCCGAAATCAGTTATCACAAAGTTGTGATGTCTGGACCACAGTTTATCATTTCAGATGATCCCGAATATATTAGAATTCCTGAAGGGATTGCTTTGCAGGAAGCTGTACAGCCTGGTGCAGTGAGGTTATATGTGTATAATGTAAACGGT
The DNA here is from genome assembly GCF_015223055.1 of Pedobacter sp. MC2016-24. GTDB lineage: Bacteria > Bacteroidota > Bacteroidia > Sphingobacteriales > Sphingobacteriaceae > Pedobacter. Next base: position 58,825 of record NZ_JADFBX010000007.1, read on the forward strand.
GTTAAAGAACCACAGAAAATTGACCGTAAAATTACTGCGGTTATCAAAAATACAGGTGCGCAAAAAATGCATTTGCGGATGTTAAGGTATTCCTCTCAAAAGCCAAGTTCAAATTATTTTCAAATTGGCAAGCAGGGCTTAGCTGACTATTTTGCCTCCAATGGTGATCAGAAAATCAGGACAATTGAACCTGGTCAGGCCATAGCCATTGATGAGAAACTGGAGCGTAACGTGGTTAAATATGATGAACTCAGCCATGGTTTTTATGATTTTGTGATTGATCAGCCTGGGGAGATCAGCGTTGTTCAGACAGATTTGAAAACAGCCGGTCCGGTGGCTTTAAAAAGAATCAGCAGTGTCATTCCCACCAGTCACAATAATGCGGGCAGGGGATTATTTGGAATAAGTAATTATAAGGTTACCGCTAAAGAAGTCCTGGATACCAAAAATGGGGCTGCCGAAATTATTGTCGCAGATGGCCAAAAAGACCCTTGGGTGCAGGGAACTGTTGGTTTTGGAGCTGCACCGTCAATTTTGGCAGGTAATTATGGTGTCATGTACGATATTGAGCTGAAATGGAAAAGTACAGATGGCAGGGGATTGGCCCTTGTGACCTGGAACTCCCGTTCTGCAGATAACAAATGGTGTAATGGGATGGCAGCTTCAATGGTGGTGAGTAAGGGCAAGTTTGAAAAGGGGATTGTGCAGTTACCAAGTGATCGTTTGGTTACTAAAGCCGCACCAGAAGCTGTACTGATCCAGGTTTTTCCACCAGCAAAAAATGGCGAAGAGCAGACCATTAAACTGACCTATTCTCCGCCCGGTGCTTCCTGTTTACCTACACCATTGGTGTTTATTCCGGTAGACCTGAAGTAGATTTTATAAAGAATATTCTAACAATCTTTTTCTAACCAGGAGGCAGGCACCCATCACGCCTGCTTCTTCACCTAATTTAGATACTTTGAGCTGCGTATCGCTATTAACCAGGCTTAATGAAAACTTATTGACTGCACTTTTGATTGGCAAGTGCAGATATTCCCCGGTTTCTGCCAGTGCACCACCAAGAATCACCAGTTCAGGGTTAAATATATTGATCAACAGTGCGATGCCGCGTCCTAGTTTTTCGCCTATTTTTGCCAGCAATTCAATAGAAAGGACATCGTCGTTATTTGCTGCTTTAATGATGTCTTCCATTTGTATGTCATCGCCGGCTTTTTTATTTAAGGCACTTGAAGATCCTGCTTCAAGGCGTTCTCTAAACATGGTGATTAGCGCGCGGCCTGAAGCTTCTGTTTCCAGACAACCTTTTTTTCCACACTGACAGATGATCTCATTATTGAATAAGGGGATGTGACCGAGTTCTCCGGCAAAGCCTGATTTGCCATAATACAACTCATTATTGATCATTACCCCCATACCTAAACCGTAATCCAGGTTAAGGAACAATACGTTTTTTTCTTCTTTGACAACGCCACAATTAAACTCGCCGTAAGCCATAGCTCTGGAGTCATTTTCCAGGTAAGTTTTCAATCCAAGCTCGCGTTCCAAAACTTTACTTAGCGGATCTTCATTGAAATGGAAAAAACTATAGCTATATCCTGTCGCGTAATTGATTCGTCCCGAAAGGTTTAACCCTACACCTAATATTTTATCTTTTGCTACGGCAGTTTCTTTGATGAATGTTAAAATCAGACGGCAGAGTTCTTTTAAGGATTCTTCCGTATTGTTGAGTTTATAGGATACGTTTTTAGAAATTTTGATCAGTTTTTTTTGAAGATCGATCAAGCCAATATTGATGTGGTTGTGTTTCACGTCAACACCTAAAAAGAAACCGGAATCTGGAACCAATCCATATATATTAGGTCTCCTGCCACCTGTTGAGCCTACTTTTCCAAAATCTTTTACCAGTCCATCGGCTATAAGTTCGGCAATCAGGGTTGTCACTTTAGGTACACTGAGGTTTGTTTCTTTACAAAGTTCGGCAATGGTGGCATTACCTGTATCAGCAAAATAAGCAATAATGGTTTTCCTTATATGGATGTTTTTGTAGGCAACGCCCGACATGTTATCATCATGTTCATCAAAAAAAGCTGTTTTCATATAGGGGTTCTTTATTGTGAGTTGTATTAATTTAGCTTACTTATTAAAAAAATTGAATAACATTAGAAAGCTTCTGAAAAACTTAGTAATTTACGCAAAGTTAAATAAAACAATTGTGTTATCTATAGCTGCTTTCCATGTTTAAAATTATAAAGAAGTCGTTGATGAAGAAAATATTTCTGTTTGCCATGCTTTGCCTGGTTATATCTGTCCATGCGCAGCATAGGCCATTGAACCTGATCCCGGAGCCTGCGCATGTAGCAGTACAGTCTGGGCATTTTGTACTGAAAACCGGTATGTTTATTACCTGCCCGGATACTGCAGACCTGGGTTTGGCCAAGCTATTGGCGTCTCAATTGAAAAGTATAGGTACTGGAGGTCTGGAAACGGCAGTTGCTTCAGAAAAAAAGGGAAAAATCAAATTGTTGAGAGGGTTATTGCCCGGAGCAGCTGGACATGCGGAAGGTTATCAGTTAATTGTTAATCCAAAAGAAATTCAGATCCTTGCCGCACAACCAGCAGGTTGGTTTTATGGCATGCAAACACTTTTACAGATCCTGCAGGCCAATTATAAAAATGGGCAAAAGCAATTGATATTTGGTCAGGAAATACCTTGTTTAACTATTACAGATTATCCTCGTTTTCAATGGCGGGGTTTGATGATCGATGTGAGCCGGAATTTTTTTACCAGAGATGTGATTGAGCGCTACATCGACCAAATGGCAAAGTATAAAATGAATACTTTGCATTTACACCTGACAGACAACCAGGGTTGGCGGGTAGAAATTAAAGCTTTACCTAAATTGACTGGAGTAGGTGCCTGGCGTGTGCCGAGAACGGGTTACTGGCGCGGTCAGAAAGCACCTGAGCCGGGAGAGAAAGCTACCTTAGGCGGTTATTATACAGCAGAAGACATTAAACATATGGTTGCTTACGCCGCCAGGCGTTTTGTCGATATTGTCCCTGAAATCGATGTTCCCGGGCATAGTTTAGCCTTGATCGCATCTTATCCTGAGCTTTCCTGCACTAAAACAGTACAACAGGTTTTAGCCGGTGATCCATGGAATGCTTCCAGGACAAACGTGCTTTGCGTAGGAAATGATAGTGTATACGTGGTACTGGATCAGATTATTGGGGAAATGGCCGGCATGTTTCCTTCAAAGTACATTCATATAGGTGGAGATGAAGTATCCCGGGCGTATTGGGATAAATGTGAGTCCTGCCAAAAGCGCATTCGTGATGAACATTTAAAAAGTTCGGAAGAATTGCAATCTTATTTTATTAAGCGTGTGGCTAAGATTGTTTTGTCAAAAGGTAAAATTCCAATGGGCTGGTATGAGAAATTGCCGGGTGGCTTACCAGTTGAAATGGCGCTGATGAGCTGGAAAGATGATAAAGGTGGAATTGCATCTTCCAATAAAGGGCATAAGGTTGTAATGACGCCTGCTGCATTCACTTATCTTGATTTTTATCAGGGTGATCCTTTTATGGAAAATGCCATTTTTTCTGTGAACCGGTTGAGTACCACATACCAGTTTGATCCGCTGCCAGCAGGAATTGATCAGAAAAATGTATTGGGCGGACAAGGCAGTTTGTGGACGGAACAGGTTCCTAATGAACGTAAATTACAGTTTATGACCTGGCCGAGGGCATTTTCTTTAAGCCAGACTTTATGGTCGGCCGCTCCAAAACCGTCATTTCCTGATTTTGTGAAGCGTATTGAAGCACATTTGCCAAGGTTGGATCGCGATACGGTTAATTACTCCAGGTACTTTTATGATGCCATTGTTTCTGGTCTGCGCGCTGCGGATAAAACCCTGCAGGTTAAACTTGCTGCAGAGCTGGAAGATTTAAAAATATATTATTCATTCGATGATACCGATCCAGATCAGTATTATCCGATGTATAAAGGAATGCCACTGGATATCCCAAAAGGAGCACAAAATCTGCGTGTAGTTACCTATCGGGATGGAAAAGTTATGGGTAGGATACTCAAAATTCCGGTAACCGAACTTGAACGCAGGACACCTTAAATACAAATTGTCCCAGTTTTGCCCAGGGGAACTTATTCATTTGTTTTAATTGTATACTGAAAAGGGGTGTTAATGGCTTATTATGTAATAAGTTAGTTATTGTTAAAAATAATTTGTTAAAACTTTACAAATGTTTTTAATATTTTTAATAAAGTTATTATATTTACTGCATAACCAAACCGCTATGAACCGAAAACTAGAATTTTCTCTGATTGCTGTTTTATTGGGCGTATTGTTGATGTCATGCAGTAGAAATGGAGATACGAAATATCATCCGGAAAAACCTGAGGTCAAAATTGACTCCACTCCTTTAATTAGCCTTTCTTCCAATTGGAAAAAATCGGTAAACTTAATGGCTGATTTCCCAAATGGTATTCAGGTGTATTTAAATAAAACTCCAATCAACGGCAAAGCTGTAGTGGCTTATGCTGTGGTTTTTGATCCGAAAATAATTGATTTTAAACCTGTGCTTGCTGCTGCCAATAAAAAAGTAACTGACTTTTATAATGAAGAGCCTGGTGTAAAATATGCGTGTATAAATGGAGGTTTTTTTGGAACGAATGCCTCATATAGCTTGTCTATGTACCAGGGTGTAGTGGATGCGATAAATATCAAATCTTTAACCCGGCCATATAATTCGGTCAATACAACTTACTACCCAACCAGGGGTGCTTTTGGTCTTAATGATACTTCTGTACCTGATGTCACCTGGGTTTATCATGTTGGTGCTGGAAACAGTACATTGTATAGTTACCCGGCTCCGGCAGCGATTAAATTGAATACAGCTCCGCTTGCTGTTCCTTCGGCTACATTTCCTGCCGGGGCGATCAGCTGGAATGTGAAATCTGCAATCGGCGGTTCTCCGGTACTGATTAAAAATAATGAAATCAAAATTACTGACGATGAGGAGCTTATCGTTATCGATAACACTTCATCGAGGGCGAGATCAGCTATAGGTTACACCAAAGAAAATAAAGTGGTTGTACTGGCTGTAGAGGGAAATAACAGTAGTGGTGGAGCGGGTCTAAATCTGGCAGAATTGGCTCAGCTGATGAAAGATATGGGCTGTGTGGCTGCCTTAAATCTGGATGGCGGAGGTTCTACAACCCTGACCATTAATGGAAAACAAACAGTCAAACCTTCAGATGGAACTGAACGGGGGGTAATGACGGCACTCATTCTAAAAGAAAAATAATCAATACATAACATGAACATCGAATGATGAAATTACTTTTAAAACTAACTTTTTTAAGCATTCTCCTATTGTTTTTTAACCTGCGCGTTTTTGCGGCTGTTGTAAAAGAATACCACACAGATTTGTTAATTGTAGGCGGTGGGGCCAGTGGTAGCACAGCAGCCATTCAGGCTGCGAGAATGGGTGTGAAAACATTGGTTATTGAAGAAACTACCTGGTTGGGCGGCATGCTGACTTCTGCGGGAGTTTCAGCAATAGATGGAAATCACAATATGCCGTCGGGTTTATGGGGCGAGTTCAGGGAGAAGTTATATCGTCATTATGGCGGGCCTAAGGCTGTAGAAACAGGTTGGGTGAGCAACACCTTGTTTGAACCCTCAATCGGCAATAAAATGTTGAAAGAACTTGCTCAGCATCCGAACCTGACCATTTGGTATCAAACAAACTGGACAAATATCAGCAGGGTAGCGAATCAATGGAAAGTGGAGTTGAAGGCCAATGGTAAATTGACTACAGTTTACGCGAAACTGATTATTGATGCAACGGAATTGGGCGATGTAATGGGCTTTTTAAAAATGCCATATCGCGTAGGAATGGATAGCCGATTTGATACAGGTGAGATCTTTGCGCCTGAAAAAGCCAATGATATCATTCAGGACATGACTTATGTGGTGGTGCTTAAGGATTTTGGAAAAGGTGCCGACAAAACAATTGCCAGACCAGCAGGATATGATCCAAAAGAGTTTGCCTGTGCTTGTGATGTGGCAGATCCAGCAGCTGAAGATCAAAAACCAAAAATAGACTGTAATCAGATGATCACTTACGGAAAGCTGCCCAATAATAAGTATATGATCAATTGGCCAAAATGTGGCAATGACATTTATCTGAACATTATTGAATTGAATCAAAAAGATCGTGAAGCTGCTTTAAAGGAAGCTAAACTTCATAGCTTACGGTTTGTTTATCATTTACAAACCCAGCTGGGTTTTAAAAATCTGGGAATTGCTGACGACGAATTTCCTACAGCAGATCATTTGCCGATGATTCCATACCACCGGGAAGCGAGAAGACTGGATGGCCAGGTTACCTTAAACGTAAATGATCTGACTGCCCCGTATGCACAGAAAACAAGTTTGTATAGAACGGGAATTGCCATTGGCGATTATCCGATTGACCACCATCATTTGAAAAATATAAATGCCCCTCAAATTGATTTCATCAAAATCAAAGTACCTTCTTATAACATTCCTTTAGGTGCCTTGGTGCCTAAAAATACCCCGGGTATCATTGTTGCCGAGAAGAGCATCAGCGTGACCAATATTGTTGCAGGTGCAAGCAGGTTACAGCCGGTTGTTTTGGGTATTGGTCAGGCAGCGGGTGCGCTTGCTGCGGTGGCCATTAAACATAAAATTGAGCCAGCTGAAGTTAAAATCAGGGAGGTGCAGTCTGCATTGCTGGAAAGTGGGGTATACCTGCTGCCTTTTATCGATGTAAAGCCTGATCAAAAGCACTTCAAAGCGATTCAACGCATTGGTGCTACCGGGATATTGAAGGGAACTGGTATTCCATTTAAATGGGCAAATCAAACCTGGTTTTATCCGGAACAGCCGGTAAACGAGTATGATCTTGTTTCCGGACTGAAATCTTATTATCCGGTAATGGATGGAATATTCCCTTCGGGAAAAATGGTTACAGCAGATTTTGCTGCAAGTGTATGCACTGCATTGTCAAAAAAAACAATTTCGGTTGAAGATTTTTCCAAGGTAGCTGCGGCACTGTCCTTAAACCAAAGTATACGTGCAAATACAATCCTGTCGCGCGAATCCCTGGCTGTCTTGATAGATCATTTCTTAAACCCTTTTGCCATAGCCATAGATTTTAACGGGCTGCCAAAAATTTAATAAAAACAAACTGAATCATATAATCTAACCAATTAACATTATGCAACAAATTTTTACAAAAAATAAGGAGAGGCTGCTCAGCTTTATGTGCCTCGTCCTTTTCATGTGCATGTCTTTTGCCGTGATGGGGCAAACCCGAACGGTTACGGGCCAGGTCAAAGACCTGAAAGGGCTGCCTTTGCCAGGTGTTACAGTGCTGATTAAAGGAAGTAAAACAATGGTGAACACTTCAAATAATGGCGCTTTTCAGATTAAATTGACGCCTGCTGATCAGGTATTACAGTTTAAATACATTGGATTTGAAGATAAAGAAGTTAGCCTTGGTCAGGAAACCGTAGTAAACGTTACCCTGAGAGAGTCTGTTTCACAGCTAAATGATGTGGTTGTTATTGGTTACGGTACTGCTGCAAGAAAAGACCTCACCGGATCAGTCGGTAGTGTGACAGTTGCCGATTTACAAAAGGCGCCGGTAAAATCATTTGATGAGGCTTTGGCTGGCCGGGTAGCTGGTGTTCAGGTTACCTCAAGTGAAGGACAACCCGGATCTCCAATTGAAATTACGATTCGTGGAAATAACTCGATTACTCAATTAAATTATCCTTTGGTGGTTATTGATGGTTTTCCAATGGAAGACCCTAACAATAGTGTTGTGAATCCATTAAATACATTGGATCCCAATGAAATAGAATCTATTGATATTTTGAAAGATGCTTCAGCAGCAGCCATATATGGAGCCAGAGGAGCGAATGGTGTGGTTATGGTAACCACAAAAAGAGGTAAACAGGGTGCTCCTGTAATTGCCTATAACGGTTATTATGGTTTACAGGAAAATAACAAAAGAATGGGTCTTTTAGGACCTTATGAATTTGTTAAGCTACAGAATGAGATTGATCCGATACGTACAAAAGCACTTTATTTTAAAGATGGCAGAACACTGGATAGTTATAAAGATCTGGCTGGTATCAATTGGGAAGATCAGGTTACCCGGATTGCACCTATGCAAAATCATTATATGTCGGTTATGGGTGGGACTGCAAAAACAAAATATAGTGTTTCCTTATCGCATGTAGGTCAGGATGGTATTATTCTGAATTCTGGATTTAAACGTACTCAGGGCAAAATGAGCTTGGATCAAGAGGTTTCTGACAAGCTAAAAGTTGGTTTTAACGCAACCTATGCAGATATTAAAACCTATGGTAGCCCAACTTCAACTGGTAATTTCAGCAATGAGCTGAATATGTTGTTTAGCGTTTGGGCTTTTAGGCCGGTAGCTGTAAATCCGGATCTCAATTTATTGGATTTAGCGAATGACCCGGAAGTTGAGCAAAGTGGTAACTTTACTTTCAATCCGGTATTGACCACTAAAAATGAGTTGCGTGAAACCTATGGCACAAGTTTTACAGCCAATGGTTATTTGGAATATACCATCATGAAAGATCTGAAGTTCAAATCTACAGCATCATTTAACCGAGGACTAAGAAGGGCGGATGTTTTTAATGGTTCGATGTCCAGAAGTGCGGCGACAGGAAATTATTTGGTGAATGGTACGCAAACCTATTACAACTCAACCGGCTGGCAGAATGCGAATACACTGACTTATGCTAAAAGGCTAAATAAAGCACATTATTTCGACGTAATGGCTGGCGTGTCTTTTGAAGGTAACCAGAGCCGTTCTTTAGGAGCTACCGCAGTGCTTTTACCAAGTGAAAGTTTGGGCTTAAGCGGCCTGGATGAAGGTAACCCATTGGCTATTAGTTCACTTTCGTCAAACTCCACACAAGCATCTTTTATTGGTAGGGCCAACTACAAGTTGTTTGACCGCTATATTTTTACAGCAACAATCAGAAGGGATGGCTCGTCGAGATTTTTAGGAGATAACAAATGGAGTAACTTTCCATCTTTAGGCGGCGCATGGCAAATTAATAATGAGTCATTTGCGAAAAATATAAAGTCGCTCTCCAACGCTAAGCTGAGGGCTTCATGGGGTAGAACCGGTAACAACCAGGTCTCTAATTTTGCCGCTTATCCGAGTTTGAACTACGCAAATCCGGATGGTTCATATCCAATCAACAATTCACCTGGTTACATGTTTAACAACAGCGATAACAAAGGGGTGATTTATTCAAGTTTGGGTAATGCCGACTTAAGATGGGAGACGACAGAACAAACCAATTTAGGTTTAGACCTTGGTTTTTTTAAGCAAAGACTAACATTTGAATTTGATTTGTACCAGAAAAAGACATTTGATCTTTTGTTGAATGCAAATTTACCGCCTACAACAGGTTACAACAGGGCGATTAAGAATATTGGCGCTACCCAAAACCGCGGATTTGAATTGACCGTAGGTTTTAGTCCGGTTCAAAATAAGGACTTTAGCTGGTCTTCTTCTTTCAATATTGCCTTCAACAGGAATAAAATACTTGAATTGACAGAAAATCAATTGCAATTGGTGACCAGTCAAAGCTGGGGTGACGACTGGAAAAATATTCCAGGCTATGTAGCCAAAATCGGTAGTCCGATAGCACAGTTTTATGGTTTGATCTTCGATGGAGTTTATGGTTATGATGATTTCATTAAGGTTGGGGATGTTTATACGTTGAAAGATAATGTTTCTTCTAATGGTGGAGCGAGAGCAAATGTAAAGCCCGGAGATGTAAAGTATAAAGATCTTAATGGGGATTTTCAAATTACAGAAAGTGATAAAACCGTTATTGGAAGTCCATATGCTAAATACACCGGTGGTATGAGCAACAATTTCACTTACAAGAATTTTGATTTGAATGTGTTCTTGCAGTGGTCGTACGGGAATGACATCATCAATGCCAACAGGATCTTATTTGAATCTTCATATAAATATGGATACAACCAGTATGCAACTTATGCGGACCGCTGGAGCCCGGAAAACACGGGTTCTAATATACCAGGTGTTGCTGCAGGAAAAGGATCATCTTTAAAAGCTTATTCAACCAGAATTATTGAGGACGGATCATTTTTGAGATTAAAAACAGTTTCTTTAGGCTACAATTTTTCGCCTGCTTTTGTAAGGAAATCCAAGGTCTTTAAAACAGGACGTATCTATGCCTCAGCACAGAACCTGTACACATGGACTAAATATTCAGGATATGATCCTGAAGTTTCTGTTCGGAATAGTGCATTAACGCCAGGATTTGATTACTCTGCTTATCCGCGGGCCCGTACAATTACCTTAGGAATCAACACTACTTTTTAACCAAAGAAATTAGATTTATGAAACGTATTTTATATAGCATAATCATATCCGGACTGGTACTTACTTCATCTTCATGTAAGAAATTTCTGGACACCACGCCAACAGATTTTTTATCCCCTAAAAACTTTTACAGAAATGAGGCCGATATCAATGCTGCGGTAACCAGTATCTATGATGTATTGGGGAAATCAGCAACCTACGGTCGGAGCTTCTATTTTGAAATGGATGTTGCTGACGATAGTTTTATTGCTTTATCGTCATGGACACAGGACATCGGTCTTTACAATTATAATCCTTCTGATACCAAGTTGACGGATGCCTGGATTGCCTTGTATAACGGCATCAACAGGGCCAATATGCTGATAGAAAATATTGACCAGGCAACAATGGATCCTGCAAAGAAAAAGGTCGCTTTAGGTGAAGCTTACTTTTTACGCGGTTATTATCATTTTATACTGGCCAATAACTGGGGTAATGTGCCTTTGAAACTTACTTCAACAGCCTCGGCTTCAGAAGTTAACAATGCCAATACTCCATATAAAGAAGTATACCTGCAGGTGGTTAGCGATATGGAAAAAGCAGCTGATATGGTAAACCCGATTTCCAGTTATACTTACGGTAGCCGGGTTACACAGTCTGTTGTATGGGGTATTTTAGCCCGTGTAAATTTAAAAATGGCTGGTGCGCCAATGCGGGATGTTTCTCGTTATGCCGAAGTGAAAAAATGGGCAGAAAAAGTGAAACAAGCAGGTCACAGTCTTAATCCGGATTACAAGCAGGTATTTATAAACATGTGTCAGGATAAGTACGATACCAAAGAAGTGATCTGGGAGGTTGAATTTGGTAAAAAGAACGGAACCCAGGATGAGGAAGGCTCTGTTGCTGCAATAAATGGCATTGGGGCAAATGCAACCATTGGTTTCAGTTATGGTGCTAAGCATACTACGGAGAGTTATTATAAATCATTTGATGATAATGATTTGCGTAGAGACTGGAACATCAGTGGTTATGCCTACGATACGAACAACGGTAAAGTTGCTTATGCTCCGTCACAGATTTATAATCGTTATGATGCCAAATGGAGGCGTGAATACGAGACGGCGCTGCCTAAATTTAATGGTACGACCTCCATTAACTTTCCATTATTGCGCTATTCTGATGTGCTGTTGATGCTAGCTGAAGCTGAAAATGAGATGAATGGGCCAACGCAAACTGCCATAGATGCTGTGAATGAAGTGAAACGCCGGGCGCATGGAAAAACCCTGGGTACTTTAGAGCAGGTGAAATCAGTAGCTGTAGTGAATGGTGGTGCTTATACTGTTGCTCCAACTGTTGTTTTCACAGGTGGGGGCGGTACAGGTGCAGCTGCAACGGCTGCTGTGGCGTCTGGTAAAATTGCCGCAATTTACATGATTAGTGGTGGTACAGGTTATACTTCTGCACCAACAATAACCTTTACAGGGGGTACAGGTGCAGGGGGAGCTACAGCAACTGCCACGCTTACTAAAATTGCGACCACTAATTTTGACCTTACTGCAGCGGAGACCGCTGGTAAAGATGATTTAAGGATTGTAATTCGTAAAGAAAGATCCCTTGAGCTCGGTTATGAAGGCCTGAGGCGCTTTGACCTGATTCGTTGGGGACAATTTTACTCAGCAATGAAAAGTGTTGCCAATGAGATTGTAACTACAGCCCCATCAACTTATACTTACGCTGCTAAATCCGGACAAAATGTTTCTGAAAAAGATACCTTGTTTGCTATTCCTGCTGCAGAGCTTAACTTGAATAAGGCCATCATCCAAAATAAAGGCTGGTAATGGTAATTGTAAATTTAATTCATAAAATTAAGAAAATGAATACATTAAGATATTTACTGGGCATCTTTGTTTTGCCTTTGATGGTAGCCTGCCAAAAAAATGAGCCAGTGACACCGTCGTTCGATGTTAAAACTTCAAAACTGGAATACAATAAAGGGGACTCTGTGACTTTTTCCATTAATGGTTACGCTGATATCATTTCTTTTTATTCCGGTGAGCCCGGTAAGGAATATCGGTACAAGGACAGAATTGAATCTGCAGATGCTAAATTGAATTTGAACATCACGACACAGGTACTTTTTGGTGCCCAGGCAGATAACCTGCACCTGATGTACTCCACAGATTTCAACAATACTTACAGTACCGATGGGATCAAAGCGGCAACCTGGACGGATATCACAAATAGGTTTACTCTGTGTTCAGCTGCAGCAGGTGCTGTTGGTGTAGCCACAGTTTCTGGCGACGTGGATTTGTCTGATCTTCCGGTTTCTGGTAAGCCTATTTATTTCGCATGGAAATGGATTGGTCAGGAAAGTACATCTGCGGCCTTGGGTGGTAGAACCTGGAGAATTACCGTGTTCAATTTATTCAATAAAACACCTGGGGGGAACGCCAGTATTGCATCCGTTACCTCGGCAGGTTGGTTAGCTGTTGATGTATTGAATACTGCAAATAAATGGACGATTCAAACGACAACGCCATTTTTATTCTTTGCTCCGGCAAGTACTTTATTGCCATCGGAAGACTGGGCAATAAGCAGGGCCTTGTTTCCAACGGCCGTAACGCCTGATGCAGGTACAGGTATTAAAGGGTATCTGGACAAAGTGAAGGATTTTAAATATGCATTTAACTCACCTGGTGTTTATACGGTAACTTTTATCGCCAAGAATACCAATAACCTGGGCTTAAAAGAAATTGTGAAGGAATTTACGATTACGGTTAAATAAGCAATATACCTACAAATGAAACTATATCTCAAATTGACTTTTATCTGCGTTTTCATCGGTCTTAGCGGACTGTTGAAAGCGCAGCAGAAGAATCTTTTATATTTCGATGCAACGGCCAATTACAAGCGCTTTGCGGATAAAGATTCTATCGTTTACTATCTGCAGAAATCGAAACAAGCTGGTGTTACCGATGTGATCATCGATGTAAAGCCAATTTCTGGAGAGGTATTGTATCCCAGTAAGATCGCACCTGTAATGAAAGAATGGCGGGGGTACACCAAAAAAGGTGGTTTTGACATGTTGGAAACCTTTATTGCCGAAGGACACAAGCTGGGTCTTACTGTACACGCTACGATTAATATTTTTAGTGGTGGTCATAATGAATTTAAAAGAGGGATTGTTTTTAGCGATAAAAAGAAACGCGGTTGGCAGTCGTTAAATTATACTGCTGCTGGATTAGTACCCATTACAAAAATTAAAAATAAATGGTCTGCAATGGTCAATCCGGCCAATAAGGAAGTACAGGATTATGAGTTGTCTGTGATGTTGGAACTTGCAGCCATGTATCCGAAACTGGATGGGATCATTTTAGACCGTGTGCGTTACGACAGTATAGAAGCTGATTTTTCGCCATTGTCTCAACAACTTTTTGAAAAATATATAGGTGTTAAAGTCCATAATTTTCCTGCTGACATTTACACTTATGATGCCGATAAAAAGCGGATTCCAGGTGTACATTACAAAAAATGGATAGCGTGGCGTGCAAAGGTAATCCACGACTTTTTTTATACCGCTAAAGCGGCGTTAAAAAAGAGTCAGCCGCAAATTAAATTTGGCGATTATACCGGTTCCTGGTATCCAACTTATTACGAAGTTGGCGTGAATTGGGCTAGTAAGGATTATGATCCGGCAGCAACATTTGATTGGGCAACTCCAGAATATAAAAATTATGGCTATGCAGAAGCACTTGATTTGTATACCACCGGAAGTTATTATTATGAAGTAAATAAATCCGAAGCCCAACATATTGATCTGAGTAAAGTGAGCAGGATAGAGGCGGGGCAGGGAAAGGGAAAAGACGATTGGTATACTGTGGAAGGTTCGGCTGAAATGGCCATGAAAATTACAAAGGGTAAAGTGCCGGTTTACGCAGGTATCTATGTAGAGCAATACAAAAAAGATGAAGCCCAGTTTGTCAAAGCATTGAAAATGTGTCGTAAGAAATCTGATGGGGTGATGGTTTTTGATATTGTACATGTCATCGAAAAGAACTGGTGGGAGAGCTTGAAACGAGGTTTAACAGAAGCACTGTAGTCTTTATGAAAAAGAGAGAACAAGCTTTAGATGCATTGAGGGGATTGGCGATATTGCTGATGGTATTGTCTAGCAGTGTTTCCTTTGGTATTTTACCCGCCTGGATGTACCATGCCCAGGTGCCGCCGCCATACCATGTTTTTAAACCGGAACTTCCGGGAATCACCTGGGTAGATTTGGTTTTTCCATTCTTCCTCTTTACTATGGGGGCTGCTATTCCTTTGGCATTACAAAAAAAGCTGACTGCACAACCTGTCTACAAAACAGTGGGGCAGATTATCCAGCGTTATTTGCTATTGGTCGTGTTTGCATTATTTACTTTTTATGCACGTGCCTGGGTAATGAGTGGAACGCCGGGTTGGAAAGAATATTTTTTATCTATCGGATGTTTCTTTGTGTTGTTCCTGATGTATGCCCGTTTCAGCGGACTCAAAAATATTAAAATGGCAGTGACGGTTAAAATTATTGGTTTCGCTTTGGCAGGGGCGTTTTTGATCTGGTATCCTTTTAAAAACGGGTTTAGTCTGGCCTCCAGTGACATCATCATCATTGTGCTGGCCAATATGGCTTTTTTCGGAACATTAATCTGGTGGTTTACCCGGAATCAACCTTTACTCAGGATCGGCATCTTACCTGTATTGATGGCCATATTGCTGACATCAAAAGATGCGGGAAGCTGGAATAGCGTGCTTTTTAACTGGTCGCCGGCCCCCTGGATGTATAAACTATATTACCTGAAGTACTTATTTATCGTATTACCTGGAACATTTGCAGGTGAGTGGCTCCTCAACAGAACTGCTGTGCCGATACAGGATGTATTGACAGGAACTAAAACAAAACTGCTTTGCATTGCTGGTTTATGTATGTTTTTGCTGATCAGTAATGTAGTTTGTCTGTATATGCGTTGGCTGGCTCCAAACCTATTCTTAACTGTGGCGGTTTCGTTGTTGTTATTACAATTACAAAAGAAAATGCCTGAGGGAGCTGACAAAACCTTATTTTCAAAATTTGTCAATACCGGTGTTTATCTGTTGGTTTTGGGCCTGTTTTTCGAGGCATTTGAAGGCGGGATTAAAAAGGACATCTCTACCTTTAGTTATTACTTTGTAAGCACCGGGCTGGCTTTTTTAGTGCTGCTGTCATTGAATATTTTCGAACGACTGGGGTATTTTTCAGCCACGATTACGTTCCTTGGTAATCAGGGTAAAAACCCCATGGTAGCTTATACAGCCGGAAACTTATTCCTTATTCCTTTACTGAAACTTACGGGAACAGAAGCTTATTTGGATAAATTGGCCAATTTACCAACTGGTGGTTTTTTACGGGGACTGGTTTTTACAGGTATCGTCTCCATAATCACCTTATGCTGTACACGCGCCAGAATGTTCTGGAAAACTTAAGTCTTCCATCTAAACTCATTTTAAAACAAATTCACTGTGTCAAAACTAAAAAATATAAGCCCGATTTACTGGATTCCAACCACCTGGTTCGCTATGGGCTTGCCTTTTGTGGCCTTGTCGGGCGCAAGTTCCATCATGTATAAAAACATGGGCATCTCGGATACGCAGATTGCCTTCTGGACTTCTCTGATTATGTTTCCCTGGACCATCAAACCATTATGGGGGCCATTTTTAGAAATGTATAAAACGAGAAAGTTTTTTGTTTATACCACCCAGATTTTTACTGGCGTATTGTTTGGTCTATTGGCTTTGACCTTGCAGATGGACCATTTCTTTAGTTTTTCAATTGCCATTTTAACCATCATTGCCATTAGTGGTTCTACCCATGATACTGCTGCAGACGGTGTATACTTAAACGAATTGACGCCGAAGTTACAGGCGAAATTTGTGGGCTGGCAGGGTGCGTTTTATAACATTGCCAAGGTTTTTTCCGGCGGTGTCCTGGTTTATTTTGCCGGACAACTGGAAAAGGAAATCGGGATAAAAAATGCCTGGATGATTGTCATGTTTGCCTACGGTATTATTATGATCTTACTTGGGTTATACAACATGCGTGTTTTACCTGCAGGTGAAGAAACCCAAAAGGTAAGTTCTGTTAAAGCAGGTTTTGTCACCTTAAAAGATGTGATTATCACTTTTTTCCAGAAGAAAAACATTTGGTTTAGCTTGTGTTTTATCGTGTTTTACCGGTTTGCAGAAGGACAGGCCATTAAAATTGTCCCTTTATTTTTTAAAGCTTCCAGAGCGAGTGGGGGATTGGGTTTAAGCACCTCCGAAATTGGTTTGCTTTACGGTGTTTTTGGATCGGTCGCATTCGTATTGGGTTCTATTGTTGCCGGATATTATGTGTCCAATAAAGGTTTAACCAAAAGAACCCTGCTGATCTTGTGCGCATTTTTTAACCTTCCATTTGCCGCTTATGCTTTTTTGGCTGTAACCATGCCACATGATTTGTACATCATTGCCTCGGCTGTAGCCATTGAATATTTTGGTTACGGCTATGGGTTTGTAGGCCTGATCCTGTTCATGATGCAAAATATTGCCCCTGGTAAATACAAAATGGCCCATTATGCTTTTGGTAGTGGTTTGATGAACCTGGGTTTTATGATCCCGTCAATGATTAGTGGTTTGCTGAGTGACTACCTTGGCTATAAGGAGTTTTTTATTTGGGTGTTGATCGCCACAATTCCTGCCTTTATAGTGACCTGGCTGGTTCCATTGATGCCGGTAACTGAAGAAAAAACTGAAGAAGTAACGTTGTAATCGTTGTATCATGCTGATAAACAAGTTTAAGATGAACAGATTGTTTTTTACCGGGCTATTATTTCTTGGATTCCCTTGTATTGCGAATGCCCAGGACACGCTTGCGATAGACAGTAGCTATGCCAATGGGCATTACCTGCAGCGGCTTGATTTTTTCAAGAAAATGCCCAATCAGAAGAAAGAAATCGCTTTTGTAGGTAACAGCATTACCGAAGGGGGGAAGTGGCAGGAATTAATCCCCAACAAACACGTCGTTAACAGGGGAATTAGTGGTGATGTTACTTACGGTATTCTGGCGCGTTTAGACGAAGTATTGGCTTCGAAACCGCTTAAGATCTTTCTGTTGTGTGGCATTAATGACATGAAAAGAGGAACGCCCAATGAGGTAATCCTGGCCAATTACCTGCGTATGATTAAACAGATCAAAGCCGAGTCGCCTGCAACACAGATTTATTTTCAGAGTGTATTGCCAGTGAATATTGCAATGCTGCCTAAATCCTATGAAAAGCTTTCTAATGCAAAAATATCTGCCTTAAATGAAGGTTTAAACGCACTTTGTAAAGCTTACGGGCTACATTATGTAAATCTACACGCCGTTTTCGCTGATGGAAATGGTGAATTAAAAAAAGAGTTGAGCATTGATGGATTACATCTTAAATCTGCAGCATATATCATTTGGGCAGCTCATTTAAAGAAAGAACATTTATTATGATAAAAGAGCTAACCTACAGCAGCTTCATGATAGGCGTCGCGCTCATGTGCGCGGCGAGCGTTAAAGCGCAGCAAACCGTAAAAATTGATAGCAATTATGCCAATAGCTATTATCAGCAAAGGGTTGAATATTTTAACCAGATGTCCATTCCAAAAAATGCCATCATCTTTCTGGGAAACAGCATTACAGAACGGGGGGAATGGCAGGAAATTTTATCAGGTTCTCCTTATCCAATCATCAACAGGGGAGTTGGTGGTGACAATTCCTTCGGTATTTTAGCCAGGATGGACCGCATTCTTAAGGCAAAGCCACATTCCATTTTTTTAATGGACGGCATTAATGATTTGTTCAGGAAATTACCAAATGAGGTGAGTGTCAATAATTATAGACGAATTGTCCGGTTGATTAAGCTAAAATCACCGAAAACAAAGATTTACATAGAAAGTGCCTTACCCATTAATGAAGAAATGACCAAAGAGCCTTATACTAAGGGGCGCAATAAATTGGTTCCATTGCTCAATGAAAAGATTAAAGCAATGGCGCTCGAAGAACAAATTACTTATATAAACATATGCCCGGTTTTTCAGGACGAAGCTGGTAATTTAAAAAAAGAGATTACACCTGACGGTGTGCATCTTAAAGCCAGCGCCTATATGGATTGGGTAGCCTATTTAAAAGCACAAAAATACTTATGAAGATCACAGGAACATTTATAGACGAGATTTCTCATGATATTCCGCATCAAAACTGGGGCCGGATGGAATGGGACAGGGATTTTGCCCACATGAAGTCGGTGGGTATCGATACCGTCATCCTGATCAGGAGCGGATACCGCCGTTTCATTACTTATCCTTCAACTTACCTTAAAGATACTTTTGGTTGTTACCATCCCCCTGTTGATTTGGTGGAGCTATTTCTGCAACTGGCCGATAAGTATCAGATGAAGTTTTATTTCGGTTTGTACGATAGCGGCAAATATTGGGATACCGGAAACCTGCAGCATGAAATTGATTCCAACCGTTATGTCATTGATGAGGTATGGAAGCAATATGGACATTATAAGAGCTTTGGCGGCTGGTACCTGAGCATGGAGATCAGTAGGCGTACAAAAGGCGCTACAGAAGCATTCAGAACTCTGGGCTTGCAGTGTAAAGGGGTAAGTGACGGCTTGCCTACCCTGATTTCGCCCTGGATTGATGGTAAAAAAGCAGTCATGGCAGCTTCTGCTGATTTAACCAAGCAAGATGCAGTATCGCTTCAGGAACATGAAAAAGAATGGGGCGAAATATTTGAAGGAATTAGTGGTGCTGTTGATGCTGTAGCCTTTCAGGACGGGCATATTGACTATCATGAGCTGGATGATTTTTTTGCGGTAAACAAAAAGATCGCAGATCAGTATGGTTTGCAATGCTGGACCAATGCCGAGAGTTTTGACCGCGACATGCCGATTAAATTTTTACCCATAAAATTTGAAAAACTGAAGTTGAAATTAGATGCTGCACGCCGTGCCGGTTACGATAAGGCGATCACTTTTGAGTTTTCGCATTTTATGAGTCCGCAGTCTGCCTACACACAAGCCGGACATTTATTTAACAGATATAAAGAATACCTACAAGGATTGACAATTTGAGTGAGCGATGATGAATTACAGTGAAATTTACGAGCAAGAGTTATTAGATAATGTGATGCCATTTTGGATGAAATATTCCATAGATGAAGAGAATGGTGGTTATTTCAATTGTTTAGACCGTTTTGGAAATGTGTTTGATACCGATAAGTTTATGTGGTTGCAAGCCAGGGAAGTCTGGACTTTTGCTACTTTGTATCATGAACAGGAGCAGAAACCAGCATGGCTGGCTGCGGCTAAACACGGAGCTGATTTTTTAGAATCACATGGCCGGGATGAAGCCGGAAACTGGTACTTTTCATTGGATCAGTTTGGCAATCCACTGGTGCAGCCGTACAATATTTTTTCCGACTGCTTCGCCTGCATGGCATTTGCAGCATTATACAAAGCAGATCCGCAACCAAAATACGCGGAAATTGCGAAAAGTACGTTCGATAATATTTTAAAAAGAAGAGCCAATCCGAAAGGAAAATACAATAAGGCTTTTCCAGGTACAAGGGCACTGAAAAATTTCGCCTTGCCGATGATTTTAAGCAACCTTTCTTTAGAGATGGAGCATTTGTTGGATCAACAGGTGGTTGACGGACTGCTGAAAGATGTAATCCATGAAGTTATGGATGTTTTCTATCAGCAGGATACTGGGCTGATTCTTGAAAATGTAAATCTGGACGGTTCTTTTTCAGACTCGTTTGATGGGCGGTTGGTAAACCCGGGACATATCATTGAGGCCATGTGGTTCATGATGGATCTTGGTGTTCGTTTAAACGATAAAAGACTGATTGAAAAAGCTACAGATATCGCCTTGAAAAGTTTGGATTATGGCTGGGACAAAGAGTTTGGCGGTATATTCTATTTCCTGGATATTAAAAATAAGCCGGTTCAACAATTGGAATGGGATCAGAAACTCTGGTGGGTGCACCTGGAGTCATTGGTGTGTATGGCGAAAGGCTATGCACTTACCGGAAGAACGGAGTGTAAAGACTGGTTTGAAAAATTACATGCGTACACCTGGTCCCATTTCCGCGATCCGGAGCATGGTGAATGGTTCGCTTATCTGAACAGAAGGGGAGAAGTCTTATTGCCTTTAAAGGGAGGTAAATGGAAGTGTTGTTTTCATGTGCCAAGAGCCCTGTTCCAGATTGCTCAAACTATGAAACAGGTTGTTGCATGATGAGGAATTTATTATTGGGATTGATTATCCCTTCCGTAGCTGCTTTGGCTTATTCAGGTCCTATTCCAAAAGCTATTGAAGCAATACAGGTTAGTCCGGGTGATTCGGTTTTTTTTAAAAATGAGGTAAAGCCAGATAAAAGCAAGCCTTGTTTTAACGGTGCTTATTATCGGAAAGCAGTATCGAGTAAAGATGTGTGGCTGGGCATATCCGGTACCGTTATACTTCCCAGGATTACTTTTGATCAAACCAGACGGAATAAGCGAAATCCAGCTCAGTTTTTAGACAACCCGTCTGTTTACATGGGCGGGAATATGAATGAACAGGAAACGGATGTGGGACTGACCTGGGCTGTGATCAAAGATGAAGCCGGTAAAATTAGTTCAGAAAGAAAAGCCTTTCGTCCGTTTTTTAGAAGGACAGCTTTTGCTAAAACGGGGCAAAAGGATATCTGGCAGAATGCACCGGCTCAAAAGGAGTTTTATTGGTATCCTGGAGAAGAAGTTCAAATGTCGCTTCAGGTAATTGCAGAAGGCAAACTCAGGTTTGTTGTAGAAGGTGCTGGAAAACACTTTCAAGCTGATTTTGAAAGTGACGGGTACCATATGAATGGTATTGGCGAGTTTAAACGCGTGAACGCGATTGATCAGGTTGGTAACGAGGGGAAGGCAGCTCAACCTACAGCAACCAAAGTGGAGGGGGCAACCTGGAAGAAAACAAATCTGTTCAGGTTACATCTTGGAAAAGTTATTCAAGTTCCCATGCATCAATACCGGTTTACCGATATGCGTTGTCCAGATGTGAAGTATTTTAACATCAAAGCGGATAAAAAACAACAGGCGATAGGTGCAGAGACCATCAATATCTCTGGCGTCCCTAACTAAACCCCGCTAATGCATTTGTGTTTTAGAAAAAAATTACCTGCTCAACATTTATCTGGTAATTTTTTACATTGCTCTTGCCGCCCTGCCTGGAAAAAAATCACCTGCTCAGAGGAAGCCTAGGCGCTTTTGCCCTTCCGCAACAGATGCCAGACTCCAAAGAGAATGGTTATTTTTTATTATTATATTTGACGCCAACACTAACTAATATATTATCATATGAAAAGAACAGTTTACTTGCTGTTGTGCGTAATGTTACTGTCTTTTGCCAATGCGGTAAAAGCTGATGAAGGGATGTGGATCCCTATGCTGATAGGTAAAAACTATGAGCAGATGAAAAAACAAGGTTTCAAGCTTACTGCTAAAGATCTTTACAACGCCAATGGTTCAAGCTTAAAAGATGCTATCGTTCATTTTGGTGGCTTCTGTACTGGAGAGATCGTCTCTGACAAAGGTTTGATCTTCACCAATCACCATTGTGGTTACGATGCAATTGCTTCAAATTCCACGCCTCAAAATAACATCCTTGACAATGGTTTTTATGCGAAGAACTATGGCGAAGAAAAACCAATCAGTGGATTGTTTGTTCGTTTCCTGCAAAGGATGGAAGATGTTACTGCAAAAGTTGATGCAGCAACCAAAGGTTTAAGCGGTGCTGCTAAAGATGCTAAAATGACCGAGATATTCAATGAAATTGCTAAAGCTGCAACTACAGGTCCGACAATTGAGGCGAATGTAAAGGATTTTTATAAATCGAACCAGTTTATCCTGTTTGTATACGAACGTTTTGATGATGTTCGTTTGGTGGGTACACCGCCGCAAAATATTGGTAAATTTGGTGGTGATACTGACAACTGGGAATGGCCACGTCAGACCGGTGACTTCTCTGTGTTCCGTGTATATTCATCAACAGGCAACCAGCCTGCGAACTATAACGTTCAGAATGTGCCTTACAAACCAAAGAAATTCCTTCCGGTTTCAATCAAAGGAGTTAAAAATGGCGACTTCTCGATGATTTATGGTTATCCTGGTCGTACAGACAGGTACCTGACTTCTTACGGAGTTGATCTGGCAACGCAAAAGGTGAGTCCGACTATCGTGAAGTTGCGTGACATTCGCTTAAAAGCCTGGAAAGCAGAGATGGATAAAGACGTGAGTCTGCGTTTAAAACTTTCTTCCAAATATGCGCAAATCGCCAATTACTGGAAATATTTTATCGGTCAGACTGAGCAATTGAAACGTCTGAAAGTTGCCGAATCAAAAAGAACAGAAGAGAAAGCCTTTACACAATGGGCTGCTCAAAAAACTGAGTTTGCTGGTTTAATGGAGCAATATGATCAGATTTATAAAGACATTGATCCGATTTCTGTACAACGTACTTACATCAATGAAGGTTTCCAGGCTTCACAATGGGCTGCCAATGCAGGTCCATTAGGTAAGGCTTTGATCGCGGTTTCCAAGAAAAAAGATGATGCCGCTTATGTGCAACAGGTTCAGGGTAATATAAACGCTGCACTTGCTGCTTACGAAGAGACTTATACTGAAACGGCAGACAAAAAAATCTTCTCTCAGATACTGGCTTCTTTTTATAAAGACGTTCCGGTAAAATCCCAGCCGAAATTTTTCGCAGAAATTGCAGAGAAATATTGGAGTGGCAGCCCGGAGGCTACTTTTGATAAATATGCCAATTACCTATGGGAAAACAGTAACTTTATCAAACCGGAGAAATTGAAAGCATTTGTGGCTTCAAATCCTTCGGCAGAGGCGATCGCAAAAGATCCAGGATATCAGTATGCTTTAAATATCATTCCTGCAGAATACATCAAAGCCAATTTTGGGTCTGTAGTAGCAGATTTTGAAAAGAAAAAAGCAGAACTGGATCATTCTTACCTGAAGGCTATTTTGGAAAAAAATGCTGGAAAGATCATGTATCCCGATGCCAATTCTACCATGCGTTTAAGTTATGGTAATGTGCAGGATTATTCTCCAAAAGATGGTATGGTGTATAAAACGACCACCACTATTGATGGGGTAATGCAAAAATATATTCCTGGCGATAGCGAGTTTGATTTGCCAGCTAACCTGATCGAAAACTACAATAAAAAGAACTTTGGTCAGTATGGTAACGATGGTACACTAACCGTAGGATTTATTACCAACAATGACATTACCGGCGGTAACTCAGGCTCACCTGTGATCAATGGCAATGGCGAATTGATTGGTTTAGCTTTTGATGGTAATTGGGAAGCCATGAGTGGTGATATTGCTTTCGATAAGAAGTTTAAACGTACCATTTGTGTGGATGTACGCTATGTATTGTGGTGTATTGACGTTTTGGGTGGTGCTAAAAACATCATTGATGAGCTTGACATCAGAAAAGCGGGAGTTGAACCTGTTAAAAAAGTGAAAGCGAAGAAATAGTCCAGATATTGTTGGAAAATAACCGGTAACTTAACACAGTTCTCGTGCAGAATACGCGTAAGTAATGAAGCATGACAGGTATGAAAAGAGGATGATCATAATCATCCTCTTTTTGCGTTTTTAAAGCGATTAATTTTCTTATTTTTGGTTCTATTAATCATTTGTTAAACATTTATTAATAATCCATTTTAAGTTTGAACTGTAATCACCAACCAAATAGAAATTAAAATATATGCTCGAAGTAATACCCGTTACGCAATCGATTGACTACAGGCTTGTGCCAGCTTCGTCACAAATGAAATCTAAATGACAAATACTATGGAGAAAATTATTTTAAGCGCTGATATCGGCGGATCACACATCACTGCCGCACTTATAGATCTGGAAAAAAAACAAGAAGTCAAAGATTCATGGTCAAGATCAAAATTGGATTCTCAAGCTAGTGCAGCAGATATCATTGAAGCCTGGGCCCAAACTTTAGAGAATTCCTGTAAAGGTTATGACATGACTTCGCTTAAAGTCAATATAGCCATGCCGGGACCTATGAATTATGGTAAAGGAATCAGTAAAATTAAAGACCAGGGTAAATATGAGGCACTCTATAACTTGAATATTAAGGCGCTGCTGGCGAACCGCCTCGGCATAAAGCCCTCTGCCATCCATTTTATAAATGATGCGGCATGCTTTTTAAGAGGTGAAGTTTTTAGCGGAAGTCTGGAAGGTTATGATCACGCTATAGGTTTAACATTAGGGACAGGCCTTGGTACATCCTACCTGGTGAATGGTAAGGCCGTTGATTCCGGCTTATGGTGTATGCCTTTTTTAAAAGGTATAGCAGAAGATTACATTTCTACGCGATGGTTCATCAACCGCTTTGCGGAATTGAGTGGGATAACGATCAAAGACGTTAAAGATCTGATTGATAACCACGCCGGTACCCCTCATTTTAATGCTGTATTTTCCGAATTCAGTTTAAATCTGGCTAATTTTATCCATAAGTTTATTCGCAAGAAAATGCCTTTGGCAGTAGTTTTAGGCGGTAACATTGCCCATGCTGACGCACATTTTATAGAAAATACCAGAAGACACCTGGCTACACTTATGGGATATAGCCTACCCATAAAAAAATCTGTTTTGGGAGAGAAAGCCGCTTTATTGGGGGCAGGGTCGGCGAATTAAAATATCTCTGTTAATCTAAACAGATATATATTATATTCGTAATCCCAACTATGAGAACCAAATACCTGCTATTCACTTTATCCGTTTTATTTGCCTTCTTTGTTAACAAAGGCTTTTCGCAATCCTATGGTCTTGGTTTTTATAGTCATGAAGTGGTCCAGGATCAGCGAACCGGACTGGATTTAAGTCCGGGTAAAACCTTATGCTTCAGTTCTAGTTTTGAACTGACATTTGACCTCAGTTTTATGCCTAACCGCGATGATTATTTCGGTTACATTCTTCGTTTTGTAGATAACAACAATGAAAACATAGATCTGATTTACGATAAGGATCCAAAGGAGCAGAATCATTTTAAACTCATTATTGGCGATAAGTTTTCTAAAATCGCTTTCAACATTCCTGCTGAGCTTTTATACAGCTCCTGGAATACAGTAAAGTTTAAATTTGACTACGAAAAGCAGGTCTTACAGCTTTCTTATGGTAAATTCTCTTCAACAAGCAGCTTAGCGCTTAAAACGAGTGACTGTTTCAAAATACTTTTTGGGGCGAATGAATATTTAGGATTCAAAACTACGGACGTGCCTCCTATGAAAATCCGGAATGTTAAGATCTCTGAAAAAGACAATACTAAATATAGCTGGCCACTGGATGAATATGACGGTGCTGCAGTAACTGAAATGATGGGGAATAAAGCTGCTACTGTAGTCAATCCCCTATGGGTGAAAAAATTACATCATGAATGGCAATTGCTCCAGCGTTTCTCTGTAAAAGGTGCTGCAAGTATTGCTTTTGATGAAAAAAATGAAGTGGTAAACGTAGTCAGTTCAGATTCTTTATATAAGTACAGCGTGAGATCAGGCAAGCTGGCATCGGTTGGTTATTTGTCGGGCCCTCAGAATCTGATGCGTGGTAACCAATCCTTATTTGATGAGCGGAATAATCGCTTAATGAATGTATATATTGATCAGAAGATCGTCAGCATATTTGATACCGTTGATAAAAAATGGACGCATAATTTTAGTCTGAATACCCCAATTACTGATTTTTGGCAGTATAATAAATTTTATTCTGCAGCAGATTCATCTTTATACCTAATTGGCGGATATGGGCATTTCTTTTATAAAAATCAGGTTCAACGCTATCATTTTCCGACAAAAACCTGGCAAATCGTAAAAGTATCAGGCAGCACCTTTACGCCAAGATACCTTGCAGCTTTGGGTAGTACAGCCGGGGGCGCTTATGTTTTAGGTGGTTATGGAAGTTCTACCGGACAGCAAATGTTAAATCCACGGAATTTATATGATTTGCTTTATTTTGATGTTAAAAGTAAATCCTTCAGGAAAATATATGAACTGAAAATCGCAGGTGAACATTTCGTATTTGCCAATTCATTGGTTATCGACGAGAAAACCAATAGCTATTATGCACTTACATTTCCTAAGCATAAGTATAAATCGCATTTGCAATTGATTCGCGGTTCGTTACTAAAACCAGAATACCAGCTTTTTGGGAGTCCCATTCCTTTTGTATTTCATGACATCAACTCTTTTGCTGATCTTTTCTACTGTGAGAAAAGCAAAAAGTTTATCGCCGTAGCTTTATTCAGGGATGAAACAGATCATACCAATGTTCAAGTTTATTCCCTGTCCAGTCCGCCGATTAATGCGGATCCAAAGCTTAACCTTGGTTCAAATAAAAGTATTTACCTGTTTGTTTCCATCGCATTGCTGGCTATTGCCGCCTTAGGTCTGGTTTACTTTAGAAGAAGAAAAGCTGTTCCAAAAGCTGAGGCATTGCTGGCAGAAGTTGCTACAGAAGCCGTTGTAAATACTGCTCCGCCCCAGGTTTCATCTAAACATGTTGTTAAAGCGTTTAAATCTTCCATTTTCCTTTTTGGGGATATGCAGGTTTTTGATAAAGAAGGCCGGGAAATAACGAAACAATTTACGCCATTAATCAAAGAGCTTTTTCTGATTATATTGTTGTATACGATCAGATGGGAACGGGGAATCAGTTCTGAAAAACTTAAGGAACTGCTGTGGTTTGATAAATCGGAAGAGAGTGCCCGAAATAACAGGTCTGTGAATATTGCAAAATTGAAAAGTATCCTGGAGAAATTAGACCATTGTATGGTTTCAAAAGAAACCGGCTACTGGAAAATCAATTGTGATTTTGAACATACTTATGTGGATTATTACCATTGTTTTGCGACAATAAAAGACCGGAATAAACCAGATAAAGATAAAGTAGCTGAATTGGCAGAGATCATTAAGCGCGGTGCATTTTTACCTAATGCCAATTATGAATGGATGGATCAGTTCAAGGCGGAAATCTCGAATGAGATCATTGATACTTATCTTCATTTTGCGCATTCCATTGTCATTGCTGATGATCCGGACCGGCTCATCGAACTGGCCAATTATATCTTCTATTTTGACCCGATCAATGAAGAAGCCATGAGCATCACCTGTAAGGCGCTGGTACATTTGGGTAAGCATTCCCAGGCAAAAAATACCTATGAGAATTTTTGTAAAGAGTATAAGCTTTTATATGATGAAGAATTTGATAAAAGCTTTAATGATATTCTTTCTGATCAAACTTAGATCTCCTGATTTTTTGATCTCTATACTTTATGCCAAAGGTTATTTTGATTAAAAGCATGCAGGAGAAAAGATCAGTGCTGGCGTAGCAATTTATGTAACATTTGTAATTCAGTTACAATTAATTGAGGAAATACGGTCTTATTAATGATTTATTATGCATTAATTAATCGGAGATGCGTAATCTTGGTCTACAAACTAATCATGAACCAATTGCATTTGTAAACTAGTACTAACCAAATAATAAACACAACTGAAACCAATTACTAATGAAGATTTCTATGAAATGCATTTGTTGTATGGCTCTGCTCAGCCTTGCAACTTATAGTTTCGGACAAACCGGAAAGAAAAAAACAAACCCTGTTAAAAAAGCGAGTCCTGCAACTGCATCTGCCGCAGATATTGAAGCTGGAAAAGCGCTCATCCAAAAAGCAGATTGCATGACCTGTCATAAACTGGATATCAAATTGGTAGGTCCTGCCTTTATGCAGGTGGCTGCAAAATATCCTGCAAACGACGCCAATTACGCCTCGCTGGCGGCCAGGATCATAGCTGGAGGCAGCGGTGTATGGGGACAGATTCCCATGGCACCACATGCTACGTTATCTCCTGCTGATGCGAAAAAAATGGCCAAGTATATTTTATCGCTTAAGTAAAACAGGAACCGAATTATGAAGAGAAACAAGATTTTGGTGCTGAGTATACTTAGCCTGTCCATGCTGGTATATACCTGTAAGGTTTCCATGCCGGTTGTACAACGCGATGCCAACGGGAACATTGTGGTGAATAAGAATCCTTCACCAGCTTATTTATCTCCGCAGGAGAGCTTAAAAACGATGCATATGCCTAAAGGGTATCGATTGGAACTGGTGGCCAGTGAACCGATGATTCATGAGCCTGTAGCCATTACCTGGGATGGGAACGGCAGGATGTATGTGGCAGAGATGAATACCTATATGCAGGATGCGGAAGGCACCGGTGAAATGAAAGCAGTATGTACGGTAAAACGACTGGAAGATACCAACGGCGATGGGAAAATGGACAAATCAGTCATTTTTATAGACAAGTTGTTATTGCCAAGAATGATTTTGGCATTGGATGACCGGATTTTGATCAATGAAACAAATTCCAATAACATTTACAGTTACCGGGATACCGATGGTGATGGACAAGCAGATGAAAAGAAATTGATTTTTAGAAATGATGAGATCAGTACCAGCAACCTGGAGCATCAAAAAAGCGGCTTGATGTGGAACCTCGACAATAAAATATATGTCACTGTGGAGAATAAGCGATATGTATATGAAGATGGTATGCTTAAAGCTGAATATTTACATGAGGGACCTGGGGGGCAGTGGGGCCTAACCAGTGATAATTATGGCAGATTGTTTTTTTCTGCCGCAGGATCAGAAACTCCGGCGCTTAATTTTCAACAGAATCCTTCATACGGCAGATTTGATTTTAAAGACCAGTACGACAATGAGTTTCAAGCTGTATGGCCGATTATCTCCACACCCGATGTTCAGGGTGGTTTAAATAGATTGCGTCCGGACAGTACGCTAAACCATTTTACTGCTTGTACTGGGCAGTCTGTATTCAGAGGTACTGCCTTGCCTGCGGATGCGCAAGGAGATTTATTTATCTGTGAGCCGGTAGGCCGATTGATCAGACGCGCTAAGGTGATCAATACCAATGGTAAAACAACTTTGAAAAACGCGTACAATAAAGAGGAATTCATCGCGTCTACAGACATGAATTTCAGACCGGTAAATAGTGTAACCGGGCCTGACGGGTGCCTTTATATCGTGGATATGTACCGCGGAATTATACAGGAAGGTAATTGGACAAAAAAAGGTACTTACCTCAGGAAACAAATAGATGAAAAGAAATTTGATAAAAATATTGGCAGGGGCCGGATTTACCGCGTAGTTTATGATGGCCTGAAACCAGATCGTAATGTACCAAAGTTATTGAATCTGAGTACCGATAAACTGGTTCCTTACCTGGCGCATGCAAATGGCTGGTGGCGGGATAATGCACAGAAACTGATGGTGGTTCGGGGCAACAAGTCTGTTGTTCCTGCATTGAAAGCCATGGCCCTGGATAAAAATACAAACCAGCTTGGCCGTATCCATGCATTGTGGACCTTAAGCGGTTTAAAAGCCATAGATCAGGAGACTTTGAAACAGGCATTTCAGGACAATGATCCTGCCGTTCGTAAAACTGCGGTCTGGATTTGTGATGATCTGGTTAGAAAAGGAGATGAGCGGCTTGTGCAGCTGATGGAATTTCTTAAAAATGACCCGAGTGCCGATGTCCGTTTTCAACTTGCGCTGAGCTTGAGGTTTAGCAAATCGGAAAAAGCCCAGGATATCATTAAGTATATGCTTGCCCAATATCCGGACAATCAGATGCTGGTTGAATCGCAAAAAAGCTTTGAAAACAACAACAATGCCCGTGCGCTGGCCGCTAAAAAGGCTGCCGCAATGGCCGAAGAAGATAAAAAACTGGTGTTGAAAGGCGCAACAATTTTTAAGCAGCTTTGCGCCATTTGTCATGGTGAAGACGGAAAAGGGGTAACAATCGGCGGAAAAGAAATGCCTGCACCGCCACTTGCCGGTGCAAAAGATGTGACTGGCGACCCGGAAAAACTCATCAAAATCTTACTTCACGGTTTATCCGGGCCAGTTGATGGTAAAACCTATGCCGATGCCATGCCGGCACTTGGTAGCAACGACGACGAGTACATAGCTTCGGTGCTGAGTTATATCAGAAATGACCTCGGCAATAAAGCTTCCGTAGTTAAGCCTTTGGATGTTAAAAAAGTAAGGGAAGTAAATCAGGGTCGCACGAAGAACTGGACAATCAAAGAACTGGAAAGTACAAAAAAATAACAAACCCACATATGATGCGCTGGATGGCCTCTTTTAGCGGCCAAATGGCCATGCTTTGCCTAAAAATAACCTATATATTAAATTTTAAGTCTTCAGAATGATAAAGCGTATTATTCAAGTTACGACCAGAAATGCCTTGTTTTTAACCCTGCTGTTCTTTAACAATGGCTGTGCGGTTGGACAGGAAAAACCCTACGCAGGGTCTGGCAATCTAAAATATGTTGATCCTTTGATCGGCAATGTGGGGCACCTGTTGCAGCCTACAAGGCCGACGGTTCAATTGCCCAATCAAATGATCAGAATGTTTCCCCAGAGAAAGGATTATATGGATGATCAGATCGCCAGTTTTCCTTTAAATGTGGTTTCTCATCGTTTAGGAGAAGTCTTTGCCCTGAAACCCTCCAGTCAAAAAATAGAAATCAGCAATTGGAAAAGAAAGATGACTTACGATTATGATCTGGAAATCAATCGCCCCTGGTATTACAGTACCTATCTGATCGATGATGACATCAAAGTTAGTTATACACCTGGTAAGAAGACAGGTTATTACAAATTCGAATTCCCTGCCAAGGGGCTTAAAAATCTGCTTCTGGAAAATTACAACGCCGGAGCAAATGAGTTCAATTTCATTTCAGCTACAGAAGTAACTGGGGTAGAAATGTATCATGGCAACATCAAGGTTTACCTTTATGGCGTTTTTAGTGATGGCGCCACTGTTGGAACCCTACAGGATAACCAGGTATCTGCGCTTCCTAAAGTAAGTGGGACAGCAGCTAAAGCCTGGATCACTTTTCCACAAAATACGACCGGATTGGTTGAATTTAAGTATGCGATCTCTTATGTCAGTCCTGCACAAGCTAAAAAGAATTATCTCAACGAATTAAAAAATACGAATTTTAATCAGCAGGTAGCGGTGGGAGAAACAGCCTGGGCAAAAGTAATCAATCAGATTAAAACAACCGGGGCTACAGAAGCGCAACGACGTTCTTTTTATACAGCTTTGTATCGTTGTTACGAGCGGATGATCGATATCAATGAAGATGGACAGTATTTTAGCGGTTTCGATAATAAAATTCACACGAGTAACCGTCCATTTTACGTAGATGACTGGGCCTGGGATACCTATTTGGCACATCATCCATTACGGATCATTTTAAACCCGGCACAGGAAGAAGACATGTTAAATTCATACGTACAGATGTATGAACAAAGCGGTTGGGTGCCTACCTTTCCTGTGTTGTTTGGCGATCATGCCTGCATGAATGGGTTTCATTCTACAGTCAGTTTTTTAGATGCGCATAGAAAGGGATTGAAAAACTTTGACTTGAATAAAGCTTATGCGGGACTGGCTAAAAATGCCAACGAAGCAACCATGCTGCCCTGGCGAAATGGGCCGAAAAATGAGTTGGATGATTTTTACCATGAAAAAGGTTATTTCCCCGCTTTAAAGATTGGTGAAGCAGAGTATGTACCTGCCGTAGATAAATTCGAAAAGCGCCAGGCTGTAGCGGTCACTTTAGGCCACAGTTACGACGATTGGGCACTGGGGCAATTGGCTAAAGATTTGAACATGCCGCAGGATTACCAGAAATTTAATCTTCGGGGTGGGAATTACAAGAATCTTTGGAACAAGGAAGCACAACTGTTCTTACCTAAAGACAACCAGGGTAACTGGGTCAATATAGATCCGAAGTTCGATGGTGGTATGGGTGGCAGAGATTATTATGATGAGAACAATGGCTGGACTTACATGTGGCAGGTGCAACATGATCTGGGTGGATTAATAGGATTAATGGGTGGAAAAACCGCCTTTGAAAATCGGCTTGATCAGTTGTTCCGGGAGCCTTTAGGTAGAAGCCAGTATGAGTTTCAGGCCAGATTTCCAGATGTAACCGGAATAGTTGGGCAGTTTTCGATGGGAAATGAACCGAGTTTCCACATTCCGTACCTATACAATTATACGGCTTCTCCATGGAAAGCGCAGCGAAGGATCCGTTTTCTGTTAGACACCTGGTTTAAAGATGACGTATTTGGTATTCCCGGCGATGAAGACGGGGGCGGGATGACGTCATTTGTCGTGTTCTCTGCCATGGGTTTTTATCCGGTTACACCAGGTATCCCGGTATACACCATTGGTAGTCCGGTATTTGATAAAGTATCGATTGACCTGCCAAATGGAAAAACCTTTCAAGTGATTGCCAATAAAAGTTCAGTAGTTAATAAATATATTCAAAGTGCAAAATTTGATGGTAAAATCCTGGATACGCCCTGGTTTACTCACCAACAGCTTGTGGCTGGTGGAAAACTGGAATTGGAAATGGGACCACTACCAAATAAGACCTGGGGAACAGGTCAGCGGTTAGAAATTTCAAAATAAATATGAGGCATTTAAAATTATATCTGATTGTTCTTGGCTTAAGTATGACCTTGTATGGTCATGCTCAAAATAAACACGCTAAACAATCCAGATTTCCAAGTTATAAAGGATTGGTCATGGCTGGTTATCAAGGCTGGTTTAATGCCAAAGGTGATGGTGCAGATCGTGGCTGGAACCATTATGGTAATATCGATAAAGAAAGAATAGGGGTAGAAATCTGGCCGGAGATTGCTGAATATGAAAAAACCTATAAAACGCCATTTAAACTGGCCAATGGAGATCATGCCTATTTATTTAGTTCATACGATGAGTCCAGCGTTAAACTCCATTTTAAATGGATGCAGCAATATGGCATAGATGGTGTGTTTGTACAGCGTTTCGTCAGCAACCTAAAGTATGCCAAAGGCATAAATCACAATAATAAAGTACTTTCTTCTGCACTTGAGGCTGCAGAGAAATACAAAAGGGCAATTGCCATCATGTACGATTTTTCGGGCATGCATGATGGGGATGAGCAGGTGGTGATTGAGGACTTTAAAAAACTGGTGGATAGCATGAAGTTAACCAATCGCGGCAATAGCCAAAGCTATTTGTACCACAATGGAAAACCCCTGGTTGCGCTTTGGGGAGTTGGTTTTAATGACAATAGAAAATATTCCTTAAAAAATGTCCGAGCGATCATCGACTTTTTACAAAAAGACCCGGTATATGGAGGCTGTTCAATTCTTCTGGGTGTACCAACGCAATGGCGTGAACTAGCTGGCGATACAGAACCAGATCCGGAATTATTGGAAACCTTTAAAAAAATAGACATCATACATCCCTGGTTTGTTGGGCGCTTCATCGAATCCCGGCTTCCTAAAATGATGGAACGTATCAAGGCTGATCTTGCCTGGTGCAAACAATATCACATTGGTTATGTGCCGGTTGTATATCCTGGTTTTAGCTGGCACAACATGAAGCCGGAGTCGCCGTTAGATCAGATCCCAAGAAATAAGGGCCAGTTCTTTTGGAAACAACTTTCAGGTAGCATCCAGATTGGTGCTGAGATGCTGTACGTCGCCATGTTTGATGAAGTAGATGAGGGCACTGCAATTTTCAAAGTCAGTAAAAATCCACCAGTTGGTGTAACGGAATTTGTCAAACCGGAGGAAGGCATCCCATCTGATTATTATTTGTACCTGAGTGGGTATGCGGGTAAAATGCTGAGGAAAGAAATTCCTTTTCAAAATGACATTCCAGCTCCTAAAAGTAAACCATAAATGCAGATGAAACTTATTTATAAACTTAGCCTGGGCCTGTTGTTTTGCCAAATGACAGTCAGCGCCCAATTGCGTTTGCCTTCACTGGTTGCAGATCACATGGTACTGCAAAGGGACGTGAAGATTCCAGTATGGGGCTGGGCTACAGCTGGAGAACCTATCCAAATCACATTTAAAAATAAAACCTATATGGCTGTTGCCAATCAACAGGGCAAATGGGAACTGAGCTTAGCCCCAAGTGTTGCTGCAGGCCCTTTTGAATTGTTGGTGAAAGGAACAAAACAACAAATTGTCATTAAAGATGTATGGGTCGGTGATGTTTGGATCTGCTCTGGGCAGTCTAATATGGTCTTCGATTTTAACAATGGCAGGGCCAGAGCCTTATATGCTCAGGACATTGCCGCTTCAGCCAATGATCAGATCAGACAAATATTAGTGCCGAGAGCGACCAGCCCTGTTCCATTGGATCAATTTAACAAAGCCGAATGGAAATTGGCAAAACCTGAGACTTTGAATGGGTTTTCTGCAGCAGCCTATTTTTTTGCAAGGGAACTTTACCAGAAAAATAAAGTAGCCATAGGCCTCATCAATACAAGTTGGGGTGGCACTAAAGCCGAAGCCTGGATTAGTGAGGAGGGAATTAAAGCTTTTCCCCAGTTTGAAAATGAAGTCAGACTTTTGAAAGATACAGCTCAAATTGCAGCAAACAGGAAGCAGCGTCAGCTGATGGTTTCGGAATGGCATTTGAAAAACAAAACGGAAGATAAAGGCTACACTGGAAATCAGGCGGCTTGGGCAGCTCCGGAATTTAGCGATAAGCTTTGGAAAAGTACACAATTGCCTGTGATGTTCGAGAAAATAGGGCTGAACAATACCTTCGGAGTAATCTGGTTCAGAAGGGAGATTGATGTTCCAGAAAGTCTTGGTGGAAAATATGCGGTCCTGAAACTGGGCAGTGTTGATGATGAGGATGAAAGCTTTGTCAACGGGGTGCGGGTTGGTGGTTATGCCAACAGGGAAAAAGCAAGGGAACACCAGGTGCCGGGCCGACTGATTAAAGCAGGGAGAAACACAATTGCGGTCAGGGTCATCAATTGGAATGGGCCGGGCGGA
Source organism: Pedobacter sp. MC2016-24 (assembly GCF_015223055.1). Taxonomy (GTDB): domain Bacteria; phylum Bacteroidota; class Bacteroidia; order Sphingobacteriales; family Sphingobacteriaceae; genus Pedobacter. Next base: position 94,321 of record NZ_JADFBX010000007.1, read on the forward strand.
TTTGCTGGTGACATGCCTATGGTACTGGATTTTGGAACTCAGAAAGTGCCTTTAAACGGTGAATGGAAATATGAAACCGGTAGAAAAACCAAAGAACTCCCTGGAAATTATAATGTTCAGGACTTATCTACTTCCATTTATAACGGCATGATTGCCCCGCTTTTTCCATATGCCTTTAAGGGCGTTATTTGGTATCAGGGTGAAAGTAATGGTACACGTGGATTGGAGTACCGCGACTTGTTTCCTGCCATGATCGCAGATTGGCGGTCAAAGTGGAAACAAGGTGATTTTCCATTCATATTTCAGCAGCTGGTGAATTTCAGACAGGCCGTTCAGCAGCCTGCCGAAAGTGATTGGGCGGAACTCAGGGAAGCGCAATTGCTGACTACCAAACGTTCTCCAAATACAGCCATGGCAGTTGGGATCGATATTGGTGAGGCCGGGGACATTCATCCGGTAAACAAATTGGATATTGGGAAACGCCTGGCACTGGCTGCGAGGAAATTAGCTTACGGTGAGAAAAAGCTGATTGCTTCAGGTCCGGTTTATCAATCCAGCAAAACTGAAGGCAATACAATCCGATTAACTTTCTCCAATACTGGCACCGGACTGGCCGTAAAAGGGGGACAGGTTCTGAAACAATTTGCTATTGCTGGCGCAGATCAGAAATTCCACTGGGCTAAGGCCATGATTAAGGGGAACAATACCATAGCTGTATCTTCAGCAGATGTCCCTTTTCCATTGGCTGTTCGTTATGCCTGGGCTGATAATCCTGAAGGTTGTAACCTGATCAATAAAAGTGGATTACCAGCCAGTCCATTCCGGACTGACAACTGGTCCAGACCAAAAAAATAAACCATTAACAACCAAACCATATGAACGATTTAAAAATTAAGATACCCTTTACCGATAAAAAATTCCTGGTCACGCTGGTCTTTGTCACCTCATTATTTATGTTTTGGGGTATTGCCATTACCATGGCTGATGTATTGAACAAACATTTTCAGCATACCATGAGCCTTTCCAAAACGCAGTCGGCCTTTGTGCAGTTTGCAGTTTTTGGTGCTTATGCAGTTATGGGAATCCCCGCAGGCCTGTTTATGAAGCGCTACGGCTATAAGCGTGGCGTTTTACTCGGGCTTTCGCTTTTTGCATTGGGTGCTTTTTTATTCATACCGGCGGCGAATATTTCTTCCTTTGCTTTTTTTGGCATTGCCTTATTTATTGTAGGCTGCGGTTTGTCTACCTTAGAGACCGTTGCACACCCTTTTGTTGCTGCTTTAGGGGATCAGCGTACCAGCGACCTGCGCATTAACTTTGCTCAAATGTTTAATGCCGTTGGCGCGATTATCGGGCCGCTGATTGGGGGATACTTTCTATTGAGCAACAATGTTGCCGGTAGCACTGATCTGACTTCTGTTAAGATACTCTACGCAGTAATCGGATCCGTTATATTGCTGGTTGCCCTGTCTTTTTCTTTTGTCAAAGTACCTGCCACAACAGATCCTCATGCCGGTCTGGAAGATGCCGATGCCCTGAATGTAGATCTTGCCCCTGATAAAAAACTCTTTGAGCACAAGCACTTTGTCTGGGCAGTTGCTGCACAGTTTTTCAATGTGGCGGCCCAGGCAGGTACATGGGCATTTTTTATCAACTATGTGCATGAAATTATCGGTTTTAGTGATGAAAAGGCCTCTTATTTTATGGGTGTTTTTATGGGCATGATGCTGACGGGACGTATTTTAGGTACTTTTTTAATGCGCTTTATCGCTCCAAATAAATTACTGGCAGGCTTTGCTTTAGGTAACATCATGATGTGCATCATCGTTGCGCAAAGTTTGGGTATGGTCTCATTCGTTGCATTGCTCATGATCAATTTTTTCTTTGGCATCATGTTTCCTACGATATTCAGCCTTGGTCTTAAAAGTATGGGTTCAAGAACTCAACAGGCGGCATCTTTCCTGTCCATGGGGGTTGTAGGGGGAGCATTTTTCCCGTTCATCATGGGATACGCGGCAGACCAGTTCGGTATAGCGCATGCTTATTATGCGCCAATCCTTTGTTATGTAGTGATCTTTTTGTTCGCTAATAAGTTTTATCAAGTAAAACACTAACCAACGTCATAAAAAATTAAACTAATACACATTTCATGATAAAGATGAAAATTTCCCTTTTTCAAGCCCTGTCCTTGTTGATCTTTTGCTTTCCTGTGCAATTAAACGCCCAATCAAAAAATGATTTAAAGGAGCAGTTTAGTGACCCGCGCATAAAGCTGAGCAAAATCGGTAAGGGACTGCTTAAAGTAGAAAACGGGGTTATAAAAAGTAAAGATGCTTATGCCACATTTGGCGATGCCGACATGGTTAATTACGAGTTTAGCTTTAAGGCACGTACGCCGGAAAATGAAAAACAAGTACAAGTATGGTCTGGGTTCAGGGCTTCAAACCGGAACGACCGTTACATTTTAGGTCTTAGGGGTGGTATTCAAAATGACCTTTATCTGGCCAGATTAGGCTATATGGGTACAGATGACCACCTGGCCTTAAGACATCTTGATTTTCCATTAATTCCTGGTAAATGGTATGAGATCAAAGTTCAGGTGGTTGGTAGCCGCATCAGGGTTTTTCTAAATAATGAAACTTTACCCTGGATTGATGTACAGGACCCGAATAGGCAACTTGCAGCTAAAGGCAAAGTTGTGTTGGGCGGAAGCTGGCTTAACACCGAATTTGATGACCTGAAGATCAAGTCATTGGATCCTGATTTTTTCGCTGCTCAGCCCGTAAAAGAATACCAGGTTAAGCAGGCCGATAAAAGTCAGTTGCGTGAAAAACAGCGGGCGGCTTATAAACCCATTCCAGTTAAAAGCATTGGTCAATCCAGAACCAGGATTTCTTTAGATGGAACCTGGTTATTTAGCCCGGGTTATGAGTCAAAAACCGCTGATGCGATTTCGCCCGCCAGCGCTGACCAGAACTGGCATGTGATGACTGTTCCTCAATTTTGGAACCCAAACCGGGAATGGTTACATGGCGAAAAATACAATACGGCCAGTAAAGGGGTTTCGGATAATTATTACCAGAAGGAAATTGAGCGCTGCGAAACCTATACCTTTGATTATAAAAAGACGGATGTTGGCTATTACAGGCAATGGCTGGAACTTCCACAAGGTATTGATGGCAAATACCTGGAATTGACCTTCGACGCCGTATCTAAGATTGGAGAGGTCTTTATCAATGGAAAAAGGGCTTCTGATCCGCATATTGGGATGTTCGGCGAATTTAAAGTGAATGCTACACCTTTTCTTAAGCCTGGCAAAAACCTGATTGTGGTTAAAGTATCCCGTGATTATGTTAAAGACATCAAAGATGCGGATAAAGTAACTGATGTTGCGGTTACAGTTCCCGTTACAAATAAGATGTTGAAAGACCTGGCCCATGGTTTTTATAACGATGATCCTGCGGGGATATGGCAACCAGTATCGCTGGTGATTTCAGATCCGGTTCGGATTACTGACGTGTACATTAAACCGAAATTAACTGGAGCTGACTTTGAGATTACTGTGAAAAACAACAGCAACTCGGTGCAAAAAATCAGCTTATCTACTGTGATTAATTCGGCTAAAACAAAATCATCTTTATATGATGCAGCCAATTTAAAAGATCTGTCCTTAAACGCAGGTGAAGAAAAAACATTCAACTACAGCATCAATAATTTAAAACCATTGCTTTGGACTCCTGCTATGCCCAATTTATACCAGTTCAATTTTGTATTGGGCCATGCTGGAAAGGAAGCAGACCGTCAAATGATCGTATCCGGTTTCAGGACATTTCAGGCAAAAGGTGATTTCTTTTATTTAAATGACAAGCAATACTGGTTAAGAGGAGGGAACCACACGCCAATGTCCCTCGCACCCAATGATACAGCCCTTGCCAATCAGTTCAATAAGCTCTTGCATGACGGTAACATCATGATTACGCGTACGCATACGGCACCTTATAACGAACTGTGGCTATCTTCCTCTGATCAAAATGGTGTTGGGGTGAGTTACGAAGGTGGCTGGCCATGGCTGATGATTAAAAGCAGCATGCCTGATCAGAAATTGATAGAACTTTGGAAGAATGAGTTTTATGATCTGATTAAGAAATACAGAAATCATCCTGCTTTGTTGTTCTGGACTGTTAACAATGAGATGAAATTTTACGACAATGATCCGGATTTTGAACAGGCCAAGCTTAAAATGGCAATTATCTCCGATGTTGTGAAAAGAGTCCGTCAGATTGATCCGACAAGACCAGTATGCTTCGATTCCAATTATACCAGGAACGAGAAGAAATTTGGTAAAGATTTCTTTAGCAAAATTGATGATGGAGATATTGATGACCATCATTGGTACGTCAACTGGTATCATGGATCTATTTTCAATGAATTCAATGGAGAATGGCAGAAAAACTTCAAAAATGAAGGGCGTCCGCTAATCAGTCAGGAGTTTTCTACAGGTTATGCCAGTGAGACCGGCCACCCGACACGCTTTTATACTTATGTGCATCAAAATCCTGCATCACTTGTTGGCAATTATGCCTATGAGTTTGCTAATCCGAAGTATTTCTTAGAAGCGCAAACATTTATCACCAGGGAATCGGCAGAAGCAGTACGCAGAACCAATGAAAGGGCTGCGGGAATTTTACATTTCGCGGCATTGACCTGGTTTAAAAATATCTATCTGGCTGATAAAATTACGCCACATCCAAGTTATCTGGCTATGAAAAAAGCACTACAGCCTGTACTGGTCTCTGCAGAACTTTGGGGCCGGCATTTTTATGCAGGCAGCACATTACCAGTCCGGGTTTATGTGGTGAATGACCGCAATGAAGGTACAGCACTTGCCGAAACCGAACTGCAATGGGCTGTACTGGATGCGAATGGTAAAATTATAGCAAATGGTAAAGAAACCATTGAGCCGGTATCCTATTACGGCCGTAAATGGATTGCACCTAAAATCATCCTTCCTGTCACTTTATCCAGTTCAAAAATCAATGCAAAACTGGTTTTGAAATTGTCAGAAAATGGTAAAGTCATTTCTGAGAATGATTATGAATTTTCGCTTGCTGATCAAAAAGGTCTGGCTGCTGCCGATTTAAAAGGAGAAAATATAGTATTGCTGGATAAATCAGGAAAAACTACAGCGGTTGCGGATTATGTTGGTTTAACTTACAAAAAGAGCAATTCCTTAGCTGACGCGATCCAGCGGAAACCAGGTATCCTGATCTTGAGTGGTCTGGAGGCTGCAAATACGCCAGATGTTGACCTTGCACAGATTAAATCTTTTGTAGCTTCGGGTGGTAAATTGTTACTCTTAAATTCTGGTAAACTGGCAATTTCCTTATTTCCAAAACAGATCCGGGATATCTTACAGGAGAACGGTGAAATTGTATCGATAGAAGTTCCTGAATCAACAGTGTTTGACGATATTGATCCCATGGAGACGAGGTATTTCAACAACAATAAAAGAGAGAATCCATGGGTAATGAAAAATGCTTATAAAGTTTACCGGGATTCCGGCGTAGAACCACTGGCTTCCTTTGTTAAAATCCATGGATATCTGGAAGGGGACATGACTGAACGCGCCAGGAAACTCGATGAAATTAAAGGCTTCCCAATTGTGAAAATCAAAAATACAGGAACGGCTATTTTATCTGAAATGCTGCTGGATAAAGGCACCACTGATCCTATAGCCGGAAAACTATTTGTTAACATGTTAAAAGACTTAGCAGCCAACTAATTTTATGAAGAATTTACTTTTCGCAACTTCTATTTTTGCCGGCCTCATACTTTCAGGTTGTTCCTCAAAAAAATCAATTTATAAATCGGAAGGAAATCCTATTGTCAGGCATATGTTTACGGCAGATCCTTCTGCCCGTGTTTGGAAAGACGGCCGTTTGTACGTATATCCCTCTCATGATGTGGATCCACCGCGTGGATGTGATCTGATGGACCAATATCACGTGTTTTCAACTAATGACATGGTCAACTGGAAAGACCATGGCGAAATTTTACGCGCTTCCCAGGTTTCCTGGGGGCGTAAAGATGGTGGGTTTATGTGGGCTCCCGATTGTGTATATAAAAATGGCTTGTATCATTTCTATTTTCCTCATCCAAGCGGAACAGAATGGAATAAAACCTGGAAAGTAGGCGTGGCAACTAGCAAAAAACCTGCTGGTGATTTTGTAGTTCAGGGCTATCTGGAACTGGGCAATGACAATTTCGCTATGATCGATCCCTGTGTCTTTGTAGATGACGACGGTCAGTCTTATTTTTACTACGGTGGTGGTGACCGTTGTGCCGGTGGCAAATTGAAAGACAACATGAAGGAACTGGCGCAACCTTTAGTCTTTATGGAAGGTTTAAAAGATTTCCATGAGGCTACCTGGGTATTTAAAAGAAATGGTATTTACTACCTGACCTATGCGGATAACCATAGAGAAAACGGTAAGGGGGCAAATCGTTTGTGCTACGCGACAAGCAAGAACCCATTAGGGCCCTGGACTTACGGGGGTATTTACCTGGATCCTACAGGTTGCGATACCAGTCATGGTTCAGTAGTTGAATATAAAGGCCAGTGGTACGCATTTTATCACAATAGCGCACTTTCCGGAAGGGGAAACCTGAGGTCTATTTGTGTGGATAAATTATATTTCAATCCAGATGGAAGCATACAAAAGGTACAGCAAACGGGAAAAGGTATTCTAAATTAAAGGGTGTTCGTATTCATTATAAAAGCGCCTAAATCATAGATTCAGGCGCTTTTTTTTTAAGAGATTACTTGGTTTGGTCCATCAGATTAATCACATCTTTTAACCTTGCAGCAGGACTAACTTTCAGATTACTGAGTTTACCATTCTTTATCATACCCTCAACTGTCGTTTGGTAAGGTGCGTGCAATTTAAAATCTACATCCCATTCTTTCGGCCATGCCGGAAACAACAGGATTTTTTTGCCTTCTGTTTGCATCAACATCTCCTGCAAGCCATGCTGGGCGCAACCGCCATTGTCCTGATCCGGTGCATAATCGTTTGCAGCGGCCCAAAATGCAGGGAATTTAAGCTGCGCATCTTTACGTACAAAATTGAAAGCGACATAAGTTTTAGCGATGTTTGTTAAGCCTAAAAAGGCTGCCTGTATGGGATCCTGCACCCAACATCCCTTTTGGGTTTGCTTTCTTTGATTAAAGCTGTTTACTGCCAGGTTTAAATCAGGTTTGTCTATTCCATACAGCCTGAATGGATAAATAGCGTAGAGCTCGGGATTTTCGCTGTTGCGGGGTTTAGCCGTTTGCTCTCCTGTATAGGGCAACAGTACCTTCTGATTTTTATCCATACCCACAGGTAATTCCGGAAGCTCAGATTGTAGTCGTTTCCAATCTTTTCTGAATTGTTCAGTTGTCAGTTCAGTCGATAAAGCAAGCATTCTGGAAGTGATGGCGCGCAAGCCGGCGATATCCGGTGCCGGATTATGTACTTTCCAAAACTGTTCAATTGAGTTAACCGGATCCAGCAGTAATTTTCCCTGCTGGTCACGGCTAAAATGTTTATCATAAAACTCCAGACCTTGGGAGGCTACCGGAAGCAAGAGTTCCTTTACAAATTTCTTATCTCCTGTAAATTCATAATAGTCCAGCATCATCATGCTCAACTCCAGAATTGGTGTGAAATAATGCCCGGTCCAGTCTTCCTTTACTTCCGGCCCCCAGTACTTCAGACTACCCCAAAAAGGAGCGGTCTCAGCCAGGTAAGACCCGCCGTGTTTGTAAAACTCCTTAATTTGCTGCTGATTGTTAATTGTTGCCTGCGCGTACATTTTAAAAAGCGGCATCATCATTTCAAAGTCGCCTTCTTTAAGCATTGGCCAATACATCGGGCGGGTGTTTTGGAACCAGTATTGCCCGCCCCATCTGCGGTAATCGGCATTTACACTGATAACCTTGCTCCCTTCTTTCAATTCAGGATTATCGACTACAAAAATGGAACCATTGAACTTGATGGGGTAGGCGCCTCTGGCTGAACATGCTGAAATGAAGCGTTGTAAAACATAACCTCTGGTAACATCGCTGGCCTGTTTATCTCCTTTAATGTAAATCCAGCTGCGGTTCCAGAAATTGTTCCACCATTGATTATGTGCCAACTGTGTTTTTACAAGGTCTTGCTTGTCCACTTTTTGAACTTGCTGATCCAATGCCGATTTCCAGGCAGCAGATGTTGGTACCTGGGCAGTTAAGGGATAGATAGAGATCAGGTGTTTGTCAGATGCCCCGGATTGCAATGTTGTGTCGTTCTGTTGTACTAAGCCCTCGCCCTTGATCATTCCGCCAAAAGTTAAGTTGGCCACATGCGGTTCTACCTTAGGTCCATTGCGGTGATACCATACTAGCTGATTGGATTTGCCGGTCAAGACTGTGTCGCCGTCACGCTTTTTGCGCCAGTTTTCTAAAGTTACTTTAGCCACCAGGGGAGTTTTACTTTTTTCTTCTATGCGTATGACAGGATTGTTGGCGTCAACCCAAATCCGGAGTTGTAACCCATTCTGATCAGAACCTTGTTTAATTTCGATCAGGCCCTCAGCAAGTTTTAGTGTTTGTAGAAAAGGGGCGCCATTATTGAGTAAATTGGAGCCAAATGAAACCCGGACAGCAGCCAGTTTCAGCAGGCCTTTCGAACCTTTAACATCGGGTCCCCAGGAATCTGTTTTGCCGATGTAAAGCATCAGGTCCCCATTTTTTTCTACCCAAACATTGAGGCCAATGTCACCATTACCTATGGGCATGGATTCAGCAGATGTTGGCCCGGGCGTATTCCATTCTACATTATTGCTATTGAGCGACTGCAGTATTTCCGGTTTTAATTTATTGATATTTGCTGATTTTTTTAATTGTTGTGCGGATACATGGAGGGCAGATGTCAGTATAAAAATTCCTATGAGTAACTTGTCGTATCTTTTGATTCTGGTCATAATGATGTTTCTATGAAGATTGGTAATTAAATAAAACGACTTGTAAGTAGTGCTCACAAGTCGTTTTGGTTTAATGAAGATGATCAAACTCTTTCGAGATGATGCATCTCCTGGTTATGGACAGTTAGTAAAACCAAATCCAGGGTTTTGAGGGCATATATTTGTGAAATTCCAACTTCCTTTTTTAGGATGGCTTAACAAATCTGCTGGAAGCGGGCCAGTAAAATTGTTCAATTTTAACTCCAGTGATCCCAGATTAAGCATTTTGCTGAAAACATTAGCTGGAATGGGCCCGGTGAAATTAGAGGTATGCATCTGAAGCGAAGTTAATTTGGTCAGATTTGCAAATTCAACCGGAATGGTACCCGTTAAACCAGATCTGCTTAAAGTCAACTGGCTCAGATTTGCCAGATTACCCATTGTTGCCGGGATTGTTCCGGTTAGTTGCTGGTTGTTGTTGTTCATGTCAATGGTTACCACTTCACTTAAGAAACCAATTTCAGGTGGTATAGGGCCTTTAAGGTTTTTACCACCAAAATTTAATGCTTTTACGCGGTCCACACCATTTACTTTTGCTACGGTTACACCACTCCAGCTTGCTGCTGCTGTGGCCTCTGTTAAAGCAGCGGTGATGTTCCATTTTGTGCCTGTCCAGTTGGCTCCACCCATTGTATTGTATAAAGCAATTAGGATTTGTCTGTCCAGTTCATTACCTGTTGGAATACCTGTCTGTTTCACATTAACCACAACATTAATAAGGCCATAAGTAATTGTAATGGTTCCGCTTTGGTCCATGAAATTGTTTTTGGGTGCAGTAACAGTCAGTTTTCCTCCGTCTCTAACTGCTGTGAACCAGGTTGTTTTCTCACTTATTTTATAGGTCCAATCCTGATTGGTTTGAACATCTAAAACAAAATTACCCCCCTCTTTGGTGAACTGCACATTTTTAGTGTTGATATCGAACTCAACTGTTCCTTTTTGAGTCACAGTAATGGTTTGGTTAAAAATTGGAGAATCGCCATTTACTGTAACTAAGCCAACACGTTCACCTTGATTGGGATTGGCAATAGCAATCAGTTTGACCTGGTTACCTGTAATTTCCCAGGTTAACCAATCTGCTGCTGAACTTAAAGACCAGGTCATATTGCTCTTGATTTCTATTGCTGCATTGTCGCCAGGGTTTAGAAACTTTAATGCAGTCTTGTCAACAATCAGGGTGGGAGTGTTTCCGTGTTGTTTAATTACAATGATTTTGCTTAAGCTTTTGTCAGCACTGCTCACTTTTATCTTGGCTACACGATCGTATAAACTTGCATTCTCCGACATGGTAAATTCTGCCTGATCACCTTTCTTAACTACGCTGAACCAAGGTTGCTCGGCCAGCGTTTCCACAGTCCATTCTATGTCTCCGGACACGGTTACAGTCGCCGTTCCGGTCTTATCCGTATTTAGAAATTCATATAAATCCTTTTCAACAGTTAGGGTAGGTTTAGCTGGTCCCTGATTGGTATCTTTTGAACAATTAGCCATCACCACCATCAGGAGTAACAGGCTGAATATTAATGTTCTTCTCATCTTTTGTTTGAATTAAACTGGTTAGCTTGTTTGGGTTTAATTGTGCTTATTCCTTACTTAACTTTGAATTCTTCACGCACGATATCCAGGTATTTAGTCCCGTAGCCATCTCCGTAATCTACTTTTGTTGGCTCAATTTGTGAATCCCATTGCCAGTTGTTCATAGACTCGACGAATACCATACGGTTGTTCCCTAAATTCATTTTCGCAACATTACACCGCTCTCTGAAATCACTTTCTTTTTTTCTAACCGTGGGACTACTGTAGTCTCCTGAAGCGTTGATGTATCCAGTGTATGCAGGAGAGACAGAGGGAACAAAATCAATCCCAAAATTCTTAGACAGGTAATCTTTATTCAATTTGTAATTTTCGTTGATTAAGCGGCTCAGTAAGTAAGTTCTGTCCCAGCCGGTGGCACCACCACCTACATTACACATGTTATCCATGGTAACGGCATCTACTTTACCCTGGTTAAAGAAATACTCAAAACGTGCTGATGGGGTCCATTGTGATTGACGGGCAACGATGTAAACATCTTTTCCTGTTTGTTCTTTAATCACCTGGCGGATATTGTCATAAACCTTTTTACTGTTTTCTGTATATAACTTGTCTGGTCCTATAAATACCAGAACCGGGCGCCCCTGATAATGATAATAGGTTTGGTCGCTGAAATACATGGAAATTCTTTTCAGGAAATTGTACAAACGTTGTTCACGGGTAATGGTGATGTTCTGTCCGTTAACATTGATTACAGTAGGAGCAGCAGCTTCCAGAAGTGCTGTATTGAGTAAACCTGCACAGAAATTTTGTATGTCTACTGAGATGGCATATTTCATGTCACCCATGCCTATAGAGGGTATGCTGAAGTTATGTTCAGCAAACATATTTACTATTAATGAATCATTGCCATTCAGGTTACCAGGAAATAAGGCGTTGGCATTTTCCTTAACTGCAGGGGTGATCAAGAAATCAATTTTGGCCATTTTAGCCCATTCTACAATCTGCTTTAGCTTTTCAGCGCCAACAGGAGTAGGTTTTACTTCATAACGTCCCAATTCTGGCTGAACATATGGTCCTATTTTTCCGGTACTGACATCGTATTTTTCTGTGATTCTTGTCCACTTCACTTCGTCACCGATCAAAGCCGAGGCCGGGTCGTAAACATAGGCACCTACCGGGATGTCATTGGTTACTGCAATCTTTGGAATCTCATAGTTTAATGGGTAATCATCAATAGACGGAACTTTGTCTTTTTTACAGGAAGTGGCCAGAAGTGCCAGTGTCAATCCTGTTAATACCATGCTAATGTTTCTTTTCATCATGATTATTGCTATATAGATAATCTGTGTTTTTTCAAAATTGTTAAGGGATATAAGTCTTTAGCAGCGACCTGAAATTGTAACTGAAAGCCTTGGTTAAAGCGAGGGTTTCATCGGTTTCTCCGGTCATTCTTTTCGCGGTTAGCACAACTTCCTCATAGGTTTTGCCATATTTCTTATTGAAGTATTCGCAATTCGGTTTGATGATTTTGTTACCTCCGTATGTTCTGTCTGCGAATATGAGGTCGGGATTCAATTTTGTAAAACCCAGGGAAGTATAAATGTTATCTCCCCATCTGTTTGCCCTATAATATGGACTTACTGCTTTTAAGTTTTCAATTCCGCGGTAATAGGCTTCTGCATTTTTAGTTTGTTCTACAAGTGGGTAGATGAAACGTTCAGTCCAGTAATTGTAAACAGGATTGTAGCCTTCAGCATCGGTACCTGCGCCATTGGAGAAAAACGGCGGGAACCGGAGTACGCGGGTTCTCCGTTCCAGGTTCCAGCCCTCCAGGCAGTTTAAATAGTCTGCAAAATAGCGTTGTTTGTAAATTTGCTCCAGGTGATTTTCTCTGCCACCTTTTCCCCTGATATTGGCGCGGTAAAGGATTCTCCTGTCGGCAAATCCTTTACCATCTGTGTTCCATTTGATGCCATTTTGTTTCATGTAATCCTCTACTGTTGAAGACATACCGTATTGCGCAAAGGAAGCCTTGATACCCAGTTCGTAATTCTGTTGTGCTTTTCCTTCCGAGCCAAACAGCATTTCAGCTTCGGCTTTAAGGAAATAAGCATCCGCCCAGTTAAGCAATACCATACTGGCGTTTTCCTTCACAAAATCAGTTTGTACAAAGGAGAAATTATAAGGACTATTTTTACTGCCGAGGGGATCACTATAACGAAAATCCCTTCCAGGGATGAAGGCCCATTCCCAACCCGAGGCCAGACTGTTTAATTCGGGAAGCGGAACGTATGGCATGGCATAATCTACCAATACGGAATCTACCCTTGAGGCATTCAGGCCATCTGCCTGGTGCGCTGCGTAAGTAGGGCAGTCTTTTTGTGTGCAGAACTTGAGGTGCTGGCGTGTTAAGGTATCCGTGTATAACATAGGCTTAACTCCCGTTGGAGCCATTTGATTCGCTTTCATTGCATAAGCGCCTATTCTGGGATCATTATAAGAAAACAAGTATGTCGCGAAATATTCGCCCAGGGCAGGGTACGTCATTTCACTGAAACTGGTGTTGTTCTTGATAAAGCGGGTATAGTAATAAGAGGCGCTCAGGGATTCGTCTGAGCCCCATTGCAATTTTACCATATCGTCCAGGGAGGAAATGAGTTTGGTATCATCGTTCATTACCGCAGTGGCGTGCGTTCTTGCCAGATCCAGGGATAAGTTCTGTGCATGTAAAGCCACATTTAAGCGTAAGGTATTGGTAAATTTTTGCCATTTCAGGATGTCTGATTTTCCAAAAGTGCTTCCACCAAATACAGGGTCACGAAGTAACAGGTCGTTTGGATAAGCTTGAGAAACTGCATACAAGTCACCAGCATCTTTCAGGTCGTTCAAAATCTGGGTATAGATCTCCAGTTCTGAGTCATATCTGAAGCTGATTTTTGTTTCGCCGGCAACTGCCAGGGCATCACTCATCGGGACGCTGCCATAGATGGAGGCTAACATGTAGAAAACATATGATTTCCAGGTTTTCACCATAGCCAAACGGTTGGCATATTCCTTTTTACCGGTGTATTCTTTTTCCAGTTTGAGCAGGTCGCGAAGAATACCCACATAAAATTGATTGAAATAATTATCTCCTGTGTCCTGAGAAGGGTTTGTCGCAAAACCAACTACGGCATATCTGGAAAAATTCATTAATTTGTTGAAACTCAAATCCTGTATCAATCTCATGGTACGAACAACGGTACCAGCGAAAACATCATTGACTTCAACTGTGTAAATTTTGTTCTTGTTTCTGTTTGTTTCTTCAAAATCTTTGGTACAGCTTTGAAAGACAGCGCCTAAGAAAATGAAAGATACTATATAAGCTAATTTTTTCATCGTAGTAAGTTTAAAATGTTAGTTTAACATCAAATCCCCAGGTCGCCATTGGTAAACTGAAACCACGCTCAAATCCTTGTGCATTTCCCGTAGTAGAAGTTGCCTGAGGGTCAAGGCCTTTAGGTGTGTTTTGATATAAGATGGCTACGTTACGTCCCACTAAAGCCACTCTGGCACTTTTAACAGGTGTACCTTTAAACCATTGGTTTTTTAAGCTGTAACCAACCGTTACCTCTCTTAGTTTAACATAAGAGGCATCGTAAATGTACCTGGCAGCACTGGAAGCATTGTTGTGCGTCCAATGGTCCATTGGGGAAACCCAGGCCATGGAAGGCTTTCCCGCCCAAAATGGATCAACTGCAGATGGATCATAGACTGTATTGCCCAATTGAACACCCTTCGGACGCCATCCATCTGGATAAGATACATAGTTTTGAAGGTAATTGGCTCCGGGTTTTACGGTATTACCAGGCTGAAGAAATCCTCTCCGTTCATCACTATTCTCTCCCAAGATCAATTCGGAGACCAGCGCATCATATCGCCCGTTTAAGGATTCTACAGTATTGCCGTCAATACCACCTCTAAATGCAGTATATGACCACACTTTTCCTCCAGATTGAAAGTCCATCATAAAGCCCAGGTCAACTGGTCCAACTCTGAAGCTATTCTGCCAGCCTCCAAACCAACGGGGCTGGATAGATCCCAAATATTGATCTGGCAGATAAGTTGGTTTTCCATCCATGCCAACATAAATTGATCCTTCACTATTCCGTTTATAATCGTTACCGTAAAAAACACCGTATGGTTTACCTACTTCGGCAAAAAGCTTGATGTTGTCGCCACTACCCATTTCATATCTGGTTACCCCATCATTCAGGGAAAGAACTGTTGAGTTATTTTTAGCCCAGTTGAAAGAGGTATTCCAGTTGAAGAATTTTGTTTTGATCGGATTAATCATCAATGAGATTTCAAGTCCGGTATTTTTAATCTCGCCGGCATTGATGATGGTTCTCCGGTAACCGCTTGCTGGTGGCGCATCTGCTTCGACAATCTGGTTATTGGTGTGCTTGTTGTAATAGGTCACATCAGCGTTCACCCTACCATTCCAAAGTTTCATTTCCCCACCAAACTCCCATGACTGTGTTTGTTCTGGTTTAAGGTTCGGATTTTTGAGTACATCCTCTCCGGTAAAATAGGGAATCCCCTGGAAAGAGCCATCGTTACCTCTGTAATATCCGCTATAAAGTCTGTCAAACCCGGTATCATTTCCGACCTGGGCAAAAGATGCCCGGAGCTTAAGAAAGGAAAGCACCTTTTTGTCTATTTTAAGGGCATCGGTCACAACCAGACTGCTGCTAAATGAATAGTAAAAGTAGGAAGGATTGCTTGGTGGTAAAGTACTTGACCATTCATTTCTTGCTGTAGCTTCTAAAAATGCCCAGTTTTTGTAGCCAACATTACTCATCATGAATATGGCTTGTTTGTCTTTCTTCTCCGGCTCTTCTATTCCGCCCAGAATTCCCTTGGCGTTGGCCAGACTTTTCAGATCTGGTGTGATGAGCATGATTGCTTTGTCAGAAATTTTATCTGCTCTGATTTTTTGCAATGAGGCGCCCAGATTGGCATTGACATTAAAATCTTTCTGAATTCTCTTGTTAAAAGACAATAGACCATCATAGTTATTATTGGTGGCAGTGCGGTTCCATTTATTGTATTCACCATCCACATCAAAAGGGCTGTACAGATTGGTAAAATCCCATCCTTTTCCCTGTTGCATTTCAGTTGAAGCACGCAATCTAAATTTAAACAGGTTATTGATTCGCACGTTTGCGGTCAGGTTTCCAGAAAATGTATTCTTATCGTCCTGGTTTGCAGTTTCATTCAGTAACCAGTAAGGGTTTACAAAACCATTGAAGTTAAATGGTGTACCACCAAGCTGTTTCCAGGGTACCAACTCATCGTAAGAAGCATCTCTTGGCAGGTTGGCCATGACATACAATGGATTTCTATTGGAAGCATTCCGGAAACCTCTATTGTCTGTATTTTCGTAAACATATCTGATGTTGGCGTCAAAATCCAGGAAGTCTGTAACCTTTGCTGTACTTCTCAGGTTAAAGTTATGCCTGTTCATGATGTTGAATTTTTCCAGGATGTCATCAGACTTTTGTCCGGTGTAGGAAAACCTGAAACTCATGGCGTCGGTTAGCTTGTCTACCGAGAAACTATTGGTAATGGTATTCGAGGTTTTGTACATGTTTTCAATGGTCTGCGGTTGTGGTATATATTTCTTGACTACACCATTTCTGCCTACAATATCAAATCCCAGCATGGGCATACCCCATGAACGCTGGTCTTGATTTCCCATATTCGGATTCCATATGCCATAAGGTAAATCCGGATTGAAATTGACACCGTTGTTTGAATTTCCATAGTAATTCATTCCCTCTCTTTTAAAAGCGTTACCTTGGCCAGCACCGTAAATATTCTGGTAGGTAGGGAAATTATAAAGGTGTCCGAACATGGCATTAAAAGCATAACTAATGCCAAGGCCCTGTTTCCTGCCGGCTTTTTTAGTAGTGATCAGGATTACACCGTTTGCTGCATCCGAGCCGTATAAAGCAGAAGCATTTGCTCCTTTCAACACCTCAATGTTTTCAATTTCGTCAGGATTGATATTATTCACCGGGCTGCCATAATCCAGATCTCCGTTTTCTCCTGATGCATTGAGTACTGGAATTCCATCAATTACAAATAACGGTTGGTTGTTACCGGTGAGGGAGTTGTTACCCCGTAAAACTACCCGTGTGGATGCACCCGGGCCGCCACCAGAGATAATCTGCAAGCCTGCAACCTTACCGGAAAGCATATCTAATAAACTGGTTCCCCTGGCTTCCGTCATGGATGTTGGGTCAATATTCTGTCTGCCGTAGCCCAGGGATTTAGCCTCTTGCTTAATGCCCATAGCTGTAACAACCACTTCATTCAGACTTTTTGGGTCTTCCTGTAGTGTAACTTTTAATTCTGCATCCGATTTAATACCTATTTGTTGTGTAACGAAGCCTATATAACTAATTCTTATGGTAGAATTGATGCTCGTATTGATTTTGAATTTTCCATTGGCATCGGTTAAGGTATTTTTTTTGGGATCTGTTGACCCCACGATGCTGATCGAAGCGCCAACAATTGTCTGCTGACTTTTGTCGGTTACTATGCCTCTAACAGTAATTTGCTTATCCTGTGCGCTTAAGGTTCCTGATAATATCATTAAGAGCAAGAGCAGGTGATACTTAAATATCCCTAGATTGAGTTCCATCAAATTATAACCGGATGCTATAGCTTTACTACAACAATGGGCTTCGTCCAGAAAGGATCGCTTAGAGGTTTTCATGAAGTTTGGTTTATAATTGGTTAATAGTTGCGGGACAGGCCTGTTCAAACTTAGTAATTAGCCATTATCAATTGGACTTGTCTATTGATTTTAGTTTGGCTATTTTTCAAACTGGCAGTGTTCCAATGATTTATTTTTATAAATATTTACCTGTTGTGTTTAATTGATGACTTAATGCAATCGGTCCATCAACTGAACAGGTACAGAACCTGGTTAGTGTTTCCGTGTAAAATGGGTAGTAATTTTCCATCATTGAAATTTTAATTGTGTTTAATTTAGTTATTTGGTTATGTAATGGGATTGGAGGACTTCGCCTTTGAATCTTTTATAAATTACGTCTGGGCCGATTAATAAATCCATAATAAAGCATTAATACCGCCCGACTATCGCTTTAAAATGAAATTAAATTCAATTATTTTCAATTATGGAAGGAACAGGTACAGTGCCGGGTTGTTTTTTCGTTTTTACACGCATATAAATAACCAGGCCCGCAAATGCCAGGATCAACAGCACCGGGATAACAAGGGTTGCCTGTAATACCTCCGGGCCAGCCAGATTTTTAGCACCTGCTATCGCCACCTCAGATGCCTCAGCGCCCGGCGGCAGATGTTTCAAAATCAGTTGATCATAAAATCCCCCCATAAAAATGGTATAGACAGACACTGCAAACATCCCTGCACCACCCATCAGGTTTAAACCCAATGCTCCGGATTTTGGAATGTTTTCTGCTACAAAGCCAATCATCGTAGGCCAGAAATAGCAGACGCCAACGCCAAAGATGACGGCTGCAAAGAAAACTGAATTGCCTGTAAAAGTACTGAGCATATATAAGCCTGCAGCAGCAAATACTGCCGAAAAGAGCAATACCCCCTGAGGTGCGAGTCGGTGTACCACTGGTTCGGCAAAAGCCCGGCCAATTACCATAATGCCAGTGGTTAGTGTAAGTAATAAAATGGCATTGTCTGTTACATTTTTGAGCAGCATCCCAATCCATTGCCCGGTAAACAATTCTGTAATAGCGGTGCCGAACATACAGATAAACATGAAAATGAATAGAGGGGACAGAACGGCTTTATACATATCGGAAATGGTATATCCCGAAGAAACTCTTTCTGTAACCGGGAAGTCTAATTTAGAAAACAGGTATCCATATACCAATGTGGGAATTACCATCATGGCCACCTGAATTTTCCAGCCTAGTCCTACATGTATGAATAAAGTAACCAATAAAGTGCCGATCACAATACCACCTGGAAACCACAAATGAAAGTAGTTTAAGCGTGTAGTTTTATTCTCGGGATATAATGTTGCGATCAAAGGATTGCAGGCTGCTTCTACCGTTCCGTTGGCAATGCCAATTAATAAGGTAGAAAAAAAGAGTGTCCAGTAACCCTGGGCAAAAATCGTCAACGCAATTCCGGCAAGGTGAAAAATGAAGGCCATAATCAACAGACGCTTCATGCCGATCACATCTACGATAAAACCCCCAATAACAATGGCTAAGGGAAAGCCCCAGAATGCAGTTGCGGTAATGGTACCAAGCTGGGAGGCATTTAAGTTAAAGTCGAGGGCCAGCTGGTTCATCATTCCGGCCCGTATACCAAAAGAAAGAGAGGTCACCAATAAGGCCAGGCAGCTTGCCCAGAACAATTTAGTTTTATGAATTTGGAGCATGATGTAAATTTTAAATATGTATTATTTTTTCAGGCCCATTGCGTATTTAATTCCGCCCAATAAATGCTGAAGAAAAAGGGGCTCACTAAACGATTCTTCAGTATGGCCAAGGCCGGTATAGAATGCCCTTCCACCATCATATTCGTGATACCAGGCAATGGGATGGTAATCGCCCATTTTGTTTTTCCCGGCATCATAGCTTTTTTCATCTATAGCGATGAGCACTTTGAGGTCTTTCGAAACATTTCTGAAATTGTACCACTCATCTTTTCTTTTCCATTGTTCAGGCAGGTGTTTTGTGGCGATGTGCTTACGATCCGTTACATTTAAAACAGCTTCTTGCTGATTGGGGTGGCCAGCAAAATAAGCACCGGCCAGATTTCCATACCAGGGCCAATTATATTCGCAGTCGGTGGCACTATGCACACCTACAAACCCTCCACCGGCCTGGATGTATTTTTCAAATGCAGCTTGCTGCTCATTGTTTAGTACATCCCCGGTTGTACTTAAAAAAATAACGGCTGCGTATTGCTTAAGATTTGCCGGTGTGAAGTTTGCTGAATTGGTGGTGCTGTCTACGTCAAATTTATTGGCCAAGCCTAACTTTTGGATGGCATCAATTCCCTGCTTAATGGAATTGTGGTGAAAGCCGAGCGTTTTACTAAATACAAGGACCTTTTTCTTACGGGCATAAATTGAGGCATTGCTGAGGATCAGAAAACTGAGCGTCATTAGCAAGGCTAAAATAATTGGTTTCTTCATACATTAATCAATTTGGTTTTTCTTCTAATGTAGAATGGGCTGATTAAAATTGTCTTAATAATAACTTAACAGGATGCGATTATTGGCTTTTTTAAAATATTTACGCAATCGATGGTTTATTAATGAATTATTATGTTTTTTTTAATCGGTAGAATTGAATTTAGGGTAGCGGATCATCATTATCGATCGATTCGTTTTAAACCAACCAAATCAAATATAAACATGATGAAAAAAATTTTTACCTCAGTTTTGCTATTGGCTGCCTGCGCTTATGCGAATGCACAGAAAGTTCAAGTATTGGATCGTTGTGAGTCTTTAGGCGAGAAACCTACGCAGTGGTATAGCAATGGATCCCAGACCAAATTAAGTGAAGACCACAAAGAAGGAACGTATGCGATTAGTGCAAAGACGGAGAAGGCCGAACGGCTAAGGAAAATTTACGGACAGCCATTCAATACTGGTGTTACCAAAGACAACGGTTATATCGCTTTCTGGCTTTTTGTGGAAAGACCAGAGTTGTTAAATGGAAATGGACAATTAGCCCTTTCAAGTAATGCTTCAGCAGATAAGGACGCTTACGGTTATCCTTTTGGCGGCTTGAAGATCGGTTCAACCAAACTTGTTGCTGGCTGGAATCATGTAATCGCGCCTTTAAGTTCCTTTAAAGATATTCATGATCAACCCAATTTGACAGCTATCAATTATTTCAGGATTTTGCTTTACAATGAAAAAGATGATTTAACTGCTCAGGAAATTAAAATTGACAACATTCGTTTCAGCACAGATAAAGCCCAATTAGAAGCTTCTGCTAAATAAAAATATACTTTGTCAACAAACTGAATGTATAGATTGCTGATGCCTTTTGATGTAAATTAAATGAAAATGATAAAAAACAAATTAAGTGGGGCTATTGCCCTGCTTATTTTTCCTTTTGTAGGTTACACCCAGGACAAGAGTAAAACCTTTACTGTAGAATTTGCACCAACAGAAAATTTGGTTAAGCCGGCGGAAAAACCTTACCGGCAAGAAATCTGTTTAAACGGATCCTGGCAATTTCAACCAGTAGATTTGCCTCAGAATTTTAAAGAGGGTATAGATCCTACACCCAAGCTTACAGATGCAAAAACCGGTAACTGGGAAAAAACACCGATCAGAATTCCTTCTCCATGGAACGTCAATAGTTTTGCCGACAAAGATGGTCAAGGTGGAGATTTCAGAACTTATCCCAGCTACCCGAAAAGCTGGGAAGGTGTAAAAATGGGTTGGCTTCGCAAAACTGTGAATGTCCCTGCGACCTGGAAAGGTCAGCGGATTTTACTTCATTTTGAAGCATTGGCCGGAGATGCGAAAATTTTGCTGAATGGAAAAGAAGTAGGGCAGCATTTTGGGATTTTCCTTCCATTCGATGTCGATGTGACTGAAGCTGTTGCTTTTGGTAAAGAAAATGAATTGACCATAGGGGTAAGAAAACCTTCTCTGTTTGATAAACGAAGTGATTATGGGCGCAGAACTTATCAAGCTGGCTCATTCTGGGGACAGCATATTGCCGGAATCTGGCAGGATGTTTATCTCTTGGCTGTGCCAGAAATCAGAATCACTGATGTATATGTGAAACCATTACTGGATCAGAATAAACTAGAAGCTGAGGTTATGCTGATCAATACTACTGCTCAGAAAAAAACAGTCACCTTAAACGGAGACGTATATAAATGGATTTCTAAAGCAGGTAAGGATGTTTTAAATGCTCCTACGCCAAGTTCTACTTTAGAAACTAAATCAGCATTGCGTATTGCTGCGGTTTCAGTTGAAGTACCGGCTAAGGGGACAGCAAAGGTAACGCTGTCTGCATTAGTAAATGGTAAGCTGAATACCTGGGGTCCTACGGCGCCAAATTTATACGGCTTGGTAATTAAAACCAGTGCTGAAAGCAAAGTTGTAGATAGCAAATATAGTCGTTTCGGCTGGAGGCAAACTGCCCTGAAAGGCGGAGATTTTTTACTGAACGGAAAGCCTTTTGTGATGAAAGGAGATTCCTGGCATTTCATGGGTATTCCGCAAATGACACGCAGATATCCTTACGCCTGGTATACCGCCATGCGCGCTGCGAATTTAAATGCGGTACGCCTCCATGCGCAACCTTACCCTTCATTTTACCTGGATGTAGCTGATGAAATGGGTATCCTGGTACTGGATGAAACTGCCGTTTGGGCAAGTGATGGTGGACCTAAATTGGATGATCCGGCTTATTGGAGGGATTCCGAAAATCATCTTCAGGAATTGATTCTGAGAGATAGAAGCCACCCGAGTGTAATTGGATGGAGCATTTCTAACGAAGTGATGCCAATTGTTCGTGGCGTAATGCGAAACCCTCCGGGCATGAAAGAAAATTTGGTTAAACATTATACAATTTGGGCGGACATCTGCCGTAAATTAGATCCTACACGTCCCTGGATTTCCGCGGACGGGGAAGATGATGGGGAAGGTCATTTACCTGTCTACCTGGTGCATTATGGTGGCAATGAAGCAATGAACAGCGCTCAAAACAGCGGGAAAGCATGGGGAGTAGGAGAAGCTGGTAACGCTTATTACGGAACACCAGAACAAGTCTCAGAAAGCAATGGAAACCGCGCTTATGAATCATTTGAAGGCCGAATGGAGGGCGTTGCTGCCTCTTCTTATGCCTCATTGGTTGCTCAGGCAAAATATAAAGCAGCCTACCGCAGTGTATTTAACCTGGCATGGTACGGCCTTAAGCCACTTCCTTTGGGACTAAAAGATAAAACAAAGGCGCCTACTTTAACAGATGGCATCTTTTTTACTTCTTTTATTGAAGGTAAGCCTGGCGTGCAGCCTGAGCGCCTTGGGCCATATACAACTACGCTAAATCCTGGGTATGATAGTGCATTGCCCTTGTATGAAACCTGGCCATTGTTTGACGCGATCAGAGATGCAAGCGCTGACCCGGTCAAACCTACCAAGTGGACAACTGTAAAAAAAGTTGAAGAACCAGTTTTAGCTCCCCAAGCAGTTAAATCTGTAAAAATCATAGGTGGGAACGGTAGCACATTGGCTTTGAAACTGAAATTAATCGGAGTCAATACAGAACGGATAAACGAATCAGAAATTCCAGCTTTGTTGATCGTAGATGGTGCCAACCCACCGGGAGTTAATCAGTTAACCTTAATTAATAAAGTGTATGCTGAGGGAGGAACCGTTTTGGTACTTAATCCAACAGTAGAAAAGCAGAAAGAACTCAACGCGATTTTACCAGCAAAACTAGCGCTTAACAATCGTGTAGCCTCCTCTTTGTTACCTGTGGTAAAAGATCCTGTGACCTTCGGACTAACCGCTAAAGATCTTTACTTTTCTGAGCTAAAACCATCAACGGCAGTGACCAATTGTCTTGCCGGACCAATTGTTGAACAAAGTGTGGTTTTACTTAAAGCGAATGATACGGATTGGCAAAAGTGGAATAAACAAGCCGAGTATGCCAAAACAGCAATGATTTTAAGAACGGAATTGGAAAGTAAACCATCTGGCGCTGCTTTGATCAAAAAGGAAATAGGTAAAGGCAGGTTATTGATTACGACACTTTCTGTAGAACCAAGGACTTCAAAAGCGGAGCATGTGACCAGTACTTTGTTGAGTAACCTGGGCTTAAGTCTAAAAAAGATCAACCAAGACGGCAAACCCGTACTTAAAACCGGTGGAATCGTTTCTGGATTGATGCTGGGGAGTTTCCCGATTGCTTCTGTAAATGAGGCCGGAGAAAAAGAGATTTTAGATGCCAACTCCTTAGGTAAAGTGACAGAAGATAGCAAAATGCTGTCCAAAAGCT
Organism: Pedobacter sp. MC2016-24; assembly: GCF_015223055.1. Lineage (GTDB taxonomy): Bacteria > Bacteroidota > Bacteroidia > Sphingobacteriales > Sphingobacteriaceae > Pedobacter. The sequence continues at coordinate 117,942 of NZ_JADFBX010000007.1, forward strand.
GGACGAAAGTCAATAGTGAGAACGGAATGTTCGATCTGAAAAAACTGAAAATGGAAGGGCCAATGCAGGATGCTGAAGCTTACTTTAGTTTTTGGGTATTCAGTCCCAGACCTTTGGATGATCTTTTGATTGAACCCAATATGCCTGTAGTAGATTTAGAGGTATCTGTAGACGATGCGGCCAAAATCTGGCTTAATGGCAAGCAGGTCGCTAAAAACATAAGAACAGGTCCAATAGAAGGAGGGAAAACTGTTGCTCATGCCCTTAAATTTCACCAGGGCTGGAACCAGATTGTCATCAAGGTAATTCAAGGTGGTGGTAACTGGCAGTTTAGCGGCCATTTTACTTCGAGTCAGCCTGAGTTCCTTTTTGAAATGGATTCGGCCTTACAAGCACCATAGTGTCAGGATCAAGTTCGTAGAGAATTTGATCCTGATTTATTGCAAGGGCCAGCATCACCAATCAAAAGAGGGCTCATTTTTCAACACTATCCTAAACTTTACTAACCAAATATTTTAAGCGATGAAAAATACAATCTTAATGGGTTTATTATTGACCCTGTTTTCTTTTTCTGCATGCAGAAAGACAATAGAACAAAATACGGTCAATCAGCTGCAAACAGCAACGGCCAGGGCGGGTACCTTAGTCAGCAACGCTACAGGATATCTGGGCGTTACCCTCTGCTATAATGGGGCAGAACGTGCTGGGGGTGCACAATATCCGTATAACAAATCTTTCTTCTTATCCAATACAACCGAAGCCGAATGGTGGGACAATATGGTGGAGGAAGTGGCCGCGAGCGGTGTTGATTATATTGCACCGATCGATCGTGGATTTATTGCAAGTTACCCCAATATAGATGCAGGTGATCCAAATAAGCTCGCCAATTTATGTGCTGCTATGGATAGGCGGGGCTTAGGAAATGCTTTTAAGATCGCCATATTTGATGATACACCGGCTTCCTGGACGGCCAACAGAAATAAAGACAAGGGAAGCGGATACGGGTATAATCCACCATTTGATTGTGCCGATACCACCAATTACAAATACATCTGGGATTATAACATTAAACTATGCTTTGAGAAAGTACCAGATGCCAAAAGGTTTAAACTAGATGGAAAGCCAGTGATCATATTCTGGAGCGCCAATGCGCCTTTCCTGACCAATCAGGCAGGCAATTTAAAACCTATTTTGCAATACATCCGGACCAAATGTCTGGCGACATTTGGTTTTACCCCTTACTTGATTGTGGATCAGTCCTGGCTGGTTCGGGATGTTACCTGCAATGACCCATTGATTGTTGACGCTGTTCACAATTGGTTTGTGCCGCCTGGTTCATGGTCATTAAGGACATTTAACAATGTGAAAATCGGATGTGCTGTGCCTCAGTTTCAATATTCCGGTATCTCCAGCTACATTAATCCCAACCATGGGCAAACATTGATTACTGGCTTGGAAAATACAGTCAATGCAGGTGCGAAATTAACCTTAATAGAGGGTTTTACTGATGCGGCGGAAAGTGCTGCATTATGGCGAAGTAACGACACTCTTTATTACGATTATCCAAATCAACGGATTAATATTTTACGCAGATATACCCAGCAGGCTTATCCAGCAACCTTAAAGCTGGAAGCCGAAGCCTGTGATTATTTCTATGATGTTACTCCAGGTAACAACGGAATATTCCGCAACGGAAATATTGATGTTGTCAAAACCGCAGATGCCGGTGGAGGCTGGCATGTGACTGCAGCCCAGGCTAATGAATGGTTGGAATGGAAGGAGATACCGATGGTGCCGAACTCTAAATATCAGATCCGGTATTCATCCAGTCAACTTACAACGGTTAAAATTTCAATAGATGGCTTAGATTTACCTGCTGTAAGCCTGCCCATTACAGGGAATGGTGTTTGGTCTACTTATGATATTGGCTCAAAAGTGTTTGCCACTAATAGTCTGCATACATTAAGGATCACTGTTGTTTCTGGTATGTGTAGTGTAAACTATGTAAACCGGGCAACATTATAATCCCGAGCTAGCTAATTTCAACCATTTTGAATCTTTATGTTTAGATATCTAAGCATAAAGATTTTTTTATGTCAAATTTGCTCATCTTCATTTCTGAGTGTAAAAATCAAAAATAATTAGTTACTATTGCCCATAGTTTAGAGAATATTACGCAGGCATTGCTATGGTCGATTATAAGTCATTAAGTGATCAGGAACTCACTGAATATCTCAGAGACGGAGATCATCTGGCATTTAATGAGATTTACAAACGTTACTGGAGAACCTCGATTAATGCAGCTTTTCAACGCCTTAAATCAAAAGAAGATGCAGAAGAAGTGGTACAGGATGTTTTTGTGAATCTATACCTGAGAAGAAGTCAGATTCAACCCAAATCATCACTGGAAGCTTATCTTAAGATTGCAATTAAATATCGGATAATAGATGCTTTCCGTTCGCAGAAGCTAAAAGAGAGTCACCTGGAAAGTGTAATGGACCAGCAGGAGCATTTACCTTTACAACCTGATCAGGAATTTGAATATAAGGAGTTGCGTGAAAAAATTAGAAAGGCTGCGGATCAATTGCCTGATAAATGCCGGGAGGTTTTTTTGATGAGCAGATTTGAACAATTGTCCAACCAGGAAATTTCTGAACGTACCGGGATTGCCGTAAGCACAGTAAAAAAACACATGCACAAGGCGCTGACTATTTTGCGTAAAGATTTTAAAGACCAGCAGATTGATGTACTGGCTGTCTGTTTGCTCATCTTCTTGAGTTCTTAATTTTTAAATTTAATTCACTGTATTTCAGTATATTGAATAATATTTTGCTTAATGCATAGAACACTTGCGTTTTTTGTTCGTGTACTTAATAATATGGGGAGCAATAAAAGAGATCAGGAACAACAGCTATTGGAAATCATCGCACGATCAAAGCGTAATGAAGCCAGTGCGCAAGATTTACAAAAACTGGATCAATGGTACAATTCCTTTGAAGAGGCCCCTTTATATACAGATGGCATGTCCGCAGACGAGGAAGAAAAAGCCATGAAAATGCTGCTCAACCGGATTCATCACGTGATTGATCCAGAAGTAAAACCTGTAATAGGGTACCAATCGTGGTTTACCTATAAATGGGTAGCTGTTGCAGCTTTAATCCTCTTGATTTCGGGAATGGCGCTGCGCTTTTATCTGGATGCAGCTCAACCGGATCTGGACCAGTCAATTTCCACCGTGAACAATATTTTGCCAGGAACAAATGCGGCTACTTTAACCTTAGCAGATGGTAGGAAAATAAAACTATCTGAATCAGCGAACGGGAATCTGGCTAAAGAGGCCGGCGTTGTTATTGTCAAAACTACTGATGGTAAATTGGTTTACGAGGTTCAAAATGCTGCGGCAGAAACAGATCAGATCAATACAATTGCTACAACCATAGGCGAAACCTACCAGGTGCGCTTTTCGGATGGAACTGCCGTTTGGCTTAATGCCGCTTCATCTTTGAAATTCCCGGCAAAATTTTCTAAACGCTCATCCAGGGTTGTGGAGCTAAATGGCGAAGCTTATTTTGAGGTGTCTAAAGATAAGGCTCACCCATTTATTGTAAAATCAAAAGACCAGGAGGTGACGGTACTGGGCACGCATTTTAATATCAACAGTTATGCAGATGAAAATAACACCAAAACTACTTTATTAGAGGGCAGTGTTCGCGTTACAAATAGGGCCATCATGCAAGGAGGAGATCCCGGCTTGCGCCGGGATGAAAGGAAAGGTAATGCTGAGGTGCTGTTAAAGCCAGGCCAGCAGTCATTACTAGACCATACTTCCATCAAAGTTGCTGAAGTGCAGACAGATGATGTCATTTCCTGGAAAAATGGAAATTTCATGTTCAATAACGAACCAATGGACGTGGTTATGCGCAAGCTTTCCAGATGGTATCCCATTGACGTGAAATATAGCGATCCTTCAGTGAGAAATATTAAGTTTTTCGGAACGGTAAGTCGTTTTGCTAATGTAGCAGCGGTTTTGGAAATGATCGCGTTGACAAAAGAGGTGAAGTTTGAGGTAAAAGGAAAAGAAATTACAGTAATCAGGAACTGAGGCGGCTAACCAACGCTTTAAATTCAAAAATCAACTTAACTAAACAATTAAAAATGAAAGACCAGAAAAAAGAAACCTGACTTATTCAAGAGTTTGGCAGAGAAGAAAAGGAGTGCTGGACACACCCCCTTTCTGATGTCCGTTAAACTTAAAGCCAATAAAGGCTGAGAATCATTGAGCAACAATTTTTCACGATTAACAAGACAATCAAATGTATAAAATTTATACTAAAATTATGTGCAACTGGCGTTGCATGTATAAACCGTTTTTAATAATGAAGTTAACCACCATTATATTAATCGTTTCCATGATGCAGGTTAGTGCAGTATCTTTCGCGCAGCGTGTCACGCTGCGTCGTCAAAAGATAACACTTGAAAGGCTCATCAAGGAAATTAGTACGCAGACGGGCTATAATGTATTACTTCCGGCTGATAAAATCAGTACTGATAAAATCATAGCCGCAGGTTTTTCAAATGCAACACTGACGACAGTAATGGACACTGCACTCCAAGGAAGTGATTTGACTTATGTAATAAAGGACAAAACCATTATTGTTCAAGCTAAAGAGAAATCGATTTTAGGAAATATTGCGGATTACCTGAAACTGATCAATGTCACCGGCCGAATCTTAAATGAAAAAGGAGAAGCGCTTGTCGGGGCTAACGTTAAAGTTAAGGGGACTACAAAAGTGACTCTTACAGATGCTAATGGACGCTACATTTTGAATAGCCTTGATGAACGTGCCATACTGACAATCAGTTTCCTTGGTTACAAGACTCAGGAAGTCAGGGTAGGTACAAAAATGGCGGACATTAAAATGGAGCTTGCTTCAAATAAACTGGATGAAATTAACGTGATTGTGAGTACGGGTTATCAACGCCTACCTAAAGAGCGCGCCGCTGGTTCTTTTGGCTTTGTCACACAGGAAGATCTGGACAAGCGCAGTAACAGCAATATTTTAACTTACCTGGAAGGACAAGTAACCGGATTGTTAACCGGAGCCGATGGTAAACTAACCATTCGCGGCCAAAGTACCATCGCCGCAAGTTCCAATAAAGACCCACTGATTGTTTTGGACGGTTTTCCTATTGAACGAAATGTAGAGAGCATTAATCCGAATGATGTAGAAAGCATCACCGTTTTAAAAGATGCTTCTGCAGCTTCAATATGGGGAGTAAGAGCCGCAAATGGGGTAATTGTCATTCAGACGAAAAGAGGGCGTTCAAGCCGTAAGCCACTCGATATCGACTTTTCATCTACTTTTTCCATTACCCCTGCTGCCGATATCCATAAGCTACCTTATGCATCCAGCGCTTCCTATATTGAATTTGAAAAATTTAAAGTAGACAATAAGCTCACGCTCTTTACCACGGGGGTTCCCCGTTCGGCCATTTCTCCGGTGCTTGACGCGTACTTGAACCATCCTGCAGATGCGAATCAGATGGTTGAGCCCTTGAAAAGTATCAATGCCTATGATGAGTTTAGCGATTTGTTCATGACTTCAGCCAGCCGCGAGCAATATGCATTGGCAATTGCTGGCCGGGGTGAAAAATCTACACACAGGGCTTCTTTTAGTTATGATAACACCAATGCCCAATTCAAGCAAAACAATTCAAAACGGTTTGTAACGGATTTATTTGAAACCCTGACGATATCCTCAAAACTAAGGGCACAGGTTGGATTGAATTATGCGATGAATACCAGTCTGAATAATGGAATGAATTATACCGATTTGAAAAATCTGCTGCCATACCAACGCATTCTGGATGACAATGGCGGATATATTCCTCAAGCCCAAACCTTTTATCAGGGAGACAAGCAGGCTTATGTTAGCGCAGGCTATCCATACAATTGGGATTATAACCTGATGCAGGAATTTAACAATAAAAACAATACGATAAAAACCAGCAACATCAACGTCACAGCCGGTTTAAATTACGAAATTCTGAAGGGCCTTTCTGCAAATCTGGGCTATCAATATGAGTCTGGCAATACCATAACCAAAAATAGTTATAACGAAGATACTTACCTGGTTAGAAACAGTGTAAACTATGCCACGACAATAAAAAATGGAATCCTTACTTCTGGCATTCCAAAAGGTGGAATATATAAGGAGTATAACAACGATTTTTATTCTCAGACCTATCGGGGCATGTTAAAATATGATGGAGATTTTTTGCATGGCAAGCATGTCATTTCGGCCATTGCAGGTACTGAAGTTAGAGAACTTGGCAATAAAGCCTCCAATCAAACTAAGTATGGCTATGACCCTCAAAGTCTTCAATTTGCCCGCGTAAATTACAATGCTTTTTATACCGATGTGAGAGGGAATACCCAAAATTTAATACCTGACGAAACCGTTTTTCAGGACGATCTGAACAGATTTGTATCTATATACACCAACGCCGGCTATACCTATGATGATAAATATACACTAAATGCGAGTGCGAGACTTGATCAAACCAATCTTTTCGGTTCAAGCGAACAGTACAAAAATGTTTGGTTATGGTCTGCAGGTTTGAGTTGGCAGCTTCACAAAGAGCGGTTCTTTGAAATGGGTATTTTTAATAGTTTGATTTTAAGGGCAACCTATGGCATCAATGGAAATGTAAATAAATCTACAAGCCCTTTTTTAATTGCCAATGTGGCCACCAATACCCAAAACAACCTTCCTTATGCTTACGTGTCCAATCCCACCAATCCATTGCTAAGATGGGAAAAAACAAAGGTTGCCAATTTAGGACTTGATTTTGCGATGCTGAAACAGCGTTTAAGGGGATCGTTGGAATATTACAACCGCAGTAGTTCAGACCTGTTAGGTAATGCTACCGTAAATGGGACCTATGGGTTTAATACGGCTTTTATCAATTATGCTAGTCTGACAAATACAGGTATTGATGTCAACTTATCTGGCCTGATTTTAAGTGACGGACTGAAATGGTTGGCCACCCTAAATTATAGTTACAATAAAAATAAGATTACTAAGGTCGATTTTCCACAAAAAACAGTCGGTTCTTATCTGGCTGGTGTACCGCAGATCGGTTTACCACTAAATTATTTATACAGTTATAAATGGGCCGGGCTTTCAGCCACCGGGGCACCCCAGGTGTACAATGAAAAAGGTGAAGCAGTTGGGTATAAAACAGAAATGGCCAATCCTTTAGCCTTAATTTATCAGGGAAATGCTGTCTCTCCGCATTATGGAGCTTTGATTAATGAGTTTGGCTATAAACGTTTTTCTTTACTCACCAATTTTACTTATAAAATGGGACATCATTTCTTTGTTCCGGTAATTCAGTACAGTACGGCCTATGGAGGCGCATCGCAAATTTCCTCAGACTGGGATAAAAGGTGGATGAAGCCTGGTGATGAGGTGTTTACCAATACGCCTGCGGCACCAACAGTATTGACTGGCCTGAATGTTTATGATCAGTACACGCAATATGCTGATGTCAATGTCGAAACTGCTTCAATAATTCGGTTCAGAGAGTTGTTGATCAATTACAAACTTCCGGTAAAATCGAGAGCTAACTATCCCTCGTCTGTATTTACCATTGGTCTGCAGGTTAGAAATCTGGCCACTTATAAATTTAACAAAGCAGGCCTGGATCCGGAGTACTTTACCACTACGACGCAAAATAGTACGACAATTTTGCCCCCAACACCTGAATATTCGCTCATTCTAAAAGCAAACTTTTAAATCATAAGCATATGAGAAGTTTAAAATATATCTGTTTCCTTTTGGTACTTACTATCAGTTTAACGGGCTGTAAAAAGTATCTGGATATTGTGCCTAAAGGAAAAATTATTCCTCAAAAGACCAACGACTATCGTTTATTACTGGATCAGATTTCACCAAGGGGAAGCTCTAATGGTTTCACGCAAAGCTTTAGCAACGATGTACTGCTGTCGGATGACATGGAGGTCAATACTTTTTCGGCTGGTTTTTATAAAGCCGCAGCCCAAAATGTACTGATGTTTGCCGAGCACATTTATCAGGATTTCGAATCTGATCCGGATTGGGAAGCTTTGTATAATCAAATCTATGTGGCTAATCTGGTTGTTAAAGAGGTCATGGATTCAGAGGGTGGAACTGATGCCGAGAAAAACCAATTGCTCGCTGAAGCAAAAGTTCATCGTGCATATGCCTATCTGATTTTAGTGAATTTATATGCCCGGCAGTACGTAGCTGCAACGGCAGCCACTGATCCGGGGGTGCCGATCCGAAAAAACTTAGATTTTGAAGAGAAATTGCCTAGAGCGAGTGTACAGGAAGTATACAATTACATTTTGCAGGACTTAAATGAGGCTTTGGGAAAACTACCTGCAACACCGCAGCTTAACCTGAATTACCGGCCTGTAGAAGCTTCATGTCATGCATTGTTGGCAAGAACTAACCTATATATGAACAATATCCAGTCGGCCTTAACCTATGCAACCAGTTCACTCCAATTGTACAATACCCTGACTGATTACAATACTTTGGCTCCAGGACAATCATTTCCAGGTACGCTTGCTGAGCTTACTGGACTACAGAATAGAGAAGTATTGCTTTTAAAAAGCCCAACTTCCCCTGAATCCTTTTTTTACGGAAGTAACGCATTGATTGGGCTTTATGATCAGCAAAATGACCTTCGTTTTAAAGCCAAGTTTGCAAGTGATGCTGCCTTTGGTTTAAACTTTGGATTTATCAGTACGGGTTGGTCTGGAAAAACGCCGGCAAAAGGTTTGTCTACTGCCGAAATGTTGTTGACCCGAGCGGAGTGTTATGCCAGGACCGAAAAAGTGAGTGAAGCAATGGCTGATTTAAATACGCTAAGGAAAAGTCGGTTTAAAACCGGGAGCAGTACCTTACTAACCGCTACATCTCCGGCGCAGGCGCTGATACTGGTTAAGCAGGAAAGACGTCGTGAACTTGCCTTTAGCGGCATCAGATGGTTTGACATCAAAAGGTACAATATTATAGATAACGATAATATTTCAGTTACCCACTTCATTAACGGAACCAGTTATACTTTACCTCCAAATAGTTTAAGATCGGTATTGCCCATTGGAAGAAAGTACATTGACCTGAATCCAGAAATCATCCAAAATCCAAGGTAAACTGCATCAGCCAGAACATCGGCAATACCGCGTATAACAATAATTAAATAATATATAAACAGAGCTTATACTAAGTGCTTGTCATCCTGACCTGAAGCGCAGCGGAAAGTCGCGTAATAAATTTATCATCAGGATGATGAGTGCTTTGTATACGCTAAAAACATGCAATTATGATAACAATTAAAAATTTAAAATGCCTGGTTCTCATTTTGTCAATGAGTTTAACCAGCAAAGTTTTTGCACAACAGAAGTTTACGATCTCGGGAAATGCACCTGGTAAAAATGGACAAAAGGTAGAGTTAGTCCGGTTTACTGAAGGCTCAATTCAAAATCTTGCTGCTGATACAATAAAAAATGAAAAGTTTCATATTTCCGTACCAGTAGATGAGATCAGCCTGGCTTTAATCCAAATTGATAAAAAGTTTGGCGGTACTGTAGCCATAGAACCTGCTCATTTAATGTATAGCATGGCCGTAGACGGAACCTTTGGAACTGAAGGTGGAAAATACACCACGGTATTGAATGGCTTTTTAAAAAACAAAGCATTCATCGCTGCGGATGACCTGTTTAAAAAACTGACAAAAGGTGGAAATATTGCTGCAATTAAAGGTACAAAAGAAGAGTGGGAAATGATTGAACCGTTTTTAAAGAAGGAAGACCTGAGGAGTAGTTATCTGGCCAATCTGGTTAAATCCAATCCGGATCCAAAAGTTAAAGTTATGGCAGCCATCATGTGCGAACTGCAACCTGATGCGGCTAAAACGATGGAAATAATCAATAAAGTTGCTCCGCAGGTCGGAGAAAATACGATCATGATGAGAAGGGTAAGATCTATGGAAAAACAGCAGGCTGCGGCTTTGGCCAGAAGACATGAAGGGATGCTGGGGCAACAGTTTACCGATTTTACAGCAGTTAATTTGAAAGGCGAAAGCATGAATCTCGCGCCTATAGTTAAAAATAATAAATATACGCTACTACAGTTTTGGGCATCCTGGTGCGGACCATGCCGTAAAGAAATACCCTTATTAAAGCAATTGTATTCGAAATATAAATCAAAAGGCCTCGAAATCGTTTCATTCTCCATGGATGACAACAAATACAACTGGGAGAAAGCATCGGAGGTAGAAAAATTTAACTGGATTAATGTATCAGATCTGCGTGCGTTTGGTAGTGGTGTTGCCAAGGTATACCCAATATTTGGCATTCCAGCAAACGTGATCATTGATCAGAACGGCAAAATTTTAGCGAGTAATCTGTTAGATAAAGAGCTTGAAACCAAAATTGCAGAATTGCTAAAATAAGGGGGAGAAGTGACGAATGTGTTTTTTTGCTTATTGATCATTGCGGTTTTACTTTTTATTGCTGCAAAAGCTGCTCTAAATGTGTTTTTGCTTACCGGAAACATAACAGGGAAAAATGGTCAGCGCGCTTACCTGATATGTAATGAACAGAATGGGAGTCAGGGAATTCTGTGTTCAGTATTGATTCAAAACGACAGGTTTCGACTCTCGTATCAGGGAGATCAACAAAGACCGGTCTGTCTTGTCATCGGTGATGGTGAAGACAAAATCAAATATCCGATCAGGATCAATAACGGCCATTATAGCTTTTGCCAGATTGGGAACAGTTATCTATTTAAAACTACGTAAAATGAAGAGTATACTTACGGTAATGAGCAGTTTATTGCTGCTCAATGTTTCTGCACAACAATACAATGCCTTAAAAATTCCTGCTCATACCGAGCAGGGTAAAAAAACAGATATAGTTTATGTTCCAGATTCCACAACACTTTCTGCTGCCAGACAGATTTCAGGAAGAGCGTATTTTTATGACCGGTTGAAACAGTTGGCCATGGAAAATTTTCAATTGAAACACAAAGGTCGAAGCTGGAAGGGAAGTCTAAATATACCAGACAGTGCTGTAATGATGAGTCTGGTTTTCAATGCTGAAGATATTAAATCTACCGATAACAACCAGAATAAAGGATATTTATTTCCAATTTATAAACAAGGAAAAGCCATTCAATTTGCCTATGCGCGTATGGCAGATCTGTTGGGGGCTGGCCCCCCTGATGCTGCGGGAATAAAGAAAAATCATAAACAGGCACTTGTTTACATGAAGGAGGAAATGGAAGTGCACCCGGAAAGTGAGCAGGCATTGCGGTCCATTTTTTACAATATGCTGGCTAATTCTCCGGATCGCGAAGATAAGGTCGATTTAGTTAAGCGTTTGAATTCCTTTAAAAGTGATCGGGAAGAGGACCTGATGATGACACAGTTGTATCTCTCGTATTTTGGCGGGAAAAAGCAGGCTGATTCTTTAGATCAACTCCTGATCAGAAATTTTCCGGATGGCAATTATGTCAAATCGAAGCGCCCGCAAGCCACAAAATTAGCCGTTAAAATAGAACCAGATCAATTGCCTAAAGCTATTGCAGGGCCTACTATGAGCCAAGCGGAAATTTTGGAAAAAGTAAGAGTAAACCTAATCAATGAACCTGTAAACTCGATTAGTCTTAAAGATTTAAACGGAAATTCTGTGGCAATCGGAGAAGGTGCACTGAAAGGAAAAGTGATCATTCTTGATTTCTGGGCAACCTGGTGTAAGCCTTGTATTGCTTCTTTCCCAGCGATGCAAAAAGTAATAGACCATTACCGTGATCATACCTCCGTTCAGTTTTTGTTTATTGCAACGATGGAGCAAGGCGACGCCTTGAAAAATGTGAAGCAATTTATGGTTAAAAACAACTATTCCTTCAAGGTATTATTAGATGAGAGAACGGATGATCTGAATATGTATAAAGCTTATGCCAATTATAAAGCAGAAGGCGGAATCCCTTACAAACTTGTGATCGATGGGGATGGCCGTGTAAGGTTCAGGACATCGGGATTTTCTGGAAATGAAGCGGACTTGGTTGCAGAGCTGTCGGCTATGATCGACCTGGCCTTGAAATCCGGCAAATAACTCTTTCAAATTTTGCCGCACATGATTTAGCATATTTGATTACACTTATTTGTAATCAAATAGCTTATAAGTTTAAGTTGCCGCTGCTCTTCATAGGGGGCGGCAGCTTATGATGTTAAAAACCACATTTGTTCCGTATCTTTGATTTTTGCAAGCCAATGAATGCGATAACGATCAAAGATTTCTACCAGGATATTTTGGGTGATTCTTGCCCGGATATTGATCATTTTCTGAATGAAAATATCCATAAAGACATCGGACATTTTAATGTGTTTGATATAGCAGAGATATTCAGATCTGCAAAGGCTAAAACTGAAATGCCGTACAACAGAAGGACTTATTATAAAGTGAGTTTAATTTCTGGTCACAATAAAGTAGAATATGCCGATAAAACAATAGAGATCAAAGATTGTGCGGTTTTGTTTGCCTCGCCAAAAATTCCTTATAATTACACGCATTTGGGGCCGATACAATCCGGGCATTTTTGTGTTTTTACTAAGGATTTTTTATCAAAATCGGCTATGGGGATGGATGTAGATCAGCTTCCTATTTTCTCAGCTCAGAGTGACTTTGTTTATGAAATTTCAACGGCTCAATATGAACAGATTCATCAGGTATTTCTAAATATGCATGCGGAAATAACTTCTGACTACGTCTATAAATACGATTTGCTGCGAAATTATCTGATGGAACTTATTCATTATGGGCAAAAGTTAAAACCTATCTTCCCAGTTGAAAATGGTAAAACGGCTGCTGCAAGAACGACAACCTTATTTATTGAACTGCTTGAGCGGCAGTTTCCTATTGAAAATATCAGTCAGCTTTTACAATTGAGAACACCAGCAGATTATGCCGGTACTTTAGGCATACACATCAACCATTTGAACCGTGTACTGAAAGAAAACACTGGAAAAACTACCGGGGAAATTATCAGCAGCAGAATTTTTCAGGAAGCCAAAATATTGCTGACACAAACGCAGTGGAATATCTCTGAAATTGCATTTACACTTGGTTTTGAAGAAGTGGCACATTTCTCTAATTTTTTTAAAAAGCACAGCAGCCAGTCGCCACAGTTGTATAGAGAAATGTTTATTGTTTGATTTTTACAAATATCTCTTTGATTTACGCAAATTTCATAATGCTTTTCATTGCCATTTTTGTTTAGTAATTTAAAACAAAAAAAATGGCAGATAATCAAAGTAAAATAGCTTTAGTGACAGGTGGAAGTCGTGGCCTGGGTAAAGATTCGGCTTTACAGTTGGCAAAAAAGGGATTTGATATCATCATCACTTATCAAACCAAGAAAGAATACGCAGAAGAAGTTGTGGAAGAGATCGAAGCTACCGGTCAAAAAGCACATGCCTTGCAGTTGGATATTGCGACAACAACAGGTTTTGATCATTTTGTAAATGAGGTAAAAGGTATTTTAGATACACAATATGGTGCCCAAAAATTAGCTGCATTGGTAAATAATGCTGGTGTCGGCATCAATGTACAATTTGAGCAGACCACGGAAGAACAATTGGACGCGATGACCAATATCCATTTTAAAGGTCCTTATTTTCTTACCCAGAAGCTTTTGCCTTTGTTAAAAGATGGTAGCAGCATCGTGAATACATCATCCGGATTGGCCAGATTCTCTATGCCTGGATATGCTGCCTATGGTGCCATGAAAGCAGCAATTGATTCACTTTCAAGATATCAGGCATTAGAATTGGGAAGTAGAAAAATCAGGGTAAATTCCATCGCTCCAGGAGCTATCGCTACCGACTTCGGAAATGGTGCTGTACGTGATATCTCGGGAATTAATCAAATGATCTCTTCTCAAACTGCATTGGGTAGGGTCGGTTTACCTGATGATATTGGTAGTGTGGTTGCTTTCCTTTGTACAGATGAGTCTAAATGGATCAATGGCCAGCGGATTGAAGTTTCTGGAGGTATTCATATTTAAAGAGAATTTTAAGAAGTGCCGGTTATAGACTGGTAATTGTATACCCGCATGCATCATCGTTCCGAATTTTTCAGGAGCATTCTTGAATAATATTGCTCCTGAAAAATTCAAAATGGCGATAAACATAGTACAGCCTGGTACTTAAATAATTTTTACATCAATTGGAATGGTAATTCTTTTGGTCGCTATTTCAGACTTTTTGTAGCCAAACAAATATATCAGGTCAGGGTTGCATTGATAGAAATAGATCACATGAATATTTTTGACTTCTTTTTTCCAAAGCTTATTCAATTCAAAGTAGATCGAATCAGCTACAAATTCTTTAAAGGATAAATTGGGTTTCATTCTTAATTTATCATAAAAATATTCTGGAAAACTTAAGATAGATTTGGTGCCATTACAGTTGTCAACGAGTGGTTCTGTAACATAATCTTTTTCGTTTTGTACTTTGTAATGTAATACATTGTTTTGCAGTTCAATGATTTCAATTTTTGTATCCGAAAAAGGAAATGTTTTGTGTTGATCACCGGGTTTCAATTCAATTTTATCAATATGATAAGGAATGGAGATTTCTAAAGTGACACTACCTTTTAGTCTTTGATTTTGTAAATCCCATATGGCTGGATTAAAACTAATGGCACCCGCATTTTTGTTGATGCTAACATCGGTTTCGTCAATTATAATTTTTTCGCCGCGGTCATTGGTTAAATTGTATCCTACAAGTTTACATTTTAATAAATCAGTCATCACATAGTTTTGATGCGCCTCAACGAATTCGGCTTCTATGTCCGGAAATTCTCCAGCCGAACTTTTGTAAACAGAATCGACCTTTAAGTTTTTTTCCAGATGCGACAGGAAGGCATCAACCATTTGCTTGTTTAAGTTTACTTTCCAGGGGTAATAGGTGTTGGTATATTCCTTGTCTACCTGGATTGTGGCATCTTGAGACGTCACATTTTCATACACCGCATATTTGCCCGCATATTTGATGTCAGAATTGCCAAACTTCGATATGCTATCTGCCAATTGATTGGAGAGTGCCGGATATTTGCTGGATTTCTGACACGAAAAGTTGATAGAAGTGATCAGTAGTATCGCATAAAATAAGCTTTTCATGAAATGTTAATGGTTTAAGCGGTCAATTTAAAAATGGTCTTGTAGCAAACAACAAATACTGTCCCAATTAGTTTGCACACATTGGCAATTGGTTCTTTTTGAGGCATCTATATGCTTAGATTTCTATGTATTTAGATATCTATATTTCTTGTGTTGTAAATTGAATAGGCTTATAAAGGAACAATTATGAAAAAAACTTTTATATATTAGCCGCCGAATATCATTACGTTCGCAATCAATCTCAGCTGTTTTATCGCATTTCTGAATGAAGCTACATCAATTAATTAAAGAAATTAAAGGTTTAGAAGAGGTCTCTACATTTTCTAAACACGAACAACTTGTACAGGGAATCATCAATGCTTTGGACCAAAAGATATTAGTTCGTGGAGATGCTTTGCCATCGGTAAATAAGATGATCACGGAAATCGGCTATGCTCGCGAAACGATTGCCAAAGCATATAAAGAACTTGTAAGCAGAGGGATCATCGAATCTAAAAACAGGAAAGGTTACTTTGTTGCCACGGAAGATACGGAGCAGCATTTAAAAGTGTGTTTATTGCTGTATGCATTTGATACCTTTCAGGAGACGTTTTATCAAAGCTTTAGAAACAGGATCGGCGAAAATATCCAGGTTGATGTTTTTTTTCATCATAATAATTTTTCTGTATTTGAAAGTACAATAAATAACATCAAAGGTAAATATGGCATGTACGTGATCGCACCCATTGATGTGCCTGATGCTGTACCTTTGATGCAACAATTGCCCATGAATAAACTACTTATTGTAGACAGGCAGTTAAATTTAAATGAAGATCATTCTTACATTGTTCAGGAGTTTAAGGAATCTTCTTACCAGGCTTTTGTAGCCCTGGCCGATCGCATTAAAGAATTTGACCAGTTTGTATTCTTTTTCAAGCAGCAATCCGCAGAGCCAAATGATGTGCTGGATTCATTTCAACAATTTATAAAGGATTATGACATCAATGGCATCATCAAAAGTAAATATGAGTCTGGTAGCATAGCCCCGAATAAGGTGTATTTTACTATCCATAATCTGGAATTGTGGGAGATTCTTAAAGATTCTAAACTTAAGGGATTAAAACCGGGTAAGGATTTAGGTATTTTATCGCATAACGACGATAATGTTAAAGAGATCATTTTTGACGGAATTACCACCTTTTCTATTGATTTTGCTAAAATGGGTGAAATGGCGGCTGAGTTTGTTTTATCCAGAAAGCCTGTAAAACACATTATGGAGAATAAACTGATTCGTAGAAATTCATTGTAAGGTCGATCCTTAGCGCCTTGATTATCATAACCTTCTACTAACAGGG
This sequence comes from Pedobacter sp. MC2016-24, assembly GCF_015223055.1. Classification (GTDB taxonomy): domain Bacteria; phylum Bacteroidota; class Bacteroidia; order Sphingobacteriales; family Sphingobacteriaceae; genus Pedobacter. The sequence continues at coordinate 134,512 of NZ_JADFBX010000007.1, forward strand.
CTAGCTCACAGCTGATTTTATCTTAATATTTATTTATTCTGAAAATATATTTTGGATTCTAAAATATTTACTTACTTTTGGTAGTAGGATAGTGTAGTATAGTACAGCTTTATGCATTTGATCCTAACCATTCTAACCAACCAAATATAAATTATGAAAATGTCAGCATTTACAGGATCTGGTAGACCTAAACTACAAACTAATTATCAGCTGTTATTCAAGTGTAATTCTTCCTGATTAATTTATTCGATAATGCAATTGATGCATCTGCTTAAATTATCACATTTAGGGTTTAATCTGGATAAAAACTCATTTACTTTAATAACTTAATAATTGATGAAACATTTTTACTGGTTTTATAGGTGCTTTCGGGTACCTCAAAAGTTATGTGTCCTACATACACTGAGCTGTTTAATCATAATCTCTTTAACGCTATTTAATACACCAGATGCTTCAGCTCAAGCTGGTGGTAAAAAAACAATTACAGGTAAGGTTACCGATGCTATGGGATTACCACTTCCGGGGGTGATTGTTGCCACTACTAGCGGGCCGAAATTGGGTACACAGACAGACAATAATGGTAGGTTTGTGCTTGACGTGGAGCCGGGTGTTGTACTGCGTTTCTCTTATGTTGGTTACATCGAACAAAAGGTAACCGTTACGCTCACTACCAATGTGATTGATATCAAATTGCTTGAAAGTGCCATTCAGGCCGACGAAGTAGTGATTACAGCTATGGGACAAAAACAGCGCAAAGAAGCCATTGTAGGTGCAGTATCTACCATAAGACCCGGAGATTTAAAGGTTCCTGCCAGCAACTTAACGGGAGCAATGGCCGGTAAAATTTCTGGAGTGATCGCTTTTCAGCCAAGTGGACAGCCGGGGCAGGACAATTCTAACTTCTTTATCAGGGGCGTAACCACATTCGGTTATAGAAGAGAGCCACTAATTCTGATTGATAATGTGGAAATGACCTCTTCTGATCTTGCGCGTTTGCAGGTTGATGATATTGAAAGCTTTTCTATCCTGAAAGATGCAAGTGCAACAGCACTTTATGGAGCCAGAGGCGGAAATGGTGTTATCCTGGTGAAAACAAAAGAAGGAAAACCCGGGAAGGCCCAAATCAATTTCAGACTGGAAGGTTCAGCTTCTGAGGCCATTAAATCTTTGGAAATAGCAGATCCGATTACCTATATGAAGCTTTATAATGAAGCGCTAACAACCAGGAATTCACCAGGAGCATTGTATACGCCAAATAAAATAATGAATACGTTAGCATCCATGAACGGCGCACCGGGTAGTAATCCATACGTTTATCCTGCAGTGAACTGGATGGACATGCTGTTTAAAAAACGAACTACAACGGAAAGGGCCAATTTGAATATTTCAGGCGGTGGGGGAGTTGCCCGTTATTATATTGCAGGATCCTATTCAAATGACAATGGTATACTCAAAACAGACATCAGAAACAACAACAATAACAACGTAAGTTTTAAAAATTACCAGTTGCGGTCGAACATTAATATAGACCTGACCAATACGACGGAACTGGTGGTTCGTTTGTCTGGTAATTTTAATGAATATGTGGGGCCCATGACCAATGATCCTTCATTTGCAACAGATCTTTACAATATCGCCACGCATACCAGTCCGGTCGATTTTCCAGCATATTATGAGCCGGATGCAGCCAATGCAGGCGTACAGCACATTCTTTTTGGCAACAATACAAGCGCTACGGTACTGCCCGATGGTACTACGCCACCCAGTTCTTCAACTGATGTGAAAAATATCAATCCTTATGCTGCCTTGCTTAGAGGTAACAGAAGGTTTTCTGAATCCAGAATGCTTGCTCAGCTGGAGTTAAATCAGAAATTAGATTTCCTGACTAAGGGCTTAAATTTTAAAGGCATATTCAGTACAAACAGATACGCAAGGTTTGAATCGCAACTGGCTTACGCACCTTATTTTTATAATGTCCAGTCGTATGATAAAGCTTCCAACCAATACACCCTAAACTGGATCAATAATAAACCGGATCAGGCAAGGGAATATTTAAATTATTATGCCGGTGAAAGTACACTCAATACTTTCCTTTATCTACAGGGTGTGATAGATTATTCAGCCGATCTCGGTGAGAACCATAACGTGAGTGCGGCTTTGATTGGAACACAGCAACAGCAGTTAAATGCCAATGCAAAAACTTTATTCAATTCATTGCCTTTTAGAAATCTGGGCTTGTCCGGACGTGCTACCTACTCCTATAAAAGCCGTTACTTCCTGGAAGCCAACTTTGGTTACAATGGATCCGAACGTTTTTCTGAAAACCATAGGTTTGGGTTTTTTCCAACTATTGGGGCTTCGTGGATCGTGTCGGGCGAGAAGTTTTATGGAAACCTGGCCAATGTAATAGACCGCATGAAACTGAGGGCCAGTTATGGTCTGGTTGGTAACGATGCCATCAGCGACCGGAGATTTTTCTACCTGTCTGATGTAAACTTAAACGGAGGTAACCCAGCTTCATTTGGGACTAATTTAGAATATTCGCACAATGGGGTGAGTATCAATAATTATGAAAACAGAGATGTAACCTGGGAAGTATCCAGACAGATCAATTTGGGACTGGAACTGACACTTCTTAAAAACTTCAGATTTACGACGGAGGTTTATAAAAATTATAAATCTGATATTCTACAGGAAAGAAAAGATATTCCAAGTACAATGGGCCTGGAATCAAAAATATCTGCAAACATCGGGAAAGTTGAATCGCAGGGGATAGAGTTCTCTCTCGATGGAAAGCATAATTTTACCCGTGATTTCTGGGTATCTTCCATAGCCAACTTTACACTTGCTAAAAATAAATATACACAATATGAAGAACCTGATTTTGATGAGAAATACCGCCTTCATAATGGGGTGTCACTCAACAGAAATTTTGGCTACATCGCCGAACGTTTATTTGTAGACGATAATGAAGCTAAAAATTCGCCAAAACAAATATTTAGTAACAATGGCATTGCGCCAATGGGTGGCGACATTAAATACCGGGATTTAAATGGGGACGGCGTAATCGATGGAAAAGACCAAACCTGGTTCGGAAATCCCACAGTACCTGAAATTGTCTATGGATTTGGATTGTCTACAGGCTATAAAAATTTTGATTTTAACGTATTCTTTCAGGGACAAACAGGAGTGTCCTTTGTTATTGATCCAGGCAGAACAAGTCCGTTTATTAAGAGTCCTGATGCCTGGCTGACAGGAAATACCCAGGTTATCCAACAATTTGCAGATGACCACTGGTCGGAGGACAATCAAAATTTATATGCTTTATATCCAAGGCTTGGCATAAATGGGGCAGTGATAGAAAATAACCGTCAAAATAGCTCATGGTGGTTGCGCGACGGTAGTTTTCTGAGAATGAAATCTCTGGAAGTAGGCTATACCCTTCCACGTCGCCTCGCCAACAAGATTAAACTTAAAAATCTTAGGGTTTATTTTAGCGGACTTAACCTGATCACCTGGAGCCCTTTTACCATGTGGGATCCTGAAATTGGTGGTAACGGATTCTCCTATCCCCTGCAAAAGGTGTATAACATTGGCGTAAATATTAGTTTATAGTTAATATAAAGAATAAAGACATGAGGTCATTATATTCAAAATTTTTATACACAGTAGTTCTGGCCTTGTCCTTAACATCGTGTAAAAAGTATCTGAACGTTACACCAGATAACGTGGGTACCATAGATTATGCTTTCAGGAACCGCAATGAGGCCGAAAATTATCTGTTTGGTTGCTATTCTACTTTACAGAAGTTGCAGGATCCATGGATGGACGCGGGATTTTCTACTTCCGGGGAAATCGTATTCCCTGGTCCGAAAGAAATAGACGATACACAGAGTGTCAATGCGGTTGGCTTTAACATGATGCGGGGTACGCAAACCAGTGGTACGCCTGGATTGAATTATTGGGATGGTAACGAAGGCGGACAAGCCATGTTTGCAGCCATCAGACGTTGTAATACGATGCTTGAAAACATCGATAAACCCATTGACCTGGGCGAATCGGAAAAGAAAAGATGGATTGCAGAGACTAAATTTTTAAAGGCTTACTATCATTTTTACCTGTTCCGCATGTATGGCCCGATACCCGTTACTGATGTGAACTTACCAATCAACAGTTCGATTGAGGAGACGCGGGTAAAAAGAAACCCGGTGGATTCTGTGGTGAATTACATGGTACGCTTAATTGATGAAGCAACTCCGGACCTGCCGAATCAAATTTCAAATCAAACCCAGGAACTGGGACGAATAACCCGTTTAATCGCACTTTCCGTAAAAGCTCAGATTTTAGTGACTGCTGCCAGTCCACTATTTAACGGGAATCCTGATTATTCCGGATTCCAGAATAAAGACGGACAGGTATTGTTTAGTCAGGAAAAAGATCCTAAGAAATGGGATCGCGCTGCAGAGGCATGCGCAACTGCATTGAATGCTTGTTTGGCTGCCGGCTTAAAGTTACACACCTTTACACCTACCGCTAATATGCCTGCCAATCTTCCGCAGGAGCTGATCAATGTGTTAACGATTCAGACCGCGGTTACTGAAAAATGGGAACTGAATACAGAATTGATCTGGGGAATGGCACCTAATTTTGGTTTTGGAAAACAAGAACGGTTTATACCACGCCTAACAGCTGCTGCCGCCTCAAACATAGGTAGTGCTCAGGGCTTTTTTGCCGTGCCAATTGCCGAACAGGAATTGTTCTATACCAATAACGGACTTCCAATTGATGAGGACAAAACCTGGGATTATAGAAATAGATATACTTTAAAAACTGGTACTGCTGAAGATCAGTATTATGTGCACAATGGTTATGAAACTGTAAAGGCGCATTTTAAACGCGAGCCAAGATTTTATGCTTCTATTGCGTTTGACGGAGGCGTTTGGTACGGAAACGGACAGTTAGGAGACCCCGCCAATGCAAATTATGTACAGGCCAGAGGAACTACAAGTTATGCCGGACCTAAAGATCAAAGTCACACTAATATTTCAGGTTACTGGCCTAAAAAACTGGTAAATTACATGACCGTTTACAATGACCGACTGACCTATGAAAACTTCCATTTTCCGCTAATGCGTCTTTCAGATCTTTATCTGTTGTACGCAGAAGCATTGAATGAACAAGGTAAAGGTTACGCAGAGGTATTGCCTTATATTGATGAAGTAAGAAAAAGAGCAAAAATTCCAACGGTTACAGAAGCATGGACCGCCCAGTTGTCAACAAGTCCTGCAAAATATGCGAATCAGTCGGGACTTCGCCAAATCATTCACCAGGAAAGAAGGATTGAACTTGCTTTTGAATGTATGCCAGGATGGGACTTACGTCGATGGAAAGAATTACAAACAGTAATGGCCAAACCCATGCAGGGATGGAGCATTTTTGATGACCAGGCCCTGAATTACTATCGTGCCCGTAACTTGTTCGTGCCGATATTTAATACCAAAGATTATCTGTGGCCTATTAAGGCTGATAATTTATCGGTAAATCCCAATTTAGTTCAAAATCCTTTTTGGTAATCCAATATAAAGACATATGATCATGAACATAAAAAAATACATCTTGCCTTGTTTGATTATGCTGATGACCAGCATTACCGCTTGCAAGAAAAATAATGGTTTCAATGCCGTTATTTCCGAAGATAAATCTAAGCCGTTGCCCATTACTAATGTGAAAATTGATAATTTCAATGGTGGAGCTAACATTACATACAATCTTCCCAATTCTCCAAATATTTTATACGTATTAGCAAAGTATAAAATTAATGACAACGTGGCCAGGGAAACTAAATCTTCTTATTATCAGGATACTGTTGTAGTGGAGGGCTTTTCAAAAGCAAAGCCTTATGAAGTAACATTGTATACCGTGACCAGAGCAAATATAATGTCAGATCCGGTAACGGTAACCGTTAATCCTTTAACGCCTGTTTATCTGTCAGTAAGGCCTTCTATCAATTTATCTGCTGATTTTGGTGGCGTAAATGTCACCGGGGAGAATCCCTTAAAAAAACAAATTGGCATTGTGGTGATGAGCTACAATAAAAATACGCAATTGATGGAGATTGAAGATCAATTCTTCACCAAGAACGCCAAGATTGACTATTCAGTAACCGGCTTTGCTTCTGTTGAGCGCAGATTTGGTGTATATATTACCGACAGATGGGGTAATATTTCGGATACCCTGCAAAAGCCCATTGTTCCACTATATGAAGAGGCAATGGATAAAACCAAGTTCAGTGTATTAAACCTGAATACTGACAGTCCGACAGCTTTTGAATGGTACATACCTTATCTGTGGGATAATAAACTGGATGGAAACGGCTGGCATACGGCTTATGGTGTAACGCTGCCATATTCTTGCAGTTTTAACATTGGGAGAACCTATAAATTGAGTCGATTTGTGGTGTTTGAACGGACTGGTGATCGATACACGTATAAATTTGCGAATCCTAAGGAGTTCTCATTGTGGGGGTCAAACTCCTCAAATCCACAAGATATTAAACTTCCTGTGAAAGCAGATGAAGGAACTGTGATTGGAAATTGGGTGAATTTAGGTAATTTCCGTTTCCCCGACCCACCTTCAGGTAATCTTCCAAGTGCAAGTAATTCGGCAGATGAGGACTTTGTAAAGAAAGGTGTAAGTTTTAAAGTGCCTTTTGTCGCCCCTTCAGTTAAATATTTAAGAATAGCTGTAGCCACGGTATGGGGAAATGAGGCCGCTGCCCACCTTATGGAAGTTACTCCTTATGGAACACCTCAATAAAAATATCAATTGAACTACATATCAAATTATAGAAAGATGAAACATCTTATCATTTTTATAGGTCTTTTTCTAATCGTTATTGTGACGAGCTGCGAAAAGCAACAGACTGATTTCCGGGACTTTTTTGGTGGTCATGAAATTACCTATACAGGTAGTGCAGGCGAAGTGCTTACCCGGACCGGAAATTTGAGGACACAGTTGAAATGGAAATCGAGTTCCGATCCAAGTATTGTCAAGTATGTGGTTTACTGGAACAATAGAACAGATTCTCAGGTAGTGGCCATTACCGGGAAAACAGACAGCATTTTTGTCACCATTCCTAACCTGCAGGAATTTGTATATTCATTTACCATTTATTCTTACGATAGCAAAGGCAATAAATCTGTTCCAAAGCAGGTAAATAATATAAAGGTCTATGGGCCGACTTATAAAAATTCTTTGCTAAACCGGGCATATAATGTAGCCGATCCATATCTTTTAAATTCAGATGGATCGGTTACACTGAATTTCATTACTCCGGATACGATAAATATCGGTACCGTGATTAAGTATACCAATACTTCAGGAAATACAGTGCAACAAACGCTTGCCCCTCAAAATAACGCAATTGTGCTCCCCAACTATAAATTGGGTACCGAAATACAATACCTTTCTTCTTATGTACCGGAAAGAAATTCACTGGATGTTTTTACTGTAGCTACCAGCTCTGTTTTTCCAAGGGTGTACAGTTATGTGCTGTGCGACAGGTCATTGTTTAAAGAAGTGCATTTGCCAAATGATGTGGGTACTTATGAATCCGGCACGAGTATCAGTAAGCTGTGGGACGGTAGTGTAGGACCACAAGGTTATCCAAATATCTTCCACAGTAACGGAAGTGGTGGCATGCCGCACACACTGACATTTGATCTTGGAAAAGTATACGATAACCTTTCGCGTATTGAAGAGACTGGAAGGGATTGCTGCAATAATCCGGACAATTTTGAGGTATGGGGGATCGCAGACATTACAAATGCGGCAACCACGCTTCCTTCAAACGCCTCGGGATGGAAGGATGAGTCTATTGCAAAGGGCTGGACTTTACTCAAAGAAGTATTGCGGACTGACGATGGAAAAAATGCTTACACTACTGAGCTTGACAACAACGGCAAACCCATTCGGTACATCAGAATCCGGATCAAACATGTAACCACCAATGATGGAAATTATAGTAACATGAGTGAAATCAGATTGTGGAATAAGCAATAAAATACTGACCCCATTAAAGATTGGTAATGATTATTAAAAAGAAAACACTGAATTTATGGATGATGTTCTTGCTGACTGCTGCTTTTTCAAAAGCACAGGTCAGCAAGAATTTAAAAGTTTGGGACAATAAACCGGCAAAAGACTGGATGACACAAGCCTACCCAATTGGCAATGGCAAATTGGGCGGTATGGTTTTTGGTGGCATAGCCGAAGAACACATCCAGTTCAACGAGAGCAGTTTGTGGACTGGCGATGAACAGGAAACAGGTGCCTACCAGGCTTTTGGAGATATTTTTATGGACTTCAAAAACATTGATGAAAGTAAAGCAACTCAGTACAAGCGGGAGCTCAATTTAAATGATGCGCTTCATCAGATCAATTACCAGTACAATAACCAATCTTATAACAGAACCTATTTTTCCAGTAATCCAGATCAGGTTTTGGTTTGCCACTATACAGCGAAAGCAACAAAATCCTATTCGTTAACCATCAGACTTAAAGATGCGCATGCCGGTAAAACGCAGGCGGGTAAAGAGCAGCTTACCTTTAGCGGAACTTTGGATAACGGATTGAAATATGCTGCGGCTTTAACGATTAAACACGATGGCGGTACTTTATCTGTAGATAAAGATGCTGAAGGTAACAGCCAAATCCATTTGGAAGGTGCCAATACATTTACCTTATTCCTGTCGGCCGCAACTGACTATCTGAATCAAAGCGCTAAACATTGGAAGGGCAAAAATCCACAGGAAATTGTAGCTATAAATTTAAGAAATGCGGTAGCTAAAAAATATGAGGACTTGAAGAATAACCACGTAAGGGATTATCAAAATCTTTTTAACCGGGTTGCCATACAAATTGGGGATAATCAGATGAATGATCAGGTCCCTACGGTTCAGCAAATTGTGAATTACAAGAAAAATACAAACCCCGACTTAGAAACCCTCTTGTTTCAATATGGCCGGTATTTGCTGATCAGTTCCTCCAGGAAAGGTGGTTTACCAGCCAATTTGCAAGGTCTGTGGAACAACAGCAACAATCCGCCCTGGCGTTCAGATTACCACTCAAACATCAATATCCAGATGAACTACTGGCCAGCCGAACCAACAAATTTAGCCGAAAGTAATGTTCCGTATGTAGATTACATCAACAGCATGAGGGAGGTTAAAAAGAAAAACACACAAAAGCAATATCCTGGTGTTCGTGGTTGGACTGTAAAAACAGAAAACAATATTTTTGGTGGCGAAAGCTTTTTATGGAATACCCCTGGAAGCGCCTGGTACGCTCAGGCATTGTGGGATCATTATGCTTTTAATCAGGATAAAATCTATCTGAAAACATTCGCTTATCCCATTTTAAAAGAGATTTCTGAGTTTTGGGATGATCATTTGAAACGCAGACCTGATGGCACCATTGTAGCACCCAATGGCTGGTCCCCAGAACATGGCCCTACAGAGGACGGTGTAAGTTATGATCAGCAAATTGTATATGATCTTTTCACCAATTATATGGAGGCCGCAGACTCCTTAAAAATAGATGCAGACTATCGCAGTCACATCGCGAAGCTTAGAGACGGACTTTTAAAGCCTAAAATTGGTAAATGGGGGCAATTACAGGAGTGGGAAACGGATAAAGATGATCCGAATGATAAACATCGGCACGCCTCACATCTATTTGCACTGCATCCGGGCAGGCAAATTAGCGTAACTAAAACACCAGAACTGGCGCGAGCGGCTGAAGTGAGTCTGGCCGCCAGGGGCGATGAATCTACTGGTTGGTCTATGGCCTGGAAAATGAATTTTTGGGCCAGGTTACATCATGGAAACCACGCCTATACAATTTTAAAAAACTTCATTACGCTGGTTGGTGGTGAAGGCATAGATTATAACCAGGGCGGTGGTATTTATGCCAACTTGCTTTGTGCACATCCACCTTTTCAGATTGATGGAAATTTTGGATATACGGCAGGTGTGGCAGAAATGCTATTGCAAAGCCAGGAAGGTTTCATCGATTTTTTACCGGCCATTCCTGATCAATGGAAAAGTTCAGGTGAAGTTAAAGGCTTAAAAGTCAGAGGTAACGTTACTGTAGGTTTTAAGTGGGTACATGGGAAAGTAATCAGTTACAGTTTAACTGGACCAAGAGCCTCAACCATAAAAATAAAACTAAACGGAATTTTTAAAACGGTTAAAGTAAAGAAAGTATAGTGATGTTGAGAAATGTTTTCATCCTGATATTGACCTGTTGTGCAACAACTATTTTGGCGCAACAGCCACTGAGGCTATGGTATAAGGAACCGGCAAAAATATGGGAGGAAACACTTCCTCTAGGAAACGGACGATTGGGTATGACTCCTGACGGCGGAGTGTCAAAAGAAAAAATAGTATTGAACGACATCACCTTGTGGTCTGGCGGTCCGCAGGATGCCAATAATTATGAAGCCTATAAAAGTTTACCTCAAATACGGCAACTTATTTTAGATGGAAAAAATGATGAGGCCCAGGATCTGGTAAATAAAGATTTTGTGTGTAAAGGACCTGGTTCCGGCGGTGCACAATGGGGGAAATATCAAACCCTTGGTGCTTTAGAACTGGAGTTTAACTATCAGGGCATCGGTTCCAAAGCACCTGTAGCCAAACAGTACCATCGGGAATTGTCATTGGATCAGGCTGTGGCCAGTTGCAGTTTCCAGATAAATGGTGTGACTTATAAAAGGGAGTACCTGAGCAGTTTCGACGACGATGTAAACGTGATCCGCCTGACTGCTGATCGGCCTGGTCAGTTGAATTTTAAAATTATGCTCAACAGACCTGAAAGATTTAGGGTAAAGACGGAGGGGAAGGAATTGCAAATGTTTGGACAGCTGGATAATGGTACTGATGGTAAAGGAATGCAGTACCTGGCCAGGGTTAATGCACAACTAAAAGGTGGAATATTGACTGCTGAAAGTAATGCATTGGTGATTAAAAATGCCACTGAAGTGACTATTTATATTGCTGCGGCAACAGATTTTAAAAATAATCCGTTTAAGGAAAATACAAAGAAAGTGCTTGCTGTAGCGCTTAAAAAATCTTACGCCCTACAGAAAAGCAGGCACATGGCAAACTATGCGCAGTTGTTCAAACGCGTCAGCATGGATATGGGGACTGGCAGTGCTTCAAATCTGCCCACAAATATCAGGTTAAATGATTTTTATAAGAACTTTGAACATGACCCTTCGCTTGTACCACTGTTTTTTCAGTTTGGCCGGTACCTGACCATCAGCAGTACCCGGGTAGGCTTGTTACCGCCAAACCTGCAGGGCTTATGGGCCAAAGAAATCAATACGGCATGGAATGGAGATTATCACCTCGATGTCAATGTACAAATGAACCACTGGCCGGTTGAAGTCGCTAATCTTTCTGAACTGAACCTGCCTCTGGCAGAACTGGTCAGGGGCCTGGTAAAACCTGGTGAAAGAACAGCAAAGGCCTATTATAATGCCGATGGTTGGATCGCACACGTGATTACCAATGTCTGGGGATTTACCGAGCCAGGAGAAAGTGCTTCTTGGGGCGCTTCTAACGCGGGCTCTGGATGGTTATGTAACAATTTGTGGGAACACTATGCCTTTAGCCAGGACTTAAACTATCTGAAAAGTATTTATCCCATATTGAAAGGTTCAGCTGAATTTTATAAAAGTGCACAGATTAAAGATCCAAAGTCCGGATGGCTCGTCACTTCACCTTCGGTTTCTCCAGAGAACACGTTTTATCTTCCTAATGGAAAAACAGCCAGTATTTCTATGGGGCCAACCATCGACAACCAGATTGTACGGGAATTGTTCGGTAACGTCATTACCGCATCAAAACTACTGAATGTTGATGCCGGATTTAGAAATGAATTGCAAGAGAAATTAAAATTAATACCGCCTGCAGGGGTCATCAGTAAAGATGGACGCATCCAGGAATGGCTGGAAGACTATAAAGAAACTGATCCTGAACACCGGCACATATCCCATTTGTACGGTTTGTATCCGGCATCATTAATCAGTCCTCTTGCTACACCTGACCTGGCAGAAGCGGCAAAGAAAACATTGGAAGTCAGGGGCGACGACGGACCAAGCTGGACCATTGCCTATAAACTGTTGTTTTGGGCAAGGTTACAGGATGGCAACCGCGCCTTTAAATTGCTGAAGGAAATCTTAAAACCAACGTTGAGGACGGACATTAATTATGGCGCAGGCGGCGGGGTATATCCCAATATGCTGTCTGCCGGTCCGCCTTTTCAAATTGACGGCAATTTTGGCGCAACTGCGGGTATTGCTGAAATGCTTTTGCAAAGCCATGATGGTTTTATCGAGTTGTTGCCTGCCTTACCCGATGCATGGAAAAGTACTGGAAATGTAAAAGGCCTGAAGGCAAGAGGTAATTTTACTGTAGATATGACCTGGAAAGCGGGTAAGGTTGTCAGTTATCGCATTACATCACCGGTAGCAAAAAAGGTAAAGGTCAAGGTGAACGGGGTGCTTAGGGAAATTGTGGCGCAGCGTAGTTAATCAAATTCAAGTTTCGACACACACACACACAAATGATAAATAACATGATTAAAAACAAAGTATTTCTCTGCTTGTTCTTCCTGATTTTCCTGTTGAACCATGCTGGGGCGGTGACCTTTAAATTTGGTAAATCGGGAAGAATAGACTACAACCTGAAATCGGGTACATTTAATGTTTTTCAGGACACAGAAGCATTCCTCAAAAATGGCTTTTCTTCCTTTAAAGAAAAAGATCATGTCTACAATTCAAAAGACTATACGAACCGTAAATATTCTAGCCAATACCTGTCAGATGCCTTGGGTAAAGGATTGAAGCATGTAATTGAGCTGACGGGAGCCGGAATGCCCACAATGAAACAGGTGTTTTATACCTATGAGGCATTGCCTTATTTTCTATGTGAAATCGAAATCTCAGGTGTAGGTTTAAGTAGTAATGAAATGATTCCCCTGCAGGGGGCATTTCCGCTATTTGGAAATGAAAATGAAATCAGAAGTGTGTTTGTCCCTTTCGATAACGACACTTTTATCCGATATAACGCCAGGCAGTTGCGCAAAAATGAAGGTCAGACCAGTGCCGAAGTTGGCGTGGTTTACCATACCTTGTCTGCCAAAGGATTGGTTTCCGGTTCCTTAAATCACCGCAACTGGAAAACCGGGGTAATGACAGGTTTGGATGTTCCCGGGCAGGTAAGCATCAGTGTCAAGGCGGGCTTTACTGAAAAGAGCATCACAAGGGATGACCTCCCGCATGGTGCTCTGACCGGCAATGTGATCAAATCACCAATGATTTTTTATGGTTTGTTTAAGGACTGGAGGTTAGGTATGGAACTATATGCCAAAGCAAACAGACTTGTAGAAACACCAATTGTTTTCCCCTGGAAAGACGCTACGCCAATGACCTGGAACAGCTGGGGAGTCATGCAGGAAAAAATCTCTTATGATAAGATCATCAGTGTAACCGATTTCTTTGCCGATAGCCTTAAAACTTTTAGAAGTGAAGGTACTTTATTTATTGACCTGGATTCTTATTGGGACAATATGCTCAAAGGTGGATTGGAAGGAGACTACTCCAAATTAAAGGAATTTGCAGGTTATGTTAAAAAACGCGGAATGAAGCCTGGTATTTATTGGGCACCATTTACCGACTGGGGTTTTGGTTCAGGACCGTCAAGAAGGGCAGAGGGCGGGAATTACACCTTTGGAGAGCTATGGACAAAAGTAGGCAAGGGATACAATGACATAGATGGTGCGCGGGCACTGGATCCTACACATCCGGGTACACAGCAAAGGATTGCCTTGGTAATCGGTAAACTTAAGGAATGCGGATTTGAAATGATCAAAATTGATTTCCTCGGGCATGCTTCAGTAGAATCAGATCATTTTTACGATCCTAAAGTGAGTACAGGCATGCAGGCCTATGAACAGGGCATGTCTTTTCTCCTGAAACAACTGGATGGTAAAATGCTGGTATATGCCGCAATTTCTCCAACCATGGCCTCTGGCAGATACATTCATACCAGGAGGATTGCCTGCGATGCATTTAAATCTATAGATGATGCGAAATACACCTTAAATAGCGTAACCTATGGCTGGTGGCAAACCTACCTGTATGATTATATTGATGCAGATCATGTGGTATTGGGCACTGAAAACCTGGGTGTCAATAAGATTCGCACGCTTTCTGCAATCGTCACTGGAACAATCACTGTCGGGGATGATTTTTCTGCAAAAGGCCAGTGGACTGACCGTGCTAAAATCCTGTTTGGAAACCAGCAATTGTTGGAGGTAATCAAAGACGGTAAGGCTTTCAGACCGCTTGATCAGGATAAAGAAGTTTCAGAAATGTTTACTAAACTAGGCAAGGGCTTTAGTTACCTGGCATTATTTAACTACGGACAGGAAGAAAAAACTTACCAGGTAACGGCCGCTTCATTAGGTTTGAAATCTTTTAATGGTTGTAAAATAACCGATGTTTTCAGCAATAAAAGTATGGCCATCCCCGATCAGAACAATTTCGTTGTCGCACCTGGAAATGCACTGCTAGTTAAAATCACACCATAACAATTATACACATCTAGTCACCTTATATTATGTTAAAAATCACATTGAAGCCCAAACTTTTCTCTTTTTATCTGGTCCCCGTTTTATTTACGTTTTTTGTTACAGGTTTACAGGCACAGACGATCATTGCTATAGAAACCCGGAGCAATGCACTGGTACTGAAATCAGAGGCAAATAAAGATCTTGGAACAATTTATTTTGGCAAAAAGCTAACCGACAAAACCGAATACGAACAGGTACCTGGTACTTATAAACAGACTGAAGATTATACCCGGGTACTGAATGCAGCTTATACCGCATCAGGCTCCCGAAATTTGGTCGAACCGGCAATTTCGGTAACCCATGCAGATGGCAATAACTCACTGGATCTAAAATATCTAAGCCACCAGCGTACCCAGGTTAATGAAAATATTGCTTTATGGAGCATTGTGCTACAAGATCCGGTGTACGATTTCCAGGTTACGCTATACTATAAAGTTTTTTACAAGGAAGACGTAATTGAGCAATGGGCCTCGATCAAACACAATGAAAAGGGAAACGTCATCCTTCATAAATATGCTTCGGCAAACCTCCATATCAAGGGCTCTGGATATTTTTTAAACCAGTACCATGGCGACTGGGCGAAGGAAATGCAACCTGAAGAGTCGAAGCTGACTCATGGAATTAAAACCTTGGATTCTAAACTTGGTACCAGGGCAAATCTGTTCCAACCACCTGTTTTTATGGTCTCTATCGATAAACCGGCAACGGAAAATGAAGGGCAGGTGTTGTTTGGTCTGCTTGAATATAGCGGTAATTTCCGTACAGATCTTGAAGTAGATTACCAGGATAACCTGCGGATCATTTCAGGCATCAATAACTATGCTTCCCCATATACTTTAAAGCCCAATGAAGCATTTGTGACCCCTGTATTCCTCACTACATTATCCGCTGAAGGAAAAGGCGCGGCCAGCAGAAATTTACACAATTGGGCAAGAAAATATAAATTATTGGATGGAGAAGGAAATCGGTTAACCTTGCTGAACAATTGGGAGGCTACCTATTTTGATTTCAACGAGCAAAAACTTGCTGATCTTTTAAAGGACACTAAAAAACTGGGCGTGGATCTGTTTTTGTTAGATGATGGCTGGTTTGCCAATAAATATCCGCGTAATGGCGATGTCGCAGGACTTGGAGATTGGGAAGAAAATAAAGAAAAACTGCCGAATGGGATCTCATCCTTGGTTAAGGAAGCTAAAAATAACCAGGTGAAATTTGGAATCTGGATAGAGCCTGAAATGGTTAATCCAAAAAGCCAGTTGTATGAGCAACATCCCGACTGGATCATCAAACAACCTAAAAGAGCGGAACACTATTTCAGAAACCAATTGGTATTGGATTTAACCAATCCAAAGGTGCAGGACTTTGTATATGGCGTGGTTGATGGTCTTTTTACCAAAAACCCTGAACTTGCTTACATCAAATGGGATTGTAATGCTGTAATTTACAATGCACATTCTGCAACACTTAAAAACCAGTCACATTTTTATATTGAATATGTAAGGGGATTGTATAAAGTATTGGAGCGCATCAGGGCGAAATATCCTAAAGTGCCTATGATGCTATGCTCTGGTGGTGGCGGTCGCGTAGATTATGCTGCCCTGCAATATTTTACCGAGTTTTGGCCAAGTGACAATACCGATCCTTTGGAACGCATCTTCATGCAATGGGAGTATTCCTATTTCTATCCCGCCATTGCAAGTTCAAACCACGTTACGGATTGGGGTAAACAGCCAATTAAATTCCGTACAGATGTAGCCATGATGGGTAAGCTGGGATTTGATATTGTAGTCAGTCATCTGAATGAAAAAGATCTTCAGTATTGCAAGGATGCCATTAAAAATTATGATGCATTAAAATCAATCATCTGGCAGGGAGATCAGTATCGTCTCGCCAACCCCAGGGAAACAGGTATTGCTTCGATGTTGTATCTGAATGAAGGTAAGTCTGAGGGCGTAATTTTTAATTACCTTGCCAACAATAGATATGGTGCGGGGAGCAGTGCTCCGATTTTGTTAAAAGGCTTGGATCCAGTAAAAAAATATCGGATCCGTGAAATTAACCTGTATCCGGAAACCAAATCCACCATCCCTGCAGATCAGGTTTACTCTGGCGATTTTCTGATGAAAGTTGGTTTTAATCCCGAATTGAATTTGACAAGAACGAGTGTGATTCTAAAAATTGAAGAGTTGAAATAGTTAAATTGTCTCAAATTTAAACCAACGCAAATGAAAAAGAATGTTAAGATATTAAGTTTTGCATCGCTTGTTTGCCTGCTCGGAATTAGCACTTCGCTGCAGGCTAAAGTAAAACTACCTGCTGTTTTTAGCAATTTTATGGTGTTACAACAGAACACCAGGGCAGCGGTGTGGGGAAAAGCGGAAGCCGGTAAAACCATCACAATCAGTAGTACCTGGAGCCGTGCCCGTTATACTTCAAAGGCCGATGGGAATGGCAACTGGAAAATGAGTATTGCCACACCAAAATACGGCGGGCCCTATGCCATGACAATTTCTGACGGTGAGCCGCTCGTCCTGATGAACGTGATGATTGGCGAAGTATGGGTTTGCTCAGGGCAGTCTAATATGGAAATGCCTTTGGCTGGATGGGGTAAGATCAACAATTATGAAAAAGAGGTTGCTGACGCAAAATATCCGCAAATTAGTCTTTTACAAGTTGAACACGTCACCAGCAATTCCGCTTTGGAAGACGTTAAAGTCACAAATAATGGCTGGAAACCATGTATTCCTCAGTTTGTTGAGGGCTTTTCTTCTGTTGCCTATTTCTTCGCCAGGGAAATCTACCAAAAAACGAAAATTCCTATCGGACTGATCCATACTTCCTGGGGAGGTACCATTGCTGAAGCCTGGACAAGTGGCCGTACACTCAGCAGCATGTCTGATTTTTCGGCTGCAGTAAAAGAAATCGAAGAGACTGCCAATGAATCTGAAACTGAATACTTGAAAAAACTCCAGGGCTGGAATGACCTGGTAAGGAGTAGTGACCAGGGATACAAGGAGGGTAAGCCACTGTGGACTGCCAATGGTCAGGATGTTTCTGGCTGGAAAGATATGGTTGTACCTGGATTATGGGATGGACAGCTGGCTAATTTTGATGGCGTAATCTGGCTTCATAAAAAAATCAATGTCCCTGAACATTTAGCCGGTAAACCCTTAGTGCTCAATCTGGGGCCTATTGATGACAACGAAATAACCTGGTTTAATGGCCAGCAAATAGGCGAAACACAGGGGTATGATCAACCCAGAAAATACCAGATTGCAGGAAACCTGGTTAAAGCCGGTGAAAATACCATTACCATTAGCGTATTTGATACAGGCGGTGGCGGCGGGCTATATGGAAACCAGGAACAGCTTTATTTAGTCAATCCACTGGGTGAGAAAATCCCATTAAGTGGAACCTGGAAATATCACATCGGACTCGATCTTAAAACGATCGCAGCCACACCAGCCACTCAAAAAGGCCCAAATCGTCCAACTGTGCTGTTTAATGCCATGATCCATCCATTTTTACCTTATGCGATCAAAGGCGTAATCTGGTATCAGGGGGAAGCGAATGCAGATCGGGCCCATCAATATCGTACACTTTTTCCTGCCATGATCACAGATTGGAGAAAGCAATGGGGGCAAGGTGATTTTCCTTTTTACTTTGTCCAACTTGCCAATTTTATGAAAACTGAGCCAGAGCCTGTAGCCTCTGCATGGGCCGAGTTGAGGGACGCACAAAGAGCTGCGCTTTCGCTTCCAAATACAGGTATGGCGGTGACGATTGATATCGGGGATGCCAATGACATTCATCCAAAAAACAAACAGGATGTGGGTAAAAGACTGGCGCTAATTGCTCTTGCTAAAACTTATGGCTTTAAAAGCCCTTATACTGGCCCTGTTTATCAATCTGCTCAAACGGTGGGCAATGTCACCGAGTTGAGCTTTGCTGTCGCTCAAGGCTTAAAAACCAGTGACGGAAAGGAATTAAAGGGTTTTGCAATTGCCGGTGCAGATCAGAAATTTCACTGGGCCAAAGCCGAAATCAAAGGAAATCAAGTGCTGGTCAGCAGTCCTGAAGTAGCCAATCCGGTTGCGGTAAGATACGCCTGGGCAAATAATCCGGTTTGTAACCTGACCAATGCGTCCGGCTTACCTGCTGCTCCCTTCCGTACGGATGAATGGGAAGACAGTACTGTTGGCCGTAAATAACACATTAAATGAAAGTCAGATCAATCTATATTTTAATCCTGTGCTGTCTTTTTAACGCCGCGGCTTATGCCCAGATCAAAGCTAAGGATGGAACTATCTTAGCGCCGAAGCCACCTATGGGCTGGATGACCTGGAACTATTTTGCAGATCAAATCAATGAGAAAGACATCATGGAAATGGCCGATGCGATCGTAAGCACCGGAATGCTTGAGGCGGGTTACAATTATGTTTTTATTGATGATGGCTGGCAGGGCGGAAGAGACAATAGAAACAATATCATCGCTGATCCAAAGAAATTTCCCTCTGGCATGAAAGCGCTGGCCGACTACGTGCATAGTAAAGGCTTAAAACTCGGCATATATTCTGATGCAGCATTGCTAACCTGCGCGGGATATACCGCAAGCCTGGGCTTTGAAGAACAGGATGCAAAAGTCTTTGCTTCCTGGGGCGTAGATTACCTGAAGTATGATTATTGTAATGCTCCCGATGATGTGGAAACTGCCGGGGTCCGGTATAAAACAATGGGCCAGGCTTTAAGAAATAGCGGTAGGGACATTGTTTTTGGTATATGTGAATGGGGTGGACGCAAACCCTGGTTATGGGCTGCTCAGGCCGGAGGTCAATTGTGGCGTACCACCAATGATGTGCGTGACAAATGGAAAAGAAGGAACGCTGAAGAAGGTGGCGAAGGCATATTGGATATCCTGGACCTCAACGCCTCCCTTCATCAATATGCCGGGCCAGGGCATTGGAATGACATGGACATGCTGGTCGTCGGTCTGAATGGTAAAAAGGGGCCTTCGGGTGATCTCGGGGGTACGGGATGTACAAATACAGAATACCAAAGCCAGATGAGTTTATGGAGTATCCTGGCCGCTCCGTTGGCTGCTACCAACGACCTGCGGGATATGAGTGAAGAC
The DNA here is from genome assembly GCF_015223055.1 of Pedobacter sp. MC2016-24. Taxonomy (GTDB): domain Bacteria; phylum Bacteroidota; class Bacteroidia; order Sphingobacteriales; family Sphingobacteriaceae; genus Pedobacter. The sequence continues at coordinate 154,343 of NZ_JADFBX010000007.1, forward strand.
GCTAAACGTATTTTGTTAAACAAAGAGGTTATTGCAGTTAATCAGGATGTTTTAGGCCAGCAGGCCATTCGTAAAATGAACAATGGAAACTGGACAATTTTGCTAAAACCTCTGGAAAATGGAGATTATGCGCTGGCGATATTGAACCGGACTAATACCAGTCAAATTACGGTTTGTGATTTTGCCAGCCTCGGATTGAATGGTAAATACCAGATCAGAGATTTATGGCAACATAAGCTGGTTGGAAAGGATAAGAAATGGAAGGGTAGTATAAATGCCCATGAAACCAAATTATTCCGTTTAAGTAAAGCCAATTGAGGATTGCATGAGCCTGCTGTTTTCTCCTTTTATGAAAAATAAAGCGGAGAAAACAGCAGGAACAAAAGGATCATGACAATCAACAGCAGGCCATTTACCCAATGTCTGTTTTTCCAGGGTTTCAGGTCAACTACAGATTTATTCTGAGCTACATAGGCTTTTTCCATCGGATACAAGCGCCCGACAATTAACATCAGCGCCGAAGTAACCACGAACAGGATAGCCAGTACATGCAGAAAATGGATGCCGGTATCAAATACCATTTGTGTGAGTACATAGCCAATGAAACAAAATACGAGACCTGCTTTTGCAGCAATGGGCGGGACTTTCTTAGTTACAAAGCCAATAAACATGATGGTAAAGATTGGAATACTGAATGCTGCATTGATTTTCTGCATAAAAGTATAAAAGCTGTCCGTCGAAAAAATAAACAGCGGCGCTATGAACATGGCCAGCAGAGAGGCAAACATTTCAAACCGTTTGGAGCTTCTGAGTAAATCTTTTTCGGTCAGCCGAACTCCTTTTTTTTCTTTAAAAGGTTTGTAAATATTTAAGACAAATAAAGTACTCGCGCTATTCAATCCGGGTGAGAATGAGGTGATTGCCGCGCCGAAAATAATCGCGGCAATAAAGCCGCTCAATACCGGGGGAGATACATCGGCCACTACCCTTGAAAATACTTCTGTGGTATTTTCCATATGGTTATACAGGTGTACAGCAATGATTCCAGGCAATATGAAAAGTAAAGGGCCGAGCAGTTTGCCTGCACAGGCAAGTGCAATGCCTTTCTGACTGGTGGCAAGATCAGAAGATGCCAGTGCCTGCTGTACAATCACCTGTTCTGTACCCCAATAAAAAAGATTCATTAAGATCATCCCTGTAAAAATGGTCGAAAATGGAACAGCATCCGATGCTGTTCCGATGGAGTTGAGGTGTGCTGTTTTGGAAGTCAGAATGGTGTGTAAACCCTGCTGAAAATTGCCATTTCCAACATGGCTTAATCCAAAATAAGCGAGTAACAGTGCTCCTGTAAACATACAAATGCCCAGGACAAGATCTGAGATGACAATCGCTTTTAATCCGCCAAGTATGGAATACAAACTTCCGATCAGGCCAATACACCAAACCAGGATCCAGATGCTATTGCCATGACTGATGTGCCAGATATCTGAAAAATGAAACAGACCATTTAAGGCCACCGCGCCGGTATACAACACAATAGGTAAAAGGTTAACCATATAGCCAATCAGGAAAAGGTAGGAAACCAGTTTCTTGGTCTGTGGATCGTACCTGCTTTCCAGAAAGTCCGGCGTGGTAGACATGGCGCCTTTCAGGTAAATGGGAATGATAAATTCAGAAACAATGAGCATAGCGAATACGGAACTGACGCCCCATGCCATTACGGTCATATTGTTCAGGTAAACCGATTCACTGTTACCAACAAACTCGGCCGCACTGATATTCGTGAAAAACAACGCGCAGCCCACTGCCGTGAAACTCAGATTACGGTTGGCTAAAAAGAGACCTGCGGATGTTGTTATCTTATGCTTCCGGGTTTTAAACCAGGAAATTATGGCAACAAGAAGCGTTACAGTGATAAAGGTGACAAAAGCCGTCATGTTCTTTTTTTCGGAAATGGTTACCGTAAAGATAGCATATGTCCTGTAAAAAAAGAGCTGTGATACCTAAGTATCACAGCTCTTTTTCTGTATCATTTATTCAGTAGAAATGGAGGTATTAGTTATACACAAATTCCCCTTTGTCGCTATGAATTGTTACTTGTTTACGTTCCGAGGCTTCAACGCGGCCGATAATCTGTGCATCGATATTAAAGCTTTTAGAAATGGCAATGATCTCTGCAGCAATTTCCGCAGGAACATACAACTCCATCCGGTGTCCCATGTTAAATACCTTGTACATTTCTTTCCAGTCCGTACCAGATTGCTCCTGGATCAATTGAAACAATGGTGGAACAGGGAACAGGTTGTCTTTAATGATGTGAACATTGTCATTTACAAAATGAAGCACTTTAGTTTGTGCGCCACCGCTGCAGTGTACAATACCATGAATTTTTGAGCGGAAACCTTCCAATACTTTCTTAATCACCGGTGCATAAGTACGGGTGGGAGAGAGTACGAGTTTACCAGCTGTGACCGCATGATCCGCATCAATTTGTACCAGATCTGTTAATTTCTTGCCGCCAGAAAAGACCAGATCAAACGGAACTGCAGGGTCAAAACTCTCAGGATAGGCATTGGCTACAGATTTATCAAACAAATCGTGACGGGCTGAAGTTAAGCCGTTCGAGCCCATACCGCCATTGTATTCCGATTCATAACTGGCCTGACCTGAAGAAGATAAGCCTACAATAACATCACCCGCCTGGATCTTGTCATTGCTGATAATTTTATCTCTTTCTATGCGGCAGGTCACTGTAGAATCCACAATAATCGTCCTTACCAGATCGCCCACATCTGCAGTCTCACCTCCGGTGGAATAAATGGATATACCCTGATCACGAAGTTCAGCAAGAATTTCTTCAGTTCCATTGATAATGGCTGCAATTACTTCTCCGGGGATTAAGTTCTTGTTGCGACCAATGGTAGAAGACAGCAAAATATGATCAGTAGCACCCACACAGATCAGGTCATCAATATTCATGATGATGGCATCCTGGGCAATACCTTTCCATACAGAAATATCTCCGGTTTCTTTCCAGTAAACATAGGCCAGCGAAGATTTAGTCCCTGCGCCATCGGCATGCATGATGTTGCAAAACGCTTCGTCATTACCCAGGATATCCGGGATGATCTTACAAAAGGCCTGTGGAAAAATGCCCTTATCTATATTTTTGATGGCTTGGTGCACATCTTCTTTCGAGGCAGAAACGCCGCGCTGGTTGTACCTGTTATCACTCATGTTGCTGCAAAGATAGAAAAAAATAACCCCTGCCAATTAAGACAGAGGTTATAAAACTAAAAATAGTTAGTATATCGGTTCGGTTTATTTTAAAAACAATAACTCTCTGAATTTAGGTAATGGCCATACGCTGTCATCCACAATTTGCTCTAATTTATCGCAGTGGTAACGGATGGTATCAAAGTGTGATTTTACCTTCTCATCATAAGCAATAGCTTTATCACGACTGTCTTCGATGGTATTTACTTGTTTACGTTGTTCAAGCATCGCATCAATACTGGTTTTAACCACGCCAAGGTGCTCAGACAGTTTATTGATGATGTTCAAAGGCATTTCTAAAGCAGCACCTGACAAACCAAGATCTTTCAATCCTTTTGCATTTTCAATCAAAGTATTCTGATAAGCAATGGCAGCTGGAATGATCATGCTGTTCGTTACTTCACCCATTACCCTGGCCTCAATCTGAAGCTTTTTGTAATAGCTTTCCAACAAGATTTCATGACGGGCATGCAGTTCTCTTTTGCTAAATACTTTGGTGTTGGTAAACAGTTCTTCAGTTTTCTCAGTTACGTAAGCATCAAGTGCTTTTGGCGTAGTTTTGATGTTAGATAAACCGCGTCTTGCAGCTTCATCTTCCCACTCCTGGCTATAACCATTTCCTTCGAAACGGATGTCTTTAGACTCTTTTAAGTATCTTTTGATTACAGTTAATAAGGCAACATCTTTTTTCTCGCCTTTTTTAATCAATTTGTCTACTTCAACTTTGAATTTTACCAATTGATCAGCAACAATTGCGTTCAATACAGTCATTGGTGCAGAAGAATTCTCAGAAGAACCTACAGCTCTCAATTCAAATTTATTTCCGGTAAAGGCAAAAGGAGAAGTACGGTTACGGTCAGTCGTATCAAAAGAGATCTGAGGGATCTTCGGAATGCCTAACCATAAAGAATCTTCGCTTTTTACTTTTTTAATGATGCTTCTTGAAGACTCAATTTCATCCAGAACTTCAGCAAGCTGAGATCCAAGGAAAATTGAAATGATTGCTGGCGGCGCTTCGTTCGCACCTAAACGGTGATCGTTGCTTACCGAAGCAATACTTGCTCTCAATAAATCTGCATGCTCATGAACGGCTTTGATGGTGTTTACAAAGAACGTTAAGAACATCAGGTTGTTTTTTGGTGTTTTACCTGGTGACAATAAGTTTTTACCAGTATCGGTAATTAACGACCAGTTGTTGTGTTTACCTGAACCGTTGATACCTGCATATGGTTTCTCATGTAAAAGCACTTTAAAGTTATGTCTCAAAGCTACTTTTTCCATTAAGTCCATCAACAATTGGTTGTGGTCAATCGCCAGGTTGATTTCTTCATAAATCGGCGCACACTCAAATTGAGAAGGAGCCACCTCATTGTGACGTGTTTTCAAAGGAATACCCAATTTTAAGGCTTCGTTTTCAAAGTCAACCATATAGGTAAATACGCGCTCAGGGATAGATCCGAAATAATGATCTTCCAATTGCTGTCCTTTTGCAGACATATGACCGAACAAAGCGCGGCCTGTAAGTGCCAAATCCGGACGTGCATTATACAAAGCAAGGTCAACCAGGAAATATTCCTGCTCAATACCTAAAGATGCATTTACTTTAGTGATGCTTTTATCGAAATACTGACAAACATCAACTGCAGCTTTATCCATCGCTGAAAGCGCTTTCAATAAAGGTGCTTTATAATCTAATGCTTCGCCTGTATATGCAACAAAAACGGTTGGAATACAAAGTGTTTTACCAGCCTTGCTTTCCATAATGAAAGCTGGAGAAGAAGGATCCCATGCAGTATAACCACGTGCTTCGAACGTGTTGCGGATACCACCGTTAGGGAAACTTGAGGCATCTGGCTCTTGCTGAACCAATGCACTTCCTGAAAATACTTCAATTGCACCGTCTCCGCTTGGCTCAAAAAACGCATCGTGTTTTTCAGCAGTGGTACCTGTTAATGGTTGAAACCAGTGCGTATAATGTGTAGCACCTTTACTCATTGCCCAGCTTTTCATGGCTGTTGCGATGTGATTGGCATCGTCGTGATTGATTAGTTCACCCTGGTCAATTGATGAAACTAATTTCTGAAATACTTCTTTTGACAAGTAGTCTTTCATCTTTTTCTTATCAAAAACATTCACGCCAAAAAACTCAGAAATTTTAGTCGAAGGAGACTTCACTTCTGGTGAAATTCTTGTTTGGGCCTCTTTTAATGCAATTGTTCTTAAGCTTTTCATTTATTTGTTTAAAGTTTGGTCAAAAATAAGTTTTTTATTGATAAATTGTATTAAATTGTTTGTAAAAATACGAATGTCAATAAATATTCCAAGAAAATGTTAGTTTTTTGACTGTTTTCTTGAAATTGAACTTTTAAATATTGCATTTTAACCAAAAAGTCTCTTTTCTTAGCTTTTTCTTTGCTGGATTTCTTTGATCATTCTAAAGGATAAGTAACCTACCAGCGCAATTAAAAGCGCCAGGGCAGACCAAATCCATATTTTAGTGCTGAAAACACCCAGCTTAACTACGGTTTCCGGTAAAGTTCTTCTAAAATTCAGTACTTTAATTGAAGGGCCGGTGCGACTGATGCTGTCGCTAAAATAGCTTAAATCGTATCTGGGAAATTCCAGATCTGCTTGCCCCATCTTTACCACATAGTGCTTTTCTTTTTCCAGGTAAGCGGTCAGGTACATATTGCTTTGGTAAGCTTTGATGCCTTTGATGATCAGAGCGGGGTTATCTTCATTTTCAATAATGACAGATAAATTTTCATATCTGGAACTGCCGGGAAGGAAAATCAGGGTTGGTTTACCCGAAGTAATGACAAAATCTACCAGGCGAATGTAAGGCTCGCTATAGCGCCGTCTGCTGTTATAGTCTGGATTGACACTGGCTATATAGGCATTTCTGCGGTAAAATTTAAATCCCTGAACCTCCAGTTCCAATTTGTCAATCTGGTAAGCGGCATCAAAAGCAACAGAAATGACCGTTTGTTTTTTATCCTTTTCTTCCTTTGTGCTCACTGTTGGCATCGGGATCGGCGTATTGTCCAGCGTATCCGTTTTTTTTCTCAGCAGGTATGGAGTTTCACTTTTTCCCTGATAGATGCGAATGTCATTCAATTCCAGACTTTTCGTTTTGGCTACCAGTTCAGGACTTAACAACACATTGTAAAAGCCACTTTTAGACACCGGCGCCAAATCTGCCTGCCAGTTAAAGGATTGGCCGCTGCTTACAGCGACCTTAAATAATAGCAATATGAAAATGCAGGTTCTCATAATTAATCCTGTTCAGGTTTGTCTTCAGTTTGTGTTTCTTGCGATTTTCGGTCGTTGTCCAGCAATAATTTCTTTAAACGCTGATACATAAAAGAGATAACCAGCAGTAAAACACCCAAAGAAATGAATGCCGCAATTTTTCCTCCTTCGGATAAATTTCTCAAGTCAAATAAGAATAGTTTAAGCAAAGTGACAGCCAACAGGGTAATGGAAATGATCCTGATGTTTTTAGACTTCCAACGCATGCCAATATAGATATAAAGGAAGGCAAAACATCCCCATAAAATGGCAAATCCGGTTTTGTGCGTGTTGTCCAGTATGGTATAGATAGATTTTGTTTTCCAGTATTGGGTCGTAACCATCAAATGGTCAAGCTCTGCACTGGCAACATATAAAATAAAGAAACTCCCTACCCATTGAAAAATGAGTAATGCCTGTGCGGATTTTCCATTTTTTACAAATTTATACAAGTAATATAAAGCAATTAGCGCCAGTATCACCAGTACATAATGAAACAGGTAATTGGCAAATGATCCATTCGGACCCTGCAAATAAGCGTTTCTCAAGGCAATGGTCTCGAAATTGAACATGAACAGGTAACATGCCAGTGAAACGGCAATGATGGCACCTACAATCAATTTGTACGATTCCTCCAGTCTATCTTTGATTACAGCAGCAACCACGATCAGGTAAAGGTAATTGAAAGCGCCCAGCACAAGTACTTTGGTTTGTGGGAAATAAATTGCAGCCTGGTAATTCAGTTCAAAACAGATGATAAAATAGCCCAGTACCGTACTGGTAATGGCAATGATAGTTCTTGCTGTTTTAACCTCGTCAAAAAGTATGGACCTGATTTCTGTTTTAAGTAAACGCGAATACAGAATTAAAGCGGCCAGTACCACAACACCCGTCACGAAACCTTTATTTGCAATCGGGGTAAGTGTCAATTTACTGTTCAGCGTACTCCAATATACTTGTTGCCAGTCCAGCACCAGGCTTACAGCCATTAAAGCCAGTACAACAATAGAAGCCTGCCGGATCAGGGTAATGCCCGACTTTTGTGATAACCAAATTAACAGTACACTTTCTGCAGCCCAGAATAGGGTAATGTAATTTCCGTCCAATTGTACCGGAGCAGCCAGGGTAATAAAGGTCAGTACCAATCCGATCAGTAAATAGATCAGGTTTCTATCTACCTTATCATGTTTATACAAGGCATAAGCAAATATCAGGTTGATGACACCCATAGCGGCCGTAAACAGGCCACGGTAGTCACCACCACCCAGATGATTTAGAATAAACATACCTGCGCCATAGTACAAAAAGGTATTGCTGAGTAATATACCAATCTCCATTGCATTGAAATTGGTTTTTTCTTTGATGTTGTTAATGATGTTCATGGCCAGGAACACCAGGTAAAATAAAGTGCCGAATATCAGGGCTCCCGCATAAGGAGCTGGCTTTCCTTTACTGAGTACCACATCAAACTGTAACCAGGAACCATATAGTATAATGGTGAAAATATAGCAAACAATATTTACGACTGACCATTTTTTGTAATAGGCCAAAATCAGCATACCAATGTTTAAGGTCAATATATAGGTAAACAGGACTACGTAATTACCTGCACCATTGCTTACCATGAATGGGGCGCCAAAGCCACCCAGTACGGCAAATATGGCAAGTTCTTTACGGTCGTAACTAATCGAGAGCAAGATGGTGAATGCCGTAATTAAAATGGTAATGATGAAAGCTACGGTCTGACTAAACAAGTGGTATTGCTGGTAGCCAATCGTTACTGTAAAGTAGAGGATAGCGATACCGCCGCCCACCAGAACGGAACTGAAAGTTGCAAATGACTTTCGCATCCGATGGGCAAGGGCAATCATCCCTCCGCCACATAAAATACCGATGCTTACCCGGCCAATTTCATTGATCCAATCCTTATCAATGGCGTATTTTAAGAAAAAACCCATACCTAAAACCAGGATCACAATACCGATTTTGTTAAACAGGTTTTCACCAATAAATTTCTCCAGATCAGGATTACGTTCGCTGAAAGATGGTTTACGTGCCGGAGGTATATATTCCCGTTGCGGTTGAACCTGTGCTTCGGCAACAATCCTCGCAATCGGCTCTGGAGCAGCGATAAATTCTTCTTCTTCAATAGCCGCTGGTTCCGGAATAACCGGGGTTTCGGCTACCGGCGGAAGGACAGGCTCTGGGACAGGCGTTATTACTGGCTCGGGAACTACCGGCTCAACAGGTCTTTGGTAAGGTACGTAAGGCGTAAATGGCTTTTCTTCTACCGGAATGGGAATATTGACTGGTTGTATTTGAGCGTCAGGCTGGCGTTGCTCCTGAGGCGCCTGGTATTGCTGCTCTTTTGCCGCCAGTTTGGCATTTAGATCCTGAATCTGATGATACAAAAAATCAAGCTTTTCGCTCAATGCACTTTTCAGCTGCATGACAACGAACAGCAAAATGATAATTGCAATAAGGACAATTGTTTCTAAAAACATATAGGTGTAGATGTTTAGTTTTTGCCTAAGGTAATAAAAACAAAATAGGGTTAATCATGCATTTTAAATATTTATGGACAACAATGAAAGCCATGCAAAGTTTTTTTACCGGTGTTTTTTTGCTGTTCACCTAGTCTTTTGTCCCCTTTAACCAGTAATTTATTTCAGCTCCTAAAGCTAATCCACATCTTTACGATAGATTACAATAAAGGAACAGAGATTATAAACCCAATATCGACAGATCATGAACATGCTTAGTTTCAAAACTTCCGTAAAAAGTAAACAGGACATCAACTCGATCGCTCCTGTCTTTAATCTTTTGTTTGGCAGTAACTGGTTATTTGCTTTTGAAGATAAAATCCTGAAAGTATTTAGCTCTGTGCCTTGCCAGGATATGATCCGTTCCTTGCTCAAAGAAAAAGGCATTTCGGCAGAAGAACTGAAATATGCCATCTAAACTAAATTATTCTTATTTCCCTATGTAATTTTCTTGTTAGGGCAGGATGCTGCAGGATGCCTTCCTGCACTTTACTTCATATGTTAGCGGTTAGAATAAGTTTAACCAAATATATTCCCGCACAATGAGACGTATCCATTACATTTTTCTTACAGTATGCTTATTATCCGGCTTAACCGCCTTTGCCCAGCCTAAAACTCCGGAATGGGTAGCTAAAGTAGGTTCCAGAAAGTTTAACTTTAAAAAAGATATATACAGTGTCAACAAATTTGGTGCTGTAAACGATGGCAAAACATTAAATACAACAGCCATTCAAAAAGCCATTGATGCCTGTGCAGCCAAAGGTGGTGGCGTAGTTTCATTTGAGCCTGGTAAATACCTGACCGGATCTTTATTTGTGAAAAGTGGTGTAAATCTTACCATAGGTCAGGGTGTTGAAATTCTGGGTAGTCAGGACATCAAAGACTATCCTGAAATTGATACCCGTGTAGCTGGCATCGAAATGAAATGGCCGGCAGCTTTAATCAATATCTTAAAACAGGAAAAAGCAGGAATTTCAGGAACCGGGTTAATTAATGCACAGGGTAAACCTTTCTGGGACTACTACTGGAACCTCAGAAAAGAATACGATCCTAAGGGATTGCGCTGGATTGTAGATTATGATGCGAAGCGCCCAAGGACGATTTTAATTGAATCAGCCAAAGATGTGGTTTTAAAAGAATTAAATATACAACAGGCTGGTTTCTGGACAGTACAGATATTGTACGCTTCGTATGTAACCGTGGATAAAATTACCATCCGCAACAACGTAGACGGGCATGGGCCTAGTACAGATGGCATCGATATCGATTCTTCTTCCTGGATTTTAGTTCAAAACTGCGACATTGACTGCAACGACGATAACTTTTGCCTGAAAGCCGGACGCGATTGGGATGGTTTGCGCGTAAACAGGCCAACAGAGTACGTGGTGGTACGCAACAGTGTAGCCAGAAAAGGGGCAGGTTTACTTACATTGGGTAGTGAAACTTCCGGAGGAATCAGACATGTATGGGCTACCGACCTGGTGGGCTACGGTACCGGCAATTCCATCAATATCAAATCGGCCAGAACGCGTGGCGGAACAGTTGAAGATGTGTATTTCGGTAACATCACCATGCACGGGGTAGGCAATGTGGTTCAGATTAATCCAAACTGGAACCCAGCCTACAGCTATTCTACACTTCCGGCAGGCTATAACCCGGATTCCATTCCAAGCCACTGGACCAAATTATTGAAACATGTAGAACCGGAATCTAAAGGCATTCCACACATTCAAAATATCAATATTTATAATGTAAAAGCAACAGGTGCAAAAAAAGCAGTCAACGCCAATGGCTATAGCGAAAGCATTTTAAAAAATTTCAACCTGAGCAATATCTCTGTAGAAACTGCCAATGCTGGCGATATCAATTTTGCACAAGACTGGAAGTTCGATAATGTGGTGATCAAAGCTGCCGATGGCAGTAAAATTAAAGTAGAAAACTCCTTAAACGTAAAACCTTAAAACGCGACAGCATGGTTATGAAAAAACTGTATTGCCTGCTTTCCTTTTTTTGTGTCACCCTAAGTGCTGTTTTTGCACAGGAGCTTTATCCGCCTAAGTTAATTCCGGGTAACTGGCATAAGGAACAACGTGAACTGCGGTATCATCCTGAAGGTACAGACTTTGTGATCCGCAATGGGAACCGACGTTTTACGCGTGCTTTATATGGTACAAATACAGCTTTTAGAGTTGAAGCCGGTGATTTGCCGGAATTTGCCATGTATATGCCCGGAATGGGTGGAAACCTGAAGCTGGGTTTAATTGCAGGCAAAGAAAGCAAATGGTTGATCAAAGCTGAAAACATTACAGCCCGGTACCGCGCCGGATCCATGATTTATGACATTCAGGACCCGATGTTGGGTAAGGGCACTTTACACCTGGTGATTCTGGCTTTAAGCAAGGCGGAGGGCTTGGTTTTACAGGCACGGTTTGATAATGTAAATCAGGATGTTACCCTGTTATGGGCATTTGGAGGTGCCACAGGTAAGAACTTCAGCCGCAATGGCGATATGGGGCCAGATCCGGAATCCGTATTTTACCTGAAACCCGAAAACTGTAAAGACAATGTGTTTAGCATCGACAACAATGCTTTTACTTTGAAATATGGCAGCAATAAAACACTTATCGGATCTTTTCCGGCAGCAGGTTTAAAAATTGCAGATGCTGCACAGCAAAACAGTCCCCTGGAGCTGGATCAATCCAAGACAGGACTTAACCCGGTAATAACCGGTAAACTGAAAGTACAAAATTCAAAAGATTGGTATTTTTTGATCCAGAACCCGCTGAGCGACCAGGCCCCTAAAAACTGGACGGTTGTCAATCAGTTTCAGCAGGCTGAAGCTTCGCGTAAAGCGATTGCCGACCGCGTACAGATGCATACGCCAGATCCTTTCATGAATACAGTAGGTGGGGCTTTAAGTGTCGCTTCTGACGGAATTTGGGAAAGTCCTTCTTACATGCATGGCGCAATCGGCTGGCGCATGCGTTTGAATGGCTGGCGCGGTGCATATACCGCTGATCCATTGGGTTGGCACGATCGGGCGAAAACACATTTCAGTGCTTATGCGAAATCACAGGTGCTTAGTCCGGCTAGCGGACCAGTAGTTGCCGATACGGCTTTAAACCTGGCCCGTTCTAAAGAAGCCATGGGCACAGCCATGTTCAGCAGCGGCTACATCAGTCGCGATCCGGAAGGTAAATCGATCCGGCCGCATCATTATGACATGAACCTGGTCTTTATTGATCAATTGTTGTGGCATTTCAACTGGACGGGTGATCTGAATTACGTGCGTGAACTTTGGCCAATGTTGCAACGTCACCTGGCTTGGGAAAAGCGGACTTTCGATCCGGATAACAATGGACTATATGATGCCTACGCCGTAATCTGGGCTAGTGATGCGCTCCAATACAGTGGTGGCAGTGTAACACATTCCTCTGCTTACAATTACCGTGCTAATGTTACAGCCGCAAAACTTGCTAAACTGTTGGGAGAAGATCCTGCTCCTTACCAGAAGGAAGCAGATCAGATTTTGAAAGCAATGAATGAGCAGCTCTGGATGCCATCGAAAGGTTGGTTTGCGGAATATAAAGACGGACTGGGCTTAAAACAATTGCATCCTTCGGCTGCTTTATGGACCATTTACCACAGCATTGATTCTGATGTGCCTGATGCTTTTCAAGCCTGGCAAAGTTTACGTTATGTAGATACAGGACTTCCCCATATTGGTGTACGTGCCAATGGCCTGAAGGATGAAGGATACTATACCGTCTCCACCACCAACTGGATGCCTTATGAATGGTCTTTAAACAATGTGGTGCTTGCCGAATCTACCCACACGGCATTGGCCAACTGGCAGGCGGGGCGCACAGAAGAAGCCTTTAAACTTTGGAAAAGTGAATTGTTAAGCAGCATGTATATGGGCGGTAGTCCGGGTAATTTTGTCCAGATATCACACTATGACGCCAATCGTGGTGAAGCGTATCGTGATTTTGCTGACCCGGTAGGGATCAACTCCAGGGCATTGGTAGAAGGCCTTTTCGGAATCGTTCCGGATGCACTGAACCATAGACTATTGATTCGTCCGGGTTTACCAGCGGCATGGAATGATGCTTCCCTCAAAATTCCAGATCTTTCTTATACTTTTAAAAGAACCGGAAATACCGATATTTATACCCTGATACCGACCTTTTCAAAAGCATTGCAATTGAAAATGCGGGTGAAAGTACGTGGCGCCGCTTTAAAAGAAGTTAAAGTAAATGGCAAACCTGTAAAGTGGCGTAATGTCAGTTCAGCCATTGGTATCCCTGAAATTGAAATCAGCAGTCCTGCTGCGGCCAGGTACCAGATTGAATGGGTGTGGGCGGGCAAAGAAATGACCAGGCCGGTACTAAAGGATACCTACAAATTGGGGGATAGTTTTGAAACCCGGTTTGCTGACGCCCGGATTACTAAAATATTCGATCCGCAACAGGTTTTTAAACAGGCCACAATCAAAGGTGGAGAAATCAGGGCGGCATTAACAGGCGAACCTGGTAACCGTACCGTATTTGTTCAGTTGGAAAGAGCGGCATTAAGTTTTTGGTTTCCTTTGTGTTTTGAATTGAAACCCGCAGAGGCTCTGAAAGATCATACCCTTGATTTAAGCGCCGCGAACTGGAAAGGCCAAAAGCTGGAGACCCAGGATCTTTCTGCTTATTTTAACGATAAGGTGGGCCAGATTTTTAGCAATAAATATTTGTCGCCAAGGCCGCAAACCACCACTTTGCAATTGCCGGTACAAGGTATTGGCGATTGGCCGCACCCCAATTTAAAACCAGAAATCAATGACGAAGGCTTACGCCATATGGCAGGAGCTAAAAATGAAATTCAACTGCCTTCTGGAATTGTGTTTAGAACGCCTTCCAAAGCAGATTTAAAAAATATAATCTATACCTCACAATGGGATAATTATCCAACAGCGATGGAAATCCCTTTGTCAGGAAAAGCTACAGCTGCCTTCTTCATGCTGGCCGGTTCAACGAATACCATGCAAAGCCGGATGGAAAATGGCAGGATAGAGGTGGTTTATACCGATGGAACCTCGGACACACTGGCACTTCGCAACCCGGAGAATTGGTGGCCCATTGAAAAAGATTTATATGTAGATGGTTTTGCCTTCGATACTGGTGCGCCAAGACCATTGCGTATCCATTTAAAGACCGGGAAAATAGTGACAGCAGCCGAAGGGGAACAGTGGAACGGTAAAGACATCGATGGTGGGGCGGCAACAGCCCTGGGGATCGCTTTAAATCCAGCGAAAACACTGGCAAAAATTAAACTTTCTGCAGTATGTAATGATGTGGTGATCGGGTTAATGGGGATTACTTTACTGAGATAAATAAAAATACAATTGGTTAGATGAGCAAAAAGCCCGTATCTGTGAATAAAAGCAGGTATGGGCAGGATGCTTTTTCTATTTATTTTTTGCAAATTAAGCCCGATAATTAAACGACCAATATAAACCAAACGCATGACCAGATTTAAACTCAACCCTGTTGCTGTTTGTACTGTCCTTTTTGTTTGCATTTCTTTTCTTGTACAACCTGGGGCTTTTGCAAATGTCAGATTACCAGCACTGCTGACCGATCACATGGTATTACAGCAAAAAACAACAATCAATTTATGGGGCTGGGCAGATCCTGGTGAACAAATAGCGGTGATACCCGGTTGGGATCAAAAAAAATATACCGTAAAGGCTGATGCAAAAGGCAACTGGTTATTGAAAGTAAAAACGCTGACTGCCGGTGGTCCTTACACCTTATCCTTTCAGGGAAAAAATACCATTAACATTACCGATGTGTATCTCGGCGAAGTTTGGTTGTGCTCTGGTCAGTCTAATATGAACTTTACAGTGGCTAAAGACAGTGCTTCATCCTGGTCAAATGGGGTGGTCAACGCTGAAGAGACCATCAAAAAAGCAAATGTACCAGGTATCCGCATGTTTACGGTTGAACGTAAAGTAGGCCAGGAGCCAATGGACGACGTCTCGGGAAGCTGGAAAGTTTGCGATCCGCAAACAGTTGGCCGGTTTTCAGCCGTAGGTTATTTTTTTGGTCGCGAACTTTATGATCAGATTCATGTTCCTGTCGGATTAATCAGCAGCAGCTGGGGCGGTACTCCTGCCGAATCCTGGACACGAAAATCGGTACTGGAAAACGATGTTGAATTAAACGAGATCCTGAAAAGATATGATCAGGGCCTTGCCAAACAAACAGTCAGTGCAGGTAGCAACAAATCACCCTACAAATTGTATAACGCCATGATTCATCCGCTGAGTACCTATACCATTAAAGGTGCCATCTGGTATCAGGGAGAATCCAATGCCGATCGTGCCTACCAATACCGGAAGCTATTTCCGGCTATGGTAGAAAGCTGGCGTGAGGAATGGAAGCAGGGCGATTTTCCGTTTTATTTTGTACAGATCTCACCGCATAAATCGCAAAATCCGGAAATCCGTGAAGCACAGTTGCTCAGCATGCAGCATATGAAAAATACAGGTATGGTTGTCACCACAGACAATGGAGATTCCAGTAACATTCATCCGAGAAATAAAGAACTGGTTGGCAAAAGACTGGCATTGTGGGCCCTGAACAAAGATTATGGAAGGTCTGAACGCGTTGCCTCCGGCCCGATCTATAAATCGATGAAAGTAGAAGGCGATCAGGTTCGGATTTATTTTGAACTGCCGGGAAAAAGTGGACTTGCTGCTCAGGGCGATCTGAAAGAATTTACGATAGCCGGTGCCGACCAGGTATTTCATCCTGCAAAGGCCAGGATTGACCAGAACTCGGTAGTGGTCTGGAGTGATGACCTGAAAAATCCGGTAGCTGTACGTTTTGCCTGGCGAAATATACCAAAGCCGAATTTATACAATGCAGCCGGTTTACCTGCTTCTCCGTTTAGAACTGACAACTGGAAAACACCTACACAGGGTTTAAATTAAAATGACGCTAAAACATCCCGACCGTTATGTGGTGCCGGGGGCCGGAAAGTTATTTCTGACCCTGGCTTTGCTATTGCAGTTTGCGCTAAGTCACGCGCAATTGAACACCAATATAACCCGGTATTCTACTGCAGACGGTTTATCGCATGATGGAGTGCTTTGCATTACACGCGACCGGGATGGTTTCATGTGGTTTGGTACTTATGATGGTATCAATCGTTTTGACGGACATAATTTTGTGGTGTACAAAAGCAGACCGGGCGACAACTCCAATCTGGCCAGCAATAAAATCCGCAGTATTGTAGAAGATAAAACCGGCTATCTCTGGGTAAAAACCTATGACAATAAAGTATATCGGTTCGATAAAAAAAGTGAAACCTTTTTAGCCATATCTGATGGGCCATATGGCACGTTGTTTAAGGATCTGGTGGTCGACCGGATTGTACCTGATCAGGAGAATGGGGTTTGGCTGATCACAGAAAATCACGGGGTGTTGTACGCCAGGAATAAGGATTCAGGTACGCCCCTTATTCAGCAGTATGCACAAAATAAAACCGGGATATTTGAAATCAATAGTAACCGTGTCAGCTTTTTACATCAGCAAGGAAACCGCACCTGGTTAGGTACGGAGAAGGGCTTGAGTTGTTTACAAAAAAACAGTAATCAGGAATATGTAAGGGTAAATTTTAAAGCACAGGTTTCGTCCTGGATGGAGAAATATATTTTTACCTGTGTGGCCCAGCGCAGGGATACCTTGTTTTTTGGTACCGCAAATGGAAGCCTGCTGAGCTATGATTTAAAAAGGCGTACCTTTAAAGCACAGGAGTTGAGCAGAGGCACCTTGTTCAATGCGATCTGTGCATCTCCAACGGGAAAACTGTACATTTCTACCCGTGGAAAAGGCTTAATTACTTTTGATCCCCCGACTGCAAAGTCCAGTTATTCCGGCCTGTCCGCCACCGATACCTATTTTTCATTGTATGAAGACAAATCCGGACAGCTTTGGATAGAACCCGAGCACAGTGGACTGATTAAATACAATCCACACAACGGGAGTTACAAATATTTCACGCAAAAAAAGGACATCATCAGTTCAAGCCGCGATTACCAGGTGCTTACGGATGCCAATGGCACCTTATGGGCCAGCATGAAGGCGGGTGGCTTTGGTTACTATAATCCTGTTAGTGATGATATTGAGTATTTTTATGACCGCCCTGGCTCCATAGACCAGAAATTTTCCAACATCGTAACCAGCTTATTAATTGATAAAACAGGGGTTCTTTGGTTAAGTGCCAAAGATGGCGGGATCAATAAAGTAGTATCCATAAAAGATAAATTCAATTACAAAAGGCTGACGGCCACCCCGCAAAATCGTTCAGAGAATGACGTCCGGGCAATGATGAATGATTCCAAAGGCCGCCTTTGGATTTGCACCAAGGACGCAAGAGTTTATGTGTATGATCATAATAAGCTCGTAAACGTATTTGTCAATGCTACGCAGCGGATTGGTTTGGTATACAGTATCATGGAAGACCGAAACGGGAATATCTGGCTGGGCACCAAGGGCGATGGTTTGTATAAGGCCAGTCCGATAGATGCCAACAGGTCTTTCTATTCCTTAAGCAATTACAGGAATGACAAATCAAACCCCTCTTCGCTGAGCAGTGATCTGGTATATTCTGTCATAGCCGACAAAAAAGGCCGGATCTGGATAGGCACCCTGGGCGGGGGCATCAATCTGTTTGTAGAAAATAATGGCAAGGTTACCTTTAAAAACTACGACAATGCTTTTCACAATTACCCGTTCTCCTGGGCCAATGTCATCCGGCATTTGAATGAAGATGAACACGGCCGGATCTGGATTGCAACCAGCTATGGCTTGCTGATCTTCGACCCAAACACGGTAAAAGATGACAAATATCGTTATTTAAGGTACCACAAAGTGAAGGGCGACCGCTCCAGTCTTGGCAACAACAGTATCCAGTACATTTACAAAGACCAGCATCAGCAGATGTGGGTAGGCACCTTTGGCGGCGGACTAAACCGCGTGATCCCGGATAAAACAGGTGCTGACCACCTGAAATTTGAAGTCTTTACCACAGAGAACGGCCTATCCAACGACGTGGTATTGAGTATGACTTCGGATCAGCAAAATAACATCTGGGTGGCTACTGAAGGCGGTCTGTCCAAATTTAATCCCAAAAATAAGAGCTTCAAAAATTATGATTCTTATGATGGCCTGCCCAAGGCAGGCTTTTCTGAGGCTACTTGCTTTACCGGTCCGGCTGGCAAGCTGTATTTTGGTTGTATTGATGGTTACATCTCTTTTGACCCTTTAAACGTTACCGATCAAAAACTTCATGCCGAGATGGCCCTTACCGGGATACAGCTGTATTATAAAGAGATGATACCTGGAGCCGATGGGGGCGCACTAAAATATGCCATCAATGAAACGGAAGAACTGGTCCTGAAACACGATCAGAATGTGATCAGCATTGACTATGGTGTATTGGATTACCGTGCATTTAACAAAATCACCTATGCTTACAAACTGGAAGGTTTCGATAAAACCTGGCATCATGTCAATGATCAGCGAAAAGCTACTTACACCAATATTCCCCCTGGCGAATATACTTTTAAAGTAAAGGCAACAAGTGAGGATTTATTCAGCAATACACCTGGTAAAACTTTAAAAATTACCGTTAAACCGCCGTTTTACCTCACGTATTGGGCTTACCTCATTTACCTGATCCTGGCTGTTGTTGTGGCGGTAATTGCAAGACGCATCATTTTAACCATGATCAGGTTAAGAAACAAGGTATTGGTAGAACAGAAACTGACTGAAGTAAAACTGTCGTTTTTTACCAACATCTCCCACGAGCTGCGTACACCACTAACTTTAATCGTGAGTCCCCTGGAAGAGATTTCAAGAACAGAAACCTTATCGGAAGCAGGAAAAGAATACCTCAATATTGTAACCCGAAATGCCAATCGCATGATCCGGTTTATCAACCAATTACTGGATTTCAGAAAGATACAAAGTGGTAAAATGCAATTGAGTGTAAGTGAAATAGACTTGCTTGCGTTGGTACGCGGCATTTGTAGTCATTTTTCAGGTATGGCAGCCGAGAAAAATATCCGTTTTGAAGTACGTTCGGCCGCTGAAAGCGTATATGCCTGGGTCGATGAGGAGAAAATCGACATCATTGTGTATAACCTGCTGTCCAATGCCTTTAAGTTTACGCCTGCAAACCGCTCGATCACAGTGGTGGTCAATTATGTAGCCGGAGGCGAAGGTGACGTGGAAGTCCTGGTGATTGATGAAGGGAAAGGCGTAGCAGCGCATAAACTGGAGGAGATATTTGAAATTTATTATGAGGGAAATTCAGCTCATGAAAGTCACCTGAATGGAAGTGGGATCGGACTGGCATTAGCCAGGGATCTGGCAAACAGCCACCACGGCAAGCTTTGGGCTAAGCATAATCCAGAGGTCGGGATGACCTTCGTACTGGAACTCAAATCCGGAAAGACACATTTCAACCCAGCGGATTTAAAGCAGGAGCAGTCTTTGAAAACAGATCCATTTATCCCGGTTGCAGAAGAAGGAGCCATTGCCGAACTTCCGGTTAAAAACATCCGCGATGCCCAGGTGCCCCTGGTGTTGATCGTGGAAGACAATCCAGAACTCCGTACCTTCCTTTCTGCAAAACTTAGAGGTTTATACCGGATTAAAAGTGCTGCCGACGGACTGGAAGGATTACAAACAGCCATTGAAATCATACCCGATCTGATCATCAGCGATGTAATGATGCCAAATATGGACGGCATACAGATGCTGGACCAGCTGAAACACGATTTGCGGACCAGCCACATACCCGTGATTTTACTCACTGCCAAATCATCGGTAGAGAGCCAGATTGAAGGTTTGCAATACGGAGCCGATTTGTACATTACCAAACCTTTTCATACCGATTATCTCCTGGCTTCGGTGGAAAATCTGATCAGTTCCAGGAAAAAACTGTTCGAACAACTTTCCAATACTTTGGACAAACGGGTCGTCAACCTTGAACCTGGAGAACTGGTCATCACTTCCAAAGATGAAAGCTTTTTAAAAGAGAGCATCAGAATTGTTGAAGAAGGAATGACCGATCCTGATTTTAACATTGAAGATGTGGCTGCTGCAATCGGCATGGGCCGTACAACCTTTTATAAAAAGCTGAAAAGCCTGACCGCCTTAAGTCCTGTAGAGTTTGTGCGGGATATGCGTTTGAAACGTGCCAGGCAAATGCTCGATGCGGGATCACAGACCGTATCCGAAATTGGCTACCTGGTTGGCTTCAATAGCCTGCCTTATTTCAGCACCTGCTTTAAAGAGAAGTATAAGGTATCGCCTTCTGAGTATTTGAAGAAAATAAAACAGCAGCAGCGCGATAATTAAGTTCTAAAATTCTTCAGCAACGTTTAATGTGAGTTTAAATTGTATTTAAGCCTCTTTTTCGTCAATTAATGAAAGCATTTCGTCAAATTTTGAAACCTCTGGATACGCAATCCGGATAGATTTGTATTGACAATAAACCAAATATACTGTATTAACCAAACGATCTATGACCAGACTTTTTACAAGTTCATGTTATTTCCTTTTCTTTCTTGGAATATTATCGGGTTGCCAGAAAAAAGAATTTGATTCTTTCTACGAGCGCCCAGCGGGATTGGGCGAACCCATTTATCAACAGCTCCAGGCCCGCGGAAATTTTAAACACTTAACCGCTGTGATTGATAAGGCGGGTTACAAAGATATTTTAGGGAAAACCGGTTGGTGGACATTCTTTGCTCCTAATGATGCGGCTTTTGAACAGTTCTTCAAAGACCAGAGCATAACCGGAACCGATAACATCAGTGATTCTTTAGCCGCTGCGATTGTAAAGTATGCCCTGGTATATAATGCGTATCGCAAAGACCAGTTGAGTACCTATCAAATGGCCGGTGGGTCTGAAGCCGGTGCAGGCTTTGCCTTTAAAAGAAAAACAGCGTATTACGACTGGGTTCAGCAAAAAGGGGATGGGGTAAAAAGTAAAGTCATTGCCACCAACAGGAATGTTCAGTCGCAAAAAGGAGTAAATGTTTCTGTTTACATAGACGGTGATAACAATAATAAATACATTCCTTATTTCACAAATTCATTCATGTCTGCATCAGGAATGAATCAGGGGGATTATCAGGCATTTTATCCAAATTCCAGTTACACAGGATTTAATGTTGCAGCCGGATCGGTAGTCAATATGGATGTAGCTGCAGAGAATGGTATGATCCATGAGGTAGATCATGTAACACTGCCTTTGAAAAGCATAGACCAGTATTTAAGCGGCAATAGCAATTACAGTGAATTTAAGAGCCTATTGGATTCTCTGAAGTTTTACAGTGCAAATGCTTATCAAACGCATCGTAATTTTGTGGCTACTGGTAGTACAGATTCAGTATATGTAAAAGGATACAATGGACAACTTGCTTATTCTATTAACAGTGAAAACTATCAGCAACCAGGTATAAATAGTTATTTGGCTAACGAATCCCAAATGTCGAGCTGGTCTATCATGGCACCAACAAATGAAGCTTTCCGGGCATACAGAAAAAAGATACTATCAAAGTATGGAAATTCTTTTTTTAAGGGCGCTCCCGCAAGTGTGGCAATCGATTTCATCAATTCACATATGTGGTCAACCATGCTTTGGCCAAGTAAGTTTGTACAGGACAGAAATTTTCAGTTAGAGCCAACAACCTTGACAATTGGTAATGCTGTAGATAAACAAATTTTGAGTAATGCGATTTTTTATGGGGTGAATCAGGCACAATATGCCAATGTGTTTAGAACTGTGTATGGTGTTCCTTATTTGGATCCAGCTGCAAGCATGACATTTTTAGGCTATTCTGATGCCGCTACAGGTATTAAACCGTATATCACCCAGCCAAGTGTTAGACAAACCTTATTGGTTATGCCCGACGCTGTATTAATCGCAGCTGGATATCGCTACAATGAAAGTAGTGCAGGTACCTCAACTTCTGCTTGGGGATATAGAACTTCTCCAACTGCCAGTTATGCGCACAATTTGATCTATAAAGATAATGTATTCAGATTGTTCAAATCTGGCGTTTTAATCACACCTACAACCGAATTGAGTAGTTTAGGAGGTTCGGGTATTGTAGAGTCACAAAGTGGAGATTATATCAAATATAACGGCGGTAAAATTCAAACAAGCGGCACAGTAGATTCTGGTGTAGACCTCAATGTTACTAAATCAGATGTCAGTTCCGTAAATGGAAATGTTTTTTATATCGATGGAGTATTGTCTTTTACTGAAAAAAACGTAGGTCAGCATTTACAAAATCTGGCTACAAAATACCCTGCTAGCTACGCATCCTTTTACTGGTTTGTCTCGACTTCAAATGTTTATAATGTAACTACAAAGGCAATTTCAGGTGTTAATCAAGGTATTGACAACAAGTATACGATGTTTGTACCAGATAATGCTGCCATTGCTCAGGCAATTAAAGATGGTTTGCTACCGGGTACTAAAGCGACAGGTGCTTTGCCGACTGCGGCACCTACCAATGAGGCTCAAAAAGATATGATTAGAAAATTCATATTGTATCATATAGTTAATGGCGAATCAATAGTGACAGACGGTAAGAAAGCAGATAATTTCCTGACTCTATTTCAAACAGAATCGGGTGATAACACATTGGTAAATGTTCTTAATGAACCAAATAATTTATTAATTACCGATCGTGCCGGACGCTCTGCTACCGTAACAGTGAATACAAGTAATCAGTTGTCAAATCGGACTATAATTCACTCCATTAACAATTATCTCAATTACAATAAATAATAAGCTAGGCTTAATATGAAAAGATTTTTATACAAAAGTTTCTGTCTTTCAACTTTTGTCATTTTGCTGATGTGGCATTCTCCATCACTTTATGCACAACAAATAGTTACCGTACGTGGAAAGGTTACAGATAAGAAAGACAAATTAGGTGTAATCGGAGCATCTGTTATTGAGGTAGATCAAAATAAAAGGACAATTACCGGTGTAAGTACAGATATCAATGGGAATTTTGCCTTGCGCGTTACCAACACCAAAAACCAGTTGATCGTTTCTTACATAGGTTACAAAACTTTTCAGGCTGGAGTTATTGGCGATCGCACAACCATTAATATCATTTTGGACCCAAGTTCAAATGATTTGGATGAGGTTGTTCTGACCGCCAAGAAAATGGTAAACAATGGCACGGGTTTAAATGTTGCTGAACGCAATTCTACCATTGCTTCGGCTTCTGTTAGTGGCAAGGCTTTAGAGGAGTTAGCCGTATCTTCTATTGATCAGGCACTCGCTGGTCGATTATCCGGAGTAGATTTTGGTACCACTTCGGGGGATCCAGGCGCAGGCATGTCCATTCGGATCCGTGGTACCTCATCGATCAATGGATCCGCAGAACCGCTGATCGTATTGGATGGCATGCCTTATGAAACAGAAATACCATCCGACTTCAATTTTGGTACAGCTGATGATCAGGGCTATGCGCAGTTGTTGAACATTGCTCCTTCAGATATCAAAGACATTACAGTATTAAAAGATGCTGCCTCTACCGCAGTTTGGGGTTCACGGGCAGCCAATGGGGTACTTCTGATCAATACAAAAAGGGGAGATAAAGGCAAACCGATCATTGCATACAATTTTAAAGGTACCATGGCCAAACAACCGAACCCTATCCCTTTTCTTACTGGTGATCAGTATTCTATGCTGATTCCGGAAGCAGTGATGAATGCAACAGGTTTACCCCTTGATTTCTTAGGTAACGGCGGACAAAACAAAGCCTTCCAATACGATCCTTCGGATGCTTACTACTATTACAATTACAGCAACAATACCAATTGGGTAGACTTAATTACGCGTACAGGTTATACACACGATCATAACATTTCCATGAGTGGTGGTGGTGATAAGGCAAGGTATTATGCCTCAGTTGGTTATTTAGGTCAGACCGGTACAACTTTAGGAACAGACCTTTCCAGGATTACGACTAAAATCAATTTGGATTATATCGTTTCCAGTAAACTAAGGTTCAGAACCGATTTAACTTATACCCACGTAAATAATAACCTAAACTATGATAAATCTTTACGGGGCACAGCAATCAACAAAATGCCAAACATGGCGCCTTTTGAATATGACGAATACGGGAACGTAACTGGAGCTTATTTTTCCCCTTTGTCAAATATCCAGGGGCAGTTTTCGATCAATGATAAAGGTGAGATCAAGGGAACTTACAATCCTCTGGCCATGGCGAATGAAGGTTTTAGTCACTTAGTCGGGGAGCGTATTACGCCAAAATTTAATTTACAATATGACATCTCGAAAGTTTTATTCTCCACATTCGACGTTCAGTTTGACATTAATAATACCAAATCCAAGACGTTTCTGCCTCAAATTGCAACAGGACAACCAAGTACGCAAACTACCGTAAATAGAGCTTCTGATGCAGATGGTGATTCTTATAACATTCAATCTAAAATTAACCTGATTTATAGGCCATTTCTGGGAGAGAAACACAATTTACAAGGTTTAATGTCCTTTCAAACTGATGATACAAGATCAGCAGGTTACAGTTTGATGACCTCCAATACGGCCTCTTCAGAGCTCCAGGATCCTTCAAATCCATCTGTTACCAATGGCGTAGGCTTGTATTTAAAATCGAACCAGTCTCAATCCAGAAGTATGGGTGTACTGCTACAGGCGCAATATGAATTTTTAGATCGGTACATCATCAATATGAATGGTAGGGTAGATGGGAATTCTAAGTTCTCTCCTGACAATCGTTTTGGCTTTTTTCCAGGAATTTCTACGAGATGGCGGATTTCCGGTGAGTCATTTATGAAGAAGTATACGTTTATCGATGACTTGAGTTTAAGGCTAAGTTATGGTGCCAGTGGTAAAGCGCCTAAGGATAATTATGGTTACTTTAATAACTATACACCCTTCGGCTGGTCGTACGCTGGTCGGGCGGCAGTATACCCGTCCAATATTGAATTGGCTATGTTAAAATGGGAAACTGTTGTAGGTAGAAACGTTGGTTTCAATTTATGGTTGTTTAATAACCGGATTAAAATAGACGCAGAGATTTATAAAAACACAACCAAGAATATGTTTTACAACGATTTAGCCATTGCAAGTACTTCCGGCTATAGCAAAATTGACATGAACATTGGAAGTATGAATAACAACGGCTGGGAAATTGGAATCAATACTACACCGGTTAAAACTAAGAAACTGGTTGTAGGTTTCGATTTTAACATTGCCAGAAATATCAATAGCATTCAGTCTGTTTCTGAGTTTTATCCAAGAGAGAGTGCTGTCGGTTTGCCTAAAATCGGTGAATACAAATCTTTCCTGATCGAAGGTAATCCTTTTGGTTCTTACTACGGATTTAAGTACAAAGGAGTTTATAAAGATAAAGATGCAACCATTGCCAGAGATGAAAATGGTAGGGAAATCATTGGTCCCAACGGGCAAACCGTGTATATGCGTTACAATTATCCAACAATTGATTACATGTTCCAACCTGGTGATGCCATTTATGAAGATATCAATCACGATGGTAATATTGACGAAAAAGATATGGTTTACCTGGGAAATTCTGTTCCTAAGTTCACAGGCGGATTTGGTCCGAGTATCACTTTCAACGGCAACTTAAAACTCCAGGCCTTTTTTAGCTATCGTTACGGTTATGACATTGTCAATAAGGCTAAAATTACAACCACCAATATGTATGGTGTAAGTAATCAGAGTACTGCAGTATTGAGACGTTGGAGAAATCCAGGCGATGTGACCGATATGCCAAGAGCATTATATGGAACAGGCTACAACTGGTTGGGTTCTGATCGCTATGTAGAAGATGCTTCTTTTGTACGTTTGAGTTCTGTTACTGTACGGTATAATCTTACTCAGCAATTGCTTAAGCGTTTCAATATGAAAAGTGCCAGTATTTATCTAACTGGACAAAATTTATATACCTGGACAAACTATACTGGACAAGACCCTGATGTGACTTCCAGTGGCAGCAGCAGTCCTTTTAAATATGCACAAGACGACGCTTTGACACCCCCTTCAAAAACTTTCACACTTGGTGTAACCGTTGGATTTTAAATGATTTTAACATGAACAGAAAAATAAAACATACGATATTGGTTTTAATTACACTGATTAGTGTTTTTGGAACTTCCTGTAAAAAATGGCTGGATTTGAAACCCCAGGACGGGTTGATTAGAGAAGAATATTGGCAAACTAAAGAACAATTGGATGCCGCAGTAATGGGCTGTTACGCGTCTTTATTGGGGGGAAGTACGGTACCTCTGGCAAAATACCTTTTTATATGGGGAGAGTTAAGAGGCGACATGGTTGTCCCTGGACTTGATGTTTCCTCAGAAGGTGATGAAGCGCTGTTAAACGCTAAAATGCGGGATGAGTTTGATATTATACGTACGCAAATAGCGCCTACCAATAGTTTTGTAAACTGGGAGGCCCTTTACAAAACGATCAACTATTGTAACACCGTGATTAAGTTTGCTCCGGAAGTGATCACGAGAGACAAAACACTATCTCAAACAGTATTAAATGCTTATTTAGCTGAGGCACATGCTTTGCGCGGTTTGATGTATTTTTACTTGCTGCGCTCTTTTGGAGAAGTGCCTTTAAAGTTGGAACCTACATACAACGACTCTCAGATTGGCGCAATTGCCAAAAGCAGTCAGGAGCAGGTTTATCAGCAAATCATTACTGATTTAATGTTTGGTGCAGAAAATGGACAGGTTACCTATGGTAATATGATGGAGGACCGTGGACGTATGACCAAGTTTACTGCCTATGCTGCCCTTGCTGATGCTTATTTGTGGAATGAAGAATATCAAAAAAGTATAGATGCCTGTAATAAAGTCATTGAATCTGGAAAATATCAATTATTACCGGTAGGCACGCCACAAATCGATTTTTATACGAATGTATATTTGAATGGCAATTCAGTGGAAAATATTTTTGAATTCCAGTTCGACAATCAAAAGCTAAACCCTTTTGGCGATATGTTTGGTCTTTCTGGGCTGGAGATGCGTGCAGCCAATTGGATTTCCGAGGGTAATCTTTTTGGTACTGATGCTATAAATTTCGAAAATAGAGATGTTCGTGGAAATAATACTTCGATGTTGGAGGCGAATGGGACGATTGTTAAATACATCAATGGAAGAACCAATGCAACTTCGTATACGCATTGGTTTGTATATCGATATGCCGACGTTTTGTTAATGAAGGCAGAAGCTTTAACCTGGTTGTCACCTGGTAATACGAGTAATGGTGCTGAGGCAATTGCTTTGGTTGGACGGATTAGAAATGCGCGTCATGCCTTGAGTTTTGTAGCGGATAAATCTATCGAAGCACCAGATCCTGCAAATACACAGAATATTTCGCAATACATATTCGAAGAGCGTGCACGCGAATTTGCATTTGAAGGTAAGCGTTGGTATGACATTCTGCGTAACGCCAAACGTAACAATTATGCCAATGAAAAATTATTATTGGATATTGTTTCTGCAAGTGCTGATCCCAGTAAACAACAAACCGTAATTAACAAATACAAGGATCATAGAAGCCATTATTTTCCAATTTACTCTTATGAGTTGCAGACAAATAAAGCACTAATTCAAAATCCATTTTATCAATAAATCGCTAACCAAAAAATAAAGCTATGAAACGGAATGTTACAAAAATGCTGCTCGGGTTATGCAGCGTGTTTATGTGTCTTTTGGCATGCCAAAAAGATACCTTGGTTCGGGGTACTTCAAACGCCGTGAACATGACTCAATATTTTAAAAATAATCCTGATAATTTCTCTGAGCTCAGCAAAATTTTAGAACGCTCAGAAACGGCATCTTTTTTAAATGCTTACGGTTCATATACGATGTTTGCACCTAATAATGCTGCAATTAAAGCTTATTTGCAGGAAAAAGGTAAAAGCAATGTGGAAGATATTGATGCAGCGGAATGGAAAAGTTTTATTCGACTACATTTGCTGGAAGATTCAATTCCGACATCCAGATTTACCGACGGAAAATTATTTGACCTGACCATGTATGGACAGTATTTAACAACTTCTTCCGAGAACTCAGGAGGGATCACCAAAATCAGGGTCAACCGTCAGGCTAATATTGTACAACCCAACATATCTGTGGGCAATGGCTTAATTCACAGCATTGATCATATTCTTTCTCCGGCTACATTAAGCGTTGCGCAGACCATAGAAGCAGATCCACAGTATTCAATTTTTACACAGGCATTGAAAGAAACCGGACTATATGAAAAGTTAAATATTTTGCCTTCGGCAAATCCGGAAGAAAAGAAGAAATGGTTAACTGTAATCCCAGAAACTGACGATGTATTAAAGGCTGCTGGATTTAGCAATTATGCACAGTTAAAACAGAAATTCTCTAATACAGGTAATCCTAAACTAACTACGGATAGTTTACACCTGTTCCTGGACTATCATATTTTATATGATGCCAAATACCTGGCGGATATCATCACTTCGTCGGCGCACAATACACTGGCGCCACTAGAGGTGTTGACGTCTAAATTGTCAGGTCAAACTGTATTGATGAACGACGATACTTTTAATGGTATTCATGAGCAAGGATTTTCCTTAGTACGTGATAAAAGTGACATCACAGCTACAAATGGTGTAGTGCATCGTGCCTCGGCCCATTTCGCTATTAAATTACGCTCGCCTTTCCGGGTTGATTTTGACGTTTGTGCATTTCCTGAATTACTAAAGAATACAGCAGTATATAAAAAGGCCAGTTATGAATTTTCAATAGCTGAGGCCGCGGCGATTTCAGATGTTAAATTTTCCGGACCAGAGAAACAATTGATCTATCGTTATGGTAGCGGACAAAGTACTTCAAACACTTCTCATAACAGAGATGTCCTTGTTGTTCCACTAGCTACTGGTGGTGCTTCTGAACGTGCTGAATGGGTTGAGTTTAGAACCCCATTGTTAATTAAAGGGAAATATAAGGTTTGGGTTGGATATTTCACTCAACAGCAATCTAATCCTACAACAACAACAGAAGTTCAGGCTTCAATAGGCTTGGATGGTACTACAGATCGTTCGATTCTATCTAATGGAAGGATTCTAAGTTTTATTGTTAAACGTCCAGGTATCAATAAAACATTAAATGGCGTGTCTGTAATAGATACGGTTGCAGAAGAAGCGATAGGATTTAAATCGTACATGGCAGTGACTACTGGTTCTCAGGTTGCAAAACTAATGGGGATTGCAGATTTGGCCCAAACAGGTCGTTACTGGCTTAGGTTAAAAGCAATCAACGGAACGCAGACTACCAATAACATTGACATCATTCAATTTATTCCAATTAATGACGACCAGCAGTATTGGAGATACAATGTAGATGGTTCTAAGATATTGGCGCCCTAAATAAGATCAGACAGCTTAAAGATATAGAAATATAATACCACCTGAAAAAATGACTAAATTTAAAATAAGATATCTCATTATGGTATTTATGCTGGCCGGCATAACTTTTGCCGGCTGCAAAGATGCATGGAAAGAACATACTGAACTGAACATAACAAGGCTTGATCAAACTCTTTTTGAACAAATCAGTGCAGATGCGAGCCTAAGTACTTTTACCAGTTATGTAATAAAAACAGGTTACGATGGTGTGCTAAAATCGTCTAAGGCATTTACGGTATGGGCTCCGGATAATGAGGCCTTAAAAAGTCTCGATGCTGCTATTTTAAATGATACAGCAGCATTGAGAAGATTTATTGGGAATTATATAGCTGAGCAGAGTTATTTTTCCACTAATGCGCAACC
This sequence comes from Pedobacter sp. MC2016-24, assembly GCF_015223055.1. Lineage (GTDB taxonomy): Bacteria > Bacteroidota > Bacteroidia > Sphingobacteriales > Sphingobacteriaceae > Pedobacter. The sequence goes on from NZ_JADFBX010000007.1 coordinate 184,373, forward strand.
CAGTCTGGTGATTCGGATGTTAAACGGGAAAAACACAATTTTCACCAAGACTACTTTTGAACAGGCCAGTATCGTGAAATCGGATGTTTATGTTAAAAATGGGGTTTTGCATGTTATCAATGCGGCATCTGCTCCTAAGCAAAATGCCTGGGAGTTTCTGCAAACTTTTACTGCTGCAAGTTCACAAAGAGACTTCATCAAAAGTTTGGAGCATTTGGAATTGGATACCAGCAAGGGAGTACTGCTGTATAAAGATCCTGTGACACAAAAAGGAATTTATCAGGAAGGAACCACTTTTAAGGTGTTGAGAAATAGATATTTTCAAGGTATTTCCGATATCAGTAGTGAAGACAGCTTAATAACCTATATTATTTTAAATAATACAGCTTTTGATTCGGAGAAAGCTAAACTAGCCACCTATTATAAGCATACCAATACCTTATATGCTGATACTCTGACCAAATGGAGTGTAGTTCGGGATTTGGTGGTCAATAAAGTATATAATCCAAGTGAATTGCCTGACTCCATGACAACCGTTACAGGAGTGAAGATCCATTTAGATAAAAGTTCCATTCTTGAGACTCGCTTATTGAGTAATGGTATTGCCTATGTGGTAAATAAAATTGGCTACAAGTTGATGGAAAACAAAATTCCAACTGTAATGATTCAGGGCGAATTTCCTGATTCTCTGCGCGTACCTTCAAATCCGGTAACCCGGATTAAGAAAGATCCTTCAGGAAATCGTTTTACTGATTTTCAAACTGGGAGTATCACGTCAAGTCCAAGCCCGCTCTATTATTACAGATATAGGTCTACTGTTAATTCTGTTAAATATGAAGTATACTGGAGGGCTGTAAATGATATTTTAGCAGCTCCGATAAGCATGAAAGTTGATTTCAATACTGATAGATCATTCGGTAGTACGCTTTTGCCATTGGTGACATTAGGATATAAGAGTCTGCCCTCACTTATTGGTATGGATCAAACATCACAGCCTTATAAAGATGCATTTAAGGAAGTTTATTTGGGTACCTATACTGCTCAGCAATATGGAAATCTTTATACTTTCTTAGCTTCTTCACTTGGAGCCGCTAGTGCAACACCGACCGCACTTTCATTAGATTACATCAAATTAAAACCAGTTAACTAAGCCATAAAATAACCTTATGCATATCTATACAAAAACGGTTACTAAAAGAATTTTACCCTGCTTGCTGTTTCTTGCGCTCTGTAATTCAGCTATAGCTCAGGAAATCGATTCGGTAAGTACCGTTACTACCACTAAAGTAAAAAGGCCGACAGGTCCGCAGGTAAGCGGTCGTGTAATCGAAGCCGCAACAAAGAAACCCTTGCCAGGCATAAATGTAACTGTAACAGGCTATTCGGCGGCATTAACCGATGAAAATGGTCGTTTTAAAATTAGCGTGCCGGATTTTAAATCTGTTCTGGTCATATCTGCTACCGGTTATCAGGCAAAAGAGGTGGCGCTTAAGGGCCGAAAGGAGGTAAATACAGATTTGTTTGAAGAAAGTTATACCTCTGTATATGATGCTGCTGTCTTGCCATTTGGTTCCGTATTGAAAAACCGTGTTCCTTTTGCTGTATCAACCATCAATACGAATGGTACCTGGGAGCGTGCGAACGAAACACCAGATTCTTATTTACAAGGAAAAGTAGCGGGACTGGAAGCCATCAGAAGATCAGGTACACCTGACATCGGTGCCGATCTTTATTTGCGTGGATACAACTCTCTATATGCGGCTAGCCAACCACTTGTTGTAGTAGATGGCGTGATTTACGACATCAATACTTATGGTAGTTCCATCATCTCCGGACACCAAACCAACCACTTAGCCAATATTGATATTAAAGATATTGACAACATCACAGTGATTAAAGATGGCGCATCTATGTATGGTACCCGTGGAGCAAATGGGGTGCTGCTCATCACTACCGGACGTGCAAAAGATGTAGCTACCCGTTTGGATTTTTCTGCATATGGTGGATACAATGGAACTGTCAGTAGTTTACCAGTCATGCAAGCCGATAACTACCGCATTTTCTTATCCGATTTGTTAATGACCAAGCCTGGCATGACCAATGCGTTGATCAAGGCAGAGCCGTATATGAATGACAATCCCAATCCCGGTTATTACAGCTTTCACCAAAATACAAATTGGCAGGATAAAGTAATGAGTAGTGGTATCAGCCAGAATTACTATCTTAAAGTAACTGGTGGTGATGATATCGCTACCTACTCATTGTCCTTAGGCTACCTGAGTAATGAGGGGATTACTGACAATACGGATTTGACCCGGTATCAAACCAGGTTTAATGCGAATTTGAATCTTTCTGCTAAATTAAAGGCCCAGGCCAATCTGGCTTTTACACGTAGCGAACAGAATTTAAGAGATCAGGGCCAGGCCTATGCAACAAACCCTTTATATCTTGCTTTGGTTAAGGCACCATTTCTTTCTCCTTATGAACTTTCTGAAACCGGAGTACAGTCTCCGAACCTGGCAGATACTGATATTTTTGGCGTTAGTAATCCCAGCGCTGCAGTACAAAGTGTACAGGCTTTAAACCGGACTTACCGTTTTGCCGGTTCTATTGGATTTAATTATACTTTTAACAGGTCTTTTAAAGCCAATACCATCATTGGTATTACTTATGATAAAATCAGGGAAAACTACTTTACACCTCAACTGGGTATTGCACCTGTTGTATTACCAACTGCTGTTGGGTATAACAAAGTTGCTGCAGGTGTACAGCGCTTGTTTGCCGTAAATACCGATACCTGGGTCTCCTATCAAAAAGATCTAAACCACTTTAGTAAATTAAGTGCCAATCTGGGGTTTCGCTTTCAGAGCAGTAGTGCGGAAGTAGATAATGGCACGAGTTACAATACAGCTAGTGATGATTTTGTGACCTTAGGAAGTGCACAGAGTACACTTAGAATTGTCGGTGGATCTTTAGGTAAATGGAATTGGTTAAATAACTATTTCAATTTAAACTATGAGGCTTACAGTAAGTATTTCCTTTCGTTTAACATCGCTGCAGATGCCTCTTCACGTTTTGGCAAGGATATTCCAAACGCATTGAATTTAAATGGTGTAAAAATGGCTGTTATGCCATCTTTAGCTGCTTCGTGGTTGGTATCCTCAGAAGATTTTATGGCCAATAACAATTTTGTAGAGAGTTTGAAATTACGTGCCAGTTACGGTTTGACAGGTAATGATGACATTGGGAACTATAGTGCCAAAAGTTATTATATATCCCAAGGCTTTTTGGGTAAACAAGGCTTAGTAAGAGGTAATATAGGAAATACCGCATTACAATGGGAAACTAATGCAAAATTAAACCTGGGAATAGATGCTTCCTTTTTGAAGGAACGCTTAAACATCAGTGTGGATTTGTATCATAATAAAATTTCTGATATGCTCATTTATGAGCCTTTGTTTACTGCCACGGGCTTTAGCTATGCGCTAAGCAACGGGGGTACAATGCGTAATAAAGGTTTGGAGCTGGCTATTAGTGGCCGACTAATTAATAAACCAGATTTAAAATGGGATATGGGCTTCATTTATAGTCTGAACAGGAATAAGATCAGCAATCTTGGAGGTAATGATCAGTTAATTACCAATTATGCTGGTGCAACCATCCTCACCCGTGTAAATCAAGTTGCCAATTTATTTTACGGTTATAAAACAAGTGGTGTTTACGAATCTGACGCAGCAGCGAATGCTTCTGGGCTAAGTAACAAAACAACAGATGGTGCTTATATTCCTTTTCAAGGTGGAGATATGAAATTCCAAGATCTGAACGGTGACCATGTTATCGATGAAAATGATCGTCAGATAATCGGAAATCCTAACCCTGATTTTACAGGTTCTTACAATAACAAAATTTCCTACAAACGTTGGTCATTGGATGCCTTGTTTACGTTTAGTAAAGGCAATGACATTTACAATGGAACGAGAGCAGCTTTAGAAATGATGAGTGGATATAGCAACCAGACTCAGGCTATTGTAAACCGCTGGAGAACAGACGGGCAGGTTACCAATATTCCAAGAGCTTCCTGGGCTGATCCATCAGCTAACGGAAGATTTTCTGATCGCTGGATGGAAGACGGATCGTACCTGAAATTGAGAACAATATCTCTGAGTTATAATGTTCCTGTTAAGGCCGCGTTTATTCGCTCTGCAACAGTATATGCGATTGCAAGTAACTTGTTTACACTAACTAAATACAAAGGGTATGATCCTGAGTTTAGTGCAGGTACCAGCGTATTTGCGAGGGGAGTGGATACCGGATTGGAACCTGGCTCGAGATCAATGCAGTTAGGCGTTAGAATTGGTTTATAGAATACAAGAAATAGAGATATGAAGAAGAATTTATCTATCACATTTACAAAATATATATTGCTGGTACTGGGATTCAGTACAGTCTTATCCTGTAAAAAGGTATTTGATATCCAACCTGAAGATGCATTGGAAGCATCCCAAACTTATAGAAATGTTTACGATGCAGATGCTTCAATATTGGGGATTTATGGCAAATTTGTAGGCTTAGCTGATAAGTATTTGGTGTTGAACGAATTGAGAGCAGATTTATTAGATGTTACACCGAAAGCAAATGCCTATTTAAAACAACTGGGTACCCATAACGTAGCCATAGATAATCCATATGCAGATCCAAAGCCATTTTATGAGGTTATTCTCAATTGCAATGATGCCTTGAAGAATTTTAACGTCATGAGGGATAAAAAACTACTGGATAATGGACAGTATTATCAAAGATATACTGATATCTTATTTTTACGCAGTTGGTTATACCTCCAGTTAGGTATTCATTACGGTAACATCCCTTATGTAACAGATGCATTAGATAATATTGAAAGCCTGAAAGACGAAAGTAAATTTCCAAAAATAGGATTTGACGATTTATTATCACGTTTAATTGCTGAAACAGAGGCCACACCAAGAGAATACTTGGATCAGAATACTGCATCAGCAAGTCCTACTTTGATTTTGCCAATGGATGTCTATCCGATTAAAGATGGTGTCTTTAAATTCTTTATCCAACGCAGATCATTTCTTGGTGATCTGAATTTGTGGAAAGGTAATTACATGAAAGCTGCTAGCTATTACAAAGATGTGATGGAAACCGGAATAAATTTGAGCAACAACCCTTCTCAGCAGGTTGATTTATATGATACTTATCGGGTTGGAGATGACAATTCAACAGATCATTCCTTAAAGACAACGGCTGTTATCAATCCATGGACTAAGATTTTTACAGCCCCTCTAGCAGATAAAATTGCCAATTGGGAGCGGATGTGGACATTGCCTTTCAGTAGCAATTTTTCACCCGGAAATCCACTGTTAAAGCTGTTCTCTATATCTGGTGATTACCTTTTGAAACCTTCAGCATTGTCCGTAAGAAATTGGAATAACCAGATTCGTACCGATGGTAGTTTAACAGATAGAAGGGGGCTGAATATGTCTTACCGTTTGCTAAATGGCGTTGAACCAGAAGTGCTAAAATATACCCAAAATTACAGCATTACCTTGCCATTTGACAAAACAGGTATTTGGGTAGTTTACCGTGCTGCAGTTTTACACATGCGTTATGCAGAAGCGGCCAATCAATTGGATCGTAAACTCTTAGCGGGTGCGTTAATTAATAGTGGTATCAAAGCTGCATTTGTGACCAAGTCTACATATAATGGTGCACCAGATGTTTATCCATTTGACTTTAATGGAGATGCTGGTGCAATTCGTGGCAATTGGTACCGTAATTCTGGAATCAGAGGCCGTGCAGTTAACCAGGATGTTCCAATTACTTTGACTTCAACTACTACTGATATAGAGGACAGAATTATGGATGAAGAGGCATTAGAAACTGCATTTGAAGGTTATCGTTGGCAAGATTTGCTAAGAATTGCTTTACGTAGACAAGGTACTGATCCAAATTATTTGGCCAATAAAATAGCCGCTAAATTTGAAGCCTCAGGTGATGCTGCTTCTGCAGCTCAGGTACGATCAAGACTGTCCAATAAAGCGAACTGGTATTTGCCATTTAAATTGAAATAAGAGTTTAAAAGAGGCAGCCGAAAATCTTGAACAGAGTAGGCATCATTTCATAATCATCCTTATTCATGAAAAAATTATTAGTAGTTGCAATGGTAATGGTTTGCGGATTTTTGAATTCAGCAGAAGCCCAGCTTCCTGGAAATCCTGCTAATCCGCATGGGACTTTGATTGATCGGCCGGGTGTGGCATTGGCAAAGTGGGAACGGGACGGAAACAATTTGTACTGGATGATTGATTTGACAACGCCAACGACGTTTATCATGATGGATACCGGCCCTTATCCACCTGAGAGCTATGTTGAGTTTTGGGCGAGTAATTCCAACCCTTCAAATCCTTCAGATCCTGGAAGTCCTTATGTGATGTTTCCAGGTAGTATGAACATCACATTTGATGCAGTAACCTATCCCTATGGTAGCCGGGTATATTATGGCACCATTGATCTGAGTAATTATGATGATTACTGGACAAATATCCAAGCCGATTACAGCTTTTATATAAACGAGTTTGGAGATACGATATCAGATTCAGTGATGATTTCGAATGATGAATTAGGTTATCCATGGTAAAGTCGTTAATCAAAAGAATAAAATAAATATTAATCAAAAGAACCCTTATCAGAATATCATGAAGAGAATTTGTGTGAAAGCTAAACGTTGTCTAAAAAAACTCCCACTCGGTGCGTTATTTTTTGTCTTATTTGGTTATGGGGCAAGTGCCCAACAACTAGCTTTCCCTGGTGCAGAGGGCTTTGGCCGTTTTGCTACTGGTGGTCGCGGTGGTGCTGTTTACCGCGTAACAAACCTTCATGATTCTGGTCCGGGTTCTTTTAGAGATGCCGTAAGTAAACCAGGTAGAACCGTGGTGTTTGACGTTTCCGGGGTCATTAAAGTCGGAGCAAAAATTGCAGTATCTCCGCGGATCACCATTGCCGGACAAACTTCTCCTGGTGATGGCATTACGGTTTACGGCAATAGTGTATCCTTTAAAGACAGTACCGTTGTCAGGTACATGCGTTTTAGGGGCAGCATCAACATGTCTAAAGGGTCCTGTACCGTTGTTGCAGATGACCTGACCGACATTATTTTTGACCATGTTTCCATTGAATGGGGACGTTGGGACAATCTTCACATTAAGAAAAGTAAAAATGTAACCTTGCAATACTGTATGGTGGCCGAGAGCCTGGATCCGCAACGTTTCGGCGCATTGCTTGAAGTTCCGGAAAATGTAACCATGCACCATTGCCTGTTTGCCGGCAACCAAAGTCGTAATCCTAAGGCTAAAGCCAAAATAGAGTTCATCAATAATGTGGTGTACAACTGGGGCAAAAGTGGCTTTGTTGGTGGACATTCCAGCGCCAATCACTATCAGGATCTGGTCGGTAATTATTTCATCGCCGGACCAAATTCGACTGACAATTTTATAAGCATGTTCTCAGCAACAGACCATGTATATCACAAAGACAATTATGTAGATCTGGACAAAGACGGAAAACTGAACGGGCGTTTGGTTACCGATGCAGATTTTATCAAAGAAACCGCTACGCTCCTGAAAGAACCAACGCTTCTGTCACAAAGCAATGTTAAAATCAGTTCCGCAACTGAAGCATGTCATGTAGTGATGGCGGAAGCGGGTTCTTCTTTAAAACGTGATGCGATAGATACCCGGATCATCGGATACCTGAAAAGCCTGGGTAAAACCGGCGAAATATTTAAGAGCGAAGTGGATGCCGGCGGGCAACAAGCCGTAAAAGAAATCGTTTTATCTGTAAAAGATGCCAACGGCGATGGTGTTCCCGACAATAAGAAATCACGTTATAAAACCCTGGAAGCCTACCTGGATAGCCTGGCAAAATAGTAATCATATGAAGATACCCTTTTTTAAAAAGCAGCTCAAAGCAGGCCTATGCCTGATACTTTTCTGTACATATGCAGGTGCATATGCCCAAATTGACCGCCAGGCACTCGTACAGCGACATATCGTGCAGGTCAATAAAATAGATTCCTTATCCTCGTTATCGGTAGGAAATGGCAGGTTTGCCTTCACCGTTGACGCTACGGGACTTCAAACATTTCCCGATGCCTACGCTAAAGGTGTACCACTAGGTACCCAGTCCGAATGGGCCTGGGATAGTTTTAAAAATACCGGCCATTATAAAATTGAACAGGCTTATAAATATTACAATCAATACGGTCGTAAAATACCTTATACGGTTCAGTTAAAAGGTCCGGAGCAAGTGGTAGAGGCGGTGAATTATTTTCGCCAGAATGTACACCGTTTGCAAATGGGTAACCTGGGTTTTGAGCTAACCAAGGCCAATGGTAAAGCAGCCAGACCGGCTGACATTAAAAATATTAAACAACAACTGGATCCATGGACCGGAGAAATTACCAGTTCTTTTACCCTGGAAGGTATACCGGTATCGGTAACCACCGTTGCGCACCAGGACAGGGATGTGGTTGCCGCTTCGGTTAAATCCGATCTGATTAAATCAGGCCGCTTAAAAATCAGGCTTAGATTTCCTTATCCAACCGGAGACTGGGCAGATTTTGGTAACAATTGGAAATCGCCAAAACAGCATGTAGCCACCATTCAAAGTAGCAGCTCAGGCGCAGCCCTCGTTAAAAATCAATTGGATTCAGCAAGCTATTATACTTCTTTTGTCTGGACACCGGGTGCACGCATTGCTGCGAAATCCAGAAACTATTTTATCATTACGCCAGATCAAAAATCCAATTCATTTGATTTTAGCTGCCTTTTTTCTGCACAAAAAAGTAAAGAGGCCTTGCCTTTATTTACGGCAGTGAAAAGCAATAGCGTCGACAAATGGAAATCTTTTTGGCAGTCAGGTGCTGCGGTTGATTTCTCTGGTAGTACCGATAAGCGCGCCCATGAATTGGAGCGTCGGGTGATCCTGTCACAATACCTCACTAAAATTCAATGTGCCGGAGATTTTCCACCACAGGAAACCGGTTTAACCTATAACAGCTGGTATGGTAAACCACACCTGGAAATGCACTGGTGGCATGGTGTTCATTTTGCATTGTGGGGCAGGCCAGAATTGGTCAGCAATAGTGTAGACTGGTATTTTAAAGTAAAAACTAAAGCCAAAAAACTGGCAGAACGCCAAGGTTTTGATGGGGTGAGGTGGCAAAAAATGACCGATAACCAGGGCAATGAAAGCCCTTCTTCGGTAGGTGCCATGCTCATCTGGCAACAGCCGCACATCATTACCTTCACGGAACTGGAATACCGGGCACATCCAGATGCAAAAACACTTGAAAAATATAAAGATCTGGTCTTTGCTACGGCCGATTTTATGGCTTCTTTTGCACACTACGATGCTGCTAAACAACGTTATGTGCTCGGTCCGGGTCTGATCCCTGCACAGGAACGTTTTAAAGCCGAAACCACATTTAACCCTACTTACGAGCTTGCTTATTGGGAATGGGGATTGAAAACTGCACAAGCCTGGCGTGAGCGCCTGGGGATGCCACGTAATGCCAAATGGGACGAGGTGATGCACAAATTATCTCCCTTGCCAAAGCAGGATGGGGTATACCTGGCTACAGAAAGTGCCACAGATTCCTACACCAATCCGGAGTTTAAAACAGATCATCCCTCGGTATTGGGTACCTTTGGTATGTTGCCGGAAACCAATTTACTGGACAAAGCCGTGATGAAGAAAACCTTCAACCTGGTATGGGATACCTGGAGCTGGAGCGATACCTGGGGTTGGGACTTCCCGATGACAGCAATGGCTGCAGCCCGATTAGGGATGCCTGAAAAAGCCGTAGATGCCTTGCTCATGAACATTCGTACCAATACTTACCTGGTTAACGGACACAACTATCAGGACGACCGCTTAACCATTTATCTTCCTGGAAACGGTGGCTTGCTCACTGCAGTGGCGATGATGTGTGCAGGATGGGATGGCAATACCATAGAGAATCCGGGATTCCCAAAAGACGGTACCTGGAAGGTCAAGTGGGAAGGTTTAAAGAAAATGATGTAACACGCCAAGCGCTTTTCTTTTCTGACAGATTTTAAATAAAGTCGGTTTTCAAATGTAACATCATACGTTAAAGTATAAGGTTACATTTGAAAACTTCTATTAAAACTACAATTCAAGCCATTTATCCAATGTCTTAACCAAGGTATCTTCGGCAATGGGTTTGACAATGAAATCGTCCATACCGGCAGCAAGGCATTTATCTTTTTCAGCAGTAACATTTGCTGCAGTCAGTGCAATGATCGGTATATGACCTTTCGTGCCTTCGATCTTCCTGATTTTTGCCGTAGCCTCCAGGCCATTCATATCGGGCATTTGCACATCCATTAAAATTAAACTTGGCATAGCTTCCAGGCAAAGCGTAACTGCTTCCAAACCATTTTTTGCCTGGATCAGTTTTGCATTTGGTGCAATTCTTCCTAAAATGGTTACAACCAGCAGCATATTGATGGCATTATCCTCAGCAATCAGAATCGTGAAATCATTTTTATTGGTCAAGGTAGTTTCTACTATTGTTTGTTGAACATCCTGATCCGTTTTTTGATAAAGCCTGGACAGTGCCGTATAGATATCCTGCATTTTGACCGGCTTTAATAATTTACGGCTTACTTGGAGCAACTCACTGCTCCTGGCCACCGTTTCCGTGTCAGAAGAACTTGAAAGCAGGATAATCGGTTGTTCTTCTTTAGTAGGATAGAACATCTCCCTGATTTTAGCTATGGTTTCCAATCCGTCCATATAGGGCATGTGGTAATCCATCAGGATCACATCGAAACGCATGCCTGCAGCCAGGAGCTGTAAGGCTTCAAAACCGTTCCTCGCTGGCGTTGTCCGGATATTTTTCAGTAATAACATCTGGTTAATGATCTCCCGGTTGTTGTCATTGTCATCTACAATCAGGACTTCTTTAATGTGATCCAGGTTTTCCCAATTTATAGGCTCCCCCTGGGCCGACTTCAACTGGATGTCGAAAAAGAATGTACTGCCTGCATCCGGTGTGCTTATTAACATTAAGCGGCTGTTCATCATGCCCAGCAGTTTATTTGAAATTGTGAGGCCTAACCCGGTTCCGCCATATTTCTTTGTGGTCGATCCATCTTCCTGTGAAAAGGCTTCAAAAATCTTATCTTGTTTTTCCAGTTTAATTCCGATACCCGTGTCCCGCACCGTGAAACGAAGCAGTGACTGCCCATCGCTGCCCGACAGTTCTTCAATCTTGAGTTCTATTTCCCCTTTTTCCGTAAACTTAACTGCGTTGCTCAGCAGGTTGACTAAAATTTGCTTTAGTCTGACTGAGTCGGTCCAGATAAACCTGGGTAGGTTGGCTTTCAAATTTAGCAGCATCTCAATGCCTTTATCCTGGATCTGGTAACTGATCAGGTCGGTAGCCTGTGCACTCATCTCAAAAAGGTCAACCTGCTCAATATCGAGCTCAAGCTTACCGGCTTCTATCTTTGAAAAATCCAGGATGTCATTGATGATACCAAGCAGTGCATTTGCAGACTGGTTTACTATGGTCAGGTACTGTTGCTGGGTATCCGTTAGCTTGGTCTTAAGCACCAGGTCGGTAAAACCGATTACGCCATTTAAGGGCGTCCGGATTTCATGGCTCATATTGGCCAGGAACTCAGATTTTGCCATACTGGCCTCTTCAGCCTGTATTTTAGCGGTTTTAAGTTGCTCACGCTGTTCAACTTTCTGGGTAACATCCTGCGTAAAAATCATGATGCCGCCAATGCTGCCGTCAAACTGGTACCAGGGCCGCATTTCCCATTCCGTATAACGCTGATGCTGATCACCCGAACGAAGGAAGGTATCTTCTTCATTGCGTTCTACTGCACCCTGCAAAATACGCTGATGTCTTTGCGTAGCTTCGGGTGGTAGGAAGTCAAACAAGTCATAATACGAAACACCAATCACCTTCCGGTTCTGCAGGTTATAATCCTGGATCCAGGAATCACTGACAGCAACGTAGACCATATTGTTGTCTAACATCGCTACTGCGGCAGGTACATGCTGCACAAAAGCAGAAAGTACTGCCCTGGATTTATTGGCCTCTATCTGGGCTTTCTTTTTTTCATTGATGTCTTGAAAGGTACCGAACAACCTCCGGCAAAGCCCGTCTTTCATCTCAGCTCTGCCAATTGCCCTTACCCAAATGTCTTCACCCTTTGCATTGACAATTTGAAGTTCCAGATCCCAGGACTGGCCAGTCGTTATCGCTAAGTCTACCGCCCTGGCTATTTCCTCCCTGCTTTCTCCTGCTTTGTAAAAATTGATCCCTGTTTGTAAGTCGGGCTCAAAGTCTTCCGGCATCCCATGAATTTCCCTGGTCACAGCCGTCCAATATAATTTTTCACTTTCCAGATCGGCCTGCCAGCTGCCAATCCTTGCTACATTGTTGGTGTCTTCTAATATCTTCTTGGTGAGGCGCAAGTTTTTCTCCAGTTCGTACCGTTCCGTAATGTCAATGGCATTGCCGATGATATACGGCTGGCCAGTGACTCCACGTTGCATGACGTTATTGAACATCCAGATTTTTAAAGAGCCGTTTTTGTGTTGAAAAGTTACTTCACCTTTGGCAGAACCTGTATGCCTGATGTGTTCCAGGTAAGATCTTAAACCATCATGGTATTGCTGTGGCATAAAATCAAATAAGGTTTTGTTGATGATCTCATTTGTGGTGTAGCCCAGCATGGCTGCCCCGGCAAAATTAACCGATAAGAATTTTCCGTCCAGATCATGCGTAGTCATTAAGCCCTGCGAGTTCTCAAAAAAGGAGCTTAGTTTGGCTTCGCTATCGGCCAGGAGAGCTTCCCTGGCCAGGTCTTCGGTCAAATCCCTGCCTACGGCAAACATGTTATTTGTACCCTTTTCCGGAGAAGCCGCCCATTGTATACTGCGGTAATTATCCCCTGCCGCGCGGATGCGCATCACAAAACTTTGAACCGTTTCTCCTGCGCGTACCTGCGTAATCTTTAATGCCGTGCTTTCTAAATCTTCCGGATGGATGTATTGATAGAGTGAACTGCCAATGAGTTGTGCCATACTTTGCCCCAACAGCTGTTGCAAGGCAGGGTTTACCTTAATGATATACCCATCTATACCGGCGATGCAGATCAGGTCCGGTGAAAGTTTAAACAGACTTTCAAAATTTTTCAGTTCTTCTTTCTGACGTCGCTCTATAATCAGATCGGTCACGTCCTGTGAGAGTAGGGTAAGGGCTCTTTTTTGCGCTTCCGTCAGGCTTCTTGGTTCCTGGTCTATGACACAGATCGTACCCAGATTATAGCCTGAAGGATCCGTAAGCGGAACACCTGCATAAAAGCGGATGCCGGGACTTCCGGTAACCAGCTCGTTATCTTTAAAGCGTTCATCGTTTAACGCATTTTCTACTTCGAAGATCGTGTCATGCATAATGGTATACTGACAAAAGGCAATTTCCCTTGGTGTTTCGCTAATGTCAATTCCTTTTTTAGACTTAAACCACTGGCGGTTTTCATCAATGAGGGAAATGAGGGAAATCGGCGTATTGCAGATGATAGAAGCGAGCTCAGTAATTCGATCAAATTCTTTCTCACTTATGGAATTGAGAATTTCATAACCCTTTAGCGCCTTTAGACGCTCTTGTTCGTTATCAGGTATAGGTAAGCTATTATCTCGCACAGTTCTAATTTATAATAGAAATATACGATTTATTGTGCTAAATGCAATAACAACGCTACCAAATACCCATTCAGCAGCGTTGTTGTTTTTTCGATTTTTAGAAGTCTATATATCTTGATTTTTTGATGTATTTATTTTTATAGCTGTCTCGATTACTTTTTTTTATTCAATTCCAGCACTTTTAAAATCTTGTGGAAAATCTCCTTATTCTGATAAATTCCTTTAAACTCATCGGCCTGTGGTCCATAAGCAAAAACAGGAACCATAATGTTCGTATGGTCATTCGTACTGAATTCACCGCTGATGCTTCCATTTTCTACGGAAGCATCCAGTAATGTCAATCCCCCGGTTTCATGATCTGCGGTAATGATCACCAGTGTTTCTGCATCCTGGTCTGCAAAGCGTAATGCGGCCTCAATGGTTTGATCAAAATCAAGCATTTCTGTAACCACATAGGGCAGGTCATTTGCATGTCCACCATAATCGATCTGGGCGCCTTCGGTCATGATGAAAAATCCTTTTTTATTGGTAGATAACATTTTTATTGTATGCTCCAGCGACTGCCTGAGCATCGCTCCGCGGCCATCTTTTACAGGCCGGGTGCCCTTGTCGGCCAGTAACACCAACTGCTTACCACTGCGCTCTTTGCTAAAATCTGCCAGGCCCTTACTCAGCTTAAATCCTTTCGAAGTAAGTTTTTCCATCAGGCTGGTATCTTTATTTTTCATAAAGGCATTCTGGTTCGAACCTACCAGGATGTCCACTTTGCTGTCTACCAGGTCATGCGCAATTTCCTGGTTCATTCCACGGTCTAACTGGTGCGCATAAAAAACAGCAGGGGTTGCATCGGTAATGTCGCCTGCGCTGATGATCCCGCTTTTGATGCCATACTGCGCAAGGGTGTCCACCAGATTGGTTCTTTTCCGGTCATCGGTGCCCATCCCGATATACCTGTTATTGGTTTTTTCGCCAATGGCAAAGGCGGATCCGCCAGCTGCAGAATCTGTATTTCCAGAATTGGCCGCACCGGTTTGAGAGAAGCCAATGTTACGGATGCGGGCAATGTTCAGGTCGCCATGATTGGCAATCAAACCTGCGTGGATCTGAGCCAGGCCCATGCCATCACCGATCAGAAAAATGATGTTTTTTACGCTTTTATTTACGCCATCCGATTTGTAATCCGGGGTATAAACCTGATGCGGCCTGGGGTTCGTATACATCAACTTGTCTTTGTGCAAATAAAACTCGTGAAGCCGTTCCGGATGATCGGTGTTGATCCAGTCGGCACCTAGTTTTTCCAATACAATCCAGGTATTTGGGCTATCCTGTGTGGCCCAGAATCTAAAAGGTTTATGTTTCTGGTGTGCGCTTTCAATCAGTTTTCTCAGTTTGGCCTCATCTGTTTTTGTGGGTACACCTTTGCCGTTCCAGGAAGTATAGGCTTTCAACTCATCGCTGATCATGGCAATCCGTTTCAACTGGTCTTCCGAATAAGCAATGTTTGGCCGACCGTCGAAAGAAAGGTAATCCGGGTAATTTTTAAAATCGGCCGGGCTGGGTACATCGCCACTCAACACAATTTTTATGGCCTTTGGATTCTTGCTGCTGTTGAAAATATCCTGGTAAGCCTGCAATTCTTTAATGAGCTGCGGCAATACCTGCTGATGGTCTTTTTTGATGTCAACAACGAGTTGCAAACCCAAACTGGTATCCTGATAAGCGCTGTTCCCGTTTTTCATGTAAAACCTGGCCAGCGGATCCAGGTATAATTTTTTCAACGTAGCCTCCGGACTAATCTCTGTGGTGTCGTGGGCCACATACAATTGTCCGTTTTTTAAAAATACATCAGCCTCAATAGAACCCATGCCGGCATAATAAGCCGTCAGTAGGGGTATGTTCTGGTGGTAGTCGTTGTGACTGTGTCCACGGTTATAACCTAGCCGTGTCTGGGCAATAGCGCCAGTGCTAAAAAATAACCCGGCGGCAAGTACCGCCGGGCATATGAAGTGTTTAATTACCATCCTGCATTTTGTTTAATCACACCACCGCTGTTGTCTATTTCCTGCTGTGGCACTGCCCATACATCATTTACCTGTGGATTGAATGTTCTGGCCGGCCAGATCACATTACCTTGAGAATCATGTAAAGGTTTGGCGTAAGTTGCCTGGGCATCTCCCCATCTAACCAGGTCGCGGTGGCGGTCTGCCCATTCTCCGGCAAGCTCATTTCTGCGTTCACGCTTAAGATCCCTCAGGTCCATCCCGGTTTTAGGCAACAGACCTGCACGTACACGGATTTTGTTCAGTTCCTGATCTCCCGCACCAGCGCCAGTCAATTGGATCGCCGCTTCAGCTTTAATCAGCAACACTTCAGCATAACGCATCAATGGAACATTCAGGTCGGTGGTTCCATTATCCCCGTTCGGGTTTACATGCAGCGGAATCGGGTTGGCATAAGAAAATGGTTCCATATATTTTTTAAACTGGTAGTCAGATGTTGCACCACCGTCTTTGGTAAAACTGCGCAGCTGACCAAAGTACATAAACTGGTCGTCCGTTTTTAAAATGGTTGCTTCTCTGCGCTGATCGCGCGGCTCATAAGAATCATACAGTTCTTTTGTCGGCAGATAATAACCCCAGCCATTGTATAATGTCCAGCCTTTATTGGTTAGCATCACACCTGGTAATTTGCTTCCCCAGCCAGTTCCACCGCCATTTGGCGTACAAACTACCGACCAGATGTATTCTTTAGACCAGTTATTGGCTGCTTTAAACACATCGGCAAAACCTGTGTTAACCAAGTCATGTTTGCCAGAGTTGATTACCATGTCGGCATATTTAGCTGCATTGGTATAATCCTTTTTAAACAGATATACTTTTGACAGATAAGACCAGGCTGCGGTTTTATGTGCTTTGCCATAATCAGCAGCATTCATATCGGTAAAATAAGGCAGGTTGTCAGCAGCTTTCAACAAGAGCTGTATAATGTAATCGTAATTTTCGTTCACATTGGCTGCACGCGGGGTGGCTGCTGCGGGGTCGGTTTCCGGACTCACGATCGGTACGCCGGCTTTTTCATTTCCGTAATTTGATGCCAGTTGAAAGTAAACCAGGCCGGCATTAAAATACGCGTCACCAATGATTTGCTTTTTCAGGTTTTCATCCATTTGAATTGCCGGAACATTTTTGATGATGTCATTGGCACGTTTGATGGTGGCATAGCGCATAGACCATTGCGATTCCGTATAACCGCCACCAATATAAGTCCGGTTAAAGTTTTTGATGTTATCTGCCTCAGGTTTGTTCCTGCCGGTTACCATATCGTCACTGGCATTGATGAACCAGAACATGCCACGGCCGTAATAATTTTCATCATTATATTTTTCGTACATCCCGGCTTCTGCCTTCAGTGCGTCTTCCTTCGTTTTCCAGAAATTACCCGCCGATGGGGCACCCTCAGGTTTAATGTCCAATTGTTTGGCACAAGAACTCATCAGTGCAAGGGCACCAATGGTCATATATTTTATACTTTGTTTCATTGCTCTTCTTTTTAAAAATTATAAGTTTACACTCAGTCCCAACAGAAAACTCCTCGATTGCGGATAACGGCCTACATCCAATCCATTGTTGTCCATGCCTATCTCAGGATCGAAACCAGAATATTTGGTGATGGTGAACAAGTTGTTTGAGGTGGCATAGCATCTTACCGCACCTGTTTTCATTTTGCTGGTCACCGATTTGGGTAGGGTATAGCCCAGGGTCAGATTCCGCAAACGCAGGTAGGAGCCGCTTTCTACATAAAAATCAGAAGCATTAAAGTTTCCATTGGCATCAGAAGTAGAAAGGATAGGTACTTTTCCATTTGGATTTTCCGGCGACCAGGCATCCAGGATCCCTGATAATTTATTGTAAGAAGGACCGCTTGCGCTATATGTAGTACGTTTTACCGCGTTAAACAATTTATTGCCATGCACACCTTGTGCAAAAATGTTCAGGTCAAAGTTTTTGTAGTTGGCACTGAAGCTGAAACCATAAGAAAAGTTCGGATAAGCACTGCCCGCAAAATAACGGTCTTTGCCATCGATAGATCCGCTATCGTCCAGGTCGGCAAATTTGAAATCTCCAGGCCTTGCATTGGGTTGGATCTTAACACCTTGGGAATTTTTGTAACTGTCTACCTCGGCCTGGCTCTGGAAAATGCCCTGTGTTTTCAATACATAATAGCTATATAATGGCTGTCCCTCTGTAATGTACAAGGGGGCAACTTCATTCCTGAAATTGGTTGCAGGTTTAATGCTGTTTAGTCCTGAGGCCAGTCTAACCACATTGTTTTTCAACTTGGTCAGGGTCGCATTTACGGAATAGGTAAATTCCCGGTCTTTCTGACTGTTGTAGCCAATCCCCAACTCAATCCCTTTGTCTCTAACCAAACCGGCATTGATGGTTTGCTTGTCCAAACCCGTTGTTCCAGATAAAGGCCTGATGAGGATCATGTCATCAATGTCTTTAATGAAGTAATCTGCGGTCAGGGTCAGGCTGTTCTTTAAAATACCTAAATCCAGACCAATATTGGTTTGTTTCGATTTTGCCCATTTCAAATCCTGGTTGGCCAGAACAGTAGATACATACCCGTTTTGAACTGCCGGAACTTGTCCGAAATAAGCCACCGTGCTTTGCAACAACGGACTCACATCATCAGGCTTCAGGCTGGCCAGGTTGCCCAGTATACCGTAACTGCCACGAAGTTTTAATTCGCTTAACCAGGTGCTTTGTGCCAGGAAATTTTCTTTGCTCAGCACCCATCCTGCAGAAGCAGAATAATAGAATTTATTCCGGTTGCTTGCCAATGGAATTAAAGAAGAACCATCATTACGGCCAATTATTGACAGTAGATATTTATCCGCATAGGTATAATTTGCTCTTAAGAAAAAAGAAGATAAAGCATCTGATGTTAAATAACTGCTGGCAGGCTCAAATATGGTGGCATTGACCAGGTATCTTTTTGCAGGAGATTCATCGTCAAAGCCGTGGCCAATAACAGAAAATCCTTTAAAAGAACGCTTCTGAAAAGAAAAACCGCCGGTTAAATCCAGGTGATGCTGGTTCATGTCCACTTTATAAGCAAGCACTTGCTCTGCCAGCAGATCGTTCATCGTGGTTTGCTTTTGCTCCAGTGAATTGATCAATACCGGTTTTCCAATTTCGGTACGTTTTGGTGTAAAGATGGTCGAATTGAAGAAACCTTTGGTTACGCTCAGGTTAGACCTGAATGTTAGTCCTTTTGCCAGGTTCACCACTGCATAAGGGTTAACCACCAACACATTTTCAGGTTTATTGACATCTAAGCGCATCAGTTCTGCAACGGGATTCACAATATCACCGTAGTCGCCCGGAAATGGACCTGGTAAACCTGCAAAAGAACCGTCGGGATTGTAAGGACTGGCATTGGCCGGGTAATAAATGGCTGAAAGCAGGGCACCAGTATAATCGCTGCTCGTGTTTGCGCCCTGGCCGTTGGTGCTGCTAAAGGAAATGTTTTCTCCAACCTTTAACCATGAACTCAGCTGGTGATCTGAATTGATGCGGAAATTATAGCGCTTTGAATTGGTGTTTAATACAATACCTTCTGCTTTTCTGTAATTGAAACTCATGAAAATCGTCGACTTGTCAGTCCCGCCAGAAATGTCCAGGTTATAATCCTGGGTACTTCCGTTTCTGAAAACCTCATCCATCCAATTCGTGCGGGTAATCTGCCCATCGGGATATTTTGTGGCGTCAAAAGCAGGCAGAATGGTTGTATTTCCATTTTTTGCCGCGGTAGCGGCTACCATGGCACGCTCAGCTGCGTTTAAAGGCTTTAATTTCTTCCATGCATTTTGTACCCCATACTTGGCATCAAAATTAATTTGCATTTTGCCGCCTTTTCCTCTTTTGGTGGTGATGAGTATCACACCTCCTGAAGCCCTTGCTCCGTAAATTGCAGCAGATCCATCTTTCAGAATAGAAATTGATTCAATGTCATTCGGATTGATGACCGGTGCTCCCGGTACCACCACGCCATCCGGACGTGTCACCAGCGGTCCGGTCACGATAGAGCCGTCTATTACGTACAGTGGACTTTCTCCGTTAATACCACCTGACCCACGAATGTTGATGCGCGGATTAGATGTCGGATCACCACCTTCGTTGGTCACGATAACACCAGGCGATTTTCCGGCAAGCACTTCACCCAGTGTATTTACAGAACGTGATCCCAGCTGATCGAGTGAAACTGTACTGATGGCTCCGGTTAAGGTTGCTTTTTTCTGCGTACCATAGCCCACCACAACCACCTCGCTTAAGAGTGATTTGTCTTCCAGAAGTGTTACGTTAATAACCACATCTGTTACCTTAACCAGCTTGGTTTTATAACCAATCATGGAAAATGAAAGGGTAGCCTCATCGCCAACAGCGATGCTGTACTTTCCATTAACATCTGTTGATGTTGCTTTTGCGGTACCCAAAACTTTAACAGAAACCCCGGGCATGGCTACACCTGCAGAATCACGTACCAATCCGCTGATGGTCCTGTCTGCTTTTTTCTGTGGGAGAGGAACGACTTTCAAGATCACATGTTCTCCTTTTTCCAGGCAGTCGAATCCGAGTTTTTTCAATACAGATTCCACCTTTTCATTTTTGAAATATTGATCGTCAGTTATTTTCTGCTGATCAAGTGCATCCGGATTGTAAATGAAATGCAGGCCGGTGCTGCTTTCTATTACTTTTAAGATCCTGCTGGTTTGCTGGCCCTTTTTTGCGTTGAGTGTAACCGTACTTTTTTCCAGTTTTTGTGCCATGGTAGGCGAGGCGAGGAGCGCTCCGCAAAAGGTGCAAAGTATTGAAAAAGTTAATATTGAGTATTTCATGGCTTTATAAAGAGCTGGTAACCTCTTATTTGAGGATTTTTTCATATTTTTATTCGTTTTATAACATTAAACAGTGTTTTAAAATAGCCCGGCGGTTCAATTGGCGTTAGAAGCCGGCTTTAAAAATTACCGGTGCTGATCTGATCAGTACCGGTTTATAAATTCGCTGTTACATCCTCATTTTTTATAGACATTAAAGGTTTTTTGATCATTTGATTTTTTGAATTGAAGGTGGTGTAAACTACAGAGCAGATCCAGGATCTCTTCCGGAGTTTGTTTGGTATTAAAGGTGGCACTGCATTTCAGGTTGCCTAATGCAGTAGCCAAATGAATTTGGATGTCATAGCTGTATTGCAGTTTTTCTATCACCTGCTGCAGGGAGGCCCTTTCAAATACCAGGTTTACATAAATCGGTGCCGGTGTATAACTGATGGTGGCACGTTGTGCTTTTTTATCGTAAACCACCTGCTGCCCTTTAACCAGTGTACCAAAGACCTGGCTGCTGTTCCCTACAGCTACTTTTCCTGTGGCCACAGCTATTTGTATGCTTTTATTGGCCTGGTAAGAACTGATCTTAAAAGAAGTACCCAATACTTTGGTATAAATCCCTTCGGCTGTTTTTACAGTAAAAGGTCTGCGTTCATCATGTGCGATTTTAAAAAACGCTTCTCCTTCGGCTAGTTCGATTGTCCTTTGGTTTGCTTTAAATTTTGCGGGATATAGCAGGCGTGCTGAAGGACTTAGGATGATTTCCGACCCATCAGAGAGCACAATCTTCTTTATCTCCTGTTTAGCCGTGCTGATGGATACGAGTTGCTCCGCTACGAGCTGCGGTTTCCTTGCCATCCAGAAGGTCATTCCCAATCCGGCAATCACTACAATTGCAGCGGCAATTTTTGCCATCTGGAAAACCTGATGCAAGCGAATTACCCGGGCTGATTTGCCTGTGCTTTGCATCTCCAGCTGTAGTGCAGCAAATACTTCCCCACCGATCTGTGTTTTTCTTCCTTCATTTAAACTGGCTGGTCGCTGCTCATACGAAGCGTACCAGGCTTCTACCTGATTCACCTCTTCCGGACTCGCCTCCTGATTTAAATATTTTTTAAGCAGCAGCTGTGCTTTCTCTTCTTTTGTCATCTACATACCTGTCAGTTCAAAAGAAGAATGGTACTAACCAGCTTGGTTAAGCTTAAGTTACGTTTGTGTTAATAAAATCAAAATCACAAAAATCAGCAGATAGGATAGCCGCTCCTTTAATAACTTCAGTGCAGCAGAAATCTGGTTTTTAACCGTTTGTGCAGAGAGGTCAAGTTCGGTAGAAATTTCACGGATCGTTTTTTCCTGTTTCCTGCTCATTCTAAAAATCAGGCGCATCCGTTCTGGTAATTCAAGCAGCGCAGCATCAATCTCCTGCTCCAAATCTTTAAGCATCAACGTTTTTTCTGCAGAAAGCGCCGTCTCGTTCCGGATGAGCAAAGCCAGATCTTCCTCATGCTTTTCTTTAATGATGGCTGATTTGAAGTAGTTGATCACTTTGTATTTCACCGCACCCTCCAGGTAGGCGCGCAGGTTGCCCTCAATTTGTAACTGGGCACGGTTTTCCCAAAGAGAGATGAATATTTCCTGTGTAATGTCCTGCGCAATCACTTCATCCCGCAGTCGTTTGTAGGCGCTTTCCAGTACGTCAGACCAATATATGCGATAGATTTGCTCCATAGCAGCATGATTCCCGTTTTTCAATGAGGCTATGAGATCAGTTCCTGGAGTTGTAGCCGTTGTTTCGATGTTGAAATTTTTAACAAAGCTACAGCCGGAATATTCCCTTAATATTAAATAATTCTTAACGCTGTAGACTACACTGGTTACAGTTGGCGTGATCTTTTTATCTTCTTGTTACGCCAGCGATAGATTCTGAGTAATTTGTTTAGTGCGTCTCTATTTGTGTTGTAGTCATCAATTGATAAACGCTCATAGCCGCTTGGATGGTGATAAACTAAATAATCTTCGCTGTTTTTTCCATAACTTTCCGTAATGGCACGTTCATCTATAATGTCTTTCCATTCATGAAATTTTGCCGATACAGTTTGTAGTCCATGTTCATTCAGTATAATCTGCGGGGTTTTATTAGTCGCCTCTTTATATTCCTTAAAGGCAGTGTAAGCACTGAAAATTAACACCACAGAACCCATTATATAGCTTTCTGTTTCAAGTAAAAGATATATGCCAAGTCCCATACCACCCAACATCAGTGCCATCTCAAATAGATTTGAAGCCTTATCGTAAAAAATCACTGTCTCATTGGGAACCGATAAATCGTCAAGAAACTCATCCTCTAATTTGAATTTCGAGGCTAAGATATGTAACCTTTCCCGATCTTGTTTTGTTCTGATTTCGCTCTTGACAAAGATTTTATCACCAGGGGGCATGATGCTAGTTTTGTACCTTATATAACATCCGCCTTGGGGGCACACGAAGGGCCAGAATTGGATGTCGACGCGTCAATCGGAACGACCTCTGGTTACTACCCTGTATTGGATATGAGGTCTTTGAAGAAAGGGGAGGCAGCTGGCAATCTCCTGGGATGGAGTTTCAATGGTGGAATCGGCCTTGGTGCCGGCGGACATTTATCTGCAAATGGATCCGTTGGTATCAATTATGACGGGCTAAACACTTCTCTTGGTTGGATATCAAGCGGAATAAGTGTTGGTATTGGCGAGGGAATTGGAGCCACAGGCGGTTTAAGTTATTCTACTCCAGTTTTTAAATCTCAATTTAAATAAAAATGTTAAATTAGTGCTTTATTAAAAATGATGAAGAGAAAAGTTTTTTTGCTGTCACTTTTTGTATTTGTATTTCTCTGTCTGGTGGTAAACACATACGTGCAAGAAAGGCTAGAGTACAAGAAAACTTACCATTTCAAAATTACTAGAATAGAAGTAAACGAAAAGATGAGGAAGGTGTTCTATGATGATTCCCATCGGAAGATCCTATTTTCGAATTATACAATCATGGGTTATGAAGATGTAAAAGTTGGAGATTCTGTTAGCCTAGATTCATGTGCAGCGTCTTTAAAAATTTTTCGAATAGACAAATTTAATCATCCGAGGCTATTATCAGAAACAAGACCTACCGGGACTTTTCCGCGTAGCTGTTTTTGTAATTAGTAAGATTTGAATATAGAATGCCGAATAGCCAACTACGTTTCGACTTATTAGAAAGTAAGAGTTAGGATGTTGAAGCCGGAAGATGATTTTGTGTAAGTAATAAGAATAATAATGAAACACTTGAATTTGTTTATAATACTGATTTTACTTTATTGCTGTTCATGTAATAATGTTTACTTGAATCGAGAAGAAGATAATGAAAAAGGCAAAGTTCTCCTAACTGACTTTTATACAAAAATTTCGGATGGGGATTTTGAAAAGATAGATAAGATCGTCAGTGATAGTTTAAAGCAAATAGCCGGACCTGATGGATTAAGTAAATTGCTGAAATCAATTAATAATAAAATCGGTCGCTATAAAAGCTATACTATAGAAGATCACTATACCAGATGTTTCACTGGTAAGAAAAATGAAACAGATTATTTCTACAAATTGAAAGTGGTGTATGATAAAGGAATAACCGATGAGGTTATAAGATTTACAAAACAAAATAATGGAGCAGAAGGTAAAATAAATTCATATCACGCATACTCAGATTTGCTGCTAAAATAAGCTATAGACCATCCACCATATACTGGGGTATTAGGGCGTAAATTAAAGTATATAGCTATTACATAAATGGGACTCTTATGTATTCAGGAGCATATCTTGGATTTAATAACATACAGCAAACATTCCATAGATTTTTCAGCATTTCCAAAACTAAAAGCCAATGCCTTTAAATTTGAGAAATAAAAAGCTAGAATAAATTGTAAAAAACTACTACTTTGCTCATTCTAATTTATCTATTATGTTTCTCAAATTAAGAATGGGGCTCAGCTCTGTACTATTCTTTTTCATCACCACTTTTTCTGCATGTTCTATTCATTACAAAGTTGCCGAGAATAAACTCAATTTTGAAAAGGATATTGTGGTGGATATCCAGAAAGTTGATTCCCGGACTGAGCAAACTGCAGGATCAAATTATAAACTGGTGCCTCCGAGAAAACATGTTTTTGTTTGGCTTACAGTTCAATTGACAAATAACAGCAATAGTGATCAACTGATCGATCTTACAAAAATTGTTCTGCTCAATGCAGAAAACAAAACTAAATACCTAGTAGTAAACATATTCCAACCTTCAATCATACCGATTCCTGCTAAGAGTGATTTGAAACTTAAGGCCAAAGAGCAAGTAAAAAGATTAATGATGTTTACTTATCCCGAAAAGCTGAGACCAGATTTAGTTGAGATTAATGGATCGGTGCATCAGGTAGCCTATTTATAGTTGATATACGCTAATGAATCATTGCTTGAGCTGATTAGTCTAATTATTCGGCCCATGGAATATAATTGGCAATTAAAAGACTGGCCGAATTTTATTTGTAAGCTGGATGAAATTCAGTCATTGATTATCGAAATCGGCAATTGCTCATCTTTATTTCGAATCGATACATCATTTTTAATATTGTAATTAGCTGATTGGTAGAGCGATAGCGTAAATAAACAGTTAGCTCTTAGAGTAATATATTTCATTTAACCAAAGACTGACATAGGGCTGTCAGTGACCTGCTTTACTTTAGCTGAAAAGTGAAAAAATGGAAAAACTTGATTTAACCAAGCGCTACAAGCGCTATTACACAGCTAAAGCAGTACCGCAGATTCTGAACATTGAAGCGGCTAATTATGTTTCCATAGCTGGATTAGGGGATCCGTCAGGTCCACTGTATGCAGAACATATCCAGGCTTTGTATGCTGTAGCATATGCGCTAAAGTTTCATTGCAAGGAATTAGGCAAAGATTTTATAGTTTCAAAGCTGGAGGGATTGTGGGATTTTGATGAAGTAAGGTATGGTCTGGTCCCTATGCATGAGGCACCCCTAAAAATTCCCCGTAGTGAATGGCGATATCGATTATTGATCAGGTTGCCTGATTTCGTTAAAGCAGATGATATTGAGCGTGCTAAACTGAAGCTGAAACTGAAAAAGGATTTTCAGCATCTACAGGATGTTGTCGCATTTGATTTGCCAGCTAGAAAGGTTGTGCAGATGCTGCATGTAGGACCCTTTGACAGCGAGCCTGAGACCTTAGCGACTATGAAAGACTTTATTGATAGCCATAAATTTGGCAAAGCCGGTCTACATCATGAAATTTACCTCAGTGATTATCGTAAAACGCCGCCAGAAAAGCTTAGAACAATTTTGAGAGAGCCCATCTGAATTTAAATTGTTACAAGGATAATCCGTCACTCTGACGTTTTAATTAATACCTTGAACAGATGAAATATTTATGGATACTTTTCATAGGCTTAACCATTGCTGCAAAGGCTCAAACCAATGACTTTAAATATACAGCGGTGGATCCACGTCCTTTTGCCGACAATGCAAACCACTGGTATTTTGGTTTTGACAAGCACAATGTGATCAATTGTAAACCCAATCAGCCTAAATATCAAACTACAGAACTAACGAATATTGCAGATAACATCCTGTTGTTTCAAAAAGACAATGGTGGCTGGCCTAAAAACTACGATGTGATGGCGATATTGACTCCTGATCAAAAAGATAGCCTGATCCATGCGAAATCGGTTTTAAACACCACTTACGATAATGGGAGTACCTATACACAAATCGCCGTACTGGCCAATGTGTATACGGTAACTAAGATAGGGAAATACAAAGCTGCCGCTTTAAAAGGATTGGATTACATATTGAAATCTCAATATAAGAATGGCGGCTGGCCACAGTTTTACCCCTTGGAATCCAATTACAGCAGGTACGTAACCTACAACGATGGAAATTTTGAAGGCATTATGGGGCTTTTGAAAGATATCGACGATGACAAGCCGCAATATGCTTTTTTAGATGATACACATCGCAAAAAGTTAAAAGAAGCGTATCAAAGGGCTTTTCCTTGTATTTTGAAAACACAGATCAACGACGCGGGGAAACCAACAGCCTGGTGCCAGCAATATGATGAGGTTACTTTACAGCCTGCATGGGCACGTAAGTTTGAACCGCCAAGCATTTGTAATAAGGAAAGCGCAGATCTGGTGCTGTTCCTGATGAGTCTGGAACATCCCTCAAAAGAAATTGTTACGGCTGTGGAAAATGCAGTAACCTGGTTTGAGGAATCAAAAATCTTGAATACGAGGGTTAAAGTAATTCCTGCCGAAAAATTCATTACGCCTTTTCGGGTGTCCAATACAGACCGTGTTGTGGTAACGGATAGCACAGCTCCAGCAATTTGGACACGCTATTACGAATTGAAAACGCACAAGCCTATATTTTGTGATCGCGATAGCAAAATTGTGTATGCTTTGGCTGATATTGGCCGGGAACGCCGTGATGGCTATGCCTGGTATACGTATGCGCCCCAGCAAGTGCTGGACAAATATACGCAATGGTATCAGAAATTTCATTAGATTCCAGGCTGATAATTAGGAGCTATTTTTCGTAGAAATTTGGGGTAAGATAAAATACGGTGTCTATGAAATATAGTAGACCATCGCGACAGAGAACATTTTCATCGTGCAGATCTTCAAAAATAATCCCCAATTTGGTATTATAATAATCATTATTCCTGATGTGGGTGAACTGATTATATTCAAGAAAAACTTTGAGTGCGTTTAGGTCAGTTGTCTCCGTTGCTAGTATGAAATCCTGTTTGACTACAGCAAAAAGAGTACCCTCAATTACTTTAAACACTAGAAATTCATATAAAGTTGATTTAAAGAAATAATTATGAATCAATAAACTGTTAAAATAATCTAGCCAGTATTCGTAAAATATGCTGCCATTAAGTTTGATTACACTATGATCATCAAAGCAATAAACCCTTTGTTCGGCCCCCTCACTTATGAATAAGTTGTCTGATATGGCATCGGAAAAGATAAGATTTTCTTCTTGAGCAAAAGAAATTAAGAGTTGTTCTTCTTCACTTTTGAGACGCTTTTGTTCTTCAAGTTTTGAGCCTGTCTTCTCATTTCCTCTAAGGAAATTGTGGACTTTTTTGAGTTGGCTTGTGAAGCCATCCTGTCCATTTCCGATAATGATAGTTTGTAGTTCATCTTTAATTTGTTTCATTAAGGATTTGTTTCACAAATATACGAAATTTATTAGTGATACTAATAACCCTCCATTAAGGGGATTTTCAATGTTGCTTTTGAGGGAACGTATTTGCTCAGGGGTTGTGTAATAATCCAGGACCGCTCAATGTCATTCAGGTCTTTCGCTGTAAGGCAGGTGGTGAAGAGCGCTGTGACTTCGCTTTTGTCGTTAACATAAAGTCTAATCGATGAACCGATTGCTTTGCAAACTTTTGGGAAGCTCAACTGTTCTAAATCAATATCATTTGATTTATTTGACCATGAGTGTAAAGGAAGATTCTATTCAACAGTTGGGCATCAATACCGTTCGTGTATTGTCTATTGACGCGGTGCAAAAAGCGAATTCGGGGCACCCGGGAACACCGATGGGCCTTGCGCCAATTGGACATGTGTTGTGGACTGAAAGTATGAAGTACAATCCGAAGAACCCGGAATGGGCCAATAGGGATCGATTTATACTCTCGGCAGGACATGCCTGTATGTTGCAATACAGCTTTTTGTATTTAACAGGTTATGACCTGAGCCTGGATGACTTGAAAAATTTCAGACAGTTGAACAGTAAGACCGCCGGCCACCCTGAATATGGTTTGTTGGATGGCATTGAGGTCACTACGGGGCCTTTGGGGCAGGGATTTGCCAATGGTGTTGGTTTTGCCATTGCGCAAAAGCATTTGGCGGCACGCTTTAACAAACCCGAATTTGAGTTATTTGACTATAAAATATATGCCATTTGCAGTGATGGTGACATGATGGAGGGCATGACTTCCGAAGCGGCATCTATAGCCGGGCATTTGCAGTTGGGCAATCTCATTTACCTTTATGACGATAACCACATCACCATTGAAGGAAATACAGATCTGGCCTTTAATGAGGACGTGGCGCAACGTTTTGAGGCTTATGGATGGCATGTGCAGGTGCTGCCTGATGGAAATGACCTGGAGGCTTTGTCTGCCGCAATCAAAAATGCGCAAAAAGAAACCGCACGACCTTCACTGATTAAGGTACGTACCCACATCGGTTTTGGTAGTCCGAATAAAGTCAATACTGCCGCTGCACACGGTGCACCACTTGGTGAAGCAGAAGTGAAATTGGTGAAAGAGAATTTTAGTTTTAATCCGGATCAAAGTTTTGAGGTGCCTGCTGAAGTGTTGAAATATTATCGTGAGGCAGGCAGCAGGGGCTCCAAACTAGAGGCAGACTGGAATACCTTATATAGTGCGTATAAAAAGAAATATCCAAAGCTGGCTGCGGAATATGAGCTGGCAAAAAACGGTAAATTACCTGATGGCTGGAAAGATAAATTGCCGGTGTTTAAAGCCGGGGATAAATTGGCTACCCGTAAAGCATCCGGACAGGTGTTGAATGCGATAGCAGATCAGATTCCGAATTTAATGGGTGGTTCTGCAGATCTTTCGCCCTCAACGGATACCGATCTGAAAAATTACGGGTCATTTTCTACGGATAACCGTGAGGGGCGTATTTTTCACTTTGGGATCAGGGAACATGCCATGGGGGCGATATTAAACGGGATGGCCCTGAGTCATTGCATTATTCCTTATGGCGCTACTTTTTTGATATTTTCTGATTACATGAGGCCACCAATCCGCCTGGCGGCAATCATGAAAATTAAACCGATCTTCATTTACACGCACGACAGCATTGGGTTGGGTGAAGATGGGACTACCCATCAACCGGTTGAGCAGTTGCTCGGGTTGAGATCTGTACCCAATGTACTGGTGATCCGCCCGGCCGATGCTAATGAAACGGTTGCAGCCTGGCGTGTGGCCCTGGAGCATCAGGGTGGGCCAGTTGCACTGATCTTAACCAGGCAGGATTTACCCGTGATTGATCAGGATAAGTATGGTAAAGCTGCAGGCCTGGAAAAAGGAGCGTACATCCTTTCGGAACCGCATGAAAATCCGGCTTTGATTTTAATCGGTACAGGATCTGAAGTTCAGCTGTTATTGGCTGCCCAGGAAGAATTGAAAGCTAAAAACGTAGCGGCGAGGGTAGTGAGTATGCCATCCTGGGAATTATTTGAAAAACAGGATCAGGCTTACCGGGAAAAGATTTTTCCTAAGGCATTAAGGCATCGGCTTGCTGTAGAAGCGGGTTCGCCTTTAGGCTGGCATCAATATGTTACCGATGATGGGGATGTTATTGGAATTGATAAGTTTGGGGAATCTGCACCCGCAGCGGAATTGATGAAAGCCTACGGATTTACGGTGGATAACGTAGTGAAAAGAGCGTTGAAGCTAATTTCTTAAATGATACAGGCTGCACTTTTGATGCAGCCTGTTTTTATTTTATTTGGCATTTTCTGCTAACCATACCCTGGCGTTCACAAAAGCAGCCATCCATGGACTTACTTCGTCTTTACGGCCTTGTGGGTAATTTGCCCAGTGCCATTGGAACAGGGAGCGCTCAATATGTGGCATCATCACCAAATGACGGCCAGATTCATCACACATCATTGCCGTGTTGTAGTCTGATCCGTTCGGATTGGCAGGATAGCTCTCATAAGCATATTTTGCTACAATGCGGTATTTCGTTTCTTCATATGGCAGTTGGAAACGTCCCTCACCATGTGAAACCCATACGCCTAAGGTGCTGCCAGCTAAGCCAGATAACATCACGGAGTTGTTTTCCTGGATGGTTAATGAAGTAAATATACTTTCGTGTTTATGACTCTCATTGTGCAGCATTTTAGGTTTCTCTGCATGGTCTTTATTGATCAGGCCAAGCTCAACAAATAGCTGGCAACCGTTACAGATTCCTACAGATAGGGTATCTGGACGGGCAAAGAAGTTTTCCAAAGCAATGCGGGCTTTTTCATTGTACATAAATGCGCCTGCCCAGCCTTTGGCTGATCCCAAAACGTCAGAATTAGAGAAGCCGCCAACAGCGCCAATGAATTGAATGTCTTCCAATGTTTCGCGACCGCTGATTAAATCAGTCATGTGTACATCTTTAACATCAAAGCCGGCAAGGTACATTGCATTGGCAAGCTCGCGCTCAGAGTTACTTCCTTTTTCGCGAATTACGGCTGCTTTAGGGCGCGGTTTTGAAGCATCAATAACCGGTTTTTTACCGTCAAATGTGAGTGGGAAATTGTATTTTAACACATGGTTTTTGTAATTGTCAAAACGCTCTTTTGCTTTTACTGCTCCGCTTTGTTTCTGATCAAGCAGGTAAGAGGTTTTAAACCATACATCACGTAAATGATCAATATCGAAGCTAAAGCTTTCTGTGTTGTTTTTGATGTTCAGCGTAGCAGAACCTTGTACGTCACCGATTTTTAAAGCATTGATTCCATTTGCTGCAAATACTGCCTCAACAGCAGCATCAGCCTGGAATACAATACCGATGTTCTCGGCAAATAACAGTTTGATAACGTCTTGCTCACCTAAAGCAGACAAATCCAGATTTGCGCCTAAATTGCGGTCGGCAAAGCAAAGCTCCAATAGCGTTGTGATCAAACCACCACTGCCTACGTCATGTCCCGCTTGTATCTGATCTGCTTTAATCAATTGCTGAAGGGTATTGAACGTGTTTTTGAACTGCGCTGCATCTTTCACATCAGGTGTTTCAGTACCCACTTTGTTCAAGATCTGTGCAAATGAGGAACCGCCTAATTTATAACTGTCCTGAGATAAGTTGATGTAATAAATGGCGCCACCGTCTTTTTGCAATACAGGCTCTACCACTTTGGTGATGTCATCACAATTACCACCTGCAGAGATGATCACTGTGCCCGGTGCAATCACATCTCCATCTTTATATTTCTGTTTCATCGACAGGGAATCTTTTCCGGTTGGGATATTGATTCCTAAACTGATTGCGAAATCTGAACAGGCTTTTACAGCTTCGTATAAGCGGGCATCTTCGCCCTCGTTTTTACAGGCCCACATCCAGTTGGCAGAAAGCGAAACGCTTTTTAAACCATCTTTTAAAGGTGCCCATACGATATTGGAAAGTGATTCTGCGATGGCGATACGGCTTCCGGCAGCAGCATCAATTAATGCAGATACGGGTGCATGACCTACTGAAGTAGCAATACCTTCTTTTCCCTGGAAATCAAGGGCCATTACGCCACAGTTGTTTAAAGGCAATTGTAAAGGGCCTGCACATTGTTGTTTGGCTACACGGCCACCCACGCAACGGTCTACCTTGTTGGTCAACCAGTCTTTAGAAGCTACAGCTTCCAGTTGCAGTACTTGCTCCAGGTAGCTGTTTAATTTGCCGGCATCATAAGTTACCGATTGATATTTGCGGTCGATCGTTTGATCTTCCATCACTACTTTAGGTGAACTGCCAAACATATCTTTCAGTTCCAGGTCCATCGGTTTAACTCCAGTGGTTGCCGATTCGAAAGTGAAACGATGATCGCCGGTTACGGTACCTACAGTGTACATTGGCGAACGCTCACGGTCTGCAATTTTTTGTAAAGTGTCAATGTGTTCTTTACCAATTACCAGACCCATACGTTCCTGAGATTCGTTACCGATGATCTCTTTAGCCGAAAGGGTAGGGTCGCCCACCGGAAGTTTATCCAGGTCTATTTTACCACCTGTTTCTTCAACCAGTTCTGAAAGGCAGTTCAGGTGACCA
Source organism: Pedobacter sp. MC2016-24 (assembly GCF_015223055.1). GTDB lineage: Bacteria > Bacteroidota > Bacteroidia > Sphingobacteriales > Sphingobacteriaceae > Pedobacter. The sequence continues at coordinate 216,909 of NZ_JADFBX010000007.1, forward strand.
CCCGCACCATGATCATGAATCGAGATGATGGTATTGTGGTCGCTCTCTACCATACCGCGAACGGCATTGGCCGCTCTTTTTTGCATTTCCGGATTGGAACGCTGAATTGCGTTTAATTCAATGCCAGTACCCAGGGCGCCGGTATCTGCAGAAGATACAGCGGCACCGCCCATTCCGATTCTATAGTTTTCTCCACCAAGGATCACAATCTGATCGCCTGTTGAAGGTTTTTGTTTTTGCGCCTGACTGGCTTTTCCATAACCTACACCACCGGCAAGCATGATCACTTTATCGAAGCCCAGTTTACGGGAATCTTCTTCATGCTCAAAGGTGAGTACCGAACCTGTGATCAGCGGTTGGCCGAATTTATTTCCGAAATCTGAAGCACCGTTAGAGGCTTTGATCAGGATGTCCATTGGGGTTTGGTATAACCATTGTCTTTCTGCTACGCCTTGTTCCCATGGGCGGTTTTCTTCCAGTCTGGATAAAGCCGTCATGTATACAGCGGTACCAGCTAAAGGCAATGAGCCTTGTCCGCCAGCCAGCCTGTCTCTGATTTCACCACCAGAGCCCGTTGCCGCACCATTGAAAGGTTCAACCGTAGTTGGAAAGTTATGCGTTTCCGCTTTGATGGAAATCACCGATTCAAAATCGCTGATCGCATAGTAATCTGGTACATCGGCACGTTTAGGTGCAAATTGTTGTACCGTTGGGCCTTTAATAAAGGCTACGTTATCTTTATAAGCCGAAACAATATCGTTCGGGTTTTCTTCTGATGTTTTACGGATCAGTTTAAATAAGGATGTAGGTTGTTCTACACCATCGATAACAAATTTTCCGTTGAATATTTTATGGCGGCAGTGCTCAGAGTTGACTTGCGAAAAGCCAAATACTTCAGAGTCGGTTAAGGCCCGGCCCAGTGTTTTTGATAAATTATTCAGGTAGGCTACTTCTTCATCGCTTAATGAAAGACCTTCTTGTTTATTATAAGCCGAAATATCGGTTATTTCAAGGATCGGTTCTGGTTTGATGTTGATGCTGTAGATTTCCTGATCCAGCTGATCGTATTTTTGAGATAACATGGGATCGAAATCCGCGAAATCTGCCGCTACCCGGGTAAATTCTTCAATTCTGATGATCCCCTGGATATCCATATTCTGTGTAATCTCTACCGCATTGGTACTCCATGGCGTAACCATTGCCGCACGTGGACCAACAAAAAAGTCTGCCAACACGGTTTCTTGCTTTAATTGCGCACCGCCAAACAGCCATTGAAGTTTCGTAATATCAGTAGTGGATAAGGTTTGCTCCGTTTGTAAAGCGAAAACCGTATTGGATAGGCTTGAGAAGAAATAGATCATGCTTTTTTTTTGAAGATGCAAATTTAGCGTTAAAATTTTAAAACCGTGAGCATAGAATGTAATATATTCGCAAAAACGTATGGGGAGTATTTTTAAATTTAAGCAGTTTGAGGTAGACCAGTCTGGTTGCGCAATGAAAATCAATACCGATGGGGTATTGCTGGGCGCGATTGCTACTCAGATGGATGCGAAAAATATACTTGATATTGGTACCGGGACCGGGGTTATTGCCCTGATGCTGGCCCAGCGTTTTCCACATGCCCGGGTTGATGCGGTAGAGATTGAGGAACAGGCGGCCAGTGCTGCGGCAAAAAATGGAGCGGCATCAGCCTATGCTTCGCGCTTTAAGGTGATCCATACGGCGATAGAAAATTACCAGACCACAGAGCAGTACGATCTGATTGTTTCCAATCCGCCTTTTTTTGTGAATGACCTGAAAAACCAGGAACCGAAAAAAGGAATGGCCAGGCATACCGATTTGTTGTTTTTTGAACAAATGACCCAACGTGTGGCGGCGCTGTTAAGGCCTAAAGGGTCTTTCTGGTTGATCTTACCGGTAAAGCAAGCCCAAAGCACCATTGAGATTGCTGCAGATTATGGACTGAAGCCTGCAATAATTGTTCATTTGCATTCTGATGAAAGCAAACCAGAATTCAGACAGATTGTTTGTTTGAACGATAGCGCAGTTGAAACGAAGCAGCAACACTTATATATATACGAGGCGCAAGGGGTATATACAGCCAGCTATCAGGCGCTGTTGCGCGATTTCTTTTTGGCTTTTTAGCGCCAGATACTTTTAATAAATGACATAAGATGAAGACAATAGGACTGATTTCTGACACCCATGGTTTTTTAGATGATGCGGTGTTTAAACATTTCGATAAATGTGATGAAATATGGCATGCTGGCGATTTTGGACAGGGGGTAGCTGAGCAACTTGCCGCTTTTAAGCCATTAAAAGGGGTTTATGGAAATATCGATGATCAGGAGATCCGTTCGGTATATCCGGAAGACCTCAGGTTTAACTGCGAAAATGTAGCGGTTTGGATGACGCATATCGGTGGATATCCTGGAAAATACGCGCCGCGTATAAAGGGTGAAATTTACACTAAGCCCCCGATGTTGTTCATTACTGGTCACTCACATATTTTAAAAGTCATGTTTGATAAAAAAATAAATTGTTTGCACATAAATCCCGGTGCAGCGGGAAATTCTGGCTGGCACAGAATAAAAACTTTAATTAGATTTTGCATTTCGGAAGAAAAAATACATACCTTAGAGGCCATAGAAATAGGTAATAGATAACGTATAAAGTACACTAAGTATATGCAAGGCATAAAAACACTGGGCCAATTCATCATCGAAAAACAGAACGATTTTCCTTATGCAAAAGGGGAGCTTTCCAGACTGCTCAGAGATATCGGGATTGCAGCAAAAATTGTAAACAGAGAGGTGAATAAAGCCGGTTTGGCTGATATTTTAGGCTCGGCAGGTACGACTAACATTCAAGGCGAAGGTCAGCAAAAGCTGGATGTATTTGCAAATACACAGTTCATCAGCGCCTTAACCAGTGGTGGTGAATGCTGTATTGTAGCTACTGAAGAAGAGGATGAGTTTGTGCCGATCGATTCGCCAGTATCCAAAAATGCGAAATATATTGTGTGTATTGACCCGCTTGACGGCTCCTCAAACATTGATGTAAACGTTGCAGTTGGTACTATTTTTTCAATTTACAGACGTAAATCTGTTGATGGGGTAGCTACTTTGCAGGATGTACTGCAAAAAGGAACACAACAGGTTGCTGCTGGTTACGTCATTTATGGTTCATCTACCATGATGGTATATACCACTGGTAAGGGGGTTAACGGCTTTACCTTAGATCCTTCGATTGGTGAATTCTGTTTGTCGCACCCGGATATGAAAATTCCGCAAAACGGCAATATCTATTCCATCAATGAGGGTAATTACGTTCATTTTCCTACGGGTGTTAAGAAATACATCAAGTTTGCCCAGGAAGAGGATGCAGGTAGCAACAGGCCATATACTTCAAGGTATATCGGTTCTATGGTAGGCGATATTCACAGAAACCTGATTAAAGGTGGCATTTATATTTACCCGACAACCGCAAGTTCTCCAAATGGAAAACTGAGGTTATTGTATGAATGTAATCCAATGGCTTTCATTATAGAGCAGGCCGGAGGGGTAGCTTCTGATGGTTTTAACCGGATTCTGGATATTGAGCCTACTGAATTGCACCAGCGTACTTCGATTTTTATCGGATCGCCGGATATGGTTAAAGTAGCTGAAGATTTTATGGTTGAGTTTTCTTCGGAAAAGAACAATCCCTTAAATCACGCCATTAATTTGAATGGCACGGCTGTAGCAAGCTAGATTTTTAAAGAGATTATTGATAATTGGTTTTGAGATAATAGGATAACCCTGGGTGCTTATAGCATTCCGGGGTTATTTCTTTCTGCCTCAAATTCGGTGTCAATGCCTTGTGCGGCCCTGTTTTTAGAAGCTGCTACAGCGAGCTGGTCGCAACGTTCGTTCTCGGGATGATTGTTATGCCCTTTTACCCAAACAAACTTCACATCATGCAATTTATATACGCCTAAAAAACGCATCCAGAGGTCTTTGTTTTTCTTGCCTTTAAAGCCGGTTTTTAACCAGCCAAATACCCATTTCTTTTCAATTGAATCAATCACATATTTGGAGTCGGAGAATATGGTGACTTGCTGACCTGGCGTTTTTAAAGCCTGCAGGGCAACAATAACCGCCAATAGCTCCATCCGGTTATTGGTTGTCATTCTAAAGCCTGCGCTCAATTCTTTATAGTGTTGTCCCGATCTTAAAATTACACCGTAACCGCCCGGTCCGGGATTTCCACTTGCTGCTCCGTCTGTATATATTTCAATCATATTTGCAGCAAATCTAACTTTTTACGCCTTAAAAGCAATTTTTACAAGGCTGTAAAAGTTTTATTGAAAATTTATTTGATTGAAATATAGTTGATTAAAATAAATATGAAGAATTATGACTAAAAATATTTGAATAAAATGTTTTTAGTTGTACTTTTGTGACATCAAAAAATAAAACATGGTGGTTTTAGCTCAGTTGGTTAGAGCATCGGTTTGTGGTACCGAGGGTCGTGGGTTCGAGCCCCATATTCCACCCCAAGTTTTGAAAAGCAGTTCTGAAAAGAGCTGCTTTTTTTGTTTAAAGTGCTTTATTGATTGTCATATGGGCAAGCTGAATCAGAACGCTGATCACATTATTTTCCTGGAAGATTTGCGATGAATTTTATCAAACCATCAATATTGCAAGGAGAAAAATACTTTTTCTTCGTGTCAGGATCAACTGTTCCTCCCGAAACGATACCAACAACTAGTCCTTGTTCATCTACTACTGGTGCACCGCTTAACCCACCAAATTGTTCTGGCACGATAACATCCTTCAACAAAAGGCGATCTCCAATTGATTTGTAATATTCAAACTCATAAACCCGCTGAGTTCCTGTTTCCATTTTCCGCGTCCAACCAATCACATAACATTTTTCTCCCGGGATTAATGGCGTTGTTCTGAATTCCAAAGGTTTAACCTTAGAATTATTGGTTTTTATTGAAAATAATAGCCAATCCTGATTGTATGTGGCTGGATCGTCGAGTAAAGCTGATTTGTTTTCATTTAGTAATTTATCCGTAACCACGATCTGCTCTTTTTTATCTAAGGGATATAAGATCCAGTCTTTTACGTAATTTTCAAATACCAATGTTTGCATTTTATCTGTTTTAATGATCTTCAACAGATGTTTAGCTGTTACAGCAAATGTATCTGCACGATATTTGATCAAAAAACCACAACTAAATCTTGATTGATCGAATTTTGATTCTACAAAATCAATTCTATTCGTGAGTGCAATCGCAGGAAATTCTTTTTTTGATAGTTTATCCTGTGCAAATCCCGAAGTTGATATCAATAATAGAATGAATAAATAGATACCATGATTTGTGAACTGCATGTTGAGGGGTTTTATTAAATGTATACATTTTCCTTTGCTTGCTGCAATTACACTTCTACAGATAACCTTGCAAACTTATTCCTGTATTCAATCGGAGTAAGGCCGGTAAGCTTTTTAAATATATCTCTGAATGATTTCGTATCCGTATAGCCTACATCAAACATGATTTCCGTTACATTTTTTCTGGATGCTTCAAAGAAAGTTTTGGCCGATTCTATTCTCACCCTTTGTATATACTCCAGTGGGGTATTGTTTGTCGCTTCTTTAAACCTTCTTTCAAAAGTTCTGCGACCGGAATGAATGAGCTTAGCTAACGTTTCTATGGATATTTTATCGCTATAGTTTTTTTCAATGTAATCCTGTACCTTTTTAATATCGCCATCGCCATGATTTCTCTGACCTTTGAATATGGCAAATTGAGACTGGCTATCTCTTCCGATATCCAATGCAAAGTATTTTGAAACCATAATTGCAATTTCTCTATCCGAAAACTTCTCGACCAGGTATAATATTAAATTCCACAAACTATTTGCCCCGCCACTGCTGTAAATGTTATCGTGTTCTGTTATGACCGCCCCGTCTGCTACGCCCACATTGGGGTATCTCGCTTTAAACTCGTTGATATATGCCCAATGTGTAGAACATTTTTTGCCATCGAGTAAGCCCGTTTCGGCCAGAAGAAAAGCCCCAATACATAAACTGGCAAGGCTTGAACCTTGATTGTGTAGCTTTTTAAAATAAGGTATAGCTTCTGCATTGGCTGCAATGCCTTTAGCGGTATCGCCAAAGGTAGGCGGTATGATCAGTAAATCTGTTTCAGCCACATCTTTGAGTAAACGATCCGTTTTGATCACGTATTCACCATTGTTGGCAGGTACATATTCATTTAAGCCTACATATTCAACCTTGAAAATCGGTTTTCTGCCAAATGCAGTTAAAAACTCGTTGGCAGTAAGGAAGGTTCTGTATGGTGGAGTTACAGCTTCAATTACCCCATACTCAGGCACAAAGACAGAAATCTGCATATAAATAAATATTATGGTACCACAAGGTAGAGATTATTTTGTCATAATTCACCCCTTATTTGTCGTTTTTACAACAGCTATATTGTTCAGCGCTCAGCTACTTTTGGATTGTAAAATTGACTACTTAACCCTTCTGTTATGTCCAATCCTGATTATGGTAAATTTAGGGCTGCAGTTTTCCTCACCTTTTCTGGAAACTGTAAAGAGGCACTCACCTTTTACCAAACCTGCTTTGGTGGCATACTCCAATTTGAAACTTTCAAAAAACAATTACATGGCTACACACAAATGCCTGTTCTTAGTGGCTCGCTTGTTGCTGACTGTATCGCGATTCATGGCTCTGATCTGGTACACAACGAAGGCCGGATACTCGGAAATTACATGGCGATTTTTATTCAGTGTACAACTATCGGTGTTAGGAAAGCACTCATTGAAAAACTGGAACCTCAAAAAAAGATTTCTTTTTCCAGGAATGATCACGACAAATTGATTGAAATTACAGATAGTTTTGATGTAAGATGGATATTGCAGGTTTAATCAGTCAGACGATACCACCAATGCTGTAAAAGCTCTAATAAAGCGGTTTGACCGGATGAAAAGCAAGTAGGTATCTGTTGATCAGGTACATGCGCGATTATTCGGTTTGCTGTTTTTTGAGCGATAAAATCTGTTATCTTTAGCTAATTTTTCAATATATGTCAGCAGAAGATAGTGAACTAACAGGTGTTAAGGAAATTGCAAGAAGGGCAAATGTTTCAAGAGGAACAGTCGACCGGGTGATTCATAACCGTACAGGTGTATCACAGAAGACTAAGGATCTTGTTAATGCGATCATTAAGGAACTCGATTATCAGCCAAACATTTTCGCGAGAAGTCTGGCGTCAAAAAAACAAGTTGTTTTTGCGGTGCTGATTCCAGATGTATCGCAGGAAACCAATTATTGGGAAGCACCACTTCTTGGCATACAGGAAGCAGGAGCAGAAATCAGTCCTTACGGGATTACCCTGAAAAAGTATCTCTATGATGTAAACGATAAAAATGCTTTCCTGGAACAGATCGCATCAATCGATCTGGATGGGGTACAGGGCGTACTCCTGGCACCAAGCTTCATTGAAGAGGCAGCGAACTTTGTTAAAAAATTGGAAACCAGAAAAATACCTTATGTGTTTATCAATTCGGATATTCAAGGCCACAACAGCCTGAGTTACTTTGGTCCTGATCTTTACAAAAGTGGATACCTGTCAGCACACCTCATCAAATACCTGGTGAAAAGGGGAGAGGAAATCCTGATTGTAAACATCTCCCAGGAGATTGATAATGAGCATCACCTTTTGCGAAAAGAGCAGGGGTTCAGAAACTATTTTATCGAAAATAAACTGGAAAATCCGATCCTGAAAATTGACATCAAGCGAACAGATTATGCCTATGTAAGCAAATCTATTCAACAAGTGCTACAGGAACATCAGGTCGCAGCTATTTTTGTAACCAATTCCAGGGTGTCCACTGTAGCTAAATATTTGAAAAAGACCGGAGATTCCAGCAGGGTACTCATCGGCTTTGATTACACCAAAGAGAACCTCGCCTTTCTGAAAGCAGGGGATATTGATTTTCTAATTTGCCAGAAACCCAGGGAACAGGGCTACAAAGGCTTGATGGCGCTATACCAGTTCGTGGTGCATGCTAAAACAGGTGAGAAAAACAATTTCATGCCAATTGACATCATCACCAGCGAAAACTGCGATTTTTACATCAATTAAGTCAGCATATCCATCGGTGCATCTGTATTTAAAAAAGTAATTTCAAGTACTTGATTTGGAAATACAACAAATGTTTTGTTTCTTCGTGTACGTGAACGTTAATTACCCGACGATCGTTAAACCTGAGGCAAAATAAACCATATGGACCATAAGACTTATATCAAATCACTGTATATCATTGCTGTACTTTTTTTCGTCTTCGGGTTTGTCACCTGGATCAATGCCATGCTGATCCCTTATTTCAAAATTTGTTGTGAGCTCAATAACCTCGAATCCTATTTTGTAGCTTTTGCTTTTTACATCTCTTATTTATTCATCTCTTTTCCAGCTTCCCTACTGCTCAAAAAAGTTGGCTTTAAGAACGGAATGATGATTGGCTTTTTTGTGATGGCCATTGGCGCATTTATATTTGTCCCGGCAGCACTGATGCGCAATTACCTTGTTTTTCTAATCGGTCTGTTTACCCTGGGCGCAGGCCTGGCAGTACTGCAAACTGCTGCAAACCCTTACGTAACCATATTGGGGCCTAAAGAAAGCGCTGCAATGCGTTTCAGCATCATGGGAATTTGCAACAAGTTTGCAGGTATTCTTGCCCCATTGCTTTTTGCTGCTGTAATACTTAAATCGTCCGATCAGGCCTTGTTTGAACAGGTTAAAACCATGAGTGCCGTAGAACGTGCGCCTTTACTGGACGAGCTGATCAGAAGGGTCATCCTCCCTTATTCATGTGTTGCTGCAATCCTGGTTTTGTTGGGCATCCTGGTGCGGTTCTCTTCTTTACCTGAAATCAATACAGAAAATGAAGATGAAGTTACAGCCGAGTCAAATAAAGGAAAAAGTAACATTTTTCAATTTCCACACCTGATTCTCGGCGCAATTGCCATATTTGTCCACGTAGGCTCGCAGGTTATCGCAGTGGACACCATTATTGGTTACGCACATGCGATGGACATTTCGCTTTTAGAAGCCAAAGTATTTCCCTCTTATACGCTTACGGCGACAATTGTTGGTTATATTTTAGGCATTTCGCTGATCCCAAAATACCTTTCCCAGGTTTTTGCCCTGCGTGCATGTATCCTGCTCGGCGTCGTGTTTACATTATGCATCGTTTTCTGCAGTGGCAGGGTCACCATATTGGGGCATCAGGCCGATATCTCTATATGGTTCATTGTATTGCTTGGTTTTGCCAATTCCATGATATGGGCCGGCATCTGGCCATTGTCTATGGACAGGCTTGGTCGCTTTATTAAAATAGGCGCCGCAATTCTAATCATGGGCCTTTCCGGAAATGCAGTAATGCCATTGGTATATGGCCAACTTGCTGATCAGTATGGTTTGCAAAATGCCTACCTGGTTTTACTGCCTTGTTATTTATACCTGTTGTTTTACGCTTACCGCGGTTATAAACTTGAACGCTGGTTCAATTCATAAAAATCACTCCCATTTTGTTATCATCCATTTTAAAATGAATTTAGACGTTTATTACCTATATGAGGATTCTTGTGCGGCTACCGATCAGCTTTCGGAGAAATTAGCGACCTATCCCAAACATCATTTGAGCAACGATTCATGGCCTCAGATTGCTACTGACTGTATTACAGATTTTGTCATTGCACATTCAGGACAGGAGATCCTGATTAAATTTACAACGGCTCACGATTACTTTCGCGCTATAGAAAGGCCGGTTAATGGCGCGGTTCACCTGGATAACTGTGTGGAGTTTTTCATTGCTTTTGACCAATCCGGATACTATTACAATATAGAATTTAATTGCCTGGGGGTTGGAAAAGTAGGCTATGGTAAAGGAAAGCTGGGCAGAACATTGCTCCAGGAATCCATAATACAGAAAATCCAGACGGTAACCACTGCTAATGATCGTCATGGGGACTTTAATTGGGAAATGATTTTGCGTATTCCTGTGGATACTTTTGTGTACCACCAGATTGAAAGTCTGGAGGGTCTGATGGCGAGAGCCAATTTCTATAAATGTGGAGATGAATTGCCAAACCCTCACTTTTTGTGCTGGAACAAGATCGTGTCGCCGCTGCCTGATTTTCACCGTCCGGACCATTTTGGAACCCTTCAATTTATGCCTGCAAAGGAGATATCAGGTAGTTTTAACCCATAAATACATTTTTTTTTAAAATAAATTCGTGCACGTACCCGTTTATTTAATATATTAGCGTTTAGATAGTTGTAATCTTAGTCGGGATTAGATTTCAGCACATTACTTAATCAACTAAATAACCAAACAAGATGAAGAGATTTTTACTTTTGCTGCCTTTGATATGGACTTGCAAACCAGATGTTGTGCAGCCCACAACAGAGAAAGGATCAGAACCACCGGGGATCTCCGTGTCAACACCGGGTCAGACTGCATCTGCAACGATTAAATTTAGCGGATACAACTGGATTGTTAAAAGTGGGGCAGGACTTGGGCCCGGACCAAACAACTGGGGGGCACAAAATGCCTGGGTAGATGCAGCCGGATTGTTGCACCTCAAAGTTGCTTACGACAATGCGACATCTAAATGGCTTTGTGCAGGAATTACTTCAACGGAAAATTTTGGGTACGGTACCTACCAATGGCAGGTTCAAGGCCCGCTAAGTACGCTGGATAAAAATATTGTGGCCGGGCTTTTCCATTATACTGGTCCGGACGGATACAACGAACTGGATGTCGAATTTGCACGCTGGGGCGACGCTTCAAAACCCAATGTCAATTATAGTGTATATCCGGCGGCAGGAACCAATGGAAAACAGCAACGCATCACCACAGAATGGGCACAATCTGGTGGAACGGCCAGTACACACAGGTATATCTGGACAGCAAGCTCGGTGGTGTTTAAAAGTATGAACGGTTTTTATAATGACGATACAAACCTGTTCTTTACACATACTTTCGTGCCACCTGTAGCAGTTATCCCAACCGCCAAAATGCCGGTAAAGATGAACCTATGGTGTTTTCGTGGCCTTGCGCCAAGCGATGGTAAAGAAGTGGAAATCGTCATCAGGAGTTTTAAATTTACACCCGCTCCCTAATACATTTTTTTTGACCTTTAGTCGTGTACGTAAACGATTTAGGTCTTCAGTTTAGTAATTTACAGCATACATCAGACAGGCCAGAGCCAGATAGGGCGCATGCCGGTTCCATGTATCAAATCAAATAAAATCGCTAATGAAAAGGATATACCTAATGACCATGATGGTCGTATTTTCCATGTTGAGTACCTTTGCGCAGGTCAACCCCACACAGGGTACCCTGACAGGCCAGGTAACTGATGCAAAAACGAATGAAACCTTGATTGGTGTTTCGATTCGCGTGGAAGGAACAGATAAAGGCACAGCCACCGATAAAAATGGTAATTTTAGCCTGGGCCTGAACCCCGGAGCGGTGATCCTGGTTAGCTATATCGGCTATCAGAATCAACGCCTGAATGTGGGCGATCGCAAACGCTTAGACATTAAACTTGCCCCGAGTGCACAGCAGCTTTCTGAAGTGACCATCAATGTAGGCTACGGCACTCAAAAAATTAAGGAAGTAACGGGCGCAGTTGGCTCTATTACTGCCAAACAGATGGACAACCATGCGCTTGGAGATGTCAATACCAGTTTGCAGGGAAAAATTGCCGGTCTTCAGATCACCAGTAATTCTGGTGAGCCAGGTGCCGGTGCCACAGTCCGCATTCGTGGAGCATCTTCCATCAACGGAAGTAGTCAGCCCCTATACATTGTAGATGGAGTGCCCATCAATTCAGATACGTATGGCGGCGGATTGGTAGATGATGCTTCTACTTTTAGCCCTTTGGCCGATTTGAATCCTCAAGATATCGAATCTATAGAGGTTTTGAAAGATGGAACTGCATCCATCTATGGTTCAAGGGCTTCTAACGGAGTAATCATCATCACCACCAAAAGCGGAAAAAATGCCAAGAAACCGGAAATCCAGTTTTCAGCCAATGGTAGTGTAGCCAACATCACCAGGAAAATAGGCGTGCTGGATGCACCACAGTTCAGAAGTGCATTTATGGATGCCGTTTATAATTTTACAGGGGCGCAGACGACGAAAGTCTCCGTTATCGATTCTTTGCATCCTTACTATTCCAAATCTAACAACTGGCAGGATCTGATGTATCGTTCGGCATTACAGTACAAAGCCGATGTCAGCATCAAAGGGGCGTCTAAAGACAACAACATGAATTATTTCATCAGCGCCGGTTATAAGGACATCAACCCCATCATTATCGATACCAAATTCAAGCAGACCTATGCTTCTGCAAAAGTCTACTATACCGTAAATAAAGCCATTTCAGGAAATACAAATTTCAACGTATCTACCAACGACTACAATAGAATATTGAGCGGATTGAGCAATCAAAGTGCAATATACCAGGCTTTAAGTACCATGCCGGTATATAGTCCATATGACCCGATCAATGGGCAACTCATTCCCCTTCTGGAGGGGAGTAAACCCAATCCTATTGCCATCGCAGATCTGGCTGCCAATAAAATCAACCGCTGGCGTATGTTTGGAAACCAGGATTTCAGGGTTAAAATTGCAACAGGCCTTGAATTTAAAACCACTTTAGGATTTGATTATTCGAATACGGAAGAAACGAATTTCACTCCACAGGCCCTGTTGCCACAAGGTCAGATCAGTTCTTCTTACCTTACTACAGGCAAAAATTACTCCTTCATTAATGAAAATACCTTAAATTACCGCAGGACGATAAATAAAAACCACAACCTGACCTTCCTGCTTGGTCAGTCTTACCAGAAATTTACCGACAACAATGTGAATGTGATCGGAAGGGGCTTAATTGATGCAACAATTACCTCGATCAATGGTACTTCAGTTGTTTCACTTTACAACCAAAATATCGAAGAACACAGTTTGCTTTCTTATTTTGCGCGTGCAAATTACGATTACAAAGGTAAATACCTGTTCTCTGCAGTGATGCGGGCAGATGGTTCTTCCAGATTTGGAGCAGATAACAGGTTTGGCTATTTCCCTTCCTTCTCGGCCGGCTGGCGATTATCACAGGAAGACTGGTTTAAACAACTGAGCTTTATTTCAGACGCCAAGATTCGTGGAAGTTACGGTGTGACCGGAAACCAATCCATTGGTAATTATGCCTGGCAGGGTGCGCTGAATACCAATGGTACTTACCTGGGCAATGTCGCTATTGTTTCTAACGGTGTGCCAAACGCTTCTTTAAAATGGGAAACAACCAAACAATCAAACATCGGGCTCGATCTGGCTTTTCTTCAGGACAGAATTCGTTTTACGGCAGATGCCTACCTGAAAAAGACAACCGGACTGTTGTTTGATGTTGCAGTTCCGGGTACGACAGGTTATGCTACCGTACCTGCAAACTTTGGAAGTCTGGAAAATAAAGGTCTGGAGTTTACACTTTCAACGGTTAATCTGGATCGGGAATTTAAATGGAATTCTACCTTTACCTTATCCCTAAACAGAAATAGAGTACTTGCTCTTCCAGGCAATCAGGATTATCGGCCAAACATTTACAACATGGCCAGGGTGGGCGAAACTGCTGGTGTATTTTACGGACTGAAGGCTTTGGGTGTATATGCTTATGATACCGATAACGTTTATCAGCGCAATGCTACAACAGGGGCTGTGATACCTTACCGTCAGGGTTCTGCAAATGGAGCTATCTATAAAGGTGGAGATGTCATCTGGGAGGATGTAAATGGCGATGGCATCATTAACGATGCTGATTTACAAGTGATCGGAGACCCCAATCCTGATTTCACAGGTGGTTTTCAAAATGAATTCAGTTACAAGAATTTCTCGCTTACTACCTTAATTACCTACAGTTTTGGTAACGATGTGTTTAATGAAGTAAAGCGGAACCTGGATGCCTCACCGTATGATCAGAACTTAACAACGGATCAGTTGAGAAGATGGAGAAAACAAGGCGATGTAACGGATGTTCCAAGATTGGTGAAGACAGATCCCATGTTAAACTATGCCATTTCGAATCGCTTTGTAGAAGATGGTTCCTTTATCAGGCTGCAAAATGTGGCACTCAATTACAGAATTCCAGCCAAAATGCTGAACAGATTTAAAATCAGCAATGCTACTGTTGGATTCTCGGTAGTTAACCTGCTCACATTTGGCGCTTACACAGGATATGATCCGGAAGTCAGCTCATCAACCAATGCACTTGCCGTTGGCGTAGACCGCGGATCTTTCCCTAGAACCAGAACCTATAATTTGTCATTGAACCTTAGTCTTTAATACCATGAAAAGAAAAGATTATAAAATATACAGCCTGATCCTGATCACTTTGATCTTCTTGTCCAGCTGTAAAAAAGCTTTAGAAATCGACCCTACAACTTCCTATTCGAGTTCCAATTTCTGGACAGAAACACCACAAGCTACGGCAGCCTTGTATGGAGCATATACGCTTTTGCAAGGGGCCATGGCTCCGGAGTTTGTCCTGTATGGAGAAGGAAGAGCAGATAATGTGGTCATCAATCCACTAGCCCTAAGTTCGCAAACGCTGAACCTGCTGACGAACAACCTCAATTCGAGTCTGCCGATTACCAGCTGGAATGGCTTTTACCAGGTAGTTAATCAGAGCAATCTGATCCTGAAAAACACCTTGGAAATGAAAGCCAAAGGCTTGTATTTAGGTAAAGATGCTGAATATGCCAGTGTGCGTGGCCAGGCTTATGCCATGCGTGCTTTCTGTTATTTTTACATGACCCGAATCTGGGGCAAATTGCCTTTGGTGACGCAACCTTTACTGGATGCGAATCAGAATGTGACCATTGCACGTTCAGATACCACTGCCGTGTATACGCAAATTCAGTCAGATCTGGATTCTGCATCAGTCATGCCTATTCCTGCGGCTTACAGCACATCTTCGGCTACCCGGGCACAGTTTACCTTAGGTGCAGTGAATGCGCTGTATACCGATTTTTATATGTGGCGCCGCCAGTACAGGAATGCTCTTGCTGCCTCACAAAAAATCCTGAGCAACTCCACATACGCGCTGGCTTCACTCTACAGTGCTTCATCAACGGTAGATTACAACGTAAATCCTGCATTAATTGACAATACCGCTTACGCGCAGATGTTTACTAAAGGATTTTCAACAGAATCTATTTTTGAGGTTGACTATAATTTTGCTGAGCGGGCGACGAGATCTTTTTTGATTACTGTATATGGCGACCTCGGTTTTCAGCCTTTCTTTAAAGCCAGCGGTTACCTTTCCAGTAAATTTACTTCAACAGATCTGCGCTCTAAAATTAACTTTGATACCAATTCCGGTATTGTCAAATATTTTGAAAAATCAGGATTTGTTCGTGGTACGCAGGACGATAAAAATGTCATTGTTTACCGCCTGGCCGACATCCTGTTGCTGCGTGCAGAGGCTTTGAACAAAACTGGTGATGTTCCCGGAGCAATGACCATAGTGAATCAGATCCGTACAAGGGCTGGTGCTGTAGCGTATACCGAAGCTGCTTACGCCGGTTTAAGTACCGACCAGATTGAAGACCTGATCCTGGATGAACGTGCCAGGGAACTTTGTTACGAGGGGAAAAGATGGTTTGACCTGGTGCGTACTGGTAAAGCAATTAAAGTGCTTCAACCCATCAACGGCCTTAGCCAGACCGAAAATTACCTTTGGCCAATCAGCCTTACCGAAATCAGATTAAATCCTTTGCTGGATCAAAATTCATATTATCAATAAAAATATCAAGAGATGAACAAATTAAATCTTTACCCAAGAGCGCTTTTTCTCTGTTTGTACCTGCTCACGATGCTGAGTTGTGGCAAATTCGACCTTTTGAAAAATGAGGATAGTAATGGATCTGATGCTGGTGCTAACCTCAAATCGCAAACCATTCAGCAATTTTTACTGGCAGACCACAGCTCAGATTTGTCAGAGCTTGACCTTTTTGCGGCTGCGGTTAAACGCTCCGGTTTAATGGATACGTTAGGCAAGAGCGATGAGTATACTGTGGTGTTCCTGAGCAATTCAGGAGTTAAACAGTTGTTGTCAACCGTTGGTTATGCCAGCGTAGAGGCTGTACCCCCGGTTATTCTTAAAAACCTGCTTGGTGATCTGATCATCAGGGGGAAATTAAAATCTACCGACCTCAGTCTCAATGAAACGCGAAAAATAGAAACCATCAATGGGAATTATATTTATTACTCCAGAACGGCAAATACATCCGATCAATACGTGCTGAGCATCAATCAAAATCCAACACTGGGTTCCTCTTCCGCACTGGTGAGGTCGCAGGACCTGGAATTTAAAAACGGTGTGGCACAAGTAACTTCACAGTTCACTTTTTACCGCCTTTTAGACGATAAACCAGACGATGCTGATCCGGCAGGAAATGTGATTACTCAAAAAATCAAAGTCGCTAAAGATGTGTATATCCGTGGTGGTTCAGGAAATAACAACGCGAATTTTAACGATCCGGCAACCATGGACCTGAAAGCCATCAGTGCCGCAGATGCAACTGTAGGACGTATCGGTGTGATGCAGTATCCATTGGATAAACCAAGTTTTGGCGATAAAATTGGCGCGGCCAGAATGTACGTTTATATCTATAATACCGGACTAACGCCGACAACAACATTCTCTTTTTCTGCGCATTTGGGTGAAAATAAGGATTGGGTAGAGAATACCATTACCTGGAACAATGCACCAACTTATAATGCCGTTCCGATGTCTACGTTACCTGTGCCTGGCGCCACTGTGGGATGGGTTTCTTTTGACATCACCTCTGCAGTTGCACAACTTTATGCCAACAATGGAACTTTCATCAATGTGTTTTTAAGGCACAACGTGGATAATTTCATCAAACTCAGACCGAAAGAGTTTTCGGATGGTCTTTTTGCGGCTTACATCATGCTGAGTTCTCCACCTCAAACGCTGTTAAAACTTGGACAGGTCAGCACACTTAACGTGGCTGCTGCCAAGCAGATCGTACCATTATCGCTAGCCAATCTGAAAATGGAAGGTACCGCTGATAAAAACATTACTTATACCGTTAAACAGGTTCCGGTAGCTGGATTCTTAGTCAAATATGGCATCCCGCTGGCTGCAAATGCTTCTTTTTCTCAGGCTGATATTGCAAAAGGTGCCATCAAATACTTATATAACGGATCAGGTAGCACCGATCAGATCACTTTTGAAGCCAGAGATCAAAACGGCGGTTATTTTGAGTCGCCTTTAAAACTGGATATAGCAATTCAATAATTAAGTGCTCAACCTTTAAAGTTTGAATAGACCTTGACCGTTTAAAGGAATATAGGAAAGAAAATTACGGATAAAAACAATAATTAGATGAGAAGAACAGTATTTTTCCTGATGTTGCTAACCACATTTTTTGTGCATGCAAAGGCAGCTCAAAAAGAGTTAAGCAATCCGGATTCACCATTTCCAGTAAGGGGATTTCACCTCGATCTGCGCATTCAGGCGATTCCCATGCCGGCACTTAAAAACCTGGCTTTGCAATTGGTTAAAGGCGGTATCAATACACTCGTGATGGAGTGGGAGGGTACCTACCCTTTTCAGGAAGAACCCTTGATCCCCAATCGCTTTGCGTATACCAGGGATGAAGTCAAAGCTTTTATCGCTTATTGTGGAACCATCAATCTGGACGTGATCCCGCTCCAACAAAGTTTTGGGCATGTGGAGTATATCCTGAGGAATCCGAAATACAAAGACCTGAGAGAAGACCAGAAGGATTACTCTCAGGTTAATCCAATACGTGAAGCAGCGGCAAAAAAGTTATTTACCACGCTTTATAAGGATTTGATTTCCACACACCATTCGCCCTACATCCATATCGGTGGTGATGAAACCTATTTATTAGGCCATTCAGAAGAATCTAAAAAGAAAATTAAAGCCGTTGGCATCGGCAGGTTATATGGAGATTATATCAAAATGCTCTGCGATGTGGTGGTTGGATTGGGAAAAAGACCGGTACTTTGGGCAGATATTGCTTTGAAATATCCTGAAGCATTGAAAGGATTGCCTAAAGAAACCATTTTTATCGACTGGAATTATGGTTGGGACATCAATATGTTTGGCGACCACCAAAAACTGATGCAGAGCGGTTTCGAGATCTGGGGGGCGCCAGCGATCAGAAGTCACCCGGACAATTATTTCCTTACCCAGTGGGCAAAACACTTTAAAAACATTACAGATTTTGTTCCGCTGGCAAAAGACCTGGGCTATAAAGGCATTATCATGACTTCCTGGTCAACCTCCGGATTGTATTCGCCAGTGTTTGAAACCACCCGGGACATCATTGATCTGTATGCCATCCGACGTGTATACCCGATCAGTGGGTTTAACATGTTGATCGCAGCCTTTCTAGAATCCATCAAAACGGCAAAACCGCTTGATGCACAACGTTTCATCAATGGCTATGCCCAATCGCAGTATGGATTGTCTGAGAACGATGCCAGAACGTTTTGGAAAGCAATCTCAACTGTTCCTTACGAAATTACGCAGGGAAAACCTATTGATACGGACCTGAGTATTGCGCAAATGCTGGATAGTACCAAAAATGCATTAACGATGCTTGGAAAACTTAAACCCGCAAAAAATGTGAAAGAATTTGAGCATTACCGTTTAATGGCTGCTATTCGGGTACAGTACCTGAGTTACCAAGCCATAGAGTCCAGGGCAAATGCACCGGAAATGACAGCTGAGCAACTTAAACCGCTGATTGCCGAACTGGAAGCACTGCATACCAAAGAACTGGATAAAAAGTTTACAGCACTCAATTCAACTGTGATGTACCCGGCGGAGCTGGTGCAGGAGAACGAACTCAGAAATGGGAAGATCAAGGTCTTACTCCAAAGATTGAAAAGGCTTAAATAATGTAATTCATCTACAATCTAAACATGAAAAAATTGTATAAAATATATAGCAACCTGCTTTTAGCGTTATTTGTAGGGACGGCCGGTCATGCCTTTGCACAACCCTATCAAACACCCGAAAAACTGGACATCCAATGGCAGGTTTACCAAAACCATTACCAGGGGAAAGATCAGACACTTTTTTCGATAGGGATGCACAATGGTGCAAAGCAAGCCTTTCCAGCTCAAGGCTGGCGGATCTATTTCAATCTTGGTAAACGCGTCACTACAATTGCCGGAACAGAACAACTGAAGATTAACCACGTTAACGGCGGTCTTTACTATATTGCTCCTGGAAAAGATTTCAAATCGCTCGCTCCCGGTGGAAGCGTCGCTCAACAATTCGTTTCCAATTCATGGGTAGTCAATAAGAGTGATGCCCCACAGGGATTTTATCTGGTTTGGGACAATGCACCAGGTACCGGAATTCCCTTAAACGATGTTAAGGTCTCCATTCCAACAGAACTTCATCAGCTGGACAGATTTGCCGGAGATCGTGAACTCAGTTCAGCACAACGCTACGTCTTGAACGAACGCGGTAAAAGTCAACCTGCGCTTCAGCCTAAAATCTTTCCTACACCATTGGTTTATCGGGAAACACCTGGGTATTTTAAACTTGATCAAACCGTTAACATCGTAACTGACGCTGAATTTAATGCTGAAGCACAATTGTTTGCCGACGAATTGAAGTCACTGGTCGGAAAAAGACCCAATGTCCTGAATGGAAGTAAAACTCAGGCAGGCATTTGCTTAAAAAAAGACCCATCGGTTAAGAAAGATAGTTATAAACTCAGTGTAACACCATCTGGTATCCTGATTTCTGCAAATAGCCCGGTTGAAATCCATTATGGGATACAGTCCTTAAAAGTGCTTTTAGATCCTGCTGCTTATGCTGCCCAGGCCAAAACGAAAAGCATACAGGTCAAATGCGTAGCGGTAGAAGATCGTCCCAATTTTGGCTTCAGGGCAATTATGCTGGACGTAGCCCGGAACTTTCAGTCAAAGCAGGAAATTCTGAAGTTGATCGATTTACTGTCCCTCTACAAATTTACCACACTTCATTTTCACCTCAATGACGATGAGGGATGGCGCTTGCAGATCAATGCATTGCCTGAGCTGACCAGTGTAGGTGCCAACCGCGGTCATGGCGTCAACGAACAGCACAGTCTGATGCCGGCCTACGGATCGGGTCCTTTACCAGGAAAATCATCCGGAAGCGGTTTTTATTCCAGGGCAGATTTCATTGAGATTTTGAAATATGCAGCACGAAGACACATCAACGTTATCCCGGAAATAGAAACACCAGGTCATGCCCGGGCCGCTATTGTTTCGATGCAGGCCAGGTACAATAATCTGGTTAAAACTGGTGACACAGCAGCTGCAAAAGCATATTTACTCCGCGATACAGCAGATACCTCGGTTTATCGTTCTGTACAGCAATGGAATGATCATGTGATGGATGTGTCCATGCCTTCGGTATATCACTTTTTAGAAACAGTGACCGATGAAATTATCGATATGTATAAACAGGCAGGTGCACCTTTGCAAACCATACATTTTGGCGGAGATGAAGTGCCCGCCGGTGTCTGGACCGGATCTCCTTCTGTTCATGCATTGAAAAAAGAGCATCCCGAAATTAAAGACGCAACAGACCTTTGGGACTACTTTTTTGGTCGTCTTGCTGCGATGCTGGATCAAAGAAAACTATATCTTTCTGGCTGGGAAGAAACCGCACTGCGAAAATCAACTGTCGCCGGGGGTAAAAAATGGCAGCCCAATCCTTTATTCCTCGACAAGAACTTCCATGTTAACGTATGGAACAACATGTCTGGTAATGAAGATCTGGCCTACAGGCTCGCCAATTCCGGATACAAGGTCATCCTCTCTTTTGTGACCAATTTCTATTTCGATATGGCTTACGTCAGGGAGTTTGATGAGCCGGGCTTCAACTGGGGTGGTTTTATCAATCTGGAGCAAGCTTATAAATTTATTCCTTTTGATTACCTGAAAAATCAGCATACAGATTATGTGAACCGGCCATTGCCCAAGTCTATGCTCCAAAAATTTGAACCCTTAACCGAGGCGGGAAAGCGCAATATATACGGCATTCAAGGGCTGCTTTGGTCTGAAACTGTGCAAACTGCCGAACGACTGGAATACATGTATCTGCCAAGGCTTCTGGCCTTGTCTGAGAAGGCTTGGGCCGCAGAACCAGAATGGGCTGTAAGTCCGGATACTGCTAAAGCCAGACAGTTATATGAGCGGGACTGGCATACGCTGACCAAATCCGTAGGTCGCGAATTAAATAGATTGGACCATTATGCCAGTGGCTATGCCTACAGGATTCCGACACCGGCAATCCGCTCAACAGCAGGAATGGTTAGTGCCAATACGGATGTTCCCGGATTTCAGATCCGCTACACAACCGATGGTACGGTTCCAACTGTAAAAAGTAAACTGTACCAACAACCGGTACCACAATTAAAAAAACTTAGTTTTCGAGCCTTCAATAATTTAGGAAGGGGAGGGAAGGTTGCCAAAAATGACGAACCATAAATGGAAAAGATTAAGATATATAACGGTAAAATAGTAACGCCACATCGTGTGATCAAAGGTGGCTGTATCGTTATCGAAGGCGGAAAAATTTCAGCAGTAAGTGCGGAAAACATAGCGGTTGCAGATGCCCTGGAAATCAATGCAAATGGAAATTACATTGCACCAGGATTTATTGATTTGCATGTGCATGGTGGTGCCGGGCACGATTTTATGGATAATGAGGCTGAGGGTTACCTGGCTATTGCGGAGTTGCACGCCAAACATGGTACTACCGCACTCATGCCTACGACATTAAGCAGCGAACATCAGGATTTACTGGACACGCTAAGTGTATACGAAACTGCACATGCCTTAAACACCAATGGTGCACAATTTATAGGATTGCATATTGAGGGACCATATTTTTCCATGGAACAGCGGGGAGCACAAGATCCAAGATACATCAGGGCGCCGGTTCCTGCAGAATATCGGGAAATTATTGCGCGTTCTAAAGCAATTAAACGCTGGAGCGCAGCACCGGAGCTCGAAGGCGCCCTGGAATTTGCCGAATACCTCTGCGAAAATGGCATTTTGCCATCTATTGCACATACCAATGCGATTTATGAAGAAGTATTGCCAGCTTTTGAAAAAGGATTTAGTCACGCTACACACTTTTATTCCTGTATGTCGGGTGTTTCCAGGCGAAATGCTTACCGCTACGCAGGCGTGATTGAAAGTGCCTATTTGCTGGATGCCATGACCGTAGAAATCATTGCCGATGGTGTTCACCTCCCGCCGCCATTGCTGAAGCTGGTGCTCAAAATAAAAGGTGCAGACCGAACTGCATTGGTTACGGATGCCATGCGTGCTGCAGGTATGCCGCCGGGCCCCAGTATTTTGGGGAGCCGTCGCGATGGCCTGGAAGTTATTGTAGAAGATCATGTGGCCAAATTAAAAGATAGGTCCGCTTTTGCCGGAAGCGTAGCCACGATGGACAGGCTGGTGCGCAATATGATGGTGATGGCAGATGCCACGCTGGAAGATGCGGTTAAAATGGCTTCCCTTAGTCCTGCCAATATCATCGGAATCGGAGACCGAAAAGGATCATTGGTGGCCGGTAAGGATGCAGATCTCGTGATATTTGATGAGGAGATAAATATTATGGAAACCATTGTTTCCGGAAAAAGAATATATACAAAAACAATTTAATTGATACCCCGTGTTGTTAGCAGAAGATTTAAAATTACCAGAAGTTAAGATTTACGAGTCAAGGAAATCGATGGGAGAAGCGGCAGCAAGCCGATTAGCCATTGCAATTGGTGAGGTTTTGCAAAGTAAGGATGATGTGAACATCATATTTGCCGCTGCGCCTTCTCAAAATGAATTTTTAGCCGCGCTTTTTTACGAAAACATCAAATGGGAGCAGGTCAATGCTTTTCATATGGACGAGTATATTGATCTGGAAGAGGATGCAAACCAAAGGTTTGGAAATTTTTTAAAAGAACGTTTGTTTAGCCGGTTCAATTTTAAGTCTGTTCATTATTTGGATGGGAATGCGAACGACGTTCAAAAAGAATGTTCGAGATATGCTGAATTACTTCAAAGCAATCCTGTGGATATTGTGTGTATGGGGATCGGTGAAAATGGGCACCTGGCTTTCAATGATCCGCCTGTTGCCGATTTTGATGATCTGGAAATCGTCAAGGTGGTTACGTTGGATTTACCTTGCAGGCAGCAACAGGTGAACGATGGGTGTTTTGTAAGTCTTGAAGTTGTTCCTACGCAAGCCTTAACGTTAACGATTCCGGTTTTAATGCAGGCCAAAGTAATCAATTGTGTGGTACCGGGAACAGCGAAAGCACAAGCAGTTTTAAATACGTTGACACAGCCCATCTGTACGGATTTCCCGTCTACGATTTTACGAAGACATCCTGGAGCAGTACTTTTCCTGGATACGGACAGCAGTAAATATATTTTGTAATCTTGATGCTAATGTGTCAAGATATCAAGATGCTTTTGTCAGCCATTCTTTGCCTTCTGTAAAACGGGTCACCAGCATGGCGGCAACAGTATCCCCTGTCGCGTTTAGCAGGGTGGCCATCGGGTCAACCAATGTACCAATGATCATGGCAGGTGGAAGCGCTTCAAGAGGAAGGCCATAAGCAGAAATGAACAGCAATTCCCCAACGTAACCTCCGTTGGGAATGCCACCTTCTACAATGCTGACCAGCACAGTCATGGCCAACGCCAGTAAGATTGCATCTGCAGTATTGAATCCTTTGCCGAAAAGTGCAAAAACCACGGCCATTTTGACGATGGAAGAGATGCTGGAACCGTCTTTATGTAAGGTGGCACCAAGTGGTATGGTTACATTGGCAATATAATCCGGAATACCCATTTTTTTAGCGGCATCCAGATTGGCAGGAATTACCGCGATGCTGCTGCAGGTACCTACCGCAGTAGCAGAAGGCACCAGGTTGTTTTTCCAGTATTTGCGGACTCCCTTGATGCCTCCGGCAATAAATGCATAAGCGCTAAAGATGGCCACGAAATAAAACGCGCTAAAACCATAATACAAGCCTAAGGATTTGGCATAGGTGCCAAACAATTGCGGACCAAACACCCCAACCTGATAGGCAAAGTAAGCACCAAGACCAAGTGGCCCAATTTTCATAATCAGGATAAATACATTTTTAAAAACCTCGTTTCCTGAATTTAAAAAATTAGTAAATTGTTCTGCAGCCTTTCCAGACCGGAGCGTCGCAAAGCCGATGATGATGGAGAATATAATCATGGCCAGCATGTTTTTCCGGGAGAGTAATTCGTAAAACTCCGTGGTGGTAAAGAGCCTGGTCAATTGTTCTGTAAATGGTTTATCCGCTATTTTTTCAGTGATCTGCGTTGTGTCAAGAGATTCATGAACCGGGAATATTTTAACCGCAACAATGGTCAGGATGGCTGAAATCAGAATTGTGCTTAAAAAGACGATTGCAGTAACAGTCATCATACGGCTCAGCTTGTCGGAAGGTCTCAGGTTGGCAATCGCCGAAGATATCGCGAAAAATACCAGCGGAATTACGGACGTAAAGAGCAGGTTTAAAAAGATATCTCCTATCGGCTTTAACACTTCTACTTTTTTCCCGAAGACCAAGCCTACAATACTCCCTAAAGCGATTCCTGTCAACAACCAGATGATACCACTGTAATTTTTTAGAAATCCTTTCATTGGCCAATGAATTGCGTTAATATGTCCCAATATACCAAATTATTATTTTTATTTTCTACCTTCAATTCCGATTAACGTTATCTTATTATGTTTGGTTATTGGAATGACTATTATTACATCGCTATCCCTTTTCAAATTCTGGCCATTATACACGCCTTAAAAACGGGGCGCAGACAGTGGTTGTACCTCCTGATCTTCATTCCCATAATTGGGACGGTGATTTATTTTTTCTCTGAATTGCTGCCCGAAATTTCAAGCGGAACCTTTTTTAGCAATTTGCAGAAGTATTTTTTTCCCAATCAAAAGATCAGGGAATGGGAGCGAAAGGTTCAGATCTCCGACAACATCACCAATAAGCTCGGACTTTCGAATGCTTATGCAGAGCAAAAACATTATGAAAAGGCAATTGAACTTTCTTTAAGCTGTTTGAAAGGACTTTATAGTGATGATCCGGCAATCCTGCTGCAATTGGCCAGGCAATACTTTTATAATGAGCAGTATGCTGAAAGTCTGGCGTATTTTGACCAGTTGAATTTGAAAAATGGCCACCGTTTCAATATGTCAGAAGATGAACTGTTGTATGTCAGGGCAGAAGAGGGCGTGGGCCAATATGAATCTGCTGAAAATGGGTATCAACGGATCATCCGAATCCATCATTCTTTAGAAGCCAGGTATTATTATGGCTTGTTTTTGAAAAAACAGCAACGTAACGCCGAAGCACGTGAACAATTTCAGGCAGTCAGAGACGAGATTAAACTGTTGCCAAGATACCTGCGGAGAAGAAATGCAACCTGGTCAAGACGGGCACTACGGGAGCTGATGTCTACAAAATCTTAGTCCATAAATTGCTTGCACCCAGCTTCATATTGGGTGTTTTTGATGCCGTAATGATCATCTCTCCACCGTTTTTAATTTCCTCATGAGTAATCCATGTCCTGTCCAGAGACTTTCCGTTTAAGGTTACTTTTTGTATATACACATTTTCATCGCCGTAATTATTTACTTTGATTGTTAAAGGGACCTTACCCGATTTAATCACTATGGTTTCAAATAGCGGGACATTCAGCGCATAAATAGGCAGACCTACACAGATCGGTTGAATGCCAACAGCGGTTAAAACAAACCAGCCTGACATGGCTCCTGCATCGTCATCCATGGTACGTACGTAAGCTTTAGGTTCATTTTTGTACACACGGTCGATAAAGGATCCGATTCCCCTGCTGTTGTCGTTGAAGTAGTGCTGAACGATGGTATCTACCGCGAGTTGATGTACCAGCTTCTGATACTTCCAGGGTTTATTGCTGACAAGATAGAGCATTTGTGTTTGCAAATCCGGCTCATTTGTCCTGTTGAAATAATCATGGTCAAAAAAGTCGTCCAATTCTGTTGTGAATTTCTCTTTGCCCCCGGTCAGTGCAATTAAACCCTCAACATCAAAGGGTACTGCCCAGCGGTATTGTCTTAATGTACCCTGATAGAGATTCCTAGCGCCCATTTTATCTACATCCTTTGCGGTCATATCTTTGAAATCCTTGATCCAGTATTTTTGATATCCCCCCGCTTTTTGCAGGTAATCCTGGCTAAGCTGCGCATCTCCCATAAATTTAAAGATACCTGATAGGGCCCAAAGGTCATAAGCGGATTCCAGGGCTTTGTCTGGTTTGTTAAAATCCAGACGGGATGCTTCTGCTAGGAGCGAGTCTTTAATGCTTGGCAAATCAATGGTATACCCTTTTTTCAGCGCATCTAACAGAACTACCGTTGCGTGTTCCGTCCGAACAGTATTGGAAGGTTCCGTTTTTCCTGCGAAGTTTTTCTTTCCGTATGGATACAGGTTAGCCAGAGCACCAACGATATCTCCATATTTTTTAGGATACAAAATGGATAACAGCGGAAGCTGGGTTTTATAATTGTCCCAGACTGCCCATCCATGATACCGGGTGCTGTCTGAACGGTGCAGGCCACCATCTACTGAACGAAAACTTCCATCTGGTTCAGAAATCACATAAGGTGACTGGATGGTGCGGTAAAGCAACGAATAAAATAAGCGTGTTCTTGCCGCATCTCCTTTCACCTCAACCTGGTCTAACAGCTCGTCCCAGGCATTGGTGCTCAATTGCTTTAAATTGTTAAGCCCGGTAGCACGCGAGGCTGATTTAGCGGCATAATCCGTATTAACCGAAGAAAAGCCAACTTCAATCCCGATTTCCTGATCCAGATCAGCTGCTGAAACCAATAAGCGATGTGCATCTAAAATTTCCCACTTTACAGGACGATTAAATTTTAGGTGATAAAATACTTTATAAATTCCTTCCTGACAGGTGGTTTTCGCTTGAATCCAACCTTCAATGGTATTTCCATTGATCACATGTGCTTCATTTACAAAGGCACCGTTAAAAGCATGCCCCAGATTAATCATGAAGCCTTTTTTTCCTTCAGGCATATGGTAATGATGTAGTCCCGTGTTTTTGTTTACCACAACATCTGCCCTGATGCCATTGGTAAAGCCAATTTTATAATACCCGGGACCAGCGCTTTCTGATGACTTGATCAGTTTTTCAGCCTCATTGTATGTGCCAAGAAATGGCTTCAGCAGCAAAATCCCACCACTCCCCATACAGCCTACACCTTCAAATCTGTTGTGCGTAAAACCCAAAACCTCTTTAGCAAGGTATTCATATCCTGTATGTGTGGTTGGATAGGTCTGCGGGGCGATACTTAATGCGCTAAATGGATAGGAAGCTGCCGGAGACATCTGCCCATGATCTCCCGAAGAACCCAGGAAAACGTTAACCAATTCATGTTTTTTTACCGTTCGTTTTTGTCCGAAGACGAGGTTTGTTAAAGTCATCAAAATGAAAAGACACGAACAGATCACCTGTAGAAAAGAAGGAGTTTTTAGAGGCATATACATACTAGATCACACATCATTAAATACAAAAGCTAAAACAATTTAGTTTTATCTTGCAAAGATAGCATAACGTGCAAATAATTAGGATTGTTGACAAAATGATAACATTGCCGATACCTATCACTATTAATGGGATATGAGAGTCCTACAACAATAAGGTAGGTTTTCACGTTGTATAACTGAAATTTAATAATTCAGCTTAACTTTGAAAAATTAATCCATCAACATGAACAAAATATATTCCTTATTAGCGCTTGCCTCCCTGTTAACCGTAAACCAGATCTCCTTTGCCTCGGAGCCGATCAAAACCGCAACTACCTTACGTGATGAACGTGAACTGAAGAACTTCACTGGGGTTGGTGCTGGTGGGCCTATTGATGTGGTGGTTAAACTCGGTGACAAAGAAAGTATACGTTTTGAAGGAGATAAGGAAGCAATAGCCACTTTAGTAACTGAGGTTAAAGGCAGCATCCTGATCATTCGTCCGCAAACCAGCTGGACCAGTTGGGCTAAAAAGTACGAGAATAAAAAAATTACAGCTTATGTGACCGCAAAACAGCTGAGTAGCATCGCCATGAGCGGAAACGGCAGTATCAACGTAATTGGTGCAGTTACTGCGGCAGAATTTGCCGTTACCTTAAGTGGCTCTGGTTCGGTCAAACTTCATGTCGACGCCGATAAAATTACCGGTGTACTGAGTGGTTCCGGAAACATTGACATCAGTGGAAAAGCTAAAAATGCCAGTGTTACGCTTAGCGGACCAGGTAATTTTGGCGGTAAATCGCTAGTGGTTGACAACCTTTCTGCGCGTATCAGTGGTTCTGGAAATATCAATGTCAAAACAGACGGTTCAATCAGTGCTTTTGTCAGCGGATCGGGACACGTATACTATACTGGTAACCCAGACATTAAGAAAACCGTGATTGGTTCAGGAGGCGTAATCGAAAAATAAGCCGGCTTAACGATCCAGCCATTGTTTAAAAGCAGCGGCTTTTTCCCTGCTGATCAGAATTTCTGCAGCAGGGTGCTTAATTAAAGTCACCTTAAGTTTCCCATTGAAGAAATTGTGTATGCCTTTAATGCTGTTGATGCTGATGATGTGCTGGCGGTTGGCCCTGAAAAATACTTCGGGGTCAAGCTGCTCTTCCAGCTCATCCATGGTATAAGATACGGGCTGTACACCATTGTTTTGCAAAACGAGGTGTGTGATTTTAAATTCTGAGTAAATATAGTCAATGTCTTTGACCACAATGGTTTTATACCCATCATTGACTTGTACCAGGAACCTTGAACGGTAAGCGACACCTTGTTTCTTAATGATTTCGACCAGGTTGGAAATGTCCGGATCGGGCTGAATGATATCCAGGATTTGTTGGTATTTGGCCAATGCTGCGGCCAGTTCTGTTTTGTGAATGGGTTTGAGCAAATAATCGATGCTGTTCACTTTAAATGCGCGGATGGCATACTCATCATAAGCCGTCGTAAATATGACCGGGGCGGTGATGGTTCTTGCAGAGAAAATTTCGAAGCAAAGTCCATCAGCTAAGCGAACATCCATTAAAATCAGATCGGGCGCATCCTGCTGGTCAAACCATTCAATGCTGTCGGCAACACTTTCTAAAATTCCGACTACGGTAATCTCAGGATCCAACTCCTTTAGCATCAGCTGCAGACGGTTGGCATTGTGTATCTCATCTTCGATGATCAGTAATCTCATGATCTTAAATTTACAGGTTCATTAGTGGTAATTTAACAATAAACAGTTCCGTGGTTTCAATAACTTCAGGCACTGAACTGGACAACAACCGGTAGCGGCTTTCAATGTTTTTTAATCCGGTACAGGTAGAAGGAATATTATAACTGAGTCTTTGCAGGGAATTCTCGATAACCAGGTTACCTGCCTCGTCTTCATTGATGTGGATGATCAGCGGTTTCGAGCGTGAAGCCGTATTGTGTTTGATGGCATTTTCAAGTAACAGCTGGAGCGTAATGGGCGGAATTCCTTTTTTTAATACCGTATCATCCAGGTCAATCTCCATTTTAATGTTTTCGCCAAGCCTGATTTTGATCAGGTAAAAATAAGCCTTTGCAAACTTGATCTCTTCATCCACAGAAACAACGTTTTTATGAACGTTAACGATCATATAGCGGTACACGCGCGACAGGTTCTCCAGGAAATGCTGGGCCGCGTTCTGGTCTTCTGTGATGAGGGCAGACAGTGTGCTGAAATTGTTAAACATGAAGTGCGGGTCCAACTGCATTTTCAGAGATTCTAATTCTGCTTCCAGGGCGATTTGTTTCAGCTCGGCTGCCTTTAAACTCAGACTCGAACTTTCCAGCATGGCTTCCTTCCATTGTTCCAGGAAATAGTTGCCTGTATAGATGACGCTGATCATGATTGACAACAATACGCTGACCACAAAGGACTGGCGCAAAGCGAGTGCATTCAGATCGCTAAACTTGGTTTCTCCTCCAAAAAGCCATAAAGTGGCGTGCATATACACATATAAAAAGACGATGGTGGCCACAATCTGGATGCTGAACTGCAATAAGAACCTGGTAATGGGGAAATCAACCCAAGGCAGTCTGCTGTCCATTTTTCGGGCAATAAACAAACTGATCTCTGTAATGATGATGCAAAACATCAATACGAAAAACCATTCCTTCAGAATTTCAGCTACGTCACGATTGAAAAACGCCGCCCAGGAGCGATATGGATCAATCATGAAGGCCAGTAAATAAAACCCTACAAATATGATCGCCAGGATAATAAAGCGGAAATACTTATAGGAATCTCTGTTTTGTTTTTTTGACATCGTTAATGCGATCTGGTTCTTTTACAAGAATAAGGTTTATTCATTCCTTTTAAAATACAAAACTAACTGAATAGATGAAATGCATGACTAAAACGGAGAATCTACGGACTCAGTTGGGTGCGCTTTTAGGTCGTTTCGGTCTTTAATATGTTTTGTTCAGTCAACTTTTAGGGTTTTTGAGCCGGGCTGCGGACTACTTTTGCCCATCGAAATTTCATTGCATATACTATGAATCTGAATAAAATAACTTTTTTACTCCTGATGGCAGGTCTTTTACCTGCCAGTGTTTTCGCGCAGGCGGACAGTACGGGGCTTGATTTAACCAATGCCAATCTGAGCCAGGTGATCAATTATGCCCTTAAAAATAAGCCCGGTGTGAAACAGGCCTTAATTGATCAGGAAATTGGAGAACGTGATATCAAATCTGCTTTGTCGGGCTGGTTGCCTCAAATTAATGCGGATGCGAATTTTAACCACAATCTGAAACAACAGGTCAATGCGCTGACTACAAACGGCGAGACTTCTTACATCACATTTGGAACTAAGAATACCTCTGCATTGACATTGCAGGCCGATCAGCAGTTTTTGAACGCCGGACTGATCCAGGCTTCTAAATCGGCAAAATACTATAGACAGCAATATAGTCAGACAGCCGAAAATGTAAAAATCAATACGATTGTAGAGGTGAGCAAAGCTTTTTATGACATTCTAACCAGTCAGGAACAGTTTAAGATCATCGCCGAAAACATTGCACGACTGGAGAAACAATTTAGAGATGCAAAAGCACAGTATGAGGTAGGGCTGGTTGATAAAACCGATTATCAGCGTGCACAGATCAGTTTAAGCAATTCGAAAGCGGATCAAAAAAGAACACAGGAACTTTTAAA
Organism: Pedobacter sp. MC2016-24; assembly: GCF_015223055.1. Classification (GTDB taxonomy): domain Bacteria; phylum Bacteroidota; class Bacteroidia; order Sphingobacteriales; family Sphingobacteriaceae; genus Pedobacter. Next base: position 248,369 of record NZ_JADFBX010000007.1, read on the forward strand.
ATACAAGTATGCCTATTTGAAATCATTGATTGGTTATAAGCCGGAGAAAGATTTGAGCCTGGCTTTTAACAATGAAGCGATGGAGCAAAACGTATTGGTCGATACCGCGCAGGTATTGAATCACCAGAATAGGATAGAGTATCGCTTGCTGCAGACCCAACGTGAGTTGCAACACATTAGCACCAGTTACAATAAACTGGCTTATATGCCGAAACTGTCCGGCTTTGTAAATTACAGCTGGAACTACATGGCCAATGATTTCAGTAAGCTGTATGACCAGTCCTTTCCGGGCGCTATCGTGGGCCTGAAATTAAATATCCCGATTTTTCAGGGTGGAAAACGTACCCAGGAGATTCGCAAATCGCAATTGCTGGAAAAACGCATAGATCTGGATCTGGAGAATTCAAAAAATCAGATCAATAGCCAATACGAGCAAGCCATGGCTACTTATAAAGCCAGCTTAAACGATTGGAGAACTGCTCACGGAAATGTAGACATCTCCAAACAGGTTTATGGAACAATCAAACTTCAGTATGATGAAGGCATTAAAACTTATCTGGATCTGATGACAGCAGAGAGTGATCTGCGAACGGCTCAACTTAATTATTTAAATGCATTGTACACTTTGCTTTCGGCAAAACTGGATGTGCAACAGGCTTTAGGAACAATAACCATCACGCAATAAACATGAAATTCAAATTTATAACCCCAGGTATTTTACTATTCAGTGCAGCAGTTTTAACTTCCTGCGGAAGTTCGGAAAAACCAGCACAGGCAACCGGGCCTGCAGCAACACCAGTGAGTGTGTATACAGTAACTGAACAAGAGTTTAGCACAGTTGACGCTTATCCGGGCGTGGTGGTCGCTTTAAATGAGGTGGAACTGCGTGCGGAGGTTGGTGGCTACATTACCGGAATCTTTGTACAAGACGGACAAAAAGTAAGTAAAGGACAGAAACTGTATGAAATAGACCGCACCAATTACCTGGCAGCTTACAATTCTGCAAAAGCAAACCTGGAAGTTTCTAAAGCCAATCACAACAAGGCAAAGAAGGATGCCGAGCGTTATACCAATCTGGCCAAACAAGAAGCCATTGCACAACAAAGGGTAGATTATGCATTGACCGATCTGGCCAACGCGGCTTCGCAGGTAGCTGTAGCTGAAGCCAGTCTGGCCACGGCAAAAGCGAATCTAAACCGCTCGGTTATCTTTTCTCCAATGAACGGGACGATTGGCATTTCGCAGGTAAAACCGGGCGCATTGGTTACACAAGGCTCAACCCTGCTGAATACCGTATCTGCAAACGATCCGATAGCGGTGGATATTGCGGTAAACCAGAATGACATATCACGTTTCAGCAAATTGCAACATGACCAATCGGTGGTCAAAGATGCAGTCTTCAGTATCGAATTACAGGATAAAAGCAGCTACCAGTTGCCAGGGAAGATTGTGGCCATTGACCGTGCGGTAGATCCGGGTACCGGAACCATTAAAGTGCGGATCAGTTACCCCAATGCTAAGGGCACTTTATTTAGCGGCATGACTTGTAATGTGAAAGTGCTGAACAAGTTTGAAAATAAACAATTGACGATTCCTTATAAAGCAGTTTCAGAGCAATTGGGCGAGTACATGGTTTACGTAGTAGGCGACAGTAGCAAAGCGGAGCAGCGGATCCTTAAACTTGGTGTACAGGCTAACGAGCAGATTGTAGTACTGAGCGGATTAAAAGCAGGCGAAGTGATTGTGTCAGAAGGTGCACAAAATTTAAGACCAGGTGCTGTAGTACAGCCAACATCTAAATAAGAGATTATGATTTCAGAAGTATTTATTAAACGTCCGGTAACGGCGATTGTGATCTCCATACTCATTGTAATGGTGGGGATCATTGTGCTTACCGGATTGCCGATCAGCCAATATCCCAATATCGCGCCGCCAACTGTAACGGTGAGCGCAACCTATACCGGTGCAGACGCGCAAACGGTGGAACAAACCGTAACAACTCCTATCGAAAGTCAGATTAATGGTACGCCAGGAATGAAATACCTCACTTCTTCAAGTACAGCCGATGGGCGTTCGACCATTACGGTGACTTTTGAAGTAGGAACCGATATCGATGTCGCCGCGCTGGATGTTCAGAATAGGGTAGGCATTGCCGAACCTTCGTTACCTGAGGCCGTACGCAGGCTAGGGGTAACCACCAAGAAAGCAAACACAGACATGTTGATGGTACTGGGTTTATATTCGCCAAAGGGAACCTACGACCAGAAGTTCTTGTCTAACTACTCCAATCTATATCTGAAAGATGCCCTCTTGAGGGTAAAAGGAGTAGGTGATGTGATGGCCTTTGGTCAGCCATTTAGTATGCGGATCTGGTTAGATGCCAACAAAATGGCATCAATGGGCATCACACCTGCAGAAGTTTCTGCGGCCATTCAGGAACAAAACACCCGTATTCCGGGCGGAAGTGTAGGTGGCCCGCCTCAAAAAGACAACCAGACTTTTGAGTTTTCTGTCATTATGGATGGCGACCTCAGTACAGAAGAGGAATTTAAAAATATCATTGTCAAAACATCAGATCAGGGATCTGCAGTGTATTTAAAAGACATTGCCCGGGTTGAATTGGGTGAATTTGCTTACAGTATTAAAGCAGAGATTAATGGTAAAACGGCAGCCATGATGGGTGTGAACCAGACACCAGGAGGGAATGCCGTGCAGACTTACGATGCCATCATTGAAACACTGGATAAACTGAAGAAATCATTTCCAGCTGATATGGATTATACCATAGGTTATGAAACAGTTTCTATTGTCAATGTATCCATCAATAGTGTTGTACATACGTTGATTGAAGCTTTGGTGCTGGTGACGATTGTGGTGTTCTTATTCCTGCAAAGCTGGAGGGCAACGCTCATTCCCGTGCTGGCTATTCCGGTGTCTATCATTGGTACCTTCATATTCTTTACCATACTCGGCTTTTCGGTAAACGTATTGACGATGTTTGGTTTTGTGCTCGCCATCGGTATTGTGGTTGATGATGCCATTGTGGTGGTAGAAGCTGTACAACATTACATGGATCATGAAGGTTTGTCGGCTAAGGAGGCTACACTTAAAGCCATGAAAGACATTACGGCTCCGGTTATTGCGATTGCTTTAATTTTGGCCGCGGTATTTGTTCCGGTAGGTTTTATTCCGGGTATGGTTGGTCAGTTGTATCAGCAATTCGCCATTACCATTGCGATATCCGTAATCATATCCGCATTTATTGCCCTGTCTTTAACACCTGCATTATGTTCATTGTTGTTGAAACCAACACATCTGGATAAAGAATCTAAGGGTTTAAACAAGTTTTTCTACAAGTTTAACCAGTGGTTTGCACGGGTAACCAGCAAATATTCAAAAGGGGTACAATGGTGTTTGAAAAGAGCAGCCCTGGTGGTGGTACTTTTGGTATGCATTTATGTGGGTACCATCGGTATGTTTGCCACCAAACCATCTGGATTTATTCCCAACGAAGATGCAGGCGTATTTTTAATGGGGGCTACACTTCCGGAAGGTGCTTCAGCTGTACGTACAGATGCTTTTGTAAAAAGGATTACCGAAACGATTCGTAAAGAAAACCCGGAAATTAAAAGTGTCACTTCTATTTCGGGGATGAACATCTTAAACAGTTCATTCAAATCCAATGCGGCAACTTTCTTTGTACAGTTAAACCATTGGGATGACCGTAAAAAAGATGTAACTGCGGTACTGGCCAATGTATATAAAGCCTTTGGCGGAGATAAAGAGGGGAATATCATTGCTGTGCAACCACCTCCAATTCCGGGTTTGGGGATCAGTGGCGGTTTTACCATGCAGATTCAGGAACAGCAGGCAGGTGATATCAAAAGGTTTGAAGGTGTCGTGGGTAAGTTTTTAGGCGCCGCCAATCAGGACGCAGCCATTGGTATGGCTTATACCTTGTTCAGTTCCAATACACCCAATTACAAGATTCAGGTAGACCGAGATCAGGTTAAAAAGATGGGGGTATCTATTGGTGCGGTTTACAGTACCATTTCTGCCTACTTTGGCAGCAGCTATATCAATGATTTTACCAAGTACGGCAGAAGCTTTAGGGTGGTTGCCCAGGCTGATACAGCTCACAGGAGCCGGATTGAAGATTTGAACCAGTTGTATGTTAAAAACATGAAAGGTGTTCCGGTACCTTTAGGCACATTGGTATCCTATAAAAAAGTTGAGAATCCTTCGGTAATCAATCACTATAACCTGTTTCGGTCCATTGAAGTGAGTGGTGCCGCAAAACCCGGTAAAAGTAGTGGTGAGGCATTGGCTGCTTTAGAAAAAGTAGCTGCACAAACCTTGCCAGCGGGCTATAGTTATAATTTTGCAGGCTTGAGTCAGCAGGAACAAGAAGCTGGGAACAGTACCACAGTTATATTTGCATTAATTATTGTTGTCGTATTCCTTTTATTGGCCTCTTTATATGAGAGCTGGTCTGTTCCCTTTTCAATTTTACTCAGCGTTCCTTTAGGTTTGTTTGGTGCAATTCTTGCCTTAATGTTTTTACCGCACCTGGACAATAACATTTATGCTCAGGTTGGGCTGATCACCCTGATTGGCCTTTCTGCAAAGAATGCGATTCTGATTGTAGAATTTGCCAAAGAAAGGGTGGATTGGGGAATGGGACTCATCCCTGCAACGATGGAGGCTGTTAAGCTCAGGCTACGTCCGATTGTCATGACCTCACTGGCTTTTATTTTAGGTGTTGTGCCTTTGGTATTATCTGTAGGTGCTGGTGCTGTGTCCAGACAAACGATTGGCTGGACGGTAGCTGCGGGTATGCTTTCTGCCACCATATTGGCGATTTTCATCGTACCAGTTTTGTTTGTACTGATCACAAAACTGGCTTATGGCAAGCAAAAACTAGCTGAGCTTGAAGCCGCTTACCAGCCGGAAGCACATCAGGATACTTTACATGCTGATCCGGATATAGAAGATTAAAAGAATGACAACCTATGATGATTTTCGGTAAAAGAAGTTTAATGTTGTTGCTGACAAGCCTGGTGCTTGTCAGCTGCAATCAGTTTGAATATAGCCCAAACCAGATTTTTGATAAAGACTCCCGACAGGATATCAATGCGGCGAACCTTAAAGCACTTGGGAAAGGTGAAGGGGATGATACTGTTCGCTTTGTACTGACAGGTGATACCCAGAAATCCAGGGACGAAACGGTAAAATTATATCAAAAAGTAAATCAGATACCCGGAATAGACTTCGTCGTAGTGGCCGGGGATATTTCTGAATTTGGTGTACTCAAGGAAATGGAATGGATAGACCGTGAGCTGGAGAAATTGAATATGCCTTATCTTGCCGTAATTGGAAATCATGACCTGACCTCAAGGGGCAAAGATGTTTTTCTCCGCATGTTTGGGCCGCTCAATTATTCTTTTGTGTATGGCGGTATTAAATTCATCTGTCACGATAGCAATAGCCGCGAGTACGGTTTCAACGGCAAAGTACCTGATGTAGACTGGTTAAAAACCCAGTTAAAACCCGAAGCTGGTGTGGAGCACTATGTAACCATATCACACGTTCCACCAATTTCTGAAGATTTTGATCCTAAACTGGTCACAGATTATACCGCTGCATTTGCAGCTACGCCTGGTTTTTTAGCATCACTGCATGCGCACACACACAATTACGAATTGTTTTATCCCGATAAATCCGGTATTCCTTATGTCATTACGAGTGCAGTAGGGAATAATGAATTTTTATTGGTAGAAATTGTTAATCATAAAGTTAGTTTTGAGCGGATATCTTTCTAAAATATATGGCCTGTTGTTGTTTTCGGGGCTTTTGATTCCTAAAACACAGGCACAAAAGCTCCGGTTTCTAGTGCCAGATGCTGCTGTAGTGCAGTTTGCAGGTAGTATTGGCTATTTAAGTGGCGGCATTGGCTACGATCTTTTTAAGAACCAGCGGGGAAGCCTGGATTTTAGTTACGGCTATGTACCAAAAAGCAAAGGCGGTGAATTGAATATTGTCACCGCGAAATTTGCCTATCGGCCATTAGTGATTAAGTTGAAAGATTGGGGGAAGATCTATCCGATTAACCCAGGCTTTTTTGCCACCTATACTTTTCAAAAAGACCTGTCCTTCATTTTTAACCGTACCCGGTACGCTAAGGATTATTATTACTGGTCTGAAGCCTTGCGCCCACACCTTTCCTTTTCCAATGAGGTTGAACTGGACGCGAGGAAACTAATTCCCGGTTCTGGCTTTAAAGCGATCAGTGTATACACCGAGTTCAATACCAACGACTATTATCTGATTAATTACCTCCAGAATACTTCTACCTTATCCTTACCTGACGTATTTCAGCTCGGTTTGGGGCTGAAATTGAAATTCTAATCCATACTAAGTTATTCATTGTTGCTCTTTTTTATGGACTGATATGAGCTCATGTGTAGGAATTGTTTATTTACGCTGTTGATAATCTAATGCGATGACAGATTAATAGCCCGGCATGGTGCGGTATTGAAAACAAATATTTAATATTGGGGTACAATTTGACCTGAATTTATCCTATGCCATTATACAGTGACGTTTCTGATGCGGAACTGACCGATTTATTGAAAGCCGGTGATGAAGGTGCGTTTACCATAATTTACGATCGCTACTGGCGGATCATGTATGCCCATGTTTACAAAATGATCAGGAATGAGGATGAAACCAAGGATATCATACAAGAATTGTTTAGCAATTTATGGATCAATTCGGCGGCAATTCCGGACAACAAAAATATTGCCGGCTATCTCTTTGTATCTGCCAGGAACCGCGTCTTGAATTTAATCAGAAAGCATAAATATCACAATGACTACCTGGGCTCGCTGGCAGGTTTTGCGACAGAAATGAGTAATGTAACCCTGGAAGCACTGGATGAAAGGGATTTGGCGATGGCTATAGAACGTGAGATCCAAAATTTACCGCCAAGGATGCGACAGGTTTTTGAAATGAGCCGAAAAGAAAATCTCAGTCATAAAGAAATTGCGACGCGACTTGGAACTTCTGATGAAACGGTAAAAAAGCAGATCAATAAATCTTTAAAGCTCATCAGAACTGGTTTAAAAGATGTTACCGGTGCTTCATTATTCATGATGTTGATGCTTCGTTAAGCATTTTGTTTCGCTTGAATGTTAAAATAAAATTATTTCTGTTCAGAGCATACCCCCTGGGATGTTTTCATGTGTTTTGTTATTAAAGCGGAATAATTTTTTATCAACAGGCAATGAATAAGGCAGAGACCGAGGTACTTTTAGAACGATATTTACAAGGGAAGGCAAATGCTGATGAAGCTGCTTTGGTCGAACGCTGGTATTTAAAGGAAGCTGATCAACAAGTGTTAAGCGATGCTGAGGGCTTTGAACACCTGCGCTCAGAAATTTGGTTGTCGGTAAGAACTCAGGCCGGTCTGCCCCTGCAAAAAGTTAAACGAGGGTTTAGGTTCAATTACAGGTATGCAGCCGCTGCCCTTTTGCTGATCACCTTATCCCTTGGGCTGATCTTATACGTGAATCAATACAATCCATTTGGCAGCGACCTCAAAATAACCCGTTTAATTGGAAAGGATATCGCACCTGGTAAAAATTCGGCTACATTGACTTTGGCCGATGGTAAAACCATTGCATTAAGTGCTGCAAAGCAAGGCGTGGTGATCAATGCTGCTGCCTTAACCTATAACGATGGTACTTTACTCAGCAGCGATGTTCCTGAACCGTATGAAGTTGCAAAACGTACAATTCAAATCAGCACACCCAAGGGCGGACAATATGAAGTTGTGTTACCAGACGGTACCAGGGTTTGGTTAAACGCGGCCTCCTCCCTTAAATTTCCAGTTAGCTTTGCAGGTTCTTTAAGCAGGGAGGTTGATTTAAGTGGTGAAGCATATTTTGAAGTGGCCAAAGATAAAAGTAAAGCATTTAAAGTCAGGGGATCGGGGCAGGTTGTAGAAGTTCTGGGTACGCATTTTAACATCAATAGCTATGAGGATGAGGCTGCTGTAACCACAACTTTACTGGAAGGATCGGTCAAGGTAAATGCGGCTGTTCTTGTTCCTGGCGAACAATCCATACTTTCTAAGCGCGGACTGATCCATATTGCACCTGTAGCTGTAGATCAGGTGGTGGCCTGGAAAAATGGGGCCTTTCAGTTCGATGAAACAGATTTCGCCTCTATCATGAGGCAATTGGAGCGCTGGTATGATGTGGAAATCAAGTACAAGGGTGCTGTACCCGACATCCATTATACAGGAAGGATTCCACGTAAGAGTAAAATATCAGAGGTGCTGGAGATGCTGGAAGAGACAGGATCTGTAAGATTCAAAATTGACAATAGGACAGTTTTTGTGAATAAAAGATAAATACAACGGTAAAAAAAGAAAGGAGAAATAAAGCGGATAAAAGATTTACTAACCCCAATAAGACAGGAATTGCCTCTAAAAAAGAACGGACTCCGACTGGCATCGAAATCCGTAATTCTGGGCATTCCTGAGATTAATTTTGCGAAACCAACTCAATTAAAACCCAAAACCAAACGAAGGTATGAAACTATTTACGCAATCCCGAAAGATTGCTTTACAAACGCTATTGCCCAAAGAAAATGGGCAGTTAAAAAGAATACTAAGAATCATGAAGCTAACTGCTGTTCTCATTCTTATAGCCTGTTTACAGGTTGGAGCCACCACATATGCACAAAAAGTTACCTTGAAAGCGCATAACGTGGCGCTGGAAAATGTACTGAAAGAAATCAAAAAGCAAACGGGGTACACTTTCTTATACAGTAATGAGCTGATGAAGAAAGCCAATAAAGTCTCTGTTGAACTGAATAACGTGGTGATTAAGGATGCTTTAAATGATGTTTTTAAAGCACAACCTTTGAATTATAGCTTCAATGAAAAGACAATTCTCATCATCGAGAAGCGAGCCTCAATTTGGGATAAGGTGAATGACATCCTCATGCGGATGCGGGTTCAGGGGAAGGTTGTTGATTCTGTAGGTAACCCGTTGGCAGGTGCAAGTGTTAAAATTGTAGGACAAAATGTTTCGCGCTCTACCAATAGCAATGGAGAATTTATACTTGAAAATGTACAAAGCGGTGATGTGTTGCGGATTTCTTATCTGGGTTTTCAACCTGTAGATCGTCGGATCAACGGTAATGAAAACAAGCCTATTGTTGTCGTTTTACAAAGAGATATTACCCAGCTGCAGCAGGTGGCCGTTATTTCTACAGGTTATCAAAAAGTAAATAAAAGCCAGCTGACAGGAGCAGCAAGCACCATTGGTGAAAAGGATTACAACCAGCGTGTAGCCGTAACGGGTAATTTTTTAGAAAATCTGGAAGGTAAAGTGCCTGGGTTAGTCTATAATGGTATTTCTGGAGAGATTTCCATCAGGGGGGTGAGTACTTTTGATGCTGTTAAACGTCCTTTAATTGTGGTTGACGGCTTTCCTACTGAAATCGATCTGAGTACAATTAACCCAAATGATGTGGTCTCAGTATCCGTACTTCGTGATGCCGCCGCCGCATCTATTTACGGTGTACAGGCATCTAACGGGGTAATTGTTGTAGAAACCCGTCGTGGTAAATCCGGTAAACCCGTATTTAATTTCAGAAGCACTTCCGCATTTCAATCTAAACCGGATTTTGGTTATATGAAATACATGGGCTCTGAAGAATTTGTGCAGTTGAATAGGGATTATGTAAAAACAGGTAACGATGCAAGTTATTTTTATGACGATTATACCCCAATGGATCCGGTAAGGAAAGTGCTGTTTGATCAGGAGGATGGATTATTGACAGAACAACAGGCCAATGAAAAAATTGCTGCCATTGGATCTTACAATAATTTGTCTGATTATAAACGCCTGTTTTATCAGAATCGTTTAGTCAAACAAATCAACCTGGATGTAAGCGGCGGAGGTGATAAAAGCACGTATCTTTTAGGATTGAATTATGTAGGTGAAAGACCTGACGAAATCAGATCTAAAAATAATCGCGTCATTTTGAATGTCGCCAATACCTATCAGTTTAACAAAACTTTCTCTTTTGATTTTAAAGGTATTTACACCAATAACCAACAGGAGTCTGGCAAAACGGCACCATACGCTGATTTGCTTCCATATGATCGTTTAATTGATGCCACCGGAACTGCCTTGCCAGCTACATTTGGGGAGCTTAAGGAATCATTTTATGCCATCAATGCAGCTTACAATGCCAAAGCTAAGGCAGTTGGTTTGTATGATCAGGCTTATTATCCTTATGAAGAGTTGTTTGCCAACACCAACAAACAATCTTTAAATTCATTCAGAGGTCAGGGACGCTTGAATGCGAAAATTACAAGTTGGTTGAATTTAGATCTGGGCGGAGCTTATGAAAACGAGCAGGGGATAAATGATCAGCTTCGGACGGAGAAAGCGTACAGTGTGCGTTACCTCATCAATTCTAAAGCAAAAAAAGATCCGGTAAAGGGTACACCTTTATTTATTGATTTGCCAAAAGGTGATTTTTTAACCAAGCAAACACTGAGAAAGGTTGATTATACCCTGCGTGGACAGTTCAATGCCAACTATTATTCCAAAGACAGCAAGCACAACATCTCCGGTATTTTAGGGATGGAGCAAAGAAAAACCCAGTCAGACTCCTATAAAACTACTTTTTTTGGATATGATGGTCAATCGCTCATCAACAAACCCGTTAACCTGCAGGTTCTGAATTCTACCATCACCCCTGTATTTCCTGAGGTGGGTAGTTATGGATCCAGGTTTAACAGTGCCAGCTATTACAGTGAAACTTATGATGACCGGAGGTTTCGTTCGTTGTATGGACAGGCTACTTATGTGTATGACCGTCGTTATGTGGCAACGGGAAGCTTGCGTATAGACCAGTCGAACCTTTTCGGGGTAGATCCAAAATATAAAAACAAGCCATTGTGGTCTGCCGGCTTAAACTGGGTAATTAATGAAGAGGCTTTTATGAAGCCCCTGGAATGGGTAAATACGCTACAACTTCGCGCGGCAACCGGATTTAATGGAAATGTGCCAAGTAGTTTCAATGGCCCGTTCTTGTTGTTGAATTCCAGATTGAATACCATGTTTAGTTCGACGGAGTTATTTTACGATGTACTTTCTCCGGAAAATCAATCCATCCGTTGGGAAACTACACACAATTACAATGTGGGGTTAGATTATGGATTATTGGACAATCGCTTGACGGGATCGGTAGATGTCTACTATAAAAAAACAAAGGATGTATTCGGAATTCTGTCTGCAGATCCGACACTTGGATTTAACCAGTATAACGCGAATACTGCTGCTATAGAAAATAAAGGTTTGGAATTGATGATCAGTAGTTTGAATGTAGCTACTTCAGGGTTCAACTGGCGTACAGGTTTGACGGCTGCTTTCAATAAAAATAAAGTACTTGCCGTTCAGCCTAAAGACAAAACTTCGTCTTATGACATTGTTACCGGAACTGATCTTCAGAAAGGATATCCGATGAATGCCGTTTTCAGTTATAAATATGCAGGTTTAAATGCATTGGGCCAACCTGGTGTGTACGATCGGAATGGCGACATTAAAATTATGAACACCTATGGTGATGCCATCGTCGATGTGGATTTTGAAGACCTGAAGTACAGCGGTACAACAACCCCCAAATATGTCATCGGATTAAATAATCAATTCACAATTGGCGCATTTGATTTCTCTTTCCTGTTTATGTATTACGGAGGGCATATCATGCGCGTACAAGCACCCAATCCGGATGATATGAATTACAATTTCCCGCTACAGGGTTCTGCCGGTTACTGGAAAGTAAAAGGGGATGAACTCAAAACCAATATACCCGGATTTCCTGAGTACGGAACTCCAGGGGATTTTAGTTATGCGGCCAGATATGGATATACCTATGGAGATACTTTTGTAAGGAAGGCCGATTACATCAGATTGAGGGATGTAATTTTGACCTATAACCTGAAAAATGCCATGCTCAAAAAGATTGGATTGAGCAACAGTCAGATCCGTTTTCAGGCTCAGAATCCATTTAAATATACGTTTAGTGGTAATGATGTGGATCCAGAGTTTATCGACAAAAGAACTGGTGAGCGGAGTTTACCACAGCGTCCGTTCTACAGTTTAACCTTGTCAACGAACTTCTAACGATCCATATTATTTTAGAATATTTTACTGTTAATCACAAACACATGAAAAAAATATTATACTGCATTTTTAGTGCACTTGTGCTGTTTAGTCTGAGCTCCTGCAAGGACTTTCTAGAAGTAAAGCCGAAAGGGGTAATCCTTCCTGAAAAGGTTTCAGATTACGAAAGTATGCTGTTCTCATTTACCATGACACAGACTTTCCCTTCAGCCTTGTTATATTGTACAGACGACTTTTATGGGGATTATAGTGCTGTGGATAGAAGTATTGCCGCAAACTCATATTACTGGCGCGAGGAACTGGATCTGAACGATCAGGTAAGTCCTGTAATCTGGGGGCAGTTGTACCGCGTGATTTACGATGCCAATGTCATTGTTAAGCATGTGATGGCTGCAAAAGATGGCAGCACGGAGAAGAAAAAAGAAGTACTTGCCGAAGCGCTATTGGTTCGTTCGGATGCCTATTTTACCTTGCTTACCGCTTTTGCCAAGGCTTATGACCCAGCAACAGCAGTAAACGACTTGGGATTGCCACTTGTCTCCTCTACTGTTGTCACAGAAACTGCTCCGGGCAGGTCTACATTAAAATCAACAATGGATACAATCATCAGCAATACACTACAGGCAGAAAAAGACCTGCCTTTAAGTTCGGTCAACCGTTATCGCGCTACGAAAGCCGGGGCGCAGGGCTTTCTGTCCAGGGTGTATCTGTACATGGGGGATTACCCAAATGCTGCGAAATATGCAGATCTGGCTTTAAAAGCAAGTCATGCCCTGATAGATTACAATGCGATTTCTAATAAGAACGGCATACCGATCTCTGATTTAAACCCAGAGATTTTGTGGCAGCGGGCCAGTGAAGAATACGGCGTGCCTACTTTTATGTTGTATTCGGATCAGTTGAAAACCTTTTTTAATGCAAACGATATCCGTTATGCTTTTCTGACGGTAAGCAATTCCAAAGGTTTAAACCGGGCAGCTCCTCCCGGGCGGGCAAATTTTGGTGTGACCTTTCCTGAGCTTTATCTAACGCTTGCTGAAGCTGCTGCGCGTGCAGAAAACATTGGCAAAGCGATGGAGATGCTGAATAAAATCAGAAAGGTACGGATCAAAACTGCGGCTTATCAGGCTGCCACAGCAGCCAATCCAGAAGCTGCGCTTGCCCTTGTACTTGCTGAACGCAGAAGGGAACTGGCTTATAGCGGATTGCGGTGGATGGATATGAAGCGGTTGGATAAAGAAGGACGTATGCCTGAGGTAATCCGGACCAATAAGCAAACCGGAGCGGTGCTGGCCACTTTAAAGCCGCATAGCAAAATGTATACTTTGCAGATACCGGCGAGGGTAAGACAGTTTAATCCTAAAATGGAAATCAATTAAAGAAACCAATGATGAATAAAATTAAATTATTAGCCCTGTTGTGTTTTGCGGGTGTTGTTGATGCTGCTGCTCAAAGCGGATCTATACGTTTACATGGTAAGCTGGAAAAACCAGGATTAGATAGCATGTATCTTTCTGATGTTTCCGGACGGATCAAATCCATTCCAGTTGCCAAAGACGGTACTTTCAATGCCAATCTTCCAAAGATCAATAAAGGGTTTTACGCACTGACCGAAATAGGTAATGTATTTCTTGAGCCGGGATATGATTTGACTGTTGCATTTTCGCCGCTTAAAGGATATACTTTTTCAGGAAAGGGTGCACTTGAAAACAACTTAATTCCGGAAATACAAAAATCCATTACCAGGTTTCTTCCGGTAAAAAGAAGAGGGGAGAATTATGAATTGTATGATGTTCCGGTGCAAAAATATATTGCGGGAATAGCCGATTATAAAGCGCTGGTACCTAAGCTGGCCTCAGCTTCAAAAAATGAGTTTTTCAAACGGATTATGATCGGTGATGCCGATGCGTATACACGCGATGTTTCAGGTTTGTATACCTTGTATTATGGCGTGGATTCAGCAAAACAAGCTCGTTTTTATAAAATACTGGAAGCTCCCGGAGATCATTCAAAGCTCAAATGGGATTCTCTTTTCAATGACATGTACAAGGTGAAAATGACAGCTGAAGAAAAGCGGAAAATGGAAGATTTTACTACTGAGGGCCTGGATTTAAACAATGAAGAATTGTATCGCAACTCTGCGATGTACCGTAGCCTGGTTACAGCTGGTATTGGTAAGTTGAAGTACAAGCCTAAATATAGTAACTTGTTAAAAAGCAATACCCGGGGCCTGGTGGAACTGGCGATCATTAATGATCTGCTGACCAATCCTTTTATCAAATCTTCGGCTCAATATTATGAAATCAGCAATTTGATTAAACAGGGTGGAAATACAGCACTTATAGATTCTGTATACCTGGATTATGCGGCTAAAGTTGAAAATAAAGCTTATAAAAAGCAACTGGAACAGGTTTATAACAATTACAAACGATTTTCTGATCATGCCCTGGCGCCAGCATTTGATTATGAACAGCCCAATGGAGATCGGGTATCTTTAACTTCTTTACTCGGAAAATATGTGTACATTGATGTATGGGCTACCTGGTGTGGACCATGTAAACGTGAAATTCCGCACCTGACAGAAATAGAAGAAAAGTATAAAAACAAAAATATTCATTTTGTGAGCCTTTCTGTAGATGTTCAGAAAGACAAACAAAAATGGAAAGATTTCGTAGCAGATAATCATTTGAAAGGAATTCAGTTGATCGCTGATCGCGCTTTTGATGCTGATTTCGTTAAAAAATTTAACATCAATTCCATTCCGAGATTTATATTGATCGATCCAAAAGGAAAAATTGTCTCTGCAAACGCCAAAAGACCTTCAGATCCTGAATTACAGAAACAATTTGATGAGCTGTTGAACTAAAACAGCTTTTATATCCCATTGTTTTTTTACCAATCCCTTGTCGTCATTAGAATTCCCCTGGCGGCAAGGGATTTTGTTAATTTTTAATGCTTAACTTTGAGGTGTTATGGTCATTCCATGAACTATTTCAAATAAATAATGAAAAATAAGCAACGTTCTTTTCTACTGATCTTTGGGCTAATCATTTTGTTTATTGTCTTATTGTTTAGAAACTCTGTCATTCAAAGATCTGAACAAAAGACGCTCCTCGCTACATTAGCTGAATTGGAAACCAATAATATCAACGTTTCCAGGTTGGATACCATTACTTTAAGTTTACAAACTGCCGAGAATAATTTCAGGATGTATACCGCTTTGTGGAAACCTGAATACTTTGTCAGGTATACTTCAGAAATTAAATTTATATCTGGTATGCTGGAGCGTATTGCGCAACAGGATCAGGAACAGATTTCCGGTGCCATAGTCGATGACCTGAAAAGCAAGCGTCACCAGATGGTTTTATATGGTGAAATCAAAAAACTGGTTGACTCGATAGCCAATATCAGTTTGCAAATCAATACCGGGGACATCAACGAAAGACTACTGACCGTAAAGCCTTATCCCATACCAAAATATAGAAAAACAGTAGTTGTTGAAGAAAAAAAGAAGGAACCGGAAGCGAAAAAGAAGAAATTTTTTCAACGCTTAAAAAGTGCAATTCTAAACAAATCGGATCAAAAAGACAGTGCTGCGACACTGAAGAAAACAGAAACTTCCTATGTAAATATTGACAATGGAATTGAGGCCTACAATAAGAAGCAGCTGGAACGAATCAGCAAATATTATAAAAGCTTACTGGAAAAGCAACGGGACAATTATGTAAAACTCACTGATCAGGAACAACGGATTTTAAAACTGAATGAACGGATCTTTGCCAATATCAAACGCTTGTTTAACGAGTTTAAGGATAACGAAGCAACTGGAAAGGCACGGAGGGCGGTTGCATTAAAAGACCAGGCTAAAAACTCCTTGGCGGCTATCGATCTTTCAGATAAAATGAACTTTGCATTGAATATTTTATCTTATGTTGTGATTTTGTTGTTGCTTTATAAGCTTTATCGCGCATACGACAGGACACTTAAAGCCAATAGGCTGGCCGCTGAACAGGTGGTTAGTAAATCCCGCTTCTTTACCAACATCAGTCACGAAATGCGAACTCCGCTAAACGCCATCATCGGCGTTTCGGAACAACTCAAATCGACACCTTTAAATGAAGATCAAAAAGCGATGTCCAAGCTTTTAGATACCTCATCTTCCATGTTGTTGTCTGCTGTAAACGAAGTACTGGATTTCTCGCGACTGGAAACCGGAAAACTGTCTTTAGCCAAGACGCCTTTCAGTTATAAACGAATTTTATCAGAAATTGTAGATACGACAAAAGTACTTGCCGACCAGAAGAACCTGTTGCTGGAGTTGGACCAAACCAAAGCAAAGGATCTGATTTTGTATGGTGATCCGTACCGGTTGAAACAGATTGTGATGAACCTGACTGCAAATGCCATTAAGTTCACTGATAAAGGCAAAGTAACCATTAAAGTGGGGCTGAAAGAAGTGGATGCGGAACACGTCACCTTGCTGATTAGCGTTATTGACACTGGTATTGGCATATCGGCAGACAACCTGAGCGTCGTGTTTAACGAATTTTCGCAGGTGATCAATACCAAGCGGGTAGATTGGCAAAAGGGATCGGGACTTGGCTTATCAATCAGCAAAAAATTGGTAGACCTGCATAAAGGCAAGATTTCTGTAGAAAGTTCAGTAGGCAAGGGGACGACCTTCCATTTGGAATTGCCTTATGTCATTGCTGCAGATCAGAAAGCAGGTATGGAAACACAACAGGCTCCTGTAATTAGCAGCGACAGGTTCAAAAATATTCATTTACTGGTTGTAGATGATTCAGAAATGAACCTGCTGGTGATCAAAATGATCTTCAAAAAACAGGGAATTAGTTTTGATACTGCTGTGGATGGATTTGATGCTTTAAGCTGCATAGAAGGGCGACAGTATGATATGATCCTGACAGATATCCAAATGCCTAAAATGGATGGTTTAGAATTGACTCAAAAGATCAGGGCGATTGACGATCGCGCAAAATCGCATGTGCCAATTATCGCCATTACTGGTCAGATTTCTGCGGAATCACATGCGATTTATTTGTCCTCCGGTTTAAATGATTACATCATCAAGCCTTTTTCCGAAACGGAATTGATGGAGAAAATTCTGGATTACCTGCCTTAATTCATTGCCGGATCAGGGGCATCAGTTTGGTAAGATGCCCAGGGGTTGCTGGTCATTGGCCAATGGTGCTGCTTTCCAGAAAAAGTTTAAGTTTTTAGGATCAGCGTAACCGGGTTTCTGATGGTAAACGTGGCCGCCGGTAGCTTTGTTGTAAAAGGACTCTACTTTACCGGATTCATAAAAATTGCAGTAGTCAACCAGCAGCTGATCCCAACGATATTCCTGGAACTGTATAGAGCGTCCGCCCTGACCACTGAAAGAAAAATTACTATTGGTAACCGAAGCCTGCTGTGCCCCAATCAGGCGGATTACAGTGCCTTGTTCCCGGTTCTCCACTTCGTTAAACGTACAGTGGTCTATCGTTACAAAGGGCCCTAAAGTGCTTTCATCGTTTCCACCACGGTAAATGTTAATGGCACTGCCCAGTAAATTCGTAAACACGCAATTTTTAATGAGGGTGTTTTCAGCATTGTAAATTCCTTTGTCCTCTTTCTCTGCAGAAAGGTCAATGCCGGAGCCCGACATGTGGTGGAAAATGGAGTTTTGCACGATAAGGCTATCGGCCAGTGTGCTTTTTGAAGCTTTAAAACCCGCATTGGTACTTTCGTTAAAATCGTAAAACTCGCAATGGTCTATTGTCAGTTTATAGGGCCTGTTCATTGGCAGATCTGTAGAGCGGATACCTGCATCTACTGCTGAAAAACTTTCATACGTTCCCTGGAAGGAAATGTTTTTGACAACCAGGTCACCGCCATTGGCTATGCTGATGAAGGCATCGAAGGATTTAAAATAGCCATTGACGAATATCGGTCTGCTTTTTAACCTGGTGTCTGCCATGATCGTGAGTGGTTTGTCGATCACCAGTTCTTCGCTCATTTTATAGCGCCCTTCGCTTGACAGTACAATGGTGTCACCAGGTATAGCCGAATGAATAATTTTTGCTAGTGAACTGCTTTCTTCGGCACTCACCCTAAAGCTTTTCGATTTACGTACAGGAGGTATGGTTTTAGGATGATACCATGTAGCACCGGTAAATTGCTGCTGGATCAAAGGCAATTTCCTGATGTCTGCGCCATAAAAAGCATGGTACGGAAGATCGAAACCTTTTAGGTTCACCGTTTTGAGGGCTACTTTTTTAAAGCCTGGCCCGGCCTGGCCCGGATAACCAGCCTCCAGTCCGTTGTCAGACAAAATAATGCCTTTGTCCTGATTGGCATCGGTGTAAAATGTAGCGTTTTTACTTAAGATCAGGTTGTTTTTAAACGATACATTTTCAGGTCCGAGTGTACGCTCTGCGTCTTTGCCTGCACCAAAAAGAATGCTGGAACAATTGATAAAAGTATTTTTCTCAATCAGGGCATCTTTTACCTGGTAGTAGCGGTTGATGAGCGAATTGGGAACTCCATTTAATACCGCCAACGGCGCACGAAAGTTTGTCCCCTGAAGTTCATAAAATACATTGTTAACTACAGTTTGTTTTGGATTAATGACCCTCACACCCCCGGTAAAAGGTTTGTTGTTGCCAATAAAAAAGTTGCCGGATACCATATTTCCGGATCCATGCCGCAAAACCAATCCACCCTCACACTCCAGGAAAGTGTTGAAGCTGACCTTGTTTTCTCCAGATTTGATGGATACAATCTCAACCTCTCCATTGCAGCGTTCAAAAAAGTTGTAACAGATCTGGGTTTGCGATGCGGTAAGGGAGTACCTGGAAACACCGATGCGGATGGTTTCTCCGCCATTGCTGCCAAATCTTTGCCTGCCCTTGAAATAATTGCTGTCTATACTATGTTGATTGCGCTGACTGCGTTCGTCGTCCAGTTCTGCTATGATGACCGGACCGGCATTCAATTTATTGACGAATGTGGAATGGTCAATACGGTTGTTTTTCCCGTAAAGTGTAATCCAGGTATCTGATTTGAAACGTTGTGGCTGACTATAATCTTCAATCACAATATTGCTTACCCTGCAGTGATTGGCCAGCTGATCGTTATTGATCCTGAAAGAAATGACTTCTCTTTTCGGGGTATAACCGTTTTTGAAATGAAAGCCGCTGAAAATTAAATATTCAGCGCCCAGCTGGACATAGGAGTTGCCGCTGAAGGTTACGCCACCAGGATGTTGCGGCAGCACCACAATCGGCTTTGCTGCGGTACCCCGTCCTGTGAGCTGAATGACGGCATTTTTCCATTCTTTATCTTTCAGATAAATCGTATCGCCTGGAATGGCTTTGGAAACTGCATTTTTCAATTCCTGGGGCGTTTCAACCAGGATAGACTTAGCCTGAACATTTAAGCTCAGGCCAAGCAGGGTACATATTGCGAATATCCTCATCGTTATTTTTTAGAAACCATAATGTCAAATTTCATCGTGGAAAGCGCTGCGGTAGAAGCAATGTTAACCTCTTTTGCTCGCATCAGCTGATTGGTAAAGGTGCCATCTGCCTTTGGTACCCTGATCCAGATGAGGTAGGCCTGGGTCAGGTTAAATACGGCAGCAGCCTGATTGGCTACAATCGGATCAAATTTGGCAGTACTGCTACCCGGAACAGCAATATTTCCGAAGAATTCATCGCTGAGTTCTGTGATGGTATTGGCTGTGTAAGCCGCGTAAATGCGGTCAGCATCCGCTGTTCCTGGAATCAATACCCTGAACCTGGTTGCTTTCAGGTCAGCAGTATTTGGCTCCCAGATCAGGGTTCCGCATTTATAGTTCTTGGCAATGGTGCTGGTATTGGTTGGCGTATAAATGGTATAAATGCTGGTGCTGGTGCAGTAGCCTAAAAAGTCGACCTTAGCTTCCTGTCCGCTCACATTACAGGTGCCCAGCGTAGTGCCGGTTTCGCCAACAAAGAAGCTGTTGGTAGAAGGTGCCGCTGCGGTACCATTGGCCATCATGGTGATGTCCTGGTAAAAGTTGAAGGCCTTTAGTGGGATTTTAATTGCAGCCTCGGCCGTCAAATCGAAGTTATCGACAATCACAATTTTGAGATTGGCCGCATTTTTACGATAGGTATACACATAACTGATGTCCTGAGTTTTTGGACTGCCACTGATTGCAATTTTATTGACCAATGCAAAAGTACCCTGGTAGTCATCGTAAATGTTGATTTCCTTTAAGCCATTTTCGGAACCCGCTTTACCGGTAATGGTGATTTTATCATTCAGATCCGGCAATAAACTAGCCGGCACATTTTCCAGCTTAGGTAGGGGTGGTGTAAAGGCGGTAACTTTGATAAATCCTTCATAAGAGGTATTGTCCAGGTGTTTCACCATAATGCGGATTCCTTTTACAGCCTGCATTTTTGCCTGTGCATAGTTGGCTGCAGGAATTTTAAATGCGTAGGCATGTTGCTGTTCCACAGTTGGGGTACCAATGTAAATGAGTGAATCTGTGGTGTTGTTCCGAACCAGGTAGGCATAAATTAACTGGATCCCGGCAGGGGAGTTGAGTTCCGCACCAATTTCGGCATCCGGTGTAATTTGCTTGTTTGCGGTATTGAAAACAAAATCTTTTGTGTTCAGGGTGTCCGGAACTGAAGCGGCAGTTTTATCCTTTTTACAGGCACTGCAAATCAATATACCCAAGAGGCATACAGACAGTTTTAAGGTGTTTTTTATAGTCATATCCCTCTGATTAATAGCCTGGATTTTGTGTGATTTTTATTTGGTTGTTGGTGTCAATCTCCCGTTGCGGAACAGGCAGCAGCAACTTATCGGCAACCACGTTGGATTGCAGTTCAGCCAGGGTTACTGCGGGTCTGTAGGCCTTATAATGGGAATCAAACTCAGCGGCAAAATGATTTTTAATTACGGTGATGGCTTGTCCTGTACGGATCAGATCGAAATAACGTTGGTTTTCAAAAGCCAGTTCAACCCGTCGTTCATTGAGTAAGGCATTCAAAAACTTAGTGTCATCCGTAATTGCCCCGCTTGCAGCGGCATCACCAGGGTATTTATAAAAACCAGCGTTAAAATCACCAGATGCGTAATTCACCGCGCCAGCCCGTTCTCTGACCTGGTTGATCAGTCCTACCGAAGTCCCACTGGCTCCGTTGTAACCGGTAGCCTCGGCCTTCATCAACAGGACATCAGAAAAGCGGATCACCGGGAAGTCGTTCTCTGCATCAAATTTCACCAATACCGGGGAAAGGAACTTTTTGACATATAGTTTTGAACCATATTTGGCCATGGTTACATTTTTACGCTGATCTGTTGCACCTGTGGCAGGTGTTTTAAAAGTTCCATCCAACTCGTTTGTCGGAAAATTATAGCCTGTACCGTCACCATTGATGACTGCACTACCGCTTGAGGTTGGTGCAAAGTTATTGGCCATGGAATTACCCAGACCGAAACCTCCGGCTTTAAAGCGTACCGCAAAAAGTATCTCCCGGTTCATTTCATTGTTGATGGAGAACACATCGGCATATGCCGGAAGGAGGCCATAACCACTGTTGCTGATGACATCATCCAATAGTGGTATTGCATTTCCCTTATCCTGTAAGGTAAGGTATACCTTAGCCAGTAATGCTTTAGCTGCCCAGGTGGTCGCACGCCCAACATCGCCATTGGCAGTGTTTTGATAGGTTGTGGGCGACAAGAGGTCTTTAGCCGCAAGTAAATCTGCTTTGATCAAGGTATAACAGTCACTTAATGAAGCACGTTGGATACTCCGGGACTCCTGGGGGTCAACTGGTTCTGTAATGAGGAAAACGCCCCCGTACAAGCGTACCATATTGAAATAATGGTAGGCACGCAGGAAAAGCGCTTCTCCAGCCAATTGATTTTTCTGACCTGCAGTCATTTTCGCCGTTCCATCACCGATTTCAATTTTATTGCCTGTATATTTTACGCCCAGGCTTTGCAATACATAGTTAATGGAGCGGATATTTTTATAGGTACTCAACCAATATTGATACACTTTATCATGGGCCGAGTTCAGCGTAAACATATCCAGCTCATTGAATTCCACATTGATTGATGCGGTACTGTTGGCAACACCCTGCTTGGAATTGTCACTGCGCAGTTCAGTCAGCATCCACTCATATTCCAAAGGCTTTTGAAGTCCGTAATAACTTCCCGTCAATGCGGTCTTTGTCTCTTCGTAGTTTTTGTAAAAGTTGTCTACGCCAACATTAGAGATTGGATCAATGTCAATGATTTTGTTGCAGGCATGGAGTGTTCCTACCAATAAAAACCCCAGTGTGATATATTTTAAACTTTTCATTTTCGATTTTTTAAAGGTGCTCATGATCAGAAATTAACATCTAGTCCGAAAGTATAGGTCCTGGCTATTGGGAAGGCCCCACGTTGATAACCATCAATCAACGGTGATGCATACTGTGAAGACGTAGCCCTTGCTTCTGGATTAATGCCACGATAAGAACTGCCCATCAGGTACAGCAGGTTATCTACCGAACTATAGATTCTGATTCCACTAAGACCAAGTTTTTTGCTGAACTTCTGCGGTATGGCATAACCAAGGATGACGTTTCTGATTGAAGCATAAGACGCATCTTCCAATACGTAGTCTGTTAGCAACCAATTTTCACCATTGGTATAATACGGGGTTTTACCATCGCCCGGATTGGCTGCACTGATCCATCGGTTTTCGTTGAACTTCACATTGTATCTTCTGGATTCATTATAATTGGCGTCGCCATTGATCAGTTTGCCACCCTGCACGCCCTGCAGCAAAATGCTCAGGTCAAAACCTTTGTATTTAAAGGTATTGGTGATGCCCCAGGTAAAGTCTGGAAACGGACTGCCCAGGGTAGTGCGGTCGTTGATGTCAATTTTATTGTCGCCATTTACATCCACAAACTTTAAACCGCCAGCCTGGAAATATTTGGATAGGGTAGACGTTTGTCCGGCTGCTTTAGCTTCGTCAATCTGGGCCTGTGAGGTCCAGATGCCATCTGTTTTGTATCCGAAAAACTGGATGGCAGGCTGACCAAGAATTGCAGCATAAATCTCATTGCGCTCGCCATAATTGTACTGGTAGGGCTCACCACCCAGCTCTACCAGTTTATTCCTGTTGGCAGATAGGTTCAAAGTAGTCGTCCACTGAAAAGCAGGTGTTTTGAAGTTGTTGGAGGAGAGCTCTACTTCAAAACCATGATTTTTGATTTTCCCAGCATTGTTGATGTATTCAAAAGAACCGCTAAACGATTGGGTTGCTTGTTTGTAAAGCAATCGGTCGGTTAAGGAGCTGTAGTATTCCAGGGTTAAAGAAAAACGGTTCTTTAAAAAACTCACATCCAAACCGGTATTGTATTCAAAGGTTCTTTCCCAGGTGATGTTGCGGTTAGCCAATACATCACCATTTGGCGAAAGGCCCAGGTTTACCGATCCGGTACCGTTACCGAAGGAATAATTACCAGGATAAAGTAAGTTGGTGAAAGCGAAACTCTGGATTTTGTTATTGCCGGTAGCACCGTAGCTGGCGCGAAGTTTCATGTTGCTGATCCAATCCACCTTTTTCATAAAGGGCTCATTGGCAATTCCCCATCCTGCTGAAATGGCTGGGAAAGAGCCATATTTTTGCCCTTTGTAAAAGTAAGAACTGCCATCGGTACGGAAACTGGCCGATAACAGGTATTTGTCTTTGTAATCGTACGTGACACGACCCAGATAAGAGATCAGGCCAACCCGGTCTTTTAAGGTATTGGTTAAGGCCTGGTCAATTTGTCCGGCCTGGTTTAAGGTCTCGAAATTCTCTGTCGGGAAATTCCGCCCTACGATAGTCGACTCTTTAATTTTAGTTTGCTGGGTGGTATAACCCAATAATCCGGTAAAGCTGTGGTTGCCTTTTTTCAGACTGTAGTTTAAGGTATTTTCAAAAAGCAGATCCAGGTATTGGCGGGTATAAATTGTAGCTTCATTCACATCACCGTCTTTACGTGCACTGGTCTGGGTAAAAGTATTGTTCTCCTGTTGGGTATAATAACCACCTATAGAAGTTTTAAAAATCAGATTGGGTAATATTTTAACGCTCAAGTCACCTCCACC
Source organism: Pedobacter sp. MC2016-24 (assembly GCF_015223055.1). GTDB lineage: Bacteria > Bacteroidota > Bacteroidia > Sphingobacteriales > Sphingobacteriaceae > Pedobacter. The sequence goes on from NZ_JADFBX010000007.1 coordinate 272,737, forward strand.
CAGCATTCTGTAGGTTTCCTGGTCCCGGTTTTCTCTTCCGGCAATGGAAACCGGCGTATTGTTGCTGGTAGCAAAAGGTTCAACCACACCGCTACTGGTCCAGAGTGTGCCATCGGGCATGGTACCCGAATATTGCAGACCGTTAAAATGCCTGGCTTGTACATAATCTCCTGGTAAAATGTCTGCCCATTGTGCGTTTTGGTGAACATATGCTGCAGTGAATTCATTGTGTCGCACGGGAAGAAAAGATCCAAAACGGAAGTAATCGGTAAAATTAACCGCTGGTCGCTGTGTTTTAATGTAAGAAGGATTAAAGTTTACACTAAATGTTACTGCTTTACCCAATGTACCGTCCAGTTTGGTTTTCATATTGATACGGCTGTTGTTGCTGAACTTCAATACCGCCTGATCTTTTTGTCCGCTGGCTGAGATGTAGTATTTCAGTTCTTTTTTACCACCTGAAATTCCCACCTGAATGTTTTGTATGGAAGCATCTTGCAGGGCTTCCTGTTGCCAGTCTGTCGGCCTGCCGCTGATTTGATTTTCAATTACATAAGCCGCTCTTTCTGCTGGTGTAATCAGGTTCTTTTGCGCAGTCGGAACAGTGGGGTCGTTTTCACGCAGTGCGGCTTCATCAAATAGCATTTTGGTATAGTCGGTAATGCTCATGATTTCATTAAGTGCATATGGTTTTTTAAAACCATAATAGCTTTTGAAGCTATACCTCGGCTTATCTGAAACACCGCTTTTTGTGGTAATCAGAATGACACCGTTGGCTGCCCTCGATCCGTAAATGGCACTGGAAGCCGCATCTTTAAGTACTTCAATGGATTCCACATCTTGTGGATTGACGAAAGACAAACCATCCGGTACCGGATAACCATCTACCACTACCAGGGGCTGTGAATTGGCACTGATGGAGCTGAAGCCCCTGACACGTACGATTGGCTCTGCACCAGATTCTGAGCTTACATTCTGGATGGTTACCCCGGCAATCTTTCCGATCAGGGCATTGTCCAGTCTCGTTGTCGGAATCTCATCCAGGTTGTCATTTTTTAGCTTGCTTACCGCTCCCGTAACCGACGACTTTTTCTGTGTTCCGTAACCGATGACAACCAGGGTTTCCATGTTATTTTGCAGCTCAACTAAAGTAATGGTCACGCTTTCACTCTTTTTTGCTGCATAGGCCTGCGGCTGATAGCCCAGGTAATTGATGAGTAACAGCTTTCCATTGTCCACCGTAATGCTAAAAGCTCCTTTGTTATCGGTTACGGTAGCTTGCTTTGAATCTTTCACTTTAACTGAAGCTCCGGGTAGGGGGGCGCCATCAGCGGTTTTTACCAGGCCCTGAATTTTTACCCTGTTCTGCGAAAATGCTGAACTGATACAGCAAAAACAGCTTGCCATAACCAGTAAAAAGCACTTGATGTAAACTTTTCTATTCATGTTTATTTCATTTTAAAGGGCTTGGCTAAGCCCTGAACGTTAATTAATTATAGCCGGTATTCTGGCTTAAGTTTCCTTTACTTAAGTCAATTTCAGTTTGTGGAATCGGGTAAATTAAACGGAATGCAGGCACTGTAATATTGGAGTTTCCTGTCGCAACCAAATACGCATTCAGAATCGAAATGGTATTGCTTTCTTCTAAGCGTACCAGGTCATACCAACGTTGATTTTCAAAACCAAACTCCAGTTTTCTTTCTTTAAGTATGGCAGCTCTGGCGGCTTCCTTGGTATTTAAGTTTGTTGCATTGTAGATGGATGCTACTGCCCGGCTGCGCACTTCATTTAACGGCGTCAATACATCGTTTCCGGGCGTTGCTGAAAGCTCGTTGGCCACTTCGGCCGACATGAGCAATACATCTGCAAAGCGAATCACAGGGAAATCATTACCGGCATCCCGTTGTGGTGCTGTTGCATCCAGAAATTTGGTACATAAGCCATTGGCACTGTTAAAAGTACTGGCTTTTCTCAGGTCAGTAGCTTCAAATAATGCCTGGTAAGGCGCAGAGGCTTTCACATTTCTGGCATCACCATTATTGCTGTATTCATATGAAAATGAATTTCCTTCGCCATTTGCACTGGCTTTATAGCGGACAGCGAAAATGATTTCCTTACTCATTTCTGAAGCCGTGCTGAAGATGGCAGCATAGGAAGGGTTTAGCTGGTAAGTACTGCCTTTGAAATTGGTACCAACCAAGGGATCCAGTTGCAATTTTGCACTCGGATAATCCTTTAAGGTCAGGTATACTTTGGCAAGTAAAGCTTGTGATGCGCCTCTGGTTGCCCTGGCCAGTTGTGCTGTTGGCCAGGAAGGCGGACAAGCGTCAACTGAAGTCAGCAGATCAGTTTTGAGCTGTGTATAGATCTGCGCTTTGCTGATGCGTTTAAACTTCTCAAAATCGTTGTATTTGATGGAAGCAGTAAGCAAAGGTACATCACCATATAAGCGAACCAGGTTGAAATACATGAGGGAGCGGATAAATTTAGCCTCACCTTCAAAGTATTTCTTTTTTACAGGGTCAGTCACATTATCCAGGTATTTGAGCACCAGGTTACAACGGGCTATCGTATTGTAGCTGCGTTGCCAGAAATCAAGCAGGAAGAAGTTGGATGGTGCATCTCTGAAAAACTTAATGGCGCCCCAATCACCTTCAAGCGAAACACCGGAAGTATTGTCTGCCCGGATTTCTGTCAGTTTAAATTCAATATCATATACTTTTTGCAAGCCGTCATAACAGGCAATCACACCAGTCTCCACCTCATCGGTATTGCGGTAATAGGTTTCTTCAATCAGGTTTGAAATCGGTTTTTCGTCCAGAAACTTTTTGCATCCGGTAAAACTTAAGATCATTATTGCTGCGATCAATATTGTATGTTTCATGGGTTAAGTTTTAAATTAAAAATTAGCATTTATACCGAAAGTGATGTTTCTTGTCACTGGAGCTGAACCGCGTTGATACCCGTTTTTCAATGGATCGTCTGTATACTCATTTACACCCTCAGGATTGTAACTGGAATAGCCTTTGGCGAATTTGTACCACAGGTTCGCTGTAGAGACATATAAGCGAAGATTACTCGCATTAATGGCTTTTAACCATTTCGCATTTAGCGTATAGCCCACATTTAAATTACGTAAAGCAATGAATGAGGCATCTTCTATCGAATAACGGCTCTCTGTTTTATATTTTGTTTTGGCCTGCAGGTCTGTCGGTAAGCTTAAATAAGCCGAGGTTCCCGTTGCGGAGAACTGTGTTTCGTAATAATTCGGATCGGCATTGAATACACTGGCTCCCTGCGAGCCTTGTATGACAAAACTCAGGTCAAAATCTTTGTATTTGAGGTTACTGGTTAATCCCCAGGTAAATTTAGGTGTAGGCTGTCCAAGTACCACACGGTCCTGCTCATTGACAACGCCATCGTTGTTGATGTCCCTGGCAATAATCCTGTCGGAATGTACGTTTGTAGGCCAGAAGTTGCCACCAACCTGGATGTCACTGTCGTATTCATACCCATAAAACTGCACCAGTGGCTGGCCTACTTTGGCCAGGAAATAGTTTAATCTTTTAGGATCGCCGATACTGATGATCGAGCTGCTGTTGCCCAGTGCTTTGACCGTGTTTTTATTGGTTGCACCGTTGGCACTTAAACTCCATTTCAGATCTTCCTTATCAATAATTTTAGCACTCAATTCAAATTCTAAACCCTGGTTCTGTACTTCGCCAATGTTGGTCCATACCCCATTACTCCCTGTAATGGTGTTAATTGGCAGAAAAAACAGCAGGTCTTTGGTGGTAGAACGGTAGGCATCAACGGTTAGCGTAAACCTATTTTTAAAGAAGGCCATGTCAATACCACCATTGAAACTGAAACTGCGTTCCCAGCCCAGATCCGGGTTGTCATAAAAACTGGAGTTGAAGCCCAGGCTGGTGCCGTCGCCCAATATCGCACCTACGGGACTAACATTGGCAAATGCACGGTAGTTGCCGATGTTGTTGTTACCGGTAGCACCGTAACTGGCCCTGATTTTTAAATCGTTAACAATGGCTTCCTGTGGATAGAAAGCTTCATTACTTAGCCTCCAGCCGATGGAAGCCGAAGGGAAATAACCCCAGCGGTTATCGGCACCAAATCTGGAACTGCCATCCCATCGGGATCCCACAGAGATCAGATACCTGTTGTCATAGGCATAATTTGCACGGAACAGTACTGAGGCTAACGCACTTCTTTCCTGAGTTGAACTTAAAGCACTTAGCGTTCCAGCATTTAAAGTTGGGATATTGTCCGTCGCAAAATTGGTTGCTGCAGAATTGCTGCTGCTGATCTTGGTGCTTTGCGCTGTAAATCCTGCAATGACACTCAGGTCATGTTTGTTGAACGATCTGGTGTAATTTAAAATGTTCTCATTTAAAAGGTCGATCGTTTCTGTATTGGCCAGCGTAGCTTTGGTTGAGGCCTGGGCTACTGCAGCACCTTGAAGGAAAGGATCCCGGGTTGCCCATGATTTTTGGAAAAACTCGTTTCTGGAATTGCTGATGAAAGCACCGCCAGAAACTTTTAGAGAGAGGTAATCGGAGAAATTGTATTGGACATTGGCATTAGCCAGTGTTTTTGAAATAAAGGTGGCATTGTCGATCCCGTACAAATTGGTGTAGCCATTGTTGTTGGCTGTTGCAGACAAGTTGATTCCTTTGTACCTGGTATTTGTTGCCGGATCAAAGGCCCTTTGGTGCACAATGTTTCCAACTGGAAGCCCGGTGGCATCTGAAATACTTTGCGTGGCATACAATGGAAGCCAGGTTGCAAATCCCCTTAGTAGATCATGGATTTTATAAACTGGTGCATTTTGCTTGGTATAGGATGGAGTAAGGCTAATGCCAATCTTCCATTTTTTGTTTGGAGTAATGTCCAGATTGGCCTGACCGCCATAACGCTTGTAATCATTGGTTACAATTACGCCCTTATCAAACAAAGCTTCTCCGGATACGTAATATTTTATGGTATTGCTGCCGCCACTTACATTCACCTGTGCATTTGAAAAATTGCCGCGTCTGAATACAATGTCCTGAGGATCGGTAGGTACATCAAATTGCTGTGCGGCCAGGATTTCTGGGGACAATACACCGTTGTTGACAGATTTAACATGATCAGACCATTGTGAAAGGGTAGGGAAGTCCAATCTGCGGTAAACATCTTTAAAACCGGCAGAGGTATTTACTCCGACTACGGTTTTGCCGTTTTTACCGGATTTGGAGGTGATGAGGATAACCCCGTTGGCACCTCTTGAACCATATATAGCAGCCGAGGCGGCATCTTTTAGCACTTCAATGCTTTCGACATTGTTCATGTCCACAGCCGACAAGTCGGTAGGTACCGGATAGCCATCAATTACAATCAATGGATTGGTACCGGCGGTAATGGATGCTGCGCCACGTATTTTGATGACAGGCGCTGCACCTGCGGTTGCATCTGTAGTTTGAATTTGCACGCCGGCCAGTTTACCTGCCAGGGCCTGATCTGCTCTGGATACCGGAATTTGGTTGAGGTTGTCATTGGTCAGCTTAGCCACTGCACCGGTTACTGAAGATTTCTTCTGGGTACCGTAACCGATAACCACCACCGTATTCATGGTGTTTTCTAAGGCGGCAAGCGTAATGTTGATGGTTTCCGCTTTATTGATCAGGTACGTTTTTTGTTGATAGCCAACATAATTGATGACCAGGGTTTTCCCAGTTTCTGCATTGATGGAAAAGCTTCCTTTTTCATCGGTAACGGTTCCAAGTTTGGTATCCTGAACGGTAATTGAAGCTCCGGGCAATACGCCGCCCTGTTCATCTTTTACAATACCCTGAATCATTACTTTAGTTTGAGAAAACGCTGGTTTAAAAATCAGAAAACAGGAAAATACAATGAGGAGTACACTCCGTAAGTAAACTTTCGAATTCATATTTGTACGATTTATATTTGGTTTTTGTTGGTGATTATCGCTTCAGCTTTCATTAAAACTTGGGCGTTGCGCTTTTTCTTTCCAGAGCAAAGCAGGTATTGTAACCTGCAGGGAATACCTGGAATCCCTGCAGGTTGTATTTTTTGTTAGGAGAAGTTTAAGCCACCATTGATGTCTATGTTTGTCCCCGTGATGTAACTGGATTCGTCAGAAGCCAGGTAAACAATCAGGTCTGCGACTTCCGAAGCCTGACCTTCACGCTTCAATAAGGTTGCATTGGCTACATTTACACGTACCTCGGGTTTACTGAAAGTGTCGTGAAAGGTGGTAGCAATCATTCCCGGCAATACAGCATTGACACGGATATTTTTTGGCCCCAGCTCTTTAGCCAGGGAACGTGTGTAGGTCATCACACCACCCTTTGCTGCTGCGTATGCACTTGCTCCAGGGCCACCGCCATCACGTCCGGCTAAGGAAGACAGGTTGATGATCGATCCTCCGGAAGTCATGTACGGAATTACTGCCTTGCTGGCCAGGTACACACTCTTTAAATTGAGGTTCATCACCGTATCCCAAAAATCTTCGTCCAATTCCAAAGTTGGTTTTCTGGCTACCATACCACCAGCTACGTTAACCAGGATATCGATCTGATCACCAAAAGCTTTACGGCTCTCTTCAACCAATTGGGCAACATCTGCAGATTTGGTCACATCTCCCTTCACAATAATGGCTTCGCCACCTTGTGCTTTAATCTGGTTGAGGGTTTCATTGGCATTGTCTACATTACTCAGGTAATTGATCACAATTTTGGCACCTTGCGCGGCCAGTTGTAAAGAAACTGCTCTGCCTATATCTCTGGAACCACCGGTTACAATTGCTACTTTGTTTTTTAAACGCATGTTCATAAGTATTAAGAATTTATTTTTTTAGAGGTTATATATTTGATACAGATCCAGGTGATTGGTACCAGCACTGCGGCCAATACAAAAAAGGATACATAACTGGTTTTAGTCAGCACAGGTACTGCCCAGGTGGTTAATAGTGTGCCTGCCACAGCTGCGGTACCGCCCATGCCGGCTACTGTACCCACATTTTTACCATTGAAATAGTCGCTGGGTAAGGTTTGTATATTGCCGATCAGGAATTGAAATCCAAATAAAGTAAGGCCGATCAATACCATGGCCAGGGTAGGCTGTTCTTTTAAGGTGTCCAGTTTGTACACAATGGCGACCAACGACAACAGCATCACTGCACATCCAAAGGCCACTGAATTCTTTCTCGCCTTTACCGCAGGTACACCTCTTTTGATTTGCATGGAAGAGTGATAACCCCCCAGTAAACTGCCAATGGCTGCAAAAAGATAGGGTAACCAGGTAAATGCGCCAATTTGTTTAATGTCAAAAAGGAACTGTTCTTTTAAAAAGGTAGGTAGCCAGGTGACGAATAGCCACCATACAGGATCGATGAAGAATCTGCCCATAATGATTCCCCAGGTATTTCTAAAACGAAGCAGTTCTTTCCAGCTCAATACCGGGGCTACTTCTACCTGGCTTTCTGCTCCTGGTTCTGTATCCAGGATATAGTTACGTTCTTTTTCCGTCAGCCAGGGGTGTTTCTCAGGGGTGGCTTTGTTGATGATCAACCATGGAATCACCCAAATCAAGCCAAGCACAGCGATCAGTACAAAGGTCATTTTCCAGCCGAAGGCTATGTATAACAAGGCAATAATCGGCGCTGAAATGACAGAGCCTAAAGAGGCTCCGGCACCAAATATACCTTGTGCAATTGCCCGCTCTTTTGCCGGAAACCATTCTGCATTACTTTTGGTCGCACCCGGCCAGTTGCCCGCCTCGCTAAACCCAAGCATAAAACGGAACAAGTTAAACGACATTAACGATCTGGCAAAGGAGTGTAAAGCAATTGAAATACTCCAGCCAATGATTGAAATGGTCATACCCAATCTGGTACCCACGGCATCCATCAGTTTACCGGTAAAAGTTTGACCAAGTGCATAGGCAATCATAAAGAATGTGGTAATCAATGCCAATGCATTTTTGTTGTCTATATCGGCAATGCCAAACTCTTTATAGATGTAAGGCCACATAATGTTGATCGCACTTCTGTCTATATAGTTAATTACGGTAGCAAAAGCTATCAGCGCAATGATGTACCATCTTAATCCTTTTACCTTCATTAGTTTTTTTATTATTTATATACCCAAACCTTTTAAAAAGGTCATTATGCGTGCGTTCATTTCTCTGTTGTCTTCCGGACTAAACTTACCATGGTCGCCGCCTTTAACTGTCATAAACTCGTTTTTTACCCCAAGCTCATCCAGTTTGGCTTTAAGTGCCACAGATTGTTCGTAGGGTACAATTGGATCTGCATCCCCGTGTACAATGAATGTTGGTGGACTGCTCTTTTTAACCTGGTATAGCGGAGAAACAGACTTTGCGAAATCCTGGTCTTTTGCTTTATCTCCCAACCAGCTGGTTGCCGACTTGCTGGTTTTGTGTACACCATAACCCCAGTCCCACACATCTGTAATGCCATATTTGTCAATAATTGCCGCAACTTTGATGTTTTCTGTGCCTTTGCAATTGGTGTCAAAAATATGGTCATTTTCCAATAAACCGCCCATCAAGGCCAGGTGTGCACCTGCCGAACTGCCCATGATCACAATTTTATCGGTGTTGATGTTCAGTTGTTTTGCATTTTTAATGAGATAAATCAAAGCACACCTGGTATCTTCTATAGCAGCAGGAGCGGTTGCAGCGCCGGTTAAGCGGTATTCGATATTGGCTACTGCATAGCCTTTTTTAAAGAAATTGCTGAACCCGGTTTGGGATTCCTTGGTGCCTTTGTTCCAACCACCACCATGAATGTTTATCACCAGTGGCGTTGTGGTTTTACCGGCAGGAGGCAGGTATAAATCCAGTTTTCCTTCCCAGCCGTTTACGGTAGTATAGGTCACATTAAGTTGCTCTGTGAAGCCCTCCGGATACGTTACTTTCTTAATTTCCTGGGCAATACTTTGCTGCCCCGCCCAAATCAGGCAGATCATTAGAAAAAAATGTTTCATATTTTAGTTTATATTAAGTTAACTGGTCAAAAAATCTTCACGGTGCGGGCTAAATACATCAATTAAAATTCCGGGTTCCAGGCATACACAACCATGCATTACATGTGGGGGTGCATAAAAGCCATCGCCTTTTTTAAGCATTTTCTTTTCATCACCAATGGTCATTTCGAAAAGCCCGCTTTCTACATAGGTCACCTGCGAGTGGTAATGTTCATGAAGCACGCCAATTGCTTCCGCTTCAAACCGGGCCTTTACCAACATGATCTGACCGTCATAACCGAAGATTTGTCTGGAAACGCCATTACCTAAATCTTGCCATTCGGTATCTGCTTCTATCTGGAATAAACTGCTTTGTAACATAGCTCTTAATTTAATTTTACGAATTGGGACTTATTGTTATAATCGATCTGATAGTGATATACTTTGTTTTTAACTTTAAATGATACAGTCACCTGGGTAGCTGAAGCGCTGATCAGTTTGAGCTCGGATACTGCACTCGATGCTCCGGTAGTGGTTTCATTTATTGAATTTACTTTTCCATGGGCTTCTGTAATGCTGAAAAATGTTTGTTTTGCAGTATTGGGCTGACTCAGCATAAAGGCTTTGCTTTCCAGTAAATTCAAATCCGGATCATTGGCACCGAGCGAAAGTAATTTGACCTGTAAAGCAGAGTCGGCCACGAAATGTGTGGTATAAAAACGTTTGTTGTTCAATACGGTTACATAACCGCCTTCAGCTCCGGCTGTTTTTACCGCATTTAACCAAATGTGCTCATAGCCATATTTAGTGCCCAGGGGCTTCAGGTTAGTGCTTTCTGCAGTAGGATTAAAAGAAGAATCCACAATATGTCCCTTGTACCAAAAGGGTAGGTCATATTGGTGTTTTTTGTCCGAGATCGCCTGGAAAACATCGACAAGTAATGGCTTATCTAATTCTTTAACCTTGATTAAGGCTGTTGTGCGGGTCATTTCAACGCCTGGAAAGGCATTTGTTTCCCTGGCGCTAACCACCTGGATGGTATTGTCGTTTTTGAAATACAGGATATCCGGGTGCTTCAACTGTGCAGCATCGGCATTGGCCTTAAAGTTCGAAGTTTCGTCTACCACGAGTGTGTTGTGCGCAACCGTTTGTTTCGCCCAGGTTTTATTCTCCGGTAAATAATCTCCACCTTTTTTAGCTTCAATATTGATGAATCTCGCTGCGCCATAATCTGGAAATACTTCCACACCATTGTCGTAATAAAGGATGTTTAGGCGGTCGAAATGCCCATGTCCCATGCCTTGAGAGGCGGCTTTAAGCAATAAGCATTGCTGATCTTCATTGCTGCCGTACCTTAATATGCCCAGGCCACCTTCATCGCCTTTCGCGCCGTCGTTGATCAGCTGCGGTAAATAGGCAAATGGTTTGGCTTTACCGGCAGCCAGATCGGCAGCTACTTTTAAACCTGCATCAGACACAATAACCTCATTTTGTTTTTTGGCTACATCTAACAGTTCCGGTTGGGCCTGTATGTCGGCATAAGCGATGTCTACGCCATATACCAGCTCAGCAGATTCATAGGTTTTATCCTTGATGGCGTCATTGAACGGAAAGAAGGCACCATCGGTATAGGTTAGTTGCAAACAGGTTGCAATGGCTTTAGACAACAATTGCTTGCGGTATTCAAATATTTTAAGTTCTGGCTGATAATTGTTGATGGCCTTTGCAAAAATAACGAATGGCAATAAAGCATAACGTTGATAATAGGGGCCTTCAGTATAGTATCCATCAGGAGAAAACAATTGGTCTATTTGTGCCAGATAGCCGGTTTTTCCATCTTTATTGGAACCTTTAATGGCCATTTGAACATATTCAGGCTTATTTAAAACATAGCCGGTCATGCCTACCGCTGCAATGTCCCAGGTGCCGTGATTGTGGATTTTGTCAAAAGTTTCTTTACAATCGACGGTGAAAAATTTCAGCATCGGGATAAATAAATGGTCTTCGATGGTCTTCCTGTCTTTTGCCGGAATGGCATCAAAGGCCAGGTCATAACCCTGGATGGTATATACCTGCCACACAAAATCATTTAAACTTTGCCAGAAAATTTTTCCACCCTGATGGCCTTCTTTGCGTTTGGGATGTAGTGGCCATTTTTCATAGTCGGCTGCGTACTTAAGTAATAGATTACCTACATAAGCGGCATATTTTTTATCACCGGTCATTTGATAGGCAACACCACAATTCAGGATGTTGATGTAGTTTTTCTTATGCTGTTCATGGCTCGCACCGCCTCCGCCATCTTTAGGCAGGGGTACACTCATTTCGGTCATTAATGCTTTATCCGCATCGCTTTGTATCTTTTTATAAGACTTTTTGAGCAATGGGTATTCTTGTATGCCTTTTCTCACTGCGCTTACATTGGCCTTGGTCAACATCAAAGAAGGGTGGACCTGTGCCGTTAATGCAGCAGGAAAACTTAGGCAAAAGAAGTACAGTACCAGCTTTTTCAGATAGTTCATAATTTGAGTAAAAAAGGTTTATAAAAGAAAAATATCTATTTAATCAGCAATTGTTCTTTTTAGTTAGACGATTGGTTAATTATACTTTGCGCATCATATCCGGCCTTACTGATCTGGAACATGTCATTTAAATGCGCAGCAACGGCATTCTCGGCGGCATCAATATCTTGGTCCTCAATAGCCTTTAAAATTAACCGATGTTCTGGTATGGCTACTTTTCCCCTGTTCTCGCCGCAAATTTTATTTTCTACAATGTTTTTAATCAGATCTGGAATCAGGATGAGAATCATGGATTCAATCACAGAGTTTTTGGATGCCTTTGCAATTTTAATGTGGAAGATCATATCCTCTTCTACTGCATCTTGTCCGCTATTGATTTTATTCTCATAATCGATCATGGCCTCACGGATGTTCTTCAGGTCTTCCTCAGTTCTTCTTTCTGCAGCTAATTTTACAGCATCCAGTTCCAGGTAATACCGCGCTTCCAATAAGGCATTAAAATCCTGTTTGTTGAATTTGATTACATCGGTAATGATGTTGTCCATCACTTTGATGCTCAGGCCTGCTACATAAGTACCACTTTGAGGGTTAGTTTTTAATAAACCGTAGAATTCGAGTTTCAATATGGCTTCGCGTACATAACTCCGGCCAACACCAAATTTTTCTGCTAAAATTCTTTCCGCAGGTAACCTGTCGCCCGGTTGTAATTGTCCTGAAGTAATCAGTTGTTTCAGTTGCCCGATAATCTTGTCTGCAGGAGATTCAACTTCAATAGATTTGATCGTCTCTATAAATGATTTCATACAAATAATTTGGTTAACCAATAATTGGTTTACCAAATATAGAGATTAATTTGAGGAAACAAAATAAAAAATGCGCGTTCTTTTCCAAGACTAAAAAACTTTTGCCCTTTTATCGCGTAGGGTAAAAGCTTTCAGTCAGAAAACAGACCACTTAATTTTATTTTTTAAAATGATTAAGTAGTTAGTAATATTATTATATATCTTAGCTATCAGAAAAATAGCTTAGTTTTAACTAAATAATCAACCAACCAAACCAATGAGCAATCTTGTAAAAGAGAAAACCGCGCTAGCCTATCTGTTTAGTGCGCCTGTTATTGTAGCCTCACTAGGCTATTTCGTAGATATATATGACCTGTTATTATTTGGGATAGTACGTATTCCCAGTTTAACGGAGTTGGGACTTGATGAAGCGGCAAGATCTATAGAAGGAGCGAGTATTTTAAACTGGCAAATGACGGGTTTGTTACTGGGCGGGATATTGTGGGGTGTATTGGGTGATAAAAAGGGACGCTTGTCTGTTTTATTTGGATCGATCATTACGTATTCAATTGCCAATTTTGCCTGCGGTTTTGTACATGATGTGACGGTGTATAAAGCATTGCGCTTTGTAGCAGGTATTGGCCTGGCGGGTGAACTTGGAGCCGGGATTACCCTGGTTTCAGAGAGTTTACCAAAAAGATTAAGAGCCATAGGAACCTCGGTAGTTGCAGGTGTAGGCCTTTTGGGGGCTGTTGTTGGGTATTTCACCGTGGAGTTGTTCAGCTGGAGAAATGCTTATTTTATTGGCGGAGGTATGGGGATCGCCTTACTATTACTTCGTATCGGTGTCTTTGAATCGGGTATGTTCAATGCCATGAAAGAGAAAACTAAAGTAAGTAAGGGTAATTTTCTGGCTTTCTTTACTAAGAAAAGCCGATTGATCTTGTACCTGAAGTGTATAGGTATTGGTCTGCCGACCTGGTATGTGATCGGAATCCTGGCTACTTTCAGTAACGAGTTCGGTAAAGCGCTGCACATTGAAGAAGCCATTAAACCTGGACTTGCCGTGATGTGGTGTTATGTCGGACTGGCTTGCGGCGACCTGGTGAGCGGTTTGATCAGTTACTGGCTGGAATCCAGGCGCAGAGCGGTAGCCTACCTCATGATATTTACAGCAATTGGTACCGTGATTTATTTATATGGAGGGATCAGTACAGCTACCGGTTTATATGCCATGTGCTTATGGGTTGGCTTCGGTATTGGTTATTGGGCGATGTTTGTAACCATTGGTGCGGAACAGTTTGGAACCAATGTCAGGGCAACTGCGGCAACAACGATTCCAAATATGGTAAGAGGTACGGTGGTTTTGATGACGACGATATATACCACGTTAAAGCCCCATGTATTGGAGCTTAACGCGGCCGGTATTTTAGGCTTATTGTGTTTTGGAATAGGTTTCTATTGTGTAAAAACCATTCCGGAAACACATCATAAAGATCTTGATTTTATTGAGGAAGTTTAGTCCAGGATAAACACGGTCATTCCTTTCGGACCGTGTGCACCTAGTACCAGCGATTGTTCAATGTCGGCCGTTTTAGAAGGGCCGGCAATGAATGTTCCAAAACCGTAAACAGAATCCGCTATATTGACATAAGCATCGTGCAGCGTTTCAACAATGTCTTTGGCTTGGATAACCACCGCAAGTTGCTGACAAATGAAAGGCACGGCACGCTGGTGCATTAAATCCTCAGTGATCCATAAAGCTGCATTTTCTGCCACTCCAAAATGGGCCCTGATGACTGCAAGGTCTACATTCTCGTAGCTGTGGGGATCCTGATTTTCCCATCCCTGCTCGCTTATAGCAGACAATTCTGCGAGTGTTGAAACGATCCGCTGATTGGGAAAATGTGTTTTGATGTAGTCCTGGATACTTTGGTAATCGGGTACATTTACAGCCGATCCGCCGATATTGGTCAATATGGTTTTAAAATTTTCGATTGGATTATCGTAGTGCGTAACGGTAACCAGGTCGGCCGGGAGTGGCTGTAATTCTGGCTGATTCTTCAATACTTTGGCTAATATTTCTGCTCTGCTGTTAGTCATTCTTTACATTTTTATTGTACCACTCACCAAAAGATTCTTTAGGAACTTCAGGCATTTCCCGATGATCATACCATAAGTTCAATTTGTTGTTCACCGTAAATGGCGCATGTTTCATGAACCAGCGGCCAGCTTTTCCTGCGTTTTTATAAATAAAAGGGCTGGATAAGGTAAATTCCATCACCTTCATGGCCATGGCTTTTTTAGCTGGAGCATAACCTTCCTTCACAATAACCTGTCTCCATTTATACAGTTGCTCATGGATATTGATTTTTACCGGGCATACATTGCTGCAGGAACCACATAGGGTAGAGGCAAAAGGTAAATCTGCATATTCTTTCATGTCCAGGTTCGGAGCCAAAATGGAGCCGATCGGACCTGCAATGGCCGTATGGTAACTGTGTCCACCGCTCCTGCGGTAAACCGGACAAGTGTTCATGCAGGCTGCACAACGGATACACTTTAAAGAGTTTCTGAAATCAGGTCTGCTCAATTGGGTAGTGCGGCCATTATCTACCAACACCAGGTGCATCTGTTGTCCGGGTCTTGGTTTTCTGAAATGACTGGAATAGGTAGTAATCGGTTGTCCAGTTGCACTCCTGGTTAACAGTCTCAAAAATACACTAAGATTTCTGCGTTTGGGAATGATCTTTTCAATCCCCATGCAGGCAATGTGTACATCTGCGAGGTGGGCACCCATGTCTGCATTTCCTTCATTGGTGCAAACCACAAATTCACCAGTTTCAGCAACAGCGAAATTGACTCCTGTAATGGCTGCTTTGCGGGTGATGAAGGTTTCCCTTAAATGTGTTCTTGCGGCTGCAGTTAAAAATACCGGATCTGCCATGCCTGCCGGTGTACCCAGATGCTCGTGAAACAAATCCCCGATTTCTTCTTTCTTTTTATGGATACATGGAAGTACAATGTGGCTGGGTGGCTCTTCTGCAAGCTGCACAATACGTTCCCCAAGATCTGTATCAATAACTTCTACGCCATTTTTCTTTAAATATTCATTCAAATGGCATTCTTCGGTCAGCATAGATTTGCTTTTGATTAACCGGTTTACGCCCTGTTCTTTTAGGATGTTGTGAACAATCTGGTTGTGTTCTGCAGCATCTGCAGCCCAATGTACGGTCACGCCATTTTTTCTGGCGTTCTCTTCAAATTCAACCAGGTAATCGTGCAGGTTCGAAAGCACATTGTTCTTGATTTGAGAAGCCGCTTCCCGCAGGCTTTCCCATTCAGGAATGCCATGGGCAGCTTTGTCACGTTTTGCACGTACAAACCATAAGGTTTCATCATGCCAGTCAACCCTTGCTTCGTCTTTATTAAATATATCAGATAATTCTGAGTGGTCCTTGAATTCTGTATTCATTTGTCGCTACGCTTTCCGGTTAAAACTATTGTGCATTTAATATTTCTGCGATATGCAATACCTTTACATTGCTTTTCTGCCGGCGTAATATGCCTTCCATATGCATCAGGCAAGACATGTCTGCAGCGGTGATGTATTCTGCACCGTGATTGATATGGTCTGCTACCCGATCTTTTCCCATTTTTACAGAAACTGCTTCTTCAGCTACGCAAAATGTACCGCCAAAACCGCAGCATTCATCTGGCCGGCTCAGTTCAACAAGCTCAAGCCCTTCCACCATATTTAACAAATGTAGTGGTTTGGAAAAAGGTGCCTCAACCAATTCTGTCATTTGAGCCAGCATCAAACCGCGCTGCCCATGGCAGCTTTGATGCACACCTACTTTATGCGGAAACCGTGCATTTAGTTTTTCAATTTTAAGTACATCGGTTAGAAATTCGGTCAGCTCATATACTTTTTTGCGAATGCCCAACGCTTTGTCTTCGTCTTTGGGAGCATGTAAATGGTCTTTGATGTGTAACACGCAACTTCCGGAAGGAGAAACTACGTAATCAAATTCAGCAAAATTTTCTATAAATAAATCGTTACATCCCTGCGTTAAATGCTCAAAACCCGAATTGGCCATCGGCTGCCCGCAACAGGTTTGCCGGGTAGGATATTTCACATCAACACCTAACCTTTTAAGTAAGGTTAATGTGGCAATGGCTGCATTCGGATAAAATTGGTCAATGTAACAAGGGATAAATAGTCCAACGGTCATGCTTTAGGTTCTTATTGCTGGTAAATATAACACTTTAATCTAATGAGGCTGTCCTGTGCTGTCACACCCGGTTAACCATAAGGCTAAAATATGAAAACGTTTTCATTTTCATGAAAAAAATAGCTAGCTTGCCGCTAGTTTATTTAATACAGAAAAATTCTAAACAAGAATATTCCATAAATAACGTGAAAAAACCGCAGCAGAATACAATTTTAGACATTGCAGAGGCATTGAAACTTTCGCCTGCAACCATTTCGCGTGCCTTGAATAACCATCCTTACGTGAAAGAAAAAACCAAGAAGGATGTATTTGAAATGGCTGCAAAACTGGGTTACCGTCGAAACCAGATGGCCTCTGGGTTACGCAGCAACAAGACCAATACCATTGGCTTAATTGTACCCCGAATTTCTATGTTTTTTCATGCTGAGGTCATTACAGCCATTCAAAATAGCTTGCATAGTTATGGTTATAACCTCATCATTTGCCAGTCAAACGACAGCTTAGATTTGGAAATGGAACTTGCTGACACTTTATTCTCTTCCAGGGTGGATGCCTTAATTGTGGCCTGCACTTTGCAGACCCTGGACTGTAGTCACTTTGATAAATTGATTGAGAACGGAACGCCGGTTATTTTTTATGACCGGGTACCAACTGGTTACGATAAAGCCAGTATTGTTAAAGGAGATGATTTTAATGGCGGTTACATTGCTACAAAAAAACTGATTGAGGCGGGGTGTAAAAAAATCGCACATGTTTCAGGGCCGCTGACATCTAATTTATACCTGGATCGCCATGCTGGTTTTTTAAAAGCCATGGAAGCGCATAAACTTGCCATAAACCCAGACTGGCTGTTTCATCAGGAGTTAACCACAGGGAATGCGGAACGGGCCATGCGGCAAATGTTTGATGGCGATGACAGGCCTGATGGAATTTTTACAGATAACGATACTACAGCCATTGCCGCGCTTGAGTTTGCAAAAGCACAACAAATCCATGTGCCCGGTCAGTTGAAGATTGTCGGTTATTCCAATGACCCGCGGACTTCCATAAGTTCGCCTTCCATCACCTCGGTTGAGCAATTTCCCGATGCAGTAGGGAAAAAAATAGTAAACGTATTGATTGATCTGTTAAAAAATAATGCGGAAAATCTGGTTAAAACCGGTGTCTTTACCATTCCTGTTGAATTGATTTCCAGGGCCTCTACCGGGGTAAATAAATAACACACAATTTCTATGGAATTGTAAAACGAATACATACAAAACAAATATAATGATGAAAACATCTTTTGAAAGCCGCTATGCAATTAGCCCGAATGAAGCAAAGAAAATGGATACTGCCGCTTTGCGTCAGAATTTTTTAATGGAAAGTTTATTTGAGGCAGATGCTGTTAAATTGACGCTGTCTCATTTCGATCGTTACATCACTGGTGGTGTAATGCCGGTAAAAGAAACAGTTGCACTTTCTAACCCTGAAAACCTGAAAGCGGCGTTCTTTTTAGAAAGAAGAGAATTGGGAATCATTAATGTTGGCGGTAAAGGAAGTGTTCTTGCTGACGGTGTGAACTATGAATTGGATTTTAAAGAAGCATTGTACCTGGGCAAAGGCACTAAAGAAGTGACTTTCAGTTCAGCTAACGCTGACAGTCCTGCAAAATTCTACATCAACTCAGCACCAGCTCACCATACCTATCCAAGTAAAAAAGTTTCCAAAGCAGATGCTGAAATTGTGGAATTGGGTACACCTGAAACGGCCAATCACCGTGTGATCAACAAGTTGTTGGTTAATAGTGTATTGCCTACCTGTCAATTACAAATGGGGATGACTGAGTTGAAAAGCGGAAGCGTTTGGAATACCATGCCTGCGCATACCCACGACAGAAGGATGGAAGTTTACTTCTATTTTGAAGTGCCTCAGGGACAAAGTGTTTGTCACTTTATGGGTGAGCCGCAGGAAACCAGGCACATCTGGATGCAAAATGAACAGGCTGTAATCTCTCCAAACTGGTCGATCCACTCAGGAGCAGGTACCAGCAACTATACTTTTATCTGGGGAATGGCCGGTGAAAACCTGGATTATGGAGATATGGATCATTGTGCAATTACTGAATTGAAATAAGAACGTTCAAATGAATAAATCGATTAAAATATTATGTTTTCTGTTGGGGCTGCCGGTCTTATTACAAGCGCAGGCCAAAAGTAAGGCTACGGTAGTGATTACCAATCCGTCTAAGTCGGCCAGGTTAAACGCCGTAGTGGCCATCAGCTGGCAGGATGTGGTTTCGAAATATCCGAACATTGACACGGCTAATTTTAAAGTCGTAAATCCATTGAACAGACAGGAGATTCCCTTTCAATTGGAATACCGCGGACAAAAAGCGGTGCAAAATTTATTGGTACAACTGAATCTGAAAAGCGGAGCCAGTGAAATTGAAATTGTTGCAGGTAAACCCGCCCCGGTAACCCCAAAAACCTATGGCCGTTTTGTGCCTGAACGTTATGATGATTTTGCCTGGGAAAATGACAAGGTTGCCTATAGAATGTATGGTAAAGCTTTAGAAGGTAGAAAAGACAATGCATTTGGAACAGATGTTTGGGTGAAAAAAACCTCAAAGCTGATCATCAACGAATGGTATAAGAAAAATGATTATCACCACGATAATGGGGATGGTATGGATTACTATAGCGTAGGTTTAACACTGGGAGCTGGTGATATCGCGCCTTTAGTTAAAGATTCTGTGATTTTTTCTTTAAACTATCACCATTGGAAAGTACTGGACAACGGCCCGTTGCGTACCACTTTCCAATTGGGATATGATGAGTGGAAAGTTGCCGGGAAAGCCGTTAAAGTGACCAAGACCATTTCCTTGGATGCAGGTTCTCATTTAAACCGGGTTGAAGCTGAATATACATATGCAGGTGATGGTGACTTGCCAATTGTGGTTGGGATTGTGAAAAGGGCTGAGCCTGGAACCATTTTGATGGATGAGCAACAAGGAATTGCCGGGTATTGGGAAGCACAACATGGTGAAGATGGCACAACAGGTGTAGCTACAATCGTTCCTTCGGCTAGCCGGATGAGTATAGATAAGGTACATTTGCTTAGCCATGGTAAGGTGAAAGCAGGACAGGCTTTTGTGTACTACAACGGATCGGCCTGGACTAAAGGTAAAGAGATTACCAATGCCAAAGAGTGGTTCAACTACCTGAACAATTTTAAACAACAATTACAGCAACCGCTTACTGTAAGCGTAAAGTAACAGATGAAATCACCCTTCAGGGTAAATTAAAAAATAGAAAAATGGCAATACTGGATTTATTTAATTTAAAAGGAAAAATAGCCCTGGTTACAGGCTGTAAAAGAGGTATCGGTAAAGCAATGGCTGAGGCTTTAGCTGAAGCAGGTGCCGACATCATTGGTGTTTCTGCCAATCTGGAACTGGACGGAAGTGAAGTGGAAGGATCAATCACCGCATTGGGCAGAAAATTCTACGCCTACCAATGCGATTTCAGTGATCGTGCTTCATTGAAAGCATTTTGTGAAAAAGTAAAAGCAGATCACCCGGTAATCGACATCCTGGTGAACAATGCAGGAACGATTCTTAGAAAACCAATCGCAGAACACCCGGATGAGTATTGGGATGAGGTAATTGCCGTAAATCAAAGTGCTCCCTTTATCCTGACCAGGGAAATTGGAAAAGACATGATTGAACGAGGATCTGGAAAAATCATTTTCACAGCTTCTTTGTTGACTTTCCAGGGCGGGATTACCGTTCCGGGATATGCAGCAAGTAAAGGTGCAATTGGACAGTTAACCAAAGCATTTGCCAACGAATGGGCTTCAAAAGGCGTAAATGTAAATGCAATCGCACCAGGATACATCTCTACAGACAACACCACTGCTTTAAGAGCGGATGAAAACCGCAGCCGTTCCATTATGGAACGTATTCCTGCCGGCAGATGGGGCGAAGCCGAAGATTTCAAAGGACCGATTGTGTTCCTGGCATCTGATGCTTCCAGCTACATGCATGGAACCGTAATGACCGTTGATGGCGGCTGGATGGGAAGATAATTTTCTTTATATTCGTGTATGATGAAAACCAGATGGATACTCGTTGTTGCAACGATGTTGATTGCTCAGCTTTCTAATGCACAAACAAAAACAGAATATAAAAGCTGGAATCCGGCTAAAGATGCGACACGTACTTTAGCCGGACAAGCCTGGCCTTCCGAGGTTCAGGATTTCTATGATCGCCTGCCTGCCAGGGCAGAGCCACTGGTTCGAAAGCCAGTCTGGAACTTATCTAAAAACAGTTCCGGTCTCAACCTGAAATTCAAATCAGATGCCACTGAAATTGTCGTAAAATATGCAGTAGCCGGATCAGTCCAGATGTCTCATATGCCTGCCACCGGCGTCAGTGGCGTAGATTTGTATGCCAATGACGGGAATGGCAAGTGGTTATGGGCGGCTGCACAGTTTAAATTTGGTGATACCATTGTTTATCGGTTTAACACCGCATCCGTTGAACAGAAAGAACTCAGTTACACGCTTTTTTTACCGCTATACAACGCTGTAAAATGGATGGAAATCAGCGTACCTTCACAAAGTAGTTTTACACCAGTACCGGTAAGTACAGAGAAGCCCATTGTCATTTACGGAACTTCGATTGCGCAAGGCGCCTGCGCCAGCAGACCCGGGATGTCATGGACCAATATTTTAAGTCGCAGGATCAATCAGCCCATCATTAACCTCGCTTTTTCCGGCAATGGCCGCCTGGAAAAGGAGCTGGTCGATTTACTGACTGAAATAGATGCCAAACTATATGTGCTGGACTGCCTGCCTAACCTGACTGCACCCGCTTTTACAGAAGCAGAAGTGCAAAAACGTCTGGAACAATCGATCACGGAACTGCAGATGAAAAAACCAGGTGTTCCAATTTTATTAACTGAACATGACGGTTATACTGATGAAGGGGTAAACAAGGTTAGAAAAGAAACCTATGAAAGCCTCAATAAAGTTTTAAGGCAGACTTTCAGTCAGCTCAAAGCCAAAGGCGTTAAAGGGATTTATCTTTTAAGTAAAGCAGAAATTAACCAGGACATAGATACCATGGTTGATGGTACCCATCCGAATGATGCAGGAATGCTGCGCTATGCAGCTGCTTATCAACATGCGATCAAAAACATCCTAAAACTCAAATGATTTATTTAACCAGATAGGTTTTCTGGTAGGTTAGGGGACTTTTACCGGTAATGGATTTGAAGTGCTTATGGAAACTTGCGAAATTGTAAAAACCACTTTCATAACAGATCTGTTTCACACTGATGTTGTCCTCAATTAAAAGTTTGCAGGCGTGGCCTACCCGGATTTCGTTGATAAACTGCGTGTAGGTTTTCCTGGTACGGGATTTAAAATACCGGCAAAAAGAACTCGGACTGATGTTGGCAATAGCAGCCATCTCTTCCATTTGTATCTTTCTTTTAAAATTGGCCAGCGAAAAATTGTAAATGGCATTGATGCGCTCATTCTCGCTTTCTTCAAAATCATGTCTGAAACCGATAGAGGACAATAATTTTTCCTGCAGGCTGCTGCGTTCAATAGCCAACAGGGCCTCCATCAGTAAGATGATGCGTTTTGGCCCCTCAGCAGTCAGGATGTCTTCCATCAGCTTTCCAATCTGTTTTTTGACACTGTCTTGCACCTGAATTCCCCTTTGGGCACGTTCCAGCGTAACCTTTAGCTTTTTATTTTCAGGAAGGTCCAGGAAATGATTGCCCCAAAAGCTTTCATTGAAATGAATCACCACCACATCGGCACTGTTGTTTTCAGTTTCCTCAAAGTAAACGTCGTCAAATTTCCAGTAATGCGGTAAATGTGCACCCACCAATACCACATCCCCCGATCTGAAACGTTTGATGTGATCGCCGATAAATTGTGTGCCGTTCCCTTTTTTAAAATAAATAAGTTCCACTTCCGCGTGGTAGTGCCAGCGGTTATTTACATAAGGCACATTGTCTCTTCTTGCACTAAATGAAGTGACCAGGTTATTGGAAACTTTGAGTAACTGCGGTTTCATATGTGGTTAGGAATACGTGCTAAAATTATAAAAATATTTCTTAGATGCATCAATGTAACAAGAAAACGACTTATCTATGCCAATATTGCTGAATTATTGACTTCGCAAGACTATTGTTTGTAACAAGACGTTCTTATGGTGATCTAAAATAACTAACGACTTTCATAAAAACACACACAAACAGAGTTTGAAAAAGACAATTACCATTTTCATTCTTGCACTTATTAATCTATTAATAGGTCACGAATTAAGCGCGCAAATCAAATACAACATTAAAGGAAGTGTAAAGGACAGTACAAATGGCGTAATTCCAGGCGTTCATGTCAAACTGATCAGCACCAAAGATACCTTAAATACCAGTGCAGACCGGGACGGAAAATTTGCATTTAGCGGCATTAAAGCCGATAAATTTGAAATTATTGTCCGCGGCATTGGCTTCATCTCCAACACCAGCAGTTTTACTTTCAAAAAAGACCAGACCGAGCTGGAACTTGACCCCATCATTTTAAAACCTGAAGCTTACAACTTAAATGAGGTTGTGATACAAGGGAAAATCAACCCGGTTAAGGTGATGAAAGATACTGTAGAATACAATGCCGCAGCCTTTGTGGTGCGAAAAGATGATCAGGTTGAGGATCTGCTGAAACAATTGCCTGGCGTAACAGTTGATGATGCCGGTAAGGTGACCAGTATGGGAAAAGAGCTGACCAAAATCAGGGTAAATGGCAAAGATTTTTTTACCGGTAATGTGAAAGAGTTTATCAGGCAGTTACCGGCTGATCTGGTCTCCCGCATCCAGGTCATTGACGATTATGGCGATCAAGCCAATTTTACCGGTATTAAAGTCGGAGAGCCTAAAAAAATATTAAACCTGGTCACCAAGCCGGGAAGAAATAAAGGTGTCTTTGGCAATGTAGGAGGGAACCTGGGTACAAACGATCGGTATGGTGCACTACTGGCCACCAATTTCTGGCAGGAAAAGAAACAGATCGGACTAGCTGGAAATCTGACCAATATCAACAACAGCGGTGGCACCAGTGGTGATGTTTCGGGGAATGCGAATATGCGCCAAACGATCGGCAAATACCTGACAGCAAGCGGATCTTACGGCATCGGTTCCACGCAAAGTGAAAACGAACAATCTAATCGCAGTGAAACCCTGGTAGAGGGCGGTACCATTTACAGCTCGAGCAATAACTACTCCAATAGCAAAAGCAATAACCACAATGTCAATATGGAACTGTCGAGTACTGAGCCTGACAATTACCTGAACTTTACTTTGAATGGCACAATAGCCAATAACCGCGCGCAAAACAACAGCTTTTCGGCTACGAAGACATCAACCATGCGCCAGGATTTGGTTGGCGACAATAAAAATTCTGGTAATAGCCCAAGTTTAAATGCCGGATTAAATTGGGGCAAGGGTTTCGGTAAAAAGAAAAAGCGTATGGTCATGATGAATTTCTCTGCCAACCTGAACCAAAGCGACAATAAAGAAGAGATTTCAACAAGAACCGGTTTTTACGGTTCGCAATCCAATCCTGTATTGAAAGATTCCATCGTAAAAGATTCTTTATTGAACAGATTGGTGACCACAAAAAACAACAACAATTCCTTTTCCGCCGGTTTTACCTACAGTGAACCCCTGACTCAGAGAGCGGATACAACAAAGAGTAAATACCTCGATTTCAGCTATACCTTTACCTTAACCAATAACGGCAACAATCTGAGAACAGATGTTGTCAATTTAGCCGGTGTCAAAGAATTTGTGGATACTTTAAGCAATGTATATCATTCTACATTTATCAATCAAAACGTGAATGTGAGTTACCGTTACGATGCCAGAAAACTCAGCTACAACCTGGGCATGAGTTTGCAGCCGAGTAATTTGAGAGGCAGCTACGAAGGACGCACAGATAAAATCAATCAGACCACTTTAAATATGGCGCCAACGATAGGGATGAGGTATGTACTTTCTAAGGCCCAATCGTTGAATTTCAATTACAACGGATATACCACCGCACCCAGTTTTGAACAATTGCAGCCCGTTGCAGACAACAGGAACCTACAAAGTATTGTGATTGGAAACCCGGACCTGAAGACTTCGCTTAGTCATTCGGTTAACATTGGTTACCGGATTTTTGGTGTCACCAGCGGTAAATCTTTACAGGTTGGCCTTAATTTAGGAACTGTGACCAATCAGGTGGTGAGCAATGTCATCCAGTTGACTGACAGCTTAAATGGTATCAAACAAGAAACACGATACGAAAATGCCAATGGAAATTACAACCTGGGCAGCAATTATACACTATCGTTACCTTTTGCTGAACGGAAATGTGAATTGTCATTCAATGGCTATGCCGGATATTCAAATACCGTGGTTTTTACCGATAACATTAAAAACTTCAGTAAAGGGATCAATTTTAATCAGAATGTGCGCTTTGCTTTGAACACCCAGGATCTTATGCTCGGTAGTGGTATTACTTACAATTACAACGGTACCGCTTACTCCCTGGCCAGCGCAAAATCAAGAGAAATTCAGAGCCTTAATTTGTCCACAAACGCTAAAGTCTTTATCGCAAAATTTTTATATACCAATATGGGTATATCTAAAACGTTCAATAGCGGATACGCAGTAGAGTCAACCAATCCATTGTTGATCAATGCTGGTCTGGAAACCCGCTTTTTAAAGAGAAGGGCGGCATCGGTATCCATTCAGGCCAACGATCTGCTGAATCAGGGCAATACCGTCAACAGGATTGTCACCAACAATTCCATTATCGACAGCAGCAGCAATCGGGTAACCCGGTATTTCGTGCTTAACTTTTCCATGCGGCTACAAAATTTTGCGGGAGGAAGGTCAGTCATCTAATAGGGAATTTTATTAAATATTAAGAAATATTATAGGTTTTGGCAGAATTGTGGATAATTATGTAAAATGTATCGTAAAAAAATATGTTTAAACTTTCATTTGTTAAAAAAAGATATTACATTTGAGCTTACCCTTCAAGGGTATGTTTTTCATAGGTAGATGTAGGGTCGAAAATTTATTTTCGGCCCTTTTTTATTTAAGGTGTTCCGTATCTTTACAAGCAAACAAAACCCTGATAATTTTACCGGATGAAGAAGAAGAAAATCGTTGTTGCAGTTACTGGTGCCAGTGGGTCCGTTTATGCTAAGCTCTTGTTGGATAACCTGATAAAGCTATCAGATCAGATTGAAAAGGTAGGTGTTGTGATGTCAGACAATGCAAAAGAGGTTTGGCGCTTTGAATTGGGCAACGCAGATTACGATCATTATCCTTTCGATTTCTATCCCAAAATGGATTTTAATGCCCCATTTGCTTCGGGCTCTGCAAAATTTGACACCATGGTGATTATTCCCTGTTCCATGGGAACATTGGGCAGAATTGCCCATGGCATTTCAAATGATTTGATTTCCAGGGCCGCTGATGTGATCTTAAAAGAACGGCGAAAATTAATTGCCGTAGTGCGCGATACCCCTTTAAGCCTCATCCACATCAATAATATGAAGACCGTGACAGAAGCTGGCGGGATCATCTGTCCGGCAAGCCCGTCCTTTTATTCCATTCCCACCACAATAGAGGAGGTGGCTCAAACTGTAGTCAGCCGTGTGATCGACCTGGCTGGTCTGGAGCAGGACAGTTATCGTTGGAATGAATAGTTTTTTCCTATCTTTGCACTTTGAGTGAAACCTGCATTTGCAAGCTTCATTACAAATGGAATCCATAAAGAATTAATGAAAAAGGTTGCATTTTATACGTTAGGTTGTAAGTTGAATTTTTCCGAAACCTCAACAATAGGCAGATTATTTACAGATGCCGGTTATGCCGTAGTCGATTTTACAGCAGGTGCAGATGTATATGTCATCAATACCTGTTCTGTTACAGAACATGCTGATAAAAAATGCCGAAAGGTTGTAAAGGAAGCTTTGAAGTATTCTCCTCACGCCTACGTTACCATTGTAGGTTGTTATGCGCAACTGAAACCCACAGAAATTGCTGAAATTGAAGGTGTGGATATGGTATTGGGTGCTGCTGAGAAATTCCGTATCGTCGAATTCATCTCTGACCTGACCAAGCAGCCTAAAGCGGTGGTTCACCAGCAAAACATCGAAAAAGTAAACCATAATTTCATTGCCGCTTATTCTATTGGAGATCGTACCCGCACTTTTTTAAAAGTCCAGGACGGCTGTGATTATCCTTGTACGTATTGTACCATTCCCCTTGCGCGCGGCGGGAGTCGTAGTGATACCATTGAAAATGTAGTCAACCGGGCTCAGCAAATTGCCGAAAGCGGTGTGAAAGAAATTGTATTAACCGGAGTTAACCTGGGCGATTTTGGTATTCGTGACGGAAAAAGAGAAGATAAGTTTTTTGACCTTGTTAAAGCGCTTGATGAGGTTGAAGGCATAGAAAGAATCCGAATTTCCTCTATAGAGCCCAATTTGTTAAGCAATGAAATCATTGAATTTGTAGCAAACTCCAAAAGGTTTGTACCTCATTTCCATATTCCACTTCAATCCGGATCCAATAAAATACTGGGCCTGATGAAAAGGCGTTACCAAAGGGAACTGTATACGGAGCGTGTAGCCAAAATTAAAGCAGTTATGCCAAATTGCTGTATCGGTGTAGACGTGATCGTTGGCTTTCCTGGTGAAACGCATGACGATTTCCTGGACACTTACCAGTTCTTAAATGAATTGGAAATCTCTTATTTGCACGTATTCACCTATTCTGAACGGGAGCAAACCGAAGCAGCTGAAATGAAAGGCATTGTTGCCGGCAGTCAGCGTGCAGACCGGAGTAAAATGCTGCATATTTTATCTGATAAAAAACGCAGGGCTTTCTATGAATCGCAGATTGGCAGCATTGCTGAAGTTCTTTTTGAGGACGATCAGAAAAGTGGCTTTATGCATGGCTTTACCAAGAACTATGTGAAAGTAAAGGCCAAATATGATCCGGTAATGGTCAACGAAATCAAAACTGTGAAATTGATTGAATTATCTGCCGATGGGGAAGTAGAAGTTGCCGAAATACAGGAAGTTTTAGCGCATTAATCCTATATTCGCAGTAAACTTTTTTTTATCGTATGTTTCCTACAGTATCTCATTTTATAGAATACCTTTTCGGCGTTCAGATCCCTTTACCATTCAACACCTTTGGTGTGTTTGTTGCCTTAGCTTTTATTGCCGGATACTGGGCCTTTACCCAGGAATTTAAACGGAAAGAAGCGTTGGGGATTTTGCTTCCGCTAAAAAAGACCATTGTTGTAGGAAAACCGGCAACAACCATGGAGTTGGTATACAACGGGATATTCGGTTTTTTAATCGGGTATAAACTGGTTTACGCACTGTTAAATTATCAGCTTTTTGTATCAGACGCACAAACTGTGCTGCTGTCTGCGAAAGGAAATATCATCGGTGGAATCCTGTTTGCTGCGCTGTTCGCTTATTGGGATCAGAAAGAAAAAAGCAAAGTCAAACTGGATAAGCCTAAAAATGTTGAGGTCACCCAACATCCTTACGAGCTGATGGGCAATCTGATTGTTTGGGCCGCAATCTGGGGCTTTCTGGGGGCTAAAATATTTGATAACCTGGAACACTGGGATAGCTTTGTTCAAGATCCAATCAACAGCTTGTTGTCCTTTAGTGGTTTAACTTTTTACGGTGGTTTAATCTGCGGAGGTGCTGCGGTACTGATCATCGCACGCAGAAATGGCATTAAACCTTTACATATGCTGGATATCGGCGGACCAGGGATGATGCTTGCGTATAGCGTAGGCCGTATCGGCTGTCACATGTCAGGGGATGGGGACTGGGGAATTGTAAATGCGAATCCCAAGCCTTTTGGCTGGCTGCCCGACTGGCTATGGGCTTACACTTATCCAAATAACGTAGCAAATGAAGGCAATCACATTGCCGGATGTGTAGGTAAATTCTGCAATGAACTGCCTTTACCGGTGTATCCAACACCAATATATGAAGTTATCGTTTGTTTCATCCTGTTTCTGATTCTTTGGAAAATCCGCGACCGCATTAAATCCCCAGGTACCATGTTTGGAATTTACCTGATGTTGAATGGAGTAGAACGCTTCTTTGTAGAATTGATTCGTGTCAATACCAAATATGATGTAGCAGGTATTCGATTTACCCAGGCCGAGCTCATCTCTGCCCTGTTATTCTTGTCTGGCTTGCTTCTTGTACTTTATTCTCAACGGAACAAAGAGAAATTGGCTAACTATTAAAAAATACAGATTTGAATTACGAATTACTATGTGCTAAAGTCATTGCTATAGCCAGGCTAACCGGCAATTTCATCAGGAAGGAATCCATGAACTTTGATGAAAACGCCATTGAGTTGAAAGGCCTGAACGACCTGGTGTCTTATGTAGATAAAAATGCGGAGAAGCAATTGGTTAGAAACTTAAGCAAATTACTTCCCGAAGCAGGTTTCATTACAGAAGAGAAAACCATCAATAAAACCGGGGAAGTCTACGACTGGATCATTGATCCTTTAGATGGCACCACCAATTTTATACATGGTATTCCTACATATTCCATCAGTATTGCGCTGTATGAACATAATCTGCCTGTCATTGGCGTGGTCTATGAGATCAACCGCGGAGAGATGTTTTCAGCCTATCACGGTGGCGGCGCATACTTAAATAACAAAGAAATCCAGGTATCCCGCAGAACACAGTTGTCCGACTGCCTACTGGCTACAGGGTTTCCATACCACAATTTTGAAAAGCAGGCCCAGTATATGAACCTTTTTGCCGACATGATGAGAAAGTGCCATGGCCTGAGAAGGATTGGCTCAGCAGCGGTAGATCTGGCTTATGTGGCTTGCGGCAGGTTTGATGCTTTCTTTGAATACAACCTGAATTCATGGGATGTTGCTGCAGGCGCGTATATTGTACAGCAGGCAGGAGGTCAGATTTTTAACTTTGAAGGAGGAGCAGAGTTTATAGAGAAAAGGGAAATCCTTGCAACGAATGCTAAGGTTACCGGAGAGATTGTCGCTACCATAAAACAATATTTTTAATCGGCTATAAACCAGATTACGAGCAAACAAAAAAGCCTGAATCATTCATGATCCAGGCTTTTTGTTATTTTTTATCAGCTTACAAAGCTTCAGATACTACTTCTTTAACCTCAGGAACCATGCGTTGCAATAAGTTCTGGATTCCAGATTTCAAGGTAATGGTTGAAGAAGGGCAACCACTGCATGAGCCTCTAAGCTCAACAGTTACAACACCTTCATCAAAAGATTTGTAGCTGATTGCACCACCATCCTGTTCAACCGCAGGGCGAACATAATCGTGCAAAATCTGCTGTATTTTAATTTCCAGATCAGTACCTTCAAAAGCAGGTGCTTCTTCCGAACTTTCTTCTTTAATTTTATATTCTGACTCTACTGCACCTTTAACAAACTCTTTCAGGAGTGGTTCAATATCAGCCCATTCTGCATCTTCGGTCTTGGTGATCGTCACAAAATTACTCGCGAAAAAGACACCGTTTACGAAATTAAACTTAAACAGTTCTTTTGCAAAAGGAGAATGCTCAGCACTTTCTTTAGTCGCAAAATCTTCACTGCCATTGATCAATAATTTATTGACCATGAATTTCATTGTAGCAGGATTTGGTGTTTGTTCTGTATATACGTTGATCGTCATTGTCTTCTTTTTTTATTACAAAAATAAATAATTCGTTGATGCAATTTCAGATAGCGGTGTCTGTTTTAGGTCATTATATTAAAACACCCCGGTGTAAGTAAAAGGAGTGATCTGTTTCAGTTCCTGTTTAATCTCTTCAGTTACATTTAAGCCATCAATAAAATCAGCCATTGTGGTTGCGGTAATCTTTTGATTGGTACGTGTCAGATCTTTCAGTGCTTCATAAGGATTCGGGTAAGCTTCTCTTCTCAAAATGGTCTGAATGGCCTCAGCGACTACAGCCCAGTTGTTTTCCAGGTCAGCAGCAATGGCTTCATTGTTTAAAAGAATCTTATTTAAGCCTTTCAGCGTTGAGGAAATGGCAATGGTGGTGTGTGCCATTGGTACACCAATGTTTCTCAATACTGTTGAATCTGTTAAATCCCTTTGCAAACGTGAAATCGGTAATTTTGCCGCGAAAAATTCAAATAATGCATTGGCAATACCCGCATTTCCTTCGGCATTTTCAAAGTCGATCGGATTTACCTTATGTGGCATAGCCGATGAACCTACTTCACCCTCTTTAATTTTTTGTTTGAAATAGTTTTTAGAGATGTAAGCCCAGATGTCCCTGTCCAGGTCAATAATGATGTTGTTGATTCTTTTCAAGGCATCGCATTGCGCCGCAAATTGATCGTAATGCTCAATCTGGGTGGTATGTTGTGCACGGGTTAAGCCCAAAGCCTCGTTGACAAACCGGTTAGAAAACTGTACCCAATTGATATTTGGATAGGCAATGTGGTGTGCATTGAAGTTTCCGGTAGCGCCACCAAATTTAGCACTGTTGGGGATGGACTTCAAATTGTTCAGCTGGATCTCCAGACGTTCTGCAAATACCAGGAACTCTTTACCCAATTTGGTTGGAGAAGCCGGCTGACCATGCGTATGTGCCAGAAGTGGTACATCTTTCCATTCATTGGCCAAAGCTTTTATTTTTTGAATCAGTTCAGAGATGTTTGGATAGTAAACCTCATCTAAAGCCAATTTGAAAGTAAAAGGAATCGCAGTGTTGTTGATGTCCTGAGAAGTTAAGCCGAAATGGATAAATTCTTTAAAGCTTTCCAGCCCAAGCAAATCGAATTGTTTTTTGATAAAGTATTCAACCGCTTTAACATCATGGTTGGTTACTTTTTCAGTGTCTTTAACTTCCTGCGCATGCGTATCGTCAAAATTTTCATGAATCAAACGTAATTTTGGATAATTCGATTTGTCGAACAAATCCAGTCCAGGTAAGCCAGCCTCGCATAATGAAATGAAGTATTCGATTTCTACATAGACCCTGTATTTGATCAATGCAGACTCAGAAAAATACCTGGACAGGCTTTGTGTTGTATTTCTATAACGCCCATCTACCGGAGAAATGGCTTGAAGTGGTGATAAATTCATTGAATAAAACGTTTGTTTAAAACGCAAAGATACGCATTGTCAGCCGTTTTTAGGAAGGGTAGGGCTGCGAAAAATCAATTAAACGAAAAAAGGCTTCGGAATTTCCGAAGCCTTTTTATAATTTCTATTTAGCTAGAGACTAGTGAGCTGGAGCAGCTGGTTTAGTTTCTTCAGTAGTAGTTTTAACAGTAGTATCTTTTACAGTTGAATCAGTAACTGTAGTATCAACTGTAGTTACAACAGCAGATGAGTCAGTTAAAGTAGTGTCAGTTGATTCTGCTTTTTTCTCAGAGTTACAAGCTGCTACTGATAAAGAGATTGCTAAAGCTAAAAAGCCAAATTTAAATGCGTTTTTCATTTTGATTCTATTTTATATAATTAATTAATTTTACTGTTTAATACGCTAAACTTTAAAAGGTAACCCAGGTAATTCAAAAAAAAATAAAATTATTTTTATTGCTCTCCTGCAAACCGGGCGCAAAGATAGCGTTTGCCATTAGATTATATAATTTATTTAAAATTATTTTTTGGTGTATGGATTTTGGTCGTACCAGGGTCTGAATGAATCTACCTTCAAAGCAGAGTGAATCCAGGCTGAGTCCACGTATTTTCTGAAAAAACGTGGACTCACCGTGGACTCACTGTGGACTCACTCCGAACCATATCCGGATCTTATCTTAGCGCAGCTTTAAATTCTGGTCATTTCATCTGTCGATTTTTTCCTGAATATTCAGTGGTGAAAAAAATAATTTGTGTGTTGGGTTACTCTTTGCGTTATAGATGTATTAACATAGAAGTTAAAAAAGATTATTTTTTTTAGTTAACATTGGGTTACCATTCACGTTTAAAGGTATTAATTGGTGAGTAATAAGTTAAGCAGTTCAGTTCCAACAGATAGAGAGGTTGTTTTAGGGATACTAAATAACTCAGAAGAAGCGCTAAATAAATTGTATACCGGGTATTTCCCGATGGTTTTACAATTTATCTTGAATAATAACGGTGATGAGGATGATGCAAAAGATGTGTATCAGGAAGGAATTATCGTATTGTACAATAAAATAAAAAGCGGAAATTTTGAGCTAACCAGTAAGTTAAAAACCTTTATATATTCAGTCTGCAGGCGCATTTGGTTAAAAAAGCTGTCTCAAAACAGCAGGAAAACAAAAGATGTGTCTGACTTTGATGACATCATCTCTGTAGAAGTTGATCTGGAAGAACATGAAGAAAAGGATCAGCGTTTTGAAAAAATGCAATCTGCACTACTAAATCTGGGTGAACCCTGTAAAACGATTATTCAGGATTTTTACATAAACAACCTCTCGATGCAGGATATTTGTGAAAAGTTTGGTTATACCAATACGGACAATGCCAAAACACAGAAATATAAATGCCTACAGCGGTTAAAGAAATTATTTTTTCAACATTGATATGAGGAACGAAATAGAATTGGAAGGTATTATTGAAGATTATCTAAATGGTAAACTGACTGAGGCTGAGGCACAGGCTTTTGAGCAATTGCGCTTAACTGACCCGTCTGTAGACCATAAGGTAGTTGCCCATAAGGTGTTTTTAGAATCTTTAAATGATTACGCTGATGTTTTAGATCTGAAGCATCAAATGAATCAGGCGCACGCACAAATCGATGTAGAAGGCCTAAGCAAAAAATTAGGTCCGCATCCTTCGTTTATTGTTAACTTATGGCGTAAAAATAAGGCAGCCATTGCTGTTGCAGCCTCTTTTATCCTGTTAACCATTGTGACCATTTATTCTATTCAGCAGACTACGCAGCAAACAGGCACGTATGAGAAGTTGAATAAGGAAATGAATAGCCTCAGGAGCTCTACAAACAGCCTGATCAGAAATGTAAAATCAACTCACAGTGTGAAGCCAAATGTCAATCCAGGTAAATTTGGAGGTACAGGTTTTGCGCTTTCTTCAAACGGATATATTTTAACCAGTCACCATGTGATCGAAAAATCTGATTCCGTATATGTACAGAACAGTAAAGGAGAATCTTACAAAGTGAAAATGGTGTACAGCGATCCTGTGAATGACATTGCCATCCTTAAAATTACCGATAGTGAGTTTTCTCCGCTGGCTCCTTTACCTTATTCTTTGAAAAGGACTTCATCCGGCATGGGAGAAAAGGTATATACGCTAGGTTATCCTAAAGATGACGTGGTATTTGGCGAAGGTTACCTGAGCTCAAGAACGGGCTTTAATGGCGATAGTTTAGCTTACCAGGTTGCCATAACCGTTAACCCGGGTAATAGTGGCGGACCGTTGTTAGACAATAGAGGGAATATCATCGGTATCATCAATGCCAAAGAGAGCAATTCTGATGGTGCTGCTTTCGCTGTAAAATCTAAATATATTGCTGAAGCTTTGAACGCGATTCCACAGGATTCATTGGTGAGAAGAATTGCTTCGACCAAGAAGAACCAGTTGCAGGGACTTAAATTAACCAAACAGATCGAAAAAGTTCAGGACTTTGTATTCCTGATCAAAGTTTACAAATAATATCTGCTTAAAATATTTAAAACCCCGAAACTTTCACTAAGTTTCGGGGTTTTATGTTTTTGACTATATTAGCCTACTTTTTATATTGAAAGGGATAAAAAAGGGAAAATAGAAATGGCTGATTTCACGTACGAAAAACTAAAATTGAATAAAGACAATCCTGAGAAGTGGTTTGTCTCATACACTATAAAATATACGCATCCTTTTGGATACAGAAACAAAACGGGTAAGGATTCCACGCCAAAAAAAGTACATTATATTAAATTGTATGGTGGTGAATATCTAGTAAAGCTAAACGATTATACTTCTGATGCTGCTAGGGAGCTAACTGGTGATAATTTGCTTCGTTGGGTTGAGAAAGATTTAAAAAAAGGTATTGATCCCAGGTTAAAGGGAGTAATATTAGAAGGAGAATTATATCAGGAGATAGAGCGGTCGAAAGGAGTTACATATGATGAGGCATACAAAATTATGGTTGACTACCATAATTGGGACAGCCCTGCGGAATCACAAAAATTAACAGCACGCAATAATAAGATATGGTTTAACGCTCAGTTTAGGCGTTTCGTAGACGAACTTGGTAAAACTGATGATGTAACTAAAATAACCAGTGAAGATTTAACAAAAATTATTATTAAACAAAATACTGAGGGCCGTTGGAGTATATCGACCTGTATCACAAAATTAGGTAATATGGGCTTTATGTTTGCTGCTTTAGTTGAAAAAGGTAAGATGGTAAGTAGTCCTACTTTTGGGTTGAAAGCCATTAAGAAAAAACTGAAAAGAACGGTACCGCAAAAACCGAAAACAAATCGTTTTGAGATTTGGACTCAAAAAGAAATCGATAATTTTAATAAGATAGGTAATTGTGATAAGTATTTGTATGATTATACTTTAGGTTTAACCTGCTACTATGCTTTTATTCGAAGAAGCGAGATGTTAAGACTCAAGCTAGGTATGTTGGATCTAGCGAATAATCGCTTTTGCATACCATCAGATATTACTAAATCTGCAAATAAATACGATTCTGTTACCACTTTGTATGTGAAAATCGATTCTAAATTAATGAGTGCTTTATTGAAATTTATAGAATTTAGATTTGGAGAAGATCAAAATCTAGATTATTTTCTATTTTCTTCCATTAGGCGCTTCGATTTACCTTATGATTATTACCAATACGACAAAGATTACAGATTACGACTGGGTAAGGCCTTGGATAACGGTAAAGCCAACTATAGTTTAAAGCACACTGGTGTGACGCATCTTTGGTACGATCAAAGTAAAAAGGGGGTGAGTCCAACCAGAATATTGGCTAAACTTCAAAAATTGTGTAGACATAGCAGTATCTTTCAAACGATGACATACTTATCAAACGATTTAGGAATTGATATCGATATTGATGAGCGTGAAGAAGATTAGATGGGTACCACTCTTATTTTTTCATTCTGGCAAGTATACTTGCCTTTATTAATGCTTCCTGCTTTTCGTCTTCGATATCCTGTAATTGTTCTTTTGTTAGTTTAGGGTTAGGTGACTGCTTTTCTGGTTTTTGAATGTTATCAAAAAATTTGGAAACTGGATTTAATTTTTCGCTGATAGTATTGAACTGCTGCATCATTGTATGATACATTGTTATATCCAACGTTGGTGTTGTTGCTACTGCCGCTTTTGCTTCTGCAAGCTCTGTTTCAAGACTTTTTAGATGTAGTTGTCTAGCCAGTTTTTCAGCTTTAAACTGTGTAGCATACGCTTCAAATGATTTTAACTTTGCCTGAGCTGGTTCTGAGGTAATTTTATCTTCTTCTTTATATGCGTCAGTAAAGACTTTTTTGAATGCTGTAACAAGGTCTTCTTTCATTAGTTTAATATTTTAAAAAAAATCTAAAAGACACCATAACCTGGTTAGCGGGTGTCTTTGGACTAAGATTTTGTGGTGATGCTAAGATATACCACTGATTGAAAAAATCAAGTGCCTATTTTAAACAAAAATGACCTACTATTGCAGCAGGTCATTATATGATGTGTAATTAATGAGTTTAAATGTTTGGAAAGTTACTATTGATAATTGTATTTACATCTGCAAGATCAACTTTTATTCTATTAATTACTGCAAT
>NZ_JADFBX010000008.1 GCF_015223055.1 Pedobacter sp. MC2016-24
GCTATTTGGTCAGGCTTACATATTTCTCCGATATTGTCCGCCAACGGCATACAAGGCATTAGAAATTTGCCCCAAAGAACAGATCTTACAGATTTCCATCAGTTGTTCAAAAATGTTGTCGCCTGCAACGGCAGATTTTTGCAGTTGCTGTAATGCGGCGCCTGCTTTATCCGCATTTCGTTCCTGGAATAGTTTCAATGCTGTAATCTGGAACTGTTTTTCTTCTTCCGTTGCACGGATCACCTCGCTGGGAACAATGGTAGGTGAGCCATTTTTATTTAAAAAGGTGTTCACACCTACAATTGGGTATTCACCAGTATGTTTTAAGGTTTCGTAATACAAGCTTTCTTCCTGGATTTTACCGCGCTGATACATGGTCTCCATCGCGCCCAGCACTCCTCCTCGGTCGTTGATCCGCTTAAATTCAAGCAACACAGCTTCTTCAACCAGGTCCGTCAGATCTTCGATAATGAATGCGCCTTGTAAAGGGTTCTCATTTTTAGCTAAGCCCAATTCCCTGTTGATGATGAGTTGTATGGCCATCGCTCTGCGTACCGATTCTTCGGTAGGTGTTGTGATGGCTTCATCGTAAGCATTGGTGTGTAGGGAATTGCAATTGTCATAAATCGCATACAAGGCCTGTAAGGTAGTACGGATATCATTGAAATCTATTTCCTGTGCATGTAATGACCTACCTGAAGTTTGGATATGATATTTGAGTTTTTGCGACCTGTCGTTCCCTTTGTATTTGTTTTTAATCGCCTTGGCCCAAATGCGGCGCGCTACGCGACCAATTACCGCGTACTCAGGATCTATACCATTGGAGAAAAAGAAGGATAGATTAGGCGCAAAATCGTCTATGTGCATACCCCTGCTTAAATAATACTCTACAAAGGTAAAACCATTACTTAACGTGAAGGCCAGTTGAGATATTGGATTGGCACCTGCTTCAGCGATGTGATAACCGGATATGGAAACAGAATAGAAATTACGGACTTTTTCATTGATGAAATAGCTCTGGATATCACCCATCATACGTAAAGCAAATTCGGTAGAAAAGATACAGGTATTTTGTGCCTGGTCTTCTTTCAGGATATCGGCTTGCACCGTACCCCTAACCGTACTGATGGCATAGTCTTTTATTTTTTTATAGATATCTGCGGGTAAGACCTGATCACCGGTTACCCCAAGAAGCATCAGGCCTAAACCATTGTTTCCTGTTGGAAGTTCACCTGCATAAACAGGTCTTTCCTGCTTTTTAGCTTTGTAAATCGCATCTATTTTCTGGCTGATTTCATCCTGCAGGTCATGTTCGATGATGTATTTTTCACATTGCTGATCTATGGCTGCATTCATGAAGAAACCCAGCAGCATAGGGGCGGGGCCGTTAATGGTCATGGATACGGAAGTGGAAGCTGCACACAAATCAAATCCTGAATAGAGTTTCTTAGCGTCATCCAGTGTTGCAATACTTACTCCGGAGTTTCCAATTTTTCCATAAATATCTGGTCTGATGTGCGGATCTTCTCCGTAAAGGGTAACAGAGTCAAATGCTGTGGAAAGCCGGTGGGCAGGTTGGCCAAGGGATACATAATGAAAGCGTTTATTGGTCCGTTCAGGCCCGCCTTCTCCCGCGAACATCCGTGTTGGATCTTCTCCATCGCGTTTTAGGGGAAATACTCCGGCTGCATAAGGGAATTCCCCAGGTAAATTTTCTGTTAACAACCAGCGGAGCACATCTCCCCAGTCCTGATACCTTGGTAAGGATACTTTTGGAATTTGAAGCTTGGATAGGGATTCATAGAACAAAGGTTGCTTAATCTCTTTATCGCGTACTTTATAAATGAAATATTCCTGTTTGTATTTTAGTTTGGTTTCAGGCCATTGGCGAAGCAGTCTCCTGCATTCTCCGTCCAGCTGTTCTTCCAGGTGTTGGTAAACCTCGCTGAGGGTGTCAATAAGTTCCTGACTGACCGATATGTCCTTGGTGGTTTTTTCCTGTTTAGACAATTCAATAACCCCTTGTAGTTGATATAATTTACGAGCGATACCACATTGTTTATCTACCCATTCGTTATAGGTTTGGCTCGATTCTGCAATTTCGGCAAGATATCTGATCCGGTCCGGGGGAATGATGTAAATCTTTTCAGATTGTGCTGCACTGAGCTCCATTTGGGCATGGAAATTTACGCCTGTTTTTTCTGTGATTTTGTCCATCAAAGCAGTAAACAGGTTATTCATTCCCGGGTCATTGAACTGCGAAGCCATGGTGCCAAATACAGGAATGATATCGTCTTTGGCATCAAAAAGATTATGGTTGCGTTTGTACTGTTTACGAACATCTCTAAGCGCATCTAAGGCTCCTCTTTTGTCAAATTTATTGATGGCAACCAGATCTGCAAAATCGAGCATGTCGATTTTTTCCAATTGTGTGGCTGCCCCGAACTCCGGAGTCATCACATACAGGGAAACATCACAATGTTCAGTAATTTCTGTATCGGACTGACCGATCCCTGAGGTTTCTACAATGATCAGGTCGTAACCTGCAGCTTTACAGATGTCTATACTTTCCTGTACGTTTTTAGAAAGTGCCAGGTTGGCTTGCCTGGTGGCCAGGGAGCGCATGTATATTCTCGGATTGTTGATGGCATTCATCCGGATTCTATCGCCGAGTAACGCGCCACCAGTTTTGCGTTTGGATGGATCGACAGAAATGATGGCCATGGTTTTGTCCTTCACTTCAATTAAAAATCTTCTAACCAGCTCATCCACCAGAGATGATTTTCCAGAACCACCAGTACCTGTGATCCCTAGCACTGGTATATTTTTGTCTTTACTGAGTTTTTTAAGTTCATCCACAAACTTTTGAGCAGCCTCCGGATCATTTTCTGCTACTGTAATCGCAGCAGCAATACTTTTTACTTCCTTTTTAGGGATACCTTTAAGTTCAGTAGTTAATGTCTTGGTGGTGATGTAATCGGTTTGCTGCAACATGTCATTGATCATCCCCTGAAGGCCCATCTTACGGCCGTCATCCGGAGAGTAAATTCTGGTTATGCCATAAGCCTGTAGTTCGGCAATTTCGGTTGGAAGAATCACACCACCGCCACCGCCGAATATTTTGATATTGGAAGCTCCCCGTTCCTGTAAAAGGTCGTACATGTATTTGAAATATTCGATATGCCCGCCTTGATAAGAGGTCATGGCAATGCCTTGTACATCTTCCTGGATAGCGCAGTTGACCACTTCTTCTACAGAGCGGTTATGGCCAAGGTGTATGACTTCTGCACCAGTAGACTGCAAGATGCGGCGCATGATATTTATGGTTGCATCGTGGCCGTCAAAAAGGGCTGCTGCTGTAACAAAACGAATTTTATGTTTGGGTTTATAGCTGACAATTTGTTCCATCGTAGATTTATAATCGGTACGCAAAGGTAACAAAAACTGGGGGCAGGGAGGTAAAAATAGCCCCGTCAAATGGGGCAGGCTATAATAACAAAAGGCTGTTTTGGTTTTTGTTCCAGAACAGCCTTTGTAAGATAGTTAAACCGCTTGTATTAAGGATTGGTAATTTCTGTAATGGGTTCGCCAATACATCCGCTTGGCATTTGTATGTGTAACATCGCGGCTAAAGTAGCCGAAATGTCCGTCATGTGATAAGTTTTATTGGTTTTACCTGGTTTTACATTCCAGCCCATAAATACACAAGGGATGTGCGCATCGTAAGGGGCCCATGCACCGTGTGTAGTACCTGTTTTGCTGCCACTGAAATAATTTGATTTCAGGATGTAGTAAATGTCTCCGCTTCTGCTGGTATGGTATCCGGCAGTCAGTGATTTTTTAATCGCTTCGGGCAAGGTCGTAGTGGCAAGTTTAGTCAAATCCACCGCGTCAAAAACCTCATCCTGTTTACGCAAGTTTTCGATGATGTATGCTTTTAGCGCATCTAAATCTGCATTTGCTTTACGTATGCCATCTTTATTCAGGTAAAGCTGTCCATTCGCCGTACTGGTAATGGCTTGTTTTACTTTAAATTGTTGTTCCAGTTCAGTGTTTAAATTTTTAATTACCGGCCCTTCATCAAAGGTGCCTCCTGGTAAACGGTTTTCTTTCATGAAACCCGGAACATGCGCTGCACCGTGATCGGCAGATAAGAAGAACAGGTAATTTCCTTTACCCAGCTTACTGTCTAAATAAGTAAAGAAAGCTTCCAGATCTTTATCCAGTCTCAAATAGGTGTCTTCTGCTTCAATGGAGTTTGGCCCGTATTGGTGACCTACGTAATCGGTAGAAGAGCAACTCACTGCTAAGAAATCTGTATTGCCGGTCTGGCCAAGGTTTTCTGAAATGATGGCTTGTTTGGCAAGGTCTAATGTAATGGTATTGCCATACGGTGTACTTTTGATGATTTCGTAGTTTTTACCGATATACAGTTTTAGGGGGTGTGGGAAGGTTGGTGTTTGTTCGCCCCTGGTTTTACGCTCATATATTTTATCGTCTGCAGTGCTTTGAGTGTAGGACTCGATAGGGTATAAGGTATTCCAGTTTTGTGCAAAAAACTGATCGGCTGTTTTCAATTTGTTATAATCCTGAACCCATGCAGGCAGGCTTTTCATGTAATAGGTGCTGGTAATCCAGTCGCCTGTTTGTCCGTCATACCAATAAGCTGCATTCGCTGCATGTCCCGCTGGTAAAATTGCACCACGGTCTTTTAACGAAATCCCGATTACTTTACTTTTGAAATTGGTTGCCAGTCGAAGTTCATCTGTAATGGTCGTAGTCAGCATATTTTTTGGAGACATTACCCCGGCCATGGTTGTGCTGCCAACGGTAGCTACGGTTGTATCTTCTGCACAATACATGTCTCTCCTGAGCTTGGTATCGTACCAGTCGTTGCCTACTATGCCATTGACCGCGGGAGTAGCACCTGTATAAATACTGGAGTGGCCGCAGGCTGTAATGGTTGGAGTATAAGGAATCAGGGTATTTTCAGCAGAGAATCCTTCTCTAAGCAGGCGTTTAAAACCTCCATTGGTATATCTGCTATAATAGCGGTACAGGTAATCCCATCTCATTTGATCAACTACAAGACCTACCACCAATTTCGGTCTGGCTATTCCTGCTGATTCTTTGGCACCTGTAGTTTTAATATTTTTTTTCTGTGCAGTTGCAGCATAGCTAAATAGTGCAAAGGCAGTAAAAAACAAGTAAATTTTCTTCATTATCGCATTTGAATTTGAGGATAAATATATGGACTTGGAAATAAGTATTGTTTAAGCTTATGTAAAGATTTTATAGCACTTCGGCCACTACAAATGTACTGCCGCCAATGAAAATCAAATCGGTTGGTTTTGCTTTTAGTTTTGCGGCTTGATAGGCCATTGTTACTGTTTGAAATGCTTCGCCCTTGAGCTCGTATTTAGAGGCCTGTTCTGCCAGTTCTGTAGCTGAAAGTGCACGCTCCAGGTCTGGCTGGCAAAAATAATATACAGCATCCGTTGGCAATAGCTTCAATACGCCACTGATGTCTTTGTCTTTAACCATACCGATTACGATGTGAAGCTGACTGAAAGCAGTTGACTTTATATTTTGCATGACTTCGGTAATTCCGGCGATGTTGTGTCCCGTATCGCAAATGGTTAAGGGGTGCTCGTGGAGGGTTTGCCATCTGCCCCGCAGGCCAGTTAATTTTTTAACGTTGGCCACCGCAGTAAATAGTGCTTTGTCTGCAATCACATATCCCTTTTGTTTCAATACCAATACAGATTGTACTACAGTCAGGATGTTTTTGAGCTGATAGAAACCGCTGAGGTCTAAGCTAAGGTCGGTATATAATGGTTGTTGGTCTTTAAATACTGATGTCGTCAAAAACTGGTTTTCCCTATTGGTATTTCGCAATTGCAACAGCTGGTCTGCAAATATGATTTCGCTGTTTGTTTCAGCTGCTTTCTGAAGAAATACCGGGGCGCTTTCTGTTTGTGTTTCGCCGATCACGACAGGAATTCCCGGTTTGATGATACCGGCTTTTTCACCTGCTATTTCCGGAAGTGTATTCCCAAGCATGTTGGTGTGGTCCAGGCTGATGTTGGTGATCACCGATAGCTCGGGTGTAATGATATTGGTGGAGTCGAGACGACCACCTAATCCGACTTCAATAATGGCGATGTCTACCTTTTCGTTGGCAAAATAGGAAAAAGCCATAGCTACAGTCACTTCAAAGAAGGAAGGATTGATTTCCTCGATGATGTCCTGTTGTTCGTTGACAAAGCTGGTTACAAAATCTTCTGAAACCATCTGGCCATTGATGCGGATCCGTTCCCTGAAATCTTTAAGGTGAGGTGAGGTATATAAGCCGGTTTTGTAACCAGCTTGCTGCAAAATTGCAGCAAGCATATGTGAGGTTGAACCCTTGCCATTTGTGCCAGCAATGTGAATGCTTTTAAATTGTTGCTGGGGATTTCCCAGCTTTTCGCACATGGCAATGGTATTGTGAAGATCTTTTTTAAAAGCTACTGCGCCCACACGGGTAAACATCGGTAGCTTATTATACAAATAGTCTATTGTTTGCTTATAATTCATTTTTAAAGCCTGGTGACGCAAAACTATTAAAGATGCGTGACTATTTCACTTTAAAGTTGAAAACAACTACGCCAATCTGTACATCTGGTGCAGAATCGGATTGTGTTAAGCGTGCACCCATTACGGCAGTTTTGCATTTTTCCCAAAGCTCCCGGTCGTTTAAAGTTGTTCCTTTTACACCTGGAGTGGCATCAGTAACAATACCGTTTTTATTGATTTTGATCCTTACTGCAATTTTTCCGGTTTTCTGACCATCATCCTGAGGTGTAACCAGGTTGGTGAATTTTCTCAGTTCGATTGGTTTTTCGCCGAAACCCGAGCCACCTTCGCCATAATTGGTCGCCAAAGGATCACCATTTACGCTACCCTGGTTTCCCGGAGTGCTACCTGTACCATCGCCAGCACCTGTTCCCTTGTTTGTCTTTCCTTTATACAAGGCATTTTGATTGATGGTCGGTTTTGCAGGTTTGGTTTCTACGGCAGTTGCTACCGGTGTAGATGTGGTCTTTGTTGTCTTGGTTTTAACGCTTACGGCATCTTCCGAAGTCTGGGTTACAATTTCTTTACTGCTCACTTCAGCAACCGACTTTTGTGGGGTTGGTTTGGCTTCGACAACTTTATCTGGTGCCTGGTGATTGGCGTCAGGATCGGCAGAGGGTTCTTCGATACTGCTGATGTCGGTACCCATGCCTTCTACGGAAGTTCCATAATTAACCACCATACCGCCCATACCGGCCTCTTCAACAGGTTGGAAGTTGCCTATTGCAATGAAAAAACTTAAAGCGATTAAAGCACCCATAATGCCTGTCGATATCGCCAGTGCTTTAGGGTAATTGTTTTCTTCTTTAGGATATGTCATTATTTCTTTGGTTCTACGGCTAACACTACTTTCAGTTTCAGCTTGTTTGCAACGTCAAATACCGTCATGGTGTTTTCGATAGAAACGCCCCTGGCCACATACAATACGATGGTTAAATCCGGTGAAGCTTTTTGATAAGTTTCAACCGCCGCTTGAAGTCCTTCCAGTGTAACCTTATTTTTATCTACAAAATAATTTAACTTTTCGTCTATAGATACAGTAACGGTTTTTTGAGCTGAAGATTGTTGTCCGGATTCTGAACGCGGCAGTAAGAGTTTCACTACCTTTGGATTAACTACAGCAGATGCCAATAGGAAAAACAGCATCAGAAAGAACATAATGTCATTCAATGCAGAAGTATGTACTTCTACTGTTGCTTTATTTCTTTTACGTAGATTCATTATTTCCCTGGTTCTTCTAATAAATCAATAAATTCAATAGCATCGGTTTCCATTCTTAAAATGATGCGTTCTACCATCATATTCAAAATGTGGTACAGTACGTATGCGATGATACCGATAATTAATCCGGTAGCAGAGGTAATCATTTTAGTATACAAACCACCAGAGATGGTTCCGATTTCGATGGCGCCTTTGATAGATACATCATGGAATATGGTGATTACCCCAACGATGGTACCCACGAAACCCAACATGGGTGCAATACCGGCAATGATACCTAAGATACCAATGTTTTTTTCCAGTTTGGAAACTTCCAGCTTACCGTTATTCTCAATGGCTGCTTCAATATCTTTGATTGGTCGACCAATACGTTTTAAGCCTTTTTCCAACATCCTGGCCAATGGAGAATTGTTGTTTTTACATAAAGCAATGGCATTATCCAATCTACCTTCGTGAATGTATTGCTTGATCTGAAGCATCAGGTTAGATTCGGTTTTAGAAGCTTTTCTAATGGTGATGTAACGCTCTACGAAAATAACCAGTCCTAAAAATGCGAGTAAGGCAAGAGGTACCATTACCCAGCCACCTTTAAATAATAAGTCTATAAAATGTAACTCTGGTGCTGCAGGCGTAACGGCCT
This sequence comes from Pedobacter sp. MC2016-24, assembly GCF_015223055.1. Classification (GTDB taxonomy): domain Bacteria; phylum Bacteroidota; class Bacteroidia; order Sphingobacteriales; family Sphingobacteriaceae; genus Pedobacter. The sequence continues at coordinate 8,480 of NZ_JADFBX010000008.1, forward strand.
GATTTAGTGCGCTTGCGGAATCTGTAAGTTGGTTAATGGTATCAGTGGCACCTTGTATTAATGCGATCATATGATTAGTGTTGTTTTGTGTGTCTGTTTGGGAAAATATAAATGCCCGGAAGTTTAGTCGTCTCTTTTAAGATTTGGAGTTGCTTCCTGGCCTCTTGTTCGTCGGCAAATGTACCGAGGGTGATTTTAATTCTGCGGCCCTTTAAGTCTGCTATTTTTGCAGGGATGCCACGTTTTTTCATATCGGCTAAAAAATTATCCGCTTCCTTTTGGTTCGCCAGGGAGGCAGCTAATATTTCATAGCTGATCGGGGCATTTGTAGAATGGTTTGCCGGAACAGGAACAGCAACCGTTTTTTTCGATGAATCTATATTTGCATTTGGCTTTTTATCGCTGATCCGGATGCTATCCGCAATTGCAGCGGTGTCGATAGCCGGAATTGAATCTGCTGTTGCAGGAACCGTCGTTTTTTGAACTGGTGGTTTTGTCATATCGATCGTTACCTCGTCCTGGTGTGACATCAAACCTTTAAACAAATCTGGTTTGAGTAGCCCAACGAGCGCCGCCAGGATAAAAATGATCAGGACCCAGATCAATGGATTCCTGTAAACAGGTGTCTTTTGCTCGGGTATTACTACTGAATTAACATAAAACGAACTTGCTGATGATTTATTTTCAGGCGATTCAGAAATGAGTACAAATGGAGTATTGTCGTCAGCAACAGCCTCTGTTTCTTCCACCGGTTGTTCTTCTTCTGCCACAGGTTCATGTTCTGCTACTGGTTGTTCCTCTTCTACTGCCGGTTCATCTTCAAATACTGGTGTTTCTACAATTGTCTGTATTTGTTCATCTGGTTGTTCTTCCTGAACAATATAACTTTCTTCAACTGGTTCTTCTTCCGGCTCTATATTTTCAGGAGTTTCGACAAAAGGAGGGGCTTGTATTTCTTCCTCCTCTGTATAAGAAGTACCATCTCCAAGATCTGCATTGTTGTTTTCAAGCTCCAGTTGCTCTGGTGTCACTTCTGTGTGAACAGGTTCTTCATGTAGGGGCTGGATCTCCTGATCAGGGGCCAGGTCAGCACTTAAAGCAGGTAATCCATAGAATTCGAATCCGAAATGCTGATCTTTTTTCGAAGTGAAAGTTAGGCTGCCGGTTTCGATAGAGAAATCGCCGAGTTGCCCGAAACTCAGGTTTTGATGTTCAGCAAGTTCATCTAGTATGTGTTGAGAAAATTGCTCAATATGGTCTGTTGCCGAATCAGCAGAGATGTTTTCTGCTTCGCTGATCAGGGAAGTAAGTAAAGTATCTTCTTTAAGGTCTGAAGTGAAATGTATTAAATAGCTGGGTGGTAAAAATGAATGGCTTGAAGCATCATACCTTCCAGGAGATTTCTTTTTATAAATGGTCCCGAGGCCGGGAATACCGACCTCTTTATGGGCTTTTATAAGTGTTGTAAGGTGAAATAATACATCCATTCTGGTAAAAATAAATTTTTAAATCCGTATCAGCCAATTAATAATCAAAAACCTGCTAGAACGAATAGGCTACTCCTCCAAAAATATTGGTTCCAATAGTTTGATAATATAAGAATCTACTGTATTTGGTGCCTAACAAATTGTTTACACGGGCAAAGGCAGAGAACTTGTTATTGATTTTATAGTTGGCGCCGATACCCAGGTCTACAAATCCTTTTACCGTAGCTACACGCTCGTTTGCCATATCAGGTAATCGGTATGGGTTTGCTGGTGCTGCCACATAGATTTTGGCCTTACTCTCGTCTTGGATCGCCACCGATGCATTGAAGGTCAGCTCTTTGTTAAAGGCATACATCAAATCGGAACTTAGGCGCAATTGTGGTTTAAACCAGCTTTGGCTTTCAGCGGCAGGTTTGTAATCTTCAAAATCCAGTTTACCTGTCCATTTCAAAGCGTCACTTACCTGTATAGATATTTCACCTTCCAATCCGGTCAATTTCATATTTCCAAAATCGTAAATCACATCAAACTTGTTGAAGTTTGTGAAATTATTTACAAATAAAGGCATGTCGGTAATCGTTTTATAATAGAATCTGGCTTTGTACCCAAAACCCGGACCGCCTGTTCCCTTGATCCCACCACTGATGCTTAATTTTTCAATGGAGTTTTGAATGTTGATATTGCTGTTTAAGAAAGGATTTTCGTCAGTCAGTTGTTTTAATGAATTTCGGTTTACATCACCTTTTAGCTCACCGAAGATCTGCAGATAGTCGGGGATCAAAGTGAAATCAGCGGTTACTGCGGGAAAAATCCTGCTGGCTGATGTTGTTCCAAATTCCTGTACAAAGTTAATTCCAGCGGTAATTTTAACGCCGCTTGCCTGCAAACGGATATAAGGGTTTAATTTCAATAAGTTGTTGCCTACACTGGTCAGCTGATCTTTTGTATTTCCAAATTCAGCAGAAGCAGCAAGCCCCAGGTTAAAGCTACTGATTCGTTTGTTCAGATAACCATTGATTACGATTGAATTTTCTCTTGCTTTGAATTTGTCGGTCCATACGTAGCCATTCAATTTGGCTGCATAGCTTAAAGCGTCCGGATCGTCATTGAACTTGTTCACAATTTCGCCTTCGGCCTCAATGAAGTTAAACGCCTGTTGATCCGGGTTTGGATTTAAGGTTGGATTTTGAGGATCAATACCGTAAAAATAAAGGCCATTTCTCTGGTAATTCAACCGGCCACTTAAGGTAACCTGATCGCCAATACTGCGGCCAAATACACTCAGTTGCTGCTGACTTGATTTTTGTTTGTTTAAACTTCCTTTTTGTGCAAAATGTTTGAAAAATGCGCCAGCCTGCAAAGCCTCATCCCGACCAATATTAATGTAAGCTTCACCCAGGGTAGTACCCGCGCTACCAAATGCACCTTTAACATAATTGTTAATGAGTTCGGTCTCCTTTTGTTCAGCCAGTTTTTGTGCCTGTAATTTATTGATATCAGAGTTTAATTCCAGTTTACGGTCTGTTAAATTGTAATTGAACTTTGCTTTATAAGTTTTAACATCGTTCAGATCGGGACTTCTTCTCAGTTTTACAGCCTCGGCCAATACCGGTTTATAAGGTCTCACCACCTCAATTTCTTCGGCAACGGCTTTGTTCTCGTCTTGTTTTTTCTCTGTTGTTTTTTTGTCCTGTGCAGTAACAGTTAAAGAACCGGCAGTAAGGAACAGTAATGTGGTATATATTAGTTTCGTGAATCTCATGTTGCTTGTTCTTATTTAATTTTCTGTAATTTCTCTTTAGCTGTTGCTACAATTTCGTCTTTACCGTCGTAATTGTCGATGATACTTAAGAGCGTACTCTTAGCCTGTAAGTTGTCTTTAAGGGCTACATAGTTGTCAGATAGCAGGATGAATGCTTTAGCTACCCAGTAATCGTAAGAAGGCATGTTGTTGATCAGATCAAAACAAGTTTTAGTAGATGTTTTATAATCTTTTTTATCGTACTGTATGGCTGCGAGATTGTATTTAGCTTCGGCAGCAGCCAGTGTTTTGGTTTTACTCACGACACTGTTAAAGGCTTTCACAGCTTGATCGGTATCACCTTTTGAAAGGTATGCTTTACCTGCATACAGATCCACACTGTTTTTTTCTTCTTCAGAAGCTTTGTCCGATTCTTTGACCAGTTGCACGTATTTCAATACATCATCAGACATTTTTAATTCACTGTAAGCTTTCAACAGGTTGTTTAGTGCATAGGTGTAATGCACTTTATAATCTGCAGTAGTTTCTAAACGTTTCAGGTATACGATGGCTTCATTGTATTTTTTCTGATCCAGGAACAGTTTAGAAATGCTAACCAGTGAACGTTCTGTATAATCACTGGTCCAGTCATTAAGGATATACTCATAATCAGGAATGGCCTCGTTAGGTCGTCCTAATTTGACAAGAGATTCTGCACGTATAAATTTCGCTTCTTTATCGTGTATAGCCTTAGGGAATTTATCGAAGTAAGCATTTACGGCTTCAAAAGCACCTTTGGCATCACCTTTTAGGTATAAGTTGTTGGCACCCTGGAAGATGATGTTGTCTTGTTCGGCAACAGAGTAATTTCCCAGTGGGGTAGTACCTGCATATGCAATAAATCCCTGGGAGTCACCCTTATCTACGTAAATATTTTTGATAGACTCCAGAGCCTGTTTGGCTTCTTCTGAACTTGCATAATCATTGATTACCTTTTTAAAGGATACCAGTGCCGCATCATCCTGATCCTGGTTGTACTGTACCAATCCAATGGTTACCAACGCCCGCGGAACATAGCTGCTGTTGGGATATTTGCTGATCAAACTGGTTAAATCGGTTTTAGCTTTGTCCAGCTCACCTTTGTTGAAATAGGTATAAGCCCTTTCAAAGCCCGCATCATCAGCATAGTTAGAAGCCGGGAATTGTTGCAACAGGCTTTCCATGGTTGCAATCTTAGCATCATTTTGGTTGTCCAGCCCCTGGATCATTCCACGCTGGAACAAAGCATAATCTTCGCCAGTAGATTTATTGGCAATGATCTTATTGTAATTTACCAATGCATTTCCGTAACTCTTATTGACAAAGTAGGAATCTGCCAGGCGTATAGTTGCATCGTTTACTGTTTTCTGATCCTTATCTGCACCTCGTAAAAAGCGCTCAAAATAAGTGGCAGCTTTGCCATAGCGTTCATCTTCAAAAGCGGCATAAGCCAATGCGTAGTTGGCGAAATTGTATACACCTGTTTTGCTTGCGCCAGGCATATCGAGGAAAGTTTCAAAGTGTTTAACCGCTTCACCGAATTTTCTCAATTCGTAGGATGCTTCTGCTTTCCAATAAGTACTCAGCGCCAGGATCTCTTCGTCTTCAGGAAACTTTTCTGAGCGTAAGAACATTGATAAAGCATTTGGGAAAGCACGTTCGTTATAAAACTCCAGTCCGCGGAAATAAGTTACTTTCTGGTAAGCCTCTTTTGCTTCAGGTGTTTTATTTGGAATGGGTTCAAGAATGTCAATCGCCGCCTGGTAGTTTTTGCTGGTCAGCAAGATCTCGCCCAATAAGGTTTTGGCTTCATTGATTTTTTTGGAAGTAGGAAACTGTTTTAAAAAGCTTTGCGTAGATTCCAGCGCTTGCTGATTAAATTCCAGCTCATAACTTAACCGGGCATAATTGATCCAGGATTCTTCCTGGACGGTTTTATCAAAATTAAGACGGGAAGCCCTGAAGAAAGCACTACGTGCTTTTTCTTTATTTTTCAGCTGAATGAAAGAGCGGCCTAAGGTATACATCCCGCTTTGCAGGTATACGTCATCTGTATTCAGTTTTTCCAGGATCGCAACTGATTCACTGTATTTTTTCAATTCGAATAAAGAATATCCGTATTGATAAATGAACAGGTTGTTTTTGTTGTCTGATTTATCTTTGGCATAAAAATCTCTAAAATACTTTTCTGCGTTTGTATAATCAGATTTTGCAAAATACGAGGCTGCGATTAAGCTGAGCATTTCAGCTTCGTATTGTTGTTTAGAGGTTTTAAGAATTGGAATTGCGTAGCTGATCACATCATCATATCTTTCATCCAGGTAATACATAGAGGTGATGTAATATGGGTAGCTGGCTTCGTAAGTAGGCGAGCCTTTCAGCTTCTCAAAATTACTTAATGCAGTTTTATATTCTTTATTCAGGTAATTGATATAGGCAAAGTAATAGGTTGCACTTTCCTGATAGGGAGATTTTTCTTTTTTTACTGCTTCGAAAAGGGGTTCTGCTTTTTCCGTGTTGTTCAATTCAAAATAAGCATAACCTTGTTTAAATTGGTATTCTAAGCGTTGTTTACCAGATAGGGTAGAAGGATCGGTTTTTTCAAACCATTCTAATGCTTTCTCGTAGTTTTTCTGTGCAAAATAGGACTTACCCACATGAAAGTAGGCCAGTTTTGTATTTGGATTTAAAGGGTAGTCTCTGATAAAGGCTTGAAATAAACTTTCTGCGTCGTTATTTCCCAGTTCAAGCGCGCAAACCGCGGCATAGAATTTTGCATTTTCTTTCAATAAGGAAAGTTCTGCATTGCTTTCCTGTTGTGTACCTGGTTGCTGTCTAAGCTGCTCCACCAGTCTGAACTGTTGTGCGGCTGCAATGTATTTCTCATTATCCAGCAGTTCCAGACCAGTTTGGTAGTTTTTGTTGAGATTAACTAATACGCTGGACTGTCCATAGCTAGCCGTAAAGCCCCCTGCTAATAACAGCGGAATAAAAAAGTATTTTTTCTGCATCTGATTTCAAATATGGTTGGTACTAATATAAATATAGTATTGGGTCTTATTAACATAAGAAATTAACATGTGTTGATAACACAGGTTTAACGGTTATAAAGAGAAATTCGTATGAAGAAGGATAATGAAATTAATCGTTCTGGGCTGCTAACAGGTAAAGTACAGCCATACGTACGGCTACGCCATTTTCTACCTGATCCAGGATGATGGACTGCTTGCTGTCGGCCACATCGCTGGTGATCTCCACACCTCTGTTGATCGGGCCGGGATGCATGACAATGATTTCTTTATCCAGGCTGTCCAGAATTTGTTTGTTCAGGCCATACATCATGGCATATTCTCTCAAAGATGGGAAGTATTTAATGTCCTGACGTTCCAGCTGTATGCGCAGCATGTTGGCTACATCGCACCAGTTTAGCGCCTTGATCAGGTTGTGTTCTACTTTTACACCCAGTTGGGCGATATGTTTTGGAATCAGGGTGGTTGGTCCGCAGACCATCACTTCTGCGCCTAACTTTTGCAGGCAAAGGATATTGGATACGGCTACGCGTGAATGCAAAATATCACCAACGATCACTACTTTTTTACCGGCTACTTCACCCAGCTTTTCACGGATAGAGAAAGCGTCAAGTAAAGCTTGTGTAGGGTGTTCGTGAGCACCATCTCCGGCGTTGACAATCTGTGCCTTGATGTGTTTGCTTAAAAATTGTCCTGCTCCAGCATATGGGTGGCGCATGACCACCATATCCACTTTCATGGCCAGGATGTTGTTTACGGTATCAATCAAGGTTTCACCTTTGCTTACCGATGAGGAAGAGGCGGCAAAATTCACTACATCAGCAGAGAGCCGTTTTTCTGCCAGCTCAAATGAAAGTTTGGTCCGTGTAGAGTTTTCAAAGAAAATATTGGCGATGGTGATGTCTCTTAAAGATGGAACTCTTTTAATCGGTCTGTTGATTACGTCTTTAAAATTATCTGCAGTTTCGAAAATCAATTCGATATCATTCCGGTTAATATCTTTAATGCCTAAAAGATGTCGGGTTGATAGTTTTTCTGCTGCCATATTATTTATTACTTTCTGATATTAAAATAACTTTATCCTCACCTTCAGTTTCCTTCCAGCTTACTCTAACTTGTTGCGAATCTAATGAATCTACCTGCTGACCGATATAATCTGGTTCGATAGGTACATGTCTGGAGAAACGTCTGTCAATAAGAACCATCAATTCCACTTTGGCCGGTCTGCCATAAGCCAGGAGCGCATCGAGTGCTGCACGAATGGTGCGGCCGGTCCACAAAACATCGTCGATTAAGATGACGTTTTTACCTTCTATGATGAAATCTATGGTATTGCTGCTTGCCGAAACCAGTCCGTGTTTACGTCTGAAGTCATCTCTAAAAAACGTAATGTCTAGATTACCTTTTTGAATGGTACTTTTTTTCAGTACTTCTGAAAGCTCGTGTTTTACGCGGTCGGCAAAATAACTGCCTCTGGGCTGTATGCCAATTAAAACAGTATTAGAAAAATCGTTGTGATTCTCAATTAATTGATGACAAAGTCTCTTAATTGTGATCTGGAATTTTTGACCGTCTAGCAGGGTTCTTTTTTGCATTGACTTAATGATTATGCAAATATAGCTAAAAAGTTGTAACCTCAAACCTCCAGAACTGCTTTTTAAAAGAATATGGCGAGGTAAAATTAAGAGAGGAAATGGTCTATGCTGAAAAACTCTACGAGACAGGTAGTTAAATTGAAAATAAAATGTATTGCGACGCCATACCAAATCGTTTTTTCTTTAATTCTTATACGTCCAAGAATAATGGCGAAGGGAAGGAGCCAGAAAAAGGACAATACATTGAGGTGAATGATGAAAAAAAGGAAGGAAGAAATGTATATGGCTTCTTTTTCACCAACAACGATTAATAGTTTTTGCATGAGGTAACCTCTGAAGGATAATTCTTCAAAAACTGCGGGAAAAATGGCCATGGATAAAATCATGATATACCGGCCATATTCATGGGATTTATATACATCAAAATAAGTGAATTTTTCATGTAATAACCTTGTGTTGATATAATTTGCTATAAAATGAAGCGTAAGTGAAGCCATTGCGGCCAGCGCGACAAATGCAAGCAGTTTTTTCAAAGAAAAGTTTGGCCATCGTAAGAGCTGTTTGTTTTCTGACCAATTGTATGTGAAAAATGCCATGGCCGTTCCTGCCATGGCAAAATCTAATGCTAATGTAATGGTAATGCTTGTTTCCTGAATCAGAAAGGCGCAAATGCACAATACAAGCTGGATCAGGATAAATAGTCCAGCTTGTAATAAACTGAGCCATTTTTTTGAATAAATCTGAACTTCCAGGTCGTTTTGTGCCTGACCGCATTTGCTGCAAAAATTACCCTCAGCGATTTCATTTTGACAATTGCTGCAAAGCTTACGTGGCGTTTCTTCCTGTTCCAATTAATCTATGTTCAGCTCCTTTTTGAGCTTATCAACTTCCAATACGGCTTTAATTCCTTTTATTAGCGCGCCAATAACAATGATTTTGACAATTAGACCGGAGACAATTGTCATAGGAGAAATCACTGCATTTAATAAGATGATGATCAAGTAAAGGGATAGTCCTGTGATCATGGCTGCAGTAGGCTTGTTTTTACTCCAGATGCCGAGTCCTAAAAAGGACAAAATCAGGAAGATATTGGTCATTAATGTAGCGAGCTGGTCTTCACCTGCTGAGGAAAAATAAATTACGATAGCGGAAAAAGCGGTAAGACCTGAAAGCCAATATAAGGACTTACATGCAGTCGCAACCTTTTCATTCAGGGATTCCAGATCTATTTCTTTTACGTTCCGCTCAGAAAGGAAATTTTTCTGATCCTGTTCGGTACCTTGAAAGGGGAAGCCGCAGGTTTTGCAGAAAAGATCGTTGATTTCATACTTTGTATAACAACAGCTACAGTCATTATTAGCTATATTTTCCATTAAAGACGTTAATTTCACATAAAGATATCATTGTAGCAATAGAATACAAAGTATTTTGTGATTTCTTAGTTGCTTAAATATCGCTTACTGTAATTGATGTTCATCATGTCATATCGTTTAAACTGCGTTTTCAACCTGTTCTGGAAATCTGTAAAATCCCTTTTTTCTTTAGGACTCCAGAGTACCTCACTTAAAGCGTCCAGTCGGGGGAAGAGCATGTAGTTTACTTTGGCCGGGTTGGCAATGTATTCAGACCAGAGGTTTGCTTGTGCGCCCCAGATGTACTGGGCCTCTGCAGGCGTTAAAATTGCCGGAACTGGTTCGTAATTGTAAACATCTTTTAAAGGCAGGTATTTTGCCGCTGTAAGGGAATCGTCTTTTAAAAACTGGCTGTGGTTAAAATACATCATGGCTTCAGGTGTCATGATGACTTTATGTTGTTGTTTTGCTGCAGCAATGCCTCCTTTTTCCCCACGCCAGCTCATTACGATGGCATTTGGGGCGAGACCACCGTCCAGGATTTCATCCCATCCAATTATGGTTTTTCCTTTACTGTTCACGAATTGCTCTACACGATGGATGAAATAGCTTTGCAAGCCACTTTCATCTTTTATACCTTTCGCTTTCATGATTTGTTGTGATACTGCCGATTGCTTCCACCACATTTTTGACGCTTCGTCTCCGCCAATGTGAATGTATTTGGATGGAAAGAGTTCTATCACTTCAGTCAGTACTTCGTCCAGAAATTTAAAGGTTTTTTCTGTGGGTTGCAGGACATTATTTTGTCTGTTGAAAATTCCCCAGGTTTGGGCTACTTCATATTTTTTCGCAGGCTCGGTACCAAACTCCGGATAAGCGGCCAATACAGCCATACTATGAGCGGGTACATCAATTTCAGGAATCACGTTAATGTAACGGTCAGCCGCATATCTGATCACTTCTTTTACTTCTTCCTGGGTGTAGTAGCCGCCATACCTTAAGCCATCATTGCCAGTGCCGGGAAAGAGACCTATAATGGTACCATTGCGCCAGGCACTGATTGCTGTTAGTTTAGGATGTTTTTTGATTTCTATTCGCCAGCCCTGATCGTCGGTCAGGTGCCAGTGGAAATTATTGAGTTTATGAAATGCGAGATAATCTATATATGTTTTTATAAATTCAATATCGAAAAAATGTCTGCTTACATCCAGGTGCATTCCTCTGTAGGAAAACCTGGGATGATCTACAATTGAAACCGCCGGAATTTGCATTGAAGCAGTTTTGTTTGTAGGTAGGAGTTGGAGTAAGGTTTGTATGCCGTAAAATACACCTGGACCGGAGGTTCCGATGATTGCGATATTTTCTTTAGATGCATTCAATACGTAGGCGTCATCGAACTCACTGGCTCTTGTATCTAGTGTCAGGTTAATCCTGTTTGCTATACTGTCTTTAGCTGTTATTGCAAGTTTAAGTTGAAAATACTTGCTTAAATACGCATTTAAATTGTCTGCCGATTTGATTAAGGTACTGTCTTTGACTACAATTTTTGTGTTTTTGTCAATGACAAAAGGGCTTGATTTTTTTTTAATATCCAGATAGGCGGGTTGAGGAATGATTTGAACTTGCTGGGCGGTTAGCCGATTGGCCAGTAACAGTAAAAGGCAAAATATCGTAATTCTTCTCATGGTGTGGATTGTGATTTGTGTGTGTTTGCAAAATAGTAAAAAATGCAGGGCATATCAAGAACAAGTGAGGGCTGCTGAGCTAACTCTGCATGAAAAGTATAATATAAAAAAAAAAGCATCCCGGTTAGGGGATGCTTTTCAATATATTAAGTTTTAAAGATTACTCGCCTTTTTTAGCTTTGTTTTCTTCACCTTCCATTTGTTGTTTCAATTGTGCAAGCACGCCTAAATCACCTAATGTAGATTTTTCAACTGAATCTTTAACTTTTTTCACTGCACTGCTAGAAGCTTTAGCTTCTTTTTTCTTAGCATTACGCTCTTCTGCAACAGCTTCAGCTTTAGCCTCTTCCCAGATACGGGCGTGAGACACAACGATACGTTTAGCATCTTTGTTGAATTCAATGATTTTGAAGTCATTGGTTTCTTCAGCTTTGATGGTTCCACCGTCTTCTTTAGCCATGTGTTTAGTTGGTACGAAACCTTCTACACCATATGGTAAAGCAATAACAGCACCTTTATCAGTTACTTTAACAACAGTACCCTGGTGGATTGAATCTAACGTGAAGATAGTTTCAAAAGTATCCCAAGGGTTTTCTTCTAATTGTTTGTGACCTAAGCTCAATTTGCGGCTTTCAACATCTAATTCAAGAACAACTACGTCTAATGTATCACCAACTTTAGTGAATTCGTTAGGGTGGTTAACTTTTTTAGACCAAGAAAGGTCAGAGATGTGGATTAATCCGTCGATACCTTCTTCGATTTCAACAAATACACCGAAGTTAGTCATGTTTTTAACTACAGCAGTATGTTTGCTTCCGATAGGATATCTTTCAGCAACATTTTGCCAAGGATCTTGAGTTAATTGCTTAATACCTAAGCTCATTTTGCGTTCGTCTCTGTCTAAAGTTAAAACTTCAGCTTCGATTTCATCGCCAACTTTCAAGAATTCTTGTGGGCTGCGCAGGTTTTGTGACCAAGACATTTCTGATACGTGGATTAAACCTTCAACACCAGGAATGATTTCTAAGAAAGCACCGTAATCAGCTACAGTAACAATTTTACCTTTAACTTTAGAACCAACAGCTAAGTTAGTATCTAAAGATTCCCAAGGGTGAGGAGTCAATTGTTTTAAGCCTAATGCGATACGTTTTTTCTCGTCATCGAAGTCAAGAACTACCACATTGATTTTCTCGTCTAAGCTCAATACTTCTTTTGGATGCTCTATGCGGCCCCAAGAAATGTCAGTAATGTGAAGTAAACCGTCAACACCACCTAAATCGATGAACACACCGAAGTCAGTAATGTTTTTAACAGTACCTTCTAATACCTGACCTTTTTCAAGTTTAGAAACGATTTCAACTTTTTGGCTTTCTAAGTCGTCTTCAATTAAGATTTTATGAGATACAACTACGTTTTTAAATTCGTGGTTAATCTTAACAACTTTGAATTCCATTGTTTTACCCACGTATACATCGTAATCGCGGATAGGTTTGATGTCAATTTGAGAACCAGGTAAGAAAGCTTCAACACCCATGATGTCAACGATAAGACCACCTTTAGTACGGCTTTTAACAAATCCGTTGATGATTCTGTCATTGTCAAGAGCCTCATTAATAGACTCCCATGATCTTTGGGTTTTAGCTCTTTTACGAGATAAAATTAACTGGCCGTTAGCATCTTCAGGGGCTTCCACGAAAACGTCAACTTTGTCGCCAACTTTCAAATCAGGTGTATCACGGAATTCAGAAGTTGATACTAAACCGTCAGATTTAAATCCTACGTTTAATACGACATCTTTGTTGTTGATTGAAACAACAGTACCGCTGATGATTTCACCTTGGGTGATTTGATTGAAAGTATCGGTATACATATCTTCAAACTTTTTACGGTCTGCATCACTGTAATTTCCGAATGCTTTGTCGTCTGCATCCCAGTCAAAATCCTGATCTGGAGTTGCTAATGATGATTTGATCTGTTCGATCGACACTGAATCAGCTTCTGATTCAATGGTTTCTTTCTCAGCCAGACGAGCGTCTGCGCCTTGTAATTCGGCTGTTTTAGCCTCTAGTTCTTTTTCTGCTACTTGTTTTTTAGCCATTAAAATTAAATCTCCTTTTCCCGTGAGGGACGGCAAAGATAGAAATTAATATTTTTGAACCAAAGATTTTTTTGATAAATGTTGTTGATTTAGAACAGATTGTAAGAATTAATGGGCTAAGCAACCCTTGTTTTAAATTTATCGCGGTAATCTTTTGGCGTCATACCAGCGCTTTTTTTAAACAATTGTCTAAAAGCCTTAAGGTCATTATAGCCGGAATTGAGCATGATCTCCAGGATGCTTTGATTGGTTTGTTCCAATAGCTTTTTGGCTTTTTCAATTCTTGTTTTCTGCAGGTACTCGATCATGGTGTTACCGGTGGCCTGTTTAAACCTGCGTTCGATGTTTCTTCTGCTGGCAGGAATTTGTTGTAGGATATCCTCTATGGTTGCAGATTTATCATACATATGTTCAATACAGGTCTGTGTTTTGGTAACCAGTTCGTCGCCATGGTCGTGAGCAGGGATAAATGTACCAAAATAACTTTGCTGACCTCGGTTCATATCAATGGCGAAGACTTTAGCCATGTTTACAGCAATTTCCCGGTTGCCATAGTTGTGAATCAGTTTGAGCAGCAAATGAAAGGTACTGGTTGCTCCTCCACTTGTATATATACCCTGGTCATAGGTGACCACCTCATTGGCTCTCAAGTATACATCGGGGAAGGTATTGGCAAAAGCCGTACTGGCATGAATATGTGTGGTTGCATTTTTTCCGTCAAGCAGCCCGCTAGCACCTAACAAAAATGCACCTGTACAAAAGCTGGCCAGCTCTACACCAGATTCATGCTGCCTGCGTAACCAGGGTATAAATTCCAGATTTTCATTGATGGCAGCAGCGATATCCGATGTATTAAAAGCAGGGATCAGAATCAAATCGGGCTTGACCGCTGATTGCAGTGGTCCGGGTTTGTGATTGTTAAATACTGGTATTTGATTGTTGCTGTTTTTAGCATATAGCACATTTAGGTCAAACAATTTGTCCTCCCCTTTAGCTAGATAATGACTGTTCACTGTATCAAAGACATCGAGTATTGCTGCTACGCTAAGCAGGCGATATTTATTGGGTAATAGTAACGCTACTTGTGTCATTTTTTTCTATTTAGGATGCAAATTAGAAAAAATATCTCAAAAAGAACTAAGGTGTATCAAGCAGGATTTATTATCCCTATTATGAAACAAATCTAGGTTTGCTCAACGAATTTTTTCAGGTTTGTACCGATAATCTGCGTCCAGCCGGCTGCAAAACTTGCTTTTGCAAAGTCTGGATCATCTTTAGGGAAAGTTTCTAAACCGGTATGCGTTAAGGTTAAGCGGGTATCTGTGCCAACGCTAAACAATTCAAATTTAATGCATGATTTTCCCGGGTAATTGTCGTATGCCCAGGTATAAGCTAAGGTTTTTTGCACTTCGGCTTCCTTAACTTCACAAATGTGCAGGTATTGTTTTTTTTCGCTGCCAGCTAAAAACTGGAACTTGAAACCGGGTTCTGCTTTGAAACTTTCAATATTAAAATACCATTGCTGTAGCTTTGCAGCTTCGGTCAGGGCTTCCCATACGGTATTTATTGAGGCGTTAAAGGTTCTTTCTATCAAAAATGAATCGGTTTTCATGGACATGTCATTTTAGGTTTGCAATGGTTGCATTTAGTAAGCACTAAGATTAAAACGTCACAAACATCAAATGGTTTTTGTTTTTAGTTTCTAAAGGATAGGCTAGCTGCCCCATGGAAACTTTCTAGAGCTTCACACTTTAGCCTTTACTTCGGTTATTTGTTTATAGCTGGAACAATACTATGATATGATTAACGTTCTCATCTCAAATGTTTTAGTCCATGTCTAATTGGGGTGGGAAAGGAACGGGTTATGTGCCAATTTGTAGGGATTTTAGGACGTTTTGTAAAATATGAATCTAAATCAGCTTTCAAATGAACAGAAAAAAAAGAAAGAAGCCGCCTGTTGAGACGGTAATTACTCCTATGAATTACAAACGGCTATTTGCCTTTTTACATGCTTTAACCGAAGTAAGGCATCGAAATTTCGAATCCGAATTGGGCCTGTTACTTAGAGGTTTATATTACGAAGATGGCGGAGAATGGTTTGATGAGGGAAAACGTTGTGAAAAAGCAGCCTTTTTAACCAGTGGTTTTGCTTATGGGCACTATCATGAACGTACGATGGGAAAGGTGGTTTTTAAAATCTTTAAACCCGGAGAACTGATTGTCAATGCGGATGTTTTTTTTAACGGCGTACGTTCAAATTTTAGTGCCTCACTTTGTCCGGAAGCGAATCTGATGTACATCACTCAAGATGATCTTCGAAGCTTAGTGTGCAATTTCTCCGGCGTACAGGAACTGGTGATTAAAACCGTGTCGGCATTACACCGGGACGTATTGGAGCGAGAAGAAATGCTCCGTATGCAGGGAAAAAAAAGAATCATTCAGTTTTTTAAAATTTATCCGGATTTATTGAAATCCGCCAGACAAGGGCCGATGACGTATCAGGATATTGCCAGCTATCTGCAGATGACACCGTTTAATTTTAGTCTATTGATGAAGGCCTTGTTCCCTCATTTGAGCGCCGAAATTGAGGCGCCTTCAACTTAACGGTCTAACTGCCGGTTTTACCGGCCTAAAATGCCTGTCTGCCTATTTATTGTTCCGAATTTATCTCCCTCACGGTAACTTTATGGTATAATCATAGGTAGAGATTAATTTTCATAGTTGGCGGAAGAAATTCCGTAGTTTTAGGGGATCCGTTAAGTAGTGGCGCTACTTGCGGATTTTTATTTTTTTATATTTGGGATAAGACATCTCTTCATGCATACGATTTTACCTTTTTTATTGGCCATGATAGCCGCTATCGTGCTATTGAATATGTGGGCTGCAAAACTTAAAATTGCCTATCCGATTTTGTTGGTGGTTGCAGGTTTACTGATCAGTTTTATTCCGGGGTTACCGGTTGTGAAAATTAATCCGGATTTGATCTTTTTTCTGTTCCTGCCGCCGCTTTTATTTGAGGCCGCCTGGACCATTTCGTTTAAGGAGATGAAAAAGTGGTGGCGCATTATTGGTAGCTTTGCTTTTTTGGTGGTGTTTTTTACGGCATTATCCGTGGCTTTAGTTACCAATCACCTCATTCCTGGGTTCACAATTGCTTTGGGATTTTTACTTGGGGGAATTGTTTCACCGCCTGATGCGGTCAGTACCGGAGCCATTACCAAATTTGTAAAAATTCCCAAATCTACATCTGCCATTCTGGAAGGCGAAAGTTTGTTGAATGACGCCTCCTCATTGATCATTTTTCGCTTTGCACTGGTCGCCGTTGGTACGGGTCAGTTCATCTGGCAGGAAGCCGCGGTCAGTTTTCTTTGGATGGTTATTGGTGGGGTAGGCATTGGTTTGCTATTGGCCTGGATATTTGTTCAGGCGCATAAATATCTACCTACTGATGCGCCCTCTGACATTGCGCTTACGTTGATAGAACCTTACTTTATGTATTGGATAGCAGAACAGGTCCATAGTTCAGGTGTATTGGCAGTTGTAGCGGGTGGTTTATTCATGTCGTCTAAAAGGTTGATTTTTTTAAATAGTGCCAGTCGCATCAGGGGCTATAGTGTCTGGGAGAGTTTCGTATTTATACTTAATGGTATCGTGTTTCTGATTATAGGACTGGAGCTTCCAGAAATTGTGGGTGGATTGCGCTCGAAAGGAATTCCTTTGGGTACAGCCATTGGTTATGGATTGTTGGTTACCGGAGTTTTAATTGCTGCCAGGATTATTAGTTCTTACGCGGCGATGGCCGCTACCTATATTTTCAGGCCAAGCGTGGCCCCCCGTGCTTCCTCGAATAGTAGAACCTGGTTGATGCCACTTTTGCTGGGCTGGACGGGTATGCGTGGCGTAGTTTCTCTGGCTGCAGCCCTGGCCATACCAGTGAAATACGACGGTAATGTCATTCCGCACCGGGATCTGATCCTGTTCATCACTTTTGTTGTGATATTGCTTACATTGCTGGTTCAGGGACTTACCTTGCCTTACTTTATAAAGCGGACGCAGTTGTTTACTGGACTTTACGCAGAACCGGAGGAAGAGCTTAGCCATGCCGTAAAACGACAGTTAAAGCAGCATATTTACCATTTTTTGAAAGGCAAATATGAGCATGAATTGCAGGGGCACAAAGGTGTAGAAAAAATGTTGGAGCACTGGGAAGAGAAAACCAAGGCGGCTGACGACGATTGGATGAGTGAGAAAAATAAAGTGATATTTGTAGAGATGCTCGAAAGCCAGCGGCAGTTTCTTGTGGAACTTAATAAAGATCCGGCAATCAACGAAGAGATTATCCGCAGGCAGTTGTATCAGATTGATCTGGAAGAGGAACGGTTGAAGGTTATTTAATACATCTTTTAACAGATGAATCGCGTACGATCAGGTTTGTAGAAAGCACAACCTTTTCTACCAGTTTTTCCTCTGAATTCATCTTTTGCAGGATGATGTCTATAAGTTTAAGAGAAATGTCCCTCACAGGTTGTGCAACGGCTGTAATAGAGGGATTATAAATCCTGAAGAAATCCTGATCGTCAAAAGCCACCACGGCAAAATCATCAGGGATGGTTAGTTTCAATTGATTGATGGCTTCCAGCCCCTTAAAAGCTAGGTAATTGGTGGAGAAAAAGATGGCATCCACTTCTTTATTCTCCTTTAAGTAAGTCACAATTTCTTTGACGCTTTGCTCAGGGGAACAAGTGAAAGGTATTTTTAATATTTTGGGTTCTTTTCCATTTTCCAGGATTGTTTTTTCGTAACCGTTAAGTCGCTCCAGCATCTGGTTCTGATCGGAAGAAGTGGTCACCAAAGCAATGTGTTCAAAGCCTGAATCAAACAGGTGCTGTACTGCTTTTTTTGAAGTATTAAAGTTATCTACCACCACATAGTCTGTTTCCAGACCAGGAAAATACCGGTCGAAAAGTACTACCGGTATTTTTCTATCGATCAGCGATTGAATTTCATCTTCAACACCTTTTGGTGGGGTTATGATATAGCCGTCTAAGTTTCTTTCTACAAAAAGCTTAATCAGTTCTTTAGTTTTTTCGGTATTGTCGTCTGTGCTGCAATAAATGATTTTATATCCTCGTTTGTATGCATCTTCTTCGATAATCCTTGCCACAGCAGAAAAAAATGCATTTGAAATGTCTTCTATGATCAGTCCGATGATGTTTGTTTTCCCGGTCCGCATTCCCCGCGCAAACTGATTTTGTTTATAGCCGGTATCCTCAATTGTTTTTAGTATTTTCTCTTTGAGCTCCACGCTGATCCTTTTTTCGTCGGCCTTGCCATTAAGTACAAAAGAAACTGTTGTAATTGATGTATTACATCGCTGTGCGATGTCCTTAATAGAGAGTTTAGCCATGTGCTTGCATTAGTGTTTTACTTTATAAAATTTGTAAGCGAATAAGAAGATCACAATATAGCAGATAATCGGGGTATAATAAGCATTTGCGATGCCGTATTTATCGGCAACCGCACCCATGATAAATGGAAAAAATGCGCCACCTACCACACCCATGGATAAAAATGAGGCTGCCTGTTGGGTGCGTGTGCCCAGATTTTTAAGACCTAAACTGAATATTGTAGGGAACATAATGCTAAAGAAGAAATTGATCATGAGTAAGGCGATAAAGGATGTCAGGCCAAAGCTTTGCGCTACGATGATACATAAGATGATATTACCCAGAGCAAAGATCGCCAGTAGTTTGTTAGGTGCGATAATCCGCATCAAAAATGTTCCTATAAAACGTCCGGCAAGCATCATTCCCATGAATAATACCATGTAATTTCCTGCTTCTGCGTCACTGAAGCCCATTTTTTCGTGTGCATAATTGATGAAAAAGGCCCATGTACCTGCCTGGGCTGCAACATTAAAAAACTGTGCAACAACCGCCCAGACAAAATGTTTATGGTCAAAAAGCCTTTTTTCAGGAGCTACGTCTACGTTTACAGCGTCCGCATCTGATTCGGTGACCGCATGGGGATCTGTGGTAGGAGGTACCTTTACAAATGAAAAGGAAACTGCTACGAGTAAAATGACCGTTCCGATTACCCCATACAGGATTTTAACAGAAGTTAAGTCTGTACTGCCTGCCACGTTATTTCGCAACAAAAAGTAACTGCCGATTGCGGGACCCAACATAGCACCAACTGCGTTGAAGGACTGCGCGAAATTGATGCGCTGGTCGCTGGTACGCTGATCACCCAGTGATGCTACAAACGGGTGGGCAACTGTTTCCAGTGTAGAAAGGCCGCAGCCGACCACGAACAGTGCAATGCCAAAAAAAGCGAAAGAAGAAATGTTGGCTGCGGGTACAAACAGAAATGCACCGGTAGCAAATAGCGCTAAGCCTAAAAGTACGCCTTTTTTATAGCCAAAACGTTTCATGAATAATCCCGCAGGTATACCCATTACGGCATAAGCGCCAAAAACAGCGAATTGCACAAAGGCCGACTGTGACTTGGAGAGACTCATGGTATGCTGAAAATGTTTGTTCAATACATCGGCCATGGTAATGGCGATGCCCCAAAACATAAATAATGAAGTGACAAATACAAGGGTAACCAGGAATTTCCTATCCGTAAAGGTTGCTTTTTGTTGCATGGTTTAATGTTTAAATTTGGTTGGTTTTATTTTAAAAATACGATTGACGTTTTTTTCTACTATGTTCAAACATAGGGATACTAAAATGATTTAGCAATATTAATTATTTCTTTTATATTTGGTAGTAGCAGAATATACTCTGATGCATTTAATTGAAAATGAAAAACCTGTCAGCCCGAAGCGCAATTTTTACCCTATTTGGCTTTTTAGCCTGGAATCAAAGCCCCTTAAAAGCGCAAAATGAAACATATAAAGCCGATATCGTAATTTATGGCGGTACCTCTGCAGCTGTTACTGCTGCCGTCCAGGCTACAAAAATGAAGAAATCTGTGATTATGATATCGCCGGATATTCATTTAGGGGGCCTTACTTCCGGCGGACTTGGTTTTACAGATACCGGAGATAAGTCAGTCATTGGTGGTCTGTCCCGTGAATTTTATCACCGTGTGTATTTACATTATCAAAGGGACAGTGCCTGGAAATGGCAAAAAAAAGAAGCTTACGGAAATAAAGGTCAGGGCACTCCGGCTATGGATGGCGCTGAGCGCACCATGTGGATCTTTGAACCGCATGTTGCCGAGCAAATCATGAACGATTTCATTAAGGAACATAAAATAAAAGTTTTAAAAAACGAGTGGTTAAACCGAAATAACGGGGTAGAAATGCGTGCAGGCAAAATCGTTTCCATAAAAACCCTGAGTGGGAAAAAAATAACTGGAAAAATGTTTATCGACGCCACTTATGAAGGGGACTTAATGGCTACTGCTAAAGTTAGCTATCATGTGGGCAGGGAAGCAAACAGTACCTATGGCGAAAAATGGAACGGCGTACAGGTAGGGGTGTTTCAACATGGACATCATTTTAAAACCAATATTTCAGCTTATCAGGTGCCGGGTGATAAAAATAGCGGTTTGCTGGCCGGAATTTCAACTGATGCACCAGGCAAGCAAGGATCTGGAGATCATAAGTTACAAGCCTACTGCTTTAGAATGTGTCTCACTAACATAGAAAACAATAGGCTTACATTTCCTAAACCCGATCATTATAATCCCAAAAATTATGAATTGTTGGCCAGAGTGTTTGAAAGCGGTTGGAGTGAGGTTTTCAATAAATACGATCCATTACCCAATCATAAAACAGACACCAATAACCACGGTCCCTTTAGTACCGATTACATCGGGATGAATTACGATTATCCTGAAGCCAGTTATGAAAAAAGAAAGGCCATTATTAAGCAACACGAAGATTATCAGAAAGGATTGATGTACTTTATGGCTACGGATCCAAGGGTGCCAAAAGACCTGCAAAAAAAGATAAATACCTGGGGCCTTGCCAAAGACGAATTTAAAGACAATGGAAATTGGCCACATCAGATTTATGTCAGAGAAGCCAGGAGGATGATTGGCGATTACGTCATGTCCGAAAATGAAGTTTTAGGAATTAAAGCTGTTTCCAATTCCATTGGCATGGGATCTTATGCCCTGGATTCGCACCATACACAACGTTATGTGGATGCCAACGGTTTTGTTCAAAATGAAGGTGATATTGGTGTAAAAGCTCCTAAGCCTTATGCTATACCTTACCAAGCTATTGTTCCCAAAAAATCAGAATGTAAAAATCTGTTTGTGCCGGTTTGCTTATCGGTATCCCATATTGCTTATGGTTCTATCAGAATGGAGCCTGTATTTATGATCCTGGGAGAGTCTGCAGCAACAGCAGCAGCATTGGCAATTGACCAGAATACCGCCATTCAGGATTTACCATACGGAGATTTGAAAAGTGCCTTGTTAAAGCAAAATCAGAAGTTAAATTTAAATTAGATTTCATGTATTTACTTAAGAAAATAAAAAAATATTATCGATGTTCTAAGCATAAAATTTCATAATATTAAAACATGATTAAAGAACTTTTAACTGCTTCATTATTAGTCGTATCCTCTGCTTTGTCTGCACAGACTATAGGGAAAGTTACAGATCCTGTAGATTGGGTTAACCCTTTAATGGGGACTGCCAGTAAACCGGCGCTGTCTAACGGTAATACATATCCTACAATTGCATTGCCATGGGGTATGAATTTTTGGACACCGCAAACTGGTAAAATGGGAGATGGATGGGCATATACCTATGATGCTGATAAAATCAGGGGTTTTAAGCAAACACATCAGCCATCTCCGTGGATGAACGATTACGGGCAGTTTTCAATTATGCCTGTAACTGGCAAAATGAAGTTTAATCAGGACGATAGGGCGAGCTGGTTTTCCCATAAATCTGAAGTAGTAAAGCCATATTATTATAGCGTTTATCTTGCAGATGCCGATGTAACGACAGAGATCAGTCCTACAGAGCGCGCCGCACAGTTCCGCGTTACCTTCCCTAAGTCTGATGAATCCTATATTGTAGTGGATGCATTCGACAAAGGATCTTATGTGAAGATCATTCCGGCTGAACATAAAATCATCGGTTACAGTACACGTTATAGCCGTGGCAAGCTGGAAAACTTCAAAAATTATTTTGTCATTTATTTTGATAAACCTTTTGCTTCTGCAGATGGATGGAAAGGCAACGACCTGTTAAAGGGACAGCTTGAAGTCAATGCAGACCATTCTGGAGCCATCGTTGGTTTTAAAACGGCCAAAGGTGAGCAGGTAAATATAAAAGTTGCTTCTTCATTTATCAGCTTTGAACAGGCTGAACTAAACCTGAGCAGAGAACTGTCTAACGATAGTTTTGAGACCACCAAACAAAAAGGTAAAACTACATGGAACAAAACGCTCGGCAAAATTTCCGTAGAGGGCGGTACAGTAGATCAAACACGTACCTTTTATTCCAGTTTCTACCGTACGTTGTTTTTTCCACATAAAATGTACGAACTGGATAAAACCAATAAAGTAGTACACTGGAGCCCTTATACGGGCAAAGTATTGCCTGGTTACAGATTTGGTGGTACTGGTTTTTGGGATACTTTCAGGGCATTATATCCCTTCTTGAATCTCATGTATCCGGCAGTGAACAAAGAAATGCAGGAAGGCTTAATTAACGATTATAAAGAAGGTGGCTGGCTGCCGGAATGGTCCAGCCCGGCCTACGCAGATTGTATGATCGGTAATAACTCAGCTTCGGTAGTAGCAGATGCCTATATTAAAGGGATGCGTGGATATGACATCAATACCCTATGGGAAGCCGTAAAGCATGGTGCAAATAACGAAGGTCCGCAGGCAACAGGCCGGCGGGGGGTTAAATACTATAATGAGCTGGGATATGTGCCTTACGATGTAAAGATCAATGAAAATGCAGCAAGAACTTTAGAATATGCTTATGATGATTTTACCATTTATCAATTGGGTAAAGCGTTGAAAAAGCCAGCTTCGGAAATTGATATTTATAAACAACGCAGTATGAACTACAAAAATCTCTTTGACCCTTCAAGTGGATTAATGCGTGGTAAAAATGCAGATGGTAAATTCCAGTCTCCATTTAATCCTTTTAAATGGGGAGATGCTTTTACAGAAGGAAATAGCTGGCACTACTCCTGGTCTGTGTTTCAGGATATAGATGGATTGGCCACATTAATGGGAGGTAAAGAGAAATTTGTGAACAAGCTTGATTCTGTATTTACACTTCCTCCTGTTTTTGACGACAGTTATTATGGTGGTGTAATCCACGAGATCCGTGAGATGCAGATTGCCAATATGGGTCAGTATGCACATGGAAATCAGCCAATACAACACATGATTTACCTGTATAATTATGCCGGTGCACCATGGAAAACGCAGTATTGGGTTCGTGAGACTATGGACAGAATGTACAAGGCTACACCAGACGGATATTGTGGTGATGAAGATAACGGACAGACCTCTGCATGGTATGTTTTCTCTGCAATGGGCTTTTATCCGGTAACTCCGGCTGTAGACCAGTATGTGATTGGTGCTCCTTTATTCAAAAAGGTAACACTTAACCTTGAAAATGGAAAAACACTAACCATCAATGCTGCAAAAAATAACAAAGATAACAAGTACATCAAGAGTTTAACACATAACGGTAAACCCTATACCAGGAACTGGCTAAGTCATTTAGCCTTGTTGCAAGGGGGCGTGTTGAATTTTGAAATGTCTGCAAATCCCAACAAAAACAGGGGGACAGACCGTGCTGATTATCCATATTCATTGTCTACGGTAAAAGAGTAATTCATTGTCAACTATGATGGACAAAGTGGTCTTTAGCGATGAAAAATGCTCAGATGATCTTTAGCTTTTTAAACCGAAGGTCATCCAATTTAGAATCGTCGCTGGGAAGTTCCGTGACCAGGACATTTACGTGCTGGAGATTGCAGACTACAAACGGTTCAACTGTGCCTATCTTGTTGCTATTGACAACTACAGCTACCGTTTTAGAACCTTTCAACATGGCCTTCTTAACTGCACCATCTTCTCTTATTGCCGATGTGATGCCAAAGTCAGTTGAGATTGCGCAAGTACCCATCAGATAAAGGTCGACAACAAAATCAGCTGCTTCATCACATGTTCTGGCACCTGTGTTTGTTTGTGTATTCCTGTCATAGTTTCCGCCAAGCACGATGATCTCTACATTTCGGAACCTGTCTAATAACGGAACTAAAGCTATATTATTGGTGATGATCCTCAATGAAGCGTTAATTGGCAAATACTCAGCAACGGTACATATGGTGGTTCCACCATCCATGAAAATACTCATTCCAGGTTTGAGTAAAGACTGGACCTTCATCCCGATGACCTCTTTTTCTGTGGCGTGAAAATTTGTCCGGTCCTGAAAGGAAAGTGGATTCTTATCGCGTGGTATGGCCCCACCTCTGACTTTTGATAGCAGACCATTTTCATGCAGGTAATCAATGTCCCGACGAATGGTATCCTCAGAAACAGATAGTGCTGCAGACAGTTCAGTATAACTGGCCATGCCTTTATTCTTCAGACTGGAGATGATGTGTTCGAACCGTTTTTCTCTGATCATGTACTTACAAATATAATTCTTTAGGACCGTTGCTTAAAATCGTAGAACTCCGGCTTTCCGTTTTGCGTTTATTTGCAAATTTGCAAATATTTGCATTAATTTGCATCATGAAAAATAATAACACCACGGTAAAAGCCAAAAAAGCAACACAGTATGTTTTTTTAGTTTGCGGGTTTGCACTTTCAAGCTGGGCACCAATGGTACCTTTCGCAAAAGAAAGACTTCAGCTTAATGATGGAAGCCTGGGATTACTTCTACTGCTTTTTGGTGCCGGAGCGATTTCGATGATGCCGCTGAGCGGTTATCTTTCTAAGTTATACGGTACCCGGGTCGTGATTTTGATTTCGGGAATGATAGCAGCTGTTTTTCTTCCGGTCCTGCTATTGATGCCCAATCCCTGGACAATGGGGGCCGCGCTTTTTATTTTTGGCAGTGGAATCGGGGTCATTGATGTGGCGATGAATTCTCAAGGTATCCATGTTCAGAACCGATATGGACGTCCAATCATGTCATCCCTCCATGGCCTTTTTAGCGTGGGTGGCCTATGTGGTTCTCTGGGCTTAGGATTATTGATGCGGGCAGGGCTCAACCCCTTAACAGCAGCTGTATCAATTTCGATACTGCTGATCGTTATCCTGCTATGGAAATACCAGTCGCTGTTTTCTAAAAACCAAGAGAATGACCTCCGGGAAAATCCAGGCCATGATGACAATAAGATAAAAAACAGATCAGGATGGTTCAGCCCGGCAATACTTTTTCTGGGCGCAGCGTGTTTTGCTGTATTTCTCTCCGAAGGCGCAATGCTGGATTGGAGTGCTCTTTTTTTAAAGGAAAATAGGGGTGTTGATGCAGAACTTGCAGGAGTCGGGTATGCCACTTTTTCGATTGCGATGGCAGCCATGCGACTTTTGGGAGATCGCATTGTGGAACGTTTTAGTGAAAAAATCGTTGTCGTTGGTGGTGGTCTGATCGCGGCTTTGGGGATTTTTATTGCCGTAGTAACACCGTGGGTTCCGACCACGCTGTTGGGCTTCGTACTTTTAGGTGTAGGTGCAGCAAATATAGTCCCTGTTTTTTTTAGCGAGGGAGGCAGACTTAAAAGCGTACCAGCTTCGGTGGCGATTCCTGCAATTAGCACTATGGGCTACGCAGGTCAGCTAGCTGGTCCAGCGCTGCTTGGATTCATCGCTTACCACTTTTCATTAGCAGTTGCGTTGATGTTTACCGGGATATTGTTGCTGAGTGTTGCCCTCGCTTACGCCTTCAGAAAAGCCAATGTTTAACATGTTTAATAGACTAGGCACATTTCTAAATTTATTTCACATTATTGTGAGATAAATGGTTTGATTGAGCTGATTATTTCATCTTTTTCACAAAATCAAGATACGGATGGCAGGATTATTGAAACCCGCTACGAAACTAAATTGAAAAATGAAATATAAATTTACGCTTAGTCTGTTTATTATAGGCTTATTTCTGAATTCCTGTGGTGGCCAAGGTCCCGAAAAAACCAAAAAGGCCAAAGAATACATTTCATCCTTACAGGCTATGAAGTTGGATGATCTGAAGCGACAATTGAAGAAAGATACCACACTTCTAAATAAGTTGATAAAAACTGCCAGTTTTAGTATACAATTAACCTCACACTTTTCTTCGGGTGAAAAAAGTACCGCTCAAAAATCTGATGCAGAGTTTTCACTGAATGCCGATCCATCAAAAGTTGCCGAAATCTTCGATGCATATTGCAAGCAGTTGTATTTTAATCAAGATTTTAACGGAACTTATAAAGAAGATAAATTTAGTTTATATGCTCGAGGTAGATTTGAATTTGAAAGCAGATATAGTCTTACCGATAACAATCATATCATCAAAACAAGAGACAGCGTATTTAAACCTTTTGAACCAGCAGTAGAAACGATTGAAAAAAGCTATTTTTTTAAAGGCAAGAAACTGGCAAAAAATGAGATCGGCCTTAAGCGTATTGACAGTATAGAGACCGAAATTAAATTGAAATTTCCTGTTGATTTTGAGAAATTCACTATCGAAAAGTCAAAAAAAAACACATCATACAAAAATCAGAACGTTGAAATAGAAAACATTAAGGCTAACGTAGCCCAATTGAAAATACCTATTGCAGTCTATACAGACATCATTGGTTACCAAGCTTATAATAGCCAGAATGTCCGAATGAACAGCAGCGCCTTAAGTTCCACTCCAATGCTCGAGATCAGGAAAGATGTTCAGCGCAATTTAAAAGAATTATTGGGTATCTTTTCAGATGTACTGAAGGAGGATGATGTCAATGATGCCCGGCAATTGCTAAACAAAATTAACCAGGATCAATTAACGGCTAAAGATGATATGGTTGAATTTAACGGCTACATTTCCGGTTTAAGTAAGGAGCACATTAAAGAACTTGGCGATATCGCTTTTTACGAAGAGGTGGCGAATACCGGTAAAAAAGTAATTTCGGCTGAAAACCAGTTTGTTATTGTAGAGTTTCCGGACGATATTAAAACAATTGATGTTTTCGTAGCCACAAAGTTTAAATCACTTCAAAACACCCGCATCGTCAAGTTTATTAACCATTATTTAGATGTGAAATATTTTGACGTCAATCAACCCAACATCATTTACAACAATTACGAAAAGGACAAGGGTATAAGATATGGCATTTCCAATAAAGATGGGGATATCATCATAGCTGCACAATTTGAAAAAATAAAACAAGTTGGCAATGCGTATTTTCTTGTTGATGATAAACTACATTGGCTTGATGTAAGTGGTAAAAAAATGAAAGCACTGCCACAGTTTCAAAACTATGTGCAAACGATAAAGCCAGGTTATGATGTTTTTGAAAAAACTATTGGTGATGAATCTGCTGTTGGCGTAGTCCTCAATCGTGATAAAGTCGTTTTACCTTTTGCATACCATCGTTTTGATAAATACGGTAATTTTATCATCGGGCATAAAAATTCCGATGTGGATGAAATTTATGATCTTAACTTTAAGAGGATACCAGGTAACGAGATCAAAACAATACAGACCATTAATGAATTTATTGCCTCTGATGTTAAATATCCATTACTTTTTGTCGCAGAAAACGATCAGAAAAAGAAAGCCTTAACAGATAAAAATCTAAAAATTTTAACACCATTTAAATATGAATTTATAAGCCCATTTTTTGAGATAAAAGACTACTATATTGCTGGAATTCGCACACCTGACGGTAGTAATTACCTGTATGGACTCCTTTCTAAAAATGGTAAAGAAGTTGTTCCTTTTATATTTGAACATATTAATGAGGAATTGGATCCATCAGGGAAATTAAAATATCGCTTAAAAAATAAAGCTCAGGCCCTAAAAATTGAAACCTTTATTAAAACTTTTGGGAAATAGAAACGGGTTAAAATTTTATGCTTACCAACTAGTCCTGTGCACGCTTTCCATTGTATATATATGTGTATAACACATAAAAATATATATACCAATGAAAAGAATACTTGTAATATTGGCTTTTTTAGCCTTATGTAATGCTTCGGCTAATGCGCAAATTGATATCGGAACCAAGATTGGGGGCGTTACCACAGATGTAAGGAACAATGCTAATTTTTCAGATCAGAACCGGCTCAGTTATCAATTCGGTTTATATCTTAATTTTGACGCCTTGCCCTTGATTGGTTTACAAACCGAGGTTTTGTATAACCGGACACGTGTGAAAACCCTGGAAAGCATTGATGGTTTAAAGGATGGCATGAAAGGGATGGGATATTGGTCTTTACCATTACTTTTCCAGATCAAGCCATTACCCTTTCTGCGATTGGCTGCTGGTCCGCAGTGGAACTATCATACCAACAAATATAAATACAAGCTAGAGGATGGTGGGCAAGCATTTAATAATTTTATGTCAATGGCATTTGATGCGCAACTTAAAGTAGGTAGTTCTAACCGGTTGTATCTCCGGATGAACAGGGGACTACAGCGTTTCGAAAATCTTTCTGATGGAAATACAGGTAAAATCAATCGCTGGGAATTTGGTATTCAGCGATCTTTTATGAAGTAATGTTAGTAGGTAGCCTCTGCTGTTTTTATTGAATTAGGAGAGGCTACCTGAATAAGAAAGCTATACGATTAATGATACAGCTTCCTTAATTTGATTGTTAAGAATGTTGTCCTTCATGTATCCCTTCTGCAAATTCTTCAACGATTTTATCGTTGAAAGCAGGTAAGTCATCAGGACTTCTGCTGGTCACCATGCCCTGGTCAACAATAACTTCCTCATCATACCAGTCTGCACCTGCATTGATCAGATCGATTTTTATGGTTTTTGTGGAGGTAAGTTTTCTGCCCGATACAACTTCTGCTGTGATCAGCACTTGTGGACCATGACAAATCGCAGCTACAGGTTTTCCTGCCTCAAAAAAGCTTTTTACAAATGCGATAGCATCATCATTCTTCCTTAGGGCGTCGGGGTTCAATACACCACCTGGAATGAGTAGCCCGTTGTAATCATCCGGATTGGCCTCCGAAATCGTTTTGTCTACCGCAACTTCAATTGTCCACTGATGATCGCCTTTCATCGCTTGTATTTTTCCGGATTTAGAAGATATGATATGCACAGTCGCACCCTCTTCCTTTAATCTTTGAACCGGGCTCGTTAATTCTGTTTCTTCAAAGCCACTTTCTGATAAAACGGCAATAGTTCGATTGCTTAATTGTCCCATAATATTTTTTTAGTGTTTAACATTAGATGCTGTAGAATAAATACAATGGCCAATACATAATGTTTTACATTTTTCCACTTGACCAGGCAATTCACACCATCATTCAATTTTGGTAAGCAATGTTGTCTGCAAACTAAGTTTTTCCGTTGTGTAATAGTTAGTTATTAAAAAAAAATAATTTTATTTTGGATCTCTGCTTATTAATTATCACCTTAGCCCTTGAGAGCGTTAATTTAAAAGCCGGACTTGTCTTATGATGAGTCTGGCTTTTTCTTTTCTTTGGTATGCCTTCCTCCAGTCTTGCTGGTGTATTTAGCCCCATCAAGGCCCCAGCAACACCTGCTCAAGACCCCGGCAACGCCTGGCCAATTACGAGGATGATACGACTTTAATACCTGTTAAACTTCAATCTGTGTTTTAAAGGAGATTTCATCAATTCCTCTTCTTCCTGAAATTGATCTTTTATAAACTGCACTTCGAAGCCCTTCAGAGCGTCTATTGCCTCAATCTTCCGCCAGATTCTCCATAATAGGTTAAAACGGTATTGTTTATAGTCGCATTTCCTTTGATGCTTTCCCAGGAAACCATTTTGTAAGGACCCCTTTGTGGCTCTTCTCCTTTTCCCAATAGAATAATAGCGGCTGATTTCAGATACTCCTGATATTGGGCTTTAACTATGAAGATATGTATTCGTAATTTCTACTTCAAATCTTCTTCATCTACACGAACATGGTAGTCACCAGCAGAAATTTTATTTGCCACATTTGAAATGACTTCAATCTGTCGTTCGGTGGTCTTTTTCTTTTCAGAAAGTTGCTGCTCCAGCATGCTGGACGCTTCTGTGTTTTGCTGTATTCTCCTATAAAAAAACAGTGTAATCAGCATGCCAATTAATGACGCGAATCCTATAAAAATAGGGGTAAAGGCCGTAAATTTATTCAATTTTGCCTTCCTGGTAAGCATCAGATTAGCCTCACGGGTATTCATCACTTTAATTAAAACCCGGGTTGAATCCATAATGACCTTTCCGCGCACCAAGATATTGATTGTGGGTGGTAAGCCACGCTTCTTTTCCGAGATTGTCCTTTCGATGATGCTAAACTTTTCTTCTATTAATTTCTCCATGAGCGGTAGATCATGCTGCTGGCTTTGATTGTCTCGGGTCAATTGCTGCACCTCGGAATAAAATTCTAATACCTGTGCCTTTGCTCCATTGTAAGGCTCCAGAAAGGTATCATCACCGGTTAGCAAATATCCGCGCTGCCCTGTCTCGGCATCTTTCATCAATGAAATGAGGTTGTTTAGAGCGGATCTGACCTGTGTGGTATGTTCCACCCAGCGTTGGCTTTCCATAAGCTGACTGATGCTGAAATAAGAAATACCCGAACTCAATAATAACAAGAATAAACTAATACCAAAACCCAAAACAAGGTTGCGTTTAGAACTTCTGTGAATTTTCTGCATTTTAAATGTTGAAGAAACGTGAGTAATGTGTGAACAAAAAAGGTAAAAATAAGGGATTAATAAGAAAAAACAATGCTGATTTTAAAGATTTATTGATAACTGCCTGGGTAAATCAGATGAAAGTGCTAAAATAATAGAACATAAGCAGATGCACTGATGTTTTACTTAGGTCATCTACATTTTTTATCCTTTTATTTAATTTGATAACTTTAAACAGATATATATTAAATCTAAACAATCCCTATGAAAATCAAAGCATTCACTGTAATCATCATTTTTCAACTGGTCACCCTGGTTGCATCAGCGCAAAAAGATGCGGGTTTAAACATCTTGTTAAACAAAAATTCTGAATTTATTTTTCCGCAGACGCCTGATAAAATTTCGGCTATTTTAAATACTAAGACTGTATTTTATGAAGATGCTAATGAGGAACAATATGCCAAATGGCTTACGAAATCGGGTTTAGAGCTTTATTGCAGTCTCGGAAAAGATAAACGTATCAACGAGATGTTTTTTAACATTCCGGATGATAAATTCCTGGTGATCTCCGGTCTTCCTTTTAACCTGATCATGAACAAAACTACAGTTCAACAGGGTATAATTAAATTCAATAATTATAAGGTTAAAAAAGAAAAACTTGGCGAGGATAGCTTATTTTCTGGCGGTGCGAAACTTACTTTCAAAAAGGAAAAGCACTATGTTACCCTGCTATTTGATCAAAAGAATCTTTTAAAATCGTTGTCGATTACGACCGATCTTATTGATCCTGCGGCCAATTAGTTTTCAGGCAAACGATAAGGCTATAGTTTTGTATTGCTATTTTCAAATCGTAAGTTTATCTCTCGTTGCTGCTTTACAGTGTCGAGCGTAAACCAGAATTCAGATCCACTTCCAGTCTGACCGTTTACGCCTATTTGACCACCGTGCTTTTTTATGATTTCTTTGGAAATGTAAAGGCCGATACCAAGGCCATTGTGCGCTTCTTTTGGTAGGGTTGAAATGCGATAAAAACGTTCAAAAATTTTCTCCTGCTGATCTTTTGGTATGCCAAGCCCCTGATCTTTGATGGTTGCTTTTGTACGCCCGTTCTCTGTATGGACACAAATTTCCAGACTGGTTTTTCCAGGTGAGTATTTAATGGCGTTGTTCAGTAGATTTGATACCACCTGTGCAATGCGGTCCTTATCTCCGTAAACGTATGCAGGCCCTTGGGACGTAAACGTAAAAGTATAGTTAGGGTAGATCGTCTGATAAATAGCGATCGTTTCTGTAAAATATGCACTAAGGTCGAACAGGCTGAAATGATAGGGAAGTTCTCCGTTTTTAATTCTTGTCACATCAAGAAGGTCTTCAATTAGCTTCACAAGCTTCTCCGATTGGTTTTCAATGCGGCTAAGCATCATCATGTCCTGTTCACGCTGTTCTTTTTGATGTCTCTTTTTCAAAACCTGCACAAATCCCTTAATTGAAGTAACGGGCGTTTTAAGTTCGTGAGAGGTTATCTGGACAAAATCCTCCTTTTGCATTTCAAGCTCAATACGGCTTGTTACATCCCTGAACTGAAAAACAAAGGTTCTGATTGATTTTTCTGCTCTTAAATCCATTGCTAAACCTTCAATCCATATCCAGCGATCTCCTTTTGTTTTTACCTGTCTGAGGAACTCAAATTCCGAAACTTCTTTTCTGGAAAGCTTGTGAAGCTGATCTTCAAATTCAAGTACTTCATCGGGGTGAATCAGTTCTTGTATCCGTTTTCCAACGAGCTTTCCCGACTCCTGATTCAACAGTGTGATCACTGCTGGCGAGAGGTATTCGATTTTGCCGCTGTTGTCAGTCATGAGCATACCTTCTGCACTTTTCTCTATGATTCCGCGAAAACGTTGCTCGCTTTCGCTAAGCTTCTGCTGTATTTTCTCCACCCGCCTGAACAATCCTGAGAGCAAAAGTCCCTCCGCTAAAAAAATACAGGTACCAATGCCAAAAAACTCCGAATTGGGACTGTAGCCTGGTAATAAGAATATAAAAGATAAGATTACACAACTTAAGGTGGCCACAATTGAGGAGCGGCTCCCGCCAATGGCAGCGCTAATGAATATTACTCCAAAATATAGAAGAAAGGGTGTCCGGTAACTGACCTCAATGTAAGGATGTAAGGTTAGCCAGGTAACCGCGGCTGCAAGCAGAATAGGGATTGAAAATTGTACCCATATGTTATTTTGCAATTTTTCTATATACGCCACCTTGTATATTTTACCTTTTGAATGATTGATTAATGTATTTTGGTTTCAGATCATGCTATAAATAGCTGATCTAAAAATCATTCTGGCGTAAGTCGTAAAGATCTTTCGAATCTATATTTCCTGCCTGAAGAATCAGTGCAAGGTTAAGTATTTTAAGATTAAATTGATTAAAAATTGTAAACAAAATAATCGTTTCCCTGATTTTTTGTTTAGTTCCTGGGTGCAGCTCCGGTAATTCCAATAACAAAACAATTAAGACTATGCTTTAGCATTCCAGGCATTATTGTTTAGGCCGCGGGAAGATGGCAGCGAATTTTATTTAGCAGAAATTCAAGATCAAATGGTTTTGGAATAAATTCCTCTGCCGGGCAACTCAAATTATTGGCGATGCTGGCATGTGCAGACATCATAAGTACGGGAAGGTCAGCCGTTCTGGGATCGTGTTTGATTTGTTCGCAGAGCTTTAGGCCATTTCCGTCAGGCAACATCACGTCCAGTAAGATGATGTCTGGAGTTTCTATAGCAAAGGTATTGCTAAAGGCTGCAATGGTTGGGAAAAGATTAACCCTGAAACCTTCTTCACTAAGGTAATAATCCAGAATGAAACCAATATCAGGATTGTCTTCAACTACGAATATATGAGGTTTATGATTCGGGGCTTCAATGATGGGTTTCATTTTCATAGGATTAAAGGTGATGTGCTTATTTAACAACGGTTGGGTGGAATAGTTTCGATGGGATGTCTTTTGACCAATGGATACCCTCATAAGCATTGATTTGAGCCCCTTTATTTTTATAACCTTTAGCGAACTTGGTTTAAACCTTAAAACCAAAATGTATGAAGATTAATTTTAACAATTTGCTTTGGGCAATATGTTTTGCCTTACTTGTTTGTTCTGGCTGTAAAACAGATTCAATTGCAAAAGACCTTGAAAAATTAGAAGTGCAGGACGATAAGTCAACAGTCCTTAATGCGGTAGCAGATCATGTGATTGAAACGGGTATGAATCTGGCACAGATCAATGCCGTAATTGCCGGCGCAAGTTCGGGGCAGACAGTGTATGTCCAGCCAGGAACGTATGCCATTAC
This sequence comes from Pedobacter sp. MC2016-24, assembly GCF_015223055.1. Taxonomy (GTDB): domain Bacteria; phylum Bacteroidota; class Bacteroidia; order Sphingobacteriales; family Sphingobacteriaceae; genus Pedobacter. The sequence continues at coordinate 42,654 of NZ_JADFBX010000008.1, forward strand.
AGGTAAAATTGTAATGAAGACAGGCGTTTCGCTGGTAAAGCAAACCACTACGAATCCCATTTTTGATGCCAGTGGATCAAGTGCATTGCTCGTGATGAACTATACGACAGACATGAGCAATTGTGTCATTTCGGGCATTACTTTCTGGAACGTCAGATTCTCCGTAGTCAGTTCGGCGAGTACGACATTTAAGTACTGTATCTTTGATTATGGCAAACGGGCAGTAAATACCAATAAAACCAACAACCTGAAAGATGCCTACCTGGAATTTAAGGATACCAACCTGAGCCAGGTAAGCAATTGCGTGTTTTCACATAGGGCTGCTGACGCTGGCAGGGGAGTATGGGTGAAAAATACCACCAATGCGAAAATTATCAATAATACCTTTGGTAATGGAGGAACTACCGGATATTTTGTTACGGCTATAAATGACAATAGCCAGAGTAATTCTTTAATTGATGGGAATGTGATGCAAAGAAATGTGGCACTCAATGCGATTGATAGTTTAACCGATCACGGTATTTACGCGCACAGTTTTAATGGACTTACCATATCCAACAATACGGTTTCGGGCTGGCCCGCTACTGCTTCTGGTGGAAGTATTAAAGCACGGAACGGGCAGAATCTAAACATTTCAAATAATACATTGAACGATTCGGGCATTTTACTTTATGAGTATATCAGCGGCACTGCTTTTCCTTATTTAAAAAATGTGATCGTTTCCAATAACACCATTAATATGGCTTCGGCGGCAAATGATATGTATCACGGTATTGGTTACTATCGCGACAATACCTCCCACTCAGAGTATTCCATTCGTATCGCTGATAATACGCTTCCTAATGGTGCAATTTATGTAATGTCAGCCAACATTAATGCAACAGATTTTAACGCTGCCGGCGGAGGTGTATACAATAATGACATTGCGACAGGCTACTTGCTGTTGAAAACTGGTATCAGCAATTCTGGGAATTATTGATTGATATCAGGTAATGTGGCTTTTTGAATCGTGCTGTTAACAGCTTAATGCTCAGTTTAATTAAATGTAAAAAAAGCACGGAATTATGTAAATTTAGTTTTACATCTATAAAGTAGATTTGCATAGTCATGAAAAGTAAAGCGATTTTTCTGTTATCGATATTTTTGTTCAATACCCTTGTGGGTTTTGGCTGTGCTTTAGGAATGGAGGGCAATCATCATGATGAAAACCATATATATTTAAAATCTACCTACCATAGGCATCAGAATCATGAACATACTCATTTAGGTGAGTATGTTCATAAAACTATACCTGCATTGGGACTGAATTTTTCGAAAGAAGACATTTGCTGTAAAACCTTAGTGAATGATTTGGTGACGCAAAGCAAATTGGTTCCGCAAAATGGTAAAATACAAATTATTTTACCTGTCATGTGGCTTCCTAAGTATGTATATAATTTATCCATTCCAGTAACAAGCGTTGAACTTGATCAAAGCTTCTGTGTAGATCACAGATACATGCCGCCTGACAAGGACATCCGCATAGTCATCCAGAGTTTTCAGATATAAGATTTAATGTGAGTTGAGGCTGTGTCATTCATACGGTTATCACCTTGAATTAATGATACCGCTTCAATAAATGCATTCGCGTCATAGCTATTGCTACGACCAGGATTAAGTGTAAACATTAAATTATTAAATCATGAAAAAAATATTTTTATTGGTTGCTTTAATTGCAACCATATGGATCAGACCTGGTTTTGCACAAAGCAGCCAGACAAAAGCATTATTAACTTCTTATTACGACATCAAAAATGCATTAGTAGACGCTGATGCAGCCACCGCTGCGTCTAAAGCCACCGAATTTCTGAAGATCTTGAATAGCATAGATGTGAAATCAATGTCAGAAGTGGAGATGAAAGCTTTTACTGGCCTTAAAGATAAACTTGCTTTTGATGCGGAGCATATCTCAGAAACCAAAGATATTTCTCATCAAAGGGACCATTTCGCTGATTTTTCAACCAACCTGTTTAAGCTGGCGAAGGTTGTCAAGCTGACCAAAGACCCAGTCTACTATGACTATTGTCCGATGAAAAAAAGCTACTGGCTTTCTGATCATGCAGCAATTAGTAACCCGTACTTCGGTAAAGAAATGTTAAACTGCGGTGCAGTAAAGGAAACTTTAAAGTAATTCTAATTTGTAATCCAATTGATATAACCTTCCTGCAATAAAGTGGGTAGGTTATATCAAATATTCCTGATCACTTATTATTAAAGAAATGTCTAAACAGATGAAAATTATATTAACGGCCTTTTTGTTGATTCTTTCGGCTGCAGCTTCTGCTCAGGATGGGAAAGGAAAGGCGATGCCAAGAATTTCAAGTAGCGTGCCGCCCCGCACTGTTCGCTATGACCTTTACGTCGCTGATACGACAGTAACCTATGGTAAGAAAATAAAAAGGGCAATTGCTGTAAACGGACAGATCCCAATGCCAACCTTAACATTTACAGAAGGGGATACGGCATTGATATATGTGCATAATAAACTGAACGAAGAGACGTCCATGCACTGGCATGGTCTGTTTTTACCAAACCAAATGGATGGTGTCCCTTTCCTTACGCAAATGCCCATTCAGCCGCATTCAACATATATCTATAAATTCCCCATCATTCAGCATGGTACACATTGGTACCATAGTCATAGTGAACTGCAGGAGCAGATTGGCATGTATGGTGCTTTTATCATAAACAAAAGGACAGAATGGGATATTCCAACCATTCCCGTTGTGATCAGCGAGTGGACGGATATGAAACCTGAAGAGGTACACCGGAGCTTGAAGAATGCAAATGATTGGTTTGCCATTAAGAAAGGCACAACACAAAGTTATGTAGAAGCAATCAAGACCGGACATTTCAAAACCAAAGTGAATAATGAGTGGAAGCGCATGAATGCAATGGATGTAAGTGATGTGTATTATGACACATTTCTAATCAATGGTAAGAACCAAAATGTTCAGCCCCAGTTTAAGGCAGGCGATAAAGTCAGGTTACGGATCGCGAATGGCGGGGCTTCTGATTATTTCTGGTTGACTTATTCTGGCGGAAAAATAACCGTAGTGGCAACTGATGGAAATGATGTCGAACCAGTAGAAGTAGACAGGTTGATGATAGCGGTGTCCGAAACCTATGATGTAGTGCTTACAATTCCGAAAAATAAGCGTTATGAATTTTTGGTGACACCTGAAGACCGTACCAAATCAGCCTCTTTATGGCTGGGCAGTGGAGAAAAAGTTTTTGCTCAGAAATTGCCCAAACTGAAATATTTTGCCGGGATGAAAATGATGAATGACATGATGGATATGAGTGGCAACATGATGGAAATGGAAGGTATGAAAATGCAAAACCAGACCATGGATATGAATGCAGTGATGTATCCTGAATCGCTAGACCTTGTCACTTTAAATTACGGGATGCTCCGTAGTTCCAATAAAACGACTTTGCCCGATGCACCCTGGAAGGAACTGAAGTTCGATCTGACAGGGAACATGAACCGATATGTATGGACTCTGGATAACAAGACGGTTTCTGAAAGTGATAGAATTTTGATCAAAAAAGGTGAAAATATTCGGGTCATCTTATTTAACAACAGTATGATGCGCCATCCCATGCATTTGCATGGCCATGATTTTAGAGTTTTAAACGGACAGGGTGAATATGCACCCATGAAAAATGTCATTGATATTATGCCGATGGAAAGGGATACTATCGAATTTGCGGCTACAGAACCGGGAGGCGATTGGTTTTTCCATTGCCATATACTTTACCACATGATGAGTGGAATGGGCAGGGTATTCAGTTATGAAAATTCTACACCTAACCCCGAAATCCCTGATCCTGAATTAGCGCAACGCAAGTTATTTAATGATGACCGTGAATTTCATCCGATGGCGAGAATCGGAATTGAAACCAATGGCAGCGATGGTGAGCTGATGTTCGCAAACACACGCTACCGCTTTTCAACTGAATGGAGAATCGGTTTTGATAAAACGATGGGGTATGAAATTGAAAGTCATTTTGGAAGATTTATTGGTCGAAATCAGTGGCTATTCCCCTATGTGGGTTGGGACTTTCGTAAAAGAACAATCGACCCATTGGACAAAAATATTTTTGGACAATCCTTAGCGCCTGGAAATAATGTTTTTGGACAGAAAAATTCTAAAAATTTCAGGCAGGTGTTTCATTTGGGTTTTCAATATACCTTACCCATGCTCGTTTTTGCGGATGCTTCTGTTGATCATAAAGGAAATGTCAGGTTTCAGTTGATGAGAGAAGATATTCCGATTTCTAAAAGGCTACGCTTTCAATTCATGCTCAATACAGACAAAGAGTACATGGCGGGATTTAGATATATAGCCACTAAATATCTTGGTCTGTCCACCCATTATGATAGTGATATGGGGTACGGCGCAGGATTAACATTCAGTTATTAACAAGGGATTTCATAACATGAAAAAATTTTATTTACTGTTAACTTACCAGTAATGTAGATCCCGATTGCGTTATGACCTATTGATATAATCCATTTAGTTTGGCTTGAAGTTCCTCCCGCTTTAAGTTTTTTGCAATTACAGTGCCATCTGGTGCAATAAGGATATTTGCAGGAATAGTAGTAATCCCATAAATATTTTTAGATATGTTTTCGTTTCCCTGATGATCTGATAATTGGGGCCACACCAGACCATCTTCTTCAATCGCAGTCAGCCATTTATCCCTGTCTTTATGATCGTCGATGCTTATACCAAGTACCATGAAGCCTTTATCTTTGAATTTATTGTAGGCAGCTAACACATTTGGATTTTCCAAGCGGCAAGGCCCACACCAGGATGCCCAGAAATCTATAAGCACATAGTGGCCTCTATAATTAGAGAGTCTGATCGGAACTCCATTTATATCTGGAAGCTCAAAATCCTTGATCTTCATTCCGATGGTTATTTGTTTGTCCAGTAGGATTCTTGCTTTAACTGATTTCCCTAAATCAGATCCTTTTAATTCATTTGAAAGTAGGTTGAAGTATGGGACAGCATCATGTAGCCATTTGCTGTCTCTAATCAGTTCACTTAAAGTTTGCAGACTGACAAATGATCTGGGATGTTCTTTTATAAATTTAAATTTCAATGAGACGACAGTTTTATTGATTTGATCTTGGTGCGCTAAATCCACAGGAAGTTTCGTCAAAATAAGTTGATCAAGACAGGGCTTTATCGATTTTAAGAGCAACGCATAGTCGTTATTTAAGGGCTGTCCGGAATTTATGGAGTTGTAAAGTGTGTCTGCAGAATTTAACCAGATTTTACCAGTTTCAAGATATACTGTGGCCGCATCGTAAATGATATCGGCGTACTTTGGATTTTGATTGCGGTATAAATTGGCTTTAACCGGAGCATGAATTTTGCCCTTGAACTGAAAGCTGCCTTTTCTTACCAAGGTAGAATCTTCAATGAAACCACTTTTCCCCCGATAGGAGAGGAAGATTTGATCACCTGTCCGCAAGCCCTTACCATAACCTTTGATGACGAAAGAATTTTGCGCGGAATTTGCAAATGGCAGAATTATAAAAATTAACATCATAAATGGTTTCATATTTAAAACTATTAAATCTTTAGAATAAAAATGCCATTGACTTGATAGGCAAGGGGGATGTGCCTGTGATTCCCCCAAATAAAACTGCTGAACAGCTATATAAACTTGTGAACGGAAATGTTTGGTAAACTGTTTTTGATGTTCTTTGTATTGCTGGTTTTAATACTGCATTATCAAAATTGAAAAATGACTGATCAGGAGCTCGTTCGCATTATTCGCTGTATATTAGACGACACCGCTACAAAAGCGGACTACGATCTTTTTAAACGTTGGTGTGCGTCTTCTGAAGATGATCTCAGTCCCTTTTTGGATATAGAAGAAACAAAAAATGCTTTGTTTTTTAGAATCAAAGAAGATATCAAACGCAACAAAAACACCCGGCTCAATTAATTCCTGTTGCCACTTTTTGCCTGACGGATTAGTTTCTCGCTACTTAAATTAACGCGGTAAACAAAACTTAACCTGTACCGCGCGGCATTAAAGTTGCTCACCTGATCAAGTCTGTAGCCCTCACCTGAAGTTAGCGTCCTGGTTTGTCTGGAATTAAAAATGTTCATGCCGTCTAATGTCAGTGTGACCTTGTTTTTTAATAAGGCTTTGCTAAGACCAAAATCTGCATAACCGATCGCTTTAATTACCTGTTGTGCATTACGCTGCGCCCCAGTTATATTGTACCTGCCCTGAATCATAAACTGTTCGGGTAGCTTAACCTGTACACTGATTCTTGAAGTGAAAGAACGACCTGAGAAATTGAAATTATGACCATCATAACTACCTTTTTGCTTAAATTGATACCAGTTCGATTCTGCTCCCAGTTGTAACCATGGTCTGGGAGTACTGCGAAAAGATAAGGCAAATCCGGCCCTATTTTCTGATTGGAGGTTGAAAGGCGTACTTATGATCACCTCATTTTCATCACTATAATTGAAATTCTGTATGTAATTGCTGGTGTGTTGAACATATGCAGATGGGTTAAAAGTAAAAGTCCTGGTCGTATGCAGAAATCCAAGTTCAAATACATCGGCATAAGCAGGATTTAGGTTCGGGTTTCCCATAACCTGATAATTGAGATCTGTCAATTCAGTGAAAGGATATAATAGATAAAGTGAAGGGCGGTTGATACGTTTACTATAGCTCCATTGCAATGTCTGGCCTTCTTTGAACTGATAGCCGAGATTAAGCGTAGGAAACAAACGGCTGCCACGCTTTTGGTGTAGGTAACTTTTTGCTTTGTCCTGCACGGTTATGTCGGTAAACTCTGTTCTAAATCCAAGCATATATGAGAATTTTTTGAATTGATGGGCAAACTGAAGATAGGCCGCGGCAATTTTTTCGTTGTATTTGAGTTGATTGTTGATCCCCCGGTAAACCAGCCAATTCATTTCATTTTGCTGTTCAGCTAAGAAATCGCTGTTCACAGCTCTGTTTTCAATTTTCAGTCCCGTTTCAATCGTTTTGCCGGACTTTAAGGGCTGTATGAAATCGGTTTGAAGGACCAGATCTTTACTCGAACCTTCGGAATTGCTGCGAATGTCGGGAAGTACATTATTCTGTGGGAATGTTTTTTGAGTTTCCAGGTTCCAGGTTTTATTGCTTTTCCAGAAGTCGTAAAGCAGGTCTATGGTCCATTTCTTTTCAGGGGCCTTAAAAGTTCTTGTATAGTTAAACTCAAACTGGTTGTAGTCGCGGTGTTCAGTTGACCCGGCCTGGCGGTTTAAAGTACTGTCGCGGCCGCCATTTGCGGCACTATAGCTGTAATCTAATCCGGATTGATCCCGGTCATGTGTTGGATTTTTAAAAAATGCAAGGGTAAATGTATTTTGTGTATTGAGGTAAAAATCGGCACCGAGGTATATATTTTTTGCGTCATCGTGTCTTTTTTCTTTTTTTACGGAGTTGATTTCTGCACTAAAGCCAGGTAAATTTGCAGATTGATCGGAGGTGTATAACCCTTTATAGTCTGAATTCCGGTAACCAAAAGTAGAAAAGAGATTGACGCGGGTTGATTTATAGTTGATACTGGGACTGATCCTTGAATCGTTTGGTAAACCGCCAACCAGTTTAATCTGACCGCTAAAACCTAATTCTTTGTTTTTTTTCATCACGATGTTGATGATCCCGGCAGATCCTGCTGCGTCATATCTCGCAGAAGGATTGGTGATCACTTCGATTTTTTCAATCTGATCGGCTGCGATCTGATCCAGGGCATTACCCTGTATCATACCTGTTTTTCGGCCATTGATAAGCACATTTACGTTATTGTTGCCCCGCAGACTGATCACTCCGGCCGGATCAATACTTACCGCCGGAATGCCATTGAGCATATCGCTTACAGCACCATTTTGCGCGAATACGTCTTTGCCGGAAAAATATGTTTTTTTATCTAATCTGAGACTCACCAAGGGGGGCTCAGCATGTATGGTAACTTCTTTAAGTAAGGCAATGTCCGACAGTAAAAACAATATGCCCAGATCAGTTAAAGATGCTTTTGAGATGCTGATCGGTTTATACAGCAGCTTATAACCTGACAACTGGAAAGACAGGTGATAACGACCGGCGGGCAGATCACCTATACGGAAGTTGCCGGTACTGTCTGTTTGTGTTTTGGCAATTATTTGTCCGCTTTCAGTTTTAACCAACAGTAGCGCAAGCACTGCAGGTCGATTCAAATCCTGAAGTAATAATTTTCCGCTTACCAGCGCAGAAATACTTTCCTTTTCTTCGTGTGTCTGGGCGGGGGCAAGGCTGTATAATCCGGATAACAGCAACATAAAAACCAGATGTTTCATGAGTTTTAATTAAAATCTGATGCGAGAATAGGCGCTTGTCACCAATTATACCCGATAAAACATGCCAACAACTCCATATACTTTTATATTGCGTCTGACTATGTGAAATTCATACTACCTTTACTTTATGCAGCGTCTGGTGTTACTTTTTGTCGTCATGTTGTCGCTCTGTTCTTGCAAAAGTGAGGTCAGATTTCAAGCTTCGTCACCGGTATTTAAAACTGGTGATGACCTGAAATGGGCGAATAAGCATCATGACGATAACAGTTGGAAAACCGACCGGGATAACAAAAGAGATGAGGTCTTCTGGACACGTTATCACATCAGCTTGAACAGTAAAACGGAAGTCAATAAGCACCTTGGACTTGAAGTATATGCATTTGGCGCTTTTGAAGTTTACTGGGACGGTGTTAAAATAGGCGAAAACGGGAAATTTCTTCTGGAAGCATCGAGAGAGGTACCCGGTACCTACCGTAGTTGTTATCTCCTGCCTGATTCGCTTAATAGCCCGGGCTTACATCTGCTGGCTTTAAGGGGGACACAATATTACAAAAGTGATTTACACCGAAGTCCGGGTGTCAGGATTGAATATTATGCGGAGTCGCTAACCCGCCCTTTGATCATTGCTTCTATTATGAATCTCATGGCCGGTGTATTTTTAATGGTTGCACTGTACTATCTTTTTTTATTGATCAATAGCAATAAAAAAAACCATGCAACACTGGTTTTTAGCATCACTTGCTTCTTATTTCTGTTGTTGCTGATTGCAGAGTATTGTAAGTTTTATGTGGACATTCCATACCCTTACTTTTACACCAGACTGGAGATTATCGGGCTGTTAACCTTTGCTATTGCCTTATTGGTACCGCTTTACTTTTCCATGCAATTTAACTTCAATAAGAAGGGTTGGTTGATAGGCATATTGTGCTGCGTATTGATACTGGTTTACCTGATTAACTACCGCAGGTATGATTTAACAGCCAGGATTTTGAGTGGAATAATGCTTTTAGCATCGATGGTGGTTGCTGTTCAGGCCATTTCAAATAAAGAAAAAGGAGGAGTCATGATTTTATGCGGACTAATGATCAGCTTCCTGATCAACAATATCCTGTTTTATGATTTTGGCATTTTTATTTGTTTTACCATTATTGTACTGTGTATGCTTTATTTGCATACCATCCGGGCAAAAGAGGATGATCGGGCGTATCAGGCTTCCTTACTGCTGTCTTCCAGGTTAAAGCTTCAGTTGCTGAAAAAAAATATACAACCGCATTTTATAAAAAATACATTAACTTCTTTGATTGATTGGGTCGAAGAATCTCCAAAACAGGGGGTGGTATTTATCAATGCCCTTGCCGCCGAATTTGATTTGATGAATGAAATATCTGAAGCAACCTTAATTCCGATTTCCAGTGAAATTGCCTTATGTAAGGCCCATTTGCTCGTCATGGAATTTCGTAAAGAAATTAAATACATCTGGAGCGACTTTGGAATTGAAGCGTCAGAAATGATCCCCCCTGCAATTTTACATACACTACTCGAAAATGGAATTACACACAGTATGCCCTTTGAAGAGGATAAGATCTATTTTGAGCTGACATTTAAAAGAACTGAAAACCACCGGGCGTATACTTTTATTACCAAGGCTAAAAATAGGTCGGGCCGTTCCGGCAAAAGAGGTACCGGGTTTCAATATGTCGCTGCCCGTTTAACGGAAAGCTATGGTGATAAATGGGAATTTGAATCCGGAGAGATCGCGGTTGGCTGGTTTGTCCGAATTAACATTAATGACTGATATGAAAATATTGATTATCGAAGATGAACAAAGAATTGCCAGGAGAATTCAACGCATGGTGACCTCTTTTCTTGGGGAACAGTTGGAATCTGTTTGCATTTGTGATGCGCTGCCCGAAGGCATCTCATACCTTGAAAATAACGAAATCGATCTGCTTCTACTCGACTTAAATCTGAACGGAGAAAGTGGCTTCGATATTTTGGAATTGATGGTTTCCAGATCTTTTCATACCATCATCATTTCTGCCTACACGGATCAGGCTATCATGGCTTTTGCTTATGGTGTACTCGATTTTGTGCCAAAGCCTTTTGATGAGGCCAGACTGATTCAGGCATTTTTAAGAATTGGTGGGCAAAGGAATCCTGTTATGCAGGGTATGAATTTCCTCGCAGTAAAAAAAACGGGAGCCATTGCACTCATTGCAGTAAAAGACTTGCTTTACATTAAGGGGGCCGGTATTTATACAGAATTGCACTTGCTCAATGGTAAACGGGAACTGCATGATAAATCCCTGGAAAAATTACAGCAGCTCTTGCCAGATTATTTTGAACGGATCCATAAATCCTATATTGTACCTGTTGCCAATATGGAGCAAATCTTTATTGATTCGGGTACCAGGTATTCCCTGAGGCTTAAAGACGGGACTGTGCTGCCAATAGGTAGATCCAGATACAAGGATTTAAAAAGCAAATTGATATAATGGCAGGTTGTAACATGTGGATTCTTCCACGGTCTTAAATCCAAATTATCGCTGATAAACCTGAATTCCTATGTTTAAAGTATTTACTCCTGTCATTGTTCTCGCTTTCCTGGTTTTTTATCTGCAAACGAACGTTCAGGCTCAGGTGAAACCTAAAGCCTTTACAATTCAGGGGAAATTTATCACCGGACAGAAATTGCGTGCGGCAGATGTGGTGGTTTACCTGCTTCAGGCAGCAGACCAAAAAATGTTTAAAGTGGAATATATCGATGACGAGGGCATTTTTATTTTTGAAGGAATCCCGGAGGGTATTTATTTAATTACAACAGAAGGGCTTGGATTTAAAAAATATAGTTCAGGAAGAGTAAACCTGGATAAAAATATAAATATGGGAGAGATCAGTCTTTCTCCACAGGAAAACAAATTGAAAGAAGTTTCTATTTCTGCCATTAAGCCATTTATTACGCAGCAGTATGACAGGACGGTGCTGGATGTAGCCGGTTCAATTTCAGCAGTCGGAAGTTCTGCTTTGGAAGTTTTGCAGAAAGCTCCGGGCATTACGCTGGATCAGCAGGACAACATCGCTATGCGGGGAAGGCAAGGGGTACTGCTAATGATAGATGGTAAATTGGTTCCGATGTCCGGTCAGGAGCTCGCAGATATGCTTCGCGCAATGTCAGCCAGTCAAATCGAAAAAATTAACCTGATCAGTAATCCTTCTGCTAAATATGATGCTGCCGGAAATTCAGGGATTATAGACATCCGGTTGAAAAGAGAAAAAAATGAAGGTATAAATGGAAATGTAGTTTTAAGTTATGGTCAGGGTGTGTATGGTAAATTTATACCTGCTGTTAATTTGAACAGTAAAAGTCGTAAACTTAGTTTGTTTGCATCTTATGCTTATTCACCAAGAAATGAGTTTAACGACCTGACTATTTTCAGAACTTTTTACGATGCCAATGATCAGATAACCGGGGGCAATAACTTCCATAATTTTTTTAGGTATCGATTCCATAATCACAATGCCAGAATTGGGGCGGATTACAGCCTGAGTAAAAAAATAACCTTGGGGTTTGTGGTAAACGGACTATTTGTAGATGGGAAAGTAGGATCTGATGGTAAAGCCAGTTCCCTTGATGCGCTTCAACAACCCTCAGGTACTTTTAACACTTTGGGAAGTACCAATCCGGTAAGAAACAACGGTGGCTTGAACCTGAATTACAGACAGCAGATGGATACCACCGGAACAGAATTGAGTGCTGATTTTGACTATGCCCGTTACCGCAACAGCGACCTCCAGAACTACCATACTGATTATTATGATAGCAACGGGAATCCTGCAAAAAGTGCTTACGATCTGTTTGGGGATTTAAATGGGAACCTGAGCATCAGGTCTTTTAAAGTAGATTATACGCTACCTTTAAAGCAACTTGGTGCTAAATTGGAAGCCGGTGTTAAAGCCAGTTGGGTAAAGACAGATAATGATGTGCAATTTTTTAACCGCAGTGCCGGAGGAGACATACTTGACGCTGGAAAAAGCAATCGTTTTATTTACGAAGAAAACATTTATGCTGCCTATTTAAATGCATCAAAAAAATGGAAGAAGTGGAGCTTGCAGCTAGGCTTAAGAATAGAACATACCGCAGCTGATGGTTTACAGGTGGTCAATGAAACGCGTTTTAATAAAGACTATGTACAACTGTTTCCGAGTGGTTATATCGGCTATGAATGGAATGAAACCCATGATCTTGGTATCTCAGTAAGCCGGAGAATCAACAGGCCCTCTTATCGGGAACTAAATCCTTTTAAAGTGTTTTTAGATCCGCTGACTTCAGCTTCTGGAAACCCGGAGCTTGATCCTGAAAAAACCTTTGCTTTCGAACTGACGCATTCCTTTAAACATAAATATATTACCAAACTGGGATATAGCCGGACGAACGATAATATCATTTCTGTGCTTTCTCCAGACATGGAACCGGGTACTGTGATACAAACAGGAAGAAACCTGGCGAGCTATAATTATTACAATATAAGTCTGGGCATTCCTGTAACGCTTGGTAAATGGCTTAGCAGCACAAATACAGCCCTGGTTTTTTATGGAAAGTATCAGGGATACCTGGCGAATACCAATCTGAATGCTGGCCGCATGGCCTTTAGTCTCAATTCCAGCAATACTGTGTTGCTGAATGCCAATACCACATTCGAAATTACAGGTTCCTATAACAGTCCGGCTTATTATGGCTTTCTTGACATCAATGCCAACTGGTCCTTAAATCTTGGTGCACAAAGGCAACTCTGTAACAAAAGAGCTTCCGTCAAACTCAATGTGAATGATGTGTTTCTTAGTCTGCGCACTAAAGCTATAACAAAACTAACCGGATATGGGGAGCGTTTTATTCAGTTAAGAGATACACGTGTGGGTACGGTCAGCTTCAATTATAAGTTTGGGGGCAGCCAGGTCAATGCCAAACGTAAAGCCGGCGCCGCGGAAGAAGAGAAAAGAAGGGCAGGCAATTAGATCAGGCCCGCTGATTTTATTTCTGCCTTGTTGCGTTTTAAATTTCTATCCCGTTTTAACAGAAAAGAGTTAATGGCCATTTAACTGGAATACATTTAAAACATTAGAAATTAAAACATCAAATTATTTGTCATCAATACAAAAAGGAACCAGGTTAAAGCCGGTGATCGTAAAGCCCGCCAGACTGACTGTGGCCCTGCAACATCTGAAACGCAAAAAAGGGATATCACCTGATGGAAAGTGATACCCCTTTTTAAAAACTAAAAGGTTTTTAATTATTGCTTATTTTTTTTTGTCTGCTTTTGGAGCTTCTACTTTAGCTTCAGTTTTAACAACAGCTTTTTTAGCTTCTACTTTTTTAGCATGTTTTGCTTTTGGAGCTGGAGCAGTAGTTGCAGCAGCAGGAGCAGTTGTAGCTTTAGCAGGAGTTTGTGCGAATGCGCCGAAAGTTGTTGCAACTAATGCAAGCGCTAAAATTGTTCTTTTCATATCTTAAATTGTTTTTGTGTTTTTTGTTGATTCAAAGTTGCGAACCTAAAATGAAGATTTGATGAAGAATTATGAAGCGCTTAATGGAAATCGAATAACTACTGTTGTGCCCTTATTTTTTTCAGATTGAATATCGACCTGTAATTGATGGAAAGCTGCGATGCTGCGTACAATAGCCAACCCCAGACCGTGGCTGTCGGCTTTTTCTGAATTTAATTTTTCGAAACGCACAAATGCATTTTCTATCACGGCGGCATCCATGCCGATACCTGTATCGGCTATGCTGAGTAAATAATGTTGTGTTGTGCGTGTACTGGTGATGTTGATGGAGCCCTTGTTTACATTATATTTAATGGCATTGTTAACCAGATTGCTGATCAGTGTATGGAATAGGGAGCGGTTACCCATAAAATGATGGTCAAAGGGCAGATTGATGTTTAAACTAAGCTTCATCATCAGCAGCCGGTGCTCCAACTCTTCATATACGTCATTTACAGTATCGGTTATAGAGATTTGATCTCCTTTGCCATACTGGTTGTTTTCAACTTTAGAAATGAGTAGCAGGCTATTGATAATCGCTTTTAAACGATTCAGGGTTTTGAGTGAAGCAAATATTTTGTTTTCGCCTTCCTGAGACAATTGCTCGTCAGTCAATAGGTTTTCTAAACGTGTATTGAGCACGGAAATGGGGGTCAGCAGTTCATGTGAAACATTGGCAATAAACTCTTTTTCGGTGATAAAAAGATTCGCAATTTTTTGCATCAATACACTAATGCTTTGATCCAGAATCCTAAAATCTTCTGTTGAAGTTTTGACGGGCTCATAATTGAAATTGATCGGATCATTGACCTTATTGAGCTTTTTATCAATGATCTGATAAAAAGGGGCTAATAAAAACTGTGTAAAGGCAAGGTCGGTGATCAAGGTCAGAATCACAGCGGCAATTAATATCCCAAAAGTAAACATGGATATGGTGTGTTTAAGCTGGGATAATGTAGACATGGTGGCACCGAGTTCTAATCTATATTTTTTCCCTTTGTAGCTGAAATCAGTGATTAAGATTTTAAATGACTCTTCATTGCCTTCTATGCTACGTTGTTCAATGCTAAACTTTTGTTTGATCGGGGCTTCTCCTTTTTTTAGTTCTTTTAAAATGATGTATTCTTCCCTGAGGAGATTGTAATCGGTAAAAGTACGCTGGTTTAACAATTCATTGATTTCTATGGTCGATAGATTGGAAACCAACCGATCTTTTTTTTGCAATAAGCGCTTTTGAATGTGGTTGACTGTGATGTTGTCTATCGAAGCAAGGATCAGGATACCCAGCATGGTGATGATGGCGATCTTGGTGAGGGTATTGTATAGCGCGAGCTTGAATTGTAATTTCATCACTTATTGCGATCAAAAGTTAATTCGGTAGCCAATGCTCCTGACCGTTTCAAACCAGTCAATAGGGGTACAAGCCGTTAATTTTTTTCGTAGGTTTTTCACATGTACATCTACAAAGTTAGAATCTGAATTGACTTCCAGGATATCTCCCCATACGTGTTCTGTTAAATTGACTCTGGAAATTACACGATTTTTATTCAGTACAAGATAATTGAAAATTTCAAACTCTTTATTAGTCAGGTTAATTTTCTGTCCCTCAAAGCTGAGTTTGTGATTTTTGATATCCAGCACAAAATCGTGGATTTTTACCTCGTTCATCTCCAGCTTGTGTTTTCTGCGGATGATGGCATGCATACGGGCCAGTAGCTCTGTTAAAGAAAAAGGTTTGGGTAAATAGTCATCTGCCCCGGCTTCGAGCCCTTTAATGCGGTCGTCTACATCACCACGGGCAGTTAAAATGATGACCGCATCTTCGCGGCCTGGAATTTGTTTGAGTTGGTGTAAGAGTTCAAAGCCATCACCTCCTGGTAAACCTAAATCGAGCAGGATAAAGTCATAGGAATTGACAAAGATTTTTTCGGCTGCAGAAGATTTTTTCCAGGCATGTTCTATCGTATAACCTTCTTTCCCCAGGAATTCTGCCATTTCCAGCGCCAATGTCTTTTCATCTTCAACAATCAGGATATTCATCGGTAATAATTAGGTATAAGTGATTTGCGGATGAATCTAGTAAAAAAGAGCTGATAAAAAAATAGAGGCGGATTAACCGCCTCTATTTTTTATTCTTTTAAGCCTCCGCCAAGTGCTTTGTATAGATTGACAACAGACTGCAGTTTCTGCAGCCGATCATTAATGCCACTCAATTGAGCAGCAAGTAAACTCTGCTCAGAGGTTAAAACGTCGGTGTAATTGGTGGCAGAACTATACCGCAGTAATTCTTTGGTAAAATCAACCGCTTTGGTTAACGCAGCAATTTGCATTGCCCTGGTCGTTTCTTTTTCCGCAGCTGTCTGGTAAGCATAAAGTGCATTCGAAACTTCTTGTCCACTTGTCAACAGGCTTTGCTGGAAAGCATAGAACGCCATCTGTTGCTGGGCTTCAGCAGTCCTTAAACGTGCTTTATTCTGGCCTTTGTTGAAGATGGGTTGTGTAAGTCCGCCAACCAGACTATAAAATATCGATTGGTCGAAGAAATTTTTCAATGTTAAACTGGACAATCCACCGTTGGCGGTTAAAGTTAAAGCTGGATAAAAATAAGCTTTTGCTACATTTTTGTTCTCGAAAGCTGCCCTGAATGCAAATTCAGCGGCTTGCACATCAGGCCGGTTTTGTAAAAGTTGTGCGGATACACCAGTTTGTAAATTGCTGTAAGGTACCTGCTGATCCAGCGTAGAACGGTCTATTTTTCCCGGGCCTCTGCCCAACAGGATGCTTAGCGCATTTTCAGTTTCCCTGATGCTTCTTTTTAAATCGGGTAGGCTTACCTGTGCCGCATATAAGTTTGCCTCGCTTTGAACTACAGCTGCACCGTTTACTATCGCAGCATCTTTTAGCGACTTCATCGCATCTACATCAGATGTTCTGATTTTGATGGTCTGTTCTGTAATGGCCAATTGCTTGTCCAGGGCCAGTAAATTGTAATAAGCATTGGCAATATTGGCAACAAGTTGAGTTTGTACGGCTCTTTTTGCTGCATCTGTTTGCAAGAGCGTAGCATAGGCAGAGCGTTTGGCACTGCTTAACTTACCCCAGATGTCCGCTTCCCAGCTGGTGCTCAGCTGTGCTCTGTACAATTGGGTCTCGGTATTGATGTTGATGCCCGGAGGAAAGTTCAATGCAGCTGTAGACTGCTTGGTATCTGTTGCAGAAACGTCGGCTGTTAAGCTGGGCAACAAGGCGGCCTTACTTTGCAATAGAGTAGCTTCTGCAACCTTGATGCGCTCAATGGCTTGTTTCAGATCCAGATTTTCCTGTATTCCTTGTTGAATTAAAGTTTGCAGACCGGCGTCTGCAAACAATGTTTTCCATGGCAAATCCGCTATGGTTGTAGTATCTGTGGTATTGTTGTCGCGATATAAACCATTGCTATTCAGAACCGGACGCTCGTATTTTTTGGTTACGCAGGCGGATAAGGTTAGCACGGAGAAACCGATGACGATATAAGATTTATGATATTTGAAATTCATTTTATATAGATTAATGTTCACGGTTATCAATTTCAGGGAACTCAATTGCTTTTTGTGCCGGGCCATAACCTTCGTCAAATGGCGATTTGTTACTTACCCTTTCCTGTAAACTCTGGAACACAATAAATAGAGTAGGGATCACAAATATTCCAAATATGGTACCGATAAGCATTCCTCCCACAGCACCTGTACCGATAGATTTATTACCTGCTGCACCAACACCTGTGGACAACATTAATGGCAGCAATCCCAGAATAAAAGCAAATGAAGTCATCAGGATCGGACGAAGACGGGCTGTTGCACCACCAATCGCCGCACTCACAATGCTCATTCCTTTTCTCCTTCGGTCTACCGCAAACTCAACAATCAAAATGGCATTTTTTGCCAATAACCCTACAAGCATGATCAGCGTAATCTGAGTATATATATTGTTATCCACGCCAAATAGCTTATCGAAGATAAATACCCCGGCCAAACCAATTGGAAGTGAAATTAATACCGCTAAAGGCAAAATATAACTTTCGTATTGTGCTGAAAGCAGGAAGTACACAAAAATTACGCACAATAGGAAGATGAAAATGGTCTGGTTACCGCCGGCCATCTCCTCGCGGGAAAGACCAGAGAACTCATAGCCGTAGCCTGCCGGTAAGTGGATCGCTGCTTCTTCCTGTACTGCTTTCAAGGCATCACCGGAACTGAAACCTGCATTTGGATTACCAGTAACGGATATAGAGGTAAACAAGTTGAAACGCGATATGGCTTGCGGTCCGTATACCTTGGTTAAAGTGATAAAATTACTGATCGGTGCCATTTTACCACTGGAATTGCGGACATAAATGCTATTCAGACTTTGTTGGTTGGCGCGGTATTGTGCATCAGCCTGGTACATTACCCGATATTGCTTACCAAATTTATTAAAGTTTGAGGCGTATACACCACCATAATAACCTTGTAATACACCCAATACATCACTTACTGTTAACCCGGCTTGTTTTACTGTAGCCACATTTACGTCGATCTGGTATTGTGGGAAATTCGGGTTGAACGAGGTAGATGCATACTGGATTTCCGGTCTTTTACTTAATGCGGCCAGGAATTCATTACCAATTTTGTTGAATTTAATGATGTCACCACCTGTTTTATCCTGCAACTGGAATTCAAAACCACCGCTGGTACCAAATCCCTGAATCGTAGGCGGAGCAAAGAAAATTACCCTTGCACCTTTAATTCCTGCTGTTTTAGCAAACAATTCTCCAATAATTGCCTTCACATCACGTTTCCGCTCATCCCATGGAATTAACCTGGAGATTACCATACCATAAGAACTTCCTGAACCACTGATCATACTCCGACCAACTACCCTTAGCGAGGTTTTTATTTCTGGGATGGTGTGGACAACACTATCAATCTGTACAATAATCCGGTCTGTCGCTTCCAGAGATGTTCCTACTGGTAAGGAAATGTCAGACATGATGGTACCCAAATCCTCATTTGGAACGAAACCTTTAGGCGTAGTTTTCATGGTCCAGATCAGCACAGCAGTAAAGAGCACAATGCCCAGTCCGGCTACCCATTTTCTGCGGGCAAGGAAGCTAACAGAACGTTTATACCTATTGGTCATTAAATCAAAGGAAGTATTGAAGGCCACATAGAACTTTTGGAGGAAGTTCTTTTTCTTCTGGTGATCTTCATCATGTGGTTTTAAGAACAGCGCACAGAGGGCCGGACTTAAAGTCAACGCGTTAATTGCCGAAAGGATGATGGCAATGGCCAGTGTCAAACCAAATTGCTTATAAAATACGCCAGATGATCCCTGGATAAAACTTACAGGGATAAATACTGCCGCCATAACCAATGTAATGGAGATGATGGCCCCGGTAATGTCTTCCATGGCATCAATTGTCGCTTTTTTCGCCGACTTATAGCCATGGTCAAGCTTGGCATGTACAGCCTCTACCACAACGATCGCATCATCTACCACAATACCAATAGCGAGTACCAGGGCAAAGAGTGTAAGTAAGTTGATGGTAAAACCAAAGAGGCTGAGGAAAAAGAAGGTACCTATGATGGCCACAGGAACACTGATCGCCGGGATTAAGGTAGAGCGGAAATCCTGAAGGAAGATAAATACCACCAGGAAAACCAGGATAAATGCTTCGATAAGGGTATGTATTACTTTTTCTATAGACGCATCAAGGAAGTCGTTCACGTTAACCAGGGCCATATAATGAATGCCCTTAGGAAAAGTTGCAGAAGCATCGTCCAGCACTTTCATTGCGCCTTCGATTACATCTTTTGCGTTAGACCCTGCCGTTTGGTTAATGGCGATACCCAATGCTGGCTTGCCATTAAAACGAACTGTACTGGCATAACTCTGGGCACCCAATTCAATCCTGGCTACATCTTTAAGCCTTAAAATCTGGCCATTATTATCTGATCGGATGATGATGTTTCCAAACTCAGTTTCATTTTTTAAACGTCCGGAATATTTTAAGGTATACTGGAATGCTTGCTGACCTTGTTCTCCAAACTGGCCTGGGGCTGCTTCTACGTTTTGCTCAGCAAGGGCAACGCTCACGTCATTTGGTACCAAACCATAAGCGGCCATCACATCTGGTTTAAGCCAGATTCGCATCGTATAATCCATCAAACCGAAAGCATTGGCATCACCAACCCCGTTGATCCTTTTTACCTGAGGGATCAGATTGATGTTGGCATAGTTTTGTAGAAAAGATTGATCATATGAAGCACTATCACTATAAATCGCAAAAATCAATACGTTACTTGCTTGTTTCTTTGCGGTGATTACCCCTGATTTCGTCACTTCGGCAGGTAATAAACTGGAAGCCCTGGATACCCTGTTCTGTACGTTTACGGCTGCAAGATCCGGGTTTGTGCCCAGTTTAAAGTTGACGGTGATCGTGGCAGTACCATCATTACCTGCTGTCGAAGTCATGTAAGTCATGTCTTCAACACCATTGATCTGTTCTTCAAGCGGAACGACCACGCTATTCATCACCACGTCCGCATTTGCACCCTGATAGGATGCAGATACCTGTACGGTTGGAGGGGCAATTTCTGGATATTGCGATACGGGCAGGGTAATTAATCCCAATATACCCAGTATCACGATGATGATGGAGATTACCGTGGATAAAACGGGTCTCTCTATAAATTTCTTAAACATATCGGTTAATTTTCGATTATGGATTTACAGTTTACGATTTGTTTATTTGTTTCGGACATCGGCAAACACAGAATCAGCAGCCTGCTCTTGTGGTTTAATCTGTGTACCATCTTTTAAAGATTGGAACCCTTCCAAAACAATTTTGTCACCAGCTTTTAACCCTTTGGTTACTACATAGAAATTACCTTTGGCCAGTTCCATGATTTCGATTTCTGTATTTTTTACATTGCCTTTTTCATCCAATACATACACGAATTTTTTACCCTGTAAATCCGTTGTTGATTTTTGAGGAATTAAAATTACATTTTCCAGGTGTTGTGGAATGCGTACTGCAGCACTGGCACCACTTCTCAACAGTCTCAATGGATTTGGAAAAGTTGCCCTAAGGCTTGCAGAACCCGTTCCGGTATTGATCAAACCATTAATTGATTCCACTTTTCCTTTTTCTGTATATGGTGTCCCGTCTGAAAGTACTAAGGAGATAGGCGGCATGTTTTTAATCTGTGCTTCCAGATTTGCACCTTTATAGTTTCTCGAGAAATCTAACAATTGTTTCTCATTCAAAGCGAAGTACGCGTATACCCTGGCAATGTCTGAAACTGTAGTTAAAGGTTCGGCGTTACTGCTGCTTACTAAACTACCAGCCTTAAAAGGAAGGCTGCCTATCACACCATCAACCGGGCTGGTAATATGTGTATAACCTAAGTTTACCTGTGCATTAACTAGTGTAGCTTTGGCCTGTGCAAGCGCAGCCTTTTTACTTTGTAAGGTCAATTGAGCAGCGTCCAGTTCATATTTGCTGATGATGTCTTTGTCAACCAGGGGCTTGGTTTTGTTAACTTGTAACTGGGCAGCGTTCACATCTGCTTCGGCACTGCTAATGGCTGCGGCAGCAGTTCTAACCAATTGCTCGTATTGTGGAGCATTAATGGCAAATAGCAACTGACCTTTTTTTACAGTAGCGCCCTCATCAACATAAACTTTTTGAACAAAGCCATCCACTTTGGGTCTGATATCAACATTCTGAATGCCTTGTAAGGTAGCAGGGTAATCGGTTTCAAGTGTAGTGGATTGAGTAGCTAAGGTAACTACAGGGTATGCTTGCGGTTGATCTGCCGCAGCTGCTCCCGCCTTTTTCTGATCACTGTTGCCACAGGAAGCAAGGATCAATAATGCAGGAAGTAATAAATAGAGAGACTGGATTCTAGTTTTCATCGGGTTGCTATTTTTGTTTGTGATGAGCGATCATAAGCTCATGCATTAAGGTATATTGGGTATTTAAGGGAATATGGTTTCAAAAATTAATTGCTTTCGTTGTTCCATGAGCTGCGCATATCCATCGTCATCCATGTTAAATAAGATTTTCTGTAATGGAGATGTCACCAAAGGATAAGCCATTAAAGAAAACAGATTCATTAAAAAATGTCTGGGATCCATGGTTTTGATGGTGCCTTTATCCATTTCAATGCTGATTTCTGTAAGTAATGCTTCTACTCTTTTTACACGGGCTTTTTTAGCATTGATCACATTGTTATTATTCATTTGTGTAATGATAAAAACCTCCCTGTATGGAAATTGTCCAAACTCTTTAAGGAACACCGTAATCAGGTGTTCTATCTTTTGTTTGAAGGGGACAGGAGCGTCCATGACCTCGTCAAGTGTAGTCACCAGAGACTCCTGGGCTTCGTTAAATACCTGGTCAAACAGGATATCCCTGGATTTGAAGTAATAATTAACAAGCGTGCGATTTACACCGGCAGCATCTGCAATCTCCTGAGTAGTAGCGTGTATCTTACCCTCAGCAAAAAATAAATGCTTGGCTGTATCTTTAATTAACTGTTCTGTACCGGTATCTCTGGTCGTCATTTACTCTTGTTTGACAAAATTGTTAAACAAAAGTATTAATCCTTAAACCGAGTTAAAACATCCAATTGTAATGTTTAGGTTGAGGCACTTTATGTAACTAAATATTTGCAAAAATGCCGGTAAAGGCACCTTGATTATTTGACGAAGTATGCTTACAAAGGGAGATATTGTTGCACCTGTTCCATGGCAAAATCCAATTGCTCTGTTTCTGTGATATTGGTGTTGTCCAGGATAATGGCATCTTCTGCACGTGTTAAAGGGCTTTCGACACGGGTAGTATCCGCGTAATCACGATGGGCAAGGTTTTCAAAAACTTCTTCCAGTGTGGTGGTGGTATCTCCCTTACTCTGCATTTCCCTAAACCTGCGCTCAGCCCGGATCTTGGGGTCAGCAGTCATGAAAAACTTAACCTGTGCATCTGCAAAAACAGTGGTGCCAATATCCCGGCCATCCATGACAATGTTTTTAGATTTGCCCATGCGTTGTTGTTGCTTAACCATCTCTTTCCTGACGATTTTATTGGCAGAAACCGCACTTACATTTTCAGAAACCGGCATTTGACGAATCTCTTCAGAAACTTCTTCACCGTTTAGCGTGATGTGCGACTGGTAATCCCTGGCATGAAAATTCAGTTCAATATGTTGCAGAGCGTCGGTTACTGCTTCAGGATTACTCATGTCTACCTGGTTCCGGATAAAATACAAAGTTACTGCCCGGTACATCGCTCCGCTATCGATGTAAATGAAACCTAACTTTTTTGCTAAGGCTTTTGCCAATGTGCTTTTACCGCATGATGAATAGCCGTCAATGGCTATAACCAGGTTTTTTCTCATATAACGCAAAGTTAGCAATTTACTGAAAGGTCCAAAATCATTTTATGTCGTAAGGAAGATGGCTTAAAGATCAATGAATAAATATTACTTTTGTAACATGTTACCTGCAAAAGAAGATATAGTTAAGGCAGTCACGTTTAAAACGTCCAGAAGTGGGGGGAAAGGTGGCCAGAATGTGAATAAGGTTTCCAGCAAGGTAGAACTGATTTTAAATGTGGAAACGGCGGCATTTTTCACCGAGGATGAACGAGTCTTGCTGAGAGAACGCCTGGCTACCCGTATGGATCAGGAAGGGAATCTCCATGTGGTTTCACAGGAAGACCGGAGCCAGTTGCTCAATAAAGAGCGTACCATATTGAAACTGATCGCCTTATTAAAGTCAGCCCTGCATGTTCAAAAAAAGAGAAAGCCAAGTAAAACACCGAAATCTGTAATCCGCAAGCGATTAGCAGATAAACAAAGCAATGCTTTAAAAAAAGAATTCAGAAAACGTCCGCAACTCGATTAGACTTAGTTAAAGCGGTAAAACATCGTGATTGAACCATATTGATGCGCCTTGGCCGTACTTTTTATTTCTTTGGTCTTGAAAATCATCCCAAAGTCGAAAGTGAAACGCTGTGAACTGTAGTTAAAGCCAACTTGTTGTGCAAATACAATTGGTTTTACACCGAAAGTAACCGGACTGTTGTTGTTAAACATGCTGCCTTGTACCGTAGCGTCATAAGCCACAAAGTTTAACTGCGGTTTAGCATAGAAAAATACCTCATGTTTTACCAGGGCTTTTGTTTTTGCATTGTTGCCAATTACTGCATTGGTATAGGCTGAATTGAAAAGCTGGTTTAAACCACCTGCTCTAAAGAGTAAGCCCAGGCCAGCACCGCTAAATGTAGTTCCCGCATTGGCATAGCCTTCAAAAGAGAAATCTATAGCCTTGCTTTCTGCACGGTGTAAAAGCCTGGTATAGGAGGCCGAAAGGTTAAGGGCCAATTCATTTTTGATTTGATATTGCCAGCCGTCAAGCGCATAAAAGCCAACCGTTTTGTGCAGCAATTCCTGTCCGTCTTCGGCAAGTGAGTTTGGTCCCGTTGTTCCAATTTCTGCACTTGTTTTTAAAATACTTTCATTACTGTGAAACCAGCTCATGGCAGCCCCAGCATACAGGTAGCCAGCAAAAGGACGGTCTTGTTTATCCGGATCGGGGGCATAGCCGGATATTGGATTGTACATTTTTTGCCCTACAGAGATTTCATAGATTTTTTTCTCCAGTCCGTCTTTCAATTTGCTTTGATCTAAGGCGTGCCGGAAATTGATAAACAAACCATTGGTATAATACCGGTCGGAGCCTTGTGCCAGGTAAGAGTCGTTGTCACTTTTGAAACCGAATTCGTTTTTGAAATTCTGTGCAGACACGATGCTGCTTATTAACAAAAAGGAGGTGGCAACCAGCCATTTTTTACTGTTCATGATGTATCTTAAAAGAAAAACTCCGGTAAAAGTACCGAAGTTTTTGTATTTTGTTGTAAGTATAGACTAAAGTCTAAAAAGTATAACCTAAACTCACTCCATAAAAAGGAAGGAAGTTGTTTGAATTAAATATAGGGGTTAAACCTGCCCTTAAAGAAAAGCCACTGTCAACGGGCTGCAAACGATAACCAAAATTCATCGTGCCCAGCAAGCCGTCGGCCGTTTCATCATCAAATAAAAAGCTGTCGTCACTTCCTTTCGCTGAAAGGTATGTCATACCCAACCCGATTTCGAAAAAGCTTTTCCCTTTACCCAAAAGGTAATTTAAGCCTACAGGGATACTGGTTATCTTATCCCCATCGATAGCCAGATAGCCGATCCCAATCCGGCCTCCGATACCATTTCTTTTGTTGCTGAAACGGGTGTCGTAATTGGCCGTCAGGATAATGCCCTGTCCGGCAAGTTCCACATAAACATTTTGGGCACGGGTAGTTGGCTGGGCAACTGTTTCCTGTGCATTTGCTTTAAAGGCGAAGGTAATGGCCAAAAGAGCCAAAACGAGCGTCGTTTTTTTCATTTTGAGTTTGTTAGTTTAGAAATATCCCGCACCAATATTAACCAAAAAAAAATTATCCACCAATTTTAACCTGTTTTACCACAATGTTTTGTGGATTTTTAACCTTTTCCTTAGTGAGGGCCAGTTCAATCACTTCCTGCATTTCGGTTACATAGTGAAAGTTAAGGTCCTTGATGTAGCTTTCCTTAATCTCCAGAATGTCCTTCCGGTTGGATTTACATAAAATAATGTCTTTGATGTTTGCACGTTTCGCCGCAAGTATTTTTTCTTTGATTCCACCTACAGGAAGGACTTTTCCTCTTAAAGTAATCTCACCGGTCATGGCCAGGTTGGATTTTACCTTACGTTGTGTAAAGGCCGAAGTCAATGCCGTAAGCATGGTAATACCAGCTGAAGGTCCATCTTTAGGGGTAGCACCCGCCGGAACGTGAACATGTACATCCCATTGATCGAACAACTCATAATCGATATTAAACAATGCAGCATGTGCACGTAAATAGGCTAAAGCAATAATAGCCGATTCTTTCATCACTTCGCCCAGGTTACCTGTTAACGTTAACTTTCCTTTTCCCGGACTTAAGCTGGCTTCAATAAAAAGGATATCGCCACCCACCTGTGTCCAGGCCAGACCAGTAACCACACCAGCTACTTCATTGCCTTCATAAGCATCTTTATCGTATATCGGGGCGCCCAAAATGCGTTCTACATCTGCAATGTCCAGATTTGGTTCATAGCTTTCTTCCATGGCGATTTTAGTAGCAACCCCACGTACCAGTGAACCAATCTTTTTTTCCAGTCCGCGAACACCAGATTCCCGCGTATAATCTTCAATTACCTTTTCAATTAAAGCACTTTTCAGTACAATATCCTTGGTTTTAATACCATGCTGCTCTTTTTGCTTCGGCAAAAGGTATTTTTTAGTAATTTCTATTTTCTCTTCAATGGTATAACCATTGACTTCGATAATCTCCATACGATCCAGCAGGGCAGGATGTATCGAGCTTAAGGAGTTGGCGGTAGCAATAAATAACACATTAGAGAGGTCATAGTCAGTTTCTACATAGTGATCGTTAAAAGCACTGTTTTGTTCCGGATCCAATACCTCCAGCAATGCAGATGAGGGGTCGCCCCTGTGATCTGCACCTACTTTATCAATCTCGTCTAAAACGAAGACCGGATTGGCTGCCCCAGCTTTTTTAATGGATTGAATGATTCGGCCTGGCATGGCACCGATATAAGTTTTCCGGTGTCCGCGTATTTCTGCCTCATCCCTGATTCCGCCCAATGCCATACGTACATATTTACGGTTCAAAGCCTTTGCAATTGATTTTCCAAGAGATGTTTTACCAACTCCCGGAGGGCCAACCAAACAAATGATTGGTGCCTTCATGTCGCGTTTTAACTTCAATACAGCTAAATACTCTATGATGCGTTGTTTTACTTTTTCCAGTCCAAAATGATCTTTATCCAATACGCGTTGTGCACGTTTTAAATCGAAATTATCCTTGGTAAACTCATTCCATGGCAGGTCTAGCAACAGTTCCAGGTAATTGATCTGAACAGAGTAATCCGGAGCAGCCGGATTCATGCGGCCCAGTTTTTCCAATTCCTTATTGAAATGGATTTTCACACTATCCGCCCATTTCTTCTTTCTTGCGCGGGATTCAAGGGCTTCATACTCCATGTCGGATGAATTTCCACCCAGTTCTTCCTGTATAGTTTTTAATTGCTGATTTAAGAAATAATCACGTTGTTGTTTGTCCAGATCGGTACGAACCTTAGATTGGATCTGATTTTTCAACTCCAGCATCTGCAATTCCAGTGTAAGCAATTCCATCACCATCGTAGCGCGCTCGCGCAGATTGGTCATTTCCAGCATTTTCTGTTTGTCTTCCACATCTGCATTCATATTCGATGAGATGAAATTGATGAGGAAGGAAGTACTCTCAATATTCTTTAATGCAATACCTGCCTCACTCGGAATGTTTGGCGAAAGCTGGATGATCTGGCTAGACATTTCTTTAATCGAAGCAACCAAGGCCTTAAATTCCTTATCAGATTTATGCTTGGCTTCTTCAAATTTACTGATGATTACCTTGATGTAAGGCTCTGACTGTACTTCTTCTATTAAGCGGAAACGTTGTTTTCCCTGGATAATCACCGTAGTATTCCCGTCAGGCATCTGCAACATTTTGATGATGTGCGCAACAGTTCCTACATTGTTCAGTTCCTCGAAGGTAGGATCCTCTATTGTCACATCTCTTTGAGATACTACACCAATAATTTTATTGCCTTTATAAGCTTCTTTGATCAGCTTGATCGATTTATCCCGTCCAACGGTTATTGGAATAACGACCCCCGGAAAAAGAACTGTATTTCGCAAGGGTAGGATCGGTAAAATCTCTGGTGTTTCTTCGTTGTTCATTTCATCTTCGTCTTGTTGTGACATTAAAGGAAAAAACTCAGTATCTTCATTTATGATGGGTAGTGCATTGCTAAAGTCAAACGAATCTTGTTTACTCATTTAAATAAGTCTTTCTAAAAAAATAAAAACGACAATCTGACAGCATGTCGTTTACGAAAATTATTAATTGTATTGATTAGTTATAATTTCAACTCCTGTGCCAAAAAAAATATTAATGCTTTTAACTGTTAAAAAGTCAGCATCTTTAATAATAATAATTAATAGCATCATATTTTGAATAAATTAGCGTTTAGTTTACATATTTGTAACATGGTATGATAGTTGATTATGTCATACCTTTTGAATATTTATTTTTTAAATAGAAGTTGATGAATTATTTGAGGCAAGCGATTTTAGTACTGTTTGTATGTTCTGCAGGTACTAGCTTTGCGCAAAAAGGCGGTTATGATAAATTGGGCATGCAGGCAATGATTAATGGTGACTATAAAGGCGCTGTTGGTCAATTGGAAAAAGCAGATGCAAAAAGCCCTAACGTGCTCAAAATGCTTGGTTATTCTTATTTTCAGTGTGGCGATTTTGAAAACTCTATAGCTACCTACAGTCGTTTAATTGCCCTTAAACCTACTGATTATTCAGCTTATTATTACCGCGGTAAAGCCAGGCAAAATGTGGCCAATGATCCTAAAGAATCATTGAGTAATATGCGCGATAATTTTTACCAGTCTGCCATCAAAGATTTCACTAAGGCGATTGAGATCAATGGGGAAGAAGATACTCAATTGTTGCAAAACAGGGCGCTGGCATATAAAGACTATGGGATTTATAAATCTTATGGCATCAAAACCAAAGCAGAAAAAGCCGCTTGTATTGCACTTTTTAACAATTCAATAAGTGATTTTCAGAAAGTATTGGTTGTTCAGCCTCAACGCAAAGACATTACTTCCCTGATCGATTACGTCAAAGCGCAAATTACCAGTTTAAAGTAAAACCTATTTTAAGATTTTTCCGATTACCTGGTAATGTTTACCCGGTAGCAACCTGATGTTTTGTGTTTTGTTGATCAGGTACAGACTATCTGGAAAATAACTCAGTGTATCGGTTGACGAATACAAAGAATTTACATTTGTTACAATAATCTGGATACTTGAAACCTGGTTCAGGTGTTTGTTAACAGTCACTTTCTTTACGGGTACCTTGTCATTGCTGGAGATGTAAACCTCTTCATCCTCATTCTTTTGAATAGAAAATAAACCTTTCCATGAGGCTCTGTTGATGTCTGCGTTAGCGAACATGGCAAGTTCAGTTGCCCAATCGGGAATCTGTACTTTTTTCGTTTCAGCATCCGCATTAATCAGCACTGTTTTTTCAACAAATGGATTGTTTTTTTTTAACCTGCCGGCTTCTTTATGAAAATAAGATTTGAGGTCAAAATAACCCAGCTCATTTTTCTGATCTTCTTTGGCTGCATTGCTGCAACCAAAGAAGATTGAAATTGTCATGATGGCGAGTAAATGATATTTCATTATACCAAACAGTTGCCAGTCATAATCGCCGGGGCCTCAATACCCATAATTTTTAAAATGGTAGGGGCAATATCACCCAGTTTTCCGTCAGCTACCTTTTTATAATCCTGATCAATCAGGATACAAGGAACCAGATTGGTGGTATGCGCAGTGTTCACTGAGCCGTCGTTGTTGACCATAAACTCTGAATTACCATGATCAGCCAGTATGATAAAGGAATATCCATTAGCTATTCCTTTATTCACTACAATTTCAGCGCAGCTATCAGCCGTTTCTACAGCTTTTACTACAGCATCAAATACGCCGGTATGGCCAACCATGTCCGGATTTGCAAAGTTCAGACATACAAAATCCGGCCATCCGCTTTCCAGCTCCTTACCAATCGCTTCCGTAATTCCTGCAGCACTCATTTCTGGTTGCAGATCATAGGTGGCCACTTTAGGAGAAGGAATTAAAATTCTTTTCTCATTTTCAAAAGCCTGTTCTCTGCCGCCTGAGAAGAAAAAGGTTACGTGTGGGTATTTTTCCGTCTCAGCAATGCGAATCTGATTTTTATGGTTCTTTTCTAAAACTTCTCCCAATGTTTCGGATAAATCATCCTTTGTAAAAACGACTTTCACATTTTTGAAGTTCTCATCATAGGTGGTCATCGTCACATAATACAATGGTAATTTATGCATCTCAAAATCCGGATAATCATTCTGACTCAATGCTGCCGTAATTTCTCGGCCACGGTCTGTACGGTAATTGAAGCAAATAACCACGTCATCAGGTTGTATCGTTGCAACAGCTGATCCGTCTGCTTTGGTCACCACCAATGGTCTGATAAATTCATCGGTGATGCCATCTTTATAAGATTGTGCAATTGCCGTTTCCAGATCATGAGTTGCTTGCCCGATTCCTTTGGTCATTAAATCGTAAGCAAGTTTTACCCTTTCCCAGCGGCTGTCTCTATCCATCGCGTAATAGCGACCAATTAAACTTGCAATTTTTCCAGTCGAGGTGGTTAAATGGTGTTCCAGATCTTTAACAAAAGTTAATCCTGAATTGGGGTCTGTATCTCTTCCATCCAGAAAGCCATGAATAAAAACATCTGTTAAGCCTTGTTCCTTGGCCACATCACACAGTGCTTTCAAGTGGTTGATGTGGGCATGTACACCACCGTCAGATACTAAACCGATAAAATGTACTGCTTTGTTATTTGTTTTTGCATAATTAAAGGCATCCAGCAATACCGGATTGTGATTTAAGGTTTTGTCTGCAATGGCTTTGTTGATCCGGCCAAGTTCCTGGTAAACTACTCTTCCAGCACCTAAATTCATGTGTCCAACTTCAGAGTTACCCATTTGTCCGGCCGGAAGTCCTACAGCTTCACCCGAAGCTTCCAGTTTAGAGTTCGGGTAGTTTTGTAGCAAAGAATCAAAAAATGGAGTGTTGGCGGCATAAGCTGCATCAGATTTATCTTTTTTTCCGTAACCCCATCCATCAAGGATTAACAATACTAGTTTTTTATTATGCATCAGTTGTTTACTTTTTTAGTTCATTGTTGTAGAGCAAATATAAGTCTATTGAGCCTTTGTTTTGAATCAAATTGTCATTCCCTGGTATATAAATGATTTTGATGCCTCTACATGGCCTGCCGGCAAGCCCATTAGTGGCATAGTTTATGTGCGAGTCTGAAGAATAGCTGTACAAAGATGATGAAGCCCTTGTTTTTTTTATTTGTTTTTTTTAGTCAATTAACTGGTTATCATGTGTTTCAGAACGATGTTATCGAAGGTTTGTCCGCGCATTTCAAAGCCGGGAACTCTAAAGAGATTGCCGCAAATTTTGCATCTTCTGTAGAGTTGATCATTATTGACGAAGAAGATGTCTACTCAAAAGCACAGGCTGAGCAAATTTTAAGAAATTTCTTTACGAAATATCCACCTGTAAAATCATCTGTAGTTCACCTAATCAACACCAATCCAAATTTCAGATTTGGTATCCTTTCTCTGCAGACTAAAAACGCGAAATTCAGGGTTTCGATCACCATGAAAAAGTCTGGGAGCGCATTTTTTATCACAGAATTAAGAGTGGAATCAGATAAATAATAGTAAAAATGTTATTTTTGGGTTTAATTGTAAATTTTGGACAAAAAAGTAATCGATCAATTTATAAAAAATGCCATTGCTGAAGATCTGGGTGACGGTGACCATACCTCTCTTTCTACCATACCAGCAGAGGCCCAAGGGAAAGCAAAGCTATTGATTAAAGAGCCTGGAGTAATAGCAGGAGTAGAGCTTGCACTTGAAATTTTTAAACAAGTAGACTCAAATCTGGTAACCGAAGTTTTAATTTCTGATGGAACCGAAGTGGAGTACGGCGATATCGCCATGACAGTCACTGGTAGTTCCCAATCTATTTTACTTGCTGAACGTCTGGTTTTAAATTGCATGCAACGCATGAGCGGCATAGCAACCAAGACCAATCATATCGTTAAATTATTAAGTGGTTATCATACGCAATTACTGGATACACGTAAAACGACTCCAGGCCTGAGGTATATCGAAAAATGGGCAGTTCGTATTGGTGGTGGGGTAAATCATCGCATTGGCTTATACGATATGATCCTGATCAAAGACAATCATGTAGATTATGCCGGGGGTATTGCCAACGCCATCCAGCGTGCAAATCAGTACCTGGCAGATCATGCGAAGAAATTACAAATTGAAATTGAGGTCAGAAACTTAGCCGAACTGGATCAGGTTTTGACTGCGGGGCATGTAGACCGCATCATGCTGGACAATTTCAGCTTCGAGGATTTAAAAGAAGCCGTTAAAAGAATTGATGGAAAATACACTTCAGAAGCTTCTGGAGGTATAGTTGAAGAAAATGTAACAGCGTATGCTGCCTGCGGGGTAGACTTTATCTCGATGGGTGCATTAACCCACTCTGTTAAAAGTTTAGACATGAGTTTAAAAGCCTTTTAAGGTATGATTTCTATCTATTCTATTTCAGCAGTTATTTTAGCTTACCTGTTTGGTTCAATCCCTACAGCAGTTTGGCTGGGCCAGGCTTTTTACGGTATCGATGTCAGAGAATATGGAAGCGGAAATGCCGGCGCTACAAATACCTTTAGGGTATTGGGTAAAAAGCCAGGTATTGCAGTAATGGTGATCGATATTGCTAAAGGTTACACCGCAACCAAACTTGCCTATTTTATTGGGCTATCTGTTACTGGTCCGCAACACTCCGCACAGTTTGTGAATTATGAACTCGCTTTGGGTGTGACTGCAGTTATGGGGCATTTGTTTCCAATATTTGCCGGTTTTAGGGGCGGAAAAGGTGTAGCTACGCTTTTTGGAATGATTTTAGCAGTTAACTTCCCGGCAGCAATGCTTTGTGTTCTTGTTTTTATCGTCGTTTTATTGATTACGAAATATGTTTCGCTGAGTTCAATTTGTGCAGGCTTCACTTTTCCGTTAAGTATTGTATTTATATTGCACTCGTCTATCAAATCGGAAGTGTTATACGGTATGTGCGTATGTGTGTTGATCCTGGTAACGCATCAGAAAAATCTGGAACGACTTTTAAAAGGCAAGGAATCCAAAGTTTATCTGTTTAAAAAGAAACAAACTAATTTGATAAAGCCTTCTTAGGTTCCTTTGATGGAGCTTATGAAGCTTCATAACATTCAAAATTTATCCTCATGAAAAAAGTAATCATACTTGGTGCTGCTGTCATCAGTCTAGCCATCTCATCTTGTTCTACAGTACCGTTGACCGGCAGAAGCAGACTTAACCTGGTTAGTGACGATCAGGTATTGCCAATGGCTTTTCAGGCGTATAGCACTTTCTTAACTGAAAACAAGAATGCAGTTTTGCCCGCATCCAATGCTCAGGCTTCAAGAGTTAAAATGATTGGCAATAAACTGATTGCTGCCGTAAAAACTTATATGAACAACAACAACTATGGAGATCTGATTAAGGATTATAAATGGGAAGTTAATGTAGTGGAAAGCAAAGAATTGAATGCCTGGTGTATGCCCGGTGGCAAAATTGTCGTGTATACGGGTATTTTACCGGTTACAAAAGACGATGCTGGGCTGGCCACAGTAATGGGACATGAGATTGGTCATGCGATTGCTGGACACAGTGCTGAGCGCATGTCGCAGGAGATGGCAACCCAGGGTGTGGGATCTCTGGCTGGAGCGGCTTTATCGAAAGATCCTCAAAAACAGTCAATTTTCAATACGTTATATGGCGTTGGTAGTCCATTAATGATGCTGAAGTTTTCCCGTAATCAGGAGTTAGAAGCAGATAAGCTGGGCTTGATCTTTATGGCGATGGCGGGTTATAACCCTCAAAATGCAACGGCATTCTGGCAAAGAATGTCTGCCGCCGCTGCAGGTAGTCAAAAACCAGCAGAGTTTTTAAGTACACACCCAAGTGATGCTACAAGGATTGCACAAATACAAAGAGCAATTCCAGAGGCGATGAAATATTACAAACCTTAAAAAAAAATCTATAGCATATCAAGGCCGCAATATTGCGGCCTTTTTTATTGCGTAAGGGTCTGTACAATGGCTGACGCTTTGAGCAAACATTCCTCATATTCGGCAATCGGTTCTGCGGCATAAGTGATGGCGCCACCTACCTGGAATGATAGATAGCGAGATTCTGCTGTGTACAGTATACTTCGGATGATGACATTGAAATCGAAATCTTCATCTGGTGTGATGTAACCGAAAGCGCCTGAGTAAGCTCCACGTTTGCTTTTTTCGTAAGTTTCGATGAGCTCCATCGCTTTCAATTTTGGTGCCCCGGTCATTGATCCCATCGGAAAAGTATTTCTGATGGCATCTATGAAGTGGATGTCCGGATCCAGTTCGCAACTGATGGTAGAGATCATCTGAAATACTTGTGGAAAACTGTAAATTCCAAAAAGCTCATCAACTGTAACACTGCCTCTTAAGGCGCTCTTAGTCAGGTCGTTTCGAACCAGGTCTACAATCATTACATTCTCGGCCTGTTCTTTTTGATCTTGCCGCAATTCTTCCTTGATCAATTCATCGTTCAATGGATTTGTACTGCGCTTGGCAGTGCCTTTGATCGGTTGTGAAATTAAACGGCTTCCTCTTTTACATAGAAATCTTTCCGGACTGGCAGATAAGATGTATTGGCTCCTGATTTTAAAAAAACCAGAAAATGGGGTGGGGGATACTTCACTGAGTTTCTGATACACCTGAACCGGATCGATGGCCGCATGTTCGGCAAAAAACTCCTGGCAAAAATTCACCTCATAAATATCGCCACGACTGATGTGCTGCTGTAGCTTGACTACCGTTTCAAGATATTGTTCTTTTGAAAATCTGCTTTGGATATTGAGGTCCTTTTTTAAGTCTGCAATCAATGGCACTGTTTGATGGATCTCATCAATGACTGTATCAGCTCCCCTTAACACCTCAATATTACCAGCTGTAATGGCAATGAGGTATTCCGGGACAAAGAAAAAGAGCTCCGGCATTTGAATATGGTCGGGATGTTCAGAACTTAACGCTTCGGTCTCATTTTTAAGGTCATAACTTAATAAGCCAAACATCCAATCGCTTTGCTGATCGTGGAATGCTTTCAACTCCGTAAATTTATCCTTTGATGAGGCGTTCAGTTCTGCCTTTACACCCGCTGCAATGATAAAATCAAATTTACCATACAGGTCGGCGTAGTTGTTAGAGTCCAGACAACAGCAAACTTCAAATGAAGTTGCCCAGGTCAATGCTTTTTGTTTGAAATAATTTAATTGCTGACCATTCATATTTGTGGCGCAAATGTAGGAAATCCGTAACAAACTAGCGCCTACAAAAAAGGTATGTATCATTTTAATGATACATACCTTTTGGATATTGTAATGAATATTTATTGTAAAATCAAAGTCTGAACGCGGTCTGGTCCAACAGAAAGATATTTTACAGGTACTTCCAGTTCTTTTTCAAGGAAAGCAATATAACTTGCCAGTTGAGCAGGAATTTCTTCTAGCTTATTTACTTTAGTCACATCAGTTTTCCAACCTTCAATTGCTTTCAATACAGGTGTAGGTTTTACCGAAATGATATCATATGGCATATAATCTATGGTCTCACCATTGTGCTCATAATGAGTACACGCATAAATGGTGTCAAAACCATCCAGTACATCTGCTTTCATCATGATCAGTTCGGTTACACCATTCAACATGATGGCATATTTTAAAGCCGGCAGATCAATCCATCCGCAACGGCGTGCACGTCCGGTTGTAGCACCAAACTCATGTCCTACCTGACGTAAAGTTTCTCCCACTTCATTGTCCAGTTCAGTAGGGAAGGGACCACCACCAACACGGGTACAATAAGCCTTAAAAATTCCGTAAACACTGCCAATTCGGTTTGGCGCGATACCTAGTCCTGTGCAAGCACCTGCAGTAGTGGTATTTGATGACGTTACAAAAGGATAAGATCCAAAGTCAACATCAAGCAAAGTTCCTTGTGCACCTTCTGCCAATACCGTTTTTCCTGCTTTCAGATAACCGTTCACAAAGTGTTCGCTATCTACATGAGGGATATTTTTGATAAACTCAATAGCTTCGAAAAATGCGGCTTCTTTTTCCGTTAAGTCGTACTCAAATTCGTAGTGAGATAGAATCTCCTTGTGTTTCTCTACAAGCCTGTTGTAGCGCTCTTTAAAATCCGGTAACGTGGTGTCACCAACTCTCAAGCCATTACGGCCGGTTTTGTCCATATAAGTTGGGCCAATACCTTTAAGTGTAGAACCAATTTTGTCTTTACCCATTTTTTGCTCATTTGCTGCATCCAGCAATTGATGTGTAGGTAAAATCAAATGTGCTTTACGGGCAATAACCAGTTTGCCTTTAGCTACAGGATCGTGACCTGCTTTTTGAAGGTTATCCAACTCTCTTTTTAAAATGATAGGGTCTATAACCACACCATTTCCAATTAAGTTCATTGTCTTCTCATTGAAAATACCAGATGGAATGGTATTTAAAACAAATTTTTTGCCATCAAACTCCAAAGTATGGCCGGCATTCGGACCGCCTTGAAAACGAGCTATCAAATCATATTGTGGACTTAAAACGTCAACAATTTTACCCTTGCCTTCGTCGCCCCATTGCAGGCCAAGAAGCACGTCTACTTGCGTCATTATTTAAATTTAAAGAATAGAAATTTTATAATTGAATGTTTAACTTGCATTTTTTACTTTGGCACTCTCGTTCATAGATGCTTTTGCAGCACAATCAAAACAAACGCCATATAAGTTTAAGGAGTGGTGCTTAATTTCGAATTTTAACAATTCACCAACCATACTCTGTATCTGGTGCACACGTGGATCGCAAAATTCAACGACCTTACCACAATCAATACAAATGATGTGATCGTGCTGGTGGTAACCATAAGACTTCTCAAACTGAGCCATATTTTTACCAAACTGATGTTTCGTAACCAGGTCACATGAAACCAATAACTCCAATGTATTGTACACCGTAGCCCTGCTTACGCGGTATTTCTGGTTTTTCATGTGGATATAGAGGGTCTCTACATCGAAATGGTCGTCTCTTGAGTATATTTCTTCTAAGATGGCGAAACGTTCCGGTGTTTTTCTCAGACTTTTATTTTCGAGGTAGGCTTCGAATATTTTCCTTACCAACTCGCTGTTATGATTTGTCGACATAGTTTTTAAACTCCTTTCAAAGGTATCATTTTTTTATATAATCGCTACGATTTATTCGTAATTTTAAGCATCAAACCGCGTAACTCCGGTGACGCCTTTCACTTCCATCAGGTTTTTTATCAGGTTGTCTAAATGCTCTTTATCATTCACAAAGACCATAATTGAACCATCAAAGATCCCATTATCTGTGTCTACAGTAATAGAACGCATGTTTACCTTAAAATCATTGGAAATTACTTTAGTGATGTTGTTGATCAGGCCTACATCATCTATTCCGATGATGTGCAAACCAGTTAAGAAGGTCAGTTCTTTCTGGCTGTTCCATTTCGCTTTTACAATACGGTAACCATAATTGGCCATCAACTGCGCTGCATTCGGACAATTTGTGCGGTGTATTTTGATTCCTTCGTTAACAGTCACAAATCCAAATACATCATCGCCCGGAATCGGGTTACAACACGCAGCCAGTGTATAGTCAATCTTCTGTAAATCTTCGCCAATCAGCAGAATATCTGATTCCGGACCCTTAACCCGGTTTAATAAAGCATCTATCTGTTGATTGTCGGTTTTTTCGGAACCTCTGGTTTCAATTTCTTTTTCACTGGCCAGATAGTCTTTTAAATCTTTAATCTCAATTTTTCCATTGGCAACTGCTATAAACAATTCCTGGGTCGAGGGCAGTTTGAAGAAATAAGACAACTTGTTTAAATTGTCTGTATTGTAAGTGATCTTTAAAGATTTTAGCTTGCGCTCCAGTGCTTCCTTACCTAAATCGGCAATCTTGCGCTTCTCTTCTTTCAAAGAAGACTTGATTTTTGATTTTGCTTTGGCGGTAACTACCGTGTTTAGCCAATCCTCTTTTGGAGATTGCTTGCTGGAAGTGATAATCTCTACCTGGTCTCCGTTCTGGAGCTTGTACGACAAAGGTACCAGTTTGTGGTTCACTTTCGCACCAATACATTTGGCACCAATGTCTGTATGTATTTCAAAAGCGAAATCCAGTGCTGTGGCCCCAAGGGGTAGCTGCAGCAAGGCGCCCTTAGGTGTAAAGATAAAGATCTCATCAGAAAATAAGTTCATTTTGAAATCATCCAGAAAGTCGAGCGCATTGGCTTCCGGGTTACTCAGCATTTCGCGCACCTTCATGATCCACTGATCCAGACCATTGTCATTGCTCGATTCTTTATATTTCCAGTGCGCAGCGAAGCCCTTTTCTGCAATTTCGTTCATGCGCTGTGTGCGGATCTGAACTTCTACCCATTGCCCTTTAGGGCCCATTACTGTGGTATGAAGTGATTCATAGCCATTTCCTTTTGGAGACGATACCCAGTCGCGTAGGCGGTCCGGATTGGGCCGGTAAAGGTCTGTTACAATGGAATAAGCTTTCCAGCAATCTGCTTTTTCATTTTCAGGCGGGCTATCCAAAATGATACGGATCGCAAAAAGATCATACACCTCTTCAAAAGGGATGTTTTTGCTCTTCATTTTATTCCATATGGAATGGATCGATTTTGGGCGTCCGTAAACATTGGCTACAAGTCCCTGCTCCGTCAGAATTTCTTTAATTGGGTCTACAAACCGCTTCACAAATAAAGTCCGTTCTGCTTTTTTCTCGTTCAGCTGGGTCGCAATATATTTGTAAGTATCTGGTTCCAGGTATTTCATGGACAAGTCCTCCAGCTCAGATTTTATCGCATACAAGCCTAAGCGGTGGGCCAGGGGAGCATAAAGGTAAATCGTTTCAGAAGCTATTTTTAACTGTTTTTGTCTGGGCATGAAATCCATAGTCCGCATATTATGGAGCCGGTCAGCCAGTTTAATCAAAATTACCCGTACATCATCTGCAAGGGTAAGCAGCATTTTTCTGAAATTCTCTGCCTGTAATGAACTGTTGTAGTCAAAAACACCAGATATTTTGGTCAGACCATCAATGATCTTGGCGGTTTTCTTTCCAAACTCCCGTTCAATATCTTCTAAGGTGATGTCTGTATCTTCTACTACATCATGTAACAAGGCACAAACAATAGAGGTGGTACCCAAACCAATTTCTTCCGCAGCAATTTGTGCTACAGCTATGGGGTGGTATATGTAGGGCTCACCAGATTTCCTGCGCATGTTTTTGTGACTCTCCAAAGCCATGTCAAATGCTTTCCGGATCTCTTTTTTATCTCCCCTTTGCATGGTCGGTTTACAGGCGCGCAGCAGTGCCCTGTATCTTTTCAATATTTCTTGTTTCTCTGCTTCTAAATCGATCACTAATGCGTTCTTCATGATGCTGTATTGTTTGGTAGTTTGTTCTTCATAAAAATGCATGCCTTAAAGGCATACAGGCTTTCTCTGTATTTAATTAATTGCCCGGAATATTCTGCTCATGTCCCTGTAAACAACGATTCACTTAATATAAGCTTTTTATGAAGATTGAACTTCATATTGAACAATAATTCTACCAAAATTATGTTAATGATAAATATGGCAGTTTTCTGTCGCAAATATACCGGGTCTTTTGTTTTGTATTATTTACGTAAAAAATATATCCATTTATTGTTAAAAAGGTATATTAGATGCTCAAATCAGTAACCGGTAAATAAAAATTGCCCTAACTTTGTTGGAGGTATAAAATTATGAAATTTTACAGGCTTTTTTTTCTGGCAATTGTCATGATTACAGCTGTTTCCGCATCAGCTCAGGTGACATCTGTGCCTGTTAAAATGCCGGTTTTAGGAAAAAATGACACCATCAGGGTAGCCTCCACCAACGATAGCGGTGAAATGATCCCCTGGATTTCCTTGAAAGAAGTGGAAATTATTGCAGAAAGACTGTTTAAAAGTCCGCAGGATCGTGCCGCCTTCAACAGGCTTCGGTATAACGTATTGAAAGTAATGCCTTATGCATTATTTGCCAAAAGAAGGTATGAAAAGCTGGAACAGGACCTGGCTTTAACAACTGAAAAGAAAGAACAAAAAAAGCTTGTTAAACAGTGTGATCAGGAGATCAAAGAAATGTTTAACCGCGAAATCAAAGAACTGACCATTACACAAGGGCAGATCCTCACCAAACTTATCGACCGCGAAGTGGGCCGTACTACCTATGAAATTATAAAGGAAACAAAAGGTGGTGTTACCGCGTTCTTGTATCAATCTGTTGCAAGAGTAGTTGGACACAATCTCAAGAGTACATATAATGCCCAGGATGACAGAGATATTGAATCTATCATTGTCTCTTCAGGCTTTTATCAATAACAAATTATGTCAGATCAATCTAAAAGCATACACCAGTTCAAGGTGAAACTTCTCAATGGCATCGACAAGAAGCTGTCAGATTATAAAAATAAAGTTCTTTTACTGGTAAATATTGCTTCAGGCTGTGGCTTTGCACCACAATTGAAAGAATTGCAGGCGCTTAGAGATGAACTGGGAACCGATCAGTTCGAAGTATTGGCTTTTCCTTCTAATGATTTCGGTAGGCAAGAGCCATTAGAAGGTACAGCGATCAGTACTTTCTGTGAAGTTAACCACGGTGTAAAATTTCCCGTCTTTGAAAAGATTATGGTGCGTGGCGAACACGCCAATCCCCTCTATAGATTTTTAAACCAAAGCTCTACCCCACGTTGGAATTTTCACAAATACCTGGTCAACAAAGATGGCGAGGTGGTCGATTATTTCCTTCCATTTACCAAGCCTTTATCTTCCAAAGTGAAAAAGAAGATCAACCGCTTAATGAACACATAAAAACGAATTTTTACATGAAATTAGATATTTTAGTACTTGCAGTTCATCCGGACGATGCCGAGCTGGGCTGTTCAGGTACCTTATTGAAACATATTGCCCTGGGCAAGAAAGTCGGTATTGTAGATTTTACCAGGGGAGAATTAGGAACCCGTGGAACGGCAGAAACACGTGATGAAGAAGCTGCTGTCTCTGCAAAGATTATGGGACTTCATGCCCGGGAAAACCTGCGCTTCAAGGATGGCTTCTTTCAAAATGATGAGCAACACCAATTGGAAGTTGTGAAAATCATCAGAAAGTATCAGCCTGAAATTGTGCTGACCAATGCTTTGCATGATCGGCACCCAGATCATGGAAGGGCGGGTGATTTGGCAAATGATGCCTGTTTCCTCTCTGGCCTGTCTAAGATTATAACCCGCATAAATGATGTTGAACAAATGGCCTGGCGACCACGCCTGGTATTGCAATACATTCAGGACCGGTACATCAAACCGGATATCATCATTGACATTACAGCGCATTTTGAAGTTAAAATTGAGGCGATCAAAGCATTTAAAACCCAGTTTTTTAACCCTGATTTAGATGGTCCGGAAACCTATATTTCTTCGCCGGAGTTTTTTGAAAGTGTTATTGGCCGCGCAAGGGAATTTGGCAAATCGATCGGAACAACTTACGGGGAAGGCTTTACTTCGCGTAAATTGCTTGGTGTAGATAACCTGTTTAATTTAAGCTAATCGCGATATTGGCCTCGCAATACAACAATTGAGCCTCTTTTTTGTTGTATTGCTAAACAGTTTACTATGGCCAGTATTTTCTCTTCCTTAAAAAATGCGTATACACTATTTAAAAGCGTAGATTTCCAAAAACTCGAGGCACTTTCTAAAAAAGTAGATCTTAAAAAAATGGTCGAATCTGTTTCAGATCTCGACGAAACCCAATTGCAGGGACTCATGAAAATGATGGGGCCACGCAAGGATAAGGAATTGCCACCCATTGAAGGTGATTTTTACCATCTGGGCGATGAGGCATTGAAAAATGAAGATCGTGCTTTGCAACTTAAGGTCCGGGCTTTTTTAGAAAAGGAAGTCAAACCAATTGTAAATCAGTACTGGCTAAAGGCCGAATTTCCATTCGAGCTCATTCCTAAAATTGCAGAACTCAACATCTGTGGCCTGACCTACGAAGGCTATGGCTGCCCAAATAAATCTAATTTAATGGAAGGTATCCTGGCTATGGAAATGGCTAGAATTGATACGTCAATGTCTACATTTTTTGGTGTGCAAAGCGGACTGGCGATGGGTTCAATTTATTTGTTGGGTTCCGAAGCACAGAAGCAACAGTGGTTACCAGATATGCAAAAAATGAAAACTATCGGCGCTTTTGGATTAACGGAGCCAGAAGTGGGCTCGGGTGCTGCAGGAGGGCTAACCACAACCGCCAAAAGACAGGGAAGCAAATGGATCCTGAACGGACAGAAAAAGTGGATTGGGAATGCCACCTTTTCCGATGTGACCATCATTTGGGCAAGGGATCTGGAAGACAATCAGGTCAAAGGATTTCTGGTTAGAAAGGGAAGTCCTGGATTTTCAGTAGAAAAAATGCAGGATAAGATGGCGCTCCGAATCGTACAGAACGGACTCATCACATTAAATAATTGTGAAGTGGATGAGGAAGACCGCCTGCAAAATGCAAATTCATTTAAAGATACAGCCAAAGTTTTGAAAATGACCCGTGCCGGTGTGGCCTGGCAAGCTGTTGGTTGCGCCAGGGGAGCGTATGAAAGTGCCTTGAACTATACAAGAACAAGGAAGCAATTTGGTAAACCCATTGCCTCATATCAACTGATCCAAAATCATTTGGTAGAGATGTTGTCTAACCTTACTGCAATGCAGACACTCTGTTTCCGCTTGTCACAGCTTCAGGACCAGAATTTGCTAACCGATGAACACGCATCATTAGCTAAAGTATTTTGCTCTATGCGCACGCGGGATGTAGTGAGCAGGGCAAGGGAAGTGATGGGTGGCAATGGGATTTTGCTAGAATATGATGTGGCGCGTTTTGTAGCGGATGCCGAGGCAATCTATTCTTACGAAGGCACTAAAGAGATCAATACGTTAATCGTAGGCCGGGCAATCACTGGTTTCTCCGCTTTTGTTTGATGATGGTACAAGGGTATCTAATGGTCTATAAGCCTGGCAATATTTTGTCCATTACTGCAATTCCCTCATCGATGTGTTTCCGTTCCATACAAAGTGCGGGCCTGAAACGAACGGTTTGGCTGCCGCAACCCAGAAACATGACATTTTGGGCAAGTCCATGTCTGATAAAGGCGTCGCGCATGTTTTGATTTGGAAAATCGAAAGCACAAAGTAAGCCTTTCCCCCGTATATTACTCATCTTATCATACTTGTGCGCGAGATTTGCGAGTTGATCCTGTAGGTATTTACCTACATTGGCCGCATGATCACAGAGTTCGTCTTCTGCTATGATCTGCAGGATCTGGGTGGCACGAACCATGTCTACCAGGTTACCTCCCCAGGTCGAGTTGATCCTGGAAGGTGCCCGAAATACATTGTTATCAACCTGATCTACTTTATGGCCTACAAGAATACCGCAGACCTGCATCTTTTTACCAAAGACGAGGATATCCGGACGCGCCAGCTCGCTATAATGCTGGTGGCACCAGAATTTACCGGTCAAAGCAACTCCGGTCTGAACTTCATCGTAAATCAGGAACGCTTCATGTTCATCGGCCAGCTTTTTAAGTTCGATCAAAAATATTTCCCTCAAGTGGTTGTCGCCGCCTTCAGATTGGATGGGTTCCACAATAATGGCACAGATGTCGTCCTTATGTGCTTTGAAAGCTTGCTTGATCTGTGAAATTGCTGTGTTTTCTGTATCAATCGCTACCTGTAAGTTTTCTCCTTCCAGAGGGAATTTTACGATAGGCACAGCTACCCTCGGCCAATCAAATTTGGCAAACCATTTGGTTTTATCCGGCAGGGTATTGGTTAAACTTAACGTGTACCCGGTTCGGCCATGAAAGGCTTTTTCAAAATGTAATACTTTAAGCCCCTTTTCTTCTTTATAGCCTTTTGCAAAGTTTTTCTGGACTTTCCAGTCCATTGCAACCTTTATTGCATTTTCAACAGCGAGTCCGCCACCCGCGATAAAAAATGCATGGGGCAAATAATCTGGCATACCATGTCTGGCAAATGTATCTACAAACGTTGCATACTGTTGGGTATATACGTCCGAATTGGAAGGGTTGGCCATGGCCGCCAGTAAAAGGTTGTGTTTAAAACCCTCATCATGGATCATTTTTGGATGGTTATATCCCAAAGGTACCGAGGCAAAACAGGTAAAGAAATCTAATAAATTACGGTTGTATTTAGAATCGTAAATATAAGTTCCCTGACTTTTCTCCAGGTCATAAGTCAGGTCAAGGCCGTCAGCCAGGATGTGTTTGCTTAATGTTGCTTTTACCTGATCAGGAGCTACAGTTAATTGGTACATAAATCAATTCTTTAGCTTTTCTGTTAAATACAGATATGCGGGGTGAAGGTGGTGTACAAATACATTTGTTTCATTGTCAGGGTAGCGCTTGTAATAGTCTTCATCGGTAAAC
This sequence comes from Pedobacter sp. MC2016-24, assembly GCF_015223055.1. Classification (GTDB taxonomy): domain Bacteria; phylum Bacteroidota; class Bacteroidia; order Sphingobacteriales; family Sphingobacteriaceae; genus Pedobacter. The sequence goes on from NZ_JADFBX010000008.1 coordinate 87,070, forward strand.
AATACGATGGTATTGCCGGTTCTGACATAGTTGGAACTGTTGTAGTAAGCCGGTGCAATAAAACCAGGAATCTGTTGTCTGACCATTTTTGAAGTAAAGGTGCCCAGGTATTTCTGGTAATTCTTTTGTGCCCTCCGTGTTGGTTTGTCCATTCGGTTAAACATATAATTTAAAGCTAGTCTCCTGGTGAAGGGTTGCTTTTTGATCATGCTTTTTGCATTTACAAATGGGTTCGTAACATTAAAGTCATCTAAGGTTTGCACAGACATAGGCGTTTCAGGTACCCAATCTGCTGCATTTACTACATTATAAGCCCAGCCATTTTGCGTTTGTGCTTCATATTCATAAGCATAATATAAATTGCCTGGTTTTGGTGCAGCACTACAATAGGTTTTGAAACGGATATCACCAGCAATCTGTTGGTTTTTCTGCAGGTTTAGCAAATAGGAAGTGAGGAGGTAAGCGATCGCACCGCCCTGGCTGTGCCCCATAATGATAAACTCTTTAATTCCATTTTTATAACAAGAATCAATTTTGCCAAGGATGCTTTTAGACAAAAAAGCTGTACTGATGATCCAGCCTGCATGTATTGCTGCTTTAGGATTTGCAGCCAATTCGTATTTGAAGGTCGTTGAATCAGAAAGATGCAATTCACCTTTGGCCGGTACCATAGCCGCGTAAAAGTTTGCCAGCCAGCTTACGCTATTTTGTGTGGTACCCCTTAAGCTGATTACAGCTACTCCAGTTTTGGAAATGGCTGCACCTTTACTTATCCACAGATCCCAGCAATTGTCCAATCCCACCACTGGCGATCGGTAAGCAAAATCATAATCTGCAGGAGCCGGTATTTTTTTCGAATAACTGGTGTCTCCAAATCTTGCAGAAATTTTCATCAGCTCTATGTATTCCTGTTTGTCAAATCCGGGTTTCAGGTATTGGGCGAAGGTCGGGCTTGAAAAGGCAAGTAAAAGCAGGATCAGTAAGTAAGATTTATTTTTCATACGAAAGAGTTAGTCCTAGCAATTTACTAAAAATTAGCTGAATTTTTGTTGCATTCCAAGTAAGCCGAGTAAGCCTCCGGTATGTAAAGCAACAATTTTTTGGTCGGCATTAAAGTACTTCTTTTGTTGCAGATCCATAATGGCATAAAACATTTTTGCAGTATAAACAGGATCTGTAAGTAAGCCGGTAACTGCCGTAAAAGATTTGATGAATTCAATCAATTCAGGTTGCGTTTTTGCATATCCACCAAAATGGTAATCCGTATGCAATACCAATTGTGCTGTCGTACCGGCAAATTTCAAAATTTCATCTGCAATAAAATCACCGCCTTTAAGTACCGGGACCACATGCAAAATGGTTTTGAGTTTTTGTTGGTGGATTCCTTTAAGTAAGCCTGCTGCAGTGGTTCCTGTACCCGCTGCGCAAAATAAATGTTCGGTGTCTTTAGGTAGTTCTGCAATAATCTCTGCACATCCTTTAGCGCCGGCTGCCCCAGCTCCGCCTTCGTCCACAAAATGAGCCTCGTCGTTCCCATTAAAATGTGCCTCGAAAAGTTGGATTTTGTTTTTATAGTGCTGCCGGTCTGTGAAAATCAAGGTCATGCCAAATAATTTACAAAGCATGAGCATTTCATTTTCTACAGCTTCTCCACGTACAAAAGCTGTGCTTTTTAAACCATTGCGGGCAGCACAAGCTGCTGTAGCCACCAGATGGTTGGAATATGCCCCACCAAAGGTAACCAGATGATTTTTGTTTTTATGTTTGACCTCTGCTAAAATGTATTTTAGTTTTCGCCATTTATTGCCTGAGATATAAGGATCAATTAAATCATCTCTCTTAACCCAGAGATTGGCGATGGAAGGATGATTTAATTGTTGTAGGGGGCTAAATATAGCTGTGTGCATATTGTACAAAGATACCCCCTTAGCTAAAGATTCTTTGTTAGTTCTTGAAATAGATTTTTTTCAACAAGAATGGAAAGAAATTCAGGATAATTTTAACGTTTTGAGTAAAGTTTTTCATAAGGCATTAAGTTTAACATCGGTATGTCGGACATCCCCATCAAAAAGCAGACCAATTTCTTTTTTTCTGAATATGTAATTGTTAAAGATTAGTTTTGTAGCATGGAGAATACTTATAGTGGGCCGGAATTAGAGGAACAGGATTTATACGAGCATTTTAATATTGTTGTGGATAAAGGACAGTCCTTGCTCCGTGTTGACAAGTTTTTGATGCAGCGTATGGAAAATGCATCACGTAACCGCATACAAAATGCAATTGATGCAGGAAACGTATTGGTGAACAAGAAAACCGTAAAACCGAGCTATAAGGTGAAACCAGCCGATGAAATTTCCATCGTATTTCCGCATCCGCCAAGAGATACGGAAGTTTATCCGGAGGATATTCCTTTAGATATCGTTTATGAAGATGCAGATTTATTGGTGGTCAATAAACCTGCTGGTATGGTTGTACATCCTGGGTTTAACAATTACACGGGTACTTTGGTCAATGCCCTGGCCTTTCATTTTGAACAATTGCCGCAATTGCCAGGCAACGAAGGCCGGCCGGGATTGGTGCATCGGATTGACAAAGATACTTCGGGCTTGTTGCTGATCAGCAAGAACGAAATCACGATGACTAAACTGGCCAAGCAGTTTTTTGACCATAGCATTACCCGTAAATACGTAGCACTGGCCTGGGGTGATATCGAGAAAGATGGTACAGTTACCGGCTATATTGGCCGGAGCGCAAAAAATAGAATTGTGATGGATGTTTATGACGATGAAGAAAAAGGCAAGTGGTCTGTCACACATTATTCGGTTTTAGAGCGTTTAGGTTATGTAACCTTAATCAGCTGCCAGCTTGAAACTGGCCGTACACACCAAATCAGAGCGCATATGCAACATATTGGTCACCCCTTATTCAATGATGCCAACTATGGCGGAGATAAAATATTAAAAGGGACAACCTTCAATAAATACAAACAATTTGTACAAAATTGCTTCGGATTACTGCCGCGACAAGCACTTCACGCACAAACTTTAGGATTTATTCATCCAACTACTAAAAAATACATGGAATTTGAAGCACCTTTGCCTTCCGATTTCGATTCGGCATTAAATAAATGGAGAAACTACATCGTACAGCCCGAATAAATGCAGCAAGAATATATTTTACATAATGATGAGTTTGTAGGCATCAATCATCCAATCCTGACGGCAGGTAACCGTGGGTTTAAATATGGCGACGGACTCTTTGAGACGATGCGCATGAGCAATGGTAAACTTAAGTTTGCGGAGCTTCATGCGGACCGCCTGAGGGCAGGAATGAAAGCTTTGAAAATGGACGGCAGCGCGCTGCTGGACGAATATTTTTTAAAACAAAAAACTGCCGAACTTTGCAAGAAAAATAAATTGAAAGAAAATGTCCGTTTCAGGTTGTCTGTTTATCGGGCGGGAGACGGATTGTATACGCCAATGAGTAACAAATCCGGTTACGTACTCGAGTCTTCCGCACTGGAAGATGGTGGATATGAATTGAATAAAAAAGGACTCATCGTTGACGTGTTTGATGAAATTACCAAACCGGTAAATAGTCTCTCCAATTACAAAACAAGCAATTCTCTATTGTATGTGATGGCCGGATTGCATAAAAAGCAACTCCGCTTAGATGATGCATTCATTCTAAACCAGCATGGTTTTTTATGTGAAAGCATCAGCTCCAATGTATTTGTAGTCTATAACAAAAAGATATATACCCCGGCATTGTCTGAAGGTTGTGTAGCCGGAGTCATGCGCAATGTAGTGATGAGCATGGCTAAAGCACACGATATTGAGCTGATCGAAGCACAGATCAGTCCTGAGATTTTAAAAGAAGCCGAAGAAGTGTTCATTACCAATGCCATTACAGGTATCCGTTGGGTAATGGGCTATGGTCGAAAGCGTTATTTTAATGAAATCACCAAACTGTTGAGCGCTAAACTCAACGATTTATAGTTACAAGCGCATTCCCCTTAAAAATTCATCTACCTGCATGCGTTTCTTACCTTCGTACTGCAGGTCGGTGAATTTGATGTAGCCATCCTGTGCAGCAAATTTCAAATAGGTTTTTCCGTCAGACTTCAATGTCCCTGCCGCTGCACCAGTTTCCCCTTCTTCCAGTTCGGCTTTAAAAACCTTTAAAGTTTTATCGTTCAATTTGGTAAAAGCAGTAGGATAGGGGCTCAGGCCACGGATCAGATTGTAAATGGACCGTGCCGGTTGGTCCCAGTCAATCAGGCAATGCTCTTTAAATATTTTAGGGGCATGTTTCAGTGTGGCACTTTGTGGCTGCGGTTGCTCAGTATAATTACCTTCTGCAATTGCGGTCACTGTTTTAACCAGTAAGTCAGCTCCGGTACTCATCAGTTTATCGTGTAAATCGCCGGCAGTATCGTCATCTGCAATCGTCACTTTTTCAGAGAAAATCACATCACCGGTATCAATTTCATGTTTTAGGAAAAAGGTCGTTACGCCGCTTTCTTTTTCTCCATTGATGATGGCATGATTGATCGGGGCTGCACCGCGGTATTGAGGTAATAATGAGGCATGAAGGTTAATCGTACCTTTGGCTGGCATGTTCCAGACCATTTCCGGTAACATCCTGAAAGCCACTACAACTTGCAAATCAGCCTGTAAAGCTTTCAATTCGTCAATAAACTCAGAATCTTTTAGTTTCAGGGGTTGTAATACCTTTAAACCATGCGCTATTGCATACTGCTTAACGGCACTTTCATGAATTTTTTGACCACGACCGGCAGGCTTATCGGCTGCGGTAACTACGCCAACAACATCAAAACCGGCTTGCACCAGGGCGTTTAAAGAAGCAACTGCAAAATCGGGCGTACCCATAAAAACTATTTTCATCCTTTTATGTTTGTGTTTAACGATGAAGAAGGGAACGCTGAAAATTCCTGCTCATCTGTAATTGTATCGCAAAATAACTAAAAATTTAACGCATATTTTATTCAATCTATATGGTTCAGACCCTGGAGGAAATTAAAGAAAGTGGATTGGTGTACGTAACGGATAGTCAGCCAGGCATATACCGGAAGGGCAAGCCTGGGCACTTTTATTACACCGATGCGCAAGGTAAACGAATTACCGATGAAAAGCATCTGGATCGGATTGCCGCCCTGGTGCTTCCGCCGGCATGGACCTCGGTATGGATTGCCCCCAAAAAAAATGCGTATTTGCAGGCTACCGGCCTGGATGTAGCAGGCAGGAAACAGTACCGTTACCATACAGAATGGACGTCGAGAAGATCTGAAAGCAAGTATTTCAGGTTATTGGATTTCGGTAAAGCGCTACCCAAAGCCAGGAAACGTATCGCAAAGGACCTGAACAGAAAAGAATTTGATGAGCAGAAAGTATTGGCCATTTGCTTACAAGTGATGCAGAAAACATTGATCAGGGTAGGTAATGATGCGTATGAACAATTGTATGGCAGTTACGGCTTAAGTACTTTAAAGAATAAACATGTGAAGATTGATGGGAATACTTTGAGGTTGAGCTTTGTGGGCAAGAAGGGCGTAAAGCAGGACGTAAAATTAAGCGACCGCAGTCTGGCCCGACTGGTGAAACAGTGCATGGAAATCCCGGGACAAGATCTGTTTCAATATTATACATCCGGAAAGGAACATCGCGCCATAGATTCCGGTAGAATTAACAACTACATTAAGGAAATTACCGGCAGCGATTTCACGGCTAAAGATTTTCGTACCTGGGGCGGTACCTTAGAAGCTTTGAGACAATTGGCCGCTTGCTACGTCAGTCAGGAACCACTGCCCAAAAAGAAAGCCATTGTCCAGGTATTGGATTGTGTAGCGGCTAAACTGGGTAATACCCGGGCGGTGTGTAAGAGTTCTTATGTGTATCCACTTTTACTACAGGCTTTTGAACAGGACACGCTGGGCAAATATTTAAAAAAGGTCCAGCTGGCTAGTACAGATGCAGCTTCCGGCTTAGCCCAGGATGAAAAAGTACTGATCCGGTTTTTAAAGGAGGCAAGTAGTTAAGAGATGCGTTTTCTGTAATGAATAAAGGCTGAGTGATCAAATCACTCAGCCTTTATTCATTACTATGTTTTAGGTGCTTTTTTAACCGGATGAACCGGTTGTTCACTTTCTTCTCTTTTCTTTGCCGGATTCTCAAAGTGAGCTTCTTCTTCCCGATAGTCTTTATCTTCCGGCTGTTTCACCGCTTTGTCTCCCGCTGGTACTTTTCCTTTAGGTGTTTCCTCCCGGTAATTGCTGCTTGGCTTTTCATTTTTCTTTTTAGGCACGCTGTTCATCATCTAAAGTTTAACAATAGCCTAAAATGACTATTTAAGGATACAACAAATATTTTTTACGCATTGTTTTGTATTTGCTCAATCCAGGCTCCCAGCTGGCGCGGATTTCCTTTTCCGATTTCCCCGCAATGATCTGTTTCCTGAAATCAGCAACTCCGATCAATCTTTCAATAGTTCCCATTTCCTTGCTCAGTTTAGAATTGAAAAAATCAGCTTTATTTGGCGAGTTTTTGTACAATTCAATGATCCAGGCCAGGTTAATCTGTTTGGTCTTTCTAAAATTATTGGTGTCATAATTTCTAAGGTCCAGGCCATAGCAAACCTGGTTCATAAACAAGGGGCTTTCCGACATGCCTTTCAGGCTTACCGGAGTAAAAGAGAAGTTGTATTTTCCCTTCAAAGCCGGCGCACCAACTATCGTAAATGGAAATTGTGTTCCTCTGCCGTAGTTTAAGTAAGTCCCTTCAAATAAACAGGTTGTAGGATACAGCAAAATGGATTGTGGCGTATTCAGATTTGGTGATGGATGAACGGGAAGTTCATAAGGGGTATCGTGCGTATAATTGGCAACCTTAATGATTTTGATTTTGCAGGTTAACTTATTGTCCAGCCATTTTTCCCCATTCAGCATTTGCGCATATTCTCCTACCGTCAAACCATGTACGGCAGGGATCGGTTTTAAACCAATACCCGATTTAAACTGAGGATCCAAGATCGGACCATCAATATAAAAGCCATTAGGATTTGGTCTGTCCAAAATAAGCACCTCTTTACCATTAGCCGCACAAGCTTCCATCACATGTTGTAAAGTATTGATATAGGTATAAAAACGAACACCCACATCTTGTATATCAAATACCATCACGTCTACATCCGAAAGTTCAGCATCCGTAGGTTTGGAGTGTTTTCCATATAATGAAATTGCTTTGATGCCTGTTTTGGAATCAATTTCATCATCTACGTGTGTTCCATTACTGGCATTTCCCCTAAAACCATGCTCCGGGCCAAATATTTTTACAATGTTTACACCCAATTTCAATAAACTATCTACGGTAGTCTGTTTGCCAATGATTGATGTTGGGTTGACAACCATACCCACGCGTTTACCTTTTAAATAAGGAACATACTTGTCTGTTTGTTCTGCACCGGTCAGCAATTTGCCTGCTTTTACCTGCTCTTTTTCTTCAAATTTTACCGAATCAGAGGGATGGATAATTGTGTTGGAAGCATTGCTGGATGCCGGGCTACAGGCTTGTATTGCCAATGTAATTGCAGCTACGTAAATGGTTTTGTTGATGGATCGTCTCATTTTTTTACCTTTAATAAAATGAAGGTAGTAAAAATTGATTATTCCTGCGATTCTAAATGATCAATGAGCTTTGTGACAGCATGAATACTTTCATTTTTGCATTGGAGATAATTTTTCATCAAAAAAAGAGATTTGAAACCATCAATGAGGACCGATTCTGTAGCAGTTCTTAAATTCTTAGCTTTAAGTTCAGAGTCGAACTTTAGCTCTTCGAGTTCGTTTTTAGCGTTCATTTTGAGTGCGTAAGGATTGATTTAACACAAAAATACCAATTACTTATTTTTAAACAACTTTTTAATTGGTTTTTAATGTCAATATGGTATAGCAGATTTAATTATTTGGATTAATTCTTTGATTTTTGTAAATCTTAAACCAATAAGTTAGAATTATAATGCGCATTTTTGTCAAATCATCAATTCAGGTAATAGATTGAATACAGAATATTTTATAGCAGGGCGTATAGCCATTAAATCTGAAAGAACATTTTCCAAGTTGATCGTGCGGATCGCTATTGCAGGTGTGATGCTTAGCCTGGCGGTGATGATGCTTTCTGTAGCTATTATCAAGGGCTTTAAAACGGAAGTCCGTGAAAAAGTAAGGGGCTTTATTGGCGACGTCCGGGTTTTTAAATATGACTTAAACAATTCATTTGAACTTTCTCCATTTGTACCCGGGCCAAGAACGCTTAAAAGTCTGAAAGACAATCCAGCGATAGAATATTTTCAGTACTATGCCACCAAGCCTGCCATCATATCTGCAAATGATGAAGTAGAAGGTATTAATTTTAAAGGAATCGACAAAACATACAATTGGAATTATGTACGTAAGCATTTGGTGAGCGGTACGGTAATTAATTTTGCCGACAGCACCAAAGCGAGCAAGGAAATCATGATTTCCCAGTTTACCGCCAATCGGTTAAAGTTGAAGGTAGGAGATGATTTTATCATGTATTTTGTACAGAATCCACCACGTAAAAGGCCATTTAAAATTGTAGGGATTTACAATATTGGAGTAGAGGAGATTGATAAAGGCTTCGTGATCGGCGATATCAGTATCATCAGGCGGTTAAACAATTGGAGTGCCGATGAAATCGGAGGAATTGAGGTCCGGTTAAAAGACTTTGCCAAGCTTCAGGAAAGCTCACAACACATTTATGAAAATCTGGAGATCAATCTGAAATCTGAATCTGTAGCTGAATATTATCCGGCCATTTTTACCTGGCTTTCCCTGCTTGATGTGAATACTAAGGTTTTACTGATTTTGATGATGGTGGTGGGCGTGATCAATATGATTACTGCTTTATTGATCATGATATTAGAACGAACCAATATGATCGGTTTACTCAAAGCCTTTGGAATGACAGATTTCAGCATCATGAAAATCTTTTTGTACAATGCCCTGTATCTTGTCGGACTTGGATTGCTTTTAGGAAATGTCCTGGGGCTCGGCCTGGCTTTCCTGCAACAATATACCCATATATTTAAGCTGGACCAGGAATCTTATTACCTGTCTTATGTGCCTGTAGAGGTGCATACATTCGATGTGCTGGTGCTTAACATGCTGACATTATTGATTTGTTTGATGGTGCTCATCCTGCCTTCTATGCTGGTGAGCAGGATCTCCCCATTAAAAGCAATCCGGTTCAAGTAAATTTCCTAAACCGGATTGTGCACACTTACAAAGGAGCTCTTAGCTTAATCTGATCGGACTGCCCGACCATTGCGTGCCGCTGGCAAGTTTCTCGCCCTTCATCACCAGTGATAAAGGCTCCAAATTTACGTCATCGCCAATTTCAGTATCATATAAAATGATCGATCTTGCACCAATGCTACATCTTGCACCTATTTTCACTTCACCAACCTTCATCACGCGATCTTCAAACAGGTGGGTTTGTGGCCCGCAATCCTCATTTAATGCAGTGTCATCGCCAATAGTTACCATGTCCTGCTCAGTGATGTCAGTTGTGTTTAACCAAACACGTTTGCCACATTTTACACCAAAAAGCCTCAGCATGATCGGCAAGAAAGGTGTGCCTTTCATAAATTCCAGTAAAAAGGGAACGGCCAGGGCTTCATAAGTCGTCGTATTGGCCTCACTTCGCCAAACTTTGTAGGTCCACATCGGGTTTTGTTCTTTCCTGAACTTACCTACAGATACCCACTTCAGGATCAGGGTAACCAGCATAGCGGGCATGCCCATATAAAACAAATAATAGAACGGCAGTTTAGGTAATTGTTGCAAAATTTGCCCCATGCTGCGTTCCTTAACCAGGTCATGGCAATACGCGATAAACAGCACGCTGCAGCAAATGATTACCGTTTCCGGTAAAATGATGCGCAGGCCTTCAATGATAAACCGGGCTGCCTTTCTTCCTGCAGATGGATTGGTGGTCAGCTCAGCAGGATAATCCCCGCTACTCTGGCGCTTCGGTAAGGAAATCGCAGGCGACCCAAACCAGTCCTTTGCTGGATTCTCTTGTAATTGCTCCTCGGTTGGGGGGGTAGACAATACGCCGATCAGCATATCATCAGCCAGTTTGTAACCTTGCGGGATCAATGCACTGTTGCCCACAAAGCTGCGGCTGCCAATATATGTTTTCTCCAGAATCAGCCGTTGCGCACGGATGTCTTCCTCACCCAGGGTTACCGCATCGGCAATAAAAGACTCGTCGCCAATTTCCAACATGGTATGGCTCACATTACTTGCGGTAGATATTTCTGTGTTTTTTCCAATTTTAGCACCCAACATTCTGAAAAATGCAGATACGTATACCGAGGCAAAAAGTGGGTGCAACACAATTAATGAGGTCGAAATCAACTGATCAGAAAGCCACTTCCGAACATACACTCCACCATAGATTGGATAATTACCAGGTTTGATGTTATACAGCAGCAATCTGGAAAGCACAATGGTTTCAATGGTATATAAAGAAATGTACAGGATGGTCAGTAGCGGAACGTGTATGAAATAGCTGAAATCATAATCCGGCGTTTGGTTATCCATGTAGTTTAACACCTGTATCACCGGGATCAGCGGCGCCAGGATCACAATTGGAAAAATAATGAGCAGCAAGGTGTATAACAAGCCGTAGGACTTTCTTTTGAAAGCAGAGGCATGTTTTGGCTGAGGTAAATCTGCTGGGTTTTTAAGTGCTACTTTTTCGGCCGGACTACCTTTCCATACTTCAGCCATCTCTATGGTCTGTCCTTGTTGTAAATGGCTTAAATCTTGTAGTTCAGCCCAGGCTTTAATGGTCGTGCTACCAGAAATTACTGCGCCACTGCCAATATAAGCATGATCTTCAATCTTAATTTTTCTCAGCTTAAGCCAGCCGTTTTCTACCCAGGCATTGTTCAGCACCACACCAGAACTGATGCTTACATCACTTCCAATTTCAATCAGGTCTTCTACACCTACGGTGATGGAACTTACCTGTGCATCTGGTGCCATTTTCATGCCCATCAGCCTCAGGTAAAATGGATACAGCGGGGTTCCATTCATAAATTGGAGTGGCACCAGCGACTGTATGGTTTTCACCAGCCAGTAGCGGAAATAATAACTACCCCATAAAGGGTAATCACCTTCTTTAATTTTGCCCAATAAAAGCCATTTGCTCAAAATACTGAACAGTGAGAAGGCAGGCGCAATGAAGCAAAACAGTGTTAAAGCCGTAATGATGGCGTAAAACGTATCACCTTTATCGGTTTCGCTTTTGGCCAGTTCATAATAATAGCCCAGGTAAGGCACAAAAATCTGCGCTGCAAACAAACCATAAATTACCAGTAAAGAAAAACCTTGTGCAATGCCACAAAGCCAATACCTTAGCGAAGAAACCGGATGGAAAGGTTGTTTCTCCTTGTTTTGCCGCTGTTCTGATTTTTCCCAGGCGGCAATCAGGTTTTTAATGGGCCTATTGGTATAAATATCTTTAAGCGAGGCTTGTTTCACGCCCGCTTCTTTTCTCAACCAGGATGAAAAAGAGGCAGCCAAAAGCGAATGACCACCCAGATCCATGAAAAAATCTGCTTCTTCATTGATTTCCCGCCCGGGAAATAAATGGGCAAGACCAGCCATCACGCGTACCGACAAAGGGTCGTCCGGATTAATGACAATCTGCTCTTCAGGTTTCATTTCCAGCAATACCTGCGGTATCGGAAGTTCTTTCCTGTTGATCTTGCCACTGGGAAGCCGTGGCATTTTATCCATCACCACAATCACCAGGGGTACCATATAGGGTGGCAAAAGTTTGGCCAGTTCCAATCTTGCGGTATGATCTTCAAAGCCAGTTCCCGTTTTTAAAGTGACATAACCTACCAATTGATCTTGTTGGTTCGCATCTTTTTTTAAGGCTACTGCCGCCGCAGAGACCTGGGGCAATTCATTTAACTTGACTTCAATCTCACCCAATTCGATGCGATATCCCCGTAGTTTAACCTGATCGTCTAATCTACCACGGAAATCTACACTGCCGTCTTCATGCATGATCACCGCATCGCCGGTTAAATAAATGCGATCGCCCGGTATTTCTGCTAAACTTTCCGGTTTATCCAGAAATTTCTCAGCCGTAAGGTCCGGACGGTTCACATAACCATTGCATACCCCGGGGCCAGAAATGATCAGCTGCCCCTGTATGCCCATGGGCACAATATTAAACAGTTCGTCTACCACGGCCAGGTTGTAATTGGGCAGGGGATTGCCAATGGTAATCAGGTCACCCGGTCTAAGGGCAATCATGGTCGAGGTTACAGTCGTTTCTGTAGGTCCGTAGCTGTTGTAAAAAGCGTTATAACCCGGTTTGCTCCAACGGTTCAAAACCTGTGTGGTACAGGCCTCGCCACCGGCATTAACCAGGCGCACTGTAGGTATATCATCATCTATAACGGCCAGCAAGCTGGGTACTGCGTGTAAAATGGTTATTTTTTCCCTTCTTAAGATGTCACTCAGTTCATCTATGGATTTGGCCGTTGTTGCATCTGCAATCCATAAGGATGCGCCCACAGACAAGCTGATCCAGGTTTCCTCGCACCACATGTCAAAGGATACAGAAAAGCCCTGGTATACCTTGTCTTCAGCAGCAATATTGATCACGTGCTGTTCAGCTCGGATGAGGTGGCAGATTTGCCTGTGACTGATTGGAATGCCTTTGGGTTTTCCAGTACTTCCCGAGGTATATAAAACATAAGCCCGGTCATCTGGCAAGGCCGCGATGGTAAACGCGCCGGTCAGTTGATTTTCGCCGAAAGCCGGAATTTTAAAAACCGGGCAATGAATCTCTTCCAGGGCATCACTGAAGCAGGCATCGGCACCAACTTCCTGCATCACAATATGTACTCGTTCTGCAGGCATCTCCCTGTCCAGCGGCACATAAGCTGCGCCCGATTTTACGATGCCCAATATGGCTACTGGTAGCTCAAGACTACGTGGCCACCATAAGCCAACAGAATGACCGCGGCCTATTCCTTTGGCTTGTAAATAAGCTGCAATTTCATCACTCCACTGATCCAACTGGGCATAAGTCAGGCGCTTCTCGTTAAAGATCATTGCCGTTTGATCAGCATAAGCTTTAACGGAATTGCGAAAAATGTCCCCTATGGTCTCATCGCGTACAAATTCAGGATGTACGCTGCCCAACACAACACTCTTTAAGCTCATTTATAGGTCAATATTTAGATGATTCAAGTAACCAAAAAAAACTGATAAAACCGCGAACAGAAATTATTTAGCGTTTTTAACATATTTATCCAGCCAGGCATTCATTTCCCACAACATGTGCAGCAAATTCTCCTTGCCACTATAGCTGTGCGATTCATATGGTAAAAACACAAAACGGGTAGTCCCACCAAAACCTTTAATGGCATTAAACAAGCGCTCACTATTGATCGGGAAGGTACCTGGGTTATTGTCCGAATCGCCATGAATCAACAGTAATGGTGTTTTGATTTTGTCGGCATAACTAAAGGGGCTCATTTCATAATACAGTTGTGGTGCTTCCCAATACGTGCGCTCTTCATTTTGAAAACCAAAAGGAGTGAGGGTTCTGTTATAGGCTCCGCTGCGGGCAATACCTGCTTTAAACAGATTGGTATGTGCCAATAGGTTTGCCGTCATAAAAGCACCATAGCTATGGCCGCCAACGGCTACGCGGTTTCGATCGCCCACTTTCATCTCGGCAAGCTTATTAATCGCAGCCTCTGCATTGAGTTTCAGCTGGGCTACAAAAGTATCATTTGGTTTTTTACCATCTACGGCAACAATCGGCATTTCGGCATTGTCCAAAACAGCATAACCCTGCGTTACCCAATAAATCGGGGACGCCCAGCTGATGGTGATGAACCGGTCTTTAGAGCCCCTGATCTGTGCGGCATCTGCAGCCGAGTTAAATTCACGGGGGTAAGCCCAGATCAGTACCGGCAAGGGGCCATCTTTCGCTTTATCGTAACCTTTAGGTAAATAGAGGTTGCCGGTCAGGTCAATGCCATCTGCACGTTTGTAAGTGATTTTTTCTTTGCTGATGCCGTCCAGTTGTGGATAGGGATTGCTGAAATTGGTGATTTGCTGATCTGCAATTCGGAGCACCAGGTTCTTGATGAAGTAATTTGGGACTTCTTTTTGAGATTCTTTTCTGGTCAGCAATACCAGTTTGTTCGCGTCCAGGACGTCAACTACAGTTTCATACGTTCCTTCAGCACAACGCCAAATGATCTCATTCTTTTTAGTTTGTAGATTAAATCTGGCCAAAAAAGGCAAATCGCCTTTGTCCGAAGCCCCGGTTGTATTGTTCATCAACAACTGGCTTCCCTGGTTTAACACCTGGATTATTTGTCTGCCATATTTATTCTTCGTGGTTACAGGCTCACCCGGATCATTGTAGGCATCCGTTTGGTTACGTTCGTATAAAGTCTCTAAAGTGCCCGTAGCCGGATTGTAGCGGCTCACTTTCATGGTTTGTTTACTCCGTAATCCCTCTTCAACGAGGGCCAGTGTCGAGTCACCCCAGGATACCCCACGGAAACGCGTTTGTGTTTTGAAAAGTTCTTTGGCCTGGCCATTAAAAGGGGCTTTCAAGGCATAAACTGCATCATGAAAATCAACTTGTTTTTTGATCAGTCCGCTATCTAATGGTTTTGCCCAGGTCAGGGTTGCCGCTTCATCATCACGCCAGTCAAAACCGCGTGCTACATTTCTGATGTTGTCGTAGCCCGATGGAGTACCTTCGCTTGATGGCAGGTTTTCAATCAGTTTGATCAGTTTACCATTCAAATCTGTAATGCTGATGGTTGAGGGAAAGCCAGTTGCTGCGACCAGGTAAGAAAAAGGCTTCCGGATAGTCCTCATCAGGAGGTAATTTTTATCTGGCGAAGTTCTTACACTGGAATAAATTGCCGGTTTTGCAATTGGTGTTTCCACACCATTTTTATTTTTTACCAATTGAGCGGTGGCATAAAACTCAAACAACTGCTCGTCGTATGGCGATTTAATCAAATCCTGGTAGGTTACACTTGGCGCAGCCTTTCCTAAATTCTGTTGTACGGTTGGGCCTTTAGGCATTAGTGGTTTTGCTGGTGCCTGACTAGCTGGTTTAACGGCCACACGATACAGCAGTGTTTCTGAATCTATCCAGGAAATTCCCGGGCCCAAGACCACGTTCAATGCTTGTCTGTTGATCTTGACTGCTTTTTTTGCTATAATATCTATCACATACAGATCTACACCTTTTTGAGTAGTTTGGGTAAAAGCGATTTTCTTTTGCCCCGGGTTCCAGCTTACATTTCCGGCATAAAGCGGACTAGGTAAACCTGTTATGTTGAAGCTTGCGCCTGTTTTAATGTCTTTCAGACTAAAGCTGTTGATATATGTTTGTCTGCTTGGCGAATAATTATTGGGGTTAATACGCAGCCCTGCAATTCTGTATTCAGGCATGGCCAGTTCCTCTACAGAAGGATAAGAATTTCTGCCACTGAGTAGCATCCATTCCCCTTTGCCATCTACGCTAACCGAAGGTGTCGGTTTGGCAAGCAAGAGCTCCGCCATTTCTTTAGGTGGAATTTGGTAGTCTACTGCATCTTGTGCCTGTGTAGTCACAGCAGCTGTTAAAAGTAATAAGTGGAATAAAAGTTTCTTCATGAATAAAGGGTATTTATAACTTATAAACTTACAGATTGTTTTGTTCTAAACAAAAAGACCAGTCGGGCTATCTATTCGCCCGACTGGTCTTTTGATGAACCAGAATAAATCTGTTTTAGAAACTATATCTCAAGCCCAGTTGCATTTGGTAACGTGAAGCAAAAAAGTCTTTAGAATACGTGCTGGTGTTAGCTGCATCAAAAGTATAATTTGGATTGCTTGTTGCTGAACCTGTTCCTGCAACGGCTTTCAGTCCTACACTTGCCATTGAATTGTAAGTGTTTGGAGAGAAGTATTGAACGCCCCAGTTCTTATTCAACAAGTTTGTCAGGTTAACAATGTCATAAGTGAATGTAAGCGTCTGTTTTTTAGCACCGCTTCCGGCAACAATAATGTCCTGAGAGAAACGGAAGTCAGCCTGAACATTCCATGGCGTACGCGCACCATTACGTTCTGTAAACTGGCCTCTTCTGGTTTTTAAATATTTATCTCCGTCAACAAAGGCATCAAATGCTGCTGCCTGACCCTGATCAAGAATGAAACTAGAGGTTTCGCCTCTTTTAGGAATGTACACTAAACTCACGTTTTGTCCTGTTCCGTTGATGGTTGCATTCAGGAAACCATAAGAATATGGAGAACCAGATTGTGCACTAAAGAACAACGAGAAGTTAGACACATATTTTTGCTGCGCATCCCATGCATGTCTGAAATTAACGGTAGACACGATACGGTTACGGATGTCGAAGTTAGAATAAGCCAATCCAGGGTTGTTTGGATTTAAAGCCTGGTTCAATTGCCAGTTAGATTCCATGGAGTTACGGATTCCGTTGGTGATGTCTTTAGATTGTCCGTAGGTATAAGCCGCCATCACATCTAATCCCATAGGGAAAGATTTGCTGATCTGACCGGTGATGCTGTATCTGTAACCCTGACTGGTGTTAGAAAGCAAATAAGCACTGCTGTATTTAGAGTTGATCGCTTGTGTTCCATTTTGCTTCTGATAAATTGGTTGCTGGTGGTTTACATCATACGGATAGTAAATGGCATTGTCTACCAGGTTAACCATTTGGAATTTCAGATCATTGATTACTTTGGTATAGATACCTTCCACAGTGAATTTCCACTGATCGTCAGTTTTATAATCAAATGCCAAACTTGTTCTCCAGGTTTTAGGCATTTTGAAATTGTTATCAATCAGGTCGACCTGTGTTTTACCGGTAGGGTCGCTTACATTGGTATTCGGTTGTTTGGCCACAAAACCAGCTTCTCCTGTTCCGGTCAAAGCATCTTTAATCGGATCAGATCCTGCAGCAGGTCCGTTTCCAGGATAGGTGTAACTGTTGAAATCTTGTGAACCATAGGTTGCACCATTGTTGTAATAGGCATAACCTAACCATGCAAAAGGAACACGCCCGGTAAACAGTCCGCTACCACCACGCAGGATCATTTTCTGATCACCGTTTACATCGTAATTGAAACCGATACGAGGTGAAATCTGAACCTGGCCTAAGAAGTCATTTTTAATGTCTTTTGGCTTGGTATAAGTAAAAGTTGTGCCGTAGTTCGGATCTTCAGGCGCATTGGTTGTTTTATCACTCAATGGCTGTTTGTTTGGCATATCTGCCATATCTAAACGTACACCATAAGTCAATTTAAAACGGTCTGTAACCTGGAACTGATCTTCTCCGTACAAACTAAACATATTTACCTTAAATTCTGCCGGAGGATTATTCATGATGTAATCCCTTGTATTGTTGGTATAGTTGTAATTGGTACGAACACGTTTTGGCTGGTTCTTTAAAAAGTCATCTACACTTCCATAAGCAACACGGCCGTTCCATGCATTCACAAACCCGTAGGTGATGTTATACAACTCATTGTGTGTACCAATTGTAAAGCTGTGTTTTCCTTTGGTGAAGGTATAGTTATCTGTAAACTCGAAAGTTTTCTGCTTCATGTTAAAGATACTGGCTTCGCGGTCTGTACCTAAAAAGATCGTACCACCATTAGATGCGATTTCAATCTGAGGTATCGCTGGGTTAGATGTAGGTGTTCTGTAGTCATGAATGTTAGAGTAACCAATAACTAAACTGTTAGATGCATTGTTGGATAACCTGCTTTTCAACTCTGCAACAGTCGAACTTTGGTTGTTGTTTTGTTTATAATCAATTCCACCAAACCTGAAGTTGGCCTGATCACGCTCTAAGTTTGTCGCTTCAGATCTGATCGTGTTGTTGCGGATGGTCAATTGATTTTTGTCGTTGATGTTCCAGTCTAAACGGTTGAAGAATTTGTTAGACCTTGCATAGATGTTGTAAGCATCTGTATTTTTGAAAGCACCTGCATCGATACCATATTCGTTTTTCATGCGGTCAGAGATCGCCTGTGCTTGCGCAAGGGTTAGTACCTTCATGTCCGGAGAACCAGCACCTAAGATCACCGGATCCTGGCGACGGGTTAATTCCTCATTGGTAAAGAAGAACAATTTGTCTTTGATGATTGGTAAGCCTAATCTGAAACCGGTTTGATAATCGTGAAAAGCAGATGGTTCTTTTGAATTGTCGCCAATTTTGTTTCTACCGATTAAAGAAGCGTTACGGCCATATCCGTAAACAGATCCTGTCACATCATTTGTACCAGAACGGGTTACTGCATTCACACTACCGCCTGTAAAGTTGCCGATTTTCACATCGTACGGTGCAAGTAATACCTGTACATCCTGAATGGCATCCAAAGAAACCGGATTGGTTCTTGTACTACTTCCTGGCATACCTGAGCTACCACTCTGACCGCCTAATGAAGGACTAAAACCAATGGCATCATTGTTAATAGCACCATCAATGGTTACGTTATTGTATCTGAAATTGGTACCTACAAATGAGTTGTCTTTACTACCCTGAGGGGTTAAACGTGTCACATCGGTTAAGCTGCGGCTTACTGTAGGTAAGGTTTTAATCTGCTCTTCGCCAATTCTAGTTCCTGTACCGGTCTTGGTGCCACCACGTGTGCCGGCAACCACAACCTCGGCCAATTGCTGGCCTTCATCTGTTAATATAAAGTCTAGTCTCTGGTCTGCACCCAGGCTCAAGTTTACATTTTCTTTTTCTTGCTTGGCATAACCAATATAACTTACTGTGATTTTGTAAGGACCACCCGGATTTAAGTTATTGATCCGGAAAGCACCTTCATTGCTGGTCATCGCACCATATTTTGTTCCGGTAGGTACATGTACAATCAATACGCTGGCTCCTGGGATGGCAATCCCTTTGGCGTCGCGTACTTTTCCATTTACACTGGAGGTGGTAACCTGGGCATTTACATTGAATCCTGCAAACACCAGTAATAGTACAAATAGGTGTTTTAAATTGGTCGTAAATTGTTTGTTCATTGCGTTGATCTTATTTTTCTACAAAAAAAGGAACGCAACATGATGTTAATATTAATTTTACATTAATGTGTGTAGAACTTAATGTTAGATTAAAATTGGATTAAAAAGAGATTAAAATGTGGGTTTTTTGCGTGTATTCGGGGTAGTTTCGCTTAAAGTAGGTTTCCGTAAGGTCAATTATTTCCTAATTTTATGTTAGATGTGTGTTAAATTTGTGTTAACAAGGTCGGTTTGGCGTTCATATTTTGAAAAAGGTTAAATCATAAACAAAAAAACCGGGCCAATTGCTTGGTCCGGTTCTTAATTATTCTTGTTTTGATCAAGGCGTGCAAACCAGTAAATTGGATTGGCCTAAACGCTGGCAACCCCGGCTTGCCGGTACCGCAACATCGCCAACAGGCAGGTAATGTATGGTACCTGCTTTTTTAGGTACATAAATTACTACTTCTGTTTTAGAATAGGAGTGCGGCAGGTATTTGATGTAGTAGCCATCTGGATGTAATCCCCAGATACCGTTTGGAAATTCCGTATTTACCGGCGCTATGCCAGATAACATAGCCAGTCTTTCAACCTGGTCATAAGAAGTGTTGGCCTGGTACATTAGTCCGCGGATCTTGTTTTCAATTTCGATCACAGCTTTAGCTGGCTCTGGCAGGTTACTGGTAATTTTGGCCATGGCTTCGCTGGATACATAATCTACAATGGTATTGCCCAGGGCAGAGAGGTCATCTTTATTGAGCAGTTTGGCAGCTGCCAACTGTAAATCTGCTGATAATTTGCTGAAATTTGTTTTGGCCACAATCGCCCATAACAGCAATTGGACTGTGTGTTGCTCAATTTCGGGGTGTTGTTCCCAATTGGCAATTAGTGTATGGGCCATTTTCTCTTTTGGGCCTGCCAGTGGAGCAAACAAATAACCATTTCCCTTGTCTGGCCCATAAGTTCCGGCCTGTAAACAGAAGCTTTTGAATGTACCTGTATAAAAACCAGGTTTTAATAAAAATCCTTCACTGGCATTGTAACTTGTTTTTAAGGCACACAGACTTTTCTTGACAGAATCTGCACCAAAGTTTACCGGCAGGATATCCTTTTTATTACAGTCGTCAAAATTGGTGGTAATCGGCTGGTTTTGCAACAGTTTAAGTTGCTTGTTGTTTAATAAAGAGGCGGCGCCGTTATTCAGCACGTCTTTAAGTTTGCCAAACTGTGCATAGGTATTTATACCACAGGCCAAACAAAATAGGATAATCAGGGATTTTTTCATGGTAAACAATACTAAATTTGAAGGTTTAAGCTAGCTCCAAATTTAGTGTTGTTTTTCTATTATCACTTTAAGCGTGCATTAAATTTATGCGACTTACTTATTGTTGTAATCGTAGTTGACCATCCAGTTTATTCCAAACTTATCGATAAACATGCCGAAGTAAGCACCCCAGAAAGCCTTTTCCAAAGGCATAACAATTTTTCCACCGGCTGACAGTGCCTGGAACAGCTGATCTGTTTCTGCTTCGCTCTCAGTTGAAATCGAAATAGAAACGTTATTGCCCACCACGCAGGTTTCTTCCATCTCACCAACCACATCAGTGCCCATCAATACATTCGCGCCTATAGGTAGGGAAACGTGCATGATTTTTTCACGCAGCTCTTCAGGCATGTTGCTGCCATGTGGGGTGTCGCTGAAACGTTGCAATACGCTGAACGCTCCGCCAAAAGCAGCTTTATAAAAATTAAACGCTTCTTCGGTATTTCCCTTGAAGTTTAAATAAGGATTAATTGTAGCCATTTTTTCTGTTTTTAAATTAGAATGTTTCTTGTGAATTTTAAGTTTTGCTGATACCTAAGTTAAGGAATTGTATGGTACAAATTTAACCTGCCTGCCCAAGATCCGGGCTTGTACAAACGACAATTACAGGGGTCAATCGCGACAGTTTTCAATCTGCCCCGATATCTTTTACAGATAGAAAGACGGAGTACATACTTATTTCCGTAAATTTGCCGACTTCATTACTATAATAAAGAAACTGTGTCGTTAGATAAATTAAAACTAAGTAAGTCGTTGGTCGCAGCGATGAATGATGCCGGATACATCTCCGCAAAAGAAATTCAGGCAAAAACCATGTCGAGGATTCTTGGTGGGCAAGACATTATTGCCGTTGGTCCGGAGGGCTGTGGTAAAACGACAACGTACGTACTGGGTGTTTTAAACCGTTTAAAGTACAGTACTGATGAAGCACCTAAAGTATTGATCCTGGTTGCTGATGGGGAACGTGTTGAGGCAGTAATAGCCGAGTTTTTATTGCTTAGTAAAAACAGGAACCTGCGAATTATAGGTTTGTATGGTAACGGAGGCATGGATGATGATATTCAGGTACTTTTAGATGGGATTGATATCGTTGTGGCTACACCAACACGTGCCCGTGCTGTATATTTAAAACTAGGTTTAAACTTAAACAGGCTGCAAACCTTTATTGTAGATGATGCTGAAGTGATTGTAAAACAGGGTATGCAATTGCCTGTTTGTGAATTGGCCAGAAGTGCCGGTAAATGTCAGCACCTGATTTTTACTACGGTAGTGCATGACAAACTGAACCACATGATTGATCAGTTTTTAAATTTACCAACCACACTTGAAGTAGAAGAACTGGGCGAAGAAAAAGCTGAAACCCACGAATTGCTATTGTATCAGGTCCCAAATTTTAGAACTAAAATCAACCTCCTGAACCTATTGTTGCGTGATGACGAGGTTTTTGATAAAGTAGTTGTGTTTGTAAATACGCGTTTAACAGCACAGAAATTAGGTAAAAGTTTATATTCTGCTAAACCTGCTGCAGTTTCAGTATTGAATCCTTTGTTTTTTGATGAGGAAGGTTTTGACCATATTGAAGATTTTAAGGAAACTGAAACGGCAAGGGTTTTGATCGTTGCCAACGAAGGATCTGCAGGTTTAGACCTTTCTGGTATCCCATTCATCTTCCATTTCGAGGTGCCTGAGAAAAAGGAGACATTTTTAAGCCGTGTGGTGAAAGCCGGTTCGGAAGAAGTGGTTGCCATCACTTTTGCTACGGATATGGAGCTGATTGAACTGCGTAAGATTGAACAATCTTTAGGCTTCAAGATTCCGGTAATGGACTTACCTGATGATCTGGTGATTGATAAAGTGGCAAAAAAGATTTCTCCGGAAAAAAGTAGAATTGTCAAAGAGAAAAACGATGGACCAACCGGTGGTGGTGCTTTTCATGAAAAAAAGGAAAGCAATACAAAAAGCCATAATTACGGGATCGGGCAGAAGGCCAAAATGAATATGAAGAAAAAGCATAGTTAATGATTACTATGCTATTTAAATAAATTCACAGGATTAAGTGAAAGGAAATCTGCTACACTTAATCCTGTTTTTCCAATTAATAGGATTTTATCCGGTTTAAACTGTTTTTGAAATTGGTTTAAGCCAGTATTGCTTTGGTCAGCACCGCTTTTCACTTCTATAGCGATTACCTTATTTCGTCGTTCCAATACAAAGTCTACCTCTTCATTTCGTTCGCGCCAATAATAAATTTTGAAACCTTCAGTCAAAGCACTATTGACTAAATGAGCACCTATTGCTGATTCTACCATGCGTCCCCATTCTTTTGGATTTTGGCTAATTTCTTCGAAGAATTCATTTCGCTGAGCACTGATTAGTGCAGTGTTATGAACCTGAAACTTTGGACTGGAGGAACGTTTTCGAATAATATCTGCAGCGTATTTTTCAATTCCTCCTAATAAACCTGCAGTGTCAAGTAATTCCAGGTAATGAGATAACGTTACGGTATTGCCTGCATCTTGTAGCTGGCCCAATATTTTTGTAAAGGAGAGAATTTGCCCTGAGTATAAACACCCCAGCTCAAATAATCTTCTCATCAGCGCTGGTTTGTCTACACGCGTTAACATGAGTATGTCTTTAGAAATGCTGGTTTCTATTAAAGATTGATTGATGTAGTTTTTCCATCGCTCTTCATCCTGAATCATATTTCCTGATCCGGGATAGCCTCCAAACCATATGTACTGATCAAGAGTCCAGCCAAAAGCCTGGTTCATTTCTGTATAAGACCAGTGTGCCATGTAGGTGGTTTCAAATCTTCCAGCCAAAGACTCTGTAAGACCTTGTTGTAAAAGTAGTCTGGATGAACCTAATAAAATTACTTTCAGGGGTCTGTTTTCCCGGCTGTCTGTATCCCATAGTAATTTTACCGTTTCGCTCCAGTTATTGATTTTCTGAATTTCATCTACGATAAATAGAAACGCTTCGTTACCGTCAATATCCATTCTTTGCCTAGCCACTTCCCATTGTTGAACCAACCATGCCTTGTCAGAATAGGCTATGGCATCTGCCGAAACAAAATATGATTGAATTTTTATTTCTTTGGTCAATTGATTAACCATTGTTGTTTTCCCAACCTGACGCGGACCCATAATAACCTGTATATGTTTTCTCGGTTCTTTTATGCGACTTATAAGTTCTTTGATATGAGGTCTTTGGAACATATTTTACGAATTACTCAGTATACTGAGTAAATTTACTCAATACATTGAGTAAATCGTAATTTTCGATTAAATAATTCGTTTAATCGCGTTTATTGTTAGCTTAACAATATCGATGTCATTTGCTCAGGATTATCCAGAAATCCTTTATACAAGCGGTAGGTATCGGTTTCTTTATATTTCACTTGATGTATCCCTTCTGTTGTCATCTGGTAAATGGTTGCGTCTGGATAGGCAAGCACAATTGGCGAATGTGTGGCAATGATAAATTGAGATTTTTTATTGACCAGTTTATCCATTTGCGCAAGCATGGCCATTTGACGCGTTACTGAAAGTGCCGATTCAGGCTCATCCAGAATGTAGAGTCCGGAGCCTCCGAAACGGTGCATAAACAGCGACCAAAACGATTCGCCATGCGATTGATGATGTAATGATTTTCCTCCATAGGAATCGATGATCCTGCCTCCACCGCCTCCTTCTTTATCGCGTTCATCTATTTCAGAAGCTACATTATAAAAGCTTTCTCCCCTTAAAAAGAAGCCGTCTTTCATTCTGTGCACGCCTTTGCTGATTCTCAAATAATTGTATAGAATGGAATGTGAGGGTTGGGTATTAAAATTGAAATTTTTACTGCCACCTTCTGCATTGAAGCCCAGGGCAACGGCAATTGCTTCCAGTAAGGTAGATTTCCCCATTCCATTTTCACCAATCAGATAAGTTACTTTCGGATGAAAGCTTAATTTATCAAAATTTCGCAGGCAGGCAATGTCAAAAGGATAGCCAGATGGAATACCGTCGGGAGCATGTAATTGAACTGTGTTCACGTAACCTTGAAAATCTATCATGCTTATCATTGGTAATTTGTTAATCTCTTTAAGGTTTGTTGCAAGGTGTTCTTCTTTTTTTACAAGCCACTCAGTTTACCGCGTAAAATTACTGAATGTATGGAGTAATTTTATGTACTTACGGCCAGCATTTATTTTTATGAAGGTTCTTAGTGCCTACATGGTAAGTGCAGGCAAAATACGGCTTAAGTACAGGGCATCCTTACCTCTGCTTTAGCCCTTCCTTACCCCTGCTTTACCATAAGGGTAAAGCAGGGGGTATAGCAGCCCTATAGCGGGGGTAAAGCAGGGGTAAAGCGGGTCTGTATTTTACCTGAAGTTATCCGGTACTTTTACTGAATTTACATAAGACTTATATAGCACCTGGCAGGATGTCTGATACTTGTTTATACCAAATGATTGCTATATTTATTCATGATGTTTATACGCCATACCAAAAAAATGTATTCCTTCTTAGTGCTGATTGGTTTTATCGCTGCTGCAC
Source organism: Pedobacter sp. MC2016-24 (assembly GCF_015223055.1). Taxonomy (GTDB): domain Bacteria; phylum Bacteroidota; class Bacteroidia; order Sphingobacteriales; family Sphingobacteriaceae; genus Pedobacter. Next base: position 112,071 of record NZ_JADFBX010000008.1, read on the forward strand.
AAGCGCAAGTTCCTGCAATTAAATCCCGTATACCAGATTCAGCTGCCATCAAAGCGATCAATGGGAAAAGTTTCGCCCGACACATCAGCATATTGGCTTCGGATGAATTTAAGGGACGGAAACCTTTCACCATCGGAGAAACAAAAACAATCAACTACCTACAGGCTGAATTTGAAAAAATCGGTTTAAAGCCTGGTAATGGGAATAGTTTTTTTCAATCGGTGCCTATGGTAGATATTAAATCTGTACCAGGAGAAAAACTAGTGATTAAAGGAGAAAACGGAAGTGTTACGGCCACATATCTTACCGGATTTGTTGCCGGAACTAAACATATAGAACCCAGCGTAAGCATCTTAAACTCTCCATTGGTTTTTGCCGGTTATGGCATTGTTGCTCCTGAATACAATTGGAACGATTATGCCGGACTGGATGTAAAAGGTAAAACCGTAGTGGTGATGATCAATGATCCAGGACTGAAAAATCCAAATTTGTTTAAAGGTAAAAATATGACCTATTATGGTCGCTGGACTTATAAGTTTGAAGAAGCCGCAAGGCAGGGGGCTACAGGGATCTTGATTATTCATGACGATATTCCTGCAGGTTATCCATGGTCTGTGGTGAGAAGCGGATGGTCTAAATCTAAACTACAGCTGGAAACCTCAGATAATAACAAATCAAGGGCAGTAGTTGAAGGTTGGATTAGCCTTGATATTGCCAGACAACTGCTTAAACTGGCAGGTAAAACGGAAAGCTTATTTGCTGAGGCACAGAAGCCAGGATTTAAAGCAGTCGACTTAAAACTCAGTACCTCACTGAAAATTAACAATACCATTAAAAAATCAGTATCCAAAAATGTCCTGGCAGTCCTACCGGGAACAAAAAGAGCAGACGAATGCATCATTTATTCTGCACACTGGGATCATTTTGGCGTTGGGGAAATTGTAAAAGGAGATTCCGTTTATCATGGCGCTGTTGACAATGCTACTGGGGTAGCTGCTTTACTGGAATTGGCTGCTGCATTTAAAAAATCTAGGATTCAACCGGAAAGGTCAGTGCTTTTTATTTCGTTTACAGGCGAGGAGCAAGGTTTGCTCGGGTCGGAGTATTATGCCAAACATCCAGTGTTTGCGATACAAAAAACAGTAGCAAATGTGAATATGGACATGATGGGGCTGGCAGGAAAAACGAAGGATATTGTAATCTATGGTTATGGACAATCAGAATTGGAAGATTATGCTGAAGCATCTGCAAAAAAGCAGGGCCGTATAATCGTCAAAGATCCCGTTCCTTCCTCGGGGCTATATTATCGTTCCGACCATTTTAACTTTGCCAAAGTAGGGGTGCCTGCTTTATTTACGGGGTCTGGGGTAGATCATGTGAAGTTTGGTAAAGCCTGGGGAATGAAACAAGCCGAGGACTATATTAAAGCCCGTTATCATTCCCCACAGGACAGCTTTGATGAAAAGACATGGGATATGGAGGGGATGGTCGAGGATGTCCGTCTCTTATTTGATATGGGCTACCGTTTAAGTACAGAGCAACGGTATCCCATATGGAAAAAAGGATCGGAGTTCAAAGCTATCAGGGAAAAGGTTTCCCCGGAATAGCATTGTCCTCATCATCCATTACCTCATAAAGGGGATCGCTGGCTGGTAAAATACCTTTTTGCCTTTATAACTCCGAAAAGCGTTTACCATGATGTATACGATGTTAATTCCATATAAAAGTGGAATGGAAAATACAAGCAGCATTTCAGCACCCCCTAAGTTCAAAAAGGAGAAGCGTGGGAATGGGAGATGCAGGATCTTTGTCAAGATAAAAGATCCGTAAAATAAAAAAGGCAGTAAGGACCAACTGAACTGAAAATTCAGTAATTTCTTTCCGGCTTCGTTTAAATTTTTGATTTTGTCCTTTTTCAGAACCCATAAAGCAAGCGGAAGGATACTTCCCAATAGGGGGAAAACCAAAAAACTCAATGCGGAAAGATTGAGCAATACCAGGTAACCCTGATCTTCCTGTTCAGCCCAGTCGATCAACTCGTCGGGTGTTAAGCCCAATGCTGATGCCAGCCTTTGCAGGGTGTCACCCCGGGGTTCAGTCTCACCGTTTTCAATGCGCTGAACAGTTCGTAAATTAATCTGGGCTTTTTCGGCCAGTTCATCCTGACTAAATCCTTTGCGTAACCTGTGCTCTTTAATACGCTTTGCGAGTTCAATGTTTTTCATAACCTATTCGTTTGATCTGCAGCAAATATATTTTGCAGATCTAAAATTTCCTTGCGGCATGTTTACGGCATTCTTACGACATTCGTGCCTGAAGCCCGTTGAAGGGCATTTAAAGGTTATTTATAGTTTCTTAGCTTCGTTCCAATACACATCCATTTCCGCAAGAGTCATATCCTGCAAGGCTTTGCCATTCTCTTTCGCTTTCTCTTCCAGGTACTGGAAACGTTTGATGAATTTCTTATTGGTTTTTTCCAGTGCATTTTCTGGATTGATATTCACAAAACGGGCGTAGTTAATCAATGAAAATAGCAGGTCACCAAATTCGCCTTCCGCTTTTTCTAAATCAATCTCTTCATTTTCGGCCACGTTGTACTCAGCTTTAAATTCCTGAAGCTCTTCTTCAACTTTTTCCCAAACTTGTGTTTTGTCCTCCCAGTCAAAGCCCACACCGCGTGCTTTTTCCTGAATGCGGCTTGCTTTAACAAGCGATGGCAAACCTTTAGGTACACCGGCCAGAACAGATTTATTACCTTCTTTCAGCTTGATTTGCTCCCAATTGCGTTTCACATCGTTTTCATCCTGAACCTCTACATCACCGTAAATATGCGGATGGCGGTTGATCAGTTTATCACAAACACCGTTTAATACATCTACAATGTCAAAATCATTGGTTTCTGAAGCGATGCGCGAATAAAAGACCAGGTGCATCATGACATCACCCAGTTCCTTTTTAATTTCTTCCAGATCGCCTTCTAAAATGGCATCCGACAGTTCATAGGTTTCCTCAATGGTGAGGTGCCTCAAGGTTTCCATCGTTTGTTTTTTATCCCATGGGCATTGCGTACGCAGGGTGTCAAGTACGGTTAGTAACCTAAGAAAGGCAGAAGATGGATCGTTTGCGGTAACTGGAGGTATGTTATTTGGCATCAATTGTTCTGATTATTTTATGACCTTAAAGGTAACCATCATTGTGGTGATAAAAACAATTAATTTATTTTGTTGCATCAACACCCTGCCTTATTCTTTTTCTTCGAGTTTGATCTTTTTGGTGATGCGATATACTTTTCGTTTCCGGTTAGGTTTTTCTTCACCTCCCAGCAATAAACCCCATGGTTTTAGCGATTCTACGCGGTCAAATATGATTTTCATAATGGCCAGGTAAGGGATGCACAGGAACATGCCTGAAATACCCCAAAGCATTTCACCTACCACGATGCCTATAAAGGCAAATAAAGCATTGATTTTTACTTTTGAGCCAACAACGAGTGGCATCAATATGTTTCCGTCTAAGGCATGCACAGCTACAAAAGCAATGACAACCAATAGCACTTTTCCAGCGCCTGCTGTAGCAAAAGTAATGAGTACACTGATTAGCAAGGCGCTAAAAATGCCGATATATGGAATGATGTTGAAAATGCCACCGATCAATCCGAGCAATACAGCATACTTGACATGTAAAACCCACAATACGAGGATTAAGAGCACAGTGACAATAAACATCTGAAGAAATAAACCTGTGATGTACTTTTTGATGATGTATTGGATCTGGCTCACAATTTCATTCACCTTTTTCGTGTGCTTTTCTTCGAATACCGAGGTTAAAAAGGTAAACAGGACACGGCGATAGTTTAAAATGAAAAAGGTGAAAAGCAAGAGGAAGGCGAGGAAAAGCATGGTGGAAGATAGCGTCAATAAGGTAGCCCCAACTACTGTGGCACTGGTAGAAACCGCACTGGTGGCACTTTGCTTTAAATAATCGATCTGCTTTTGGGCATTGACATTAAAGTTCATGGAAATCCAATGCTGAAGTTCATGAAATGACGTTTCTGCCTGCTGCTTCAATAGCGGCCAGTCCTGCCATAAATCGGTGAGCTGGTTGGCCAGGAAGTATAAGATGGCAGAGATGACAGCAATCATCAGGATTACAGAAATAATTGAAGCGATACTGCGCTTAAACCTCCATTTGCTTTCCAGAAAATTGGCCAGTGGCAATAACAACAAGGCCAGCAAAAAGGAAGTCAGTAACGGTGCTAAAATGTTATGGCCCAGTATGGCCAGATAACCCATGCAAATGATTGCGAACAATACCAATGCAAGTTTTGCGTAGAAAGGAAGATAAACGTTTTTCATTTAGATGAAATTGTGGATGTAATTTACCTAAAAACAAATGCCCTGCCAAATATTTTGACAGGGCATTTGTCTGGCTTTAAGTTCATTTACTACGCCCAGGCACTGGCTTCATCTAAAATGGCCAAATCCTCAGTGTTTAATTTTAAAGACGCCGCCTTAACAAGGTCTCCAAGCTGATTTAGATTGGTCACGCTGGCAATCGGGGCAGTAACCGATGGTCTGGCAATTAACCAGGCCAGTGCAATGCTTGCCGGGTTGGCATTGTATTGTTCTGAAACCTGATCTAAGGCTTTCAAAATTCTGAACCCGCGTTCGTTTAAATATGCTTTAATTCCACCACCACGCTGACTTTTATTTAGGTCTGCCTCACTGCGGTATTTTCCAGTCAAAAAACCACTGGCCAATGCATAATAGTTGAGCACGCCAAGCTGATGGTCAACCACTACCTGTTCCAGTTCTTTTTCGTAGCCTTCCCTTTTGTACAGGTTATATTCTGGCTGGAAAGTCTGGTACTTGGGTAAACTGAGCTTTTGGGCAATCTCAAGAGATTCCTTTAAACGTGCAGCTGTAAAATTTGATGCCCCAATCCAGCGTACTTTGCCAGCCTTGATCAGGCTGTCATATGCTTCCAGACTTTCATGTATCGGAGTACCAGCATCGTCATAGTGACTTTGATACAAGTCAATATAATCTGTTTTCAATCTTTTTAAAGAACCTTCTACTGATTTCAGGATATAGTCTTTAGACAAGCTTTTTTTGTCTGTACCCGGTATACTGCCAACCTTGGTCGCCAGAATAATACCTGTTCTATTTTTTCTTTCCAGCATCCAGTTGCCCAGGATGCTTTCTGATTCTCCACCTTTATTTCCGGGCACCCAATGCGAGTAGGAGTCGGCAGTGTCTATAAAATTAAATCCGGCTTCGGTAAATCCGTCTAATACGTTAAATGATTGCTGTTCGTCTATGGTCCAGCCAAATACATTGCCCCCAAATGTGATGGGATAAACAAATAAGTCTGAATTGCCTAGCTTTCTTTTCTCCATGATCTGATAATTTATTCAAGAGGTAACAAAAATCAACTCAACTAAGTTTGACCGCCCTCAGCATTTCTCTTTTTCCTGGTGCGCCGGGAAGTTTTTCAATCGCAAATCCATTGCTTTTTAATGCACGTTTCAGTTTGCCGGTAATGGCATAGGTAACGAAAATCCCACCTGGTTTTAAAAACTGACAGGTATGCGCAATGATTTCATCTGTCCACATTTCGGGTTGATGCTGTACCGAAAAGGCGTCGTAATAGATCAGGTCAAATTGCTGTGAGGCTTCGTAGCGGTGCAAATGCGTATGCACAATTCTGAATTGTTGTTTTTCAGCAATGCTGACCGATTGCAGGAATACTTTCCCGTAATTGTTAACCATAGCTTCCCAGATTACTTTGGGTACATAGTGCTCATAACCGGTAGATTCCAGTTCTTCATTTTTTAAAGGGTAGGCTTCCAGCGATGTATAGTTGTAAGCGATATCGTGTTCTGCACAATAAGCAGCCGTCAGCAAAAAGTTGAGACCGGTGCCAAAGCCAACTTCCAGCACCTTAATCTCCTGATCTGGGAAAAGATGGACGGCATGTTTCAGTCCGGCATCAATGAAAACGTGTTTGCTTTCCTGTAACGCGCCATGCTTGGAATGGTAGTGTTCGCCGATATCTTCATTAAATAAAGTATTGGAACCATCTGCAGTCTGGGTAATGATGTTCATAGGGATAAATTATATGCAATGTTACTATTTTTTTGCATTCATTTTAGATAAGATCCTGAGGTGGAACAACAATTGCTAAATGAATTTAAATTAATCGTGACCAAGAACCAAATTCAACTATGGCAAAAGACATCAAGGTGATCAAATGTCCACAATGTGGGAGTATAGATAAAACTGAGCTTAGAACAGACTTTTTTAAATGTGACAGTTGTGGGGCTACGTATTATCTGGACAATGATGACATTAATGTCAATGTGAACTATAGCCATAAGCCAGCAGAGGCAGCTCGGCCAGTTTTTCCAGCTCAAAAACCTAAAAGTCTACTGGTTGTATTGGTCATTGGTGTGATTGGTTTGCTTTTCCTGTTCTTTTTAATCGGAAAACCTACACGGCATAAGGCCGAGTCAGCCAAAGTGTCAGAACCCTATCAATTTTACGAAAACTATGTGTATTTAAATACAAAAACACAAAAACCGGTGCTGATCAGACTTGGCAATGAACAATTGAAAAGCCAGAATGGGAATTATGATTATGTGAACATCCATGCGGTATTTATCGATCCGGCAACGGATCAGCAATTGGCTGATCGGGTATTGCTCACCAATATCAGGAGATTAGACGATGATAATTATGAGTTTGGTATTTTTGGTAATGGAACCATACTGATGATTTATAACAAATCTAAAATATACAACCTGGATCGGGTCAACAATAAATTGACCGAGGTGACTACTACGATTTTTAAAAATCATCCTGAAATGAATTCTGGACTGGCTACTGCAGAATTGAGGTCGGACGATATGTTTAACATCCGTAACAATGATGGCGAATGGTTTTATTACGTGCTGGCGGCAGACCGGATGTTTCGTAAAGATGATTACGATAAATTTAATGAGGCCTTGCATGCAGATGGTTCCAGGACCCAGTATTTCAGCAGGGTGAATGATCAGGTGATGAAGGTGAATGGCTGGGTAAAGGATCGGATGAGCTATGTGAATTTAACACCGGATAGAAAATACTTTGACCTGAGGGTTGTTTACCAGGATCAAGCCAATTTACTGATCAGTAACAATGTCAACGCAGCTGAAAATTCGCCTGTACTTCTTCAAAATTTAGATACCAATACAGGAAAGACCATCTGGACCTTTCCGGCTGAGCACTATTACCTGGGCAGCGCGGTCAGATACAAAGATGGCTATGCTGTTGAATACTGGTCAGGAGATAACATGGACTATGTGAGTGGGGTATTGATGATCAACAATGAAGGTAAATTAAAGCACAATTATTTAATAAAAAGGGGTGAATAAAGGAGAGCGGTTAAATTATGGTGACCAGCGGTCACCATAATTTAATCCTGTCTTCAGGTTTTTTGTACAATTTATCACCCGGTTTCACATCAAAAGCTTTGTACCAGGCATCCATATTTACCGGAGCACCTATGGTTCTGAACTCACCAGGAGAGTGGGTATCCGTTTTAATCATTTGTGCAGCAGTTTCCGGCAATATATTTCCGCGCCATACTTGTGCCCAGGAAAGGAAGAAGCGCTGATCAGGGGTAAAACCATCAATTTTTTCGTCAGACTGGCCCTGTTTTGTCATTTTAAAGGCTTCGTAAGCCGCATTTAAGCCACCAAGATCGCCTATGTTTTCACCCATGGTAAATTTGCCGTTTACCGGAATGGTGTCAAGAACTTTATAGCTGTCAAATTGCTCGCCCAGTAATTTGGTTTTGGCGTTGAATTTATCGCGGTCTTCGGTTGTCCACCAGTTTTTTAGGTTTCCGTCTTTATCGTACTGACTCCCGGTATCGTCAAATCCGTGCGACATTTCATGACCGATTACCGCGCCTATGCCACCATAGTTTACGGCGTCGTCAGCATTGGGGTCAAAGAATGGGAATTGCAGAATGCCTGCGGGAAACACAATTTCATTCATTGTCGGACTATAATACGCATTAACTGTAGGTGGAGTCATGCCAAATCGGGTACGGTCTACCGGTTTGCCCAATTGGTCAATCATTTCCTGGTAAGCCCATGCGCCTGCATTTCTAAGGTTTGCAAGGTAAGTGTTGGGCGCAATGACCAAGCCCTGGTAAGTTCTCCATTTTTCTGGATAACCGATTTTTGGCGTAAAAGCATGTAGCTTTTCCAGTGCTTTTTGTTTCGTTATGTCGCTCATCCAGTCCAGGTTTTTAATCCGGATTTCAAATGCTTTGCGCAGGTTACTGATCAACTCAGTCATGCGGACTTTTGCATCAGGCTTAAAATATTGCGCCACATACAATTGTCCGAGTAGTTCGCCTAAAGTACCATCTGTTAACTGCGACATGCGTTGCCAGCGTGGGGTTTGTACTTTTTGACCGGTCTGTACCTGGTTAAACGCAAATGTTGCATTAACAAAAGGACTGCTCAAATTTGGGGCTGCGCTTTTCAGGATGTTCCATTCCAGATAGGTTTTCCAATCTGCTATAGAAACTGTTTTAAGCATGCCATTTAAGCTTTCAAAAAATAGAGGTGAAGATACGAGTAACGTATCCTGACCCTTGATTTTAGATTTTTCTAAAAGGGCAGACCAGTTTAAATTAGGTGTGCGCTTGTTGAAATCCGTCAGGGTAAACTTATTATAAGTTTTATAGGGATCACGCATTTCTAACCTGCTCATTTGAGCTTCGGCTAATTTCTTTTCTATAGCCATGATGGTTGCTGCTTTTTTAGCAGCTTCTGCTGGCCTGGTTCCTGTTAAGCCAAATAAGGTGGTCAGGTACGTGAGGTACGCTTCGCGGATTTTCACGCTCCTGCTGTCGTCTTTCAGGTAATAATCCCGATCAGGTAAGGTAGTTCCGCCCTGTCCCAATTGAACCATGTATTTGTTTACATTTTTTCTATCCTGGCCAACATACAAGCTAAACATGGGGGCTGCAACTCCCGAAACCCTTAAGGCGATAACCTGGTCCAGTATCTCTTGTAAATTGCTGAGTTGTTTGATTTTTTCCAATTCAGCTTTGATCGGGCTGTAGCCCAGTTTTTCAATGGTCAGGCTATCCATGGCCGCAGTATAGAAATCGCCAACACGTCTGCTTACTGATCCCGCAGGTGCGTTTTTGTCGGCCGCGGCAGCTTCAACCAATCCTTTAACGGCATTGATGTTGAAATCGCGAAGCACGTTAAAACTTCCCCAACGGGTTTCTTTGGCGGGTACAGGATTATTTTTGATCCAGGTTCCACTGGCATATTCATAGAAGTTATCTCCAGGTTTCACGGAGAGATCCATATTGGCAGGATCAATAAATTTTGTGGTAGATTGCGCCTGTGCTGAAAGACCGGTGATCACCACGCCCAAAACCACAACATAGGTTTTTATTGATGTATTCTTCATAAATAACAAGTTTATGTTATAAAGATACTCAATGCAATAAAAATGCGCGCTCTATAATGAAATTATTACTTGTTGAACCAGTAATAGATTTTGGCAAGACCTAATTTTCTCAGGATGGTGCCTGTCAGGGAAAATACATTTATCGTCTTCATCTTTTCGTTCTTTGTATGTATTTAACATAATTTAACAAATATTATTGTGTTGAAGCGCAAAAAAAAACTTACAACCAGGAAGATTTAAATACCCAATTTCTTACGCTGGCCTAGGTATAATCCTGTGATTACAAGTAAAGTGCCAGTGATGGTATACCGGGTGATGGGCTCGCCCATCAGCCACCAGGCATACAAGAATCCAAATAAAGGGCATAAAAACAGCCATAAAGAGGCTTTGACCGTATCGAGTTTCAAGAGGTAAAACCAACAGATCAGGCCAACTACGGAAACAGCAAGACTTAACCATAAAACCGAATAGAGTAGCCTGCTGTCGAGTTGTACGGTAGAAAAATCGCTGAAAGCCAAGGTGAAGGGTAAAAGGAAGATGCCACCCAGGGTGACCTGCCAGCCATTGATGAGCAGATTCGGTAAAGTCCATTTTACCCGCGCATAATATACGCTGGCAAAGGATACCGCCACCATGCTTAAAACCAATACGGCAAGTCCGCCCAGTGTAGAGGTTTTAGTGCCCAGTAAGTCGTAGGTTGCAATGACAATGCCCGACATCCCCAAAATGATACTCAGGATTTCATTCATGGATGGCCGTCTGCCGATTAACCAGGAGGAAAGCAGCACAATAAGCAGGGGATTGATTGAGGTAGCCAGGCTGCCGATACCGGCTGCCGTATATTTCATGGCACAGACGTATAAACCCAGGTAAACACTCGTGTTCAGAAAACCGAATATGGCCAGTTGCTTCCACTCTATTGCAGTAGGTAGCCGGTATTGTTTATCCCGGCTCAACGCATAACAAAAGCCCAGCAGCACAAATCCGGCAATAAAGAAACGCATGTTGCCCAGGACGAGTGGCGGTGCTGAATGGATGCCAAACTTGGTCGCTACAGATGCAGAAGCCCACAGCATGGCAAATAGTAAGCCGATACAGATATTTTTCACGGCTTAAAGTTAAACAGAACTATGGAATAGAAATTTTTTTTTGAAATGTTCATGAAATGCTGTCGTAGTTATCTAAGTTTGGTGCAACTAATTTATTGATTGAACTTATTTTGGGTTCACAACTATTAAAAACCTAGATATTATAATGAAGAAACTGATTTTATTGATTCAATTGTTGGCCATTTCCCTTTTCGGCTTTGCCCAGAAAAAACAATTGACCATGCAGGACGCGATTGCGAATGCGCGGGGTCCGCTTGCTCCTGAAAACCTGATTCAACTTCAATTCATTTCCGGAACGGAGGATTACGTTTATGCAAAACGGATTGGTAACGGACCAGTTTGGTACACCGGAAATGCGAAATCAAAAGAAGACCAGGCTTTTTTGTCTTTAACCCAGTTGAATCAAAAGCTGAAAGCTGCCGGACAAGATACCGTAAAGCAAATGCCTTCGATTCAATTTAATCAGGGTGCAGACTGGATTTTGAACCTGAATGGAAGTAAAGTGGCCTTAAATCCGGTTAAAAACACCATACAGGTCCTGGTTGATCAGAAAATTGCTGGTATGACCAATGTGGAAGAAAGCAAAGCAGGTTATGTGGCTTATCTGAATAACTTCAATTTATTTGTAGGAAAAGGTGCGGAACAGCACCAGGTGACCACCGATGGCACGAAAGACATTGTTTATGCTTCTTCAGTACACAGGGATGAGTTTGGCATCAGTAAAGGTACATTTTGGAGCAATACAGGTAAACAACTGGCTTTTTACAGAATGGATCAAAGTATGGTTGCCGATTACCCGATCATTGACTGGACAACCAGACCTGCACAGAATGTCAATATTAAATATCCTATGGCCGGCGACAAAAGTCACCAGGTGACCGTAGGGGTTTACAATGCGGAAACCAAAACTGTAGTTTACCTGAAAACCGGAGCGCCTGTGGAGCAGTATTTAACCAATATTGCCTGGAGCCCGGATGATAAATATGTATATATCGCAGTGTTGAACCGTGGTCAGAACCACATGAAGTTCAATCAGTATGATGCCGCAACGGGTGATTTTATAAAGACTTTGTTTGAAGAGAAAGATGAAAAATATGTAGAGCCACTGGTGCCTATGCTGTTTTTGAAAAATGATGCGGCTAAATTTATCTGGCAAAGTAACCGCGATGGCTGGAACCACTTATACCTATATGATTTAAAAGGCAAAGTGTTAAAACAGTTGACCAAAGGCCAATGGGAAGTGTTGGAAGTGAAAGGTTTTGATGCAAAAGGAGAGCAATTGTTTTATGTGTCTACTGAAGAATCTCCAACCACCAGAAATTTATATGTATTGAATGTTAAAACCGGTAAATCCAGAAGGATTACGCAAGGTTACGGGGTACACAATACACAGATCAGTACCTCTGGAAATTCTATTCTGGATAATTACAGTACGCCGGATGTGCCAAGATTGGTTCAGTTGGTGGAAACTTCAACTTCGAAGGCCAAAGTATTGCTGAAAGCTGCTAATCCTTTGGCTGCTTATGCTACTGAGAATTCTACGATGTTCACCATTAAAAGTAAATCGGGAGATGACCTGTATGCGAGTTTATATAAGCCGGTAGGGTACGATGCAAATAAAAAATATCCGGTAGTGGTTTACTGGTACGGCGGTCCGCATGCACAATTGGTTACCAATGGCTGGAATGCCGGTACCGGTGACTATTGGTTCAGATATATGGCTGAACGTGGTTATGTGGTGCTTTCTCTGGATGTAAGGGGAAGTGATAACCGTGGTAAGGCCTTTGAACAATCGATGTTCCGCCACGCAGGTGATGTGCAGATGGAAGACATGATGAGTGCTGTTGATTATTTAAAAAGTCAGCCGTACGTAGATGCTGACCATATGGGCTTGTTTGGCTGGAGCTTTGGCGGTTTCGCTACAACTGATTTTATGCTGACACACCCGGGTGTGTTTAAAGCTGCGGTTGCCGGCGGACCGGTAATCAACTGGCAGTTCTATGAAATTATGTATACGGAACGGTATATGGATACGCCTCAGGAAAATCCTGAAGGTTATGCCGCAACCTACCTGAGCAATAAAGTAGATCAGTTGAAAGGTAAATTGTTGTTGATCCATGGTCAGCAGGATCCGGTAGTTGTGCAACAACATTCTGTTGATTTTGTGAAACATGCGGTAGATAAAGGGGTACAGGTGGATTATATGATTTATCCTGGTCATGAGCACAATGTATTGGGAAAAGACCGGGTTCATCTTTATCAGAAAGTAACGGATTACTTTGAGCTTTATCTTAAGGAGAAAAAATAACCGTTCTCTTCAGAGACTGGAATCTTTTGCCGGAGAAGGCAAGATTCCTGAGGTCTCTTCTGAGCAGGTGATTTTTTAGTAAAAGTAGAAGGGGGCAGTGCTATTTGTACTGTCCCCTTTTTTTGCTAAAATGCAAGGAGTACTTAGTTTTCTGTATTATTGGTGCTTTTTCTATTAACATGCAGGGTGCTCATTTTGTAGTTTCTTGTTTTATTGGTGCAGCATCTCTTGTTCGTATACAGGCGTACTTTGTGTAGTTTCATGTGTTGTCGTTTTCGTGTATTATCGTTGCAGGTTGTATGATCAGAATGTTGGGGACTTTTTGTATGTTCATTTTTTATTTTTCAGGACTAAGGGATTTGGTGTTGTCGGGAGACCTACTGTTAAACAACGAATAAAAAATGAACCATTCTGAAGAACCAAATCAACACGAAGCGCTTGCCGCCAAATGGATTGACAAAACGATCAGTCCGGAGCAGGCTGAAGCATTTAATTCCTGGTACGACAAGGGGCAGGACCAACCGCTGGTCATTCCCGCTGATTTTGTAGCCGATGCCGAAACGCATAAGGAACGGATTTATCAAAAGGTTTTGCAGGACCTTGAGGTAGAGATTGAGCCTGCAAGGAAGTTGTGGTGGCGGATGCCTTTGATTGCGGCTGTTTTACTGATTTTAACGGTTGTGGTTTATTTTTATGTGCAGACACCTGTGCGTTATGATTTGGCTAAGCTGGCGAGATCGTATAGCCGGGGTAGCAAAATCGCGGTATGGTATAAAGCGGATGGAACAGAGGTGCTTTTGAAGGATTCTGTTTTTATGGCGAACCTTCAGTCGGGACATGCCGCTCCCGGATCGGTCAATAAGCTGGTTACACCCAATGGAAGTAGTTTTAAAGTGATTTTGCAGGATGGAACAAAAGTTTGGCTGGAAGCAGGCAGTTCGTTAATCTATCCTCCTGTTTTTGATATGCATAAGCGTGTGGTACAGTTATCAGGAGAAGCGCATTTTGAGGTTACACACCAGGCTGCTCAGCCTTTTCATGTCGAAGTTCGAAACAGGAAAGATCATTTGGATGTAGAAGTGACCGGGACTAAATTCGATGTAATGGGGTATCCGGATGACGAAGAGATCAGGACACATGTATTTGAAGGGAGTGTTAAAGTGCGTGGTGGTGGAGCGATTGAGACGTTAATTAAGGGGGAGCAGATTAGTTTCGACAAGGGTTTCTTTTCTCCCAAGGTGCTTCGCCCGGAGAAAGAATGGTTGATGTGGAAGACGCAGCTGGAATTTGACAATGAAGATCTTCGTCAGGTAGTTCGTAAGATTGCCAGGTCTTACAACATGGATGTGGCTTATGCTGGAAGACCAGGCGATATGCGTTTGTCAGGTATGTTAAGATACAGAGATGATTTAAAGAAAACATTGTATATTATCGAGGCGGTATCGGGATGCCGGTTCGAAATTAAAGGGGATACAATTGTCGTTTTGGAATACCCTAAACCTGCTTACTGAGATGGAGAATTATAAGATTTTCAGCGATGTCGAACTGGTTGCTGCGCTGAAAAGGGGAGACCAGGCAGCGTTTACCGAGATTTACAACCGGTATTGGGATAAGCTTTTCAGTATGGCCGGGCATAAGCTTGACCGTTTGGAAGATGCCGAAGAAGTCGTGCAGGGGATTTTTGTGTCCTTGTGGAACCGTCGTTTGGATTTGGCAATTACGACCACCTTAAGTGCTTACCTGGCCGTGTCTACCAAATATCGGGTGATCAAAGTGTTGAATAAACAATTTCACCAGAAAAAGTATGCGGAAAGTCTGGGGAGTTATGGCTTACTGGATGATTCTACACAGGAATGGCTGGAATTTATGGAGTTAAAAGGGCGCCTGGAGGTATTGGTGAGCGGGCTTCCTGAGAAATGCCAATTGGTTTACCGGATGAGCAGGGAGCAGGGCTTTAGTCAGAAACAAATCGCCAGTGAACTGGACATCTCTGAAAAAACAGTAGAAGCACATTTGGGCAAGGCCACGAAAAAGATCCGTTCCAGTTTGAATGGTTTTTTAATGCTGCTTTTGTAGTGCAATCCTGGCCCTTGTCTGGTTTCTTTTTGTTCGCAATAAATCTTAGATTTGCAGGATTATAAGAATAGATAATCTATTCATTGTATCGCACTGAATCTTAACATATCAATGAGCATTTCTACAAAATACGATCCTGCAGCAACAGAAGACAAATGGTACAGTTACTGGCTTTCTAAGAAGTTCTTTCATTCGGAGCCGGATGAGCGTGAACCTTATACTATTGTAATTCCGCCACCGAATGTCACTGGGGTCCTACACATGGGCCACATGCTAAACAATACGATTCAGGATGTATTGATCCGTAAAGCACGGATGCAAGGTAAAAATGCCTGTTGGGTACCTGGAACAGATCATGCCTCTATTGCCACGGAAGCGAAGGTGGTAGCGATGCTTAAAGAGCGTGGGATCAATAAAACCGACATCACCCGCGAGGAGTTTTTAAAGTACGCCTGGGAATGGAAAGAAAAATACGGTGGTATCATCCTGGATCAGCTGAAAAAGCTGGGTGCAAGTTGTGACTGGGACCGTACGCGTTTTACCATGGAAGAGGATTTGTCAGATGCCGTAATCGACAGTTTTATTCATCTGTACAAAAAAGGCTGGATTTACAGAGGTATCAGGATGGTAAACTGGGATCCTGCTGGTAAAACTGCCGTTTCTGATGAAGAGGTAATCCGTAAAGAAGTTAATCAAAAGCTATATTACATCAATTATACGATCTCTGGATCCGAGGATTTCATTACGATTGCAACCACCAGACCGGAAACGATTATGGCGGATTCTGCAATCTGTATCAATCCGAATGATGAACGCTATACACACTTAAAGGGTAAAAAAGTATTTGTGCCTTTGATTAACCGGGAGATTCCGGTAATTGAAGATGAATATGTAACGATGGATTTTGGTACCGGATGTCTGAAAGTAACACCAGCACATGATTTGAATGATTATGAGCTTGGTGTGAAACACAAGTTGCCGGTAATCGACATCTTGAATGATGATGGTACGCTAAACGAACTGGCGGTAATTTTAGTAGGTGAGGATCGTTTTGCAGCCCGTAAAAAAATTGCGGTATTGCTGGAAGAGGCGGGTCACCTGGCTAAGGTTGAAGATTATAAATCGCAGGTCGGATTTTCTGAAAGAACCAATGCTGCCATTGAACCGAAATTGTCTTTGCAATGGTTCTGTAAAATGGACCAGATGGCGAAGCCTGCATTGGACGATGTATTAAACGGTGATGTAAAATTGATTCCGGAAAAATTCCAGAATACTTACCGCCACTGGATGGAAAATGTACGCGACTGGAACATCAGTCGGCAGCTGTGGTGGGGACAACAAATTCCTGCCTGGTACGACAATCAGGGTAATTGGGTCGTTGCCAAGACTAAACCTGAAGCCCTGGACGAGTTTTTAAAGCTTAAGGATACAGATGGTACTTTCAGTGCGGAAGAAGCCGCTGGTTTTAAACACCAGTTGGAGCCATTTGTTAGCCAGGATCCGGATGTAATGGACACCTGGTTCTCTTCCTGGTTATGGCCAATTTCGGTATTTGATGGGTTTAAGAATCCGGATAATCCAGATATCAATTATTATTATCCAACCAATGACCTGGTGACTGCCCCTGAGATTTTGTTCTTCTGGGTAGCGCGTATGATCATGGCTGGTCATGAATTCAGGGGACAAAAACCTTTCACCAATGTGTACCTGACTGGTATTGTTCGGGATAAACTGGGTCGTAAAATGTCCAAATCTTTAGGTAACTCTCCTGATCCGATCGGACTGATTGAGAAATATGGTGCCGATGGGGTTCGTGTAGGCATGTTGCTTTGCTCTCCGGCAGGAAATGACCTGATGTTTGATGAAAGCTATTGTGAGCAGGGCAGAAACTTTGCCAACAAGATCTGGAACGCTTTCCGTTTGGTAAAAGGCTGGGAAGTAGATGAAACCTTGCAGAATCCCAATGAACAGGCCATTGCCTGGTTTGACAACCGTTTCAATGAAGCTTTGGCTGAAATTGAAGATAACTTTAAACAGTACAGGTTATCGGAAGCTTTAATGGCTACCTATAAATTGGTTTGGGACGATTTCTGTGCCTGGTACCTGGAGATGGTGAAGCCTGCTTATCAGCATCCAATTGATCCGGCAACAGTGAAAGCAACGCTTGGTTATTTTGAACGCATTTTGAAATTGCTGCATCCATTCATGCCGTTCTTAACGGAAGAGTTGTATCATGATGAACTGTTTGGTGAAAAAGGAGAAATGGACTGCATCATCGTAGCCAATTATCCAACCATTGGTGGTATTGATACTGCATTGCTTAAAGATGTGGAAGTCCTGAAACAGCTTGTGGCAGAAATTCGTAATGTGCGCAATACCAAACAGATTTCTCCTAAAGATGCTTTGCCCTTGAGTTTGAAAGTGAACTCCGGTCTGGATTATAGCAAATGGTTGAACATTATTGGCAAGCTGACCAATGTGGATGCTTTTGATTTTGTAACTGAGAAAGTAAGTGGTGCGGCAAACTTCATGGTAGGGAATGATGAGTTCTTTATCCAGCTGAACGAGACCATTGATGTAGAAGCGGAAAAAGAACGCTTAAATGCAGATCTGGTGTATTTACAAGGCTTCCTGAAATCGGTGGATGCCAAATTGAGTAATGAACGGTTTGTACAAAATGCGAAACCGGAGATTATTCAAAATGAACGCAATAAGAAAGCTGATGCGGAAGGGAAGATTAAAATCATCCAAGAAAGTTTGGGGGAATTAAGTTTAATAAAATAAACCGTACTGTTCTGAGTCTGGCATCTGAGGCGCTGAAAAAGCGCACAGCGCCTAGGCCTCTTCACAGTAGGTATATTTTATTTTGAACTTAAGTAAAGGAGAAGATCCATATCGCATGATGCCTAATTAGCATCATGCTTTTTTTTGCAGGATAGTTTTTTTTGCAGGATAGTTTTTTTTGCAGGATGTTTTTTTTGCAGGATGTTTTTTTTTGCAGGATAGTTTTTTTGCAGGATAGTTTTTTTGCAGGATAGTTTTTTTTGCAGGATGTTTATGTAGTAATGGCTAGGCGGCAGTGTTTAATGTTTAGGTAGTCGTGGTTAGGTGGTAAATGCTTAGGCGATGTTCATGTAATTACTTTATTGCTGCAAAATATACCTTCTCAGACAAGGCCTAGGCGCTTTTGCTCCCCTTCAGGAGCCTAAAGATGCCAGACTTGGAAGAGAATGGTTTATTTTGTCTCCTAATTAAAGCGAATTTCTTAAAATGACCGTTGCGGGGTCTCTCATGGTGACAGTGGTTTTGGTGAGGATGGCTTTTGCCGCTTCTTCACCCATTTTATTGAAATCGGTACTGATTACAGTAATTCCGTTTTCCAGGATTTCTTTAACAGCGGTATCATTATAGGAAATCAGTCCGATGTCCTTTCCGAGCTTCCATTGGTTTTTACGGGCCAGTTTAATAATGGAAACATCATCCTGGTCATATCTGCTGAAGGTGATGTAGGCATCGCCATTTTTACAGCGCTTTTCATCTACAGTATTGTAAATGATGTGTTTTTTATGGTTCTTTTTGCAGAACACCTCAAATCCCGCGATAACTTCTTTTGCATGAAATGCCTCGAGTGGGGCTATGAGTACCAGTCTGGAGTATTTGTCCAGCTGTGGCAGTAACTCCGTCAGGGATTCCTGGATATCTGTCTTGTAGTCCTGATAAATGCAGGTGTAATCACCGCTTAGTATTTTTTCTTCGTAATCCAATATGATCCGCTTTTGCGGAGGGATGCGGTTGAGTACTTCGGTGGTGTTACCCTGTAAGAATGTGGTGATGACAAAATGCGTGTAATTGGATAAATTTTCATCGACCAGTTTTTCAAATACCTTAAAGTTGTGGTGATGAAAATAAACATCAACCTCTGCCTGGCCTTTGATCGTTTCTAAAAAAGATTGATAGACCCGGTCTCTTAAAACATTCATTTTATCCAGAATCAGACAAACCCGGTAAGGCTGATACTGGGTCTTTTTCTTTACATAATAACCTTTTCGGTATTCAGCTTCAATGATCCCCTTTTCTGATAAATAACTGAGCCCCTTTAAGGCAGTTTCTTTACTGATTTTTAATTTTTCAATTAACTGGTTTAAAGAAGGGAGCCTGTCGTTAATTTTCAGCTCATCTGTTTCAATGAGGTGGTTAATATATTCTGCCAACTGCAAATACTTCATCCTATGTGTAGAGGCCGGGGATGAATCCGTCTCTATGGTTTTCTTTTCGGTTTTAGATTTTGAATGCTGAGGCATATGTTCTTTTGTTGCCTTACAAAACTAAAGATATTTTTGAGAAAATGCAATCCATACCAAACCAAACCAAAAAAGGATGTTAAATAATTAGCTTATTCTTTTTGTTTATTTAATTATTTGATTTTTAGAGTTTTGTGTTCTTTTTTTTTAAGTTGAATGAAATCGGGTTGATAATAAAATGTAAATAATGTTTGAAAACTAAGATTAATTTATATTTTTGTGATGGCGGTTAAAACCAAACCAGACCAAACCAAATATGAATACTGTATCCTCATCCAAAAAACCGGGCATGATCTATTTTGATATC
Source organism: Pedobacter sp. MC2016-24 (assembly GCF_015223055.1). Lineage (GTDB taxonomy): Bacteria > Bacteroidota > Bacteroidia > Sphingobacteriales > Sphingobacteriaceae > Pedobacter. The sequence goes on from NZ_JADFBX010000008.1 coordinate 131,654, forward strand.
CCTTTTCCCGCACCACCTGTTTAGCTTGATGTCATTTATTGATTTCAACAAGACACGCTCCCATAGACCAAATTATAAACTAATTCATGTATGTAATGAAATTTTACTTTGTATTCATCTGTTCAGTGCTGGGCTATTCATCAGTACACGCGACTATCCATCCTGGACAAAATTCTGCATTCCATAAAAACACACTCCGCAAAGCACCTATCGCCGTGTATGTATCCGGAGTGGTAAAGGATAATAACGGGGAGGTATTGCCCGGTGTGAGTGTCAGGTTAAAAGGCACCAACAGCGTTACCCAGACAAATGAGAAGGGCGCTTTTAAATTTTCAATTCCCGAGTTGAAGGGTGTTTTGGTATTTTCTTATACCGGATTTGTGACTAAGGAAATACCACTGACCACTGCTGTTGTCTACAACGTAAAACTGGAATCAAGTACGAACATTTTAGATGATGTGGTGGTGGTGGGTTATGGTACGACGACCAGGAGGGATCTGACTGGTTCGGTAGGTTCGGCCAGTATCAAGGACATGAGTAAAGCACCAGTTGGTACTTTTACCGAAGCTTTGGCGGGCAGGATTGCCGGAGTACAGGTTTCCTCTACGGATGGACAGCCGGGAAATGAACTGAATATTGTCGTGCGGGGGAATAACTCTGTGACCCAGGAAAATGCACCTTTATATGTAATAGATGGTTTTCCTACAGAACTTGCCTCTGCTAACATCATCAATAGTGAAGATATTGAATCGATAGAAGTTCTTAAAGATGCTTCAGCAACAGCCATTTATGGGGCCCGCGGTGCCAACGGGGTGATCTTGATCACCACTAAAAAAGGGAAAATAGGTGCACCGCAACTCAATTATGATGCCTGGGCCGGAGTAAATTCCATCATCAAACAACAAGCGGTATTGAGTCCGTATGAGTTCGTTAAATATCAGTTGGAGCAGGATCCGAATTTATATGGTCCCATTTACCTGAAAAATGGGCAAACACTGGAAGACTATCGTGGCCGGAAAGGTATAAACTGGCAAGATGAGATTTTTAGGGATGCTTATACCCAGAACCATAGCCTTTCTTTGCGCGGTGGTACAGAATTAACCCGATATGCCATTTCTGGATCATTCTTGAACCAGCCAGGAATCATCATCAACAGTGGCTTCCGTCGGTATCAGGGGCGTGTGGTGATTGATCAGACCATCAACTCGAAACTGAAAGCGGGTGTAAACCTGAACTATGCGGCTACCAAGAAATTTGGAACTGTTGTAGCAGAATCGCAAACCAGTCCCACTGCCAGTTTACTGTACAGTGCATGGGGTTTTCGTCCCATCACCGGAGACATCAATTTCGATGATGGTATGACTGAGGAACTTTTTGATCCGGATTTGAGTCCGACAGCTGATTATCGGATCAATCCTTTAATCGCAGCACAAAATGAGTACAAGCCTCTTTTTAACAATTCGCTGGTGATCAATTCCTATGTGGACTATAAGATTCTGAAAAATCTGTCGCTGCGGGTTAGCGGTGGATTGAACAAGGCCAATATCCGCCAGGAGATTTTCAACAACTCCATGTCGCGGCTTGGAAATCCAAACAACAACAACAAGGTGAACGGCTCGATTAACAATACCGAGATCACCAATCTTTTGAATGAAAACACACTGACTTACAATACCAAATTTAAAGGTGGACATAGTTTAAAGGTCCTTGCAGGTTTGACGATGCAGGATGTCCGGAATTACTCAAACGGATTTTCTGCAATAAAAATTCCCAATGAATCGCTGGGCATGATCGGTTTATCTGAAGGAGAGCTGACAGTGGCCCCCATGTCGGATTTGAAAAATGGCTTGCTTTCCTATCTTGGCAGGATTGATTACAATTATAAATCCAAATATTTACTGACGGTTTCATTCCGGGCCGATGGATCGTCCAGATTTCCGAAAGACAACAGATGGGCATACTTCCCATCGGGCGCATTTGCATGGCGTTTCAGCGACGAGGCGTTTGTAAAGGAATTGGATTTTTTAAGTGATGGTAAACTCCGGGTAGGCTACGGCCATACCGGTAACAACCGGGTAAATGATTATGCTGCACTTACCGCGCTGAAAATGTTGCCAACGTCAGGATACAGTACGGGTAATATCCCTGGTAAAGGAATCGTTCCCGTGAACCTGGGCAATACCAGGTTGAAATGGGAAACCACTGTACAGTCTAACGTGGGTGTCGACCTGGGTTTTCTTAAAAACCGGATCACCTTAACGGCAGATTATTATTATAAAAAAACACATGATTTGTTGTTGAATGCAACACTGGCCCCAAGTATGGGTTTCTTAAATGCATTTAAAAACGTTGGAAAGGTATCAAACAGCGGTATCGAGCTGACGATCAATACAACAAATATCAAAGGAGATAAATTCTCCTGGAATTCCAACTTTAACATTGCCTTTAACCGGAACAAAGTGCTGGCCTTAAATGACGATGAGCCAAACTTGCTTTCCAGGGTAACCTGGGGCAATTTCAACAATGCATTTCCTTACATTGCTGTGCCAGGAAAACCCATTGCACAGTTTTATGGGATGCAGTTTGATGGTGTTTACCAGTATAGCGATTTTGACCTGCAGACCAACGGTACTTATGTCCTGAAAAGCAATGTGCCGAATAATGGCAATCCACGTGCAAACATCCTTCCAGGCGATATCAAGTTCAAAGATCTCAATGGCGACGGACAGGTTGACGATCGTGATCTTGGTGTGATCGGAGATCCAAACCCCGTTCATATCGGCGGTTTTAACAACAACTTCAGTTATGGTAATTTTGATCTGAATGTCTTCTTTCAATGGAGTTATGGAAATGATGTGTTAAACGCCAACCGTATAGAATTTGAAGGCGGAGATCCAACCACCAGAAACTTTTTAAATATGTTTGCTTCTTTTGCTGATCGCTGGACACCGGAAAATCAAACCAATAAATTGTACCGAGTTGGTGGGCAAGGGCCAGCGTATTATTCGTCCCGTACCATTGAAGACGGCTCGTTCATCAGATTGAAAACAGTGTCCTTGGGTTATAATTTACCGTCGTCGGTGATGAAGTCTTTAAAGATGAAGAGTCTGCGCTTTTCTTTGTCGGCCCAGAATCTGATTACCTGGACTAAGTATTCCGGCCTTGATCCTGAAGTATCGACCAGACATACCGCCTTAACCCCGGGATTTGATTGGTCGCCATATCCAAGACCGAGGACAATCACCTTTGGATTGAATGCTAACTTTTAAACTATAAACAGATGAAAACGAAAATATTAATACTGCTGATTGGAATCATGATGGCTTCATGCTCCAAACTGTTGGATAAAGATCCTGATTTTGTAACACCTGAAACTTATTACAAAACAGAGGAGGATCTGAAAAGTGGTTTGAATGGTGTGTATAACCGATTGATTGATCAAAACGGACGGATGTACGGACGCGGGTTGTTTAGCTATTTTGTAGTGAGTGATGAGGCCTTTTTTAAAAGCATTTCCATTAACAACATCCGGGTGATGGTGATGGATGCCAGCCATTTGGATATTGGCCGGCTTTGGGAAACCTTATACGAGGGCGTAAATCGTGCAAACCTATTGTTGGAACAGGTTGACCAGGTAAACATAGATCAGTCGAAAAAGGATGTGATCAAGGGGGAAGCCTTGTTTTTACGCGGTTACTATTATTATCTGCTGGCGGATATTTTTGGACCAGTGCCTTTAAAACTGAACGCGACAACATCGCCCAATGACCCTTACCTTCCGCGTGCACCATTGGCTGAGGTTTACGCTGCAGTTGTAAAAGATATGCAGCAGGCGGAATTGCTGGTTAGCGACATTGATCAGTTCTCTTTTAACGAGCGGATTTCTAAAACAGGTGTACAGGCCATACTGGCCAGGGTTTTTCTTAAAATGGCCGGAGCACCTTTAAAGGATGTGAGCAAATATAAAGATGCACTGGACTATGCAAACAAAGTAATTACCTCCAATAAGCACGCGCTCAACCTGAACTATAAACAGATTTTCATCAACCATACCCAGGATATCAATGAAAAGAAAGAGTGCATCTGGGAAATTGGAATGTACGGGAATAAAGTAGGAACTGTAGATCTGGCCGGATCTATGGGGGTAGAAAATGGTATTGAATGTCCGAGCGAAGCCATTGGCTATTCGGGCGGTGCAATGAAGACCACAGCTAAGTTATACCAGCTGTTTGGTACTGCGGATACCGCGCGGAGAAACTGGAGTATAGCACCTTACCGCTTTGTGACGACTAGTGGAAATACGGTGAAATCCAACTGGACGGCTACGCAGATTTACGACCGGAACCCTGGCAAATGGAGAAGGGAGTATGAGACGGGTTCCAAAGCAAGGAGTTATACCTCTACCAATTTCCCTGTGATCCGTTATTCCGATGTATTGCTGATGAAAGCAGAGGCCGAGAACGAAGTGAACAGTGGACCTACTGCAGCTGCCTATGATGCCATCAATAAGGTGCGGAGAAGGGCCTTTAACAAACCGCTGGATAAAGCGGATGCCTTGTGCGATGTACCGGCAGGACTAAATAAAATCGGGTTTTTAACTTTCATCCAGGATGAACGTGCACGGGAGTTGTGTTTTGAAGGCATACGAAAACATGACCTCATCCGTTGGGACATTTACGTGAAAACCATGAATGATTTGGGTGAGTCCATTACGGCTACCTCGCCTTCGGCCTATAAATATGCTGCAAATGCAGGTAAAAATACTACGGATAGGGATGTGTTGTTCCCAATACCAACAACAGAAATCACAGTGAATAAGCTTATCAAACAAAATTATGGCTGGTAATTATTTTTGGGCAGGCCGGACGATCAAAAAACTGGCATGGCTGATTTTTCTTTTCCCTTCAACCATTTACGCGCAGTCGAAAGGCCCCTCGCTTGCCAACGGCGTATTGAATTTAGAGTGGGTAAATTCTGCCAAAGGATATCAACTGAATAAAATATCGGTTTTCGACAAAGGTGCCTGGGTAGATTTATCTGCAAAACCTTCGGGCGTATTTTCCGTGTTGTATGCTGCAGATTCGGCATCGCTTGGTCCCAGCACTGCAGTGGAAAAGGCGGGTAATTTTCCCGAATCCATTTACCGTTATGTGGTACCGATATGGAAGCAGGCGACTGCTTCCATTCCAATGAATACGGCTGGACAAGCGATTCACTTTTATCCGGATCAGGAGAAGGCAAATCAAAAAGAGCTGACCTTTCAAAAGGAAATGGAGCAGTTTACACTGACATCGTCCTGGGCTTTTGATGCACAGTATCCCAATGATATCAAAGTAACGCTGAAACTAAAGGCCAAGCAGGCAGGATATTATGCTATTGCTTCGCCCGAGCTTGCGCTTTTTGATAAAAATAATTTTAAGTGGGCTACTGTGCCAGGCGTCTTTCAGGGAAATCAATTGAATGCCAATTTTGTAAATGCCTATGCTTATGGGCAGGGGATACCTGATGTGCCTGTGGTGGTCAGGGAACGGATCGCCTCTACGTTATCGCCGCTGGTCCAAAATAACCAGAACATCACGCTGGCTGTTATTCCGGAGCCTGGAACTGACCGGGATCCCTGGTCGTTCGATAAGAAAACACATGGGAAATGGAATGTTGGCTTATCTGTATTGAACAGAAAGGGAAACCTGATGCCGACACTTTATCACCCGGTATTGGGGCAGGAAAAATCTTATCTGGCGAAAAACGATTCGATTAGCTTTTCTTTTAGGTATACCATCAAAGCCGCTGACTGGTTTGAGGTGATGAAACATGCGGCCAATGACGTTTATCAATTTAAAGATGTACTGATGTTGAAAAAAACCAATGCCTCTCTTACCGATCGGATATTCAGAATGGCGAATTATGTGGTTGATGACAGCCTCTCAATGTGGCAGCTGGCCCAATACAAAAATCTGCAAATTGGCGCCCAAAAATACCTTGGAGGTGTATATGGCTCAGAAAAGGATGCAATGAAAAATTCTGATTATGGGGCCATGTGGATGCTGGCCAGGCTGACAGACAACCAGAAATTGATCTCTGCGCGTCTTCCTGATGCCAGGAATTTTAAAATTGCCCAGCAGCACCCGACCAAAGACTTTTTTTACGGTGCTTCGGAAGGGCAGTACTTTTTGCAGAACAGCAAGAAATTTACAGAAGAATGGGGGCCTTATACCGAACCTATCGGGACTACTTATTACCTGATGATGGATATCGGAAACATGTTGTTGTTTGATCCCCAGGATCAAAAATTGCGCGCCGGTTTAAAGCTGGCTGCCGATAAATTATTGTCCTGGATGAAAGCTGATGGCAGCTGGGAAGTGGCTTACGACAATAAAACTGCTGAACCCATGTTCAGGGACATTTCAGATCTGAGGCCAACATTTTATGGTCTACTTATTGGCTATAAGATATTGGGCGACAAGAAATATCTGGAAGCGGCTAAAAAGGGCGCCGATTGGTACATCACCGATGCCATCAATAAAGGGGCCTTTATCGGGGTTTGTGGTGATACCAGGTTCGCACCGGATTTTGCTACAGCACAAGGGGTGCAGGCCTTGCTTGATCTTTACGATGTTGATCAAGACCTAAAATATAAAAATGCGGCCATTGCTGCAGCAAAAATATATACGGCATCGATCTATACGCACCCAATTTCTACGTCTCAGGAAAAATGGGTGGAAGGTGTTAAAAGGCAGGACTGGGAGATCAGCCAGGCCGGTTTAAGCTTTGAACATGGTGGTATCGTTGGTTCTGCCAACCATCATGGTCCAATTTTACTGGCAAGCCATGCCGGAATGTTTATCCGTATGTTTTCCCTGACCAAAGATTCGCTGTTTTTAACCATGTCAAGAGCTGCCGCATGGGGCCGAGATGCTTTTGTGGACCAGAAAACCGGCGTAGCTTCTTATTATTGGGATGTGATGAACAAAGGCGCAGGGCCATATCCGCACCATGCCTGGTGGCAGATTGGCTGGATTACCGATTACCTGATGTCGGAATTGGAGCTGCGCAGTCGTGGACAAATCATTTTTCCAAGAGGGTTTATTACCCCTAAAGTCGGTCCGCATCAAAGCTATGGCTCCGCTCCGGGAAAAGTATACGGCAATCCGGCTTCATTAAAGCTGATCGATGGCCTGCTGAAATCAGATAATCCCTATCTGGAGCACATCACTGCAATTGACAAGAAGCAGCGAACCTGTTTTCTCATGCTGATGAACAATAGTATAAATCAGCTGAGTACCACAATTCATATTGATGTGACCAGGATTCCGGGTATTTCAGGGAACAGCATCAAAAGTGCTTCATTTATTGGTCAGGATGGTAAAAAAAATCCGATAAAAAAAGGTATTAAATCCCTGGATATTGACATGGTTCCCACTGGCTTACAAGTCATCGCAATTCATTATTGAAAAACATATGAATAGAATATTTAGATTCGGTTTTCGGTTTTCGTGCTGTGCACTCATGACATTGTGCATTTTTGGCGCCAGGCAGGTTTATGGCCAGAAGCAGACCCATTACCTGGTAGAAGCAGAAGATTTTCAATTTCCTGCGGGCTGGACAGTGGTTAAAGAAACTGGCACCAATGTTTCAGGTAAGGGAGCTTTATTGGGATCCGGAGCCAAAGAGCTTACTGCTGATGCATTAACCGTCATTGAGATTCCCGTTAAAGGGCAATACGCCGTATGGACCAGGTCCAGAGACTATGCCCATAACAATCCAGGAACCCGGAGCTATCTTTTATATGTCAATGAACAAGCCATGAGCAGGGAGTCGGGCTTGCACCGGAATGAAGGCTACCAATGGGAAAAAGTAGGATCGGCGGTACTTGATGCAGGTGAAAATGTATTGCGGTTAAAAAACACGAAACTGAATTTTGCCAGGTGCGACGCCATTTTCCTAAGTACGGATGCGGGATTTGATCCCAATAAAATGAATGGTTCGCTTCAAGGCTATGCGTTAAAACCCCTGCGGGTAAAAGATAACGCCAACGTTTTAAAAGTTGAGCCTCCTTTCTCTTTTCTAAAAAAAGGTAAATCCCTGGGCAGCTTGCAGAATGACAACATCAGCATGGGTTTTGAGGAGTATACCGACCCTAAAAGCGGAAAATCAAGGATCATTGCAGTTACACAAATTTCACAGGATAAGCGATGGCAAAGTGTAAATGATCAAATGGAGGCAAACCGGATTTTCTTACTTGCTGCGAAAGCGGCAAAGATTGAGTTTGGATCTTATTTCGCTTCCTGGAAAAATTCATTCAGCTTAACTGACTTTACTGTGAAAGGCAAAGTGTATCAAACGATGGATCAGGAGGGGGTGAAAAATCCTTTTCTATCCGGAGAACTGATGTTGTGCGAAGCCAAAGCTGTTAAACAGGTAACGCCCGAAGAATTATGGGTTACGTACCAGAGCGCGAGTGGGGTAGAAGTTAAAGGAATCTGGAAACTGAAACCGGGTGCCTCGCATTTTGAACTCAGTTTAACCCATACGGCGAAGAGCCCCGGTTATTACAGTTTTGTGGTGGCTGCTTTTCAGGATGTGCCGGAAACAAGGGTCAGCAATGTGCTGCTACCGCCCATGTTTAATTACAAACGTTTACCCGAAGGGCCCATGCTGATTCCCAGTGCCATGACACCGCAACCGCTGGCGATTGTGGAAGTTCAGCCAGACAAAAAGCCCATCAGCTATTTTGTGACGGGTTCATTGACCGATTTTCCGGTCGACTGGGCGAAAGACATTACCTCCAGAATAGGCTTTTCACTCAAAAACGAATTTAATAAAGTACAACCGATGGCATTTGCCCCGGTTTTGGGCCTTGAAGATTCTAAGCTGGCTGCCGGACAGTCGCTGACAAGATCATTTAATCTTGGTGCTGTCAACGGTAAATGGAACGCTGCACTCGAATATGTGTCCAATTCCATTTATCAGGTGAGCGACTACAGGTCCCAGGATGCGACCTCTTTAACCAATGCGATATTCAACATTGTAGATCTGATCAAAAATGATGAAGCTTCGGGATGGAGTGCAGCGCTGAAAGGCTTTTTTGATATTGAGGCCGATCCTAAAATTGCACCTACTGTTGCGCAATCCTCCCCATTGGCTGTGATTTCTGCGGCAGTGATGGGCAGAGATGAAGCCCTTTACGTTAGTCGCGCTTTACCAACTATCGAATATACCTTATCCCGCAGCGCATTCAGGTGGGCTAAAGCTGCAGGAACACCATACCATCCTACGGCGGCTACGCTTGAGCTGAACCCCTATAAAAATGTACAGTTCAATACGGCTTATTTCGAATCTTTAGCCCAATTACTGGACTATAAAAATCCCTGGATCGTCCAGGTAGCTATGCCTGATCAGCAACCCAGAAAGCTGTCGGGCTACAGTGTAAACCTGCCGGCATGGACACAGGAACTGGCGGCTTACCGCTTAACTAAGAATAAAAAGTGGTTAAACGCAGCGGTTATAAATGCGAAGGAATTTGTATCCAAGGAAGTTTACGGACAAAAGACCAATTTGCTGACTGCCCAGCCATTTTACAATACTTCGTTTTATCCCTATTGGTGGGACCTGACGGACCTTTATGAAGTGAGCAAAGACAAGTCCTTTTTGAATGCGGCCGAATATTCCTCTTATTTTACCCTGGCAGGAATCCGTTCCTATCCGCTTGTTGAAAATAAAATGCAACTCATCCATGAAGGTGATGCTTATGAAGGCAATACCAATTTATGGTGGAAAGATGGAGCGAAGTTCCGTCTGGGCTTTCCCCGTCAGCAGGGTGATGTAAAGGCTAAACAGGTACCTCAGGCCTTGCTGTCGCCTGTAGGACTTGGCCTGGAGCAACCAGTTACCTTCTTTCTTCCGAAAAAGAACGTCCGCCATATCTTTATGTCCACCTGGGCGCCGCATTTGCTGCGCTTGTCTGCCGATACAGAACGCAAAATCTTTGAAATTTATGCACGGAATTCCATCATCGGGCGCTTTACCAATTACCCTGGTTATTATGCCACTGGATATACGGACCTCACTTACCGGGAAAATTACCCATACCAGGGACCGGATATCAACTCCATTTATTACCACCACATTTCGCCACATCTGGCTTTTAGTTTAGACTTTCTGATTACCGAAGCGGTACAAAGATCTAAAGGGGCAATCAGTTTTCCCTGGGGAAAGCAGGAGGGGTTTGTTTGGTTTAACAACCGCATTTATGGTGGCGGTAAAGGGGCCATCTTTGACGATAAAAATGTGAAGATCTGGCTTAAAAAAGGATTGATTAAGTTGGATAATCCATCGGTAAATTACCTCACCGGAATATCTGAGGACCGGTTTTGGGTGGTTTTACTGAACGAATCTGTACAGGAACAACATGCGGATTTCAGTCTGGATTTACAGCAGACCGGCATCAAAAGCAGTGGTATTAAACATTATCAGGGGGGAGTTGCAGCAGCGGCTGAATTGTCCATTTCAGGAAATCAAATGAATGCAAAAGTACCGGGAAAGGGCATAACCGCCTATTCATTTCCATTAGCGGCATCAAAAGTAACGAAAGCACTTGCGCCCGTAAAAGATGGCTTGCAGGAAGTTGATCTTGGTGCTCCCTGGGGTAAACTTTACGCTTTTAGAATCCGTTCTCCTTTTGGCTGGGATTCTGTTTATGCATATTTAAGTACGCCGCCTCTGGCAGGTGCGACGGCTGAGCTGGAGTTGAATGATGATGCCGCTACCTTGGAAAAGCGCAACGCCTATCCTTTTGAATGGTCGTTTAACCGTTTGGATCCGGAAAAACCGATTTCTATTCATGTGAAATTGACCAGTAAGGGAAGCAAGGAAGTCAGGCAGGTCAATGTAGATTTTGAGGGAGTAAAATAATCAACCACAGTAAACAATATAAAATTTAACAAATGAAACCCATGAAAATATTTCATCAGAAAATCAACCATGTGAAAAGAACTTTAGTCCTTCTTTTCTGTTTTACGACAGGTTTATCCTTTGGGCAAACCAGTCCCGATAGTTTGAGGCTATTTATTATAGGCAATAGTTTTTCTCAGAATGCATCAGCGTATTTGCCGAATTTTGCCCAGGAACGGGCTAAGCACCTGGTTATAGGAAGAGCCGAACTTGGTGGACATTCTTTAGCCCAGCATTGGGGATATGTGGAAGCTGCAGAGGCCAATCCTGATGATCCCAAAGGAAAACCTTACAAAGGGAAATCCCTGAGGATGCTTTTATCTGCCGGTACCTGGGATGTGGTTACCCTTCAGCAAGCTTCATACTATTCGGCAGATGAGGAAAGTTATAACCCTTATGCAAGAAAACTGTACGATTATATCAAACAGCTCCAGCCGAATGCCAGGGTTGTTATTCATCAAACCTGGGCTTACAGAAGCGATGCTTTAAAATTTGGACGGGTGGCACCAGAGGTGCTGGCTAAAGACCAGCAGGAAATGTGGGCAAAGTCGAGGGCCGCTTATCACGCCATGGCAAAACAGCTAAACCTGAAAATCATGCCTGTCGGTGATGCTTTTAATGCAGTAGCCACAGATCCTGTGTTCGGCTTTAGAAAAGATCCTGATTTTGATTACGCGAACCCGGTATATCCCAATCTTCCCAAACAGACCCATTCGCTGAATATGGGCTATTCCTGGAAGGACAATCAAATGGTATTTGACCCGAACCATGCCAACGAAGCGGGTAGATACCTGGGCTCATTGATCTGGTATTCAACCCTGTTTGGAGAGTCACCCTTAAGCCTGAGCTATGTGCCCGACAAAGTTCCGGCCGATTTTGCTGCTTATTTGAAGCAAGTGGCAGCAAAGACCATTCAAAATTTAAAGACCAATAAATAAAGCAATCGCATGAATTCAATTATAGATACCTCGGTCATCGTTATTTTTTCAGTATTTATTATGGTGATCGGTTTGCTGTTTTCCAGAACGGGAAGAAACCTGAAATCATTCTTTGCGGGTGGCGAGGCTGTACCCTGGTTTATCGGCGGTCTGTCTCTTTTTATGAGCTTTTTTTCCGCGGGTACTTTTGTAGCCTGGGGTTCAATTGCTTATAAATATGGCTGGGTTGCGGTTACGATTCAGTGGACGATGTGTATCGGCGGACTGATTACGGGCTTATACATTGCCCCAAAATGGAAGGCGACCGGCAGCCTTACTGCAGCTGAATTTATCAAAGACAGATTGGGTGCGCATGTACAAAAGAGTTTTATTTACATCTTCATGCTGGTATCGCTGTTCATCAAAGGTTCAGTACTGTATTCGGTATCTAAACTGGTGGGTTCCTCTTTAGATTTTCCATTGGTACCGGTTACGCTTATTCTTGGGATATTGATGATTGCTTATACAGCGGTTGGTGGTTTATGGGCAGTGATGGTGACTGACATTCTACAGTTTGTCATCCTTACAGCAGCTGTACTGCTGATCATCCCGCTGGCGTTTACAGAGGCAGGTGGCGTACATATGTTCCTGACCAAGGTGCCGGATCATTTCTTTAATGTGGTTAATGGAGAATATACCTGGGGCTTTATTGCTGCATTTGCGCTGTATCATATCTTTTATATTGGTGGCAACTGGACTTTTGTACAGCGGTATACCAGTGTAGATACACCAAAATCTGCTTCTAAAGTGGCTTTTCTATTTGCCGGATTATATATTCTGAGTCCGGTATTGTGGATGTTGCCACCCATGATTTACCAGACCATTAACCCGGGGCTGACCGGGTTAGAGACTGAAAATGCTTATTTGATGGTCTGCAAGCAAGTTTTGCCAGCGGGATTGATGGGCTTGATCTTGACCGGAATGTATTTTTCAACTTCAGCATCTGCAAATACCGCCTTAAATGTGGTATCTGCGGTATTTACGAATGACATTTATAAAGGCACAATCAACCCTAAAGCATCAGATGAACAGCTGATGAAAATTGCACGCAGATCGTCCTGGTGCTTTGGCTTCGGTATGATTGTGATTGCCTTGATTGTACCTTATATCGGTGGAATCGTTGAATTTACGCTAAGTGTGGGGGCAATCACCGGTGGGCCTTTGCTGGCGCCGCCAATATGGGCATTGTTCTCTAAGCGCATTACTGGTAAGGCAACCATATTTATCACTATGGTCAGCCTGGCGGTTAATTTATGCTTTAAAATCATACTACCGCTTGTACTGCACGATAAGCTTAGTCGCGCCAATGAAATGTTGCTGGGTGTATTATTGCCCTTCATCCTATTGGCGATTTATGAAATATACGCAGCATACAAAGGAAAAATAAGTGCCGAATATTTACAGTTGCAGGCGCTCAAAACATTCCGTGCAGCAAATGTGCCGCAAGTGGACGAAGCGGAAGTAGCAGAGATTAAAAGGCAGAATAAGTTTGGTTTGCAGGTCATTTCATTTTCGCTGGCTTTCATCGCCCTGCTTCTATATATCCTTTGTGCTTTTACTACGAAGGGAACAAGTATGGTGGTTGTGATTGCGACCATCATATTGGCCAGTGCAACCATTCCCTTAAAAGCGTCATTAAAAAAGTCAGTTTAAGTTAAAACAATAATATTGGGTTTACCCAAACATTTACTATGATAAAATCAGAAGGAACAGATGTCCGCAGTTTGATGTCTGAAAAAATAAATACCACATTTGTCGTTGTTGGAGGTGGGTTGTCTGGCGTTTGTACTGCAATTACAGCGGCACGTAAGGGTGTCAAGGTAGTTCTTGTACAAGATCGGCCGGTTTTGGGCGGTAATTCTTCAAGCGAAGTGCGCCTGTGGATTCTTGGTGCTACCTCGCATATGGGAAATAATAACCGTTGGAGCAGGGAAGGTGGAGTTGTAGATGAGCTACTGGTAGAAAACACCTATCGGAATAAAGAAGGAAATCCCCTGCTTTTCGACGCCATACTGCTGGATAAAGTAGTTGCCGAACCCAACATCACCCTGTTGTTAAATACAGCGGTTTACGAAGTTCATAAATCTGATCCGGATACCATTTCATCTGTCAAGGCATTTTGCAGTCAGAATTCAACGGAATATGTCCTGACTGCACCTTTGTTTTGCGATGCATCCGGAGATGGTATTGTTGGCTTTTTAGCTGGTGCCGCTTTTAGGATGGGGGCTGAAAGTAAGGATGAGTTTGGGGAGAAGTTTGCGCCAAGCCAGGAGTACGGAGAATTACTCGGGCATAGCTTATATTTCTACAGCAAGGACACCGGTAAGCCGGTGAAATTCGTAGCCCCGGAATTTGCATTGAAAGACATTACAAAGGAAATTCCACGTTTCAAAAGTTTCAACGCAAAAGAATATGGCTGTAAATTATGGTGGCTGGAATATGGTGGCCGCTTAGATACCGTGCATGATACGGAAAAGATCAAATGGGAGCTTTGGAAAGTGGTTTATGGGGTATGGGATTACATTAAAAACTCAGGTGAATTTCCTGAAGCAGAAACCATGACCCTGGAATGGGTAGGGACAATACCGGGCAAAAGAGAGAGCCGCAGGTTTGAAGGAGATTACATGCTCCGTCAGCAAGACGTGGTTTCGCAACATACCCATACAGATGCCGTTGCTTTTGGTGGCTGGTCAATCGATCTCCATCCCGCAGACGGGGTATTTAGTGAGAAACCGGGGTGTAACCAATGGCACAGCAAGGGGATTTATCAAATTCCTTACCGTTGTCTATACAGTAGAAACATCAGTAACCTGTTTTTGGCAGGAAGAATCATCAGTGCCTCCCATGTGGCATTTGCATCTACCCGGGTAATGGCCACTGCTGCCCATGTTGGGCAGGCGGTAGGTATGGCTGCTTTTATTGCCAGTAGGCAAGGGCTTCATCCGGCAGAGATCATGAAGCAAAATCTGATTGGGGATTTGCAGCAGGAACTGCTGAAAACCGGTCAACATATTCCGGGATTTGAACTGTCAGATGAGCTGGATCTGGTGCAATCTGCTGAAATCACGGCATCGAGTGAATATGTATTGGATGAATTGCCTTTGGGTATCTTGAAAAACCTGGATGTTTCTGTGGCGCAAATGTTGCCCCTGGATCAGGGTAAAATACCCCAGGTTACTTTCTATGTAGAATCGGACACCACGACCAGCCTTGAGGTGGAATGGCGTGTGAGCGAAAGAAACGGAAACTACACCCCGGATGTGGTCCTGGAACAACGGACATTGACTGTTGTGCCGGGCAGAAATGCATTGCATCTGGATTGCGATACCACATTGAATGAAAATACCTATGTCTTTATGGTGATCCATAAAAATCCATTGGTAAAAATCCATCATTCTGAACACCGCATCACGGGCGTACTTTCTGTATTCAACCTGGTGAATAAAGCGGTATCCAATTACGGGAAACAAACCCCGACAGAAGATATAGGTGTTGATGAATTCGAATTCTGGTGTCCGCAACGCCGGCCTGAAGGACATAACCTGGCCATTCAGGTGTCTCCAGGGCTTTCGAAATTCACTGCAGGAAATATCCGGACAGGTGTGTTCAGGCCAACAACCGAACCCAATGCATGGGTGGCTTCAGGAGCCGACCCGAATCCGGAACTCCAAATCAAGTGGGATCAGGAACAAAAAATAAGCAGTATTGAATTGTTTTTTGATACGGATTATGACCATCCGATGGAAACCGTATTGATGGGTCATCCTGAAGATGTCATGCCCTTTTGTGTAAGGGATTACCAGATCAAAGATGGCCAGGGAAATGTGCTTTATTACGCTGAAAAAAACTACCAGACCAAAAACGTGATCGTATTGGAGCAGTCCATATATACCGACTGTATCCGGATCAGCCTGGTACACCCATCTGCAAATACACCCGCTGCCTTGTTTGCGGTAAGGTGTTATGCTTAGCCTGTACTAGGAAGCTATGGGTTCTATTTTGTAAGCACATCTTCTGTCGCCGGCAATGATGTGATTTACCCGGGTGATGCCAACATCCTGACCCAGGACAAATTTAAAGGTATTGAGTTCGGCCGCACAGAAGCCCTGGCAAGCTTGTGCGGCTGCACAAATCGGGCAATGGTTTTCGATCAGCAGAAAACCGTTGGCTTCTTTTCGGTATTCGGCCATATAGCCTTCTCTGGATCTGATTTGGGCCAGTTGGCTTACGCGGTCTTCGAGGGTATTGGAAAACTGTAATTCATTTGCATAACGTGCTTTGCCACTTTCTTCAGCTGCGGTAATGACTTTTTGGAGCGCATCGTCTCCAAGGGTATGCTTGATCAGGTCGATCAGCTTTACCGTCAATTCGGCATGGGTATCTGGAAATCCTGCATTGCCTTCGGCACTTAAGCTAAAGTACTGCGTAGGCCGACCTACACCCTTTGATTCATGTGCAGCATCAATTAATCCCTCTTCACTTAATTTTAAGAGTTGAAGTCTTGCACCCTCACTTGTAATTCCAAGTTCTTTTGCAATTTCAGCTGCTGTAAGCGTACCACGCATCTTCAACAGCATTAAAAATCGGTTTGTCTTCATAATCTAATAAAACAAGTATTTAATTGTTTTATTCACAAAAGTACTAACTTTGCTGAACTTTAAGGCATTTAAAGGGTACAATTTGATCGTATGAAGGTCATTTTCATCCTTTTTACGGCAATGTCCATTAAAATTGTATCAAAATGAAGCATCAAAAACATCAGATCATCCACATCACCGGTCCGCCGGTAGTTTTCATCTTTTAATAATTTAATTAAATCACCGCACAGGCAGTGTATGTCCAGGTTTTAGAAAAGCATGGGACTGGCCTCGCTTTGCCCAATAATTAACCATAAAACAATTGATAGATATGAAATTACAAACACTACCCATATTATTCACCGCCCTGGTATTTTTACAGGCTTGCGGCACCTCGCAGCAGTCTGCTCCTGCTGAACAAGCCATTCCGGAATATCCGGTGATGACCATTCAGCCCCAGTCGACCAGCTTAAATACAGATTATAAAGCAAGTATTGAAGGTCAGCAAAACATCGAGATCAGGCCTAAAGTTGATGGTTTTGTTGCTCAGATCTTTGTGGATGAGGGTGCCCTGGTTAAAAAGGGGCAGCTGCTTTTTAAGATTGATGCGCCTCAATACAAACAGGAGGTCAAAACTGCTGCAGCTGCGATAAAAAATGCGGAAGCAGAAGTGAATACAGCTAAAATGCAGGTAGAGAAAACAGAGCCGCTGGTTAAGGAAGAGATTGTCAGTATGTATGAGCTGAAGCAGGCCAGATATAATTTGCACGCCAGGGAGGCTGCTTTGGCGCAGGCAAGGGCAAGTCTGGCCAATGCGCGTACCAATGTGGGCTACACCAATATTGTGAGTCCCGCCGATGGGCTTATCGGCAACATTCCTTATAAAACCGGCAGCCTGGTCAGCAGCAGTTCTGCTCAGCCTTTAACTACGGTATCCAACGTTTCTGCGGTGTATGCTTATTTCTCTTTCAATGAAAAGCAGCTCCTGGATTTTGCAGATCAATATCCTGGTACAAGTATGAAGGAGAAGCTGGCGCATTTTCCGGAAGTATCGCTGATCCTTGCCAATGGTAAGGCGTATCCTCAAAAAGGAAAAATTGAAAGTGTTGGCGGATTGATCAATACAGCAACAGGTTCGGTTAACCTTCGGGCAAAATTCCTGAATCCGGAAGGGCTCATCAGAAGCGGTGCCAGTGCCACTATCCGGATTCCTGTGGTGTTGAAACAGGCCTTGTTGATTCCCTCAAAGGCCAGTTATGAGATGCAGGAGAAGACGATGGTCTTTCTTGTTGGAACAGACAACCTGGTCAAAAGCACTGAAATCACAGTCATGGATAACAGTAGTGCTGCGTATTATGTGGTGCAGCAAGGTTTAAAAGCCGGCGACAGGCTGGTGACCGAGGGTATGGGCAGCTTAAAAGACGGTACCCGGATTAAGCCCATAGCCAGTAAAAAATAGCAAACAGATCCATTAAAAAATACAATTATCATGTTAAAAAAGTTTATAGATAACCCCGTGTTGTCGACAGTAATCTCTGTGATTATTGTCATGCTCGGTATATTGGGACTCGTTTCCCTCCCCATTTCGCAATACCCGGATATTGCACCTCCTGCAGTAGAAGTAACTACGGCTTACCAGGGCGCCAGTGCAGATGTGGTGATGAAGAGTGTCATTGTACCTTTAGAAGAAGAGATCAATGGTGTAGAAAATATGACGTACATGACCTCTAAGGCCAGTAATGACGGTAGTGCGAGCATCACCATTAATTTTAAGCAGGGCACAGACCCCGATCTGGCTGCCATTAATGTACAGAACCGGATAACCAAGGCTACGAGTTTACTGCCTGCAGAGGTGATCAAAGTCGGCATCACGACAAGCAAAAGATTAAACAGTGAAGTGTTCAGTTTTTTATTGTATAGTGAAGACGGGAAGTATGATCAGCAGTTTCTGGATAATTATTTAAAAATTAACGTGATGCCGCAGATTAAGCGGGTTCAGGGGGTAGGTTATGCTGCGGTATACGGCAGTAAAGATTACAGCATGCGCATCTGGCTTAAACCAGATGCCATGGCCGCTTATGGTTTAATTCCTTCGGATATCACGGCAGCACTTGCCGAGCAGAACATTGAAGCGGCTCCGGGTAAAGTGGGCGAAAATAGTAATCAGAGTTTTCAATATACCTTGAAATATACCGGCAGGCTGGAAAAGGCCAGCCAGTTTGAAGAAATCCTGTTGAAATCGGGAAAAAATGGTCATGTATTGAAGCTGAAGGATGTGGCTACAATTGACCTGGGATCTTTTACCTATTCCAGTTCGCTGACTGCCCAGGGGCAGCAGGCACCCTATGTGGCCATCAGTCAGACTTCAGGTTCCAATGCCCATGAAATCATCATTCAATGTGAGCAAATCCTGAAAGATGCAGCGAAAACTTTTCCAAAAGGGGTTAAATACAGCGTATTTGCCAATGCAAATGAGTTTCTGGATGCTTCGATTTCCAAATTGATTTTCACCATTATTGAGGCTTTTATCCTGGTGTTTATTGTGGTATTTATCTTTTTACAGGATTTCAGATCAACCCTCATTCCTGCCATTGCCGTGCCTGTGGCGATCATTGGTACTTTTTTCTTCCTCAAACTTTTTGGATTTACCATCAACCTGCTCACGCTTTTTGCATTGGTGCTGGCCATAGGTATTGTGGTGGATGATGCGATTGTGGTGGTTGAGGCGGTTCATGCCAAACTGGATCAAGGTGCTAAATCTGCCAAAAAAGCAACAATACATGCCATGAGCGAAATCAGCAGTGCGATCATTTCCATTACCCTGATCATGTCGGCGGTATTTATACCGGTAACCTTTGTCACCGGATCTGTGGGGGTATTTTACAAGCAATTTGGTTTAACGCTTGCGGTGGCGATTGTGATATCAGCAGTGAATGCCCTGACCTTAAGTCCGGCTTTATGCGCACTGTTGTTGAAACCACATGGAGCTGATCACGCAGTTAAAACAGGTTTCCTGCAGCGCTTTTATACCAATTTTAACGCCTCATTTGTGGTGATGACCAATCGCTATAAACAAGCTGTAGTGTTCCTGATTCAGAAAAAATGGATCGCTTTTGCGGTAATCGGGTTGTTTAGTTTGTTGTTCTGGTTTTTGGTGAAAACGACGCCGACAGGTTTTGTGCCCAATGAGGATAGCGGTTCGATCTATGGCAATGTGATTTTACCACCTGCCAGTTCGTTGGAACGGACAGAGGCTATTGCCAATCAGATTGACAGCATCGCGCGTTCCATTCCGGAAATTGAGTTGTCATCCAGACTGGCGGGGATGGACCTGATCAGTGGTACCGGAAGTTCGTATGCAGCCATTTTTATCCGTTTAAAACCCTGGAAAGAAAGAACCAAAAAAGGTCAGGACATTCAAAGCATTGTAGGCAAGCTTTTTGCGAAAACTGCGGAGATCAAAGGTGCCAGCATTATTTTCTTTGCGGCCCCGACCTTACAAGGCTTTGGCAACAATGATGGTTTTGAATTCCAGTTGCAGGATAAAACCGGTGGCAATTACAAAGCTTTTGATGGGGTGATTGGAAAGTTCATGACCACCCTTAATCAAAGACCGGAGATTCTGTATGCCGCTACTTCTTACAACACCAGTTTTCCACAATATGAGGTGAGCGTAGATGTAGCCAAATGCAAAGAAGCAGGCGTATTGGTCAATACGGTTCTGGAAACGCTGCAGGGGTATCTGGGCGGTATTTATGCTTCTGATTTTAACCGCTTTGGAAAGCAGTATAAGGTGATGATCCAGGCGGAAGCCGCGCAGCGGACAAGCAAAGCCGCTATAGATCAGATTTATGTTCGGAATGATCAGGGCAATATGGCGCCGATCTCTGAATTCATCACCCTTAAAAAGATGTACGGCCCGGAGTTTATCAACCGGTTTAACTTATTTACGGCAGGTGCGGTAAATGGTGCACCAAAGCCTGGTTACAGTTCGGGTGATGCGATTAAAGCCATACAGGAAGTAGCGGCGCAGACTTTGCCACAGGGCTATACTTATGAATTTTCGGGATTGACCCTGGAAGAATTGGGCAGTGGAAGTCAGACCGTCCTGATTTTTGTGTTGAGTTTGTTGTTCATTTACTTCCTGCTCAGTGCCCAGTATAAAAGCTATATTTTGCCTTTGTCGGTGCTCTTGTCCTTACCCATCGGCCTGGCCGGAGCTTTCTTATTTGCCCGTTTGTTTGGCCTGGATAACAACATTTTCTTACAAATCAGTTTGATCATGTTGATTGGTCTGCTGGCCAAGAACGCAATTCTGATTGTGGAGTTTGCCCTGATGCATCGTTTAAGTGGAAGAAGCTTAATTCAATCGGCTATTTCCGGTGCTACTGCCAGGTTAAGGCCAATTTTGATGACTTCTTTTGCCTTCATATTTGGTTTGCTGCCCCTGATGATTGCTACTGGTGCAGGTGCAATTAGTAACCGCTCTATTGGTACTGCAGCTGTAGGGGGGATGTTGATCGGTACGGTATTCGGCGTGTTCGTCATCCCGGCATTATTTGTCGTGTTCCAGGCATTGCAAGAGCGTATTTCGGGCGTAAAGACCAAAGCTGAAACTGACCTGTAGCTTAACCAATTTGAAAATCATGAATAAAGATAAAATGAAAAAATACCATATGGGACTTTTGCTTCTGCTGGCAATATTGAGTGCCTGTAGCGTACAGCAAGCATATAAACGTCCGATCGTGAATACCAGCAACCTATACCGCGACCAGGTGGATGTTGACAGTTTGAACTGGGGAACCAAGTCCTGGAGCACGCTATTTAAGGATACTGTTTTAACGCATTTAATTGAAGAGGGGATAAGTCATAATCTCGACCTGAAAATAGCCATTCAACGCATCGAGGCTTCGAGGGCTGTGTTTACACAAAGTAAAGCCGCTTTTTTACCTGAGCTGAATGCCAAAGCCAGTGTTACCCAATCTAAGTTGGCGTACCCCCAAGGATTTGGAATCATCAGTTCATCTACGCAGTATGATGTGGGCTTAACCGCCGGTTGGGAAGCCGATATCTGGGGTAAGATCAAAAGTGCCAAACGCAGTGCATTGGCAAGTTTATTACAAACTGAAGCTGCTCAGAAAGCGGTGAAAACTCAGCTCATCGCAGATATCGCCAATTCCTATTTTACTTTGCTGGCACTGGATGAACAATTGCTGATTCTGAAGCAAACGGTCACGATTCGTCAAGCTGATGTAAGGGCCATGCGCGCCTTAAAAGCAGCGAATATTGTCAATGGAGCGGCAGAAGTACAAAGCCTGGCCAATCAATATGCTGCGGAAGTGGCCATCCCGCGGTTGGAACAGCAAATCCGGGAAATGGAAAATGCACTTAGCGTTTTACTGGCCCGTCCTGCTGCTGTGGTAGAAAGAACTTCTTTGGGGGTACAACAGGCAACTGTTGATCTAAAATCTGGTGTACCAGCAAATTTATTGCAAAACAGACCGGATGTGAAGCAAGCAGAGTATGCCTTTGCAGCCGCTTTTGAGGCCACCAACGTTGCCCGGAAATCTTTCTATCCCAGCTTCACGCTCACTGCATCCGGAGGTTTCACCAGCTTTAGTTTTAAAGATTGGATTACCCCATCCGGATTGTTCGGCAATCTTGCTGCCGGAATTGCGCAACCCATTTTTAATCGCGGGATCAATAAATCCCGTCTGGCTATTGCCCGTGCAACACAACAGGAGGCTGCGCTTAATTTTCAAAAAGCGTTGTTAAGGGCTGGTACAGAGGTTTCAAATGCCTTGTTTGCTTACCAGGTTGCAACACGGCAGCAAGAAATCAGAACAAAACAAGTAGCCGCACTACAGAAGTCAGTTGATTTTACCAAAAAGCTTTTGCGGTACAGCGCTGCAACCAATTATACGGATGTACTGACTTCGGAACAGAACCTGCTTGCTGCACAACTGGAAGGGGTAAATGACCGCTTACTGGAATGGCAGGCGGTGATTGCTTTGTATCGTGCAATACTGTAATAATTTCATTTGAAAAATATGCCTTCTGTGAAGAGGCCTAGGCGCTTTTTGCTCCCCTTCAGGAGCCTAAAAGATGCCAGACTCTGAATAGAATGGCTTATTTTTCAAAAAGAGATTATAGTAGCTGATAATCAGGTAGTTCTTCTACAAAAGCAAACTGTTCAGTTTGGTGGTTAATTACCGCATAACAATGTCTCAATCCATTTGTTACGACCAGCCATTTGGCCTTGTGTACAGAATTGTACCTTGCAGCCTGATCAAAAGTAGCCTGGCTGATTTTTACTGAGGGTGCTTTGCATTCTATAATCATGAGCCGCTCACCCTGATTGTTGAAAATCACAATATCTGTTCTTTTCTGAAGCTTATTTAAGCTCAATCCTCCTTCTACCTGAATCAGCGATTTTGGAAATTTTCTATGTAAAATCAGATGCTGTATAAAATGCTGTCTTACCCATTCTTCGGGTGTCAATACCAGGTGTTTCCTGCGGATTTCATCAAATATGAAATATTGCTTGTCCTTTAAAGTAATTTTAAAAGGATATTCTGGTAGATTAAGCGGGACAGGGATAAATGACATTTGTGCAAAAGTAGACAAAATTTTTATCTAAGTTTACAGCATCATATGAGTGCCGCAGATATCATCAAAGACATTAAAGCCAGGAAGTTTAAACCCGTTTACCTGTTACACGGTGAAGAGCCTTATTACATCGATCAGATTATTCATTATATGGAAGCGAATATTCTGAATGATATGGAAAAGGGATTCAACCAGACGGTACTTTATGGTAAGGATACCGATATGGCTACCATTATGAACGCTGCAAAGCGTTATCCGATGATGTCTGATTACCAGTTGATTGTAGTCAAAGAAGCACAGGATTTAAAATGGGCTAAAGAAACAGAAGGAAGCAGCAAGACTGCGGAGTTTGTATTGAGCTATTTTGAGAAACCCTTACCCAGTACAATTTTAGTTCTGGGTTATAAATATGCCAACTTCGACAAGCGCAAAAAGATTTATAAAGCCATTGATAAGAACGGGGTTATTTTTCAATCCGAACTGGTGCGCGACTATAAGCTGGCACAGTGGATTGATGAGCTGGTTAAAGAAAAAGGATACAAGATAGCGCCGCAGGCTTCTGCATTAATGGCTGAATACCTGGGGGCAGACCTGTCCAAGATTGCGAATGAAGTAGAGAAATTGTTGCTCAATATCGGTAAGGAAACAACTATTGATACCGATATCGTACAAAAGAACATTGGCATCAGTAAAGAATACAACGTTTTTGAACTGCAAAAAGCCCTTGCGGTAAGAAACGTACTTAAATGCAATCAGATCATCAATTATTTTGCTGATAATCCCAAGGCCAATCCCATGGTCATGGTGATGGCCAATCTAAATGCTTATTTCTCGAAAATATTAAAGTATCATTACCTGCAGAATAAAGGGGATGCAGCTAAGGAACTGGGCGTAAATCCTTATTTTGTGAAGGACTTTGAAACGGCATCACGCAGTTATAACCTGAATAAAATATTCGATATCATTAGCCTGCTTCGCGAGTACGACCTGAAAAGTAAGGGCGTAGACAGCACGGGCAATACTACAGACGGAGAATTGCTTAAAGAGTTGCTGTTTAAAATGCTGCACTAATTGCTGTACCGCATTCTGATCAACCAGACTAAAATTAGTAATTAAACAGGCGGTATCCCACCATGAAGATCAACCTCAATGCGATAAATATTGCCAATGCTGTTTTTACATTCTTGTTTTGGATGACAGCTAGGAAGAATGCCATCGCACCAATCATGATAATGTCTGTGGTCCAGCCGAAATATTGATAAATCATATTGACGGTATCCGAATCGCCATTTTTATACATTGGGGGAAGCACAACTTTATGGATGATAAACATGATCGTAGAGATCAGATAGTCTATCCCCATAATGATCAGCAAGGATTTGATGGTGTGAGCATCAGAGCCGTTTTGCACAGGGCTGTTTTTTAACGCAGCTCCGCAGTTTTTGCAAAATTGAGCTTCAGGTAGATTGGGCGTATTACATTGAGGACAGTTCATAAGCTAGATCGGATAGTTGTTTTTATCAATAACCATGGTATTTGCAGCACGGTCACCAAGCTTTCTGCCGTCTTCTGTTGCCAGAACCATAATGGGCTCTATAAATTGACCGATTATAGGAAAAAATCCCAATAGGGCAGAAACGATATTCCTGGCCAGGGACTTAGATTTTGAGCAGGGGGTATTGGTGTCTAAATCGATAACGATGAGTTGCATGGCACGCTTACCATAACTCTGTCCAATACCCATTCCATCTTTAAATAACTGATAGGCAATAGGTAATAAAAATAGAATGGCTCCACTAACCCCTAAAATAATCGTTAAGCTTTGATCGTTACCATAAGCTGCAATAAATGCAAAAATAAGTAGGGCTGCCGAAGGAATTAACAAGGCAACGAAAATGAGGCCATCAATTAGAAATGCCAGAAAACGATTTCCTAAAGATGCTTTCGGATAAGGTTGATTTAAGGGAAGTCTGCTTTCAAAGGGATTGTTAACTGTATTTTGCTGTTCAAAAGGATTGTGTCTGTTTGGTTGTGGTTCAAATGGATTATGCGCCTTTGGCTGTTGTTCGAAAGGATTGTTTGCTTTTGGTTGTTGTTCAAAAGGGTTCTGGACAGGAACGCCCAGTTGAGTTCCATCGTTGATACAAAATTTTACTTCAGGTGGATAACTGGCTTTGCAAACAGGGCATATTTGATTCATAAAGGTCGTTAATTACGGTTTGATTACAGATTTACAATAAAGATGCCAGAAAACTCTATTTTTGGACGCTACCATTTGAAAAGAACATGCGTGTATTGAAAAAGAATTTAAAAAGATTGGGTTACGTAATAGCCGGCCTGATCGTATTTGTGCTCAGTTACCTGGCCATTACCTGGTTACTTTTTTATGTGCCGGTCAATAAAAATGCTGCCCGGGAAGGCCTCAAAGAAATGAGTATTTACATCATGAGCAATGGGGTACATACCGATATTGTGGTGCCAGTAAAGACCGAAATTATAGACTGGAGCACGATTGCCCGGTTTGAAGATACGGAGTCTAAGGATACTACATTTCAGTATATCGCTTTTGGCTGGGGAGATAAAGGGTTTTATCTGGAAACGCCCCAATGGTCTGATCTAAAGTTTAGCACTGCATTTAATGCCGCTTTTCACCTGGGCAGTACGGCCATGCATACTGATTTCTGCAGAAGCGTAATACCGGGGCAGCATTGTAAAGAAATCCGGATCAGTAAGGAGCAATATTTAAAACTGGTTCAGTACATCAAATCCAGTTTTAAATATGATGCCCACCGTCGTGTAATTCAAATTGAAACGCACAATGATGGTTATGGTCCTGACGATGCTTTTTACGAAGCGGAAGGGGCATACGATTTGTTTAATACCTGCAATACCTGGGCAAACAGTGCTTTAAAAGCCTGTGAACAGAAAGCTTGTTGGTGGACACCGACGGATAAGGGGATCTTTCATCAATATCCTTAAATTCGTTTAGCTAAAGGCGGTTGTCAAATTTGGAAGTTTCTTTTTATTGCTTTAATTGGCCGATTTTGTTTAACGTTTCGGTTAATTCTGCAGGCTTTTTAGTTCCTATGAGGAGTTTTGTATGATCATTAAACTCAAGTTGTAACCCCTCATTACCTGAAACGTTAAATGCGTTGCCTTGCCCAAATAACCCAAATCTAATTCCCCATCCGCCGTATTCGGTTAAAGGTGAGTATTTTCTTACAAATGACTTTGTCAAACTGTCTCGTTCTTGTCCTATAGCTTAATATGCTGTTTGAAATTGCCGTTATGACCAAAGGCTGACCCTTGTGCCGTTCTCATTTCGTTAACTTTGAACTAAGCATTTTTTGCAGATGAAGAAAATAGGATTTTTATCTTTTGGGCACTGGGCTGACCATCCCTCATACCTGACCCGTACCGCGGGCGATACCTTGTTACAGTCCATCGACCTTGCCGTCGCGGCTGAAGAGCTGGGGCTTGAAGGGGCGTATTTCAGGGTGCACCATTTTGCCAGGCAACTGGCTTCGCCATTTCCGCTGCTTTCGGCTATCGGGGCAAAGACTACCAGGATCGAAATTGGCACGGGTGTTATTGACATGCGCTATGAAAATCCATTATACATGGTCGAGGATGCCGGGGCGGCCGACCTGATTTCTGGTGGCCGGTTGCAACTGGGCATCAGTAGAGGCTCGCCCGAACAGGTGGTTGACGGGTGGAGATATTTTGGCTATTCACCTTTGGAGGGCGAAAGCGATGCGGACATGGGGAGGAAGAAAGCGATGGAGTTTTTGGAAAGGTTGGATGGCAATGGATTTGCGCAGCCCAATCCAAATCCCATGTTTCCCAACCCAGCGGGATTATTGAGGCTTGAGCCGTATTCGCAAGGATTACGTGAACGCATCTGGTGGGGGGCAGCTTCCAATGCGACAGCCATATGGGCTGCGGAGAACGGGATGAACCTGCAAAGTTCTACCCTGAAATTTGATGAAAATGGTAAACCCTTCCATATCCAACAGGCCGAGCAGATCAGGTTGTATAAAGCGGCGTGGAAGAAAGCAGGGCATGAGCGCGATCCCCGGGTTTCGGTGAGCCGGTCGATCTTTGCCATTATGAACGATCAGGATAGGCTTTATTTTGGCGGACAAGGTAAAGGTGCGGATAGTTTTGGTTATATCGAGCCTACCCAAAGGGCGGTGTTTGGCAGGGGATATGCAGCAGAGCCAGATCAGCTGATCAGGGAACTCTTGGAAGATGAGGCATTACAGGAGGCGGATACGGTACTATTGACCATTCCCAACACATTGGGCGTTGATTATAACATCCATGTGCTGTCGGCAATTCTGGAACATGTTGCACCTGGACTTGGCTGGAGATAACATTTAGCGCTCATGGTGATTGCATATATAGACAATACCGTTAAACCATAAAGGTTCTGTGCGCTTGCAAGGTATTGTAGATGAGTTTGTTAATAGATAAAAATTGTGGCGCTGATTTTTGGCATAAAAAATGTGTTGAGAATCGTACATCTATACTATGAAATAAAAAGATTGGGGTTTACGTTTACGTTTTCCCCTTTTTTTATGCCTGCTATTTAGGCTTTTAATTTCCACCAGATATTGATTTTAGGTTTCATGATCCCAATCATTTTTTTTGAGTTTGAAAATGACTTTATTTGAAAAAAATAGTCATGGATATTCAGGGAATAGTTGCCGGTCTAAACAGGATTGAACATGGGTTCAAGCACAGTATGCTTGCCGGAACTGGTAGATCAAGAGGTGGGGATAGCGTGCTAAAAATATTGTTATTGCTCAATATCTCTAAATTCTAATGGCAAACTTAATGTAGATGAATAAGTGGCTTCATCTTTAGTCCACACGGGCATTTTTTCAATTCTTTCTTTTATGGCTTTTATCAATTTTTCGTTCTTTGTACCTTTAATTTCTTTAACTGTCGTTTTACCTTGTTCATCAATATTCAATATCAGTGTAATTCTACCCGAACCCTCGTGAATATATTGTTTATAAAAAGCTGAACCAAAATTGTTTGCCACCCAACGTCTTAAACTGGTATAATCTGGACTTTTTGTAGCGCTATTTGTGCTTTCTGATGTCATATTAGCACTTTGTATCGCTGGGATTTTAAAGGTAACTGCACCTATTTTTTTCTTATAATAATTGCTTAGCTTATCTAATTCTATCTTTCCAGCGCTTTTGTTGGTCGTTTTAGGATTTATACTTTGAACTTGAATGAGATAGTTTTTAACTTTCAAAAATCCGAAAGCACCCATTTTAAACGTCTGCAAATAACCTTGCATTAATTGCAACCGTTCTATAAACCCTTTATCAGTAAACATCTCTTCTGATTTAAGCTGATAAACATAAACCTCAACAGTATTCCTTTTGTCTGCACTTTCAAAACGTTGTATGTAAAGGCTATCGGTTTGTTTAACATTTTCAGTACTTTGTCCTTTTGTAGCATCAGCATCTTTAATTACCCTGTAACCAGGTATTACGGATAAGCTTAGTTTGAAGCTTTCAGGGAATTTTATCTGTTGGGCTTTTGCGTTAAAAATACCAGTAAGTATCAGTAAAACAAGAATTTTTGTAGTTGTTTTCATTATGGAGATAAAGGTTAAATCAGGAAAATAAACTCAATGCTGCGGTGTCATCCAGCATGCAATTACTTACTTTTTGTGAACTGGGAATATATCCGTGCTTCGAATAAAGGTCTACCAAGTCCGAATACGAAGGAAAGTCCTTTTCAAAAGAAATAGGTGGGCAATTGTTGTAGTATTTGATCTTAAGTTGGGAATATTGGTTTTTTAACATCTTTCAATCTCTGGTGTTTTTTAGGTTTACGCTTTTAAATCCCGTATCACATCCCGAACACTATACCCATCATCTGCATGCCCACAGTCATCTTTTCTTTTCCAAAGTCGTGGATTTTTGCTGTCTTCTGAATTTGCATTTCTTTAGCGCTTACTGCTCTTTTTTCAACTTTTGTAAATTCGTATAGGAATTTAAGCGGGCTTTCTTTTTCATACTGCATCGTAATTTTCATAATACCTGCGTCTTCTTTGATATATAGCGGGTGAAGAAAGTTTACCGACTTTGGCATTTCTGTTGAAGTCCAAACTTCAAGCTGATAAATGGATGCGGCAGGAATGGCTCCCGGGGTGTTATTTGCCGGAGCAGCCTTTTTTAAGGTGTACACACTTTTGCTGCATGTATACCCGGCAACGGTGCTGGTTTCACCTGTATTTTTTATGTTGTAGTCTGCTGCCTTAAGTTCGTTCTGCGACATTTCGTTGAAGCTGTCCCCTGTATAGCTGATTGTCATGGCTTTACTGCTGTTTTGGGATTTGACGTATATCATGCCTTCTTTTTTTGCATCGTTTACTGTATTCTCGCCATGGAATGTTAAGGCATCAAACTTGGCCGTGGCCTGGTTCCCATTGATGTAGATTACCGATTTCAGCGGCAACATCAGGAAGGCCAGGTTCATCATTCCGGCTTTTTTGGATTGCGCTTCCAGCATTGCCCGCTCTTGTGCGGAAAGTTGCTCTGCCAGTTTTTTCATCTGCGCGGAGATGTTGCCCTTTGCAGGGTCTACCTTTTGGAGTAGTTCTCCTAAAGCTGAACCGGGTGTAGTGATTTTTAAGTCGATTTTACCTTCTGTAAATGGTGCTTCTGGGGTCTTGGCTTCAGCTGCCATTGACTTGCGCGCGACATTTTCTTTTTCTGCCAGCGGCTCATTTCTGCCAGCGGGATTTTGGTTGCAGGCTGTCAGGCAGAGTAGCAAAATGGATGCTGTTAGGCGTATTTCTTTAAATTTCATAGGAAATTATTTTTTTTTAACTGTTCAACTCTATGGTTTTGGCCATGTTTCCTTCACTGTCGTTTGCAACTAAAGAATGCACTGCGCCAAATCTAGCAGCAGTAAGTGTGCTGTAAAGCGCTTTTGTTGTAGCAATATTCATATGCAGCATTCAATCTATCATTAAGGTTATTTCTGATTGCACAACTGACACATTCGTAAAGCAATGCAGAATTTAAAGGTTTTGGCTCGGCAGATCCGTGCAAGGTGACCGAAAACAAAAACAGCTAATAATGACAATTGTTTTGGGAATAAAAGCTTGGCCCGGTCAGGCTTTTATTGTGGAGAAGCTCATTGTAGTCGAATGTTTTGTATTTTTTTACATAATGACTTGATGCTTTAGGGTTTCATTTCCATTAAGTATTTGTCAATACCTTTCCCAAAACCGTCAGTAAAAACATGCTCCGTGATGAATCCCATCTTTTCATAGAATCCCGCAGTATGCTGCGAGGTTTCTATAGAATACGTTTTCTCAGGGTATATCTTTTTTAACAGTTGTAATCTATATTCAGTAAAATACTTGCCTATTCCTCTTCCATGGTATTTCGAATGAACCATCCCCCAGGACAGGCCAGCTTGATCTGTTTTATGATCAAGAAATATTCCTCCGCATGCCAGCAGCTCTTGATCCTCAAATACCACATAATAATATTCGTCAATACCATCAATCAAAAAATGTTCGAAAATCTGCAATTCTTGAGGATCAAAAAACTTTGGCATGTTACTTTTAAAGATTTCAATGCAATGTTCTTTTAAATCCTGAGTATATTTGATGATGTGCATAGCCGTATAATTAATGTTATAAAGGTAAATGTTATATAGGGTAAGCGGATTATCTTGCCCCCGGGATCAATAAGTTTAATATTAAAATGCTGTTTAGTTTAACATTCTATTTGACAGGCAAATTAATTGGAAGTTCTGTTCAGGTTTTTGATTCTTATTTTTGCGATATTTAAAACAGTTGGGTTTACAACATTACACTGCGCATCAGAAGAATTTTCGTCAATATAAAATTCGAAGGAATATTTCTTGCCCGGAACTTTAGCAGAATCAGGCAGCGAGAGCGTTTTTACTACATTCTTATAAGCAGTGCCATTAAAAGTAATATCGTCTCCATATGTTTTGTTGAACGGATTAGGTCCCGGAATATGAATTAGCCAGGCATTTTGGGATGGATCAGTTTTACATTTTTCCATACCTATAATGATTCCTTCACCAATTTCGTAATCTGGAACAAAGGGTTGTTTATTGTTGCAGCTGAAAAATATTGAAATGAAAAAAGCTAAAGCCATGAACTTTTGATTGATCATAAACAAATAGGATTAGAATTGTTAAATTATAAATAAAATTATTCCAAAGGATTAAAATCAAAGCATATTTTATTAAACTTTATCTGGTGAAAAGGATGTATCTCTATCAAGAATCATCTTTTTGGGTAACTTCTGTATGTATTTACTTACTTAATCTTTCATATAAACTTGTCACTAGTATCGGAATTGCAAAAAGTAATTACATTTGTGATTTCAGCACAGCGCCGTATGATTTTCATCCTATCCATTAGCCTTTTTCTTGCTATTTACAATGCAGTTAAATTGTTAGAACTAAAATTATCGGTATTGGATCATTGTATTGTTGCTGTAATAAATTGTTACATCGGTATACACATAGCTTATGTTCTTGCCTACAGAATCTGGTTTCCAGAGCTTAAGCATTTGAACCGCCTGGCGCCTTTTATCCTGGTTTATGGTCCGCTGATTTATCTTTTTATTGTTGGTCAAAGAAAGAACCAGATTGCTAGAAAATACATCTTTGCTCATATGGTTGTACCTGTGCTTGTATGGATTTTATTTGTGATTTTAGTTGCGGGCAGCTTTTGGGGTAGAGACTTAGATCGTGTATACAGGCCCATGTTGAGAACCGTAGCGGCGGGATCATTCCTCTTATACACCATCTTAATTGCCAATAAATTTTTCCGCAATGAAATAAAAAAATCTACTAAGATATTTTTGCTTTGTGCCTTGATGTTACTCATGTGCATGGGCGTCATCGTAATGTTCTTTAATTTGCACAAAAAACAGTTGTATGCAACCATAACGGGACCAGATGCCTTGAGTACGATGGTTTACAGCATTATGTTATTGGCCTGTTTGCTGATATTTACCTACCATTACAGGTACAGGAGGCGCTCTGATGAGCGCGCGCACGTGGCGATAGATTCAGAACCTTATTCAAAATCTGCAATCACTCATGCGGAGCTGGAGCAATACGAGCAGAAGATTGTTTCGCTTATGAGCGGTCAACAGGCATATTTAGATCCTGATCTTTCATTAAAGCTTCTGGCTGAGGTCTTACATATTCCTAAACATTATGTGACTCAGGTACTCAATGTGCAAATGAAGCAAAATTATCATCAGTATATCAACACGCTTAGGGTAGCGCATGCCTGCAGGTTGATAGATGCAGATCCTGGCGCGCTCTTAAAAAATATTGCCGAACATTCGGGTTTTAGTTCCATGGTTACTTTTAACCGTTCATTTAAAACTGTAATGAATGTTTTGCCTAGTGAATACAGGATCAGGAAGCAAGCAGAGTCGGTTTAGTAAGTATTTCGTTTTGGAGTTTTTATTTTTAATGTTTCTTGGTATTTGCATCCACGATTGGTTTTTTGAGCAGGTGGGACATCTCTTCATTCACTGTTCATAGCATTTTGATATGGATGACATTGCATTGAGATCAACGATGACGCCCATGTTTACAAAAATTGATTGTAAATGGATCCCAACCTTTGCTTAGCATTTGAATAATTGCTTCGATTGCAAGTGGTGCGTTCTTCTTGATTTTGGCTGGAGTTGTTTTCATCCCACCGATACCTCCTTTTCCTGCCCGCTCCATTTTCCGACTTTACTATTGTTTGGCCAATAAAAATAAATGAATGGTTTGTTGGAGTTTGTTATTTTTGCAGGGATAGACACATTAAATTCAGTACCATTTCACGCTTTTATGAAAACATTTTCTGACTTCTTCTCAGTCTTTTTTTCATAAGCAGTTATTTTACTGAATTAAAAATTAGAAATAAAAATTACATTGTTGTCAACGGTTTTGTCAGCAAATACACGAAAAACACCTTTTAAATATGATACAGACACAGTATTGGTTAGTTAAGTCGGAGCCTTTTAAATACAGTTGGGACAAGTTTAACGAAGATGGAAGAACTTTTTGGGATGGCGTTCGGAATTATCAGGCCCGTAATAACCTCAAGGCAATGAAGGAAGGGGATCTGGTGCTTTTTTACCATAGCAATGAAGGCAAAAATGTAGTTGGTATTGCTAAAGTTGTAAAAGAATTTTATCAGGATCCAACCACGGATGATGCAAACTGGGTTGTGGTAGATTTATCACCTGTCGAATCGTTAAAAAATCCGGTAAGTTTGGAGCAGATCAAAGCTGAGGAAAGTTTGAAAGATATTTCCCTGATCAGACAAGGCCGTTTGTCGGTCATGCCTTTAAAAGCAACTGAATTTGATAAGATTTTAGAAATGGGCAGTTAGCCATCATCAACCCGATAGGTGATCTGATCAGCCATCTTTTCTTCCTGAATAGGGTTCTGCGCCTACGTATTTTTTAGTAAGCAGCAGACCTACACTCATGATCAGACTCGATCCAAGTACCACAACAAATAAAAACGAAGTACCTACTTCCGGAATTTTCAATGCCGGTGGTAGGTTAAAATAAAGCAGGATACTGATCAATCCTCTGGGCGCAATGAAACTTTCTGCGCCACTGTTCTCCTTACGGAATAACTTCAGGTATACAAATCTGATGAAGAAAATGGAAGCCAATATGATTAAGCCATTGCCTACAACCACCTGGTCGTTGAGTTCATAAATGTTCATGGTAAATCCGAAGATTACAAAGAAGAAGGTCCTGATGATAAAGGCACTTTCAGCCGAAAGTTGGTACAGTTGGGTTAAATCGTTGGACAGGTTTTTGTAAATGAAAACGCTCCTGAACCAGGCGTGTTTAATGGTATCCGCATTGTTCAAAAATAAGCCAAAAGAAAGAATTAAAATCAAAGAAGATAAGTGGTAAGACTGCCCAATGGCATAAACCATAATCAGGATCGACAGGATCAGGAAGAACTTAATGTGGTGAGAAATCTTACCCATCAAGTACAATAAAAGTATACAGGACACTGCAGATACAATGATGATTAACACGGTATTTAAACCCAATACGGTAAAAGACGAGATGGAAATGTGCGGGTTGGTGATGGCAAAATTGAAAAGGATGATCCCTAAAATGTCGGAAAAGGATGACTCGTAAATGATGAACTCTTTTCCCTTTTTGTGAAGCGCAGCTGCTGAAGGAATGGCTATTGCCGAGCTGATGACACTGAAAGGGATGGCATTGGAAAAACAGATGTACAATTCCCGGCCGCTGATCTGATAAATGATAAAGGTGATGACCGATACGGTTACTGCGAGAATAAATAGGGCTGATAGGAAAGCCCCCTTTATTAATTTATTCTTCTCCCGCTCGTATTTGAGTTCCAGAGAGCCTTCAAATACGATTAAAATCAATCCAACAGTACCTAAGGTAGGCAAAATCGTTAGGAAGTTAAAAGTATGGAGCTGCAGCTTGTCTACCAGTAAATGCAAGCCGATACCCAGCAGCAACAAGAGTAGCACAGAAGGTAGTTTGGTCTTGCTGGCCACCAGGTCAAACAGATAGGAAAATATCACCAGTCCGCTTAAAATAATGAGTGTCGTGTATGTGGTCATATGCTCTCGTTATTAGCGTTGCACATATATTTCATCCACATATGTGCGTTAATAAATGCTCAAAGTAGCAATTATTCTGGAAAAAATAAGGCTTTTAGTTCTTTAGCATCATTCGGCTGCATTTTTCCGCTAAGGATCAGGCGTAGTTGTCTTCTTCTTAAGGCACCTGCAAACAGTTCTTTTTCTTCCTCTGTTTCCGGCACCAGTTCAGGTACAGGAATGGTTCTTCCGCTTTGATCTACCGCTACAAAAGTATAATATGCTTCATTTGATTTGGCCCGGGCACCGGAAGGAATATTTTCTGCCCATACATCCAGCCGAACTTCAACAGAAGTGTTAAAGGCACGGGTTACCTTGGCTTCAATGGTAATCACATCACCCAGTTTAATGGGTTGCTTAAAGGAAACATTGTCTACTGAAGCAGTAACCACAATACGGTTACAGTGTTTTTGAGCAGAAATGGCTGCTGCAATGTCCATCCAGTGCAATAACCGGCCACCCATTAAATTGTTAAGGGTGTTGGTATCATTTGGTAATACCAGTTCATTCATGATGGTGAAGGAATCTTTCGGGCTTTTTATCTTAATGCTCATACTTCGCAAAAGTAAGTAAAATTGCACATACCTGCTTCATGTGCGGATAAATCAGTGCTTACCAGATAAATGCGGTAAGCCCCAGCCCAAAAGTCAGGTGATTGAATTTTAACCTGGAAAGTCCTTCGGGAATATGCTCATAGATTAATTTGCCATCATCACCAATTTCCTGTAAGCCATCAACGTCAAACTCATGACTCGAATTGAAGTAATTTGTATAAGCTTTAATGGCTGTATTACGCCCTATCCTTTTTTGTATACCAACACCTACAGTCCAACTATTTGATGCTTGGGGTTTGTATTTCAGAATTGGTAACTCCGGACGTCCCAATTCTTGTTGCGCTTTCGGTGTCAGGTCAAGTACAACATTCCCTGAGCTGCCATAAGATACTCCGGCATTTAGCTTGGCCGTAATAAACCAGTTGTTGGGTAAGGGAAGGCTAAAATACGGGCCAACATTCAGATATCTGATTCCTATGGGCTGCGTATACAGGTCCTCGCTGATTTCTTTCAGGTCAGGGTCGAGCACCACCCGGTCAGATCCCACTGGAAAACTAGTGAAGGCAAACTCACCACCAAGCCCAACGTTTTTGGTGATGAACCAGGCACCTTCCGCGCCAAAGTTGAAGCCCCTTTTCACATACAGGTCGTCTGAGTTGAGGAAAGAGAGGTCTTTACTGGTCGCCAGGGCATATCCCAGGTGTAATTCCACAAAACTTGGTTTGTTGTTGATGGGGATCGGGTTGTTTCTCAATGGTGCATTCATACCCCTGTTTTTGAAAATCTGATCGGCCAGGAGGTAACCCAATTCGGTAGAAACGATACCGATACCAGCACCTGTTAGTACGTCGGTAATCCAGTGCCTGTTGTTTAGTCCCCGGCCAAGGGCTGTCACCGTTGCTGCGGTATAGCCGGCTACACTGTAAAGCGGATGGCGGTATTCTCCGTATTCCTTGTGTAATACTGTGGCGTTTGTAAATGCCATGGCAGTATGTCCCGATGGGAAAGAATTTTTAGAACTGGCATCAGGGCGTTCTACAGCGCTGGTGGTTTTGATGCCATTGACCAGTGCACCCATAATGGCCATAGAAAAAGCATAGGAGACCAGCATACGTTTTGGTTTGTGTTTTCCTTTTACTCCGGCCGCGTTCAATGCAAGTACTGTAACGCCTGGTGCATACTGTAAATAGTCGTCAAAGTGATACCTGAAAGTGGGAATATACTGGTTGCGTAATTCCCTGATTTCTTTTTTATGTGGCCAGGTAAGTGCAGTGGCAGCAAATAAAACGGCCGGTACTGCAGCTTTCTCCGTAAACTTACTTTTCCAGAACTTGTTTACAGGCTGTGACTTGTATGTAGTATCCGCATATTGTGCCTTCAAAGAGATATGACCTAAACAAATGATCATCAACGTCCAATAGAATTTTCTCATAAATTGCAGGTTTCATTTAAACAAATAAAGTTTCTTTGTGTTTTGTTAGACATGGATAATCAGACGCTGTTACAATATTTTCACTGGTATTTTAATGAAGACGAGAAATTGTGGGTTAAAGCTGCAAATGATGCCCAATTTTTAAAAGAAACTGGCATCACGGGAGTTTGGCTTCCCCCGGCTTATAAATCTAACTCAGGCGGCACATCGGTAGGTTATGATCCCTATGATTTGTTTGACCTGGGAGAATTTGATCAGAAAGGCACTGTCGAAACCAAGTATGGAAGCAAAACAGCCTACCAGGAAGCCATTAAGGTTTTACAAGGGAAGGGCATTGCGGTTATTGCAGATGTGGTTTTTAACCACAAGGCAGGCGGTGATGAATTGGAAAAGGTTCAGGTAAGGGCTGTAAATCCCGACAATCGTCTGGAGTTTACTTCTGATGTTTTTGAAATTGAAGCCTGGACCCGCTTTACTTTTAAGGGGCGGGGTGGGAAGTATTCTCAGTTTGTTTGGGACCACAATTGTTTCAGTGGCATAGACTGGGCGCATGATTTGGAAGAAACAAGCATTTATTCTATCCAAAATGATTATGGAGATGGCTGGGAGGATGTTCCTTCTGGTGAACTTGGTAATTATGATTACCTCATGTTCAATGATATCGAGTTTAGAAATCCCGAGGTTCGCCAGGAGATGAAAAATTGGGGAGAATGGTATTATGAAACGTGTGGTATGCAGGGATTTCGCCTGGACGCAGTAAAACACATTTCGACCAGTTTTTTAAATGAGTGGCTGGATCACATGCAAGAGCGGTTTGACAACCGGTTTTTTATTGTAGCCGAGAACTGGAACATTGAAGATGTGACCGAATTGCAACGCTATCTGGAAATTACCGAAGGAAGGATGCAATTGTTTGATTCCATGCTGCACCAGAATTTATACCTGGCGTCAACACAGGGAAATGAGTATGACCTGAGCCAAATTTTTAACGATACCCTGGTTCAGTCCCATCCTTTATTGTCGGTTACCTTTGTTGATAATCATGATTCCCAACCTTTACAATCGCTGGAGTCTTATGTTGAATTCTGGTTCAGGCCGTTGGCCTATGCTTTGATTTTGCTTCGCGAACAAGGGATTCCCTGCGTTTTTTACCCCGATTTATATGGTGCTAAATATAAGGATAAGAATGAAGCTGATGAGGAAGTTGAAGTAGAATTGATTGGTTTACCGATGCTGGCGGAAATGATTGGAATCCGGAAAAACCTGGCTTATGGCGAGCAACGCGATTATTTTGATCATGCCAATTGCGTGGGCTGGACTAGAGCGGGAATTGAAGAAAAAGCTGCATCCGGTATTGCCGTATTGATGAGTAATGGAGAAGCGGGAGTGAAGGTGATGGAAATGGGCGAAGCTAATGCTGGCCGGCAAATGAAAGATGTGATTGGCGGCAGAACAGAAGAGATTACCCTTGATGAAAAAGGTAGTGCAGAATTCTATTGCAATGCAGGAAGTGTGTCGGTCTGGACCTTACTTTCTTAAGGTATTGACATTGCTGTATCCGATCAGTTCTTCCCATCTCGACCCGGGTCTTTTGTAATAGGCAAAAACCTGGTAAGTATTGGCGGTTTCAAAAAAGGAACCTTCAAAAATGGCCTGATCTACTGTTTGCGTTTCTTTGTCTAACCACACGTATTTATAGTCGTACAGTCCCTGCTTTAAAAACTGGGTTCCGTAAAACCTTTTCCTGCTGGCTTCAAAAGTTAATTTACTGGATTCGTCCAGGATATAATTGTTGAATCGGCCAACCACATATACATCGCCTTTGGCTGTAGGAGGTACAGCATTTAGAGTAAAGGAAATGTGTGCGTAATCTCCATCTGTGCGGTCATCCCGACCTTCCTGATTGCGGATAAAGAAATTTCCATTCTCGTCTACCAGGTTGGTGTACTTCGGTTTGTTGCCATTGATGTCTTGAAACAGAATCACTTCAATGGTACTGTCCTTCAGTATTTCCTGGACGTTTTCGCCTTTAAAGCGCAAGCTGCGGATGTCAAATTTTCTGAATTCATTACCTGCCTTAAAATCATTTGCAGTGAGTTCATTATAAACCAATGATCCTGGCCGGATAAAGGTAGGTTTGGTATTGACAATTGCCGTTTGAGGAATGCCATTTTGCATCACTACAGCCTTGAAATCGGTGTAGGGATTTTGGATAGGCATTTTATTGAAAATTGTGAAATTGACTTTTTGATTGGTAAAACGAAGTGGTACCTGGGTACTTGCAGTAACCTCAATACCTACATCAACCTGGTTGTCTACTACGTAAAAACGTTGGGAGATTACCGCTTTGTCTTTATTGCCGTCCTCATAGACCCTTAACAAATAGTTACCCGATATTTTAGGCCTTATCTGTGTGTTGGGTAAGGTCAGTTCATAATGGGTATACTTTTGCAGTGTTCCAAAAGAGTATTTGTAATCGTTGATACGGTCTTCAGACAAGCTTTCCAGGTAATCTATGGTTGAAATCCTGGAAGGTTTCCAGTCAAAGGTACAATGCTCAATGGTATACCAGTAAATTTTACTGCCACCGTTCAAATCGTCAAATGAGAAACGTAACTGCTCATTTGACTTTAAGGCGATTACCGGAAGGGATTGTTCTTTATTGGCATTGTAACACTGAACCGTTTTGATTTGGGGCAGATACACCTGGTTATCATATACAAATGGCTGATTTTGCGCATTTGTAATTTTCATGCTTGTTAAAAGCAATAAGAACAATCCTATCCGTTTTATCATTTATCTTCTAGCTCCATGATCTGAGATGCAACATCCTCCCAGCTTTTTTGTGCAGTATCCAATAAGAATTTAGCTGATGCGTATTCTTTATTGGCTTCAGCCAATTTATGTGCATTTGAATACACAGTTTCATCCGCTATTTTACTTTCTATGCTTTTCACACTTTGTTCAAAAGCGGCAATTTCCTCTTCAGTTTTCCGCAACTGCTCGTTCAGCTTTTTAAGTTGCTGCTGGCTGTTTGGTGTGGTTTTTTCAACGACTTTGGGTTTAACCTCTTTTTCCTGTTTCACAGGGATGCTGGTTGCAACTGGTTGCGGCCTTTTGGCGTTCCACTCTTCGTATTCAGCATAAGTTCCAGGATATTCTTTAATATCCATATCTTCAATAAACCAGATTTTATTGGCCACATTATCCAGGAAATACCTATCGTGAGATACCGCGATAAATGTACCTTCGTACTGCGTTAAGGCCTGAATCAGAATGTTTACCGATTGGATGTCCAGGTGATTGGTAGGCTCATCCAGAATCAGGAAGTTGGAGTCTGTGGTCAAAGATTTGGCTAAAGCTACCCTTGATTTTTCTCCTCCTGAAAGTACACGGATCTTTTTGAAAACATCATCTCCTGTAAACAGGAAGCAACCTAAAATGCCCCTGAGTTCGGTATCCGTATGTTTAGGTGCAAAAGCCTGTAGTTCTTCCAATATTGTATTGTCCAGGTGTAAAGATTCCAACTGGTGCTGTGCAAAGAACGTGGTGGTTACATTGTGACCGGTTTCGCATTTACCATCAAATCCTTCTGCACCGGCAATAATCCTTAGTAGAGTCGATTTACCTTTACCATTGGCACCGATCAGAGCAATTTTATCGCCTTTTTCAATCAGACCTTCGGCATTTCTCAGGATCTCTACATTTGGATAGCTTTTATTGGCTTCTTCAACACGGATTACGTGACGGCCCGATGGTTTAGAGAATTTAAACTGGAAGTTTACTGTAGGGTTATCGTCATCAACATCTTCTACACGTTCCATTTTATCCAGGGCTTTCATCCTCGACTGTGCCATTTTTGCTTTGGAAGCTTTGGCTTTAAAACGTTCAATTAAACGTTCTTCCTGTTTAATTTTAGCCTGTTGATTTTTAAACTCACCCTTTTGAATTTCGCCACGCAGGGCTTTTTCTTCCTGGTAGAAGGTATAATTACCTGCATAAGGCGTCAGTTTTCCTTTGCGGGATTCTACAATTTTGTTCACCACTTTATCCAGGAAGTACCTATCGTGTGAAACAATTACGATAGCACCTTCAAAGCTTAATAAATAAGTTTCCAGCCATTTGATGGAAGGTAAATCCATGTGGTTGGTGGGCTCATCCAGCAGCAGGATATCTGGTGTCTGCAATAAGATTTTAGCCAGCATTACCCGCATACGCCAACCTCCAGAGAAAGTGTTTAAGGGGCGCAATTGATCTGCTGAACTGAAACCCAGACCTGCCAGAATCTCATTGGCCCGATATTCTATGCTGTAACCGTCTAAAGCTTCAAATTCCTGCTGTTTATCGCTCAGTTTATTTAAAACCTCTTCAGAATAATCTGTTTCTATTTTTTTTAATAATGCTTCAATCTCATCGTGCAATTGGTTTTGGCGTTCAAAAGCCTCCATTGCAACGTGTAAAATACTATGATGTGAATCGTAAGAAAGTAAATCCTGGTTCAGGTAACCGATTTTCAAGTCTTTGGACATTGAAATTGATCCTGAAGAAGGTGCGTATTCGCCAACAATTATTTTTAGTAAAGTAGATTTTCCTGTTCCATTGGCACCAATAAGGCCCACTCTGTCACCAGGTTTAATGTGCCAGTTTGCCTCGTCGTATAATGCTCTAGAGCCCAGCAGGAATGTTAAGTCGTTTATCGAAATCATGTGGCTGCAAAAATACGATTTTTGCTGGTAATTTATGGTCGAAATAAAGGAAGCCAGGTGTATATTTACATGGTTTTTTTGTCAGACCTGATAAAAGTATGTTAAAATTGAACTGCCAGACTTTGTGTTCCATAAAAACGTTCCTATCTTCGTTGCATGTATCAGCTTATTAAACCTTTGTTTTTCCAGTTTGATCCGGAAAAAGTACACTATTTCGTAGTAAAACGGCTAAAATGGTTTCATGACCACTTTCCACTTGGGCAAACCATTTTACGGAGTAGCTTTGATGTCAATATCAAGGGACTTGAACGGGATGTTTTTGGAATTAAATTCAAAAACCCTGTAGGTCTGGCTGCCGGATTTGATAAAAATGGCGAATATATTGAGGCGTTGAGCAATCTGGGCTTTGGTTTTATAGAAGTAGGTACCGTTACGCCACTGCCTCAGCCTGGAAATGACAAGCCACGGATGTTTCGTTTGGAAGAGGATGCTGCCATCATCAACAGGATGGGCTTTAACAACAAGGGGGTGGATACACTGGCTGAGCGTTTGAGACTTTTAAGGGCGAAAAACACAGAGATTGTCATCGGTGGAAATATCGGTAAAAATAAAAACACACCAAATGAGGATGCGGTAAGCGATTATATCAAATGCTTCGACCGTTTATTTGATGTGGTGGATTATTTTGTAGTGAACGTGAGTTCTCCAAATACACCCGGATTGAGGGAGTTGCAGGAAAAAGAGCCATTGATGAACTTGTTGAATACCCTACAGCAACGCAATCGTAAAAATGACATATCGCGACCTATTTTACTTAAAATAGCACCAGATTTAACCAATGAACAGTTGGATGACATCGTGGAGATCGTGTTAGAAACGGGTATTGCGGGTGTTATTGCAACCAATACTACAATTGACCGCAGTGGTCTGCATACACCAGAACAGGTAGCTAATGAAACAGGTGGTCTGAGTGGCAAACCTTTAACCATACGTTCAACAGAGGTAGTACGGTACTTATCACAAAAGTCGAACAAAGCTTTCCCGATTATTGGGGTAGGTGGTATTCATTCCCCTCAGGATGCTAAGGATAAGCTGGAGGCGGGTGCTTCGCTGGTTCAGTTGTACACTGGTTTTATTTATGAAGGCCCGGGTATCATTAAAAGAATTTGTAAAGCACTGGTTTAATTTAGCTTTCATAAATCCACAACAACATATTTTTTTGCCCGGTTTTTAACAGTTTATCTATTTTACGCATGGTTGCATTGGCGATAACCGGGCAACCTGAGCTGACGCCAAATAAGGGCAAAGGATAGGTCTGGAAAG
Source organism: Pedobacter sp. MC2016-24 (assembly GCF_015223055.1). Classification (GTDB taxonomy): domain Bacteria; phylum Bacteroidota; class Bacteroidia; order Sphingobacteriales; family Sphingobacteriaceae; genus Pedobacter. Next base: position 174,477 of record NZ_JADFBX010000008.1, read on the forward strand.
CAGGTACGGGTGTGTAGGAATGTAATACCACGATTCTTTTAAAGGCATTGTTATTGGTTTTCTCCAGACCATGCATTTTATAATGAACGTGTATGCCCCATTTGCTGTATGCCCTGCTGCCCAGTTTGTATTTTCCCAGGGAAGTGCAATTGCTCCCGATTTCATTGCTGTAAACGGGGCTTAAGGGGCCGCTGCCTCCGCCGGAACCATGGGCGCAGAGTCCTTTAATGATAACTTTTTTCTTTTTAAAATTATAAACGAACAGCCGGTTTTTGCCTGAGTGTATACTCATGTCTACTAAAATGCAGTAGGAGGTATTCATTTTGTGGGTTTTGCTGTATTGCAAAGCTTTGGCAGCCATCAGATCCGGATTCGTGTCTGTTGCTTTGGCCTGTAGCCCAAAGCTCAGGAACATGCAAAATAGAATTGAGCGCGTTATGCCTTTCATTTTCGGTTTAATTTTATGCTGATCAAAGTTACAACAATTGCAATTGAAACAAATATCGCGCCTACCCAGGGCGTTGCTTGTAAGCCAAGTGGTGATGCGACAATCAGTCCACCTGCATACGCACCAATAGCAATGCCAATGTTAAAAGATGCAATGTTAAATGCAGAGGCTACATCTTCTGTTCCGGGCAAATGTTTTTCTGCAGTTTGTACAACAAACAATTGTAAGCCGGGAACATTGGCAAAGGACAAGGCACCCATTACAAATAGCGTAATCATACCTGGAATGACATGGTGTACAGTGAAGGTAAAGATGAGCAATACCACAGTCTGTAATACGAATATCCAAAGCAGTGCTTTTAGCGGATTTTTATTGGAAACTTTTCCGCCGACAATATTGCCAATTGCAATTGCAACTCCATATAAAAGTAAGATGATGCTTACCGTTGATTCTGACAGGCCTGTAATTTGTTGTAGAATTGGTGACAAATAGGTGAAGGCAACAAATGTTCCACCATAACCTAAGGCTGTCATTAAGAAAGCAAGTAGGAGCCGCGGGTTGGTAATCACTTTCAACTGCATTTTCAGCGAGGCGGGTTGTTCATTTTTTAAGTGATTCGGAACCAGGATTAACGCTGCAATCATTCCAATTGCGCCCAGTAAAGCAACACCAATAAAGGTGGCTCTCCATCCAAATTGCTGACCGATATAAGTCCCCAGTGGAACACCTGTTACAATGGCTACCGTGAGCCCTGCAAACATGATGGCAATGGCAGAGCCTCTTTTTTCTGCGGGAACCAGGGAGGCCGCTATCGTAGCGCCAATGGAAAAGAAAACGCCATGGGCAAAGCCGGTAACAATTCTGGACATCACCAATGTAATAAAGCCAGGGGCTATCGATGCCAATCCATTTCCAATGATAAATAGTGCCATTAATGAAATTAATAATTTTTTTCTCGGTACTTTACTGGTTAGTGCTGTCAGTATCGGGGCGCCAATGGCAACTCCAATGGCGTAAAGGCTGACCAATAAGCCTGCTGAAGGAATAGAAATCTGAAGGTCTTTGGCTACGGTTTGCAATAAACCCACGATGACAAATTCTGTTGTTCCTATGGCAAAGGCGCTGATTGTTAGCGCCCATAATGCAGCGGGAAGACCTTTCCTGGTTGAAATGCTTGCAGTCTCTGAGGCTGAAGTTTTTATAGGTGTTGTGATTGTGTTCATCTTAATTTTATTTAGACACACAAATCTCCGAAGAAACAACTTATTATTAAAATAAGTTAAATTTCAGTTATGTATCAGAAATATGATATGAAGGTTGCTGAATAAATGGCTAATTTGCTCCTTATGAAACTTCCTGTAATACACGGATATATAGAACGACGTATTCTGATCAATTTTACAGCGGATCCGGATGATGTACGCAAAGTTTTACCAGCGCAGTTTACGCCCAAGTTGTACAAAGGCAAAGCTATAGTTGGAATTTGTCTGATCAGGCTTAAGGATGTAAAGCCAAAAGGTATGCCGGATTGTATGGGTATTTCATCTGAGAATGGTGCCCATCGGATCGCCGTTGAATGGTTGGAAAATGGGGAACGAAAAGAAGGAGTTTATGTACCTAGAAGAGATACTTCTTTGAAGTTTAACCATCTGGTAGGTGGAAGACTATTTCCGGGAAAGCATGATCTGGCTAAGTTTGACGTTCAGGAAAATGAAGATCATTATCATATTGGTTTTGTCAGTTCTGATCAAACCTTTATTTCCATTGATGCCAGGGAAAGTGAATCTTTTGCCTCCGATTCTATTTTTGAAAGTCTGGAAAATGCTTCAGCATTTATGAAAAATGGATCAATTGGTTATTCTCCGAATGGGGATAAGTATGAGGGACTGGAGCTTGATGTTTACAACTGGCAAGTAAGTCCTTTAACCGTGAGCATGGTCAGTTCTTCTTTTTTTGAAGATGAAGCAGTATTTCCCAAAGGTTCCGTACAATTTGACAATGCGTTATTGATGACCAATATGGAACATGAATGGAATAGCCTGGCAGATATAAAAAAAGCACCCCTGAATCAGGAGTGCTTTTAATTTCTTTTAAAAGAAGATTATCCTTTTGCAGTCAATTGAGCAAGAACAGCGTTGTTTTTTGCCAATTGATCTTTAGTAGATTGCTTAGAACGGCTTCCTAACTCGATGTTAGTAGCAAGTTTTAAGTTTTTCACATCTAATTTTGCGAAAGTTTTATTTCTTCTGTCTTTTCTCTTTAATCTGGTAACTGCCATGATTTGGTACTTTATGTTTTTAATTTAAAAAAATCTGGAGGTCGAGAGCGGATTCGAACCGCTGTAGGAGGTTTTGCAGACCTCTGCCTAGCCACTCGGCCACTCGACCTTGAAATTCAGGTTGCAAAAATAGCAATAATAACTTAGTATGCAATTTATTTTTGCAAATTTCTGCTAATGTCTGCGCATAATATTGCCGCGGATACCGCAACGTTCAATGACTCAGCGCCTCCAATGCGTGGAATGGTTACCGGCTGCGTAATTAATTTTAAAACTTCAGTGCTGATTCCCTGTCCTTCGTTGCCTAAAATGACCAGACCCTCGTTGCCCCAATTGGTTTTATAGACACTATGTCCATTGAGTACTGCGCCAAATAAGGGAACCGGACTTGTTTTTAAGGCCAATGGCAAATCTTCGTACCAAATCTGGATTCTGCTGAGCGAACCCATAGTCGCCTGTACGGTTTTGGGGTTATAGGCTTCAACGGTATTTAAAGAACAAAGGATTTGTTTAAAGCCAAACCAATCGGCAGTGCGGATAATGGTTCCCAGGTTGCCTGGATCTTGTACACCATCCAGTACCAAGGTAAAAGTATCTTTTAATTTTTCAGGACTAAATACTGAGGCCTCTGGGATTCTAACCAGGGCCAATATGCCTTGTGGAGCCTGTAATGTACTAATCTTGTCCAGTTCAGCGTTGTTTACTTCAAATAAATTTATATTTGCGGGTAAAGTTGGCAGTAAAGACCGATATTGTGGCAAGTAATATATGCTGTGAATCTGGTAGTTTGACTGGATAAATTCTACAATAGATTTTATCCCTTCAATGATGAAAATCCCACTTTCTTTGCGGTACTTTTTTTGATGTAACGATTTTATAAAACCTATCTGAGATTTTGAAAGCATATTCTAATTATAAAAAGCATGTCCAGTTCTATGCAATATTACTATTTATTATTGTTTTTGTTACAGCATGTTCATCAACACAGTATATAGCAGACTATCAATCAATCGTTAAGAAAGTTAAAATTGATAGCATTAAGAAGGAATTTGAGGAGGAAGCTTACAATTATGTGCAAAAAGACATCAGGCCCACAGCAAAAATTGGTATCAACGTAATTATCTACAACATGTTTAATACCAAGGATGGGAAATACAAAACCGATAACATCCGGCCTTTAGGCACTCCACCACCTATTCTGGATAGTACCCTGGTAGAAATTTCTAGAAGCCAGATCGAAAAATACCTGGCAAGCAAGGGGTATTTTAAGGCTAAAGTGAAAGCTGAGATCGAGGTTAAAGACAAACGTGCTGCTGTGGTCTTTACTGCAAATACAGGCCCTGCTTTCGCCATCAACGACGTAAAATATGATATTCCGGATAGCGCCCTGAAAGCGATTTATTTAAAAAACAAATCAGAATTTACGCATTTAAAAGCCGGGATGCGGTATGACGACGATTCGCTGGCTTATGAACGCGACCAGATTTACCAGGTGATCCGACAAAATGGATATTATGATTTTGCCCGTCCATACATCAAGTTTGCGGTAGACTCTAACTTGAATAAAAGTAAGGCCAACGTAACCCTGTTTATTGATAACCCGATGGACAAGCCCGAGCATAAGAAGTACCATATCGGAGAAACCAATATCATCATTGCACCAAATGCAGATGGCTTTCCGGGTACTGAGTTTCCAATGAACCCCAGGATATTTCGTGGTGTAAGGTTTACCGATTTGTCTAAAAAATTCAGGAGAAACCCGATTACCAGATATAACTTTTTACGTGAGGGCGAACAGTATGATGTCAGAAATGAAAATATAACCTATGATCGTTTGTATGAACTCAATGTGTTCAAAAACGTGAAAATCGAATATAATAAGGGAAAGGATAGCTCAAATACAGTGAACCCCGTGATCCAGCTTACTCCGCAAAAAATAATGAGTAACCGGATTGAGGGTGAGGTGCCATTCAATGCCGGAACGGTGGGTTTTAACTTAAGCAATACCTATAGCAATAATAATTTCTTCAGAGGTGCAGAACGATTTGATTTTCAGGTTAAAGGCGGACTTCAGTCACGTATTGGTCAGGGTACATCTATTTTTAAAGAAATTTATCAACGGGATTTTTCACTTAGTGCCAGTTTATCTGTTCCGCGTTTGATGGCGCCGGTTTTCTCAAAATATGTGACGGGAAAAGGGGGGATGCCGCATACAGTTTTTTCTACAAGTTACGTATATGCACTGCAAAAAGGTGTTTTCCAACGTCAGGTCATCTTGTCTTCTTTCACGTATGAATTTGTAGAAACCAAGTCTAAACTTCATTCCCTGACCCCCTTAAATCTTGAATACCGTTTCGGCAGATTGTTGTTTGACCGGAATGATACCACCAGTCAGTACTATTCGCTACTGGCTTTAAATGTATACAATTTACTGCTGCTGGATCGGAGAACCATTACCATAGGTAGTAAATATACCTATTCACTGAATGCTGATAAACTATTGACCAATAGCAGTTTCGTTTATTTTCGGGGTAATCTGGATGTCGCAGGTAATACCATCAATTTAGCTTCCAGGATTTTTGGTGTGAAGCACGATGCTAAAAATAAGGACTACGGTACCTTACTTGGGGTCCAGTATCTGCAATATATCCGACCGGAATTCGATGTGCGATGGTATAAAAATCTGGGTGGCGATAAACAATTCGTAGCGCGACTAAATACGGGTATCGGTTATGCATATGGAAATTCAACCGATATTCCTTTTGAAAAACTGTTCTACGCAGGTGGGTCTAGTGGTGTCCGGGCCTGGCAGGCCAGAACACTGGGGCCAGGAAATTACAATCGGGCAGATACATTGAAAACTACGGCCCAACGTAAAGCGGCTTTTGGTTTGGATCAATTGGGTGAAATGCATGCCGAAGCTAATTTTGAATACCGCTATAAACTTGTTAACAAATTTATTGGTGGTAAGTTAAAAGGCGCTGTTTTTTTAGACATGGGTAATGTCTGGAACATTTCCCAGACCGGTATTCCGAAGTCCAAATTCGACTTTAAAAAGCTGGGCAGCCAGATTGCAATAGGTACTGGAATGGGGTTCAGGTATGATGTGCAGTACTTTGTCTTCCGGTTTGATATTGGCTTAAAGATCAAGGACCCCCAGTTTGAAGGCGATGATCAATGGGTTATTGGCAAATTCCTGTCGGGAGGTAAAGCATTTAAAGATGCCTACAGCGTCAGGAATTCACCGGATAACTATCGTTTTGTTCAATACAATTTTGGTATTGGTATGCCTTTCTAAGGAATTAGAACATGCGTTTTAAACCATCAAAAATCGTTTCGAAAAATGTTGGAATGCTCAAGCCATTGCTGTGGTTGAAATAAATAAATATGACCAGAATAATCACAGCATAGAGGATAAACTTTCTAAACGCAAAAGCGAAGAAAACAATTAAGGCCGGAAAAAGAATCAGCCACATGCTGTTTATGGCATAAGGGTTCAGGGTGCCGTCTTTTTTGTATACGTAAAGCAATTTGCTGTGTGTACCCGAATCATTCTGGTGTTTAATGTATACAAAGGCTGACCGTTCCAATTGCATTGGTAATATCGCTACTCCGTCATGGAAACTAACCGGTTGCGTAAATCCACTGACTGTAAATGTATAGGTCCCGTTAATTTTTTCCAGGGGATTGTTCAATGAATCGGCAGCGATAATTGCCAGTTTGCTATTTTTTAGCAGACTTTCTTTTACAATAAAATTATTGATGTCGGCTTTTTGAGCAAAGCCAGCAAGGCTGATCAGCAATAACAGGAACAGGGTATATGTCGTTTTCATTGTAAAAATGGTGTTTTTAAGTGTGGCGTGCCCATCATTTGTTTTTTTGTATGTGAACTTATGCTGGATCATTCTAAAGATCGTTTGTTGTAAATAAGATAGCCCAAATGTAGCAAAACACCGTTTCTTTTTACGGGATCATCGTATAAATTATAACTCAGGCTTATTGGCCCTACCGGTGTATGGTATACGAGGCCTGCAGTAGCTGCATAGTGGATTTTAGTAAATGAAGTTTTATGTTTTACCCCCTGGAAGCCACTCAGCTCAAATTCCCGGTAAGGCAAAAAGGTATAAGCTTCTACCCTCAGGTCCATATTCCGTTTCAGGTTGTAGATGTGTTTGATGCCTCCGGCAAGGTAACTGGTTGCTTTAAAGTTTTCCAGAAATAAAGAGCGGCTATCCTGCAAAGGATAAAATGCCGGCGCAGCAAGTACGGTGGAGTAATAATTGGAGAATAACGGCTGGTTGGAATAGACCGCTTCCAGTAAATACCCCAGGGTATATTTACGAATGTGTATGGGATAATTTTCTTCGCTCATTTTGAGGTTAATCCATTGCCTGAACTGTTTATTCACTTCTGTCTTGCTTTCTGCTGCATTATTGGCGGAACTGATGTTGCCTGGCATATAACTTTCCCTGCCAGCAAAATAACTGCCACTCAGCAGAAAATGCCTGCCATTAGTTGCATACTGTTTTCGGTTTAAGGTATTTTGTTCAAAGGCCAGGCTGGATATTGAGCCGTTCAACACCGTGCGATCCAGGATATCACCTACAGAAAAGGTATTGTTGGGGCTGTATCGGTCTGTATTGTTCACAAAAGCGCTGCTCAAAGTTATTTTTGCATTTCTGTTTAACGGCAGCCCTATTTTTAGCTCTATTTTGCGATCGCCCTGTTCAATATACATGGGATGAGGGTTCTCGATAAAAATAGAACTGGTATTGTAATAATCAAAGTGGTTGTAAGTCATTTCTGCTGCCAGAAAGAGGGGCAATCTTGAGGGGTAATCTATACGTCCGCTAAGCTGTACCGACTCGTAGAAACGGCCTGAATAGAGGCTTGCCCCAAAAGTATAAGCCTTTCTGTTCAAATAATTGTATTGCAGTCCTAAAAACACATTGCTGATCGGTCGGGTGGAGATGTTACCGCCAAAATCGATTTTAAGACTTTTACGCGGTTGGATCTGGATGTCAAAATTATAGATGTCGGCAACCGGGTCATAGGATATTTTAGGATAAATGGTTTCAAAGGTTTCATCTGCAACCAATTTGTAATAGCCTTGCCTAATGTCGGCCAGGTTAAAAGTTGCCTGATCACTTTTAAATAGACGCTCAATGTACCGCTTTTGCTGTGTATTTACCCCGGTTACCGTAATGTTGCTGAATACCAGGTCTGGTTTTTTGTTGTTAAATTCATTTCTGCGGATGGCCAGCGCCATCGGATTTTCTTTCCTTCCAATCTTGAGCTTGATCTGTTCCATATCTGCCATAGCCGCATCATACCCCTGTTGGATGAGTTCTTTTACCGGATTAAAATTGGTTACGCTGTATGCTCTTACTTTAGGCTGGATGTAAACACCTTTCGGGCCAATTAGTGTAGAGTCTGATTTAGATAAGAACATGAACACCATAATTCTGTTCATTAAGCGCTCATCCTGGCTTTTGGGGTATTCATTGTATGTTTTTGAAGATACGTTAACACCAATCATAACGTCTGGTTGAAACTCTTCTTTCATGACGTCGGCAGGAAAGTTATTGTATAGACCGCCGTCAAATACATACTTACCATCAAGTTTTATTGGTCTGTAAATCAAAGGTACGGTCATGGTTGCCCTGACTGCTTCGGCTAAACTTCCTTTTTTTACAGTGATGCTTTTTTGCGATAGCACATCCGACACCATACAGCGATAAGGGACAAAAAGATTGTCAAAGTTATCTTTGGAAATGGCCGAAGCTTGCGAAAATAATTCCAGTAAGGCAAAGTTCAGGGGGATGTCATTGACCAGGTTGGAACGGAAGCTTACGCGCAAGCTGGTGTCAAGTGATAATTTTGCGGTTAAGATGGAAGGGTTGACACTCTTTTTCTGAAAAAAGAAGCTGTAATCGCTTTTAAAACGACCGCTCACCCAATCCTGAAAATCAGTACTCAAAGCAATTTTTTCCATTTGAGTAGGCGAGTAGCCTGCAGCATACATGGCCCCAACAATTCCACCCATGGAAGTACCGGTGATGTAGTTGATCGGGATGTTGTTTTCTTCCAGGGCCTTTAAAACACCAATATGTGCCAATCCTTTTGCTCCACCACCACTCAATACGAGACCAACTTTTTGAGCATGCAGTTGAAATGCTAAAAAAATGAGGAAGCACAGCGGTATGAATTTTGAAATAGTCACATCCTAAAAATAGGTAAATTAGTTCAAAGTGAAGATATTATAAGTGAGTACTGTTGCAAAACTAACCCATAAAATATAGGGGATAAAAAGCAGTCCGGCCAATTTGTTGATCTTGTAAAACACAATGGCGTTGATGATGATAGCGACCAATAAGAACATAATTTCGATCAGGGCTACGCCAATTTGGTGGGTATAGAAAAATATGAAAGACCACATCAGGTTCAGGATGAGCTGAATGAAGTAAATGGCGATGGTACGTGGGAAATGCGCAATTGTATCCCGTCTTTGCCAAACCAGGTACGCTGAAATGCCCATCAGAATGAAAATGCTGGTCCAGACCGGTGGGAAGATACTGTTTGGCGGATTAAAAGCGGGTTTTGCTAAGGTTAAGTACCAGGTTTTAACGCTGGAGGCTGTGAAAAACGCACCAATTGCCCCTACAGCAAGTGGCAATGCAACATTTACAACAAAGGCAATTGGATTGAATTTCATCTGTTTGTTTTTTGGAACTTTATCTGGCCGCTAAGGTACCAGAGTTTAATTTAAGCTCGAAACTATAATCTAATATTTCACCTTTTTTTAGCTGGTGTGTGCCACTATAGCCATCCATGAGTATGGCACTTCCTTTTTGTGCCACCGTATAGCCACCCTGGCCATGGTTGGCCCAGCTTTCAGGACTGGCGTCATTCTTTTGATTGGTCAGTTTAAAGCTCAGTCCGCCCTGGTCATTGCCCAACCATGCTGCAGTCATATTTTTGTTGTTGCTCCATTTCCAGTCGATCATTTCTGGTCTTAAAGTTCTTTCAAAACCTGCATCGCGTACAAATTTGACAGCTGCAGGTGTAAATGGGAGGTGTAGGCGTACATTGTCCAGGTTGATGTCTCCCAGGGCTGCTATGCTTACCTGGTACAGGATATTTCCGTCAGGTTTTACTGTGCCTTTAACCGTCATGGTTAAACTATCGGAAGTGTTTTTCGCCGTCCACTGTACCAATTTTGGCTGTGTTTTACTAAATACAACTTCGGTAGTCGTCCATTTTACATCTTTATGTGTAGACGATTTTACCGTGTGAAAATGAACTGATTCTGTGAAAAGTTTTCCAGTGTCTATGCGTACCATGGCTGGTAATCCATCAGCGCCCAGATCGAGGCGCATATCGGCCCATGAAATTGTCTTATCGGCAACTGTTAAAGCGACTTGTTGTTTTTTCTCTTGTGCATTTAAACTTTTACATAGTAGCAGTGCAACTATTACAGGAAGTGTCTTATTCATAATGGAGTGGTTTTGCCCTGCTAAAAATAGAATTTTTATACGGTTTTTTCTTACAATGCGGCATTGATTTTAGTGAATATCAGCATTAGTGACAAGGCTAAGAAAAATATTTTCTGCATATTAGGGAAAAAAATAAAATCATCATGAAACAAATTCTTGTACTAGCGTGCTTTTTAGCACTGTTTACCACAAACACCGTTTCTGCCCAGCAGGATAAAAGCAAAAGAGCGAGCCCACCGGCGGTAGTTACAGAAACACTAAGTTCTGGAGCTACATTGACTATTGATTACAGTCAGCCTTCTGTTAAGGGACGTACCATTGGAAAAGAAATTGCGCCGTATGGTCAGGTTTGGCGTACAGGTGCCAATGAAGCCACAGTTTTTGAAGTGAGTAAAGATGTTAAAGTAGAAGGAAAGGCACTTGCTGCAGGTAAATACAGTTTATATTCTATTCCTGGAGAAAAGGAATGGACCATTATCATCAATAAAACCTGGAAACAATCTGGAACGCAATACAGCGAGGCTGAAGATGCCATTCGCTTTAAAGTAAAGCCGGGTAAAGCCAATGCGTTCACTGAAAAAATGACGTTTACGGTAGCAAAAACAGGTAAAGTAGCACTTGCATGGGGCGATGTTTTAATTGTTTTCAATGTAAAGTAAACAGAATATTGATTTTTAATAAATGAATCCTATATTTGCGCTCCTGTCTCCGTAGTTCAATGGATAGAATTTTGGTTTCCGGTACCAACGATATGAGTTCGAATCTCGTCGGGGACACCTCACCGGAGTGAAAATCTGATAAAGATTTTGCTCCGGTTTTTTTATGCCTTAAATTCTTGTTAATTTGGTAGATAAGTTGGGCGGCTTCATTGATTTCAGGGGTTTGATGTTTTTCGCCGTCAAAAATCTATTTTTCAGGATAAATCGGACTCACGATCGCCCTTCTTATATCAGAATCTGCCGTTGCATAGAATTCAGAAAGGTTTTTAAGGTTATCCACTGCTAAATCTGCTAAACCTTCTATATCAAGATCCTCATTAATCTGCTGAGTTAACTCTTTTAGTTCTGCTTCACATCTTGCAATGGTATTTTCGCACTCTTTTCTGATCCGCTGATATTCATCACCGGAGATCGATTTATTGATCAACAGCTCTAAAACCCTTGCTTTTCTGTCATTTTGTTCGGCAATCTGATCAGTTTTTCGATTCTGGTCCGTTAAGGATTTTCCACCATTTTCTATGTAGGATTCGCAAATTATAGTCCTGAAGAGTTCAGCCATGCCTGGTTTTGGAACAAATTGGTTTAGATTACGTTCAAAAAGGGCATTCACCATTTCTGCCTGAAACCTTATTCCACAAGTGGATTTACAATGGTAATATGGATAATAGACCCTTTGTTTTCCTCTAGAGGCGCTTCTAGTCATAAATCTGGCAGCGTTTATAGCCGTTATACTTCGCCTGCCTGTTGGAATGAAGTTTTTCATAAACCCGAAGTTCCGACCATCGAAAATTAAAACTACTCTAGTAGAGATAAATAATATTTACTAGCAGTGATCTGAAAAAACAGTTTATCTCTACTAATGATGAATAGAAATTCGCGTAAATCTATTAAAGTGTTTGTATTTGTGTACGAAGTGCGTGAATTTTGCTTTTTATTTTGAAATTCCAATTATAATGTGAATTTACCTGTGAGTAGAAGTGGATTTACGTTGATTTGATTGATTTTACTATTATAATGTGAATTTTGTTGTGTTTTCTGTTTTATGTATGTATTTTTATATAAAAATCACATTATAATGTTAATTTCTTTGGGAGAATCTATCAGGTTGCGCAGAAAGGAACTTAAGTTGTCACAGTCTTATGTTGCCGATCTTGCTGAGGTTAGTCTGAATACGATTTCTAAGATTGAGCGTGGGGAGGCTAATCCTACGGTGGATGTTTTGCAAAAGATTGGGAATGTTTTGGGGATGGAGCTGAAATTGGAGATTAAGGGTTTAAATAAATTAGGTTATGCGCTCGGGTCAAGTATTTCTGAATAATAAGTTGGCTGGTACGCTGACCGAGGAAAGCCGCAAGATGTATGTTTTTCGATATGAACAAGGGTATTTTGATGATCCTGCTGCTGTGGCGGTAAGTCTGACTTTACCGAAATCAAAGCGGGAGTACAGGTCGGCTTATTTGTTTCCTTTCTTTTTTAATATGCTGGCTGAGGGGGTAAATAAGGAACTTCAAAGCAGGCAACTTAGGATTGACAGGGAGGATGCTTTTGGCTTACTATTAGCGACAACCGGGAGTGATACAATAGGTGCGGTTACAGTTAAACCATTGAAAGATGATGAGCTTACCAGAAATAAATAATTGTCCGGGGACATTGGCAGAGGGGTTTGATACTTATAGTCCCTTGGCTTTACGTCGGGTGTTTTCGGGGAAGAAGGTGAGCCATATATTGCCTTATGCTTCCCCGGATAAGCAGGGGAAGGATATGGAGCAGTTTATTGAAAACCGGAAAAGGATTTCGATATCCGGGGTTCAGGAGAAGATGTCTTTGTTGCTGGAAAAAAATAAGCTTCGGCTTACTTTGGAGGGGGAGCAGGGGACTTATATTTTAAAACCTATTCCACGGGATATCAAGCATGTGGATCAGGTTCCGGCTAATGAGCACCTGACTATGCAGATTGCCAGGCAGGTATATGGTATTGCTACTGCTGAAAATGCGCTGATTTTTTTTGATGATGGGGTGCCTGCTTATATTACCTTAAGGTTTGATATCAGGCCGAAGGGTGGTAAATACCGGAAGGAGGATTTTGCCAGTCTGGCGGGTAAGTCCAAGGATACAGATGGGGTTGATTTCAAGTACCATTATAATTATGAGCAGCTTGCAGGGCTAATCAGGGAATTTGTGCCTTCCTGGAGGGTAGAGATGGAGAAGTTTTTTAAGCTGGTGGTTTTTAATTATCTCTTTTCTAACGGGGATGCGCACCTGAAGAATTTTGCGCTGTTGGAAACCGCTTCGGGCGATTTTGTGTTGAGTCCTGCTTATGATCTGCTGAATACGCGCTTGCATGTGGATGATCCGCACTTTGCACTAGATGGGGGACTTTTTGCAGATGGTTTCCAGTCATGGAAGTGGAAAAGGAAGGGGGGAGCACCTTCGGAATTGGACTTTATCGAATTTGCTAAACGTATCGGTATACAGGAAAACCGGATTGAATTATTGCTTGCTCCTTTTTTGGAGCGTCAGCAGTTGGTCGAGGAACTTGTTTCCAGATCGTATTTGAATCCTGAACAAAAAAGAGGCTATGTGCTTTACTATAACCGTAAGAGAAATCTTTTGAAATAGTTGGGTGCAGTTAAATGGGCAATTTCAAATTTTAAATGTTTTTTTTGTAAAATGGACATCTACCGGAAACAGGGTATGGATGGCATTGGATGGCTTTCTCTACGATTTTTTTGATAAAAATTGAAATAATTTAAGACTTTCGATAAGTTTCATAATTTTGTGAATTAAATATAAAATATGAAAAAATAACGCTACTATCATTTCTTTGCATCACTATAATTTGTGCTTGTAAAAAGAAAGATCTCAGTTTACCGCTCTCTTCTGAAAATCAAATTACCAACCAGCTCAATCAATTTAAAGATTTGGATCTTCCTGGAACAGCAGGATTAAATCAGCTAAAAAAAATTAGCTCGGTATCTAATGGATCTTCAACTAATTCCAATACGCCAACTGGGTGTATCTCAACACTTCATCAACAATCAGCAGAATATGACAAACTTTCTGTTTTGGATCCTTCTACAGACATTATGTACATAGGCTCGCTAATGGACGGAGAAAGTATTCAAAGCGGTACGTATCAACCAATCTTTTTACCTTCTGACTATGAGCGGAAACCAATTACCTATTCTGTATCAATACAAGGATCCAATGGGTCAATTAGTAAGACTATAACTCCTACACTATCTGCATTTAGAAATTCAATGCAGGAAATAGTGAATACAAATATTGTTGGCCAACAACCTGCTAATTTTACTTTTGAATTGGTTCGTGCGCGTTCAAAAAAGGAAGTTGAAATGAATATTAAAGCAAATCTTAAATTTAGTACATTCTTCAGTTCTTTGGGTAATTATAGCGAAAGTAATTTGAATTCTAAAACCTATTACTTATTAAAGATCTACCAAAAATTCTTTTCTGCTGATATTGACATCCCCATTGATGGTAATTTATTTAACAAGCCTACGGATTTTAATGGGAATATTGCGCCAGTCTATATTTCAACTATTGATTATGGACGAAGTGCCTATATGCTGATAGAAAGTTCATATGATTCTGCAAGAGTTTATAAGTCCCTTGAGGCGTCATTTTCGGTGTGGAAAATTGGTGGTGGAGGTTCGGTTAATAACGAACATAAAGAGGTTATGGACGATATGAGTATAAAGGGGACTATCATTGGAGGCTCTTCGTCGTCTGCGGCTTCTACTATACAAGGAATGCAAGCTTTCCATGACTATGTTGTAAGTAGCTCAAATTTAACTCCCGAATCAAGGGGAGAAATAATTGCTTATAAACTTCGTAATGCAAAAAATCACGGGGTTTATAAGACATTGATAAATGGCGATTATTATACTTACGATTGTTCAACATTGCCACCGCTTTATTTATCTAACGGGAATCTTGTAAGGAATGATCAGACAACTGCGATTTATTGGTATATGGACGGTAAACTTAAACATCTTCAGTTTATTGAACAGTTGGGGCTCTTTAATTATTCTCCTGCTATGTTGAAGCATTCAAATACTGCACAATTAAGCCAATTTACATTTGGTACACCAATACCTTGGGAGAATGGTATCCTAAAAGATATTATAGATGACAAATGTTATTATATGGAGGGAAATGTACTTAGACACATTACAACATGGCCATTGTTTGAAAAGTATAACTTTAATGAAGATGCTATTACACCTGTGTCTAATCTTAATGGTTATATCATCGAAGCTCCAATAGTAAATTAATTTTCATAAAAAGCCGTCTCAACACTTTGAAGCGTAATATGTGGCCACTTTGGATAAAAAGAAGTGGCCACTTTTAGGATAACCCCTACAATCATGTCCAGTCCTGAATTTACTTGTCGTTTCCGAACTGGAAGTGCAATCTACATTGACTTTGCTTCTGGTTAGTTATGGTTTATCTCAGATGTTTATCGGTAGTTTTCTGGATAGTTTTGGAAGATTTAAGATAGGACTAATTGCAATGTTTTTATTCAGTATTTCAAGTTGTTTGATTGCTATAAGTGTAAAAATTGTATTTATCCCAAATTGAAAAATCACCTATAACTTGGCTTATAAGCTTAAATATTGTGGCTTTATACGACTATATATATACAAGGCCACCAGATATTGTAAAAACATTGCTTTTGGGACCAGTTGCGAATCCCAGCGGAATCGAAGAAGATAGCAACCATTTGATTTGTAAGCTTCTTTGCTGGGTAGAAAATTCCAAAACTCGCTTTACCCTCATTGCAGCATGCGGTTGATCGGGAATTGATGGTAAGGTAATTATTTTAACACTTTTCATTAAAAAACCATCATCTTTGTAAGAAATGAATAGTAATCTAGATGGAGTCGACCGGTAAAAATGACATCAGTTCCTTGTTAGCGCGTATTGCCATGGGAGATGAGGCTGCTTTTAGTCATTTTTTTGATCTGTACAGGCCAAATATCTATACCACTGTATTGCGCATCACAAAAGATGAATGGTTGAGTGAGGAAATCCTGCAGGATACTTTTGTCAAGACATGGATTAGCAGGGAAGCGCTAACGGGGATCGAAAATATAGAAAACTGGCTTTACAAAATTGCCCGGAACGTAACTTATACCGCAATGAAACGGTCTTTCAGGGAGAAGCAAAATTTCAACCAGATGACGAAAGCGTCCATTTCACTATTTTATCCCGAGACAGATTATCTGGAAAGAGATGAACAGTTCCATAGCCTGCTAGAGACTGCCATATCGCGGCTTCCTCGAAAACAGCAGGAAACTTTTCGCTTAATTAAGCAAAGCGGTTTAAAAAGAGAACAAGTTGCTGCAAAGCTGGAAGTTTCGGCAGAAACGGTCAAATGGAATCTTGACCAGGCCATGCGAAGTGTCCGTGCTTACTGTACTGCACATGTCAAAGACCTTCCTTTAATCTTTGTGC
This sequence comes from Pedobacter sp. MC2016-24, assembly GCF_015223055.1. Taxonomy (GTDB): domain Bacteria; phylum Bacteroidota; class Bacteroidia; order Sphingobacteriales; family Sphingobacteriaceae; genus Pedobacter. The sequence continues at coordinate 190,896 of NZ_JADFBX010000008.1, forward strand.
TCCATTTTTTTTCAAAATATTTTTAAATCATACCCCCCAAATTACTTTTTCCGGAGTCTATATAAAAAACGCCATATTGCGTGATAAGGATAAGACCTTAACAAACAGTGCGGAAGACTGATAAAAAAGATGGAAAAAGATAGATTGGCTCATTTGGTACAAAAGTCTGTTGAAGGAAAGATTTCTGATGAGGAACATGTAGAGATGATGGCTCTGATGGATGATCCAGAATATGAGGCGGTTGTTAAACAGCTGCTCATGGATGCATTTGAACAGCCGAAGCCACTCGATGACATTGCGGCCGGCGTGCGCAGCCAGATCCTTGAAGCTGTTTTTCAATCTGATAAGACACCTGAAATCCGGAAACCCTTTATTCAGGCGCAGCAGATCAGGTGGGCGATGGGCCTTGTGGCGGTAATCGCCTTGATGGCATTTGGCCTGTTCTTTTTCAAATATCAGTCGAAATATGCGGTCCCACATGTTCAGGAGCTGGTGGGAGATGTTGCTCCCGGAAATTATGGTGCGACCTTGACCTTGACAAACGGTAGAAAGATCAGGCTTACGAAAGCCTCAAATGGCGAGCTGGCAAAGGAAGCGGGAATTTTAGTTTCCAAAAGCGCCGACGGTAAGCTGGTTTATGCGATTGAGGGGAATGTGACAGACGACAATGCCCAACATACCTTTTCTACTGCTAAGGGAGAAACCTATGAGGTTCGTTTACCTGATGGTTCATCCGTTCATTTGAACGCAGTATCGAGCCTCACCTATAAACCTGCTTTGATTGAAGATGGAAAACGTGTAGTCAAGCTAAGTGGTGAAGCTTATTTTGAAGTCGCCAAAGACAGGAAACATCCTTTTATCGTGAAAACCGAGCGACAGCAAGTAGAAGTATTGGGAACACATTTTAACCTCAGCAGTTATCCCGACGATGCAACAGAAAAGACAACCCTGTTGGAAGGAAGTATCAAAGTAACGGCATCCGGTAGCTCCATACTTCTGAAGCCTGGGCAGCAAAGCCGGCTATCTAAGGGGGAACTGAGTATTTCGGAGCCTGATACCGACCTGGCCATAGCCTGGAAAAATAATGAATTTGTCTTTGAAAGTGAAACCATCGACAATGTGATGAAGATGGTGGAACGCTGGTATAATGTAGAGGTGATCTATGTAGGAGAGAAGACAAATGAAAGGTTCAGTGGGGCCGTGTCCAGGTTTGAAAATGTTTCCAGGGTATTGCAGATCATTGAGTCTACGCGTGCCAGCCATTTTAAAATACAAGGTAGAAAAATATACGTATCGAAATAATACCTCAACAACCTAAGCAACAGAATATGAACCATTAACCATTTACATGAAAAGAAAATTACGATAACGAAACCGAAGAAAACAAAACCAGAAGTGCATGCTGCACCCCTGGTTTTAGTTTGGAACATTAAATTATCAACGTTAAATCGCAGGCCCTCATCCGTCGAAAGTAAAGGGACTGCTCAACCAAACCTAAACACTAATGTATCAAAATTCCCGGAAATTTGGTGTGCCTAAGCGGCTATACCATAAAATCTTGCTAACTATGCGTTTAACCGCCGTTATAATTGTAGCATGCTTCATGCAGGTGAGTGCGTCGAGCTTCGCCCAAAAAATTACGCTTTCTGAATCCAGTGCCTCTTTGAAGTCATTGTTTAAGCAGATCAAGGCACAGAGTGGTTATAACTTTTTTTATACGGACAATCTGTTAAAAAATGCGAAACCTGTCGCCATTGAGGTGCGAGATACTGAACTGGATGAGGTGCTCAGGTCGATTTTTTCCGGACAGCAACTGAATTATCTCATCAAGGACAAAACAGTCATCATTACGGAAGGTAAAGCGTTGCACCAGGATGTGATCTCCGGATTTGTTGGAGACAAAAAAGACCGTAGACCCATTCCAATGGTCACAGTGACCATTAAGGGCACAAAATCTTCTGTTCAGACAGATCGAAACGGGAAATTTACCATCAGCGTGCCAAGTGGTGCAAAATCATTGGAATTCCGTTATATAGGTTACAAAACAGTAGAAATACCGATTACTGTTAATGCGGACTATACACTGTACATGGAAGAAGATGAGAAAACATTGGACGAAACGGTGATCACCGGTATATTTGACCGGAAATCCGGTAGTTTCTCAGGTGCTTCAAAAACCATCACGGGTGCAGAGCTGAAAAAAATAAGCTCCAATAATGTTTTTGCCGCAGTAGCAGCACTCGATCCGGCCTTTCGGATTGTACCAAACAATATTTTAGGGGGCAACATCAACCAGCTGCCCGAAATTCAGATGCGCGGTCAGAATTCATTCCCCAACCTGAGCGGACAGCTTTCAGGAAACCCCAACGCCCCCCTTTTTATCCTGGATGGTTTTGAAGTGAGCCTGCAGCGAATCGTGGATATGGACATGAACCTGATCAGCAGCATTACCTTGTTAAAAGATGCGTCGGCAACGGCGATCTATGGTTCCAGAGGGGCCAATGGCATCATGGTGGTCACTACACTAGTGCCACAAGCTGGTAAAATACAAGTATCGTTTAACAATGACTTCAGGTTTACCACACCCGATTTGTCAGTTTATAACCTATTGGATGCCAGGGATAAACTTAATTTTGAGCAACGTGCCGGTGTGTATGACGGGGGCAGTAACCAGCAGCAAAACAAATTGGATGTCCTGTACAACGAACGGTACAAAGCAATGGTTAGTGGTGTCAACACCAACTGGCTGGCCCTGCCGGTACAGAATGGCTACAGTAACAGAAGTTCTTTATACCTGCAGGGCGGAGATGAAACCATTCGTTACGGCCTCCAGTTTTCTGGTGACATGGCCTCAGGCGTCATGAAAGGGCAGACCAGAAATAATTATTCGGGACAGTTTGATCTCAATTATGTGGTAAAAAAATTCCAATTCAGCAATTCCATCCGTATTTTCCAAAATAAAGCAAATGAATCTCCATATGGCGACTTTAGCGAATACGTGACGATGAACCCTTACTGGGCCCCTTATGATGAAAGCGGAAAAGCAAAAAAAATGTTGGAAGATTATCGCATAGACAATACGGTATACCGCCAGACCAATCCGGTATACGATGCGACTTTAAATTCTGTGAACAGCAGTAAATATTTTGGTTTGTCTAACAACCTGACGGTTCGATATACAGCTTCGACTGCATTTTACCTCGAAAGCAGACTGAGCCTAAATAAGCAAAATGCAGCCGCAGATCAGTTCTATTCTGCTGAGGACAGCCGCTTTTCAGAAATTACTGACCTCAACAGGAAGGGGACCTACACGGTCAGGAATGAAAATACAGGAAGCTACCAAAGTCTGACCACCGCAAACCTGAATCTGAGTTACGGCCCCCATCAGATCTTTTCAAATATAGGCTTTGACCTCAGGAACAGTAATTCTGAGTTTTACAGCGTCACTGCCGAAGGCTTTCCATACGATCGCCTGGATAACCTGCTCTTTGCCACGCAATATCAGGCCAATGGCCGACCAACAGGTGATGAGAGTACCGTACGGAGTCTGGGGCTGATTTATAGTGGGAGCTATACTTACGACAATCGTTTTCTTGCTGATGTATCCTTTCGCCGTGACGGCTCTTCCCAGTACGGATCTAAGAAAAGGTTTGGTACCTTCTGGTCAACAGGGATTGGCTGGAACATCCACAACGAAAAATTCTTTAGAAAGGGAGACTTGGTCAACCGCCTGAAAATACGTGCCAGTTACGGTCCGACGGGTTCGCAAAATCTGCCGGCCTATGCCTCACAATTCCGCTACAATTTTGGTACCAGCACCAGTTATTACGGCGAACTGGGCTCAACACTGATTGGACTGGGGAACGAAAAACTGAGCTGGCAAAATGTCTACAAAGGCAACATTGGCGCAGATGTGGTCCTGTTCAAAGAGAAACTGGATATGCGTATAGACCTGTACCGGGAAAACACCAGGAATGCCCTTACCACAATCTCCCTGGCCCCTTCAACCGGCTTCACCAGCTATTCTGAAAACCTTGGGCAACTCCAGAATACAGGCTTTGAGTTCTCGCTCCGCTACAAGATCCTCGAAAATGCGGCCAACGGCCTGCTGTGGTCTGTGAATCTGAATGGCTTCACCAATAAAAATGTCCTTAAAGAAATCTCTAACAAACTGAAAGCCTCCAATGATATTGCAAACAACGCAAACACCGATCAGGTGGTGCCCAATGTGCTGTTTCAGGAAGGGGAGTCGCTCAATACCATTTATGTGGTGCGCTCATTAGGTGTCGATCCGGCGACGGGCTCGGAAATCTACCTCACTAAAAACGGGGAAAAAACCTTCATCTGGAACGCTGCAGATAAAGTTGCTTTTGGAATCGCCCAGCCAAAATGGAATGGAAACTTTGGCACTAACTTTATGTACAAAGGCTTTGACCTGAACCTTATCTTTAACTATCAGTTTGGCGGACAGCTGTATAACCAGACGCTGATCAACCGCGTTGAAGCTGTAAATCCGGCTTTCAATGTAGACCGCCGTGCTTTCGATCTGGGTTGGTCGGGCCCTGGCGATGTAAGCCGTTATACCCGAATCGGTACCTCAACAGCTCCCACCCGATTGACATCAAGGTTTGTACAGGATGACAACAACCTGACTTTAAGTTCTGCTTCCATCGGCTATAATTTTTTCAGAAGGGCTTTTCTTAAAAAAATAGGCATGCGGAGTATGCAGCTCACTGCAATTACAAATGACCTTTTCAGGGTCAGCAGTATCCAGATTGAACGGGGAACGAGCAATCCTTTCGCGCGCACGTATTCATTGTCTTTAAGAGTTGGTTTTTAAAAAATAGAATTATGAACACTAAAATATTGATCGCATTATTTTTGATCTCATCAGTGATGCTGACTTCCTGCAAGAAATACCTGGATGTGAACCCCAAGTCGACGCTTTCCGAAGAGCAGCTGTTTGAATCTGAATTGGGGTTTCAGCAAGCGCTGACAGGCGTTTATTCGCAGATGGCAGGCCGAAGTTTATACGGTGACAACCTTTCCATGGGTTTTGTAAGTGCGCTGGCCCAAAATTATGCGGTTTCTGGTTCCGCCGCCCCTTTTGTACAGACCAGGGCTTTAAATTATACCTCGGCGGAAGTGATGGGCTATACCAGCGCAATCTGGAATACCAGCTATTCTGCCATCGCAGGTTTAAACAAGGTATTGGAAAATACCCGGGAGAAAAGAAATGTGCTTTCTGACCAGAACTATGCGATGATCCGCGGAGAAGCGCTGGGATTGCGCGCTTATCTTCATTTTGAGCTCCTGCGCATGTTTGGACCTGAATTCACTGCAGGCGCAGCCGAAAAAGCAATCCCATATAAAACTACGGTAGACGAGTTTGCCGTTATTCCTTCAACTGCTGCAGAAGTAATCCGGTTAACCCTTGCCGACCTCACGGAAGCAGCAACATTGTTAAAAGAAAGGGATCCCATTATTTCCAATACGGTGAGCAGACGGTCAAAAATGAATTATTATGCGGTTAAGGCACTCGAAGCGAGAGTCTGCTTGTACTCAGGCGATAAAGCTGGTGCCATGCTTGCCGCTCAGGTGGTAACCAGTTCAGGTAAATTTCCTTTTGTGACCAGTGCCGCTGCCTCTGCCGCCGCAGGCTCGCGCGACCGCCTATACCTTAATGAAGAGGTCTTCATGATCCGTGTGCGGGACATCAGTACCTGGGCTGATCCAGGGTATTTTAAGTTTAATGGTAGCGCAAATTTTAAGCTTACGCGTTCCACGGCCAACTTCAATATCTTATATGAAACCGCTGCAGGTGGAGGAACGGATTTCAGGTACCTGTACCGCATTGAGCAGGACCAGACTTCACCATTTCCTTCTAAATTCTGGCAAACGTACCAGTTCAATACCCTGGATACCAACCGCCTTGATCAGCACGTGCCATTGATCAGATTGTCTGAAATGTACTACATCATGGCAGAAGCTGCAGCAACTCCTGCAGAAGGAGTCGGTTACCTCAATACGGTCAGACAGAATAGGGCGCTTGCGGCACTTGCGACCACCATTACACAGACGGTATTAAATACAGAGATCACCAAGGAGTATCAGAAAGAATTCTATGCAGAGGGGCAGTTGTTTTATTATTACAAGCGCAAAAAAATCGTCCGCATGCAATTTATGACGGCCGACATTCCGCTTAGTAAGTATCAGCTTCCTGTACCTGATAGTGAAAAAGAATACAACCCGAATTATTAACGATAAACCTGATCAAACATGAAATATCTGTTATTTTTTAGCTTTTTGTGCCTAACACTGGCCTGTAAAAAACAGGATGTAGCTACTTATAGTGGCGATAATGGCATTTCTTTTTACAGAGGTCGATATGAAACCGATAGCCTAAGCTATTCCTTTGCTTTTTCCATCACGCCGAAACAAAAAGATACCGTTTTTCTTAAAATGCGTGTGCAGGGGCCGGCCGTGGATTATGCCAGGACTGTTTCTGTTAAAGCCGCCACCGGTACCACCGCCCGCGAAAACGTAGATTACCAGTTGTCGGGTGCGAAAGTCCCAGCGGGTGCTTTAACCCTGATGTATCCCGTGGTGTTGCTCAATTCGCCCGAAATGCTGACCAAGACCTATCGCCTGGTTGTGGAGGTAGCCCCAAATAAAGATTTCACGACCGGTGGTTTTGGCGCCGAGATCACCGGGGAGACCATCGCCTTAAAGTCCGTAAAAATCGATGTGAGCAACACGATCGTAAAACCTACGTACTGGACTTCCATACAAGGCACCTTTGGCCCGTTCAGTGTCGCCAAATTTAAATTCATGATCCAGGCAACTGGTCTTACCGATTTCTCAGAGGAGGCCATTGGTATTGACGGCTATTACAACCTCCCTGTTAAACTGAGTAATGCGCTTGTAGTCTACGAAGCCGCGAACGGAGCACTCATTGATGAGAACGGAAACCGTGTAACCTTCTAATTTTTATTAAACATTTAAGCTCATGCACAAACATATTTTCATAAAAAGCCTGCTCATCAGTATGGTGATGCTGGTGCTGGCTTGTCAGAAAGACGAGCAGTCTTTTGTATACGAAAAACAAAATCAGGTGACGATCTCAACCAGTGCCACTGCCTTTACGGTTACACAACTGGATACTTTAAAGGTTTCGCCCACGCTGACTGAATCCTCACCTTCCGGTGAAGGATTTGCCTACGAATGGAATATGTACCTGGTAGGCGGTACCGACACGGCGAAAATCTTATCTACAGAAAAAAACCTGAAGGCTAAAATTAACGTACCTCCGGGTAATTATTCACTTCGTTACAAGGTAACCAGTGAAAAAACAGGTATTGCTGCGTTCAACCTCTACCGCGTTACGGTAAATGGCGCATTTTACCAGGGATGGATGGTCTCTAATAACAAAGATGGCAAAGCAAGGATGTCCTTCATCCGCACGGATGATGTAGTTTTTGCCGCACCCGCAGAATCGGCGAACAATACCAGCTATCCGGGACGGGCTATCGCTGCATACAGCGGAATCGACCGGGATATTGCCCTGGTTCTGTTTTTTACCGATCAGGGGGTGTATAGGTTCAATGCGAATGATTTTACACAAAATGGCAATACCGCATCTCTTTTTCCTGAAGGAAAGCAGTTCAGCACTTTGCCGGTTTATGGATTGAACAAGCTGGTGGCAGACCAATACATTGTGAGTGAGGGTGGCCTTTATGCCAGTTTAGGCCCATTTGGTTATCCTGGAGAGGTTTTAAAACCCTATTCTGAACGTTTCACGGGAGATTATTTCTTATTTCCGGCAATCATTTCAAGTACGCAGACCTCCAGTTATTTTTACGACAATAAGGGGCAGCGTTTTATGCTGGGTGCTTACCTGGACCGCGCCATTGTACCTGCAACGGGAAGCAGTACCGCAAGCTTTGATTTAGGCAATGTGGGCAAGACGATGATCGCATGCGATTATGGGGTACGGGGTTCGTCTAATGATGAGTTTTATTTTGTGATGCAAAACAATGCCGGAGTACGTTACTTGTTGTCCATAAACGGAACTGTGCCGGGCTTAAATCAGCTCATCGGCAATAGTCCCGACATTGCCACCGCTACAAAATTTGCCACTTCGAGCGTGGTCAAACACCTGTACTATGCATCCGGTCAGAAAATTTATCTATACGATATCTTAGCCAACTCATCGCGTCTGGTGTATACTTTCCCTGCCGACACAAAGATTGCGGACCTCAAAATGCTCCGTGCCACCAGCAAACGTCTGGTGGTGGCTGTAAACAAAGGCACAGCGGGTGAAGTCTATTATTTTGACCTCGACAATCTGGGGAATGCTGTGGGCAATACCTATGTTAAAAAATTCGAAGGATTTGGGGAAATTGTACATCTGGGGTACAGAAATTAATGCACATTAAATTAAAAAATCATGAAAAAAATACTATTATCTGCCTTATATCTGTTCATTGGAGTTGCTGCTTATAGTCAGCAACCCACCCAAAATTCAGGTCAGCAGATGCCGAAAATCAGTGCCGAACTACTGAAGAAAATCGAAGCCGAACCTGATCCGGTAAAAATGGAAAAAATGTACAAGGAGTTAGCCAAAGATTATGATGACCAGCAGTTCGGCTTTTTGTTTTTTAGAATGACGGAACGGTTTGCCAGAGCAGGTAATACCAGTAAAATGATGGAATACTATAATAAGGTAGACTCATTTAACCGCAAGGCAACTTACTCGATTGCTGTTCAGTCGCTGGCTGTCGCTAATCCTAAAGATGCCGAACCTTTGCTTAAAGAAATGACGGTTTCACAGAAACCTAAACCAAAGGTCAATGGTCCTGTTAAGCCTGTCTTTTCCCGCAATTATCAAACTACATGTGCTTTATATACCCAAACCCTGCTGAAAAATGGAAAAGACAAACAAGCTTATGATTACATTTCTGGTTTGATAGCTGAGCAGGGAACGGACAGCCCGATTTTAAATGAAGCATATATTCAGGTCTTGCTTCAGACTCGTCGCTACGCCGAGGCTTTGCCTGTAATGGAGAAGGAAGTCGTTGCAATGACGGTTTCACCGGAAACAAAGGCCAAATTTAAGGAGGTCTTTTTAAAAGTAAATGGTGCCAACGCTGATTTTAGCGCCTATGAAAACAAACTGATCCAGGGGATGGAGACAAGTCTGGCTGCGAAAGTAGCCGAAAAGGCGGTGAAAGTAGCAGCAGCAGATTTTGTCCTGACGGATCTATCGGGGCATAAAGTAGCCTTAAAAGATCTGCGGGGTAAAGTTGTGGTGCTGGATTTCTGGGCCACCTGGTGCGGTCCCTGCAAGGCCTCTTTCCCCGGCATGCAAAAGGCCGTTAACAAGTATAAAAATGATCCTAACGTGAAGTTCTATTTCGTACATACCATGGATAAAACTGCTGATCCGACAGCGGATGCCCGGAAATACATCACAGAAAATAATTACAGTTTCGATGTGCTGATGGATTTCAGGAACAAAGAAACCCAGAGTTCAGCTGTGGCTAAAAGTTTTGGCATCAAAGCCATCCCCACCAAAATTATCATTGATGCCGACGGTTTTGTCAGATTTAATACGGTAGGTGCGCATCCAGATGCGAATACCGCGGTCATGGAAATTTCTGCTATGATCGAATTTTTAAAGAAAGGTTCATAAAATACAAAGCGGCGGTGTCGTTCATACGGTTGTCATCAACCTGATTAATGATACCGCCGCTTTTGTTCAAGATTAAAGATCCAGAAACCGGTTTTGTCCTGTATCACCTAATTCACTGTAGGATGTCAATACGATTAATACTTTCTTAACTATTATTTTTTAAAACTAATAACTCATTTTTACTATTTTCTCTGCATCTGCCGGTGTAAGTGTTTTATGTTCACCTAAGCCCAGCCAGCCTCTCTCGGTAAACCGTTGAGCTACTTTTTCAGCAGTACCCTCGTAAGCAGGAGTGTAATCAGATAATTTGGTATCTATTCCCATGGAATGAAAAAATTCGACAGTCTTTTCAATTGCAGCTTTTGCTATTTCTTCCAGGGAGCCTGTTTCTATGTTCCACACCCGTTTACCATATTGGGCTAGTTTTTCTTTCTTAGCTTCAAAATTGTAGTGGTAATGACTGGGTGCAATTACGGCTAAAGTTCTGGCATGATCAATTCCAAACAGGGCTGTAAGTTCATGTCCCATTGCGTGCACCGCCCAGTCTGTTGGAACACCTTTCTGGATCAGTCCGTTTAAAGCCATGGTACAGCTCCACATGAAGTTGGCTGCAGCTTCATAATCAGCAGGGTTTTTCATGATCCTTGGCGCTATTTCAATTAATGTTTGCAATATACTTTCGGCAATACGGTCCTGTAAAATCGCCCCAACGGAATAGGTCATGTATTGTTCCAGCACATGGGTGTAAGCATCCGTAATACCATTTGCCAGTTGCCGCTGTGGAATGGATTTAACCACCTCCGGGTCCAGAATTGAAAATTGCGGGAACAGGCCCGGGCCTCCCATACCCAGCTTTTCCTGAGTTTCTTTTCTGGTAATTACAGCACCTGAGTTCATTTCAGAAGCTGTAGCAGGTAAAGTGAGTACGGTACCGAAAGGTAATCCTTTTTCTGTTTTAATCGCGTTTTTAAGGATATCCCAGGGGGTATCTCCGGAATATAAAGCTGCTGCGGACAGAAACTTTACACCATCTATTACTGAACCGCCACCAACGGCTAGCATGTAAGTAATGTTTTCTTCTTTGATGATTTTTAGTGCATCCATCAGAACTTCATATTCCGGATTTGCCGGGATGCCTGAAAATTCTACAACTTCAAAGCCGCTCAATGCTTTTTTTACCTGCTCATATATGCCGTTGGTCTTAATGGATCCACCACCATATAGCATCATCACCTTCGCTTGTTTTGGGATTTCTCTGTTCAGTTTTTCTATTTGACCTTTACCAAATATAATCTTTGTCGGGTTTTTAAATTCGAAATTTAACATTTTGTTGCTGTATTGAATTAAATTTTAACAATCATTTTTCCTTCATTTTTACCTTCAAATAAATCAAGAAAGGCTTGAGGGATATGATCAAAACCATTAACGATGGTTTCTGAATAGGTTAATTTACCTTCCTGGAACCAGGTGGTTAATTGTCTGATGGCTTCAGGGAATTTTGCTGAATAGTTGGACACCACAAATCCCTGCATCAGGACGCTATTTTTTACCAGTGTGGTTTGTATCCTTGGGCCCATAGGTACCTCAGTTTCATTGTAGCCAGAGATTGCACCGCATACCGGTACGCGTGCCAACTGGTTTACGTTTGCCAGCACGGCATCAGAAATCTCACCACCCACATTATCAAAGTAGATGTCAACGCCATCCGGTGCAGCTTTTGCTATCGCTGATGTCATGTCAGTAGTGGTTTTGTAGTTGATGGCAACATCGAAACCAAATTTAGACGTCAATAATGTAGTTTTTTCATCCGATCCAGCCATTCCAATAACCCTGCAGCCCAGGATCCTGCCGATTTGCCCTACCACACTGCCTACAGCACCCGCTGCACCTGAAACCACCAATGTTTCGCCAGCTTTTGGTTTTCCGATCTCAGTTAAACCCAGGTATGCCGTTAATCCGGTCATCCCTAAAACACCTAGATAGGCAGATAGGGGAGCTGAATTTTGGTCAACCTTGTTGAGCCCTTTTCCATCTGAAAGTTGTAACTCTTTCCAGGAAAGCATTCCTGAAACGAAATCACCGGGCTTAAAATCAGCGTGTTTGGAGTCTACAACTTCAGCGATGATACCGGACTGGATTGGTTTATTCAATTCAAAAGGAGGGGTGTAAGACTTTGCACTGCTCATTCTTCCCCTCAGGTAGGGGTCAACTGAAACGTAAAGGGTTTTCAATAATACTTGCCCTTGCTGTGTTACGGGGTTTTCTTCTGTTATAAATTTGAAATCATCCGCAGTAGGTTTGCCTACCGGACGATTGTTTAAAATGATTACTTTATTCATGGGTATTTGTTTATGATTTTAACTTCTTACCTTTTCGAGTAATTCGTTTAAAATGTCTGCTTCCTTGTCCTCTAAATTGACAAGGACACTGTTAATGATGGATCGCGCCTGTTGTTTTAAGATTGCACCTTCTGGGGTTAGCTTTATATAAACAACACGTTGATCGTTAGTGTTTTTCTCTTTTTCAATTAATCCCTTATCCATTAGTTTATTCAGCAGTCTTGAGGTGTTTGGCATGCGGTCGATTAACCGCTCTGTGATCAGATTTACAGTGGCTGTTTGTTCGGGTTGACCATGTAAAATACTCAGCACATTAAATTGCTGAAGAGAGAGGTTTGTGGGCTTTAATGCTGCAGCAATACGATTCAACACCCAGTTGGAAGTGAAAATGATATTGGTTAGTGCACGCTGCTGGGGACTATCAAAAGTATGCTTTATCTCTTGCTCTATTTTCATATGGCAAAGATATCATCCATGGATGGTATCTTTGGTCATTAAACTTTCATCTTTGTTTTGAAGCACTTAGAACTGTTTTTTGACTGTGTTTAATATCTTTACAGCTTTGAGAGAAAGGAATAAGATGGTTTTCAGTATGTTGTGTGCTAATGATGAATCCACGAAAGGTGTTCTAAACATACCCCATCGTATGGTTTCTTGTGGAGTGGTCAGTTTGGAACGTATCCACTTTTACCGAAATATTGAGGGATTCAGTTTAGAAAAAGAATGCTGTCATTCAGCGATGAATTTACCCACATAATGCATTTCTAACGTGGCGCTTACCTGAGGGACGCTGATTTCTGCATCTTCACTTAGGATCAGTTCTAACATAGCATGAACTGTGTCGGGTATAGCCATTTCAGCGGCAGCTAAAATCATACTTTCAGCAATTTCGAAATCTTCTACTTGCAGAATGATGATTTCATCAAGCTTCCCGGCAACTTTACTGTAGTAAAAGTTGATGTTGATCATCTGATCGGGTGTTAAACCCGTTGTTTTGAGGATGGCTTTGGTGTTTAGGTTCTTTTCTCCAATCCACAGGTGATGAATTTTAGCTTTACGTTTTTTTGTTTTAACCGTTGTCTGATTCAGCTGACCTAAGTACTGCAGAAGCCTTGTTTTGGTTGCATTTGCAGGACTCAGGTCTTTATCCTGATAGGCTACCACCGTGTTGAATTCTTCGTTTGAAGTTTTGCTCCATGAGTCTTTTAGCTCGCTGGAGCTGACGAGGATATCCTTAGCGATTTTACCGATCGCTACGTTTTCTGGATAATATTTGATAATGATGGTATCTTCGTTATAGATATCCAGACTGATTTCTTTACAAAACTCACATCTTAATGAAGGATCTGGTTCTGCATCTTGTTCTTGATTACCTGTAGGCGGCTCGTGGTCATATTTCTCCCAGGCCTTTAAATACGGCTGTTGGTCCAGGTAGTTGTTGAGAGCTTGCTGGGAGGCAAATTTTCCTGTCCAAATGTGTATTTTGTTCATAATTTAAGAAGTTTGGTAGATCGTATGGTCTTTCTTAAAGATTTTTATCTGTGATTTTGTCAAAGAACAAATATTCCATTTCAAATGTTTTATTGACTGGCCTGTGGCATTGCCCATCAACTGGGTTAAAGACAAATTGCCACCAATAACACAATGCTATAAAATCCTGTTCCTCCAATTAACAAGTATTTATTGGCGCGTAAGATCCCGGTTGTTATGGCTATAATGCAAATAACCGTTGCCCATAGGTGGTAATTATAATCCCCTTTTGCCAGCAGGTAAATGAAGTGCGAAAGCGCGATATTGCCCGCAATAAGCGCAACGGGTATCCATGTCTGCTGAATGATTTTAGCCTCTTTCATATGCCGGTAGATTTAGTAGTGGAATTTCTTTTTTTGAGTATAGCTAGCACAATGACGTAGATGATGTAGCCAAATAAACTGCCATTGACCAGCCAGGCTGCTACAGCAGATGCCTGGCGATAACCAATAAGCATGCTGATCAGCGCAATCACCACGAGCACAATCAAAATCAACAGGCAATACACAAATGTCGTTTTCCAAGGGCTCATCCTGCGTTGTTGCTTTTTATCAGTACGGTAAAGGTAGACCACAAAACCACTGATTGACAAAAATGCACTCGTTAAGCCCAAAACCGTATACACAATCTTTAATCCCAGGCCACCATAGTCTCCAAAATGGAGGGCTTCCTGCACCGAATAAAAGCGTTGGCCGAAAGACATTGTCCGCACATCACACTTAAACAGCGGTTTATAGCTGGTCTTGGCCAAAACTAAAGCATTGATGTTTTTCTCATATACCTGACCATCAATGCTCCCATGTACCTCAATCGTGGACGTACCATCTTCAGAAGCCCTTAGGTAACCAGGTTTCAGGTCAGGAAATTCTTTGCGCAGTACCCGAAAAACCTCATCCCAATGCACTAAGGTTGCGGCATCTGCTTTAGGTTTCATTAGTTTAGGAAAATCATGGTCATTGGGTGCTTTGATGTCAAACCACTGCATTAGTTTGGGTTGAAGTCCCAACCAGGCTCCTGTACAGGCGATCACAAAATTGAAGGCCAGTGCGCTGATGCCGAGTATCTTGTGCCAGTCGCCCATCAGTATCCGCATGCCTTTGCGCCGCACTTTCGGGTAGGTTTGCTTTTTCATGAACTGCCCATAGATCAGGAAACCCGTTACGGTAACCACGATGAAGGCCACACCAGCAAGGCCGACCAATTGTCTGCCCCAGAAGCCCTCATACAGGCGCACATGCATCTGCCGGAGGTAATTGGCCAAAGAATTTTGGCGATCCCGACTACCCAATATTTGATCCTTTACCGGATCTACAAACAAAAAATAGGACTTACTGGAAGCTTTGTCTTTGCCTTTTACAGCAAAACTAAACGTAGCCACGCCACCTGGTTTATCTGGCATATCGATCAGCAAACCGCTCATCCTGGGGTATTGTTTTTTGGCTTCTGCCAATGCCTGGTCTATTTTGGGAAGCTGACCAGGCGCGGGAGTAGCAACATGAACCGAATAATAACGGCTTTGGATCCACCCATCTATCTCCGGGATAAAAACCGCCACAGCACCAGTGAAGCAGAGTATGCCGATCACAATTCCTGCATACAGGCCCGACCAGTGGTGGATCTTCCAGAGGAGTTTATGGTCTTTTTTGTCCTTATTATTCGGTTTCATGCTACGAAATTAGAATGTATAACCGATACCGATCAGGAAATTCCTTGGCGCACCAGGATAGAGCCGGTTGAAATCATAGCCACCTACCCAGTGCGTTTTGTTAAACACATTGTTCAGGTTACCAGATATCTTGAATTTATCGATGTTGTAATAAAGCGCTGCACTAAATAAAGTATATTCCGGAAGCTCCAGGATCGTATTCAAAGTATTTCTTTTTCCGGTATAGTTTACACCAGCACCAACACCAAGGCCTTTTAAATCAGGATTCAGGAACGTATATTTTGCCCACAGTCCACCCTGCGCTTTTGGTGCATTGGCGGCCAGCACGCCGATAAGTTCGGGTTTGTCGCTTTTCGTTGTTTCGTTTCTGCTGATCGCGAAGTTTGCCGTGATGCTGAAATTGGGCATGATGGCACCGTTTACATCCAGTTCAATACCTTTAGAGCGTTGCTGACCAATCTGGGTAAGCTCTTCTGTATTTCCGGGATTGCCAGCATTTACCAATACGTTGTTTTGTTCTATTCTGTAAAATGCCAGATTCGCCGATAATCTTTTCTCAAACAATTCCGTTTTGGCACCTACTTCATACATGTTGCTGATCAGGGGATCAAATGGTCCACCGAAACGAGCCGGATCGCCAATTTGGGCAGCACTTTGAGGCTGGTAACCTTCGGTGTAAGTTCCGTAAATACTCACTTGTTCCAGCGGTGTATAAACCAGTCCAACCCTGGGAAGGAGTGCCTTTTGCTCTACTTTTTTCTCAGTGGCCTTCTTGTAATTCACCATATCGGTATAATACTCCTGTCTCAATCCCAATAGCAACTGAAATTTATCCACGCTGATCTGGTCCTGGATATAAATGCCATGCTGATAATACTTTGCCGGATCAGTCTGTGAAGAGGTGTTGATGTAACCGGAGATTTCAGAAATAGAATAATCAGGGTTTACCAAATCAAAATGAGGAACGTTTGGAACAGGATTGCCGCTCTTATCAAGAACAAAAGCCACATAGTTAGCTGGAAGTGGCTTAGTTGGATCAGGGATGGTAAAGTTTGCGGCGGTACCATCTATTCTACGATAGCCTGTGGCATTGTAGTTTGAATTTCCTATTGGCGATTCATTTTGGATATAGTCGTACCCCGTTACAATTTTATGGGTAACTGGGCCAGTCTTCAGATCAGTCACAAAATACGCAGTGATGTTATCGCTGTAATTTTTACCCTGTCTGCGGATGGTTTGCATTTCCATCTTAGTCGGGATTGGCTTATTTAAACCATCCACCGCATAGCGGTTCGAAGTACGGTGTTCCAGTAAATCCTCATCATACAGAAACTTCATGTAAGAAACGTTAAACGTTACCTTTTCACTGATCTTTCTGCGCAATGAAGTAGTTACATATAAATTGAGCTCATTCTCAAAATCATTTCTTTTTCCTAGGGCAAAAGAAATAGGGGTAGAGTTGAGGTTTGTACCTGCAGTAGCCCCAAATATCGGCTGACCGCGATCCAACCTGCTCTTGGTCTTGGAATACACAAAATCAAAGTTCACGGAAGTTTTTTCGTCGGGAATGAATGAAATGGAAGGCGCAATCACGATGTCCTCACCACCTTGTAATACCCTAAAGGATTCTGCATTCTGGTAAGCCAGGTTCAAGCGGTAGAGCAAAGTTTTACTTTCATTCATGGGGCCTGTAAAATCGGCCATCAGGCGGTTAGTATTCCAGCTTCCCGTTGCAAAATTGATCGATTTGCGCGCCTCGTCCAAGGGTTTTTTCGTTACAGTATTTACAATACCTCCTGGGTCTGCATTGGCAAAAAGTGCAGAAGCAGGGCCTTTGATCACTTCAATGCGTTCTACATTGGGTAACAAAGGCTGGCTCCAACTGCTTGTTGGCGTTCTCAATCCATTGATCAGCGCGTTGCTGGAGCGGAATCCCCTCAGTGCAATATCATTATTATAGTAAGAAAAATGGGTCGCTCCGCTGATGTTTTTGATAACATCACTAGCTTTAAAAGCCTGCTGATCATCTATCACTTCCTTGGTCACATAACTGATCGACTGTGGTACATACCGCAAAGGCGTTTCCGTTTTGGTCCCTGAAAAAGACTTGGTATTCTTGTAAGCCTGTTCCTTCCTTCCTGTTATCTCTACTCCCTGTAATTGATTGTCTTTATTTTCCAGTTGAATGTTTACCTGCGTTTTTCCATTTTTAAGGCTAAATCGGGTAATGGAGCTTACGTAACTAATGTAGGAAACGGACAAGCTGTAAGCGCCTGGAGTAAGGTCTTTAAACTCGAAAATTCCCTCCTGATCAGTAATCTGAACCAAGTTCTTTTCTACTAATTTAACCGTCGCCCCTGGAATGGGCTTATTGGACTTGTCCGTGACTTTGCCATTTATATTTAACTGGGCTGATGCAGCCTGACTAAATAACAACAAACAAATAAAAGAGAACGCAGTGTAAAGAATCTTCATGCAATACTATTTAGATTAATTAAAAATAACGCACAAATATATAAAGAGTTTTGACAGGAACAATAGCTATCAGTTGCATTTAAACCTACCATTTGGTGTCTTTGTCCTTTGATCTTTGTTTTTAATTTCTATTTCGAACCTTGAGATCTATTCCACTTGGAATAGCTTACGATATATGGGCTGGGGTGGATATGAAGGTTGTCAGGAATAGTAATTGCTGTTAAATTATTATAATCATTAAGCCTGCAATAAAAACAAAGTTATGATTGATTATTCACAGGTAGAGTGGAGAGACAATGAAGTGTTAGGTAAGTGAATGGCTTGAACTTCCTTGGTGGCACAGCTCACACCGGCAGCAGAATAAATCAGATTTGGAAAGGTTATTGATGAACTAGCGGAATAACATTTGATCGGTCAAATCCGGTCACAAGTTTTAAAATCAGCTGCTTTTTTGATTTTCCCATGTACTTTTGGTTCATGTTTGATTCTGGTCTGGGTCTGGGTGGGGTCTGGCTCGTAACAAAAGGATACCAAACAGGAGTTACATAGGAGTTTGCTAGGACTCGGCTAGGACTATAGTCCTATAACGCTCGAAGGAAGTCAAAGTTTTACCCAACTGTGAGACCTATGGTTACCAAACCAGACCAAAAGGAGGGGTAAGAGTCCTACAACTAACAAGCTTCTGACAGCAATTAAACAAATAAAAACTACAAAAATGGCAAAATTAAAACCAGGTGTTTCGGATCAGTGTCCTGAAAACCAGGCTCAGTAATAGGTGGGAGCTGGAAAGGTATGCTATTGCAGTTGATAAAATCTATGGGTGCCACTTTGTCCTTTTTTGATGATCACCTTCCTTAAATTACTGCAAGAGATGTCGTAAATTTGCTGGCCAATAAAAGTAAGTCCGATATGCTAGATTTCTATCTATTGCCCGATGATCAAAATGCATCCGATTATCCTGAGGAAGCAGAAGGTAAAAGGATTGGTTGTCTGGATCAGTTGACTTTTGAACGTTTAAAATTCAAGAAGATTGTTCCAGAAAGATTTGATTACCATGCGGACTTTCGGTGGGATCGTGTTTTAATCCAGCACATCCGGGAGAACATTCAAAAGCAACTAGAGGATGATAGTGATGTAAAACCTCTACTTCGAATACTGGATGCTGCCAAATCGCAGGATAGCGGATTATTTGCTTATGCAGATTGATCGGCAGGAGGACTTAGGCTGAGGCAAGCGTTCAAGAGTGCGATATTTCTTAATGGCATCTCATGTAAATGCGACTCCTGTGATCATCCTGAGCTGCTTAAAGCTATTGGTAGAAATATCAAACTTCGGTTTAGGTTGTGAGATCATGTAATAGGTTTTATTTATATATGTTTCAATATTGTTCAGTAAACTGAGGATGCCGAAAAAAAGGTAGTTTTTATTGACCCTCATAGAAGTTTATTTTAGGTTATTAGATATTGTTCTGAAAGTCCTGTATAATTTGCTTATAGTTCCGGAATATTTATTTAATATTGGCTTTTGATTCCGTAAATTAAAGGTTAGGATATTACGAATGACTACTACATCCCTTCATGATGAAAAAGAGCTGCTGGCTAAAATTGCGGCAGGGGATGAGCGTGCCTTTGAGATCGTTTTTAACCGGTATTACGATAAGATATTCCGTTATTCCCTTAGGTTGCTTCAGGAGCGGGAACCGGCAGAGGAGATTGTTCAGGAGGTGATGCTATATATCTGGCAGGAGGGGCAAAAGCTAACGGAAATTAAAAACCTGGAAGCTTACTTGAAAACGCTGACCAAGCGTAAAGCTGTTAATGCTTTTAAGCGTAGGCTGCTGGAAGATAAAGTTGGAAAAGAGTTAAAAGCGGGCTACCAGGAAGGGCATCAGGAAACTGAGCAAGGTATTGTGATGAACGAAGCAAGACGAATACTGGAAAACGGCGTACAGCTTTTACCATCTCAACAACGCCAGGTTTATCAGCTTTGCCAGAGGAATGGGCTAAAATACGAAGAAGCAGCTGCTAAACTGAATATTTCTCATGGTACGGTTCAGACGCATATGAAGCTGGCCTTGAAATTTCTAAGGGAATATATCCGCAAAAACACGGATCTGGCCATCCTAGTCATCATTTTGAAATTACTTTAAAATAATTTCAATTTCCGTTACCTCGAATTTCCTGTTCAATTGACTAGTTAATAAAGAGGTGTTAATTTATTGAGAGATCAACTAAATTCATTCTTTGCTAATAGTTATGGATAAGGAAAGAGTAGGCTATTTATATCAGAGACATTTGGACCAGGTTTTAACTGGTGCGGAACTGGCGGAATTAAAGGTTTTAGCTATGGATCCGGAATTTTTAGAAATATTGCAGAACCTAACCGAAAACCTTTGGTATGATGATGAACAGGCGGTTGAGGGTATAGACTCGGTTAAAGCAAGGTCTTTTTATGAATATATCGTGCTGCAACCTCAACAAAAAAGAAAGCTTAAACTTTGGCCTCGGTTTGCGGTAGCAGCCGCAGTTACAGTGATTGCTTTTGGCACATGGTTTTACACAAATCAGATTGATTCGATCCGAAACATTTCTGCTAGTGGTCAGATAATCGCAAATGATATTGCTCCGGGAGGGATAGGTGCTACGCTCACGTTGGCTAATGGTGAAAAGGTCAGGCTCACTGATGCGGACAATGGTGAGCTGGCCAGACAGGCAGGCGTTACAGTTACCAAATCAGCTAGCGGGGAAATAATTTATGAAATCACATCAGCTGCCAAAGTTGAAAACCAAGAGGGAGCAATCAATACCTTGTCAACTGCCAGGGGTGAAACTTATAAGCTGCGTTTGCCAGATGGCTCTCGGGTTTGGTTAAATGCAGCTTCCAGTATAACTTATTCCGCTAACCTCTTGCAGCTTGGCAAGCGCAAGGTTACGCTTCAGGGAGAGGGCTATTTCGAAATTTCTAAAAATAAAGCGCATCCTTTTGTGGTTGAAAGCAAAGGGCAGCAGGTGGAAGTTTTAGGAACACATTTTAATATTAAAGCTTATGGAGATGAGCCAGCGATGGCCACCACTTTGCTTGAAGGTAGTGTAATGGTGTCACAGGCTAGCAAAAAGGTGATCTTGAAACCGGGTCAGCAAGCGCTGAATAAGGATAATGTTTTTGCAGTGGCGGCAGTGGATATTGATGAAGCTGTTGCCTGGAAAAATGGATTATTCATGTTTAAGGGCGAAAAAATAAGCGATATTATGAAAAAAGTACAGCGATGGTACGATGTAGATATTGTATACAACGATGGAAATGTTGGCGCACTAAAGTTTTCCGGAACGATATCCCGCTATGACCATGTGTCTAAATTATTGGATATTTTAGAAACTACCGGATTGGTACATTTCAAAATTGAAGGTAGGAGAATTATAGTGATGAAATAAAATATTTTTAACCAAATAATAAACATATAAAGAACGAAAATGAGAATAAAATTACCACAGCAGGAATAGCCTTTAGTAATCGGGTACCTAAAAAAAAAGCGTAAAGGTGTACCACCACCTTCACGCCGCATGTTTGAGTTAACCCTTCCCGGCAAATACCGGGATAAATAATTGTGTAACCATTTTCTGACTAACCCAAACTGAACAAAAGTATGAAAATCTATGCTTTTAACCAAGGCTTGCTGCGTTTGTGGCTGCCGCCAAAATTACTATTGATTATGAGATTAATCATAGTGCTGCTCACTGTCTGCTTTCTGCAGGTTAGTGCCTCCACTTTTGGACAAAGAATTACTTTGTCTGAGAAAAATGCTACCCTTGAAAAGGTTCTGCATAAAATTGCTTTGCAAGCAGATATCAAAGTTGTGTATGCAGATGATTTTTTACAACAGGCTAAGGCTGTTACCGTAAAGCTGCATGATCAGTTGCTGACAGATGCTTTGGATGAAGTGTTTAAAAACCAAATATTGAGTTATGTACTAAAGGACAATACCATCATTGTAAAACAGAAAGAAGTTTCACTTCTGGATAAGGTGCTTGCTGTTTTAATAAATATTGATATTAAAGGGACTGTGACAGACAGTGGGGGATTACCCTTGCCTGGAGCATCTGTAAAAGTAAAAGGAACAGATCGGGGGACCGTTACCAATAGTAAGGGAGAATTTTATTTTCAAAACGTAGACGAGCATGCTGAGTTAGAGATTTCTTATATAGGTTTTAAGACTCAGACTTTAACGGTTGACAATAAAACGGAATTAAACGTGGTATTGCTACCTGCTGAAGGTCAGGGACTGGATGAGGTGGTTGTTGTTGCTTTCGGAACACAGAAAAAAGAAACAGTAACCGGAGCAATTTCCTCCATCTCTACAAGGGAGATCAAGCAGAGTCCGGCGGCAAACTTGGCTGTAACCCTTGCGGGAAGACTTCCAGGTTTAACCACCATTCAGACAAGTGGAGAACCTGGGCGTGACTTGACACAGCTTTTCTTGCGCGGAATGCGGAGTTTGAACGGACAGTCGCCATTAATCCTGGTAGATGGGATACCGCGTGAAATCACCTATGTTGACCCTAACGAAGTTTCTGACGTAACCATCTTAAAAGATGCATCAGCTACCGCCATGTTTGGGGTTAGGGGAGCCAACGGTGTAATTTTAGTGACCACCAGACGCGGAACGTCTGAAATCCCGGAAATATCATTTTCCAGTGAATATGGTATCCAGCAGTTCAACAGGACCCCGGATCCCGTAAATGCGGCTGAACTTGCCGAATTAACCAATCAGGCCTATAAGAACAGTGGCCTAGCTCCTTTATATTCAGACGAGACCATACTTCATTACCGTAATCAGGATCAACCTAATATTTATCCAGACAATAATTGGGTAGACATGCTTACGAACAGCAACACCAAACAACAGCGATATAACTTAAATGTAAACGGAAGCGGAAAAGCTGTCAGCTATTTTGTGAATGCGGGATACTTGTACCAGGATGGCCTTTGGAAAACAGATCAAAAAGACTATGACGTAAATAGTTCATTAAAACGGTATAACTTCCGTTCAAATATAGATTTGAAACTAAATAAAAATTTAAAAGCTTTCCTCAATTTGGGGGGATATCTTGAAACTTTAAACGCGCCTAATCCGGATATTAGCACAACTCAATTGCTATATTACCTCTATGTAAATCCAGCGAATGCACAAGGTCCACTTACGCCGGATGGACAAATTGTAGTACCTACCATTGGTAAACACCCTCCTTACGGTTTTATAAACCGTTCCGGTTATAAGCAAGAGAAAAGAACAAATATCACCGCCTCTTATGGCATGGAACATAAGCTTGATTTTGTAACCCCTGGGTTATCAGCAAAATTAATCGCATCATTTGATGCGAGAACAATTTATCAGTTAAATGCGAGGCAAACTTTTCAACGTTGGCTGGCCGAAGTAGATACGGAAAATGATAAGGTAAGTTATAGGAAATTAGCTGGTTATGAGAATACACCTTTGTCGCTTGCAACTAACGCCACCTACCTGTCTTATTTTAACATGCAGGCTTTCATGAATTATAACCGGACGTTTAATGATCATACGGTAACCGGCTTATTGCTCTATCAGCAGGATGAACGTATTGAGCCTAACGACCGCTTACCGTATAGGACTATGGGCTTATCCAGTAGATTCACTTATGGATTTAAAAACCGTTATTTCCTCGAATTTAATGCTGGGTACAACGGTTCTGAACAATTTAGGAGTGGTAACCGCTTTGGTTTCTTTCCATCCATTTCTGCTGGTTGGGTAATTTCGAATGAAAAATTCTTTCAGCAGTTTACAGACATCAATTCTTTAAAAATTCGCGGATCTTATGGAAAAGTAGGGAATGATCGTTTAGGCAGCAGGAGATTCTTATATCTTGATGACATTAAGCAGATTGGAAATGTGTATAGTGGTAGTATTGGTCAGGGTACATCAATTACAGAGGTCGCTACTGGGAATCCGAACATTCAGTGGGAAGTAACCCATAAGGCAAATTTGGGCTTAGAAATCGGTTTATTTAAATCGCTCAACTTAAACGTCGATGTGTTTTCAGAGAAAGTGGATAATATGTTGATCAATAGGAGGATGGTATCGGCTGTTCTGGGTATGAGTGGGTTGCCTCCAATGAATATCGGCAAAATGGAGAACAAAGGTTTTGAGATGGAGTTAAAATATCAGAAACAACTTTCTAAAGATTGGTCCTTGTTATCCAGTGTAAATTTTAATTACGCCAAAAACAATGTTGTATTTACTGACGAACCTATAAAACCTGCTGATTATGCTTACAGATATTATGAGCAAGGGTTCTCCTACGGGCAGAACTTTGGTTTGAGATCAAATGGTTTTTGGAGCAGCGCCGATGAAATAACAGCTTCGAAACTACAGTACAGAATTGGTTTAGGAAATCCCAGACCAGGGGATCTTAAATACATTGATCAGAACAATGATCAGATTATAGATGAAAAAGATATTGTTCCGATCGGTGCCAGCATAATTCCACAATATACTTTTGGTGCTGCTTTTAGTGTGCGTTTTAAGAGTTTCGATTTCTCATTCCTGTTGCAGGGAATGGCTAAAGTAGATAAGTTTTATGGTGGTGGAATTGGTATATCTGAATATGCGGATGCTTTAAATGTATTTTTTGACATACACAGGAATGCATGGACGCCTGAACGGCAAGCCAATGGTTCAAAAATCACTTATCCTGCACTAGCCAATGGGCTCAATACCAATTCTTATAGAAATGACTATTTCACCTGGGATGCTTCTTTCATTCGTTTAAAGAATTTTGAGATCGGCTATTTCATTCCAAGCTCAAAAAAATGGGGTGTTCAGAACTTCCGTGTGTATGTCAACGCGCAAAATCCGATTACCTGGGACCGTCTGAAGACTAAATCAGTTGATCCTGAAGTCAATGATACGGGAAGTTATCCCATGCAGCGTATTTTTAATTTGGGTGTAAACATTGTTTTCTAAAATTTATCAGAATGATCATGCAAAATAAAATAAATAAACTCCTTTGTATTATTCTCCTATTGTCTGCCAGCAGCTGTCAGAAATATTTGGACATTACACCTGATGGAAGAATGAGTATGGATGAAGTTTGGTCATCCAATACAACAGCTGCGGCCTACCTTAACTATGCGTATGAACCTATGCTGTTGTCGCAAGGTGGAACGCAATACTATTGGCATGCTTTTCTGGAAAGCTGTACGGATCTGTTTCACGATTCGCATGCATCAGACCCGTTGGCGCTAATCTCAAACGGCTGGTACCAGGGAACCTTGTCGCCAACTTACGATCCGACAACTATTGGAGATAACAAACCAACTTTAGATGTATTTTGGAGTGGCATTCGCCGTTGTAACGTGTTTTTGATGAATGTTGATAAAGCTGTTTTTAATGACCCGAGAGAAAAGATTCGCTTAAAAGCAGAAGCCATTGTCCTTAGGGCCTATTATTACATGGAACTTTCCAGAAAATATGGGCCTATGCCTATATTAAAAGAACCCCTGCCAATTGATGTGGATTTCTCTACCTTAAAAAGACCTGCAATGCAGGATGTGGCCGGTTTTGTAAATGAAAGCTGGCTGGCGGTTAAAGATGTTCCTGAATTTCCCTGGCGTTTGCTAAATGCTACTGAAAAGGGCCGGATGACAAAGGCGGTCATGTTGCTGGTACGTGCCCGGGTACAAGCCTTATCTGCAAGTCCACTGTGGAACCCAAATCATGAAGCAGAGAAATGGGCTTTGGCAAAGAATTATGCAAGTGAAGGTTTACAATTGCTATCCAGCAATGGATATGAACTTTATCACGATGCGACCCTGGGAGAGAAATCTTTTGAAGAGTATTTTTTAACCCCATCAGACCTTGGGGCGGCACCGAGGGACAAGGAAACGATTTTGGAGAACAGTAACCTAAATGCATTTTACGGATCAGGATTCCCGTCGTACATCAATGGATTTCCACAACGTCCAGATGCAATTAAAGCTGGATCTTGTCCAACTCAGGAATTGGTGGACGCATTTGATATGAAAGCTACAGGACTTCCAGCTATTGATCCGCTGAACCGATACCAGGATGCGGGACATCTGAATCCCAACTATGTCAATCAATCAGGATACGATCCTTTAAATCCCTATGTAGGTCGCGACCCTCGTTTCTATGCAACCGTATTGTATAATGGTGCCTATAGTCCGGGTACAGGTATAACTCTACAGACCTATGTTGGGGGTGCATCGGAAATCAGGAAAAGAGATGTTTCGTATTCTCCAACCGGGTATTATTTAAGGAAATACATCAATCAGAATAGCCCACCTCACCAAAGTCCGGGAACACCCTGGAAGAGAATGCGGTTTGCTGAATTCTATCTGTTGTTGGCAGAGGCAGAAAATGAATTAAATGGTCCTAATCAGAATGTCTATTTGGCTTTGAAGCCTGTTAGAGACCGCGCCCATATGCCTAATATCAAATCTGCCATTACGTCGAAAGAAGAAGCAAGAGCTTATATTCAAAAAGAATGGACCACAGAGTTTGCGCTGGAGGAACAACGGTTCTGGAATGTCAGGAGATGGAAAATACTCGATCAGACAGATAAACTGGTCACAGGTATGCAGATTACTAAAACCGGTACGAATTCCTTCACTTATCAGCGGGTTCCGGTATTCGAACGTAAGTCCTGGGAAGCGAGATTCCTGATTTTTCCAATTCCAAATATAGAAATTGCTATTTATGGGGCCGCATGGCAAAATCCTGGTTGGTAGGTTGGTGTAATCTGCTGGTTTAAAATTTTTATTCTAAAATAAGTAACATGATTTTTAATGTGTTGAAAATCGTCATGGGCTTTGCCATGTCTGTTTTTTGTGCCAGCCTGCAAGCACAGGAAGTGAAACATAGCGTTCATCTGGTATGGAAAAAGCAGCCGGTAAAGGGAACAGTTGATGTGGAAAACGGTCGCCTGAAAAACATAATGAGTTACCCTGGGCATGTAAAGTTAAAGGCAAATCATTTCTCCTTTACCAAAACTGAGGCTGCAGGGATTACCATTGAACTCGATCAGGTAAATAATGAACCTGGGCCGGGTGCAACTTTAATACATGTGCAGACTTCGCAAAACCCATTCTCGTTTTTATGGAGAGATGTGAAATCTGCTTTCCCCATATTTTTACCCGAGCTGGGGGTAGCCGTTTTACATGAAGAAGACCGACGTACCTATGAGGCTGTAGCGGATGATATAGCTTCCAGGCACCTTAAGACTAAGGTACAGGCCATTGAACTGGCTGAAGAAGCTTCTTTTTTAGCAGTCGAGAAGAAAGTCAGAAGTTTGAAAGCACCTACATGGCTTGGCATTAGCCGTGATTTCAGAATTTTTGAAATCAACCAAAATTTAACAGATGCCCAGGGTGGGGGGAATACCATTTCACCTAAACATGCGGTGTCTCCGCTACGCTTAGCAGAGACAAAAAATGCTCCTGTCAGCTATTTTTACACCTTAGGCAGGGGTATAGGCCCTTTGGAGAATACCGCTAGATATTTGGAGAATGGCAGTTTGCCGATTCTGCACAGTATACTTAGAGATGATGATATAACTTATCATTCCACTTCTTTTGTCGCCCTTGAGCAGCAGATACTGGATGCTGCAAACGTAAAAGGAACTTATTTTCTGGTAGCAGATCAGTATAGTGCCGGGCATATGCTAAACAAATCGCAAGAGGAAGAAGCAAAACAACATGCAGATGCTGCGCTGAACAGTACTGAAGAGACCGTTTATTTTCAGCAAACTGAAATTGTCAATACCGGTAAAGTGCCTAGATATGCCTGGTTCATGAATCCAAGATCCAATTACCCCTATACCTATGATGCTAAAACAGGCTACTCGGCATATGCTGATAACAGGATTTTTTGTATCGCCAAACTCAATGGCCTGCCTTTTCCTAATCAAGAAATGGCCATTTTGCTGCAGCCCGGTGAAAAAGCCACATTTGAATTTTACATCCCGCACAGCCCCATTTCTGCGCAGCGGGCTGCGGATTTGTCGAAACAGTCTTTTGCAGCTGAGTACATCGCTACCAAACAATACTGGGTGAAAAAGCTGGACAATGCGGCTAAAATCCAGGTGCCGGAAAAGCGTGTTAATGACATGATCCAAGCTGGATTACTGCATCTGGATCTCATTACTTATGGTAATGAACCAAAAGGTACCCTGGCACCCAATATTGGGGTATACTCGCCAATTGGAACTGAAAGTGCTCCAATCATCCAGTTTTATGCATCAATGGGCTTATCAGATATCGCTAAACGTTCCTTAAACTATTTTCTGGATAAACAACATGACAATGGCTTTATCCAGAATTTTAATGGATACATGGTAGAAACGGGTGCGGCACTTTGGACAATTGGTGAATATTATAGGTATACAGGGGATGAGGAATGGATCAGGAACATACTACCTAAGCTGATCAAATCATGTAACTTTTTAATTGACTGGAGAAATCAAAATAAGATCGATAGCCTAAAAAATAAGGGATATGGAATGATTTCCGGTAAGGTTGCTGATCCTGAAGATCATTTTCATCAGTTCATGTTAAATGGCTACGCCTATATGGGTTTGAGCCGTATGGCTGAAATATTGGCTAGAATAGATCCTATGACTGCCAAAAAATTAGCGAAGGAAGCCAGGGAATGGCGGGCAGACATCAGGGCCTCTTTTTTTCAGTCCATGAGCCGGTCGCCGGTAGTCCCACTGGGAGATGGAACCTGGTGCCAGACTGCACCACCATGGGCGGAAGGAACCGGGCCAAGAGCGCTTTATTTAAAGAAAGAGAATTTTTGGTCTCACGGTACCTTTACGGTTCCTGACGGATTATTAGGGCCATTATACCTGGTGTTTTGTGAAGTGCTGGATGTGGGTGAGCCTGCTGCATCTGCTTTACTTCATGTGCATAGTGAATTGTTTTTGCAAGGTAACTCCATGTTCAGTCAACCCTATTACAGCAGACACAATTGGTTACAGGTAAAGCGTGGCATGGTAAAGCCCTTTCTTGATACCTATTATCATACGTTCGCTGGATTAGCTGACCGGGAAACGTATACTTTCTGGGAGCATTTTCATCAGGTAAGTCCACATAAAACCCATGAAGAGGCCTGGTTTTTAATGGAAACACGCTGGATGTTGTATCTGGAACAGGGGGATACGCTTCAGCTGTTGAAAACCATACCCAGAGCCTGGATGGAAGCAGGTAAAGAAGTGGTTTTATCTGATGTTCAAAGTTATTTTGGAAAAGTTTCATTGCGGATCAGCTCAAATGTGGGTAGGGGTTACATTGAAGCTGATGTAGTATGCCAGGGGGATAGGAAGCCTGGAACAGTGACCATTAGAGTGCCCCATCCAGCTCGTCAGGTTCCACTGAAAGTTACAGGAGGTAAATATGATCCGGAAACTGAAACCGTAACGTTACACTCTTTTTCAGGCAAGGCGCATGTCCGACTGGAATATCAATAAATATTAAATCATAAAATAGATCGTAACAACTGAAGTATGACCGGAAATACCATTGACATCCTTACCATTGCAGGCTATTTTTTACTCATTCTTTGTGTCGGACTTTGGTCTGCCCGTGGAAAAAAAGGCACTGCCGCAAATTACTTTGTGTCCAAAGGGACGCTTCCCTTCTGGGCTATTGGTGCTGCTTATGTTGCCTCAGGATTAAATCCAGAGCAACTGATCGGGATGAACGGAATGGGCTATATGGTGGGATTGCCATTGGTAAACTCCTATCTGATTGCCATTGTGGTATATAGCGCACTGATCTTCTTTTTCTTCCCGCTATATCTGCGGAACAACATCATGACCATGCCACAATACATGGGGGCCAGGTTTGATGTGAAAAGTCAGAACATTTTTAGTGTATTGCTGCTGCTGAGCTATATTCTGCTGAACTTATCGGTGATTCTGTATGGCGGGGCAAAGCTTTTTCAGGGAATTTATGGTGTGCCGATCTGGCTGGGGGTACTGATTTTAGGTATCGTTGCCGGCTTGTATACCATGTATGGAGGGATGAAATTTGTGATCAATGCAGCGCTGTTTGACTTTGTATTGGTTTTTGCAGCCGGAGCGGTGCTGTTTATCCTGGGGTATATGAAGTTAAACAATGGCTGGAGTGATGTAGTTAAACATGCCCCTGGTGGCTTTCACCTCATGCAGCCAACGGATACTGCTGTGATGCCATGGCATGCGGTTTTATTTTCTTTATTTAATCTGCAGCTGTTTTATTCCTGCATCAACCAGGCCTTGGTACAAAGGGGGCTGGGTGCCAAAACTGAATGGGATGTGCGTATGGCAATCATCCTGGCGGCAGCTTTTGTGTTATTCCGTCCTTTTATCGAGATCTTTCCGGGAATGATTGCCCGTGCGTTGGCCTTTACCGGCCATGAAGAATTTCGGGTAATGCCAGGCGAGGTTGACAACGTGTATCCGATGCTGATCAAGAACCTGATCCCCGAGGGACTGAAAGGCCTGGTATTGATCGGCACCCTGGCTACGGTGATGTCTACCACGGCTGCTTTTTTGAATTCCATTTCGACCCTGTTTACCTATGATGTGTATAAAAAGTGGATCAACAAAGGAGCCAATGACAAGAAACTGGTCAAAGTTGGGATTTATACAACGCTCTCTTTAATGGTATTCAGCATTCTTTATGCCCCGGTGATAGAGAACTTTGGGGGTATATTTTTATACTTCCAATCGCTGAGTACCTACCTTGCTGTCCCGGTAGCCACCTGCTTTTTGTTTGGGATGTTCTGGAAGCGGGCAACGCCTGCGGCTGCTTTAGCAGTGATGATTGTAGGGATACCTCTAGGTTTAATGATCCAATGGCTGTTGATACCAGCGCTGTTTTCAGCCGAAATTATTGCCAGATACAGTTTAACCAATTTCTATGTCACAGGGGGAATTACCCAGGTTTTCTGTGCCAGTATGATGGTAATGGTGAGTCTGTATACCAGACCAAGGCAGCTTGCTGAAATTCAATCCTTATTATGGTCGGGCAGACTGTTGCGTTTACCCGCTGATGAGCCGAAGCGTGTATGGTGGCAATCGGTATGGCTGTGGTGGGGCGTAATGGTGGTCATTTACACTATAGTGTATTGCCTGTTGTGGTAAGTGAAATTATCCTTTACTGGTAAATGGTAATATGAAAAATTTAAATATGAGGAAATATTTTTTGTTGATTTCTGTAGTGCTATTGAATATTCATTTTGCGAATGGGCAAGGTAAGGTGATGGAAAAATTGAAATGGTGGGATCCGCAGCAGAGCAACGCACCCGTTGTTGAAGGTCAGGGCTGGCCAAATGAACTGAAGAATTTCTATGATCGGTTACCTGCAAGGGCGGAGCAATCTGTAAGAAAATGGTTGTGGGACTTTTCAAGGAATTCTGCAGGTTTAAATTTAAAGTTTATGACGGATGCGGAAACCATTGAGATCAGATATGTTTTGGAAAATAAGGAGCGTTCGATGTTTCACTTTCCCGCCACTGGAGTTAGCGGGATTGATCTTTATTCTTTAAATAAAGATGGGAGTTGGGCCTGGGCCGATAACGTCCCTGCCTTAGGAGACACAATTGTATACAGGTATGAAAACTTAAACTTAAATAATGCTGATTATATAGATGGGAGAGTGTACCAGCTTTATTTACCACTTTATAATAACGTAAAGTGGTTGAAAATTGGCGTACCGGAAAAAAATCAGTTTATACCAGTCCCACCCCGTACTGAAAAGCCTATTGTTGTTTATGGAACGTCAATAGCACAAGGTGGCTGCGCTTCACGTGCTGGAATGGCCTGGACTGCCATATTGGAACGAGAATTAGGCATCCCACTGATCAATTTAGGTTTTTCAGCTAATGGAAGGGTAGAACCCGAAGTAATTGATTTAATAAATGAAATAGATGCTAAGGTATTCGTGATAGATTGTTTACCGAATTTGAATGCCAACAACCCATCAGCAGCTAAGGAAATAGAAGAGAAATATATAAACGCTGTAAAGAAAATAAGAACAAAGCATCCAAAAACACCCGTATTACTGACCGGATATTCAGGCTTTATTGGGAACAGATTGGATAGTGGAAAACGTAATACGGCCATAAATCTTAATCAAACTCTGGATCTGGCTTATAGAAGATTAAAAGCGGAAGGTGTCAAGGCTATTTATTTGCTCCCGGGACGCAAATTGTACCTGGGCACAGATGGTACAGTAGACGGATTGCATCCCAGTGATTTGGGCATGCACAGGCATGCGATGGCCTATAAAGAGATTCTCCAAAAGATTTTGAAACTGAACTAGCTCACTGAGAATGAATCGAAATAAATTAAATATGGACGTCAATAAAACTAAGGGATGGAAGATCCTGATTGCTTTTTTTATGCTATTTCCAATTTATGCATTAGGGCAATCCAGGAATTTGACGGGGAATGACATAACTTTCATTTCCAATCTGGATGGGACTAAACAACAGTATGTTGAGCTATTGCCTAAGGATTTTCGGTCTGATAAAGCTTATGATCTGATCATTGGTCTTCATGGGCATGGCGCAGACCGCTGGCAATTCGTGAAAGATACCCGGGGGGAATGTTTAGCTTTTAGAACTATTGCTGCCGATCATGATATGATCGCGGTATCTCCGGATTACCGGGCTAAGACCTCCTGGATGGGCCCCGCGGCAGAGGCGGATCTGGTACAGCTCATTGCTGCCCTGAAAAGTAAATATAAGGTCAGGCGTGTTTTTTTAATCGGGGCCTCCATGGGTGGAACCTCAGCCTTAACTTTTGCTGCCCTTCATCCAGAGCTGCTGGCTGGGGTTACCGCCATGAACGCGCATGCCAATCACCTCGAGTATACAAACTTTCAGGAGGCGATCGGCCGCTCCTTTGGAGGCAAGAAAACTGACATTCCTGGAGAATATAAAAAAAGGAGTGCAGAATATTGGCCGGAACGCTTAACAATGTCTTTAGGATTTACCATAGGCACAACAGATACCATCGTACCTCCTAAGAGTGTAATCAGGCTTTCAGGGATATTAAAAAAACTAGATCAACGGGTTTTACTCCTTGAAGATCAGGAAAGCGGACATACTACAAGCTTTGAAAATGCAATGACGGCAATGAAATATATGCTTAAAACTGTTGCTGAAAACAAACAGAAATGAAGCGTGCTCAAAATTTAATATAATAAATATGAACAAGACCGTACTCTGCCTGATGGCACACCCGGATGATGCAGAAATTTTATGTGCCGGTACTTTAGCTTTACTTTCAGCTAAGGGCTGGAAGATTGCAATAGCGACCATGACCCCGGGTCAGGCCGGTTCGATTGAACTGGAGCCAGAGGAGATCAGTGCGATCAGGAGAGTCGAAGCTGCAAGATCGGCAGCCGTATTGAATGCCAGTTACCATTGCATGGAAAGCGAGGATGTGTTTATCGGTTACGATAAAGAAACCCTGCTTGCTGTTATTGAATTGTTCAGGGAGCTGAAGCCTGATCTGGTGATTACGGCCAGCCCTTCAGATTATATGCTGGACCATGAGCTGACCAGCCATCTGGCGCAAACTGCCTGCATGGCCGCCACCATCCCAAATATTCAGATTCCAGGAACCCTGCCTATCGAGCAGGTACCCCATCTGTATTACGCTGACCCTATAAAAGGAAAAGACCGGTTTGGACATGCGGTCAAAGCAGATTTGCTGGTAGACATCAGCCCGGTGATCCAGATCAAGGAAGAGATGTTGTGTTGTCACAAAAGTCAGCGCGAATGGCTGCAGCATATTTCTGGAGTGGATGAATTTGTGCTGATGATGAAAGCTTATTCCAGGG
Source organism: Pedobacter sp. MC2016-24 (assembly GCF_015223055.1). Classification (GTDB taxonomy): domain Bacteria; phylum Bacteroidota; class Bacteroidia; order Sphingobacteriales; family Sphingobacteriaceae; genus Pedobacter. The sequence continues at coordinate 224,488 of NZ_JADFBX010000008.1, forward strand.
AGAAGGGAGCGGAAGCCGGGGTATCCTATGCTGAAGGGTTCCGCCAGCACCTGGGTTTCAGTTACCCTCAGGATAACCTCTTGGTGGCTGAATTGGAATCACTTGTTCACTTTAATCCTGAAAAGCCATGAAGATCAGTTCCCGTGAATACAATGGCATGATTGTCCTGACCGGCGAAAATGATCAGATCCGGTTTGAAATAATTCCCGCAATGGGAGGAAAGCTGGCCAGCGTTTTCAATAAAACGTTAAATAAAGAATTTCTGTGGCATAACGAAGGTCTTGATCTTGGGCTGAATGCCCCCGGAACAGATTATGACTCCCATTTCTTGGGCGGAGTAGACGAACTACTGCCTAATGATATCCCGGAAACGATAGACAGTTTGGAATATCCTGATCATGGGGAATTGTGGACGACGTCGTTGCAATATGAAATAAAAGAAAACAAACTGATTGTTTATGGAAAATTAGCGCAGAGTGGTCTTTTTTACCGTAAAACACTGTCGCTACAGCCAGGATCAGCTGAGATACACCTGGACTACCAGATGATTAATGAATCTGGACATACCCGGCATTTTTTATGGAAACTGCATGCGGCTTTGAAGATCAGTGCAGGTGATCATTTGCTGAGCAGTGCCAGAAAGGCAAAAGTTGTTTATCCGGAAGCTTCCCGCTTCTCCACTACGGATGAATTTAACTGGCCACTTGTGGAGGGCCATGATGCCGCTCTTGTCCCTGAAAAGAATGGGAGTATGGATTTTTTCTATTTGTATGAAGCTCTGGAGGGCGAGATGGGTCTGATTTCTGGTGACGGAAAACACTTATTTGCTTACCGGTATGACCAGCAGGTATTTCCTTTCCAATGGTACTTCGCCTCTTATGGCCAATTCGATGGCCATTATACAGCGATCCTTGAACCCGCTTCGGCGATGCCTGTAAGTGTAAATGAGGCGATGAAAAAACAACAATGTACAGTACTGGCCGCAGGTCAGCAGATCGAAACAAGAGTGACCATTTATGCGGGTGAACTAAGTTCGTCAGAAATTAACGATAGATATTAATCACAAAGAATAACATCATAACAATGAAAATAGAATCAGTTGACTTTTTTTACCTGAGCATGCCCGAGGTATTGGATATTGGGGATGGTAGCCAGGATTCGGTATTGGTTAGGGTACGTGCAGGTGGAAAGGAAGGATGGGGAGAGTGTGAAGCCTCCCCACTGACCACCATCGCCGCGTACATCGCTCCGATGTCGCATAGCGCCTGCAAGCCGGTTAGTCACTCCGTGGTAGGTATGCCGCTGGATACGGTTATGGACATCAGGAATATCTCGGCAATGGTACATCAGCATAGTTTTGATCTTTTACAGGCCGATCATACCTTGTCGGGGATTGATATTGCACTCTGGGACTTGCTGGGGAAACACAAGGAAGAACCAATATACCAGTTGTTGGGCTATAAAAAGGCTTATCCAAAATTGCCCTACGCTTCCCAGCTTTTTGGAGATACACCCGAACTCACCTATGAAAAAGCCAAAGCATCCAGATTAGCTGGCTATCAGGCGACCAAGTTTGGCTGGGGACCGATAGGGAAAGCAGATGCAGAGACAGACGCGATGCATTTCAGGGCAGCCAGGGAAGGATTAGGAGTCGAACATTACCTGATGGTAGATATTGGCACGGTATGGAATGAAGATGCATCTCGTGCAAAAAAGTGCTTGCAGAGTTTAAAGGAGGTAAACGTTTACTGGCTGGAAGAGCCTTTTACCAATATGGCATTGGGCCCGTATAAAACACTTGCAGAGGCGAGCCCTAAAGTTCCCTTAGCCGCTGGTGAGGGATGCAACAACTATGTACAGGCAGCAGCTATGCTTGACTATGCAGGATTGAAATATATACAGATCGATACGGGCCGCATTGGTGGCATCACTGCGGCAAAGCGTGTTGCTGATGAGGCAACGAGAAAAGGGATCACCTATGTGAATCATACTTTTACCTCACACCTGGCGCTGAGCGCCTCCATACAACCCTTTGCCGGGCTGGAAAATGATCGGATCTGTGAGTACCCGGTTGAGCCTAAATCATTGGCACTAGAGATGACAATTGAAAAAATTCTTCCAGACCAATCGGGGCAGATTATCCTTCCGGAGCAACCGGGTTTAGGATTAACAATCGACACGGAAGCCATGAAAAAATATTTGGTTGAAGCAGAGATCCGAATCAATGGAAAGACTTATTACCAGACACCAGCATTCTAAAAATCCTTAAAATTTGATAAGATGAATGAATATACATCTATACTTGCAAGGTTCAAAGATCAGGTGGCTGTGGTTTCCGGAGCTGCGGATGGACTTGGGAAGGCTATTGCTTTACGGCTGGCCGGGGAGGGGGCTAAAATGGTCTTATTTGATTTCGATCGCCTGCAGCTGGAGAAAACCTTAATAGAATTTAAAGCGCGGGGTTATGCTGCTATTGGCGTTGAAGCTAACATTTCCCTGGAGGAGGAAGTGATCAATGGCTTTGCTGAGGCATACAAAGCCTATGGCCGGATCGATGTCATGATCAATTCGGCGGGTATTGTAGGCCCTACCAGCACTTCTATTCTGGATTATCCGGTAGCAGATTTTGATAAGGTTTACCAGGTTAATCTCCGCGGCGCTTTTTTAATGGCTAAATATGCATTGACCTACATGAGCAAAGGCGGATACGGGCGGATTTTACTCCTGGCCTCCATAGCCGGAAAAGAAGGAAACCCATTTATGGCAGGATATTCTTCGACCAAGGCTGGTGTGATCGGTTTGGTAAAAGGCTTGGGAAAGGAATTTGCCACAACTGGCATCACAGTAAATGGGTTGGCCCCGGCAGTGATTAAAACAGCAATGAATGAACATACTGCTCCGGAACAGCTGGCTTACATGACCAGCAAAATACCAATGAACAGATTGGGAACTGTGGAGGAGGTCGCTGCGATCAGCAGTTATATAGTTTCTGCAGAGAACAGCTTTTCTACGGGATTTATTTATGACATTTCTGGAGGGCGGGCAACGTACTAGGCATGGACAGGAAAAAAGTAATTGTTCTTGGGGGATCATCCGGAATAGGAAAGGCAATAGCAGAGCGGTTTGCAACAGCGGGAGCGTTGGTTATTATCGCTTCCTCAGATTTATCCAAAGCAGAACAAGTAAAGGACAGCTTGCCGGGATCCGGGCACGCAGCTTTTTTAGTTGATGTCCGGTCTGGCGCACAATTGAAGACATTCAGAAAAATAATAATTAATCAGTTTGCCGGTTTTGATATCCTGATCAACAGCATTGGGGTATCTGGTAGTTTCCCCGTGTTGAATTCAAGGTTTACCGACTGGGATAATTTGCTCCAGGTGATGCTTTACGGTACGGTTAACGCTTGCAGAATGCTGCTGCCATTAATGGCAGATGGCGGACGGATCATCCACATTACTTCCATCCATCACCAGAGAGTTGAAAAGGGAAGCTCAGCTTATGGAATGGCCAAGGCAGCAATTACCCAGTTTACCCGGTCTTTGGCCTTAGAACTTGCGCCAAGACATATTCTGGCCAATACCATCGCGCCTGGATTTGTAGATACACCCATGTCGGTTGATCATAACGGGATTAATGAACTGGAGACCGATTGGTTTAAAGATAATTATGTCAAATACGATCATCTGCCATTAAAAAGAGCGGCAAAACCGGAGGAAATAGCCGGGGTCGCTTATTTTCTTGCCGGACCTGACGCAACCTACATCACAGGATCGGTAATCACTGTAGATGGGGGATTAACCATTACTTTTTAAATAGAATTGAACAAAATGAAACTGATAAGATACGGGCATGCAGGCCATGAAAAAACAGGGATAGTAATCGATGGGAAAAGGTATGATACCTCAGCTTTTGCAGCAGATTATAATGAATCTTTTTTTGCAACAGATGGCATCAGGAGGTTGTCGTTATTCGTTGAAAAAAATAAAGGCAATCTTCCCCTGATTGGTGATGCCGAAAGGTTAGGGCCACCCATCGCACGACCATCCAAGATCATTTGTATTGGATTAAATTATGCTAAACATGCAAAAGAAACCAATGCCAGGATTCCTGAAGAACCTATTATTTTTTTTAAATCTACTACGGCTGTGGTCGGTCCGAATGATGATATTATGTTGCCAAAAGATGCTTTAAAAACAGATTGGGAAGTGGAACTGGCTTTTGTAATTGGCAAGAAGGCCAGTTATGTCTCTAAAGAAGAAGCACCCGACTACATTGCGGGGTATGTCTTACACAATGATGTGAGTGAAAGGGCTTTTCAGCTGGAACGTGGCGGTCAATGGGCCAAAGGTAAAGGCTGTGATACTTTTGCCCCGCTTGGGCCATGGCTGGTTACTAAAGACGAGATCTCCAATCCGAATAATTTACGGCTTTGGTTAAAGTTAAACGGTAAGGTGATGCAGGATGGCAATACTGATGACTTCATTTTTGACATTGCCTATGTTTTGTCTTACTTAAGCGAATTTATGACGCTTTTACCAGGAGACGTTATTTCTACCGGAACGCCCCATGGGGTAGGCCTGGGTTTTAATCCCCCAATTTTTTTGAAAGCCGGGGATGTCATCGAGCTGGGAATTGAAGGTTTGGGAGAGGCGAAACAAACAGTAGTAGCTTTCCACAACTATTTATTTTAGCTATGGTCTGTGGAGCGGGAAATATAATCAGTTCACATTTAATCACTAAATCATGTCAAAATTAAGATTATTTTACACAATTACACTGGCAGTTTTAATTACAGGATGCCGCAAGGAACTTTTAGTAGAAAAAGCCGTAGCTCTTAAACCCAGATCTATTGCTTCGACCAGTTTTTCGACCGTTACCACTTTGCAGACTGAACTGAGCATTCAGTGGAACCTGCTTTTAGGTACTGGCAATTATATGACTTCGAATGATTTTATTGAGGCAAGCAGCTTCTCCACAGTAGGACAATCTTATTATGTGCCAAAGTTTCTGCTATCCGGTACCAGCCCATTCTATCGTGCTGTTAATGGTTCAAAACATCTGGTTACAGGATCTTCTTCCGGAGAGGGTGCTTACGCCATAGAAGGCGTAGTTGGATATGGATACAGTGCTTCTTCGGCGCCAGCAGGTACTGTAAATGTGTTCCGCTCTTATAGTGCGCTGTATGCAGGGTACACACTTTCGAGTCCTAATTATAGCATAGCGTCTTATGATAGCATTCAATATTTAAATAAATATGGCTATCCCCGATACAATTCAAATACCTCACTTTTAACCTTAAACGGAACTGCAATTGGGATCAAGTCCAATCGAGTAGCAGGGGGTTCTATATGGGAATTGTCCTGGAATGGAAAACAGTTCGTTAACACGTCTGATTATGGGCGTTTAATTCAATCATCCATGAATCTTGGTAACGGGGCGCTCCCGACCGAAGGAGGAGACAAACATTTTAGCGCCAATTCGAGTTTTTGCCATGGTTCACCTTTAATAGAAGCCTATAATTCTGGAAGTACCCAGGTTACCACGGCAGTGCCTTTGGAGTGGCATAATGAAATGTTTAACTCCACTGGCAACATACACGATTTGATCATCTATAAAGACTTTAAATTAGGGAAAGTAATCACCCTTGACCCGACGCTTAGTCTGGGCGCTTTTAATTACCTCAAACCTCAGATCGCCAAATATGTCACCACTTTCTCTACCCCGGTTAACTTATCTGATGTGCATATTGAAATTCCCACAGGATATTTAAATATGGAGTTCAGTCGTTTTTTTGAAATTGACGCGACGAATAGTAACCTGAATGCTGGTCTCACAGAAGTGCTTTTAAACGAAAACGAGTCGCAACAAAGCCCTTTTCACGATGCGGGAGGTATCGTGCTGGCCACACAAAATCTGGATTATGCTATGGGAATTTACATCAATATCGTAAACTCAAAATCCACGGATGATGATCCTAATTCCATTTACTATTTCAGAAATTGGCGGTTTAATGATACGAGTAAATGGTCTGCAGGCCGGTATGGTGACATTTCAGCAGGTGCCCATCAATATACTTCCTATATCATTGTGGGTACTTTGGACGACGTTAGAACTGCGATGCGTGCATTGAGTATTAACGGATATTAGGGCTTATCTAAATTCCTGTTCATGGAGAAAATAAACAAACAGCGTGTACGCAACTGGATTATGGCCATTGTGACTGTGGTTACCGTTAATGTAACCGTGTCTGCTCAGGGAGAAAGGTACGTAACCATCTTTTACGCTGTCTGGTCCAATGAAACCATACAAAGAAGTCTTTATGGATCTGACGTTTACAACATGGCCAGTACAGCGTACAGTCCGTATCCACAGTTTAACTGGTGGGGCAAACCAGCCTATGCTGCATCTCATGGCGACGGCACCATTAAAAACAATTACCTGATGTACCTGAATAATGATCCGGAACAACCCAACACTGGCCTGATCGATTACCATGCAGATTTGCTGAGCCAGGCAGGCGTTGATTTCATTACCCTTGATCTAACCAATGGGGCACAGCAGCATATTGTGAATGGCGCCAAAGCCTTGTGTTTGCGGTATCAGTGGCGGATCGCACACCAGTATCCGACGCCGAAAATTGTATGCTGGGTGCTGGATGAAGCTACATTGAAAGCTGTTGAAAAGCAGATTTTTGAAGTTTACGACGAGGAAATATTCTTTAATTACCTGGGTAAAAAATTGTTGCTAATTGCTAAACCCGATACTGCGCTGATCCAAGGTGATTCAAAGCAGCCTGCGGTTCCAGTAAATGGGCGCTTTCGCCATTATTCCAGCAGGCACTGCTGGGGCTTATCGGCTGTAAAAGGAAGTTGCTGGAGTTTCAAATCCAATACAGCTATACCGCCGCCTGCGTTCTACTATGAGGGGAAACCCGAACAGATGGCTGCGGCTGTAGCCACACAATCCACTTATATGACTACGGATGGTATAAATGCAGATCAGGAAGCGATAGGGCGCCAGAAAGGTGCTTTTTTCAATACCTATATGGAGGCAGCAAAAACTGTACAACCTACCTTTCTCTTCATCCATTCCTGGAATGAATGGGCCGCGCAAAATCTCGGCAGTCAGGCTGCACCTCATTTTACGGACTTATGGAAAACAGAATATAGCGCTGATATTGAACCAATGTCTGGTGGTCACGGAGATCAGTATTATCAGCTGATGAAAACAAAGATCGGTGAGTTTAAAAGAGCGGGAAGGCCGGGCTGGGAATTTTTATCGGATATGGAAGGCTGGACTGCAGTTAGACAGGTTACCGGACTGCACTGGCAGGCTGGCGGATACCTGTCCGGCAATACTTCGGGCGCATCCGCCGTCATTCAATCCAATGATAACCTTTCTATAAAACTTAGCGGAAAGCGGTATCTATCCATAAGGATGAAGCATAACTCCAGGGTGAAAAGGGTAAAAATATCCTTCATCACTGATGCCGACCGGGAATGGGGCCAGTTGAAGTCCAGGGAGTTTGCTGTGCGACCCAATACTAGTTTTACGGGCTACCAGATAGATATGTCTGGCCAGCCCGGTTGGAACGGTATCCTCAGACGTATCCGTATTCAACTGTCAAATGGGAGTGCAGCAACCGGTCATTTTCAGATCGACCGGATCAGGATACACAATAAAAAGAATAGTTAACGGAATTAGAAACACGAGCACAGCATGAAGAAGAGCTATCAATTGCTTATCGCCATATTCACTATATGTGGGATGGCCGGACTAAAAGCCCAGCATCCAGTATTAAGCAGGTCATATTTATCACCGGTAAAAATAATCTGGAGAACCGGCGATATACAGCATGCTGAACGTCTATTGGAAAAAGGTAACGGGCAAGCCGATCTGAACACCGGCGGACTTTGCCGTTTAAAAAGCAGCGCAACTGCCAGGCCGGGAATTTTACTGGATTTTGGTAAAGAACTGCATGGTGGTCTGCAATTGGTTACCGGCATGTGGGCAGGAAACAAACCTATTAAGGTCAGGATTCGTTTTGGGGAGTCCGTTAGCGAAGCCATGTCTGATATTGATACGCTTAAAGGCGCTACAAATGATCACGCTATGCGCGATTTTGAAATTCAGCTGCCCTGGTTAGGTAAACTGGAAATTGGAAATACCGGATTTAGATTTGTAAGAATAGACCTGCTGGATGGAAATGCCGAGTTATTGCTGAAAGAAGCGCGTGCAATTTTTACCTATAGGGACATCCCTTATTTGGGGTCGTTTAGTTGCAGCGACAATTTATTGAATAAAATATGGCGTACAGGTGCCTATACTGTTCATTTAAACATGCAGGATTACCTGTGGGATGGCATTAAAAGGGACAGACTGGTCTGGGTAGGAGATATGCATCCCGAAACGGCTACTATATCTGCAGTTTTTGGTTATAATGATGTGGTGCCGAAAAGCCTGGACTTGTCGCGGGATATTACACCGCTACCACAATGGATGAATGGAATCAGTACTTATTCTATGTGGTGGATTATTATTCATAAAGACTGGTATTACCAGCATGGTAACCTGGCGTATCTGAAAGAACAAAAAACTTACTTAGTTAAACTGCTTGAGCTACTATGTACTAAAATTGATGCCAATAACAGTGAGCAGTTGGATGGTCGTTTTCTGGACTGGCCATCAAGCGAAAACAAGGAAAGCATACATGCAGGTTTACAGGCGATGATGGTCCTTTCTTTAACCGCTGGAGGCGATTTATGCAGGATTTTGGATGAGAAGGAAACGGCCGGAATGTGTGATGAAGCTGTAAGCCGCTTGAGAAAATACGTGCCTGAGGTTAATGGCTCCAAACAAGCGGCATCCTTACTGGCATTGAGTGATATGATTTTAGCCGAAAAAGCAAATCAAGAGGTGATCGCCGTAGGGGGCGCAAAAAATTTCTCTACGTTTTATGGCTATTATATGCTTAAAGCCAAAGCCAAAGCAGGCGATTACCAGGGCGCGTTAGACAATATCCGCGAATACTGGGGTGGGATGCTGAACCTGGGAGCAACAACTTTTTGGGAGGATTTTGACCTGGACTGGGTCAAGAATGCTTCAAGAATAGATGAACTTGTTCCTGATGGTAAAAAGGACATCCACGGCGACTATGGTGCCTATTGCTATAAAGGTTTCCGTCATAGTTTATGTCATGGTTGGGCATCAGGACCAACTTCGTGGTTAACGGAATATGTTTTGGGTGTGCAGGTGATGGAACCAGGGTGCAAGGCGATCAGGGTGAGGCCTCATTTAGGTGACTTGAGCTTTGTGGAGGGCACATTTCCTACGCCATACGGCATAGTGAAAATAAAACACCTTAAAGGCCCCGACGGAAAAATAAAATCGACAGTTCAGGCACCTAAACAAATAAAAATTATAAAGTAAGTCGCCCTCAGATGAAACCATCATGGTTTTTCAAACCACACAGTGGAATGAATAAATCTGATAGCTTCATCACAAATGAAAAACAAACCGAGTTTATGAGTTCATTAATACAAATGAAAACAATAAACGAAGAATTAATAATTATATACGGATGAAAAAAACAAATTCAAAGCAAAACAAGTTGGTTAAAATTGCGCTGATTTTTAGTGTATTGCAGTCTTGCTTTTTGCCGCTTATTGCACAGCAATCAGACTTATCCGCGAGGTACTTAAAAACCGAATACAAAGAAAATCCGGTTACCGATGTGCTTCACCCACGTTTAAGCTGGGAGCTGGAATCGAAAGAACGGAGACAGCTGCAAACTGCGTATCAGATTATGGTAAGTAGTTCAGCACAATTGTTGAAACTGGATAAGGGTGATCTGTGGGATTCAGGCCGGATCCTAAGTGACCGTACCAACCAGATTGAATACCAAGGTGCTGAGGTGGTTTCCAGGAAGGTATACTATTGGAAGGTCCGCAGCTGGGATAAAAATAATATCGTGGGTAAATGGAGTCCGGTTGCCAAATGGGAAATGGGCCTGTTGAATAAACCCGACTGGAAAGCCAGCTGGATTGGAAACGATCTTAGCGCTTTGGGGAAGGGAAGTGCGTACCATCTTCCGCCAGCACCGTACTTTAGAAAACAGGTAAAGCTTAACAAATCGGTAAAAAAGGCCAGGCTGTATGTAACTGCCCTGGGCTTATATGAGTTCTATATCAACGGACAACGCATTGGTAAGGATAATTTTACGCCGGGCTGGACAGACTATCATAAAAGAGTACACTATCAGGTGTATGACGTAACGGATAAGCTTAAAGCCGGGAACAATATCTTAAGTTCAATTGTTGCCGATGGCTGGTATTCGGGCTATCTTGGATATGCACTACTGGTTAACAATCCGGTGGTACGGAACTTTTATGGGAAAGTACCGCTGTTAAAAGCTCAGCTGGAAGTGGAGTATGAAGATGGGACTCACACAGCTGTTTTTACCGATGCTTCTTGGAAAAGCAACCATGGCCCAATGGTTGAAGCAGATATTTTAAACGGGGAGACCTATGATGCAAGGTTGGAGTTTACTGGCTGGAATACTGCTTCCTATGTGGCTGAACATTGGAAAAACGCAACGGTGTTTCCGGATCAGGGAGGACGTAGCCTGGAATCCTATCCCGGCAATACCGTCCAGGTATTTAAAGAAATTAAGGCGCTTAGCGTTACTAAAAGAACAAATGGTAAATATATTTTTAATCTGGGCCAGAATTTTTCGGGTAATGTCCGTTTAAAAGTAAAGGGGAAAAGGGGAGACACGATCACTTTAAAGTATGGAGAGGTTTTATTTCCAAATGGCGACCTCATGACTGAGAATTTGCGGAAGGCCAGGGCAACAGATACTTACATATTGAAAGGCGATTTAAATGGGGAAGTTTACACACCCAGATTTACTTATCATGGTTTTCAGTATGTCGAAGTTTCTGGTTTTCGTACTCAGCCAGCGGTCAATGCGGTTACAGGGATCGTATTGAGTTCGGCAACACCAGTGGTGGGTTCTTTTACAACAGACCATGTGATGGTTAATAAGCTGTACAGTAATATTGTATGGACACAGCGCTCCAATTATTTTGACATTCCAACCGATTGTCCGCAACGTGATGAGCGGTTGGGGTGGACCGGTGATGCGCAGACTTACATGCAATCGGCAACTTTTAATACCGATATTTCTGCTTTTTTTACCAAATGGCTGGTTGATCTTAACGATGCGCAACGCATTGATCATACGTACCCGATTTACGCACCGGCACCAAATATCCGTATTACAGATACCTATTCTCCAGGATGGTCAGAGGCAGGTATTATATGTCCTTATACCCTGTATAAAGTTTATGGAGATGTGCGGGTGATCCGAAAATTCTGGGTTAATATGACTGACTACCTTCAGTTTTTAGAAAATAAGAGTAAAGGAACATTCGTTTTTAGGGAGGCTAGTTTTGAAGACATCTCCCCTAAAGGTGGTTTTGGAGATTGGTTGTCTGCAGGAAAAAAAACACCGCCCGATATGTTGGCGACCATTTATTATGGTTATATCGCTTCGATGATGTCCGAGATGGCCAATGCGATCGGCAAACACGAAGATGAAATAAAATACAGGGAGATTTCTAACCAAATAAAATCTGCTTTTTTAAAGCATTACATGGCTCCAGAAGGGAGATTTAAAACCAATGTAACGGCCTATGGTAAGGGTGAAGGCTATGTGGACGGGGAGATGGGCTTTGATGGTCATACGCAAACGGCATACGCAAATGCGATTTATATGAATATGCTTACTCCTGATCAAGCGCATAAAGCCGGAGATTTTTTAAGTGAATTAATTCATCAAAATAGCGGGCGGCTGTCTACAGGTTTTCTGGGTGTTAAACCCTTATTGCCTGCTCTTTCAAAGACCGGGCATACAGATCAGGCTTATCAACTACTGTTGAATGTGGAATATCCTTCCTGGGGATTTGAAATCGTAAACGGAGCCAATACCATTTGGGAGCGATGGAATAGTTATATAAAAGGTAAAGGATTTGAAAATAATGCAGGAATGAATTCTTTTAATCATTATGCATTCGGATCGGTTAACGAATGGTTATTTGGCAATTCGGCTGGGATTCGTACCATAGATCCCGGTTACAGGAAGTTTTTAATCCGGCCCGAAATCGCCAAAGATGGTATCGGGTTGGTTAAAGCATCTTATCATTCCATCAATGGGCAGATCCTATCCGCCTGGAAAAGAACTGACCAAGGCATAACTATCGACATTATTATTCCTGTAAATACGACAGCTGATGTGTTTATACCGGCAAATAATGAAAACGATGTTAAGGAGGGTAAGTACAGGGTAAACATCCATCCAGATCTGAAGGTAAAAGGATTGGTTGATGGTTTTGTACATTTAGAATTGGGCTCAGGCGTTTATCATTTCTCGGCTAGATAAATATGTACCTTTATAACGTAACAGGAAATGAACGGCCCCGAAAGGTCGTGATTTTTTGCCATTCTTTTTTTGCCAGGATGAATTTTTGACATTTGGATCTGAAATTTTTTCATTTTTTCTGCAAAATTTTCAGCTGATTTGTGGGAAAACAGCTTTGGCATTACATTAGATAAGTCTTGTATGAACACGAAGTTCAGGTTTAATTAATTGTAAGTTTTAATCATTAAAAATCAACTTAAGGAGGACAGACCTATGACACTGGTTAAATTTAATCCAAATGGCAATGTGAAGAAAAATGGCCTGATGACTGGCTTTGATGGCGTTTTCGATTCTATTTTCAATGACACTTTCTTTTCTGACCGCATGATGGCGCGTGTGCCTGCGGTCAACATCAGTGAAAGTAAAGATCACTATCATCTGGAGCTTGCTGCTCCGGGTCTGAAGAAGGAAGACTTCAAACTTTCTTTGGAAAGGAATGTTCTGAGTATTTCTGTAGAGCGGAGTTCGGAAGATGGTGCTCAGGAGCGCAATTACAACAAACGGGAGTTCAGTTACAGTTCGTTTGTGCGTTCTTTCACGCTGCCTGATGCTGCGGATGAGAATGGAATCGAAGCGAAGTATGTGGATGGGGTATTGTGCGTCGATATCGCAAAACGTGAAGAGGCAAAAATGCAGAGCCGCCAGATTGAAATCAAGTAATGCGTTTTTGATTTATACCAATACCCTGAGCTGCCTTCGGGCGGCTCTTTTATTTCATTTTGTTTATTGTTATGGAAGCTAGCTACGAAATATCTCTGAACATGAAAACGCTTAAAGGCATTGAAACTTATGGCTGTTTTCACCTTGGTCATGATGAGGCTTTTGCCCGGAAGCTTTACGCTTCCCTAATCGCGGACGATGAGGTCTCTGGTGATTCTGTCATTACTATAGATTTGGTAAAGCGGGAGGACCGTGTCCCCTTCCCTCAGGGACTGCGGCATTGCAGCTATGAACAGCTTGCTTTGAATGTACAGCTGATCACTAAAGGGGTCTTTAAGCATCTCAATCTGGAGATTTAGGTATGAATTTAATTTCAAAAAAATATTTTGATTCATAATTGCTGGTTAAAATATAATTCTAATTTTTCGTTTATTTTGAAATAAAATTTGATGTTTCAAATATTTTTGTATCTTTGGATATAATTAATATATAATACAATGCAACAAGGAACAGTAAAATTTTTCAATGAGACAAAAGGTTTTGGATTTATCGTGCCAGCTAATGGTGATAGCGAAATCTTTGTTCATTCTTCTGGTTTAATGGACAACATTCGTGAGAATGATTCAGTAAGCTATGACATCGAGCAAGGTAAAAAAGGCTTGAATGCAATTAATGTTAAGATCAGCTAATTAGATTTCCTTCATAAATTGGTAAAAACATCTGTCTAATGACAGATGTTTTTTTTTGCCCTGTATTTTGCATGTCACTGCGGATGGGTTGGATGTTGCCTTCCGGTAACGGTCAGCGATTACCTGCCAGCAGAAATCGTTAGTCCAAATCGTACACTGTTTTGAAAGTTGATAGCTATGATCTGCCTCTGCTGGCTGATTGACGGTTTATCATTTCGGGGCATCATTATTGGATGCTTATAGGAAAAATCTATGATAGCGATTGACAACGTACAACCATTAAGCCCTGAAAGTTTATTTGAACTTTTAAAAACGGAATTTCCTGCTTATGTAAATGAGCAGCTTGGTAGCAACCTGGTTGTGGAATTTGCCCACGTAGCTGATATTGTGAATATCAGTTTCCCTGAAATTATTGACGGTAACGCTTACACGATTACAGTTGGAGACAACAGTCTCGAACTCACAGACCACACGACAGAGGGCACTTACAATACGGAGTTGCTGGAACAGCATCTGATGGAATTTTTGACTTTAAAAGCGGGTTAGCCTGGCTACTCTTTTCGGCTAATTCAGATCGGGCTTTTCGGTCGGGTCTGGATATACCGGATGAGATAGACCGCTAAGCACTGTAAAATCTGACTGGATAGTTATGACACAGTTAGCCTGTGAAGCCATAAAGCCAAGTTTATTCGTATCTTAGTACTTAAAACAGACACGATTCATATCTATGCATAAGGACGAGACAGCGGGCTATTCATTGATCATTGCGCAGGTCGCGGGTGGGGATCAGCTTGCTTTTCGAAAGTTATTTGATGACTACAGAAATAAAGTCTTTACCTATGCAATCCGTTACCTAAAATCTAAAGCGCAGGCAGAGGAAATAGTGCAGAACGTTTTTTTAAAAATATGGCTTAAACGGGACGGTTTAATTGAAATTAAAAATTTCGGCGGATATCTGCGTACGGTTACTAATAATGCCACGCTTGATGCTTTAAAAAAGAGAGCGTCTGAGTATAAGTATAAAAATGAAAGTTTGCAGGAATGGTCTGACCTTGACAATGCTACCGAAGAAGCTATCCTTTCTAAAGATGCCCAGAGTTATGTTGCCCAGGCACTTGAAAAATTACCTAAACAGCAAAAGCTAGTTTACCAGATGTGCCATATTGATGGTCTAAAACAAAAGGAAGTGGCCGAGAAACTAAATATCTCACCTTTGACTGTTAAAGTGCATTTACGGGAGGCCATCAAAGGCTTAAAAGTGCTACTTAAAAATGGTGAAGCTGCACCACTGATTACCTTTGTTTTTCTTGGAATGTTGAAGTAATTAAATATTAATTTCATTTTTATTTAAACGAACTACTCCTTTTTTGTTTTCCAGTCGTCAGGTATAATAAATGGAGCCTTTGAGGGGGCTTTGTCTAATTTAACTTACATGGAAAACCAGCGCGTTGAATATCTGATTAAAAAATATGCCGGTGACGGCGTTACTGCAAAGGAAGAAGCCGAACTGATGAACATGATACGCAACGGTAAGGACAATGCCGATCTGCGTGATTTAATGTTACACGCATGGGATGATGCCCATCCAGAAATGACATTAGATTCAGTAAAGGCAGACCAGATTTTTAATGCTGTGGTAGGTGTTAAAAAGTCACCAGCATTTAGAAAACTATATTGGATAGGTGTGGCAGCGGCAATTGTATTGGTGTGTTTTGCTGTGTCATTCTTTTACCAGCAAAAAAGCGCTTTTTTAACTAAAGCAGAAAATACGGTTACTGCTGTCAAAATATTATCGGGAGCTGAACACAGAAAAATAAACCTGCCGGATGGAAGTTCAGTGATATTAAATGAAAATAGCGTTCTTGAATATCCTGAACGTTTTACAGGGGCAACCCGGGAGGTGATCTTAAATGGAGAGGGTTATTTTGATATCAGGCACGATTCAAAACACCGTTTCATTGTACATACAGGGAATATAAAAACTACTGTACTGGGAACGGCATTCAACGTAAAGGCCTTAGCGGGAACGGCTGTTGTGGTAACAGTTACAAGAGGAAAGGTAAGTGTGGCTGACGAAAGTAAAGTATTAGCAGTGTTGGTACCCGATGAACAGGTTGTATTTAATCAGCAGTATAAAAAAGTTAGTGTGGCAAAAGTAAAAGCCGAAGAGACCGTTGCATGGCAAAAGAACGACCTGTTTTTTGAAGATACAACGATGGAAGAAGCTGCCGAAATACTCTCCCAAAAATTCAATGTTAAAATTACTTTCAAAAATAATGAAGGTAAAAACTGCCGTTTTACTGCAAGCTTTTTAAAGGCTCAAAGCCTGGAAGAGGTGATACAGGTAATCACCGCCTTTAACGAGGCCACTTATAGTGTTAAGCCAGGGGAAATTGTCATCGCTGGAAAAAATTGTAAAAACTAGAAAATAATATAAACCTAAACCATTAACCAAAAACAACATGAAAAAAAACTACCAGCTAAGCACATGATTAAAAGTAAACTCCCTGCCATAGACAGGGAGTAAAATGCTGCAGGCTTGACTGGAACTCAAGACTGCGGTTTAAATAACTTTTCGGGAATCATTTAAACATTTAAAATTATGAAATTTTCTGCACAATACGCAGAGGGTACGCCGTGCTGTTTGCATGTGGCTACTTTTAGTAACTCACGAAATCTAATTCGGCAGATTATGCGTTTAAGCTTATATATAGCCATTTTAACAGTTGTAAGTACGCAACTTCTATTTGCATCTCCTACAAGCGCACAATCTATGTCGCAGGTTGAGGTGACTATCGACCTTAAAAATGAGTCGGCAATTACTGCAATTAAAAAAATTGAAAGCCAAACCAATTTTAGGTTTATTTATCGGAGTGAACAGATCCGTAACATTAAGGCGATCAGCCTTCCGCTGGAGAAACGTTCTGTTGGTGAGCTGCTCCAACTGATATTTAACGACCAACGTTTTAAGGTTACGCAAATTAATGCCAATAATATCCAAATCTTACCCATTAACTTAGAATTGGCTACCCTTGCAGATCTAAGGATTAGTGGAATTGTTCTGGATGAATTTGGAAGCCCATTGCCTGGTGTATCTGTCATGATAAAAGGAAATAGATCTGCTAGTACGGCTACAGATCAAAATGGGCATTTTGGAATAAATGTACCTGAAAAAAGTGTACAGATTTTGCTTTTCAGTTACATGGGATATCAAACTGAAGAAATCGAATTGGGTACTCAAACTTCTGTTTCAGTACGTATGAAGCCATCATCCGGCAGTTTAAATGAGGTTGTGGTGATTGGTTATGGTACTTCTACGCGGAAAGAACTGACCGGATCGGTCGCAAGGGTTGATGCAAAAACCATTCAGGAACAACCGGTGGGTAATGTGATCAATGCCTTGCAAGGCCGGATGGCAGGTGTTGAAGTAAGCCAATCCAGCGGATTGCCTGGATCGGGGACCTCCATAAAAATAAGAGGACAATATTCTATTCAAAGTGGTGTTGAGCCACTCTATGTGATAGATGGCGTTCCTTTTAATTTTAGTTTAAACGTTTTTCAGACAGGAGCAAACGGTACGGTTAACCCGCTGAATAGTTTAAACCCATCGGATGTGGAGCGTATTGATGTACTTAAAGATGGCGATGCGACAGCAATCTATGGTGCAAGAGGCGGTAATGGTGTAATTTTAATCACAACTAAAAAAGGAAAAGCCGGAAAAACTAAATTGGATATCAATTTAAGTTCCGGAACAGGTAAAGTCGGGCGTAAGATTGACATGCTGAGTGGGGAGCAGTACCTTGCCCTGCGTAAAGAAGCTTTTGCCAATGATAAGGTTACACCAACAATAGCAAATGCTCCTGATTTAACTTCCTGGAGTCAGACCAATTTCAGGGACTGGCAAGATGATCTCATCGGTGGTACAGCTCACTACACCGATGCCCAGTTAACCTTAAGTGGCGGAAATGAGGATACGCGCTTTGCTTTCAGTCCTGGTTACCATCACGAAGGGACTGTGTTTCCGGGAAGTTCTGCTGAAGACCGAATTTCTGCCAGGTTAAATGTGGACCATAATTCAAGAGATAAAAGGTTCGCTGCATTGATTTCATTAGTTTATTCCTACGACAAGAATAATTTACCCATAAGAGATCTGAGCAGCTATTATAACCTTGCTCCGAACTATGATCCGTATACTGCTACTGGTGCATTTAATTTTGTTAGTACTTATCAGTATAATCCCTATGCACTCCTTGCTCAGAAATACAAGGGTACAACAGCGAATCTTATTGGTAATATGAATCTGAGGTATACCATTCTTCCTGGGTTAAGCCTGAAAGCAAATTTAGGCTATACAACTTTAAATTTTGATCAGAATGGCCAAACTCCTGGTTTAACAGTTAACCCAGCTTTTAATGCGGCGATCAGCAGTGCATTTTTTGCAGCTACAACGGCGAGATCATACATTGTAGAACCACAGGTTGAATATGTTAAAGAACTTGGAAAAGGCAAACTGACAGCTTTGGTCGGAACAACTTTTCAAAGCAATACCAGTACAACCAATACAGTGAACGGGACTAATTATACCAACGATGCACTATTGGGAAGTATTGGCGCTGCAGGCACACTTTCTGGAAGTACTAGATACGACAATTACAATTTCAGTTCTATTTTCGGAAGGATAACCTACAATTACCAGGGAAAGTATATTCTTAGTGCAACGATGAGAAGGGATGGCTCATCCCGCTTTGGATTGAACAATAGTTTTGGGAATTTTGGAGCGTTAGGAGCGGCGTGGATATTTTCTGACGAGACTTTTGTTAAAGACAATCTTTCTTTTTTAAGCTTCGGAAAATTACGGGGTAGTTATGGTATCACTGGTAACGACCAGATATCCAATTATCAAAACCTGGCTACTTACAATGCTGCCGGGGCATCAAGCGGTTATCAGGGAACCACAATCCAAAATCCTGCAAGGTTAGCCAATCCGGATATCAAATGGGAGAGTAACAGAAAAGCAGAACTAGCACTTGAACTGGGCCTTTTTGACAATAGGATACAGTTTAACCTGGCTGCTTACAGAAATAGGGTTGGCAACCAGATTTTAAGTATTTCAACCCCCGGACAGGTCGGCTTTTCCAGTTACACGGGGAATTTTCCTGCTACCATACAGGCACAGGGACTTGAATTTGAGTTGAATACAAAGAATTTTGAAAGGGGTGATTTCAGATGGTCAACTGCTTTCAACTTTACATTGAACAACTCAAAAATTGTCAAATTTGATAACCTGGCGAGCTTGAATTTCTATGCCAACTCATTTATAGTAGGTTATCCGGTACCTTTTAGCAGGCAATATATATTTAATGGGATAAATCCGGCCAACGGATCGATTATTTATCAAACTGCTAATGCGAACGGTGTACCTACTTTTCTCGTTGATCAGCAACCAACTCCAGTCGGAACACCTTATTATGGTGGATTGACTAATACTTTTTCGTATAAACGTTTTGACTTTGGTTTCTTTTTCCAATTCAGGCATCAGAAAGGCTATATCAACAGCGTAACGGGTTCTTTAGGTTCTTTAAACAATCAGAACAGCAGTACACTTGATCATTGGAGGCAGCCGAATGATCAAACTCAATTTGGCGCAGCAACAGCCAACTCAAGTAATCCGGCTTTTAACCTTTATAGTTTTTACTATAACAGTTCCACCGCGTTTTTTGGAAATGCTTCATGGCTAAAACTCAAGAATGTGAATCTGGCTTACACTTTTCCTAAGGAATGGATCTCGGCGGCAAAAATTTCCAATTTGAGGCTATACGCCCAGGGTCAAAATCTCTTTTCAGTTTCCAATCACAAAAATGTGCTTGATCCTGAAATGGGTGCCGGTCAAGGGGGTGGCCCGGGAATGCCGGCGCTTCGTACAATTGTTATTGGCCTTAATGCTTCTTTTTAACTTAAAAACTAAAAATCGACATGAAATTATTTCCTTCACATAAGATCTGCTTAGTTTTAACACTGGGTATGATCATGACCCTTTCTTCTTGTAAAAAATTTATTGAAGTGGATCCTCCAATTGATCAGGTCAGTTCAGATAAAGCTTTTCAGGATGATGCTACGGCGCTAAGTTCAGTACTTGGTCTATATGGCAATTCAAACCTAATACCTACCAGCGGAAACCTGGAAAATTCTTTACTTGGAACCGTAACCGCTTTGGGAGGCATGGCGGCTGATGACATTTATCTGAGCTCGCAGGATTACCTGGATCAGTTTAAAACGAATACAATACCGCTATCTAGCAATTACGTCAATAATCCTTGGAATTATGCCTATACAGTTGTTTTTGCCGCAAATTCTGCTATTGAAGGGCTGAATAAAACTACCGGAGTTTCTGCATCAGTAAAACAGCAGCTCCTTGGCGAAAGCCATTTTATGCGTGCTTTTACCTATTTCTATCTCACTAATTTATTTGGCGATGTACCCATGGTTACAAGTACGGTAACCAGTGTGAATTTAACATTGCCCCGGGCCCCGCAAGCGGAGATCTACCAGATGATCATCAGCGATCTGAAAATTGCGCAAAACAATCTTTCTGATGCTTACCCTTCCGGCCAACGGGCAAGGGCCAATAAAGCCGTAGCAACCGCAATGCTGGCCAGAATATATTTATATACTAAAGATTATTCAAACGCGGAAATTCAGGCTACAACAGTCATAAACAACAGCGCTTATAAAATGGAGAGCCTGGATAATGCTTTCCTGAATACGAGTAATGAAGTGATCTGGCAGCGTTTTACTTTTAATGGATACTCAATTTTTGGTAGAAGTTTTGTTCCCTCAGGAACCACACCCAGTTATGTACTTTATCCATCCCTTGTGGCTAGTTTTGAACCGACTGATCAGCGTATGGGAAAATGGATGAAGCCGCTTGCTGTAGGTGCCACTACCTATTATTATCCTTTTAAATACAAGTTGCGTGATGCTACAGCAGGAAATGAATTTAACGTATTGTTGCGTTTGGCAGAGTTATACCTGATCCGGGCAGAAGCCAGAGCACAGCTCAATAAGATCACCGGAACGGCTGGCGCTGCGGAAGATTTGAATGTAGTGAGAAACCGTGCCGGGCTTCTTGGAACTACGGCTACTACCCAGGGTCCCATGCTGCTTGCGATAGAAAATGAGCGGGCACATGAGTTGTTTTCTGAATTGGGGCACCGCTGGTTTGACCTAAAAAGAACAGGTAGGGCGGATGCGGTTCTTGGACCGCAAAAAGCAACCTGGACATCTACTGCTGTATTGTTTCCTATACCAGCTGCTCAAATTTTGTACAATAAAAACTTAAGTCAAAACCTGGGTTATAAATAAACGAAAATGAAACTATCTATAAAAAAAACCGTTTTACTTTTTGCTTTGATGGCCTTAACCACTTTTGTGGTTAAGGCCCAGCAAGGGGCAGTTAAAGAATTGAAGTCGATCGGAGCACCTGCACCTGCACTCTATATTGCCAAATGGTTAAAAGGAGACAGTATACCGACCTTTAAAAAAGGACGAATCTATGTTGTGGAATTTTGGGCCACCTGGTGCCTGCCTTGTATTGCAGGGATGCCACATCTTTCTGAACTGGCCAGGAAGTATAAGGCAGATGTAACAGTTATAGGTGTTAGTATTTTCGAGCGGGGGACTACGATGCCTGTAATAGAAAAATTTGTGGCTGACAAGGGGGACAAAATGGATTATGCTGTTGCCGCTGAAAAAGGAACGCAGATGGCTGAGCACTGGATGACCGCTTATGCTGAGAGAGGAATTCCTTTTTCATTCGTAGTGGATAAAGAGGGGCGTATAGCCTGGTGCGGACCACCTAAAAACCTGGATCATGTACTACCCCAAATTATAAATGGCAACTGGGATATCAATCTTGCGAATAAAAAAAGAAAAGACTATCAGAGGCTGGCACCCATAGATGGCAACGAGGTGGTAAATGCATTGAACCCTTTTATGGGGAATCCAGGCAGACCTGAAGCTGCATTAAAGAAAATAGACAGTATGCTAACTGTTGAACCCGGTTTAAAGTACTTTCCTAAAATGGGACATTTTACTTTCTTTGCGCTGTCTAAAACTGATCAGAAAAAAGCCGTACAGTTTGCCCATGAATGGTTTGCTGCCAATGATTACCCGGGATACTCAACTGTAACTGATGCCGTTTACAAAAAAGAAGGCCTAATCCCGGAACTGTATACGCTCGCAGCAGAATGTTATCAAGCGCAATTGGACAACTATCCATGGAGTATGGATTTTCCTGAAACGTATAAAAATATGGCCGTTTTATATGAAAAAGCAGGCGATATGGTTAAATCCAAAGAAATGCTAAAGAAGGCTCAACAAGCACCCCCTGAAAATAAACATTAAAAGACAATAGAATGAAAAGAATACTCCCTATTCGCTTACTATTTCTTGCAGACTTACTGAGCAGCTGAGCCCAGTATCTTCTACTCTAAGTTGCGTACAACGGGAAATTTCTCCAGAGGCTAAACTTTTTTCTAAGCCCTATTCCAGACCAAGCTCATGTCTTTTTTCCTGAGCTTGGTCTTTTGCAAAATCAAAGCATTTTTATTGCGCTGCTCCGGTACTCATCGCAGGTTTTCTTATAATTCCGGTAGCTGTGATGCAGAGAAAGACTATATGATATCTTAACAAATGATCTGAGTAATTTGAAACTTTATGTCCTGGATTTATCATGTTTAGTACTTAATAATTGACGTTTCGTCCAACCGGCTTCTCCAAGAGGTATAACTATAGATACTTTTAGGTAAATAAATATAAGATTTGCTTTTGCTTTAATATACAATTGACACAGATTTGGACTTAAGTGACGGACGATATTAAATGCGGTTTTACTTTATGGAAATGTTAGGTAAGGTTAACTATCTAAAATATTAATGTTTTATTACCTGAATATGTAATTTATTATAGATATTCACATTTCGATAGCGACTAAATTAAATGACCGCTTATAACAATCTTTCAGATTCTGAACTAACCATTCTGCTTAAGGCAGGTGACGTTAAAGCTTTTGATGAAATTTTTGAAAGATACAGCCGAGTACTTTATGTATATGCCCGTAATATGATTAGAGATACGGATGAAGCCCAGGATTTAGTTCAGGATATTTTTACCTCGCTTTGGGACCATGCTGCGAAGCTGGAACTTAGAAGTTCTTTATCCGCTTATCTCTACAGTGCGGTAAGGTATAAATTCCTAAACCTGGTGTCGCGGCGTAAAGTCCGATCAGACTATGCGGAGGCCTTTCAGGCACTTATTGACGAAGGTGATTATTCAACAGATCATTACATTAATGAGAAAGAACTGATTGCGCTGATTGAAAAGGAAGTCGTAAAGCTCCCTCAAAAGATGCGGGAAGTTTTTGAATTGAGCAGGAATGCCGGACTGTCTCATCGCGAGATTGCACTTCAGCTTGGCATTACAGAAAAAACGGTGAAAAATCATGTTAATCACGCCTTAAAGATACTTAGAGGTAAGTTTGATGTTCTGGCAATTTTAGTTTGGTTAATGCATCGATAATTTTTTTAATTTTTATTTAGGCCCTGGCGACTTCATAGCTGACATATCATTAGAAGCCATTGAGCTGACATCATAAAAATTAAGCATGAAGACCCACATTACTGAAGAATTAATTAAAAAATATGTTGATGGCCGCTGCACTGCTGCAGAGAAGGTTGTGGTCGAAGCTGGCTTCTTAGCAGATTTTAAAAATAATTACCGTGAATTTCCCGAGTCGGAAATTCAAAGTGCGTGCGAGCAGATCAGTGCGTCGGTAAATGAGCATAGGTTGGCAAATCCTAAAAACAAAAATAAAGTGATCAGGTTATGGCCAAGAATTGCCGCCGCCGCTTCAATTGTGATTACATTGGCTGCCAGCTTATATTTTTATGAAGCAAATCGCCAGGAGGATGGGGAAGCGGGGAAAGGAAATTTGTATACAGCTGACATCAAGCCCGGCAAAAATATAGCAACATTAACTTTAGCTGACGGGAAAAATATTATGCTGAGCGACACTAAGACCGGTGTTGTGATTAGCGCGTCGAAATTAACCTATAATGACGGAAGTTTAGTAAAAGATTCTGCACTGGCCATGCAACTATTGCAGGTTGGAACATTGGAGAATTTGACAATGAGCACACCCCGGGGTGGAACTTATCAGGTTGTACTTCCGGATGGTACTAAGGTTTGGCTGAACGCAGACTCAAAAATTTCTTTTCCTAAACAGTTATTAGGTTTAGAGCGAAAAGTGATACTACAAGGTGAAGCTTATTTTGAGGTTGCTAAATCTTACACCTCAGTACACGGAAAAAGAATCAGACAGTCTTTTATTGTAGAAACCAAAGCTCAGCGCGTAGAAGTACTGGGTACCCATTTCGATATTAATGCATACGCCGATGAAGAGAGTACAAAGACGACCTTGCTCGAAGGTGCTGTCCGCGTAACTGATTTCAATGCAGGGAAAATTCCGCAGCTTTTAAAGCCTGATCAGCAGGCTATCCTGACAAGTAGCGGGTTTAAAGTTATTCAGACAAATGCTGAGGATGCAATAGCCTGGAAAAATGGTTATTTCAAATTTAACGGCGAAAATGTGGAAAGCATCATGCGTAAGCTTTCGCGATGGTATGATATAGAAGTCGTATACCAGGGCGATTTGGGAACGGTAATGTTTGAAGGTGAAATTCCACGCAATACCAGCCTGCCCAACATGTTAAAAGTATTAGAAGCCGCACATTTCCATTGTACCATAGCGGGTAAAAAATTGATTGTGCGACGATAAAAGATATACTAACCAAACCAACCAACCAACCTAAACCAGATTTGTCTATGAGAATTTTTAGACTATTTATTATGTGTCTGTTATTTTACGTGAACCTGCATGCGCAGGAACCGCAGACCATTACCCTTTCCGTAAAAAATGCCCCCATAGAAATGGTGCTGATCCAGCTAAAAAAGCAAACCGGTATCTCCTTTTTTTACGATCAGGAGATTTTAAAACTAGTGGGAAAAGTGTCTGTTCAGGTACAAAAGGCAGATTTGAAAACCGTACTGAACCTGTGCTTTAAAGATACACCTGTGGAATACTCTGTTGTAGGTAACATTGTCATCCTGGTGAATAAAAAGGCAAAAAAAAACGCCGATGGCAGTCCGGAAATAATGGAAAGCCTGTTTTCCCAAAATGATATCCATGGTACTGTATACAGCAGCCGGGGTGAAAGACTGAATGGCGCTACGGTTATCATAAAACGTAGCCACCAGGGAACGACCACAAAAGCAAGCGGGGAGTTTGAACTGAGAAACGTGCGTACCAATGATACTTTACACGTCAGCTATATCGGTTACGCGCCGCTGGATGTTCCTGTGCTTTTGCAAACGGAGTTTGTAGTCATGCTAAAAGAAACCAACAATGAACTTGATGCCGTTGAGGTTCAGGCTTACGGTTTGACCACCAAACGCCTCGCCATAGGAGAGATCAGCCAGATCAATGCCAGGGAGCTGGAACGGCAGCCGGTGTCCAATCCTTTGTTAGCGCTTAAGGGTATTGTTCCCGGGGTATTGATTACACCAACAAGCGGTTACAGTAATGCGCCGGTAAAGGTGGAAATCAGGGGAAGAAGTTCTATTGATCCAACTTCAGTTTCTGACCCACTATACGTCATAGATGGAGTACCGCTGGTTCAACCCAGTATTGGCTTCCAGCAATCCTCTTACCAAAACGGTTCTACCGGACTACAGCAAGCCGGTATCACTTTCTCCGGGGGACAGAGTCCATTGTCAAATCTGAACATGCATGATATTGAGAGTATTACCGTATTAAAAGACGCTGCGTCTACAGCCATGTATGGTTCAAGGGCCGGTAATGGTGTAATCATCATCACCACTAAAAAGGGAAAAGCAGGTAAAACGGTATTTGATGTGAGTGGAAGTCAAACGATCAACCAGGTGATCGGGCATTACGATATGCTCAATACCAGCCAATACCTGCAAATGCGACGTGAGGCTTTACACAACGATGGCCTTGTTCCTTCTGTTTCTACAGCACCAGATTTGGTATCATGGGATTCCAGTCGTGATGTAGACTGGCAAAAAGTATTGTGGAAATCAGCCCGTAGCACCACTGTAAATGCGAGTTTATCCGGAGGGGGGGAGCTGACTACTTTTAGGATCAGTGGTCAGTACAGTAAGCTGAAAGATGTATCCCCATTGACTGACAAGAACAGCAATAACACGGCAAACATTTCTTTTAATTTAAACCACCGTAGTCCGGATCAAAAGTTATCTGTCGATCTTGCAGCTGGTTACGGGTACAATACCGCTACCCAGATTACGCTGTATGGGACTACGACACTGTCACCTAATCTGCCACCAATATATGACGACAATGGGGATTTAAACTACGCAGCCTGGAATGCTGCCAATATAGGCATATCTTATCCTTTTTACGGATTATTGATGCCATCTGTATCGAGTTCGAATTTGCTGA
This sequence comes from Pedobacter sp. MC2016-24, assembly GCF_015223055.1. Lineage (GTDB taxonomy): Bacteria > Bacteroidota > Bacteroidia > Sphingobacteriales > Sphingobacteriaceae > Pedobacter. Next base: position 250,856 of record NZ_JADFBX010000008.1, read on the forward strand.
ACAGCAGTTTAAAAATAGGCTATCAGGTGCTGAATGGTTTAAATGTAAACCTGCAGATGGGTTATAACCTGGGGTTGAATGACAATAGCCTCACTACTACGATTGCTTCGCAAAACCCTTTGAATAACCCAACGGCCCAGGTGTATTTCGGAAATAGTAAAACTACCGGGTGGGCCATCACCCCTCAGATTGATTACACCCGTATTCTTGGGAAAGGAAAACTCAGTGTCCTGATCGGCGGAAATTTGAATAATGCAGTGGCCAATGGGCTCACTACTCTGGCGTTTGGATATACAAGTGATCAGCTGACGAGGTCTGTCAATAATGCACCGCTGGTGAGCAGTTTGCAGAACTACGCACAAAGCAAGTATGTTGACGTTCATGGAAGCATCAACTACATCTGGGAAAACAAGTATATTATAGAGTTGAGCGGAAACCGCGACGGCTCCTCTAATTTTGGTCCGGGCAGGCAATTTGGTACATTTGGTGTGGCTGGTCTGAGTTGGATTGCGTCGGAAGAAAATTGGGTGAAGAGCGCCCTGCCTTCGTGGGTTAGCTTGCTGAGGCTAAAGGGCTCTTACGGAACAACCGGTAATTATCCAAATGTGGCTTACCAATACCTTTCACAATGGGCCAATACGGCTGGCGGTACCCCTCTGTACAATTATAATGGCGTTTTACCACAGGTTCCTATTCATGCAGTTAATCAGGAATACCGTTGGGAAAGCAATAAAGAATTAAATTCTGCTATTGATTTTGGCTTTTTGAACGACAGAATTAATCTACATGCCGCTATTTACCGCAGGCGTACCAACAACCAACTGGCGCAATTGCCAACACCTTTATTTACTGGCTTTGCAAGTGTACAAGGTAATTCACAGGCCAGTGTGCAAAATACAGGGCTTGAAGCTTCTTTAAGTGCTGGTTTGATATCGCATTCTGATTTTTCCTGGTCTGTGAGGATGAATTTTAGCCGCAACAAAAACAAATTGCTGGACTTTCCAGGATTAGAATATACTTCGTATTACACGACCCAAAAAATAGGGGAGTCCCTAAATAATGTCTATGTCTATCACTATAAGGGCATTGATCCACAAACGGGTCAACGGAGTTTTGAGGATTTTGATAAGAATGGGATCATTATTCCGGGCAATTCACAGCCGGGCAGCAATGGAGGCGACAGATGGGTAGCCATTGACCTTAGTCCAAAATTAGAATCTTCGCTGCTGAATCAGTTCCGTTATAAGGAGTTCAGACTGGACCTACAACTCACTTATAAGAAATTTACATCCGCCTCGCCTTATAACCAAACCGGAGGCGCCTTAAATGCTAATATTCCTTTAGATGTTTTTGAAGACCATTGGCAAAAGCCCGGGGATATTTCGGCCAATCCACGGTTTACCACCAACGCGACGGGGAGTGATGGTAATTTCGCCACTTCTGACGGAGCTTATACAAACGGTTCCTATCTGCGCCTGCAAAATGTTGCACTAGATTATACACTGCCAGGTAAATTGACAAGGCGATTTGGCATGCAGGCCATGAGTTTCATCATCAGCATGCAGAATATGATTACCGTTTCTAATTATCCTGGAATAGATCCCGAACTCCCTTTTGGCAACCAGCCGCAACCCAAAACATTTAATGGTAAAATAGTCCTAACTTTTTAAAAATCCAGCAATGAAATTACAAGGTTTAAAAACAAAAGCAATTTGCTTGTTCTGCTTGCTTAGTTGTGGAATGGATATGGCATGCAAGAAATTAATTGAGATAGGTGAGCCGATCAACACCCTGACCACCTCCGAAATTTTCAGCACAGATGCCACCGCAACTTCGGCTATGTATGGCGTCTATTCCTCGATGATCAACGGGTTTGATGGCGGACTGGCTTCAATAGCAAATCAAAATGTATTTAGCGCGGGGCTGACCACCAGATTGGCCGCTGTTTCTGCTGATGAACTCTTTTCTTCCAGTTATGTAAGTAATATCAGTAGTGATGTGTATCGCACCAACAAACTAACGGTGCTGACCGCGACAATTTCACCTACGATATGGTCTTCGGCCTACAGTATTATTTATAAAGCAAATTCAGTAATAGAGGGTATTGAGGCATCTAAATCTGCCTCCTTACATGATCATGTGAGAAAAGAACTGACTGCTGAAGCCAGGTTTATAAGGGCTTTTTGTTATTTCTATTTAACCAATTTCTTTGGCGACGTGCCTATGGCCCTTACGGTGGATTTTAATAAAACAGCGAATCTGCCAAGAATGCCAAGGGATCAGGTTTATAGACAAATTGTAACAGACCTTAAAGCTGCGCAGGCTGTATTGGCGGCAGACGACTCGCAGGGCAAAGGGGAAAGGGTTATCCCAAATAAATGGGCGGCTACGCTGCTGCTTGCCCGTGTTTACCTATATACCGGTGATTATAACAACGCCCATGCAGAAGCAAGTTCTATTATTAATAACCATGTTGCATATCGCCTGGAGGCAGATTTGAGCCAGGTTTTTTCTACCGGCAGCAGGGAAGCAGTATGGCAGTTGAAACAAACCGAGGAAGATGCACAGCTTAAGAATGCAACTCCTGAAGGACTGATTTTTTCTGCTGGTGACTTAAACCATCATGGTTATGTTCAATATGGTTTAACGAGTCAGCTGCTATCCGCTTTTGAACCAAATGACCGGCGCTGGACTGCCTGGTTAGACAGTACGGATTATGTGATTGACTCCTCTAAACCAGGTGCGTTCACCTACTTTCCGCACAAGTATATACTGGGGACACAGAATGCCAGTTTAGGGCAGCCGGCTCCGCAATATTATATGGTACTTCGTTTGGCAGAGGCCTATCTTATCCGTGCTGAGTCGGCATTAAATGGTGCTCCCGGAGGGCTCAGTACTGCGATAACTGATTTGAATGTAATACGTAGCCGGGCAGGCCTGCCAGATCTTGATCCAGATCTGGAGCAACTGCAGATCAGAAAAGCCATAGCCAGGGAGCGCCAGGTTGAGTTTTTCGCAGAGTGGGGGCACCGTTGGTTTGACCTCAAAAGAACCGGACAGGCAAGTGCTGTACTATCGGTTATTCCTGCAAAGCAGCCATGGCTGGGAGATAACCAGTTGCTTTATCCAATTCCAAGACCAGAAATCATAGCAGACCATTTTTTAACACAGAACGCGGGTTACTAAATCATTCATCATAAAAATACAAAGACATGCGGAGAATACACTTTATAATTTTTGGAGCTTTGCTCCTCTCTCTGGCTGTATGTGCCTGTAAAAAGGAGCTGAGCTTTAAACCAGAAGGTACTTCATCCTTTACGATCGTAAATGGATTGTCGGGCACTGACTACCTGTTTACCAATTTTAACGGGGATAAATCAAACGGTCAGTATTATGCCAATACAGCAGCAATGCGTTATGGCAACTTTCTTTTCTTTAACAGTTATACCGGGCAACAGGACCTGGGCTTGTATTCGGCAACGGATACTAACGCAAATAGCAAGCCCGTGCTCCGGCTCAGATTTAACCTGGAACGAAATGCAGTTTATACGCTTTTCCTTTCAGGAACGACACAGGATGCCGATTATTTAATGACTAACGACCAGTTGCCATATCATTTACCTGCCGATTCGACCATGGGGCTGAGGTTTATCAATTTGGCGAAAGGCAGTGCCCCGATAACTGTAAACCTTGTCGGAAAGGCCTTTGGATCAGAGGAGATAGGCTTGCCTTATAAAGGTGTTTCGGCATTTAAAAATTACAATGCCAATTCGGCTATCAGGAGCTACACTTTTGAGTTTCGGGATAAAGCTAGTGGTACCTTACTGGGTAGCTGTCTAGTAGACGGAATCAATAATGACGGATCTGTAGGTTCGCCGAATATCAGGCGAAACCGGAACTATACAATTGTCCTGCTTGGCAGCACGGTCGATCAGACAGGCAAACGCGTGATGATCATTGATGAAGCGGTAAAAATTTAAAATCCTAACCTAACTTAAGCATAATGAACAGCATTTTAAGAATTCAGCAACTCTCTCACAAATATACCAGTAGCTGGGCGATTAGTGATATTAATATGGAAATTGCCCAGAATGGTATTATTGGTTTATTAGGCTCCAATGGGGCCGGTAAATCAACCACCATGAATATTATTTGTGGTGTGCTCAACCAAACGGAGGGGGAGGTGCATGTGAATGGATTTGACATCAGGACCCAACCTGAACTGGCCAAAAGAGAAATTGGCTTTTTACCTCAGAATCCACCATTATATACTGACTTGACCATAGATGAATATCTCACCTATTGCGCGGAACTTCGTTTTATGGAAGGCTCCAAAATCAAGGCTGCAGTGGAAGAAGTGAAGGAGCGTTGCGCAATATCCCATTTCGGTAGCCGGCTGATCCACAATTTATCCGGTGGTTACCGTCAGCGTGTCGGAATAGCGCAGGCCATCATCCATAAACCTAAACTGGTAGTAATGGATGAGCCAACCAATGGGCTGGATCCGAACCAGCTCATTGAGGTCAGAAAGCTGATCAAGGAAATTGCCCTTGACCACGCGGTGTTATTGTCTTCCCATATTTTATCAGAGATCCACTTGCTTTGCAAGGAGATCGTTATGATTGAGGGTGGTCGGGTTGTGTTTTCTGACTCCATGGATGCTTTTGACAATTACATCCAGCCACACAGTTTGTTGATGCGTATGGAGAACCCTCCCCAGCTTGCAGAACTGCTAAAGATACAAGGGGTGACCAAAGTCGATTTTCTGACCGATAAACAGATCCGCGTTTATTTTGACGGTGACGAGGAAATCACAGAAAGAATGATCAACGCAGGTGTACAACAACAATGGCAACTGCGGGAAGTCAGCCTGGAGAAAGGTCTTCTTGATGATGTTTTTAAACAACTGTCCTCACCATCCGCTCATTCTTAACCATTACAACCCATGAAGATTATATTTAAAATTGCTAAAAACGAGCTTCTTAACCTTTTTTATTCACCTGTAGCGTGGTTTCTGGCTGTTGTGTTTCTAATACAATGTGCCTATTTCTATACCTCTTCCTTATATCCGCTCACTGTATTTCAGGACCAGCTGCTGCTCAACAATCCAAAATGGAAAGATTTTGGAGGTTCACTTACCTCAACCATCTATTTAAACCCTGATGGTTTGTTTAAAAATGTTTACCAAAACCTGTATTTGTTTGTTCCGCTGTTAACTATGGGGCTTCTTGGCCGTGAGGTGAACAACGGTACCATTAAACTGCTTTATTCTTCTCCGGTTAAACTGCGGGAGATTGTGCTTGGGAAATACCTGGCTGTAATGATCTATAACCTGGTGCTGGTTGGGGTAGTCGGAATATTCATTGTGTCGGGTGTGTTTAATATCAAGTCTATTGATATTGGATTGCTGCTGTCGGCAGAGCTGGGTTTTTATTTACTGATTTGTGCTTTTTCTGCCATTGGTTTATTTATGTCGGGCCTTACAACCTACCAGATCATATCCGGAATTGGAAGTTTTGTGCTTTTCTTTGTGCTGAGCCGAATAGGTACACTGTGGCAGAAATATGATTTTGTACGTGACCTGACTTATTTCCTGTCTATTTCTGGTCGTACGGAAAAAATGATCGGGGGACTGATCACGACGAAGGATGTCATTTACTTTCTGATCGTGATCTTTATGTTCCTGAGCTTTACACTGTTTAAACTGAAAGGCGAAAGAGAATCCAGGCCCTGGTCTGTTAAAGCCTCCAGGTATGTTGGTGTATTATTGGTTTCCGTGTTGCTCGGTTACATCACTTCCCGTCCTTCCCTTGTGGGTTATTGGGACACTACTGATTGTAAAGTGAACACTGTACATGCACGTACGCAGGAAATCCTAAAAAAAATGGGAAAAGAACCTATTGAGGTTACCCTGTATGCCAACCTGCTGGGACTTCGGCTGGGGCCGGGCTTGCCAGAGAGTCGTAATCCTTATCTATCTACACTTTGGGACAGATACCTGCGTTTTAAGCCAGATATTAAGTTCAAATACGTTTATTACTATGACAATGACGGCAGGCTCGATGCTAACAGTATTTATAAGACTTATCCTCATAAAACAGAAAAAGAGATTGCCGGGATTGTAGCCAAAATGTACCAGGTTGACGCGTCCAAATTTATTGGCCCCAAAGAAATACGCAAACAAATCGACCCTTATGCCGAGAACTTATCCCTTTTTATGGGTGTGAAATACAAAGGAAAAACCATCCACCTGCGGACATTTAATGATTCGGAATTCTGGCCAGACCAGTCGCAGGTAGCTGGCGCCTTCAAACGGCTGGAAGAAGGCAGCGCACCTAAGATTTATTTTTTAACCGGTAACCTGGAACGGAATATCTATAAAACTGGCGAGCGGGAATATTCCATGCAATCTTTAGAAAAACTTAACCGTACCTCTTTAATTAACATGGGTTTTGATGTTGATACGATTTCACTGGATTGGCAGAACATGCCGGCTGATGCAGCAGCCCTGGTGATTGCAGATCCTAAAACCGATCTGAGTACAGTTTGTCTGGCTAAAATTCAGCAATATATTGACCGTGGAGGAAACCTGATGGTTTTTGGTGAACCGAACAAGCAGACTGTAATTAACCCGGTATTGAAGTTATTGGGTGTTCAGTTGAGGCAAGGTATATTGGTACAGGTAAGCAAAAATGAAACACCGGATAAAGTCATATCTTATGGTACCGATCCTTCTTTGCAGCTTGCCGAGGAAAGAAACCTCCTGGGCCTGCTGAAAAAAAGACAGGAAAAAGATACGGATGATACGCTTCAAATCAGTATGCCTGGTACAGGGGCAATTGAATATGTAACCAATGGTGCTTTTGCCATTACGCCTTTGATGAAAACTAAAGATAAGAATACCTGGCTTAAGACTGGAGTACTGATTGTCGATTCTGTACCCCCGGTATTCAATCCGGCACAAGGAGATATCAGGGACTCCTCATTTACTACAGCCATTCAGCTCACCAGACAAATAAACCAGAAACAACAACGCATTATTGTTTGCGCCGATGCCGATTTCAAAAACAACCTTCGCCTGGGCTCCGACTTGTTTGCTAATGCTTTTTACAGCTGGATGAACGACAACAAGTATCCGGTTTATATTCCCGATACGCCAGCCAGGGATGTGAAATTAAACATTACCTCTGCGGGAGCAGATGTGTTGAAAGTTGTGTATGTATGGGTGTTACCAGGTGTAGTGCTGTTGATTGGCGTGTTATTATTAATCAGACGTAAGAGAAAATAGAGGATATGTTTTTACACACCGACGAACAAACTATAGAAGACCTGGGGATTTTTGGCAATCGGAATACAGGCGGAATTTATGATCTGTATAATTCGGCAAGTACAAGGGGGGGAGAAGAATTACTTAAAGAAATGTTCCGTAACCCTTTGTCAGACTGGGAAGCCATCAATCTGCGCAGTCACATGATTGAATATTTTGCCAGGATGAACATCAGTTTTCCTTTCTCCGCCAGTTCATTTGATATGGCGGAGAAATACCTGATGAATGCCAATGAGCAGCATAAAGATGCTGGTCATCATACGGCTGCACTCAGTGAAAAGGAAATGAGCAATGGGGTATCTGCCATTATAGAAATCCTGTGGACGGCAAAGACTTTTATTGAACAGAAAGAGGTAACCGATATCAGTTATTTTGATACGGAGCGTCAACGTATTCAGCTACTCTTGAACCATGTTGCTTTTGAGCCTGCGCTGAAGGAAAAACCTCAGAAAAAATTACCTTATTCTGCGATTACGGCCTACGATATCCTTTTTAGGGTACGGGAATATGACAAGATCAAGACCTTGCTGAAATATATTTACAACCTGGATGTGTATTTATCTGTAGCAAAGGTGGCCGTTAAGCGTGGTTTTATATTTCCGGTTGCAGTGGAGAAAAATACCTGCAGGTTAGCGTTGGAAGGTGTTTATCACCCAGAATTAAAAAAACCGGTAGGCAATAACGTTTCGATTGACCGGGATAAAAATGTCATCTTCCTCACCGGGGCGAATATGGCGGGTAAGTCGACCTTTTTAAGATCCGTTAGCACTGCTTTGTATCTGGCACATATGGGGTTCCCGGTTGCCGCCAAATCGATGACTTTTTCTGTGGTGGACGGTATTTATACGACAATCAATTTGCCAGATAAACTGGGGATTGGTGCCAGTCATTTTTATATGGAGGTGTTGCGGGTGCGGAAGGTGGCTTCGGAGTTGGGGCAGGGAAAGTCCCTGTTTGTCATTTTTGATGAGCTTTTTAGAGGCACCAATGTAAAGGATGCCCACGAAGCTACTGTGGCTGTTTCGCTCGGTTTTGCGAAGAAAATGACCAGTATGTTTATTATTTCCTCTCATATTGTAGAAGCTGCAGATGAACTTAAGCAGAGAAGCAATATTGGCTTCCTTTATCTTCCTACATTGATGAAGGGCAGGGTACCGGAGTACACGTATACGCTGGAACCTGGAGTAACCGACGACCGGCACGGCATGATCATCATTAAAAATGAGGGCATACTTGAGATCTTAAAGAACGGTGTAAAGAAACAGAAAGTTGTTGTTGATTAAAAAAGAATTGTTATGAATTTTGGTATAGATAAGCAAACATTGGATGAGCTAAACCTCCTGGGTAAATTTCGTAGTGGATCGGTTTATAATCTGTTCAACCAGGTGAAGACAAGGGGAGGCGAGCAATTACTCGACAAGATGTTCCGGTCGCCTATGAATGATGTACGGGAGATCAATGAGCGTACTGATGTTTTTTACTTTTTTCAGGAAAAGCAACTGACTTTTCCTGTTGACGCACAGCAAATCAGTTTGATGCGGGAATATATGGACTCCGGTGCAGGAAGTAACCTGTCGATGGTGTTTGTGAGTACCCTGTTTAAAAAATTATTATCGAACCTGGCCCGTGATGAGCGTTACAAGAAAAATATCCAGGGCCTGCAAGCTGTTATTGCCGTGATGAACAGGTGCTATATTTTTCTGCAAAATATGCCAGCTGCCCCAGATATTTATAGAAAACGTATAGCTGGCATTATGAAGGTCTTGTCTGATTCGCGTATAGAAAAATTGAGAAAAATAGATATTTATAAATCCCTGTCATTAACAGAACTGGTGTATTTTAACCACCTGTTAAAAAGTAAGCTGTACACGGAGATAGAGGATGTGATGGACTTTATTTATGAGCTGGATGTAAACATCCATGTTAGTGCTGTAGCCTGCAGGAAAGGTTTTACTTTTGCCAGGGCCTTTCGTCCGGAGGAGAACATCTTTTCGGCTAAAGATCTTCGGCATCCTTGTGTAGAAAAAGCTGTAGGCAATTCTTTAGTTCTTGATGAAGACAGCAATGTTCTTTTCTTAACTGGTGCAAATATGGCTGGCAAGTCCACCTTCATGAAATCTGTAGGGATAGGTATTTATTTGGCGCATATCGGTTTTCCGGTCGCTGCAGAAAGTATGAATTTTTCTGTCAGGGAAGGCCTTTATTCTTCTATAAATGTAGCGGACAATATTAATCTCGGTTACAGTCATTTTTATGCAGAGGTAGTTAGGGTAAAACAGGCAGCAGTGGAAGCAAGTAGTGGAAAACGACTTTTATTAATGTTCGATGAATTGTTCAAAGGAACAAACGTGAAAGATGCTTATGATGGAACATTGGCTGTAACTGAGGGTTTTTCTGAATATAAGGATTGTCTTTTTATTGTTTCCACACACATTATTGAGGTTGGAGCAGCCTTAAAAAGTCGGGACAATATTAAATTTGCTTATATGCCAACAGTTATGGAGGGCTCAAGGCCACGATATACTTATCAGATGAACGAAGGCATAACAGAAGACCGGCAGGGGATGATGATCATCAGAAACGAGGGGATTCTGGAGTTGATTGGTGACTAGGAAACATATAAAATTAAGAATATGAATAACTACTTTTTAGTGATGTGTGTATGTGCATTTTTCTCTTCCACATCAGTAAGAGGGCAAAGTTCAACATCCAATGAGATATATGTTCAGTATGACGAATATTACAGGGAACTTGGCAAATGGCTTGAGCCTTTGAAGGCATTACCCGTTCAAAAAACTTTGCAGGAAGTAATAGCTGATGCAGCGCTTTTAATTGACGATCATATTGCTGCCGGCTGCGTACGTACTATCAAAGCCAATAAAAAAATATTAAATGACGAAGAAATCTTCGCTAAAAGACGATCCGGTGTGTTTATTGTTGGAAAATTAACTAAATCAGATTCCAATGTGTCAGGAGAGGTGAATTTTGATCTGATCGGGACCGCATTCGCAATTGCCGAAGACGGTGTTTGTGTAAGCAATTATCATGTGCTAAAAAGTCTGATAAGACCAAATTCAGATGAGGGGAAGACAGATAGTATCTATTTTGTTATTACACCAGATAAAAAAGTTTATTTAATTGACCAGGTACTGGCTTTCTCGCAAAACAATGATCTGGCAATTTTCAAGGTTAATCTCAACCACAGTAAACTCATTCCCATTCCGCTAGGCAAAACTACCAATGTTGGTGCATCGGTTTACTGTATTGCTCATCCATTGGGTCATTTTTATAGTTTTACCAAGGGCATAGTATCTCGCAACGTCGGGCTAAATGTGCTGAATTTAGGAGATCAGTATGATAAGAACGGAAAACCTCCTATCAGGATGGAAATAACGGCTGATTATGCTAGCGGGGCAAGTGGCGGACCAATTTTGGATAAATATGGAAACCTTGTTGGCATTGTTGTTTCCACGACACCTATAGCCTACAGCGAGAAAGACAGCAAAGGCATGGACTTTGGATATATACAGATGATGGTAAAAGATACTGCTCCTTTAAAAGCCTTAACTGATCTTTTGAGAAGCAGGTGAGCAGACAAAATCGTGACAGGTAGAAAGATTGGATAGCACCGGAATTAAGTTTTATTTAGGTTAAAATTTGTAATTTGTACCTTATTAATTTGGATTATCAGAACGGGATGTTTAGCTTTAGTAATCTAAATTCTCCTCAAACTATGACCGTTCTTAAAAAAAACACGAAAAATGGGCCCTGTAGCCAATTCCGTGTACCTACACTTCATTTAAAATTCTACAACTTTTTCTCGTTTAGGTTATCTTTCTGAAGCATTAAGCTAATCGGGTAATTCCCTTTTCCACCACAAACTAAAACCATATTTTATGCGAAAATTTTATTTTAAAAAATTTTTTCTATGTCTACTTTTATGTGTAGCAGCATCGGTGCTGCCAAATTTTACTAAGGCACAAACTACATTATCGGCGGGAGACATTATTTTTACCGGCTTCGATTCTTCCCCGGCAATTGGGTCAGATAAATTCTCATTTGTATTGTTGGCCAATATTTCTGCAGGAACAGTGATCAATTTTACGGATAAAGGATATTTTGGAAGCGGCTGGCAAGCAGAGAATAATGCTAGTGAAACTTCGATATCCTGGACATCCGCTACTGCACTTCCCATTGGCACTGAAATAACCATTACAGGGCTTACGGCATCTAAAGGGACCGTTATTGGCCTTGGTTCTTCAGGTACTGCCCTTAGTTTGTCGAACGTGGGAGATCAAATCATAGCCTATCAAGGCGGCGGGATAAATCCCGCTTCGGGTACAAAGATTGCTGGAATTCACTGGTCTTATTGTACTTTATCTCCTTATACTACTACTGCAGGCTGGGATGTGGGAGGTTGTGGCATGGGACCAAATTTCTCAGCGCTGCCTCCAGGTTTAACCGGAGGGACTAATGCGTTCTGGCCTGGCGTTTCAGGTAATAACATTTATACTCAGGGGGCTTTTAATGGAACCGGAGTACCGGCAGGAAGTGTTGCAAATATACGTTCGGCAGTAATGAACCAGGCAAATTGGACATTGAGTTCAGCACCAACAACCTCAACAACAACTTTACCTACTGGTTTTACTTACTATGGAGCTGCACCCACCATTACAGGAAATCCGGCAAACCGCACAGTTTGTGCAAATGGTGCAACTACTTTTACCGTTACAGCCCAGCAGGCAACCAGCTATCAATGGCAGGTAAATACAGGTGCAGGTTTTAATGATATACAAGCCGGTGCGCCTTATTCTGGCATTACTGGCACAACTTTAACTGTTTCACCTGTTGTTGCCAGTATGAGTGGTTATACATATAGATGCGTTGTTACTGGTGCTACTGGTAATGCCACTTCTAATTCAGCAACGCTTACAACAAATGTTGTGACGGGAACAGCTGCGGTAACTCAGGTGAGTTGCTATGGTGGTAGTAATGGAGCGGCTGCGATTACAGTAACTAGCGGTATTGGGCCATTTTCTTATGCCTGGAGCCCAAGGGGCGGCACGGGTTCTGTGGCAAATGGTTTGACTGCAGGTACCTATACTTGTACCATTACTGATAACCTTACTTGCCAGGGTACAGTTACCGTTGTAATCACGGAACCCACTTCTGCCTTAGCTGCTACAATCAGTGCATCAAATAATGTTTCCTGTCCCGGTGGCAATAACGGATCTGCTACAGTGAGCGCTAGCGGTGGCACGCCAGGCTATACTTACCTATGGAGCAATGGTGCTACTACTCCATCGATTAGCGGGATATTAGCAGGCACCTATAATGTAACTGTAACTGATCTTAAAGGTTGTACGACAACAGCAAGTGCAACCATTGATCAGCCTGCGGCTTTTGTAACAGGTTATAGTACAACTCCGGTGAATTGTAGTGGCGGTAGTAACGGTACTGCTACAGTGACTGTCAATAGCGGAGGCCAGGCTCCTTTTACCTATCAATGGAGTGCAGCAGCAGGGAGCCAGACCACACAAACAGCCACAGGTCTTTCGGCAGGAACTTATACTTGTACCATCACCGATGCCAATTTATGTTCAAAAACAATAACAGGAATAGCAGTTACGCAACCTTCGGTATTGGTGGCCGTCATGTCTTTTACAGATGTAAGTTGCCATGGCGGTAGTAATGGCAGTGCCACTGTTTCACCTTCTGGTGGCAATGGTGGTTACACCTATTTATGGACCAACGGATATACTGGTCAAACAGCAACTAATTTAGTTGCAGGTCCCATATCATGTACAGTTACAGATGCTAAAGGATGTGCTGTGACCAAGAACTTTACCATCGGTCAACCAGCCTCATTGGTAGCCTCGCAAGGTGCGATAAACAATGTAAGCTGTAACGGCGGATCTAACGGAACGGCTACTGTATTGGTGACCGGGGGAACCGCGCCATATACTTACGACTGGAACGGTACACCTACCGGAGACGGTACAGCGACAATTTCTGGTTTAGCAATGGGTACCTATACGGTAACTGTAAAGGATGCTAACCTGTGCCAGACTACGCAGAGTTTTACCATCAGTCAACCTGCAGCATTTACAGTGACGACCTCACAAACAGATATTTTATGTAATGGCTCGGCTACGGGAGCTGCATCGGTTAATGTGAGCGGTGGAACTGGTGCGTATAGTTATTTATGGTCGCCTAGTGGTGGCACTCAGGCCTCAGCTACGGGGCTGACCGCAGGAACTTATACGGTGGCCATTAAAGACGCCAACCTTTGCCAGACTACCAGAACTTTTACCATTACGGAACCTGCAGCTTTGGTGGCTACGGCAGGTGCGCAGACAAACATCAATTGCCGCAACGAAGCCAATGGCAGTGCCACGGTAAACGTAACTGGCGGAACCGGGGCTTATACCTATAGCTGGTCCCCTTCGGGTGGTACCCAGGCTACAGCCAGCGGCCTGGCTGCGGGAACTTATACTGTGACCGTTAAAGATGCCAACCTTTGCCAGACTACACAAAGTTTTACCATTACCCAGCCGGCGGCTATATTATCGGCCACCACGGCCTCAACCGGGGTGAGTTGTTTTGGGGGATCTAATGGTACAGCCACAGTTAATGTTAGCGGTGGTACACCTACTTATAGTTATTTGTGGGCACCCCTGGGTGGCACCTCAGCATCCATCAGCGGTCGCCCTGCGGGGAATTATACCTGTACCATTACCGATTCAAAGGGTTGTACACTGGTAAAAAATGTCACTATTGCTACGCCTGCTGCTTTTTCGGCTACGATGAGCAAAACGGATGTAAGCTGTAGTGGCGGTACAAATGGCAGCGCTACTGTAGTGGCTTCGGGTGCCACAGCGCCTTATAGCTATGCATGGTCTCCTACCGGAGGTACGCAAGCTACGGCGAGCGGGCTTGCTGCTGGAAACTATACCGTTACGATAACAGACGTGAATACCTGTTCCTATACGGTTAGTGTGACCATTGGTCAGCCTGCAGCTTTATCGGTGACCTCTTCCAAAACAGATGTACTTTGTAATGGCAGCGCCACGGGCTCAGCCACCGTTAATGTTAGCGGTGGAACTCCGGGATATACTTATTTATGGTCACCATCGGGTGGCACAGCTGCAACAGCTTCGGGCCTTAATGCCGGTAATTACAATTGTCTGGTTACCGATGCAAATGGTTGTACTTTTACCCAGAATTTTACCATAGGCCAGCCTGCAGTCTTAAGCGCGACCACGAGTCAGATCAATGCGACTTGTACAACAGGCGGGCAGGCTTCGGTTAGCGTGGCAGGCGGAGCTGCATCTTATACCTATCTGTGGAGCCCATCGGGCCAAACTACCCAAATAGCGACGGGTTTAGCTCCTGGCGCCCATAGTGTGTTGATCACGGATGCCAATGGTTGTACCCTCAGCAAGAATTTTACGATCAGCACGACCAATACTTTAGTCGCTGCAACTTCCAAAACAGATGTTTTATGTAACGGCAGCAATACCGGATCGGTAACCGTGGTTCCTTCAGGTGCCCCTGGACCGTTTACTTATGTCTGGGCGCCATCAGGTGGAAATGCGGCTACGGCTTCCAACCTGACTGCCGGTAACTACAGCGTGACCATTACTTCTGCCAACGGATGTTCGATCGTTAAGAACTTTACGATCAATGAGCCGGCGGCTTTTGTAGTTACCCCATCACAGACCAATATCGCTTGTTATGGCAGCGCAACCGGAACGGCAGGTGTTGTTGTTTCTGGCGGAACGGGAGCTTACAGTTACGTTTGGGCACCCCGTGGCGGAACGGCTGCTACTGCGACAGGCTTAAGCGCGGGAACGTATGTAGTGACGGTTACCGATGCCAACCTTTGTCAGACGACACAGAGTTTTACGATTACAGAACCGTCTGCAATTACAGCTTCAACTTCACAGACGAATGTGACCACAGCGCTGGGGAGCAATGGTTCGGCAACGGTGACTGCAACTGGCGGAACCGGGGCTTACAGTTATGTCTGGTCGCCTACTGGCGGAACAGCTGCCACAGCTACAGGTCTGGGTAGTGGAAATTATACCGTTACGGTAACAGATGCGAACGGTTGCAGCCTTGTGAAAAATGTGACCATCGTGGAGCCTGCTTCTATCAGTAGTTTTGCCGCAATCAGCAAGGTTTATGGGGATGCGAGTTTTAACATCACTGCACCGGTTAGCAATAGCCCAGGGGCGTTTAGTTATACCAGCAGCGATCCTGCAGTAGCATCGGTAAACGGAAATACAATTACTGTAATTAAGACTGGAACGACCACCATTACTGCAACGCAGGCGGCCAGCGGCAATTATGCGCAGACTGTTGCCACGACTACGCTTTCGGTAAATGCGAAACAATTGACCATTAATAATATCGGTCGTTCAAAAGTTTACGGACAGGTGTTGACCGGTACCGACTTTTCCGGTACGATCACAGGTCTGGAAAACGGTGATAACATTAGCGTAAATAGAACAAGTACAGGTGCAGCAGCTACAGCAGCAGTAGGGAATTACCCGATTGTGGCGACAGTTGTTGATCCAGGTAACAAATTAGGAAACTATACCGTAACCAATCCAAATGGTACCTTAAGCGTAACGGCTAAAGCCTTGACGATTGCCAGTACCGACCGCTCAAAAGTTTACGGACAGGTGTTGACCGGTACCGACTTTTCCGGTACGATCACAGGTCTGGAAAACGGTGATAACATTAGCGTAAATAGAACAAGTACAGGTGCAGCGGCTACAGCAGCAGTAGGGAATTACCCAATTGTGGCGACAGTTGTTGATCCAGGTAATAAAATAGGAAACTATACTTTGGTTAATCCAAATGGTGCATTAACCGTAACGGCTAAAGCCTTGACGATTGCCATTACTGACCGCTCAAAAGTTTACGGACAGGTGTTGACCGGTACCGACTTTGTCGGAACGATCACTGGTTTGGAAAATGGCGATAACATTAGCGTAAATAGGACAAGTACAGGTGCAGCAGCTACAGCAGCAGTAGGGAATTACCCGATTGTAGCGAGCATTGTTGATCCGGGTAATAAACTAGGAAACTATACGGTTAGCAATCCAAATGGTGTATTAACCGTAACGGCTAAAGCCTTGACGATTGCCAGTACTGACCGCTCAAAAGTTTACGGCCAGGTGTTGACCGGTACTGACTTTGCAGGAACGATCACAGGTCTGGAAAATGG
>NZ_JADFBX010000009.1 GCF_015223055.1 Pedobacter sp. MC2016-24
TATAAAGACTTTTTTAATGCCATTGGTTCCGAAGGGTCATCCGCATATGTTGCTGAAACATTCTTTCCCTGTATTTTCTTTGGGCCGCTTTTTTTGAATTTCTGGAAAACGTCCATAGGCAGATCACCGTACCGATGATGGATCCGATGACATATAGGGGCAATGGATTTTGCATATTTATCCCGGTAAAATACAAAGCTGTAGAAAAGCTCAACGCAAGCGTAACATAAAAAACGGTTTTCATGTTATAAAATTACTAAGAACTTCAATGAATAGTGCATCAATTTATCCACTTATCCACATTTTGTGCCTGATGTTTATAACGTGAAAAATAAGGCGACAGCCGCAGCACCCATAATGCCAAAGGTTGACCACAATAAGATTTTAGATAACCAGCCACTTTTATATTTACCCATAATTTGATCGCTGGCGGCAATCCGTACAATCAGGAACAACAATGGAACTGCTGCTACACCATTCATTACTGCAGTGTAAACCAAAGCCTTGAGGGGATCAATGCCGACAAAGTTGATGGCCAGTCCAACTATGGTTGCTACGATAATGACACCATAAAAACCCTGTGCTTTTTTGAGTTTCATGTTCAGACTGGCATTCCAATCGAAGGCTTCCGCTACCGCATACGCTGCAGATCCGGACAATACAGGGACAGCCAGCAAACCGAGTCCGATGATTCCAATAGAAAAAATCAGTTTGGCCAGGTAACCGGCATGGGGAAAGGACTTAACCAGCGGTTCCAGAGCTTTAGCGGCATCAGCTGCATTTTTGATGTCTGTGACACCACTGTTGTGCAAAACAGTTGCCCCAACCAACAGGATGCACCAGGTAGTGAATTCTGAAATCACCATGCCCACATTATTGTCTTTGCGCATGGCGTGGATATGTGGCCATCCGATTCTCGGTTTACCATTTCTGAATAAACCTTTTTCCTGTTCTTCTTCCACTTCCTGTGAAGCCTGCCAGAAAAACATATAAGGGGTAATGGTGGTTCCAAATACACCGGTGATGATAAACAGAAAGTCGAAAGAAAACTCAAAGTGTGGAATTACCGTCGCCTTAAGTACAGTAGGCCAGGGTTGGTCAATAATAAAAGCTGTAATGGGGTAGGCCAGTAAGGCAAGTGCAAGCCATTTTAATATTTTTGAATAGGTCTTGTAATTGGTGAAAATTTCAAGTAACAAAATTCCTCCTGTAAAAATTAAGGTTAAAAGAACAAAAGGCACAGGGATCAGCAACTGGGCAGCTGAAGCCATCGCGCCAATATCTGCACCAATATTAATGGTATTCGCGACCACTACCAATCCGACCACGGCATACAGTACTTTTCGGTTATAATGTTCTTTGACCACGGCTGCTATTCCTTTACCGGTTACCAGACCTATTCTGGCACAGGCTTCCTGTACAGCAGTCATAAATGGCAGCATATATAGCGCTGTCCAGAGTTGTCCGTAGCCAAATTGGGCCCCGGTTTGAGAATAGGTAGCAATGCCGGATGGATCGTCATCTGCAGCGCCAGTGGTTAAACCAGGCCCTAAAAGGCTAAAGAATTTTTTGATCTTTCTTAAGCGGAACTTCCGCATATTTTTCGGGGCCATGGCTGAATGTTTTATAATAGTGGCGATAACAGGCGCGCGGCTTTTTCCAGCAATTGTTTGTACATCGGACGCGCATCCCAGGCAATCGGGTCAATTTTTCTGGCTTCTTTAATGTCTTCATAGAACACCTTAGTCAGTTGACAGGCAATCTCCGTGTCATATACAATGGCGTTGACTTCGAAATTGAGGTCGAAACTTCTAAAATCCATATTAGCCGTCCCAATCATGGCTATTTTTTGGTCTGTAACCATTGTCTTTGCATGTACAAAGCCTTTTTGATACTGATAAATCTCCACACCAGCTTTGAGTAAATCTTTGTAATACGACCGGGCAGCTGAATTCACCAAAATAGAATCAGAGACACCGGGAACCAATAGCTTCACAGATATACCACTTAAGGAAGCTATGGTCAATGCGTCAAGCAAACTTTCACCAGGGATGAAATATGGACTGGTAATGAGAATTTCTTTAGTGGCCAGGTTAATTGCCTGGAGTATGGAAAATAGAATTGTTGGCGACTCTGAGTCCGGTCCGCTGGCAGCAATTTGAACCACTTTATTGGCCTCACTATTTTTTTGTGCCCTTGGTTTTGGGAAAAAGTAAACATCGGGTTGTAAAACATCTTCCGAACAGAAATTCCAATCACATATGAACAGATATTGTAAGTATTGCGCGCCTGGTCCGTCAATTCTCAAATGGGTGTCGCGCCAGTACAATTGCTTGTCTTTAACACCGTTGATATACCTGTCCGAGATGTTGATGCCTCCTACAAAAGCCGTAAAACCATCGATCACGATGATCTTCCTGTGATTACGATAGTTGAGGCGGTTGGCAAACAGGATAAAGTGTACTTTTAAAAAGGGATAGGCCAGCACACCATTTTCTTTGAGTCGCGGTACCAGTTTTTTCCGGATGTCGCGACTTCCAAAATCATCATAAATGAAGCGTACAGTAACGCCAGCTTTCGCTTTTTCAATCAGTGCGTCGGCAATTGCATTTCCAATCTCATCATCTTCATAGATGTAATATTCAATGTGTATGTGGTGTTTTGCACTTTTAATTGCAGCAAGTAGTTCCGGAAACTTTTGTTCGCCATTAATTAATAGTTTTAGTGAATTTTTGGCTGTTAGCGGACTCATAGAATCATTCAGCACCATAAAAGCCAGCTCTTTATTACTCAGTACCGCTTCCCCGTTTTCTTGAAGGGTTTGCGCTGAATATTGGAGCAGGTCCTGTCTGAATTTATTAGCGATGTCATCGTTCTCATACAGCTTTTTGCTGTACATTTTGCGGTGCCGGTAATTGATGCCGAAGAAGAAGTAAAAAATCATACCTGCAATGGGTACAAAAATGGCAAACAGCAGGTAAGCCAGCGTCTTCGTTGTACTGCGGGTGTCATAAATGATGCGCAGGCAAACCAGGCCAAGGATAATCGCGTAAACGATTTCGGCGATCAGGATCCAGTTTATTGTATAGTCCATTTGTCGCAACTTGCTAAAAACTCAGGATCTGCATCTGCACCAATTCCCGGTGTATCCGGTACATCCAGAAAATAGCCATCATAGCTTAGTCCGCCAATCACCGGATCTACCAGGTGTCCCAGCAAACAAGTGTCCAGATCGAAGAATACTACATTCGGACTTGCGAGTGCAAAGTGTAGATTCGCACTTAAAGCAATGCGGCTTTCCAGCATACTGCCGATCATGCATTTTACACCATGCTGTATGGCAATTTCATGGATTTTCTGGGCTTCTAATATGCCGCCCGATTTGGAAAATTTGATGTTCAGGTATTCACAGGATTTACTGTTGATCAGTTTTCTGGCGTCATGGTGATTGTAACAACTTTCATCGGCCATCAGACTGATGGGGGAGTTCAGGCAGAGTTCTGGTAACTGATCATCGTACCAGGTACGCATGGGTTGTTCACAAAATTCAATGTTGAACTCCTCCAGCGCAGTGAGCGCAAGTAAGGCATCATCAAAACTCCAGCCCTGGTTGGCGTCCAGACGTAAAATCATTGCGTTACCAACCGCTGCTCTGATTTGCCCTACACGCTCAATGTCATCCTGTATCTTTTTACCCAGTTTGATCTTGATGATGCGGCAACCCTGGTTCTGATATTTTAGGGCAGCTGCGGCCATGTTTTCCGCTGTATCAATGCCGATGGTCATGTCGGTCTCTATACTTCTTTTATGTCCGCCTAAAAACTTGTACAAGGGCAGTCCGGCTTTTTTTGCAGCAATGTCAAATAATGCCATGTCAAAAGCACTTTTGATCGTGCTGTTGTGAGCTGCGTAGCCCAATAAATCGTTCATCCTTTCCGGGATGTCCAATGGATCTTTACCCATTAGTATTTTGGCAAAGTCCTGTGCCATGGCCAGACAGGTTTCCTGTGTTTCGCCCACAATCATAGGAAAAGCGGAACATTCACCAACACCGTGCAGGCCTTCGTCTGTATAGATACGGATCAATACATTTTGTGCGAAATGCATGGTGCCCGTAGCAATCACAAAGGGTTCCATGGGGATGCTGAATCGGTAAATTTCGGTATGCGTAATCTTCATGATCAATCGGCTTTATCGTAAAAGTACAGCTTAATCACTAAATATAAGATGGGGCAGTGCCGAATTGTTTTTTGAATGTGTACGAAAAATGAGAAAGATCTTCAAAGCCCAATGAAAGATAAATCTCTGAAGCCATTTTTTGCTGTTCTTTAATCAGGTAATACGCCTCCTGAAGACGTCTTTTTAACAGCCATTTGCTGGGTGTGGTATGAAAAATCTTTTCAAAATCCCGTTTAAAGGTCGATAAGCTTCTGCCGGTCAGGTACGCGAACTTATTTAGTGCAACATTAAAATGGTAGTTTCTTGCCATAAAGGCTTCCAGGTCTATTTTTCCCGGCTCGGAGAAATCAAAAAGGATGTTGCCAATTTTAGGATCTGATTTAAGGAGCAATAAAACGGCTTCCTTCTGCTTAAGTGCAATCAGTTCAGGATCATTTTTTTGCTGAAATATGGCTTCGAATCCTTTCAATGAACTCATATAAGCATGTAAAAGTGACGTTGAAGGCAATTGCAGAAAAGCAGGAGAAGACTCCTGTTTTTCTGAGGTATACCCAAACTCCATACTGAAATTGCGCAAGCTTTCCTGATCAAAAAAGATGGATATCGATCTGAACTCGCCACCTTCAGGTGGATATTTTGTGTATTTCATTAAGCTGTTCCTTCTGCAAAAGTACAGGTCGCCGCTTTTAAACTTGCTGATGCTTTTACCATCATTCAACTCCAGATCGCCAGAAACAATTAAACTGATGGCGTGTTCAGGTACAAATTGCTCACCTGCACTGCTCCTTGTAAAATAGCAGGAGTATTGTATGGGAACTTTTTTGTTGTCAAAGCTCATGGTATGTCGATTTTATTTTAAAGATAAGGAATCTAATTAAACCAGGATGGTTTTAGGCTCTAAGTAAGTCTCCAGTCCATATGAACCAAACTCCCGGCCTATGCCAGATTGCTTAAAGCCACCGAAAGGAGCGAGGGGATCATGGCTCAATTGATTGATCAGTACGCGGCCGGCAGCTATTTGTGCTGCAACTGTGCTGGCTCTTTCCAGATTGGAAGAACTGACATAAGCCTGCAAGCCATAATCTGTATCATTGGCAATTTCAATCGCTTCTTCCTCTGTTTTGTAGGTGATGATGGAAAGAACAGGGCCAAAAATTTCTTCCCTTGCAATCCGCATGTTGTTTTTTACCTGTATAAATACCGTCGGTTTTACAAAATTCCCGGCTTCCAGTCCTTCAGGTTTTCCAGGTCCGCCAATTAAAAGTTCTGCCCCTTCGGCCATTCCAAGTTTAATGTAATCCTGAACCCTGTTGTATTGTTTTATGCTAACCATTGGGCCAATATTGGTGTCCTCATTTTCAGGAGCACCCACTTTTACTGCAGCTACGGTGCTTTTTACCAGGTTTTTTACTTCTTCCAGGCGGTCTTCAGGTACCAGGAGGCGCGTACCTGCAATACATGCCTGTCCGCTGTTCATGTAGGCAGCAGCAATTGCAATTGGAATGGCTTGCTCAAAATCTGCGTCGTCAAGCAATATATTGGGTGATTTTCCGCCAAGTTCAAGCGTAACCCTTTTCATCGTGTCAACAGCTGCACGCGCAATGGTTTTTCCCACGAGGGTAGAACCTGTGAATGAAATTTTTGCAATGTCTTTATGTCGGGTAATCTCGGCGCCTACCACTTCGCCCAGGCCATTTACAATGTTAAATACACCCTTTGGCAATCCCGCCTCGTGCAGGCATTCGGTGATCAGTTGTGTTTGCATTGCACTCATTTCGCTGGGTTTGATGACTGCCGTACAGCCTGCAGAAATTGCTGTGGCCAGTTTGCTGCAGATGAAACCATTACTGGCATTCCATGGGGTGATCATCCCGACAACACCAAGGGGTTCCAGTCTTACTTTAGAGTGTCCTACAGTTCTCACAAAATCAAAATTTTTAAGCGTTTCAATCGCACTAGGAAATGCAGAAATCGCATGGTCGGTGCTCATCGTGGCAAATTGTAAAGGCGCGCCATATTCTTGCACCATCACGGCAATGAGCTCATCTCTTCTTTTGAGTACGGCATCGTGCATGGCCTGCAAATAAGCAATGCGTTCTGCTTTTGATGTGTTGGAAAAGTTTTTCAAGGCAGCTTTTGCACTGGCAATCGCATTTTGAGTGTCGGTCTCATCGCCTAAAGTAACGCTGCCAATCCGTTTGTTGCTGGATGGACTGATGAGGTCAAAAGTGGCAGTCCCATGCGGACTGACAAATTCGCCGTTGATGTAAATCTGATCTATTGCTTTCATCTGTTTAATGATTTGTTATCGTATTTGATGTTACAAATATCCATAAGATCTCCGTCCGCTACTTTGTTGAAACGTTCAATTTGTTTTGCTGAAAAGTTCAGCAATCGTCATCTTAAAGTTTTAAGGCGCTCAGATGATGGGATGTAAAACTTATCTTTTTACCTTTATCATTATGAATGCAGAACCAAATCGTCTGATTAAGGCCTCATCGCCTTATTTATTACAACATGCTTATAACCCGGTACAGTGGTTTGAATGGGGAGAAGAAGCTTTGCAAAAAGCAAAGGATGAAAACAAACTCATTCTGGTGAGTATCGGTTATTCAGCCTGTCACTGGTGTCATGTGATGGAACGCGAATGTTTTGAAGTGCATGAGGTGGCAGAGGTGATGAACAAACATTATGTATGTATTAAGGTGGACCGGGAAGAACGACCGGATATTGACCAGATTTATATGCTCGCCATACAATTGATGACTGGCAGTGGCGGCTGGCCACTGAACTGTATCTGTTTGCCAGACCAGCGTCCGATTTATGGGGGCACTTATTTTAAAAAGGAAGACTGGATCAATGTGTTGCTTAGTGTAGCCGATATGTGGACCAATGATCCGGATAAGGCCAGGCAATATGCAGATCGCCTGACCGATGGCATTCGTAATGCAGAAAAAATCATTCCGAATGTAAAGCCGGAACAATACACCAAAACACATTTAACTGAAATTATAGAGCCCTGGAAGCGTTATTTTGACATGGGCGAAGGCGGGTATAACCGGGCGCCCAAATTCCCGTTGCCCAATAACTGGCAGTTTATGTTGCGTTATAGCCACCTGATGGAAGACGATGCGACCCATGTGTCAGCCTTGCTTACCCTGGAAAAAATGGCTATGGGTGGTATATACGATCATGTGGGCGGTGGTTTTGCCCGCTATTCTGTAGATGGCGACTGGCATGTGCCGCATTTTGAAAAAATGTTGTACGACAACGGGCAACTGATCAGTCTTTATGCTGAGGCCCATCAGTATTCCAAATCGGCCCTTTTTAAGGAGATTGTGGATGAAACTGTGGTCTGGCTGGAAAGGGAGATGACCGCTCCTGAAGGGCTGTTCTACTCTGCACTGGATGCAGACAGTGAAGGTGTGGAAGGTAAATTCTATGTTTGGGATAAAGCGGAGTTTGACCAGGTTCTGGGAAAGGATGCAGCTTTGCTAACCGACTACTTTCATGTTTCTGAAGAAGGTAATTGGGAAGAGGAACAGACCAATATCCTGCTTAGAAAATTTTCTGAAGAAGATTATGCCGAAGTGAAAGGCATTTCAGTGGTAGAACTGCTTGAAAAAATCAGGCAGGCCAAGGCGAAATTACTTGCAGTGAGAAGTAAAAGAGTAAGACCCGGACTGGATGACAAGTGTTTAACTGCATGGAATGGCATTACGATTAAAGGCCTGGCTGAAAGTGCACAGATCATGGGCAATACCCATTACTATGATCTGGCCAAAAAAGCTGCGGACTTTATCCTGAACAGTTTAAAAATGAAAGATGGTGGGTTGTTCCGTAATTTTAAAAGTGGAAAAGCCAGTATACCCGGATTTTTAGACGATTATGCCTTTATGATCGAAGCACTCCTGGCCCTATACGAAACAGATTTTGATGAGCGCTGGTTGCGTGAAGCAAAAACCTTTGCAGATTATGTACTGGAAAATTTTGAGGACAAGGACAGTCCGATGTTGTTTTATACTGCTGCAAATGGAGAGCGGTTAATTGCCCGCAAACATGAACTGATGGACAATGTGATTCCGGCTTCCAATTCGGTGATGGCGCAGAATTTAAACAAGCTTGGGCTGCTGTTTGATGAAGATCGCTATGTGGATAAAGCCGCTGCCATGCTTGCTGCGGTACATCCCCAGATCAAAACCTATGGCTCGGCTTATTCCAATTGGGCCATTCAGCTGCTGAACGAAGTATTCGGAATCAATGAGATCGCGCTGACAGGTGCAGATGTTGATCCGGTAAGAAAAGTACTTAACCAACATTACATTCCGAATAAAATGACTTTGCATGGAACAAATTCTGCACTTCCTTTGTTAAAAGATAAGCAAAGCATTGAAACAAAAATCTATATTTGCCGAAATAAAGTGTGCCAGTTGCCCGTTACTACGGTTGAGGAAGCATTAAAATTGATAAACTAAATAACATTCTAATGAGTATTAAACCCAATACAGTGGTTTCATTAACGTACGAATTGCATACGACTAATGAAGAAGGACAACAAGTTTTTGTAGAGAAAGCCGATGAGCAAAATGCTTTGGTTTTCTTATATGGTACAGGAATGATGTTGCCGAAATTTGAAGAGCATTTGGCTGGTTTAAATGTTGGTGATGAGTATGGCTTTGAACTTTCTGCTGCAGACGGTTACGGAGAAATTGATCCAGGTGCTTTTGCTGATCTTCCGGTTGATATGTTTAAAGAAGCTGGATTGCCTGCTGTAGGTGATGTAATTCCTTTGCAAGACAACCAGGGTAACCATTTCAGAGCTGGCGTTACGGCTGTTCATGAAGATGTGGTTAATGTAGACTTAAATCACCCGATGGCTGGTAAAGATTTAATCTTTGCAGGTAAAATCATTGCTGTAAGAGAAGCTACTGAAGAAGAATTGGCTCATGGCCATGCACACGGTGCTGATGGTCATTCAGGTCACTAATATTCGGATCTAAATAAAAAAATCACGCCTCTTTTTCGACATGCGGATCTTATTTCCAGATCCGGGGAGAAAAAGAGGCGTGATTTTTTTATGAGACAATACTACTCCGGCCTAATTGCCCGATTGAAGTACACTGCACTTCTCACAAATGCCATATGCCGTGGTATTCACGGTAGAAGCAGTAAATCCGGCAGGCATTTTTATTTTAGGGATCATCACGTCTAAACAGTAAATCTTTAAGCAATTGGTGCAGTTGAAATGCACGTGTTCATCGTGATGGTGATCTACAGAACAAGATGGAGAGCAGATGGCGTAATTTGCGGTGCCATTCATATCCATGATTTTATGCAGAATGCCTTTTTCCTCGTAAGCATTCAGGATCCTATACAGCGTAACCCGGTCAATCTCTTTTCCAAGTTTCTTTTCCAGTTCAGGTTGCGAAATCGCTACCGAATCCATGGCAATCTCCTCTAAAACACGTACCCGTTGTTTGGTATGCTTTAAATCATGATCTTTTAAAATGTGAATTGGATCTATTTTCATGAGCGCTTGAGTTATATTGCTTTTGCGGCAAGCAGGGAAATTGGTGCATTGTCCATGGCATTGCCCGGATTTAGTTTTAATGTTCCTTTAATTTTCACGGTTTTATAAGTGAATTTAATGGGCTCCGTCAATTCTACCAGTACCATAATGGGTACGCCATTTTTTCCACAGTAAAAGCATTGGTTAATTGGAAGTGTAGAGAGCATAAATTTAGTTTGCTTCATCCCATCTTTTATGGGTACAATATAGCCTTCCAGTTCAAATGCCTTATTGGCATATTTTTTAATTTCGGGCGTAAAAACAGGCTGCATTTCTGTATCCTTCACAATTTTAAAATCTACGCCACCAACGATATCCCAATTTTCGGAATTGATCTGATCGTTTGGATTGTGCTGTGCCTTCGCGCCTATACCTGCAAACAGGAGGGCAATCAGTATGGTTTTCTTGATTAATTTCATGCAATCTTGATCTTGGATCTTCTTTAGTTTTTAGACAATATTTTTGAAATGTTGGAACGGTAAGCCTGCACAGCAGGAATTATAGCTGCAAATATACCAATCATAAGCCCCGCAACAAAAAGGTATAATTCTTTGTTCATAAAAACGAGTCCGCTGAGCTTAGCCTGTCCGCTCTCCTGGTAACTGCCAATGATTTGTAAAACCAGGTGTCCCAGTAAAACACCCAATAAGGTGCCTACTACTGTCAGCATAATCCCTTCTGCAATGACAATGACAAAAAGCTTGGTTTTTGAGGCGCCTAAAATGCGCATAATGGCCAGATCGTAACTGCGTTCTTTCAATGAGTTGTATAAATTGACGAATACGCTGATCGCAGCGATCAGCATAATCAATACTGCAAACCACTGTAAGGTGTCTACCCCAACACCAATTAAGGAGAACAGTCTGGTGCTTTCCTGAGCGGGCGCTGCAGCCTGCATATTGGTGGTTTCATTTACCATACGCGGAAACATGGCTACCGACATTGGTGAGCGGTATTGGATCAGCAAGGATGTGAGTTCTTTTGGCTGTTCAGTCTCTTCATGGTGATGATCGTGTTCTTCATGCATTTTCCATACACTGCCCACATTGGTGAGGATCAGGTTGTCGGTCACATTGCCTTGTGGTTCCAATATTCCATTTACGGTATACTGGTGACTTTTATGAACGTCCGTACTACCAGTCAAGCCATGTGCTCCATAAAAATGATCGCCTATTTTGAGTTTTTCGGCCTTAGCTACTGCCGAACCGATCGTGGTCTCGAAATCTTTTTGCCAGAATTTACCTGCTGCAACCTTCAAACCGTAAATCCTGACAAAATTACTATCTGTACCCACAATGCGGACGCCATTGTAATTGTCGCCCAAGGCTAAAGGTGCCGCACGTTTAACCAAAGGATTGTGCGCCAGTTCCATTGCTTCTTTTAACGGAATGTTTCCGGTAGGAAAATCGATGTAATAAATGCTGCTCAATATCAGTTGCAGCGGACTTCCTTTAGCACCAACCACCACATCAATATCTTTGGCGTTATTTTCCAGTTTATCACTGATCTGGGTAGAGGCCAAAAGCAGAATGGTTAAGATACCTGTTCCAAACGCAATCAGCATGATGTTCAAGGCAGCCGACAAGGGTTTTGACCATAAACTTTTCCAACTTATTTTTAATGGACTCATGACAATTGATAGGTGTTTTTAAAGGCGTCTTTAACTCTTTTATCGTGTGTGGCAATCACTAAGGTGGCCTGGTTAATGCCAGATTGTTTCAGCAACAGTTCCAATACGGCATGCGCATTCTTATCGTCCAGGCTGGAAGTCGGTTCATCGGCAATCAATAATTCTGGTTTGTTGATCACCGCTCTTGCAATAGAAACCCTTTGCAACTGTCCCTGGCTCAATTCATTGGGATAAGCATTTCGCTTTTCTGCAATACCAAGTGAGCTTAAAACTTCTTCAATTCTGGCCTCATTTACCGGAAGTTTTGCAAATTGTGGGGCAAGGGATAGGTTTTCTGCAATGCTTAAGCTTTTAATCAGGTGCGGGCGCTGGAAGATGATCCCGATATTTCTTCCCCTGAACTGATCCAGCGCTTTTGGCGATAAGCCATAAATTGAAGTGTCATTGATTTTAACTTCCCCTTGTGTAGGTTTTAAAATACCTGTTAAAATGTGTAGCAAAGTCGTCTTTCCACTTCCGGAATCTCCCAACAAAAGCCATTGTTCACCGTGACCAATGGTCCAGTCCTTAAACCCGATTGTTTTTCCTGTGGCATAACTGTGCGAAACCGATTTTAATGAAATCATATTGCGCTATTTGATGTGGCTTTTTAAATATTTGAGATATAGCTTCCTGCTATCCATTTGTTCGTGCTTGCAACCCGGATTGATCATGCTTACCACAATAAGCATGGCGGCAAATAGAAGTTTTTTATTCATAAGTCAATTTATATACAAACATAGCAAATGCAATCAAATTGCATATGTTATCCTTGTAAAGGATTTGCTACCGCAGTATTATTGTTTTTAAGATGGTTACAGGTCCTGCTGTACCTCCAGTTAAACAGATGGGCAGTTGCAATGCTGAAACCTCCCAGTGGGATTAAAACAGCCTCCAGATCTTCCAGCCAATAATGCCCGCAGGCGATCATGGCAAAACCAGCAAGAAGTACCAACAATGGGAGCGCTTTTTTATGCTTCGGATAGGAACTGGTTAAAGACCAGATGCCAATAATCAGCGATAAACAAATCATGCCCAGTTCTACCCAGCTGTGTGCCAGGAAATTTAAACCCCAAAGCGGGAGGGTAGTGATTACAAAAGGAAGGGCTGCACAGTGTATGGCACAGGCAATAGCGGCAGTCATCCCAAACTGGTCTAATTTGCCCGACTTAAATTTAGATCTCATCGTATTTAATTTTAAATGTATTTGTATTTCTTGCTGCAAATATAAATGCAATTAGGTTGCAAATGTAGAATATTATGAAATATATTTGCAACCTAATTGCATTTGTGATGAATAAGAAATTACCTGTAACCGTACTCAGTGGTTTTTTGGGGAGCGGTAAAACCACCTTATTAAACCATATCCTGCACAATAAGCAGGGGCTAAAAGTAGCTTTAATTGTGAACGACATGAGTGAGGTCAATATTGATGCACGGACTGTTCAAAATGGGCATCAGTTGTCAAGAACCGAGGAAAGGCTTGTCGAGATGAGCAATGGTTGTATTTGTTGTACGCTGAGGGAAGACCTGATTACGGAAGTCGAAAAACTGGCAAAAGAGGATCGCTTTGATTACCTTATTATTGAAAGTTCGGGCATCTCTGAGCCGATACCGGTCGCGCGGACCTTCAGCTATGTGGATGAACAGCTTGGTATCGACCTCCAGAAGTTCAGTAAGCTGGATACGATGGTTACCGTGGTGGACTGTTTTAATTTTAAAAAAGACTTCGGCACCAACGAACATTTGCGTGATCGAAACTGGGTGGATGATCACAGCGACCACAGAACTATTGTCAATTTACTCACTGATCAGATCGAATTCGCGAACGTCATTATCCTCAATAAAACAGACTTGATTGGTACTGAGGATTTAAAGCTGATTAGGGCAGTAATCCGGAAGCTTAATCCCGGGGCAAAACAGATTGAAAGTGTGTATAGTGCTGTTGATCTCCGTGAAGTTATCCATACCAATCGGTTTGATTTTGAAGCATCGGCACAGGGTGCCGGTTGGATCCAGGAGTTGAATACTGTTCATCAACCTGAAACGGAAGAATATGGCATCAGTAGTACGGTTTTTCGTGCTGCCCGGCCCTTTCACCCACACCGACTCTGGGAATATCTGAATGTAGATTTTCCGAGCAATGTACTGCGTACCAAAGGTCTGTTCTGGATTGCTGCCATGCCAGATCATGCACTTAATTTCTCGCAAGCCGGAGGTTCACTCAAAATTGAAAATGCCGGCAACTGGTGGGCAAGCATGACGGAAACGGAAAGACTGAATGATGTTGATTATGTAGAAAACAAGGATCAAATCAAAAGCCGATGGGATCCGAGTTTTGGCGACCGCCTAAATGAACTGGTACTGATTGGTCAGGATCTGGATCAGGAACAATTACATGCCGGGCTTACGAAGTGCTTGTTAAGCCCTAAAGAATTGATCTGTTACTGGCAGGGGGAGCATTTCGCTAACCCTTTTAGGCACTTAATCTAAAAACGAACAGCCCTTAATGCTTGACATTAAGGGCTGTTTAAATATATTGAAGCTAAGAACCGCTTATTTGGTCTGGTATAAAGACGCCCTCAATGCCGCTACATCATCACTCGTGATATATTCATCATAAGTCATCATCTTATCAATTGTACCGTTCGGTGTAATCTCAATAATCCTTGTTGCAACAGATTCCGTAAGTGCATGATCTCGTGAAGTAAATAAGGCTGTTCCTTTAAAGTCTTTCAAGCCATTGTTTAATGCGGTGATTGATTCCAGGTCCAGGTGATTGGTTGGCTCATCAAACATCAGCAAATTCGCGTGCTTGAGCATCATTTGAGAGAACATGCAACGCATTTTCTCACCTCCTGAAAGTACTTTCACATTTTTCAATACTTCTTCACCTGAAAACAACATCCGGCCAAGGAAACTACGTACAAACTGTTCGTCCTGATCGGTACCGGAATATTCACGCAGCCAGTCTACCAGATTCTCATCCTTGTTTTCAAAATATACGGAGTTATCGTTAGGGATGTCTGCTGTATTGATGGTTACTCCAAATTTAAACTCGCCAGTATAGTTTTTCTCACGGCCAGTTAATACGTTGTAAAAGGCCGTAGTCGCTAAACTGTTTTGCGATAGGATCGCTATTTTATCACCTTTATTCACCATGAAATTGATGTTTTTAAACATCACTTCACCATTTAAAGTACAAGAAAGGTTTTCAACCTGTAAAATCTGATCACCGGCCTCTCTACCCAAATTGTTGAATAAAATAGCCGGATATTTCCTGCTCGAAGCTTTAATTTCAGAAATGTCGATCTTATCCAAAGCTTTCTTACGCGAAGTTGCCTGTTTGGATTTCGAAGCATTGGCGCTAAAGCGCTGAATAAACTCCTGAAGTTCCTTAACTTTCTCTTCCAGTTTTTTATTCTGATCGCCGCGTTGTTTTAAAGCCAGCTGACTTGACTCGTACCAGAAGCTGTAGTTACCAGAGTAAATACTCATTTTGCTAAAGTCGATGTCCACAATGTGTGTACATACCGCATCTAAAAAGTGCCTGTCGTGTGATACCACCAACACGATACTCTGATAATCAGCCAGGAAATTCTCTAACCAGGCAATGGTATCAATGTCCAAATCGTTGGTTGGCTCATCCAGTAACAAAATATCAGGATTACCAAATAAAGCCTGGGCCAGCAATACCCTTACTTTTTGGTTACCATCAATTTCTTTCAGTTGTTTATAGTGATGCTCTTCTTTAATACCAAGGTTGCTCAACATGGTTGCTGCATTGCTTTCCATGTTCCAGCCGTCCATTTCAGCAAATCTGTTTTCCAGTTCTCCTGCACGTTCGCCATCTTTATCGGTAAAATCTTCCTTTAAATAAATGGCATCTTTCTCTTTCATGATTTCGTACAACTCCTTGTGACCCATCATGACCGTTTCAATTACCGTAAATTCATCAAACTCATAGTGGTTTTGCTTTAAAACCGCCATACGTTCTCCAGGTGTAAAAGCCACACTACCAGAAGTCTGGTTAACTTCGCCGGAAAGGATTTTAAGGAAAGTTGATTTTCCCGCGCCATTAGCTCCAATTACCCCATAGCAATTGCCATGTGTAAATTTTAGGTTGACATCTTCAAATAAAGTACGTTTTCCGTAGCGGAGTGATAAATTAGAAACTGAAATCATATTGCTTAAAAATAAGCCGCAAAGGTAGGTATAATTTAAAAGATGCCTATAAATGCTTCGCAGTTTTATTTAGTTTTGGATAATAAATTGAAAAAATGTGACTAAAGGTGAACTGATTACTGCTTTAGATACTTCGATGCAGGGGCAATCTGTGCTTAAACTTTCCAGCTTAATAGCGCAGTACCGGCCGGATGTAAAATTGGTTCTTGATACCTGTTTTCATTCCAAAAAGGAAGTGGCATTCCGGGCTTCCTGGATGCTGGAGTACTTGTATACCCATCATCCTGCTCTGTTTAAACCGCTGGTTCATGATTTTTTGAACAAGGTACCTTTGCAGGAGAACCTGTCCTGCAGGCGGCATTTTGCTAAAATTGTAGCCTTACTTACTGCACCCAAGTCCGACCCTGTCTTTGCTGAAGTTGTGCTGAATTTCGATTTTGACTTGCTCATCGATACTTTATTTACCTGGCTTATTGATCCGGAAACCCCAGTGGCCATCAAGGCGCATTGCGCTCAGGCGCTTGCTCACCTGGCGTTTAAACAGTATTGGATTAAAGATGAATTGCTGCAAACCATAGATTACCTCGTAGATCAGGAAAGTATCGGGTTTTTCGGAAGGGCAAGAGCTGTTCGGAAAATGCTCAAAAAGCTGTCCGCACCTGTACAAGCTTAAAAGTATTACACAACAGCTACATTTCTGCTGCGCAATAATTATATTTTTGTTTTGACCCGACAACTAACCGGGCCATTTATGGAAAACGAAATCAAGATTTTAAGCGATATCATCAGCCGCCGGAGAAGTATTTTTCCGGCAAGTTATACCGAAGAACCAATTCCGGTTGAAGTCATCACAGCCATTTTGGAAAGTGCCAGTTATGCACCCACACATAAACTGACAGAACCCTGGCGTTTCATCGTGTTCAGAGGCGAGGGGAGAATTAAACTGGGTAATGAACTGGCCCGGCTGTACCAACTCACTACACCTGCCCATCAGTTTTTGCAAAAGAAATACGACAGCATCATCGAGAAAGCGAGCCAGTCCAGCTGTATCATCACACTCAATGTCGAATTGCACCCTGATAAACTGCCAGAATGGGAAGAATTGGCATCGTTGGCCTGCGCCGTTCAAAATATGTCACTTACTGCTGAGGCCTTTAATGTAGGGGCCTACTGGAGTTCGCCCGGGATGATTGCAGATTTGAAAGATTATCTTAACTTAGGAGATTACGGTAAATGTTATGGCCTGTTTTATATGGGGTACCACAACGAAGTGCCGAGAGCAGCGAAGCGTACGCCGATGGCGGACAAAATTAAATGGGTAGAAGGATAATTTATGAATAAAGAAGGGCTATATCAGCTTTGTTTAACTTTTATTGAACAAAGAATTCAGACCGCAGAGACTGCATTGGCTCAGGCAAGAGAAGCCAGCAACGACGACACCAAGAGTAGTGCCGGTGATAAGTACGAAACCAGCAGGGAAATGATGCAGCAGGATATTGACCGCAATAAGCGCTTATTGATCGATGCACAGGAAAATTTTAAAGTGCTTGAAGCCATAGGTCATGCGCCACTGTCAGATACCATTAGTGGCGGAAGCCTGGTGCATACCAGTCAGGGGATATTTTATGTCAGCATCAGCGCGGGACAATTGCAATTTGAAGGGCAAACTGTTTTTGCCATTTCAGCAGCATCACCTATAGGTAAAATGCTGCTGGGCAAGAAAAAGGATGACCGCTTTAATTTTAACGGTAAAGATTATGTGATCAATTCGGTTGCGTAACAACCTTGTTGAAACTTTTTTGAATGCTATGGTATAGATTTCGGGCCGTATAGGTTCCGGGATCTATAATTCTACGGATGGTCAATAGAGGATATTGCTCATCCCTTTTTGTAGAAAGTATAAAGGCCGCTTTAAAACCATGTTCTTTCAGTTTATGTAAGGTTGAGGCTCTAAATACGCCATAGGGGTAAGCGAAGTAAGCTACCTTTTTGCCAGTTATTTTTTCCAGGGTCTGCGTCGGTTCATCGATTTGAATTTTCCAGTCCTCCTCCGTAAATTGAGCAAAGTTTTTATGGTTCCAGGTATGACTGGCAATTTCATGGCCATCATCAGCCAGCTCCTTGATTTGTGCTTTACTCATGTATCTCGGCCTGCCAATGGAAACCGTCATGATGAAGAATACCCCTTTAAAACCATGTTCTTTTAAAACTTTAGCACCTACAGTGTATTGATCCAGGTCGGTATCGTCAAAAGTGATCATGATGGGTTTCTCAGGCAGGGCGGTGCCATAATTCAGATAATTGTACAATTGATCCGGTAAAATACTGTGATAACCGCTATCTGCCAGCATTTTAATGTGCTGCTTGAAATTGGCAGGAGGGATGATGTCATCATGGGCCCGCTTGGAATCGCTTGCTTTCCAGTCCCTGATCTGGTGATAACACAATACGGGTACTTCTTTTCTGGCCAGTACCTCAGCAGCTGTAGCTGGTTTTTTTTCTATTGTATCCTTGTGGATTGCTGCCGGTTTGCTTTCCAGTTTTTTTCCGGCTGAGTCAGTCTGATGTTCTTCCTGACTGTTTACAGTACAGGCTGCTAAATAAAAAAGCAAACCTGTACCAATCATAAATATGCGTTTCATTAAAATCTATTCGTATAACTAAAAGCTCCTTACAACGCTGTTATGTAAGGTTTTCGGACTCCAGTAACCACTTGCAATAATTCTTCTCACTGTAAATAACGGATCGTTCTGGTCACGCTTATCAGCCAGTGAAAAGGCCATTCTGAAACCACGTTTTTTGAGTTGCGGGATGCCTTCTGCATTCCATAGACCAAAGGGATAGGCAAATTCAGTCATTTTCTTGCCTGTGATCTCTTCCAGTTTCTTGGTCGGTTTATCCAATTGTTCTTCCCAGTCCTTTCCCTGGTATTTTTTAAAGTTTTTATGGTCGTACGTATGACTGCCGATGACATTTCCTTCGTCAGACAATTGCTTGATCTGCTCTTTGGTCATGTAATCCACAAACTTTCCTTTTTTACCGATAGAAACCGTCATGATGAAATAAACAGCTTTAAAGCCATACTTCTTTAACGTTGGTGCAGCTACGGTAAACTGGTCCATATCAGTGTCGTCAAACGTAAACATGATGGGTTTACTGGGTAAAGCCGCTCCTGTATTTAAGTACGCATATAGCTGATCCGGCAATATGGAATGATAACCACTGTCGGCCAGCATTTTTACCTGGTCTTTGAAGTTCTGTACTTCTACAATATAATCCTTTCCAACCTTACCATCGGTAGGTTTCCAATTGCGGATCTGGTGGTAACAAAGTATCGGTACCTGTTTGCGGGCCAAAATGGTTTTGGCATCTGCAACTTTTATTTTAGATACATCAACAGGGCTAGTCGGACCAGCCTGATCAGTTGTGCTGCCTGCTTCAGGAGCTTTACTTTCTGTTTGATCTGTAGGATTGGCGGTATTTGACTGAGATTTAGACTGACATCCGCTAGCTAAAATAACTGCGGCAGCAATCCAGGGTAAAAGTTGTTGTTTCATGGCTAAAGTATTTGATACAAAACTATAAAATCAATCTTATATCCACCTAACTATCGTATTTATTACAAAGAAATTTTCCACTTGGGCAGGATTAATGAATATTTTTGATCTCATAACTTATACTTTATAATGAACAAAATTTACTTGCCTTTACTCACGCTCGCGACGGTTGCTATAACCGGCTTCTGTCTTCCCGGGCAGGGTTTTTCCCAAACTAAAACCTTTACCATCACGGAAACGTTGCAACCGGCAGCTAAAGCCAATTATCAGCTGGCCTCACGT
Source organism: Pedobacter sp. MC2016-24 (assembly GCF_015223055.1). GTDB lineage: Bacteria > Bacteroidota > Bacteroidia > Sphingobacteriales > Sphingobacteriaceae > Pedobacter. Next base: position 19,442 of record NZ_JADFBX010000009.1, read on the forward strand.
TTTTCGCCGGCTAAATTGCGCAAGCTGGTCTATTCTACAGCCGTTGATCCGCATTGGCTCAAACTGACTAACCGGTTTTGGTATGAATATGAAACACCGCAGGGCAAAGAATGGTACCTGGTGGATCCGGCAGCAAAAAGTAAAAAGAAGCTGTTCGACAACGCCAGACTTGCAGCCGAAGTAACCAATATCATTCGCGATCCTTTTGACGCACAGCACTTGCCGCTGGAAAGTCTGAAGTTCTCGGCCGATGAAAAGCACGTTACTTTTGAAATCAGAAGTTCCATTGAAGAATTGAAGAAAGACCGTAAGGATAAAAAAGCGGCAGACTCTATGCAGAAAAAGGTATTCTATTTCAATTACGAAATTGCCAGTGCCAAACTTACTGAAGTTGCCAATTACACCAAGCCAAAAGCCAAGCCTTCCTGGGGCTCAGTAGCGCCAGATTCATCCGCGATCATCTTCAGTAGAAATTACAACCTGTATTGGATGGATAAAGTCAATTATCAGAAAGCAGTCAAAAATGAGGAGGATAGTACCATTGTGGAACATCAGCTGACCAAGGATGGCCTTAAGTTCTATTCGTATGGTGTAAATGGCGATGGAGAGAATAACGAAGAGAACGAGAAAAACAATAAGAAGAGACGTGCTGCTTACGTGATGTGGTCGCCGGATGCCAGGCATTTTGTACTCAACAGAACAGATTCCCGCCAGGTCAAAGACCTTTGGGTAATCAATAATGTAGCTGCGGGCAGACCCACGTTAGAAACTTATAAATACCAGATGCCAGGTGAAAAGGAATCACCGATTACTGAAATTCTGTTGTTCAACTTCGCCTCAAAAAGCTATAAAAAATTAAATACTGCGGCATTTAAAGATCAGACGGTGTCGGTTTGGTCTGCACCCATGTTGAATAAGGACCGCGACAACGAATTCAGGCCGGCACTTTGGTTGGGTAACAATAACAAAATTTACTTTCAAAGAACCAGTCGTGATTTAAAGCGCATCGATATCTGTACGGTTGACATCAATACCGGAGTGGTAAGCCCATTAATTGATGAACGTTTCAATACCTATGTTGAAGTCAACAGGCCGGGTTTGGTTAATGATGGCAAAGAGCTGATCCACTGGTCTGAGCGCGATGGCTGGGCACATTTTTACTTGTTTGATGGCGCAGGTAAATTGAAAAACCAGATCACTAAAGGCGCCTTTCACTGTGAAGAAATTGTCAACATCGATGAAAAGAACAGGGTACTTTATTTTACAGCCAATGGTCGCGAGGGCAAGGAAGATCCTTATTATCTGCATTTGTACCGCGTAAATTTTGACGGTTCAGGAATGAAACTGTTGAATCCTGGTGACTTTGATCACGGCATCAGTATGAACGACGAAGCAAAGTATTTTGTCGATAATTTTTCCAGGGTAAATACTGTACCAAAATCTGTGTTGATGGACAATAATGGCCGTGTGGTGATGAACCTGGAGACTGCTGACCTGTCGCTGCTGATGGCTACAGGTTATAAATTTCCAGAGCCATTTAAGGTAAAAGCCGACGATGGAATAACAGACATCTATGGAGTGATGTATAAACCTTTTGATTTTGACCCCAATAAAAAATACCCGGTTATAGAATACGTATACCCTGGTCCGCAAACGGAAGCCGTATACAAGTCTTTTTCAAAAGCGATGGACCGTACCGATAGGCTTGCCCAATTTGGTTATGTGGTCGTTACCGTCGGTAACCGTGGTGGCAATCCAGCCCGTTCAAAATGGTACCATACTTTTGGTTATGGAAATTTGCGTGACTACGGATTGGCAGATAAAAAGGCAGCTGTAGAGCAATTGGCCGATCGATATGCTTTTATTGATGCAAATCGTGTAGGGATTACCGGGCATTCGGGAGGTGGATTTATGTCTACCGCTGCAATGCTGGTTTATCCTGATTTTTTCAAGGTTGCAGTGTCTAATGCCGGTAACCATGACAACAGTATTTATAACCGCTGGTGGAGCGAAAAACACCATGGGGTAAAAGAGGTGGTTTCAGCCAAAGGTGATACGACCTTTAAATACAGCATTGATAAAAATCCTGATCTGGCTAAAAACCTGAAAGGTCATCTATTGCTGATGACCGGTGATGTGGATAACAATGTACATCCCGCCAATACCATTCGGGTAGCAAACGCGCTGATGCGTGCAGGAAAGCGCTTCGAACTGGTTATTGTTCCGGGTCAGCGCCATGGTTTTGGTGATTTAACAGAGTATACTTTTTGGAAACTGGCAGATCACTTTAACAAATACCTGATTGGCGATGTCACTTCTTCAGATCAGGTGGATGTGGTGGAAATGGACCGGGAAATTGAACAGAAAAAGTAATCTGTAAAACGTTGGTATATTAAAAAAGCCCGCTGCAACATTTGCAGTGGGCTTTTTTCGCATTTATTAAGTAGAGGTCTTAGAAGTGGAACTGTACACCTAAGTTTGGAGAAAAAGTATTTGCATCTAAACCAAATCCATTAGCTTTAACTTTGTTGCCGGTAGCTTCGTCCTTGATAGAGCTGTTTGCATAACCCAATCCGTTAACTGAAAATTCGATACCGATTTTCTTAGTTGGGAAGAAAGCAAAACCTGGAGCTACATTTACACCAATATTGGTTGTGCTGGCAATTTTAGCACCGCTGTTACCATCTGCATCTAAAACTTTGTTGTTACCAAATGACATTGGAACTGACAATTGTCCGAAGAATTTGAACTGGTCAGATAATCCAACATAGTAACGTCCAAAAGGAGCAACTTCAAAAGCCTGGTTTAAGATTTTTTTACTTACTGTTTTATCGTATGTGTAACCAACACCAGTACCAATAGCAAAGTTATCGCTTACAAAATAACCAACACTAGGAATAACCTTGAAACTTAAATCTGATTTGTTTGCACCATCAACTTTAGTTGTGCTAAAACCTACGTTACCACCTAGCATGAATTTTCCTTTTTCAGTTTGTGCCTGAGTGCTGAAAGCTAATGCAGAAACTGCAACTAATGATAATAATAATTTTTTCATTTTTTTATGTATTAATTTATAATCTGGTCGTTTGTCTGTTTTTATTGTTTGACCATTTACGGTATATAGTCAATACGTGTGCCAAAGGAAATCTTTGTTGAAATGTGTTAAATTGACGTTTTTTGTAACTCGCTAATTGATAATGAAATATCTTTTTTGTATTTTATGTTTATTATTTTGTCGTGACAATCAAACATGAATTATGACAAATCCAATCGGCAAATGTTTATACGATCTGACTTTTTTTGAAACATTGTCAGTGTCAGGACTGGATGTTTTTACTTACATTTTGGATTGAAAACTGACATTGTAGCAGGTTTTCTGAAAAAACTATCAATTCATTAAATCTTTCAGGCTACCTTATGCGTTATGTATGGTATGAGACTATTGATCGATCGAAAACCAATTAAAGTATATCCTGATCCAAAGCGTGTTATCGCCCGTTTTTTTTTCAACGGAGATGAACGTGCGGTAGAAGTTGTCAAACATGTAATGTCTTTGTCAGACGAAGAGGTGTTTGGCCTGATTTCTCCATTGCTTCAGGAGTACTCCAAGAGACATCGAAATATTACCAAAATATTGACACGTCACTGCAAAAAAGTAAAAAACTGTATTGAAACGGCGGGATATGATCTGGAGAATTTGGATAAGTACCAGAAGTTATTGCTGGGCTCTTACTTTACACACGAGTATTCCATTGAATCTGCTGCATTTTTCAATCCTTCTGTTGTTGCCGATCCCGACCAGTCAGACCTGGTAGAAGGTGAACTCCGGGTAATTATCAGTTTCAGGGCTGTAGGCGAGGGGCATATCTCTTCCGTAGTCTTCAGGCGTGCGTTAATTGACCGCAACCACAACATTACGGTTATTCCCGTTGGAAATTATATCGATGAAGCTGAGATCGTTAAAAATGCCATTTACAATAAAAAGCTGTTTTTTAAAAAAGCAGTGGACTCGAAAATTGATGTGGAAGTGATTGATGAACTGGGCGTTAAGCTTCAGGATAAGTTTGATTATTCTACCCTGCGTAAAATTATTTTAGACAGTAAGGGCCATGCTGATGATGACCTCAGGAAATTGGAATACGATAAGGTGCTCTGGTTATCCGATACCTATCATGAAATCAGTTTCTCCAGAGATACCGATATCTCCGACCGGGTCATTTTTCCGATTTCTGAATTTGAACGGAAGGGAATCGAGGATGCACGCTTTGTGCGTTTTGTGAAAGAGGATGGCAGCATCATGTATTATGCAACTTATACCGCTTTTGATGGTGCGATGATTATGCCTAAACTGATGCAGACGACCGATTTTTATGATTTTAAGATCAGCCCTCTGCATGGCATTGGTGCCCAGAATAAAAACCTGGCCCTGTTTCCAAGAAAAATTAACGGTAAATATGCCATGATGTCCAGGATCGACGGCTGGAACAATTACCTCATGTATTCCGATAAGTTAACCGTGTGGGACAATCCGGTCAAATTGCAATCGCCTAAATTCGCCTGGGAATTTATCCAGATCGGCAATTGCGGCTCTCCGATAGAAACCGAGCACGGCTGGTTAGTCATTACCCACGGTGTTGGCCCAATGCGCCGCTACTGTTTGGGCGCCAGTTTATTCCAGCTGGATGATCCCTCCATAGAAATTGGCCGTTTAAATGAACCGCTTGTGATCCCGAATACTGATGAAAGAGAGGGTTATGTCCCGAATGTATTGTATTCCTGTGGATCGATCATCCACAACGGGGAACTCATCATACCTTATGGTTTGTCCGATTACTGCTCTTCTTTTGCGACGGTGAAAATAGACCTGCTGCTTGAAAAATTGAAAAGCCCTTGCTGTGTATTTGTGCCGGATAAGGAAGATGTGCCAAGACCCTAATCAAAAAAGCGCCTGGATTTATGATCCAGGCGCTTTTTTTTAAATAGTTAAGGTCTCTTTTTTACTTAGTTAAGATCTCTTTTTTTACTGCGATCAGGTCATTGTTCTGCGCATATTCATATTCGAACTCTAATCCTTTAAGTACAATCAAATGCGATATCCAATAGGCAATGGTACTTTCAGCTCCCTGGTTGCGGTTAACGCCCGTAGGCTGTAAACCATCGCCGCATCCTTTTGTCTCATGGTCAAACAGTGGCAGTTTCAGGCTGTTTTCTCCTAAAAACCATTGGTAGCACGTATACATTTGTTTGATATAAGTCAGATCGTGTGTAATCTCATAAGCCTTGAAATACATCAGCACCATCGCCATGGTTTCAATAGCTTGCTGGTCATATATGGCCATTTCTCCACCGTCGCGATACAACCAGCCATCATTGCCCACTGGGTTCAGGTAACCGTGGATCAGTGTTTTCTGGCTCAGGTATTCCATACTTTCTAAAGCGATGTCCAGTGATTCCTGATCTTTAGCACATTGGTAATGGCACAATAAAGCCAAAGGCAGGATGGCATTATCGTAGGTCATCTTATCTTCAAACCAATGCCAATGTCCCTGTTTGTTGCTGCGGTAAGCTGCTTTAAGTGGCTCTGCAAGCTGGTTAAACTGTTCCTTGATGTGCTCGTCATTCGGATGCGCCTTTAAATAGCTCGAAATTCCGATCATTGTATTTCCAATCCCTCTTAAATGTTTCAGGTCTTTAAAATGTGGAACAGATTTGTTGAACAGTTCCCTGGCAAATTCACGGTAGGAATTGTTGGGCGCATTGTTGATCAGATAACCCAATGACCAAATGGTACGTCCAAAAGAATCCTCAGAGCCCACCTCGTCAAGGTAATCGCGGGTAAAGCTCAGAAAGTTCCTGAAATTACCATCGTCACATTGCATGTATTGAATGTAACTCAGGTACACGGGTAACAGTTCCAGTGCCACCTTACTCTTATTCTGCTGATAGGCTAAAATAGCCAGGATCAATGCACGGGCATTGTCATCCACACAATAGCCTTCCTTAAGATTTGGAATTCCATATTTGGCGTGTTGTACAATTCCCGTATCATCAGTAAGCCTTTGGATGTGTGCCAGACTAAACGATGGCATCGCATCCGGATCAATGATCTGTTTGTTGCTGCCGTCTTTTTCTGCCAGCGATTTATAGATGGCTTCATCCAGCACATCAACAAAAACCTCGCCGGTGCTTGGCCAGCGTAAATGCAGGCCATACTCATAGGCATTCGATTTAAGTACTTTTAATTTTTCCTGGTCTTCAAATAGCTCATTGACAATTCCTGCAAGGGCATCTGCGTCTTTGAAATCAAATAATCTACCCCTGTTGTCGGCCAGTAATTCCTGGGCATGCCAATATGGAGTTGATATGACTGCTGCGCCGGCACCAATGGCGTACGACAAAGTTCCGCTGGTAATCTGCGCTTCATTTAAATATGGGGTAATGTACATGTCACATGCTGTCAGGTAATCAAACAACTGTTCTTCGGACACAAATTTATTGACAAAAGTCAGGTTGTCTGCCACGCCAAGCTGCCTGGCGAGCTTCTTTAAGCTATCGCGATATTCCTCACCCGAGTTACGGATGACACCTGGGTGGGTGGTACCCAGTACCACATACATTACATCGGGATTTTTAGCTACAATTGCTGGCAAGGCTTCGATCACAGTTTCCAATCCTTTATTTCTGCTGATCAGACCGAAAGTAAACAGCACCTTTTTACCTTTAAAAGGAAGTGATTCCTTGACCGGGTTATCCGCTTTGGCTTCCAGATCCGGAACACCATGTTCAATCAACTGGATTTTGTTAAATGGTATGCCATAAATGCTGGTCAGGAAACCAACCGCACGGTGGCTCATCACCACTATTCTGGAAGAGTATTTGGCAATTTCCCGTATAATCGTCAGTTGCATGTACGATGGATCTTTTAAAATCGTATGCAAAATGGTCACCAGGGGTTTTTGCAACCGGGCGATTAAAGGCAAGATGTATACACCGCTTTCGCCACCGTAAATGCCAAATTCATGCTCCATGATGCAGGCGTCCACCAGACTGGTATTGATGTAATCTGCTGCACGGATATAATCTTTCTGGTTTTCCTGTCTGATCTTATATTTTACTTCTGCAGGATATTCATAAGTATCCAAATGTTCAGCATCATTCATGGCCACTACATAGCTGTCTTCAGAAACAGCATTTTTATCATAGCCAATCGCACGTAAAAGATTGTGATTGAAGGTCGCGATGCCACACTCGCGCGGCGGATAACTGGAAATATAAGCGATTTTCATAATTGATAAGGAATATTAAGTATTGAATTAACATTTCTTACCTGGAATTGTTCTTCGTAACCTGTTTTATTTATGAGATATGACAAAAGTCTAAACAAAATGCAGATATATCATAAAACATTCGTCCTCCTGAATTTAATTCAGGAGGACGAACATCGTAAAAAACTTCATCAAGTCATGACCTTTACTTGTTGTTCAGGAACACAAAATTGTGGTCGAACATGTCCAGTTTAATTTTGCTGTCTTTATCTATTTTTCCAGCCAGGATCTCTTTTGAAAGCTCATTCAAAATACTTTTCTGAATTACACGTTTTAGAGGTCTTGCACCAAACTGAGGATCATATCCCAGTTCTGACAACCAATCTAAAGCTTCATCTGTAGCCTCAATTTCAATACCCATTTCGGCAAGCGTTTCCTGTACATGTTTAAACTGTAAGCTCACAATGTTTCTCAACTCGCTTCGGTTTAAAGGTGTAAACATGATCAGTTCGTCAATACGGTTCAAAAACTCGGGTCTGATCGTTTGTTTCAACAATTCAAACAACTCGTTCTTGGTTTTTGCAATCACCTCATCTCGGTTTTCGTCGCTCAGCGATTTAAAATTATCCTGAATCAGGTGCGAACCAATGTTCGAAGTCATGATGATGATGGTGTTTTTGAAGTTCACCACACGACCTTTGTTATCTGTCAGACGACCATCGTCCAATACCTGCAGTAAAATGTTAAAAACATCCGGATGGGCTTTTTCAATCTCATCCAGCAATACCACTGAATAGGGTCTTCTCCTTACTGCTTCAGTCAGCTGTCCGCCTTCATCATATCCTACGTATCCTGGAGGCGCTCCAATTAAACGGGAAACGGCATGACGTTCCTGATATTCACTCATGTCTATCCTGGTCATCGCATTTTCGTCATTGAACAGGAATTCGGCAAGTGCCTTGGCAAGTTCGGTTTTACCTACACCGGTAGTCCCTAAAAATATGAAGGAACCAATGGGTTTGCGTTTGTCCTGTAAACCTGCTCTAGAACGGCGGATGGCGTCAGAAATGGCTTCAATGGCCTCATCCTGTCCGGCAACACGTTTGTGGAGCTCATCTTCCAGGTTCAATAATTTTTCCCTTTCACTGGCCACCAGTTTGGTTACCGGGATACCCGTCCATCTGCCTACCACACCTGCAATATCATCAGCAGTAACCTCTTCCTTCAGCATCCTGCTTTCACTTTGCAGACCTTCCAATTGGGTTTTGAGCAGTTCTACTTTATCCTGAGATTCTTTAATCTTTCCATAGCGGATTTCTGCCACCTTGCCGTAATCACCGGCACGTTCGGCCTGATCAGCTTCGAGTTTATAATTCTCAATCTGCTCCAGTTCATTGTTGATGCTGTCTACCAAATCCTTTTCACCTTGCCATTTTGCTTTGATCTCATCCCTTTCGGCCGACATGTTGGCAATTTCTTCGCCCAATGATTTCACTTTTTTACTGTCGTTTTCACGTTTGATCGCCTCACGTTCAATCTCCAGTTGCATGATTTTACGGTTCAGTTCGTCTACCTTTTCAGGAACGCTGTCCATCTCTAAGCGCAATTTAGAGGCCGCTTCATCCATCAAATCAATGGCTTTATCTGGTAAAAACCGGTCGGCAATATAGCGTTGCGACAATTCAACAGCTGCAATGATCGCCTCGTCTTTAATACGTACCTTATGGTGAGTTTCATAACGTTCCTTTAATCCTCTTAAAATAGAGATTGCGTCCTGGGTATCTGGTTCATCTACCATTACTTTTTGGAAACGGCGTTCTAAAGCTTTGTCTTTTTCCAGATATTTCTGATACTCGTCCAGTGTAGTTGCACCAATGGCGCGCAATTCTCCACGGGCAAGTGCCGGTTTCAGGATGTTTGCTGCATCCATGGCGCCTTCACCGCCTCCCGCTCCTACAAGGGTATGGATTTCGTCAATAAAGAGAATGATATCCCCGTCACTTTGCGTTACCTCTTTAACTACAGCTTTTAACCGTTCTTCAAACTCGCCTTTGTATTTAGCTCCCGCAATCAGTGCCCCCATATCTAATGAGTAAACAGTCTTGGTTTTCAAATTGGTAGGGACATCTCCTTTAATAATTCGATGTGCAATACCTTCAGCAATCGCAGTTTTTCCTACACCTGGTTCTCCAATCAGGATGGGATTATTCTTGGTCCTCCGTGATAAAATCTGGATTACCCGTCTGATTTCATCGTCGCGGCCAATTACCGGGTCAAGTTTTCCGGATTCGGCATATTCATTTAAGTTGCGTGCATATTTATTCAGGGCATTATAGGTTGCCTCGGCGTTCTGATCGGTTACATGATTGTCGCCCCTCAAAGCCACAATTGCTTTTTTTAGGTCTTTTTCTGTTACACCCTGATCTTTTAAAAGTTTAGCCGTGTGGTCATTTACAGACAACAAGCCAAGTAGCAGGTGTTCTACAGATACAAATTCGTCCTTAAATTCTTTTAAATAGGATTGTGCTTTTTGCAAAGCTGAATTGCTGCCTGAAGTTAAATAAGGGCTACTGCCGCTCACTTTAGGAAACTTTTCGATTTGCGTGTCCAATTGCTGGTTGAGCACATTTATATTCACATTCAGTTTCTTTAAAACATAAGAAACTACATTTTCATCAACAGTCAGCAGACCTTTTAGGATATGTGCTGTTTCAATAGCTTGTTGCTGATTGCCTTGAGCTATTTCAGAAGCCTGTTGAATCGCTTCCTGGGCTTTTATAGTGAAGTTGTTGAAGTTCATATCTCTGTTTAAACAAAGTAAATGCCACATTAATTTCGTGTTTAAAAACGGAAATTTTGTCTGTTTAATGTAATGTTAGCTGACTAAATGGCTGTTTTGTGTTGTTTATGCTGCACAAATAACAGTTCCGTCCAAGGATCAAAATTTGTTGGTACCGATATGAGCTTATATCAAACTCTATTTTAAATAAGTGATAAATTTATATCATATCCATGTTTTTTCGGTAAAACATGGACATGATATGGACTTGACATGGACTTAACATGGACTTTAATAAAATATAATCTCAGTTTGTACAAAATTGGACTTGTCTCATTTGGCCTTTTGTTTTATAAAATCTAGAGGATTGGGCAGGAAAATAAATAAATTTTCCGTCCTTTGCGGTTTACCTAATTTTAATGCCAACTCCACTTGAAGAATTTTATCTGCAAAAAGAGGAGCCCATCAGGGGATGTCTGCTTGCGCTAAGCGCGCTGATCCAGTCACAGGATCAAAAGATCACCGCAGAATGGAAGTATAAAATGCCTTTTTTCTATTACCAGGGAAAAATGCTGTGTTACTTATGGGTTCATAAAACCTTTAAGCAGCCTTATATTGGTTTTGCAGATGGGTACGGCCTTGATCATCCGGAATTGATTCAGGAAAAAAGGGCAAGAATGAAAATCCTATTGTTAGATCCATTACAGGATTTACCGGTAGGTGTTATCAACCATTTAATAAAAGCAGCAATTGCGCTGCACTGAGCGAGAGGATTACAGATGAAAGAGTTTTTCAGATTATATTTAGATGCCTATAAAGGCTTATCGACCCCAGCATGGATGCTGGCCCTGGTGATGTTGATCAACAGGAGTGGGGCTATGGTGATTCCTTTTTTAGGCGTATATATGATCAACCACCTTCATTTTTCATTGGAAGATGCAGGGACTGTATTGAGCTGTTTCGGTATTGGTGCAGTTTCCGGATCTTTTCTTGGAGGCTGGCTGACCGATAAGGTTGGGCATTTTAAGGTCCAGCTGGTTAGTTTGATTTTAACGGTGCCTATGTTTTTCTTATTGCCGGAACTTGATCGGGTGCCTACACTGGCTATAGGTGTATTTATGTTGAGTATCATTTCAGAAACTTTCCGGCCTGCCAATTCAGTTTCGATTGCTTTTTATTCTAAGCCGGATAACATCATCCGATCCTTTTCATTGAACCGCATGGCGATGAACCTTGGGTTTTCCATTGGCCCGGCTTTAGGTGGTTTTCTGGCAGCGATATCCTATACTTTTTTATTTTATGGTAATGCCATTGGTGCATTTTTCTCGGCGGTGCTGTTTTTCCTTTACTTCAGAAATCGCAAGGGACATGAGCAGGTGAAAAAGGCAGAGGCTGATTTACCTGCAGAGGCCAATGCCGACCGATCGCCCTACAAAGACGGTCCGTTTATGGTGTTCAGTTTGTTCTGTTGTGTTTTTGCCATTTGCTTTTTACAGCTTTTGAGCACTTTGCCGATGTATTATCGTGAGGTTTATCAGTTAACTGAAGCCAAAATCGGGATTATTCTGGCTTTTAGCGGACTGGTGGTTTTTGGATTGGAAATGCTCCTGGTGCATATCGCTGAAAAACGGTTTACCTCCCGAACCATTATTGTCTGGGGTGCTGTGCTTTGTGGGCTGTCTTTTCTCATTTTAAACCTGGCACATGGGATATGGGTACTGTATGTTTCTATATTTGTGTTGTGTATTGCTGAAATCCTGGCTATGCCTTTTATGGCCACCATTACTTTACAGCGTTCTTCTGTCAAGAAAAGGGGCGTATATATGGGCATCAATGCTTTGTCATTCTCCTTTGCACATATCTTTTCTCCTTTTTTGGGTACCCGAATTGCAGCCGCTTATGGTTTTGACATGCTTTGGTGGGGTACCGTTGCGGCTTTGTTTTTAACCGCAACCGGCTTTTATTTCGTCATGAACCGGATGAAGTTATCCAGTTAAGGGGTCTTGCTCTTTGGTGTTGTTTTATTCAAAGAACCCTGAGGGATGAGCAAGACATGAAGGGTATGACTTGAATTGGCCGGTAGAGTGGTTTCAAAGCCAACCATGACAGTTCCAGGGTTTGGGGAATCGTAGTCAGTACTTGGCTGGGTAGACCAGGTTTTGATGGAAATGTTAGCCGGCTCCTGCACCCTCAATATTAATTTTTTGCCCTTGCTGCTCAGTTCAGCTTCATTTTTACTGATGATTTTGACATCGGCAGTGGTTAGCATAGACCAGCGAACCAGTGTTTCACTGGCATTTGTTTGCAGTTCATCGTGTACTGTCACATAAGCCTTTTTGACAATCGCGATGCTGCGGATTGCTTTGTTGACTTGTCCTTTATAAACGGAACTGATGTTTACAACGGCATTCATATGCATCGGATCATTGGAGTAACTGACAATTGGTGCAGAACCGTCTACCCGTTGCAACTCCTTGTTTATGGTCAGTGTATTGTGGTACATGTTGTTGTAGCGCAACACTTGCCAACGTTGCGAGTTTTGTTTCATATTCCATAAATCAATGCCTTTAGACTCTAGTGATTCGTAAGCTTGCATGCCAAAATCACTTGCCCAGCGAATGTGGTCGGCCTCCATAACAAAAGAGCCTACATCCATGTGACCGTGATTGATACCTGGAGAGCCGCCTTTCATGCCTACAAAAATGGCATTTGGATCTGTCCAGGAGCTGCGCATGAGTGCGATCGGGTTGATGCCTTTACCTACAAACATGTTGGTCTTTGGTGCAGTTATTTTATTCAGGGAAATCCCACTGCTCCAGATCAGCATGGCTGGAAGCAGGCGGTCGTCTGTAAATGTCCTGGCCGGTTGTTTCAGGTAATTTTGTTCATTGAATAGTAACGAGGGATCGTTTAATTTTGATGCAAACCAGAACATAGCCGGATTAAGTTCTCCTTTGGTTCCAGAATCGAAAAAGTTGAAGGGTTGGCCGGTAGGACCGGTCATATTTAAGAGGAAACCTGCCGTTTTTAAAAATCCAGGCTTATCGGCCAAACCAAAGTCTGTTCCGAAGGCTTTTTGAAAGGCGCTGATCAGCATGACATTAAATGTAGTGCCATAAGCCCAATAGCCATATCCCTCAGGGTAGGCGCCGTCTGGTTCATAAACCTGCATCGGTAAATTAACAGTGCTTACCGCCCGGTTGATGATGGTGTTAGAGAAATCAGCCTGATCTTCATATACGGCTATGGCACCGAAAGACAAGCCGGCATTACAAACCTGGTTCCAGTTGTGGGCTGCCTTTAGCCAAAATGTAGTTGAATTGGATTCCATAGAAGGAGTAAGCCCTTTTTGAATGATCGCTGTTTTGATGCTTTCACGAGAATTTTTGGAGAGGTCGTTGTAGAGCCAGTCGTACCCAATGGCAACAGCCATGGTCATTTCTGCCACATCTAAAAAGTGTGAAGGATTCCAATCGCTGAAAGCCGATACGGCAAGGAGTTCTTTTTCAGCTCGTTTCAGGTATTTTTCCTCATGGGTCATTCTCCAGGCATAAGACAAATAGAAAACCCTTTCCAGGCAGGTTCTCGATTTATCCAGTAAGCGGCGCCCAATTTTGACGTGCTCTACAGGGGGAAGGGTTAAAAAAGCATCACATTTAGTCAGTATGCCCTGGTGTACTTTTTCCCAGAGCGGATCGTTTTTTAAAGTCTGCCTGATTTTTTCTTCTTCTCCTTTTAACAACAATAGCCGGGGGTGATCCGGAATGTTTACTTGTCCGGTGAGTTTTTGCTGTGCATTGCTGATCAGGGTAATGAGCATCAGGGAGCAGGTGAAGAAAAATTTAGCCGCAACTTTCATATTTTCTGGTTTCTATAAATTTGGTTTCTAAAACTACAAATATTTAAGCTTATCAGACTAATGTCATCTATTTTAGATTTATAGGTATATCGGGAAAAGTCGATATACCTTTGCTTTATGGATCAGTTAGAAATATTCAAAGCACTTTCCAATAAGACCCGTTTGCAGATTTTGCAGTGGCTTAAAGAACCTGAAAATCATTTTGCGAAGCAGGACCATGCCGATTTTGAGACCATTGGGGTATGCGTTGGGCAGATACAGCAAAAGGCCGGTTTAACGCAGTCTACCGTGTCGGATTATTTGTCTATGCTGCAGAAAGCGGGTTTACTGGAGTCGACCCGAGTTGGGCAGTGGACTTATTACCGGAGGAATCCTGTTGCTTTTGAGGCGCTTTCTGATTTTATTAAAACAGCAATATAGATTTAGAAATATATGAATACAAACAATTTATTCAGGCCTTTTAGTCTGAAATCATTGAACATAAAGAACAGAATCGTGATGGCGCCAATGACCCGGTCATTTTCGCCTGATGGCATTCCAACAGCTGATGTTGCTGCATATTATACTAAAAGAGCAGCTGCTGAAGTGGGATTGATCTTGTCGGAAGGGACCGTTATTGAACGCGTTGCATCTTCCAATGATCCGAACATTCCTCATTTTTATGGTGAAAAGGCTTTGGCTGGTTGGAAAGAGGTGATCAACAGCGTACACCATGCTGGCGGAAGTATGGGCCCGCAGATCTGGCATATGGGGGTGATGGAAAATCACCATTCGGGATGGCTGCCTGCTGAACCTTTTGAAGGTCCTTCGGATTTAAATAAGCCAGGTTTTTCTAATGGTAAAGCCATGACAGAAAAAGATATTCAGGAAGCTGTGCTGGCTTATGGAAGGGCTGCTGCTGATGCCAAACGACTTGGTTTTGATTGTGTGGAGATTCATGGTGCACATGGTTATCTGATCGACCAGTTTTTCTGGGAAGGAACGAATAACCGGACAGATGGATATGGCGGACAAAGCCTGGCAGCGCGTAGTCGTTTTGCGGTAGAAGTGGTGAAAGAGGTGCGCAGACAGGTTGGGGAAGATTTTGCGGTGATCATCCGTTTATCGCAATGGAAACCTCAGGACTATACTTTTCAATTGGCGAAAACACCTCAGGAAATGGAAAGCTGGTTACAGCCTTTGGCAGATGCGGGTGTGGATATTTTTCACTGTTCTCAACGTCGTTTCTGGGACGCAGAATTTGATGGTTCTGACCTGAATTTTGCGGGCTGGGCTAAAAAGATTACTGGTAAAGCGACCATTACTGTAGGCTCTGTTGGGCTTTCAGGTGAGTTTTTGGCCGCATTCAGAGGGGAAAGTTCTGAGCCCAGTTCATTAGAGGAACTGATGCGCAGAATGGACCGTGGAGATTTTGACCTGGTAGGTGTTGGCCGACCTTTGTTGGCAGATCCACAATGGGCACATAAAATACATGAGGGACGTACAGCAGAGTTGAAAGGTTTTTCTAAGGAAGCTTTGATGAAACTGGTGTAATTTCATTAAGGCATAAAAAAAGCTGATCATCAGAGATGATCAGCTTTTTTTATGCCTTTGAACGGCTATTTGCTTGATTAGTTTTTCACAAATTCTGTGTTTGCATTTAAAGTAACTTCTTCACTTAACATCGCAGCTGGGTATTTGGTACCGAAACCGAAATCAGATCTTTTGATTGTTCCGCTAACTTTGAAACCTGCGGTAGCTTTTTTAGACATTGGGTTAGTGGTTACACCTCTTAAAGTTGCATCTAAAACAATTGGTTTAGTTACACCATGGAAAGTCAGGTTACCGCTCACTTTGAATTTATTAGCAGCTACTTTTTTAACTGAAGTACTTTTGAAAGTCAATTTAGGGAATTTAGCAGCATCAAAAAAGTCTGCCCCTTTTAAATGCTCATCTCTTTTTTCATTGTCTGTATTTACTGAATTTACATCAGCGCTCAATTCAACCACTGCATCAGAAAAATCATCTTTAGAAGTTGTGATTTTAGATTCAAAATTTTTGAATGATCCTTCAACATCGGTAATCAGTAAGTGGGTGATTACGAAGCCTATTTTAGAGTGCGCCGTATCTGCCGTCCAGGTTGATTCAGCAAATGGTTTGAATGCGAAAAGGGCAGTACTGATAACAACTGCAAGCAAGACTAATTTTTTCATAATATTTTGTTGTTTTTTTTAATACAAAGAGCGGGATTTTAAAGCATACCCGCATTGATGTATGGTAAGAAATGAAAAATTTAACTTTTATTTTTTAAGCATTGTAAACATAGAATTTTTTACCACGGATTTGTTGTCCTTTAATTTCCAGGTACTGCCCTTTGTGATCGCGTGCATTTTTAATGACGAAAGGTTCATCTGTATTTTGCGCCAGTTCAAAGGCAAGCTTCAGCTTGTCGATCTGCGTTTCTGCATTTATTTTCCATTTTTTGCCCAGGTACCAAAAATAAGCCACTGTATTTCTGGATGAGCCTAATATTTTGCCGTCTAGCCTGATATGGGTTGGATTTTTTTCTTTGTAAGGGACTACCTCTTTCTGATAAAATTCTTTGAAATCCTGGTATTCCGGAAGTGATTTGATTGTATTCATAAAATAATTTCACGCAATTTACATCATTTATATACTCGGTGTATTGATAATGTTAAATTTTAAGGGGTAACATTTTTCATAGTGGCTTGATCTCTCTCTGTAAACCAAGACCAAAACATGAAAAAGCTCATCACCACCTTAGCCAACATTCGCTGGACCGGCTACAAACCGCTGCTGGCTATGGACCTGAAAACCCATGCCTGTAATTTCAATTGTGAAAAACCGATCAGAATTGTAAAAGTAGGGTACCGAACCTGGAAAACAGGAATCACTTATCAGATTTCTTTATGGCAAACCGGGGTAAAAATGCCTTTGGCTACTTGTAAGGTTACACCGGAAGATACAGGTGTAATCCAGTTCTTCGCATTGACAGAACCAGTGTATGCCTGGCCGGGTATCAGTTACTATATCAGTCGTACCTACGTCAGCGGGGGGCCGAACCATAGCATTACCGATTATATCGGTTGGCTGAGCACAAAAGGTGGCGCGGCTGTTTACCCGATCCGGGCTGAGGAAATTACCCTATCTAATGGCTTTTTTAGTGATGACGAAAATCCGATTGAGAGTGACAACGTATCAAATATCACTACAAATACCTTATTGCCTTTGATTGATTTTGAATATACCCTGCAGTTTCAGTGAGCTGAATTCTGGATCGGGAAGGGAGGGCATAAAAAAGCCTGCGAGATCATGATCTGCAGGCTTCTACATATTTTTTATGGAAGTTAATTCAATACTTCCGACAGTTTTTCGGTCTGGTGGTTGGCCAATTTCTGTAATGGTCCTGCAGCAAGCATTTTCATCATCATGTTTAAATCTGCAGAAATGATCAGGCTGGCTGTTGTACCGCCGTTTCCATTGTCTGCTACCGTCCATTTCAATTCAATATCAAAAGGTGCTTTTTCCGTTGGTATTGCAATCAACTGCTGGTTTTCTACGCGTTCAGAGATTCTGATGGCCAATTTAGCCATGTTCTGAATGGTAAAACTTGCCTCATCTTCTGTAGAAGACCAGTTGTAGATGTTTTCAGGCATCAATTGCTGGTGATTGTTCAGGTCGGCTAAAAATGCGTATACTGTTGCTACTGGTAAATTGACTTCCGTAGTACTTTCAATAACTGTCATGTGGATTGTTATTTATATTTTTTCTAATTCAGTACCCCATTCAGCAGGGTTTCTGCGCCATTTGTTCAGCAAGTCAACATCCTTTTGAGCAATAAAACTATGCTCAGCTGCATATTCAATCAGGGTATTGTAATTAGATAAGGTTGCGTAACGGCATTTGGCTTCTTTGAAGTTTTCATCCGCTTTATCAAATCCGTAAGTGAATATGGCAACCAGTCCGGCAACTGATAATCCTGCATTTCTAAGTGCTTCTACGGCCTGTAAGCTGCTCTTGCCTGTAGAAATTAAGTCTTCGATGACCACTACGCGCTGTCCTTCTACAATTTCGCCTTCTATTAAACTTCCGGTACCATGTTCTTTGGCTTTTGACCGAACATATGCAAATGGTAAACCCAATTCCTGGGCAACAAGCGCTCCCTGAGGGATTCCTGCAGTTGCTACACCGGCAATCAGATCAACTGAACCAAACTCTTCCTGAATCAATTGAGATAACTTTTGTCTGATATAAGTTCTTACAGACGGATGTGAAAGTGTAATCCTGTTATCGCAATAGATTGGAGATTTCCAACCAGAAGCCCATGTGAAAGGGTTATTTGGTTGCAGTTTTATGGCTTTTATTTGTAATAAAAATTCAGCTACCTTTAATTCAATATCACTTTTATTATACATGCTCCAAAATTACTGAAAAACTTACATTTGTACTAGCACTATCTAAAACAATGTTAGGTTTGTTGTGAAAAGGTATTGAATACCAGTGGGATAAATGATCCATTTACTACAGGTCTTTTCTAAGCACGGCCAGTGGGGGCTGACTTAACATTCCGCGGCTGCTCCAAACGCCTGTGATCACCACCAGCGAAGTTATAGATCCGAAAAGTAAGGCGATCGGTATGAGAGCCGGCGTAAATGGTGCGTCAAAGACAAATGCGGCCAGTGCCCAGCTTCCGCTTAGGGCCAGGAGCAGCCCTGTCGCTGCCGATAAGCTCCCCAAAAACAGGTATTCAATGGCAGTAATACTTAGAATCTGTTTTCTGCTGGCACCTAAGGTACGTAACAAGACACTCTCTTTTAAACGTTGTCCTTTGCTGGTCAGCACGGCAGAGATGAGCACAATCCATCCGGTTGCCATACTGAAAGTGGCCATAAACTGGATTACGAAGCCTATTTTCGAGAAGAGTTCATCCAGAACGGATAGTACTAAGCCGAGATCTATGACAGATATATTGGGGAACGCACTCACTACCGCAGTCTGAACTTCGGCCGAACGTTGCTGATTGGGTACGTGCGTAGTGATCACCTGGAACTGTGGCGCTTCTTCTAAAACACCTTTAGGAAATACGACCCTGAAATTTGTTTGCATTTGCGCCCAGTTTACTGACCTTAAGCTGCCTACAATGGTGTTGATGGGCATACCTTGTACATTGAACAAAATCTGGTCGCCAATTTTTACTTTGAGGCGTTTGGCATAGCCTTCTTCCAGAGAAACATATATTGGACCATCCGGTTTTGCGATACCTGTCCACTGACCTTCGACCAGTGTTTCTGCTGAGGTCAGTTTTTCCTGAAAGGTTACCCGCAGTTCACCATTGAAGGCAGAGCGGTTTGATACGGGCTTTTTGCCGTTGATTTTTTCCAGTCTGACGGTGACAATAGGTACCTGGCTCAGGACAGGCAGTTTATAGGTTTTAACCAGGTTGATCAGGGCTTTGGCTTGACTGGTTTGAATATCAAACATGACCATGTTTGCCTGATTTGGTCCGGAGGATAAGGAAAGCCGGTTTAATAATATGCCTTGCACAAAGAATAGCGTGGCGATAAAGGCGGTGGACAAACCTATCGAAACAGTGAGCATTAGCGTTTGATTATTTGGTCGGTAGAGGTTGGCAAATCCTTGTCGCCACAGGTAACTTAATGGGCCTGACAATACCTTGCGCAGGATCACCATCATGCCCCTGGACAATGCAAAAAGTAAAACAAAAGCAACTACTACACTTAAAGTGAATACAGCTGCCATGGTCCAGTTTTCCATTTGGAGGTAGGTAAATCCAAGTACAAAGCCAAAGATCAGCAGGTAAACCAATCCTTTTAAAGGATCTCTTTTTCCAGTTGTTTTTTCAAAGGACAAACGCAGGGCGTTGAGTGGCGAAACCAGTCTGACTGTCAGTAATGACGGCATTGCAAAAAGTACGGCAATGATCAGTCCGACGGCAATACCCTGTCCGATGGCATACCAGGAAATGTTCATGGTCAATTCAACCGGGATAAAGTCTTTGAGCAGATAGGGCAGGAGGAACTGAATGACTGTTCCCAATATGGCGCCGATTACAGCGCCCAGGAGGCCGATTCCGGCAATCTGGATCAGGTAAATCAAAAAGGCTTCCGAAGATTTTACACCAAGACAGCGGAGTGTGGCAATGGATGTCAGCTTTTCGCGGATATACACCTGTATGGCGCTGCCAACACCTATACAGCCCAATAATAAGGCAATGAAACCGGAAAGGGCCAGGAAACGGCTGACATTTTTGAAAGATTTTCCGGTGTTTTCTTTGGTGGAGGCAACGGTTTGAACTTCCATACCTTCTTTTTCCAGCTTCGGTTCCAATTGTTTCAATACTTTGGCCAGTTGAGCAGGCTGATTGTATTTAAAATAGTATTTATACTGGATGCGGCTTCCGGTTTTACTAAGGCCGGTTTGCTCCAGATATTTCATAGGGATATATACAACGGGATTGACCGCCGACACAATTCCGGTCTGACCAGGTGCTTTTTTCAATGCCCCTGCAATCTGGAAGGATAAATTACCCACCCGAATCGAGTCGCCGGGTTTGACACCGAACTGCAACATCAAGGTTTGGTCGACCAGCGCCTGTCGTTCATTTCTGAAATTTTTTTCTGCCGCTGCGGGGCTGGTTTCGATAGGTCCATAGAAAGGGTAGTTGCCTTCCAGTGCACGTACCTGTCCGAGCCTGCTGTTTCCTGATTTAGAAAAATACAGCATGGAGACAAAAGTTCTTTCTGCTGCTTTTTCATCGCCCAGATTGGCGATGATTTTTTCGGTTTCCGGATTTGCCGGCTGCCGGGATTCGAGAATCAGATCTGCACCGGCCAGTGTTTTGGCCTGATCATCGATGTCTCTTTGCAGGTTGTCTCTAAACGCATATACCGCTACGAGTGCAGCAATCCCCAAAACAATGGACGCGATGAACAGCAACAGTCGTGACCTGTTTTTGCGGCTGTCTCTCCAGGCCATTTTGAACACCCATTTGAGATCGATGGCACGGCTTTCTGATGTTTCTTTATTTTGCATGTTCATCCGATTGAATGATGCCACCTTTTAATTTGATGATTCTTCCTGTGCGGGAAGCGAGTTCCAGATCGTGTGTTACAATGACCAGGGTGGTACCAGCTTCTTTATTCAGGTCGAACATAAGTTTTTCAATCTTTTCGCTGGTTTCATCGTCCAGATTACCTGTGGGCTCATCTGCAAACAGGATGGCAGGCTGATTGGAGAAGGCACGGGCCAGCGAAACGCGCTGTTGTTCACCGCCAGATAGTTGTATGGGATAATGCTGGGCACGGGCACTGAGGCCAACTTTATCCAGCAACTCCAGGGCACGGCCCTGGATGTTTTTTTCGCGTCGCAATTCCATAGGTACCATGACATTTTCCAGCGCAGTAAGGGTAGGCATGAGCTGGAAGTTCTGGAAGATAAAACCAATGGAATTGTTACGTACTGCGGCACGCTGGTCTTCGGTTAAATCATCTAGTTTGATGTTATTGAGTGTAATGCTTCCCGAGCTGGCCCTGTCCAGGCCGGCACATAGACCGAGTAATGTGGTTTTGCCACTTCCTGATGGTCCGGTGATGGCCAATGTAGCACCAGAGCTGACACTGAAATTGATGTTGTTCAAAACCTGAAGTTCCTTACCGGCACTTTGATATATTTTATTGACGTTGTTGATTTCGAGAATAGTTTCAGCTGACATAGAACCGGGCTTATGGGTAGATAAATGCACAATTATGTAAACTTAACAATTGCTTTTCTGTTAAACCTATAAGTAATTGCTATTTTAGATTTAAATTACATCTATGTTACGTATTCAGTTGACCAGTGCAGCCATGCTGCTCACCATTTTAATTTCCTGTGGTAATGGCGGAGATCAAACCACGACAACCGTAGCGGCAGAAAGCGACAGCACTGTTGTTTCAAAAGTAAAGGCCCGGCGCATTTTATTTTTTGGTACCAGTTTGACTGCAGGCTATGGTCTGGATGATGTAAATGATGCTTATCCGGCCTTGATTCAAAGTAAAATAGATTCGCTGCATTTACCTTACCAGGTTGTTAATGCGGGTTTAAGTGGTGAAACTTCTGCCGGAGGCAAGGGGCGGATTGATTGGCTGCTGAAGCAACCCGTTGATATTTTTGTACTTGAGCTGGGTGCCAATGATGGTTTAAGAGGCTTATCTGTGAGCCAGACTGCGGGCAATCTGCAAGACATCATCGACCGGGTAAAAGCAAAATATCCGAAGGCAAGACTGGTGATGACCGGAATGCAAATGCCACCAAGTATGGGTGAAAAATATACCGCTGATTTCAAAAATCTGTTTAGTGACCTGGCGGCCAAAAACAAAATGGTATTTATACCCTTCCTGTTGGAAGGGGTAGGCGGTATTCCGAAATTGAACCAGAAAGATGGTATTCACCCCACTGCTGAAGGTCAGAAGATCCTGGCGGCCAATGTATGGCGTGAGTTGAAACCTTTGTTGTAAAGTTTTTAACTGCTGATGATCCCGGCCTGGAATTGTAGTAAAGTCTTTTTTAAATTGAAATGGTGTTTGAATACCACGAGTGTGAAATCAGTCACCACAGCAAAAAAGGCATCCACTTCGGCATTGAAATAGGTGTCATGACCAAAATAACTCCAGTTCTTGTCCAGGTACTCTTCAAACCTCGTCCTCATTTCAGTACTAATGACTTCCTGGTAACCGATATCTTCCATGATGAGTCTAACCTGAGTTTTAAAAGGTTCTTCCATTTTTTTTACCTGTACCATTTGCGTTCTGATCTGTTCCAAAGGGGTTGAGGTTTGCATGAAAGCTGTGGCTTCAAGTAAATTGACGCAGGCGTCCTGTTGTGCCTGTGAATGGATTGTGCCTTGTTGATAGGCGAGTATGTGCTTTTTAAATTCAGCCAATTCACCTTGTCGTACTGCCTGGGTTAAAAAGAATTTGAAGAGGTCTGCGTCTCTTTGATCCAGCGCTTTGTTCAGATTTTCAATCTCTGTTGCTAAGTAATCGATGAGCGGTAAAGCATCCATTGCACTGTATTTGGTTCCGTCGTAATCAAAGCTTTGGATTTGTATTTCACCACGATGGATTTTACCAATGGTTTCCTTGTCTGCTATTGCCGTTTTTAGGCTATTGAGCTCAGCTGCGCTTTGCTCATTAATCAATTCTTCAAACCGAAGTGTCTGGTCCAGTGCCGGACTGTCCAAATCAGCCGCTGTAAAATTTTTATAGGGATTTCGTTCGTCAAAAAAGCCTTTGAAAACCGGAGGATAGGAGCTTTCGGCTTCCTGTTTCTTATAGTCAGTTATAAAATCTTCCGGAGCCAGTAGACTTGGTTGTGTCTCATAGGTTATGCCTTCAAACAAACGTTCTGTAATTAAATTTTGAAGTAGTTCTTTATCGGCGAGTAGATCTATCGCAATGCCTTTGTGATTTCCTTTTGAAGGCAGATTTAAGGCATTCAATTTGGCTACACGTTGTTCCGTGCTTGGATGTGAGGACCACTGATCATCCAAAACCAGTTTTGTTTTGTTGAATTTCTTGTAGCTTTCTACGGAAAGCGTTGGCAGGCCATCCTGTATTGGCAGTTCTTCTGCCGATGCAAGTTGATTCAATACGAAATACTGCTGTGGATAAAAGTTATTGGCCTTTTGTGATTCGGCAATTTTACTGCTGTAATAATTGAATACGACATTGAGCGACTGATCTGCCAGTTCTAAGCGGAGCAGGGAATTCACCAGTGGTTGCGATCCTGCAACGCTTGCGGCTACTGCATCAGCATGAAATTCCATTTCCCTGGATAAGGCCATGTAATTGAGATTCAATACCGCGTGTACTTTGACCAGAACATACTGGATTCCCTGTACGACGAGGATGGAGCCTTTAGCGAATAAGATGAAGTAAGAACTGGCATCAGACCACCGGCCGATTAAATTGCTGTAACCTTCATTGTCATACAGCATGTTATAAATGACTTTATTGACCTGGTGTACGTAACTGCCAACCTTCATGCTGCGTTGCGAGAAATGTCCAAATTCGTGTGCCAGAATGGCTTTCAACTCAATAACGGAGATGGAATTCATCAGGCCAAGTCCGATTTGCAGGTTCTTTTTAACAGGAAAGAACATGCTCCAAAAGTTAGAGTCGTAAAAAACCGAGGCATTGACGTCTGAGGAAAGGTATACCTTTTTAGGAAAACTGGTTTGTACTTCGTTTACGATTTCATGAATGAGTTTAAACAATTCCGGCTGTTGTTTTTCGGTGATTTCCAACAAGTGACTCCGGTCTATCTTATTCGACTTGCTGAAGATGAATTTAATCAGGAAGAAGAAAATGAGGAAACCCATTCCAATAAATCCAAGGGCCAGCATCAAAGTAATGAACATAGCCTTGGATACTACTAAAAAATAGGCAATTAAACCACAAAGTAAAATGACACCAATACCTAAAGTAATCAATAGCAGGTAGGTGAAAACAAACAGTACAATTGAAAATACAGACCTGAAGGCCATTCTTCTAAAATTGTCTGAGATCTGGAGTGCGTTAGTTTGCATGAAGTATAAATTTTAATCCAAATTAAGGAAAAAAATATACTTCAGAAATTAGTTTTGAGATTGCATCTGTTTATAAGTATCCTCGTCAATAAGATGTACCGGGTTTTTCGGATCGTAATGGAAGGTTACTGAGTCACCAATATCGGTAGTGGTAAAAGTCGTTTCAGCCTGGTATTCACCAGTGTATTCTTTACCGTCCTGAGCTTTAAATTTTACGTCCCAATGTGGGGTATGTCCTTTTCCAATCCGGCCGTTATCACCTTTTCCAGTAATCACACCGGTAGCAGTTGGCCATTTCATGTTGTCTTTATAGCCACAAGCGGCAATGAACAGTGCCATTGCAGAGATTATTAATGTCGATTTTAGCGTTTTCATATCACAATAGGGATGAATGGGTGTATAAAATCAAAAACTTAGCAATAGTAGAGCCAAAAACTGTAAAGATCTTTATCTTGCGCAAAAAATTGCCCTCTACCCTTATAATTTACGCGATGAATACCCTAAAACAGATTTGCTTTCCACTGATTTTTGTACCTGCATTGTGGACACAAATGTCCTGCTCCAATTCCAACGGATCAAAAAATACTACAGAAAATACGACCAGTCCTGGTTCTGTCCAGACTGAGGGAACTGCTCCTGTTCCGCAGGTCAGGAAGACCGGAGCTTTTGTACCCAATGAACTTGGGCGCATCATGGTGCTGGAATATCACCTGATTGGTTATCCTGAAGACGTTTGGCGACGTACACCTGAAAACTTCAGGAAAGACCTGCAAATGTTGTACGATCATAACTATTACCCGGTTTCTGTAAAAGACCTGGCTGCTGGACAGGTGAATGTGCCTGCGGGTATGACGCCATTTGCCATGACCTTTGATGATTCCAGTGCGGGACAATTCCGTTACCTGGAAAAAAATGGTAAACTGGAATTAGACCCGGACTGTGCCCTGGGCATCATGGAGGCCTTTAAAAAGCAACATCCTGATTTCCCAATCACAGCCTCTTTTTATGTGTTGCCAGCCATTAAACCCAAACTCAGGTTGTTTGCGCAACCCGAATATCAAAAGCAAAAACTGGCATGGCTGATTGCGCATGGTTATGAAATTGGAAACCATGGTTGGTTTCATGTGCCCTTGCATAAACTGGACGATGCTGGTGTACAGAAGCACCTGGCTATGTTTGTAAAGGAAATTAAGGCATTTATCCCGGATTATGAGGTGAAAAGTCTGGCTTTGCCCCTGGGTATGCATGCAAAAAATCGGATATTGGAATCAAAAGGTAGTTTTGAAGGTACCAATTACAAACATGATGCGGTATTTTTGGTAGGTTCTGTGACTTCTGTATCTCCCTATGACAAAGACTTTAATCCGCTTGCTATTCAGCGGGTACAGGCAGGTGATACACCCACCGGACCAGCGGCTTTTACGAAACAACTCGATCAAAGTGGAAACCGGTTTATCAGTGATGGTGATCCCAATACGATATCGGCACCGTTGAAAATGAAAGCACGGTTGAAACCGGTATTGGAAAAAAAGTTTGTGGCAAAGTAATTTGTATTTCAGAATTTTCATACTTTTAAACACTCATTTATGAAAACATACAGAATTTACATCAACGATAACACACTATTCATTTCGGATACAATACCAGAGGTAGCAAGCAAAATTAACCAGTTGGATCTGGAAAGTTTTGATTTTAAGACCTTTTATAAAAACCTGAGCAAGGACACTGCCGATTTATACATGATCCGTTGTGCTTATCCAAAGGAAATATTCAAAAAGATTAAGAAAAGCTGTGTGTTGATTAAAGCCGCCGGAGGCCTGGTTTCAAGTGCTAAGGATAATTTTCTGTTCATTTACAGGAATAAGAAATGGGATTTGCCTAAAGGGAAGGTAGAGAAAGGCGAAAAGATGAAGGAGGCGGCCAAAAGAGAAGTGGAAGAGGAATGCGGGGTTAAAATTCTGACCAATGATGAGAAGCTTTGTAAGACTTATCATGTGTATACTTTAGGTAGCAAGGTGGTTTTGAAAAAGACGAATTGGTACAGCATGACTGTTAAGGGCGAACCTAAGCTTGTACCACAAAAAGAAGAAGGCATTACCAAGGCCAGCTGGCTGGACCAGAGTGAACTGGAGCCCGTAGTTGTCAACACTTATCCATCCATTATGCATGTGCTGGAGGTTGCCAGGTTACTGGTTTAAGCTTTTAGCTTACAAGAAGGAGATCGCTTCTTTTGGAAGAAATGGAGTCACATCTCCATGGTTTCGCAAAATATCGCGAACAATGGTAGAGCTGATTGCTGAATATTCTGGCTTACTGAGGATGAAAATGGTTTCCATTTCAGGCATCATGGTCTGATTGATCTGGGCAATGGCACGTTCATACTCAAAATCTCCAACGGAGCGGATTCCCCTAACCATATACTGGGCATTGATCTTTTTACAAAAATCAACTGTAAGTCCCTCATAAAGCTGAACCTCGATATTGTCATGGGTTGCAAACACTGCTTTCACAATTTCTTCCCGCTTTTCGGCAGAGAGAAAGTTTTGTTTGGAGCTGTTTAACCCAATGCCAACTACAATCTTATCGAATAGTGGCAGGGCACGTTTTAGAATGTCAACATGGGCAATGGTAATCGGGTCAAACGAACCTGGAAAGAGTGCAATCTTCATATGGGTGAAATTATTGAGGCTTTTCAAAAAAGCTGAATGAGGAGTTTCCGTATCTTCTGGTTTCCTTATAGCCTGGCTTGTCTTTCAGCTTCAATAAGGAAGGGTGTTCCACGATAAGCAGGCCATTGTCTGTCAACAGGTTGTTTTTAAAGACCAGTTCTGAGATTAGTGGAATGGTGGGCAGGTCGTAGGGTGGATCGGCAAAAATGATCTGGTAGGATTTCTGATGTCCTTCCAAAAACTTAAACACATCTGCTTTCTGCACAGAGATTTCGTTCAGATCGTATTTACTGATGACTGATTTAAGCCAGTACACACATCCCGAATGCTTATCTACCGAAGTTACGGCTTTGATTCCTCTGGATGCAAACTCGATGCTGACGCTTCCAGTGCCGGAGAAGAGATCCAATACTGAGCAACTGTCAAAATCGTAGGTATTGTAAAGTATATTAAACAAGGCTTCTTTAGCCATGTCAGTTGTTGGTCTTACCGGTAAGCTTTCCGGAGCATTGAACCGGATTCCTTTTAATTTTCCACCTATTATTCGCATACATCAAGGGCTAGCAGACTGCTGTAATAATGCGCAGGCATGTCATCTAATATTTTTTGATCAGTATGCTCCAGGGGAGGCAGACTGAAGTTAATTTGATCAAAGTATTTGGCTATACATTGATAATTGGGATCACCTTCGTGAATAATGCCGCTTAAAAATGCTGTAGTTTCTGTTGGTCTGATAGCCAGTCGGTTCAGAATCAGTAACAGGTAGTAGTTAAACTCTTCAGAATTGTCTGTCTGGTAAAAGTTTTGAAAAATGAGTTGGCCATCTTTGATATAGGCTGCATTGAATGACGTTGCTGTAAAATCAAGAATGAGGGCAGCGTGTAATTTGTTTTTAGCCAGACCTAAAATGCTTGCATTTTGGGCATAGAGCCTGCAGTTTTCCAAAGCAGATACCAGGGTGGTTTCGGTAAACTCCTGCAAGGTAAAGATGGAGGTAAAGCCAAAACTGGCAAAGGGCTGGGTGTATAAATTTCCAGATTGTGGTGTGGAAAAGAAATTGTTGTATTTGTTCAGATCTGCAGGATCAAACAGTTCATTGGGGATGGCAATTGCATTTTCTGTATATACAGCGGCTTTAATCTCTTTAAAGGGCAAACTTAAATAAACATCTTGTTTAAGCTTTTCTGCAAGGGTATCGGCTACGTCATCACATTCCTGCTGGTCGTATACAGCCTGAAGCTTTTCGCTGCTTTTATCAATGATGGCATACGAGAAACTATCAGGCATAATCTTAAGTAGCAAAGTACAATTTGCTGCCGTTTTCGGATCAAATTCCGGATCAACCAGTAGTATGTTGTTCTTATTATCCATATTAGCAAAATTAATCCTTTTTTCTATAACATCACCATCGCATATTTGTTAAATGGATAAAGCAGCAATTATAGCACAGTCATACGAATTCACACCGACAGCGGAACAGCTTGTTTTTTGTGACCGGATGGCTTCTTTTTTATCGCATGAGCTGGATGATCAGTGTTTTATATTGCGGGGTTACGCGGGAACTGGTAAGACGACTTCGGTAGCTGCACTGGTAAAGGCTTTGCCTAAATTTAAACTTCGGGCAGTTTTACTGGCGCCTACGGGTAGGGCTGCGAAGGTTATGAGTAATTATACGGGTCGTAAAGCGCTAACCATTCATAAGAAAATTTACAGAAAACGCTCGGCTGTGGCGGTCGACATGTCTTTTGAGCTTGCCCCCAATTTAGCCGAACATACCCTGTTTATCGTAGATGAGGCTTCGATGATCGCCGATGAATGGAATACAGGAACCGGTTCATCTTTTCTGAAGGATCTGATGGAGTTTGTGTACAATCATAAAAATTGCGGATTGTTGTTTGTTGGGGATACGGCACAGTTGCCTCCTGTTGGAAGCATCGACAGCCCGGCTTTAAACCAGGGATACCTGGCTTTGAAGTTTGGTAAGAAAATGAAAGCCGTTGAACTGAGGGAAGTGGTGCGGCAGGAGAAAAAATCGGGGATCTTGGCCAATGCGACGATGTTGCGAAAACTGATCAACGATACGGCACCTGATGAAAAAATGGATTTGCCAAAATTCATCACTAAAAATTACAAGGATATTTTTAGAATGACCGGATTGAAACTGGTAGAGGGCTTGGAATATGCTTATGGAAAGTTTGGAATTGAAAACTCCCTGGTGGTTTGCCGGTCCAATAAATCTGCCAATGTTTACAATCAGCAGATCCGTGCGCGCTTGCTATATCGTGAAGAAGAGTTGACGGGTGGCGACCAGATCATGGTGGTTAAGAATAATTATTTCTGGCTGCCCGAGAATGAATCTGCGGCATTTATTGCAAATGGGGATATGGCACGGATTGTTCGGGTTCGGAATACAGAAGAGCGTTATGGTTTCCGGTTTGCCGAAACACAACTGGAGTTTCTGGATTTTCCGGAAGCGGGTAATGTGACTTGTAAAGTGATGCTGGATACCCTGACTGCAGAGACGCCCAATTTGCCCTTTGAGCAGGCTAATTTGTTGTTTGAACAATTGAATATAGATTACGAGCACATTAAAAATAAGCGGGAAAGGTATAATGCCATTAAAGAAGATCCCTATTACAATGCGTTGCAAATTAAGTTTGCTTATGCTGTAACCTGCCATAAAGCACAGGGCGGGCAATGGGATGCTGTATTTGTTGATCAGGGTTACTTAACAGACGAAATGGTGGATATGGATTTTTTACGGTGGCTGTATACTGGGGTAACCAGGGCAAAAAGAGAATTATTTTTAGTAAATTTTGCCCCAAATCTGTTTTTGGCCCCGGCTGAAGATCAGTTCTAACTTAAAAATGATAAAATGAAATTTGGATATAGCATCAAACAGAAAACCAAAATTGCCATCCTGTTATTTTGTATTATGGGCTGTACCATTTTGATCCGGTTTTTGGAAGATAAAAGTGTGAAGAATATGAACAATTCTTTTGTGTCTTTGTACAATGACCGTTTGATCCCGGCAACGGATTTGTTTTATATCGCAGAATATGTAGATCAGAAACGCCTGCTGCTGGACAATGCGTTGTATCCTGCAGTGCATGATGTTTTTAATGGGAAAAAGTTGAAAACCGGGTTAAATAAAATCAACGGCTCTATAGATTCATTGATTTCCGGTTATGAAAAAACTTACCTGGTTAAGCAGGAGAAAGAGCAAATGGCTAACCTGAAGAAGATATTATGGGGAAATAGAATGTTTGAGGAGAAAACCTTAACCACCATGGAGCATGAAGGCCTGGAGCGGGCCAGGATTGCACACGAGGTTTTTGGCCGCAATGCATCCAGTGAAATTATCCAGCAATTGTCAGAATTGATGCGGATCCAGCGCATGGTAGGTCAGGAACTGATCAAGGATACTGAATTTATGGTTTCGGGCAATAAACTTTATTCCTCCCTGCAAATGGTATTGGCCATTGTGATTGGGATCTTGATTGTAGGCATTATATTTACTTCGAACGTAGTGAAGATCAAAAACGAGAAATTTAACCTGAACTAGCTTAATTTTCCGTTAATTCTAAAGATAGTCCCTTTGTTTTCTTCAGTTTCTAGGCTGAGTTCGCAACCATGTTGTTCAATAATGGTTTTAGAGATGTGCAGACCTAAACCGATGGATTTTTCACCATTTAAACCGGTCCTGCCTGCTTTTGAAAACTGATCGAATAACATCGCCCTGAGGTGTTCCGGGATTCCGATGCCCTGATCGGCTATACTCAGTTCGTATGTGGTTTCTTTTTTGATCAAAGCGACTTCAATCGGTGTATCTTCATTGGAAAATTTAATGGCATTTCCGATCAGGTTGTCTATGGCCCGCGTAAATTTTGAGTCGTT
The DNA here is from genome assembly GCF_015223055.1 of Pedobacter sp. MC2016-24. Lineage (GTDB taxonomy): Bacteria > Bacteroidota > Bacteroidia > Sphingobacteriales > Sphingobacteriaceae > Pedobacter. The sequence continues at coordinate 50,499 of NZ_JADFBX010000009.1, forward strand.
GACATGGGTGTTGAGCCGCTGTTCTGTGGCCTTGAAATTGATCTTTCTTTCGGCATTCACATTGGCCTGCCAATTGGCACATATTCCCTGAATGAGGGCAATGAGGTCCGTTTCCTGCATGCTGAAAGGTGTTTTATCATGCTGGATGACTTCAATTAAATCGTTGATGATACTTTTTGCCTGTCTGGCAGAGGTTAAAATCAGCTGTAGCTCGGTATCTTCTTTACCGTCTTCTATCAATATCCGGCTGAGGGCTTCAATATTGTTTAAGGGATTTCTCAAATCGTGTGCTACAAAGCCAAGAATTTCTCCTTTTTGCTGATTGAGTTCTACTACCTCTTCATTTTTTTCTTCCAGTTGTTTAACCTTTACAAACTGCTCGGCCTTGAAATAATAACCGTATCGGGAGCAGGCATATAGAAAAAAAGCAAGTACGCCAGACATGATGACATTCAGTAATTTTTGCTGGGTACTCATTTCGGGAATGAACATGGCTGCCACGAAAAGTACAATGATGTAGGCCGAAATGATGATGATCTGTGTCAACTCCAGTGCGAAAAATACACTGACCGCTACGATACCGGTCAGAAATATGGTTAAGGTGTTTTTTGGATTTTGCTGGGAAAATAAATAACTGACTGTGAAAGAGGAAGTCAGTAAGAACAAACAAAAGGCCAGGACCAGTGCATTTCTGCCAGCAGTTTTCCAGGAATGGGATTTTAAAGCTAAACTGGCAGCAAACAAAAAGAACAGCGAACCAGAGATTTGCACCCAGTTTAATACATTATATTGTGGCAGAAAAGGCATTGACATCAGCTCCGCACGATAGAAAATAGAAGTCAGCCTAACCCCAAGCGTGATGGTTAGGAGTACGGTACTAAGAACGGTTACCTGCCTAAGATTGATATAGCTGTAGGCATGCCTAAACTCGGCAGCGTACTTATTAAAAATCTTGTATTTAAATATTTGAAACAAGCGATGGTTTTGGAACAAAAATAGAGAAAGCAAATGAGTTATCCATTATTATCTTATTTTTGTGCCAAAGCATATTTTTATGAGTACCCTAGCTACAGTTGAATTTAATAAAGCCTTCATTTTCAAGTTTTTAAAGTTCGGTGTGGTTGGGTTTTCGGGACTGATTGTTGATTTTAGCATCACCTATTTCTGTAAGGAAAAATTAAAAATCCACAAATATATAGCGAATTCTTCAGGCTTTGTGGTGGCAACGGGGACAAATTATATGTTAAACCGTTACTGGACGTTTAGTAGTCATAATCCTGGTTTAATTATTCAATTTGGGAAATTCTTCATGGTTTCCCTGGTTGGACTTGCATTGAGTAATGCGTTGATTTATCTGTTGCACGATAAGTTGAGATGGAATTTTTACTTTGCCAAAGCCTGCGCCATTGTGATTGTTTCGCTTTGGAATTTCTTTGCCAATTACCTTTATACTTTTACCGGATAACAAATTTTTATGATAAATACCAAGCGGAGTCCTGAACAGATTTTATTTATTTTTTTAGGAATCTGGACGCTGATCAATATTGTACAGGCCAGTTTTGTAGAAGTACATGCAGACGAAGCTTATTACTGGGTATATTCCCGGTTTTTAGACTGGGGTTATTTTGATCATCCACCTATGGTGGCCTTGTTCATCAGGATCGGAGATGGTCTTTTACAATCCACATTGGGCTTAAGGTTGCTGACAGTCATCACCAGTACAGCATCAGCCTACCTGCTGTGGAAAATGGTGAGTCCATATGGCAAGGACATCAAGCTGTTTATTTTGCTGTTTGGTTCGATTGTTCTTTTCCATGTTTATGGTTTTATTACTTCTCCTGATGCGCCCCTGTTCTTTTTTATGGTACTCTTTTTTTATGTGTACCAGCGGTATGTAGTGGAAGATAAATTGAAATGGGCGTTTTTACTGGCCGTGGTTATTGCCTGTATGCTCTATAGCAAGTACCACGGTATTTTGGTATTGTTCTTTACCATTCTTTCGAACTGGAAGTTGTTAAAAAGATGGAGCTTCTGGTTGGTTGTGGTCATTTCTATGGTGGCGTTTATACCGCACATCTGGTGGCAGGTTCAAAACAATTATCCTTCTTTCTATTATCATGTGATAGACCGCTCGTCTGCCTATTATAAATCAAGCTTTACAACAGCGTATATTTTGGCCCAGTTGGCTTTAGCCGGTCCGCTAGTGGGTTGGTACCTGTATCGTTCTGCTGTCCTGGTTAAGCATTCGGATCCCTTTATCGCTGCGGTTAAGTTTAATTTTTACGGTATTTTTCTGTTTTTCCTGCTGAGCACTTTGAAAGGAAGGGTAGAAGCGCATTGGACCTTACCAGCCATGCTGTGCCTGTTTATACTGGCTTATATCAGCATGTCGAAGTCCCGGGTGCCAAAATGGTTTAATGGATTGGCTATGGTGAATATTGGATTGGTCATTCTGGTCAGGTTGATCCTGATTGTTCCGATACCTGCTTTGATGAAAATCAAAGTGGTAGACTATTATTTTGGAAATAAAACCTGGGCGGAGGATATCCAGCAGAAAGCAGGTGATGCACCTGTGATCTTTGTAGACTCTTTCCAGGTGCCCTCACGTTACAATTATTATACCCGGAGCACCCTTGGTTTTGGATATGATTCCAGGTATTACCGTAAAAACCAATATGACATCTGGCCATTAGAGGATGGCATCAGAAATCATAAAGCTTATTTTGTACAGCAGCACGTGATGGATGGCGCAGGCCAGGTAGATACGATTTTGACCAGTAAAGGTCCTTATTACGGAATTTGGATTGATCAGGTACGCATGTACCAAAAGCTAAGTATAAACCCGGTTGCTGTTCCTGCAGACTGGAAAAGCGGGGAGCAGCGCGAATTGGAATTGAGGATCACAAATCCTTACGCAGATGCGGTCCATTTGGGAAATAAAAACGAAAAATGGAAGTGTTTTCTGGAGTATAGCTTTAAGTTGGGGCCGGATCTGGATGAATTTAAACCTGTGGATGCGGATTTAGAAGGGGTAGCAGTTAAACCGGGTCAGTCCGTATTGCTAAAAGCTAAGATAACGGCTCCCGCCAATCCTGGTAAATATAAACTTGTAATTTCTGTCAGGACGGAACCTTTTAAAGGAAGCCGGAATAGCAATATGGTTGGGGTAGAAATTAGATAGGCGCCTGTAGCGCCTATCTAATTGGATAAATTATCTTTCTCTGATGATGGTGATGAAGCCGATCATTGGAATGTCGTAACCGTACCGGATGGTATAGTAGTAAGTGCCTTCTGGTAATGGCTTACCATTGTAGTAACCATTCCAATCGTTGGTATAACCTTTTTTACTGTAAACAAGTTTGCCGAGGCGATCTGCGATTTTGACTTCATTGTTTGGATACAACTCAATGTTCTCAATGACAAACAGGTCATTGTTGCCATCTCCATTCGGTGTTAAAATGTTGCGGGGTCTGATTAAAGAGCTTACTGTTACCTTAACCTCTTTTTCTGTAGCACAGCCATTTGAATTTGTACTGGATACTTTATAAGTTGTATTCACCAGTGGATACACTGTTATGGACGAGGTGTTGAGATTTCCAAAGTATAAGAAAGGCCTTTGCCAGGTGTAATTGCTGCCACCACTTGCGGTTAAAGTAATGGATTGACCCAGACCAATATTTAAGGGTTTGTTGCTGGCAATCTGCAAATTTGGCAGGGCTGCAACCTGGAGTATTACCTTTTTACTGATTTTATTGATTCCTCCAAATTCTGTTCCCCCGTTATCGGTTAAGATCACATTGAACTCGACCATTCCACTGACTTCAGGTTTTAAGCGGTATTTGACAAGTGCGGTTCCATTTGCATTTAATTCTGCAGTGAGCAAATCGAACTGTCCTGTTGCAGCAATGGCTTCAATAGAGAGGCTTTGACTGCTTTCAGGTCCTGCTGTAATGCCGCTGAGTGAAATGGTTTTTGTTTCGGCTGCCTGACATAACGTTTGTGTCGGGATTTCATTTAGTGTTGGTGCCTGATTTACGTAGGCCGTTTGAAAATTCCAAACCGTGCCTTTCGCTGTTTCTCCGTCGTTGAGTGCATCTACGCGCCAGTAATAGGTGCTGAGGGGCTTTAGATTTTGCAAGCTGAAGTATTTGGTCTGGATGTCATTTTGCTGAAGCATCAGGCTGTCCGCATGGGTTCCGACGTAAAACGCATAGCGTTCTGCACCTCCGGTCCAGCTGAAATCTGTCTGCTGGGGGCTCAGGTTTATGCTTTGATTCAGGGGACTCACGTTCTGAACTTGTTTGACCAGCTTTTCGCCATTGAACAGGTTGGTAATTTCTTCTGCAGATAGGGAATAATTGTAAATTCGAACATCATCCATGGCCTCTTTATAAGGCTTATTTTCCGTAGAATTACCGAGCAAAAGGGCTTTGGCCTGTCCGATAGTTCCCGTTGTTGTTGCTGAAGTTTTGCTGCCTGCAAGTATGCCGTCGATATAGATTTTTAATAAATTACTATTGGCATCTCTCACTGCAACCAGGTGTTTCCATCCTTGGGCTAAAATGTTGTAAGGCGCTTTATTGATGGTAATGTCTAAATTGCTTTTGTTGATCCCATCATCGATGGCGAAGGTGAGCAGGTTGCTTTTTAATTGTAGTCCGTACCATTTTCCTGTGGTGGCTTCGAAAGTGCCTTTTTGCAGGAGGTAGCAATCTGGCGAGGTTGTTGCCGCAATTTTAACCCACATGGAGATGCTGAAAGAACCCTGGTCGAACTGGATTTGCCCGGCGTCGGGAATGCTGACTGCTCCATTGGCTAAAGGATTGCTGAATAGCAGGCTGCCTTTGAATCTGGCATCATCAGACCATTGGTAGGTGGTGAAATTCTGTAAGCTTCCATGATTTGCATACCGACTGCTGTCAGCGGCAAGCTGGCCGGTTTTTTCATCGAGCATCCAGTGTCCGGTTAATCCTTTTTTGAATTTGGCTGTGCGAAAGTTCCATACACTTCCGCTGGTTTTGCCACCCGGACCGATGGCATCGACACGCCAGAAATAAGGGCTGTTGATGCTTAGGTTTTCCACAGTGAAAAATGGCTTATCAACTGTGGTTGATCCTTTTAAAGTCATTTGCTCAGCTGTGCTGCCCAGATATACCTCAAATGAGGTGGTTTTCAATCCGGCCGTCCAGCCCAGTGTCACCTGGTCTGACTGTGCGGCTGTTGTTGTTGTGGCGGGACTGGGGTTGTAGGCTTGCATGGGATGCGGATCGGTATAGAACTCGGTCATGATTTCCGTATCCGATAAAGCGTAATTGAACATTTTAAGCTCGTCCAGCATCCCGCGATAAGGTGCCGATTGGTTTGTGGTAGACAGAAATTCATATGCTCCAATATTTCCGATGATCAAGGCGCTGCTTTCTCCGATACCGGCATTGGCTTTGGTAATGTCCGATTCCTTGAACAGTATTCCATTTTGGTAGATTTTCAGCTTTTTGTTTTCTACGTCCCGGATCACAGTAACGTATACCCATTCATTGTTAAAAAAGCTGGTGGCGGCAGCCTGAAGTTCATCTTTCCCACCGCCATTGGCATCATTATCATCGTCTATGGCAAAACGGAACTGTTTGTTTTTAAATTCAATATCAAATCGCTTTCCGGTAGCCTGAGTAGCTGCATTTTTGGTAATTGAACCCTTACACAACAGGTAAGCACTGGAGTTATTGTCCTGTGGCAGCATCGTTGGATTGGCCTTCATCCAGAATGATAAGGTGAAGGAGTTTTTATCCAGGTAGAGCTGATCTTCATGAGGTATGCTGACCACGTAAGAAGAAACATCCGCTGTAGAAAAATCGAGCGCATTTTTCTTTTTACCTGTGGTTCTGATGTTGGCATTGTCGTCGTCAAGACCTAGAACACCATGGTTTTCATAACTTGTAGAATCGCTAACCTGTATGCCTTCTGTATCGTCGAAACTCCAGTAGCCGATGATTCCTTTGGGAATGGTTTTACTGGTCCTGAAGGACCAGGTTTCGCCCGGCGACAGGCCTTTGGCATTTGAAGCATCAATACGCCAGTAATACGTGCTGCCTTCTGTAAGTCCATTTATTAAAAGGGAAGGCGCTGTACTGTAGGCGACATCTGCTTTTTTAACCAGGGCTTGCGGATCAGTTCCGAAATAAACTGCGAAATTACTGGTATTGCTGCTGCCGGTCCATTTTAAGGTTACAGCAGAATTGATTAATTCTGCGTATTGAAATCCTATAGCTGGATAAGCGATTGCCGGAATGGCCGGAGCAGTGGGTATGGGTGGAGTTTTTATAGAAGCTACGGCACTGTAGGCCGACTGATCTGTAGTATGAGTTGCTTTAATGCGGTAGTAATAGGTTGTATTTGGAACCAGGTTTTGCTGGTCTGTATAGCTGATCACATTTGCATTCACAGTAGCTATGAGACTATAATTGATGTTGTTTGTGGAGCGTTCCAATACGAAATTTTGTTCGTTTTCGGAGTTGTCAAGCCATTTGATGGTGACCATGCTTGCAGGAACAGGACTTTCTGTAGAAGTTGCCGTTAAGCTTACATTGGAGGGTGGCCTGATGAAGTCGGGAGCGGCTGTGCTGGCCAGGCCATTGATGTAAACTTCAATGTTCAGATAACCCGGATTGTCTGTATTCATGAGCAAGGCATCTGCAGGGTTGTTTTTGTTCAATCCGTTGGCGTCTTCCCAGGCATCTGGTATCCCATCCTGATCGGTGTCAGCCGGGGCCTGTGCGCTGAAGACATTCCCCAATCCGCCATTGCTAAGTGGCAGGTCTGTTTCACGATATACATACAGACCTGCCGTACCACGGGATTTTACCTCATCAATCATCAGCTGATCTACCTGGTCTCTTCTTGGATAAGTGGCTCCTGCCTGATCGATGACCTGCTGGTAAGCCACTGCAGCAGCATACTGTGGGGCTGCTGTAGGATAAGCAAAGGGCTGGGTCTTAAATCCATCATCTGTGATGCCTGGATAACCCGTAATATTTGCCGGAACCAAGGTGCCGTCAAGTTGTCCGTTTTGGTTGTTGTCGAAATAATTGCCAGCTCCGTACAGATAGAAATTACCTGATCCCCTGGAAAAGGGCGTGGTTTTACCGGGTGGGGTATTGGGGCCACCCACAAAATAATTGTTGATGATATTGACTTCGGAAACACCCTGGGAATCTCCGCCCATGATATAAGCGTCACCTGTCCAGCCATAGTTCATCTCATCTCCCAATCGATTGCCATTTCCCCAATTGTAAACGACATTGTTTACAAATTCATTAACGCCTTTAACTTTCGGATTCCTGGTTTTGTTGCTGATGTACAGGTTTTTGAGCAGACTCACGCGACCGCCATCCGGGGTCTGGATCAAACCTCCTGCTGAGTGGTTCTGGCGGTGTAAGCCCTGTCCGATGATGGAATTCTGGATGGTGATGTTGTCTGGCATAGGACCTTTATTGTCCCAGTTGATAGAAAATACCTCATCCATGCCCCAGGTTACCGATAGGTGGTCGAGGATGATATTGGCTCCGCTGGCTATGCCTGAAGCATCCTTACCTGCATTGTCCGTCGCCCCCAATCGAATCCGCAAATAGCGCGCTATGGTATTGGAGGAATTGGAAAAGGATACGGTTTTGTTAAACAATACGATCCCGTCACCTGGTGCAGTTTGTGCTGCGATGGTGGTGTTTTTAGCGACAGCGACTACCGATTTGAGGTTAATGATTCCGCCAACGGCGAAGACTACAAAACGGCCGGGTTGGCTGACTGCATCCCTAAAGGAGCCTGTGCCGCTGTCGTTCAGGTTGGTTACGATATAGACCATTGGATTGCTGACTCCGCGGGCGCCGGTTGCAAAGCGTCCAAAACCACCCGCATCAGGAAAAGCGGGAGTTTGAGCGGAACCAGGTTGACTGCAGAGGGATAAGAGGATGGAAATTGCAATTCCATACAATAGGGTGAAAGATTTTCTCATCTGATGATTGGAGATTAGTTCGTTAGGTTTTAGATTATATTGGTTAACTCTAACTTATCAGTTGAAATTAATTCCGGCAACCTGTGGCAACCTGCTGTTTATATTTTGTAATTGGATTGTTACAGATTGATTTACTGATAAATATTCTTGTTAAAGGCCTTAAAGAAGTCTGTGGGCAAATCCTGACCTTAAGCGCTGCAAATGGCAGGATGCTATAGGTTGCCGATTTGAAAAATCATGCTTAAGATCGCATAGTCATTCATTTTTGACAACCAGATATGAACAGGAGAGTATTTATAAGCCAGATGCCTTTTCTATTTGCCATACCTCAAATTGCAGGGGCAGCATTCGGAGATTTAAGTGCCGATGAATTTGCACATAAGCTAAGTCCGGTAGGGCGGGCACTGGAAATGGAGGGCTGGTATGTTTGGTGCAACAGTCCGATTCAAGCACCTGATGGTAAGATTCATGTGTTTTTTTCGCGCTGGCCTGCTGCGAAAGGAATGGGTGGCTGGATCAATTGTTCGGAAATTGCACATGCAGTGGCTGAAAGTCCGGAGCAACCTTTTGTTTTTCTGGAGACTGTCCTGGCGCCGCGAGGTCCGGGCCATTGGGATGCAACTACCTGTCATAATCCGCACATTAAATTTGTAGATGGTAAATACTGTCTTTTTTATATGGGCAATTCAAATGGTAAAACCGATACCAAACGGATTGGTCTGGCCACGGCCGATTCATTGGATGGCCCCTGGACACGGCCTGAGCATCCTTTACTGGAAGCTGGCCCTGCAGGTGCGTGGGATGACCATTGTACGACCAATCCTGCATTTTTGAAACATCCCAATGGGCAATACTGGTTGTATTATAAGTCCTGGAATAGCAACGATTATTACAATTCTCCGGATCCTTTAATTCGTGGAAACCGAAAATACGGATTGGCGATTGCAGATCGCCTGGAAGGACCTTATAAAAGATATTCAGCGAACCCGGTTATCGATTATTCTACCAAAGGTGGTAACAAGCAATTTGAGGATGCCTTTGTGTGGTATGCAGACCGGGAGTTTAAAATGCTTGCCCGTGATATGGGTGTGTTTAATCATGATGTAGGTTTGTACATCACTTCGAAAGATGGCATTACATGGAGGGAGCCTAAAATTGCTTACCAGAAATTATCTGCTTATGTTACCGAGCCACCTGCTCCGGCCTGGTTAAAACGTTATGGACGGTTGGAACGCCCACAATTGTTATTTATTAAAGATAAGCCTGCGTATTTATTTGGAACCGCACAGGGTGGGAAATACATGACGGCTTCTTCCTTCATTTTTAAGATAGATTAATAACCGATACTTTTTAAATATACACGTATGAAACGAACGATTCAAGCTGCCGGTATGGCGGTAATTTTTGGGATGATGCTATTGAGCAGTTGTGCAATAAAGAAGAAGGGAATGGCCTGGACCTCATCGGCACAGCCGTTGCGGGAAATGGAAATATTGAGGACAAAGATTAAAGCGCCAAAGTTTGCAGACAAAGATTTTCTGATTACAGATTTTGGGGCGGTAGGAGATGGTAAAACTAAAAATACAGCTGCTTTTAAAAAGGCAATTGAGACGTGTAACCAACAAGGCGGCGGCAGGGTTGTTGTACCACTGGGTACTTTTTTAACTGGTGCGATTCATTTGAAAAGCAATGTGAACCTGCATTTGGTAGACAGTGCTAAAATTTTGTTTAGTCAGGATGCAAACGATTATTTGCCGATGGTATTTACCCGTTGGGAAGGAATGGAATGCATGAACTATTCTCCATTTATTTATGCTTACGGGCAGGAGAATATTGCCATTACCGGTAATGGCATTCTGGATGGAAATTCTGATTACGACAATTGGTGGTACTGGTGCGGGGCTAAGAAATTTGGCTGGAAGGAAGGCTTGGGCCGTCAAAATCCTGCAAGAGATTCCCTACATACTTTGAATCATCAGAAAACAGACCCTAAAACCAGGATATTCGGGCCGGGGTACTTCCTCAGACCAAATTTTGTGCAACCTTATAACTGTAAAAATGTGTTGATCTCTGGTATCAAGATGATCAATTCTCCGATGTGGAATATCAATCCTGTACTTTGTGAGAATGTAACGGTTGACCGTGTGAAAGTGATTACCCATGGCCCAAATAATGATGGCTGTGATCCGGAATCCTGTAGAAATGTATTGATTAGCAATTGTTATTTTGATACGGGTGATGATTGCATTGCCATTAAATCTGGTCGTGATGAAGACGGACGCAGAATTGGCCGTCCGGCAGAGAACCACATCATTGAAAACTGTGAAATGCGGGACGGGCATGGTGGTGTTGTGATCGGCAGCGAAATATCTGGTGGTGCAAGGAACATTTACGCCATCAACTGTACGATGGATAGTAAAGACCTGGATCGCGTATTGCGTATTAAAACAAGCTCAAGCAGGGGTGGTACGACAGAAAATGTATTTATGAAAGACATTAAAGTGGGTACCTATGGTGAGGCTTTGGTTAAATGCAATATGTTTTACGAAAAAGCTGGTAATTTCATCCCAACCATACGTAACATCTGGGTAGAGAACGTTACTGTTGAAAAGGGTGGTAAATATGCCTTGATGGTCAATGCTTATAAAGAATCTCCGGTAGCAAACCTAAGGATGATCAATTGTGACATCAAAGGTGTAAAAACAGCCCTGAATGTAGATTATGTCAAGGGGTTGGTGTTCGAAAACGTAAAAGTAAACGGACAGATTTTATCTGTTCCAGATAGCTTAAAATAATTATTCCGGTTGGTGAACCTTCAGCTAAAATTGACATTTAACATATTTTAACATTATATTACGCCCTTGTAGTTGTGAAAAAAAGATGCTTTGTCTAATTTTCGCAACTATTAAAATTTGATTTTAAATGGAAGAAGTAAATCACATGACTGAACAATCATCGTATGGCGTTGATATCCGTGCGTTGAACGAGAAAATACAACAGGAAAGTACATTTATTGATCTCTTGTTTATGGAGATGGATAAGGTGATTGTTGGGCAGCGATACATGGTAGAGCGTTTGATGATCGGCTTATTGGCTGATGGGCACATTTTGCTGGAAGGTGTACCCGGTTTGGCAAAAACACTGGCCATCAATACGCTTTCTAAGACGATTGATGCAGGTTTCAGCAGGATTCAGTTTACACCTGACCTGTTACCTGCCGATTTATTGGGAACCATGATTTATAACCAGAAGAAAGAGGAATTCATCGTTCGGAAAGGACCATTGTTTTCTAACTTTATCCTGGCTGATGAGATTAACCGTGCGCCTGCAAAAGTACAGAGTGCGTTATTGGAAGCGATGCAGGAGCGTCAGGTAACCATTGGCGACAACACCTTTGATCTTCCTAAACCATTTTTGGTTTTGGCAACGCAAAATCCGATAGAACAAGAGGGAACTTACCCGCTTCCGGAAGCCCAGGTAGACCGTTTCATGTTGAAAGTAGTGATCGGTTATCCTAAAAAAGAGGATGAGAAAAAAATTATGCGGGCAAATATAGCGCCGCAGGGTATGCCTAAGCCGAACACCATTTTGCATCCGGATGATATTTTGAGGGCCAGAAAAGTGGTGAAAGAAGTATATATGGATGAGAAGATTGAGCAATACATCATTGACATTGTTTTCGCTACCCGTTTCCCTGATCAATATAAACTGGCTGATTATAAAAACCTGATCAGCTTTGGTGCTTCACCGAGGGCGAGTATCAATCTGGCCTTAGCTTCCAAGGCCTATGCTTTCATTAAGCGGAGGGGTTACGTTATTCCTGAAGACGTGCGTGCCGTTTGCCATGACGTACTGAGACATCGGATTGGCTTGACTTACGAAGCGGAGGCAGAAGATATTACAACTGAAACCATCATCACCGGGATCTTAAACGCGATAGAAGTTCCTTAGTTATGGATACTAAAGATCTCTTAAAAAAAGTAAGAAAGATTGAAATTAAGACCCGTGGGTTGAGCAATCAGATCTTTTCAGGAGAGTACCAATCGGCCTTTAAGGGTCGTGGTATGGCCTTTAGCGAGGTTCGGGAATATCAAATGGGAGATGAAATACGTACCATTGACTGGAACGTAACTGCACGTTTTAACCATCCGTATGTCAAAGTGTTTGACGAGGAGCGTGAAATGACGGTGATGTTGTTGGTTGATGTTAGCGGCTCGAAGAATTTTGGTACGCAGTTGCAGCAAAAGCAGGAACTGGCGACTGAGCTTTGTGCTGTACTTGCTTTTTCGGCGATTCAGAATAACGATAAAGTAGGGGTGTTGTTTTTTAGCGACCAGGTAGAGAAGTTCATCCCACCAAAAAAAGGACGCAGTCACATTCTGATGATTATCCGGGAGCTAATTAATTTTAAACCGGCACATACCGGAACCAATATTGCCGAAGCTTTACGGTATTTTACCAGTGCGATTAAGAAACGCTGCACGGCATTTCTGATCTCAGATTTTATGAGCAGTACTTTTGAAAATGAGCTCAAAATTGCCAACAGAAAGCATGATCTGATCGCATTGCGTTTATTTGACGTTCATGAAGAGGAATTTCCGGATTTAGGAATTGTACCGATGCAGGATCAGGAAACCGGAGAACTGGAATGGGTAAATACAGGTGATCCGCAAGTTCGCCATGCTTTTAAAGTTGCTGCATTGGAGCGTAACGGTAGGTTAACGGACCTTTTTAAAAGATCTGGTGTGGATTTTACCCGGATTGGGACGCATCAATCGTATGTTAAACCCTTGATGACATTGTTTAAAAAAAGAGAAGCCAGAAGATAGCATGATGAAACGTAGTTTTAAGTTTAGCTGGTGTCTGATGATCGGCCTGATTGGTTTGGCAAATCAGGGCATGGCGCAGGATGTTAAAGTGGCGGCCAAATTGGATCACACATCTATTCCTTTGGGCGATCAGACGAACCTCCGGCTGAGTGTTCATTTACCAACAAAAGCGGACGTTGTTTTTCCGGTACTTGGAGATACCATTTCTGCTAAAGTACAAATTGTGCAGGCTGGGAAAACAGATACGTTGGCTGATCCACAAAACCCAGCATTCCGAACCATTAGTCAAAGTTATGTGCTGACATCTTTTGAAGCCGGGTTACACATGGTACCTGCCTTCACTTTTAAAAGTGGGGGACAATCTTTCAGTACGAATGCACTTCCCCTGGAAATTACCGCTGTAAAAATAGATACCACCAAATCCATTTATGACATTAAAGAGCCCCTGGCTGTTTCTTATTCCTGGATGGACTGGTTACGTGACCATTGGCCATGGGTGCTCATTCCCTTAATTGTTGTTGCTGCATTGATCGCTTTATGGTATTACCTGAGCAAAAGACGTCAGCAAAAACCAGTAGTTGAAGCTCCAAAACCGATCATTCCGGCACATGTGCAGGCACTGGATAAGTTGAAAGCTTTGAAAGACCGTAAATTGTGGCAGCAGAATGCAGTTAAAGCTTACCACAGTGAATTGAGTGATATCATTCGAGAGTATCTGGAAAACAGGTATCAGGTGAATGCGATGGAACAGACCTCAGATGAGATTTTATCCGGGCTAAGGCATCTGGAAATTTCAGATCAGAGCCGCAACAGTTTACGTCAAATTCTGATTCTGGCCGATTTGGTAAAATTCGCGAAAGCAGAGCCGCTGCATACTGATAATGAGCAAAGTATGGATCATGCCATCAGCTTTATTACCCAAACGAAAGAAAATAATCCATTACCCGAAAATAAAGTGCAAAAGAACAACAATGAAACTGCTTAGTGGAATCGAATTTGCCAATCCAGGGTTTTTCTGGTTACTGATCATCATCCCCCTGGTTATTGCCTGGTACGTCTGGAAAAATAAGCAGATGCAGGGAAACCTGCGCATGTCTGCCATCAAAGGGTTTTTGCCCAATAAGAAGAGTAAATATACGCGGTTAAGACATTATGGGATTGTGTTAACTGTATTGACATTTATCTTTCTGATCATTGCGCTGGCAAGGCCACAGACTGCCTTTAGTTGGCAAAATTCAACAACCGAGGGGATTGATATTGTGATTGCCACGGATATTTCGGGAAGCATGTTGTCGGAGGATTTAAAGCCAAACCGTTTAGAGGCGGGTAAAAATATCGCTATTGATTTCATTAAAGACCGTCCGGATGACCGGATTGGTTTGGTGGTGTTTAGCGGGGAGAGTTTTACACAATGCCCATTGACTATTGACCATGATGTATTGATTAATTTGTTTAAAGGAATCAGTAACGGGATGATTGAGGATGGTACGGCGATTGGTATGGGTCTGGCTACGGCCGTAAACCGGCTGAAAGATAGTGAGGCGAAAAGCAAAGTGGTGATATTGCTGACCGATGGATCGAATACTACTGGTTCTATTCCCCCAGCTACGGCGGCCGAGATTGCCAAAAAAATGAATGTCAGGGTGTATACAGTTGGGATTGGTACCAAAGGTTTTGCGCCTTATCCGGTAAAAACGCCATTTGGAATTCAATATCAACAAGTACCGGTTACCATCGACGAATCTACCTTAAGCAATATTGCCACCATTACCGGTGGTAAATATTTTAGGGCAACCAATAACGAAAAGTTAAAACAGATTTATCAGCAAATTGATAAAATGGAAAAAGCTAAGATTGCGGTTACGCAGTACCATAAAAAAACAGAAGCCTTTTTACCTTTTGCACTGGTCGCATTGCTGCTGTTGTTGATTCAATTTTTATTAAAGAACACCCTGTTTAAAGGAGCATTAACTTAGATTATGTTACGTTTTGCACATATAGAATTTTTATGGGCCCTGGCAGGCATTCCAATCTTGATTTTTATCTTTTTTAGGGTAAGATACTGGAAGAAAAAGGCACTGCTTCGACTTGGGAATCCGGAAACGGTTAGAAAGATGATGCCAGAGGTTAGTTTTTCAAGACCAGGGATTAAGTTTAGCTGTTTTGTAGTGGCTTATGCCTTTCTGGTTATTGGTATTGCAGATCCGCAGATCGGGACTAAAATTGAAGAAGGTAAAAGAAATGGATCTGATCTGATGATCCTGCTGGATGTTTCCAACAGTATGCTGGCGGGTGACTTATCGCCCAATCGTCTGGAAAATGCCAAACGTGCCCTCTCTCAATTGATTGAAAACTCGCATAACGACAGGATTGGAATTATCATTTTTGCCGGAGAGGCCTATGTACAATTGCCCATTACTACAGATCACTCGGCCGCTAAACTTTTTCTGAACAACATTACTACAGACATTGTACCTACACAAGGTACGGCCATTGGTGCTGCGATTGATATGGGAATGAAATCTTTTAGCCTGGTAGACGGTACCAGTAAGGCCATGATTTTAATGACCGACGGGGAGAACCATGAGGACGATGCGGTAGGTGCTGCAAAAAGCGCCAGAGATAAAGGCGTAACCATTCATGTCATTGGACTGGGCTCTGAAGCAGGTGCACCTGTTCCGATTTATCAGCATGGAAAACCAATAGGTTTTCATACCGATGAAGCTGGTAAAACTGTGGTGAGTAAGTTGAATGAGCAAATGTGTAAAGAAATTGCTGTCGCCGGTAACGGGTCTTATGTGCGGGCGAGCAATGCAAACAGCGGACTGAACATTGTGATGGACCAGATCAATAACATGCAGAAAAAATCTTACGACAGTAAGATGTTTAAGAATTATGAAGACCGTTTTCAGTTTTTCCTGATTGCAGCCCTGATTTTATTACTGGCCGAGTTTTTCATCTCCGGAAAGAAGAATTTGAAATTAAGCGAGGTGAATTTGTTTGAAGTAAAATAACCATGAAGCGATTAATCATTATCATCAGCCTGTTGACCCCTGCCACATTACTTTTCGGGCAAAAGGAGAAAAGGTATATACACCAGGGCAATAAACTTTACGAGCAACAGAAATATGCCGAAGCCGAAGCAAGCTATAAAAAATCAGTGGCGCAGGCAAAAACTTCTGAGCCTGGTAATTTTAACCTGGGTGATGCCCTTTACAAGCAAAAAAAGTTTGATTTAAGCGCCCAGAAATTTACAGAAATAGCAGGATCTGCAAAAGATAAATCGGTAAAAGCACAGGCTTATCATAATCTTGGAAATTCTTTATTTCAGTCTAAAAAGCTGGAGGAAAGCATTGATGCCTATAAAAAAGCATTGCTGAATAATCCTAAGGATGATCAGACCCGATATAACCTGGCCTATGCCCAGGAAAAGCTGAAACAACAGCAGCAACAGGATCAGAAGGACAAGAATAAAGATAAAAACAAGAAAGATCAGGATAAAAAGGATCAGAATAAAGACCAGGACAAAAAAGATCAGGATAAGAAGGACCAGGACAAGAAGGATCAAAACAAAGATCAGAAGAATCAGGATAAGAAAGACCAGGATAAAAATAAGCAGGATCAAAAAGATCAACAGCAGGGGCAGCAGCCGAATCAGTTGTCGAAAGCCGATGCAGAAAGGATGTTGGAAGCTTTGAACCAGCAGGAAAAAAATACTCAGGACAAGTTGAAGAACAAAAAAGCTACTGGGGTAAAGGGACGCATTGTTAAAGATTGGTAAAGGTAAAATGAACATCAAACACTATATACTCTCGATATTGTTGCTATGGACAACCGCACTGTCTGCACAGGATATTAAGTTTACGGCATCGGTTAGCAAGAACCAGGTGGGTACCGGAGAAGCATTTGAGATCAGTTTTTCGGTAAACGGTAACATTGAAAAGTTTAGTCCACCGCAGTTTAATGGCTTCCAGGTTTATTCAGGACCTAATCAATCGTCGAGTATGACCTCTATCAATGGCAATACGACCATGAGTTTGTCGTTGAGCTACGATTTATTGGCCGTTAAGGAAGGTGAGTATACGATCGGTCCGGCCACGGTTGTGGTCAATGGTAAACAGATCCGTTCCAATTCGGTAAAGGTTAAAGTGGTTAAGGGGCAGGCGGTTACTCAACAACACAATCAGGGTGGTGGTAACAACCAGCAGCAGGTTCAGGACAGGCAACCAGAGGGAAAACCTGCTGACATTTCCAAGCGCCTCTTTATACGTGCCGTTCCGAATAAAACCAACCCGTTCCAGGGAGAGCAGGTTACGGTCACTTATAAGCTGTATACCAATATTGAACTGGTAGACAATGCGCTTGATAAATTGCCTGATTTTAACGGTTTCTGGAGTCAGGAGATAAAAAATAACGATCCCAATGTACGTTGGGAAACCGAGAACTATCAGGGTAGCCGATACAATGTGGCGGTATTGAAACAGATTATTCTTTTCCCGACACGTTCCGGGAAACTGGTATTGGATCCGTTGGGCATGACCTTCCTGGTTAGACAGGCCGTGCAATCAAACGATCCTTTTGATATGTTTTTTGGCTCTTATAAAGATGCGAAGTATAAAATTAAGAGTGCAGTAGTACCGATACAGGTAAAGCCATTGCCAGAAGCGGGTAAACCTGCAGATTTTGGTGGTGCTGTTGGAAATTTCACGCTGAAGGCCAGTCTGGATAAACCTGCGGTGAAGGCGAATGAGGCGATCAATTATTCTCTGAAGATTTCGGGTTCTGGAAACCTGAATCTGATGAATGCGCCTGCGGTGAATTTTCCGGCCGATGTGGAAAAGTACGATCCTAAAATCACCGATAAAATTACGGAGAGTTTGAGTGGGCTGTCTGGAAGCCGGCAATATGATTACTTATTGATACCCAGACACGAAGGGAATTTTACGATTAGCGGAGTCAATTTCTCTTATTTTAATCCTGCAACACAGCGTTATGTAACATTAACTGCTGAGCCATTTGCTGTAAAAGTTGCCAAAGGCGATCCAGGTTCAAATGTTACAGCTTTTACTTCAGGTAATCAGCAGGATGTTAAATTGCTTTCTAAAGACATTCAATACATCAGAACCTCAGATTCGGGACTGATCAAATCGGATTCCGAATTTCATGGCTCAATCGGCTATTACTTCTTGCTGTTAATCGGACCGATTGCTTTCGCTGCCGCCATGGTATGGCGTAACCGTAACCGCGAAAATAACAAAGACCAGGTTAAAGTAAGGGAAAGAAATGCCAATAAGATGGCATCCAAGCATTTGGCCAATGCCCGGAATCAATTGTCGGGTGGAAATGAGAAAGCATTTTACGAAGCTATTTATAAAGGACTTTATGGCTATTTGAGCCATAAATTTAACATCGATGCTGCCGATTTAAGTCTGGAGAATATTAAAGAGCGATTGGAGGAGTCGGGTGTTGGCGAAGCCCGGATTGCACAGTTAACGGAAACCTTGAACCTTTGTGAAATGGCGCGTTATGCACCTGTTTCAGGTATATCACAACAAGAAGTATTTGATAAAGCTAAAAACATCATCAATGACATCGAAAATGCTTAACCGTATGAAATACAATCTGTTTACCTTCATCCTGCTTTTTGCATTGCCATTGTTTACGCAGGCGAATAAGCCGCAAGACCTGTTGAAGCAGGGAAATGAATTTTATGCCAAAGGAAAATATAAAGAAGCTGCAGATCAGTACCAAAAAGTACTGGATGCAGGTTACCAGTCTGCCACACTTTATTTTAACCTGGGGAATGCCTGCTACAAGCTTGAAGAGATACCTCAGGCCATATTGAATTATGAAAAAGCTTTAAAAATGTCGCCGGGGGATGTAGATGCCAAGTTGAATCTGCAGCTGGCTAATTTAAAAATTACGGATAAGATAGATCGGGTACCTGAGTTTTTTTTAACGGAGTGGTGGCGCAGTGTTGTGTTTTTATTTTCGAAACAGACGCTGGCAATCAGTACTGTCATTTTGGGTTTGATTGGCTTTGCACTATTGATCGCTTACCTGTTCCTGATTCCGGTATTACCAAAGAAGGGCGCTTTCTTTTCGGGTTTGGTACTGCTATTTGCAGGTCTGGTTACTTTTATACTTGCCGCGGTACAATCTCATTACCTGACTACGCAACAGCAGGCAATTGTCATGAATGCTTCTGTAGATGCCAAGGGAAGTCCGAATGCAGGTTCAAAAACGCTGTTTGTCATTCATTCGGGTTTAAAAGTAAACATCAGACAAAGTGAGGAAGATTGGATCAAGGTGGAATTGCCTAATGGAAACCTGGGTTGGATCAGGCAGTCGGATGTTTCCGGGATTTAGGTCCTAAGGGATAAAATCATTGAATATATAGCCAAATGTGCGTAGTTAACTCTGGGTAATATTTTGTTATTTGGATATTGTAAATCCAGGTCACATATGATTCCAAAGCGTACTACATTTCGTTATATTTTCAGTGTTTTATTTGGTTTGCTAATCGGATCTTTTCAGGTGGGAAATGCACTGAAAGCCCAGCAACCTGGAAGTACCCACCAGGAGTTGTTGAAATCTGAAGATTACATCGGTCGTTATGGCAATTTGAGTAATACTTTGTACCGCATCAAAAAAGAACGAAATATCAATGTCGTTTTTTATGGAGGTTCCATTACACATAATCCGGGTTGGCGTGATCAGGTGATGGACTATCTGCAAAAACAATTTCCTGAAACCAGGTTTAATTTTTTAAATGCGGGTATCCCTTCACTGGGTAGTTTACCACATGCTTTCCGGATTCATCATGATGTGTTGTCGAAGGGGAGGGCTGACCTGGTGTTCCTGGAGTCGGCGGTAAATGATAGTGGAAACGGAACACCGCCGCTTACACAAAGAAGGGCATTGGAGGGGATCATCCGGCAGTTGACTGCCCATAATCCATATACTGATATTGTGATGATGGCATTTGTAGATCCTGATAAGATTAAAGCGTACAACGCAGGGCAGGTACCTGCTGAAGTCGGCCTGCATGAAGCGCTGGCAAAGAAATTTATGTTGCCCTTTATCAATTTGGCCAGGGAGGTCAGGGATCGGATCAATGCCGGAGAATTTACCTGGGAAAGGGATTTTAAAAATTTGCATCCTTCACCATTCGGACAAAACATTTATTTTCGAAGTATACAGCAGTTGTTGAGCCGGGCTTTTGATCAGTCCGTACCTGAAAAACTGCTTGCTCATGACCTGCCGAAAAAAACTGATCCTTTGGTGTATGCGAAGGGAACGTATCTGGACATCAGCAAGGCTGCAAACCTAAAGGGATTTGAATTGATCAGCAATTGGAAACCAACAGACAGTGCGCACGGTCGCGCGGGTTTTGTGAACATTCCTGTTTTGTCGGCCAGGGAGCCAGGAGCTTCCTTTACCCTGGATTTTACCGGTAATGCCATTGGTTTTGCTGTACTGGCCGGGCCTGATGTGGGGATTGTAAGTTATACCATTGATGGAAAGGCGTACCCAGAAATGGATTTGTATACCCCATGGAGCAAAAAATTACATTTGCCCTGGTACCTCTTATTTGCTGATGACCTTAAATTGGGGCCGCATCAATTGAAGTTGACATTAAACGGAACGCAAAATAAATCCTCAGCAGGTACGGCATGCCGGATCGCTTATTTTCTGTTAAACGATCCGGCAAACTGAGTTTAGTTGATTTGCATGCGTTTTACAAAGTCTGGATTTAACTGTTTCCTTAGATCAGCATAAGGAATATAAACCAGGATTTGACCTTGTGCATAACTGGCAACTTCATAAGGGTTATAAAGAAAGGAAAGTCCATGGCTACCCACAATGAAGTTTTTACTTGCTGCCAGATGGTCATCAAAAAGCTGGGTTGAAAGGCCTTCGCCCTCAGGTATCTGATATTGTTTCCTGAAGTTTTTTTCTATGATGCCTTGTAAAGGCAAAGAGTCTATTTTAACGATGTCGTTCAGTTTAAGCAGTTTTTGGTTCTGCACATCAAAGTTATAGATGCTGCTGCCGTAATTGCCATGTGCACCGCCGGAGTAGTCGTCAGACAGCTCATTAATGACTACATAGCCGTTTTCATTGTATTCCAGGGTTACGTTCTGTCCGTGGGAATAGTTTAACGTTGCAGAAAAAGCATCTTCTTTGGGGATTTCTGCCATATCGGCTTTATAGCCTTCGAGGTATTCTTTAGCTAATTTTTGAATGCCTGTAGTCCAGGCAATATCCGGGTTTTTAAATCCCACTATTTTTTTTAATTGCTTATCCAGCCAGACTTCCTGACTGGTTTTGCCCTTGGCACTTAGATACTGAAAGTTAATCGTCGCCATTGGGCTATTCTTTCTTTTCGGATATGCCTGGAGTGAATCCTCGTAGGCGGCCAATTCAAATGGGTAGGTTCCCTGAGGGTAGCGTTCTTCCAGATGGATGCTTTGTTTGTTTTTGCCGTCCATCCTGAATCCTTCAAATGCGCTGCCCGTCCATTTTAAATGTAATTTAGCTCCTTTTGGTGCTTTTTCAGTGTAGGATTGCAGACTTTCTTCTTTTAGCACAAGGCTATCTGTCCCGATAACTGTATCTGTTACCAAATCCAATCGTTTACCGTTAAAATCGTAATTTCCGGAAAAGGAGTTTCCGGTTCTGCTCAATTGGACGATTACATTCTGGTCGCCAATGATTCCCTGAAGTCTTTTGTAAAAAATCGAGGGAAGGTGCTCTTGTACGGTTGCAACATGCGTTGCAGTACTATCTACGCTATTTGTAGCTGTTGTTTTTTGTTTGTCTGTACCATGACAAGCGCTGAGCGCAATGGAAATACAGAAAGGGATGATGTAATTTGACTTCATAAGATTTTGATGTAGGACGAATTTAGCGAAATAAAGAACTTGTTGGCATGATTTTGGCAAAAATAACTACATGAAGAAAGATCCGGTATGACAGCAAAGAATTTTGTAATAGCAGACGATGAGATTGTCATCTATCCTAGTATGTTTACCCGATACATTTTCTATCTGCTGTTCTTTTTCTTTATCGCCTGTCTGACTGGTGGTTCTTATATTCTGGCTGAATCAGCCAATAGCAATAGCTTATCTCCAGGTTCATATTTACTTTTTTTAAATGGATTGTTCTTTCTCGTTCTTTCTTTATTTGCCTACGCAAGAATGAGGAGAAGGATTATCATTGACCGGAGTAAACAGCTCATTTTGAGAAAGTCGGTATTTGGCGTCAGATTACTTGCCCGGTTTTCGGAACTTAGCACGGTCAAGAAGAGTTATCTTGTTGCTCATGGATCTGCTCATGTGAACTACTATTATGCCATTCAGTTCAAGGATCCATCAGCTGCAAAGGAAATTATCTTAACCAATTCTTATACCAAATCTAACCATCCTAAGTTGCATGGTTTTGAAGCACAGGTACTTCCTGTTTTAAATCAATGGTTGTTGGAGCGCTGATTTCTACAGTGTTTTTGGATTATTTTGATTTGGGTTTCTGTGGATAGAGCAATCTGAAGGCATTGAATATAGCGGGATGTGTTACAGTGGCATGATCTTCTTCCGGTAAATAATCAAAATGAACTTTAATGTTTTTAGAAGGCGATTTCTGTATTTTTTCTGCCAGCAGTTTGGCGTCCTCTTCCATGATGTGTTTTTTAGTACCGTCCATAGATCCTTCTTTTCCAACACCTATGTAAATATCGGTGGGGCTAGGATAACTGGCTTGCAGTATGCTCGGGTTTTGGCTAAGCAATTTGCCGTCGTTCCACCATAAGCTTGGACTGACAATAATATATTTATTGAAAAGCTGAGGTTTTGTAAATAAAATTTCAGTTGCGAGCAGGCCAGCTAAGGACTGTCCGATAATGGTTTTTGAATGATTGGTTGAGTATTCTTTTTCAATGAAGGGTTGCAATTCTTTTTGAAGAAAATCGATGAATTTTGCAGAGCCGCCACTATTGGGTACCCATTCTTTATCTTTTTCTACATGGGTAGGACTTGTAAAATCTCTTTTTCTGTTGGTATTGGCAATTCCAACAACAATTGATTTCGGGATTCGGTTGATCCATGAAAATGTATTGTATTGAACCAGTCCTACGATGTGAATAAAATCTTCGTCTGCAGAACCATCCAATAGATAAATGACCGGATACTTATTCTCTTTTTGGTAATCATCGGGAAGATAAATGTTTAAAGTCCGTTCTTCATTGAGTATCTGAGAGTGTAATTTTATGATCTTGCCAAGTACAAAATCTGTGGTTTGTTGTTTTGTTTCGACTTGCGCATGCGCATTGAAAAAGGTAAAGGCACAGATTAAAAAAGGTATGAAATTCATTCTATTCATAGGGGCAATCAATAAGGAGATTGGCCAAAGTTAAATAGAACTGAGCATAGTTTGCAGATTTGTATGTAGAAAAGCTTCTTTAACAAATCTATTGAGCACTGCTACAGGTAGTGCGAGACTACTGGTTCTACTTAGCCTGGCAATGTTGATGCCGTAGAATTTCCCTTCCATATCAAATAAAGGTCCTCCGCAGGCAGCAGGTTTGAGTCGGGCATCATGAACCAATACCTGATTAAAACCATCCCTTCTTTCGCTTCTGCCATCTGTAAATTGATAGGCAATATGGCGTTCATTCAATCTTCGGGCTTTGAGTACCACCTGCTTTTTGTAGGCTACACCTGATCTGTTCAATTGTAGATTTAGCGTATCATTTATTCTATAATGTGCCATTTCTCTGGCGAGGTCTTCTGCTTTGACTAGTTTTTTTCCGTTGAAACTCACAATTTCATCACCTGTTTCTAGGGCAGCTATATTTGCCGGGCTTCTTGGTTGTACCATAGAAATGATGATTTTACCATCTTTTTCATTCGTAGTGATACCTATAAATGCTGGATTTGGTCCTTTTGCAATGGCGACTTGCGTATTACCCAATACACTGATCACACCCGTTTGCTGCGGCTGGGGAGAAATCAGGAATTTTCCCAATTGTGTAAGCTGGGTGGAATCAGTAGCAAAAACTGCTAAGGCTATGCCTCCTTTAAGTTTAACGTCTATTTCAAGCAAGACCAGATCGTTGTTTTCATCTCTGCTGATAACTTTTGCCGGAACCATTTTTCCGGGCTTTAATTGCACCAGTGGCGCTTCGCCAATCATAGAGCTTTTGCTCAGCAAAAAGCTTTTGTTTTTGAGCTGGTTTTCAGTACCGAGACCTTGAAGGTTTACCAAAGTTCCATTGATGGAGGTTTCGACACGTTTAATTTTGCTTTTTATCGTTAAGGTGTTCTGATTAAGCCTGGCTTCCAGTTTTTTCAAAACAGCCGACATGTCTGTCATTTCTGGTACAGGTTTTAATTCCAAAGCCTGGGGATCAGCGGCAAATTGCTCAGGAACCGGAAGTTCGGTATAACTTGAAGCTGTGGTTAAAGCCGTCCAATATTTGCGATATAGATCTACAGGGATTTCAAAATTATCATCCAGGGAGAGGTTAATTTTACTGTGCAATCCAATGACACGTCCTTTCAGGTCAAAAACCGGTCCGCCTGAATCTCCAGGCTCCATCAAACAGGTAGACCGAATAAAGCCTTCATTTGTTTTTACTTCAGCAACGTAACCGAGTCTGATTGTTGGTGTTTTTGCACCTAAACTACCGGGATAGGCAATGCTGACACAAGGCATGTTGACCAGGAGTGAGGAAGACCAACCCATTTCGGCATGAGGCCAGCTACCTGGCTCAATGATTTTTAGCATGGCCGCATCGTTTGAAGGAATCCGTCCTAAGCCTGTTGCTTTACATTTACGGCCATCCGGGAAAGTAATTTCATACAAATTATTTGGTTTCACTGCGTGGGCGGCAGATAGTATATGTCCGGCTGAATCAATCACTACGCCACTAAAAGAACCACCAACAGCTTTCTTTACGATTGAATCAAACGGCGTGATGTACACAGACGCCTGATACGCTTGCTGCACTACCTGTTGTATGTTTTTTTCAAGTGCCTCGGCGGTGAAACCGGAGTTTTGAGCCAACACCTGCAGGCTGACTTGCAAGGAGATCAAGAGAAGGAAAAGCTTTTTCATAGGAACGCTAAAGTTTTTGATGGATACTGAGCTTGGTTGATTAAAAGACCATTGAAAAATTGTTTGGTTTAAAATGCCGTTCGTAATATTTTAATTACGTGTTGCGGACACTCCTATGCTTATTCCAAATTTTGGCTGTCAGTTGTTGAATATCATAAACTTTTTAAAATGATGCGGAAGATTTAAATCCCAGATTATAGAAATTACTGTATAGCTCTGGGAGCATTATCGAGGATCATTGTTGCCAACTTATTGTTCTTAAAATACATTGTAATGAATTGCTTCTTTTCATCTATGAGTAATAAATCCTTTTCAGGGACATTTTGTCTGGTAATTTGTGCGCCTGCAGGATTCCAATAATATTTCTCAAAACCCTCCACTGTTTTTATGCTGTCTGGTTTACCGTACCGCTTAATGGCTTTTGCTTTCAAATCACCTATTTTAAATCCCATGTTTGAAGTGAAGAACTTATCATCTATTTTTTTTGCGCTCACGAAAAACTCCTTAAAATAAAGCAGACGATCTTCTTTGCTGGCTGGATAATTATTGTTGTCACTTAAATCCATATTTGAAAATACTTCACTTGGGGCATTGCCATTGTCAAAACAGGCCGTGACGATTCTTGAATTATCAGAAAACAGAACAAACATCAGGGTTTGCTTTAAACTGTCATTAGTAAACCAGGCCGTGTTTTCGGAACGTAAATGAGCGGTGGTGACAGGTCTGTTCGAAGTTGGTTTTCCAAACATTTTTTCTGTAACGGGATAGTTATCGGCGAAAAATGGTTTTACCAATTCTTCTGGACTCTTTATATCTTCATCGTTTATAGCTACATCATCATCCTTTTTTTGCTGCTGGCAAGAAAAAAATAATATGGGGAGTAATATTAATGTGATCGAAATTTTTCTCATAATGGATGTTATTAATAAGGGCTGAAAAATGATTTATCTTTTATCAGAAGTTATAACACAAATATTATGCAATTCTGCTTAAATCTGTAGATTTGGTTCTGTAAAAATGAAAATCGATAGTAAATATAACGGAATTGTCTTAGCAGTATTTGTGCTTTTGATAATTGTTGTGGTCGTAGTGGTACGAGGTGCAAAGACTAACTATTACACGATTATTATGGACGCGCAGATAAGAGGTAAAAATGACGACCATTTTAAAGATTGTTATTTAAAATGGAATGGAAATAACTACCTCATAACTGATTATTACAGGTATAAGAATGACGACTTAATTGAATACAAATCAGCAACATCGTCTGGGTTTGCAGTTTTTAATCTTACTGACAGCAATTCTTTTTACAACGGAAGCCGCGATCGCTATAAAAAACTTTGGTATAAGCAAAAAAGCGATAACTTCGAATTGGACAACGAAAAATTTAAAATAGATTATATCAACAAGGATACTGTAGTTTCCAACATAGATGGTACTTTTATAAAAGTAGTGATACAAAAGTTTGTTGACTAGAGAACAGAATAGTCGGATTAACCTGGGCGCTTTTCTGCTACTGATTAGCCTAATTCCTTTTACGCTAACTTGATTTTAAACAAGAAAATTGGATTTGTGTTTTTGTTAAACTCCATTTTGGTTATGGCTTTTGCTATACTCCAGGGATTGCGCGCTGCTTCTTCCATCTGATTTATGAAAAAAAAGGGGAATCTTAAGTGATTCCCCTCTGGGTGGAGCCGAAGGGGGTACAGTCAAAAATTTGTTGCCAATTTTAACATATTTTGAAAGTCTAAATTTATAGAGTTAATTATTTGGTTATTAATAGTTTAGTCTTTTTTGGTTTTAACTTTGATAACATTCGTTGATGCTTTTAATTATATAGTGTTTTTAAGTTTTTCAAAAATGAAAGTTTGAGAGTAAACGAAAGTCAGAACTTTTTAAGCTATTGTTTTGAGGATTGTCGAACACCTTATTTATAATTGGAAGTGAAAATCAATTTGTCATCTAAAATTGTATGTTGAGATCTCCTCACGTAAGTAATTATTGCTGAATCAGTAGTCCTCTTAATTATTAGGAATCACCAGTACTTCATCCTGGTTGGCACTTGGAACATTGATGGCTAAAGATAGAGCAAATGGCTATTTATGGATAAGAAGCTTACTGGCTCTGAGGGCAGGACTTTCCGGAGGCTGGAAGGGGGCTATGCAATTGATGCGCACCAGGTTTATTACGGTAAAGAGATGATCACTGGTGCTGTTGCCAGTCATTTTGAAATTGTGAACGAAAAATCGGGCATATCCAGGGATGGAACTTATTATTATAAACGCGCTACTAAACTACCTGTAAAAGATTATCAGACTTTTATCCATCTTAAGGGAGAGTTTTGGAAGGACAGGTATCAGGTTTACTCCGTTTCTAATCCCATTGATCCGGGCCACCTTTTCATCAGGTAAATAGGAAATAATGCTAAAAAGTTAATAGATGTTAAAGTTTCCGGTGATATCACCAACTTTGATAGATTTGGTGATATTCAATTCTAAGAACCTATTTATGCGTTATCAGAAATTAATCCTCGTTTGCTTATTATTCAATTTAATTTCATGCCACCAAAGAAGTTCAAAAGGCTCGCAACCCGTTATACAAGGGATTTGGAAAAAGCATGGATATGGGCAAATTGTTCGTATAAATAAAACAGACATTGAATTTTATGATGTCACAAAAAAAAGCTGCCTTCCAGTAAAGACCATTAGTTTAAAAAACATTAAAGAGTTTGGAGACATTGTTGGTTTAACTGCAGCCACATTACTCATCCATAGCGGAATCAACTTTTATTCATTTACTCGTTTAAAAGAACTTCCAAAGTCTTGTAAGATACAGAGTGATTTAGCACTTAAGGATCCTATATATAATTTTAATGTCTTCTGGCATACTTTCAATGAGAATTATGCATTTTTTCAGAAAAGGAACATAGATTGGGATCAGATTTACAAGGATTACAGACCTAAAATAAACAGGAAAATGAGTGATAGAGATCTGTACCTGCTATTAAATGAAATTATCACTAAATTCAAGGATGGTCACATAACGCTCGACGCACCCGAAGACATTGTAAAAGAAGCCGCATTACCAACACAAAAGATTAGTGACGGAAGTTCTATCACTAAAATTCCAGATGTAAGCCCATTGAAGCTCCGAACAGCGCTATTGAACAGATACTTGAAAAGACCGACCTTTTCGGGTAGAGATTTTTACGGAAACGGACTATTGAACTGGGGAATAACGAAGGAAAATGTGGGTTATATATAGGTAAATTGGATGCTGTTTTTTCATGATTACAAAATAGCGGATTCGGTAAGGGGGATGATTATCCTGCGGAATACTTTCAGAAAGCTGGAAACAATCCAAGACACATGAGCGAGGAAGTTGAACATGCACGGAAAATTATGGATAGGGCAATCACAGACTTAAAAGATGTTGATGGAATCATACTGGACATCAGGTTTAATGGAGGAGGATATGATGGATTCGCTCTCGAAATTTTAAGTCATTTCATCAATAAGAAAACAATGGCTTTTAGCAAAAGAACCTGGCTCGGAAAAACTTTTTCTGCTGCTACACCTACATATATGAGTCCTTCAGGCCAAAGATTTCTTGGCCCAGTTATGTTGCTGACAAGTCGTAGTACTGCCAGCGCCGCGGAGATTCTGGCAATGGCATCTATGGGGCTAAAGAATTTTGATAGAATAGGATCGTCGACCGAGGGGATATTTTCTGACAGGCTTGAAAAAAAACTACCGAACGGGTGGAGATTTAGTTTATCAAACGAAGTTTACATGAAAACTTCGAGAATTATGGCATTCCCCACACATTAAAATGGCTTATCCACCAGAGGCAAATAAATTTCGTTATTTAATTCTACAAAATATGCGTGTGGGTGATCCGGCTATAGACACTGCAATTTCTTTGATAACTATAAAGAAATGAGGTCATCTTAAAGCTTTTCTCTCCTCCTTCACATGTGACCATTGACTTATTTAACACTTCAACCTAGGTAATGGTGTCGAAACTGATATTTATCCACTTAGCTTAATTACGACTGCAGCTTCCCGGCTATCTCTAGATTCCTTGATGTTACTTGCAGGAAAGGTGATAGGGCGATGGTTAGAGAAATTGAAAATGATAAAGCTCCAAAATAGATTATTTGGAGCTTTATATTAAGTTTTTAAGACTTTTTTAACCTTTGTTTTTCTAAGATCTTTGCGGATCAAGTATGCTAATATCTCCAGCAGCTATGGCAGCCGGTATCAGATCAAGTATTCTTGGGCGCTTGTGTTCCACTTTCCAATCTTTCAGGATCGCAACACAGTTTTCAAGCTGTTTTTTGTTACCAAGATAGTAGGGGGCTGTTCGATCTCCAAAATATATGGTGCTATTTGTATGTTCAATTGTTTTTGACGGGTCGGCTGAAGAAACTACGCCCGTCTTGCTTCTAATCCATAATGGGCAGAACTCGCGATTGAAAAGTACTTGACTGCCATCTTCGCAGTCCCACATGCCATAGGGAAGGTAAAGTCTTAGCGGTTTGAAATGGCTAAGATCTATTGGGTCTTTAACCAATGTAACCTCATGTCTGCCGGCTGAAAATGTGCCGCCATCACCATATCCTTCGACGATTTTACTTTGCAAGCTGTGGCTAAATACCATCATCAGTTTTTTGCTACCTTTCATTCTGACGAAAGTCCCTGGAACCAATTTTGTTTTTTTCTGTTTGTAAAGGGGGATTTTGATGCTAGTTGGCCAGTTACATAGAGCTTTGAGTGCCAAGTCAAAGCGTGCCAAGAGCTTATTTATTGGTGAGCAGTGATGATAGCAACGTTCAATAATTGATTTTACTTTCCTGAGTTGCCTTTTCAGTTTTTCCTGTTCACGTCCCGAGGGGACTGGGCTTGTAACGACAAAGCGGCCGCCCATGTAGATCTTATTGAATTGTTGATTGGGCAGTTCCTGTTCATTGTATTCATAACCCAGCCATTCGTCTAATTTTAGGATGATGTCATTAACCGGTCTGTTTGCTCTTTTGTGATATGCTGTGACGCTGAGAATATGTTGTAGCAGCGCACCTATTTCAGTGTGATCTGCTACTGGCATGCTGGCATTGGGCCGCTCACCGATGACTGCTCCTGTAAATAGATCCTGGGATTTTAGTACTGGAATTTTCGGTGCCGAGGGGCGTGTGTTGACGGATTTTGATCGTACATTTTGAGGTGTGTTTGTCAAGTAGTCCTTCCACGATTGATATCCTGCCTGAACTGCTACTTGGTTCAATGCTATGTGGTGTGGTATCCCGAGATCCTTTTTAAGTTTCTTGGCTTGTGTCTTTAGTGTACTGGCAGTTATGCCTGTTGAGTGTTGATTCATCTATCCTCCAAACTCCCGTAAGAAAAAACGTCATTCGCCTGCCGCATTTCGAAACGAGAATAAGAGTTTCGATAATCGTTTAGTTATTTGAGCGGTGCCTTGTGAGCTTTGCTATGACGAATGGAAAGCTCCCGCTTGAAGCATTCATCAAAGCTCAGTAAAAAATGGCGTTTAAACAAATGTCTGGATCGTATATTCTAAAAAGCTTTCACTTACACCGTATGTGTCTTTTGTTTAAGTGAATAAATATGATAAATGAGCTTAAAGCTGGCAATGATGTATAGACAATCAATTTCAAAATTTGTTTATTCTTTATCATTGAAGCTTTTTAACGAATCGGCGAATGACCGAAGTAAGCGATTGTCTATAGTAATGGCCAGCGAATCATTAACATTGAAGGTCACGTTGATTACATCCCCTTCTACATGTGCGCTTGGTCTAAACGGTTCTCCGTAAGGATTATCGATAAAGAATCCGCAGGCTACAGAGTTAGTATTGAAAGAAAATTTGTAGTCTTTTTCTGGAAATGGGGATTTAACATCTAATGGAGGAACGGCATATGCATTGTCGTGACACTCTTCTGCGAAATAAACTATGGAATTTTCATTTGATTCTACTTTCACCTTGTGAATTCGGATACAGCTATAGATCAATATTTCACCATGGTATTTGTAATGGAATACCATACTTGGATAGGGTAAATGTAGTTGACCATCAGTGCCAACTTCTCCTGTGAATATTACATAAGCAAACTCTTCAAATTTGCGCCATGTATTGTTATCAAAGTATATCATCTCGAAACCTCCACCCCAAAAGTTTTTTAGATTGTTTAGGGTTAATACCTGCTCGGTAAAGATTGATGTCAGCATCGTCAGGTTTACACGCAAGGCATCTGTTAGATTTCCAATACTAGGCGAGGTTTGATAGTAATAATTTTTTTGGACAGAAGATATGAATTCACTCGCCCCCGAGCCAGTAGCTCTTATTTCTTGGAAAAGTTCAGAACTGGCTTCTTTCCATGAGTCTGCGGGATAGATAGATGTGCTAACCACAAATTCATCATTGGTTTTGGTAATTAAACAAGCGATGAACTTTGAACCAGAAAATTCATTTTCTTGAATATAAGAATTTAAAAGTGTATTCAGAATTTCAAAAGTGAGCTGGTCATAATATCGAACTTTTATTCTTAGTTCCTTTAGGATTGATTTCATCTCAATTTCGTCCCCCGCCAGACCGATGCATAGATTTGGCGTTAATACATAAATTTTTTGAAAGTAGTCATCAGGCTTAAATGCGAGATTCGTTAAATGTTCATGTATACTATTTAGTGATCCTGGATAAGGTTTCTCTATGCTTCCATTTTTTGAGGAGAAAACAATATCTCCGATTATAATCGGTACATTTCCCCGAATCGTCTGGGCTATCAAAGTCATAAGAGGTTATTTTAAGTGGAAATTCATGTAATGCTTAACAAAAGTGGCATCTTTCCGCAATATCGGTGACATTTCAAGAATTTTAACCTTTACTGTGATTTTACTCTCACCTGTATTGATTCACCACTAAACAGAGTTAAGATTGATTATCTCCATTGTTTCTTTCAAAAGATGATCTTGCTCACCATTATAAGCCTTAAGTAAGGTTCTGGTATCTCTGCCATTACCTATTTGGATTGTTTTAGCCTCGTTATTTAAAAATTCTCTTTGATACCTAGCAACCTGACTTGCTTTTTTGGTTTTTTCAGAAATGGTCATAAAAAGCTGGGTATCCTTTGGTCTGTTTTTAGAAATAAATTCAATTAACAAATCCTCGTTGAATTCGTCTAGATCTTCTTTAAATACGGCGTCCAATATGAATGGTAGTCTATGGATATCTTTAGTTTTACTTATCAATGAGTTAAATGCAAAATGGTAGGCCATGATCGTTTTATGTAATTCAACTCCTTGGAAGGGAAATGCTGAAATTTTATAAAGTGTTGTGTAGCGATCTTCGCTTAATTCCTTTACTTTCAATTGCTTGAGGTTGGCTTCAAATAGATCTTTAAAAAGGTAATTTTTCTTGCTTCTCTCCTCAGCTACTTCCTCGTCAGTTTTATAGACCTCTAACGATTTTCTTAACACAGATAAGTCTAAGGTTAATTGGCCAAGTCGACTTAATATATTTTTGTTCAATCGTAAGTTAGCCTTGTTATCTATCCATCTTTCAAGTGTAATCTCCTGGTCTGAATAACTCTTGAAAACTTCGTATTTTTCACTGATCTGCTTTTTAATTTTTTCGATTTTTGCTTTCAGCGAATTTACCTCGCTTTGTACCGAGGTAATTTTAGTCTTGATTGATTCGTATTGAGATAATGTGTCGTTTAGTTCCTGCTGATGGGTATAGTTGTGTTGCATATTGTATGGTAGGGATTGGCTACACATAGGGCAACTTCCCTGTCCTGGATCCTGTTTAATCTGACTGCTTTTGATTCTTGATACCACGGATTTCCTCTCACTAAGGAAACTCAGTTCGTTTGATTTAAATAAATATTCTTTTTCCTTTTGAGCAACATCATCTTGAAGTGTTTTGTAGTCATCCAAGTATTGCAAAGACTGAGTTGTAAAGCTTTCGTCTGTCATTTTACTCACTTGTAGGGGAATGTGATTATTTTGAATTTCCGTTAAGAAAGTCTGTTCTTTTTCTGCTTTTAATACCTCAGCTTCTAGTTTTTTCTTCTCTTCTCTATCTACAGCTGTTTCGATACCCAAATAATAATCCAAGTAATCGTCTTTGAAATTTCTAAAAAAATCAAGGCTACTAAATGACTTCCTTAAATATACCCAGCCCACGGATTGCGAAATATAATATGGTAGGAACACTGCTTCAATCGGAGCTTCTTTATATTCTTCCTTTGATTCCAGGAATAGATTGAAATTAAATAGTTCATGAAAAAAATGCTTCAATTTCACATGCTCAAATGAGTTGTTTCCATTTATTCCGTTGAACACCTTTAATGGAATATCGCCAATTTTCACATACAGCGTACCACCTTCGCGAATCAATAGGATAGCGACATCGATATTTTCCCTTTTGAAAGTGCAATCCAATCTGAAGAAAAGATCCATTGATAAAAGCTCTTCCAAATGTTCCTTCCCATCATTAATTCCAAACGTATAAATCAAAGATTGCACTAATGTGCTTTTTCCCGAAGTATTGGGGCCATATATTAAATTGATACCTTTTCCAAAATCATCATAAAAGTATTTTTTGTTTTTCTCTGAATAGATAAAAAGAGAATTAAAAGTGAGAGTGCTGTTCATAATGATTCTCTGGTTTCTATATATGCCGCCACTATTGCAGCTTTTAAATGTTTGTTTGATAATGGTGTAGAATATGTTTTTAAGAACATTTTGTAAAGTTCTTCTATACAATCCACTTCATCGATAGCTAAATGAAACAAGTCTTTGTTATCTTGGGTAAATTTAAGTACTTTTCTGTGCTCTGCTTGCTTTAGATCCTTAAAAAAATCAAAGCTATCCTGTATGCTTTGTTGCATTGACTGTTGTTCAAATATCGGAATTGAGAGTTTTTTTGATATTTCTTTACCTTCTACCCTCCAGAAGTTGTAAGCTTTCTGATTATTATTGATTATAGATATCGCATTCTCAATTTCTACACTCGTTACCCTTTTGGACTCGTCCATCAATTTCGATATGTTCCCGTTATTTAGAGTTGTTTCCACTTTTCGGAATAAATCAATTAAGAGATTAACAGCAGCCGATGCATCTGCTATATCTTTATTTACACTGTTTTTAAAAAAACCTACTAGTTGGTTTAATTGAGATGAATGTTTTTTGGGTAGATCTATAAATGCTAATGATATGTGATTAATATGAGCTAGGGGCTTAGTTTCTGGGGCCACTTTATCCTTAATTCTATCGTTTAGCTCGTCTTGAATTTCTTGGGGAAGATGTATGAATTTAACATTGCAGTTTGCTTCATTTATTAAAACGTTAATAGATGGTTTTGGCTTAGCTTGCTTCAGATTTAAATTAATTGCATGGTTTGTAAGGAATTCAAGTGAATGCGAATACGTAGGCGATTTACTAACTGGGTCTTCCTCAAGTTCCAACCCAACCTTTGCCATTTTTGTTAAAATATCAAAAAAAGTGTCGCTCATTCCCCATTTATCAGATGACTTTTTTGCTTGATAGCTTTCTACTAAAGTAAGCTCGTCCATTGGGCCTTGATGGCAGAACATTACATCATCGTGATGTTCTATGCAGATAAAATACTTCTTTCCCGCTAGCTTCCCGTAGTTTTCAAACAATATATATAGCGCACAATGTTTCTGAAATTCGATCCCGGTAGCTGTACTAACTCCGGCATTTACCGCTTTGCTAGCAACTGCCATAAGAAGAATTATAGATGACTGATGTCATTTTGAAAGTTTTAATCGTTAATTTATAAAAGCATGTGATGCACTAATATATAAATTTTCGCTGTATGCGTTAAATTATATAAGGTTCTTTTACGAATATCGGGTCAATGACGGTAATGTAGTTATGATGATTAGGCTTTGCCTGTTTTTATGTTTGTGCTCTTATTTATATCGAAAGCTACTTTTTGATGGGACATGTTAAGATCACGCTTGGCCTAAAACGTGCATAAATGAACATTGTGACATGAATTATTATTGTGTATTTTTAATACCAAGGTTGTTGCTTCCCCGGTGCTTCTGTGAAAAGAATGGAATTACATCACAAAACTCCTGATCACTCCAACAATGTTTACCTACCTGCCGGCACAGGGTCGTATCCTCAAATCACTGCGCGGTACTTGCGATGCACCGCAATTTCAGGATCTCCACCTTGACCTGATTCCTGACTTCATCAAGTTAGCGTGATATAATTAAATGTTTCACCAAATCCATTTCTCATGAGATTTCCATTCGAAAACCTTTCAAACGTTTACAAATTCGTCAAACACAATGCACTGAAAATTTATTTGAATGTAGATGACCGGGGACCGGGTTCCAGTTACCGTTCAAACAGCCCGGCAGTGGTGCAACGATTGCAACAACAATTACAAGGTCTATTCGAAAATCTATTATTGACGCGGGGCACAGAAACAGGGCGGCTTATGATCAATTGATCATCGGTGCCCTTGAACCGGGAAAGCGACTTCCGAAACCGCTTTGGGAGGTCATCCACTGCCTTGCTTTCTGGAACCAGGAGGGGGTAGCCTGCCATCAAATGAATGCTGACCCTAGAGAAAGTTGCCAGGACTCTATCCTGAAGTGCATGGCTTGTGATTGCGGGGTAATTGCTGAGCCTTACAGCGACAAGTTTATTACCCGGAAAGGTTGTAATCACGTCTGGATTGCAGACAAACTCACAGGTGAGCGAATTCTGATTTTTCATCTGTATCAGCGTTAAAGTGACCTGATCCGGTTGGGTTCCATAAGCCCCAACTTTTATGTCATAGTAATAATCATCATAACGAAAGGCTGGTTGCAATTCGATCATCCATGCAACCATGTAGATGGTTCCAGATTGCAGTATTGCACCATAGGTTCAAATTGTACCTATTCAGTTCATTGTTTACTATCATAATTTTTTTTAACATCATGCCGCCTGTAACTTAAATGCTCTGTCCGTTGATCTATTTCCCTTCTTCGGTGCAGAGAAAAGCAACTGCACCACCGATTTCATCTGGTAGCTAACTCTTCCCAGAGCAGTTGATCAATTGGTTTTTAGGAAAACCCAAAATCAGACTATACTAATGGAATCAATTCAGCTTGACGATATTGGGACTAGGCAAATCGTTGCGGGCTTCCTTACTATGGTCTTGTATATATTATAGGTGGAGATCTAATTGATGTCGTTATTGCATATTTTATACAATGTTTGTCTGTATTGCATGAAATATACAATAATTGAGTTAATTGCATGTTTCATGCAACAAATGATTAAATTGCCATTCAAACACAAAATGATGGAAAAGAAACCCAATTTCATTCTTATGGCGGACGTAATAGACAGCCGCAAAAAGAATCAGGAAATGCTGATGAAAGAGTTCAAAGAGATAGTGAACAAGGTAAACAAAATAGCCAAGAACGAAATCATCTCACCAATGACAATCACTTTGGGAGATGAGTTTCAGGGAGTGGTAGATGACCTGAAGTCAGCAATTGTAGTCGTTACACTAATAGAAGAAGAGATAATTCAGCAACAAGCAAATTTCAAATTGAGGTATGTAATTGTAGAAGGTGAAATTGATACACCTATCAACAAAAAAAGTGCCCACGAAATGCTAGGAAGCGGACTAACATCAGCAAGGAATCTCTTAGGCACATCTAAGCAATCAAATAGCCGGTTTTTTATTGAGCTGAACGAAAATAATAAGTCAAAAGTTTTGGCTGATATCTTTTCAATATATCAGCGTATTATTGACGATTGGAAAATTGCAAAAGATTATCAGATCATAAGTGCCTTTATACAACTAAAAGATTATAAATTAGTCGCCGAAAAGTTAGATAAAGACAAATCTCTGATGTGGAGGAGAGAAAAGACAATGAGAATCAAAGATTATATGTCAGTTAAAAATATTATGAAATATATAGGGGAAAACAAAAATGTGTAAATTTATTCTACTTACAATAGGCTTTATCGTCACAGAAGCATTACTTGCACTTATTTTTTCAATCATTGCTCAAGTGTACTATAAAAAAGCTACCGGATTTGATTTCAAATCCATTTTTAAAGGAATAATTGAGAGAATATTTCTTAGCATATCTCTGATTAATGACCTGCCTCATGCGTTAACATTTTTCAGTGCTTTGAAACTCGCGACAAGGTTAAAACATACTGAAGCGAAAGACGAACATAACGACTTCAACGATTACTATCTGTTGGGAAATTTATCTTCCGTTCTTGTTGCAATTAGCTATGCTCACATCTATCGAAATTTTGAAACCATTGAGATATTCAATAAAATCTGCAATTAGGGATTGAAATAAGTGCAATATGGAATTGAATAATAGAGTACATAAGTTTTCATTAAACAGTAAAGAAATTTGTTTATAAAACTCTCATTGTTTAGAGTTAAAAAACGATTTGTTGCTCTGATAGGTCAGCATAATTAGTGTGCGAAATCAGCGCACGATGTTTGATATGATTTCAGACCAAACAGGAGGAGAGATTCGAAGAGCAGCCGCTCTGCAATCCATTAGCAGCGCAATACCTTCAATGTAATTTTCAACGCTACCGAAAGATTTTGAATTAGGTTTCACAAAGTGTTCTGGTACTCCAAAACTTTTAAAAATAGTATCAAGAATTCGTTTATTGAAAGAGAGTTTCATTCCCGGCATCATGTTATCCCAAGACTTTTCTGGTTTGATTTCATTTACCTCTTTCAATAGAGCTGATTTCTTGGTGGATTTGCCAGTTAACTTAACCAGAGAGTCTATGATAAGAGGTGCACTTTGCTTTCCGGAATGCTTAGGGAACAGTGGGAAAACTTCCAGATAGTCTGGAACCAGTGCGTTATTGATCCGCTCAACTTTGTCCCCTATAGCATTTTGACCGTAACTAATAGCAACCTCTTTTCTTCGATACCTGATCAAAAAGCTTAACAAAAGAAGGCGTATTCCGGCCCCTTCTGGCGTGTTACTTGATTTCACTGATTGATTTACCCACGAAATAGCATCACTTAAAATAGGATGTTTGGAGGCAAATTCTTTAAGATGTCTGCTCATCAAAAGCAATATATCTTCAGAATGATACATCCCCGCCTGTAAGATAAATACCTCTCTCCATTTTTTATCGAAACAGTGCTTTGCGATTAGTTTTGGCATCAGCAACGGTGAGCAGTAGTGAAATGCAACCAGGTATTCTTGAATAGTCAAATGCGAAAAAGAATAGACGTCTAAAGTTCGTTGAACAAGGAGGCCCTGTTGGACTTCAATAGCATCCAGGATCGCCGATACATGAGGCAATTTCACACCCAGAGTATTTTCAAGGAACACACTTATTCTAGATTTTAGCTCCTCAGTATGAAACAAAGTTTTATCTTTCTCGTAGAAGTAGGCCGCGATTTCAGCGAGCATTTTGGTTTCTATATCCGTGTTGAGATTTTGATAAATTTCTTCTTGATGTATTCGTTTTTCAGCGGACCAGCGCTCTAGGAGTATCTCCAAAGCGCGACGGTAGAGGCTGCTTCTATTTGCCGGGAATTGTTGACCTGCATCGAAAACAATGCATAAAAACGTTAATAATAAAGGTGTTCTTGCCAATTCCAATGTTGCCTTATGAGCAGTATCAAATAATAGTTCGCATAGACGGTCCGAAGTACTGGAGTGTGCATCTCGTTCTGCATTGAACCAATTTGAAACGAATGCACGAATTTGTCTATCATCAAAACTGGAAACTTCAATATCATTGAACCCTATTAAGTAATTTTTATAATAGGCGGTCCTACAGGAAGTGATGTAACGATTTGTCGGGTACCGATCCACAAAATTTTTAATGGCTGAGATCGCTTCGTCCAGCAGTGCTTTAGGAACCTCATCAAGACCATCCAATAAGATCAGAAGTTTTCCTTCCCCTAAAGCATCTTTCAGAAAGTCTTCACTCTCAGGGAAGCCAGCTATTTCGAATTCGTTTTGTATCGCTTTGGCAATGTCAACTGGATTACCAACTTTAAATTGCTTAAGCTCAATTAACACCGGAATGTGCTGATTGTCTAACTGAAACTCGTTACTTTGATCTTCAGCTAGAAGATAAAGTCCTACTCTCTTTAAAAGGGTTGACTTTCCAGCTCCTGGTCCGCCCAATACATTCAATCTTTGATGTTCATTAATCACCGTTGATACGTCGAGAGAATTGCGGTATCTCTCTTTTCTTTCACGAAAAGCTCTCTCAAGGTCTTCAATGTTTTCGTCAAAATATTCTTTGTGCGTATGAACAAGCCTCACTTTGGTATAGATTTCTTTCAACGGTATCGGGGAAGACATGTTCAGTACTTTAATTTCGCCATGTCTACGGGTATAGTTCTCGGCATATCGCTCAAGAGCAGCAATGGCCTTCGTACGATCAACAGCTTTCTTTCCGTATTTTGTTATCAAAGACCAGGTTAGTTGAAATAGTGATTTGCCCCCTTCTTCGGCAAGTGTCTCTATAAATTTATTTGAATCTTCAGGAAGAATTGATGATGCTTTAGCCATTTTGTATTCTTAGGTGCTTAGACGAAATTTTAAGACAATAAATGCCCAAAATCACGTAAGGTGGCGAATTTGTTGAGATATTTAAAAGTCTGTGGCGGAGTAAAATTCGGTTGAATGGTTTTGATTGCGCTTAACAATATCTCCGCGTTCAAGGCTGAAATCTCCGTCATTTCTATACCTATTGCCTTATTCACTCCGCCATAGTAATTATCGAACGATGCTTTGTCAATACCTAGTTTCGCATTATATTTCTCCCACATTTCTGCTGGAGGACAGGTGATGATGTTTTTTACAAGAGCAACAGCAGTAATTGCTTTTCGTGGTTGAGTAGTATAAATAATCAAGGTGTCCCCAGGATATGCTTTTGGTTTTGCTTTTCGAAGTTCGATAGTCTTCCTTCCAGTAAGCATTTCTGCGACATACTTTTCTTTAACCGAAATCAATATTAGATTGCTCATAGTGTACCCCCAGTTCCAAGTTTATAAATTTCCA
Source organism: Pedobacter sp. MC2016-24 (assembly GCF_015223055.1). Taxonomy (GTDB): domain Bacteria; phylum Bacteroidota; class Bacteroidia; order Sphingobacteriales; family Sphingobacteriaceae; genus Pedobacter. The sequence continues at coordinate 90,520 of NZ_JADFBX010000009.1, forward strand.
TAAAAGTAGCGTTTTTAATTCGGAGAGGCGACTGAAAGTTATTGTCTGATTCAGCATGCTTTGATAATATAGACTTCACCTTCCTCAACGAAATTGTATTTGAGAAAGATTCTGAGTCACTAAATCGAAGGGCCTTGATCTTTTGAAAAGCATCACCTTTTACCAGTTTGGCAATGTCCCGGCTCCACTCGTAGATTCCAAACTTTTGATGTTTTCTATAAAGCTCTTTGGCTGGGCCAATATTAATTTCGTTCAAAAAAGATGACGCGACTATAGCTTTTTGCCTAGGTGACTTAGGATCTGCGCTAGCATACCAAAGAATCCGGGCTGGCGCATCTTCAACGTTAGGTGCGACGTGGCGGTAGTAAACATTTTCTTTACTCCATATCAGTTGTGGTGTTACTCCAAATAATTCCGTCTTAGCAGTATTTGTGTCGAACAGCTGTTTTGCGAAATTAGGCTTAATTGGAATGATAAAGCATGGTATATTCGCATCAGCAACCTTCATAGGCCAGAGTACCTTTTCCAATTGTAACGCATACAAGTGTTGTGCTGTTTCGGTATCAGACACTGCATCCACTAATGCACTGATCTCCGAGATGCGACTTGTAATTGATGAAAGCGAGAATTTTAAATCTTTGGTTTGATATATTCCGTCACAAGTTCCTCTTATAAATCCATTTGTAGTATTAAAAAAACCATGACTCAACAAAAATTGCTGTTCGAGATCAGTAAGGTAGGGGTCACTTATAATTATGAAATGTTTTTTATGTGAAATTGCTTCTTTTATTAAATCCGTAACATTCTGAATAAATAGTGTTTTTCTGAGCGGATACTGTTTTGTACGCAACAGCGGCACTCCAAGGGTATCCTCATACAAATCGTAGCCAAATGCCGCAACTATTGAATCGTTTTCCTTTACAATCTTAATGGAGGCTGTCGGGCGTACGATCAATTCCTGTATCAACTCATTAAAGGTGCTTTTCTTCTCACCTTTACCATTATCAAGAAAAAGTTCAGGCAACAAAGATTTCTCCATCGCCGTCAGCTTGGAAACAAAAAAACTATTACCAGACAGCTTACTTGGGTTATAGTCTGCCGCATTTACAGACATATCAATTTCTGTTATTAATGTGGATGGTCTTACTACCTTTAATTGATATTTGTGCCTTATTTTCAAACCCTGTTTTAGGATGCCCTCATCTAATGTTACAAAGTAAGGAAATCCCGATATAATCGTTTCCGCGAGCTGTCGCCGGTCAGAAATGGCGTTATCTGTTAAACCGGGGAGGATTTCGAGTAGTTCTAGTTCAACAGCTTTGACACTGAATTTGTCTACATTTAGCTCTGGGTAATTTTTGATAAATGTTCGGCTTTGGATGCGTCGCTTTGGATCTCCATCGCGATGAATTTCGTTTACTGTTTCCGAGGTATGGTAATATTCGACTTCAGTTACCAGCCAGTCACTTTGCAACTGAGCAATTTCTTCCTTTGCACTGTCTGTAATTTCGATATGCATCATTTTTGCAATGATGTTGAAATCAATAACTGCCTTTGTCTTATCGTTATGTTGTATAGAAAATAAATCTTGACGACCAAAGTTGTACCACCATACGACAAGATGGATAGCTGGGTTCGTGCCACGGCTTGGTAGCTGGCCCTTAGGCTGAAAGCCATACTTTGCCCAAAACTTATTTGCCTCAGCGTAATCACTGCGACAATTAAGCTTGATACCTCTTGATTTGCTATGAAATTTGTTTGTTAAATGATCAATCAGTCTCTCTGCCACTTTCTGCCCCCGGTTAGCCTGATCGACACATAGATGCACGATAGAGAGTGTTTGGGTACGTGCTGTGTGACGAAATTGGAGGTAGCCGATTAAATTGGAATCTTTATGTGCAACCAATATCCATCCCTTCTTGATATGATCAATAAACGCATCTTTAGGCATAAGTCCTAACGTTGATCGGTTTAAACCCCAAAGATGAATTATTAGATCGAGGTCTTTAGGCTTAGCAAAATTTATTTCAAGAGGCATTTGGCAAGTTTCTGCGAATTTTATCGCGTTTAATTTAAATTATGATATGTAGCTAAATATGAGTAATTAATAGATTGTATCAAAATTATATAGGTAAATATCTACACTACTAAAAATATTAGTATTTTTGCGGTAGAACATTCATTAGTTATTAAAACATTCATGTCAAAACAATCCACCTCCGCTAACGAAATTCCGGTAATCTATTGCTTATCTATCAGTAAGAATTATGTAGCTGCCTTAAGTACTAATGCAACTGGCCTTGGATTGAGGAAAGGTATGTCGGTGGATTTAGTGATGTATTTTTGCTGGGACCCAAGACTTGTCTTAGTGGACGATATCAATGATATCCCAAAAGAATTTTTAATCTTAAATGGCTAATTCGCCTCTAAATTAATGGGGCTCATGTTTAGCTAATTTTAATAGTATTAAAAGTTCTAGGTAAAAAACTTTAGCGAAATTAAAAAACCGATATATTTTGCCTTAACCTTAGGAGTATTTGGCATTTCTCCAGCACAAGAATTGATGACCTTCACAAAGGATTCTTTTTTATGTTTCGTTAGACTTTCATTTAATCCTACATAATCCCAAAAAAAAATACGGCCTTAATTAGTTTATGGATACATTTTATTTTAATGTCATAAGCTATTAATAAACAAACACTGTCTGTGAAAGTGATATGCAGGAGGAAAATTTTTTCAAAAAATAATTACGCAGTTAGGTTGCGCACGTTGAAATGTATCTTTGTAGTAAGCAGCATTTGTCATGGATTACAGAAAATTCCTTAAAATAACCAGAAAGAAAAATATAGAAGTATTGGATACTGTAAAGGGGGAAGCGGAGTTCTACTTTAATGATCCCGAAAAGGGAGCGTCTAAGATCGATGATCTGTTACAATTATTCCACAGTTGCTACAGCATAGACAAAACCATATTCCTTACCGAAATATTTTATGAAAACCAGCGTGTATTAAGAAACACCTATGACCATCGCGACCTGATCCTTGAAGATATGGACAAACTTCTCAAGGATTCAGAAGAAGCAAAAGATAAAAGGTGGCAAATAAGGGTGATTAATGTATATCGCAGCATAGTATCGGAACTTTATGATCCGGCCCTTGCCATCATTGTTGGCTGTCTGAAGATGCGCGAAGGTAGCTTTACAAATTTTACCAATGCAAACCTGTCGATGTCAGAGTCTCAAAAATGGAATTTTGCAAAGTCTAAATTAAAGAAACCGTCAATTTTAGAAGGTTATTTACCGCTGATCAGAAATGCGGTATCACATGCCGGTACGCATAGTATAGTTTATGAAGAAGAGCAGGTTGTCTTCCGGAAAATTCAACGAAGTGAAAATCCTGAAATAGTAAAGGTTGTAAAAATCTCCAATGGCGAGCTTTGGGGCAAATTGCGTTCGATGCTCGACTTTATTGTAGCGATGAACGCCGCTATCGAAATATTTGCATTAGACACAAGTGATGATATTTTCAGCGATGAGCGAATTAAAAGTGCGTTCATGCGAATTCTCCAACCGACAAAACTGTATGAGAGATGGAAGAAAGAAGAGGAAGCAAAATACTTGGTGGTATGGGAAAGCACTAAATTGAAGGATCAGGATAAAATTGATTATTTCCTTAAGAAGTTTGTTGATGCAGGCGCAGGTAAGCTAAAGGAAGGGAGCGTTATTTTGAATAATAAAGAGGGTATTTTCATTATCCGTGTGCCGGTAATAACAAAAAATAAGACTACCGAAGACGAGTTGCTGGAGCAGTTGAAAGCTTTGATCATGATATGTGTACTGGCTCATCCCTTCTTTTCTCACAGATACAGATCTTTCCTGCTTGAAGAGGTGACGCAAGAAGGCGGCAACGCTTATCAGGTATGGATCCAGGGTGATGATATCAGAGACTTTCTTGTAGGCAAAGCCAGCATAGAGGATCTTTTACATGATGGGAAAATATATCGAAATAGGCAAGACGCCAACGTTTGGGTTGATTTTAGTGCATTGGAGGAGAGGGAACTGAAATCGTTAGCACCGGTCCTCGCGCGGAAAAAACGCAAACAGATGAGCAACAATTAGCAAGATAGGCGGCTTAGTATCTCATGCATGAAGTGCTGCCGGCAGCAAGGTCGGATCCTAAAGCAAGTATCCCTTTTCTCTGCTCGCAAGGCAATTGCAGGATCATAACCCATACCTTTATCTTGCGCATTCAAGAAAGCAAGAATGTTTCAGTTTTTTGGCAAACGGGAATCGATTTACCTTAGTTTGTCATATTTTAGCAAAGGACGAGTATAATCACATTAGGGTTCGAAGCAAATCAATGTACCCACTGAACTCGTCGAAAAATTCCGAAAGCTCATGCTCGATTTTCTTCACTTGGACTTATTTAGATCCCGATTCGAGTTTTTCCAGCATTGAGCTTCAATTCAGGAATGACTTTATTCGGATAATTAAGCCATTAAGCTAGATGCAGACACAGCTCCTCGACATCCTTGAATCAAAAATATCCTGACTGTGCATTATGGTATGGTTTGCATTACTGTCATCGAAAATAGTTTATTATTTTTTAGGCACCATGCGATTTCGTAGCTATCAGAACCATCTGCACCAGTAGCGGTAATGAACTTTTCCTTTTTTTTGCCTCGATAAACCTTTACCTGCTCAATATGGATATCTCTCAATCCAGCCATCGCTTCCATTGGTAAATTATAAGTCCCAGATGAATTTTTAATGCTAATTAAATATAAGTCAGCATAACCCTCATTCGATTGTTGAGCCGGCCTCACTTCAAACGTAATAGCTGATTGCTCATCTTTAAAAATCAATTTATTAGCGTTTGCGTGAACCGGTGTTACTTCCGGTAGTTCACTCAGATAGCTGATTCGACTCTTGTGTATATAGCCGCTGGCGGTAACCCTTTCCGATTTTAAATAGTGGAGGTGCTTATCTAATGGTTTTTCCTGAAACCAAACATTGCTCCATCCGAGATTGCCATTTTCATCGTCACTTGGACTAATACTGAGAACTTGTCCCTCAATCACTTTTCCAATGATAGTCGATTCGATGGAGGGCTTTTTACGAACATTTGTATAGCCGTCATTATCATAGATAGTGATCAATTGCGCATATGACGTACTGTAAATCCAAGAAAGGGTTAATATCAAAATGTATATTTTCATAAAATAATTTCAATCCGAGTGCAAAATTATTAAGTTTCCATAGCGCATAGCTATATCCATAACCATTTTCACTTCATTTGGTTTGAACATCAGAATAGGAGAGAAGTAGTTATGTTTGAATTTACACAAACCACAGTTTACATGGATCTTTTTATAAGGCTTGCTTTTATAACCAGGATGTAAAAAGGAATCAATCACCAGATATACAAGAAGCCATTGGTTGAGGTGACTATTTCTCTTCGTTTATTTTAGCATTGTTACTACAGCGGACTGTCAGCTTGACGCTCGACTTTTGAATGGACGAACAATCTATATCATATGTATGAGGTTAGCGGAATTTTATTCACAACTTACCTTACCGCTTTCGTCCATAATTTTCAATATCCGGTCATAGCTGAGGCCGAAAGGCCCCTTGCGAACCTGAAGCACCAGAGTTGAACCTGCTGGCGCATCGGGAGAGGTTGAGCAGGTATGTGACTGCACTGGTTGTGTTTTTGCAGCGGAATAGACCCAGAATTGTTCGTTGGATCTGTCCAGCTCGATTGTCCAATAGCGGTGGTAGAAATATTTACCTCGAATACTGCCACTGCCTGTTATCTTAGCTGTTATGGTCTGGTTATCCTTTGCCATCAGGTAACCAGTACACACCAATACCTGGTAGGGCACGTACATAGTTATTAAGGATAAGCCAACAATTCCAATCAGTAGCCATGCTTTGTTCCATCCGCTCAAAGCCTTCCACTCATAGGCGGCATTCCTGGGATTTGGGTTTTTCTTGTTCTTAAAAAGCCAGGTGAAGTTCCGATCGGTTATGTATACAACCCAAAATATCGCCGCCAGGTATATTACCAAGCAGGAGGCGATCAGCAGGTGGTTTTTGTTCCATACCAACTGGGATGCCCAGAGTGCATCGTTTGCAGTGAAGAAGGTGAAAAAATGGATGGCTGGTGCGACAAACAGGCTGAGTTTTTTTTGAAAGAGGATGTCATAAACAATTAGCAGCAAAAAAAGCCACCAGACGCTGAGTACGATTTCGGAGAGCGGCAACCCGGATTCTGAGATTAAACGTAATCTTGCAGGTTCAAAAATATCGCTGTGGAACTTGAAGCTTCCCGCTATGACGAATAGCATGATTATAGCGGATTTGATAAGCGTGTTAAATCTGGCGTTTTTCAAAGCTGAAGTGGTTTTTCAGAACAGTAACAATCCTGGAGCAGGGGAAGTTTTTGGAAAAAATCAGTCATCTGGAAAATCGGATCTGACAATGCTAATCAGATAAGTGCATTTTCGTAAACACAAAAATGTGAAATTATATAGATGACAATATTTTGGAACTTATGGAAGGATATAACAGCATGTTTGGAGGTGCTTTTTTTTCAATATCCAATATGCTATTTATACTCTCAGAGAAGTTTAAATCAATTGATTCAAATGGCTTTAAACCTTTTTAATTATCTGCCAATGTATAAGATCAGCTCTATTGTCATCCTTCTATAGTTTCTGTATTTATTCCGATTTTCATGTCATATAGGTTTTAGGTTTTTATCGGTTAATCCTACGTTTGAATCTGAATGCTGGCTTCATTTACGATTTTGCGAATGGTCTGATCAAGTTCTCCCACAGCAAGCTCAAGTATGTGGACTTCTTCCATTTCCTTCGTATAGGTATGTTCCTTCAATAATTCAGTAATGCCTATGATTGAAGAAACAGGTCTTCGGATTTCATGAGACTGGACCAAGGCAATATGATCCAGAGCGCGATCGCGTTCCTGAGTCAACTGTTGAGACTTTTTTAATGATGTAATATCTGTCGCATTGTAGGAGATTCCTATGATATTTCCACCGTTATCATAAGCAGGGTTATAATTGAACTGCCACCAAATCTGCTGATCGCCATGACTAAGCTCCTGTTCAAGCATGATGCTCTTTCCCTCAAGTGCTGCTGTGAAGTTACTTAAGAAATGCTCCATGTAAGGTTCGCCAATGAAGTCCACTACCGGGCTTCCGATCTGGATCTCCAATCCGTGGTTTGCACGCATGAAATCTGCTAGATATTTGTTGCAGAAAAGGATATTCAGTTCCTTGCTGATTAATAACTGGCAGGATTGGGCACTTTCGAAAAGTGATCTTAGCGTGATCTCGTTCTTCTTTGCCTCCAGGTACTGATTTTTGAGGACGTCCAAGCTGTAATCGAATTCCAGAATGTGGCTACCGGCGTCTGGCAGATTTCAGCGGCGAAACTTGCAATATTTTTTAAGTCATTTTCTTTACTGATTTTAAGTTTTAGAAACCGGTCAACTGCCTGTAATCGTTCTAGTTCCCTGTAATGCATATCTTGATTCCTCCCGATTTAATATAGTCAATTTTTTATCATGTAATGCTATCTACGTAATTTTTTGATAAAATAACTTAAATTTGGTGTTCAAAAGTAGCTGGCAAATTAACTCATTTACGTAGAACTTACCTTTTTCAAGTATAAATCCTCGACTGATAATCTAAGAGGCCTTTTTTTAACACTTAAATGCCGCGATTTTAATTCAATGTTATCCATGCCTACCAAATTTTCGCATTGGAACAAAAATTTTATACCATGCATGAAAAAGAAAATCTTAGAGAGTCATCCGTACGAGGTAACATCTGTTTACTGGAGGATGACAAGGATATTGCCGATATTCTTCAGTACTTTTTAGCTGAAGAGGGTTATCATTTGGATAGTTACAATAGTATCCTAGACTTTAACACTCGTTTGCTTAATTCACAAACCGATCTGTTTTTATTGGATATGCGGCTCCCTGATGGTTACGGTTTAGATGTATGTAAAATGCTGAAAGCCGACTTGGTTACGTACAATGTGCCTGTGCTTATCATGAGTGCTGGGATTTACACTGATGATTTCTTTGAAATTGCAGACGGGTTTATTGCCAAACCTTTTGATCTTGAGGAGTTACTTTTAAAAGTAGAATCACATATACAGCCACATTAGTCTGCTAGAAAGCAATCTTCTTAAAGGTTAATGGATCATCTACCATGCTTTTCGAAGTATAATGTTTTGAAATGATTGGGGATGTTATAAAAATGCCCGTCATTTTCACGTAATAAATAGTCTGTTTTGCCCGTCTCGATGCAGTATGCCTTTAATTTCGTTGAATCTTCAACCGTGTAAATGTAACTATTGCTTTCAAATCTAAATTCGTCTGTGTTAAATCTGGCCACTTTTATAACCCGGTCAGTTAGATCATCAGCCAAATGTGGAATGGACTTCGTGGATGGGCTAAAGGGCAGGTCTACAAATTCGCAGCCATCAAGTTCGCTCAATCGGTGTTTGTATTCGTTATACCAGTTTCCTGCTTTATTTTTGGATATCATGATATGTTTTGAAGGATCGTCAGGAGAATCCAGGCTGACGTCAATTAGATGCCAATTTTCTGTAAATGTCAATTTGTATCTAATTGCCGACTTAACGTTTTTACGGTAAGTAACCAGTCCGCCCATGAACACGCGTGTACTTGTTCTTTCAAAATTGAATGCTTCTAAGGTGTCGAATCCCCTCCACACCGAACATTCGCAACAGAATGCTTTCATATGTATCGTTTACTGCATCTAAAACGTTTGATCTTTAATCTTTGTTTAACAGTTTTGTGATTTCTTTAAACGTTTTGTCTTATCGGGTAAATTTCTTTTCAATGGTATATTGAGGCTTTCTTAGTTTTTTATTTGCTTAAATACTGTAAAATGTAAGTTTATTGAATTAGATCATTCGTGTTGATAGAAAATAAATTCAACTCTTGCTGGGTAACCTTTCTGATACAAAGTCGATTGTGAGACGACTTGAGGCTTTGCGTAAAAAGACTCTACAAGTTTTGGGCACCCCATTCGTCTTCATCGTGTTGTATTATATTGATCTAAGGACTTCCAGAAGATCAAATTTGAGGATTTCTGCTATTTTATAGAGTCGCGCAACGGTCAGGTCCGATTTGCCGAGTTCGATTTTGCTGAAAGCATTCTGTGCAATGCCGAGTTTCTCAGCTATGGTTGCCTGGGAGATTCTGTGTTGCTTTCTGAGTATTTTAATCTTCAAGACTAATGCCTGACTCTTGATACGATGATCCGCTAAGCAAACATGGCCATGCAGCGGACTCAAATAGTTGAGTTCGTTTTGTAACATAATTTAAATATTACATTGGTGATAGCTATTTTGATGCGCTGTATTACACACTTTCGTAGTTCTTTGTAGAGAATAAGGGGTGTATAGTGAAAGCAAAGTTGAAGTCCTCCTGGCTTGTCTTTTAAAATTCAATCAATTGAATGTCTTTGTTCTTGTTGATTTGTTATTTCCTAAAGTTAAACAACTTTAAGAATGTCAGCGTTGCACTAATACTCGAAAAGGTTGTATAATTTTAAAATTTCAACATCCGGCGATGTCGCCTATGCTTGTTAATTTGTTTTAAGAACACGGTTTGATACCAAAGCGGATGAGCGTGAATAACATCGACCATAAATTAATCTCTTAGTTTATTTGTTAACCAACTGGTTAGTTAGTATGTTTGTTGTATGATCACAACCGAAGAAAATATATTGCAACAAGCCGGTACAGTCTTTTACCGAAAAGGCTTGGCGGGTGCAAGGATGCAGGAAATTGCCGATTTAGCTGGTATCAATAAAGCGATGCTTCATTATTACTTCAAGACAAAGGAACAGTTATTCGATCGGGTGTTTTTGCAGGCATTTGAACATTTTGTAGAGAATATAACGACAGTATTGAATGGGAACGCGAGCCTGGAAGATAAGATTGTGAGCTATGTGAACCAGACGGTTGATGCTTTAGCTCAAAATCCGGGTATACCGGTTTTTGTACTCAATGAACTTAGTCACAATCCGCAAAGAATTACTGAAATTTTCGCAGGCGAGGAAAAGATCAATTTGAAACTTTTCAGGGAGCAGGTTGACAAGTATAGCGGGGGAAAGATAGATTATGAAAATTTATTTATAGATATGGTAGCATTGTGTGTTTATCCCTTTGTAGTAGCGCCGGTGTTCAAGCAACTACTGCATAAATCGGATGAGCAATATACCGCGCTCTTACAATCCAGAAAGGACCATGTGGTAAGGGAAATACTGGGTCGGTTATCAGTGTAGCATCAAATATAATTTAAATCATTAAAAATGGAAACTTCAAAACGTATGCAATACGTGAGCATGGCTGCCGCCGCATTGTTTGTGCTATTTGCCTGTAGCCAAGGTTACCGCAACATTGGTTTGCCTCCTGTCATTATCGTCGGGGGATCGGGTATCATCGGATTTGTGATGTGGCATTATACGTACCTGAAGCGACCGGTTGATCCTAAGATTATCCTGCCCTTATTCCTGCTGACGGTAGCTGCTTTGGAAGTTCACATGTGCGAAGAGTACCTGACTGGTTTCGGACCAGCCATGAGCAGGTTATTCGATATAAGCTGGAGTGAAAAAAGTTTTCTGATGATTTTTGCATTCATCGGACCTGTGATCTATACGCTGACGGCGCTCGGGCTGTATTATAGAGTGCCAATTGCTGGATTTATCGCTTGCTTTATTTTTATAGGACCGGGCGTAGCAGAATTTACTCATTTTATTTTTCCTTTGATCAAGCCGTCGATTATGCCGGATTTGGATGGGGCTATATCTCAGGAGATTCATGGAACTTTTGTTTCAGGTATGCACAATTATTGGTGGAAGACAACCGGTAGTTATTATTTCTCCGGCATGTATACAGCTATTCTTCCGATGATTCCGGGTATTTGGGCGATATTGAGGTTGATTCGCAATGTCTCGGTCGCTCAAAAGGACTGATGAAAAGCAAGTGTCCTGATAGATTTTAGTCGTTTCAGACACTTTATTTGTGTTGAATTGTGTATATTAGATCATGCTCCATCGCCGCTCACCATCTGTAACGACAGGCCATCCTATCAAAAAAAGCTTCTGGCAAGAAAACGGACGAAGACAGAAACGTCGTCAACTGTTGAAGAAAAACCGACGCTTTATAGTCTATTCGATCCATCTATTTTTTTTCTTGTCATATTGGTGGTAGTCGTATTGGGCGGTCTGTTGTGTATTTTAAGGATTTTTTAAAAAATAAATCTGCCGTGATAAGTCATCTCGCCGATTATTTAAGTCAATGGAAATTCATTGCAAGCTGTTGATCCATAGTTTAAGGTCAATATGCTTTAGTGATCACAAATATTTACATTTGTGCGTTTAAAAGTTGCATATGGACAAAGAACGCTTGATCACATTTTTTCACCAGACCAATCTGATCACTCCGTCAGTTGCCAGGACAATCGCAGAACAGTTTGACTATAAGTCCATCGCTAAAAATCAGTTTCATTTGGTGGAAGGAACTCTTTGCGACCAGTACCTGTTTTTGGAAAGGGGATACATGCGTGCTTTTGCTCATGATACACTTGGCAACGAAGTCACCACGAGTTTTTATGCTCCTGGTCAGGTGGTCTTTGAGGTTTCCTCTTTCTTCGAGCGGACAAAGTCATTGGAGAATATTCAAGCGTTGAGTGACTGTGAAGGTTGGTTTATCACCTATGCACAATTGAATACCCTTTTCCACAGCTTACCAGAATTCAGGGAATTCGGAAGATCAATGCTGGTTAAGGGGTTCTCTCCAATATGAAAAGTCATATATACTATTTAAGAAGATCAAGCGTGGGAAAAATCCAACTGTCGATGAAGTTCTTAAAGTAAGTAACGGCGAACTTATGGAATATATTTAATCGCTTATGGACTTCACCCAATGTGTCGATGTTGCGATTAATATTTTTGGAATAGATGTCAATGGTTTGATAATAAATACCCCGAAACTTGCACAGGCGTTCTATGAAAAGATGTTCACCGCAGATAGCCACGCGAAATACAGAGAGATTAGGAATTCAGAATATAGGGGAATTTGGTCAGACCAAAAAATGACCGTCAGAGATAAACATGAGTACTTTGCAAAGTTATTTGCACAAGTTTCTAAAAAATATAAGATGCCGGCTAAAACACTTCGATTTATCGAAGATAAGAAGATTGCTGTAATATGCGTTCCCAATAAGGCAGTTGACCTTAATAATATCCACATGGTAATAGATAGGATTAGCGAATTAATTCGCTATTGCTTACTAGCTTACCACTATTTTCATTTTCAATTCGATTCTTTTTTGATTGAAGAGGATGAGGTTGAAAATGAAGATGCATTACAAATCTGGATTAAAAAAGAAGAACTAAAATTGCTCAGTGAAGGACAGTCTAGTTATCTAGACTTAATACACGATGGGAACATCTACAAAAATAAAACTAATCGGCCAATTACTGTCGATTTTGATGCGCTTAATGAATTAGATATTAGGTCTTTAAGTGATGTTATAAAACGAAAGTCTCCATGAGCCTATGGTGAGCTCACAGAAAGTTAGTGCTTTTAGAATAGTTCATAATTCTCTAAAATTCAAATTTATACCCATTTATACTTGCTTGTAGAGAAAACCCGTAAAGCTTTCAATTTCAATCATATTAAGGCTCACTAGGAGTACATTCGATCAAAAGTGATTAATGTTGCTAAAAATGGAATTTTTGATAGTAGTAAATCAATCAGCGAAATTGCTTACAAGTTAGCTTTTAGATATCCTCAACATTTTACAATGATGTTTAAACAAAAAACAAGTATGAGGCAAAATGAATATCGGAGTTTAAATTAGTGTTAGGTGTATATTTCGCAGATATGAGTGGGGAAGAACCAGTTTAAACGAAATGACGTGTCAGTTTAAATGCGGAATCACTGGCCATTTTGCGGTTTTTCCCCACTTTTGTTGAAATACACATATACGTAACAGAATACTTCTTGAAGCAAAAGGATTATTAATTAATGATCAGAAAAACATCGCTGAAATTGCTTATCATCTTGGATTTGCGGACAACTCCTACTTCGGAAAATTTTTTAAAAAACATGAAGGTCTAACTCCGAATGGCTTCAAAAAGCTATATTACAAAACATAAGCTAATAGGATTTACTTTATCTCTATCATGCAGATAATCCACTTGAAGAATTGACTTATCAGTAAAGAATAATGTATAACTATCATTAAGCTCTGAATTACTTAAAATGAAATATCCAATGATAGCTGAATTTATTGACCTTTATTTCCCGCAGTTCGAACCCGCGTTGAAGGAAGTTCTTCTTCAAAATGCAGTAATGAAAACTTTTGATATTGGTGAAATGCTTATGCAGACAGGTCAGAATATGCGTTCCACTGTGCTTATTGTCGAGGGAATGGTCAAGTTATACAGAGAAGGCGACGATGGTGAAGAATTTTTTATGTACTATCTGCAGCCTGGAAACGCTTGCGCACTGTCTATGATCTGTGCAACCAAACAGGAAACAAGCCAGGTCATGGCGAAAGCCATAGAACCGACCACTGTAATGATGATCCCTATTTCATTAATGGATGAGCTTATGCGGGAATATAAAAGCTGGTATTATTTTGTAATAGAAACTTACAGAATGCGATTTGAGGAACTTCTTATTGTAATAGACAACGTAGCCTTCAAAGCAATGGATGATAGACTTGGTTTTTACCTTGAAAAACAGTATTCTGATCTTAAAACCACAGAACTTCATATTACCCATAATGAGATTGCTATTGACCTGAATACATCTAGGGAGGTTATCTCCAGACTGCTAAAAAAAATGGAACAGGCAGGGCAGATTATAATGCATCGGAATTATATTGAATTCATTAAATAAGGTATATCGGTTCTATAACTAAAAAATAAAGGAATCGCAAACCGTGAGAAAAATTATCTAAGAATATTCCACATTCATTTTTCATTTACTATTGTAGCGGTTGATAACATGTACGATGCCTTTGACAAGGTAAGTTTATTTAGTTCTGTGTGACAAAAGTCACCTTATAAGGATTTTTAATCTACGATTTTTGTTTAAAATTAATATAAATGGAAATAATTGCCTACGTAGCCTCTGCCTTAATTGGAATCTCTCTTGGTTTAATTGGAGGTGGTGGGTCTATTCTTACCATGCCTGTTTTAGTCTATTTTTTTGGCGTAAGTCCGTTGCTTGCTACCTCATACTCTTTATTTATAGTAGGCTCTACAAGCCTTGCTGGTACAATCGGGAATTTTAGAAGAGGTTTGGTCAATATCAAGACAGCATTACTTTTTGGAAGCGCATCGATTACGACGGTTTTTTTAACCAGGAAGTTTATCATACCACTTGTTCCCAAAACTATTTTATTAATTGGAAACTTTGAGTTAACCGAAAATATATTGATGATGGTGCTCTTCGCTATTCTTATGGTGGCAGCCTCAGTAGCGATGATACGCGGAGGTAAAGAAGAAGTTTCTCCCCTGATAAAAAAACGGAAATTACATGTAGGTAAATTATTTTATTACGGCATCTCCATAGGTCTTGCTACTGGATTTCTAGGCGCGGGAGGCGGTTTTCTGCTGATTCCTACACTCGTGATCCTTGTGGGACTACCCATGAAGGAGGCAGTTGGTACTTCTCTTTTCATAATTGCGCTCAATTCACTTATTGGTTTTACAGGAGACATTGGGCACTTTGACATTGAGTGGCTGTTTTTATTTAAGATTACGGGGGTGGCCATAGCGGGTATTTTTTTAGGCGGAATGCTAAATAAAAAAATAGAGGGTGACAAGCTTAAAAAAGGTTTCGGATGGTTTGTGTTGGTTATGGGATTTTATATCCTGTTTAAAGAGATCGTCTTAAAATAAAGTGGCTACAGAGACTTGCTATGTGACTCAAGTCACTGTACTCCAAAACCGTAATCTTTAATTTTATAAAATAAAATATTATCATGATCATTGAACAGATTTATACAGGATGCCTCGCACAGGGAGCATACTATCTTGAAAGTAACGCGGAGATTGCAATAATAGATCCTTTACGTGAAGTACAGCCTTACCTGGATTACGCAGAAAAAAATGGTGCTAAAATAAAATATGTACTGGAGACCCATTTTCATGCGGACTTCGTCTCGGGACATCTTGATTTGGCTAAAGAAAGCGGCGCTGTAATTGTTTATGGCCCAAATGCTAAACCGGATTTCCATTATTATGGTGCAAAGGATGGAGAAGTACTCACGCTCGGCGGAGCAAAGATCAAAGTATTACATACCCCTGGGCATACTATGGAAAGCACCTGTTTTTTGGTAAGCGATGAGTCAGGCAACGAAGTTGCACTATTCTCAGGAGATACACTTTTTATAGGAGACGTTGGAAGGCCAGACCTCGCTCAGAAAATAGCTGGTGAGCTGACCAGCGAAATGCTTGCAGGATTTTTATATGATTCCCTCAGGAAGAAGATAATGCCTCTCGCGGATAATATTATAGTCTATCCTGCCCATGGGGCGGGCAGTGCCTGTGGTAAGAACATGAGTAAGGAAACAACAGATCTTCTGGGGAACCAGAAGAAGACAAATTACGCCTTGAGAGCCGATATGACTAAAGATGAGTTTATTAAAGAGGTTACCTTCGGACTGCTTCCACCACCATCTTATTTCCCAGCAAACGTGATGATGAACATTCACGGATATGAGCGTTTTGAAAAGGTACTAAAAAGGGGGATGCATGCGATGAGTCCGGATGAATTTGAGAAAGTCGCTAATGACTTTGGTGCTATTATTCTTGATACAAGATATTCTCAGGCCTTTGCCAGGGGCTTTATCCCGAATTCGATAAACATTGGAATAGACGGGAACTTTGCGCCCTGGGTAGGAACGCTTATTCCGGATATCAAACAGCCCATTTTGCTCGTCACCGAAAACGGGAGGAACGAAGAAGTTCTTGTCAGATTGTCAAGAGTTGGCTTTGACGGCACTATAGGTTTTCTTGAAGGCGGCCTACAGGCATGGAAGGATGCTGGAAAAGAAAGTGATGAAATAGAATCGATCTCGGTAGAGACTTTGTCTGGAATTATTAAATCTGAGCAGATATCAATTGTCGATGTTAGAAAGGTGAACGAATACAAAAGTGAGCACGTTGAGGGTGCTGTTAACTTTCCGCTGGATTATATCAACGAAAACTTCAAAGGTATTGATTGTAATAAAACTCATTATGTTCATTGTGCAGGCGGTTATAGGTCCATGATATTCAATTCAATAATGAGGGCCAGAGGATATAACAACCTAATAGATATCGCAGGAGGATTTAAGGGTATACAGGAAGACGGAACTATTGGTACAACAGCATTTATTTGTCCAAGTACAATCAAATAAATGCATGCAAAAATCATTACTAACCTTTCATTTAAGACATCATGATTAATTTCATCATACAGCCTTGGCCATGGTATTTTTCTGGGACGATGATCGTACTCATCATGCTCATTTTACTTTTCTTCGGAAAATCATTCGGATTCTCGTCCAACCTACGAACAATCTGTAGCATAGCCGGTGCAGGAAAAAGGGTTAAGTTTTTCGACTTCAGATGGAAAGAACAAGTCTGGAACCTTATGTTTCTTCTAGGATCTATCCTGGGTGGCTTCATTGCCAGTTCTTATCTGAGCGATGACAAACCGTTAAACCTTTCGGTAGCCACCATATCCGATCTAAAAAAGTTGGGCATTAACTTCGATGGGGGACTAAACCCCCAATCTCTTTTCTCGGCTCAGGCAATGACAGATCCGGGCAATCTGGCAATACTTCTTATCGGCGGACTTTTAGTTGGTTTCGGCTCGCGTTATGCTGGCGGATGTACCTCAGGACATGCCATTTCAGGGCTTTCAAACCTACAGGTGCCATCCCTTATCGCGGTCGTTGGATTCTTCTTAGGAGGAATGGTAATGACATACTTTATTATTCCTCTAATTTTTTAATATAAAAAATCATTATGAAATTTATAAAATACATTCTGGCCGGAACACTTTTTGGAATAGTAATGACTAAGTCAGAAGCAGTTTCATGGTATAGAATCCAGGAAATGTTCCGTTTCCAGTCGTTCCATATGTATGGAATCATCGGGACAGCTGTTTTACTTGGAATTCTTGCTGTATACCTAATAAAAAAGACCGGCGCCAGAGATATTTCTGGAAGTCCAATAGTTTTTCAGGCCAAGGATAAGTCCTATCCAAGATACCTCATTGGAGGTACAATTTTCGGGCTGGGATGGGCGCTTACAGGTGCATGCCCTGGTCCAATGTTTGTCAATCTGGGGAGTGGATATCCAGCTATGATAATAGTGATATTGGGCGCCTTACTGGGAACCTATCTTTATGGAATTATTAAGGATAGGCTACCCCATTAAAGTTTATAATATCGTCATATGACAGAGTTAGCAGCAATACTGGAACATAGGTGCCCCAGATGCAGAAAGGGAAAAATGTACAAATATTCTATGTTCCACTGGAAATACGACCAGATGTATAGCAATTGCTCCTGCTGTAACCTTAAGTATGAGATTGAACCAGGATTTTTCATTGGTGCAATGTATGTTAGTTATGTATTTATCGTAGCGGAACTTGTTAATGCAGGAATATTTGCTTTCATCTTATTTAATGACAAGGATGAATGGGCTATCATCGGGACAACGATTGCCCCTGTGCTATTGCTTTTTACCTTCAATTACAGATATGCCAGAACGCTTTTATTACACTTACTCTCCCACATCAAGTACAACAAGGAGGCAGGAAATAAATGCTAGCCAAAAAATGATTTGAAGTTGTGTGACAAAAGTCACAAGGAGGAAAATGGTGAATGATTAAATTTGGTTAGATCAATATATAAAGTTATGAAGAAAAATATGGGTAACCTTGATAGAGGTGTAAGGATAGTGATCGCCATAGTTGTTGGAATACTTTACTTTACCGGAGTAATCAGCGGAACGGCAGCGTTTATTTTATTGGTAATTTCGGTCATATTGATTGCCACAAGCTTTATTAGCTTTTGCCACATTTATCTTCCATTCGGTATTACAACTCGTAGAAAAAACACAGAATGACTATGAAAAATCATTATCAAATCCTTATTATAGGCGGAGGCAATGCAGGCATTTCTGTGGCCGCGCAGTTATTAATAAAGAATAGCACTCTTGAAATAGGAATTATTGACCCATCAGAAAACCATTATTACCAACCAGCTTGGACACTGGTTGGAGGAGGTGTTTTCGATATAAAAAAGACAATAAGAAAGGAAGCAGATTGTATTCCAGAAAGGGCACATTGGATACAGGATGAGGTTCTGTCTTTTTCACCTGAACAAAACACTTTAAAATGCAAATTGAGCGGAGGAATCAGCTATGATTACCTCGTAGTTGCGCCCGGTATACAACTGGATTGGCACAAGATTATAGGACTGAAGGAAAATCTTGGGACAAGAGGGATTTGTAGCAATTATACGTTCGAATCTGCACCCTATACCTGGGAAACTTTAAGAAGCCTTGGGTCTGGAAAAGCAATCTTTACCAACCCTAACACTCCGATTAAGTGCGGTGGTGCCCCACAAAAAATCATGTATCTGGCGGCCGATTACATAAAAAAGCAAGGATTACTTCAAAAATCTGAAGTTCATTTCTATAGCGGAGGAGGTGTTATTTTTGGAGTGAAAAAATATGCAGAAGTTTTAAATCAAGTAATTGTTAGATACGGTATTCAAACACATTTTAATTATAACCTGATTGAAATAGATCCAGTTTCAAAAACAGCTGTTTTTGAAACTAAGGGAGATGACAATCAGCTGCTTAGAACTGAGCAACAATTTGATATGATTCATGTTACTCCTCCTCAATCTGCCCCAGACTTTATTAAGAATAGTCCTCTTGCTATTAAGGACAATCCATTAGGTTGGGTTGATTTAAATAGGGACACGATGCAACACAATAGATTTCTAAATATTTTTGGCTGTGGCGATGCAGGTATTACCCCTAATTCAAAAACGGGTGCCGCTATTAGAAAGCAAGCGCCCGTGTTGGTAGATAACTTACTAGAATACATGAAGGGTAAGCCATTGAGTAACTCTTATAATGGTTATAGTTCTTGTCCACTTGTTACCGGTTACGGTAAACTAGTACTTGCGGAATTTGATTACAATAATGAGCCGATGGAAACCTTTCCATTTAATCAGGCTAAAGAACGCTATAGCATGTGGCTGCTTAAGACCAAAGTATTGCCCTGGCTGTATTGGAACAAAATTTTAAAAGGAACAGCATAGATAAGATTTCAATATCATGAAGATAAAACAATTTGAAGACAAATTTCTGTCTCACTATAGTTACGCCATTTTAAGCGAATGTGAAAATAAAGTAGTGTTGATCGATCCTGCCCGCAATCCTCAGCCATATTATAATTATGCCAAAGAAAATCATGCAGAGATTATCGGGGTGATAGAAACGCACCCGCATGCAGACTTTGTCAGCTCACATCTAGAGATCCACCATCACAGCGACGCTCCCATCTATGCAAGTAAGCTCACAGAACCGGGATACCCATTTCTGCCTTTTGATTCAGGAGATGTGCTGGAAATTGGAAAAATAAAATTGAAGGCATTAAACACTCCCGGGCATTCACCAGATAGTATTTGCGTAGTCCTGGAACATGAAGGGAAAGATAAAGCTTTGTTTTCTGGGGATACCCTGTTTATTGGCGACTGCGGCAGGCCTGACCTTCGAGAAAGCGGAGGGGATGCAAATGCCGAGCGGATGCATTTGGCCAGGAAGATGTATTATTCATTGCGCGACCAGCTGATGACCTTAGAGGACGATGTCATTCTTTATCCAGCCCATGGTGCCGGGACGCTTTGCGGTAAAGCGCTTAGTGAGGCCAGCAGCAGTACTATAGGAGCAGAAAAAGCGACCAACTGGTCGCTCAAGGAAATGACTGAATCTGAATTTGTTGAGGAACTTACTTCAAATCAGCCTTTTATCCCGGTCTATTTTTCCTATGATGTGGAATTAAACAAGAAAGGCGCACCAGACTTTCAACAAGCTATAGATCTGGTTGAGATTACCAAAGCCCAGTATCCTATAGATGAAACAGTATGGATCATTGACAGCCGTGACGATCAGCTGTTTAAGGCAAGCCATCAACAACACTCCATTAATATTATGGAAGGCACTAAGTTTGAGACCTGGTTGGGCAGCATTATAAGCCCAGGCGAAGGATTTTATTTGAAGGCTAAGGATGAGTCAACTTTAAAAGAATTAGTTACCAGGACTGCTTCTATTGGTTATGAAGGTCAGATAAGAGGTAGCTTTTTTGGTAATAGTGGAGAGCTTACTATGGAAAATCTGGATTTAGCGGACTTTAAAGCGCATACTGAGCATTATACAATTGTAGATGTAAGAAATGAATCAGAAGTAAAAGAACACAAAATATTTCCCGGCAGCGTTGCTATTCCCCTTGGTGAGTTAAGAGGGAGAATAGAAGAAATCCCGACAGATAAACCCATTGCAGTGCACTGTGCAGGAGGATATCGAAGTGCGGCCGCCAGCTCAATGATCAGTGCTAAATTGCAAGGAAAGGTAATGGTGTTTGATATTGGTAATGCAATCAAACAATTCAGTTAGACCTCAAATGAAGAAGGATCCAGAGGAAATATTTGAAGTGAAAACTGTTGTGACTCTTTTAAGGACGGTATTATATTTAGTTATTGGAGTGGTCGTTCTTGGAGGGATAGCCCTTTTGATAATTAGCAAGAATAGTATTCAAAAAGTAAAGGCCACACACAGTACCGCCGTTTCAAGTGTCGCTCATAAAGGAAAGCCTGATTCAGCTTTGGATCAGAATAGAACACTATGGCAGGCACCCGATACCAGTAGTATGCCTTCTGACGAAAAAGGAAAATTAATTCGTTACGGTAAAAATCTTGTTGCCTATACTTCAGAATATCTTGGTCCGATGGGTAGCGTTGCCAGGCTATCAAACGGGATGAATTGTCAGAATTGTCACCTTGAAGCGGGTACTAAGCCCTTTGCATTAGATTTTTCGGTTTTTATTAGTCAATATCCAAAGTTAAATGGCAGAAGTGGTAAGGTTGAGCCTGCCCACGAGCGCATTAACGAGTGCATGGAGCGGAGTATGAATGGTAAACGCTTAAAACCTGATGGTAAGGAAATGAAAGCAATTTTGGCTTACATGGCTTGGGTCGGTGCTGATCACGCAGATCATAAAGCTGGCGGACAATCGGTGGAAAAGTTACCTTACATGTCTCGGGCAGCTGATCCATTAAAGGGACGAATGGTCTATCGTTCCCAATGCCAAAACTGCCATGGTGAAAACGGTCAGGGTCTGTTAGCTGTAAATAAGAAATCCTATGTTTATCCACCTTTATGGGGGAATAAAAGTTATAATGACGCAGCTGGCATGTACCGTTTAAGTAACTTTGCAGGGTTTGTCAAGAATAATATGCCATTGGGAGTTACTTATAAAAGCCCAAAGCTTAGTGATCAGGAGGCCTGGGATGTAGCAGCATATGTGAACTCGAAACCTCGAGGGCACCGCGATCAGCATAACGATTATAAAGAAAAGGATAAAAAGCCAATAGATTTTCCTTTTGGCCCGTACCAGGATGCTTTCAGCGAGCAGCAACACAAATTTGGTCCGTTCGCAGTTATCAAGTCAGCCAATAAAAGTCATAAAAAAAATTAAAATGAAACATTATAAATTACTATTGATCGCTTTCGCCCTAATGGCTTTAACAAAGCCGGTTGTAGGGCAAACCAATTCTTTGTCTGGTTTTGCCGGAGCAAAGGCAACCAAAAGACATTATAAAGCGTTATATGTACTGAATAGTTCCGAAGAAAAGAAAATATCCGGGACGCTCAGGAATATAAAGAACGCGCTGGATGACCCGCGCCTGAAAGGAAAACTAGAAATTGAGCTTATCGCCTTTGGCGAAGGAGTTGCAGTCTACTATAAAACCGGCAAATACGAGGAATCATTAAAGGC
Organism: Pedobacter sp. MC2016-24; assembly: GCF_015223055.1. Lineage (GTDB taxonomy): Bacteria > Bacteroidota > Bacteroidia > Sphingobacteriales > Sphingobacteriaceae > Pedobacter. Next base: position 112,672 of record NZ_JADFBX010000009.1, read on the forward strand.
ACTTGTGGCTAAAGGGGTGATCCTGGCGCAGTGCGAAAATACAATCAGGGAAAGAAAGATTCAAAAATCAGAATTATTCGACTTTATCCATTACGTGCCTAGTGGAAATGGAGAAATTATCATTCGCTCAGCCCAGGGCTGGGCAATTGTGCATCCCTAAACTAAATCAAATGAAGTTATCAATTGCTTATCTAAATGATGTTCACGGTTACCTGGAGCCGCATAGCGAATTATTTTTTGAGGGTATGGAGAAAAAGGTCAGTAGCGCAGGTGGCTACGCCAGGATCATGACTCTTGTTAAAAAAATCCGAGAAGAAAATCCAAATACGCTTGTCTTTGATGGGGGTGATACTTTTCATGGTACGCTGCCACTGGTTGAAAGCAAGGGAGAAGCAATTTTACCTGTACTCAAGCAGTTTGGATTCAGCGCCATGGTCGGCCACTGGGACTTTGCCTACGGAGCTGATCAGCTACTTAAACTTCAGCAGGCGTTGGGATACCCTGTTCTTGGTATTAATGTTTTTAAGTCTGACGGTAGCTTGCTATTGGATCCTTACCTCCTTTTAGAAGCAGGTAGCATAAAGATCGGCGTAATTGGTATTTGCTCCAATATTATTGATAAGACCATGCCAAAGAACTTTAGCGAGGGCCTGACCGTCACTGACGGCATGAAGGAGCTCTCTGGGGTGATTCGTGCAATCAAAGATAAAGGAGCTGATCTGGTGTTTCTACTCTCGCACAATGGTTACCCTCAGGATATAAAAATGCTGAATGAAATCCCGGGAATTGATGTTTGCCTCAGTGCCCATACCCACAACAGGCTCTTTGAACCAACCGTTATCTATGGATGTATTGTCGTCCAGTGTGGCTGCCATGGTGCTTTTCTTGGAAAGCTTGACTTACTCATAGATCATGCAAAAATACAAGGGTATGAATATGAATTAATTCCAATAACTGATTCAATTGATGAAGACCCGCAAATCAGTGAGATTGTGGAGCAGATCATGGAGCCCTATAAATATTTGCAAACCCAATATATTGGGGAAACAACGGGGCTGCTACACAGGTACAATACAATGGGTTCCTCTATGGATGATCTTTTATTGCGAGCTGTATGCTTAGCTGCAAAGACTGCTCTTGCTTTCTCGAATGGTTGGAGGTATAGTGCGCCGATACCTGCAGGAAAAATTAGTAAGTGGGATCTTTATAATATGATTCCAATGAACCCGCCTGTATCTGTAGTTGAATTGACGGGTGAGGAGATTATTGAAATGCTGGAACAGAATCTGGAAAGGACTTTCTCTGCAGATCCGATGATGCAAATGGGCGGATACGTAAAACGTGCCGTTGGCTTGCATGTATATCTTAGAATTGAGAACCCTAAAGGGAGCCGCATTCAGCAGACGTTTGTTGGTGATAAGCCGCTTGATAAAACTCAAACTTACCAGTTAGCGTTTGTTACCAGCCAGGGAGTTTCTGAAAAACTAGGTACTGGCAGGAAAGACCTGGACATCGATGTCGTGGAAGCCATTACTAATTTCTTACATAAGCACAACCCTTATGATCCCTTAAAGGAGTCCTCTTATATGCTCATTTAAAATAAAAACCTTACTTTTACAAAAAATGAAGAAAACTAATCGGCAACATTTCAACAGTTTCAAACTTAATGGCTATAAGCTGTTGGGGATTTGCATGTTGATTTTTTTGATTACGATTTCCTCATGTGGTGTACGGAAAAGTTTAGCACATTTGTTTTCACAGGAGTCCTCCTTTGTCATTCAGGGGACGATTCCCGGCAAAGTTCGCCTGTTTCCAGATCAAACTATAGCTGTCTGGAATACTAGCTGTACTCAATTTGAAGAGGGTAAAAGCAGTTTAATCTCCGGTATAGATGTGCAGCGCTCAACAGCAGCAACGCTATTGTTGTATTTTACCCTGGTACCTGCTTTTTTAATTTCTGTTCTTCTATTTTACAAAGATCACAACCATCTGCCGGTTCCGTATTCTCTACAAAACTGGCCCCAGCTTCCCCTTTTCCTTCGGAACAGGCTTCTGTTAATATAGAATTTCTGCAACTATCATCCTGGATGTACCTGCTTTTGGCGGGTATCCTTATCTTATTGCACATTTCTATCATTAATACTTAAAAGAGAATGAAGTATATCCTTCAACTGACCTTACTGGTTTTTATAGCATTTTCGAATTCTGTAAAAGCCCAGCAGCTACCTATAATAACCCTTAAAGATGCCTTTGCAGAGGCAGACAGAACCTACCCCGGACTGGCAGAACGTACTGCGGGTGTAGAGGAATTTGAAATCCGTAAAAAGGAAGTTCAAAGTAAATCCCTTCCGCAGGTACAACTACAGGCACAACAGTCTTACGGAACCTATCAGGGTAGCAGCGGAGCTTTCTTCCCCGTTCCTGGCGTTTTTAATGTGACAGGTAACAGCCTGGGCTTAGATGCCGGAGCACAGGCTACCGGAAATGCATTTGGCTCTGTCTTAATGGATTGGAAAGTTTTTGAATTTGGCAGGCAAAGGAAGTCTGTCGCTGCTGCTGAATACCAGGTTCAAGGAGCCAAAAGCAGCTACGACGCTTCAAGATTGTCTTTGCATTCCAAGATCAGCCGCTTATATCTGGATATTTTTTATAGTAAGGCCAACTTGCAATGGGCGGAAAGAAATGTGGAACGTGTGAATCAGGTTCTTGAAATTGCTAAAAGCCTTTCCTCTGCCGGGTTAAAGCCCGGTGCTGACACGGCGATTGTCTCTTCTGCCTACTCCCAGGCGCTGGCCATCCGCTATGAGTGGCTTGGAAGATACCAGGCCAGTCAAGCAAATTTTACCGAAGTGGTACCAAACATCAGCTGGTCGGTTGCTGATCACTCTTCTTCAGAAATGGAAATAGCTAAAGCTGATCAGGATACTATTAATTCTACCCATCCATACTTACAGGTGATTGAGAAACAACTGGCTTACGAAAAAACACTGGAGCAGGTGGTTGCAAGAAAAATACTGCCTTCCTTCTCAATTTTGGGAGGGGTATCTACAAGGGGCAGTGGTATCGGGCAAAACGGTATCATTAACCGGGCATCGGCTCAGGCTATCAAAACCTTGCCAATAACTATTTGGTTGGGGTAGGCCTTACTTGGAACATCGGTAATGCTTATACCAGCTCACTAGAAAGAAAGCGGAGCCAAAAGACCATTAAAGGGGTACAGGAAAAATATAATCTGCAGCAGGTGCAGATGAACAGCGCCTTATCGGCCGTGTCTTTAAGAATTCTTCAGCAGCGGACATTGCTTGGCCAAACTCAAAAGGCATTTGCAAAAGCATCAGAGGCCTACGAACTTTACCTTGCCAGATATCTGGGTGGGCTAATCAACCTGACAGAGCTCTTACAGATCCAGGCTTTGCTGCAGTCTTCGGAACGTGACAACCTGCAATCCGGACAGAACTATTGGAACCTGATCACTACCCAGGCCGAACTATCCAGTGACTTCTCTTTATTACTTAACCATTTTAATTAAGCGCCATGAATATGATCAGGTTTGCACTAAAAAAGCCACTCACCATAATGGTAGCTGTCATTGCTATCGCCTACTTTTCTTTTACAGCTATTCGGAACATTAATGTTGACATTTTTCCCAAGGTGGAGCTGCCGGTAATTTATATTGCCATGCCCTACGGAGGGCTGACCCCAGCCTACATGGATGGCTTTATGGCTAATGAATTCCAAAAGGTACTTATTTTTGTAAGCGGTGTTAAGGATATTGATTTTAAAAGTGTTCAGGGCTTTACGCTGATGAAACTCACCTTTTATCCGGGTACAGATATGGCGCAGGCTTCGGCCGAAGTATCTACCCAGGTTTCCCGGGCTATGGGCTTTCTGCCGCCCGGAGCCGTTCCGCCTCAGGTAGTCAGGTTTGACGGAAGCTCACTTCCCATTGGTCAGCTGGTATTTGAAAGCCCCAAACGCTCTATTACCGAGTTGCAGACACTTGCACTGACCAAGATCAGACCCATGTTTGTATCTATTCCCGGAGTGACAGCTCCAGCACCTTTTGGCGGAAACATCCGTACCATGGTAGTCAAAGTAAACCCTGAACTGATGCAGTCCTATGGCTTATCTGCTCAGGAAGTTACCATGGCCATTGCTAAGAATAATTTCCCTTCTCCGGCCGGTAACATCAGGATCGGGGACCAAAACCTGATGAGTCCTTTAAACTCTATAGCCAAAGACCCTGAGGAGTTTTTGAATATACCCGTGAAATTAACTAAGGGAAATACGATCTTTATTAGAGATATAGCCTCAGTTGAGGATGCAGCAGATGCAACTACCGGTTATGCAATTATTAATGGAAAGCGGTCGGTTTACCTTCCTGTAATCAAGAAGGCTGATGCCTCAACCCTTAAAGTTGTAGAAAATCTAAAGGCTGCAATCCCCATGCTTAAAGCGGCAATGCCCGAGGATGTGGACATCAAATATGTATTTGATCAATCCAGCTATATAGAACGTTCTTTGGAAAACCTGATCCATGAAGGCATCCTTGGTGCGGTGCTGACAGGGATCATGGTTTTTCTTTTTCTTGGAGATGCCAGGGGTTCACTGATTGTGGTATTAACCATACCTATTGCCATACTTTCTGCTGTAATTATGTTGTATTTGTTTGGTCAGACGATCAATGTAATGACTTTGAGCGGGCTAGCCCTGGCCATTGGTATTCTTGTAGACGAGGCTACTGTAACCATTGAAAACATCCATCAGCATTTTGAGATGCAAAAACCCAAACAACGGGCTATTCTGGATGCCTTGATTGAAATCTCTATCCCTAAGATCCTGATCCTATTCTGTATTCTGGCGGTATTGATTCCCTCGTTTATGATGACCGGGATTCCTAAAGATATGTTCATGCCCCTTTCTATGGCTGTTGCATTTGCCATGATCGCCTCTTTCATTGCTTCACAGACATTTGTACCCATACTTGCGAATTGGTTAATGAAGCCCGAGTTGATCATCCATCACAAGCCAAATAACAAGGCTAAAAAATTGACTAGATTTGAAAAATTTAAACGCCGGTACCTCATCTTAACCAGATATGGGCAGACTCGGGTTGCTGGAGTACTAGGTATTTATGTGATTCTCGTTCTTGTACTTATTGCAACAGGGGCGACCTTAATTGGTACAGATATCCTTCCGGCAAGCAACAGCGGAGATATTCAGCTAAGAATTGTGGCCCCAGAAGGAAGCAGGCTTGAAAAGTCAGAAGGCTATCTGAAAAAGGTTACCGAGATCATTCAAAGCCAACTGCCTCCGGATGCCATAAAAATTACTTCAGCCTTTGTCGGCCTACAGCCATCGGCCACAGCTATTAATCCCGTTTTCTTATTTACCAGTGGAACACATGAATCAGTCTTGCAGGTTTCAATTGATCAGCATGTTTTTTCCGGATCTATTGCCTCTCTCAAGGAATCCATTCGTAAAGATATTAAAGCGCAGCTACCCGAACTGGCAGTAAATTTTGAACCCATTGAGCTTGTCGAAAAAATCATGAGCCAGGGCGCAATGACGCCTATTCAAATCAAAGTGGCTGCTGGTCAACTAAAAGGGGCAGAGAAATTAGCTAAAAAGATTGAAGCTGGATTACATGATATTCCTGCACTAAGGGATATCCGTATTGCCGAACCTGTAAACTCACCTGGTGTACAGATCAATGTCAACAGGGAGCTTGCAGCCCAGTTTGGCCTGACCATGGAAGATGTTGCACGCACGCTCACCATTGCCACTTCATCCACCAGATTTACCAATAAAAACCTTTGGGTTGACCCAAAATCAGGAATAGTCTTTCAGGTACAGGTTCAAATTCCAGAGGGAGATATGCATTCTCTTGACAGGCTGAGATCGCTGCCACTGAAATCAGGGGCTTCAAGACCTGTTTTGGAGGATGTTGCCACTTTATCTATCATAAAAATGCCTGCACAGGTAAACAGGCAAGGGCCTAACAGGTATGTAAGCATCCTGGCGAACACCTATCAGTCAGATCTTGGTGCGGCATCAAAGGCCGTCAAACAGGTCATCGAAGATGCGGGAACACCGCCCAGAGGAATCATCGTTTCCACTGAAGGACTTATGCAGTTGCTTGAGGATACCCTTTCTGGTTTACAGATCGGACTGGTGGTGGCAATAGTAGTGATATTTCTAATGCTTACCGCCTATTATCAATCATTTGCGGTTTCAGGGTTGATTTTATCTGTTGTTCCTGCTGTAATAGGCGGAAGTCTGATTATGCTTATTCTTTGTGGCAGTACCTTAAATCTGCAAAGCTATATGGGCATTATTATGTCTGTTGGCGTTTCTGTATCCAATGCAGTACTAATGATCAATCAGGCAGAGCTTAACCGGTTGAAACATGGGCTTGCTGCAAGGCAAGCCGCATTTTTAGCCGCATCCTCCAGGCTAAGACCGATCATCATGACCACACTTGCAATGATTGCCGGTATGATTCCTATGTCTTTGGGCATGGGAGAAGGTGGTGAGCAGGTTGCTCCCCTGGGACAAGCCGTAATCGGAGGATTGCTCCTATCAACCCTTTCCGCACTATTGGTGCTTCCACATCTGTATGCTTTAGTGATGAAAAATAAAAGCAGAAATAGTTCTACGCTTGATCCTGACGATCCTGAAAATTCAAACCTTAAAAATATATTAATCCCAACAACTTAATAAACTAATTATGAAACAAATCAATTTCACACACTATACGAAGGTGTTCTTTTTTTTGCCGTTTATGCTCCTTATTTTTTCATGCGGGCAGGAAAAACCCAATACTAAAGCTGTTGTAGCCAAAAAATCAACTGCCGTAGAGGTTATAAATCCGGTGATGGATCAGCCGGGCTATTCACTTGAACTACCCGGTGAGCTCAAGGCTTTTGAGGAAGTGGTGCTATACCCGAAGGTTAAGGGCTTTGTCAAACAAATTTTGGTAGACAGGGGTAGCCGGGTAAGGCGTGGCCAATTACTCGCGGTGTTAGAGGCTCCGGAGATTAGCCAGCAATATCTTGCTGCTAAGGCGGATGAAAATAAATTCCATGAAGACTACCTCTACAGCCGTCAGGCCTACGACCGCTTAAACAAGGCAGCCGCCAGGTCCGGTGCAGTTGCAGAGATTGAACTGGACAGGGCAAGAAGTAAGTTTATAAGTGACAGCGCCGCATATGCGTCCGTCAAAGCAAAAACCGGAGCTTCAGCACAATTGCAACAGTACTTAAGGATAACCGCCCCTTTTGATGGAATGGTAACTGATAAGAATGTTTCTGTTGGGGCATTAGTTGGCGAAGGCACGCAGACACCACTATTTTCTATCTCTCAAACCAGAAATTTGAGACTGACAGTTGCTATTCCAGAAAAGCATGGGCAATCAATCAATAAACAAACTAAAGTTTCCTTTACAGTTGCGGATCATCCTGGAAAAATCTACCAATCTGTACTTTCAAGAAAAAGTGGTGTGCTGGATCAGCAATCCAGGTCAGTCACCGCTGAGTTTGATGTGAATAACACAAATGGCGAACTTGGAGGAGGCGAGTACGCACAGGTTAAACTTTCCTTAAAAAGACCTGGACCTACCGCCTGGCTGCCTGTGACCAGTGTTGTTAATGCACAATCGGGCATTTTTGTTATTAAAGTAGTTGGAGATGTAGTTTCCAGGATTCCTGTTTCACTGGGGATCAGAAAAGCAGAAATTCAGGAAGTTTTTGGAGAACTATCTTCTAAAGATCAAATTGTAAAATCGGGAACTGAAGAGTTGACCGAAGGAATAAAAATTGTAATTAAATAAATCGAATCATGATACCGACAACAGAAAATTATAATGATACTATCAAACGATATAAAAAATGGTTTACTTTCTCAAACATCAGCACAGCATTATTGGCAATCTTTATGCTGGCAATACTTTTCAGTCCGGATGTTAAAGGACTGGTCATACAGGGGTTAATGAAAGTTGGACTATTTCAACCAGATATTTCTGAAAAAGCTCAGGAGAATTCAGTACCAATTCAGCAAGCTTCTGCAAAGCAAGTCTCTTTTACTGATGTGAAAGGAAAGACCATTAATTTGTCTGATCAGAAAGGCAAAGTTGTATTTATGAATTTTTGGGCGACCTGGTGCCCGCCCTGTATTGCCGAAATGCCCGCAATCAATAGTTTATATTCAAAGTATAAGGATAATAAAAATGTGGTTTTTATTATGGTAGATGTGGATAGTAAAATCGACGCCTCTACCGAATTTATGAAGAAGCGACACTTTAGCCTGCCGGTATATATTCCCGCAAGCGAAATGCCAGAAGATTACTTCTCAGGATCTATGCCAACCACTGTCATCCTGGATAAGGCAGGAAACATTGCCTTCCATCATTTAGGAGGAGCCGATTATGCAAATCCGGAAGTTTCTGCATTTATTGATAAGCTCGCTAAATAATTTAATTGAAACCTGGACTCAGGCTGTATATTTCAACAAAAGTGGTTCTTCCCCAATTTTGGTGGTAATTATGATAATTGAAGGCTAGTGTTCGTTAGAAATTAATGAACGTTATGAATCTAATTTTCTCTTCTGTTGATGTATTTAAAGTTATTTCTGTAGATAATCAGGCTGATTATATAAATATATACGTGCAAAGTCGACAGAGAATCTGTTTATGCCTAAATTGCTGTGAACCCTCCACCAAATTACATAGTTATTACACACGGAAATTTAATGACTTGCCGACCTTTGGAAAAGCTTGCAAGATCTTTCTAAGATCTCGTAAATTTTATTGTCTCACTGATGAGTGTCCGCTTAAAATTTTTACAGAACGCTATGAAGATCATTTCAAACCATGCAGGCGGACAACAAAGCGTCTGGAAGAAAAGCTATTAGATACTGTTTTGGAATTGGGCGGCAAACCAGGGGAAAGAATATGTCGTCATTTTTCAATAACTGTCAGCGACACTACTTTGCTGAGACTTGTCAATAGGGCTCCTTTACCTGAACCTGGCAATTTTACAGCTATAGGGGTTGATGATTGGGCTTACAAAAAGCGGGAAAGGTATGGCAGCATTCTGGTAGATTTAACAACAAGAAGAGTAGTAGATCTGCTGCCCGACAGAGAAGAAAAGAGTTTAATTATTTGGTTACGGAAACAGCCAAAACTTGAAGTAATAACCAGGGATCGTTATGGCAAGTACAGGCGTGCGGCAACTAAGGGAGCTCCACAGGCTATACAAGTGACCGATCGCTGGCATTTGTTAAAGAACCTCGGAGAAGCCCTTACTAAAATGATGACCCGTGAATATACCAGATTAACTAGATCATTAGCCCCCAAGATTGAAGAAAGCCCAGTGGAAATACCTGACGAATTGCCTGTTAGAGAAAAAGAAGTGGCTACTACCGGAATTATAAGGTGACGGTTTGATGAGATGAAGAAATTACAGGCAGAAGGCTTATCGATAAAAGGAATTGCAAGACAATTGGGTATGCACAGGGAAACGGTTAGAAAATACATGTTGACAGAAAACCTGGTCCGTAAATCCTACAAGGACAGGGGCATGATCGAGAACTACTTCAATTATATTAAAAAGCGAATGGAAGAGGATGATAGCCTTTATTTGAAAACATTATGGAGTGAGTTGCGGAATATGGGATATCCGGGAGGATACAGTACGCTTTCTGAAGCCCTGGCTTACTACGGCATTCGTATCGGAAAGAAAGCAAGAAATCCAAAGTCGACTCAACAATCAGGCTCATTTCTTTAAGCCTTCTAATGCTGCAATATTGTTTCTGACACCGGAAAACAAGCTTAATACAACACAGAAAGAGCTAATAAACAATTTATGTAAATCATCATCTGGCTTAGAACGCGCCTTATTACTGGCGAGAGAATTCCGCAATCTTATGGAAAACAAGTTGGGGAAACAACTCCGTGGCTGGATAGAAAATGTGCTGCGCTCAGGGATTAGCGAGATTGCAACTTTTGCAAATGGTTTGTTAAGGGATTACCAGTCCATCGAAAATGCAATCAGCTTGCCTTGGAGCAATGGCCCGGTAGAAGGCAATGTAAATAAGTTAAAGACCATCAAACGGCAAATGTATGGCAGGGCCAGTTTCGAATTACTTAGAAAAAGATTAGTACTCAAACCAACTTAACCACCAAATGTGGGGAAGAACCACTTTCCCTGAAATACCCAAGCTTGGTCTAGGTTATGAAAATGTGTCGTTAAACCTTCAGAAGCAAGCTGTGTCATTTTTAAATGAGCAACTTTTTAATAAGGCTGGTTTGGTTAATAGATCATGCAATGTCTGGCAAGGTAGGTTATGATCCGTCCAAGGTGCGCAGAAATTGAGTTTATACAAATATTAGTATATCACCATACCGATGAAATCTTTGTGTCAAAGTCGGATAAATTTTGCACTTGTTTAAATAATCGTCAGTTGGACGATAATAATTTCAATTATTAAATGTCAAATTGACGTTGGCAAGCGTTTTTTGTGTTGCGTTTTTTTTATAAAAAACCTTGTAATTTTTTAAATAACATTTTTTTTAATGTTTTTTTGTATCAATTTTTTATTTATAATGTTGTTTTTTTATTAAATGATTAAAAGTTTTTTGTCACTTGCTAAACAGGTTTAGCTTTTGTAGGTTTGAATAAACCAAATATTTAATTATGTCTGAATTCTGCCAAGTGGTTAAAAAAATAGTCGATTTTTTAAACCGTTCAAAAGGCTCAATTGCCTTACCAGCATCAGGAAATGAAAACAATAATTGGTTAATATTAACAAGCTAGCCGAAATAAAAACTAAACCTGATTGTATGGACAAAGTTTATGAATTGACGGAGTTGTGGGATAACTCAATAAAAGGAGAAGAGCAGTCTTTTGCCTTACTTCACAAATCCTTGTACCCTTGTTTATTTAATTATGCGGTTAAGATGATCAAAGACGAGGACCTCGCGGATGATATGCTTCAGGATTTATTTATTAAATTCTGGCAAAATAAATCTCGGATCGGGAGCATTGTTAATGTTAAGGCTTATTTCTACCGCTCAGTCCGGTCAATGACTCTAAATCATATTAAAAGCCAGCAACTAAGAGACGCGAAGCTTGAGGCCATGCCTGTACCAGACATGGAATTTTCAAAAGAAGAAATTATGCTTTCGCATGAAATAGATGCTGGGCTTAAATCATCCATGACCCAAGCGTTGAATAGACTTCCCGCAAAACAGCGTGAAGTGATATATATGCACTTTTATGATAAACTGGACTATACGCAGATTGCTGAGATCACAGGAACAAAATATCAATCTGTGGTCAATAGTGTTTATCGGGCGGTGCAGGTTTTAAGAGAAGTTCCGCTACTTAAAGATATCTACGCGCTTTAAATGGCAAATTAATTAATAGCGTTCATAATTAAAATGTAACCTACAAATAAATATTTATAGGATTATTAAATAAAATGGAATAAATTTGATCTGACATGAGTATGTAACTCAATTTGCTCTGTCATATTAATATGAAGAGAAATAATCCTTCCGAAGAAGAAGCTGAAGATAAACTGCCATTCTCTTTTAGAAAGAAAGAAGTTTCATCTGAAAAGATAGAAAAGCATTGGCAAAGGATCGTGGCACAAATTGCCGGCAAAAATGATTACACTGAATCAGATAAGATAGAAACGCTCAAAACCAGAAGCGTTAAGCTCCGTTAACGCAAATATTTCCTTATTTCTCTTTTACGTTTAGGCCGAATTTCTCTAGGCGAACCGTTCATTATATAAAAATATGATGATGAGTATGTATGTAAAATTTTCTTGTCATATGGGTATGAAAATGGATTATCCTGATATAAAAGAAGTAGAAGAAGAATTGCCATTCAATTTTAAACGGAAAGAAATTTCAGTTGCGAAAATAGAAGCACACTGGCAAAATATACGAGATAGATTGATGATTGCGAATGCTAAGGATTTCCAGGTAAAAACTGAACGGAATAAAAATTAAATTGAATATGATACGAAAAGTTAGCTTTATATGTTGCTTATTGAGTTTTTTTGTGCCGATAATGTCACCAGCTCAGTCTCACTATCCCGGTCAGCACAAAGGAAAATTTGCCATTGAAGATAAATTAAAGCCTGCAGTTTACAGTTTTGACCTGGATGCCGTTCGATTGCTGGACAGTCGCTTCAGGCAAAACATGGAACGCGAGCAAAAATGGCTGGCAACTATTGATACAAAACGTTTGTTACATAGTTTTAGAACCAATGCCGGCATCTATGACGCGAATGAGGGGGGATATTTTGAGATTAAAAAACTCGCAGGCTGGGAATCGCTGGACTGTGAACTGCGCGGCCATTCCACGGGACACATATTATCGGGTCTGGCTTTACTATACGCCTCAACAGGGGATAATCAGTACAAAATCAAAGCAGATAGTTTGGTAGGTGGTCTGGCAGAGGTGCAGCAGGTGTTAAACCAAAGCGGCTATCTAAGTGCTTTTCCGCAGGAACTGATCAACAGGAATATGCAGGGAAAACGAGTTTGGGCTCCCTGGTATACTTTGCATAAAATCTATAGTGGTTTGATTGATCAGTATTTGTATTGCGATAATCAACTCGCGCTCGAAGTGGTAAAAAAAATGGCTTCATGGGCTTATCATAAACTACAGGTGGTAACGCCTCAACAACGTAGCCTCATGTTACGAAATGAGTTTGGCGGGATCAATGAATCATTTTATAATCTTTACGCTATTACTGGTAATCCTGAGGATAAATGGCTGGCAGAGTTTTTTTATCATAACGAAATGCTGGACCCACTGAAAGAGGGTAAAGACATTCTCGAAAAAAAGCATGCCAACACCTATATTCCTAAATTGATAGGCCTGAGCCGCGATTATGAAATAGAAGGGAAGGGTGATGGCGATAAAATTGCCAGTTTCTTTTGGGAAACGGTTAATAGTCACCATTCCTTTGCTACCGGTAGCAATAGTGATAAAGAAAAATTCTTTAAGCCGGACCATCAGTCGGCCCATTTAACCGGGTATACGGGTGAAAGCTGTAACGTTTACAATATGCTCAAATTGAGCAGACACTTATTTTCGCATACTGCCGATGTTAAATACGCAGATTATTACGAAAAGGCGCTATACAATCACATTTTAGGGCAGCAGGATCCAGAAACGGGAATGATTGCCTACTTTTTACCTATGCTTCCTGGGGCACATAAAGTTTACAGCACGCCTGATAGTTCATTCTGGTGTTGCGTAGGTAGTGGCTTTGAAAATCAAGCGAAATATGGTGAAGCTATTTATTACCATGCTAAAAATGATGTATATGTAAATCTTTTTATATCCTCAGAACTGGACTGGAAAGACAAAGGTTTTAAATTGAGGCAGGAAACCAATTTTCCTGAAACAGGAAGAATTAAATTTAGTGTTTTGCAAAGTCCCTCCATACCAATGGGACTGCAGATCAGGTATCCCTACTGGGCCGTTAATGGAGCCTTGCTGAAAGTAAATGGAAAAGTAGTGCCGGTAAAGCAAAAACCTGGCAGCTATTTGCTGATCAATAGAAAATGGAAAGCTGGTGACCATATAGAATTAGATTTTCCGATGTCCTTGCGTACGGTGGCCACCAATGATGATCCTGATGTGGCTGCAATAGCCTATGGCCCTATTGTTTTGGCAGGAGAGATGGGAACCGCTGGTATGAAATCCCCCGTACCGTTTTCAGATCCTAAGTTATACAATGATTATTACACTTATGATTATAAGGTACCCTCAGGCATTATCAGCTCATTGACATTGAAAAAGGATAATTTAAACATAGCAGTTCAACCTGTAGCTGGAAAGCCGCTTACCTTTAGAACATTAAAAGAAGGGATTATTCTACGTCCGCTTTACGATATTCATCAGCAAAGATATGTGGTTTACTGGAAGTTGAATTAGCGCAGATACTTGTGTATTTCTAAGAAAAAAAGCAGTAAATATGAGTATGTGATTGTTTTTCTGTTGTCATTAGGTTAAAACGTATTGACCGATCATGACTATTTTTCGAAACTTATTATTTACTGCTATATTCTTGTTTGTTTATGTTGTTGCAAACGCGCAGTTAAATACTTCAAGAGCTATCGCTTATTGTGCAGTTCAAGCAGATAAAACCCTTAAATCAATTCCTGCAGATAGTATAAATATTCCCCGTAGTATTGCCTATGGAAAAAAGGACTGGAAGTTCGTGGATTTTAAAGATTGGTGTAGTGGCTTCTGGCCAGGAATTTTATGGTATGCTTATGAAGGGACACATGATGTGAAATATAAACAGGAGGCGGATAAATTTTCGCGCGAACTTACGCCACTTTCAATGATGAAAGCATTTGACCATGATCTGGGCTTTCAGATCTTCAACAGCTTTGGTAACGGTTACCGCTTGACAAAGAATCCTGAGTATAAAAAAATTATCCTTTCTTCCGCTGATACGCTGGCAACCCTGTTCAATCCTAGAGCAGGGACCATTTTATCCTGGCCGCGGCCAGTACCAAATATGGAATGGCCGCAACATAATACGATTATTGATAATATGATCAATCTGGAAATGCTGTTCTGGGCATCAAAAAATGGAGGAAGCAAAAAGCTTTATGACATTGCGGTATCACATGCAAAGACAACTATGAAAAATCATTTCAGGGCAGACTATACTTCCTATCATGCAGTGGTTTATAATAGAGAAACCGGAGCTAAAATAAAAGCAGTGACCCACCAGGGCTATGCTGACAATTCGATGTGGGCAAGAGGCCAATCATGGGCTATTTATGGTTATACCATGTGCTATAGAGAAACTAAAGATCCTGTGTTTTTAGACTTTGCTCAAAAGGTTAGTGATGTGTATTTAAAAGATCTGCCTGCAGATTTGATCCCTTACTGGGATTTTAATGACCCAGCGATTCCGAAAGCACCACGTGATGCTTCTGCCGCAGCTGTTGTTGCTTCCGCGTTACTGGAACTGTCTACGCTTACCAAGGACAAGGCAAAATCTAAAATATATCGGAAAAAAGCAGAGCAGATGTTGAGGTCTCTATCGGCTGCGCAATATCAGAGCAGGGAAAAGAACAGTGCTTTTTTGTTGCACTCAACAGGACATAAGCCTAATGGATCGGAGATAGATGCTGCTATTATTTATGCTGATTATTATTACATTGAGGCTTTATTGCGTCTTAAAAAACTTCAGAGAGGTGTCAGTATTTATGCTAATCTTAAATCGTAAACAGCGAAATTACTTGCCAAATTGCCCCTTTTTCTTCATATAAACTAATTAGAAATGATGATCCGACTATTGAAATGCCTTTTTCTTGTGTTAACCTGCTATAATCTGTCGTTTGCCCAAGATATTGTAAGGGGTACAGAAACAACATTACTGTCTCCAGATAAAAATACAATCCTTAAGTTTTATCAGAAAAGTGATCCTGCCGGCAAAAAAACTTTTTATTACCAGGTCAGCTATAAAAGTAAAATAGTAATAGCTGAATCCATAATGGAGCTTCAATTGGACAACCATTTATCTGAAAGCGCAATGGCCCTTCCGGTAGATAAACATGCACGATGGTTTGAAAATCTGAAGGTGAAAAAGATCAGCGTTTCTACCAAAGATACATTATGGAAGCCTGTATATGGGGAAAAGGAATTGATTCGGGACCATTTTAATGCCACTACAATAGAGGCGGTAAAGGATGATAACCCAATTTATTTAATGAACATTGAGCTAAGGGCTTACAATGAAGGGATCGCTTTCCGTTTCTTTTTTCCAGAGAATGAAAAAGGCACCTATTACCGTATCATGGCTGAAAATACCGAGTTTAGTTTACCAGATGGAACAAATGCCTGGGTAGCTGATTGGGCACAGGCACCTTACAAAAAACTACCCTTAAAGAATTGGGAAAGGGAAGCGGAACGTCCATTGACATTGGAATTGTCAAATGGACTGCATGCTGTATTGGCTGAAGCTCAAATGGTAGATTATGCACGTACTAAGTTTAAGCTGAGTACAACAAAGTCAAATACGATTCAGACCGCTATGTTTACGCCAGCGGATCTGATCTCTCCCTTTGCTACACCCTGGCGGGCAATTATGGTAGCCGAAAGTCCAGCTCAACTTGCGGAAAATAATCACTTCATTCTGAATCTTAATGAACCTACGAAAATAAAAGACGAAAGTTGGATCAAACCAGGGAAAATAATGCGGGTAATGTCGCAAACGACTAAAGATGCCTTGGAGAATATTGATTTTGTAGTTGCTCGCAACCTGCAATATATCCTGTTCGACTGGAAGTGGTATGGACCTGCTTTCAGCTTCAGTTCAGATGCGTCTAAGGTGGCCATTAAAGATTTTGACCTCCCTGCGATCATAAAATATGGGAAAGAGAAAGGAGTTGGTGTATGGTTGTATGTGAACCAGCAAGCTTTATTGATGCAAAGCGATAGTCTGTTTTCTATTTATAAGAAATGGGGTGTAGCAGGTGTAAAGTTCGGTTTTGTACAGTCGGGCTCGCATCGTTGGACTACCTGGGTGGAGAAAGCAATACAGCAGGCGGCTGAAAATCAGATTATGGTCAATATTCATGATGACTGGCGGCCGACTGGGGAGCAAAGAACTTGGCCTAATCTGATGACTTCAGAAGGCATCAGGGGTAATGAAGAAATGCCTGATGCTACCAATAATACAGTGATGCCTTTCACACGTTACATAGCAGGGGCTGCAGATTATACCATTTGTTATTTTGATAAACGAATCAAGACGACTCATGGTCATCAGCTAGCGTTGGCCGCCATTTATTTTAGTCCGCTGCAAACCCTTTATTGGTACGATAAACCATCTTATTACCATAATGAGCCGGAATTGGAGTTTTGGGATAAAATTCCTGCCAGCTGGGATGAAACAAAAGTATTACAAGGGGCGCCGGGCGAATTTGTCAGTGTGGCACGGCGGAGTGGAAACCAGTGGTTTATGGGAACCATTACCAATACAGAAGCGCGAACAGTAAAAATAAAATTTGATTTTTTGCCTAAGGGAAAAACTTATGTGGCTAAAATCTACAGCGATAACGACAAAATAACTACAGCCACTAAGGTCGGTATAGAAACCAAACAAGTGGATGCTAAGACTGTACTTGAAATTAAATTAAAAGCTTCAGGTGGACAGTCCATTTGGCTGCAACCGAAATAATAGATCAAACAAATAACCTATTTAACCAATAACATGAGCGAATCAACAACTAAAGCCAAATTTACCGACAAGAAATTTGTGGTTACCCTCGTCTTTGTCACCTCTCTTTTTATGTTCTGGGGTATTGCCATTACCATGGCCGACGTTCTGAACAAGCACTTTCAGCATACCATGAATCTTTCCAAGTCGCAATCTGCATTTGTACAGTTCGCTGTCTTCGGAGCATACGCCGTCATGGGAATTCCTGCGGGTCTATTTATGAAGCGTTTCGGTTATAAAAAAGGGGTGCTTTTGGGACTTTCACTTTTTGCTGTCGGGGCATTTCTTTTTGTGCCAGCAGCGAATATCTCATCTTTTGCCTTTTTTGGTATTGCGCTTTTTATCGTCGGTTGTGGTCTTTCTACTCTGGAAACTGTTGCGCATCCTTTCGTAGCCTCATTGGGCGATCAACGTACCAGTGATCAACGTATTAATTTTGCTCAATCTTTTAATGCTGTCGGTGCAATGTTAGGTCCTGCAATTGGCAGTTACTTTTTATTGCGCAATAACGTAGAAGGGAGTACAGACTTAACCTCAGTAAAAGTGTTGTATGCTGTAATTGGTGTGGTGATTTTGCTGGTAGCATTGTCTTTCTCTTTTGTTAAAGTACCGCCAACAACAGATCCACATGCGGTTTCGGCAGCAGATGCCGATGCGGTAAATGTTGATGTGGCACCGGATAAAAAGCTGTTTGACCATAAGCATTTTGTATGGGCTGTTGCTGCCCAGTTCTTTAATGTAGCTGCTCAGGCTGGGACATGGGCATTTTTTATTAATTATGGCCATGAAAAAATGGGCTTTTCCGATGCGGAGGCTGCGAATTATATGGTGGCCTTTATGGGCATGATGCTGGCCGGACGTTTTATCGGAACATTTTTAATGCGTATTATTCCCCCAAATAAATTGCTGGCCGCCTTCGCCTTTGGGAATATTCTGATGTGCATCATTGTAGCGCAAAGCTTTGGGATGGTCTCGTTTGTCGCGTTATTAATGATTAATTTCTTTTTTAGCATCATGTTCCCTACAATATTTAGTTTAGGATTGAAAAATCTTGGCGCACGTACACAGCAGGCAGCCTCATTTTTATCGATGGGTGTCGTAGGTGGTGCATTTTTCCCATTTATCATGGGTGCTGTGGCCGACAGTTATGGCATTGCACATGCCTATTATGCACCAATCATATGTTATATCGTGATCTTTTTGTTTGGGTATAAATTTTATAAAGTAAAACACTAAATGAGCGATAAGAAAAGTCCGACTTTGTTGATTCGTATATTCGTCCTTTTAAGTCTGCTTCAGATGTCATTAATGGTCTCTGCGCAAAGAATTCGATCCCCTAAATACGATTTTTCTTACCTCGATCGTAAAATACAAGGCTGGGTAGATAGCGGCTATTACAAAGGATCATCCATCATTGTTGTTAAGGATAATCAGCTCATCCATCAAAAATATTATGGTAATTACAATACAGGAACAGTAGCTTACATCGCTTCTGCAGGTAAGTGGCTTGCGGCTGCAACTATCGCTGCTGTTGTGGATGAAGGAAAACTTTCCTGGGATGATCCGGTAAATAAATGGTTACCCGAATTTAAGGATGTAAAGGGGCAGGCTACTTTGCGTCAATTATTTTCACATACAGCGGGCTATCCGGATTACCAACCGAAGGGAAATAGAAGCGATAATTACCAGACCTTATCTGAATCTGTTGCTGCATTGTTAAATCTCCCTGCAGATACACTACCTGGCACTAAGTTTAAATATGGTGGTTTGGCCATGCAGGTTGCGGGTCGTATGGCAGAACTGTCTACCAGAAAGGATTGGGAAATGATCTTTCAGGAAAAAATAGCCAGACCTTTACAAATGAAGGCCACTCATTTTACGCCTGTAGATGCTACGCCTGGACATAGCCCTATGCTGGGAGGTGGGGCAAGAACGACTTTACAGGATTATGCTAATTTTTTAAATATGATCAGTAACAATGGTCTGTTTAAAGGAAAACGGATTTTATCTGTTGAAGCGATTCGGGAAATGCAGACTGATCAGGTCGGTAAAGCCTATGTTGCTCCGGCTGAGTATGTGGCCAACGCAAGAGCAAGTACAAGGAATGATATTTATGGTTTGGGTGAATGGCGGGAAGAAGTGGATGGTCAGGGAAATGCAGAGTTGATCAGTAGTCCAAGCTGGGCAGGTGCTTATCCCTGGATTGATAAAAAGCATAGCGTCTATGGATTTTTTCTGGCCAGGGTTGACCAAATGAAAAATGGTTTCAACTCTTTTCTGGGTAGCCCCGTCTTACCTTATTTGGTTAGAGATGTGTTAGTGCAGGCTGGGAATCCTGAACTGAAACATGGATATATAAGCACTCATGATCGGGCACGTTTGTATTATGAGGAATTAGGGAAAGGAGAACCCTTGGTATTCATTCATGGGCATTCCTTTGATCGGAGTGAATGGGATCCACAGTTTTTTGAACTGTCAAAAAAATATCGGGTAATCCGTTACGATCTTCGGGGTTATGGCTGGTCATCTATGCCTTCAGAATCACAAAAAGCTTTGCATGCCGATGATCTTGCCACTTTGCTGGATGCATTAAAAATTAATAAAGCACATATTGTCGGACTTTCACTGGGCGGATTTATTGTTTCTGACTTCATCGCTCTTTATCAATCGCGGATTTTAACGGCCACGGCGGCAAGTGGTGATTTTTTTAATGTAAAAGGACCCTCTCAAGCCTGGACTAAGGAGGACTGGGATCAACAAAGTGCGAAGATTAAAGCATGGCAGCTTAAGGGGGCAGATGCCATGAAGCGTGAGTGGTTTAATGCTTTTACGGTACGCAATGGGAAGGTTATTGAAAATTTGAGAAAACCGATTTGGACGATGATATACAAATGGGATGCCTGGCAGCCTCAACATCATGAACCCAGGTTTTTATTGGGCAATGACCTTTCTGCAAAGCTTAAGGGACTAAATGTAACTGTTCCTGTATTGGTCTTAACTGGAGATGCCGATGCCGGACATCAAAATAAATTGCTTGCAGCTATTCCCTCAGCAAAACAGGTTTTTATCAGGAATGCCGGCCATGTGAGTAATCTGGAGAATCCCGAACGGTTTAATCAGGCATTGTTAAACTTTTTAAGTCAGTATAAAAAAGAATAAAATAAGCTACACAATAAATATGAAAAAGATTGTTAATCCCCTGTTTATTTATTTAATGTTTTTTGGCACTGGATTGCCCGTCTTTTCACAAGACATCAGCAAAGTTTGGATAGCTGATCAGGGTAATGGTACGTATAAAAATCCGATACTTCATGCAGATTATTCTGATCCGGATGCCATCAGGGTAGGGGATGATTATTACATGACCGCTTCCAGCTTTAACTGTATTCCAGGCCTGCCTGTCTTGCATTCTAAAGATCTTGTAAACTGGAAGTTGATCAATTATGCTTTAAAAACGCAGGAACCCGAAGCATTGTACAATACTCCCCAACACGGTAAGGGCGTGTGGGCACCAAGTATTATTTTTCATAAGGGAGAATATCGGATTTATTATCCTGACCCTGATTACGGGATTTTTATGGTGAGGACCAAAAATCCTGCCGGGAATTGGAGTAAACCAGAACTTATCATGGCTGGAAAGGGATTGATCGATCCGAGTGCTTTTTGGGATGATGACGGTAAATCTTATCTGGCGCTTGCCTGGGCAGGCAGTCGGGCCGGAGTCAACAGCTTATTGACAATCTACCCTATGAACAGCACAGGTACACAAGTTGTGGGAAAGGGTAAACATGTTTTTGATGGGCATGATCATCACCATACCGTAGAAGGACCGAAGTTTTATAAACGCAATGGTTACTATTACCTGTTTGCCCCGGCTGGCGGTGTGGCTACAGGCTGGCAACTCGTATTGCGATCCAAAAATATTTATGGCCCTTATGAACAAAAGGTAGTGATGGACCAGGGCAAAACAGCTATTAATGGACCACATCAAGGGGCATTGGTTGGCACACCGAAGGGACAAGACTGGTTCCTTCATTTTCAAGACAAGTTTGCTTACGGTCGCATTTTGCATCTTCAGCCAGTAAAATGGGTAAACAATTGGCCGGTTATTGGAGCTGATCCTGATGGAGACGGTAAAGGAGAACCCGTGCCTTCCTTTACAAAGCCTGATGTGGGCAGGCAATATCCGGTGGTTACCCCTGGGGAAAGTGATGAATTTAATCATGAGGAGCCGGGGCTGCAGTGGCAATGGCATGCTAATGAACAGATCCAGTGGAGTGCGCAGATACGGAATTCTGGCTACCTGCGCCTTTTTGCCTATCCCACACCGAAGGATGCGCTGAACTTATGGCTAGTACCTAACCTGCTATTGCAAAAATTACCTGCTCCGGATTTTACGGCCACCACTAAAGTTAAGTTTAGTACGGAATGGGATGTTTGGCAAAGTAAAAAAGCCGGTTTATTGGTCATGGGGAATGATTATGCTTACCTCTCCATATCAAAAGATGAAAAAGGGTATAAAGTAAGTCAGGTACTTTGCAAAGATGCTTTAAACGGCTCTTCCGAAAGCTTGATCGAAGAAAAATCAATAGCTGGGGCTGAAGTATATTTAAGAGTCCAGTTATGTGCTCCTGATGCCGTATGTAAATTTAGCTACAGTGAAGATGGAATCAATTTCAAACCTATAGGTATTGCTTTTAAGGCGCAGCCAGATAAATGGATTGGTGCGAAGGTCGGATTGTTTTGCATCAGCAAACCAGACATCCGCACTGGCGGTTATGCAGATTTTGACTGGTTCAGGATAGATAAATAAGATTGGATAGCATGATGAGAATTTTTAAGGGAATAGCCACCTGTTTTGTTTTGCTCCTTTTTGTGAGTGATTCGATTTTTGCGCAGATCAAAACAGATGCCGTCTGGCAATGGTCAACTACAGTAAATGCATTAACTTCTAAGGAAACCAATGACCATCCTACAGCTTTTTTATGGATTCCACCTAATTGTAAGCAGGTTAGGGGAGTTGTAATTGGTCAGCACAATATGCTGGAAGAGGGTATTTTGGAGCACCCTGCTTTTCGTGAGAATTTAGCGAAACTCGGTTTTGCAGAAATATGGGTGACACCGGCTTTGGATATGGTATATGATTTTAACGCTCCAACCAGCCTGACTGCTTTTAATGAGATGATCAATAGTTTTGCAGACATTTCAGGTTACTCTGAACTACAGTTTGCGCCAATCGTCCCTATCGGACATTCGGCTGCAGCTAGTTACCCATGGAATTTTGCAGCATCAAATCCTTCCCGCACATTGGCGATAATATCTGTACATGGGGATGCACCTCTCACAAATATGACGGGAAGTGGTAAGCCAAACCCAGATTGGGAAAATAGGAATATCGACGGCATACCTGGACTTTTTGTAATGGGTGAATATGAATGGCTGGAAGGACGTATTGTTCCCGCTATAGACTATCGTAAGGCACATCCAAAGGCGCCAATCGCCTATTTGTGTGATGCAGGCTTTGGTCATTTTGATTATTCAGATGAGTTGGTCGGATTTTTAAATATGTTTATCACGAAGACTGCAAAAGCGAGGCTCCCAGTCTCATTTGCTATGAATAGTCCTGTAACTTTGAAAGCAATAGATCCGGAAGAAGGCTGGCTCGTTGATCGATGGCGGGACAATAAGGCTCCAACGGCATTGTCGGCCGCTTTCGCAAATTACCAGGGAAACAAGGAAGAAGCCGGATGGGCATTTGACCGGGAAATGGCCTTGGCCACCGAAAGTTATTATGCCAGGGCGAGAGGGAAGATACCCCAATATATTGGGTATGTGCAGGCCGGCAAGTTACTGCCGCCATCAGGGTTTTCCGGTTTCAACCCTAAGTTTATGCCACTGGCTGACGGACTGACATTTCATCTCCAAGCCAAATACCTGGACTCCGCCGTTGGCAAACCTGCTGTGAAAGCTAATTCAGCTGTTAAGATTAATATTACGAGAATATGTGGTCCTGTTGTTAAAATAGATGATTCTACTTTTAAAATCTCCTTCAACAGGCTAGGCTTTAACAATACAAAACGTTCAGGGGATGTATGGTTCATGGCTAGAAGTGATGGCGATGCCATTTATAAGTCGGCTGTTCAGCAAGCCAATATGAAAATACCGATAGTCAATAAAGAAGGAAAGGCACAAAAGATTAATTTTCCTACAATCGGATTAGCCAAGGGGCAGGGAAGAATAAGGCTGAAGGCAAGTTCAGATTCAGGGGAACCTGTTCAATATTACATCAAAGCTGGGCCTGCAGAAATCAAAAATGATAAGTTATATCTGACCAAGATTCCGCCAAGAGCGAAATATCCTGTAAAAGTAACTGTTGTTGCTTGGCAATACGGAAGGCGTTTTTCACCGCAACTTCAATCCGCATCACCTGTTGAACAGGTGTTTTACATTGGCAAATAATAATTTTAGAAATTCTATCAAAAAAAATCAGCGGTATGAGTATGCCTGAAATATTTGGTTGTCTTTAGATTATAGTATCAGAAGGTAGTTTAAAACCGCTGATAGATAAACTAAAATTAACCAAATATACATGGAAAAGAGTTTTACGAATTTATGCACGAAAAAATTTCGTGCTTCTGAAGGCTTGAGGAAGATAAAATACTATACTTCCTACGGTTTTCTGCTGCTTTTATTGCAGTTTTTTTCACTTTTTGCCTCTGCTCAGGAAAAGACACTGTCGGGAACAGTTATTGATGCTGAAGGTGGAGCGTTGCCTGGTGTCAGTGTTCAGGTAAAAAATACAAAATCCGGTACGACAACCTCGGCTGAAGGAAAGTTTAGCATTAGTGTTCCTTCAGGCACGAGTAATCCGGTATTGGTTTTCTCCTTTATCGGTTATACTAAAAAAGAAGTTGAAGTGGGTAGCCAGACCACTTTTAATATTACCTTGCAAGTGTCTGATAATGAATTGTCTGAAGTAGTGGTGGTGGGGTACGGTACCCAGAAAAAGGAAACATTAACTGGTTCTGTTGCAGTAGTGAGTGCAAAATCATTTGAAAATAAGGGTGCATTGGCTAGTCCCTTGCAAGCCTTGCAGGGTCAGGTTCCCGGGGCTATCATCACGCGGGGCTCTGGAGCACCAGGTGATGAATCATGGGGCATCAAATTGAGGAGTGCCGTCTCTGTTAAATCAGTAGAACCTTTAGTCATCATTGATGGTATTGCTTATGATAGCTTTAGGGAACTGAGACTAATTAATCCATCCGATATCGATAATATCTCATTCTTAAAAGATGCTGCGGCATCAATTTATGGGTCCAGAGCTGCAGGTGGGGTGATGTTAGTGACCACAAAAAAAGGGAAATCCGGTAAAGCCGCAGTGGAATTCAGTTCTCTATACAGTTATAAAAAGCCGGGGTTGCAGCCTCGTTTGATGAGTATGGACGAGTGGGCCAATGGTGTGATAACGGCTAGGACAAATGACGGTTTAGGTGAAAATGATGTGTGGATTCGTTATGCAAAGCTTGCGCTTCAAAATAAGGGGGGCTATATTGATGCCAGAGATCCTGCGACAGCTCCTATACCATCTGCTTTTACAGACGTAAAAGATTTTGTATTCCTGGATAACAATTGGACAGATATTTTATGGGGAGGAGCGGGCACAACGCAAAATGATTTAAGCATTTCAGGAAGGACAGAAAAAGCAGGTTATCGCTTGTCGGCAGGCTATTTATTTGATGAAGGAACTTTACGTTGGGGTAATAATACTAACAAGCGCTATAATTTTCGTTTGAACAATGACTTTCAGATTTCGGACCGTTTTACGATTGAGTCAGTCATAAGTTATAGCAACCAAAATCAAGTTATCCCTACGATGATCGGCAATACTTTGGGACAAGGATATCCCCAGCCAGGTTTTCCATCAGCAACGTTAAATGGTAAACCCTATGCCTGGGGTGGCCAATACACACCAAATTGGTTTGCTGAGCTTGGAGGAGATAATCAACTTAAGGTAAAGTCAACCAATATCAGTGAGAACTTTAAGTTCAAGGTAACCAATGAGCTGCAATGGGTCACTACATTGGGAATGAATTTCAGTACAGCAATACGCGATGTTCAGCAAAACACAATTGATTGGTATAATTATGAGGGCGATTTACTTATACAGAGTAATCCTAATCAGGCCAATAGCTCTTATGCAAAATCTACCGCATCTACGGATTTCTATTCTGCCTCTACTTACCTAAATTATGTGAAAACATTTAAAGGTGAGCATAACGTTTCCGCTACCTTGGGAGGTCAGTATGAATTTAATGATTACGATAGTTACAATACAAAGATATTAGACATCAACAGTTCCTTATCTACTATTAATGGTGCTGGTGTAGTTACTTCTGGTGCTACCCGTAATCAATACGCAATAGGCTCTTATTATTCAAGGTTGAACTACAATTATAAAAATAGATATCTCTTTGAGGTGAACGGGCGATATGATGGTTCATCCAAATTCGCACGTCAAAACAGATGGAATCTATTTTATGGCTTCTCCGGAGGATGGAGAGTTGGTGAAGAAAGTTTTATGAAGGATCTTAAAATTTTTGACGAATTAAAATTAAGAGCTTCTTATGGCATTGTCGGTAACCAAACTGGTATAGATTTATATGATGGTGTACAGTTGTACAATCAGTCTTCCGGCACTGGTGCTTACCTTGGTACAGGAAAAGTAACTTATGTGACGACTAATGGAAAACTGGTTTCCTACGACCGTACCTGGGAACGTAATCATAACTATAATGTGGCTTTGGATTTTGCTTTACTGAAAAGCAGGCTTTCTGGTACCTTGGAATACTTCCTTAAAAAGAACAATAACATGTTCTTATCGGCGCAGTATTCTGCTGTTTTAGGTGCCAATGCTCCTGAGGCCAATATTGGTAAATTGAGTGGGAAGGGTTATGAAGCCACTTTGAACTGGAGTGATAGAAAGGGTGACTTTTCTTATAACATTGGTGGTGTATTCACTTATGCTGAAAATAAAATCGTTGATTATGGAGGTGTAAGTGTACTTTCTTCGGGGGGACGCATTGGCGCTTTGCAAGGATTTCCACTCAATTCCATTGTGGGATTGGAGTATGATGGTAAAATACAAAATGAAGAACAGCGTACCGCTTATTTTGATAAGTATTTAGTAGGTAATACAATTGGACTTACCAATGCCATCCGGGTTGGGGATAATATGTATAAGGACTCAAATGGTGATGGCAAGTTAACTTATGATGACCTGGTTTATCTGGGGACTGATGATCCTAAAATTTCTTACTCGTTCAATCTGGGGGGCTCATATAAAGGATTTGATTGTTCGATCATTTTCCAAGGCGCTACTGCAAGAACCATATTCAGGGATGACGTGAACTGGAGGCAGCCATTCAGATCGGTGTATTTGAATACCACCAATCAATCTGTTAATAACAACTGGACTCCTGAGAATACGACTGCTTTCTTTCCTAGATATTCAACCGATGGCGTAGTTAATACCTATAATTACCAGGCTTCTTCCTGGTCTGTCGAAAATGGTTCCTACTTGCGTTTAAAGAATATTGTACTTGGTTATACCTTGCCAGAATCGGTAATCAAGAAAACAAAAGCATTTTCTAAACTGAGGATATATGTAGCGGGGCAGGATCTATGGGAGACGACTAAAATCAATGATGGTTGGGATCCCGAGGCTACCAGGACAGTAAGTTCCGGCATACAGCGCTATCCTTTCAGTCGCGCGGTAACCGTGGGTCTTAATGCAGCATTTTAATTTAATCATCATGAAAACAAATTTCAAAAAATATACAATAGCGCTATTTCTGGCCACATCTCTTTTTGGAGGACTTGTGGGCTGCAATAAAATAACCGATCTTGATCCACTGGACCAGATCGCTGATGGAAATTACTGGAAAACGGCTAACCAATTTAAGTTGTTTGCCAACCAGTTTTATGGCTGGCGAGCTGATTTTAGAAGTGTGATCAACGATAATCCACACAGTGATTACCGTTCTGATTTGATTAGTAACCTGACGCCGAATCAATATAGTAATGGAACCAATTCCAATTCAGGTACAGACGGCAATTTCTCAGGTGCATTTTCTAAAATAAGGTTAACCAATACTTTATTGTTAAATGCATCCCAGTATGCCGCAGCTGGGGAAATTACCCAGTATGTTGCCGAAGCAAAATTTTTCAGAGCCTATATTTATTTCGATTTACTACAGTTATTTGGTGATGTACCCATTGTGGAAGGGGTACTTGATGTTAATGATCCAATCTTAAAAGGGAAACGGAACGACAGGTCTGAAGTAGCTGACTTTATCATTCAGGATTTGCAGGCAGCCATTCCCAACTTACCTTTAGAGAATTCGATTCCTGCTGGTGATAAAGGCAGAGTGAGTCGAGGTGCTGCGCAAGCTTTTTTATCGAGGGTTGCCTTGTTCGAAGGTACCTGGCAAAAGTTCCGCAACAACACGGCCCGCGCTACAGGACTTCTGGATATTGCGGTTAATGCGGCAAAAGGTGTAATGAACAGCACACAGTACGAATTATTTAAACCTGCTATTTTGGGAGATTCTGCTCAGAAATATATGTTTGTACTGGAAGATGCAAAATCAAATCCTGCCGGGATTACTAAAAGTGCCAATAAGGAATATATTTTTAGCAACAGACACGATGAGACCTTAAATCCTATTGGAACGAATATCAGTCACGGACAATTCGCTAACGTTGTACTGGTGGCACGTAAGTTTGCAAATCTTTACCTAAGCCAAAACGGGCTGCCGATAAACAATGCCAACAATATCCAATTTCAGGGGTATAATACGATCACCTCGGAATACCAAAATAGGGATAACCGCATGAAACATACGTTAATGCCACCCCGTAAGGCGTACTGGTCTAACGACAATGGACGGGTAACCTGGTTGGGAGATGCTGCAGACTTAACTACTGCAGTATTCAAATCCTACATTCCTTCCAATTCCGGTACTGGTTATAACAATCAAAAATGGAATGCTGAGCGGAAGGTAACAGATAACTTTGAGGGCTATGATTTTCCTATTATACGTTATGCGGAGGTTTTATTGAATTATGCTGAGGCAGTTTTTGAAAGAGATGGTGCAATCTCTGATGCGGATTTAGATATTTCGCTAAATCTGGTTAGAAATCGCGTGAATACCACCATGCCCAAATTGAGTAACGCTTTTGCTACTGCTAATAATTTGGATATCCGCACAGAAATAAGGAGGGAGAGAACGGTAGAACTTTATAACGAAGGATTTAGGATAGATGATTTAAAGCGTTGGAAAACTGCCGAATTAGAGATGCCGCAAGACTTTTTAGGTATCAAGTACACAGGTACTGAATATGCAACTGCGGCAGTTTGGGGCACTACGCTTAACCGACCTAAAAACGCTGAAGGTGCGATCATTTTCGAATCGGGACGAACCTGGTCTGACAAAAATTATTTATATCCTATTCCCGCTGATCAGTTAAAACTTAATCCTAACCTAGGGCAAAACCCAAATTGGTAGACCTTAATATTTAAATACATGAAACGAATTAAATCTATATATACCTTTAGCGTTTGCCTTTCGCTTATGGTAAGTCTCGCCTTTATTTGCGGCATTTCTGGATGTAAAGAAAGTGGTTGGGTTGATGAAATTGCTAAAGAAAATACGTTAGTGAATGTGCTGGCCATGAACCAAGATCTAAATGTTCCTTTGCTCTTGGGAAAGGACACAACGCTAACCATATCATCCAGTCCCCAGTCCGCTACCAATGGTAAGTTGCTTTGGAGT
This sequence comes from Pedobacter sp. MC2016-24, assembly GCF_015223055.1. GTDB lineage: Bacteria > Bacteroidota > Bacteroidia > Sphingobacteriales > Sphingobacteriaceae > Pedobacter. Next base: position 141,774 of record NZ_JADFBX010000009.1, read on the forward strand.
AGCTCGGATGAAAGCGTAGCGAAAGTTAGTCAGAATGGTGTCGTAAAAGCCATCGGATTAGGAACTGCGACAGTTACAGCACAATCCACTGACGGAGGTTTGCGTAAAGCGAGCGTAGAGATTACCGTGATAGATAAGGTAATTTATGCCACCAGTATTGTAACAGCTCCTGCGACCTTGAACACTTATCCAAAAGTAAAGACGACGATCACCGCTACGGTATCTCCAGCGAACACCACTTACAAACGATTAACATGGGCGAGTAGTAATCCTGGCGTTGCAACAGTGGACCAGAGTGGAGTTTTGACGGGTTTAGCACCGGGTACAACCAACATTACCGCAAAGCCTGCAGACGGAAGCAGCGTGTTGGCAACAGTTGTTGTTACCGTTATTGATGTAGTCCCTATTCAGTCAATTAACATCAATACTGTATTAAACGATGGAATAGCTGTTGATGAAAGATTGGTAATAGATTATGGAGTATCTCCGGCAGCAGCAACCAAACAGCTCGTTAACTGGACCAGTAACAATACTAACATCGCAACTGTAACTTCAACCGGTATTGTTACTGGTGTAGCCGTAGGACAGGCTGTGATTACCGGAACCAGTACAGATGGTGGCAATGTAACTACTACTTTAACAATTAACGTGATGGAAGGCAAAATCAACGATACCTTTACTGATGGCGTAACTCCAAGATGGGTTGCTTCTTCAACCGGATCTACGGCTGCAGTTCAAAATAACGTGCTTTGGATGACAATGAATAATCCTACCGGACCAAGTCGAAGAGGGGATTTTAGGCGGACAAATACTACCTTAAATATTGGCAAATATCCAGTTATTGCCTTTAAATTCACACGTCCTTTGCCTGTAAATGGTAACGTGTTTTTTGATACTAACCAGGGAAGATGGAAACAGACTACGGGAGGAGGAAACAATGTGATGCCTGCTTTAATAGGTAAAGACGGCCTGACGGTTTATTATGCAGATATGGGCGCAAGTAATACTTTCGGCACAAGTGGCTTTACCCTGCCAACGACAGCAGCCTACACGTTTAGTCAAATTAGTGTAGGTGTCGCTGATATGCCCATAGCACAAAACCCTCTGTCGCCTTATCCTGTGTATTGGATAAAAACATTTAAATCAGTAGCTGAGCTGCAAGCATATATCAATTAATAAGAAAACTAAAATATTTGTTATGATTAAAAATATTATTAAAGTCGCTATTCCTGTTGTGTTTTTGGTTATGGTGGCAATGTCCTGTAAGAAGGACTTTTACAAGCTGGTGAATCCTCAAGCTGAACAAACTAATGAACCGGTTATTACAGGGAAATTAGCGATTGCACATCCGGGAATGCTGCATACGGCAGCAGATTTTACTTTTGTAAAATCAAAGGTTGATGCTGGTCTGGCACCTTGGAAGGATGGCTATGATAAATTGAACAGTAGTACTTTACTAAGTCTAAGCTACACAGCAAGCCCCACGGTAAAACTGATTCGCGGGGGAGGTTCCTTGGAGGAGCCTGAGGCAGATAATTACTCAAATGCTATGCGTGATTCGCATGCGGCGTACCAGATGGGATTAAAATGGAAATTATCTGGTGATGACCGGTACGCAGCTAAAGCAGTAGAAATTTTAAATGCCTGGGCGCGTGTATGCAAGTCGATAAGCGGAGACAGCAATAAGGCGCTTGCCTCGGGTATATATGGTTTGAGTTTTGCCAATGCGGCAGAACTTGTTAGAGGCTATAGTGGCTGGGCAGCTGCTGATTTTAATATCTATAAACAATGGATGCTAGATGTTTTTTATCCTGTAGCCTCAGATTTTCTGCAACGTCATAATGGTACCTGTCCATCCCATTACTGGACAAACTGGGATGCGGCAAATATGTGCGCGTTAATGGCTATAGGAATTTTGACCGATGATAAGACTAAGGTAGAATTTGCCATCACTTATTTTAAAAGGGGCGTAGGCAATGGAAATATTGATAATGCCATAACAGCTACTCACAATGTAAATGGAGAGATACTCGGTCAGGGACAGGAAAGTGGTAGAGATCAGGGCCACGGTGTTTTAGTGATTTCATTGTTGGGTTCATTTTGTCAAATGGCGTACAATGTGGGTGAAGATCTTTTCTCATATAAAAACAATAAATTTTTATCCTTATGTGAGTATACGGCTAAATATAATTATACAGACGCAGGGGGGGCTTTCCCTTATACGGTTCCATTTAGCCCCTATGTAAGATATTTCAATGCAAATTGCGCGAGTTCTGAAACTCTTACCGAGGTTTCTGCAGTATCGCGTGGAGATATCAGACCTTCTTGGGAGCTTGTATATAACCACTATGCGAAGGTAAAAGGGGTCGGTGCTAAATACAGTCAGCTTTTTGCTGAGAAAGTTCGTCCAGAAGGTGGAGGTAGTCAATATGGCCCCAACAGTGGGGGATATGATCAGCTTGGCTTCGGAACTTTAATGTATTCTAAATAAAAGTTTATAAATTCTGCGTATTCGAATGTAGCCATCTGTTGTAAAACAGTATGGCTACATTTATATCCTATACATACTCCCATCTCATGATAAATAAACTATAGCAATGGCAAAAAGATTATCGATACGTGATATTGCTAATGAACTGCAGATATCTAAGACCACCATTTCCTTTATCTTGAACGGTAAGGCAAAAGAGAAGCGGATCAGTGATGAGCTTGCTGAAAAGGTGATGAAACATGTAGCCCAAAGGGCCTATAAGCCCAATCAGCTGGCCAAGAGTTTAAGTACAGGGAAAACCATGATGATCGGTCTGATGGTTGAGAACATCTCCGATTATTTCTTTGCGCAGGTCGCTTATCATATAGAAGAACTGGCCTATCAGCATGGATACCGCATTATTTATTGTAGTACAGATAATGATTTACATAAAACCCAGGAGCTGATCAGTATGTTCAGGGAGCGGCATGTCGATGGTTATATCATTACAGCCCCTGCCGGTCTCGAGAAGGATGTGCAAGGGTTGCTGGACGATGGCCTGCCGGTTGTACTGTTCGACAGGTATTTGAAAGGAGTAGATACCAGTTATGTTATCCTTGATAACTATAAGGCAAGTTATGATGCTACCAAGTATCTGACTGACCAAGGGTTTGAAAATATTGCTTTTGTTGAACTGGATTCTGATCAGAGCCAGATGCATGATCGCAGGGAAGGCTATTTGCAAGCAGTTGCGGATGCTCATCTTGCGCCTCTAATTAAAAAGATCCCCTTCACCAGTGATTTTGACCAAAAAGTAAAAGAGCTGGTAAAGTTTATCAGGAAGAGCGAAGATGTGGATGCTATTTTCTTTGCCACAAATTACCTGGCCTTCAGCGGTATTAAGGCGCTGAACCAGTTGAAAATGCATACCCCGCAGGACGTAGCGATTGTTGCTTTTGACGATCACGAGGTTTTTAATATTTATTCTCCAACGGTAACGGCTGTGGCCCAGCCGATCAAGAAATTGGCACAGCAGTCTATCAATGCTTTATTAAAAATGCTGGATGCTAAAGACGGCACGCAAACTTTAGAAAAAATTGAGGTGGCTGCCGAATTGATCATCAGGGACTCCACAAAAGTGTAAAGGATGAATAAATTATTCGTTTTTTTGAGTATAACTTTCCAATTAAAGTGTCTTAAAAGAAAATAAATAATTACAGATGCTTCTTTTTGAAAAACGATTAATAGTTGGGATAGATATAGGCGGTTCACACATAACCGCAGCTTTAATTGACCTGGAAAAACAATGTGTGCTGGAAGAATCAAGAGTCCGGAGCCGTGTGAATTCTAACGGGCCTGCGGAAGAAATTATCAGTACCTGGGTTGAGGTATTAAGAAAGGTGATATCAGGTGCTCCTAAAGGAGTTTCAGACTTAAGGCTGGCAATGCCTGGTCCGTTTGATTATGAAAGTGGTATTTCATTGATTAAAGGAATGAATAAATATGAATCTCTTTATGGTTTGGACATCAGATCATGCCTGGCCACGCATCTCGCTATTGTCCCTGAAAACATTTTATTTCGTAATGACGCTGAAGCTTTTCTTCATGGAGAGGTTTTTTGCGGAGCGGCCAGGACAAACAATTTGGCAATAGGAATCACACTTGGTACAGGGTTGGGTTCAGCGGTTAGCATAGATGGGATCACAAAAGATGCCTGCCTTGGTGTTTCTGCTTTTAAAGATGGTATAGCGGAAGATTATATCTCTACACGATGGTTTGTGAAACGCTACCATGAGCTGACCGGTAAAAAAATAGATGGAACGGAAGCGCTGGTCAGTTTATATCAGCTTGAACCGGCGGTTAAAACGATATTTGCAGAATTTTCATCCAATTTATCGGTATTTTTAGCGTCATTTATACAGTCCGAACAACCTGAAGTGGTGGTCATCGGAGGGAACATCGCTAAAACACATCCACTGTTTCTGGATGAAGTAAAATATAAGCTTAGCCAGTATGGGTTGACAACTCCGCTTAAAATTGCTGAGCTTTGGGAGTCCGGCGCCCTGCTTGGAGCTGCCTATTATTCCCCGGCTGAAAAAACAATAAGTTGACATGAGGAAATATATATATACCCTTATCATTGCTGCACTGCTCACGAATGTGACTAGCGCACAACTCATCCCTTTGCCCGCTAATTTGCCTAAAACCCATCCCAGGCTGATGACTACTGCGGGTGGTAAACATATCGTGCAGGAACAGATTAAGCACGAAAAATGGGCGCAGGAGGTTTTGAATGGCATAAAAAGCCGAATTGATAAATATGTTGATCAGCACGTTACCGATCCAACCTGGATGCCTTCCAGGTTGATGATGTATTGGAAAAGCAAAGCTACAAATGTCTATATTAAAGGGGGGGTATATTCTCATGCAGATGGAACGGCACCTGTACCAACTGTTCGTTTTGGTAGTAGCAGGGGGCAGGCTAGTGTATACAGCAGACCAAAGCTGGAAGACATCATCCCTTACATGGATGACACCAAAGGCGTTTATTTTCATAACACAAAAAAGGCTGGTATGCCTTTGGAATGGGGTGAACAAGCCAATGCCTCAGGTATAGAAAGCATTAACGAACAGATTATGGGATTGGGGAAAGATGCTGCTTTTATATACTGGCTTTACGGTGATGAAAAGTACGCAAAGTTTGCCTACGCTATTTTTGATACCTATATGATGGGGATGTATTACCGAAATGAGCCTGTTGATTTAAACAACAGCCATGCTCAAACATTGGTTGGTCTATCAACATTTGAAGTCATACAGGAGCGCATTTTAAATGAGCTTGCCTATCTGTATGATTTCCTGTATCCATATGTAAGCTCAAAATATAAGAACAAAACAGATAAATATGAGGTTACATTAAAGAAGTGGATAGACATCACTATTAAAAATGGTGTTCCGCAGAATAACTGGAATTTGCATCAGGCCAAATTTATCCTGAAAGTAGCGATGGTACTGGAGGAAAACAAAAAATATGCAGATGGAAAAGGGCGTGAGTATTATATTGATTATATCCTGAACAAGAACTCCGCTCGTCAATGGTCACTGACCAAATTTATGCAATATGGGTATGATGAAAATACTGGTGTCTGGGCCGAATCACCTGGTTATTCGCAGGGGGTGACCAAAGATCTGACAAATTTTATCCGTGATTATGACAATACCTTTAACCAAAATCTGTTGCCTTACACGCCTGTCATGGTTAAAGCGGTCGAAATGCTGCCGCAATACTTGTTCCCCAACGGACACATTACTGCCTTTGGCGATACCCATTATGGACCGATTTATACAGAAGCTTTTAGCGATATGATCAGGATGGCTCAAAAGTATAAACAAAAAGAAAATGAAACGACGTTTACCAGAATGTATCGTTTGTTCGATCCTAATGCTGCTGAAGGAAAGTTGGTTACGGGTAATCTTGCACCTCAGGTAGCTTCTTTTTTTACCAGCAAGCCGCTGAAGCTGGATAAACAAGTAACATCAGGAAAAATCCGGGATTTCGTTACGCAGACATTTTATGCGCCTAACGTAAGCTGGTTTGTGCAGCGAAGCGGGTATGACGACAAAAAGAACGGCATGATGATTTCCCAGAATGCATCATTCGGGAACCATATGCATGCGAACGGGGTGTCCATAGAATTATATGGAAAAGGCATTGTACAGGGGGCGGAATCGGGTATCGGATCTACCTATTTTCAACCGGATTATAAGGAATACTATTCTCAGTTTCCTGCACACAATACCGTAATGGTAGATGGCATATCCGCTTATCCGGAAATGCTCAGTAATCATGCTTTTGATCTGTTAAGCTGTTACCCGAGGCCGATGCAAAAAGAAGGTTATTATGGAGATATTACATTTTCTGATGTCTACTTTTTAGAACCGGAGAGTAGGAGCGATCAAAATCGTTTCTTAAGTATCGTACGGACTAGTGGATCAACTGGCTATTACGTGGATATTTTTCGTTCAAAGAAACAACGTCAGGGTGATAAATTTCATGATTATTTTTACCACAACCTTGGGCAGGAAATGAAAATAACCGATGTTATCAATCATCCCCTAGCGCTAGAGCCGAGTGAAGAAATGGCTTTTGCAGGTGGACATCTGTTCGCATTAGATTACATGTGGGATAAAAAGTCGATAACTACCGATAAAGATTACAGGGCCGAATGGAAAATAGTCATGCCTGACAGCAACCACGTTTATATGAATCTCTGGATGAAAGGTTACCCGGGAAGGGAAGTGTTTTCCATCAAATCGCCCCCTACCAAGGCCTTCCGGAAAGAAGGAAACGGACTTCCTTATGATGTTGAAAAGGCTCCGTTTTTAACGATCGCCGCACGTCAGCATGGTGAGGCATGGAATCACCCTTTTGTTTCTGTTTTTGAGCCAACCACTGAAAAAGAGGGTAGATCTATTGAATCGATTTCTTCGTTTACACCAGATCATATATCCGCTGATTTTGTAGGCCTCATCGTCAAAAGTAAAACTGGCAGAACGGATTATATTTTCTCATCGCTAAAGGATGAAGTAGTATCATATAAGGACATGTCGGCCAATGCTACTTACGCCTTAGTAACTGAGCAAAATAAAGATTATACGCTTTTCCTCGGAAATGGTATCGAATTGAGGGGAAAGGGCATTTCAATAATTGCCAAAGAAAAGACTTCGGCGGTACTGAGCTATAAAAATGGCGAATATTATTTCACTTGCGAAGCTCCAGTATTGATTACAAATAGTAAAGGGAGAGAATTTAAGTTTGATAAGTTGTCTTACCAAAAAATTGACTTTTGAGAAGAATTTTATTTGAAATAAGTTTGTTAGCTGTTGATGTGAAAAACCGGACTTTTAACAATTCAAAGTCCGGTTTTTTATCAAAAATCTTTTTTTGCTATCTCAGCCTCGTCAAAGTACTTTGTCGATGTAAGCTTCCCTTTACCAATATGGTCATCCTGTCGCGGCAGGCTTGTAACCTTTAAAGAAATTCATATTTAACCTAAAAACCTACTACACATTTTTTAAGTTTAAGAACCAATTGGTAATTCCTGCCTCGAGGCTTCCGGCGCTACATTGCAGTAGAGTTGGAAGATTGGGGAAATTCAAAAGATCGGTGAAAAAAGGATAATAATATAATTTGCAAGTGTTTTGATAAAAACTAAAAGAGGTTGGCAAGTCTTAACTCGCAAGGCTACAGAATAAGATGCTCATTAGTTATATTTTATTTATCATTCTTTATTCCTCTCCAGTGCATTGGATTTTGAATTATGATTTCAATAAATAAATTTCTAAAATTGGTTTAGATCATTTTTTAAATTGATGAAGGATATGTTTTTTATCGATTTCATCTAATTTAGCACTAACTAAATAGAATTATTAATTGGTCGAAAAAAAATGATTTAAAAGCCCGGAAAAATTTGTTGTCATCGCCTTGGAGTTAAGCTAGGTACAATTTTCCCAGGTATGTTTATTCGTCAAGGATGGATACAACGTACAGAACCTGCAGGGAAACATTATTTTACTACTAAAAAAGGTCAGGGAATAATTTACACTACTTAGCCTTGACCTGTCACAAATAAAGTCAGAAGTATTATGAGTTTTATAAAATATTATGGCAACTTTTTTTGCGTATTCCTAATTTTAATTTTGTAAAAGAATTTAACCAGAATCAACTTGGTATGGAAATAAATTTTGACTTCTTCGAAAAAGTATTTTGATTTCAAAGATGTAGATGTTAAAGCGGCAATTATTATGCGTAAATAAGATCATGTACAGCTTGCGATATGGCTGACGGTTGATGATGTGCAGAAAGCTTAGGACGACTCGAATATTAAAGGAATTGAGTTCTTAAGCAAGTCAGTTGAAATCATGAAAGGTTTTTCGGTAGAATTTACTGAGCCATTTCGGTAACAAAATTGTACTTAATGACTATTCATAAATGCCAGATTTGATTTTAAAAAGATAATGTACCCTTTTTTTATCTCATAGTGTTCAAATATGTTTTAAACATATTTGAACACCTTTTATAAAGTTTAGCCAAAGTATGGTATCTAATCTTACTGTTTTTTATTTTTGTATTTAGCTAAAATACCTTCTAGGTAGGTAGTTGTAACTGCCGATACCTTGTTTTTCTTTGCCTCGGAAAGAGATTTATTTGCATATAATACTGCCTGTCTTAAATCTCCCGCATTATAAAAACAACGTCCGGTAAGGTCATAAATGATGAGGAAATTTTCATCAGCAGGAGCTTTCTCACTAACTTTAATTAATACTTCTGCTCCGTAAACATAACTAGATTTAGAACGCTCCTTTGATTGTGCGATTAAACTTCCCAGGTTGGAGATGAACTGGTAATTATAATGATTTTCCATGCATCTTTTTTTGCTTAGCTCGATAGCCTTATTTTGGTCCAAATAAAGTAGTGACTCAATCTGAGTATAAACAAGATCATTTTTTTCTGATTCGTTATTGGTGACTATAGAATGACTTTTTTGGTATGCTTCAGCATATTTTCCATTCCGATTATCATTGATCACGTCCTGAATGCTTAGACTTTGCTTTTCTTGCGATTTTATATCTTGGATGCATGCTTTTATCTCTTCATGATTGAAACAATAGCCTGCAACAAAACCACCTCTATCTATAACCATCGTTGTCGGAAAACCATTTATGCCGTAAAGGGTTCTGAAATCCGACGTGGAAGGCTTCAGTCCGGTAGGATCGAAAAGAAATTTAAAATCAAACTTATTGGCATTATCTTTTACAAACCTTGTGAAATTTTCTTTTTTATCAGCACTGCAAATGGCCAGCATAACGACATCATCTTTGTTTTCTTTATAAAGTGAATTTATCATAGGCATTCCAGCAATACATGGTGAGCACCATGTTGCCCAGACATCAAGCACAATTATTTTGCCCTTATAGTCCGCTAGGTTTATTTTTTTATCTTGCCCATCCTGAAATGAAACGTTGGGAGCAATTTGCCCTATTTTTATATTTCTTGTATCTACTAATGGAAAATTCGATTTTTTTTGTGCTGTTGCAATCGAATAGCCTGAAACAATAAGTATTAAAAGTAATAATGTGATTTTTTTTATTTTTTTCATGGATATTTGATTTTTTTAGTTGACTTTTTGTAGTTTTTTAAATGTAGAACGAGTTATTGCAAACCTTAATTGTGGTCTATTTCAGTTGCTGTTAGCTCACTAATTTTTCTGTCAAGAAGTTCTCCAAATAAATTTTTAGACACGACCTTGCCTTCTTTGTCAATAAGAAGATTTGCGGGGATGCCAAGGATGTCGTATAATTTAGCGGCTTCGTTTTTTTGTTTCAAATCACATAATTGTGTCCAGGGTAGGTTATCCTGATGGACGGCTCTTAACCAGTTGTTTTTATTTGTGTCCAAAGAGATACTTAAAATTGTAAATCCCTTGTCTTTGTACTTATGATACACCTTCAGCATGTTAGGGTTTTCTTCACGACAGGGTTTACACCAACTTGCCCAGAAATCAATTAAAATATACTTTCCCCGGTAAGATGACAATGAGATCAGACGTCCGATACTGTCCGGTTGGCTGAAATTTGGTGCAATTTGTCCTATTGCAGTTTTTAAGGCAATAGATAACCTTGATTTAAATTCAAGTCCCGGGCTGCTGTTTTTTATGCTGTCTGAAAGTAACTTATAGACAAAGCTCGCCTGCTCTGGATCGTCAAAATTATCACCACTGATCCTCTGTAATAACTTCATTGCTATTGGTGACGATGGATTTTTTTTAATGTAAGCGATGTATACTTCAGTGTACATCTTAATCTGAGTCGTCTTGAGTTGTATTTCAATATCGCTTTTTCTTACAGGGTCACTCTGCATTACCGCTGCTGTATGCAGCCTAACCAGGCTATCTAGCTTCTTTCTGTATTTGATTGAACGTTGATCGACTTTTGCATATTCAATTTTTTTAAACAAATCCTGTCCTGCACTTGAAGCTTTAAGTGTACTTGACAATTTCTCGAAAAGAGGGAGAGCCTTATAAATATTTGTTTGACCGTTATATAGGAGATAAGCATTTTTGATACTGAGAGGGACGTTATCATAATTGACCGTACCCGTAGTGTCACTTTTTCTCTTCTGAACATATTTTTTTAGCGCATATACAGCGATCCGGGAAGATGGGTTTTTTCTTACAAATTCTCCATTAAGTTCATTAACTACACTATCTGGATAACCGGATAATGTCTTCTGGGTGATCATAGAATTCAGCGATTCGTAATCTTTTTGAGCAGCCGATCCGCTTACCTTTAAATTGCTGAACTTATCTTTATGAATGATGCGGAAGTTCCCCTTCTCTAGAAAGATGAACAAAACTTCATTTGCATCATCTGGTTTTGCTTTTATTCCTGTGTATATTGGTAAGATGTTAAATTGGGTAGGCCCATTTAGTTTCCCCCTAATGGTATAGCTTCCGTTAACAACAGCAACCTTATAAAAGGTATTGTTATCTTCCATATCCTTCAGGTAGACCGCAGATGGTTTGTTTTTTAAGGTGTTTAAAGAGCCTTGTAATACAAAATCTTGTTGTGCAATAGTGATGGCCGGGAAGGCCATCACTAGTAGATAAATTAAGCTTTTAAGTTTCATGTTTTTCATTGGTATCCTAAATTTTGTCCAAGATTTGTATTCAACTTGATGTCAGCGGCTGGAATCGGATACAGTTGGTCATTTGATTGCCAGTTGCTGCCCTTTAGACTTCCTAGGATATCGTCAGCTCTTGTCTTATCGCTACTGGTTAAGCTAAGAGTTCTTTTCAAATCAAGCCAGCGATGGCCCCATTCTCCAAAAAGTTCAACTCTTCTTTCTTTTTCTACAGCTGCCAGGCACTGGTTCATGTTCATCCCTGCCGAAATTAAACCGGAAAGGCCGGCTCTGATACGCACAACATTCAAATCGCTGACTGCTCCGTCAATGTTATTCTGATGAGCTCTGGCTTCTGCTCTGATCAAATATTGTTCTGCCAGGCGCAATGGTGTGTGGTACTCCATGGGAGTAGTTTGTGTATAGGAGTTCGACTGATATTTAAAGGGGTAATAATATGTCTTACCACCTATAACAGTCTGTGACAGCCATGTGGTTTTTCTGAGATCTGAGTTCTCAAAAGCACTGAAGAGTTGATCTGATACGAAATAATACAGTTGACCAAATGAGTATATTAGGATGAGCTCCTGTGGATTTTTGTAATAGGATACAGGTTCAATTTGCCATATCGATTCTTTACTATTTATTAGAAAAACACTGTTTAGCGTTTCTAATGGTTTATTGTATAGCTGTGAGTTACTGATTACCAGCGTTGCTTTGGTCTCAGCATCTGTCCAATTTTGTTGATACAAATTTACCCTTGCCATCAGCGCTGAGGCCGCCCATTTGTTCGCTCTTTTATTTCCGGATGAATAGCTTGGAGGTAGCAAACTTTGTGCGTCAGTTAAATCTTGTATAATTTGTTGATAAACTGCTGCCTGTGCAGTCCTTCCAATTGTAGCGTATTGTTGCCAATTGTTAACAGTAAGCATAGGTACTTCTCCAAAAAGGTTCGTTAAGTAGAAATAAGCGTAAGCCCTTAGGAATTTAGACTCACCGAGGAATTGGTTTTTGCTGGACGGAGTCAAGCTTGTTGAAGCCGATAATCCGTCAATACAGGCATTTGCTGCGGCAACTACACTATAGGCGGAATTCCAAATTGATTGTGTATATGTATTATCCGTTGCTATGTTGTTATTCATCAACTGCGTATATGCGTCAGTAGGGTTGTATCTGTTAAGCTCATCGGCGCTTAAGCCTGCATATGCAGACAGATTCCCGGTCAATAGAGATCCTGAATTTAACGAGGAATAGATACCTAGTACTGCTGAGTTAGCACTTGCATCATCTTTGTAAACGAGGCTGGATTCGACTTTGTTTATTGGTCCGGGTATTTCCGTGAATTTGTTACATCCGGTGTTAAAAAAGATAAATATAGCACTTAACACCAAGACCATCAGGTGTGATTTTTTAGATTTCATATAAATTTTTTTATAAGTTTAATTGAAAACCTGCGGTGTAAATACTTGGTGCAGGAAAATTATTATTAGATAGGTATGGATTTGTAGGATCGTAGCCTTTAAATGGCGAAACTGTAAATAGGTTTTGGCAATTGATGTATATGCGCATTCCTTTAAGATGAGTTTTTTCCAACAACTGTTTTTTTAAGGCATAGGACAGCGACACATTCTGGAGTCTTATATAGGAGGCATCATTAATCTGTGCATCAGATTGCTGATAGTTAAATACGTCAGCACCAGAGGATGTAGTGAATTTGCGTACATTGGTAATGTCTCCTGCTTTTTGCCACCTACTCAAAACTGTTACGGGTTGGTTTCTTGCATCTCCGGCTAATCCATTAGTAAGTGAATAGGTGCCTTTTTGTTTCGCATAAGAGAATATCATACTCAGGTGCCAGTTTTTAAGGGTTAGATTCTGTGTCATTCCTCCCGAAAATTTAGGGGTTAGATCCAGATTATACTGGTCATCTATATTCAGAATGCCATCTCCTGTTTTGTCTTCAAATGTATACAAGCCTGTTTTAGCATCTACACCAGTATAATGGTAAACCTTTTTAATGTTTAGTGGAAGGCCGACAACATATTGACTGTTGTAAGAGGTGAGCGCTATGCCTGGGAAGGACAAAAGTTTATTTTTGTTTATTCCCATATTTATGTTCATAACCCATTGAAAATCTTTCTTTTTAAGAATGTTTGTTTGCAAAGTAAATTCCCATCCTTTATTTTCAATAACTGCAGGTAAGTTTTGTATAATCGGGAAAAGTCCAATATAGCCTGGGAATGGATAACTAACCAGCTGGTTACCACCTCGCTCTTCATACCAGTCGACCGTTAGAAATAGTCGGTCCTTAAATAAACCTAATTCTACTCCAGCAGCAGATTTTTTGTTTATCTGCCATTTGAAACCTGGATTGTAGGCTTGATTTTGCGAAAGCGTAGTTGTATTGTCGTAGATACTTGATGTTGAGTATAAAGAAAGGTATTGATAATCGTTGGAAGTAGGGCTACCAGTAGATCCATAACTAGCTCTTAATTTACCAAAACTTATAAATGGCATCGTATTTTTAATAAAGTTCTCTTCAGAAAACAGCCATGCTGCACCCAATGATCCGAAATTTCCCCATTGGTCTCCGGCGGCGAAACGGGATGATGCATCCCTACGTCCTGCAATGTTCAGTACGTATTTTCTGTTCCAGTTGTAGTTAATCCTGGCGAAATATCCTTGAAAACGATATTGAGAATAATTTGTAGTCGTGAACAGGGAACTTGCTGCACCCTGATTTTCCAAAAGGTTTTCATTGACGTAGCCAGATCCTGTAAGTGATGAGCCGTTTACGGTGCTCTCTGTAAGGGTTCCTCCGGCCGTAACTTCCATCTCTCCTTTTGCTATGCTACGTCTGTATTCCAGCCTTGGCTCGATGATCCAGTTTTTTACGGTGTTGTTGCCATACTGAGCCTGAGAGGCTGTTGCCGGTGCCCCAGAATATTGTGTAGAACCTGGGTATGCGCCAAATTGTGTCATAGCGGTATTGGAATAACCCATACTTGCTGTCGCATTTAGTCCTTTTATAATATTATAATTCAGTACAACGTTTGAAGAGAAGTTGTTGGTATTGGCATTATATTTTTGAAATAGTGTGGTGAAACTATAAGGAAAACTAGATCCCCATTGACTAAAGTTAAGCTTACCATTTGAGTCCAAAATATCCGGACCATTTGGCGGTAGATAGTATTGGTAAAAGCTTCCTGAAGGAGTTGTTTCGTTCGTGTTAGAATAATTGAGTATGATGTTTGAGGTAAATCTTTTGTCCGCAGAGCTGTGATTCAGGGCAAGAGAGCCGGAGATCCTTTGGCTGTTATAGTTGTTAGGCATTCCCGATGGAACTGGAATTCCATCACGGTGGTAAGCTCCATTGAAGCGGAAATTGGTTAGCGCATTTCCGCCCTGATAACCGATTTCAGCATCTGAACTTACCGATCTTGCACCAAGCACTTTCTGCCAGTTTACATTGCGTGTAGTATCATAATTAAATAGGTCAGGGGCATTAGATGCTGAGGGGGGGATGCCACTATTTTTGAACGCCTCTCTGCGCATTTCCATATATTGTTTTGTACTGAGCAGCTCAATTGTCTTTGGACGCGCGGTTATGCCTGTGTATGCATTAATAGTTAGACCGCTCTGAGAAGATTTCCCTTTCTTTGTTGTAATCAGGATAACTCCATTTCCGCCTCTTGATCCATAAATTGCCGTACCGTCTGCATCTTTTAGCACGTCAATGCTTTGAATATCATTTGGATTGATACCAAAAAATGGATTTTGTCCACTATTTGCACCGAAAATATTATTTTGATTCAATCCAACACGATTGATGTCACCATAGCTGGTAGGAAGTGGAACACCGTCTACAATCACCAAAGGATTACTAGGGGTTGTAGAACTTCCGAAAAAGTCTTTTTTACCCCGTATGTTGATATCAAACCTGCCACTTGCATATCCGTTATTCTGAACTACTGATAGTCCAGGTACTAAGCCCTGCAGTGCTTGGATCACATTTGTAACCGGTTGCTGCGCGATTTGCTCCGCGGAAACACTTGTCATTTGTCCAGTATTGAAACGTTTGGTTGTAGTTCCGTATCCAATAATTACAGTTTCATCTAGCTTTGTGATGTCTTGTTCCAGTTGAACGTTTAAAATGTTTCTACCATTTATGGCAATTTCTTTTGTTTTGTAGCCGACAGAGAAGAAAGTTATTTTATTATTGGGTTCTGTTACAAGTTCGTATGTTCCTTCACTGGTTGTTATTGTCGCCTGTTTTGTTCCCTTAACCATAACGGTTACACCAGGCATGCCTTGTCCATTTTGATCTGTTACTTTCCCCCTGACTGAGATAAGTTGCTGATTTTGTTTTGTACGCGCAATAACGATTAGATTGTCATCAACAACTTTGAAAGAGAACCCGGTATTTCTCAGTATTTCGTCTAAAACTACTGATATTTTAGTTTCCTTGAACTGTGCATCTACTAGCATCGAAGCAGGAAATATATTTGGACTGTAAACAAATTTATAAGGTGATTTGTGTTCTATCTGTGCAAGCACGCGGCTTAATGGGAACTTTTTTACACTCACGTCAATTCGTTCATCCTGGGAATAAACTTTCGCCGAAAGCTGCATACATGTGATAACTAAAATCGCGAATGATAGCTTCATTATGAATAATGTGTTACTTAGGGCCGCAAGACAAAGTCGTACGCACCGTTTGGTTTTTTTTTGCATATTTACAAAGGGTTTAATAAGTTGATATTAAGCAGGCAGCAACGCCAATTGAACACCTGCTTGATTGGATTAAATCTGATAGGGGGAGTACACTGTATTCCTCCTTTCTTTGTTCGGGTTAGTAAATTATAATCGAGTTTCCCTCCTTTCTGTAGTTAAAATCATTGGACAATTTTAGTATATTTAATACTTCAATAAGATTTTGATTGTTAAATGTGCCAACAAATCGGTAGGTCTTTATTGCGTTATTTTCAAAGATGATTTTAACACCATACCATCTTTCCAAACGTTTTGATATGCTGTCAAAGTTTTCGTCGTTGAAAGTCAATCTACTGCTGACCCAGTCTATTTCTGTTATGGTTTTCACCAAAGGATTTTCTGTCGTGGTGGTTATTTTATATGCTTCGGGCGTGTTTGTCTTTGAGTTCTTGTGTTCATTCGCTGATGTGGTAGATTGATTATCTACTAGTATTTTTTCTTTTGGTTTCAATATGACTCTCGCTGAAGGGCTGTTTATTACTTTGAGTTCGATTGAGCCTTCGATAAGTGATGCTTCAGTATATTTATCGTTAGGATATGCTTTTACGTTGAAAATTGTGCCCAAATCTTTGATTTCTAGCATTTTTGTGTGCACCCTGAAAACTTTGTATTTGTCGTGAACGACCTCGAAATATGCTTCGCCACTAAGTTTTACTATTCTATCTTTTTGATTGAAACTTTTTTGATAACTAAGTTCACTATCATTATTCAGTATTACAATAGTACCGTCGGGTAGTGTAAAAGTTCTTTTTTCTCCTGCTTTATTGCTAAGTACAGTTAGATTCTGGTTCTGTAGTTTGCCAGGTAAATAAAAGCAGTATAACAAACCTGCAAATAAAATAATCATAACCACAGCGGCAGAAGCTATAGTGGATTTCGATTTGCTTAACTGAAGCGAAAACCAATTTTTTTGTCGATGGTTATGGTTCGCTAGTTTTAACGAAAAAGTATCGTAATGTATTTTATAGGATCTTGAGGTAAGATTTCCATTAAGCAAAAAGTACATGTCTCGCGCTTTGTCCGCGACCACTTTTTTTTCAGGGTTTTCATTTAACCAATTCCTCCAAAATTTAGTACTCTCTGGATTTGAGCCAAGACAATATTGCTGAAATGTATCATCAATTAAAAAATCTTCAATTTCAAAATCCAAATATTCCATACCTTGTTTTTTGTTAAGAGGAAATAGAATGTCGGATTTACTATGAGAATTTTGTTTTTTTTAAAAAAAATCTTATAAATACAGAAAAATGAGACTTTTTATGAGATTGAGGCCTAGTTTCTGCTGTGGTTTATGACCTCTTCAAGAGCAAGAAAAACGCAAATTAGCGTAAATGTTATGTCGAGAGAAGATGGATTAATCTTATTTGCTATCAGATATACCTTCAAAATTTTTAAAGAATCATGTATGATATTATATGCAGTTCTTTTTGTAATACCACAGATTTCTGCAATCTCATCATAGTTAAGGTTGTCAAAGAATTTTAACCGTAGCAAATGCTTTTGACGGTCGGTCAGTTTATCAAGGCCTTTCAGGATGATGTTTGTTACATTAACATTTGTCTGTAATGAGGTTAAATAGTCTTCATACGGAGCCTCAAATAGCTGATTTTCAAGTGCAATATCAGGATGTTTTGAGTTTTGCCATTTTATGTGCTTATATTTACCGGTAATGGTTCTGCGTAAGCAAGTTGTAAGGTAAGCCCTAATATTATCTACAGTAGGTAGGCTTTCCCGCCTATCCCACAAATCTATCAGCATATCCATCAAACAGTCATTTGTGAAATCCCTGTTATTAGTCATCTTGGCCCCATAGTTCATTAAATTCACATAATAAAGCTGGTAAAGCTTTAATAAGGCTTGTTGATCACCTTTCAAAAATTCGTTCCATGTTTTCCTGCTTTCATCGGGAGACCCCATAAATCAAATATAACAATTTATTTACATTGTGTTATTGACCTCAACATGTAATGGAAAATTTCTTCGAAAAAATTGTATTTGATTTTTTTGTATAGTACATGGTATGTCAATCGTTTGCTGAGGGATTATTCAACCATGTCTTAAGCATCGTAGATTTTTCTCTGCTCATCAGTATTGCCTCAGTTGTTGCAGGATTCAGTTCAAGTTTGAGTTGTCCGTTAAATGACTGAGATATTTTTTGAATTGATTTTATAGAGATGATGTACTGGCGGCTGATCCTGAAAAATGATTTCGGATCAAGTTCTTTTTCAAGCAGTTCTAACGGCTGATCTATGATAAGGCGTTTCGCATTCAGCATCACAAGGAAGGTCGATCTGTTTTCAGAAGTAAAATACGCGATCTCTTGTGTTAAAATAAGTTGAAATGTGTCTCTATAGGGTATTAGAAATCGCGAACGATAAATTGGCTTTTTGAGCTGTATGTTTTGCATCATTTGAATTATCCGTTCATTACTTTCAAATCCGTAAAAAGATCTTGCTTTTCGGATGCTTTTTTCGAGTTTTTCCGCTTCAAGAGGTTTTAGTAAATAGTCTATTCCATTAACCTCAAAAGCTTTCAACGCATACTCGTCATAAGCAGTTATGAATATGACTGGAACAGTTATGCTGATGTGATTGAAGATTTCAAAACTCAAGCCATCTGTTAGCCTGATGTCCATAAAGATAATATCGGGTTGTTGATTTGATTGCAACCATTTGATACTGGACTGAACAGTTTGAAGGGTTGCGATTATATTGATTGTGCTGTCTATTGTGTTCAGCATTTTTTGAAGTCTTTTGACATTTGGAAGTTCATCTTCTATGATTAACACGCTCTGCATAGCTTTTTCATTTTAATTATTATCAGGATTTATCAAAGTAATTTTTACTCGGAAAAAGTGATCATCAACCGTTATAAAAGGAGTAGGCTGATTCATTAGTAGGTACCTCTCGAAGATATTGTTAAGACCCATATTTGTACTTGTTTTCGCTCGAGGATTAGGTTGCCTGTTATTTTCTACGACGATCGATTTCTCGTCGGGAAAATAGATATGTATGTTCAGTGGCGCCTCGTTGCTAAATACATTGTGTTTGATTGCATTTTCAATCAGCAACTGTAATGTAAGCGGTGGGAGGCTTATTTCTGGTGCCGACATAGTCTCTCCAATGTGTACTTGAATACCCGCACCATATCTGATTTGGTATAGAAATAAATAAGTTTTGATGAAGGCTATTTCGTCTTGCAATGAGATCACATTCCTGGCTCTATTTGTCAGCATATAACGGTAAATTGAGGAGAGCTTAGTAATGTATGCAATTGCTGTGGAAGGTTCATCTTCTATTAAAGCAGTTACAGTACTTAAATTGTTAAACAGAAAATGCGGATCAAGTTGTAATTTTAGTGCCTCCAGCTGTGCCTGAGTTGTGTGCTGTTCCATTTCCATGGCTTTTAATTTTGCGTCGTTCCACCTGTAAAAAAAATATTCGGTAGCAAATACAGCTGTGATCAGCAAGGAAAATATAATACCTATGATGATGACTTGCCTGAACATAAGGTCATCATATCCAAAGTAAACTGGGAATTTTAAGTTGAAAAATAAACTTACGATAAGGTAAATTGCTATAATCTGCATGCACAACTGTATGGAAAATCTACTTTTGATTCTATTTTCCCAGGAATACCATTTATTAAGTAAGCTGGTAAGCTGGATGCCTGTTTCAAATAATGCGGTGGCATAAGCAATGCTGAAAGTAATTTCTAAAGCAAAATCTCGAAGTAAATAAAATCTCCAGCTGTTATAAGTTCGCTCATAGGGATTAATTAGCACAATGATCAGATATAACAGTAACCCAAAGCTAGGATAGCCGTAAATGCGAAATGATCTGTAGCTGTGTTTATTCATATGCTAAAATAGAGATATCTTTACTACGAATAGGTAAATTTTCTTTTATTTTTACGCGACAATTAGCCAACTCTATACTATCTTTGCGCTGTTTGACTTTCGAGCTCTGCTAAAGCTATAGCACTGGACAATTTTGCTGTGTACCAATCTGCTTCCGCCTGTGCTAATCTTAACTGGATCTCTAAAAATGTAGTTTTAATCCCAAGCCCTGAAAAATGTTTATCCTGCTGTTCTTTTAATGCTTCCTTACAATAGTCTACAAATTTCTTAGCTGCGGCTATCAGAGCATCAGATTGCTTTACCTTACGCCAGGCTTTTTCGATTTCGCCATTCACCTTTTGTCTCGTATACTCAATGTTTTCTATAGCTTGTCTGAATTGAGATAATCTCTGGTTTTTGATCTGTTTATAAGTGAAAAGGTCTTGTATATTCCATTTGAGAGTAACACCCAAATAAGGACTGTTTGCTGGTAATATTGGGCTTCCTTGCTGTAGGTAGTATCCAGCTGTTAATCCAAAGTCAGGTAAATTATTTTGCTTTGCTGTTCTTATTCCTAAATTGGCTTTTTCCTGATTCATTAACGCAATTTGCATATCCGGATTGTTGTTCAATGCAGTTTTATAAGATTCTATAGGTTTTATCCAAATGTTACCCTCTTCATATTCTTTCAGGTTTAATTTTTCCACATTTAGATTAGTCAGCATACTTATTTCAGTTAAATAGTCCTGTATCTGATTATTGATTTTGAGTAGATACTGTTCCTCCTCAGCTACGTTTGCCATTAAGCCGGAGCGGTTTGATTCGGTAGTTTTTCCTACTGCTAAGGTCCCTTCCAAATCATATAACTTTGCTCTGGCTAGTTTTATTTTTGCTATAGCTATTTCAGCTTGTTTTTTAGCGATAAGCGTACTGTAATACAATTGCTCTATAGCAAGTTTAATTTGGATAGCTGTTTTAGCTTTTTCTTTTTGAGAAATTTGTATGTCAGTTTTATCAATATCAAGGTTTGTGTTTATCTTGAACTGTTGGGTTATGGGCTGATAGATTGTCAGTCCTATATTGTAGTTTCCTTTCTCACCAAGCGTAAATCTGCTAGCTTGAGCAGGTAGTAGTTGGCTTTCGCCCGCCAGGTTAGTTATACTGCCAATTGTACCTGCTGGTATGGTGATATCTGGCAGCTTAAAGTTGTACTGGTAGCTTCCATCAATTGCTGCAACGGGATATTTTTTTATTTCATCTTCATTCAATTTGCTAATTTTTTCTTGAACCTGGTACTCTTTTATTTTAAGCAGGTGATTGTTTTTTTTTGCTGCTGCGATGAGTTGATGTAGAGAATAGTACTCCTGAGCTGACAACCTAGAGGCACTGATGAAAGAAAAAAGTAATAGCAATAGGATGGTTTTGATATTATACTTCATGTGGAATTGCGATTTTATTGTTTGGCAAAATCTCTTTTTTGTCATTGTTATTGATTAAACGGATATACATTACTGGTACAGTTAGTAGCGCCATTACCATACTCCATATTACTCCAAAAGCCAAGACGCTTGCTAATGGGGCCCACATAGCTGACTGGGAAATGATCATGGGAAAGACACCAACTGCCGCCGCCATAGCAGTAAGGAAAATCGGGCGTAATCTTCTTTTAGCGGACTCTATCGCGGCTGTTTTGATATCCATGCCTTTTCTAAGTAGGACATTGGTGTAATCCACAAGGATAATTGCATTTCTAACTACTATTCCTGATAGAGCGATGAGTCCTATAAAGGCGGTGAAACTGAAATTATTTCCAGTAATGGCTAGTCCAAGTATAGCTCCAAATAGGCTTAATGGAATCGTTGCCATGATAATCATTGCCTCTTTGATATTCTTGAATTGGAACAAAAGAATAAAAAATATCAAAATCAGGCTTATTAATAGTGCCGTAATCATGTCATTTTCTACTTCTGCCTTACCACCCTCTTCTCCACCGTATTCGATATGGTATCCACTTGGCAACTCAAGTTTGCCAATGGCTGGCTTAATAGCTTCAAGCAGTTCGGCAGGTAAGACATTTGGCTGGGTTTCACTTTGCACAGTCAAGGTCTTCATGCCATTGCGGTGCATTATTTTGCCAGTTTTCCACTGCGGCGTTAGATAAGCTATTTGCCGCAGGGGAATTGCGTTATTGCTACGTGGTGGGGTGAGGTATATGTCCTGCAGATCGGTTGTATTTCTTCGGGCATCTGGATTTAGCCTCAATTTGATGTTTATAGCATTGCTGCTTTCGTATATTTTTGATATTGTTGTCCCTGTAAAGGCAGTATAGACAGATTGCGAAATGCTTTCTGTGGTAAAACCTAAGCGTTTAGCTTGTTCATTAGGATTAATCTGTAAGGAATAGTAATCTTCTGCAAAATCACTTCTAACCAGTCGGGCACCTCTTGATTCTTTTATGATATTAGCAATTTTCATACCGATGCTCTTTAAATGCTTAATATCTTCTCCAATTATACGCACTTCTACAGGTGCTTTTAAATCTGTGCCTTGTTGCAGTAGTTTGATAAAGAAAGTTCCATCAGGTGCCAGTACTTTTACTTTCTCTGCCAGCTCTTTGGCCATTTCCTCAGTAGTTTTATTTGTCGTAGTGTTCACGAGTATCATTGCGTAATTACTTGTAGGCACTTCGGGAGAAAAATTATAGTAAAATCTTGGCGCTGATGTACCTGTGAAGGTTGCGTAAGACAACACTCTTTTGTCTCCTTTGACCAACTTCTCTGCCTTCAGAATTGCGGCATTTGTTTTCTCGAGCTTGGTCCCTGTAGGCATCCATAGCTCTATCACAAATTGATTGCGTTCTGCGGGTGGGAAGAATAATTCACTTACACACAGTCTGAAAACTAAACCTGTTAGTAGTATGAATGTGATGCTGCCAAGGATAGTAATTGCAGCATGATTGACACACCAATCCAATACTACATTGTAGCCATCCTGCATATAGGAAAGTATTGATTTTTTTCCATTTCTTCCCTTACTCGTTTCAGCATTATCGACTTGGTGCAGGCCTTTTTTAATAAAGGTATGACAAAGTAAGGGAGTAAGGAACAGTGCGACAAAATAAGAGGAAATGAGCGCAATAGCTACTGTAATAGGTAGGGTTAATATGAATTCTCCAGTTGATCCTTTAATAAGTATCATAGGGATGAATGATGCAATGATAGTAACAGTAGCTGCCAGTACCGGTATGAGTAAATCGTTAGCGCTTCGCCATGCAGCTGTCCAGCTGTCTATCCCTTCATCTAGTAATTCTACATAGTTGTCGGCAATTACGATGGCGTCGTCAACCACCATACCTAGTACCAGTATCAGCGCGGCGAGGGATACCTGTTGTAATTCAATTCCAATTGTGTTTAAAATAGCAAAAGTTAAGGCAATAGTCATGGGGATTGCCATTGCCGCTACTGATGCGATACGTAAAGGCAGCAATAGGATCACAACAATTATTACTGAGATAATCGCCAGGAAAAATTCTTTAATAAAATGAGAGATGTTTTTGTCTACCAAGTTAGGTTGTGATATCAGTGTCGAAATTTTGATGTCAGATGGAATGAGCTTTTTTGCTGCAGTGATCTTCTCTTCAATTCCTTTTCCAAAATGGACGATGTTATAACCCTCGTGCATTTGTACAGCGATTAGAATTGCTTTATTACCATTCACGGTGATGACGCTTTCCGGTTCGGCATAGGTTCTTTTCAGCGTTGCTATGTCACCTAGTTTGATCATTGATCCATTTACGGATGTGCCTACAAACTGATTACTAAGGTCGGTTTCAGTTTGAAAGTAACCATTCGTATAAAGAGGAGTTTTGCTATTTGCTGTTTTTAAGTCACCAGTTGCAATAATATTATTTTGTGTTTGAACGGCGCGTATTACTTCCATAACGTTAACACCGTATTGGGCTAATCTCCCTGATGTTGATGTTACTAATATTTCTTCTTGCTGTTCACCAATTTGCTTAACTTTTGATACCTCTTTCATGCTTCGGATCTGTTCTTCAATTTTTTGAGCATATCCTTTTAGTTGCTCATAACTGGCGCTGTTGCTTTCTAAAGCAATGACTACAGCCTCGGTATCGCCAAAATCTGAGTCAACTATTGGCCCCTGGACGCCGTCCGGTAAATCCACTTGCTTGGATACGATCAATTGATGCCTTAATTTGCTCCAGAAGATATCTGGCTGTTTTACATTTTCGGATAGTTCCACATTGATAACCGCTACACCATCTTTTGAGGCAGAGTAAGTTTTTGTTTTGTCAACTTCTTCGTATTGAAAAAGATATTTTTCCAGTTTTTTTGTAACCTGATCCTCTACTTGTGTAGATGAGGCTCCTGGAAATGTTGCGATCACAAGTCCGGTTCTGATCGTGATTTTTGGATCTTCCCGACGCGGCATGTTCAGTAGCGAATTAGCACCTACTACAAAAAGCACTAATAAAATGGCGATAGTCAGGTGTTTATATTTTAAAGCTGCTTCTATAAAATTCATAAGCTTGATTACTTGACGATTGAGATTAAAGAACCATCAGAGAGTTTAGTCTGACCTGAGGTAATTACGGTTTCACCAATTGATAGGCCTGTTAGGATTTCGATTTTGTTTTGCGTTATTTTACCAATGCCTACATTACGTCTGAAGGCCTTCCTGCCGTTTTTATCAGCGACATAAACATAGCTCTGGTTTCCTACATCATGCATAATGCATTCTGAAGCTAATTGAATGATGTTTTTTTTGCTGCCAGTACTAATTTGGGCTTCAGCTATCATACCTGGTCTTATGATAAGATCATTGTTTTTTATTTCTATTTTTATTGTGAAAGCTCTTGACGTGGCATCTGCAACCGCACCTATTTCAGTTATTTTTCCTTTAAAAGTCTTTCTTAATGCTGATACGATTACATCGGCTGACTGACCAATGTAAAGACCATTTAGCTCGCCTTCGGGTATAAAAGCTTCCATGGTTACTTTTTTAATAGCTGATACAACAAATAAGGGTGTACCTGGACTGATAATTTCACCTACTTCTGTTTGTTTGGTTAACAGGATTCCATCAATGGGAGAATACAGTTTGGTATCCATAAAGCTTTTCAGTTCTATTTTTTGTTGAGTTTGTGCTCTTTGTAGTGAAAACCCAGCTTTTTTAAAATCACTTTCACTAACGCTGCCTCTTTCATGCATTAATTTTAAGCGTTTAAATTCATCGTTTGCTTCCATTAGTTGCACATCTGCAAGTTGTTTGGAAAGTGCATAACTTGTGGCGTCCAGACTGGTAATCAGTTGACCTTTTGTAACAAGCTGCCCCGCTTTGAAGTTGATCAAATTGATTTTTCCAGGTACCATATATCCAAGTTTTACGGTAGTATTTCCTTCAATATTGCCGCTGACATTGATTGCGGTAGATTCGGATTTCAAACTTACGGTCTCGGTGTTTACAGTTATTGTATTTTCATTTTGTTTTTCGTTTTTCTGATTACTGCATGCGTAAAAAAATGTTGTAATTAAAATTAGCAGTCTTAAATTTCTAATATTGTTTTTTGTTTTTCTGTACTCCATTTTGCAAGTATTTACATGCAAAAATGTGTCTATAAATGCTTCTAATTACAAAAGATTTAATGAACTGACAAAATTGAATACTGAAATTACAATAGGCTTAACTCAGTGTAATGGAGTTAACCAAAATGGGCGTTACTGAGCTTCATTCAACAACGCGGCTATTAGAAATGCCAGCATAATGTCTGAATTTTTGCTGAAGTATTGTTTCAGGAACTTGTTTGCAAGTAGCAGGTGATTGTTGATGGTTTTTGGACTGATACCCATAATAATTTCTATTTCTTTATAGGATTTGCCCTCTAGTTTGAAAAGCGTAAATACGCGCTGCCGCTGAGTTGGCATTCTTGTTATGGCATCTTTTAGGAGATTTGAATGCTCTTTTATAACTAGGTTCTCTTCAATGTAAGAATAGATCTCGGTACTAGACTGCATGATTCTCATTTGCATCTTCGCATTACGGGTAGCCTTTCTGTAGTGATCATACACCATATTTTCGGCTATTCGAAAAATATAAGCTCTAAAAGATTTTTCAGTGTTTATTTGCTCACGTTTTTCCCATATTTTGAGGAACAAGTCCTGTAGAATATCAAAAGTTAGCTCTTCGGATTTTAATAATTTAAGTAGCTTGGCAGTAATGTGATGTTTATGACGTTCATAAATTGTTTCGAAGGCATTTTTGTCTCCATTCTTTAATAAAAGAATAAGTTCTTCCTCTGAAAGATTGATGTATGTCATTTTATTTTGTATTAGATGCCTGTTCGGGTGTGAATCACGGTATTTTGATCAATTTTTGTCCAATTATATGGATTAAATATTTAAGTGTCATTTTTTTTTTTTTTCGGTTAGGTAGTTTTTGTTTTTTGAACGTATCTGAATAAAAGAGCAGCTTGGAAAATTCAAAATACATAACGGAGATTTACCAGAAATACCTCGATAATAAATGCGACAAGATGGAGTTGCAGGAATTGTTAGGCTATTTTGACGTTGACGAACTTGATGCTGGCCTTGTAGACATGGTAAAAAATGAGCTTTTGATTGCTGATGAAATATACGAGTCTCTGCCTCAGACCAAGCTGGTGTTAAATAGATTGGATAAATCTATCCATGATAATATACTGAGAAGTGAGCCTAAGCCGGTTCTGGTTAAATGGAGTTCTGTTTTTCATTATTGGTCCGCCGCCGCTCTGTTTTTAATTCTCTCATGTGGAATATATTTCTATACTTATCATTCTTCAAGCCGATCAGAAAGGGAAAATTCAAATTATAAGAACGATGTGCCTGCGGGGTCAAGTAAAGCATATTTGACACTTGCTAATGGAAAGAGAATTGAACTGAACGGAGCCCTGAAAGGCGAGATTGCACGTGAATCAAATGTATCCATTAGCAAAACACAAAATGGACATTTGCGCTACGAGATTTCTGATGCAGCAAGTAAAGGCGGTAGGCCGACTTATAATACGATATCTACGCCAAAAGGAGGTAAGTATGAGATTATGCTTTCTGATGGGACATTAGTGTACTTAAATTCAGGGTCTTCTATTAGATTCCCTTCTAGTTTTGTGGGAGTTTCAGAACGTAGAGTAGAGTTTCAAGGCGAAGGTTATTTTGAGGTTTCTCATCGTGAAAAACAGCCTTTTTATGTACAAAGTGGTCAACAGTTACTCAAAGTTTTAGGGACGCGCTTCAACCTGAACGCTTATGCGGATGAGAAGTCAATTAAAACTACGCTATTAGAGGGATCTGTTGAATTGGCTTACTCATCCGGGGAAAAGGCAGTCCTGAAACCGGGTCAGCAGTCGCGCATTGAACGAGAAAAACTTATTGTCAAGTATGTCGATGCTGAGTCAGTGTTAGATTGGAAGCGGGGAGAAATTAATCTTAGGGATGATGACTTCCAGGCTACTATGAGAAAAATTGCCAGATGGTATGACGTAGATATTGTTTTTGCTGAAGATGCTCCTATCGATCTGGATCTTCGCGGCTTGGTCTCCAGGGAAAAAAACATCTCATCTGTTTTGAAAGTAATCGAACTGACTGGTAAAGTTCATTTTAAAGTGGAAGGAAGGAGGGTGACTGTGATGAAATAATTTTACTCAAACAATTAAGGCTAAAAAACCAGAAGTGCGCTAACACTCCTGGCTTATTCATATGGCCTGTTAATACTAATAACTTGTAATTTATATCAACTGAACAAACCACAAACAAATGTATAAATTTTATACCAGACGAACCGGTATGCATTCCGGTTGGCCCAATAAATTTCTGCTGATTATGCGCATCACCACCGTATTATTAATCACTGCAATAATGCAGGTTAACGCAGCCTCTTACGGACAAAGGATTACCCTTAACCAAAATCACGCTTCAATAGAACGTATTTTTCTGGAGATACGTAAGCAAAGTGGATATGACTTTGTGTTCGATAATAAAATGATGAAGAGAGCAAACCCGGTTAATATCCGGGTGAAAAATGCTTCTATAGAAGAGACGTTAAAACTCTGCTTTGAAAACCAGCCTTTTGAATATACGCTTGATGACAAAACTATTGTCGTTAAGGAAAAAGAAAAGTCAGTATTGAGCAGAATCAGTGAATTTTTTAGTAGAATAACCGTGGCAGGTAAGGTAGTCGATACGCAAGGTAGAATCCTTTCTGGTATTACTGTTACTGTAAAAGGTACTGATAAGGTGACCCTTACGAACCTCACGGGCACATTTATCCTTGCAGAAGTTGACGAAGATGCTACACTGGTTTTTACAAGCGTGAGCAAGGAAACCTTAGAACTGAAGCTTAAGGGTAAACGGACCGTTGAGGTGATCCTCAAGGATAAAACGATGGAACTACAGGAAGTGGTCGTTAACACAGGCTATCAGGTGCTTAAGAAGACTGATGTTGTAGGCTCAACAGCAACGATAAATGCAAAAGAGCTTTATCTTAACGGAGTAAATACGATCGAACAGGCTCTGCAGGGTAAACTAACAGGTGTAGTAGTGACTAATACCAGTGGACTAACAGGTACCAGGCAAACCGTGAGGGTAAGGGGAACTTCAACTTTGGCCGGTAACCAGGAACCTATTTGGGTAGTTGACGGAGTAATTCAAGAAGATCCACTTCCTTTCAAAGCACAGACACTGAATAATGTTGGGCAAATCAATTCCGATAATTTTGATTTCATCAGAAATTTTGTTGGGAATTCAATCCGCTGGCTGAACCCAAATGATATCGAAGATATTACCGTTCTAAAAGACGCCTCTGCTACGGCTATTTATGGTATTAGGGCAGGAAATGGTGTGATCGTGATCACGACCAAAAAAGGGCAGGTGGGCCCCCCTGTTGTGAGTTATTCAACAAATTTAAGCACAACAGAACGGGTAAATTATGATAGGTTAAACCTCATGAACTCCAAGGAGCGTGTTGCGGTGTCCAGGGAGATATTTGCCAGAGGGCTAACTGCACCTTTTGTCAATAGTACTATTGGGTATGCAGGTGCACTGAATGAATACCTATACAAAAAGACGATCTCGGCCGATGAGTTTAATGCCAGGGTTACAGCGATGGAAACTGTGAATACAGATTGGTTTGACCTGCTGTTCAGAACGCCATTCAGTATGAGCCATAATCTCGGAATCTCTGGTGGAAATACAAATACAAGATATTACTCTTCCTTTGGTTATTCGGCGAACAATGGAACTGCAATAGGTAATGATACGCGTGGAATTACGGGTAATGTGTCAGTTAGTTCACAGCTATCAAAGAGAATAAATATGAACCTGAGACTTTCTGGGGCACAGAATACGACAAATGGATTTTATATCATTAATCCTTATTCCTATACCACTAAGACGAACAGGGCTATTCCTGCATACCAGGGTAATGGTGATCTAAATTATTATCTGAATAGCTCATCTTTTATGTTTAATTTCATTAATGAGCGTGATGAGACTGGAAACAAAAATAAGACGCTCTCTGCAAATGGAAGTATTGATGTCAATTACCAGGTTATAGAAGGACTTAGGTTACAAACCTTGTTCAGTTATAATGCAATTGCGACCAACGCAGAAGCTTATGCTACAGAAAGAACCGAATACATGACAAGGCTTCGCGGCTTTGAGTTAGGACTTAAACCTAATGATCCTTTATATATAGCTTCCAGAATACCTGTTGGTGGAGAATACAATGGCAGTTCAAGCAACAGTTCTACTTGGAACTGGAGAAATAGCCTTTCTTACAACAGGATTTTTGAAAAAAAGCACACCATAGCACTGATGTTTGGTCATGAGATGAGCAGTGTTCGCTATGACGGATCACAATCTACTGTTTACGGATATTTGAGGGATAGGGGTAAATCTTTTGCTACACTTCCACTGACCTATGGTACTTCAAAGTTTGTAAACACACTACTAAATGTCATTCCTACAATCACTGACCGCAGATCGAATAATATGGGTCTCTACTTCACTTCAAGTTATTCTTATGACAATCGCTATGTGCTGAATATGAGTATACGGAATGATCGTTCTAATCGCTTTGGACAGTTTACCAATGAGAAATTCAATCCGGTTTGGGCTGGGGGATTGCGTTGGAATGTTGCTAATGAGGCTTGGTTCAACAGGAGCAACTGGTTAAATAACTTAAGTATGCGTGCCTCATTTGGATATCAGCGAAACATTGCAGCAAATGCAAGTCCTGACCTGATTATAAAAATTCCTACCGGATCTTCCTCTAATTCGACAGACCCGGTCACTGGTGATGCATTATTGGCAATTGGATCTCTTCCTTATGCTGATTTACGTTGGGAACAGAATGCAAGTTTAAATCTTGGAATCGACTGGAGTTTGTTCGAAAATAAAATTCATGTTTCAGTCGAATATTACAATAAACGTGGTAGACAGCTAATCACAACTTTAAACGTTCCTTTGGAATATGGAGTAACTTCGATGTTGGTTAATGGTGGATCTCTGAACAACACCGGATATGAAGTGAGTGCTGGATTTGTACCAGTGAGGACCAAGAATTTCACTTGGTCTGTCAATTTAAACACCTCTAAGAACAACAATAAGGTGATTAAAGTAGGGCCTCAAGTGGTAAGCTGGCAAACAGCTGCCTCTGGTAATTTATATGTACAGGGAAAACCAGTGTCTGGTTTTTATGCTTTTCGGTCTGAAGGCGTTAATCCTACCAACGGAGAGCCTATTATCAATTTAGGTACAGAAGAAGGAGATGATTTAAAGAACCCAACTTCTTTTATGCAATATATGGGGAAATTGGATCCTGATTTTACCTCCGGATTGGGCTTGAACTTTAGATATAAAATGTTAAGCCTGAGTAGTTCATTTTATTTACAGGTAGGGGGAAAGAAATTTCTGGCACCTTTATACAATTATGAGGTTGGAAAAGCGGGCTTACCTACCGAGTATGAGAATTTATCGAGGTTGATTCTCGATCGCTGGACAGCGACCAATACTACATCAAATATACCGGCCTTACCGAATGGAAGGCTGCCAAATGTTACACTACCTAATGGAGACCCCACTAACAATAATCTATGGACATTGTACAACTATAGTACCGCAAGGGTAGTTAGTGCATCAAGTTTGCGCTGTAATAATGTAAATCTCAGCTATTCTTTGCCAGCAAATGTTGTCAAGCGCCTAAAGTGTAAAAATATTCATTTGGGCGCTGGTGTTAGTAATCCTTTTTCCATAAATAGCTCCGGTTTTAGGGGGATAGATGCGGAAGTGGCTACAGGAGGGCAGCCAAGGACCAGAACTTATACTTTTAATTTAAATCTAAGTTTATAATACAAGATATGAAAAAGCTTTTTTTATATGGACTAATTGGAATGACCTTTTTTTTAGGGTCCTGCAAAAAATTCTTAGCGGAGTACAGTCAGGATGAAATGCGTCCGGGATCAACTGAGGACCTCACTGCACTCATGTACAGTGAAGCTTATCCTGCGAAAACATCACTTGAAACATTTGATGTATTGACTGATGATGTGCAAAATAATCCACTTGTTTCCGTAAACGGCATGCCGATTCCGGCTTACCTTACCCTATTACAGACTGGAACCGCAATGTATACCTTTGACAAAACTATGTTCGACCAGAACAATAAGCTGGCATCTGGAGCTGACAGCTATTCTGTACTCTATGTTAGAATCAAGGGGTGTAATGTGATCATGGACTACATTGATAAAGTAAAAGGTACAGCGGTAGACAAGAAAG
Organism: Pedobacter sp. MC2016-24; assembly: GCF_015223055.1. Lineage (GTDB taxonomy): Bacteria > Bacteroidota > Bacteroidia > Sphingobacteriales > Sphingobacteriaceae > Pedobacter. The sequence goes on from NZ_JADFBX010000009.1 coordinate 173,366, forward strand.
CCATATTGGGACAATGTCTATTGCTTCGTTCTTACTACTATATGAAATTGATTACATTATATGGGGCAGCCTATAGTGCACCTGGAATAGACCCTGAGACCAGTTTAGGTGTGCCCCTGATTCTGGAAAGTCAGGTCAAAGATGGGGGAGTGTCCAGGAGTACTCTTAAGGAGGTATATGATCAGATTGAGAGAGACTTGATCAAGTCAGAGTTGTTGTTAAAGGACAATTATTCGCCATCCAGTCTATTCAGGGTGAGTAGTGATCTTGCAAATGCCTTACTGTGTCGTTTTTATCTATATAGGGGATTGGATAGTGACTGGGACAAGGTTATACAGTATGCAAATTTATCATTGGAGAAAAGGTCTACGCTTACTGCTTTGACAACTTTTTTTAATTCAGCAGGTAATGTTAGTTCTTTTGGACTATATAATTCCGCCAGTCCTGAAATGATCTGGATTTCTACATCAACTTTCAATACTAGTATTTTTCCGATAACTACTGACTTAAGGTCCTTGCCACCTTATACCGTATCAAATGATCTTACTCAACTTTATGATAAAGGTACAGGGACAAGCAATTATGGTGACCTGCGTTACCTGAACTATTTTCAGTTTTCTATTTTTAACGGTAGTAGATATGCTTATGCCACAGCGAAGCAAACATTGAATTCTGGTTATGGTTCGAAGGGATTTAGGGTAGCTGAATTATACTTGAACCGTGCTGAAGCGCATATCAGAAAATTGTTGAAATCCGGAAACGAATCGGATCGCCTAGCTGCACTTGAGGATTTGAATCGCTTGAGGCAAAGTAGGTACGATACAAGAAATACAGTTTATCTGCCCGTAAACATTATTGATGCTGCGCCACTTTATCAGTTTTACCAGCAGGAGCGTAGACGGGAGTTAGCTTTGGAAGATGGACACCGCTTTTTAGACCTCAAAAGATGGGGCTTAGGAGTCACTCACGTATATACTGGCCTCGATGATGTAAGTACAACTTTTGCACTTCCTGCGAATAGCCCACTTTATGCTTTGCCAATTCCATATACAGCTACACTGGCAAATTTGAGCATTGTACAAAACCCAAGGTAATCAAATGATCTCTTAAAACTAAACTAATGAAAGCACATATACACATAATAGCCACAATTTGGTTAGCGCTCAGCTTGAATTCATGCAAGAAATCTGAAGGAGAATTGAGCCCCTCAGGTATTATAGATAATTACAGTGTACCTCAAGGTAATAATACATACGACCAGACCATTGTAGGATATTACCAGAAATACGGCACTTACCTTTTGTATGAGTTTTCGGAAAAGGATGCCTACTGGACGCCTACTGATTGGAAAAAGCCGCTACCTGGAGGTGCAGGTGGGTCTTGGAGTGCTGGTACTGAAGTAGCTGGCTCAAATCCGGAAAATATTCCTGCCCAACTTGAGTTGTTAGATAAAAGCCTGTTTCAACATTATCCGAATGCTTTTCTGAAAACTTTTCTTCCGGTAAAAATCTTGTTATGCAGTAAAGTGGACTCTGTCTATAACACTTATGTATTCACACCTGTTTATACCGCAACAAAAGCTGTTAAAAAGGTTCCTGCACATTATAACTACGACAATATCGCAGTAAATTACGGTGATGCGACAATCTCAACCATGACTGCTGCAGAAAAGCTGGCCTTTTTGGCAAGGGTGAATCTGGTATTCATTCAGAGCATCATAAGCCGCGGACTTGTCAAACCAACCAGTGAGTTTATCAACAGCGCAGATTATATTACTGCTATGACTACACAGGCGCAAGCCTATGGTAAGGGAATTATCCTCAGTTATTCCTCTGTTAATGCTACCGCAGATTGGAATGCATATATCACTGCAATGGTGACTTATTCTGAGGCTGACCTGAACAAGACTGTTGTCATTACCAATACCTCGGCTGTTGGTATCCTTAATCCTACAAAGGATACGACTGGCTCTATCAAAAAACGCTATAGTATTGTACGAAACTATTTTATAGATAATTATCAGGTAGATCTGCAGAAGATAGGGAATGCGTCAAGAGGTCTGTAAATCATTCGAAACTCAAAAAAATAGATGAAATTAAAATTAAGGATGTGTCTGGTCATGGCTATTTTCGCAATGGCCCTAACCCTCAGGGCTCAGACAGATCGAAAGATCCAGGCTTTAGACAGTTATATTAAACCAACTGCAAAATCCCATAAGGGAATGTTTAATATTTACGAACAGGATAATAAGTATTTGGTAGAGATTCCTGATCATTTGCTAAACAGGGACATTCTCACTAGTATCACTATCATTCGTGGTTCTGCGCAGCGTAAACGTAACCCGGCAGATCGTTTTGGTTTTGCAGGAGATGCGGTCGGTGATCGAGTGATCCGGTTCAGAAAAGGGCAGGGTGCAAATATAGAATTGTTTGACCCAACTTTTGTACAGGCTTTTGATACCCTGAACATTTATCTGAATGTGCTCAAAAATACTTTGTTGCCAGCTTTGGTCTCTTTCGATATCCTGGCAAAGAGTAGTAATAGTTCGCTGATTGACATTACTGCCATGTTTAATTCAGATAGTGAACTGTTCTCGCTAAAAGTAGCGAAAGAGGACTTAAAGCTGGGTTCTTTTGACGCTCAAAAATCGAAGGTGCTTGGCGTAAATAGCTTTGACAATAATATTGTTTTTCGCTCAGTTAGAAGTTATACTGTGGGACAAGCTCCCACTCCTTCTGGCTTTCAGCCACCCGCTCTTACTGTGAAAAAAGAAGAACTAGCGCCAACCATCTGGGAGGTTGGTGCTTCCTGGTATTTACTCCCGGAACGGGCAATGAAACCACGTTATGCAGATGCAAGGGTTGGTTATTTTACAACGGGTATAATGAACTACGATAAAAACCCTGAACAGGTAGAAATGCAGTCGATGGCTAACCGGTGGCGTATTGAACCGAAGTCTGTAGATCTTGAAAGATATTTAAGGGGTGAGATCGTAGAACCTGAAAAACCAATTGTGTTTTATATTGATAGGGATATGCCGAAATATTTAATTCCGTATGTGATTCAGGGCGTAAATGCATGGCAATCTGCTTTTGAGAAAATTGGTTTTAAAAATGCTATAGTCGGTAAGCTCGCACCTACTTTATCTGAAAATCCGGAATACAGTATGGAAGATGCAAGGTATTCTTATATTTCCTATAAACCTTCGGAAATGGCAAATGCCTATGGTCCGCAGGTAGTTGACCCACGCTCAGGAGAGATTATTACTTCTCATATTGCGGTGTTTCACAGTATCCTGGAAATGCTGCAACGCTGGTATTTTTCCATGTGTGCGGTTAATGATCCAAAAGCCCGTAAAGCTAATTTTGATCAGGATCTGATCGGAAAGATGCTCAAGAATGTTATCACGCATGAGGTTGGGCATACATTGGGGCTGAGACATAATTTTATTGGTAGTTCGACCTATGCTTTGGACAGTATAAGAAGAGCAGACTTCGTCCGAAAAAACAGTTTCGGGCCGTCAGTAATGGATTACATGCGGTTTAATTATGTTGTTCAGCCGGGTGATGGTATTCCATCCGACCAGCTTTTACCCAGGATTGGCGTATATGATGATTATGCGATTGAATGGGGTTATAAGTATCGTCCGAATTACAACGATTCATTTAAGGAGGCCGTGGATTTATCTGCTTGGGTAACTGGGAAAAGAAAGGATCCAAGATTTAACTATATCAACGAAACGGATTTTTTTGACCCTCGTGTACAATCTGAAGATGTTGGAGACAATAGTATGAAAGCTTCTCGATTAGGTGTGGCAAACTTAAAGCTGACTATGTCAAATCTGGAGAAATGGGTAAAAGGTGATGATGATAATTATTTGGCATTGCGCTCCTTTTATCGTGCAGTAGAAGGACGTTATTACAACTACCTGGTACATGTGGTGAAAAATGTTGGTGGTGCTGAGATTGCTAATGCGCTGAGGTCTGAAAGCAAGTTCAACTACACACCATTAAGCAGAGAACAGCAAAAGGAAGCCATGGCTTACCTTAGCGAATATATGTTGACTGAACCCAAGTGGATGTATCCTGAAAGTATTAAAGCGAAAACAGGTTTTGATTTTGACACTGATGTTGAAAGGAGCTATTCTGACTTGATGGGACGTTTGTTGTCAAAGTACAGCCAGATCGTCCGCAATCAGCAGGTATCTTCACTTAATGCATACACCGTTAAGGAATTCCTTACAGATTTAAGAATGGCTATATATGGACGGATAAAGAAAGGTGAAGCCATTTCTCAGTATGATCGCATGTTGCAACGAAATTTTGTAAATAAAATATTAGGACACGCGGGTAATAAAAATAACCTTGCTGCCGATGTCAGCCTGGAAATGAAACGTTGTATCGATGCGATCGAACAACAGGCACGTAAGGATGTGGAATTGCAGCAGGACTCTTTATCAAAAATGCATCTTACTGCGATTGCAGATATGATTAAGGTTTGGCGTACCGGAAAAAGATCCTCGTTACTTAATGAATAAAATACTTATACCAATTAGAAGAATGAAATTTATATTATATACATTATACTTTAGCTTTTTTTGCGCTGTAATACAGGGGAAAGCTGCTGATGAGCCCAAGGCATTTGATAAATTTTACAAGAACAGCATGAAAATTACTCCTGGTGTTTTTCCTGTATATCAGGATGGGGATAAGTACTACCTTGAGATTTCTGCCGCTTTGCTCCGTACGGATGTCCTGGTCGTTGGAGATATCTCCAAAGGCTATGCGAGTGCAGTTGCACAGTCATCAGGTGTCATACGCTTTGATAAGGGAAACAATAATACGCTCAGTGTGACCAGGCAAAACTATAAGGAAGCTGTATCGACTGACTACAATCAGGAAATGGAAAGTCTAGTGCAGAAATCTAATCTGTTTCCGGTTAGTTTTGTGGTCAACATTGAGGCAATGGGTAAAATAGAGGGGAGTTACATTATTGATATGAGCAAGAATCTGCTTGAAAACGGGGATTTTTTCTCTTTCAAAGATTTTAATGCGCTGGCTAGACCTGATGCCAGTCGTTCTAAAGTACAGGAGGTCAAAGCTGCAAACAATGCTGTGGTTTTTACAGTACTACGTACACAGACAGATCCCGGTAAACAGATGAATTCTGGAAAAACTATTGATAAGGCAAGCGCTTTTTTACTCAACCTGACTTTCCAGAAGTTATCATCTCAGCAGATGCTGTTAAGAGAAGCAGATCCAAGGATCGGATTCAGTACGATAGCATTTAATGATTTCGGTAAAAGTCCTTATAAAGTTAGAGAGGTAAAAGCCATAAAAAAATGGAATCTGAGTGTTAAACCTAAAGATATGTCCAGGTATAAAAAGGGTAAGCTTGTGGATCCACAGGTCCCCATTACTGTCTATATAGATCGGATTACTCCAGCTTTTTTTCTACCCTATATTGTCAACTCTGTCTCAGCCTGGAACAAAGTGTTTGAATCTGCCGGGTTCAAGAATGTATTGCAGATCGGCTCAGATGAACAGGAAAACTGGCTTTCTTCGGGGAAGATCCAGGTAAAATGGGGTAATGCGTATGATAAGATAGTCACTTCTATTATTGAAGATCCCCGAAGTGGAGAGATCATTACTGCAAAAATGAATGTGAGTAATCGTATAGCAGAAGGGCTTATGCCAAGTTATTTTGTTCAGGCTGGAATGAAAGATCCTAGGATAGTCAGCAATGTTAATGACCTTCACGTACAAGGAGAAATCTTGCAGTGGAAGGTGACCCAGGCTTTCGCTGGTTTGTTTGGTATGGAGCCTAATTTTTCCGGAAGTTCCGCATATAGTACTTCTGTATTGAGGTCATCCACTTCGCTCAAAAAGCAGGGAATGTCGTCTTCTATTACCGATGATCTGCCTTTTAATTATGTGGTACAGCCTGAAGACCAGGTGCCGGTGGTTGAAATGATACCTCGGATAGGAGAATATGATCGTCTGGCTATAAAATGGGCTTATCGCATTTTTGAAAGTAAAAATGAGGAAATAAAGTTTTTAACTAATTTATCAGTAGCCGATACGGCATTTCGTTTCCTTCCTGAAGGAAAAAATGATCCTCTAGCTCAACATGGAGACTTGAGCTCAGAGCCGTTAAAGGCTTCGGCACTAGGTCTGAAAAACATCAGTAAATTGTATCCACAGTTGGAAAAAATTACCGGGATGATGCGCATGCCTGATGAAGACTGGAGTGTTTATGCCAGTTTATCGTCAGAGTTCTTGAAAACTTATGAGAATTACGTGAACCAGGTTGTTACGTTGGTCGGTGGTAGGTCGAAGTTGCCATTAATCAGGGGATATAATAGTATACCAAGCATTTACACGGTTAAAGCTCAACAGCAGGAGGCGTTGCAGTTTTTGAATCAGTATTTATTTAGTGGAGTTCCGGTTTGGATGAGTGATCCCCAATCTTCCAGATTGGGAAATGAATTGATTGATGTCAAGTTTCAAAGAATGGGGGAAAAAGTACTTCGTCAGTTGATGAGTCCTGAAGTAATCGGCAATCTGATCAGGGAGGAAAATACTGGAAGTCAAACAAGTTTTAAGGTTGCGGATCTGTTTTCGGCAATTGACCATTATGTATTTAAGGATTTTGATGTAAATAAACCTTATAGCAACTACAGCTCTGTCTTGCAATCTAATTTTGTTTACAACCTAGCACAGATCGTCGCAAAGAATTCAATTGTTTCGGGACTGAGTGAAGAGAATGTCGCATTGCATTTTTATTTCATGAGGGTACTGAAACACATCAACGAATTATCTGAGACTCACCGGGACGAGTTAACCCGTGAACGCTACAAAATGATGAAAATGACAATTGATAGAGAATACTTGCAAAAATCTACACTTTAATTTCAATTTAATGAAAAAGATATTATTGCCTTTACTATTGTTTACTTATTGCTTTGCAATGGCACAGAACAGAAAAATAAATTTTGATGCATTTTCTTTTAAGGAAGCGTTTGAGCGATCCAAAATACAAGGAAAATTGGTTTTTGTGGACTGCTATACCGTATGGTGCGGACCTTGTAAACAAATGGAGGCCGGTGTTTTTAAAACTGACAGTGTTGCAGATTTTTTTAACAGTAATTTCATCAATCTAAAACTGGATATGGAAAAGGGAGAGGGACCAGCTGCACTCAAAACATATAATGTTGGTGCTTTTCCTTCCTACCTGTTGTTAGACAATTTGGGTAAAGTTGTGTATAAGTTTGTTGGCGGTATGAGTGCTGATAAATTTATGACACATATCAGAAAGGGCATGAAACCTGGAAATGAGGTAGAGAAGATGAATGCCCGGTATACAGATGGCGAACGCGATCATGATTTTCTTCGGGAATATGTCTTGTTAAAAATCAGAATGTCTGAGCGGATTGAAGCAAAGCAGATTAATAATGAATTGATGACAATCATGACTCCCAAAGAACGCGCACTGCGCAAAAACTGGGTGCTTTTTGGTGAAAACAGGTATGCCATGTACCTTTCTGATGTGGGGAGTCCGAATTTTAAATATCTTGTCGGGCATTGGAAGGATTTTCTGAAGGAAGTACCAAAGGACACTATTGATAAAAAGATGTCTGCTGTTTTGAGGAAAACATGTGGATGGACGATGAATGGCTTTTATTTTAAAGAATTCGAATATAAAAGGAGTGATTTTGAAGAATACAAAAAACAAATCAAACTTACTGAGATGCCAGATAAGGAGCAGCTGCTGGTACTAATGGATGTAGCAATTGCGGCATCTGAGAAAAATCCAGAGTTGGTAACTGATTTGCTTGTGGCGAACATTGCCTCATTTTCTGAAGACAACAGGAGGATATTGTTTGAATATATATCTATGTGCAGTACAATTAAAGGGTACAATTACCCAAAAATTGTTTTGCTAGCCGATGAAGTCATCAAATCTTCATCTAATTCTTTCCTGATAAATACTTTCACCAAATACAAGATAAAATATGCCACTTCAAATGAAAATTAGTCTGCTTTTTTGTTTTATATTGGCATCCCCATTGTTGTCAATTGCGCAGCACACTGATCTGACTTTAGCAGAAAAATATGGTCCAGATAATCTCCAAAAACAGGTAGGAACATTAAAGATAATTCCTTTCTTTTTAAAGGATAATTCAAAATTTTGGACAAACATAAATCAGGATTTATACCTTGTAGATGTCAAAACAAAAACTAAAGAGTTGCTTTTCGATAAGCCATTGATTAAGAAAAATTTAGAAGATTTGACTAGGGGAGAAGTGAAGCCTGAGCAAATCAGTTACTCTACTGATTTCTCTAACAGGGAGGAGAATGTCAGGTTAAATTATAAAGGACATTCCTATGATTACAATTATTGGACTAAAAAAATTGTAAAAGCAAAATCTAAACTAAAGTTTTCATCAGATAGCACCAAGGGAAAGAAGTCACCGGATAATAATTGGTTACTTTACGCGAGGAAGCACCAGTTGTACTTAAAGAGAATAGTTGATGTTGAGGAACGGAAATTGTCGCAGGATGGAGAAGCTGGTTTTTCTTTTTCTATGAATGATACGGATAAGTATGCTGATGAAAATTCGTTAACAGACGCTGCATGGAGTGATAATTCTAGTCATTTTTATGTGTTGAGGCGTGACACAAGGAAGGTTGGAACGATGACAGTAAGTAACTCACTCACTCAGCCAAGACCGTACGTAAATACTTATAAATATGAATTGCCTGGTGACAAAGATGTAGCTCAATATGATTTTTATGTGGGTGATACGAGCGCTACTCATTTGCTAAAAGTAGCTGTTGAACGATGGCCTGATCAGGAATTATCCATAGTCAAAGCAAGCGGACCTAGCGATAAAGTCTATTTACTACGCAAAAAGCGGAGCCGTGATGAAATGGATCTGTGCGTTGTGGACCTGAAAACCGGTAAACTGGCTGTTTTGATTCATGAAGTTAGCAAACCTTTTATCAATGACGATCTCTTTAATGTCTCTATCTTAAATCAGGGTAAGGACATCATTTGGTGGTCTGACAGGACTGGCTGGGGTCAGTACTATCATTACGATAAAAATGGTAAACTATTGAATGCAATAACTAAAGGAAACTGGACTGCTGGTCGCATCAATGCAATTGATACTGCGAAGGCTGAGGTTTATTTATATGGCTATGGGCGAGAGAGGGGGATCAATCCATACTATGCAATGCTATATAAAGCAAGTTTGAATGGGAATTCGCTACGTCTGCTTACACCTGAAAATGCAACACATGCTGTATTTGTTTCACCGGATAGAAAATATGTGTTAGATAATTATTCCAGGATTGATCAGGGGCCTACTTCAGTGGTGAGGAGTAGTGAAGGTAAGTTTATCATGGAAGTCCTTAAGCCTTCAACTGATCGGCTTTACGCTTATGGCTGGAGGCATCCTGAGCCTTTTGTTGTGAAGGCGAAAGACGGGGTAACTGATTTGTATGGGTTGATGTGGAAACCATTTAACTTTGATCCGAATAAAAAATACCCGGTGATCTCACAAGTTTATCCTGGTCCGCAAATAGAAACAGTATGGACGGAATTTACAGTCCAGGATCGTTACAATAACACTGCACTTGCACAATTGGGTTTTATAGTGGTTTGTATGGGGCATCGTGGCAACTCTCCGTTGAGAGACGCAGCCTACTATAAATATGGCTATGGTAACCTTAGGGATAATGCAATTGAAGACGATCGTTACGGGTTGGAACAGCTTGGTGAAGAGAATGAATTTATGGATTTGAGCAGGGTTGGGATTTTTGGCCATTCAGGAGGAGGGATGATGACGGTTGCCGCAATGGCCAAATACCCTGATTTTTATAAGGCTGGTGTTTCTTCGTCTGGCAATCATGACAATAGGATTTATAACCGAACTTGGGGCGAGAGTTACCAGGGTTTTAAAAAACCGCTGGATTTGAATCAAAATTTAGCTGATAAGATTAACGGTCCTTTGTTATTGGTGGCAGGTGAATCTGATGCCAATGTAAACCCTGCGAATACCTTGAGGATGACGGATGCTTTAATCCTGGCAAACAAACAGTTTGATCTGCTGTTGCTTCCAGGACAAGGACATACTTACGAGGGCGTCTATAAAAAATATTATGAAAATCGTATACGTGAGTTTTTTAGCCGCCATCTTTTGATCAGTAATACTGCAAATTAGTAAGGTTACCAATTATTAAAAAACGTTGGGGGACATAATTACATCCTAGTTGAGTATGGATCTTGGGATTTAATGTCATTATATTTAACTACACGCTTAGATATTTATAGACGATAATGAAAAAAATACTAGTATTCTTTATGTTAATGACCTGTATGAAAGCCCATGCTGGGAAGATAGTCTGGCAGTGGTCAGTTCCAGTGGGCAAATCTGGCGATAGTCAGTCAAGGGCATGGTTGTGGATCCCGCCGGATTGCAAGGCTGTAAAGGCTGTTATTTTTGCGCAGCAGAATATGGAGGAGCAGTCGATTCTGGAAAATCCAAAATTTAGGAAGGAGATGGGCAAGCTTGGTATTGCAGAGGTATGGGTAAGTCCGGGATATGATTTGGTGTTCGACTTTTCCAAAGGATCAGGAGACTTATTTTCGGAAATCATGAGCAATCTTTCAATGGTATCAGGTTATCAGGAGCTTAGTTTTGTTCCATTCATAGGACTTGGACATTCCTGGGCAGCGAGTGCGCCATATGCAATGGCAGCATGGAGTCCCGAACGTGCGCTAGCTTGTATTTCTGTTAGTGGACAATGGCCCTATATCTGGGGTGCGTTTGCTCCTGATATATGGGGCGATCGAAATATTGATTTCATTCCATCAATCGTCACCATGGGAGAATATGAGGGAGCGCTTAATTTCGCCAATGAAGGACTCAGGCAGCGAAGCGCGAATCAATTCTTACCGCTTAGTATGCTAACAGGACCTGCTCAAGGGCATTTCAATGCTGCTCAGGAGAAAATTGACTTTCTTTCTTTTTACATTAAAAAAGTACTACACTTCCGCCTTCCAAAACATAGTGCTGCGGGAAAACAACCTAAATTGATTCCTATAGATCCTACAAAGACCGGATGGTTAGCTGAGAGATGGATGGGCGATTATAATGTCTCAAGTCCGGCAGCACCGGTGGATGATTATACGGGGAATAAACAGGAAGCATTTTGGTATTTTGATCAGGAAACTGTTCGTATGGTAGAGAAATATCAGGCAAGGCATAAGGGCAAGAAACATCAATTGATCGGTTTTACTCAAGATGATAAATTTGCTGAACAAAGATCTACTCACCAACAGTTTGACTTAGTCTTTAATCCATTACCGGATGGCGTTACTTTTAAGTTACAGGCTAAGTTTTATGATACAGTACCTGGAGGAAGCCCTAGGCCCGCCAATTGGACTGGACTAGCTGCCGGAAGTCATGTTGGTCATGTGCAAGGCGTGAAAACTATTTCAATAGATCCGATCGCAGGTCCAGTTAAAAAGATTAATGATTCAATATTCAGTGTACATCCCCAATTGGGATATCCACTGTTGCCAAGAAGTTATGAAGCATGGTTTGTCGCTACTGATCTTGGGGACCGCTTTTACCGTCCTGCAGTACAGCAGGCGAAAATGAATATTCCTGTCAGAAACTTAAAAGGTCGTGTGCAAAATATAATTTTTAAGCCCTTAGTGGAGCTTACAAATCCAAAATCATTTGTACTGAAGGCCGTATCTGATGCAGGATTACCAGTAGGATTTTATGTGCTCGAAGGTCCTGCTGTAATTGTCGATGGGATACTAAAGCTCTGTAAAGTTCCTCCGTCAGCAAAATTTCCTGTTAAGATAACCGTTGTAGCCTATCAGTATGGAAGTAATTCTGAACCATTTGTTCAGACTGCTGAAGAGGTTAAGCAAGTTTATTGGCTGCAAAATAACAGATAACTGTTTTATCTATTATAAGGTTTTGCAATCGAATAGGATATGCTATCCAATGAAAGCTTAATGTACATTTGTTCAAAAAAACTAAAGGATATCAAATTTATTTCCTTATCATAATGAAATGAGTTTAAAAAATTAGAAATAATATCTATATGATATTTTAAAGCTACAATCAATAAATTTAAACGAAAATAGAATTAAATATGTTGTTGTAGATTATTTGATATCAATAAATAATAATTGTCACCTTAAGTTTGCAGGCATTAAATAATGCAAAACTGGCATAACGTACGCTTCACATTATATAGATACCCTTGTACTAGTAAAGCTTATGAAGGAGTTATCTGATGAAGAATTGTTTGTGTTTATCCGCATGGATGACCAACGGGCATTTTCAATTCTATTTGACCGATACAAGCAATTAGTTTTTAGACATATCTGTCTGGAATAACAGGAATATTTTAGTTGTCGCGGACAGTATTCTTCCTTATCTGAAGGGGCGGCAAAGAATAGTATCCTTTATCTATATGTAAGAACAGCGAAAGAAATTAAATATCAAAAACTGCCTCTATAAAACCTTTGAACGTTCCTTTTTTTATGTGCCCGGTAATCATGATGTTTCAAATGGAATTCAGCATGAAATTTGGGTAAAGCAATTCGGACGTGACTACTACCATTTTATTTATAAGAATGTGCTTTTTATTGCGATGAACTCAATGACGGTGACGGAGTATCTTTTAGTGAGCATCAGCTGAATTATGTTAAAGAAGTTATTGATAAAAACAAAGATGTTAGATGGGCATTTTTGCTGATGCATCATCCGGTTTGGAACAAAAGAGAAAGCAATGGATTTTCAGCATCGATAAAAAATTAGAAGGGCGTACTTATACCGTAATTGCCGGTCACACCCGCCGTTATCTTTATGCAACACACAATGAGCAGGATTATTACATTCTGGGTACTACGGTAGGAAGTAACAGGCTTCGAGGTCTGGCATTCGGAGAGACTGATCATCTCAGTTGGGTAACCATGACACAAAAAGGTACTTCCCTCGGAAATTTCCAGGAGGGTTCAGTGGTGATACTCTTTTTCTGGGCGATGTGGGAAGACCTGATCTGGCACAGAAAGCTATGCATATTACACAGGAAGAATTAGCAGGTTTACTTTACGAAAGCCTGTACAAAAAAATACTTCCATTGCCAGATGATATGTTGGTGTATCCAGGACATGGAGCGGGTTCTGCTTGTGGGAAAAATATGATGGAGTTGACAGTGGATACCCTGGGCAATCAGAAGAAAATCAATTACGCACTTAAGCAGCCAAATAAAGAAGCATTTATAAAAGCGGTTAGTGAGGGATTGTTAGCTCCGCCTGCTTATTTTGGAATGAACGTGGCGATGAATAAAAAAGGTTACGGCAGGTTTGAGGAAATACTGAGCCATGGAATGAGAGGACTTGCAGCAGAGGATTTTGAACTGGAAGCAAAAGCAACTGGAGCATTAATCTTGGATACAAGAAGCGATAAGGATTTTGCTAAAGGATTTATTCCACAATCCATAAACATTGGGTTAGATGGTGATTTTGCACCTTGGGTAGGTGCACTGATTGTAGATGTAAGACAGGCTATTTTATTGATTACTGAACAAGGAAGGGAAGAAGAAGCTGTAACAAGATTAAGCCGTGTAGGATTTGACAATGTCTTGGGACATCTGAAACAAGGATTTGAAATATGGCGTAAAGCAGGCAAAGCGGTAGATCTGGTAAACCGCATCACGGTGGCACAATTTGCTTCGGAAGTTAAAATGGGAGAAAGTCAAATAATTGATGAAAAGAAAGTGAGTATGTTTCCCAGCATGTAAATGAATCCTACAGTAAACCATTGATCTACATCAACGATTGGTTGAAAGATATCAAGCCTCAGGAACATTTTTATCTACACTGTGCAGGAGGCTATCGCAGCATGATGGCTGCAAGCATTTTACAAGCACGAGGGTTCCGCAATTTCACTGATTTAGAGGGTGGTTTTAATGCTATTGTACAGACAAATATACCCACAACAGATTTTGTGTGTCCTAGTAGATTGTTTATTTAAATTATTTGAGTAAAAATAAAAATTGACATATGAAATTACATATTATATCAATAATCATTTTTGTTGCCTGCATAGTACTACATGACACAAAAGCGCAAAGTATAAAGTCAATAAAAAAACAGAACAAGCTATAGAAAAAAGGCAATTATGCTTTATTGGTTAATGGAGTTCAAAGCCTCAAAGCTAAAATATTAACTGGGAAAGAGCTTAACACAAAAAGTAAACAGATTGATGTTCAGATTGTAGTGTGTGGTGATTTTGTGAAAGAAATTATCAAAGAAAAAGTATTGCAAGACCTTGTTGTGGATGCTGTGAAAAAAACGAGATTGAAGATATTGGTTTGCGGTTTGTCAGTTGAACAATCTCGTATAGATAAAACACTTTTACCAATTCAGATACCAGTTACTACTAATGGGCTATTTTATATTTTTGGTCTACAAGAACTCGGATATAAAACAATTGCTCTTTAAAGTATTGACTGAAATCGTAGTGAATTTATATAATTATAAAATGTTGAAAGAAGTAAATGATAAAATATTTTAAAATGATAGAATTTTTAAAACACCCCTGGCCATGGTATATAGCCGGTCCACTAATTGGACTAACCGTTCCGGTATTATTAATTTTCGGAAATAAATCTTTCGGCATTAGTTCTTCTTTACGGCATATTTGTGCCTCGTGCCTACCATCGGATATTCCATTCTTCAAATACGATTGGAAGAAAGAAATGTGGAATCTGTTTTTTGTGTTTGGGATATTTATAGGAGGAGCAATAGCTGCGAATTTTTTAGCAAATCCTGCAATGATCGAAGTCAATTTAAAATTAACGGCTGAACTTGAACGATATGGAATTACTGACTATAAGAATTTAATCCCTGAAGACATTATGAACTGGAAGTCGCTGTTAACTCTGAAAGGATTTATAATAATAGCTGTTGGCGGTTTTCTAGTGGGTTTCGGAGCACGTTATGCCGGAGGTTGCACCAGCGGACATGCCATCATGGGATTATCCAGCCTGCAATGGCCCTCGCTCATTGCAACAATCTTTTTTATGACAGGTGGTTTTATTATGGTAAATTTTATTTTACCTCTTATACTTTCACTTAAAATATAAGGAAGCATGCAGAAAAATAAAAATATTAATAGAGATTTTCATTTTTGTTCTTTAGGGAATACAGGTTTAAAATACAGTGACTGTCACCACAAATTGCATCATAACATTAAATATATTTTTCTCGGAATATTTTTCGGTATTTTACTAGTAAAAGCAGAAGTGACGAGCTGGTTTCGTATTCAGGAAATGTTTCGTTTACAATCTTTCCATATGTACGGGATAATAGGAAGTGCCATGTTGCTGGGAATGACATCCGTTTGGCTGATTAAGAAGTTCAACCTTAAGTCCATTAATGGCGATAAAATAGCGTTAAATCCTAAGAAATTTAATAGAGGACAGATTTACGGCGGGCTATTGTTTGGCTTTGGATGGGCAATGACTGGTGCATGTCCTGGGCCTCTTTTTGCACAAATTGGAACTGGTGAAACAGTTATTTCCATTACCCTCTTAAGTGCCTTATGCGGTACTTGGGTTTACGGATTATTTAGGGATAAACTGCCGCATTAAAACCTGATGTTTCCATTAAAAAGATTGATGACTGTGGCATTAATCGTTTTTATAGCCAAAAGGTTGCATGCGCAGCAACATGATGAAACTTGGTTCCCTACAACGCTCAGCATTGCGGCAAGTTCCGAAAGTGAATTTAGATGTATAATTACAGCACAGGCGCCAAAATGGCTTTGCTGACCAATACCACTTGGATAGGACTCTGATGTAATCCTCAAGGAGTTGGATTCAATACTAAATAGTAGGAATTTAAAAATTTCAGTATCACCCTTTGCGTATTTCTCAAATTATAACTTATTCATAAAAAATCGGATGAAGAGGTGTGAGCCAGTCCCGATGTTAGGTTTTCTGCAGCGGCAGAAATACAGAGTTTGCTTTTCAGAAAAAAAATTCATGTTGAACAAGAAGGAGTTAGAATATCGCGACTTTTATAAAATGAAAGATATTGTAAGATTTAGGAATCGCCTGGGGCTTCGTTATGATCTGTTACAATATTGGAATTGAGCATTTACAACGAACTTCTGCTGAATGCTACAGGCACAAGAATCAATCATTTTTTGACCATAACAGAATGGGAATAGGGATTGATTATAAAGTGTTGAAAAATTTTAAAATTAATTTCGGATATATTTATGTTAAACATCTGCCCTTTACGAGCAATAATAATTTGAAAGAAAATGATATTCTCCTCAATTTTATTTACTTGAAGGGGCACTCCAAGACGGTACAGGTTAGACCATTTTGAATTCACCCCTTTTTTCATTAATTGTTGTTTTTTTAATCAAGGCTTTGAAATTTGCTATTAAAGTCGATTAGAATTGCATCGGTTCTTCATTTACTATTTTACACTAATCCTTTATTTAAGCAAGCCTT
The DNA here is from genome assembly GCF_015223055.1 of Pedobacter sp. MC2016-24. Lineage (GTDB taxonomy): Bacteria > Bacteroidota > Bacteroidia > Sphingobacteriales > Sphingobacteriaceae > Pedobacter. The sequence goes on from NZ_JADFBX010000009.1 coordinate 189,928, forward strand.
TATTTGATTTGTAAATTACATATTTACCTCCTCCCATAAAAAATAGGGCCAATCCAGCAAACATATATAATAGGGCAAGTTCGCCGTCTAGTCCACCATTTTCGTTTAATGTAAATGTGGACATACCGTGGGCTAGATATAATGCGAATAACATCACTATTGCAATCATCAGTCCAGAAATGCGTGGAAAGACACCCAAAATCAGTAAAAGTGGTGCCAGAACTTCACCAACAGGAACACCAATCCATAGAAAAGTAGGTAGCCCCTTTTCTGCAAGTGTTTGTTTGATGAAATCGTGACCATGGGTTAGCTTGGAAACACCATGAAAAAGCAATAATCCGCCGGTGGACATACGTAATAATAGTATGCCAAGATTTGAATTTAATTTTATTGAAAAATTACTCATAATTATTTATATTAAATTATTTTTTATTGATTTAACCATTCTTTAAACTTCGTAGATTTTTCTTTGCTAATAAAAATTTCCTTTTCTGAATGCTTTTTGAGGATGATTTTTAGTTTACCGTTAAAACTGTTCAGGATACGTTCGATGCTGTGGATATTGACAATAAACTGTCTATTAGCCCTAAAGAAATATTCAGGATCTAGCTCATCTTCCAGCTCATCTAAGGAATAAGGAACGACCTCTTCCACACCTGTGTTAAGTACCAGTTTTGTAGATTTGTACTCAAAATAAACAAAGGCAATTTTGCTGGCGTCAATGGTGATAAAACCATCAAAAGCAGGAAGTAGGAATCGTTTACGATAGATTTTTGATTTGCTGTTGACCAATTCAATCAATTGTTCGATATTTTGAGGTGAAATGATGTTTTTTACCCTGTCTAGACCCAATCTGAGCTCTTCTTTCTGAATTGGTTTTAGTAGATAATCCAAACTATTTACTTTAAATGCTCTTATAGCATATTCGTCATAGGCAGTAGTGAAGATTATTGGGAAGGAAACCTTAACCAACTTAAAGATATCAAAACTTATTCCATCGGATAATCTAATATCCATAAGTGCAACATCTGGTGAAGGATTGTTCAAAATCCATTGTACACTTTCTTCTACAGAACTTGCTTTTCCAATGACTAGGTAATCATCTGATATTTCGGTTACCAATCTTTGCAGACGCAACGCGATATGCTTTTCATCTTCTATGATTAAAATATTCATTTCTATTTATATTAGTCTAACAAAGGTAGTCCTACTGCATAAGTATCGGCACTTTCCTTGATCTCTGGTAAGCTATCAGATAGAATTTTGTAGCGATTAAATATGTTATTCAGTCCCAATTCAGTTGTTTGTAGAGAGTTCGGGATACGTTGTAAGTTGTTTTTTACCCATAAGAATCCTGTGCTTGTGTCGATGCTTATAATGATGTACAAAGGCATCGCAGCTGTTGCTCTATTGTGCTTAATTGCATTTTCAATGAGTAGTTGTAAACAGATTGGAGGGATATACTTATTCTCATAATCTTTTGGAATACGTAGATCAATGATCACATTATCCCCATGTCTGATATGGATAAGATATTTATAGGACTTTACAAAATTGATCTCTTCGTTTAAGGCTACAAGGTTCTTTTTCAAGTTTAGGATCATATAACGATATACTTGGGATAAGTTATCCAAAAACTTGTTTGCCAGATCTCTGTCTTCATTGATCAACGCAGACAAGGTGCTAAAGTTGTTGAATATAAAATGTGGATCTAATTGGAGTTTTAAGGACTGTAACTCTGATTCCATAGCTATTTCTCTTAGCTCCAATGCATTGATTTTGAGTTCTGAAGTTTCCGACATCGATTTCTTCCAATATTCAAGTAAGGAATATCCCGTGTGAAAAGTGCTTACAAAAATGGAAACGATAACCCCAACTAGAAAAAACTGCCAAATACTTATCGTTTGCTCAGTATTTTTAGGTTCCCCGTATTCTGTTTTATAGTAAAGATGTTGCAGATACAACACAAATGTTACCACGAATACTACCAAAATTAATTGCACTAAAACGCGTTGCATTGGTGCGTTGTCCCAAGTCAGCTTTTTATCTAAAAACCTGGCGATAAAGATACTGGCTTCCACAATTGCCCAAGATTGTAACAGACTAAAAATAAATTCTTCCAGCATCTCGAATAAATTCATACGGCTATATCTTGTAAGAAAATCGCCAAACGGATTCATCAGATAAGAAAGTAAATAAACCAGCACAAGTACCACAAATATGGAAATGAGCTTGATGGGCCACTTTGTGGATTTTATTTTTTTCAAAACATAATATTTAACTCTGTAAAGATACGTACATCAATTCCAACCACCACCTACGGCACGGTAAAGTTCTATCTTATTAGCGATTTGTTCTTTTTGCAATAGAGCGCTTGCCAGACTTGCCTGCAAGTAATTATTTTCTGCGGTGATAACTTCAAGATAATTAACAGTACCATTTTTAAACAATTTCTTTGTCACCTCTATCCCTTTCTCTATTTCCAGCTTCCTTAATTTTGTATAAGTAATCTGTTCATTTAATTTTTCCTCTTTTATAAGGGCAGCCGAAACTTCGCCATATGCAAGTAAAACAGATTGACGGAAATTAATAACTGCTTTTTCATAATCTATTTTTGCATGTTTTTTTTGTAGTTTCAAATTACCCCTGTTAAAAATGGGCTGTGTGATACCACCTGCAAAAGTATTGAACAAAGATGCCGGTACAGAGAACCAGTTGCTCACCTTTAATGAATTGACTCCTGTCTGTGTAGATAAACTCAAGGTCGGGTACAATGAAGCCTGAGCCACGCCAAACCGTGCATTTGCGGATCGCAAATTTAATTCTGAAGCGAAAACATCAGGACGGTTTGCGAGTACGGCAACATCATAATCCATATTAATACCATTGAGTTCGTTATTGATTTTTTCTTGCCTGTCTATTGCCGAGGGGTAGCTTCCACATAGAATACTGAGAGAAATTTCTTGCAGGGAAATATCCTGTTCTATCTGCGATTGCAAAACTTTCATTTGCTCGAGTTGTGCAGCAGTCTGCTGGATACCCAAGACATTGGCGTCGCCATATTTAAACTGAATACGCAATATCTCGAGTGTATTTTTACCCAATTGCTTATTTCTTTTGGTTACAAAAAGTTGATTGTCCAACATTAGTAAATTGTAATAAGCATTAGCTACATCGGCTACCAGTCTGGTTTGTATAGCCTTTTTTACCGCCAGGCTTTGTAAATAATCAGATAAGGCTGCTTCTTTTTGCATTTTAATTTTACCCCATATATCAATTTCCCAACTAAGTGCTAAAGAAGCTGTAAAATCCTGGGTTATGGTAGTGGACGTAAATTGTTGCGCAGAAATTCCGGCCAAACTATTTTTGGATGAAGTATTTCTGTTTACATTGATTTGTAGGTTAAGCTCTGGCAGGTAATTCAATTTTATCTTTTTAAAAATAGCTCCTGCAGTTTCTATGTTCTGTATAGCTAGTTGCATTTCGCTATTTTTTTCAATTGCTTTATCAATAAGCTGAACCAATTTTTCATTTTTAAAAAAGTCTTTTCTATTGAGAATGGCCATGTTGCTTTGGCCTATCTGCCTAGCGCCGAACTGAGGTGGTATTTGCAGGTCAGGTTTACTATAATCTTTGGTTACATTACAAGAAACCAAAAAAAGCAGCATCAATAAAATTGAACCGGTGTTTTTATCTCTTTTCATTTCTGGCATTTTATTCGTTATCATCATTAAAAAGTTCTTCCATTTGCGGCATTCTATCAGGACTAAAATATTCTTGCAAACTTTGAAAAAGCACAAACAGTACGGGAATAATAAATAATCCTATCAGTACGCCTGAAATCATTCCCCCCGCGGTACTAATACTTATAGATTTGTTGCCCACGGCAGAAGAACCACTTGCAAATATCAAGGGTGTTATCCCTGCCACAAATGCGATGGAAGTCATCAGGATCGGCCGCAGCCTGTGTCTGGAACCAGATAAGGCGGAGCGGACTAAGCTCATTCCGTTTTTACGCGCTTGCAATGCAAATTCTACAATCAGAATCGCATTTTTGGCCAGCAGGCCGATGAGCATAATTAAACCCACCTGTACGTAAATACTGTTAGTTAGACCGGCCATTCCGATGGCCAAATAAACCCCTAATAAACCCGTTGGGATAGAAAAAATAACTGCCATTGGAAGCAGGTAGCTTTCATACTGTGCCGCTAAAAGAAAATAGGTGAAAAGCACACAGAGTGAAAAAACAAAAATCATCTGGTTGCCTGATGCTTTTTCCTCCTTGCTCAAGCCTGTCCACTCGAAACCATAAGAAGCAGGCAAATTCATTTTCATTATTTTTTCTGCTACCTCCATTGCCTGGCTATTGCTAAAACCATCGGCAGGGAGAATATTTACTGTAATATTGTTGTAGAGGTTATACCTGTTGATGACTTCTGGACCATATACTTTCTTTAGTGTTACCATTGTGCTGATAGGTATCATATGTCCGGTATTACTTTTTACAAAAACCTGGCTTAGTGAATTTTCATCTGCTCTGTATTGCCCTTCTGCTTTAATATTTACACGGTAAAACCTTCCAAAACGAATAAAATCACTTGTTTGGCTACCTCCATAAAAAAGATTAAGTGTATTCATGACTTCTTTTGGATTAGTACCCAGTTGATAGGTTTTATCTTCGTCCAGTTCCATTTCCAATTGTGGAAAATCATTTCTAAACATTGTAAAGGCAGAACCAATTTCGGGGGCTTTGTTCAGCTCAGCCACCAGTTTCTGCGTCACCTTCGCAAACTGGTTTATCTCACCGCTCATCTTATCCTGAAGTACTAGCTCAGCGCCGCTTATACTTCCAAATCCTTCTACTGGGGGCGAACGAAATATACTCAATTCGCCTTCTTTTATCGATTTAAGTCGTTGGTTCATTGCCATTACGACTTTGTCCATATCTTTAACATCGCCTCTGTCTTTATATTCTTTCAAACGTATGAAACCAAGGCCATAGGATGGCCCGGAACTTCCACTAATTATATCAAAGCCCGACACACTGGTTACCAGTTCCACCTCTGGCATTTTTCCAAAAGCACTGTCGATACGGTCTATGACTGTGTTCGTGTAATTGTTATTTGTACCCGATTTCAATGCCAGGGAGTAGGTTACAAAACGGTCATCCTCTTCGGGAATAAAGGATTTCGGACTATTGTTCATCATCCATATTGAAAGAATTGTTATAAAGCCAAGTCCTGCTAAAGCCAGCCATTTCTTTTTAATTAGCCAATTCACCGATTGGATGTAACGGCCGGTCATGGTATCGAAACTGGAATTGAAGCCCATAAAAAACCGGTCTTTGAAATTTTTATTTATTTTTTTTACACCGTTATGCTGATGTGTGTTTTTAAGCAAAAGTGCACAGAGCGCAGGACTTAATGTAAGAGCATTCAATGCGGAAATAAGAATCGCAATTGCTAACGTAAAGGCAAACTGTTTATAAAATATCCCTGCGGGACCGTCCATAAAACCAATAGGTAAAAATACTGCCGACATCACCAGGGTAATGGAAACAATGGCACTGGTGATTTCGCCCATTGTCGCAATAGTTGCTTCCTTTGCATGCAAACCAGTTTTTTGCATCTTGGTGTGAACAGCCTCGACAACCACAATGGCATCATCTACGACAATGCCAATAGCCAGAACCAATGCAAAAAGCGTAAGTACGTTCATTGTAAAACCAAGTATCTGCAGGAAAAAGAAAGTCCCAATAATGGCAACTGGTATCGCTATTGCAGGAATAAGTGTAGAGCGTAAATCCTGTAAGAAAAGAAAAACCACAATAAAAACCAGGATAAAAGCTTCGATGAAAGTATTGCGTACCTGTGTAATGGATTGGTCCAACCTTTCTTTTACGCTTTGAATGATATTGTATTCAATGCCTTTTGGGAAACTCTTGCTAAAGCTCTCCAATTGTGCTCTTACCGCAGTTTCTATATCGTTGGCATTGGAACCGCTGGATTGCTGGATTCCGATCACAACCGCTGGGTAACCGTTTTCCTTATTGTCGCTACCATAGAACGATGCACCAAATTCAATTTTTGCAACATCCCTGAGTCGAAGTATGGCGCCATCAGCATTGGCCTTAACGACAATCTTTTCGAAATCCTCTGGGGTATTCAGTTTTCCCTTGTACTTGATCGTATATTGCATCGGTGCATTAGATTCTTCACCCAATTTTCCGGGCGATGCTTCCAAGCTACTGTTGGCAATGGCGTTATCTATATCTTGTGGAACAAGGTTGTTGACAGTCATTTTTTGTGGATCAAGCCAAATTCGCATGGCATAATCCTTCGAACCTAATATCTGTACATTCCCAATCCCGGGAATACGTTTTAGGCTTGTTATAAGATTGATTTTTGCATAATTCTGCAAAAAAAGTTCATCATATTTCGCTGCATCTTTACTCGAAATATTGAAGAACATGATACTGCTGTTCTGTTGCTTGGTCGTTGTAATTCCTGCCCTTATCACTTCAGCTGGAATTAGGCTGTTTACTTGTGCCACGCGGTTCTGAACATTTACAGATGCCTGGTCAGGGTTTACACCCTGCTTAAAGACTATACGCAAAGAAAAGGAACCATCGCTACCTGCCGAAGAAGAGATGTACTCCATATTCTCTACCCCATTGATGGCATCTTCCAAAGGGGTAATGACGGAGCGAATTACGGTTTCACTGTTACCACCGGGATAAGAACCTGATACATTTACCGTTGGTGGAGCGATGTCTGGAAACATGGTAATAGGTATTTGTCGCATGCTTACAAAGCCCAATAATACCATCACGATCGAAATTACGGTTGCCAATACCGGCTTTGTAATTATTTTTTTTAGCATCTTGAATCAAATAAGGAGTTTTTATTTTTCGGGTGTGATCTGTTCCCCTTCCTGAATAAGGTTTAGATCTTTGGTCACAATTCTATCGCCAGGGTTTAGTCCGCTTGATACCAAGTAATTTTCGCCACTCTTGCCAGCCAATTTTACCGCCACACGCTCTGCTTTGTTTTGTTTGTTTAAGCGATAGACAAAAATCTTATTTTGCACGTCAAGGGTGGCCAGTACAGGTACCAAAATAACATCCTTGTAATTTTCGGGCAATACAATCTTCCCGGTATTACCAGAGCGTAAAATGTTTTCCTTGTTCTCAAATGCTGCCCTTACACTGATCGCACCTGTTGCCTTGTCAAATTGCCCATCAATCATCTGTATTTTTCCTTCTTTTGAATAAGTATTTCCATCGGCAAGAATAAGCTTCACTGAAGGCATATCTGAAACCTTATCCTGAAAAGATTTCGCTTCAGCAATTGAGATGAAACGCAGGTAATCCTTCTCTGTCATCGAGAAGTAAGCATATACCTCGCTTACATCAGACAAAGTGGTTAGTGGCAATGCATCGCCTTTGGCAACCAAATTCCCCATACGCTTGGGTATACGTCCAATGTATCCTGATACCGGTGCTTTAATTAATGAAAATGAGAGGTTTACTTTGGCGGCTTCCACCAGTGCGGTGTTTTGATTGACTATCGCCTCGGCATTCTGAAATGTTGCTTTAGCTGATTTAAATTGATAGTCTGAAACTACATTGCTATTACTTAGATCCTTGTTTTTATCAAGCTCCAAAGTCGCATTTGCGAGGATTGCCTTGGAAGCATTTAATGTAGCTTTTGCGGTATTCAACTGCTCTATTAATGAATGGTCATTGATTTTAAAAAGGGGATGTCCTGCCGCTACGTAACTGCCCTCGTCAACATATATTTTTTCTATATAGCCCTCTGCCTGAGAACGTATATCTACATTCACCTTTCCTTCTATTCGGGCAGGATAATTAGTATCGACATCAGCATCTATCTCTTGTAAAACCATAATTGGTAGTTTTTTTACTACTTGATTTTGGTTCTTACCAATATCTGAACTACAGCCGAACTGTAAAAAGCAGAAACAAATGATTATGAAATTAGAACGACTTCCAAACAAATGCATATCGATTGATTTTTTTATGCAATTATCGTAAAGAATGGTCGGTCATCAATTAGATTTTTAAATGAAACGGAAGAAACGCAAAATGAAACGGATGTATGTGATGATGAAGTAAGATCCGCCACCGCTTTAAACTATTTTTTATGAAAAATTATTTTTTGTATATGTACTTTTGATGGAATTAAAAGTGTTCGTCGATTTTTTTCTAGCGGTGAATGGGTTTGTTGGGCATAATGGTAATGAGTAAAGTGATGTTTTTTCAGTTTAATGTGTGTGTTGTTGATGGTCTTTCTCTATTTTTTTTCAAAATTAAAATTACCCTTAAATTTTGATTTTCATTTTTTTTTAGCATTTTTTTAGCTAAGTTGGCTCATAATAAATGTTTTGATTGTATACTGTAGCTTTTGGATTTAACATTTTAGACCTATTTTTTTATCTAAAATTCGTAACATTTACTGATATTTGAATTCTCTTCCTTAATCTTTTGTAAATGATATTTGTTTTATGACTCGCGAAGAAAAAGCATGGGGTGAGTTTAGGTCTGGCGATGAGGGCGCGCTTAAGTTTATATTTAATATTTACTACAATCCGCTTTTTAACTATGGACATAAATTTACATTTGATGACTATCTTATAGAAGATGTTATTCAGGATACTTTTGTAAAGCTTTGGGAAGACAGATCGAAGATAAATGAGACCGGATCGGTTAAGAACTATATTTATAAGACTTTTCGAAGACGTCTGATCCGTAAGCTGGACTACGCACCACAGGTTATGGCCTTTCCTGCAGCGCAGGATAAAATCGATTTCAATATTGAGCTTGGTCACGATCATCAGATGATTAGTAATGAACGTGCAAAAAGGATACAACAAAATCTTGCGGATGCGCTTGAGAAGATGCTCCCCAGGCAACGCGAGATCATTCACCTTCGCTACTTCGAAGAAATGGATTTTGATGAAATCGCTGATGTAATGCAGCTCTCCACTAAAGCAACTTATAAAATGCTTTACCGTGCAATAGATACCTTAAAAAAACACTTACCTAGGTTTGATTATTTGGTTATAATATATTTGTTAAATCTTTCCAGAAGATAACTACATCACTTTCTTTCCGACCTTCATGGAAAAAATAAAGTGCTCATTGAATAACCAGTCCAGTCAAAAAGCATTAAATTTTGTAAATATATTTGTGGCATTTTTCGGTACTTATAAGCCTCGATCTATAATAAAATACATTTAAGGGAAAGCCTTTATTTTTTATTTAAAAAAGTTGAAAAATAGTGGGGTAAAAAATTAAACTCATGTGTATATAGTATTAACAAATCATGAATAATTTGAATTTACCAGACTATAGCCGTTTTGAGGCAATAGATTTTTTTAATGATGAGATCTTCATTAAATATGCATTACATGTTGAAGCTGATCAGCAGGCTTATTGGCACCAGGTATTAGGTAAGTATCCTGAAAAGGAGTCTGCATTGATGGAGGCTGAAACCTGGGTTAGAATTTTGAATGCGCAGAAAATACATAAGCCGATAACAAATTCTGAGGATGCCTGGATCAGTATCACTTCAAGGATTGCTGAAAACGATCTGTCAAGAACAAACTCTAACAGTCAATTCAAGCGTATTGCCATTTGGTTGTCTGGAATTGCAGCACTATTTTTCATCTATTTTGTTGCGGTTGAATTTTTAGAGCTTGGCAGAAAGACTTTTCAATCAAGGTACGGTGAACTACGCCGGTTGAGCTTCCCTGATGAATCGATCGCGATTCTGAATGCCAACAGCAAGGTTCATTATTTTAGAGGCTGGAGCTCAGATAAACCCAGGGAGTTATGGCTTGAAGGGGAGGCTTCTTTTAAAGTGAAACATGTGGCTATCAAGAATAGATTTCAGGAAGCTGATTCCTTCAAGGTACATGTAAACGGAATTAGACTTACGGTATTAGGCACACAGTTCAATGTAAAGGACAGAAGGGGTGAAACATTAATATCTCTGATTGAGGGTAGCTTGAGGGTTGATAAGGAGGAGGCAGGCGGTTTCTCAAGAATTATGAAGCCTGGAGAGGTATTCAGGTATGACGGAAAAGAGCTTCATGAAATGGTATCTGAAAAAACAGCAAAAGCTAGTCAGGACTGGACACACAGGGAACTGGAACTTGATGGCTATACGTTGCAGGATATCATTCATGTGTTGGAAGATAACTATGGATATCACGTACAAATGAATGCTTCGGAACTTGCTAATAAGAAACTATCTGGAACTATACCCTTAAGCAGTGATGCAGATATTCTATTTGTTATGCGAAAGGTATTCGATATCAATATCATTAAGAATAAAAATCAACTAACTATCAACCATAAAACCAAAAAATGAAAAGAAAACTACTGATCTTAATGACCTTACTTCTTAGTTTGGGAGTTCGATCTGCCATGGCACAGCAGAAGCTAAGCTTGAAGCAGGCGCTGGATGAAATTCAGAAAACATACGGGACCAAGTTCTCCTACCAACCTGAACTCATCACAGGCATGAACGTAAGTTTGAAACTACCTATTTCCAAAACAGAGCCCGTAGAGAGTGTACTCAAGAGAATACTTTATCCAAATTCTTTACTGTTTTTGTATGTTCAGGAAAAATACTATACAATTATTCGTGACACCAGGGCTCAAGACCAGCAGGCCGATGAGGAAACCAAAAAAATACCAGAGCCGAATTACAGAACAATTACAGGAGTAGTTACCGATGAAAAGGGACGTCCGCTTTTAGGTGCTACTGTTCTACCGGAGGGGCTCGCTGTGCGGCAAGGCGTAATTACAAGCAGCGATGGCAGATATGTCTTGAGATTAACCGAAAAGGCCGACGCCCTAGTGTTTACTTATATAGGAATGCAACCTAAAAAGTTGGAGATCGGCACAGGTAATACCGTAAATGTAACACTTTACACGGAGCAAAAAATGCTTGAGGAAGTTTCAGTTGTTTCTACAGGTTACGCTAAACTTCCAAAAGATCGCGCTACTGGTGCATTCGGGCTTATCAAAGCAAAAGATATTAAGGAGGTTCCCGCTATCAATATACTGGAAAAACTGGAAGGTTCGTTACCTGGAATGCAGGTAGATCTCAGAAAAAATACCATCAGCATACGGGGTACAAATAGCTTTGGTATAGGTGCTTCTATTGACCCTTTAATTGTTATAGATGGATTTCCTCTTATGAATAACGTAGATTCCAAAGCAAAGCTTTCCAGTTTCATTGGAAATGCCAGTGGCGGAGCAGTTCTAGGTAGATTAAATCCGGATGATATTGAAAGTATTACAGTTCTTAAAGATGCCGCCGCTTCTTCTATATGGGGTGCTAATGCAGCAAATGGTGTAATTGTCATCGAGACAAAAAAAGGAAGGAATACACCGCCGGTATTGTCTTTTGGAATGAATTTAAGTGTGTCTTCACCTGCAAGTTTAAATAAACTCAAAGTGATGAACAGTGCACAGTATATAGACCTAGAGCGCGAAATTAAGGATTTGGGTTTCATCAGTGATCCTGCTATTGGTCAAAGTTGGATGCTTTTCAACAGCAACAGGCCGATTAGTGAAGCTTTGGAATGGATGTTTAAAGTAGACAGAGGCACTGCAACGGCGGAAGAACGTGACGCTGCCCTCACTGCGCTTGGAAAGATAGATAATAAATCTCAGATCCGTGATCTTCTGCTGCAGCGGGCCGTCTCTCAACAGTATAACTTGTCGCTTTCTGGTGGCTCAAATAAGAGTACCTACTTCTTATCAACAAATTATACTAAAGATATCCCGGTTTTCAGAGGAAATAAAGCGGAAAGTTTTTTTGTAAATTCTAGTTTGACCAACAAGTTGTTTAATGACCGTGTAAACCTTTCATTTGGGTTAAATTACAACTATTCGATAAGTTTAAATAATCCGACTGCCGTAGATGCTATTGGTAATGGTGAAAGGGGATTAAGACCCTATGAATTGCTTAGGGATGCAAACGGGAATAATTTAACTCGTTCAATTCGATTCAGGGAAGAAGTAACAAAGGATTTTCAACTTAAAGGCTATCTTCCATGGGATTATTCTCCATTGGATCAATTAGGCCAAACCAATTATACTGAAGAGTCTAATCGGCTACGTTTAAATATGGGGATAGATACCCGAATTGTGGATGGCGTTAATTTCAATGTGCTGGGCATGTTGCAAAGGAATATCCAGGATGCCGAAAATATAGATAAAGTTGGTAGTTACGATATGCGTGATTTGATAAATTATGCTACGATTATAGACCAGAGTAGCGGTGAACTGAAAATGGGTATTCCTTATGGAGGTTTGTTAAATCAGCGTAATTACAATGGTTGGGAGTATACATTAAGGTCACAGGTCAATGTAGACAAAAATATAAGTAGCTTTCTTAATGTGAATTTTCTTGCAGGTAGCGAAATACGACAGAACCGCTATACATCTGTTTCTCAGTCGCGCTATGGCTTTAATGAAGACACCTATAGCAATGTGGTTGTTAATCCGACAATACCATATAATAATATAGAGGGATGGACTTCCACACTTTCTTACAATGACGTTATGAGGAAAGGCATAACACGTGCACTATCCTATTATTCCAATCTTGGTTTATCTTTCCTGGATGGGAAGTATCTAGCCTCTGGAAGTTTGCGTTTTGATGATTTCACCTTAACTGGTGCCTCGCGAGGTCAACGTGGAAAACCACTTTGGTCAACAGGCTTCAAATGGAATGCGAAGATGGAGCCGTTTGTTCAGCAGATAAACTGGCTGGATGCTTTAGATTTCAGGTTAACTTATGGAGTAGGGGGTACTTTGCCTTTGGGAATCGGAAATCAGGTCGTGATCAATGTAAGTAAGGATAATCAGACCGGTGAGCAGACTGCTACGATTGACAGGCCTATAAATAGCCAAATTTCCTGGGAGAAAGTAAAGACAGCGAATTTCGGGTTGGATTTTGCGGTGCTTAACAGGAGGCTATCTTTTACGGTTGATGTTTACAATAAAAAAACGTCTGACATTCTTTATTATCTTCCTTTTAATCCAACTTATGGATGGAGTAATTTGCAGTTTAACAGTGCGTCAATGAAAGGTAACGGTTTCGAACTGGGACTGAGGGCTAATGTAATCCACCATAAAGATTACTCCTGGAACTCTATTTTTAACTTTTCTTATAATACAAATGAGGTAACGGACAATCGTTTTGTGAAAAATACCACTAGCAACCAAGTCACGTCATCTACGCCTACAGTTGGCCTTCCCTTTGATTATTTATATTCGTATCGATTTGCCGGCCTGGATGCTAAAGGTCAGTCCCAGGTCTATAAGAAAAATGGCGAAATTGTAGATCAATCAGTTGGAAATAATCAGCTCAATTCTGAGGATCTGGTTTATATGGGCAGAACTACAGCTCCTTACTTCGGCGCGTTCAATAATGATTTCCGCTATAAAGATTTCACACTTGGTGTCAGAATTAGTTACTCTATGGGGAATGTCGTCAGAAAACCTTCAATCGAGAATTATCCTACTTACTCTCCTTATCAGGGGGCAATTGGAACACAGTTAGATTTGGCTTCAAGGTGGAGAAATCCTGGCGATGAGAATTTTACAAAAGTTCCTGGTCTGAAAGATATTTCTTTCAATAGCCTAAATCGATATATGTATTCGGATTTACTGACCATTAGTGGTAGTTACATTCGTTTACAACAGATTTCATTAGGTTACGGAGCTTCTAATGATTTGCTAAAGGGGACTCCGTTTAAAACAGCTTCTATAAGTGCAAGTGTGAGAAACCTAGGACTGATCTGGCGCAAAAACAAGGATGGCGTAGATCCTTCTTACCTGGCAACGAATACTTACAATAATCTACCGCCTACAAAGGCATTCTTTATTAGTATTAACACCTCTTTCTAATTTTTAATAATCGAAAAGTATTTATAATGGAAAAATTAAAATATAAATTGTGGATCTGCTTATTTATAGCTTTAACGACATCTTCGTGCAGGAAATATGTAGAAGTGGATCAATATGACCAACGTACCTTAAAGTATACTGACGACTATCAGTTTGTAATAAATAACAGGAGTAACTTTGAGTCAACCTATATTCTTCCGCAGGTAACCAGTGATGACATTGCTACTTTGGATGTAAGCCAACAGGCATCATGGAACTCGGAATATAAGGCTGCTTACATATGGTCAAGCAACTACTATGGTGATGCACAAACTGATATTGGATGGACTAACCTTTACAAACAAATTTACGTTTGCAACGAAGTTACTACCGGAGTGATGTCAAGCCTCAACGGAACTGAGGTACAAAAAAAGCGAATCTATGGAGAAGCTTTGGTGCACCGCGCCTTTGCCTATTTGGCACTTGTGAACCAATACGGTGAAATTTATAATCCCTCAAATGCGAATAGTCAGGTTGGAGTTCCTCTCCTCCTTAAGCCTAATCTTTTTCAGAAGTTGGACAGAGCAAGTGTAAAAGAGATATACGACCAGATCATCAAAGACACTGAAGAGGCCATTCCGTCACTTCCGAATCTAGGTAGCCATAACGGACATCCTGGGAAAGTTTCTGCTTATGCTTTATTGTCGAGGTGCTATCTGTTTATGCGCAATTTCAAATTATCAGGAGAATATGCAGATAAAGCACTTGAATTGAAAAATTCACTGAATAATCTTGAAACCTTCATAGGCAATACGTCAAGTTTTCCAAGAAAACTTGACGACCCGGAAATCATTTTGTCAAAGACTGCTGCAGGTCAGTTTCAGACGCAGTTAAATCCGAAGCTGATTGATTTATTTGATAGGACAAGCAAAAATGGAGATTTGAGGTACGAATTGTTCACTGCGACTTCAGTTAATGGAATACCAGGAAGTGCCTATATCAGGCCTAGATTTACATTTGAAGGTGTATATACGGGATTAGGTGTTCCGGAGCTTATGCTCAACAGAGCAGAAGTGTATGCACGTGAAGGCAACCTGGCCAAAACCTTGGAACTATTAAATAAACTGCGGGAGAATCGTTTCAGATCTGGTTATCCAACGCTGTCCATCACAAATCCTGCTGATCTTCTTCCTGCTGTGATCAATGAACGCAGGAGGGAATTTATGGGCACTGGTTTTCGCTGGTTTGACCAGAGAAGACTCAGTCTTGATGCAGATTTTGCTAAACCTGTCATCAGAACATTTGATGGCGTCGATTATACATTGGCACCCGGTAGCAACCTTTATATTTATCCGGTCGCACAAGCTGTGCTAGAACTTAATCCAGAAATAAAACAAAGCCCAAGATAATGAGAAAAAGAATTTTTATAGCCTTATTTACCCTGTTGTCTATATCCAGTTATGCACAGCAGCAGGTAACTTCAAAGCTAAGTCTTCAGCCGACATTGCCTGTAGCAGGAAAAGAACTGGACATTAGTTATGATGCATCAGGAAGTGATTTGGAATTTAGTGATGAGGTAAAAGCCGCATTGGTCCTGTTCCAGAATTTTGATTGGATAGCGCAAAGCCTGCCATTATCGAAGCGTAATGGCAAATGGACAGCTAAATATCTGCTCCCTCAAAATGTCACCTTTATAGCGGTTAAATTCTATCGGGGAGATATTGAAAGGCCAGATGTAGTTGACAATAATGAAGGGAAGGGATTTTATACAGCTGTTTTATCTTCAAAAGGAAAGCTTGTGGCTGGTAGCTATCTTGCCGAAGCAATTCTATTAACACCTCCGGTTCCCGGAGGTTTGCTTGATGGTTTCTCAGCACCAAAAGAGAATATTTCCAACACAGAGGCATTGCTGGAAAAAGAAGGGCAGATAAAAGGATCCGGGATTGAAAAATACATGTCGGCTTATTTGATGTTAAAGAAGAAAATAATGTCTGAGACTGCATTCAGAAAGTACGCTGATGGCATACTTAAGGATCAGCTGAAAAGTATAAATATCAGTGAGCAGCTACTTGGAGATATTCAAAGATATTACAGTTTCGATCTAAAAGATAAGGCTATGGCCCAAAAAGTGGCCAACCGCATAAAGGAGTTATACCCAAATGGAAGCGCAGCGAGGTTTCTTGCTTTTGAAGAAGTCATGGCTTTAAAAGACCTCAAAAAACATCAGGACGCAGCCTTGCAGTTTCTAAAAGATTTTCCACTGACCGTGTGGCGCAAAAATCCGGATTCCAGGGCATTCGCTTATTACACAATATACAGGGGGATTGCAGAGTATTATTTTGATAACCACGAATATGATAAATATTTGTCTTTGTTTGATATCATAGATTTTAAGACAGCAAATGAGCTTTATCGATGGAATATACTGAGAGGATTTCTGTCGAATAAGGTTGATAAGAAAATTTTATTTGACATGAGCAGTAAGCTTATACCTTACCTTTTAGCGCATCAAAAGGATAATTCCTACATGGATGATTTTCAAGATTCTTTAAAGGCTCAGCAAAATGCCGATCAACAGATGGACGACAGGTTGTATACGCACATTGCCCTGGCAAAAGAGACAGGCAGTTATGCTGAAGGTAGAAATTACCTTAAGAAGTTAACTTCAGATGGCTTATACAGTAATGCTGAAATCAACGAAATTCATCTTTTTATCCTTGAGAAGCTTGTTGATGAAAAAGGTATTTTAACTCTTCTGGAGATGAGTGTTAAAAATAGTGCGGTCACTCCATCAATGTTTGATAAACTCAAATCAATATACTTGAAGAATCATAACGGTAATGAGGTAGGCTATCAGAACTATCTGAATTCACTAAAGTCGAAATCAAAAAATGATGCTATGGCCAATCATGTTAGAGAAAATATGGTTGACCACCCATTGATTCCATTTACACTTGAAGATGCAAATGGAAATATTGTTAATTCAGCAGATTGGAAGGATAAGATTGTAGTGATTGATTTTTGGGCTACTTGGTGCAGACCTTGCATCATGGCTTTCCCTGGTATGCAATTGTTAGTCGATAAATATGCTAAAGATCAGCAGGTTGTTATATACCTGGTAGGTACAATGCAGACTGGAGACTATAAAGCTAAATCAGTTAATTATGTGAAAAGCAATGGTTTTCGTTTTAATATGCTCCACGATGCAGTGGACAAGAATGGAGAGCAGGAAAAAGTATTTAAGAGCTTAGTCCCACTCTTTAATTCTTCGGCTATTCCGCGTAAAATTATTCTGAAGAATGGGAGGGTTCGTTACAGTTCGGAAGGCTATTCAGGGAGTCCCAGTCAGCTTATGGACGAGTTGTCCATGGCTATTGAAATGTTGAGATCAGAGAAATAAAAAAAATGAGATATATAGATAAGATAGCGCTAACGATTTTAGGATCTTTACTCACACTTACAGTGCGGGCCCAGATGAATCCTAAAGCAAAGTTACAGGATGCATTGAAAATGATTCAGGATAACTATGTTGATCCAGTGAATGATGAAAGATTAGTAGATGTAGCTATAAAAAGCATGTTGAGTAATTTGGATCCGCACTCCAGCTATATTAGCCGGGAGGAGGCTGAGTCGTTGAATCAGGCGATGTCCGGTAGTTTCGCTGGGATTGGAGTTCAGTTTTTAATGGTTAATGACAGTACCTTTGTAACAGGAATAAACCCGGATGGACCAGCTGCCAGAGCTGGACTTAGGCAAGGAGATCGAATCCTTCGAATCGACAATCTGTCTATAATTGGAAAAGGATTGAAGAACCAGAATATCATGGTCATGCTTAGAGGAGAGAAAGGTAAGGCAGTTGAGCTGCAGGTGATGAGGGATGGTAGGGATGTACCTGTAAAAATAAAGGTGGTTCGGGAACAGATTGCAGACCTATCTATTCGTACCAGTTATATGGTTGGTAAAGAGATTGGCTATATCTCTCTATCAATTTTTAGTGAATCTACCAGAAGGGAGATGGATGCTGCATTGAAAAAACTAAAAGCGCTTGGGATGAAAAAGCTGATACTTGATTTGCAGGGGAATGGTGGCGGTTACGTACAGGCAGCTATTGGGGTCGCTGACGAATTTTTGCCAAAAGAAAGCCTGGTTTTTTATTCAGTAGGTCATGACGGAGCTAAGGATAATTATGCTACAGGTGGCTTTGGCCAATTTATGACCGGAGATTTGGTTGTGCTCATCGATGAGTCTACCGCCTCTTCCAGTGAAATTGTAACTGGAGCTTTGCAGGATTGGGACAGGGCAGTAGTGATTGGACGCAGGAGTTTTGGTAAAGGTGTAATGCAAAAGCCGTTGTCAATGGCCGACGGCTCTGTCTTACAGTTAACAGGTGCACGCTATTATACGCCTTCTGGAAGATCTATACAGAAGCCTTATGCGAAAGGAAAGGAAGATTATGCTGAAGATTTTAACCGCAGAATGGCTTCTGGCGAACTTAAAGAAGAAGGTCACTTTAGTTTTCCAGACTCCTTAAAATTCAATACGCTGACTTATAAGAAAACAGTTTACGGCGGTGGAGGGATAATGCCGGACCGCTTTGTTCCGATAGACAATAATCTATACAGCATTTGGATGAACAATGTAATGGGAAGCGGATTGGTTACTAAGGCTAGTTTCGACTTTGTGCAGTCCAACAGGTCATCATTGTTGCGCAAATATCCTGATTTTACAACATTTAATAGTTTCTTTAAAGCAGATGATAAGGTTTTGGAGAAAATAATACAAGAAGCGGCGCTGAGTTTTAAAGACATGCCTCAAACTTCAGATAAAGCGGCTAAAAAAAGCCTTTCAGTGGAGTTTAAGGCAGAGACTGCTCAGCTACTATACCCGGGAAAAGATCACCAATTTCTGGTACGTAATGAGGCAAACGAAAGCTTTTTGTCTGCAGTTCAGATTTTGAAGGATCAGTTCCTTTATAACCGGTTATTAAAAGGTATTGCAAAATCCCAAACTAAGGAATAAACTGATTTTTATACTTACGACTCAAACCATTAATATTAACAAATAGATAAAAAATGAAAAAAATAAATAAAACAAAACTAGCTGTTTTTGCCTCCATTATTCCATTTTGTGTTTCTGCACAAACAGGGTATTCTATCAAAGGACAGATAGGTAAGCTGAATAAACCTGCTAAAGCATTTCTCTTAGTTCATAATGAGGGTAATCAGCAATTGGACTCTACTTACATTCTAAATGGAAAGTTCGAGTTCAAAGGCTCGGTATCCTCTCCTATGGATGCAACCATACGTGTGAAACATGATGGGATTCCTGATGAGCCCGGAAAGAAAACTGGATTTGATGTAAAGCCGCTTTTACTAGCAAATGAAAACATCTCGGTTATTGCGAAAGATTCCGTTTCGCATGCGGTAATTGAAGGTTCAGCAGTAAATGCTGAAAATGAAAAAGTAAATGCTTATTTGCACCCAATATATAATAAATTTGAACTACTCAATAAAGAGTTTCAACAGCAACCTGAGGCAAAGAAACAGGATCAGGCTTATATACAAACTCTTGAAAACCGTGCTAAGGCGGTTGAAAAGGAAATTTTTGATGCTAAAATGTCTTATATTCTGAAAAACCCTAATCAGCACATGGCTCTAATGGCACTAAATTCATTGTTAGGGCCTGAATTCGATGCGATTGCTATGGAGAAAGTTTTTGTTGCTCTAAGCGAAAATTTGAGAAACTCATACTTGGGTAAGCAGGTTGAGGGAAAAATACAGTCTGTTAAAAAAACGCAAGAAGGTGTTCAGGCAACTGATTTTTCACAGCCTGATATATATGGTAATCTGATAAAGCTATCAGACTATAAGGGGAAATATGTATTGATCGATTTCTGGGCTTCATGGTGCGCACCCTGCAGAAGGGAGAATCCAAATCTTGTTAAGGCTTATGCGAAATATAAACAAGAAGGTTTTGAAATACTCGGTGTGTCTTTGGACAAAGCCAGTGATAAAGCTAAGTGGCTGAAGGCTATAGAGGATGATAAACTGACCTGGAAGCAAGTTGGAGACCTGAAAGGCTGGGATAATGAAGCTGGATTGCTCTATGACGTCAAGGCTATTCCGATGAACTTCTTGATTGATCCTACAGGCAAAATTATTGGGAAATACCTTAGGGGTGAGGTGCTAGATAAAAAGCTTGAAGAAATCTACAAGAAATAAGTCCTAATATTTAAGTATAAAAATAGCCGAAAGGCTATTTTTATACTGTAGTTTCTTGATCAAATGTGAATTTTTGGTGTATTAATGTATAATCATTTTACAAACAAATTCTTAGCTATTTTTGAAGTTGAAATATATACAAAACTTGTTAACCTTAGCAAGATTTTGGAAATCCCGAAGTGATAAAAGAGCATTACATTTTAGTCATTTTAAGAATGGATTAAAAACAGGTGTTTAAGTCCGACAAGAGCCTTTCTTAGTCATAAAATCTTGAGTTCCAATTTACATTTCTACGGTTTAAAAATTATTCCGCTTTCTCTGTTTGTATCTTTTCTATATGCTTGACAACAGGATTGCTAGCTTTGACCTAAAGTCCAGTGTGTGTTACAATTAAAGTAGGCTCATACTTTGCTTATGTTGCTGCGGGAACGATGATTCTCGGGAAATGTTGTTTATATACAAAAGTTCGGATTTACCAAACTTGATTTTCTCTGATAGATTTTTAGAGAGCTTTGTTGAACCCTTTTCTATTTCTTTTTGTAGTTTTCTGAATCTTTTCCAATACTCCCCGTTAGACTGACTGATAAGTTTTTTGACCAAACCTAATTTAATACTCGTTTTTGCTCTCCTAGCGAAAGATTTTTAAATTCCTTTGAAATTATTTTTTTTATTTTTAGTTAAAATTACACTATTTTTAAGTTGAATTTATGATGATATTATTTGGGTGTTTAACATATATAGACCGAATTGTTTGATGTACTAAGCCTTAAGTTTTATAATTGTTTCATCAAAAATTTAGATTTTAGTATATTAAATGACTCTTCACTTATTGAAGGCTTGCAAATCATAAAAGTCGATTATGGATATTGATGAATTTTAAACTCGATCTGAGCTTAATATGTATTTCTCTAATTCTTATATTCATGTTTTTTTACTAATATTGCTAATAGCTTTAGGTAAAATGAATATTCATTTCTTAAATTGCTTTTGCGTGGGATTATTGTATGGAACTTTTCAATAAACTTAGTGATTCTGAGATCTTGTCTCATTTAAAGTTAGGGAATCATGATGTTTTTCATATGGTTTATGAGTTTTATCATAAAAAAGTTTATGCAGTTGCCCTTAAAATATTAAAGCAACCTCTTGATGCAGAGGAGGTTATGCAGGAGGTTCTATTGAAGTTGTGGCTTTCTGCACCTAAACTCAGGGAAGAATCAAATCTGGAAGCTTACCTAAAAACCTTAGCAAAAAATGCTTGCTATAATCTTTTAAGGAGACAGCTACTGGAGGCAAAGGTATCAGCTTTAAATAAATTTGATTTTAATGAGTCACATAATAATACCGAAGAGCATATCTTACTAATGGATGCCCGTAGAGTTTTACAGGATGCGATTAATCAACTGCCGCCACAACAAAAGAAAATTTATGAACTTTGTCACCAGCAGGGCTTAAAATATGATGAGGTAGCGAGTCAGCTAAATATTTCTCACAATACGGTTCAGACTTATATGAAGCTCGCGTTACGCACAGTTCGCAATTATGTGAGAAGCCATACTCATTTATATGTCCTGATCATACTGTTTGGTTTGTTAGAAAAATAATTCTTTTGCCAGCCCCCCCTTTTCTCCTGATGGGTGTTTATATATTAAAAGGTCATTATAAATCCATATGAATACCAAAAATCATGGAATCAAAGAAGTTAATCTACTTATTCAATAAATTCACCAGTGGAAAAGCTACATTGAAGGAGATTATTGAGTTGGATAGCGCATTAAATGAAGATAAAAATGAGTTGTCAGCAAAAAAAATAATTGAAGACGAATGGGATGGCATCAGAACTGATGAATTTGCTCATATAATTATAAACGATTCAAAGAAAATTTATAATGGAATAATTAGCCAGCCTCAACATAAAATTATTAGAAGAAAATTATGGCTACAAGTTGCTGCGGCTTCTTTAATTTTGCTGGTTTGCGGCTATGCGATTTTGCATTTTCAAGGAAGGAATGATTTAGTAAAAACCGGTCCATCTGCCAATATCTTACCTGGGAAAAATGGCGCTACGCTGAAACTTTCCAGTGGTAAAATCATCAACTTAACTCAATCTGCTGGTCCAGAGATAGTCAAAGATTCTGGAGTAAGTATTTCAAGAAAAGACGACGGACAGCTAGTCTATCAAATGGAACAAGCCGATGAATATAAGCAGATTAATGTGCTGTCAACAGCAAATGGTCAGGTTTTTAAATTGGTACTACCAGATGGATCTATGGTTTGGTTGAACGCAGCCTCTAGCCTTACTTATAATACTACCCTACTAGAGGGGGGATTGAGAAATGTGAAACTAGTTGGCGAGGGGTATTTTGAAATAGCAAAAGATAAGAAACATCCTTTTGTTGTCGAAAGCAAGGGGCAAAAAGTAACTGTGCTTGGAACTCATTTTAATATACGCAGTTATCAGGAGGATATGTCAATTAGAACAACATTGTTGGAGGGCGCTGTTAATGTTTCCAGTACTTCTGGAAATTGTATGCTAAAACCAGGGCAACAATCAATATTCCGTGAAGGAAAGATCATTGTTTCAACTGTAAATCCGGAGCAGAGTATTGCCTGGAAAAATGGCTTTTTTGAATACGAAAACGATGATTTAAATACTATTGTGGGTGATCTGAAACGATGGTATAATATTGAAGCAGACATGGATAATATTCCTGCAATTAAATTCTCAGGCATCATCCCAAGAACAAAAAAATTATCCGAAGTTTTTAAAATCTTTAAAATAACAAGTGATATCAATATGCAAATCAGGGAAGGGAGGTTAGAAGTGACTAAATAATTACGCAATAGAAATCAAAAACGAATGTAGTCGGTCTTTCTTAAAATAACCGGAGCGCTCGAACGCCCCGGTAAGAATTAGGCCATAATCATTTGTGCCCGTTAAAGCAATACCAAACCAATCAATAACCTAAACTATAAATGTATGAAATTAAATATTCTTTGTAAAAGAATAATTAGTCCGGCTTGGGCTTTCCTCAGCAGGGTATCAAACTGGCATTACCAAATAATTTTGACTATGAAACTTGTATGTGTTTTTCTGTTAATATTTTGCTTTCAGCTGAAGGCTAAAGTCGCAGCACAACTTATTGATCTAAAGACTAAAAATGCGCCTTTGGAGCGAGTACTTCAGGAAATAAGGAAACAAAGTAACTATACTTTTTTTTATAAGTCGGATCAACTGACAAAAGCAAACCCTGTCACCATTGATGTTCAGGCTGCTTCATTAATCAGCGTACTGGATAAATGTTTCCAGGGACAACCTTTCACTTATGTAGTCGAAGACCAAATGATTCTCATAAAACCGGTTAAAAAGAATAGTAAAACCAACGCAGAGGATATCATCATCAAAGGTGTGGTTACAGGAGAAAATCGAAAACCACTTGCCGAAGCTTCGGTGATAATTAAGGGCAGCAACAAGGCGACAAAAACTAACCTGCACGGTGAGTTCTCCATCAGTGTGACCAATACACAAGCTGTGTTGGTCATTTCCTATATTGGATACCAAAAAAGAGAAATTCCTGCAAGTGCAAGTAGTTTTAACATCCAATTGAAAATCGCAACAACTGACTTGGATGAAGCCATTGTTGTTGCATATGGCTCCTCTTCTAAAAGACAAGATGTTGGAGCCAGAAGTATTGTTACTGCTAAGGAATTTGAAGGAATTCCTTCTGCAAGTATCGCTACACTCTTGCAGGGCAGGGTTGCGGGCATGGACGTCACTACAAATTCCGGATCACCGGGTGGTGGCGGAACAGCGATCACCATCAGGGGATATAACTCTCTAGGTGTAGAACAGGCGCGTCGCTTTAGTAACCCACTTTGGGTAATTGATGGGGTACCTATGAATACATTTTCATCACCCGTTACGGGAACAAACTTACTTGCAGACATCAATCCGGATATGATTGAATCGGTTCAGGTATTGAAAGATGCCTCCGCAGCTTCAATCTATGGATCTAGGGCGGCAAATGGGGTTATTTTGGTGACGACAAAAAAAGGCACCAAAGACAACAAAGGGCAATTCAATGTGAACATATCTTCAAGTTTAAGTTTGCTTCCAAGATTTCCTGATGTAACCATAGGTAAGGCTGAACGTGATTTCCATATTAAATCGGTAAGAAATCAACTGGTTGGCTATTATGACTACGAGAACAAGAAATATTCTATACCTACCAGCTATAATGATCCCAATCCAGGGCTCGATGGGTTTTGGCAGCCTAATTATAACGGCGGTTTTAGCTCACCACAACTACAAGACAGCTTAAATACTTATTATAACAACTCTACGAACTGGTTTCCTGTTTATTACCAGACTGCAAAAGTTACTAATGGTAATGTTCAGGCTTTTGGGAGTATGGATAAGATTTCTTATGGGATAGGTCTTGGACTATATAACGAGGAAGGTGTTTCCAGAGGCTCTGATTTTACTAGAGTAAACCTTTTGAGTAACTTTACGGTTTCTCCAGTTAAAAACCTGGATCTTACGCTAAGGATCAACCTAACCGGCACAGACAGAAGCAAATCTGTAAAAGATGGAGGGCTCAATCGTGGTAGTGCAATTGAAACAGTACCGGGTGATCCTCTGGAACTTTCTTCTACCGTACCAGGTCCAGGTTCAGCATTTTACGATACTAAACTGGCATCTTTAAGGTATGTGGATGAAAAAAACAGGGGAAACCGGCTGACATCAAATTTCGACCTGAAATACCATTTATTGCCTGGCTTAGATGTCTCCTCTAACGTGTCATATGATTACTCTTTACAAAAAAGAAATTACTATGCACCTTCATTTCTTGATGTGAATAATAGGGGTAGGAGTACAGGAGAAGTAGAAAGTAATTCACAGATTTTAAATGAGAACTTACTTACGTACAGCTTGAATATCCGGAAAAACCATAATTTAAAAGTATTGGCTGGTTTCTCCAGCCAATACGACCGATATGAATATAATGGCGGTACGGCAATGGGTTCACCAAGTGACCTTATTTTCTATTCAAGACCTGGCTTCCCTTTGCTTGGCACTCAAACTGCCTTCGGTACAACAACAACTACTGCATTGCAAACCTTTACATCTGACATGCAGGAGAAAGTATTGAATAGTTTATTCGGCAGATTAGAGTATAATTTCAAAGAGAAGTATATTTTCAATATGTCCTTCAGAAGAGACGGATCATCTGTTTTTGGTAAGAATAATAAATTTGCTTATTTCCCATCTGTTGCCGCCGGCTGGTCATTTGCAGAAGAGCGTTTTGTTAAAGACAATCTGCCTTTTCTGAATTTCGGTAAATTAAGAGCTAGCTGGGGGAAATCAGGCTTAACTTTTTCTCAGACCTATCTTGCGCTTGGTCTGCTTGACAATACCCCATATCCATATACCGGTCAGGCAGGAATTAGCCCACATTATATTGATGGACTCCTGAATCCTGATCTGAGCTGGGAAAAAACATCACAAATGGATTTGGGTATAGATCTTGAGATGTTTGACAACCGCTTAAGTATTACTTCTGATTATTATTATAGGAAGACAACTGATTTGCTGTATAACTCTGTTTTACCTGGCGACTACTCAGGCTATGTCACACAATGGAGAAATATGGGGGCAATATCAAACGAGGGTATAGAACTAATGGTGAAATATGCTCTGATAAGGAAAAAGGGAATGACCTGGAATATCTCTGTGAATGCTGCACGCAATTGGAATCTTTTGCTAGACACTTATAATAATAGAGATCTTTACAGAACAGATTCCAGGGATTATTTTGTAATTGGTAAATCTTTAAGTGGCATTTATGGTTACAAGACCAAAGGTTTTGTTGAAAATCAAAACCAAGTGCCAGTCTATTTTAACGTGAATGGTGATCTTGTGCCGCTCGCTCCTCAGTATGATACTGGTAATTTCTATAAATCAGGAGACATTAACTATGAGGATACCAATGGTGATGGTGTGATCAACTCAAATGATCGTGTGTATCTGGGAAGTACCCTGCCAAAAATATATGGCGGCCTGGTGAATGAATTCAGATGGAAAAGTTTTGAACTGAATTTATCTATGGTCTATTCTATTGGAAGAAAAATGTTCAATGCTGTTCCGGGCGCCTCTATTGCAAGTTCACAAAGTCCGCTTTTATTTAACCCCAACCATGTTACTTTTTGGACTGTCCCAGGCAACAATACTAAATATCCGCGTCTACAAATATCTAACTCCTCAGGTTTTACAGATGTACTTGACAGAAATATTGAAACAGTAAATTACATCAAGTTAAAAACCCTGACACTTGGATATTCACTGCCAGAAAGCTTTGTTAAACGCATAAAGGTGAGCGGCGTGAAATTTTATGCAAGTGGTGAGAATATTTTCACCATAACCAATTATTCTGGTCTTGACCCAGAGGTGGTATCAATCGAAACTGGAATAGACAATGGAAAACAATATGGCATTCCACGAAAGTTAACCTTAGGATTAACCGTTAAATTATAATCCAATGAAAAATCTAAACTTATTTATAATCATATTTACACTGCTTGTTACCTCTGGTTGCAAGAAATTGGATATAGAGCCGCAAAACTCTGTAACTTTTGAAAACTATTTTAAAACTGAAAATGATTTGTACAGGGCACTGATTGGTGTTCAAGCTGATCTCCGGTTAATGGCTCTGGATGGCTCTTCAAACCCTGTATTAAAAGGGGAAAAGCTCGACGTCCTTAATCAGTCTGGCAGCATTTTCAGATTGCGGAATCTTGATCCAATCTATTATAAAAGTACAACACAGTATACTTCTTGGAACAATTGGTACCGAGTTATTGCCGGTGCAAACTTAGTGATTGATAACGTTTCGAGACCACAAGGGATGACAGAACAGCGAAAAAATGAGTATCTCGCTCAGGCTTATTTCTACCGCTCCTTCGCTTACTTTTCCGTGATCAAACAATGGGGTAATGCACCTTTGATAAAGAATAGCCTTGATGTTGGTCGTAAAGGAGTTACAGCTTGGCAGGCTATTGCAGATTACATTATTTCCGATCTAGAAAAAGCTGCTGAAATGTTACCCAGAGTTCAGGACCTAAAAGATCCAAATGGACTCTCAATAACCACAAAAAATGCGCCGGCCAAGGGTACAGCCAATGCCTTGCTAAGCCAGGTATATGCCTGGAAAGCGGCTTTGAATAAAGAGCCAGCTTTGTATGCTAAGGCAGAAGAAGCTGCAACAAGAGTTATAGAGGGTGGGGAATACAGCCTGGTAGGAACACCAGAAGAAGTATGTACAAAAGTTCTGGTTGGAAACAGCACCGAGGGCATATTTGAAGCACCATTGCGTGGATATTTTTTTACTGAGTTCAATCCTTATTTTATTAGCACGGCTATGAGTGCAGCTTTGTCTTATCAGAGCTATCCAGTATTTCCACTGGACAACGCGGGAGACATAAAGAATGTGAGTTCAAAATTTCTTAAGCAAACAGTAAACGACTTGTATGGAGCTACAGATCTTAGAAAAAATGCTTATTTCTTTAAACCGGATTCTATGGCCAATCTATCTAATGATATTACAGGTGGATTTGCTTATCCATACAAATGGCGTTTTCCACTTGTTCAGATTTCTGGCTTTTTAGCCGGCCAGGTAATAAATTTCAATCAGGATAAGGTTTTTATCCGACTTGCCGACATCATCCTGCTGCGTGCGGAATGTCGCGAAAGACAAGGAAAATCTGGGCTAGCTGCAGATGACCTGAATGTGATTCGTAATCGTGCAAAGGCAGCCGTCTATCCTTCTGCAAGTGATATTGGCAGTCTTCAGCTGATAATCTTCAGGGAGCGCGAAAAAGAGCTGCTAATGGAAGGTTTCCGTTACTATGATATACTTAGAAACGGTTATTACAGAACAGAATTGAGTAGTGCTTTCAGCAGGCTATCCGATCAGGATATTGCCGATGGGGCATTTTATGACCCTGTTGGGAATGCCGCTTTTAGCGATAATCCAGAGATGCGTCAAAACAGTTATTGGCTTAAACATTTTTAAGAGAGATCATGAGAAATATATTAATTTATCTAAGATACATTGGCATCGGAGTAATTTTTTTATCCGCTTGTACCAAGCAGAGTGTAATTGACAGTGGTGTTTCAAATGGGATTCATCAAGGTAGTATGATGGCCTATTTTAAAACGGATTCTTATAACTGGGATTCTACCATAGTCATCATTAAAAGAGCAAATTTAGAAACGCTCTTTTCTGGAAAAGATAATGCACACCCGCAAATTACTTTCTGGGGCCCTACAAACCATTCTATTAGGAGATATATGCTGGTCAATAACATCAACAGCATTCAGGACATACCAGTTGATTTATGCAGGGAAATGATATTGAAACATGTGTTGGACAAAAGATTTCTAAAGAATGAATTTGCATTTAGAAATCCATCTTATAGTATATCAGATCCCAGAGGAGGTGGTACAGAATTCAATTGTCTAGCAGGTAACCAGCTAAGGGCATATAAAGAACAATACAATGACCCTGCTGCTCCTAACGTAGGACCAATATATCTGCGTCTATATTCAGTCACATCACAAATAGATGTCCCTGTAGCTTCCGCTGACATACAGACAGATAATGGTGTAGTGATGTCATTAGGATACGATTATCTTCTAGGTAATATTTAAAGAACTAGCGATGAAAAAAATAAATTATTTCATACTTGCAGTCCTGATGATTTCGGCCTGTAAGAAAATAACACCAGGTTATCTTGAAACTGATGGTGGCCAGTACAGCACGGATTCACTGGTTGTGAGAAAAGAACTTTCTGACACATTGATGTTTGAAGCAGATTATGATCGTAAACGGCTTAACATTCCATGGGTTTCTACGCCAATGGAAGGCATAATGGGTACTGCTCAGATAAAAATTGGCTTAAAAGACATAACCAGCCAGAATGGTGATGCGGCTATGCTTAAATCTATCATTTTTGTCCGTGGCGATGGTACAATATCTGTCCCACTAAAGAATAACCTACCGGTTGGTAGATATTTAATCTCTTTAAATATATCTAATGAAGGGTACAGCAGGGAACTAAATAATATTTTTAAAGTTATCGTTATATCTAAATAAATGAAAAACAATTTTCTTATAAATAAAATAAACAGGATTTTAAATAATCACATCGTGTTAACAGGTCTGATGGTTTTTGGGCTTCTGGGTACTATGCAAGCACAAGACCGTAAAGAAAATTTTAAGTTAAACGAACCGCTCATACTCAATCCTGCGGTAAAAACAGGAATGTTAGCGAATGGCTTTACCTATTTTATTCAAAAGAATGCAGTTCCTGAAAAGAAGGCTGTATTGTTCCTGGCTAATAAAGTAGGCTCCATCCTGGAGGAAGACTCCCAAAGGGGGCTCGCACATTTCCTTGAACACATGAGTTTCAATGGCACCATTCATTACCCTAAAAATGAACTGATCAACTACCTGGAGAAAGCGGGTGTTCGCTTTGGGGCTGATTTGAATGCTTATACTAATTATGATGAGACTGTTTATCAATTGCCTATTCCAACGAATGATCCTGAACTGTTAAAAAATGCCATTCAGATTATGAGAGATTGGGCTAAAGGGCTCACATTGGACTCAATTGAAATTGAGAAGGAACGTGGAGTGATCATGGAAGAAAAAAGATTACAGAAAACAGGTCAGCAGCGGGTAGGTGAAAAGACTTTCCCAATGTTGGTTAATCACTCTAGGTATGCCGATAGAAGTCCTATTGGTACAGATGATGTGATTCAGCATTTCAAACATCAGGAGATTAAGGATTTTTACAACGATTGGTATCGTCCTGATCTTCAATCAATTATAATTGTTGGTGATATAGATGTAGATGCTACTGAAAAATTGATCAAAGAAAAATTTTCAGATTTGAAAATGCCTGTGGTGGTTCGTAAAAGAATAGATTATTATATTCCACTTAAAGGTGAAAATCATTTTATTGCCGTTGCTGATAAGGAATTATTGTCAACTGTTTTCCAGATTGCTTACAAAAGGCCGGCCTCAGTTGCAACTACAGTTGTAGAATACAGGAAATCAATGATATCTTTTTTTGCGAATCAGATGATGGCTGAAAGACTTTCAGATGCTTCTCAGGCAAATCCTCCTTATTCATCCATTTCAGCTGGAATTAATAGCCTGGTGAAGGGGGTCGAGGCATTGTCTATACAGATCGTGGCTAATCCCGGAAGTTTAAAAGATAATTTTACAGCCGCATGGGGAGAAATCCAACGGATTAAGAAAACCGGCTTTAGCGCTGTTAATCTGCAGAAGGCGAAAAAACTCTTGATCAGTATAAATGAAAAAATAGAGAAAGAGCGGAACAAGGCCAGTTCTTTGGAACTGGCAAATAACTATCTTCAGTTTTATCTAGAAAGCAGTCCTACCATGGGCGTTGATGCAGAAACGAAATTGATCAAAGAACTGATCGATGGCATTTCTCTGGATGAGGTAAACAGTTTTATCTCAACATATATATCCGATAGAGACAGGGACATAATCATTATGTCAACAGTAAAGGATATACCAAATCTGCCTACAGAAGAAGATCTGAACGATTGGATGTCATCCTCAGAAGATGATAAACTATCAAAGATTGAAGATTTGGATTTAAATGCTCCATTGATGTTAAAAAAGCCAAAACCTGGAAGTATATTATCAGAGAAAAAAAATGGCAAAATAGGTTTCACTGAGCTGATATTGAACAATGGTGCAAAAGTTGTCTTGAAAAAAACTGACTTCATGAATGATGAAGTCAATATTTTTGCGCAAAGCAAGGGAGGGACTTCACTTTATTCTGATGAGGAAGTACAGTCTGCAAAGAATGCTGTAGGAATTGCAACCTCAGGTGGAGTAGGACGTTTTACAAATATCCAACTTAAAAAAATTCTTAGTGCAAAGAGTGTTAGTGCTTCTCCATTCATCGGTGATCGTTCAGAAGGTATAAACGCATCTTCCTCATTAAATGATCTTGAGACTACTTTTCAGCTCATCAATTTATATTTAACCCAGCCTAAACCAGACAGTTTATTCTTTAATAGAAGCTTGATTAACTATCGTGACATGGTTGATGGTAGGTATAACTCGCCTGAAAATATATTTCAGGATACCATTACCCGTGTATTGACTCAAAATAACATCCGTAAATCTCCACCCTCGTTAGCAAATGTAGAGAAGATAAATTTTAATAGGGGATTAGAAATCTATAAAGAAAGGTTTGCAAACGTCGGTGATTTCGTTTTCACCATTGTTGGCAATTTTGACGAGAAGAAAATCAGATCTTTGTTACAAACTTATATCGCCTCTATTCCCTCGGCGCCGCAAAGAGAGCAGGCAAAAAACATAATAGTTGAGATTCCAAAGGGGATGATTTCTAAAACAGTGTATGCCGGTTCCGAAGATAAGGCAAGTATTTCACTGGTGTTCAGTGGAGATTACAGTTATACTGAGCCAAACAACATAGCTATGGACGCATTGTCATCTATACTAAATAGAAAACTAACAGAAGAGTTGCGTGAAAAGGAATCCGGAGTATATACGCCTTCGGCAGCAGTTACCTATGAAAAATTTCCTGCTCAAAAATATGCTATCGTAATTTCTTTCGGTTGTTCACCTCAAAATGTTGATAAATTGATTACATCCGCAATAAATGTTGTAAAGCAATTGAAGACAAAAGAAGTTGATGTTGAAGATATTCAGAAATTCACTGCTGAACAGCGAGTTACGATGCAGGGTGCATTAAAAAGTAATGGTTTCTGGATCAACTACCTAAGCCGGAACAGGCTAGATGATTTGAATGATGAAATGATACTAGGCTACATGGATGAGCTTAGTAAGTTAACTCCAAGGTCCTTGAATTTAATTGCATCTAAATATTTCGCAGATGATAATTTGATTCGTTTTGTGCTTCTACCGGAAAAATAAGAAAACTAGCTCAGCCTTATTTAATCAAAGATATTTGGCTGAGCTAGTTAATAATAGAATAGCAAGTTGTTCATTCTTGTTAATGTCTTGAATTTTATGTAATTGTAAAAAGATTTAGGTCATTCGTATTGTGATTAAACAATGGAAGAAAACAAATTAGGATTCCCAAATGACTTTTTCAAGCAGTTCAAGTCAAAGTGCCCATTTCAGTGAAAGTAACCGATGTGTTTCGGATCAAACTGACCGCCTGATGGTCTACCGAGCGTAGTAGCTAATGCCCTACAAATTGCCACCAAAGATAATTAATTCCAGATAACCCATAACCTGGCGCCAAAAGAAATGGCTCAAATCCAGTCATCATTCCCTTCACCCGCCTTTTGCGATCAAACAGGATCCTTACCAACAGAACTGTCATGCCTACATTTTAACTCCATCTTAAATAAGCCGTTATAAGCCGCTCAAAAACGAAGATCCAATCCGTAGAACCTATCAGCCCTGAGCGTTCTCTATTTAGAGCTAAAACTGAAAGTTGAGTTGAGCCATTCTAACTGAAAAATGTGCATTTAAGCACAAAATACTTTAGTTTTCGCCGAAATAAAATGGTCATTATGGAGCGGAATTAAACGTAAATTTGATTGCGGAATAAAGATGTCAGATTTGACGAAACTCCCACGTTGATCTTTCATTAGTTTTTATTGTCTTATAGGTATTCAAAAGGACTTCGTCCTTGGGGAAGCTTCAAAAAAGAATCTATAGCTAGATTATATGCCCTCAAAAAAATGACAGGCACTAATGGGTTTCTTGCTCTAAAGATAAAATATCTTCTGGAATTGATGATGAGCATAGAGCCATTGTATCATCTGCGTGAGGGGTAAACAAGCCGGCATGCCAATCTTAAGAACGGCAAAAGCAAAAACACTGTTCCCAGTTTAAGCACTGGTGAGTTTGAGTTGGAAACCGGCAGTGACCGGTTCGGCTTTTGACCCCAAGTTGCACTCAAAAGGCAGCTGGATTATTACTGAGGAACTGAAAGTAAATATTTTTCAATATATGCCATGGGCACTAGCATGCGTGTAATGCTTCGCAACAGTGGTTTTATAAGTTCTCCTTTAATAAGGAATTTGTTAGCAATATAGCTTTTGATTATTAAGGTCTTATTGAATGTAGCTAGCAAGGCGACCAAATGCTTTTCTAATCTTCCTAGGATTTCAGCAGCAGTTAAAATAACTACCTATTTAAATAATGTTTTTTGATATGTTCTTATTTATTTTCAATAATGGAAATATAAAGAACGTCAGGTGTTTTTGTGTTTTTTTGTTTTGCTTTGCCGAATTAAAATGATATTGATTGCTGCAATTAATGATTTCCCGAAAATGAAATTTGTTATTCTGTCAATATATCTATATTTTAAGCCCGCTTTGTGTCTTCCGCGGAACGGGAGAAATCTAATTGACTATATTTAATTCATGAATCGGGAAATACAGAAATTTGAAGAATTGTTTAAAAAAAATCATCAATTTCTTTGTATGATCGCTTATAAAATCGTTGATGATCATTATGTAGCTGAGGATCTGGTACAAGATTTTTTTGTAAAATACTGGGAAAAAGGAGATAAGATTCACCTTATAACTAATTTTGAACGGTTTGCATATAGATCTGTCAGAAATGGGTGTATAGATTATCTTCGCAAAAAATCTGTATCAGATAAACGTTTTTGCGATTTGCTGTCGCATGCAGATTTTCAAGAATCAGAAAGTTTGGAAATTCCTGATAATGACCAACGTCTAATTAGAGTTCTTAAACTGCTGGATGAACTGCCTGTGGAGCGTAGAAAAGTTTTTGAACTTCATGCCCTTGAGGACTTGAGTTATATGCAGATTGCCAATAAGCTCGGTATTTCTGTAAATACTGTTAAAACACAGCTACGAAGGACTTATATGAAATTCCGTGGGAAAATTCTGATTTTGTTGTTTATCAGTGCTTTTTTTAAATTGTATTTTGGATTACACTCCATTGGTTTTCAAAAGAAGGATTTTCTGGCTGCAAGTTTAAATAGTCAGATTGGTTATCTAACATTTCGCATGGATGTCCTGAACTTCATTGACCGACTCGTATTTAAGCGAGCTTTTCAGATGTTCAAAAAATCGAACTGGAAATAACTTTAAAATTAGTTATGAAGGGCTTAATGATCTTCTAAAAAAAACACTCTTCCGGTCGTGACAGGATCATAATGATTATGAAAACCTGTGATAAGCTGATAAAAGCTAATAAAAAACAAACAGCTTGACGATCTTTAGAAAATTCAACTAATGCTAATAAAGATTTTTTTGTTGTTATCTGCGGGAATATTAATGAAATTGCCATTATATTCTATAAAAAATTATACCTCATTGATTCTGATCGGATATTTTTTTTGAAATACTGTCACCCATATGAAGTGTTGTTGCGTCATGTATATGAATATGAGCCAAAATAACAAAGATATCAATTGGGAAAATCTGATGAGTGACCTGGAGAGAGAACAATCAGATTTTAATCACCTGACAAAGCAGGAAAAAGAAATATTGACTGAACTATCTGATATAAAGACTGAGACTTCTAACTTGCTTAGGGGTTATAAGCAGTATCGTACGGATTTGAGGTGGCAGGAATTCAAGCAGTACGTTGAGGTTGATCGAATAAAAAATCAAAAATTTAAGCTTTGGCTCAAAATCGGAATCGCGGCTGCGATTGGCCTCATTATTGTTTCGACAGGTATCTTGTTTCTCAGTAGTAATAAGCTGGATAATCCAACTTCAGAAGTTGTTTACAATAGCGATATTTCTCCCGGAAAACAAGGCGCGACGTTAACTTTAGCCAATGGGAAACAAGTAAAGCTTACTGAAATGCAAAATGGTGAACTAGGTGAGGAGAATGGAGTGGTCATTACAAAAACTTCAAATGGTCAATTGTTTTACGAAATTACAAGTACTAAAGTTAATGAGATGGGAGTAGCTACCGTGAATACTCTGGCTACAGCAAAAGGAGAAACCTATCAGGTCCGTTTACCAGATGGTTCCTTGGTTTGGTTAAATGCGGAATCAAGTTTAACATATCCAGTAAAGCTTATAGAGAATGGAAAAAGAATGGTTAAGCTTGTAGGTGAAGGGTATTTTGAAGTCGCAAAAGATAAGTCACATCCATTTATTGTGGAAAGTACAGGACAAAGGGTGGAGGTACTGGGGACGCATTTTAATCTAAATGCTTATTCGGATGAAAAAAATGTGAAGACTACACTTATAGAGGGGAGTGTGAAGATTTCCTCAAACGACATGGAAGCAATACTCAGACCGGGTAATCAGGCACTGAATAATGGGCAGCTCATCAAGGTAAAAGAAGTAGATACAGAAATGGCTGTAGCATGGAAGAATAACAATTTTACTTTTGAACGCTTACCAATAGATGAGATTATGCGCATGGTCGCAAGATGGTACAATGTTGATATTGTTTATACTGGATCTATACCGACAGAGAAGTTCTGGGGTGCGGTATCTAGGTTCGAAAATGTATCTGAGGTACTCAATACACTTGAATCTACGGGGAAAGTAAACTTTAAAATCGATGGGAGAAAAATATATGTATCCAGGCCATAGCTATTTCGCATCTATTTCTCAAACCTTAACTAATAAATTATTAACCAATCCAAATCAAATGAAAAGAAAGCTACTAGAATCAATTTAAGAAAAACAAACCAGAAGTGCGGAAACACTCTGGTTTGTGTCCGGACAATCAATTAAAAATCAACTGTTTATGTGCAGGTGCCTGAAACTTCGAATCAGAAGGCATTCTGCTTAACCAAACTTTAAAACAAATGTATCAATTTTATACAAAAAAAAATG
The DNA here is from genome assembly GCF_015223055.1 of Pedobacter sp. MC2016-24. GTDB lineage: Bacteria > Bacteroidota > Bacteroidia > Sphingobacteriales > Sphingobacteriaceae > Pedobacter. Next base: position 225,962 of record NZ_JADFBX010000009.1, read on the forward strand.
GTGTAGCTGTGCGGCTATACCACAAAATATGGCTCATTATGCGATTAACCACCGTCATATTCATAGCATCTCTAATGCAAGTCAGCGCTGCTGGTTTTGCACAAAAAATTACTTTGTCCAAATCCAAAGCTCCGCTCGAGGAGGTGATCAGGATACTGAGATTGCAGAGTGGATTTAATTTTATAACAACAGGAGAATTACTGGATCAGTCTGCAGAGGTTACCATCAATGTGAAAGGGGCAGAATTTAAAGAAGTATTGGAGCGGATTTTTGAGAATCAACCAATCACTTACCGTATGTATAAAAATACGGTTACTTTATTGCCAAGAAAAGAGTCGTCGGTCATCGAGCGACTCAGGGAAGCGTTTATTCCCGCTCTGGACTTGACCCTTAAGATTACAGATGAGCAAGGGAATGCATTGCCAGGGGCAACTGTTAAGATTTTGAGGACCAGTAAGGTATTCAGTACCGATAACAGTGGTACGATAAAACTAACGAATCTCGAAGAAAATGAAGCCATAGAGATTTATTTTTTAGGATATGAAACAGCCAGATTAAAAGCCGGTCCTGGATTAAGGCAGATCAGCATGAAACCTGAAATAGCTAAACTGAATGAGGTGGTTATCAACAAGGGATACTATACAACTACACAGAAATTGAATACAGGTTCTGCTATTCAGATTACGTCTGCAGATCTGGAGAAGCAACCTATTGCAAATCCTATTCAAGCACTTCAGGGAATGGTTCCTGGAATGTATATCAAATCTAATTCGGGTATGTCAGGGGCGTCAACTACAGTGTTAATAAGGGGACGTAACTCAATCAATTCAGGTCTAATTCCTTTATATATCATAGATGGAGTGCCATTTAATGGCGTACCGGTAGATCAGCAGTTGGGACCTGCTGTTACGATTCTAGGTGGCCAGGCAAATGGAAATACTGATCCTCTGAACAACATCAATCCTGCGGATATAGAAAGTATGACTATTTTAAAAGATGCAGATGCGACAGCGATTTATGGATCAAGAGGAGCAAATGGCGTTGTGCTAATCACAACTAAGAGGGCAGGAAAAGGAAAGCCTACCCTGAATGTTAATTTTATGAGTGGTTTAGGGGAGGTGGTAAAGCAGCGTCAATTATTGTCTTCGGAGGCTTATCTAGCCCTACGTAAGCAAGCTTTTGCAAATGATAACCTTGAGCCCACAGCAGTCACTGCTCCTGATTTGCTAGTCTGGGACCAGGCTGCAAATAAAAATTATCAGGACCTTCTGATAGGTAATACCGCAAGGCTTAATGAAGCGACGGCATCACTTGCTATGGGGGCCGATAGGTCATCTCTGTTATTTAGCGGTACCTATCGGGACGAAAAGTCTGTAATGTACGGAGGAAAAGGTTTTAAAAGGGGAGGTTTTAATCTCCGCGGTAGTCATGCATCCAGCGATAACCGATTGAAAATGGATCTTGGTGCGAATTTAAGTATTAGTAACAACAACATGCCAGGTGCAGATTTTGCAGCAGCTGCGATCACCATACCTGCAAATTATCCGCTTTATGATCCTGCCGGGCAGCTTTATTGGATCAGGAATTTTAATAATCCACTTGGAACAGCTCGACAGGCATTGCTTAACCAGAGTAGCAATATTGTCTTAAGTGCAAATATTTATTATCAGATATTAAAGAGTCTGAGTTTTAAAACCAACTTAGGTTATAATATGGTTTCTCAGAAGCTGACAGCTACAAATCCTGGAAGTGCACAAAACCCGCTGGTGGTAACACCGCTGTCATCAGGGATTTACAATAGTAATGAAGGGAAAGTATACATTGCTGAACCCCAGTTGGATTACAAGACTAAGTTATGGAGAGGAAATCTTACAGCTACTTTGGGCGGAGCCTGGCAAAATAGTAAAAACGAGATGCCCTATTTCATTAACGCTAATACATTTGCTTCTGAAGCATTGTTGGGCAGCTATACAAATGCAGCAGTATTTACTACGATAAGAAGTCTTAGTTCAGATTACCGTTATGTATCGGGATTTGGTTTGTTGAATTATAATATTGCGGATAAATATATCTTCAATGCAACTTTCAGGAGGGACGGCTCCTCTCGCTTTGGTCCAGGAAAAAAGTATGGGAATTTTGGATCTGTAGGTACAGCTTGGATATTTTCTGAGGAATCTTTTGTTAAAGAAAAACTCAATTTTTTAAGTTTCGGAAAGCTGCGGAGCAGTTACGGAGTTATTGGTAATGATCAGGTAGATAATTATGGTTATATGGATACTTATACGACCACTACCTCAAGTTATGGTGGTAATTCTGGCTTTTATCCTACTAGAATTGCTAACCCTGTTTTCAGATGGGAATCGAACCGCAAGTTCGAAATTGCAGCTGAGCTGGGTTTTTTAAAAGACAGGATTAGACTAACCTCTTCTTACTATCGCAACCGATCTGACAACATGGTAGTAAGATCTGCACCTTTACCTGCACAAACCGGTTTTGTTTCCTATACAGAAAATCTGGACGCATTGATAGAGAATTCCGGAGTCGAGTTTGATCTCCATACGGTTCCAGTAAAGAGCAATTCGCTGACCTGGGAGCTGAATTTTAACATATCTGCGTCCAGAAATAAATTATTAAATCTTCCTGCGGAATTATTTAGCTTATATGGAAATACCTATCAAGTCGGTAAGAGCATCAGTTCTTATGCTGTATATAAGCACACGGGGTTTGTTGATGGAGTAGCGCAATTTGAGGATTTAAATGGAGATGGAAGTATCAGATTTGGTTTAACCAATGATTATTATGTAGCAGCGCCGAGAGATCCGAAATTTTTTGGTGGGCTTTCATCCGGATTAACTTATAAGCGGTTGCGTTTGGATTTGCTATTTAACTTTGCTCGGCAGAAAGGTATTGCTCAAACTGCTTTTCCTGGACTAATAGGTAGTCAGCTCAGTGATATGCTTGATATTCCCTTCAAGCCGAGTACACTTACAAGTTCTTCAGCCTATTCATCTTATGCAAGGTATATCGCTTCGGATGCAGTCATTGTAGATGCCTCCTTTATCCGCCTTAGAAACTTATCGCTCAGTTATGCTTTACCAGAGCGATTGCTTGGAACTGTAAAGGCTAAAAAAGCACAGTTGTTTTTGCGTGGACAGAATTTATTTACGATAACGAATTATAAAGGTTTAGATCCTGAAACGCAAGGTTCAATTTTGCCACCGCTAAAAATGATAACGGCAGGTATTCAGTGTTCATTTTAATATAAACGTGATGAAAAATATTTTAAAAATTAATAAATTAAATATCATTTCAGCTTTATCTCTGGTAATGATTTTATTCAGCAGCTGTGAGAAATTAATCGAGGTAGATGTTCCTGTAAATCAGCTTACAAGCAATGAGGTTTTTCTGGATTCAGTTACTGCTCAGGCAGCTGTGAACGGCATGTATTCTGTGATGTACAACACTACAAATGCAGGTACCGTTACTGCCTCCACATTTGGCACTTTTGTGATCAATATTCCTGCGCGTTCGGCTGACGAGATGTATTGGCCGTCTAGTCCGGATGATGAATTTGTAACAAACACTATTCTACCGGAATCTACCAATATTACTTCACTCTGGATTAGTCCTTATCAAACCATTTATCAGGCAAATAAGATCATCTCCGGTATGGAGGCTTCGTCATTATCATCGACATTAAAAAAGCAGTTGATAGGCGAGGCTAAATTTGTCAGGGCTTTCTGCTATTTTACGCTGGTTAACTTTTTTGGTGATGTTCCTCTGGTAGTGTCGACAGATGTTTTGGTAACACGGGTCCAGGGTCGTACCCCGGTAGCGCAAATTTATAGCCAGATGATTCAGGATCTTAAGGATGCGCAATCAGCTCTATCTGCAAACTATTCATGGTCCGCCAATCTAAGAACAAGGCCAAATACCTGGGCGGCAACAGCTCTTCTGGCCAGGGTTTATTTATACAATAAGGATTATGCATTGGCCGAGTCAGAATCCTCAAAGGTAATTGCCCAGCAACCCATGTTTGGTTTACCAAGGCTAAATGAAACCTTTTTAAAGGCGAGTACTGAAACGATATGGGCATTTAATACCAATCAGTTCGGTTATCCTTTTATTGCAAGAGCGTTATTGCCAACCAGTAGTGCTGCAGATCCAAATCAGGCTTTGACAACTACTTTGGTTTCTGCTTTTGAACGAAGTTCAACAACTCCGGATCTTGAGGATGACAGATATGCTGCCTGGGTAAGAACTTCACCTGGAGGGATAGCTTATGCTGCGAAATATACCTCTAACACCGCGGGAGCTAATACTGAGTTTGCTGTGGTACTGAGGTTGGCTGAACAGTATCTGATCCGTGCTGAAGCCCGCGCTCAGCAGAATAACCTTTTAGGTTCTATTTCTGACATTGACCGAATTCGTACACGCGCTGGTCTGCGTGGTACTACTGCTCAAAGCCGAGAACAGTTGTTGCTGGCTGTAGAACATGAGCGACAGGTGGAGTTATTTCTTGAATATGGACATCGCTGGTTTGATTTGAAGCGCACCGGGCGGGCAGATGTGGTTTTAGGTGCATTAAAGGGGGATAATTGGCATTCAACTGATCTACTCTATCCTATTCCACAATCACAAATTATAAATAATACGAATCTAAAACAGAATGATGGTTATTGAACTACTCAATAAAAGCGGCCAAGTGCCGCTTTTATTCTTAAATATCGTATGCATCAAAAATTTACTATGAGAAATCACTTCAAAAAAAACATCCTTTTTTTATTTCTTGTCATAAACAGCTATCAGTTAAGTGCACAAACTGTAGTGCAGGGGAGTCTTGAACAGCTGACTGCTGATAGTTTGATCTTTTATTATTCATATCACGGGAAAATTCAAAAAGTATGTTTGCCGGTCATAGACGGAAAATTTACTTGGGCAGTTGATTTAAGAGAGCCTGTTATGATTTCTGCCTACTTGCCGGTTTTATCCACTACAATGAAATATGCTTTCTATGCAGAACCTGGGAATATGACATTAACGGGTAGCGTACGTAGCAAGGAAACGTTTAGAGATATTAAAATATCTGGCTCCAGAACGCAGCATGAATATGAAAAATATAATGCCCTGGTTGCAGTAAAATATAAAGAATACCTGGATTTGAATGAGCAAATTAAGCGATTACCATTAGCTAAACGGGCTGGATTGGAATCAAAACTGGAGCTTGCTAGACTTGAATATTCCCTGATTATTCCAGAAACTTTCATAAAAAGTAACCCGAACAGCTACCTTAGTGCCGATCTTTTGTTTGACCTCAGTTCGAAAAGTAAAGGGGAAATGATATCAGAATTATATAAACTTTTAGGAGCCAAAGTAAAAGAAAGTTATGCAGGCAAACAGGTTTTGCGCTACCTGGGAGCAATAAAAAATGCAGCATTAGGTGAATCTGTATCAGATTTTGAGTTGAAAGATGAGGAAGGAAATTCAATCAGATTTAGTGATTTTAAGGGAAAGTATGTGTTGATTGATTTTTGGGCAAGTTGGTGTGCACCATGTCGTGCCGAGAATCCCAATTTGTTAAGAGCGTATGATAAATATAAAAACAGCAATTTCACCGTAGTCGGTATATCTGTTGATAAAGATAAATCGAAATGGGGTAAGGCAATAAAGGAAGATGGAATGCCATGGATACAGCTAATCGATGAGCGGAAAGAAAATGGAGGGATCATAGATCATTATGGTATAAAAACTATACCTGCAAGTTTCCTTGTAAATCCTGCAGGACAGATTATCGGTAAAAATCTCAGAGGTAATGCTTTAGATGCGAAACTTGAAGAAGTTCTGAATGGCGCTAAACCGTAAAATTAACGCTATGTTTTCAAACCTGCTACGTTACTGGCATATATATAGTAGTTATGTGCAGGAAATTGGAATAAAAAATGAGGAAGGTAAAGACGGAAATATTCAAAACCGTCTTTTTACCTTCCTAGTCATTTATGGTCTTCCCTTAGGGCTCTTATCGTTGATCCCATCTGTAATTGTGGAATATAGAATGGGCGAGCTGTTTATTGCTTTTGCTGACATTGTAGGCATGTCATTAATTATTTTGCTAACGCTTAACAGAAATGTGGGATTTGAACTACGCAAGTATTTTGTCGCAGGCATGTTGATGTTGTTTTCTGTTATGAAGATAGCAACTCTTGGTTCATTTGAGGTAGGTAGCACTTATTTACTTGCATTTAGCATCTTTATATCGCTCTCTTTTTCCAGAAAACTAGCGTATGTTTCGATAATTGCCAATTTAACGATCTGTGTTGGCTTTGCGTTTCTCATTAGATTTAAATTATTTAATTCAGCTATTCTTGATAGGTATACTTTCGAAACATGGAGTATTTATGCGCTCAATTTTTTGGTTGTTGACCTTGTATTGGTCATGCTCGTTTGTTTGGTTATAAAGGATATGGAGCGGGCAATTCAGAAATCGGAGGGCCTTTTTGAGAGACTTCAGCAAGAGGCAATCATGACATTAAAGCGCAAGCAGCTTTTGGAGGAATCCGAGATACATTATCGAAGTCTGTTCCTGCTGAATCCTTTGCCTATATTGATATATAACACTGCTAATGCTGATATTCTTCAGGTGAACATTGCTGCAGTGAAACGTTATGGATATACTGAGGCTGAATTCCTGAAAATGAGCATACAAACTATTTTTTCAGTAGGAATAAGAAATCAGACCAGTTCACTCCAAGAAATCAAGTATGAAAATAGCATCGGTTCACAAACTGTTAGCATGCATTATCCTAAAAACAGTAAGCCTTTCATTGCGGATGTCAGCTACAGCAATATCTCATTTATGGGAAGTGATAGCCGGCTATGCATTGTACGGGATATTACTTCTGATATAGAATTTACAGAAGCCATACAGAGAAAAAATGAAATGCTTAATGAAATTGCATTTATGCAATCCCATTTTGTTAGGGCGCCATTGGCTCGTATCCTAGGATTGGTTGATTTATTATCCAAGAGTTCAGCTATTGGAGAAGAAGATAAACAGATCCTGACCTATCTTTTGGATTCAGCGGCAGAACTTGATAGGATTATCAAAAGTATAGTTGATCATACCGGTAACTCTGTTGAAAAATAAGCTTAGAAAGATTAGACTGGATTTGAAGTTTGATTTTTAAAATAATTAATATTTGCTTTGAAAAACCGTTTTTGTTGAAATTTCATTATAATTTTCTTTTAAATTATTATTATATATTTAAAAAATAAATAATTAATATATTGTATCGATTATAATTTATAACGATATTTTTAAAAATGGATACTTTTGAACGATATTATTTTAGAAGTTAAAATTTCAATAAAAATTTTCATCATAATATTTACTTATAATCTAAAAAAATAAGTTACCTATTTTTTTTAGATTATAATTTGAAATCACATGGTTAACTGCCAACCATTTCTTTCCTATGATACAAGCCCCCAATCTGCCATGGCATTGAGTACAGTTTGCAGGCTCATGCCATGCTTGGTAATCTCGTATTGCACCTTTATCGGCTTGGTATCCAATACAGTTCTTTTTTATAAGCTGGTGCAATTCCAGCTCTTGCAATTCCTTAGACAGCATTCTTGGTGCTATCTCTTCTACTTCACGCATTAACTGCATAAAATGGATACTCCCTTTATACATTAATGTACCTATAATAAAAGTTTTCCATTTACTATTCAGTACATCCTTGGCGTCACGAATGCCGCGAAGCATTTTTCCGCATAACATTGGATTTTCCAGATCGTAAATTATATTATTATCACTCATCTCAATATTATTTTAGACTAAGTTCCCTATAATTATCAACATATACAATGGTAATATACTTCCCTTTTTGTAACCACTACACTAAAGGTAAGACATAACTGATTTATAGTTGCCAAGCCGGAAATTTGTGGCATAATCACTCAGCTATCTAATCAGTTATATGATCAAACAAACAACCATACTTTTCCAGCTACTCTTGATGGCCTTTGTATTTACGGCTTGTAGCCAGGAAAACCCTAACAAAGGGGTAGATAAAACTTCAAACAAAAAAAACTTAAAATTAAATAACATGCAAACAGTAAATCAAAAGATGAAAGTAGATATCTGGTCTGACATCGCCTGTCCATTTTGCTACATAGGTAAAAGAAATTTTGAAACGGCAATGAAAGATTTCCCAAACAGGGATCAGATAGAAGTTGAATGGCATAGTTTCCAGTTAGTTCCCGATGCTAAAAGCGGCAACGGGCTCAATGCTGATGAGGCCCTCGCAGCACATCACCACACCTCGGTAGAACAGGCCAGGGTAATGAATGACCAGGTCAGTAGAATGGCTGCCGGGGTTGGTTTAAAATACAACATGGACAAATTGGTTTGGGCGAACACCTTTGATGCGCATCGTATGATACAATATGCGAAAACCATTGGTAAAGCTGATATCCTTGAAGAAAGGTTATTCCAGGCACATTTCATCAATGGAGAAGATGTTGGGGACTATGCTACACTGATACGCATAGCTGTAGAAATGCAAATGGATAAAGAGAGCGTAAAGGGAATCCTGGCAGGCAATAAGTTTGCTGATGAAGTGAAAAAAGATATTGAAGACTTTGCAAGATTAGGAGGAAAAGGTGTGCCCACTTTTGTATTGGGAGGCAATAAAGCCGCTTTTAGCGGAGCTGTTTCACCCGCTAATATCAAGCGTACGTTGAACAGTGTTTTCAACGAGTGGAAGAAAGAACATCCCTCTACAGATATCCAGGGCGCAATCTGCCTGCCCGGTGGAGACTGCAATTAATTCCGGCCAATTAAAATCTATAAATCAAATTCTCAATGAAAGTCAATAAACATAAGTGTTTCCGGGGCTATATAATGGCTGTTGTTTTGCTTTTAGTCATTAAAAACAATGCTATTGCGCAGACCATACTTCCCCTGGAACAGGCCCTTAAAATGGCTATGGAAAATAGCAAAAGATTAAAGGCAGATAGTCTTCAATATGGTATTGCCCAATCAAGGGTAACCCAGGCAGAACATGCAAATTTACCTCAATTATCAATCACCTCCAGTTACCAGCGGGTCAGCAGTAATATTACACCCTTTAATATCCAAATGCCAACAGGAAGTTTCAGCATAAATCCACAACTACTGAACCAATCCTTCAATGCTGTTCAGCTTAACCAGTCCTTGTTTAGCGGAGGTAAAAACGCATATAATAAAAAATCGCTGCAAAGGGAAAGTGAAGCTTCTCGGTATGACATAGAGGCAGCACAAATAAGCCTGCAAAAACAAGTACTTGAGATGTGGTATGGATTATATAATGCTACAAAATCAGCATATATCATTGAGACCAATATATCAACTTTACAAGAGCGCAAAAAGGACATGCAAACGCTGCTAAAACAAGGGCTTGTACTGGAGAATGATGTGCTTAAAATAGACCTTGCCATGAGCAACCTGCAAAATACCCTGGCTGAGGTAAAGGCCAACAAGGCTATTTTAAATGATAACCTTTGCATTGCTACAGGCCTGGGCGAAAATACGCTCATCACAATTACAGATGCAGAGATTGGGAAATTACCCGTTAAACCAGAACAGTCACGTGATGAAAAGCTCTGGTTAAACCGTCCGGAATTACGTGGTTTCTCACGCCGGGTGGAATCTGCAGCATACCGCACCAAATCAATCCGCGCAGATTATCTCCCAACTTTGGGATTGTTTGCCACTTTCAATGTAGATAATCCAAATCAAAGGGTAATTCCTTCAGTAAATAAATTTTACCCAACCGCATTGGCCGGGATTAGGTTAAACTGGAACATATCTTCACTATACACAAACGGTGCAAGGGTTCGTGAATCAAAATTAGCTGAACAGCAATTACTCAGAAACAGCGAACAGGCAAGTGATCAGATCCAGTCCGAGGTAAAGGCATCATTGCATCAGGTGTCAAAAACACTGGAAAAGCTGGGCCTTGTGCAGAAACAGCTGGAACAGGCAAAAGAAAATTACCGTGTGGAGCAGAACAAGCTCAAGGAACAGGTGACCACGCCTACCGATTTCCTGGAAGCCAATTCCATATTGCTACAGGCGGAGCTGAACCTCGCTACTGCACAAGCCAATAACGAACTGGCTGTTTATAATAGTATCCTTTCTAAAGGCAATCTTCTCTTCTTTAAAAAACAATAAAAAATTTAAAAATGAATAATCTTAGAAACATAATTTATTTGCTCCCGATGATGCTGATGATGGCCAGTTGTTCAACAGAGAGCACAGATAACGCACAGCTGGAAGCAGATATAAGCCCCGTAATTCCACGTATTAATGGGATGGTTACCAAAATACGGGTGAGTGACAACCAACAGGTAAAAGAAGGCGATACACTGGTACTTCTTGACGATGCCGCCTCTAAAATCGCAGTAGCCCAAGCGGCAATTTCGTTATCACAAGCACAGCACAACGTATCCCTTGCCGGAAACAACAAGAATACAGCGAATGTGAATGTTTCGAACGTCACGGCAAATGCCGATGCTGTATCTGCAAATCTTTCGGCATCAAATGCCGCCATTGAATCAGCTGCCGAGCAACTCCTTGTAGCAAGTAAAAATTTTGAACGCTACCAAAATCTGCTGCAACAAAAATCGGCTACCCAACAACAGTTTGACCAGGCAAAAATAACAAAGGCGGAAGCAGAAGCACGTTTAAAAACAGCAAAAAGCCAAAAGAATGCATTATTAAAGCAAATTGATGCCAGTCGTTTACAGATTACCAGTACGCAGACCCTGGTTTCTAACTCCAGCGAGAACATAAGACTCGCGGAATTGGCGGTAGAACAGGCAAGAAATAGCCTGGATGCTGCAAAGTTACAGCTCTCTTACTGTACTATAGTTGCGCCAGCCGACGGGATAGTATCTAAAAAGAATGTACAGATTGGCCAGGTCGTGGCTCCGGGGCAACCTCTTATGGCTGTTACCGATAACAAAAAGGTATGGGTTGTTGCCAACTTTAAAGAAACGCAGGTAGAGAAAATGAAACCAGGACAAGAGGCCACAATAAAGGTTGATGCATATCCAGATGAGGAATTCAAAGGGCATGTAGAATCCATTGCACAGGCGACGGGTGCCAGATTTTCATTCCTTCCAGCAGATAATGCTACGGGAAACTTCGTAAAAGTAACACAGCGTATACCTGTAAAAATAGTATTGGGAAACAGTAACAATAAACAAACACCCCTTCGTCCCGGGATGAGCGTATTTGTAAAAGTTAAAACAAAATAATCATGCATGACAACAATCAATCGCTGGAAGCAGTACAGCAGCCTACTTTTGAAACAGGAGTTCGTAAGTGGCTGATCACGATCACCGTTATTACCTGTGCGTTGATGGAACTTATCGATGCATCAATTGTAAACGTAGCCACACGTCAGATTGCAGGTAACCTGGGCGCTACCATTGAAGAAACAGCATGGGTGGTTACCGCTTATGCGATATCGAATGTGGTAATTATACCCATGACTGGCTTTTTAAGCGATCTTTTTGGCCGCAAAAGATATTTCACCGCATCTATCATCATCTTTACGGTTTCCTCGCTGCTTTGTGGTACGTCGGGATCCATAGAAATGCTCATCTTCTGGCGTTTTGTGCAGGGCATAGGCGGAGGAGCCTTACTGGCTACAGCGCAGACAGTCCTGGTAGAAACCTTTCCGCCCGAAGAACTCGATAAAGCCAACGGTATCTTCGGCGCCGGCATTGTTATCGGCCCAACACTTGGACCGTTATTGGGCGGTTTTTTAACGGATAATCTTTCATGGAACTGGATCTTCTATATCAATATCCCGATTGGTATCGTAGCTGCGTTTATGTCATGGAAATACATCAAAGGAACACCGGTAAAATTACCTGGAAAAATAGACTGGCTTGGCATCGGGGCATTGGTCGTAGGAGTTGGAGGTTTACAGATGATACTTGAAGAAGGAGAAAGAAAAGACTGGTTTGCCAGTAATTTTATCACCAGCTTCTTTACCCTTACGATAGTTGGTCTGGTTATATTCATCTGGCGGGAGCTAACCACTAAAAATCCTGCAGTAGACCTGAGGGTGCTGGGCAACAGGAATGTAGCAATAGGCTCCATCTTACGCTTTGTATTCGGGATGAGTATTTTTGTGTCCATTTTCTTATACCCCGTATTTGTTCAGGGGTTTCTGGGCTGGAACGCAACCCGGACGGGATTGCTGATCTTGCCCGGGGCCTTCCTAACCGGAATGTTAATGGGTGTAAACGGTGCGCTTGTTAAAAAAGGGATAAATCCAAAGTTCCTGTTAATCTTTGGATTTTCTGCGGTAATCGCATTTTCATATTTCTTTTATAAGCATACAACACTGGCAGCGGGAGAATGGGATCTTTTATGGCCACAAATAATCAGAGGTCTTGGATTTGGTTTTATTTTTGTGCCTGCAGCAAGTCTGACACTGACCGGGCTTAAAGGCCGGAGCATTGGCCAGGCCTCTGGTTTATCCAATATGTTACAATTACTCGGCGGATCAGTTGGCATCGCATTGGTAAACACCTACGTGGTAAGACGAATGGCCGTTCATCGTATCGAACTAATGGATAACCTCTCGCTGTATAATCCACAATCTATGGAACGAATGAATGGGCTGATCAATCAATACCAGGGCGATGGCAAATCTTATACACAGGCCTATGAGATGGCCATGGCCACAATGAACGGAACGTTAAATGTGCAATCAGCGGTAGTAAGCTATGGTGAAGGTTTTTTACTCATCGGTGTAATGTGTGCCGTTGTGATTCCGCTGATTTTCTTTGCGAGGATCAAAAAGGGTGAAAGTATCGTAGTTGACTCAGCGCACTAACGCCCTAGTAAACATGAAAAAAACCTTCCAGATCGATTTATATTTTGAGAATCCATCTGGAAGGTAAGCTGATCAATAGCTAAAACGGCTTATTTTGGTGATTAATTACTGAAATAAGCTGATTTTAGATAGGTTCTCAGATCGGTTGGTTTACGGCCCAATAAATTCTCCATTGCAGGATCGATTTGCTCCAGATCATGGTGCCTGAATGTTTCTGCAAATAAGGATAAGATAAAGATACCATCTTCAGGAACATTGTATTTCTTCAATGTAGCCTCATAATCCGCTGGCTCAGGACTGATGTAAGTAACCTGTTTACCCGCCAGTTCTGATAAAACTTCAGCAACATCGGCAAAAGAATAAGCTTTCGAACCGGTAATCACATAGGTTTTGTTTTCATGTCCGTCAGAGGTAATTGCATTCGCAATTGCTTCTGCCATATCTGTTCTCAATGCAAATGCCGCTTTTCCATCCTCAGCAGGAAAATATATTCCTGTATCTACAGCTTTTTCACCAACGTACATTGGGATGGTTTCAGCATACATTGAATTCTGGAAGATGGTGTAGGTCAATCCACTACTTTTTATATAAGCTTCTGTATCTCCGTGTGAAGCCGCCAGAGGCATTAAAGGCGTAGTACCATAATTACTTACGGCTCCACTAGTATAATAAATGTGTTTTAAGCCTTTCTCTTTTGCAGCATCAATGACATTTTTATGGTCCTGCAAACGGTCAAGCGAACTCGAAGAAACCAATAACAAATCCTCAATACCTTCCAATGCACTTATTATCGAAGATGGATCGGTATAATCTCCCACACGTACTTGCACTCCTTTGGCTTTCAGATTGTCTGCTTTATTCTTGTCACGAACCAATGCTACCACTTGTTTTGCGGGCACTTTTTTAAGCAAACTATCTATAGTTGCCTTCCCTAAATGCCCCGATGCTCCTGTTACTAAAATCATGTTCTTGTTATTTAATTATTTAAAACTCACGCACTAATTTCATACCTGTATCAATCATTTCTGATACCTCCGGAAAAGAACAATTAAATGTCACCTAAAGACTATATATCCACCAGCTGAAGTTGTAGATTTAAGCTAATTCCTGCAGCGAGTCATCCAATATTAAGTTTTCCCTGAATTAATTTCGGAGCTAAGTTACATGTATTTGCTATATATAATATATCACTATACAAATGGATACTGGTATACATTTGTATAGTATCAAATGGTTATATGTTTATTGTTTTATTAGAGAACTAGTTTCTAAAATAGAAAGGATGATATCTTCATTTACACATAGACTACATTCCAAGTGAGTGATGGAATTAGAGTTCTTTGTGCCTGTCATGAATAATATGACGACTTTAAGAAGCTATTGTATCCTATAATTGATTCTTAGAAACACCAATAAGGAAAGCAAAAACCTAGGGATTAGGAACATTACCAAAGATATCGATTTCTTAATCCGAAGAGCCTTATAGTCACCAATCGAGAAACATCCTTGAAGGTTGAAAAACGGTTATTTACGATCAACAATCAATAAAAAACTATCATGACAAATATTTTAATCATCGAAAACGAAATTCTAAATATACTAAGGCTTAAAAAAATGCAACATGTGTTAAACGACAATATTTGAATTCAGGGAAAGCTGCAAACGGTGAAAGAGAGTATAGGTTGTCTTGTAAAACCAGCCATGTAAATATCATGTTTGGGTTTATATATAATTGGTATCATCATATTGTGGAATTATGCTTTCTAAGGGAGGAAAAATATGGTATTAGGAGTTGGAATCAAAATGCCAGCGGTGTGAAAGAAATAAAATTAGACATAACATAGAATTCATATTGGTATCTTAACTTTACCGACAGTTGGGATTTTATGAAGAATTTATCAGACGAAGAATTATTTAGGCTGGTCAGGTTCGATGATGAGCGTGCATTTACAGTTTTGTTTGATCGTTACAAAGTCCAAGTGTATCGACAGGTCTTCAGGCGTATTCAATCTGATGCTGATGCCGAGGAAATACTACAAAATATTTTCATTTCTGTTTGGAAAAATAGGAAAACCATTGTAATTGAGCAAAATATTTTTCCTTATCTTATGGGGGCTGCGAAAAACTCCGTATTTGAGTATTACGCAAAAACTTCCAAAGCTATCGCTCACAGTCGGATTTTATCAGCTATTCCTGAACCCATTGAATATCCTGCAGAAGATTTCATTATGGCTAGAGAGTTGGAAGGATTGATTTATTTGGAGATTCAGAAAATGCCTGAGACAATGCGGAAGATTTTTATGCTAAGCCGGAACCAGGAAGCTTCCGTGCGGGATATAGCCGCAACGCTCAGCCTATCTGAGCAAACCGTAAAGAATAACATGACGATGGCGCTCAAGCAATTACGGTTAAAACTCGATTCTAAATATATGATTCATCTGTTGCCTTTTGTATTGTTTTTAAATTAACACATTGGTAATAATTGTTTAACGGTACTAGTGTCCGTTTTATCCAATACTATAGATGAATGGAAACATCATCTCAAAACGAAAAAAACAGCGCGCTGTTTCGAAAGTATCTGGCTGGAAAATGCAGCGCTGAAGAAAAGCAGGTCCTCGAAGAATGGTATAATTCTTTTGATCTTTCTCCTTTACCCGAAGCGGGGCAGGAAAAAGCATCGCTTAAAAGGGTAAGGAAGTGGCTTCTGGCCAATGTTGGTTCTAATCTACCCCGGCCTAATCCACTTCTTCGATTATCCTTATCTTTCCGTATCGCGGCAGTAATTGCTTTAGTCTGCAGTATTTCATTGCTCATTTATTTTGCCGGAAATTTTGATGCTGAACCGCAACTCGAATTTCATGCCTTAAACGGCCAGCTGAAAGTGATCAGTTTGCCGGATGGTTCCATTGTCACGCTGAATGCAGGATCAACACTTAAAGTAGGACCTGATTTCCGTAAAACAAATAGGTCAGTCGAACTTTCGGGTGAAGCTTATTTCGAGGTCAGTAAAGATGCGAGCAGGCCATTTATCGTCAGCACTGGTGTTTTGTCCACTCGTGTCCTGGGTACCGCGTTTAACGTCCAGGCCTATCCAAATGATCGCCTGCTTGCCGTAACTGTTGCTGAGGGCAAGGTCAGGGTTGACAGTGAGCGAAAGCGTTTATCATCAGCCCTTACACCAGGCAGACAGTTGATTTACAATAAATCAGATAAAACTTCAGAGGTAGTTGAGGTGAATACAGCACACATCAGCGCCTGGCGCGGAGGCATACTCTATTTTGATAATGAATCCATACCTGATATTGCAAAACGACTGGAGCGCAAATTCAATGTCAAAATTGAAGTCAGGGGTGAAGCCAGGCCGGACTGCAGGTATACGCTTCGGATCAGCAAGGAAACGCTGGGTAAAACGCTCCGGCTGTTGAGTACAGTGGCAGGGATAAAATATATCACCAATTCACAAAATCAGATCACCATTAATACCGCATTATGTAAATAAAATTACGCAGAACCTAAAAACGGGAAATGCTGAAACATTCCCCGTTAATGTGCCGGGCTGAAGCAGCGCAGGCATTCATTTTAAGATCTCTAATCATTAAAACTCATTTCAAAAATGCAAAATAATACTTGTAAAGTCTTTTTACAAAATCAAAAAAATATAAAAATAAAATACCTGCTTCTCCTGGTATGCCTGATTACGCTAATCGGTAAACCCGGGCTTTCATTTGCAGACACAGCGGTTTACAGTCAGGTGTTAAAAACCACCCGCATCACTTTGGACCTGCAGGATCAAAGCATTGTGAATATCATCTCAGCGATCGAAAAGAAAACAGGTTTATTCGTGGCTTATAATTCTAAAAAATTTGATGTCAGCCGCCGAACTTCCATCAGGGTAAAAAATGAAGTGCTGGAGAAAGTTTTCAGGAAAATAATGCTTGGCTATGAGGGCAGCGTTACTGAGCTTGATTCCAGGCACATCATCATTAACATTGATGAGCCGGTCCTTAAAGGTAAGGCGGTTCAGGATAGGACTGCTGCTGGTATCAAGCTGAGCCGCATCTCAGGGACGATCACCGATGAGACAGGTGGTCCGTTGCCCGGAGTAAACGTCAAGGTTAAGCAAAGCACAACAGGGACGGTCTCTGATTCACAGGGGCGTTTTTCCCTGGAAGCAGAAATGGGTTCAGTGTTGGTATTCAGTTATATCGGATTTTCTGCCCAGGAGGTAGTTGTCGACAAGTCGGCTGATTTGAAGATCATCATGCGCGCAGATGCGCAGACACTGAATGAATTGGTCGTGGTAGGATACGGCGCCAAGCGGCGTGAGCAGATAATTGGCGCAATATCTTCGGTTCCGGTAAAAGAAATCGGCAGCCGGAATTATTCCAATACAGCGGAAGTACTGCAAGGTACCGTGGCTGGGGTGACCGTGGTCAATAACGGTGGGAGTCCAACTTCTACGCCTTCATTCAAAATACGGGGGATTGGATCGATCAACGATGAAAATCCTTTGCTGGTAGTTGACGGGGTGGTCTACAATGGATCAATAAATTCTATCAATCCAAAGGATATAGAAAGTATCAGTGTTTTGAAGGATGCCTCAGCGGCAATTTATGGTGCCAGGGCTTCTGGAGGGGTCGTATTGATCAGTACAAAAAAGGGGAGTAAATCATCCGAACCCCGTGTCAGCCTGAACTATCAGCAGGGCTATCAGACAACCGGTAAAAGACTGGAAGCCCTGAATGCAGCGGAGTTTGCAGATGTCGTCAATAAGGTAAGGGCTGACGGTAATTTGAGTCCCGACGCAGCATTTGACCCGGCTATATTCCCGGATGCGCGAAACACAAAAACAATCTGGATGGATGAAATATTTCAGACTGGAAAAATATATGACCTTACAGGTTCGGTAAGTGCCGGTTCGGATAAAGCCTCCATATTTGTTTCCGGAGGATACCGCAGAAATGAAGGTGTATTGTTGAACTCTTACGGTGACAGGCTTTCTACGCGGATAAATTCCTCCTTTAAGTTATTTGACAATTTTACCTTGGGGGAGAACCTTTCCTATTCTATTCGTAACGGGCAGGCAGGAAATACTTCCAGTGCACAGGAGGGAACCATTCTTACGGCATTGATCTATCCTTCCAACGCCACAATTTACCGTGAGGACGGTTCGGGAAAATTCGGTGGTGTTCCTGAAAAGTATTCGGGTTCTTTTGGTGATGTGATCAATCCAGTTGCTTACCTGAAGCGTCTTGACATCGATAACCCTGTCAATGAAATGTTGTTGAATCCGTATTTAGAATGGGATATCATTAAGGGTTTGAAATTCAGAAGTAACTGGAGCTATACCAGGATCAAAAATGATTTCAAACAATTCAGCCCTAAAGTACTTGAGCCCGGCAAAATTTTTAACTTCAATGAACTTACCCAAAGTAGCAGCACCTTTACTTCGTTGCTAAACGAGCAGACTTTACAATATAGTCCCAGCCTGGGTACTGATCACAGCTTAGTTGTTTTGGCTGGCCATACATTTGAAAACTGGAAGAATGAAGCATTTAGCGTAACTGCGACTGGTTTTGACAATGAACTGGAAGATCTGCGTTACCTGAGCAATTCTACACAAGCCATTGCTTTAGGAAAATACAGCGGTTCTGGTTATGAAACGGCCCTTGAGTCTTATCTAGGACGTTTGAACTATTCGTATAAACAAAAATACTTGCTGGAAGCAGTTCTCAGAAGAGATGGTACCTCAAAGTTGACCAACAGTAACCGCTGGGAATGGTATCCCTCAGTTTCTGCCGGATGGGTACTGAAGAAAGAAAGCTTCCTGTCTGATGTGGATTTTGTATCTAATCTGAAGCTGCGTGCCAGCTGGGGTAGGATCGGAAACCTGGGTGTATTGGGAAATTATGCATTCAGTATTCCATTAACCAAGACCCAGGGATTGTTGGGTGAAAGTACAACCATAGTCCCTGGATTTGCGGAAACGCAGTTGTCCAACCCCAATCTGAAATGGGAGATCTCCCAGCAGCAAAACCTGGGTCTTGACTTTGCATTCCTGAACGAATCACTGATCGGAAGTGTAGATGTGTTTGTGAAAGAAAATAAACAAATGCAACTGAACAAGATTCTGCCGGGTGTAGCAGGTACTTCTGGTGGACAGACTGTTAATGCTGGGATTATGCGCAATAGTGGTATCGAAGCCAGTTTAACCTACAGGAAGAGCCTAAGGGAATTCTCTTACAGTGTGACGGGTAATGTCGCTTTTCTTAAGAATGAGCTAAAAGAACTTTATGATGGTACGACTTCCTTTCTGACGGGTACCACCGTCAGGAGTCTTCCTATGCCTAACATCGCCAGGGTTGGTGATGCTTTCGGTTCATTTTTTGGCTATAAAACAGCTGGGTTATTTCAGTCCGATGCAGATGCTGCAGCTTACGCTAATTCATCAGGAACACGTTATCAGCCAAATGCCAAAGGCGGAGACATCAGGTTTGTGGATACCAATGGCGACGGAATACTGGATACGAGAGATCAGGTGATCCTGGGTAACCCTTTTCCGAAATTTACCTATAGTCTGAACGGTAATCTTGCCTATAAAGGATTTGATCTGAACCTGTTTTTTCAGGGTGTAAGTGGAAATGATTCTTTTAATGCGGTAAAATATACAGGTTTGAATGCTTCTTTTCCAGGATATAACTTGCTAAGTGAGGTTAAAAATGCCTGGACACCTCAAAATACAAATACCAGTGTCCCGCGGTTGTCTTATACTGATGCCAACAATAATTTCGGCAGGATTTCGGATTTCTACATCGAGGATGCTTCTTACCTTAGGTTAAAAAGTTTAACGATCGGGTATACACTTCCTAAAAAGATGCTGAAAGGATTTCAGCCAAGAATCTACCTGACTGGACAGAACCTATTTACCATTACCAATTATTCCGGTATGGACCCTGAAGTTGGATTGTCCAATCAAGGACTTGATCTGGGAATGTATCCGGTAGCCAAAGCATATCTGTTCGGTATTGATTTCAATTTTTAATGAATATTCAAAAAATAAGTATGAGACTTTTACAAAATTATATTTTTCTACTGGCATTGGTTCTTTTTGCCGGTTGTCAGAAGCAGCTTGACCTGGTTCCACAGGGAGCACCCTCTTCGGGTAATTTTTGGAAAACTTCCGAGGATGCTGTGGCTGGCATCAACAGCATTTACCAGTTGTACAGCAACAACAACATGTATGGGGGAGGTTCCTTCTACTACATGAGTACAAGTGATGACATTGCCTGTAAGGCTACAGGAAATGCTGACCGTTTCAAGTATTTTCAGCTGGACGGTAATGAATCCGAAACCAGGACAGTGTGGTCATTGCATTATCAGGCGATGAAACGGGCTAATGATGCCATACGCAATGTGCCTGCAATATCCATGGAAGCTAAGTTAAAAGACAGGATACTGGGTGAAGCTTATTTCAACCACGCGATCATGCACCTTGAACTGGCCTATAAATATGGTGATCAGCGTGCGGGAATCCCAATTCCAGATCGTGAGAGACCAGAAAACATTTATGTCCCGCGACCGAAATCCGTAGCAGAAAACTATGCCTACATTGTTGCTGATCTGGTTAAAGCTGCTGAGCTGCTGCCTTACTTTTCAGAATTGGGAAAGGCTGATTATGGCCGCGCACATAAAACGGCAGCCTGGGCTTACCTGGCGCGTACCTATTTGTATGCCAGGGATTGGGCGAAAAGCCAGAAATATGCGGATATGGTCATTTCCAGTAAACAGCATAAATTACTGGAGAATTTTACCGATGTGTTCAAAATTTCGGGCAACTGGTCTTCAGAGTACATCTGGTCGGTCACCAACAGTGCACAGTTTCCAAACAGCGTGGGATGTATCTTTCCAGGCATCCTGCTGGAAGACAAAGGCTGGGGCGTCTACAACGGCTGGGGTTCTTTTTATCCTACTAAAGAACTTTATGATGCCTATGAAAGTATAGACAAACGTTTGCCGGTAACAATACTGAAAACCGGGGATAAATTCATGTTCTTTGGCCTGGAAAGGAGCTATAATGTGGGTAGTTTTACCGTGAGCTCTAGTAACCGTAGCGGCTATCAGTTCAATAAATATATGGAGCCCTATACCTATGCCAATCCTACAGGGGTTTATGTCAACTCAAATGGTAACCGTCCGACTACGGCAATGAATGTCCCCTTATTGAGGTATGCGGACGTGTTGCTGATGCGTGCAGAGGCCGCCTTGATGCAGGGTCAGAGCGGTGACGCGGAGATCAATGCCATAAGACGCAGAGCAGGACTGCTCCCTTTGTCCGGAGCAACACTTGCAGACCTTAAAAAAGAACGCCGCTGTGAGTTTGCCGGAGAATGGACCGACCGTCACTGGGACCTGGTACGCTGGGGTGATGCGCAGCAGACTTATGCGAAACCACTACACCATGCGGATGGGCGTGAGATCTATACAGCAAGGACATTCAATCCTGCAAAACATCATGTGTGGCCAATACCGCTGGAAGAAATCAGGGTTAGTAACGGCACTTTACCTCAAAATGAAGGATGGTAATGGGAAAGGCAGGTTTTGTTAGGCAAAGTGGCTTAGTGGTTTTTTTCATTCACTTGATCGCACTTACAGCTTTTAGTCAGCAAAGGATAATATCCGGCAACCATTTGATCGCCCATCGGGGTGGTATCGTGGACAGTACTTCTGCTGAAAATAGCAAGGAAGCTTTGGAAAGGGCCATAGACAGGGGATACTGGATGGTGGAAAGTGATTTGCGTGTAACTAAAGATGGCGTTTTGATCACGTATCACGACCAAACATTTAAGCGGTCCTTCGGCCTGGATTCCGCGGTGACAGATATGACATGGGAGCAGATCCGGCGGCTTAAAAGTGCGAAGGGTTACCAGGTTATGTTATTTGAGGACTTGTTGCGTCTGAGTAAGGGTAGAATTGGCATAATGATCGACAATAAGATCCGTGGAAACGACAACGTTCTTTTTGCAAAGGTGATAAACTTGCTAAAGCGTTATGATCTTTATAAAAATGCCCTAATGATCGGCACAGAAGAATCGGCAGCTTTTTTCACAGGCAAGATCAAGCTGAGCTGCACCAGGAGTCAGTTGGAAACAAATATGCGCAAACCCGGTTATCGCTCCTCTGACTTTTACCTTTTTTCAGGAGATATTTCCAGGAATGATGTCCTATGGGCGAAAAAGCACAAAATCCTAGCGGTAGGCGTGTTGAATGCCTGGGCGATTAAGTCTCCGGATGCAGACCATGTTGCCAGTCAAAAGGCAAATCAGCTTCTCGCCGCGGGGCTCAGTCATTTTCAGATTGATTCTGTTTTCGAATATTTATTTAATCATTAAACTTTTTACCGGCAGTAGAATCTCTACTGCCGGTATATTATATCCTATTCTATGCGATTATTATTTATACTCCTGTTTTCGGGGGTTTTATACGCTCATGTCCTGCCAGCACAAACAACCGGCGGTTTTAAAAGCGACATCCTTTCCGGACCAACCCCCTGGACCAATACTAAATTTTATAATAACCCGGATCATTTTCAGTTCGCAATTGTGTCGGACAGAACAAACGGACACCGTAATGGCGTGTTTGAGCAAGCCATTCAGAAACTCAATGGTATGAAACCGGAGTTCGTTTTAAGTATAGGTGATTTTATTGAAGGGTACACCCGGGATACTGCTGTCCTTACCCAGCAGTGGAACGAATTCAACGCGGCGGTTAAACCACTCACCGTACCGTTTTTCCACGTTCCTGGTAATCATGATGTTTCCAATGATGTTCAGCACGGCATGTGGATGAAACAGTTCGGCCGGGATTATTATCACTTCATTTATAAAAATGTCCTGTTCATCACAATGAATTCAAGTGAAGGGGATGGGGTGCCGTTTAGTAAACAACAGTTAGATTATGTTGACCAAGTCATCAGGAACAATGCGGGTGTCAGATGGACATTTCTACTCATGCACCACCCGGTTTGGAACAACAGGGAAACCAACGGCTTTTCAGGTATAGAAAAAAGCCTCAAAGGACGGCCGTACACGGTAATAGCGGGTCACACCCACCGATATCTGTATGCAAGCCATAATGAACAGGATTACTACATACTGGGAACTACGGGCGGAAGCAGTTCGCTCAGAGGAGCGGCTTTTGGTGAAACTGATCACGTGAGTTGGGTAACGATGACAGAGAGAGGTCCTTCGTTAATGAACCTGGAACTCGATGGGATGTTGTCTCCTGATTTCGCTAATCAAAGAACAAGAACACTTGCGGCTGCAATTTCAAAAGAAGCCGCTGTCATGCCCTTTGTACTGTTGCCGGAAGCGGGTCATCAGGACAAGCCAGGTCAAATTCATTTTAACCTCGCAAATCATAGCAATCTTACTTTAGGATATCGAGCGCGGGTATTTCAGCATTCAGTGCTCAGTCTTTCAGAAAACCTTTTCGATATGAGTATTCCCGCTAACGGTATCGGTCAAAAAGCGCTGCAGCTAGCCTCCTTCAACCGGACTTTAGCCCGCTCCGTAGACTCTATTGAGATACAATGGAATATGGCGTATAAAACCACAGAGAAGGGACTGCCTGCGCTGGAGGGGATCTTACAATTGCCCGTTCAAAGATCCCTGCCTAAGGTAGTAGATACCGCAATTAAGGTGTTTGTCGCTCCGAAAACAGTCAGCATGGTTAACCCTTTTGTCAATACCGTATTGAGATATACTTTAGACGGGAAAGAGCCAGATGGGAAATCTATGGAATACAAGGCCCCCTTTGTGATTCACAAAACGACAAATGTAAAAGTTAAGGTATTTAGCCTGGATGGCACAGCAAGCAGTGGGACGCAAGCTGTAAATTTTAACAAACTCAATTTGACACCCGCAATCGAAACTGGTAGTGGGCAGTTTTCAGCGGGCTTAAGCTATAGTTATTATGAAGGAGCGTATAAGAAGGTACCGGATTTTTCGCAAATGAAACCAATTAAAAAGGGTGTATTGAAAAGTTTTGATCTGGATCTGGTTAAAGGAAAGAGACTGAACCAGTTTGCCATGCTGATTGAAGGTTATGTTAAAATTGATCAGGATGATCTTTATCAGTTTTATCTGACCTCTGACGATGGCTGCAATCTTTACATTGATGATCAGCTGATCGTGAATAATGATGGTTCACACAGTGCGCGGACAAAGGATGGATTTGCTGCCTTAAGAAAAGGTATGCATAAGATCCGATTTGAATACTTTGAGGATTTTGATGGGGAAATGATCAGGCTGGAATACAGCCCCGCAGGCAAGATAGATAAAATAGACATACCTTTCAACAAATACTTTAATTGATCCTCACCTTTAGGGTTATTATAAAACCGTATTTGGAAATAATTATAAGATGCTCTGTGTAAAGTTTGCTGAACTTAATTGTCCGTGATTTGTCATGAAGAATGGGGCGAAAAATTGTTAAATGTTTAAGTTTAATAAAGAATAAAATTGAAAACCGTAAAGATCATTAAACATTTAAGGTTTGTTTATGCGTGGAGTATTAATGAAATCGCTTGTGATTTCTAAACCTATGAAGAAAATAAACAAAGTATGTAAATTGAATTGGGGTTAGACACTAAAGCCAGTAGTGATAAACTAATTTTCTAGCATTTAAATATGAAATAGATTAAATAAGATTCTTAATAATCTGCAATAATTGAGTTCTCATATCGCCCTTGCTTGGCTCGCCCTCAGCGTTGATCGCTACTTGGCCTGAGCAGTATAACGTACCTTCCGGATTTTTAATTTCTGCTGCTTGTACTGAGTTGCTGTACTCGCCCCATTCCCACTGATCAAATGTTTGTTTTTCCATTTTTTTAAAATTAGATTTATTTATTTAAAGCAAAAAAAGGAGCTTTAACGATAGCAGTATGTCGTAGGTAAATTTTTTTTAAAAATATTTTCTTAGGCTTAGTTGAAGTAAAGGCAGCTACTATCTCGGGTCAATAGCATACCTGATAGGGTTAATTTGAGATAAAATTTTTAAATGGTTCTGTCAATCTCTTAGCCCTGCAAGCAGGTAACCTCTAAGTTCATCTTTTAAAAAGACAGGTTCGATAATTTGTGCAACATCTGCAAACTTCATAAACCAGCGTGCGAAAGCGGTAGGGTGGCCTCTGTACTCAAAATACATAGTCGAGCCTAATTCGGTTATGACTTCATTTTTATAGCCATAGTTTTGCCTTTCCCAAAAAAGATAATGTGCGAATTTTCGGTCTGCGCTTACCGTGATCTTCGTTATGGACGAAGGCATATTATCGTTTCTAAGTTTATCAACGGGTAAATGTTTTATAGTGAAATCTTGCTCGGTTATGAAAACTTTTTTTACACGGTCGAGCCTAAAATTACGGTAGTCTTGCCGTAAATGACAGAAAGCAAGAAGATACCAGAAACTGCTTTCATAAAATAAACCTAATGGCTCAATCTGTCTCGTGACAGCGCTTAGATCAACACTCTTAACATAAGATAGATTTGAGATTTTCTTTTTAACTATACTTTGGAGGAGTAAATTAATTACATCAGGCAGGTACTCATCAGCGTTCAGCCCTCCCGATACTTCTAATTTATCCTGCCAGTTAAGAAGATCATCTTTTTGATGGAGCTGAAAAGAAGCCTTAACTTTCATCAATGCAGCTTCAAAATGCTGCTTTATGAATTGTGTTTCATGTTGTTGCATGATTTTCTCAGCAATCATCAGACTTAATACTTCTTCCTGCGTGAACCGCGAAGGCTGGATTCGGTAACCATCTATAATGGAATACCCACGGGCCGCTTCATATGCTATAGGAACTCCTGCCCCTTCAAGTGCTTTAAGGTCACGATAGATCGTTCTTCGGCTAATTGAGAAAAGTGTCTCCAACTCTTCAATAGTTATTATAACCCTTGATTGAAGAATAAAAAAAATCCTTAATATTCGGTCGAACCGTTTTGTGATTTCCATATCAGATGGAAGCAAAAATAACTGAATTTGAACAAATTACGCATAGTCAAGATCGAAATTGCTTGGGGACAACTCCATCTTTGGAAAATCGAATGACTTCTTCAATACGTTTTTTCCTGGTTTCTTCCCTCTTGGCAAATACAAGCCATTGTAGTATAGCCTTAGTTACCGATTTGCTTAACTTTGAAAAGAATTGCCAGCCAACATGTTCATTTTCAAAAGCAAATTTTAAATCTGAGGGAATATTAAGTGCATCAACATCATCTAAGATAGACCAACTTCCATTAGACTTTGCAAGCTTGATGCACCTGATTCCAGCCGGAGTCATTTGCCCTGAGACGGTTAACCGCTCTACTTTTTCTTTGTTAATCTTCGACCATGTGCTCAGGGATTTCCGCTTACAAAAATATTGCTTGAATTTATTTTCATCGATGGATCTTGCAGTCCCATTTATCCAACCATAACAGATTGCTTCATCTACAGCCTCATTTATTGTTATCGTGGGCATTGCTGACTGTAGCGTATAATACACTATCCAGACAGAGTTTACTTTGGTATGGTTGTCATCTAACCATTTACTCCATTCCTGTCTGTTTCCAGGGGCAATTAAATCTTCCTCCACTAGTTTTTTCACAAGGTATTAAAATCTTAAGGACTTATCACCAAGTTTAGTTGGTGGTTATCCGTGATCACTTTTAAAATAAAAACTTGGTATAGTATTGAATTATAGATTAATACTATAATATTTAAACTCCAAATTGTCTCAAATGATGGTCAAAATGTTTCCACTGCATAGTGGCCCATTCAATCGGTGTCAATGATCCGAAGAATATTTGAGGTCGTTTTGTACATTTAGCAGGCCCACCCTCTGAAAAAGCGATTATATGTTTTGAAACTTTGGCTACCTCTACTTCCAAGTTGCGCTCATCTTTTATCATATAGCTTTTATCGGTACCCATATTCTTAGGCATAGGATCGTTGCTAACTATACCTTTTTTAAGGAAAAAGCCTATAGCCCGCAAATAGAACGGCAACATTTTCGGAGCGGTTAAACCCATAGCCGTCTCAAGAGATGCATTACAATGAGCAACCATCTGGCCAACTTCCATCTTCCCCCATAGCCTTTGGCTTTCAGGAGTTAATTTATTAAGTCTTTCAATAATTTTTGCTGTATCTGTGCTGTCAAACAAATTATTCATATTCTTTTCTTTTTTTCAAAGATAGATTCATCCTGTGACAACGGTTTGTCAATGGAAATAGAAATATTTTTAAAAAACATGCACCAGATAGTTTTAGCTATTAATAAGTTCGAAATTATGTAAATAAATTTAGCCTATTTATGTTAAGTATTAAATAGTGGATCTGAAATAAATTTTTATGTAATAGTGTAATTGCGGTTATCAAATACTCATCTCATTTAACATCAAAAAACGGTGGGATAATGATAATGGGTTACACGCATAACTTCGCTTTTATGTAATCTTGATTATATGGAAATTTGCCTCAGCAAAGACGTCTACCAATCCTATATTTTTTGTCCAAGATGGCATATAGGTTTGCCAATACTTCCTTATGTGGCTCGTTCTGTTTCAACTCCCAGCTACAAACTGTAGTGCCATCAACCCCTAGAATCTTTCATAATTATTTTTGGGTTAGCCCATTGATGTGTCTATACGCTTTAAACCTTCCTTAACGAGTAGTCAAATCAAAATCCTGAAAACTTAGTATCGGCAATACGAAATACCACGTAATGACCAAACATAATTTCGATAATCCTTTTGATTTGCCATAACCATTTTATGGTATTAAATGTGACAAAGATCATCCTATCAATGGGGGTGGGTTTGTTAACAACTGTTCCAGTTTTGCAATAGTCTTGCGGAACGGCACAGTGCTTCCTTCTTCAACTTTCTTTATATGCGCAGCGTCCATTCCGAAGATCACTCCGAATTTTTTATAACTCAGCCCGTGCCGATATCGATATTCCTTCAACTTGCCTTGAAATGTGCTAATATCAAACTGCCATGGAGAGTATACTAGAAACGTAGGTATCCGTGGATCGTATGAGACTTTGGGCTCACTCGGGTGGTTCTCCCAATACCTTATGCAATCTTCGACTACGACTAGTGACCTCGCGACCACCGCCTGTGACATGTTTAAATCCATCCTTCTGCGCCGTAAATATTCGCCCAACGTGAAGGGCTTATTTGGAAAGCTGAATAGGCGCGGCTTAGATGTACTCTTATCGTACCGCAAACAAAACAATGCATGTATGGCGAATTGGCTAACTTACATTGCCTCGCTCACGAAAGGTTTCCCTATATGAGTTGTTATTCAGAGACAACAAGTAACAGTGGTTGTTCACGGCAATTCTCGAGCCATTTTCTATCTGATTCGCGTTTAATCAAGGATTTGGCAAAAAAAATAGCGCAGCATTCAACACCTATTAGTTGCACCATTTCTGCTTAATGATTTACTGTATAGTTTCAAAATACTAAACAGTATTATTTGATTAGGTCTGTGCATTATTTAAATAGTATTTTTTTATTATCAGGATGGCAAAAGAAATCATAAGGCACCCCACGCTTGCCCAAACTACATTTTGGATACCGTATGATGAAATAACTTGTCCGCCCAGAAGAGCTCCTGCTGTAACGGCAAAATTTCCACAGGACGTGAAGATGCTATTTATAAATTCGGGAGAATCTGATGTCGAAGAAGTAATATTGATATTGCTGATTAGAAATCCACCAGAGTGAACCAATCCCCAAAATGAAATAAGTAATATTACTGGAATAAACACACCGCCAAAAATATTTAGTAATACGTGAATACTTCCTAATAGAATGATAAACGACAGTGTTGTTCCATATGGATATTTTCCCATCAGGCTACCTGCCAAATTATTACCAATAACGCCAATAAGTCCAAAAAGAAAAAACATTAGACTTGTTTTATCATTATCAATCAAGGCTACTGATTTTAAAAATTCAGCCATATATCCATAGGTTGCATACATCGCCGTTATGATAAAAAAAGCCAGAAGTATGTTGACCCACAAAAGTCTATTGTTCAAGACTTTCTTTTTTGAATAGCGTACTGATGGGATATCTTCATTTGTGTTTGGAAGAAATACTTGCAAACCAATAAGAGCGATCACATTAATAAAGCCAGTAATAAAAAACGACCATTGCCAATTAATTAAGCCGGATATAAATGTGGCTATAGGCACGCCTAAGACAGTTGCTATAGTAAGTCCTGAGAATATTACACCAACAGCCTTTGATTTGTCTTCCGATTCTGAATTCTTTTCCGCAATTGATAATGCAATAGACCAGTATACAGGATGGAAAAATGCAGGAAGCATTCTTACAACCAATAATTGATAAAAATTGTTGGCAAAACCAGAGAGAACGTTGCATATAAAAAAGAGCAACAATGAAAATAATAATAGCTTTTTCTTGTTAATGGATGATGAAACTAATACCATCAACGGCCCGAAAACTGCAACTACAAGCGCAAATGCGCTTAGCAGCCAACCCGCCTTTTCAATTGATACATGAAAAGTATTGGCTAGATCTGGTAATACCCCGATAACCCCAAATTCAGTTGTAGTAATACCGAACACGCCAAAAGCAAGCACATAAAGATTTTTTTTAGATTTCATTTGTTGTTTTTTTTTTTGCAAATTTGCTAAACGAACTATTATCCAGAGTTATACTTACCATTATGTTCGATACTCACCTTTTGGATAGTGTAATTCGAAAACCCTAACGATGCCTGAATTTTTTCACGACAAACGACTATATTATACACCAATAGAATTTGCTCTTAGTCATCTTGGTGGAACTTGGAAGATGCCGATTCTATGGCGTTTACAAGAAAAAGCTCAGCGCTTCAATGAACTCAAAAAGGATATACCTCACATAACCGACAAAATGCTGACAAGCCAGCTGAGGGAGTTAGAAAGCAAAGGACTAATAAATAGGGAAATATTCCCGGTAGTACCGCCGAAAGTGGAATATAGCCTAACGAAAAAAGGAATGAAGGCTATCCCTGTCATTGAAACAATTATGAATTACGGTTATGATCTAATTCAAGATTCAGGAATTGAGTTTCCGCCAAAAAAAGCATAATGATCTTTATTTGAGACCTACCAAATCTTATTAGCCTTCGCTAACGCACATATGCCGCATGTGATTACAAACAATAGAAGGGTATTCATTGTAATAAATTAGAAATAACCACTTGCCGACGCTGAAGGATTTGATGCATGACAACCAACTTGTGAAGATTGCAGATTTTTTCAACCGTAAACAAACAAGAGAAGACATTTATAAATCAGAAGCTAATCCTCAATCCCCTGCAGCATTACATCCAGTTTTTTCAGCATTTTCTTATGAGGCTGATTTTCGCCCAATTCCCAGCTACAAATAGTACCCCCATCAATCCCAACAATTTCACCTAATTTCTTCTGGCTGAATCCATTCATGAGTCGATATGCTTTTATTTTTCCTCCAAGCGTTGCAAAATTAACGTCAAACGGTAAGTATTCCAAAAATTTTATAATCTGAGGAAAAAATTGAACTTGGGGAACACTTCTATTTCTTTCCCAATTTGTAATGCAATCTTCAGTAACTCCGCAAATCCTTGCCACTTCTTTTTGAAGTAACCTAAGTTGCATTCTTTTCTTTCTTATAGGATCACCTATAGATACAGGGATTTAAGGATAGGAAATAGGAATTGGTTAAGCTGGGTTCCTGGCACATCCATCCAGAAACTAAAGAATTTACCTATAACGCGACACTTGCTAAAATCTTCGGGTACGAGGGCGAAGCAGCCGTGACCTACGACCAGGTCATTGCACAGGTGACTGAAGATTAGCTACCAACGATTCTAGCTGAAATTGAAAAAGCCACCACAATGGGCCGAGATTATGACGTCACCTAAACTCAGCTCGGGTTCAATGACCGGGAAGTGATCTGGTTGCGCTCGCTCGGAAAATTAAGCCAGGACCAGCAGGGTAATTTTAGCGTATTTTCCGGATTTGTTATGGACATCACAGAACAAAAGTAAGACGAAGCGCGGAAAAATGACTTCATCGGGATGGTCAGCCATGAACTCAAAACCCCGCTCACTTCTCTTAACGGCTACATACAAATGTTGCAACGAAAATCACAGCAAACCCAAGATAACTTTACTTCAAACGCACTGGATACTGCGGCGAAACAGGTGCAGAAAATGACTACCATGATCAATGGCTTCCTGAATCGCTCCCGACTGGAATCCGGTAAGATCATCCTACACAATACTAATTTTGACATACATGAGGTTATTGCTGCAACCATTGAGCAGACCAGGCAACTTGAATCCAGCCACCAGATAAACTTCCTAGTATCAGCGCCAGTCAACGTTTATGCTGACCGAGATAAAATCGCCAATGTGATTTCCAACTTCCTCAGCAATGCCATTAAAGACGCCCAAACCATAGGGCTATCGAAGTCCGCTGTGAGATCTTTGACAAATCAGTAACCATCATCGTAAGAGATCAGGGTATAGGTGTTAAACAGGAAGACAAGGAAAAACTGTTTGAGCGCTTTTACCTGCCATATAGTAATAATACTATTTCAGGCTTTGGGATTGGACTATACTTGAGCGCAGAAATCATAGAGCGTCACGATGGGGAGATCTAGGTTGAAAGCGAAATCGGAGAAGATTCAATATTTTAGTTCAAAATTCCAATAATACCCACTTTGATCCCTGAAAAAAATCATCTCGAATAAACTCGAAATTAGCACCTAATTTTAGGTTGACTATACAGTGAAATAATAACAAGGATTAATACATCGAATCTAGCTTTTCCAATATTGCCTTGTTTGGTTTGTTTTCTTCTAATTCCCAGCTACAGACTGTGGCTCCGTCAACTCCTATAATTTGTCCTAGTTGTTTTGGCTTAGCCCATTAATGTAGCTATGTGCTTTAAGTTTCCCTGAAAGAGTGGTCAAATCCACCTCAAATGGCATGTAACCCAAAAAATCTATAATACGCGGAAAAAATTGTATTTGAGGAGTATTCCTGTTTTTTTCCCAATTTGTAATGCAGTCTTCGGTAACTCCACAAATCTTTGCCACGTCTTTTTGAAGTAATTTTAGGTCCATTCTTTTCTTTCTTATATGATCAACTATTGATACTGGGTTTTTAGGATAAGAATTAGGCATTGGTTTTGCGGTTTGGCTTTTAAAGCGCAAACAAGGCAACGCAGGAATGTCGAAGTGGCTACCTTACGTTGCCTTGTTCACGAAGGGTTCTTTAATTGTGGTTATTCTGAGACAACAATTAACAGTGGTTGTTCTGTAATGCATATTATCAAAAACTCATCATCGAAAACTAAAATTTCGATTTGAATAATGAAATGAGTCTATGATAATCACCTGAAAAAAATATTCCAGAGTTAATGTGGATAGGTTTGCTTTTTACATCTCACTGGTATTTTATAAAGTTTAATTATTGAGAAACGAATAATGATAGATACATCAAGAAATAAATACTACTCATTACAGCTTATATTATTTGTATGATACTAAAAAACATTGAAGTCATTGGCAATTATTATACTTCTAACTGATAAATTCTGGATTCTTCCTCCCATGGGTGATATCCTTGTCCAATATACTTAAATCCGTATTTCTCGTAATAACCGATGTGATCTGTGCATAAATTGAGGTGCTTAAATCCAGCAGCTTTAGTGTCTGATTTCGCTTTATCAATCAATAATGCTCCATAAGCATTCCCTCTATGTTTTTCTTCAATAAATATCGCGCAAATCCAAGGATATAAATCCATTCTGCTAATAAAGTCGTTTGTTATTAATCCCGCGCAGCCAATTATTTCTCCACCTTTTTCTAATAAGTACCATTGAGGTAAAAACTGTTTTGCGCTTAAACAATTTGATATACAATTTTCATAAATAATAGGCGAAATATCCTGCCAACTTTCTTGTAAATATTTTATTGCGATCTCTTTATATTCTGGGTTATGTCTGACTGATAGTATTCTCATTTCTAATTGGCTATTCATTATCTACTTCTAAAAAAGTTAAGAGATGTTATGTAGTAAAGGACAAATTTTATATGTGCTACGAGCAAAATTAGAAAATTCTTCAATATTCCCTTTTTACTTAAAACGGTGGAATAACGATAATGATTACAACATCAAGTCTAGCTTTACCAGAATCGTCTTATGTAGTTTGTTTTCCTCCAGTTCCCAGCTACAAACTGTAGCTCCATCAACGCCGAGGATTTTTCCTAGTTGTTTTTGGCTAAGCCCATTAATATATCTAAGTGCTTTTAACTTCCCTGAAAGATTTGTCAAATCAACATTGAATGGTAAGTATCTCAAAAAATTACTAATACGGGGATAATATTGAATTTGAGGCGTATTCCTGTTTTTTTCCCAATTTGCAATACAATCTTCACTAACTCCACAAATCTTTGCCAGGTCCTTCTGAAGTAGATTTAATTCCATTCTTTTCTTTCTTATATGATCACCTATCGATACGGGACTTTCAGGATAGGAAATAGGCATTGGTTTTCCGGTTTGGCGTTCAAAACGCAAACAAGGCGACGCAGGAATGTTGAAGCGGGTACCCTACGTTGCATTGTTTGCGAACGATTCTCTTTATGTATGGTTAACCGGAGATATGTTTACAAATTCTTTAGGTGATTCCAAATAATAAAAAATCACTATCAAAAAATAAAACAAGCATGCTAAACAAATGACATCAACCCCAGGTTACGTGAGATAATAATCCCAAAACCCTGGTTAAGATTAGGAAACCAATCTTCCACAATAAATATTCCGATTAACGGGAACGCCCTAGTTCCAGCATTGTCTTAATATTTCGTTAAAAATATTCGATCTGTTACTTTGATTTCAGTTTAAGTTGACTAATGAGTACTAGTATGGTGAATCTCAGACCACATCGGTAAATATTAATATCTGATTAGGTCGAAATGTTTGCAAACTGCTTATTGCCCCGGGCTCTAAACATAAATTACCCATGACGGTATTATTATATGCAAAAATTGTATTTAGGAATACAGCAGTTTTCTTCCTAATTTGTAATGCACTCTTCATTAACACCTAAAATCCTGGCCATGTTTTTTATTAGCTTAGTTGCAATTCTTTCCTTTCTTATCGGATCACCAATCGATACTGTATTTCAAGGATAGTTCAAGCAAATCACGATTATTATTATCTTTCGCCTTGCCTTTAACTTGTTTTCCACTACCTTTGCAGCAAAATGATAAACCGTATAATTGCTATAACACTACTTTTAGCATTGATAAGCACTAACTTATCACGGTTTTTTGTTTATGCTGAATTTAAAGCTAATCAAAAATACATTGCTGCTGCACTTTGTGAAAACAGAGACAAGCCGCAAATGCATTGTAATGGTAAATGTTACCTGATGAAAAAGCTTAAAGACGCGGAAGAAAAAGAAAAAAAGCAGGAAGAGGCTAGCCAGAAAAAAGGCGGACAGGATGCATTTATTCTGAATAGTCCATTGGTGGTTTCGTTCTATGAATCCACTTCAACAAAGCAAAAGCCATCCTTCATTTTCTTTCAACTTCCTAAAATTAGCTCAGAGATACTTCATCCACCACCTGCCAAGTTTTTTTCTTAAACACAGGCTTTAGATATAATCACGTAATTCATATTCCAAGATTGGAATTGTCTTGCTTGACTATAATTCTATATTCACGTCATTGTACCAAAAATTCTTAATTATGGCAACAAGTCTAACCTTGTTGTAATCATTAACAATAATTAAAATTTGCATGAAGCAAATTATTATAACATTGTGTGCGCGCTAAATTCAAATTGAAGGGATCGTTGTGATTATTGACGATACTTCATCACTAAAAAATAAATACTGAAAATGAAAAAATTATTATCTATTATAGGTTTATCCACATTATTATTTACATCATGTTCAAAAGACAATGACACTACTTTGGTAGAAGCAGACGGCAAAGCAACTG
>NZ_JADFBX010000010.1 GCF_015223055.1 Pedobacter sp. MC2016-24
TTTGCTTAGCGAAGGTGCAGAAGGTGTAGATGCAGAACCAAAAGTTGCTTACCGCGGCGTAAAAGGTTTTGACAACATCTGGGATGCTGGAGCGCAGATCGGCATTGCCGACAGACAGGCTTTTTTACTGGGTATGTACCACAGTACAAAAAACGCAACCTTTGGTTTGGGTATGGATTACAAACGCCAGTACCTGATCAGTGCCACTTACACCACGCAGACTTCTGCTTTGAGTAATTATACAAATGGCAGTTTTGAGCTGAATTTGAGATTGAGTTTGGGCAGGTAAATTAAATTCTTCAATTGAAAGCCAGATACTGATATGGAGTTTTATCAGTGTCTGGCTTTAAAAACAGGATGATCATCGTTTAGTTCCCAACTCATACTCCAAAATTTGAGGAACTGCTGAATAACTATTTCAACTCGGATAAACCTAAAGAGATCGGCTTACCATCCGTAACTTACTGCGCTGATCGGCTTAATTTATCAGCTAAATACTTTGGCGATCTGATCAAAAAGGAAACTGTTAAATAGGGGGAGTTTGAATCCGTTTATGTTCAGGAATAAAGACGGTCTTTTATTTGAAAGGGTCGGTTCTATAAAAGTTGCTGTTAGATTAAATTCCTAAAACAATCCCAAAATTGCTATTTTTGATTAAACTGCTTTGAATGAATTTATAAATGCTTAATATTGAACAATTTTCTGTTTAAATCTATAAGCAGAATTGTTGGGGGACAAAAAGATCGTGAAAAAAGGAAAAGATTTGATAGTGGATTGGAAATCATTCATTCAGAATGGAGATCAATCTTCTTTTTATGATTTATACTCCCATTATCACGATTACCTTACTTATATTGGTATAAAAAAAGGTGCAACATCTGATAAAACAAAGGACTGTGTTAATGATCTCTTTTTATATATCTATGAAAACAGGCAGAAATTAGGTCACATTCTTAATCATCATAATTATTTGGTTACCTGTTTTCTTCGAAAACTATTGCGTAAGCAACATTTTAGTGCTGAGGAGAGCCTTGATCTTATCAATCTTGAAGATACACTTGTACATCCTTCAGTTGAGGCATTATACATACAGCAATATACTCAAGCCAGTGTATCATCACTTTTAAAATCTTATATCGATCGGCTTTCAGAAAAGCAGACCAAATTAATTTATCAGAAATTTTATTTAGGACTCTCTTATGAGGAAATTTCTGAATCTAATCAGATTACTGTTAAAACAGCCTATAATACCATTTATAATGCTGTAGAAAAGCTTAAAGCGATAATCAAAGAGGAGGGAGCAGGTCCTTTAACTGTTCTTCTTACCCTACTTTCACTGCTAATTTTATTTTTTTTTAAAAATTCATAGGTAATATTTCAAATTTCTGCTCTATTGTCTAAAGTTTAATAAATTTCAATGCCAGGTAAAGATATTCTGCAACTGATAAATCAGGAGAGTTTTCTCAATTATTGTTTTAAAAGGAACAGTGAGGATGTAAAATATTGGGAAGAGTGGTTGCAAAAGCATCCTGAGCAAGTCAAGCAAATTGAGGAACTTAAAAAAATGCTGATATTAATGGGGCAGGAATCCCGCAAAAAAATCAGTCAATCAAACTTTGCTGAATTACAGCATAAAATAGCTCATTCTAAGGTAGATGTCAAATCAAAAACATTTTCGCTCTGGAAAAAGTGGAGCATTGCAGCTGCTGCGATCTTTATCATTATTGCTGGCGGATTATTTGTTAGTCAGCATAGCGGTGAAATTGTAGAGATTGTAAATTCAAATGATATTTCTCCCGGTGGAAACAATGCTGTACTGATACTGGCCAATGGTCAAAGGGTGGATCTGGCAAAGGTAACCACGGGTGGAATCGTAAGTCAGTCTGGAATTAAAATCGTTAAGAAGGCCGATGGACAGATTGTTTATGAGATTTCAGATGTAATCGGAAAGGTTGCCTCTGATCAATACAATACGATAGAAACTCCTGTAGGTGGTCAATATCTGGTTAATCTTTCTGATGGTACAAAGGTTTGGCTCAACTCTGGATCATCGTTGCGTTATCCAACTAAATTTGTTGGCCATTATCGCAATGTAGAGCTTAAAGGGGAAGGATACTTTGAAGTTTCTGCGAATAAGGCCATGCCATTTAAAGTAAGTAACACCAGACAAACGGTAGAGGTATTGGGCACTCATTTTAATATCATGGCATACAACGATGAGCCAGTGGTTAAAACAACACTGTTAGAGGGCGTAGTAAAAGTCAGCGCTGGAAAGGCAAATGCTTTATTGCAGCCCGGACAGCAGAGTAAGCTGGCAGGATCTGGGATCAAGGTCATAGATGATGTTGACCTGGAGGATGTGGTTGCATGGAAAAACGGTTATTTTAAATTTAATGAAAGTCTGGAGAGTATCATGAATAAAATCTCCCGCTGGTATGGCGTTGAGGTGATTTATGAGACCATGCCAGATCCGGATTTAACTTATTCCGGAAAGATATCAAGGTCCAGAAATATTTCTGCAGTACTAAAAATCATCGGATTCAACAGTGATGTCCGCTTTAAAGTTGACGGAAAAAAAGTCTACGTGATCAAACAATAACAACCAATCTATTACTAAACTAAACCAACGAAACATGAAAAGAAATCTACAAAAGCCCATTCGATAGCGACACGGAAGGCAAAAACCAGAAGTGCCTGGAAGCACCTCTGGTTAAGTAAGGCCTTAATTAATGAATTATCAATTGTTTATTGCAACTGCCCAAAGATTCGAAGCCTGAGGCAGGCTGCATAGCGCCAAACCAAAACAAATGTATAGAATTTATACTAAGAAAATTGTTGTGCCCGAAGGGTATCTCCGAAAAATATTGCTTATTATGCGATTAACTACCGTTATATTGATATCCTCGCTCATGCAGGTATCC
Source organism: Pedobacter sp. MC2016-24 (assembly GCF_015223055.1). Lineage (GTDB taxonomy): Bacteria > Bacteroidota > Bacteroidia > Sphingobacteriales > Sphingobacteriaceae > Pedobacter. The sequence continues at coordinate 2,922 of NZ_JADFBX010000010.1, forward strand.
GCAATGGGTTTTGCACAGAAAATTACACTCAGCAAAACCAATACTCCGCTTGCTCAGATCATTAATGAAATTCGGAATCAAAGCAAATACGACTTTTTTTATAGCAATGAATTGCTGAAGAAAGCCAATCCGGTAACCATCCATGTCAAAGACGCTTCTCTAGAAGCAGTTTTAGCCATTTGCTTTCTTAACCAGCCACTCATTTATAAAGTTGAGGATAAAGCTGTAATGCTCAAAGAAAAAGAGTCCAGCTTTCTGGATCGGGTTATTTCGGTTTTTGCCGATGTAGATGTACGGATAACTGTTACGGGAGAAGGAGGGATGCCATTACCTGGCGCGACCATTACCGTTAAGGGGAGTAGCCGTAAGGTTTTTACGGGAACAGGCGGGTCGGTTCTGTTAAGCCGGGTTAACGATAATGCAACATTGGTGATCACCTATTTGGGTTATATAACTCAGGAGGTGAGACTTAAAAAAGATCAGTCTGCCATAACTATAAAAATGGAGCTGGCCGAAAATAAAATGGACAATGTGGTCGTAACCGGTATTTTCAATAAGAAAAAGGAGACTTATACCGGAGCAGAACGTACCATAAGCGAAAAGGAATTGCAACAGTTCCAGGGGCGCAACCTGTTTACAACAATTGGTAACATCGATCCATCTTTTTACATCGTTCCAAATAATGCTTCAGGTGCTGATCCAAACAAGATTCCGGATATACAACTTCGTGGAGCAAGAAGTTTGCCTAATATAGACCAGCTTCAGGACCAGACATCTGCAAGATTAAATACACCATTGATTATTCTTGATGGATTTGAAACCACTTTGCAGCGAATGATGGATTTGGACAACAACGAAGTGCTGTCTATCACCTTGTTAAAAGACGGATCTGCGACAGCTTTATATGGTTCCAGGGGAGCAAATGGTGTTGTGGTAATCAGGACAAAAGAACCAGTGGCCGGAAAATTAAGGTTAACTTACAGGGCTGGTTTAAATCTGAATGTTCCTGATCTGGGTAGTTATAACCTGCTGAATTCTGCAGACAAATTGGAGTTAGAACGTTTGTCTGGCTACTATGGAAGCTCTACGCGTACTCCTGAAGTAAATATAGGCTTGCAACAGTACTATAATGAGGTATTGGCGCAGGTAAAAAAGGGAGTAAATACAGATTGGCTGTCCATTCCATTACGTACAGAAATCAGCCAAAGCCATAACCTCAAGATAGAGGGGGGAGATGAAACCTTTAGATACGATCTGGCACTAAGCTATAACGATTTAAATGGTGCAATGAAGGGTTCTGGAAGACAGGCCTTCAACGGTACTATCAACCTGTCTTATAGACATAAGAACCTCACTTTTCGCAATAACTTAGTCGTTGGGCAAACCAAAGAAAAAGAATCCCCATATGGTGCTTTTTCCGATTATGCTAAATTAAATCCTTACTGGGAGCCTTACGATGCTGCGGGAAATATAACACAGTTTTTTTCGCCTTATAACTCTGCTTACTGGACAATGGCGGGTTTCTATGGTGGTAAGCCTTATCCTAATCCGCTGCACGACGCGACATTGAATACATACGACATTCGTAATTATACCAATGTTACCAATAACCTGATGATAGACTGGGCACCGATCGAAAAGATGTATGTGCGTGGCGGAGTTAGTGTAAGCAGTAATCTGAGTACAGAAGACAATTTTAAACCTGCAAGCCATTCTTCCTTTGCAGGCTATTCAGATGCAGATATATTTAGAAAAGGCACTTATGCTTACGGTACGGGGAAAGCTTTAAATTACACAGGAAACTTAACGACCGGTTATTCTGATGTTTTTGCGGAAAAACACCGCATTACAGCAGCAATAAATCTGGACATTAATCAAGCCAGCAGAACCGCCTATACCATTGACGCCGAAGGTTTCCCTGATGAGTCCATTGATCTTTTGTCTATGGCGCTTCAATACAAACAAAACGGTACGCCTAGTGGCGGAGAATCTACTTCACGCAGGCTTGGTGCCGTAGCAAATGCAAGTTATGCGTTGAAAGACCGGTATCTGGCCGATGTTACCTATCGTGTAGATGGTGCTTCGCAGTTTGGTGCAAACAGACGTTTTGCCCCATTTTGGTCTGCAGGTATAGGTTGGAATATGCATTACGAAGACTTTATTAAAAATAATCTTCCTTTCATTAACAGATTAAAACTACGCGGTTCTTACGGATCTACGGGATCTACTCAGTTTAGTGCCTACCAGGCGTTGGGTACCTACAGTTATATTGTAAAGGATCGCTATAAAACCTGGTTAGGTGCACGCCAGGATGCCCTCGGAAATCCGGATCTGGAATGGCAAACAACAGATAAGTATAATGTGGGTATGGAATTGGAAGTATTTAAAAGCAGATTAACACTAGAAGGTAATTTGTATTTAGAGAAAACATCTAACCTGCTTTCTTCGTTAGAATTGCCTTATGCCAATGGTTTTGCCAATTACAATGAAAACATCGGTCAATTGCAACAGAAAGGTTTCGAGGTGTCGGCCATTGCCTGGCTGATTCCATTTTCCGGAAAAAAATTAGCCTGGTCTGTCACCGGAAATATCACACATAACCAGGATAAGATTATCAGATTATCAGAGGCCATGAAGGCTGCCAATGCAAAACTATTGCTTGCGTTGAAAGACGGCGTGTCTACAAGTCCGAATAGAATCATTCAGGAAGGCGCATCTCAAAATACAATTTATGCTGTGCGTTCATTGGGTATTGACCCAAGTACCGGAAAAGAGCTTTTTCTGGACAAAGATGGAGAAGTAACTTACTCCTGGAGAGCCGAAAACCGGGTAGCTGTAGGGCTTGATCAACCTAAATTCAGAGGTAACTTTAGTACCTTGGTACGTTATGGCAGCTTCTCTATGAATGCTTCATTTGGTTTCCGTTTTGGCGGTCAACTGTATAACCAGACGCTGATTGATAAAATAGAGAATGCCGACAGGCTGGTGAATGTGGACGCACGCGTTTATTATAACCGCTGGAAACAGCCGGGAGACAAAACCTTCTTTAGAGGGATAAACGAGACCAGTAAGGTGAATGCGTCTACACGCTTTGTGCAGAATGAAACGACTATTACCTGTCAGAACGTGAATTTATCCTATGATGTGTTGAATAAAAAAATCCTCAAGCGTTTGGGTATGCGTTCTCTATCTATAACGGGTAATACCGGGGAACTTTTTTACATTTCTTCGGTGCCTCAGGAACGTGGTACCGCCTATCCTTTTACCCGTCAGTTCTCTATGTCTTTATATGCAGCATTTTAAAATATGAAAACCTTGAAAAAAATATTTACCGTTATCCTGATGCTGGGCACTCTGGTGTTTACAGTGGGATGCAAAAAATGGCTTGATGTAAAACCACAGGGCCAGGCTACCCAGGAAGAGTTATTTAAAACAGAGAAAGGATTTAAGGATGCCCTTACAGGAGCTTATATCCGGATGAAAGATGGCAGTATTTATGGCAGCTCGCTAATGTGGGGAACCATTGAGTATATGGCTTACAACTGGGATTCAACAACGCCTTACATAGCTAAGTTAAAATCCGGAGATTACAATGATTCCTTTGTCAGAAACGATCTTGACAATACCTATCAGAATCTATTTAAGGTAATTGCCGATGTGAACGGCATCCTGGATAAGATAGACAGTAAAAAGTCTGTTTTTACAGAGGGGAATTACGGAATCATCAAAGGAGAATCGCTTGCGCTGCGCGCATTTTGCCATTTTGATGCTTTGCGTTTTTATGGGCCGATGCCTGCAACTCCGGGAGCTGCTACAATTTTGCCCTATGTTAAATCCGTAACTAAAGATATCCATCCGCCGCTCGCTTACCATGAATTTACACAATCTTTATTGGCTGATCTGGATGAAGCAGAAGCTTTACTGAAGGATGTTGATCCGATTCGTAAGTACACTGTTGCACAGTTGAATCCGGGGCGTAACGACGCAGTTCCGTTCGCTGATAATTATTTGATGTACAGGCAGGTGCGTATGAATTACTATGCGGTACTTGCACTTAAGGCTCGTGTTTACCTTTGGTTGGCTGCCTCAGACATTTCAAACAGGGCAAATGCAACAAAATATGCACAAATGGTGGTCGATGCTGTCAGTCCGAATGGTGCCAAAACATTTAGATTAGGCGTGGAAAGTGACCGTGCAAATGAAGATTTCACGATGTCATCAGAGCACATCATGGCCTTGAGTGTGTACAATCTGGAAGCTATTGCCAATAATACCTTCGGTCAAACCGGAAGCATCATGAAATATGATTTTACGCCGAGTTTTTACCTAAACCAGTTGTTTCCAGCAGCAGAAAGAACGTCCGATATCCGCTACAAAGATATGTGGGTGTATAAAGCGCCTATCGGAACTGCACTTTCAACGGATGTCATGTATAAAAAATTCTTTCAGAAAGCATCAGTCCTGCCTGAATTCCAGGTACTACAAGTCCCATTGTTGCGTCTGAGTGAAATGTACCTGATTCTTACAGAATGTGCGGAAACCAAAATGGCAGCCGAGACGGCGTATGCTTTTTATTGCGATAAGAAAGGAATTCCATTTACCACTTTTAGTGCTGGCGACTGGTTAACCGACCGCAGGAATAAAATGGTTAGGGAATACGTGCGCGAATTATATGGCGAGGGGCAGTCGTTTTTTGCTTTTAAACGTCTCGGTGTGAACACATTGCCAGCAAGCTGGACCCAGTCATATTATAATGGAACACCTGCCAGATACGTGGTTCCTAAGCCTTTACGCGAAATTAATTACAACAATAATTAAGGATACCTATGAAAAGATTGATTTATTTTTCTATAATTATTTTGGCGGCGGTGGCTACCGGTTGTACCAAAACAAAATACCTTGAATATAGTGATACTGCCCGAGTTCAGTTAAACGATACCGCGACAATCAACAGTACGTTTTTCTATAAAGCTGCCAATGTGCTAAGAGATACAGTATATATCCAGGTAAACACAATTGGAGACATTAGCAACAAGGAAAGGGAAGTGAAATTGATACAGGTTACAGAACCAGGTATACTTAATCCTGCCATTGCAGGTGTGCACTACGTGCCCATGGACGATGCCGCGCTTAAACCAATGATGGTGGTAAAGAGAAATGAGGTAAATGCTATGATTCCTGTCGTTTTGCTTAGGGATCCAAGTCTGAAAACAAATAGCTTTCGTTTACGTCTTGAACTGGTAGGCAATGATCAGTTTGGATTGGGCGAAAAACAGAGCCGGAGCCGTGTTGTTGTCTTTTCTGATCGTTTGGAACGGTTTTTTTCCTGGAGGACGGATTCTGGAGTGTCTCCGGCTTTCAGCCGATTTGGTAAATACAGTACGCGTAAGCACCAGTTTATGTACGATTTCCTAAAGGTGAAGATAGATGAAGTCTGGTATCAGGCCCTTGCTGCAACGGGCGCCCTGGACAATTACAAAAATATATTAAAGGAAGGATTGGCTGCATTTAACAGCGATCCTGTCAATATTGCAAACGGTACTGCACCTATGCGTGAAACTACTGTCGCAGGCAGTCCGCTGGTTACGTTCCCTTAATTATGCATTTGTAAATTTAAAAAACTTGTTATGAAGAGATTAATCTATATATATATCCTGGGGATAATTACGTTGTTAAATTATTCCTGCATTAAGAACAGGGGTAATGATTTTATACCAGAATTGGCCAAACCCACCATTAGTGGATTTGAAAATACCTACACTACATTTACCCGCAGGGATGTACTGAGCATCAGTCCGACAGTAAAGGATGAGTCTTTATACGATTTTTCGTGGCGGGTATATTCTACTAATTTTGTGGTCAGTAGCGGTGTTATTCCCACAGGAGATTTGATTGGGAGCACAAAGGATCTGAATTATACAGTGTTGCTTAACCCCGGTCCTTACATCCTTACTTTTAACGTAACCCATAAGCAAACCGGGATTACCCAGATTTTTACAAGTAAATTAAATGTATCTACCTTGACGATGAACGGTTGGTACCTACTGAAAAATGATGGGCTGAAAACAGATTTTGACTTTATCCATTCAACAGGAAGGATTGACAACTGGATGGCATTTCACAATGATGGAAAGAGCATGAAGGGACAGTCTATCAGATCTGTATTTGCAGGGTCCTTTAAAACCAGCCCGGTATCAACGGATCTTTTTGGCGCACTGGCAGTAATTTCAGATCAGGATGCAGCAATATTCAGAATAGACAATGGAAAGATGATACTGAATGCAGACAACATGTTTTTCACCAAACCTGCCGTTTTTAAGCCTCAGAATATTTTGCAACCCCAAAACGACCAGTTTATCCGATTGATCAATGATGGAAAAGTTTATTCCATGAACAAAGGAGCACTGTTTACAAACCCACCGGTATCTAACTACAACATGTCGCCATTGGTGGGCTGTGCAGGTACTGATGTCATGTTCGACCTAAATTCTAAATCTATGGTTACAGTAGATGGTGTAAATTTCGTCCCGGTACACAGTCTGGCTACTACACTTAAAAATATGAACGCTGAGCCAATATGGGTTGGCGGATATCCTGGTGTAAGGGCCATTGTCCTTGAACTGTTCCGAAGAACTACCGGAGAAGGTTATCTCGCAAAGATGTTTGGTACTTATGGTCCTTTAGCCGGTTATTCGAATCCTTTTATTGAGGGGAAAACCGTAACTCAAACCCACGGCATCATGTCTGCCGATGTGATTGGTGGCAATTACGATTCTGATTACATTTACTACGCCAAAGCCAATAAAATTTACCTGACGGATTTTACATCACTTTCTGAGAATCTGCAGGTTACACTTGATGCTGGTGATCAGGTTACTTGCATCCAGCACGTTAAGTATCCTGTGCCGAATGCAGGAAATATTGTCGTAACAACGGATTATTTGGTTATTGCTGCTTATTCAAGTGCAACAGGAAAGTATAAAGTATGGTTGCATAAAATCAATTCTATCGGAGCAATACAAGCCCTTACACAACCCACTTTTGAGGGCGTAGGGAAAGTTACCTCTGTAAATTATATTGAAAATGGAATTGGAAACCGTTTTTATTAAACCTATTTAAGTACACATATAACACACAACTAAATCAATGAAATTAAAATTAAACATCACCCTGTTGGCATGTATGCTAACGGGGGCTGTTTTTGCGCAGCAGGATCCCGATATGGAGTCTCCTGCAATTCAAAAGCAGAAAAAAGAACTCGAGGCTGCACTTACTAACGTGCAGCAAAAACTGGTTTTAAGTGAAAAAGCCTATAGAGATGCCCAGCTTAAAAAAGTAAAGTACGACACCATTGGTTTAGGTGCATGGCGTGCTGAAATGGCCGTGCTCAAAGTTGAAAAGAAAAAAGAACAGGCTGCTTTTATTAGTAAACATCCAGATTATTACATCAGTTTAGTGGCCCTTAATGATGTGATCGGTCCACTGCCATCTGATGTTCCAACCTTAAAAAAATTATATAATAAATTGGATAAGCAGATACAGCAAACTCCTGGTGGAGTGAAAACCAAAACAACACTGGATAAATTTGATGCGGTGAGTATAGGTAGATTAGCCCCGACGTTTTCTGCACCTGATACGTCTGGGAAAAGTATTAGTCTTGCCGATTATAAAGGTAAATATGTGCTGCTTGATTTCTGGGCAAGCTGGTGCGGGCCATGTAGAGAAGAAAATCCAACAGTGGTCAAAGCTTGGAGCAAATACAAGAATCGCGGTTTCGATGTCCTTTCTGTTTCTTTGGACCAGGTTGGCAAGCGCGATGCCTGGCTAAAAGCCATCCACGAAGATCAATTGACATGGCAGCATGTATCAAACCTTAAATTTTGGGACGACGATGTGGCCAGATTGTATATGATCCGTTCTATTCCACAGAATTTTTTGATTGATCCAAAAGGAAAGATCGTTGCAGTTAACCTACGGGGGGAGGAACTCCTTAAAAAACTGGCAGCAGTATTTCCTGAATCGGGATCTGGAAAATAATATTTACTTCTTGACGCCCGGTAAAAATCCGGGCATTTAAAAACACACAAATGTTTAAACCTATTTTACTCACACTGGCGTTGGGTAGCTTTGCTATTGCCTCAACCGCACAAAAAAAGAAATCTAAATCCACTCCGCCACCTGTGGCAGCGGTTAAAAAGATCGACAGCGTGCCTGGTGCGCCGAAAGCTTACAAAGATGTCATCACCGCAAAAGCAAAAACTGCAGTTGGCATGTTCAGCGTCCACCAGATTGGCCTAAAGTACTATTTCGAAATACCGGACACGTTGTTGGGTAGGGAGATGCTGGTGGTAAACCGGATCTCCAAATCTGCATCCGGGCCTCGTCCGCAAATGATGGGCTATGCCGGGGACGGGATTGCAGAGAATGTGGTTAGTTTTGAAAAAGGACCTGACGACCGTATCCTGCTAAGATTAAATTCCTTTAACGAGCGTTCTGCAGACAGCACCGTAAATGGGCTTTACAAATCTGTACGTAATTCTAATATCCAGCCTATAGTGGCCTCCTTTGCTATTAAAGCCTATGGTGGGGATTCGAGTCGTGTTAGAAGCGCTGTCATCGACATTACAGATTTTCTGAATACAGAAAATGAGATCTTTTTCTTTAGTGCAGCAACCAAATCCCTGTTAGGTGTTGGTGGTATGCAGGCAGACAAGTCATACATTAGTTCTGTCAACGCCTATACAAAAAATGTAGAGATCCGCTCAGTACGTACGTATTCCAGAGGCCCAATAGGCGGCCAGGCTAATTTATCTACCATTCCGGTAACCTACGAACTAAACAGTTCCATGGTACTGTTACCAAAAATTCCAATGAAGGCTCGTTTTGCAGATGCCCGGGTAGGTTATTTTGCAAGAGGGTATACCGATTTTGATGGCGATCCGCAGGGAGTAAAGCAATCGGCAGTAATTGTACGCTGGCGCCTTGAGCCTAAAGAGGAGGACATCGAAAAATATAAACGCGGAGAATTGGTAGCGCCTAAAAAGCCAATCATCTATTACGTAGACCCTGCAACACCAAAAAAATGGGTGCCTTATCTTATAGCGGGGGTTAACGACTGGCAAAAGGCTTTTGAGCAAGCAGGCTTTAAAAACGCAATTATGGCTTTGCCGGCACCAACAAATGATCCCAGCTGGAGCATAGACGATGCCACGCACAGTGCGATCGTTTATAAGCCATCTTCTGTAGCCAATGCCAGTGGACCAAATGTTCATGATCCGCGCAGTGGCGAGATTATAGAAAGTCACATTAACTGGTATCACAACATCATGCAGTTGCTAAGAAACTGGTACATGATCCAGGCGGGACCTTTAGATGCAAGAGCACGTAAACCTAAATTTGACGACGAACTGATGGGACAACTGATTCGTTTTGTCTCATCTCATGAAGTGGGACATACGCTCGGTTTATTGCATAATTTTGGTTCCAGTTCTACCGTTCCCGTAGAAAAATTAAGAAACAAAGCTTTTGTAGAGGCACATGGACATACGCCATCAATCATGGACTACGCCCGTTTCAACTACGTAGCTCAGCCGGAAGATGGCATATCTGAAAAAGGAATTTTTCCGAGGATTGGGGACTATGACAAATGGGCCATTCAGTTTGGCTATCGCTGGCTGCCTGAATTTAAAAACGCAGAAGAAGAAACACCTTATCTGAATAAATTGGTGATCGACAGCCTGAGCAAAAATAAGCGTTTGTTCTTTGGTGGAGAAAATCTGTATACAGATCCCCGTTCACAAAGTGAAGATATGGGAGATAATGCCATGAAAGCAAGTACTTATGGCATCAAAAATCTGAAAAGGGTAGTACCCAACCTGATCAGCTGGAATCGTGAGCCTAATGAAGGTTATGACAAGGCAGGTGAAATGTATAAGGAAGTCATCAAACAATACACCTTATATCTGGGCCATGTGATCCGTAATTTTGCCGGTAATTACATCACCTTCAAAAGTGTAGAACAACCTGGTGGGATGTTGGCTCCGGTATCTTATGCTACACAAAAAGAAGCCATGAAATTTATCGATGCTCAGTTCTTCAATACACCAACCTGGTTGGTTAATAAACAGCTGTCGGATGTAACGGGTATAAATCCTGTAAATACCATAGGTGGTCTGCAATATGTAGTACTTATGCGTATGATGGGTTCAGACATTTTCGTTAAAATGATCAACAGGGAAGCAACAGACCCAGTTAAAAATTATACCGTAATGGAATATCTTAAAGACCTGAAAATGGGAGTTTGGGGAGAAATTTATAAACATCAGCCAATTGATATTTATAGAAGAAATCTTCAACAGATTTATATTGCCAATGCGATAAAAACATTTGTTGCCACGACAGAAATTGTAATGACGAATCAATTGGGGGGCATTAACATTTACATGAACCCAGATGTAACCAAATCAGATGGTTCGAGTATTATGCGGGCGCATCTGATCGGGCTTAAAGCGGACATCAAAAAGGCGATACCTGCTGCTTCTGGTTTAACCAGGCTTCATTTGCAAGAAATGGTTCGTAAAATTGACGTAGGATTGGTGCCAAAAACGTTGGTAACGCCAACACCCTAAATTCTATTCTCAGCATTTTAAAACAAGTGGAGTAATCGTATATCGATTACTCCACTCATGTGGATTTCTGAAAATTGATCCATTTCCAGTTGTGTGCATTAAAAGCTAATGTTATGTGTATTTTTTATTTCAGCCATTACAAAAGTACTGTGTGTACTTCCTATACTTTCCACTGAGCCCAGTTTGTTGAACACAAAATCCTGATAGTGTTTCATGTCTTTTGCATATACTTTTAGAATAAAATCGTAATCCCCGGAAATGTTATAGCATTCCACAACTTCATCAATATTCAGAATATCCGCTACAAATCGGTTTCCTATTTTTTTGTCGTGCTGTTTGAGTTTTATATTGCAAAAAACAATAAAGCCCTGATTGAATTTTTCTGCATCCAGAATGGCGATATATTTCTTGATATACCCGCTAAGCTCCAGTCTTTTTATCCGTTCAAACACCGGCGAGGGAGAAAGGTTAACAAGTGCAGCAAGTTCTTTATTGGTGTGTTTTGAATTGTCGGCCAATATCTTTAGCAGCAACAAATCGGTTTCATCTAATTCGTTCATAGAATAATTTCCTTTACAGATCGTAAAAGTAATGCGTTAAAAGTTTAATATTCTTTTATTTTTGAATAAATAGGGTAAAATATCTGATTATTATCTTTAATGAAGTTTTATAATCTTCAAATGTATCTTTGTTGAAGTTTAAAGCTGAGTTGTAATAATTAGAGTTCTTTACATATTTCAACAATCGGAAAAGGTTTTACTTAGCTGTGGATTAATAGGGAATCGTGTGTAAATCACGAACTGTCGCGCAACTGTAAGTAACATCAAAGGTTTTTATCCACGAGTTCCACTGCGTAGCGGGAAGGACGATAAAAGCTGTTACAAGTCAGGATACCTGCCTGTTCCGTATTGACAATGCTTTCGCGATTGAAGCTACATGTCAGATTGGTACGTATCATACAGGCAAGACCATTTAGGTTTGTTATGCCTGGAACCTTTGTGTCCGTATTTTTCTTTCCTGAACTTTTCGCTATAGCATATTTTGAATCATGAAGGATTTTTTACAATGATTATTAACCATTTAAAAAGTTGAAAGAAATGTTAACACAAAACCTCGGCTATCCTAGAATCGGAAGCCAAAGACAACTGAAAAAATCCTGCGAACAATATTGGGCAGGAAAAATTGACCTGGCAGAATTGAATAAGGTTGCCCGTATCATTAAGGAACAAAACTGGCAGACCCAGCTTGATGCAGGTATCGATTTGATCCCTTGCAACGATTTTAGCTATTACGACCAGGTACTGGATACCAGTTTGCTTCTGGGCGTGATTCCGCAACGTTATTCTCCGGTGCTTTCCCAAGTAAAAGTCAATCATGAAATCGATCTTTATTTCGCAATGGCTCGTGGTTATCAGAAAGATGGTCTGGACATTACTGCGATGGAAATGACCAAATGGCTGGATACCAACTACCATTATATTGTACCTGAATTTACTGCCAATCAGGAATTCAGGATTTTCAATGAAAATATTTTCAGTGAATACAACATGGCCAAACAGCAGCTTGGAGAAAAAGCAAAACCCGTTCTTCTTGGGCCAGTAAGTTATTTGTTACTGGGTAAAGAGAAAGCGGAAGGATTTGAGCGGGTTGATCTGATCAAAAAATTAGTTCCTGTATATGTTGAAATCATTAACCGCTTGAGGCAGCAAGGTGCTAACTGGATCCAGCTTGACGAGCCTTGCCTGGCACTTGATCTTTCTAAAAAAGAGAAAGAAGCATTTGATTATGCCTACCGGGCTATTTCTAACCGCGTAAGTGGTGTTAAGTTATTGATAGCTACTTATTTTGAAGCTTTACTGGACAATGCTGGACTGGCAGTAAACCTTCCAGTGGCTGCATTACATGTTGACCTCGTTCGTGCTCCTGATCAACTGGAAGAAGTGCTTGCATTGATCCCGGATAACCTGCAGCTTTCTATAGGTGTAATAGACGGGCGTAATGTTTGGAAAAATGACTACGAAAAGTCTTTAGGCCTGATCAATAAGGCTATTGAAAAACTGGGAGCAGATAGGGTGATTATTGCGCCATCCTGCTCATTGCTGCATAGCCCAATTGATTTAGATCTGGAAACTGCCATTGATCCGGAAATCAAGAACTGGATGGCATTTGCCAAACAAAAGTTGACTGAACTGAGCGAAATCCGCCAGATCGCCGAAGGCAATACAGTTTTGCTGGAAGCCAACAAAGTAGCTATTGAAAGTAGAAGGTCATCAAAGAAAGTACACAAACAAGAGGTAAAGAATCGTATCGCTGCAATCAGCGAAGCCGATGCTACCCGTTTAAGTGCATTCCCGATACGTCAGAAATTGCACCATGGACGTTTTAATTTTCCAGCATTCCCGACAACCACTATCGGTTCGTTCCCGCAAACAGATGATATCCGCCAGTTGCGTGCGAAATTCAAAAGAGGCGATTTGAGCCTGGAGCAATACGAACAGTCTATAGAGCAGGCAACGGTTGAAGCGATCCGCTGGCAGGAAGAAATTGGTTTAGACGTACTGGTACACGGCGAGTTTGAGCGTAATGACATGGTAGAATATTTCGGTGAGCAGCTTGAGGGCTTCTTGTTCACCAAAAATGGATGGGTACAAAGTTATGGTAGCCGCTGCGTGAAGCCTCCTGTAATTTACGGGGATGTAAGTAGACCGAAAGACATGACGGTACGCTGGAGTAAATTTGCTGCTGCTCAGACCGATAAGCCCATGAAAGGTATGCTGACTGGTCCGGTAACGATCTTACAATGGTCATTTGTCCGTGATGATCAGCCAAGGGGCCTCACCACCAACCAGATTGCTTTTGCCATCCGTGATGAGGTATTGGCATTGGAGCAGGCAGGTATCGGTATTGTTCAGATCGATGAGGCAGCCATCCGTGAGGGTTTACCATTACGTAAAGCTAAACATCCGCACTACCTGGATTGGGCCGTGAAAGCTTTTCGCATTACTGCAAGTGGCGTACAGGATCAAACACAAATCCATACGCACATGTGTTATAGCGAGTTCAATAATATCATTGAACATATTGCTGCGATGGATGCCGATGTGATTACCATCGAAACCTCACGTTCACAGATGGAGCTATTGGGTGCATTTGCTCATTTTGAGTATCCGAATGAAATCGGTCCCGGAGTTTACGACATCCATTCACCAAGGGTGCCGACTACCGAAGAAATGACCTCATTGCTGGCAAAAGCAGTAGACCTTCTTCCCGCACGTAACCTTTGGGTAAATCCGGATTGCGGTTTAAAAACCCGTAAATGGCCGGAAACTAAAGCTGCTTTAAAAAATATGGTAGCTGCCGCCAGACAGGCACGTGAACTCATCAGTGTTGAAGGGATTGTTTAATTCTGTATGGAGATCCTAAACTGAATAATTGATTCAATATTCTGAACTGAATTCAGCATAACAACTTTAATAATAAATTCAGAGTGACTACCGTATTAACGAAATGTCATTCTGAATTTAGTTCAGAACCTTTCAAACAATACCCAATTAACAACTACACCAAATGTCAAATAAAATAGCAATAATGACCAACAATGGTGATACCGGGAAAATAAATAACAGAACATCAAAGCATGAAAATATAATCCCCGAAGAAATATCTCTTGTATCGGATGCCGGGGCCTTGCCCTGGTCTGAAAATTTCTCGCTTTCGAACTATGAAGATGATGATGACGATTCCGGTTTCTATTGTCCTTGTTGTCTACCTCGTTAAATTAAAACTACTCGAAGGCAAAATTGTTATGGATAACAACCAGCTTTTATGATGATGACTGAAAATAATAAACTTATGGCTCATGCCATTTTCATCTAACTAAAGCTAGCCGGTAAACTTAATTTTTAACAAATTTTGGAAGTTTTTGGTCATTTATTAGAACTTCCCCAAGTGTTAAAACAGCAGCTTTGCATCAGATATAGCTTTCTAACCAAATAGATTTATAATGTTTAAGATGCCATCTAAGAAATTTAGTATACCATTTATCGGGACAATGTTGGTTTTTTGCTCCTTGATTACATTTTCACAGCAGAAATTAAAACTTCAATATGATCAACCTGCAGCCAACTGGAACGAGGCATTACCACTTGGCAACGGGCGCTTAGGTTTAATGACTTTTGGCGGGCCTGGAAAAGAGCAACTCCAGCTCAATGAAGAAACGGTATGGGCAGGAGAGCCAGGCAACAATGTGCCTAAGAACGTAAGCCAGAAAATTGATGAAATCAGGCAGCTTCTGTTTGAAGGTAAAAATAAAGCAGCCCAGGATCTTTCTAATTTAACTTTTCCACGCCAGGCGCCAAAGGATCTTAATTATGGAATGCCATATCAAACAGTCGGAGATGTGTGGATTGACTTTCCCGGACACAGCAATTATAAAGATTACAGGAGGGAATTGGACATAGAAAAGGCAACTTCTACGGTAACTTATCGTGTAAACGAGGTTACTTATACGCGTACGATTTTTTCTTCTTTTACAGATGATGTTGTCATTATGAAGATCACTGCAAATAAAAGGCATAGCATTAATGCAAATATTACCGTGTCTAGTCTACATAAAGATCATCAGGTGATGCTTAAAGACAAGCAATTGATGCTATTGGGTACAGGTGGAAATGCCGACAATAAAATTGGTAAAGTAAAGTTTGCCACAAGAGTAGCCCCCATATTAAAAGGCGGGACTTTAAAAGTTTATGGTCAGCAACTTCAAATTGAAAATGCGGACGAAGTAATTTTATACCTGTCGATAGGTACGAATTTTAAAAATTATCAAGACCTGTCGGCTGATGAGTTGCAAAAATCTGCTACGATTCTGGAGCAGGCGAAGCGTGTGAATTACAATGATGCCATAGCTGCACATATCAAAAAGTATCAGCAGTACTTTAACCGTGTGTCACTGGAATTGGGAGACTCACCGCAGTCTATTAAAAATACAGACGTACGTGTCAAAGAATTTGCTACCAAAAGTGATCCTCAACTGTTGAGCCTTTATTTTCAGTTTGGGCGCTATTTGCTCATTTCCTGTTCCCAGCCGGGTGGTCAGCCTGCAAATCTGCAGGGGATATGGAACGATAAGAACTCACCACCCTGGGATAGCAAGTATACTGTCAATATCAATACAGAAATGAACTACTGGCCAGCAGAGATTACCAACCTTAGTGAAATGCATCAGCCCCTGTTTGCGATGCTTAAAGATCTTTCAGAAACCGGAAAGGAGAGTGCAAGAGAAATGTACAAAGCGCGGGGCTGGAATATGCACCACAATACCGACCTGTGGCGGATAACCGGGATTGTTGATGGTGGGTTTTATGGTACCTGGCCTATGGGAGGCGCATGGCTTACACAACATTTGTGGCAACATTTTATGTTTACAGGCGACCGGAAATTCTTAGCGGAATATTATCCTGTTTTAAAAGGAGCAGCCTTATTTTATTTTGATGCATTAAGGGAAGAGCCTGGTCATAAATGGTTGGTGATGGCGCCCTCTATGTCGCCCGAAAACACTTATGAAAGTGGCGTTGGTATTTCAGCAGGAACGACGATGGATAACCAGCTGATATTTGATGTTTTCAATAATCTGGTCAACGCCGCAAAAATCCTGAATGTAGACCATTCATTTGCTGATTCTGTTTCAATTGCACTCAAAAAAATTCCGCCTATGCAAATAGGTAAACATAACCAGTTACAGGAATGGATTAGGGATATGGACAGAACAAATGACAAACACCGTCACATCTCTCATTTGTACGGTTTGTATCCTTCCGGACAGATATCACCTTTCAGAAACCCTGAATTGGTGGAAGCCGCTAAAAACTCACTGATCTATAGGGGAGACAAGTCTACTGGTTGGTCTATGGGATGGAAAGTGAACTGGTGGGCCAGGCTGCTTGATGGAAATCAAGCTTATAAACTAATCTCAGATCAGCTTAATCCAGCCCCAATGGAAACAAAAGGACAGTCTGGAGGAACTTATCCAAACCTTCTGGATGCACATCCTCCATTTCAGATTGATGGTAATTTTGGTTGTACGGCAGGAATCGCGGAGATGCTTTTGCAAAGCTACGACGGGAATATCTTTGTGCTGCCTGCATTACCTGATGCATTACAAGATGGTAAAGTTAGTGGATTAAAAGCAAGGGGTGGTTTCGAATTTGCGATAGAATGGAAATCCGGAAAACTGAAGAAATTAACTGTGAAATCCGGATTAGGGGGGAATTGTAGATTAAGGATTGCGCAAAATACTGTCTTAAAAGGGAATGTGGTTTTGGCGGCTGCAAAGGATGAGAACCGTAATCCATTTTATCAGGTGAATGTGATTAAAGACCCGTTAATTTCCGAGTTGGCAAATTTAAAAGGAATTTCAGTTCCCAAAACAGCATTGTATGATTTTGAAACTAAAGCTGGAAGGACCTATGTTTTTAATGTAAACTGATTTATTGATGCGATTGTTATTCTGGAATTCAGAATGACGCCTGAATTCTGAATACAGTCGTCATTCTGAACTTCTTGATACGGCCTTTATTGGTAATTTATTTTAGCATCGGTTTGATTAAATCGATTCCTCCATCCGAATTGTGTTTCAGTTCGGTTACCTTGATGTTTCTCAAATGTGTTTTGTTTGACAATTGGGTATCATGGTAATAAATGTACCATTTGCCCAGATGTTCAATGATGGAATGGTGTGTTGTCCATCCCTGTACCGGATCCATAAATGTGCCCTGGTATTTAAACGGGCCATACGGGCTATCTCCGATGGCATAGGCCAGGAAATGCGTATCACCGGTTGAATACGTGAAATAGTATTTGTTTTGATATTTGTGCATCCAGGCACCTTCAAAAAATCTGCGGTTGTGGTCTTTAGTAAGTAATGGCTTGCCTGTTTCATCCAAAATCACGACATCTTTGACCTCAGTCTCAAAGCCCAACATATCTGCACTCATTTTTGCAACTTTAGCGGTTAGGGCAGCTTCGTTTTCTTTACCTGAATCGGTTTTAGAGCCTTTGGCATCGTATTGTCCATTTTGCCAGCGCTGCAGCTGCCCTCCCCAGATGCCACCAAAGTACATATACGAACTGCCGTCTGTATCGGTGAAAACTGCAGGATCTATACTATAACTTCCTGCAATGGGTTGCGGTTGTGCCTTAAATGGCCCTGCCGGATTTTTAGCGGTAGCGACGCCGATTCTAAAGATATCTTGTTTATCTTTAACGGGAAAGTACAGGTAGTAAATGCCATTCTTACATGCAGCATCAGGTGCCCACAATTGCCTGCCAGCCCAGGGGATATCTTTAATGCTGAGCGCTACGCCATGATCTGTAACTTTGCCATTGATACTGTCCATACTCAGAATATGATAGTCGCGCATGTCAAAATGGTCGCCATTGTCATTTTCTGGTGTACCAGCCTCTATATCATGAGAAGGGTAAATGTAGATCTTTCCTTCAAATACATGCGCAGATGGGTCTGCGGTGTAAATGTCAGAAATGAGTGGTTGGGACAGAAATTTCTGCTGACAAGCACTTGCTGCCAACATACCTATTGTAATTGCAACAGCAGCGTGTAATTTTAATTGATTCATAGTTTAATTTTATGATTATTGAGTTTGGATGATTGTGGAGGACCCAGAAAACTTGGTTTTAAGCCGCCAAGGTCAAGTACGATTTTTTGAAGTACAAGGCCGGGTTTTACCATCCAATATTTTATGGTATGTTTCCCCGCTTTATCAAAATTTAAAGGTGTCTTAAAGATTTTAATTGCATTTGCAACCGACTGTCCCCATGCCTTTTCCGTTTGATAATCTGTACTGGTATTGACAATGGTTATGGGCTGATCATCAACTGAAAGCCCGAATTTCAAACCATCTGTATTGCTGAAGTCGATGGTCGGAGATATCAAAGCATTTAAGGTATAAGTACCGGCAACATCAAGGTAAATATCGTATTCCAAATGTGGCGTGCTTTTACCTGGCTCCTCCGGTGTAGCTGTTACCGGAACAGAAGTTATCCCACTCTGTGTTTTTCCGTAATTGGGTATGGTTTTCCAGGTAATCAGCCGACTGCTGATTGCTCTGGAGTAATTCTCCGCTTCGATAGCAATGTATCCATTTTGAGGAACAAATACATTTCCTTCAATTTGGGCCGGTATTGGGTTATTTTTTGTGTTTAAATTGAGTTTTATAGCCGAGCCATCACTTCCTTTTATCGTGAGTAAGCACATTTTATTTCCCAAAGGGGCTTTGCTCCAGTCGATATCAATATGAATTTGTTTTTCAAATTCAAATGCGCCTTTCGGATGATCCAATAACACATAAGCCGGGGCTTTGATTTCGTAGTTCAATTGGCCAGATCCGGTATTGAAAAGGTCGATGTAATGGCTTTGACGGCTTAAATTGTCCATCAAAGGGAAGCTATAGACCTGACCTTTGTTTAACCAGCTGCTGTCTGAACCCTCAACTGACAAACCCAGTTGTGATTTTGAGACCGCTATCTGGTCGGTTTTAGGCTTTATGTTTTGTTCTGGTTGTTGCCAGCCGGTATATCCGATGTGGGTTTGATCCATCATATGGTCCCATTTGCCACCTGCCATTACTTTATTGTAAAACCTGGTGATTGCTGCATCACGGTTATATAATGAATCTGCTTGTTTTGCGAGGCTGTTGGTGCTTATTCGACCCTGTTTCGCATAAAGTTTGTTTTTCGCCACTGTGTAATACAAATCATATAGATTGGCACAGGCTTCAATAGGGTGCATGATCAGTTGGTAATATGCATCCTTTTGTTGTAGGGAGATTTCGTTATAAATAAATCTGGCCCGTGTTTCCAGGTTTTTATAGTCATTTCGTACAGTTTCAAATTCTTTATAATTAACCAGGCTATAGGTGTTTTCGTTGAGTAACTCCGGCTTGATCCGGCCGTTGTATTTTGTATACTTATCTAAAAGGTCGGCTGTCTCAATGGCATAAGCCGGACCGAATTGCTTAGCACACCAGTCCATCGTGTATTGCCTCAACTTTTCAGCTGGAATGGCAGTGGGATTCCAGGCATAGTCCAGGAAAAATTCTATCGGAAACTCCATAGGTTTTAGATCCCCTACATTGACGATCCAGATTTGATTGGCATTGTATTGATAGGCTAAATTCATCTGCTCCCATATTTTTTGAATGGGATTGGTATTGACCCATTTATAATTCCTTGGTCCGCCAACGTAATCGAAATGGTAGTAAATGCCGTAGCCACCTGTTCTAGGTGTTTCATTTAAAGCAGGAAGTTTTCTGATGTTTCCCCAGTTGTCGTCACAGAGTAAAAGCGTTACATCATCCGGTACACGCATCCCTTTATCATAATAATCTTGTACTTCCTTATACAATGCCCATAGCTGCGGGGTTTGACTGGCCGGTTTTTTTGTGACTTTGGATATGATTTCACGCTGTTCTTTTACAATCTTTTCAAGTAAGGTCGTTGCTGTTCCTGCGGTCATAGGCTCATCGCCATCACCACGCATACCTATTGTGATGATTTGCTCTTTATCGGCAACGCGTGCAAATCCGCTTTCCCAAAATGTCTTTAGCTGCGTAGGATTCTGTTCATAGTTCCATTTCCCGCCCTGATATCTTCGCCATTCATCATGCGCACGGGTTAAAGGCTCGTGATGGGAGGTGCCGATCACTACACCATATTCATCGGCTAAAATAGGATTTAGCTGGTCATCATCGTTAAATGCACTTCCCCACATGGCGGGCCATAAATAATTACCTTTTAATCTTAGAATCAATTCAAATACCTTTTCATAAAATTTATGGTTAAAACCGCCGAATTCTTTTTTAGACCAGCCAGATAGTGCTGGGGCTTCATCATTTAGGAATATACCCCTGTATTTTACAGCAGGAGCAGCATTGACGTGGCGGCCGGCTATGGCATACAATGCGCTACTTTTTTGTGCCGGGACGTCGGCCCAGTAATACCAGGGAGAAACGCCGATTTGGTATGACAGTTCATAGATTCCATAGATGGTTCCGCGTTTATCACTTCCAGCGATAACAAGTGCACTGTCTACGCCAGGCAGCGGATGCCGTACCACTTGTATTAAGGTCGTTTCCCAATTTCCGGATATTCCTGAGACATTGATTTTATTGGTTTTGATCAATTGATCGATAATGTTGCTGTGCCCAATGGTTCCGACAATGATTGCCATAGATGCGTTCTGATCGGTGTTGAAAGCCGGGACTTTGCCCGTAACCTTTTTGATGTCATCCTGAAGGTTTTTTGCAGCACGCAGAACACCCGGCCATTCATTTTTACTGACCACAATTGTTGCCGTTTTTTGCGCCCCGGCAATACAAAAACTTCCAGGGACATATTGCTTGGAAATAAAAGGATTGATGCCGGCAAAAACAAAGGAAATGTTTAGCCCGTTAACTAGTATGGCAGAAAATATACTTTTTATCATGTATTAGTGGTTTTCGTGAACTCTGTCAGTTAAATGATGGATAAGATTCTTTTAATTGTATTGCCGCTCGTTTTATTGGATTCGTCTGGTTGACTGCCGCCAATACTCAGCTCAATTTTGCCTTTAATTTGTTTGATATTTCCATTGGAATCGACAAATGAAAGATCGGTAGGGCTTAAGGTGAATTTGACAATTTTCCGCTCCCCGGCTTTTAAACTGATCCGTTGAAATCCTTTTAAAGATTTCAGGGCTGTCTTTACCGATGGATTTTGATGATGAATGTAGAGTTGGGCAACCTCATCACCACTCATTTTACCTGTATTGGTGATGCTTACACTGACAGATACCGGCTTTCCTTTTACAACAGCTTTTGGCAGGCGAACCTGCTCATAATGAAACGAGGTATAACTTAATCCATATCCGAAGCCATACAAAGGTTTACCTTTGAAATATCGATACGTACGATTGTCCATGTTGTAATCGTTAAATGCAGCCAGATCCTCATCACTTTTGTAAAAGGTGACGGGTAAACGACCTGCGGGATTATAATCTCCAAAAATGACATCGGCGACTGCTTTACCTGCCTCCTGACCGCCATACCAGGCATTGAGAATTGCTGGTATGTTTTCCGACTCCCATGGCGTAGCAATGGCGCTTCCTGTCATCATGACAAAGACCACTGGTTTACCTGATGATTTTAGCGCAGCCATCAGTTTTGTTTGTACTGCGGGCAGCATAATAGAAGTACGGTCACCTCCATTAAATCCGGGATAGTCGACTTTCATTTCCTCGCCTTCCAATTGCGGCGAAATACCGCCCGCAAAAATGAAGACATCTGCATCCTGGTGCTGGTGCACGAGCGCATTAAAGTCCGTTTGCTGATGGCGGCCGGCACGGAGTCTCACATTACCCTTTCCATCTCCCTGCCAGTATTCTACAACCAGGTTATACACAGAATCTTTGATGGTCTCAAGCGTATAGGTTTTTGCGCCCCATCTGTTCCGGGACCAGGCATTGATTGCTGTTTTTCCGTTAACGAAAAACCGATACCCATCATCTGCTTCCAGTTCAAAAGTAATCGTACCAGTGGCTGCTGCAGTATATTGGGTGATGTATCGTGCAGAGAAATGATTAGCCCTAACAGCAGCGCTAATGATTTCTCCTTCCTGCCATGCCTGATCCAGTTGCTGCTCTGTTCTGACTAATGCTGGTTTACCCTGTAGATCTTTGTTGTTGAAATACAGGGCTTTAAATCCTTTCTGGCCTTCATAACTGTACTGATTGTTGATATCCGGATAAGTGAGCAAGGTGTCATTGGTAAAATTAATGGCCTGCTCATATACGATTTTAGTCTGCAGACCAACTTTATCTTTTATGCCTTGTAATACAGTCGTGATGCTACTCGGATTGCCATTGTAATTGCCCAGAACAGCAATTGCATTATCTGCATTCGGCCCAAGTACAACTATTTTTTTTAAAGATTTACTTAGGGGTAAGACCTGGTTTGAATTTTTAAGCAATACCATAGATTGTTGCGCCATTTTTAAGGCATGTGCTTTATGTGGCTCACTTTCCAGAACGGAGAATGGTGTTTGTGCATATTTTACTATAGAGATCGGATCAAACATGCCCAATCTAAACCGGATCATGAACAGGCGTTTAACCGAAATGTCTATTTGTTTTTCACTGATCTGACCATTTTTAACCGCGCTAACCAGTGCTTTGTAGGCTTCGGTGCCACAGTCGATATCTGTTCCATGAAAAACAGCATCGGCAGAGGCGGATGCGGCATCGGTATGTGTCTTGTGATTTTTGTAAAAATCATCAATCGCCCAGCAGTCGGAGGAGACATAGCCTTTAAAGCCCCATTTTTTACGTAAAATGTCTGTCATTAGTATATCGCTGGCACAGCAAGGCTGTGTCCGGAAGGCATTGTAGGCACACATGACGCCGGCAACTTTTGAATCAACCACCAATTTCTCGAATGCCGGAAGATAGGTATCCCAAAGATCATATGCACTTACGTCCACGTCAAATACGTGGCGAAGTGGTTCCGGGCCACTATGAACAGCATAATGTTTTGCGCAGGCAGCTGCCTTTAAGTATTTTGGATCATTTCCCTGTAAACCTTTTACGAAGGCATCACCCAGCATTGCAGTAAGATATGGATCTTCTCCATAGGTTTCCTGACCTCTGCCCCAGCGGGGATCTCTGAAAATATTAACATTTGGAGTCCAGTAGGTTAAACCCAGGTAGCGTTCACTGGTTCTTCCTTCAAGTACAGCTTTATGGTAGATTGCCCTTCCTTCTGTTGCAGAAAAATCTGCCATCTTTAATAGTGAGTTTTGATCAAAGGTTGCAGCCATGGCAATGGCCTGTGGAAAAACCGTCACTTTAAAAGGTGTTCTGGCAACGCCATGAAGGGTTTCGTTCCACCAGTCGTAGGCAGGAATCCCAAGTCTTTCAATGGCAGGTGCCGCATTCAGCATCTGCGATACCTTTTCTTCCAGTGTCAATCGCGACACGAGGTCATCAACGCGTTTCTCAAACGATAATTTATAATCTTGAAATGGATAGGTTTGGGCTTGAATTTTAATACAACTTACGGATAGTATCAAAAGACAGTAGATTTTTAATCTGATTCTGCTCATATAAGGCGATTTTCTGCTGTTTAGTTGGTTAGTGTGTTTTTTAATAAAAGTATAGAGCTTACCGGATGATCGGGTGTACGTTTGTGATCAATGATGGAACAAATGTTCAATCTGCTGAATTGTCAGGCCGTTGAATATTTTATTTCCTGCCCGAACATTTATAGCATGAAATTCAACAAATGAGGTCGTGTTCCTTTTTTTTGCCTGCTAATTTTGAGAAATTAATATTTCCTACATGCAAAAAAAAAATATCCTGATTCCTTGTGTCATGGCGCTGCTCATGCTATTTTCAAACGCCAGGGCGCAGTTGACCCTGCAAAACCCAATTCTTCCTGGATTTTATCCCGATCCGGCAATATGTAAAGTGGGCGTAGATTATTATATGGTAACCTCTACTTTTGTGTATTTCCCCGGGATACCTATATTTCATAGTAAGGATCTTAAAAACTGGAAGCAAATTGCGAGTGCCATAAACCGGCCCTCGCAAATGGATTTTATGGGCGAGCAAGTATCTCGGGGATTATTTGCCCCAGCGATCAATTATCATAAAGGGGTTTTTTACATCACCTGTACGGATATTGACCATGGTGGTAATTTTATCATTACAGCCAGCAATCCGGCAGGCCCCTGGAGTGATCCCGTGTATATCAAAGCAGCCAGAGGGATAGACCCTTCTCTATTTTTTGATGACGAAAGGGCTTTTATTTTATACAATAGTGATCCGCCGGAAAATAAACCCCTATATGGTGGTCATCGGACTGTGCGGATGTATGAGCTGGACCTGACCACGTTAAAGGTGATTGGAAAAGAGCAGATTTTGGTAAACGGCGGAGTGGACATCAGTAAAAAACCTGTTTGGATAGAAGCACCTCATATTTACAAAAGAAAAAATTATTATTATCTGATGGCAGCTGAAGGGGGAACAAGTGTCAACCATTCTGAAGTTGTTTTTCGGAGCAAAGATGTCTGGGGCCCCTATATTCCTTATGATAAAAATCCCATTCTGACACATCGGCATCTGGATCCGAAACGGAGCAATCCCATATCGTCTGTTGGTCACGCTGATTTGGTTGAAGGACCGGACGGCAACACCTATGCTGTTTTTTTGGGGGTTAGACCTTATCAAGGTGATTTTTACAATACTGGCAGGGAAACCTTTATCGCACCTGTAAGGTGGATTGACGACTGGCCGGTAATTAATCCGGACCATAAGGAAGTACAGTATGCATATCAGGCAAACTGGAAAGCACAAAAACAAAAAGATCAATTGCCAATTACGGGCAATTTTGCCTCCAGGGTACTGTTTAAAGATAGCCTGAATAACCAGTTTCTGTTTTTACGTACCCATAATCCAACCTGGTATAGTTTTAAGGAAAATAAAAATGCGCTCACAGTCAAGCTGCTTCCCGAAACCATTTTGGAAAAAGGAAACCCCGCATTTATCGGCAGAAGACAACAACACTTGTTGAGTTCGGCATCTGTAGCGATGGATTTTTCGGCACGTAAAGGTAACGAGAAGGCTGGTTTGATTATATTCCAAAATGAAACACATTTCTATTATTTGTGCAAATCAGTTGCTGATCAAAAGGAGGTTGTCCAGTTATTTAAAGGTAATTCTGGCACCCATAAGATGGATTTAATAAAGCAAGCGCAACTTCCTGTAGCTCAAAAGAATTTATATCTTAGGATCAGTGCCGAAAAGGATACCTATTCGTTCTGGTATGGATTAAAAGAAAATGAATGGCAGCTCCTGGAAAATAAGCTGGATGGTAAATACCTGAGTACTGCTGTTGCCGGAGGCTTTGTTGGCGCATTGTATGGTATTTACGCGACCGCTGAGGGAGCAGAAAGTGAGAATAAGGCCATTTATAAATGGTTTGACTATAAGGGAAATGACCCTACCTATCAAAAATAGTTTCATACTAAACCAGCATATAAACTTTAACCAAACATACATATGAAATTTTTTATTGATACAGCCAATCTTGATCAGATCACTGAAGCGCAGGACCTGGGTATATTAGATGGGGTAACCACCAATCCGAGTTTAATGGCTAAAGAGGGCATTACGGGAGATGATGCCGTAAATGTCCATTATAAGACAATTTGTGGCATTGTTGACAATAATGTCAGTGCTGAAGTAATTGGGACAAGCTTTAATGAAATCATCAGGGAGGGGGAGTTGTTGGCGGCACTCAACCCTAAAATCGTAGTTAAAGTACCAATGATCAAAGACGGCATCAAGGCAATCAAACATTTTTCATCCAAGGGCATCAAAACAAATTGTACTTTGATTTTCTCAGCCGGCCAGGCACTTTTAGCTGCCAAAGCGGGAGCCAGTTACGTTTCCCCTTTTTTAGGACGTTTAGACGATATATCAACAGATGGTATTGCGCTCATTAAAGAGATCAGGTTAATTTTTGACAATTACAACTATCCTACAGAAATTCTGGCTGCTTCAATTCGGGGGCCATTGCACATTGTTGCTTGTGCAATGGCTGGTGCAGACGCCATTACCGCTCCTCTACATGCAATCACAGCACTGTTGAAACATCCAATAACAGAAAGTGGTTTGGCAACATTCCTTGCAGATTATGAAAAAGCGGGAACAAGGAGGGATATTATTGCGGTAACATCATGAAAGCTTCACTAGGTATATTCTTTTTGGGAATTCTGATCAGTTGTACTGCATGGTGTCAAAGTACAGAGGGGATTTTAGGACTAAAGGATTATTATAAAGATTATTTCCCGATTGGTGTTGCTGTAAACAACCGTACATTAAGCGGCGATGAATCGCGGCTACTGTTGAGGGAATTTAACAGCATCACACCAGAAAATGCCATGAAAATGGACGCATTGCACCCCCGGGAAGACGTTTATTTCTGGCGGGATGCGGATTCAATGGTCAACTTTGCGCAAAATCATCATTTAAAAATCCGGGGTCATAATTTATGCTGGCATGAGCAAGTTCCCGACTGGATGTTTAAAGACGAAACGGGTAACCTGGTTACTAAAGAAGTACTGCTGAAACGTCTTAAAGACCACATTACAACGGTGGTCAGCAGATATCAGGGAAAAATTTATGCCTGGGATGTGCTGAACGAGGTAATCGGGGATGCTGATGATGAATTTATAAGAAACTCATTGTGGTACCAGATCTGTGGTGAGGAATACATCGCCAAAGCATTTGAGTATGCTCATGCAGCTGATCCGCAGGCTTTGCTTTTTTACAATGACTACAATTCGGAACGGCCGGTGAAACGAGATAAAATTTATCGATTACTTAAAAAACTGATTGCAAAGCATGTGCCCATTCATGGAATAGGTTTGCAGGCACATTGGTCAGTATTTGAACCATCCGAAAAGGAATTGCGTGAGGCTATTGAATTGTATTCCTCATTAGGCCTGCAAATACATTTCACCGAACTCGACATGTCAATCTATCCATGGGAAAAAAATAAGAGACCAAAAAAAGTTGGTGAAAGCGAGGTGCTAACTCCAGATCTTGAGCAGAAACAGATTGATCAGTATGGGAAAATCTTTAGCATATTCAGGGAGTATAAAAAAAATATAACCAGTGTAACTTTTTGGAATGTCTCTGACCGTTATACTTGGCTGGACTATTATCCAGTACCAGGCAGAAAAAACTATCCACTATTATTTGATCAGCAACTGCAACGTAAAAAGGCTTACCAGGCAGTTATTAATTTTAGATGATGTGTTTATGATGTCGTTTTAAACTTTTGTAGCGGAAAAAAATACATTTGTTGCTGTCGCGTATTTATTTTGTAGGTACTTTAGTTGCTGAAACCAATTATAGCACCTGTATCAAAAGCGGTCATCAAAACTGAGGTGTGCAGTTTAGATGGCTGCCAGGTGTACTGAATTGAAGTAACTCTGGTAACCAAATAGATATGCTGAACCTGGCCGTGAAAAAAATGTGTTGTTGTTTATGGTACATTGCTGTGCTATCCTGTCCAGCATTTGCGCAACAACAAAAAGTAAACTTTACTTCGCTGAAAACAAAAGACGGACTTTCCTCAAATACCGTTAATGCGATATTAAAGGACAGGTTCGGATTAATGTGGTTTGCTACCGAAGATGGGTTGAATAAATTTGATGGCACCAATTTTACTGTTTACAAGCATAAATCTGATGATCCATCCGGCATACAGGCCAATGACATCCGGGCATTGCATGAAGATAAGGCTGGGAATTTGTGGGTGGGAAGCTCGGGTGGCTCTTTAAGTTTATACGATCGAAAAAACAATTCCTTTATTAGCTTCCCTGCCAATACTGCCGAGAGCCTTAGTAGTGACGTCGTACGTGCAGTTTATAGCGATTATACGGGAAAAATATGGGTGGCGTCATTTAGCGGGCTTGATGTACTCGACCCAAAAACCAGAAAAATCAAAAAATTTAATATACAGGTTGGTCCTAAAGGAGCATTCCCCGCCATTGCGATTAACTGTCTTTATGAGGATCGTAAACACAGGATGTGGATCGGGTCGAATAATGGGCTCTACTTGTACGAAAGACAGACCAATTCATTTAAACATTATAAAAATAATGTTTCCGATCTTTCGAGTCTGAGTGATAATTATGTGTCATCAATTGTTGAAGACCATTCTGGTAGTTTATGGATCGGTACAAAAGATGGACTTTCGAAGCTGCTGCCAGATGCAAAAGGGTTTCAGATTTTTAGGCACAACAGTAAAAATCCTGGTACTTTAAGCAACAATATGGTCATGAGTATTGCAGCCAGTACGGACAATGAACTGTGGGTAGGTACAGAAGATGGGCTGAATATTCTGGATATCAAAACGGGTAAAATTACGGTGTACAAGCCAGATCCGAGAGACATCTACAGTCTTACAGGTAAGTCGATCAGTTGCATTTACATCGATAATCAGGGTATTTATTGGTTAGGTCCTTACCATGGTAGTATTGACAAGTACGATACCAATTTAAATCTTTTTCAATTGAAGCAAAGTAATGCATTCGACCAGAGTGGTCTGAATGCTCCGGTTGTGACTTCATTTGCGCAATATCAGGATGATCAGATTTTTGTGGGTACAGATGGTGGTGGCCTTAATTTGTTCAATCGTAAAACCGAATTGTTTAAGCGTTTCCATCTGCCTTTAGCAAATGGCAGCAAGATGAGCAATATTTCCATCATGAATATGGAAATGACGAGGTCACAAAAACTATATATGGGTACCTATGCCAATGGTTTGGTTGTTATGGATCTGCATTCGGAAAAAATCAGCCAGTTCATGCACAATGGTCATTCAGATGCGCTAAGTTCCAATGATATATTTTGTATCAAAGAAGATCGGTCGGGCAAGCTCTGGATCGGTACAAATGGTGGCGGGGTAAATGTTTTGAATTCAGATAATAAAGTCTTAGTTAAGTATTGTAAAAACCCGAAAAGCGATAATGAATATGATTATCCGGGCAATAACTTTATCCGGTTTATTGAAGAAGACAACAATGGTAACATCTGGATCGGTTCTTATGGCTCAGGTATAGCCATATTTGATCCTGTCGGGAAGAAATTTACCGTTCATAATAAAGCCAATAGTAAACTGCCTAACGACCTGACTATGTCAGTTTTGAAAGACCGGGCTGGAAATATCTGGGTTGGAACATTTAGCGGGGGCTTAAGTCTGTTTGACCCTAAGACCGGTCAGTTTAACACTTTCTCTGAAAAAAATGGACTCAGTAATGCAACGGTTTACGCGATTGTGGAAGACAGGCAAGGTAGGATTTGGGTCAGTACAAATAAAGGCATCAGCAGCTTTGAACCCAGAACAAAGAAGTTTACGAATTATACAATCTATAACGGGGTGCAAAACAATAATTTTGTGCTGGGTGCCGGATTTAGCTCATCAGACGGGGAAATTTATTTCGGTGGTGCAGATGGTTTCAACTATTTTAACCCTCAATATTTTAAGAAAAACAGGAATGTAGCACCTGTGCTTTTTACAGATTTGAAAATATCCAATACATCGATACTTGCCGCTGCTGATGGGCCTATAAAAGAGCATATCTCTGTGGCTAAAGACGTTTATTTAGATTATAAACAAAATTTTACACTCAGTTATGTAAGTGTAAACTATACCGCGCCGGAGCAGAACAGATATGCATATAAATTAGAGGGTTTCGATAACGATTGGATTGATGCAGGGAATTCCAAATCTGTATCCTATACCAATCTTGATCCCGGCGATTATGTATTTCATGTGAAGGCCAGTAATAATGACGGGCTTTGGAATACAGCAGAAACTGCGATAAAAATACATGTGAGGCCTCCTTTCTGGAGAACGATATACGCCTATATTTTTTATGTATTGGGCATTAGCGGATTGCTTTTTTACATCAGGCATAGAGGGATTCAAAAATTGAAGCTAAAATTCGCAATGGTTCAGGAAAAAATGAAGGCTGAACAGCACATTGAGCAAGAACGTAAAGAGGCCGAACGTTTACGTGAGTTGGATCAACTGAAAATCAAGTTCCTGACTAATCTGAGTCACGAATTTCGCACGCCGCTTTCCCTCATTATGGGGCCTGTTGATAAGTTGCTGACTGAAAAGCGGCAAGACGAGATTGCGCTACCCTTGGGGATGATCAAAAGGAATGCCCGCAGGTTGCTGAACCTTGTGAACCAAATTCTTGACTTTAGAAAAATGGAAGATCAGGAATTGAGGTTAAATATCACCGAGGTAGATATTGTTGCATTCATTAAAGAAGTCCTTGAATCTTTCAATGATCTGAGTGATCGTAAGCAAATTCAATTGGTGTTTAAAAGCCAGTTGAAATACTTTTACACCCGGTTTGACCAGGATAAAATAGAACGTATTTTGTTCAATTTATTGTCTAATGCCTTTAAATTTACACCCCTGGGTGGTACCATCTCTTTGGAACTGGAAAAAGGCATGCTTTTAAATAATGGCCAGGATGCCTCATTAATTATTAAGGTTTCTGACACAGGTATTGGCATGACTGAGGCAGATAAAAATAGGATATTCGATCGCTTTTTTCAGGCTGAAACTTCGGCCCCCATTTTAAATCAGGGAAGCGGCATCGGCTTATCTATTGCAAAGGAGTTTGTTAAAATGCATGGTGGTACGATATCGGTAAAAAGCGAACCTGGGTTGGGAAGTAGTTTTATCATTGAACTGCCTTTCTCAACCACTGAAGCTGTTGAAGAAATGACGATAGATTTTTCAGGCCATAGCTCGTTCAATTTGGAAAGTGTAACTACAGAAGAACTTGCAAATGGAATGGATATGCCTTCCGTTTTATTGGTAGAAGACAATGAAGATTTCAGGTTTTACCTGAAGGATAGTTTAAAGTCAATTTATAAAGTATATGAGGCTTCTAACGGACAAGAAGGCTGGCAAAAGGCTTTAGCACATCATCCACAGATTATCGTAACTGACATCACCATGCCTTACATGAATGGAATAGAATTGTGTTGTAAAGTGAAGTCAGATAAGCGGACCAATCACATTCCGATTATATTGCTAACTGCCTTAACTGGCGAAGAAGAACAGATCAGGGGACTTGAAACCGGCGCAAATGACTACCTCACTAAGCCTTTTAACTTTGAAATCCTGCATGCAAAAATTAAAAACTTACTGGCCTTAAATAAAACACTTAAAGATACTTATACGAAGCAAATTAAGGTTCAGGCACCAGAAATACTAATAGAATCGCATGGCGACAGGTTGCTAAACAAAGTAGTTTTATATATTGAAGAGAATCTGAATAACCCGAAACTTTCTGTGGAAGATTTAAGCAAACATGTTGGGATGAGTAGGGGCTCTTTATACCATAAAATCCTGGAGCTGACAGGTCAGTCGCCCGTAGAGTACATCAGGTCAGTGAAATTGGATAAGGCAACCATTTTACTGGAAAAAAGTGACCTGAATGTTTCGCAGATCGCTTACATGGTGGGCTTTGCCACGCCTAATTATTTTGCAAAATCCTTTAAAGCAAAATTCAATATGCAGCCTTCTGAATTCATGAACTTAAAGCGTAAAGCAGAAGATCAGGTAATTTGACAAATTAAACATTTTTGACAGCTATTTATACAAAACTGCTCTATGGATTTTCCGGTTTGGCGTAGGTTTGAACTGCTAACCAACCAGATTAAATTTAGATGTATGAACCAGTATAAGCGAGCCACACTTTTTCTATACTTTGTATTGGGTATGGTGTTACATGGATATGCACAGATTAAGTTGCCAGGTTTAATTTGCGACAGTATGGTGTTGCAGCGTGATACCAAATTTAAGCTATGGGGCTGGGCATCGCCGGGCGAAAAAGTAACAGTTAGTTTCAACAGCAAGCATCAAAGTACAGTTGCAGGGGAAGATGGAAAATGGCTGCTGAAATTTCCGGCTATGAAAGCCGGGGGACCCTACACGATGAAACTTAAAGGAAGGAACACCATTCTTTTGAATGGTGTTTTAATTGGTGATGTATGGCTATGTTCAGGGCAGTCTAATATGGTTCATCAGATGAAGTTGCATAACATTACCTATGCCAGTGATATTGCCAATGCAAATTACCCTCAAATCAGGCAATTCTGGGTACCTACCGGTGCCAATTTGAACGGGCCGTCAGAAAATCTGGCTAAGAGTGAATGGAAGTCGGCCAATCTGAAAGATATTAACGAGTTCTCTGTAGTGGCCTTTTTTTTTGCAAAACGAATTTTTACAGAATATGGAATTCCAATAGGTATCATCAATTCAAGTGTGGGTGGTACTTCCATTGAGTCCTGGACAAGTGAGGAGGGCCTCAAAGGTTTTGACAGACTCACTGAAGTGATAACCACCAATAAGGATACGGCGTATGTAAATACAACTAATCGGAAAGCCCTATCCAATCAGGTTAAGCGGGAAGGGATCGATAAAGGCTTATCGGAAGCAGTCAAATGGTATGATCCTGCCTACAAACCCAAGGGTTGGCGGAACATAAATATACCGGGATATTGGGAGGATCAGGGAGTAAGCGAGCTGGATGGGGTGGTCTGGTACCGGAAGGAGGTTGATATACCAGAAAGTATGACCGGAATTCCGGCAATTGTTCACATGGGACGAATTGTAGATGCAGATCGCTTTTATATCAATGGCAAGCAGGTTGGTGCTACCGGGTATCAATATCCGCAGAGGCGGTATATTTTAACACCGGATGTGTTAAAGCCGGGAAAGAACATTTTTGTGATCAGGGTAGAAAATCAGCATGGAAAAGGAGGTTTTGTACCTGATAAACCTTACCATCTGGAAGCTGGTAAATTGTCTGTGGATTTAAAGGGTGAATGGCAATATAAGGTTGCTGAAGTGTATGCAACACCTGTTAGAAAAGGCCCTGCAGCTATTTCTGCACAGGCGCAGCCTACCTCGCTTTACAATGCGATGATTGCTCCACTAAGAAATTACAGTCTGAAAGGAGTGCTGTGGTACCAAGGTGAAAACAATGTGGGTAATGCCAATTCTTATAAAAAATTACTGCCTGCGTTAATTACCGATTGGAGAAATCAGTTTTCGATGCCAGATTTGCCTTTTCTATACGTTCAATTGCCCAATCTTGGTGATATGCGTTATCAACCTGCTGCAAGTAACCTGGCGTTGTTAAGAGAAGCGATGCTGCAGAGCCTTAAGGTGCCTTTCACCGGCATGGCTGTGACCATTGATCTTGGTGAATGGAATGACATTCATCCGGACAATAAAAAAGATATCGGGGAACGCCTGGCTTTGATTGCTAGACACTTGGTTTATGCGGAAAAGAATTTGACGTATTCCGGGCCAATTTTTAAATCTTCGAAAATTGAAGGCAATCAAATTGTGGTCAGTTTTGATCATGTTGGAGGGGGGATGATGACGATAGACGATGATTCGCCTGCCCAGTTTGAAATTGCCGGAGCTGACCGAAAGTTTGTTTGGGCAAATGCAAAAATTGCTGGGGATCAAATCGTAGTATGGTCCGATCAGATCCTTAGTCCGAAGTATGTTCGTTATGCCTGGGCAGATAACCCGGTAAATCCAAATTTGTATAATTTGGCAAAATTACCTGCTTCACCATTTCGGACAGATCCGGAATAAATCGCAACCAAAAATTTTAACTGCACATCAATAACAATAATATGACTATGGAGAATGATAAGGTTTTAGATTATCGATTAATTATAAAGGTGTTGACTGGCTTCTTTCTGTTGTTTGCTACAACAAGTTTTGCCCAAGATCCTAACTTCCACATCTATTTGTGCTTCGGACAGTCCAATATGGAAGGCCATGTTCGCGCTGAGGCTCAGGATACCGTAAATCTAAGTCCGCGTTTCAAAGTATTGCAGGCAGTGGATTGTCCCGACCTCAACCGCATAAAGGATACCTGGTATATGGCAAGGCCACCGCTGGTACGTTGTAATACAGGTTTAACCCCAGCCGATTATTTCGGGAGAACACTGCTTGCCAAACTCCCGGAACAAATAAAAATAGGTGTAGTCAATGTAGCTGTGGGAGGCTGTAAAATAGAGTTATTCGATAGAGACATGTATGCCTCTTATATCGCTACAGCTCCGCAATGGATGATCGGAACCATCAAGCAGTATAATGGTAACCCCTATTTACGTTTATTGGAGTTGGCAAAAAAAGCGCAAAAAGATGGCGTAATTAAAGGAATTTTGTTGCACCAGGGAGAGTCTAATACAGGTGATAGTTTATGGGTGAAAAAGGTGAAAATTGTTTACGACAATTTGCTCAAGGATCTTAATCTGGAAGCAAACTCCATCCCCTTATTGGCTGGCGAAGTAGTAAATGCGGAGCAGGGGGGTGTTTGTGCAAGTATGAACGGGATTATTGCTACCCTGCCAAAAACCATTCCGAATGCCCACGTCATCTCTTCCAAAGGCTGTACAATTGTGGCTGACAAGCTACATTTTGATGCGGCCGGCTATCGGGAACTTGGAAAGCGGTATGCCGATAAAATGCTTGCTTTATTGTATTCCATCAACTAGAATTATTAACCTACATGATATCAAGGACAAATGAAACCACGCTCAAAAATTAACTTGCTTTTCTTTATACTGTGCTGCATGGCGCCCTTATTTGGCAAGTCGCAAAATCCGATTGTACAAACCATCTATACAGCAGATCCGGCACCCCTGGTGCATAACGATACACTTTATCTCTATACCGGGCATGATGAAGACAAATCTACCTGGTTTACCATGAAAGATTGGAGGTGTTTTTCGACTACAGATATGCTAAACTGGACTGATCGCGGCGCTGTGCTTTCGCTTAAAAATTTTTCCTGGGCAGGAAAAGATGCCTGGGCGGGACAGTGTATTTTTAGAAATGGTAAATTCTATTGGTACGTGCCAGTAAATCAGTCTAATGGCAAGGGCATGGCTCTTGGTGTTGCCGTTTCTACAAGCCCTACGGGCCCCTTTACCGATGCGCTTGGAAAACCTTTAATCCACAGCGGCAATGGAGATATTGATCCTACTGTTTTTATTGATGACGACGGACAGGCATATTTATACTGGGGAAATCCTTATCTAAAATATGTAAAGTTAAATAAAGACATGATTTCCTATGCTGGAGACATCATTACCGTTCCCTTAAATAAGGAAGGTTTTAACGTCCGTTTCAAAGATGCCGATAAAAGACCGTCAGCATACGAGGAGGGCCCATGGTTATACAAACGCAAAGCGCTGTATTATATGCTGTATGCGGCCGGTGGTGTGCCGGAGCATTTGGCTTATTCTACTGCGCCAACACCTACAGGGCCCTGGTTTTATCGTGATACAATCATGTCTGTCATTCAAAAAGGAGGTGCTTTTACAAACCATCCCGGTTTAGTAGATTATAAAGGCAAAAGTTATTTGTTTTATCACAACGGTGCCCTGCCAGGTGGCGGTGGATTTACACGGTCCGTAGCTGTTGAAGAATGTCTCTTTGATGAAAATGGGGCCATTATTCGAATGCTGCCATCTGAGGGTATTCAAAAAGCAGCTGGTCGTATTGACCCATTTAAGCGTGTAGAAGCTGAAACTATTGCCTGGGGAGAGGGTGTTGAAACGGAGAAAGGTATTACAGCTGATGCGGACATGTATGTAACGTCCATCAATCATGGCGATTACATTAAAGTGAGAAACCTCGATTTTAAAAAATCGCCAAAAGAATTCCATGCGAATATCGCCGCTGTCTCGGCTGCCCGGATAGAAATCCGGATAGACAGTCTGACGGGGAAATTACTTGGCACGTGCGAGATCAAAAGTACAGGTGGAATGGAAAACTGGTCAATGGCATCCACTAAAGTGGCTAAAGTAGAAGGGCTGCATGATATATACTTTGTGTTTAAAGGTGGGACTGGGGATTTATTCCATTTCAACTGGTGGAAATTTAAATAGAGATCAATGATGATGAAAAAAACGACCGATATGAAACTTTTGTACATTTCTTTACTTACTGTGCTGATCTTCTTTGCTGGAACCGGCGTTTTAACAGCGCAAACAATTTGGCTTGATGAGTTAGACCTTAGTGCTGCGACGCAGGGCTATGGAATGGCAGGAAAAAACAAAACTGTAGATGGTAAACCTCTAAGCATTGCCGGGAAAATTTTTGAGCGTGGTTTTGGAACACATGCAGAAAGTTCATTATCGATAAACCTGCAAGGAAAAGTAAGTTCCTTTAGCGCCCAGGTGGGTGTTGATGATGAAATTAAGGGCCAGCAACCAGCCGTAGAATTTATGGTTTATGGAGATGCAAAAAAACTTTGGTCGAGCGGTATAATGAGATCGGGTGATGAGGCTAAATTATGCGATTTAAAATTAAATGGCATTCAAAAACTTGAACTGGTGGTTTCAGATGGCGGTAATGGCAATTACTATGACCATGCAGATTGGGCAGACGCGAAATTTGAAACTTTGGGCTTAAATACCTTGGCTACCCTAAATCCAGTGCCTAAAGAGCCCTATATACTTACTCCGCCAGCACCGGCAAAACCCAGGATAAACGGAACTAGTATATTTGGCGTACGACCAGGCTCGCCATTTCTTTTCAGAGTGCCAGCTACAGGAGATAGACCGATGTTGTTTTCTGCATCAGGTTTACCTGAGGGGCTGCAGATTGATGCGAACAGCGGCATCATCACCGGAAAGCTCGAAAAAAAAGGGACTTTTATTGTTTTATTGCGTGCTAAAAATGCAAAAGGCAAAGCCGAAAAAAAGTTTAAGATTACTTGTGGAGATCAGATCTCACTTACACCACCAATGGGGTGGAACAGCTGGAACTGTTTTGCGGGAGAAGTTTCTGCCGAAAAGGTAATGCGCGCAGCAATGGCCATGGAAAAAAGCGGACTGGTTAACCATGGTTGGAATTATATCAATATAGATGATTTTTGGCAAAACCACCGCGACGCTAAAGACAATTCGTTAAGAGGTGAGTTGCGCGATAAAGATGGAAATATTCTGCCAAATTCAAGGTTCGGTGACATGAAGGCACTTGCAGATGATGTTCATCGCCTTGGGCTTAAAATAGGCCTGTATTCAAGTCCGGGTCCATGGACCTGTGGTGGGTGTGTTGGTAGTTTCGGTTATGAACTCCAGGATGCCAAAAAATATGCGGAATGGGGATTTGATTATCTTAAATATGATTGGTGTAGTTATGGTGGGGTGATTGATGGAATGCCCGGTAATGATCCCTATAAAATAGGCTCATTGTCTTATCATGGAGGTAGTCAGCTTGCTACTGCCGTTAAACCGTTTAAACTGATGGGCGATTATTTACTTCAGCAACCCCGGGACATTGTATATAGTTTATGTCAGTACGGTATGTCTGATGTGTGGAAGTGGGGTGGCACTGCTGGTGGAAATGCCTGGCGTACTACAAATGACATTACGGATACCTGGACAAGCGTCAAAAACATTATTCTGGCACAAGATCAATCTGCCCAATGGGCTAAACCTGGAAACTGGAACGATCCCGATATGCTGGTAGTAGGCACTGTAGGATGGGGTAATCCGCATCCCAGTAAGCTTAAGCCGGACGAACAATATCTGCATATCAGTCTGTGGAGTTTGTTTTCGGCACCATTGCTTATCGGATGTGACATGGAGAAATTGGATGATTTCACGTTAAATCTACTAACCAATGATGAAGTGATTGCCCTGAATCAGGACCCGCTGGGCAAACAGGCTACTTGTGTTCATACGATTGGTGATTTACGCATTTATGTCAAAGAAATGGAAGACGGTAGCCATGCGGTCGGCTTCTGTAATTTTGGGCTCGAAAAAATCAACATCTCCTACAAGGATTTTGAAAAGCTTGGGATTAGCGGTAAGGTCATGGCCCGTGACCTTTGGAGACAAAAAGACATTGCAAAAATTAAAACAGAAAAAGAAGTACTGAATATCGAAGTGCCGATACATGGTGTAGCGCTTTATAAATTCTCTTCCGTGAAGTAGTACATTTTTTTAACCCAATTGAACCAGACATGAAAATAAAGATGATCATCATTTTGATGTTGCTTATCGTGGGAACGCAGCATCAGTTAAATGCACAAAATCCCATTATAAAACATATTTTTACTGCTGATCCTGCACCCATTGTGTATAAAAATACGGTGTATTTATATGCTGGGCATGATACAGCGTCAGTACGTGACAAGAATTACAAAATGCCCGACTGGCATGTGTTTTCCTCTAAGGATATGGTTAACTGGAAGGATCATGGTGCGCTGCTATCACCTAAAACCTTCTCCTGGGCAACAGGCGATGCTTATGCCGCTCAGTGTATTGAATATAAAGATAAGTTCTACTGGTTTGTTTCCACCTTTCATAAAAATGATATAAATAGTAGGGGTGGAGCCGCTATAGGTGTAGCTGTTTCCGATAGTCCGATAGGCCCATTTACAGATGCTATCGGAAAAGCATTGGTTACGAACGAGATGACAACAGATATGAAGCATGCCTGGGACGATATTGACCCTACTGTATTTGTGGATGATGACGGGCAGGTCTACTTATTCTGGGGTAACGGCAGTTGCAAATGGGTAAAGCTTAAAAATAACATGACCGAGCTGGATGGTCCCATTAGTGCTTTTAAACCCCAAAATTATATTGAAGGTCCCTGGGTTTACAAAAGAAATGGCCATTATTATCTCGTTTACGCTGGCGCAGGTACAAAACCCGAAATCATAGCATATTGTATGGCTGAAAAGCCTGAAGGCCCATGGATTTATAAAGGTATTATACAAGGCAATGTTCTGAATAGCTTTACTACGCACCCCGGTATTGTAGATTTTAAAGGCAAATCTTACTTTTTTTATCACAACGGGGCATTACCAACTGGCGGGAGTTACAGGCGGTCGATCTGTATAGATTATATGTATTATAATGCTGATGGGACGATACAGAAAGTTATTGAAACGACTAATGGTGTGGCTGCGGTAAAAAATAATAAATAGTAAAATCGGTATGATATACGAATACATTGAACCAATAATGAAACCAGATATGATTAAAATAACCAGATATTTAAGTGTACAGCGGCTATTGCTTGCCGGCACTGCGATTTTGTTCAGTATACCTGTTTTTTCCCAGGGGATTGTGGCGCCTGCTGCTCCGGGTTTTGATGTTGAAAATTTGGCTATTCCACATGGAAAAATAGACACCATCAGTTATTATTCTAAAACTGTTGGCCATAACAGAAAGGCAATAACCTATACTCCACCAGGATATTCCAAAAAAATAAAGTACCCTGTTTTGTATTTACTGCATGGGATTGGTGGAGATGAAAGGGAGTGGTTAAATGGGGGCAAGCCTCAGGTGATCCTGGATAACCTGTATGCTGCGGGTAAGTTAGCGCCTATGATTGTGGTGATGCCTAACGGACGTGCCATGAAAGATGACCGGCCCATTGGTAATATCATGTCCAGGGATAAGGTAGCCGCATTCTCCACTTTTGAACAAGATTTATTGAACGATCTGATTCCTTTTGTTGAAAAGAAGTTCAGTGTACATCAAGATCGGGATCAGCGTGCCATTGCCGGATTATCTATGGGCGGTGGACAATCTCTAAATTTTGGTTTGGGTAACCTGGATAAATTTGCCTGGGTTGGTGGATTCTCCTCAGCTCCAAATACAAAAACGCCTCAGGAATTGGTTCCGGATCCTGAAAAAGCAATACGTATGCTTAAGGTGTTGTTCATATCCTGCGGAGCCAGTGACAATTTAATTGTGAATAGTAAGCGTACTCATGATTATCTAAAAAAAAATAAGGTGCCACACATCTATTTTATTGAACCAGGAGTACATGATTTTAAGGTTTGGAAAAATGGGTTGTATATGTTTTCTCAATTGTTATTTAAGCCAGTTGATACTGCCTCATTTTCTAAATATCCGGTTAGTGGCGTGCCTGCCTCAACCAACATTGGTTCAAATCAGTATCCCCAGATTCTGTCTGACCACCGGGTGGTTTTTAAGGTTCAGGCACATGAAGCCACAAAGGTTCAGGTTGATTTGGGTAAAAAATATGATATGATTAAGGATGAATCGGGAAGCTGGAGGGCCACAACCGATTCTGTTGGCGAAGGATTTCATTATTATTCACTGATTATTGATGGTGTCGCTGTGGCCGATCCTTCGAGTAAAACTTACTATGGAATGGGGAGGATGGCCAGTGGTATAGAGATTCCATTTGCTGCCGGAACTTATTATGCTTTGAAAGATGTGCCGCATGGAGAAATTCGAATTAAAAAATATTTTTCAAAGATCACCAATTCCTGGCGCCAGCTAAATGTTTATACCCCGCCTGGTTATGATGCCCAGATTAATGAAAAATATCCGGTATTGTATATTCTGCATGGTGGTGGTGAAGATGAAACCGGCTGGGCAAGTCAGGGAAAAGCGGATCTGATTTTGGATAACCTCATCGCCGTGCAAAAAGCAAAGCCTATGATTATAGTGATGCCGGATGCAAATATTGGCGGCCCCGCTTTTGGCGAGTGGGGACTAAAAGCTTTTGAATCAGAATTGAAAGATGTTGTTATACCTTTAATTGAGAACAGTTACCGGACAAAAAATGATGCGGCAAACCGGGCTTTGGCTGGTTTGTCTATGGGTGGGATGCATACGCTGTATACTGGATTGAAAAATACGGATATGTTTGCTTATTTGGGTGTTTTTAGTTCTGGCTGGGTAGTTCCCCGTCAGAACACTATCGCAGATGAACAATATGCATTTATGAAGCTTAACAAGGATAAAATAAACAATAACCTTAAACAATTTTGGATTGCTATGGGTGGTAAAGCGGATATTGCTTACAACAATTGTCAGCTCATGCTTGATCGGCTTAGGGAAGTAAAAGTCAATTATGCGTACCAGGAGTATCCAGGTGGTCATAGTTGGCCGGTATGGAGAAATAATCTCTATAAGTTTGCTTCCTTGTTGTTTATGTAGTTTGTTGTTAATTAGATTGTAATGGTGATTTTTGGAAAAAAAATAAATAGCTGTTTTTTTAGAAGTGTAATCTGTAAAATTGTTTGTGCTGCGCTATTTTTTTGCGGAGAAGCAAAAGCGCAGGAAAAACTTTATGCCAATACGTTTCCGCTTGGAGATGTGACCTTGTTGGACGGTTCTTTTAGAAAGGCGAGAGATCTTAACATTAAAACGCTGTTGGCATATGATGTAGACCGTATGTTGGCTCCATACCTTAAAGAGGCCGGTTTAAAACCAAAGAAAGACAGTTATAAGAACTGGGAAGGTTTAGATGGGCATATTGGCGGACACTATTTAACTGCAATGGCACTTAATTACGCCTCTACTAAAAACCCGGAATGTAAACGTCGGATGGATGAAATGGTTCAAGAACTGAAGGCCTGCCAGGATAAAAATGGAATCAGTCATCCGGAATGGGGTATCGGTTATGCCGGCGGTGTGCCGAACAGTGCTGAAATATGGTCTACATTGAAGAAGGGAGATTTTAAAGCTTACCGCGCCGCCTGGGTACCTTGGTATAACGTGCATAAAATGTACGCCGGCTTAAGGGATGCCTGGCTGTATGGCGGGAATCAAGATGCAGAAGAGATTTTTTTGAAATTTTGTGATTGGGCAATTGACATCACATCTGCGCTTTCTGAAACCCAAATGC
The DNA here is from genome assembly GCF_015223055.1 of Pedobacter sp. MC2016-24. Classification (GTDB taxonomy): domain Bacteria; phylum Bacteroidota; class Bacteroidia; order Sphingobacteriales; family Sphingobacteriaceae; genus Pedobacter. The sequence goes on from NZ_JADFBX010000010.1 coordinate 44,863, forward strand.
AAGCTATGCTTGATACCGAGCATGGCGGGATGAATGAAGAGCTGGCCGATGCCTATCAAATGACCGGTGACAAGAAGTATCTCGTTGCGGCAAAAAGATTTTCTCATCAGCGACTGTTGACACCACTTGCAGCGGGTGTAGATCAGTTGGATAATCAGCATGCCAATACACAGGTGCCAAAGGCAATCGGTTTTCAGCGTATAGCTGAACTGAGTCATGATAATCAATACATGAAATCCAGTAATTTTTTCTGGGAAACAGTAACCCGTAACCGTACACTTGCATTTGGAGGAAATAGCAGACGTGAATTTTTTCCGAGTGCAGCCGCGAGTAGCGACTTTATAAATGATGTTGAAGGACCTGAATCCTGCAATACCTACAACATGTTGAAACTTACTGAGGGATTATTCAGGGAGCAACCCGATGCAAAATATGTAGATTTTTATGAGCGGGCATTGTACAATCACATTTTATCTACCCAACATCCGGAGCATGGTGGATATGTGTATTTTACGCCGGTCAGACCCAGGCATTACAGGGTTTATTCTGCACCAAATGAAGCCATGTGGTGTTGTGTGGGAAGCGGAATGGAAAATCATGGTAAGTATAACGAGTTTATTTACGCTCATAAAAAAGATTCCTTGTATTTAAACTTGTTTATCGCTTCGACATTAAATTGGAAAGAAAAAAACATCACCTTAAAACAGGATACTTCTTTCCCTGACGAGGAGCAGTCTACGTTGACCATTACCAAAGGATCCGCAAAATTTACATTGATGCTAAGGTACCCGTCATGGCTGAAGCAGGGTGGCATGCAAATATTTGTAAATGGTAAGGTTACAAAATATGAAAGGCTTCCGTCGTCTTATATTGGTGTGGAAAGGACATGGAAAAAAGGTGATGTGGTCAAAGTCATCATGCCTATGCAAACCACTATCGAGCAAATGCCAAACGTGCCTGAGTATATCGCTATTATGCGTGGCCCGATCATGCTGGCTGCGAAGACAAAAACAGAAGCATTGAAAGGAATGGTTGCAGACGATAGCCGTTGGGGGCATATTGCCGGCGGACCAAAGCTTCCAGTTGATCAGGCACCCATCATTATTGAAGACAATAGTGCCGCAATCCCGGGAAAGGTCGTACCTGTAGCCGGACAACCCATGACTTTCTCTTTTGTCAATGAAAAGATCATCAATCCTGAAAAATTGGTGCTGCAACCTTTTTATCGTGTTCACGATTCAAGGTATATGGCTTACTGGATGAGATTAACGCCTTTGCAGTATGTCAATTACCTGGATTCGGTAGCAAAAATAGAGACCGACAAACTTAATCTGGATAAACGAACCATAGATTTTGTAGCACCTGGCGAGCAGCAACCAGAGGTTGACCATGCCATGCGACAGGAAAATTCCCGTACGGGTTCTTTCACCGATGAATTCTGGCGCAGTGCTTCCAATGGCGGATATTTTAGTTATCACATGTCTACACAGGGGCTTACAGATCTGTCGTTGAATGTCAGATACCACTTTTCTGCAAGGCCGGGAGAAAAGTTTGAAATTTATATTGATGACCAAAGACTTCAGGTTGTAGATCGTGCCGAAGAGGTACGTAAACCGGGCTTCTATCATCAAGAATATCCTATTCCAGCTGAAATGTTAAAAGGAAAACAGCAGGTTAGCGTTAAATTCCTGGCATTATCCGGAAAATCTACAGCGCCAGTTTACCGTGTCAGACTCGTGAAAAGCAAAATAATTGATAAATAGAACTTATATCCGGTATCAGATTAAATGATGAACCTTAAAACTAAAATATCTTGTTTGATCAGCTTCGTCTTTTTTTTGTCGCTCAGCTCAATTGCCGATTTAAAAGCACAAAAAAAGAAGGAGGCCAATCTAAAATTATGGTATGAGCAGCCAGCAGGTAAAATATGGGAGAATGCATTGCCGATAGGAAATGGCGTACTCGGCGCTATGGTATATGGAAATGTAGATCAGGAAATGATTAAATTGAATGAACATACGTTGTGGAGTGGAGGTCCGAATCGAAATGACGTTCCGGAGACCCTGGGCTCCCTGGATCAAATACGCCAGTTAATTTTTGCTGGCAAGCAAAAAGAAGCAGAACGCTTGTCCGATAAAGTGATGTTTGGAAAGAAATCTTCCGGGCAGATATTCCAGCCAGCTGGTACGCTAAATTTAAATTTTCCCGGACACGGCAGTTATAAAAAATACTATAGAGCTTTAGATATTGAGAAAGCAATTGCTGAAACTTCTTATACCATTGGGGATGTTACTTACACCAGATCGGTCATAGCAGCTTTTGGCGATAGTGTGGTGGTGATGCACCTAACTGCCAATAAACAATCGCAGATTTCTTTTACCGCTTCTTATACAACACCACATCAGCGCGCTGCCATTAAAGTGGTTGCTGGCAAAGATTTTACAATGACTGGTTTGACCAGCGATCACGAGGGGGTTAAAGGAATGCTGAAATATGAAGTCATTAGCAGATTCAAAAACGACGGCGGAATAGTTACTTCAACTGATAGCACCTTCAGTATAAAAGGAGCCAATGCTGTAACCATTTATATCTCTGTGGCTACCAATTTTAAAAACTATAAAGATATTAGTGGTGATGCCCATGAAAAAGCCCTGCAACATCTCGATAAAGCTTATTCAAAATCATTTGGGACGATTTTAAATGCACATATTCGCGCTTACCAGAAATATTTTAATCGTGTGAAGTTGGATTTAGGCTCATCTGAATCGATACAATTTCCTACTGACCAGAGATTAATGAATTTTAGAAAGGTGTCAGATCCACAATTTGTCGTGTTGTATTATCAGTTTGGTCGTTACTTGTTGATCAGTTCATCACAGCCGGGTGGTCAGCCTGCCAATTTACAAGGCATCTGGAATGATAAACTCTATCCAGCCTGGGATAGCAAGTATACCATCAACATCAATGCACAAATGAATTACTGGCCCGCTGAGTCTACAAATCTGGCAGAGCTACACGAACCGTTTTTAAAAATGGTGAAAGAGTTATCGGAAACTGGTGCAGAAACGGCTAAGTCGATATATGGGACAAGAGGATGGGTAACGCACCATAACACAGATATATGGCGAATTACAGGACCGGTAGACGGTGCCTTTTGGGGCATATGGAACGGCGGCGGGGGATGGACAAGCCAGCATTTATGGACGCATTATTTGTACAATGGGAATAAAAATTATTTAAACACTGCTTATCCCATATTGAAAGGTGCAGCCACTTTTTACAAAGATTTTTTAGTAGCACATCCAACTTATAAATGGTTGGTGGTAAATCCGGGAACTTCACCTGAAAATGCGCCACAGGCACATGGGGGCTCCTCACTGGATGCTGGTACCACGATGGACAATCAGATTGTTTTTGACGTATTTACTTCTACCATAAGCGCAGCAAGGATTCTAAACAGGGATCCGGAATTTATAGATAGTTTGGTGCAAATGCGTAAACTTTTGCCCCCTATGCACATTGGTAAATACGGGCAGTTGCAGGAGTGGTTGGATGATGTGGATAGCCCTAACGATAAACACCGTCACATTTCTCATTTGTATGGTCTGTTCCCATCTAACCAGATATCACCATACCATACACCACTATTGTTTTCAGCAGCTAAAAATACCTTATTGCAGCGGGGTGATGTATCCACTGGCTGGAGCATGGCCTGGAAAATTAACTGGTGGGCAAGGATGCAGGATGGTAACCATGCCTATAAATTAATCCAGAATCAGCTGACTCCTCTGGGAGATAATCCTGGTGGAGGAGGAACATATAATAATTTGTTTGATGCACATCCTCCGTTTCAGATTGATGGAAATTTTGGCTGTACATCTGGTATCACTGAAATGTTGATGCAAAGTGCGGATGGCGCAGTACACTTACTTCCAGCGCTTCCTGATGTATGGGAAAAGAAAGGAAGTGTAAGTGGCTTGAGAGCAAGGGGGGGATTTGAAGTTGTATCTATGGAATGGGCGGATGGAAAAGTAGTTAAAGTCATTGTTAAATCAACAATAGGTGGGAATCTGCGTTTAAGAGTTCCAAATCCGATGAATATGGATGTTTCTGTTTTGAAGAAAGCAAAAGGAGCTAACCAAAACTCATTTTATGCTGTAGAAGAAATCCCAGATGCCATCATTTCGGAGAAGGCTAACCTGTTACCGCCTGTTTTGAAGGAAACCTTTGTTTATGACATCCAGACATACCCTGGTAAACTTTATACATTGCTTTTAGATTAACAGTTTTATTATATAATTTATTCTCACCAGATGAAAAGAATCATGGCCTTTGTGGCATTAGTTATTGTCTTTTTTATGAGTAATGGGGTATTTGCGCAACAACAAACTGCGGTCAATCCCATCATTTACGCAGATGTACCGGATATGTCTATGATCCGGGTAGGAAATACTTATTACATGAGCAGTACTACAATGCACATGAGTCCAGGTGTACCCATCATGAAGTCTACAGATTTGGTGAACTGGAAGTTAGTTAGCTATGCATATGATACCTTAGCCAATACAAACACGATGAATCTGGAGGATGGGAAAAACACCTATGGAAAGGGATCCTGGGCCAGCAGCCTGCGTTACCACAAAGGTGCATTTTATGTCAGTACATTTTCGGCTACCTCGGGAAAAACTCACGTGTATACGACCAGGGACATTGAAAAAGGCAGTTGGAAGGTACTGTCATTCCGTCCAGTTTTACACGACCACTCGCTATTTTTTGACGATGACGGGCGGGTATATATGGTTTTTGGTGCTGGTAAAATACGGCTGGCAGAATTAAATTCAGATGTTTCGGGTATCAAGCCTGGCACAAAAGAGCAGGTACTGATTGAAAATGCCAATGAACCCTCCGGAAATGGGGGCTTACCAGCAGAAGGTTCGCAGTTGTTTAAACTGAACGGCAAATATTATCTTTTCAACATCACCTGGCCTAAAGGCGGTATGCGAACTGTAGTTGTACACAGGGCAGATCACCTCAGGGGGCCATATGAAGGCCGGATTGCATTTCAGGATTTTGGGGTAGCACAAGGGGGCTTGATTGATATGCCCGATGGTCGTTATTATGCCTATTTATTTAGAGATTATGGTGCCGTTGGACGTGTTCCTTATTTGGTGCCGGTAAGTTGGCAGGATGGCTGGCCTGTACTTGGTGATGCTGGAAAACTTGTACCCTTAACAGGTTTGCCTGCTGGTACTGGTTTGATGCCAGGCATTGTGGCATCAGATGAATTTTTACGTACAAAGAAAGCACCAGCTTTACCCTTGGTTTGGCAATGGAACCATAACCCAGACCCCAAACTTTGGTCAGTTACTCAAAGAAAAGGCTATCTGCGGTTAACCACCGGTCGGTTGGATACTCATTTTTTACAGGCCAAAAATACACTAACTCAGCGTACCATAGGCCCGGTCTGTGTGGGAAGTACGATGCTTGATATTTCAAAGATGAAGGATGGTGATTTTGCCGGATTAAGCATGTTGCAGAAAAATTACGGTCAGATTGGGGTTCAGGTGTCAGGGAATACTAAAGTACTGGTTATGATTGATGCCGGAGCCGGGCGTCCGATCGAGACTAAGGGAGACGCACTACATCAGGATAAAATATATTTTAAAATTGAGTGTGAATTTGGAAATCTTAAAGATACTGCGAATTTCATTTACAGTCTGGATGGTGTGATATGGAAGGCATTGGGTACCCCGTTAAAGATGAGTTATACTTTGCCACATTTTATGGGATATCGTTTTGGCTTATTTAATTACGCCAGTAAACATGTTGGAGGATATGCGGACTTTGATTACTTCCATATCAGTGACAACCTTGATAATAAATAGCTGATTAATACTTGACAATAACATGAAACAATTTTTATTTTTCTTACTACTTACAGGTGTGTTAAGTACGAAGGCACAATATCAAAAAACGCACACTGGTGTAAGGGCAACTGTTAATCAAACAGAAATTGAAATTCAGTTTTACAGTTCCAATATTGTAAGGGTGTTAAAATGGCCTTCAGGAAAAACATTCATCAAGCAAAGTTTGTCTGCAGTTAAAATTCCTGAAAAAGTTTCACTTAAAGTGGCACAAAAAGGTGAAGAACTGCTACTAACCAGTAAAGATCTGCAAACTGTATTGAACCTGAAAAATGGACACATAGCTTTTAAAAAGGCCGATGGACACTCCCTGTTAAATGAAAAACCGGCGGGCGCTACATTTACTGAGTTTAATGATGCCGGAACAAAAACTTACACCATTTCCCAATCATTTGTCCTGGAAAAAGAGGAGCCCATTTACGGATTAGGGATTCTACAGAATGGTAAACTATCACAGCGCAACCAAAAGATCAGGATGGTTCAAAATAATACCTGGGATTTTGTTACTTTTTTCCAATCTGTAAAAGGCTACGGTTTATTCTGGGACAATTATTCGCCAACTACATTTAACGACACTGTGGATGAAACTTCCTTCTCATCGGAAGTGGCCGATGGTATCGATTACTATTTTATGTATGGCGGCAATGCCGATGGCGTAGTTTCAGGTATGCGAAACTTAACGGGGCAGGTGCCAATGTTTCCATTATGGACTTATGGATTCTGGCAAAGTAAGGAAAGGTATAAAAGCCAGGCGGAGCTTGTAGGCGTAGTTAAAAAGTATCGGGAACTTGGCGTTCCACTTGATGGGATTATACAGGACTGGCAATATTGGGGCAACAATTACCTTTGGAACGCGATGGATTTTCTCAATCCTGAGTTTTCCAATCCGCAAAAAATGGTGGATGACGTGCATCAGTTGAATGCCCATCTACTCATTTCAATTTGGTCGTCATTTGGACCTGCTACTAAGCAGTATCGTAAACTCGACAGTATAGGAGCGCTTTTTAACATCGGGACCTGGCCAGAATCAGGATCAGAAACCTGGCCACCTAATATGGATTATCCTTCTGGTGTTCGCGTATACGATGCCTATAACCCTAAAGCACGGGATATATACTGGGATTTCTTGAATAAAGGACTTTTTTCCAGAAATATTGATGGATGGTGGATGGACTCTACCGAACCTGACCACCTTAGTTTTAAGCCGTCGGACATGGATACCAAAACCTATTTGGGTTCTTTCCGTAAAGTACGTAACGCTTATCCCTTAATGACTGTGGGTGGTGTATCTGATCATCAGCGCGCAGTTAGTGCCGATAAACGCGTGTTTATTTTAACCCGTTCAGCCTTTGCCGGACAACAGCGGTATGGTGCAAATACCTGGTCGGGCGATATTACTTCTTCATGGGAATCTCTCAGAAATCAAATCCCTGCGGGTCTCAACTTTTCATTGTGCGGAATACCTTATTGGAATAGTGATATTGGTGGTTTTTTTGCAGGATCGTATAACAAAAACTGGAATGATGGTTCAGGTGCCAAAAATCCGCTTTTTCAGGAACTTTATGTAAGGTGGTTACAGTTTGGAGCCTTCACACCAATGATGCGTTCGCATGGCACAGATGTTCCGAGGGAAATTTATCAATTCGGAAAAAAAGGTGAACCCATTTATGATGCCATCGAAAATGCAATTAAATTACGTTACAGCCTTTTGCCATATCTCTATTCTACAGCAAGATCGGTTACTGATAAACAATCGACTTTTATGCGTGCACTGGTGATGGATTTTAGCCAGGACAAAAAAGTGCTGGATATGAACAATGAATACCTTTTTGGATCTTCGATTTTAGTAGCGCCAGTGATTAATGCGCAATATACGCCGGAAACAATAGTAAAAGCTAATGAAGAAACTGGATGGAACAGAAATCTTATCAAAGGAAATGCCGTCGATACAGTGAACTTCAGGCTGCCAAAATCAAAGAAAGTATATCTCCCCTCAGGCACGGTCTGGTACGATTTCTGGACCAGCCAAAAATACAATGGAGGACAGGAGATTGAAGCAACTACAACCATAAACACGATTCCTTTGTATATCAAAGCGGGTAGTATACTTCCTCTCGGACCGGATGTACAGTATGCCAATGAACAAAAATGGGATAATTTAGAAATTCGGGTGTACGAAGGTGCCAATGGAACATTCACCTTATATGAAGACGAAAACGACAACTATAATTATGAGAAAGGCATCCATGCTACGATTACTTTTAGCTGGAATGATAGGCGTGAAATGTTAACTATAAGCGCGCGCAGTGGCAGTTTTCCAGGAATGTTGTCAAAACGTAAATTCAACATCAAAAAGGTAAAAGCAAATGGGACTATGGCAGTAACTGCTGGGAAAGAGATTTTATATGTAGGAGAGCCAGTTTCGTTAAAACTGTAATTTACAAAACAACAAATATAAGCAAAGCCATCATAAGGAAACTGTTTAAGAACGAAAATTGAGTTCGCTTATGATGGCTTCATTACCAATAAAAGACAAGCTATATTCCAATGAAAAATAGATTAAGGAACTTTTGTACGTTACTGATGGTTACGTTCTCACTTTTGGCGGGTGCTCAAAACCCAGTTATCCAAACTAAATTTACCGCCGACCCAGCCCCAATGGTATACAAAGACACAGTGTACCTCTACACAACTCATGATGAAGACGATGCGGGACCGGGTATGGGGAAATTCCTGATGAAAGATTGGCTTTTATACACTTCAACAGATATGGTGAACTGGACCGATCGAGGTGTGGTTGCTTCCTTAAAAAGTTTTAGCTGGGGGAGGCAGGAAAATGGTGCATGGGCACATCAGTGCATAGAACGTAACGGTAAGTTTTATATGTATTGTACTGTGCAGGGAAGTGGAATTGGGGTGTTGGTTGCAGACAGCCCGTATGGGCCGTTTAAAGATCCCATAGGAAAAAAGTTAGTCGGAGGAGAAGATATTTGGAGTACCATTGATCCCAGTGTATTTATTGACGATGATGGGGAGGCTTACCTCTATTGGGGCAATCCTGGTTTATGGTATGTGAAGTTGAATAAAGATATGATCTCCTATTCAGGTGAAATTGTAAAAGTTCCAGAGGTAGGCAAAGTGAAAGGACAAGCCACCGCTGATTTATACCATTATCAGGAAGGCCCCTGGGCTTATAAACGGAACGGACATTATTATATGGCTTACGCTTCTACCTGCTGTCCGGAAGGTATCGGTTATGCCATGAGCAACAGTCCGACCGGTCCCTGGGAATATCAGGGATACATCATGAAGCCAGACAAAAGATCGAGTGGAAATCATCCTGGCATTATCGATTACAAAGGTAAATCCTATGTTTTTGGTTTCAATTTCCGGCTAAATTTTATGCAGACAGCCGCACATCATGAAAGGCGTTCGGTTTGTATTGAGGAGTTTAAATACAACCCTGATGGGACTATTCCTGAATTGCCATGGTGGTCTGAAACGGGTGCGAAACAAGTTGGCTCACTAAATCCATTCAAGCTTGTTGAGGCCGAAACCATCAATTGGGCTGAGGGGCTGAGCACAAAAAAAGCCGACCTTTCAAGCCAAATGTATGTAACAAATGTAAGCAATGGTGACTTCATCAAGGTAAAGGGGGTAGATTTCGCTAAAGGTGCTAAAAAATTTGAAGCTAATGTTGCTCCTCTTGCTGGGGGAAGCATCGAGATCAGAATCGACGACAAAGCGGGAAGTTTATTAGGAACACTACAGGTAAAGGGGACAGGATCTGATAAGAATTGGAAAATATTGTCTTGCCACATTAAATCAGTAAAAGGGAAACACGATGTATATCTGGTGTTTAAGGGGGGAAATGACAACCTGTTCAATTTCGATTGGTGGCAGTTTAAAAAGGCCGTTTATTAGTCCATATTTTATTGTAACCAATCATGAAAAAAGTTGTTTTATTTTCATTCTCTTGTGTTCTAATGATGCTTGCCGTTTCCTATACAAATGATCAGTTTAAAAGCAGTTCACTTAAAGCCGCTTTTAAACACAAGTTTCTCATTGGTGTTTCGTTAAATAACGGGCAGATATGGGGTCGGGATACGGCTGCCCTAAAAATAATAAAAACACATTTTAACTCCGTAGTCGCAGAAAACTGCATGAAGATCGTGTCTCTTCAACCTCGGGAAGGACAATTCCGATTTAGAGATGCCGATCAGTTTGTAAATTTTGGAGAGAAAAACAAACTGTTTATTATTGGACATACTTTAATCTGGCATTCTCAAACACCGGATTGGTTTTTTGTTGATGCTGATGGGAATGATGTATCCAGGGAAGTGCTTATTGAGCGGATGAGAAGACACATCACCACTGTGGTTTCCCGATACAAAGGACGGGTAAATGGTTGGGATGTGGTAAACGAAGCAATATTGGATGATGGATCCTGGCGCAAAAGTAAGTTTTACAATATTATTGGCGAAGATTTTATACGCCTCGCTTTTGAATTTGCGCATGCTGCCGATCCAAAGGCTGAACTTTATTACAATGATTTTTCTATGGCCCAGGAAGGTAAACGTAATGCCGTAGTCCGTATGGTGCATAAACTTAAAGGTTTAGGGCTGAAAATTACCGGCGTTGGTATGCAGGGACATTTGGGGCTGGATTACCCAAAAGTAGCGGATTTTGAGAAAAGCATCCTCGCTTTTTCGGCTGCTGCGGTTCATGTGATGATTACCGAGCTTGATATTACTGTTTTGCAGAATCCGGGGCGAAGTATGGGGGCTGATATTAGTCAGAATTACACTTATAAAAAAGAAATGAATCCTTATGCAGCTGGCTTACCAGATTCTGTAGCCAAGATATTGGAGCAACGTTATGTTGCATTTTTTAAATTGTTTCTGAAACATCAGAATAAAATCAGCAGGGTGACTTTATGGGGTGTTACTGATGGAGATTCCTGGCGCAATAACTGGCCGGTTTTTGGGCGTAAAGATTATCCGCTGTTGTTTGACCGCCAATATAAAGCAAAACCTGTTGTGCAAATCATCTCGGAAATGTCACTGATGGAATAATTATAGAAGCGGTCTATCAGCTGCCAAACTCAGTATTGACAGGCGACATGCAGCATCTTCAAATGATGCTTGTTTTTTTAACAGTTTGTCAGCATCTCCTAAAGATAATTGTCGAATTCCGCTTAGAATAGTGCTCTGCAAGCGATTAAGGGGCGTTTTTTGTCAGTTTGAACATCAAGCATATAAATTTAAACAATTGTACCCGCTAAAAAAATGGTTCAGTCCTAATTTAGGTTAACTGAATATAGATCATTCGCCATCTCTAATCGTGAATGTAATACCTAACCAAACGAACCAAACCAAATGAGACCAGCAACTTAAATTAAATTCTTAGTATTAGAAATACGAATTCGAACAAGCTTTCAAAAACCAAATAAATAAACCAAATATATGATGAGAAAAAATTCTACCAGGAAAGTTCCATTCCCTATGGACAAAGTATTTATCACAATTATATCCTCTTAAATGATTTTAAATAATGGAAAAATATACAAATGCGAGTAACGCACATTATTTTCTGAAATTTTTTAGAAAGGAAGCGTTACAAAGAGTTTGCTTTTTATTATTTGCTTTTATTATGCTGACAAATTCTGTCTACGCACAGCAAAAACGAACGGTAAAAGGTACTGTAATTGATGACAAAAAGTTACCACTAATTGGTGCCTCAATCACAGTGAAAGGTACAAGTGTGAAAACGCTGACCAATGTAAATGGAGAATTCTCCATCGTAGTTCCGGAAGACAAAGAAACGTTAATAATTGCCTACATCGGCATGATGAATAAAGAGGTATCTGTCAATGGTACAAGTAATATACAGGTATCTATGCAAGACGACAATAAAGCCCTGAACGAGATTGTTGTTGTAGGATATGGTCAGCAGAAGAAATCGAGTATTATAGGTTCTATTGTACAGACGACAAGTAAAGAACTGGAGCGCACCGGCGGCATTACCAATCTCGGTATGGCATTGACCGGGAACTTACCTGGTGTAATTACTGCAAGCTCTTCGGGTATGCCGGGAGCAGAGGATCCTCAGATTCTGATCCGTGGACAAAGTTCATGGAACAACAGTGCTCCGCTTATCCTTGTGGATGGGATAGAACGTTCCATCAGTGCAATCGATATATCTTCGGTAGAAAGTGTTTCGGTCTTAAAGGATGCCTCTGCCACAGCAATTTATGGGGTGAGGGGTGCAAACGGTGTTATCCTGGTGACGACCAAACGAGGTGTTGAAGGAAAAGCGCAAATTCAGGTACGGTCGAACATGACTGCAAAAGTAGCTTCGAAACTTCCGGAAAAGTTTGATTCTTATGATGCCTTAATGTATAAAAACAGGGTTCTTGAAAAGGAGGGGATGGCCGACCTCAATGCCTGGTCCGCATATGCACCGATGGAACGGATTAACAAATACCGGAACCCGGCTAACATAGCAGACTGGGATAGGTATCCCAATGTGGATTGGGTTGACGAATTGTTTAAAGACCATGCGATGTCGTACAATACGGCTGCCAATGTATCAGGAGGGACTAAATTTGTGAAATATTTTGCAGGAGTTGATTTCACACGTGAGGGTGATTTGTTCAAAACTGTTCAAAATGGAAGAGGCTACGATGCTGGTTTTGGATATAACCGCACAAACGTGAGGAGTAACCTGGATTTCAACCTCACCAAAACAACTAAATTCTCCACCAATTTGTTCGGGTCAAATGGCGTTCGCCAATTGCCATATGATATGCCTGATGGTGATCAGAGCTTTTGGTCTTCTGCCTACAGAACCTCGCCAGATATCTTCCGGCCAAAGTATTCAGACGGAACTTACGGCTTTTATGTGACCTCCAAGCAGGATCAGCCCAATGCTGCGTTTTGGCTTGCATATTCTGGTTTAGAAAAAAGAACAAGTACACAATTGACTACTGATTTTGTGCTTCAACAGCAATTAGATGCAATTACGAATGGACTTAACTTTAGGGCAAGCCTTTCTATGGACAATTCATTTCTGGAAAAAAAACGTGGTATTAATGATCAGAATAACCCTGCGCAGCGAAAATATATTGATCCGATTACAGGTTTAGTAAGCTATGAGCTGACCCGTAATGACGGTACGCAGTTTGATTTTAATGAAAGGATTGCCTGGACGATTGCTACTGGAGAGGTAGATAAAACAGCGACTTACAGGAACACAAACTACCAGTTTCAGTTGAATTACGGACGGACATATGGGGATCATGAGGTGACGGCCATGGGTGTTTTTCAACGCCAGAGAAATGTAAGGGGAGGTAATTTTCCAACTTTTAGGGAGGATTGGGTTTATAGGACAACGTACAATTATAAATCCAAATATTTCGTTGAAGCAAACGGTGCCTATAATGGTTCAGAAAAATTTGGTCCGAAAAGGCGCTTTGCTTTCTTTCCCTCTTTTTCAGCGGGATGGATGATCAACAACGAGCAATTTATGAAAGGATTAACTTTCATTGATCAATTGAAACTTCGTGGTTCCTGGGGTAGAATTGGGGATGATGGATTTAATACCCCACGCTGGCCATTTCGCGATGCTTATTCTTATGGTGGCAATACACAAATGGGTAATTCGATCTCCAATACACCCTATACTTTTTACCGCGTATCCACTATGGGAAATCCAATTCTGGGTTGGGAAATTGTGGAAAAACGAAACCTCGCCATCGACTATAGTTTCCTGAAAGGTAAGATTTCAGGAAAAGTAGATTTTTTTAAAGATAAACGGAGCGACATCGTCATCGGTGGTGAAAGTCGTGCCATACCCTCTTTTTATGGTTTTGGTGGAACTGCCGCCAGAGTGAACAGTGGAAAGGTAACGAGTAAGGGTTATGAACTGGAACTCCGCATAAATCATTCGTTCAATGAGAATCTGCGCTTTTGGGCCAATACCAGTGTAACACATGCCCAAAATATTACAAATTTCCGCGACGACCCGGAGCTTACTCCAGCTTACCAGAAACAGGCCGGTTATGCCATCGGACAGGTCAAGACTTACATCGATCATGGATTTATCCAAAGCTGGGATGATGTTTACGGAAGTACCACGCGGGCATCTAACAACGGAAGCAAGTTGCCTGGTGATTATAATATTCTTGATTTTAATGGTGATGGGATTATCGACGCTAACGATCCGGCGCCTTACGGCTACACATCTAACCCTCAAAATACGTACAATGCCAGTCTCGGGTTAGATTGGAAAGGTCTAAGCTTATTTGTACAATTCTATGGCGTAAATAACGTAACGAGAGAGGTGACCTTCCTGAATTTCCAGGCAAAAAGTAATGTGGTTTTTGTGGAGAGACCTTCTTGGAACGTAGCAAGTGCCCAGGGCGAAATTCCATTGTCGCGGTTTACAACCAACGACCCTGACGGTGCACGTGGAACCCGTTTCCTTTACGATGGTTCATACGTACGGTTGAAGAATGTGGAAGTTGGTTATAAACTACCCCGAAATTATGTAAACAAGATCGGGTTAAAAAGCACCAGGATTTATATCAGTGGAAATAACCTTTGGTTGTGGTCGAAGCTGCCTGATGATCGGGAATCAAATTTCAGTACTCCAGGAGATCCTAATGGTAGTGGAGGTGCTTATCCAACAATGAGACGCTTCAACCTGGGGCTTGAAATCACCTTATAAAACGAATTGAAAATGAGAAATTTCATTAAAAAGATATTATTGCCTTTAACCATCATACTGGCAGTCTTGACACTTGGATCCTGTAAAAAATATTTGGAGCGGTCTCCGCTTGCTGATATTGAGGAAACAGATCCCTATCAGAATTTTAGAAACTTCCAGGGATTTACGGAAGAAATGTACAATTGCATCCCCATGCTTTCGGGTAATCAGTATCACAGTAGCTGGAACCTGGGTGAAGAGGAGTTTTGGGAAGCAGGGGAAACCCGCGTGATCGCATATGCGATAGATCAGGGCGATTACCGTGCCTGGGAGAGCGCCTTATATAACATATTTAAGGCAGATGGAGGAGATCCCTCTACTACCGATCGAATGACTAAAGGTAGATTATGGCAATTGTCCTGGTATGCCATCCGCAAGGCAAATGTTGGTATTGCGAATCTTGATAAGCTGGTAGATGCTACTCAGGAAGAAAAGGATCTGATCGCCGGACAGCTCTATTTTTTTAGGGGATATTTTCATTTTGTACTGATGGAGTACTGGGGAGGTTTACCTTACATTGAACAGGTTTTACCAACCAATGAGGTTTTGAAACTTGAGCGCCTAAGTTATGGCGCGACGGCGGATAAAGTTGCCGCGGATTTGCAGAAAGCTGCGGATCTGCTTCCGGTAGACTGGGATGCCACGGTGGCCGGTTCTGTGACTAGTGGAAAAAATAACCAACGGATCAATAAAATCATGGCCCTGGGATTTTTAGGGAAAAATTACTTATGGGCTGGGAGCCCGCTGATGAACAGGGAAACTACCGGGAACAGCAGCTATAATACCGAATATTGTAAAAAGGCAGCAGATGTTTTTGCTCAGGCATTAAAACTGGTTGAATCCACCAAGCGATATGAGTTGGCCCCTTTTTCACAGTACAGGGAAATATTTCAGACCTATAATGCCGGAGGCCGGTTACCCGGACTGAAAGAATCTATTTTGCTGGAAAACCTGACAGAAGCAAACGTTGGACGCTGGCGTAACAACCAGGTCAATGACTATCGTCCGAATACAATTAATGGATCTGGAATCAAAGTGTATCCTACTGCAAATTATGCCCGTTATTATGGCATGGCAAATGGTTTGCCGATTGCAGAGCCGGATAAAATTGATGCTGAGTCAGGATATGATCCTGAATATCCATGGAAAAACCGTGATCCGCGTTTCTATAACGATTATGTTATAGATGGAGAAAAAGTAGTCGTTGCTGGTCAGGCTGTGGGAAATAATGAATTTCGTCAATATGCCAGTCTTTATACTGGCGGATTGTTTAGAACTGCAGATGCCAATAAAAAAGTCTGGACGGGATATCTCCTCTCCAAATATGTCGCCAAATTGTCTAATGAGTTTGATGGCTACAGGGAAAATAACATTGTACTGATGAGTTTAATGCGTTTGGCAGATGTATACCTGATGTATGCTGAAGCAACAGCGGTAGGTTATGGAAGTCCGCAAAGCAGCGCTGCTGGATATAGCCTGACGGCAGTTGATGCGGTTAACAAAATCCGCAGCCGGGCAGGGGTGTTGGGGGTTGCAACTAAATTTCTTGGCTCAACTACTGATTTTTTGGGTGAACTGAGACGTGAACGTGCCGTGGAGCTATCTTTTGAAGGGCTGCGCTTTACCGATCTGCGTCGTTGGTTGCTACTCACACAGCGTCCATATACGCTCAAAACTGCCGTCGAGTTCGACCGTGCGCTTACCAATGCTCAGGTATATGCCGATCCCAAAAATGCGAAAGTGCGTAACCTGAGAGAAGTGACCTTAGTTGAAAGGCAATTGGGAGATCGTCATTACTGGTTTCCATTTCGCCAAAAAGATGTGAACATGTATAAAGAGTTTAAGCAGAATCCTGGGTGGTAATTAAAAATATTCAACTAAAATGAAGAGAAAAAATATAAAAGCCTGCTGTACTTTATTTGCCACTGTTTTTATGACTCTGGCTGGCGTACAAGCTCAGGATAAAGTAGATAGTGTCATCTATTTATCGGCGCCATCTCCTAAAAAAGATTCACTTGTCAATGTCGCATTTAAAAAGATTGCCAGGCGGGATCTGCTGGGTGGTGTGTCGACAGTGAACGTGCCTGATTTATTAAAAAAGAGTTATGGTGTATACAGCCTTGATAATCTTCAGGCATTGGTAGGCGGGTATACAGGGAATGTATGGGGACAGAGTGCTTTGGTTCTGGTAGACGGCATACCACGCCGCGCTTCAGATGTGCGTTTGGTAGAAATTGAATCCATTACCGTCCTTAAAGGAGCAAGTGCTGTGGTCTTATATGGAAGTGGAGCTTCCAAAGGCGCTATATTGATCACCACCAAAAGAGGAAGTGTAAAGCCGCTGACCATTGATGTGAGAGCAAACACCGGACTATACATCCCAAAAGCTTATCCCAATTATCTGAATGCAGCTGATTATATGACTTATTACAATGAGGCTTTAACCAACGATGGAATTGCGATATCTGGTCCTGGTTATAGCCAGGAAGTTATTGACAATACAAGGGCGGGTACTAATCCTTTCAAATATCCTGATGTTGATTTCTTTAGCTCGGAATATCTTAAAAAGGCGTATTCGAAATCAGATGTTACCACCGAAATTTCAGGCGGAAATGAGGATGCACAGTATTACACCAATGTAGGCTTAACTTATAACAATAGTTTGCTGAAATACGGGGAACAGGCAAAAAATAATGATTTCGGATTAAACATACGCGGAAATGTAGACATTAAGATTACCAAATGGCTGAGCGCCTCAACGGATGCAGTCGCGATTGTTTCTAACAGCTATGTAGGCCGCGGTAATTTCTGGGGTGCGACCTCCACTATAGCACCCAATTTCAATAGATTTTCGCCACTGATTCCCATCAGTATGCTTGATCCGAACAATAAACAATTGCAAACTATTGTCAACACCAGTAATCACATCATTGACGGGAAGTATCTTCTTGGTGGTCAAAGCACCAATCAGACCAATGTGTTCTCTGATATGCTGGCTGCTGGTTACATTAAAAACCGGAATCGTACTTTCATGTACAATCTGAGTGCGAAAGCCGATCTAGCTGCCATTTTGGAGGGGTTGTCTTTTAAAACTACGAACAGCATGGATTATACCTCGGTATATTCTGAGGGTTACCTGTTGGGCTACCGGACATACAAACCGACCTGGTCTACCGTGAACGGTCAGGAGTTGATCACCGCCCTGGAGTCGTTTGGGGAGGATAAGAATTCAACCAACGAGTTTGTAGGTAGGTCGATGTATATCCAAACCATGTCTTTCAAATCTCAATTTGATTATGAACGTACTTTTGCTAAGGATCACAATTTAACCGCTACATTAATGGGGTGGTGGTACAAAACGCAGTTCTCTAGTGATATTGACAACGATGGAGGCAGCGACTACCAGCCGATCTTAAATACCAATCTGGGGTTCCAGCTTGGTTACAATTATCGCAGGAAATATTATGCCGATTTTTCTTCGGCCTTGATCCATTCTGCCAAATTACCTCCCGGAAAGCGAAATGCTTTATCGCCGACTTTAACACTAGGTTGGCAGATTGGTGATGAAGGCTTTGTGAAAGACAACCTTTCTTTTGTAGACAACCTGAAGCTGTCCACATCTTATGCATTAATTAATCAGGACCTGGATGTTACAGGTTTCAGAGCCAACAGTTCTGATCCTGCCGATTATTATTTATATCAGGGTTATTACAGCAACACCTCTGGTTTAGGTGGCTGGTATCCATGGCGCGATGGTGCAGCTGGTGGTTTCACCACGGTTTCAGGTCAGGGTGACAATATGAACCTTACCTTTGTTAAACGGAAAGAATTCAGAATAAGTTTAGAAGGCGCGCTCTTTAATAATTTAATAGGTTTTGATGCCAATTATTTCTCACAAACTACAGATG
The DNA here is from genome assembly GCF_015223055.1 of Pedobacter sp. MC2016-24. GTDB lineage: Bacteria > Bacteroidota > Bacteroidia > Sphingobacteriales > Sphingobacteriaceae > Pedobacter. The sequence goes on from NZ_JADFBX010000010.1 coordinate 63,464, forward strand.
GCTTGCTGGCACGCGGAACAACGATTTATCCATCATACTTTGCTGGTTCAGGTGATTTTCGTCCCTGGCTGAACTATAATAAAGAGCGCCGGTCAGGTCTTGATTTTTCAGTTAACCTGAATAAAAAGATAGGAGAACTGCAGTACTCCCTGGGAATTACCGGTATGTTTTACAATTCTGAAGTACTACGCAGGGATGAAAACCCGGAACAAAGTTATCTTGCCAGAACAGGCAAACCACTTGATGCTTATTTTGGTTACATCAGCGAAGGGCTTTTCCAGAACCAGGCAGAAATCGATAATCATGCCAGACAAACCTTCGGCAATGTGAAGCCTGGTGACATCAAATATCAGGACATCAACAGTGATGGGATTATCGATGGCCGTGATCAGGTTGACCTGGGACACACAGGTTGGGCAGCTTCACCTTTTTCTATGGGATTAAATCTTACACTTAAATGGAAAAACCTTACATTTTTTGCCATGGGTTCAGGTAGCTGGGGAGCCATTGGCTTTAAAAACAGTTCATATTATTGGGTTGGTGGTACTACCAAATATTCTGATGTGGTATTGGGTCGGTGGACTGAGTCTACAGCAAATACCGCAACTTATCCGCGTCTAACCACCAACAGTAACAATAATTTCAGGAACTCGACCTATTGGATGTATAAAATTAATCGCTTTGACCTGAACAGGGTTCAGTTTACCTACGATTTTAACGATAACATCTTTAAAAATTCCTTTATGCATAGACTTAGTGTTTATGTGCAGGGAGATAACCTGCTTGTCATATCAAAGGAGCGAAAATTGATGGAGACCAATATCGGATCAGCCCCTCAAACCCGTTTTTTCAACCTGGGTGTAAAGACTTCTTTTTAATTAACGATGTAAAAAGCAAATGATATGAAATTTAATCTAATAATGATGGGCCTGGCAGTTCTTGTTTTTGCAAGCTGCAAGAAAATTGTAGACCCTGAGCCGGAAAACCTGAAGACCATAGAGCAGATGTATACCGATGTGAATTATGCGCAAGGTTTTCTAATGAATGCATATAGGACTATTCCCGCCTATTATGACAATTCGGAATACGCTACGGATGATGCTGTTACAAATCAGCTGAGCCATGCTTATCTTCAATTGGCTACAGGTTCATGGACTGCGTCCAATAATCCGGCTTCCGTGTGGAACCAATCGTATGAAGCCACGCAATACATCAACCTTTTTCTGGAGAATATGGGTAAAGTAAAATGGGCTGATGATCCAGCTGCTGCGAAGCTATTTTATACGAGGATGAGGGGGGAGGCTTTGGGCCTGCGCGCGTTGTATATGTTCTTTCTGCTGCGCAATCATGGCGGGTTTACTGCTGATGGTCAGCTGATGGGCGTACCCATCGTTACGGAATACCAGACCATCGAATCGAATTTCAATGTGCCGCGTGCAAGTTTTGAAGCTTGTGTAAAGCAGATTTATAAAGATTTAGATAGTGCAGAAGCCTATCTTCCGCTGGAGTATGCCGACATCAATTCCGCAACTTTGATTCCGGAGCGTTTCAGGAACATTACGCAAAATCCGGAAACGTATAGCCGTGTGATGGGAACTCCTGCACGACAGTTGTTTAATGGTTTGATCGCTAAGTCATTCCGTGCAAGGGTTGCATTGCTGGCCGCCAGTCCTGCTTTTCAACACAGTTCCAATACCGCTACCTGGGCAGATGCGGCAAATTATGCTGGAGCTGTAATTGATTACAAAGGTGGGGTAAATGCTTTGCCAGCAACAGGCATTACTTATTATGCCAATGCTTCAGAATTGGATGGTGCAAGTAATGGTGCCAATCCAGCTGAAATTATATGGAGAGAAAATATCCAACAAAATAACAGTGATCAGGAAGCAGCACATTTTCCACCTTCGCTTTTTGGTAACGGGAATATGAACCCAACCCAAAATCTTGTAGAGGCTTTTCCCATGGCTAACGGCTACCCCATTGGTCATCCAAATGCAAATTTCAATTCCGCAAGTCCGTATGCTGGCCGGGATCCAAGGCTTACAAGTTATATCATTTATAACGGAAGTACTGCTGGCGTATCTAATACCGTGATTAAGACGGGTAGTTCGTCTGGATCGGATGACGGAATCAATGTCCGAGCGACCTCCACACGTACTGGTTATTACATGAAGAAGCGGTTGAGGATGAATGTTAACCGTAATCCCATATCCATCAGTGGTAATACCCATTACACACCACGTATCCGATATACTGAAATGTACCTGGACTATGCAGAGGCTGCAAATGAAGCTTTTGGACCGGTTGGTACAGGCACTCGAGCCTATTCAGCTTACGATGTCATTAAGGCTATTCGCAAAAGGGCTCTTGGCCTAACCAATGATCCTTATCTGGAAGAATGTAAAGTTGATAAAGACAAAATGCGGGACCTGATACGTAATGAGCGTCGTTTGGAATTGTGTTTCGAGAGCTTCAGATTCTGGGATCTCCGTCGTTGGAAAGTTGACTTAAGTAAACTGAATGAAACAACCCGGGGGCTTAATGTAAATGGTGCAGTAAACACACCCATTAATGTTGTGGAGACACGTTCTTATCAGGACTATATGTATTATGGGCCGATCCCAAATTCAGAAGTGCTCAAATATAACCAGCTTTTGCAAAGTAAAGGATGGAAATAACATTAGACTCATTAAAAAAGTAAATTATGAAAATGAATAAAATATATATGGGACTTGCGGTTGTTGCGGGGCTAATGGCTTCCTGTAAGAACAACGAAGTAGTTTATCCTGATTTTGATTATTCAACCGTGTATTTTGCCAGCCAGTATCCTTTAAGGACACTGGAACTGGGAGAGGATCTGCTGGTGGATAATACGTTGGATAACCAGCGAAAGGTAGAGATCAAAGCTACGATGGGTGGAGTATATGAGAATAAGAAGAATGTGGTAATCGATGTTGCGGTTGATGGGACAATGCTTAATAATCTTTATTACAGTAACGGCGGCTCCAAAATAGAACTCCTGCCATCACAATACTATCAATTGGTTTCCAATCAAATTACAATCCCGGCAGGAAGCATTCTTGGTGGTGTAGTGGTACAATTGACTGACGCTTTTTTTGCTGATCCAAAATCTTTAACCAGAAATTACGTGATCCCCCTGGTTATGACAAAGGTGAGCGGAGCTGATTCTATTTTAAGAGGAAAGCCGTTTGTGAATAATCCATCACCTTTTGTGAATTCAAACTGGGCGACAAGACCTAAAGATTATGTATTGTATGGGATTAAATATGTAAATCCATGGCATGGAAACTACCTAAGAAAAGGCATAGATCAGATCACTCAGGCTAACGGGACTGTCACTTCGACCTTACGTCATACGCCTTATGTTGAAAATAACCAGGTTGTGAATATTTCAACCAGTTCTCTGAAAATTGCCAATCTGCCGCTAACCATTAAAAATACTGCCGGTAACAATGTTACTGTCAACCTTCTATTGACTTTTGCGGATAATGGGACATGTACGGTAAGTACCGCAAATACCGATTTTGATATTTCTGGTACGGGCAAGTTTGTCTCTAACGGGGAGAAAAACAGCATTGGTGGATCAGACCGGAGTGCGATTTACCTGGATTATAATTTACGCTATAAGCCGCAGAACATAAGTTATGTCACCAAGGATACATTGATTGTACGCGACAGAGGTATAAAAGCGGAATATTTTGATGTAGAAAAGAAGTAATCTTTCATTGGTCTATGTCCGATTCTATGAATTTAAAAACCTTGATGGTCATGTTATTCGTATCCACTATATTTTCATGTAAAACAGGCGACCGTGAAAAAGTGGTTCTTCAGCTGGGGCGGTATAAACTCACTACCGCCCAGCTCAAGGTAAAAATAATGAGCAACAAATATAAATTGCTGAGTAATCATGAACTGGAAAACAAGCTGATCGAGGAGGGGCGAATACTTGCATTTGCAATAGAACATCGATATGATACAATTGGTAAGTTAAACCTGCTTTTAAATTATGCTTCGCGTGCTTATGTATCAAGGGAAGACGGTTTTGTCTGGAATAAAAAAGTTAAACCTCTACTTCAGTTGACAGAAAAAGCGATTATTGATGGCTATCATAAACGCGCTCAGGTGTACACTTTCGAAATCATCCGGTTGTCTGATCCAAGTACTGCAAAAAAGTATCAAATTTTGAAGCATGATTTTGATCTGCTTCGTAAAAATGCAATTGTTGATAAATATGCAACAGTTTTTACAATGAAACTAAGATATCCATTTTACCCACTTTGTAAGTATGTCAAAATTTCTGACTCGCTTAAAGCAGGAGATGTTGTTGGGTCTGGTGAAACTGAAAACGGATACATATACTCACATGTACAATCCGTTAAACCATTTATTCAAAAAGCTTACCAGGATGAAAAGGCGGATGTTAGGAAAGAACTTCTTTTTGCATTGACTCAAAAATACATTTTGGAGAACCAAAAGCAACTTTTTTACAAAGCTAAGCCCATGTTTTATGATCGTGCAATTGTGGCGCTCGTTTCCGGATTTGACGTGGCGAATAAGAGCTGGCCAAGTATAAATCCTAAACTGAAGCTGATGGAATATACTGTCTCTGGAAAACGTTTGGCCTATCTGGCCTCGGATTTTAAAGAATTTGTTGACAATGAGCCGGTGTTTATGGGATCGCTGACTAATCCCTCAGATGTGAAGAAAATGCTTCAATCTGTAATCATAACACAATATTTATTTGCCTTGGCGAAGCAACTGAACGTAGAAACCGATGAGGACTACCTGAGGTTCAGAAAGGCTTACCAGGAAAATATTTTTATTGAACACTTTAGAAGGAGCCATGTTTTTCCCAACACTGTTACTCCCGAAAGTAAGCACCTAAGTCTGCAGAATGAGCTTAAAGAGCAATATCCGATAGAAAATAATGGGTTAAAAGCTTATTTGTCGAAGCTAAGAAAATAACGAGTCTGAAATAACCGACTTAAAAAATTACAATACAAGCTAATTACATTACTAAAAACTAAAATTATGAAAAAAACTATTTTAATTCTTACCCTTTTATTTTTGACTGCTTCGAGCAGTTTTGCCGGCTGGCAAAGCTTTGAATCATGGAATTTTCATGGATTTGATGAGTATGGCGCCGCCCAGGTAAATAATAAAACACTATATGCAAATATCAATACTTATGTGGATTGGATTTCACTTTCATATAATATGAGTAACCATCAACCTGGCGGATATCTGGATATTGGTGTTGTTGAAAATGGTAATACAATTTTATACGATTATGTAAGTAGCCCTTCAAGTTACACCCACTGGATTGTTAATCCGACAACCGCATCTTACCGGCAATCATTAACTGTTTATATGGAGTGCTGGAATTCCAGCGGAACAGTGGTCTTAAACTGGGGGCAAATTTAAAATCAATAGGAAAATATTAGATCATTCGAACCCATTAGCTTGTATTGTTTTAAATTCAATTTATTAATACTGTCCAAAGTGCATTGGATAGTAAACTCAAACTTTAAGTCTCGCGTGCTTGAGCTATAAGAAAACCCTAAAGCATCTGATCAACATTTTATTAACCTATTAAAACTCAAAACATGAAAAAAATCATCTTAATTGTCGTAGCGCTTTTTACTGGCGTTACCAGCAGCTTTGCGTATAACAATGGGGTCGGGATTATGGCGGCCTCTCCAGAATCCGGTATGGGATATCCCGCGCAAAAATCTGAATATATCAATATCAATTCGTATTGTCAGGTTTATTTCAGCTGTTCATATACCAATGCAGGAATTGCAAGTCCTCCTGTAGGTTCTGCTTATCTTAAACACGGTGGATCGACCGTTCATTTCTATAATTTTGGAAGCGGAACTGGTAATACCGGACTTTATACTGATTATTGGTATACATTGGAGTTGGGTATAGCCTGTAACTATAATGCGATTGGACTAGTTCAATTGAACTGGTAGAAATACTTATAAATTAAACGATTCTCAGTTGATTTATGCTAAGCGGAGGTGTCTTAACAGATACCTCCTAAGGGTAGTTAACTACCTGGATTTTTTTGATAAATATTATTCACCTTTTTTGAATCCAGTGTAAACTAATTATTAACTGGCCTGGGCAGAAGCCTTGGGTATGAATTCAACTGAACGCCATTCTGGGGCAGGCCGGAAAAACTTACGTGAGGAGATCCTGAAATGAACTCAGGAAAACCTGAGTACCAGGACGAGAACAACAAATAACAATAACGCTCAACTCATTATCTTAAAGAACCTTACATAACCTACCCAAGCAACTTTCACAAACTATGAACTTTTTCTGATAGGCAAAAGTGTGTAACGGGTTATACAACAAGTGAGAAATGAAGTGTGAAATTTTACAATATACTTTACAACTGATTAAATCACTAGATTATAACATAATATCGCCATAGATTTAAGTATTGAAATTAACAGGTTATTTATTGAGTTTTATCTAAAGTAATCAAAATGAAATTAAAATACATTTGTTGCCTGCCCATTTTCCTATTCTTAAGCAGTTGTTCAAGTAGAAGAAACCTTGTATATTTTAGTAACTTGAGTTCGACAACACAAAGTTACACCACGGTGATGCAAGATACAGAACCGCGGATTCTGGTGAATGATATTTTACGAATTTCCGTAAACAGCACAAGTCCGGAGTCTAATTTATTATTTGCATCAATGCCTGCTAATATTGGCCCTGGTGGTGTTTACGAAAAAGAGGGGTATCGGGTAAACAGTAATGGCTTTATTAATTTTCCAGTTCTGGGTGAACTTAAACTTAAGGGTTTAACTTTAGACGATGCGCAGAAAGTGATTGAAAAGCAACTTGTAGGAATTCTTAAAAATTCAATTGTAAATGTCAGTTATCAGAATTTCAAAGTAACCGTTATCGGAGAAGTCAACCATCCATCGACATTCACTGTAAATGATGAACACATCAACATGTTGGAAGCATTAGGTATGGCCGGAGATTTAACTCCTTATGGTAAGAGAGAAAACGTTTTGCTGATTAGGGAAACTGAGGGTAAACGTGTTATGGCACGTGTAAACCTTAATGACAAAGATGTAATTAATTCTCCTTATTTCTACCTGAAACAAAACGATGTGATTTATATCGAGCCACATAAAACCAAGTCGGTTGAGTATAGCCATAGCAATAGGCTGATGCCACTTATTGTAGCCTCCATCTCGGCAGTAGCAGTTTTGGCAACAACATTATTAAAATAAAATTTATTGTGAATTTCTAAATACAGCTGATCATGGTCTCACAAGCAAAACCTAACGAAAATAAACAAGAGCTAATGTCACATATGATGAAATATGTAAGAAACTGGTACTTATTCGTAATTGTGTTGGCGATGAGTGTTGGGGGCGCTTATTTATACCTGGAATGTACTGTTCCCTTGTATAAAGTGACCAGCACACTCCAAATTCAGGAAGATACCAAAGGTGATGGCCTGTTTAAAGGTACTGCATTTAGTGATTTAAATATGTTCAAAACATCCAAAACAGTAGAAAATGAAATGGAGGTGCTGAGGTCAAGGGATTTGATTTACAATGTGCTGGCTAAACTTGGTTTTGAAACCAGGTACTACTACAAAAATATATTCAGGAATGAAGAACTGTATGGAAATAACTTGCCACTGAAGGTTAAGGTTGTCAGGATGAGCCCTCAAGGCTATCAAAGTAAAATTGCTTTGAGCATCATTAACGATCAGGAGTTCCTGCTCACCGACGGGGTTGTGTCTAAAAGATATAATTTTAACCAAAACGTTTTCGGTAAAGGTTATCAGATTGTGGTAACTAAGGGGCCAGCATTTGAAATAGCTGACGAGCCGGTGCAAATCAGGTTTGTCAATTTGTATCGTGCAGCTGAAGCCTATAGCATGACTGGTTTAACTATTTTGCCAGTGATAAAAGATGCCAATACTATCGTTTTAAGTCTTCTGGACCCAATTCCGGATCGTGGCATTCAGCTGCTAAATACACTGATCAATACTTACAATATGGAAAATGTAAGGAGTAAAAATATCATGGCGCTGAATACCATTAAGTTTATAGACAATAAATTAAGATACTTGACTAAGGATTTGTCTGGCGTAGAGCAGGAAGTTCAGAATTATAAACAAAACAACAGCGTTACCGAACTGGCAACCGATGCACAAATGAGTTTGCAGAGTTCAGGTGCCTATAACCAGCAACTCGCAGCAAGTGAAGTTCAGCTAAGCCTGGTTGAGTCCATCACCGGCTATTTGAACGGCTCGGGAAGCACTTTTGACATGGTACCTACCACACTAGGCTTGAAAGACCCTACGCTTCAAGGCTTAACTGAACGTTATAACAGCCTACAATTGGAGCGGGAAAGGCTGCTTAGAACAACTAATGTTAATAATCCATTGGTTCAAAATATTACAGCGCAATTGCAAAGTTTAAAATCAAATTTACTCGAAAACCTAAGCATGATTAAAAAGGGACTGGTTGTAGAAAAAAACAGTCTGAACAACAAATCTCAGTTGTATGAATCTAAATTGAGAAATGTTCCTGTGATAGAACGTGGGCTAATTGAGCGTGGACGTGAGCAAGGGGTTCGTACTACACTTTACCAATATTTGCTTCAAAAAAGAGAAGAAACGGAACTCTCCCTCTCTGCTACCATACCGAGTTCTTTAATGATAGACAAACCGGCTTATAATGGTGTTCCAGCTAAGCCTAAAGTACAGTTGATTTATATGTTGAGTATCATATTTGGTTTGGTAATTCCTGCTTCTGTGATTTATGGAAGGGATAAACTAAATGCTAAAGTAAACGATATACTGGATGTGGAGTACTTAAACGGAAACATCAGGATTCTGGGTGAATTGAGTCATAAAAAAATTGGTGAGTCTATTGTTGTTCACAAAGATAAAAGTACAACCATTTCTGAACTGTTCAGATATATTCGCTCCAATCTACATTTTATGGATGCTGATAAAAACAACAAAGTTTTTCTGGTTACTTCCAGCACTAAAGGTGAAGGTAAGACGTTCTTTTGCGCTAATCTCGGAATAACACTTTCTTTAATTGATAAAAAGGTGGTATTGCTTGAATTTGATCTTCGTAAACCCGATTTGGTGAATAGTTTGAAAATGAGCCCTGGCCCGGGTCTGTCGGAATACCTGGCAGATGATAAATTGAAACTGGACGACATCATTGTCCAATCCAACGCGGCCGATAGTTTATATGTGATTGGTTGTGGTAAAATTCCGCACAATCCATCTGAACTATTGATGAGTGACCGGTTGAATATTTTATTTGAAGAGTTGAGAACCAGATTTGACTACATTATTCTGGATACATCGCCGGTAGGGTATGTAGCTGATGCATTTAGTCTGGCACCATTTTCTGATGCCAGCATCTACCTGGTAAGGTATAACTACACAGATAAGCGTGAACTTGGCATATTCGAGGACATCTGTGAAAATAACCGGCTCAAAAATCCGATGCTGGTTTTTAATGATGCTAAAAAAGGAAATAGAAATGTCCATAGATATGGAAGATATGCATATCCTGCATAAGTGAGTTGTATTGAAGTGTAACGGTTACTTTGCAGTGTTACTTTGATGTCTGCATGTTGCAAAAGAAGAGAATTGTCTAATAATACCGCAGTTGAAAACAGGCTGCACAAAATCAAGTGTTGCGATCAAAATATTAAAACTACTCATGTAACTGAGGTAGCGAAGCTGTATCCGGCGGATATAAAATGTTAAAATCACTATTTTTTATTTGATATGGAAATTCTAAATGCCTCCAAACCAATGCCTCAGCGCAAATGGTTAGTAATCTACACCCGTCCAAGATGGGAGAAAAAAGTAGATCAAACACTCAAAATGCAGGGAATTATTTCCTATTGTCCATTAAGAAAAGAAAAACACCAATGGGCAGATCGTGTGAAGGAAATCGAAACTCCTTTGTTTAACTCCTATATTTTTGTTTACGTAGATCCCTGGGAAGAACTTAAAGTACGAATGACCAATGGTTTTATCAATTTTGTTTACTACATGGGAAAGCCCGCGATAATCAGGGAGTCTGTCATTGAGAATATTAAAAATATCATCCTGGTTTTTCCACAAGCAGAAATTTTAAATATGCGGGGTATTGCGGTAGGTGACCTGGTTCGTATTAAAGATGGTTTGATGAGGGAGAAAGAAGGGCAGGTGGTTAAAATTCAGGGTAAAAATGTATTGATGCTGATTGAAAGTTTGAACTGCATGATGATTACTACGGTAGCTGTCGGCAATCTGGTTCCGGTAAATTAAAATATTTACAGATGACACGCCTAAAAGAACTGGATGTATTAAGGGGGGTAGCTGCATTCAATGTGCTGTTATTCCACTATTTATCCAGGTTTAAAGTCAATTTTAATGCAGATTTCATGGAGGGATACAGCTGGAATATAGGGCAGTATGGCGTGCAGTTATTTTTTATGATCAGCGGGTTTGTAATTTTCATGTCCTTACAGGGTGATACAACATTAGAATCTTTTGCCTACAAAAGGTTTTCCAGATTATATCCGAGCTATTGGATTTGTGCGTGTGTTACATTCGCTGTTGTAAACCTGTCCAATGAACCGCAGGCTGGGACTAGCAGTTTTTTAGTGCTTTTGGGCAACCTGACTATGGTTCAGGGACAGTTTAATGTTAAAAATATAGACGGTGCATACTGGTCGCTGGTTCCGGAACTGCTGTTTTATTGCCTGATGGGCGTATTGTTCAAACTCGGTTTGTTAACTAAAATACGGGTAGTAGCCCTGATTTGGTTGGCGTTGATCATAGGTAACCAAATATTTGTATTTTCTTTTGGTGCTTATTTGCTCAATTTGAAATATGGGATGTTCTTCCTTTCGGGGATGCTTTTTTATAACCTGAAGGTGAAAAATGGAGACTGGCATGAGCATGTGCTGATTGCAATTTGCTGGCTTACCGCGCTGATGCAAAGTCCATCCACAATATGTCTGTATGTATTTTCGCTCATTTTTTTACTGTTTTATCTTTTTACCTATGGCTTGCTGAAAGCTTTTACGTTTAAGCCATTCCTGTTTTTAGGATATATCTCTTATCCTTTGTATTTGTTGCATCAGAATATTGGTTATGTTTTGATTTTGAAACTTAACCGGATCATCTCAAATGAATATTTGGTTATACTGATTACTTTCAGTTCTATGGTGTTTTTAGCCTGGATTGTTACGCATTTTATTGAGAAACCTATTCTGCACTTTTTGCGAAATTACCATCCACTCCGTAAACAGTACCTAAACCTGTAACCTTATATTTTAATGGACTTAAAAGAAAAAACGGTATCCGGTTTGATCTGGGCGTTTATACAACAGTTTGGTGTTCAGGGAATCGGATTTATAATTACCATAATTCTGGCCAGACTGCTGACACCAGCAGAATTTGGCCTGATTGCGATGCTTACTGTTTTTATTGCTGTTGGAAATTCATTGCTCGAAGGTGGTCTTTCTTCGTCGATCATCCGTACCCCAGATCTGGAAGAAAAAGACTATGCCACTGTTTTCTTTTTTAATCTTGGGGGAAGTGTGTTGATCTATATCGTGGTGTATCTTGTAGCGCCATTTATTGCTGAATTTTACCAGCAGGCGGCATTGACACTCGTGCTCAGAATATATGCACTTGATTTTATTATCAATGCTTTTTTCGGAATTCAGAACGCAAAGCTGACTCGTGATATGAATTTCAGATTGCAGATGACGATTCAGATTCCAGCTGTACTTATTGGCGGATTATTGGGAATTGTTTTAGCCTTACATGGTTATGGTGTCTGGAGCCTGGTTTGGATGCATCTGTTTCAATCTTTAATCTCTACTGTGATGCATTGGATTTTTTCTGATTGGCTGCCCATACTGGCTTTTGACCGGGCATGTTTTAAAAGACATTTTCACTTTGGATACAAAATGACACTAACAGGCTTATTAGATATTTTATACCGCAACATTTACATCCTGATCATAGGAAAATACTACTCGGCTACTCAACTTGGTTTTTACTCAAGGGCTGATTCCTTAAGCCAGTTGCCGGTAAGTAATTTATCTGCTATTGTAAATAAGGTTACTTACCCCATGTTTGCAAAAATCACAGAGGATGATGATAAGCTTAAAATGGTATACCAGAAAATCATGAAACAGGTTGTCTTTTGGAATGCACCCATATTGGTTTTTCTGGCTATCGTTGCTGAGCCATTGTTTAGGTGTATGCTAACCAGCAAATGGTTGCCTGCGGTTCCCTATTTTCAAATTCTCTGTTTTGCAGGAATTATGTACCCATTGCACGCCTACAATTTGAATATCCTGAAGGTAAAGGGCCGGAGTGATCTGATTTTAAAGTTGGAGCTGCTAAAAAAAGGAATTTGTGTAATGGGCATTCTGGCCGTTATCCCCTTCGGTATTTATGGGCTGCTTTATTTCCAACTCTTGTTCAATTTTATTGGTTATGCCATAAACTCGGTGTATAGCGGTAAACTCATCAAATATCCGATGACTGAGCAGATACGGGATCTGCTACCCCTCATTGCAGTTGCATTTATGGCAGGCGCTTGTGGTTATTTATTTGATCACTTCTGCATCATTCCCCTTTATCTAAATGATATCGTCAGGATGCTATTCAATGGAACCGTGTATTTTCTGAGTTATGCGATCCTCAGTACCATTCTAAAACTAACACCTATAGCTGATTTTAAACAATTAATCCTAAAAAGATGATACCTGTAACTAAACCTTTTCTTCCAAAAATTCAAGAATTTGGAGAATACATGAGTGCAATATGGGAACGGCAATGGCTAACTAATAATGGCCCTTTGGTAAACGAACTGGAATTAAATTTAAAGCGTTACCTGGATGTAAAGCACTTGCTTTATGTAGCTAACGGTACAATAGCTTTGCAAATAGCAATTAAGGCATTGGGGTTAAAGGGTGAAATTATTACTACTCCTTTTTCTTTTGTGGCAACCACAAATAGTATTGTATGGGAAGGATGTAAACCTGTGTTTGTAGATATTGACGGGGAAACCTTCAATATTGATCCAAAAAAAATTGAGGCCGCTATAACCCCGGATACGACTGGTATTCTGGCCACTCATGTATACGGCAACCCCTGCGATATTGATGCCATACAGGAAATTGCCGACCGCTACGGACTAAAAGTAATTTACGATGCTGCACACTGCTTTGGTACCAAGTACAAAAACAAATCGGTTTTTGAATATGGTGACATCAGCACAACCAGTTTTCATGCCACTAAACTTTTTCATACAATAGAAGGTGGTGCTGTATTTACCCAATGTCCTGACTTGTTGAAAAAGATGGCCTTGATGCGGAATTTTGGACACGACGGACCGGATGAGTTTTCTGAGCTCGGTATTAATGGGAAAAACTGTGAATTTCATGCCGCAATGGGACTTTGTAATCTAAAACAGGTCAATGAAATTTTAGATAAAAGGCGTTTATTGTCCTTCTATTACTGGCGGGCACTTAGCAATCTGGAAGCTAAGTATCCAAAATTGAATGATAGTCTCGATTACAATTATGCCTATTTTCCGGTGCTCTTTAACAGCGAAGAACTTATGTTGCGTTGTTTAAAGGCATTGGAAAATGAAAAGGTATACTGCAGGCGGTATTTCTATCCTTCGCTTGCAAAACTGCCTTATGTAACGGCAACCCATTTGCCGGTTTGTGATTCGATATCGAAACGGATACTTTGCTTGCCGCTTTATCATACTTTAACCTGTAGCGACCTTGATCTGATTACCAGGGTAATATTACGGGTTCAGAACTATGACAATCCGGTTAATGACGTTAAACAGGATTTGATGATGGTAAATAATAACCAGTTGGCATGAAAAGCTTAGTTCGGGAAATGAGGGTATCAGTTTGTTGCATTACCTATAATCATCACCTGTACATCACACAGGCCCTAGACAGTTTTCTGATGCAGGAAACCGATTTTGATTATGAAATTATTGTTGGGGATGATGGCTCAACAGATGGAACCCGGGAGATAATTGAAGGGTATTGCCGGAAATACCCGGGACGTATACAATTGATTAGTCACAATCCAAATATCGGTGCCATCAATAATCAGGTCGATATCCTGAAGCGCGCATCTGGTCGCTATATCGCCATGTGCGATGGTGACGATTTCTGGACGGATAAAACGAAACTGCAAAAGCAAGCGGAATTTTTAGATGGTCATGCGGATTATGTATTGTGTTGCCACCATACCAGGGTAATTGATGATAATGACAACACGGTATATGAAAAAAAGGATCCGGTAAGCCTGGAGTTTGATTATAAAGATGTTTTACTTGGGAAAAGGGAAGAAACGAGAATATGTTCACTAATGATGAGGAATATTGAAGCAATAATGGGCGTAACTAAACACCACTGGTATTTCGAAACTCATGGAACCGATACCCTTTTAAAACTGTATGCGTTGGCCAGTACCGGAAAAAAAATATACGTAATGCCGGAAGTGATGGCGTGTTATCGTTTACACACCGGAGGGATATGGAGTATGATTAATCCAAAACTGAGAAAAACGCGGATGCTTAGTGATTTCAATTTAACCATAAGAAATTTCAAATACTCTTCTGTGCAGAAAAGAGCCCTGCTGAAGATATACCTGAAACAGTACTTTTTATTTGATATGCGGTATTTAAATTTTAACAGTGCCGTTCAAACGCTTACAGCATTATGGTAGCTGAGCATAAATCCAGGCTTTTTTTTATGATCAATACCTTAAATGGTGGCGGAGCCGAACGGGTCATTTCAAATTTAGGCAATCATTTTTGTCAAAAGAATTTCGAAGTTACCATGGTCTGTTTAAACGAGGCAAAGCCAGCCTATTTTCTTGATCCTAAAATCAAGATACATTCACTGATCGATAAAGATAGAAAGCAATTTTTTGGATTCAGGTTATATTATGCCTTGCGAACATTTTTCAAATTATTCTTGCTACTCAAACGGGAGAAACCAGCGGCAATTGTTTCTTTCATGACTTCCGCGAACATCTGGACCGGACTTAGTTGTCTTTTTATTAAAATACCCTATTTCGTTTCTGAAAGGATCACACCAGATTACACGGTTAACCGGTTTAGTTTTATGTTAAATAAACTCGCGGCAAAATTATATGGCCGATCAAAAGCGATAGTGGTGCCTTCAACCGGAATGATTGCAGCGTTTAAAAAAAATAGCGCTTTTAAAGAGCTCCATAATTTTAAGGTGATTAACAACCCGGTTAACCGTTTTGGATCATCGGAAATGTCGATATTATACCCCAATAAATTTATTTTAGCCGTAGGAAGACTGGATCCTCAGAAGGGATTTGATTTGTTGATTAAAGCTTTTAAAAAAATGGATATAGCAGATCTGGATCTCCTGATTTGCGGTGAGGGTGCCGAACGTTGTAATTTGGAGCTGCAGATTGCAAGGTTACACTTAAAAAGAAAAGTAAAATTAATTGGATTTCAGGCAGATTTATCGGCGTATTACAGACAAGCCGAAATATTTGTGCTGTCGTCCAGAAATGAAGGTTATCCAAATGCACTCGTCGAAGCCATGAGTCTTGGTTGTGCTTGTATCGCAGCCGATTGTGAGTTCGGTCCGGCGGATATTATAGACCACGGAAAAAACGGATTGTTGGTGAAACCGAATGAAGTGAATGCACTTTATAAAGCGATGAACGGCTTAATATACGATGCGGCGTTAAAGGCAAAATTGTCAGTAAATGCCATTCGGATCAATCAGACAAATTCTACAGAAAATACCGCTGCCAAATGGGAACAATTGGTTCTAAGCCACATTTAAAAGAATCGGCCCATTTTCCAGATTAACCAAGCCAAATACTAAATGCTAAAATTATGAACATCTCATTCTCTCCGCCGTTTATTGATCAGGCAGTTATTGATGAAGTGATGGATACACTTCGGAATAACTGGATCACTTCAGGACCAAAAGTAAAAGCATTGGAAACCGAACTGTTAAATTTTACGGGTTCAAAAGCCACGGTTTGTGTCAACTCCTGGACCTCTGGGGCTATTATGATGCTCAAGTGGTTCGGTATTGGTGACGGGGATGAGGTGATTGTGCCTGCGTATTCTTATTGTGCTACGGCTTTGTGTGTATTGCACTGTGGTGCAACGCCTGTAATGGTGGATATTCTGGATGATTTTACCATCGATCCGGAATTGGTAAGGGCAAAAATCACAGCGAAGACCAAGGCTATTATTGCGGTTGACATTGCTGGTTTACCTTGCAACTACAATAGGCTTAAAGAGGTAGTCAATGATCCGGAAATTAAAGGTATGTTTGTTCCTTTCAGCTCCAGACAGGCCGATATGGGCAGAATTCTGCTGATTGCTGACGCTGCGCATTCTATTGGGGCAACCTACAAGGGGGCTCCGGCAGCACAGCAATGTGATGCTACGATTTTTTCTTTTCACGCCGTGAAAAATATCACCACAGCAGAGGGCGGTTGCATCTGCCTTAACCTGCCGGAACCATTCGATAACCAGGTTGAATATAGTTTCTTAAAACTTTTTTCACTGAACGGACAGAATAAAGATGCTTTTGCCAAGTCTATGGGTGCAAACTGGAAATACGATATCCTTTTTAAAGGATTTAAAATGAATATGCCTGATATCTGTGCGGCGATTGGTTTAGCCCAGATCAGGCAGTACCCCAACAAGTTACTGCCTTTACGTAAAAACATATACCAAAGGTATTGTGAGGCCTTCAAATCATTTGATTGGTTTATTCCACCTACCATGAAAGACGATACCCGTGAGGCTTCTTATCATCTTTTTCCGTTGCGAATAAAAAATATTACAGAGTCTGAACGAGACCGGATTATAGAAAATATTGTGAAGTGGGGAGTTGTGGTTAATGTGCACTTCATTCCGATGCCTATGTTGACATATTTTAAAAGTATCGGATATGTGATTGAGAATTATCCCAATAGCTACAAACAGTATGCGTGTGAAATTTCCCTCCCTATTTATCCACAGTTAAGTGAATTGGAAGTGGATTTTATCATCGCCGCAGTTGAATCCTCTGTTCAGGCATTGAATGTAGAAAAGGGTCTAAAAGTATTAATCTAATCGTTACGATGATGAATGCAAAAAGAATTTTCGATCTGTTATTAGCCATCATGGGTATCCTCATGTTGAGCCCTGTTTATTTGTGTATTGCTGCTATTTTGAAACTGGGTTCAAAGGGCCCTGTTTGTTATAAGCAATTGCGTGTTGGGATGAATGGCAAAGCCTTTGTTTTATATAAATTCAGGACCATGTACCTGGACTCAGACCGGTCTGGTCTGCTTACTGTTGGCGATCATGATTGCCGCATTACCAAAGCGGGTTACTTGCTCAGGAAGTATAAACTGGATGAATTGCCGCAACTCTTTAATATTTTAATAGGAGACATGAGTTTTGTAGGCCCCAGGCCAGAAGTGCAAAAATACGTAGACCTGTATAATGAAAGTCAGCGTAGAGTGTTGGATGTGAAGCCAGGGATTACCGATTGGGCATCAATTAATTACGTGCATGAGAGTGAGTTGCTTGCCGCTGCTGAAGATCCTGAAATTTTCTACATCAATACGATCATACCAACTAAAATTGAACAAAATCTGAAATACATTGACCACCACAGTTTGTGGATTGATTTAAGAATTATCTCCAATACAATTAGGTGTGTTTTCTGGCACATCTAAACATAAACTCAGGATTGCTTCATCACTTACAATGAAAGTACTAAAGATCTTAGACTGGCCGGCAAAAAGGTATTACGGTGAGACGCATCCGCTTTACAAATGGCGGTCTTTATTGATTGAAAATGATATCAAGGTGGAGTTTTACTTTGATATTAATGATAAAAGGCTTTACGGCGGAGATTATTTAATGCTACATTCCAGGTATTTCGAGTATGGGTGGCAAAACATCAAACTGAGAGATACACACAATCAGGCAGAATTGTTTACCTTTTTAAAACGGGTAAAAAGATATACCGGGAGGCTGATCTGGTTCGACGCAGCAGATTCTTCCGGATCTCAGGATTTTCCGTTGATCCCATACGTGGATGTATTTCTGAAAAAACAAATCTTAAAAGATAAAAACTATTACACTTCAGCCAATCAGGGAAATGACCTTAGGATATGGTTGAACAAAAAGGAGCACCAAAGTAGCGTTTTCGAGGCTTGTCCGGTGAACCAGTTACCTAAAATAGGACTGGCATGGAACCTGGCCTATAACGACTATCGCTACTTTGGTTTCAAAATGAGCCGTTTAAGCAATTATCTGAATTATCAGATTTATCCGCTTAAATATTCGCCGGTAATCAGCGAGAGAAAGTATGATTTAGCTTTTCATGGTACCATTCATGCCACTGATACCGGGCAGAAGGGCGTTTTTGCGCAAAGAACACATCTTTTGAACAGTTTTAAAGAGCTTGAGTTAAATATCGCCACAGGGGTAAATGTGAGTAAAAAGCAGTATTGGAAGGAGTTGCGGGCTTCTAAAATTAGTGTGAGTCCTTATGGCTGGGGGGAGATCTGTTATCGTGATTTTGAAAGTATGATTTCGGGATCAATTTTAGTCAAACCCAGTATGGATCATTTGCAGACTTTTCCGAATGTGTTTTTGCCGGGGCAGACCTATGTGCCACTTTCCTGGGAAATGACCGAGTTAAAACAGGTTTTAGAATACCTGATTGACAATTATAAAAGTCTTAGACATATTGGCCAATGCGGCCAGGAATATTATCAAAGAATGATGCTGGATGGACAAGGCTTTGTTGAAGCTTTAAAAAGAAATATAGATTTAACTGATTCGCTATGAAGATCATTGTTATCTGTTTGATGATATTGTATTTATCTACTTTATCATATGGTATTTTCATGACGGGGACTTTCCGGATTCCGGCCCCGCTTTTATTTGTATGTCCGCTGATATTCTTTTTTAAAACCAGATATGATGGCCCTTTTATGTACACGCGTGAACTGATCTTGTTGAGCGTAGCTATTTTTTTATACTATGTAGTTGGGCTTTCAGATTTCTCGGGCTTTGCTGCCAATTTGATGGTTATTGTGTTTTGTGCCGGTTTTTTTAATTTTTTTGTTGGTAAAAGTCCGATGCGTTTTAAGTTATCGATCCTGATCTTTTTCATACTCCTGAGTTTTTCTGGTCTGGTGATGGTATTCAATCATTTTTATGTGGCCGAAACCAATGAGATCCGGGAGTTTATTCTTGGGGATAAAGTAATTCAGACTCCAGCTGGAATATCACTTACACAATTTGGTTTTGGATACCATCTGGCTGCTTTATGTCCTTTCGCATTTGTCTATACATGTGTATTTAAAAAAGCTTTGCTGATCAGGTTGTTGGTGTTGATTGTTTGTCTGATTTTCTTATTTCTGGGTATGCAGCGCTCGGTATTTGTTGCTTTTGTAGTTACGGCATTCGTTTTTGTGATTTTGTATTACCGTCTCAAATCGATAGTCGTGATGCTGTTATTGGTAGGTACGGGATTGCTTTTCTACAACTTTCTACTGAAAGAACATTTGGATGTTGTAGACAACATCATGACGAAAAATGACCACAATGACGCACAGTACAATAGAGCTGGCCTTGCGGAGGAAAACCTACGCATTTATATGGATTACCCGTATGGCTTGATCTTTTACGGTAAAAACTGGGGCGATGTAATTTATAGAGATTATGTGTTTTCTTCAGGCATTACTTCTCACAATGCATATTTGATGTTTTTTACCTACCTGGGACCCTTCCTGGGATTGAGTTTACTAGGAGCTATCTATTATAAAGTTAGTTTAATATTCGCCAATATTGTATGCTTCATCCGCAGACCAGAGAATGGAATGCTGGTTTGCTTAAGTTTTGCGTTTATGGGTATTTCTATAAATGCACTTTCTCACAATCCTTGGCTGATCAGTGCAGATGGGCCTACAGTTTTTCTGTATTTCAGCATGCTGCATTTGTATAAAATGCAAAGCGATGTTGTACTTGAGTCCACCATTGAAATACTGCCGTCCTATGCTTAAGATCAGGATAGTACATGTTATTGGCCGATTGGGAAGGGGCGGGGCCGAACGCTTTGTGATAGATATTTGCAATGAAATGTCGAGGCATGATCGTTTTGAGATTTACATTCTGTCACTTAGCGAAAATGATCCGGAGGAAAGTTTTGTTAATGAGATTAATCCGGAAGTGAATTACATCTCACTGAACAAACCTACAGGGTTTAGTCTGGAGGCATTACTCACATTGACAAAATGGCTTAAGGCACTAGCGCCGCATGTCGTTCACAGTCACATGAACAGCTTTGAGTATCTTACTCTATTTCGTTTACAGGATAAAGGTGCTTTATTTTTTCATACACTGCACAATGTTGCCCGAGAAGAATGCCCGGGTTTACTTATCAAAACAATCCGGCAGATCTGCTTTTGGCTGAATAGGGTGGTTCCAATTACCATTTCAGAAAATGGCAGTAAAACATACCGGTCATACTATGGCATGAGTAATGACGTGCTCATTAAAAATGCCCGGCCTTTGCCTGTTGTTTCTGACCATTATCAGGAAATATCTTCTGTTTATAAACAGGATCTGAAGCAATTTTTGTTGGTTCACATCGGTAGAATCTCGGCAGAGAAGAACCAGCAGCTCTTGCTGCAGGCCGTTCAGCAGTTCAATAATACTGAGGCTGTAAAAATCAGGCTGTTAATTATTGGAGGTGTACAGGATCAGGCATTGTTTGAAGCCTTAAGAGGGATTGCCGGGGATGATAAGCATGTGGAATTTTTAGGAGGTAAGTCAAATGTAGCAGATTACTTGTGTATTGCAGATGCCTTCTGTTTGTCAAGCGCTTTTGAAGGGATGCCAATCTCCATCATTGAGGCTATGGCATTGGGTTGCATTCCGATTTGTACTCCGGTTGGCGGAATGGTTGAAATGATTGAAGATGGTGTGACCGGATTTATCAGCCAAGACCTTAGTGTAGCTTGCTTTTTGGCAACGTTGAAAAGGGCGCTGTATAGTGCCTGCAAGCAAGACATTCAAAAAAGAATTGTGTTGGAGTTTTATGAGAAATACCACATTGGGATTTCAGCAGAAAACCATTTGAACACTTACGTGAAAATGCTCAATAGTGCCGGGAATACGGATATCTCGTTAAAATTATTTATAAATCAAGATTCACATGATAAACTTCACCAGTTCTGAACTGAAAATAGCGAAGAAACTTGAGCTTCTTAAAGCACAAGCCGGATCACATTCGCCTAGTATCATTACGTTTAAACAGAAGCTACCTGAAATTAAAATTAAGGTAGATGCCTGTTTTTTATCCAATCCGTATGCCACCGATCTCTTTATCGAGTATTTTGATAAAGAGATACTTAGAAATGGTAAGATCAGGGAGCTACTGGAATGTTATCCATCGCAAAATAGCGTGATTGCTGAAACGCTGGGTGCTTTTTTGAACATAAACCCTTTAAATATATTTATCGGGAATGGCGCTATTGAAATTATACAAGCGGTGATTCACAATTTTACCATTCGAAAAATCATGATCAATATTCCTACTTTCTCTTCGTATTATGAATACGTAAAGGCTGGAGTAGAGGTGGTTTACAATAACCTGGATAAAGGAAATAGTTATGACCTTGATGTTCGGGAATACATCGATTCGGTAAAGCTGCACCGTCCGGATACCATTGTATTGATCAATCCGAACAATCCAAATGGGGGTTATACGCGGATTGCGGATGTCCAGATGATTTTAGAAGAACTCTGTTTTGTTACCAATATCATTATTGATGAAAGTTTTATTCATTTCGCCTACGAAAATGAAGCTTTTCAATTGGTGTCTTTGTCTCATCTTGTCGAAAAATATCCAAACCTGATTGTGATCAAAAGTATGTCTAAAGATTTTGGTGTAGCGGGTATACGTGCAGGCTACGGGATTATGAATGCAAAATATGTTGAACAACTGCTGAGTAATGGATACTTGTGGAATTCTAATGGACTGGCAGAATATTTCTTCAGGCTGTATACCGATAAAGATTTTGCTTTAAAGTACGATCGCGTACGTATAAGATATATCGTTGAGACGCTTGAATTCATTGAACAATTGAAGGAACTGCCTCACATTAAAGTCTACCCCAGTATGGCAAACTTTGTATTGATTGAATTGAAGGATGGGATGAAATCAGCAGATTTCGTATCGAAGTTACTGATCAGTTATGGGATTTACATTCGCACCTGCGATGATAAAATAGGGCTTCAAGGTGAGTTTATCAGGCTTGCATCCAGATCTAAAGCTGAAAATGAGTATATCATAGCCTCCATTAGTGCTTGTATTCTTGAAAAACCCGTAAGTTATCTGGTCAATGAAACGGTTGATTAGAATGGTAATATACCATGGTTTTGATTACTACTTTAAGTTTCGTTTTAAACGTTTTTTGAAGAGTAGTGAGCCTGGAGGAACTGTTTATCTGGTTGATATTGACAATACGCTGGCTGATACCTGGCCATCGCTTCAAAATTATGTATATCGTAGCGAGCATCAACGTTATCTATCCTTATCAGTTTTTATTGGTATGCGTAAATATGTAATGAGTAAACTCAGAAATCATGAACATGTCGTTTTTTTGTCCGCACGCAGTTATTTTAAGTATTATACCACCAAAAAATGGCTTTTGTCATGCGGGATTTTAGCAGATGAACTTATACTCGTTTCCAATGCATTTGAAAAAATATCTTACGTTAATGATTTGGTAGATGGTGGTTTTAATGTTGTCTATTTAGATGATTTGAGTTATAATCATGAACACGGGAATGTGCTATTTTATAGTGACCTTATTTATAGCTTAAATAAATTACCCATTACTTATATGGGCGTTGAGCAAATCAATTTAATTAATTCAGTTTATGAAGGCGATAACCAAGGTTCTTAAAAGACTCGTACGTATTACTAAGATCATCTCCCTGATCAACTGGCTGCAGTTTTGGAAACAGTATGATTCGACTAGTAAAATTCTGCTGTGGATACCAAGCCTTTCATTCCGGTATTTAGGAACAGATGCTTTCATCTGGGATATGGCAACCATCTCTGGATTGCTGAGCAGGAGTGAAAATTTTTGCATTTTTTTCGGAAAAGGCATCGGTAAATACCACGATAAGAAGATATTTTTTTCGATGAGCAGTGTTTATAATATCTACAAGTTCGACGACTATACCAGTATATTGTCACATATAACCCGGCAACTTGAATTTCAAAATAATGTTATTTTTCCTAAATCCAATGAAGCCAGGTTATGGGAAAATAAGGCCTACATGCACCATGTATTTAATCGGGCTGATGTACATACGCCGAAAACTAAGATTATCCATAATTTAAATGAACTGGTTGATGACCCATTTGAATTTCCTTTTTTGATCAAAGCAGAACATTCTTGTGCCTCAGAGGGCTTATACAAAGTTTCGGACTGGGTGGATATTGTAGCACTTGCTGATAAGCCAGATTTTAAAAATCAAAATGCACAGATTGTGGTTCAGGAGCTGATTAACATGCGCAGAGATTTGAGAGTGATTCTGGTTGACGAAGAAATTGTATTGCACTATTGGCGCATCAATCTGGAAAAAGACTGGAGGCCAACGTCAACGAGTTATGGTAGTCAGGTTGACTTTGTGTCCTTCCCTGATCAATGGACGAAGCACATTCTCAAGACCTTTCGCTCGCTGAACATGACAACCGGCGCCTTTGATATTGCCTGGGAAAATGATGACCTCAATACTGTGCCCTTATATCTTGAAGTTAGTCCTTTTTACCAGCCCAATCCGAACATTGATGTTGGGAAGCAGGCTTATGCTTTTTACAAGCAAAAGTTCAGACTGTTTAGGTCATGGGATGCAAAGTATGTGGCGGAGGTATTCCGTATCAAGGATAAACAGGTGAATGCTTATTTAGATGAGCAGCTAGAACTTTCAAAAGCCAGCTTTTAAAACTCAGTCATATGGACATACGTAAACGAATTATACTTCTGACACCTTCGATGAGTAAAGGTGGTGCAGAAAGTCAATTGCTTAAAATAGCTCGGTTTTTACAAACAGAGGACCATAAAGTCCTGTTGATTTCCATGAAAGGAATTGATGAGTTTGATGGTGCTTTACAGGAATGCGGATGTGATCTGTTGTTTTTAAACAATTGGATTCGCAAACCATTTTCAAATGTTAACGCCCTTTGCCGGACAATTGATAACTTCAAACCGGATGTGGTATTGGCATTCATGTTTGTGGCGATTATTGCCGCCAGAGTGATGAAACTCAGAACTAATTTTAAACTGATTTCAAGTATCAGAATATCGGTTATACCAGCCAAATGGTATGTTCCCTTCCGTATGACATCGGGTTTGGATGATGTCATCGTTTACAATTCTTTAGCTGCCAAGCAGCATTTTGAAAAGAAAAACCTGTGCGTAAGGGGGGGGCGGATTATCAAAAATGGCATCAGCATTTCAAACTTTAAACCAAAAGCGCAATTGGCGAACCTTCCTTTTAAATGGATTTGTATTGGACATTTCAGGTGGAATAAAGATTATAAAACTTTGTTTAGGGCGGTTGCGCTAATTAAGCACCATGATTTTCAACTGAACATCCTGGGTAAACCTGATGGCGAGCAATGGCCTGAAGAAATGATTAATTCACTTGGCATATCGTCGCACGTAAATTTATTGGGTTTCAAATCAGACCCAAGATCCTTTTTAGAAGATGCAAATGCATTTGTCCTTTCCTCATTTTCGGAAGGTATGCCCAACGCCGTACTGGAAGCCATGGCTTTGGCGAAACCAGTGGTTGTGACAGATATAGATGGCAATCATGAATTGGTGACTAAAGCCGCCTGTGGTTTTCTTTGTGAAAGTGAAAATGAACATGCGATGGCTACGGCCATGCTTAAAATCATGGAAATGTCTGACGCAAAACGCTTCATGCTTGGGGAAAGGGGAAGGGAATATGTTTGTGCCAATTTTGCCGAAGATCAGGTGATGAAACGCTGGATGCAATTGATCAATGAAACAACTTGTAAACAACCATAAGATGTGCGGAATATTTGGAACAGTTAATTATCGTAATTCAATTGCAGATCAACGGGTATTTGAAGGGCTGCGTCATCGCGGTCCAGATCAATATGGTTATCAGGCTAAAGATAATGTTCAGCTTTATCACACGAGGTTGTCTATTCAGGATTTAAGCTTAAGTGGGTGTCAGCCTATGGAATACAAGGACTTGATTATTGTGTTTAACGGAGAGATATACAATCACATGGAACTTCGTGAAAAATACAACCTAAAAGCTGAATCAAATTCCGATACGTTAACCATACTATTGCTGTTTGAGCTTATGGGAATGGAAATGCTCGAAGAATTTGATGGGATGTTTGCATTTTCACTTTATGATACTAAAAACAGAAAAATGTATCTCGCCAGGGATCGGGCCGGAAAAAAACCTTTGTATATACTTACTTCAGACAATAGTTACATTTTTTCTTCTGAATTGAATGTCCTATATCAGATTGCGCAACCCCAAATTAATTATGCCGCGCTGGCAGACTATCTCTATCTGGGCCATTTTCATCGAAAAGCAACTCCTTATTTAGGGGTTGATGAACTGGAAAATGGATATTATCTGGAAATAGATACCCAGACACTGCAGTCTAAAATGATTTGCTGGTTCCAGATGGAAACATATTACAAGGCTAAAAATGACCTAAACCAGCAAGATACAATACTTCAGCTTGACTCCTTATTGCAAACTTCAGTCAAACGGAGGATTAATAGTTCCGACCTTGCTGTTGGATCTTTCCTGAGTGGAGGTATTGACAGTGGCTTAGTTACTGCCATGGCAGCACAGCAGGTAAACAAGCTCAGGACTTTTACCGTGAAAGTTGAAGGGGAATTTGATGAGTCAGTCCTGGCCGCCCAGGTTGCAGCGAAATACGATACGCAACATGAAGAAATAGAGATTGGCTTTTCAGACCTCGGTAGTCATATTGAAAAAATACTTAACAATCACGGGGAGCCTAATTCGGACAATTCTGCAATACCCAGTTATTATGTAGCACGTGAAGCTAAAAAGCACATTTCAGTGGTACTTAACGGTGATGGTGCGGATGAACTTTTTGGGGGATACAGGAGGTATGTTCCTTTTAGGCAATTTGATTTTTTTAATGCAAGTAGCCTGACCAGGAGTAGTTCCAGATTGATTTCTAATCTTTTACCCGTGGCCAATCATAAACAGAGTAGTTATACGTATTTCTACCGTTTGCTGAAGTTTGCAGGTTTTGATGATTTAACTCAAATGTATTGTTCTGCATCTTCCGATATTATGGTAGGTTTTGAAGATATGTTTTTACAAAATCCCTTGATGGAAAACATCAGCGCTGACATCGAGCGCATCAATGGTTATGATATTTCAGCACTTAAAAAGATGCTCCTTATTGATTTTGAATCGATGCTGTTTGGCCGGTTACTACCGAAAATGGATATTGCCACAATGGCCCATTCATTAGAGGGTAGAAGTCCTTTTTTAGGTAAGGATTTGCTTGAATTTGCCCCCGGTCTCTCGGATCGGCATAAGATTACAGGGGCTACTACCAAGGTGATTTTAAGGCAGCTTGCTGAAAAATATTTACCGGTCGATTTGGTTAATCAACCCAAAAGGGGATTTGAAATACCCCTAAAAAAATGGGTTGATCAAGAACTCAAAGCGGTTATGCTACATTATCTGCTGTCTAGACACACCATTTATGAAAAAATCATCAGAAAGGATTTTATAAAAGATCTGATTGATAGAAAAATTAAAGTTTCTGATGAAAAAAGAGCGAAAATACTATTCTGTGTATTTAGTCTGGAAGTTTGGTATAAAAACTTACCGCAGTAAATTCTTTTCACATTTAATCTCAAAATTATGAAAGTATTGGTAACTGGCGCAGCTGGTTTTATTGGGTTTCATTTGACTCTGTATTTGTTAAATAGGGGCGATGAAGTTGTTGGCCTTGATAATATAAATGAATATTACGACGTGAGGTTAAAATATGGCAGACTCAGGGAGACTGGAATTGATGAACAGAAAATCAGTTACGGGTTAGCAGTTGCAAGTGATACCTATCCAAAGTATCAATTTATCAAGTTAGATATTACAGATCATTGCCGACTGAAAAAGGTGTTTAAGAACTGTCATTTTGATGCTGTATGTAATTTAGCAGCACAGGCCGGCGTAAGGTATAGTATCACAAACCCCAAAGCATATATTGATTCCAATATTATGGGATTTATGAATGTGCTGGAATGCTGTCGGGTAAATAACATCAAGCATCTCGTGTATGCCAGTTCTTCCAGTGTTTATGGATTGAACAAAAAGATGCCATTTTCAGTTGGTCAGGGTGTAGATCACCCGGTTTCTTTATATGCTGCGTCTAAAAAAAGTAATGAGTTGATGGCACATGCCTACAGCCATCTGTTTCAGATGCCAACAACTGGTTTAAGGTTTTTTACGGTGTATGGACCATGGGGAAGGCCGGATATGTCACTTTATTTATTTACTAAAGCCATTATGGAAAATAGACCAATTGATATTTATAACAATGGTGAAATGAAAAGAGATTTTACCTATATCGATGATATTGTGGATGGAATAGCTAAAGTTATAGACCGGCCAGCGAAAGCCAATCGCTTTTGGAATGATTTGAGACCCGATCCTTCCACTTCAAACGTACCCTATCGTATTTTTAACATTGGCCGGGGAGAATCCGTAAATTTGATGGATTTTATTACCGAACTGGAGCGGTTAACTAAACGTGTCGCCATTAAAAATTATATGCCATTGCAAGATGGAGATGTATTGGAGACATGGGCCGATATTAGAGCTACCAGGAGATTGACAGGCTACGAACCTAAGACATCTTTTGCTGAAGGCATAGAACGGTTTGTGGATTGGTACACTAATTTTTATCCAATTGAAACGGTCACAGAGAAGATACTTCAGGCAGTTTGAAAACGCTTAGTACAAGAGAATTTTCATTACTTTTTTTAGCTAATTGCTTTTTTAGATTTTTAATCTGTTATAAATTGACAGAAAAATTACAAAATAGCGAATGCGATTTGTCGGCAGATGATCTTCAATTTATCTTTTTATAAAAAAAAACACATTTTGTGAAGTTTTACGTAAAAAAAACTGGGTTTAAAAAATTTCGAACTTTATTTTTTCTTCTAATTATAAATTTTATCAGTTATCATATCGGGAAAATAGATGTGATGCAGATCAGTTTTTATGATGTTTTGAGTTAAGGCATTTGACATGTCAATTTTCCTGATGCAGATGTAATGTCCTTTGCTTTAGCCAAAACAAAGCTAATTCCGTATTTTTTTGAGTATATAAGGGCTAGTTTTTTAGCGTTACCATTGTATAAATCAAAAAAACATATGGTAAGAAAAAACAATTCAACAAATCGACTGCCCATGAGTCTCCTGTTACTTTTAGTTTTGTTTACTTTTAGTAAATGTAAAAAAGACTCGGATGCGGCAAAAATTGATGCTCCAACCAATCAAATCGTGACAGACCTTTCCGCTGTCCAATCATCCACAACTGAAAAAATACTAAGCCTAAGCAATGTTGCCAGTGATGGTGGTTTTGCTTATAAGGTTTATTCAGATCTGGGAGCTACAAGTGATTCAGAAAATAATTCTTCGGCTTCCACTTTACGAATTTTTGAAAATGGTAAAGAACTTGGGCCGGGACATGCCCTCCATGCCGATATCAGGGCGAAAGGTAAAGGTCTTTTCAGTCATTGGGCTGGGAATCTCTATTTCTCTTCTTCTGACAATACTGATCCTAGAAAAAACGGAAGAAAATATACGTATACATTTGGCAGTGCATCTGTAGAAGTACCACCGAATACCGTTACTCCTCCGACTACAACACCCTCAGAATCTACATCGAAAATTATCGGCTATGCTATGGTTGACGGAACTACTACTGGTGGTGCAGGCGGGCAAACGTTAGTTGTAAGCACCTTATCTGCATTGAAAAGTGCAGTGGAATCCAATTCTCCTTTAATCATACAGGTTTCTGGTAAGATTACCGGTACGGGTTTTCTAAATGTCAAGTCCAATAAAACCATACTTGGGCAGAAGGGCTCAAGTTTAGAGGGGGTAGGTTTATTGATGTATGGAACCAACAATGTGATTATACGAAATATGACGATCAGGAATGTAGTTACTTATTCTAATATCGTGATTAAAGAGGGAGCACATCATGTATGGGTGGACCATTGTGACTTATCATCAGACAGAAATCATGGTTGGGACTATTACGATGGATTACTTGATGTGGGGAGAAGAGCAGATTACGTAACTTTATCCTGGAACAGGCTTCATGATAATCATATCCCTATGCTTATTGGTTTTGGGGATCAAAATACGGATGATATTGGTCACCTCAGGGTTACAGTATATAAAAATTATTTTTATAATGTATCTGAAAGACAGCCGGGTACTCGGTTTGGTTACATGCACGTATTCAATAACTACATGTCAAATGGCAGTGGTTATGGCGTTGGTGCAACCATGGGGGCAACGGTTAGAACAGATAATAACTATTTTGAAAATCAGGCTATCCCTATTTTTACAGAATACAATGCAAAGCCTGGCTACATCAGTGGTGCCACTACAAATATTTATAAAAATAGCGGTAACAACAGAATTTCGACTGCAGCTTCAACCTGGGTTCCAGCTTATGACTACAAATCAGAACTGATTGCTGCGGAACTTGTTCCTGCTGTGGTCGTTGCCGGATCTGGTGCTATCCTATAAAGCCATCATACATTCCATGATTGGATAAATTAGGTGTAAAGGTCAGTCTGATGGAAAGGGTCAGACTGACCTTTGATACATAAAATCAACAATCAATTCATATGGAAAAAGTAAGCAAAAGGATCCTGATCTCCTGTGATTCCCCACGTTCTCTACTAGATTTCAGAGGAAAGTTAATGGAGCGGCTTCTAGAAACACATGAAGTTGTGCTTTTTACACCGGTCATCACTCAACAGGCCATTCGGGATAAGCTGGTTAAAATGGGTGTCAATATTTACGAAAATCAATTGATGCCAAGTACGGTAAATGTGATTTCCGATTTTGAATATATCCTGACTTTATATCGCTTAATTAAAAAAATTAAACCAGACGTATTTTTTCCTTATACCTTTAAGCCTGTGATCTACGGTTCACTGGTAGCCAATTTTTGCCGGGTACCTTGTATCACATCAATGTTGACAGGCCTGGGCTATAACTTTACGGACGAACGGAAAAATCTGCTTCGTACCATCACAAAAAAATTATTGAAGCTGAGTTTAAAAGCCAATAGAAGGCGTCGGCTTATTCTACAGAATCAGGACGATTATAAAACGCTGCTAAAACAGAAAATCATTACGAAAGCAAACCAGGTGTTTATCGTTAATGGTTCTGGTGTTGACCTGGATTACTATTGTTATTCCTCGCCTGACATAACCAGGATCAGCTTCCTTATGATTTCCCGTTTAATTAATGCCAAAGGGATCAAGGAATATTACGAAGCTGCAAAGTTGGTAAAGGGACAATTTCCAGAAGTTAGCTTTAAGTTGATTGGTCCATATGAAGAAAATATTGATGCAATTGATCCCCTTTTGTTTGAGGAAATCAAGACATCCGGCATCATTGAATATACTGGATTAATTGCTGACGTTAGACCGGAAATTACGGCGTCATCAGTTGTTGTTTTGCCTTCCTATTATGGGGAGGGAATTCCGAGATGCATTCTGGAGGCTATGGCAATCGGTAGGGCGGTTATTACAAGCGACTCAGTCGGATGCAGAGAAACCGTCAATACACTTAGAAAGAAAGCTAATGGATTTCTGGTGCCAGTTAAAAACGTGCCGGCTCTCGTCTCAAAAATGGAATATTACATTAAGCATCCCATTGATATCATCAGATTTGGGAGTAACGGCAGAAAGTTTGCACAGGACAAATTTGACGTGAATAAAGTCAATGAGCAAATGGTCCAGATTATTGAAGGTCGATAAATAGAATTTACTTAACTAATACCAAGCCAATGTTATATCACCATTTTGCTGTCCGTTCAAAAACGGATTGGGACGCTTTTGTGCTGCGTTCCCTGATTCATGAAGCTTATCATACCTGGCATTATCACACACTTAATTCCGAAGGAGAGCCTGTTTTATTTGTTTATGAAGAAGGTCCACATTTCATAGCTTTACCCTTAATCAAGCGTAAAATTGAAAATTCGGAGTTTTTTGATGTGACATCAATTTATGGCTATGGAGGACCCATTTCAAATTTACCTTTATCAGATATTCCAGATGATAGGAAGGCGAATTTTAAAAAATCATTTCAGGAGTTTATGGACACGGAGCAATGTATCTGTGTATTTTCCAGGCTGCATCCTTTTATCGCTCAGGATGATCTATTGAGTACGATTGGTGGGGTATGTGACAATGGAAGTACCATTTATATGGATCTTTCGTTGCCGATCGAAATACAAAGGTCAAATTACGACAAAAGGCTCTGGAGGCAGATCCGTAAGTTACGGTCGGAAAATTACATCATCAAAGAAGCGGAATCAGAAGCTGAGATTCGCGATTTTACGATGATGTATCATAAAAATATGGAACGCTTAAGTGCTGCACCAAATTATTATTTTGATTACAACTACTTTGTGGGATTACTGAACAGTAAAGAACTTGATAATAAACTTATACTGATTTACGATGGTCAGAAACTAATTTGTGGTGCCTTGTTGCTGGTTTCCAGTTACCTGATTAGAAATCATCTTTCGGCCACTGCACAGGAGTACATTAATGAGTCTCCTAGTAAATTATTGACTGATGAAATTAGCCTGATCGGAAGAAAGGTTGGAGCAAAGATTTTTCATTTGGGTGGTGGGGTTGGAGGAAAAGAAGATTCCCTTTTTAAATTTAAAAGCCATTTTTCAAATACCAGGATCAGAGACCAGATTTGGTGTTTTGTCTCGAACAACCAAGCATACAATGAGCTTGTTGAAAAACGGAGTGCAGAATTGAATCCAGAGTCCCGGTATTTTCCAATATACCGTCAAGTCAAACAACAGACTTTTTAACCCCAATAAATTTTAAAACGTATGAACAATAAATTCGATTATTCAGGATTGAATACTACTGTATTCGATTCCGTAATTAAAAATTGTGGATGGATTGTCTATGAAAATGCATTGTTACCCGCATTTGTAGATCAGATAAACGACTCTCTGGATGCAGCTTATTTTATCCGAAGAAAAATCCAGATTCAGAATGGAATTTCAGCGAATATGGGTGGAACACTTCATCATTTGGTTGAAAAAGATAATTTTTCGCTTAGGTTTTTGTCGCAAAAATATGGCAATGAAGTAATCAGACATTATTTAGGGGGTAATTACATCCTCAATTCTTTGGGAGCAGTTATCAATAAGCAAAATTCGGGTGCTTATGTGCAGAATATCCATCGGGATGTCCGTACGTACAGCCCGGATTTTAATCTAATGATTCAAATGATGGTTTTATTAGACGATTTTACGGCAGAAAATGGAGCTACTTATTTTCTGTCTGGCTCTCAGCGTCGTGAGCATAAACCTGAAGAAGCTGAGTTTTACGCAGGCGCTGAGCGGCTGATCGCAAGAAAAGGGAGTATTGTTTTATTTAATTCTAACCTTTGGCATGCCGCCGGAACTAATCAGACTAACAGACCAAGAAGGGCCTTAACCATGGCTTTTACAAGGCCCTTTTTTAAACAACAAATGGACTACGCAAGAATGCTTGGCGATGATTATGCTGAAAATCTCAACGACGATTTAAAGCAAATAATCGGATACAATTCAAGGGTTCCTGTAAGTCTCTTTGAATATTATCAGCCAGTAGAGAAAAGAATGTACCAGCCTGGACAAGGTTAATGGTTTCGACTCATGAAAAAAATCAACTTAAGCAGAGTAAAACCTATCGGCGGTTATTTAGATTTACAGTTGAATAAATCGGCTGAATTCTACCCCCTTTTATTGAAATTAAATACCGGTAGAAATGCCTTCGAGTATATTTTAAAAGTTAGGGGATATAAAACTGTCTTTATTCCATATTTCACCTGTGAGGTATTATTGGAGCCTTTGCGGAAATTGGGGATATCCTACCAGTTTTACACCATCAATGAAGCTATGGATCCAGTGATCGATTTTGAACCTGGTGATCATGTGGGCTTCCTTTATACCAATTACTTTGGTTTGAAAGGGGATACCATAAAGTTTTTAAGTAAGCAATATAAGAATTTAATCGTCGACAACTCTCAAGCCTTTTTTTCTGAACCGTTACCTGGGGTAGATACTTTTTACTCTTGTCGTAAGTTTTTTGGTGTGCCTGATGGAGCTTATTTGCATATGGATAGTCAGATGAGGCTGAAATTGGAAAGAGACCATTCATTGGGCCGATTTTCTCATTTAATAACCAGTATAGATCAGGGGATTGAAAGCGGTTATGCTGCTTATCTGGAAAATAACGTGTCATTATCCAATAATCCAATTCGAGGTATGTCTTTATTGACTAATCGGATTCTTTCAGGAGTAGATTACAAGACCTGCAGATATAGAAGGAATTCCAATTTTATGTTTCTGCATGAGGTATTAGGTGACATCAACCATTACTCTTTTGACGCGTCTTCATTAAATGGTCCAATGGTTTACCCATTTGTAAGCTCTTCGAAGCAAATTAAACAGCGGCTGTTGGAAAACCGCATATATGTGGCCACATACTGGCCAAATGTGCTGGATTGGACGACAAAGAAAATGTTTGAACATTATTTGACCAATCACTTGACGGCACTCCCAATTGACCACCGCTATACGCATATTGACATGCGCAGAATTTTAAATGTCTTAAAACCCTTGCTATGATGGATGTTTTCTTGAGACCCCTGACTTTAACTGATGCCAATATTTCCTATAAATGGAGGAACAATCCAGAAATCTGGAAATTCACGCCATTTGTACCAAAGGGCGCAATTACAGTCGAAATTGAAAATGACTGGTTGTCTGATGTTTTAAAACGTAAAGATGAAGCCCGTTTCGCCATTTGTCTTGAACATTCGGGGCAATATATCGGCAATGTTCAACTCATTAACATTAGAAATTCAGAAGCTGATTTTCATCTGTTTATAGGAGAAACAGATTGTTGGGGAAAAGGATTTGGTGAGCAGGCATTACAGCTCATGTTAGCCTATGGATTTGCTAAATTACAACTTAAACGCATATTTCTCGAAGTGAATAAAGCCAATGCCGCTGCCATGACCATTTATAAGAGACAGGGGTTTAAAGTTGTTGATGATAGTAAAAATTATATTGTTTTGGGGCTGACAATAAATGTTTATCAAAAAACTCAGAAAAACATAGCATGATACAAATTCTCACTTTAAGCCAAAAAAATGAATGGATGAATTACGTATATCGGGCGAAGGACTTCGATTTTTATCACACCTGGACTTACCATATGCTCGATCCGGACGATGCGCAAGCCTTCTTATTTGTGTACGACGATACTGATACCTTTATTGCTATACCTTTACTAAAACGGGCAATTCCAGAAACAACATTGTTTGATTGTAGTTGTGTTTATGGCTATAGTGGTCCCATTTCTAACGTTTGTTTCTCTGAGATTTCCGGCGAGTTTATGGCTAATTTTAAAAGAGCCTTTATGGGCTATTTAAGAAAAGAAAAGATCGTTACTGTTTTTTCCAGGTTACACCCATTTTTTTACCAAACGCCATTGATAACAGAGTTTAGTAATGTATTTGACAATGGAAAGGTGGTGGTTATTGATTTAAAAACTTCTATAGAAAATCAAAGGGCCAGTTACAACTCACGAATGCTTAGGAAAATCAAGCAACTCCGGAAATTGGGATATTATGTTAAAGAGTCTGAAACGTCAGCGGATGTCGAAAACTTTGCGGCGATTTATAATTCTAATATGCTGCGGTTGAATGCTTCCTTATCCTATTTTTTTAATGTAAAGTATTTTCAGAGTCTGTTGAATTCAACAGAGTTTGACGCTCGCTTATTCCTTGTATATAATAAGAATAATTATCCGGTAAGTGGTGCTTTGATCGTTTGTACCAACAAAATTATGCAGGCTCATTTGCTGGGTACCAGAACAGAGTATTTGTCTGATTCACCTGCAAAGTTGTTAATTGATGAAGTCACCGTTTTTGGACGAGAATTGGGGATGAGCTACTACAATCTGGGTAGTGGTCTGGGCTTTAAAGAGGATTCCTTATTCAGGTGGAAGAGAAATTTCTCCAGCTTGACATTAAATTATAAAAGCTGGCGGTTTGTAGCCGATCAAGTGCAATACGATGCCTTAATGTGCGAAAAAAATATTGACCGGAACCTTGACGTCGACTTTTTTCCATTATACCGATTGGAAACAAAAAACATATAATTATTAACCTAAACAACTCTGCAATGAAACAGCTCTTTTTTAGTGAAAAAGTTTATTCCCGATGGGTGATTCTATTTATAGATCAATGTATCATTACTACTGCCCTTGCCATTACACTTGTCATTGTAAGTAAAGCGCATTACGGTGAGATTTTCGATAGGCACATGCTACCCTATTTTTTTGTTTACAGCGTGGTATCTGTTATTGTGTTTACGATGATGCGTATTCATACTGGTATCATCAGGTATTCTAATGTTGAAGATTTTTTTAGAGTTTTTAAAGCTGTGTTTATATCTGGAATTTTATTTTTCGCCATTGTCTATGTTGCAAAATTGCCCAACTGGATGCTGAACGGACAGTGGTTGATTACCATGCTCATCATCGATTTTTTTATCTCCGTATCTATGCTGATTGTTTTACGTATTGGCGTGAAGCTCATTTATCATGACCTGAAAACATTGCAAAATACAGGTAAGGAGGTGCTGCTTATTTTTGGTGCTGATCGGTCTGCATTGTTAATTAAACAAGGTTTGGATGCTTATCCGGAAAATAATTTTGTAATTATTGGATTTATAGATAACGACCCTGGAAAGGTTAATAAATATATAGAACAAAAAAGGGTTTTTCCCATTTCTGATATTTCCATTATCAAGGCGAAATTTGGCGTGGATAAAATGATTGTGATGGAAGAGTGTTTAGATATAGAGGGACGTAAACTAGCCGTAGAAAAGTGTATGGAACTTGGCATACGGGTAACTTCTGTTCCTGCACCCTCGCATTGGCTTAAAGGCAAGCTAGAGTTAAACAGGTTACCAGATCTTAAAATTGAAGATTTGTTGCAGCGCGATCCGATCTGTCTGGAGAAAGCAAGCATCATTTCTGAACTCTGTGGTAAAAGAATACTAATCACTGGAGCTGCGGGGTCGATTGGCTCTGAAATTGTACGCCAGGTTTTAAGTTGTAATCCTGAGCTTGTGATCTTGTGCGATCAGGCTGAAACACCATTACATGAAATGCAATTGGAAGTTAGAGAAATGTATCCTGACCAACACTGCCATATCTTTTTATCAAGCGTAAGAAACCAGGGCAGGTTGAAAGATATGTTCGAAACTTTCCAGCCGCAGATCATCTTTCATGCTGCTGCGCTTAAACATGTACCGATGATGGAAAGCCATCCTTCGGAAGCGATATTGACAAATGTTCAGGGAACAAAATATCTTGCTGATCTGGCCATTGCTTACCGGACTGAGAAATTTATTATGATTTCTACAGATAAAGCTGTTTGCCCAACAAATGTGATGGGTGCTTCAAAACGTCTGGCAGAACTGTACATCCAATCGCTTCATCCCATTCAGGACGATGTTTTTCAAACTACAAAGTTCATTACAACGAGGTTTGGAAATGTTTTAGGGTCAAATGGTTCTGTTGTTCCCCGGTTTAAAGTTCAGATTGAAAACGGTGGTCCGGTAACTGTGACACACCCTGATGTAACACGTTATTTTATGACTATTCCAGAAGCAGTTCAACTTGTTCTGGAGGCATCCGTTATGGGAAATGGTGGGGAGATTTTTATATTTGATATGGGAAATCCAATCAAGATTCTAGACCTTGCAATAAAGATGATCAAGCTATCTGGACTTTTACCTTACCAGGATATTGATATTGAATTTACTGGTCTGAGGCCCGGAGAAAAGCTTTATGAGGAGTTGCTTAATAAAACCGAACTGGTGCTTCCAACGTATAACGAAAAAATTAAGATATCTAAGGTGATACATTATCCTCATCAGTATGTGCAAAATGAAATTGCCGAGTTGATCTCTTTAACTGATTATGGTGCTGACTGTGAAATTGTTAAAAAAATGAAACAGATCTTACCTGATTACATCAGCATGAATTCTAGTTTTATGGAGTTAAATGTCAATGCGTCTAATCAATTAAATTGATTTTTAGAATCTTAATTTTATATCACATAATGTCTTATATTATCATTATATTTAATTCTTCTTCCGTTGTTTGAACATAACTTAATATCTAAATTTATGGCAACCAGGTTTACAATTTTTGAAAGTGTTGATGAATCTGATAAGACTGTTTTACTTTCTTATTGGGACAAAGACTTAATCTGTCAATTTGCAAATAATGAGTTACTAAAGTTCTTAAATAAAAAACGGGATGAACTCATCGGTCGTTTAAACCTAAAAGATGTATTGGGGCGCAGGTACTATGAGCATTATCCATATATTCAGCAAACTATTGCCGGGCAGTCGCAGAACTACGAATCGATTATACGTTTGCGCCCAGAGGCAAAATATAAAGTTATGGTAACTTTATATCCTGACCTTGAAAATGGTAAGGCAAACGGTTTTTTTGCCCATATTAATAATTTTAAAAACCTGGAAGAGAAAATTCAGCATCAAAAACTTATTGGATTGAAAGGAGGCCGTGTAATTAAGCACATCATAGAGCAACACAACAGAATTCATCAGGTAGCTGATTATCTAAAATCGCAGATTTTGAACGATTTTCCTTCAATTGACTTTTTAGCTGAAGAACATAACCTCTCGGTCTCTACACTTATGCGTAGCTTTAAAAGTACCTATAAAGCAAACCCTTATTCCTATTACCGTAACTTGCAAATGGAATTTGCGCAAAACCTCATTGCGAATGGTTGCAGTAAGAAAGAAATCGCATCAATACTGGGTTTTGCTAACCCGGCAAATTTCACTTCCTGCTTTAAAAAGTATCTTGTTAAAAAGGCAGATTAACCTGTTTTGAATAAATGTATGTAAAATGCAATAACAATTTGAGCATCAACAGCAATTTTTTGAACATCAGTAGGTTCAAAGCGTTAATCTAATAGTATATATTTGAATACAAATCTTATTGAAGTTATTACTATGATCCTTTTATCTGAAACTCGATCCTCACCGCAATAACTCTAATGAAATCTCCCTACTCGTGAATTCCTAATTAATAATTGATGTATTTAAAAAATAACAACTATGGAAATTGTAAATGCAGGAGAAATTGTTGAATTGGCCATAAGGAGGCAAAATATCAATATTAGTGAATTGTCCAGACGGATGCATGTTAACCGAAGAACGTTATACAATTGGTTTCAACAGAAAGAATTAGATGAGGATGTGATCCAGAGAATAGGGATTGTAATTAATTATGATTTCACAGTAGATTTTCATCATGAACTTAAAATTCATCGATATCATAACGATGATGTTCGTCAAATGGATTCACCCTTGAATGCGGAAAAATATGCTCCGGATTCGACCTACTATTGGATGGAAAAATATATGGAGTTGCTTAAGGATTATAAAAAGCTATTACACGGATTGAAAGATTATCATCATTGACACTTAGTCTTAGTTTATTGTTATGTTAGCAGGAAAAAATGCCGGTGAAGTTGTTGAATTAGCGATTCGCCGACAACACATTAGTATAAGTGCATTATCCAGAAAGATGCATGTCGACCGAAGAACATTATACAACTGGTTTGCAAAAAAAAAACTCGCCAGAAATGTTATTTTAGGTATCGGCATAGCTATAAACTATGATTTTTCACATGAACTTACACAAGTTGATCATATTGCTGAGAAAATTGAAGTGGGATCTAACCTCAACATGCTTCCCGAAGATGAAAAATTACTGTTTATTTGGATGGATCGCTATATGACCTTACTAGAATCATTCAAAAAGCTTTTAGAGGATTTGGATGCAGAAAAGCACATTTGAAAAAATATAATTTTATTTAAAAGTCTGTTCAATTCGTTTTGAACAGACTTTTTTTGTGGAGATATTACGATACAACTCAGTAGACCTGAATGTGAAAATGAGTATGAAAAGAAAGGTGTAGTTTGAGTTGTTGGCTCTCGTGTTTAAGGTCATCTAAAACTTAAACATTAATTTCAATCCGGATATATTAATTTATGTCGTTTTAATCCCAAATAAATAGCCGACAAGTGCTGTTGCTAACATGGCTGCAGTACCCCAAAAACAAATTCTGATTACCGCTTTAGGTATATTTGAACCACCTGCTTTTGCAGCAATAAACGCTGAAATTGCTAAAAAAATAATAGAAAAACCATATTGGTAAATGACCATGAGGTTTAGGGGTGCAAAGATGGAAACCAGCATCGGAAGCATTCCCCCCGTGATAAACGAGGCTGCTGATGCCATAGCAGCTTGCATAGGCTTTGCCTGGGAAATTTCATTGATGCCCAGTTCATCTTTTGCATGTGCGCCCAAGGCATCATGATCGGTAAGCTGTTGAGCTACTTGAATAGCCAGTTTTTCATCCAGTCCCCTTTTTTGGTAAAGTTTGGCTAATTCATGCAATTCAATTTCGGGCATGTTTTCGAGTTCCCTTTTCTCTCTTTTTAAGTCGGCATGCTCGATATCTGATTGTGAACTCACAGAAACATATTCGCCTGCAGCCATGGATAAAGCGCCGGCAACTAGTCCGGCCAATGCAGCCAAAACGATTGGTTCTCTAGTGCTACTGGCGGCTGCAATACCAATAGCCAAACTGGTTGTAGACAAAATGCCATCATTGGCACCTAAAACTGCAGCTCTTAACCAGCCACTTCTATTGGTGTAATGTTCTTCTAATTCCATACTATGCTTTCCTTCTTTGATCATATTGGATACACTACCCCGGCTATCTTTTCTTAGATGTATCTGTAACTTTATATTCCAAATCCTGGGGATTTTATTTTACTTTCAAATTTAAGGTAATAATATTGGAAACCAGTCCCGTAGATCTACTGTAGTGACCATATCTCAGTTCCAGCATGTTGAGGTGCTGCCATCCAAATACACCGTGTGGTGGAGCCAGTCTGATTCCAGCACCATAAAAATCACTGTTTAAGGTAGACAAATCATAGTCACTGGTAAAATACTGGGCAGAAGGATCATGTTGGCTATAAGGCGCAAAATACCGGGTTCCTGTCTGTTTGTTATATCGGTAAAAAGGACTTAGAGAGATAAAAGATGTCAGTTTTACTGGTACTTCTATTTCTGCAGTATGCGCCCTGATGCCCCAGTTATCCATAAAGTATCTATAATAAGTTCGTATGATCACCTGATCTGCGGCAAAATAATTTAACCTTGCGGCGATGGGCAATTTGTAACGTTGATCAGGTAAAGTCTCTGCCCTTAAGGAGCCATCTGTAAAGTAATCGCGTTGATATTTGGTGGCCAGTAAACCTTTTTGGTAAGCGGGTTCAACAATGAGTTGTGCCTGTAATTTCTGATTAATCACCTGTGAAAGGGAGAATGATGCGCTAAACGAATTTCTTGGACTGGAGCCCTCACTTTTGGATTCGTGGCCATTACCCAGACTTGCCGCTGATCTCAGTTCAATAGGTAAAATAACTTTCCAGGTATCTAAAAATGCCTGTAACTTAAGGTCAAACTGTGTGTTTTTGTCTTTAGATAAACGGGTAAGGTTAAATCCTGCACCTAAGGATTGATAATCATATTCCGTTGAAAAGGACCCCGTAAAACCAAAGGCATTCCCTGTTTTTTCATTGCTATGTGTCCAGTTTAGTGATGGATAGACACGGGTATCTGCCATAGAAGCGGACGAAATTGTACTTGGATCTATTTTATCTGATGAAGCAGAGGTATAATGATCTACACCCAGTTCAAATAAAAAGGTGTTTTTATTTCCAGCTTTGTTGAACTTAGACAGCTGTAAATCAATCGTATTCGCAAAATCTGTTAGTTTCTCTGTACCGATACCACCTGTAACAGCAGAATTGTTACCAGTTTGCTGGTAATAAGCCGATACCAGGTTGATTTCGTCAATTTTCAGCTTTCTACTTTGATAATTGCTGGTATCGGAAGGATTGGATTTAATTTTAACTTGTCCGTGGGCACCTAAAACACCAAGGAACAGCATGAGTACATGCAGATAAATTTTTCTCATGATTTCAGTTAATTACAGCCACAGCCACCACCACTTTTTCCGCCATTGGCACCTGAGCCACCTTCGCGATATAATTGGAAACTCTGTTCAAATTTCTGTGCCGTTCGGGATGATAAAGTCATTTCAGCATCGTTGAGCTTGTTTTTCTGATACGGTTTAACTGTTGCACATGCACCAAGTAAGCTGAGGACAAAGGCACCCAGGACTAGCAGTATTGGAATTGACGTTTTCATATCATTGTTTTACATTAATATTATTAGAGGTATACAAAAGGTCATGGTCATCTATGATTATGCAGGCTACATGACGCAATTGATTGATCATATCCAGGCCAACGGTGGCACCCATAACGATTACCGGGGTCGCCAATGCATCGGCAAGTTCAGCACTGGGACAAATGACGGTTACACTTTTAATTCCACTAACTGGTAAGCCGGTCTTCGGATCAATGGTGTGTGAGTACCTGCGACCATTGATGGTAGCGTATTTTTCATAATTGCCAGATGTGGCAATCGCCATATTGCTAATGTTGAGTGCTGAGAAGGGTCGGTCACTTTGGTCGGGGTCGGCAATCCCAACAGTCCAGGGACTATCGTTTGATTGCATTCCCCAGGTAATAAGGTCTCCCGCTGCGTTAACAATTCCGGCTTTTATACCCATGTTTTGCAAAATTTTCTTGGCTTTGTCAGCCGCATATCCCTTTCCGATCCCACCAAATCCGATGCGCATCCCTGTATGTTTCAGCATTACTGTAGATTTTTCAGCATTTATCATAACATGCTGATAGTTGATCAGACTTACGGACTGCAGGGCTGTTTCAAAATCCGGAAGTGAGGTCATGTTGACATCAAAGTTCCAGAGGCTTTTATCAATAGAGCCGTAACTGATGTCAAAGGCGCCTTGTGTAATGTCTGATATCCTTATTGAACGTTGGATAAGTTCAATCACTTCCGAATCAACCTTTACTGCTTTTATCCCAGCGTTATGGTTAATAAGGCTGGTTTGACTGCTGTCCTTGAAAGTGCTGAGCAAGTTTTCGATTCTCTTAACTTCTGCTATGGCAGCGCCAATGGCTTTTTCCCCTAAAGCTTTATTCTCCGCAATGACAGTGAATTCAAAGCGGTTTCCCATGAGTTTTACGACCCGGTTATAAGCTGCGTTTGCCATTTCAATAAATTATTTACCAGCTACCGTATTGGTAATTTGTAGCACAAATTTTTCAGGGCTTTCATTGGGATAGCCGTCCCATGATTTTAAAACTTTCCCGTTTTCATCAACCAGTAGGGTAAAGGGAAATTTTCCATCAGGATTATATTTTTCTGCCAGGGCTTCATTTTGTTTAACTTGATCAGCAGCCAGTTGATTTTTCTTTTGACGTGGAAAATCTGCACGTACCAAAATCAAATGATCTTTGGCGTAAGTTTCGAAAACTTCTGATTCAAGGATTTCTTTTTTCAGGCGAATGCATGGGCCACACCAATCGGATCCGGAAAAATTGATCAGGATTTGTTGATGACTCACCTTTGCTTGTTGTTGTGCCTCGGTAAAGTTGCCCGTCCATATCAATGAACCAGGCAACAGTGATAAGAATGTGATCAGTAATAATTTCATCTTGTTAGCTATAAATTCTTAATGAGGTTCCGGTTAGTTGCGTATGGTAAGTAGTTAAAGATCGGGAAGCCGGTCCGTTTGTAACCGTGCCACTTTCAGAAAATGTAGCTCCATGATTGGCACAGTAAAATCTGTTGGCGCTTCCCTGATAAATCAGGCTATAGCTTTCATGGGTACAGGATCTTTGAACAGCGACGTAAGTTCCCGATACAGTTCGGGCGATGATAACACCATTAGATACCAGGTATCCTCCATTGCTTGCTAAGGCTGCATTCGCGGATGAGGAAAGATCCAATGTGAAATCGACGCCTGTTGGTCCTG
Organism: Pedobacter sp. MC2016-24; assembly: GCF_015223055.1. Classification (GTDB taxonomy): domain Bacteria; phylum Bacteroidota; class Bacteroidia; order Sphingobacteriales; family Sphingobacteriaceae; genus Pedobacter. The sequence continues at coordinate 106,986 of NZ_JADFBX010000010.1, forward strand.
AGGTGTCACTTGATGGAGAACTGGAACTTTTAGAACAACCGATGCAATTGATTAATGCAAAAGTAGCTGCTGATAATCCGATGCTGGCTAAAAAACCTTTTCTGTCCATAATCTTTGTTATTGAATTATGAATCTAAGATCAATACGAATTCTGAAGACATTATGAAGTTCTCTGTTAAAAAATGTTAAAGCATTGTCATCAGATTTTATTTTTAGAGACTGTTAAAGTTGATACTGAATTGGTGGTAATCTCTATGGTAATTGTAAATCAGTTCGTAATTTTGCCTCAGACATACCTGTTTTAAAATGGCAAGCCCAAGACCCGTTCCTTCAGATGTATTGTCTTTGTAAAACCTTTCAAAGATCTTGGCAGGATGTAATTTTCCTTGAGTGCCGGTGTTGCAAAATACAAGCTTATCCGAAGTTAAAGTAATCCGGATGGAACCGCCATCGTAATTGTGTCTGATTGCGTTGCTAAGCAGGTTGTTAATCAATATTTCTATTAAGGAGCGGTTAGCTGTAATGGAGAATGTATCTAAATTAATTTGCACTTGCAAGTTTCTTTTTTGAATGAATTCCTGGAAGTAATTGAGCTTCTCCTCTATTAATGCTCTTAGGTCTATTTCTTCTTTATCCTGAAGCTGGTTGTTGTCTATCTTCACCAGAAGTAGAAGAGATTGGTTTAATTTGGTCAGTTTTGAAGTGGCTTTATAAAGATCCGCCAGAATTTCGCTTTGTTCTTTACCGAGGGTGTTGGATTGAAGCAAGGTGTCGAGTTTTGAGTTAATTACCGCAAGTGGTGTCATCATTTCATGAGATGCATTTTCGGTAAATAGTTTAATCTCTTTATAGTCTGATTTGACCTTTAACGATACATCCAGAACTGCCTTATTTAAGGCTTTGAATTCTTCAATGTTGGTTTGAATGGGCTCAAATACTTTCTCCTGGTTGATGTTGAAGGCTTTGATGTTGGTTAACAATTGGCGAAATGGTAACCACATCCTTTTGATTAGGATTCTGTTAACAAGCCATAAAATCAATAACAAAACAATCACGGGTATTAAAATAATGAGAATAATGCTTTTGATTTGTTCCTGACGTTCAAATTTGGAGGCAACAATCATAACCTCGTAGGGTTGTCCATTTAAAATCAGTTCTGTTTTGAGGTACCTCGCTGATTCTTGATGTTTCTTTTTAGGATTATAGAAATTGGTATCCGCAAATAATCTACGTTTGTCCTGTAGTTTGTTTATTTTTTTATATTCAACAACGACATCATCAAAACCGTCTGGTGAGGGAAGGATGTTTTTAACGTGCGCAAAGTCCTGTACTTCCAGTAGTTCCTCAAATAGATGATCATCAATCTGTTTATTGATATATCCTCCCAGCGTTTGATAGAAAAGAAATCCTATGACCAGTAATCCTGTGAGTGTAATGATGGACAGAATCCTGTTATAGCTGCTGAATAATTTCATACATCTGCAAATTTATAACCTACGCCGTAAACCGATTGGAAATAGTCTTTACAGCCGGAATCTGTTAGCTTTTTTCTTACATTTTTAATGTGGGTATAGATGAAGTCAAAGCTGTCAGCCATATCTGCATCATCTCCCCAAATGTGCTCTACCGCGGCAGCCTTAGAAATTACCTTATTTTTATTCACGATGAAATACAATAGGAGGTCAAATTCTTTCCTGGTTAGGTGTACAGTTTTTCCGTTTACCTTGGTTTCCTTTGCAGTGGTATCAATTTCTAATTCGTTAAAATGAATAATGCTGTTTCCGTTGAAATGCCGACGCCTTACGATGGATTGGATTCTGGCATAAAGCTCAGACAGGTGGAAGGGTTTGATCAGGTAATCGTCAGCGCCGAGGCTCAGTCCTTCAATTTTCTGGTCCAGGGAATTGCGCGCGGAAATGATCAGCACGCCATCTGTTTTATTGATTTTTTTTAGATATTTTAATAGTTGAAGCCCTTCCCCATCAGGTAGGGTTAGGTCTAGTAAAACACAGTCGTAATCGTAGAGGGATAATTTCTGATAGCCTTGTTCATAAGTAGCAGCATGGTCGCAGATGTTTCCTTCGCCTGTCAGATACAGACTGATACTTTTGCTCAGTCCTTCTTCGTCTTCAACAATTAGAAATTTCATAATATAAATATGGAGTTAAAATCTGAAGACTCTTTGTAGTTGTCAAGAATAAAGCAATAATTGTGATCTTATACCTGGCATGCCACTTCAACTACAGCGCCTAAACCAGCTTCAACCATGGCTTCTGCCAAACTTCACATCTTCATTGAATTGGCTACAGGGGCAACATCAGAGCTGGAATGCTCGTGTTCATTTTTCCATTCGGACTGGCCATGGTCAAAAAGTTCCAAAACAACATATTGTGTAATATAAAGATATTATTACCTTTGCGCGAAACCTACTATTTAGACTCAAACTAAATAAGAAAAGGGGCTTAAATATAATATATGCATAAATTTTTTACTTTTTTAGGAATAGCTATGCTCTCTGTTTTTGCCTTGCGCGCACAAAACATCCGCGGCACAGTGTATGACAAGGCTTCTGGGACAGGGATACCCGGGGCTAGTATTTTAATTAAAGAACGTCCGGGAACTGTTGCAACAGCCGATGCGGATGGGAAATTTGCGCTTGTTCTCTATTCAGGGGAAACTTTAGTGGTTAAAATGATTGGTTATAACCCATTTCAAAAACATTATCCAAAAGTTCATGAGGGTCAGCAAATTGACATCAGACTTGAAGCAGGTGTAGTGCTGGACGAAGTGATGGTTACTGCAAGTTTGGCCAACTCCAGGAGCAAAAGAGCCATTGGAACAAATGTAGATCACATCAACGCCGCAGATATCGTGGCCAAAAGTAACCCTTCTTCATTGGCCGACCTGTTGAACGGCCGGATCAGCGGAGCACAGGTATACAATACCAATGGTAAAGTAGGTATGCCCATCCGTTTTGACATCCGTTCTGCTGCGACCTTTAGTATGGAGCGTGATCCACTGATTTTTATTGATGGGGTGCGTTACAACAACAACAACACCGCTGATGTGAACTCATCCCAGGAAGCAATGAGCGCCCTGAATGATTTGCCCATGAACGATATTGCTTCTATAGATGTCATTAAAGGTCCTGCTGCGGCTGCCTCTTATGGTGCTGAGGCTGCAAATGGTGTAGTGATCATTCAGACCAAACGTGGTTTAAGCGGACAAAAAGGAATTTCCATCAACGCAAAATATACTGGTGGTTTTAGTGAACTGGCCAATAAATACGATCAGTATGTAAACAACAGTGCCTTAAACGACTTCTTCATCCGCGGTGCGCAAAATCAGTTCTATGCCAATTTATCTGCACAGTTGGATCAGTCCAACAGTCTTTTCTTTTCGGCCAACTCGAACAAAACTTCCGGTACCATTCCTGGTAATCAGGACAACAGACAAACTTTTCGTGCAGGTTATGATTTAACGAAAGGCCGTTTTAAACTGGCATTCACTGCAGGGTATGTAAAGGGTAAACTCAGCATTCCTCAATCGGCATCCGGACGTGATGACGCCATCTGGAACCTCATGCGTGACCAGACCCCATGGCCATTTTTAACCGAAGAAACCTGGCGTGCCATCGAGAAAAGTTATACCAACGACCGCCTTACCGGTAGCTTAAAACTCAACTATACTTTTCCTTTTGCAATTAAAATGGAAAGTCTTGTGGGTTTAGACCTCAATTATATTGATGGTTTAAACTACCTGCCTTATGGTTATTTACAAGGTACCAACAGTACCGGAGCCAAGCAGATCAGCGACAGGCGCAACCAGAATATGAACTGGGATGTGAAACTTTCCCGCAGTTTTGCACTGGATCCGAAATGGAAACTTGACTTATCGCTGCTTTCCCAGCTTACCCAGGCAACGGAACGTGTAAACGGTATCAGTGTGCGTAATTTTGCCGTTCCGGGCATCAGCAACATCTCTTCAGCAGCTGAAATTTTAGGTACTACCGATACGGACTTTGAAAAACGTACGCATGGTATTTATGGTGAAGCATTTTTAAGCTATAACAATCAGCTTTTTATCAATACGGGATTGAGAAGGGATGTTTCTAACATGATTGGAAGAAATGTAGCCAGCATCTGGTACCCTACAGTAAGTGTGGCTTATAACCTGAAACCATTCGACTTTTTACAGGGTAAAATTGACGAGTGGAAAATCAGGGCTGCTTACGGTGAATCGGGTCGTTTGCCCTATCCAAATGATGCACAAACGGCTTACCTGGTTGAAAATTCATCATTCTGTACTCTAGTAAGGCCGCTTAGAAAAGGAAACCCGGACATCAAACCTGAAAGAACAGGAGAGTTTGAAATTGGTACGGACCTCAGCTTTGCCAAACAACGTCTAAGCTTTACCTATTACCAGCAAAATACCCGTGATGCAATCGTATATACCACTTTACTGCCTTCATTGGGCTGGCCATCCAACTTAAGTGGTGACTATCCGGAAAATGTGGGTAAAATCAGGGGTAAGGGTATCGAGGTAACTTACAACAGCAGAATATTTACCAGTAGCAATCAGAAAAATAGCTTAGATCTTTTTGTGATTTTTAACAACCAGTCTAACAAGGTAATCAACTCCGGCGGCCGCGATATCATCAATACCGTTAACCTGATCCGTGAAGGATTGCCTGCTTTTTCTTTCTATACAGGTGTTTCTGAAGGTGCTGTTTTCAGCAGTAGTGGTATATATACTGGTGCTAAAGAAAGTGCTCCGCAGGTATTGGGTAAACCTTTTCCAACGTATAATGGTTCATTTGGTTTTAACCTGCAGCTGATCAGTAACCTGCGTGTACAATCCTTGTTTACGTATTCGCAAGGCGCAAAAGTTTACAACATCTCTAACCGGAATGTGGCCAGCCAGGGTACCAATTTTAAAGCAAGTGAAGATCTTAAAGCCCTGCTTGCTACCCAGACACCAGGTGCCGCCGACTATATCGCTACAGCAAACGAACTGTCTAAATATGCTGGCCCGCGTGGTAATTTTATTGAAAAGGCCGACTTTATCAGGTTGAGCAATCTGACCATTTCTTACGATCTGGGCAGCTGGGCAAAAAAACAAACCAATGGAGTTTTGAAAAACTGCACGGTATCACTTACGGGTAACAACCTGTGGCTGACAACCAATTATGGTGGTATAGAGCCCCAGATTGACTCGCAGGGCGGAAGTAAACGCTCCAGGGGGATCAGTTATCTTTCCTCCGACTGGACAGCCGTGCCTGCGCCGCGTACTTATGCATTTAGTTTAAATATTGGATTTTAACCTGTTCTGGAAACAGCACTAAAAAAAATAGAATGATGTCAATTCAAATAAAAAACTTCTGGAAAGCCGGCATGATATGTACGGCAGTACTGATGCTTTGCTCTTGTGATAAATGGGTAAATGATACCAAATTACCCGACAATACCATTGATGAATCTCAGTTGAACAGCATTGCCATGCTGGGACGGATAGAGAAAGGTGCCTATATTTACGGACCTGTAATCGCCGGTGTATGGCGTGCCGGTGCCACATCGGCTTCTGATTTATTAGTTTCCTCATCTGCAATTTCTGATGAAATTGTACCTACAGCAGTGCCAAACTCACCTTTTTACAAAGAACTGGATGAGGATAAATTGACGCCGGACAATACTTCGTTATTTAGCGTCTGGTCCAACATTCAGAACTATCGTGCCCGTGCTGAGGATGCCATTTCAAATGCAGAATCCCTGAGTCCGGCAGATGCAGACGGACTGGCAGTGAAACAGGCTGCCTTGGTCAATGCACGTTTACATGCAGGTTATGCCTGGATGCTGATGGCCGATTACTTTAGTGTAAGTAATACCAGTCATTCGGTATATGCAGACCATAAAGAGGTAAGCCACCTCGATGCCTATGCGAAAGCACAAGCTTACTGGGAGCAGGCCATCCCAACTGCCAGCGAAATAGAAAAGCGGTTGTTACATTCCTTACTGGCCAAACTGGGCATTCATACGGGTAATTATCCGCTTGCTGTACTGAACATCAATCAATCGTTCAATGCTACAGAAAACTTCAGTTTTTTAAATACTGTTGGTACCGTAAGTAATGGTTTTTTTAATGCCCTGAATATCAATTCGAGAGATGCTGCAGTAGATCCAACCCTGGTGGCAGCTTTAAGAACAACAGCTGATAAAGCCAGAAACCAGGTAACAAAAGCCACTAAAGGACATTGGTCACTGATTTTGTTTAAAGAAAGAGATCCGCTGATGGTAAGTGATTACGATGAGATGCAGCTGATCAGGGCTGAGCTGGTGATCCGTGGATTGCTGAGCGGAAATGCAACCAGTCTGGTCAACTCAGTTGTAGTTAAATACGATGCTTCAGGGCTTTCCAATTATCCGGCCCTGCTTGCACTTACCCTGAACGATATCATTTCGATCCGCAGAATATTCTTATCCTGGAGGGGAACCCGCTTAATTGATTTAAGAAGATTTAATATTGACGGCGACCTGACTCCCGGCTTTACCAAAAGGAAATGGCAGTGGATTGGCGTCCCTGAAATCGAGACCCAGAAATAAATCATTTGTCCTGCTGTCGCGGATCAGATCCGGAACAGCAGGACAAATATGCTAACCATTAAGCCAAAGGAATAAAAATAAAAAAGCTGGAACCTTGACCAGAAGTGCTTTCAAAGCCAATCCTGCCATGCTGCAATTCAATATATTCTTTACACAGAAACAAGCCCAGACCCACACCACGTTCATTGTTTGTCCCCATGGAAGGTTCAGATCTGATCGAGAAAATCTGCGCCTGTTTATCTTCCGGAATACCCGTCCCATTATCACTCACCGTGATTTTACATTCGCCCGATAGCAGTTGCACATCAACCTGGATAGTTCCCTCAACTGGTGTAAATTTGACCGCATTACTAATCAGGTTTCGTACCACCAGTTGTAACATGTCTACATCAGCAATCACTAACAAATTGGGTGGGATCTGATGCCTTAAAGAAATGCCTTTCTTAAGCGCATGTGACTTTTCCATTTCCAGAGTAGCCGATAGGGAGGTAAGCAGGTCTACTGCTCTCAGTTGCACATACTTGCCGTCCATTTGCGATTTTGACCAATGCAATAAGTTAGAAAGCATATCCATTGCATTATTGGTTGAATTGAGTAATGCTTTTTCCAATATACGCCTGTCTTCACCATCTATCTGATGGTCATTCAACATCTCCAGATAACCCTGTACATTTAACAAGGGACTGCGCAGATCATGCGACAGGATGGACATCAGTTTATTTTTTTCCATACTGCTTAGCTCTACCGCAAGGGTTTTATCTGCTGCAGCTTTCCGCTCCGTATCGTAACTTTTTCTCAGATATCTGATGATGATATAGACGGCAAATGCAGGTATAGGGAACGCAGTTACCCGATCAATGAACTGTCCCTTGCCCGCAATAAAGGGGTGTTTTACCAGTTCAGGATAGACATGTTCGATCAGGTGCAGTATGAAAAAGAAAAGGATGTAAAGGATCAGCCATTTCAAATGCTGACTATAGGGCGAAATTGTAAATACAAGCAAGAGGTAAGTCGGCCAGATCAGGTCGGTAGAGCCGTCTATTCCGGAATTGGCTAAGTAATTGACGCCAAAAATCAGGATACCAGCCAGGGCAAATGTGGTGCTGTTGTGCTGACGCTGATGAAACCGGGAATAATAATACTGGTAAAAGAAAAATAAAGACAGCACAAAAGCAGAAACAGCGCCTATATATAGGCCGGCATAAAGGTTATATGGAGCGTATATGCCAGCCAGAAACATCAGTCCGATACTGATGGAATGAAAAATTCTGCTTTCTAAAGAAAAAATAGATGGACTGCCTGTTAGCCTAAGCCAAAAGGTGCCTTTATTTAAATGCGTCATAACGATGATCGTAATGCCTGCAAGTTAATGATTATTAATCATCTTGAATATCGAGGTTACCTGATCTTTTTATAGTTTGAATATTCTGAAATGGTTTCCATCGGCGAAAGTTGCCCGAGGAATTTAACAATCAGGTTCATGTCCTCACTTTGGGTAAAGTAGCGCTGTTCCTGCGCATTCCAGGTAAATTTAACCACCAGGTCCAGCTTCTGAGCATTGAAGATTTTAATTTTCAATGGCTTCTCATTGAGCGACTGCAGTTTTTCCATCCTTTTGGTATTCAGATTAACGGTCATGTGTATCCTGCAGTCTTTCATAAACTGCGCCTCGACAGGCAGAGAAGCCGGATCCTGTTTATAACTGATGACCACAGATTCAGGCGTTTCCTTCTCGACAAGAAAAGTAGCATCGTCTATCTTTGCAGATACCGGTTGTTTGCTGTGACTCTTTAAAAATGCTTTTACCTCTGATTTACCTGGCGTTTTGCCGTTAACAGTGATGACCGTCCAGCGGTCGGATTGGGTTTTAGAAGGATCGTACTTGGCAAGCGTGACCGTCTCTTTCGAATCTGTGATAAGGCTGTATTTAAGGTCAAAGGCATGATCATCTGCTGGTTGCCTGTTTTGTTGCTCCAAAATACCAGCATCTATGCCATGTTTTTTGAATAAGTCAAGCACCACCTGTTTTTGCGCTGAACTTGTCAGAACCGACACACTTAAAATAAGAATCGTAAATAATCTTTTCATATGGTGTTAATGACTGCTATTTTGGAGACCCGCAATTCGTAGTTGCCACTACCTTTTTAAGTAATTCCTGTGCTGAGGATTCAACGAGCTCCTGTGTGGTTAACTGTTTTCCACTAGATAGTAAAATGTAATTGTTCTTATTTGCTACAACTTTAATTTTCAAAGGTTTTGATTTAGTATGCTTGCTCAGGCCTGTATTGGAAACAGAGACAGTATGTTCGCCAGCGGAAATAGCATGTACCGAGTAGTGCTGATTTTTCAAATGGCAAACCAGTGAATCGTCAATGTAAACTTTGTTGTTTACCAGTGAGCCAACATAATTCGAAGAACGGATAAAATAAACCTGTCCGGTTTCCTGTGGCTTAAAAGCACTAAACAAACAGCCGATAACAACGGCGATAAATAAGGAAGCTAAAACTTTGGATTTCATAACGAAGCAATTTAGATGAACTGTTGCAATAAAGTTATTGTTTTACAAAATGAATTTATGATTGAGAGGAGAAAAAATTAAAAAAATTCTTTAAACTTTACTCCTACACTTCGTAGAACTGATTCTGTATTCATATTTTTTTTAAAGCGCTATATAGCACCGTCCCGTTTTGAGATATCCTGTACCGTCCGGCCATATTTATCATAGATCATTTCAAAAGGTTCATAATGACTTGCGGGCTTCCATTTTTCGATGGTCGTATGCCTGTTTCCTGCTGTAAATGTTTTTGAACCTATCAATGTCCCTTTTCTACTGTCTTTAAATTCAAAATCAACTTGCGATCTTAAATATTGTTCTACCAGATCAGGGAGGGCTTGAAAATTGATCGCATCGCTTTTTATTCTTATTTTACTGTGTTTTTGTTTGTAGGGAAATAACCGGTTCAGCCACCACCTTTGTTCCTTTTGCGTACATACGGGTAATTCATTGACAAAAATGATATACTGAGCGTAATCCTCATTCCTGGAATCTGAGTAAATAATGGTATCAATACTATTCCATTTAATAAAACAGGAACAATCAAATAAATTCATTTGGAAGATAATACCATCTGGATTGAAAATCAATTCGTTTCTGGTGGATTCCATAGCCTCGGACTGGCTAAAACCAAATACAAAACCATAGATTAAGAATATTGGGATCAGAATAAAAGCCCCGATCAGGATCCAGCCGTAAAATGGAACGCCTTCGCTTTTTAGCACCGCTAAATAGAGCAATCCACATCCTATTAAAAAGAAAATGATCAGTGGAATAGCAAAGATTAAAACGGGATTCTTTTCAATTATTCTCTTCATAAAAGTTCAATATACTGGGTTACTCATTTTAATAAACGTATCATCCTAATACGTTTCAAATATATAGTGTTAAATATAATGCCAAAATTGAACAATCACTTGCTGATTTAGGAAACTTTATTCCGGCCATTTTTTGATACTATTGTTTCCAAACAATTGGCTGGGATATATGAAAAGAACATTTTTTGTAGTGGTGATGTGTGCATGCTGGATAAATCCAAAATCACAGGAGAAGCGGATTCAGGAAACTGAACGGCCATCTTTGGGCCCTGAACTCATCGTTGAAAACCTGAACGGAGCGATCACACAAAATGAGATTAAGGCCTTTAAGGAGCATATTGCTGCGGTTGAACCACCGAGATACGCGGGTGGAAATGTATATGTTTATGGAAATCCTGGGAAATTAATGGAAGCCTGCGGATTGATGTATGAGGCAACACAGGACCAACAAATCCTGGACCGAATGATTTACTTTGCAGACGCCCTGCTTGCAGGGAGAAATGATCTGGCCCCTGCAGAAAACGGCGGACAACAGATCGCATGGACCGGTAAAATTGAGCCCATGTGGCCATCGTCAAAACCCGGGATTACGCCAGCCGATGGCGGAGTGGCTTCAGGAAGCGCACTCGCGCACTTGTTGTATGCGGCCAAACTGATCCTCGCTAAATCTGAAATCTGGTCGCAGCATGTTCCCTTCGGCGATGTACACCACTTTGGATCTTCGTACCGGGAAAGGGCACTGACCTACGTTAGAGAAGCAGATCTGGTGGCAGAAAAATGGTTGCTGGCACGCTATGTAAGAGCTGATAAAAAGTTTTATTTTCCTGCTGCACCGAATACCTATAAGCCCAACGAAGCTTGCCCGTGGAACCAGATGTTTATGTTTACAAATGGGTTGGTTCGTTTATCAGCATGTCATGAGTTATTGAACGATGCGCCGGATAAGGTGAAAACTTATGACGAACTGGTTAAAGTAAACATCAACTGGTTTAAACAAAATGTGGAACCTTATTCATCGCCATTGAGAACTCCCTGTTGGAAATTTAACTATGCCCTGGTTTCAAGAATTGAGGATACCAACCATTTTGCCTACGAAAGTGAGGGGATGTGGCTTGCCTATACTGCGGGGAAATACGGAGTAACTTTGTCAGATATGACCATCATGGCCAATACTTATTTTGACGTGGTTTTAGCCACTGTAAAAGATGGTCGGTTTGCTGGGAATGTAGACGGAAGCACAGGAACCGGACACGCGGGTGGTGATACTTATGTCAGAGATGAATACATTTATCTCGCCGACATCAGAAAAGATAAATATCTCAGCGTAGGTAAAATTGAACAGCGATCAGGAAAAATTGCAGTCTCACCGCAAATTACAGCACGTTTACTTTGGTTGAAGAACAAAAGACTTAAAGAAGGCCTTTAATTGCAATACTTCCCGATGATATAAAAAAAATATTTTTACCCTGCATGGGATAAAAACGGTCAACCTTACTGTATAGTAAGTGTAACGTCCCCATAATGGCAAAAAAAAATAAAAATTACACAACATACGAAGTATTCGATTTCCTGATGGATCCGGAGTTTAAAAACTGGATTCGTCAAAATGATGCAGCATCTGATTTGTATTGGCAATCAGTCATGCAACGCTATCCTGAAAAAAAGGATGCGATAGAAAAAGCCATTGAGCTTGCAAAAAACACAGCTCCGTCAAAACCAAATGCACCAAATGAAAGGCAAAGGGCCCTATGGCAAAATATTGAGCAGGAAATCAATAAAGCACCTTCGGCTAAAGCAACTAAAACAAAGCGATTAAAACACAATCTTTTACTGACCTCAAAATATGCCGCGGTTTTACTCCTGGTCATAGGCATCGGGTTGTTGATTCGTGCATACGAATCGGACAGGACAATCATGCTTTCCACAGGCAATGGGGAAAACAAAAAATTCACCTTACCGGATGGTTCCTTTGTGCAACTGGCCCCAAACTCATCGATAAGATTTTATAAGAAGTTACAGCAAAAGGTCAGACGCGAGGTTTGGACTACAGGCGATGTCTATTTTAAGGTCACACACCTCAACAAAAGTCCAGCAGAAGTTAAGGTCGGGGAGCGCTTTGTAGTACACATGGACCATGAAATTGATGTTGAAGTTTTAGGAACCGTTTTTAACGTGAGCAATAGGCGGGGCAGTACACAGGTACACCTTGAATCCGGATCGGTGAAGGTCATTAAATCCAGCCAGTCGCTGTTGCTAAAACCTGGCCAAAGTGTGCTGGCCAGCAAAGCAAATGGACTGCATTTGGCTGGTAAGGCGGCAACGAAGGTGAGTACCGACTGGGATAGCAATTTGTTGCTGCTTCACAAAACAAGCATCGCTGCCATTATTGAATTGTTGGCGGACAATTATGGAATTGTACTGCAGGTAGATGACAAACAAATGCTGCTGCGGGAAATTGATGGGGCCATTCCTTTAGACGACGAGGATAAGGCCTTGAAAATCCTCAGTAGCATCACCGGATCCAACCTGGAACGGCACAATGGACAACTTACTTTAACAACTAAAAAATGAGTGCAAAACGTATACCTTTTATCCTGCTCTTCTTTTTATCCATATGCAGTTTCCTGTCGGCCAGTGCACAACAAAAAATTGCGTTAGCAAAAGCTCTGGATGTAGTCAGTAAGTCACTGAAGGTCAAATTTGCCTACGAACATAATCTGATTAAGCATACCACGGTAGTATTCGATATAAACAGCCTTAAAAACACAAATGCTGAAACGGTTTTAAACAAATTGCTCGATGGTACAGGTTTGACCTGGGATGCTGTGGGGGAAAAATATTTTACCATCATTCGTAAAGCAAACGCAAACCTGGTACAGTCCGGATCTGATTTACTTCAGAACGGGAGGGCAAATGTACTGCAGCATGCCATACCGGACGTGTTTTCGCTTGCGGAGATCACACTTTCCAAAAATGTAGGCTTATCAGGTACGGTCAGGGAGAAAAAAACGGGGATGCCGGTTGGGCAAACAACAATTGTCATCCAGGAATTGGGTATCTCAACCATGACTGATGACGCTGGAAAGTATACTTTTAAGCATTTAATTGCGGGCAGAATGACGGTTAAGGCCAGATTTTTAAACAAGGTGACCAAGGAAGAGGAAATCACCACCGTAGCGGGCAAAAATTATGTGCTCAATTTTGAGCTAGATGAAAATGTATTAGATTTAAAAGAAGTGGTGGTAGTTGCTGCCGAAGGTAGGTCTGGAGGCGCAACGGCGTCGATCATTTCACAAAAGACAATTGAACATTTACAGGCAACCAGCCTGGCCGACGTGCTGCAATTACTTCCTGGTGCTTTAGCCAGCAATCCCGATTTTTCCAATGTCAATAAAACCGCAATCAGGCAAATCACCAGCAATAATATGGGAAGCCTCGGTACGGCAGTGATGGTAAATGGGGTACCTGTATCAAACAATGCAAACCTGCAGGTGCTAAATCCGGCAAGCTCTGGCGCAAATGCTTCTTTTTCGACCAGTACAGGCAGTGGGACAGACTTAAGGCAGATTTCGGCAGACAATATAGAGTCCATAGAGGTAATCAGGGGAGTGCCATCTGTAGAATATGGTGATTTAACAAATGGTGCCATCCTGGTAAAAACAAAGGAAGGGAAAATGCCTTTTCAACTCAAAGCAAGGGTTAATCCGGTACTCAGTCAGTTTTGGGCAGGGAAAGGCTTTAGTCTGGGTAAAAATGCAGGAACACTCAACGCCGACCTGGATTATACCAAAGCATACAATGACCAGCGTTATGCTTATGACGCTTACAACCGGCTTACGGGAAGTTTATTGTACGGGAATACCTTTTTCAAAGAGCAGAAGCTGTACACATCTACAGGCTTTTCTTATGCCATGAACCTGGATGAGTTGAAGCAGGATCCTGATGATGCCAAAACACAGACGGAAAATCGGGCAAAAGACCTTGCTTTCCGATTCAACAGTTCGGGGCGATGGAATTTGAACCGCAAGTTTGCTAAAGTCTTGAATTATACGGTAAGTGCCACTTACGCCATACAGAAAGGCTATCAGCAAAGTTTGCTGAGCAATTACGTTTATCCAACTTCTACCGCAACAAAGGATACCACCATGGCTAGCCAATATGTGCCAAGTGAATACTTGAGCAAAGTATGGGTGGATGGAAAACCTTTCAATCTTTTTGCCAAACTCACAAATAGTTTTTACCTGAAAACAGGAGATTTTAACCACCGTTTTTTGCTGGGTGCCGAATGGCGTACTGATGCGAACTACGGCCAGGGAAAGACCTATGATGTAACGCGGCCACCACGTTTAAGTGGCAGCAATGCCAGTCGCCCTTTTCCATACAGTGAGATCCCGGCATTGAACCAGCTTTCTATTTATGCTGAGGATCACCTTACCGGAACATTTTTAAACAGAAATATAGACATACAAGCTGGTTTCAGGTACGACAATATACAACCGGTTGGAATTTTTAAAAGCGATATGGGCCGGGTGCTGGCACCACGGTTTAACCTGGCTTATGAGTTGACGGATAAACTGGTGATCCGTGCTGGCTATGGCATCACGGCAAAAGCACCTACCTTATTGTATTTATATCCACAGGATGCCTATTTTGATTTGCTGAACCTGAATTATTATGCGCAGAATCCGGCTGAAAGGCTGGTGATTGTTACCACCAAACGGTTGAGCAGTAAAAATACAGATTTAAGAATAGCAACGAACAATAAGACCGAACTGGGCTTTGACTACAAATTGTTTGGCAACAGGAAATTGCAGGTTACATTATATAAGGAACACATTAAAAATGGCTATGATTTTGCCACAACTTTTAAAAGCGCCGTGGTTATACCGGTGGTAGCTTATGATGTGGTAGATAAACCCGTTGGCCAGCAACCCGTGGTGGCACCCGGTACAACCAGTAATTTTTACGCACTTTATAACCTGCCAACCAATAATCAGGATACAAAAAACAAGGGAATTGAGTTCGATCTTGACATGGGTAGGTTTGATGAAATCCGGACCTCTTTTGTTTTGAATGGTGCCTTATTGAACACGCGAACCACCAGTACAGGCTATTACCTCATTAAACAGCAGCCAACTGGCGCAGAACCGGCTAAAATTCCGGTATATAATGCTGGCAGGGGCAATGAATATACCCGGGCAAGCAGCACTCTGCGTATGATTCACAACATACCTCAGGCCCGCCTGGTGATTACGCTTTCTGCGCAAACCATATGGAAAGACCAAAATAAATACCTCGGCTATGAATCTATTCCCATGGCTTACCTGGAAAACAGTACCGGCAAAACGGTATGGTTAACAGCGGCCGAAAGAAGCAGCAGCAAAATCATCAATGACCCTGAGTTAAACCTCAAAATTCAGGATCCTTATTATCTAACAGAAAGCTGGAAGCCGTTGTGGTTGTTTAACATTCGGCTAACTAAAGAAATTGCCAAAACCGCGAGCTTTTCATTTTTTGTCAACAACCTGCTCATGGACCGGCCTCAGGAAGAAAGTAATCGCTGGGCGGGACAATACAGTATCAGAAATCCAAAATTATTCTTCGGAACAGAAATCAGTATTAAATTTTAATAGAAATCAATAATCATGAAAAAAGCAAATTCCTTTTTACTTCTTCTCGCATTGTTTGCCATAGCGATACAAGCCTGTAAAAAATCGAATAATGAAGCCCCAACGGTAAGTTATACCGTGACGGTTACTTATCCCGATAACTATGCGCAGGTTAAAGCCGCAAATACCAATGTGACAATCACAAATTCTACAACAAATGCAAAAGTTACAGCCACAGCCAATGCCGATGGTGTAGCTACTTTTGATGCCCTGTTGCCGGGTAATTATCAAATCAGTGCCGAAAAAACAATAAGTGCTGCAGAGGCGCTGACGCTTACGGGAATTGAAACCCAGGTGTTTTTAAATGCCGCTGCAACCAATCAGATCATAACCGCCAATGGCAATGTGAATTTGAAATTGGGCGGTAGTAAAGTGGGTGGCCTGGTCTTCAAACAGATTTACTATACAGGTTCCAGAACGCCTGCCAATGGTACCTATCTGACCGATCAGTTTTATGAAATCTATAACAACTCAACCGAGGTGATTTATGCAGATAGTTTGTATCTGGGCGAAAGTGGTGGCAACCCGGGCCTGTCAGCAAGTTCTACTCCTTTTGGGTTTAACAAAGCTGCTGGTAATGTTTATTTAACCAATGTTTGGATGGTTCCCGGAACAGGAAAATCACACCCGATCAAACCCGGAGAATCAATGGTCATTGCCAGTACCGGTATGAACCATAAATCTGATCCTGCAGGTAATGCCAATTCAGTTGATCTGGGTAAAGGTATTGCTGATTTTGAGTGTTATGTGGCCAGTACAGGTAAAGATGTAGACAATCCGGAAGTCCCCAATATGGAACTGGTATTGTACACTACAGTAACCAACAACTGGATCACCTCTGTTTTTGGTCCGAGTATGGTGATTTTCAAAACGCCTTCTTTCAATTCCCTGAAACAGTTAACTGAGCCTGGAAGTACCAATGCCCGTTTATTTGTTGAAGTACCCGGTGGCAATGTGATCGATGCGGTAGAATCCCTGGCAAATGCAAACGCAGTGAACTTCAAGCGTTTCCCAACAGCGCTTGATGCCGGATTTATGTATTGCTCGGGTTCTTATGTGCGGGAAGCCATTGTACGTAAAGTGCAGTCTACCGTAAACGGCAGAAGGGTGTTACAGGATACAAACAACTCCAGCAATGATTTTGCCGTAAGCAAAACCTTCATTCCTAAAGGCTGGCAATAAAATAATTTAAGATCACTTAAGCATGTTCAACAAAAAAAATATTGCATTATTCCTGCTTTGCCTGACCCTCTTCCTGGCAAAAACAGAATTAAAAGCCCAGGATAAGCAGGCGGATTCTTTAAGGGTCACACCTGCGTATATTTCATGGCTGCAGTATACCGCGCAATGGCAACAAGGGACTAATGCTGCAGGTTTATGGCAGGACAGCATCATGATGTTTGGTAGAACGAAACTTGGCTATAACCAGGAAGATGGTGCCTTTAAAATGGCACAGGAGCCTGAAAGAACCTCGCAGTTTAATTTTGAAACGGAACGTTACCAGAAAATAGGCCGGATGCTTTTTTATGGAAGAGCAGCTTACACGCAACAAAAAGATAAAGGACTCCAGTATTCCGATGTGCTCGATCCTTACCGGGGTACGCCTTATATCCTGGCCGATTCTATTGGCGGGGCGTGGCAAAAACAATTGTATGCACTGCAGGTAAAAGCGGTAAGCCCGGCAATGGCCGGTCAGAGACTGGTGCTTGGTTTGGGGGCTACTTTAAATGTAGGTACCGGTGCCCGTCAAAATGATCCGCGCCCTTTGTCTACCAACAATGAGATTACTTTGACTCCTGGTTTAACCTGGCGCCTGAATAAATCTGGCACATTGGGCATAAACGGGTTATACAGCCACTACCGCGAAGAGGTGTCTCTGGAAGTTAAGAATGGAAATGTCAACCATTACCTGTATAAATCACTTGGATTGGGGCAACTGGAATTTCCAACGGCCTTTACCGCGGGTGCATCCCGTATTTACAGTGGAAATAAACTGGGTGGAGATGTGCAGTATCAGTGGCGTAAAGAAAGCATCAGCTGGCTAACGTCCCTGGGCTACCGAACTTACCAGGAACGGGTTGCGGACGGCACTTCAGTGCCGAGAAAATCGGGTACCTGGAAACAGAAAACCTACCAGTTCAACAGCAGTCTGAATGTGAGGGGCCAAAATCTGCTTCATCGGTTTTCAGTAAGCCTGCAACGCCTGGAAGACACCGGGATTGAGTTTCATGAGTTCTATGATGCGGCAACCAAAACCTGGAAAACGCTACTTGAAGCAGAATTTTACAGTTCCACCTGCGATCAGGCCAGTTTCAGTTATACCTTGATCAAAACGCAACCGGAAAATAGTTTCAACTGGCTTGCTGAGATAGGGGGCAATTATGGATCAGTTGACAAAACTTACCTGATTCCAGCGTCGAAACAGGAAATCAGCCGTGCTGAAGTCTGGTTAACAGCAGCTAAAAACTGGAATTTACCCAATGCCGGAAATTTCCAGGCCAGTATTAAAGGCTTGTATTCAAAAAAACTGGATGCCAGCTTACTGTATATTCCTATTACTGCCGATAGAACATTGCTGGCTCGCGAAGTATTATACCCCGACCAGGCCTATGCAAGTGCAGATTACCTGAGTACCACGCTAAACATTCAATATGGGTTTAAACTGGACAAGGTGAGGAATGTAAGGTTTTTACTGGCTGGTCATTTGACCAACAGGCACAGCATGACCAGCGATCCTGCTTACAACAATGCCAACGGAAATAGAAACTACTGGGGTTTTAGCCTCAGTGCATTATATTAAATATCAAAAATATGAACATTAAAATTAAGATCAGTCTGGCCATTGCGGTTGCTGTTTTTTGTGGGAATTCAACCCTGCAGGCACAACAGATAGAAAAGCCGAATGCCCGCAACACGGCAACCAGTTTTGCCATTGTGGTAGATGATGCCACCTGGAAAGCAGCCAATACAGAGCTGCAGGCTTATAAAGCAGCCCTTGAAAAACAAGGTTTAGGAACTTATATCATTTCGCACAACTGGAAAAAGCCAGAGGAAATCAGAACGATTTTGAAAAAACTGTATGGCCAGAAACCAAAGCTTGAAGGTGCTGTACTGGTAGGCGACATACCTATTCCCATGATCATGAATGCCCAAAGGCTGACTTCTGGTTACAGGCTGGACGAAGCCAAATCTGGCTTAAAGGCTGCAGTGGCTTCAGATCGTTTTTACGACGATTTTAGCCTGGACTTCGATTTCCTGAGCCAGGATAAAGTAAATACGGAACAGTTTTTCTATAGTCTTTCACCCAAAACAGTACCGGTAATCAATATGGACATTTATACTGCCCGTATTAAAGCGCCAAATATCAAGGGGAAAAATAAATATGAAGCCATTAAAGATTACCTGAAAAAAGTTGTAGCAGCCAAAACAGAAAACAACAAACTGAATACGCTGATGGCCTACAGCGGGATGGGATATGGTTCAGAATCTGAAACCACGTGGGCAAGTGAGCAGGTGGCATTGAGGGAGCAATTGCCCAACGTATTTAAAGCGGGATCATCAGCCAGATTCATCAGTTCCAGAAGTCCTGGCGATCTCAAATCCGGTTTGCTGGCCGAAATACAAAGACCTGACCTGGACCTGGCGATTTTCCATCAGCACGGTTATTCCGATATGCAACTGATCAGCGGTTCGCCAAACGTTTCTTTTCCACAGCCTTCTATTGACAACGTACGCCGTTATTTACGCAGCAAAATTCGTCTGGCCAAAAAAAGTGCCCGGGACGTAGAAGAAGCGAAGCAGCATTTTCAGAAAACACTTGGGGTGCCCATGATCTGGATGCAGGATGCTTTGGAGGATTCTGTGGTTAAAGCCGATTCACTCTTTGAAGCCAATGGTAATATCATTATGGAAGACATCGATGCGATTACGCCAAATGCCAGAATGATCATTTTTGACAACTGCTATAACGGTGCGTTTCAGGATGGCGATTACATGTCGGGACATTATATTTTTGGAAATGGCAAAAGCATTGTAGCCATGGCCAACTCCATTAACGTATTACAGGATGTATGGACAACCAACCTGATCGGACTTTTACAGCATGGCGTAAGGGCAGGAATCTGGTTTAAACACCAGGCTTTCCTGGAAACACACATCATTGGTGATCCTACTTTTGCTTTTAGTGCGGGTCCAACAGACTACAATACGGCCATTGTAAATTTAGATGGTAAGCAGGCAATCTGGTCAGATCTGCTGAAATCGAACGACGCGGATTTGCAGGCTATCGCACTTTATAAAATTGCTGAAGCCCAGAATGAGGCCAGCAGCAAACTGCTTAAAGATACTTATTACCATACTGATTTTGCCTCAACCAGGGCCGCGGCCTTTACTTTACTGAGTAAGTTGAACACACCAGACTTTGCAATTGTGCTTAAAGATGCGGTAGATGATCCTTACGAATATATCCGGAGAAAAGCGGTAAACATCATTGGCGATTTTGGAAATGATGAGTTTATACCAGTCCTGGTTCAGTCGGCACTGGAAGACTGGCCATCAAAGCGGGTGATGTACAACCTCAATACTTCGCTGACCTTCATGAATAGTGATCGCGTAATTAATGAACTGAAAGCAAGTCTGCAAAATCCCGGGTTTTCTACACGCAAACTGGAAATTCAAAAGCTGATCGAAAAGCAAAGCGCAAGTCTGGCAAAAGTAGATCGGGATTTGCAATTGATCCAGGATAAAAGCGCAGATCTGAAGAAACGCAGTTTTAACGTTAACACGTTAAGAACTTACAGTTACCACAAACAAATCCCTGCAGCGATTGAAATTATGCTCAATACTGCTGAGCAGGAGCCGCTTAGATTGGCTGCGACCGAAGCTTTGGGCTGGTACCCTTATTCTTATCAGAAACCGCTTATTTTAAACGCTTTGAATAAATTAATGAACGATAAGCTATCCAGCGATGCCCTTAAAAAAGAAGCGCTTCGCTCCAGTTCTTATCTGAAAGCTTTCACAACAGCCACCACATCCAACATGGTGTCTAAATAAATGGATTTGTGCTTGTTCATACATCAGGCCCAGTTTGGCTGTATAAACAAGCACAATCTGCTTTTTAAAAAAATATGACCATCATTCTTTTGTTATTGACGTAAATAGTCCTATACTTGCTTATTATTTTTAATGAATCTAAATAAGTACAGGGGTGTCTTCATTCAAGGAACAGGAGGTTTGGTCTAATTTTCTAAAAGGGGATCAAAAAGAATTTGAACAACTTTATAATGATTATTATGAGGCGCTTAGCAGTTATGCGCTCAGGTTTCATCAGGACATCAATTTTACAGAGGAAGCAATTCAGGATCTTTTTGTAAAGCTCTGGCAAAACCGTGAGCATCTCAGTAAGCCAAAAAGTGTAAAACACTATCTATTTAAATCGTTAAGAAACATCATTTACAATAAATTGTCTGTCGTACGCCACGAAGTTTATGTGGGGAGCGATTGCGACATTGTACCTTTTGAGTTCAACGTTCAGCAGGAAAATCCAGACCACAACCGTTTGCTGGTTAAAAAACTAATGAGCGAATTGACAGACCGGCAAAAAGAAGCTGTTTATCTTTTTTACCAGGAAGATTTGAGCCACCAAGAGGTAGCGGATATTTTAAAGATCAAGGTTGGAGGAACCTATAAACTCCTGTATCGCGCTGTTGATAAAATGCGCGAGCAGATGAACAATTCAAATGTAGAGATCAATCTGATTGCTCCTGCAAAGGCATAAGCCTGCTTGATTCGGTTTTGTTTACAATTACTTAACTTTGTGTACTTATATTTGTTGTTTGAATAAGCAATGAAATTTTATGAAGGAAGATACACTGGTTCAGATCAGCAACAAGATTAAAGAAAAGAGAAGAGAGCAAAACATTACCGTTCAGGAGCTTGCCGACCGCGCTAAAGTAAGTAAAGGATTGATTTCCCAAATTGAAAACTCCAGAACCATACCTTCGCTCATTGTATTGATTGACATCATAAAGGCACTTAACATCGATTTAAACGCCTTTTTTAAGGATTTCAGAACGCATCAGGACCATCAGCTTGTTGTCATTAAACGCGCAACTGATTATGAACATTTTGAAAAGGAAGATGCCGAAGGCTTTTTGTACCAGCGTATTTTTACCCAATCGGTGAATAAGGGCACAGTAGATATCGTATTGCTTGAACTTGAACCGGATGCCAATAGACCTATGGTAGAAACCGAAGCCTATGAATATAAATTCATCCTCAAGGGAAGCATTTCCTATACCATAGACAATACTGTTTATGAACTCTCTGCCGGAGATTCCTTGCTCTTTGATGGTAGAATCCCACATACCCCCACAAATACAGGTAAAGTTAAAGCAAGTATGCTCGTGATTTATTTCTTCGAGGGTAATGAGTCTTAAAATAAATTAACATAAACTTAATATTACAATTCCATATTTCTTGTAAACAATGTTTAGTTTTGCTAAACATTGTTTAATATGAAGAAGAATAAAATAGCCATGGTGGTTTTCGATATGGCGGGAACCACAGTGAACGAAGATAACATCGTTTACAAAACCTTAAGAAATGCCATCAATCACGCTGGCTTTACATTTAGCCTTGACCAGGTACTTGCCCAGGGAGCCGGTAAAGAAAAAAAACAAGCCATCCGTTCTGTACTGGCTACTTATGCAGCAATCCATGATGAGTTGGTCATCTCAAAGATCTATAATGCATTTATGATCAGCCTCAAAGAGGCCTACTCCAGGGAGGACATTTTACCGCAACCCAATGCCACCAGACTTTTCTACGCACTTAAACAACGGAATATTCTGTCGGTACTCAATACCGGATATGATAAAGCTACGGCAAGTTCAATTCTTGAAAAGCTCGGATGGAAAGAAGGATTGGAGTTTGATGCACTGATCACAGCCTCAGATGTTTCATCAAACCGGCCTGATCCGGACATGATTCAGCTTGCAATGAAAAGGTTCAACATCCTCGACGGGAACAGCGTGGTTAAAATTGGAGATTCGACAATTGACATCGAAGAAGGACAAAATGCAGGCTGCGGATTAAGTATTGGCATTACAACAGGCGCGCATACAGCTGCTCAGCTGCAGACGGCTAATCCAGACCAGATCATAAACGACCTGATGGAGCTACTGCCTTTAATTGATTAGTTTTTAGGCAGCTCATTAACTGAAGCTTAACATAAGTTTAGTCTCTCATTAATAAACAAAGTTTAGTTTTGCTAAACAATCGCAAGCAGTCACAAACAAACTAAGAAACACATGAAAAAAGTAAAACAGAAAACCTGCCATAAACGATAAATGGAGGTGTTCTAGCACCTCCATTTGTTAATTGCATCAAAACTAAAATCTGTCAATTCCAATCACAATTACTTCCTAAGGTATGAATAACTTTTTTTTAATACAAAAACGCTTTTATCTAACGGCTATTATTTTTTGTCTGGGCTTAAGCATTTCTTTTGCACAAGGCACATTGCGGGGGAGTGTCTCTGCCGACCGCAGTCCCCTGGCTTTTGCAACAATCAGTGTAGCAAAGTTCAAATTGCAAACCGCATCAGGTCTTGATGGTCAGTTTTCGCTGTCCCTGCCGGAAGGACAACATCAAATTTCTATTTCTATGGTGGGCTATCGTAAAGTAGACACTTTAGTCAATATCCTGAAAGGTAAAACCACCTATCTCAATCAGGTCAATCTTGCTGCTGCCGCTGATTTAGAACAGGTTGTCATCAAAGGAATGTACAGTTCCAGCGAGCGAAAAGCAGTAGCGATGCGAAGAAATTCCACTGCCATTATGGATGTGGCAAGTGCTGATGCCATTGGCAAGCTGCCGGATATCAATGCTGCAGAAGCTGTACAACGTATTCCCGGCGTAAGTATCGACCGCGATCAGGGTGAAGGGCGTTATGTAACCGTTAGGGGAACTCCTTCGCAATGGAGCTCAACAACCATTAACGGCGATCGTATGCCGGCGGCCAAAACATCGGGTGATTTACTGGGAAACCGTACTGTACCAATGGATTTACTCCCTTCTGAATTTATTCAATACATCCAGGTGGTAAAGGCCATCACTCCTGAATATGAAGGTGATGCCATTGGTGGTACCATCAATTTCATCACCCGCACATCACCGGAAAAAAGAACCTTCCGTGTCATGGGGGCCTTGCCTTACGCAGAAAGACCAAAGGATAAATTTGGTTATAACGGAAGTGTACTGTATGGAGATCGCTCGTTAAATGATAAACTGGGCTTTTTGGTATTGGGTAGCATAAACCAGCGTACCTATGGTACTGATGACTACGAAGTTGTTTATGGAAGCCAGTTACACAATGTAACGACACTTGATGTCCGTAATTACCAGGGCACGAGAACGAATAAAGGACTGAATGCATCCTTGGATTACCGACTTATGCCAGGGACTAAATTGTATGCCAGGGGCTATTATACCGAGCTGTTGGACAATGAGCGGAACCGCAAAACCATGCACTATTTTGATCGCGCTACCAACAACGCTGTATTGAGGTGGAACATTGTGGATTATTATTTTAAGAACTATGGCGGCGAGGCCGGTATTGAATCCGTACTGGCTCCTAAATTGAGCATGAATGCACGTTTCGCCTGGTATAAATCATGGGCCGGTTACAAAGGACCTTCCTCTGTTACAAAAGATTTGAGGGGCTATTATTATGGCAACTGGGTGCAGACGGTGAAATATGACAACCTGGTCAACATTGGCGGAAAAGACTACAAGTTTTTAAATGGTGATGGTCCTGCGGGTTATGAAGGCGATGAACCGAATAATATCCAGACACACTTTTCTCCTTCAACTCCTTACAGCGCCGATAACTATTATCTGGACAGGTTTGTAACTTCCATTCGTAACATTACCGAAAATGATCAGGTGGCCGCAGTAGATTTTAAATACCAGGTCTTAAGCAACCTGCTCCTGAAATTCGGAGGTAAATTCAGATACAAAACCAGTGCTTACGATTACCGGTATGTGACCTGGATTTATAAGTCGACTGCGCCGAAAGCCTACCTGCCATTGTGGGAAAAAGAAGCTTTTCCTGCAAAGAACTGGTTTCCGGAGTTGAACAATGCTTACGATAATCTGAAATTTGATTACCCGACTGCACAGTCCTTTATCGATCCAAATAGTATACCCGCTGTTACCCAAAACTTAACCTATACCTTAAACGATGCAAGCAACTCTTCTTATGCAACCGGAAATTATCAGGCTACTGAAAAGGTTGGTGCAGGTTATCTTATGGGCGAGTGGGATTTGAGACCGCAATTGAAAATGGTAGGGGGGATGCGCTTTGAATATACTTCTGATCTGTCCAACAGCTTTCTGTATAATGACATTACCAAAAAGGTAAGTCCGGTTTCCGGAAGTAAACAGGTACCTGCTGTACTGCCAATGTTGCATCTGATTTATAAACCAAACGATCAAACCGATATCCGTGCCGCAGTTACCCGCACTTTTGCAAGGCCAGCATTTAATGAAATCAGTCCCACAACCAGGGTAAATCCGAATACGTTAACGACAACGCTTGGAAACCCGGATCTGCGCCCAACTTTCTCCTGGAACTATGACTTGATTGGCAGTTATTACCTGAACACCACCAGCTATTTGACCGGAGGTCTATTTTACAAAAAGATCAGGGATGCAGTATATACCCAATCCTTTACACAAAGCCAGACTGTAGATGGTACCACTGCGAACTTCCAGGTATCGCAACCCCTGAATTCGGATAACGCCATGCTTTATGGCTTTGAATTGGGCTACAACCAGAAGTTTACCTTCCTGCCTGGATTGCTTAGCGGAATAGGTCTAAGCCTGAACTATACTTATACCAAATCGGAAACAACACTGGACGACCGCCCTGGAGAAAAGATCGGTTTGTTAAACCAGTCGCCAAATATTGTAAACGCTGCGCTGTTTTATGAAAAAGACCGTTTCTCTTTCCGTATAGCAGCAAATTACCGTCAGGCATTCCTTGTAGAAGTTCGTGATAACAGCGGAGCAGATCGTTATCAGGATAAAGATTTTCACCTGGACATCAATACCTCGTATAATTTGCCAAAAAATATCACTGTATTTCTGGATGCAAACAACTTAACCAATGCACCGCTTCGCTATTATCACGGTGTGAAAAGCAGGCCGGAACAAGTGGAGTATTATTCAGCAAGGGGACGTATTGGCGTAAACTGGAGTTTCTAATCAGAAAGAATTTAACATAACATCATGAAAAATATTTTTATTTACACCGCATTTTTACTTAGCTTATTCACCTATGGCTGTAAAGACAATCCGGAACTGGCAGCCCTGCAAGCTCCGGATCAGCGAAAGGAAGGTGCTGACCTGACAATCAAGGCCAGTCAGTATCAACTCGCTGCAAAGGGCTTAAGCATAGCTACGGTATCAAGCGGAAATACATTCAATTACGAAGGCAGAACGGTCAACGTGAAGACCTATTCACGAAATGTGGGCGACACCAAAAATAGCCCGGTTTTTAAATATGGCGATTTGCTAAACAGGGCGATCTCCTATAAAAATGCACACCCGCAAACCGATGTACAGGTAAAGTTTGCGATGTATAAGATCGGTTTCAATTCTTACGTGGGTTTTAATCCGGCAGATCCTTCTTACGGCTACGTGAAGGGAAATGACCATGGTGGCGACAGCTCGGAAAAGTTGATCTATTCTATCGTAAAAGCGGCACTGAATCAGGTTCAGATTGATTTTGTATATCAATTTGATGTGTCAGAGAGTGTATTTAATTACATCAATGGTTTTATGGAAGATCCATGCCTAACAGATCCGACAAAAAAGGTCAAAGATTATTTGAAGATGCGAAAAGTCGATTGGGGAACTGCTGCTTATCAACAGATGCACGCAAAGTTCATGACAGTGAGCCACTATACGGGAGATACTGAAGATGTGATGAACACGGTATTCAGTACCACCGGTAATGTGGATGATCATGGAAATGATGGGATTCCAAGCGGAAAGGACTGGGTGCAATCTGGTATCTTGATTAACGGACATGCAGAACTGATGGCCTCATTCAATAAATACTTTAAGCTCATTTTTGACAACAATGCCAATCAGACAAATTTCCATACTGCAGTAAGGGACATGCACAGCAGCAATAGCTTAAATTATGACGATTTACATTTCAGCAGCTACTTTACACCAATTCCTGTTTCTCCGGCAGGAAATTATGTGGCTGGTCAACCCGATAGCGCGGCCGTTCAGGGGAATGCCTGGGATCCGGCATTCAATCCGGTAGCCAGGTATGTTTCGCAAATGGCCACGGTTGGGGGCGACCGCTATTTAAAAGTAAATATGTACCACCTTAAAATGGACAACTACGGTAAGAAATTTTACAACGAACTGCAAAGCATTTACCAGTCACCTGGTAGTGGCCTGAGGCATTTCCGGTTTTTGGCCAAGGAGAATTCCTACCAGTCTACCCGGCCATTGAGTGTTTTTAACTCCATCGGGATCATGAGATATATCAAGCCTACACACGCAAAAAATATCACTTTTGCTTTCAGCGGAATCAGTACTTATTATACGCTGACCGGTTCAACCAATCTTAAACTGGATGAAAATGCTTCCAAGGCAAATTCTACAATCGTGGTCAAAGAATACACTACTGATCATCCCGTTTACAATGCCTATAAGGATATTTTTGAATACCAGTTTTAGCAGTCAGATATGAATATTTCCAGAAGAAAATTCGTCCTTTCAGCCGCGCTGCTCTTGCCAATTTCAAGGCTGACGGCCACGGATCTGAAGTCTAACGTGAACTACTTCCTGCAAGGGGTTGCCTCAGGCGATCCCCTGCAGGATTGCGTCATCATCTGGACCAGGGTCACACCTACAGATCCGCTCAAGACCCATGTCAAATGGGAAATCTCAACAGACCCCGGCTTTTCAAAGCTGATAAAAGAGGGACAGGTTGATATTTCTGCGCACCACGATTATACGGTTAAAGTTGATGTGAAAGGATTGAAACCGGGTTGCAAATACCATTACCGGTTTTTATATCAGGGTACCATTTCTGAGGTCGGAGAGACACAAACGCTGCCTGAAGACCTGAAAGAGGGAGACTTTACCATGGCCGTGCTGAGCTGTAACAATTGGGAGGACGGCTATTTCAATTCATTCAGGTTTCTTGCGCAAAAAACAGCCGTAGATTTGGTACTCCATCTTGGCGATTACATCTATGAATACGAAACGGGAGCATATGGCAATCCAGCCTCCGGACGAATCAATGTTCCCAAACACGAAATCGTAACGCTGCAGGATTACAGGGCCAGGTATGCGCAATACCGCACAGATCCGGATCTGCAGCTTTTACATGCAAAAAAACCTTTTTATCTGATTTGGGACGATCATGAACTGGCCAATGATGCTTATAAGGATGGTGCAAAAAATCACCAGCCCAATGAAGGAAAATGGTCTGAGCGGAAAAAGGCAGCCATACAAGCTTACCTGGAGTGGATGCCCATACGGGCAGACAAAGGCAGCGAGGTTCGCCGGAAATTTGACATTGGGGAAGACATATCCCTGTACCTGATGGATGAAAGGAGCAGCGATCGTACGCAACAAATGGAAAACGACCAGCCTGGCTTTAATGGTGCGGATAGGGTCATCATCGGCGAAAGCCAGTATAACTGGCTGGCCAAGGAATTAAAAAGTAGCCAATCCATATGGAAGCTGATTGGTAACCAGGTAATGTTTTCAGGATATGCCGTGGCCGAAGGGTTTAGGCTACCGAAATATAACGATTGGTGGCTTGGTTATCCGGCCGAGCGGGCTAGAATTCTGGATATGCTGGACAGGGAAAAAATCCAGAATACGGTATTTCTTACCGGAGACCATCATGAATCCTTTGTACTTGCTGTACATAAAGAAGCGCAGTTTATGAAATATACTAAAAGCCATAAGCAAAAGCCGTTGGCCTGGGAACTGCTTACGCCTTCCATTACTTCCAGAAATGGGGATAGGCGGTCTAAAGCCGAAATTAATGATTTTGAAAAAATGTTGCAGGACAAAAATATAAATCCTCACCTGGTATTTGCAGACATCAAAAGCCATGGGTATTTCATTGCCACAATCAATAAAAAGAGATTTCGTACAGACTACTACTTTGTAGATAACATCCTCACAAATCAGGCTAAAGAATACAAAGCGGCAACATTTACCATCGATGCAACAACTTTTGGCATCTCTTAGTGGCGAATAGATATGATTTTAAAAGAACAATAATGAATAAGGCGAAATTAATGGTTTTTGAGGGGCAGGGGAAAGTTATGTCTTTACAGGAACAAATTATCCCTGCATTAAATGCAGGAGAAATATTGATTAAAAACAGGTACACTTCGATTTGTGGAAGCGACCTGCATACGTATTGCGGATTGCGTCAGGAAAAAGTACCTACCGTTTTGGGACACGAAATTGTTGGGGAGATATTATCGTTCTCCGCCGATCATCAACAGACCGATTACCTTGGGAATAAATTAAATATAGGTGACCGCGTGACCTGGAGCATTTTTTCCTCAGATCCGGACTCAGAGCTGGCTAAGGCAGGAATGCCTCAGAAAGGAACTGACCTGTTTAAATATGGTCACGCACAGGTGACTGCCAACGATGCGCTTCATGGCGGATTGTCAACCCATTGCATTCTCAAACGCGGTACCGCAGTACTTGGGATTTCAAAAGAAATTCCTTTGCCGGTCGCGGCGATCATCAACTGCGCTGTAGCTACCGTAGCTGGTGGTTTACGGTTGGCGGGAAACCTGCACAACAAAAAGGTACTCATCACTGGAAGTGGCCTTCTGGGCATGGTTTGCGCAGCCATGTGCAAAGATGCGGGCGCTAAAATTATCCATGTGGCAGACATCAATCCCCAGCGCCTGGAACAGGCACATGCTTTTGCTGCAGATGAAACCCATCTGCTCACAGATCCAGCTGTACAATTGCCTGCGGGCATTGATGTGGCTTTTGACATGAGCGGTGCCCCGGATGCCATGGAGCAGGGAATACAGGCATTGGGAATAGGAGGGACTGCCGTCTGGATCGGAGCGGTATTTAAAACCAGAAAGGTGCAGATCGATGCCGAATCTGTGATCCGCAGACTGATTGCCATTAAAGGTTTACACAATTATAATTTCGAAGATTTTGTTTACGCAGTAGACTTTATCAATAGAAATCACCAGGCATTTCCTTTCCATGAAGTGGTGTCAAAAGAATTTATCCTTTCGGATACCAACGAAGCATTTCAATATGCTGTGACACATAAACCACTGCGGGTAGGCATCAATTTAACTCAACAGTAAAATGGACAAAAAATTTAGGGTACAGCAATGGACAATGTTGCTGATTACCATGTTCTGTTATCTCTTTTTTTATACAGGCAGGCACAATTTCGGCTGGGCTGCAAAAGGTATGGCCGCCGATTTACACATTCCATATACCACCATCGGGTGGATCAGTTTTTCGATGTTACTCGGTTATTCAATCGGTCAGCTGATCAATGGAAACCTGGCCGACCGGCTTAGCGCCAGGTTAATGGTTTCGGTAGGCGCATATCTATCGATCCTGACTAATATTACCATTAGTTTTTCGAATAGCGCAGTCATGATCATGCTGCTCTGGGCATTAAATGGTTATTTTCAGTCTATGGCCTGGGCACCCGGTGCCAAGCTGATCAACAACTGGTGGTCTGAAAAGGAACGCGGAAAGGCCTTTGGGTTTTACACCATGGCTGCCGGTCTGTCCTCTGTAGTAACCTATCTGCTCTCCATTATTTTATTGCAGCAAGGATATGAATGGCGCATGCTGTTTCGATTACCTGTACTCTTGCTGCTGATATCTGCCACTGCATTTTTAATCATTGCCAGGGATAAACCAAGTGTTAAAACGGATTCCTCTGCATCTTTAGCCCCATCAATTACCTGGGTGGAGCGGTACCGGATGGTCTTGAAAAATAAAAAGTTTATGGTCACCTCGCTAGGTTTCGGATTTGAGAGCATGGCACGTTACGGACTTATTTTTTGGGTTCCAGTCCATTATCTGGGTAACAATTGGAAAGATAATCCTGGAAACCTTTGGGTTACTTTTTTATTGCCTGTAGGGATGGCTGCCGGAGCACTTACATTTGGCATGCTTTCAGATAGCCTGTTCAAAAAAGACAGAATCAAGGCCATTGCCTTTGGAATGCTGGTGAGTGCAGTCATTGCGATATTGATCTACATTTCTCCGGCACATAATCTATGGCTGGGTGGAGGACTGATGTTGCTGGCCGGTTTTTTCGTCTATGGGCCTCAGGCTTGTTTCTGGCCATTAAGTCCGGACTTGCTCGGGAGCAATCTGACCGGAACCGGGATCGGTTTTATGAATATGATTGGATATCTGTTCGCTGCTTTTGGAGAACCGTTACTCGGCTACGCGATTGATGTTACGGGTAGCTCCAATAGCATTTTTATTGTCATTGCTGTCCTCTGCCTCTTGTCCTGCCTGAGTGTGTGGACAGTCCGTAGCATGAAAGGCTGACAAACTGAGACAAATCGACAACAGATTGAACATTTTTTATAAAGGGCATTGGTTTACTTTGGAAGATAACAAAACCAATTATGAACCTTCCTGCAAAATCTGCTGCTTACAGGTCGTTGTATTTTGCAGGTCAACACACTTTTATGAAATTTAAATGGATTTCCCTCATTGTTCTATTGACGTTAAACCTCAGCACCTTTGCCCAGATTAAAATCATCGCTCCGGATAAAGTCTGGTCTGATGAAAAAGCGATCGAGTGGTATAAAAAACAACCTTATCTGGTTGGCTCAAATTACATACCAGCCAGTGCAATAAATCAGTTGGAAATGTGGCAGGCTGATACCTTTGATCCTGCAGGCATTGATAAAGAGCTGGCCTTGGCCGAAAGTATCGGTATGAATACCATGCGGGTATTTTTACACAGTTTAGCGTATAAGGCAGACCCCGCTGGCTTTAAAACCCGTATCGGTGAATTTCTGAAAATTGCCGATAGACACCAAATCAAACCCATGTTTGTGTTTTTTGACGATTGCTGGAATAAAGTGCCGCAGATCGGAAAACAACCCGAGCGAAAACTGGGAATACACAATTCCGGCTGGATGCAGGATCCAGGCGATCCGGCTTCTAAGGAAGCCACAAACTACCCCCTTTTGGAGGTGTATGTAAAAGATATCCTGAAAACTTTTGCTCAGGATAAACGCATACTACTCTGGGACCTTTACAATGAACCAGGAAACAGTGGTAAAGTAGATACCACCATGCCTTTACTAACTAAAATATTTACCTGGGCCCGGGCCATCAACCCCCAGCAACCGCTTACTGCAGGTATCTGGAACTGGAGCGAACAATTTAATGCGCTTAGCAGGTTTCAATTGGCCAACTCAGATGTGATTTCTTACCATTGTTATGATCAGCCTGAACAACATTTAAGAACTATTGAGCTCTTAAAGCTTTATGGAAAGCCATTGCTTTGTACGGAATACATGGCACGTACACGCAATAGTACATTTGTAAATACGCTGCCTATACTGAAAAAACAAAATGTAGCGGCCATAAACTGGGGCTTTGTTGATGGAAAAACCAATACCAAATACGCATGGGATACTCCCTTAAAAGATGGCCAGGAACCATCAGTATGGTTTCATGACGTTTTTCGTGCAGATGGAACACCTTATTTAAAAGAGGAAACTGACCTGATCAGGAAACTCACCACTGCTAAAAAATAATTAGCCTAAAAATAGATTTCTAAACACGATTATAATACCCGGATAAATTTATGAAAAATTACAAATTGGTATATGCTGCATGGTTTGCAGCATTTTCCATTGGCAGCGCATCTGCTCAGCACAACAATTCGATGCAGTCGCCTAAAATGAACAGCCTCAGCGCAACTGAAAAAAAAGAAGGTTTCAAATTGCTTTGGAATGGCAAAGATGCAACTGGCTGGCGTGCCATATTTAAAGATCAGTTTCCAGGCAAGGGTTGGGAAATGAAAGATGGATTGCTTACGGTTTTACCCTCTAACGGAGAAGAGGAAGGCTCTGGAGGAGACATCGTAACCACTAAAGAATATGCCGCTTTTATCTTAAAATTCGATTTTAAACTTAAACCGGGTGCCAACAGTGGGGTTAAGTATTTTGTAACCGAACAAGAAAAAACTTCAAAATCCGGCATTGGCTTAGAATATCAGATTTTGGATGATGAACTTCACCCGGATGCAAAATTGGGTAAAAATGGGAACCGTAAGCTGGCATCTCTTTATGATTTGATTCCCGCCAACAAACCTGCTTCGGTGATCAAGCCCATTGGTGACTGGAATTCGGGTGAAATTAGGGTGTTCCCAAACAAGCATGTAGAACACTGGCTGAACGGCGTTAAGATCCTTGAATATGAACGTGGATCGAAAGCATTTAAAGACCTTGTAGCTACCAGTAAATATAAAACCTGGAAAAATTTTGGTCAGGCTGACCAGGGACATATCCTGTTACAGGACCATGGCAATCAGGTTTCTTATAAAAACATCAAAATAAAAGAACTTAAATAAGGAAGGCCATGGAAAATTCGAGGAGAGATTTCATAAAAAAGGCAGCAATTGCAGCAGCGGGAACCTATGTGGGGAGCGCTTTCAGCATGTCTGCCAAAAGCTACGCACGCATTATTGGTGCCAACGATCGGGTTAATGTAGGCATAGTTGGTTTTTCAGATCGATTTAAAGACACCTTGTTTCCTTGTTTTTTAAATCACCAAAAGGAATTGAATTTTGACATTACTGCACTTTCTGATCTTTGGAATTATCGTAGGGATCTGGGGGCAGAACATATCAAAAATAAAATTGGGCATGGCATCACCACCTGTCGAAACAATGATGAGCTGTATGCTTTAAAAGATATTGACGCGGTAATCATCAGTTCCCCGGATTTCGCACATGCCTCCCATGCGATTGAAGCTGTACGTAATAAAAAAGATGTTTATTGCGAAAAACCTTTTGCAGAAACCATGGAAGATGCGCGCACAGCTTTGAAAGCTGTACGGGAGTCTAAGCAAATCCTGCAGATCGGTTCGCAACGTCGTAGCGGACAAAATTACCAGGCTGCGGCCGACTTTATTAAACAAGGTAAATTCGGGGATATTACCATGGTAGAGTTAAGCTGGAATGTAAACCAGCCTGGCCGATGGCGTCGACCGGATCTTGTGGCTAAATTGAAGGAAAAAGATACGGATTGGCGCAGATTTCTTTTAAATCGACCTTATGAACCTTTTAATCCCCGCATATATTTAGAGTATAGGTTGTTCTGGCCTTATTCTTCCGGGATGCCGGGACAATGGATGAGTCATCAGATCGATACTGTACATTGGTTTACCGGTTTGCCACATCCACGCAGTGTAACGGCTAATGGAGGAATTTACCAATGGAAAGATGGGCGCCGGAACTGGGATACGACCACAGCTGTGTTTGATTATGGTCCCTTGAATGATCCCAGTAAAGGCTTCCAGGTGGTATTCACTTCCAGAATGCACAACGGTGAGGAGAAGCCAGCTGAAATTTATTATTCAAATGGTGGAGAACTAAACCTGATCACCAATACAGTATCTGCAAGCGGTGGACTCGGGGCAAGAGCAGCTGCAGCAATGAAGATGAAGCCGAATTTGCTTCCGGAAGTAAAACTGGCTGCACCAACACTCCAGGCGGTTGCATCGGCCAATACTGGTGCAGATGTGTTGAGTTCAAACCACATGCGCAACTGGTTGGAATGCATACGAAGCCGCAAAGAACCCAATGCTCCGGTTGAAGCAGGTTATCGCCATTCCATTGCAAACATCATGTGTAATGCAGCTGTACATACCGGTGGAAAAGCAAACTTTGATGAAACCACACAGGAAGTGATGGTGAACGGAAAAATTTTTAAATATTCATAACACACTTAAATATGCTTAAAAAACACTTTATATGCCTATTACTGCTGCTGCCTTTTCATAGTGTAATGGCTCAGCAAAAATTATTGACTAAATTTCCAAAAGGATATGAGCCTGAGGCGGTTGGAAAATTACTTGCTTATCGCTTTGTGGATGGTAAACACATGCTTCATGGAGGCAAATGGATTAGCTACCCCGAGACGTTTAACTGGGCCGGGTCATTGAAGTATGCTGCATTAAAAAATGATAAAGAACTCCTTCGACTGTTGCAGAATAAATTTGAAACTTTGTTTACAACAGAAAGGCAGTTGTTGCCCATTATGAATCACGTAGACCTGAACATGTTTGGCAGTTTACCCCTGGCATTTTACCAGGTAACCAATAACAAACGCTATTTAGATTTGGGGTTACCATATGCGGATACGCAATGGGAAGTTCCTGCAAGTGGAAAACCTCAGGAAAAAGAATGGGCAGAAAAAGGATACTCCTGGCAAACGCGCTTATGGATTGACGATATGTATATGATCACCATCGTACAAACACAAGCGTATAAAGCTACCGGTGATCTCAAATATATTGATCGGGCAGCTAAAGAAATGGTGCTGTATTTAAATGAATTGCAAAAGCCTAACGGCCTCTTTTATCATGCACCGGATGTTCCGTTTTACTGGGGACGCGGAAATGGATGGATGGCCGCAGGGATGACAGAATTACTACGGAGTATGCCTGTAGACCATAAGGACCGTCCACGTATACTGGAGGGTTACCACAGCATGATGAAAAGTCTGAAAGCCTTTCAGGCACCAAATGGCATGTGGAATCAGTTGATTGACGAGCCGGATTGCTGGGCTGAGACATCCGGATCTGCCATGTTTACCTATGCCTTCATCACAGGTGTAAAAAAAGGCTGGTTGGACGCCAAAGAATATGCGCCTGCAGCCAGAAAAGCGTGGTTAGCCATGGTGTCTTATGTTGATGAAAAAGGAGCTGTAAAAGAAGTTTGTGTAGGCACAAATAAGAAAAACGACAAACAATATTATTATGACCGTCCACGTCATACAGGTGATTACCATGGTCAATCGGCCTATCTATGGTGTGTTAATGCTCTTTTAGAGCGCTAAAACATATTTTATGCAAATGAAAAAAATATTCGGTATCAGTACGGCAGTTTGCCTGCTGGCCATAAGCTGTAATCGTGCAGCACAAAAAACGGAGGCAATTAAAATAGATCCCCGGGCTTTTCATAAAACCATAGACAACAAAGCGGTAAATATTTTCGAGCTAAAAAATAAAGCTGGATCGAGTGCCTGGATTACCAATTATGGCGGGCGAATCGTGAGTCTTTGGGTTCCCGACAAACAGGGGGGACTCAGAGATGTTGTCGCTGGTTTTGATCGTGTTGACGGTTATGAGCAATCTACAGAACCCTACTTTGGTGCACTTATCGGGCGTTACGGCAACCGGATAGCCAGGGGGAAGTTTACATTGGCGGATAAACATTTTAATCTTTTTATAAATAACCCACCAAATACCCTTCATGGCGGAAAAAAAGGATTTCAGGCGGTCGTATGGGACGCAAAGCAAGTCGATGCACAGCAGCTTGAACTCAGTTATACATCGCCAGATATGGAAGAAGGTTTTCCTGGTAATTTAAAAGTGAAGGTTGTCTACGAATTGACTAATGACAATGCATTAAAAATAAGTTATCAGGCTGAGACTGATCAAATCACTGTAGTGAACCTCACCAACCATGCCTTTTTCAATCTCAACGGGGAAGCCAGTGGCAGTATACTTGGCCATGCTGTGAAAATAGATGCAGCGCATTATACCCCTGTTGACGCGACGCTGATTCCAACTGGTAAAATTGAACCAGTAAATGGGACGCCATTTGATTTTCAAACGCCTGTCAGCATCGGAGCACGCATTAACGACCGCAATGAACAATTGGCTAACGGAAAAGGTTATGATCATAATTTTGTGCTGAATACGCATCAGATGACAACGCCTGTGGCTGAGGTAACAGGTGATCAAAGTGGCATTGTGATGCGTATTTATACCACTGAGCCAGGTTTGCAATTTTACAGTGGAAACTTTATGCAAGGTAAAAATATAATGAAAGGTGGTCATAAAGACGATTTTCGAACCGCTTTTGCGATGGAAACCCAGCATTATCCAGATTCACCAAATCAACCTGGATTTCCATCTACCGTGCTTAAACCGGGAACGGTTTATAAAACCACTTCCATTTATAAGTTTAGCCTGATTGCTAAATAAAAAACTACTTACTGCCAGCAGGTAAGGGTATCGCTACACTGGTTGCTAATGGCACACCGAAATCGGGTGTGCCATCTTTTTTCCAGACAAAGGGCTGCGCTCTTGGCGAGCGTTCGTTACCACAGCCTTGTCCTGGAAAAGAATTGGCATGATACAAAATCCAGTCCTGCGTGCCATCTGGGGATTTGAAAAATGCATTGTGGCCGGTGGCATACACGCTGTTTTCGGGCGATTGCTTAAATACGGGTAACGCAGCTTTTTTCCAGGTCGCCGGATCAAGTAAATTACCATTTACGTTGGCTGTGAGCATACCCAGCGCATATTGATCGGTCCAGCAGGCACTGGCTGAGTAAATCAGGAAGAGTTTATTCCCGTGCTTCAGAATTTCAGGTCCCTCGTTTACATTCAGGTGTTGGACATCAGCTGAATTGCGAAGATCTCCATAACATTCCCAGGGATAAACAGGTGAAGAGATTTTGACCCTGGAACTTTCCACGGTAAGGGGATCTTTCATCTTTGCAATATAAATGTGCTGTTCGCCATTTTTATCACCTTCCCATCCCGACCAGATCAGGTAAAGCTTTCCTTTGTGCTCAAAAACGGAACCATCAATGGCCCATTTATTGGTCACATCTGTGATCTGACCTTTAAATACCCATTCACCTTCAGTTGGGTCCTGTGACTTATTTTCCAATACAAAAAGGCGATGGTTCTTATTGTCACCGTCATCCGCTGAAAAATACATGTACCATTTTTTTTGAATGTAATGTAACTCTGGCGCCCAGATTTCTTTGGAGTAATTTGTGCCCGCCGGTGGCGTCCATATGACTTTGCGAACCGCGTTTTTCAGGTCAGTAACACTCCTGGATTTCCAAATGGCCAGATTTTTTCCTGTAGTGTGGGTATAATAATAAAAACCATTGTTGAAAATTACCCATGGATCAGGTCCCGAGGGCAAGATGGGATTGGTAAATGTTTTTTCCGGTTTAATCTGGGCAGACGCAGCCATGACCTGAAGGATCAGGAGGAGTAAAGTTAATTTTTTCATTTGTATGTTATGATTAATTGTTGTGTTTCCTTATTACAAGCTAAATTTATACTGCTTTGTCAATTGAATTGATGTATTCAAGCGGGCTAAGGTTAAAGTACCGTTGGAAATTTTTATTAAAAAGACTCTGACTACTGTATCCTACCATTTTGGCAATTTCAAAAAGAGAAAATTCGTTTTGTGCCATGAGCCTGGTCGCTTTTTTAAGGCGGGTGATGTCGATCAGTTCTTTTGGTGATAAGGAGGAAAGAGATTTTATTTTGCGATAAAAGGTGGGTCTGCTCATGTTCATATGTTCGGCAAGCTGATCAATATCAATATTGTGATTCTTGATGTTTTTCCGGATATATTCATCTAGTTTTTTGAGAAAAGCTTCATCAGTTTTTGAATGGGCCATGACGCGGACATCTTCAAATGGTGAACTCGCAAAATGATCCTTTATTTTTAGTCGGTTTTTGAGCAGATTTGCGATCTGCAACTGCAGGAGTTCCGGCGAAAATGGTTTTTGAATATAGACGTCTGCACCAACTTCCAGGCTTTCTATATGAGCCTGGTAGGTGTTTTTAGAGGTTAGCAACACAACTGGTATATGGCAATATTCTACTTTCGACTTGATCAGCCGGCAAAGCTCAAAACCGTCTATTCCCGGCATCATGATGTCTGATATGATTAGGTCTACAACCTGCGTATCCAGGATGCTCTGGGCAATTTCTCCATTAGCAGCCAAATGCAGTTTATACGTGTCGCCCAAAACTTCGGATAAAAATTCGAGGATATCCTCGTTGTCATCTATAATTAAAATGCTGTCGGTCATACTATTGCTTTATCTTTTTCCAACTACTTAATTTGAATTCAATTTTTTGATGTATGGGTAATGCCAGTTCAAAAACCACCTGGTCTGTGGCTCCCGAAACCAGGGTCAAAGAGCCATTGTGTAATTCTGTTAGGGTTTGAGCCAGTGATAGCCCGATTCCTGTTCCTGGTTTATCTTTACTATGTAACCTAAAAAAGGGTTCGAAAATCTGCTTGCTGAATTCGTTGGGTATACCTTTGCCATCGTTGCTAAATCTGATGATAAATTGCTCGTCCGCTGGTTTCAAGGTAGCCAAACTTACGGTTACGCGATGATCTCCATATTTGATGGCATTGGAGATCAGGTTACTGCAAATCCTGACCAGAGCTTCCATATCTGCAAAAACGGTAACCTGATTGTCGGGGAGTTCCAGATTTAGGGAAATGTGATTTTTTTCCGCTTCTTGTCTGAATGCAGCGATCTGTTCTTTTAATAAACCATGAAGATTGATGTTCACAAAGTTCAATCCAAATTGATGCATTTCCGTTTTTCGGAAATCGAGTAACTGACTGGTCAGTTCGGCCAGGCGTTTTGCATTTTTCTCAACCATCAATAAGCTCTTTTTGATTCCGAGGTGTTCATCAGCCTTTTTTAACATGCGTTCTACAGGGCCGATAATTAAGGTTAAGGGAGTTTGTATCTCATGTGCAATGTTGGTGAAAAATTCGATTTTGGCCTGATAAATTTCCTTTTCTTTTTCGTGTTCAAATAGCTGTAATTTATTCAGGTTTTTACGTTCAAGCGAACGGTGATAATAGCGTAATGACCAGAACAAAATGATGGAGAATACCAGGACGTAAAGCAGGTAAGCAGTATAACTTTTCCAAAAAGGTGGAAGAATCTGGATGAAGAGTCGGCGTTCTTTACCCTTCCAGCTGTCGACATTACTCTTTGCCCGTACTAAAAAAGTGTAGCTGCCTGCTGAAAGGTCTGTAAAGTAAGCCTTTCGGTTGCTGCTCAGGAATGTTGCTTTTTTATCCAGACCCTGCATCCGGTATTCATATCGGGTTACTTCTGGTGATGAATAATTCAGTGCGGCAAATTCGATACTAAAATTGTTTTGATCGTGCGAGAGCACAATAGTATCTGTGTATAAAATGGCTTTACTAAGCGGTGTATTTTGGGTATTGGCCGTAACATCCTGGTTATTGATCTGAAATCCGGTGATGTAAGTTGGAGGACCAGTCTCTTTCTGCTTAAATGCCTTTGGGTCAAAAGCAATCATTCCTTTGACAGACCCGAAGTACATTTTACCGTCGGCAGCTTTATGGGCTGAATTGTAGTTAAACTGATCGGTGATCAGGCCGTTAGATTTTGTGTAAATTTTGAATTTTTCCGTAAGCATATCAAAACAGACCAGGCCTTTCAGTGAACTGATCCATAGGTGCTTTGAGTCGTCTTCGAGCATGCGGAAAAATACATTACTCGGCAGGCCATTTTTAGTGGTAAACTTTTTAATGGTCTTCCGGTCAGGACTCAGTCTGATAAATCCACCGCCTTCTGTGGTAAACCATAAGGCATGGTTGCTGTCTTCCAAAATACCGTACACAGGAAATTCGTTTACGATCTGATGATTGATGGTATCTCCAAACCGGATATTGCCATGTTTGCCGGTTTTGGGGTTGTAATAAAATGTGCCCTGCGCAACACTACCCGTCCAGATATTTCCTTCATGATCTTCTTTAACATCAAACATATAGGTGTTATAAGGTATCTCCTGAATGCGGGCAAATTTCTTCTTTTTCCGGTCATAGGTAAATAAGCCCGATCCGGTATAAGCAGTACCAATAAGGAGTGTGTTGTCGCGGGTCAGGTAAATAGAAAGCACAAAATCACTCACCTTGTCATTCTTGTCGCCTATAAATTTGAAACGATCGGTGATCAGACCTGTACGCATGTTCATGATTTCCAGGCCGTGCAGAAAGGAGCCAATGAAAAGTTGATCCCCAAGAGCCATTAAACCATGGATATTGGGATAGGACACAGCTCCTTTTTTTCCTGTGGCATTGAAATTGGTGAATTTTCCCGTTTTTAAGTCCAGTTTATTAAATCCTGCATCCTCTGTACCAATCCATAAATTTCCTTTATTATCCGAGCAGATTTCACGAACAGCGCTGCCAGAAATGGAATTGGTGCCCATTAATGGATAATACTTTTCAAATCGTGCATTTTCTTTCGAATAGTAATTTAATCCACCAAAAAAAGTACCTGCCCACATGCCACCTTGGTTATCTCTGCATACGGCATATACGGCATTATCTGCAATGGAATAGGGGTCGCCATTTCTTTTCCGTAGGTTACGGCTGGTATTGGTTGCCAGGTTGTAAATGTAAATACCAGATTCAGTAGCCACCCAGTATTCCTGATCGTCACCGGCAGTAATGTCCCGTACGTAGATGTCGGTCGCTTCACTGTTTTTTAAAGGCAAAGATTTGATCAATCCGGTCCTGGTGTTATAGCTTTTCAGACCCTGCTTAAAGCAGCCCACCAATAACTCATGATCATTTACGAAAAATATTTTGCTGATTGAGCGCAGATTTGGCGGGACTTGCTGATCAATAATTCTAACGCTGCTGGTTGATTTCGTCCGGGGATTATAATTGATGATCAGTCCCTGATCATTGCCTATCCACAGATTCATATTGCTGTCGAAAGCAATACAGGAGGCTTGGATGTTTAAATTTACAGTTCGGTTCTCTTTTTGAATGTATTGGTAAAGCCTGCGGTTTGCCAGGAAAAACAAATTATTTTCGTTATCTGGTAAAACATTGTCGATATAGCTGTGTGGAGCGATCTCAAGTGGTGTAAAAACCTCCCGGTAGGGGTCATATTTAAAAACCCCTGTTCCTGTGCCGATCCAGAGCATCCCGGTCTTGTCTTCCGCAAGCGCAGTAACGATATTGTTTCCTATGTTCCCGAATTTGTTCTTTTTGTTTTTGTAAGTCTTAAAAGAATAGCCATCAAAACTATTTAATCCACCACGGCTACCGATCCAGATGATACCTTTACTGTCTTGTATAATTGAGGTCAGCGAATTGTGAGCTAAACCATCATCTGCCTGATAATGTTTAAAATAATAGGATTGGCCCTTGCAGGTGGAAATTGCAAGAAAGATCATCACTTGAAAAAAAACAAATGAAATTGTAGGCCGCATAATTTGGTTTTTTCAAATATATATAAATCGTATCGTTATATTATTCAGCCTGAAAGTACTGATCGGTGACTTCAAGATTGCTATTTTCTTTATTTGCTTATTATCAGGTTTTTATGTTTTTATCGTATCTTTTTGAATTCATGAAATGAGACGTATCGACAAAAAAATGAACAGAAATTCAACGATTGTTTACTTATTTTGGAACACAAATAGCCAAATTTAAACCACACTGTAAATTCTTTGGAAAGCAGTAAAAACACAACTTCACATCACACAATGAAATTATTGCAAAAATTAACAGCCTTGCTCATCGTATTTTTAGTGCATAAGCATGTTGCTGTCGCACAATTAAACCAATCCCTGGGCACAAAGTCCCTCCAATCTCCTGAAAATCATAAAAACACAGCGGCAAGGGAGGCGTTCGAGGTTTGGTATTGGGAATACGATCTTGAAAACCGAAAAGGTTTCTGGGATCAGGCTGAGATGATGGAAGTAGTACTTGATGCTTATGAAGTGACAAAAGACCGCGCCTACCTGAAAAGATTTGACAGACTCTATCAAAATTTTATTGCTGTTCATCGGGAGGACTGGATGTACAATGAATTCAATGACGACATTGCATGGGCGGTTCTTTTTTGCGTGCGGGCATATAAGTTTACAGGCAATAAAGTCTACCTTCAAAAAGCAAAAGATCAGTTTGATAAAATGTATGCAAGGGCGTATACGCCAAGTTATGGTGGCGGGCTGATCTGGAACGAATCAAAAACCTCCAAAAATGCCTGTATCAACGGTCCAGCCATGGTTGCTTGTTGTTATCTGGCGCAAAGTACGGGTGATAACAGTTATTACAATAAAGCGATAGACCTATACAAATGGTCTAAAACTTATCTCTTTAATCCAGAAACTGGAAAAGTAAACGATGCCATCAATCTGGATAAAGCCACACAAACGATCAAGGTATTTCCCTGGAGCTCAACATACAATCAGGGTACCTATATGGGCGCTGCAGTAATGTTGTACAAGCATACAAAAGATCCTGAATATTTGGAGAACGCCAGGAAAATAGCGCATTATACAAAGGATACTATGTACAAAGGTCAGGTCATCAATAACGAAGATAATGGAGATGATTTGCCAGGCTTCAAAGGCATTTTTGCTCGCTATGCTCGGAGTTATATAGCCGAAACCAAAGATAAACTGATGGCAGAATGGATGCTGCTGAATGCTAAAACTGCCTATGAAAACCGCAATTCTTCAGGACTTATACATACCAGGTGGGGCACGAAAACTCCGGAAGCCCGTCCTGAATCTGCTTTTGGCTGCTCTACAGCTGTTTCTTTATTGATGAATACCTCAAGCTTGTAAAGCTTATCGATTTTTTTTGTGTTTTGATTTACAGTGGATTATAAGGTTTTTGCTGAAGAAGTTTGAGACGAATCGACAAAAAGTTGAGCAAATTATGCAAATCAAATTCATTTAATTTGATTGTTAATAAACCAAATATAAACCGACTGCATATTCCTTTTCTGGCCATCGTACCAATCGCAATTGCAGTAT
The DNA here is from genome assembly GCF_015223055.1 of Pedobacter sp. MC2016-24. GTDB lineage: Bacteria > Bacteroidota > Bacteroidia > Sphingobacteriales > Sphingobacteriaceae > Pedobacter. The sequence continues at coordinate 150,541 of NZ_JADFBX010000010.1, forward strand.
AAAACCATTTTATGAAAACAAATTTACTCTTCTTATTTATTACCGCAATTCTTTCGAAGGTCATGGGATATGGCAAAACAAGTTTGTTAGTTGACTTAAGCCCAGTCAGGTCAATTGTGTGATCTTCTTGACCAAAATATTCTTTTGAGACTGCCTTTGGACTATCCAGAAGATAATTTAAACTTATTTCCTTCTGTTAATTAGGCTCCTTTTGGTAATCTGAGTTTTTAACAAAGCAATGCATCGGAAAAACAACCTGTTAGAAAAATCGAACCTTATAGTATGGAAATCAAATTATTTATTTTGGATAGATAATTTTAACGACGGAGTTTTCTAAAGGCAATTAAATCAATGAATTAGCTTCCTGTTAGAAGCAACAAGTTTTTTTATCTGGATATATATCCTGGTGCCTCGTTATTAATCTATTGAAAATGTGTATTTATAATTTTTAAGATATGAAAAAAATATTAAGTGGATGTGCTTTGTTAATTTTATTCCTATGTTGTTCGTGCAACAGTTTAATGAAAAATGATTTTGAAAATGAACATCTTGATAAACTGGGGAAAGCTAATCAAAGGCTGTCTACAATGACAAATCCTTGGGATACAATACCATCCCCTTTGTCGTGGATACAAGATCGAGAAGGAACAGGTCCTTATCAACCAACTGATCCAAATTATTTGTACGTCGGTGATAACCCTGATTACAAACTTGATAATAATTATAGTAACTATATCCATTTTTATTGGCATGGCTTTCCATCCGAAGGGCCAGACTATCCTCATTTAGCTGCAGATTATAAAATGCAAATCCAATGGAGATATGGGGATGACGTGCCATGGAGTTATATATATGGTAGTCCAGGTTATGGATTAACCGGAATAAGATACACTGATGTTTTGGAAGATCTACCTGCATATGCTTTTCCATATAGTGAATCCGGAAGTCAAATTAGAGTAAGGATAAGGGTGATTCATAAAGACTTTCTAACGTTAGCTCCAGATTTCGATGCTTACGATCTTTATGATCGTAGTTTAGTCTCACCCTGGAGTTCAGAATTGGGATCTACTGCGCCTTCGTATTACAATTACTGGGGTTATGGAAGACCGCAACCTCAGCAAACTGGTGGGGGTGGTTGGACAGACGCTGATCCGAACGATGTAACCGAAGGTCAAATTTTAGTGTCGGTTTATTTACCCACCGTAAGTGGTTATTCATTCTCATATGAAATAGAAAATCTATCTGGGGGACTTACTCAGACGATTAGAGATAAAAGCCCTAATTTCCTTGGCGTTGGCAAAAATAAAATGATAGGGATCGGATCTTCGGGTGGAAGGATTTCGGTCCATGCCAAGTGCAGCAATACACTCACACACAATGTTTCATATACTACAAAAATGATGAGTTATGGCTTGGGTGAAAAAACTCTTGATATATTTTTCTCCGAAAACGATTTCGATATTTCTGAATAGAACCCTGGTAAAATTACATTATCTGGCCGACGGTAGAAGTATAAATCTGTTTTTCAGTTTGTTATAATTAGAAAGGCTTATTAAATATTTGAGATAATTCGACAAAAAGTTGAACAAAATATGCAAATCGTAATCTGTTAATTTGACTATTAATCAACCAAATATAAACCAATTGCATGCGCTTCATCCGGCGATAATACCGACGGTAATTGCAGTAAAAAACCAGTGTATGAATGAAAATTTACATTTCTTAATGGTAACCACTTTGGTTACTCAGGTCAACATCTATGACCAACTCAATCAGTAATCTTCTTACCGAATAATTTTTTTAGGACTGCTATCTGGGTACCCAGGTGGTTAATTAATTAAATGTAATTAACCCGACGTTCGTCGGATAAAAACAATAAATATGAAAATAGAATACAATACCAGACCTTGGCATATCCATTGGATGTTGCTGGGATTGATTGTTCTTTGCTTTACACATTGTAAAAAATCTGAAGTAAAGGAAGAAGATCGGTTTGATCCTTCAAAACCCGTAACTGTCTCAGATTTCTATCCTAAGGAAGGGGGAGCCGGAAACAATCTGGTAATTTATGGGGAAAATTTTGGCAGTGATTTATCCAAGATTAAAGTAATGATTGGTGGAAAACCCGCCGTAGTAGTGGGTGTGAAAAATAACAGCCTGTATTGCCTTATTCCAGAGAAGGCTTACAACGGGGATATTAAGGTGTTCGTTGTTGACGATGCCAACAATGAGATTGCTAATGCTGCTGCCAAAGAGGTGTTTGCTTATACCCGGAAATGGCTGGCTTCGACATTTCTGGGAAAATATTATGAAGTAGCTTCTGCTTTTGAGGAAAAAGAAGGCCCGTTTAATGATTGTGGAGCATTCAAAGGTATACAATGGTTATCCTTTGATCCTAAAAATCCCAAACAGCTATATTTTACAGCAGGTACAAATAGCAGCAGATTGATTGATTTCGAAAAGCAATATGTAAGCTATTTTAGAACTGGTCTCGACGATGCTTCAGTCATGACATGGAAACTCGATGGAAATCGGGATATGATTGTTTCGCACAACCATGCTAGTGATACCAAATACGGTAACTATATATTTAGCCGGGAATCGAATTTTGTTCAGAAGCAAGCGATTGAAGTGTACTCTCGTGGAGTGAGAGGAACACTAATTCATCCACAAAACGGAGAATTGTATTATTCTAGATTCAGAGCAGGAGACGTTCGAAGGTACGACTTTACCACTAAAGAAGATAAACCTGTATTTACAAATCCATATAGTGGTGTTGCTATTTACATGGTGATGCATCCTACTGGAGATTACGCCTATCTAATGGAATATGATAAGCATTATATCATGCGCACTGATTATGATCGTGTAAATAAAACGTTTAAAATTCCTTATACAATTTGCGGAGCAGCCGGCACATCCGGTTATGCTGATGGAATAGGTACCAATGCTCGTCTGAATAATCCAGTACAGGGCGTATTTGTCAAAAATCCGGATTATGAAGCAACGGGAGGAGATCAGTATGATTTTTATTTCTGCGACAAGAGTAATCATGCCATTCGTACGCTAACCCCACAAGGAAGAGTAGGCACGTTCGCCGGACGTGGAAATAATGGTACTATTGGATACGCAAATGGTGATTTACGAACCGAGGCACGTTTTAATAATCCCACGGCCCTCGCATATGATGAAACAAAAAAATGCTTTTACGTTGGTGACTCCGGCAATTGGCTGATTCGCAAAATAGCAAGAGAAGAATAGAAACTAACACTCAAATATAAACTATGAAATTTATTTTACTAAACTGCTTGATCTTGTTTGGGATGTTCTTTAAGGTTCTGGCCCAGGATGAGATAACTGTAAAAGGAGTTGTTCTCGACGAGCAAAATTTACCCCTTATAGGTGTAAGTATTGCTGTGAGCAATGTGCCCGGATTGGGAACCACCACAGTGACAGATGGAAAATACAGCATAAAAATGCGACCTTTTCAAACTTTGATCTTCAGTTATATTGGTTATCAGAAAAAAGAGGTATTGGTGAAAGACCAGCGTACCATCAATGTCATAATGAAAGAAGATGATGAAAGCAAGCTTAATGAAGTTGTTGTTACCGCTACAGGCGTGGAGAAAAGGATTGCTGTAACGGGAGCGATTACGACAGTAGATGTGGAACGATTAAAGTCAAATCCATCTACTTCTATGGCAGATGCTTTAGCGGGCGTTGTGCCCGGTATTCAGGCCATGCAAAGTTCAGGCAGACCGGGCAGTGTGTCGGAATTTTGGATCAGGAGTATATCTACATTTGGGGCAAATAATTCTGCACTTGTATTGATAGACGGTTTTGAACGGGATCTGAATGAAATTAATGTGGAAGATGTAGCCTCATTCTCAGTTCTGAAAGATGCTTCGGCAACAGCTATTTATGGTAGCAGGGGTGCGAATGGGGTTATTTTGATCACGACAAAAAGGGGTAAAGAAGGTAAAGTGGAGATTAATGCGAAAATAGAAGGATTTTACAATACCGCTACGAAACTTCCCGATTTTGCAGATGGATACAACTATGCTTCACTGGCTAACGAAGCTAAGACTACCCGAAATCTGCAACCACTGTACTCAGCTTCGGAAATGGAAATACTACGTCTTGGCCTGGATCCCGATCTTTTTCCTAATGTGGACTGGATGGATGTCTTGCTTCGTGGCGGAGCGAAGAGCCAGCGCAGTATATTGAATTTAAGCGGGGGTGGTAAAACTGCGCGTTATTTTGTATCTGGAGGATATCAGAATCAACAGGGAATGTACAAAGTGGATGAGGCAATTGGTGACTACAATACCAATACCAATTTTAAAAAGTATACCTATCGCTTAAACGTAGATATGGACATCACCAAATCTATGCTGTTAAAGGTCGGAGTTTCCGGTTCATTGAGGCAGCAGAATGATCCAGGCGTTGGAACAAAAGCCATCTGGACTACACTCATGGGATATAACCCAATCATGATGCCGATGCAATATTCAAATGGGAAAATCCCCTCATGGACAGGAAAAGATGATAATCTCAATCCTTGGGTACAAGGCACGATGACCGGATACAACGAAAGTTGGACAAATAACATTCAGACCACGTTAAACTTAGAGCAGAAACTGGATTTTATTACTAATGGACTTAGGTTCGTTGGAAGGTATGGATACGATACCAATAATGACAATTACGTTAAGCGATTCAAGCGTCCAGAATTGTGGAATGCCGCTCGTTACCGCAACGCAGATGGGTCTTTGGTGTTCACGCGGGTTGCCGAAGAACAAAAAATGACTCAAACCTCTGGCTCGGATGGCGATCGGCGTGATTTCTTTGAATGGGATCTATTGTATAATAAAGATTTGGGAAACCATCATTTTGGTGCTGTTACAAAATATACACAATCCTCTAAAGTATTTACCCAGAATATTGGCACAGACCTTAAAAATGGAATAGCCCGTCGGAATCAGGGCATTGCAGGACGTGTAAACTACAATTGGAACCATAGGTATTACATCGATTTTAACTTCGGTTATACAGGTTCGGAGAATTTTCACAAGGATTACAGGTTTGGATTCTTTCCGGCCATTTCAGGTGCCTGGAACGTTGGAGAGGAGCCTTTTCTTAAAAAACTGGGATGGGTAGACATGTTTAAAGTACGTTATTCTTATGGAAAGGCAGGAAATGATAATATGGGTAAAGATAATTCAAATAGAGATATTAGATTCCCTTATTTGTATGACATTGAGCAAATGACCGGGGGAGGATATAATTTCGGTGGTTATGAAAGCAGTAATTCATGGGATGGAATTCGTTACTCATCTATAGCATCTCCAAATGTTACCTGGGAAATTGCGACTAAACAGGATCTTGGATTCGATTATTCCTTTTTTCGAGATAAGATTAACGGTGCCTTCGACTTGTTTAGTGAACGTCGGGAAGGTATTTACATGAAGCGTGATTATCTTCCAGGTTTCACTGGATTGGAAAGTAATCCTTCGGCCAATGTAGGTATTGTAAAAGTACATGGATTCGATGGAAATATTACGGTCACTCAGAAGGTCTTCAATGTAGATCTAACCTTCCGCGGAAATGTTACCTATAGTAAAAATGAGATCATTGAACGCGATGAAGAAAATACAATCTATGAATATAGATTGCAAGAAGGGCATCGCATTGATCAAGCGAGAGGATTGATTTCTTTAGGGTTGTTCAAAGATTATGATGACATTAGAAATAGCCCTCAGCAAACCTTTGGTGAAGTTATGCCAGGCGACATCAAATACAAAGATGTAAATGGTGATGGTAAGGTAGATGCGACGGATTTTGTTATGATAGGTGCAACAACCAAACCAAATTTGACCTATGGATTTGGCCTTTCTGCACGCTGGAAAGGTTTGGACATCAACATGCATTTTCAAGGTGTAGGCAAATCAAGTTACTTTATCAATGGGAGTTCGGTTTTTATGTTTTCGGGTGGAGATGGATGGGGAAATGTGTTGACTTCCCTCGCGAACAGTAACCGCTGGATTCTTGGTACAAATGAGGATCCGAACGCCGACTATCCACGACTGACCTACGGAAATAACAGCAACAATTATCAAAGATCTTCATTCTGGTTGAAAGATGGATCCTATATGCGTTTGAAGACGCTTGATGTTGGCTATCAAATCCCGAAGTCGCTGGTGAATAGGGCCAGAATAAGCAATGCCCGTATATTTTTTGTTGGTACTAATCTGTACACATTTTCGAAATTTAAGTTGTGGGATCCGGAGTTGGGAAATCCAGACGGAAAAGTTTATCCGTTGAGCAGAACATTTTCATTGGGACTATCTGTCAGTTTATAAGAAAAAAAAATATGAAAAAAATAGCTATAATTTTAATCTTTGCTACATCAGTTTTGGCAATTGTCGGGTGTAAAAAATATCTGGATTCGGATTATCTGTTCGATGAACGAATGACTACGGAGGATGTATTTTCCAATTCCGATTATGCAAACAGATGGTTGGCACGGGCCTATTATTTTTTGGGAACCAACGTAATGCAAGATGTTGCCAGTAAAAAGGTGATACCTTTCAATTTCGCTGATGATATGTTTTATGGAGATGAAAATGATGAATATAAACGCTGGAAAAATGGAGAGTACACTGAAAATGGCCTGGATGGGGAAAGCAAAACAATCTGGGTAACCGGATATCAGGGAATCCGGCAAGCCTCAATTTTCCTGAATAACATTGATATCAACAAGCAGTTTACCGCACAGGAAATGGCAGATCTTAAAGGGCAGGCCCGGTTTTTAAGAGCTTACTTTTATTGGATCCTTCTCCGTACGTATGGTCCGGTACCAATTATTCCAGACGAAGGCATCGACTACACCAAAGAGTATGATGAAATCGCGCAGGCAAGAAATACTTATGCGGAATGCGCAGATTATATCTCCAATGAACTTGTTGAAGCAGCGAAAGGACTTCCACTTCAAAACGGGGTGCAACAGCTTGCACGACCTACGCGCGGAGCTGCATTGGCTCTCCGGGCTAAAGTATTGCTGTATGCCGCTAGCCCTTTAGCCAATGGTAAAGCGCCTGGTGAGGTAGCCGCATTAATGGTGAATAAAGATAAAAAGCCGCTACTGTCCCCAACTTATGATGAATCCAAATGGGCCAGGGCAGCTGCAGCAGCAAAGGATGTCATTGATCTTGGACAATATCAATTGTTCGTGGCTTATAAGAAGACTGTTGGCGATATCGCCTATCCGGCAACGGTTCCGCCTCCTTCTGACAATAATTTTTCAAATAGTAACTGGCCAGCCGGTTGGAAAGATATTGACCCATTTGAATCTTATCGATCCGTATTCAACGGAGCAGTTTCGGCTTCCGAGAATCGCGAACTTATTTTTACCCGTGGGAGAAATGAGGGGAGCGAATCTATTGGTAATATGGTAGTACATCAACTACCCCGGCTGGAAGGAAAAGGCTATAACTCACATGGCATGACGTTAAAACAGGCTGATGCCTATTATATGAACGACGGTACTGATATCCCTGGAATGAATAGCATGTATGCTGGAAGACTCGGTTATCAAGATCGGTATAACACAAAGCCGCGCGCGGCAGGTTTTGTTCAGGCCTCTGAATCGGCAAATTATCCTGAGTTGGGTGCATTGGCTGCTGGTGTAAGTAAACAATTTGCAAAGCGTGAGCCTCGCTTTTATGCTTCAGTTTCTTACAACGGTTCGACATGGAATTTATTGAATGCAGAAGCGACGAAAGATGAAAAACCTAATGTGCAGATATTTTATTATCGCGGTGATCCTAATGGCTACAAAAATACAACGTATTGGACTCGTACAGGCATAGGGATTAAAAAGTACGTGCACCCTGACGATATCAGTAATACGATACTTACTTCGCTTGACCAGAGTCGCATGAAAGATAAAGTTGATCCGGCAATCCGATATGCAGAAATCCTGTTGATTTATGCGGAAGCTTTAAATGAATTGAATGGATCGTATTCCGTCTCTTCCTGGGATGGTAAAGCCACCTATACGATTGCTCGGGATATTGGGGAAATAAAAAGAGGGATTCAGCCTGTTCGGATCAGGGCAGGGTTAGCCGACTACACAAATGATGTGTATTCTGATGCGGCAAAATTCCGTATTAAATTAAAAAGAGAACGTCAGATTGAGTTATTTGCCGAGGGACACCGTTACTTCGATTTGCGTCGATGGACAGACGCTCCGAGCGAAGAATCTGCGCCCATTTATGGATATAATGCTTATGCGACCAAAGCGCAGGCAGACCTCTTCCATACCCCAGTCGAAACCCCCTCGTTACCATCAATATTTACCCTAAAAATGTGGTTTTGGCCAATCCATTATGATGAACTCAGACGTAACAAATTTTTAGTACAGAACCCAGGTTGGACAAATCCTGAATAATTTATTTTAATTAGCGACAATGAAAAAGATTTTATATATATTATTTTTGATGTTAACAACAGCAATCTGCTTTGTTTCATGTAAAAATGAGTGGGAAGATGAGCAATTTATCCAGATGGCATCATTTAAAGCTATACCAGGTGGTCAAGGAGTAACCTGGAGTTACTTACGTTACAATGCTAACGGCGAAGTGCGGTACAATCTTCCAATTATAATGAGTGGGTCTACTCCAAATAATAAATCCCGGACTATACATATCGGTTTGGATCCTGACACACTTGCGAGATTAAATCAAGAGCAATATGGTCACCGCCAGGAATTGTATTTTAGACAATTAGATCCAAAGTATTATAAGCTTCCAACAACAATTACGGTTCCTGAGGGCATCAGTACAATCTCATTACCCATTAATTTTACCATGGGCGATCTGGACCAGTCTGATAAGTGGGTATTACCCTTGCAGATTTTAGATGATCCATCCTATGACTACAAAGCAAATCCAAACAAAAGCTTTCGTAGAGCAATGTTGCGTGTTATGCCATTTAACAATTACTCTGGGGAGTACGGCGGTACCTTATACAAGATATTTCTTGATGGGGATACCGAGCCGTTAACCCTGAACAAACATCGCACCTATGTAGCTGATGACAAAACGATATTTCTATACGCCGGGACCCGGGATATTGATTATCTGGACCGAAAGAGCTACAAGGTATTGATGAGGTTTACTGATGAGAAAATAGACGTTCAAAAGAAAAAATTGGAAGTCTGGAGTGATAACGCAGTAAATAACAAATTTAAATTGGGCGCATCGCAATCATATTATACAATGGACGAGGAAATGGATGCGAAACTTCCCTACATGAAACATATCTATATCACTTTGTTTTTGTCGTACGAGTTTGAGGATTATACGACAATCCCCGGACAAAGGCTGAAATATAAAGTAGAAGGTACTTTATCCATGCAACGCGACCTGAATACCCTGATCCCTAATGAAGATCAGCAAATTCAATGGTAGCATCAACATGAGAAGAAGAACATTTATTAAGCATACCAGCACCCTCCGTGCTGGTATGCACCCTTATTTCTATAAAGGAACTGCTGCCGAAGGCATAGGCGGTCCACATGTTGGTCAGGATATGATCTGGCCAATGAGCATTACCATGCGGGCACTGACCGCCACTGACCGAAATGAAATAAAGAATTGCATCCGCTTATTGCAGAATACACATGCTGGTAAAGGTTTCATGCACGAATCTTTTCATAAAGATGACCCGGCTAAATTTACCCGGGCATGGTTTGCCTGGTCTAATACACTTTTCGGTGAATTGCTTTGGAAGACCTACCAGGAGATGCCAGAGCTTTTATCTCTTTAATCCAATTACTCATGATAAAACAGGCACCTTGTAAAGTATATACTTACTTCACAAAGTGCCTGCTTTGCTTTCCGGGAATCTGATTTTATTTTCCTTTTTGCTGGTCTGCAAAAAGCTTCATGTAAAAGCCGCCCACTACACTTCTTGCTTTAAAATTGTCACGAATACCTGTATTTGAATCATAAAAGTCATTCAGCGGTACACGGGATTCTGTTTCTATCGCATGTTTGTAAACTGGGGCTACCAGCGCTTCAAATTCCTTTTGTGTAGGTGCAAAGGTTGCAGTCCACAAAATCCAGTCGTTTTTGGTATAGGCCTTTCTGCTGTCCAGTGGAATTCCGAATTTATTCTGTTTGCCCAGGTAATACTTGGTTTCCAGGTCATACACCTTTTGAGGGAATAGCTTTAAATTAAGAACCTTATCCCAAACCAGGTTGTATTTCTGGCTCCAGGTATTTTTATCGTCAAAAGTAAGGGCATAGTGGTCACCGGCATCAGCCATCTCCATCCATTTGGGAACCATACTTTCGGCTATGGCCCGATATTTTTTTGCAGTTTCAGTATAGCCGAGCGTTTCTGCCATTTGTGCATAACATGCGATTCCCACAATTGCCTTTACAGATAAATTCGCATTCCTTGCCAGGTGTCCAGCAAAATCGTCGGTACACAATTGTGTTTTTGGATCCAGGCCTTCCTTGCTCAGGTAATCTGCCCATATGGTCAATGTTTTCCAATGTTTTTTAGCATACTCAGCATTGCCTTGTGCACTTGCGATAGCAGCAGTAAGGATAATCATGTTGCCAGATTCTTCAACCGGCATCGGCTCACCATAAGTCTGTCCATTCGCCAGGGGATAAGTACCCAGGTCATGAGCCGCCCATGGATGCGGATATTTTCCGCTTTCGCTGAAATAAAAAATACCGTTTAACATGCCTTGCAACAATGAAGGATTGTAAATGAGGTATAAGGGTGCCGAAGGATAAGTGACATCGACTGTATTGATGAAGCCCCCGCTGTTGTTTTCTTTAGACAGCCACAGGATTTCACCTTCCGGACTTTTTACCAATGTATGTGCGGCAATACTTTGACGGTAAGCCAGCGCACACAAATGTGCATAGGCTTCACCACCGGCTTTCAACGCATCTGCATAAACGGATTCATCAAATGTTTTGCATTGCTGCATAACCGTTTTATATTCGGCTGCTGCCTTGCCCAGCTGATTTTCCATGGTCTCCTTACCCGACGTATTCCACCAGGGCCTCAGGTTTTTCTGGAAGTACTGGATGGCATAAATTTCATCGTAACCCAATTCAATAAACTGTTCTACGGGTCTTATACCTACATTACTAAAGTTGCTGATTGTATTCAATGCCAGTGATTTTCCCAGACTTGCAGTAGAAACTGAAGATCCTGTTCTAAAAGCATCCGCGGCAGCACGGCCACTGGTGATGAACTGTACGGTATTGCTTGATTTCGGTGCTGCAACATATAGGTGACCCCAATCAATGCGCATGTCATCACCGGCTTTTTGTAATATGGCCTGCTCAACTGTGCCAACTTTCATTACAGCCAGCTGAGGTGTGTTATATTTAGTCGCTTTTACTTCCTGAGCTGGTCTGTATACGGAAATGTTAGAAGAGGCACTTAAGAATACTTTTACTGCATGGCTCTTATTGTCGTTAGATTGGATCTTGTAAGTAATATAAGAAACCGGACGTGCCAGCAGACCCAGGTCGTTCATCAGCAGTGGCGATGTAAAAGTTAGTTTCATATCTATTTTACCACAGCTGAAATCATAAATGGTCTGCGTAGCGGTGACTGCAACATTTTTCTGTTTTGCCAGTTGAATTTTCGCTGAATTGTCTTTTAACTTGTCGACCAGACCAAAGTCGAGGTAGCTGCCACCCATTGAATTGGCAAGATGGATAGCGATCACATTAGGGCCCGTTTTTAGATCTTTTTTATTGAGCTGGAAATACTGGAAAATATGCGTCCAACCTACTTTTTCGTATACTTTTTTACCATTCAGATAAACTTCAATGTTGTCATCATGGTTCAGTTTTAAAAAGAGATCGTTGATATTTGCCGGATTGGCGATCTGAAAAGTCCTCCTCAGCCAGATGTCTTTAGATTTCCAAAGCGTTTTTACCTGTTTCGGGTCGTCTCCTATCGGGGCAGCGCCTGATTTCCATTCGCCGGCATTGTAAGAGTCAGCAAGCCAGTCGCCTTTAGGTTCCGTCTCTGTATAATCAACAGTGTAAGGTTTTTCATCAGAGGTGGACAGGACGGTCTGGTAATTTACCTCCTCCTTGCCCATAAACCGATAGATATTGCCATCAACACTGATCAGGCCCAGAAGCGAATGATCTGCGCCTGTCCAGTGGGTAGTTGAAGCAGCATAGAGCTGGTCGGCACTGGACCAGATACTGAAATTGGGATTGTGTGTGATCAGCGGATACGAGGGCGCTTTTCTTTCCTGAGCATGAGTTCCTCCCATCGTAAATAAAATGGAGGTAAGCAATGTCAGAAATCTTAATTTGTTGGAATTGTTCATCTTTTGTGTGTAAAGTTGACTTGTAGGTTTTATTTGGTTAATTGAGAGGTAAAATTAAACGATTGAGCCTCGCTAAGGCTACGTTTTTGTATCAACTTTTTGCTTATGCGTCTCAATTTTTTTCCATTTATAGCAGTAATCATCGCGTAAAATGGCCAATTTGAAGTAAAGCAACCGGGAAATGGATATGTATTGATAATTTTACTTTTTAAGCCGCCTGGAAAAAATAAATTATAATTTTTAACATTGTTGAAAAAGCTACATTTGATAATGAGTTGAAGCGGCATGCGGCTGGGGTGATGGAAGACTTTATAAATTAATTGGGATGGAAAGAAGAACTTTTGTAAAGAACACTGCACTCATTGCAGGAGGTTTATTAATCGGTAATATGGATGTTTTAGCAGGTAGCGGGGCAGGGGTGCTGAAAATTGCCATCATTGGCTGCGGCGATCGGGGTAAGGGTATCATAGAGGTAATCAATCAATCGCCGGATAAATTCCGGATTACTGCCCTGTGCGATGTTCTGGATTTTCGTTTAACTGATGCCCGGAAGCTCTGCAAAACAAATACACCAAATGTATATAAAGACTACAGAAAGTTGCTGGACGATAAGGCTGTAGACGCTGTCGTGGTCGCAGTACCTTTATACCTGCACTATGAGATCGCTGTTGCCGTATTGAAAGCCGACCGTCACCTCTACCTGGAGAAAACCATGACCTACAATTTAACCCAGGCGCTGGATTTGGTGAAACTGGCAAAAAGCCGCCCCGGACAAATTTTACAGGTAGGACATCAATACCGGTATTCACCTTTATATTACCGCGTAAAGGAAATGATTGCTAAAAATTATTTAGGAGACATTAGCCAGATTGAATGTCGATGGGATAGGAATGCCGACTGGAGGCGTGCTGTACCTGATCCATCACTGGAGCGCCAGATCAATTGGCGGATGTATAAGGAATATTCTGGCGGCCTGATCGCCGAATTGATGTCTCATCAGATAGATTTCATCAACTGGGCATTTGATACCCACCCGGATGAGGTTTTTGCAACCGGTGGAATTGACATTTTTAAAGATGGAAGGGAAACATTTGACAATGCGCAGGTGATGTTCCGTTATACCGGTAAACACAGTATGATCGGTAACTTTGGAGCCACCTGCGGAAATTCAAGGGATGGTTACCTGTTCAAAATTAAAGGTACCTTAGGTACAATTTCTTTGCTGACAAATGAGGGTATCTTTTACCCGGAAAAGAAATTGTTGAACAATAAAGAATTGGTGGATGGCGTGACAGGTGCTACCCGAATTGTCTGGAATAAGGAAGGTGGCACGCCGATCCTGCCCGAACCGACAAAAGATGGTACCTGGTATGCTTTTAACGAGTTTTACGAATGTATTCAAACCAAGCGTATGCCCGATAGTAATGTAACTACAGGCGCACGTACCGCCATTTGCGTGGATCTCGCAAATACAGCATTGTACGATAAAAAACCAACGTTTTGGAAAGCAGAATACAATCTGCCTAACGCCTAGTCCTGATCGTTAATTTCCCTTTGCGATTGGTGGCCGGAAGGGTGATACAGAGCAGTCCCGGATACGTTTGTGACACGTCCAGTACCTGGCCTTCAAAAAAGGCTTCATACCGATTTGCAGGATTGAGGCATACCATCAGGCTTCGGGAATGTTCTTTCGTCGCCTGATCGAAACTCAATTCTCCATGGTATGCAGACTGATCCGCATTGAAATCACCACTGAGCTGCCAGATCTCGAATCCTGTGGTTAGTGTTCCGCGTTTATAGCAGGCGTTAAACCAGCTGAGCACAGGTGTGGATAAACCCGAAAACTGATGCCAGCCAGCACCACGACCGCTTTCAGCAAGAAAGTGCTCAAAGGTGTAATAGGAATTGCGCGTTTCCTTTTCAAATACATCCAGTGCTTTTTGTGCAATCTGCATCGCCAGCTCAGGCTTAGCCAAATCAAGCATGGTCTTCCACATAAACCATTGATGTGGCATCCATACAGCACCATTCCAATACCCGTCTTTGCGGTAATACGGAGCAGACTGATCCACAACGCCCAATCCGCTTGGTGTCCAGAGATGCTCCCTGGAGAAGATTTTTGTGATCAGCAATTGTTGCTGCTCCTGGTTGCAGATGCCAGAGAGCAGTGGATAGGCGCCATCCAGGCCCATATTGTAATCTATACCCGCTTCATTTTTAAAAGGCCCGGTAGGCCTGCCTGAAGCGTCGTGACATACATAACTAAAATATCCGCTATTGGAATTCCAGGAGTACTTCTGAAGTGCTGCTGTAAATAAGCGGATGTCTTTATCATAAGCCTTCACATCTGCTGGCTTGTTGGAATACGCTGCGGCCATACGCAAGATTTTAGCAAATCGAATGCACTGGGCAGTAGTAATTACGGGTGTAACCGACGACTCCAGTCGTTGCTGGTGAACAGCAAGTTGCGCCGGATAATCGTCCCAACCTCCTGAATTGTAAAAATAATCCCAGGTCTTAAGCAGGTTGGATGGTAAAACCCGCGTAGAGGAACTACCAAGCTGGCCGGAAAGGAAATGATAATATTGTTTTAAACGGGGGTAAAAATGATCGAGCAAGGCTTTTGACCGGGTTTTATTCCAAAGGTCAAGAAAGGCATAAACCTGCACTGGCACAGGGGAGCCATGGTGGATGAAAGCAGACTGGCTTCCGGGGGCTGTCGTATAGGCATTGATGCAGTCAACAGCGCGATCCAAGTCCGTTTCATTAAGACCTAAAGCCAGAAAACCGGAATCCCAGGTATAAAGGCTGTTCCACCATTTACCGGGGGTATAATGTCTGATGTAGTTGCGCTGGGTATATATGGGGTAAACCACATTTTCCAGTAAGGCGGCATTAAGCAAACGCTGACTGAATTGATGGTCTGCTCCAGAAGGTAACAGGACAGCAGCAACTGGTGTCTTCAACTTGTTTTTTTTCAGTTCCTCAAAATTTTGCAAGGCGGCATTCGCCTCCGCCGCATTTTTACCATGTGTGATCAGGCAGTGGAGCACCTGTTCAGTCCCAGGAGCCAATTGCACTGGTCTGATGAAAACATTTTCGAAATGACCCTTGCCGTTTCCCTGAAGTATACTGTCGACGTGGTTGTGTACCATTTTCCTGAAGTAAACATCCAGCTCGTCATTTCTGACTTCCCTGATTTTGAACAGCGCCTCATCCCAGGCCAGGCCATAGTATCCGGGAGCATCTCTATAACGCAATAACAACTGGCGTTTTTGAGGACGTCCAACAATTTCCGGTTGCATCTGCTTGTCATGATCCACGATGTTCAGCTTTGAATTTGCTTGTGTACTCCAGAGCAGACCATTGATTTCTATGTTGTTACCGCCTGATGAAATCAGCCTGAGGCTTGTGGCTCCTGTGGAATCAAATGGGAGTTCAATATGGGTTAATTTACCGTTCCCCTGCAAGGTGATCTCCTGATTGATCAGACCCGATAAGCGAAATTTATTGACTGTATTTTCTCCCGTGCGGTATACGATGCTGAGGTATCCTTTTTTGATGGATGTCGGTACGGCATAGGTCGCCACGTCTCCTTTGGAACGGCCAAACCTATTGTTTAAGGCCGAGCCGTCCAGAAAATCGGCACTCCTAACTTCTCCTTTCATTAGTCCGTCAGTTACCAGGTTGTCTTTCGGATTGGAGATGGCAAAGTCAAGTGATTGGTAATCCACAGCATTGATCCAGGTGCTTCCCTCTGGTTTACGCAATTGCTTCAACGGCCATATTTCAGGATAAGCAATCCAACCCATCAGATTGATCGTCAGGTTTTGAGGAATGGAAGTACGGTTCACACATTTGATGGTCGCCATTACACTGTTCTGGTCCAGAACCCGGTAATTGACGTCTACATATACCTGATCTTTCCATTCCAGTTCATACCGGTAACTGTATTGCCTGGTCTTCAGATCTGCATCCCAGGGAAAGTATCCGGATTCAAACCCTACATTTGGAATCAGTACTTTATTGCGATAATACCCTGGCATGACTGAGAAATCGAAACGCAAGCCTGCAGACAGGTCCGGAATGTGAGAAATTCCCGCATATTGCTTGGAATAAGGTCCCCAGTCTCCTGTCTGAACATCATGAGACTGGCTGATGGCTTTCAACCGGATAGCACTGATTTCAGTGTTTTGAGCAGAAACAGCATGCCAAAAGAAGATCGCTGAAAGGAACAGGAGTTTAGTCTTCATAGTTTCCGGTGTCTGCTGTTTTTTAGTTGTTTTTTAACTCAAAACTTTTAAAGACCCCATTAGATGACGCTTCACCTTTAGCCACAATGCCAGCCCGGTAACCCATGCCCCAGGGTGCATATTTGTCCGCATTAAATTCCATGCCGTGAAATTTTACCCAGTCCGATGCCTCATTTTTATAGTAAAAGCTGAGGTACCTTCCACCTTGATCGACTTTCATTTTTAATTGTTTAACTCCCGATAGTGACGCTTCTGATTGCTTCATGACTGTGTATTTGCCTTCCAGATTACTAAAAATAGCATATCCGCTTTCGGAAGCCGAGATACCAATTGCACCGAGTTCTCCTGGCCACTTGCTTTTAAAAATAGCACCTCCAAGACAAATTCCTGTTGACGCAGAACCAATGTTAACTTCGGCAATGATGTCAAAATCTACTGTTTTAATGTATTGCCCCAGGAAAGTGCCAAGATCATGGTTGTCATTGGAAGCAGACAACCTCAGCCCACTTTCAAAGGTCATCACCGGCCTTTGTAGTTTTGATGGCCATTGCCAGGCAAGGTTAAGTTTTTTGTCTTTTTGAAAATCATCAAAAAAGTCGAGTTCCGACTTTGGCCGATTGGCCACTGCCACATTGTGAAGTACTGGCCAGCCATCGGCTCCTGGTTTTAACTCTTCAATAATGCCTTCGCGTCCAACAAACACATCATAATTTTTATTGAAAGCATGGTAAAGCATAAATAGTCTGTCATCCGCAGATCGGACAACGGTTCCGTGACCTGGACAATTCCAACGGTCATTACTCACCATGATCGGATTTTTATCATATTTCTCCCATGTTCCGCTTGCCAGGTCTTTAGTCCTTGCAATTCCTGTCTTATAATTGCAGCGGGCATCGCAGCAACCACCAACTGCATAAAGACTATAGATGTAATCCCCCATTCTAAAAAAACAGGCGCCCTCTACCAAAGCAGTTTCCCAGGGTTGACTATTGGTATAGACCTGTTTTTTTTGTCCTAAAAGCTTGGTGCGACTTGCATTGATCTCCTGCATCCATATCCAGCTTTCTTTTCCGCAACCATTGCCATCGTTTTTCCAGAACGCGTAGATTTTTCCATCGTCCTGTAATTCAAAAGCGTCTATAGCCCCACAATCGTCTGCTATAATTACCGGCCCATTGTCGGTAAATTTTCCCGATTCAATTTGATCCGCATCGATCCAGGCGATGCCACATTGCAGACCTGGATTACCTTTAATTTCACGATGGTGTGCAGTATAATACGCGTAAATGCGATTTTGTTTGGCATCATAAGCCAGTTCAGAGGCCCAGAAATTATTTTCTCCCCACTGGTCTTTCATGTCTTTAAATCCTTCCGGAAATACATGATTGACCAATTTCCAATCTTTTAGATTGGTAGATTTATAAATGGTGAAATAGGGAGCCCATTCATTTGTCGTGGAAGTGGCATAATATACGTTCCCAACCCGGATGATCGAAGGATCAGGGTTATCCCCGGGCAAAGCCGGGTTCACAATTGGGAGGTCGGCAGCAGTATTTGTTGTGGTTTCCTTTTTTTTTACACTGCAGGAGGAGAGCGTCAAAAAGAGTAAAATATATAATAGTCTAGTGTTCATACCCCGCCAAAGAAAACCAATCAATTTTGGATATTTTGATCGTTCTTTTGTCGTTTTGTCTCAATTCGTTTGCTTAAAGCCCAGGATTATAATGGGTATAAAAAAAGGCAAACGTTAACGTTTGCCTTTAGATTAGAGATTATTCTCCAACAGGAATCGGAATGTCAATGCCGCTGGCAGCGGCTATACCAAAATTTGGTGAGCCATCTGTATTCCAGGTTAACTTTTGCATCCTCGGGGTTCTGGGAGTTCCGCTTGCATTCGGCAGACTTCTTGCATGATACACGAACCAGTTTTCTTTTCGTTCCACACCATTTGGATCCGTGTAGCTGCTGGTGAAAAAACCATTGTGCCCTGGTCCGTATACGGAGTTGGCGTCATTTCGTACAAAAACTTGCTTCTTATTGATCCAATCGGTGGCTACGGTCGGGTTTCCTCCACTGGTCAACTGAATCTGCGCCAGGCAATAATCGTCGCTGCTGTATCTGCTGGCAGAGTAAATGATGAAAACAGGACTGCCGGCATCCTTTTGTAACATAATCGGTCCTTCGTTGACACCTGCACCTATAGAACTGGGTTCATGTTTCTCCCAGGTATTGGTTGGTGATGATATCTTGACACGTGGACCATCAATCGTCCAGGGATTAGACATGGATGCCAGATAAAGATATTGTTTATACCTGCTGGCCGTACTTTCCCAGCCTGACCAAACGAAATAGTTAGCCGATCCTATAGTGAGTACGGTACCATCAATAGCCCACTGATCGCTTGCATCAGCTATTTTGCCCTTGAAAGTCCAGGTACCAGTCATCGGATCAGCATTGGGATTTTCCAGGACATACATGCGATGTGAATCACCCGTTCCGTCATTCGCTGCAAAATATAAATACCATTTTCCTGAAAGGAAATGCAATTCAGGGGCCCATATGTTAGATGAATAAGCTGTTCCTGAAGGCGGGGTCCATACTACTGTTTCTGTTGCCGTTGATAGTAAGGACATGGAAGTCGTTTTTCTGAGGCCGATTTTATTTCCCCTGGTATACATAAAATAATAATATCCATCTTTTTGCGCAACATAAGGATCCGGTCTGCTGGCATCAATCAGTGGATTTTGATAATTGACATTGTGAAAATTGAACATATCCTGTGTTCCTGAAACAGTACTCTTTTGTTTAATTTTTCTCCCTGGGGTATCATCTCCAGGATCGACCACCATTTTCATACCTGTGGCTTTGTTGGTTAAAGAGAACACATTGTTGCTGCCAGAGTAGGCAATGGACCAGCTTTGGGAATCACTGCCATTATCAGTGGCCTGCCGTAAAATATCGCCTGATGTTGCAGAGGGTGATTCCAGGCACTTATTGCTGGTTACATTCACCAGCTTGTAATAAACTGCGTCAATTTGCAATAGCTTCCATTTTTGCCCATTGTTGGGAAACCAGGACCATTGTTGGATTGCCGCATTTTCTGCACTGGAATTACCTGTTACCTCCACCACAGGTCCGCCGGGTGATGTTGATGATATACCCCTGATGCGGTAGGTCGCGCCATCAATCAGTGTACCCAATGGCGGGGCTGCACTGATGATCGCAGTCGCATTTTTTTGAAGTCGCATGTCTGCTTTGTCCACATCTCTGGATGGTTCTTTTTGACAAGCAGCCGTTAGGCAAAACGTAACAGCAGCAAGCCCGGTAAATAATCTTGTTTTCATTAAGCTAGGGTTTAGATTTGGTTAATTACCATTGAAATTAGGGAATGATCCTGGTGAAGTTTGTTCAATTTTTTGTCGATTCATCTCAAAATAGGTAATACGCTGCTGGATGATATGAAAAATGCATGTTTTGACTGGAAATGTCAGCTGAAAATGAGACGCAGAGACAAAAAACTGAATAGATTTTGTAAGTTTTATTGATTTACTTAGCGCTTGATAACCAAATTTCAGTTAAACCGTATGAAAAGGATACCTTTGATTATACCCCTTTTAATGTTCTTGTTTTTAAAGAGTTCAAAAGCTCAGGATAAAGCTGCAAAATTCGAAGATCAACTTCCGGAATGGGCTTTGGGTCCTTTTGTAAGACCTGCCGGAGTAAATCCTGTGATCTCTCCCGATGCCAAAAGCATGTTCTTCGACCCAATGAGCAAACAAAAGATTGCCTGGGAAGCAAGCGATGTATTTAACCCTGGAGCGGCTGTAAAAAACAACAAAATCTATGTGATCTATCGTGGCGAAGACCGCTCTGGCAACGGAATAGGTAAACGTACTTCCCGGTTGGGGATTGCGGAAAGCACAGATGGCATTAAACTGAAGAAGAGCCAAAAACCGGTCATGTATCCTGATGAAGACAGTCAGAAAGAACACGAATGGCCCGGCGGTTGTGAAGACCCCCGGATTGCGGTTACAAAAGAGGGATTGTATGTCATGTTCTATACGCAATGGAACAGAAAAATATTCAGGATAGCAGTAGCTACATCCAGAGATTTGAAAAACTGGACCAAGCATGGCCCGGCATTTCACCAGGCTTATGACGGCAGATTTAAAGATTTGAAATGTAAATCAGCCTCCGTAGTTACTAAAATAGAAAACGGAAAACAGGTGATTACAAAAATCAATGGGAAATACATGATGTATTGGGGAGAACGTTTTATGAATATTGCCACTTCCGATGATCTCCTCAACTGGGAACCGACATTAAACAAAACTGGAGCACTTGAATTGATTGTAACCCCCAGGAAAAATCATTTTGATAGCGACATGACGGAATGTGGTCCGCCAGCAATTGTCACCGATAAAGGTATTTTGGTTTTGTACAATGGTAAAAATAAGGGGAACAGCGATAGGGATACCAATTATGCAGCAAATACTTATGCAGCTGGTCAGGTGCTGTTTGATTTGAACAATCCCTCAAAAGTTATTTCACGCCTGTCTAAGCCATTTTTCGTCCCAACCGAACCTTTTGAAAAAAGTGGGCAGTATCCCTTCGGTACAGTTTTTATCCAGGGCCTTGTTTATTTTAAGAAAAAATGGGTTCTGTACTACGGTGGCGCAGACAGTAGGGTAGGTGTTGCAATTTATAATCAAAATGATAACCTATGAAAATCAGTAGCCTTAAATTATTTTTGCTGTGTATTATCCTGCCCGTTCTTGTCAACGCACAAAATGCTTCATTAACTGAGCATTCTGCAGTAAATTCTATATTTCTAAGATCGCAGCAAACCTATAAGGGTACGTCTAAATGGCAAATTCAAAAAGTTTCGGCACTTACCGAAAATGATGCTGAAATTTCTAAGCCTGGTTATCAGACCAAAGGTTGGTTGCCTGCAACAGTACCTGGTACGGTACTCAATAGTTTAATTGCCAATAAAATTTATCCTGAACCCTATTATGGAGATCAAAATAGAAAGGAGCGTAAACTGATTCCGGATATTGCAGATGCGGGGATTGAATTTTATCATTACTGGTTTAGAACAGATTTTGAGCTTCCCAAAAGTTTTGCAGGTAAAAGAGTCTGGTTAAAGTTTCATGGCATCAATTACCGCTCAGAAATTTGGGTAAATGGCAAACATATCGGGACTATGGCTGGAATGTTTCATGCACAGGAATTTGACATTACAGACATCGTGTCGTTTTCTGGAAAGAACGCCGTTGCGCTTAAGGTTAAACCTGTTGATGTTCCAGGAACCAGCAATAAATTTAAGAAAGAAAGGCCAGGAGCCTTTGGAGAGAATGGAAATGGGGGCGACGGTGAAATGGGCAAAAATGTGAGCATGCTGATGAGCGTTGGCTGGGACTTTACAGCACCAGATGGCATCCGCGATAGAAACACCGGAGTCTGGCGCGATGTTGAACTTTTTGCCACCAATGCCATCCTGTTAGATCATGCTTTTGTACAAACAAAGTTGCCATTGCCCGATACCACAAGTGCAAAGGAAACCATATCAGTAGAAACTTTTAATGCGACAGATAAAGTGCAGCAGGCCATCGTGTCTGCAAAAATTGAAGGGCTGGGTAAAACGATCAGACAAACCATTGTACTGAAGCCCAGAGAAAGAAAAACGGTTACTTTCCTGCCCGAAAATTATCCGGAATTAATCCTGAAAAATCCAAAGCTCTGGTGGCCATTAAACAAAGGCAAACAGCATTTGTACACACTCAAATTGGCCGTGTCCGTTGATGGAATTGTAAGCCATGAACTCACAACCCGGTTCGGGATTCGGGAAATTACCTCTGACCAGCAGACGCCCGACCAAAGTCGCCGGTTCCTGGTAAACGGGTACCCTGTATTTATAAGGGGTTCAAATTGGGTGCCCGAAGCCATGTTGAGAAATACCGAGCAACGTACCTATGCAGAACTCCGGTATACGAAGCAAGCCGGCATTAATTTTTTACGATTGTGGGGCGGTGGGATTGCGGAGTCGGATTATTTTTATCAGTTGTGTGATGAAATGGGAATTATGGTTTGGTCTGAGTTTTGGATTACTGGTGATACGCGCTTCCCGACAGATACGGCCTTGTACTTTAAAAATTTAACCAGCACAATTAAGCGCATCAGAAACCACGCTTCATCGGCCTATTATGTTTCTGCCAACGAGTCTGCGGAACTACCAGGAGCCGGTAAATTAATTTATGCTTTAGATCCAACCAAAGGCTACCAATCGCAGTCAGAATGCTGCGGCATTCACGATGGAAGCCCGTACAAGTATGAAAATCCAATGCAGTATTTTGAAAATACAGCATCAAAGCGTGGAAGTCGGGTAGATGGATTTAATCCGGAATACGGTACGCCAATCCTTCCCATCTTATCTTCGCTCAAAAAGTTAATGCCTGAACGTGATTTATGGCCAATAAACAAGCCGGTCTGGGACTATCTGGATGGTGGAGGTTTTCATCAAATGACTACAAAATACCATGAAGCTGTAGAACAGTTTGGAAAGTCTGAAACCATTGAGGACTATGCTAAAAAAGCCCAATTTGTTGGCGCCATGAACTTCCGCGCGCTCTGGGAAGTCTGGAACTACAATAAGTTCAGTTTCGGTGATCGTTTCTCCTCAGGTTTATTGTTTTGGTATCACAACAGTCCGCTGCCTCAAACCGCGAGTCGTTTCTACGACTGGTTTTTGGAGCCCACAGCAGGTCTTTATTATGCACAGAATGGGTTACAACCTTTACATCCGCAATACGACTATCTAAAAAATACAGTTTCTATTGCTAACGACTATAGGCAGGCTTTTAAAGGCTACCAATTGCTGGTCAAAGTATATGATTTCAACAGCAAGGAAGTATTGGCGTTGAATAGTAGCGTAAACATTCCAGCGGATGGAACAGCAAAAGACGTGTTGAAAATTGATTTCCCTGAACAAATTACACAGATTCATTTTATTAAACTTGTACTTTTGGATCATGCCGGCAAGCAAGTTTCGGAATCGTTTTACTGGCGGTCAAAAGATGCTTACAAGGGAGCCTGGACAATGACCGGACCGGCCACATCAGGTTTTCAGGACATGGGCAAATTATCGCCTTCTAAACTTGATTTCCAGGTTACAAAAGTTAAGTCATCAAATGAATTGATCCTGAATGTCCGGATTAAAAACATCGGTCAGTCGATTTCATTTTTTACACAATTAAAATTAAATGATGAGCACGGCTATGGAATTATGCCGGCATTTTATACCGACAATTTTTTTAACCTGCTGCCTGGCGAAGTCAAGCAAGTACGCATAGAAATTCCACATGAATCCTTAAAAGGAAAAAAAATCAAGTTGTTTTTGGATGCCTACAATGTTTCAGAACTCATGAAGGAATTTCAAATTGAGACAAATTGACAAAATGTTGAATAAATACTATGACTTTCATTCTTTTCTTTTGTAAGGAAGAAAACCAATTATAAAACCAGGAGCAGTTTATCGGTACCGAAAGATCGGATGCTCCAAAACCAAATATTTATGAACAGATTTTACTTGTCTTTTTACAGCAAGAGCATAGGGCCGAAACGAGTCTTTCTCTTACTGTTCTTCGTGTTGCTGGCTCCCATGATCGCCCTGGCACAAAACAGAACCATAAGCGGGACCGTTAGGGATGCAAAAACTGGCGAATCCCTGATCGGGGTTAGTGTCAAAATCCAGAATAGCACTTCGGGAACAAGCACCGATGGCAATGGTGCCTTCAAATTACAGGTTACCTCAAATGCAGTATTGGTGCTGTCTTATACCGGGTACGAGCCACAAACCATAACCGTAGGCGACAAAAAAGAGTTAAACGTTAGCCTGGTCGAAAACAGCAAAACCCTGGATGACATTGTGGTGGTTGGTTATGGAACCATGCGAAAAAAAGACCTGACCGGTTCAGTTTTTCAAATTCTTCCCGACAAAATTGCTAATGATAATCCAAAAACAGTTCAGGACCTCCTTCGTGGAGCTCCAGGTTTAAATGTGGGCTACGACCCTTCAGCTAAGGGCGGAGGATCTATAGAAATACGTGGCCGGCGATCTGTTTATGATGCCGGTGGACACAACAGCCCCCTGATCATCCTCGACGGAATGATCTTTTATGGAGAACTTTCTGAAGTTAATCCCGACGATATCGCGCAGATTGACATCTTAAAGGATGCTTCCGCAGCAGCTATTTATGGTGCTAAAGCCGCAAGTGGCGTGATCATCATCACCACCAAAAAAGGTAAACCGGGTAAGCCAGTGATCAACATGAGCATGAACACAGGGGCGACTACGAAAAGCGCTTACCGCGAAAGGTTTAGTCCGGAAGAATATGTGCAGCACCGCGAAGATTGGTATACAAAGAACACCTATGGTGTGAACCCGGCAACAAAAGCCTATGAAGCGTATCAAACGGGTACTTATGCCAGTAAGCCGGGCTACTTTATACGTCCCGATCAATTGCCGGGAAGTGTTTCCCTGAACAACTGGAGGGGCTACAGCACCAATCAGGCGAATGAATCTGACCTGAGCATCTGGGCCAGACGATTGGGATTTACCGGTAATGCCCTACAAAACTTCCTGAGCGGAAAAACGGTTGATTGGGCTGATCATACTTTCAGAACCGGTATCAATCAGGATTATAATGGCAGTGTAAGTGGTGCTGGCGATAAAGTCAATTACTATTTATCAATGGGATATCTGAAGAACGAAGGAGCAGTACGTAGTGATGATTACCGGGCGATGCGCAGCAATATGAAAATCAATGCACAGGTAAGCAAGTGGCTGGAACTTGGAGCCAACGTGAATTTCCAGGACCGATCGGACGGTAATGTGGATATGGACCGTGATCAAACCCTGCGTAATAGTCCCTATGCCGATTATGCTGATGGTACCGGTAATCCTGTGCAGTATCCTTTGAGTCCCGAATATAGCCAGAGGGGTTATAATTATGACTTTCAAAAAAAATATTTAGCGCTTGAAAAAGGCTACACCATACTCAACACGATTTTGAATGCCAAAGTCAAATTACCTTTTAACATTACTTATTCATTCAATGCATCACCACGCTACCAGTTTTTCTATGACCGTTATTTCATGTCGGCAGATTTGCCTGGCGCTGATCCAGCAACACGTGGGGTAAACCGTGAGCAGGCCAAAAGTTTCGACTGGTCGCTAAACAATACCCTGGCCTGGGATCATACCTTCAAACAAAAACACCACATCATCCTGACACTTGTTCAGGAAGCTGAGGAAAACCAATTCTGGAAAGATCGCATCGAAGCCCGGAAAATCTTACCTTCCGATGCTTTGGGCTTTCACAATACCAAAAATGGCAGTAGAGAAAACAGTACTTTTTTAAGTGAGGACTCGCATCAAACAGCCGACGCCCTGTTGGCACGCTTGTTTTACTCCTATGACGACCGTTACATGCTAACCACCTCTGTTCGTAGGGACGGTTACTCGGCTTTCGGTGTTTCCAATCCTTACGCGACCTTCCCGTCTGTTGCCGGGGCCTGGACGTTTACCAATGAAAAATTCTTCAAATGGGGCAATGTCATGAATAGTGGTAAATTGCGTGTATCCTACGGTGAAAATGGTAACCGTTCTCTGGAGAATCCGTACATAGCACTGGCCAATTTATCGCCTGGAGGCGGTAAAATGCAAGGTTATATCAATTCAGCCGGGGCATTGGAATTGTATCGCTATTTATATGCCGACCGCTTGTCCAATCCAAAGTTGCAATGGGAAAAAACAGCGGCCTGGAACTTCGGACTTGATTTTGGTTTCCTTAATAACCGCATATCTGGAAGTCTGGAATATTACCAAATGAAAACTCATGACATGATCATGAACCAGCGTTTGCCAAGTTTTACCGGATTTACCAATATCACATCGAATTTAGGACAAGTGAACAATAGTGGAATTGAATTGGCTTTAAATACACTGAACATCAAAAATAACTTTTTGGAATGGTCCAGTACATTTGGTTTTTCTTACAATAAAAATAAGATCGTCCATCTTTATTATCAGTATCAGAATGTGCTGGATGCCCAGGGAAATGTAACTGGCAAAAAGGAAATGGACGACATCATCAATGGATGGTTTATTGGAAAGCCCATCAGCACCATTTGGGATTATCGGGTTACCGGAATCTGGCAGGCCAATGAAGTAGACGAAGCTAAAAAATACGGGCAGGTACCGGGCGATCCGAAAGTCGCCAATAACTATACGGCCGACGATGTGATCAATACAGATGGTTCTGTAACCCATGTTTATAATGACAACGATAAGGAATTCCTTGGCACAACTGCACCGCCATACCGTTGGTCCTTACGCAATGACTTTACCTTGTGGAAAGACCTCAGTGTTTCCTTTAATGTCTATGCCTATACCGGACACAAGAGTTTATCAGGAAACTACCTCAACAATGACGACGATGGAGGACGTATGGCATATGCCATGATCAACCTGCCTAAAAAAGAATACTGGACCCTGGATAACCCGACCAACGATTATGGTCGTATTGAAGCCAAGGGGCCTACAGGTGCTTCTGGTGCAAAAAAATTGTACGACCGTTCATTTGTTCGTTTGGATAACATCTCTGTAGGCTATACACTTCCACAAAAGTGGACTTCAAAATTGGAATTGGAACGTGTCAAAGTTTACGGTTCTGTGCGTAATGTTGGCGTATGGTCGAACGGCTGGAAATATGGAGACCCGGAAACTTACGATGAAAACGCAAGCAGAAACTTAGAAGGTTGGTCCACACGTGTCTTTACACTTGGGCTAAATTTAGTTTTCTAACCTATTAAATTAACTAAAAATGAAAAAGTTAAGCCAAAAACTTCGCTGTACATATATTCTTGTCGCCCTTTCGATGGGGACTACGCTATCTCTAAATAGTTGCAAAAAATCATTTTTGCAGCCCGATCCGCTATCGTTCTACGAGCCCAATGCAACCTTTAGCACGGCAGCGGGTTTAATGTCGGCCATGGCCATTTGCGATCGTCACCTCAAAGCATATTGGGCAACTGACCATAATGAAATGCTTACCCTTGGAACAGAGTACATCTTTTCTGATATGATGGTGGCCAGTGCTACCGACAAACGTTCCATGCTTTGTGATGTGGCCAATATGCTCACACCAACCAGTGAAACTTCTTATCAGAATATCGACAGGACCAATAGCATCTGGTATTTCTGGGAAGAAACCTATAAAGGCATCATGTACGCGAATACCATTCTTCGATACGCCGATAAGGTAGCCGATTTGGATGAAGCCGCTAAAAATGCTTATAAAGGACGGGCTTATTTTCACCGTGCTTTCCGGTATATGGCTTTAACTTTTCAGTTTGGGGACATACCGCTTGTGACCAAGTTGTTGCAGGTTCCCAAACAAAATTATCGCAGTACCAAACGCGACGCAATTCTGCAGATGATTACCAAGGATATGGAGCTTGCTGTACAATGGGTTCCTGATCAAAAAGGAATGAGCTTGGTTGGCATGGTCAACAAGGGGGCTTGTCGCATGTTGTTGGCTAAATGTTACCTGGCTATTGGCGAATATGCCAAGGCCAAAGAGCAAACAGATATTTTAATCAACCAATCCGGTTATGCTTTAATGCAGGACAACTTCGGTACATTTAATCCTGGCGGTGAAGCACAAACCTGGAAAATTACCCGTAACGTGATTTGGGATTTGCACCGACCTGAAAATAAACTGATTGCTGCCAATCGTGAAGTCATTATGGGCATGCCCAATCGTGGTGCAGATGCGGAATCATTTATACAGATGCTCACCATGCGAATTTTGTATCCTTTTGTTTTTGACACCCGGGTACAAACCAGGGATGGCTTGCAGGCTTTGCTCAATATCAAGCGTAATCAGGCCGACTATAATGCGAATTACGATTATATGCGGGCATTTGGCCGTGGTATTGCTACATTTCGTCCCACTGCTTTCAGCACCGGTCCGATGTGGAAAGTTAACAATGTAATGGACGCTACAGATTTGCGCCATAGTTCTGAAACGGGCAACTGGGTACGTATGCAGGATTATAAAGTGAATAATAAAGCATCTTCTGAATTTGGAAAACCGCTTACCCTTTACAATGCTACAACAGGTGCACTATTGTGCAGTGATACCATTCGCCGTTGGTTTGATGTGCCGCATTATAAATTCTTTTTGAACGACCCTGTAAATGAGGCCAACATCACCGGTTCTGATGGGCTTAGAGGTGCTACCAATGGGGGCAATGCAGACTGGTACCTTTATCGTTTGGCAGAGGCATACCTGCTGCGGGCTGAAGCCAAATACTACATGAACCCAGGTGATGCCACCATTAAGGATGACCTGAATGTATTGAGACAGCGCGCCAAGTGTACCCAGTTGTACACCGGAGCTGTCACCATTGGCGACATTATGAACGAGCGTGGCCGTGAATTGTACTGGGAAGAGTGGAGAAATGTGGAACTGACCCGGGTATCATTATGCCTGGCGCGTAGCGGCAAACCTGATGAATGGGGGAATACTTACAGCCTGGACAATTTTGATAAACAAAGCGGAACCGGGGGCGGAGGTGGAAGCTATTGGTTTCAACGCATCAACCATTACAGCTTGTATAACAAAGGTCCAATACAGATCAATGCTACCGGAAACAGCAATCCAAATTATACCATGGATAAAAAGAACATCTACTGGCCAATTCCTTACGCCGCAATTACCGCGAATAACAGGGGTAGGCTGGGCCAGAATTTTGGATATGATGGTTATGATGCCACCGTTCCAAAATGGGATAAGTGGGAAGATGCTGTTGAAGACGAAAGTAAAATCAACTAAGCTGTTCTTCTGATCTGAATTAAATGTGCCAATCCATCTGATGGATTGGCACATTTTTTTGTGT
>NZ_JADFBX010000011.1 GCF_015223055.1 Pedobacter sp. MC2016-24
GCCTGCAGATCAAAGAACTGCAGGCTTTTTTAGCATTGTGCCCGAAGAGAGACTCGAACTCTCAAGGATCTTACTCCAACGGCTTCTGAGACCGCAACGTTTACCAATTTCGCCATCCGGGCATTGACATTTATTTCAGAAGAAATCCTTATGTGGCCGCAAATATAGGATTATTTATTAAATCCCAATAATTAATTAAAAGTTCTTTAACACCTAATGTCTGCCCTTTTGTTCATTGCCATCCCCACGCTGTGGTCTGCCATGATTTTCCACTTTCCCTTTTCCTTTATTGTCATTTCTTACCGGGCGGCTTTGTTGTTGTCTGCTTGGCCTGTTTACTTCCCTCTGTGGTCCAGGCACATTCGGGCGGTTGCGTACCACATCGTATTTTTTGTCCCTACTATCCCTGATCGGAGATTGCCTGTTATAAGAAGTCCTGTAGCTTTTATATTTATTGTAATTGACAGTATGGTTTAAATAAGGCCGGTCTCCATTCATGACCACTTTATAGGTTCTGTACAAATCAACGTTACGATATTTTGCCGGCAGGGTGCTTCTTCTTACCCAGGCCCCGTTTGCCATGTATACATATTGGTTAGCAGGTACATTATAATAGGCATCTATTTCTGGCAGATAGTAATAATCTACGTGATCATATCCGGTTGGTCCCCATAAAGGCTGTGAACCGATATTTACATTTAAACTGATCTGGGCACTTGCGTGATTGATGCTGAACATTGAAGCTACTCCAAATAATACAGCGGTTAATATTTTTTTCATGTGTGTGTGTTTATTTTATTGTGCTAACTAAGCGCTTATCTGGCAAGTATAAGTCAATTGAAATGCCAATATCTTGAATGCAAATGTGGAAACGAAATACAAGTCAACAGGATCGATGAGCGGCACAAACACACCGACGAGGAGCTTTTGAAACCAGAAAAACAATGTCCCTTTTTTGAGAAAAATTTAAGAAATGCCAACAACCCTACTAAAAAAACAGGACATATTGAGCCTGATAAATGCAAAAAGCCCCTGTTTTTTTCAGAGGCTTTATAAAATGATGTATGCTTTGCCTGCCCTACGCGGATCGCCCACTCACAGGACTTTTTTTCAAAATGAGGATTTTTCTATTGTTATAACAATTTACGCATTTCTTAGTTTGAACTAAAAAATAATTATAAACAATTCCACATTTTAAAATTCAGGCTGCTATTGAACGCTTCCTCTACTTAATCAACAGCTGTTGAAAAGCTGTACTATCTCCATTAAAAGCATTAAAATCAACGACATGATTGATCCCAGAAATCCTGGCTTTATCAGAATGCTGCCAGAATGCCCAAACTGTGCTGTTACTAACCCGGAGTTTAGGCTGATGGTAGTGGGCAATCCATAACGGATAATCATCAAAATGTCCCCTCATATAATCCTTATAAAAAGAGAGACCAGTATAAATGATCGGCTTAACCCCTGTTTTCTTTTCAATATGTTGAACAAAATCTTTCAGCTCTATCCGCATTTTAGCTGGAGAAACCCCATTCAGTTCCTCAATATCAACCACAGGCGGTAAATCACCGGCCTCAAATTTAACTGTTTGCAAAAAGAACTTCGCTTGCCAGGCGCCCGATTTCTGCGGCCTGAAAAAATGATAGGCACCACAAACAATACCAGCCTTAGGTGCCTCACGCCAATTGCGCTGAAAATAAGGATCTACGTTAAACAGCCCCTCAGTTGCCTTAATGAAGGCAAAATGAACCTGTACATCATCTTCCTTCATCGCTTTAACCTTTGGCCAGTCTATTTTACCCTGATAATAAGATACATCAATGCCATGGATGTGATAATTCCTTGGAATGCGGATGTCAAAGCTATGGTAAGTGCGGTAGTTTGGATCTTTACCCAAATCCCGCAGCCAGCTCCATGTTGAGGTAAACCCTTTTAAGATATACCCATAATAGAAAGGTGAAAGCAATACCAATACAACCGCAGCTATTAAAAACTTAAGCCCTATTGGCCAGGGCTTTTTCTTTACCTTTCTCTTTCTTGACACGATCTTTTTAGCTGGAACCTTTTTTTTAATTGGAAGACCGGAGGCATCCGATTCGTAGGTTTGTCGGAAAGTAGCAGGTTTTCTTATAGCAGGTGTTTTTCTAGGTGCTGGTGGCATGATGTTACAAAAATACAGCTTTCAGGTAGGCATCCAAAATAAAAACACCAATGTTCCCAATCTCCGCGGATTCAGAATTAGAATCCGAATGTGAGCAGGAACATCGGTGTTTTTATCAATTAAGTATATGAAAAACCAGGCTATTTGCTCAATTCCGCAAAATACTTGTGAAACAAAGGTAAAGTCTCAATCCCCTTGTAATAGTTATAAATGTCATATTTCTCATTTGGCGAATGCAATGCATCACTGTCTAAACCAAAGCCGAATAACACAGATTTAATGCCCAGCGCACTTTCAAACAAAGCCACAATTGGAATACTGCCACCACCCCTTGTAGGAATTGGCTTTTTACCGAAAGAATCAACAATAGCTTGTTCAGCCGCACGATAAGCCACGCTATCCGTCGGTGTAACTACAGGTTCACCACCATGATGTGCAGTCACTTTAACTTTCACATCATCCGGCGCGATGCTTTCAAAGTGTTTGGCAAATATTGCTGAAATCTCTTCAGAAGTCTGATTTGGCACCAAACGCATCGATATTTTAGCATTTGCTTTAGATGGCAATACGGTTTTTGCACCCTCGCCGATATAACCGCTCCAGATGCCGTTAACCTCTAATGTAGGTCTGGTTCCGGTGCGCTCCAATGTAGAATAACCTTTTTCCCCCCACTCAGCATTGATATCCAGGTCTGTTTTATAGTCATCCAGGTCAAAAGGCGCTGAATTTAAGGCTTTCTTTTCCTCATCAGTCAATTCGACTACTTTATCGTAAAATGCCGGAATGGTAATGTGGTTATTTTCATCATGTAAAGAAGCAATCATTTTACATAAAATGGTTGCCGGATTGGCTACTGCACCGCCGTAAACTCCAGAATGCAAGTCTCTGTTTGGTCCAACCACTTCTACTTCCATATAGGCAAGTCCACGTAAACCTGTTTCGATAGAAGGGTTTTCCATGCTGATCATTGACGTATCAGAGATCAATACCACATCAGCTTTTAAGCGTTCTACATTTGCTTTTACAAAAGTACCCAGGTTTGCAGAACCGACTTCTTCTTCACCTTCGATCATGAACTTCACATTACAAGCCAAAGTATTGGTTTTCATCATCAGTTCAAATGCTTTAACATGCATATAAAACTGTCCTTTATCATCGCAGGCACCACGGGCATAAATCTTACCGTCACGTACTGTTGGTTCAAAAGGAGGAGTTTTCCACAGCTCAATCGGATCTGCAGGCTGCACATCATAATGCCCGTAAATTAAAACGGTAGGCAGTTGATCATCAATAATTTTTTCTCCATATACAATCGGATAACCGGCAGTCTGACAAATCTCAACCTGATCAGCACCGGCATCCTTCAATTTCTGGGCTACATAATCAGCAGTTTTAAGCACATCATTTTTATACTGAGGATCAGCACTTACCGATGGGAAACGCAGCAATTCAAACAGCTCATCTAAAAAACGCTGCTTGTGTTCTTCTACATATTTTTTGATTTCTTCCATGAAAAATTATTATTTACAAAATAATTTAAGTTAGCTCAAAAGTGTTTTCAGTAATGTTACAGGTAAAAAGCCTCAATTGAACACATTAAAAGCCATTTCCTTATTGTACCCACTACAAAAACACCTTCATTTTAGTTCAGCAAAACTAATTAAAATATCCTAGTCGGCGGTAAATACAGTTTCAATCTTATTTACAACATTTTCAAGTATTAATAACTCAACAATTGCATCTGAGCATCAAGAGTAGTTCTAAAAATACGTTGTTTATCATAATAAGCCAGAATAAATGAGTCATTTAACCAGGTAACAGATTCTGTATTTACATAAAATCCCCTTTTGATATCTTTATCGGCAACCTTGTTGGTAACCAGCATCTTTCCCGTTATAAAATCCATTTCAGCATATAACGAATAAACTGAGCTAAAGCCCCCTGATCTCAGGTTGGCAATCATTCTTAAGGTATTGTCTTTAAGAGCATAGGCTACCTTCGATCCTTCACCATCTAAACTCATGTAGGTCCGGGGAATAAACTGGTGGTACAACTGTTTTACGTCCGAATCATAAACTTTCAGGAGTACTGAGCCGTCAAAAGTAACAGTTCCATATTTTGATGTCTGTAAAAAACTAGGCCCTACGCCTACCAATAACTTACCGCCGTATTCTGCAATGTGCTTTACCCCTAAAAACTCTATTTTACTGAACTGTAAATCATCGAAAGTTTTATTGACAGGTACAAATGATTTTTGCAGTTCCTTAACATGTTTATTGTCAAAAACTTCCCTGGCCACTTTCGAAGTTCCGTCTTTAAAATCTATTCTAGCGGTAATTAAAGTCGTTTCTTTCTCTGCATTTTCATAAACTACCGCTAAATAATTGATCAATGGATTAGATCCCGCGGTACTCAATATCGATGTGATCTTTCTATTTTTCCTAATGTCCATTGGAATGCTTACAATCTTTAATGGATCTGCACTACTGGCGGTATAAGTTGCGGCGGAGATTTTACCTGCATTATTATCAACAGTAGCAATAAATAAGCTTCCATCTGCACCATTTGACATTGTCCACTGCTCTCCATCCGGCATTTGGGGACGAATAATCTCTCGCTGATTCAGGTTATCATCATAATTAATAATGTTAAAGTCCTGCGTCTTCGGATAAGATTTATCCGATTGGTACAAGGCTAAAATTCCCGTTTTACGCTTCATCATCGTCAGACGTACGGACATCCTAAAATAAGAACCATCCGTAGCAAAGAAAAAATCCGGTTCTTCAATATAGTCTTTATTTCCCTCGTAAATTACCTTTTCCGCCAATAACTTTCCGGTTTTCTCTTCCAAAAGATAGGCCTTGTAAGCGCCTCCAAACGTCTTGATGAAATTCTTATCGTTTGCGGCGACTATTAAAATGTTGTTTTTAAATTTCCCAATTGTGAGCGGATATCCACTAAGTGGAGTAAGCCATTTTTGAATTAGCTTGTGATCGATGTTTACAACAGCGAAATCGGTGTTCGGAACACCAACCACCATAGCCATACTGTTATCCGATAGGTTGATTGTGTTTTTAAACTTGTTGTCATAAGCGGCCACTAAATTCCATTTAGGGTCTTTGATCATTCCGATCTGTGTTTGCCCAAAAGCCGTAGCAGAGGTAAAAAAAATGATGAGGAAGAGCGCTATTCTCATAGTCATATACAATTGGTTATAGTTTAAAGCAATAATAAGCAAATTACATTAACTTAAAGTACAGAAATCCAATAAAATCCATTCAAATAATTGATTGCTGCAAGAAAATTTTCAGAACATTATTTTTTCATAAAAATGTTACGCAATTCCAGATTAAATGCCACTGAATTCTTCCAATCACCGGAAATGTGTAACTTGCGGTCGCCGATTACCCATCTACTCAATGTGTGACTAGCATCATTTTTTTTTAACACAGATCACCTATTTTTGCAAGATTGACAGGTAAAAGCATACATATGACCTCTAGTAACCCTAAATTCGCTGAATTCATCACCCACTTCGAACAAAATTTAAAACATCTTTTTCACGATCAATACAATATCGATCAGCTGAGTTTAGAAAGAGGCTTACCTCCTGAGCTTTTAAAATCGATTATGGATATGCATCCCCTTTCGGTTGCCATTCCAACAGCATATGGTGGTCGTGGCAGTATTGTTAAAGAGTGTTTAGCTGTTCTGGCGGCGGCTTCTTACGAATCGCTCCCTTTATCCCTAACTTTCGGAATCAACATCGCATTATTTTTAGAGCCGATTTCTAAATATGGCGAAGAATCTGCGAAAGCAGCAGTATTGAATGGCTTTCTGGAAAGAAGAAATATGGGCGGACTGATGATCACTGAGCCTGATTACGGCAGTGATGCATTGAACATGAAGACCAGCAATAAAGAAACTCCGGAAGGCTACCATCTTAAAGGTACAAAACACTGGCAGGGACTCACCGGCATGGCAGATTACTGGTTAATCGCTTCCAGAAAAGAGAATGAAAATGGCGAACTTGGCCGTGATATCGATTTCTTCCTTTCCGACAATACACAAACCGGACAACAGATTAAGGTAACTGAACTGTATGACAATCCGGGCTTATATATGATCCCTTATGGGTTGAACGAACTAGACATTACCGTTCCGAAAAGCCATAAACTGATACCGGAAAGTACGGGTATCAAAATGATGCTGGATATCCTGCACCGAAGCAGAATGCAGTTTCCAGGCATGGGCATGGGCTTTATTAAGCGCATGCTGGATGAAGCAATTGCGCATTGCAGCAACAGAACTGTAGGTACCTGTAAGCTCATTTCGATAGACAACGTGCAATACCAGATCAGCAGAATGCAATCGGCTTATACCATCTGCTCTGCCATGTGCGCACACAGTAGTGACATTAGTGGTATTGACCACAATCTGGCCATGGAAGGTTTAGAAGCCAATACCATGAAAGCGGTAGTTACAGACCTGATGCAGGAATGTGCACACCTGCTGGTGCAATTGTCAGGTGCAAATGGCTACAGAACAAGCCATATCGGCGGACGCGGAATTATGGACAGCAGGCCATTTCAAATCTTTGAAGGCTCTAACGAAATGTTGTACGCCCAGATTGC
Source organism: Pedobacter sp. MC2016-24 (assembly GCF_015223055.1). Lineage (GTDB taxonomy): Bacteria > Bacteroidota > Bacteroidia > Sphingobacteriales > Sphingobacteriaceae > Pedobacter. The sequence goes on from NZ_JADFBX010000011.1 coordinate 6,799, forward strand.
CGAAATGGTTATCCGTTTAATGAAAAAACAAAAAGAAACAGACCTGTATGGTTTCCTTAAAGCATTTGGTGCAACAGCCATTCCTGTAGTTCAATTTAAAACGGAACTGTCCTTTAGTCTGAATGCCAATCTGCCGCAAAGAAAGCTGGTTGATCTGGGTAAAATCATAGCCAGGATTGTTTGCGCGGGTTATGTGATCGGCCTGCAGCAAAAAGGATTCAGGTCTGACCTGGCAGAAAACAGCATCCTGACCATCAGACAGGAAGTTGCAGTACTGGTATCTAATTTACAATTTGAAAATTCAAACAGCGTGATCGACGATTATGCTGCAGGTAGTAACTGGTTCAGCTTTGCTTAAACAAAATGAAACTGAAAATATTACTGGCTTTGCTTTTTCCCCTTGCAGGTTATGCCCAGCCTTTCAAATTCAAATCTACAGGGACTGCTAAACCCATTGAACTTACACTGGCCTGGCACAATATGGGCAAAGGGGCCGGTGTATTGTATAAAGGGAAAAGCGAATGGATTACTTTAAAAGTGAAATCTTTTGCGGTAGACTCTTCTGAACGTGGGAATGGTAGCCCGGATGAGGACACTTACAAGTGGCTAGAGGTTTACAAGGGTAAGATTACCGGTGAATACGGGGTAAAAGTGATGCTGAGGAATGTATATGAGATGTACTACCTCCGTTATAGTGACCAGAAAAAATTCAGTTTTGAGTATGTGGAAGAAAAAGGGCAGTATGACGGCAAGAATATTGCTTTATTACATGGTGTACAGTTTGACTACAATACATCATACAATGACCTGTTGACAATTAAATACGGCAATGGCGAAAGCCAAAACATCCAGCTTCCTAAATTGACTAAAGAGGGCTCCAGATACTGCCTCATCAAGGATTATAATGCGGATGGCCTGGACGATATTGGTTTTTCTTATCACATCTACAAACCTTCAAAAACTCCGGTCAACGTCTTCATATACGATCCTAAAACTAAAAAATTCAATCAAAAGGCCAATACCACACGCTAAACGCTATTGAAGCATTCGCTTTAAACAGATTATGAATACCTTTAGCCTGAAAAGTACCAACAAGCTATGCAGGAATTTACAAATGATCCGATTGACATCAATCTGCTTCCCCAATTCCAGGAGGTTCCATTAAATGGTTTAAGCCCGAAATACTGGAAAATCGTGGTCATCAACATGGGCATATTCATTGCCGTTACAACGATCGGCATCATTTTTCTCCTGCTTTTTAATGCCGAAATCAAGAAATATACCGGCCTCATCATAGGCGCTTACCTGTTTTTGATGGTATTGATGTTCCTTCTTTACCGTGCGGATGTAAACCGCAGGGGCTTTGCAGTACGCGAAAAAGACATCATTTATCGTCACGGGCTGATTGCGATATCTACCACCATTATCCCTTTTTCAAGAATTCAGCACATCGCACTCGATGAGGGGCTATTTTCCAGAATGTATCAACTGGGTCAGCTTCGCATTTTTACAGCTGGTGGCAATTCGGGAAGCCTGCATATCCCTGGAATAGAGATTGAGGAGGCCAGGCAGATTAAAGAACTGCTGATGAGACAGATTAGCCTGCAAGATTGATGGATCAGGATTTTTCTAAACCTCAAAAGCAATCGGCTACTGGCGTCATCATCATGTTCGCCAATAACCTGCAAAAGGTAATCAGGGCCGTTGCACTACCGCTGATCTTTATAGTCTTAAAGTCCAAAGGTAATTATGGCATTGAGCTCATCCTGGGCATATCGTTCCTGTTTCTGCTGTTGCTGGCTATTTACGCCTGGTTTAGCTATCAGCAATTCAGCTTCTTCCTGGACGAAGACAAGCAGGAGTTTGTCATTAATGAAGGTATTTTCAATAAAAGTACGCTAACCATTCAGCTCAATAAAATCCAGCAGGTTAATATTAACCAGTCCTTACTCCAGCAAATTATTGGCGTGTACAGCCTGGACATTGACACTGCAGGCTCAGAAAAAAAAGAGGCCAGCATTAAAGCGATTGACCATTTGACTGCCACGAGACTTAAACAGCGGCTTTTGAGCGAACGCGATCCCATTACAGCAACAGTGGCCGTGGCAACGCCAAAACCCATGCTAAAACTCAGCAATGCCACCTTGTTAAAAGTTGGCATCACTTCCAACTACGGAGCCAGTATCCTATTATTGATGGGTTTTATATTCGGACTGATTCAATTTTTCAAGGACTATACCGCGTTATTTGAAGTGGAGACCACGGAAATTTATGCGGAATTAAGCCAGGGTTTTGGATTCATCTCGATCTGTTTCTTTATTGGATTTGCACTCATTGTGGTGCTTGGCACCAATATCATACGCACTTTTATCCGTTATTTCCAATTCCAGATCATCCGGCAAACAGGGGCATTGGCCATCAGTTCCGGATTACTGACGCGCAAAAACACCCTGCTGACGCCAAAAAAAGTCCAGCTCAGTGCTTATAGCCAGAATTACTTTCAAAAAAAATTGGGTATACTGAATATTAAGGTCAAACAAGCAGCTTATGGCACTGCCGATGAGGAAGAAAGCAAAAAATCTCATATAGAGATACCTGGATGTAATGAACTGGAACGCCAGGACATTTTGAAAATGATTTATGACCAGATTCCCCAAAAAGGCAAAGCACTGATTCCCAATTATCGTTTCCTTTTTTTACAGATCATGCTCAAAATAGTTGGCCCTTCGGTGCTATCTTGTTTTTTTGCATTTTCCGTTTATCAACCTTTACAGCCTTACCTCGCATTACTTATCCCCTATGCCATCCTGGTATTGATCTTGTTGTACTTTGAGTACAAACACCACCGTTTGTATGCAAGTCAGGGTTTTATCATTAAAAAAAGTGGCATCTGGGACATAACCGAGGAAATTATTGAAATACATAAGATCCAGGCCATAACTTCAAAACAATATTTCTGGCATAAAAAGGCCGATGTTGGTCACCTGCTGCTCCATACCGCTGCCGGCGTCATCCACTTTAAATACGGCAATTACAGCCAGATCAATAACCTGGTTAATTATTGGCTCTATCAGTTAGAACGTACAAAAAAAGACTGGATTTAAGGAAGTTATTGGCTGTAGTTCAATCTGTCACAGATACCTTTTTGAAACAATTGGTAAAAGACGTAGATTTGTAATCTAAAAAGTAAAACTTACTTTTTAATTAGCATACATCATCTTAAACAGCAGACAGAAACGTATTTTGGATTATTTAGCAGGTTTAAACCCCCAACAACGCGCAGCAGTAGAAAACACACAAGGACCGGCAATGATTGTTGCAGGTGCTGGCTCTGGAAAAACCAGGGTGATCACCTACAGGGTGGCACACCTGATTGAAAAAGGCGTGGACGCTTTTAACATCCTGGTGTTAACCTTTACCAATAAGGCCTCTAAAGACATGCGTGAGCGGATCTCAAAGGTAATTGGTTCAGAAGCTAAAAACATCTGGATGGGTACCTTTCACTCTGTATTTGCCAAAATCCTGAGGGTGGAAGCCGAAAAGATTGGCTACCCTTCCAATTTCACGATTTACGATACCGATGATAGCAAAAGTCTGATCCGTGCCATTTTGCGCGAAATGCAGCTGGATGATAAACTATATAATGCCAATTTCGTTTACAACCGGATCTCATCGGCTAAAAACAACCTGGTTTCCTATACAGAATATATGGAAAACGCAGAAATCCAGGCCGAAGACATCAGCAATAAACGCCCTTTAATCGGCGTAATTTACGAGACGTATACCAAACGTTGTTTCAAGGCAGGCGCCATGGATTTTGATGATTTGCTGTTCAAAACCAATGTATTGCTAAAAACACATCCGGATGTATTGAATAAATACCAGCAAAAATTCAAATACCTGATGGTAGATGAGTACCAGGATACCAACTTTTCACAATATACCATTGTTAAAAAACTGGCTGCCGCTTATCAGAACATCTGCGTGGTGGGCGATGATGCACAGAGTATTTATGCCTTCAGGGGTGCTAATATTCAGAATATCTTAAATTTTGAACGTGATTATCCGGATTTGAAAGTGTACAAACTGGAGCAAAACTACCGTTCAACACAGAATATTGTAGAGGTTGCCAACAGCATCATTGCCAACAACAAGAACCAGCTCGAGAAAAACGTTTTCTCTGACAATGAGGCGGGCGACAGGATCAAGGTACAGCGCGCTTTTACAGACAATGAAGAAGGTAAAATTGTTGCCGAAGCCATTGTGCAGGAAAGAAGTTCAAAAGGTTATACCTATCACGACTTTGCCATTTTATACCGCACCAATGCTCAATCCAGGGCCATGGAGGAGGCCTTAAGAAAATTAAACATTCCATATAAAATATACGGCGGGCTTTCTTTCTATCAACGCAAGGAGATCAAAGATTTAATCGCTTATTTCAGGTTAACCTTTAACCCGGCCGATGAAGAAGCCATCAAAAGGGTCATCAATTACCCTAAAAGAGGACTTGGAGATACGACTGTAGAAAAAATACTGGTTGCAGCCGATAAACACGATACCACCATGTGGCAGGTGATCTGTAATCCGCAACAATACATCGAAGGCCGCATTGCCAATCAATTGAACGACTTTGCCATGATGATCCAGAGTTTTGCTGCAGAAGCTAAGAAACTGGATGCTTATGAAACAGCACTTTATATTGCACAACATTCTGGTATATTAAAAGAGTTGCATTCGGACAATACTGAAGAAGGTCGCGGACGTCATGAAAATATCCAGGAATTGTTAAATGGTATCAAAGAATTCGGTGAACGTGAAGACATTGAAGACCGGAGTCTGGCTGTATTTATGCAGGACATTGCTTTGTTAACCAATGATGATAAAAAGGACGATAAGAGCCTGGATACCGTGTCCCTGATGACCATACACTCTTCTAAAGGACTGGAATTCAAAAATGTATTTGTAGTCGGGCTGGAAGAAAACCTCTTCCCTTCACAAATGTCGTTAAATTCCAGAACCGATCTGGAGGAAGAACGAAGGCTATTTTATGTGGCAGTAACGCGTGCGGAAAAGAAACTTACCCTGACTTATGCCACTTCACGCTACAGATGGGGAACGTTGACCAATTGCGAGCCAAGTCGCTTTATCGACGAAATCAATGCCCGATACCTGGAAATTGAAGTGGTAAAACCGGCGAAAAGTAGCCTTGGCGAAGACAGCTTTAACGATGAAAGACGGAGTTGGACACAGCAGCGTGATTCGTTCAGTAAGCCAAAAATGTCGTCACCAAGCAGCTCCTCGACGACAAGTTCCGCGCCACCACGACCAAAAACAACCTCCATGTTGCCGAAAGCACACGTTCCTACCCCGGGTTTCGCACCTGATCCGGCCAATGCATTTCAAAATGGCATGGATGTAGAGCACGAGAAGTTCGGCTTCGGTAAAATCATCAGTCTGGAAGGCACCTTACCAGACGTGAAAGCCACTGTGTTTTTTCAAGGCCTTGGAAATAAGCAATTGTTGTTAAAATTTGCTAAATTGCGAATTGTAAAATAAAATTTATATTTACACAATCTGGATCGGCTTGAAAACGTTAGGATTAGCCGTATATTTCTACTACAATAGACCACAGAAAGAAATAAGCCAGGCTTATAAACCCAGTCTGACATAAAAAAATAGAAAAATATTATAGATGAGTTTCGAATATAATACCACAAGAAATGAGTTGATATTGGCCGAATATGGCCGTAATGTACAAAACATGGTGAAGTACATTATTGAACTTGAAGATCTTGAAGAACGCAATAAATACGCCCAGGCAGTAATTGATCTGATGGGCTTCTTAAACCCGCACCTGCGCGATGTAGCAGATTTCAAACATAAGCTTTGGGATCATTTACACATCATTTCGGGATACAAAATTGAAGTAGACAGCCCCTATCCAAAACCAACACCGGAAGCGGCGCTGGTAAAACCACAACACATTGGCTATCCGCAACAAAAAATAACCTATAAACATTACGGTAAAACAGTTGAAGTCATGATCGAACGTGCCAAAGCTGTAGAAGAGCCTGAGCGCAGAGCTGCAATGGTACAAGGTATTGCCAACTTCATGAAAATGGCTTATGTAACCTGGAATAAAGACAGTGTAGCAGATGAAACCATTTTAAAGAACCTGCGTGAGCTATCCGGCGGTCAACTGGAACTGGATGAAAACGTAAACCTGGCAAAGGTTGAGTTTAAACCAGTAGCTGCAAGACCACAGAACAACAACAATAACCGCGGTCGCAATAACAACAATAAAGGCAGACAAAACAACAATAACAACAACCGTCCTGCCCGCAACAATAACGGTAAACCCAGACACTAGTTTTTCCATTATATATATTACAGCTTATTAATAACATGAATGCATTTGAAATAATTGGTGGAAAAAAATTAAAGGGAGAAATTCAACCGCAGGGCGCAAAAAATGAAGCGCTGCAAATTATATCGGCCGTTTTGCTAACGGACCAAAAAGTGACCATTTCGAATATCCCGGACATCAAAGATGTGAATAAACTCATTGAGTTACTTGGAGATATGGGGGTTGCAATCGAGCGTCTTACGAAAGACACCTATACCTTTGAAGCAAAAAACATCAACCTGGATTTCTTTCAATCGGAAGTATTTAAGACTAAAGGCGGCGGACTAAGGGGATCAATTATGATTGTCGGCCCGCTATTGGGACGCTTTGGTAAAGCCGCAATTCCTAAACCAGGTGGTGATAAAATTGGTCGCAGAAGGCTAGACACACATTTTATAGGCTTTGAAAAACTGGGTGCTAAATTTGTGTACGACAGTAAAAAAGAGTTTTTCAACGTAGATGCTACCGATTTAAAAGGTGCCTATATCCTATTGGATGAGGCTTCAGTTACCGGAACGGCAAATATTGTCATGGCAGCCGTATTGGCTAAAGGCGTGACAACCATTTACAACGCCGCTTGTGAACCCTATTTGCAGCAATTGTGTAAAATGCTGAACCGTATGGGCGCTAAAATATCAGGTGTCGGATCTAATTTACTGACCATTGAAGGTGTTGATCAATTGGGAGGAACAGATCACAGAATGCTTCCAGACATGATCGAAATCGGTTCTTTTATCGGTCTTGCAGCCATGACTGAATCTGAAATCACCATCAAAAATGTGTGCTATTCGGAGCTTGGTGTAATTCCTGAAGTGTTCAAAAAACTGGGAATTAAATTTGAACTGAAAGGTGATGACATCTATATCCCATCACAAAAGCACTACGTCATTGAATCATTTATAGACGGTTCGATGTTGACCATTGCAGATTCTCCATGGCCAGGCTTCACACCTGACTTACTGAGTATCGTATTGGTTGTCGCTACCCAGGCCAGAGGGAATGTATTGATCCATCAAAAAATGTTCGAAAGCCGCTTGTTCTTTGTCGACAAACTGATCGATATGGGTGCACAGATCATTCTTTGCGATCCACATAGAGCTTCTGTTAACGGAATAGACAAAAAATATAAATTAAGGGGAATCAGCATGACTTCACCTGATATCCGTGCCGGAGTTTCCTTGCTTATTGCAGCGTTATCGGCGGAAGGAAAATCGACTATTTTCAATATTGAGCAAATTGAGCGTGGTTACCAGGACATTGATACCCGCTTGCGTGCTTTGGGCGCACAAATTAAGCGTGTTGAAGCCTCTGCCCCATCGCATTAAAACATAAAAAAACATCACAGAAAAAGGCCCCAATCGGGGCCTTTTTTAATATAACAGGTATTGTCTCGGTGCAATTTATATCAGGAATGACTATCCGGAAATGGCATTGATGATGTCGTACTGTGTGATAATTTCAATTTTACCCTGCTCGTCTTCAACCAGAACAGCACTATTTTCTTTATTTATTAATGAAGAAATGCGGTCGATAGAAGTATTCATATCTACGAACGGGAAACCTGCCGACATGATTTGCTGTACTGGCGCTGATTTTAAAGATGGATTTTCCAATAAAGCTTTTAAAATATCACCTTCGGCTAATTTCCCAACCACCATACCCTGCTGGGTAACTGGAATCTGCGAAATGTTCAAGGTATTCATGTTGTTAATGGCTTCCAGAATTGTCTTCTCACAATCTATCGTCACAATCTCTGTACGCTCTTTTTTGTCCAGGATGCTTTTCGCGGTAAGCTTTTCATCTTTTAAAAAGCCACGTTCACGCAGCCAATCCTCATTGTACATTTTACCCATATATCGACTTCCATGATCGTGAAAAATCACCACCACTACGTCTTCGGGCTTCAGTTTATCTTTCAATTGCAATAGCCCTGCAATGGCAGAACCTGCTGAGTTACCTACGAAAATCCCTTCTTTGCGTGCAATATCACGGGTCATCAGGGCTGCGTCTTTATCCGTTACTTTTTCAAAAAGATCAATCAGGTCAAAGTTTACATTTTTTGGTAAGAAATCCTCTCCGATTCCTTCTGTAATGTAAGGATAGATCTCGTTTTTATCCAGAATACCAGTTTCTTTATATTTTTTAAACACAGATCCGTAAGTATCAATTCCCCAGATTTTAATGTTTGGGTTTTGCTCTTTCAGGTATTTTCCAGTTCCCGAAATCGTACCTCCCGTACCTACACCAACCACAAGATGTGTGATTTTACCTTCAGTCTGTGCCCAGATCTCCGGTCCGGTCTGCTCATAATGTGCCTGAGAATTAGACAGGTTATCGTATTGATTGGGTTTCCAGGAGTTGGGAACCTCGCGTTCTAAACGGGAAGAAACGGAGTAATAAGAACGTGGATCCTCCGGCTCAACGTTAGTCGGACACACGATCACCTCAGCGCCAAAAGCACGTAAAGCATCAACCTTCTCCTTAGATTGCTTATCGGTTGTAGTAAATATACATTTATAGCCTTTAATGATCGCTGCCATAGCCAGTCCCATCCCGGTATTACCTGATGTACCTTCAATGATTGTTCCACCCGGCTTCAACTTTCCACTTTTCTCAGCATCCTCAATCATTTTCACAGCCATCCTGTCCTTAATGGAATTACCAGGGTTTGTCGTTTCGATTTTAGCCAATACAGTAGCCGGAATTTCCTTTGTAATGTTGTTCAATTTCACCAGGGGTGTATTGCCAATCGTCTCTAAAATATTGTTGTACCACATGTTACAAAAATACAATTGAAGATTGGAATTTTACCTATAAATAAAAAATCACAATAAAATATCGAAAAATAAAATTAAATAGAATATTATTTTATTCTACTAATCCAATAGACTTACAAACAATCAATAATAAGGGCAATTCAAAAATAACTTAAATCAGCTGATATGTTTTTCCTGGTAAAGAAGTTAAAATTCCCCGCATTTCAAGATTTAATAAGTGCATGGTCAGTTTACTTTGTTGGATGCCCGATTGTATGGCGAGCTTATCAATTGCCATAGCTGAATCTTTCAGGATCTCTACAATCTTGCCTTCATCGGTTGACAAATTGACCGGCAACTGCAATTGCTGCAATTGCTGCCGGGGTTTAACCGGTTCCCAGCCCAACTGATAAACCAGATCCCGGGCATGATTGATCAATCCGGCACGATTGGTTTTAATCAGGAAATTACAGCCCTGAGAACAAGCATCAGTCGTCCTTCCGGGAAAGGCATAAACATCCCGGTTATACGAATTGGCCAGTTCAGCAGTAATCAAAGCACCGCCTTTTTCTGTCGCCTCCACTACAATCGTCGCATCTGCAATGCCCGCAATGATGCGGTTTCGCTTTGGAAAGTTCTCTTTATCCGGTATGGTATTTAATGGAAATTCAGTCAGCAGACCACCATGAAGTACCATTTTATGAGCGACAGGTTGATGTACAGCCGGATAAATGCGGTCCAGTCCGTGCGCAAGTACACCTACTGTTGGAATTTGCTGCAACAAACTCTCTTTATGCGCAGCCACATCAATTCCATAAGCCAAACCACTTACAATCAATACATCGTAAGCTGCGAGGTTTTCTGCCAGCTCTGCACAAAGCATCCGGCCATAGGCTGTAGCCTTCCTGCTGCCCACCACACTGATCACCCGGGGATGATTTAAATCCGCAGTACCTTTGTAATAGAGCAACACAGGAGCATCTGCACAATTTCTCAATCGGTATGGATAACTCGAATCGGTATAAAACAATACCTGAACCTGGTGCTTTTCTATAAAATGCAGCTGTTTTGCAGCCTGCACCAGAGCGTCGGTGTTTTTGATCTGGCCTGCAATAATGGGACCCACTCCCGGAATTTCCCGCAATTGTTTCAGATTCGCTTTAAAAACAGCTTCAGCACTTCCAAAATGTTCCAGCAAATGTCTGGCAGTAACATGACCAACACTACCAATAAATGTAAGTCCGATTTGATGTAATAAACTCATAGGCTAAACTATAGAATAAATTCTCTTATAACCACAAAACATAATAACACACTGAATAACAACAAAATAAAAACAAACTACAAAAATAGTTTGCAAACTATAAAAATAGTAGTAACTTTAAATAAGCAAGTTATTTATGACAACAATCAGAGAACTCACCAAAGCAGAAGAACAGATCATGTTGATCTTGTGGGAAATTAAAGAAGGTTTAGTCAAGGACGTACTGGATAAGATGTCCGCTCCAAAACCAGCCTACAATACGGTTTCTACGGTCATCCGGGTATTGGAAGGCAAGGGCTTTATCGATCATAAAGCGATCGGAAATACGCACATCTATTTCCCCCTGATTACAGAATCGGAATACAGGAAGTTCGCTTTCGACAAAGTCATGAGCAATTACTTTGAAAACTCTTACCAGAGCCTGGTTTCTTTTCTGGTAAAAGAGAAAAACATGGATGTCAATGAGCTGGATGAACTGATTCAACTCGCTGAACAACTCAAAAGCAAAAAACCATGAACTGGCTGTATGTATTGGAAGCAAATATCTATCTAAGCCTGTTCTACGCGCTTTACCGGATATTCTTACATCAGGAGACATTTTACAGCTTGAACCGCTATTACCTGATCTGCAGCACGGTAATCGCCTTTGTTCTGCCACTGTGCCAGGTCAGCATATTGGGGAATTTGAAGCGGATGCCGACTAACTTAGTCGCTGTGGACATGAAATCCGACCTGTTACCTATAACATCAGTCAGCAACCCGGATCTGCTTACTCAACTGTTAAAATATGGGTACTTAAGCATCACGGCTACCTTGCTGCTTTCCTTACTTTTCAACCTATATAAATTAGCCAGGCTGTACTTCAGAGCACAAATACAACGGAAAGGAAAGGTTATTTTTGCAAGTCTGGAGGGTCAATCTACCGCTTTTTCCTTCTTCAATTTACTTTTCATCCAGCCAAACATCGAAGAAAAAGCGACTATAATCAGGCATGAAATGGTTCATATCCGCCAAAAACACAGCTTTGACATACTATTTTTTGAAATAGTCAGGGCTTTAAACTGGATCAATCCCCTGAGCTGGATCTTGCTGAATGACATCAAACTCGTTCACGAGTACATCGCAGATCAAGCAACTTTAAATCCCGACTTACCCAGGCATGACTACGCCATGTTTCTGATAAACAATTCTTTTGGCCCCATCCAAAGCCAGCTTAGCAATCAAATTTTCAATCCACCCATCTTAAAAAAAAGAATCCAAATGTTAAACAAAGAAAAATCACCACAAAGGGCAAAACTCAGGTTATTACTTGCAGTGCCCCTTGTTACGGGTATGCTCTGTGTATCCAGCCTGGCTTTTACCAAAGATTATGCGGTAATCGACCTTTATCCTCAAAAAACGGCGACAATCAGACAGGAACCGGTTAAAAAGAACAATAGTAAAGGAACTGAGAAACCGGTGCGACTAGAATCAAAAAAAGAGTTTTACGTATTACAGGAATACGATCCAAAAACCGAAACCGTAAGCATCCTCGAAAAAAGATTACTGGTTATCAATGGAAAAATAGCCGAAAAAACAAAGGTTACGATGATTGAAGACATGGATTACATCGATGAACTGAAAGGCCCTGCCGCAAAAGCAAAATATGGAGCTGCAGGGGCTAATGGTGCACTGGAGTTCCACGGAAAGCACATCAAAACCTATGCTGTACCACCGCCACCTGTAGCACCGCAAACGCCACCACCTCCTCCAAAATCACCTCCTGTCCCACCTGCTCCGCCTGTTCCTCCAGTAAAAACCGAAAAAGGTAAAGGATCAAGAACAAGCAAGACTATAGAAAAGCATGTATTAAAAGTCAATTAGAAATTCCTTACTGAGGAATATAAACCACGTATTTAGTTTCAAAAAAGTCTTCTTTAAAGTAGGCTGAAAGCGGATATAGTTCCGCTTTTAGTCGTGATTCGGCCAGCTCCTCTTTTAAATCCCCGCCTTTCAAATATAAAATGCCATTCGGAATTGCATTTTTTGATTCTTTATTGAACTTACCTTTTACCCAGGGATAAAAGTCGATCAGACGCGTAACTGCCCGGGAAACCACAAAATCATATTTATCGGTCACCTGCTCCGCTCTCAAATGGCTTGCTTTCACATTTTTTAGCCCCAAAGCAAGCGCAACTTCTGTCACTACTTTAATCTTTTTACCAATAGAATCCACCAGGTGAAACTGTGTTTCCGGAAATAAAATGGCTAAAGGGATACCTGGAAAACCACCACCAGTCCCAACATCAAGCACCTTTTCAGCAGGCTTAAACGTGCAAAACTTGGCTATTCCTAAGGAATGTAAAATGTGGCGCTCATACAATTCTTCAATGTCTTTTCTCGAAATCACATTGATCTGCGCATTCCAAAAGCTGTATAAATCATACAACTGATCAAACTGGGCGATTTGCTTTTCTGTTAGATCCTTAAAATATTCCTGTATTAACGTTGATTTTATTTCCACTGTACTTTTTTAACAAATATAGACAGAAAGCCATTAATCACCAGAAAAATGAACAATAGAATGTCCAATACCGGGAACCACCACCTTAAGTCTGCATAATTTAACCTTTTTAATAATTTAGGATACACAAAGCAGCGTATCAATATACTCAATCCCAATACACCTAAAGCGGGGTAAAGCGTTGCTTTAAAACAAAACAGCGCTGCCAACAATACATAGAACAGGAATTGAAATATCGCCTGAACGGACAGTACAAATCGATGTTTCGCTTTATACAATTTACCGGCCCCAAAATGTCTCTTCTTTTGGCGCAAATAGCCTTTCAACGTTGTATTGGGTTCGCTCCAGACCTGTGTATCGGGGTGGATACAGATCGCTGTATTGTGGCTGTTTGCGTGTGCATTGACAAACAAATCATCGTCTCCTGAAGGAATATGCATGTGCGCTGCAAAACCTTTATGCTTAAAAAACAAGGTTTTTTTATACGCCATATTTCTGCCAACTCCCATATAAGGATTCCCTTTCAACGCGAAAGAAAGATAATTCACCGCAGTAAAAAAGGTTTCAAAACGGATCAAACTGTTCAGAATCCCTCTTCTTTTCAAATAGGGCGAATAGCCTAAAAGGATCTCTACATCCTGATCTTCAGGTTGTTGCATGCCAATCAACCAGTTTTTTGACGCTGGCAAACAATCTGCATCCGTAAATACCAGCCATTCATTAGCAGCGGCTTTAATTCCCATGGTTACCGCGAATTTCTTACCTGCAATAAACTTACTGCCTTCACTAACGGTAACCACCTTAAGTCGCTTGTATTGCTTCGCAAATGTTTCCAGGAGTTGCGCGGTACCATCCCAGGAGCGGTCATCTACAACAACCACCTCAAAATCAGGATAATCCTGTTCCAGCACAGCCGGAAGATAGGTCTTTAAATTCTCGAGTTCATTGCGGGCACAAAGCACTACGCTGAGCGGCTTATGGCCATTTCGGGGCAATTCTGCTATAGGAACCACAGCTAATTTCAGATGTACAAACAAGCTGAAATACAACTGAATCAAAAAACAAAAAACTAATGCGCCGAGCAGGCTTATCTCTAAAAAGGTTAATTCCACGATGTATTTTTGAAAAGGGTCAAATTTCTGATTTTTAATCTGTAATGTTCGTTTATGTTGATAAAAAATTTAGCCCATTAATAGCCCGATTTTTGCTATTTTTGCGCAGATTTTTTGAAGGGCAGATTTATGAAGTTTAATTTAGAAGCAAGCGATATACATTCCAAGGCAAGAGCCGGAACGATTACCACCGATCACGGTGACATCCAAACCCCGATTTTCATGCCTGTAGGTACCGCAGGAACGGTTAAAGCCGTTCACCAGCGCGAACTGGAAAATGACATCAACGCTCAGATCATCTTGGGAAATACCTACCATTTATACCTCAGGCCAGGTCTCGACATCATCGAACCTGCCGGTGGCTTACATAAATTTATTGGCTGGGACCGCCCGATTTTAACAGATAGCGGTGGCTACCAGGTCTATTCTCTAAGTAAAGTGAGAAAAATAAAGGAGGAAGGTGTAACTTTTCGCTCACACATTGACGGCTCCAAACATTTATTTACACCGGAGTATGCCATGGATATTCAACGTACCATTGGTGCAGATATCATCATGGCCTTTGACGAATGTACACCATACCCCTGCGATTACCGGTATGCGGCCAATTCGATCAATATGACCCATCGCTGGTTAAAGCGTTGCTGCAATCGTTTTGATACTACAGAACCAAAATATGGCTTCAATCAAACGCTTTTTCCAATTGTACAAGGCTCTGTATATAAAGACCTCAGGGTAAAATCTGCTGAATTTATCGCGTCCATGGATCGCGAAGGCAATGCAATCGGCGGTTTATCCGTAGGAGAACCTGCTGAAGAGATGTATGGAATGACCGAAGTGGTATGTAATGTACTACCTGTAGAAAAACCGCGTTATCTAATGGGCGTAGGCACACCGATCAATATCCTGGAAAACATTGCTTTAGGCGTTGACATGTTCGATTGCGTAATGCCTACCCGAAATGCGAGAAATGGCATGCTTTTTACTAAAAACGGCATTATAAATATTGGCAATAAGAAATGGGCAAATGACTTTACACCAATTGAAGCGGACAGTGATCTGTATGCCGACAGGGTGTATACTAAAGCCTATTTGAGGCATCTGATGCACTCTAAAGAGATGCTGGGTGCGCAAATTGCAACTTTACACAACCTGCATTTTTACTTGTGGCTGGTTAAACAAGCCCGGGAAAAGATCATCAGCGGCGAATTTTACGCCTGGAAGAACAAAATGGTGACTATATTAGGTAATAAATTATAAATGAATATCATTAAAGGCAGGATCAAAATCATCGATTGGTACATCATCAGTAAATACCTGGGTACATTTATATATACCCTAACCTTATTTATTGTGATCATCATTATTTTTGATCTTTCCGAGAAACTGGATGATTTCCTGGGTGCAAACCTAACCTTTTGGCAGGTCATCTCCTTATATTACGCAGGTTCGATTCCTTTCTATGTCAACATGCTCTCTCCCCTGATCAATTTTATTGCCGTGATTTTTTTTACGGCAAAGATGGCCGACCAGACCGAGATCGTACCTATTTTAAGTGGAGGAGTAAGCTTTAACCGCTTTCTTTTACCCTATTTCATCTCCGCTTTCATCATATTCGCGGCCAACCTGGCATCGAATCTCTACATATTACCCTATACCAACCAGCTTAAAAACAGCTTTGAAAACAACTATGTAAAGAAAAATGACCCGTCCAGCAAGAGCAATATCCACATGAAGCTGGATGACCATACCTTTATTTACATGGATAACTTTGACAACAAGACCAAAACAGGCACCAGGTTCTCTCTGGATAATTTTAATGGCGATGAGCTGACTAAAAAGCTGGTGGCTGATGAGATCAAATGGGATTCCTTAAAGCGCTCCTGGACCTTAAGAAACTACTCTGTAAGGAATGTAAAAGGCCTCAAAGAAACCTTTATCAGCGGGGCTTCCTTAACCAAGGACACGGTATTGGATATGCGCCCGGATGATTTTTCAGCATATGACAACATCTTTGAAAACCTGAGTAACAAGGAACTTTCAGATAAAATTAAGAAGGAAAAAATAAGGGGCTCCGGTATCATGAATGACCTTTTATTTGAGCAATATAAACGTTATTTACACCCCCTGTCAGCCTTCGTTCTGACACTGATTGGTGTCGCATTATCCTCCAGAAAGGTTCGCGGAGGGGTCGGATTGCCTTTAGGGATCGGAATTCTATTAAGTTTTGGTTACATCGTTTTTAACCAGTTCGCTAAAATGTTTTCGCTAAAAGGCGGCATGCCACCTTTACTCGCAGTACTTGCGCCGACCATATTCTTCGGCTTACTCGGACTTTACCTGCTTAGAAAAGCACCAAAATAAATGAACCAACAACCTGCAAGCACCAATAAAAATCTACTGATCTTACACTTTACAGTATTTATTTGGGGCTTCACAGGCATCCTTGGCGCTGTCATATCCGTTGATGCAGTTCAGTTGGTATGGTATCGCGTACTCATTGCATCCATCAGCCTTTTCATCTATTTCAAACTGAGCAAAAACAGCCTTAAAGTAAGCAGAAAGCAGTTTTTAGCCTTCTTTTTCACAGGAAGCATCGTGGCCTTACACTGGATCCTCTTCTTCCATGCCATTAAAGTCTCAACCGTCTCCGTAACCCTCGTTTGCCTCTCTTCTTTTACCCTTTTTACCGCCATAATAGAGCCTTTAATCAAAAGAAAACGCATAGAAATGGGTGATGTTATCGTTGGTTTAATCATCATTTTCGGGATTTACCTCATCTTTAAATTCGAATCAAACTATACTTTAGGCATCATTTTAGGCCTCAGTGCAGCCCTTGCCTCGAGTCTTTTCGGCGCCATAAATTCAATATTGGTACAAAAAACCAACCCAATAACCATTGGTTTTTATGAGATTTCAGGAGCCTTTTTCTGGATTACCCTGTACCGGATTTTCGATGGAACACTGGCCACTGAGCGCTTCGATTTAAGCGCAACAGACTGGACTTACCTGCTCCTGCTCGGCACCATTTGCACGGCAGTAGCCTATGTTGCCGGCGTCTCTGTGATGCGTACTTTGTCCGCTTTCCGGGTAGCACTCGTCACCAATCTTGAACCGGTATACGGCATCTTTTTAGCCTTCATTTTCTTTGGTACGAAAGAGGCTATGTCGACCGGATTTTACCTGGGTGCAGTCATAATTCTTGGAACAGTCTTCCTCTATCCGGTGTACAAAAAGCACAAAAACAAGTCCTGACCAATGCCTAAAAACAAGGGGTAGGGGATGGGGATCCAACTGTAAAACCAGCTCCAAAAATCACATCCCAAGGGCGAAAACCATGCCCTGAAATCCAGGTGAGTTCAACCTTAACTTCAACTACATCCCTACACTTTTCCAAAAAGCAAGGCCTAAATTTTATTTGAATTTGCGAAGCAAATAGTGTACCTTAATCGAGGATTAAGCCCTGCAAAACAGAATGGACACAGAAATGTAAAACCACAGCTAAAAACCAATAAATAAACCACAAAAAACACGAAACAAGCTTGTAAAAATAAAACATTAAAATACTGAAAATCAATCAAAAAAATCAGTCAATATCAAATAAAAGATTAAATAAAATCAAGTTAAAAAAATATGAAATACTAATTATTTTAGCAAACATAAAATATGACGCAAAATAAAGAAATTAAAAAACTGATAATCAAATCTATAATAACAATAAGCTTAACCTTAACATCACATGGTAGTTTTGCACAGATATTCAATGCAGAACAAAACCCACTTAGTGTAAAATGGCGTCAGATAAGCGTGTCCGGATTCCGGTTGATTTACCCAACAGAACTTGAGCGTGAGGCACAGCGAATGGCCAACACGGTAAGCCATATTTACCCACAGATCGGAAACAGTTTAGGGCGACAAAAAACGAGCATTCCAATCCTGCTCCAAAACCAGGGTGTGATCGCCAATGGCTTCGTCCAGCTCGGCCCGAAGAAGTCAGAATTTTACGCCACTCCCCCACAACAATTCGACAGCCAGGATTGGCTAAACAACCTCGCGGTTCACGAGCTCCGGCACGTAGCCCAGTTCGACAAACTCAGTGCCGGGAGACTCTACCCTTTTCCGGAACAAGTCTACCTCGCCTGGTTTGGCGTAAGTATCCCAACCTGGTTTTTTGAAGGTGATGCGGTGAGCACTGAAACCTCCCTGACCAAAGCCGGTCGCGGACGTCAGCCATCCTGGATCATGCCTTACCGGACCAGCCTGCTCGAAGGAAAAAAACTCAGCTATTCGAAAGCTTACTTCGGATCAGAAAAAGACATCACGCCGGGATACTACCAACTCGGCTACCTCATTGCTTCAAACATCCGCCAACAGTACGGTAAAGAAATTTTTGACGAGGTGTTAACGGACATTCAAAAAAGACCCTTCCGCCTCTACCCTTTTTCCAACAGTTTAAAAAAGTTCACAGGCAAGGGAACACAGCAATGGTTCAAAGACACACAAGACTCGATCAAAAAAAGCTGGCTTGCCCAGGCTGCATCAAGCCCTTCCAAAACTTATACCCCGATCAACAGCCCGGCAAAAATCAACACCAATTACTACTTTCCGGTAAAATTGGAGAACGGCAAAATATTAACTTTAAAGCAAAGTAAATCTGAGACCGCACATTTCATCACCATTGATCAAAACGGCAAAGAATCCAACCTGCTTCACATCGCCTATCAGGAACAGCCATGGTTCAGCTATGCACATGGAAAAATCGTCTGGGACGAGGTAAGATATGACCCCAGATTTCGTCAGCGAAATTACAGTGTCATCTGCAGTTACGATTTAAAAACCGGCCACACGAGCAAACTGAGCGCGAAAAGCCGGATCTTCTCCCCTTCCCTATCGGCAGATGGAAAAAAGATTGTAGCCGTAAAAATCGGACTGGATAACCAAAGCAACCTCGTTGAACTGGACGCTGAAAATGGGGCGATCCTACGCACTTTCTCCAACCCGGACAACCTGATCCTTCAAACGCCGTCATATGACGATACAGGGCTTCTAATTGCGTTTATCAGCGTCACTGAAAAAGGCAAAGCTTTGTGGACAATGGACCAAACAGGCAAAACCACCCAGCTGATCAGCGAATCTGCACAACAACTCAGCAGACCGGTATTCATGAAGCAGCAGATCGCTTTTAACGCCCATTATAGCGGCATTGACAACATTTACAGCGTTGACATCCGGTCTAAAAAAATAAGCGCACTGAGCGCGTCTAAATACGGCGCCTTCAACGCGACCCCCAATGCAAACAAAGACAGCATTCTTTTCAACAATTTCGGAAGTACGGGCTATAACATCGCTGCAACCGCAATACAAGCAGAACCACTGTCAGCTAATCACTTTGTGTATTTTGGTGCAGCAGCAGAAAAACAGGAAAACACAGGCAATGTATTTGAACACATCCCGGACACCGTGTACAGCTCCAAACCCTACCGGGCCTTCAGCAACCTGTTCAATTTCCACAGCATCACACCGACCATTACCGATGACAACCAGGGCGGCCTGCAACTCAGCTCAGACAACCTGCTCAACACCCTCAACGTTTTCGCTGCAGCAGATTACCACAGCGACCTGAGGCGTTTCGAATACAGTAGCGGCTTTACGCTGAAAAGTTTTTACCCGGTCTTTAGTGCGACCTACCGCAACCGGCCGCGAAGAACTTTCTACAGCTCGGGACAAACCATCCAACAAGGCGACTGGCGTGAGAACACGATCAAAGTCCAGGCTGCAGTTCCCATCAACCTGAATGCACTCAACGACAACTTTGGCCTGTCCGGCCGGATTGCCACCAGCTACACCCAACGTTACATGCCTGAGAACCTGCCTAAAAATTTCATCAGCACCTTGAAATTCCCAATGGAATATGGCATTACCCTAAACCACAACGTGCGTCAGGCCGAACGTGACATCGCCCCGAGATGGGGACAAATCCTGAGACTAACCTACCTCAACCAGCCCTTCGATAAACAATTGGCCGGAGAACTGTTTGCCGCTGAAGCTTACCTGTATGTACCAGGCCTCGCAAAAAACCACTCCTTCCTGATGAATTACAATTATCAAACCACCAGCGGCATCCGAAGATATGATCAGGAAATACCGACCGTTTACGGCTACAACAACATTCCTGCCCGCAGCAAACTATCCAACACCCTCCTGCTCAACTACCGTTTCCCAATCGCCTTTCCTGATGCAGAGCTTGGTCCGCTGGCCTATGTCAGAAATTTAAGGGGCGGAGTATTCTGCAATTATGAAAACATTGGTTCAGAAACAAACCTGGGCGAACCAAAAACCTATGGCTTTGAACTGCGCACCAGTCTCAATGCCCTCCGTTACCAGGCCTTTGTCGATTTAGGTACGAGATTTGTCTTTGTAAACAAAATATACCATCAAAACCCTATCTTAGAATTAATTTTAAACTATAGCTTCTAACTACCATGCGTACTAAAACGGTCATCATCATCATTTTCACTGTCATCATCACCATTTTCCTAATGATCAATACCGATGCTGTTGAATTTAATTTCATCATTTTCAAAAAAGACGTTTCCAAACTTTTGGTGATTGGGGTGTGTACTTTTGTAGGCTTTATATTGGGATACATGACCGGCCGGCCAAAAACAACAATCAGTACTTACGACAGGGAGACCGACGACCGTGGCCCGGTAACCAGTAAAAGCACGCTGAGCGATGAAGACCGGGATTACATCAATCCTTAACCGTTTGCCTGGCAAGTGCAAAATAATATATGGGTATGCCCAAAAGCACAATAAATAAGCCGCGGGCGGCAAATTGCGGCTTATACACAATCAACGATACGCAAAAAACAGCTGCTACTAAAATGTAAATAACGGTGAGGTACGGATAACCAAAAGCTTTATAATCCCTTGGTAAATCAGGTTGCTTTTTCCTCAGAATGAAAATACCGGCAACAGTGATGATGTAAAAAGCCATCACTACAAATGAAATATAATCAAACAGATCGCCGTACCTGCCACTGGTACAAAGTAAAATTGCAACCAGGCACTGAATCCACAAGCCGTTCTCCGGAACGGCATTTTTATTTAACCGCGCGATTTTCTTAAAAAACAAACCATCTTTAGCCATCGCATAAAACACCCTTGCACCAGAAATAATTAATCCGTTATTACAGCCAAACGCCGAAAGCATAATCAAAAATGCTACAACCAGTGTTCCTGTATTTCCAAAAATCTTTAGGGCAGCTGCAATAGCCACCCGGTTTTCAGGCGCAAAGGCAATACTCCCCAGGTCCCCGGGCACTTTACCAATAGGCAACACAGCCAGGTACATCAGATTACAAAGCACATACAGCACACTGACAATCAAAGTCCCTAAAAACAGGCTGAGCCCCACATTACGTTTTGGATTTTTCACCTCTCCTGCAATAAAAGTGATATTGTACCAGGCATCACTGGTCAAAATCGCACCCACCATCGCGGCAGCTACCGCACCAAAACTCGCCAGTCCGCGAACATGCTTCCACACCTTGACATGGCCCCCCTCGTCACCCGCACGTTCAGAATACCTCAGCAATTCAAAAGGATGCGACCAATTGTCGTCCCACACCTTTTGGTCAAACGCCAGTAAAAAGCCAAAAACAATCAAGCCCAATAAAGTAAGCAACTTGGTAACTGTAAAAAAGTTTTGAATGATCTTCCCCAGTTCAATACCTTTCGTATTGATATAGGTTAACAAGACAATACTGGAAATAGCCAATAACTTGGAAGCTGAAATTTGCAGTATTCCCAGATCAGCCAGGACATGATCTTCGCTAAACACAGGAAAAATAAAGGCTGCAAATTTGCTAAACGCGATCGCTACCGCAGCGATCATCCCGGTTTGAATCACACTAAAAAAACTCCAGCCATATAAAAAAGCAACCAGTGGATTATAAGCTTCCTTTAAATACACATACATGCCACCAGCCTTTGGATACAGCGCAGTCAGCTCTATGCAACTCAATGCGGCTGAAATGGTAATGAGCGCAGTCAATACCCAGGCCGCAATGAGCCAACCCGCACTACCAACATCCTGTACCATCAAGGAGCCCACAATAAAAATACCAGAACCAACCATGCTGCCGGCAACAATCATTGTTGCATCAAACAAGCCCAGACTTGGCTTAAAACCTAATTTTGTTTCCTTTATCTCCATCAATTAAAAGCTTCGAAAGCAACCATGATTGGTTGATAAAATAAAAGTATACTAAATCAGTAGACTATTTAAATTATTCTACTTACCTTTAGGTAACCAAGACCTTACCGGTCAGCA
Source organism: Pedobacter sp. MC2016-24 (assembly GCF_015223055.1). Lineage (GTDB taxonomy): Bacteria > Bacteroidota > Bacteroidia > Sphingobacteriales > Sphingobacteriaceae > Pedobacter. Next base: position 29,177 of record NZ_JADFBX010000011.1, read on the forward strand.
ACAAACCTAACGCTTATTCAACACCACAACATGGACCAGCCTATAGAAATTAACCGAAACCTCTTACCATTACGAGATGCCATTGATGTGATCAGTGGAAAATGGAAATTACCGATCATTCTGACACTTGTACAAAATGGGAAAAGATACAAGGACCTGAACAATACCATCACGGGCATTTCCTCTAAAGTGTTATCCAGGGAATTACAAAATCTGGAAGAAAACTTTCTGATTGAAAAAAAGAATGTCAACTGCGGACATCAGATTGTGCAATATAGCCTAACGGATCACGGAAGAAGTCTGGTTCCCCTGATAGATGAGATTTTAAAATGGGGACAAAAGCATAGAAATGTGATCATCAGGAATTAAACCTGTCCAGCCTGAAAGGTTGCAAATCAATATCCGGATCAACGCCACTTGCCATTTGCGACAAAAGTTGCCCAACCATACTGGAAAACTTAAAACCATGTCCGGAACAAGGGCTCGCAACAATGATATTTTCATGAAAAGGATGCCGGTCAATGATAAAGTGCTCATCAGGGGTATTCGTATACATACAAACCGAAGCCTGGGCATGGATGGCATCCAGATTAAAATAGTTGCGTACAATTTCCGCCAAAGCTTCAACTTCTGCCGGATCTACTTTACGGTTAAGCTGATCCGGATTACCTGTTGCTCCTTTTTTTGTGCTTGCAATTTTAATCCCATTGCCAAGATCAGGAAAACCATAAAACATTTGCCCCGGTTTGTACTCCCAAATGTAAACAGGTAGCTTGTCAGGCAAAAAACGCAGGTCATCGGCCTTCGTGTTTTTAAACCAATGTACCACCCTCCGCTCTACGGATAAAGGAAGCTTCAAGTCGGGCAACAATTCCGAAACCCATGCACCTGCACTTACAATAACCTGTCCGGCACCATACCTGCCCGTACTTGTCGTCACATCAACACCACTGCCATTTGCTTTTATAGACATCACCTGCTCATCAAAATGTAAAACAGCACCTGCCCTCGCTGCCAGATCTAAATGTGTCCGAATGCAGGCTTCAGGTAAAAGCAATCCGGCCTCTTCCTCCAGTACGGCAACTGTATCTGCTGTTGGTTTCAGAGCGGGAAAAATCTGCCTGATTTGCCCGCAGTCCAAATATTGGTGCTTCAGATTGTACTGCTCCGCACTATATAAAACACCCTGGATTACTGTACTCGCTGCATTTCCCAAGGTCAGACTCTTACTTTTAACAAACAACTTTTCACCCGAAATCTGCTCAAGCTCCAACCAGGCACCCATTGCAGCCTGCACAAATGGGACATACATAGGCGATTCAAAATAGGCCTGCCGGATGATGCGGCTTTCCCCATGCGAAGACCCAAACACATGTGGAGGCCTAAACCGGTCTATGCCCAGCACCCGTTTGTTTCCGCGGGCCAAATGATAAGCAGCAGCCGATCCTGCAGCGCCCAGGCCAATAATGATAACGTCAAAATTTGTGTCCACTTCCGCTCCTCAATGATTTATGCCCAATATAAGCAATCCAATTTCCCGAGCATACCAGAGGGTTTAAAATTTAGGTTACCTCGAGGTAAGTAAAAGGATTTAAATAGTCTACTAATTTAGTATACTTTTATTGCGGCTATTTTTTAACCTCAAAAACCACATCATATGTTTAAACCTTTACCATTAAACGGTATCCCGATCCTACTCGGACTTGTATTTACTACAGCCGGTTTCGCTTCTACCGGATATGCCTTCGCTCAGTCAGGCCCATACCTGGCAACCACAAGCCTGCAAACCCCGAATAAAGCAGCCATTAAAATTTCGGGTACAGTAACTGATCAGGAAACCCAGACAACCATTCCGGGCGTATCTGTCACCATCAAAGGACGCAATGCAGGCACCAGCACCAACGCCAAAGGAAACTACAGCTTAAGCGCCAATGAAAATGACATACTCGTATTCTCATTTGTGGGCTATGTGACCAGGGAAATCCCCGTAAGCGGCCCTGTCTTAAATGTGCAGCTTAAGCCAGATGCTTCTGGTTTAAATGAAGTCCTGGTAGTTGGTTACGGTACCCAACAAAAAAGAAGCATTACCGGGGCGGTGGCATCATTAACCGCACGCAACATCAAAGACCTCTCCATAACCTCGTTTGAAAATGCCATAGTGGGTCAGATACCAGGCGTACAGGTACAGGAGCCAAGCGGCGAACCCGGGTCAGCCCCTACCATCCGCATCCGTGGGGTAGGTTCAATTTCTGCAGGAAACGAACCTTTGTATGTTGTAGATGGTTTCCCAATTTCTAAAAACGTTGAACCAGGGGTTCAGGGAGATCCTGTAAGAAGAACTGTAGCCTTTCGTCCGCAACCGGCAAACCCTTTGGCAACCATCAGTCCGGGCGACATCGAATCTATAGAAGTATTGAAAGATGCAGCTGCCGCCGCCATTTATGGCTCCAGAGGCTCAAATGGAGTTGTGCTCATCACCACAAAAAGAGGCAGTAAAGACGGTAAACCGAACATCACAGTAGACACCTACACAGGCATTCAAAACCCTGCCCGCCGGGTAAAACTCATGAATTCGGCAGAATTAACTGCTTACCTAAAAGACGCCAGAAATAATGCATACCTGCAGGACGTTCCAGGTGCTCTCGCCTCAGATCCGAATTCCGTCCGTCTGACCAAAGTATCGGCCATCCCATCCTTACAGGCAGCAAACTATTTTATCCCGGACGATTTTGTCAATCCTACCGGAACTGATACCGATTGGCAGGATGTCATATTTAAAACCGCAGCAGTACACAACACCACGGTCGCTGTATCCGGCGGTTCAGAGAAATTGGCTTACTACGTTTCTGGTAACTATTACGATCAAAATGGCATCATCGACCAAACCGGCTTTAAGCGATACAGCCTCAGGATCAACCTGGATGCCCAGCCCTTCAAGCGACTGAAAGTAGGCTTCAACGCAAATCCATCATTTACAGACCAGCAACGCGGATCTACAAGCGCGCCCTACTTTGCAGATCCTCCGGGAGCAGTGTACACCGCATTGGTAACCTCTCCTACGGTATCACCTTATCTGCCTGACGGCTCCATCAACCAATCCGACAACCAGAGTCATTTATTTACAGAAGACGGGCGCTCGGCAAATATGACAGCCTCCAGCAATCCACTGGCGGTCATCAATTACATTCACGACAACCTGAACCAATTCAGAACCACCTCCAGTGGATTTGCGGAATATGAAATTCTAAGCGGTCTTAAATACAAATTGTACGCCGGAGCAGACATCAATTCTTACAACAAAGATTATTACAGACAGAAAGCATTTATAGACAGGGATGCTACCGTTGGTGTTCCCTTTGGGCAATCCAATGCTTCTTTAGAAACAAACTGGCTGGTAGAGCATACGCTTTTCTATGAGAAAAAACTGGGCGACCATGCTTTCTCTGCATTGGCAGGTTATACTGCACAAAAAGACAAAATCAGTCTGAACCAGGTACAGGCAGAGAATTACCCAGATGATCTTGTTCAAACCGTTAGTGGCGGACAAGTTACAGGCGGTACCTCTGCCAAAGAAGAATGGGCTTTAGTTTCCTACCTGGCCAGGGCAAATTATGCATTTAAAGACCGTTACCTGTTCTCGGCGAGCGTACGTTCAGATAAAGCCTCACGCTTTGGTAAAGGAAACCGGACTGGGGTATTCCCCTCATTTTCTGCCGGATGGCGCATCATTGACGAACCCTTTTTAAAAGACGTCTCCTTTCTTAGCGACCTTAAGCTCAGGGCCAGCTGGGGAAAGACCGGAAACTTTCTGATTCCAAACTATGCCTCCATTGGCCTCCTCAATCCAGCAAATTATGTATTCGGAAATGCCATTGCCAATGGTATAGCGCCTTCTACCCCAAGTAACAATGCACTTACCTGGGAAAAAAACACCCAGACCGACCTTGGCCTTGAACTGGGCTTTCTGAAAAACAGAATCTTTGCCACCGTCGATATTTATAAAAAAATAACCTCAGACCTGCTCTTAAATGTACAGGTCCCTGCCGGTGTTGGATTCGGAACTTTAAACCCACTTCAAAACATAGGTAAAGTAGAAAACAAGGGCATTGAGATCTCACTTTCCACCCGCAACCTGGTGGGCAGCTTTACCTGGAATACAGATTTGAACTTTTCTGCCAATAAAAACAAAGTCTTAAAATTAGGCATCACCGGCGATCCTATTTTTGGTGCCAGCGCCAATGACACCAGGCACGTTACCCGGATTGGTGATGCCATAGGAAGCTATTATGGCTATGTGGTTGAGGGCATTTATCAATCGCAGGCCGAAATTGACAGTGCACCAAAAGATAAAATAGCAGTCAAAGCATCTCCAGGTGATTTCAGATTTAAAGATGTGAATGGCGATGGGGTGATCGATGCGAATGACCGTACCGTAATCGGCAATTATCAGCCGGATTTCACTTATGGCATAACCAACCGGTTTGGATACAGGGGACTGGAACTCAGCTTCCTCATCCAGGGTGTACAAGGTTCAGAAATTCTCAATTTAACCAGACGGCACCTGGCCAACGGAGAAGCCCTCACCAACTCTTATGCCTTTGAAAACGACAGGTGGATCTCGCCAAGTCAGCCGGGCAACGGTAAAATACCCCGTGCAGATAAACAGGGAACAGTACATAACAACAACAACAGACCATCTACCTTCCAGATCGAAGATGGCTCGTACCTGCGCCTCAGAAATGTAACATTAGCCTACACATTTGCGGCCAATACCTTGGGTAAAAAATTCCCGGCATTGCGCGTTTATCTATCCGGAACCAATTTACTGACCTTCACCAAATACGAGGGTTACAATCCGGAAGTAAACAACCAATCGACCAGCAACAACACCCCAGGAGAAGATTATGGAGCTTACCCGCTCATCAAAAACTACACCTTCGGTGTCAATCTTACTTTCAAATAATATTATTCCATAGAAATAATGAAGCTAAAAATTACCTATCTATTGTTGCTGTCCGGTGCTTTAAGCTCCTGCAGCGACCAGTTCACAGACCTGAGCCCATTGTCTCAGCGCAATGTGGATGTTTACTACAAAACCGAAGGAGATTTGATTACCGCAGTCAATGCAACATATAAAGGCCTGCAACTCACAGGAACCTACAATCAGGGGTATTGGATTGCCAACGAATTGCGATCAGACAATACCGATGCCGGAAATGATATCGGCGGAGGTGTTGGCCCATTTTTAAACGCAATTGACAATTTCAATGAAGATGCAACAACCGAGGTCATCAGGGATGTTTACTTCGACAGCTATGTCGGCATTGCCAGGGCAAACATTGTGCTCAGCAGAATTGAACCTGTACCCATCGCAGAAATCACCAAGAACCGGTTAAAAGGGGAAGCACTATTCTTACGGTCCTTATTTTATTACAACCTTGCTGTTAACTTCGGAAAACTTCCCCTGGTATTGAAAGAAATATCCGTAGAGGAAGGTAAAAATTATTTACAGGTGCCCGCTTCAGAAGTCTACAAGCAATTGATTGCTGATTTGATACTTGCAGAGAATTACCTGCCTGTAAAATATACCGGACTGGATGTTGGCAGAGCGACCAAAGGTGCTGCCGCAACTTTGCTGGCCAAAATTTACCTGACTACCGGAGACAAGACCGCAGCCATCCCGGTATTGCGCAGAATCATCAATACCTATGGATATACCTTATTGACGGACTATTCCAAACTATGGGGCATCGCCAATAAAAACAATGCAGAATCCATATTTGAAGTGCAGTTTAAAGGCGGCAATTTTGGAACCGGAAACCTGTTTACCAATGCGTTCTCCCCCTTGCTTCGCCAAACTTCAGGCGGCTACAAAAACAGGCCTACCGCATCACTTGAAGCTGCATTTGAAACCAATGACAAACGCATTGCCGCTTCTTTCAATCCAATTAACGGCCCTTTAAATCCAGCAAGATTCATCTTGAAATATGGTACAACCAATGCATTTACGGAATTTGATGCAGACTATAATTTCCCTGTCTTCCGCTATTCAGATGTCTACCTGCTCCTTGCAGAAGCTTTGGGCGAAGGAACAGAGGCATATGGCCTGATTAATGAAGTCCGTTTAAAACATGGCGGACTTGGAAATATCAGCGCTGCCACACCCGGCACATTTGAAGATAAGTTATTGCATGAAAGACAGGTTGAATTTGCTTTTGAAAATCAGCGCTGGCCCGACCTGCTGAGGTTTGGTAAAGCCAGCGCCGTATTGCAGGCGCAGGGAAAGAAAGCCCGTCTGCTTTTCCTTATTCCACAAAGAGAGCTGGACATTAACAAACAGTTTACGCAAAATCCCCTATAATATGCTTTCAGCAATCCGGGGATCGCCAACCGAAGTGACCCGGATTGCCATTGATCACTTTATTCATTCAATAAAATGACAACACCAGAAAAAACCACAGCTACTTGCCTGAGCACAACAATTCTTTTGTGCTGCCTCAGTATATTCAGCCATGCGCAAACCAGTAACAACTGCACATCCGGAAAAATATTGCAAGGGTTAAAAAAGCTGAATGTGCTGTCATCCGTACTTTATATCGCTGCACATCCAGACGATGAGAACAACACGCTTATTGCCTACCTGGCCAATGAAAAGCTGGCCAATGTGGGTTATCTGTCACTAACCCGAGGCGATGGCGGGCAAAATCTCATCGGTCCTGAAATAAGAGAAGAGCTGGGCATCCTGCGAACCCAGGAACTCCTGGCCGCACGCCGCGTAGATGGTGGCAATCAATATTTTGCCACGGCAAATGACTTTGGATTTTCAAAAAATCCAGAAGAAACATTCAGCATCTGGAACAAAGAAAAACTACTGGCAGACATGGTCTGGATGATCCGTAAAACGAGGCCCGACGTATTGATTACGCGATATTCGCGCTTACCTGCCGATACACACGGACACCATACCGCATCGGCCATACTGGCTTATGAAGCATTTGATGCAGCAGCCGATCCGAAACGTTTTCCTGAACAGCTTAAATATGTAAGGCCCTGGCAGGCCACAAGACTGCTGTGGAACACAGGCCCCGGGTTCTACATACCCGGAGACACCACAGATAAAAAAAAGTTAATCCAGGTAAACGTTGGACAGTACAATGTGCTGCTTGGCAAATCTTACGGGGAAATTGCTGCCGAAAGCAGGAGTATGCATAAATGCCAGGGAATGGGAATCAAGCCGCAAAGAGGCAATGAGCTGGAGCTGTTCAGGCAAGTAAAAGGAGTCGAATCCAGCTCCGGGATTTTTGAAGGCATTGACACCTCCTGGAACAGAATCCCAAAAACAGAAAAAATTGCACAGCTGATCACCAAAGCAATTGACACTTACAACCCGCAAAAACCTGCTCTCCTTATCCCGGACTTAATTGCTGCCTTATCTGAAATAGATAAATTACCCGATAGCTACTGGAAAGAAGTTAAAACAAATGCGATAAAAACCATCATTGCCGAACTGGCTGGTCTTGTGTTAGACGCAACCACCAACGAGGACAGTGTAACGCCAGGAAAAATGGCAAAAATAAAAATAGAAGTCATCAACAGATCTGATGCAGAAATCCGGTTAAAAAACATCTGGCTTCCCTATGCCGGCAAAGACACAGCATTGAACCTGGCGCTGAAAAACAACCTTCCCAACTACCTGAACTTCGAAACAACTTTAGATCCCGGCACCCCCTATTCCCAACCCTATTGGCTAAAAGAAAAAGCCAGCCTGGGGCTTTTCCAGGTAAAAGATCAGCAAAACATCGGATTAGCGGAAAACAAGCCTGAAGTATCTGCCATCTTTAACCTCCTCATTGCTGGCTACCCGGTATCTTATACCATACCACTGAGCTATAAATACACAGACCCAAAAGCAGGCGAAGTTTACCAGCCCCTGCAAATCACCCCGCCGGTTTTTGTGGCCCTCAGCAAAGACGTATACGTTTTCTCCGACAACGGCCCGCAAACAATTTACGTTAAGATCAAATCGGGCACAGCTCATATTCAGGGAAAAGTTAAGCTCAACATCCCTGCACAATGGCACGTTGAGCCACAGGACCTGCCTTTTAACCTACAAAAAAAGGGCGATGAACAACTGCTGGCTTTCACTTTATCACCACCGCCCGGCGCCGGACAGTTCACATTACAGGCAAGCGCATGCCTTGATGATGGAAAATCTTACCATAATGAATTAAAAATCATCAGGTATCCACACGTTCCGGTACAAGCTTATTTTCCGGAAGCCATTGCCAAAGTGGTAAAAATAGCACTTAAAAAAACTGGCAATAAAATAGCTTATATTCCTGGAGCAGGCGACAGGGTACCCGAAAGCCTGCAACAGGCAGGTTATGAACTGACTTTGCTTAAAGACCAGGAGATCACTACAGCAAACCTGGCCAGGTACGATGCTGTGGTTATAGGCATCCGTGCATACAACGTGAATGAACGCCTCAATTTCCACAAAGACGAATTACTCAACTATGTTAAAAACGGAGGTAATTTAATCGTGCAATACAATACAGATTTCGACCTCCCCAATTATGATATTGGCCCTTATCCCTTTCATATTTCAGGCAAAAGAGTTACAGATGAACACGCTCCGGTCACCCTGCTCAATAAAACCCATCCCTTACTCAACAGACCAAATCAAATTAGCCCGCAGGATTTTGAAGGCTGGGTTCAGGAACGCGGGGCTTATTTTGCCGATAACTGGGATCAAAGATATCAACCATTGGTATCATTTAACGATCCGGCAGAGCCTCCACTACATGGCGGCATATTGGTAGCCGACTATGGAAAAGGACATTACATTTATACTTCATTGGCCTGGTTCAGGCAACTCCCCGCAGGGGTACCAGGAGCTTACCGGCTATTCGCCAACCTGCTTGGCCTCGGTAAATAACTAAAAAAGCGCCGTATCAACAAAATGACACGGCGCTTTTCTTTATGCTGAAAGGATCAATTAAGCCAGGGCCTGGGTGATGTCAGCAAGGATATCGTCGACATGTTCCAATCCGATGGACAAGCGAATTGTACCCTGCTCAATACCGACTTCCAAACGTTGTTCTTCGGTCAGCTTGGAATGTGTGCTCGTTGCAGGATGTGTGGCAATGGAACGGGTATCTCCCAGGTTCGCCGAAATGGAGAACATTTTCAACTTGTCCATAAACCGGCTTGCAGCTGCAACACCACCTTCAATCACCAGGGTTACAATACCGCCACCCTGTTTCATTTGTTTTTTAGCAATCGCATACTGCGGATGAGAAGGCAAAAACGGATACATTACCTTTTTGATGCTGGAATGCCCTTCTAAAAACTCAGCTACTTTTAAAGCATTTTCACAATGCCTGTCCATGCGCACAGCCAGCGTCTCTAAACTCTTCGATAACAACCAGGCATTGAAAGGTGACATTGCCGGTCCGCTATGACGGGCAAAGCCTTCAATCTCTAAAATTAAATTTTTAGAACCTAAAATTATCCCCCCAAGGGTCCTGCCCTGTCCGTCAATAAACTTGGTAGCCGAGTGAATGGAAATATCAGCGCCCAGTTTAATGGGTTGCTGCAGGTAAGGCGTTGCAAAGCAGTTATCCACCACCAGCAGCTGGTTGTGTTTTTTGGAGAGATTAGCCAGCCACTCCAGGTCAATAATATCAATTCCCGGATTAGAAGGCGTTTCAACAAAAATCATTTTAGTATTTGGCTGAATCGCCTGCTCCCACTGTTCCGGTTTATCCAGATCAGCATACGTATAGGTTACGCCCCATTTGGAGAAAACATTGCTTAGCAGCTGATGTGTAGAACCAAAAACCGAACGACTGGACACCACGTGATCTCCCGATTTCAAAAAAGCGGCAAACGTTGTAAATATGGCAGCCATTCCCGAAGCTGTTGCCCAGCCACTCTCCGCACCTTCCAGTACAGCCATTTTATCAATTAATTCTGTAGTATTCGGATTGGCATAACGGCTGTACACATTGCCTTCTTTTTCATTGGCAAACAAAGCACGCATGTCCTCCGCGTCATCAAACTTATAACTTGAGGTTAAGTACAAAGGCACAGAATGCTCTTTAAATTGGGTTCTTTCGGCTTGTAAACGGATAGCCAGGGTTTCGAAATGGTCTTCTTGCATTTTTATTATTGATGAATGGTATAGGTATAGTTAAGGGTTGCCGAACGCTCCAGAATATTGGAAACAGAACAATATTTCTCGAAAGTCATGGCCAGGGCGCGTTCTACTTTTTGTACGCTTAAAGCACCGTACAAATCAAAATGTATATTGATTACATCAAATATTGGCGGCATTTCCTGGTCTTTACGTGTCGCTTTGATGCTGATTTTCACATCGTCAAGTGGTTCTTTTTGTTTGGTCAGCACATTGACCATATCAATGCCACTGCAGCCACCAAGGCCAATCAGCAACATCTCCATAGGTCTGAACCCCTTACCTTCGCCACCTATTTCCGGTTTAGCATCCAGGTCTACAGTAAAGCCACCTGAGTTCTCTGCTTCAAAATTAAATTTCCCGCTTTTACGTACTAAATTAATCTCCATGATCAGTATCTATTGTGTTAAAGGAATTAAACGTTGTAAAACACCTGATGGTCTTTTTCCAGGTCCGGCAAACTGACCTGCTGTTCAAAAATCGCAAAAACAGCAGAACCGCTACCGCTCATCGCGGCATATATTGCACCTGCCTGGTAAAGCTTCATTTTGATTTGTTCAATCTGCGGATATTTAGAAAACACCGTTTTTTCAAAATCGTTCTTCAAATTCAATTCCCAGTCTTTCAATGGCAAATGTATTAAATCTTTTACCGATCTACTAGGAATTATAGGCTTTATTCCGGCATAAGCATCTGCTGTAGAAACGTGGATATCAGGTTTTACCAAAACCAGACAATAGGCTGACAGATCCAGTGAAATTTCCGAAAACTCATCGCCCTTACCAAATGCATAAACCGGTTTATTCTGAATAAAGAAAGCACAGTCGGCGCCAAGCTGCCGCGCATAATCCTCCATTCCGGCTACAGGGATTCCCAGTTTAAATTTATCGTTCAGCAACCTGATCAAAAAAGCGGCATCAGCAGAGCCGCCCCCCAGGCCCGCCCCGACCGGAATATTTTTCAACAGGGAAATCTGCTGTGCAGGAAGATCGAAATCTTTTTGAAGCAAATGATAAGCTTTCAGGCAAATGTTATCTTCCGGATTTCCGGGAACCGCAGTACCACCCACAACACAACTGGTCACTGCCGCATCTGTAAGCTCCAGCACATCGTACAATTTAACCGGATAAAATACGGTTTCCAGATTGTGATAGCCGTCGGCCCTTTTTTCGGTAACATGTAAGCCAAGGTTAATCTTGGCATTGGCAAATGCAAGCATGTGTGCAGAGTTTATCGTTCTGCGGCAAACTTACTAAATCAGCAGACTATTTAACAGCTACATCCCATACTTTTGTGCGTTTTGCCTTCCCATCAGGCCCGCTAACCCAAAGAGTCACCACATAATGATCGGGCAACTGGTAACTGTGAACCGGATGCTGTTCCTCAGAAGTTGTACCATCACCAAAATCCCATTTCCAGGAATTGACCTTACCGGTAGATTCATCTTTAAAAGCCACCATACGGCGATCCATATCCAGGACCTTAAACGACCAGTTTGCTTCCAGCTGCTTTTTAAACTGCGGCTCCAAAGGCATCAGCCGAAAAGGCAGCAGATACGAAGCATTACCATACATGGTATGTTCTTTGGACAAATTCCAAAACCCCTTATGCGCCTTGGCGTTTACATCATCGTAATCAATCACGGCCCAGCTCAGGCCAATATCCTTGCCTTCAGTTAGTAGAGATTCCGTAGAACAAGCAGGGCCCCTGGCACTCGCATAATCAAAAGGAGTGATCCAAAATTCCAGGGTGTATTTGCCCCCTTCTCCAGGTTTAAACTTATAATTTGAAGCCGAATTGGCATAAGGCAGATCTTTAAGCCAGGATTGCGGCCCCCAGAGCATGGCCCAATCCTTGCCCTCGGCAGGTGTAAAAATGTGGTAATTCTGCGCGTGTACCCCATGAAAAGAAAAATAAGCCTCCATCAGGCTCAATTCTTTGTTGGGATGAAAACGATCAATAAATGGCCCGCCAGACCGGTCTCCATCTACCACCACTTCAAAAATATCGTTGTGCAAGTCGGGCAAAGAAAAATCCCAGTAATTGTCGTAGGCCTCGTACAAAAAGTAAAGCCGGTTCATGCCTTTCACCCAGCCCACTTTAACTTTAACATTCAGATTGGCAGGATCAGCCACCGGATGTTTCTTACTGTCGTCCCACAACTGATCCATCCCTACAGTATAGCTATCCGGCACAATCTTCCAATCGTCAGTTTTCCCGTCAATGCCCGGAATCCGGTCTGCCGGAAATTGAAATACCTGGTAAGACCGCGTTTCCTGGGCAGCAACGCCAGCAGCAGTCAGCAAAAAAGAAAGCAGCAAACCATTAAACAGACACCTCATCACATTGTTTTTTTATGGGAAGCTAACATAAAATATCCTTTTATTTCCCGCAACCTGAACTGTCTGCCCGCTCTCCGGAAATCCGGCGATTTGTAAAAATGCTGTTTACAAATAACAATTTTAATAGCCTGATGCAATTTATACACTACCTCGCAGATTTGCGGATGATTAAAAATTTATATCCAGATACAAAGGGAATAGGCGCGAGAGTTTCTTCATCAACCAGGTTGGTTACCTGGTACCGCTCAATTATGCCGAAGAAGGTGATTTTAGCTTTAAAGGATACACTTTTGAAATTGGAGGTAAAAATAAGACCAATAAACAAGTAAAGCACTTAGAAAAATCTTTTGTTGCAGCTGATGAAATAGAAATTGGTCATGCGCACAAAATTCCATTGTGGTTGTTTGGATTTTTATATTAAAAGTTGAACTGATGTGTTTACTTTTGCAAAAAAAAACAAAACATACCCTAACCAATATGATGAAGCAATTATTGTATACCCTCGGTCTATCCGTACTTTTATTCAGTTGCCAGCAACAAGAAATTACTGCCACCTATACCCCAAGGGTATTAACAGCCAATGAAAAATTCAATGAATCCATTGAAGGCAAGGACAGCCTTTTTACGATCCTTTCAAAAAAAGACAAGAATACCAGCGAAGCCAAAGAAGCGTTTAACGTAAAATTCAAAGACACGCTAGTAAAAATTCAAATCAATAAGGCCGATGCCAATTCAGCAGCTGATCAGTTTTCCTCTGCTCAATTTGTAAACACCCAGAGAACAGCAATCCTGGTCCAGCTGGCCGACAACTCAGGCTTGACAGCTCCAGCTTATTTAATTGCTTTAAAAAATGGCAAACTGGACGTGGTGAGTCTGTACAGACCATCAAAAGGAAAAGAAGATACAAAATATACCACAGGCATCAACAAAATGGGCAGAACAGGTTACCTGGTGAACAATGATTTCTTCATCACCAATGTCAACGCAAACGTTTACCTCATCAAAAGACAAAATCCTGAAGAAAGAATACAGGGCGAGTTTATCCTGAATTCACCGGATAAATCAACTTTAGTTTTCCTGACCCCATCATCTTTATACCAGGTAAATTATCCAAGTGATGAGGTTTCCGATGAAAAATTCTCCAAACCCGCACCTCAGTCAGACGCCGAAAGAAACAGTTGGATTGCCAGCAACTTTCGATGGGCAAAGAATAAAAAAGGCATTAACTTTTTAAAATTCAGCGACAGCAACCGGATTGTCGACATTAAGGAATTTAAATAAACCCGGTATAAAAACATAAAAAAAAGGTCAGTGCAAATGCACTGACCTTTTTTTTATGTCATGTTTCCAGTTTACTTACCGAAACCTACTCTTAAATTCAATTCAAAACTACCATTGGTATAGCTGCTCAAAGCGGAAGTCTGCGTGGTATAAGTTCCACTGATCAGGTACCTGCGCTTAAAATTCATACCCAAACCAAAAGTAGCATTCTCTGTACTGTGGTACATGGCCATAAGAAAAGCCTGCCTGTCGGCGATACTCACCTGCGCACCGGCATCCCAGATGTTATCAAAACCTTTCACCCCACGGTAAGTAACCTTAGGTTCTGCCTCAATCCCTTCAGCACCTTCAGAAATTCCGATCCGGTAACTAATCGCCGAATAAAATGTAGCCACGTCGGCCAGTTTGATCACATCTTTCTTCAATACGCTTTTAAGGTTCGGAATGGAAGCCTGTACACTCAAATGATCAGACGTATAAGCCACACCAAAATCACCATCCAGATAGGTTTTGCGGTCATTGTACTGCCCCACCATCGGATCACTTGGATTACCGTAAATATCTGCATTCTCTAAGCGCTGACTCATAAAACCCAATGACACGCCAAAATGCAATTGCTGATTGCCACTGCTTAAAGGCAGGTGGTAAGCATAACTTCCCAGCACACGGGTCTGCCTTTGCAACCCCGCACTTTCATTATTCACTGTTAAACCCAAACCAACCCGGCCAGTGCCATAATCAACCGTCAGGTTCTGGGTTAAAGGTGCTCCAGGTACATTGCTCCAGAGTTTGCGGTACGCGGCGTTTACCTTTAAACCCTGCATGGCTTTCGAATCTTCTTTAGCACCCGCAAAAGCCGGATTAATCAGGTATTGGTTGTTATAATATTGAGCCGACAACGGATTAAGTTGTGCTTTCGCCGACATCCCCAATAAGGTCACACCAGCAATTAAGGCAAATATTTTATATGTAGTTTTCATATGTCTTTTATATGTTTCTATTTAGTTTGTCATCCTGAAATACATTCAGGATGACGATCGTATTATTTAACTACTTTTTAATTATCTCTAACTACAGTGATGAAACCTTTAAACACTTGTCTGCCTGTTCCAAAATCAATGATGTAATAATAAGTACCTTCTGACAATGCGGTACCGTTATATGTTCCATCCCAGCTATTGTCATAGCTTTTCTTAGCAAACACCAAACGTCCGGCCTTGTCAAACACTTTCACTTCATTATTTGGATAGAAATCGATGTTGTCAATGATCCACTTGTCATTATAACCATCACCATTCGGGGTCAGGATATTGGTCGCTTTAATCTTGGCCAAATCATCCAGTACAGTAATGGTAAAGCTTTTCGTTTCGCTGCAACCACTCGCATTGGTACCTGTAACGGTATAAGTAGTGGTTTGTCTTGGCCTAACCTGTAAGGTTGCAGCATTCACCGCACCAATTACGCTATTGTCTGTCGCCCATGCATAAGTAGCAGCACCGGTAGCGGTTAAGAACACCGTTTCACCTTTACTGATCTCTATGCCTTTATCACTGTTGATGCTCAATACAGGCAATGCATTCACCGTAATCACAAAAGTACGGCTGTAAGTATCTACACCGCCATTTGCTGTACCGCCATTGTCTTTAACCGTTACGGTAACTGTAGCAGTTCCTGCAGCACCGGTTTTGGCCTGATAAACCAGGGTTCCTGTTGCACCGGTACCCGATACTGTTAAACGGTCAAACAAGTTTGCATTGCTGCTGCTTACCGATAAAGTAGTCGTTTGCGAGGTCTCAGGACCAGCACTGATACCTGTCAGCGCCACGTTTTGATTGCTGCGGGTATAGCAAATGGTTTGATTGGCAATTGCCGCCAGTGTCGGAATCTCATTTACATCCGTCAGATTGATGGTAATCACTTTATCCAGTGAGAATCCGTATTGTGTAGTGCTTCTCACGCGGATGCTATAGCTTGCTTTAGTTTCGTAATCTAAAACTGCAGCAGAATTAACAGCCGTTCCTGAAATCGCAAATGAAGCATTGTCAGTATCTCCCGTTCCGGCAACCAGGGTATAAGTAAAGGTTGCTGCAGGATCGTCAGAGGTGCTGCTCAATGTACCAGCGTTTGTTCCGATCGGGCTGTTTTCAAACAAAGTTACAGCCGCCAGGTTCACACTGGTTGGTGCTCCAGGTTTAATTTTCAGTATACCATCCACATAGCTGATGGTGTAATTTGCTGCCGCAGCTCCAGTCGCTTTAATCGGATAATCGCCAATCGGACTGCTTGTCAATGCGGTAGTTGTAATGGTTGGTAATGTAGTTAATACAGCGGCACCTTCAGCATTCACAAATCCAGAATAGCTAACCGTTAATGCCGGGTTAACCGTACCTGCAAATTTCTCTTTGTTATCTGCGGTGATGACCAGCGCTTTTCTGTTTACAGTTAACACACTGTTGGTATAACTGATGACATAATTGCTAAGCCCGTTACCGGTCGCTGCCGAAACAACAATTGGATAAGTAGAGCCTGCAACTGTTGCAGTTGCCGCAGCACCTGTACTGGTTAGCGTAACGCCTGTAACGGTATTGCCATTGATCAGGCCTGTAGCTGTAAACTCAGTACCCGCAAAGACCACAGCATCACCATAAGTTTTGGTTCTTGCCGTAGCAGCAATGCTCAGGGCTTTTTGAGTCACGGTTAACACACCATTTGGATTGCTGAGTGAATAGTTAGCCAGTTTACCATCAGGATCTGCAAGCGTAGCTACAATTGGATAAGTAGTTCCGGTAACTGCGGTTGCTACTGCTCCTGTACTGTTACGGGTCAGCGTAATGTTGTCGCTGTTGACAATACCTGTGATGCTACCTGTAAAGTCGGCATTGGTCAGCACGTCACCATAAACTTTAGCGCGGTTGTTGTTGACAACAGCCAGGGCTTTAGGTGTTACAGTTAAAGCACCATTTACATAAGTAACAGCATAGTTGGCCAGACCAGTACCAGTAGCTGCTGATGGAACGATTGGATAAGTCGAACCTGCAACCGTAGCTGTTGCCGCAGCACCCGTACTGTTTAAAGTAACGCCGGTAACCGTATTGCCGTTGATCAAACCGGTCGCTGTAAATTCAGTACCGGCAAAAGTCACTGCATCACCATAAGTTTTGGTTCTTGCAGCAGCAGTAACCGTCAGTGTTTTCTGAGTAACGGTCAAAACCCCATTTGGGTTACTTACCGTATAATTACCCAGTTTACCATCAGGATCGGCAAGCGTAGCTACAATCGGATACGTTGCACCCACAGCTGCAGTTGCCACAGCTCCTGTACTGTTACGGGTCAGGGTAATGTTATCACCATTTTGGATTCCTGTAATGCTTCCCGCGAAGTCAGCATTGGTCAATACGTCGCCATAAACTTTCGAGCGGTCGGTATTCACTACAATCAGGGCTCTAGGCGTTACCGTTAAAGCGCCATTAACATAAGTAATGTTATAATTGTTCAAACCGGTACCCGCAGCAGCCGAGGCTACGATCGGATAAGTTGAACCAGCAACTGTGGCTGTTGCCACAGCACCCGTACTCGTTAAGGTAACTCCGGTAATGGTATTGCCATTGATCAAACCGGTCGATGTAAATTCAGTACCTGCAAAAGTTACCCCATCGCCGTAAGTTTTGGTTCTGGCAGCAGCAGTAATGGTCAGTGTTTTCTGAGTCACGGTCAATACACCATTTGGATTGCTCAGCGTATAATTGCCCAGCTTACCATCAGGATCGGCAAGCGTAGCCACAATCGGGTAAGTAGAGCCTATAGCTGCAGTAGCTACCGCTCCTGTACTGTTACGGGTCAGGGTAATGTTGTCGCTGTTGACAATACCGGTGATGCTACCTGTAAAGTCGGTATTGGTCAGTACATCGCCATAAACTTTGGAGCGGTTGTTATTCACCACAGCCAGTGCTTTAGGTGTTACGGTTAAAGCACCATCCACATAAGTAATGTTATAATTAGTCAAACCAGTACCCGCAGCAGCCGAGGCCACGATCGGATAAGTTGAACCTGCAACTGTTGCTGTGGCAGCAGCACCTGTACTACTTAAAGTAACACCGGTAACCGTATTGCCATTAATTAAACCGGTCGCTGTAAATTCAGTACCGGCAAAAGTTACTGCATCACCATACGTTTTGGTTCTTGCAGCAGCGGTAATAGTCAATGTTTTCTGAGTTACGGTCAAAACCCCATTTGGGTTACTTACCGTATAATTACCCAGTTTACCATCAGGATCCGCAAGCGTAGCCACAATCGGATACGTTGCGCCTGCAACTGCAGTTGCTACCGCTCCTGTACTGTTACGGGTCAGGGTAATGTTATCACCATTTTGAGTTCCGGTGATGCTTCCTGCGAAGTCAGCATTGCTTAACACATCGCCATAAACTTTTGAGCGGTCGGTATTCACTACAACCAGGGCTCTAGGCGTTACCGTTAAAGCGCCATCGACATAAGTGATGGTGTAGTTGTTCAACCCAGTACCCGCAGCAGCCGAGGCTACAATTGGATAAGTTGAACCTGCAACCGTAGCTGTTGCCGCAGCACCTGTACTGCTTAAAGTAACACCAGTAACGGTATTGCCATTGATCAAACCGGTCGCTGTAAATTCAGTACCTGCAAAAGTTACGGCATCGCCATAAATTTTGGTTCTTGCAGCAGCGGTAATGGTCAGTGTTTTTTGAGTCACGGTCAATACCCCATCTGGGTTACTTACCGTATAATTACCCAGTTTACCATCAGGATCCACAAGCGTAGCCACAATCGGATACGGTGTGCCTGCAACTGCCGTTGCTGCTGCCCCTGTACTGTTACGGCTTAAGGTAATGTTGTCGCTATTTTGAATTCCGGTGATGCTACCTGTAAAGTCGGCATTGGTCAGTACATCGCCATAAGCTTTGGAACGGTTGTTATTCACCACAACCAGGGCTCTAGGCGTTACTGTTAAAGCACCATCAACATAAGTAATGTTATAATTGTTCAAACCAGTACCCGCAGCGGCCGAGGCCACAATCGGATAAGTTGAACCTGCAACTGTCGCTGTTGCAGCTGCACCTGTACTGCTTAAAGTTACTCCGGTAATGGTATTGCCATTGATCAAACCGGATGCTGTAAATTCAGTACCTGCAAAAGTTACGGCATCGCCATAAGTTTTGGTTCTGGCAGCAGCGGTAATGGTCAGTGTTTTCTGAGTAACGGTCAAAACTCCATTTGGGTTACTTACCGTATAGTTACCCAGTTTACCATCAGGATCCGCAAGCGTAGCCACAATCGGGTAAGTTGAACCTATAGCAGCAGTAGCTACCGCTCCCGTACTGTTACGGGTCAGGGTAATGTTGTCGCTGTTGACAATACCGGTGATGCTGCCTGTAAAGTCGGTGTTGGTCAATACATCACCATAAACTTTGGAGCGGTCGGTATTGACCACAACCAGGGCTTTAGGCGTTACTGTTAAAGCACCATCAGCATAAGTAATCGCATAGTTTGTCAGACCAGTACCAACAGCCGCCGAAGCCACAATCGGATAAGTCGAACCGGCAACTGTAGCTGTTGCAGCTGCGCCTGTACTGCTTAAAGTAACACCAGTAACGGTATTGCCATTGATCAAGCCAGTCGCTGTAAATTCAGTACCGTCAAAAGTCACTGCATCGCCATAAGTTTTGGTTCTTGCAGCAGCCGTAATGGTCAGTGTTTTCTGAGTTACGGTCAACACCCCATTAGGGTTACTTACCGTATAATTACCCAGTTTACCATCAGGATCCGCAAGCGTAGCTACAATCGGATAAGTTGCGCCTGCAACTGCAGTAGCTACTGCGCCTGTACTGTTACGGCTCAATGTAATGTTATCACCATTTTGAATTCCGGTGATGCTTCCTGTAAAGTCAGTATTGGTCAGTACATCGCCATAAGCTTTAGAGCGGTCGGTATTCACTACAACCAGGGCTCTAGGTGTTACAGTTAACGCGCCATCTGCATAAGTAATTGCGTAATTACTCAAACCAGTACCAACCGCTGCCGAGGCTACGATCGGATAAGTCGAACCGGCAACAGTAGCCGTTGCAGCTGCACCTGTACTGTTTAAAGTAACACCAGTAATGGTATTGCCATTGATTAAACCAGGAGCTGTAAATTCAGTACCTGCAAAAGTCACTGCGTCACCGTAAGTCTTGGTTCTGGCAGAAGCAGTAACCGTAATTGGTTTTGTCGCAATGGTTAAAACCTGCTGAACTTGTGGAGCAGCGTCATAATTGGCATTTCCAGCCTGGTTTGCAGAAATCGTAACTGTACCTTTTGCAACGATGTGTACTTTCCCGGAAACAATGGTTGCCACTAATGGATCGCTGCTGCTGTAAGTTACAGGTAATGTACTGCTACTTGTCGCCCCCGGATCAATATCTGCATCGCCATATACAGCCGGACTAAAAGCCGACAAGGTGATGGTCTGTGATGCTTTTGCAACTGTACCCAGGTAAGGTACATAGGTTATCGTATAATTATTTGCTAAAAATCCGTTTGCACCAACTGCCAATGAAGGTGTAACTACGTAGGCACTTCCTGCCGGTGTGCTTGCAGTCTGACCAGCAACATCAGGGGTTAAAGTTACGCTTGCGATCGTTTCTCCATTTTGCAATGTGCTTGTGCTAAAATTAGAGGTACTCGAACCCGCACTTAATGCTTCACCAAAATGTTTAACAGGCCCTGTCGCGGTTATTGTTAAAAGCGCTGGGCTCACGACAATGTTGCCAGCAGTATAAGTAATCGAATAGTTGGCCGCATTAAAAGTTCCCCCGGTTGCCGCACTGGCAGTTACCGATCCAACATAATTATCGGCACCAGCTGTTGCAGCAGCGCCTGCTCCATAGCTGATGGACACACTTCCAATCGTTTCCGAATTTTGCAAACCGGTAGGACTAAATGTTGTAGCCCCTGTTACAGTGGTCAGACTTTGTCCGTAAGTTTTCGTAGCATTATTAGCTGCTATCGTAAGCGTTGCCTGGTTTACCGTTAAATCGCCAGCCACATAGGTGATGGCATAATTACTGGCCAGAAATCCATTAGCTCCTGTCAAAGCTGAAGGAACGATTACTCCGGCATAAGTGTTTACAGCCGAAGTGGCTACAGCACCATTGGTATAAGCCAGTGTTACCGTATTTAATGTATTTCCATTTTTCAGACTTCCGCTGGAAAGCGTGAAAGCGGCTGAGCCGGCCGCGCCAGTCAATACCTGGCCATAAGTTTTGCTTGCAGCATTAGCTGTAATGGTTAATGGTGCAGGACTGATTACATTTGCGCCACTGGTAGTGGTTGATACGTTTACAGTTGCCGCTCCGGTACTGCTCAGCTGAACATTTCCAGGATAAGTACCTGCAGCAGCAGTGCTGCTTAACCGTACATACACAGGCGTTGAAGGTAAAGTACCTGCTGCACCTACCGTTACAGTTGGCGTAAAAGTGGTATTGTCGGTACTCACCTCAAAACCAGTCGGCGGCGTAACCAATACACCTGCTGTTAAATTAGATCCGGAAACTGAAATTTGCTGAGATGAAGAACTCGTTCCAAAAGTAGTAGACATCGTGCCCAGTGTTCCTGTGGCACTAATGGAAGAATTGCTAACCGTCAATGTCGCACTATTGGATGTCTTAGGCGGGGCACATGCCCCTGTTGCCACAATGCGATAAAGATAACCGTTCATGCTCAGTACCGCATTGGTTATGGTTAATGTAGTTGTTGTAGCCCCGGAATAAGGAGCAGCATTTGCAACATTACTAAACCCTGACCCCGTATTTACCTGCCATTGATAGCTTGTCGCATTAGCGGCCACGGCTGTTATGGTGGTATTATTTCCAGTTAAAACTGTTGTATTAGCGGGTTCAGTGGTAATGGTAGGTGTAGGATTGATCGTCAGCGTAGCTGCATTTGAAGTAGCCGCGGCAAATGCCGGAACTCCGGTAGCAAGACATCTATACTTATAGTTATCCATACCTGTTGTCGCTCCCGTAATCAGTAAGGTAGCTGTTGTCGCATTACTATATACGCCTCCATTTGTAATATTGGTAAAACCACTTCCGGTATCGACCTGCCATTGATAGGTATAGGCATTGGTGGTCGTTATTGAAAAGCTGGTACTACCTGCCGGACAGATTGCGCTGTTCACAGGCTGTGCCGTAATTGAAGGTGCAAGAGCACCCGACCATTTTAACGCGTCAAGTGCTAAATAATTAAAATTTCCTGTGGTAGAAATGGTGATGGCATCAACATTTTTCACTGAATTATCTGCACCACCGAAAGTAGACAGATCGATCGATGTAAAACCGTTATTTGTTACTGCAGATGTATTGTTAAAACCAGCAGTTGAAGTCGCTGTAAATTGTGTAACACCATTGTAAGAACCTGTAACGGTCAGTACGCCGGTCACATTTACATCATTCACAATGTCTGACAGGTATATCCAAAAACTATTGACCCTAAAAGCAGTGGCACTGCTTATTTTGAAACTTGTGGGTAAAGTAGTGGCAGATCCATCATTATCGATGTATCGATCATCTGGTCCGGTTCCGTTCCAACCGGTCCCCGGATAGCTTCCGTCGACCTTAAAAACGCCACCAGTCACGCTGGTGATGGTAAAGGCCTGGCCATTACTGGTGAAAGTAGAGCTACCTGCTGTAGCACTTTCAAATGCTTCTACAAACTGTGCATTGACCATGAAAGGCATGCAGAGGGTTAGAAACAATACGAGTAGTTTTATTTTCATATGCCGCTTATTTAGTATTTTTTGATATCATTTATTCTATATATTGTGTTTCTTATATTCATGCTAAAATGACTGTTTCAAAACTTAGTGCCATTGCCAACCTTATTCTTCAATCACACACCGCAGATGAAGAGGCACATGCCGTCAAATTACTCTCAGATTTCTATTTAACTTTCCTGGCAAAGCGTACTCCCCATCCTTCTGATCAGATAGAGTTGCCACTCCAGGGCGGAATTGCGCTTTCATTTGATCACGCGGCCGATTGCCTTCAGGATCGCCTGAGGACTGCCCGTTTCATAAAGGGCGTATACCAGGCCATCCAGGAATTGATGCTTCGCTTTCCTGATCAAAAAATAAATGTCCTGTACGCGGGTTGTGGCCCATTTGCCACCATCCTGCTCCCTGTTTTACCGCTGTTTAAGGCTGATCAATTACAGGTTACTTTAATTGACATTCATTTCGAATCCGTTAAATTCGTCAAAGAACTTTTTCTCACACTAAATCTTTCATCTTTTGCAGAAAGCATCGCTGTCCAGGATGCAATCTCTTATCGTCATTCATCTCCTGATCTTCATATGGTCATCACTGAGACCATGTTCCATGCGCTTCTTACCGAGCCTCAGGTCGCAATTACGACAAACCTGGCTCCTCAACTGGCAGAAGGCGGGATCTTCATCCCTGAAGAAGTGTCTGTTGAGGTGCAGCTCACTTCTTTTGCTCGGGAACCTTTTCTGACTACAGCTTCGGTTCCACTTGTTTCGGCAGATTATAAACGTTCAGCATTCGCGATGCTATTTTCTTTAAATAAAGACCTGGGTCAATCTTCATTTTTTATAAACCAGGCATTTCACAGTCCCTGGTTTAAAATCCCAGCCTTAAAAAAATCCGAACCCGACATCTGCATTTTTACCCGGGTCAAAATTTTCAAAACGCTGGAGTTGGGATTGGCAGAATCTCTCATTACCAATCCATATTGCCTGGTTTCCATGCTAAATTTACATCCGGGCGCTTTCATCAGGTTTATTTATAATTTCAGTGATATACCTTCCTGGTCCTATCAGTTGAAGTAATTAATTCCTCGACGGAAAAATACCATACATACAAATGATGTGGTTCAAGGCAAGATATGGCTGCATGTTATTGTGCGCAGCATTCCCTCCCGCAGCAGCCAAAGTCAGCGGAGTAGGACTCACCTTAACCGAGTCCGAATGCAATGGGACATTGGGTGTGGCATTATTGAAACCAAGTGTTTTTGCCAAACCGCCGGTAGCCGTATAGCCCGGACTGGAAATTACCGAACCTGCCGTAGCTACAGCTAAAGTGGAATCAGCGGAACTGACCATTAAACTCGCAGATCCGGATACCGTGCCAACATGGGTGTGTGCTGCCATTTCAGCTAAGCTTAGTGTATGCACCTCTGCTCCGGAAGCTTGCCCAAGCACAAAATCACTACCACCAGGCAATTGTCCTACACCCAAAGCTACCCGGCCTCTGAAATCGGGCAGCATAAAAGTAGTTGTACCATTTCCACCATATGTGGTGCCCAGAATTGAAAATAATGCGGTATTATTTCGGATTTGGATTATCTGACCCTGGCAAAAAGCCCAGTCTCTGGGTGCATAATTGGCAGCAAATATTCTTATTTCTCCTATAGTTCCTTCCATGTCGATGAGATTTTAATTAATTTCTGGATGGAAAAATACCTTCCAGACAAATGATAAAATTGACAGCCAGGTAGGGCTGCATGTTGTTGTGCGGGGCTGAACTACCTGCGACTGAATTGTTCACGGTAACTGAACTCAGATCAACCGTTCCCGGATTTAATGCCACAGCCGGAGTCGAGGTATTAAACCCCAGATTCGGAACAAAAGAACCTGAAGCCATATAGCCTGCAGATGCAATTGATAAAGCATTAGCAGGGGTATGGGTAATGGCCTGCGCACTATTAACCGACACTGCAATTGCAGGATTTATTGGTGTGGTTGTATTCGCATGCGTGTGAGGAGGTAAATTTGACTGAGTCAGGCTTACATTTTCACTACCGGCGACAACACCCAATGCAACCGGCGATAGCCCCCCACCTTGTCCGGTGCCCACAGCAACCCGGCCACTAAAATTCGGCAGACCAAATGTGTTTACACCATCTCCGCCATAAGTGGTGCCCATAATGGCGTATACAGCTTCATAATTTGTGATAGGCATCAGCTGACCCTGGCATAAGGCCCAGCCACGTGGTGCAAAATTACCAGCAAAATATCTGATTTCTCCTATAGTTCCCTCCATATTGATGAGTTTTATTTAGTTTCTTGATGGATATATTCCGTACAAACAGATGATAAAATGCATACCCACATAAGGCTGCATGTTACTATGTGCTGCATTTCCCCCGGTCGGATTGTTTGTCACAGTCAGTTGTCCGGTATTTAATGAGCTGCTTCCCAAAGCCACATTGGGCTGGGCATTGTTAAAGCCTAACAAGGGGGTAGATGACCTCCCCGTCGCTTTAACGGGACTTGCTATTGTTGATCCGGCAACTGGAGCGGTTAAACTGGCCTCGGCAGAACTTACAGACAATTTGCCTGAGCCCGACAAATTACTGGTGTGCGTATGTAGTGGAATTTCATTTATCCCAAGTGTCACCGTTTCTGATCCCCCGATTTCACCAAGAACCCGAGTGCTTACACCAGGACCACTAGCCCCCGCGCCTATAGCAACCCTGCTACTCAGGTTGGGCAGTGCAAAAGTTTGTATACCATTTCCTCCATAGGTCGTCCCCAAAAGGGAAAAAAGTGCCTGGTTTGTAGAGATCGCCAATATTTGCCCGCGGCAAAAGCTCCAGTTTTTTGGAGCAAAGTCCCCTGCAAACATGCGGATTTCCGATATAGTTCCTTCCATAGTTCTTTATTTTAAATTAATTGTTCACCTATTCCAACACCCATACTAAAAAGCTTTGCACCAGACAAATAACCTTCCTGCATATGGACAACATTTATTTTTAAAAATTCCTGGTTCCTGCATGCAATCACCAGTCCGTACAATGCATCAGCATGAACCACAGCACCAGGTAACTGTTCAGGGATGGGCGGCATGTCTACAGGACTCACCTCCAGTATTCTGATTTCCCGCTTTCTCAAAGATGTGGATGCCCCACCATACTTTTGATTGCAGGCATTGACCAGGTATTCAATTTCACTGGCCGACTGTTTTTCCCAGTCTATTTTAAAGTGCGTAGTATTGGGTTTCTGATAAAATAAACCCTCATGATCCTGCTGCGTACTTTCCCTAAGCTCGTCCCGATCCATCTGGTCCAGCAAAAGCTTAAGTTCTTCAACAGCCTCATTACCTATACGTCCAGCATGCATGGTGTAAGTTTCTCCCTGAAAAATCAGCATCTCTTTCTGCCAGACAATCGGTCCGGCATCAATTTCAGCAGTCATTTTATGAATAAACAAACCACCTTTATTTTCCCTGTTCCTGATTTGCCAGAAAATAGGATCTGCCCCCTTGTACTTTGGCAATACCCCAAAATGAAAATTGAAAAAACCTTTTAGCGGGATGCTCAATATAGCCGCAGGTATTTTCCAGGGAAATGCAAAAACAAATACAGCATCTATGCGTCCGCCGTTCAGCTGATGCAACCAGTTTTCCATGCTTTCCTGCCAGGAACCAGCAGGAAAAAGTGCCACTTCATCAGGCATTACACCAATGATCTGCAGTGCATTCAGCATAACAGCCTTGCTTTTTTCAGGAATACCTATCCCCGCAAGGAGATTCCGCTCTTTCAGAAACTGAACAGAGGGCATAGCCAAAGTATCCGAATTGCAAACCACTGCTATTTTCATATCCACTGTACCATATTATATACCTAAATAAGGATTTTCCCAACCTGAAGAAAGCTCCTGGAGCGAATCGCTTAAAGCTTGATCGTCGATGGCCACAGTTTCCAGCCTGCGGATCACCGCTCTTCTCATGTGCTTTCTATTTCCGGTGTGGGTATTTTTCACCAGGTAAACCTGGTTGTCCTCGCCCGGTTTTTGTGAGTTGATGTGCAGAACGCCACGTTCAGAATCCACTTTCACCTGGTTCAGCGCCTCAACCCAATCTCCATCTTTTACTATTTTTAAAGCATCGGCGAGTATCATTCCCGTCTCTTTACCCAATTGATAAAAAGTCTGATCCTGAAAAACCTCCCCGCTTTCTCCATTAGAAAGCAGCGCAGTACTGCTCAATGCCGTATAGATTTCCAGCTCATGATCCTTAGCATCAAAATTCTGAAGCAGAAAAGGCAAGGCCAGGAGCGGAATATTTTTAGCATCAGCATTTGTATAGGCTTCCTGGAAAGCCGTAGCTTCTTCTCCGCAAAACGCACTAAAAATAAAATCCGGCTGAAACAATTCAACATGCTCAAATACAGTTTTGGGATCAGCAGTTTTTGCGCCCGGTGTAATTTGTGCAATGGAAAAAGACAGGTTGCTTTCCGCACTCGCCGCCTGCATACCCAGCCTCAGCATATTGTTAAAGGAATACCCCGCGTCATATACACTGCCCACAAACATCCCTTTATTTCCAAATGTCTTAACCGCCCAGTAACCAAGCGACCAGATCTGCTGCCAGGTATGGGTAGAATTGATAAAAATATAAGGGTTAAACCATTCCGGATTGGGTGTATGTTCCCCAATATTATTCATGATGAATGGCTTTTTATAGCGTTCAAATTTAGGTGCTACCGCCATGCCGGTCATATTCGAAACTATCCCCGTAACTACATCTGCATGGTAATAAGAAAAGAGCTTATCGATGGATTCTTCCACCCTCAATCTGCTGCCCTGACCGATAAATTCTGGAATGAACTCCACTTCCCAGCAGTCCTGATCAACCTGGTCTTTTAATGCCTGCTTCAATCCCTGTTCAAAATCTCTGGACATCGGAACAATGGTAGATACAGGCAACAATAAACCGATGGTTAATTTATTCATGATAAGCGCTATTTTACTCGTTAATTTTATCTTCATAAGAACAGCAAATTACCAGATTGTAATTCGCCTCCCGATAAAGACATTGTAAATCACTTACGTAGTTTACAATACGATTATAAATGTAATGAAACATTATACCTAATTCCAAATATTTTTTCATTAAAAACATATAAACCCTGTTTTTTTTTATTTTTTTTTCAATTAAAATATAATATTCATAAAATTTGTTCGTTAACGAACTTTTCTTTATTATTACTTCATTAAATTATTTTTTATGACCCAGGCCAGACGATCTTTTCTAAGAAAATCAAGTATCCTAACCAGTGCAGCTTTGTTTAGCAGTCATTTGGACGCATTAGCTGGTATTACTAAAAAAATCAATACGCTCAACAGCGAGCGCATGACCATCTTTCATACCAACGATCTGAATGGTACGATTGAAAGCAATACCAATAGCTTAGGCGGAATTAAAAACATTGCTGAATTGATTAAAATGCAGCAGGTATCTGGTTTAACTGTAGATGCAGGGAATTTCCTGGCACAGGATGGATCCCAGAACCTCCAGGAAAGGACCATATATTTAATGAATAAAATCGGCTATCACGCCGTAACACCAGGTGCAAATGAACTGGCGATGGGCCAGGAAGCTTTTGCGAAAATGGTTTCGCAAATGGATTTCCCCCTGGTTAATTGCAATTATACCTTCAGCCATACCGGATTATCTTCCAGCGTAAAACCTTATATCGTACTTAAAAATAAAAATTTAAAGATTGGCATAACCGGCGTGGGTCGTTCCTTAGCTATACCCGGTATTGACTTTGAAAATCCTTACCAGGCAGCCAACCGCACCGCCAATCACCTTAAAAACAACCTGAACTGTGATTTTGTGATCTGTTTATCTCATTTGGGATTTGAAACAGATGGATATAGCAATAAAGGACTGGCAGAAGCATCTGAACAAATTGATTTTATCGCTGGCGGCCACAACAACAAAGTGTTGAGCGGGGCGATGATCTTAAGAAACAAAAACAAACATGATGTTGCGTTAAGTCAGACTGGTCAGCATGGCATGATTTTAGGCAAAACAACCTTTGGTTTTGATGCAGCTAACCGTAAAAATGATTTCCATCACAAATACCTTATTCCAGGTTTAACCCATAGGGAGCAAGCTACAGATGCACATTTAGTACTCGGAAAATTAGCCGCAGCCCAAAAGCGCAACAGCTAAGTAAAAACAGATAGCAGGTGTTTACAATTTTGAAAAGCTAAGGTATTGTACAAACCTTGGCAGTACAGAATGGTTTGCACTTGCCGCATGCGGAAGGGTATTGCGCCAGACAATGATATCCCCCTTTTTTCCCGGAACAGGCACAGCTTTCATCTGATTTCGCATCGCATTGTGCGCCTCATCCAATGTGGAGTAAGGCCTGATCCATTTGTCAAATTCCAGATGCACACCCGGCACCAGCGTTAATGGCCCACGGTCTGCAGGAACATCATCCAGGTAAATCAAGCCTTGTATATAATAGCCCAGAGGCTTGCTGATGTCTATATCCCAATGAAGTGCTCCGCTGCTAAATTTCCAGTTTTCGGTAACCGGCGGATTAAAGCTAACCTTTTCGGTATTGGCAATGATATCCCGGCTGCCATAAAGCTCAGAAAATAACTGATAAACATGCGGATGTTTCCTGATGGCTTCCAGGCTCGCATCCTGATAAACCTGCAGCATCAGCCCATGCCAGTCCGCATGAGACCTGTACCAGGTATCCGGATCTGACAAACTAACGTCCATATGTTTACAGATCATCGCTTTCACATCCTCACAAAGTGACGGCTCAATGAGGCCACTGACCTTCAAGTATCCGTGTTCCTCCCAGAATTGCAATTGTTCCTGATGAAGCACCTTCTGCTCAGGCCTAATTTCCGGACGCTCCTCCCGGTTTAACCATTCCTTAAACTGATCTCCGGCTTGTGCTAAAAAATCAAGCCCCTTAAGCTCAGCCAGCCAGGTATTGAAATGCTCAAAATTTTCGCATTCCGCATACAGGAAAAAATAGGTCTCGTACTTCCCCAACCCGTAAGTACATAGGAAAATATCCTCAAGCACATCAAAATTCGGATACCGGGGCGTAAGTTCCCGACGTTTTTTAGCCTGATGGATCTCGTAAAAAACCTGTAGAAAAGCGTTTGATTTCATTTGCGGGGGTAAATCTTTTTTAAAAACCGAATATTGATTTAAATCTAACTATATTTAGTTTATAAACCTTTACAATTAAATTTGAATTGCAAGCTACATCAATCCCCAAAGAAAAGGAAAGGCTAATTGAGCTTTTGGTTAATTTTTTAGAAGAAATCGGATTAAGCATCACCTGTGCTACTGAAGAAGAGCCCGGATTTCTACCCGGGATACACATTAAAAATGGTGGATTGAGTATTGATCCTGAACAAGTATTGTATCCAGGTGACATTTTACATGAGGCCGGACACCTGGCCGCGGTCCCTCCTCAGATCAGAGCTGAGTTAAACGGCAAATTGCCGGATATCGATATGCACCGTGGCGCGGAGTTGATGACCCTGGCCTGGAGTTATGCTGCAGCCCTGTATTTAAAAATCCCCCCGACTGTTGTTTTTCATGAACAGGGCTATAAAGGTGGCAGCCAAAATCTGATTGATAATTTTGAAAATGGCCGGGCTATCGGGCTGCCCATGTTGCAGTATTGTGAAATGGCCTATGACGAAAAAAACGCCCAACGTCTGGGTGTCCAGCCTTTTCCTCACATGGTAAACTGGCTTCGTTTAAAATAGCTCTCGACTTAATATCAACGCTTTAAACCTGCCCGCTCTTCATTTTGGCAATCAGCGCCCTGGCCACATCATTGTCCATTCTTTCCAGTTCCTCAATAACCAGCTTCCGGGTTACTTCAGCCTGTGCTTTTTCGATCGGATCTGCCTCAAACTGATAACCATTCTGACCAAAAAAATCATCTGTCCATTCATTCCTGAGGCAGTCCATAATTAAATGCACCCTGTTGCAGTCCCCATTATTTTCAATATGATGCGTCTTACCGAAATCCATATACCAGCAAGATCCTTCTTCCAGAAACAATTCTATGCCATCAACGGTAAATTTCACCGCTTTATTTGTCATGATCGGGATGTGAATCCTAAAGCTTCCATCCTGATAAGAACACCCCATGTCTTTATGCGGCTTGATGAAGCTACCCGGAGAAAGCGCCAGTAAACGCACCGATTCTTTTTTACACTTCCAGGAATCGACAATCGATTTGATGTAATCCAGCTCAGCCATCAAAGGGGTATCCACATAAGTAATATCTCCGGAATGCGCAAAAATATCCTCCGTGCGGCCACTTGCCGAGCGCAGGGAAATACTTCTCCAATCGCCCTCAAAGTCAAAATTATTAAAATGCAACGGCCATTTTTTATTCAGGCTATGGTTCAGTTCCTGCTGAAGTTGCTGCACATCATAAGTCAGCGCAAATTTTAAATGTGATGAAGCCATATTATAAATGTAACATTAATTCGCCAACCATAAAGTCAGCAGCAACACGCAAACCTTCTTCAGTACTCAACAAGTCGGTACAGACCACCAGATCTGCAGCAACAGGAGTTTCAAAAACATCGTTCAAGCCAGTAAGGTTATAAATTTTATCCGGATGACCATCCGGGAGCAATGCTTTTTGATAAAGCCCTTTGGTATCTCTGTTGATCAGCACGCCTATATCACATTTTATCCAAACCAGCTTGGCATTACATGTCAACCTGAGCATTTCCCGCCCCTCCAGATAGGGATTGATCACTGCAATCAAGATAAAGTCAAACTCCTCACGCAGAGATATTGCATACCTACCCAATCTGCTTACATTTTCGATCCGGTCTGCCCTGCTAAAACCCAGGTCCTTACATAGCGTCTGCCTGTACACGTCTCCGTCAATAATTTTCACCCGATATCCTTTGCCCTGCAATTCATCAGACAAAGCATTGGCCAGCGTTGTTTTTCCTGCTCCCGAGAGGCCACAAAATTGAAAGATCAGTCCCATAAAAGTTAAAAAGCGTTAATGAATTGCTGATAAGCACCCTGGCAGGCTTTTGAAGAAAGATCTGGCAGCTCCGGCTCGGTTTCAAAATCAAGACCAACTGATTTGCTGTGAAATTTTAACCGTTCATACATTTTTTCTTCCAGTTCAATTCCTGTAAATTCAGCAAAAGATTCCAGCATTTCCCTGCCCCCTTTGCTGTAATCAAAAAAACGGTTAAATCTGCAATCGAGCGCTAAAATAACCTGTAATTCCTGGTAGTAATGTTTCAACACATCAGAGCCAAAAGAACTGAAGTCCCCTTTAAATTCAGGTAATTTACCCATTTTCAGCAGCAATGGATTCACCATACCAGGGATCATGTGAATACCCCTTATTTTTGCATGGGAAGCCAAAATTTCACCCGGTCGACGGGTTAAAAAGAAAAAAGGAACTTCGGGGAACCAGGCCCGAAGCACTGTATAAAAATGAATGTGCCAGCTGTCGAGCTTAACAATATAAGTCGACTCCCGTCCTGTCCGGATTTGTCCCATCCAACTTAGTGCAGCTTTAAACCAATCTTCACGCTGTGCATTGTCAATACTGGGATCATGCTCCGTACATCTTAAAATTTCATCCAGCAAAGGTGCCTCCGCAATGCTGATACAGGATTCGGATTCCGCAAATGCCTGACTTAATAAAGTAGACCCGCATCTTGAAACGTGAAAAACAAATGCACTGGGATGGAGCGCTGTGACGTGATCCGTCACAGCCTCCAGCAATGCCGGACCGCTGCAACTCTCAAATCTGGACACTCTTTTTTGTATCGACCTGCAATAGTTTATCGTATCGTCAAAAAAGGGCTCAGTGATTCTTTTTCCACCAAGGTGTAGCCATTTTAATAACCAGCCCTCCCGGTTCTTTTCTAAACGAAACGGAATCCAATTGGCTAAAGGGGATAATTTGTTCATAAGGCTATACCTGATACTTCTAAAGTAGTGATTTTAGTTAATTCTACACCATACCGCAGATCGTTCAAGCAAAAAAAACACTTAAAACACTAAAATTCAACACCATAAACTTTAAACTCAGCAGAAATTTTCGTAACTTAATGATTCAGAATAAAACAATCAGAATCCTGATGTGCGCAGTGTAGTCATAGGGATCTGGTTCGGCCTGAGTCCACGGTGAGTCCACAGTGAGTCCACGGTGAGTCCACGTTTTTTCAGGAAATACGTGGACTCACGCTGGATTAAGAATGCTCAGACGGTGTATTCATTCCGAACCATTCCCCTACTTTGACAAAAGCACATGGGTTTCTTAAAACTTAAAAAAAATGGCAAAATTTGATGGAAAACATGTAAGGGGAGTTATCGGCAATTCAGTTGTCAAAACAGGGCCTAACGGCCAGATCATACAATCCAAACCGGAGAATGTCCGGCAAACTGTAAACACTAAAAAATCGGCCAGGTTATTTGGCCAGGCGAGTACGCTTTCCAAATACATACGGACAAACCTTCGGCAAACTTATGATGAGAACGGCGACATGGGTATGATCAACCGGTTAACCACCTTAAACCGCGTACTGCTGGCACAATGCCTGCAAGCAGAAACACAAACATTCATTTTTACAGCCGATAGTTTCAGTAAACTGGCAGGTTTTGAATTCAATACCCGATCGCCACTGGCCAACAGTTTATGGGTGGAACCAGAAATGAGCCTGCTCAACAACATGTTGCAGATCCGTTTACCGGCCATAGCAATCCCGCAGCAACTCAAATTCCCGGTAAATGCAAATCTATGCGACCTGGAACTGGAGGTGGCCATTTTTTCTTTACAGCCCTGCTACGGTAAAACGCCCTACCGGGCTACCATAGAAATTGCTAAAAATCAAACAGCTGTACCTGCACAGTCCTGGGAACTGGAACTTCCTGAAGGTTGCCTTGCTGTTGCCGCCATAGGATTGAAATATTTCTCGCTATACAAGAACATCAAAAAGCCTTTAAATTCGGAGAAGTTTCATCCTGCAGGAATTATTGATGCGATTTTCAAACCTGGACACTTCAACATACCACAACCAATAAAATCGGCCAACCGTGTCCAAGGTTCCGGATGGTCGGAGCTTGACAACCTTCAACTTTAAATTTATGCTATTAAATATGTACTTTTGTATGCAGTAAAACCGCTTAAAATATTCATCTTAACAGGTGACAAAAATTATATAGATCAATGAAGCAATATTTAGACCTGATGCAGCATGTGCTGGATGAGGGGGCACAAAAGCATGACCGTACCGGTACCGGAACCATCAGCGTTTTCGGTTACCAGATGCGTTTTAACCTGCAGGAAGGCTTTCCAATGGTGACCACCAAGAAGTTACACCTGAAATCGATCATCCATGAACTGATCTGGTTTTTGAGTGGGGACACCAATATCAAATACCTGAAAGACAATGGCGTAAAAATATGGGACGAATGGGCAGATGCGGATGGCAACCTGGGTCCGGTTTACGGATCGCAATGGCGCTCCTGGCCAAAGCCTGATGGCGGGCACATCGACCAGATCAGCCAGATCATTGAAACCATCAAAAAGAATCCGGATTCACGAAGGATCATCGTCTCTGCATGGAATGTAGCTGAAATTGAAAATATGGCTTTACCGCCATGCCATGCCTTCTTCCAGTTTTATGTAGCTGACGGAAAACTGAGCTGCCAGCTGTACCAGCGCAGTGCCGATATCTTTTTAGGCGTACCCTTTAACATTGCTTCGTATGCCCTGCTGACCATGATGGTGGCCCAGGTTTGCGGATTGCAATACGGCGATTTTATCCATACCCTTGGCGATGCCCATTTGTACAACAACCACATTGAACAGGCCAGGTTGCAATTGAGCAGGGATGCCAGGCCTTTACCGGTTATGGAAATCAACCCGGAGGTTAAAAACATCTTCGACTTCAAATTTGAAGATTTTACGTTGAAGAATTATGAACCGCATCCGCATATTAAAGGAGCTGTAGCTGTATGATCGTATCTGCCGTTGTCGCCATCGCAGAAAACTATGCGATCGGCAAAAACAATGAATTGCTCTGGTATTTACCAGCCGATTTGAAACATTTTAAAGCGGTGACTTCTGGCCATACGGTAATTATGGGTCGCAAGACCTATGAATCTATCGGTAAGCCACTCCCCAACCGACGTAATGTTGTCGTTACCCGCAAAAAAGACCTGCTGATTCCGGGAGTTGAAATCACCAATGGTATTGATGAAGCTTTGCTACTTTGCAGTGGTGAGCCTGAAGTCTTTATTATAGGGGGTGCCGAAATCTATAAATCGGCCCTGGAACGCACAGACCGCATTTACCTGACTACGGTTCATGACAGTTTTGAGGCGGATGCGTATTTTCCGGAAATTGACCGGGACCAATGGCGGGAGACGGAAATTGAAAAACATTTGCCCGATGAAAAAAACAAGCTGGCTTATACGTTTTCAACGCTTTTGCGTAAATAGTTGAGCCTCTATAATAAAAAATCAATAAGGTGGTCTATTAATTAAAAAAATAATTAGATTTGCCGACTTGTTAAAAAAATATATAGCATATATAGACTAATAATTACAAAACAAATGCAGGGTAAAGGTTTTATTAAATTTATGGCAATACTATTAGGTATTGTCTGTGTGTATTCTCTCTCATTCAACTTTGTTACCTCAAAGGTTGAAAAAGACGCAAAAGCTTATGCTAAAGGGGATGTAGCTAAAGAAAAGGCTTATTTAGATTCGATGGCTACCGTGCCGGTTTATCCGTTGTTTGGATTTAATTATCAGTTCTGTAAAACTAAAGAGATCAATTTAGGTTTGGACCTTAAAGGTGGTATGAACGTAACGATGGAAATATCGTTAGGTGAATTGGTTAAATCTTTAGCTAACAATACCGATGACGTTAATTTTAACAAAGCATTGGCAACGGCACAGCAACAGTTAAATGCTGGTGGTAAAGACTACGTAAGCTTATTTGTTAACGAATTTGAGAAACTTTCTCCAAACGTTAAGCTTGCTGATTTCTTCTCCAACCAGGATAATGCTAAAGAGCTGAAGCCTAATGCGAGCAATTCTGAAGTAAAAACGTATTTGTCTAAACAGGCAACCAGCGCAATTGATCGTTCATTCTTTATCATCAGAAGCCGTATTGACGGTTTTGGTGTGGTGAGCCCGAACATGCAAAAACAAGAAGGTACCAACAGGATCCTGATTGAGATGCCAGGTGTGCAGGACAAAGAACGTATCCATAAATTATTACAAGGTTCTGCTGAACTACAGTTCTGGCAAGTGTACCAAAATGATGAGGTTTATCCGATTTTGGAAAGCATCAACAAAACACTGGCTTTAACGTTAAAAGATACAGCTGCTGTAGCAGGTGTTGCTAACGATACGACAGCTAAGTCTGGCAGTAAACTGGCTGGTCTGGCTAAAAAGACAGATACTAAAGATACTGCTGCTGTAAAAAGCGAAGCCGCAAAATCTAATCCTTTATTTGCAGTATTACAGCCACCTACTTACCAGGCTGAAAACGGTCAGCAAGCTTTGCGCCCGGGACCAGTTGTAGGTTATGTGGTTCAAAAAGATACCGCTAAAGTAAATTCATTTTTCAAAAGAGCAGAGGTTAAAGCCATCATTCCACAGAGCTATAAATTCATGTGGAGCTCTAAACCAGCTGATCTGGGTACAACCAATACTGCTAAAGTTTTTGAACTTTATGCAATTAAAGTAACTTCATTTGATGGCAAACCAGATTTAGGTGGTGAGGCGATCAGCGATGCCCGTCATGATTTTGACCAGAAAGGCAGACCGGAAGTAACCATGTCTATGACTGGTGAAGGTGCTGCAAAATGGAAAAAAATCACTGCTGAAGCTTCTGCTGATCCAAACAATAAAAAAGCAATTGCCATTGTATTGGACAATACCGTTTACTCTGCCCCTACTGTTCAAAACGAAATTCCTAATGGTAGTTCTTCGATCACTGGTAACTTCACCATCAACGACACACAAGATTTAGCAAACATTCTGAAAGCTGGTAAATTACCTGCTCCTGCAAGAATCGTTGGTGAGTTTGTGGTTGGTCCATCATTGGGTCAGGCTGCAATTCACGATGGTCTGTTGTCGTTTGTATTGGCATTCGTAGTGATCCTGATCTTCATGGCCCTGTATTACAACAAAGCGGGTTGGGTAGCTAACCTGGCGTTGGTGATCAACTTGTTCTTCATCATGGGTATCCTGGTTTCACTGGGTGCTGTATTAACCTTGCCTGGTATCGCTGGTATCGTATTGGTAATCGGTTTATCGGTTGATGCGAACATCCTGATCTTTGAACGTGTAAGGGAAGAACTGAACCATGGTAAATCAACTCCGGTTGCAATTAAAGAAGGTTTTAAACACGCCATGTCTTCAATCATAGACAGTAACGTTACGGTATTGGTATTGGGTGTGATCCTGTACGTATTTGGTAGCGGTCCTGTTCAGGGTTTTGCAACTACACTTTGTATCGGTATCTTATCTTCATTATTCTGTGCGGTATTGATCTCACGTTTGGTGTTCGATACTTTATTAGACAAAAAAGCAAACATCACTTTCGGTAATAAATACACCATTCACGCCTTCAAAAACATTGCCTTCAACTTTGTTGGTCACCGTAAATTGTATTACATGATTTCTACGGCAATCATTGTTTTAGGTATTGGTTTCTATATCAAACATGGTGGTTTAAACTTAGGTATCGACTTTAAAGGTGGTAGAACGTATATCGTTCACTTTGATAAAGGTATGCAGACTGAAGATGTGAGAGCAACTTTAACCGATGTATTCCCTGAGTCTGAAACCATTGTTAAAACTGCAGGTGCAGATAATGAATTAAAAATTACCACAACTTTCCACATTGCAGATGTAGATACGCAGGCGGATAAATTGGTGGAAGATGCTTTACACAAAGGTTTAACTAAAACTGGTGTAAAATATACCATTGAAAGTAATGAAAAAGTAGGTCCGATCATTGCGAGTGACATTTTGTACAGTGCTTACGGTGCAATCCTGTTCTCTTGCCTGGTGATGTTTATCTATATCGTAGTGAGGTTTAAAAAATTAAACTACGGTTTAGGTGCGGTAATCGCCTTGTTCCACGACGTATTATTGGTACTTTCATTCTATACGATCTTAGACGGTGTACTTCCATTCTCTTTAGAGATTGGTCAGGATTTCATCGCGGCGATTTTAACGGTAATGGGTTATACCATGACTGAAACGGTGGTTGTATTTGACAGGATCCGTGAGAAACTGGCCGAGTCTGGTAAAGAAGACCTGCATGGAAAAGAAAGAGAAACTTTGATCAACTTTGCGTTGAACAGTACATTGAGTCGTACCATCCTGACTTCATTAACCGTATTCTTCGTATTGTTGGTGATCTTCATCTTTGGTGGTGCAAGTATCCGCGGATTTATCTTTGCCTTGTTAATTGGTCGTATCATCGGTACATATTCATCATTATGTATCTCTACTCCAATTGTACTTGACTTGGGTGAAGCTAAAGTAAAAGACAAAAAAACAGCGTAATTCAAGAATTACATTGATCTGATAAATAAAGGCATCCTTTTTGGGATGCCTTTTGTTGTTATAAGTAGTTTTACATATTGTTAGATACTTATTGAACCCAAAGATTATGGATCAACATTTCCCTAAAGGTACCCAACCCAGAATTGTCATTATAGGTGGTGGATTTGGTGGCATTGAGCTGGCAAAAAAACTACGCAACCAGGCTGTAGATGTATTGATGGTAGATAAACACAATTACCATACTTTCCAGCCTTTACTTTACCAGGTGGCTACCGGTGGTTTGGAAGCAGACTCCATTGCCTTCCCTTTAAGAAAGATCTTCAAAGGTCAGAAAAACCTGACTTTCAGGGTTACAGAAGTAAAGAAAGTACTGGCAGCACAAAATGTAATTGAAACTACGATCGGTACGATTGAATACGATTACCTGGTACTTGCTACCGGATCAACCAGCAACTTTTTTGGTCAGACAGAAATTGAAGGCAATGCCATGCCGATGAAGTCGATCCCCGAAGCACTTAACCTCAGAAGTTTAATTTTACAAAATCTGGAAGCGGCACAGATTGCAGAAGATGCGCAGCAACGGGCAGAATTGTTGAATTTTGTGGTGGTTGGTGGTGGCCCCACAGGTGTTGAAACTGCGGGAGCTTTAGCAG
This sequence comes from Pedobacter sp. MC2016-24, assembly GCF_015223055.1. Lineage (GTDB taxonomy): Bacteria > Bacteroidota > Bacteroidia > Sphingobacteriales > Sphingobacteriaceae > Pedobacter. Next base: position 68,042 of record NZ_JADFBX010000011.1, read on the forward strand.
AACTGAAAAAACACGTATTGAAAAGCGATTATCCTGACCTGGAGATTAATGATGTCAACATTTACCTGGTAGAAGGTTCTCCGGCATTGCTGGCAGCCATGTCATCACAGGCACAGCAAAAAGCCGCGGATTTTTTACATGAACTGGGTGTAACCATTATGAAAAATACGCGTGTATTGGGTTACGATGGTAAGGTACTTACTTTAGGAGATGAACAAAAGATCCCCTCCTCTACCGTCATCTGGTCGGCCGGCGTTAAAGGTGTAGTTATTGAGGGCTTAAATACAGAACATGTGGTGCGGGGCAACCGCTTAAAAGTAAACGAGATTAACCTGGTAGACGGCTATCAGAATATTTACGCCATTGGCGATGTGGCTGCCATGATTACCGAAGAATTTCCAAACGGGCACCCCGGTGTTGCACCTGCGGCCATCCAACAGGGAAAACTTTTGGCCAAAAACCTGCTCCGTATCATCGCGAAACAGCCTACGGAAAACTTCAAATATTTCGATAAAGGTGCGATGGCTACTGTAGGCCGCAACAGGGCGGTGGTAGACTTGCACAAAATTAGATTTCAGGGTGTATTTGCGTGGTTTACCTGGATGTTTGTACATTTGATGACTTTAGTTGGTTTCAGAAACAAGCTGGTGGTATTTGTGAACTGGGTATGGAGCTATTTTAGCTACGACCGGGGCACGCGTTTAATCATCCGGCCTTTTCACCGATCTAAAGACGTAAAACAAACAGCAGTACCCAATGAAAGCGGAACAAGCCATTAAACTGATTGAATGCCCAAGGGATGCCATGCAAGGCATTCACGATTTTATACCGACGGAGCTGAAAGCTGCTTACCTCAACCTCCTGTTACAGGTTGGCTTCGACACCATTGATTTTGGCAGTTTCGTATCGCCGAAGGCCATTCCGCAATTGCGGGATACGGCAGAAGTGCTTTCATTACTGGATCTGGACAATGCCAGATCTAAATTGCTGGCTATTGTAGCCAATTTAAGGGGTGCTGAGGCGGCTGTAGCCCATCCGGAGATCAGTTACCTCGGTTTTCCTTTTTCGATCTCAGAAACCTTTCAACAGCGCAATACGAACTCCAGCATAGCACAGTCCATGGAAACAGTAAAAAGCATGCTGGAATTGTGTGATCAGCACGATAAAGAAGCAGTGATCTATCTGTCCATGGGTTTTGGAAACCCATATGGAGATGTATGGAATGTTGAAATTGTGGAACAATGGGCGGATGCGCTGGTTCATCAGGGTGCCCGGATACTTGCTTTATCAGATACCACTGGCATGTCCAATCCTGAAAGCATAAAAGAAATTGTTCCGCCCCTGCTCAGTCGCTTTGAAGGGCATCCTCATCAGGTTGAAATTGGTCTCCATCTCCACAGCAGGCCTGACACCCGGTTTGAAAAGATCAATGCAGCTTACGAAAGCGGATGCAGACGATTTGACAGTGCCATAAAGGGCCTTGGCGGTTGCCCTATGGCGGCTGATGATTTAACGGGTAACATGGCCACAGAGGGCCTGATCGGCTACCTGGAGCACAAAGATGAACACCTGGGACTGGATATGAATAAATTCAGGGAAGCCATGCAGTTTTCCTCAAAGGTATTCCAATAAAGTATTTTAGCTTTGTTTTACCATTTTAAAATGCTGGATACCGGCTTCTTCAAACTGGTCACCTTCGGCCATAAAGCCAAATCTGGAATACAGACGCATGGCATCAAGTTGTGCATTGAGGTAAATGTAATGCGCATCTGCGGGCAAATCAGCTAAGGCTGCTGCCACCAGGGCCTGTCCGATCCTTTTACCTCTGAACTCTTTAAGTACGGCAAAGCGTTCCAGTTTGTAACCTTTATCGGTTTTACGCCAGCGGCAGGCGCCGCAGGGCTCCCCGTTCAGCTCTGCCAGGAAGTGAATGGATTCTTCTTCATTTTCCCATTCCAGTTCCGGCGGACAATGCTGTTCATCCACAAAAACAATTTTCCGGATTGCAAATGCCTTTTCCAGATCGTCCTGATTCCTTACTTTATTTACCTGAAGTGTTGTTTCCATAGGTTTCATGCAACAAAAAAAGCGCCACAAGATCAATCTTGCAGCGCTTTTTATATTTTATATCCGGATATTACAATTTATCGCTGGCGTTTCTGCAGTTTAGATCTTCAAAAGCCTGGGTTAAGCGTTTCACAAATTGTTCTTCGCCTTTACGTAACCATACGCGTGGATCATAATATTTCTTGTTTGGTTTATCTTCTCCGTCCGGATTACCGATCTGGCCCTGAAGATAAGCTTCATTCGCTTTATAATAATCCAGGATACCTTCCCAGAATGCCCATTGCATATCGGTATCGATATTCATTTTGATGGCACCATAAGAAATCGCCTCACGGATCTCTTCCTGAGAAGAACCAGAACCACCGTGGAATACGAAGTTGATTGGTTTTTCGGCAGTCAGGTTAAATTTCTCTTTGATAAAGTCCTGCGAGTTTTTCAAAATTACCGGTTGCAATTTTACGTTACCTGGTTTGTATACACCATGTACGTTACCAAATGCGGCAGCAACTGTAAATTTATCGCTCACTTTACTCAATTCTTCATAAGCATAAGCTACTTCAGAAGGTTGTGTATACAATTTAGAACTGTCCACATCACTATTGTCTACACCATCTTCTTCACCACCGGTTACACCCAATTCAATTTCAATGGTCATGCCCATTTTAGCCATACGGGCTAAATATTTGGCAGAGATCTCCATGTTTTCTTCGATTGGCTCCTCAGAAAGGTCAAGCATGTGTGAAGAGAACAAAGGTTTGCCGTGTTCAGCAAAGAATTTCTCACCGTGATCCAATAATCCGTCGATCCATGGCAATAATTTTTTAGCAGCATGGTCGGTATGTAAAACTACTGCAACGCCGTAATGTTCGGCCAGCAGATGCACGTGCTTGGCTGCAGAAACTGCGCCCAATACGCAAGCATTTAAGTTATCGTTATTTAATGTTTTACCTGCGTAGAACTGAGCACCACCGTTAGACAGCTGGATCATCACTGGTGAATTCACCGCTTTTGCAGTTTCCATAACTGCATTGATGGTATTGGTACCTGTAACATTCACCGCTGGCAATGCGAACTGATGTTTTTTAGCCTGTTCAAATAATTCCTGAACAGCATCTCCGTAAATTACGCCTTTATAGCCTTTTAAACTCATTATGATTGGTTTTAGATACGCCGAAGTTAGGAAAAATATAGATTTGGCCAAATTAAAGTTATGCAAACTAGCGCAACGTGTTCTAATTTTTTTTCGTTTCTTTGTACTCGCATTTTTCAAGAAATAACATGGCTTGGTTTAAGAGAGAAAAAAAAGGCATTAGTACGCTAACAGAAGAAAAAAAAGAAGCTCCAGATGGCTTATGGAATAAATGTCCGAATTGTAAGAAGGCATTACACTCCGCCGATCAGGTAGAAAATAAATACGTTTGCCAATATTGTGACTATCATTTAAGGGTTGGCTCGAAAGAGTATTTTGAGGTCCTGTTTGACGACAATAAGTTTACTGAACTTTTCCCTAACCTGACTTCAGGTGATCCGTTGAAATTTACAGACAGCAAACCTTATACGGAGCGTTTGGTAGAGAGCATGGCTAAAACCGGCTTAAAAGACGCCATCAGAGCAGGTGTAGGTAAAATTGAAGGTGAAGACCTGGTGATTGCCTGTATGGACTTTAATTTCATTGGCGGATCAATGGGTTCGGTAGTTGGTGAAAAGATTGCCCGCTCTATTGATTATAGCATTAAACATAAAATCCCATTCCTGATGATTTCCAAATCTGGCGGTGCCCGGATGATGGAAGCTGCATTTTCATTGATGCAGATGGCCAAAACATCAGCCAAACTGGCTTTATTGAGCCAGGCTAAAATTCCATATATTTCTTTGCTGACAGATCCGACTACGGGTGGTGTAACGGCTTCTTATGCCATGCTGGGCGACATTAACATCTCTGAGCCGGGCTCATTGATCGGTTTTGCTGGTCCGAGGGTAATTAAAGAAACGATTAAAAAGGATTTGCCTAAGGGCTTCCAGACTGCAGAATTTGTTTTGGAGCACGGCTTCCTTGACTTTATTGTAGACCGCAGGGCGATGAAGGCTAAACTGGCTTCATTCCTTAAAATGATGAAGAACTAAATGATAAAGGCCTGCGATGAGCAGGCCTTTATCATGTTAAACCACTACATTCTTTTCAACAATATCTTTTACTTTCTCTACTACGTAATCCAATTCTGCTTTGGTATTGTATTTACTGAAGGAGAAACGGATGGAAGGACGGTTTGGATCTGCGCCGATACCGGTAAGCACATGCGAACCAATGTTTGAGCCGGAAGAACAGGCACTGCCACCAGATGCTGAAACGCCATTGATGTCGAGGTTGAACAACAACATATCTGCCATGTCCATCTCCGGGAAAGACACATTCAGTACGGTATACAAACTTTTATCGGCATCGGTTTCCCCGTTAAAAGAAATCCCGGGTATTTCTGCCACAAGTTTTTCCTTCATATAGGTTTTCAATTCCTGAATGTGGTTCTGGTGCTGTTCCATTTCTGCGTAGGCAATTTCCAAAGCCTTCGCCAAACCAACAATACCATATACGTTTTCAGTACCGCCACGCATGTTTCTTTCCTGCGCGCCACCAAAAATCATCGGACTGATCTTGATGTTGTGGTTCACAAATAAGAAACCGACCCCTTTTGGCCCATGCAATTTATGTGCAGCACATACAATGAAATGCGCTTTGAGTTTACGTACATCGTGTACATAATGGCCCATCGTTTGTACGGTATCGCAATGGTAAATGGCATCATAGGTTTCGCAAAGATCACCCACCCTTTCCAGATCTGTCAAGGTACCAAGTTCGTTATTGGCATGCATTAAGGAAACAAATGAACGTTCATTGTTTTTCAGCAGTTCTTCCAGATGATCGTAATCTACATTGCCTTTGCTGTCTATATTCACAAAACTGAGCTTATCAATTACCCCTTGCTTTAAGAGCATATTTAAGGTATGCTCTACTGCATGGTGCTCTATTTTAGAGGTAATGGCATGTTTGATGTTATAGGCCGCAATACCGCAGCGAATGGCAGTATTGTCGGCCTCTGTACCTCCAGAGGTGAAAAACACCTCTGCCGGGGTAGCATTGAGCAATCCGGCAACTGTTTTTCTTGCTTTTTCAATCAGCGTACGAACCTCGCGACCCTGCGCGTGAATTGAAGATGGATTTCCGTAATAATTGCTCATTACGTTTACCATCTCCGCCATCACGTCTTGATCTAAAGGCGTGGTGGCGGCATTATCCAGATAAACCCGTTCCATGTTAATAAGTTAGTTAGTTTTTTTAAGTCAGTTTTAATATTTCTTTGATGTCAGAAATGATCTTGGAAGCCAGATTTTCAGCTGCAGTTTCTGTACCTGCTTCGCTGTAAATGCGGATGATCGGTTCTGTATTTGACCGGCGCAAATGTACCCAGGACTGGTCGAATTCGATTTTCAGTCCATCAATGGTACTGTTGGGCTGGTTTTTATACCTGTCCTGTACCTTGATCAGCAGGGCATCGATGTCCATTTCCGGGGTAAGTGTAATTTTATTTTTAGAAATGTGATACTCGGGATAACTGCGGCGCAGGATCGAGATCGACTTTCCGTATTTGGCCAGGTGGGTTAAAAACAAAGCGATTCCAACCAATGCATCACGGCCGTAATGTAATTCAGGGTAAATGATCCCGCCATTACCTTCGCCTCCAATCACTGCATTTGTAGCTTTCATTTGATTCACTACATTCACCTCGCCTACTGCAGAAGCATTGTATACAGCACCTGCCTGTTCAGTCACATCGCGCAATGCACGGGTTGAGGACAAATTGGACACCGTATTTCCAGTTGTATTTTTCAGGATATAATCGGCTACAGCCACCAGGGTATATTCTTCACCAAACATTTCTCCGTCTTCGCAAACGAAGCATAGGCGGTCAACATCCGGATCAACAACAATTCCAAGATCTGCCTGCTTGCTCTGTACCACTTTAGCAATTTCAGTCAGGTTTTCCGGAAGCGGTTCCGGGTTATGTGGAAAATGGCCATCAGGCTCACAATACAATTCATATACGGTTTCTACACCCAATGCTCTTAATAAAGCCGGAACGAAAATACCACCGGTAGAATTTACACAGTCGATCGCTATTTTAAAGTTCGCCTTTTTAATGGCTTCAACATCTACCAGCGGTAAGGCCAGGATGATGTCAATGTGTTTTTGTAAGTAAGTATCGTTGCTGATTACTTTACCCAGACTATCCACATCAGCAAATTCAAACTCCGCACGCTCTGCAATATCCAGCACTTCTTTTCCATCTGCATCGCTGATAAATTCGCCTTTCTCGTTCAGTAATTTTAAGGCATTCCATTGTTTTGGATTGTGGCTGGCTGTTAAAATGATACCACCACCGGCATTTTCCATCGGAACTGCAATTTCAACAGTTGGCGTGGTTGATAAACCAAGGTCGATCACTTCAATGCCAAGTCCCTGCAGAGTACCAATGACCAGGTTATTCACCATTTCACCAGAAATGCGCGCATCACGGCCCAGTACAATCTTTTTCAGGTTTGTTTTGTTAACTACCCACGAACCGTAGGCTGCAGTAAATTTTACAATGTCAATAGGCGTTAAACCATTGCCGGCAATGCCGCCTATGGTGCCTCTAATTCCGGAGATCGATTTTATAAGTGTCAAGTTGCTGAGTTTTTTCTTTTTTCAAAATTAAGAAAAATCGGCGAATGCTTTAGCTTAACTTATACGCATTATGTCATTTGATGGGCAGATTTTTCACACACAAACTAAATAATCCTGTCGGTTGCATGGCAAATAACTATATTTGTCTTTTTCTAAACATCAAAATACCGGCTTTATGCAGCGCAAATGGTTTCAATATTGGTTCAATTCTCCTTATTACCATATTTTATACAGTCAACGTAATGATGCTGAAGCAGAGTTCTTAATCGATAATTTATCGGCTTATTTAAAACCTGCGGCGCATTCCAAAATACTGGATATTGCCTGTGGCCGTGGCCGTCATTCCATTTACCTGAATAAGAAGGGATACGATGTAACCGGGATTGACCTGTCTGAGCAAAGTATCAAATTTGCGCAGCAATTTGAGCAAAAACACCTGCATTTTTATGTACATGACATGCGGAAGCTGTGTTATATCAATTACTTTGACATTGCGATGAACCTGTTTACCAGTTTTGGCTATTTTGATACGGAAAAGGATCATGTAAATGCTTTAAAATCATTCCGCAAAAGCATTAAAGACGATGGTACGGTAGTCATTGACTATTTCAATACAGAGAAAATCCTGAAGAACCTGACGCATAAGGAGACGAAAGTGGTCGATGGCATAGAGTTTCATCTGAATAAATTTGTGTCGGAGGGTAAGATCATCAAGCACATTAATTTTGAGCACCGGGACAAAAGCTTCGCATTTGAAGAGCGTGTCCAGGCTTTTAGCCGCGCTGATTTTGAACGGATGCTGGAGAAAAGCGGTTTGCGGATCGAGGCTATGTTTGGCAGTTACGGACTGGAGCCATTTGACGAGATCAAATCTGACCGGCTAATTTTAATCTGCAAAAAAGTATGATCGAAAGCTTACAGCAATTTGATGTTGAACTCTTTCTAAAAATACATAGAGGGCTGTCTAATCCGTTTTTTGACTGGCTGCTGCCATTGATGCGGAATCGTTTTTTCTGGTCGCCGTTATACCTTTTTATCTTCGTTTTCTGTTTCGTAGAATACAAGAAAAAAGGCGGGTATATCATCGGCATGTTGCTGGTCACTTTTGCCATGGGCGATTTGATCGCGTCGAGGGTGATCAAGCCCCTGGTTGCACGTCTCAGGCCTTGTAACGAACCAACACTGATCCATGACATCATACACCGGGTACCTTGCGGAAGTGGCTATAGTTTTCCATCAGCACATGCCACCAACCATTTTGCCATTGCTGTTTTTCTGATCTTCGTTTTTTACGATAAATGGAAGCCTGTTTTACCCCTTGGTCTGTTCTGGGCATTCATCATTTCATTTTCTCAAATTTATGTAGGGGTCCACTACCCTATTGACACCATGGTGGGTGCCGTACTGGGCACGACAATTGGCTTGATCACTGCCAGGATATATAAAACACTTCAACCGCAATTATAATGGAAATCTGGAAATTGCTCATTTTATTCTTTAGCGCTTTTTTAGGTGGTTCGGCCATCTTTCTGGTTAAAAGTGATAAATCACAGCTCTTAAAATTAATTTTATCTTTTAGCGGGGCATATTTATTTGCCATCACCGTATTGCACCTGATTCCGGATGCGTACAGCGGTACAGACAGCCGTGAAATTGGCATTTATATCCTGATTGGTTTCCTGTTGCAGATTTTTCTGGAGCAATTTTCTGAAGGTGTGGAACACGGGCATATCCATAAGCACGACGACAAGCATTTGTTTCCTTATGGAATTATGATCAGTTTATGTCTGCATGCTTTTTTAGAAGGCATGCCTTTGGCCAAAGATCAGCACAACGCTTTAATTTTCGGGATTTCCTTACACCACATTCCAGCCGCCTTTGCACTGGCCAGTATCCTGCTTCAGAGTCATTTTAAACGCAGCAGCATTTTGTTTTATATTGGCGTATTTGCCATTATGGCGCCATTGGGTTTTTGCGTGAGTTATGGCATCAGCAATGGCAGCATTGGTGGTGTAGAAGCTTATTTCAACAAAATGATGGGTATCGTGATCGGTATATTCTTACACATCTCTACCACGATTTTGTTTGAATCCGGTGTAGATCATAAAGTGAGCAAGCGTAAAATGATTGCGGTAATTGCCGGTGTTGCCATTGCCTTAATTGGTTATTATACTTCCGGACACAGCCATGAAGTGCATGTGCATTAGCCACGCATTTTATCAAGCAGCTCATTCAATTGCCCGGCTTCTTCTTCAGTGAGGTTAGCCGATACCATGGCCGATAAGTCTAACTCCTGGTCCATTTGATCCAGCAATTCCAATCCTTTGCTGCTGATGATGATGTCTACTGCACGCTTATCCGCAGGGTTTATTTTTTTGATGACCAGGCCTTTTTGAACCAGGCGATCCACAATACGTGAGGCATCACACATTTTATCCAGCATCCTTGATTTCAACAGGTTAATGGTAGCTGGTACAGGATGTTGTCCCCTTAAAATTCTTAATATATTAAATTGTTGATTGGTAATATCATAGGGTGCAAGGATTTGTTTGATTTGTTCATTGCACCAGCCCGAGCTAAACACCACATTGACCACAGCTTGCTGAAATACACTTTCGAAGCCTGAGATTTTAATTTCTTTTTGCAACTGCATCATCCATTCTCTTTGTTATCGTCCTTATCTGTATCCCCTGGCTTTTTTCGTCCATAACCCCAGGGACAGTGTTTACATTTATTTTTACAGCAGGAACCCCGTTTCAGATGGTACTCCCTGGTAAAAACCATGAATCCATCTTCGTTGAAATAGTAGTCTACGCCTTCTTCCATCAGCTTAGCAATTTAACGACCAAACTTTTTTCGAAATGATTTTTCAGCTGCAGTCCGTCGCCATGATTGGTCCAGACCTGGCTGGGATTTACATTTTTTACCGTAAGCAAAATGTCATTCCAGTCGGCATGATCGGATACATACAACTGGATTTCATTGTTATTTTGCAGGTGTTTCCATCCCGTAGCAAAGATCCGGATTACATTAATGGCCTTAAAATAACTTCTGTAGACCATTGGCGGCACCATATAGATCATATTGGCGGGGTTATTCTTCATGACTTTACGATCGTAAACCTCGTACCTGCCCATATTGATTCCCATTTGCTCATAGATTTTAACGAAAGGAACCATACTGTGGTGCAGCAATATCCTTTTTTCAGTACAATGTGCATTGATCAGCGCAATTAAACGCTGACATTTACCCAAAGCATAAGCCCCCAGCATGATATTGGTTTGCGTGGTATTGAGCTTTAAGATCTCGGTTTCTGCATCTGGGTGTTGTGTAGCAGGATCGGCAAAGGTTGTCTCTGTAATCAGGACATCGGCCTGTGCAAATTCAATCGGTTCGCAGGTATCGTCAGGTTGCAACTTATAATCTCCCGTATACAGGTATTTTACGCCCGCATACTCCATTAAAACCTGCGCAGAGCCGAGGATATGTCCGGCAGAGATGAAAGTGATCTTAACGCCATTTAAATTGAAAGTTTCATGATAGGTTTTCAGGAAAAACTCCCCACCGGCAAATTTCCGGTAGCGGTGTTTCATGAACAAGGCGGTAGCTTCGGTACAATATACGTTTAAGTTGCCTCCAATGGCATGATCGCCATGGGCATGAGAAATTACGGCATGTTTAACAGGCTCTTTTGGGTCGAGGTAAAAATCACCGTAGCTGCAAAACAGTCCGGTTTTGTTCAGTATTATAAAGTCGTCTAATATCATATGGTTGTGTTTAGAAATTGCTGATGCAATTTCAGAACCTGCGCGATTAAGGAATCGGTTTCGTTGTTGTAGATGAGGTGATCTGCCATTTTCATTTTTTGCTCGTCGGAAAGTTGTTTATCCATCCGGGCCCTGACTTGTGCTTCAGAGACACCATCACGCGCCATTACGCGCTGTAAGCGCGTTTCTATTGGTGCAATGACCAATACGGTCTGGTCACACATTTTATAGGAATCGCTTTCAAATAAAAGCGCAGCCTCTTTGAGGGTATAGGGAACGGTATCAGGTACCTGTTGAATCCAGGAATCAAAGGCCCTGAAAACAGCGGGATGTACCAGACCATTCAATTTCTCCAGTTCTAAGGCATTGTTGAATACAATGCCAGCGATGTGTTTGTTGTTGAGTGTACCATCGGCCAAATAGCTATCCTCACCGAAGGCTTGTTTTACACCAGCAACCAGGATTGGATCGGTCACCATAATCTGTTTGGCTACGGTATCGGCGTAAAAGACCGGAATACCAAGTGTTTCAAATATTCTGCAGACCGTAGTTTTACCACTACCGATGCCTCCTGTAATTCCTATCTTAAGCATTACTTTTCTATTATAAAATCGATTTTTGCGGGAATGATGCTCAGCAGTTTGCAATATTCCGGAAAGCGGGTCATTTTAACATTGAGCTGGCCGTGGTTGCGTATTTTCCAATCGTCCAGGTCCACTACGGCTTCCATGAAATCTTCGTTAACGGTTTTGTATTTGGAAAGGGCTACCATAAAGTTGATTTTAACTTTTTTGGGATAAAGCCTGATGTTGTAGTAGGCACTGTTGTTGATGACTTTAACCGGAATTTCCAGTTCTTTTTCGGTAAACTCATCAACGGGTATTTTCACTTCTACGCTGGCCGGAAAAATGGTTACGTTTTTGAGTTTGCTCTGGGTCATGGCCAGCACAGTTTTGGTTGTCCGCTGCACATTTTCCAATTTTAAGGAATCTGTGTCCCAGTTTTGAAACTTTTTCAATTCCTGCTCCGGGCCGGAAATGGTGACGTATTCTGGCGTAATTTCAACCGGATTAGAAATGCCATATTGTTTGATGAAACTGATGTCGGACACCAATTGAACGGGAACCCGTTTCACGGTTTTTTCCGAGAAGTCGAAATATAAGGTGTCTGGCCGCACCGATATGATTTTCTGAGAGGTTTCAAGCTGCCTGTTCACGTTAAACAGTTGTTCAGAAAAGAGGATGAAGTTGCGGTTGTTTAATTTTTCCAGACTGATGGCGATGGACTGGGGATTGATCCTGAGCCTGGCAAAAAGCAGCTGCCAGCCAGAGCCTTCTACCTGTAAATCAACAGTATCGGACTGCAAAGGATGAAAAGCTTTCTTTTGTGGAATGTTATTGTATTTTAAAACCGTTTTGGCTGTATATACATACTTATTGTCGAGGGCCATAAACAGCCATGCCGCAATTGCAACGAGCAAGCAGGTCAGTATCACCAGGAATCGCTTCCGCTCTATTTTAGTGAGTTTAATAAACGGCATTGCTGTAAAAATACGAATAATATGCCAGTAAGCACAAATGCATAAAAAATGCCTCTCCACAAATTCATGTAAAGAGGCATTTTTTTATGCGTATCCGAAAACTAGGCTTTTGTAGTGTCTATTTTAGGTGCTGCAGCTTTAGTTGCTTCTAAAGAAACGGCAGTTTTATCAAAACGGATTTTGGTACCACCTTCTACTTCGATTAAGAACGTAGTGTCGTTCATGTCGGCAATGCGACCATGAATACCTGCTGTGGTTACGATTTTATCACCTTTTTTTAGTTCTTCAACTAGTTTTTTATGATCTTTTGCTTTTTTAACCTGTGGTCTGATCATAAAGAAATAAAATACGACCATAATTAATACCATGGGTATCAATGTGCTGACCATACTGCTTCCGCCAGCGGCGGCTTGTAAAATTACTGTTGAAATCATGTTGTTGAATATAAGTTATTTTATTTCGTTTGTTCCTTAACCTCACCGGTTAAATGTAATTCGGCAATTGCAGGATTGGCATTTGAAGTAACCGTAATTACTTTATCCTGCAAACCTTGTTTTCCATTGCTGTCAAAAACTACTTTAATTACACCTTCGTCACCTGGTTTAACCGGCTCTTTTGGAACCTCTGGTACTGTACAACCACAAGTTGCTGTAGCATTGAGTACAATTAAAGGGCTTTTACCTGTGTTTTTGAATTTGTAGCTGTAATAAACCTTTTCTCCCTGCGTCACATTCCCGAAGTTGTAACTGTCTTTTTCAAAACTAATTACCGCTGCATCAGCAGCAGGAACGGTAGCGGCAGTTGCAGCAGTTGCCGCTGTGGTGGTGTCGCTAACAGCATCAGCTTTTTTTCCAGCATTTTGCTGACAGGAAGCAAGGGCTATAGCAACCGTTGCCATTAAAAAAATTCGTTTCATATTTTTATTCGTCAATAAGTCCGCGGCCAATTTTATGGATACTATCCGTTCTTTTCAAATCGCCTAAAATTTTGTCCAATATACCGTTAATAAAAGAATTACTTTTCGGTGTACTGTAATCTTTTGATAAATCCAGGTATTCGTTAATGGTTACTTTAACCGGTATTGAAGGGAAGTTCATCAGTTCACAGATGGCCATTTTCATTAAAATGGTATCCATTAATGCGATACGCTCAGATTCCCAGTTCTTGGTCCGCTCAGCGATCAGCTCATGATATTCTTTATTGTTGCGCAGTGTATACGCAAACAGGTCTTCAACAAACTTGCTGTCTTCTGCCCAGTCCTGGCTAATCGGTGTCAGTTTGTTTTTAAAGGGATCTTCAGAGGTAAAGTTTTTAATGGTTTTTGCCACCATACCTTGCATTACTTCTTTATCAACCGACCAGTTGATAAATTTATCTTCAAAATCCTGAATGATGTTGTGACTTTTCAGAATGATTTTGCGGAAAATGTATTTGATAATGGTTTTGGATCCTTCCAGGCTGTTGTCTTCATCCGCCAGGTAAGCCGCATATTCCGGCGTTACTTTGAGGGTATTGAAAATGGCTTTCACAAACTCCGGATCTGCCATCCAGTTGATCTTGTATTTATGTACCGCAGCACTAAAATCAGGATTGGCCTTTAATGTTACCGCAAACTTATTGTTTAGCAGTTTCATATTTGGATTGAGATCTTCTGCTGTTGGCAGGTGTTTGTTGGAGCGTTCGATTGCGTCAATACTGGTGTATTCCGTAACCTCAACCAATAGGGATAGCATGCCGATGTACATTTCGTATACATCATCAATACTTTTCATTAGCGCTTTCTTGGAAGCGGCTAAATCTCTTTTGTCTGTCATGTGCCATGCGAAAATGTTCTGCATAGCTTTAATTCTTAAGTGCCTTCTGTTTAACATGAATGTAAGAACGAGTGGTAAATTACCTGGTGATTAAAATGATGATTTTATTTTTTTGATGTCGATGATTCTTTGTTCTGCAATGCGGTTGGCGGCTTGTACGGTTGGGATGTTTTCTTTTTTAGACATCCGGATCACATCGCGGGTTGCATTGTAAATATTTTCTGTCAGCTGCATGGTTCTTTTTCTGCCGAAACCAGTCAGTTCTGAGTAACAACTGATCAAGCCACCGGCATTGATCAGGTAATCTGGAGCAAACAGGATGCCTTTGTCCAGCAACAGCTGTCCGTGGATGTTTTCATCAGCAAGCTGGTTGTTCGCTGAACCGGCAATGATGGCAAACTTCATTTTGTGAATGGTTTTGTCATTAACGGTTGCTCCTAAAGCACATGGCGCATAAATATCAGCATCCATGGCAAATATTTTATCGGCACTGATCGGCTTTGCTTTATACGTACGTGCTACATGTTGTAACCGTTCTTCGTTGATATCGCTGATGTAAACTTCTACATTTTCTGCTCTAAGCAGGGCCACAAGGTGCTCACCAACGTTACCAATTCCTTGTACCACTACAGAACGGCCGGCCAGCATATCGGTTCCAAAGACTTCTTTTACACAAGCTTTGATCCCTAAAAACACCCCCTGGGCAGTAGTTGGCGCTGGATTGCCTGCACCACCTAAAGATTCAGGAACACCGGTAACATGGGTGGTTTCCATACGGATATACTCCATGTCTTTGGTGGTTGTACCTACATCCTCAGCTGTAATGAACTCTCCGTTTAAGTTTTTGATGAAACGACCATAGCTGCGCATCATGGCTTCAGATTTTCCTTTTCTGGAATCCCCGATGATGACTGCTTTACCCCCGCCCAAATTCAATCCGGTGATTGCTGCTTTATAGGTCATTGCACTAGATAAACGCAGTACATCTTCCAAAGCTTCGCTTTCTGTCGCGTAACTCCACATGCGGGTACCGCCCAATGCAGGCCCAAGTGTGGTATCGTGAATGGCAATAATTGCTTTCAAACCAGTATCCGGATCATTACAAAAAACTACTTTCTTGTGACCCGAAGCACTCAGTTGATCTAAAATTGAATTTGTAAGAGAACTATTACCAGACATATAATTTTGTTATCAGATATGTCGCAAAACTAGCTAAAAAAACATTAATTACATTGTATTAACCAAAGTCTTTGAAAAAATTACCTTCGTTTGGCTAACTTTACTCCCGATGAAACACCTCCGGTTTTTAAACAAATATTTCTATAAATACAAATGGTGGATTATCCCCGGGGTCTTCTTCGTTGTGATTTCCAACATATTTGGCGTAATTCCGGCCCAGGTTATTGGTCATGCCTTTAACCTGATCACTGAAAATATTGAGGTTTACAGGCTTTTTCATGGCTTTGACCGTGCCCAGGTGGTATATGATATCTTTAGCACCAGCTTATTTTACTTCGGGATGCTGGTCCTGGTGCTGTACCTGTTGCGTGGACTTTTCCTGTTTTTCATGCGGCAGACCATCATTTTAATGTCGCGCCACATTGAGTTCGACATGAAGAATGAAATTTATGCGCATTATCAGAAATTGAGTCTGGGTTTTTACCGCCGCAACAACACCGGCGACCTGATGAACCGCGCTACGGAAGATGTGAACCGGGTAAGGATGTATGTGGGACCGGCGATCATGTATACCATTAATACTGCAGTTTTATTTTTGCTGGTGATTTATGCCATGTTTGCAGTAAATGCGACGCTGGCAATCTGGTGCCTATTGCCCCTGCCAGTGCTGGTCGTGATCATTTACCTGGTAAACACCTTAATTAATCAGAAAAGCGAGCAGATTCAGCACCAGCTTTCTTCCTTATCCAGTTTTGTACAGGAAAGGTTTTCAGGTATCCGGGTAATTAAATCGTACGTACGGGAAGGCCATACGCGGGATGTTTTTGCAGACCAGAGCCAAAACTATAAAGATAGCGCGATGGGCCTGGTTAAAGTTCAGGCACTATTTTACCCCACCATGCTTTTGCTGGTTGGCTTGAGCACCATACTAACCGTATACATTGGCGGGAAGCAAGTGATTGAGGGTTCAATTACACCGGGTAACATTGCAGAATTTATTGTTTATGTGAATCAGCTTACTTTCCCGGTGACCATGCTGGGCTGGGTTACTACGTTGATCCAGCGTGCTTCGGCTTCACAAAAACGCATCAACGAGTTTTTACAACTGGAACCTGAAATTGTATCGGTAAATACAGAGCAACCGGTAATTCAAGGAGATATCCAGTTTAAAAATGTAAGTTTCACTTACCCGGATACCGGAATTGAGGCTTTGAAAGATGTGAGTTTTGACATTAAGGCCGGACAGTTTGTAGCGGTTATCGGGCGTACGGGTTCGGGAAAATCAACCCTGGCCAATTTGATCATGCGCATGTATGATGTGGATACGGGAGTGATCAGCATAGACGGACAAGCCTTGCCTGCTGTTAATTTAAGCAATTACCGGAACCAGATTGGTTTTGTTCCGCAGGAAGTTTTTCTTTTTTCTGATACCATTAAAAATAACATTGCATTTGGCCTGGATGAGGTGAGCGATGAGGCTGTAGCTACGGCGGCCAAAAATGCTGCTGTTTATCACAACATCATTGACTTTGACCTGAAGTTTGAAACGATGCTGGGTGAGCGTGGAATCACCCTTTCGGGCGGTCAGAAACAACGGGTATCTATTGCGCGTGCATTGATCAAATCGCCTAAGATTCTGATATTTGACGACTGTTTATCGGCTGTAGACACGCGAACTGAAGAAGAAATCCTTGGTAATTTGAACCGGATCATGAAAGGATGCACCAGTATTTTGATTGCGCACCGGATTTCTACGATAAAAAATGCAGATATCATTTTGGTACTTGATGATGGGAAAATAATTGAGCAAGGCGATCACAAGCAGTTAATGGGCTTAAATGGTGCTTATGCAGAGATGTACCAAAACCAGCTCCTGGAAGAAGAAAGTACAGTAAACCCATAATCTATTGAATTTCTATTTTGAAGTTTAATAATTAATAGTTTATATTTACCCGAACCAAAACTAAGATGAATCCAACCATGGGAGAATTTGACAACAAAGAGAGAGAAGAGGTTTTTTCTAAGAAAGTAAGAGCTGGTAAAAGAACTTATTTTTTCGATGTAAAAGCTACGCGTTCAGGAGACTATTACCTTACTCTAACCGAAAGTAAAAAAAGACTGGAAGACGGTGTATTCGTAAAGCATAAGATCTTTTTATATAAGGAAGATTTTGAGAAGTTTGCTGAAGGATTAAACGAAACGGTTGACTACATCAAGAACCACCAGGATGTTGTAGAAAAACGCTATGAATATTCGGAAAACCATGAAGGTGTTGGTAGCAAAAACCTCAATGACGATTTCACGTTTTAATTAAACATAAGATATTGAAAAGCCCCTGATTTTTAATCAGGGGCTTTTTTTGTCGGTATATACAATTTTAGAGTGCTTCTACCTTATCCAATAACTCCTGGGCAAGTTTTTGAATTTTAGAGGTCTCTGCATTTGCCAGTGCTCTCGATTTTTTTGCTGCGGCAAGTGCCTCGGACTTCTTTTTCATCGCCAGGCATACATAAGCAAAAGTAGACTGGACGCTGTATTCTTCCGGATCTAGCGATACGGCACGCTTAGCCATTTGATAAGCCTGCTGCATGACAGCCGGCGACGCCTGATCGTTACCCATTTTACCTCCTGAAGCCCTTCTGGCCAGAAAGCTCAGTTTATCTGCATCGTCCTTTAATTCATTTTTCAGCGCCGCACTAGTCAATTTTACATAATCGTCAGTCCTACCCTTTTCCAGGTAATAATCAGCTTCCAACATGACGCCTTGCTTTTTACGGCCCATGTTATCCGATTTCTTAAAATAAGCAAGCTTGTCGAAAAAGGTCTGTTCATCACCAGTCCTGATCAATCCATACATTGTGCTGGTAATTAGACGGTCTTTGAGCTGTTCCCTTTCTTCGGCCTTACTCCAATTGTTGTAAGCTTGCTGGTTGGCCATAAAATGCGCGCCCAATTTATCATTTTCAGTCCTGGCCAGTGATTTGATAATTTTCCAGCCCAGTTCAGTGTTCAAGTCCTGCGCAGTAACTTTGGCTACAATTTCTCCACTAAGCTGACCGGCTGTACTGCGATCTGCCCGTTCCAGCGCCAGGTAATAATCCAATAAAAAAGGCAGGTCTCTAGTCCCTTTGTCGTATTGCTCTTTCAAAGCCGCAGTATTTCTTTTTGGATCTACAGCTCTTTTTGCCTCCGCAAGAAAAGCGTCGGCTTCCATCCTTGACGCGGTGCGGTGTACGATATCGCCTGCGGTGTTGACAAACAAATAGGTAGGAAAAGATTGCACGTTATACTTTTTACGCATTTCTATCCCCTCGCCTTTTTCCATGTCAACTTTCAAATTCACAAAGTTGTCGTTGTAATATCTGGCAACGACAGGCAGGATAAATACATTTTTTTCCATCCATTTACATGGTGCACACCAGGAGGTATAACAATCAATAAAAATGAGTTTTCTGGATTGGATTGCTTTTTCTTTTGCTTCAGTCCATGAATTGTTGAACTGGATTTCTTCCTGTGCATGTGAGCCTATGGCCACAAACAGGAAAAGACAGGTAAATACGGATTTTAATCTATTCATAACCGGGATTTTGTTTAACTACACCATTTGCAGCTTTTATAGTAGCAATTGGAATGGGAATGATATATTTGGTTTTGGTGGTCACATTTGGTTTATAGCTGGCGATATTGAGGTCTCCTTCGACCATAAACCGAACCAGATCGTACCATTCTTCCCCACTCTCACAACCCAGTTCCATTAGTTTTTCTTTCAGGACGATTTGTAACAATTCAGCCTTTGTCTGCACAGCAGGTAGAATTAAAGTTGCACCAGCGCGGGCGCGGATCACATTAATCATGTCCCTGCCTTTAGCTAAATCAGCAGGATTTCCAGTTCTGATTAAAGCTTCGGCTAAAATCAAATACGCCTCTGACAATCTTAGGTAATACTCTGTATTGGCCGTTAAAGCCTGACCATTAATTGTGGTATTGCTAAATTTACCGTTCCTGGTGGCAACCGGTGTGGTAGTTGTAAAAGTAACCACAACAGTTTGTCTTGGATCTCCTGCTAACGAATTGAAATAAGACATTTTAGGCAATACGTATGACCTGAAAGCAAAGGCTTTGTTGTTACGCTCATTTTTATCATCAAAAGGGGGCGCCAGTAAGGCTTCTTTTGAATTGAACCATTTGCTAAACACATCGGCAAATTTATCTTCCAGCTTTGCATTTCCGCGTTGATCGATGGTTGCAGCAGCATATTGTGCAGCCTGGACGTAGTCTTTTTTATAAAGGTATACTTTGGCAAGCAACATATTGGCCGCTTGTCTGGACGCAAATTTTGCTGTGGAATATTGGGGGGCATTTGCTACCGCGATTTTTAAATCCTGCTCGATCTGAGCATACGAATCACTAACGGTAGACCTGGGTTTTGCAACGACATCTTTAGCCGGCGCATTCCAGGTTACAATTCCATACGGAGAAGAGGTGTCAAAAAACTGCCCGTATAACCTCAACAATGAAAAATGACCCAGTGCCCTCAAAAAGCTGGCTTCGGCAATAATTTCATTTTTCCTGGGGTCATTTGTAGTCAAAACACTGGTCTTTTCGATGATGTGACTGCTCATGTTAATGATGTAGTACCAGCTGGTATAAATACCGCCAATAACGGAGTTATCAGGTTTAACATCGTTGTCTGCAAATTGCTGATAGCTACTGCCGCCTGAGGTGCTGACGTCAAAACTCAAGCCCATGCAACCCGTAACACCGGGTTGATCAACAATCAAACTAAACGAATGCAATTGTGCATAAGTACCCGTTAAAACTTTGTTTGCGGATGGAATGTCGGTAATTACGTTTTCTTCGCTCAATTTGAAAGGTGGCGTAATATCGGTTACATCGACCAGGCTACATGCTTGTAGCGATAAGGCAAAAAGAAATGCCACTGCATAGGATAAATAGCTCTTTTTCATGTTAGAAAATAATGTTAAAACCAAAATTGAATGTTCTTGTTGAAGGATAAATTCCAGAATCATAGCCCCCTGCTATCAGTCCGGCACCCGTTGAGGTACTGTTCTCCGGGTCAGGCCCGTCATACCTGGTCAGGATAAATAAATTGGATACACCTGCATATAATTTGATCTGGTTGACTTGTTGTTTCATCCATTTCGCAGGATTGATGTAATAAGCGATCTGGACGTTTTTCAGTTTCAGGAAGGAGCCGTCCTCTATGAAGTAATCAGAGGTACGTGCATTTTGATTTGGATCTCCGAATACATTTCTAGGCAGATCTGTATTTTTATTATCCTCAGACCATCCGTTCAGGAGCGACCGGTAATAGTTTTTATTGGTGGTATAAATTCCTGCGCTGGCTTTCGGTGCATTTTGTAGTTTCTGACCACAGGCAAAATAGAACAGGAAGGAACCTTCCAATCCACCATAACGAAGCACATGGTTCCATCCGCCAAAGAATTTTGGTTCGGCATTGCCCAGCTTCACGCGATCACTGTCAGAAATACGACCGTCTCCATTGACATCCACGAATTTAAAATCACCGGGCGCTGTTTTAGCTGCCTGATATAGCTTGGTTGGAGAAGCCTGGTTCAAAGCATTAATCTCGTCTTGTGTCTGAAAAATTCCAGCCACCCGATAGCCAAATACGCTACCCAGTACATCGCCTTCTTTAAAGTCGTTCAATGCCGTAGCTTTCCCCGAATTTAGTTTTTCTAAACGCCCCACATTCATGTTAAAGTTGATATCCGTTGTATATCTAAATTTACCCTGGTTGATGATATCGGCACCGATTACAAATTCAAAGCCCTTGTTAGAAATGTCACCGACATTTATGGTTTGGGTACTTGCACCTGTTTCAAATGGAATGGCAACATTCAACAACAAATCCCTGGTGTATTTGCGATACACATCCACAGCTCCGCGAAGTTTATTGTTAAAAAAGGCGAAATCCAAGCCCATGTCTGTCTGCGTGGTTGATTCCCAGCGAATGCTCGGATTGGGCACGCCATTGAGGATGACACCATTTTGTCCATTGTAGAATGATGTGCTGGAACCGGTAGAAGAAAAGAAGGTACGGTAAAGGAAATCGCCCAGATTTGCCGCACCTGTTTTACCTGTAGAAGCCCTGAATTTTAAATCCGATATCCATTGGTATTTTTTCAGGAAGGGTTCTTCTGAAATCCTCCAGGAGAAAGCACCAGAAGGAAAGAATCCCCATTGGTTATTGGGACCGAACTTGGTCGACTTATCACTACGTGCGGTAAAGGTAAAATAATATTTGCCGTTGTAATTGTAATTGGCGCGCGCAAAATAGGATTCCAAGCCGCTTACGCTTCCTCCTGATCCATAACCTTGTATAGAGCCGGCAGAACCCAGGTTATTCAAGACAAAATCATCAGGAAAATTAACCGATTCTAAATTCGTAGAATTACTCTTATCGGAAGTATAAGATGCACCGATCATCGCATTTAAATAATGCTTTCCAAAGAATTTATCAACCGTAGCTGTATTGTCGAAAATTAAGGAACTGAATTTGGTGTTGTTATCTTTACGGCTTCCTTTTCGTCCATTTTTTATTTCGAAAGGATCGAATCCAGGTGTATAATTTACCGTGATGTTGTCCGTTTGGTTGTAGGAAATGGTAGACCTTAAACGTAAAAACTCAAAGGGTCTTGCTTCGGCAAACAAAGAGGTCATCAGGTTATCTCCGGTAAGTTTATCGGTATAAAGCAATTTCGCTACCGGATTGCCTTGAACACTATCAATGGTTGTTGCATATTTACCATTGCCATCAAATACAGGAATATCAGGTCTGTAACTGGCGATGTTATAATAATAAGTGCTTGATGCACCATTGGAGATGTTTTTGGCGTAATTTATATTTGCACCGGCTTTGACTGTCTTCACGATTTCCGACTCGATATTACCACGAATGTTATAGCGGTCAATATTACTGCGTTTGATGACGCCTGCCTGGTTATTCATACTGGCCGAGAATGCGTAATTGGTTTGCCCGTTGCCAATGCCACCACGTAAACCCAGGTTCAACATACTGGAATAACTATTGCGGGTAACCAGCTTACGCCAATCGGTACTCACCCCTTTATATTGTAAAAAATCAGCTGGAAAAACCGTACCTGCATTTTTATAGGCTGTTGAGGCGACCTGAAACAGTTCATCTGAGGTGAGCATGTCAAAATCTTTGACAAACCGATCCGTCATCCCCTGGTAACTGAGTGTCAGTGAAGGTTTGCCTTTTCCTTTTTTTGTAGTGACTAAAATGACCCCGTTTGCTCCTCTAGAACCATATATTGCAGTTCCTGAAGCGTCTTTAAGAATGTCGATGCGTTCAATGTCTTCTGGATTGATCGCCGCCAGCGGAGAAATCTGAAACGATTTGGTACTTCGGTACGTATCCGATCCATTGCCTTGTCCGATTTGAATGGGCACACCATCAATGACATATAAAGGTTCGTTTACACCAAACACAGAAGATGCGCCACGAATTCTGATGGTAGCATCGGCACCCGGGGCACCCGATGATTTGACCACCATTACACCCGGCGCGCGACCAGCTAAGGCAACGTCAAGGCTAAATGCAGGTTGTTTTTGCATCTCTTCTACATTTACCAAAGAAACGGCTCCGGTCAAATCGCGTTTTCTAACCGCCCCATAGCCTACCGCGACATTGACTTCCTCCAACTGACCGTCTGCCATTTTTAAAACGACAGCGCCCAGGTCCTTTCTGGCCTTAAGTTCTTTTGGCGCGTAGCCTACATACGAAATGACAAGTACCGATTCCTCTTCCACGCCATTCAAGGTAAACTCTCCTTTACTGTTGGTAAATGCCATTTTATTGGTTCCTTTCACTTGTACAGTGGCTCCCGGCAATGGCCCGCCCCCCTCATCCGTTACTTTTCCTTTGACGACTATCGCATTCAGGTAACTGGCTACTTTATCCAAAAACCCGATCTCCTTTCTTTTAACCAGGACTGTTTTTTCAATGATCTTAAAAGTGAGGTTCTGATTTTCAAAGCAAGCTTTTAAGGCCTCTTCCAATGTTGCCTTTTCTAAACTGACAGATACGGGCTGTGCATTTTTAAGCAGGCCGCTGTTGTATAAAAAAGTATAATTGGTTTGATTACGTATGGTTTTAAGTACGTCATTAAGGCTTGCATCTCTTTTATGCAAGGTTACCAGCTGCCCAAAACTACTGGCTGCCGCCTGCATCAAGGACATGGTGATCAAAATAGCCACGAGATTTATTCTCATAATAATCTGTTTCCTGGTTAAGGTATTCATCAGCAAAAAACGCTGAGTTACACCTTTTAAAAGTTTAAAATATGGCGCAAAGGCAGGCCTGCCCGTACCATTTGAAGTATTAATAAAATACATACATTTGTAAGGTTTGGTTGATGATAGTAATCGTTGTTGCTACATGTTTTATCCCGGCTTTGATTGGGATAAGCTAAACTGGTTAACTGAACGGCGACAAGGACTGCAATCCAAGTCTATACCGGGTAGGGTGCTTCAACACGCTTCCCGGTTTTTTATTCATTAACCCCTTTGCGCGTTACTTTGGGTGTAAATGTCTCTTCATTTGTTTTGGTTTAAGGTTATCATTGATTTGTATTATTTAGAAACAACAAGCTTAGGCCTGTTATTCCCATTCTTTTCTATGCTGAATTTTACATCCAGGTATTTTAACATCTCTAAAAAAGCTGATGCATTTACATTTCTGGATACTGCCCCACTAAACGTCACATCAGGTATTCCATTTTCATAAACTACGTCAACATCATACCACCTGGAGGCCTGGCGCATGATGGTGGTCAAGTCGCTGTTGTTAAATTCAAACATTCCGTTTTTCCAGCTTATTGCTTCTTCCAGGTCTACATTGGCAATATTAAAACCGCTTGCTGTTAAAGCAGCCTGTTGACCAGGTTTCAACACCACATCGGTTGCCTGTTTTGTATTCAGGGCACTTACTTTAACCGAGCCTTCCAGTAAGGTCGTTTTAACTTCTTTTTCATCGCTATACGCATTTACATTGAAATGTGTTCCTAAAACTGCTACATCTTGCTGCGCCGTTTTAACATGAAATGGGTGGTGTTTATTTTTAGTTACTTCAAAATAAGCTTCGCCTGTTAATTCTACCCTCCGTTCATTTGCCGCAAATACTACCGGGTATTTTAATACGGAGGCTGCATTTAGCCAGACTTTAGTCCCATCCGGCAGGTTCAACTGGTATTTACCTCCCCGGGGAGTTGCGATGGTATTGTACTGCAATGCCTTGTCTGCTGGTGTGGCGGCGATGTGGGCAGACTGCTCGATGTGGTAAATAATCGTTCCATCCTCGGCTTTTGTAATGGATACACCAGCCTGCGCTGCGATCAATCCATGAGTTGTGTCGCTAAGGCTTATTTTTTGTCCGTTGGACAGCGTCAATACAGCATGGTTTTTACCAGGAGGTAAATCAGATGCAAACCTGGTTGATTGTTGAGTTGATTGTTGCAGATAGAAAAACAGGGCAAGTCCACCAATCAGCACAATAGCGGCTGCAATGGCAATTTTGGGCCATAACTTAACCGGTTTATTTGCCGGCTTTGCTGGTTGTTGTTCTTGTTGTTCTTGTTGCAGGGAAGCCCAAACCTGATCGAGATCATCCATTTGCGCTTCGATACTTAGATTTTCAACTTCATCAAGCGGATAGCTCAGGTGCCAGCTTTCCAATAAAGCCATCTCCTGCTCCGTACACTTTCCAGCCGCATATTTTGCCAACAACGTTTTCGCTTCTATCCTTTCCATAATTTAAAGCAACGCTATGGTGCTTATATACAGGAAGACAAACTGCCCGGGCTTATGGGGTAAATAAAAATGAAAAAATTTTACAGGAAATATTTTGCCATCATGATCTGCCCCAAAAACATATACAGCCCTAATCTTGTACGTAAAATTTTAAGGGCATGCTGAATGTGTTTTCTTACTGTTTGATCGGATAAACCCAATTGTTCGGCAATTTCTTTATGGCTCAGGTTATATTTCCGGCTCAGTTCAAAAACTTCGCGCATTTTAGGGGGCAGTGCGGCAATTTCTTTTTCGATCAGTTTGGCGAGCAATCTGCCCCGTACCAGGTGATCGGTGACGCAGTTGCCCTCATCTATGAAACTTTGCAGAGAGCTGACGTATGCTGATTCTATTTTTTTACGTGATACCCGATTGAAAATTTTATTCCTCAAGGATACATAAAGATAACCTGAGAGATTGGAATTAAATTGGATGTCTGCCCGTTTGTCCCATAAAAACGTAAAAAGTTCATGGATCATGTCCCTGGCTTCTTCCCGGTCACGCATCCATTTATAGGCATGGGTATGCAGCACAATCTTATATCGATTATAAATTTCGGTATAAGCCAACCGATTTCCAGACCTGAGCAAGTCTACAAGTTCAGTGTCTGAAGTAGATTCATAATTAGATGCCATACCGTAATCCCCCTGCAAAGATAGTAAATAGGAATCGATAACATAAGTACAGGAATCTGAGTTGATGTTCAAGGCCTATAAAAAAACACCACCTTTCGGTAGTGTTTCCTTTTCATTGGCATCGCATGATACTATAGCAATTCAGCTAATTTTTTGTGCAGCTCTTCGCCTCTTAAGTTAGAAGCGATGATCTTACCATCAGGCCCGATTAAATAGTTCTGGGGAATTCCTTTAACACCGTACATTTGAGATGCAGCATTTGCCCATCCCTTTAAATCACTTACCTGTGTCCAGGTTAGGCCATCTGTTTTAATGGCATTTAACCAATTGTCTTTTTTACCTGGCATATCCAGAGAAACACCCAATACGCTAAAGTTTTTGTCTTTAAATTTGTTATACGCGGCAACAACGTTGGGATTTTCAGCGCGGCAGGGACCACACCAGGAAGCCCAGAAATCAACCAGTACATACTTTCCACGGAAGTCTGACAATTTTACGGGTGTATCATTTACATCATTCTGCGTAAAATCCGGAGCCATTGCACCAATAGCTGTTGACTTTGCGATGTTCATCAGTTTAACAAAATCCTCACCTGCTTTACTCTTTTTAAGTCTTTCTGACAATGTATTGAAAGCTGGTTCAACCCTGGCAATATCCATATTGTATGCTGACATGTCTTTTAAAGACATTAAACTAAAATAAGAGTCGGGGTTTGCAGCAATAAACAATTGTTGCAATCTGGCTTTCTCTTCCGCAGCAGGTTTGTGCTTATCGCGAAATCCTTTTACAAAATCTTCGTTTTGCTTTTGCTCCATAGTAGCTGCCCCCCAGGCGGCATTCAAATCGGTAATGATTTTTTCGGGCGCAGCAATGAATTTTTGGTATTTCTGGTATTCCGTATTGATGTTTGATCCGGATACCAAAGCATTTTTAATGGAATCTTTGGCGGCAACGTTAACGTTTCCCTTGTCCAGATAAATGGTTAATACATCCGGATTTTTAGTACCCGGACTGATACCGGTACCCGAATGATCAAAACTTAGTTTTGCAGCCAGTGGACTAGGTACAGCACCCTGAAATGAAAAAGCACCATGGTTTACGAGGGTAGAATCTTTGACAGTAGATCCTGCTGCACGGTAGGTTAAATACACTTTGGCTTTGGGGCCTGCATTTGCAATTTTGCCATTGATTTTAAAGGCTTCGTTCTGTGCATTGGCCAAAGCCGGAACTGCGCACAGCAATGTTAAAAGGAATTTATTCATATGTGTTTGTTATTTTAAAATCAAGGAGTTGTCCGAATTTGCTTTTCGGACAACTCCTGGAGCGTATTATTTATACAAGTCTAATTTTTGTCTGTACAGGTTACCTGAGGCTTGAATATCCCAACCGTAGCTATTGAAGTATTTGATGAGAATTTCATATTTTTTAGCCCTTCTGGGGCTGTTATCCAGGTAGTTCTTTTTGATATTGCGATAAGATTCGGTTGTGAGCAGGACAAGCCATTGCGGAAAATCTGAATCGAAAGAACGGGAACCTTGCCCGGTAATAAATCCACCTGAGTTGGCCAATTCGGTGTATGCAGCATCTCTCTTCTGCAGGTCGTAATCTTTATAATAGTCATCTGTGATTCTATCCACAGCCAATCCGTTATCATAAGCTTTACCTGCCAACTCAAACCCTGCTACAGGCGCAGTCATTTTAGGGGTAATCGTTGTTCCTAAACTGGACCAAATTGCCCTTGTGAGCACAGAATCTCTATAATAATGTGTTGCCGGATCAACAACCGGAAGCGCTCCAATCATTTTATT
Organism: Pedobacter sp. MC2016-24; assembly: GCF_015223055.1. Taxonomy (GTDB): domain Bacteria; phylum Bacteroidota; class Bacteroidia; order Sphingobacteriales; family Sphingobacteriaceae; genus Pedobacter. The sequence goes on from NZ_JADFBX010000011.1 coordinate 95,427, forward strand.
TGGCCAGGTGATCACAATCCTGCTACGACCAATGGTTTGAAGATCTGTCGCCCACCAGGATCCATTATAGGTTTTAACATAAAAAAACTCCAAAGGAAAAAAGCTTTTACTAAACTGATCAGACACATTGGACAGTAAACTTTGTGTGAAGGTGATTGCCTCGGCACGTTTATCATTATCTATTTTAGTAGCACCGAACCTGTTGTTTACATCTGAATAAAGGATGGCATTCGTGACCTCTTTAACATCCTTAAAATCCATCCTGATCCACAATCCATATTGATTGAAGAGTGATTTTACTGTTGGATCTGCATCTGCAGCCGGCCCAAACATCTGGGGAATATTAAGATTCTCTGAGGCAACAGGCTGCTCCTCTTTTTTACATGCGGCTAAAAATGCAGCTAAACAGAGCGTTAACACATATATGTTTTTAAATTTCATGGTCATCTTGTTTTAGGTATAACTATCTTGGATTTAAGGGCATATCAGGACTGTTACTGATCTCAGAAGGTGGAATTTGCAACAGGTATTTGGGATCGTCCTTTTTGAGCGTATAAATGACCCCATTTTTATAGTTATGCCGAATCTCCGGCTTGCCCAAACGGCGTAGGTCTAACCAGCGCAGGCCAGCATCAAAAGCCATTTCAATCCTTCGTTCTTCCAGAACCCGTTTTAGAACCGCATCATGATCTGCAAAATCAACACTTTTTAAGGGCACGTAACTGGCTTTTTTAATGCGTTTTTGTAAGATAAGGTTTAGATTGGCGATGGCCAGTTCAGGTTTATTTGTACGGGCATAAGCTTCGGCACAAATGACATAAGCTTCACTTGCCTTCATTCCGATATAGTAAGAATCCCGGCTTTGCGTAGCATACATCTTATACATTGTTTTACCTTTTGTGACGCCATCAGAAGTATTTGGCACACCAAATGAATCGAACAAATATTGTCTATAATCCGTCAGTTCGCCATAGCGTTTTGTTAAATTCAATAATTCCTCGGTCGGCTTAAATGGGGCACCCGAATAATAAAAGAGGTTGTTATTTGCCTTGCCACCAGTAAAAAACAACACTTCTTTATTGTAATCTGTATCAATGAAGCCGAAATCATAGGTGAAAGCCCTCGTTGTTCCCAGTTCATCGATTTTGGCTTGAATTCCATTGAGATCTGTTAGCGGACTTGCGTCCATGACCACCTTGGCCGACTCAATAGCGGTATTGTAGTCGCCCATAAATAAAGCAACGCGGGCTTTAAACAATTGCAGGGTCATGGCGTTTAACCTGAACCTGCTGGTTGCTGTTTTCCCCGCCAGCAATTTGGATGCATCGTCAATATCTTTGACAATCTGTTTCCAAACCACCTCGATAGGCTGCCTGACATTATTTGTGGCATTGACATTGACATCAACCGCGGTTAAGGGCATAGGCACACCTGGCTTTTGCAGATTTTCTGCCGTATAGGTATCTGCGTACCAATTTACCAGGTAAAAGTAAGCGTAGGCCCTAAGGGCATGAGCCTCCCCTTTCACCACTTCGTACAACTGCTTTTCTTCAGGCAAAGGTGTCCTGCTTGAAAAATTATCTAAAATGGTATTTGCATAAAATACGGTTTTGTAAAGTTGTCCCCAATAAGGATCTTGTTTTACCCCATCGGCCAGCATACTGGAGGACCATACAAACCATGGTTCAAGCGTTTTACCTGGCTCCGATCCGGAATTAAGATTGACATAGGCATTGTCGGTCATTAAATCGGTATTTAGAAAATAATCGGTGCGCGGGTAGGCGCCGATCAGCAGTGATTCATAGTCTTTCACACTAACCGGCATCATGCTGTTCACCGGTTTAATATCAAGTAGCTTTTTACAGCTGCTAAAAGTGATCAGCAGCAATGCCAACAGGTTTACATACAATATTTTCTTCATGGCTATCATGGTTAAAACTGAACGGATAAGGTTAATGAATAGGACCGTGGAATCGGCAGATAGGTATTTCCGAATGACACATTTGCATTATTGGTTGCGCTGTATTTCATGGTCGAACCTGTAGCTTCCGGATCCTGGCCTTTAAGTTTGCTATTTTTCCAGGTGTACAGGTTATTACCCTGCACCATGAAACGAATGTTCTGAATTCCATTTGCCCGTAATCTGGGTGTGAAGAAATCATAACTTAATGAAAGATTTTGCAATCTGACAAAGTCGCCCTTCACGGTACGCAAGTCACTGTTATCATACATGGTCCCATTGTACGGACTTGCACCAAACACAACGGGGTCATACATGTCTTTTTCCAAAACAGGAATATTTGTAGTCAATTCATCCCCTGGCTTTCTCCAGCGATATACCCACTCTTTTGACATATTTTGAGTAGCATCAGGATAACCAAGGCCATAACCGGCTGACAGGTTACGCAGGCGGATTACATTACCGAAACTTCCGATAAACAAAGTTGACAAGGTGAATTTCTTATAGGAGAAGGTATTGGTGAAACCTCCTTGTAACAGCGGCATGGTGGTTCCGGAATAAGCTAGTCCAGCAACGCTACTCATTCCAGAAATTAAGGTTTTACCTTCGTTCTGGGTGTAAAAAGTAGCGCGTCCATCCGCATTGAGTCCGGCATAACGGTAAGACCACAATCCATTTATCGGCTTACCAACCACTGCTGCCGCAGAGTAATTGGAACGCTGCGCATTGGTTAAATCGGCAACACCTGGTCGGGAGTAAACCTCAAGGACCTCATTTTTATTATAGCCGAAGTTGACATTGGTAGACCACCTGAAAGATCTGGAATCTATATTTATAGCACTCAGGGAGAATTCTACACCCCGGTTTCTCATCGAGGCCCAGTTTACCTGAATATTACTAAATCCTGTAACCTGTGAAACCTCTTTGCTGCCCAGCAAATCGACAGCCTTCTTATTATAATATTCAATACTACCTGTTAATCTACGTTTCCAGAAACCGAACTCTAAAGCAGCATTCGTGGTATAATTCATTTCCCATTTGAGGTTTGGATTTTTCGGCGCAGATATATTCAAATAGCCTTCTTTATTGATCACATCAATTTTACCAATTGTTGCGACCAGATCTGAGTAAGCCTGGGCTGCCACGTTCCCCTGACTGCCATAAGATCCCTTCAGGGTTAAATAACTCAACCAGTCTTTGTCCCTAAGAAAAGCCTCTTCCTTAATCTGGTAGTTTAAACCTACGGCCCATAGTGGTTGAAACAGCTGGTTGGTTTTCAAACCAAAACGGTTAGAGCCATCTGTACGTGCGTTAAAGCTAACCGAATACCTATTGTCGTACGTATAGCTGGCTACGCCAAAATAGGATACGGAGGCTGTTTCATTTAGATTTTCATTCCAAAGTGGTACGCCTAAATACTCCATTAACTTAAATTGCGGAATTTGCTGATGTCCCCTGTCATGGGCATAGCCATAAATTTGTGTGGTCTGGTCTTCAAATTTTGAAGTTCGAATTTCCTGGCCTGCCATTACATTCAGGTAATGGACATTATTGAACACCGGATTATAGGCCAGTTGATTTCTAAAAGTGATGCTTCCATTATAGCTGTTCTTATCTTTACGATAACCGCCATCCAACCAAAGATAGACTGCTGAAGAATTTACAACCTGATAAACGTCTTTTTTTCTGGCCCGAACAAAATAGCTGTCTTCTTTAGCAATGTCTACATCCGTGGTATTTTGTTTAGCATAGGAAAACAAACTTGAATAGGTCAGGTCCTTTAACAATTTCCATTCAAAATCGACATTACCGCGCATGCCAAAATTCCTGGAAGTCCGCCAGTTTTGATCCCTGTTTTCCAGAAAATTATACTTCAGACTATTGTAATAAAGATGACTATAGCCGCCAGTTTCGTCAAACGCAGGTTGGGCCCGGGTAGTATAAATTGCCCATTCATACGGATTTTCCCGTGAATCGGTCGCAAAAAAACTACTGTTGTCCCTTGCATTTACATCGAGCGAAAGCCCCAGCCTGATGTTGTTACCGAAACGTGTATTTACTTTTATTGATCCGGTATATGTTTTTTGCCCGACACCCTTTGCTGTGGCTTTATCATCCATAAAGCTACCAGAGGTATAAAATGTAGTTCTTTCATTTCCTCCGGATATATTGATGCTGTGCCTTTGTGTGAAGGCATTTCGGAAAAGATGTTGAAACCAATCTGTATTTACGACTTCCAGTCCTTTAACTTTATTTTCAAAATCTGCCCAACTGATTTTCCGATCATTCACATCGACAAAATATTTTTCAAAATCAGTGGCTGTACCATACTCGCCGGTTCTAGGAGAACTTGCATTTAACAGTCCTTTCCCTATCATTTCCATATTCACATCGATGCGTTCTTTAGCATTCATCATGTAAGCATCTTCAATTCTTGGCCGGGCAGAAAGCGAGAAACCACTATTGTAATTGATTCGTGTTTTTCCTGAAGTACCCTTTTTAGAGGTAATGACAATTACCCCATTCGCTGCCTTGGTACCATAAATGGCTGTTGCAGCCGCATCTTTCAACACATTGATGGATTCGATATCGTCTACATTGATCCCACCGATACCGGAAGCAATCAGGTTGCGGTTGGTTAAAATGTCATCAACTGAAGCGTTTACGGCATCATCCAAAATAATCCCATCTACCACCCAAAGCGGTTGTACGTTACCTGAAATGGTAGATGTTCCGCGAATCCGGATCTGAGGGATTGCTCCCGGAGCACCGGATGTACTCATTACGGTTAATCCTGGTACCTGCCCCTGCAATAGCTTGTCTATATTGGGCTGATAAACAGATTGTAAATCTTTCAATTGAATTGTAGTAATGGAAGCCGTCAAGGTCTTTTTATTCAAGGATTGATAACCGGTAACCACCACATCATTCAGGGCATTTTCTGCTGGCTCCATTTTAACATTCAATACCCGGCTTTGATTCAGCGTCTGCTCTTTGGCTTTATAACCAATGTAAGAAAACACCAACACCGCATCCTGATCGGGCACAGTAATGCCAAACTTACCGTTGGCATCTGTGACTACCGTTATCTTGCTTCCTTTAAGCTTAACACTAACCCCAGGAAAACCAATGCCTTTTTCGTCTACTACCGTACCTCTGATTTCAATTGGTGGTATTGGCTGATCGATATCAGTCCTTTTTTGAACAACTACGGTATTTTGTTTGATGACATACGTAAGCGGCTGGTTTTCAAACAGGGCATCCAGGGCTTCTTTTAAGCTTGCATTTTTAAGCTTAACGCTGACCGGTGTGGTGCCTTCAAGCATTTGGGCGGTATACACAAAGTTATAGCCGCTCTGCCCCTGCAGTTCTTTAAAGATCCGGTTTAATGTGGTGTTATTTTGTGAGAGCGTAATTTTCTGAGCTAGCGTATTTGCACTGACCTGAAACAAAAAGGCAGTCATAATAATGGCGATTAACTTCATTACCCGCAATATTTGGTTAGGCGCGTAAGCGGATAGCTTACACCTAAGTAGGTTGTAAAAATTCATTACATTTGTTTTGGTTTGGTTTGTTGATAGACTGTTTCTGCAAATTATTAAGTAACCCAAACCTCTGTCAGATCCGATGGCAGTCGGGTCTGGCTTTTTATTTTGGATTACAGTTGAATACGTAAAGATTTATGGCATAACCGTGATCCTCCTTCCTTCAATTTTAAAGTGAACTGTTTTTGTGGCTTCTAATATATCCAGTACGTCGGAGACCTTACTGAAACGTGAGACGGTACCGAGGTAATTGCTTTCTGAAATTTTACCCTGGTAAACGACTTCAACATTGTACCATCTGGAGATTTTACGCATGATGGTTTCAATATCTGCATTGGCAAACATGAAAGTTCCGCGTTTCCAGGCTATCGCTTCTTCGGTATCTACATTGATCGTATTCCACTGATTGTTATTCAGTATTGCCTGCTGACCCGGAACCAGGATAATTGCATCCCGTTTATTACTTTTTTGCGGATCTTTGACCCGGATAGATCCTTCTAACAAAGTGGTTTTCGTTTCGGCGTCGTCTGCATAGGCAGAGATGTTAAAATGTGTCCCCAGCACTTCAGTTTCCTGCTCCCGACCAGAACCAAAACCGGGTGTAAGCACCTTAAATGGTTGTTTTTTATTCTTAAATACCTCAAAGTACGCTTCGCCGCTAAGCTCAACACGACGCGCATTAAGATTGGCAAAAGTTTGGGGGAACTTAAGCGATGATGCGGCATTGAGCCATACTTTGGTCCCATCGGGCAAATTGATTTGATATTCCCCGCCCTTAGGGGTGCTAATGGTATTGTAAGCCAGTTCAGGATGATCCGTTCCTGTTTTAAGTGCAGAAGAATCGATGGTATAAATCAGCTGTCCGTTTGCAGCCTTTACGATACTAATTCCTTTTGATTTGATGAGTTCTCCTTGCCGGGCATCGGTCAGGGAAATTTTAGATCCGTCAGCCAGCGTTAAGACCGCATCATTTTTACCGGGTTTGATGTCATTTGCATATGGGATAGGCTGTGTATTTTCGGGATGTACAAGCTGCAGGTAATGGTAGCCCAGACCGACAGTTAAAAATACAGCGGCCGCAGCAACCCAGCGTAAGTAAGGGGAGAACAATTTTTTCTTAGGCACAACCCGATCTACGGAAATAATCTTTTCCAGTACATTGGCCCATTCGCCCGCTTTCAGATGATCTGTTGGGATTTGCTGATCCAGGCCTTCAGCAATGGCCAGGCCAACCTGAGCCTCTGCCTGATCGATGAGCTCCAGCAGTTCTTCGGTTTCAATTTTGCTCATATCCCCTTCTTCAAACCTGAGCAGCAAATGGTTTATTTTATCTTTCATGAGATTCTTGATACTAAGAAACCTGGAATTTGATTTAGGACTATCGCCTGATCATTTTTTTTCTTTTATTTCAATAAGGCGATATAGGCAAGCACAGACAATGCAATACCGTGATTATTCAGGTGCGTACGAATGGTTTTCAACGAAATCACCAGTGCATTTTTCACTGTATTGGGCGATAGGTCAAGTGATGCTGCAATCTCTGGGATGGACAAACCTTCCAAACGACTCAACTGGTATATTTTTTTGCGTTGTGCAGGAAGCTTATCCACCACCTGGGCAATCAGATGGTTGATGTCATTGAGGTTGATGGTATCTGTTGTTACATTGCTTTGCAGGGGATGTTCGGCAGTCAGTTGATCAATGGCCTTTACCTGCTTCAATTGCTTTCTCAGGTAATTCAAACATTCATTGGATGCATACTTGTACAACCAGGCTTTTACATTGTCAACAGTTTCGATTTTTTCCCTGTTGAGCCATACCCTCAGAAAAGTATCCTGGATGATTTCTTCGGCCGCTGCCTCTGATTTGGTAAACTTAAGCGCGTAAGGATGCAGAACAGGCAGGTAACGATAAAAAAGTACCGCAAAGGCTTTTTCATCGCCTTCAGCAATTTGCGTCAATAGCAATTGCTCTTCTCTGGTCCCTGTTGGTGTCATGATACGCTCAAATCTACACCAATTATATATAAATAATTTTAATTCACTGGCATGCCATCAAATTTTCCGTTAACTAACAAGTATTCCGGGCTTGTTTTTAATGCAAAAAACGTTGTTGAAGCTTTGCTTCAACAACGTTTTTTGATCTTCGTCAATAAAATCAGTGGCATCTTTTACATGAAACTTCCATCTCCCCTACGCATAATGCCTCTGCCGCCACGACCTTGCGCGCCAGACCATTTTTGTAGTCTCATGCTAAGTTTAAGCATAAAATACCGGCTTGTCGTATTTACAAAGGTATTGGTATAACTGCCATCATCCGCTTGGTTTGACCTCAGGAAATTATTCTGGTTTAAGATATCGAATGCCTGGAAGGTGATCTGACCTCTTCGGTTAAACAACTGACGCTCCAAACTGGCGTTAATCACCAATGGGCTATTGTTTGTATTTCCGACTATACCTTTGATGAACTGTTTGCTACCATTGTACCCCAACATCCATACATCCCATAAATAAACCCGGCCATCTAAATTGAGAGAGAGGGTATTGATATTGTTGTTAACAGCATTAAATGTTGAACGGGATTTTTCAGTTTTATATCCGATATCTGTATTGATCTCCAACCATTCTACAGGATTGATTTTAGGACCAAATCGCTGATCTAAAACGGTAAGATCTGTAGCAATCAATGAACCACCTCTCATACTCAGATTATGGCTAAAACTGGCGGTACCGTTAAGTTGCAAGTTATATTTCCTGTTGCTGAGCTGCTTACTGATGTTGTAATTACCGGTCAACCGATATACGCCACTAACATTCAAAAAATATGTTTCATTAATTTTACTACCAGCTGGGACACCTGGAGTGTAATTAGGTACATTTACTGTATTTCTGATTACTGCATTTTCTGTATAAGATCCATTGGCATTTAAAGAGAGATTAAGCTTCGAGTTGGCAATATAGTTATTGTAATCACCCCTTAAAGTATGCACAAAAGTAGCCAGCAAATTGGGGTTACCAATCACAGGATTATTTGGATTGGTCACATCCTTTACCGGCTGAATCTGATCAAAAGTTGGTTCTACTGCACTTCCGGAATAATTTAAAGACATTTTTTGTTGCCTTGTCCATCTATATTCGAATCTTGCAATAGGGATCAGATTAAAGCTACTCCGATTTGTTGTGGTTCCCAAACTTAATTTAGTTCCACTTAATAAAGCCGGTACCCCTGTTATACCAATAGAAAAGCGAACTTTAGAAGTACTGGCCATTCCATATCTAAAATTCAAGGCAACCCGCCCTTGTGTAAAGGAATAATTATAAATGTTACTCAATGAATCGATGACGCCAGAAAAACCGTTCGCTAAAATGTCCCTCGTGGTCGCGGTATTGTCATAACCATTATAATTCAATTGAGCATTGACCTCAAATTGAGTATTGACGCCAAGAGGCTCCACATAAGTCATACTTCCACGATAGTTGTCACGTAGATTTTTACGTGCCACGATCTGATTAATCAAGTTTTTAGTAGTATCCCCATTGAGATAATATGTGGTCAAATTATATCTATTCTGCTCGTTGTCCTGACTATTTTTATTCAAATCGATTTGTGCCGAAAAATTCCTTCTATATTTTTTAAAAGTATGCTGATAGAAAGCAGAAAGACCAAATTCAGGTGCAGTTCTTGAATTGGAATTTGTAATATTACGATCCTCATCAAAGCCCTTTACATTAGTACTCGCCTGCTGACTTGACATGGAGGTACTATTGTTATCCGTAGACCCGTATTTAAATGTCGGGATCACTTTAAGATAATTGCTTGAATCCAGGTTTACTTCAACCTCCAGTTTAAAATCATGATTCTTTGCTTTTTGTAAAGAATTGCTTGTACTTCGGGAAAACAAGGTACTATCTTTTCCTAAAATACTCAGTGATTCGGTTTTATTGAGATTGTCACCTTTTGAATCCGTAAATTGATAATTCAAATTGTAATCTATCTTTTTTCCGATTTTATCCCGGATGCTAAATCTGGCATCTGCATTTTTTGTGGAGCCACTGAGTGCGTTTAGGTTGACAACATCTTTGTAATTGCCATTTAACCCCATCTGCTGATTGCCGTTAATCCGTGTAGCAAATAACCCGGCTTCCTTTCTTTCGTTGTTGCCCGCGGCTGCATTCAAATTCACCATATTACCGACAGATTTATCCGTTCGGGTTGTGATGTTCAATATCTTTTGGGGATCACCGTCCTTAACTCCGGTACGGGCTGCCTGATCTCCATAATCGTCGACGATCTGAATTTTATCTACAATCTCTGCGGGAAGGTTTTTTATGGCATTTGCGATATCGCCCCCAAGGTATTCTTTACCATTCAGTTTAGCCCTGGCCACGGTTTCTCCCTGGTGAACCAGGCTTCCATCGGCACCGACTTCCATGCCTTCCATTTTCTTCAGGAGCTCATCTACTGTCGCATTCTTTCTAACGACATAGTCGCTGGCCTTATATTCAACAGTATCTGTCTTATAAGTAATGGAAGGGGTACCATTGATGGTTACCGTATTCAGTGTATTGGTTTCTTCTTTTAAAAGGATTGGGTCCATCACAATCCGGGGAACCATGTCATTTTGCTTGAAGCGCATGGGCGGTGTTTTCATGTAACCGATGCTTTGTACAACAATGGTATAGGTTGCCGACTTCACATCTTTAAAAATAAAAATACCGTCGTTATTTGTAGAAGTTTTTAGCGTGTCTTTGTCGGAAGTTAAGCTAACTGTGGCACCAATCACACCCAGGTCGGTACTGTCTTTTACGATACCACTAATTTGTCTGGTAGGAAGTGGTGGTGCAGTAGTTTTTTTAGGTTCCTGAGCGGAAGCATCAGAAAAAAGAAATGCAAGAAGCAAAATTAGTGCAGCCGACTTAAGTCCCTGGACATATTTAGACCTAAAAGCCGGACTAAAGTTCAAGGCCGTGACTTGATAAAAATAATTCATTTGTGTGTTTGGTTTCGTTTTTGTGTTTTGTATGTTATGATTGGCTGTGTGTGTTAAGCTTGCCGCATTACCATAGAAAGAGCGTTAACCTCTAACCTATTTATCTTTAGCTAATGTATATTTTCCCCAAAAATCAGTCGGGCTCATCATGGCTTGAAAATCCATTCCGCCGCCGCCACCGAATCCTCCACGGCCGCCGCCTCCGCCACCACCGCCAAATCCACCACGACCACCGCCGCCACCAAATCCACCACGACCGCCGCCGCCGCCACCGCCACCATCAAATCCCTCTATTTGTAAGCCGTTCACTTTAATGTTATAAGCAAATTCTTTCGGACTATTTACAGAAAGGCCCAATGCTTCTAATGGAATGCCAACTTCGTAAAAGAAAGCATTGTCTTTATCAATGCTCGCAAAAGCTTTGATGCCGTATTCGTTGTAGATTGACACCAGGGTATCGGTTGTATTTTTGAAGCCTTTCAGCTTAATTTCTTTCGCGGTAGCCAATTGAGTTTTTTGCATGGCTGTCATGAAGGAGTCCCGTTGTTTGGTATTTGGCTGGCCGCCGCCACCGCCCATTGCCGCCATTCCCATACGTCTCATTCCACCACCACCCTGGCCACGGAAATTGGGACGGGCAGTAATGGGATAGGTTAAAGTGATGCTTTCCTTTTCTTTCTTTTTGCCATCAGCATTTACTGAAAACGTAATTCCGCCAGCCATAATCTTGGAGTTGTTCATGACATCAGTAGATTTAATGACCAGGTATAAATTCTTATCGTCATTACTGATGATATAAGACAGATTTGTACGTTTACTTGTAGAGAAGTTGGCATCAGTCCATTCAAAGTTCTTTCCATCAATTTTAATGGAGTGTGGTGCCAGGATACTGACTTCCTGTAATTCGGTAACTTTCTGCGCCTGGGCTCCAAAAGCTAAGCCGGAAAGCAACAATGTATATTGTGTAATTCTGAAGAGTTGTGTTTTCATACCTGGTTTAAAAAAATTGAGATCTCGGTTATTTTTTTTGATATGACTGAACAAAACTCTTTAGGTTTAATATCCTGTTCAAGTTTTTGCAAGACATATCTGACGCGAATTAAATACAAAATTCACGATTTATCTGTAATACCCTGATTTCGTTACAGAAGACAGCATATCCGCAGTGTCCAATACTGCAAACACCGTTAAAATTGTTACAATTCAATACTGACGGACACCCCTACAAATGATCTGGATAGGCGTCCTTTTTCTTTTGAAAACTGTAAATGAGATAGACCAGCGCTGGAAGAATAAAAAGACTGCCAATGAGCAAAGCATAACCCAGCGACTCGATGGTTTTGACTTGTCCCTGGTGCGTTAAAAGCGATAAATTCGCACCATTTTTAAGCAATACAATGTCAGGAAAATGGGTATATGTAGCTGCGAAAAGTATCATGGTAACCTGGAAACCTGCCAGCAGTCGTAGCAATATCGGTTTGTCCTGGTTCAGGGCATAAAACATGACCAATAAAGATAAACTCGCTGCAATGATGGCCACAAGCCCGGGTGCATCACCAAAAATCCACTGTCCCAATGGGATGTTTTCAAAATATGCAGCTACAAAAACCAATGCCCCACAAAACATAACAATGAAGATGGTTCGTTTTGCTTTTCCGACAAAGTGTGCTTTATCTGCAGGTTCATGCGTTTGTCCGATGATAAAAATGGTTGCCAGGAAGCCACAGATGCTCACTGTAAATATCCCAACGGCTACAGAAAACCAGCTTAACCAGCTAAAAACATAGGCAGACAGGAAATCCTTTGCCTGTGGATCGATCTGGCCGGATACCGCACTGGCAGCAATAATTCCTAAAAAGAAAGGCGTAATTAAACTGGAATACACAAAGATGGGTGTATATATCTTTTGCATGTCGTCTTTTACCGCATCATAATTTCTAAAAACGAAGGCGGTGCCACGTGCAATGATGCCCAGGAGCATACAAACTAAGGGAATATGCAGGTAAACAGATACTGTAGTATAGATTTTAGGAAAACCAACAAACAAAATAACCACCGCAATGATCAGCCACATGTGATTGGCTTCCCATATTGGACCAATGGCATTGTACATGGTTTTGCGTGTTCTGGATTTATTGGCTTTTGAGGTTAACAATTCAATAATTCCTGCACCAAAATCGGCACCTCCCAACAGAATATACAATAAGATGGCGGTCCAAAGGAAAACGATAACGACGTAAATCATGAGGCTATTTTTTTAGAGGTTCGGCAGAAGAGTCATAAAGCTTACCTACCATGGTGATCTGGCGGTACAACAACAAACTCACAATAATCGAAAGTGAAATGTATACGGCAGTAAAGAGGTAGAAGGAATAGGCAATCCCCGGCATTGGTGTTACGGCTTCTGCCGTACGCATCACACCTCGGATAATCCATGGCTGCCGGCCAACTTCTGTCACCGTCCAGCCCGCCTCAAGTGCAATGAACCCCATTGGTGTAGCCACAATAAATAACTTCAGCAACCATTTGCTTTTTAGCCATTGTTTTTTCTTCCAGAGGGCGATGAAATAAAGCAAGGCGAGCAATACCATAGCCATGCCAAGTCCCACCATAATCTGGAAAGCATAATGGGTGACTGCGACTGGTGGTTGATCTTGTTTGGGTACCTGATCCAGACCTTTCACTTCTCCATTGAAATCACCTGTAGCCATAAAACTAAGTAGTCCGGGTATTTTTATGGCATAATTGACAGTTTGATTTGCCGTGTCAGGGATCCCGCCAATAATGAGCGGTGCAAAACGTTCGGTATGAAAATGAGCCTCCATCGCGGCTAGTTTTTCCGGCTGCCTTTTGGCTACATCTTTTGCAGAAATGTCACCACTTAAAGGCTGCAGACAGGCTGCTACCGTACCAAATATCGCGGCGATCTTAAATGCTTTGCTGTGAAAAGCTATATTGCTGCCCCGATAAATCATGAGTGCATGAACACCGGCTACGGCAAAACCTGTAGACACAAATGCGGCCACACACATGTGTAACGACTGGGAAAACCAGGCTTCATTAAACATGGCTTTAATGGGGTCTATATTTAAATATTGTCCATTGACATAATCAAAACCTGCCGGACTGTTCATCCAGGCGTTTGCGGCGACAACCAGAATGCCGGAAAGCAGGCCACTAATCCCCACCACCACACCAGTCGCCCAGTGAAACCAGGGATGAATTCTGTTCCAGCCATACAAATAAAAGCCTAAGGCTATGGCTTCAATGAAAAACGCAGTCCCTTCCAAGGAAAAGGGCATCCCGAAAATCGGTCCCGCATGTTCCATAAATTTGGGCCAGAGGAGCCCGAGTTCAAAAGAAAGTACGGTACCCGAGACTGCCCCGGTTGCAAAAAAAATGGCAACACCCTTGCTCCAGGCTTTGGTTACGTCACGGTATACTACATTTTTTGTTCTGAGCCAGAAAAAATGGGCTACAGTCATAAAAAATGGCATCACCATTCCGATACAGGCAAATACAATGTGAAAGCCTAAAGAAAAGGCCATTTGAAGGCGGGCAGCTAAAAAATCGTCCATAATCTATTTTAATAAACGTTGCGAGCTAAAGAAGTACTGCTGCAAAAGTACGCGTAAATTCAGTTCAGCTTCAATCTTTTAGTGATTATTATCGGGATAAATTACCCATTTCAGTTAAACAGAAAGATTCTGAATATCCTTTTTATTTGGAATCGTCAACCGGATTATTTTCATCCGGACAAATCAAGTAAGGTCAAAATGCTGGCAAACACTACAAGAATAATTATTAATTATAAAAATATTAAATTTAATTAAAAAGCACAAAAAGTGTTTTAATAAAATAGTTTAAATTATATTTACAATAACAGACCTTAAATAAATCAAAAGACATGAAGAAAACACTTACTGCGCTCGTATTTATAATGTTATTGTTGCCGCTAATCTCTTGTAAAAAGAACAAGCGTCCGAAATCAAAAGACGATATCGAAACGCCCGACGAAAGTCCGGGTAAAAAGAACTACCTCCCTGTGAAGTTTGAAAGCAGCTCATTGCATATTTATCTAAAATATAAAGAAGGGACAAAATTACTGACAGAGATCAACGGGTCAGATGGAGAGCGCATTTTGATTACCTATACGTCTGCACAAATACCGTTAAAACTTGAAAAATACAAGCAGACTACATTGGTTAAGCTGATCGATTATCATAAGGATGGACAACAACAGATTACGCAATGTACTTCATTTGACTACGATGCAATCAACCGGACCTACATTCCCCTGGGCGACATCAATATCGGTTACGATGTCAAAGCGCAGATCAACAATTTAAAATTCTTTGACGACTTAAATAAATTCACTAAAGCGCTTACCCTACTTTACAACAGTACAGGAAACCTAAGCGTTGTTGAGGTGACGGCTCAAACAGGTAACAATACACTAAACTATACCTATGATCAGCAGACCGGTATTTATAAGCACGTACCCTACGCAGCGCTTTTCTCCATAGCACTTGAGCACTATTTTTTCAGTTCCAGCAACAACAATTTACTGAATTTTTCAAATCAGAAAAACAGCGTTGAAGACACCACGTACACGTATGAGTACAACCAGGAGGGCTATCCCATCCAGATGATTGTAAGCCAGAATAAAACGACCCAACGCTTCAAGATCAGCTATATTGAAGCGGGTTAAATCAATTATCCAACAGCTTGCGCGCCCTGAAAAGAGGATCTGCAGCTTGTAAGATCTTCGCTTTTAGTTTTGGATTATAAGCGGGGTTTGCTTTTAAAAATGTTTGAACGATTCCCGCAGCCTCCTGACTTTGATACAAACTGAGTATAGATTGAAGCCAGTTTTGCGGGAAAAATATGTCGCCAGTGGTCTGGATTTCTTCCAGCATTTCCAGGCTGCTGCCGAGATATTTCACAGATCCAGATTGCCTGAGGGGATGATGAAGGTAATATAGCGCGGTGCCTACATTCGCTTCTTTTTCACGGTTGGCGCGCAACGATAAACGCTGAAAGAAGGCATCTCTATCCTTTAGATCTGCCGATACCGCAGGCATAATGAATTCAAACCGCTTCTTTCGATCTGCATTCGTAATCCGGTTCAATTGAGCTTTTAGAATTCCGGAATCCTGATCGTCCCTGAGTGCAAGTGCAAAAGCCAAAGCGGTATAATCATCTTCAAAAAGCTTCAGTCCTGGCAGTGCTTTCTGGCTTTTCCAGATGTCATTTAGTTTGGCATAAGCATCTTTACTCAAAAACACATCCTGATAGGCTTTGAATAACATTTTTTTAGGGTTGGGCAGATCCTGAAGCTGGATTGCCTTCCATAAATTATCTTCCAAAACAGGATTAATGGCCAGGCGTTCATCTTTTGATATGAACGCCCAATAAATTGAGCCGATATAATTGGTGATTAATTTCAGGTTCAACTCGTCTTTTTCCTGCGCTGTGCCCTCCATAAAAAGCTTAAGTAAGTCCAGAGGTTTAATTGAGCGCCCGTTGAGCATGTTTTCATACAGGGATATGTATGCAGAAGCTCGGTTCAAAGGTTTGGTTATGCTGTAAATCTTATCAAACATTGCCGAATCTACCGGCCATAAACCATAGCCTTGTCCTGTTGAATTGAACAGGATATAAAGCGGAACTTCCTGGTCAAGCAACTCCTTAACCTCTACTTTGGCTGCATTTAAATTAACGGTCAATTCTTTTACATGATCCGGATAATACAAGGCCAGTTCGACATACTGGGGCCATACCCGTTCTTTTCCATACTCCGCTTGCTGGGTTATGCTAAAGTTTTTGATCTTTCCATCTTTTTTCCCTAAGGTATAGTCGATCACCGGTCGTCCGTTTTCGTTTACCCAAACCTTATTCCACTGCTGCAAATCTGCATCAGCATATTTATCCAGCACAGCAATTAAATCTGGCCAGGAGGCATTGCTATTGGCAAACTTTTTTAAATATTCCCTTACCCCTTGCTGAAACTTTTCCTTTCCCATCAGGCGCTCCAGTTGCCGCATCATAATGGGTGCTTTATGATAAATGATATTGCCATACATGGTTCCGGCATCTTTCAGGTTAGCCAAATCCTGGCGGATGGGATTTGCGCCGGTACTGCGATCAACCGCATAAGCCGCAGGAAAATGGTCAATCAAAAATTTCTGATCAAAGTCGGCCGGGTTCCCTCCACGCTCTGTACTTTTATCTGCCATGAAATTGGCGAAAACTTCTTTCATCCATACATCAGTAAACCATGACATTGTTACCAGGTCGCCAAACCACATATGTGCAGTTTCATGTGCGATTAAATTCGTTCTGGAATTCAATTGATCTTTTGTTGCACCTCCATCCAGAAACAACGAAGAGGCTTTATATTGAATGGCTCCTACATGTTCCATTCCTCCAAATTGGAAATCAGGAATTGCAGCAAAGCCAAACTTTTGAAATGGATAGGGAATTGAGGTCCAATCTTCAAAGTATTTCAGGGAATTGCTGTGAATTTTAAAAACTTCAGCCACACTTTGCCTGATTTTCGCGGTATCCGTTTCCCGGTAAAGAAAATCGGCATTCCATTTCCCTACTTTTGCATTAACGCGGTCAAATCTTCCGGCAACAAAAGAAAACAAATAGGTACTCAGGGTATCAGAGGTTTTAAAACGATAGGTTTTGCGATCTGAGACCATTGAAGAATCTACTAAAGCTGCATTGGCCATAGCAGCCCAGTTGGCAGGAACTTTTAAAGTAAGCGTATATACGGCTTTTAAATCGGGCTGATCAAAGCATGGAAAAACTGTTCTGGCACGATCGGGTACAAATAGTGTATATAAATAATCTGCATTTCGGTTTAAGGCACCTTCGCCGGCTAAGAACTCAATTTCTATCTCATTGGTTCCCTTTTTAAGGTTTTCAGCTGCAATCAGGATGTGTTCTTTATCGTATTTAAGCGCACATACAACACCATTTACGCTGAGCTTTTTTAATTTATCCGACTGATCTCTAAAATCGAGTTGTAATCCATATTTATTTTCCCGCAATTTAAAATGGATACTTTCTTTCGTCGGTATAGGCTGTGCCCGTTCTTTAGGGATATCAAAATCTAAATGATAATGGATATCACTGAGTACATTTTTGCGGTATAACGCGAGTTCCCTGGAAACGCCATCTTCCAGACCAGGATCACTTTGCTGTTTTAAAGTAGAACATGACATCAAAACGCCAAGAAAGAGCAGCGATAGTATACGATAATTTACCATAGGGACTAATTTATACCTATTTTTCTAATTTCCGAGTCAAGATTACAGGAAAGGTATTTTTTAATATATAATACAACCGGAGAAGTGTATTTTAGCCTAACAAAACTTATTTGAAATGAGATCAACATTAAAAACAGTATTGCTGCTTGCGTTAACGGTGGCTTTAAGTACAGAAATTCAGGCACAAGGTCTGAAAATGCCACAGGCAAGTACTGCACAAACCATTACTCAGAACTTTGGCCTGGGTAAAATCACCCTGAGTTACGCTCGTCCAAACGTAAAAGGCCGTAAAATTTTCGGAGCTATGGAACCATATGGCACGGTATGGCGTACAGGAGCCAATTCTGCAACAATCATCAGCTTCACTGAACCTATTAAAATTGATGGCAAAGAAATTCCGGCAGGAGACTATGGTTTGTTTACCATTCCAGGTAAAGATGAGTGGACAGTGATCTTTAACAAAGGTGCCAAACAATGGGGTGCTTATGAGTACAAAGAAGCTGAAGATGTATTGAGAATCAAAGTAAAAGCGGATAAGTTGAAAGATAAAGTAGAAACTTTTACCATACAGTTTACCGATGTTTATCCAACTACTGCTAAATTACAGTTGATGTGGGAAAATACGGCATTAAGTGTACCATTGGGTACAGAGGTTGACACTAAAGTAATGGCTGGCATTGACGAAGCGATGAAAGGTGCTAAAAAACCTTATTTCCAGGCTGCTCAATATTATTTTGAAAATGGCAAAGATTTAAATAAAGCTTTAGAATGGGCAAATGCTGCTGAAGCTGAAAACCCGAAAGCACCATACATCAGGTTATGGAAAGGGCGTATTCAATTGAAAATGGGCGACAAAGCTGGCGCTGCTCAAACAGCTGCTGCAGGCTTGCAACTGGCTACAGAAACTAAAAACCAGGAATATGTACGCTTATGTACCGCTTTATTGAACGAGGCTAAAAAATAATTACGGATTTCAATCCGCATAGTAAACCGGGTGTCTGATTGGACACCCGGTTTTTTATTTGGCCTTAACGGGAGCTAAATCCAGGATCTTCTGAATCCCGATAGCCAAAAGGACCACCAGGACACAACCAATTACGTTGAGCCATAAGTAAGCGACAAACTCCAACTTCCCCATAATGACGATGACAATCTCCGCAGCAATGGCTGCAAAAAAAACAGCCCGACCGTTCACATGTCTGACATAAAACGCGACCAGGAAAACCCCCAGGATTGTACCATAAATATAAGACCCCAGAATATTTACAGCTTCCAATAGATTGCCAATTTTGCTGGCATACAAAGCCATTGCAATGCATACAATACCCCAGAATACTGTAGCCAGTCTGGAAGCCTGCAGGTATTGCTGATCTGAGCCATCCTTCTTGATCAGACGCTTATATATATCGATCACTGTAGTTGAAGCCAGGGAGTTGAGTGCGCTTGCCGTTGATCCCATGGAAGCCAGGAAAATGATCGCGATCAGTAATCCGACCAGTCCTTTCGGGAGGTATTGTGTGACAAAACTCAGAAATACATAATTGTTATCGTCCGTATTCGCGTCTTTATCATTTTTGACCATCAGATCTGTCACCTGTTTCCGGATGGCTTTTTCTTTTTGATCGGCAGCTTGCAAGACTAACCTTTGCTGATCCACCGGTGCCTGGTCTTTCTGATCAAGAAGCGCATTCATCCGTTGTACTTCCACCTGCTTTTCTTCAAAAGCCTGATTATAGTTTTTCTTGATCTCATTAAATGCTGTTGAATAACTGCTTTTTTCCAGTTTATTCAATTCAACACTATTGAAAAAAATGGGCGGCTTATTGTATTGATAAAAGGTAAATACCAGCACACCGATCAATAGAATTAAAAATTGCATGGGTATTTTAACCAGGCCATTCATCAATAAGCCTAAGCGCGATTGACTAACTGAGGCGCCTGACAAATATCGGCCAACCTGACTCTGATCAGTACCGAAATAAGACAACTGGAGGAAAAATCCGCCAATCAAGCCTGTCCAAAGGGTATATTTGTTGTTTAAATCTAGTTTCAGATCAATCGCATCGGTCCTGCCCATTTTACCAGCAATACTGATGGCTTTGGTAAAACCAATATCGGAAGGCAGTAAATGGACGACCATAATTCCGGCAAGGAATAATCCACAGAAAATGATACTCATTTGCAGCATTTGCGTGTAGGACACCGCCTTTGTCCCTCCATATACCGTATAAAATATCACCAGGCTACCGATAAACAAGGTGGTGTATGTCGTGTTGATATCCAATATGGTTGATAAAATAATGGAAGGGGCGTAAATGGTAATGCCAGTTGACAATCCGCGCTGAATCAGAAACAGAAAAGCTGTTAAAGCACGGGTTTTCAAATCAAAACGTTGTTCCAGATATTCATAAGCAGTATAAACCTTTAACCTATGGTAAATGGGCACAAAGGTGATACACAACACAATCATGGCCAAAGGTAAACCCAGATAAAACTGTACAAAGCCCATTCCTGAAGAATAAGCCAGGCCTGGCGCAGACAGAAAGGTAATTGCACTGGCCTGGGTGGCCATCACAGACAGGCAGACATGATACCAGGGCAAGGATTGATTGCCCAGCAAATAGGTCTGTATGTTATGCGCCCCGCGACTTTTGTATACACCGTATACCACAATGACAACAAGTGTCAGTATTAAAACAGTCCAATCGATAACACTCATCCGAAATATCTGGTAAATAGGTAAAACGCCAGGATTAAAAACACCAGCCAGCAAATCAATAAAATATAAAACTGTTTCCAGGTTTTAACAAACGGCGGCAAATCTTGCTGGTCTTTCATTTCTTATTTTTTATACCTTATTTCTGTGCAGAAATCAGATTGACAAACAAACGATATGCTCCTGGTACTCCGGCAGGCAGTTGCCTGAAGAAGGAAATCCCGGTATATACATATCGGCCTTTACCATAATTTGTGACAATCAATGAACCATTCCTTTCTGCATCTCCCTGATCGTGCATACTTAAAACCGGTGTGTAATGCGAATCTATATCCGTAAGGAAATACAAACCCCGTTCCTGTATCCAGCCATCAAAGTCTTTGGCGGTAATTTTATTGGGGTAATTCAAAACCGGGTTTTGAGGCTGAAGAACGGTAACCAAAGCATCCTCCTCAGTAGTGCGATCTCTGCTCAACTTAAATGGGTACGGGCCTATATTGTCTATTTTTAAAGGCGTATTTACATTGTATTGAACCAATAACGTCCCGCCGTTTTCCACATATTTCATCAGTTTAGGCTGCATGTATTTAATCTGATCGTTAACGTTGTATAACCTCACGCCCGTAACAATTGCATCGTAGCCTGAGAGATCAGTATTGATGACCTGAAGGTCGGTCAGACTGGTTACGTCATATCCAATTTGTTTCAAAGATTCTGGCACCAGATCTCCTGCTCCGGCAATATATGCGATGTGTTTACCTGTCATTTTCAAATCTACCTGGTCCAGTCTGGCCTCCGCTGCCGGAAACAAGGTTTGTACAGGGATGTGTTCATACGCAACCACCCGCAAGCCTTTATCATAAGTTTGACCGTCGACAAGGACATGCATAGACAGCGTTCCGCCTGCTGCATTTTTATCTGGCGTAATGGTGAATTCCTGTGTTTGCTCATCTCCTTTTCTGGCGATATTGAATTCCACTTTTTGCGGAACAACTTTCCATCCTGTTGGAACCTGAGGTTCAAGTACGCCTTTTGCATCGTCTTTAAAACTCTTTAATTTGGTGCTGATCGTCTTACTTTCAGCAATCTTAAATAAAAATGCCTTTTCTGATAAGCTGGCCGTAACGGGAGGCGCTATAACCAGTGGTTCGTAAAGTTCTCCCCGGACCTGGTCGGTATATTTATAGACAATTGGCCGCTTGAACTCAATGGCCTTGCCTTCTATTGTAAACGTAAAAGTTGCAGACAAAGGTTCTGGGTTTTCGGGATTACCGACCAACAGTGGATCGTTGATCGTATAGGTCCCCAATGGATGTTTTTCCGCTAACCAATAAGGTTGCGAAAGTTTGTCGGAACTGATTTTCCCTTCAAAGCTTAACAACTTCCCTTCCGCAGGGATTGCGGCTTCCAGCGGGGCTTGTAAAGGGCTTACGTTGGTGAGTGCGACATTGGTTCCTTTACGCATCAATACCTGAGCGGTTACTGGTATCTGCGCGTTTACTGCATATTGAGCTTGTGGTGCATAACTCTCAAACCACAATCCTGCAGCAGCTACAATAAGTTGTTTTACTTTTTCTGTCTTTTCCGCTTTCCAATATTCGTCTTTGACATTTTCCAGTGCAGTGAGCACTTTCAGCAATTGAGGTAAGGACTTTGCGGGATTTGAAACCTGATAATCATCTGCCGTTTTCTGGATCAATTGGGTCAATCCATCAGCTCCTTTAATCCTGTTCCAGCTCAGATCGATTCCTTCAAATAAATCTGATTTCGCTGCCTCACCAGCTACGGGAGAAAAATATTCAAGCGCCGGCCCACGTTGCCTGGCAGATCCGAAACCCTGACTGCGGTGATTGGAACGGCTTTCCGCGGCAATTTCGCCATAACCTTTACCCAGTAAATTATTATACAAACCGATATCAAGCTTCAGCTGATCTGCTGCAGTGGTATTGTTACCACCAAAATTGAAGGTATTCCAGAGTATTCTTTTGGCCTGCCATGGCTTCAGATATTTCAATTGTTCTGGAAAGCGTCTCGGATCGGCAGCTGCGACAAAAGCTTCTCTGGCCAGAATTGCAGATCCGGAGTGATGACCGTGACCTGCACGGGCATCTTCAGGGAAGCGGGTGATGATGACGTCGGGACGAAACTTACGGATGACCCAAACGGCATCCGCTAAAATTTGTTCCTTACCCCAGATTTTAAAGCTTTCTTCCGGGTTTTTAGAGAAACCAAAGTCATTTGCTCGGGTAAAGAACTGTTCAGCACCGTCCATTCTACGGGCAGCCAATAGTTCCTGCGTTCGTATCAGACCTAATAGTTCAGCTTGTTCATTCCCAATCAGGTTTTGCCCACCGTCGCCACGGGTTAAGGACAGGTAACCGGTCCTTACCTTTTTTTCTTTCGCCAGATAGGCAAGCAAACGGGTATTTTCATCGTCAGGATGTGCAGCCATGTAAAGCACACTACCAACAACATTTAATCCGTCCAAACCCTGCTTGATCTCAGCAGCATTCAACTGCGGAATCATTTGAGCTTTTAAAAAAACGGGGGCAACAGCCAGAAAAAAGAACAGCGATTTATTAAACTTCATAAAAAAAACTTAATCATAAGTTCAGCGCGATTGCTGCGCTGACACCATGATCCGAAATTAATGAAATTTCGTCAATCTGAATTTTTTAATCTGTTTATCTCAGTAACAATACTGCAAAAATACTACTCTTTTTATAGGAGAATTTTGCTGCTGATTTCTTTGTCTATCGTGATAAATCCAGGGTATTTGACCAATGCACCTGCAACCTTAAAGCTTGGCTTGATTTTTAAAGTCAGGATGCCCTTTTTCTCTAGTCCGCCTTTGCTGCTTTTCAGGAAATCGGTGATCTGATCCATGACCTTACCATCAGAGATGAAGGGATACAGGTTAGCAACCATATCAATCGGCACCACAGTAGATTGTCCTGCATCAACATTGACACTTTGGTTCACAAAACCATTCACCAATTCTACTTTATTGATTAAGATTTTATATTCGAACTCGTTGATCGCGGCTGCGTTACTGGTTGGATTTTTGATCTCCAGATTCAGTTTGGCACGCAATGGAATGTCTCTTCTCAATAAACCCAATGCCAAGCCCGGCAAACTGGAAAGGTTGATGTTCTGCCCGTCTAACAAGTTTTTAACATTGGCTCCGGCCAAAGAAATGTTGTCAGCAGAAGTAATGCGGTAGGTACATTTTTCAAGCGCTTTAATCTGCTGTGCCTGCCTGTTAACGCCACAACTTTGTAATACAATTGCGGTTAAGCAAAATAATATGATTTTTTTCATTGCTATTTCATTTGGTGATGCGCTATAATAACGACTATCTTCTTCTTCTATTGCTACTCTTACTGATCAAATGATCCACGCTGTATTTACCACTTCCAGAAATCAGCAGGAATACATAGGCAACCAGGTAATGAAGTGCCATTTCCTTTTTGTCAAAGCCGTCAGCGCCATGAACAATAAATACAGCAACAACCATGGTGATGATCAAAGGAATGACAGCTAAGCGTGTACCCAAGCCAATTAGAAGCAAAATGGAACACACAAATTCAGCAAAAACAGCCAGCACCAAAGATGCGTAAGGACCAACACCAATAGGGTCTCCAAACTGGATTTCTCCACCAGCAATCAGTGTCTGCAATTTTTGGTAGCCATGAACCATCATAAAAACGGCAAAAGAAACACGCAAAATAAGCACGGCGAAATGAAGGCTTCCCTGATTAAAATTGGTATTGAATAGTCTTCTCATCATTTGATTTCGTTAGGGTTGTAAAGATGGTTAAATATAACAAAATTAAGAATTAACTGGCAAGCAATGATTTGATAAATCCCGATATGGCATCCTGGAGGATCAAGCGCTTGTCTTCATCCGGTTTCCCGGCTTTCTCAATCATCTGGATAGATACCAGTCCATGCAAAATAGAAAGATAGGTATGATATTTTAAAAACAGATTGGCTTGTTTGTCATTGCTGACCGCGATAGCTGCCGCTATGGTAGAAATCATCACCGTAGTCATACTTTTCATTTCGGCGATTTGATTGACCCGTTCACATGCAGGAATCCCCAAACCGAACATCAATTGGTAGTACTCTTTATGATCAAATGCGAAATCCCAGTAGGCATTAGCAATGGCCTCCAACTGCAAGGCGGGTTCCCGATGATGGCTTTTTACCTGCTCCAGTGTTTCAGCCAATTTTTGAAAGCCTTCCCTGGTAAACTCCAATAAAATGGCTTCTTTATTTTCGAAATGGTTGTAAATTACGGGCACGCTGTATTCAATTGCATCGGCGATCTTGCGGATGGAAAGAGACTGCCAGCCATCTGTAAGTACCTGCAACCACGCAGCCTCGAGGATACTTGCCCTAAATTCTTCTCTCTGTCTGATTTTTCTTTCAGCAATTCCCATACTCCATTTAATTTTATTAACAGTGTTAACAAAAGTAATGGGTAAATTATTTTTTAAGGATTATTTCTGCTTTCCTGACTTAAAGACAACAATGAATTAAATGTATTCCATCATATACGCCTTCGGTTTTTCTGCCCTCAGCGATTTTAAGGCCTTATCTTTAATTTGTCGCACACGCTCTTTACCCAGGTTCATTTGATGACCAATCTCATCTAAGCTGATTGCTGCACGACCTCCCAATCCGAAAAATAAAGAAAGAATTTCCTTTTCTCTTTGCGGCAATTTTCTCATCAGGCGTTTTACATCGACAAGAACAGAGTCCTGAAGCATGACACTGTCTGTTTTTTCGATGTTACCATCTTCCAGTGTGTCTGCCAGTGTAAAACCAGATTCTTCTGCAATCACAGAATCCAATGAGGTGGTCATGGGTGCATGATGTAAAAAATCAACGACTTTATCTTCGGGTAGCTCAATAAATTCACTCACTTCCTGCAGACTGGGTAAACGCTCCAGTTTTTGTTCAAGCTCACCCATAGCTTTATTGATCCGCATAATCCCACCTACCTGGTTTGCAGGTAAACGGACCATGCGTTTCTGTTCGGCTATGGCCATCATGATGCTTTGCCTGATCCACCAAACGGCAAAAGAAATGAATTTAAAACCCTTCGTTTCGTCAAAACGCTGCGCAGCTTTAATGAGTCCGAGATTTCCCTCAGCAATTAGATCAGATAAACGCATACCCTGGTTCTGGTACTTTTTAGCCACAGAAACGACAAAACGCAAATTACCTTTGACCAATCTGTCTTGTGCAGACTGATCACCTTTACGGATTTTTTGAGCTAGCAGAATCTCTTCCTGAACACTTAAAAGGTCAATTCTTGCAATGTCGCCCAGATATTTTTCTATGGAGTCTCCGTCCCTATTGGTAATGGACTGCTCTATCTTTAATTGTCTCATTGAAAGCAAGGTCAGAAGAAATGAGAATAAGATCAACGGATACCCACTATTTCCGAATATTTTACGGAAATAGGTTACTTTATTTACAATTTATTCGGATTTTACCACAAACAAGCCCAGTTTTTTTTATTAATTTCGAAAATCAAATATCACCATGAATACAGCAGATCTGGACAAAACCGACACCGGCATTTTGAAGCTTTTACAACAGAATGCGTTATTGAGCAATAAACAGCTTGCACTCGAGCTGAATAAATCCACAGCAACCATACACGAGCGGGTACGACGGCTCAAATCAGAGGGCTACATCAAACGTTCAGTAGCCATATTAGATGGTAAAAAAATCGGAAAAAGTTTAATTGCCTATTCCCAGGTACAGCTTAAAGAACATACTGATCAGGCCCTGAGCGGTTTTGAAAAAGAAGTGGTCAAATTTACAGAGGTGATGGAGTGTTACCACATGACCGGAGCTTTCGATTTTATTTTAAGAATTGTGATCTCTGACATGGATGCTTACCACAGTTTCTTAAGAAATAAACTGGCACAATTGAGTAACATTGGAACTGTACAGAGCTTTTTTGTGATGTCTGAAATCAAAAGTGAAACAGCCTATCCCCTATAAACAGAACAGCGTTAATTATTGAGGTCTCCTGAATACAGGATCAGGAGACCTCAATAATTAACGCTGATGACCTTTAAAGTTTAATGGCAATGTCTCTGCGCAAACCTTCATTACCTACCCGATCTACTGCAGAAACCGATATCTTATTCAATTTCAAACTCCCCTCTTTTACATTCTTCATCAGGAAACGATCATTTCTATTCAGAATGGTATATTTCCATTTATCTCCATACTGATAATAAATCACCCACCTGAAAACATCCTTCACATCGGTATGGTCCCAGCTGATCTTAACCTGATCTGCCTGCAATTCCGCATTAACCTGGGGTGCTGCTGGCGCCTGATTGTCTAGCCATGGACTTGGCGGAATCAATGCCGCCTGTTTATAAGGCCCCTCTAAAATTCCTTTGATCAATTTATCGTGTTTTGTTAAACCGGCAATACTCCAATGCACAGCGCCCATACTGTTTGGCAACATACCACGACTGACCATAATCTGATTTACAATTTCATCTACATTTTTATCATCACCACCCAGGCCAACATTCATACCCGGCCAAAGGTGCCTGTTCATGGTATTCTCTGAAGCCCACCAACCCAGCAAAACCGGGAAACTTTGACGGATATCATTGATTTTCCAATACAGTTGAGGCGTAAAATAATCGATCCAGCCTTTGTTTAACCATAACCTCGCATCTGCATACAATGTTGAATATTGATCCATCCCTTCAATAGAGGCCGGAAAACCGGGTCTCCAGATTCCAAACGGACTTAAACCAAATTTCACATATTTTTTTTCGGCCTTGACCTCTTTATAAACCCGTTCAATAAAAGTGTTTACACTTTCTCTGCGCCAGTCACCTCTCGATAATTTACCTCCGGATTTTTGGTAAGCAGTCCAGCTATCTGTATCCGGGAAATCAGCTCCGCCATTGTAAGAATCATACGGATAAAAATAATCGTCAAAATGTACCCCATCTATATCATAACGTTTGACGATATCGCGAACTACTGCTGAGGCATGATCCTGAGTACCTTTCTTAGATGGATCCATCCAATACTGGCCATCTTTCAGCTTGACCACTAGATCTGGTCTCTTTTTAACAATGGATTGATCAGAGATGACTTTTCCTGAGCTGTGATGTGCGCGATATGGATTCAGCCAGACATGCAGCTCCAGTCCCCGGTCGTGCGCTGCTTCGATCCAGAATTGTAAAGGATCATAATAAGGATCAGGTGCTTTCCCCTGAGTTCCGGTCAGAAAATAAGACCAGGGTTCCAAATCACTTTTATAAAGCGCGTCTGCCTGTGGCCGCACCTGAAAAACAACGGCATTGAAATTGTTATTTTTTAAAAAATCGAGTAAGGCGATAGCTTCCTTTTGCTGATCAGCCGTGCTGAGACCGGGTTTTGAAGGCCAATTGATATTGGCTACTGATGCAATCCAGGCTGCACGAAACTCTTTCATTGCCTGGGGCTGACCGGGAGTTGTAGCAACATAGGGGCTAACAGCGGCAGGTATCGATCCGGGAATGGCATTTTGATTGTTGGTAACAGCCGGCTTACGTGTACCGCAGGAATAAAACAAAAACAGACTGCAGCACAATGCTGGCAGCCTGTTTTTAATACTTTTGGTTAATGATTTCAATATCTTGTGGTTTTGTTGTGTGATACAAACAAAGCTACGAACTATTGTTTACGCTAACCTATAAAAAAACTAAAATCCCTAACGCAGTTACGCTGTTTGAAGTTTAGCTATATTTCTATAAGGGAATGAAGTGAAAATATGGCGACGCGCAAATCGACCTGGAGAATCCGCATTAACCAGTTTTACATAGATTGCTTTTGGAACACCAAAATACTCATAAGCACTTCCATCAAGGAAATGTACAGTAAGTACCAATCCTGCCCAATTGTAGTCTGCAATCCCACAAGTGGCTGTAGTTTGTGTATATTCTTCAATGGAAAGGGCTAAGGTTTCCGGAGCAATGCTAACCAGGAAATGATAGGCTTCGATAATCTCTTTACTTTTCACTTCTGCTTCCAGCTTTGCTTCCTCACTATCCTGAAATTTATCAGGGTGCCAGTCTTTCATTAAATTCCTATATATGGTTTTCAACTCTTTCAATTCGGCATCCTTCTGTACACCCAATAGTTTTCTGTAATCAGTGATCTTCTTCATTAATGTATAATTCTCTTTTTAGAGGTCATGAAACCTTACACGGTTTCACAAAATTTTGCGCAAAGATACTGGATTTTTTCTTCAGATTACGTTAAGTTTCAATTATTTATAAATTAACATTAAAAAACGGGCGCCGGGCCACGCTATCTGTCTGACAGGAGTCTGATTAGTTCCAGCTCCTTTTTTTAAAACTATTTGACAGTCACAAATGTTTATATCACAGGTGTCATTGTTATTAAAAAGAAATGCTATGTCAATTTATCTAGAATTCCCCGCCATTGCGGACTACCCAGTCTATACTCCATTAAATGAATTGTCTGATATCGTTCCAGACTGGCTTGTCAACGCTGTTAGAAGTTGCATGCCTGAACCTTCGACAGAAGAATCACCAGGTATGGATCAAAATCAATACGTCAGAGGTCAAATTTAACATCAAAAAAACCGCGATCCTTAAAGAAACGCGGCCTTTTGTTTTACCTGCATCGTTTTTAGTCCAGCAACTCAGCTAACTTTGCATCTACTTCTTTTTTGTCACCGGAAAAAACCAGGATTTTTCCTTCTTTATCTAGTAAAACATAAAATGGGATGAAACTAACCTGATACATCCCCCCTACAACCGAATTCATCTGACCAGGGGGGAAGTCGTCAACCACCTGAAGCCAGGGCATCTGTTCTACATCCATTGCTTTGATCCAATCGGCATGGTTCCGATCACCGGATAAAGCCAGAATCTCAAAACCCTTGTCTTTGTATCTGGGATAGATTTCCTTCCAATGGGGAATGGCAGCGCGACAAGGCTTACACCAGCTTGCCCAAAAATCAATCAATACATATTTTCCTCTCAAAGAGGACAAAGCAATTTTATTACCTTCTTTTGTTGACAAACTAAAATCAGGGGCCAGCTTACCAGGCATCAGCGCCTTTTTAGCCAGCACCTCCTTTTCTACCACCTTATAATAAAGAGATGCTTTTGCTTCCCCGGTAAGTTTACTCAGGATTTCATCTGTTTCAGCCAAAGACATTTCATAATCAAACTGATGATACTTATAAAAAGCATATGCCGATGCTACCGATGCTGGATTTGCCGCTACATATGTTTTCAACCATGTTTTTTCCCTTGATTTCTTAGCCAAAGCGAGGGTACCGCTTTGCTGTTTCAGCTCCTGGATTTTTGCAGGATCTTTCTCGGCCCGGATCTTTTGCCTTAAAACAGCAAGTTCCTGATCCATTTTCAATTGCTGCTGGTCCTTAAGATAAGTATTGTACTGATCCTGACTGGCTGAACCGGTAATTTTATTCAGCTTTTGGTTGCTTAAATCAGCTGTAACTTTAAGTATGCCCTGCTCTACAAATACCGGCATACTCCAATCTCCTCCATTTACTTTTAAGGTCATCATTTCCGGAGCAGCAATTTTTCCTTTCAATTCGAAGGATCCATTTTTTAAGATTGCGCTGTCTATGGCTTTGAAGCCTATGCCATCGGCACTGGCTTTCATCAGCATTACTTTTCCCGAAGTAGCGTTGTAAAGCTTGCCCTGAATGCTAAAGGCAGCAGTGTTTTGGGCGGATGCATAATTGCAAAACAATCCCATAAGCCCCAATAAGGCATTTATTTTTATCGTCTGTTTCATGTTTCTTTTAGTTTTTGTTATAGCCTGTATTCTGATCCCCAAATATTGGATTGTATATAAATTCAGAGGAAGGAACAGGAAGTATATATTGTACCTGACTGAGGATGGTTGGCTTAATCTGCTGCACCCTGGTAATTGGCAAACGAAGAAGCGAAAGCCATTCCATGCCATCTTCTGCAAGGAGACTTTTTACCGTTTCTTTGTACAACTCAAAAAGCAATAGGTCCGGAGTCGATGCATTTTCTATAGCAAGATAAGGCATATTATTTACCGTCGCCGTGATGCCTGCTTTACTTTGGATCACATGGACCAGGTTTTTGGCATCAGTCAGACTACCACCCGATCGGATAATCGCCTCAGCTTTTAACAAATAGACTTCCGTTAACCTCAACACATAATCACTTTCAGAAATCTTGGTTGGTGTAGTATTTTGAATCATGTGTTTCGTAAAAAAGAATGTATTGGGTGCATTTACACCGGGATTAGCCGTGCCAATCATCCATGCCTGCCGTGGATCATTATTCAATAGCGTCCTTAGATTTGTTGTTGCCACATACAAACTGGAAGCTCCAGGCCAATATTGCGCACTTTTGCTATAATAATCTTTTTCCTGATTTGCCTGGGGGGTAATGCCAAGAATGACCTCTTTACTTGCCAATCCATTTTTATGGAAAACATCCTCCGCTTTTGCTTCCAGGACATAAGTGCTATTTTGTGTAATGTTATCCGCAAGGCTCATGATTTCGGCATAATCACCACTTCCGCCTCTGCACATCAGCACCCGCATTTTAAGCGCCATCCCTGCCCACTTGGTCACATAAAAGCTTTGATTTGTTGCGGGCGCATTGGCAATCACCTCATTCAGGTCTGCAATGATAAAATCATAACTTTCCTTCACAGTACTGCGTGCCTTAACAATATTTGACAGCGTAGAAAGTTCATTTCTAAGCAATACACCCTGGCTGCTTTCAGGTTTATACCATTCGGCAAAATAACTGAGCAATTTGAAGTGCGCATACGCCCGCAAAAATTTTGCTTCGGCAATGATCTCTTTTTTCCTGTTGCCACTAAACTTCGCATCGTCCAGCACACTGATTCCTTTAATCACCCCATTGGCGGCATTCAACACTTTATAAGATTCTTCCCAGTAATAATTGGGCATCCGGGCATTGTTATTTTCATCTTCATATCCGGGGCCAGAACCGAAAGTCAGGTATCCACTCAAACGCATTGGTACTACCTGATGTTGCTGCCACCCGGTTTTAAGTGCCGTTGCGTTAGCAAAAGTGTAGTAAGCACCATTTAAGGCAATCTGCGCAGTACCTTGATCCAGGATCGTATTGGCATCCACTTTTGAGTTTTTAGGTAAGGCACCAAGTTCCTTTTTACACGCACCAAAGGCCAAAATCAGGATACTGTATGCGATATATTGATATATTTTTGTTTTCATCTCCTTATATTTTACGGTCTAACAAATTAAAATCCCAAACGCAGGCCAAAACTCAGTTGTTTAACTGTAGGATAACCAGCCGAATCATTGTATCCGCCAATCAAACTATAAGGGTTATTGCTGGTTTCAGGATCTGCTCCGGGATAGTTTGTAATGGTAAACAAATTGGTTGCCGAGACATATACAGAGGCCTGGTTCAATTTGAATCTGCTCAATAGTGTTTTGGAAAGCTGATAGTTTAAAGTCATTGATTTTAACCTGATGAAGGAAGCATCATAAATATTCTGACTCGAAGCGGTGCCATAGGAATATCCCTGCCCCAGTATCAACCTCGGTCTGTCCGAGGATTGGTTTTCAGGTGTCCATCTATTTAAAATTCTAACTCCCTTGTTTGTCCGCTGCGAAACATCGGCATTCTGAATGTCGGCCAGGTAAGAGATCTGACCACCATAAGAAAATGTTGCCAACGCAGTCAGTGTAAAATTCTTAAAGCTCAGACTATTGGTATAGCCACCATAATACTTAGGTTCAGCATGTCCGATAACGCTACTTTTCATAAATTTGGTTTGCGGATCGATGACATACTTTGTGTCGCCAATTCCTAGATAGGTGAAATAGGAGGCCCAGTTAGGGAAACTTGCCTTATAGCTATCCAGCTCTTGCTGTGTTCTGATCAGTCCGTCATTGGTGTACCCATAAAACAGGCCTACGGGTTCACCAACTTTAAGCACCGTACTTCCGTAATTGTAAGTCTTAGGATTCGTAGGGTCAGCAAAATCATTAGACAAGGCCATCACTTTAGAGCGATTACCTGAAATATTTAAAGTTCCTGACCACTGCCAGTTCTTACTCCTGATAAAATCGCCGCCGATCTGTAATTCCAATCCCCGGTTATTGATATCAGCGAGGTTAGCGGTAACACCTTTAAATCCGGAACTGCTTGCCACCGTTGCAGGAAACAATATGCCAGAAGTCGATTTTTCATAATAGCCAAATTCTCCACGAATACGTGATTTAAAGAACTGAAATTCCAGGCCGAGATCCTTTTGTAAAGTAGATTCCCATTTAATCTGGTCATTGCCCAGCTGACTGGGAGAAAGTCCGTTAAGTCCGGCATAAGAAACCGGTGAATACAGCGTATAGAATAAATTATCACCAATATTTTGTGTTCCTGTACGTCCGGCACTGGCCCTGATTTTGATTTCATCAATCCATTTGATTTCTTTTAGAAAATTTTCCTGCGAAATGCGCCAGGCTACCCCACCAGAAGGAAAATATCCCACCCTATTTTTTTCAGGGAATTTAGATGAAGCATCTGAACGTCCGGTAAACGTGAAGATATACTTATCAAACATGGCATAATTGGCCCTGGCGTAGAAACTGAGCAGTGAGTTTTGAGCAGAAAGACCTGTATTGGGAAGCGTTGTTGCCGCCGAAGACAGGTTATTCAGATAGGTATCATCCGGAAAGCCCTGCCCGCTTGCAGAGAAAGAACTGCTTCTGCTAATTTGCCATGAAGTACCCGCAAGAACATTTAGCCGGTGGTCTTTATTGAATTCTTTATTCCAGGTCAGTGTGTTTTCATAAAACACGTTCGATTCCTGTGATTGAGACTCCGTACCAATTCCTTTCAGTTGTTGCGTACCAAAAGAAGCGGCAATCAATGCTGTACTTGGCTGATAGTTTGTCTGACGGTAGTTGTTATAATTGACAGAGACTGTACTTCTAAATTTCAGTGTCTTCAAAATGTCGTACTCACCGGCAAGGGATCCAATCAATGTAAAACTGCTGGCACGGTTTACTGCGGTTA
This sequence comes from Pedobacter sp. MC2016-24, assembly GCF_015223055.1. Taxonomy (GTDB): domain Bacteria; phylum Bacteroidota; class Bacteroidia; order Sphingobacteriales; family Sphingobacteriaceae; genus Pedobacter. The sequence goes on from NZ_JADFBX010000011.1 coordinate 129,015, forward strand.
ACAAGCCCATGGGATTCTGAAATCCCTCATAGCCAAAATCGCCATTGTCCGTAGATGTAATTGCCCTGACACTGCCATCCGAATTGTAAGCTGCAATTGTTGGCGGCGCAAATAAGGCCTGGGTATAAATGCCATTGGTGATGTTATTTTTACTGTAGCCGTAATCCAGGTTGGTATTAAATCTGAGTTTCCGGTTAATCTCATTATCCAGACTTAATTTCCCCGCTAATCTGGTATAGTCTGTACCTTTTACCACCCCATTATTTTTGTTATAGGTAACGGAGGTATAATAGCGTGAACCAGCTCCACCGCCGCGAAGTGAAATGTCAGCATTCTGGGTGATGCTTTTCCTTAAAACAAGGTCAAGCCAATCGGTATTTGCTGTTCCAAAATAATCGGGATTGTTGAGGATGTTATTTGCAAGGGCAGTTGGTGCACGTGGCGGGGTATAAGCTGCCCGCGCGTCATTCAGGTTTTTCGCAGCCTCCTTTAAAATCATGATGTATTGGTCCCTGTCCAGAAGCTTTTCTTTTACTGCGGTACTTTGCCCAACATAATAATTCACATCAAGTGTTGCTTTCTGATTAAATTTCCCTTTTTTGGTGGTGATGATAATCACGCCATTTGCTGCCCTGGAGCCATATATGGCAGTTGCCGATGCATCCTTCAGGATGTCAATGCTTTCAATATCATTGATATTTAATCCGCCCAGACTATTTAAACCTCTAGCAAAAGATCCGGAAATGGTACTGCCACCACTGCCACCGTCAAGTCCAAAACCTTCTACCGGACTTACAATTTCAGCAGCACTTTGAATGTACCGGTTCTGTATCTGCATTTGTACACCATCAATGATATACAGGGGATCATTTCCGCCCAATAATGAAGTACCGCCGCGGATGCGGATTTTAGCAACCCCACCCGGAGAACCATCCGCCTGCACAACCTGTACCCCAGCTGCTTTTCCACTTAAAGCCTGGTCGACTGTAGCAAAAGGAACATTTTTAATCTCATCAATACTGATTGATGCCACAGATCCCGTCAAATCCTTTCTTCGGGTACTGCCATACCCTACAACCACCATTTCATTCAGCTTACTGGTTTCTGCAACCAATATCACCAGTAAGCTGTTCTTTACAGGAACTTCCCGACTGCCATAGCCAATCGATGAAAAGATCAGCACCGCATTTTCATCGGGTACATTGATTATAAATTCACCATACTCTCCGGTCACAGTGCTCTTTTTAGTGCCTTTTACCCGCACATTTACAGAAGTAAGCGGACGGCCCGATTCATCAGTTACATGTCCCTTAATGTCAATGGCTTTAAAACCATTAACAATACGTTCGAATAACGAGGGCTTTTTCCTGGTAATGACAATTGTTTTCTCATTCAGTTCATAAGTCAGATCCTGGCCTTCAAAAATTTTATCCAGGGCATCTGTTAATGGCATATCGACAACATCCACGTTAACCGGTTTTACCTGGTCAAGCAAGTCGCTGCCATACAGCACATCGAGGCCACTTTGCATTTTGATTTTTTTCAGAACCTGCGCCATGGCGGTATTTTTAGCAGATAAGGTGATCCGTTGCGCAAAGCCAGCTGCGCTGACCTGCAACAAACAGGTGGTCATTATCATGATGATCATCTTCATAATCAATAATAATTTTCGCGGAAGCCACGGGCGTGGCTTACCTAGGTTAAAAGCATTTAAATTCATACTTTTGTTCAGTTTGGGTTAAGACGATAAGTTGATAGCTAATTGTTTTTTTCTGGTTTTACCAGAAGGGTTAACTCAAATTTTTAGCCGTAAAGTGCTTCGAACCACTTTACGGTTTTTTATATGTTTACCTGCCATGCAGGTTCCCTGATCTGAGTTCCCTTTTTTTGTCAATACTTCTTTCGTAAATCTTTCTTCATGTGTGTTGGTTTTGGTTTTTATGTTGATGGTTAAAAATTAATTGTGAGTAGCAGTAGGTTTATGAGGGTTTCACGATGATACGACGCCCATCGATTTTAAAACGCACTTCCTGCGTATTTTCCAATACCTGAAGCAGCTTAGCGATATTTTCAAATCTGGATACACTTCCGGTTAGTTTGATGCCATCCAGATTTCCTTCATAAACCACCTGAACATTATACCAACGGGCTACTTTACGCATGATGCTCCGGATATCTTCCCGGTCAAAAGTAAATTTCCCGTCTTTCCAGGCTATGGATTCCAGGCCATCTACTTGATGTGCGGATAAAGTTCCTGTTGCCAGGATAGCCTGTTGATTCGGTTTCAGTACCAGAGACTGGCCTTTCAAGCTCTGCAGCCTTACAGATCCTTCCAATAAAGTCGTGCTGGTTCGGCCTTCATCGCCATAGGCGTTCAAATTGAAATGGGTTCCCAACACCTCGAGGGTTTGTTCATTAGAAACTACTTCAAATGGGTGTTTTGCATCCTTAGCTACCTCAAAATATGCTTCGCCACTTAATTCAACGCTACGTTTATTACCGGTAAAACTTGTTGGAAATTTTAGGCCGGAAGCTGCATTTAACCAGACTTTCGTGCCGTCAGCCAACAAGACCTGGTACGTGCCTCCTACCGGCGTATGCACGCTCAACAGTGCTTTTTCTATTGTTGTATCAAGCCCATCGGTTAAAACAGCTGCGCCATCACTATAGTTCAATTGTGCAGCATTGATGACCAGGCCTTTTTTTGCGTCACTTAAATTGATGGTCTTGCCATTTCCCAGCGTCAGGATTGCCCTATTTTTACCTGGCAAAATATCAGGATGATCGGTGCGCAAACTGGAAGCCCAATCGTCTTTAATGCCATATTGGTAGGTATAAAAACAAATTCCAAGTGTTAAAAAGAATAATGCTGCAGCAGCTATACTTTTCCAGGTTGTCCAGAAACGGGGTTTAAACTGCGGACTCGTTACGATGCGCTCAAAAATTGCATTTACCCGCTCAGGGCTGGTATCAGCATGATGTGCTTCCTCCATCCTGTCCCAGGCTTCATCGATCAGCATTTTTATGGTCAGTTCTGAATTCTCCGCTGCCAATAAAGTATGCAATTCGACAACCTCCTGCGGACTGGCCGACTGGTCATTGAAACGCTGATATAAGAATATAATTCTGCTGTTATCCATAATTTAATATATGCCCTATACTTATATTAACCCGTGATTTGAAACTTCGGGGGTATTGGAAATAAAATAAATTACAAGATTTTAAAAATGATCAGCACTGCTGCGATGTCCGTATGCTGACTTACGTATTTTCGTACAAAACGTAGGGCAAGCTTCATATAAGATTGTACCGTTAAGGTCGACAGGTTTAATTGCAGCGCAGCTTCTTCATATTTTAAGCCTTGTTGCTGGCACAATTGATAAACCAGTTTTTGTTGAGGCGGCAATTGCTCAATTGCAGCTTCCAATACTTTCCTGGTATCATCCAGCAAAATCTTTTCCGCAGTTTCATCATGGAGTTCGGTCCAGTCCCGGCCCATTTCTACAGCCACTTTGGCTTCCAGTACCTGGCGCCTGAGTATATTGAAACTTCGGTTCCGGGTTATTGTGCGCAGATAAGCATCCAACACCGTGTCATCAGCTAATGTGCCGGCAACCTGCCACAACTTCAACATGGTCTCCTGCATCACCTCTTCGGCCAGATCGTTAGATTTCAAAATTTGTAAGGCGACTGAATAAACCTTTTTGCGATACTTTTCATAGATAATCCTAAAAGCATGATGATCACCCTTCGAAATTTTCCGAAGCAGTTCCTGTTCATTATGCAAAGACGTATTCAAGTTCATGTATCAATTCTGCCTAAATTTAACCACAGCAAATCAATATTAATTATTTATTTCCGCATCGTGGTCCTCAGTTTATTTTCTTGGCGCCTGTTTGGGCATTTTGTTACTACGCTCAAACTGATATACCTTAATGTTTTCCCACATCATCACCTCTCCGTCTACATTTTTAATGGCGCGGATTTCACCGTCCTGGGAAACTACAAATCCTAGACTTCCCGGATATTTCAAACAGTAAGCAAACATCGATTGGTGTCGGGTTCCGAAATGTTTCGGATCGATCTTTAAACGGTTGGCCGAGACCTTAGGCGACCTGTTTACCGCTACAAACTCAGGCAATTCTTTCTCATTGATGACTGCACCAAAGCCTTTAACTTCAAGATGTGGCGACATGAGTACCAAGCCATCTACGCAACTCAAAGCAGAAACAAAATGAACCGCACCGATCAATTCATGAAAGCTATCTTTGATCCGGAGCTCGTTCTCTATAAATTCTTCGTGCAAAACCCAGGGAACATCTTCCTTTTTTCGCTTTAAGGTATTGATCTCATCTTCCAGTAAGTTATCATCAGTAATGGTACTTAGGATATGTAATATTGCCGATTCCATCCGATCATATTGTAATCGGTATTTAATGGTAAGATCAGTGTGAAAATCCTGAGTAATCAGCACTGCACCACCATGATTGTAACTTTTAATTTTCAACAGGATCCTGCTAATGGACTGAATCACATATTCAAAAACAATTTCATTGTAAATCTCAGCATCCTGATCAGTAACCTCATGCCTGACCTTACGCTCAATAAAACTTTTGCTATACGCCGTATTTTTACGGATAAAATCTGATACGGGTCCGTATTCAAAAACGTTAGGATAAAGCTTCACCAGAAAATTCTGGTTCAAGGTCGCAATCGGATGGTAATCCAGCATGACATTTAAAATTCCGATACCATTGATCATGGTTTGAATGATTCCCGGATAGGGCGGTTTATCATCCTCCTCATAATTCAGGTAACTCTGGTAATGAACCGTCTGATCAATCATCCCATAAATAAACAGCTCCTCCTGCTCATCGTAATACACCGAAAGACTGGCACTCCAGGGATCCGCAGCTTTAGACAATTTAACCAGGTTCTTTACAGTCAGGGGAATTTTAGATTCAAAAGCAAAAAAGCAAGGCGCATCATGACTGAGTAGCTCTTTTCTTTCAAAATTCTGATGATCAAACAGCGTAACTGTAACCTTGATGTGCTCAGATTCTTCAGTTTGCAAACTGGCGTAATAAAGTGTACTAAACAGCTGTTTTAGAATATTTTCAGTTGGCTTGGAATCTGTAATTTCCGAACGTTGCAATTCTGTATAAACAAAGGTGGCGAGATCTGCAGGTGTAAAATATTTCATCATCCAAACGTGGTTTAACACTGCACAAATGAGCGATTAATATTTAACTTTTCAAAGGTTTGATTTTTTAACCCCGCGTACTTATTTCAGTCCCTTGTTTCAATCGCGCAACCTGGGCAATCTCCCAAAACGTCACGTAAAGTAGTGCAAATAAAATGCAGTACCACAATACATCTATACTTTTCCTGATTTTAAATCCAAACACAACCAGAAAAAACACTGGCAACGTGCATATGTAGATGAAAAATAAGTCGACAGCAAACTTAAACGCCGTAGTGAAATGATCCGGAATCAGCAAAGTGATGAGGAAACTTAAGCAAAATACCCACAGGGGTAAGGAAAAACATAGCAAGACCTTTTGCCAAACGCGCATTTTCACCTGTTCCGGATAAATGTTCTTATAATTTCTACGAATCAGAACAATCATGCCCAGACCGATCAACAAGAGCAGGATAATTTGAAAATATTTAAAATTGATTGTCCCAGATCTTGTGCTTACACTATGCGATGAAATTAATCGATCAGATTGATAACGTTCAACCTGAACCGTCTCCCCATTTTTAAAGGTTTTCTTCGTCACCGTTGAACTGCCGGGATCACGTATCGTCCACACTGAATCTTCAATCCCATCTTTATATTGTCCGTCAATCAGGGTTTCCCCGGCATTAGATTTTCTGATGAGCTGGCCATGAAGTCTGCCGTCTTTAAACATCAGCTGATCTACATAACCCTCGCCAGCAATTTGCAATTGCCGGATGCCCTGCGCCTTTGTGTAGCTGGAGTCATTTCCAAGTTCATTCTGCACCAGAACATCCAAATCTTTTAACACCTTCGTTTTTTGAAAATCATCTCCCTTTACGGGTTCAGGGCCAATATGGATACTGGTCACACCAATAACAGTAAGTGTATCCAAAGGATAGATCTTCAAATCATAATCGTATCTGTTGCTGTCGGGAATCTTGCTTACCCCTTTAAACAAAACATATTGAGGCTGTTCAAAGCTTTGCATGGTATTGGGCATTGTGGTTGCGCAAAATGAAAAAAGACTAGCCAGCCCGCTAATCCAGGGGTTCAGATAAATTTGTTTTGAAGGCCGTTCCATCATGTACCAGGCAACAGGCAACACCAATAAAGCCATAAGATCAGTGACATCGACAACACGTTGAATGGCAAATAAATGCGTGCTAAAAAAATTGATGAATGATTCGGAATAAGGACTTTTCCAATAGATAAAGAATAAAGCTGTTGAAAAAAACACGAACAACTTTTTACCGGGGAATAAAGTGGCCCAAAAAACAGCAAACACAAACAGTCCAGAAAAATCAGATAATTTACCTGTTATAAAATTGTGGAAATAAGCTTTGAAGTAGAAATCATTCAATAACAGCAGTAGTAAACAAATGACAAAAGAAATTGACGATAAAGGCTTGAATTGTTTTTTCATATCAGCTGTCGCGTTTATAGGAGCTTAATACATGAAAACAGTTTTAGGTAACCCTTGTTTCAGGAAAATAGAGCGTTCAAAATGCACCATTGCAATTTAAACGCCCTATTCATTTAATTGATTTTAATACTTAATCCTTTAATGGTTTGCCAGCCTTCCTGATCAGTCAGTCTGATCATAAAATGGTAATCACCAGGATCTACGTCAGCAGGAACCTCAATCTCAGTACTCACCTCATAAGACTTTAGTCCATTAGGAATCGCGACATTCTTAATCAGCAAAAAAGGTTTTATGGCCTGCTTAACCGGAGCAAGATCACATGCTGCCAGTTCCGTGCTGTGTGTATGGTGGTCAAAATTATGGTGGATATCAACATTCAATGAGCCCAGTTGAACATTGTCAGTAACCAGCGCTTTAAATACAAATTTCTCCCCTCTTTTGATGACACTACATTGTTTTGGAAATGCATTTTGTCCAGCGACATTAATCTCAGGATAAACCGTATCGATGGGCTCTGCACTTTCTTTACTGCAATTACTCAGCAGCAATGCGAACAACAACCCGAAGGAAAATAAACCTATTTTCTTCATCTTATTGATAATTTATAGTAACCGGGATGACCTTAAACACATTCATATTGTAGCTGGTATTTTTATAGAGAATAACCAGGTTGTATTTTCCGGATTCCCATGCTTTTCCTCCAGTTATCGGATTGGCTGCGGGCTCGTTACCATCCAGACTTGCGCCTATGGTAATTTTCTCGCCACCATACACGCCATTCACCTGTTTCAAAGTCGTGATTTTTGATGCTGCCGGCAGGTTCTTATGTTCTACTTTGGAAATCACAATGGCCTTACTGAAATCCAGCTTATCAATAGACTCGGGATAGTAATTTGCACTTTTCCTGATCAGTACGGTGTACAGAATTCCATCCCCTTTAATTTCGCTAATCTGTGCATGAGCTGTCAGTTCATCCCCTTTTTTAAAGATCAGTTCCTGCTCTACCCAGGTATCCATATAATAAATCAGGGTCTCATTTCTGGAAATCATATCCCGGCCAATCTTAGGGTCTACCGGCATATTGGCCGGATCGCTAATAATCAGTTCTTCCTTCAGTTCCAGTTTGGTTCCATTTTCATCCAGCACAATGAAATAGAAATCATACTTTCCATCGGGAGCTTCAGCAGGAATGGTAAAATGCTTATGCACATTCGTATTTTTCGCCCCGATATATTCATCCCATGCCAGCTCTAACTTCCAGTTTGCAGTATACTGTTCTGAACTTTTTTGTACGATTTTAAGCTGCACGGCTTTAATTTTATCGCCAGCTAGAACATCTGCATTGAAGTGGAAGTCACGCCCTTTGAGCGCCTGTTTGTTATTCGCCGATCCGATCTCTATATTTTCGGCCTTCGGCGAATTGGCTTCAATTACCTGGTCTTTTTTACAGGCAGAAAAAATGGTAATCAGCAGCAGCAGAGCTGCCATAAATTTTGTTGTTTTCATTTTAATGGAGTTGTTTTTGTTTAAATTTTTAATGGTGTTCATTTACGGATATATTATTTTTAGACAGGATGAATGGAATTTTTAACGACAGGATGACGTTTCGACCTGATTCGGGTAATTCAATCAAACGGTAAAAACTGGTATGGTTCAGGTAAGCAGTATTCATCAGGTTCTGCACCTGCAAACTGAGCATCAATGGCTGGCTATAGCATTTGATCTTTGTTCCGGCCTGTACATTGATCAGTTGATACGCGGGAGTTTTCTTTTCAGGAGGCACGATTTGGTTTTGACTTGCCGTGAGTCTGTAGTCTGCAGACAGGTAAGCATCTTTAAAAATCCGGCCAGCGGGCGGCGACCAGGTGAGGTTAAACAAACCCGATGCTGGTGGAGAAAAAGGCAGGGTATAGCCTTTTTTATCACCAGACAATTGCCTGGCCTGTAAATATTCTCCGAGGAAGCTGGTACTCCAGCCTTCCAGTAGTTTAAGCTTGATTTGCATTTCTGCACCATAGCGGGCCACCCTGCTTTGTGCATATTGAAAAATCTGATTGCCTGCACCGTAGTAATAATCATGTTCTGATGTCGGGTTCAGGTAAATGTAATTTGGGAAATAATTATAAAAAGGACTTAGTAACACAGACCACCTCTCCGTCGTCCAGCCGAAGCTCAGATCGCCCTGGTAAGATTGCTCCGGATCCAGTTTTGGATTACCACGTTCATAACTGAAGTAATGATAATTTACACCATTGGCTCCCAGCTCTTTGGCAATAGGAATCCTAAAGCTCTTGCCGATATTGGCTTTGAGCTGAAACTGATCCAGATTGTAATTCAAGCCTAAAGACCAGACCGCACTATGAAATGATTTGCTAAAATCATCCGCCCTAACCAGTTTTTCTGAAATGAGCCGGCCGTTTATTGTCTGCTCAGAATTAAACCAATCGGTATATTTGAACATGCGGATGTGACCAAAATCATACCTTAAAGCGGCATGTAACCATACTTTTTCATTGAGCCTGTATTTATCATATACAAACATTCCTGCCGTACTTTGATTAAAGGCCGGTACCAGAAAAGTCCAGCCGGCAATGGCATTGTGTTGGTGTTCGGCATTTATACCGAGGTTCAGCTGATGAGCTCCAATGGAAATTTCATCCCTGAAATTCAGGCTATAAACCTTTTTGTCAAACTGGCGTTCCAATTCTGGTGAAATGCCCAGATGATCTGGAAATACCGGGGGCATATAACCGTGATTTACGTATTGGCTAAACTCCTGTCTGAAATTATGCTGGTACCCCAATTCCATTTCCAGTTGCTGTCCCGGTAGTTTATACTGACTGCGGTTGATCAATTTGAAATGGTTAACCTGCTGACTGGGCATCTGAACATCCCGGTCTGAAGCGTCATGCATGTCTACATCAACCCTTCTTGGTTCCAAACCGTGGGCATTTGCAAAAAAACCGCTGTTGCTATATACATTACTCAGGTAAAAAACTGTGCTGAAATTTTCCCGTACATAACCGGAAGTAAAATGTATGGCAGTCTCCCGGCCCGCAGTATTTCGCAATTGCCTTTCATGCAACCTTACCGCATAGTCGTACACAAATACCGTATCTGCAGGAACCCTGTAATCACCATAATTCTGGTAAGTAAAGCGGGAATCAAAGAACCAATTACGGGTACGGCCAAAAAGGTTTACAGAAGTACCATACAGGCTATTGTTGCTTTTACCAATCAGATCTACCGAACCGCCCAGACTATTTACCATTGGCAAAGCTGGCGGTTTCAAGTCAATGACTCCGGCAATGGCATCCGAGCCGTAACGAAATGAAGCCGCACCTTTAACCAGCTCTACTTCTGCAGCAGCAAACTGGTCAATCTCCAGCCCGTGATCTGCTCCCCACTGCTGCCCTTCATGCTTCAGACCTTTATCCACCACCACTACCCGGTTAAATCCCATCCCGCGGATCAGTGGTTTAGATTGACCAGACCCTATGCCTATGGTTTTGATACCAGGCAAACGCTCCAGCGACTGCATCAAACTGCCACCCAAATGGCGTTTGATAAAATCACTGTTTACAGTTTCTACATTTAAGGCTTCTTCTTCCTTCCGCAACTTTAGGCGTTTGTCTTTGATGACGACCTCTTTAAGCTGTTTGGAGATCGGCTTTCTGTTCATCAGCGTATCAGTAACCGGTGATCCGGTCTGTGCAGAAAGTAAGGGACTGATAAAAAAAATGCAAAAGCAGAGGGAATAGAATTTCTTCATTGAAATTTGAAATACAGGAATAGCAGAATTAGTATGACATGCCGAATGCAGTAAAAAAACAGCATCTAGAATACCACAGCAAGAATTAAGACGAGAAGAATTTACGCCGGAGGCGGAACAGTTTACTTAAACTGCAAATGGCGGGCCTTTATTGGTATAGCCCTGCAGACTGAATTTATAATTCCCAATCAACACGCGGGTATTGATGGTTCTTGTTTGGGGCAGTGCAACAACAACAATTACGGGCTGATGTGAAAAGATCTGTTTGCCTTGAATGTGGTGATAATAATCGCAAACTGCACATTTATCTAAACCTTGCAATTGCTCTTTGTCTCCACATTGTTCATGCTCATCGCCATGTCTGTCGGCATGTGCATGCAAACCCTGGGCTGCTGAAATAAAAAGGAATAGCCAAACCAACAGGAACGAACCTGCCCGTTGTAACTGTATACCTGAAGATTTTCTACCGCTTTTCACAATGCATCAAAGTTGCATCTAATTATTTAAACGATCAAGACAAACAGAAATTAATTTTTAAAAACACATTGCCCTGCCTTTCATAACCTAAACATGCCATTGGCATAACACTGACTTTAAAACAAAAGACCAGCTTTGCGCTTATTAAGGTATAAAAACAATACACTATGAATCATACGGAAATTCAAATCAGTTCAGACCTGCAAAAATTCATTGACAAGTTTGAGCCCAGTAAATTTAAAATGATGACTAAAGGAATAGAAATCAGGGGAGTCAACGACATGCATAGAAATGTGAGTCTTGCAAAAGCCCTCATTGAAAAAATGAAGTTGAACCTTACCGTAACACATACTGCCGATATGCTCGCATATGGTGGGTTTGAAGTGACCTACCGGTAATTAAAATACAATCTTTACTTTGCCCAGGTCAAGCTCCTGCATGCTATACAAGCACGGTTCTTGCCTTAAAACAAACCAGGCCCTTGTCCCCGGCCACCCGGTTTGGAGAAAAAATTGGCTTCTCAGAAAAGACCTCAGGAATCTTGCCTCTTCCGGCAAAAGATTCCAGTCTTTGAAGAGAACGCCTATTTTTTCCGTTATATTTGTAGTACTATGCTTAAAATCGGACTAGCAGAAGACGACCTTAAAATTGCCAGCCTCATTAAAACCGGGCTTGAAGAACAGGGCTATACCGTAACCATTGTTCCCAATGGCACGCAGGCCTTACAAACGTTCCGGGAAACTGAATTCGATCTGCTTATTCTGGACATCATGATGCCCGGACTCAACGGCATCGAAATCTGCAAAGCCATTCGTTCATCGCAGCAGGAAGTGCCCATATTAATGCTTACCGCATTGGGCACTATCGACGATAAAGTAATTGGTTTAAATGCCGGTGCAGACGATTACCTGGTAAAGCCTTTCCATTTCCGCGAGTTGCTTGCCAGAATAGAAGCTTTACTCAGGAGAAAAATCAGTGACACAGCCAGTAGTCCCCCAGTAGCGAATCACTTGCTCTGCTTTGACGACATCAGCATGGACACCTATAGCAAAGAAGTGAAACGCGACGGGAAAATCATTGAACTTACCGCGAAAGAGCATACGTTACTCGAATTATTTTTACGGAATCCAAACCGGTTATTGTCCAGGCAATACATTGCAGAAAATGCCTGGGACATTAGCTTTGACACCGGTACAAACGTAATTGATGTGTACGTAAATTTCCTACGCAAAAAAATTGAGAAAGGGTTTAACCGAAAACTCATCCACACCAAAATTGGAATGGGGTATATCTTAAAATAGAGGCGGTATGAAAATAAAAGACCGCCTGTCTCTATATTTTACCCTGATCAGTACCTTTATCCTGCTCCTCGTACTCTGTTCAGTTTATTTCATGTTCGCCAAATTTATGGAAGCCGATTTCTTTGCGCGGCTCACGGACAGGACCATGGTGACTGCTAAATTATACCTGGAGGCAGATGAAATCTCGGCAGATTCACTTGATAAAGTGAGAAACCAGTACCTGGAAAAACTAAATGGCGAAGTTATCCGAATTTACAATTCAAAAAACAGTGCTGCATTTATTGGCGATGACCAGCAATACTGGACCAACGAAACCATAGATAAAGTCAGAAAACTCAAGAAATTAAATTTCAGGGACGGCAACCGCCAGGTGGTCGGCATTTTTTATAAAGACAACCAGGGAGACTTTGTGATCCTGGCATCGGCTTTAGACAAAAGCACCCATTACCGGCTTGAAAAGCTACAAAAGATTATGGTCCTGATTTTTATCATCATCTTTATTGGCTTGCTCCTATCCGGACGCTGGATTGCCAAAAGGATACTAAAGCCTCTGGACCTGTTTATCGCTGAAGTGAAGCAGATTAAGTCGAGCAACCTACACTTCCGTGTACAGGAAGGCACAAACAAAGATGAAATCAGCCTGCTTGCACAAAATTTCAACAATTTAATGGAACACCTGGAACAGGCTTTCGTATTACAGAAAACCTTCATTGCCAATGCATCCCATGAATTGAGGACCCCGGTAACGCGGATGACCATTGCAGCCGAAATCAGCTTGTCGCAGGAGCGGGAAAAGGCCGATTATAAAAAAGCACTGCTCTCTGTTTTAGAAGATGCTGAAAAAATGGAACATACCATCACCGGTCTGATGAGTCTGGCGCAGGCTGATCTGGAATTTGCATCAGCGCCATTAGGCCCTGTTCGCATCGACGAATTGATCTGGGCTTTACAAAAAGAATGGAAAGAAAAAGAATACTGTGACCTGTTTGTCAACACCGGCAATTTACCCGCCGATGAACATGAACTCTGTATACAGGCCAATCCCATTTTGTTGCAAATAGCCCTGAACAATATCTTATCTAATGCTTTCAAATTCTCAAATCAGCAAATGGTATCCTGTACACTTGACATTAAGCCCTCAGAGATCAGCATCGCCATTCAGGATCAAGGTATTGGTATTGACGAAAATGAACGCAGTGAAATCTTCAAACCCTTCTATAGTACCGCTCCCTCACACCATCAGACCGGCAATGGCATGGGGCTTTACATGGCGCATAAAATCATCACCCTGTTTAAAGGCAATATCACTGTAGCGTCACAAAAAGGGCTTGGAACCACATTCAAGGTAGTTTTCCCTAAACTTTAATCTCATTTTAATCGCCCTTTAATTCGCATTTAATTCAACTGAGCTAGGTTTGACCAAACACAAGAACACAAATGGTCTGCATATCTCTAAAATTAAATTGCTTTTGCACTGTACTTGCCTTGACTTTTGCTGCCCATGTAGCAAGTGCCCAAACCGGCATTACAGTTACCCTCAGTTTACCTGAGGCTGAAAAGCGCTTTGTTCAAAACAATTACCAATTGATTGCCCAGCAATACCAAACGGATCAGGCCCGGGCCGAAGTGATTACAGCCCGTTTGTTTGACAATCCGGAAATTAATTACGAGAACCTGCTATACAACCCGGATACCAGGAAATTTCTGGGCACCAGCATGGCAACAGGTCAATACCAGGCCTCTGTGTCGCAAATGATTAAACTTGCCGGCAAACGCAACAAAAACATTCAACTGGCTAATTCAGGTGTAAAACTAGCAGCGTATGCGTATTTCGATTTGATGCGGACGCTGCGCTTCAGTCTGCATGCCAGCTTTTACAAAACGTACTATGACCAGCAGTCGGCCAAAGTTTACGAGCAGCAAATCAACTCGCTTAAGCTGTTACTAAGTGCCAATGAGCAACAGTTAAAACTCGGTAATGTAGCGGTCAAAGACATCATCCGGATCAAATCATTGTTGTATAACCTGCAAGGCGAATACAGCAGTTTAATGAACGAGATTGAAGATTCGCAAACGCAGATTAAATTGATGACCAATATAGATCCTGGTGCCAATCTCTTGCTGACGATATCACCTGAAGAAGAACAAAGCTATCAATTGAACAAACAGGTATATACCAACCTGCTGGATTCGGCGCGCAATAATCGCTCAGATCTCCAGTTGGCCAAAGCCGGAATGACATATGCCGAGAACAATTTGAAATTGCAAAAGGCAAATGCTGTACCTGATGTAGAACTCAGCCTGAGCTATGACTTGAAAGGCAGTTATCCGGATCATTATACCGGTATCGGAATCAAAATGCCCATCCCACTATTTAACCGCAACCAGGGTGAGATTAAAAAAGCAAGAATTGCCATTGATGCTGGAAAACTCCAGGTACAGCAACAAAATGCACAGTTGGAAAATGAAGTGTATAACAGCTACGCCTCAGCCTTACGCATCGAAAATCTATACCAGGGTTTTGACAAAGGCTTCCATGCAGACTTTGACAAATTGATTGCAGAGGTGGTTAAAAATTTCAAGAACAGAAACATCAGCCTCATTGAATTCCTTGATTTCTACGATGCTTATAAAGCCAGTACCCTGCAAATGAATACGCTTAAATATGAGCGTATGAATGCCAAAGAAGAAATCAATTTCGTAACCGGATCGACCATTTTTAAATAACGCACGCATGCAAAATAGATTAAAAAATACCGCTATAGCAATGGCTTGTTCTGCCATTCTTCTTTTATCTTCCTGCGCTGAACAGGTAAAGGAAACACCAAAAGATGAAAAGTTTGAAATTACCGACTCCCTGATCAAAAGATTGGCCATTGATACCGTAAAAGGCGCAAACAACCAGACAGACCTGAACTTCTCGGCCAAAATCACAGCAAACGAAGAAAAGATGGCTAAAATATATCCAATGGTAAGCGGGCATGTGCAAAATGCACCTGTAAAATTGGGTGATAAAGTACATAAAGGCCAGTTACTGGCTACGATGACCAGTGCAGAAATGGCTGGTTTCGATAAAGAAGCCATCAGCTCCTCGGCGGAACTCGATAATGCAAAACGACAAGCTAAACTGACAGAAGACCTCTACCACAGCGGACTGGCCTCAGCTTTAGAACTGGAGCAAGCTAAAAACGACCTGTTGGTTAAGCAAGCAGAAGATAAACGAAGCCGTTCAATCTTAAAGCTAAATGGCGGCAGTAAAAACGGAGTATACACACTTACTTCGCCCTTAGCAGGTTTCATTACCGAAAAAAATGTAACCAGTAACATGCAGGTGAGACCAGACAACAGCGAGAACCTATTCACCGTAGCAGACCTCTCTGAGGTATGGGCCATGATCAACATTTATGAGAGTGATATATCCAGGGTAAAAGAAGGCGATGATGTCATCCTTTCGATCTTATCTTATCCAGATCAATCTTTTAAAGGAAAAATCAGCAAGATCTACAATATGCTGGACAATGACAGCAAGGTAATGAATGCACGGGTGGTGATTAAAAATCCGGGATACTTGTTGAAACCGGGCATGATGGCTACAGTACAGATTGCCACAAAAAGCGGTATCAGTTTACCTTCTGTCAATGCCAACTGCCTGATATTCGATAACAATAAATATTATGTTCTGGTACTTGATCCGGCAAAGAAAATCAGGGTTCAGGAAATTGAGATCAGCAGAAAATTTGAAGACAAGGCCTATGTAAGTAACGGACTTCAGGCGGGCGACCGTGTCATAGCTTCAAAACAGCTTTTTCTTTACGACAGTCTGAAACCTTAAATTTTCCACCTTTAACGACCAACGATAATGAATAAATTCATTAAATCGATCATAAATTTCTCCCTGAAGAATAAATACTTCATCTTCTTTGCCACTTTTATTCTTGTATTGGCGGGGTATCTGAGTTTCAAACATACCACTATTGAAGCTTTTCCCGATGTGACCAATACCAATATCACCATCATTACCCAATGGCCGGGCCGCAGCGCCGAGGAGGTTGAAAAGTTTGTAACCCGACCGCTGGAAATTGCGATGAACCCCACCGAGAAAAGAACGAGCATCCGCTCTTCTTCCCTATTTGGCCTGTCTGTCGTAAAAATCACTTTTGAAGATGATGTCGATTATCAGTTTGCCCGGGTACAGGTCAACAATCACCTGGATGAGGCCGATTTACCCTCAGGTGCAAAACCTGAGGTACAGCCGCCCTATGGTCCTACCGGAGAGATCTTCCGGTATACCTTAAAAAGTGATCAAAAATCAGTCAGGGAATTGAAAACCCTGCAGGACTGGGTGGTTCAGCGGGAGCTGCTTTCGGTTCCCGGCATTGCCGATGTAGTTAGCTTTGGTGGCGAAGTTAAAACCTATCAAATTACCGTCGATCCTCAAAAAGCACTTCAATATGGCGTAACAGCAACCGAACTCTTTGAGGCCGTTTCCAAAAGTAATGTCAATGTGGGCGGTGATGTGATTGAACAAAGCGGACAAGCCTACGTGGTGCGTGGTATCGGTGTTTTAAATAACATTGGCGAGATTAAAAACATCGTGGTAGACAACTTTAACGGCACACCGGTTTATGTTAAAACCATAGCAGAAGTTACAGAATCAGCCTTACCACGCTTAGGCCAGGTGGGCAGGGACCGGGATCAGGATGTAGTTGAAGGGATTGTGGTGATGCGTAAGGGAGAAAATCCAAGCGAAGTCATCAGCGCCCTTAAAGAAAAAATCAAGGATGTAAATGAGCATATCCTTCCCGGAGATGTTAAAATCAGCCCTTTCTATGACCGCGAGGATCTGGTTAATTTTGCTACAAAAACGGTGATGCACAACATGATGGAAGGGATCATTTTTGTAACCCTGATCGTCTTCTTATTTATGGCCGATTGGCGGACCACCTTAATCGTATCCTTAATTATTCCGCTTGCCTTATTATTTGCCTTTATCTGTTTAAAGTTAAAAGGCATGTCGGCAAATCTACTATCGATGGGTGCAATAGATTTCGGGATTATCATTGACGGTGCCGTGGTTATGGTTGAAGGGATTTTTGTCGCGCTGGATTACAGTTCGCATAAAAACGGTGCTGAGAAATTTAACCGGATGAGTAAGCTGGGTATCATTAAAAAAGCCTGTCTGGAAAACGGAAAAGGAATCTTCTTTGCCAAGCTCATCATCATCACCGGCCTGATGCCCATTTTCACCTTCGAAAAGGTAGAGGGCAAAATGTTCTCGCCATTGGCCTGGACTTTGAGTTTCGCCTTACTTGGCGCACTTTTACTGACTTTTACCCTGGTACCTGCAATGGCCAGTGTGCTGCTCAATAAAAACGTAAAGGAAAAGCACAACATCTTTCTGGTATACCTTACCAAAGGTGTGATGGGGACCTTCAATGCAGCCTTTAAAGCAAGAAAATTTGTATTTATAGGCGCACTGGTCGTTTTAGTGCTGGGTTTCTTCAGTTTCAAATTTTTAGGTACGGAGTTCCTGCCTTCGCTGGACGAAGGTTCGATTTATGTTCGCGCCAGTGCTCCCCTAAGTGTTTCTTTAAATGAAACAAAAAAGTTGAGCAATGAAATGCGCAAAATCTTCCTAAGTTTTGAAGAGGTCAAACAGGTGATGTCACAAACCGGCAGACCAAATGATGGCACTGATGCTACCGGTTTTTACAATATGGAGTTCCTGGTAGACATTTATCCAAAATCAACGTGGAAACGCAAAGAAACCAAAGAACAGCTGATAGAACGGATGCAGCAAAAACTGAAGGGCTACCCTGGCATCAGTCTGAATTTCTCGCAGCCCATTTCTGATAACGTGGAGGAAGCGGTATCGGGGGTAAAAGGTTCCATTGTGGTTAAAATGTTTGGTAACGACTTCAGCTTTATCGAACAGGAAGAAGAAAAAATAGAGGCGATTTTAAAAACTGTCCCCGGCATTGAAGATTTGGGTATTTTACGCAATCTGGGGCAACCAGAATTACAAATTAACCTCAACCAGAGTAAAATGGCCCTTTACGGCGTAACTACAGAAGATGCCAATGCGATCATTGAAATGGCGATTGGTGGAAAAGCAGCTACCCAGATTTATGAGGGAGAACGTAAATTCGACCTCAGGATTCGTTATCCTGAAGATTTCAGAAACGATGAAGCTGCTATTGGTGCCCTGCGCATCCCGACCCTTTCGGGAGCTAAAGTTCCGTTGAGTGAAATCTCAACCATCCGGAAAATTACCGGACCAAGCATCATTTACCGCGATAAACACCAAAGATATGGCGCCATTAAGTTCTCCATACGGGGCAGAGACATGGGCAGTACCATTGCCGAAGCACAGCAAAAAGTAAAGGAACAAATTAAGCTTCCTAAAGAATATAAATTGGAATGGGCAGGAGATTTTGAGAACCAGCAAAGGGCAACGTCCAGGTTATCAACCGCAGTTCCGATTAGTTTACTGCTGATTTTCTTCATTCTTTTTGTGCTCTTTGGCAATATCAAAGACTCACTCCTGGTGTTAAACAATGTACCTTTTGCCATGGTAGGCGGCATTCTCGCTTTACTGATTGCGAAAGTCAACTTTAACATCTCGGCAGGTATTGGGTTTATTGCACTATTTGGCATCTGCGTTCAGAACGGGGTCATCCTCATTACCAGGTTTAAAAGTAATATGGCAGAGCTGAAACATCATCCAAGCTGGACTTTCGCTGATGCCATCCGGGATGGTGTGGCCACCCGCTTACGCCCGGTCATTATGACTGCGATGATGGCTGCAATCGGGTTAATGCCTGCTGCATTATCCACCGGAATCGGCTCAGAAGCCTCGAAACCTTTGGCTATTGTGGTCATCGGCGGATTGATTACCAATACCCTGTTCTGCTTATTTGTTTATCCGATTGTTTTTTACTGGTCTTACCATAAAAAGGCAAAACAGCTAAAAGCAATCCTCAATAGCAGCAATTAAAACCGACTGGCAAAAGAAAAACCAATGGCTTTATCCTGATACGTAGGTACCAGGCTAAAGTCGGCGGAACTTTTGCCGGCTATCCATCTTTTTACCGTCGGATATACCAGGTAGGCTACTTTGGTTGAAATGATACCGAAACCAGCACCAGCAACCACATCGCTTACCCAGTGTCTGTTGTTATACAAACGCATGATCCCTGTTGCAGTAGCCACCGTATAGCCGGCATAACCGTACCAGGGGGATATGTCTTTATATTCCTGCTTTAAAAATTCTGCTGCAGCAAATGAGGTTGCAGTATGGCCTGAGGGAAAAGAATTGTAGGTACTTCCATCCGGACGAAGCCGTTTGGTGGCCGATTTAACTGCGAATGTAGAAGCTTTCATCAAACTGAAAGAGATGGCATAGATCCCCGTTGCATCCAGTAAACTGTGTTTGCCTTTTACACCTGCCAGGTTCAACGCATAAACTGCTGCTGCAGGTGCGTACTGCATATAATTATCTGCATGTGCAGAAAACAAGGGATGATCCTCCTGCAACTCCGCACGTGTAGTCAGGTCCAGGTCATTTACAAAGTTATTTCCGCCCCCCATGGCACCATAGCCCAGAAAAACAACCGGGATGATAAAAGGCGCTACTTTAAATGTATTCTTTTTTGTACTTAACGAATCCTGCCTTTGGGCAAGCGTAAATAAAGGTAAACACAGGCCAATCAGGACGACACACTTCAATCTCTTCATCATAAAATAATTCGGTATTAAAACTAAGATACAATTTTGAAGAAATTCTGTAGCATTTTCAGCATATTTTTCCCGGTGGTCCTTTCCTGCATGCTAGTATTTTAAAACAGATTGCCCTTGCAGGTGTTTTACATTCGTAATTATTGTTTTACCAGTTTTAAAGAAGCAAAACATCATGGCAGAATTAGAGTTAAATTCCCAAAAATTTGAGATTAGTGCTAAAATAAATGGAACTGAACAACAGGTCACTGTCAATCCAGACGAGACTACGGATGGTGCTGAATTTTTCAATTGTATTGTAGACGAAGAAAAAATCACGCAGATCAGGGCCAATGAGCACAACAAATGGGAGCAAATGTGGGGAGAGCTGGATCAACAAAGTATAGACGAAATCGGTGCAGCCATTAACAAATCAAAATCATGAATACAAATCTGAAACTCCGCTCGGGAAAATTTTCCATCGAAAAGCAACATTACGAAAACATCAGTCTGAATGAGCGGCTCGTATCTATGCTTTTGGGCGGTCTTTTAATTGGAAGAGGAATTACCAGGCCCTTTAAAGCGCCTTTTTTATACGGTGCCTATATGGCTTACCGTGGCTTTACCGGTCGCTGCTTACTGTATGAAAAACTGGGTATAGACAGCAGTAAACCCCGTGCAGTAAACATCAGAGGCGAATTCGTGATCGACAGACCCGCCGCAGAAGTATATAGTTACTGGCGTAATTTAAATAACCTGCCTGCCAGTATTGAACATTTGCTCAATGTAGAAATGATCGATGAGCACTTGTCAAAGTGGAAGGCGAATGTCATGGGCAACCTATTTTCACTGGACTGGAAAGCAGAAATCGTCAAAGATGAACCGGGAAGGTTAATCGGTTGGCGTTCTGCATCAGGCACGCTGATCCATCATGTAGGCCGTGTTGAATTTTCAGAAACACAAAACGGCAACGCCACAACCTTAAAGGTTGTTTTATCCTACCACCCCCCTGCAGGAGGCTTGGGAATGGGCCTTGCCAGATTGCTCAATCCCTATTTTGAAAGCATGCTGAAAAAGGAAATCAAGAGCTTTAAACATGTCATTGAACAACATGTTCCCCTAACCTCTTACTGAGGTTAGGCGGCTCCGCCACCAATTTTTGCCACAACAGTCAGCACCACACTCAATATATTTAAGGTCAGAATCACAATGGCAATGATTCCCCAAAACTTAAATATAGATTTCATGTTTTTCATCGCTACCGTTAAGTTCTCCTGGTCGGCATACAATACCGCGGTGTTTGCTGCATTTGAATACTTAAACATCAGGAAACTTGGGTAAAACAAAATTAATGAAATGGCTAAAAAATAAACCGTCAGGAATGTTGCGCCTAATTGTACTAAAGGATTTCCCGGTGCTGCAGTAGCTAAGCCCTGCATAATCCCATTGGCACTTAAAGCAAGAACAGCCAGAAAAGCAGCAAATACGAGTCCCACAATTGACAAAAATTTTGTCCATTTTGCTGTCTCATAAATATAGCTTCTAATCTCTTCCGTAATTACCAATTGCGCTTCAAAATGTTCTTCTTCTAAATTTTCCATAATACACAAAATCCCAAACCGGGTTAAACTACCTTAAACATAAAAAATATTTTTAAAAAATTGATACCTTTGCGCCAAATCAAGAAAAAAATCATACATGGCATTACAATGTGGTATCGTTGGTTTACCAAATGTTGGAAAATCTACACTATTTAACTGTTTATCTAACGCAAAGGCCCAGGCGGCTAACTTTCCTTTTTGCACCATTGAACCAAATATAGGTGTAATTACTGTACCTGACGAAAGATTAACCAAATTATCTGAGTTGGTAAAACCGAATCGTATCGTTCCAAACACAATTGAAATCGTAGATATTGCAGGTTTAGTGAAAGGTGCATCTAAAGGTGAAGGTTTAGGTAACCAATTTTTAGGCAACATCAGGGCAACCAATGCAATTATCCATGTGTTGCGCTGTTTTGATGACGGTAACGTCATCCACGTAGATGGCTCTGTGGATCCTATTCGCGATAAAGAGATCATTGACACCGAATTGCAACTGAAAGATCTGGACACCGTAACCAAAAGAATCCAGAAAGTGGAGAAAATGGCCAAAACGGATAAAGAAGCAAAAAGGACTTTCGATATCCTAAGTGTGATCAAAACCCATCTGGAAAGCGGACAGTCGGCAAGATCTGCAGCCGTTTCTGCTGAAGATTTTGAATTTATTCAAGATCTGGGTTTGTTAACTCAAAAACCGGTATTGTACGTATGTAACGTAGATGAAAATTCAGTAATCAATGGCAACGCTTATGTTGACCGCGTTAAAGAAGCGGTTAAAAATGAAAATGCGGAAGTGTTGGTGATTTCTGCCAAGATAGAATCTGAAATTGCTGAATTGGAAAGTTATGAGGAACGTCAGGAGTTCCTGGCCGATCTGGGTTTGACTGAATCAGGCGTAAACAAACTGATTGTTGCAGCATACCGTTTGTTAGATCTGTATACCTACTTTACTGCCGGTGTACAGGAAGTTAGAGCCTGGACCATTACCAAAGGATTTACAGCACCTCAGGCTGCTGGCGTAATCCATACCGATTTTGAAAAAGGGTTTATCCGTGCGGAAGTAATTAAATATATCGATTTTGTCACTTTAGGATCTGAAAATGCTTGCAAAGATGCGGGTAAATTAGGTGTTGAAGGCAAAACTTATGTTGTGGAGGATGGAGACATCATGCACTTCAGATTCAACGTTTAATCATAGACATAAAAAAAGCGAACCACATGGTTCGCTTTTTTTATGTCTATGATTTTTTTATGCGATCAGAGTAGGACTCCAGTGAGGAATACAACTGCAACCGAGAAGTAAATAATTAAGCCCGTTACATCGACCAGGGTGGCTACAAATGGAGCCGATGAGGTTGCAGGGTCAGCTCCGAGTTTTTTCAGGAGTAAAGGCAGCATCGAACCGGCTAACGATCCCCATAGGACAACACCGACTAATGCCACACCCACTGTTACGCCAATCAACATCCAATGCGGTCCATACATATCGGTAAAAAAGGTCCAGACAAAGATTCTTAAAAACCCAATAGAGCCCAGTACGATACCAAGCATCAATCCGGATATGATCTCTCTGCGCATCACCCGCCACCAGTCGCCAATGGTAATTTCTCCTAGTGCCATGGCCTGGATAATCAGTGTTGAGGCCTGAGAACCACTATTACCCCCGCTTGAAATGATTAGGGGCACAAACATGGCTAAAATGACGGCTTTGGCAATGTCTGCCTCAAAATGCGCCATTGCTGTTGCGGTCAGCATCTCTCCTAAAAAGAGCACCACCAGCCAGCCAATCCTGCGCCGGAACAAGCCAAAAATAGGCATATCCAGGTAGGGCTCATCAAGGGCCTGGGTACCCCCTATTTTATGCATATCCTCCGTATACTCTTCGTTGGCAATCCAAAGGATATCATCTACAGTTACAATACCCAGCAATACATTATTGTCATCCACAACAGGCAGCGCGACCCTGTTGTTCATCCTGAATACATTGATGGCCTCTTCCTGAGGATCGGTAACTTTTAAAGAAATCAGCCGATGGTCTGTCAGTTCTCCTATTTTGGCCTCAGGGTCTGCAAGCAGGACTTCACGGATCCGGATATCGTCCAGCAAAGTACCGTCTTTATCGATCACGTAAACGACGTCAATCGTTTCGGAATTCTTACCATAGCGTCTGATGTGTTCCAATACCCGGCTTACCGTCCAGTCTTTTTTAACAGCTACATAGTCTGGCGTCATCAAGCGGCCAACACTATCTTCTTCATAGCCAAGCAAAGAAAGTGCTTCAACTCTGTCTTTTGCGGGTAGTAAAATGATCAGTTTTTTAACGGCATCGCCTTTCAACTCACTAAACAAAGCCGTCCGGTCATCAGGAGGCAATAAGTTGATCAGTTCAGCCAGTTTGTTGCCAGGTAATTTCTTAATGATTTTTTCCTGAGTTGGAAAATCCAGAATGCGAAAAACGTTTACGGCACGCTTAATGGAAAGGGTATCAATAAACTTAACGGCGTACTGAGGGAGCTCATCTATCAGATGTTCAACATCAGAGATGTTTAGATCGTCAAGGTAAATTTTTAATTGCGTTTCATTATTCTCTTCAATGAGTTTGACAACTTCTTCAACAACTTCCTCTTCCATAAATACGCGTTTGTTTTTACATCTTAATTCATTCCATTATAGTTTTGCAAAAGTGCTTTTTTATTTTTAAAAACATGCTTTTTTATGTTAATAAATGAGAATTGTTTCTGTAATGAGCGATTGCCCCTGAATTGTACTTCAAAGCGAGTTGTGGCGTGGTTTCGGTTACCGATTTTAAGCCCGTTAAATCTTTTTAATCATTTATGCTTTAAAGTTGCGACATATTCCAGTTTATTTTGCAGCTCCTCAGGCCGGAAAGGTTTGAAGAGAAAATCATCGAGATATTGAAAATCAGGGTTCATTTCGATAGAAATACCAATTGATGCGGTTAAAGCAATGATGTAAATACCACTTTTCTGTTCATTGTCAATTTCCCTGATTAATCTCGAAGCTTCAAAACCATCCATGACCGGCATGTTGATGTCCATAAATACCACATCATAATCATTTGCAAGGACAGCATCTATTGCCAACTGCCCATTGCCAGCAACATCAGCCTTTAATCCCCATCTGGACAGCGTTTTTTGTAAAACCATCACATTGATCAGGTCATCTTCTGCAAATAAAATACGTAAGCCAGCAATGTCAACCTTATCATTAAGGGTCTCATTTAAAAATTCATTCCCGGTAGCTTCCATTCTGGTGAAACTTATTTCAAAATTGAAGGTAGTTCCAACACCTTCCTTACTGTCAATGTCCAGTCGGCCTCCATGAAGTTCAACCAATCGCCTCGCGATACTGAGGCCTAGTCCGGTTCCATGGTATTGCCTGTTGGTACGGTGTGATGCACGATAATAAGGTTCAAAGACTTTTGTAATCTGACTTTCCGGTATCCCGATACCTGAGTCAGCTACCTCAAACTGTACCACAAATGAATTCTTCTCTGCTTCCTTCAAACTGGCCCTAACCTTAACGAAACCTTCCCGGGTAAATTTAATCGCATTGCCCACAAGGTTAAACAAGATTTGCGTAAGCCTGCTCTGATCGCCATGGACATTGATTTCTTTGATGCTATCGTCAATGACCAGGTCAAATTTAATGGCTTTTGCCGATGCCCTCAACTTTAATGCACCATAAACATTGCTCAGCAAAGTATCCAGGCGAAAAGTGGTCAATTCTAGTTTCTCCATGCCCACGTCAAGCCGGTTAAAACTGAGGATATCATTGATGGTTGCCATCAGGTTCTCTGCAGAAAAATGCAGGATTTCAAGATTCTCTTTCTGATCAGGTCTGGGGTCACCATCCAATAAAACGTTAGTCATACCAATTACCGCATTTAGTGGTGTCCGTAGTTCATGTGACATGGTAGACAGGAAGTTCGTTTTATCTTCTGCAGTTTTTCTGGCAGTAGTTAAAGAACGTTTTAGATTTGACGTTAACTTCTGCATTTTTCGGCTGGTCTTTTTAAAAGCCCTAAAAAAGTAGAAATGGATAAAAATCAGCAGCAGAAAATTGACAACAATAGAAAAATTATAAGCGTATATATTTATAGCCTGGTGCATGATCGAAATATCGACCCCATAAAACTGTTGTAAGGAGAAAAGAAATACGATGGGCAAAGTGTTAATCAGCGAATAAATAAGTCCCCACCTCAAACCCAATATATAATACCCTCCCGATACAATCATAAAAACATATTGCACCGTAACAATGTTGATTCCTTCTATCAATATCAGCAGGTTCGACCAAATAAAAACCGTCAGGCAAAAGATAAAGTAATGCCCTACCATTCTCCATGGCACATGTACAAAGATCATGACCAGGCCGGCCATGAACATGACCATCAATAAACTGATCCTGAATAGTAAAATATTGCGTTCCTGGAAATAATAGACGCCAAACAAAATGATACTTAAGACTGAAAAAGCAGTAAGGAGTTGTATTAAAATAGTAATCCTCGCCTTGTTGAGCAAGCCTTCCTCTAATTTAAGAATAGCGTTATATCGTTTAGACAGGAAGTCAAACATAATGTTTGTTTTAACATACAACACAATTCAATGCATTTTGTGTTGTTCATTCCTGTTCCTATATTTTGAACAAGAAAGTCCTGGTTATAAAAAACCAGGATCCGGGTAATCCCAAATCCTGGTTAAAGTTAAAAACAAAGATCCCTCCTGATCAGACAGGAAGCTTTTTAAATATATGCTCAATCACCTTAGGCAATTGCGCAATCGCTTTTTCAGGATTATCCAACTCGCCTTCTGCCCAGCCCCTCCAGATCACTTTAGAAGTTTTTCGGTCAATTAAATCAATCATAATACTGCCTTGTTTTACACGTAGGGTGCGCTGTTCGCTACCCACATATACCGGGAAAGGGTCACGATAAGCGTAATAATAAAACGCACGTCCACGGTGAACACCCAAGCGGGGCACAAATCTTCCCGGTGCATCATAATACATCGGTTCGTTGTAAGATTTGGTTTCCCTATTTACGACCGCAGTATACCGCAGCAGCAAATCCGGCTTATTGTTGTCCAGTTTAAAACCCCTGTTTTCCAATTCCGTACTTGCCGCTTCCACAATTTTATCTGCTGCGATGTCATTGTCATAAATATTTGAAGCCTTCGATTTACCCTCAGGAAGCCAGGCGTAAGTGCGATAATTTGCAGTTAACTTTTTGTTGCTAACAGCATAATAACTGTAGCTGGAGCACGACGACAATACAGCCACTAGTGCCAGCATTGTTAAAATTTGCTTTTTCATTGTTTTCTCTATTTGTGTGAAGTAGAAAAAATCCCATGCCTGTTCCTTTAAATGATTTGATAAAAATGACCAGTCGCCAGATGTTCAGTGACTCATCTACCTGTTTGACTGTTAAAACCTGTAAAGGATTAATCGTTGGACAAAACAGTTAAAATTCAATATCTTGCCTATCAATTACATCAAATGCCCAGAAAAAAACTATCCATACCTGTAAATAGCATGTTAGACCTGTATGGCAGGAGCATTTCTATAGAAAAATTAAATCTGGGCACTTTAGATGGAGCCACTTTAAAACACTTTGAAGGAGGAAACGAATCACACCGGCACGACGCACATACTTTCTTCTTACTCGAATCCGGAACAGTAAGGCTTGATATTGATTTTCAGCACCATACCATTACTGCTCCCGCAATCCTATATGTTCACCCCAACCAGGTACATCAAACCTTGGCATCAGCCGATGTGATCGTTAGCAGCTTGGCAATGGCCGATGAAAGTCTGAATGCAGCGTACCTGGAATTGCTGGATCATCTAAGTCCGGCAAAACCGCTGGCATTAGAGAAAGAAACATTCGCCATGATCTCAGAAGCGGTATCACTTTGTTTAAAATTCGCCGAACGTAAAAAAGACAAGCTCTATCATTTCCGACTTAAAGATAGCTGCAACGCCCTGGTGGCCTTAGTCCTTTCACTATATTTAGAATCAACCAGATCCCTGGACTCCCCTTCGCGATCTGACGAGATCACAAAAACCTTCAGAGAAATATTGGAGTCGGATTTCACCAAAGATAAGCGCCCTACGGCCTACGCCCAAAAACTAAACATCTCTACGTCTTACCTAAACGAGTGTGTAAAAACTGCTACAGGCTATACCGTTTCTCATCACATTCAGCAACGCGTGGTTTTAGAAGCAAAGCGCTTACTCCATTATTCCGATAAATCTGTCAAAGAAATTGCTATGGCATTAGGCTATGAGGATTATCCGTATTTTTCCAGGTTTTTTGTAAAAAACACGGGAATGACTGCCCTGGATTTCAGAAGAAAAACCCTCGATTAGTCCAATACTTACCTCGCATTGCCATTTTTTCTTCTTTCGGTACTGCTTTTCTTTGTCGTGTAATTCAACTCGTATTCACATGAACACATTAAAAGAAAAAAAAGTACTCATTTCTGGCGCAAGTATAGCCGGATTATCAACAGCTTACTGGATGAACACATTGGGCTATCAGGTAACTGTTATTGAAATTGCGAATGAACCCAGAATAGCTGGCGCAGCCATTGACATCCGTGGAACTACCGTAGACATTGCTAAACGTATGGGTATCTATGAGCAGCTGATCGCCAGTCGCCTGCAGGTAGAGCTGGTCGAATTTAAAAATGCAGACGATACCACAGCAGGCAGCATATCCCTAAAAAAAGAAGATACTGAGCTCCCTGACGATGACATTGAAGTAGAGCGGGATAAGTTTTTGAACATCTTATTGGACGCACTACAAGATGAGGTCGAATTTATTTTCAACGACAGCATTGTGGCACTGGCTGAAACAACAACTGACATCCAGGTTTCTTTTAAACATGGGCAGCAAAGGACTTTTGACTTACTGCTTGGCTGCGACGGCTCACATTCCGGTGTCAGAAAAATCTGGTTTGGTGAGGAAAGTGAGTATGCACATTTTCTGGAAGGTTATTTCTCGATTAGCACTGTAAATAAACTGATCATCCCACAAAAAACAATGCAGTTGTTCAATGTCCCCGATAAAGCCATCACGCTCAATGCCTACAACAATAAAACCGATATTATTTTTTGTTTCTATTCCGGAAAAGAAATCCCTTACGATTACCGAGATGTGAAAGCGCAAAGAGAAATCATATTGGCACAGTTTGCCGGTTTGGATTGGCGAACGATCGAGCTACTTGAAGAAGTACAGCAAGCAAACAACTTTTACTTTGATAAATTTTGTCAGATTAAAATGCCATGCTGGACTAAAGGCCGGGTAGCATTGGTCGGCGATGCAGCTTATTGCGCTTCCCCGGCAGCCGGAATGGGCGCATCATTGTCTATAGAGGGCGCAGCGGCTTTAGCTGATGCTTTACAAAAATACGAAGGCAATTTTACCCTGGCATTTCAGGATTACGATAAAAACCTACGCCCTTTTATTGAAGAAGTTCAGGCCATGGCTGAATTAAATGTCCGGGAGAATTTTATTCCAAGAACAGAAGAAGCGATTCTCAAACGAAATACCGAAGGTTTTTAAGTTTGTGCCATTTCATTTTGTGTAAAAAGCAAATCATATGCATCCCCATACTTCTTTCTAAGCCTCTGCTTTGCTTTTTTGATGGCTTCTACAGTTAAACCGAGGATCCGGGCGGTTTCTGAATTGTCCATTTCCAGTTTGGTTAGAAATATAATCCGGAGGTGAGAATCTGTCAATCCACTAAAATTGCGGAGCAGAAACTGGTAATAGTCAGGGTAAGCCTGGATAAAAAATCTTTTGAAATCCATCCATGAGGCATTACTCATCAAATGAGAATCGAGTAGGTTTTGCATATTGACAGAATACGTTTCCAAATGTGAGGCGGAAGACTGCCGAGCTTTGCTGATTTCAAATTCTAATTCCTCAATCTGTTTGTTCTTCTCTTTAAGATAGGCTTTATAAGATTCCAGTGTCTGATGATTGGCATTTAATCTTTGCTCGGAATTGACTTTCTCCAAAGTAAGGCTAAGCACCTTCTTTTCATGTTCTGTTTTTTCAACCTTTATTTTATTTCTATAAATCTTGACTAAAAAGCCAATGGTAATCATTAACATCATACAGCCCAATAATGCAGCGACTTTGACATATGACTCTCGCTGACGCTTATTTTGCTCTGCTGTTAATTTCAGGCTCAACTTATTTTTTTCGATTTCCCAGCCCATCTTCATGATCACCTCTCTACCATCCATACCTTTCAGCTTCCCTTTTAGCTCCTCCAGGTTTCGCCTGGCCATCAGTTCTTGTTTATCGTTGCCGGTGTATTTGGCTATTTCTAAAATAAGCGAATTGATTTCGTAGTCAGAGCTTTTGAAATAGGTTTTAGAACGGGCATACTGCTGAGCAAGCCATAGCTGACTATTGGCTTCGTCAACATTTCCTTTTGCTAGATAGACCTTGCCCAGTAAAACCAGGGCATAAATGGTATTTTGGGTACTGGAAAGCCGCTTAGAAATTGTGATATCCTGATTGAGCAGTTCAATAGCCTTGTCGTACTGCCCTTGTTTAAATTTGATTTCTGCAATATTACCCAACACTTTAGCATAGCGTATTTCATCTTTACTTATTCTGGCAATAGCGAAAGCTTGCTTAAAATATGCCTCAGCTTTGACCAGATCGTTTCTTTTCACACAATTTTGTCCCAAAACATCAATGATACTCGCCAGCTCAGTACCATTTGGCGCTGCATATTTTCTGGCCAGCTGTAAATATTCATCCGACTTTTCATAATCTCCAACCGTATTCAAAAAATAAGCGATTTTTTTATACGTTTCACAGGGCTGGATGACTTCTCCGGCAACTCTTTCATCAAGAGTTTTAATACTGTACATAAAAAATGGAAAGGAATCTTCGTATTTTCTATAGGTATATAAGTAAAAACCATACTGTATAGAAACCCAGATTTCAAGGTCCGTACGACTTAATTCCCTGGACTTTACCAGGGCTTTTTTAAACAGCTCAGAACTCTGGTCATTAAGCCGGTCCAGGTCGTCCGCATTTTTATTGGCGGTAAAGACATGGTGAATTATTTCTGCCGACTTGCTTTCGTCCCCAGGCAATTTCCCAAGCTCAGCTTGAAGTAATCTTTTCAGATCCGCATTACTTTTAACCGCCGGGTATTGCTTAACTATGTTTTCTATGATCCTCCGCTCTGTTTTTTCTCCACCTTCAAAAATGCTCGCAATTAAACAACAGGGTAGTAAAATAAAAACTAAGGAAAGCAGGAGCTTCCTGGTATGCGTATCGGTAATCATAGCTATACAAGTTCAGTAAACTTGATCGCAAAATAAGGAATCTCGAAAACATAATCGTCCCCAAGCAAAAGATTATTTTGATTTGACCGCTACAAGTGAGCCTTCACTCGGCGCTTCGCCAAAACGCTGCTGCTGTAGTTTATCATATTCCTTTACATAATCCGGGTGTTCGGTACCCATTATCCGATCCCAGATCCGGAAATACAATCCATAGTTTCCTTTAAATTTACTGTGGTGCAAATTGTGATGAACAGAAGTGTTGAATACCTCGAATGCCAGGGTATGACGGAACCATTTTGGCGTAATCTCATAGCCAAGATGCCCATAAACATTGATGATGAAAGCAGAAATGGTAAACAATACGATGGCCAGCGGATGTACCGGGATTAAAAATGCAATGACAAGCAAGATGGCCCCCTCAGTTACAGCCTCTGCCAGGTGAAAACTGTAGGAAGTCCAGGGCGATGGATTGGTACTCTGGTGATGTACCACATGCGTCAGCTTAAACAATTTCTTGTGATGCAGCAAACGATGCATCCAGTAAAAATAAGTATCGTGGATAATGAGACACAACACCACGCTGAAACCCAGGTACCAGGCGGGAAAATCGCTGATGTGATCGTAAATCCGCGTATACTGTTTTAGTGGTGTAAACAAAATGGCAACCGCAATAACGGTGAACACCAGGTTACTCTGCATGGAATGCCATACTTCACGTAGAAAATCTTTTTTTGATGCTTGCTTCTGCTGAATTTTAAAGCGTCCCAATTTGGAAGGCATCATCATATAAAACAATGCAAACGGAATTCCAGCAAGTACAAAATACCGAAGCGCAGAAATGCTAAACATCTTGAAAATCTCTTCTATTATTTTTTCCATAACGATCTAAAATATATGGCTCAAAAATAGCGTGTAGCTTATGCTGACCTGCTTAACAAAAGTTAATTTCGCAGCTTAACAAAAGTTAATTTCCATTATGATTTTGTTTTTGCATGCATCCGTTTTCGGATACGGCTTAAAGATACAGGTGTGATGCCAAGCATAGAGGCAATATATTTTCCAGGTACCCGATTGATCAGATCAAACTGTTCGGTTACCAGTTCGCGGTAACGTTCTTCTGGAGACTGGGTTACAAATGACTCCATTGTCTTCAGCGAATCTGCGAGCATACGCATCAGGAAAAAATTGCGCAAGGGTTCGTATTCCGGGTGCAGTTTCAAAATATCTTCCAATACACCGTAATCTATTTCCAGTAAATTAATCGGCTCCAGGGCCTTATAAATAAAACGTGAGGGTTGCTGATGTATAATGGTATCATGCGAGGCAATAAACTGACCTTCCCAACGCAGAAACAGGGTAGCTTCCTCACCATTATCCTTAATCAGATACGCGCGCATAATGCCTTGCTCAATAAATGCGAGCCGCCGACTGGCATCACCTTTGCGGATATAAGTTTCATTGGCCTCAAGCTGTACCCATCTGGTCATTGCAAACAATGGCTCTGTATCCGCAGGCAGCACCCCGGCCAAATCAAATAGTAATTGTTGTAATGTATCAATCGATTCTAACATACCTTATCTTGTTCGCAGTGCGAAGATAAACAAAAGGAAATCAAAGTCACATCCTGCTCGTATCTTGCTCGTCATTACTGGGGCCTTGCCGGGGCCTTAAAGGAGCGTTGCTGGGGCCTTGCTGGGGCCAGCACCTGGGCAAATCCGGCCGAGTGCCTGGTCTGCGATCCTGAAACCGATCAGCAAAATGGAGCAGTAGGCCGGCTGAGCCGGCTACTACTCCATTTTGTTATCTCAGGAAGCGATATGTTCCCTCAGTTCCTTCAAAATAAAGGGCAGCATCCTCACTTTTGGCCACAAGGGCGGGATACAATACCTTGCCATTCTTCAACACTTGCCAGGTACCAGGTAGAAGGTCCGTCATTACGAGTTTAAATGTCCCTTTTCCAACTATAGTAAAGCTGAACGGGTGATCCAGTGTTTCTAAATTTTTACTAAAAGTAACCACCCGGTCTGCAAGTTGAACACCTACAACCTGATCACCGTCAATCCGTTTAACCTCATGTAACTTTTGCTGCGTATTGTCGGCAATCTGCATCACATTGAGGTAATAGTCTTCCGGTGCAGCCTTCTTGGGTGTAATCTCAACACGCCATTGCCCGCGTTCCAATGCTTCATCGGTACCAGGTTTGGGATCATTGGTGTAATTGGTACCAAATACCCAGAAATCTTTACCCTTGCCTCCAATAGATGTAATGTTGGAATTGGCGGCATCAGGCAGCAAAGCTGTGTTTACCAGCATTCCGCTATCCCCATTTTTTGTACGTTTTATGGTGATCTGGTTCCCTTTAATTTCCGGCTCCTCGATGCTGTGCAGCAACCAGAACTTTTTAAAATCAGGATTGGATGAAACCACCTTATCAAAAACGATCATCGCTGCCGGTACTTTAGCATCCTTGAGGTTAAGGAAAAGAAAGGAACGCTTCACTTCTTTTACTTTTTTGGAATAAGCTTCAGTGATGTCACCTTTCAGATAGGTATAATCCGGAGCCTGACTATCCGTACCAAAGCCCTGGGCAAGGACCTTCCCGGTTTTAAAATCACCGGCCAACATCTCTTTCAGATCACGCGGAGCAGTCCAGCCATCTCCGGGTAAACGCTGTCCCCCATCATTGGCTGCAAATTTGGTTTGGTCTTTCCCACCATATCCCGAGATATTGAAAGTCTCATTGGGATCATAAACCAGCAAGCTGTTGTGTGCGATGGTACGCTTGAAAAAGTTTTTATTGTGCGGACTGTTGTACCCGCCAGAAGAACCTGTATATGAACCGGCATCAATGGCCAAAGGACCTTTATAATAAATTTGAAAAGCTCCCGCATCCTGATGCTGGTGGTTGAGAAAGGTATACTCATTGATCTTCATCTCCGCGATCACGCTTTCAGGTCCCCAACCCGTACGGGCAATCATCCATCCGAAAGGAGATCCGGAATACCGGGACAACGGCAGGTCGTCGGGTTTACGACTTCCCAGTTTGGTATCACGCCATAAGAACTCAAATAATTTGCAATGCGGTTCCACATTCGGATCCTTAAGGAATTCATAATTGAGGTATTCATCTTTATAATAGCTGCTGGCAAGCATGGCCG
Organism: Pedobacter sp. MC2016-24; assembly: GCF_015223055.1. GTDB lineage: Bacteria > Bacteroidota > Bacteroidia > Sphingobacteriales > Sphingobacteriaceae > Pedobacter. The sequence goes on from NZ_JADFBX010000011.1 coordinate 163,026, forward strand.
GCAATGAATAATATTTTGGCTTTTTCCTGGAATAATCCACGTCGCCGCTGGCCATGATCTGTCCATCGGGACGACGTTTATAAATCATGTCGTAGAGCACAAACTGTTGGCCGGGATGAAACACGTTCCCTGCACCCATGCGGTCTAAAATCCAGAGTGCAAAAAGGTCATTGGTAAACCTCACATTGAGGTATGACATCCCCTGGTGATAATTGTGCGAAGGGTAAAACCAGTTTCGGGCCACCAGGTGTTCTTTGAAAAATCGGCCGGCAGCCAGGTTATACATCTCCGGAAACTCATCGTAAATGGCAATACCTACCGACAACAGGTCGCGCATGATCATCCATTCCGAAGCGTGTCCTACGATAGATTTATCCTTTACAGGTGGATAACCACATTCCAGCATTTTAGCCAGTCTGACAAAAGCTTTTACAAAACGGGTTTTCTCTTCAGGTTTCAGCTGGTCGTAACACCAATCGTACACAATGGCACCAGTTACCATAAAGAGACCAATCCCTCTTGAAATGTCACCAGCTTCTTTAAATGTTGCCGTTTCAAGGGTATCGATGATGGAGGTGATGGCTTCCCTTCCAATTTTGGGATCTTTGGTCATGAGGTAATTCAGGGCCATCATTTCAACCCGCACCGTTAGTCCTTTCTGATTAAAATAAAAACGGAAATCTTTAACTTCCGGAATATCCGCTGGTTTCCAGTCTTGCTGCATCCTGATCATATCCGCCCAGACTTTTTTCAGTTCCGGATCATTCATTCTATTCTTCAGATCAGGAACTTGTTGTTCGCGAAGGTATAACCTTGGGTGCGTTTTAGGAGGTATCGGCATGGAGACACCGTCCACATCTTTCCAAATCACATCTGTCTGGATCTGGGAATAGCCATTTGTTGTTAAAGCAAAAAGTTGCACAACAAAAGCAAAAACATACAGGTAAAGCTTTTTCATATTTTGGTTTATTTACTCGGCCGGGTAGTTTTGTCCTACCCTGATAATTTTCAAGGTAAAAAGATTATGCCGTAGCCTTAAACTTCAGCTTCCATTTTCAACATAATTGAAATGAATTTATTGATTTTTAAAAGTACCCGCAGTTTAATGAGCAAATAGACC
>NZ_JADFBX010000012.1 GCF_015223055.1 Pedobacter sp. MC2016-24
TTTGAGATATGTCATTTCAAAAATAATAATCTTGTAATTATTCTTAGATTCGGCATGTCAATAGTATCGTTGTAACTACATATTTAAACATTAGAATTTAACGAAGAAAACGAAACTCTAATGTTTTAAAACTAAATTCAAACTTTATGCGCAACCTTTTATTACTATTATTAGGTCTTTGGATAAATTCTGGCTATAGTCAAACCGAAGTAAATCAGACCTCAGTAACAGATTACTCATTCAATTCCGAGTTTCTAAAAAACAAGCCTGCCACTATAAAAGGTCAAATTATAAATAGCACAGCGACAGAACTCTCCAAAATTCAATTATTTTATATTTTGGTTCTGCCTTCCGCCAGGTATCAGGAGAAAAAATTCATTAAAGTCAATAATGCCGGTATATTCAACATAACTTTAGCTAATGCATTGCCTAATCAACAAATATTCCTGCGCATTGGAAACTACTATCAAGCAATTTATGTAAATAAAAACCTGACAATTAAAGTAGATTTTTTAAAAGTACAAAAAAAGAGCGTACCTGCAGATGCAGTCAAATTTGATGGACCTGATGTTGACCTGATAAATTTCATGTCATCGGCGAATCTTTTTAATGATCATATTAAAAGCAGGATTTTGGAAAAAATGTCGGATCTTAAAATCAGCGACTCTCAGTATCTCGCAAAAATAGAAGCTCTATTATATGAGTTTAAAGAATTTCAAAAGGCCTTTAAAAAACAAAGTTATTCAAAATACCATTTACTTCTGGAAAATGAATTTTTGTCTGAGTATTACGCCAACTTACTTAATCACTTTTTATATACTGATAGAAAACCAGGCCGAGAAATATGGGATAAAATTAAATCACATAAGGTCTATTTAACCTCCAACTCGGGAATGGCGTTTTTAAACTCTTTATATAAGTTTGCTAAATATTCTAATCATCTAATTAAGTTGGCTGACAAAGAAACGACCCTAAGTGAGGCCAGGCAACTAGAAAAGATTTTTGGTCATCCATATGCTGATGTTTTAAAGATACAAATGGTAAACGATGATCCAGTAGAATTTAAGAACATGATAAAAGATATCTTGCCAACAATTAAATCTCCGTGGTGCAAAATTGTAATTCAGCAAGAATACGATACTTTAGCCAATAGGCTGAATAAAGTAAATGATATAGTGAAGCAAATCAAAGGAGTTGACTCTGACAAAGTAATCGGTACTGCAATAGGTGAACTTCCTATTGGAGCAAAACTCTCTGTGATAAAATCTATGAATTCAGGAGATTTTTTGACCAAACTAAAAACCTTATATGCAAACAAAGTAATTGTTTTAGACTTTTGGGCTACTTGGTGCGGAGGATGTATTCAAGATATGCCAGCTGGTATAGCGCTTAAAAAGAAAGCTAATGATCTTCCAATCGAATTCATTTATATCTGTACAAGTTCAGGTTCAACGATGGACAAGTGGAAAAATAAAATCATTGAAATGAAAATTTCAGGTACGCATATTTTTGTAGATGAAAAACTCGTTACTGAACTAATGACCTTATTTGGGAAAAGCGCTTTCCCAAGTTATATCGTCTTTAATAAAGCTGGCAAAATAATACCTGGAGCGATAAAATTCATGGGAACAACAACAATTCAGGATTTACAAAAGTATTGTGAATAGAATTTCCACTGTGAGATTTAGAACGATGTTCCTGGTTCACAAAAAGAGGAGGTTGCCTATAAGGAGATTCAGATCGTCAACAACGTGACGCAAGGAATGGTGCAGATGTAGTCAGGGACTTTATTATCCGAAAAAAATCATTGCGGCTAATGCAGGCATATTCCTTTCGGACATGTACCTGAAGCCGAATGACCACGAAAAAAGTTGAAGGACCACCTTCAATAAATACCTAAGGATGCCAATGGATTATAACTGTTCGTTTTAAATAATTGCTAAACCAACCTAAATATTATGAAAAATCTTAAGGCCAAAGAAATGATATCTGCGGGAATAATGGGGATGAGCGGCTTTGCTGCTCCATTTTCTTTCATATGTTTAATTTACTATTTCACTGATCTTACTACTAAGCCTCTTTTCCCGGTGAAATATCTTGTGGCAACTTTTATTATATCATTAGCAGTTTGGCTTTATTGCTTTTATTTGCAGCGGTCAATAAAAAAATATAGGAAACAAAATAGTTTGACAGCATCTAATCAGGCGTTTTAGAATTGAAGTGATTAATGAAAACATGAAAATAAATGAATTATTCAGGTAGATATTATCTGGATTTTTTCTAAAAGAGCGAGTTCAATACAGAAATAGCAAGTCAACCTGGCCAAAATGTAGCGAAGTTTGCAATCTTAAAGTGACGTATTTAACTTAACAACAATTTCTAACTAAATTTAAACCCAAATGACTGAACTAGATTATTTTGACTCGCTATTAGATGTTATAGAAAAAGATTTACCCTATCAAGCCGATGAGGAAGTAGACCGCATAGAAACTTCCAGTTCGATGATTAAAAACTTGATCAGAATGCGCCTGGTAGCAGATCCAAATACGGTGCTTGATGAACAGTTTGCACTTAAAAAAAGATGTTGTGACCTTTTAGCAAGAACTTATAGTCTGGTTGCAATGAAATCTGAAAAAGATACTGCCTTTGGGAAAAAATTGATGCGTAATGTGATCTTGATGTCACTGACCAAACAACTGGAAGAACTATTTTTCTTGTTAACAAAATTTGGTGAAATTCGTATGAGTGATTTGTAGGAAATAGCCCTAGCATCGCTATGGCGGTTTTAAATAAATCTTTTATGGATTCAAAAAATCCATCAACCAGGATCAATGAAGCCGTTAAATTATTCGGAGTGAAGGGAATTCCTGCGAAAAAAAAAATTTAAATAAATATCTTTTATTATATATAATGATGTATATTTACGTCATTAAAGGATTGTTATATAATTAAATGACGTTATTGTTAAATTAGATGTTGAAGTTATTACCGAAGATCTTGTGAGGAAAGTAGGACATTCTGAGCACAAGAGTATGGTAGAACTCAATTCCTATGTTATCTTTGGGTAATATAAGGATTTGGGTCGCCTGCTTTATTCTGTGTTCAGCCGCGAAAGCGGTGGCTGTCCTACGCCATCCTCGCAGAATAAGCATTAAGGCGGCCCTTTTTTCTTTTTCTGCAGCTCAAGTATTTTTCTAAAAAACATATCAAAACTGAAAAATATGAAAACTCAAAAACGCTGTATCTTAAACATTTATTCCACCATCATCTCCCCACCACATTAGGTACGCTATTTTAATTTAATTAATCCATAAAATTCCCACAGACTTTTTCTGACAACCATTAAGTGGTCATATGGTAAGCGCTTACCATGTTGTGCTGCTTATTGTGATCAGCGTCTAGCACATTAACACTCTAATCAAATATGTTTAAAACGATAAAAATCATCGTAATGGCCATGCTTTGCCCAATTTTAAAGGTGGGAGCCCAGTATGCAACAAAGCCGCAATTAAAAAATCAAATCATAACCGGAAAGGTTATTTCTGCTTCCTCTGGTGAAACACTTTCAGGAGTAGTCATTAAAATAAACAGTATCAACCAATCGGTAACAAGCATTGAAGGGGGGCTTTTCATCTTGAACCTTCCAAAGGGTAAATTTATCCTGTCGGCCCAATATCTGGGTCACAAAACGAGGGATGTCGAAATAGAGGTTCCCTTAAGGGAAGCACTAATAATAACGCTAAATCCTGAAAATCGAAATTTGCAGGAAGTACAAATCAACGCGGGCTATTACACCGTTTCCGAACGTGCCCGTACAGGAAACATACAGAAAATCACTGCTGCTACAATAGAAAAACAGCCCATCAGCAATCCGCTGCAAGCCATGCAAAATAGGGTGCCCGGCGTACAGATTACGCAAACTACAGGCGTGCCGGGCGGCGGTTTTAATGTGCAGATCAGGGGTAGAAGCAGTGTCAATAGCCAGGTCGGTAACGATCCATTATATATTGTCGATGGCGTGACTTTTCCATCGGCTAAGGTTTCTGATAGTTACTTTGGTAACATTCTGGGCACAACAGGGGCTAGTCCTTTGAGCATGATCAATCCAAACGATATAGAAAGTATAGAGATACTTAAAGACGCAGATGCTACAGCTATATACGGCTCTCGGGGCGCAAATGGTGTAATCCTGATTAAAACAAAACATGGTCAAAGTGGCAAACCTCAGATCAATGCTTCATACACGCAAAGTATCAGTAAAGTAGCCAGTCACATTAAGCTTTTAAATACGGAACAGTATTTAGAAATGCGTAATGAAGCTTTAAAAAACGATGGAAAGACACCAACTTCTCTGGATTACGATATCAATGGAACTTGGGATCAGCATAAATATATGGACTGGCAAAAGCTATTGATCGGGGGAACTGCCGCAACTCGTAATGCAGCTTTAAACTTTAGTGGCGGTTCTGATAACATAAATTATCGACTGGGGGGAACCTATTTTAAAGAAGGAACCGTATATCCCGGTGATTTCAGCTTCAACAGGTTCAGTCTGCAATCCAGTTTAAACTTTGGCTCAGAAAACAAAAGGTTGAATGTCAGCTTTACCACAAATTATAACCATAATAGCAACAATCAAATTAGAACTGATTTAACGACTTACATTACACTTGCACCAAATGCGCCAGATCCATATGATCAATATGGAAAACTTAATTGGGCACAAAATACGGTATACCGTAATCCAATGTCTTTATTGCTTGCAAAAAACACCATCAATTCAGATAATCTAATTGGAAATATAATTGTCAGTTATAAAGTTTTACCTGATTTAGTCTTTAAAACCTCGGCCGGATATAACCTGATTAAAACGAATGAATTTAGTAAGCTCCCCCTGGCTTACATTTCTCCAGCGTATAGTCCAACGCCCGCAGACAGAACTGCTACATTTTCTAATACGGATAATCATACCTGGATTGCCGAGCCTCAGCTAAATTATAACAAAAAACTAGTTTATGGGAATCTAGTGGCTTTGATTGGTATGAGTTTTCAGGAGAATGCTGTTGACTTACGGTCATTACAGGCGTCCAATTTTACGAGTGATGAATTGCTTGAGAATATTGGTGCAGCCGGAAGCCTTGTAAATAAGCTGGCAACATATAGTCAGTATCGTTACATCGCCGCTTTCGCACGTTTAAATTATAGTTTAAGAGATAAGTATTACCTGAATTTAACCGCACGAAGGGACGGTTCAAGTCGGTTTGGGAGCGATAAACAGTTTGCCAATTTTGGTGCAATAGGTACCGCCTGGATCTTTTCTGAAGAAAAGTTCCTCAAAGAGAAGATGTCATTCTTAAACTTTGGAAAAATCCGGGCAAGTTATGGTGTTACAGGAAATGATCAGATTCCGGATTACGGCTACCTGCAATTGTACAATACCTCAGCTACCTATCAAGGAATACCCACCATCATTCCTTCATCTTCAAATATCGGAAATCCAAATTTCGCCTGGGAAACAAATCGAAAATTGGAATTTGCATTACAACTGGGGCTGTTTGATGATAGATTATCTTTAGAGGCTTCCTGGTACCGAAACCGTTCAGGTAATCAATTGATCGGTGATCCCTTGCCGCTAAGTACGGGCAGTTTGACTGTCCGGGCAAACAGACCTGCATTGGTTCAGAATACAGGCTGGGAATTCCTTACGAATGTTAAAATCCTTAATGGACATGATTGGAGGTGGTCGAGCGGAATAAACCTGACAATCCCCAAAAACAAATTAATTGCCTATCCGGATATTGAGCAATCAAGTGATGCCAAAAATTTCATCATCGGCCAGCCAATTTCAATTTATAAAGTGTACAATTTGAGAGGTGTAAACAGTCAAACCGGCCTTTATGATATAGAAGATCATGATGGCAACGGATTATTGGATGATAGGGATAGGTATCTTCATAAATTCGTAGGTCAATATTTCTACGGGGGCATTCAAAATTCAGTAAGCTATAAAAATTTCAACTTAGATTTCCTTTTAGGATTTACGAAACAGAATGGATACAATTACGCATCCAGCCAATCAACCCCTGGTTTATGGAGTGCCATCGACTATCCGACTGCTAATCAGTCAATATACGTGTTTGACAGGTGGCGAAAACCAGGAGAAAATGCGACTATCCAAAGATTTAGCACGGACGACGCTTTTGATTCTACCTATGAAAATGCCAGAGCATACGGCGGCCTCAATATTAGCGATGCATCCTACATCCGATTAAAGACGATCGCTCTTTCTTATTCGCTGTCAGAACGATGGTTATCTAAAGTCAATATCAAACGGGCAAATCTGATTCTAAGTGGACAAAATCTTTTTACCATCACCAATTATAAGGGCCTGGATCCTGAGACTCAAAGCATGAACACATTGCCTCCGCTGAAAACTTGGGCATTGGGTTTAAACGTAACTTTTTAAGAATCTATTATGAAAAATATAACCTATTTATTGATACTATTGAGCTGTTTGTTATGCTCCTGTAAACAATTTCTTGATATTGATCCACCTAAATCAAGTCTGGTACAAGAAAGCGTTTACCAGAATGATGAAACGGCTACTGCAGCTATATTGGGCATCTATTCTAGTATGGCCGGTAATGGATATGCAGGTGGGGGCAACAACAGTATAACGGCAATAGCTGGACTTTCTTCAGATGAATTAACCGGGTTCAGCACAGCACTTCAAGAATTTTATACCAATCAGGTCAGCTTAACCAATGGCACCCTTAAATCACTTTATCTGGGTACTTACCAAAATGTTTTTGCTGCTAATGCGATACTGGAAGGTTTGTCTGCAAAAAGCGGCGTAACTCCACCGGTTAAGTCCCAGATTGAGGGGGAGGCACACTTTGTAAGGGCATTCATTTATTTTTATCTGACCAATCTTTTTGGCAACATTCCTTTACAACTCACTACGGATTATAGAGTCACTAGATTGACTCCGTTATCTAGTACAGATAAAGTATATAGTCAGATACTCACTGACCTGAAAACCGCCGAGGGTTTATTGACTGATGTTTATCCTTCAACAGAAAAGGTTCGACCAAATCTTTCAGCAGTACAAGCTTTATTGGCCAGGGTTTACTTATACCGGAAGGATTGGATCAATGCGGAGAAGTATGCGGGTATGGTGATTGCAAAATCCGGTAAATACAGTCTTCCCGCACTAAACGATGTGTTTTTAAAGAATAGTAGTGAAGCCATTTGGCAATTATTCCCTACGGCCAATGCCAATACCAGAGAAGGGGGCATGTTTATACTTACCAATACACCAATCAATGTAACCCTGGAGCAATCATTTGCAACCAGTGGTTTTGAGTCAAATGATAAAAGACCAATAAATTGGATTAAAAGCTTCAGCAACACCAAAGGAACCTGGTATCATCCTTTCAAATATAAAGTAAGGTCATCAACAACCGTGTCCGAATACTCAATGGTTCTAAGACTTGCAGAGCAGTACCTCATTCGCGCGGAAGCTAGAGCTAAACAAAATGATTTAGACGGTTCAATAGCTGATTTAGATAAAATAAGAGGGCGGGCAGGATTACTTTTGATTAGGGACCTGAATCCCGGTATCAATCAGACGAATCTCTTAAAGGCCATTTTGAAAGAAAGAAAAACGGAGTTATTTAGTGAATGGGGCCATCGTTGGCTGGATCTTAAAAGAACTGATCAAGCGAGTACCGTACTTGCACCGATCAAAATGGGCTGGCAGGACACCGATGTTTTTTATCCACTGCCAGCAGATGAAATCAACAGAAACCCAAATCTAAATTAACAGAATTTAAACGACGATTATCCGCAAGCAATTGCCAATATATATAGAATTAAGAAATGATGAAGATATTGAAACTAATATTCCTGTTGATCTGCATGTGCAAATGTTTAGCCTATAGTCAGGAGCTAAAATCCAATCATTCCACCATTATTGTTAAATTTCATTATCAGAGGAAAAAAATCCCTGACAGCCTGGCCATATGGGCCTATCCAAATGCCAACTATTGGGAGAATTCTGTTGACTATCTACCTACAATATCTAAACAACATGAGTTCATTTTTAAATTACCATTAAAATGCAACCTGCTGAATTATAGAGTACAGATAATCAATGCCGGGAATGCAATACTAATTGGGAATTATTATGCAACACCAGGGGATTTGGTAAAATTGGATATTTATGAAACTACAGGAAAAGATTCTCTTGTTTTCAGTGGAAATGGATCTGCCAAATATAAATTGATAGCTGAACTTACAAAAATTGAAGAAACTACCTTTAATGCACTACCAAATATAAAAAAAGGGGCCTCGTCAGCAGCGCTTTCTGCCAATTTAAAATCGCTCGTCAGTATCCTGCAACATGAAACTTCAAACAAATACCAACTTATCATTAAAGCTGATCCTAAAATTGGTAAGGTAATGAAGGAAGTAATTGGGTATCACTATGCCAATTATGATATCATTTGGGCAGATCGTTTGATGCATTACTGGAATGTATTCAAGAATGACACCCTGAGCCGGCACATTCTTACTGACCATTTCAATGCGTATGATCATAAATTCTTGGATGAGTCTGCTGAGTCTAGTGTTTTTAGCAACAGGCATTTTCAATATTTGTTATTGATGTTGAGGTACGGTAAGCTCTTTAATCAAAAAAATGGCACCGTAGACATGAAAGGTTTGTATGATGTTGTCAAAGGATATGCTGAAAATATCAAAATAAAAGACAGGTTATTATGTGAATTCTTCCTGACAGGAGGGGGGTATTCAACCAATTATAAGGTGTCTGTTTTTGACTCTTTAATCAAAGACGCTTCACCTTCGTTAATTTCTCCATTGGGTAGGGAGTTTATAGCAACCAATTTATTGTTTAAAAAAGGAAGTAAGCTTTTTGAAGGTGAATTTATTGATTTGAAAGGTAATAGATTTATACCCGCTGATTTGAAAGGCAAAGTGTTTTTGATTGACGTTTGGGGTGAAGGATGTGGAGCTTGTGTCATGTTCCATGATTGGTTTGAAGCCAATTTGTGGCCGGAATTAAAAAATATAAAAGATTTCGTTGTCCTTTCCATATTTGACGGCAAGACCAAACAGGATTGGCAACGTGGGATCGCGAGCAAGCGCTTTACTTCCACGGAATATGTTAATGTTTCTGATATGCCGCTGAGGATGGCTGATCATCCTTTTTTTAAACATTATAATGTTAACTATGCGCCGTTATTGCTCTTAATAGATAAAAATGGAAATATCATTCAAAAACTCAATGGGAACATTACAAAGGAAAGTTTTATGAAATTGGTAAAGGAGGCCATTGAAGCTCCTGATCCCATTTAATCTTTTACTGTTTAGTAATTAAAGAAACCATACACCTGTCGTAAAGTGCAATCAGGTTGTCGTTTTCAACATGGAACTGCCTCAATAGAAGCCCTGTATGTTTGGGCATTAGAAAACTGTAGAGGTAGTTCCCGTTGTTCAGAGCGTAGACATCAATAGTGCTGTTCTGGAAGAAATCAGTTAAAGATTGATTATTTGCGCGGACACCCGAATACAAATAAAGTTTATCCTGAAATACAGAAAAGTAAATGTTAACAAGATCTCCAGGCATATTTAGTGTCCTTCCTTTTGTCACTTTTCCATTTGCAGTTGTCCTCTCTGAATCAATCAGTTTAAGGTTTGCGCGATTAATCGTATCCACAGTTTTTGCACTATACAGTAAATTTAGATTGGTATCCAGGCAAAGAAAGCTACCCCTGCGGTAATACATGTAAAATAGCCGCTTCGAGTCTTCATCATATTGAAGTAAGCCGTCTGAGCAAAAAATACCATCAAATTGTTTGGGCACAGTAAACGATTTTTTAACCTGTCCGTTATTTGTCAGTACAATTTTGCACAATTCGGTATAACTTCCTTTTTTTGAATTTTTGAATAATCTTACGGCAATCGAATTGGCTGAGATCGCGACCGGATTGTCAAATATGGCTTTGACATTAAAAACTTTCCTTCGGGTCGAAGATAAGCGTGCGATCTGCCCGACTTCATTTGCAACAAATATGGATGAATCAACATGACTGAAATTAAGATTATGTAGATTGGAATTGAATTCATTTGGCAATTTTAGACTTTTAACTTCAGTTACTCCCAGTGAATTGTTCAATCGTAATAAATCCAGGGGGCGGTGGCGACTGCTGATCCAAATATCTCTTTCTGGTTTCCAGGAAAAAAATATATCGTGTTCCAGTTTGATCGAATGTTGAATTCTAAGCTGTTTATTGACCATTTTTCTATCAAACCCATTATCCGAATTTTCGTTAAGAGCTACCATAAAATACATCCCTATTCCAAATATGGCAATGATAAGTAGCAAGTAAATTATTTTCTTCTTCATAATTTTATAACTAAGGCTATCCTGAATATAGGATAGCCTTATAAATGATTATTTCAGTTTATTACTGTTGTCTAAACTTGTAGACTGAAATACTGCTCCTTGTTGATCTGGTTGAGACCAAAGGGTTTGCGGGCCAATTGCAGTTCTACATAAAGCACCGGTACCAGTACAATCAATTTCCTTACTGTCTGCATCAAAATATACAGCACCAGCTTTTGAGGTTAATGAACCGCCAATAGCAACTATTGCCAACAAAGCGGAAAAAAATAATCTTTTCATGTTTTTTTTATTTAAGTGAATGCCTACTCTAATGGTTTACAGGTTTTCGGCTTACCCCTGATTCAGGTTGCAACAGAATATCATGAAGACTTTTTCAAGTCCGTTATTTTAACAGGATCACTTTTTAGTACAATGGCAATGATCGCCAGCAGCAAGAACACGCAATTGAAGGCCAGGTGCTGATCCCAGCTCATGGCAGATATAATCCCGCCACAGTTACATGGGATTTCCTGTGAAAAATGCAGAATCCCAAATATGTATAAGCTGAATAAGGTCATCAATCCAAAGCTGGCAAACAGCCCCGGCAGGATGGTTTTTGGAAAAATGAGGAGCACTGCAATACCAATTTCAACCATGGGTACAAGCCAGGCCAATACCGCTGCGTAAGCGGTAATGAAAGGAGACTTACGCATTTGTAATTGGAAAGTGCCGAAGTCGGCCAGTTTACTGGTAGCTGCATACAGGAACAACAGGATGTATAAGCTGGCGACTGTCTGAACAAACAAATGACGTACACTTAAAACACGATTTTTTTGATCAGAACGTATCATGACTTAACGATTAAAAGGTAAAAGTGAAACAGCCTCTTCAAACATTTGGATAAGTGCAACGATTGACGGGCGATGACCCGGATCGTTTTGTACACAATGGAGGATTAACTTGATCAGAGGTGCGTCTACTTTCAGTTCGGTCAGTCTTTGTGACAACAGGGTACTTTTTTCTAACTCAAATTTAGCGGGTGCCAGCCCCGTAAAACACATGATCATAAAACCACCAAGGGCATAAATATCCTCTTTTACGGTAGGCACCTGAGCCATCCATTGCTCTGGAGACATAAAACCAGCAGTGCCTAGTTTAAATGCAGGTGAAGGGAAATTGGATTCAAGGTCATACAAAAGTTCAAGATCAATCATGAACAGTTGACGACTTTTTTTGAGCATAAAATTCCCCGGTGTAAGGTCGCGATGGACATAATCTGCCGAATGTAGCAGGCAAACCATTTCAAAAACATCCCGTAACAAATCCAATAAGACCCATTTATCCCGATCAGATAAGCTGAGCCAGCAGTTAAACCGGTAAATATCCTCCAATACCTGGTTAAAAGGTATGCCTTTGATAAATTCCATGATAAGATAGTGATCATCTTTTTCTTTGAATTCGGCGATGATCTTTGGGATCTTGACAAGATCAGATAGCCTGGTGTGTACCTCGAACTGCCATTTAAGCCTGTCCTGGATGTCCCTGCCGTCCTCATCGGACCACATACAGTATCGTCCTTGTTTGATGACGCAGCTTGTAGGAAACAAATACTTATTTAAATATAGACCCTTAAGTACATCACCTTTAGGATCTGGCTTTAAGGTAGCAGTGACCAGACAATTGCCTTTTAAGTTTAGTACCTGTTTTTTTGTATTTACTGGTAAGGTCAGATCCTGCTGTTTGGCATATACTGTTCCGCCCATATGCTGATGACCCGGGATAGCAGGGCCTTTGAAGTCTGTTGTGAGGATAACCAAAGCCGCTACAAGTTCATCCTGGTCTATGTCTGCTGATAGGTAAATTAAAATTAGTTTGCCAATGTGCTGTTCACCGAAATTAGCATTCAAAACCAGTTTAGCTGCCTGTTGATTTTTCACCAGGTTGAAGGATATTTTTTGTGAAACCAGGTAAGGAATGACAGCCTCAACCAAATTTGTCAATTGAGATAAAATCCCGGAAATGAAAATCACCCGCTCAGCGACCAGCTGGTCAAAATCTACCTTGATGTAATATTCATCACAGGTATAAGGTGTATCAAGTTCATTCAAAAACTCAGTGTGATCTAGTTGCGGGTAACCCTGCAAAGCGGAAGTCAAATTCATTTGATTCATAACAATAGCGATTGATTAAATCAAAGGTAAAGTCGAAGCTATATTGCGCGTTATGCAATATTGCATAGTTTTAACATGCATTATTGCATACTTTAATGATGCAATTATGCCTGGTTACTATTTCAACTTATTGATCATGTATATGTAATTTCTGAGCCCTAAATTGACGTGTATAGCCTGAATTTCCTGACTGGAGCACTCTAAGAAGGCTTCATTCTCCGCCCGAAAGCGTCTGACACGCTCTAATGATTTGATCTGAAGTAAAGCCATGTGTTGCCTGAGGTAGGTACTTTGTTTTTCTGCAAGTGTTCTGATCACCTGATTAATATCTGCATACTTACTCATCAGTGATAAGAGGTCTTGATAACCAATATACAACACCTCGCCAGGTTCTAGAATTTGCACATAGTCAGACCTGTCTAAGCTATATAGCAAACTGTCACTATTGAAAATGAATTGTCTCCGTTTATAGATCATGGTGCCAGATGCTTTTTGTTTTTCATGGTCGTAAAAATAGCTGTGCGACATTGCATCGATAGAGAACCACAAAAATCCCATCAGCGCCTTGCCAGGAGTTTCCAGTCGTTGTAACCTCATCACGCTTTGCAGGTGACAGCAGCTTACGATATCTTCAATTTTTTGTTCATAGAAGCTAACCAGGCTACCAAAAGCTGGTATCAAATACTGGAGAATGAGTTCTCGCTTGTAGGATTCTAATTCTTGGGCTGAGCCGTGCATAACAATATGGGATGATTAGATTTAATCAAATGATTGGCTCAAATATCAGGAGTTCAGGTTAATAAATTATTGTGCCAGCAGTATCATATTTGAATGTGCCAGTTAGAAATATTAAGTCAGTAGAGATTTTTCTGAGTATTTTAGGTTGAATTAACCAAATCACGCTTAACAAAAACGCATCCCTATGCAAAACCACGATGAAAATTTTTGGACCTTAGATACGCTCATTGAAGGCCATTACGCAGAACAAATCTTTAAGTTTTTCACTGAACACATTACAAAAGGCGATTTAATGCCTGATGAACGCTTGCCATCCTACCGTGTTTTGGCTGAGAAATTGGGCGTGCACAGGAACACCATGAGTAACGTGTACCGCATGCTTCAGCGAGAGGACTGGATCTATATCAAAGTGGCCCAGGGAACATTTGTCTCTGAAACATTTCCCGGGTATGAAAAAATATATGAATCAGCCAAACAACTTAAGAAGCTGCCTGTCAAATTAAACATTGAACAACGGATCAGGCGTGAGAAAGCGGAGAGAAAAGTAAATTTTACGGCTATAGGTTTTGATACACCAAGCCCGAAATACTTTCCGGTGTCGCACCATTATGATTTCATGTACGATCATGTTAAGCGGTATAAAACTTTAAAGCAAATAGATCAGATGATCGATTTTCGGGGCTCAGACCTAAAAAAAGCAATATTGAAACAGTTAAATGTCATGCGCAGATTTGCGATCCGTTCTGCTGGCTTAGAGGTAATCATTGGTAGACAGGAAAGTCTTGAACGTGTGTTAAATACTGCTTTAGCACCAGGAGATGTGGTGATCAATACCTCACCAAGAGATATATTGCTCAGTAGGATTCTAAATAAATGTGAGGTTAAATGTTATGACCTGGAAGGCTTTGGACCTGGGTTTATCGAAAACCTCAGGAGATTTTTGAGCCGTAAAAAAGTTAAAGCCGTATATATCCGTCCTCAATGTAGCTATCCTGCAAGTCAAACCCTTGGGGCTCCGGCTTGTGAAAAACTGGTAGAGCTGGCAAAGAAATACGGGTTTTACATCATTGAGGAAGATGATTATCATGAATTTTGGTACGAGACCAAACCTTTCAAAGAATTGGTTAGATATGATCACAATGGCCATGTCATTTATCTGGGTGCATTGAGTTTGTTAACGCCTTACATGCAGCAGACCAGAACAATTGTAGCTGCTGAGGACTTCATTACGCTGATGAAATCATTACCAGTTCGAAATTATATCCAGCGGGATATTCTAATAGAAAAAACAATCACCAATCTTTTGAACAGTAAAAAAATATGGAAACACATTAAGCGGATGAAGCGGGGAATGGAAGTTCATTTGGAGGAAGCATGGGCACAAATGGACAATTACTTACGCAGGGGTGTAAAACTAAAGAAACCATCAAGTGGGTTATCGCTTTGGATTGAATTTCCAAGTGACCGGAATTTGCAGGAGTCAATGGATTTAGTTTTAAAATCCGGGCAGCAAATTCCTTATCATCCTGATGGTTATCTGTTGGGGCGTGGCGTTAACTGCATTCGTTTAGGCTTTGGCTCCTGGGATATCCTGGAAGCACAAACTGCAGCTAAATTATTACATGACAAATTCCTAAAAGACTATGGTAACAGCTATAGTTACATTTGCTATAAAACTGAGTAGCGTATAAGATGTGCTCAGATTATGCTCTTAAAAATCTTAAATATATTGCAGGAAATATTACGTGTGCAGCTTGAAATCAGTGCAGACCTGAAAATTCTATTGCCCGTTCGAAACCAGGAAGAAGATTTGCTGCTGGACAATAGCGATGCCAAGCGAATGCTTAAAGTTGGCGACAGTACCTTATACCGCTGGCGCAAACTGCAATTGATTGAATCCAGGCGTATAGGAAAAAAAGACTATTATCTGAAAGTAGATCTGGAAAGAATGCTACATGATAAGATGAATAAAGGCCGTTAGTAACCCTTTATCGTAGCCAGTTCAGATCGCCGGAAAAGTAGAAAATACGCTTCATGCGTTAAGATTCGTCGTAGGTCTTTAGTGCGATGGGTAGGCATGTACTCACACCGTTTAACCCACAAACGGTAAGCGTAATCAAGATGGTATCTTTGACCTCATCACGGGTAGCGCCAAGCGACTTCGCCATAGCGACGTGATAATATATTGCTTTTGGATCTCCCAGGGCAGCTTTTATGCCAATATAAATCAACTGTTTCGTCTTCGCATCCAAGCCGCTAGTCTCTTTTAGCGCGTCAATAAGCTGGTCAAATGCTTTAGCCACTTTAGGGGCTTCTTTTTCAAATACTGCTAATGGATTTTGCTCCTGATTCATGTCTGAATTGATCATGGCCTTAGTGCCATTGTAACAAAGATCGCAAAGGAACAGGATATGAAAAATGATGGTCATGACATAAATACGTAATACATATCAATAAAGCAGGTGATCAGGATCAGGAATTTACAGCGCTTAGAAAAGGACTTGACCGCCAGATCTGGGATAGGCAAGTCGGTCATTTGATCGGTCAAATCCAGTCAAATCCGGTCAAATCCGGTCACACATTTTCAAATCAGCTGCTTTTTTGATTTTCCAATATACATTTGGTTCACAATCGGTTATAGTTCGATTCGGCTGTACTTAGCGTAGGGAAATCCTTCGATAGCGCTGGTACTATAACAGGAACATAACAGGAACATAACAAGGGTATAACAGGAGTTGGGTAGGACTCATGGGCCCCTTGAATACTCCTTTAAGACTCCTGTTTTATACTGGTGATTGTGCCAGCCAAGTTGAGCATTGAGCGAAGAAATTAAATATTGTTCACCTAAAACCCATGTAAAATGGCAAAAATGAAGCAAGGAATTTTCGGTCCTATTTCCGGAAAATTGGGTCCCGTGGTTGGGGCAACCTGGAATGGCATCCCGTATTTACGGGAATCGCCAAAGAAGAAGAAAAAAAAGCGCAAAAGAACGACCGCGCAATTGGCAAACGAGGAAAAAATGAAATTTGTGAACCTGTTACTGGTCCCTTTTCATCCTTATGTGGGTATTGGTTTTCAGCACCTGGCGATTGAGAAAACTGCCGTTAATGTAGCCTATTCCATCATGTATCACCGGGCAGTAACTGGCGTGTACCCAAATTTAGTGGTTGATTACGCACAAATTGTAATCAGTGCAGGCAATTTACCCGGCTTGCTTAACCTGGAAATGGAAATGGTTGGGGAACAGGTGATACAGTTAATCTGGGATAATGGTAGCGATCCCAGAACTGGTTTTGACGATCAGGTAATGTTGGTCTTGTACTGTCCTGAACTGGCTTTAACAGACGGTTTTACCGGTGGTGCGAAGAGAAATTCGGAACAATGCCTGTTTAAATTTGATTCCAGGTTTATCGGAAAAGCATTGGAAGTGTATGTCAGTGTGACTTCGCTGGACAGGAAAAGGATCGCCCACAGTGTATATTTAGGAAGGGTAGGCGGGATATGAAGACAGCAACCACAACGATACTTCAGGATTTGGTGGTCAATACCTTAAATCCATCTGCTAAAGTTCTTAGCCCAGCAGAAATTAAAAAATGGTTAACTGAGTTGCCCGAGATTAGCAGGGAGATGTTTCAGGTGATGGGGATCCTGGTATTCAGTCCACTGGAAGCAAACCTGGTAAACCGGCACATCCGGCAGATCCAGCGGGAAACCATTTTTTTGATAGATACCTTACAGGCTTATCAGAATATCCCCGCTTGCATGGCGATGTTACACCAGGCAGTGCTGACTTGTTTAACGGAACTTTTGCAGGGTATTGAGGAGCAATATTCCGATTATTTTAACCTGGATTTGGCCATGCCGGCAAGTGGCTTTAAAGCCGAAGTTGAAAAATTGTCAAACCATATGGATTTATTAATAGCTGGTTTGAAAGCTAAAAGCAGTGACAAAGCTTTGCAGCAATTGATTATTGGAAGTTTGAACGGTTTTTTAACTGCTGATAGTTGCACTTATTATCGATTGGCCTATGTGCAGGGCTTACAGGAATCGTTAACCAATCTGTGCAAAACTACGGAAAAAAAAGAAGCGGATGAGCGCTTGCGCGAGCATTTGGTGTATTATAACCTGAACAATGCAACACATGTTCGCTACCATAAAACCTTGATTGCAAATGCTCTTGCCTCGGTTTTTGATGTGCAGGAGCAGTATGAATTGTTGTATGCCTACCAAAAGCAGTTTCGGGGCTGGCAACAACTCAAAACAGCTGCTTATAGCCCGCGACAGGAAGGGATCAGGCAGGTTATGCTCAGTTATATCAAGGCAGAAATCAAATATCTGACCAAGGTGCGGCCTGTATCAGCTCCAGATCCTGCATCAGATGCGGCGGTTTCAAACTACAAAATCTGTGTTTCTTTAAGCGTGGATGCCCTCGCTTACTTTTTCAGACTACTGATCCTTGCTGGGGTGGTTAACGGAAGCCCGAGGAGCCAGCTGATTCGCTTTATTGCCAAACATTTCCAGACACCTGGTGCCAGCAAGAAAGGAATTTCTGAACGTAGTCTGGAAGGTAAGTACAACCAGGTGGTGCAAAGCACTGCCAATACGGTACGCATGGTACTCATGCGTATGCTGAAAATATTAAACGATCAATTTATAACCACTTAAACTTAGAAAAATGAAAACCCAAAATCAAGACAGGGCGACAATGGTTGCCGCAAATTTTATAGTAATGGCGTTGATGCAATCAGAACTGATTAAACTGAGTATGCGGCTCGCCCTGCAAAATGAACTTGTAGAATGGAAAGGTAAGCTGGATCCGGAAGCGTTGAAACCGGAGGAATTCGATTTATTGAACGATCTTGAAGAGCCTATTGTCAAATGTTTGGTTCAGACCAGAGATCTGATTGCCGCAGTTATGGGCGATTGGATTCGGTTAACCAAGATTAATGAGGAGCAGGCTTTTGCAAATGTTGCTGCTGTAGAACTGGCTCAGAATCTGTTTTACAGCTATTTGTTGCCACTGGATCAAGTCAAATATGATCAGATTTTATGTGATGTTGATTTTCTGTACGTCAGCATATGTTATATCCCTAAAGTTGCAGCCTGTTTAGTCATGACAGGAGAGGTCGATCTGGAAGGGGATTGTTATGATGATTTCTGGAATATGGAAACACATACCAGCGCCTTTGATCTTTTGGACCGGAGTGATGTACTGGTGGATTTGCTTTGTGGACTGGCTGAAAAAATGTCCCGGCAGTTTATGGAATTCAACATAGCATGGAAATTACAAGAAAAATAATATGGGTTCTAGTCACTTTAGAGCGGGATTTTGATGCTTTTGTAGTGGGGGGTGTGACACCCAACGCACTGGCGGGACGTTTATAATTTCCATTCCTTTGTCCTGTTGTTTTTGTACTTGATATCTGAGCAGCTATCCCGGGAAGTTTAGCAAAGCAAGCGCTGGAAACAACGAGTTAACAAAATGATAAACAATTAAATCTTAAAAAAATGGGAATTATTAAACAGGGAATCCTCGGTGGATTCGCCAACAAAACAGGTAGCGTAGTAGGCGCTTATCACCGCGGTCAGGATACCATCCGTGCCTTACCTCGCAACAGTGGCAAAGCGCCAAGCCAGGCGCAAAAGGACCAGCGATTGAAGTTTGGCCTGGTCACGGGGTTTTTAGGCCGCATCAGCAATTTGATCGATAATGGCTACGCAGCAGCTGGTGCTAAAATTACGACCGCGATGAACGAAGCGGTAAGCTTGCACCTGAAGTCTGCAGTGACGGGTCTGAGTCCAAATTTTACCTTTAACTATGCCAAGCTGATTTTTAGCAAAGGTAAGTTGTTGATGGCACAGTCTGTGTTGGCCGATTCGATTGCCGGGGGCAAGGTGAAGTTTAGCTGGGACCATGTGGAGCAGGATGACAAGCTGATTGATGGAACGGATCTGGTAACCATACTCATTTACAATCCGGCTAAAGACCGCTTTGTATCTGTTCGGGATGCTGTGGCCAGATCTGCGAAATCGTATAGTATGTCTATTCCAGCCGATTTCAGTCTGGATGACGTTCATTGCTACATCAGTTTTAGCTCTGTGAAGAAAAGGAACCTGGTATCTGACAGTCTTTATGTTGGCTTATTGCCGGTAGTGTAATGGTAAGCCGCTTTGATTGGTTAGCCGGTCAAAGCGGCTTTTTTAAGCGTCTTATCACTAATTAAATCATCACTTAAGTAAACTAAATATGAATATTTTAAAATTAAATAAGGACGAAGTGAGCCAGGGAAATCACTTCAAATACGATACAACGAAAGGTAAATCCAGGAATTATACTGTTTACCTGGTACTTGCCTTACTCATTGGATTATGCCCGGTGCTTAGCAACATGATCCGCGGAGCCGATGAGACAACCGGCTACATCGACCCCAACATCTGGTTACTGATCCTGATCAGTCTGATCAGTTTCATGATCGTTGCTGGCTTATGCTGGTGGCTTTTACAGCAGTTCTGGACAAGTATGGGTTTACCCGCAATTGAATCAATGGTTTTACAATTTAAAAATTTACCCTCATGGCAACAATTAGGATTTTTCTGGCTTTGCTTTACTTCGCTGTTATTGGCAGCAGTTGGCGTGCTGACCGCAGTATTATAAGTTATGGTGCTTCGCATCAAAATACCAATCATGCTCGGATCCATTTCCCCAACGAAGGAAGAAATAAGGTTCTCGCTATCGCAGAAAAAGAAATTGGCGTTCAGGAAGATCATGAAAATAGTGGCGCGCGAGTGGATACATACAATGCGTATGTTGGCCTCAAGAAAGTACCTTGGTGTGCGTCGTTTGTTTCCTGGGTTTTTGGGCAGGCGGGGTATACGAAGCCGCGCACAGCCTGGAGCCCGGCGTTATTCCCCGGAAATCGGCTTGCCAAGAATCCGCTGGCTGGAATGGTGCTTGGTGTGTATTTTCCAGAGTTGAAACGGATTGCACACTGTGGTATTATTGCTGGGGTAAGAGGTGACTGGATTGAAAGTGTTGAAGGCAATACCTCAAAAAATGGAAGTAGGGAGGGTACCGGGGTTTTTAGACGGACAAGGCACAAAAGGACAATTCGTTGTTATGCAGATTGGTTGTAATATTCATCTCTAATGGGTAGCACTTTGCCAAATCCGTTTTATATTAGTAGATTGCTGAAAGGAAACATCGCGTATATACTTCCCCAAGGTTGGACATTCTTCACAAGAAATGCTAGAGAAGAGAAACTATTTATATTTGAAAGAGAAAATAACGGTAGTTTAAGTCAGGTAGACTTGCGAGCTTCATCTTATGTCTATTGTTTTGGTTTGGATAGAACAGGGAGAGGATTTCTATGGACGAATTACTTTTCTAACTTTTATTTTAACATTTTTAATTACTGAATCTTATTTAAGATCACGCCGTTGATAGCAACAAATATGTTAAGTAAAGAAAAAATCTATGAATAAAATAATTTTGGTCTTGTTACTAGTAACAACTGTCTCAATTTCGATTACTCACGCACAAGATATTGTTGGTGATTGGAATGGTACAATAAAAACGGAAAGCTTTCAATTGGGCTTTTCATTTCAGATAGAAAAAAAATCCGAAAGTTATATTTCTAGAATGGATATCCCTAAACAAGGCGTTAAGGGAATAGCTATAAAAAAGACGACCTTTGAAGATTCTACGCTTAGGTTTGATGCTTCGGATTTAGGGATTTTATACGAAGGTATTTTTAAAGGAAATAAAATTATTGGCAAGTTTGTGCAGGGAGGGAAATCATATGATATGGATTTGTCAAGAGGAGCTCTTTTAGAACAACGCCGATCACAAGAGCCAATTAAGCCATATAGAGGTTTTTCTCAAGATGTGTTTTTTAGAAATGAAAAGGATTCGATTACCTTAGCTGGGACCCTTTCTTTGCCCAGCAAAAACGGGAATTTTCCTGTAGTTATTTTGATTAGCGGCAGCGGGCCACAAAATAGAGATGGCGAAATAATGGGGCATAAGCCTTTTCTGGTAATAGCAGATTATCTAGTTCAAAATGGGATTGGAGTTTTACGATTTGATGATAGAGGTGTCTTCAAATCGGAAGGCAATTTTTTAACTGCAACAACTAACGATTTTGCCACGGATGTTGTTGCTGCAATAGCATATTTAAAGACAAATGCTGGAGTCGATAAAAACAGAATTGGATTAGTTGGACATAGTGAAGGTGGCATCATCGCTTCATTAATAGCCGCGAACAGCAAAGATATAAATTTGGTGATTTTGCTTGCCAGTTCTGGTCTTTCTGGTGACCAACTTTTATTGTTACAAAAAAGGAAAATGATGGAGGCCGTTGCCATAAATGCTAACGACATTAGAAAATCGACGGATTTTATAGAAGGGGCATATCGAATCATTAAAGCAAGCAGTACCTCCGAAGTGGCCAAAGCTAAATTAAGCGAGTATATGGCTTTGGTTTGGAATGACATTCCTTCTTTTGAGAAGGGCACGATGAGCATGCAAGAATACAGTAGCTTTTTTGTCAAACAGTTAACAGGCAAATGGCTCTATTCTTTTATTAAGCTTGATCCTTCTATTGCCCTTAAAAAAATTAAATGTCCGGTACTAGCAATTAATGGTGGTAATGATTTGCAAGTCCCACCCAAGGAAAATTTGAAAGCGATAAAGGATGCATTAACAATTGCTAAAAATCGGAATTTTAATATTTTGGAAATTCCTCATTTAAACCATCTTTTTCAGGAGAGCGTGACTGGTTTACCTGATGAATATGGTACAATTGATCAGACATTCTCTCCGATTGTACTTAATGAATTAAAATTATGGATTGAAAAGAATGGACCAAGAGTTTCGCATCCATCTTCGAAAAACTATAAATAACAATTGGGTGGCTCAGCAGGAAGAACTTCTATTTTATTTTTAGCTGTTTTAATCCATTCTGACACCAGGGGCCAGCCTGGGTCATCTGTATTAACGAGTTCCTCAAATGATTTCATATTGGATTGACATAGTGCTGTTGAGTAGTAGGATAAACCACTTTTTTCCAAGATCAAATGGTATTACAAATTATATGCTAACTTGCCAATATCCTGTTTTGTCTGATCCAACTCTACTAATACGGCCTTGTTCCTTTAATTTATCAAGGTCACGGATCAAGGTTCTCCTGCTTACATCAATTGTCTTTGCCAAATCATCAATTGACACGTGATTATTTTTGAAAATCTCCTCTAAAATCACGCTTAATCTATCCTTATTTACAGTGTCATTTAGAGTGCCATTTACAGTGTCATTTACAGTGTCACTTGGAATAAGGGTTGATGTTTTCTGCGCTTTATATGCCAGTTCAGTAACAAAACCGCCAACTTGTTCCTGATACTTAAAAGTCATAGTAGGGTATTGCTTTATCTCTTTACGAACCCTGAAAAAACCAGTTCCATATTTCTCTATATCTTTAGTTAGATAAAATGCTTCAGCGATTAGCTTGTTCCGCAATTTAGAGGTATATGCATCCTTTTTTAAATCTTCAATAGAAATATCTCCATACAATTTGCCTGGGTTGTAAAAGGTAATTGATTGATCAAATATCTTAATTTGTATATCAGATGGGCTTAAAAAATCGCGATGGATAACGCTATTCAAAACCAGCTCACGAATTGCAGCGATGGGGTATTCAAATATTTCTGTTCTTTGGGTGGTAACTCCAGTGATTTCAAATGCTACTTTTAAATGGGAATTGATAAACTTAAGGGTTTCGTCAACCACATCGAATAGATTTCCGCGTATCATTCGCTCGTCAATGATGAATGAAGGTGTTTTAAACCTGCCTACGTGAACATTATAAAAGAGATTTTCTTTAGAGAACAAGATCATTGCTGCATTGGTGACTTCGCCGGCCTTAACCATTTTCAAAATCGTCAAGGCCTCATAGGGATCATCTGGCAAAACAAAACGACCGCCATCGTTAACTTTACGCATAAACAAACGGATTTTATCAACGTTTAAATCCTCAAAAAGTGCCTTGTTGTAGGGATATGAATCCCATGAGAGTTGCAACGATTGCATATACATGTCATTAATCTCCGAGGTGTTTAGTTGGTGATTAGAATTTTTTACGCGTTTAAAATACCTGCCTCTAAAAGATACTGGTTTAATCGGAAACTCTTTAATGGACAGCTCCGCTACATTTGAATCGTTATATGTTATGATTTCTGCATCTGGAATTATGCTCGGCTGTGTTTTATTTTTTATCTCGTTGAGCCAGGTTTGGATACTTTCCGTTCCAATTGTAAATCCTTTCAAAGGCGTACCCTGATCATCAATTCCAATTAAGACCTTACCTCCTTTTGTATTTGCAAAGGCCACGAGCGTTTCAATAGCTTTTTCCGTAAAACTACTTTTGAATTCTGTAACGGCATCTTCTTTTAGCGGTGCTTTCATTCGCAATTCATTTAAAAAAACTACATTTCAAGCAAACCTATATAAACTTTATTTAATAACCAAAAAGATAAATATTTAATTTAAAAATACAATTGGTGATTTTAAACTAAAATATTGTAAGATTTTACAAATATTTGTGCCGTTTCTAAATTTATTGTGAAATAGCCGATAACAAGAATAGCCTTGGCATTGCCAAGGCTATTCTTGTTATCGGGAGAGGATGTTTACAACTTATCAACCACACTTCTAAGCTCCGTTTCAAGTTGGGCCACCTTCTGTTCCAATCGTATATTACTCTCTTTAAGATCAGATATATAAATTTTATACCCTGCAGCCAGCTCATTTTTTAGTGTAACACTTCTTTCTCCAGGTAATACGTTTTGGGAATTGTTGAATACCTGAACAATTTGATGGAATATGAGCGGCCGGATAAGGAAGGAATTTCTACAGCCAGGTCTTTCAACTGCATGATCACTGAGCTTGCCCCACTAGAGGAGGCAATTGCTTGTTATGTGGCCAATGCCGCTGTTAAAATGCGGGGACAGCAATCTGTTGCAGCGAAACTCATGGTCTTTGCGCAAACCAGCCAGTTTGTGGAACCCTCAGAACGTTATGCGAAGGAGACAGTAATCTGGTTGACAAGCCCGACTAACGATACAGCTACCTTAATTAAGGAGGCGGTCAAAGGATTGCGTAGAATTTATATTAAGGGCTACCGTTACCAAAAAGTAGGAGTAGAGCTACGAGACTTACGGCGGGACAGTCAGATACAGTCCGCCATTTTTGAGCCCCTAGCCATGGCAAAGAGAAAGAAAATACAGCAGGCCCTTCAGGCAACGGATCAGCTGAACAAATCTTATGGCCGGGATACCATTCGTTATGCCACTATGGGTTACGAAAAAAAATGGGCGATGCGTCAGGAATTTCTATCCCGAAGGTATACCACCAGAATTGAAGATGTCATTATTGTAAACGCCAAATAAATTAGTCGTTAGACCAACAGAACCTACACACGGCCTAAGTTATCGGGATCAGCAACGAGGCGATAATAAAAGATTAATGCCCATAGTAAAGGCGTTAATTTAGATAAGCGGTGAGTGGTCGGAGGATCATCCACCGCTTCTTTTTTATGTTATCTGGCTTTTGTTGGATTGATAGTTTGGGTTATAAACGGTATGATTTGTCTATTATAAGTATATTAAAAAGCGCGGACAAAGTAAGTTGTAATGGTAGTCTGGAAAAGAGATTCATATTGCGCTAATTGTTGTTATATGAAGATATAAATAAAATCAAATAGACTTTTTTTTATATCATTACGTCCTAAACCAAATATACAAATGAAAAGATCAGAAAAACTTACTGTTATAGGTTGTGGTACTATGGGGCACTCCATCGTACTTAATGCAGCATGGGCGGGTTTGCCAGTTACGATGTATGGACTGAATGCTGAAGAAACCACAACAGGATTGGCAGGGATTATGGCCAAGCTGGATGTTTTGGTAAATGGGGAGCTTATAAAACAAGCAGAAATACCATCAATTATGCAAAGGATCACCACAAGCTATACGCTTAATGAAGCCGTATCAAACACTTCTTTTATCATAGAAGCTATCCCTGAAAATTTGCAGCTTAAACAGGAACTCTTCAAATCGCTGGAGAACGTTTGCGGAGCAGATGTTGTTTTTGCAAGCAATACATCAGGACTAGTTCCCTCACAAATTGCAGAAGGCCTGGTTCATTCAGAACGTTTTATTGTATTGCATTTCTGGAATCCTGCACACCTTGTTCCCTTAGTAGAAGTGGTTGGCGCTGCAAATACCAGTGATGTTACCAGACAACGATCTATAGATTTACTACAGCAAATGCGTAAAAAACCAGTAGTCGTTAAAAAAGAGATCATGGGATTTATTGGAAATCGACTTCAGGCAGCACTTTTACGTGAAGCATTACATCTTTTGGAACAATGCGTAGCCAGTAAAGAGGATATAGATGCTGCAGTTACCTATAGCATTGGACGTAGACTGCCAGTTACGGGCCCCCTGGCTTCGGCTGATATGGGCGGATTAGATGTATTTGCAGCCATTTCTGATTATCTATTTAAAGATTTGTCAAATGCCAGTGAGGCACCTCAGATATTAAAAAATTTAGTGGCTGAAAATAGGCTGGGCCAAAAAACTAAACAAGGATTTTATCCCTGGGACAACGAATTTACCGAAAGCATGAATCGTAAAAGAGAG
Organism: Pedobacter sp. MC2016-24; assembly: GCF_015223055.1. GTDB lineage: Bacteria > Bacteroidota > Bacteroidia > Sphingobacteriales > Sphingobacteriaceae > Pedobacter. The sequence continues at coordinate 26,014 of NZ_JADFBX010000012.1, forward strand.
TTGGCACTAATCGGATTTCTAAAGCAGGACCAGCAAGCATAAACCTGTGTAATTCTAAACATTTTTGAGAAATTCTTTTTTATAAGCCTTTGCACTGGAACCAGTAATCAGTTTAAATTGTCTGTTGAAATGTGATACATTATTGTATCCGGTTTTGTAGCAAACATTTGATATCGCCATATCGGTGTTGATCAATAGCTTACAAGCATGTGTAATTCTGATCTCATTTAAAAACTGAGAACATGTTTTATGAGTTCTTGATTTAAAATACCGGCAAAATGACGACTTGTTCATGCTAGCCAGACTTGCTAACTGATCAAGACTGACCTCAGTCGCATAATTTTGCATTAAAAAATCGATGACTAAGTTGATCCTTTCGGTTTCTGTATTGTTATTCGACTCAGCGTAGGCATGACTGGATAGCAGTTCATATTCTTTAGCATTGGCAAATGCGTCAAGCGTATGAAGGAATGTGATCAACCGTTCAAATCCTGAAGTATGATAAACTTTTCTGATTAAACTGGCAATAACCTCATGATCCTTCCCTTTGATCAGAATCCCTTGCTTGCCCAAAGCAAAGAGCTTTTTTACATGGGTAAGTTCAGCCAGGTTGAAGAAACCATCGCAAAGTGCATCTTCTCTAAAATGAATTACAAATACATCAACGTTTAGATCCTTGTTGCCCTGATAGTATTCCTTATCATTCTTCCACACATGGGGAAGATTGGAACTGATAAAAACCAGGTCGCCATCATTAAAATGTCCAACGTGGTTTCCCATTAGGCGGATACCTCTGCTCTTTTCAACCAGAATAATTTCATATTCCGGATGATAGTGCAAAGGATAGTCCATATAAGGGGTGATTTCTCTTTTTACAGCAAGAGAAGAAAGTAGGTTAGAGGAAATCTTTTCAAGTTTCGGTTGCATGGAATGCGTGTTTATTGCGTTACAAATTACACATTCATCTATTAATTTGCAAATACAGTGTCATTATTGGTTTATATGGTAGTTTTTGCAAGCTCTTTTTAAAGATAATTTTGATATACCAAATATGGAATCAACATCCAGCTAATGAACATTCATGGGTTAACCATCAAAAAATATAATTAATGAAATTATTTAAAACTTCCGCCTGTAAATGGCTTAATGTGCTGATAGCTGGTAATATGCTACTGTTTGTGCCCAGCTCAGATCTCCTTGCCCAGCACAAAGAAATAAAGGATACCCGTTATGCACAGGTACAGCTACCTGGTCAGGAAAATAATAGGATGAAAACAGCCTGGCCATCTGTAGCATGCTGGTTCTGGATGGATGAAGAGTTTGCTCCTGAAGGATACAAACGCTTTATTGATCTATATGAAAAGCATTCGCATGTAGGACTCATTACTGCCAGCATTCGTTTTCCTGGCGAACTTACTGATCCGGCAGTACATCAGCAAATCAAAAAAGCTGCTGAATATTCACATCGCAAGGGTATGGGATTGATTATGGATCTGGATGTGCGTTTAGCAAGGGAGAAATTTAAAAGCACTTATCCAGACGAACTGCAGGAGATCCTGCTGCTCAAAGAAATTCAGCTTAAAGAAAACGAAAGTACAGGCATTTCAGTAAAGTCGCCCGCTTTTGACGATCACTATACCTATGGTCGCAATCCTTATGCGCCCTTAAATAGCAAACTGCTGCGTGTATATGCTTATGAAAAAGAAAATGGCCTGATTAAATCAGGTACAGTGACAGACATTACAGGAAATAGCACCGCATCCGGCGATCAGCATGAATTAAAAATATCGATTGATCTACAGGGAAAAAGACTGACTGCCTGTGTTCTGGTCGCTGTAACCATACATACACCAGACGTATTTGCACCACACCTGCTTTCCTATCAGCGGGAAATACTCCATCAATACGCAGATACAAAGCTGGCCGGCGCAGCTAAAGACGAATGGGGCTTTCCCGGAAGGATTGCGCCTCCATCTAACGAATTGTGGTATTCTGCCGCCATGGCAAAAGTATATCAAAAAAGGCGTCCTGGCCATGACCTGCTCAAAGACATGCTTTTAATGGCCTGGGGCGAGCAGGGGAAAGAAACTGAAAGATCCGTTGCCATCAATCACTACATGGAAATGAATTTTCTTCGCAATGCGGAGATAGAGACGGATTATTACCAGGCCATCAAAGAAACATTTGGAGCCACTGCAGTGTCGGCAACACATCCCACCTGGTTTCCATATCCAGATTCCAGTGAGGTTTTTAAAAATGGTTTAAGCTGGTGGCGTGCCAAACGCGATCTGGCTCAGACAGATGAGGCCACCCCGTATAGCGTGCGCACTGCATTAACAAAAAAATGGCAGAGTCCGCTATGGTATAACATGTTCTACAGTGCAGAATTAGCAACCTACTCCAAAGATCTATGGGTCGCGGTGCTGGGAGGCGGTCGTCTAAATTATCACCCACCTTTCCCAACACCAATGAAAATTATCGATTCTTCTATCGATTTACTTAAAGGGAGGCTCATGACAGCAGAGTCGAGGATCCAAATGCTCAATTACATCTCCGCTTCGCCTGTCGATTGTCGCGTAGCCGTGGTATTTGGACATCCATCTGCATTAAACTGGTCTACAAAAAAAGGGTTCGCCGATGCCGGGGTTAAGGTTACCGATCAATTATGGAAATCCGGTTACTATGCTGATCTCATTCCAAGCAGTGAAATTGTAAATGGCGCTTTAAAAATAGGTGTTAATGGCAAAATACAATATGGTCCGCAGCAATACGACGCGGTGTTGTACTATGGTCCGGAAAATGACCATTCCAGCGTAGCTTCTTTTTTCAGAAAAGCAGCGGCAGCAACCAAAACTGCATTGTTCAGGACGGGCAGACAAACCATGGATTTTAATGGAAATAAGGTAGATGATGGCAAATACTTTCCAAAATCAATGCAATATGGTGATGAAAATAATTCGGTCAATCGGATCATCAGTCTGCTCAAAGCAAAAAACACACCCATCCAAACGCCAGCTGTCATGCGCGGAATGGGCGCCTTTGCGCCATCTATGATGCCGCAAACACATGGCATGGTCAAACTCATTGATGGCACTGTAATTATAGCCTCAGGAGAAAAAGAGGTAACAGGTGATCCTATTCAGATGAGTATCCAGATTCATGGTAAAAAAGTAAATATTGATGCGATTGGAATAGCTGGCATCCGGCTTAACAAATCGGGACTGCCTGAAGCATTGGCCTTTGGCGGACTAAAATCATTCAGTACAGGGACATTTGAACTTGAACTTCCAGAACGGATGGACATAGCGTTGGTTAAAGAAAATGGCTTGTGGAAGGGAATCATGCAAGGAAGCAGCGCTACTATCCCCGAAAGTTTATTGCGCATCACAAAGAACTGGACCTATATACCTGCGGTAGCTTCCCTGGTAGTCAACTAATCAATCTATATCAACCGAACCGTAAGCAATTATATAATTTAAGTATGAAACAAACAGAACAGGATCAGAAAAGAAGCCTCTTTTATATTTATGGGATAACCCTTGTAGCTTCTGTAGGTGGTTTTTTATTCGGCTATGATCTCGTGATCATTTCTGGTGCCCTATTATTTATCGAAGATGCATTTAAGCTTAGCGCTACAATGAAAGGTTTTGCCGTAAGTAGTGCGGTATTGGGCGCAATTACAGGACCGTTAATCGGACTATGGTTCGCAGATAAGATCGGTCGGCGTAAAACAATGATGCTGGCCGCATTATTTTTTATGATTTCAACAATCGGATGTGCTGTAGCCTCCTCCATAGAAATACTTTGTTTCTGGCGTTTCTGGGGCGGAATTGGTATAGGACTCGCCATGATGTCTTCGCCAATTTATATTGCCGAATTGTCCCCGGCACACATGCGTGGGCGCCTGGTTAATGTAAACCAGTTGTCTAACGTAATCGGCATTAACCTGGCTGTTATTGTCAGTTATTTCCTTTCCTTTTCAGGTGATTGGAGGTTGATGTTTGCTTCTCAGGCAGTTCCCGTTATTTTTCTGATCATTGGTTTGCTGCTGATTCCTGAAAGCCCACGCTGGCTTGCTGAGAAAGGGAGAATTGCTGAAGCCCTTAAGATTCTGACCAAGATTAACGGCAAAGAAAAGGCGGAAATTGAGCTCAAAGAAATTGAGGACAAACTGCATGAGGAATCGGGAAAATTCAGTGAATTGTTCCTGCCGGGAATGAAAACTGCCCTGTTTATAGCCATTGTCCTAATGATATTTTCACAAATCAATGGCGTAAATATGATTCTATTGTATGCGCCTACCATTTTAAAGGAAGCTGGGATCAGTATTGGTTCAAATGCCATTCTGAGTTCCATCCCGATTTATCTGTTTATTTTCATCTGCACATTCATTGCCTTTCCCCTGATCAATAAATTTAGCAGGCGCGGATTGCTGATCTGTAGTGTTTCGGGCATGGCACTTGGGCACTTGATTATGGCCATGGTGCTTTACTGGAACCTGCCACCTTTGGCTACGTTAATTCCGATGCTTATCGGAACAGGGGCCTTTACACTTGGTTTTGCTCCATTGAGCTGGGTTATTGTATCCGAAATATTTCCAAACCGCATACGCAGTAAGGCACTGGCCATTGTCTGTTTCTTTTTATACGCTTCTTCTTTCCTCATCGCCCAGGTATTCCCCATGCTTACGCAATGGTTCCACCATCAGTATAACAATACTGCTGGTATGTACCTGCTGTTTGCTGGTGTATGTACAGCCTGTGCCATATTCAGCTGGAAAATGGTGCCGGAAACCAAAGGATTAAGTCTTGAAAAAATCGGCGATTTCTGGAAGCAGAGCTTAAAAAAATAGTAACCACTAACATTAGACCTTAATAAAAGATCATGAATAAAACAATGAGAAAGGCTGCATTTGTCAGCTTCGGGGAGATCAATTCTCCGAAAGCGTTAATAGAAGAAATGGCCTCAAAAGCCATTCAGGAAATTGGTTCGCTTGGGATGAACCTGTTGATTGTAGACACCGTTACAGATGACGAAAAAGGAGCGGATATCAAAAAGGCTTTGACCACGTTAAAGGCGGCAGACTTTGATTTGCTGATCGTTTGTATTGCGGGCTGGATTCCTTCGCATGCGGTCATAGCCATCACTGACGAATACAAAGACAAACCGATGATTTTATGGGGGCTTGCCGGCGATATGAACAACGGACGTATTGTAACTACAGCTGCACAGGCAGGTACCACTGCATTGCGCAAAGTATTTGAGGATTTGGGCTACAAATTCAGATACGTATACAACATCATCGGAAAACCAGCGCCACTGGATAAAATAAAGGCATTTGCATCGGCCGCATTTGCCGCCAAAAGCATGCAGCACACCAGGGTAGGCATGATGGGCTATCGTGACATGAAATTATACAATACATTGTACGAAGGAATTTCTTTAAAATCGCTTATAGGTACAGAGATAGATTTCTTTGAAATGCTGGAGATGCTTCAGCTCAGCGAGCAAATTGAAGATGCTGAAATCGAAAAAGTACTGGAAGGAATTAAAAGAAACTGGGATTTTGCGAAACCTGTTGATGGTGATTTTCTTAAAAAAGGAATCCGATATTTTTTATCCATCAAAAAAATAGCTGAAGAAAATGGATTTGATGCCGTATCCTTAAAGGATGTAGACGGGATGAAAAAAATATTAAGTTTCCCTCCGGCACTTATTTTCATGCTGCTTTCGGATGAAATGAATTTATGTACCATCCCTGAAAATGATGCGATGGGCGCGGTTACGCAACTTGTTGTTAAACACCTTACCGGACAATGCGCAGCATACCTCGAATTCTATGAATTTTTTGAAACCAGCGTTTTGATTGGTGTTCCTGATTATGTGCCTAAAGAGGTTGTAGACGGGAAGATAAAGGTAACTTCAGCAGCATTTGGACAGATCAGTGGCGGAATGCTGAACATATCTACCATGAAAATAGGTCAGCTTACACTGGCCAGACTTTCAAATACCGGAGGTCGGTATACCATGCACATGACCACCGGCATGGCAACTTTAAGGGCTTGGGAAGAAGCTGGCTGGGATCAACCCGCACCACAATTACCAAGTCTGGAGGTGGAACTTGATGTACCGGTAGAAGAATTTACACAAAATATATCCGGACAGCATTACATCATTGCCTATGGTGATCATCTGCGAACCTTAAGTGATTTCTGTTACCTGAAAAACATAGCTGTAATCGTATGAACAAAGAGAAAGAACTGGATGTAATGGTGGCCGGCTATTTAGGAATTGATTTAATCCCTGATTTTAAAAAGACGCAACAGAACGTACCGCTTCATGATTTATTGAAACCTGGTAAACTCACAGAAATAGACGGTTTGCAACTGTCCCTGGGTGGTGTGGTGGCAAATACTGGAATTGCCCTCAAAAAATTCAACAAGCGGGTGTACCTCAATGGCCTTACAGGAAATGATTTTATGGGTAGAATTATTCAGGACTGGTTAGAACGCTATCAAATCGCTACCGGGATCAAAATGTTACCTCATGCTTCAACCGCTTTTGGGATCGTGATAGCCCCTCCCGGGGTAGACCGGATATTCCTGGAATCGCCGGGCTGCAATGAAATATTCAGCAAGAGTGACATTGACTTTAAAGTCATGCAACAAAGTAAAATTTTTCATTTCGGGTATCCGCCATTATTGAAAAACTTTTTTGTCAATAACGGGAACCAGTTGCACAGTCTGTTCTCCGAAGCTCAGCAATTGGGTGTGGTAACTTCACTTGACCTCAGTTTACCAGATCCGCAAAGCGAAGGCAGCCATTGCGACTGGCCTGCAATTATGAAAAAAGTACTCCCGTTTACAGACATTTTTGTTCCCAGTATTGAAGAGCTGCTTAACATCATGATGCCAGAGGAATATCACCGTATTGCTGCTGCAGCAGATGAAAATGACATGATAGATTTTATTCCTCTGGAAACCATACAAAGCTTAGGTAGCCAGATGATCAGCCTGGGGGTAAAAATCCTCTTGCTTAAAATGGCCCATCGTGGTGCTTATCTTTTCACTGGCGATGTTTCGGCTGTAAATGAAAAAGGTGATTTACAGCTGGACACCGAAAACTGGAATCACATCACGCTGCACTGTGATGCTTACCCGGTAGATCCCGATAGGTTCAAAAATGCATCTGGTGCAGGTGATACCGCAGCCGCTGCTTTCCTGACTGCAATTCTTGAAGGCGAAAGTGCCTTTCGGAGCTTACATTATGCATGTATTGCTGGAAGGAACAATCTTTATTGTAACGACATGTACCAGGAACTGGACAGCTGGGAATCCATGACCAATGAAATCAATATCACCGTATTTTAATTTATAACCCAATTCATATGATCACAACAGAACTCAATACCGTATCAAAAAACTGGTGGAAAGAAAGTGCCAAAGGCATTCCACACATGATTACAGAAACACCCGGACCTGTTTCAAGAAAAATGCATGCCAATGCATCAAAGTATATCAGTGGTTTAAGTACTCAGGTCAAACTATTCCCTGTTTGTTTTGAAGAAGGATCTGGAATCTCACTCACAGATTCGGATGGTAACCGTTACCTCGATTTCTCTTCTGGTATTTACGTAACATCCCTGGGCCACTGTCATCCTAAAATTTCAGAAGCCGTATCCTATTGGGCAAAAAAACTCATGAATATCCATGACTTTACCACGCCTGTGAAAGAAAAACTACTGGAAAAAATGGTTGATGTTTTACCTGCCGGATTAAACTCAATTCAGCTATTCAGTGATGGTACTTCCGCTGTTGAAGCAGGTATCCGTGCGGCAAGGGCTATTCAAAACAAACATGAATTCATTTCTTGTTTTAGAGATTTTCATGGCAAATCTATGGCAGCAGTAAGCTGCGGTCAGATGATCAGGGGTGATGTACATAGCTATGGACCTACACGTGCACCTGGATTTTATATGGTTCCCCGTCCTGATCCTTACAGACCACTGTGGAAAAAAGCAGATGGCACCATTGACACCGACATGTACATTAGTTTTTACGAACAGTTTATACAAGAATCTACTGTTGGAAACCTGGCGGCATTTATATTGGAGCCAGTTCAGGGCTGGGCGGGATCGATATTTCCACCAGACGATTTCTTTCCTAAACTGAGACAACTTTGTGATAAAAAAGGCGTGCTGCTTTTTGATGACGAGGTGCTTGCAGGGATGGGCAGAACGGGCGAATGGCTCACACTAAGTCACTGGGATGTAACGCCGGATATTGTAACCTTCGGCAAATCTTTTGGCAATGGATTTCCGGTTACTGCACTGGTAGTTAAAGAGGAATATGCCGATGCGCTGGATAAGATTTCCGGTTCTTCAAGTTACGGCGGTAACCCCATGGCATGCGCCGCAGCACTGGCTTCATTAGAGGTCATAGAAGAAGAAAATATCCTTGAAAATGTGCGTGTGGTTGGCGCAAAAATGATGCAGCGCATGGAAAAAATGAAGGCTGAACATCCCATTATCGGAGATGTTAAAGGGAAAGGGTTTTTATTGGGGATTGAGCTGGTGAAAGACAAAATTTCTAAAGAGCCATTTGAAGAGGCCGGTACACTGGTGTATCAAAAAGCATTTCGCAAAGGTCTGGCCTGGATACCTGCCGGACATATTTTACGCATGTCTCCTCCATTGATTATGGACGAAAAGTATGCCATGCTCGGGCTGGATATCATTGAAGAATCTATTGCCGAGGTAGAAAAGGAATTTGGTTATTCAAATTGACAATTGAACAAACATGACACTTACAAATCACAACATACAAATTGGCTGGGCAACGGCAGACATCACACCAGCAGGCCCTGCATCTTTATTCGGACAGTATTACGAAAGAATCTCAACCTATGTGGAAAGCCCACTTACGATTACCGTTTGTGCCATGGAATCTGATCAGGAACAAGCCATCATGGTATCCATGGATCTGCTTTGTTCCACCACAGCATTACAGGATGCACTCCGGGAAATCGTAGCGCCACTATTACCAGAACTTGATGTTAAAAAGTTATTTCTGTTTGCAACCCATACACATTCTGCACCTGAACCTGCAGAGGGAACCGCATATACCCAGATGCTGCTGGATAAAATAAGTATTGCCGTAATTGAGGCATGGAAAGCCCGAAAGCCAGCGGGTATTAGCCACAGCCTGGGTTATGCGGTAGTGGGGCACAACAGGAGGGTACAATATGCAAACGGTACTACTGAAATGTACGGTGCAACAGATCGAGCCGACTTTACAGGCATCGAAGGTGCTTCGGATAGCAGTGTAGATATGCTTTTCTGTTGGGATGCCGAGAAACAACTTACCGGAATTGTGCTGAATGTACCCTGCCCGTCCCAGGTTACTGAATCCAAATATTACGTTTCTGCAGATTACTGGAGCGAAGTCAGAAAACAACTGAAAGACCGTATTGCAGAAAACATATACCTTTTGCCACAGTGTGGCGCGGCTGGTGATATTTCACCCCGCGACCTGCCCCGGGGCTATCGTGCCGGAGAACCCAATATGTGGGATGTACCTGGCATGGTTGAAATCGGTAAACGACTGGCAACAGCAGTTGAAGAAAAATATCAGGAAGCAAGGCAGCACATTTGTACCACACCGGTATTTAAGCATCGGGTTGTAGACCTTAACATTCCCCTCAGAACAGTCAGTAAAAAGGAGTATGAAGCTGCTCTGGAAACCGTAAATGAGATCAATTCAAGGGAGCCGGAGGACAAAAGCTCACCCGATACCGCCTGGAATAGGTTTTTAACGGAAATGAAAGCCAATGAAAAGATCAAAGACTATGGCCCCTGGGATAATAAAAATACAGACTATGGCATCATTAGAAAAAAGGAAATCGCCATAAAGCAATACCTCGAACATCAGCCGGGATCTTTTTACAAAGCCGAATTGCACATCATCAGGCTTGGAGATATTGCCATCGCCTCGAACCCTTTTGAATTATTTGTGGATTACGGCTTTGCCATAAAAGGTCGTAGTAAGGCCCCGCAGACATTTGTAGTGCAATTGAGTTGTGATTATGCAGATTATCTCCCAACAGAAAGGGCTTTAGCCGGTGGTGGCTACAGCGCGATGGCCACTCCGGTTGGACACGATGGAGGTGCATTCCTGGTTGATGAAACAATTAACGAAATAAACAAGCTGTGGGAATAAGACCAGGCTTGAATTAACAAGTTCCTAATCAAAATAAAATGAAACAATTCAGACTAAACAGACTTTTCAATCCCATTTCAGGAAGATGTTTCGACGTAGCCGTTGATCATGGGTTTTTTAATGAATATGTTTTTCTTCAGGGAATAGAAAACATGCAAAAAGCGGTCAACATCATCATAGACGCTGCCCCAGATGCCATTCAACTTACGCCGGGACAACTTAAATACCTGCAAAGGACGCCCGGAAAAACAAAGCCTGCTCTGGTGTTGCGTACCGATGTGGCCAATGTGTATGGAAATGAGCTGCCTTCAACAGCCTTTAGTAAAATGATTGATCAGCCGATTCTTCAGGCTGTCAGGGCTGATGCAGCCTGTATATGCATCAATCTATTTAGCATTCCGGGCGCCCCGGAAGTCACCGCGCAATGCATTGACAACATCATTAAAATTAAAACCGAAGCCGACCATTATGGAATGCCTTTGATGATTGAACCACTCGTTTTCAGGCCAAATTCAGAAAAGGGAGGCTACCAGGTAGATGGCGACCTCAAAAAGATACTTCCATTGGTGAGACAGGCTGTGGAACTAGGTGCTGATATCATTAAGGCCGATCCCTGTGACGATGTCAATAAATATCACCGTGTCATCGAGATTGCTGGGGAAACGCCTGTGTTGGTTAGAGGTGGAGGAAGAGCCACAGATGAAGAGATACTTCAGCGTACTGCAATACTCATACAACAAGGCGTTTCGGGGATTGTGTATGGAAGAAATATCATCCAGCACGCCGATCCCGCAGGCATCACCAGGGTACTGATGGGGATGGTACATGAGCACAAATCATTCGAGGAAAGCATAGAAATGATGTCTATGAATCAGGGGTAAACAATAACCAAATCAACTAAAACTAACCACTATGCACAAGAAATTTAAATTACCCGATTTTAACCTAAGGGCGCTCTGTTTATTGATAGGCTTCCTGGGAAGTACGCTCTTTTGTTTTGCTCAGGAACCGGTTGTGATCAAAGGAATTGTCACAGACAACAAGGGTGGGGCACTTAGTGGTGCCGGCATCAAGGTAAAAGGCACCACTACCGGAACAGCAGCCGATGCGGCCGGTAGATACAGCATCAAAGCAGCCCCCAACGGCACTTTAGTCATCTCTTATTCGGGCTTTGAAACCCAGGAAATCAGCATTGGTAACCGCACAACGATAGACGTTAAGCTGGCTGAATCCAATAAAACACTCAACGAGGTTGTGGTATCTGCCCTGGGGATCGAAAAGGATGCCAAAGCCGTTACGTATTCCACCCAGAAAATTTCTGGTGATGAACTGAAAAAGGTTCCTGAAACCAATTTCATGAATAACCTTTCTGGCAAAATTGCGGGCGTAGAAATCAATCGCAGTGCATCAGGTGTGGGTGGTTCAGTTAAAGTGGTCATCAGGGGAAATAAATCTGCGGCGGGAGGTAACCAGCCCTTGTATGTCGTAGATGGGGTTCCGTTAGCTAATTTATCTACGGAGCAAGTGAACAGCACCTATTCGGGACGAGATGGGGGAGATGGCATTTCAAACATCAATCCCGATGACATTGAAAGCATCAATGTTTTAAAAGGTCCTGCAGGTGCAGCGCTTTATGGTAGTCAGGCTGCAAATGGTGTAATTTTGATTACCACAAAAAAGGGGCGTTCGGGGATATCCAAAATAGATTTTTCTTCGAGTTTTACGGCAGACAAAGCGGCCTATACCCCTAAATTACAAAGTTCGTTCGGCCCGACAACCATTACCTCGGAAGACAGTTGGGGTGCTCCCATCACAGAAGCACAGGATAATGTAGGTGATTTTTTCCGCACCGGAAAAACAATGGTAAATAACATTTCGTTCTCATCTGGTTCTGAAAAAACAACCAATTACTTTACCTATGCCAATACCATTGCCAATGGGATACTCCCCAACAATAAATTATCGAGGCACAATTTCGATGTGCGGCAAATGGCCAGTTTCCTTAACGGCCGACTTAGCCTGGATGCCCATCTGAGTTTCATTATACAGCAAACGGATAATTCACCAGCATTGGGCCTTACATCCAATCCTTTGACCGGATTGTACTTGTTTCCACGTGGCCGGGATTTTACACCTTATAAAGAGAACTGGTCTGTTTACAACCCGGAAAGAAAACTGGATGTGCAGAACTGGCCGTTTAATTCTTCCGTGTTGCAGGTTAACCCATACTGGTTGATCAACAAGTTCACGAATACAGACAAAAGACACCGAACGATGTTCAATACCTCGGCAAAATATGAGGTGATGCCCGGCATGCACTTTCAGATGCGTGGAAATATGGACCGTACCAATTTTGTTGGTGAAACCAAAATTTATGCCGGAACCATTGCAGGTTTAGCTTCACCCAATGGAGATTACATCCTGAGCAACGTTACAGCCACGCAACTTTATGGAGATGCGATATTGACTTATGTTAAATCACTTGGGAAAATCAAATTCAATGGTACTTTAGGATCAAGTATTACGGATACCCGCTTCAGTGGCGAATCATTTGTTTCAAGAGGACTGTATGTAGCCAACAAATTTACCATTCAAAACATCATGCAATCTACCGGAAGTTTCAATACGATGCCGGAAATGAGGCAACAGCTTCAAGCGGCATTTACCAGCCTTAGCTTCTCCTATAAGGATTGGGCCTATCTGGATGTGACCGGTAGAAATGACTGGTCTTCCAACCTGAGCTTTACGCCAAACGGATCCTATTTTTATCCTTCTGTAGCAGGTAACATTATTTTAAGCAGTCTGGTCAAACTACCTACTGCCATTACCTTTGCAAAGTTCAGAGGTTCCTATGCTATTGTGGGCAATTCCGTTCCTGTATACGTAACTAACCCGTTAAACGGGCTGAACAGTGGTGGGGTAATTACCTTTAATACGACTGCTCCTTTTACAGATCTGAAACCTGAAAAGACAAAAGCGCTGGAGCTGGGTACAGAATTACGCTTTCTGAAAGACAAACTTAAATTTGACCTTTCCTATTATAAAACCAATACAACCAATCAGTTCTTCTCCATATTTGTTCCGCCAGGTACCGGCTACAGCAAACGTTTTGTAAATGGTGGCGATATTCAGAATTCAGGAATTGAAGCGATGCTGAGTTTTGATTCGGAGTTTTCAAAAAAGGTAAAATGGACAACCACAGTCAATTTCGCAGCCAATAGAAATAAGGTAATCAAACTGGCCGACGGTATTGACGAGTTCATGCTAACGGATGATGTTAATTTTTACCTGTCTATTCTGAAAGTTGGGGGTTCGTATGGTGACATTTATGGTACTACACTTCAAAAAAATGAAGATGGAAAAATATTGATCGGTGCAGGTGGTCTGCCCATGCAAAAGGTTGGTGCACCGGAATTCCTGGGTAACGCAAACCCGAAGTTTACCATCGGTTGGAACAACAGCTTCAGCTATAAGAAATTATCATTGAGTTTCCTGGTCGATGCAAAAATTGGCGGCAAGGTGATGTCACTCACCCAGCAAACCCTGGATTCTTATGGGGTATCCAAAGCTAGCGGAGACGCGAGACTTAACGGAGGATCTGATATTGATGGCATAGATGCCGTTACCGGTGAACCTGTTACCAAAATTAGCCCAAGGGCGCTATATGGGGTTACCAGTAGTTATATGTTCAATGCAACCAATGCCAGGATCAGAGAAGTGTCGATTGGTTATAACTTGTTTACATCGAAAATAATCAGCAGTTACGTGAAGAATGTAAGGGTATCGGTGGTTGCTAGAAACCTCGCCTATCTGTACCTTAAAGCACCGTTTGATCCTGATCTTGCCTATTCTGTTGGCAACGGGTTTTCTGGAATTGACGTTTTTGGTCCGCCTGCTACCCGCAGTTTTGGTATGAGTTTAAATGTTGGCTTTTAATCAGGGATAATTTTTTACTGTAAACTTAAGAAAGATGAAACGTACTAACTTTTTATATAGCACCAAAAGCACAACTGTTCTTTTCGGCGTGCTGTTTTTTGTGGGCCATCTGGTATCCTGTACAAAGAACTTTGAAATGTATAATACCAATCCGGTAGCAATTTCGGATAAGGAATTGAATGTAGATTTCAATGATATCGGTGGTTTTTTTCCTCAGGTACAAAAAAATATTTACGCCAATGATCCTGCCAGTATTGTAAACATGCAGCTTGCGCAAAACCTGACCGGCGATCAATTTTCTGGTTATCTCGCCCTGCCACAAATGGGCGCAAGTAACAATACGACTTATAACTTGCTGGATGCCTGGGGCTCATTTGGTTATTTCAATTTTGGATTTAACAATGTCATGGGACCCATCAATGAGATCAAACGTCGTGGTGCCGAAACTTCATCACCGGATTTCTGGGCCATAGCTTTAATTTTAAAGGTAGAAGGAATGCACCGGGTGACTGATATTTATGGCCCCATTCCCTACAGTAAATTTGGTTTGGGAGGTACTGATGCGGTGTATGACAGTCAGCATGATATCTACAAACAATTCTTTGTTGAGCTGGACCAGGCTGTAACCTTGTTAAAAGCTTACATGACAGCGTTTCCCAGCGCTAAACCTTTCGCCAAATTCGATCTAGTGTATGCTGGAGACTATTCCAGGTGGTTAAAATTTGCCAATTCATTGCGGTTAAGACTGGCTATGAGACTGGTGAAGGTAGACCCTTCAACCGCGAAATTACAAGCGGAGAAAGCGATGGATGCAAACAATGGTGGTGTACTGACCATCAATGAAGAAAACATGAAAGTAGTAGGTCCGGGCACAGTGCATCCGTTAAACATATTTACTAATGTATGGGATTGTACACGCATGGGTGCTTCTATGGAGTCATTTCTTACGGGCTACAATGACCCGCGACTGAGTAAATATTTCGACCCTTCAGTTGCATTTCCAGGAAAATACCAAGGTGTAAGAGGTGGTGGTTTTTACGACCCGCAACCTTCATCACCCGCTATCTATACCAATTTTTCTAAGGCTTCGACAACTTCATTTGTCTTTGAGACCCCAGCACAACTCATGACCGCTGCAGAGGTTTATCTCCTGCGTGCAGAAGGTGCATTACGTGGCTGGAATATGGGTGGCACTGCGAAAGAACTATATGAATCAGGTGTCCGGATTTCCCTGGCACAGTGGGGCGTTGGCGGTCAGGCCGACGCTTATCTTAACAACTCAACCAGTAAACCCGCAGATTATACCGATCCGATCAATCCCATCAAAAACAGTGCAGCCGCAACTACTGCCATTACAATTAAATGGGATGAATCTGTCGCTAATGAACAAAAGCTGGAACGTATCCTGACACAGAAATGGATTGCGCTATTTCCGGAAGGACAAGAAGCCTGGACGGAATTCAGGAGAACAGGCTATCCGAAGATATTCCCGATTGTGTATAATACCAGTGGTGGCCGGATCGACACCAAAATACAGATCCGTAGACTCAACTTCCCTGTACTGGAGTACTCAGTCAATGCAAAAGAAGTTGCAAAGGCTGTACAGCTGCTTGGCGGACCAGATATCGGAGGAACACGTTTGTGGTGGGACATAGATAAAGGTAATTTCTAATTATAAGCATATGAAAAATATAGATAAAAAATATCTGGTACTCAGCGCTATACTTGTTTTTGTTACCTGTGCTGCATTGATTTTTAGTTCCTGCAAAAAATCCGTTAAAGGGGCTGAAATAGAAGAAATACCGACTGTTAAAGCACAGTCAGACATCATCATGGGCGTAGATGATGCAGGGGATGACGGCTATTGGCTGGGGACAATCCCCAGTCATTTAATTGCACCGATGAAAGATTTAGGTGCAGATTTCCTGGTACACCATTATGCACCACATGCATCGGCCATCGCTCAGGAAAATTATGTGAAGGACCTATCAGCACTTTTTGAACAGAACAATTTAAAATATTTAATCAATACTGAGGTTTCCAACTTTGTTCCACAATTGATAGACGATTCTGGCTGGAGCTGGCTCCAGGGGCCAAATAATAACCATCGATTTACATTCAGACCCGCGGTGTTGAAACTTCTTAACCTTTCGAAGGCTTTCGAAGGTGTAGTGTACGATGAAGCTGACCATATGCAGATCAATCAAAACTGGATAATTACCAATGGTGTTAAACAGGACATGCCTTTTCTGGGAAATACCGATGGATTGAGTTTTGAACAGGCAGACGCATTGGTCAATAGCAATGCAACAGCGCTGGTCAATGAACTCAAAGCAGAGAAAACACCGCATGTTTTAACCGAACATGTGTTCCCTGTACTGTTTCATAACTATGCCAAAGCAGGAATGACAGTGTCCTACAAACAACTTAAAGAAAGCTGGGCACCAATGTGGGCTGCCATAGCT
Source organism: Pedobacter sp. MC2016-24 (assembly GCF_015223055.1). GTDB lineage: Bacteria > Bacteroidota > Bacteroidia > Sphingobacteriales > Sphingobacteriaceae > Pedobacter. Next base: position 42,632 of record NZ_JADFBX010000012.1, read on the forward strand.
ATGGGGGCGGCATTACAATACAATTCAGAACTGTGGTCATGTTTGGATCTTTATTTCTTAGGGGTGTATCCCGGTCATTCTGCGCAGGCGTTGAAGAACAATCTGATGTTTGGCTATTGGATGGGCAACGACCGGATGTACGTTGAAAATATCAATTTCAATGGGAGCCTGTATAGCGAGGTAGTTGGTCCTGGCGGTGTAAAGAACATCGTATTAAGTGAACGTGGCAATATTTATAAATGGTTTACGCATCAGTATTTGGCTGCAAATCATCGCGGTTATACTTTCAGGGATGTGAAGCCGGAGATTGCCATCATTAGATTTGATGATACCGATTTTGGCATTCCATCTACCGGAATTTATGGCTTAACCGACAGGCCTTTTGGTTCAAACACCCTCCATTTTACAGCGACTTCGGACAATTGGATGAAAATATGGAACCTGGTTTCACAGGGAGTAATTCCAACTCCGGAACATGGTATCTCCTGGTTAACTTATCCGGCAACCACACCTTATAAATCATTTGCACCCATGAATGGGGTAGTCGTGTTTGACCAGAATGTTGCCAAAAAACACCTGGAAACCCTTAAACTCGCTTTCCTGACAGGCCTGATGATCAGTCCAACTACACTTTCGGCAGTACAATCTTTAGTACAAACGAAAGGTCTGGTCGTAGTGTCAACACCTGAACTTGCACCTTTGGGAATTCGCAGCCAATACAGCGGTTCTGGCACCCAGATGATTACAGATGGCAGTACAGGCGGCTATTGGTTACTTAGTGACAACTTTCTTGATCAGGCTGTTAAAACCAAAATACAGCCGTTTTTAGGACAAAATGATGAGATCCGTTATGTTTTTGGAACAAAGGAAGTGACCATGAAGATTGACGCGAGCGACCAGATCGCCGTGTCTGTGCAATAATTTGTCCGGGAACACTAACCAATAAAAAATAAGTTAATGAAAATATATCCGTTCTATAAACAATTGCTCAGATACCTGGGGTTAACCGGTAGCTTTTTGCTCCTGTTGTTGTATGCTCAAAACTCCTTTAGTAAGGGCTTTGCTGATGAGCTGAAAGTAGCTGAATTGCTTTGTGAAAACATGACCAATCCCATTGGCCTTGATGCGAAACAACCTTCTTTTAGCTGGCAGCTTTCAAGTAACAAGCGCGGATTGGTACAGACAGCGTATGAAATAAGAGTGGGACAACATCAAGCGACACTCGCTCAGGGAAAGGACCTGATCTGGAAAAGCGGAAAAGTGATTTCAGCTCAGTCCGTTCACGTTCCTTATCCCGGGGCTTCCCTGTCCTCTGCCGAAAAATATTACTGGCAGGTAAGGGTGTGGGATGCCTCAGGAAAAGTATCGGAATGGAGCGACATCGCCTTCTGGCAAATGGGTTTGCTAAACTCGTCAGACTGGAAGGCAAAATGGATCAGGCAAACCACGGCGGAAAGCCCTGGACAACAGCCCTGCCCCATATTCCGCAAGGAGTTTTCCAGTGCTAAAAAGGTAGCTTCTGCCACAGCCTTCATGACTGCGCATGGGATGTATGAAGCCTGGATCAATGGTCAGCGCATCGGTGAGGATTATCTGACTCCTGGATGGACAAGTTATCAGAAACGGCTGCAATACCAGGTATATGATGTGACCTCCCTGTTGAAGGACAATCAGAATTCAGTAGGCGTTATGTTGGGCAGTGGCTGGTTTAGGGGGCGGTTGGCATGGGAAGCTAAAAATGAGCATATTTTTGGTTCAGAACTCGGTTTACTATTTCAATTGTTGATCAAATACACCGATGGAAGTTCGGCGATAATTGTATCAGATGAAAGCTGGAAACAATCCACAGGATCGCTGATCTCTTCGTCCCTATACGATGGAGAGGTTCATGATGCAAGGCTGGAAAAAAACGGCTGGAGTAAACCCGGATATGATGCTAAAAACTGGAACGCTGTTAAAACGTTTGATTTTGACAACAGTAAGCTGATTGCAACCCTTAATGAGCCGGTAAAAAGACATGAAATTTTAAAACCGCTAAAGATTTTTAAAACGCCTGCAGGTGAGCAGGTGGTTGATTTTGGTCAAAACATGGTTGGTTATGTGCAGTTGAAAGTTTCCGGTTCTCCAGGAGATAAAATTACCATCAAACATGCCGAGGTATTGGACAAAGCAGGAAATTTTTATACAACCAACCTCAGAACCGCAAAACAGGAAGCCGTTTACATTCTAAAAGGCGGTGCTGAAGAAACATTTGATACACATTTTACCTTTTATGGATTTCGATATGTGAAAATTGAAGGGCTTAAAGGAACCCTGCAACCAGAACAGTTAAAAGCGATAGCCCTATATTCAGCGATGAAAACTACGGGTAGTTTTGAGTGTTCCAATCCACTAATCAATCAATTGCAGCAAAACATTCAATGGGGACAGAAAGGCAATTTTATTGATGTACCTACAGATTGTCCGCAACGAGATGAAAGATTGGGCTGGACAGGGGATGCACAAGTATTTTCCAATACGGCTGCATTTAACATGCGGGTGGATAATTTTTTTAGCAAATGGCTCAAAGATCTGGCAGCCGACCAATTGCCAAATGGTAGTGTGCCTTATGTGGTCCCAAATGTATTGGGGCCTAAATCACAAGGCTCTACCGGCTGGGCCGATGCTGCGACCATCATTCCCTGGAATATGTATTGCATTTATGGCAATAAAAAAATACTGCAGGACCAATATCCAAGTATGAAAGCTTGGGTCGATTATATGAACGATAACAGTATAAATTCACTATGGAATAAGGGATTTCATATTGGAGACTGGCTTTTTTACCGGCCTGGCGATGATCCTGACGGAATGTCGGCCGTTACGGATAAATACCTGATTGCACAATGTTTTTATGCACATTCTACCCAGTTGCTCATCAATGCGGCAAATGTGCTTGGCAAAGCCGCGGATGTTGCAAAATATCAGGCATTGCTGGAGAAGATCAAAACGGCTTTCGTTAAAGAATACGTCACGCCGAATGGTAAACTTACTTCTGGTACACAGACTGCGTACATTCTGGCACTTAATTTCGATTTGTTTCCAGAGGCCCAGCGTGCAGAGGCGGCAAAAAAACTGGTTGACAACATCAGGCTTTACAACAATCATTTGACTACTGGTTTTCTGGGTACTCCTTATTTGTGTGATGTACTGACACGATTTGGTTATCTGGATGTGGCTTTTACCTTATTGACGCAGGAAAGCTATCCATCCTGGTTATATCCCGTGAAAATGGGTGCAACAACCATCTGGGAGCGATGGGATGGAATTAAAGAAGATGGTAATTTTCAAAATCCGGATATGAATTCGTTTAATCATTATGCCTATGGTGCCATAGGCGATTGGCTGTACCGTACCGTTGCTGGGATCAACATCGGTGAAGGTTCGGTGGCTTACAAAAGTATTTCCATTAAGCCGCGTATGGGTGGCGGACTAAGTCATGCCAGTGCAAAGCTCGAAACGTATTACGGTAAACTCAGTTCTTCCTGGAAATTAACCGATGACAAATTCAGTATGGAAGTCACGATACCAGCAAATACCACGGCAACGATTTATGTGCCTGCAGGTACCGGGCAAACAGTAACAAGCTCCGGTAAAGCCTTGTCGGCGATAAAAGATATTAAACTAACCGAAACCAACGATAAAGCTTACGTGGCACTGAAAGTTGGATCGGGTACCTACCAATTTAGCGTAAATTAAGGATTAAAATATGAAACGTCGATTCCAAAAATACATGGGCATTACATTAGCTGCTATTGCTTTAGGTAGCCTTGGTATGCCGCTTGCAGCCCATATCAAATTACCTGCGCTGGTAGGTGATGGGATGGTTTTACAAAGGTCCGTTCCCATACCAATATGGGGATGGGCTGCACCATCAGAGCAGATAACGATAGTTTTTAATAAGAAAACTTATACGACTACCGGTGGCAGTGATGGAACCTGGAGCCTGAAAATGGATGCACAAGAGGCCGGTGGCCCTTACACCATGAAATTGAAAGGTGAAAATAAGATCAGCATTCAGGACATCATGATTGGCGATGTCTGGCTTTGCTCCGGGCAGTCGAATATGGGCGTGAGAATGTCGGACATCCATAACAAATACCCGCAAGATATTATTGCGTCCAATTACCCTTATATCCGGCAGCTGACCATAGGAAAAGACGTTGGTTATACGCCACAGCACAACCTCAGGGCGGGTGAATGGGTTGCTGCTTCACCCTACACAATTTTCAGTTTCGGTGCTGTTGGATTTTATTTTGCCAGGGATATTTATAACAAATATAAAGTGCCAATTGGGCTCATTAATTCCAGTTGGGGTGGTACCCGGATCGAAGCCTGGATCAGCGCTGAGGGCCTAAAGGACTTTCCGGCTTTGGAGGCCAGAAGAAAAGATTTGAGCGGCAAGTTATGGCTGCGAAAAGAAATTGCGGTCCCGGATCCAACCAAAGCCCTAACGATTGACTGTTCCTATTCGGCGAATTTAGACAGTGTTTTTTTCAACGGAAAGCTGATTGGTAAATTGGATAGTACGCTCAAGAATAATCGTTTTTTAGTGCCTGCCGCATTGTTAAAAGCAAAAGACAATATGCTGGCCATTCATGTAACGCATACTGGGCAGATAGACTGGACAGAAACGGGCGTTGTTTATGGAAAAGATATGGTGGTCGTTACAGCTGCAGGAACTGCAATTGCACAGCCCGGTGATTGGTTTTATCAGTCGGCGCTGTCCAGTGAAAAAAAAGACCCTTTTCCTTATGCCAGGATCTTGTTTGTGCAGGACGAACCTGCAGCGCTGTACAATGCGATGATTGCACCACTGTTGCCTGCTGCTATCAAAGGAGTTTTGTGGTACCAGGGGGAATCAAATGTGGGCAAAGATCAGGCTTACCGTGAGTTATTCCCGGCAATGATCAAGGACTGGCGCACCAAGTGGAATTTAGGAGACTTTCCCTTCCTTTTTGTGCAACTTGCTAATTTTAATGCAGCAGTAGCTGAACCAAAATCAAGTGACTGGGCTGCACTAAGGGAAGCCCAGCGTGTTGCCCTTAAGCAGCCCAATACAGGGATGGCTGTTATTCACGATATCGGAGAGGCCCAGAATATACACCCAACGAATAAACGCGATGTTGGAAAACGCCTGGCACTTGCTGCTCAGAATATCACCTATGGGGATACTGAACTCGAATATTCTGGTCCCGACTATAAATCCATGCGTGTAGCCCGCAACAAAATCATACTCAGTTTTGACCACATTGGTTCCGGATTGGTTGCAAGGGGAGGTACCGGATTAAAATACTTTGCAATTGCAGGAGCTGATCAGGTGTTTGTATGGGCCAATGCCAGCATTGAAAATGACGAGATTGTGGTATGGAGTGATCAAATATCAGCTCCTGTTGCGGTCAGATATGCCTGGGCAGATAATCCGGAGGGATGTAATCTTTACAATCGGGAAGGACTACCGGCCTCGTCTTTTCGTACCGACAACTGGAAATGAAATTCAGTATTTATAGCTAAAAATGTATGACCAATAGAAGACAATTTTTAAGAAAAAGTGCATTGCTGGGGGCAGCCAGCTTGACGGCAGATTACTTGCTTGCAAATGACAAAGTTGCTGAGCATCATGGACCTAAACCTGGTTCTGAATGTATATATGATGGTAAGATTTATCAAAATATCAAATTCCAGACCTTTAACAGTTCCAATGATATCTTGAACAATGCGATCCGGATTTTTAACCGGGAACTTCACACACGTACCGGATTGGATTTTTCAACCGGGAAAGGCAATCCATTAACCATTGAATTGCGCGCTGTACCGCAATCGATGCCTTTGGAGGCCTTCAGGATAGAACACCTGGAAGCTGATCGGATTTCGATTAAAGCCAGTGATGACAAAGGGCTTCTATTTGGATTGGGGAAACTCCTGCACACCTCCTTGTTAACAACAGCTGGTTTTACACCGGGTACCTGGCAAGGTTTGTCAGTTCCAGAAAAGCCATTCAGGATGATCTATTTTGCCACACACTTCTATAACTTCTATCATGAGGCGCCAATCGATCAAGTGATCAAATATATTGAAGACCTGGCATTTTGGGGTTATAATGGCATCGCCGTATGGTTTGATATGCATCATTATAATGGCATCAGGGATGCCGAAGCTCAACTCATGATCGACAGGTTAGCACTGCTCCTGCAAGCTGGAAAAAGTGTGGGTATGAAAACCATGCTGACCATGCTTGCCAATGAAGGCTATGCTTCCAGTCCATTAAATTTGAGGGCAAAAGCGCCTAAGCAAGTTAATTTAAGAGGTAAATATGGCGTTGAGATTTGTCCTTCGCAACCTGGTGGAGCGGAGCTGATCTTGAAGCAGGTTGACCAGGAGCTGGATGAATTCATAAAGCGGGGCGTGGCTGTAGATTATTTGAGCTTATGGCCATATGATCAGGGCGGCTGCGGCTGTGATCAATGTACACCATGGGGTAGCAATGGCTTTCTGAAAATGACAAACAGGATTACCAAACAAGCGCAAAAGAAAATTCCGGGGCTGAAAACGATCCAGTCCACCTGGTTGTTTGACATTGCGGTAGACGAAGGAGAATGGGCAGGTCTTGCCAAGGCCTACAACAGGGAAAAGCCTGTGGTAAGTTATATCATGGCCGATTCTCATGAAACTTTTCCAAAATATCTGATGAACAATCCGGTTCCCGGAAATTTGCCTTTATTGAATTTTCCTGAAATCAGCATGTGGAATTCCTGGCCATGGGGTGGATTTGGGGCCAACCCGCTTCCGCAGAGGTTTCAAGACCTTTGGAGTCCAATAAAAGATCAAGTAGCAGGCGGATATTTGTATTCGGAGGGACTATTTGAAGATTTAAACAAAGTGTTATATAGCAGGTTTTACTGGGATAGTCAGGAGCCCGTTGGTGTTGCCCTTAGGGAATATGTAGCTTTCAACTTTTCTATTGACCATGCAGACCGCATCATTGAGGCCATTCACATTATGGAAAAAAACCATGGACTGAATATGGTGAATAACGAGTTGGTTAAAAATGCGCCAACCAGGTTTACCGTACCAGAAAATGACTTCGGTGCTAAACGCGCATATCAGCTTTTAAGTGACATTGATCTTGATCTGCCAAGAAACGTTAAAACATCCTGGCGATGGAGGATCTTGATGCTGCGCGCGATGTTTGATGTTGAGTTTCGGCTCAGCAAAGGGGTGGAAAATCCAAAGATCATAGCTGGTTTCAAGGAACTCGGACAGATCTATTCTTCAAAAAAAGCCAATATACATGTGCGGCCTCCTTTGATATAAGATGAAAATGAAAGCGTCCATAATTTTAATCCTGCTCACTGCTCATATTTGTCTGCATGCACAGCATGTAAACCGAAGTTTATCGAAGCCAAACGTTCTATTCATCATGGTTGACGATTTACGTCCTCAGTTGGGCTGTTATGGGGAGCAAATTGTTTCTCCGAACATCAATCGGCTGGCAAAAGGGGGGCAATTGTTTAGCCAGGCCTATGTGAATTATCCCGTTTGCGGTCCCTCAAGAGCTAGTTTGCTGAGTGGTCTGTATGCGAGCCGAACCCGGTTTGACCGTTGGAATTGTTCCCAGGATGTGGATGTTCCTGGAGTAGTGAGTTTGCCAATGCTTTTTCGGAACAATAACTATAAAACGATTTCATTAGGAAAAGTTTACAATAATTTTGAAGATGGAAAGGGAAGTTGGGATGAAATCTGGCGGCCATCGGTATCTACTACCCAATGGGATTATCAAACGCAGGAGGGGATCAAAATCTTTGAAAAATTAAATGCAGCAGCAGCCGAAGATACTGCGCTAAGGAATAACAAAAATCTTCCAAAAAGAGGAGTGCCGTTTGAACGGGCAGATGTAACTGATGTAACTTACGAAGATGGGAGGATTGTAGACCGGGCGATAGAAAATCTTCAGCAACTTAAAAACTCGTCCGCCCCTTTTTTCTTAGCTGTAGGCTTTAATAAGCCTCATTTACCCTTTAATGCTCCAGCCAAATATTGGGACCTATATGATGAGAAAGAAATCAAATTGGCTCAAAATCCACATCAACCCAAAGGTGCACCTGACGTGTCTGCGCCGGATTTCGGCGAACTCAGGTTCTACTATGGAATTCCAGCGCATGGACCTTTGCCAGACACTTTAGCCCGTAAACTCATTCATGGGTATTATGCCTGTGTAAGCTATGTAGATAGCCAGATTGGCAGGCTGCTGAATGAGCTGGAAGATCTCGGTTTAGCTCAAAATACGATAGTGGTGCTCTGGGGTGATCATGGATGGCAATTGGGTGAACATGGCCTCTGGGGGAAAGGCGTCAATTACAAAAACGCTTTACAGGTTCCCTTAATTTTGAAGGTCCCTGGTAAAAAAAGCAATGTTCGTCAAAATGGATTGGTGGAATCAGTGGATCTTTATCCAACTTTATGTGATCTAGCCGAATTGGTTAACCCCTTTCACTTGCAGGGGCGGAGTTTTGCGCCGCTATTGGATCATCCGGAGCTGGAGGGCAAAGAAGCTGTTTACAGCAGAACGAACTTGGGTGGCGAGACCATCATCACCAAAACGCATTCCTACACCGAATTTTTTGATCAGCAAGGAAAATTTAAATCCCGGATGCTTTATGATTTGCGTCTAAATTCTGAAGAAAACAATAACGTGGCTGAGCTGCCAGAAAACCGTAAGTTAGTTGGCGATCTAAGTGGAAAATTAAGTTTGCATAGGATTGAAAGAGATAAAATCCTTTTGCATCATTGAGATTCACCGCTTTTTTTTCTGTTGTCTTGCTTTTGTTGGGTTGATAGCTAAATCAGGTACTTCCTAATTGTTTGAGTTTCCACCTGCCGAAACCAAAGGTTTAGAAGTAATAATTTTCAATGCAGCATCTGCAGAAAACCCTACCTTAATCAATGCGTCATAATAGCTTTTCATATTCTTGGCAAGCTGATCTATAATTGCAGGATTGCTATACACATTCAGCTGTGCGGTAAACATACCCATATACATATCTTTTAATGCCGGGCCGAAGTTTGCTGCTTCTCCATTAACAAATGAACTTGAAAAGTCAGTTCCCACCGGCACCGGAGGAGGTGGAGTTACCACTACCTCGACTTTAGATACCTTATGATCTGCCAATTCCAGCTTAGACTTGTTTAGGTTTACGCTAAAATAATTCAGGAAGTTAACCCCGTCATTTAATTCGGCCTGTGATCGTGCCCGCTCAATTACATTGATTTCCTGAGTGCCTGGTTTTAATTTTTCAAAGTATACTTTGAAATTTACTTCCTGATTGTCTTTTGTAGCAACGAAACGCTCTGGTCTTAATGGAATCCCTTCTGATCGGACGTAATTATATCTTTCTTCTCCCTTGGCATTCTGTAAATACATGCTTTTATTCAATTGTATCCAACTGCCTTTTTCTGCACCTACATGTCTAAAAGAGACTATGGTATGTTGATTGGTGGTTTCTATTTCGGTTATCATGGTTGTGGGATCTTCTGAACTGGATACCAATGGAAACTTAATAGATTGCCCAAAAAGGCTAACAGGTAGCAAAAATAATGCTAATAACATTTGTTGAGTTCTCATAATTTATTTATTAAGGCTAAGCGTTTGGTTAGAAATAGCCTGAGCGGTTGATGGGGTTTCATATTTGGTTTTGAGTTGCGTTATAGACGGTATGATTTGTCTATTGCAAGTATATAAATAAATGTCTTCTGTTGCAACATGAGATATGGGTTTCGGTACGAAGAAAATCATTGTAATTCTGTTACTTTATCGCATTACGTACAATAAAAGCGCATTTTCAACGCTATACTTTGACTATGAATCTACCTATGCGCATCAACTTTGATGAAAAAGACTATACCTACACGATTCTCACCAAGGGGATCACAAAAGATACCAGTACAATCCACATTAATTTAAATGACAAAGACTACCAGCTTGTTTGCAATGCAAAGGGAGATTGGGATGCGATTGATGAAACAGTAAGCGATCATCCGGGATTACTGAAAGCCATAGGAAGAAATATCAAACTTCGGTATCGGTTGTAAAATAAGTACGGCGTAAATCTGGAAACCTAATGGCCTCTTTTGATGTTATGCTTGGGGTCTGGCACTCCTAGTTAAACCTATTGCATACATTAAACAAACGAACGATGAAAAAAATACTTGCTTTGACCAATGGTATGGCCTTGATCATCACTATTGCGGTTAATTATCTTTCCAATACCGGAGCGTTAAATGGCAATACGATGAAAACGGTGTCAGATCAATATTTCAATTATTTTACTCCTGCAGGTTATGCATTTTCAATCTGGGGTCTGATTTATGTTGGACTAATTGGCTTTGTGTTTTATACAGGTCGTTCTGCTTTTAAAAAAGACGATAGCGATCCGATACTTTTGAAAATAGGCTGGTGGTTCGAGGTTTCGGGAAGGGTCTTGGATGAAACAGATAAGCCATTGCCTGGTGCCACAGTTAAGGTAAAAGGCAAGAACATCAGTGCAGTCACGGATAAGAATGGCCGTTTTTTCATCTCTGGGGCCGCTGTCAATGATAGTATTTAAGCACAGAAACTCTCGTTATAACCATTTAGGTGCACTTGGCATAATGTTGAAGTTTGATGCCAAAGAACGGGAAAAGTACTTTTAGAGAAAAGGACGCAAAGATGTGCTTACTGGACTAATCGCGGTTTTTGTTTCTGAATGTTTGGGCGGTCATCCCACTTGCTTTTTTAAATAACCTGGAAAAGTACGCATAGTCGTCGTAACCCAATTCAATGGCAATCTCTTTGATCGATTTGTTGGAATGGTAAAGCAAACGTTTGGCCTCTAAAATGAGGCGTTGCCGGATGTGTTGCGATACCGGCAATCCGGTTGTGTTTTTCACACATTCATTTAAATAGGCGATGGATATATTCAACTCATTTGCATAATCTGCCCGGCGCTTTTTTTTTAGAAAATGCAGCTCCAGTGCTACTTTAAAGGATCGGGTTACCATATCAAAACGAGAAAGTTTATCAACAGGGGCGGAGCTTTCCAAATATTGGGAAATGATGAGCCCGATAAATGCATTGCAACTGTCTTTCAATACGGAGTTATGGAGCCTGTCTTTTTTTCTTTCAAATAGGCTGATGCACAACAACATCGCCTGACGCAGATCAGCAAAATTACGATCATCCAATGGTATGGGTTTTGTCGGCGTAATTCCCTCCAATAGGGTCAGGTACTGTGCAATTATACTTTCATTGCCTATGGCTAAAATGTAAGCTACCACATCTGCTCCAACTTGAAATGGCCGGTGCACCTGATTTGGATGGATATATAACAGCGAGGGGGTATCTGCTTTGTAGCGTTCAAAATCAATTTCCATTTCACCTCGTTCATGTAATGCAAAAAAATGAGCATCATGACGGTGCGCAAGCTCGGTCTCTACTTTTATCTCACAATTGTGATAAAAACACGGAATTTGAACAAATATTTTTGGATATTGATTGGCTAAGTAAAAAGCAATAACAAAATGAGAATGGAAATGAAATTTTGCTGGCTAGTTCCCCTTATACTCCTCACAATTTTTAGCTGTAATGAAAACGGCAAAAATAAGCAGCCCGCATCGCCTCAGCAGGTTAAGCAGGATGCTGCAGTTGTGCCCCAAAAGTCAATGCCCTATTCTGCACAAGATAGCATTGAATTGCTACAGCTCACCAAAAACCTTTACCAGTGGAACCAAGCCGGTAACAACGATGATTTCTTCAGCCCCTTACAAAAAGAAACAACCGATACGGTATATGCAGGCCTTGACCTGAATTTGCACAGGCAAAAGCTCCAGGACATAAAGCGTTCGGGGCTTTTCACAGCAACCTTTATTTCCAACTACAACAAAATTGCCTTGCTGATTGATGCGAAAATGAAAGATGGCACCCTGCAATGGATCATTGGCGAACTGCCACCTTTTGGCAATGGTGCAAACCCCTGGTGCAACTGCCAGGATGTACCGGATGATTTTTTAACAAAGCTATACATTATGCACTTACAGGCAGAAGATAAAGGTATATTTTACAACTGGGGCGATGGCAGTGGTGGCACACCGTATAACATTAAAGCCGTTAAAGAAAATAACCAGTGGAAAATAAACTATATGGAGGGCTTTGATTATGATAGTTTTGTGCGCGGTATTCAAGAGCAAATAGGTTTTACGGGTAAATGGCAAAACGATATGGTGGTGCTTAATATTGGCGAATCCTCGCTGGCTTTTGAGTACCACGGCCAATGCGTGTATTTCTATCCCGTGAAAAAAATAAGCGATACCGAATTTGAAATGATATGGGCGAGGGATATGGATTGCAAATTTGACAATGGAACCAGAGAAACTTTCGGCCTGAAAAAAGTTCCCCAGATTGGTAAGCCCTTTGCAAAATTTGTACTTAAAGACAAAACTTTATATGCAGAATATTATTATAAAGAATGGGTAGAAAAATATACCAATCAAGTGCAGGATCATGTTTTTACCACAAAATATGTAAGAAAAGAATGAAGGTCATTACACTATTTACCCTGATTTTTGTTAGCCATTCTATAAGGGCCCAGCATGTTTTGGATTACAGAAAAGATGTTTTTATCAGCGCAGCAGACAGTTTGCCTTACCGACTTTTGTATCCTTTAAATTATGATCAGCACAAGAAGTATCCGATTGTTGTTTTTTTACATGGATCCGGGCAACGTGGTAGTGATAATGAATCTCAGTTGATTGGGGTGCCTAAACGGTTAACAGACGACCAGGGTAGGGCTAAATATGCTTGTTTTATTTTGGTACCGCAGTGCAATAAGAAGGATGTTTGGGTGAAGTTTCCGGGTTTTCCGGCAAGTTTAGCGACGACGAAGCTGGCTACACCGAGTGCGGCCTTAACCTTGGAGACGCTCGATTTACTGATTAAAAGTCTTCCCATTGATCGCAAGCGCGTGTACGTCACAGGGTACTCCATGGGGGGAGAAGGGGCTCTGGATTTTTTAATTCGCCGGCCAAATCTATTTGCAGCGGCGGTTCCGATATGCTCAGTATCAGATACGGCTAAAGCCAAATTGATCTATAAAGTACCGATATGGGCTTTTCATGGTGATCAAGATGATGTGAACGATGTGAAATATTCCAGGTTGATGATCGATGCACTTAAAAAATGGAACGGAACACCAAAATATACAGAATATCCGGGCGTTAAACACAACAGCTGGACAAAGGCTTATGAAGAACCTGGTTTGTTTGATTGGCTTTTTTCTCAAAAGCGACGATAGGAAAATTAATAAATTTGCCACAATTATGAAATCATTAAGGGTAACCATTTTATCAGATGTTTGATTTATTTGGAAATATTAGCTATAATAAACTGGAACAACCTGCAGCCAATGAGCAAGGTATTGAATGGTCTGTGTTGAGACATAGAAAGAAAATTTAACTATCCTGTTTAGGATATCACATATGGAACATTTAGATTTTTTTTATAGGAAAATACTCGAAAGCCTTAAATTATTGGCAATGCCTTTTGGTATCCAAAAAAAATGCTTCGAAGATTTTGTGGACGCACCATTTGAGGTTTTAGATACTTTTGATAATGCATTCTTACACTTACCAGAACTAATAGAAGATGGTAGATTTTCAAACATGGAAATTGCATCATTATTAAGATTACATAATATGATTGATTTTACAGCAAGCAGATCTGATTTGAAGGATCTTGATGAGGATCAGTTTGGTACTCATGTTTCATGGAATAGAATTAGAGAACAAGCTAAGGAGTTATTAGTACTTTTAGGAGAGCCAATAGAGTTGCCTGATAAAAATTATATATGATATTGGTTGGTTAAATAAAAGTTATACCATGAAGACCGAAATAGCGAATAAATTGTCACTTTTGATTGATAGTTTGAAACAATTGTCAAGCTCATATCAAGAACAAATATTTGGTTTACCTGAGTTTGTAGATGTCTTTGATGAGGTTATTTCAGACTTTGATGATGCCTTTCGGTGGTTGCCGGACTTGATGGATGAAAAAATTATTTCTTATGAGGTAGTCAAACAAATTTTGAAATGTAATAATCTTATAGAACTAAACCTTACTATCGAAGAGTATAAAACGGATAAGAGTTTCGAATTAGATGATACTTGGAATTTGGTTCGAGAATATGCCGCATCTGCGTTAAAGTTATTGAAGATCGATCAAAATGATTTTTGATTGATCTTCAATAACTTAACTATTCGTGTTTAGTTTATACGCCATACGGCTCTCTCCCTTTGGCAGAGATGGCTGAAAGCCAGAGAGGGGAGAACGCGTTTTGTCATATAAAAAACGCCACAATACAATATAATCATTAGAAAAGGGACTGCCTTCAAATGCGACATCGGGCTTAACCAATATTGGTCTTAATATTACTTTTCCTGAATATACAATTGACCGCTATTTTTCAAGCGGGAATAATTCAACGCAGGAATTTGCAGCAGGAATTCATTTTGCTCCCTCAGTAGAAGAATTGTCTCCAGAAAATACGAATAATCAGGTGCTTGTTAAATCCAAGCAAGTGTTTCTAAGTTCTGGTATTACCTTAACTTATACTTATAATAATATATCCTTGGCACTCGTAACGCTCGGATTTGATTTTTGCGACTACTAGCCTCGCAAAACAGTTTGTTTAAAATAAAAAGAGCTGGTGGGGATTTGGGATTGGCGCAATAGGTTCAATTACACTAGTTGGTCCACCAAATATACCTCCCGTGAATTCGTCAACACCGCGAAAAGTATATTTATTTGAAATGATATTTTATTTCGTATTTACAAATTAAATATATTACATTTAATTATTCAAATGTAACGCTCGCTACTCATATCCTTTCCTGCCGATTCTTTAGTTAAATAATATTCCACGACATGCTGTGCTGTTTAAAATATTAAATTATATTCTGCAAAATCAATTAATATGAACGATCTGAGCGTCTTGTTCTTTATAGTTATCATTGCTAGTGCAATATTTAATCTTTTCACTGTATTTGAACTTTCAAAATTACCAGCGAAAGATCACAGGTATAAGCGTTACTGGACGAATATTGTACTGTTTTTACCTGTATTTGGTGCACTTCTATACTATTTAAATAAGAGAAATGTAACGAATGAAAATGATTAAAAGTAACTAAAATAATAGCCCGTCTCGTTAAAAATGAGATGGGCATTTCAATTTGAATAATATGAAACAAAGAAAATTCCTGCTTTTGTTGACGATGTTTTTTGCAATAAATACATCATACTCCTTTTCACAACAGAAATTTAGTTACGATGAATTAAAAGTTAAAAATTTCAGTGATATGAGTAAGGAGCAACAATTTTTTTTCAAACAGGTGCTTGTCAAAAAACTTCGCAATGAACCACTAGTGGGTGAAATCAATAGGTTGCAAAAAAAAATGGTGACTGAAATGATGCAGGCTGCTGGAAGTAGAACGCAAGAACAACGGAATAAACTTCGTGAAAGTAGTAAGAATCTTACGCCTAAAGAGCAGCTACGTCTAATGGGAATTGAAAATCCGGAAAATTATATGGCCGATCAGAATTCGTTTAAAATGAAAACATTGCAATTGGTGACAAAATATCCAGAACTAAGTAAGGTGGACCGGGTTACACTGAAACAATTATTCAGTGATGCGGAAAAACAAGTTTTGAATAACCATCAATAACGGCATGATTCTGATATCTCTGGCACCCTCGCTTTTTTTTGCTAAACCCGAATCTGTAAATACAGGCGAATCGGAAAACAATGCCTAACACCACCTTAATTTTGATTAAAATGGTCAAATCGATGGGTTGGGAGACGTTATTTTTTCTTTTTTTGGCAAAATGCTTCAATGTTTAACTCATTTCCTAAAGGAAAAGAAATCCCGGCGGGGCTTTGATATATTTCCAGATTTTCTGAGCATTGACCCTAACGGTGCAGGTAAAACAGGTGTAGATTATTGGCTAAATTATGCAGCTATTGAAATAATGACTTTATGAATGATTATCCAGCAGTGATTCAGGGAATTCAGGACGCATGTGTAACCGGCATGAAATAAAAAGGTTTGATTGATTCAGATATGCGAAAGGTAAGATTAATTCTGGGACCTACTGCTCTGGCTGTTTTGGGCACGTGGTGCTCATAATGGTCCTGCATGGTATCACCCATCAGGAGTAAACTACCATGGGTCAACGGGATATCCAATCCACGGATGTCATTCCTGGATTTATGACGAACCTTAAAAATTCTGGTGTCCCCGAAGGTGACCGAGGCGATGTATTGGTGTTTGCCGTCTGCGGGTAGGGTATCGCTGTGCCAGGCGACTGAGTCTCTGCCGTTGCGGTATAGGTTTAACAGGACGCGGTCGAACCTGATTTTAGTGAGTGCTTCTATGGCTTGCTTGATTTCAAGTAATGTCGGTGTCCAATGGTGACCATTTTTTCCGCCATAATAGGCGGTTAGCCTGGGATCAGCGATCACTTTATCGTACATCTTGCGCATGCGCTGTTGCCATGGGCTCTCTATTAAAAGAACTTTGTAATAATGATCTGCGGTTGTTTTGTCAAAAAGGTGCTGCCATAACCGCAGTTCAGCATCGGGCAATTGGAAGTCGGTGTACCGCTCAATACCGCCATCAAACAGGGCTGTCTCTCCAAATAAGTTCATGATTCAAATTTAAGTTTTTATATGATTAGCTAAAAATATTAGTAATTTATTTTTATTGTATTTGTGTTTAAATGATTATTATTAACAATAAACTGGCTTTTATCCACATTTATTAAAATACTAATTATTTTAGCATTAGTTTTGCTTGTTCAATAGGGTACAATTTTTTGGTCATTGTAATTTGCGAGGTAATGGAAACTAAACTGGAAATGCTAAACAAACTGCGGCAGGATATGCTGTTGTGGCAAGGATTTAAACCTGCCGAGGGTGAAGTCGCTGCGCGAGTGGGATTGGGGGAAATTGAGGCAGCTTTTCCTGGCGGAGTGTTTCCGCGAAAGGGGATCCATGAGTTCATCTGCGAGACGCCGGACCAGGTCGCTGCTACCGATGGCTTTGTTGCCGGACTGCTTTCTGTACTGATGGCTGAGGGAACAGGTTGTGTTTGGATCAGTACTTCCAGGCGTCTTTTTCCCCCTTCGCTCGCTGCTTTTAATGTAGAAACCGACCAGATTATTTTTGTGGATGTACGCAGTGACCGCGAGGCTTTGTGGGTTATGGAGGAAGCGCTGCGCTGTGATGGACTGGCTGCTGTGGTAGCAGAAGTGGATGGTCTGAGTTTAGTAGAATCACGAAGGTTGCAGCTGGCTGTGGAGCGGCAAGGGATTCCTGGTCTGATTATCCGTAAAGATCCCCAAAAACTGGTTGCAGGGGTGTCTACTGCACGCTGGAAGATTGCTCCTTTGCCCAGCGGGGATGAGGATGGGATGCCGGGCGTGGGTTTTCCGCGCTGGCAGGTACAATTGTTGAAAGTGCGGAGTGGTAATCCAGGTAGCTGGACGCTGGAATGGGAGGCGGACAGATTTTTACAGGTTACCAAGGAGCAGGTGCCTTTTCAAACGGTGCACGAAAAAGTTGGCTAGCGATGCAACGCAGGTATATTTCCATATGGTTTGTTCATCTACTCTCGGACTGGCAGGTGATCCGCAGGCCGGAACTGAAAGAAGTGCCTTTTGTTTTTGCTGCGCCTGATCATGGCCGGATGCTGGTTACGGCGGTGAGCCCGCTGGCGGCTGGTCATGATGTTGTGCCGGGAATGCCTGCAGCGGATGCCAAAGCAATTTGTCCGGGAGTAGAAGTTTTGGATGATAAAGCTGGGCGTGCAGGAAAATTACTGAAAGGATTGGGTGAGTATTGTATTCGTTATGCGCCGATTGTGTCGATCGATGAGTTCAGTATGGATGGTCTGATCCTGGAGGTGACGGGTTGCGCGCACCTGTGGGGTGGGGAGCTTGCTTATGTCAAAGAGATTGTCTCCAGATTTAAGGGGAAAGGATATACGGTACGGCTGGCCATAGCCGATACGCCTGGCGCTGCATGGGCGGTATCACGTTTTGGAAAAGTAACGCCGTTGGTTGCTGTTGGTGCGCATGTGGAAACCCTGCAGGTATTGCCGCCCGAGGCTTTGCGTATTGAAGCACATATCCTGGCTAAATTGAAAAAGCTGGGCTTTTACCAGATCAGGAGTTTTATGAATATGCCCAGATCGGTCTTACGCAGGCGCTTTGGGGAAAATTTTCTATTGCGGCTTGGGCAAGCTTTGGGAACAGAAGATGAACCCTTACAAGCACTTCGCCAGCCTGTCCCTTTTCGGGAACGACTGGCTGTTCTGGAGCCGATCAAAACCAAAACAGGAATTGAGATTGCGATTACCAGATTGCTGGAGGTGTTGTGTAAACGGCTGCAGCATGAAGGCCTAGGTTTACGTTCTGGGATATTGACGGGTTACCGGATTGATAGCAAGTTGGTTCAGATTGCTATAGGTACCAATGTAGCTTCGCACAGCGTGGAACATTTGTTTAAGCTTTTTCAGTTGAAGATTGAACAGATTAAACCTGGGCTGGGCATTGAACTTTTTGAACTCGAGGCGCTGAAGGTGAATCCGGTTGAAGTACCGCAGGAGGCGCTTTGGAACAGTAAGCCTGGGCTGAATAATAAAAGTGTGTTGGAACTGATTGACCGGGTCAGCGGGAAGCTGGGCCCCGCTGCTGTTCACCGGTATATACCCGAAGCGCATTATTGGCCGGAGCGGTCGGCGAGCCAGGCGCGTTCCCTGACTGAGCTTCGCTTGCGGGACTGGAGTACGGATAAGCCCAGACCTACCGAACTTTTACCCCGACCGGAGGCGATCCAGGTGATGGCGCTGATTCCTGATCATCCGCCTAAGTTTTTTATTTATAAGGGGGAACATCATCAGGTGGTTAAAGCTGATGGTCCTGAGCGTATTGAACGGGAGTGGTGGCTGGATCCTGGTGAACACAGGGATTATTACCGGGTGGAAGACGCCACTGGCAGAAGGTACTGGTTATACCGCTCGGGACATTATGGTGCCAGTCAGTCTTTTCAATGGTTTGTTCATGGATTTTTTGCATAATGGGTTATGGAGTATAGTGAGTTACAGATTACCTCGAATTTTAGTTTTCTTAGAGGCGCTTCACATGCGCATGAGCTGGTGGCTCAGGCAGCAGCTTTGGGCTACCGGAAGATTGCAGTGACCGACCGGAATACGCTTGCTGGGATAGTGCGGGCACATGCCGCGGCAAAAGAAAAAGGAATAGGCTTCATTCCGGCTTGCAGACTGGATTTGCTGGACGGCCCGAGTTTACTGGCTTATCCGACTGACCGGGAAGCTTATGGCAGGCTATCTGCTTTATTGACTAAAGGTAATTTGCGGGCGGAAAAGGGCGATTGTCACCTTTCCCGGGCTGATGTTTATGAACACAGCAAGGGGATGTTGTTTACGGTGGTGACGCCAGACCGGCTGAACCGCAGGTTTAAGTTTGAGGATGATTTTGTGACGGCCCTGGCCCAATATCGGGAGGCTTTGGCTGGTCAGTTGTATCTTTCTGCCAGCAGGTCTTATTCTGGGTATGATGATAAACTCCTGTTTAGGTTGCAGCAGCTCTCTGATCGTTTTGGAATTCCATTAGCGGCTACCGGAGATGTGCATTATCATGATCCTTCACGCAGGGAGTTGCAGGATGTGCTGACTTGTGTACGCGAGAAATGCACCATCCAGGAAGCAGGTTTCCGTTTGCACATGAATGCGGAACGGTATATGAAACCGGTAGCGGAGATGCACCGGCTTTTCCGTAAGTATCCCCAGGCTTTGCGCAGCACGATGGAAATAGCTGAGGCCTGCGGCTTTTCTTTGGATGAGCTGAAATATGTTTACCCGGAGGAAATTAACAGCAGTGGACGAGAGCCGCAGCAGGAACTGGAATACCTCTGCTGGAAAGGCGCCCATGAATTTTATGGGCAGACCGTACCAGAAAAAGTGGTGAACATGATTGCGCATGAAATGGAGTTCGTTAAAAAAATGGACTATGCCAATTACTTTCTTTTTGTAGAGGATATCGTGCGAGAAGCCCGCAGTCGTGGTATTTTATGCCAGGGTCGTGGATCTGCCGCAAACTCGGCGGTTTGTTTCTGCCTGGGTATTACCTCGGTCAATCCCATGAAATTTGATTTGTTGTTTGAGCGTTTCATTTCTTCAGAACGAAATGAGCCGCCGGATATTGATGTGGATTTCGAGCACGAAAGAAGGGAAGAGATCATTCAATATATTTATGATAAATACGGGCGTGACCGGGCGGCTATTGTGGCTACGGTAACGCAGCTGCATCAGCGGGGCGCGATCCGAGATGTAGGTAAGGCGATGGGCTTATCCGTGGATACGATCAATAGGTTGTCCGATTCAATTTGGGAGTTTACTGATGAATGGTTTGAAGGGAAAAGGGTTACTGAACAAGGCTTGAATCCCCAGGATTCGCATTTGAAAAAGACGCTGGAACTTACCGGGCAGATGATGGGTTTTCCAAGGCAGCTTGGGCAGCATACCGGTGGATTTGTGGTGACCAATGGCAAGCTGACCGATTTGTGCCCGATACTAAATGCCCGGATGGAGCACCGGACGAATATTGAATGGAACAAGGATGATATCGATGCGCTTGGTTTTTTGAAAGTGGATGTGCTGGCTTTGGGTATGCTGACCTGCATCCGTAAAAATTTTGATCTTTGTAAGCAGCATTACGGTTTAAACCTGACCCTGGCTAATGTTCCCCAGGATGATCCGGCGGTATATGATATGATCTGCCTGGCCGATACGTTGGGTGTTTTTCAGATTGAAAGCCGCGCGCAGATGTCGATGCTGCCGCGTCTAAAACCACGTGAGTTTTATGACCTGGTGATTGAAGTGGCTATTGTCAGACCTGGGCCAATCCAGGGGGATATGGTGCATCCGTATTTGCGTAGACGTAATGGAGAAGAGCCTGTGGATTATCCTTCACCGGAACTCAAGGAGATTCTGGGGAGGACTTTAGGGGTGCCTTTATTCCAGGAACAGGCGATGAAGATTGCGATCGTTGCCGCTGGCTTTACGCCGGCTGAAGCGGATGGTTTGCGGCGTAGCATGGCAACTTTTAAGTTTAAAGGGATGGTGAACCAGTATGAACAAAAGCTGATTGATGGAATGATGCATAAGGGTTATACCGAGGAATTTGCCAAGCGGATTTTCAGGCAGCTGGAGGGTTTTGGGAGTTATGGTTTTCCGGAAAGCCATGCGGCTAGTTTTGCGCTGCTGGTGTATGTTTCCTGTTGGCTGAAGCATTATTACCCGGATGTGTTTGCAGCTGGTTTACTTAACAGTATGCCGATGGGTTTTTATCAGCCGGCACAGATTGTGATCGATGCGCAAAAGCATGGGGTGGAGGTTCGCCCGGCGGATGTTAATTTTTCGACCTGGAACAATTCACTGGAGGAGCAGTCTGGTAAGTATTTTTCGCTGCGGTTGGGTTTCCGGGAGATCAAGGGGATCAGGCAGGAGGAAATGGATATTTTAGTGGATCGCAGGGGAGAGGGATACAAAACGGTTACGGCTTTACGGGATGCTGGTATCGGCATGGCTACTTTGGAACGCCTGGCGGATGCGGATGCTTTTCGTTCTATGGGGATGGACCGCAGGAAAGCGCTTTGGGAAGTTTCGGCTTTGCAGGATATGCCGGTAGAGATTTTTAAAGGTCAGCCTTCAGAGAGTGTATTAGAGGCTCAGGTTGAATTGCCTTTAATGACTGAGGGTGAACATGTGGTGCAGGATTATGCGACGGTGGGTCTTTCGTTGAAGGCCCATCCGGTGAGTTTTGTCCGGCCGCAACTGGAGATGCTGCGTATTTTGTCTACCCATTTCATCAATAATGAATCAACAAATGGGCAATTGGTGAAGGTGGCGGGATTGGTGCTGGTACGGCAGCGACCAGGAACTGCGGGTGGCGTTTGTTTCATTACCATTGAAGATGAAACGGGTTATACTAACCTGGTGGTTTTTGAAAAATTATTTGAGACCTATCGCAAGGAAATTCTGAATTCCCGGCTCTTGATGGTGGAGGGACGTTTACAACGTGAGGGACTGGTGGTGCATGTGATTGTGAGTAAATGTGTCGACCTGACCAAGATGCTCGGTAAGCTGGTTCAGCATGAACAGGATGATCTGCCGGTGTTGACTTTAGCCAGGGCTGATGAAAAAAGTGCGCCTTACCCGGCTCAGAATAAGCGGACCCAAGTTCGGGAAGAGGTGCCTAAGGATGCTTTTCATGGTGGAAGGAATTTTAGGTGAAAATTTTTTAATACCGGTAGTCTCCCATGTAATTAGCGGCTTAAAATACCAGCCACCACACAATATAATCATTAAAAAAGCGTCTTTATAAATGAGAGCGTTAATTTAGATAAGCGGTGAGTGGTCGGAAGATCGTTCACCGCTTCTTTTTTCTGCAACAATAGCGTTCTAAATATAAGGGAAGCGCTGAATCTAATATGTGATTGCCGGATTTACGATAGATAAATTAACTTTATTCTTTTTATAAGTTCTATTGGGTAACTTCTCCACGATTTCCAGATCGTAAAATTTATCAAAGTCTTGTCCTTTGTCATACAACATTTTCTCTAGCTCCATCCATGATAAATACTTGTACTTCGGACGCTTTGAAAACCTCATGGTTTTGGATCGATTTACACTATAAATAAATGCAGGATATTTATATTGGTTCGCTTCAATGCTCCTGCAATAAAAAACGTAGCAAACGAATATAGCTTCTTTTTCAATGTTAAGGATTCTATTGGAAGGTCCAACATTAATTGTATCTGCCAGATAATAGACTTTTTGCTTTGTATCCTGGCCAAAACATAGGCTCGAAGATAAAAATGAGAATAAAATTAAAAATAGGTATTTCATAAAGTAAAAGTATAAGCTAATTGGCAATGACAATACAATATTTAAAGATATCTGGAAAGTAGATTAATGATTACGATCGGAATCGCACCGACAAGCTCCAGAATCGCCCCAAAAATAGGCAATAGTAGGTATGCCCACCACGGATAACGGAATCGGGTTGTGGTACCATTGATCAAACTCATGATTGCGGGTATCACTTTCTGTTTATGATGCCATAAGATCAAAATGGTTAAGATGATATAGAAAGGAATCCGTATGGTAAATGGGGTATATAGTCCCATAAAGGTCATGTCAAATACCAAGATATTTAACCAGATTGGAATTGACATAAATGCACCCAGGATTACCGTCCGATTGTAGATGAGAAAACCTCCCGAAATTATTTGAGAAATACCGACAAATGATTTGAATGGTTCATGGCCTGCAAGGTACCAGGACAAATTAAATAAACCAACATCTTTCAGCTTCAGCTGCATAGTCGCATCTGTCACGCCAAATTGCCCGTCTATGAGCTTAGAATAACCGTATTTAATCAATGTAATAGCCAGCCATATTCGGGCAATCAAAATGAAGTAGTCCCAAAGCAGGGCCTTGGATAGTTTAGAAACGGGAGCATCTGTCATTATACTAAATATAATATTAATTTTTTGTCTAACTTTTTTATGAATTCAACTCAACGGCGGAACCTTAATCCGGTTCAATTCCGCAAGCCGTAAGGCTTGAATACTCAATTCGTCAATTTCTTCTTTAACAAAGGCAAAATTGTCCGACCACGATTTTACAACAACTGCAGTGCCTGCCATACAAACCATCAACATACCTTTTCCGCCACCAACTTCCGAGTAATCAATATCTGTCGCTATTACCGCGTTTCCGCCCAACTGTAATGCGCTAAACCTCAATTTGTTTTTACAAAGGTTCTCACCATTTAGAAGTTTATTGCTCAATGCATCTGATTGGCTACCTAAGAAATCGGCCCATGAAGAAGATATTTCTGATAATAAACCTGTGCCACTTACTGATTGAGCACTAACAATGCCAATCGGATCATATTCCCAATTTGTAGGCTGATGTGTCGTTAAAATAGGAACCAAATGCAGTTTAGGCTGTAATTTATTATTTAGCATCTCTATTTCCATTTTTACCGCCGCCAGATATTGTTGAATAAGCGGGGTGGCGCAACTGTTGCAATACGCCTTAGCCTTATCTTCCTTCAAATTATTGATAAATGCGGTAGCAGCGTCAGAAATGAGATATCTGGAGGTTAGCAAGCCATCTAATTTTCTATTGCAATTGGGGCAAACAGGGGTAGCCATAGGAGTCGTTAATTATAGATAATGTTCTAATGTCGCACTTATTATTTTAAAATAGCAATATTTCTATATAGCTATATTTTATTCTATATTAGAATGTTAAATTAAGGTGAGGGCTTCGCCGCTTACTATTTTTTTAGCAATTTCATCACTTATAAAGCAAGTAAAATAAGTTTTATAATAGCTTCTTCCCACAAGTGCGGGCTTAGATGCTATGGTTTGCAATTCTAGCCAGGCATCGGTATCCATGATATACCACAATGCATCACCAGCATCCTGAATTCCGTTTTGGGACTGTGGCTCTTTTTTCAAAGAATATTTAACCAGGCGAGAACAGTAATTGGAGTTAGCAAGTGACGCATTGGCGTAATAAAATTGTATTTGTTACTTTCTAATCCTATATTACATTAACAACTTACAAATGAACCACCACACCTATGTTACTGTTATAAATTGGTAGATCAGATGTTTAAAAACAAGACTTTATTAACACTTGCATGTATATTTTGCTTTTTGGTGAGCAAAGCCCAAAGCGATACCAGAGAGGCCATCGTAACAATGCAAATGGAGGCTGGACATCCAGACAGGCCAGTTTTTAACAAAGTAGATACCTTTTTGGTGCGGAATGACTTTATCCTGGAGTCAATCAGGACGCTATATTCTAATAGCGAAACTGATCTAGGAACCGGGGTTACGAGAGAGCTTTCGGCAGGTAAAAGACTTCAATACTATAATCTGACCAATTACCGGGAGATGATCGGAATGAGTTTTGACCTTGAGAAAAAAGTAACTGCTAAATCAATCCGAACCTACAAGGCATCTGATAATAAACTTGGGATTCGCTTTTTTAATGAACCTTATCTTAGCAATGGCTTAAGTATTTCAGACTTAACAAAAGATAAGGACACCATTATCAATGGGACAAAATGTTTCCTTATAAAAAATAATAGAGTAGTAACTGCGGTGGGGAATAAAGGAGCAACTGAAAAGATTTTGCAGGTTCGGATAGCAATCAATCCATCTCTTAAATCTTATGATTTTCCTTTTATTAGTGAAAAGATTGTCCAACAATTTGGAGGTGGTGCTATTGTCTACGTAACTTTTCTAGCCGAAAATGGTTCTAAAACAACGGTACGCTATAATTATTCTCCTTTCACACCAGTTGAAAAAAGTTTGTTCGACCATTATCAGATGATATATAACACAAACTTGACTCTGCTTGATAACTTTAAGAAGAAGTAATAATTTGAGAATTAAGGCAAAACTGGTTTTTCGCCACTTTCATTTTCGCAAACACAATAGTCCAAAGAGCGGGTACGAAATTGAACACCTGATTGCCATCAATCTTTTTCACATCCGCTTTCCAATTATCCCACCTCAGGCCTTTGTAAAAAACATTAAGGTCTTTGTTAAAGCAAAAGTCTAGAAACTGCGAATAGGTGATGTCCAAGGCTTCATATTCCAAACCATCCGGCGAAAAATAATATATGTTGCCTAGGTTCTTACCTTTAGCTGTTTTAATCCATTCTGACACCAGGGGCCAGCCTGGGTCATCTGTATTAACGAGTTCCTCAAATGATTTCATATTGGATTGACATAGTGCTGTTGAGTAGTAGGATAAACCACTATTTTCCAAGATCAAATGGTATTACAAATTATATGCTAACTTGCCAATATCCTGTTTTGTCTGATCCAACTCTACTAATACGGCCTTGTTCCTTTAATTTATCAAGGTCACGGATCAAGGTTCTCCTGCTTACATCAATTGTCTTTGCCAAATCATCAATTGACACGTGATTATTTTTGAAAATCTCCTCTAAAATCACGCTTAATCTATCCTTATTTACAGTGTCATTTAGAGTGCCATTTACAGTGTCATTTACAGTGTCACTTGGAATAAGGGTTGATGTTTTCTGCGCTTTATATCCCAGTTCAGTAACAAAACCGCCAACTTGTTCCTGATACTTAAAAGTCATAGTAGGGTATTGCTTTATCTCTTTACTTAGCTTGATACAAATCTAAAGGCGTTAATTTAGATAAGCGGTGAGTGGTCGGAGGATCGTTCACCGCTTCTTTTTTATATTCCACAGAGTCTACAGCTGTGTTTAATCTGAAATAAATTATATCTATGTGATAACGGCCTATTACTGTAACCAAATGTCAATTCGATCAAATTAAATAACTAATTCATTTTTTGGACTGGCGCATGATATAAACTATCCTTAACACTTGGAATTTTAAAATACTTATTAAGATCGTAAAATGGGTGGTAGGCTTCGTTCATGAATATCACTCCAGATATACTTTCCTTGTTTATTGCTATACCTTTTATAGATTAAATCATTACTCATTACACGGTATGCTACATGATCATTATGATGACTATAAGCAAAAAACAAGAATGAGTGATATAGATACAAACTTCTTCTTAAATCTAATATGTGATTGCCAGATTTACGATAGATAAATTAACTATATTCTTTTTATAGGTTCTAATGGGTAACTTTCCTATTCCCACCACTTTTCATTTTCTTTCTTCTTGCCCAAATCGACATCTTCTTCAGTTTCTCCAAATCTGGTAAGAATTAAATATTTCCACCCTTTGTTGGAATATTTAAAATCTGGAGTAAATTCTCCTGCACCGATATCTAATTTTTTACTTTCTGGAATCCGGTAATCGCCCCAGTTACATTTTTTGGCAACTTTTGTGCGGTAACTGGTCCAAATACCTTGGAACTGATTGTTTCTGAAGCCATCACTATTAAATTTCAAGGCATCATAGCGAAAGTTCTTTTGATGATCAATGATAAATCGGGTAGTAAAACTTCCAATTAGTGATCCCGTAGCGCTAAAATTTTTATCTTCATATAGCTGAAAATTTCCCATAGCGTAACCAAGCTGATATTCTGGGTAGGTTTTGTTTTTTTGAATTACAGCCCTTATCACCTTAAGTTTGCCGGAAAAAGTTCTAATGGTTTCTCTAACTTTCGTTTTTCCTGTAACCAGATATTGATAAGGATTATTAGAATCTTTTGTTATAGAAGTGAAATGGATGTAAAAGTTCGGCATCTTCTGCTATAATATGTTCTGCTGCAATGATTTTTGATAAATCATAATTGCTGATTTCATGGTAAAAATCTTTATCTTTTACTACCTGAGCACATAAATCTGCTGTACACCCAAGTGTTAAAAAAGAAAACAGACAGACGAGCAATCGTTTCATCTCGCTAATTATTTTTAAGGGAAATGTTTTCAGACAATTGATAATTGAAGTTTAGTATCTTATTCATCTCAGCTGCATTTGGGTAATTTTTCATTTCAGAGCGATCAACGTTTCCATAAATAAAAATATGCGTATCACCCGACTTGATGTACTTAAGCGTAAAAAAGGAGTTGATAACGGCCTGGTTGGTTTTTTCATCAAAGCCAATATCATAACCTACAACACTATTTTTTTCTCTTTTAAAAGTATAAGTATTTAGTTTTTTGGCAAGGAAATCATCAATACTAAAAGCTGAAGAATCTGTCGAAAGCCAAAGCGTAAGTTGTTTTAACCCATAATCCTCTCCTTTATGTAGCACATCATAGATTAACGAATGATCTTTCAACGTACCTATTTTAATGTTTCCAAAAACTTCATTCTTTAAATCGCCCGATTCTCTCAGTTGAATTCCTGTGGGGGTACGAAGCAATACTTCCTCACCAGTATTGGCCATTAAACTATCTATTTTAGTGGGCATTTTTTTAGTTGGATTTAGAACAATCTGAGGATGCTTTTCGAGATCAAGTTTTAAAGCAGCAATTTTAGAAGTGATATCTTTTTGATGGGCAATTTCCTCTACAATGTCTTTCGTGTACGCTTCCTTAGTAATTTCTTTAAATTCTATAATGGTATTTTTGGAATTTGAGGTGGTCGCATTGTCCTTAAATTTTATTAAAAATGTATCCCCGGAAAATTCAAAATCATACATTTCATAATAATCTTTATCTAATAACCTCATTTGCCTCAAACTTTTAAAGTTTTTAAGGTTCACCTGAAATTTTTCAGGCAGATCAAATTGGATTGTATCATTCTTCTTGATAAAATGAAAATTGTAATCAATAATTTCATCCATATATACCCCAGTAAAACCAATGAATGGTTTTTTATCTGCTCTGTAAATAGTCTCGATTCGCCAATAAGTTTCTTTATTTTGTGAATTGCATCCTAAAGAAATCAGGCTAAATAGAATGATAATTGTTGCGTGAATTGTTTTCATAGTATAACTTGTCTATATTGTTGATACCTGGACAGCAATTATAGGATTATTTTTTTGCTTTTCTTGAGGATTTGCCTGATGAATTTCAGCGTTGGATACCATATACTAATCTATCCACGATGGAGCTAGGAATGTTGGCGGGGAGCGGTCAACTTTATTGGTATTTCCATTATAGATCAAATTCCTGGTGAAATATACCAACTGCATCATAACTTTATATGCTGAATTTAGTCCCTATATCAGATATTCCCTTTCGATACATATATTTGGAATTAAAAAGACTATGGAGAAAATAAATGCAGTAAAAGAGTTCACCGATCAAATAAAAGCCTATCTAATGCACTATAAAATGCAGGAAGCTGATTTGGGCAAACTTATACTTACTGGGATAACGGATATTAAGAATATTTTTAAGTTTAACAGAGTTATTGGTTTCAAAAAAGCCGAACAGATAGCTAATGTGTTTGGTTTGAGATATTTTGAATTTGGCAATCCCGATTTTGCTTTCCCTGATTTTGATAAATTGCCAGCCGAAACACAACAAGTCCTTCTGGATCGTAAAGAAAAAGGTTATGAGCCAATGCAAGAAAACCTTACCGTACACGTTAATAGTGTTTTATCTTCTGGGATATTGCAAGATGAATTTACATCGGAAGATGTTTTACAGGCTTTCCCCGATGAAGTAAGAGCAAAAACACAAGCAAATAGAATAACTCATCTTTTTAAAACAGGGAAACTTAAAGCCAGAGTTGAAAGTACCGGAAAAACGAGAAAGAAAGATGGTTTAAGAGGAACAGGGCAGATTATATTCCGTTTGAAGTAGGGGTATCTGTAAGCAAAAATATCATTAATATGTAATCACAGCCCTGGCATTGCCAGGGCTGTTGACTTTAAAATGCAATTTACATCAGATAGTACTGCGATAATATTCTATAATTAGTTAAAGAGATTGTTTTAATTTATTTCCACCAATAGTAATAGTTGTGCAATCCGTCATATTCAAATCCGCAACGGGGATACAGCTTATTACCAATATCATTTGTCTTTTCTGTTTCAAGCATCAGTCCGCACGCACCTGTTTCATCGCACCACTGTTTGGCACTGTCTATCAAGGCTACTGAAAGTCCTTTGCCCCGATAATTGGGATGGACAAACAAATCGCTCAACAGATACTGCTTTGCCAGTTTAATATAGTGATAC
This sequence comes from Pedobacter sp. MC2016-24, assembly GCF_015223055.1. Taxonomy (GTDB): domain Bacteria; phylum Bacteroidota; class Bacteroidia; order Sphingobacteriales; family Sphingobacteriaceae; genus Pedobacter. Next base: position 72,459 of record NZ_JADFBX010000012.1, read on the forward strand.
AGTTTGTACAATTGCACAAATCCGACCGCTTTGTTATCCACGAAAATTAAGAAGACGGTGGACTGTTCGTTGCTCAACCTGTCATTGATGAATGTTTTGCATTTTTCGTAGTCGTCTGCCTGACGATAAAAAATTCGATAAAGATTAAACAATTCGGTGACTGTGTGTAAATCTTCAAGACCTGCTTTTTTAATTTTGAAATCCATTTATAAAGTTATTTTGTTTTACGCTGCAAATCTATATGAAAGTTGGACTACCTTTATAGTCCAGATTTGATATATATTGTAGTCCAGATGATACCTTTTGACCGAATTGTAAAGATTGACAAAGACCTTAACATTCCTGTTTACAGACAAATAGCGGTGGCTATAATCAATGCAATAAGGAATAGCGTGTTAAAAGCCGGAACTCATTTGCCAGGAAGCCGGGAGCTTGCAAAAATTCTTGGCGTTCACCGAAAAACGGTAATAGCGGCTTACGAGGAGTTGAATGCGCAAGACTGGATTGTTATTGTTCCAAGAAAACAGGTTTCAGTAGCTGAGCATATACCTGTATTAAAGCCTCAGGATTGGAGCCAATCACAGCTGAAGAAATCTTACAAAAATGAGTTTAGTTTACCGTTTAGAACTGTCGAAAAAAGTGGATTATCAGTTGGCATTACCTCGGTATTTGATATTATTATTGACGATGGACATCCAGATGTAGGGTTATCACCGATAGATGATCTACTAAAAACTTATCGCACACTTGCTTCACGTAAACATTCCGTAAAGGATGCACATATTGGTACTGAACAAGGTACATTAAAGCTAAGAAAAGAACTGGTTAGTTACTTATCTGAGACCAGAGGACTAAATATCACTGCAGAAAATATTTTGATTACGCATGGAGCACAGATGAGCATTTACCTTTCATCACAACTCTTGTTAAATAATTCCACAAAGATTATCATTGGCAAACCAAATTATCTGATTGCTAATAATGCTTTTAAAGAAACTGGTACCAATATCATTGAGGTAGATGTGGATAACGATGGTATTGATGTTTATGCCATTGAAGAATTGTGTAAGAAAATCAAAATAGACGCTGTATATGTCATTCCTCATCATCATTACCCCACAACAGTCATGCTTAGTGTGGAGAGAAGGATGAAATTATTGGAACTTTCCAATGAGTTTTTATTCACTATCATAGAAGATGATTACGATTATGACTATCATTATAGCTCATCGCCTTATCTGCCACTTGCAAGTGCAGACCATAACGGTAATGTAATATATATAGGTTCATTTTCAAAGATGTTAGACCCTGCAATACGAATTGGTTTTATGGTAGCTCCGCAAAATTTTGTAACCCAATGCACAGCTTTACGCAATGCTATTGATGTGGGAGGTGATGGATATATGCAAAATGCACTTGCTATGATGATAAAAGATGGAGAGTTGAAAAGACATATTAAAAAGGCAAAGAAAATATATCATAGCAGGCGAGATCATCTAGATACCTTGCTAAGAGAGAAGCTGGGTGAGTATATAACCTATTGGTTGCCTACTGGTGGTATGGCTATTTGGATCAAGTTACTTCCTCAATATCCCATCGGCCATTTAGAGGTAATGAACGGATTAAAAATAAAAAGGATTAGTATAGCGCAAAATGCATTTCGATTTGGATTCGCCTCTATGGATGAAAAGGAACTCGAGAATGCTGTTGACCTTTTAGTTTTGCAATTTCAGAAATTTAAGGCTAAAGAAAAATAAATACCATTTGTTTTCAGTTTTCTAATAGATCAGGTTCTACTGCTCCTTTCTGAATATTAACGGTTTATTGGCCAGGAAGTTCCTGGCCAATTCTGTTTATTCCCTATCTATAAAAATAGCCGCTTTAGATCAGTTTTGATATGATCTCTAAAAAAAAAATAATAGTGAGCAGAGATTTCGTTGTACTCAATTGTATATAGAAAAAAGGAACCTGATAAACCCAAACTGTCTCTATGTTTTATGACCAACTTCTTACTGTAAAATGTGTCGCTATATTGTTTCTGTCTGCCGTTTCCTGTTCTGTTCATGCACAAGTGAACGAGCGTGAAGTCTTCAATATTTCTTCTGATTATGACCTTCTGATCAAAAAAATAGAAAAACAAACACTTCACACCGAGATGACCGAGTTTGACATGTTTTTGTCTGATATCAGCAAAGTCAGGGCAGAAGAAAGAATTAGCGTGAAGCTGCCTGATTCGCCTCAGGAAGAACTTTCAGCACAAGAGCTTTACAAGCTTCGAAGCCGTGGTGTCCTGATGGTTGGAAGTTTTTATGATTGTGGAAAATGCGATAATATGCACACAGCGATTAATGCGACTGCAATCGTACTCACCGAAGATGGACTATGTCTCACTAATTACCACGTATTCGCGTCGACAGGATTGGGAGGGGCCGCAGATACCACAATGCTCAAGAAACATGTGTACATTTCAGACATTGACGGCAACATATTTCCCATCCAGGAAGTTCTGACTTATAGCGAAACAGGCGATGTGGCGATATTCAAGATCAATCCTAAAAATATCAGACTTAGTCCCATCCCCCTCGGCGAAGATGCAATGGTGGCCTCTACGGTCCACGCCATTAGTCATCCCAAAGGAAAGGAGCTTTATTATTACAGCAAGGGCACAGTTGCCCGGAACAGCACTGATGCGAAGAACCCGTTGAGGGAACGCATGTACGTGAGTTGCGAATATGCTGTGGGTTCTAGTGGTGGTCCTATTTTAGATAACAATGGAAATTTAGTAGGCATTGTATCTACCACCCGCCCGCTTTATACTTCTGCCAAGGAACCGATGCATCTGCAAATGATATTGAGGGGTATTGTTCCGGTTAAAACCATCAAAGCTTTGATCTATTAAACAATCGTATGAAACCACACATAAATATACTGTATCAGAAATTTTTAATGCAGCAGTGCTCAATAGAGGAGGCAGAATGGCTCATGGAGTACTTCTCCACTCCAGGTGGAAAAGAACATCTGGCAAATATGGCGACCGATGAATTTGAGAACATGCCAGCCTATAGCCCGGCAGATAAGGCAACTATACGTAGTGTCAAAAGCAACAGGACAAAGCTCAGAAATATCATCCTGGAAAGCAAGTCATTTCCATTTCAAGTATTGAGCTATGCCGCTGTAATATTCATGCTTGTGACGGTTTCTTTTTTTTGGGTGCGCAATTACATGGACATTGATGAGCCGATCTTGTCTGCAAGTAGCAAAGCCGTGCTTACCCTGCCAAATGGTGAGAAAATTGATTTAAGCAGTGAAAAGAAAGAAATATCATTACGAGATAACACCATTCGCTATAAAGACGGATCTGAGGTTGGCAATTTTACAGATGTCCGGCCATCTCAACTTGTTACCTTAACGACCCCCAGGGGTGGCCTTTACCGTTTGGTATTGTCAGATGGATCTAAAGTATGGCTCAACACGGCAACCGTATTACGGTATCCAATGAAGTTTAGCAGTAAACAACGCCTGGTGGAGCTTGATGGCGAAGCTTATTTTGAGGTTGCTGAAGAAAAGTCCCGTCCATTCCTCATCCGTTCAAAAGGTCAGCAGATCAAAGTTTTAGGCACTGCATTCAACGTAAGTGCTTTTAGCACCGATCCAGAGACGCGCACCACGCTGATCAGGGGCTCTGTAGAGCTGTCCAACTCAAAGCATGTTATTAAACTATCGCCGGCCCAGGAGGCTACCTTGAAAAATCAAAATTTTAGTGCCAGAAAGGTTGATCCGACACAGGCTATAGCATGGATCGACGGTAATTTTAGTTTTGATGATGAATCCCTATTCAGCATTATGAACAAGATCTCCAGGTGGTACGATGTGGAGATCATCTACCAGAATGTAGATCAAAACGCACGTTTTTTTGGTGGGATTTCTCAGTATGACAACTTGCAGACCGTTTTAAACCGTCTTGAGAAGACTGGCGGCGTTCATTTTAAATTGGCAGGAAGGAGGGTAATTGTGACTAAATAATCTCCAAATCAACAATTGCTAAAGCCAAACCAAGCATCAACTATAAACCTAAACAACCACTAACAGATGGATAAATTTATACGAATTTATTTAACGATCATTTTTTTTATGGTAGCCGTCACCTATGGCTACTCACAAAAAATAACCTTCAACAAGAACGAAACCAATCTCAAGGAGCTGTTCAATGAAATCAGGAAACAAACAGGTTTTCAAATTTTGGTCCGTTCCGAATTGATAGAAAATACTAGAAAATTTCCAGCCAACTTTAAACAAGAACCACTAGAAGCGGTGCTGAAAAACGTTCTGAACAACCATTCACTTGAATACAGTATAGAAGGCAGGGAGATTATCATTAACCGGAAGGAACAGCCTGTTTACAATATGGTTACAGAAATTAATGAACCAGAATGGGTAAAAAAACAAAATCAGAAGGTTGTCAGAACCATCGTGGGCAGGGTGACCGATACCCTTAACATGCCTATACCAGGGGTTAGTATCAAAACTGGAAAGAAAGGCAATGTCACGGTTACCGATGACAAAGGCTTTTACAGCATTAGGGTGGAGGATGATGCAGTTACGCTCGAATTCAGCTATGTGGGTATGTTAACTCAGATGATCAGAATTAACAACCGCAGTACCATCAACGTAGCACTTAAGGAAGATAGTAACCGCTTAAATGAACTCGTAATTACCGGATACGGAGGGGCAACCACTTTAAAGAATAATCCAGATGCCACTTCAAGGTTAGACATGAAACTGATACAGGAAAACCCATCGGGCAATCTCATTGAAGTTATACAGGGGCAGGTACCGGGGATGATGACGATGATGGGGACCGGTGAGCCTGGACAGGAGCCGATGATCATATTAAGGGGGGTGTCCAGTCTAACAGGAAACCTGACACCATTGGTAGTGATCAATGATGTTCCCATGGACGAAACTTTCAGGTTGTCAAGCATCAATCCCAATGATATTATTTCTTTAGATGTGCTGAAAGGGGCATCCGCCATTTCCATTTACGGCTCACGCGGTGCCGCAGGGGTTTTCATGATCAAAACCAAGACAGGCTTAACCAGTACGCCCATGATCAGCTACAGGATGAATTATGGAGTTGATAAATTAATGAAATCTTTAGAGGTGCTTAATGCGAGCGAGTTTAAGATGCTCCTTGCGGAATCAATTACCAACCGCATTCGGGATGAAAACGATTATGGTAACGGTGCACCTATCAATTTCAATACCCATACATACTATAATAACTTTTTTAATACGGGGTACTTTGGTGAGGCAGAAACCAATTGGATGGATGTACTTTACCAGGACGGCACCAAAGTTAACCACAATCTGAGCCTAACGGGAAGAAGCGGCGAATTGGGTTATAATATTGGCCTGGGCCTGGACAAAACTGTAGGCCAGATAAAAAAGACCGGCTCAGACCGAAAGAATATAGACATCAGGATTGATTCACGCCAAAACAAACGTGTGCAATTTGCGCTCTCTGTAAATGGCTACCAACAAGATGTATCTCAGCCCGTAGGTAACTTAAGTGATGCACTCCTGATGCGACCGGATATGTCACCCTATAATCCGGACGGATCGATTTTCGTGCCCGCCGCAAATACGGGTTATCGAAACCCCTTAGTTGAATTGGAAGGGGTAGACAGGGACTCAAAGATTTTTAACTATACTTTGGCTGCGAATGTTCAGGTGAATGTTATGAAGGGCCTGAAATGGACCTCCATTCTATCTACGAACAATTTTTCAAACAAAGCCGAAAATTATTACGATCGGACCACCGTAATAGGAAGTAATAATTATAGCACCGTTTTGCCTAGAAATGGCAGAATGGACAAATCGTTGACAGAGACGCGCAAGTATGAAGCCGATACGCGGCTTAATTATTCCAGAACGTTTTTTACCAATCACAATGTAGATTTCACTGCTGCATTTGCCTATACGAAAAATACGTTTTACAACGAGAGCATGATCTTGTATGATTTCCCTGAGGATGATTATCTGAATGCCCCTTATCAAGCCCTTAATCCCCAACCGCCCAGCGGAACGGCTTATGGGGCAGCGCTGGTGTCAGGTATATTCAGGGCAAACTACAATTCTTATAGCGGACGCTATTTGGCTTCGTTCTCTATTCGAAGAGACGGGACCAGCAGAATGGCACCTTCAACGCGCTTTGCTAATTTTCCGTCGGCGGCGCTTGGCTGGAACATTGGCGATACCAGATTACTTAAAAAAGTAAAAGCAATAGAAATGCTCAAATTAAGGGCAAGCGTTGGTACCATGGCCAACACTGCAGTAGCCGCCTATGGTTGGATGAGTACTTTTGAAGCTGCCAATTACAACAATAGCGTGGCTACAATACCCAAACAGATTCCCAACGAAAACCTGAAGTGGGAGGTATCTACGCAATATGATCTTGGCCTTGATTTTAGTTTATTTAAAAAGGTAAACCTGAACGGTAGCATAGGTTATTATAAAAAGATGACCAGGGGTGCGCTATTCAATTATACATTACCCATGAGTACCGGACTGATCACTACAAGTACCATGGCCAATTTGATTGACATTGATAACCAGGGAATAGAGTTAGATCTGAATGCCAACTTGCTGAGAACAAAAAATACAAGTTTGGTATTGGGGTTCAATATCGCAAGGAACACGAACAAATTGGTAAGAATGGATGCTACGATGAAGCGCAATTCCGCCTATGATGCTACTGTGTTACGGGTAGGAAGCCCGATTGGCTTATTTTATGGTTTTAAAACGGATGGTTTGTTCCGTACGGCAGAAGAGGCTGCGTATTATAGAAACCTCAACCCAGGCCAGCAATATCAGGTTACACATGTGGCTGCAGGCGAGGTCCGATTGGTGGATGTGAATGGAAACGGCTGGGTAGATTTCGGGACGGCGACTGCAAATTACACAGAAGCGGATAAAGTTGTGTTGGGTAATTCTTTTCCAGATTTTTACGGCGGTTTCAATGGCCGGTTAAACTGGAAAGGTTTTGCGCTAAGTGTACAGGGTAGCTACAGTATTGGTGCCATGAAAAACTGGTCGGTCATGGAAACACAATTCCAGTTTGCCTCCACCAATCCCAAAAACCTGCTGAAACTGAACCTGAACAGATGGACACCGGACAATGTGGAGGCAGTATACCCAAAGATGCTGGTAAATCCCTTAAATGACTCCAGGGGCTTTGGAAGAATCCGGCCGCTCACCCAATATTTTACCGACTTTAATCTTTACGATGCTTCATATGTACGTATCAACAACATATCCGCATCGTATAACCTACCTCAAAAAATGTTGAGTAGGTTGAAGGTTATTTCTAACCTAAATCTTGGCCTAAGCGTAAATAACGTAGTCACCTTTACCAAATATCCAGGCGTAAACCCGGAATCATTTAATCGGGACGATCGAATTGCGGGGCCCGCCATGGACAACTCAACCTATCCGATGACACGGACTTTCAGTTTCACTTTAAATGCATCATTTAAACAATAAATATGAACAAGATCATTTATATCATACTGGCAGCTGCATTGATGATGCAAAGCTCATGCAAGAAAATACTTGAAAAGGAATTGCCTGAGCATGAACTTGCTGCCGAGGTGGCTATTGTGGATGAGAAATCAGCAACCGTAGCGCTTAACGGTGCTTACAGCTATCTGCAGTATAATTTTACACCGCCGCTGTATACAGCAATATCACCTACATTCACCACCGGGTTCTCGTATGACTATGCCGTAAACGGGGCGCAAATGGCAGGTTTGCTTAAAGGTGGACAACGCTTTACATTTGACGTTAGCCTCAGTACTTTTAGTGTGGTATCCTCAGATAATATCATCCCGGGTTTTTATCGTTTGGTATACCGTATCGTCAACGCCGCGAACAATGTTATTTTTTATACAGAAAAATTGCCCGCCGATAAAATCGGAAGTGAAAAGCGCGCCGAAATTATTGCTGAAGCTAAGTTTTTACGGGCTTTCGGACATCTCTGGGCCTTAAAATATCATGGCTATTTTTGGGACAACGAGAGTCCCTACGGTCCCGTACTACGTTTAGCGCCAACCAGCATCAACAACTTGCTTACTTCGCGCGCTACCGTAAAAGCTACTTACGAAAGCATTTTGGCCGATTACCAATACTGTATTGAGAATGGGCCTAAAACACATACATCTGTATATAGAACATGTCGCAGCACCGCAAAAGCATTCAAGGCTGAAGCTTTGATCATGCGTGGATTAGCAACAGATTTCTCCGAAGCCCTAAAATTGGCCAACGAAGTGATCAGCGGTACCGAGTTCAAGATGGAAACTTCTTTTGCCGATGTATTTTTGCCAGCTAACGATTATCTGCCCAACAGGGAACTGCTGTTTTCCAGGTTCATCAATGCGCAGACTATTGCAAGCACTGTAGCCAATCCACTGGCACAAAGTCCTTATGGTGTTTTCAGTTATGCTGTCGGAAACATTGCAAGCGTGTATTCTGAAAGTGAGAACACCTATTATAGTACCTTGATCAGGGCTGATGCAAGGTACCCTTATACCTGGGCCGAAGATAGTTTCACTTCGGGTAACCCGCCAGTAACCAAGACAGGTGTTAGTTTTAGAAAGGTCTTCCGCTTCAATGGTAATTGTCCATCTTATATCATGCGCCTTGCACAACTTTATCTCATCAAAGCTGAAGCTTTGGCAAAAACAGGCGCTTCGGCAACGGATGTCCTGGCTCCTTTAAATTTTTTGCGCACCCGCTCTGGCAATACACTGTTAAACGCCAGCGACTATGTCAGTAAAGCCAGGCAGTTCGAAGCCATCGTTAACGAATATGTGCTGGAGTTGGGGGTAGAAAATGCTTCTGAATGGTTTGCCATGGCCCGCTTAAAGGACGAAGCTGGAAATAGGTTCGTTGCCAGATTCAATCCTTCCTTCCTGAGCGACTGGCAGCTGTGCCTGCCAATTCCTCAAGATGAAGTGGCTGCCAATAAAGGCGTGGTGATACAGAACCCAAATTATTAAGCTTTAGTTGAAAAGAATATGAAAATACAAACCACATTATTCATCTGCCTTGCGATCATGGGGCTTTCTTCCTGTTCGCCAGATGAACTTTTGCTCGTAAAATCAGAGTCATTTATGGTGAAGAACATGGATCCTCTCGAAATACCCCAGGTGCAGGTTAGCAAAGTAACGGGAGCTACAAAAACATTTTCCATTTTTGCCTCGAATCCTACAGATAGCATCGCCGCTTTTACCAGTTCGGAAGCCAGTAAGAACTTTGAAATCGCTCCACTGGTGTTTAAGATGATTGATACCAGAAAACCTGTTAGTGTTGATGCCCAGGGTAGATTGAGCCGTAAACTCGCGGATGTTGTTTTCGAATTCACGGTGAAGATACCCAATACGTTTACCGAGGGCGAATATAGTGTAAAGCTAAATGTGACCTCTGGAAAAGGCGAAACCAAATCGATAGTGGTTAAACTTCAGGCATCAAATTTTCTGACCTCTTTAAATGGAGGGACGTTTTATAACGGACAGGTTGCCAATAGTAAAAGGGTGTATGCGGTTGGCGCAACTTCCTTTTTGTATAGCGTGACCACCTTTACTAATGTTACCGATAATTCAGTCAACCCTCCGGTTGTAAAGTCAGTACCTACAGCCGTTGCGATGGCTGCAGCAGCAGTGACAACTGCGATAACAGCAACCAACAGACCAAATGTCTACGGCCATATCTACACGGACTTGTCCGATTTTGATAAGCGTCCCATGTACCTGGTTTCTCCAAACGCGAGTTGGATAGCCGATTCTCTAAGGGTTCTTAACAAGTTCTCCGGAACCTATCCTACGGCGCAGATGCGTGACGTAAAGTACTTGGATCTGGGAGAGATCGATTTCAATAATCTGAAATTGAGTGATTTGAGGAACAGGCAAATTGGCACAGCTGGAGCAGCAAAGGTGCAGTTGATCAGGGGGCATGGATATGCCTTTTTAAATAAAGATGGCAAAATAGCGGTGATCTATGTGAAAAATATCCTGTATACGTCTCCTAGTTATGCAGGGGCTTCACCAACGGCCTATGTAGTCCATAAACTTGAGGAATAATCAGATCTAAATCAAAAAAGATGTATAAAGAAATCATAACTACGGTGTCCATGTTACTGCTCAGCATATGCACTTTTGCGCAGGAGACCGCCTTTGTGTTGAGCAGTCAGATTGATAACCTTGAGGGAAAAGTGGTCTATGTAACCATCTGGGATGGTACTTCCACGATGAAAAATAAGACCATTCCTGTTGTGGATGGTCAGTTCAATTATAGCGAAACGACAGCTTCTCCTTTGGTAATCAGAGTGAGTGCAACCAATCCAGGTGTTTTAAAAAAGCCTGATCCCGATAAAACAGGAGCTTATCCGACCAAGGCGGCTTCGATGTGGTGTGTGGTACAACCTGGTGAAAAAGTGAAGTTGATAGGCAGACTTACAGATTATGCAGAAACCTCCGCTGTAGGTGGTGCTGAGAATGAAGTTTGTAACAAAATTCTTAAATCCTATTTCCCTCTTTTAAACAAACAGATGAACCTTCAGGTCAAGTTGGCCAGAGCTTCTTCATCCGCTGCTGATCAGGCTGAGCTAAAAAAGGAATTTGATGCAGCAAGTCAGGCTGCTCTTGATGCCTTAAAAAAAATGGTGAGTCAAAATAGCTCCTCAATTATGGGCTTGTATTTGATCAATGACTTCATGTTAAGGGGGCAGCTATCGATTCCAGAGGCAGCAAATCTTATTAAAACGGTCGACAACAGCTATAAAAAAACTGAGTTTTATAAATTGGTGGCAAGCAGAATTAGTGCAGGGAAATACGTAGTTGGCGCTAAAATGTTGACCATCACAGGCACCTTGCCAAACGGAAAAGCATTTTCAAATACATCCTTAAGCGGGAAATATTATCTGATTGATTTTTGGGGTACATGGTGTGTACCCTGTATGGCGGGCATGCCCCATCTCTTGGATCTTAAGAAAAAGTATGCTGGGAAACTCGAAATATTGGGGATTGATAAAGGGGACACGGAAGAGAAATGGAAAACTGCAATTGCCGAAAAAGGATTGGATTGGTATCACATCATGAGCGGTAGCGGGATATACGACTACGTGGCTCAACTGAATGTGACCGGTTTTCCTACCACGATACTGGTTGGTCCGGACGGTACCATTTTGTATAGAAGCTTAGGAATCAGTGAGGATCTGAACGATAAGCTCGACAAATATTTTTCGGCGAAGCAATAACAATAGATATCATTCCAGGCAACTGTTAAAAATAATCAGAATTGAGTACACTGATAGACGAAAATACGCTTGTTAAGCAAATGATCGAAGGTGATTACCGGGCCTTCGATCGTTTGTACCTTCAATATGCGCAGGAAGTTTTCCTCCGCATCAAAAAAATAGTCATCAGTCATACAGTCGCCGAAGAACTACATCAAGATGTTTTCTTGAAAATATGGCAGCAACGCGACAGGTTGGACATAGGTATCCCTTTTAAAGCTATCGTATTCCAAACCGCCAAAAACCTAGCCATCAACTACTACTGGAAAGCAGCCCGTGATGAAAAACTGAAAGCACATTTAATTAGCCAGGGCACAGCACATTACCATCATTTGGATGAACATATCAATTTTAATTCTGCCACGGAAGCCCTGCAAAAAGCCATCGCACAGCTCCCGCCACAACGCAAAAAAATATTCATCAGTTGCAAAATGGAAGGCAGGAGTTATGACGCTACCGCGGTGGAAATGGGTATATCGCTGAGTACGGTGAAAGATCACATGAACAAGGCGATGCGGGCATTACGCAAGCATATGAAAGACCATCTTTCCTTGTTATTGATACTCTTAGAGATGCTCATGGAACGTTAGATATTTTAAAAAGAACTGACCAGGTAACCATTGACAAAATCACAATACACCACCTAAACATTTAAAATATGATATTTAAAAAGCAATTATTAGTAACTAGAAAGGGATATCTTCTGATATTCGGTGCCTTCCTGCTTTTTCAGGTTGTAGCCTGTAGCAAATTTGGTTCAACTCCCGGAGTCGAGATCATTAGTAGTTCGACAACGAACTTGAAATTAGTCATAGTTGGTGGCAACAATCAAACCGCCTTGCCTGGAGCAACGCTTTTTGATTCACTTACGGTTAAGGTAGTAGACCAGGCCAACAACCCCGTTGCAGGCACCCAGGTAATTTTTAATAAGCTGGATAGTAACAGTGTCATTTCTGCTACGGAAGGCGTTAGCGATCAGGATGGCAATTTAAAAATCCAGCTGGCTATTGGAAGTATGAGTACTGGAAGCCACAATACGGTCTCGGCAAGTTTAAAATTATTTCCGGGCGTTAAAGTGAGTTTCTCTACAAAAGTGGTCAGTAGTACTGAAATTGATGATTGGCTGGCCGACCATGCACAGGTGGCAAATGCAATCATATGGCCCACACAACAGCGTACAAATTTGCCGTACAACCAATGGAATGCCACGCAAAAAACTGAATTGTACTGGTTTTTTGAGAAAGCCAGACGAGACTGGACGACAGTGGTGAATGTTCCAACCCCACCTGAAGACCATCATACGGGTACGAATATAGTTGTACTCTATAGTCCAAGGGAAACGTGGTTGCTTTATCTGGACAATATTGCCACGAGTCTCCATTTGGAAATGGATCACATTGTCAGCTGGAGTGTTCTGGATTATAATGCTGCTGAACTGAAGCTGATCTTTGACGGGAATGTATTTTATACGCCACTTACGAATGGTCGCAATCTCTACGCGATATTAATGCCGGAAGCTGTGTATAATTCTACAATACCTGAACCCGGAACTTATTTGCGTTCTTTTATGAAGGAAATCGGTGCCATAAAGAGTACCAGGTTGGCCACTATTGGCGCACTCTTAAACTGGAGTAAAGATCTGTACCATTTCGGTGGCGCATTGGAGCTCAGTAATATGTATAACCATTGGCAGTATGGTGGGGTTTTGCCCAGCAGGATAATTAACGGTACCACTGTACAAAATAATAACCAGTTCGGACACTTCACTGCAGGTTGCCATGGCACCACGTCGTTTCTGAAAATAGTCCTGAGGGCGTTAAACATCCCTGTAAAAATAGTATTGAGCCCAGATAGACACAGTCAAGCTTATTTTGTTAAGGAGGCATTATATATGGCTCATGGTGATGATCCTTACAATTTTTTCTCCCGGATAACACCCCTGGTATCATTGGAGCATATCTTAATTGATGAGGCAACCTACAATAGTTGGTTTAGGACGACCCCATCGAAAAGTGCTAGTTTTGGTATTGCCGCTTTTGGTGTAAAAAACCTGTCGAATAACCTGATCTATCAACGTGCCCAGGAACCGGTAAACACCGCACATGCTACCAGTAAGGTTTATAACGCTTTGAAACTTTATTATACTTTACAGGAATTGGAAAACATGCAAATATGGAATAGGCTAGATGCCAAGATAGATAGCCTGGGCGGACGGACCAATATACCAGCAGCTTTAATTGACAGGTATAATTAGACTGGAAATATTATGGTTGTGCCCGGATTCACGTTCGGGCATGCCTTTTTTTGGTCAGGCTTCAGAATAAGAGTAGTGTACTCAGATGGAAAAGTCCCCTAAAAAGGTAATGTAGAATAAAGTTTATAAGGTAAGTTTTTGTGGTATTTTATTTAAATCCGTTATTTTAGCCTTCCGAAATCTACTTTACTTATGAATGATCCAGTGATGCGCCTGAATGCTGAGCAATTAAACCACATACTTTCATTTACCAATATTGCAACCGCTATACATCACGGTGAGGAGGCCCGGATTGAATTTGCCAATGAACCCATGTTGAGGATTTGGGGCAGAGGTCGCGAGGTTATCGGTAAAGGTTTGGTGGAAGCCATGCCGGAACTTACTGATCAGCCCTTCGGGGAGATGTTCGCCCGGGTCTGGCGTGAGGGAATAACGATTTCCGGAAATGATACACCCGCAGAACTTTCCATTGATGGCGAGCGTAAGACTTTTTATTTCGATTTCGAATACCGTGCTGTCAAGAATGAACATGGTGAGGTTACCGGCGTTCTGCATACGGCTACGGATGTGACTGAGCGTTATCTGAACAGGCGAGAACTGGAAATGGCAGCCCAGAACCGTGAGCTGCTCATTCGGGAGCAGGCGCTCAATGAGGAACTTGCGGCATCTAACGAAGAACTCAATGCCATCAATGAAGAACTCCAGACCAGCCGGGAAGACCTGGCGCGGCTGAATCAGGATTTAGAATCGATGGTTCAGGATCGCGTGAAGGCATTTACTGAAAGCGAGGAGCGGTTCAGGTCGATGGCCGATAACACCGATATACTGGTGGCCGTAAGTGATCAAAATGCAAAACGGTTTTACTTCAACAAAGCCTGGTCTTTACTCAGCGGGAGAACTTCAAGCGAGCTCAACGAAAAAGGATGGTATGATCTGATTCATGAGCGGGACAGGTCAAGGTTTCTTACCATTCATCAGGCGGCATTTGAAAAGCGCATCTCCTATACCGACGAGTTTCGGATTCTGGGAGCGGGGGGAGCTTACCACTGGCTGTTAAAAAAAGGTACACCGAGATTTCTGTCAGATGGAACATTTGCCGGGTACATCAGCTCTTGTGTAGACATCACCCAGCGGAAACTGGATGAAGTGAAGCTCCAGGATCTCAACGAAGAGTTGGCGGCTTCCAACGAAGAGTTTGCTGCGCTGAACGAGGAACTGGCAACTACAAATGAAGAGCTTGCTGCCTCCTATGATGAATTGTTCCTCAGCGAATCGAGGTTTCGCAACCTGATTAAACAAGCCCCGGTTGCTATCTGCATCATTCGTGCGGGGGACTTGATGATCACTGAAGTTAATCATGAATATTTAAAATTGGTTGGCAAAACAAGCGAGCAGCTTGAAGCACATACCATCTGGGACGCGGTGGCAGAAGCGGCGGAGGTTTATGCGCCAGTGATGCAGCAGGTGATCGAAACTGGTGTAGCCTTCCATGCGCAGGAACACGAAGTGGTATTGGTTCGAAAAGGCATCGATGAAACCTTATATATCGATTTCGTATACGAACCGGTTACTGATCACAAAGGGAGCGTGACTTCGATTATGGTGGTGGGGAATGACGTGACGGATAAAGTGATCGCCCGCCGGAAAATAGAGGATGTAGAGGAGCGGAGCCGTCTTGCAATTGAAGCGGCGGAGATTGGAACGTATGAATTGAGTTATATTGATCAGTCCCTGACTGCTTCTGAGCGTTTCAACGAGATCTTCGGGGTGGATACTCCGGTATCAAGGAAACAAGTACTGGCCACTTACCATCCACTGGATGCAGGTCTGAGTGAAGAGGCTCATGCCGTAGCCAGCAAAACGGGTAAATTGTTTTACGAAACGCGGCTTTTGCTTCCGGATAATTCCATAAAGTGGGTACGTGTGCAAGGGAATGTGCATCGTGATAGCGAGGGTAATCTCAAAAAGTTACTGGGTACAGTGATCGACATTACAGAATTCAAGCGTCTTCAACAGCAGAAAGACGATTTTATTTCCATCGCCAGTCACGAACTCAAAACGCCGATTACTAGCTTGAAAGCTTCTTTGCAGCTTCTGGAAAGGATGAAGGCCAATCCAACAGCCTTACTGCCCAGACTGGTTGAACAGTGTAGCAGGAGCATGGAAAAGATTACAGAGCTGGTCGACGATCTGTTGAACGTGACCAAAATCAAGGAGGGGCAAGTCATGCTGAATAAAAAGAAATTCAGTATAGATCGGCTAATAAACGATTGTTGCTCGCATGCAAGGCAGCTTGGAAAGCAGGAGTTGGTGGTTGAGGGTGTCAGGGATCTGCAAATCATTGCTGACGAACACCGGATCGAGCAGGTCATTAGTAACTTTATAACAAACGCCGTTAAATACGCACCAAACAGCAGGGAGATCTTTTTAACGATTGAAAACCTGGGAGATTCGGTAAAATTGTCCTTGAGGGATACCGGGCCGGGAATTCCGGCTAATAAACTGCCGCATTTGTTTGACCGTTATTTCAGGGCTGATGAATCGGGGATACAGGTATCCGGTCTGGGCTTAGGTCTTTATATCAGTGCAGATATTGTCCACCGACACGGGGGGCAGATTGGCGTGGATAGCATTGAAGGTGTAGGAACAACTTTTTGGTTCACATTGCCACAATTAGATTAATTCGTCTTTCAGAAGATACTCCGCTGTTTACCGGATAGGCGGGAACGCTTGTCATAAGTTTTCTATAAAAAATGGTAACTGCACATGATTTCGTGTGCAGTTACTAGCTGTTCAGCTCACTAAGAATTATTTCCACCTTCTAAAACAAGCCGCTCCCAATTTTCATGTGCTATAGCTTCTTTCTCAGCTTGAGATATTGAGGCTTGTTCTAAAAATGTGCGGGCACCCTTTTCACGACAGCTTTGATAAGGCCAATCTTGGGAAAACATCATTCGTTCGACGCCTACAATCTCAATGGTTCGGGAAAAGTAGTGCTGACTGAAAATACCGCTTGGTGTGTAGTAGACGTTTTGTTTGAAGTAGTCAGCGATGGGCCGTTCCAGTTTGAGGCCCGCATGGTTGAGTTGTGCAATGCGATCCAGATAGAATAGGACTACTTCGCCCCAGTGGCCGACAATTACCTGAAGGTTGGGGTAACGGTCAAAGACTCCGGTAAGTACCATGCGCAGGAGTTGTATACCAGTCTCGTAATGCCAGCCAATGGCCCCCATGGAAAGCATGATATCGGCAATCTGACCTATGCCAGAATAATAAGCATCGCGTACCCCCGGTGGGGGAAGCTGGGGATGGATATAAAGCGGCACGTGTAGTGCCTCTGCAGCTTCATAGATTGGATTAAAGTCACGGTGATCCATATTACGCTCATGGACACGTCCATTTAAAAGTGCACCCTTGAGTCCAAGGTCCTGCACAGTGCGTTGTAACTCTTTTGCAGCTGCAATTGGTGAGGGAACAGGAAGGGTAGCAAACCCATCGAAGCGATCTGGTCGGTTTGCAATAGCGCCAGTGAGGATATCGTTAAAATCTCTCGCAACTGCTATTGAATCGGCTGGTTTAAAATTCTGAACACCAGGTGAGGGCAGGGACAATACCTGCACGTCAATGCCGGCATCGTCCATTGCCTGAATGCGAATATCTTCCAGATCTTCCAATTGTCTGGCATATTGGTGACCGTTCATGGAGACTGTAAAGTCTTGAATTGTAGCAGTTGCCTCCCAGGCTTCGCTTACCTGGGGAGGTACAAAATGTTCTTCTAAAGCTATTATTTTCATTGTTTTTTTAGATAATTTGGTTTTTGCGTACCTCAACCAATGTGTTGCGCTAAAAATTGAGCAGTGCGTTCG
Organism: Pedobacter sp. MC2016-24; assembly: GCF_015223055.1. Lineage (GTDB taxonomy): Bacteria > Bacteroidota > Bacteroidia > Sphingobacteriales > Sphingobacteriaceae > Pedobacter. Next base: position 89,929 of record NZ_JADFBX010000012.1, read on the forward strand.
TCAGCTATTCTTGCCGTCTCTTCCGATCTACGTTTGCCCAGCGCACATGCAAATCCATGATGTTGTCCCGGATAGTCGTAGATTGTGATTTGCCCGTTGCCATCGAATGCAGCATGGATCTGGTCTTGAATTTCCGGACCAACATGCTCATCGAACTCAGGCATATGTAACATGAGTGGGTTTCTGATGGCATCTTTTTCACTCAACATACGCTCAATTTGTACACCATAATAAGAAACTGCTGCATCGATATCAGTACGGGCTGAGGCAAATGCGGCCATTCGTCCACCAAGACAATATCCGATCAGGCCAATTTTCGCCTTATTGCCTACAATCTCGCGGGCTTTGTTGATTGTACGCTGTACGTCATGTACCCCCTTATCTGTATTGAAGCGAATCACCACATCCACAGAACGTTTCATGGTTGAGGTTATGTCAGGATCTAATTCCATGCCTGGATCGAGACGCCAGAAAAGATCGGGTGCAATAGCCAGATAACCGCTCTGGGCTAAAAGATCGCAGCGCCAGCGAATGTCTGTATCTACCCCGAAAATTTCCTGGATAACGATAATTGCGCCCCGGGGTCTACCATCGGGCTCGGCTACATAGACGTTGAACTTGCCTACGCCATCGTAGGATTGTATCTTTGTTGTAAAACTCATCATTAAATTGTTAAACCGTACCACATGGTACGGTTTAACAAACGTACTACATAGTACGGTTAAAAGCAAATAAAAAATATGTCAAAAGAATTGCAACAAGAAGCCCGTCGTAAAATGATCATAGAAATAGCTGGAAAACACTTCCTTGATTACGGTTATGGTGCTACTACGATGTCTGCAATTGCTTCAGCTTATGGTGGCTCAAAAGAAACCTTATGGCGCTACTTCCCTAATAAAGAAGTTCTTTTTGCAGCATATATCGAGCATGCTACGGCATCATTTCGCGGAAAATTAGCACCACACTTAAAATCGGACAAACCTTTAGCGCAATCGCTTAGAGACTTTGCAAAGCACTATATTGATGAAATTTGCTCGACAGAATCGATTGATTTGCATCGGCTTGCTGTTGGTGAGAGTGCGCGTTTCCCGGAAGTGGGAAGGTTGTTTTATGAACGCGCGCCTAAAGCTACTGAGGAGTTACTCGAAAACTTTTTAGAAACACAAATGAGCATTGGGAAATTACCTTCAGCAGATGCGGGCAGGGCTGCCAGAACACTTATTCAACTCTGTATGATGGCACGATATCCAGTCATTTTTTGTATTGACAAAGCTTCAAGTATTGATTCAACCGAATTGGCTCGTATGAGCGTCTTGGACTTCATGACCATTTATGGATAAGCTTAAAACACCTAAGCTTGAAAAATCTTTAGCTTGCTTTGCCCTTTATTTTAATAATCACTTTGGGAATTACCTAAAAATAAAATCGTTTAGTTATTATTGCATTGGGGTAAAATTATATGTCTTCAGAATCAGATCCAGTTAGAACCAGCAATCCAATCCATCTGAGTGAACGCAGCGCATTTGAATTGATTTACCATGGCTTTTACCATCCTTTATGTTTTTATGCGACAAAATTTGTAGGTGCTGAAGCTGAAGATATCATTGAAAACCTATTCGTGAAACTCTGGGATAAAAAGCAAATATTTGAAAATCATACGCACCTCAAAGCCTTTCTATACCGTTCCACAAGAAATGCATGTCTGAATTACCTGAAGTGGAATAAAAGACAATATGTCTCTGTTGAGGAGATAGGGGAAAACACCCTAGTTGAAGATAATGACCAATTAAGTACCATCATTCAGGCAGAAATCATGGCTGAAATATACCGTGCGGTGCATCAACTTCCTTCGCAATGCAGTAAAGTCATTGCCATGAGTTTTCTGGAAAGCTTTAGCAATACAGAAATTGCTCAGGAGTTGGATTTATCAGAGCAAACTGTGAAAAACCTCAAAGTTTTAGGTTTAAAGATCTTGAAAACCAAATTATCCGGCCGTGCATTTAGTTTCTTTTTGCTCGCATTCTGGATCAGTTGAAAATAATTACAAATTCTTCGGTACTTTTTACACCTATGGTTGTATTGTCTCTATAACAGGTTACATATGACGATAGAAGAAGCGCTGTATATAGAACGCATTATGGTCTTGCTTGCGAAAAAGCACAGCAATGAGTTGACTGAAAGCGAACATCTGGAACTCAGCGAATGGCTTGAAGCTGACGAGAAAAATATCCGTGTGGTTAAAGATATCGAAAAAGGAGATTTTACGTTTCGGGTGTTGAAAGACTGGAGGCCAGAAGATGCAACTGCGTCACTGCAACGCATAAACCAACGCATTTACGGCAAACCTGCAAGAAAGTTATGGCAAGTGGTGGCTGTAGCTGCAACGATTGCAATCGTACTATTTGGCGCAGGACTATTTTATTTCCAAAATAAGAATAAGCAGGAAAAAGCAGCATTTGCCAGTCAAAAAGATATTCTGCCAGGACGCTACGGCGGTGCTACCCTGACACTGGCAAACGGAGAAAAAATTAGGATTACAGACGCAAAGGCAGGAGATATTGCCAATCAACAAGGTGTAAAAATATCCAAAACAGCAGACGGACAAATCCTTTATGAAATCGCCGGTACAAAATTGGGAAATACTGAATTTAATACGCTAAGCACTGCCTGTGGTGAGCAGGCTCAGGTGAAGCTGCCGGACGGGACCCTGGTATTTTTGAATGCCGCATCATCTTTAGCCTATCCTACAACCTTTAAAGGGTTAAGTACCAGGGAAACATCTTTGAAAGGCGAAGCTTATTTTCAGGTCGCTAAAGACAAAAAGCATCCTTTCATCGTCAAAACAAAGAATCAGCAGGTGGAAGTTCTTGGAACCCGGTTCAATATTAATGCCTACGACGATGACCATACGAACATCACAAAAACCACGTTGGAAGAAGGCTCTGTGAAGGTCAGCGCCGGAGAAAAAGAGCTGACAATTATTCCTGGCGAACAAGCGAGCATTCAAAACAATAAAATAGCAGTAATCAAAGCTGATCTGGAGGAAGTGCTGGCATGGAAAAATGGCTATTTCAGGTTTAACGGCGAAAAAATCACCAGTATCATGACTAAGCTTTCCAGGTGGTATAACATTGATGTCGTCTATCTGGGCCCGCCTACAGATGAAACTTTCACGGGTACTGTTTCCAGTGATAAAAACCTGGGCCAGGCCCTAAAAATCCTGCAGAATACAAATGGCGTCAAATTTAAAGTCGAGGGAAGGAGGGTCACTGTTATGCCCTAGTGCATAGGATAAAGACGACCTGACAAAAAAAGTCATCCTGGTTGGAGCCGGGATGACTAAAAGTCTGGATCGATTAATTAATTATCAACCAAGCTTAGCCCTCCATCGCAAAATTACAGGCTAAACTTACTAAACCAAACTAAACAAATGTACGAATTTTACAAGGAAAAATTGTGCATGCCACTGGCCTGCACAAGAACAATGCTATTAACTATGAAGTTCACGTTTTTTCTATTGATCACAGTTATTATGCAGGTAAGCGCGAATTCTTACGGGCAGAAAGTGACTTTGTCAGAAAAAAATGCGCGATTGGAGCATATCTTCAATAAGATAAGGGTGCAGACTGGTTACGATTTTATGTTTTCCGGGTCAACGATGAGAGATACCAAAACAGTAAGCATCAATGTTCGTGACGCTGAACTGAAAACCGTTCTTGATCAGTTGTTAACCAACCAACCTTTAACTTTCAAAATTGAGGACCGCTCGGTAGTTATCACCAGAAAAAGCTTAAAAGAGACAGTCAAAAATACCACTGCTGACCTGGCCGCTATCCTGTCTGGAAAGGTGGTAAATGAGCAGGGGCTGCCATTACCGGGGGTGACAGTTACCATCATACCAGAAGACAAGACCAAAAAAACGTTAAGTTTTTTTATAAACAACAGCGGAGCCTTATTTACTTTAAACGTTGAACAAAACGATCTGCTCCAATTTTCCTTCATCGGCTACAAAACCCAGGAGCATCTGGTGTCGGGCTTAAAACAGCCTGTCACTATCAAAATGGTGTCAGCAGTTGGTTCTCTGGACGAAATACAAGTTATCGCCTACGGTACGACCAGCCGGAGGCTGAGTACTGGTGCAGTTTCATCAATCACGGCGGAAGAGATTGCTAAACAGCCCGTATCGAATCCTTTACTTGCGCTCCAGGGCAGGGTATCTGGTGCTGTGATTACCCAGAATTCAGGTTTGCCGGGAGGTTATGTGGATGTGCTCATTCGGGGCGCCTCTTCGATTTCGTCCGGTACAACACCCTTATTTGTGATTGACGGTGTACCCTTCAATACCGGTGCCCCGGCTTCGGTCAATGGTGCAGGTTTCAATGAAGTGAGTGGTATAGCTGCGCCCTCCGTTAGGCTTAGCCCCTTTAGCATCATCAACCCCGATGACATTGAAAGGATTGACATTCTTAAAGATGCCGATGCGACAGCTATTTTCGGAACCAAAGGTGCAAACGGCGCGGTGATGATCACGACCAAGAGGGCAAAACAAGGCAAAACACAGCTGAGCGTCAATCTGCAGCAAGGTTTTGGCGAAGTAGCTCACTTTATTCCGATCCTTAACCTGGAACAGTACCTGAACATCAGGCACCAGGCCTTAAAAAATGACGGTCTGACTCCCAATGCGTCCAATGCGCCTGACCTCCTGAGCTGGAACCAAAACGAAGGCGTTGACTGGCAAAGGAAATACATGGGCGGCACCGCACAATACACCAACATTAACGCCACCCTTCAGGGCGGCGATGCCAGAACGCGTATGCTGCTGAGTACGGGTTATAACAGACAAACGCCGGTTAGCCCCGGCAGGCAAAGCGACCAGCGTGCCAGTGCCAGACTCAATGTGGAACACAATTCCCTGGACAAGAAATTCAATGCAGTGGCCAATATCAATTATGGCTACAACCATTCAGATATGCGTACGAGCGATTTTTCACAGTTTGTATTTATGCCGCCAAACAGACCATTGTATAATGCAGACGGCAGTATAAACTGGGCAACGATCCAAAACCCGGAAGCCAGTTTACTGAAACGGTACCTGGGCAGCACGAATTCCCTGACCAGTAGCCTCAACTTACGTTACATCCTGATGTCAGGATTGGAACTTCAGGTCAATTCCGGGTTTAATAAAAGTAATACCAATCAAAACCAGCAGAGTCCGGCCATTTCAGAAAGCCCACGTAATGCTGTTCCAACCAATGACGCCAACTTTGGTCTTATCGACAACCAGTTCTATAGTGTAGAACCACAACTCAACTTTAACAGAAAAATTGGTGGGGGAGACCTCAGCCTGCTTATTGGGACAACCTTTCAAAATACCGCTTTCGTATCCACGAGCATCAATGCCCGTCAATACATCAATGGACAACTACTTGGCGCCATTACCGGAGCAGCAAATTACAGACTCACTGGCAACAACACCGTGTACAAGTATAACTCCGTGTTTACACGCCTCAACTACAACTGGCAACAAAAGTACATCATCAACGGAATCCTCAGGCGGGATGGATCATCACGTTTCGGATCGGACTATAGTTTTGGTAACTTTGGATCGATCGGTGGTGCCTGGATTTTCACCAACGAGGATTTCCTGAAAAACAAAAAATCCTTTCTTTCCTTCGGAAAATTGAAGGCCAACTGGGGCGTTACCGGTAATGATTTAATTTCGGATTACCTGTACTTACCCCTGTTTAAGCCTTCAAATGTATACCAGGGACAGACCACGCTGGCATCAGTCAATCCGGCAAACGAAAAAATCCGTTGGGAAACTACTCAGAAACTTGACCTGGGCATTGACCTGGGCTTTTTTAATGACCGAATGCTGCTTAACGCCAACTACTATTATAATCGGTCGAACAATCAACTGGGGATGCTATCGCTGCCTGTCAGTACTGGTTATAGCGGGTATATGGCTAATTTTCCGGCCAGAATTGACATGCAGGGACTAGAATTTGAACTGAACACCACGAATGTAAAAAGTAAAAACTTCAACTGGAAAACGTCGCTCAACCTGACCATCCCACGCAGTAAGATTGTGAGTGTCTCTGCTGATTTCACCGGTGCGGCTACCCTGCCTATTGGCTATCCCCTGAGTCAGTTCCAGGGTTATATCTTCGATAGTATTGATCCGGATACAGGGATCCCGTTGTTTCGTACAGCAGCCGGCGGAACGACTGCTACACCAACGATGGGTGACCTGCAATGGTACGGAAACACCTTGCCGAAAGCCTACGGCGGTATCGGAAATGATTTTCAATATCAGGGATTTACGCTGAGTTTCTTCATTCAGGTGATGCAACAGGATGGCCAGACAATGCCGAAACCAGGAAGCATTGGAACTGCTACAAATTTGCCTGCCCAGTTTGCATCAGGTGTATGGCAAAACTCTGGCGATATTGCAACCTTTCCCAAAGCTTCTACCGGTTTAACGGCTTATTCGTTTTTAGGTAGCTCCAACTTTGGTTTTGGCGACAATACCTTTGCTAAACTCAGGAACATTAGCCTGGCTTATGCCTTGCCGGCACAGTGGACGAAAAGTGTGCATGTTACCAATGCCCGGATTTTTGCCAATGCACAAAATGTGTACACCTGGACGAAAGCCAAATATCTGTTTGATCCGGAAACGGGTTCAGCTACTCCGCCTTTAAGAATGATCACCTTCGGGCTGAACCTTTCTTTATAACCTAATCTTAAAAGAACATGAAACCAGCAAATAAAATATATCTAAATCTTGTGTTTTTCAGCTGCATACTTGCTGTGCTGCATCTGAGTTCCTGCAAGAAATACATTGATGTACCTGCACCAAAAATGAGCCTCGAGGCTGATAAGGTATTTTCAGATTCGGCAGCTACCTTAAGCAGTGTACTTCAACTCTACGACAGAGAAGTGATGGAGGTGCTCAACATTTATCCATCTCTTTCCGCAGACGAGGTGATCATGCCCCCGGCAAGTATCTGGAATTCTTTCTTCAACGCAGCCAATATGCAAGGGAATACCCTGAGCGTAATTGCTGACGGAGCGCTGAATGGTTTCAGCGTTGGCGCCCGTATTTACCAACCCTTGTATCAGAAAATCAATACGGCCAACCTTTGCATAGCGGGAATAAGTAGTTCTAACGCATATGGAGTAGCTAATAAAAACCAATTGATCGGCGAGTGTAAATTCTGGAGGGCCTGGAGCTACTTTTATCTGCTGAACCTATTCGGCAACGTGCCCTTAAACCTCAGCCCGGTTCTGGAAACCAATAAGACCTTATCCAATGCCCCGACCGCAGAAATCTACAAACAGATCATCGAAGACCTGACAGATGCGAGAAACAGACTGTCTGCCACCAATATGAGTACTGAAAAAATAAGAGTAAACAAAGCGGCTGTAACAGCAATGCTGGCCAGGGTTTACTTCTTTCAGCAAAATTGGCCCGCAGCTTATTCTGAAGCCAATACATTGCTGACTTCTACTAACTATACCCTGGAGTCCGATCTGGCTACTGTATTTTTGAAAACCAGTAGGGAAACTATTTTTCAAATACAAACGGTGAACAGTGGTGCAACGGCTTTGACAGGCGTAACACAAATACCGGGATTTTTTGCACCCTTGTCCGGCGTATTGCTGACTTCCTATGCCAATGCCAACCTGATATCCGCCTTTCAAACGGGAGACCTGCGCAAATCCAAGTGGATAGCCAACTTCCTCGACTTTAATACCTTTCAATCGTATAGCTATCCGTCCAAATACAAGCTAAACAACGCTTCAGTTTCCGGGAACGAGTACATTGTGATGTTTCGCCTGGCAGAGCTTTACCTGATCCGCGCGGAGGCGGCCGCAAACCTGGATAGGCTGGCGGAAGCAGAAGAAGATTTATTCACCGTAAGGAAAAGAGCTGGCCTTAGTACCAGGCTGGCCTTGCCAGATCTTCCTACAGCACTTACTGCATTGGAACGGGAAAGAAGGTTGGAACTGTTTACTGAATATGGAGACCGCTGGCTGAACCTGAAACGGACAGGCCGCATCCATACGGTATTGCCGGTGACTAAAGCTGGCACTGTGCCGGGTTACAAATGGGAACCTTATCAGGCACTTTATCCGATTCCCTCACAGGAAGTCTTTGCCAACAGAAACCTCAAGCAAAATCCGGGATACTAAACCAGGTATTTCTATTTCTTAAAACACATCAATATGACAATAAAAATAATTATTGCGGGCCTCGCTTTATCCTGCCTGCCGGGCATGGGTGGTTTTGCCCAACAAACCAAAGTATCGCTCAGTCTCCCTACTGCAGAGGGAAAGGCCTTGTACCTGACCAATGAGCAACGTAATTTCGCTGTTGAAATACCCTCAGACAGTAAAAGCAATTTCAAAGCCGCAGTAGATTTACCGGGCAGAGGATTCTATGCCATCGACCAGATCGGGGAAATTTATCTTGAGCCAGGAAATGCGCTGCAGGTTATAGCCACAGCCCGGCAATCCTACCAGTTTAAAGGCAAACAAAGCAAAGAGAATGAAGTCTTATCTAGGCTCAAAGCAGTCAGAGCGACATTGCTGCCGCAAAACTCGATAATCAAAAATGCCCCGTCTTTTAACTTGCTGCAGCAACCGGTCCAGAAATTTGCCATCACAATTCAAAGCTATAAAGACAGTGTGACCAAGCTGGTGTCTGCGTCGAAGAATATTTTTTTCCGTGAAATTGCCATGGGTGATGCGGATAGCTACTGTCGCGTCATGCTGATGAATTTTGACAGGTTCCATGAAGCAGATTCCACATCTTACATCGCTTCACTGGATTTCATCAATAACGCAAAATCAAAAACGGATCCAAATTTCAGATTCAAAATGTACCGCGCCTTGTTGCTGCCTTTTATGGATGGTTTTCTGAACGAGGAAGATCGCCAGGCTGTGTATAAATTATATAACGACGGATTCCGGGCAAATGACCATAATTTGTTGCAAAACTCGACCTGGTATGCCATCATTTCCAGCCAAATGGCTCTTGCAGAAATACCAATAGACGAAAATAATCTGAAGGAAAGTTATCTCAGGAGACTTGCTGCTATTCCTTCGAAATTCCCGGATTCCACGCTTGCGGATTACCTCACCGGGCTGCAGGGCATTGAGTACCTGGATGCGGCCCAGCAGGCCACGACAGATTTTGAATCTGCCTACGAGGTTTTGAAATCTGTATCCATGTCCGCACAGTCCAGAGCTATGATTGAAAGGGCTTTTCTACAAATGAAACGAAGACAATTATGAAAAAATCAAATCTTATCCTGGCATTTCTGCTATTCGCAAATATAGCGTTTGCCCAAAAGATAACACTATCAGGTACTATCCGCTCCAACGATACTACATTAACGCTCAGCCATCAGATCAACGGGCTAAGCATAAAGATCCCTGTCCGGAAAGACAAATCCTTCAGCACAACATTAACTATCCCTGGTAAAGGCATATATAACTTAAGTCCGATCGCGGATCTTTACCTTGTGCCGGGCAGCAACATCCGCATCACACCCGCCGATACTTCAGGGTATAAATTTTCGGGACCGGGATCCCTGGAAAATACCATCATATCCTCGCTTTCTGAGGAACGGAAAATTCTGCCCATCGGAGGGGATATTGGTATACGCTTTTCCGCATTGAACGATAAACCGTCTTATTTTCTGGATCTCCTGAGTACTTTTCAACAGAATGTCGCTGCAAAGGTTTCCAAATCTACCGATACATTTTTTGTGAAGATCATGAATGGACTGATCAGAAATTCCGCACAAAGTTTGCTTTCCACCTATCGCAAATATTACGGTTTCGATTCTTTGGTCATGCAGAAAATGACAAAACCCAGAAAGGTTGGATATTATAAAAGTGTTGCTGATCAAATGAAATTATTGCAGTACCAAGCCGCTACAATTAGGGCTAACTTTCTTACCCCAGCGGATATTGCCACGATAGACGCGGCATATGAGAAGGATTTCAGCTGGAACGATGAACAGCTGTTTAAGGACGCCAGTCCTTACCGGAACCAGCTGATCGATAAACTTTCAGAAATTCCCAAAAACAAGTACGGACAGAAGCTGGAGCCAGATGCAGAGGCAATCGAGGTGTTAAAGATCGTAGATGAAAAAATACAGCGTGATCTGATTAAAAACTTCGTGAAGGGAAATTTTGGCCTGATCTACTTAAAGTCAGGTAAAGACAAGCATCGTGTGGATTCCATCTACCAAATGCTTAGTAAATTGCAGCTATTACCTTTTGTCAAAGCGCAAATTGATGTCCAGTATAGTAATTACGCGAAGCTTAAGTTAGACCCTTCGGCACTGGATTTTTCTTATAAAACAATAGATGATCAGGTGGTCACCTTAAAAGGCTTGAGAGGGAAGTATGTATATATTGATCTTTGGGCGACCTGGTGCATGCCCTGTAAAGCCGAAATTCCTGCTTTGCAACAACTTGAAAAGGAATATCACGACAAGAACATTCACTTTGTGAGCATCTCCCTGGATAACCCGGGAGACAAACAAAAGTGGATAAATTATGTGAAGGAAAACCAGCTGACTGGTATACAAATCATGGCGGATAAAGATTTTAGTTCTGAATTTATCCAAGCTTTTCAAGTCGTTTCCATCCCAAGATTTATTTTGATTGCACCGGATGGCAAAATTATTTCAGCCAATGCTGACCGACCTTCCAATCCGGCACTAAAAATACAACTGAACAAATTATTGAATTAAGATAGCGAAGATGTATCTCATAAAATTACGAAATATGCTGCTCGTGGTCCTTCTGCTGGCTGTACAAGTTGCCTTCGGACAACAACTAATCCCCGTCGATCCAAAGGTTAAAACTGGAAAATTATCCAATGGCTTCACTTATTTTATCCGCCAGAATCAGCATCCAGAAAACAGGGTTGTGATGTACCTGGTAAATAAGGTAGGTTCAATCCTTGAAACTGATGAGCAACTGGGACTGGCTCATTTTATGGAACACATGAGTTTCAATGGAACCACCCATTTCCCCAAGAACGAACTGGTAGACTACCTTCAAAAGGCTGGTGTACGCTTCGGTGCCGACCTGAATGCTTATACCGGATTTGAGGAGACGGTTTATGAATTGCCCATTCCAACTGACCGTCCCGGATTGCTGGATAATGGCATCCGGATTATGCGTGATTGGGCCAATAGTGCTTTACTTGATCCCTTGGAGATCGATAAAGAAAGAGGTGTAATCCTGGAGGAAAAACGGCTTAAAAAAAGCGTAGCGGAACGACTGCGCGAACAATATTTCTCTGTGATCCTCAACGGCTCCCGCTATGCCTCTCGCTTACCGATAGGTACCGACGAGGTCCTGAAGCACTTCAAGCCTGCAACCCTTGAACGTTTTTACCAGGATTGGTACCGTCCCAATCTTCAGGCAATCATTGTAGTGGGAGATATAGATCCAGCGCATTTAGAAAGTGTCATTAAGAAAGAATTTTCCGGTCTTAAAAATCCGGTATCGGAAAAACCACGGCCAAGCTATTCCATTCCCCTGAATAACAAAAATCAATTCATTTCATTGACAGACAAGGAACAGACTTCTACACAAATTGAAGTTCTTATCAAGCAACAAGCTTTAAAAGTAAGCACGGTAGGGGATTATCGGCAGCTGATTATGCGATCACTGTGCAATCAAATGCTCAAAAGCAGATGTGATGAGATTATGCTCCGTGCAGATGCACCATTCCTACAGGCTAATATGGGAATTAATTCGTTTCTTGGCGGATTAGACGCCTTCAGTTTGAGCATTACCGCCCGTCCCGGAGCCCTAGAAAGTGGATTTAAGGCAGCATGGGTTGAAGTTACCAGACTGAAGCAATTTGGCTTTACAGCTCCCGAACTGGACAGGGCCAAAAAAAGTTTTCTCGTGAGTATGGAATCTGCATGGAAAGAACAGGATAAAACTGCTTCTGAGAAATATGCCAAAGAATACGTACAGTTATTCCTGAACAATGTCGCGGCACCTGGTATTGAAAAAGAATACGAACTCACCAAAAAGGCATTGCCTGAGATCACTCTGGAAGAAATGCATCAATTTGTCCTGCGTGCTATCAAAGACGTCAACCGAGACATTATGATTATGGCGCCTGAGCGCGAAAAAGCCGGACTGCCCAGCCAGGAACGCGTGGATTCCTGGATCAAAGCGATTGAACTTCAAAAACAGGTTGCTTATACAGAGGGAGTTACCATGAAGGATCTTTTAATTCAGCAACCAACTGCTGGAACCATCGTTAGCGAATCATTCAATAAAGAGATTGGATTTACGAAAATTACCATGAAAAATGGTCTGACCGTATTTTTGAAAAAAACAGCGTTTAAAAATGATGAGATTTTGTTTACTGCATTTGGCAAAGGCGGAACATCTGTTTATGATATTAAGGATTACCAGTCGGCAGCGAATGCCGCAAATCTCATTCCTGCTGCCGGTATCGGCAACCTCAACAGCTCCGAACTTCAAAAATACCTGTCAGGCAAAAAACTGCAGGTAGTCCCTTATATCAGCTACCTCACCCAGGGAATATCCGGTAGTTCAGGAAATCAAGATCTGGAAACAGCTCTGAAGCTGACTCATGCGTATTTTACCGAAGCCCGAAATGACAAAGCCATATTCGAGTCTATAATTGAGCGTAGTAAGGCTACAATTGTCAATCGGGGTAGTGACCCAAACAGTGTCTTTCAGGATAGTTCCCTTGCGCTCATTTATGCCAACCATCCCCGGATGGGAGGCCCAACACTGCATAAGCTCTTACAGATTGATAACGATAGGGCCTATACTATTTTTAAAGAACGTTTTTCCGATGCCGCTAATTTCACCTTTATATTCGTAGGTAGCATCGATACCGTTACGATAAGACCCTTGCTGGAAAAATACCTGGGTAGCCTGCCTGCTACCAATGCTCGTGAACAGTTCAAAGACCGGGGCATTGTTCCTGTGACCGGTCGGCTCAGCAAAAATATTTACAAGGGTAGGGAACAAAAGGCCACTGTGAACCTGTTGTTCTCAGGAGCCTATAGTTATGGGCTTGAGGAAAATGTGCAGATGGCCGCTTTGAAAGAGGTGCTTCAGATCAGGATAATGGAAAGGTTGCGTGAAGCAGAGAGCGGTGTATATTCCCCACAGGTAACGATCACCGGAACCAAATATCCCAAAGCTGTTTATCAATGTCAAATTACCTTTGGATGTGCTCCGGAAAATGTTGATAAACTGATCTCCTCTGCACTAGATGAGATTAAAAGGTTAAAAAACGACGGGCCGTCTCAAATCGATGTGGATAAGTGGAAAGCGGAATTCCGTCGCACTTTGGAAACACAGCGGCAGACCAATATTTACTGGCTGTCTAAAGTGAGTACCTACCTGCAGAACGACCTGAGCTTGACATCTTCAGATTTCAACAATGCAATCGTAGATAAGATTACCCCTCAAACTGTCCGGGAAGCTGCAAACCTTTATTTCAATGACAAGAACTACATCAGATTAACCTTACTTCCAGAGAAAGAAAATCATTAATCAGTAAGCGTAGGAAGCTTTCAAAAAAGGTCAATTTTTTTTATATTATCCAACATCAATTTTATGACATGGAAAGCAAATCAAATTTACTCCATTTAGTTTCCTTAGAATTACAAAATTAAATCACCTTGAATAATCTAAACTTTTCAAAACTGATTGTTGTTGGGGGTGTTTAAATGATATCTTTAAACATGTTTAGCATACGACCCATAACAGATATTAAGATTGACCTTTTGGTAAATCATGAGGTTTCTAGGAATTTTCCGAGATTGCTGGATTTTCCTTTTGTTGAGCTGTACCGGGAAATTGCTACGCACATTAAAACTGTAGAGATTTCTTCGGAGTGTATTTTGTTTGACAGTGTGCAGTCGTATAACGAAACGATGGGTTTTGCTGATCCGGATTATTGGTCAGCAGAGTCGTCATCTGAGGAAATTGCTGAGTTTTGGGTGTTCGGACAAAATGGGCAGGGGGATCTTTGGTTATTTGACAAAAAAGATCAAGTTTATTTTTTTGACCATAACCTGGAGCAAATGTGCCGAAACAATTTTTTAGATCTGGGTTTGAATTTTGGACGCTGGTTGCAGTTTGCCCAACTGAACAAGCAACTGGATATTATTTACGACATGGAAAATGAAATCAGTGAAGGGCTTAGGCAGGAGTACCGGAGCAGGTTGAATGCGCTCAGTGAGCTGTTATTGCTTAACTATCCTTTTGAGCTATAACCAGCGCTACTTATTAGCCATTTCTTTTGTTTGAAGCTTAGATTGGGATTTGGGCTGCTCCAATAATAGATGGGGTTAAAACCATCGTCCCTAAATATTGTTCCTTTATAAAGAGCATCCTATGTTAACGAAAATTGATAACCTGCCTGAATACGTTTTAGGCGTTCGCGCTACCGGCGAAGTAGATAAAAATGATCTGGATAATGTGTTGCTTCCAGGATTGAAAGATTTGACTGACCGATATGGTGAGATTTATTACCTGCTGGTGTTAGAGACTCCAGTGGAAAATTTTACTGCCGGAGCTTGGTGGAAGGATCTGGTGGCTGGGATTAAACACCTATCTAGTTGGAAGAAAATGGCCATTGTTACCGATCAGAAAGCTGTAGAAAAATTTACAGACCTTTTCAGTTACGTGAGTCCGGGTGATGCGAAGGGATTTGAATTGTCCGAACTCGGTGAAGCCATTAGCTGGGTAAGTCTTAAATCCGAATAATAAACAGATATGAAACATACCTATTTTTTATTGCTGCTGATTTGTTCCTTCAGTACTTATGCGCAAATGTACTGCAGCTACAATAAAACATCAAAAGATAAATATTGATGAGATCAGGGCAAAGATCTTATCAAATATTAAAAGCCTATGAAAGAATTACTATTTAAGGATTGGGAAAGTTTATGGCACGTAGCTGTTTGCGCGCTTTTGGCCTATTTAATTTTATTTTTATTTATCCGTATCTCCGGCAAAAGAACGCTCGCTAAGCTAACCGCCTTTGATTTTGTGGTGACTGTCACGCTAGGCTCCACTTTGTCCTCTATGGTATTGGGAAAAGTTACATTAGCCGAAGGTGCGGCAGCACTCGCCATCATCATCGGCCTCCAGTATATTTTGGCCTGGACGGCCAAAGAATCCAGTACCCTGGAAAAAATCATCAATTCCTCTCCAACAATGGTCTTTTATCGTGGTGAATTTTTAGAGGAGGCTATGAAAAAAGAAGTTCTGACCCGCGAGGAAATTTACTCAGAAATCCGTAAGTACCGAATGCTTGACGTCGATCAGGTGGAAGCAGTCATCATGGAGCTGAATGGTGAACTTACGGTAATCAAAAAATCGACAAGCTCCGGGCATACCTCTCTTGAGGACATTGACAAGGACGAATGAGCGAGATCCAAAATAAAAGTCTGACTGGAAATAAATAACGGCAAAAGCGCCGCAGGAAGCAATTGGGTTATACAAATAGTAATTTTCATAAAACGATTAAAAAGCAGAAAATAAGTTGGATCAGCAGAATAAAACCATTTTTAGATTCCTGGCTTTTATAGCAATAGTTTTCCTTCTTTTACCAGCGAATAATTTTCTATCAGGAAATAAAATCATACAGGTAATTGGCAATTGGATCTATCTCGTTCCTGTGATAATCATTGCAGTAATTATCGGCGTTGGAATAAAAAAGCTATTGGATAAGCACTTAATTATGGAGCTTGTTAAAAAACAATATCGAAGAGATATAGCCTTACAAAAAACAATCAAGGTAGATTATAAAGTAATAGTCAGCTTAATTATCCTGGCAGTAATCCAATTTTATCTATGCTTTTCAACAATGAATAAAGGTGATGGGGTACAGTTTTCGTATTTTGGGATATTATTTTTTTCAAGCACTTTACGTTTGGTCCCTGATGCAGCCAGTAATGAAAATTTGGGCAGATTGGGAGCCATTTTTCTAACTGTGGCCTTTTCTGTCTTTATAATTGGTCTTTATATTTTTAATCCTACAACAGAAATTTTATACATCATTGTAGCAAGCTACATAAACCTTGCCTATCATTTGCTTTTTGCCGATAAAAAGCAAATTGCAAGAAATACCACTAGAGGGGGCTGTATGATGTTGATCTTCATTTTACTCATTGTTGTAGCGAGCCTTATTTCAATCAATTCAAACCTGTTCGTCAATTTCTCAAAAGATTATAATACCTACTATTTCTTTAATGGAATTTATTTCTTAGCAGCTGGTTGGATTGAATATACTGCTCAAAAACAAGTCTGATTTTAAAACATTCTATGGTTGCTGATGTTCTCCCAATGCAACTAAAATCTATAGGTTATGGGAATACAAAATTCAAATTTAAAGGCTGGCTTTTCTGATCAGATTCCTGGTCCATCTGGTGCTGAGGTTGATCTGGATGGTGTACGCAAAAGTTCCAATTTGTATCCGCTTGATGAGGACTTAAATAGAGCGGGAAGTGAGGGGCATGAAGATGAGGATCTGGGTATTAATTCTGATGGAACGAATCCTGGTACCGAATATCTGCCGCCGCTGAATGAGCTTGGTGAAGCGTGATTTTGGTTTGATAGTGGGCTTATAGCACCTGGTCGTTGGGCTTGGGCTCGTTATTGAGCAGGTTTTCTTTTTGCTTTCTTAATTCTTCTAATCTTTCTACGAATTTACGCTATAACCGACAGAGATGATCAAATCGAGATTGTAATGACTAATTTCTCTTTTAATAGTTCTTGAAACTTCAGTTTGAACTTGTGCAAACTTTGCACAAGTTGAAGCTTCTTCTAATTCAATGCCAACTGATCTAATAATTCCGTATGTTCGTCTTATATAACGCTTTACTATGGAAGAAAAAGAACACCTTCAAAACAGCCCTCAGAAATTATCTGGTTTAATAACTGAACCGCTTATTGCTGCAATTGCTGCCAATAACAAAATGGCTAAAGCACAAACAGATTTCATGCTTGAAACTTGTTTCACTAAAGATGATGCGGGTCAGTATAAACCTGTTATGATTGAAATGACATTAACGCGCGGGGTAATTGCTGCGGGTACAACTGAAAATTCTGAACCAACCATTCAAAATATAGACACCAGGTTCAGTATACCGTTGCTAACGATTGTTCCTTTGAATAGCTTGGCCGTAAATGAAATAACTTTGAATTTTGACGTAGAAGTAAAAGGTGTAATGAATGAGGGGGGCAAGGGTGGAGAAGAACTTTATGGAATCGTGTCTGGCGAAAAGGCTGCAGGTAGGCCAATACTTTCATTTGCCATTCATACTGCGCAATTGCCATTACCTAGAGGTGTAAATGCGTTGATTGAGGCTTTTAGCCAAAGTATTTCGCCGATTAATCTTCCACAATAGTATCATGTCATGAAAGTAGAACAACGAATTCCCTGTCCAAATTGCTCAACCTTAATTCCATTTGATACCGCCCAACTGTTGTTGGGGGTGAATTTTGAATGTCCGAACTGCCATTCTAAAATTGGTTTAGCCACTGAGTCAAATACCATTGTCGAAAAAGCCGTACAAAAGCTTGAGAACATCAAAAAAACAAAGTAATAATAATGGGCAAAGTGATCAGTCTTCATGATTTTCTAATGGCTGCCAGGAACTCTGTTATAAAATCAATGCAGCAGATCGCAGATTTTAATGATGGGTTGCTTAAAGATTATTTTGATCAGGAAAGCGGTGCAGCGCGTACGATATCGATCAAGACGCCTGAACAACAGTCCGAGCAATCTTATGCGGCATCGCTTGATGTTCCCTTGCTTGCTATTGCTCCACTGTCAAGGTTGGGTCTGTCTTTTGTTGGCATCGCATTAGCGTTATGGGTAATGAAAATTGATGATGTAATCCATGTTTTTATACCATCTGAAACCGATCAGGATACAAATACTTCATTTACCAAAGTCAATTTCAGTGTTACCGTCAATCCATACCAAACCGAAGATGAATTTATAAAGGAGCTTGGATCAATTGAGGCTGGGGTGGGCAATCAGATTATAATATAGCTCTATTTTATTCTATATTAGGGTATTAATCAAATTATCGCCTTATGGATGGAAATACTCAGTTGTTAATCGCTTCTTCATTACTTTTTGTAATTAGTCTCATTTTTAGAATTTTTCCGCCAAAAAATATCAATTCATTTTATGGCTATAGAACAAATAATTCTATGAAAGATGAAGAGTCCTGGAAATATGGGAATAGAATTTCTTCAACAATTATGGTTTTAGGCTTCGGGACTTTAGTTATCCAAAAAGTACTATTTATTGTTATTTTTCCAAATATGGGATTGCTAAATGCAATATTATTTCTGGGCATTACTTTTATAACTCTTATTTTAACATTTTTAATTACTGAATCTTATTTAAGATCACGCAGTTGATAACAACAAATATGTTAAGTAAAGAAAGAATCTATGAATAAAATAATTTTGGGCTTGTTACTAGTAGCAACTGTCTCATTTTCGATTACTCACGCACAAGATATTGTTTTCCAGCACCGGATCTTCCAGATCCAGCAACTCTGAAAGTGGTAGTTTACCAGTAGCTAGCTTTATCAAATACGACTTTACCGTATTCTTGCTGATACCCAGGCTACGGGCACCGCTTTTAATTGAATGGCCTTGTTTGTGCAGGCGTAATAATTGTTTGATCTGACTCATTGGTTTCGCTTTTCCAGCCATCAGCGTTCTGTTAGGTAAAGAAATATTCATTAACAATAGCTAAAAATCGAAATTTTAATATTTTGGAAATTCCTCATTTAAACCATCTTTTTCAGGAGAGCGTGACTGGTTTACCTGATGAATATGGTACAATTGATCAGACATTCTCTCCGATTGTACTTAATGAATTAAAATTATGGATTGAAAAGAATGGACCAAGAGTTTCGCATCCATCTTCGAAAAACTATAAATAACAATTGGGTGGCTGTCTTATTTTATTTGGTCAATCTTTATTAGAGGTAATAACAGAACATCATAGAACTTTAGAATTGTTCCAATTCGGCACAGCAATTTTACATTTATCAATATTATCCAGAATCTATTTGATGGGCTAATTGATCAACAAAAAGCTGATAATGAACGCTTTAACTGAATGTAGTAGCCAACATCATCAATTAGCCATTTATCATTCACTTTTGTTAATGTGAACAGTAACTTAGTTGAACTATCAGGTATATAAAATTGAGCTATTGCTTTATTGCTTACAATTGCAATTTGCTTAAATAGCCCATGATCTATAAAATCTAAGATTTCCTCCGGTTCAAAAGTTTGAAGAATGAAATCGAGATCCATACCATCGATTTTTACAATAGCACTTTTCGGTATCGCAGGGTTCCTATCTAGACCTTCGCCTATCTTGTAAAAATAGCCTCTTAAGTTATTTAAATAAGCGTCAGATAAATAATTACTTCTTTTTAAAAATAACAGGTATTTTTCAACTCCTTTTTTATCTATCGTTTGACGTTTTAATTTCTGATTTATCGGAATCTCTTTTACAATTGCATAGTGTTTATTTAAACTATCAATTCCCGGATTTTTATGCCAGTGCAAAAAATTGACAATAGTTTGCTCAATAGATTTTTCGTCTGTTTGCGCTTTTAATTGGGTGCATAGGCAAAAGACGAGAATAAGTGATATAGATGCTAATCTCTTCATAAATCTAATATGTGATTGCCGTATTTACGATAGACAAATTAACTTTATTCTTTTTGTAAGTTCTATTGGGTAACTTCTCCACGATTTCCAGATCGTAAAATTTATCAAAGTCTTGTCCTTTTTCATACAATATTTTCTCTAGCTCCATCCATAATAAATACTTGTACTTCGGGCGCTTTGAAAACCTCATGGTTTTGGATTTTGAAAAGTTCAGCTTACACTTATCATGATTAGCAATTTATGCTAATCATGATCCTTAGTTTTTTTGTTTGAAGATGTAGCCTTCATGTTAACTACTTTTGATATTAAAGAGTCTAATTCGTCATAGTTCTCATGGTCAAGAGGGTAGCTGCCTGCTGTAAACCTTCTTGCTGTATCTACCAATAGCCAGCCTGTATCGTCTTTAGTTGAGTCGGTATTGTAACGTATAGCTCTAAATGCATCCATGAGCTTTGATTTTACATTGACTTTGTTTTTATTAACTTTAACTAAGTCAGTTACAAATAACTGCTGGCTAGTCATAACCTCAATTTCAGGGGGGCTGGAGAATTTAGCTGTCGACCCTTTAATTATATTGCTTGGAATAATAACCGTTTTTTTTTGAAAACCAAATGTTATGAATAGAAGCGCTCCAAAAAAAAGTAATTTGAATAATTTTAGATTGGGCAGGTTACCTGCGAAAAGTTTTACCAAGGATTCTTTTTTGTTTCTTTCCATAAATATACAGATTTGAAATATAGGCATTCTATTCACATTTTAGAAATGGTATCCGTCAATCTACATCTTTTTATTTTTTAATGCGCTTAGAGATAGAAAATTATGGACAAAAAGTGAAAATAAAATGTCGATGTTACATGGATATTGAGGCGTTTGGTTTAACACATCTTAAACTTCAATACCGTTTAAACTTTATGTAAATCATTGAAGAACAGTCGAACGCCTCTCCATGACATTATTTGGCAAACATCTTAACGGGTTATAATATGCTTATATTATGCTAATAACATTAGTAATATCGAAAATAAATAAGCTAAAAATATTAGTAATTAATTTGCATTTACGCTTAGAATTGAACTAGCTTTGTAAAACATAAATACAGGTATCATGAAAGAGTTAGAGCTAGCATAAATGAAATCATGAATAAGAAATACACAGGATCAAGTCCGAACTTAAGTTATACTGACCAGCAGCGCGGAGATTTCAAAAGGCTCATGCCAATTGTAAAAGAGGCTATGTTGCACCAGGTTTGGCTTTATAATAAGCAAAATGGAAACTGGTACACGCCTGAAGAATTTCAGGCAGAATTTGCGGAAAAGGAATACAACAATTATGAAATTAGAGAGATGCTTGAAAATATGGTCATCCGGGATCCCCGCGGTGGAAATACTGCATTTCAAAAAGCCATCCGTCAGAAGACCGAGCAATATCATCAGGAATTGAATGAACTGACCAATAAAGGTGAGGCATTTTTGAATAAAGTCATTGAATATTATCGGGAGAATCAGAAAAGGAGATGAAGAAAACGAGTAAAAAGCGTGACTTTGCTGTAATTTTAAAACGCGTACTGCCTTTGTACTGCCAGCAATTGGATACTTTAGAATCCATATCTCCAGCAAATTTTATAATCCGGCTTAAAAATGTCCAACCTTTTGCTGAAAGTATTCAACAATTGGACAGGCACATTGGGCATTTATATGGGGAATTCGGAGATCCGGATTTGTATTATCGCTTTCAGATCTACCAGGGTACTTTACTGGAGAGCGAACTTTGTTATGGCGAAAAACAACCGCTTTATCCTTATGCCCTGGGGTTCCAATCCTCATAATTTTGTATCGCTGCCCGTATAGAATTGAGTATAGGCAAATCCAGTTCGCAACCCTGGCTTTCGCAATGGGCATGATCTTGCTCATCTAATTGTATGGTTCCAAGGCTTTCGCCGTCTTTAAAGATCTGGTAGCGTGTATTTCCTAAATTTGTAATCTCGAAGAATTGACCCTGTGTTCCATCTGCGATTTCTATTCTAAACTGTTCCATACGTTAGCTGTTTTAGGTTTAACAAAAATGGATAGGATATGTTTATCAGGTTTCATTTTTAACAGGCCCTGGAAATCAGGGCCTGAGTTTTATTTTCCACCGAGGTGCTTTTTAACGGCCGCTCTGGAGTTTCCTACAGCTTCAATAGCTGCTTTAATTTCAGCGCTGGTTACACCGAATTGTTTTGCTGCGTAAGCGACTTCGCTACTGTCATTGGCATCGATTTTACTGTCGTCTCTGCCATCTTGTTTCGTTTTGTTGTCTGCCATGATATTTTTAATTTAGGTTAGGCTTACTAACAACCGCCATCAAAAAGTGTTTAAAAAAGGTTTGCGACAAATTGGTTGGGCCTAACCTGTACGCAAAATTCTATGCATCGTCACGCGAGCAGATCCTGCACAACAGATATCCGGCAGCCAGGCTTTATGGGGCGGAAGATGAAGTTGCCGATGCTTTGTTCAAGCATAACCAATCTGATTGGTCAGGTAACATTCTTGAATATAATGGCCTTGGCATGCTAATGGATTATAACTGTTCGTTTTAAATAATTACTATCTTTAGAAAACCAACCTGATCATTATGAAAAATCTGAAGGCCAAAGAAATGATATCTGCGGGAATAATGGGGATGAGCGGCTTTGCTGCTCCATTTTCTTTCATATGTTTAATTTACTATTTCACTGATCTTACTACTAAGCCTCTTTTCCCGGTGAAATATCTTGTGGCAACTTTTATGCTATCATTAGCAGTTTGGCTTTATTGCTTTTATTTGCAGCGGTCAATAAGAAAATATAGGAAACAAAATAGTTTGACAGCATCTAATCAGGCGTTTTAGAATTGAAGTGATTAATGAAAACATGAAAATAAATGAATTATTCGTGTAGATATTATCTGGATTTTTTGTAAAAGAGCGAATTCAATACAAAAATGGCAAGTCAACCTGGCCAAAATGTAGCGAAGTTTGCAATCTTAAAGTGACGTATTTAACTTAACAACAATTTCTACCTAAATTTAAACCCGAATGACTGAGCTAGATTATTTTGATTCGCTATTAGATGTTATAGAAAAAGATTTACCCTATCAAGCCGATGAGGAAGTAGACCGCATAGAAATGTCCAGTTCGATGATTAAAAACTTGATCAGAATGCGCCTGGTAGCAGATCCAAATACGATGCTTGATGAACAGTTTGCACTTAAAAAAAGATGTTGTGACCTTTTAGCAAGAACTTATAGTCTGGTTGCAATGAAATCTGAAAAAGATACTGCCTTTGGGAAAAAATTGATGCGTAATGTGATCTTGATGTCACTGACCAAACAACTGGAAGAACTGTTTTTCTTGTTAACAAAATTTGGTGAAATTCGTATGAGTGATTTGTAGGAAATAGCCCTAGCATCGCTATGGCGGTTTTAAATAAATCACTTTCCTATATGTCCTAATGAACCTGTAAAAGCGGAAGTAGCTAAGCTCATGGTTTATGAATCTGCTCCAGCTTTTGTGGTAAAACTTACCCGTGTAATGCGAAAACAAAAAAGAAGATTTATCCGTTAATATTAATTTATGAGCATAAAGGGACGATTATATTAAAAAACGAAATAGTACATCCTATGATAAATTTTAAGGATAAAGCAAGCTTGAAAAATGTTCATTTTGCATATGATCTGAAAGAAGGAAAATTTGATTTTATAGCAGACACAATATTGCAATCATTTGGCCTATCAGCTGAAAATTTTTCCTTAGATGCGATTTTGGAACGAATTTATCCCGAAGATCTAATTCACATTAAGGAAAGTTACATTCGTCTTTTAAACGGCGAATTTCTTGGTGTGGTTAGATTCAAATTGGGTACCACGGATGCACAGCGGTGGTATTCAGTAACTCCTTTTTTATCAGATATGCAGCCCGAGGGGAAAATCATTTTTGGTAGTTTTTATGAAATAACTGACGAGGTGGATAACCAGACTGCTGTGGCCAAATATGCCAATAAGAAAAACTCCGTATTGCAGATGCTTGCCCATGATTTAAGAGGGCCTTTAAACATCGCGCGTTCGTTAATCAGATCTATGGAAGATAGAATTACTGATGCGTCTATTGTGAATAAAACGCAACATATATCTGCAATTATTGAACAGTGTGTAGGCCTGATTACAGACCTCGTTTCAAGAGAATTTTTAGATACGCTCGAAACCTCTGTAGTTAAAAAAAATATTGATGTTGTATTAAAGCTGACAGAATATCTGGAGGAATGCCGTCTATCATCCCGGACAGCAGCAAGGAACTTTGTTTTACATGCTGCACAACGGCAACTTTTTGCAGATTTAGATGAAGCTAAATTTATGCAGATCATGAATAACCTGGTTTCCAATTCACTTAAATTTACCAAGGCGGGAGGGAACATATTTTTAATGTTGGAAGATCATGGCGATTTCTTTAGATTGATTTTTCAAGATGATGGTATTGGAATTCCTAAGCATTTATTGCCTAATGTATTTGATAAGTTTACCGTTGCCGGCAGGCCGGGTTTAGAGGGCGAACCAACTATTGGTCTCGGCTTATCGATAGTGAAAATAATTGTAGAGTGGCACGGTGGCAGAATCTGGTGTGAAAGCAAGGAGGACGTGGGCACTTCATTTTTTATAGAGTTTCCTAAAAAAATGTAATCACTTACATTTCTTCCTGTTTTTCATGTCTCCTTTGGTTATATACGGCCAGAAGGATAAAAATTTAGCAAGCACTGAAGTAATTAAACTGAAAAAGGAGATTTTTAAGATAATTAAAAAGAATTCAATGTTTACCAAACCCTACAAGGATATGATTTTTCGGGGTACTGTTTTTAACACCTGACAGAATGCTATAGGAATGAGATCAAAAAAGGCTATTTTTGATCTCATTCCTATAGGTATTTATATGATGTCCGATTTTACACCGCTTTTTGATTATGTAGAGAAACTTTCTGGTAAAGTACTTTCAGCTGACGAGAAACAAATCTTTATGAGGCACTTCAAGTCTAAGAAACTAAAAAAGCGACAATATTTTTTACAAGAAGGAGATGTATGTAAGTATACAGGGTTTGTTGTAAAAGGATCGGCCAGAACCTTTACAGTTGATGAAAAAGGGCACGAACATATTCTAAAATTAAGTGTCGAGAATTGGTGGCTGAACGACTTTGAAAGCTTTTACCAATTAACACCAAGTCGGTTTAATATCCAGGCACTGGAGGACATGGAAATTCTTCAGATAACGAATGCGCTTGTGGATGAGTTTATAAAGCCTATTCCAGCTTTTGCGGCAATGCAGAACGTGATTAGTCAAAATTATACTATTGCGGCACAGAAAAGGATGCAGTCTGCTATAAGCCAATCAGGCGAACAGCGTTTCCAGGAATTGATTAATGAATATCCACATTTTCTACAGCGGTTTCCACAAAATATGATCGCATCTTACCTGGGATTATCTCCCGAGACTTTAAGCAGGATAAGGAAGAACGCTTTGAAATAAATTGATTTTTATCATGTGTATTTAATGACTAAAGTCAAGATCCAGCCCCTTAAGAGGCCGCATCTTTGGGTATGTTAATTAAATCACAAAAATCATGAATAAGTTAAAAAATAAAGTCGCTGTAATTACAGGCGGTAATAGTGGTATTGGATTTGGTATTGCGGAAGCATTTAAAAATGAAGACGCAGTTGGAGCCATTGTTGGCCGAAACAAGGAAACCCTGGCTAATGCTGCGGTACATCTCGGTGATGATTTTATAGCCATCAATGCAGATGTAACCAACCTGGCCGATTTGGAGCGCGTATTTAAAGAAACCGCTGAGAAATTTGGTAAGATAGACGTAGTTGTAGCGAACGCGGGTGCCGGAACTACCGGAACCGTGGCAGATACTACCGAAGCTGATTTTGACAAAGCCATAGACCTAAACTTAAAGAGTGTTTACTTCACGCTGCAAAAAGCGCTGCCTTATATGAACGATGGAGGTTCCGTTATTCTGATCGGATCAAATGCGGCACATCGTGCCTACTCTTCATTTGGGCTTTATGGTGCTGCAAAAGCGGCTGTGATCTTTTTGGCAAAAGCGTTTTCAAATGACCTTATAGATAGAAAAATAAGAGTAAACGTAATTACACCGGGAACAACTGATACGCCAGCATTTGACAAATTCGTGCCTGCGGAACAAATTGAAGCTTTAAAAACACACTTTGCCAGTATAATGCCGATTGGCAGAATAGGACAACCATCTGATATCGGTAAAACAGCGGTATTCCTGGCTTCTGATGATTCTTCATTTATGTTGGGTGCCGAACTCCTTGTAGATGGTGGCATGACCTATTTATCTAAGTAAAAAATAATTCGAAATGGAAAGATTAATAAATAAAGTGGCTGTTGTTACAGGTGCTTCAAAAGGCATGAAGGTCACTTTGGGTCAACAAGATTCGAAAGCTTACCAGGATATCTTGAAGATGTGAAAATCACCTTTATACTCGTATTTGAGGCTTAATGTTGAAAGATCAGCGATTTGCTGGACAATAGCTAGCCCTAAGCCGTTGTGCGGACTGGAATGATCTGCCTTATAAAAACGGTTGAACAATTTAGTCTTGTCCAGCTCCCCGGATTTTGAGGTATTAGATATAGACATTCCAAGTTGATCAAGTACAAGATAAATCTTTCCCTTCTCTACATTATGCCTGCTGGCATTGCTGAAGAGATTACTCAAAAGAATATCAATAAGTTCAGGATTGGCGGTGAAGCTGGCCGGCTGTAGCGTCGTATGCACTGTAAAGGAATATCCCGCCCACAGTTCTGCGAATTGTTCAACTTTTTCCTCCAGCAACGCTTTCATATGGATAAGCTCAGTTTCCTGAAATTGCTTGTTCTCAATCTTGGCCAGCAACAATAAGGACTGGTTAAGTTTACTTAGCCTGCGAATCCCGGCATAAGCACTTTTCATAGCCAGACCCTGATCTTTAGAAAGTCCCTCCTCCTGTATGATCAGATCCAGTTTGGAACGGATGATAGCCAGTGGGGTCTGCATTTCATGCGCTGCATTTTCTGTGAATTCTTTTAGTGTTTTGTAGTCTGCTCTGGCGCTGTTGGTCACCTCCAGCAGGCTGCGGTTCATTAAAGTAAATTCCTCAATAGCTGTATCGGGTAGTAAAGGCGTGGTTTCTCCTGCTACCTTGAATCCGCTCAATTCATTCATTGTGGTGTAGAACGGCTGCCATAACCGTTTTAGGATAAAACGGTTGAGTAATATGGATACTAAAATAATCAGTAAGATCATCGCCAGTGTGCTGTATGCAATCACATTGGTTAGCAGTGTGGTACCTTCTACAGGTTTGGCAACCTTGATTTCGTAAATTTTGTCCTTTAAGGTTTGATAAAATACCAGTTGCCGGTAAGTTCCCACTTTTTTTTCTTCCGGGTCATATCTTTCAATCGAACTAATGCCTTTACTGCGCTTTTTTTTGACCGGCTGATACGCAACTTCCACCTCTTCAAAATTCTTAAAAACCGGTAATGAATCTTTCTGGCTTACGTATTTTTCGACTCTTTTTTCATACTCTCCTAAAGCTTCGTCCAGTTCATGAATGAGTACGCTACTGATCAGTATATAATATATGGTTCCTGAAATCAGGAACACAATTGCCATTGCAGCGAGGTTAATCCGATTGTATTTGGTGAATAATTTCATCGCTGGGCAAATTTATAGCCCATGCCGTATACCGCTTTAATATAATCTGGCGCTCCGGATTGGATGAGCTTTTTACGCAGATTTTTAACATGAGAGTAAATAAAATCAAAGCTGTCGACCATGTCGATGTCGTCACCCCAGAGGTGTTCTACGATGGCTTCTTTAGTGACGACCTTGTTTTTATTACTTAACAGATACAGTAAGAGTTCGTATTCTTTTCTGGTGAGGGTAATCAATTGATCATTGAATTTAAGTGTCTTGTCATTCAGATCCAAAACGAGCTCATCGATAATGATCTGATTCCTTCCGTCGAAAGATTTCCTGCGAATTATGGCGGCTACCCGGGCACCAAGTTCGGGTAAGTGAAAGGGTTTGGTTACGTAGTCGTCTGCTCCCAGATTGAGACCTCTAATTTTATCCTCAAATGAATTTCTTGCACTTATGATCAAGACGCCATCAGTCTTTTCTATTCGTTTTAGTTCTTTAAGAATATCGAGCCCATTGCCATTGGGTAGGGTGATATCCAGAAGAATGCAGGCATATTCATTGATATGGATCTTTTCCATTGCAGTATGGTAATCGTAAGCCGTTTCGCAAATGAATTTTTCAGAAGCCAGATATTTCTTTATGCTCTCTGAAAGTTCTTTTTCATCTTCTATAATGAGTAGTTTCATAGCTGAATAGTTGTAAGAAATGCATCCATACTGGATTAATTTTGAGTGTTTATATTTGATCACAGTTAAGATAATACATATGTGGTGGATTTAAGCTTTACGATCAGCTTTTTTTGCCGCTGCCGCTGCGGTTCTACCCAAAATTGGGATATTCAATAAAATTTCCTGATCATACTTGGCAATACGATCAGCAATAGTGGCATGGCCACTATAAATCCACCAATGACAGCAATGGCCAGCGGCTGGTGCAGTTGTGCGCCCGCCCCAATTCCAAGAGCCAGGGGGAATAACGCGATGATAGCACCCAGCGCGGTCATCAGTTTTGGCCTTAACCTTGCCGATATGGCATAAATTACAGCATCTTCTACACTTTTTTTATGTAGTGATTCCTTGAATTGCAAAAAGGTAAAAATGGCATTTTCACCGATAATTCCTACGATCATGATCAGTCCGGTATAGCTTCCTACATTCAATGGGGTTCCGGTAAGCAATAAGGCGAGGTAACTTCCTGAAATTCCCAAAACAGAAATCAACAGGATCAGCAGCGCAATTCTAAAATCCCGGAACAGGAACAGGATCACACTAAAGACCAGCAAACTGGAGGCGATCAATATGGTCAGCAATTCCTTAAAGGATTGCTGCTGCTGGGCGTATGCGCCTCCATATTCGATGTGATAACCGGATGGTAATGCTACTTTTTGAGTCACTGCGGCTTGTATATCCTTCATTACACTGCCCAGGTCGCGGTTGTCGAGCCTGCTGGTGATCACACCAACCGACTGCAGATTTTCCCGTTCTACCTGGGCCGTTCCTGTTTTTAGCTCAACCTTGGCCAGGGTAGCAACGGGAAGCAGACTGCCATTTGAAATGGCTATCTTTAAATTCTTGAGCGCAGAAATGCCTGATTTCCTGCTATCAGGATAAATCATTCTTATAGGGGACAATTGCGTGTCGTATATTGATCCGATTACTGTTCCCTGGATGGCTGTCTGCACCTGGGCCTGAAAATTGGCAGGGGTAATGCCATACCTGGATAGCGCAGCAAAATCCGGCTGGATCTCGGCTGAAGGGCCGGACAATATAATTCCATCGAATACATCGGCTGTACCAGGTACCTTGACCACAATAGCGGATACTTGCTTTGACAATTGCTGGAGTTTGTCCTGGTCATTGCCAAAGATCTTAATCTCGATGGGCTGGGTTGAACTCATCAGATCACCCAGCATATCTCCGATAACCTGGCCGAAATCTAC
The DNA here is from genome assembly GCF_015223055.1 of Pedobacter sp. MC2016-24. Classification (GTDB taxonomy): domain Bacteria; phylum Bacteroidota; class Bacteroidia; order Sphingobacteriales; family Sphingobacteriaceae; genus Pedobacter. Next base: position 119,334 of record NZ_JADFBX010000012.1, read on the forward strand.
CTTTAGCGAGGGTTGGGTACTTTCGATCATTGCACGGATTTCCTGGGTAACCTGTTCGGTAGTCCTGGCCCTGTTTTGCTTTAACTGGATCAGGTAATCTCCGCTATTGGGTTCTGTAATGAAAAAGCCCATCTGAGTTCCCGTTCTTCTGGAATAAGCCTGTACCTGGGGAATTTTCACCAGTTTTTTTTCTACCGCTTTCAACACCCTGTCTGTTTCTTCCAGAGAGGTTCCGGCAGGAGTATTGTAGTCCAGAACAATGCTGCCTTCATCCATTTCAGGTAAAAAGCCGGTTTGTAAATGCGGAAACACGAGAACAATACTAGCAGCCAGTACCAGCATAAAAATCATACTGAGGTACGGACGGCGGATAAAATAGCCGACCCACTTTTGATTTTTGACTTCATGAAAAGCTATTGCCTTAACGGAATTCTTGGAAATATCACGTGTCAGCATCAAATAGATGACAGGCAAACCAATCCAGGTCACAAAAAAAGAGCAGACCAAGGTAATGATCATGGTGTTGGTCATGACCTGGAAATAAGCACCTGCCACACCAGTCATCAGCTTGAAAGGAATAAAGATGACCATTGTACTGATCGAGGAGCCCAGCATTGCCGGGAAAAGATAACTGATTGCTTTTTTTAGTAAATTCAGCGTAGGTTCATCGGGGTGCTCCTCATGTGTCCGGTGGATCTGCTCTACCACAACGATCGCGTCGTCAATGATCAGCCCGATGGCGGCAGCAATGGCACCCAGGGTCATGATGTTCAGGGAATAACCAATCCCATACAGCACAATCACCGTCAGGCAAAGTGTGACTGGGATTGTGATCAGGATCACGGCACTTGCTTTTATAGACCTTAAAAAAATGATGGCTACGATGATGGCCAGTGCCAGCCCGATCAGCAAACTGTCACTCACGCTTTTTACCGCATTATTCACAAAATCCGCTTGTACATAATAGGGTTTTATTTTTACCCCGGCAGGAAGGATCTTTTGAAGTTCTGAAACTTTTCTGGTCATTTGGCTCGACAAATCGACCAGGTTGGCGTTGGGCTGCTTGATCACTGCGATTAATATGCCGTCCTGGCCGTTGGCATTGATCTTTGTATATTCGACTCCTTCCTGTATGCTTACTTTTGCGATGTCACTCACACGTACCAGACGGTTTCCATTTTTACTGATGATCTGCTCCAGCAGATCAGATTTGGTTTTAACCGTGGCATCAGTGACAGACAGGTACATGTAATTGTGGTCTGACAGGTAGCCGTTTGATTTGATAAAGTTGGTCTGCCCCAGCGCAGTACTCAGCTGATCAGCGGTAATAGATAAGCTACTCATTTTTTGCTGATCCAGCTCCAGCCAGTATTCTTTGGTCTTTCCGCCGATAATGCGGATCTCCGAAACACCGTCTACCTGGGAAAGAAATGGCTTTACCGTAAAATTGGCGATCTGTTTGAGCTCCATCGGTGACCTGGTGTTGCTCTCCAGGCTATAACCGCTTACAGGCAATATAGAAGGATTCATTTTTTCTACGGATATATGGAGTCCAGGTGGCAGACTCCCATTGATCTTGGCAATCTGTGATTCAATGCGCTGCTGGCTCAAGTCAATATCTGCACCCTCATTCATATAGGCCGACAATTCCGCGCTTCCCCGTGATGTGGTACTACGGATCAGTTTTAGATCCGGAACCTGTTTTATGGCGTTCTCCAGTGGCCGGGTAACTGTAGTCACCATTTTATCTACGGGCTGCAGTTCTGCTTCCGCTATGATTTTAATTTTAGGAAAAGTAATCTCTGGAAAAAGTGAGGTTTTCAATTGCTGGTAAGCATACCCGCCTCCGGTAATGATCAGGATTAAGATGACAAGCAGCGGGTTTCGGTGGGTGATAAAGAAGTTTTTCATGGCTATAGTTGCTTTACAACTTTGACTTTCGCTGTATCGGCAATCCCATAGTTGCCTGTACTGATGATCCTTTCATTGCTTTTAAATATGGGACTGACAATTTCGATAAGCTTGTCATTTTCAATTCCTTTTTTAACCGGTACTTTAACGGCTGTTGAGTCATTTGTCATTTTCATGACCCAGAACTCATCTTCGGTTTCATTGCTCAGTACCGCTGATTTGGGCAGTACCTGGGCATTTGGACTGGAGGCTTTTCGGATTTTAACTTTACCGATCAGACCTTCAGGAATCTGCTGAGGGGTGCTCACTTTTATGATCATGCGCTGGGTCTGGGCCAGGGAGTCAACTACTGGCAGTGAGCCGCTGATCTGTCCTTCAAGCCTTTCCCCGTCTGGGAGCAACACTTCTACCGCTTGCTGGTTGCTCAGCAGGCGATGCAGTTCGTAAGGCAAGTCCAATAAAAATACCAGGCTGTTTTGGTTGCTGATTACAGCAAGTGCTTCACCATCCTGAACATAATCACCTTTCTGGTGACTTACCGAGGTGATAAACCCACTCTGATCGGCACGAATAGTCGAGACCCCGGAAAATCTGAGCCCTGGATCGAGTTGATTGACCGCATTGCCAATCGCCCGGGCTTCTTTGGTAATCAGGCTAAAGAGCAGGCTTCCCGCTGTCACCCTGTTTCCGACAACGGCCTTTGCAGACTGAATATATCCGTTTATATTGGCCTTTACATAACTTTTTTGCTGGTAGGATGATACTGCACTTAGTTCTGTGTATTCGGCCAGAGCCGTCCGGCTGATGGTGGTCACCTCGACAGGTGAAATGACCTCAGCAACTGTATCAGTAACCGTATCAGTCTGCTGGCCGCATGATACCATAACAATCGTCGAGCTTATCGTGAGAAAAAACAAGGAGCTGTTAGTAATGAATTTATTTAAAGTCATAATTTATAGCATGTTAACCAGCCGCCTTATTGGTTCCAGTAATTGAGTTGGCTGATGAGTTTTAACCGTTTTATATTGGTCTGACGCAAGGCGTTTTGTGCTGCCATGTAATTATTGATAGCGATCACAAAATCTGAGATTTTAACATCCCCGGTGCGCAGTAGCTTACTGTCCACATCGATCAATCCGCGGCTCAATTTGATCTGCTCATTGATTTGACTGAATACCTGGTTTGTGGCCTGGATCTGTTGGTAAAGCATGTCGATTTGCTGGCGCCGCTGGATCAGAAAGAAATTCCTGTAGGCTGAACTTGTCCTGGCCTGCAAATCAATCCTGTCCTGCTGCATTTTTTTTTGATGGCCATCATAGATGGGGATGGACAGGCTAAAGCCGGCACTGGCACCGAAATTCTTGTATGGTTGCAATAACAGTGATGAGTTGTATCCCGAATTTGCATAAAGATTTAGTTTAGGCTTATAGCTCAGCTTAACGGCTTTCTTTTCATTGACGGCTTTCATGCTGTCGATTTGGAAGCGTGTAACGAAAAAACTGTCTCCCTGTTGTCGGATGACATCTTGCTCTAAGGTCAGCTCAGCGAGAGTAGCAGTTGTACTGTCATTTATTCCGGAGAGGTAATTGAGGCTGGCCAGGTCAGTTTTAAATTGCAGTTGGGCCTGACGGTATTGTATTTGTTGCTGCTTTAAAGTGACCAGAAAAGTAAGATATTCAGTTTGTTTGTAGACATTGGAACGGGTCAGTTGCTTTAGCAAAGCATCTTCCTTTTCAAACAGGCTGACGATTTCCAGACTGAATTCAACCTGTTGCTGGCTTTCATAGGCCTGTATATATTGTTCGGTGATGGCTTTTTGCAGGTCTAGCTTGGAGATTCTGATGGCGTAACTCAGCGAGTCGCGCTGCAAACTTAATTCCTGCGCCTGGTTGGTTCTGATATTATTCCCGGTTAGGGCATAGCTGACATTGAGTAACGCATCCAGAGACTGGCCATTGGTCATGACCTCATCAAAACCATAACCCTTGATTCTGGGTGCGTACAACCCTGAAGAACTCGCCGTTACCTGTGGTCCATATCTCGCTTTAAGGCGTAGGCTGTCAATTTTGTTCATCATCAGTTGGTTATGGAAATCTTTGATCAGCGGTGAGGTGCTGGTTGCCTGAGTGAGGTAGAAATCCAGATTTTTTTTCTCCTGATCCTGCGCGATTGCCTGGGTGGTGAATCCAAGCACCAGCAGCCCCAGATACAGATACTTTTTAAAAGGTTCCATTGAATGACAATCCAAAACTGTGTTGCTGATAGGAGGGGGTCAGGTTATAGTTAGTGCTCCCTTTACCCAGAATGAGTCGTTTGAGTTTGGGATATATTAGATAAGAAAGCTTTGTGGATAATATGCCGAAGCCGGCTCCTGCAACTACGTCGCTCAACCAGTGCTTGTTGTTGTACATTCTGAGCAGCCCGGTTGCCGTGGCCACGGTATATCCCGCATAACCGATCCAGGGATAGGTGTCTTTGTACTCCTGGTTCAGGAATTCAGCAGAAGCGAAAGCATTGGCGGTGTGTCCTGAAGGAAAGGAGTTATATGCTGAGCCGTTCGGTCTTAGCCGGTGCGTCCATGATTTTAAGCTGTGTGTGGTTCCACCCATGATGGCTTCTGATAAAAGATATAATCCGGTCGCATCGGCCAGGGAATGCTTTCCTTTAATGCCTGCCAGATGCAGTCCATACACAGCCGCGGCCGGTGCGAATTGCAGGTAATCATCTGCATGAGCAGCAAATAAAGGATGATCTTCCTGTAGTTCATCCTTGGTAGTTAAATCAAGGTCTCTGATTACATTATTATCGCCCAGTGAGACTAATCCGTATCCTATAAATATCGCCGGCACTATAAAATTTTTCACCTTAAACTTATAATCGTTATGGATATCAAGAGTCAAGTTTGCTCTGGATAAACTATCCGGATTTTGCGCCATGCAAAACCCCGGGATAGTTAAACTTATCAGGTAAAAGAATAGTGTTTTCATATCATTTGATCAGGTTGCCATTGGCATCGAAAAGAATATCCTTGCCTTTAATCTCTGCTTCGAAATTTACCACGCCACTGGCTTTGACAATTTTAGCAGCTTCTTTTATTTTGACGCCTTTATAATGAATTTCCAGATAATTGCTGGCTTGTTTTGGTAATTCAGCAATGGTGATTTCTGTCTCAGATTCCTCAAGGACTCCTTTGGGAGAATAAATTTCAGACATTTCGTGGCTATTTAGCTTGAAGCCTGCCTCAAAACTGCTTTTTTCCCTTTCCCAGCTTACCGTTTTTACATCTGGATGTGCTTTGGCAAATGCAGTTTTAACTGTTGCAGGTACTTTTGCTGCTGTAATTTTTTGTGCGTTCGCGCTCAGAGTTATACCGGTTATACAGGCAATTAACAGGAGTATTGCTTTCATAATTCTTTGATTTTTTTAAGCTAAGCTAAATGTCAATTATGGAGAAATTCTGGATTTAGCTCTGAAGATGGTTACGAATGGTGCTAATTATGCAGCAAATGTTCGTCCGGATGTTAAGTGTGTATTTTATTGGTGTTAACACAGTGTTAAAGTGTGTTTTTGCCCTGAATTGTGTTAAAAAAGTATATAGAATCAATTGATAAGCAGATTTCTGACCAAGAGGCTAACTCTACTTTTGGGGCATAATTCAAACAAACACTTTAACTAAAAAGAATGAGATCAATTTTTACTTTTTTTACATTCGTTCTGATTGCTCTTCTCTCCGCGGGTTTTTCAGCTAAGGCTCAGAATGACAATGTGGTCATCAAGGGGAAAGTCACTGATGAAACAGGAAGCTACCTCGCTGGTGTAACGATAACAACCAAAGGTTCGAGTCTAAGGGAGGGTACAGATGGAAATGGTAATTTCACCGTCAGGGTAAAAAACAGGCAAGCAATCCTGGTTTTTTCTTATATCGGTTTTAAAACTAAGGAGGTGCTGGTCGGAAACCAGAACACAATCAATGTAAGTCTGGCAACTGATGCCAATAGTTTACAGGAAGTGGTGGTGACTACAGCCTTAAATATGGAGCGAAACGCCAGGAGCCTGGGCTATTCAGTGGCCACCCTCGATGGGAAGCAGGTGAACTCGGTTCAGACACCTAATATCATCAATGCGCTTTCCGGGAAAGTGGCAGGCGTGGATGTGGGTAACATTGCCAATGGTGTGGCCGGTACCAAAAGAATTGTGATCCGTGGCGGATCGTCCCTGACGGGTAACAATCAGCCTTTGTGGGTGATTGATGGTATACCGGTAAACTCAGAAAGTCTGGGCGGACCTGATGCTTATGGCGGGGTAGACTACGGCGATGGTCTTACAGCGATCAATCCGGATGATGTGGAAAGTATAAGTGTACTTAAAGGTAATGCCGCCGCAGCTTTGTATGGTTCCCTGGCTGCTAACGGAGTGATCCTGATTACAACCAAAAAAGGAAAATCTATCAATGGCAAAGCCAATGTTGAAGTCAGTTCTTCACTTTTACTGGATAAACTGATCAATACCACAGACTTTCAATATGTATACGGACAAAGTGGTACGGGTGATGAACCACCCGCAACACCGGAGGAAGCTTTTAGCTCCTCCAGTTGGGGTGCCAAATTTGACGGTTCACCTTCCATGCAGTTTGATGGCGTGACGCGCCCATTTACTGCGGTTAAAGATAATTACGAAAGGTTTTTCAATACCGGGAGTACCATTACCAATACGGTAGCGGTTTCTGGAAGCTCGGCCAATCACAATTATCGGATGTCGGTTTCCGATCTCAGGAACAAGGACATCATTCCGAATGCCTTGTTTAACAGGACTAGCCTGAATGCCAAATCTTCTTCTACGTTTGGCAAATTCAATGCAGACGTTGTGCTCAACTATACCATGGAGAAAGCCAACAACAGACCTTTTATTGGTGGTAATGTTTCCAACTTGTTTTATTCTTTAGCTTATATGCCGGGTAGCATTGATGTGGCCAATCTGATGCCGGGTTACGGGCCGGACGGAAAAGAATTCAGTTACGCAAACAGCATTTCCAATCCGTATTACGTGGTCAACAAGACTAAACAGGTAGACACCAAAAACAGGCTGACCGGTTCTGTGAGTTTAAAATATAACCTCAATAAATGGATTTATTTGCGTGGCCGTGCGACAAGGGATTACTATTCGGCCAATCGTAACCGCTATATCCCAGACGGAAATCAATATACCAGTTATCCGCTTGGGCAGCTGGAAGAGGCAGTTACGGAAAGTGTGGTAACCAATTATGAAGCGATCCTGGGCTTAAGCCCGATTGAAATCGGAAAAATTGGAATCAATGCTTTTGTGGGTGGAAACAACTTGTACCGCACACGTGACATTGCCAATACTTCAGGTAACAGCTTTGTAGTTCCGGGTGTTTATACTTTTAACAACCTGTCTACCAAATTGCCGACCACCAGCAAGAGCAGGCAAAAAACCAATTCTTTCTTTGGTAGTATGGAACTGTCATACAACAAATACCTGTTCCTGACGCTAACCGGACGAAACGATTGGTTTTCAACCTTGCCGATAGAAAACAATAACCTGTTCTATCCTGCGGCTTCTGTTTCTTATGTGTTTTCTGATGCTTTTAAATTGCCTTCGGTAATTTCATTTGGTAAAGTAAGGGCATCCGCAGCCCAGGTAAGTGGGGATACCGGACCTTACCAGCTGGATCTGAGTTATACCCTGACACAGATTGCGTATGGTTCCAATAACCTCCAGTATATTGGTACAACCAATGTACCCAACAGAAAATTGCAACCACTTCTATCAACGGATTATGAATTGGGCCTGGAAATGGATTTTTTCAATAACCGCATCGGTTTTGATGCATCTTATTACAACAGGGAAACCAAAAATGACATTGTAAGAACTGCGGTATCCAGAAGTACGGGTTTCCGTACAGCCATTCTGAATGTTGGTAAAATGCAGAACAAAGGCTTTGAGATCTTATTACGGGCTACACCGGTTAAAACACAAAACTTTAGCTGGAACATGAGTTCAACTTTTTCAACCAATGACAATAAAGTAGTCAGGTTGGGAGATGGGGTTGAAAATGCAACCATTCTTTTAGCTACGGCTAAAAGTGGCGAAGTGATCATTCAGCTGGAGGAAAATAAAAGATATGGTGGTATTTACGGCTATAAATACGTTCGTGACGACAGCGGTAATAAGGTGTTCGATAGCAGGGGATATCCGACTTATACCACCAAAAATGAATTTCTTGCCAACGGAGTTTACAATAAGATGCTTGGTTTTAGCAATACGTTTAACTACAAAGACTTCTCGCTGTATACCTTGCTGGATTCGAAATGGGGTGCATCCATCTATTCAGAAACCAATGCCCTTTCTTATGGCAATGGTAAGCATAAAGCCACACTGGCCGGACGAGAAGACGGGCTTACTGGAGCGGGTGTAAATGACAAGGGCGAGCCGAATACCGTACTCGTGCCTGGAAAAACAACGGATGTTACTGGCTTGCCGGCCGGATATGGCAGCATCTCAGGATACTATCAGCAGCTGTCACACATCGCCGAGGAGTTTATCTATGATGCCAGTTTTGTCAAACTGAGGGAATTGTCTCTTGCTTATAAGTTGCCCGCTCCTGTACTTAAAAAGCTTGGCATCAATTCAGCTAGCGTGGCGCTGGTAGGCCGAAACCTGGCAACACTTTATAAAGATAAAAATCTAAAAAATGTTGATCCCGAAAGCAGCGTGGCAAGTGGTAATGCGCAAGGGATTGAACGATTGGTTTATCCGGTGACGAGGAATTTTGGTCTGACCATAAAATTAGGTTTGTAGCACCCTTCAAGGTTATACAATGATAAAAGATAGAAAAATGAAACACAAAATTAATAAATACAGCATTTGCCTGCTGATGCTGCTCACTGGCCTGTTTGGCGCATGTGATAAAGGTTTCGAAGACGTAAACCGAAGTGTGGACTTTGTTTCGCAGCCCAATCTTGATTACATGTTGCCGGACATTGAATTGAAAATGCTGGACAATACTTATTATACCATGGGAGATTTTGTAGCACCATTGGTGATGCATGTCACCAACCGTAAAACCTATGCTGCGGTGACTACCCCGGGCGGATATCATGGCTATCATTTTGAATGGATTTATGGCAATCCGCTGGTGGGTACAGTCGATTTTATCGAACGCAGCAAATCTGATCCTGAACGGGTTAATTATTACCAGATCGGAAGGATCATTAAAGTTTACCTTGCTCATCAACTGACCGACCTGTATGGCGATATCCCTTACTTTGAAGGGGGCAGAGGTTACCTGGACCGTACATTTACCCCTGCTTACGATCCGCAGCAGGTTATTTACGAAGACATGTTTAAGGAACTGGAACAAGCCGTAGCCGGCATGGACGATAGTAAAATGAAACCGGTTCTGGCTGATATCGTTTACAAAGGGGATCTGGGCAAATGGAAGAAATTTGCCAACGGCCTGATGCTGAGACTAGGGCTGCGCATTATGAAAGCAGATGCGCTGAACGGAAAGAAATGGATAGAAAAAGCAATTGCCGGCGGCCTTCCGCAGAGTAACGACGACAACTTTCTGGTGAAATACTTGCCCAATTCTTCTACAGGTGGAACAACCAATCCAACTTCCAATGGACAGGCTCACATTTTTATCAGGTATCCGGATAACTATAGACTGACTTCGCCTTTTATCAATGAGTTGAAGAACCACAGCGATCCCAGATTGTCTGTATTTGCGATGCTGCCTGCCTCCAGGACAGTGTATACCCCAGGCAGTAAAAATCCTGCCCTGCAGAAAGGCTGGCCTCCATTTGGCGACCGCGCTGAAGAGGCACCGTATGCAAGTATTCCTTCTGCAAACCGCCTCAACTATTCTGTTTCCAACAATGCCACATTTGGCCGTTATGACGCCCCATATATCCATCTGAGTTTTGCTCAGGTGCAGTTCCAGCTTGCCGAATGTGTGGAACGCCGCATCATCACCAGTAGCACTACGGCAAAAACGTATTATGAAAATGGCGTGCGTGCGGCCATGGATCAGTTGAAAGCTTATGGTACCGAGGGTGTGATCACTTTGGCGCAGGCCAATGAATACCTGAGGCTAAATCCTTATCAGCCAGCCAATGAAGCACAGGCATTGGAATTGATCAATACCCAATACTGGATTGAAACACATTACAACTGGTATGAAACTTTCGCCAATTTACGCAGGAGCGGATATCCAAAGCTCTATGATCAGCTGGCCCCGGTTAGTCAGCAGCCTGGTAACTTAGGTGCTGTGATGCCGCGTAGGCTGACTTATCAACCAGACGAAGTGTCAACCAACCCGAAACTACAGGAAGCACTGCAAAGGCAGGGGCCTGATTTAACTAGCACCCGCGTATGGTGGGATAAACCTTAAAACGAGTTATGAAGCATTACAATTTTTACTGGATCATTTTATTACTGGCCTTCCCTGTGCAGATTTTTGCGCAGGGAAAACCTGTACAACAGAAAAAACGAAAATATGGATTCCGTCCGGAACTGGTTAGGGGACCCTATTTACAAATGGCAACGCCGCAAAGTATGATGTTACGCTGGCGTACCGATGAACCCGATTTTAGTCAGGTACGTTATGGTACCAGGCCTGGACAGCTGGACAAGATCAGCGGCGACAAGCGCCTGGTTAGAGAGCACATGGTGACGCTGTCAGGTTTAAAGCCCAACACCAGGTATTATTATTTGCTGGAAGGAGCAAAGGATACTTTACAAGGCGATAGCAGCAATTACTTCATGACCCTTCCGCTAACGGGTGATCGGGAACTGTACCGGATCGGTGTGTTTGGCGATTGCGGCAACAACTCTACCAATCAGCGGAGTACCCGCGACCAGTTTGAAAAGTACCTGGGTAACAATCCCTTGAGGGCCTGGATTTTGCTGGGTGATAATGCATATTCTTTTGGTAAGGACAATGAATACCAAAGTAATTTTTTCAATATTTATAAAGATAATCTGCTGAAAAAGGCACCTTTATTCCCGGCGCCGGGGAACCATGATTACCACGATGAACCTTATTCTGCTACTTATGCCCAGGAATCAAAAGAGGTGGCGTACTATCAGAATTTTTCTATGCCACAAGAGGGAGAATCAGGAGGTGTACCTTCACATACCGCGGCTTTTTATTCCTTTGATATTGGTAACGTACATTTCCTTTCGCTGGATTCTCATGGTACAGAGGACCAGAACTCGCGTTTGTTTGATACCCTGGGCAGACAAGTACAATGGGTAAAAAAAGATCTCGAAGCCAATAAAAATAAAGAATGGGTGGTCGCTTACTGGCATCATCCGCCATACAGTATGGGCTCGCACAATTCTGATACGGAAGACCAGATGGTGAAGATCAGGGAAAACTTTATACAGATCCTAGAACGTTATGGGGTGGACCTGATTCTCTGTGGACATAGTCATTCCTATGAGCGGTCGGCCTTGATGCAGGGACATTATGGTATGGAACAGACTTTTGACCCAAAAAAACATGTAGTACATGCTGGCGGGGCTATGGGCAAACCAGCCAATACCTATATGAAAGATGCGGCCAATAAAGGAACTGTATATGTATTAAGCGGCTCTGCCGGACAACTTGGTGGTAGTCAGACCAGTTTCCCTCACGATGCCATGGTTTTTTCTGACGTCACCCATGGAGGTTCCTGTATCCTGGAGTTTGAAGGCAACAAACTGGTATCCAAATGGATTTGTGCAGATGGCGTGATCAGGGATCAGTTTATCATTCAAAAACCTGCAAAATGAAATTTTTAACCTGTTTAATGATGGCCGGACTATTCTTGCATGGCGTTAGGGCGCAAAATTATAGCCCGCCGGTAACCAGGGACAGCCCGAAATTTAATGGCAAGGCCAGGCTGGTCCGCGAACCTTACCTGCAACTGGCGAGTGATACATCGATGATGATCCGCTGGCGCACTGACGGGGCAACCAGGAGCCGGGTATCTTATGGTTTGAGACAAGACCGTCTGGATCAACATGCAGATGACCTGGAGCTGGTTAGGGAGCATAAAATCCGACTGACAGGTTTAAAACCAAAAACGAAATATTACTATTCCGTTGGTACTTTAAATGATACCCTGGCCTCAGGTATGGATACGTATTTCAGTACTTTACCTGCTGCGGGGCAGGAAGGTTTATACCGGGTAGGGGTGTTTGGTGATTGTGGCGCATTGTCTGTCAACCAGGCCAGGGTAAGGGATGAGTTCCTGAAATATCTTGGCCCCAGGGATTTGGATGCGTGGATCCTGCTGGGCGACAATGCCTATAACGATGGCACTGACATGGAGTATCAGGCGAAGTTCTTTAACATTTATAAGGACCGGCTGCTGAAAAATTACCCGGTATTTCCCAGTCCGGGAAATCACGATTACCACGACGTAGATTTTGGGGCTGAGTACGCACAGAACAACCATACTACGGCCTATTATCAGAATTTTACCATGCCGGCTGAAGGGGAGTCTGGTGGTGTGCCTTCTCATAATCCTGCATATTATTCTTTTGATGTTGGTAACATCCATTTCCTCTCCCTGGATTCCTATGGTAAGGAGGAAAAACAGTATTTTCTATATGATACGCTCTCGCCGCAGGTGAAATGGGTTAAAGCGGATCTGAAACTAAACAAAAATAAAGGCTGGGTGATTGCTTTCTGGCATTATCCACCTTACAGCATGGGAACGCACAATTCTGATACGGATGGTATCATGACCAAAATCCGCGAGAACTTTATCAGGATATTGGAGCGGGAGGGCGTGGATTTGGTGGTGTGTGGACATAGTCATGTTTATGAACGCTCCAGGCTGATGAAAGGCCATTATGGTCTGGAGGGCAGCTTTGATCCAAAAAAGCACAATGTAAGTAATGCAAGTGGCTATGATGACGGCAGCAGCAAGTCGGCGGCGTATTTGAAAAAGAAAACAGTTGCACCGGGAACGGTCTATGTGGTGAGTGGATCTGCCAGTTATGTAGGTAAACCGGAAGCGAGCTGGCCTCACGATGCCATGTATTATTCAAATGCTACAGATGCTGGTGCGGCCATTATTGAGGTGGAAGGCAAGCGCCTGGATTTCAAATGGATTTGTGGGGATGGGCTGATCCGTGATCAGTTTACCATCAAAAAGAAACAATAATGATAAGATATGCTATCGGGGGATAAAAAGATAAAGGTTTATGTAGTGTTGTTGGTCTGCTTCGCTTTTTTGTCCATGATCAATGCGGAACAGGTTAAAACGACAGATGCTGCAGCGCATACGCTGGATTATTTTAAGGAGCATGCCAAGGGTTTTTCGGAAAGTGCTTTAACACTGCGCCATGAATTGCAAGAGCTGAAGCCAGTAGATTCGGGCTCCATTGCGGCCGCTAAGCAGGCCTTGCTGAACTGCAGGATGGAATACAAGCGCATAGAGTTTTTTCTGAATTATTTTTTGCCCAGTACATCGCTCATTTATAATGCCCCGGCTAATGTGGAAGTAGAGGTTCCCTTTATGGAATACCGGGAGCCAACCGGACTGCAGGTCATGGAGGCCCTGCTTTTTGACCCTGATCCGGTAGCGCATAAAGGGGAATTGCTGGAACAGGCAGATTTGATTACTTCTTCTGCCTCAGACCTGCCTTCTCTGTTGTTTGACTTGAAAATCAGCGATCAGCAGGTGTTGGAAAGTCTCCGGATTTCTCTGATCGGTCTGATGGGCCTGGGCCTCTCCGGATTTGATGCTACGGAACTGAAAAGCGGTATCCCTGAAGCAGCACAATCTTTGGTGGCGATCAGTACAGTGCTCAGACCTTATCTGGAGCAAGCACCGGAAACTGGTATCCGTCTTCGACGCCATTTGGATGTCAGCTTAAAACTCCTTACCCAACAAACTGACTTTGATGCTTTTGACCGGGCTTCTTTTTTAAAGGATGCCGGGCTTCCGCTTTTAAAGGAATTGGATGCATTCATCAGCGCCAGCGGAATGGAGCTGAATACCAGCAGGTTTCTGAATTACAAAGCAGCATCTTTGTTTAGTAAAGATGCGCTGTTCATCAATTCATCTACCGAAAATCAGGCTGGAATGGCCGAATTGGGTAGGAAGCTCTTTTTTGAAAAGGCCCTGTCTGGTAATCAAAGCCGGAGCTGTGCAACCTGTCATCGTCCGGAAAAGTATTTTACAGATGTGCTGCCTAAAGCACTGGCTATGGATAATCAGGCCAACCTGCCCCGGAATACACCTTCTTTGTTTTACAGCGCATTACAACATAGCCAGTTTCTGGACGGGCGTGCGCCTGATCTTCCTACACAAATCCGGGAAGTTTTGCGCAATCCCCTGGAAATGGATGGCAACGAAGATACCATATTGAAGTTTGTGAACCAGGACCTGGTCTACAGGTCGGCATTTAACCAGGCATTTCCCAAAGCTTTGGGAGAACCCATCAATATGGATCAGTTGTCCACTGCGATCGTGGCATTTTTACAAACGCTTGCTCCTTTTGAATCGCCATTTGACCGTTATATGCGCGGCGAAAAGCATTCTTTGTCTGCAGCCCAGGTTAAAGGTTTCAATTTGTTTATGGGCAAAGCCCAATGTGGGACTTGCCATTTCATGCCTGTGTTTAATGGGCTGACGCCCCCGCTTTATGACCGAACTGACCTGGAAATTGTTGGACTGACCAAAGATGCCAATTTCGACAAGCCGGTACTGGATGCAGATCGTGGCAGGTATAAAACCTTTCCGATTGAATATTTTATGGCTGCGTTTAAAACACCTACCTTAAGGAATGTGGCTAAAACTGCGCCTTATATGCACAATGGGATGTTTCCTGATCTGGAATCGGTGCTTGAATTCTACAATAAAGGTGGCGGGGCAGGAATGGGGCTTGAAGTGTCGCAGCAAACCTTGTCTTCCAGGCCGCTGAACTTAACGAAGCAGGAGATCGCCCAGGTGATTGCTTTTTTAGAGTCGCTGACTGATCCTCCGGTAAAATCTCCTGAATGATTGTTGTAAGTTTATTAATGCTGTCTTGATGTTCTACTAATACGCACCAGCGTATTTTGTCGGAATAATACTTGAGCTGACTATGCACCCTTTTGCGAAAAAAAGATTAACGTTCTTTTTTCTGATCTGTGCCATCAGTCTTTACGCCGAAGGCCAGGACAAGAGCTACTCCAGACGGGGGAAACAAAATTATCAGGAAATACCCAACCCGGTCAGGACGGATATTGCCGCCTGGAATAAGCTGGGAAAAGCGATACAGGTGAGTTTTGCGGGAGATGAGCGGAGGTATCCCAAAGAGCAGGTTCCACAGCTGCAGCAGCAAGAGGAATGGCATGCGGATGCCTGGAGGGCTGAAACTGTCCATACCCAGGTTCTGGTCTGGTCGAAGACCGGAATTTCTAATCTCCATTTCAGTATCGGTGCGCTAAGGTCTGCTTCTGGTGCAACGATTTCCCGGAAAGCTGTCCAGGGTGCTTTTTTGCGGTATGTGTTGTCAGATACTTTTGAAGACGGTTGTGCACATGAGGTACCAAATCGCTACGACTCCACCTTAGTTGCAGATCCGATTGATCGGATTAACCGGATGGATGTGCCCGCGAATTCGGTCCGGCCCATCTGGCTGAGCATCGCCGTTCCGGAAGGCACAGCTCCGGGAACGTATAAGGGCAAAATCACGGTTTTTGCCAATGGTCGACATGAACTGCGGATCAGCCTGAAGGTGAATCCGCGTCTGTTGCCTGAGCCCGAAAAATGGGCATTTCAATTGGATCTGTGGCAGTATCCGATTGCGGTTGCCAAAATTCACCAGGTGGTTCCCTGGAGCAAAATGCATTTCAAATTGATGCGGCCTTATTTCGAAGCGCTAGCTAATGCCGGCCAGAAAGTCATTACAGCCAATATCATTCCCCATCCATGGGGGCCGGATCATTCCAATTTTGAAGACCTCAGTCTGATCAGATGGGTCAAAAAGAAGGATGGCAACTGGTTTTATGACTTCAGCCTGTTTGACAGGTACATTGAATTTGTTCAAAGCTGTGGGATCACAAATAGGATCAACTGTTACAGTATGATCTCCTGGGATCTTTCTTACCGTTATTTTGATGAAGCCACAGGTGCAGATGTGGCACGGAAACTTCAGCCGGATACCAAAGCATTCTCGGATTTATGGACGCCGATGCTCCAAGCTTTTACCAGCCATTTGAAAACCAGGAACTGGTTTTCAAAAACAGCAATAGCTATGGATGAGCGGCCATTGGAAAATATGCAGGCAGCTATTGCTGTACTTAAAGCGGTGGATCCAGCCTGGCGAATTTCATTGGCCGGAGATGTCTTTCATCCGGAGATCGCTGCCAGTATTGACGATTATGCGCTGGCAAGTTATATTCAGGTGCCGGATAGTCTCATCAAGGTTCGGAATCTGCAGGGTAAATCCACCAGTTTTTATACGGCATGCGTGGAAGAATATCCCAATGCTTATACTTTTTCATCACCCGCAGAAAGTACATTTTTTGGCTGGTATGCTGCGGCTAAAGGTTATTCCGGCTATCTTTTCTGGGCTTTCAACAGCTGGGTTAATGATCCATTAAGAGATGCACGCTGGAAGCGCTATCCTTCAGGTACATTATTCCAGTTTTACCCGGGCCCGAGAAGCTCTGTACGGTTTGAGAAGCTCAGGGAGGGCATTCAGGACTTTGAAAAAGTTCGTTTGCTACGAGAGGAATTTATCAGGGAACATCAGGAGGAAAAGCTACGCGAACTGAATCAGATCTTATCTGCCATTGATTTGCATAACCTGGAGACGGCATCCGCTGCAATGTTGATCAGCTCGGCAAAGGCTGCCCTCAATGCACTTTGATCTTGTTAAAAAAGTATAGGTTTTCAATTCATTATCAAATGACAGGCTCACATGGAGCAGATACCTTTGGTAAAGATTAATTTAATTCCTTTTTAGCACATCATGATGAATTTAAAACGGCTTTCATTGGCCATATTTTGTTTGGTTATTTTTTTAGGTATTGAGGGCTTTGCACAGACTTACCGTCCGACATTCTGGGTAGAGGATCAGAAACAAACCCTGGAAGAAATTGCAGCCAAGGGTTGGCATGGACTGCTGTATTGGGCGGCTGACAGCGAAGGCGATCAAATGCGGTACCATTACAAATCTCCCTACCTGGAAAAGCAGCGCTGGGCAGTTCGTGGAACAGATGGATTGACTGGCCTTGTGAAAAAAGCCCATGAAAAAGGGATGAAAGTGATGGCTAATATTGAAGCGGTTAACCCTTATCATTGGGAGCAGAATCCCTGGAATGCAGAAAACATCAGGTTAGTAGCGTCGGACCTGGCTGCTACCGGAATAGATGCAGTTTTTGAAGAGTGCTTTGAGGCTAAACCGGAGGTGTTTTTATCGATGGCCCGGGAGTTGAAAAATAAGCAGGTTACCTATATTTCTGGTACTGACCCGATGCTGCTTCGTGAACCTGGTTTTTCTTCGTTATGGAAGGAGACTGGTGCGATCAATATTTACAATTATTATCTGAAGAGAGACCAGCTGTATAATGTGGCTACACTAGCCCAGCATGGTTCGCTGGGACTAGCCTGGGCTAAGTACTGGAATAAACCAACTTCGATGATTTCCCCTTTAGATCGTGACTGGGGCATAGATGTCCAATCTGCGCCTGCAGTAGTCTCTTATCTATGTATGATTCGTGCGCTCCAGTTTAGGCTGGATCATTTTATGATTTTTGGGGGTGCAGAGCGTTTCAATCCGATCGAAACGGGCAAATGGATCAATACTTACGTCAGTAAGCAAGAGAAGAACCGGCCGGTGATGAATGTTGTAGTGCTGCTAAAGACCCAGGATGAAAGAGGTAAAGACGCGTCTGTTGGCAAGGGCTGGAATAGGTTATTTAATTCCGGTGATGCCATTACTTCTGGGGCATTTAATGCCGGATATGATGTGGTGGTAAGTGATCGGGTATTACCTGCCGATGCCTATTGGATATATACTCCCGGGGCGGTGGCTGACTTGCCCATCGAGGTTGTTAAACTTATGGAGGGTAATCAGCCTGTATTTCTTCAAGCAGCTGACCGGATTCCTGGCGGGGCCTCAACAACAGCCAACTGGAAAGCTGCATTGGCAAAATGTGGGATAGATGCCACACATTCATTTAAGTATGCGGGGGGAACTGATGGATCGTCTGATGTTTCACTTCCCGAAAGCCAGGAAGAAGATATTCCATATACGGGATATTATAAGGGTACTTACCTGCGTTTTCCGGGGTCGGATATGCAACGAGGCCGGGAACTGCGTGCCGGTACCATTTTACCAAAGGAGTCAATAAAGGGACAGGTACTGAGCAGTCCCAACGATACCTATGGAAAAGGCCCGTACCTGGTTGGTCTGGGAAATAAATATCTGGTAACTACCACTGCGCTAAACTGGGAAACGGCTTATCCCATATCGGATTTGCTTTCAGGTTCTGGGGTGCTGTCAGGATCGAACGTATGGGGAATAGCAGGGCCAAAAGTGAGTGCTTTTCTGGCGATTGAAACTACGTTGTTGGAACTGAGGATTCCGGGTTTAGCAAAAGGAGCTCAAATTCACGTGCAGGTCTGGGATGCTAAGAAAAATAAAAAACTGGAGCAGACCCTCGAGTATACGGGACTTTATAAACAGGTGTTGAATGCTTATGATTTCATCCTGATTGATACTGTTGATTCATATTAATAAATGATATGAATAATTCAAGAAGAGATTTTATCAGAAAATCAGGCATCATTAGCGATTACCGGCCGCTAGAAGGCATAATTCAGGAAGCTTTGAAATGTAGCTGGCTGCTTTCGGGCATGGAAACGGGTGCTGTAGTTTTCAGGAACCTGTTTCTGTAATCTTTTGGGATTACACCAAGGATTTTCTTGAAATGTCTGTAAAAATTGGATAAGTTATCAAATCCACTTTGGTAACTGATTTCGGAAATGGTGTGGTTATTTTCCATCAATAACCTGCAGGCATGTCCGATGCGGATCTCGGTTACATAATCGGAAAAGGTTTTGCGGGTATGATTTTTAAAATACCTGGAGAACGCCGGAACACTGATGTTGAGTTTTTCTGCGATGTCCTGTACGTAAATCTCTTTGGTGTAGTTTTTAAGGATAAATTCAAAAACCAGATTAATTTTATCTGTGCTGCCACTGGTATTGGCAGTGTATCCACTGGATAACAATGGTTTCAGGTCGTTGCTTTGGCTCAGTTCTTCCAAAATCTCCAGCAAAGAAATCAATCGTCTGGCGGGTCTTTGTTCACTCATTTTGATCATGAGGCTAATCACGTTTTCTCTGGTTGTTCCATGAATTTCAAGGGCCAGTGCTGATTTTTCCAGGAGCCTGTTGGTCTGAGTCATTTCGGGGATTTCAAAGAACTGTCTGCCCAGAAATTCTTTGGTAAAATGAATGTAACTCAATTCTGTACTGAGATTGTGGCTGGCATCATAGAAATCCTGATTGTTGCGGTACAGATGTGGGATATTTGATCCAATCAGGCTCAGATCACCTTCTTCGAATAGAGAGACATTGTCACCTATAAATTTTGTCCCTTTTCCTTTGTGGATGGCAATCAATTCATATTCCTTGTGGAAATGCCAGGGATCATTGATAAAACTCTTTTCTATTTGCTTGTACAGGAAGGATGCGTCTGGTGCGAAAGGGATTTTATACAGTTTGGGTTTCATGTACTTTTTAATTGAATACTGTTGCAAAGTGAATGATTTGGTGTTAAAAAAATATAAAGTCCAGGATAACTTTGCGCTTTAGAATCTTTCCATGCTAATCGATGGAAGCCCCTCCGATGTTGGTCTGGGTTAATAAAGTATAGGAAATCAATGCGTAATGGGAGTAATCGTGGATACTGTTTTTTTATTTTAGCAGGATTATTTGATGTATTTCGCCATATTGATGAAGAAAAATAAAAGTATCGGAACCGTTGGAATGGGCTTGATGGGAACTAGTATTACAGCGTGTTTACTAGCCTGGGGACATGAGGTAGTAGCAGTAAGCACGGACTTGTATCTTGAGCCGGTACTGCGTAGCAACATTTTCTCTTTCCTTGACCAATTGGCGGGCGAAGGTAAGTTGTCAGATTCTCCTGCCACGTTGATGAATCACTTGATCATTACAGATGATCTTTCAAAGCTTCAGGGAATTGGGTTGGTGGTTGAGTGTATTACCGAAGATATTGCAGAAAAACAGCAGCTGTTTACACAGCTGGAAAGGCTATTGGCAAGGGATGCGATCATCGCCAGTAATACATCCGCAATTCCAATTTCTCAGCTTCAGTTTGGAATGAAGTATCCAGGAAGGTTACTGGGACTGCATTGGGCAGAACCTGCCCACATCAGTAAATTTATGGAAGTCATTTGCGGAGATCATTCTGAACTACAATATGCAGATGAACTAATGAGTCTGGCGACCAGCTGGGGCAAAGAACCTGCATTGGTAAGGAAGGACATCAGGGGTTTTATCAGCAATCGCATGATGTATGCAATGATCCGGGAAGGTTTGTCCCTGGTGGAACAGGGCTATGCTACGGTTGAAGATATTGACAGGGCCTGCAGGAATGATCTGGGGCAATGGATGACCTTTGCTGGCCCCTTCCGGTTTATGGATCTTACCGGACTGAGCGCTTATCTGAAAGTAATGGAGGACTTGTTTCCTGAATTGAGCCAGGCAGAGCAGGTTCCTGAGTTTATGAAAAAGCTAGTGTCACAGGGGCACAATGGTTTGAGTACAGGCGCTGGTTTTTATACCTATACTGCAGAAACTGCTGCCAACTGGGAGCGTTTGTTTATGAAGTTTAGTCTGGAGATCCGGAGGTTGTCGGATGTTTATCCGCAGGATGTAGGAGATCGTTTGAATCATGACTAAGATAAAATATATCAGGGCAACAGAAGTTGTTGTTCCTGCCAGACCCGGGAGCTTGAATTCTGATTCAGTGATCGACGATGATGCGGAATTTGCCCGAAAGTTTTTAACCGGAGTTAGCTGGGCTGATTTTGCCAATCAGCCAAAGTGGATTATTGAAATTGAGCTCGAAAATGGTCTTTTGGGCATCGGGGAGACCTACAGATCTGCCTCTGATATTTCGCTACAATTAGCCATGCAGACGTTGCATGGGCAGGATGTTCTGAAACTGAACTGGAGAAGACTTCCGGTCAGGGATCAGCGAATTTATGAAGCTTTTGAGGCTGCAGTACTTGATCTGGTAGGTAAACTGTTGAAAGTTCCTGTTTACCAGATATTGGGTGGAGCTTATAGGGAAAATATTGCCTGCATGGGTTGGACGGGGAGGAGAACGCCGGAAGACGCGGCGCAAAAAGCCTTTGAAGCTATGGAAAAAGGGCATAAAGCTTTTAAATTCAAATGTGCAGATGATGATCAGGTCAGTTTGTGGACGGCTGCGATCCAATCCAGGTGTGGTGATGGTATTCAGGTGCTGTTGGATCCAAATCAGCGATGGATTGATGTAGAAACAACACTTAGGTTGATGGATGGAATTGACAAGGATCTCATGTTGGGGCTGGAAGATCCAATTTTGCATACAGATGTGAAAGGTTTCAAATATCTCAAGGATCACCTGGGGATTCCGATATACCGGCACATTTCGTTACCGTATTCGCAGGATATCCGGGATATTATACCGATAATTCGGGAGGACTCGGCAGACGGTTATAATTTCAATGGTCCGGCGTATCATTCTGTATTGTTATCTGAGATTGCGCATCTGGAAGGAAAGTCCTGCTGGCGGGGGTCTGAAGTTGATCTGGGTATTTTGGAAGCAATGGGTTTACATATCGCAGCTGCGAGTATCAACTGCGATATACCTTCTGATCTGTTTGGTGAACTGGTTCGTGAGGACGACCTGATCGAATGTGGACTTGAGTTTAACAATGGCTATGCCCGCGTACCACATGGTTATGGATTGGGTGTTACTCTTGATTATGCTGCACTGAAAAAATTTTCAACCGGTAAAAGTTATGTTGCTAAATAAGCATATCCATTTCAAGAAATTCTTTATGGGGGCTGATCTAAATTGATGTCTTCATGAGAAATGTATTTATTGGTTATACCTATCAGGAGGCGATCACTTCTTTATTGCTTGCGATGATGGATTGTAACCACCATTCACCATTTGTATTGAACTCTATCCCAAATGCTGTTGCTTACGATCTTGAAAAAAGTTTAAGGTTAGAAAACCTAACAGAATATTCTTATGAGGCCTTAACAGAAGGTTATTTTAAAGTGGAAACCGATTCCAGCTTTTTGCTAAATAAATTGACACTAATATAGATTTAAGATGCTTATAATATGTTTGTTTTTATTTTAACCTTTCATACAGCTTCTTCCGAAAAGCGGCATTTGTTAAGATATTGCCTTCTAAGATGCCAAAATTTTTATTGATGAATATATTTTCGCTTGCTGTTAGTTTATTAAAGAAAAATGAACAGGCTAATTGCTTCCCGTTTTTGGGTGAGGCATAAAATGCATCGGTTAATACAAATGCTGTTGAACCGCCTTTTTGACCAAAGTGGAAAAACCGTTCTTGGTTACCTGCAAATTCCATTGGCCATTCGATAATACTTTCTAATATAGCCTGGGTTTCTTGTGTAAAATATTTCCTACTCACAATCTTTTGCATTAAACGGGCATAATTCTCGGTAGTGGAAGAAACTAAGCGGTCAGACCATAGACGCTGTATGTTTAACGATAAATTGGCAAAATTAAACTGTTTCATATAAGAAGGTTCTGTCTTTAGTCTTCGATGTGCCTTTTCACATTTTTTACTGTAGTCGGTAATAGACATTGCTCTTAATTCCTTGATCCATTCATCTTCATCAATACTTTCAGGCTTTAGGCAGACCATAAGGGCTGATGCTGTAAAATAATAAATGGACTGATGTGCCTTGAGACCTAGTTTTTTTAAGTTTTTGTTGATATTGGCTAGACCCAATAGATCTAGCAAAAATTCGGTATTGGCGTTTGAGCTATATTTGATCATGCCTTTTGCCACTTCTAAAAGATTAACGCTATCTGCTGATGTTTTATCTAAAGATTTAAGCCAGCTGGGCTGTGCGCCTCCGTCGGTATTTTGAATATAATATTTATCTAAGTCTTTTACTGCTATTTTTGTTAACGGCGAAATCTTTTTAGCACTGCATTGATTAGCAAATTCAATTGCAATAATAGTTTTAACTGCACTGGCCAGAGGCATCTGTTGTTGGCTATTAAAATCAACAACTATTTTGCCATCTTCTATCAGATAAAATGAGGCTTTTTCAGGGTTTTCCTTGATGAATCGGATTACTTCATCTAAATCTTGTGCTTGAACAAGGCTATATAGGAAAATGGCAATTAAAAACAGAGCGTATTTCTTCATTACTAAATGATTTTTAGAATGTTAGACTAATTACATTACTAATGTAAAAATAGAAAAAAGAATGACATATACCATTATTGGTGAGTAGGCCATAATAACGGATTGCCACCTACAAAACAATATCCCCAACTTATCGGTGATAACCTTGACTTGCAATGCAGACAACATGAATTAAAATTTCTCCTATTATAAAATTGTTTAATGGTAAGATCATTATCGCTGCGAATGTCATTGTTTGCAAAAATCCCGATTCCATATGCCCAATTCATAGGTTATCTCGCTTAACATTTTGTTTATTTCAGTCTTAAAACTGAGTTTACAGCCGGTGGGATTTTCGAGTATAAGATGTTTTTATTACTTTTGTATTGATCAATACAAAAATTAAATTGCAATGAAGGGAAGACCAACATTATTTGAGAACAAGGAGCTAGTTAGTCGGGCTCAGAGCGTATTCTGGGAAAAGGGGTATACTGCGACATCCCTAAATGATTTGTTAGAGGTTACGGGAATAGGTTCTGGTAGTTTTTATAATAGTTTCAAGGGAGGTAAAAAAGAAGTTTTTAAAGCGGCAATCTTACAGCGCAGGGAGTCATTTAATAATTTCAGAAAGGAATTGGAAATGAGCATAACACCATTAGCGTTAATTAAAGATTTTTTTAGGGGAATTGCGAAATCATCCAAGGAGGAAAACCTAAGGGGTTGTATTATTGCTAATACGGTTGTTGAAATGACCTTTTTAGATGATGAATTGGAAGCAGAGGCGGTCCACATCCTGAAGGATGTAGAAAAGATGTTTACTGATGTTCTTGTAAAGGAGAAACTTAATGGTAATCTCAGTAATCCCTTATCTGGGCAGGTGCTAGGAAGATATTTGGTAACCTTCTGGTGCGGTTTGAATACACTAAGAAGGATTTACCCTGACCGGAAGGTACTTGCCGAACAAATAGAAATGCAGCTGGACATACTTCGTTAATTTTTTTTGAACAATTATGTATTGATCAATACAAAAATTAAAAATAGAATGGATTTAAAATTAAAAGGAAAAAGAGCATTTATAAGTGGCTCTACTCAGGGAATCGGATTCGCCATAGCACAGCAATTGTTAGCTGAGGCTGTTGATGTTATCATAAACGGGCGGGATCAGGTAAAGTTGGACAATTCGCTGGCAACGCTAAAAAAAGAGTTTCCAGATGCCAATGTATCAGGAATAACTGCTGACTTTTCAGATAAGCAGCAAGTAACAGAACTGTTGGATCGGTTGGGTGATATAGATATCCTGATCAATAATGTCGGTATATTTGAGCTCAAGGATTTTACAGCGCTTACAGATGAAGACTGGTACAGGATTTTCGAGATCAATGTAATGAGCAGTGTTAGTCTATCGAGGAAATTACTTCCACAGATGTTGAAAAAGAATTGGGGCAGAATTGTTTTTATTAGTAGTGAATCGGGCATTAATATCCCTGAAAATATGATCCATTATGGAATGACAAAATCCGCAATGATGGCAGTTAGTAACGGATTATCAAAATTAACCAAGGGGACGGAGGTAACTGTAAACACTATTTTGGGTGGTCCTACTTATTCTGATGGAGTTGCTAACACTATTGAGTATTTTGCAAATGTTCAAAACCTAAGTGTTGAGCAGCTGAAGATTGGAATTATGCAACAGACAAATCCTCATTCATTAATAGGACGTTTTATTAATCCAGCCGAGATCGCTCACTTAGCAACATATCTTTCGAGTCCACTTTCTTTGGCCACAAATGGCAGTAGTATAAGGGCAGATGGTGGCGTTTTAAAAACAGTTTGATCTAAAATGTACTATATATAAACAAGCCGTTTTTCGATAAGAAAAGCGGCTTGTTTTGTGTCTAAATCAGCCTTTATCTAGGATTGACCGATCTTTTTTTTACATTTGTAAATAAATCAACTGTTTAAGTCTTGAGTCATGTAATATCATTTCGCATATCATGTTAAATGACCTTTCCCAGCCGGGGAGGGAGTAATTACTATTTTTTTAATTTTACTTATTACAATATGGCTATTTCACAAAAATATGGTCGTACTTTTCACTATCCGTTTTCGCCAGGAACAACAAGCGACGATAGCGTTCAGCACGACTATTGGAAATATTTACAACAAATATCGACGCTAATACATACTGAAAAACTAGACGGGGAGAATAATTGTTTGTCTAAACACGGTGTATTTGCCCGCTCACATGCAGCTCCAACTACATCACCCTGGACAGAGAGTCTAAGGAGGTTTTGGCACCTCGTTAAATATGATCTTGGTGACCTGGAGTTCTTTATGGAAAACCTATACGCAATCCACTCTATAGAATATCGTAATTTAGAACATCATTTTTACGTGTTCGGAATTAGGGAGCATGATCGATGGTTAAGCTGGGAAGAAACTCAGTTTTATGCTAATCTACTCGATTTGCCTACTGTTCCTGTTATTAAAATGGAACAGAAGCCGGAAAATCAAGAGCAGTTTGAAAAAGAAATGTTAATGCTGGTTAACGGTTCAGGTGCGTTTGATCCTTACGATGTTAAACTCAAATCGAAAGCCACTATGGAGGGGATCGTTACCAGAAATGGCGAAGGTTATGCCGTCGATGATTTTGTGCAAAATGTGTTTAAATATGTACGTAAAGGGCATGTAAAAACAGATGAGCATTGGACAAGAAACTGGAAACGTGCATCCCTGATAAATGAAGGAGGTTGTTATGTGGACTATTAGTGAAAACAAACAATGGGCAGATCTCGAAAGCCGGTTTGATTGGGTGAAGCGCATGAAAGAGGTTCCACAAGACCCTCGTTATCATGCAGAAGGTGATGTGGCAATACATACGCAAATGGTATTGAATGCTTTGCAAAATGAACCATCTTTTCAGAAGCTATCTGCACAAGATCGGGAGATTTTATGGGCCGCGGCTTTGTTGCACGATGTGGAGAAATACAGTACCACGGTTCATGAAACCGATGGGAGTATTACCTCGAATGGACATGCGCGCAAAGGAGCGCAGTTTGCCAGGCAGTTGTTGTACTTTAATGAACCGGCACCTTTTGCCATTCGCGAACAAATTGTAGGCTTAGTCAGGTATCATGGATTACCTATCTGGTTATTCGAAAAATCTGATCCTTTAAAAGCTTTGGTAAAAGCAAGTATGGAAGTTAATTTGGAATGGCTATGCTTGCTGGCAAAGGCTGATATGTTAGGGCGTATTTGCAACGATCAGGAAGAGATGTTGTATCGTATCGCTTGCTTTGAAGCGTACGCTGAAGAAAATCAATGTTGGGGCAACCCGCGACGGTTCGAATCAGATCAGGCGCAAGTGTACTATATGCAAAATGAGGATGCTTATATAGATTATATCCCATTTGAAACACCGGGAGCGGAGGTGATTCTGATGTGTGGTTTGCCGGGTGCAGGAAAGGATAGCTATATTAAAGCGCATTACAATGATTGGCCGATCATTTCCTTGGATGGTATTCGTAATGAAAAAGGCATAGCTCCAACAGATAAGGTCGGTAACGGACGTGTGATACAAGAGGCAAAAGAGCGAGCAAGGGTTTTCTTGAGAAAGCAACAATCTTTTGTGTGGAATGCGACCAATACAACGAGTCAGATGCGTATGCAGTTGATTGATATGTTTTTAACTTATAAAGCAAAAGTAAACATCGTGTATATTGAGGTACCTTATCATAGTTTGCACAATCAGAATAGAAACAGAGATGATGTAGTGCCCGCCGCAGTGTTGGATAAGTTGGTTCGTAAACTAGAGGTACCCGCATTATGGGAGGCACATAAAGTAGTTTATCGAATTAGATAACATTTGTTATTACACATATTTACCTCAAACATCTCCTTCGCTACTCTGTTGTGGTAATCATTCCCTGAGCACCTGCATCTAGCCATATTATAATCATTATATAATATAGCTTTTCCAAGCCGCGACGCAGTGCGTCACGGTTTGAGCTGTAAATTCTGTTAATATGAATTTGGTATAGATAAGTACTGGAACTTTTACCATTAGTATGTTTTATGCTTTTTTGATACATTTGTGTTATATCAAATTTGATCCATGTCTGATACTGAAAGGAAAGATCTGCTAGTTAGTAAAGTTCATTTAAGAGGGTTCAAGTCTATTAATGATTTGACTGTGGATTTAAAGCCGGGCTTAAATATTTTAATTGGGATGAATGGTTCTGGGAAAACTAATTTTCTAGAATTTTTAGAATCAGTAATTGATACAATTTATTCTAAATGGTCAGATAACTTTAAATCTGGAGAGATCGATTTTAGATCGACTGACGGTAGTGAATTTAAATATCTTATTGAACGTTTAAAAAACGTAAAGTTGACTCCTGCGGAAGAATATTTGAGAGATGAGCTTTATAGTCAAAAGCTAATTCTTGATGATGAAATAATTTTTGATAATTCGGATGATGAACCTAAGAAGAGTATTACTCGTTTGGGTAAAAGAGTAATGTTGGGTAGAAATCTTCGCACGGTATTTAACCGTATGGGCTATGGCCATGTTAAGGGTACTTACATTAGGTACGATTTACCCTTTCAGATGGCGGGTCTTGATGAGCCGGGCTCAGTTTTAATACCTTATGAAGATGTTGTTGATTGGGACATTAATCTGGAACCAAGCTTTCTCTATTTTAGTTTTTATATGTTAGGTGTGGCAATTAGTGATAAGTATTATGATGAGCACCTTGATGTAACAGATGAGGAAGAGAAGAAAATCAAAGATGAAATCTATAATCAAATTGACCAAGCTTTCATTTTAAATCAGGTAGTCTTAAGTCAAGAGATTATTTACAATTTGGCTTTGTTTTCTCCGATTAAAGATTTAAGAGTCAGTGATAATGTCAGTTTCACAAAGGATGAGAGTTCAATTACTCTTGACAATATCCGGTTAGAATTTTTGGTGAACGGACATTGGATTCCGTGGACGCATCTGTCTGATGGAACTAAAAGGCTGTTTCATATCATTTCTGAGGTGACTGAAAAGACCAGAGGGATACTCTTGATTGAAGAACCCGAGTTGGGGATCCACCCGCATCAGTTTCAGCTATTAATGCAGTTTCTGAAGGCGCAGGCGGAAGAAAAACAGATTGTGATTTCTACGCATTCACCAAAGGCATTGGACATTTTAAATGCCGATGAGCTTGACCATATTCTGATTGCTAGGTATGACCGGGAAAAGGGAACTCAAATAAACCGTATGACCGCAGATCAGCAGGATGCTGCAAAGGAGTATATGGAGGATCTGTTTTTAAGTGATTATTGGTTACTTTCAGATTTGGAGGGTGATGATTAAAATCGGTGTGGTGGGCGAGGATCCCAATGATACCTCTTCTGTAATTAGTCTGTTATCTAAAAAATATCCGTATGTACAGTTTAGGAAATTGGCCAAAGGGGTAACTGGTTGTCAGTTGGATTCTAGAAAATTGATTACCAGTTTAACCATTGAGGTTAAACGACAACAGTTGAAAAGCATCATTTATATTAGGGATTTGGATGGTTTTGATTCTGAAAGGGCAAAGCTTATTAAAATAAGTACTTGGTTTACAAATCTGGACAACCAATTTGGCCGGACTGGTATTTTATTGACAAATATCTGGGAGCTGGAAGCGTTGATTTTTGCGGATATATCCACCTTTAACACCTTGTATAAGGTTAACCATCAATTTAAAGGAGATCCCTCAAAAATTAAAGATCCTAAGCAAGAATTGAAAAAAATAACAAGGAACGGTTCAAAGAAGTTCCATGAATCTCATTGTCCGCAGGTTTTTGATCAATTGGATGTAAATCAGATAGCAAAGAACTGTACCTATTTTAATCAGTTTCTTATTGATTTTAGTAAGCTAATCGTCTGATTGATTATTGAATAAACTGCATCAATTTCCAAATAGAATTCTTTCATATACGCTCGTAATTTATCTCTACCCTCAAGGATACGTTCGCCTACAAAAACCCATTTGTTTTAGCTTCAAAATCAGGACTGTTGATCCGAATCTTGCCATCTTTAAAAAGAAAGGTTAGTTTATACGATAAATCATATTTACGAAGTGTTTTTCCGAGCCCATTAGAAAGTTTTATAGATAGAACTCCTTCTTCATACGCCGTTATGCTGATGCTTTCACCTTCAACCACACTAAGCCCTTTTTGTGGATTTCTGTAAATCGTATTAATGGCATTGAGCACATTCTTGTACGAATCCAACCGAGCCATTCTGTTTAAAAATATAGCGATTTTATGGAAAGCGATAGATGGCTTTTGCATGCAAAAGCCGGATACCTTAGCCGAAATCTGTATATTTGGGATTTTGTGAAACTATGGAGAAATCAGCGATAGACAAAATCATGGCGCCTGTAAGCCGCTTTATACATTTGGAATATACCAGTGGGATTGTGCTGCTGATCAGTGTGGTGGTTGCCATCGTCTGGGCGAATTCTGGCTATCGTGATTTTTATGAACACCTGTGGCACATTAATTTTTCTATAGGATTTGATGATTTCATACTGACGCATCCTTTGCACGTCTGGATCAATGACGGACTGATGGCGATATTTTTCTTTGTAATTGGGCTGGAGTTGAAACGTGAGTTTATGGAGGGGGAGTTGTCTTCGCTGAAAAAGGCTTCGCTGCCAATGACTGCTGCCCTTGGCGGAATGCTGGTACCTGCACTGATATATTTTGTGATCAATAAAGGGACTGAAGCTTCACATGGTTGGGGAATACCGATGGCTACTGACATTGCCTTTGCACTGGCGCTACTTTCTATGGCCAGTAAACACGTCCCTGTTTCAGTAAAGGTATTCCTCTCTGCGCTTGCAGTAGCTGATGACCTGGGGGCGGTGCTGGTAATTGCTTTTTTTTATACTGCGGAGATTAATTTCGTAGCGCTGGGTATTGGTTTTGGATTTTTGTTACTGCTGATTGCCGGCAATGGGCTTGGTATCAGAAGCAGCCTGTTTTATTTGGTGATTGGCTTAGGCGTTTGGATCGGATTTCTGCTTTCGGGAGTGCATGCGACCATTGCTGGGGTATTGGTGGCTTTTACCATTCCGGCGGTGACAAAAATTGATGAGGTGATCTACTCCAGTAACCTCCGCAAGCTATCCTATGATTTTGAAACGGATATACCGGAGAAGGGCAGCCTGATTACTTCAAAACAGAATAAGACCATTCAGAAGGTGAAGCGCTTGAGTATGGCGGCTGAGACGCCGCTTCAGACGATTGAACATGCTTTGCACCCATGGGTGGCATTTGGCATCATGCCTTTGTTTGCGCTGGCCAACGCCGGGATTGTGATTGGGTCAGACTTTTTTAGTTCTATTGTTAACCCGGTTTCTATCGGTGTAGCTGCCGGTCTGATCATCGGGAAATTTGTGGGCATTTTGCTGTTCTGCTGGATTATGGTGAAACTGGGATTGGCCAGTTTACCGGAAGAAGCAAACTGGAAACATGTGGCCGGTGTAGCACTGCTGGCCGGGATAGGATTCACGATGTCGCTGTTCATTAGCGGACTTGCTTTCAAAAACCCGGCTTTTATTGATCAGGCAAAGTATGGGATTTTAATAGCCTCGGTCTTTGCTGGCATCGTTGGCACTATTGTGCTTAAGCGAATTGGAAAAACGACTGAAAAATAGTTCTGATAGAATCGGCGCTTTTTTCTTTTCTTTATAAAATAACCTCAGATACTTTAGTAGCTAATCGCAAAATGGAAAAAATACTTGCTAATATCAATGACCTGATCTGGAGCAATGCACTGATCATCCTGTGTATGGGAACGGGAATTTACTTTTCTGTGGTGACCCGCTTTTTGCAGGTCAGGTACATTAAGGAAATGTGGAGGCTGTTGTTTGACGGGAAGAGTTCGGATAAGGGAGTTAGCTCCTTCCAGGCGTTTGCGATTGCCATTTCCGGTCGGATCGGAACCGGTAATATTGCCGGTGTGGCGACAGCTATAGCGATGGGTGGGCCTGGTGCCGTGTTCTGGATGTGGCTGATTGCTTTTTTAGGAAGTGCTTCGGCATTTATTGAAGCGACGTTGGGCCAGATTTATAAGCAGGTAAATAACGGGGAATATCGTGGTGGACCTGCTTATTACATCGAGAAAGGATTGGGCATGAAATGGTACGCCATGCTGTTTGCCTTAGTGACGGTCTTAAGTACTGCTTTCTTTTTGCCCGGTGTACAGAGTAATAGCATTGCTTTGAGTATGCAGAATGCTTTCTCGGTTCCTGTAGCTTATACCGGGGCGGGGGTAGTGTTGCTGCTTGCACTCATCATTTTTGGTGGGGTTAAACGTATAGGAAAAGTGGCTGAAATTGTAGTGCCATTTATGGCTGGGGGATATATCCTGATGGCGATAGTGATCATGGCTTTGAATTTTGCTGAGATCCCTGCGATGATTTCTTTGATCGTTAGATCCGCCTTTGATCTGGAACCTGCATTTGCGGGTGTTTTTGGGATGGCGGTGGCCTGGGGGGTGAAGCGTGGCATTTATTCAAATGAGGCTGGCCAGGGAACGGCTCCGCACGCTGCTGCAGCAGCAGAGGTTAGCCATCCTGCAAAGCAGGGTTTGGTCCAGGCTTTTTCAGTTTATATTGATACCTTATTCGTTTGTACGGCAACTGCTTTTATGATTTTGTTTACGGGTAAATACAATGTGGTCAATCCGAAGGGCGGTTTTTTGGTGGAAAATCTGCCGGGGGCTAAAATTGGGGCGGAATATACCCAGCAAGCCATCAGTTCCCATTTCCCTTCACTGGGTGCTGGATTTGTCGCAGTATCGCTTTTATTTTTTGCTTTCACAACGATTATGGCTTATTACTACATCGCTGAGACCAATTTGAGTTACCTGGATAAAAAGGGTAATAAATGGATGGTGAATGTCCTTCGGCTTCTGCTGTTATTTTCTACCTTTTACGGTTCAATTAAGACTGCCGAAGCAGCCTGGACTTTAGGTGACATTGGTGTGGGAATGATGGCCTGGCTGAATGTCATTGCGATTTTACTATTGCGCAAGCCTGCGCTGAATGCATTGAAGGATTATCAGCAGCAGCGAAAAGCAGGCAAGGATCCGGTTTTTAATGCAAAGGATGTTGGTATCAATAATACAACCGAATGGTAAGCTGCGGTAAAAATCCAAAAAGGTCTTTTTTGACAGGCAAGATCCCAGTGCTGTGCGATTCAGTAATAACCATTTAGTATTTACGAAATTTCATTGTTTTCCTGTGTTCTGCTGAGTGATTTGGAGAAACGTCAAGTGCAGGTGATATTTTTTTAAAAATCGCCCCTGAATCATCTTTCAGGCCTTAAAAACGATAAAAATATATATTGAAAATTGCTAGAAAATGATCAAACTAAGCATTTAATTTGACCTCGATATCGCGCTTGACAAATGGTTTTTCAGGCGATAAAAGGTAGAAATATATGACTATGGAAGCGCTCATTTTAAATTACTGGTGGGTGGTGGTGGCACTGATGTGTGCAATTTTAAACAGGTACATTTTAAGAATTTTCTTTGGAATGGTTGTCGTTCCGGAAGATAGAATCGGACTGGTTACCAAAAAATTTGTTTTGTACGGACCTGGTAAGGAGTTGCCCGACGGCAGGATCATAGCCATTAAAGGTGAAGCAGGCTTTCAGGGAAAAACACTAGCGCCGGGGCTGTATTTTGGGATGTGGTTTTGGCAATATACCGTGACGATGGAGGCATTTACAATAATTCCTGAGGGGCAGATTGGCTTAATCATGGCAAAAGATGGCGCTGAGATTCCAACAGGAAATATTCTGGGGCATAAAGTAGAATGCGATAACTTTCAGGATGCGGTGAAATTTTTGGAAAGTGGCGGTCAGCGGGGCAGACAAACCTGCTACATCACAGCGGGTTCTTACCGGATCAATACGCTGTTGTTCCAGGTGTCTGTAACCGATATGGTCAGGATCCAGGAAAGCATGGTGGGCATTGTAACCACTTTAGATGGCTTGCCGATTGAACGGGACCAGATTGCAGGTAAACTGATCGAAGGGCATAATAACTTTCAGGATTTTGATGAGTTTATCAATAAGGGTGGCAACCGTGGTTTGCAGCCACAGGTGGTATTGGCGGGTTCCTATAATCTTAATCCCTGGGCGATCCAGTTAGAGCAGATTCCCATGACCGAAATTGCCATTGGATATGTGGGTGTTGTGATTTCTTATATTGGAAATGACGGCAATGACCTTACCGGAGTAGATTTCAAACATGGCAACATTGTCGCAAAGGGTTCGAAAGGCGTGTGGCTGGAGCCCCTGGGTCCTGGAAAGTATCCGATCAATAAGTATGTGATGAAAGTGGAGCTGGTGCCTACCACCAATTTGGTTTTGAACTGGGCATCTGCCCGAAGTGAGGCACATAATCTGGATAAGAATTTGTGTACCATTACAGTGAGGTCTAAAGATGGCTTTCCGTTCAACCTGGATGTTTCACAGATTATTCATGTTCCTACAACAGAAGCGCCGAAGGTAATTGCGCGTTTCGGTAATATGGTAAACCTGGTGTCCCAGGTACTTGAACCGACCATCGGTAACTATTTCCGCAATTCGGCACAGGATAGTGACGTCATCGCGTTCCTCAGTACACGTAAGGAACGGCAGGAATCTGCGAAAGAACACATCCGCAAGGTGCTTGATGAGTACAATGTAAATGCAGTTGATACGCTGATCGGTGATATTGTTCCACCTGAATCGCTGATGAAAACGTTGACTGACCGCAAGATCGCTGAAGAGCAGAAAGTAACTTACAATACGCAAAAGCAGGCCCAGGAAACCCGTCAGGGAATGGAGAAGGAAACCGCCATTGCGGATATGCAAAAGGACATGGTCAAAGCACAGCAAAGCGTGGAGATCGCCGAACGAACAGCAAGTGCCACGGTGAAAAAATCTGAGGGCGATGCAGCTGGTGTGAAACTTGCGGTGGGCGCGGAAGCTGAGGCGACTAAAATGAGGGCTCACGCTGAAGCGGAAGCAACCAAA
The DNA here is from genome assembly GCF_015223055.1 of Pedobacter sp. MC2016-24. GTDB lineage: Bacteria > Bacteroidota > Bacteroidia > Sphingobacteriales > Sphingobacteriaceae > Pedobacter. Next base: position 153,747 of record NZ_JADFBX010000012.1, read on the forward strand.
GCGCGGGCACATGCCGATTCGGAAGCGATTAAATTAAGGGCCTCTGCTGAAGCTGAAATGATCTCGCTAACAGGCAGTGCGGAAGCAGGTAAGATTTTGGCGGTGGGTAAATCAACCGCAGAGGCATACGAACTGGCTGTTAAAGCGCTCGGAGGCGAAAACTTTACCCGCTATAAGATTACAGAAGAGTTGTCAAAAGGGAAAGTCAAACTGATTCCTGATGTTTTGATTGGAAGTAGCGGGTCTAACGGAGCCTCAGCTATGGATGGCCTGTTAGGAATCAAGTTAATGGAGTTAATGGATCCCGCTGGCCGCCGGGAAGTGATGCCGGCTGCAGCGATTACAGAAGCTAAACCCTAAAAAATAATTTATCCCGACCCGCTCTAAAAATACTTTAGGGCGGGTTTTTTTAATTGTCAAATATTAGCTTTAAGGAATCTGCTTTTAAACGGCTTTTTAACCAGCGCTGTAACCTTATTCTTTCCGTGTTCGCTACGGGGTGACGGAAGTTTAGGAATGCCAGTGTAACCGTATCCAACCTGTTGGTATCCAGATGTTTTATTTCGATGTTGTTGATGCTGTAATTTACAAGTTCGGGATACAAAGACTTTAATTCCTTACTCAGATCAGGGATTGGCATATTGATGCGCTGATAAGCATCCTCCTTACCTGTCGAGTCTTTTTTATACACTGCCTCCAGGATGCTGGCCTTGATCTGGGAAAAATCCAGTTCGTTTTTTGCATTCAGCCCCTGCCTGATTTTGAGCTGAGTTTTCTCAAGTTTGTAGGCTGGGAGTTTCTTCCTCAGACTGTCGATTTGCAGTGCAGTGAGTTCTTTGCCCAGAAGCAGCAGATCTATTTCGTTACCCTTCCTGCTGTATTTGTAGTTCCTGGTGATGACCTGGGTATTGCTATAGCTCAATTCTTTTTCGATGAATGCCCTGGCGTTGTTTTCAAAGATACTGCGGTCGACGATTCTATAGGCTAGGAAAACGCTCGGCGCAGCAGTGATCAGCACGATGATCAGGATGTAGCGACGGACCCGACTTCCATAGGCTTTATCTTCAAACTCTTTTTTATGGAAATTCAGGTAACGTACGATCAGGTAAGTGGCAACACAAATAAATACGCTATTGATAAAATAAAGGTACATCGCGCCAATGAAAAAGTATATGTTTCCCGAGGCCAGGCCATAGCCTGCGGTACATAAGGGTGGCATTAAGGCCGTAGCGATAGCCACCCCCGGAATGGCGTTGCTCTTTTCTTTTCGGGTAGCAGCAATAATTCCGGCAAGTCCGCCAAGGCCGGCGATGAATACATCCCAGATGGAAGGAGAGGTTCGGGCCAGGAGTTCAGAAGAGGCATCGTGCAGGGGTGTGATCCAGAAGTATAAAGTAGAGGTAATTATGCTGATCACGGTTGCTATGGCAAGGTTTCTGCCTGCTTTTTTGACCAGCTCAATGTCGTTGATGCCGATGCCGAGACCTACTCCCATGATCGGACCCATCAGGGGAGAGATGAGCATGGCACCGATAATAACGGCGGTAGAATTTACATTCAATCCGATCGATGCGATAAAAATGGCAAAGATCAGCGTCCAGAGATTTGCCCCCTTAAATTCCACATTCTTTCTGATGGATTCTATGGTGTCAGTTTCTTCAGCGTTGTCTTCAATGAGGCTGAAACGGTAGTGTAAAAAGCGTTTGATTGCTAAGTAAATCTCGTTCATTTTGCAAGATAGGAATTTGAATGTAAATTCAATCCGGTCTGAAGCAGCAGATCAATGACCTAACATGTATGGCAAATCACCTGATGAATTACCGTAATATCCTTATGCTGGTAAGGCTTAAAAGTGACTTTTTTTGTCTGATTTTGTTATTTGGTGTAATGATCCCACAATATAACGCCACCAAAATTTTTAATTGGGCAATTAAATCTTACTTTTGCGGAGAATTATGTTCAAAAGCGCTATTGCCATATGTATTCTAGTTGCACTGATGTTGTCTAACTTCAGCAGGCTGTTTATTTATGCCAGTTTTGACCTGAATCAAAATTATATTGCCAGTACATTGTGTGAAAATAAGGATAAGCCGGAAATGCATTGTAATGGTAAATGTTACCTGATGAAAAAGTTAAAACAAGCGGAGGAGAAAGAAAAGAAGCAGGAGCAGGACAGTCAAAAGAAGGGGGCTGCTGATCAATTCATCGTTAAACAAAATATTACGCTGGATCTTTTCTCTAATCAAATAAAAAAGAATCATCTTACTGAAATTGCTTCGGATTTACCCAAAGTTAGTTCTGAAGTACCTCATCCACCACCTTCTGCATGTAGTCTTATTTCTTAGTTAAAACATCTGTTTGTTCATTGCCTTTTTATCTTTTGATAATTCAGGTGTTGGTGCTATACCTGTGAACGATCACAGCCAGATGTTTACCCGAATTTTTATTATTTTTTAATACAGTTTCTGCAGTTCAGCCTGTATTGATCATTACTTAACAAAATGCGTGTGCCCTTATGGATACGCCATGGAATTTATTCAACAAAATGAACCCATTATGAGCTAGCAGTTTCAATAACTGACTTTAAGATCATGATCGCTTCATTTTTATTAAAAAACAATTTATAATCAAATGAAAAAATTATTATCTATTATAGGTTTATCCATATTATTATTTACATCATGTTCAAAAGACAATGACACTATTTTGGTAGAAGCAGATGGCAAAGCAACTC
>NZ_JADFBX010000013.1 GCF_015223055.1 Pedobacter sp. MC2016-24
ATTGATACTGGTTAAAGTTGCAGGTACATTATCGCTAGCGGTAACACCAGTTTTTGCAACCGCATCTGTATTCGTTAAAGTAATATTATACGTCAATACATCCCCCGGCCTAACCGTAGCAGGATTACCTACAATTGTTTTAGTTGCGGCAATTTTATTAACAAGCAATGCTGACGTATTTGCTTTTATATTATTACACGCTACACCTAATCCATTATTTGCGCATTCATAATATGGATCCGTGGGTGGAATATTAGGATCGGGATTAGTGGCATCTGGATCCGTAACATCATTAGGTCTTAATATTGTTGCATCTACAGTTATAGTACCTGGGCTAGCACTTACAGGAACCACAACAATACTGTATGTCACCGTGCAACCATTAGCTAAATCAAGTTTGGAATTATAATGGCGTTCATCTCCACTTATTAAGGGTACCGTTTCACTCGAAGCTGGGCAAGACTTAATAAATGTCGCACCCGTTATTTTAAACCCTACAGGAACATTAAAGGCAAAAGGCGCACCTGTAACATCACTTGGGCCATCATTTTTAACCACAACAGTATATGTAATACTTTCGCCCAATATGATCTGATTCTTATCCGGGGATACGCTTTCAACCTTAAGATCTGCCTTTCTCGTATCGATCTGTGTATTCAAAGTTTCCTCATCCCCTAAAATAAACGTCCAGGTATCTATAGATTTGACATCACCAAAGGTATTCGAAGTTGGGCTAGCGTTTGTTCCCCATATATGTCCATTGGTACTACTTGAGGTGCCCCCCGGGATTACAAACTGACTGGCATTTCTAGGATTAGAAGGTTTATCATTTTGGGAATATAGTGTAATGTCAGTATCATTCCAATATACTATATCAGACTCAACGGTCGTAAGATCTTCTCCAAGAAGCTGCAGTTTAATACCTTTCGGATTTATTTCTACGTCGAAATACGGAAAATGCACTTCTGCACCTTGCAACTGTATTGTCAATTTAGCCGGAGCCAATCCAGCAGGTAAGGGTAGGTTATTTCCATCTTTACCATCCCAAGAAACAGAATTATTTCCACTTTGAGCAAAACCAGATATAGTTCGAGTAACAAAATATCCGGGATCGCCAACATTTTTCGTACTGATAATATTGATGGTATAACGCCCGGAAAGATTCGCAGTAAATTTGATATTACCCCCTTTATTACTTACCTGTCCTTCAGTACCATCAACACCAAATATTTTTAGGTTTGTAACTTTGGGTTTTAGCCGTAGATTTTTAAGCCAGGTTGTTCCTCCTGGAACTGCACCGCTAGCTGTTGCAGGTAAGTCCGCAGCAGGCTTGGTATAGAACATCTTATGTGTAACATCAGTCTGAGAATCTGCAGTGCTTGGATTTTTAACTTTTCCTGAAAGAAACGTTGCTGTTGAATTATCCAGACTTTTATAAAGTGGTTCACCTGCTGTATCAAAAAAACCTTTATTGTTTACGAAAAACTCAAAACTGATTCCATTATTTCCATTATTATCAACGTAGTAAACATAACCATCTTTAGTTAATACATACATTTTACCGTAATAACAGTAGGTGTCTGAAAAATTTGCAAATATATCTAAGTTCAGTACGTTTGCATAGACCCTACCACTAATCCAATCGTCTCCCACAGCATTTGCGACAGAGACATCCCAGGCGGCAATCATGATGTGGTTACTTGCCGGCGCAAGCCAATTGCTGCTGGCTAGAGTTCCACTACTTTCTCTACCATTTTGCGTATTTGCACTTTCACCTGCAGGGGGGACAAAATCGACGCTATAAATGCCATCTCCACCTATCGGTACAGTATAATAAATGGGTAAATAGCGGTTTCCACCGGCAGCCTGACCGGGTAACCTGGGACCCGCCACTTCTTCAGCTCGATTACTAATTTTACCAGATGTAGTAAACGTAGCAGCAGATCCGTCGGGCTTAACTATTTTAATTGCAGCACTTCCAGTTCCCATTACGCTACTTGCGAATGTGATTGTTTCACCTGCCTTCGCATAAACATAGTGTCTGTTCAGATTTGCAAATGGATACGAATCGGAGCTTGTAGTACTCGATCTCAATTTAGCTCTACCGCCAACTCCCGTGGCGTATAAATCCTTAGACCCATCAGCATAACTTAATTGAGCCGCAAACAAGAAGCAGATCAATAATGATGCGAAATAATAAAATTTAGTAAAGTGTTTCATGCGATAATTTTTCTCTTTATATTACGTTATGGTTTAACCGTATTATACAAGGCGCAAATATGAATGTAGCCAACATAAGTCCGTGCTTCATCCGAACGACAAGGCGTTCATCCCACACGGATGAAACGTTTTCAATAAAATCCATCCCGAATAAAAAACTCATTTTAAACAACTTAACCTGTACTCAGAAGGCGTAAGTCCTTTTAGGGCTTTAAAATGACGGTTAAAGGAGACCTTAGAATTGAAACCACTCTTTTCAGCAATATTTTCCAGGTTATCTATGGAATTTTTCTCCAGAAGTCTGCATGCATGTTCGACTCTCAGACCGTTCACATACTCATAGAAATTCATTTTAAGTTTTACATTTAAAACCTGAGTAATGTGATGCTTGGGAACACGCATCAGCTTGGCCAACTTCAGGAGTGATAAATCCTGATAAAGATAAACTTGCTGGATGTCCATCAAATACTCCAGTTTAATTAAATAAACCTCAAGCTGAGCTTCAGCAATAGCAGATTTTTCGTATTTGCCTTCAAATGGGCTTTCTAAAACCAGGTCTACGGCCACGATTGGTTCAGGCTCCACAACATCCCTGTTTACAAAATGGTAGAACCTATTGATCACCAAAACACTGCATGCCATGCATCCGTACATCACAAGTCTGAATAAATTCGCTGGGGTATTAAAACCATCAATACCACCATTATAGTATGCACCAACGAAAGTGACCATGGTAGCAAACAACAACAATACTGTAGCAATGATTACCACAAGTTTATGCTTTTTAAACTGCTCAGCTATAGATGTAGAATTGTGTAACATCAACCAGATCATGTAAGAGCTGAAGGAAAATACTGTAAACAAAGCAAAATATCTTCCATACAAAAAAGTAGGATATTCAGGCATGTCATTAAAGACAAGCATAAAATAACCCATGCAAAATGACATAAACGGGATCGAATGGATCAATACCTTCTTTGCAGAAATCTTACCGTTCAGAATGATGTAAAAAGCAAAATATAAAAAGGGACCATACATCAATGCAAATGGAGCTAAACGATCATACACGGGATTATTCTGAAAAAAGTACGCGATGATGAGTATACACAATGCGTGAAAACCAACGTACACATTTGCACTTCTCAATAAACGATCAAAGGGCTTCTCAGATTTGGAACGATGCCAAACGCTATAATTAAAAATGGCAAGGATAATAACGATAAGCAAAGTGCACTTTAACAAGGCCATTTGCATCATAGCTTAATCGATTCAGTTGACTTTTGTTTCAAAACTTTCAGCCCCCTGTATTCCTTAAAATAGGAGCCTGCGAATAAAATAAAAATGAGCGATTTTGTTTTCATTTTGCTTTTGATAGATTTTCCGCAAAATAAACTTACACCACTTAAAAATACGCTTCATCCAAACGACAAGGCGTTCATCCCACACGGATGAATCATATCTATAAAAAATGAAAAAGAGAAAGAATTAATTTAAACCTCTTAAATCGTGTTGGTTACGCGGTAGGCTGAGGGCGTAACCCCTTTTATAGACTTAAAATGGCGGTTAAAGGAGACCTTAGAGTTAAAGCCACTCTGTTCAGCGATATTTTCCAGCGTATCAAACGAATTTTCCTTTAAAAGTATACAAGCATGCTGAACCCTAAGTCCGTTAACATACTCGTAAAAATTCATTTTTAGTTTCAAATTCAATACCTGACTAATGTGGTGTTTAGGAATACGTGTTAATTGTGCCAACTTAAGCAAGGACAAGTCCCGATGAAGATAAACCTGCTCATTATTCATTAGCTTTTCTAATTTGGATAAATAGGAATCAAATTCCGCTTCAGCTAGAACTGATTTTTCGTATCTGCCATCTAAATTGTTTACCAAACCAAAATCAGCTTCTGGAACGGGGCTTATAGCAGCATTTGACACAACCAAACTATAAAAACGATGAATGATCAGGCTGCAGCAAAACATACATCCATACATCAGGAATCTTAAGAGGCCAACTGAGGTTGTGAAATTATCAACGGCCTCATCAGAAAAGGCGCCAACAAACATAATCATAGTTGTAAACAACAAAATAATGACAGCAATGATCACAACAAGCTTATGCTGTTTAAGCTGCTGTTTTATAGGTTTGGAGTTGTAAACTATCGCCCATATACTGTAGCTCGTAAAGGATAATACTGATGCGAGCCCCAAACACTTCCCATAATACTCAACCATATCTTCTGGTAATCCAAATATAATCAGTAAGATATATCCTAAATTAAAGACAGCAAAAGGACTTGAATGCAATAATATCTTCCAAAATTCAATATTTCTGTGATGGATGATAAATAGTGCAAAATATAAAAATGGGCCGTACATTAATGAAAATGGAGCCAAACGATCGTAAAGAGGGTAAGGAAGAAAAAAGTGCTCTATAATAAACACAAATAAGGCATGAACACCAAGATATAAATTTGTAATATTTAATAACTGGTCAAATGGTGTTTTAGACTTAAAACGAAACCATAAATTCTGATTGATAGCAGTTACCGCGATTACAAGAAGTAAGGTACTTTTCAGCAAAACAGTTTGCGTCATGTACCAACGAGTTCAATGGATTCTTTATCCAGAATCCTATTGCTGATATATTCAGACGGATTAAATCCAGTAATCTCTTTAAAATATCGGTTGAATGAAGTTTTGGAATTGAAGCCACATTCATGAGCAAGTGATTCGATTTTCAGCCGCCCCCCTTCATTTTTTAACCGTTCAATGGCGTAGGTTATTCGATATTCAGCGATGAAACTATAAAAACTTTTACCAATATGAATGTTAAAAATTTCTGAAAGGTAATGTTTAGAAATCTGAAGTTCTTTGGAAAGGATTTCTAGAGAAAGGTCTGCACGCAGAAAGCACTCGGTTGATTCGAAGTACCATTTGATCTGTTTTTTGTATCCTACTGCCTGCTCCTCTCCCAACCCGGAATTGATATAATTCTGTTCAAGCTTCTTTCTAAATGAAGTCAGGCGCCTTTTTTTCATCTTCGTCATTAACGAAGCATAGGCTAGTATGAACGCAGCAATAACCCCCAGCAAACCATAGGTAAAATATCGGTAATCAAAACCCATATCTATATCCAGGGCATACCAGCAAATGAACATCATCGAAGATAATACAGCAATGATCACATAAAACCCAGAAATAATTAATAACAATTCATATTTGGGCTCCAGGCTGTCCACATCTTTCGTTCGATCTGAAATAACCAATCCTGCATAAACCATGAGGGATATTGGAACTGCATAATAAAACCCCATGTACCCGTCATGCATTGGTTTTGACCAGGAGTAACCCAACCCATTTCCGACAAACACTGCTGTAAAGAACACAGCAGACACCAGGGCTGGCAAGAAGTGAAGCTTGTTTGAATAAACTGACCGTTCATCATCCTTTAAACAATTATTCGCAAAATAGACAAAAGGCCCTAGCAACAACCATCCCGGACTCCAAAGATTATCCGAAATCTGTATACCACTTGAGAAAAACTTTACCTTATAAAAAATATTGGCTACAATGAGGCAAAATATAACAAAAATGTTAAATTGATACCCTCCAACAGGCATTCTGAGTTGAAGGGAAGTAAATCTTGATCTACTTTTATTAAACATAACAGTTCGAGCTCGTTTCAGTAATAAATTATAAAGCTAATAAAATTTAATTATAAAAAATCTGTTGCGCGTTAAAGACATTCCAGATGTGATTTCAAATGTTCTTCTCCTATTATATCCAATAATTCTGTTATGCCATAATATTTAATAGCAGTAACAATATCAATATGGAATAGTATATCTTCAACTTTTAAACCGCCAATATAAACATCCGAAAAGTGTACATTTGAAGCCGAAGCAACATGTGCAATCTCTTCATTTTTTAAAGTCAAATTCATTTTATCAAAAAAAATTAAATTTCAAATACACTGTTAATTACGTTAAGCAGATTCTGTTTCATAGTTTTTTCAATTGAATTTTTGATGAGGTTGTCCATTTATACTTTTTAAGTTTAGGACCTGAATTTATGAGAAAAAAAAACACTTCATTACAACGATAAATGGAAACTAGGCATTATAACAAGAGCATGGTATATTATTTACGCAAATAGCAATAATTTGTGATATGGTTTATTATCTATACCTAAACATAACTTATTAGAACCGTGTAGTAAAAAATGGATGTTAAAGGGTTTACATTTATTTATTAACTATGCCAATTGTAAATATTTGTTGATAATTAGTAGATATTTATAACATATCGAATTTCGTATTTTTGTTACATTAGGTAAACTTATGGAGAAAGCCAATACAATAGCCATTGTCTTCGATGACCATCTTTTATTTGCCGATTCTTTCTCGGCACTGATAGAACGCTTGGAACTTTTTAGCGCTGTTCACACACTTAATGATAAAAGGGAATTGACACATTTTCTTATCAAACACTCAAAAATAAAAATTTACCTGTTTTTGGATTATTATCTGAAAAATGAAAACGGTCTTATGCTTATCAATGAGATAAAACGTTTGAATCGACAGCTTGTAATCATTGTCATGAGTTCAACTGTTAGCCCTGTAGTAGTTACAAATATTCTGGATTACAAGCCACAGGGATTTATTTCCAAATCATCCGGATTTGATACGATAATTGAGTGCCTAACTACGATAACAAATGGGCATCAATACATATGCCCGGTAATTAGTAAAATTGTTGATCATACAGATAACTCAACAAAAACACCACTTACAGCACGGGAACTGGAAATTCTACAGTACTTTGCGCAAGGATTATCCATCGCCCACACTGCCGAAAAAGCATATCTCAGCAAACATACGATTGTAGCGCATCGGCGCAACATGATGGCTAAGGTAAACGTAAATTCCATTACTGAGTTATTGTTATATGCACGCGAACAGGAATTAATCTAAACATGATCTGAAAAAATCTATACGATAAACCTAATGAAAAACAAATTTTGCCTCTTGTCAGGCAATATAGCTCTCCTTTTCTTATTTTTTCTCCTCGTCAGCAAAACTACTACGGGACAATCAACAGTCCGGGCAAGAAAGGAATTTGAAAAGCTGGCCAAGGCCTACCATACAAACCTCATTTCTGCAGACAAATATCTGGACAGTACCTATTCGTTAACACAACAACTGGTAAGTGAAGGAACCGAATTTAAAACGCAGGAATTGGTAGGTCTCCTTAGTTTGTATAAAGATATTGCCTGGGGGAAAAAGGAGTACGGACGTCCACGAGTAAAGTACTACAGGGCACTGGTTGATAATGCAGAGATATTCGGACAAACAGGTGCGGCTATGTATTATAATGAAAAACTAGCCCAGGAAATGGCGAAAAACGGCAAAATACGACCTTTGTTGGGAGACGTCTTTAAAATCAAGGCTTTCAATGAGCAAAGTTTATACGATAAAGTGATCTCCACGTATAAGGATAAAGAAGGATACATCAAGCATTTGCCGGAACAGTTGCGGAATAATAAAACAGACAATGTCAATGGAATGTATGCTATAGACATCTTAGCTGTGGCCATCGAAGCCTATATAAAGACCAGAGATACAGCGGCTGTTTATCGAACAGCCCTACTCGCGGATCAAATCGGCAATGCACTCAGAAGAAAATACCCAATAAACAGGCAGCACATGCTTTACAATGACTTTTATGCCCTGACCAGACATCACGACATTGCTCTTCTTGAGCATAACCAAATCAAAGTAGGATTATTACTGGATAGTATACAAACACTAAAAACCACATATGACGACCAGCCTATAACTTTTATAGAAGTACCCCTTTACCAAATGAAGACAGACCACTTCCTCATTTTAAAAAACCTGGATAGCGTCCGATCTTATATCGAAAAACTCGCATCACTTCCCAATTTTTTTAAAAGTCAGCAACCGATACTTGATGAATACAAAGCCCAACTACAGGCTATACAAGGTAATTTTCAAGGGGGCTATACATCGTTAACCAGCGCACTTGCACACGAGCGAAAAGCAAAATCGGTATTGATGGCAGAGATGGACTCTTTGCTATACGCCCATACCGTAGCTGAAAACACGAAGACTGAACTCAGGAAGTCAGAAGAAGTCAAACAACTAAGAACCAATTTGTTAGTACTCATTTCAATTGCAGCCTCTATTTTTATACTAACGATCTACCTGGTTATGATATATCGAAGCAGAAAGGCAAGTAAACAGATCGAAGCACTCAACAATGTAGCCAATATGCAAATCATCGCAATGGAAGAAGCAAAACACCAGGCAGTAAGAGAAGAACAGCAGCGGCTTGGACAAGACCTCCATGATGGTCTTTCTTCATCTATTGCCGCCATTAGGCATCAATTGGAGGTGTTATCGATGGATATCAATGATATCGCCCTGAAAAACAAATTAAATATGCTCCAACACGAAACGGAGAATGCCTATAAAGCGGCCCGAAACAAAAGCCATGAATGGTTTAGTGCCGGAGATGAACAACAAGAAGAGTCATTTGAAAAGCAGATTAAACTACTTACAGACAGTTCCCTGCCTGATAGTCGCTACGACAAAACTATCCACATCGACGATAGCGCTTTGAAATGTGTCGATATGGATACGCGAATAGCAATACTCCGGATCATCCAGGAGGCTGTCACCAATATCATCAAACATGCCAGGGCTAAACATGTAGAAATCTTGATTTATGAGGAAGAAGATACCCTCCTATTGACCATAAATGACGACGGGATAGGGTTAGATGAAAAGAGATCCAGAAAAGGAAAATCAGCTATGGGGTTACAATCCATCCGCCGCCGCGTTCAATCTCTTAACGGCGACACTAAGATACATTCAGATGTAAAAGGAACCGAAATAATCGTATCTATTCCATTGGTACACCCATAATTTAGTATTGACTATCAGAGGCATACTTACCTAAATCCATCAGCTTATAATGCTTATAATATCCTTGATGGCGTGCTCAACTTGCACAAACATAAATTGAAATCCGGCCTGTTGCAGTCGTTTAGGCAATACCCACCTGCTTTTTAAGATCAACTCGGGTTCAGTTCCAATAATCTTTGCACCCAAGGCGAGTAAAAAGGTAGGCGTTGGCAATCCGAACGGCATCCCATAGGCATGCCGCATCAATTTCATCAATGTGATATTTCTTAATGGCTCCGGTGCTGTACAATTGACTATCCCATTGATCTCTTCGTGATTCAATAAGAATTCCGTACATTTTGCGGCATCTTGCTCATGTATCCAGGAAACATACTGCATCCCATCACCTTGTTTTCCGCCTAAACCAAATTTCACCAGGTTCAGTAATCGTGGAAAAGCACCGTCATGCCGTCCGAAAACAATGCCCATTCGGAGCGCAATTTTACGGGTATGAGGTGTTTTGGTATGAAAGAAGCTGTTCTCCCATTGTTTACAAACCTCGATAGAAAATCCATATCCGATATCACCAAGGTCTTCGTCCTGGGCCCGGTCTTCTGCATGGCGGTAAATCGTTGCAGAGGTAACATTAATCCAAAGCAAAGGTGGATGTTTCAATTTGGTAATGGCTTTTCCTAAAAGCTGGGTTGGAATCACTCTCGAGCTGATAATTGCTACTTTATTTTTAGGTGTATAACGACAATTGACATTTTTGCCACATAAGTTAATCAGCAGATCCGCTCCTTCCAATTCAGAGACCCAATCCCCTTCCTCAACAGCATTCCAAACCACTGTTTTGATGCGATCGTCAACATCCGCAGCTTTTTTCCTGCTCAGTATAATGACTTCTGTAGCCAGGCTTTTATAATATTGTGCCAATACCTGGCCAAGGTAACCATTACCTCCGGCCAGCACTATTTTATTGTATTTCATCATGAAAGTATTTATAGAATACAGAAAAGAACGATCAATCGATACAGCACCCAGGTTAAAGTTAAGGTCCAGCCAATTTTAAGCAGTTTACTGCGTCGGATGTGCTCTAAACACATTAAGCCTGCAACAAGCATAAACCAGATGAGGTAACAGATTGGATTTATCTGAATCCAGGTAGCCAGGATTAATCCTGGCAGTAGCAACAATGCACCAGCAAAAGAGATGGTCATCATATTACCCAGGTAAGCCCATCTTTTTTCAGCGTTTACCAAGCTAATGACAATTCCTTGAAACACAATCTGCCCACCACAAATCAGATATTCCCGGTATGCATTTCCTGTAGGTAAATAGTTACCAAATAGCTGCGTGTATTTAGAAAGAATAGCCGCGGTGACTATCCATGTAAACAACAAATAAGCTAACCTATATTGCAACTTAAAGCTAGGCTGAATTTCAAAACTACTTTCGGCAAGACTGGCGGGTATTATGACACGTCTGTTGTAGGAAATAAAGGCATAAAGCTTAGTCATCAACCAGGTAAAAAACAGGTTGGCGAACAAAGGTTTGAATACAGGATAGGCTACTGCCAATACTTTGAAAAGACTTTGCACACCGTAGGTTACCTCACCTGTTTCCTGGTTAATCAAAGCAATTTCATTTGCAGCACGCTGCCTGTCCAGCATCGGACAAGCCTGGGCCGGGATTTCCTGATAAGCTGCCCTCCCCTTCACATCCAGCATACCCGTTGAAACAAACAATTGCGTATATACTTTGCACATTGGACATTCGGCGTCAAATAAGATCTGGTGGTTTTTTAGCGTATTCATGGTTTAAAATGTGACTTGGTACTATTTATTATTATTGTATTTTCAATAAAAACTGAAACATATAGCGATAAAAAAAATCTTACTTGAAGATTTTAAAAATAGAGCCCCAAAACCAGTTCTCTTCAGCTTTAAGCATGGTATCTAAAGTTTTATCCACATTTTTCGCTAATTTATTGATATCGGTAACAGACTTATTAAAGGTTTTAAATTCTGGATCATTGAGATCACCTTCCACTTTAGTCAGTTCGCCAAGAATCTTCAATACAGGATCCAGTTCTCTCTTTCTACGTTCCTTAGCGACTTGCCTGGCAATGTTCCAGGTGTCCTTATCTGCAAAAAAATATTCCTTGCGTTCACCAGCTTTGTGCTGCTTTTCAATTAAGCCCCAGCTGATGAGATCCCGCAAGGTCATGTTTGCATTACCCCTGGATATGTTTAATGTATCCATCACCTCCTCTGTAGTTAAAGCCTCAGGCGAGATTAATAAAAGTGCATGAACCTGTGCCATAGTACGATTAATGCCCCATTCAGAACCCAACTTACCCCATGCCTCAATAAACTTTAGTTTTGCCTGTGCTAATTCCATGCACAAATGTAATATAATAAATTAAACTTTCAATAATTATTGAAAGTTTAATTTATTATAATCCAAATCCGCCCAGGACATCCAATTCCCGACCTCTTTTGGGCTGGCCCTCCAGAATAGGTAAAGCCTGCAGTACCAAATCGGCTACCCCCTCGGTTTTAAGTGAATTGTCATGATCTTCTTTGCTGTCCCAGAATTCTGTGATCCTGAAACAATCTTTTTCATCCTTAACTGTACTAATGATATACATTCTACAGCCCTTAGTAGCAGATACTAATTTAGATGCCTGTAATAATATTTCGCCCAGCTTTTCGCCATTACCCGGAGTAGCTTTCAGCTTTCCCTGAAGTCCGTATTTACTCATTTATATTTGGTTTTATTGATATGTCTTCACATAGAACACAAAACTAAGATACAAATTTCTATTTCTTTATTGGCTGGATTTCGTAACATTTAGAATAGGCAGATACATAGAAACTGAATTAAAACCATACCTGGATTTAAAAAAGTAATATCCGGAAGTTTGAGGGGAAAAAATGAGCGAAAGACGAGATTCGAACTCGCGACCCCGACCTTGGCAAGGTCGTGCTCTACCAACTGAGCTACTTTCGCTTATATTTGACACGAAGATAGCTTTAGTTTTCATTTTTCCCAGCGCTAAATTTACCGTAGGGCCAAATCAACTGAATTTCAGCGGATAAATTTTTAATTTCTTAGTCCATTTCTTCAACCGCTGTTCCATTTTTTCGATTCATTTTAAAAATAGCAAACATCACCCCTACCGACAACAGGATCAAAATTAAATAACTATAGCTCAAATTACGTTCGTCACTTGCAGGTACGATGCTCACAATCCCATAACTCAGGAAAGAAACAATCACATAGGTGAAGCCACCTGTAAGTCCACCGGCAATACCCGCATTTTTAGGAAATTTACTCAAACAAAAAGTGAAATAATTGTTAAACGTATAACCTGCACCAATATGAATGATGAAAGCAAAAAAGATCAAGGAATATAAATTGCTGACGAAATTCAGACTGCCAATCATTAAAGCTACAAAAACGAGCTGGATGAACACGTTAATCACCAATCGTTTAAAAAATGGCCTGTTGATGGTAGCCTTGCCAATAAAACCGCCAACCATCCAGGCAAACCCCAATACCAATGAGCTGTAACCAGCAATCACCGGCGAGAGGTGTAAATGATGTTCAATGACAAATGGACCGGTCATGTTATAGGTCATAACCATACAATAGGCCAATCCCAACATTACAATCCCCAGCGTAAAACTTGTCGTTTTCATCATGTCGATATAGATATTGACAATTTTCCTGAAACTAAATTCGGTAAAATGCACCAACGTTTCTCCGCTAAACAACCATTCCAAAATGGCCAGCACCAGGGCAAAACCGGCAAGAAAATAAAAGTTAGATTCCCAGCCGAATACAGTTTGAAGATACCCACCAATAAAAGGTGCGATGATGGGACCGGTTGACCAAATGATCGAGAATAAACTTAAATAATGTTTGAGCTTATCGCCACTAAATACATCTACAAAATAAGCCCTTTTGGCAACTACAATCGCTCCGACCGTCAAACCATGTATAATCCGCATCACATAAATGATGTAAATGTTATGCGTTGTTGCAATGGCAATACTGGCTAAGGCAAAAATGATCAGAGAGATCAGACAAATTTTATACCGGCCAAAACTATCCAGTACACTCCCAATAAACAATTGCGAAACGCCATAGCTGATTAAAAAGATACTTAAAGTCAACTGAACCTGGACACTGCTCACGCTCATTTCACCAGCCATGGTAGGCAGAGATGGAATATAAATATCAGTAGCAAAACCAGATAAGGGAATTAATGCAAATGCCAAAATGGTTGCAATACCCTGGTTTTCCGTTTTTATGGATTTTGTTTTAGTCGTAATCGTCATCATATCTGATGCAAAATTAAGTTTTTAGTCACAACCGCAGGTTACAATCTCCAAACCAAGACTTATAAAATTCAAACAAAACAGTTAATACAAAAACACAAAAAATAGATAAATAAGCTCTAAACGATTTAAACATAGAAATCGAAAAATTAAAATTTACATTATTCAAACAAAATAAATTGAAATCTGCTGGAGGATGAATTGCTAAATCCTGGCTCTTGTTGATAAGATTACCACACAGGACCCCATGAGTGCAATAAAGACAAAGGCAATACGCAATGTAAAGGCACCTGATAAAAAGCCGATAACAGGTGGTCCGATTAAAAACCCGATGAAACTGATGGTAGATACCGCGGCAATCGAGGCTCCCGGGGACATGGTAGTCGATTTACCAGCTGCACTGTAAACCATGGGCACAACAGAAGAAACTCCTGCCCCTACCAACATAAACCCCATAATTGCTGTCGGCAGTGCAGGAAAAATCACGGCTATAAGCAAACCTATTGCGCTTAAAGTACCACTAACCTGCAGGGTTCTTTTTAATCCGAAACGTGCTGCAAATTTATCCGCAACAAAGCGACCCAGCGCCATGGTACACATAAAAGCAGTGTATCCGGCTGCCATCCAACCTTTTTCAGCCAGCACAATTTTCTTAAAGTAAATGACACTCCAGTCGAACATTGCACCTTCACAGATCATAGAACAAAAAGCAATCAGTCCGAGTGTAATCAATGATTTGTCCGGGATCGCAAAGGCAGAACCCGTATGTACAGGTTTACGGTCATTGTGCAAATACCGCCAGCATACTACAACAGAAATTACAGTAACTATCGCAATAAATATAAAGTGTGGCGCCGGCAGAATATTTTTACCGATCATGAAAGTACCAATACCTGCTCCGATAAACCCGGCTAAGCTCCATACACCATGAAAAGAAGCCATAATCGGCTTGCTATATAAACTTTCGGTAGCTACGGCCTGTGTGTTTACTGCGATATTAACAGCATTGCTCGCCAGCCCGAAACCGACTAAACAAATTACCAATTGATAAATTTCTGTAACCATACCTAGTGTGATGAGCATCAAACCATACATCACCAAGGCAGCAGCCAAAAGCCGCCGACTACCAATTTTGGTTACAGTCCAGCCCGATAAGGGTAAAGAAAGCATTAGCCCTACCGGTAAAGCAAATAACACTGCGCCAAGACCAGCATCTGATAAGGCCAATTTTTGTTGTATGGTCGCTATACGCGATGCCCAGCTGGAAAAACACAAGCCAGCCATAAAAAACATCGCAGCCACTGCGCCCCGGGTTATTTTTGGTGCGTAGCTCATCTATAGAAAAACAAATCCATCATCTGGCAAAGATGGGATTTTTATTGCTTAAAGCCATCTTTGGACGCTACATCGTAGGACTAATCGGCAACGGTTCAGTAACTTTCCACAGACGCTTCGTTTTATCTTCTACCAGACTTTTGATCGGTGTCTTTTTAGCCTCTGCCTTATTGGTATTCCAAACTATGGTAAATATGGTTTCCTTTTTGTCCTTGTCATCAATAAATATGATTTTTTTGGACTTCTTAGGATATTTTCCATCGTAATGGTATTTGCCATCCCGATATTCCGTTTCAATTAATCGGGCCATCACCACGTAACCTTCCTTAGCTTTCAAAGAATCTTGTGTATAGTTTGCCGGATACATTGCATTATTAATATTGATGCGGCCTCCACCATACCCACCCGGATTGAAATATATTTCCTGTACAATAAACGCAGAATCTGTTTTCAGATAAACGGGATCTGTTTTAAAAGCAACGTATAACTTTTCCAAGGGGTTTTCTTCCAATTCCTGCAATTCGCTCCAACTCGGCATTATTGGTGGCGGTGGGGGCACCTTGATCCGGGGTGGTGGCAAAGGTGCCTTCACTGGTTTCTTACTTTGCGCCTGCAGTTGGCCCGTCACCAGCAGTGCACAACTCAAAATGAACAGAACTTTATACATTTTCGCCATAGGTTTATCGTGTTATTTTTATTTCATACTCAAAAAGAGTACCGAACATATCAACAACCAGATAAAAATCAATTAACAGTGAAATGTCAATCGCTGCTTAAAACTTGATGGAAAGGCTTTCAGTAATCAGGCTAGCATTTTTATAATATTCAAAAACCCAATTGTTGTCTTTTTTAAATACAATTCCTTTTGCTGTACCATTATCTCCGATAAAATAATCCGCTGCAGAAGTCTTAAATAAGGACAGTACAATTTTTGGTGTATTGTCGATCAACTGAAAACCGGTACCTGTGGGTTGCGCATACAAAGTACCAGAAGCTACATTTGCTGTAGCCTGGGCAGGCACTGCTGTGATCACCGTGGCCGCTGTTGTCGTTGCATTAACTGCTGCCGCAACAGGTGTAGCAACCGGCTGAACAGGTGTAACCGTCGTAGCTACTGGTGGCGTTCCCCGAGTAATTTCATCTATAGAACCTACAGCGTCCATTAAAGCCAATGTAAAGGCTGGCTTGTATTCCTTTTCCCGGCTTTTACCTTCTTTACTTTTAACAATGATATTTCCTTTACAATCCTTCAGTACCAGTGTAAGATTGGTGCTAAACATGCTGTTTTTTTCCAATACCTCTGCACTTAAGGCCAGGCATTTATTATTGGCAATTTCAGTCGGTAAATTGGCATCATCCAGATACGCGATATAACCTTTATCTTCTAAAAGACTTTTAAGCCTGATATTTAAATTATATTGATTCTTCTCTTTCAGAAAGCCGAACTTTTCGGGTACCAGTACATATTTATAATTGGGAACCGGAATTGTGTTTTGGGCAAAACCAGAAAAAGAGAGTAGCAAAAGGAATAAAGAAAGGTACTTTTTCATATCGTATGTAATTAGCTATATACAAATATAGTTTTTTACTGAATAAATAGAAGCAGCGTTCAGGATGTTTGAAATCTTAGGTACTCCAGTGGCGTCTTGCCAGTATAGCCTTTAAAGTCTTTCAGAAAATGGTTTGAATCATAATAGCCATTTGATAACGCAATTCGCATCAAATCGACTTCCTCATCCCGGACCAATTCAAGATATGCATGGATAAAACGTTGGAGTTGGATGTACACTTTAGGCATGAATCCGATGTGCTGTGCAAAACTCCGTTCCAGCCATTTGTAATTTACACCGATGTCATTGGTCACATTGCGCACGGTACTTTGGCCTTTAATTTTATGGATATAATCTAATGTTTGATGAAGGGCCTCAGGTGTACAGTGCGCACTGAAAGTCGTATAAATATATTCTTCTAGAAATGCAGTCTTTTCTTCAATCGTATTGCATTTAAAAAAAGAGCTCATACTAAAATCACTGCATTTGGCAATAGACTCGAATGGCACAATCGGTTTGTGTTTAAAATGATGTGCATCTAAACCAAATAATGGATAAAAACTACCAGGATAAAAACGGACGATATATACCTGATTTATACTGGCATTGTATTTTATGTACACATTTTTAATTGCACCCGCACTTGCCCATCCTCCTTTAATTTCGAATGTTTTATTTTCTGCCAAAACTGACACTGTATCATCCGCTTCAGGCAAAAACACAAGCACAGGAAAACCATCATTAAATATAAGGTGAGTATCCTGCTTTTGATCTCTGGAGAAAACGTAGAATCCCTCAACAACAGATTCAACTACTTTTGAAGGATTAACTCTATAACCTTCCTCACTAAAATCCCCTAATTGTATCTTCTCCAGATAGTTTATCGGCATGTCACAAAATTAAGGGAAATATTCATGATCAAAGCATAATGTCATGTCTAATATTTACTATGGAGATAAATTTCATTTCATGATTTGCTTGATGCTTTTCAAGAATTCAGACTGCTGGTCGACGAAAGGATAATGGGAACAATTGCGAATGACATAAAATTTATCTTTACCGACGATTTTTTCCAGGTCTGACAATTGTCCGGGAGAGAAAACACCATCATTAGCCCCATAAACAGCAAACAGTTTTACGCCTTTAGCTGATAAACCCTTCAAAATTGGCTTTGTGTTGATATTCACGCGGGACTCGTTCTTATAGAATAAAATTGGCGCCTGGTCATTACGGATGTTGACTTTCGAAAATTTACCATGCTCATATTCTTGATTAACCCGTATGGATTCGTCCGTGGGCTTCGGCATTTTGAAATAACCAAAACGAGAAGCAATCTCATAAGTGAGTTGGCGATATGCCGCCCCGTTTTTATCTAAGGTATGGATGTGTTTGATCTTGTTCACAGAAGCAGAATCGTTTTGAGCCAGTGCCTGCTGTGCCGCGGTGCGAAGTATGTGATCATAACTTTCCTGTTGCGCAAAAAGAGCACCTATCAGGATCATGCGCTCAACTTTCCCTGGGTATTGGTTTGTAAATAAAGTCGAAACAATTCCCCCGAAACTGTGCCCGATCAGATTTACTTTTTTCAATCCGTACTGTTTGATCAGTTGATTGAGATCATCAAAAGCCTCAGTGAAGGTCACTTTGGCTGCAGGATCTGCTGAACGACCTTCAGCTCGTCTGTCGTACACGATCACAAAGAAGCCGAGGTCAGCTAGTCTTTGCGCAGTTGTCCCCTCAAATAGCGTCGCATTCCCCCTTGGACCACCATGAATAAAAATAATCGGTGGATTCTTGCGATCTCCATAGGCTTTGGTATATAAATTCTGTGCAAATGTTGAATGTAGGCAAGTACATACCATCACTGCAACGACCGTTAGTATTTTTTTAGCAAGCATAAAATAGGGCATATGAATTCTACGTAAAAAAATGAATCGAAAACCAAAAATCCCTCTCTACTTTCGTAAAGAGGGATCTGTACCCAGCGCCGGAGTCGAACCGGCACGGTTTCCCACAGGTGTTTGAGACCAGCGCGTCTACCAATTCCGCCAGCTGGGCTTGCTTATTCAGCGGGCTGCAAATATATGAATAGAATTATAAATTACAAATTATTATTTAAATTTTCTTCTTTAAGCTTTTTATCAACCCAAAAAGGGGCAAAAGGCAGCAAAGAAGCCACACCAATCATGGCTGATTTTTTAAAACTCCATTTATACTCTGTCCAGGCCATGATCAACAATACGATGTATAACATAAACAAGAGGCCATGTGCCCAACCGGTATATTTAACCGCCAGCGGCATATCTGCCCAATATTTCAAGGGCATGGCAATAAATACCAGTACAACATAGGAAAGACCTTCAGCAACGGCTATTTTTCTAAAAATGGATAATGTGTTCATATGCTTAATTTGAATGGCAAAGATATCCAAAGCAGCGTTTCAAAAAAGCTAAACCACAGATTTTGACAAAGATATAACAGCAAATTAAAGTGCGTTGGAGCTGTGCCCCGCCTTATCGATGCTTTCGCGAATTCTCCAAAGGTATTTGTTGCGGTAATAAAGATCTTTGATGGCATCAAGTGCCTGCTCCTGCCCTGTCTTATCCTTTTCATCAAAAGAGGTTGTTAAAGCCGCTATTTTACCTGTAATGTCCGCCTCTATCTTCCCAACCTCTTTATTCAATTCCGCAAGCCGAATGGCATCCGGGTCAAACTGCAGATCCATCAAGGATTCGTTCACATCCATCATCTCCATTAAAAAGGATTGAGGGAGCACATAATGCTCCCCTTCTACCACTTTACCTTTCAATTCTAAAATATAATTCAGGCGCTTCTGCGGATCCGTCAGCACCTGATAAGCTTTATTGTTCACCGTTGAAAGTTCTAAAACCTCCGCCTGCTTTTCCGCATCCTCATTGATGTAAAAATCAGGATGGTATTTTTTACTCATTGCATAAAATTTTTGCTTTACTAGCGCAGTATCCGGATTAAAAGAAACCGGCAAATCGTAAAATGCAAAATAATCAGTCATGATCGCTAATGTTTAAAAAAGGCTTTAAAAATATCATTTCCCAGCACAAACACCATTAGCGTTAGCAGCATCACAAAACCAACGATCTGCGCCCTTTCTAAAAATTTATCACCCAGTGGCTTACCTTTGATCATTTCAACCGTCAGGAATACCACATGTCCACCATCCAATGCCGGAATCGGCAACAAGTTCATAAATGCAAGTGCAATAGAGATGAAACCTGTAGAAGCCCAGAATCTGGACCACACCCACTCGCCGCCATAAACTTTGCGGGCAATCTCTACCGGACCAGAAAACGCCTTATTCGGCTTAATTTTACCGGTAATCACTTTCCAGATTCCCTTACCATTATCGCTAAACACTTTCCATGCCTGGTGCATACCAATTGGAAGTGAAGCAAAAAGCCCGTATTTAATGGTTTCCTCTTTAATCTCATTTACATTAAAGCCCATACCGATCTTACCGGCAGTATCCACGGCAACGTTATACCTCAGGTTTTCACCTGCACGATCTACATTGAACACTACAGTTTTGGCTTTATACTTTTGCAAAGCTTCGCGGACATCCACATCATACTTCACCGGAACCTCATTGATGGCGGTAATACGGTCCCCTTTTTTCAGGCCGGCTTTCTCCGCATTGTTAAATACACTGTCAATCGTAGTACTCAATAAAGGCATGCGGTTAATGAAAGCATCAATTCCCAGATCTGAAACCTTATTTAAAATATTATCAGGCACCTTTACATCGATGGTCTTATCGCCACGAATCACTGTCAGATTGGTATTTCCCAACAATACGTTCGAACTGATCAGCTCATCAAAACGGATCACTTTATTTCCATTCACAGCAATCACACGGTCACCTTTTTGCAAACCAATTTCCTGACCTATGGTACCCGGGTTAATCCCGTTCATCACCGAACTGTTTGGAATATAATTCTCTCCATATTTAAATGTCAGCATCCAGAAAATCAAAATACCAACAATGACATTCACGATTACCCCACCTAACATCACAATCAAACGCTGCCATGCAGGTTTAGACCTGAATTCCCAGGGTTGTGCCGGTTGTTTCATTTGCTCAGTATCCATAGACTCGTCTATCATACCTGCAATTTTCACATAACCACCCAAGGGTAGCCAGCCAATGCCATACTCACAATCTCCTCTTTTAAAGCTAAACAATTTAAAGCCCCAGGCATCAAAAAACAAATAGAACTTCTCTACCTTAATTCCGAAAGCACGTGCGGCCAAAAAATGCCCCAACTCATGTAAAATTACCAATATCGATAATCCCAGAAGTAACTGGGCCGCCATAATCAATCCACTCATATTTTTATTTTATGTTCTATTTTGATCTAAAAAATTCTATTTTGTTACTAGTTGATTCGCAAATATACGGGTATGTTGGTCCGTTTCTAAATAATTATTCAGGCTGGGCTGTGCAATAAAAGTCACCTCGGACATACATTCCTCGATTACATCACTCATTTGTAAAAATCCAATCCGGTCTTCTAAAAATGCTTTCACCACTACCTCATTAGCAGCGTTGATGATACAAGGCATATTACCTCCTGCGCGCAAAGCGGTATAGGCCAATTCTAAATTTCTGAAGGTATTCAGATCTGCAGGGTAAAAATTAAGCTCAGGGTAATCCATAAAATTAAACCGCTTAAAGTCTGTCTTAATCCGATCTGGATAAGCAAAGGCATAATGTATAGGCAGGTTCATGTCTGGCAGCCCCATTTGCGCCTTCATCGAGCCATCTGTAAACTGTACCAGAGAGTGCACAATAGACTGCGGATGGACAATCACATCAATCTGATCTACCTCCAGATCAAACAGCCATTTGGCCTCAATCACCTCCAGACCTTTATTCATTAAAGAGGCCGAGTCAATGGTAATCTTGGCACCCATCACCCAATTTGGATGTTTTAAAGCTTGATGTTTAGTCACATCCTGTAAAAAGCCACGGTCTTTCCCCCTAAAAGGGCCTCCTGAGGCTGTCAGGTAAATTTTCTCTACGGATTTCGGATCTTCACCTACCAGACATTGAAAAATGGCGGAGTGTTCAGAATCCACGGGAATGATTTTTACCCCATGAGCCTTAGCCAATTGATTGATCAGATCACCTGCAACCACTAAAGTCTCCTTATTGGCCAGAGCAATGTCTTTTCCAGCTTTAATCGCTGCGACGGTAGGCCTTAAACCAACAGACCCCATTAGGGCAGTCAGCACCAGATCGACCCCAGGTAAACTTGCTGCCTCACAAAGCGCTTCCTCTCCGCACAATACAACAATTCCAGTACCTGAAAGGGCACTTTGAACCGCCTGATATTTACTTTCCTCTCCAATCACCACCATAGCCGGCTTAAAAGCCAAAGCTTGTTCTATCAGCAGGTCCGCATTATGTTGAGCAGTCAGTGCCAAAACCTTGTATAAATCAGGATTGCTCCGGATTACCGTTAAGGCCTGGGTTCCTACAGAACCCGTAGCACCTAAAATGGATATATTCTTCAATTTATAAAACTAGTTAAATCATCTGCAATCTTCCTGTCATTTGCCAGGCGGGGCACCTTATTTTGTCCGCCAAGCTTACCCTGCGATCGCATGTAACTTACAAACGCATCTTTTTGCATGGATCGTATCACCAAAGGTTGCAGTATTTTCCCTTCAATCAGGTCAAAATAATAAATATTCTTCTTTTGTAAAGCCTCATCTACCTTTTTACTAAAGGCAACCAGGTCTTCAGGCACTTCAGCAAACTCTACAAACCACTCGTGGTAAGGCAATTCACCATCAGGCGCATTCACTTGAGGCGCTACTGTAAATTCCGTGATACCAATTCCGGCTTCATTGGCTACCGACAATAAAGCATGTTCCACTTCTTCCCCAATCACATGTTCCCCGAAAGCAGAAATGAAATGTTTGATACGGCCGGTCACCAATATTTTATAGGGATCTTTAGATACAAATTTCACAGTGTCGCCAATTACGTATCCCCATAAACCAGCATTGGTATTCATCACCAGTACATAATTGTGTTCCAACTCCACTTCTCCCAGGCTTAAACGCCTTGGGTTATCAGTATAGAAGTCCTCTGCGGGGATAAACTCATAAAATATTCCCGCTTTGGCCAGCAAAAGCAAACCTTTATCCTGCTGACTGTCCTGATAGGCAATAAAGCCTTCCGATGCGGGATAAGTCTCAATCGTATCTATCTTACGGCCGATACTGGCTTCAATTTTTGCACGGTAAGGTTCGTAATTTACGCCGCCGTAAACAAAAAGCTTGAAGTTTTTAAAAATGTCTTTGATCTTCTTTCCGCCAGATTTGGCCGACAAGCGGTCAAAATACATTTGCACCCATGGCGGTATCCCTGAAATCAGGGTCATATCCTCCTGAATGGTTTCTTCCACAATTGCATCTACCTTTTCTTCCCAGTCTTCAATGCAATTGGTCTGGTAAGAAGGCAATCTGTTCTTCTGCAAATAAGCAGGAACCAAATTGGCCACAATTCCGGACAAACGACCGACATTGATACCGTTCTTTTTGCGCATTACCGGGCTTCCCTGTAAAAAGATCATTTTACCATTGATAAAATCTACATTTCCCGTTTCATGGATGTAAGTCAACAGCGCATTCCTTGCTGCTTTGATGTGCTCAGGCATAGATTCTTTAGAGATCGGGATGTATTTCACACCTGAAGTTGTCCCCGATGTTTTGGCAAAATATTGTGGTTTTCCTTTCCACATGACATCGGACTCTCCCGCTACTACACGGTCTATATAAGGCCTCAGCTCTTCATAATCTCTGACAGGAACCTGCTTTTTAAAATCAGCATAGTTTTTAATTTCTGCAAAACCATGGTCTTTACCAAAGCTCGTGCATTTTGCCGCATTGACCAGGCTTACTAAAGTATCCTGTTGCGCCTGTACCGCATTTTTTTTCCATTTGTTAATGCCTTTAACTACAAAGGCAGCAAATGGCTTACTTAATGCCGCTTTTAATCCCATAAATACCCCCTAAACTAGGTTATGAATAATGTCAGGTTCACCTTCACCTTTGTATTCGCTCATCATTTTGCGGTAAGCAATGGTTAAAGCTACGCTTGACAATGGAACGATGATGAAAGAACTCAGAATATTGATAAAGAAAGCAATGATCGGCCATTGCAAATAACTCACAAACAGGTATAGCAAATGAAAACCGCCCAATACCAGTAATAGTAAAAATATCTTGGTAAAATTACCTTTGGTCGTTGCCAGGCTAAATTTGATGGACAAAAATGGCGACAAATCTTTATCGATGATAAAGAAAGGGAAAAAGGAAATTCTGATCCAGGTAATAAAAATGGCAACAATACCTACTGAAATTGCAATATTGGTGATGATGTGCATTTGTATTCCGGTATAAATGAAGGGAAAAGCCACGAGAATCACAACCGTATAAACCCCAACAATGCAAGCTGCAAAATACAACATGGCTACTAAAAAACGGATGATGTGCTTACGGCTCGGTATTGTACTTACAATACTCACCTCATGTTCCGCATCGTCCAGCAGGTGAAAAATGTATTTAAACAACGATAAGTTGATGGTAAAATAAAACATGACAAAGAAAAATGCCATCAATATGCTCAATCCCATGTTCACGTCTTTTAAAAAGAAGGCCATCAGTCCCGAAGCATTGGAGGTGATAAACATCAAAAAGCAAAGTGTGGCAATGGAGAAGTAATTCCTCTTGGTTACCCCCCAGGCTTTACTAATCACCTCATTTACAGTAAACGTACTTTCTTTTAAAAACTCTATCATTGTTGTTTTAATACTACTCTTTTAAAAAAATCCTGCATAAAACCTAAGCCATAGGCTGTCAGTTGTATAAACGAAGCAATAATACTCAAAAATGCAACTTTTAACGATTTATTAACCTGCCAGGAGTGAAAAAATATCAACAAAAAATACAGACCCACTATAAAATTACATAAGTATGCTAATGGCCAGTAAAATAGGTTCATCAATACAGTAAAGATCATTCCACAGGTTGCTATAGCCGGAAAGAAATGAACCAGCTTCAGTTCAGCTGGAAAATGTTTGTAAATATTGATCCTCGCACGGCCAAAAAAGTGTAGCTGTTTGTAAAATTGTGCAAAACTTGTTCGCCGCTTATGAAACACTTTAGCCCCAGGAATCAATCCGATTTTAAAGCCCTGGCTATGTATGCGAATGCTGTATTCAATGTCTTCACCCAATCTCGTCAAAATGAAGCCACCTACCTTTTCCCAAACTTCCCTGGACACGCCCATGTTAAAACTACGGGGGTGAAACTGGCCGATATGTTTGGCATTTCCCCTGATCCCACCGGTGGTAAAAGGCGAAGTCATGGCATAGCTGATTGCTTTTTGCACAGGTGTAAAACTATCGTGTGCAGCATCTGGCCCTCCATAAGCATCAAGTTTATGCTCAAACAGGTAATCGCGAACAATTTCCAGGTAGTCTGCCGGAATCAGACAATCAGAATCAAAGATGACGAAATAATCACCTTTGGCGCGTTCAAAACCATAGTTACGCGTAAAACCCTGTCCTTCATTCGGTTTCACAAAATATTTAACATCCAGCTTATTGGCATATTTTTCTACTATTGCCTTCGCATCAAGGCTTGATCCGTCTTCAATTACCAATACTTCAAACTGCAAATAGGTTTGCTTTGTGAGGGTATCCAGCAACTCATCAATTTCCTGGGGACGGTTGTAAAGGGGAATAATTATCGAAAAAAACATGGATTATAAAATCTCTTTTTCTATCAGGTAATGGTTACGCTCGCTCGCATTCCGGGTAACCAGTTCAGCTACAAAACCCGTTAAAAACAACTGTGAACCTACGATGATCGCAACCAGGGACAAGTAAAATAGAGGTTGGTCTGTCACATCCCGGTAATCAATATTCATCGATATGTGGTACAATTTCACTCCGATCAGCCAAAGTGCCATAAAAGTTCCGACCAGGAAACTCAATACCCCCAGCGAACCAAAAAAGTGCATCGGTCTTTTGCCAAACTTGCCTACAAAGAAAATGGAAAGTAAATCCAGAAAACCGTTGATAAAACGGCTTAAGCCAAATTTGGTAACACCGTATTTACGTGCCCGGTGTTCAACAACCTGCTCCCCAATTTTTTTAAAGCCGGCCCATTTGGCGATTACCGGAATATACCTGTGCATTTCGCCATATACTTCTATGGTTTTCACCACATCGTTCCGGTAAGCTTTTAAACCACAGTTAAAATCATTCAACTGAATGCCCGACATGCGGCGTGTGGCCGCATTGAATAACTTGGTGGGTATGGTTTTTGTAATCGGATCGTAACGTTTCTTTTTCCAGCCGGAAATGATATCAAATTTCTCTTCTTTAACCCTCCTGAAAAGTTCAGGAATCTCATCAGGGCTATCCTGTAAATCGGCATCCATGGTAATAACTACATCACCCTGTGCCGCAGCAAACGCGACATTCAGTGCGGCTGACTTACCGTAATTTCGCCTAAACTTAATGGCTTTAACGGCCGGATATTCAGTTTTCAGCTGCTCAATTACAGCCCATGAATTGTCTGTACTACCATCATCTACAAATAAGATCTCGTATACAAAGCTATGCTCCCGCATCACCTTGACAATCCAGGTGGTTAATTCAGGAAGAGATTCGTCTTCATTATATAATGGTATAACAACAGAAATATCCATATGAGGTGATAACACTTAAAACAATTCGCAAACTTAATAAATTTTAATTGGATATATTCACCCCTTCCAATCGCAGGGAATGTCTGATTGATCTAGAAACAATTACAACAACAGCATTGCAAGAAGGCTAAGTTAAAAGCGCTAACCTCTACCTCCTCGTTTTATTTACTTACTTGATAAAGCTCTTCTAATAAGTACGATTGCTAATTCGCTTCCTGTCCTGAGCTACAAAAGAAATGTAACCTACATACTCATTTAACAGTTCAGGTAAGGTCATCTTCATCAACCAGCATATTTTTTTGGCGCTGAACAAAATTAAATCCTTGGCCAACCTAAAGGACAAAATATTCCAGTTCGCTCAAAATCGCATTTTCAAGATTTTTTTCGCTATTTATTTACACACTGCGTACACAATTGATTCCGAAAAAATCAACCCATGAGTCTTTTAGTAGCAGATTTAGTTAATGGTATTTAACTTTATGTAGGATAGTAATTGTTTTCGATAATTAGTACTCAATGAGATTTTCAGGTTTCCAACCATAGTAATTACATTATTGTCGATATGGATAAGGTAGTCTAAAGAAATTAAAAACGATCTATGCACCTGCGTGATGTATGAATAATACATTAGTTGTCTTTTCAATTCCGAAAGTGTGATGTGAGTAGTTATGGACTTGTGGATTGTAAATATTTCTAAATAATTCTTTCTACATTCTACAGCAACGATGTCTTTAATATTGATTCTGGCTAAACAATTGTGCCCTTTCACTTTTACGAAAAAGAAATCTTTTTTTTTGTTACTGGCTCCATATTCAAATAATTCGGCCGACAATCTTTCTTTTAATGTGAAAGGAGAATTTAGTATTGTACTTGAGGCAATGCATAAATCTGAATGATTGTAGAACTGGCTACGAAATGCACAATGTATATAAGTCGTTGTAAGAATGATGCTCTTAACTTTTTGTGAAGCTAGGTGTGCCAGAGATGAATCCGAAGTTATACACATAAAAGTATCAACAAATAAAACGTCTATAACTTCAGTTAATTCTATTTTTTCTGAAGCTTCAGCTATAGATGTGAAACATCCAAGTAACTGATAATTTGGCGTTAATGATATACACTCGTTTAATAGTTTTAGAATCTGAATATCTTTTCCAATGGCAATGCAATAAGTAGGCATATTTGATTTACAGAGCTTAATTTTAGCCAAAATAAACAATTTCTAATAACAATCCTGTGATTTCTAATAAAAAAGAATCTGAGTTCAATTGTAGAGCTGTAAATATCTATAACTAATGTTTATGTCCCTATATCAAGTTTATTAGTCCCAATCTGATATCATTTCATCCTTAATTTTTTTATACTAAAGCAATACAAACTAGGTTTAAAAACATCACAACAAACTGTTTATCAATTTGATAAAAAAAATACACTTTCAATTTCTATAATAAATCTAGTTGGACACCTACTTAAGGGGCATACAATACTCAACTTCCCTTTTATTGCTTTTAACCTATAAGTTTGCCGTGTAGTTAATATTTTTTAAGAAAGGGATGCATATGTAATAAAGCTCACATATTATTAGGAAAAATCCAGGATTTTATCCTTGTGAAATAGATATAAATTATAAAAATTAAATTAATAAAAATGAAATTTAAAATAACACTTTCAATTCTGCTAACGACTATTTTTCTTTTTAGCAGTATCACTACAAAAAGTTTAGCAGCAACTAATCCTTGCCATGATGCTTGCATTGTAGAATATAATGATGCATATTATGATGTAGTTTCAAATTATAGAACTGAAATCTACGAATGTTTTCCGTCAGCACCATGGGTTACCGACGTATACAACTTATGGAGTGCGGCCAATTATCAAATGCCATTACTTGAGGTCCCTGGCATCGTTGAAATAATATTATCATCTGATACTAGCGTACTAGGTTGCCTGGGAGAAGTTGAGAGCTTACATAATGGTGCATTTGAAGGCATTGCAGATGGTTTGCAACGTTGTATTGAAGATTGCCATTAGTTTATTTGCAGACCCTATTAAAAAAACAGAAACCATCATGGTCTTTCAAATCACACGGTCGAATGAGTAAGATCATGATAGCTTCATCACAGCTAAAAAACAAATTATCAACAGATGAAAAATTTATCATTTATAGCGATTGCTTTCCTAATCTTGATTACCTCCTCTTGTACTAAAGAGGAAAAAGAAAGTAACATATTATCAAGTAAAATTCCTTACCGCAAAATGTCTGCATCAGAGAAAATCTTATTCAAGAATCAATTGGCACAGAAACTAGAGGTAGACTCAAATTATATCAAGTTTGATGACAATGTACGCAAACTCGTATCTATTCGCATAGAGGCTCACAAAGCGCATAAAAAGTCTTTATCACAAAAACAGATAGTAGAATCATATACCAATATGAATTACAAAGACGAAGCGACAATGGCTAGACGTGCAGTTTTTGAGCGACTATTATTATTACATATAACAGTTCCTGAATTGAAAACGTTAGATCGTTCCGCTAGAAAAGCTGTTTTTGAATTGGCTTCGAAAAATAGAAGTATAAAATAAAACTAAACCAAATTGTCCACGCGAGCGTGGACAATTTGAAAGACTAGTCTTGAGCTTTAATATTGCGTACATCTTCAGTTAAATCGTGATTTTCCCTATTCCCGAATGAGATAAAATTACTGATTCCATCATATTCCCCATTTCAGTATACGTTTCTGATATTGGAAAAATAAAGTGGTTTTTAATGAAGTTTGTCAAATACATTTTAAAACTTGCAACTTTTTTTGCCGCTTTCCATTGATTTACAATTTATTCGCAAAAGAACATCCCGACTCTTATGTCTCACTTTACTATTTAGATCAAAACACCAAGGGCGTTCTTGCCAACTACGAAACTACCTATCCTTATTTTTCAAAGTTAAGCCCTGATGTACAGGCCACGCCACTTGGAAAGGAACTTGCAGCAAGATTACTTGCTGTGAAAGGTAAGTTGACAGGTCGGCCTTACCTCGACTTCGTGTCCACCACCCCAGAAGGTAAGCAGCTAAGTCTGAAAGAAGTGCTCAGTAAAAACAAATACA
Organism: Pedobacter sp. MC2016-24; assembly: GCF_015223055.1. GTDB lineage: Bacteria > Bacteroidota > Bacteroidia > Sphingobacteriales > Sphingobacteriaceae > Pedobacter. The sequence continues at coordinate 29,254 of NZ_JADFBX010000013.1, forward strand.
CACTGGTTGACTTCTGGGCAAGCTGGTGCGGCCCCTGCAGAAAGGAAAATCCAAATGTAGTTAAGGTTTATAATGCTTTTAAGGAAAAAGGATTTACGGTTTTAAGTGTATCCCTTGATGAAGATGCAACCAAATGGAAAGCGGCAATTGAAAAAGATGGGATGCCATGGTATCATGTTTCAAGCCTGAAAGGCTGGAAAGAGCCTGCCGCCGAACTTTACGGTATTCGTGCAATTCCGCAAAATGTACTGGTAGATGCTGAAGGAAAAGTTGTAGCGACCAACCTCAGGGCAGAAACGCTGTATAAGAAGATTCAGGAGCTGACTAACTAATTGATGCAACATTTAATAAATTCACCTAAAGGGCGTATCAAAACATGATACGCCCTTTTAGGTTCTACCTTACCTGGCTAAATTTCATTTGAGAAAGCAACCACGACAGGAATAATTCCAGACATTAACCAGATAAATTTGGATATCAAATTTAAACATCGTAATATTGCGATACAAAATATGGGACTTACCAAATCAGAAATATTCACAGACGAGCAGAACCAACTTTCGCAATTGTTGAAAGCCATGGCGCATCCGGCCCGTATTGCTATTTTACAGCAAATCATATCGGCCAACGCCTGCATTTGTGGAGAATTGGTAGATGAACTTGGTCTGGCTCAAGCCACCATATCACAACATTTAAAAGAACTTAAAAACGCCGGGATTATCCAGGGTACCATAGAAGGTGTAACCGTATGTTACTGCATCAATCCGGTAACCTGGAAAGTATTGGAAACACGGCTTGGTGCATTTTTAAACTCTTTCAAAAATCCAAATACCTGCTGCTGACCTTTTTTTAACCACATCAATCGTAAAATTGCAATATTATGAATACTAAAGAATTATTAACCTGGAACACCTTTAAAAGCACTTTGGAAAAAAATCCGGATCTGACGCTTCAGTTTCAATATGCGGCAGACAAATGGGTAGATGCTTCCTATCACATTACCGAAATTAAACAGGCACCTATTGTTTCCGTAGACTGCGGAGGTGTAATGAATACCTGGACTGAAATTATTGTGCAGCTTTGGGAACCTGCCATTAAAGAAACAGACAGGGCCATGCAGGTCAGCAAAGCGCTTAAGATCATCAGCCTGGTTGAGAAATCGTTTCCACTAAACCCGATTGCTGTGGTTAAAATAGAATTTGGGAACTCCCAATTTGACACCCGTCAAATGTATCCGGGGGATTTCCTTAAAGATGGTGATCAATTGATTGTAAATCTGAATCCGGATTTCACCCAGTGTAAGGCCATCAACAGAGGTGAAAGCTGCGGTACAACCGAAACAGGTGAAGCATGCTGCACAACAGAACCAGAAAAACCAAAATTAGTGATGATGAATTTGGCTGGGGATGGCAATACCTGCACGCCAGGATCAGGTTGCTGCTAATTACAAAACGATGAAGAATATATTGATATTATGTACCGGCAACAGCTGCAGAAGTCAGCTTGCTGAAGGTTACCTGCGCCATTTTGCAGGTGAAAATGCACAAATCTACAGTGCGGGAATTGAAACGCATGGAGTAAATCCCAGAGCCATTGCTGTAATGGCCGAAATTGGTCTGGATATCAGTCGCCATACTTCCAACCATGTAGACGAGTATAGCGGAATCCAATTCGACTACCTCATTACAGTATGCGACAATGCGAATGAAGCCTGCCCTTATTTCCCCGGTCAGGTAAAGCGCTTCCATTACAATTTTCCTGATCCGGCAAAGGCGAGGGGAACAGAAGAGGAAATTATGCAGGAGTTTAGAAAAGTGAGGGATATGATCAGAGCTTACAGTTTTGATTTTGTTGAAACGCAATTAAAAGCCTAAGAAATTTATCATGTCAGCAAATCATTGTGCCCCGGCAAACAGGAAACAATTGTCGTTTTTAGACCGGTACCTAACCTTATGGATTTTTCTTGCCATGGGCACAGGTATTGCCATCAGCTATTTTATTCCCTCCTCTACAAATTTCATCAATTCCCTTTCAAGCGGCACAACCAATGTTCCGCTGGCCATTGGCCTGATCTTGATGATGTACCCTCCATTGGCCAAAGTAAACTATGCACAAATGGGCAGGGTATTTAAAGATACCAAAGTGCTGGGCGCCTCACTCCTACTGAACTGGATTGTCGGCCCACTTTTAATGTTCATCCTGGCCATTACCTTTTTGAGAGAGGAACCAGCGTACATGACCGGCCTGATCCTGATCGGCCTGGCCCGCTGCATCGCAATGGTGGTGGTATGGAATGAACTTGCTGAAGGGAACCGCGAGTACGCAGCTGGCTTAATTGCCTTGAACAGCATTTTCCAGGTACTGTTTTACAGTGTACTTGCCTATTTTTTCATCACCGTGTTGCCACCCTGGTTTGGCGTACAGGGCTTGGAGGTAAAAATCTCCATGCTGGAAATTGCGGCAAGTGTAGGTATCTATCTGGGGATTCCTTTTATACTTGGGATCATTAGCCGCTATGTCCTGATCAACTGGAAAGGTGAAAAATGGTTTATAGATAAATTTGTAGCTTTCATTTCGCCAATTACCTTAATTGCCTTATTGTTTACCATCGTGATCATGTTTAGCCTAAAGGGCGCGCTTATTGTTCAGATTCCTTTTGATGTATTGCGCATTGCCCTTCCCTTGCTCATTTACTTCGTACTGATGTTCATCATCAGCTTTTTTACAGGTCGGTATTTCGGTGCAGACTATGCCAAACGAACTGCCATTGCCTTTACCGCAACCGGAAACAACTTTGAATTGGCCATAGCCGTAGCGATAGGGGTATTTGGGATCAACTCTGGACAGGCATTTGCTGGCGTTATCGGGCCCTTGGTAGAAGTACCGGCACTAATTGCGCTGGTCAATCTGGCCTTCTGGCTTCGGAAAAAACAACAGGACTAAACCCTTTACTGTTTCGCCAGACGTTTAATGTCGTCAATCTCCAGAATATGTTTAGGGTAGCCTTTAAGTACACTATTGATCATCGCCAAGCCAACTTCCTGCATCGTGCAAACCTGACCTGGTAAAAGTAAACGCAGCACAGGATACATCCTACTGATGATTTTATAATAATTTTTGATATTCTTTTGCCCGTTTGTAGGCTTCATAAAGCCAGGTCTGAAATTATATACAGATTTGAATGGCAAACGCAAGAGCGCATTTTCAGTCTTACCTTTTACACGCGCCCACATGATCTTTCCAGTTTCGGAACTGTCACTGTGGCCACCAGATACATGACTAAACACCATCTCCGGATTGAGCTTTAACAAAGTATTGGCAAAATGCATGGGCGTATCAAAAGTTACCCGGCTGTAGTCTTGTTCGTTCATTCCTCTTGAACTGATCCCAGCGCAATATAAACAGGCATCATAGCCACTTAATTGTTCTTTAAAGCTTTCCAGATTAAAAAAATCAGGAACGATGCATTCCTTCAATTTTTCATGCTTTTTCCCGGTGTAGGATTTACGACCTACGATTAATATTTCTTTGACATCCGGGTGCTCCAAACATTCAAACAATACACCCTCGCCTACCAAACCTGTAGCACCTGTAATGATTACCTTGATATCCATATGTCAAGATATGGATAATCAAGGTAAAATAGGTTATAAAATAATTATCCTTCGCTGGTATCGCCAAACTGCAAAGGCGGGTCTTTTCTAAAAATAGCCCCAAATATTAGTGAAACCACAAAAATGATAATCACACCAATCAAATGACCTTGTACAGTTTGCATAAACGTACCGTTACTCTTTTTCTCAAACTCGGCATTCATCTCCTCTTCCTTCTTATCAATCTCCTCTTCAGAAACCCCTTGTTTTTTCATCAATTGCAAACTCGCATTAACTACACTCCGCTGTATTTTTGAGGACATATCTTTCTCAATCAACTTGTTGAAAACAAAGTTTCCGCCAACCGATATGACATAAGAAACCAGGAACATGATAAAGATGCCAGAAGTAGCCTGCCTTAAATTCCAGTATCCACCAATCTTTTTACGCAGATCTCTCGCAAAAAAGATAGCAATAACAATGGGAATGATGATACTAATTACAATTGGTGAAACAAACACTACCGCCATCGAAGTCGTACTCACCAGTATATAAGATGAAATGATACCCAAAATCAGGGCGATTAACCCAAATCCAATCCCGTTTTTTGCGGCTTCTGGCTTTAAGTTTTCTAAACTTTGCAATTGATCTGTTTTCATGAGCAGCGAAATTAAGCAATATTAAATGCAGCAATTAATACATAAACCGCAATGTCAAATTCTTTATTGGCACTGTAAGTTTCCAATTCTTTAATGATCTGATCACTTGCTTTAGGCTGGTGAAAAAAGGTCATAAAAGGAACAAATAACTCTTCCATTTCCTCACTCAGATCGATCATACCGGCATGACTGCAAATATCCTCTACACTGCTGTCTACCAGGTTCTGATTCGTAATCAAATCCTCATAAATATGGAACTCATCCTGGAACTCATCTTCCTCTACCAATAAAAACTCTTTCAGGAAATCTTCCAGATCTGGCTCAATCTGCTCATCGTGGCATTCGTTGATGTACAACAACAAGTTTAGCAATTCTGTACCTCTGTCTATGGTTTCTTCTTCAATGTTGGACCATTCATCAGATTCCAGGTAATCCTCTTCCAGTTTGTACACATCACTGGCAAAGAAATTGATCATCAAAAGATCAAAAAACACTTCTCTCAACTCTTCAAAAGCCGGATACTCGTCAAAAGCTTCGTCAAATTCCTCCAGCTTCTCCATAAAGCCCAGGTCTTTACTAAACACTTCAATCAGCGTCTCTTCCAGTTTAATTGAATTTTGTCCTGAGGCCTCCGCAAACTTATCTAAAGATGCGATGAGGGCCGTTTTTACGTGATTATCCATACGTTTGTAATTGTTTGTTGTTATATACCAGTTTTACCTGGCCTGTCAGTTTTTTATTTAATAAAGGCGAGTTGGCAGATTTAGAATAATTGCTTGTGGCAGTATAATCCCATACTTTAGCAGGGTCATATACCGTAAAATTCGCATCTGCACCTACTTCGATCACCGGCGGATATATGCCAAGTACCAGACGTGGGTTGATGGATAGTTTTTCTGCAATCTGTTCAGCATCCAGTCCTGCTTTGATCAACAAAGGCAATACGGTTTGTAAAGAAATGATGCCATAAGCAGCGATCTCAAATTCCACATCTTTAAATTCTATCTCATGCGGACGGTGTTGTGAACTTATCGCATCGACCACCCCTTCTTTCAATCCATTGATCAAGGCCTTCACATCAGTTTTACTACGCAAAGGAGGTTTTATCTTGTAATTGCTGTCAAAATCGTTAAGCAATTCTTCTGTGAATACCAGGTGATGTACCGCAACGTCGCAGGTAACTTTTAAACCATCCTTTTTTGCTTTCTTGATCAGCGCTACTGAACCCGCAGTTGAAATGTTACTGAAATGAATTTTAGCATCATGGTAGGTTGCCAGGAAAATATCACGGCTAATGTGCATTTCTTCTGCCAGCGCAGGCAGGCCTTTCATACCAAGCAGCACACTATTTTTACTTTCGTTAATTTGTGATTTTCCAGCGATAGATTTGTTTTCCGGATAAACCATCAGCAAACCTTTAAAACCTTTGGCATATTGTAAAGCGCGACTCATAAATCCGTCATCTACAATCGGTTTATGACCATCTGAGAAGGCAATAGCGCCAGCTTCCTGCATATCGTACAATTCGGCCAGTTCCTTACCTTCCAGGTCCCTGCTGATGGCTCCTATCGGCAGTACATCAACCAGGTTACCTTTTGCTTTGTTAATCAGGTAAGCGACCTCACCTTTGGAATGCACCACAGGTTTACTGTTTGGTAATACTGCCAATCCGGTAAAACCTCCTGCCGCAGCAGCAGCAGTAGCGGTATACACATCTTCTTTAGTTTCAAATCCAGGATCTCCGATTGAACAGTTCAGATCAAAAAAACCAGGCGAAAGTACTGATCCCATCCCATCAACAACGGTTTCCCCCTGATCAGCTTTAAAGGTACCCAATGTCGTGTTTATAGCGGTTATTTTACCCTGTTCTACACGTACATCACATTTCTGTTTGTTAAACTTACTGTTGGGATCGGCTATCGTTACGCCCCTGAGGAGAAGATTCATGTCGTTGTTCTATTTTTTGGATTATTAAAAAATCGGATCAGTAGTATTTCTATTGCGATGAAAATGATTGCCAAAATTAGGCAAAGTTTCCATAATTCGCTGCCGCTGTTTTTGAGCTGCAGATTTAAAGCATTGATATCAGTTGTCTTTAATTCTTTTTCAGTCGCATAACGTAAATCAGATTCTGCACGATTGTCGTTAAACGCGACAACAGCTATCAGGTCGTTTCCATTTTTCAATTCGTAAAAGCCGGATTTACGAACCTGGTCTGCCACATACAACAAAGTTTTACCTGGTGTTTGCCTCACTTCCGGAATTACCTCAAACTGCTCGGATACCAGTTTTAAATGTTGATTGGCCATCAGTCTGATCTGATCACTCTCCAACAAAGTGCTCTTACCCACTGTATAATACAGCGGCTGCTCCTGTTTACTTGAAAAAGCGAAATTAAACATCAGTGGTACAAATACAGGGTGCCTGGCCAGGTTGCCATTTTTCTCGTTGAGATCACTGGAGGATAGATAAATGCGACCCGCACCTACATGGTATTGTGCAATAAGAAATCTGTTTAATGGCAAAGACAACACATTTTCTTTATGGTCTGAGCGCTGTTCCGCATAACTGAAATAACGGCTTACCTGAGGCAGATCAATGTTTTTAGGGATGTCCTCAAAAGCATCTTTAAAAAACGGACTTTTCAGGTCCATACTACTGGCAATTGCCGGCCCGCTAACCAGTTCTTTAACAGCTGGCAGCGACAATGTCTTTAAAAATGGACTATATACATTTGCCCCAGCTTCCAGATCAGGAAAAACAACAACCGAACCTCCAGCCTCAACATAAGCTTTTAACTGTTGCGCAAGGCCCGAAGCAGGATTCGTTAATCCAGTCAGCACAATCAGGCTGTAATTGGAAAACTCAGTATACCGGATATTGGATTCGGGCATTTCGCTGAGCTTAAAATAAGCATCCGCAGCAAACAACGACCTCACAAAACGCCCCGAAGCATTCCCCGTAACACTTAAAACCTTCAACTCCGGATCTACTTTAAAACTAAAATTCAAAGCATCATCAAAAGTTAAAGGAAAATCTTTAATACGAAGTACACCCTCTTGCCAGCCGGCAGTTAAACCACTAAACGAAAGGGTATCTCTCACTGCTTTTCCTGCAGGAATTTTAACATTTGCGACAGCCTTCTGCTGGCCGTTTACCGTTAATTTTAAAGGAATATCAGCCGCATCGGTTTCACCATAATTTCGAAGTTGAACTACAAACTGTTCTGGCTGACCCGGCCTGTGTACAGGCGATAAAGACCAGACGCTATCAACAGATACGTTGGGAATGCTGTTTGCTTTTAAACGCACATAGGAATAGGCTACCTGCTTATCGGTTTGAACCGGTTTATCACCCACAAAGTTTTGTTGAAAGTCTGACAGTATATAAGCTTTTTCATTTCTATTGGCAGAAAGATCGGACTGCAGACGGTTAACCACCTGCTGTAAATCCGGGCTATTGGCTGAAATCTTAACTTCATCCAGCAATTGGATAAACTCCTCTTTATTGACCAGACGCTGATGTTTACCTTCAAAATCATTGGTCAGCAACTTGAACTGATCCGTAATCGGATAAGCGGCAGCAATTTCCTTCGCCTTACGTTTCGCCTCATCCAGCAGCGTGCCCTCTTTATTGAGCATCCCCATACTGTAAGAATTGTCGATATACACCCGGATCAGGTTACTCAGACCTGCCTTCTGTTCCCCGCCTTGCTGTAAGTAGGGCTGTGCAAAGGCCAGTACCAGGAATACAATGGCCAGGATACGGCTGATCAATACCAGCACATGCTTTAATTTTTCGCGGGAAGAATTCTGTTCTTTGGCTTCTTTAAGAAATTGGACATTGCTGAAGTAAACCTTCTTGAATTTCCTGAAATTAAACAGGTGAATTGCAATAGGAATGGCTATTGCCAGCAGTGCAAAAAGAAAACCTGGGTATAGGAAATTCATTAAAAACCAAAGGTAGAAATTTTACATGAATTTCTTCATAGCTGTCCACAAAGTTTCATCCAATCCGTAAACATCTGGTCTGAACTGCATCGCACCATGGTCTGACCAGGCTGTTACATAGTTGATAATCAAAGGAATTGGTTTTTTAACGCCAAACCATTTCGGTTTAAGTTGAAACACATTAACTGTATCCGATTTTTTGGCCAGCTTTTTACGGAATACATCCATTTTGGTAGTATCAAGCGGTGGCAGGTTCACTTCCATGCGCAGTTGGTCAAATTGATATTTATCTTTCACCATCGTCTGCGCAAATTCCAAAGGCTTCTCTACGCGCACGCAACCGTGACTAATGGCACGATTGGCTCTTGCAAATCCACTTTTATTATTCGTATCGTGCAGGTAAATACTGGATCCATTATCGAATATAAATTTAAATTTCCCCAGTGCATTACCTTCACCAGAACCTTGTTTAAATTGAAAAGGCAATTTCTCCCGGGGGTATTTATTCCATTGTATGGTATCCGGATCCCTGACTTCCTTACCTCTGTAATAGACTTTGATGTTGTTGTTGGACAGGTAATATGGATCTTTAACCGCCTGCCAGTAAATCTCGCTCTGGGCAATGCTCACCGGAATGTTCCATACGGGATTGACCTGGATGGAATTCAGTTTACTATACAAAATCGGGGTCTCATGGTTTTTAGGTTTGTCATCCAGACGCCCACTTTTAGCATAAGCTTTCAGTTTTTCGGCATAATCCTTCTCGCGGGCGCCGCCTACACATACCTTCATATGGGTTAGTGTATCCTGATGACTAAACCAGGTTAAAGAAAAATCAGGAATATTCACTTCTACGTATTCTTCACCCAATTCAGGAATTTTCCAGCGCAAACGCTCCATATTAACCCGGATGGTCTTCGCCTCCGCGCCATTTCTATCCGGACCTTCACTGGCAAGCACCTGTTGCAAAGCGATGTACTGCTCAGATTTGGGCTGGATATCCTCCAGTAGCTTACGCAGATTATCTGTATTTAAGACTTTGTTGATGGAAGCACTATCCGGCCGCTGAACAGGTACATAATAACGTGAAAAAACTTTCCTTGGGTTAACTACCCCGTAATAAAGATAGTTGTTGTATTTAATCAGACTTTCTGCAGCATTCAACTCCAAATCAGCAATTACAGGATATACCTCTTCAATGGATTTGAACTTATTGGCATTCAGGCTTTCCAATAAAGCGGAAAGTTGCTTATACCGGAAATTATCCGGATTAAAGCCGTGTTCTTCGCTTCTGCTGACATAATCCTTCAAGGTATCTAAACCACCTGTAGGAAAATACCTGTTGACCAGTTTCGGTTCCAGGTTATGCACCAAATAAAAATGAGTCAGCAATTTGGGATTTGAGAATTTACCGGCCAAAGAATCCAAATGCTTTTTAAAAACCACATTGTAAACGGCAGTATCAAACTTGTTGTAGAGTTTATTATTGAAATGGGTAGCAAGCATAGTACCTACTTCCGGTACTTCCTTAAACCAGTTACAAGAGCTTATTAATAATAAAAAAGGGAATAAAATGGGCAGTAATCTTTTCAAAACGGTGTCAATTAGCGGCAAATTTAGCTGTTATTAATAACAATACTTTGCTTAACTCAAATTAAATGCCAGTTTAAAACGTAATCAGCCGGAGACTCCATTCCGAGGCAAAAGAATTAAAACCAAATTTTATTTGGATTTGCAATTTCAATGTATATATTTGCAATCCCCAAGCATTGCTAGCCATTGTTGATAAGGGACTTAAATAACATTATGAACACAGCTTTGAACCATCATTTACATTTGCACCATCGCCAATTGGCGATGTATATGTAATGTTTTGTACTTCAAAACTTGTTTCCGAAAAATTATTTCTTGTCCAATACAACAATCTTAAATTAGCAATTTGAAAACACTTAAAATAGCTATCCAGAAATCGGGTAGATTAAACGAAAAATCAGTAGAAATTCTTAAAAATTGTGGTTTATCTTTTGAAAACTACAAAAGCTCACTCATCTCAAGCGTAACTAACTTTCCTTTGGAAATTCTCTTTTTAAGAGATGACGATATTCCGGAATATGTACAGGATGGCATTGCCGATCTGGGTATAGTTGGTGAAAATGTAATCGTAGAGGCCGGAGCAGAAGTGACCTATTTACAAAAGCTGGGTTTCGGAAAATGTACTTTAAAAATTGCCATTCCTAACGAAAGCCGGATTACTGAAATTGCACAACTGGAAGGCCAGGCGATTGCCACTTCTTATCCGGTTATTCTGGAAAAATACCTGAAAGAAAATCATGTAAATGCGGACATTCGTACCATTTCCGGTTCAGTAGAGATTGGCCCTGGTCTGGGGCTGAGTGATGCGATTTGCGATATCGTTTCTACGGGTGGAACCTTAAAAAGCAACGGACTGAAACCTTTTGCCGAAGTGATGAAATCTGAAGCAATCCTGATTGGAAAAGCAGGTTCAGAATTGTTACCTGAAGTGCAGGAATTGCTGCAAAGAATTCGCTCTGTACTGCGTGCAAAAGAAACCAAATATGTGGTACTGAACGTGGCTAAAACCAATCTGAAAAAAGTGGTGGATTTATTACCAGGTGTGAAAAGTCCGACGGTTGTGCCTTTATTTGATGAGGAATGGGTAGCAGTTCACTCGGTCATTGCAGAGCACGATTTCTGGGAAAAAATCAACAGCCTGAAAGCTGCGGGTGCCCAGGGCATTGTGGTAATGCCGATCGAAAAGATCATCGCTTAAGGCTGTTTACAGAAAAACAGCCCTTAACCATTAGTTAAACATAAAACATAACAAATTGAAAATCTACAGTTATAACAACTTATCTAAACAGGAAATTGAATCAATCTGTTTACGACAGCTGGAAGATGACACCACCATACAGGAGCGGGTAAAAAGCATTGTGGCTGAAGTAAAAGCTCAGGGCGATCAGGCCCTTTTCAATTATGCACTGGCATTTGACCAGGTACAACTGGCTCAATTGTTCATCACCGGCGAAGAGATTACCAGCCTTGCAGCATCGATTCCTGTAGCGGCAAAAAATGCAATTGATACCGCTTACCATAACATCAAAGCTTTTCATGCGGCACAAGCCGTTAAAGAAGCAAAAATAGAGACCATGCCAGGGGTAACCTGCTGGAGGGAAAGCCGGGCCATTGAAAGTGTAGGACTTTACATTCCGGGCGGAACAGCAGTTTTACCAAGTACCTTCCTGATGCTGGGCATACCGGCAGTATTGGCCGGCTGCAAAGAAATAGTAGTGTGTTCACCACCTCAGAAAGATGGAAAAACGAATTGTTACCTCGCCTATTGCGCACAATTATTGGGCATAGAAAAGATTTACCTGGTAGGCGGGGCACAGGCTGTAGCGGCCATGGCTTACGGAACAGAAAGCGTTCCTAAAGTTTCTAAAATATTTGGTCCGGGTAACCGATACGTAACTCAGGCCAAGCAATTGATCCAATCGGCTACCATGACGGCAATCGATATGCCTGCTGGCCCATCAGAGGTTTTGGTGCTTGCCGATGAGACTGCCAATCCGTCATATGTAGCCTCAGACCTATTGGCCCAGGCCGAACATGGCACTGATAGTCAGACGATTTTAGTGGCTACCTCCAGGGAAATCATAACCCAGGTAGTTGAACAAATAGACCTTCAAATTAAAGCTTTACCCAGACAGGACATCGCGGCGGCAGCCATAGCCAACTCTTACGCCGTATTGGTTGATGATCTGCTGCAGGGAATAGCCTATAGCAACATGTATGCGCCTGAACACCTCATCCTTTCAACAGCGCATTTTGAAAAACTTATCCCCGAAATTGAAAATGCAGGTTCTGTATTTTTAGGAAACCTGACGCCGGAAAGCGCTGGTGATTATGCATCAGGAACCAACCATACCCTGCCAACCAGTGGTTTTGCCAAGGCATATTCAGGTGTTTCACTGGATTCTTTTGTAAAAAAGATCACCTTTCAACACATCAATACCATTGGACTGAAAAACATAGGCAATACCGTAGAAATACTTGCCGCAGCAGAAGGATTGGACGCGCACAAGAATGCAGTAAGCATTCGTTTAAAATCATTAGAGGAGTTATAGTCATGATGGACATCAATAAATTACAAAGAGAAAACATTAAAAACCTTCGCCCCTACTCTACCGCGAGGGATGAATATAAAGGACAAGCCAGTGTATTTTTAGACGCAAACGAAAATAGTTACGGCTCCCCATTGGAAGAAAACTACAACCGTTATCCAGATCCTTTACAACTGGATCTGAAAGATGCCATCGGCAAAATCAAAGGTGTTCCAATTAAAAATACTTTCCTTGGAAACGGAAGTGATGAGGCCATAGATCTGTTGTTCCGGGCGTTCTGTGAACCGGGAAAAGACAATGTCGTTATCCTGCCACCAACTTACGGCATGTATGAAGTTTCAGCAAACATCAACAACGTAGAAATCCGCAAGGTAAACCTATTGCCCAATTATCAGCTTGACCTGGATAAAATTGCCGAAGCGATCGATGAAAACACCAAACTGATCTTCATCTGCTCACCGAATAATCCAACGGGAAATTCAATCATCAGAACAGATATAGAAACCATTTTAGCCAATTTTAATGGCCTGGTCGTGATTGATGAAGCCTATATCAATTATGCCAGACAAAGGACTTTCATCCAGGAACTCACCGAATATCCTAATCTGGTAATCTTACAAACCTTTTCGAAGGCATGGGGACTAGCTGCCTTACGCCTGGGCATGGCCTTTGCCGCCCGGCCTGTAATAGATGTACTCAATAAAGTGAAACCGCCTTATAACATCAACCAGGCTACACAAGACATTGCATTAAAAGCACTCGCCAATATTGAACAGGTCAATGAATGGATCAAAATTACCGTAGCTGAAAGAGACAGCCTGAGCAAACAGCTGGAAGCTTTGCCTATGGTGAAAAAAGTACATCCCTCTGATGCCAACTTCATCCTGGTTGAGGTTGCCGAAGCACTTAAAACTTATGATGCGCTGGTAGCACAGGGAATCATTGTCAGGGACCGCTCAAAAGTGACACTTTGCGAAGGGTGCCTGCGCATAACAATTGGAACAAAAACCGAAAACGAAACACTTTTAAATGCGCTTAAATCAATTTAAAAGCTAAACTCAGAACCAAAACAATGAAAAAAGTATTATTTATCGACAGGGACGGAACGTTAATCATCGAACCAGAAGATCAGCAGATAGATTCCTTCGCCAAACTTGATTTTTATCCAAAAGCGCTATACTATCTTTCTAAAATCGCAACAGAACTGGACTATGAGCTTGTTATGGTGACCAACCAGGATGGCCTGGGTACCAATTCTCATCCAGAAGAGAACTTCTGGCCAGTACATAACTTCATCATGAAAACTTTAGCCGGTGAAGGTATTGAATTTAAAGAGGTGATCATCGACAAAACTTTTGCACATGATAACGCCCCTACACGCAAACCAAATACCGGATTGCTGCAGCACTTTTTTAATGAAGGCTATGACCTGGCGAATTCCTTTGTGATCGGCGACCGCATCAATGATGTGATCCTGGCCAAAAATCTCGGTGCAAAAGCGATCTGGTTGCGCAATAACGATCTGTTGGGTGCCAATGAAGTATTGGAAAAGGCTGAAAATCTGGCCCACTTCATTGCTTTGGAAACACAATCCTGGGTAGATATTTATACCATGTTAAGAGCCGGGACCCGTACCGTACATCATGAACGGAACACCAACGAAACGAAGATCAGCATTGATATCGATCTGGACGGAACTGGTAAAGCCGAGATCCATACGGGACTGAACTTCTTTGACCACATGCTGGACCAGATTGCACGTCACGGCAGTATCGATTTGAAAATCAAAACTGATGGTGATTTACACATTGATGAACACCATACGATAGAAGATACTGGTATTGCTTTGGGCGAAGCTTTCAGCAAAGCAATTGGCAATAAACTGGGTCTGGAACGTTATGGATTTTGCTTGCCTATGGACGATTGTTTAGCCCAGGCAGCGATTGATTTTGGCGGTCGTGCATGGATCGTTTGGGATGCAGATTTTAAACGTGAAAAAGTAGGTGATATGCCGACAGAGATGTTCTATCATTTCTTTAAGTCTTTTACTGATGCAGCAAAGTGTAATCTGAATATTAAAGCTGAAGGCGATAACGAACACCATAAAATTGAAGCGATTTTTAAAGCTTTTGCCAAAGCAATTAAAGTAGCGATTAAACGCGACCCCGATAAATTAGTCTTACCAAGTACAAAGGGAATCTTATAATGATTGGAATTGTAAACTATGGAGCCGGAAATATCTTTTCTCTGACCGCAGCGTTAGAAAGACTGGATATTCCTTTCGGCATGGTCAATACGGCCGCAGAGCTTGACCTGTATACCCACATCATCATTCCCGGTGTAGGACATGCCGGTACGGCCATGAATAAACTCCTGCATACCGGATTGGTAGCTCCAATTAAAGCGCTAACCAAACCTGTGCTCGGTATCTGTGTAGGTATGCAATTGCTTACCCAACATTCTGAAGAAGGTGATGCCGACCTGATGAATATTGTACCCATCAAAACGCGGTTATTCAATAAGGATCAAGGCATTAAAATTCCGCACATGGGTTGGAATAATATCGAACACCAAAACAATTCTTTGTTTGAAGGTGTTGAAAACGGTACACAATTTTATTTTGTGCATTCGTACTTTATTGAATATAACGCTACTTTTGACATCGCGACTGCAAACTATGGGATGCCATTTTCAGCAGCTGTAAAAAAAGACAACTTCTACGGTGTACAGTTCCACCCAGAGAAATCTGGAATCGCCGGAGAAAGGCTATTAAAAAATTTTTCAAACTTAAAACAGTAAAATGTACATTATTCCAGCAATTGATATCTTAGATGGAAAAGTAGTTCGCTTAAGAGAAGGCGACTATGACCAGAAAACAGTATACGATGTTTCCATCGCCGAAATGATAGAGACCTACCGGTCTAACGGTACAGAATTCATACATATTATTGACTTAAACGGCGCCAAAGGTGATTTCAGCAATCAAAAAGCGCTGTTTGACATCATCAAAAAAACGGATATGCGTGTGCAATATGGTGGCGGAATCCGCACCATAGAGCAGGTGACCAATTTACTTGATGCCGGTATACACCGCGTAATTGTGGGTACACAAGCCATCACCAACCCTGATTTTTTAAAAGAACTGAGTACCGAAGTGGGCAAAAAATACGATTATGCCAACCGCATAGTCATTGCGATTGATGTACTTGACGAAGTGATTAAATATTCAGGATGGATGGAAAGTTCTCCAATCAAACTGATGGACTACGTGGATAAATGTTTACAACTGGGCTTTTTCAGATTTCTTTGCACAGATATCAACAAAGACGGAAAATTGGGTGGCGCAGCGGTTGATCTGTACAAAAAACTATTGGAGCACAGTCCTTTCATTAAATTGATCGCTTCTGGTGGTGTAAGCTCAATGAAAGATATTGAGGAACTGGATAAATATGACATCCGTTCTGTAGTAGTTGGAAAAGCCATTTACGAGAACCGGATTACGATCGAGGAGATTAAAGAATGGAATTTGAAGCAAATGACTTCTTTATAGCCCATGCTCAGTAAACGCATTATCCCCTGCCTGGATGTAAAAGATGGCAGAACGGTAAAAGGAGTGAATTTTGTAGACCTGAAAGATGCCGGCGATCCGGTGGAGCTGGCCTGGCAATACGCGCAACAGGGTGCTGATGAACTCGTATTTCTGGATATTACGGCTACGCATGAGCGCAGGGGAACAACAATTGAAATGGTCAAGGCAGTTGCCCGGCAACTCAATATCCCCTTTACCATCGGTGGCGGCATTACCTCGGTAGCAGATGCAGAAGCCCTGTTAAACTCAGGTGCTGATAAGATCAGCATCAACTCTGCCGCAGTCAGGAACCCGCAATTGATCGAAGATTTAGCTAAAGCTTTTGGTGTACAGTTTGTGGTGCTTGCTGTAGATACCAAACTGGTAAATGGCCGCAATATGGTTCACCTGAATGGCGGCAGACTGATCACAGAACTGGAAACGGAAGATTGGATTTTGAAAGCGGAAAGTCTTGGGGCTGGTGAAATTTTATTAACCTCTATGGACCATGATGGTACTAAAAATGGTTTTGACTGTTCATTGCTCGATAAAGTAGCCCGTTCCATCAACATTCCGGTGATTGCCTCTGGCGGTGCAGGAACAATGGCTCATTTTACAGATGTATTTTTACAAACTGGTGTAGATGCAGCATTGGCCGCTTCGGTATTCCATTTTGGTGAAATTCCGATCCCCGACTTAAAAGAAGAATTAAAGAAACACAACATACCGGTAAGGTCATGAAAATAGATTTTGAAAAAACACAGGGTTTAGTACCTGTCATTATACAGGATGTACAAACCCTGGAGGTTTTAATGCTGGGCTACATGAACCAGGAAGCCTGGGAAAAAACACAGGCAGAAGGTAAAGTAACCTTCTTTTCCAGGTCCAAAAACCGGCTCTGGACTAAAGGAGAAGAAAGTAGAAACTTCCTTTTTGTAAAGGAAACACACATCGACTGCGACAACGATACCATCTTGATTAAAGCCAGTCCGGTTGGGCCAACCTGCCATACCGGCTCACGCAGCTGTTTTAAAACCGATTACAACCAGAATTTTATTTTTGAGCTGGAGCAGATCATTAAAGACAGGTATGATAACCCTTCAGACGAATCTTACGTCAATAAATTGCGTAATAAAGGATTGAACAAAATTGCCCAAAAGGTTGGTGAGGAAGGTGTAGAAACCGTAATTGCTGCTTTAAATGAAACCGATGTTGATTTTGTCAATGAAAGTTCTGACCTGATTTTTCATTTACTGGTATTGTTGAGGGAAAAAGGAAAAACCCTGGCAGATATTGGTATAAACCTGGAAGGTAGACATAAGAAATAAACCCATGCTTAAACACCTCCATACCCTTAGCGGCCACCAAAATCCAATATATGCCTTAGCCTCTGCTGAAGATCCTACCCGATTTTATAGTGCAGGTAACGATAAAGGTGTGGTAGAATGGTCGCTAACCGATATGGCTTTTGTGAAGATTATTGTACCTGTGCAAAGTTCCGTGTATGCTTTACACAGGTACAACAACCTGCTTTTCATCGCGCAAAGAAGTGGCCTCATCCTGGTATTTGATTTAAAACAACAAAAGACCCTGGCTACACTGAGTCACCATCAGAAAGGTGTATTTGACTTAAAAACCATCGCACACAAAGACGAACTGATCAGTACAGGAGAAGATGGTATCGTCGCCATCTGGTCGTTAAAAGACTTTAGTTTGTTGTATCACTTCCCTGTGATCCCAAACACCGTTCGGGTGATTGCGGTAAGTACGGATGAACAACAAATAGCCATTGGCGCAAAAGACGGCATCATCAGGATATACCGTACTGAAGACTACAGTCTGGTTAACGAATTGCAGGAACATACACTGCCCATCACTGCCCTGCAATATGCCCCAAATGGCGATTACCTGATTTCAGGCAGCAGAGATGCGCAGCTCAAAGTTTGGAGCTTACCAGAATACACCCTGATCAATAGCATTCCTGCACACATGTTTAGCATTTATGCCATCGTCTTTCACCCCAGTTTACCTTATTTTGCCACCTGTAGTCAGGACAAGAGCATTAAACTATGGAGCAGTACAGATTTTAAGCTATACAAGATTTTAAGCATTGAAAAAGGCACAGAAGGTCACTTCCACTCCATTAACAAAATGATATGGAGTCAGGACGGCCGTCAGCTGATCTCAACAGGAGACGACCGCCAGGTGATGGTCTGGGATGTTACCGCCTAGGCAAAACCTGCCGAAACTCAGTTAACCTGCACCCTTTTCATCCCTTCCCTGCCATAAAATACAGGAAAATACATCATTTCTGCTTTTGCAGGATTCAATACATAACTTCCTGAGTACCTTGGCATCAATTCCACATCAAAAGTATACTTTCCTTTTTTCAGCTTGGTACAAAATATGGATGTTTTTTGCTTAAAATATTCCCTGTGGGTTTCTACACCCCAAAAACTTTGCATTTTATTCTCGTAAGAACAGCCTGCCGGAACCGGGATCTCAATCATCACATAATCTGCATCAGCCCGAACTTCTACTTCAGTCCTCAATACGACCAATGTGCCAGCTTTCAGTTTTTTAACCACGTCGCCTTGTTGTACAAAGGAAGTTTTAACTGTAAAATCTTTACTTACTTTTTCCGGATTCGGATTATGAAACTGCTGGTAAGCTGTAAAATAAACCGGCGCATTCCCTTTTTGTTTCACCTGTACTTCCCCTGCTTCCATTACTTTATGGAAAGGGAATTTGGTAATCGTTTCCGTTTGGTTCAAAACCAATGATGCAGGTTCCGGTTTTTTACCCTCCACTATCAGATCGGGCAAAATGGTTTCCAGAATTAATGAAGATTCATAAGTATTGCGCCATTGCCCATCTCTGCGCTGCTCTAAAAAATAGCGTTGAATATGGTCCAGCTGTTTTGGATAACCACCATTCCTTTTCAAAATCTGGTAAGCCAGCAAGGAGTTCTGGATGCTGTTGTCCCAGAACCGGTTACTTTCCGCGCCCCAATAAATGTTACCAAACATCGTTTCTTTCTTCAGGTCCAGCATCCATTTCAGGTCGACAGAGATTCCAGCCAACTGCTTCAATTGCACCAGTTGTAACCTTTCATACAAAGGTTGTTTGGCTAGTTCCGGCATATCCGGATGTTTTTTGCGCTCCAAAGCATAACTGGCCTCCAGATCTGTCCTTTGCTTTTCAAGCGCTAAAACCCAGTCCTTCAGGTAATATTTATCATCGAGCAGGTGCAGCATTTTAATGCCATAAACCTGGTTAAAACCCGGATTACTGGCCATTTTATCCACCAGGTAATTGTACAACCGATCTTTATCAAAACTGACGGTATAACCTTGTTTTTGTGCTTCCAGTAAAGATTCTACTACATGCAGACTGATCCACAATTCTTCGTTACTATTTTGCCACCAGCCCCAGGTACCTTGTGGCGTACGGCTGTCCACCAGCTTTTTCAGCAATTTTTGAATGTTCTTTTCCTCTTTAAATTCCTCGCCAAGGTATTTGCGGATCTTTTTCTCCAGCAGCAGCGCTTTCAATTTAGAAGCCGTTTGCTCATTACACAAATACTCATAACGGTTTACCTTTTCAATCTCATCCAGCAAAGTCGGAAAAACAGAAGCTTCGGCATTGAGCGTTACTTTGCCCAGTTTCGCATCAAATTGATAAACAGCAGCAGTATCTCTCGACAATACATCGAAATAACCTTTAGTCTCCAGAACGCCCTTTTGGAATAAAGGAATTTTACGCAGTTCCCCATCAAAATAGCCGCTTTTTTGTGTCATGGTATAGGTAAAACTTAAGCTATCCAGTACGCCCACATGTTCCGGACTAACCTTCATTCCAGCACCTTTGGCTACAATTGAAATGGTATCAATTTTAGCGTTTTTAAATTTTACAGCAGTATTGAGCAATTCGGCACCATTGTAACTAAATTTACGGATCACTTCCTCTTCCGAAGGACCATAATTCATCAGTTTACCGATCACCCTAATGCTATCTCCTGCCAAAGCAAACTGCGGCGAAACAAAATTAGCGCTCAACATTTTAAAGGACTTGATATTGCTTTCTGCCTGTCCACTTTGTTTGCGTCCGTTCATGGCCACAACCCTGGTATTCCAATTGGTGATGTCATCTGGAAACCTGACGGTAAACGTCGCATTTCCAGCAGCATCAGTTAACAATTTAGGTTGCCAGATGGCATAATCAGAAAAATTAGTCCGCATGCTACCCTTTTGTTGTACCAATTCTCCAGCTGCATTTGCCATCGCGTTTCCACCCTTGGTTTTAATAATGATCACACCTGCCGCTGCACTGCTACCATAAATGGCAGTTGCCGCGGCATCTTTTAATACATCGATGGAACTGAGAGTAGCCGGATCCAGAGCCTCCATGTCGCCGCTAAATGGCACCCCATCAACGATAATCAAGGGCTTCTGACCGCCTACCGGGGCCATCCCACGAATCATTATTTTTTTATCAGCATTGGAAATTGCAACACCAGCTACCCTTCCGGCGAGTGCATTTCCTATCGACATTTCTGAAACAGAGCCTGTTAATAACTGTTTGCGTTGTGTACCATAGCCAACCACCACAACTTCGTTTAAAGATTCATAGCTTTCAGCAATGATGATGTCTCCTGCATCTGCATTTGTTAAAGGAACTTCTTTACGTTCATAACCAATATATGAAATAACTAGCATGCCGCGTTCAGGAATCTTGATTGTAAAATAACCCTGAGCATCTGTAGTTACTGTATTTTTCGTTCCTTTAATGATCACCACAGCACCCAATATCGGCTTCTTGTCAGATTCAGCAAGCACGCGGCCCCGCATCACGCCTTTAAGCGTAGCCGGATCGAAATAAACCGCATTGATGTCTTCGACAATATTATCCCTGGCAGTATATTGACCATACGGGTTACTGCCAATATTTACACTTTTGATCTGAAAGTCTATTTTACGGCTCAGTTGATCTGCAGGATGGATCTTTAAACCTTCCCATTTCACATAATTCACACCGGCTGATCTGATCTCCAGCTGCTCAGCCACTACATACCTGTTGTCTTTAAACAAGTAAATAACCCGGTATTTGCCCTTTTCCAAAGGATTAAACTGATTTGTATTTCCCGGATAGATCTCTAAAAAGTCTGGCTGATCATAGCGATAGATGAGTATATTTTTGAGGTAAGGAAGTTGTTTCAGTATGGTGGTATCCAGGTTCATGACCAATCGGCCATATTGCTTATCGTAACTACGGGAATTGGAAAAGAGCGTAGTGGTACTGCTTCTCAAATCCAGATATTCATTCCAGATGCGGTCTATTTCTCCCCGGCTTACCGGATATGCCTTGTAATCCACGCCAGGATTTGAACCCGACGCCAGCTGCCTGTTGAAACCATATTTGCCAGCGTAGGATTTCTGTTTAAGCAATCCCGGCAAGAATGTATACGTATAACCTGGTTCCTTTAGAAAATTCATATTCAAAATACCAGAACTGAAAGACAACAGATTTTGACGAACCGGCCCAACCAATAAGGCATTTTGATCGCCTTGCGGATTACGGTAAAGACTTTGCAAGCTACTCATCCGCTCAGTTAGCGGAGGGTTTAACAACAGCGTATCGCCCTCCATAGCGAGCAAACTCTTATCGCCATGAAAATTATCGGCGATACGTATCATGTACTGGCTCAAAGCATTCGCTTCCTGCTCACTCAGTTCACTTTTCTCTTTAATTACCCTGGCCACGGTATTTTTAACATCGGCCAATACACTGATGATTGTCTTTTTACCCTGCGGAAATGAATAGTCATCCAGGAAAACAGAATGGTTAGCTGTACGCAGCTGAATGCTATGACTCCCGGGACTAACCTCAAAGGCGTAACGTTGTAATTGGTTGGCCTGACTAAAATAAACCGGAAGCCCGTCAATGTATAAAATATGCACCGGTTCAATGGCACCATCTTTTATAACAAATGGGGCAACTACTGCTTTGAGCCGATCATTTCCATCTTCCTGTAAAGTATAGACGCTCTTTGTTTGCGTAAACTTATAATATTCAATGGTATCCAGGTTCATCGATTTTGCCCATTTATCCCAGTTGAGCTGCAAATCTCCAGTCCACTGCAGCACCTGCGCATTCGCCATTGGCTTCAGTTTACGCGCATAATGCCCTTTTCCAAAATTTGGCAGGCCAGGCGCATAACCATTTTTAAACTTAGCGGTATAAGCATAGGCGGTCACATCAGTTTTAGGAACAGGCTTGTTTTCTGCGTCGGTGACATTAACCAACAGATTAACCTGCTGACCAGGGTAAACCACATCAGGCCCAATCAACTTCACATTTAACAAATTGGGCATGTAATACGTACTGTTTTCCAGGCTCATTTCCTTACCGGCCCACAAATAATTGATCCTGACATGCACAGCTTTTGCGGTACCGTGTTTAAATAAAGTATCCAGATTACGGGTGTAGCCCTTAGACAATATGGAATTCCCTGAAAAAACCGTAAACCAGAAAGGCACGCGGTGCGCATTGTTGACTACAATACGAACTGAATCTTTACCCTGGGCAGCAGCGATGCTAATTCCCGGTTGCAGGCTTGTTATTTCAATCTCCTGGCGATAACCACTGGCTGTTTTTATCACGTAAGCCTCAGCGTTATAATTGAGCTTAATGGCCGTTGGAAGCTGAATACCCAGCGTATCGAAGGCTTCTTTATTGGGATATTTCCTTTGCAAAACAGCCGGTTGTGGAACAGGTTTTTCATCAACGAGATAGTCCAGGTACAAGCTGTCATTTTTAAATTCGTATTTAATGCGCTTGTTTTCATAGTTATACTTTAACCGTTCTGATGCTGTTTTTCGCTCATTATTGCTGTTCAAAAAGGTAAAATAAGCTGTAAAATTCAGGTCGGCCTTTGGAAAAACGCTATCTGGGATCACCAGTTTCGTTTCACCAACCGGGTCCATAGTCACCGTAGTTTTCCACAAGGAATCTTTTACAAATACGCGGCCCTGGTGGTATTTAAACACATCGTCAGCACGTAAAATAACTTCCACCCGGCCGTCCGGCACCACCAGTTCATTCTCGTCGGTAGCCTTCATAAACACAGTAACCGGACTGCCAGGCCCATAGCTTTTCTGATCAGACCGGACTTTAAAACTGACCGATTTCAATTCATAATCTTCATACCTGAAACTGCCCGTATAAACGGTTTCCCAATAATCCCCTTTTGGCTGTTCTAAACTGATGGTATAGTGCTGGTCTAATTGCAATTTCAGACTGTCGGCCAGAACAAAACTATAGGTATAACCACCCTCCCGATAGGGATCCAGATTGGTTAAAATCCTCTTTTTCTGGCCATAATTATCCAGGGAAACCCGTAAAGTTTTATTGTACAAAGATGTGCCGTTTTTGTCGACCAGGTAGGCTTTAAATTTCACTGTATCCAAAGGCTTATACATAGGCTTATTGAATACCATGTATCCTGGTAAAGTACTGTTTTTTATCTTCCTATTCCCATAACGATCCGGGTTAAACCACCTGCGAAATGGCATCCAGATGTATTTGACTGGTGCACTATAAATGAATTTTTTAAAAAAAGAGTTTTGACGACGGGCATAGACATTGTTGTTATTTCCGACTTCATATGTAAAATAATTGCTTACGCCAGCGTATTTTACGGCAATCACCTTTATTTTTTGTCCGTAATTTGATTTGTAAAGACCGGCTTTTGCATCAAATTTTACAGTTTTCCCCTTCCCTATTTTGACCTCTGCATCGTCTATCCGGTTCCCCTTTAAATCGGTCACCATAAATTGAAACTCCTTTCGGTTATTGATGAATTCCAGATTTACATTTTGAACCGGCTTTAACGTATAGGTTAGTTTATTTTGAACTGCCGTTACGTATAAATAGTTTCCAAAAGGCAATTTTCGGTTCAGGGGCTTTGCAGAATCGGTATAAAAAGAATCAATCCGGCTGTGTAAAAAGCTTTCTTGCACAATAGCACTTGATTTTGAGGCAATGGCAAAAGCTTCATGATCTTTAATCTGATAGATATAAGTATAGTAAGCTGCCTCCCGGCTACTGCTTAATTTTTTCTGGGCAAAAACTGCGTTGAAGCTGCATAAAAATAGCAGGAATGAGCGTAAAAATAGTTTCATAGAATTGCATTTATATATGGATGCAGAAACCTGCATTTTCCATAAACATAAACACAATTTACATTAAAAAAATCGTTTTACAATTCTCAGTTTGTGCGAATATCGCCCCAATTCAGCACTATAAATACCTTCAGTATCCATTTTATCTATTTTTACCCGGCCCGAGGCATGGATAATTTCACTTGCGCTGAGCATAATACCTACATGGATGATGCGTCCTTCAGCATTATCAAAAAAAGCAACATCTCCTGCTTTTACTTCCGGCAAAAAATCAACCGAATTTCCTTGTTCGGCCTGCTGCCAGGCATCTCTTTTCAGGTCAATACCGTTCAGTTTGAATACAGTTTGTACAAAACCAGAACAATCTATTCCATAAAAATTCCTTCCGCCCCATAAATAAGGTGTATTCAGGAACAATAAAGCATCATTTAGCAGCTGTGCGGTAACTACCTGTGCTGGTGCAATAACCGGCTCAAAGTTAAGTTTAAACTTTTCAGGGCCCAGTGTACAAAAGCCGGCATCAAATGCAGGTAAATTACTACCAGGCGATAAGTAGTAATTTCCTCCTGTTGAATCTGTAACGATATTCAGCATAGCGGCAGGTACCAGGTATTTAGAATTTTTACCTTTCAGAAATTCTGTTTCCGAAATTTCGTAGACTTGCTTAAAGTCCATCCAGCCTTCGTAACCATCATAAGCATTCCGAACCCTCAACCAGCGATCCGTCCTTTCCAGGATTTCCACATGGTCGCCAAATAGCAGCTGTGAACTCATTTCTGCCTTGTCCGCATCTGCTACTCTTAAAGGGGCTATTGC
The DNA here is from genome assembly GCF_015223055.1 of Pedobacter sp. MC2016-24. GTDB lineage: Bacteria > Bacteroidota > Bacteroidia > Sphingobacteriales > Sphingobacteriaceae > Pedobacter. The sequence goes on from NZ_JADFBX010000013.1 coordinate 54,165, forward strand.
CACTCTGCAAACTCCGTATTGTTGCTCCATAATTGAATTATCAGTGCATAAAATTAAACTTTTACATGGTTATTTTGTTAGTTTTATAGTAAACTTTAATTCAAAAATCATGAACCTCAAAAAAATCTTAATTGCTGTTGATAACAGTACCTGTTCAGAAAAAGCTGCAAAAACAGGTTATGAAGTAGCAAAAACTTTTGGAGCAGAGGTTGCGCTGGTAAACATCATAGAGCCTGTTCCGGCTAACATTAATCCGGATCTGACACTGGCACCTGTTTTCCTGGAAGCGTACGACAATAGCGAAGAGAACAGCAATATATTATTGCGGGAATTGGAGTCAAAATACAGTTTAGGAATTAAAACAACTTATTTAAGTGTCATTGATAGTGCCGCACATGGAATCATCAACCAATCTGATGAGTGGGGATCTGACCTCATTGTGATCGGTACTTACGGCCGTACCGGTCTATATCATTTTTTAATGGGTAGCGTAGCAGAACACGTGGCCAGAAAATCGGCCTGCCCGGTTTTGATCATTCCAAATAAATACGAGGAAAAAACTGAGTAAAGCCAGCGTTATATGCTAGTCGTATCAACGTCGTATTTACGGGGGCTTTGATGGGGCCTTTAAGCGGCGTTGCCGGGGCCTTGCTGGGGCTAAAACCTCCGAAACACCGTGTCATCGCCTGCTCAAAAATAAAGAAAGGCCTTCCCTATTCCAGAGAAGGCCTTAATTATACATTAACCGGCTTAATTTTCCTGGTGTAACCAGGCTTTTTTAGCCAAAAGTTCATCTTCGGTTTCGCGCACATCTTCATCATCCACACAACAATCAACCGGACATACCGCTGCGCATTGAGGCTCGTCATGAAAACCCTTACATTCTGTACATTTATCAGATACGATATAATAAACTTCATCAGATACCGCTTCCTGCGATGCCTCTGAATCTATTTCTTTACCACCGAAATCTATGATCCCATTTAAATTGGTACCATCAGAAAATCTCCAGGCTGTGCCTGCATCATAAATTGCATTATTAGGGCATTCAGGCTCACATGCTCCGCAGTTAATGCATTCGTCTGTTATTTTAATAGCCATGTCTTCGTCTAAATCTATTTGCTAAGTTTACCTTTGCAGCAGCAAATATAACACATAAACTTTAAAATTGTTGGAATATGCCCATCCTAAATAGCGAAAAACTAATTATTGCATTAAAAAAACTTAACGAATTCCTGGTTAATCCCGATGAAGATTTTAAAAACCTGATGTACTCAGCCTCCAATAAGAACGCCTGGTTTAACCTTGAAGAAGTAGAAAAAGCAGTAAAGGCATTGCAACAAATGCTGGATCCACAGGATCTGGAGTTGTGGTTCAGAGATATTGTGGTCAGCAATACGCCTAAAAAAATTGGTTTAATCCTCGCGGGAAATATTCCGATGGTGGGCTTTCACGATGTGATTTCTGTATTGGCCACCGGAAACATCGCATTGATTAAATTGTCTTCTGCAGATGACCAGTTACTTCCTGCCCTATTGAAAAGGCTGATTGCTGAAGAACCTTTGCTCGAAAAACACATCATCTATGTAGAGCGTTTGAGCGGCTTCGATGCGGTAATTGCTACCGGCAGTAACAATTCTTCACGTTATTTCGATTACTATTTCGGCAAAGTACCACACATCATCCGAAAAAACAGGAATAGCGTGGCTGTCATCACCGGAACAGAAGCACCGGAAAAACTGGCCTTACTTGGTCACGATATATTTGATTACTTCGGTTTGGGCTGCAGAAACGTCTCTAAAATTTATATTCCGGAAGATTATGACATTAAGCATTTCTTTGAACCGATCGAGTCATTCCAGAACATCATCAACCATTTCAAATACAACAACAATTACGATTACAACAAGTCCATTTACCTGGTTAACCTGACACATCATTACGACAATGGCTTTTTATTGCTGAAAGAAGATTCCAGTCTTTCCTCGCCCCTGGCTGTTTTGTATTATGAAAAGTACAGCAATCTGGCAGAGCTCGAAGCCCTGCTCAATGGCCAGGCTGAAAACATTCAATGTGTAGTGAGTGCAACGCCTTTAAAACTGAAAGTCCCGGTACTGGGTTTTGGACAGAGCCAGACACCCAAGTTGTGGGACTATGCCGATAATGTCAATACAATTGAGTTTTTGAACAGCTTAAATTAATATGCTTTAGCTAAATCTCATTTTGAAATACTATTTTTGAACAATGTATGTTATTAAAGTAAAAGGTATAGCCAAGATTCCCGACTACGTACAGTTGCGGGATGACAAGTTTACATTGCTTGCCTATTTCAGGGTTGACCGCCCGGATAAGTCCCTGGATAAACTAGGCCTTGGCGATCGGTTACCGGACATAATGAATTTTATAAATGATTTGCCCTTCGGACAAATTGCTAAATTAGAGATCTAAAATGACAGGAAACGCAGTTATAAGTTTAAAGAATGTAGATGTATTTCAACAAAAACACCTGGTTTTATCTAACGTAAATTTAAGCGTAGATAAGGGTGAATTCGTTTTTTTAATCGGCCAGACCGGTTCTGGTAAAAGTAGTTTACTGAAAATCATTTATGGAGATTTACACATCGGTAATGGCGAAGGTCAAATTGCCGGTTTTGACCTGAAAAAACTGGCTGGTAAGGAAGTGCCTTACTTACGCAGAAAGCTGGGTATCGTATTCCAGGATTTTCAATTGCTGACGGATAGAACCGTAGAAAAAAACCTGGAATTTGTATTGAAATCAACAGGTTGGACCGATAAGGCCCTGATCAGTGAACGCATCAAGGACGTATTGGAAAAAGTTGGTTTACGCTCTAAAATCCGTAAAATGCCTCATGAACTTTCGGGTGGTGAGCAGCAACGCGTAGTCATTGCCCGTGCTTTATTAAACAACCCTGAAATTATCCTGGCCGATGAGCCAACCGGAAACTTAGATCCGGATACTTCTGAAGAAATTGTGAACCTGTTGAAACAGATCAGTCTGAACGGGACTGCCGTTTTAATGGCCACCCATGATTATCACATCATCCGTACACTGCCTTCCAGAATCATCAAATGTGAAAACGGCGTTGTACATGAAGATGCCAAAATAGTGTAAACCGTTTTCTGACAAAATTTTCTTAATCAGCCATTCTGGTCAGTCTTTTCCAATGAAAACTGACAGCATGGCTGATATTACCTATTGGCAAACCTTTTGAGTTTATCACCAAAAATTCTACTATACCATGTTTAGCAAGAAGAAAAAAAACGAAAATCAAGATCCAACTGAGCAAAATCAAGATCCGATCACGGAGAATGGCGCAGATGCCCAAGTGAACAACGGAGAAAATAACGCCGAAGGCGCTGAAAATACCGAGGCTGCTCCAGAGCTGTCTGCAGAAGAAAAGCTGCAACAAGAGAACGCTGCTTTGAATGACAAATACCTACGCTTATTTGCTGAATTTGACAATTATAAACGCCGTACCCAAAAAGAACGTGTAGAGCTTCTTCAAACTGCTGGTAAAGATGTAATTGTTTCTTTATTACCTGTACTGGACGATTTTGACCGTGCAAATAAAGCCATGGAAAATAACAATGCAGATTTGAATGCCATCCGTGAGGGTGTAGCATTGGTTCACAATAAATTAAAAGGCCTTTTAAATCAAAAAGGTTTGAAAGAAATGGAAAGTGTCAATACCGTTTTTGATACAGATCTTCATGAAGCCATTACCAAAATACCTGCTCCAAATGAGGATATGAAAGGTAAAGTAATGGATGTATTGGAAAAAGGATATACTTTAAATGACAAAGTAATACGCTTTGCCAAAGTAGTAGTGGGTAGTTAATATTTTATGAGTAAGAGAGATTATTATGATGTGCTTGGTGTCACAAAAAGTGCACCTGCTGACGAGATTAAAAAGGCTTATCGCAAATTAGCCATCAAATATCACCCGGACAAAAACCCGGATGACAAAACTGCTGAAGACAAGTTTAAAGAAGCAGCTGAGGCTTATGAGGTACTGAGTAACCCGGAGAAGAAACAACGCTATGACCATTATGGTCATGCCGGTGTTGGTGGTGCTTCGGGCGGCGGCGGTTATGGCGGCGGCGGCATGAACATGGAAGATATCTTCAGTCAGTTTGGAGATATTTTTGGTGGCGGCGGCGGCAGTCCTTTCGAAAGCTTTTTTGGTGGCGGACAACAACAGTCGCGTGGTGGCAGACGGGTAGCTAAAGGCAGTAACCTGCGCATCAAAGTAAAACTTACTCTGGAAGAAATTGCCAACGGTACCGAGAAAAAAATCAAAGTAAACAAACAGGTAACCTGTAAAACCTGTGATGGTAGTGGTGCTAAAGACCGCTCATCCATCAGTACTTGTAAAACCTGCGGTGGCAGTGGTGCAGTACGCCGGGTAACCAATACCATTCTTGGCCAGATGCAAACCACCTCTACCTGCCCTACTTGTAATGGCAGTGGTTCACAAATTACTTCTAAATGTACTTCCTGCCATGGCGAAGGCATTACCAGGGGTGAAGAAACCATTACCATCAATATACCTGCAGGTGTTAGTGAGGGCATGCAATTGAGCATGAGCGGTAAAGGTAATGCAGCACCAAATGGCGGCGTACCGGGAGACCTGATCATTTTGATTGAAGAAACTCCGCATGAAACCCTGAAGCGTGAAGGAAACAATGTGGTGTATGATTTGCACGTATCCATCATTGATGCCGCCCTTGGTTATAGTGCTGAAGTACCTACCATCGATGGAAAAGCTAAAATTAAAATCGAACCGGGTACGCAGAGTGGAAAATTATTGCGCCTGAAAGGTAAAGGTATTCCGGAAATCAATTCATACCATCGTGGTGATGAGATTATCCACATTAACATATGGACACCAAAAGCTTTAAGTTCAGAAGAAAGAAGCATGTTGGAAAAACTAAGGGAATCTCCAAACTTCAAGCCTCAACCGGGTAAGAATGACAAGAGTTTCTTTGAAAAAATGAAAGAATATTTCGAGTAACAGCAAAAGGCCACTGCATCAAGTGGCCTTTTTTTATGCGCTATTGGTAACAAGATTCAGGATTTAATGTCTAATATTACATTAAACCATTAAGAGCCAATGAAGGTAGCTGTCATCGACCTGGGAACCAACACATTCCACCTTATTATAGCCGAAATCACTGCTTCCGCAGTTGACATCATCTACAAAACCAATTTACCAGTTAAACTTGGTGAGGGTCGGATCAACGACAATGTCATCATTCAGCCCGCTTTTGAACGCGGCCTACTCGCCCTGGAAGAATTCGCAAATCAGATTAAGGCCCATGATGTGACTGTGGTTAAAGCTACCGCAACATCGGCTGTACGCAGTGCCGAAAACGGATCAAACTTCGTCAAAGCCGCTAAATCTTACGCAGGAATAGAAATTGATGTCATTACCGGAGATCAGGAGGCTGATTACATTTACCAGGGTGTAAAAGCAACGGCTGCAATCAAAGCTACCTCCCTCATTATGGACATTGGCGGTGGAAGTACAGAATTTATCATTTGCAATCAAGAACGATTGCTCTGGAAAAAGAGCTACAACATTGGCGCCGCAAGATTGACACAGGCTTATTTTAAATCTGATCCGATCAGTGCAACTGAACAACTGGCCATACAAACGCATGTAGAAGCGGCTCTGGCCGATCTGATCCAGGCTTGTCAATTGCACCAGCCAAAACAGCTGATTGGCTCTGCAGGAGCTTTTGAGACCTTCGCAGGCATGTTGGATAAAGATTTAGATTTGAAGACGGTTAAGGCTGCGCCTATTGACTTACCGGGCTATCGTCAGCTGGCAACCCAGCTCATTCAGGCTACCCATGCCCAGCGTGCTGTGATGCCAAACCTGATCGCATTGCGCGTGGACATGATCGTTGTTGCCGCATTAATTACCAATTATGTCATCGATCACACTAAAATAGAAACGATCACATTATCGACCTACGATTTAAAAATGGGTGTTTTGCACGAATTGACCGCTTTATAGCCGGGCTAAAGCCTTGTACAGTTTTTCTGTAGGCAGGCCCATCACATTGGTATAAGAACCCGTAATTTTCTCAACAGCAACCAGGCCAATCCATTCCTGAATACCATAGGAACCTGCTTTATCATAAGGAAGGTATTGATCTACATAATAAATGATCTGCGCTGCAGAAAGTGTATTAAAAGTAACTTCGGTCAGGTCGTAAAAAGAGGTGATTTGACCTCGATAATTGATGCTAACCCCTGTATATACCTGGTGTACTGCGCCCGATAGTTTAGTCAGCACTGCTATGGCTTCCGCCCGATCGGCAGGTTTACCTAAAATGTCTGGGCCAAAGGCAACAATCGTATCAGCAGTGATGACAATGTGATCCGCATCAAGGTCATTAAAAGCCAGTGCTTTTTTTTCTGCGATATAAACGGCTATTTCTGCAGGACTTAAATCAGCAGGATAACTTTCATCCACATCTTTAAGTACAATTTTAAAATCCAGCCCCATGGCTTTAAGCAATTCCTGACGGCGTGGTGATTTCGAAGCAAGTATAATTGGAAGCTGTTGTTGATACATAAGTATGATTTACGCCAGGTAATGGTGAACCGTGACGTTTGGGCGAAAATAATAAAAGCGACCATAAGTCGCCTTTATTATTTATCTTTTTTTCAATACTGATTACTCAGTACCGCCGCCAGCTGGTTTACCCGGACCGCCGTTCATTCTTTTTTTCATGTTCTCAGCCCTTTCCGCTTTCCAGTCGGCATAAGCTTTTTTCTGATCGTCGTTTAACACGGCATTGATTTTAGTGTCGTTCTCTTCGTTTAAAGTTTTCATCTTGGCCATCATCCCTTCTCTGTCACCTTTGCTTTCTTCACGCATTTTAACCATAGCGGTTGCCTGATCCAACAGTATCGCTTTCACTTTGGTTTGCTGATCAGCAGAAAGGGTCAGTTTCTTGGTCAGTTGTTCTGTGCTTCTGGTCGCCCGTTCTTCAGGAGTAGGCATTTTACGATCACCACCACCTTGTGCTTGTGCAAATGTTATTACACTAAATAACAGTCCGCAAATCATTAATAATTTTTTCATCTGTTTACTTTTTTTGGTTTTACAGCTATCTAAGCTCGGTGGTTAGAGCACAAGCGGAGGCCATAGGTTTAACCAGCATAAGCAACATACCTGTTACAAAGAAGAAATGTTTATTTGCCGGAATCGGCAGCAGAGGGATTGGCATCAAACCATTGATGCTGTACACGGAGTACTTTTTCAACGACGTCCCGAACTGCGGTTTTTCCGCCATTGTAAGGGGAAATATATTTTGAAATGGCTTTGATTTCCGGAACGGCATCAGCCGGACAGGTTGGTAATCCAACAAGTTGCATGACTTTGAAATCCGGAATGTCATCTCCCATATAAAGAATCTGCTCTGGCTCAAGCTGGTATTTAACTACGAGTTGCTGGTAAACAGCCACTTTATCAGCAACACCCAGAAAGATCTCAGTAATACCCAGGCCTTCAAAGCGTTTTTGCATGGCCTGACCACTTCCACCGGATATGATGGCAACCTGGTAGCCTTTTTTTACGGCCAGTTGTAAAGCATATCCATCTTTGATGTTAAATGTACGCAGGTATTCACCAGAATCGGAAGCAATGATGTCTCCGTTAGTCAATACGCCATCAACATCAAAGATGAATGTGGTAATTTTTTCCAGTTGCGTTAAAAACATCAGTGGTTAATCCTGGTTGTCTCTCCATTCGTATACCCAGGCCGATTGGATTTGTTCCAAATGTCCTTCCGTACTTTCTTCCCTGGTACCTTTAAAATTAGGCAATTCCAATATCCATTCTAACAATTCAGTGAAACGGATACGGTAAATTTTAGCTTCGTTAAACTCGTCGCCGAATTTCTCATACAACTCCTGAGCAATGTCTTCGTGGTCGTTCCAGTGTATAGGTAAGGCAAATTTATCCTGCATGTTATGTTATAGTTTATTGGTTTGTAATTAATGACCTAAGAATTCTGACTGATCCGGAATGGTGACTTCAATATCTCCGTTGATCACCACACACTGGCAACCCAAACGTGAAGTAATTCTTGGACGCACCGCCCGGTCAATGAAATCTTCCTCTTTATCCGATATCTCCTGGATATTATCCATGCCTTTTTGTACATAAACATGGCAGGTACTGCAACCACATACACCACCGCAGTTGTGCTGCAGCTCTATTCCATTATCCAAACAAACGTCTAAAACCGACTCTCCACCTGCTATAGGCAGTTCTATCGATTCTTTACCTTGTTCTTCAAAATTTATCTTTAATTTAAAAATACTCATAATTGTGTTCAAAAATAAGCACCAAAATTGGCAATTACATTATGAATGCGTCTTTTTAATGCTTTTACTTAAAAATTTATATATTTCCTGTAAATCGGTACGATTTTCAAGTAGAGAAATGTGCCTTTTCATAGTTTCCTGATCGTCCCGCACTGCAGGACCGGTCTGTACTTGGATTGTTAATGCGGCCTGCACCTTTTCTGCAGTTTGCATAATCAGGGGCCTGAGCATCTCAAAATCCATTTGATGCTCCGCCAGAATTTCCCCACCCAAATGGTACAAATGGTTCACAAAGTTACAGGCAAAAACCGCAGCCAAATGCAGGATTTTTCTCTGCCCGCCATCTATTTCGTAAACCAATGGGGACAAGGTTTGCGCAAGGGATTTCAATACATCCAGATCATCAGCATCCTTTGCTTCCAGACATAAAGGTACATTGGCAAAATTCAGGTCCCTGGATTTAGAGAAAGTTTGCAAGGGATAAAACACCCCATAGTGTTGGATTCCGGCATCCGATAAGACAGACATGGGCGTAGCACCGGAAGTATGAACTACCATACCATTTACCCCAGATAATGCATGCGCCACAGTAGTGATCGCATCATCCTTCACTGCAATCAGGTAAAGGTCTGCCTCTCGGTTCAATGCGGCCAGATCAGCGATTGCCTGGGCGCTGGTTTCCTGTGCCAGTAAATCTGCATTTAAAAGATGAGCACTATATACCTGCACAATTCGGGCTCCGCTCGCTTTAAAAGCTTTCGCCAGATGTGTTGCCACATTTCCCGAACCGATGCATACAATATCCATTATACAGTTTTAACTTCTTTTTGTCTCCTGAATATAGAAATCAGGAATCCGATAACCATCACAATCGTACCTACCCAATACAAATTGATATACGGGAATTCGATCGATTTAAATACCACCCATTCTTTTGCCTGTTGTGGCTTTTCATACACTTGCAACTCTACTTTCTGTTGTTCAGGCAGGATTTTGGTGAAACGGAACCTCAAGCCCAGTTCATCAACATTTCGCGCAAAGTCAAAGGTATTGTTGCCCTTAATCAGGAATATCGGTTCGGTTTTATACACTTTACCATTCAGATCAATCTCCAATGGCAAACCGACAGCCAGATCACCCGGAGCAAGAACCAGACTTTTCGCTTTTGGCTGATTGTTTAAACCTTTAATCGTTACAATTCCACTGCTGGTGTGCAAGGTATCCCCCGCTTTTACATTGACAATCCTTGGCGCCTTGTAGTTCTCTTCTTCCGCATGGCCTTCATGATCGTCGTGGGTATCTCTTTTATCCGGAGCACTGGTGATGTGGGTATAAATATCGTAGGTTAAGTAATGTTTGGTATCCGGAGAGGCAATTAAACCCATTTTTTCATTCACCTGCACATGCGGGTTGAGTTCAAAATCTTCCTTAATTTTTCCGGTTTTCTCATCAATCACTTTAAAGTTCAGCTTATAGAAAGTATTTGGGGCAATGGTTGTATCACTTACATAAGTTACCGTATAGCGCCCCATTTCCTTAGGCTCATTTCTATACAGTACGATGTTCTGTCCGGGTTTTTCTACCTTTTCAAAATCTTTAACCGGGATAAAATTACTTACGTTCAATGAAATCGGCTTATTGGTTGCCGCAGCCACCAAAGCACCCAGCAACAACAAGGCAAAGCCAATATGTGCTACTGCTGCACCCACCAGTTTACGTTTTCCAGCCAGTGCTTGTGATAAGATCCGCGCATTGGAAATGACTGCAAAAACACAACTGAAAGTGAGCAAAATATACATCAGGTTATGGTATACATCTGTAATGTAAACAAAGCCTGCTGTGATGACCACAGAGAAAACAATGGAAGCAATCAGACTGCTGTAAAATTTACGCATGTCTGTACGCTTATATTTTAAAAACTGCGAGAAACCGGAAATGATGGTGACCAGGATGGCAAAAGGTGCCTGCCATTGGTTGTAGTATTTAATGGCATCAATAGGTGGGGCAAACTTAGTTCCGAAAGCCTTGTTAAATACCGGTACCGATGTAGAGAAAATAACCTGGATACAAGCTACCGTTACGACCAGGGCACCAATAAACATCCAGAATTCCCTGGAATAAGTTTCTTCATCTTTATTGGTGATCGGTAACTCTTTCCAACGCAATACCAGCAATACCGCAGGTATACTCAGAAAGACTACATTATAGAGAATCAATTGCCAGAACATGCCCAGATCGGTAAACGAGTGGACTGAAGTTTCGCCCAACACACCACTTCTGGTTAAGAACGAAGCATAAAGCACCAATACAAAACTGATCAATACCAGGACGATGGCGGTAAAAAATGCATGGCCAGTATTTTTAAAGGCGATCATCACATGTAAACCGGCAACAAGGGTCAGCCAGGGAATGATTGAAGCATTCTCTACAGGATCCCATGCCCAGAAGCCTCCAAAATTCAACGCTTCATACGCCCAGAATGAGCCCATGATGATACCTGTACCCAAGATCATGACTGCAAAAAGTGCCCATGGCATGGCTACCTTAACCCAGTCTTTGTATTTCTTTTGCCACAAACCGGCTACTGCGTAAGCAAAAGGAACCACCATACTTGCAAATCCCAAAAACAAGGTTGGCGGGTGAATCACCATCCAGTAGTTCTGCAATAGCGGATTTAATCCTTTACCGTCAGTAATAAATTTCAAATAGTTCTTATAATTTTCAGGATCAGCAAAAATGGGTACCGTTTCCTTTAAGTTCATGGCATCCCGCAACAGGATAAACGGAGAACTTCCGATACGTTCACCAAATATTTCTACGCCCAGCAACATCGAGGTTAAAAACACTTGCGAAAAAGCAATCACGGTCATCACACCATTCTCCCAGCTCTTAGCTTTCCAGATCAGGATTCCGCCCAGTAAAGACTGCCAGAATGCCCAAAGCCAGAAACTCCCCTCCTGTCCTTCCCAAAAAGCGGATACGATATAATAGACCGGAAGTGCTTTGGAAGAATGAGAATAAACGTAATAATACTCGTTTCTATGATTTAAAATAAGGGCAAACAGTGTTACACCAATCCCAATTACACTTACCCAGTTGATGAAAAATGCAGCACGACCAATGCGGTTCCAGGACTGGTCTGCCAGGTCTTTGTTACGGGTGGCAAAAAAATAGGAAATGGTGGAAAGTAAAGAAGCGGCAAATGCTAAAACAATAAAGAACTGGCCGATTTTACCGGGTAGGAGGTTCTCTCCAATAAACTGTATATCCATTAAAATTAATTGTATTTTTCTACTTTACCATCCTTTTTAACCTCTACCAGGTTATCATTATATTTAGATGGGCATTTCATTAATATTTTGGAAGCATAAAAAGTATCATCCTGCATTTTACCGATCAACACCAGTTTTTCAGAGCGCTCAAAGTCCTGAGGTTTGGTACCAGCATAAATCACTTTGTTCACCCGGCCTTTTTCATCCTTCATAAAAAACTCAAAACGGTTGGCATCTTTTAATGCATCATAGTGCATGCCTTTCTGCTTTTCCCAGTAGCCCATAATGTGGAACTCACGGTTATCTTTGGCAGCTTCACTAAAGGTAGAATAGGTATTTGTATCTGCGTTTAAGCTTACCAGAAAGCCCACACATAAAGCAATAGTTATTAAACCAATAATTGCACTTTTTCTCATTTTTACGCTTTATTTTTGTCAATGGTCATGAGGGTATCCCGTACAGTTTTAAAAAGACCACCACAAAGATAAAAATTATAAGTACCTAAAGTCTTTTAGCTCAATCCAAAATGGTATGATGACAGTTTATTGATAGTTCTCTGACAAAAACCAGATATTCAGGGGAGCGGAAGGAAAAAACACGGATTCACAGCTCAGTTGAGGTACTGGCTTTTGATCAGTCCGGGCATTTCAGCCCTCAATTTAAGAACTTTGAGCCGGGAGACATTTCTAATGTAAGGGTCCCAGAGGTTATTGGGATAGAAATCCTGGTGTTTCATCTCTGCACCATACATGGTTTTAAAGGGAAGCAATTCTGTAGCCACCGGATTTGCATATTTTCTGGAAGCATCTATTTTTTTAACCAACCGGCTAATGGTTTCAAATTCCGCCTTAGTCCTGAAAAAGGCAATGGAACGATAATCGCTGCCAATGTCAGGCCCCTGACGGTCAACCTCGGTTGGATCATGCGAATTAAAAAAGGCTTCGCTGAGCTGTTCAAAACTAATCACCTCCGGATCATAGTATACCTGAACGGCTTCCGCATGACCTGTAACCTTACTCAAAACCTGTTCATAAGAAGGATTCACGGTGTTTCCACCAGCATAGCCACTGATTACTTTATGTACTCCTTTCAGTTCTATCATACATTCCTGCATGGCCCAGAAACAGCCGCCGGCATAGGTCGCAACAGCCTCTCCTCCTTTTGGTTCTGGAATCAAGGCAAAGCCGCTTTTACTGTCCAGTTGCTGTCCTTTATGCTGACAGGATGGCAACAAGCCGAACAGCACACAAACCAACACACCAATCAGAATCCCTTTCATGGTAACAAGATACCAAAAAAAAATCCGCAATGCCATGCGGCATTACGGATTTTCTGAATTATTAAACCGACTTAAGGCCAAACACCAAGGTTCATGTAAGACACGGCGATCTTATCAATTGAACCCACAAAAGCTGCTGTTCTTAAAGTCTGAACACCTGGTTTTGTAATCAGGTTTTCCCTGATCTCATGGTAAGAATGAATCATGGTATCTTCCAGTCCGGAATTAACCAGTTCCATTTCTGATGCACCTTTTACAATCATCAAACGGTTTTCAGCAGGAATTTTCTTACCTGTCAAGTTCTCCAATGTGTTGATCAGGTTGGCATTTGAGTTTTCAGCATAACGGTTTTCCATACGGCCAAACGCTACGTGTGAAAGGTTTTTCAACCATTCAAAATAAGATACGGTAACACCACCGGCATTGCAATACATATCAGGGATGATGATACCACCCATTTCTGTAAAAATAACTTCAGCCTCTGGTGTACATGGACCGTTTGCGCCTTCAGCAATGATCTTTGCCTTGATATTTCTGATGTTGGCTTCAGTAATCTGGTTTTCAAGTGCTGCAGGTACCAGGATGTCGCATGGTTGCTCCAAACCTTCCATCGAGTTTTTAAATTCTTTAGCACCAGGGAAACCTAAAATAGAGCCTGTATTTTTACGATGTGCAAATACTTCATCGATGTTTAAACCATTTTCATTGTAGATTGCTCCTTCAAATTCGCAAAGACCAACAATGGTAGCACCAAATTCTGCCAGGAATTTAGCCGAGTGGTAACCCACATTTCCTAAACCCTGAACAATAACCCGCTTATCACCTAAACCTGCTTTAAAGCCAAGTTTAGCCATATCTTCAGCTACGTTTACGCATTCTTTAATGGCATAAGCTACACCACGACCGGTAGCTTCTTTACGACCACGGATACCGTGCAAAGCAATTGGCTTACCGGTTACACATCCCAATGCATCCAGTTGTCCGGGATTCATGGTGATGTAAGTATCCGCAATCCAGCTCATTTCACGTTCACCAGATCCATAATCAGGAGCCGGAACGTCAATACCAGGACCAATAAAATTCTTCTTAATCAACTCGGTAGTATAACGACGGGTGATGGTTTCCAGTTCCGCAATCGTATAGTTCTTAGGATTGATGCAGATTCCACCTTTGGCACCGCCAAAAGGCACGTTTACAATTGCACATTTATACGTCATCAAAGCCGCCAATGCCATAACCTCATCCTCATTAACCATCTCACTGTAACGGATCCCGCCTTTAGTCGGACTCATGTGGTGAGAGTGTTCTACGCGCCATGCATCGATAACCTCAAATCCATTTCCTCTACGGATCGGGAATTGGAAACGGTAAACACTGTTACAAGCTTTAATCTGATTGAGCAAGCCCTCTGGATGGGAGGTGAATTGCGCGGCATTGTCAAAATTCTTACAAACATCTGCAAAAAATTTTGTCTCATTTGCTGTATTAGCCATTATTTGTTTTTTATGAATTTGAAATAAGTTCTCAGTTATAGTACAAAATTGCACTAAAAAAAGTGATTAATGCAAATAAAGAATAACTTAGTGTAAGTCCAACACCAGCCCCTCAAGGGGTCAAAAACAAGGGCTAAACGATTTAAAATTAGTTTTTGGTCGCAGATTTACGTTCTAATTTTTTTAATCTTTTTTCTATAGAGAACAGAAAGAAAAGTAAGCCGAACAGAATTACAGCAGCGCAAACCAAAACAACTGTTATTTTCCCGGACTTATGCATGCTCTGTGTAACCGCAGATTCCTGTTCCTGGGCAAAGAGCTGCACCGTCATCAATAACATGGAAAGGGTAATTAAAAATCGTTTCATAACTAAAGGTTGTTGTTCTTTTCTAATAAACGTACTCTAAACAATAAGGTGTAAATCCAGCATCCCACCAGGATCCAGCCCAAACAGGCCGGATAAAAAACCAGTCGCATGTGACTGTCCAGATCATAAGAATTGAAGCCCGGGTTTCCGCCATTTCCAGGATGGAGTGAATCTGATAAACGCGGCAATACAAACAGCAGCACCACCATCATCGGAAAAGCAAAAATATTATAGATTGCAGAGATCTTGGCTCGCTTCTGTTCTTCATCAATGGCATTCCGGAGTACCAGGTAGGCGAAATACAACAGCAGTGAAATGGCAGCAAAATTTTGCTTCACATCAAAGCTCCAGGCTTGCCCCCAGGTAAACTTAGCCCATATGGCACCGGTAACAATGCCCAGAATTCCAAACACTACACCTACATTTACACTTTGAACGGCCTTCATGTCGTCAATTTCACTATTGGTGCTCAGGGTTTTCACACTATAAAACACCGATACCCCAAACAATACAATCATGGCAAACCACATCGGCACATGAAAAAACAAGTTCCGGATCGTCTCGTACAGATTTTGCTTATAAGGGAAGCTGAAATGTTTCGGTTTATCCTGTTCAATGCTCAGTTCATCTTTACGCAATACCTGGTCGCGATTAACCATTTCCTGATCAACAATAACAGCTTCACTCAGGCTCATCACCCCTTCATTGGCACTTGTACCAATTAAATGTAAAGTACTGTTGTGGAATGCTGCGGGCAGGTTAAACGTAACCTTAGCCAGCTGGTTATTCAATGGTTGTACAGCCACTGCCTTGAGCAATTGTGTTTCATCCTGAAGGTAAAATTCCAGACTTTTGGCATCATCTGCAAAAAGGGTATTGTAACCATTCACGGTAACTTCCAGCGGTTGGTTGGGAATTAACTTGCCATAAGCAATATTTTCAATACCCGGACGTAAAGGAATTGCAATCCCTGCAATTGTAGCGTACACTACCAATAGTGCACCTAATATTTTCCACCAATTTTTATACATATATCAATCTCTCCAAAGATAAGGAAATAACAAGAAAGAAACAGCGCCAGCCATTACATTCACAATAAGCAGGGTCGCAATTTCATCCAGACTTACACTTCTGTCTAAGCCATCAATGGCATTTTTTGCGAGTTTAATCAACACAATCAATACCGGGATCACCAGGGGAAAACTCAGCACAGCCATCAGCATCCCGCCATTTCCAGCTTTGGAAGCTATAGCCGAAACCATGGTAAAAATGGTTGAAAAACTCAGGCTCCCCAATAATGCCGCTACAAAATACATGGGCAGATCACGTGGCACCAGTCCGAATACCAGGCTGTAAAACAGCAAAGCAATACAAGTTAGCACCGTCATGAGCATCACATTGTATAAGGTTTTGGCAACAATCAGGGCCAGCGGACTCGCAATGGTATAAATATACAGCTGCCGCCCCTTACTCTCCTGCAAAAAACTCTTGGCTACCGCATTAATTGACGCAAAAAGCATGATGATCCAGAACAATGCGTTCCAGGTAATCTTATCAATGCTCACAAAAGACAGGAAACAGACAAAAACAGTAGAAACCACGTAGAGTAAAACACCGTTTAATGCATATTTTGAGCGCCATTCCAACAACAGCTCCTTCTTAATTAAGAATTTAACCTGATTTAATAAATTCATCCAAGCGCAAAGATAATTTTAAATCACTTATTTTTATTTCAGGGAAGACATTTGTAAATTAAATATCTATAATATTGTATTCCAATGATAAATTCGGTGAAACCATGAACCCATACGTAGACATTATCCTCCGAAGCCTTGCTGTTTATGTTTTTATGCTGGTAGCCATCAGGCTAACCGGTAAAAAAGAACTTTCGCAATTGAACACGACCGATGTGGTCTTGATTTTACTGATCAGTAATGCGGTTCAAAATGCAATGGTTGGTACGGATACCAGTTTGCAGGGCGGATTGGTTGCTGCAGGCGTGTTGTTCCTGCTCAATTACATCCTGAAGAAGCTGATGTTTAAAAACAAAAAGCTCAGAGACCTGATCTCTGAGCATCCTGAAATATTAATCCGGAATGGAAAACTCAATTTTGATAAACTCGGCAAGCTGGACATCACCAACGAAGAGCTGGAAGAAGCCATGCGCGAACATGGTGTAGACAATTATAAAGATGTCAAGCTGGCCATTATGGAAGTTGATGGGAACATCAGTATCATTACAGGCAATCAACAACTCAGGCAAAGCCAGTATAAGCGCAAAAGACAGCACAAAACACTGGGCGATCTTCCTTAGTTCTTTATGCAACCATGCCGCCGGCCGGCTGCTCAGGCGTCAGCACCACAACTTTAGGTTTCCGTACTGTAATCATCAGAAAAGCACCAGCCACAATCACATACCAGCCCCATTTGTATTTAACCATACCTGCGGCAAAGTTTACAACCTTTTTGAAATGCAAAAAGCCAAATGAATCATGAGCTTTAAAGTATACGCCGGCCAGTGTAATGCCAACTAAAACAAGTCCGGCCCAGCCGGTAAACTTAATGAATGAAGCCTTGCCCAGAAAAACACCAAGCAATCCGATCGCCACCAATACGTAAAAAGCAATGGCCAGACGCTGGTCCAGATCAAAATAATTCCAATTGCCCATAATTGGAACACGTACCAACGGACACATGCCGCCCAGCGCCATTAAAACTGCGCCAACAATCCCCTGTGTTCTCATTTTCCGGTTATCCTTTGGTATTTATACCCATTTTATCAGCAAAATGTGCACAGTAATCGCGCAAATCTTCGATAATTAAAGTCTCACCCGTTGCCTTCAGGAAACTATCTCCCATGGTTTGCAAAGTTTCATAAAAGAACCTTTTCATTTCATCAACAGGCATATCTTTGGTCCATAGGTCGATACGCATGGAATTTTTATAATTGTGGTCCCAAAGGGCCAGCATCATCGATTTTACAGGTACCTTTTCTTTATTTTCTGCGTCTGTAGATTCCCAAAGGATATTTTCCGGCACATTGTGATCATCCAGTTCAACGGTGATCTTAATTTCTGCTTGCTTCATTACTATAATAAACTAACTTTTAAAATAAACATTAAAATGATGGTGATGAGGATCATCATCCCTTCTACAATCCACAATTTCTTGAGATCAGGGATAAACTTCCTGAAAATCAGGTCTGACACAAAACCAACTACCGCTATCAAAATACAAAACCCGACCATAAATCCGGTCATATTTACATGTTGTGGCTGTTGTGGTTCAGGCTTAACCAGCAACAGCACCGCTGCAACAAGGCAGGTGGCCGAAGTCAGGTTAAGGGGGGTTAATTTTGCTTTCAATGGGGTACCGGTATCATTACTTTTTAAACTTCCTTCTTTTCCATGCCGGTTCTTTAGCCGGTTTCTTCCTGGCAGCAGCAGCAATCGCAGCAGCATGTTTTTTCTCGTGGAAAGCGCCTTTAAAATCAGGATCTTCCTTACGCTTCTGATCGTCTATTGCACGTGCAATGGCTTGTTTTTCTTCGTAAGGGGTTTCTTCCACAAAAACTTCTGCCGGCAAAGGTAAAACAGGAATCGTTTGACGGATTAGTTTTTCTATCTTTTTTAAGTAATATTTTTCTGCTTCGGTGTAAAAGGTAAGTGCATCACCCTTGGCATATGCCCTACCGGTACGGCCAATGCGGTGAACATAATCTTCAATAATAATCGGCACATCAAAATTGATCACATGGCTCACTTCGCTCACATCAATTCCTCTGGATGCCACATCGGTAGCCACCAGAACCCTGATGTTTCCTTCTTTAAACGCATTGATGGAATTGATCCGGGTATTCTGACCTTTATTGGCATGGATTACCCTTACAGCTTCCTCTCCAAAACGTCTCACAATAAAACTGTGGATGTTATCGGCTACTGTTTTAGTTTTACAGAAAATGATCAGGCGCTTAAACTCTTCATCATTTTTCAGCAAATGCTGCAACAGGTTAATTTTAGTTTTGAAATTGGGCACCTCATACAATACCTGTGTAACGGTTGCCGCTGGTGTAGCTTGCTCCCCTACCTCAATGATTGTTGGATTCTTTAAAAAATCGCCTGCTATTTTCTGTACCAGGTCGCTCATGGTAGCCGAGAACAACAAGTTCTGTCTTCTGCGGGGTACAATTTCCAAAATCCGGTGTATGGAGCCTATAAAGCCCATATCCATCATTTTATCTGCCTCATCAAGTACCAGGAACTTCAGGTATTGTGTATTGATGTGTCCGGCCAGGTAAATGTCCAGGAAACGTCCGGGGGTTGCAATAATAATATCTACACCCGCTTTAATTTGTTCAATTTGTGTTTTAGGGCCAATGCCGCCAAAAACCACAACCGACCTGAGGTCGGTATAGGTAGAAAACATTTTCACATGCTCAGCGATCTGCATGGCCAGTTCTCTTGTTGGCGCCAGGATCAATGCCCGGGCCGAATCGCCCTGCGCATATTTTAACTGCATTAAAATCGGCAACACATAAGCAGCGGTCTTTCCTGTTCCGGTCTCAGCGATACCAAAAATGTCCTGTCCCGATAACACCGGAGCAATTGCTTTCTCTTGTATCGGAGTAGCCTCGGTAAATCCGGCATCAGCTACAGCGTTTAAAATCTGCCTGTTTAATTTAAAATCCTCGAAATTCTTGGCCATTTTACAAAATTAGGCAAAATTTTCTTAGCGGCCGTACTATTTAACTTCGGCAGGGCTTACATTTTCCTGATGCTTTGCGCCAATTGGTACATAAAACCCTTACTTTTGGATAGATCAAAAGGAACGAAATGCAAAAATACAGCCTCCTATTATTGGCCATGGTGATGCTACAGCTCAGCACCAAAGCCCAGGATTTATATCTGCCAAGAAACATCAAAAAGGCCTATCAAAATGGCACCAGATCAATGGATGGTAAACCAGGAAAAAACTACTGGCAGAACAAAGCAACCTTTGACATGATGCTTTCTGTTAGCCCGGAGACCAAAACGGTAACCGGAACCGAAACCATCGCTTATACCAATAACAGTCCGGATACACTATACCAGGTAACCATCAGGTTTGTCAACAACATTCACAAACCGCAATCTCCCCGGGCTGGATATGTCAGTCAGGACTTCCTGACCTCGGGATTGAACATCAGTGCATTTGCGGTTGATGGTAAGAAATACGCTGTAGACAGTAAAAACTGGGGCACCGTTGCCGATGTAGCACTTAAGAATCCCATTTACCCCGGGCAGACCAGCAAATTCGATATCGCCTGGACCTACCCGCTTTCTAAACAAAGTGGAAGAGAGGGACAACTGGACAGCAGTACATTTTTTGTGGCTTATGCTTTTCCAAGAATTTCCGTGTACGACGATTACAACAAATGGGACAAAATACCGCATGCAGACCGCAATGAGTTTTACAACGATTTTAACGACTATAACTTTACGGTAAAAGCACCCAAAAATTATGTGGTATGGGCCACGGGCGATTTACTTAATCCGGAGGAAGTACTGCAAGCCAAATTTGCCGATCGACTGAAAAAATCCCAGACCAGCGACCAGGTCAGCAACATCGCTTCTGCACAGGAAATGGCGAAGCATGAAGTCACCCAACAAAATGAATGGAACAGCTGGAAATTTACAGTGAAACACATCACAGACGTTACTTTTTGTTTAAGTGATCACTACGTATGGGATGCGGGCAGTGTGGTTGTAGATACCAAAACCGGAAGAAGGGCCAGTACCCAGTCTGCATACCATGTAAAAGCGAAGGATTTTCCACATGCCGTAAGCTGGACCAACCAGGCCCTGGCCTGGTTCTCTGCAAACTGGCCGGGCGTACCCTATCCTTTTGCTAAAATGACTGCAGTACAAGGTTTTGCCGATATGGAATACCCCATGATGGTAAATGATGCCAGTACGGATGACCTGGAATTCTCACAATTTGTCCTCAACCATGAAATTGCACATACTTATTTCCCCTTTTATATGGGTACCAACGAAACACGCTATGCACATATGGATGAAGGCTGGGCCACCACGCTGGAATACCTGATTGCCATCGACCAGCTGGGCAAGGAAAAGGCCGATGAGAATTATAAAAACTTCCGGGTTAAAAAGTGGATCAATGACAATGCTACGGAACAGGACCAGCCAATCATCTCTTTATCAACCCAGGTTTCGGGTGTAGGTTACGGCAACAATGCCTATGTGAAACCCTCACTGGCTTACCTGGCTTTAAAGGACATGCTGGGCGATGCATCCTTCAAAAAATGTTTACTGGCCTATATGGATCGCTGGAACGGCAAACATCCCATTCCATGGGATTTCTTTTACAGCATCAATGACATTTCGGGAGAAAACCTGAACTGGTACTGGAACAACTGGTTCTTCAGCAACAATTACATTGATCTGCGTATAGATAAAGTAACCAAAAAAGGAACTGAGTTTAAACTTGACCTGAAAAACACAGGTGGTTTTGCCATTCCATTTGATGTGATCATCACCTTTGCCGATGGTAAAAAACAGATGATCCACCAAACACCATCCGTCTGGAAAGCAGATCAGAAAGCCGTAAATATCTCCTTTAAAGCCGCACAAACGGTATCAGAAATCCGCATAGACGGGGGCATATTTATGGATGCCAACCCAACAGACAACACTTGGAAAAGTAATTGACATTTTTTTTATTTAAGTTTGCCTTCATGAACTCTATTCTGATAAAAGGGGCCTCTATAGTAAACGAAGGCCAGATATTTGTAGCCGACGTACTCATCAAAGACGGATTTATTGAAAAGATTGCAGCAAATATTGAAGCTGGCAGTGCACAGGAAATCGATGCTGAAGGTTTACACCTGTTTCCGGGAATGATTGATGACCAGGTCCATTTCAGAGAACCTGGCCTAACCCATAAAGCAGATATCTTTACCGAAAGCATGGCCGCGGTAGCTGGTGGCATTACCTCTTTTATGGAAATGCCCAATACGGTTCCAAACACTTTAACACAGGAGTTGCTGGCCGACAAATATGCCATTGCCTCAGAAATGTCGCTGGCCAATTATTCGTTTTTCATGGGCGCTTCCAACAACAACCTGGAAGAAGTACTCAAAACAGATCCTAAAAATGTTTGTGGCATTAAGGTTTTTATGGGTTCATCGACAGGAAACATGCTGGTTGACAATGAAAAGGTACTTGAAGACATTTTCAAACAGGCACCCATGCTGGTGGCTACGCATTGTGAGGACGAGGCAACCATACGTCATAACCTGGCAATTTACAAAGAGAAATACGGCGATAATCTGACCATTGACATGCATCCCCTGATCCGCAGCGCCGAGGCCTGTTACAAATCCTCTGCTTTAGCTGTTGAACTTGCCAAAAGATACCAGACCCGCCTGCACATCCTGCACATTTCAACTGCAAAAGAAGTGGGCTTATTTGACAATACCACTCCGCTGGCAGATAAAAAAATCACTGCAGAAGCTTGTGTACATCATTTGTGGTTTAATGATCAGGATTATGCAACCAAAGGAAACTGGATCAAATGGAATCCGGCAGTAAAAACAGCAGCAGATGGCGCCGGTGTGCTGAAAGGATTATTGGACGGGCATATCGACGTGATTGCTACCGACCATGCGCCACATACCATCGAAGAAAAAGAACAGCCTTACAGCAGTGCACCCTCTGGTGGTCCCCTGGTACAGCATGCTTTACCGGCATTATTTGAAATGTATCATCAGCAAAAAATATCATTAACCCAGATTGCTGAAAAGACAGCGCACAATGTGGCCGTTTGTTTCAACATAGATAAAAGAGGTTTCATCAGAGAAGGTTACTGGGCAGACCTGGTATTGGTGAACCTGAATGATCCATTCAAAGTAACCCGTGCCAATGTACTGTATAAATGCGGCTGGTCGCCTTTCGAGGGACAAACCTTCCAGGCCGAAGTAACCCACACCATTGTTTCCGGTAACCTGGCTTATCAGAAGGGCAGATTTACCACGCAGGAAACCGGAAAAAGATTAGCTTTTAACCGATAGATGAACGCGGCTTACAAACCTTCGGTTAAACGGTTTTCCTTATTGCTGGGCATTACCATCCTGGTTTATCTTTTTGGGATGGACAGCAAACGTGTGGAGCACTTCTACTCCGAAGGTTTTTACAGCATCAGTTCCGTTATCCAACGGGCCATTAGTGGAATCGTCCCTTCCCCCATTGGTGATTTGCTGTACATCCTCCTGGTTTTTTATATATTAAGGCGCATTTATTTGTTTTTCCGGAAGCTAAAAAGCCGGAAATTAAAAAAAACAGACTGTTTGGTGATACCGCTGCAGGTGCTGAATTTGCTGTTGCTTTTGTACCTGACATTTAAAATATTATGGGGCTTGAACTATTCCCGCATTCCCATTGCCCGGCAACTGGGGATTCAAAATGAAAAATACAACACGCCAGAACTGGTATTGTTAGGCCAATATTTCGTCAGACAGGTTAACGCACTGCAAAACCTGCAAAGAGCAGATTACAACATTAACGACCTAAAAACAAATGCCAAAGCAGCTTACGACAAGCTGGCTAAAAAACAGGTGTTTTTTAAATACAGCAGTCCGAGTCTAAAACCGGTACTCAACAGCTGGCTCATTACCCGATTGGGCACCGAAGGGTATTACAATCCTTTATCAGGCGAAGCCAATTTAAACATGCGCTTACCTGCCATTAATTTACCCTTTGTAACCTGTCATGAAATTGCCCACCAATTGGGTGTCGCCCGCGAAGATGAAGCCAACCTGGTCGGCTATTTGGTGGCCATAAATAGCGATGATCCGATATTCCGGTATTCTGCCGCCTACGCGATGCTGAGAAGTATTTTATTCGAGATCCGGGTTAAATCACCCGATGATTTTGACCGGCTGTTTAAAACCATCAATCCGACCACGATCAAAGATTTTGAAACCGATAAGAAATTCTGGCAGGCGTATAACGGCAACATGTCGGAATA
Source organism: Pedobacter sp. MC2016-24 (assembly GCF_015223055.1). GTDB lineage: Bacteria > Bacteroidota > Bacteroidia > Sphingobacteriales > Sphingobacteriaceae > Pedobacter. The sequence goes on from NZ_JADFBX010000013.1 coordinate 77,971, forward strand.
TTTTGGTGCCATATTCGACCGCTTTTTAAAACTGAACGACCAGCCTAAAGGAACAGATAGCTATCAGGATATTGTGATGTGGCTTTACAATATCCATAAAAAGGACATTTAAGCAAGAAAACCATTAAAACATTACAACCTTAAAACAAAAAAACAGTTAAACATTCCTAAATTTGCCGCACTATGGCAAAGATCTCTATAAACCTGGCGACAGGTTCACTGCAAAAAGAAGAAATCATCGTTGGGATTGATTTGGGTACAACCAACAGCCTGGTGGCATTCATCAACCCGGATAAAAACCCACAGGTTATCAATGATACCGGCAAAGGCCTTTTGGTACCCTCTGTTGTACACTTTAATGCGCAGGGCGATGCCCTTGTAGGTAATGAAGCCAAAGAATTCCTGATCACTGATCCGGAGAACACCATTTTTTCTGTAAAAAGATTACTCGGCCGTTCCTATAAGGATGTAGCCAATCATCAGGATACTTTCTCTTATAAAATCATTGACGATGAGAATGATTCACTGGTCAAGATTAAAGCAGGTGATAAATTTTATACACCGATAGAACTATCCGCTCAAATACTAAAAGAACTTAAAGCCAGGGCTGAACATGCACTAAAAACTCCGGTTAACCGTGCTGTAATTACCGTTCCGGCTTATTTTAACGACAGTCAGCGCCAGGCAACACGCGATGCTGGTCGCCTTGCCGGACTCGATGTACTCAGGATTGTGAACGAACCTACAGCAGCAAGCCTGGCTTACGGCATAGGCCTGGATCCAACCCAGCGCAAAACCATTGCCGTATATGACCTGGGTGGCGGAACATTTGACGTTTCCATTCTGGACATCCAAAATGGCATTTTCGAAGTTTTATCTACCAATGGCAATACCTTTTTAGGTGGCGATGATTTTGACCGTGCCATTGTCCATTATTGGATAGAAAAAAACAATTTAGATACGGCTGAACTGAATGCCAATGGCGGATTGATGCAATCCTTAAGGTTAAAAGCCGAGGAAGCGAAAAAAGCATTGACAACCCAGAATCTTTTCAACGAAAAGTTAGGCGAGATCTGGTGTACTTTAGATAAGCAGACCTTTGAACAGTTGATTGCTTTTAAAGTAGCAGAGACCATACAGGCCTGCGAACGTGCATTAACCGACGCTAAAATCACGATAGAAGATATTGATGAGGTGGTATTGGTGGGTGGTTCAACCCGTACACCATACGTTAAAAAACAGGTAGCAGAGTTTTTCCACAGGGAACCACACGATCAGATCAACCCGGATGAAGTTGTTGCCCTGGGTGCAGCCATCCAGGCTGATATCCTTGCTGGTAACCGGTCAGACATCCTGTTACTGGATGTCACCCCACTTTCTTTAGGCATTGAAACTATGGGCGGCCTGATGGATGTCATCATCCCAAGAAATGCCAAAGTTCCGACCAAAGCGGGCAGACAGTATACCACTTCTGTTGACGGGCAGGTAAACATGAAAATTTCCGTTTATCAGGGTGAACGCGATCTGGTACAGGAGAACCGTAAACTGGCAGAATTTGACTTGAAAGGCATTCCGGCAATGCCTGCAGGACTACCTAAAGTAGACATTAACTTTTTACTGAATGCCGATGGAATTTTAACTGTACAGGCCATTGAACTTCGTTCTGGTGTAAAACAGGAAGTGGACATTAAACCGAGTTATGGTTTAACTGACGATACGGTAGAAAAAATGCTGATTGACAGCATCACGCACGCCAAAAGTGATGTGGCACAAAGGATGCTGATTGAAGCCAGAAGTGAAGGTGAACAATTGGTTTATACTGCAGAACGTTTTATAGATAAACATGCTGTTTACTTAAGCGAGCAGGAAATTTCAGACACCAAAATTTATATTGAAGCCCTAAAAGCCGCTTTGGCCAGTCAGGAAAAAGATGACATCCTGAAAAAAGCAGATGAACTGAACGAATTTACCCGGCCATTCGCTGAACGCGTGATGGACATGGCCGTCTCCTCGGCGATGAAAGGAAAAACAATTGAGTAAAGTGGTTTAACCGTTTTACTTTTGATAGGTTTACAATAATGAAACGTTGTTTTATTATTGTAAACCTTTTTTTATGCTTGCTGCTCTGCACGTCCTGGGGTTTCTTTGCCCATATGCGCATCAATAAACTGGCTGTTTTTACACTCCCTGCAGGCATAAACCGATTTTATAAGTCCAACATCAGGTACATCAGTGATCACGCAGTAGACCCCGACAAAAGGCGCTATGCCGACACCGCAGAAGCAGCCAGACATTACCTGGATGTAGAATGCTACGAAAACCATATCGACAGTATTCCACGCAAATGGAATGATGCCGTAGCACGTTATGGATTAAAGAAACTCAACGACAACGGCATTTTACCCTGGCAAATTCAAAAAAGTTATTACAAACTGGTGAAGGCCTTCCAAACCAGGGATTCTTTGAAAATCATGATTTACTCGGCATACCTGGGCCATTACATTGCCGATGCACATGTACCCCTGCATACCACGCAAAACCACAACGGTCAGCTGAGCAACCAAATCGGGATCCACGCATTTTGGGAAAGCCGGCTACCCGAGTTATTTGCTAAAAACTACAATTATGTAGTTGGAAGTGCCCGATATATCGACAATCCCTTAAAGGAAGCCTGGAAAATCATCAGCCATACCCACAAACAAGTAGATACGGTATTGAAATTCGAAGCAGCGCTAGCGAAGCGCTTCCCGGCTTATCGAAAATTCAGCTTTTCAAAACGCAACAACCAAATTGTCAGACAGTATGCGGAAGCGTATGCCAGAGCTTACCACGACGAAATGGACCACATGGTAGAACGCCAGATGCGTGCAGCGATCTTATATACTGGATGCTACTGGTATTCGGCATGGGTTGACGCCGGTCAACCCAGCCTTGAAAATCTGGTTAAAAGAGAAACTGAGGATGATGATCAGCAAGCCATAGAAAAGGCTTACCAAAAAGGAAACATCCTTGGCCGCGAAAATTAAGCTTTGTTTTCTTCTTCAGCGATCACTTCAGTAGCCACCACTGGTTTCTTTTTAAATTTCGAACGAAGCGCGGCGAAGATCGCAGGGAAAAAAGTAACCACAGCAATCACGATGATCACAACATCAAAGTTCTTTTTAACTACCGGAATTTGTCCCAGTAAATAACCTGCCATTAACAAACTGGCAATCCAGGCTACCCCACCAACAACGTTAAAGAAAGTAAACCTGCCAAAAGGCATTTTGGCTACTCCGGCTACAAAAGGTGCAATGGTTCTGAAAATAGGTAAGAAACGGCTAAAAATAATCGCTTTTCCGCCATGCTTTTCAAAAAACATGTGCGACTGGTTGTAATATTCCAATTTTAGGATTTTATTGCTCTCCTTGAATACCTTAACGCCAAAATAAGTACCCAATTTGTAATTCAATGAGTTACCGGCAATTGCGGCTACGATTAACAAAACCAGCATTACCCAAATGCTCAATCCGGTATTACCGCCGGCAATCAGGGTTCCCATAGCAAACAACAACGAGTCGCCTGGCAAAAACGGGGTAACCACAAAACCTGTCTCGGCAAAAATGATTAAGAACAAAATGGCGTAAGTCCAATTTTGATAATCTCTGATGATCTCTTCCAGGTGCTTGTCAATGTGCAGGAGGAAGTCTATTAAAAAAGTGAAAAATTCCAAGTTTTGTAGATTAAGCCCAAAATTAAAAATACCATGGCAATAACCATGATATTTTTAACATAGATGTGTAATTATTAGATGCTATTGACTAATTCTGTAAAATCACGTGTCCGGTTAAATTGGCAGCAGAACTTCCATCAACCCAAATGGTATAGTTTTTACCTGCAACAATCCCAGGATCAAAAGTAGGCGCATCAGTAACACCAGGTGATGCAAACGTAAATTTGGTTCCCGGATCAACCGATTGATAGATGGCATTGGTCAAATCACCATAGGCAAGCGAAGGGATAAAAGCTGATGTCTGGCCGGTTGAAGAAACTGCAGTCACTGCGATGGTGTTGCTACCGCCAAAACTATTGATATTTAAAAACCTTACTTTGGCTTTATTTACCGCAGGTGATGACATGTCATCGCCAACAACAAAGGCACCAATTGCTGAAGAGTTTTTGCTTTGATAGTTGAACACAGTGATATTGATACCCAATGGGATATTGTAGGCTTCAGTTTGTGCCTTTACAACGGTAGTACCAGCATCATAAAACTTAAATACGGTATTTCCAGAAGTCATTGTGAAATATTCTGAGGCATTACCATAGGCAACACTTGTTGTATTTTTCTTTGTATCATTGATGTAAAGATCTTGTGCAGCAGAGCCTTGAAGTGTATTCACATATCTAACCCTAAGGTCTCCAACTGGATCAGGTACCGGATCACTCTTTTTGCTACAAGCAGCAAACAACAATACCAAACTTGAACAAACCAATAAAAACGACTTTTTCATATGCATATTTTTTTAATTGAATCCTAAAGAAAAGGCCTGGTCAAAAACCAAGCCATTTCTTTATTTATAATGTTATAATTAATTGTAATTGTTTAACATAACTGGCATTACCAACATCAGTACGTCTTCGTTTTCGTCATTGGTTTGCGGAATCAACAGACCTGCACGGTTTGGTGTAGAAAGCTCTAAAGTTACTTCTTCACCACTCAGGTTACTCAACATCTCGATCAGGAAACGTGCATTGAAACCGATTTCCAGATCTTCACCTTCATATTGACAACTTAAACGCTCATGCGCTTCGTTTGCAAAATCCAGATCTTCTGAAGAGATGTTCAACTCACTTCCATTGATTTTCAACCGAACCTGGTGTGTGGTTTTATTCGCAAAAATAACTACCCTGCGTAAAGTATTCAGGAATAAAGCGCGGTCGATTACCAGTTTATTTGGATTGTTGGCAGGAATTACTGCTTCATAATCCGGATAGCGCTCATCGATTAAACGGCAAACCAGGTTAATGTTGTCAAATTTAAAGAAAGCACTGGTTGCATTATAGTCCACAGATACATTGACATCTGTTGAAGGTAAAGCTGCTTTCAATAAAGTCAGTGCTTTTTTAGGCAGGATAAACGACGAAGACTTGTCAGCTTTGCTGTCCATTCTTCTATACCTTACCAATTTATGTGCGTCTGTAGCTACAAAAGTGATGAACTGCTCAGAAAGTTGACAAAATACGCCTGTCATTGCCGGACGCAGCTCGTCGCTACTCACTGCAAAAATGGTTTTAGTAATGGCTTCTGTCAATACCGAAGCTGGTAAATTTACAGATGACGCATTTTCAACAACCGGGATTTTAGGAAAATCATCACCGTTCTCTCCACTCAGCTTGTACTTACCGTCACCAGCACTGATCTCAATCGAGAATGTAGCATCGTCAATATTGAAAGAAATTGGCTGATCTGGCAGTGTTTTTAAAGTGTCCAGTAAAATCCTTGCCGGCACAGCAACTTTTCCGCCCTCTTTAGACTCAACGGTCAAAGATGTGGTCATGCTGGTCTGTAAATCTGTAGCAGAGATGGTTAAATTTCCATCTTTAATCTCAAACAGGAAATTCTCCAGTATAGGCAAAACAGTACTGCTGCTTGACGCACCGTTAACTGTTTGCAAATGTTTTAAAAGCGTTGATGTGGATACAATAAATCTCATAGTATGATCTTGTCAGTTCTCAAAAATATAAAAATTACCTCGCATACTTGCGCCTGCGGTAATAATGTTGAAAAATTGCGAATGATATTAACAATAGCAAGGGCAGCCCTACATTGATCAGCTGCCATTGGAATTTTTCAGTACGTAAACGTGCCCTATCCAATAACCTGATTTTGACTTCTTTATTGCGCAGGGCGATTAAATTATCATCATTACACAGATAATCAGCTAAATTTAGCAATAAGGCTTTATTGCCATAATTTTTTTGGGTGTAACGGTCAAATCCCAATGGAAATACCGAGCCATCCTTAGCACTCACCTGATTTTTAAAAATATCCCCGTCCCCGATTACCACCATTTTAGTGGCTTTACCTGAGGCCGGTAAAGGGTAAGCTTCGGGAATACCCGGCGGCACAGAACGGTTCAAAAACACAGAGGAAAAGTTTCCTTCCAGCAATACGCCCATCACCTGGGGCCTACTGGCATAGGATCTGGGATCCGGCTGCTCTGCCACCATCTGTAAAGACAGCATTTTTGGTGTGCTGAAAACCTGATTAAAGGCAGAACTGTGTAAAATTGCCTGTTTATGGATGCCTTTTACACCAATGGTATCTACAGTACTCGCAAACTCACCTTTAAGTGCATCAATATTTTTCACCAGGTTACTGCTGGTATCCGGAAGCAACAAAGGATAATAAACCCAGGGTGCCAGTTGAATCTGGCCTTGTCCGCCTCCTGTGGCAACCGGAATCTCCACGCAGTTCGCATCGGCTATCAAATTGTAATTTACCCTTGCACCATACACAAACAGCATGTCATCCAGGTTCAGCTTTCTGTTAAAAGCCAGTTGCTGTGTTGCACCTTTCAGACTATCGAGCTCTGCGCCAACCTGATCGATACTCCAGATCATCCGGCCACCGTTCATGACAAAGTAATTGAGCTTATATTTCTGTGCTTCAGTAAATTCCTTTTGAGGTTTGGCTATCACCAGCAGCTTCAATTTATCAAGGCCGTTGCGGTCAATCTGATCCAGATTTACCCTGCCTACCTCATAACTGTCTGATAAACTCTTGATCGCATCACTTAGATATGGATCAGCCAACTCTCCGTTCCCCTCGGTAAAACCGATCCTTAAGCTTTTTCCGGCTAAAACCTTTTGTATCCCCGAAGTAAAGACATACTCCAGATTTTGAATCGAATTGTTGATGTTCTGTTCATAACTACCACCAGCATCCAGGTTCTGTAATAATTTAACCGGGAGTTGTCGACCATCGGCCGTAATCATAGCCATCGGAAAAATGGTCTTTTGTGCAAAACCATTGTCGTTTTTAATATTTAAAGTGGTGGCTTCTATACCTACCTGATACAGGTTTTGAATGGCCGTATCCTGTTCTGCCAAAGATAATCCAGCAATCGGATCTGCAAATACCACCTGGATATCCGCAGCAGAATAAGCCCGGTAGTCGGCCAGTAAATCCCTGGTCGCATTTCTCAGACGTTTAAAAGGAGCTGGCAAATCGCCATCCAGAAACACCGTAATGGTGACCGGCTTTTTTAAACCCTGTAAAATTTCCTTCGACTTAGGATTTAAAGTATACCGCTTTTCCTTTGTAAAATCAATTCGGGTATACACATATTGAGCAGCAACATTCAGCAGGATCAATCCGAGTACAAAAACAAGAATGCCTTTCCAGCCTTTCATTTTTACCATTTCCGACCTCCGATCAGCAATTTGGTCAGGCCCAGAAAAACAGCAGAAAAGCTGATGAAATACACCAGGTCGCGCGTATCTAAAACCCCACGTCCGATAGACTGGTAATGTTCATTGACACTTAAGCCAAGTAATATCCCTTCTGCAAATTGCAAAGCAAATAATTTGCTCAGGGCCTCAAAACCGTTATAACTGATAAAACAGCTAAAAACAGCAATGGCAAATGCCACAACCTGATTTTTGGTGATGGCAGAGGCAAATACCCCAATAGCGGCAAAACATGAGCCAAGCAACAGCAAGCCGATGTATGCGCCAGCCACTGCTCCGCCATCTACGTTTCCCTTGGGAAATCCCAATTGCGCTATGGTATAATAATAAATTAAAGTAGGCAACAGGGCGAACAGTACCAATACCAGGCAGGAAAAGTATTTGGCCAGCACAATTTGCCAGACCGTAAGAGGCCGTGTAGCCAATAAAATGTAAGTCCCCTCCCGCCTTTCTTCTGCAAAACTACGCATGGTAATTGCCGGAATCAGGAACATAAATAAAAATGGCGCCAGACTAAAAAAACCATTCAGCTCGGCATAGCCATATTCCAGCACAGAGGTATCCGGAAATACCCAAAGCAACAGGCCAAGCGCCAATAAAAAAACACCGATGGTCATGTAAGCCATCAATGAATTCAACAAACTAAATAACTCCCGTTTAAAAACTGCGTACATGCCCTTCATTATCGTAAAATGGTACCTCCACAAGAACCGGTAAAGTTATTTTTTTCAAAGCTAAAATCTTAAATCTTCAGCGATATTATAAAAATTAAAGGGACTTACCAAACCGGTATCCGGACTTATTACACATACCTTCACTATAGAAACAGGCTAAAGCCGATTAATTTGACTAATATTGTCGATGATTAATAAACAGACCTTAACTAAAGTACAGGCGGACTTTATAAAGAAACACAAAATCTCTGACGATTTATTGATAGATGCCCAGGGTAATGTGTTCTCTGAAGACTTACAAAATGAGATGTATGCGCATCAAAAATCCATAGCATATAACGTTACAGGTTGCCCTGAAAATGATAATCATAGTTTTCAAACCATAGATGGATATTGCCCGGAATGCGATTTGACAAAACTGGCAGTTGCCCTGATCGAAAACAAAACCGGTTACATGTACATCTCTGGATCTATTAAAGGAAACCTGATCCAGGTTGGATCTGCAGTTGAAGCAAAAGACAAAATTAAAACCATCAACAGCTTTAGCGCAAAATATGCAGGTTTCGACGATTGGGAGCTTTTGTTCTATGCAAAAACAGAAACCCTGGGTAAGGCTGAGCGTTTAACCCATCAGAAATTAAGCGACTATAAAGCTGTTCATGTACAGGAAAAAGCCACCAAATTAAAAAATGGCATTGAAATTTACAGATGTTCCTACAATAAAGCCAAACTGGCCATGAGCGAACTTTTGGATGCGGAGCAATTCGAATTCACGCAAATCAATGAAAAAAGACATTTCACACCAGACTATCAGTTCAAAAACCTGATTTCTAAATCTGAACCCAGGTCAGTACCGATGTAATGGACAGGTCAAAGCTGTATCATTGATCACCTATACATTAATGATACAGCTACGATACAATCCTTTCATTATCTGGCTTTAAGCCCCTTATTTCAAAATAATCCTTTCTGTATTTGGCTTTTTCCTTAATTTCGGCCAATAATCAATAACAGCCAAATTCAATGAGACCAGCTTTTAACTGCCTGTATTACCTGGAAGATGGTAAAACTTGCATCGTAGAAATAAAACGTACCGATCTGACAGCGGATGCAGATATTTCAGAAGTTTTCAGGTGGCTGATGGTTGATGTGCAGTCGGCCAAAGTATCGGGGCTCGACTTTCGTTCTCTCGATCGGTCAGACAATGTAGAAGAACGCTTCTTTGACCAGGGATACCTGAAATTCAATCCGGAACAAGGTACTTTCATAGAAAAGTTCAATTCCGCACAGCACCAACTGGAAAACAAAACCAAAACTGAATTACCTTCAAATATCAGGACTGCCATAGCGCATTTTTTACTGGCAAGTTGAGCAGGCAAGTCGTGTAAAAAGCAAAAAGGCATATCCATCGGATATGCCTTTTTTATGTTAAGCAATCGGCTTATTGTATGACTACAAGCCAAAGTTAAATGCAGCTCTTAAACCGATGAATCCATTGGTTCCACCGCTGTAAGACCAACCTTCGTAACGCGCACCGATTTCGATACCGCCTGTATCAGAAACTGGAAATTCTACACCTACACCTGGAGCATACGCGAAACCTGTTTTACCATTTTTCTCTGTACTGATGGAAGCACCTACTTCACCAGCTGCGAAGAAATTCTCACCGAAGTAATATCTTGCACCAGCTTTTACCGGGATAGAACCAGAGTTAACCTTAACACCTAAAACTTCTTTGCTCTGAAAGTTAATATATCCAGCACTACCTGTTACCAGCAAATTCGCTGCAACCGGATGTTGATACTGCAAGGAACCACCATAACCTAAATTCATGACATCGCCAAAATCACCCATAGGAAAAGCAAATTCAGCACCAAGGCTTAATTTAGGGCTTTTAGTTTGTGCATTTACGCTAGAAAACGCAAATAAACCTGCAACTGCTGTTAGTAAAAATAATTTTTTCATGTGTTTAAAAGATAAAATTTGTTATAATTTATCCCTTTGATGCAAAAACTCGGCCATAGTTACAAAACCTGTTATTTTTTTTTACAACAGTTTCATCTTAAGAAGCTAAAGAACGTTTCATTGGTCCTCAGTAATAAATATGGGGCTATTTGATCTGATCAGGCTGTCAGTTTCTTAAAAATCTCCTCCAGAGAAGCATTGCCGTGTAAATGCTTGAGTTCGGCAATCGGATGATTCGCTACAACTGCACCTTTATTGATGATAATTACGTCATCGCAGAGCGCCTCTACTTCCTGCATGATGTGTGTAGACAGGATGACTGTTTTATCTTTGCCCAGGCTTTTGATCAGGTCCCTGATTTCTGCAAGCTGGTTTGGATCCAATCCTGAGGTAGGCTCATCAAGAATTAAAACTTCCGGGTTGTGGATAATGGCCTGCGCTAAACCTACCCTTTGTTTGTAACCTTTGGAAAGCATGCCGATTTTCTTGTGTTGCTCAGTCTCCAGCCCTACCGCTGCTATCGTTTCCACAACACGTGACTTCACGTCTTTTAATCCGTAAGTATGGCCTACAAACAACAAAAACTCCTGTACATACATATCTGTATATAAAGGGGTATTTTCCGGAAGATAACCCATCAAACGTTTGATCTCCAGATTTTGTAATTGCGTATCAAAACCACACAAACTGGCCGTTCCCGAACTTGGCTCAAGATACCCGGTCAACATCCGCATGGTGGTTGATTTCCCGGCACCATTCGGGCCTAAAAATCCAAGTATCCGTCCAGGCTTCGCCTCAAAACTAATCCCGTCAACAGCTTTTTGTGTTCCAAAATATTTTGTCAATTCCGTTACCCTGATGCTCAATTTGTTCTGTTTATCTAGTTAAAATTCTAATCGTCAAAAGTAGCAAAAGTTTATGGCCTAAATCTTATATATTTGCATCATTATGGCAAAGAATAATAACGACGAACAATTTAAAAATGTAATATCGCACGCAAAAGAATACGGTTTTGTATTCCAGAGCAGCGAAATTTATGATGGACTAAGCGCCGTATATGATTACGGACAATTGGGTGCAGAACTAAAAAACAACATCAAAACATATTGGTGGAAAGCCATGGTGCAAATGCACGAAAACATTGTCGGCATCGACTCTGCCATTTTCATGCACCCTAAAGTATGGAAAGCAAGTGGCCACGTAGACGGCTTTAACGATCCCATGATCGATAATAAAGATTCCAAAAAACGTTACCGTGCCGATCAGTTATTAGAAGATAAAATCACCCGTTACGAAAAGGACGGTAAAACAGATAAAGCGGCAAAATTACAGGCCGATATGGATGAGGCCCTGAAATCCGAAAATTTACAGGAGCTGAAAACCTTAATTGAACAACATGAAATCGCCTGTCCGGTTAGTGGTACAAAAAACTGGACAGAGGTTCGTCAGTTTAACCTGATGTTCAGCACCCAGTTTGGCGCCATGGCTGAGGGTTCTGAAGAAGTATACCTTCGTCCTGAGACCGCACAGGGTATTTTTGTAAACTTCTTAAATGTACAAAAATCTGGACGGATGAAAATTCCTTTTGGAATTGCTCAAATCGGTAAAGCTTTTAGAAATGAGGTGATTGCCCGACAGTTCATCATGCGGATGCGCGAGTTTGAACAAATGGAAATGCAATTCTTTGTTCGTCCGGGTGAAGACCAGAAATGGTTTGCTTACTGGAAAGAAGCCCGTCTGAAATGGCATAAAGCCCTGGGTACACCTGATGAAAAATACCGTTTCCACGATCACGTAAAGCTGGCCCACTATGCCAATGCCGCTACCGATATCGAATTTGAATTCCCGTTTGGATTTAAGGAAGTAGAAGGAATCCATAGCCGAACGGATTTTGATTTGACACAACATCAGGAATTCTCTGGCAAGAAAATGCAGTATTTTGACAACGACCTGAACGAAGAAGGTAAACCTTATGGAAACTATGTTCCTTATGTGATTGAAACTTCGATCGGCTTAGACCGTATGTTCCTGTTAACCATGATCAATGCTTTTGAAGAAGAAGACTTAAGCACAGCAGAGAAACAAGACAGCAGAACCTTATTGCGCTTACACCCTTGCTTAGCCCCGATCAAAGTTGCCATATTCCCTTTAACCAAGAAAGATGGCCTGCCTGAAAAAGCAAGACAAATCATGGATAACCTGAAACTTGATTTCAACTGTGCTTATGAAGAAAAAGATGCGATTGGTAAACGCTACCGTCGTCAGGATGCCATTGGTACACCTTTCTGCGTAACTGTTGATCACCAGACCCTGGAAGATGATACCGTAACCATTCGTCACCGCGATACCATGGAACAACAACGCATTGAGATTAAACACCTGGATGAATTGATTGCCAGTAAAACGAGTTGGAAAACCTTACTGCGTAAAGAAATGTAAAAGGAAACGGGGATGTCTCCTCCGAAACACCCCCGTCTAAATTAACGCTCTCACCTATATAGACGCGCATACTTTAATATTATTGTATGCGTGTAAATATTTTTTTATCAACTATTTATTGGGCGTAAATATCCACATGTCATCAAACCTTAAGCTGCCGTTCCGTCCGGTAGTTACATAACCCTTATCCCCCAGGGAAAAGCCAATTGCAGCTTCCCTTACTGTCCCTTTAAAGGCCTGATACTCTTTCCATGCATCTATATTCGGATCATAACGCCATGTTGTGCCCAATACCTGTCCATTGCTTCCACCGGTAATGTATCCCTTATCACCGATTACAAAAGTTGCAGCATACTCCCTTTTCAGATTGTACTTATAATCGTCCTCGTTCCGGTTGAGGTCTTTTAGCTTAACCCAGTCATCAGCCTTGGCATCATAACGCCAAAAATCCGTTAAATAAATGCCGTTGCTTCTTCCTGCACCAATATAGGGACGATCTCCAATGGTAAATGTAAAGGCATTTGCCCTTTTGGTTCCCGGTAAACTCATCACCTGTTTCCAGGTATTGGTTTCAGCACTATAGCTAAAAAAATCTTTAAGATCACCCTGTGTATTGGTACCACTGCCTACATAACCTTTACCATTGGTACTGAAAGCAATGGCGCCATACCTGGCTTCGCCCGGAAAATCTGCTATGGCTTTCCATTTGTTTGTCGCGGGATCAAATTCATAGAAATCGCGCCTGGCATCCGTGCCATCGGCACCTGTACCTACATAACCTTTGCCGTTTAAAGCAAATGCAACAGCATAGTTCCTGGCTTTCCCCGGAAAGTCGGCCTCCACAATCCTGAACCAATTCCGTTTTGAACTGTCGTAATACCACAGATCGGACAAGCGTTTCTCCCCATCAAAACCACCAACAATATACGTTCTTCCATTCAGGGTAAAACTCGCCGCGGCACTTCTTGCAATCCCCTCAAAGTCAGATCCCGCTACCCATTCATCCGGATCATCTTTTTTATCTTTTTTACAACCGGATGCCGCCAGGAGCAGCAGGGCAATCAACGAAATGTTTAATAACTTTTTAAGCATGTTTATAAGATTAGAATTTAGTGTATAAGATTTTTGTTTTAATAGATACGGCTGGTTTATTGCCTTTAATCAGGAGCCGGTCCAGACCGTTCATGAGTCCGGATAAAGGCACACTCAGTAATAATGAGGTATTTTTATGCTCGCCTTTTTTAAGCTGGTACGCATAATCTGCCAGTTCAAAAACATACCTTCCGTTCGAGCCGGCCTCATTTCCTTTTTGAAAAGAAGCTTGCTGAATTGCATCAGAAAACTGAGCTTTTACAATAGATTTGGGCGTATTTGAAGAATTGGCGATAAAAAGAATCAGTGATGAAGGTGCTTTAAAAGTGCCATAAGTATCCGGTTTGGTCTCAATGATAAGTTGGACCTTATTGATCACAATTTTGGGTTCTTTGACAAATTCCAGCAGCCCCGGCAATTGTAGCTTGGTCACAATGCCGGTCCCACCCTGTATGACAAGCTGATGATCAGTAAGTTCAGACTTCAGTTCCCGATGTTGATAGTTCAGTTCGCTAAGTTTGGTGTTTTTACGATCCGTTTCTATATGGTTAAACTGATGGGTTTTTAAATTCAGCGAAAAAGCAATCTTGCTTTTCTTCAGCATTCCGTCATTGCTTCTGTAATTATAATAAAGGTAAATTTTTGCGGAATCAGCTTTAAAACCGTTGATGCTTTTTCCGTTTTCAGAGCGGATCACAATGCCTTTAAAATAGTCCTGAAACTCTTCCGCATCGGTGATCCTTTTATCCTTGTTTACAATCATCTGGAACATTTCTGCACCCAGCGCTTTATTGAGGTTCACAATAACGCTATCTGATTTTTTTGGTCTTGGTGTGAACAACCGCTCGCCCAGCGCAACCGGTTCATATTTAAAACTGCTGGCACTGTAAATGGCATCTCCTTCTACAAAAACAGGACGTTCTTCGTCCTCTATGCCGCCTTTTACTTTACGCAACACAATGCGCTCGGTAAGCCTGTTTACCAGCAGGCGCTGTGCGGCCAGGGTATCACCATAAGTATATCCATTGTATTTGAGTACCAGGTTTAGCGAATCATAAACGGCTCCATCTTGTAAAGCACCTGTGGTAAAATCTGTTTTAAACTGCATGTAAGATGAAACGTTGGTCTTACCCAGGTCGTTGTCGTTCAATTCACCCAACAGGATGCTGCCGGTATTGGATGTTGGCAGAGAATCCAACAGGTAGGTAGAGCCGATAACCTGAATACTGTCCGCCAGTTCCAGGCTCAGACCATCATCGTTTCCCATATTGATGGTACCATTGCTTTTACAAGCTGTAAATAAGGAAAAAAAGCAGGCTAAAAGTATCGGCAAATATTGAAATAGTTTGTTCATAATTGGTTTATTGGTATAGGTAAAAACATGGGACAAATATGAGGGAGCCCAATGTTAATGAATGTTACAAATTGTTAAATTGAGTTAAGGGAGGTACCGGGGAAACAAAAAGGACTGTATCAAATTTTCCTGATACAGTCCCCCCTGCCGCTGACCTGACCTCAGGCCTTAAGGTTTAGATTTACTTTTCTGGATCTTGATGGTGTCTTCCGGAAAAACGCGTGGCTCCAATGATTCAACAGCAGATACTGTTGGCATTGTTCTGGCAAAAACACCGCCTAAAACAGAGCACTGATGTTGCATCATACATGGGCACATGTAAACATAAACCACCTGGCCCATTGGAGCCTGGCTTAAATACACCATATTCCCTTCCTGGGGCATACCCTCAACTCTGGTTGCAGCTACTCCTGGTACTGCAGAGAAAGTTGCTGGTACAGCAGGTGTTGAGCGCGTTGATACTGTAGGGAGTGTTGGTGCTGCCTGAAATGACGCTGCATTTTTCGGTTCTGCGGATATACGCGGTTGTACTTGCTGCGCCTTTGCAGTGGCGAATGCGAAGATTAAGACCAGGATGCCATAAAACTGTTTTTTCATACTATCTATTTTTAAGTGATTGAATACCCCAAAGGTCTTACAGCCAATTGTTAACCATTGTTATAAATTGTTAAAACGATATGCCGCTACGCCCGGGCCCTGTATGCTTTCCGGCGAGAAATGTTAATTAATGTTACAATTTGTTAAATAAGGTTAAGGGCTGCGGTTAGCCAGTACGCTTGCTATACATTTGCCCTGAAACCAACCACACCATGTTACATCGAATCAAATACATTCAGTACTTAATGATCTTTTGTATCCTGGGGGTAATTCTTACCCAGGGATACTGGTTGTATAAAGATTACAATTATTATAGCGGACAACCCCTGTTTTCAGCGGATTACAGTTTTTTTCAAAGGGTGCAGACTGTAAGTACCATTCCGGCATCGGATTTGCAAATTGTAAAAGGCAACCCTGCAAATGCCGCAGGCTTTACGCCAATGGGTAAACTGATCAATGCCGGAATACAGGTGCACGCAGTTCCGGCGAGCAGAATGCCACCAGATTCGGTCGCAAGTACCAGCCTGCCTTCAATTGTGGCTTATCCAAGTACTACAGCTCAAACCCTACCGGCCGGTGTCACACCCAGACTAAATGCGGTATCTATGGGTATACCGGCAATGGCCTCCACCTCCCTTTACAAACCTGTTCTTTACAAAGCACCGCTTTCTTACGTTTTGCAAAAAATGAAATTGCAGTTTGGGGTTTCCATCCTGCTGATTTTGTTTACGACCACCTGCTTTATTTTCATGTCCATCACCATATTCCGACAAAGCAAGCTATCTGTCGCGAAAAACAACTTCATCAACAACATGACCCATGAGCTTAAAACACCCCTGGCTACAGTTTCGGTAGCTGTAGAAGCCATGCGGAATTTCGGTGCCTGGGATGATCAGCGTAAAGCACAACTTTATTTAAACATTTCAAAAAATGAAATAGACCACCTCTCCAAGCTGATTGAGCTGATCTTGCAGCAATCCATCTTCGAATCGCACAAAATGGAGCTCAGCATCAAATTTACCGATGTAAACAGGATTTTGAAAGATGTGACCGACAATTATGCTTTATCCAATAAACAGGTACAGATTTTCGTGACCTGTGCAGCAGACATTCCTTTGATACCGGTTGATGCAGTACATATGAGTAATGTATTTAGAAACCTGATTGACAATGCCATCAAATACTCATCAGAAGAAAAGATCATCAGAATCAACAGTGAATTCCAGAACCAGCACTGGAAATTGAGTGTAAGTGACAATGGCATAGGCATACCGAAGATCTATCAAAAGGATGTTTTTGAACGCTTCTTCAGGGTACCCAATGGGGACGTGAATCCGATAAAAGGTTTTGGTCTGGGCTTATCCTATATTAAACAAGTGGTTAGCCTGCACAACGGCAGTATTAGTCTCCAGAGTATTGAGCACTATGGCAGCGTATTTACCATTTCAATTCCATTTAAACAAAACAGCCTGACATGAGCATCCTATTAGTTGAAGACGAGGCCGGACTGGCAAAAATAGTAACCGACAGCCTGGAATTTAAAGGCTATTCGGTACGCCATTGTTTAAACGGAAAAGAAGGTTTAGCTAGTTTTATGGCTGAGAAACCCGACATCATCATTCTGGATGTCATGATGCCTCATATGGATGGCTTTAACCTGGCTATTAAAATCAGGGCACAGGATACAAAAACACCCATTATATTTCTAACGGCAAGAACACAAACCACAGACGTACTGAAAGGCTTTGAAATTGGCGCAAACGATTACATCAAAAAGCCGTTCAGCATTGAGGAGCTCATTGTAAGGATCAACTTTCAACTCAAACAGACCGAGAAAAGCATTGATAAAAAATATACAATCGGCAATTACAATTTCGATGGTAAAAATCAATTGCTATCAATTAACGATCAAGTCAGAACCTTATCTTACCGGGAATCTGAATTACTAAGGAAACTGTGTGAACATCAACATGAAATCCTGACCAGGAAAGACCTTATAGACGACCTCTGGGAACATGAAAATTTCTTTACGGGCAGAAGTCTGGATGTATTCATCAGCAGGATCCGAACGTATTTGAAAGAAGACCCGCAGGTGCGCATCATCAACATCCGAAAAGCAGGTTACCAATTGGTCATCAAAAAGGATGAGTTCGCAGTGAGTCCACAGTGAGTCCACGGTGAGTCCACGGTGAGTCCACGTATTTACTGAAAATAGGTGGACTCACCCTGGTTTCATGATGCTTTGATGGTGCTGTCAACTACTACCGTTCCAGAGCCACTACAGGTTTCATCTTATTTTCCAGACCGCTGATATTAAAAACATAAATCCCGCGTTTAACATGACAGATGAAACTTGCATACCTGCTTCTCCTTCTTTTTATTCCCTTGCTGCAGCCAAATACAGTTGCAGCTCAGCAAAGCCGTTATTCCTTTACAAAGGAAGAATTGAAGATGGCCAATACGGCTGGCAATGCTGGTTATTTAACCGGGCAAGAGAAAGACATGGTCATGTATATTAATCTGGCGCGCATGGATGGAGAAAAATTCTTCTATACTTATTTTGAGCAGTTTATAGATGACTACAATCAGGACATGCGGCAATACAACAATTACAATGAACTTAAAGTAAACAGGAATACCAGTTATTACCGAAGTCTAAAAAAAACGCTGAGCGAGGTTAAAAACCTACCCGTTTTTTGGCCCGACGAAGCATTGACGCAAATTGCCAGAAACCACGCAACGGACTTAAACCGGAATAACTTTGCAGGGCATCAATCCAGCAATGGGAGAAGTGTAAAAGATCGCATCGACACCGTATATCCCAATAAATCAAGTGCTGAAAACCTGGCTTTTGGATTTCCTACTGGCCTGGGCAATGTCTGCATGCTTTTGCTGGACAAGGGCGTTCCCGACCTCGGGCACCGCAAGAGTTTGCTCAACACGAATTTAAAGTTAAACCGGATCGGCGCCTGCATCGGGCCACACCCAGCGTACCGCTATTGTGCAGTGATAGACCTCGTTTCACTACCCAATTAATAAAAACATAATTTACAAGGTCTTTTTTTTTGAAATCAGCAAAAACATACCGAGATTTGCGCCATGAATTTCAATTCCGCTAAAGACTTTAACTACTAAGCCCCGATTTGAGCATATTTTAATGCGAGGGGCCTCCTCCCAAAATGATCATTTATTCATCAATTTATTTTATTTCAGATCTATAACATCTGTTATTCTTAGTTTCTATGGAACACAAATTTCGTTCAGTAATTGGAAAAGTGCTGCTTTGGATGGCACTTTGCGGTGTGGTGGCTTTAATTGCTGCTGCTTTTTACCAGGCATCTTCATTTTATCTGATGATCGCCTTACCATTGGTACTGATCACGGCCCTGGCCTACGACCGTTTTCAATCTAAACACGCGGTATTGCGTAACTATCCCATTGTTGGCCGGCTGCGTTATTTCTTTGAGGCGATCCGACCGGAAATGCGTCAGTATTTCTTTGAATCTGAGTTAGATGGGAAGCCGTTTAACCGTCGCCAACGCTCTATTGTTTATCAACGTGCAAAGAATGAACGTGAAACCGTAGCCTTCGGTATGCAGGTTGACCCCTATCTGCAGGGCTACGAGTGGGTATCACACAGCATTTACCCAAAGAAATTAAAGGATACTGATTTGAGAATTACGGTGGGTAACGCTTCATGTGAACAGCCTTATAGTCTGAGTGTATTGAATATTGGCGCCATGAGTTTCGGTGCTTTAAGTAAAACAGCCATCCTTTCTTTGAGCCATGGTGCCAAATTAAGTGGCTTTGCACACAATACTGGCGAAGGTGGAATTAGCCCGCATCATGTAAAAGGTGGCGGCGACCTGATCTGGCAAATCGGTACCGGTTATTTTGGCTGCCGGGATGCAGAAGGGAAATTTGATCCGGCTTTGTTTGAGAAGAACTCCAAAAGGACCTATGTCAAAATGATTGAGCTGAAATTGTCGCAAGGTGCTAAGCCTGGTCATGGTGGGATTTTACCTGCGGCTAAAAACACACCGGAAATTGCGGAAATCAGGAATGTGGTAGCTGGGACGACCATTTTGTCTCCGCCTGCACACAGTACTTTTAACAATGCAAGTGGATTGATGCGTTTTATTGCAGAACTCCGGGAGTTGTCTGGTGGTAAACCTGTGGGTTTTAAATTGTGTATTGGTAGTGAAGCAGAATTTATTGACATCTGCGCGGCCATGATCTCTACAGGTATCACGCCTGATTTCATCACCATTGACGGTGCGGAGGGTGGAACTGGTGCTGCACCATTGGAGTACACTGATTACGTAGGTATGCCTTTGCTTGACGCCCTGGCTTTTGTAAACCATACCCTATCTGAATACGATTTAAGAGACCGGATTAAATTGCTGGCCTCCGGTAAAATCATTACGGGTTTTGACATCATGAAAGCCCTGGCTTTGGGCGCTGACGCGTGTTACAGTGCACGTGGTATGATGATGGCACTGGGTTGTATCCAGGCTTTAAAATGCGATAGCGGCAAATGCCCCGTAGGTATTGCTACCCAGGAAAAAAGTTTGTACAAAGGAATTGATGTAACCGATAAGAAGCACCGCGTAGCCAATTTTCACCGCAACACCATCCATGCTACGGTTGAATTGATGGAAGCCTGTGGTTTTGGTGACCTGGAAGAAATTGATCCGGAACGTTTCCACCGCAGAATTGACAGCACCAGGACGATGAATTTCAAAGACATTTATTTCCCTAAAATACGTAAATTGGCTGCCTCAAATTAAAAACACTTGAAAAGAAAAAATACAATCGAGGTAAACCTGTATATCGCCCTTGCCTATCGTTTTTTAGTCATCATGGTTTTATACACCCTGTGCAGACTAGGTTTTTATTTCTTTAACCAAAGCCTTTTCCAGCACATTACCTTGCCTAAGTATTTATACATGATGTGGGGTGGATTGAAATTCGATGTATCTGCATTGATTTACATCAATATCTTATTCATCCTGATGCAGGTACTGCCCTTCCCTTTTCGCTACCGGAAGGGCTATCAAAGTTTTTGCAAGTGGCTGTTTATCATCAGCAACAGCATCGGGATCTTTGCCAACTTTGCTGATTTTGCTTATTATAAGTATACATTAAAGCGTACCACAGCAACTGTTTTTAGTCAGTTTAGCAATGAGCAGAACAAGTTTAAACTGTTTGTAGACTTCCTTGGTGACTACTGGTACCTGGTGATTTTATTTGCCATTTTTGTCTGGCTGTTTGTTAAACTGTACCAGTTGGTACAGGTAAAAAATGTGGTTAAGTTTACCTGGCCAGTCTATATCTTGCATACCGCACTGCTGGTAGCCATAGCGCTGGCCTGTTTAACCGGTGTACGTGGTGGCTGGGGCTTTGGTACGAGGCCCATTACACTCAGTAATGCAGGTGAATTTGTAGACACGCCCGACCAGATGAGCCTGGTGCTAAATACGCCCTTCTGTATTTTCAGAACGTTGAAAGCTTCGAAATTGAAACCGATCGACTATTACGATGACCAAACACTGAAGGCCCTGTATAATCCCATTCATCAACCTGCAGACAGCGGTTCATTTAAGCAATTGAATGTCGTGTTCCTGATTATTGAAAGTCTGGGAAAAGAACATGTGGGCAGCTTAAATAAAGATTTGATGGGTGGAAAATACAAAGGTTATACGCCGTTTTTAGATTCCCTGATTTCGCAGAGTTATACCTTTACACATACCTACGCCAATGGCCGTAAATCGATAGATGCGATTCCATCGGTAATTACAGGCATCCCTTCAATACGTGAACCATTTATCCTGTCCATCTATTCTGGCAATAAAACCACCAGCATCGCCAAGCTTTTGGGTGATAAAGGTTATGAAACTGCCTTTTTCCATGGCGCACCGAATGGTTCAATGGGTTTTTCATCTTATACACACCTGGCCGGGATCAAACATTATTTTGGTCAGAACGAGTATAAAAAAACCGGCGATTCTGATGGTACATGGGGCATTTGGGATGACCCTTTTATGCAATACATGGCACAAACGATGAATACGTTGAAACAACCGTTTTTCTCGAGTTTCTTCTCTTTATCTTCGCATCATCCCTTCCGTTTACCGGAGGAGTACAAAGGTAAATTCCCGAAAGGTCCGCTGCCGGTACAGGAAATATTTGGGTATACCGATATGGCGTTGCGCAATTTCTTCAATACAGCATCGAAAATGCCATGGTACAAAAACACCTTGTTCGTTTTGTGTGCAGATCATGCTACGGTATCGTATTTTCCGGAATACCAGACCACTCCCGGGTATTTCTCTATTCCAATTGTATTTTACCGCCCTGGTGGAGAATTAAAAGGAATGAGTGATAAACTGGTGCAGCAAATTGACATCATGCCTACTGTATTGAACTACCTGCATTATGACAAGCCTTATTTTGCCCTGGGGTTTGACGCTTTCAATCAGCGGAAAGACAATTTTGTGGTGAACAACAATGATGGTAATTTTAGCTTTTACCAGGGTGATTACATGCTGGTTAACGATGGAAAATTGAATATTGCACTGTATAATTTGAAAACAGACCGCTTAACTAAAAACAACATTCTGGAAAAAGAACCGTTAATTGCAGCAGGAATGGAAAAATACCTGAAAGCATTTATACAACAGTACAACAACAGGATGATTGCGAATAAATTAACGGTTAACTGAGTATGCGTAAAGTTTTAATGAAAATCATCGATTTCTTTTATCCGCCTTTTTCCCGCTGGTTATCGCCGCATACGTTCAGATACCTGGTCTCGGGTTGTACAACGGCTGCCTCTGGCATTGTTGTTTTTTACATTGCATATAACTGGATTCTGAAACAACAAAATGTACGGGTAGATTTGCCTTTTTTGCCAAAAATGATCTCTGCGCCTGTTGCTGCACTGGCCATTGAATCGGTGATTACCTTTATGATTGGCTTTATGCTCAACAAATACCTGGTTTTCACGAAGTCAAACTTAAAAGGACGCGTACAGTTGTTCCGGTATGCATCGGTAGTCATCACCAATATTTTGCTCAACCTGGCTTTACTAAAATATATGGTGGAGGGTTTGCATTTTTATCCGACTGTGTCTAAAGCGATCATTACAGTGGTACTGGGCGTACTGAGTTATTTTTCGCAAAAACATTTTTCGTTTAAAGTCAGGAAGTAGATCATTTTAGCGTCACACCCTAACCTATTATTTGTTTAACTTTACGTATCCGATTATATTGGGCTAACTAATTTATTTATTTGTAATGAGCGATTTTAATGATTTTAATAATCCGCAGGTAGCCAGATTGCCCCGACATTTGAGGCAATTCATTGTGGAACAACACTATGAAAAGTACACACCGGTAGATCAGGCCGTATGGAGATATGTCATGCGTCAAAATTATAGTTATTTAAAACATGTTGCTTATTACCCATATATCAAAGGACTTCAACGTGCAGGTTTGAGTATCGAATATATTCCTGATCTGCAAACGATGAATGATAACCTGGGTAAAATTGGCTGGGGTGCCGTGACGGTAGATGGTTTTATTCCACCCGCTGCTTTTATGGAATACCAGGCCTACCGGGTATTGGTAATTGCGGCTGATATCCGACAGATCAACCACATTGAATATACGCCCGCACCGGATATCATCCATGAATCGGCAGGCCATGCGCCAATCATTGCCGACATGGATTATAACAATTACCTGAGCTATTTTGGCTCTATTGGTGCAAAAGCCATGTTCTCTTCCAAAGATTTTGAACTGTACGAAGCCATCCGTCACCTTTCTATATTGAAAGAGGCAGTGGATGGGAACGAGGCCGAGATCCTGAAAGCTGAGCAGCATTTACATTTCGTAGCAGACAATATGGGCGAGCCATCTGAAATGGCTTTATTGGGTCGCCTGCACTGGTGGACTGTAGAATATGGTTTGATCGGGACACTGGATAACCCTAAAATTTATGGTGCCGGTCTACTCTCTTCTATTGGGGAAAGCTCAAGTTGCATGCGCGAGGATGTAGAAAAAATCTGGTACAATATAGATACCATCAAATATGGCTATGACATTACCAAACCGCAGCCACAGCTATTTGTCACGGAAACCTTCCAGAACCTGATTGATGTTCTGGAACAATTCGCAGACACCATGGCCTTTAGAAAAGGGGGTTCGGAAAGTTTGTTGAAAGCAATTGAATGTAAGAATCCGGCTACAGCAGTTTACAGCTCAGGCTTACAGGTTACAGGTGTATTTACAGACCTGGGGATTGACCAGCAAGATCAGCTTACGTTTATCAAAACTACAGGCCCCTCGGCACTGGCCCTGGATGGCAAACAGCTTGCTGGGCATGGTAAACACCACCATAAGGATGGTTTCTCATCGCCGGTTGGTCAATTGCAGGGCATGATGAAGCCGCTGGAAGATTGCTCGGATTCAGATCTGGAGGCTTTTGGTTTAGGAAAAGGCAGCCGCGCTGATTTTACATTTGAAAGTGGCATCCATGTAACCGGAGCGGTGAAAGAGATCTGGAGAAATGGCGACAAGCTGGCTTTGATTACTTTTGAGGATTGTACGGTTAAAGAAAGTAACGGAAATGTGCTGTTTCAACCAGATTGGGGTGTATATGATATGGCGGTTGGCGCAAAGGTGATTTCAGTATTTAACGGTGCTGCCGATAAAGATGCCTACGAAGAACTGACGCATGTGAGTGAAAAACAAACGCATAAAGTGGTTTACGATGAGAAGACCCAGGATTTGCACTCCATTTATAAGCTGGTTCGCCAGATTAGAGCTGAAGAAGCAGATGATACGTTGTTGGCAGGGCTGTTTGAAAGGCTAAAAACAGTTCATCGTTACGATTGGCTATCGGCTTTGGAAATTCTGGAGATCCTGTATCACAGGCAACATGATCCGGAACTGGAGAAAGAGATCCGGATTTACCTGGAGCTCAAAGCAGCATCGGAGCCCGACCATAGCAAACTGATTCATGACGGTTTACATGTGATTCAAAATCCGGTTACGCAATTGATTACGGAAGAGGATTAGATTATTTAAGAATTAAAAGACATTTAATGAATATTGTATTAACTGGCGCCAGCAGTGGAATTGGCTTCGAAGCAGCACTGGAATTTGCCCTGCACAATGAAAATAAAGTGGTCTGCATTGCAAGATCGGCTGATAAACTGCGTAAACTTTTAGAGATCGCAAAAGGGATTAACCCCGACTGCACCTTATTACCGGTAGAATTTGACATTGTGAATGACGATTATACGGCTCTGGTACCTTTTTTACAGGAACGCCTGGGCCATGTGGATATTTTGATCAATAATGCTGGTGCACTGATCAATAAGCCTTTTCTGGAAACTACAGAAGCTGATCTGGCAAGTATGCTGGAAAGCAATGTGATGGGACATTTCAGGATGATCAAGAACCTGATGCCTTTGCTTAAAAGTGGCAGTCACATTGTAAACATCGGCAGCATGGGCGGTTTTCAGGGCAGTGTGAAATTTCCCGGACTAGCGGCTTATTCTGCCAGCAAATCGGCACTGCATACTTTAACAGAATGCCTGGCTTTTGAACTGGCAGACACGGGCATTAAGGTGAATTGCCTGGCCCTGGGATCAGCACAAACAGAGATGCTGGAACAAGCTTTTCCGGGTTATGAATCTCCGGTTATGGCTTTCGAAATGGGCAAGTATATTGCTGATTTTGCGAAGACCGGACATCGGTTTTTTAACGGAAAAACCCTGCCTGTTGCAGTAACAACACCGTAATCAACAAGTTATCAACATCATGGTGGGCTAAAGTATATTTTTAATATCTTTAGCCCATTAGTATGAAGAAACACCTTAGCATTTTCTGTTTTCTTTTTATCATTGCTGCGACAGCTCAGGCACAAACTACTGTCCCTGTTCAATACCAGCAACTTGTAGATAAACTAATTAAGGCACAATCGCCTGCCGATGTCATTCCGCAACAAACAGAATCACCCAACCGCTTACTGGAATTTGCCAAATCGATGCTGGGCATTCGTTACAGAACGGCATCAAGCAGCCCAAGTCGTGGTTTCGACTGCTCTGGTTTTGTGAATTACGTATTCAGTAATTTTGGATTTAAAGTTCCGCGGTCTTCCAGGGAGTTTGCCACCAGTGGCGAAGATAAAAGTCTGGCAGAAGCCAAAATTGGCGATGTCATCTTATTCACAGGAACGAACAGCAGGTCGAGGACACCGGGACATGTAGGCATCATTTATTCGATTAATGGCGACGAGGTGCGGTTCATTCACTCTTCGTCTGGCAACGCCAAAGGCGTTACCATTTCCAGTCTGGACGAAGGTTTTTATAAAAAGCGTTTCTTAAAAGTGGTTAGTATTTTATAGCAACACCACTTTCAAGGCATCCATTACATTTCCTTGTTTCAACCATTGTTTAGCAAGTTCGTGCAGCTCACGTTCACGGTTACTGGCATCACCAATAGTGGCATCCAGTACTTCTTTAACCTGTACATTGGCGCGCATGGCATCTACCGCTTCATCTGTTGGCAAATGTTCTACATTGCCCAGCATCCCCAGATCATTTCCGGTAAGGACATTGGAATTGCGTACGGTTTTGGGTAAAGCATCGACACCCACACCAAGTGTAGTTAAGGGTTTGGCTACTTTAAACAGATTTTCTGGCGTAACGCGGCAATACCAATCGCCACCCAAACGGGCCACGAGGTCGATTTTAGCCTGGTCAATTTTGCCATCCGCATCAAGAATATCTTCTTTAATATGGATCAGCTTAATTTCTGCCAGAATCAGGTTTCCTGCCCCTGGATTTTCACCCATATGGATCACCTCGGTGACGATGCATTCCATTTGAACAGGGGCTTCAGCTACACGTGGCGGTTTAACCAGTTGGGAGGGTAGCATGGTAAAACCAGATTTTTCAAATTCATTTACCCCCCTGGCATATTCGGTGCTGGCCAGACTCATTTGCTGAACCATGG
Organism: Pedobacter sp. MC2016-24; assembly: GCF_015223055.1. Taxonomy (GTDB): domain Bacteria; phylum Bacteroidota; class Bacteroidia; order Sphingobacteriales; family Sphingobacteriaceae; genus Pedobacter. The sequence continues at coordinate 104,574 of NZ_JADFBX010000013.1, forward strand.
GATAGTTGACGATATTGATGACGCATTCTTTAACCTCCAGCACATTTTCTAAGGTATGTTTGGTGGTATTGTCCCGCACCCTTCTTGCCGGTGAAAAAATGCACATCGGCGGATTGGTGCTGAACATGTTGAAGAAGCTAAAGGGACTAAGATTGATGTTGCCCTGCTGGTCTATTGTTGTGGCAAAGCATATTGGTCTGGGCGCAATTGCATACTGCAAATAGTTTTGCAATTGCGCCGGACTTAGCTCTGATGTATTTACGGTCAGCATTATTTTTTAAGTGCCAATATGGAAAAATCAGTATCTGCTTTTTTGATGACATTAATTAACCTGCCTAAACCGGTAATTTCCATTTCTACTTCATCACCATCCTGTAACCATTGCGGTTTAAAATCAGGATCGTTCAATAAGCCTGTTCCGTTCAGCTCCAGGAAACAGCCTGTACCCACAGTTCCGGAACCGATCACATCGCCGGGAAGAATATCCACACCATACGCACAGCGTTCAATAATTTCGGCGAAAGTCCAGTCCATATCGGCCATATTACCAGCAGAAACTTCTACCCCATTTACGGTGCAGGTCATTTTCAGATCGTATGCAGCACCAACGTGCCCTGGCTTAGCAGCAGTTTTATATTCTTCCAGTTCATCTGGTGTAACCAGCCACGGACCAATTACTGTAGAAAAATCTTTCCCTTTAGCCGGACCGAGGTTCAACAACATCTCTTCCATCTGTAATGTTCTGGCACTCATATCGTTCATCACCATATAACCAGCAATATACTGATCAGCTTCAGCAGCAGTAATGTTCCGTCCTTTTTTACCGATTACAACAGCTACTTCAAGTTCAAAATCAAGCTTTTGAAAATGATCAGGCATGCATTCAATTTCACCCGGGCCCTGAATGGCATTGTGGTTGGTAAAATAAAAGATGGGATATTGATCAAATTCAGCGATCATGTCTACTTTCCGGTTGCGACGCGCTGCAGCTACGTGCTGGCGAAAAGCATAACCGTCTCTGCAAGAGCTTGGGTGTGGCACCGGTGCCAGCAGCTCAAAGAAAACTTCCTGTTTAGGTTCGATCTCTCCGGCTTTAATTTGCGCATCCACCTTTTTGGCGCGTTCCATCAGCACATCGCCACCTTGCAGGAAAGCACTCATTTCATCTGGCAACAACTTGTCGCATGAATTCAAATTATAAATGTGTCCGTTTACAAAAACACCAAGGTGCTCTGTATCTTCAGTTTTATAGGATACCAGTTTCATATGTCAATAATTTATTAGTCGTTGCCCAAAGCTATATAAAAATACAAATAAACACAGCATATCAAGTCCCACTTAAATATCCATTTGATTTGGGCAGGTAACATTTACATGTCAATTGGCACTACCGGCATAAAATATAGCATATAGTTTGGTGATTCAGATATTAAATACTTAATTTAGCACCATAAAGAAAATGATACAGCACAGTTTCACATATCAGAATGACGTAGCCAAGGAAGCCCTTGCTGCATTCAGGTATGCTATGCTTTCCAAAATCATTTTCGCTCAATATTCCTTTTAATTTCCTGAACAGACTTTTTCATTAAAGCTCTGGATCAAAATGTTTACAACGTTTTGATGTGATTGCATTTCCGTTTCTAACCAAAATACCTAAAGTTATGCCAATATATCATACATTAGGAACCATACCTGCTAAACGCCATACCGTTTTTCGTAAACCAGATGGCAATTTATACGCAGAAGAACTGGTTTCCACAGAAGGTTTTTCAAGCTTATATTCGCTTGTTTATCACTGCCACCCGCCTACCCTGGTTAAGGAGCTGGGTGAACCTTATTCTGTTGAGCCGAAAATTGCGAGGGAAAAGCATTTAAAGCATACCAGTTTAATTGGCTTTAACATCAAACCTGAGGACGATTACCTGAAAAGCCGCAAGCCGGTACTGGTGAACAACGACCTGCACATTTCCCTGGCCGCACCGAGGAAATCTATGACCGATTATTTTTATAAAAACAGTCAGGCAGATGAAGTGATTTTTATCCATGAGGGATCCGGAACCTTAAAAACAGGTTTTGGTAAACTCCGTTTTGCCTATGGTGATTACCTGGTGGTTCCAAGGGGTACAATTTATCAGATGGAATTTGACGATGAGCAAAACCGGTTGTTCATTGTGGAGAGTTTTAGTCCGATCCGTACACCAAAGCGGTACCGGAATGCCTTTGGACAATTAGAAGAGCATGCTCCATTTTGCGAAAGGGACATCAGACGCCCGCAAGATCTGGAAACCATTGACGAATATGGAGATTTTAAAGTCCTGATCAAAAAGCAGGGCATCATGTATCCTTATACCTATGGTACCCATCCTTTTGATTTTGTAGGCTGGGATGGTTTTCATTACCCATGGGCATTTTCGATCCATGATTTTGAACCGATTACCGGGCGTTTGCACCAGCCGCCTCCCGTACACCAGACTTTTGAAGGGCACAATTTTGTGATCTGCTCTTTTGTACCACGTAAATACGATTACCACCCGCTGTCTATTCCGGCGCCATATAACCACAGCAATGTGGATAGTGATGAAGTGCTTTACTATGTAGATGGCGATTTTATGAGCAGGAAAAGTGTGGTAAAAGGTCAGATTACGCTACATCCGGGTGGTATTCCACACGGGCCACATCCAGGCACTGTTGAAAAATCAATTGGCAAAGAAAGTACGGAAGAGCTGGCAGTGATGATTGATCCTTTCAGGCCATTGATGCTGACAGAGGACGCCATTGCGATTGAAGATGAAAGCTATTTTAAGAGCTGGGCACAAAAATAAAAAAACGGTCAGTCTAACTAGCTGATCGGTAAGTATAAAAACTAACTTATTATTAAATAAAAAAACAAAAATGTCAACTCAAACATTTGCAGAAAAAATTGCTAAAGCGCAGGATTTTCTTCCGATTAACGGAACTGATTACATCGAGTTTTATGTAGGAAATGCCAAACAGGCAGCGCATTATTACAAAACCGCCTTTGGCTTTCAATCATTGGCTTATGCTGGTCCAGAAACTGGTATTCGCGACCGTGCATCTTATGTTCTGAAGCAAGGAAAAATCAGATTGGTATTGACCACCGCTTTGAAATCTGAGCATCCGATTTCGGAACATGTGAAGCTTCATGGTGACGGGGTAAAGGTATTGGCTTTATGGGTTGATGATGCCTATAGTGCTTTTGAGGAAACTACTGCGCGGGGTGCAAAGCCGTATATGGAGCCTGTAACGAAGACGGACGAGCATGGTGAAATCCGCATGTCGGGCATTTACACTTATGGCGAAACGGTACACATGTTTATTGAACGCAAAAACTACAATGGCACATTTTTACCAGGCTATATCGATTGGAAAAGCGATTATAACCCTGCAGAGACCGGTTTATTATACATTGACCATTGTGTGGGTAATGTGGGCTGGAACCGGATGAATGAGACTGTACAGTGGTATGAGGACGTGATGGGTTTTGTAAACATCCTTTCTTTTGATGACAAACAGATCAATACAGAATATTCGGCATTGATGAGTAAGGTAATGAGCAACGGGAATGGCTTTTCGAAATTCCCGATCAATGAGCCTGCTGAAGGCAAGAAAAAGTCGCAGATTGAAGAGTACTTAGAATTTTACGAAGGCGAAGGGGTGCAACACATTGCTGTAGCGACAAAAGATATTTTGACGACAGTGAAGGAATTAAAAGCTCGAGGGGTTGAGTTTTTAAGTGCACCCCCGGAAGCCTATTACAATATGATGCCTGAGCGTGTGGGTGAAATAGATGAAGAAATTGCTCAGCTTAAAGAACTGGGAATTTTAGTGGATTGTGACGAAGAGGGCTATCTGTTACAAATTTTCACCAAACCGGTAGAAGACCGTCCTACCCTATTTTTCGAAATTATTGAGCGTAAAGGTGCCCAGTCTTTCGGGGCCGGCAATTTCAAAGCTTTATTTGAGTCCTTAGAACGCGAACAAGAGCTAAGAGGGAATTTATAATACCCCTCTTATTCATTCAAAAACGGGGCGGGCATTCCAGTGGGATGTCCGCTTTTTTATGCACAACACATCAGGAGTTAAAAAAAATAGTTATTTTCGGGCTTTAAGGCAATATGCGGGGCATGGAAATCAACTTACTAAATACAACAAAGCTTTTCTTTACCCGTTTTTCTGCGGCATTTAAATTATTTCAAAAAAATGACCCGCTACGCCTGGCAGGCGCCACGGCTTTTTTTACCAATTTCGCATTACCACCCATATTGTTGATTCTGATCCGGCTTTTTGGCTTTTTCATCGACCGGAAAGAACTTGCCAAACGCATTTTTGAGCGCCTGGCAAGTATACTGGACGACGGAAGTACACTTCAGGTGAGGCAAACGCTCAGGAACATCCGGGGAATCGATCAGCATTGGTATGCAACCTTAATCAGCTTTGCTTTCTTCCTGTTCGTGGCCACCACCCTTTTTAGCGTGATTAAAAATTCAATGGACCAGATTTGGTCAATTGGCATTAAAGCACACTCCGGATTTCTGTTTAAAATGAAACTGAGGGCACGTTCGTTTGTCATTATTTTACTTGCAGGAATTTTGTTTTTTGTTGGTCTGCTGACTGACAGTGTTCAGGCTTTTATTGGTGCCTATTTAAATACTGCGTCGCCTACTTTCGGCCGGATATTTTTATCTGTACTCAACCAGCTGCTGTTCATCGCTATTGTAACCGTCTGGTTTTCTGTTTTATTCCGTTTTTTAACCAATGGGCGTCCTACCTGGAAAGCTTCTATCCACGGCGGGCTGCTTACAGGGATACTTTTTACGGTAGGAAAATACATCCTCCGCATCATGCTTCCATTGAGTGGCATTGGTAGCGTATACGGAACCTCTGGATCAATTGTACTGATCATGCTTTTTGTATTTTACTCTTCGTTCATCTTTTATTTCGGGGCTTGTTATGTAAAAATACTGAGTGACGACAAAGACACCCCAATACGCCCCATTAAAGGAGCATTTCATTACGAAATAAAAGAAGTAACCAAGAAAAATACCAAGGCTTAGTGGATGGCAACCTGCTCAAACCCCTGCATTTCGAACACCGCAAGCTTATTTAAAATGTTGTAGTGTAAGGTGCCAAAAAAGTTAACAATGCCATCTTTATTTTTACCCTCAATGCAAATACTTTCCTTTACGATATCCTGATGTTTCAAATACTGGTCAGACAAGATCATGTCTTCATCCTGGATTTTTACATCATCTGCATTGATTGAAAACTGTTTTAATAGCTCAGCGAAGCTATTTCCATTTAATAATAACTCTTTTAGTTTCATAGCCGTATTAAATTAAGTTTAGGGGATTTGGCAAGATCAAAATTAAAGCCAAAAAGAAAGGGTAAACAGCTAATGTTTACCCTTTTACACATAATGTGGAAAACTTTTTCTTGCTAGAACAATCTGTAGGCAAGTCCGAAAGTGAACAAACCTAATTTGGTATCGTCATAACCGTCTTTTCCGATCTTGGAAAGACCAGCTTCATATCTTAAATCCAATCCCAATTTACCAACGTCTAAACCAGCACCAAACTGCCATGCAAATGACTGTCCTTTGAAATTTCCGTTGAAAACGTTACCAACTGCTGTTTTTACAGTTTGTTTATCATCTACAATAAAGGACACTACCGGACCTGTATTTAAACGAAGGCCAACACCAGCAGCACCAATTTTAGTACCGACTAAAACAGGTACATCAACACTGGTAAATTTAACATCAGCTTTATCACCACTCGATGTTTTCAAGGTTGTATTTTTACCGCTGATGTATAGCTCAGGTTGTAAATGTATCCCTGCAGCACCTATGCGCGCCCATAAACCTGCGTAATAACCGGCTCTATTGTCGCTGCTAAAAGTATTTTCGGTACTCAGTTTTGACAAGTTGGCACCACCTTTAATACCCAATTGGAAGCTTGGTAATGCCTGACTAAAACCAGCTACACTGAAGGAGAGCAATAATGCAGAAAGGATTATTTTTTTCATACGATAGTAAATGAGTGTTTTTTATTTTCAATTATTTACGTAAAACTAAGAATATTTTCAATTCAAAACTAAATTATGTAGTTTTATCTTTATAACCAACACTATTCCTAAACGCTCCAGCTATTTGGCTAATCTTTTTGTAAATGGACTTCATATTTAACCCTTACGCCATTACATTAATTTTTTGCAGCACCATTACTATTTTTTTTTCGGCACGACTTCTTGGTAGAAAAGGGGAAGCCGTCAGGTGGTTCGGTTTCATGCTCCTGTCGAATGCACTCTGGTCTATGGCCTATGGTTTTGAACTGGCCAGCCAGAATCTGGAACAGATCAAATTCCTGATCAGGGTAGAATATGTTGGCATCACCACGCTTCCGCTTTATTGGTTTCTTTTCTGTTTACAATTGTCGGGAAAGGAATGCTGGTATAAGAAAAAGCGAAATATCGCTGTATTGATCGTCGTAACCGTGCTCACGAATGTGATGGTGTGGACAAACGACTATCACCATCTTCACTATAAAAGTCTGACCCTGGACACTTCGGGCGATTTTCCCATGGTACATATTGTACGTGGGGTCTGGTACCAGCTGTTTACCCTTTATTTCTATCTGATGCTGGCTATGGGCAGTTACTTATTGCTGATGCGCATGCGCAAATCAGACCAGGTATATAGAAAACAAAACTTCACCATTCTCTTTGCAGCACTCATTCCATGGCTATCCAACCTTGCTTATTTATTGGGTTTCAGGCCGCTTAAAAATTTGGACCTCACACCATTTGCTTTTATTGTGACGCTAATTTTAACTGGCCTGGCGATATATAGGTTCAGGCTTTTTGACATTTTACCTGTAGCCAGGGAAAAGGTTCTGGACTTAATTCAGGACAGTTACCTGGTTATCGATGGAAAAAACAGGGTACTTGATTACAATCAATCGTTCAAGAAATACCTGGTCGACTACCAGGGTAAGAAGCTGATCGGCATGGAAATGCAGACCTTATTTCCTGAACAGGACGGGTTAATGAATTTCCTGAAAAACCACCAATCGGGTAAAACAGAACTAACCATCAAAACATCTATGGGCTTCTATGAGCTGGAGGCGGAGGTCATGCATTTAAATGAGAACCAGCTAAACAATGAAGTAACTGTAATTAAATTGCAGGATCTGACGAACCTGAAACAGGAAGCGCTGAAATCAAAACTGCAGACTGAAGAGCTTGGCAAACTGAATCAGCTAAAAGACAAGATCTTTTCTATCATTGCCCATGATGTAAGAGGCCCCCTTGTCAATTTGTCTGAAGTGTTAAAAATGGTTTCAAATGACACGATCAGTCTGGAAGAAATTAAACAAATTGCCCCGATCCTGGGTAAGGATATCTTATATACGACAGATCTTTTAGAGAATATTTTGCATTGGTCCCGAAGTCAGCTTAAAGGCTATGGCATCAACAAGGTGGTATTCGACTTAAGAAACATGATTTTAAACGAGGTAAACTACCATTTACCCTCTGCAACATCCAAGCACATCCATATCATCCACGATGTTTTTCCGGGGCTCATGGTATATGCGGACATGATTATGATTCAGATTGTGGTCAGGAACTTATTGAACAATGCCATTAAATTTTGTAGTGAAGGATGTGAAATTCACATTACAGCGGTATATAAACCTGAAGGGATGATTATGCTTTGTATTGCTGACAATGGCATTGGCATATCAAAACCTGCATTAGAGAAACTATTCACGGGCCTGAATAACTCTACCCGAGGAACCATGAATGAAAAAGGAACTGGCCTGGGCTTACAGGTATGCAAAGATTTTATGGAGCGAAATAATGGTCAGATCTGGGCCGAAAGTGAGGAAGGCAAAGGAGCCAGCTTCTATCTGACATTACCTATTGGCTTTAAGGTTTAAAAAAACAGGACCGCATTCATGATACGGTCCTATGATTTTAGCTATTAATGTCCGGTAGCCTCATTGATGCTCTGTTGTTCTTTCAGCGCATCCACATTGTTTTTGTTTCCAAAATTCTGAGTTTTATCAGCGAAGTAATCCAGAATGGTTACAATGGTATCTAAATTATCTGATACCCTTTGATGCATATCCGGGAGATCTTTTTCTAATTTTTTATCCCCCAGTTCTATATTATCAACTTCTATTTTCCCTATTTTTTGAATAATTGCTTGTTGCGAGTGTTGTAAGTCTTCTAGTTCTCTTACAATTTTCTCCATCAATTCAAACTTCTTTAAAGTATCCATATGCGTTTATTGTTAATATTTAACGTTATATATCTATTGTAATAACCAATTACCCTGCCAGTATGTTTTTTTTTATTTCCAGGCGAGTCTGTTGCCAGTCAGATTTTGGAAAAAAAGCAATTAGATTTGTAAAGCAGTACAATACCTAATACTTTAGTTTAAAATTAAGATAGATCATGAAGCAGCTGTTCGTTTTTTTCGCCATTTTATTTAGTTGTCAATTGGGCATCGCTCAATCTAAATCGGGTATTGACCGGGAGAAATTATTGGATTATTACCAGAGTCAGCGTTATGCCGAAGCCGCAGCTTATTTGCAAAGTTATTATAAGGAAGATACCCAGGATGTTAAAGCACTTTCTCAAATGGCGTACGCGAATATTATGGCCGGGAAATTAGCAGAAGCAGAAAAGTATTATATAACACTCAATACCTTACAGCCCAACAATATCCCTACATTATTTAGCCTGGCCGGCATCAGCTCGAGGAGAGGAAATGTGGAAAAGGCAAAAATCTATTATCTGGAAGTACTGAAAAATGACAGCACCAGCTTCAGTGCATACAAACAACTGGCAGACCTGGACCGGGAAGGAATCAGCCTGGTACGCAATCATTACCTGGAAAAGGCAAATGCATTGATGCCAGCGGATGCAGATGTCGCTTTTGACCTGTGTGAAGTTTATTTTAAGATGAACTTTTTTGACAAAGCCAAACTGGTATTGGAACCAGCCTTGGCGGCAGACAGCAGCAACCTAAAGCTGTTAAAAATGAAGATGCCCATCAGTATGGCTGGCAGAAATTATCCTGAGGCTATTAAGACAGGGCATTTGCTGTTAAATTATGGAGACAGCTCGACATTTGTATTGAACAACCTGGCCAAAAGTTATTTCCTTTCTTTAGATTATCCAAATGCATTAAAGTACTTTCTGATCATTAAGGACAAAGCTTTTGACAATGAGGGTTTGTATTATCACATCGGCTTAAGCTACCGGGGTGTAAAAGACTTTAAAAATGCGATTCCCTACCTTGAAAAAGCCATTAAGGAGGGGATCTCGCCAAAGATTGCAACCTATTACGGTCTCTTAGGTGATTCGTATGAAGGCGTTAATCAAAATGAGACTGCAAATAAAGCTTATAAGAAAGGCCTCCAGTTTGAAAACAATGGAAGCCTGCTCTATAATATTGCCTTGGTGTATGAAACCAAGCTTAATGACAAAAAGAATGCGGTTAATTATTACGATCAATACCTGAAGACCATAAACCCTAAAGAACAGCCTAAGCTCATTTCTTTTATTAAAAACAAAATTGAGGAGCTTAAAAAGTAATTTACTTTTGAATCAACCGGGCAACGTACTTGCCAATGATGTCAAATTCTATGTTGACGGTATCTCCGACCTCAACCTCATGAAGGTTGGTGTGTTCGAAAGTATAAGGAATAATAAATACAGAAAACTGATCTGCAGCAGAATTCACCACAGTTAAACTGATTCCGTTGACGCACACTGATCCCTTTTCAACCGTAACATTGCCGTTTGAGGCATCGTATTGAAAGCGGTACTCCCAGCTGCCATCCAACTCCTCACGCTTGATGCAGACCGCAGTCTGGTCGACATGGCCTTGCACAATATGTCCGTCCAGACGCCCGTTCATTTGCATACAACGTTCCAGATTAACCTTACTCCCCTTTTTAAGGAATTGCATATTGGTCTTTTCCAGGGTTTCCTGTATGGCAGTTACGGTATGTGTATCTTCATTTAAAGCAACCACAGTCAAACAAACGCCGTTGTGCGCAACACTCTGGTCAATTTTTAAATCTTTGCTAATGGCGGATTGTATGGTAAAATGAAGGTTTGTTCCTTCAGCACGTATATCTTTGATCTCTCCTGGTGTTTCTATAATTCCTGTAAACATAATTTGAATTGGGCTTATTTATTGATTCTGTTCTTTCTCCAATTGCTGGTACTTTCCTGTTGCAGCGCTATACTGCCAGACATCTTTTCTTTTTTTAGGGCAGATACCGCAAAAATTGCCGCCATGAGTGCTTCGGTCTCCTCTTCATTTTTCAGGCTATCGGCGTTGAAATACTTATTGACAAAGTGGGTATCAAAATTACCTGATGTGAATGCCTCGTGCTTCATTACAAAACGACCAAAACCGAGTGTGGTTTGTATGCCAGTGATCTGATATTCATCTATTGCCCTTATCATTCTATGTATGGCCTCTTCCCGCGTCTGACCGTAGGTGATCAGCTTGGCAATCATGGGATCGTAATAGATTGGAATTTCCATACCTTGCTCAAAGCCGTCATCCACCCTTACGCCATTGCCTTTGGGTGTATTGTAGGTTTGCAGCGTACCGATATCAGGTAAGAAATTATTTTCGGGATCTTCAGCATATACCCTCAATTCTATGGCGTGTCCATTGATCTGCAAATCTTCCTGCTGATAGCTTAACCGTTCTCCCCTGGCAATTTTAATTTGTTCTTTAACCAGGTCTAATCCGGTAATCATTTCAGTAACGGGATGTTCCACCTGCAAGCGGGTATTCATTTCCAGAAAGAAAAAGTCCAGGTTTTCATCCAAGATGAATTCGACCGTACCTGCGCCAACGTAATTTACAGCGCGTGCCACATCTACTGCACATTTACCCATTTGTGCCCGGATTTCAGCGGTAAGAATGCTGGATGGCGCTTCTTCAATAACTTTCTGATGCCGGCGTTGTATAGAACATTCCCGCTCAAAAAGATGTACAATATTTCCATGCGTATCACCAAGCACTTGTATTTCAATGTGTCTGGGCGACTGTACATACCTTTCAATAAATACCGCTCCATCTCCAAAAGCAGAAACAGCTTCACTTACCGCAAGCTGCATCTGTTCTTCAAAATCTGTCACCTGCTCCACCACACGCATGCCTTTTCCACCACCTCCGGCAGCAGCTTTGATCAAAATTGGAAAGCCAACTTCTACTGCGCGTTTTTTCGCTTCTTCCAAATCGGTAATGGCCTCTTCTGTTCCAGGCACCATTGGAATGTTGTATCTTAATGCTGCGGCCTTAGCAGATAATTTATTGCCCATAACTTCCATAGCTTCTGGCGTGGGACCGATTAAAGTGAGTCCCGCGGCCTGAACAGCACGTGCAAATGCGGCATTTTCGGATAAGAATCCGTACCCGGGATGAATGGCTTCAGCTCCTGTCACCTGACAAGCTTCGATGATCTTCTCCGCAAGTAAGTAAGACTGATTGGAGGGTGCAGGACCTATACATACCGCTTCATCTGCATAACGCACATGGAGCGCTTCCCGGTCGGCCTCTGAATAGACCGCTACGGTTTTTATACCCATTTCACGTGCAGAACGCATAATACGCAATGCAATCTCGCCCCTATTGGCTATGAGGATTTTATTCATTGGTAACGAAAATTATTTATGAGCTATTGGATGCAAATGTATTATGTTTTGGATTACGCCATCGATCATTTCCGGAGAAATGTCTAAATGTGTGACCATTCTGACGGTATTCGGCCCTGTGGTGTTACACAAAATACCTTTTTCATGTAAGAGATGTACAATATGGCTGGCTTTAAAACCTTCTGCAATCTCAAAAACAACAATATTTGTCTCCACAGGAAGTATACCAGCAACGTAATTGACTTGTGACAGTGCGGCTTCAATAGCCTTTGCGTGGTGATGATCAATGGCCAGGCGACTGACGTGATTTTCCAGTGCATACATCCCTGCTGCTGCGAGAAAACCGGCCTGCCTCATCCCACCACCAAATACCTTACGTATCTTTCTTGCTTTTTGGATGGTTTCTTTATTCCCCAGCAGCACAGAGCCAACAGGTGCTCCAAGTCCTTTGGAAAGGCAGATGGAGATCCCATCAAAATATTGCCCGTAAGCTGCTGCATGATCTCCTGTGGCCACGAGCGCGTTGAATATCCTGGCCCCATCCAGATGTAGTTTTAAACCTTTAATGTTACAAAGGGTGTGAATGGGCTCGATCTGGCCTAATGTATAACAGCTCCCACCACCTTTATTTACCGTATTTTCCAAAACCACAAGGCTGGAATTCGGGTAGTGAATATTTGGTTCGTTGATTTCCGGTTCGATCATTTCCGGTGTTAAAATGCCCCTCGGACCGTTTAGTAAACGTACTGAAGCTTGCGAGTGATAGGCTATGCCACCACCTTCATAACGGTAAACATGCGCCGTTTGATCGCAAATGACCTCGTCCATAGGTTGTGTGAAACACTTGATTGCAATTTGGTTGGTCATTGTACCTGAAGGACAAAAAAGTCCGGCCTGCATGCCAAACATGGAAGCCAGTTTATTTTCCAGTTCATGAACAGATTGGTCTTCGCCAAAAACATCGTCTCCAACGCTGGCTTCCATCATTGCGGCAAGCATACCTGCTGTAGGTTTGGTTACCGTATCACTTCTCAAATCAATTTTTACTGACATAGTTTACTATTGAATACAAAGATTCAAATTTTACACCTTAAAGAAGGCCTGATTATTGATAAATATCACAAAATACAATATTACACTTGGCTTTCACCGCTAAAATTATAATTAACTTTTTTATTACCCTTAAAACCCGCAATATTCTGCTTTAACGCAGGTTTAACATCAAGTTTATATGGATTTGATTTGGTGCTAAAAAAAAGGTGGTATTTTATAATTTGGATTTTAAAATAACAAGTGTAATTTAGGCTTAGTGTTTATTTGACAATATGGTCACCCAAAAAAAGCGCAAAAACACAGTTTAAACACTAAAGAGCAAGGAAAAAAAATACCGAACCAAAATAAAAAAAAATAAATTTATGAGCAAAACGTGTACAAAAGTGGCCGGATTATTTAGTTTTTTACCAAACGAAAGGAGATAATATGATAGTTATTGCAGATGGTGGTTCAACTAAAACGAATTGGTGCCTGATTAATGAAGCCGGCAGAAAAATCCTTTTTAACACCGAAGGTTACAACCCTTACTTTTCCGATACAGCTTACATCGTAAAATCATTGAGCAAGTCTTTACCAGACTATCTTGATGTGACCAAATTAACTGAAGTAAATTATTATGGAGCAGGCTGTTCCACAGACGCCAACCGTAAAATTGTGGCAGATGCGATGCAGCAGGTTTTTCCGAATGCCAAAGTAAATATTGGGCACGACCTTCTGGCCTCTTGCAGGGCATTATTAGGAGATGAGCCTGGTTTTGCAGCCATTTTGGGAACTGGAACCAATTCCTGCCTTTATGATGGTAACGAAATCACCCTGAACATAGATTCATTGGGGTATTTTCTTGGTGATGAAGGCAGTGGCAGTTTCATTGGAAAACGCATTTTAAGTGATTACATGCGTGGTTACATGCCAAAAGGACTTAGAGAGAGCTTTTACGATAATTTTGCATTGACCAACGAAGATATATTTGACAATATCTACAACAAGCCTTTGCCAAATCGTTTTTGCGCAGGTTTTAGTAAGTTCCTTTATGATTATAAAGACAGCTATGAAGATTATACATTCAAAGCCATTGACTTTGCTTTCACTGCATTTTTTGATAACCTGGTGGTACATTATCCAAACTACAAAGACTACAAACTGAACTGTGTGGGATCAGTAGGTTATAGTTTCAGGGATGTGCTGAGTGTAGTAGCCGACAGGTATGAAATGGGTATTGGTAAGATCATCCGCTCTCCTATAGATGACCTGGTGAATTACCACTTGAATTTGTTGGCAAAATAACAAATCCAGAATATAAAAAAAACGCTCCGGTTGATCAACCGGAGCGTTTTTTTTATGTCCTTTTAAAAAGAGATTTCTTTACTAAAGAGTTTTGCATATTTCCGTTTGTCGAATTTATACAGCGTTGCTGCCCGGAATGATACGCCGTATTGTTTTTCATTCAAATCTTTAAGCACACCAAAACTGAGCATTTTCTTGCGGAAATTTCGCTTGTCCAGTTTTTTACTTAAAATCACTTCGTACACATTTTGAAGCTGGGTAAGGGTAAACTTCTCTGGCAATAGCTCAAAAGCAATAGGCTGGTGCTTGATGCGCCTTTTGATCTTTTCCATTCCCTTTTCAAAAATCTGCTGATGATCAAACGCCAATCTTGGCAAATCTTTCACATTTCTCCAATAGGCCTGTTTGGCAAAGTTACTGATGGGCTTAACAGCTTTATCTCCACCCAAACGGAGCAGCGCATAATAAGCGATACTCAACACCCTACCCTGGGGGTGGCGATTGACATCGCCAAAAGTGTAATATTGCTCCATGTAAATGTCAGTAAGGCCGGTAAGTTCATTTAGAATGCGGGTTGCAGACTGATCCAGGCTTTCATGCTCCTGTACCAGATTTCCAGGCAAAGCCCACCAATCCTTAAAAGGCTCTTCATTTCTTTCAATCAGCAGAACTTTCAGTTCTCCTTCATCAAATCCGAATAATACACAATCAATTGAGAAAGTGGAATTAAATTTTGGTAAGACTTCTTTCAAAACATTAATATTTATTTCTGTCAATTATTCTTAATCAGCCTTAAAACATTCGAGGCGTTTTCACATGGAATTACTTCATTGTGCTTCCACTTGATGATGGATTTCAAGCAAAGTACAAATGTGTGTTCCAAAGTGCAAATATATATTCAATTAACATAATACCACAAAAACTAATTTTCATCTTTTTCAGGGTTATTTGTCATCCTTAACAAATAAAATCAGTTATATCGCTGAAAACCAATCCAGATGATGTACATTTCAATAATGAGCGCCCATTGACATTGAAAAATGTAAAATAAATTACTTAGTGTAAAAAATACACGCTATATTCGTAATATATAAACATGAAACCAAACATTAAAAATATCGCAGTACTAACCTCCGGTGGAGACGCACCCGGAATGAACGCCTGCATCAGGGCAGTAGTACGAACGGGCATTTACAATGGGATTAACATGTTTGGTGTGATGCAGGGCTATCAGGGATTAATTAATAACACCATTAATCCAATGGACGCCAGATCTGTAAGTAACATCATTCATATGGGTGGTACCATTTTAAAAACTGCACGTTGCCTGGAATTTAAAACTGACGAAGGAATGGCACTGGCTTATAAGCATTTACAAGCACGTGAAATTGACGGACTTGTGGTGATTGGCGGTGACGGGACTTTTACCGGAGCTAAACGCTTCGGCGAAAAATTCGGTATCCGGGTTATGGGAGTACCCGGAACAATTGACAACGATCTATATGGTTCGGACTTTACATTGGGTTACGATACCGCAATCAATACAGTCATTGAAGCCATAGATAAAATCAGGGATACGGCAGATTCACACGACCGCTTATTTTTTGTGGAAGTGATGGGCCGTGACTCTGGATGTATTGCTTTAAGGAGTGCAATCTCCAGCGGCGCTGAAGCTGTTTTATTGCCTGAAAAGGATACCAGTCTGAATGAACTGATCAGTCAGCTGGAAACCGGTGCTTCTACAAAAAAAACCTCCAGCATTGTGATTGTGTCTGAAGGTCATAAAGATGGTGGCGCTTACGAGGTGGCGAAGAAAGTAAAAGAACGCTTTAACCACTACGACACGAAGGTTACCATATTGGGCCATTTGCAGCGCGGTGGCAGTCCGAGTAGTTTTGACCGGATTCTGGCCAGCAGACTTGGCTTTGCCGCAGTGAATGAATTGTTAAAAGGTAATTCTATGCAAATGGTTGGCTTACGCGGAAACGAAATCCAGACCACGAGTATCGAAGAGGCTCTGACCAAACATACCTTTAAACTGGAACCTGATTTATTGGAAATGACTAAAGTTTTATCTATTTAAGATGATAGCAATCGTATACAGCGGATCGAAAACAGCATTCTGGAAAATCGCCAGAGAAGGTAAGGCAATTGCCGAATGTACCATGCCTGGGATTAACCCTTGTTTCAACGATCAGAAATCAATCCTGCAGCTCTTAAACAAAAAGACCGTGTTGATCAACCATGCAGAGAGCATAAAAAAGATCTACGTTTTTGCGGCAGGTGCATCTTCAAAAGCACGTAAAGATGAATTGGCTACTGCGCTAGGCATGTTCTTTAAATACAGTAAGGTCATTGTAAAAGATGACCTGTACGGCGCAGCGATATCTGCATGTTACAACCATTCCGGAATTGTGGGTTTATTGGGTAGTGGCGCAAACTGTGCTTATTTTGATGGTAAAAAACCGGAAAAGAACAATTTCGGACTGGGCTATGTATTGGGCGATGAAGGTTCTTCAAATTATCTGGGTAAGATGATATTGAAGCGCTTTTTACAGAAAAACTTACCTAAAGACCTGCATAGCTTGTTTGAAGCCAAGTATAATCTGGAGCGACCGCAAATCCTGGAACGCATTTACAAAAAACCAATGGCACAGCTTTTTTTAAGCTCCTTTTTCGATTTTTTTGTGGAAAACAGGAATCATCCATACATCAAACAGCTTGTTGATGATGGTTTTGAACGTTATTTCCAAACGTATTTATTACCTACTGTTAAGGCCAGACCGAATAAAGAAATACATTTTGTAGGCCTGGTGGCGGGGACATTCCAGGATCAACTGAGAACTGTTGCGCAGAAACACGATCTCGAAATTACATCAATTACTAAAGAACCAATATATAATTTACTAAACTACTATTCAAATTAATAAAAATTAAGATGAGCAAAATTGGAATAAACGGCTTTGGCCGTATTGGCAGACTGGTTTTCAGAGCTGCTTTAAAAAGAGGATTAGACATTGTTGCAATTAATGACCTTGTTGAGCCGGATTACATGGCTTATATGTTAAAATATGATTCTACGCATGGCCGTTTTGACGGAACGATTGAAGTAGTTGACGGACATTTAGTGGTTAACGGTAAAACCATCCGTATTACTGCGGAAAGAGACCCGGCAAACCTGAAATGGGATGAAGTTGGTGTAGAAACTGTAATTGAATCTACTGGTCTTTTCTTAACTAAAGCCGATGGTGAAAAACACCTTGCTGCAGGTGCTAAAAGAGTAGTATTCTCTGCTCCGGCAAAAGACGATACCCCTACTTATGTAATGGGTGTAAACCATGAGAAACTGACTGCTGATCAAACGATCGTTTCTAATGCTTCTTGTACCACAAACTGTCTGGCGCCAATTGCTAAAGTATTAAACGACAATTTCGGTATTGTTGAAGGCTTAATGAGTACGATCCACGCGGTAACTGCAACACAAAAAACTGTTGATGGTCCTTCGGCTAAAGACTGGAGAGGTGGCCGTGGTGGTTTCTCTAACATCATCCCTTCCTCAACTGGTGCTGCAAAAGCAGTAGGTTTAGTGCTTCCTGAATTGAAAGGTAAATTGACAGGTATGTCTTTCCGCGTTCCTGTAGCTGACGTTTCAGTGGTTGACTTAACTGTACGTTTAGAAAAACCTGCAACTTATGAAGATGTTAAAAAAGCAATGAAAGCTGCTTCTGAAGGTGAATTAAAAGGCGTATTGGCTTATACTGAAGACGAAGTGGTTTCTTCTGACTTCATCGGTGATCCACACGCTTCAATCTTTGATGCAAAAGCTGGTATTTCATTGAACGACAACTTCGTTAAAGTGGTTTCATGGTATGATAACGAATGGGGTTATTCAAATGCTTTAGCCAAATTTGTTGAATATTACGGAACTTTAAAATAATAAAACCGTTAATCGGGAAAGGCAGGATGTTTCACATTCTGCCTTTTTTTTATGCCTTTTTCTTCCAGCTGAAACGTGTGGTATTTCAGCGTACCGGCTTATCTGATTCCTGCGGCGCTACAATAACACCACAGTGTGTCCACAACCTCTTTTAATTTATGTATCTTAGATTTAACAAAAACTATGATTCGAATGAAACCAACTTTTAAGTTACCGCTAGTCGCGATGCTGGCCATTCTTGCATCCTGCACCAACAGCAATAAAAAAACTGCAACAGAACAACTGAAAATCACTAAGGACAATCCTTTTCTAAATGAGAGTAAGTTGCCTTATCAGGTTGCCGATTTCAGTAATATTAAAGACGCTGATTTTGAACCTGCTCTTGAAGAAGGCATGCGGATACAACTGGAGGAAATGGAAAAAATAGCGAATGATCCGGCTGCAGCAACATTTGAAAACACCATTGTGGCGATGGAGCGCAGCGGACAAATGCTGGGCCGGGTGCAGCGTGTATTTGGCTTGTTAACCAGTGCAAACACCAATCCTGAACTTCAGAAAGTACAAGAAGCAACCGCACCAAAGGAAGCTGCCCATCAGGATGCGATTTATCTGAATGCGAAACTGTTTAAAAGAATTGAGTCCATATATAACGAGCGCACAAAATTAAAAACTGATGCTGAATCCAGCCGCCTGATCGAATACTATTACCAGAAGTTTGTGCTCGCCGGGGCTAAATTATCTGAAGCAGATAAAGGAAATCTTAAAAAATTAAATGAGCAGGAAGCTTCTTTGAGTGCTAAATTTTCAAACCAGTTACTGGCAGCAACCAAGTCTGGCGCATTGGTGGTAGCCGACAAAGAAGCGCTAAAAGGTTTGTCTGAAGGCGAAGTTGCGGCAGCCGCCGAAGCTGCTGGCAGGAATAAGCTGGATGGAAAATGGCAGATTGTTTTACAAAACACGACGCAACAACCCGATTTACAAAGCTTATCTGATCGCAGCACCCGACAGAAATTATTTGAAGCATCGTGGAACAGGGCTGAAAAGAACGACAGCAACGACACCCGAAAAACCATTGTACAAATTGCCAAAATCCGCGCCGATAAAGCCAAACTAATGGGTTTTGCCAATTATGCAAGCTGGAAGTTGCAGGATCAAATGGCGAAAACACCCGAAGCAGTTGCGTCATTTTTTGCTAAACTGGTTCCTTCTGCTACGGCACGTGCCAATGCAGAAGCTAAAGAAATCCAAACCCTGATTGACCAGCAAAAAGGTGGCTTTCAGCTGGAGCCTTACGATTGGAATTACTATGCAGAGCAGGTACGCAAGGCGAAATACGATTTAAATGAGAATGAGATCAAACCTTATTTCGAATTGAATAACGTGCTGAAAAACGGCGTTTTCTATGCCGCAACGCAATTGTACGGCATTACATTCAAAGAAAGAACAGATTTGCCGGTTTACCACAAAGATGTGAAGGTGTTTGAACTGTTTGATCAAGACGGATCGGCTATGGGCTTATTTTATGGCGACTTTTTTAAGCGCGACAATAAAAATGGTGGGGCCTGGATGGATAACATGGTTGGACAGTCTAAATTATTTGGTACCAAACCTGTGATTTTTAACGTATGCAATTTCACCAAGCCCGTTGGTGGACAACCCGCCTTGATTAGCTTTGATGATGTAACCACCATGTTCCATGAGTTTGGCCATGCATTACACGGCTTTTTTGCCAACCAGCAGTATCCGAGTTTGTCAGGGACCAATGTTGCACGGGATTTTGTAGAATTCCCTTCTCAGTTTAATGAACATTGGGCAGTTGATCCTGCTGTATTTAAAAATTATGCAATTCATTACAGCACAGGACAAGCCATGCCACAGGTATTGGTTGATAAAATAAAAAAGGCAGCAGGCTTCAATCAAGGTTATGCCCTGACAGAGCTTTTAGCCGCAGCAACATTGGATATGCAATGGCATAAGTTATCGGCATCAGAACCCTTACAAGATGCAGATCAGTTTGAAACATCAGCCTTGAAAAAAACAGGTTTGAGCTTGTCCTACGTACCGCCACGTTACCGTTCGAGTTATTTCTCCCACATCTGGGGTGGTGGCTATGGCGCAGGCTATTATGCTTATCTGTGGACCGAAATGCTGGATCATGATGCTTTTTCCTGGTTTGAAGAAAACGGTGGTTTAACACGTGCAAACGGGCAGCGTTTCCGGGATATGATCTTGTCTAAAGGAAATACAGAAGACTATGGAAAAATGTTTAGAGATTTCAGGGGACATGATCCCAATATCGCAGCGATGCAGAAGTATCGCGGCTTGCCAAGCAAATAATGTTTAAATAAGAAGGCAGCCTAACCGCTGCCTTTTTATTTATTTCAATTTTTGAATCAGTTCTTGCGCCTTCGCGTAATTGCCATTGCTTTCCGGAACTTTAGACAACCAGGTTATGGCTGATAATGTGTTCCCTTGCTTCAAATGGCTGAGTGCAATGCCATAGGCCGCATCGTATTTAAATACAGATTCACCAGCATAAAGTTTTTCCAGCACAGGTATGGCTTCACCAGGCTTGTTGATCTCGGTTAAAGTCAAACCATAATAATAGGCAACCAAAGCATTACCGGAATCCTTTTGATATTCTTTTTTCAACAGCGTTACCGCGGCAGTAAAATTCTTTTGATTGTAAAATTCAGCAGCTTTTTGCAGCTCATTGTCGTTACCATCACCACGTTCAGCGACAGACATTTCTTTTTTAACTGCATATTTCTCGTATAAATCTGCATTCCATGGTGCCCAGACAAATAAGCCAATGATCAGTACCGCAGCCGCACTCCCCCATTTCAGATACTGAACAAATGGTATGATCCGGGCTGTTTTCCTGCTTTTAAAATATTGATCGTTTAGATTCCTGAGTTTTTCATTGACTTCCTGATCAGATTGGGATGGGGCCAAATGCATTTTTAAAGTCTGATGCAGGTCACGGTAATCGGCAACAAGCTTTTGCAATTCCTCATCCGCAGCAAGCGTCTGCTCAAAGCCGATCTGCTCTTCGGGCTCCATATCCCCTTCCAGGTAACGGGCTACTTTCAGTAATTTATCCTCGTTGCTTATCATTATTCTGCTATTTTAATCAATTGAACCATTTTCATCAGTGAAGCCATACATTCTGATTTCTTCTTCCTCAGGTACCCATACGTAACCCCTAAAGCCTCTGCTACCTTTTCCTGAGCTTCGCCCTTCATACTCCAGGTGATGATCTCCTTACAGCGTTCTCCCAGTTTCCCGAAAGCCTCCAAAAAGATTTTGGATTGCTGTGCCTGGTTTTCAAGCTCGTCTGCATGTGCAAAAGTATCTTCTCCGATATGTAATAAATCCTCCTCCTGATTTGTTACCGGTAAAATTGATTTTTTTTTGATTTCATTTAACCATTTACGCTTGCAGATTAAAAGTAAAAAAGGTTCAAAAGGACAACTCAGTTCCAGTGATTTGTATTTACCTTGTCTGTAAACATCCATCAGTGCTTCCTGAAAAACATCTGCGGCATCATCTGCTGTCCCATTGTTAAATACAATCCAGGATTTGATTTTTCCGGCACAGCGTGTGTAAATTTCATTAATCACTGCCGTATCGTTATTTACCAAACCAATGATGTAGCGCTGATCTGCATGTGTTTTTTTGACCATGTAAGCTGGTTATTGTAAAGAATAACAATACTAATTTATAATTTATTTTCATTGGAATATAATTATTCCTGTTTTGTGTATGGTTTTCATTTGGATTCGCGAGCACGTAAATCCGAGCTGATAAAAAAGTTTTCATCATGGGGGTAACAAAAGAAACAGCGCCTTGATATCTGTATGAATCCACAGATGGCGAACGCTGAAAAGCCCTAAAAGAGTAAGCATTTTTAAAACGATATCATCATGAAAAAATTTAACTCCATCCCAGCACTAGTAATGATCGCACTATTAAGCTTCACAACCGCTTGTAAAAAAGACAGCGATCCAAATGGGAACACCGCAAACAGCAGTAAAGAATTTACAGCAAAATTTGGTGCACAAAAACAAAGCATCCAGATCAACGCCTCGGCATTACCGCAAACCATTACCCTCGCCGGCGGTTCTAAGATTGTATTTCCTATAGGCTCTTTAACCAAAGGCGGTACTCCGGTAAGCGGCAACGTAACCGTCGAAGCTTATGAAGTTTTGAAAAGAAGTACTGTACTTTTTACCGGAGCAAATACCAATCATGCAACGGGGGCACCCTTATCTTCAGATGGTTTTATCTTTATAGATGTGAAAACCAATGGCAGCAGCGTAGATCAGAACCTGGCCATTCCGGTAAAAATCTCGATTCCGGCAAAAAGAACCGGCGCCACACAACTTTGGGTTGGCGTAGATCAGCAAAATCAACCGCTGCAGGCCGATGCCGGCAACCAGATGGCCTGGGCGGCACCAAGACAAGCCAATGGTGTTGGGATGAAGGAGGTTCAGCCTACACAAGACGCCTTTACATTTGACTTCGGTAGTTTAGGCTGGATCAACTGCGATGTATTTTACAACTTTAACAATCCCAAAACAACAGTAACCGTTGAGGTACAGAATAACCCTGGAACCATGGCAAGCTTCCGTGCTTTCGGCGGAGAAACATTTGTGTTCTTTTGTGCTAAAGGCAGCAACGTAGCGGCACAACTATACACGCCTAACGGAACCAACAAAGTAAAAAGCTATGACAACATGATGCCCATAGGATCTGAAGGACGTATGCTG
Source organism: Pedobacter sp. MC2016-24 (assembly GCF_015223055.1). GTDB lineage: Bacteria > Bacteroidota > Bacteroidia > Sphingobacteriales > Sphingobacteriaceae > Pedobacter. The sequence continues at coordinate 127,332 of NZ_JADFBX010000013.1, forward strand.
GCCTTCTCCATCAAAGACGGCAGGTATTATTATGCAGCACAGGAAACAACCATCAGTGCAAATCAAAATGTGGTGCTGACTTTAGCGGAAACTACCGAAGCTGCAGTACAGGCCGCCATTAATAGTCTTGACAATTACTAAGTGTTCCAAAAATCACAAAACAGCAAGGCCTGAATCAGGCTTTGCTGTTTTGTGATTGACATGGCTCCCAATGGTTTTGACACCCTTAAAATAAATTATATTTCAATGAAATATATTGTTATTTTTATTAACAAATAACCAGAGCAATATTTTCTTACAGCCACCACAAATCCACAAGATGAAGAAAAAGCTACCCCAGGCCCTACTATTTATAGCAGGATTTTCTTGTTTACAGTTTTGCATTTTCAGTGCCTCGTTTGCCCAAATAAAAAACAGCACGGCTAAGCCCCATCCTATTGGAATTGTTCCGGCAGACACCATACCAGCAATTGTGAATTATAAGATTGAAAACAATGTAGTTCAGTTCAGTTCTGTTTTACGTCCCTTAAGACAAATTGCAGGTGCACCAGAGCCTTTTTATACCTATTTCTGGGAATTTGGCGATGGACAATTTTCTTTTGAGAAAGAACCTCAACATGTTTATCCCGATAGTATCCTATATCAGGCAAGGCTGTTTGCAACGAACAGTTATGACGACGGCAAGCGTCCGCCTACCCGGCCAAAACCACTAAAGCCAGGAACGAGCAGACCAGTACTGGCTTCAAATCAACAACCAGATTTTTTTAAATCCAAAGGTAATATCGAACTTAAAACCAATTGCATGCCTAAGCCTAGCGAAGACATGATGCTGGTGTTGGGTTATAGAAACAAAGCTGAAAACGGAACGCCAGCCTTAAACGGAACAATAGCCATTCTTTACAATGACAAGGAGTTCAATAAGGATAATTTTGAATTGGTTGAGGCCAGGCTATACAACCAGGAAAAGAAGACCAGTATGGATAAGTACAGCACAATTGCAGCGCTAAAACATGGTCAATCGACTCCTCCATTCCTGGCCAGTTTAAACGGACCCAATCAGGAAGATTTCAATAACATTGTAGTCGATGAAAAAGGAAGCGCACTGATCAAATCAAGTATGGAGGCCTTTAGAAAAGCTGAAGCCTGGAAATTTGAGAACCTGAAAACGGGACAGGAAAAATTTCTCTTCCTGGAGCTGAAAACCACACCGGAGATGATCAAAGATACAAATGCTGTGGTTAAGCTCACAGGAATGTTTATTCCAGACAATCCCCTGGTTGCTACAGAATTTTTCACTATGGAATTACAAATCGTAGCTTCGCACGATCCGAATAAAATGATGTTGAGACACAGCAGGATGAATTATCGCTTCACCGGAAAAAACAGAAAGCTCAGCTATAAAGTCCGATTCCAGAATACAGGTAAAGGTCCGGCAAAAAAAGTAGATGTAGGCGTTGCCATCTCGGGGGTACTGGATAAAAATTCGGTACAAATTATCGACTCTAAACCAAAATTGCGTTCCTGTGATTCGGCATACGCGAACCAAAGCTGTCTGGATACAATCAGCACGACAGATAGCCTGCATTTTATCTTTAAAAATATCTACTTACCTGGCTTACAGCAAAAGGGTGTCAATGACCCGGATTCTACGATGGGCTTTATTGAGTATAAAATCGGGTTTAAAGATAAACCTAAAAAGCTACCTTTTAAAAGTGGCGCAGCCATTGTATTTGACAAGAACGAACCCATTTACACCAATCGTGCTGCTGGCAGATACAAGATGGGTTTATCTCCCGGAATCATTGCCGGATATGGGTTCCCTTTTGGAAATGGAAATACACCCTATTCAGGGCAAAAAAACTTAACCTTCGGCCTAAGCCTGGCTCCCTATGCACCACATCGCTATTACTGGCAGGTTGAACTTTATATGAGCACCTTTGCAGAAAAAGAATACCACATCAGCCATACACTTGGAGACGGGCGTCTGGTACCGGTTATGGTGGATGGTAAACAGCAGGAAGGACGGGTTAAGTATGCAGATAGTTCCGTCCGGATTAAAGTCACCACCATCAACATTGTCCCCTTACAGCTGAGGTATAATTTCAACAAATATATCGGAGCTGGTGTAGGTACCCTGGTAGCCCTTGACATCGATAAGCAGGTAAGTCCAGCTAAAGAAACTGTTTATCAGATTGTAAATGCCGCCGGCGTTCAAACTGAACTAAGCGCATCACAGACTTACGATAAGAAAAGTTACCGTTTAAAAGATTTTCAAAATACATTCTTTGCCGACATACAGGTGGGCAAGGTGCATGTAGGCCCATCATTAGGTTTCCGGTATTTATATACGGCTCAGGGCTCGTCAAATCGGCTAATAACCTACCTGACCTGGAAATTTTAGCTAAAAAGCTTTACTTTAGCTAAAACAGGATGTAATGAAGTTTGCCAGGTTTAGCCTTTTTGTACTGCTGATTCATTTTTCACTTTTGCCTGCGGCAAGATCGCAGGGAAAGGATGTATCCATGTCAGGTATTGAAAAGACGCTTCAAATCCTTAAAAGCCAGAATAAACTGGAAGATTGGATCTATGCCAGAATTGATTTCAGCTATCAGAATCCGACTACCCATCTTTCCTTTTTGATGGATACCGAAAAAGAAATGTGGCGAAAACCAGGTTCTGTGGCTGAGCAGGAAGCCTGGTTGATGTTGCTCAGTAACCAGGGCTATAACCAATTGTATGCTGGTAATATCTTAAAATCTATCAATTGTTACGAACAGGCCTACAACTACTACCTGGCTAACAAACTGGAAGTAGCCGGTGTTGCCGACTATGTATTGAAACCCTGGGCCAATAATTACACAAGGTTAGGCGATTACGAGAAGGCACTGTTTATACAGAAAAAGACACTGGAATACGCAAAACGAATTGGTGATGTTGATTTGCTGGTATCCGTTTATAACAACATGGCAATTTCTTACCGGTCAATGGGAGATTATGCCCTTGCAGAATCGTCCATTTTTAAGGCTTTAACACAAATAAAGCCCAGCGCGAAGGAAAACATTCTGTTGGATAATGTTCTGGCGGATATTTATAAGGACAAAAATGAATTTGATCGGGCGGCACATATCATTTCCAGAAATCTTTTAAGATTTAAAAAGATAAAGCCTGATTTCGAAACCGCTTACTGGTTACTCAGCACTTATGTTACTGCAGGAGATATACAGTTTGGCCAGCACAACTTTGTTTTGGCCCAACAGTACTATGAGCAGGCAAATTCAATTAACCAGGTCCATTACCAGGGTAAAAGATTAAGGGAACAAGCGTACGTTTTCACTCAAATGGGAAAAGTTAAACTTGCTCAGGGAAAAGCGAAGCTGGCGCTCAACTATTTCAATCAGACACTGCATACCCTCGGTATTCAAGAAAATGAAACTAAAGACCTGTTTGGAGACAATAGACTTGTAGAGGTATTTTATCAAAAATCATTGGCAGAACAACTGTTGAACAAAAACACACAAGCCTTTAAAAGCATTCGCTTCTCACTCTTAGCTGCCGATCAGATTCGTTTTGAACTGGCCGATGTAAAGACCAAACAACGCTTTCAGGCAGAATCAAAGCTCATTGCTGCTAAGGCGGTAGACCTCGCCTTTAAACTGCTCGAAGAAACAGGTCAATATGCCTATGCAGAAATGCTTCTGGATATAGCAGAACACGCCAGAGCCAGGACCTTACTGGATGAAATTCAAAGCAATCAACAGCAATTTAGTTTACAAACCAAAGACCCCCTGTTTGCAGAGAGAACGACCTTAGAACGGGCAATTTCCTACCATGAAAGAGAACTTATGCAAAACCAACAGGATCAGCCCAAAATACAAAACCTCATCAGCACACTCAAATTCAAATTGGATTATCTGGAAAAAGAACTCAGCACAAAATATCCTGCTCTATCCAGTTCGGGTCATGAGCTGATCAGTACAGGAGCTGGCCTGGAGAAATTACCTAAAAATGCGAACTTTATCGAGTTTTTCACCGGACAGGACAATCTTTATTCCATTTTGGTTAAAAACAAACGCATCAGACATATCCATAAGAATACCAGGGCAAAATGGATTAAAACCACGATCACCAATTTTAGCGAAAAGTATTATCAACATGGAGCCATGGCGATGATGAATGATCCAAGAACTTTTTTCGAACAGTCACAATTGATTTACCAGACCTTACTTGCTGCCCTACCCATAGATACCATGGCTAACCTGGTGTTAATTGCAGACGATGCTTTGAGTCATTTGTCCTTTGACGGACTGATTACAGGGGGCAATTATACGCCAGAAATAAGGGCCTGGCCTTTTCTGATCAAAAAAGCAAATGTTTCGTATGCCTTTTCTATACAGACCTGGTTAAGGCAATCGACAAAAGGACACGGCTCCCAAACCAATTTTGAAGGCATATTCCTGACGCATAAAGGTAAGGACAAACAGTTTATTCCCGCTGTAGCGAAAGAAGAAAAAGCCATTAGCAAATTAATCAGGGGGAATTTCTATGCGGACCAGCAGGCAAACTCGAAACAGTTTCACAAAGCTTTTAATCGCGCCCAGGTACTTCACATCAGCACCCATGCTTACCTGTCAGGCTTACAACAGGAACCTACACTTGCCTTGGAAGACGGAGCAGTCTACTTGTTTGAACTTGCAGCAAGGGAAAGTGCACCTGAACTTGTGGTGTTGAGTGCCTGCCGGACTGCCGATGGGGAAATGGCGGCAGGAGAAGGACTGCTCAGCTTAAGCCGGGGCTTTACTGCCCTGGGGACTGGTGGAACCATCGCTGCTTTATGGAATGTGAATGATGAGGCAGCCTCGGTCATTACCAGAGGCTGCTACCAAAATATCATTGCTGGACTAACGGTCAGCAAGGCATTACACCAGTCTAAACTGGATTGGCTCGATGATAAAAATCAAGCCTCGCAGAACTACCTTCCTTATTACTGGGACGCTTTGATTTACACGGGTTATGACCAGCAGATCAGTTTACAACCAGCCGGCAACCCTGTCCGTAATTATATGATCGCTGCAGGCATTGTCCTCTTAACTTTTGCCGGATACTTTATGCTCAGCAAAAGAAAAAGGCCTTAATTAACTATTTGCTTTGTTTTAATACCGTAACGGCCAAAGGTGGCACATTGAGCAACAAGGAGTGCTCCCGGCCATTACAAGAGATCTTTTCTGATGAAATGGGCTTTTTATTGAGTTTACCACTGCCAAAGAAATCCTTTGCATCTGTATTGAAAATTTCTTTCCATTTGCCTTTAAAAGGTAACCCAATCCGGTACCCTTCCCGGTAAACAGGTGTAAGATTCAATACCACGATCAATGTATCTTTTGTTTTACGGGATTTTCTAACGTAACTGTAGATGGAGTGTTTAGAATCATCCGCATCTATCCATTCAAATCCTTCATACGAAAATCCGAGTTCGTACAAAGCAGGTTCAGCTTTGTAAAGCTTATTGATGGCACGCACAGTTTTTTGCATACCCAAATGCGGTGGGTGTTCCAGCAAGTGCCAGTCCAGAGAGTTTTTAAAATCCCACTCATGTGTTTGTGCAAACTCATTACCCATAAATAACAGCTTAGTGCCGGGATGTGTAAACATATAAGCATATAACACACGGAGATTGGCAAACTTCTGCCATTCATCACCTGGCATTTTATAAATCATAGATGATTTTCCATGCACCACCTCGTCATGTGAAAAAGGCAGCATAAAATTCTCTGTAAAGGCGTAGGTAATGCTAAAAGTAAGCAGGTAATGATGATACCGGCGGTTGATGGGATCGTTTTTAAAATACTTTAAAGTATCGTTCATCCAACCCATCATCCATTTCATGCCAAAGCCCAGTCCGCCATCATGCACAGGCCGGGTGACAAAAGGATAAGTACTGCTCTCTTCTGCAATGGTATGTACACCTTCATAATTCCCATAAACGGCAATATTAAGATCTTTAAGAAATTGGATGGCACCAAGATTTTCACTCCCCCCAAATTCATTTGTTGCGGCTTCTTCAGCTTTGCGGGAAAAATCGAAATAAAGCATAGAGGCTACTGCATCTACCCTTAATCCGTCGATATGGAATTTATCCAGCCAATACAGGGCATTACTGATTAAAAAAGAGCGGACTTCATTTCGATCGTAATTGAAAATATAGGACTTCCAATCGGGGTGAAAGCCCTTTCTCATGTCAGAATGCTCATAAAGATGCGTACCATCAAAATGATATAAACCATGCGCATCTCCAGGAAAATGTGAAGGTACCCAATCCAGAATGACAGCAATATCATTTTTATGCAGTTCATTGATCAGGTACATCAGTTCCTGTGGTGTACCATGTCTGGAGCTGGCAGCAAAATATCCTGTAATCTGATAACCCCAGGATGGAAAGTAGGGATATTCCATAACCGGCATAAACTCTACATGGGTAAAACCCATATCCAGAACATAGGGAATCAGGCTATTGGCAATCTCTTTGTAGGTCAGTACCCGTTTTGGTTCACTTGGATCACGTTGCCAGGATCCCAGATGCAGTTCATACACGGACATGGGTTTGTCCAATGCATTTACTTTCGGACGCCTGTTCAACCATACCTTATCTTTCCAGCTGAAATCATTATCCCATACTATAGAAGCGGTTTTTGGAGGATGCTCCCAGCGTGTTGCATAGGGGTCTCCTTTTTCAACCTCAACCCCTTCAAAACCTCTGATCAGGTATTTGTAAATGGCTCCTTTAGCTACATGAGGAATAAATCCTTCCCAGATTCCGGACTCATCCATTCTTTTGTTTAAAGGGTGGACAGTATGATTCCAGTCGTTAAAGTCGCCAATGACACGTACAGCCTGGGCATTAGGTGCCCAGACCGCAAAATATACACCGGCAGTTTGGTCTACCTTGATTAAGTGGGCACCAAACTTTTCATATAGCCTAAAATGCTTGCCTGAAACAAATAAGGAAATGTCAAAATCACTGAATAAGCTATGGGCAAGCACTTCCATTAGTTATATATTTTAATAGTGGTGAAGTTTTTATTTGATTTAAAGCGCAAACAATTGCGTTCATCGATGTGATAATCGGTAACATCCTTATCGTCGACAGTTATTTTATTCACGTTGAAAGGTACACCAATTACATTGTAATTGTACAATTCATAATTTGGGGTGTACAACCCGGTAATGCTCTGTTCTATTGTCAACAGATATTGGGTTCCTCTAACGCTAAATTTCTTCTCCGAATAGATATCCTGTTCATAAGCAAATGTATCGCCGTGATCTTCAAATAAGAAAGAGTTTACCTCGTAATCGGAATAGTATACGTTGAGCATTACTTCTTCGACATGAATTTCACCTACATACTGCATCACCGGATATTCAGGGATCACCGATCCGGCGCGCACGAATAATGGCATCCGCTCTATTGGCGCTGCAACGTTGTGCTCACTTTCTCCATCCAGTATTTCATGTGTCCACAAATTGAACCACTTACCTTTTGGTAAATATACCATCCGGGAAGTTGCTCCCTGTTCCAATACCGGGCATACCAGGATTTTATCCCCAAAGGTAAATTCATCCTGACGGAAACCATTGCCTACATTTTCCTGCTCCAGCATTACCAACGGCCTCACAATCGGGAAACCATAACGGTGGTGCTCCCAGAATACCGAGTACAGATAAGGCATCAGGCGGTAACGCAATTCAATATAAGTTCTGTTGATGCTGGTATATGGTTCGCCGAAACTCCAGGGTTCGCGTTCCGCAGTATCACCTGCTGAGTGGGCACGCATAAAAGGAGAAAAAGTACCGAGTTGGATCCAGCGGGTAAACAACTCTCCATCCGGTTCTCCGCTAAAGCCGCCGATATCTGTACCACAAAAAGGCACACCAGAAACAGACATCCTCTGGCATTGAATATTGCCGATTTTTAAATGTTCCCAGGTGGCCACATTGTCCCCAGTCCACACACATCCGTAACGCTGCATGCCAGAATATCCTGCGCGCGTAATGGTGAAAGGACGCTTGTTCCGCATCAGTTTTTTGAGTCCGTCATAAGTAGAGCGGACCATTTGCATCCCGTAAACATTATGTGCTTTACGGTGCGATCCTCTATAACCATCGTAATTGTGTCTTACATCATTCGGGAAAGTGCCTGAACCAAATACTGCAGGTTCATTCATATCGTTCCATACGCCAGCCACGCCAATATCTACCAGTTCCTTATAGAGGTTACCCCACCACTCCCTTACCGTTGGATTGGTAAAATCAGGAAACTGGCAACGACCTGGCCAAACATGTCCTTCCATGAAGTAATCGTCGCTTCTTCTGCAGAAGTAATTGTTTTCTTTCCCTTCTTTAAAAACCCAATAGTTGTCATCTACCTTAATTCCAGGGTCAATCATAACCACAGTTTTAAAGCCATCATTGGCCAACTCTTTGATCATTCTTTTAGGATCAGGGAAATAATTCTTATTCCAGGTGAAGCATCGGTAACCGTCCATATAGTCGATGTCCAGGTAAATGGCATCACAAGGGATATTTCTGGATCTGAAACCATCGGCAATCTCTTTCACCTTTTTCTCCGGGTAATAACTCCAGCGGCATTGATGATAGCCTAAGGCCCATTTTGGCGGCATGGGATGTGTACCTGTTAAACTTTGATAACGTTTAACCACATCAATCATATGCGGACCATGGATATAATAATATTGCAATTCGCCACCATCAGCCCAAAAGCTGGTCTTGGCATTGTCTTCTTTTCCAAAATCAAAATACGATCTGAAGGTGTTGTCAAAGAATATACCATATGCCGCCTGATTGTGCACACCGACATAAAAAGGAATGGTCCGGTACAAAGGATCCTGATCCCAGCCAAACGAATAGGCATCAGTATTCCAATTCTGGAAATGACGACCTCTCAGGTTCATATTTCCTGACTTATCACCTAAACCAAAGAAATTCTCTTCAGCCTGGCATTTTTTTGTGGCAAAAACGTAGTAACCACCAAACTCCACATTTTCCTCCCAGTGCATCGGTGAAGCATCTTCGCTCATCACCATTTGCGTATGGTTGTCCACAAAAGAAACATTAAAATCACTCTTACGGACATTACAGGTAATGGTATTCGTAGAAATGGCATAATACTCCGGATGTTCTTCCATCTTAAAGGTGGTTACCTTCTGGTCAACTGTGGGTACAGCGTAAGAAAAGTCATCTAAAAAAACACCATGGGGTGCTAGTCTGACACGGATGATCTCATCACTAACCACGCGGACCTCCACTCTGGCGTCACCATCACTGAAATAGAATTTATTTCCATCCTGTGCTGATTTTTGCACCGTATTCAGGTATTTTTTAACAATAGGTTTTAAGGCCGCGACAGGATTATTTAAGTGCTGTATTTGCTCCTCTGCTGCTTCAAAACTGATTATATCATTGATATCTTTCGATTTATCGTTTAGTTCTTCCATGAAAATTCCTTAAATAAGCCAAGTATAAGCGTTTACTTCGTGTACTTTGTACAACTAAGGTGTTAAAATTTATGTTAAAACCAAAGGTTTTTTGCAAGATAAAGTTACCGCGAAAAAAAAGCCCTGGCAATGTAGCCAGAGCTTTCCATAACGCAACAAGGTATTTACTAAGGATTAAAAGTATACGCTACATAATAAAGCGCCCCCACCGCAGGGTTACCATAAGAAGTGATGTAATACTTGTTAAGGATATTTGAACCGCCTATTTTGATTACAGAATTTACCGATGGCATTTTAAAATTCACCTGCGCATCAACTGTGCCGAATTCAGGAACCTCTCCGGAAACGAAAGAACTATTCCAGTAAAACTTTCCTTGCCAACGGTAATTCACGTTAAATCCAAAGTTTTTAACAATCTCTTTATTACCCAGTCCAAGGTTATAACGAATTTTAGGTGTGTTGAAATCATTGATATAATCATCTGGAAGATCACCAATCTGGTTATAAGAAACGTTTCCACTCAGGTTATAATTTTTACCCAATAAATAATCAATTCCCAAAGCCCCTCCATAAGAAGTGACTTTTCCCTTAGCGTTTACCGGCACACCAAATTTAGGAAAGGGATAAGCTGTACCCTGGGCCTGATAAACTTCTACAGCGGTAATGAAATCTTTATACTGGTTGTAATAACCATAAGCATCGATTAAGAAATTAGGGCCTAACAAACCTTTATAACCAATCTCATAAGACTGCACACTTTCCGGCCGGATACCCCTCGGGTCAAATTCATAAACTTTTAGCAATGCCGGATTGGGTGTTCCTGTTGCCAGTGAGGCATCATATGCCCGATAACTTGCATCGGTATACGGTTTCTTATCTGTAAGCATGCCGTATTTATTCAGCATTTCAGGCAAACCACCAATCAAGCGCTGGCGGCCACCGGCAACCGATAAGTCTATATATTGATTTTGAGTGGTTGGGTTGCGATAACCTGTTTGGTAAGATACACGGATGTTATTGTTGGGAGCAACAGTAAGCACACCAGAAATCCTGGGTGTAAAGCGACCATCAAAATTGGTACTTTTGTCGTACCTGCCTGATAAAGACAATTTAAATTTATCGTTGAACAGCTTTTTCGCCACTTGTGCAAATGCGCCATATTCGTTGATGTCTATTTTATCCGTCAGGTCATTAAAAATGGTTCCGCCTGAACGCAATTGATAAATGCGATAAGAACCTCCAACCTGCAATTCCAATACATTATTTAAGGCATTCGAAAAGTTGTATAATCCTTCATAGTGATAAAGATTGGTTTTATCATTGAATTTTGCGCCTTGTCCGGAAGAAATTGTATTGTTAATAATATTACTTTTCGCGGTTTCGAATTGCGGGGTACCTGGCATAAACCGACCCTGATCGGCAAAGCTTCTGGCCGCATTATGAGCCGCCTGGCTATCCTGTCCACCAGCAAGTGCACCAGAATAAGCCATCGTATATTTAGCAAACCAGCCATTTAAAGCATCTGCTCCCGGCAGTGTGCTCGGACTATAAGCTTCATTGATAAATGAGCCAAGTATAGAGGAGATGTAAGAATCACCTGAACGTTCCTGAGTGGTGTATCCCCGTAGAAAGAAGTCCTCTCCTTTTAATTCTAATTTAAATTGTCCAATGCTAAAATTCCGTAAAGAATAGCGATCTGAACCCGTGTAAACAGAGGTTCCCGTTCCCCAAGCAGCATGCCCTATAGCTTCAATAGTAGGCGTAAGCTTATAGTGTATCGACCCTGAGGCCTTTAATGACTGCGTATCATAATCAACTAAATTGCTTTCATTGTATCCTGTTCTTGATACGGCCTGACTGGTTATACCGCCCTTTTGCAAACCATACATTAAAGCAAGAAACGGACTTAGCTGCGACATTGCCGGCCTTAAACTCGCAAATAAAGGATTTGTGTTGATCTGGTTCAATACTGCACTGTAACTGGTTAATCCGGGATTGCTGACCAGTGAATTAAATGCGCCATAAGCAGCAGGTTGTGCTGTAGCGAAATTGGAACGTATTTGCGAGCCCACCAGTAAAATATTGGCATTAACTTCGTCACCATATACGTTTACGCCGTCATAATTGGGATCTGTGGTACGGCTACCAGCTTTAAAACTACGACTTGCCCGATCAAAATTACTATAGTTATCAGCCTGCCAGTCTTTAGCCTGCAAAAATGAAAAAGTTCCTTTTATTGCAAACTTATTGTTCCAGGCTTTGGCCATGCGTACTTCCAGTTGCTTAAACTCCTGATTTCCGGTATTTTCGTCATTCAAATGATTGATACCTGTTTTAAAAGAAAAACTGGCTCCCTGATAGTCAAATGGACTTTTTGAGGTCATCAACATCGTTCCACTAATCCCGCCTGCACCATAAAGTGCGGAAGATGCGCCAGGCAACAACTCTACATGATCTACATCAAGATCCGAAAGTCCAATGATGTTACCTACCGAAAAATTCAATCCCGGTGCCTGGTTGTCCATTCCATCTACAAATTGGTTAAAACGGGTGTTGCCATTAGAATTAAAGCCCCTGGTATTGATGGATTTAAATGTCAAACTCTGGGTACTGATTTCTACGCCCTTCATGTTGTTCAGTGCATCGTAAAATGAAGGGGCAGAAATTTCTTTAATTGCTGAAGCACCCATGCGTTCTACAGATACAGGTGACTCCAGAATTCGCTCCGGTGTTCTGGAAGCCGATACCACAACTTCCTGCCCTAATATAGAGGTTGATTCGAGTTCGATATTGATACCATTGGTATTTCCAGTAATTGTACGTTCTACTGAAGTATAGCCCAGAAAGGATATCACTAAAGTAAAGGGTGCTTTATGGGTTGTGCTGAAAGAGAATTTCCCATTGGCATCACTGGAAGTTCCACTGGTAGTGCCTTTTACGGTGACGCCAACGCCAGGCATAGGTTGTTTAGTTAATTTGTCCGATACGAATCCATTAACTGTCACACTTTGTGCCTTCGCCATAAAAACCGCAAAAAACAGCACAAGAAGTGTAAAAATCGCTTTGGTAGAAATTCTCTTCATATATAGTTACATTTGGTTATAGAATTAAACATAAACTTAATACTTTTTTTGACATAAAAAAATTTAATCTTCTTTAACATTTAGAAGTTAAAATCTGCCATTCATTACTTTTCAATGAAGTTTTATGTTAAATTGCCATATTAAATCGTGCTATGTTAAAATTCACAGCACCTTATATTTAAGTGATATACAATGAATAAAATAAAAGCCCTCATTTGCATTATCATCCCCATATCGCTGGCATTTGCTTTCAATACAAAATTTGGCGACACTCCTCCACTGTTAAAATTCCTGAATCCCTTTACCGGATTTTGGCAAAATGCAGAACCTTTTTCCATAAATGCTAAAACAAAACTGGTTTTAAAAGGCACCTTAAAGGATGTAAATATTGCCTTTGATGACCGTATGATACCACACATTTTTGCACAAAATGATCATGACGTATATTACGCACAAGGCTATGTTACCGCCATGCATCGCTTGTGGCAAATGGACTTTCAGACCCGGTATGCTGCAGGGAGACTGTCGGAGGTAGTCGGAAAAAAAGCCATCGAACTTGATAAATACCAACGAAGAATGGGAATGGTTTTTGGCGCTGAAAATTCATTGGAAGGGATGATGGCTGATCCGCATTCCAAAGAAATGATCCTGGCTTACACCGCCGGCATCAATGCTTATATCCATTCTTTATCTAGATCTAAATATCCGGTTGAATATAAAATACTGGATTTTAAACCAGAGGACTGGACACCTATAAAATGTGCTTTATTGCTCAAACAGATGTCGGCGGTCCTGGCTATGGGTTCTGATGAATTCTACATGACCAATATCAGGAAACACTTCGGCACCGAGGTAGTCAAAAATCTTTTCCCTGATTATCCATTTAAAGAAGACCCGATTATCCCGGTAGGTACAAAATGGGACTTTAAGCCATTACCAATACCTGAAGCTCCTGCCTCGGCCAGCGAAATCATTACCGGTGACATCCAGACCAAACAAAAGGAAGAAGGCATTGGCAGTAACAACTGGGCATTATCTGGTGCAAAAACGGCTTCCGGCTTTCCGATCCTGGCCAATGACCCTCACCTTGATTTATCCTTACCTTCAATCTGGTACCAGATCCAATTACATGCGCCAGGTTTAAACGCCTATGGTGTATCGCTGCCGGGAGCGCCGGGAATTATCATCGGGTTTAATCAGCAGATTGCCTGGGGTGTAACCAATGTTGCAGCTGATGTACTGGACTTTTACCAGGTTAAATTTAAAGACGACAGTCACAAAAGTTACTGGTACAACAATCAATGGAAAAATACAAGTACAAGGCTGGAAAAAATAGTGATCCGCGGCGCTTCAACAGTCATTGATACCGTGGTGTATACCCATCATGGACCGGTTGTATACCTGCAAAAGGCAACAAATTTCTCCAAAGCAAATAATGTTCCTGTTGGCAATGCCTTAAGGTGGATTGCCCATGAAAAATCAAACGAGTTAAAAACGTTCTATCTCCTCAACAGGGGTAAAAATTATGCAGATTACCGGAAGGCCCTCTCCTATTATACGGCACCGGCGCAAAATTTCATTTTTGCTTCTGCAGATAATGATATTGCCATAACTGCGAACGGTAAATTTCCTTTAAAATGGAAAGACCAGGGTAAATTTATACTGGATGGCTCCGATCCTAAGAACGACTGGCAAGGCTGGATTCCGGCAGACCAGAACCCCACGGTTAAAAACCCAGCCAGGAACTTCGTCAGTTCGGCCAATCAATCCTCTACCGATCAAACCTATCCTTATTACATCAATTGGGAGTTTAGCCCATATGAACGCGGAAAAAGGATCAATGACCGCCTGACAAGCATGACCAAGGCTACTGCGGATAGCATCAGGAACATGCAAATGGACACCTACAGTATTTTTGCACAAAATATATTACCTGCGATACTACCCCTGGTAGACAACAGCAAGCTGAATGCAACGCAAAAAGAATCGCTGACAATGGTTAGCAAATGGAACAGGTTTTATGATGCCAATGCTATAGCGGCCAGTGTATTTGACATTTGGACGAAACGACTGCTGTTTAACATTTGGGATGATGACTTTACGATTGCAGGTATTCCCATGCGTTACCCTTCCCGGGATCGTACGGTGCAGTTGATTACCCAGGAGCCCAATTCAAAATGGTTTGACAACGTCAATACGCCTGCTAAAGAAACCCTGACAGATCTGGTTAACGAAGCTTTTAAATACAGCTGCGACAGTCTGGAAAGAAAATACGGGCCCATAGGCAAATCATGGGAATGGGCGAATTTAAAACACAGCAATGTCCCTCATTTGGCCAAGATACCGGGTTTCGGATCTAAAACACTGATGATTGGAGGCAGCAAATCAACCATTGATGCTTTAAGCGAAAGCAATGGACCTTCCTGGAGAATGGTAGTTGAACTTGGCAAAACGCCTAAAGGTCATGGGGTTTACCCCGGCGGTCAGTCCGGCAATCCGGGAAGCCCTTTTTACGACAATATGATTGATACCTGGGCAAACGGAAAACTGTATGACTTGTTTTTCATGAAATCGGAAACTGACACTGCTGCGAAAATAATTTCTGAACTAAAAATATCAAAAAAATAGCCATATGGTCTTTATCGTTATCCTAATAGCCTCTTTTTTATTACAACTTATTTTACCCTGGTGGGTTATTGTTATTGTTTCCTTCGCAGTTTGCGGATTAATTGGAAAAACCGGAAAAATAGCTTTATGGTCGCCATTCTTTGCCATTTTATTGCTTTGGACCGGTATGGCACTTTTTAAAAGCTATCCGAACCACCATATCCTGGCAACCCGTGTTGCAGAGATGTTTGGCGTAAAAGCCTGGGGACTGATATTAGCCTTAAGCGCTATTATGGGCGGTTTTGTTGCGGCCGTATCCGGATTTTGCGGATATCATTTCAGAAAGGCCGTTTTGGTCAAAAAAGCCACGTCTTAATTAAATATTGTTCCGTATTTTTGCCCTGTGACCAATTTAAGCAAACAGATATTTTCGATTAGCACACCGGAGGACTTTGAAAAGATCAGTCTGGAAGTATTCAGGCACCAGGCTAAAAATTGCCAGGTTTACCGGGATTACATTTCTCACTTAAAGATATCGCCTTCAGAAATTCATGCTGTCGATCAAATCCCTTATCTGCCCATCGGCTTTTTTAAAACACATCCGATACTAAGCAATGTAGATGCTGCCATTGAAATTACATTTAGCAGCTCGGGAACGACAGGTATGTCTCAAAGCAAACATCTGGTTACGGACCTTAGTTTATACGATCAGAGTTTCAACCTTGCTTTTGAGCAATTTTATGGTTCTGTAAAAGGGACCTGCTTTCTGGCACTGCTACCTTCTTATTCAGCGCGTGAAGGATCTTCCTTGATTTATATGGTAGATGCGCTAATCAGAGACAGTCAACACCCAGACAGTGGTTATTTTTTGCACAATCACGATGAATTGTATCATAAACTGATGCAGTTAAAATCACAGGGACAGCAAACCATTCTCATTGGCGTAACCTATGCTTTGTTGGATTTTATCGAAAAATATCCAATTGATTTTCCGGAGCTGGTGGTGATGGAAACCGGTGGAATGAAAGGCAAGAGGAAAGAAATGGTTCGCGAAGAACTTCATGAAATCCTGCAAAAAGGATTTGGTGTCCCTGCAATCCATAGCGAATATGGCATGACTGAATTGCTTTCACAGGCTTATTCGTTAGGACTTGGCATCTTTAATTGCCCGGCCTGGATGAAGGTTAGTCTGCGTGACACCAATGACCCCTTAAGTCCGCCTGCGAATAACAAAACAGGAGGCATCAATGTCATTGACCTGGCCAATGTAAATTCTTGCGCATTCATAGCTACCCAGGATCTCGGAAGGATCTTTCCAGACGGTTCGTTTGAAGTACTGGGCAGGTTCGACAATGCCGATATCAGAGGTTGCAACCTGCTTGTACAATAATCGTCCTGAATTTATTTCAGCATCCCTTGACAATCCAAGAGATCCTGAAATAAATTCAGGATGGCGATCGCACCATTATTCTGCAATTAAAAGGAAATAATTTTTTTTCCCTTTTTGTACAATAATGTATTTATCGTTGAGCAGGTTTTCCGTATTAAATACAGATCCAGCTTCTTTTATTTTTTCTTTATTCAAAGAAACGCCCCCACCCTGGATTGTTTTTTTAGCTTCACCTTTAGAAGGAAATACGGCGGTCTTTTCAGCAAGTAAAGTGGCAGCATCCAAACCTTGTTCCAGGTCAGATTTAGCAATAGGAAATTGTGGAACACCTTCAAAAATTTCCAATACCTGAGTGTCGTTTAAGGTTGCAAAGAAGTCAAGCGCACCATTGCCAAACAAAAACTCAGAGGTTTTAATGGCCGTTTCCAGAGCATCAGCAGAATGCGTCCTCACGGTGATATCTTCAGCTAAAGACTTCTGTAAAATCCGCAAATGCGGTGCAGCATTATGTTCTGTCTCAAGGGCTTCTATTTCTTCCTGACTTTTCAGCGTAAAGATCCTGATCCATTTTTTGGTATCGTCGTCTGAAGCATTTAGCCAGAACTGGTAAAATTTATAAGGCGAAGTTTTTTCTGGATCTAACCATACCGCACCACTTTCCGTTTTACCAAACTTGGTACCGTCAGCTTTCTTAATCAACTGCGTGGTAATTGCAAATGCAGTACCCGCATCTTTACGCCTGATCAGTTCAGTACCTGTTACAATATTTCCCCATTGATCAGAACCACCCATCTGTACCAGGCAGTTGTGGTGTTTCCAAAGGTAATAAAAGTCAAAGCCCTGAATCAACTGGTAACAAAATTCGGTAAAGGACAATCCTGAATCTCCCTCCAAACGCCTCTTTACACTGTCTTTGGCCATCATGTAATTCACAGTAATGTGCTTACCCACATCTCTGATGAATGTAAACAGGTTCATATCTTTAAACCAATCGTTATTGTTGACCATTACAGCACCGTTACCTGCTTCTTCAAATTTGAGAAACTTGGACAACTGCTTCTTCATTCCAGCCAGATTATGTTCAACCATGGCTTCTGTCTGCAGGTTCCGCTCGTCTGACTTACCTGAAGGATCTCCAACCATTCCGGTTGCTCCACCTACCAAAGCATAAGGTTTATGTCCGGCACGTTGAAAATGGATCAATGTCATAATCTGCGTTAAATGCCCTACATGCAGGGAATCAGCAGTTGGATCAAAGCCGATATATCCGGCAGTCATACCTTCATTTAGTTTTTCTTCAGTACCAGGCATCATATCCTGTAACATGCCTCTCCAGCGTAACTCTTCAACGAAATTGGTCATTATTATATGCTTTTGTGGCAAATATAGGAAAAGCTGTGTTATCCTTAAATTCATACCGTTCAAAACTGAGTTATTGTATAAAAATCGCTACTTTTAGTCCGATGAACTTTCTTTCCCATTTTTACTTTGAAAGCACGACGATGGATCCGAATATGGTCATGGGTGTAGTTTTGCCAGATTTCATCAAGAACGCACAGAAAGATTGTAATTTATATCCACAAAAAACGCCGGATCTTTTCCAGACTGATGTCAATCAACGCGCACTCCTAAGGGGATGGCAAAAACACGTGGAAGTTGACCGGCTTTTTCACTCTTCAGCATTTTTCCAGTTGCAGACTCATCAGCTGAAACAAATGCTCTTACCTGCATTGGAAGGAAGCCCGGTAAAACCTTTTTTTCTGGCCCACATTGGATTAGAACTTATCCTGGACCATTTGCTTACCATTGGGGGCATTGTAAACATCAACACGTTCTATGATCAGTTGGTAAAATCTGATAAACAGACGCTGGATCAATTCTTGCAGCATGCCGGCCTAGCCGACACCACTGTATTTTTCAAATTCCTCAACAATTTTATCTCCAGCAGATACCTGTTCAGCTACAGAAAAATTGAAAATATCACTTACGCACTCAATAGAATTTGCATGCGCTTATGGGATTTACCCTTTACAGACGATCAACTGAGTTCCATCACCGCAAAGCTGGAAATTTTCAAAAACAGCATCAAAGATGGTTATTTATCTATTTTTGACGAAATTGAAGGTGACCTGCAATCTGTAAAATCTTAAAATTTTAATTAAATCTGAATTGGCTACACCGGCTAATTTGTATCTTCGCATTTATGTCAAGATCCGATGTAAAAGATAAAATGGATGCTTTGGTTAAGGAGCTTAACCAGCACAGTTATAATTATTATGTATTGGCCATGCCCACCATTGCCGATTATACATTTGACCAAAAGCTGGAAGAACTACAGCAACTGGAGCTACAGCACCCGGAATTTGCGGATCCCAATTCCCCTACTCAAAAAGTTGGTGGTGAGGTTATGAAGAACTTTGTTACCCTGGCGCACAAATGGCCGATGTTGTCACTGGGTAATACCTATAATGAACAAGATTTACGCGACTTTGATGACAGGGTAAAAAAAGCCATTGGTGAAGACTTTGAATACGTTTGTGAATTGAAATTTGACGGTCTTTCCATCAGTCTGACCTACGATGGATCAAAACTGGTACGGGCTGTGACCAGGGGGGATGGTACAAAAGGTGATGACGTGACCAGCAATGTAAAAACGATTCACAGCATCCCGCACCAGTTGAAAAATAAAGATGTACCACCACTCTTCGAAATTCGCGGAGAGATTTTCATGCACCGTGCGGCATTTGAAAGATTAAATAAAGAACGTGAGGAACTTGGAGAAGTGCAATATGCCAACCCACGTAACTTTGCTGCGGGAACTATCAAAATGCAGGATTCCAAAGAAGTAGCAAAACGCCCCCTGGACTGCTTTTTATATTCACTAAATACAGATAAAAACTACTTCAAGACCCATTGGGAAAGTCTGCAGACTTTAAAAGAATGGGGTTTTCATGTTTGTGAGCATACCAAATTAACCAATCATATTGATGATGTATTGTCTTTCATTAAATACTGGGAAGAAGCACGTTTTAAACTGTCATACGACATTGACGGTATCGTCATCAAGGTGAATAGCTATGCACAGCAACAAGAACTTGGCTTTACAGCAAAATCACCGCGTTGGGCCATTTCCTACAAATACAAAGCACAGGAAGTGGAAACCATTTTAGAAAAAGTAACCTATCAGGTTGGCCGTACCGGGGCGGTAACACCAGTTGCCAATCTGAAACCGGTACAACTGGCAGGTACCACAGTAAAAAGGGCTACCCTACACAACGCCAATGAAATTGAGCGGCTGGACCTGCATGAAGGCGATAGTGTTTTTGTAGAAAAAGGTGGTGAGATCATTCCTAAGATCATCAATGTTAACCTGGAAAAACGACAAGCTGATGCCATCCCGGTAATCTATCCGGTTATTTGTCCTGAATGTGGAACACCTTTGATCAGAAAAGCAGGTGAAGTGGCATTCTATTGCCCGAACGATGAAGCCTGTCCACCACAAATTGTGGGTAAAATTCAACATTTCATCAGCAGAAAGGCGATGAATATTGACGGACTTGGAGATGAAACCATCGAAACGTTTTTCCAGCATGGCTTAGTTAGCCACATTAGTGACCTCTATACGTTACACGAAAAAGCAGCAGCATTAAAAGTATTGGAACGCTTTGGTGAGCGCTCCATTGATAATATGCTTAAGGGCATTGAACAGTCTAAACAAATGCCTTTTGAAAAAGTATTGTTTGGATTGGGTATCAGATATGTAGGTGAAACTGTTGCCAGAAAACTGGCTTTTGGCGTTAAAAACATTGACACACTGACCACCGCTTCGATAGAAGATCTGATCAGCATTGATGAAATCGGACTAAAGATCGCTGAAAGTATCATAGAATACTTTAGTAAAGCAGATCACTTGGAGCAGATAGAACGCTTAAAATCACAGGGTTTACAATTTGAAGCCATAGAAAATGAAATTACCTTGCAAAGTGATAAATTAACTGGAAAAACATTCGTAATTTCAGGCGTTTTTGAAGACTATAGCCGGGAGGAGTTAAAAGAACTCATAGAAAGCAACGGCGGGAAGATATTAAGCGGGATTTCTGCGAAACTAAACTACCTCGTTGCCGGAGACAATATGGGTCCTTCAAAGTTAGAGAAGGCAAAAAAATTAAATGTGCCCCTGATTTCACAGGACGATTTATTAGAGCTATTGAAGTAACATAAAAGATGAATAAATTTCACGGAACCGGTGTAGCATTGGTTACACCTTTTAATGCAGATGGAACGGTAGATTATATCGGGTTAAAAAACCTGATCAACTACCAGATTGACGGAAAAGTTGAATACCTGGTATCCTTAGGTACTACTGGAGAGGCTTCTACTTTAAGTAAGGAAGAGAAGAAGAAGATCTGGGAATTTACTGCAGAAGTTAACAATGGTCGCCTGCCGCTTATAGCCGGTATTGGCGGCAATGACACAGCAGAAGTTAGTAAAAGCATAAAGACATTCGAAATCAATGGCTACGACGCCATACTGTCAGCGAGTCCTTATTACAATAAACCAACTCAAGAAGGCATATATCAACACTATAAGGCCATTAGTGAAAGTAGTGCCATGCCGGTTTTTTTATACAATGTACCTGGAAGAACAGCCAGTAACGTGAGTCCTGAAACCACGTGCAGGTTAGCTTCTGATTTTAAAAATATCATTGGAACAAAAGAAGCCTCTGGCAACTTTGACCAGTTTAATCAGATCATGCGGGATAAACCTGCCGATTTTCTCTTGATCTCAGGAGATGACCCGGTTGCTTTACCTATGATTTCACTAGGTGCAGTGGGTGTAATCTCGGTAATTGGAAATGCGTTACCAAAACAATTATCTGATATGATCAGGCTGGCTTTGAAGGGAGATTTCGCTGCTGCGCAGCCTTTACATTTAAGCTTAATTGAATTTACAAGATTGATGTTTAATGAGGGAAACCCTGCAGGTGCAAAAGCTGCTTTAAAGTACTTAGACATCTGCAGCGACCATGTACGTCTGCCTCTGGTTAGCGTATCTGATGCGCTTCGCAAAGCGATCATCGCAGAAACCAATAAAATTATTTCATAGAGTATTTC
>NZ_JADFBX010000014.1 GCF_015223055.1 Pedobacter sp. MC2016-24
GACCTAAAACAATTGCAGACTTACCGGGGGCTGATTCCCTAATGCATTGTCCGGTTTAGATTTGGCCGGTGCTTTATGTTTAACAATCCATTCCAGGTAATCAGTTTGTTTGATCGGCTCGTTTAAAAAAGTAGTGGCCAATTGAATCAATGAGATCCGTGAATCGATTCCTTGTCTAAACTTTTGAAGTAAATGTTGGATTTGCTGTTGTACTTTATTTTTTGGTTTAATCCGGATGTGTCTGTTTACAGGATTTAAAACCAGTGCCGTAATTTCTTTTCTGAAGTACGCATCTGCGGATGCTATCCTGCTTTGCAGGATCTCCTGGTCTTTAAACCCATGCTGTTTATGCAATTGTCTAACCTGGCTTTGAAATCTGTCGGATAAGCCAATCAGCTCATTAATAGATTTTTTAAGTTGTGCAAGCAAGGTCTTAAACTCGGGATCATTCCATCTAAGCACATCGGGGTTGGTTGCTATTTTTTCCAATCCAACAGGTAAACTGCTTAGAGAAAAATGGTTCAATACAAGTTGCAGGATAAAAGCTTCCTGTTCAGCCAGTAAGAGGTCATTGAGCGCTTCGGGTTTAGCCGGTTTCATGTAATTGATCACCTCTGTGTTAGACCTTAAACTTTCTGTACCGATTTTTGATTTCAAAATGAGGCCATCCAGTGTCCTTACCCTACTCAAAGCTACATATACCTGACCGGCCACAAACGATTTTCCGGCGTCAATAATAGCGCTGTCAAAAGTTAAACCCTGACTTTTGTGAATGGTTACCGCCCAGGCCAGTTTAATGGGGTATTGTGAAAATTCACCCACCTGTTGTTGTACAATTTCCTGTTCGGGATCGGTTTTGTATTCAAAAGACTGCCATGATGTCTTTTCCAACAGCAAATCGTCTTCATTCGGAAAGGAAATGTAGATTGTGCCATCCTGGATAGACTTTACCCGTCCAATTTTACCGTTGTAAAACTTACGGTTGTCCCCGGTATCATTTTTAATGAACATGATCTGAGCGCCCGCTTTTAGTTTTAATGTTTGCTCGGCCTGTAAGCCCAGATCTCTAAACTCTCCGCTAACTTCTCCTTCAAAAACATATTCCTCTCCGGCCAGCTCGTTTAGCTTTTCATTGTTAATGGCATTGGCTTCTGCATTGTGCGAGGTAATGATGATCGGATTCAATTCATTGGCTGCACTAAAGAGCGGGTCGTACCTTTGATTTAACAAAGCCAGGCTTTGCTCAGTAATCTGGTTATTCCTGATGTCGTTCAGGATGTTGATGAACTCAGGTTCCGTTTGCCGGTATACTGTGGTCAACTCGACCTGCAGCAAAGGGTTTTTACGGATAGCATGTGCATCAAAAAAATAAGGAGATGCATATGCATGGCTTAAAAATGACCAGTCTTCTCTTTTCGTTACCGGCGGCAATTGGTATAGATCTCCAATCAGGAGCAATTGTACACCACCAAAAACAAGATTGTTTCGTCTTACTGTCCGCAGTATGGCGTCGATCACGTCCAGCAGGTCACAGCGTACCATCGATACCTCATCAATGA
This sequence comes from Pedobacter sp. MC2016-24, assembly GCF_015223055.1. Classification (GTDB taxonomy): domain Bacteria; phylum Bacteroidota; class Bacteroidia; order Sphingobacteriales; family Sphingobacteriaceae; genus Pedobacter. The sequence goes on from NZ_JADFBX010000014.1 coordinate 1,560, forward strand.
CCAAAAGTTCAAGCTCATGAAACAAGCTTATTTTCTCCCGGCTATAGCTTAAATCTGAAACCATAGACTGGATGGATAGAATGCCTGCCTGGAGGTTTTCCAGACTGATGTCCCCTGGATAAAAGGATCCTGGAGGAAGCTGGAAAAACGAGTTGATCGTAGTGCCCTTGGCATTCATGGCCGCAACACCGGTAGGAGCAATCACAGCCATTTTCTTGCTCGTACTTTCTTTAATTTTTTTGAGCAGCGTAGTTTTACCCGTTCCTGCCTTTCCGGTCAGAAAAATATTTTGATTGGTATAATTGATGAAAGATAAAACCTGGTCAGAAATGTGATTCGAAGTGCCGCTATTGCTCATATTACAAAATTAGCTAATTTTTTGAGCAAAGACGGGGTGTTGAAAAATCATTTACCGGTTATAAGGATGTTCGCTGATCCAGTGGAATTTGCGTTCCATCAATTCGAATTGCTTCCTTTTAAGTATAATCTTCGTTGGGCCATTAAATAGTTCGCCACTTAGCATCAGCTGGTTACTATCCAGAATTTTGTAATTGAGTTTGTAAATGGTGTTGGGATCATCGTTAAATTTTAGCTCCAGGCTTTTCTTGTTTTCATTTACCTGGTATTTGCACCAGTCACTTTCTTTATTGCTATACTTTACGATCGCATTGTCGTTATGGTCAAATGCCAGCAACTGCCATTTGTAAGCGTATCGTGCGCCCGGTGTATCCTGGGTTGTAAAAGACGTGATGTCATAGGCTCCATACAAGCTGAATTTACTGGTTGATTTTCGCTCAAATAAAGCAGTTTTCATAGCCATGATTAAAGGTAACAGAGCATAGGAGATGATGGCCAGATATTTTAGTACTGTTAGCGTGATCCGAATCCATTTTTTTTCAGTGACCGGGAGGGCGGGCGACTTTAACTGCACCATTTGGCCTTTAAAAAACAAATTGAACAGGTTGATAATATTTGGTGACAGCATGATCAGGCACATCAGTACCAGGGCTGTACTTAACATTTTAACAGGAACGTCAAAACAATAATTGATGGCCATGATATTGATGGTTGTCATCAAGCACAGCAATGCGCCCAGGGTTGCAGTTCTTCTAAAGAATAAAAAGACGGCCATGATTTCGGCTGTAAACATAAACCACTTGTAGCCTGCTGAGTAACCCAGAAAGGTCCAGGCCAGGCCCATGGGAGAGGAGTCTCCATAAGTTGAAGTGAGGCGGTAAAGCGAAGGAGCCGGAAACTGACCGTTGTTGAGTTTGGCAATTCCGTAGTTGACTAGTATAAAACCAACGTAAAACCGGAACAATACGATAAGCCATTGAAAAAGCTGTTCATGGCTTTTTGGTTTGCGGTCTAGCGCCGACCAGATGATGGTTCCCAATACGGAAAGTAATGCTATGCAAAAAAGCAAAACATAGCTGTATGTCGTATCGCCGCTACCGTTTGGAACCGGGTCAATGGTCTCCCGAATAGCCAGAAACGTATTGCCAAACCAGGGGATAAACCGGTTAAGCAAAGGAAATGTAAACTGTTGGATATAATATAAAAAAGGAAATGCAAGGTTAAAGAAAAATGCAAACAACAGGCCCAGCAAAAAAATGAATCGGCTAAGGACTAAATAAAGCGTCTTTTTCATTGCTGAGTATCTATAGGTTAGTTTATAAAGAAACGGATAAAGAAGAACAATTCCACATTTCTGATTGTTAAAAGATCAACAGACATTTGTGTTATGGCAAGTTTTAAAGAAATAATCAATTCAGATCGTCCTGTACTGGTCGATTTCTCAGCGGAGTGGTGTGGCCCATGTAAAATGATGGCGCCAATTCTGCAACAGTTAAAGGGGATGATTGGTGATACAGCAACCGTACTTAAAGTAGATGTGGATAAGAATCCCGATGTCTCCAGGGCTTATAACATCCAGGGAGTACCTACATTAATTATTTTCAAAGGTGGAGAAATTAAATGGAGGCAAAGTGGCGTAATCCAGGCCGGACAACTTAAGAACATCATTGATGGCTTTGCCTGACCCATTTACTAAATGAAATGTTTATCTAATAAAAAAGCGGTGTAGGATTTAATTCTACACCGCTTTTTAGCCTCATTATTTCAACAAGTCTAAGACTTGCGCTGTGGCATTCTTCGTATCCACTTTTTTCACAATGTGGGTAATTATCCCATTTTCATCAATTAAAAAGGTAGTTCGGTTAATACCCATATATTTTTTGCCATAGTTGTTCTTTTCGCCCCACACGCCATAAGCGGTAACAATTTCCTTTTCGGTATCGGCTAAAAGTGTAAAGGGAAGATTGTGTTTGGTTGCAAATTTATGGTGCGATTTCTCATCATCTACACTTACACCCAAAACCACAATACCCTGCGCTATTAAACCCTGGTAATTGTCTCTAAAGCTACATGCCTCTGCTGTACAACCTGGGGTATCATCTTTAGGATAAAAATAAAGAACCACTTTTTTTCCATTGAACTGTGCCAAAGATATGGTCTCTCCATGTTGGTCTTTGGCTGTAAATTCAGGGGCCTTCTGGCCTTCTTTTAATTCGCTCATATCAAAGATTATTTATAAAAATCAATTGTAAGTGTTTTGCTGTTGTTTTTCACATCGTCTACTACCAGTCGCAGTGTATGTTTTCCTGTCGCTGTCTGGCTGGTAAAACTGTGCCATAAAGTTGCAGTTTTGGCGTCAAACTCCATCAACACCCATTTTCCGTCAATATAGCCATTAAAGCTTTTCAAACCAGATAGGTTGTCACTTATTTTAAAAGTCATTTTACTGAGCCCGGCCATATTTTTACCTGAGGAGATATTGATCGGGACAATGCTTGGTGCAATGGTATCAATGGCAATAAAGAAAGTTCCAAAGGTCCGTGGTTTCGCTTTGACGTAACCATTTTCGAAATAACCACCCTGTGAAGCTCGGTTTGCATTTACTATAATCGCTTTGTCCTTGTATTTTGACAAGCTGGAATCTGCCTTGATCCAAAGCTCAAAGCCAGTATGCAAAGGGGTAAGCGCATTTTGGATCTGGTGCATGGCTGAGAACGCATTGGATGCAGGTCTCGGTTTTTCTGCATAAGTAAAGTTCAGGTCATTGTATAAATTGCCCGGAGCGATAATCACTTTGACATTGTTGGTGTTGAATTCATTATTCTGGTTGTAAGGAAATAAAGTTCCTGCTGGCAGGTCTTTGGTTGCAATCGTTGCTTTGCCGTCGCCTTTTACCTTAAATTCGAGTGTGCTTTGATTGCCTTTTGCGTCTGTAACGGTATACTTTAGCGCATATAGCTTACCGTCCTCAAATTCCAGCCGGCCATTATTAACCAGGTTAAAATAAATCTGAAGCGGGTTTCCCGGATCAACAAAGCTTTTTTGAATCACCCGTTTGGTATTCATGTAGGCTGGATAATCCATGTGGGAATTCACAGCTTTACTGTTGTCGAAACTAAAACGTTCCAAAGCCGAGGTGTATACTGGTTTCCCATCTACTTCAAGCATGATGGAATATACGCCGTTTGTACCGGAGGCACCATTTCCTCTATCCGTTACAGTGATACCAAAGCCAGCTTCTTCACCCAGATTAATCGTGCTGACCTGATTCAAATGATATTTACCATTTGCGCCGAGTACCTGGAAATATTGCTTAGGCGTAAACTCATTGAAAGGTTTCTTATTTAGTCGGTACACATACATGGCATGGATTACCGGCGGAATGTTATCCGGGATATCCAGGCCGAAAAGCTGCGGGTTAATGGTTGCTTCCGTTTTACTGTCCCTCACTTCAAAGTGAAGGTGCGGCCCGCCAGAACTTCCCCGGTTTCCAGACCAGGCGATTAAATCCCCTTTATGAACAGGGATGATACTTGATGTCAGGTATTCATCCAGCTCAAATGTTTTTTTGGCATATTGTGTCTTTTCAGTATACTGCGCAATTTTAGGATTAAACCGTTGCAAGTGTCCGTAAACCGTGGTATAGCCGTTTGGGTGTACCAGGTAAAGCGCCTGGCCAAAACCTCCGTTTTGTACACGTATTCTCGAAACATAACCATCTGCGACTGCATAAACCGGGTAACCTTCGCGTTGATTGGTGCGGTAGTCCATGCCTGAGTGGAAGTGGTTGCCCCTGATTTCTCCAAAAGAACCTGCCAGGGAAGCTGGGGTAATGTCCATTGGTGGGCGAAAGTCGACCAGCGGATATTTGTTGTTGCTAAATATTTGCTGGGCAGAGGCTGTAAACGATGTTAAAAAAAGGGAAAGGGCTATGTAGTGTAATCTGATCATCCGTATTATTTTATATCAAAACTAAGCAATTGTTGGTCTTCCAGCCAGGCTTCCAGTTTATCACCGGCCTTAACCTGTCCCACACCTTCGGGGGTACCTGTAAAAATCAGATCTCCCTTTTTAAGGGTAATGTATTTGGATACAAATGCGATAATCTGTTCAAAAGAAAACAGCATGTTGCGCGTGTTTCCATCCTGCCTGGTTTCACCATTGATCTGCAGTTTAAAATTACTGCTATACAAATCTTGCAGCTCCGCTTTAGGGATAAAATTACTGACTGCTGCTGAGTGGTCAAATGCTTTGGCCAATTCCCATGGTAAGCCTTTCGACTTGTGTTCTGCCTGAATGTCACGTGCCGTGAAATCTATCCCCAGTCCAACTTCCTCATAATATTTTGGTGCAAACTTTTCTGAAATGTGCTTTCCTTCTTTACAGATTTTCAAGACTACCTCAAGCTCGTAATGGATATCTGAAGAAAAATCAGGGATGTAAAATGCTTTGTTGTCTTTTAGAAGCGCCGTATCTGGTTTTAGAAATATAACCGGTTTTTCGGGTACTGGATTGTTTAATTCTTTAGCGTGCGCAGCGTAGTTACGTCCGATGGCAATAATCTTCATATGGAAATAATATGTTTAATGGATATGAGCTAACAAGGATTAAGCCAAACCTGGGCAGGCTTATAAAACTGAGATTCGCTTCACAATAGTTTCAGAACCAGAAACGATCTTCAGGAAATAGATTCCACTATTTAAACGGTTTGGAATGCTGTAGTTCTTGGTATGTTCTCCAGCCTGAATGCGTTCATTGGATAAGGTAACGATTTCATTTCCCAACAAATCAAGAATTTTAACAGAAAGGTTAGAATCTCTGTCTAAACGTAAAATAATATTGATCTGATCATCAACCGGGTTTGGATAAACCTTTAAAACGGTTAACAATTTTTCAGGCTTGGTATTGCTGCTAGCCGGGGTTTTCACTCCAGACACTGCTCCAGATACCACATCACTGTACTGAACGTAACCAAAGTTATATTTTGGCTTGTAAGTAGGTACACTGGCTTTAATCTGCGGAGTTTTGTTTATTCTTTTTGAACGGATACCTGTTGCCGAGGTGTCGGCTTTTTGAGCGAAAATAGGAGCGCTGCAGAACACTGAGATGCATAGGATGCAAATAATGTTGTATAGAAGCGCTGTTTTTCGTTTTAGTCTCATGCTTGGTACTGCCAAAAATATAAATAATAAAACAAAAAAATCAAACTATTTGTTTACTAATTGAAGATTTAACAATATTTAACATGTTTAACCGTTACATACAGTCCGCAATTTTAAATCGTTCTAATTGTTATTCAAATATTAATGAATTGTATTTTGTTTATTTACTGTACTTTTGCCGTCTAATTTTATCAAAAAGTGTCAAGTCATAAGAATTTTAACGCGCTCTCTGCCGGTGGATTATTAGTCAGTTTAGGAATTGTTTATGGTGATATCGGTACATCTCCGCTTTATACCTTAAAAGCTATTTTTAATTCAGTTGTTAACGGCGGACAAACCGTCACGCCAGATCTGGTACTGGGAGCATTGTCCTGTATCATCTGGACTTTAACGCTTCAAACGACAGTTAAATATGTAGTCATTACCCTCAGGGCTGATAATAAAGGCGAGGGGGGAATTTTCTCCTTGTATTCCCTGGTTCGTAAAAGGGCCAAATGGCTGGTTATTCCTGCAGTGGTTGGGGGCTGTGCCCTGCTGGCTGATGGGATCATTACGCCAAGCATTACGGTTACTTCGGCCATCGAAGGTTTACAACTTAAATTTCCAACCGTAAGTGTCATCCCTATTGTATTGGCCATCATTACAGGCTTGTTTGTCATCCAACAGTTCGGAACAAACCTGGTAGGTAAGCTCTTTGGTCCGATTATGTTTTTGTGGTTTGCCGCCCTTGGTATCATCGGAATCTTGTTTGTTGTACAAGACTGGAGCATATTAAAAGCATTGAATCCTTATTATGCTTATAATTTATTGGTGCATAATCCTATGGCGCTCCTCATCTTGGGTGGCGTGTTTTTATGTACCACAGGAGCCGAAGCATTGTATTCGGATATGGGACATTGCGGAAGGGACAATATCCGCGTAAGCTGGGTGTTTGTAAAGTTGATGCTGATCGTAAATTACCTGGGACAGGGCGTTTGGATTTTACACCATGGCAATTACGATACCGGCTTAAACCCTTTCTTTGAGATCGTACCTGCATCGTACCTGCTCTTTATGGTTGCATTGGCAACAGTAGCAGCAGTAATTGCCAGTCAGGCGATGATCACAGGTTCATTTACCTTAATTTCTGAGGCTGTAAGGTTAAACCTTTGGCCTAAAGTACGAATCAACTACCCAAGTAACCAAAAGGGACAAATCTACGTGCCTTCTATCAACTGGATTCTTTGGGCAGGTTGTATTGCGATAGTACTCATCTTTAAAAATTCAGGTGCGATGGAAGGGGCTTATGGCCTGGCCATCAACTTAACATTTCTTTCTACAACCATATTGATTGCCGCTTACATGCGCCGTAAAAAAGTGCCATTGTATGTAATCAGTGTATTTTTTATCATTTATGTAGCCCTGGAAGCTACCTTCCTGGTAGGTAATATGGCTAAGTTTTTACATGGTGGCTGGGTAACGGTATTGATCGGGTCGGCCTTGTTTACTGTGATGTGGAGCTGGTATGTAGCCAGAAAAATCAAAAACCGTTTTGTAAAATATGTAGAGATTGAGGATTATTATCAAATCATTAGTGAGCTTAGTGAAGATATCTCTGTTCCAAAATATTCTTCTCAGCTGGTGTATTTAACCAGTGCCAATTTTAAAACTGAAATTGAGTCGAAAATTATTTATTCCATCATCCAGAAAGAGCCTAAAAGAGCCGATATCTATTGGTTGGTGCACGTTGATGTGGTAGACGAACCGTATACCCGTGATTATAAAGTTGAATTCTTGATTCCGGGTAAATTGATCCGTATCGATTTTAGATTGGGATTCCGGGTTGAGCAAAGCGTAAACTTATTGTATAGAAAGGTAATCGAAGACCTGGTTAAAAATGGTGAAGTTGACATCACCAGTCAGTATACTTCATTGAATAAGCATAAAATTGCAGGCGACTTTAGATTTGTACTTTTGGAAAAACACCTTTCCAAGTTTTCTAACCTGAGTTTCTACGAAAGATCAATCATGGATTACTACTTCGTATTGAAACACCTGAGTCTTTCTGAGGAAAGCAGTTTTGGACTGGATTCCAGTTATGTGAATGTAGAGAAGGTGCCATTGATCTTTGTAACACCGGACGAGATTGAAATGAATAGGTTGCCGGTATAATAATACCGCAGGTGATTGTTTTTGAAGCAGGGAGGTTAAGCGTGAGGCTGGCCTCCCTTTTTTTATCTCTCCTTTTATCAAATAAAATACTGTTGTTCTAGGAGTAAAGAAAATTAATCTATAAGTTCGGAAATAATTCATATCGATCTGAAGACCTGTTCATGAAAGAAGATTATAAATTACTTACAGATGCGCAGCTTACTGACAAGCTTGATCAGCGGGACCATGACGCATTTGAAGAAATTTATAGACGTTACTGGCCGGTATTATATAATTTTGCCAGAAAAATGCTTCAAGATAATGAGCAGGCAAAAGACATTGTGCAAGACGCTTTTACAAAACTATATGCTCAGATTGGGATTCTGAATTTTCAGGAGGTCAAAATAGCTCCTTATCTGTATACACTGATTCGAAATGCTGTTATTACCTTGGCTAATCGTAATAAACTAAAAATTAACTATATCGCCAGTTTCCGGAAGTACCTAAATGCTGGTGAATTTGTAACTGACAATCAGGTTCTGGAAAATGATATGCAACGACAAATAGATCGGGAAATCGCCAGTTTGCCACCTAAAATGCGCGAGATATTTGAGTTAAGCCGTAAAGCCAATCTTAGTAGGAAGGAAATTGCAGAAAGTACACAATTATCTGAGGAGACTGTAAAAAAGCAAATCTATAATGCACTTAAAATATTACGTAGTAAATTAAAGGCCTACTTTTTTTAAAATAATTAATTTTCTGCTACCCCTTTTGAACAAGCTGTTAGTTATACTATTATTACGAAAGTATTTTTTAATTGCCATGGCATCATGACGGAACAGGAAGTAAAAAAATTGTTAATTAAGTATGAAAGGAATGAATGTACTCCAGCTGAAAAAAAAATGGTAGATGGTTGGTATATTCAAACATTGGATTCGAAAGAATTTCCTGAAGGTAAACTAGATTTAGAGACCATTGGAAAAGAAATGTGGAATCAGATGGATCTTACTGTTTTTCAATATGAGCGCAAAATCATCAAACTGTGGACACGAATTTCGGTTGTTGCGGCAGCGGTGGTCGCAACGGTTATTGTCGGACTTTGGTTGTTTTCCGATAGCCAGGTTGTAAATCGTCATTCTCAAACCGTATGGCAAAACGATATATCTCCAGGGAGAAACAAAGCAACCCTTATGTTGGATAATGGCAAAACCATTAGTCTGAGTGATGCGCAGACCGGGGTAGTGGTTGGAACCAATTTGAAATACAATGACGGAACTGTATTAGATGAATCATTGCGTTTTGCAATCCTTACCGCAGCTACTCCCCGGGGCGGAACTTATCAAATTACGTTACAGGACGGAACCAAAGTTTGGCTAAATGCAGAAAGTACTTTGAAGTTTCCTTCCAGTTTTACAGGGTCCGGGCAACGTCAAGTTATATTAAAAGGGGAAGCTTATTTTGAGGTAACTAAAAATAAAACCAAGCCTTTTATTGTCGTGAGTAAAGGTCAGCAAGTTGAAGTTCTTGGCACACACTTTAACATCAATGCTTACGATGATGAAATTAGCACTAAAACAACACTTTTAGAAGGTTCTGTGCGCGTTTCGCAATTGAGGAAAGGTATTCACGATACAATAACAGGACAAAATATTCGGCAATCTTTTGGTACAGTATTAAAACCAAATGAGCAGTCCATCATTTCAAATGATCAGGTCAGTACAAAATCTGTAGATGTTGATGATGCCATAGATTGGAAAAATGGAGAATTTGTATGTAAAAATGAGCCTTTGAACAGTATCATGAGGAAAATTTCGCGTTGGTATGATGTAGATGTTATTTATGCACACCCGGAGCTTAAAACGCTAACTTTCAGCGGATCACTCTCTCGTTATGATAAGGTTTCCGGGGTTTTAAGTGCCTTGGAACAAGCAGGAACTATAAGGTTCAAATTGGAAGGCAGAAAAATTCAAGTATTATAAATATATAACCCTAAATCTAAGTCCATGTAGCATAACTATCCTAAACTTGTACAGGTAGGCTTAAAAAGCCGGAAAGTGGTGGAACACAATCCGGCAGCAGCTTGAGCAAACCTTTTCTATCGGTTAATACCGAAGGAATAAAATAGACCAACTATTCACGATCAACTCAAACCATGTCAAAAGTATGAATAAAAATGCTTTTAATTCGGGTATGCCGCAATTTAGGCTACCTGCTAAACTATTGTTAATTATGAGGCTCACAACTTTCATAATCATCTTAACCCTCGCGCAAGTGAGTGCAGCCACCTTTGCACAGCGGCTCAGCTACATCAAAAATGCTGCGAGTTTAACCGAAATTTTTACTCAAATCAGGAAACAGACAGGATATCATGTGTTTTATGCAGACGAAAAAGTCGATGTAGGGAGAAAATTGAACGTCGATTTTAGAGACGTAAGTTTAAAGAGCGTCATGGATCTGGTGATAAAAGGGCAACCATTGGAATATACTATAGATTCAAAAAACATCATTATTAAACCCCGAGAAGCCTCCATCCTCGATAAAGTTATCGATCTTTTCAAGACCATTGATGTCAGAGGTAGAGTAACAGATGAAAACGGAAAGCCTCTTGCCGGAGCTACAGTTTTTTTGTTACCTAATGGAGAAGATATGGATGCGATTAAAGCGGATGGGCCTGTTATTATGGCTAGAAAATTCAAAGCAGTTGCATTTACAAATCTGGCGGGAGAGTTTTTAATCAAGAATATAGAAGAAAATGCGTACCTCGTTTTTTCTTATGTCGGTTTTACGCCACAGCGCATACAAGCTAGTAAAGAGATGGGACTAATAAAAATGGAGATGCATTCAGGAAAGCTGACCGAGATAAATGTTACCATAAATACGGGGTACCAGACGCTATCAAAAGAGCGAAGCGCTGGAGCTTTTGCTAAGCCAGATATGCTTATTATAGAAAATCGGACAGGGAGCATGAATATTTTGCAGCGTCTGGATGGATTAGTTGCTGGTTTAACGATAAATAATGCGCCGAATGCCGCCCAACATCCCCTGCTGGTACGTGGATTGAATACTGTAGGGTTGATTGATCAAATGGGAATTTCCTCTGGCACCAGTAGAAATCCGTTGTTTGTAGTCGACGGAATCGCTATGGAAGATGTGTCTACCGTTAATCCGCAGGATGTGGCCGACATTACAGTATTGAAAGATGCTACTGCCGCCTCTATATGGGGCGCGAGAGCTTCTAATGGGGTAATTGTAATTGTAACGAAAAGGGGGGGGCATAGTGAAAAGGTAAAAATCAATTATGATGCCTTTATTAATTTTCAAGGCAGGCCTGATCTCGATTACTTTCGTACACTAAATAGTCAGCAGTTTATTCAAGCTGCTATTGATGTCTTTGATCCTGTACTGAATCCTTGGCCCACTGTTTCTAGTTTCTCCTCCATTGTTGGAAGTGGCGTTGCGCCACACGAAAGGATCCAATACGACCTATCGAGGGGGCTGATTACAGCGGATAAGGCCAGGGCTGGTCTGGATAGCCTGGCTGGTCTAAACAACCGGCAGCAGATTAGAGACCTGTGGTACAGAAATGCTTCGTTAATGAACCACACCGTATCTTTATCAGCGGGTACAGGCAAATATGCATTTTATGGTTCTGCTGCATATACAAATGCTGTAAGTAATCGTCCCGGTGAGCAGAATAATAGTTATAAAATTAATTTTAGGCAGGACTTTTCACTGGGCAAAGCCATCCAACTCAATCTAATTACTGACATGACGAAAGGCGTAACTGCAGCTGCCCGCAATGTTGAAATAGATTATAATTTTTATCCGTATCAAATGTTCAGAGATGCTGCTGGAAATAATCTTTTTATGCCTTATATGGGAATTTTGAGCGATGAGGTTCGTATTGATTTTGAAAGCCGGAGCCGTATTAATTTAAATTACAATCCACTTGATGAATTCAATTATGGGTATACTAAAAGCAACAGTTTTTTGAGTCGTAATGTATTGGGCTTAAATGTTAAATTACTTCAAGGATTAAAATTTGAGGGAACCTATGGTTTTGTTAAAGGTAATAGAAAGACTGATAATTATGAAGATACTAAAAGTTATAAAGTAAGAAGTGAATTGGTGCAGTTTACAGTAGCTCCAACTACCGCTTCTACACCAGCATATTATTTGCCCAATAATGGCGGAAGATATAGTGTTAACAATCTAAATCAACAATATTGGACCATCAGGAACCAGTTGAGCTATAACAATAGCTGGAGTAATGACGGCCATCAGTTAAGTTTGTTGTTGGGGCAGGAAGCGCAGGAACAGTTGGAAACCGGTAACGGAAGTGTAGTGAGGGGATATAGTGATTTATTGCAGGCTTTTGGTGCTGTAGATTATGCCACTCTAGGTGTAACTGGCGTAGCGAATCCAGTCATGCCAAATAATATAGGAAGAAGCTTGCTCAGTAACGATGTCTTTAGTCAGTTTGAGCGGTTAACCCGGTTCTCGTCCTATTATTCGAACCTGGCCTACACTTATAATAGAAAATATGCCCTTAATGCAAGTTTACGCATTGATAAGAGTAATCTTTTTGGATTAGATAGGTCGGCTCAAAACAAGCCCGTATGGAGTTTGGGCGGAAAGTGGACAATAAGTTCGGAATATTTTATGAAAAACCTGATCTGGTTAGGCCACCTTGCTTTAAGGGGTACTTATGGTTTAACAGGAAATTCTCCTGCTCCAGGAACTGCCGCCTCTTATGACATTTTGGCTACGCAAAGAAGTGGTTTTTTACCAGGTGGTGCAGGATTACGCGTTGTTACACCGTCCAATACTAAATTAACCTGGGAAAGTACGAGGAACATTGATATTGGGATTGATTTTGGCTTATTTAATAACCGCTTTAGTGGTTCGATTGATTGGTATCAGAAAAAAACAAGTAATCTACTGGGCAATTTACCTACCAATACCTTCACCGGATATGCAAGCATAGTCGGAAATATGGGCGACTTAGAGAACAAAGGGATAGAACTCAGTTTAAATTCGCTGAACATCCGCAAAGGCGCTTTCAGGTGGAACACAATGTTGAATATTGCTTATAACAAAAACACAATTACAAAATTGAATCTCGGCGCACCAATTACCACAGCCAGAAGTCAGGTAAAACAACAATATGCAGAGAATTATCCAGCCTTTACCGTATTTGCCTACAAATTTGCCGGATTAGATAATTTAGGAGACCCACAGATTAAGCTGGCAGACGGATCGATCATCAAAACGCCAAATGCAGGTAAGATTTCTGATGTTATTTTTAAGGGTACTTATCAGCCAGTATGGAGTGGCGGTTTAACGAATACATTTAACTACAGAAATTTTAGTCTGACTGCAAATGCCATATTTAACCTTGGTCATGTGATGCGTAAAGACGTCAATCAGCTTTATTCGGGTAGGATTACGCATAGAAATGTTGAATCACTGAGTACGGCTAAAGGCTTTACGGGCGGAGATCCTCATGCTGATTTCGCCAACCGTTGGAAGCAGTCTGGAGATGAGCTACAGACTAACATTCCATCTTACTTATCCAATTCTTCGTTGAGTGAGACGCGTAGGGATATTGAGTACTATACCTACGCTGACATCAACGTGGTAAGTGCTTCGTTTGTTAAATTGAGAGACATTACACTGGCCTATAGTCTGCCGGAATTGTTGGTTAGAAAGCTACAGGCAGATCAGGTTACTTTTCGAATACAAGTGTCCAACCTGATGCTGTGGAAGGCAAATAGAGATGGCATCGATCCAGAATATATGAATGCAATTTATGGTACCAGAAGTGTCCTGGCTAACCAGGGAGCAGTATCATTAGGACTAAACGTGAAATTCTAATTCCAACACAAATGAAAACTATATATAAACCAAACTGGAGTATGGTATTGATGCTGACTTGTGCATTAATCTGCTCTTGTAAGAAAACTTTCCTGGAGGTAACACCAAAAGGTAAATTAATCGCCCAAAAAGTAGCAGATTATAATTTATTGCTCAGCAATCTGGACTTTGTAAATATTGTTGCAAATGCACAGGTGCCTATGGGTGATGAAGTAGCTGCTATAGAACCCTTTTTTAGTGGAGCAGATTTAAAAACCCAAAGACTTTTTCGTTGGGAAGATCCCGTTTACGAACCTAATGAGGATGCTGCTGAGATGAAAGTTCCACTTCAGAATATCTATACTTACAATAAGATCATCAATGAAGTTCCTGCAGCAATAGATGGTACAGAACAGGAAAAGTTGGCTATACAAGCCGAAGCGATGGCAGGACGAGCATGGACGTATTTTTTGCTAATCAACTATTTTGGTAAGCCTTATCACACCAAAAATTCTGTCAATGATCCAGGCTTCCCGATTGTAAAACAAAATGATGTGACGAGAACTAAGTTTGAACGGGCTACGGTGAAGGAAGTGTATGATTTTATAGTGAGCGATCTGACTACTGCGATTCCAAACCTACCAGCGAAAACAACGCATCGTTTAAGGATGTCCAGAGCTGCTGCGGAAGGATTACTGGCCAAAGTATATGTATTTATGGCGAAATTTAATGAAGCTTTACCACTTTTGAACGCTGCGTTCACTGATATCGGAAATTCGGTTATTCCCTTACGTTTATACGATTACAATATAACTTTTGGCCCGGGTGGAATCTTCATGCCTATCGGTCTTTTTGGGCCTTCGTATCCAACGATCCCCAATAACGAAGAAAATGTATTTGGCAAGCAAGCGGCAGATAGTTGGACTTTTATCAATAATGAGTTGGTAGTCACGAAGCAAACAGCAGATTTATATGTTACTTCAGACCTGCGCCTGAAGTGCTATTCCATCAATGCTTATTCCGGCCCAGTTTACCCGAACGGTTTATTGCGGAGGATAGGCCCTAATAGTATACAAATGGGAGTTGTTTTGCCTGATTTGTATTTGTTGAGGGCAGAGTGTAAAGCCAGACTAAATGATTTGGCTGGTGCAAAAACTGATTTAGAGAGTTTACGTAGCAAAAGGATGACTCCCGCTAGTTTCGGTGTGCCTACAGCCATTGCAACACAGCAACTGCCATTGTTAAAGTTTATTATAGAAGAGCGCATCCGCGAATTTGCGCTGCTCGGTTATCGTTGGTTTGACATGAGGCGATTGTCCGTAGATCCTCTTTTTAATGGCATTGTATATACCCATACTTTATATACTGAAGCGGGTGCTGTAGCAAGTATTTATACTCTGAAGCCGGATCGTTTTACCTTGAAGTTTTCGCAAAAGGTAATTGACGAAAATCCAGGTATGCAAAACAATCCCTAATCAATTTAACCCTATTCTTTATCCATTATTTTAAATAGATATGTTAAGAAAATTATTTACTGCAGTATGTGCTCTTTTGGCTTTTTCTGCAAATGCACAGCATAGTTTTTTTCTAAAAGGAAATCTTGCAGGTGCCAAAGACGGACAAAAAGTAATGCTGAATTACCTTTCTGGCGAAAAGATTGTCAAGGACTCTGCTATCGTGAAAAATGGTAGTTTTTTATTAAAAGGTGAAGTGAAAGAGCCTGTAAAAGCGAATATTGTACTAAAGGCTCTGGTAGAAGATCGAGAACCCAGAACGAAAATGAAAGCCTTAGATGAGCAGGAATTCTTTCTGGAAAATGGCAACTTTAATATTGAAGGAGCAAATGTTAAAACAGCCCTAATTAAAGGAGGGGTGGTACAAGGAGATTACCTGATTTTGAAATCACAATTAAAGCCTTTGAAAGATAAAATGGAACCGCTTAGTAAAAAAATGCTTCAGTATTTTGAGGATAAGAATGATAAAGCCAGGGATGAGCTTTTTCCACAGTTAAGGGCGGTACGTTTGCAAATGAACAAGGTAGAAGATGATTTTATTTATCAGCATCCTGATTCCTATGTCAGTTTTAACCTCATTAGCACAAGAAGCGCGGTAATAGATCCGAAAAAGTTCGAACCATTATTTAATGCGCTTAGTCCAGGTATGCGAAATTCTCAAAAAGGAAAGAATTTAGCCGCAAGATTAAGCGCTGCAAAAAAAATCGACCTGGGCCAACCTGCAATGGACTTTGTTCAGAACAATACAGAAGGTAAGCCGATCTCTTTATCTTCATTTAAGGGCAGTTACGTACTGATCGATTTTTGGGCAAGCTGGTGTGGCCCCTGCAGGGCAGAGAATCCAAATGTGGTCAAAGCTTATCAAAAGTTTAAAAATAGAAATTTTGAAATCATTGCGGTTTCTTTGGATGACAATAAGGAGGCTTGGTTAAAGGCTATTCAAGTTGATGGTTTACCATGGATACACGTGAGCGATTTGAAAGGCTGGAAAAACTCAGTTGCCGATTTATATGATATAAAAGCCGTACCTCAGAACTTCCTCATAGCACCTGATGGAACTATCCTTGCTAAAAATCTTCGTGGCCAAGATTTAGAAAAGGAACTCAGCCGATTAATTAAATAATTGCTCTATTAACCTTAATTCAGAACAATGAAAAGATATTTTTTAATGCTATGCCTTGTGTTTAGCCTAATGACTTGCGCAGCCCAGGATGGGTATACTATAAAAGTAAAAATAAGCAATATCAAAAACTATACGCCCTATCTGGCCTATGCAGGTGCAGGTAAATATGTGGTAGATACTAATTATACCATGTTAAACGGCTGGATGTTGTTTAAAGGTAAAGTGACTGAACCCATGATAGCCAGTTTTGGCGTACGTCGGAACCCGGCCAATTTAATTAAAACCAGTATTGGACTTATCCCCGGACCGGCGCTCAATTTCTTCTTAACCAATGAGGAAATCAAAATAGACGGCGATATCAATGCAATCTACCTTGCAAAGGTAGAGGGAGGATTGGCTAATAAAGAATGGAATATCATCAAGCCCAAACTCAATGGCTTGACGCATAAAAGCTGGATCACATTAAAAAAAGCATTTGAGACATATAAGCCTGGGGATGACTCTGTCGTTTTTAAACAGGCAGACAAATTACGTGAGGACAATAATATTCAGGTAGAAAAGCTAAAACTTGATTTTATGAAAAAGTATCCAGGATCGCTGGTTAGTATGTATTTTCTTTCTGAAATGCAGAATTCTCTTAGTCTTGGAGACTTAAAAAATGAATATGCTAAGTTGGGCAGTGCCCATAAAAATAGTTCCTTTGCCAAGCTTACGACTGCTAAAATCACCAATATGGATGCTACAGCTATCGGAAAGAAGGCGATTCCGCTCCATAAAAAAGACATCAATGGTAAGGATGTAAATCTGGAAAGCTTGAAGGGTAAATATGTGCTGCTCGATTTCTGGGGAAGCTGGTGCGGACCATGTCGTTCCTCACATCCATATCTGAAAAAATTGTATGCCAGATACAAGACTGATGGATTCGAAATCGTAGGTATTGCACAAGAGCAAAACGACAATTTGGAAAACAACCTGAAGGCCTGGAAAAAAGCAATTGCAGAGGATGAGATCAGCTGGCTGCAGGTTTTAAATAACGAAGGGATTGATAATTTTAATGCGGTTTATGCTTATGGGGTAACCGCTTTTCCTACTAAAATTTTACTGGATAAGGCAGGTAATATCATCGCGCGTTATGTTGGAGATGGAGATGAACTTGATTCGAAGTTGAAGTCCATTTTTGGTAAATAGTTATAAGTAAATCAGATGAGAAAATGTTTTTTATTGAACTGCCTATTCTTGTGTACGACAGCTTTATTTGCACAGGGAATTAATTTTGATCAAGGCACCTGGAAGGAAGTTTTGGCTAAGGCAAAGGCTGAGGATAAATTGGTTTTTATAGATGTATATACCAGTTGGTGTGGTCCTTGTAAAAAGATGTCTGCAGAGGTATTTCCACTTGCTCAGGTCGGGGAAGTTTTTAACCCCAGTTTTGTGAATTATAAAATTGATGCAGAAAAAGGAGAAGGTATCGACATTGCCCGGCAATTCGGAGTAAGATCTTTTCCCACCTATTTGTTTGTCAATGGGGATGGCATACTCGTATATCGTTCCGGAGGGTATAATCCTGCTCCTGCCTTCTTGAAGGAAGCTAACATAGCGATCAAAGAAAAGCACGATCCAAAGCCTTTGGCTTTATGGGACGATGAGTATCTCGCAGGTAGGAGAGACAAAACCTTTTTAATTGACTATTTAAAAAAACGAGCTGTGGTTAAAGTACCCAATGGTGATATATTAGAAGAGGCTTTTCTTGTATTGATTAAGGAGGATTTGGAGAATAAAGAATTGATGGAGGCAGTATTTGCTTACGATCCGAACATGACTTTCGTTCCTGGAGGCAAGTTCTACCAGTACGTGATCAAGAACTATAAAGCCATACAAGCACGCATAGGAAAAAAAGACGATTATGTGTTGGGGGTGACTAATGCTGGGATGTATCAGTACTTCAACACGGAAATCATTAAGAACAATAAGGAAGAAATGCTGACCGTAATGCTGGCTGCGCAAAAACAACTGATGGAACTGATGAAACGTGATGATGTGGATGCGACTTTAAAAGGGCTAACCATGAAATATTATAGGGGGACTAAAAATGCAAAAAAACTGGTTCCTGCGGCTTTGGACTATGTTAATAATGGACTATTGAAATTGGATATACCTGGAAAAATTGCGGCTGATAAAGCGGCTTATCAGAAAATGCGGGAACCTTATATCAAAGGTGAGAAAGATTCCGCTCAGGTGGAAGGCTGGTCCAGCATGCAAAGAATCTCTGCCAATCAGCAAATGGTGGATATATGTTATAAATTGCGTGATGCCGCTCAGGCCATTTATTCCATAGCAGATAACCCTAAAATGCTTACAAAAGCTATGGAATGGGTGAAATTGGCAGAAGGATATTTTCCTCACTTTTCCATCGAAGCTGTATATGCCGGTTTACTTTTGAAATCTGGCAGGAAAAAAGAAGCTGCGGATATGATGAGAAAAGCCAGCGAAGACAGTTTCGTCAAAGGTGGAGATAAACAAAAACTGTTATGGGCAAATTTAGCACAAATTCAAAAAGGAGAAGTTCCGGAGCAGTTGTGGTAAGATAACAATCTATAATAGCATTTAAACAAATAAATAAGGCTCCGGGGAGGAGCCTTCATTGTTTGGTCGTCCAACCAAATCAATTTTTATAGGGATAATTAGGAGGGCTATTTTATTGATCAATTCTTTCAAGTTCTCCCCGAACTAACTGCTCAAAGCGCAATGCTTTATAAATAACGCATACGTTATTATAAAGATAGCTAGATTATTTTAATAATTGGAATTATTTCGTTTTTATTTAATTAAGGCCGGACTGCATTCAATTTACTGTGTTTGTAACCGTATGCAAAGTAAACCACAAGCCCTATAATCAACCAGATTCCAAAACCAATCCAATTTGATATACCCAGTTCACACATCATGTACAAACAACTGATGAGGCCGAGTACGGGAATTAGGGACAGGTTTTTGGTAATGCAGAAATAGATGATCACCAGGCAAATGCCTAAGAAAATCCACATTGGAATTTTGTGTTTGAACAGTGCCCAGCCACTTTCGTATTTTTTTTC
The DNA here is from genome assembly GCF_015223055.1 of Pedobacter sp. MC2016-24. Classification (GTDB taxonomy): domain Bacteria; phylum Bacteroidota; class Bacteroidia; order Sphingobacteriales; family Sphingobacteriaceae; genus Pedobacter. The sequence goes on from NZ_JADFBX010000014.1 coordinate 20,794, forward strand.
CTGGTCAATCGCAGAATTGTCGATAAACTGTTGGTATTGTTGTGCGTCCAGTTGATTCAGGTAAGCTTCAGCATCCGTGTTTTTGTCAATGATGTTGAGTTTTGCCTGTTCTGTCTGGATTTCTTTCTTAATGGTATTGAGCTCTGTGTCGTTTAGCGAAGTGATGATCCGGACAGGATCATTGATCGTTGCCGTATTGAATAAAAAGTGTGTAGTTTCTACTTTAAATTTGGTGAAACCAAAAATAATAGCAGCAACAAAGGCTACGGGAACAATGTATTTAGCATTTACATAGGGGATTTTGAATTTCCCCCTTTGTACATCGGGGCGGTTTTGTAAAACCAATACGCCGGCGCAAACCAATACAAAGGCAAATAAGGTTCCGATAGAGCATAAATCGGTAACGATCGTCAGGTTCATGAACAAAGAAGGAACGGCCACAACAAAACCAACTACAATGGTTGCAAAAGAAGGAGTCTTATATTTTGGATGAATTTTAGAGAATGATTTGGGTAACAAACCGTCACGACTCATGCTCATCCAGATTCTTGGTTGGCCCATTTGGAAGACAAGTAATACGCTTGCCATAGCAAAAACAGCGCTTACGGCAATGATACCGCTCATGAGCTTGAGGTTGATCTGGTCAAATACAAAGGCTAGCGGGTCGCCAACAGCAAGCAGTTTATAATTCACAATACCTGTCAGCACCAGGGCAATGGCTACATATAATATGGTACAAATGATAATGGCCCACATCATTCCACGAGGTAGGTCACGCTGCGGATTTTTACATTCTTCGGCTGTGGTTGAAATGGCATCAAAGCCGATATAAGCGAAGAATACAGCCGAAACTCCTTTCAGTACACCACTAACACCGTTAGGAGCAAAAGGGTTCCAATTGGCTGTGTCTACATAAAAGATACCTACAGAAAGCACCAGTAAAATCACCGCCAGTTTTACAATTACCATGGCATTACTTGCATTGCGGGATTCTTTCATCCCACGGTATACAAGCCAGGTGATGAAGATAATGATCCCCAATGCCGGTAAATCTGCTACAAGGTGGAAATTTCCGATCTTTGGAGCAGTGACCCATGCATTGTTGGCAATTCGGGTAGCGTCATCCAGGTTGACAAAGCTTTTTCCGGCATTGACAAGTGCTTCTGCATGTTTATGGCCATTATAAGCTGTCAGGTAATCCATAGTCATCCAATCAGGCAGGTTAATGCCGTTGATGTGCAACCAGGGGATTCGTATTGACGAGAGGAGACTGGTAAAATAATCAGACCAGGAAATGGCTACCGTAATGTTGCCAATGGCGTACTCCATGATGAGCGACCAGCCGATGATCCAGGCTACAATTTCACCGAATGCGACATAAGAATAAGTATACGCACTTCCTGAAACCGGAACCATAGATGCGAATTCTGCATATGCAAAAGCCGCAAAACTACAGGCAACCGCAGTAAAAATGAACAGGAAGATCACCGCCGGCCCGCCATCTGCGCTTGCTTTACCGATGGTACTGAAGATGCCGGCCCCGATAATTGCTGCAATACCAAATGCCGTAAGGTCTCTTACGCCAAGTGTTTTATGTAAAGAGGCTCCATGTTCGCCATATCCCTTTTCGGCATCTGCCAGTATTTTGCTAATAGACTTTTTCCTGAACAGTTTTTGAAGCATAAATTAGTTTAAGTTTATTCAAACTTATAAATTTAGTTTGTAAACTAGCCTAATTTCTGCAATTCATCTTTGACAAAGTTGGCAAGTTCTGCAACGTAAGCCTGACTGAAATCAAATTTAATACCGGCAGTTTCATAGATTTCATTGATCGGTTTGGTATACCCCAGGGCCAATGCGTCTAAATATTGCTCCAGGGCCTTTGAAGGATTTTCTTTATAGTTTTTCCAGATCGCTATGGCACCCAGCTGGGCAATGGCATATTCAATATAATAGAAAGGTACTTCAAACAAATGCAATTGTTTTTGCCATAAATTGGCCAGTTGTTTTTCCTGCCCATCCCAGTTGCTGAAACCGGCGCCAAAACGGGTATATATTTGTTTGAAAGCTTCTTCACGATCCGCTGCATTATGCGTTGGGTTGGTGTAAATCCAGTGTTGGAACTGATCAATTACCGCTACCCATGGCAGTGTTTTGAGCACATCTATCAATTGTTCTTTCTTTGCACGGATTAAATCGGCGTCATTGTCGAAATAGATATTCCAGTTGTCCATCGATATCAATTCCATACTCATCGAAGCCAATTCTGCAACTTCTGATGGGCAGTGCTTAAAGTCGTTCAGTTCCAGATTTGCAGTCAGGAAGGTATGGATGGCATGGCCACCTTCATGTACCATAGTCGTCAGGTCGCGGAATGAATTGGCCGAGTTCATGAAAATGAAAGGTGCACCGGTTTCTGCTAGCGGATAGTTATAGCCGCCTGGTGCTTTCCCTTTCCTGCTTTCTACGTCGAACAGGTTGTTTTCTTTCATGATCGCCAGCTTTTGTCCCAGTTCAGGGTTGATGGCGTTGAAACAACTGATGCTCTTATCAATTAATTCATTACCATCCTTGAATGGCTTTAGCGCCGGTTTCCCGGTCGTACTCACTTCCATATCCCAGGGTTTCAATACCTCGATATTTAAAGCAACAGCCCTTTGGTCCGCTTGTTCCTTCAATAGCGGTACAATGTGCTTTTCAATCGCTTCGTGGAAATGATAGCAATCCTGAGGGGTGTAGTCAAAGCGTCCCAATGCCTGGAACATATAATCTCTATAGTTTTCAAAACCAGCATTTAAAGCTACCTGGTGCCGCATTACGATCAACTCATCAAATAGTATATTTAAATCGTCCTGATCAATCAGGCGACGTTGCTGTATGGTTTCCCAGGCTTGCTGTCTGATAGCGCGGTCGGTATCTTTAATGAAGTTTGCCGCTTGCTCCAACGTGTATTCCTGATCGTTGATCAGCACAGTCATTGCACCGGTAATGCCCTGATATTTTTGCTGGGCAACCTGTAATTTGGTCAACAGCTCTACGTTTTCTTCACGGTATAGTTCTATGGCTTTACGGATTGACCTGATGTATACAAAGAATTTCTCCTGATCCAACTCATCAATATAAGCACTGTCATTAAATTTCTGGTTCAGCAAATTCGCTACCGGAGAGATTTTTGGTTCAATTTCCGTAGCAAAATACTGAAAAGCTTCTACCAGTTGTTCATTGCCGGTATCGCAACTCATTTTGATGTATCTCCAGGCAAAGTCTTCTTCCAGTGCTGCTTCAAGTTCACTTTTGTCCTTTAACCATTGTTCCAGTTCTGTTACATTGTCAATCGGTCGGGCCAGAAGCTCATTGAAAATGGGTTCAAGGTTTTCCCATTTGATGTCCAGTTGTTGTGGGATATAAGTCCTAATTTTTTGAGGTATGGTCAGGTTAATCATGGAATTTAAAAGTTGAAATGAGTTCTTAAAAAAGCATCAATTAAAAAACAGGCGGCAAAAATTACTGAAGCGAAGCCGTTTGTGGTGGCAAATGCCCGGTTCACTTTACTGATGTCGTTTGGTTTCACCAGCAAGTGCTGGTAAATGAGCATGCAGCAGAAAAAAGCTACGCCCAGGTAATAGAACCAGCTAAAATGGCTGTAAAATATAGGCAGGATGACACAAGTTGCTGAAAGTACATGCAATACCACGGACAGCCTGAGTGCGTTTTTTATGCCCAGTGCAGCCGGAATGGAATGTAGTTTTTCAGCTTTGTCAAAATCTTCATCTTGTAGGGCATAAATGATGTCAAAACCACTTACCCAAAACAGTACAGCAAAGGAGTACAATACCGGCACCAGATTAAATACACCAGTTACGGCAATATATGCACCAATGGGGGCGAGAGAAAGACCTAAGCCAAGAACCAGATGGCACAAAGCAGTAAACCTTTTGGTGTAACTGTAAAAAAGGACTACAAATAGCGCCACAGGCGACAGATAGAAACACAAACTGTTAATAAACGCGGTTGTGATGATAAACAAGACACAGTTGAAGATGACAAAAAGTAAGGCTTCATTGGCCGATACCCGACCAGCGGGTATATCACGCATCACTGTCCGTGGATTTTTAGCATCAATATTCCGGTCCAGATACCTGTTAAACGCCATAGCGGCATTTCTGGCAAACACCATACACAAAAGTACCAGTGCAAGTTTGATCCAGTTGAACGGATTGTCAGTTGTGGTTACACCCAGAAAAAATCCAATCATTGCAAAAGGCAAGGCGAAAATGGAGTGTGCAAACAAAACCAGAGAAAAATACTTCTTCATGTATCTTAATAGTTATTCGTATTCGGGGTTTCTTTTGGTGCTAAAACAGGCATCACAAAATCCAGGTTTACTTCTTCAATAAAGCCAAGTACCTGATCACGTCCGGCGCCTTTTTCAGCAGATGTTACAAAACAGGAAGGGATTTCTTCAAACCAGCCACCCAGTGCTTTTTTAAATGCGGCTACGTTCTGATCTGTTTTTACGGCCGATTGTTTATCCGCCTTGGTAAACACCAATGCAAAAGGAATTTGAATTTCCCCCATCCAGCAGCAAAATTCTAGATCTATTTTTTGTGGCTCCAAACGGCTGTCGATCAACACAAAAACGCATTGCAGACTTTCACGTTTAGTGATGTAGTTGCGAATGAATTTTTCCCAGTTCTCTCGGCTGCTTTTGGATACTTTGGCATAGCCATAGCCTGGTAAATCGACAATATACCATTTTTCGTTAATTAGAAAGTGGTTGATTAACTGGGTTTTACCTGGTCTTTGCGAAGTTTTTGCAAGGCCGTGCTGGTTAACCAGCATATTGATTAAAGAAGACTTGCCTACATTAGAACGGCCAATAAAGGCATACTCTGGCATGTTGGCTACTGGCAAAGCCGAGACTTTGGTATTGCTGCAAATAAATGTTGCTGATTTTATAATCATTTTACAAAGGTAGAAAATTAGTATGAGTGTAAACTCATATTGGTTTCAAAGATACTTATCTTTGCTGCCAGCGATGAACGAAAACATTACACCTTACCAATCCGAAACGGCTACTAAGAAAGAGCAGGTAGCTTCGATGTTTGATAATATATCGAAAAAGTACGACTTTTTAAATCACTTTCTTTCTCTGGGAATTGACATCCTATGGCGTAAAAGGGCCATAAGAGAACTAAAATCAATTAAACCAAGGGTGATGCTCGATGTGGCCACCGGAACTGGAGATTTTGCTTTTGAAGCAATCACGATTTTGCAGCCCGAGAAAATAATCGGTGTTGACATTTCTGATGGTATGCTGAATGTGGCCCGTAAAAAAATTGCGGAACGCAATTTAGGTGGTGTTTTTTCAGTGCAAATGGGTGATTCTGAAGGTTTACATTTTGACAACGATCATTTTGATGCCATCACAGTGGCTTTTGGTGTGCGGAATTATGAAAACCTGGAAAAAGGACTATCGGATATGTTCCGGGTTTTAAAACCAGGCGGCAAAATTGTAATTCTTGAATTCTCAAAACCACGTGCTTTCCCCATTAAACAGGCTTATAATTTTTATTTTAAACAGATTTTACCACATTTTGGTAAACTGTTTTCTAAAGATAACAGTGCATATACCTATTTGCCAGAGTCGGTGTCGGCTTTTCCAGATGGAGATGCTTTTGTGGAATTGATGGAGAAGGTTGGATTTAAACAAACTAAAGAAATTCGTTTAACATTTGGTATCAGTACCATATATACCGGACAAAAATAGCTAAATTAACCCCTGATCTTAAAATAGAACCGATAAGCATGAAACCAAAGTTGTACCTTTTATTGGTAGGCATTTTTTTTCTGAATGCGGCAAAGGCTCAAAATTGGGGTGGCGGTATTGATGACAATACCCTGCATTTTGGTTTTACTTTTCAATACATTTCTTCGGAGTTTAAGTTTCTAAAAAAGAGGGACTGGACCAAACCTTTTTATGATAAGCAAGATGAAACGCTTCCGCCCATAAAGGCAACAGATACACTAAATGCCCTGTATTCTAAAACTTCACCTGGGTTTGGAATCGGTTTGCTGGTAAATTTAAAGGTTTCAGAACATTCCGACCTGAGGTTTACCCCAACACTGGTTTTTAACGATCGGCTGGCCTATTATGACTTTAACGTAAATGGCGCACCGGCTACTATAGAAAGAAGGGTACAGGCTACTATGGTTGATCTTCCCATCAGTTTTAAATTGAAATCAGACCGTAGAAATAATTTTAGGGCTTATATGATCGGTGGTGCAAAGTATTCAGTGGATATTTCTTCCAAAAAGAAAACAAACGATGATCCCAATTCGGCGCTGGAGAAGTTTTTGAAAAATAAAAGAGGTTTTTTCTCGGCCGAAGCAGGACTGGGCATGGACCTTTATTTTGAGTACTTCAAGATGTCGCCGGAGATCAAATTGTCCTATTCCTTAAATAATATCCTTACGGATGGCGGTAAACCGAGTGCCTTTTCTCAACCCATAGATAAACTCATGCTGCGTCACGTGACTTTCAGTTTATTCTTTGAATAGGCAGGCCATTTAAAAAAATGATAGCTTTGCTTAAGGATTGAATTAGATTTATTTCATAAAAACAAAAATATGAAGACTGCATTAATCACAGGAGCAACTTCGGGCATCGGAGCAGCATGTGCCCATTTATTTGCTGCACAAGGTTATAATTTGATTCTGGTGGCCAGAAGGGAAGCTCTTTTGGCAGAAAATGCCAGACATTTGGAAGATAAATATGCCGTTGAGGTCAAAAAAATTGTAGCGGATGTTAGAGATTATGAGAACCTTTCCTATTTACTGGAAACTTTACCGACTTCCTGGAAAAAAGTAAACGTATTGATCAACAATGCAGGTCTGAGTCAGGGACTGGATCCGATTGATAAAGGCAGTATCAGCGATTGGGATACCATGATTGATACCAATGTGAAAGGATTGCTGTATGCTACAAAAATTGTTTCCAATTGGATGGTGGCAGAAAAAACGGGTCACATCATCAATATTGGGTCGATTGCGGGAAAAGAAGTGTATCCGAATGGAAATGTATATTGTGCCACTAAACATGCTGTAGATGCCCTAAATAAAAGCATGCGGATTGACTTACTGCCACATGGTATCAAAGTAACAGCAATTAATCCGGGCATGGTTGAAACAGAATTCTCTAAAGTACGTTTTAAAGGAGATGAAGGCCGGGCTAAAAAAGTTTACGATGGCTTAGCACCCTTAATGGCCAACGACATTGCCGAAGCAATCTGGTTTGCCGTGAGCAGGCCGGCGCACGTCAATATTAATGACATGCTGATTATGCCGACCGCGCAGGCGACCGGAACAATTATAGATAGAAAATAGAATTAATTTAAAGATATGATATCAAATACCATAGATCAGGAAATCAAACAAGCCATGTTGGCTAAAGATCAGGCAAAGTTAAGGGGATTACGTGCAATAAAAGCAGCACTCTTATTGGCTAAAACTGAAAAAGGATCGGCTGAAGAGATTACGGAAGAGGCAGAATTGAAAATTTTACAACGCTTGATCAAACAACGTAAGGAATCAGCAGACATTTATAAACAACAAGGTCGTGAAGATTTAAGTACGGTAGAGGAAGAAGAAATTGAAGTGATCAGTGCTTTTATGCCGAAACAACTGGATAGAGCAGAAATTGAAAAGGTTATTGCGGAAGTGATTACCAGCTCTGGAGCGAGTTCTGTAAAGGATATGGGGAAAGTTATGGGCCTGGCCAATCAACAGCTTGCCGGAAAAGCCGATGGTAAATTGATTGCCGAAGTTGTGAAAACGCAATTGGCATAAATTGTGATGCTGTTTGCTGAGTTAACGCTTTTTTATTCAAATTAATCTATTAAATTACATTAAATTAATTTTACTCTACTAACTTAGTAGCAAAAACCATTCACAAGATATATATGAGATACGAAGTAATAGAAGATGATGGGTTTAAATATATAGAAGCCGGAAAAGGTGAAACCCTGGTATTACTTCATGGTTTGATGGGCGAATTGAGTAATTGGGAGCCTGTGATCGATCATTTTAAAGATCGTTATCACGTTGTTGTACCCATTTTACCCATATACGAATTGCCTATACTAACGCTTGGGGTAAGAAGTCTTTCTAAATACATCCACAAATTCCTGAAGTATAAAAAGCTAAACCAGGTGGTGTTGATTGGAAATTCACTGGGTGGTCATGTTGGTTTGGTATTTACCATTTCGCACCAGGAAAATGTGAAGGCTTTGGTACTTACCGGTAGCTCTGGTTTATATGAAAATGCATTTGGGGGATCTTTTCCGAAAAGAGAAAGCTATGAATATATCCGCGAAAAAGTAGCCTATACTTTTTATGATCCCGCTACAGCAACCAAAGAATTGGTGGATGAAGTTTATAAAACGGTAAACGAACGTTCTCGTGTTATCCGTATTCTGGCCCTGGCCAAATCTGCTATTCGTCACAACATGTCTAAAGACTTATCCAGGATCACCATTCCTGTGTCTTTAATCTGGGGTAAACAGGATAAGGTTACACCTCCGGAAGTTGCGGAAGAATTTCATCAGTTATTACCCAATTCTGAATTGAACTGGGTGGATAAATGCGGGCACGCCCCGATGATGGAGCGCCCGGAAGTTTTTAATGAATATTTGAACACATTTTTAAACAGGATATTATTGAAATAATGCTGGCAACTGAACTCATATCGAACGCTATACCTCCGCTAATTACATCTGATTCTGTTCAGAAGGCATTGGATAGGCTGACTGAGTTTAAGCTTTTCCATTTGCCCATTGTAAATGATACCGCTTTTTTGGGTTTACTTGCAGAAGAGGATTTAATTGAAGTACGGGATGTGGAACAACCAATCGGTGGCCTGTCTTTATCGCTTTTAAATCCCTTTGTATACGAGGATACGCATATTTATGAAGTGATCCGACTGTTAGATCAGTTACACCTTTCTGTTGTTCCAGTATTGGACTACAAGAAAAATTACCTCGGTTTGATCACTTTAAACAGTTTGCTGGATTATGCGGCAGAAATTTTTGCCGTAAAAGAACATGGTGGGATCATCGTACTGGAAATTGGCAATCGAAACAATTCTTTGTCGCACATGGCCCAGATTGTGGAGGCAGATAACGCCCAGATTCTTTCTTCTTACGTGCAGTCTTTTCCTGATTCTACCAAATTAGAAGTTACCCTTAAAATAAATAAAACGGAACTGTCTGGTATCATTGCCGCTTTTGAACGCTACAATTACCAGGTGAAGGCCGTTTTTAACAATACTAAGACTGACGACGGTACTGAAGACCGATTTAATTCATTCATGAACTATCTGAATGTATAAACAATAACAAATTGATGAAGATTGCAATCTACGGCAGAGAGTTCAACAATAGTGTGCTCCCTTATGTTCAGGAAGTTTTTAATGTACTGGAACAGGAGCAGATCCCGATCCTCGTTTACAAGAAGTACCTGGATTTTATTAAAGATAAGATTAAGCTGCCGGTACATGTAGAAACTTTTAGTAAACATGCAGATTTGCTTGGCCGTACGGATGTATTGCTGAGCCTTGGAGGAGATGGTACCATGCTGGATACACTTGCACTGATCCGTGACTCCGGTCTGCCAGTGGTTGGGATTAATTTTGGCCGTTTGGGTTTTCTGGCCAGTATCAATAAAGAAGAAATTAAAAAGGCCATTCACGCCTTGAAAAATAAAGAATACGCCATTGATCAAAGAACCATGATCAGTCTGGAATCTACACATGATCTTTTTGGAGAAGAGAATTTTGCGCTGAATGACATCACCATCCACAGACGCGACAACTCAGCCATGATGATCATTCATGCCTATATGAATAATGAATTTGTCAATTCCTATTGGGCGGATGGATTAATTATTGCCACACCTACAGGTTCAACAGCGTACTCTTTAAGTTGCGGCGGGCCAATTATTTATCCGAATTCGCAGAATTTTGTAATTACGCCAATAGCACCTCACAACCTGAACGTTCGTCCGGTTATTGTGCCTGACGATGTCTCACTCACTTTTGAAGTGGAAGTTCGAAGTGCTAAATTCTTGGTATCCTGTGATTCAAGAACAGAAACGGTAGACCGTTCTGTAAAAATTACATTGAATAAAGCTAAGTTTCATGTAAATTTGATCAGATTGAACAACGAAACGTACCTCACTACGTTAAGAAATAAATTGTTATGGGGTATTGATACGCGCAATTATTAACATGCCAAACCAACGATATTTACTCAGTATTCTTGTTGTTTTTATGACATTTTGTGCTGCAAAAGCGCAGACCCTGGAGCTTGGTCTTTCTGGTGGTGGTGCTGGTTATATCGGTGATTTAAATCAGGATAAGCTTTTGAAAATTACAGGCATGAACCTGGGTGGATATGTGAAGTTAAACCTGGATCCGTATTGGGCACTTGGATTGCATTACAATTACGGTAAAGTCAGGGCAAACGATGCGACTTCCGACAATGCCCAGTTCAGGGACCGCAATCTTAATTTCAAAACGGCTTTAAACGAAGTGAGTGCCCAGGTTGATTTTAATCTGTTCAATTACTTTGCCGGAGGTGGTACCAAGTCATTTACGCCCTATATTTTTACTGGAATTGGTGGGGTGTTTTTCAGTCCAAAAGCAAAATATACAAACGATCCTACGCTGGAAGATAAATATTACAACCTTCGCTTTTATAAGACTGAAGGTCAGACTGAAGTATATAAAAATTATGCAATCACAGTTCCGTATGGAGTAGGGGTTAAGTTACGGATGAAAGAGAACTGGGGACTGTTTTCCCAGGTTGGCTACCGGACCGTATTTACCGATTATCTGGATGACGTAAGCGCCCGGTATCCGAGTCCGGCAGTCTGGCCGCAAGATGGAGATTTAAACACCAGAAAGCGACTTTCAAACCCTTCAGATGTAGCTCCTTATGGTACTCCAGGGTTACAAAGAGGCGATTTTAGAAAAAGAGATACTTATATGTTTGTAGGTATTGGCATATCTTATACCTTTGTGTCCCAAAAATGTTATACATTTTAGGCATATTTGCAAGAATAAATGGGATTTAAAGAACAAATAGATAGCACAAAACTGCCGCAACACATTGCAATCATCATGGATGGCAATGGCAGATGGGCAAAAAATCAAGGCAAATTCAGGCATTTTGGTCATGAAAGCGGTGTGTTATCCGTAAAAGATATTGTGGAAGGTTGCGCCGATATTGGCATTAAATACCTGACTGTATATGCTTTTTCCACTGAAAACTGGAACAGGCCGATAGAAGAAGTGAATGCTTTAATGGAATTGCTGATCTCTACCATTAACCAGGAAACGCCTACTTTAAACAAAAATAACATCCGTCTGAACGCGATTGGCGACATCGCCTCACTTCCGCAAAAATGTATTGACGACTTGAAAAGTGCCATGGACAACACCGCAAATAATACGCGTTGTACTTTGACATTGGCTTTAAGTTACAGCGCAAAATGGGAGATCCTGGAAGCCGCGAAGAAGCTTGCCGCTAAAGTTAAAGACGGTCAGATTAGCATTGATGACATTGATGAGGCTAATTTTTCAGCCGAACTCACCACTGTCAATATTCCCGATCCGGAATTGATGATCCGAACAAGCGGAGAACATAGAGTGAGTAATTTTCTGTTGTGGCAGATGGCTTATACAGAATTATATTTTACGGATACTTTATGGCCTGACTTCAGACAGGAAGACCTTTTTGAAGCCATTGTAGACTACCAAAAACGCGAACGCCGCTTCGGTAAAATTAGCGAACAACTGAACTAATTTTACTTTTAACACTTTTTAACATGTGTTTAAATTAACTTAGCATCGATTTTTAGATTGTAAATGAAAAGAATATATCAACTCATATTATTGTTATTGATTGGTTTACCAACAATGGCACAGATTACCCGTCCTCAGTCTAACCCGGCAATGCCTTCGCTAAAAGTGAATGGCCTGGAGTTGGATTATTTCAATCCTAAAGAGTACATCATTGGTGGTACCACTTTAACCGGGACAAAATATTTAGATAAGGATGTAATCATTACACTCTCTAAATTGATCGTCGGAGAACACATTGTTTTGCCGGGTGAGGCAACAGCAAATGCAATTAAAAACCTTTGGGACCAGGGATTGTTTGACGATATCCAACTGGACATTGCCAAAATTTCAGGAGATACTGTTTTCTTCGATATCGAAGTGGTAGAACGTCCGCGTTTAGGTGGATATGAAATCAATGGTGTCAGCAAATCCCAAAAAACGGATATCCTTGAAAAACTGAATGAAAAAACAGGTAAATCCATCATCAACGAAAACTTATACAATACCACAACTGCAAAAATCAAAAAGTTCTTATTGGAAAAAGGCTATTTCTTTACCGATGTAACTTATAAAACAAAACCGGATCCTTCTCAGGAGAATACGGTAACCTTACAGGTATTTGTGGATAAAGGCCGCAAGGTGAAGGTTCATGAGATCAATTTCACAGGAAATAAAGATTTCTCTTCTGCTAAACTGCGCAAGTTTTTAAAGAAAACCAAACAACAGGCTTTTTATAAAATCTTTGGTTCCGGTAAATTCAATAAAGAAAAATACGATGAGGATAAAGTGAAACTGATTGCTAAAATGCATGATAAAGGTTACCGTGATGCGGTAATTTTGAAAGACACTGTTTATCGTTTTAATGAAAAATCTGTAGGCATTAAAATTGACCTTTATGAGGGTCCTAAATACTATTTCGGCGGTATCACCTGGGTAGGTAATGCCAAATACACCACCAATTACCTGGAGAAGGTTTTGGGTATTGAAAAAGGTGAGGTCTTTAGTGAAGAAAAATTAGAGAAAAAACTAAGAGGTAGTGCGAATGGAGATGATGTTTCGAGTGTATACCTGAATGATGGTTATTTAACTTTTAACGTTGATCCGGTACAAACCAAAATCCATAACGATACTGTTGATGTAGAGATGCGTATTTATGAAGGTCCGCAGTATACCAACAACAGGATCATCATCAAAGGAAATACCATTACCAACGACCGCGTAGTGAGACGTGAGATCCGTACCAAACCAGGAGAAAAATTCTCTAAAGATTTATTGATCCGTACGGTTCGTGAGATTGGTCAGTTGGGTAATTTTGACGAGTCAAAAACCAATCCTGTTCCGAAACCAAATCCGGCAGATGGAACGGTAGATATTGAGTATACAGTAGAAGAAAAACCTTCTGACCAGATTGAGTTATCAGGTGGTTTTGGTGGTGGTAACATCATCGGTACACTGGGTTTAACGTTCAACAACTTCTCATTAAAAAACCTGTTTAACCTGAGTGCCTACAAACCACTTCCAAAAGGTGACGGACAGAAGTTAAGTTTACGTGGACAAACCAATGGTAAATATTACCAATCGTATAGTTTCTCCTTCTCAGAGCCATGGTTAGGTGGTAAAAAACCAATCAGCTTTGGTGTGAGTGCATTTACTTCATTGCAATCAAATGGAGGAAAGAGTCCTTATTATGCAACGATTGATCCAAGTAATCCTTCTTACCAAAAGATTCGTTTGAATGGTATAACAGTGAGTTTAGGTAAACGTTTGAACTTCCCGGACAACTACTTTCAGTTGACTTACGCGGTGAATGCGCAACAATATATTCTGAACAATTACCCGGGCTTTTTATTCAGCACAGGTACTTCTTATAACTTCAACTTAACGCAAGAGATCAGCAGGGATTCAAGAGATTCCCCAATTTTCCCAACCGGAGGTTCTTATTTCAAGTTTACTGTACAGGCAACACCACCATACTCTTTAATGAACAATGTGAACTATGCTACTGCATCAGATAAACAACGTTATAAATTTACAGAGTACCACAAATGGAAATTCGAATCTCAATGGTTCCAAAGGGTAACTGGTAAATTCGTATTGATGGCACAGGCACAATTTGGTTTCTTAGGAACGTACAACAGTGCTGTTGGAGAGTCTGCATTTGAACGCTTTAAATTGGGTGGCGACGGTATGCAAGGCTTCGACTTCCTGCAAGGTTCTGAGGTGATTAAAATGCGTGGTTATGCAAACAATGCGGTTATCCCACAAGGATCCAATCCAAGTATTGCACAACAGTCAGGTAGTCCGATCTTCTCTAAATATGTGATGGAGTTGAGATATCCGGTTATTGCAAGTCAGCAGGCTACAGCCTTTTTGGTTGCCTTTGGTGAGGCTGGTAATACCTGGAATAAGTTTGGTGATTTCAATCCTTTTAACGTTAGACGTTCTGCAGGTATTGGAGCTAGGATATTTTTACCGATATTTGGAATGTTGGGTATCGATTACGGACATGCGTTTGACCGGATTCCAGGAATTACAGATGGTGGAAAACAGAACTTCACGTTCAGTATCGCTCAACAGCTTGGAGGACTTTAATTCATAAATATTTAGAAAATGAAGAAATACTTTTTAATTTGCATCCTGATATTTGCGTGTTCAGGCGCATTTGCTCAAAAGTTTGCTTATGTGGATACGGAATATATCTTAAAGCACTTACCTGATTATAAGTCTGCATTGAACCAATTGAACGTGTTATCTGGTCAGTGGCAGCAACAGGTAGATAATAATTTTACCGAGATCGATAAGATGTATAAAGCTTATCAGGCCGATCAGGTATTGCTTACAGAGGATATGCGTAAGCGCAGGGAAAATGACATCATTGAAAAAGAGAAAGCTGCGAAGGAATTTCAGCGTCGGATTTTTGGTCCGGAAGGGGAGTTGTTCCAGTCGCGTACCAAATTATTGAACCCGATTCAGGATAATGTTACTAAGGTGATTGCCGAAGTGGCCAAGTCCAAATTGCTCGACTTTATTTTTGACAAGAGCAGTGAGGCAACCATGATGATTTATGCCAGCAGCACATACGATGTAAGTAACGATGTGATTAAAAAACTTGGTTTTAAGCCAGGTGCTATGATTAAATAAAAAATATAACATATATTAGAAACAATTATTAAGAAAAATAGAAATGAGAAAGTTAATTAACGCATTTGTTGTTGGAGCAGGATTATTGTTAATTGCGAATGTTGCAAATGCACAACAAAAGTTGGCACATTTAAACTCTGCAATTATTATTGAGGCAATGCCAGAAGTTAAAACAGCACGTGCTACTTTGGAAACCTTCCAGAAAACAAAACAGGCTGATATTGAAAAAATGATTGCCGAATATCAAACTAAATTGAAAGCAGCTCAGGAAAAAGAAAAAACAATGAGCGAAGCCAATAAAGAAGTGGTTGGAAAAGAATTGCAAGTATTGGGCGGTGAGTTACAGGATTTAGAAAAACGCATTACTGATGCAAGAACTAAAGCACAACAAGAATTAGAAACCAAAAATGCTGAATTGTTTAATCCAATTCAAGTTAAAGCGGATGCTGCAATTAAAGCAGTTTCTAAAGAAAAAGGTTTTGCTTATGTATTCGATACTGCAAACCAGGCTTTGATTTACTGGGAAGGTGGTGACGACATCACTGAAGCAGTAAAAACTAAATTGGGTATTGCTAAAACAGCTGCACCTGCACCTAAAAAATAGTCAGTATTAAATTATAATATTTAAATTGCGGGATTGAGTCTTAAAACTCAATCCCGTTTTTTTATGATAAATACGCAGCAATCTATTGGTGTTTTTGATTCCGGATATGGTGGTTTAACCGTCTTCAAATCTATTGTAAATAAACTTCCTGACTACAATTACATTTACCTCGGGGATAATGGTCGTGCGCCTTATGGAGACCGCTCATTCGATACCATTTACCAATACACGCTGGAATGTGTGGAATGGTTGTTTGCGCAAAATTGCCCCTTGGTGATTCTGGCTTGCAATACAGCTTCAGCAAAAGCCTTACGGTCCATTCAACAAAACATATTACCGAATAAATATCCGGGATACCGGGTGCTTGGCGTGATCAGACCCACAGCGGAAATTGTTGGTGACTTTACAAAATCCAATGTTGTAGGTGTAATGGGAACAAGGGGAACTGTCAATTCAGAATCTTACCTGATGGAAATTGATCACTTCTTTCCAAATGTTAAAGTGGTACAGCAGAGCTGCCCGATGTGGGTGCCATTGATTGAAAACAATGAACACCTGGAGCCAGGTGCTGATTACTTTGTCAAAGAATACGTAGCTGAATTACTGGCTAAGGATGCGCATATAGACTGCATCATTCTGGCTTGCACACACTATCCCTTGCTGATCCCTAAAATTAAAGAATTTCTTCCCAACGGGATTGATCTCCTGGGCCAGGATGATATTGTGGCGGATAGCCTGGTGTCGTATCTCGAAAGGCATCCGGAGATCGCAGGTCAGCTCGGTAAAGCAGCAATAAGAGCATTTTATACTTCCGGAGATCCCCGGGCTTTTGATGCCAGTGCATCCATCTTTTTTGGTGAAACAGTAAATTCGAACCGTGTAGATTTAAAATTATAGGTGCTTGAACCTGCAATTCTAATCTGAATGAAAGATTCTATTTCTTTCTAGGTTCTGATTATTATTAACGGTAAATTTGCGGCTCAAATAACACACCTAATGAGTGACTCGATAAAACACGAATGCGGAATAGCCTTTATCCGCCTTTTAAAACCTCTCTCATACTACCAGGAAAAATACGGTACTGCACTTTACGGCCTGAACAAGCTTTATCTTTTGATGGAAAAACAGCACAACCGCGGGCAAGATGGCGCCGGTATTGCAACCATTAAACTTGATGTTAAGCCAGGACACCGTTACATCAGCAGATACCGCTCTATGGCACAAAATGCTGTAGCAGATATTTTTGGGTATGTGCAGAACAAGTTTGTAGACATCCAAAATGAGACGCCGGAACTGATGCAAGATGCGGAATGGCTAAAACAAAATGTAAGTTTTATTGGTGAGGTATTGTTAGGGCACCTGCGTTATGGAACACACGGTAAGAACAGCATCGAAAACTGTCACCCCTTCCTTCGTCAGAACAACTGGATGACCAGGAACCTGGTAATTGCCGGAAATTTCAACATGACCAATGTGGATGAGTTACTGGAGCAGTTATATGAGCTTGGTCAGCACCCAAAAGAGCAGGCGGATACCGTAACCGTACTGGAAAAAATTGGTCACTTCCTGGATGATGAAAATCAGCAGTTGTTTGATCAGTATAAAAAAGAAGGTCTGGATAACGTAGAGATTACTCAAAAGATCTCTAGAAACCTGGACATTGCTAAAATTCTAAAACGCTCTGCAAAAAACTGGGATGGAGGTTATGCCATTTCCGGAATTGTAGGTAATGGTGATGCTTTTGTTTTGCGTGATCCTTCTGGAATCCGTCCGGCTTATTACTATGCTGACGATGAGATCGTGGTAGCAGCTTCTGAAAGACCAGCGATTCAAACGGCTTTCAATATTCAGTTTAAAAATGTTCAGGAAATTAAACCAGGGCATGCGCTAATTGTTAAAAAAGACGGTACCGTAACTCAAGAAGAATTCAGAGAGCCTGCAGAAAAAAGAGCGTGTTCATTTGAACGGATCTATTTCTCCAGAGGAAGTGATGCCGAAATCTATAAAGAAAGAAAACACCTGGGTGCATTATTGTGCGACCAGATCTTAAAAGCGGTGAGTGCTGATTTGAAAAATACAGTATTCTCTTTCATACCAAATACTGCAGAGGTGTCATTTTACGGAATGGTAGACGGTCTGCATGCTTATATCAGGGATTTCCAAAAGGATGCTTTATTGCGTCGCAAAGATATTCTGGATGATACCGCACTTGATGAATTGCTTTCTATGCGCCCAAGGGTAGAGAAACTGGCCATTAAGGATGTTAAATTGAGAACTTTCATTACCCAGGATGCAGATCGTGGCGATATGGTTGCCCATGTCTACGATACGACCTATGGTGTAATTAAAAATCATACGGATACGCTGGTTGCCATTGACGATTCCATCGTAAGGGGAACAACTTTAAAGCAAAGTATCATCAAAATTATTGACAGGCTGCATCCTAAAAAGATTATCATTGTATCTTCAGCACCACAAATCCGTTATCCCGATTGCTACGGTATTGATATGTCTAAAATGGGACAGTTTGTAGCCTTCGAAGCAGCGATTCAATTGTTGAAAGAAAGAGGCCTTGAGCATATCATTGAAGAGGTTTATCAGAAATGTAAAGCTTCATTATTATTGCCTAAAGAAGAAATCGTAAACCACGTAAAAGATATTTACAGACCGTTTAAACAGGAAGAGATTTCTGCGCAAATCACCAAAATCATTACTCCGGAAAATATCAATGCGGAAGTTGAAGTGATTTATCAGACACTTGATAACTTACACGTGGCTTGTCCTAATCATACCGGAGATTGGTACTTCTCAGGAAATTATCCTACACCAGGTGGTAATAAAGTAGTGAATAAAGCTTTTGTAAACTGGAAAGAAGGAAATAACCAGCGGGCTTACTAGGCAAAAAAGCTGTACTGTTCTGAGTCTGGCATCTGAGGCGCTGAAAAAGCGCACAGCGCTTAGGCCTCTTCACAGTAAGCATTTTTGCTTCCAACTAGGCGGCTTGTATAGTGTGTTAACTGGGCGGCTTGTTTGGCGTCCCTTAAAATAAATGTAAAAAAAGACCTGTTACGCGTTGTAACAGGTCTTTTTTTTACATTTAACGATGTATTATTTTTCCCCTTTACACTTTACACTTTATAGTGCTTCAACAACACCTCTACAAACAGCCGAATGGCAAAAATGATAATCACGGCGCCTGCAATCCTGTTGAGGTTCTGTATGGTCTTTTCCTTGATGCGGTATCTTAATTTAGCAGCATAATATGTTTTTACCCCATCTACGGTAAGTTGTGTCGCCATGGCCACAATAAAGAATACAACCTTTTCTGCCATGGTTAAATGCAGCTGCACTGAAACAATACCACCTACCATAATCCAAAACATTAAGGTAGTAGGAGAGAGGAGGCACATTAAAAATCCTTTGAGGATATAACCCCGCTTTTTAATCTTGGCGATTTCGCTGACATCGTAACTGACTTTCACCTTATGGAGCAGGTAATACAACCCGATCCCAAATAAAAAAAGGCCTCCAATGATGCCTATATACTGAAAATATGTTGATTTATAATTTACAAACTGTGCGCTGAATATGGTGAGTGCGATGAAGATGATATCGCTAAAGACTACACCAATCGCCAGAGAGAAACCTGCTTTAAAGCCCTTTTCAATGCTGGTCTTGATCATCGAGAAGAAGACCGGACCTGTTAAAAAAGAAAATAAAATACCCGCTCCTATCCCTTGTAATATTGCTTCAAACATCCACCTAACGTATATATATTATTGTGCTAATATGCAATTTTAAACATAAAGTGCCCCCTTTTTTCTCAATGAATTTTGTCTGGGGCATTATTTTATTTTTGTCTAAGTTTGACCTTACTTAGCATCCGGGCCAATAAATAACTTAACTTAAACGCTGTTGATGCCCATTAAGTATCGAAATTACAAGGAATAGTATGACTACAAATAATATCAGAACAAAACCAAGCTTCAACCATATTTTTATGAATCTGGCCACCGATCTGGCCGGTCGTTCACATTGCGTACGTGCTCAGGTGGGTGCTGTTTTAACCAAAGACACCAGGATCATTTCCATTGGTTATAACGGTCCGCCACCAGAAACACACAACTGCGATGAAGAGTGGCCGGAGGATGGCTGTGCCAGGGATTCCAGGGGAAGCTGTTCCCTGGCGATACATGCAGAGGAAAATGCCATTCTTTACGGACTAAGAAACGGTTCCAATATAGAAGGTGCAACCCTTTATACCACTTTATCGCCGTGCATTGCCTGTGCCCGTTTAATTTTATCTTCGGGAATTAAAACCGTATATTTCAAAGATTCATATGCGGCCTATAAAGGCCTTCCAAGTGATGAAGGAGTAGATTTTTTGAGCCGGTTTGGCGTAGAAGTCATTAAGTATTCTTAACTTTGGCCATGCTAGAAAAAATCATTATTCTCGATTTTGGTTCCCAATACACACAATTGATTGCCCGAAGGGTACGTGAGCTAAATGTTTATTGCGAGATTCATCCATTTAATAAGATTCCTGAACTCTCAACTGATGTAAAAGGAATTATTCTATCAGGTAGCCCTTATTCTGTTCGTCAGGAAGATGCACCGCAGGTAGATTTGGGTCAGTTTACTAATTACCCGACCCTGGCTGTTTGCTATGGCGCACAATACATCGCTCAGCATTCCGGAGGTGAGGTTCAGCCTTCCTCTACTCGTGAATACGGACGTGCAAATTTGAATTTTGTAGCTACAGACAATAAATTATTGAAGAATATAGCCTTAGATTCTCAGGTATGGATGTCTCATGGTGATACGATCACTAAAGTGCCTGAACACTTCGAATTGATTGCAAGTACAGATAGTGTTAAAGTGGCTGCTTACCAGGTAAAAGGTAGCGAAACTTATGGTATCCAGTTTCACCCTGAAGTTACACACAGCATCGATGGTAAACAATTGTTAGAGAATTTTCTGGTAGACATTTGCGGATGTAAACAAGAGTGGACCCCATATGCCTTTGTAGAAACTACAATTGCAGAGTTGAAAGCTCAGCTTGGAGATGATAAAGTGGTCCTTGGCCTTTCAGGTGGTGTAGACTCCAGCGTTGCCGCGGTTTTATTACACAAAGCAATCGGGGCAAACTTACATTGTATTTTCGTAGACAACGGCTTACTTCGTAAAGATGAATATGCTGCCGTACTGGAGCAATATAAACACCTTGGTTTAAACATCAAAGGCGTAGATGCTAAAGAACGTTTCTTAAGCCAGCTTGCCGGTGTTACCGATCCTGAGTTGAAGCGTAAAGCAATCGGACGTGTATTCATCGAGGTTTTCGATACGGAAGCGCACCTGGTTGAAGACGTAAAATGGTTGGCACAAGGCACAATTTACCCGGACATCATTGAGTCTGTATCTGTAAATGGTGGGCCTTCAGCAACAATCAAATCTCACCATAATGTTGGCGGATTGCCTGATTTTATGAAACTAAAAGTAGTAGAACCATTGAAAACTTTGTTCAAAGACGAAGTAAGAAGGGTAGGTACTTCTTTAGGATTGGAGCATTTCATTATCGGACGTCACCCTTTCCCTGGACCAGGTCTGGCCATTCGTATTTTGGGTGAAGTGACTGCCGAGAAAGTGGCGATCCTGCAGGAAGCAGATGCAATATATATCAATAATTTGAAAGAAGCTGGTTTGTACGATAAAGTGTGGCAGGCCGGAGCGATATTTTTGCCAGTTCAATCTGTAGGGGTAATGGGAGATGAGCGTACTTATGAAAACGCAATAGCCCTGCGCGCTGTCGAGTCTGTAGATGGTATGACTGCCGATTGGTGTCATTTACCATATCCGGTACTTGCTAAAATTTCCAATGAAATCATCAACAAAGTAAAAGGAATTAACCGCGTAGTATATGACATTAGTTCAAAACCACCAGCTACCATTGAGTGGGAATAAATACTGGCTGATTTGCATGGCGGGCATACTCTTGTCCGCCTGCTCGCCAAAAATAAAACCCGTAACTAAAAAGCCCGAAGTTCCAAAAGAGGTAAAAGTTCCGGAAAAAACTGTGAGCAGATTTTCTGAGGCTAACATTGCCCTGCTCGTCCCTTTTCGTTTAAATGAAATTAAACTTAAAACTGCTGTTAAAGCCGATGTGGAAAAAGCAGCCATGGCCATTGACTTTTACCAGGGTTTTAAATTGGGTGTAGATTCGGCTGCTGCAGTAGCGGGTCAGAACTTTAAACTCAAGGTTTTTGATACCCGGGATAGCAATACTCAAATCGAAGGCATCATTGAAAACGGAGGTTTAATCGGTACCAATTTGATCGTTGGGCCAGTGTATCCCGATGGATTAAAATACATGACCAATTATTCCGTTACTAAAGGTATCCCTGTGGTTAATCCATTGGCCGCCTCTCAGCCTGCGGAATTTAACAATCCCAACCTCATTTCTATTGTCAATAACATAGATTTGCATGCGCGTAAAATAGGTGATTACGTTACCAGGACTTATAATCCGGCAACAACCGTTGTGGTATTGATCAACCCCAAGTCGGCAAGCGATGAAGTGATGGGCGCGCCATTGAGGCAGTATTTTTCTGCCAAACCCAATTTTCAGTTTCAGGAATATGGTTCCGTTTTTACCCTGGAAACCAAATTACAGAAAGGGAAGAAGTACGTGATCCTATTGAGCTCGTCCGATCGCAAATTTGTGGTTCCAACACTGGATAAACTCATGAAAATGAAAAGGGTAGGTTTGGATGAACTACTTTTTGGACATCCGGATTGGGTGAAACAAAATTACAATACCGATCAGTTACAGGCCTTAAATACCTATGTAACCTCATCTTACAAAGTCGATTATACCCGCTCTGAGGTAAACGTCTTTATCAAACAATACCGGGCTTTGTTCAATTTTGAACCTGGAGAATATGCTTTTAAAGGTTTTGACATTGGTTTTTACTTCGGTAAACTGCTGGCTCAGCACGGACAAAGCTATTTGAAACACCTGACTAAAGATAAATACAAAGGCCTGCACAATACTTTCAGCTTTGTTCATGACAATGCGCTTGGGTATATTAATACCAGCTTGATGCTGTTACATTATAAAAACTTTGCTTTAAACGTTGTAGAATGAGGGTAGAACACCAGGTTAGGGCTTTTGAGCAAATCTTTAAAGAATATGATGGCGTAAATCCGCTACATCGGTTTTTGTTTATGTATTATAAACAGCATAAACAGATGGGCTCGTCCGACAGGCGTTGGGCTACACGCTATATCTATAGCTTTTTCCGATTGGGTAAGGCCTTAATTCAGGAAAACCCCTTATTGCGTTTGGCCATTGCCGATTTCCTCTGCAACGCGGATGCAAGTTTGGTGACCAGTACTTATTTGCCTCAACTGGCAGAACAGGTAGCACGCCCAACAGCAGAAAAAATTGAATTGATCCAAAAAGCCTATCCAAAGTTTAAATTGGAAGATGTTTTTCCTTTTCATGCAGCCCTTTCCAAAAGCATAGATCAAAAGCTGTTTTTCGCCTCCTTTTTTGTACAGCCAGATTTGTTTATTCGTTTAAACACGGCTTTTGCACAACAAACCTTCGAGGCTTTGAAGCAGCATGCTGTGCCTTTTAACGCCATTACTGAATACACCCTGGCTTTGCCTAATGGTACCAAACTGGAACAGGTACTGCCGGTACAAAAGTATTATCAGGTGCAGGATTTATCTTCGCAGCAAACTGGTAAGTTCTTTAAACCACAGCCATGGGATAAATGGTGGGATTGCTGTGCAGCCTCTGGTGGTAAATCGCTGTTGCTACATGCATTGGAACCTAAAGTGGAACTACTGGTCAGTGATGTCCGGGAAAATAGCTTAAACAATCTGGATGAGCGTTTTCAGGAAGCTGGGTTAAAGCAATACCAAAAGAAAGTGCTTGACTTGCTTCAAAACAACGATCCTGACCTGCATCATTATGAATTCGACGGCATCATACTGGATGCGCCATGTTCTGGTGCTGGTACCTGGGGCCGTACACCAGAAATGCTGTATTACTTTGAAGATCATAAAATTGATTATTTCTCCAGGCTACAAAAGAACATTGCTGCCAATGTCATTAAATACCTCAAGCCCGGCAAACCATTAATCTACATTACCTGCTCTGCATTTGAACAGGAAAATGAAGGGGTAGTTCATTGGATGCTGGAGAACTTACCGCTGGAGCTTGAAGAAATGGAGCTGGTTAAAGGCTATACCCAAAAAGCAGATACCATGTTTGTTGCACGGCTGCTTAAAAAAGCATTATAGTCCGGTATTGTTTCTGAACAATTTGATGGCGATTGCCAGAAGAATAATACCAAAGGCTTTGCGCAATACATTCAGCCCCGATTTTCCAAATAGTTTTTCCAGACGTTCGGTATTCTTCAACACGAAATAAACAAACATCATGTTGATCATAATACCTACAATTATGTTTTGGGTAGCATATTCTGTTTTTAGCGATAGCAGGGTGGTCATCGTACCTGCCCCTGCAATTAAAGGAAAAGCCAATGGAACAATAGAAACGGTTTCAGGAGCATCACCTTCTTTGAAAATGGTTAACCCCAATACCATTTCAAGCGCGATTACAAAGATCACCATTGAACCGGCAATCGCGAAGGATGCTACATCGAGGTTGATAATTTTCAATAGGCTTTCTCCTGCAAATAGGAACAAAATCATCAAAACTGTCGCTACTAAAGTTGCCTTCTCCGATTCAATATGGCCAGCTTTTTTTCTGAGTTCTATTACAATTGGTATAGCACCCAGAATATCAATGATGGCGAATAAGATCATTGAAGTTGACAGGATTTGACTGAAATTAAATTCCATACACAGTTTTTTTATGCTACAAAAGTAACGCAATTTTTTCGATAAAATAAAACGGAGTGTAGCTGCATAGTTACACTCCGTTTTTTAGGTTCAGTCCAGTAGCTTTATTGCTGGCCGCTGTTTTTATATTCGTTTCTGATCTTACTGTGTTTTTTGCCATATACATAGTAAATGACAACGCCCAGGATCATCCAGATGGCTAAACGCTCCCAACTTACAATCGGCAGGGAAGCCATCATCAATACGCAAACCAATATACCCAATATCGGCACCAGAGGTACCCATGGTGTACGGAAAGGTCTGGCTAAATTCGGTTCAGTTTTTCTCAAAATCAATACACCAATACAAACCAGAGAAAAGGCGAAAAGTGTACCTATACTCACCATATGGCCCAAATCTGATACCGGTACAAATCCGGCAAAAAGACTAACAAAAGCCATAAATATCAGATTGGTTTTCCATGGGGTTTGATTTTTAGGGTGAAGATCTGAGAATATCTTTGGCAACAAACCATCTTTACTCATGCTGTAAAACACACGGCTTTGTCCCAATAACATCACGAGGATTACAGAAGTATAACCAGCGAGGATCGCAATCATCAGAAAGCGGTTTAAAAAGGTATAGCCTGTTTGAGCAAATGCAGTCGCAACAGGTTTGGCATCACCGGCAAACTTGGTGTAGTTTTCCAGGCCAGTCATCACATAGGAGAAAAGTACATACAATAGGGTACATACAATCAATGATCCGATAATACCGATTGGCATTCCTTTTTGTGGGTTTTTAGCTTCCTGTGCTGCGGTACTTACTGCATCAAAGCCAATAAAGGCAAAGAATACTACACCCGCACCGCGCAAAACACCACTGATTCCGAAATGTCCAAAATCAGGACTGGAGAAGAAATCAAAGAATCCAAGTGTACCAGCTTTCACTGCATCTTCTCCCGGATTTGGTGGTATGAACGGATGATGATTGGCCGAATTGATGAAACCCCAGCCTAAAGCAATAAATATCAGTACCACGGCTACTTTTACGATAACCAGGATGTTGTTTACTGCCGAAGAATCTTTAGTGCCTTTCATCAGTAAGAGTGAAAGCAGACATACAATGACAATCGCCGGAATGTTTACAATTCCACCCTCCCAGGGGCCATGCAAAAATTTGTCGGGAAATTGGATTCCAAACTCCAATAGGAACTGGGAAAAATACTGCGACCAGCTGGAGGCTACAGTAGCCGCGCTCAGCGCATATTCAAGCACAAGATCCCAGCCGATGATCCAGGCCATAAACTCACCCATGGTAGCATAAGAATAGGTATAAGCACTTCCTGCAACAGGAATCATGGAGGCGAACTCTGCATAACACAGTCCAGCAAAACCACAACCAACTGCTGCAATAATGAAGGACAGGATTACCGCTGGTCCCGCGTTATCAGCCGCGGCTATTCCAGTCAGGGAAAACAAACCTGCCCCGATAATTGCACCAACACCAAGGGCGACCAGGTTGAAGCTGGTCAGCGATCGCTTTAATGTACCTTCGCCACTCTCATTTGCTTCTGCTAACAGTTGCGGAATAGATTTTTTAAATAGCATATTTTAGTTTAATTGTTAAGTGTCGTGTTTTTATTGTCCATTTCTGATCTTACTATGTTTCTTGCTGTAGGCGTAGTAAATCACCACACCAAGTACCATCCAGATACCTAGCCGTTCCCAGCTTACAATCGGAAGGGAAGCCATCATCAGTACGCAAACCAGGATACCCAATATTGGCACCAATGGAACCCAGGGGGTGCGGAAGGGTCTCTGCAAATCTGGCTCTGTTTTTCTCAGGATCAACACCCCAATACAAACCAACGAAAAAGCAAACAAAGTACCGATACTCACCATGTGGCCCAAGTCAGAAACAGGTACAAAGCCTGCAAAAATACTCACAAAAACCATAAACAACAGATTGGTTTTCCAGGGTGTCTGATTTTTTGTATGTAAATCTGAGAATAGTTTTGGCAATAAACCATCTTTACTCATACTGTAAAACACGCGACTTTGTCCCAGCAACAGCACCAGGATCACAGAAGTATAACCAGCCAGGATGGCGATCATTAAAAAGCGGTTCAAAAAGCTATAACCTGTCTGCGCAAAAGCGGTTGCTACTGGTTTTGCATCGCCGGCAAATTTGGTGTAATTTTCAAGGCCGGTCATCACATAAGAGAAAAGTACGTATAACAGGGTACATACCACGAGGGATCCGATGATGCCAATCGGCATACCTTTTTGCGGGTTTTTAGCCTCCTGTGCGGCGGTACTAACGGCATCAAAGCCGATAAAAGCAAAGAACACGACACCTGCACCACGTAAAATACCACTGATTCCAAAGTGTCCGAAATCCGGACTGGAGAAGAATTCAAAGAAGCCTTTGGTGCCTGCTTTTACAGCATCTTCACCAGGATTGGCAGGTATGAATGGTTGATGATTGGCCGGATTGATGAAACTCCAACCTAAAACGATGAATATCAGTACTACAGCGACTTTTACAATAACAAGTACATTGTTTACAGCTGAAGAATCTTTTGTACCCTTCATCAGCAATAAAGAAAGCAGACATACGATGATGATTGCGGGTAAATTGACAATACCGCCCTCCCAAGGGCCATGTAACAGTTCTGCCGGGAAATGTATGCCAAATTCCAGTAGAAACTGGGAAAAGTACTGCGACCAGCTGGAAGCTACAGTAGCTGCCCCTAAAGCATATTCCAATACCAGATCCCAGCCAATAATCCAGGCCATAAACTCACCCATAGTGGCATAGGAGTAAGTATAGGCACTTCCTGCAACGGGTATCATGGAGGCGAATTCAGCATAGCAAAGACCTGCAAAACCACAGCCCACTGCGGCAATAATAAAGGATAGGATTACTGCCGGTCCGGCATTATCTGCTGCGGCAATACCCGTCAGCGAAAATAATCCTGCACCTATGATGGCCCCAACGCCTAAGGCGACGAGATTGAAGCTGCTTAGAGAACGTTTTAAAGTTCCCTCGCCGCTCTCATTTGCTTCAGCCAATAGTTGCGGAATAGATTTTTTAAATAACATATACAGTTTTTAGGTTAGTTTGGGTTTTATGAATGTTAGTTTAATGTAAAATTACTCAGTACCAAACCTAAATAAAATATATTAAAAAATAAAAGGGATTCGTGTTAGAAATCCCTTTTATTAAATATTGACTGTCACATTAATGTGGCGCATTCTGAATGGCCTTACTTGTCAGTTTATTCATTTCGGTTTGCATCGAATCCAGCTCTTTTTGCAATTGCTGATTTGCAGCATCCAGATGTCCGCTCATTTTTAGTTCTGTCTTAACTACCGCTTTTGCAGAAAGGTCATCACGAACTGACACTGCAATATATGGCGCGATAACCAGCGATACGATAGACATCAGTTTGATCAAAATATTCATCGATGGGCCAGAGGTATCTTTGAAAGGGTCACCTACAGTATCACCTGTTACCGAAGCTTTATGAGGTTCTGATTTTTTGTAAAACATCTCGCCATTGATTTTCACTCCTTTTTCGAATGATTTTTTTGCGTTATCCCACGCTCCTCCGGCATTGCTTTGGAAAATACCCATCAGTACACCTGAAACCGTCACTCCTGCCAGTAATCCACCTAATATTTCTGCCGAACTTACGGTAGGAAATACGCCCTTAAAGCCAAAACCAACAATGATCGGTACCAGGAGTGCAATGGCACCAGGCAACATCATTTCACGAATAGAAGCTTTGGTAGAGATGGCTACACATTTTTCATATTCCGGCTTTGCTTTATACTCCATAATTCCAGGGATTTCGCGGAATTGGCGTCTTACTTCCTGAACCATATCCATCGCTGCCTTACCTACAGCAGCAATACACAAAGCGGAAAAGATAAATGGAATCATCGCGCCAACAAATAGTCCGGCCAATACGGGTGCTTTGTAAATGTCAATGGCGGAAATGCCGGCTACACCTACAAATGCAGCAAACAAAGCCAATGAGGTTAAAGCTGCAGAGGCAATGGCAAAGCCTTTACCAGTAGCTGCTGTAGTATTACCCACAGCATCCAGATTGTCCGTACGTTCGCGAACTTCTGGAGGAAGCTGGCTCATCTCTGCGATACCACCTGCATTATCTGCAATCGGTCCAAAAGCATCAATCGCCAGTTGCATCGCTGTTGTAGCCATCATTCCGGCAGCAGCAATAGCTACACCATATAGACCCGCGAATGAGTAAGACAAGATGATCCCAGCAGCCAATACCAGGATGGGCGCCACAGTAGATTTCATACCTACCGATAAGCCGCCAATGATATTGGTCGCATGCCCGGTACCCGACTGTTGAATGATCGAATTCACCGGGCCTTTGCCCATGGCCGTATAATATTCAGTAATGATACTCATTAACGTGCCCACAACTAAACCTACAATGATGGCGTAATACACATCCATACTTGTAAAATCAACCCCACGCAAATGAAGTTGATCGGGCAACATAGCGGTTACGATAAAGTAAGAAGCAATCGCTGTAATGACAATAGAGCCCCAGTTGCCCAGGTTTAAGGCCGTTTGCACATTCGAATCTTCACCTTTAATGCGTACAAACCAGGTGCCTATAATAGAAAATATAATGCCCAGTCCGCAAATGACCATCGGAAGCAGCACCGGCGAAAAGCCATTCAGGTTGTCTACCGCTATCCCATTTATTTTTTCAACAATAATTTCCTGTCCCAAAACCATAGTGGCAAGAATGGTGGCTACATAAGAACCGAACAAATCGGCGCCCATGCCGGCAACGTCACCTACGTTATCACCCACGTTATCTGCAATCGTGGCCGGGTTACGCACATCATCTTCCGGAATACCTGCTTCAACTTTTCCAACCAGATCGGCACCAACATCAGCAGCTTTGGTATAAATACCACCGCCAACGCGTGCAAATAAAGCGATAGATTCCGCACCCAAAGAAAAACCGGTCAGTACTTCTATGGCTGTTTTCATTTCGGTACTGTTAGCTTCTAACACATTGAAAATTTGTAAAAACACGATGAATAAACCGCCAAGGCCTAAAATAGCCAGTCCGGCTACACCAAGTCCCATAACCGTACCACCGGTAAACGAGACTTTTAAAGCCTGTTTTAAACTTGTTCTGGCTGCCTGTGTGGTCCGCACATTGGCTTTGGTGGCTGCTTTCATACCGATGTAACCCGCAGTGGCTGAAAATACTGCGCCGATCACAAAGGCGACTGCAATAATCCAGCTGGAGTGTAATGCTACACCATTTACTTCATGTACTGTACCCGAATAGGCCAGTAAAGCTGCGGTAAAAACCACAAAAATACTGAGCACTTTCCATTCAGCCTTTAAAAAGGCCATTGCTCCATCGGCAATATAGCCGGCAAGTTCCTGCATGTTCGCATCTCCTGCATCCTGTTTGTTTACCCAGGCGCTTTTAACGGCCATCACCAGGATGCCGATTAAGCCCATTACAGGAATCAGATAAATTAAATTGTTTTGTAAAAACTCCATACTTTAATTCTCTTTTAGTGGTTCTGAATTTTGGTTAGTTTATATTTGGTTTGTTTTAAGCATTTTACGTCGTATCTCAACTGGCAGCCATCTATTTATTGTGGCATGCTTTTTCTAAATGTACAGTTTTCAACTTTGTTTAGGTTAATGTAGGTTTTTATTTTCTCATTATGAATTGATCTTTAAAAAATTAAATATATTAGCAATACCAAAGCAACCTTAACCAAACCAGAAACCATGATGGATAACCAACCCCAGGATGCCTCTTTTAAGAGAGAGCTCGGACTTTTAGATGGTACAATGCTTGTCGTTGGATCCATGATCGGTTCAGGGATATTTATTGTCAGTGCTGACATCACAAGAAATGTAGGTAGTGCCGGTTGGCTGATTGCCGTATGGGTCATTACTGGTTTGATGACCATGACTGCAGCCATAAGTTATGGCGAATTGAGTGGGATGTACCCCAAAGCTGGTGGTCAGTATGTTTACCTGAAAGAATCTTACAACAAACTGATTGCCTTTTTATATGGCTGGAGTGTTTTTGCAGTGATACAAACAGGTACAATAGCCGCAGTGGGGGTGGCTTTCTCTAAATTTGCTGCTTACCTGATCCCAGCATTGAGCGAAGACAATAAATTGCTTCGCATCCAGACCGGACTGGACAGTTGTAATAGCCCAACCTATTTTTCTGTAAGCTCTGCACAACTCATGTCTATCGCAGTAATTGCATTACTCACTTATTCCAATACCCGCGGTGTAAAAGGCGGAAAATGGATTCAAAATATTTTTACTTCTACCAAACTGCTGACACTTTTTGGTTTGATCATTGCAGGATTTGTCATGTTTAAGCCCGAAATCTGGCATGCGAACTGGGACAATACCTGGATGGCAACAAAAGCGACTTTGCTGGATGCCTGTAAACCTGCTGCAGGATTCAGTGTAACGCCAATCGCGGGAACAGCTTTGCTGGGTGGTATTGCCGCTGCTATGGTAGGCTCTGTTTTTAGTAGCGATGCCTGGAACAATGTGACTTTCATTGCCGGTGAAATGAAAAACCCAAAAAGGAATATCGGGCTTAGCCTGTTCCTGGGTACCTTGATTGTGACTGTTATTTATGTATGTGCCAATCTGGTTTACCTTGCCGTACTGCCCATGGATGAAATTGCACATGCGGCAAAGGATAGGGTAGCCGTAACTGCTTCCCAGGTTATTTTTGGAGACATTGGTACTGGATTGATTGCGGTAATGATTATGATTTCAACTTTTGGCTGTAACAATGGCTTGATCCTCGCTGGCTCAAGAGTTTATTATACCATGGCGCAAGATGGTCTGTTTTTTAAAAATGCAGGAAAATTAAACAAACATGGGGTACCGCAATGGGCACTTTGGGCACAATGCCTGGTTGCCGCAATTCTTTGCCTTAGCGGCAAGTATGGTGAC
The DNA here is from genome assembly GCF_015223055.1 of Pedobacter sp. MC2016-24. Classification (GTDB taxonomy): domain Bacteria; phylum Bacteroidota; class Bacteroidia; order Sphingobacteriales; family Sphingobacteriaceae; genus Pedobacter. The sequence continues at coordinate 52,308 of NZ_JADFBX010000014.1, forward strand.
CTTCTGGATATGATTTCTTTTGTAGTCGTTATTTTCTATGTATTGACCATTGGTGGTATTTTTATTCTGCGCAAAAGATTGCCCAATGCAGAACGTCCGTATAAAGCCTTCGGATATCCGGTATTGCCAGCCTTATATATTATTTTAGGAATCAGTTTCTGTTTGTTGCTGATCTGGTTCAAACCTCAGTTTACCTGGCCGGGACTTATTATTGTACTGATTGGGATACCGATTTATTATTTAACGAAGCAAAAGGAAACAGTTCGTTAGTTGCCTGGTGATTTATTTCAAGGGATTTTTCTGTAATGCTATGGGATACTAATCTTGTCACCTTTAACAGGCGAATAATCAGATTTAACCAGACCATTTATTTTGACCTTGCTAAAAAAGCATTTAATCCCTGTAGCCTGGTCAAAATCTTCTTCGTCCTGAATGTGAAAGTGCAGGTGTGGCTCTGATGAGTTTCCTGAATTTCCGCATTCCCCTAAAAGCTGCCCGATTTTTACTTTCTCTCCTTGTTTAACTTTTACTGTGCCCTGCTTAAAATGAGCAAAAAGTATATATTCATTGTGTTTCGTTTTTAAAAGCACAGTGTTTCCGATGGTCAGCAGCGTATTCATCTTTCCTGGAATGTTGTCCTTAACACCATCTACCGCAAATACAACTTCGGCATCACATGGTGCGGTTAGCGATTGTCCGAAAGCATAATAATCTGCATTGCTTTTGCCATCAGTTTTATAACTTTTGCCATCTGTATTGGTGATGACCATGTCAAAAGCATTCTTCTGCATTTTGGCAACTACGTGATAATTTTGCGCTTTCGTATCACCACCCCAAATTACAGTCCATTCTCCTTTAAAGGGCAATTGCATTTTACTGATATTCGGCTTTTGGATTTGCGTAACTGGTGGTGCTTCGTATGGCTTGGCATAAAGTCCAGTAATTGATTGATGCGGATCTGTCCCAAGATGAAGTAGTATCGTGCCTCTTTCCAAATCTGTCTTGTAAATTGCAAATTGACCAAGATTATTGATAAACTGAGTTTGTTTTATGGCTCCGTAGTTGTCTTTAAGATGGGTAAGGAATGCCTTGGTTTTGCTGATGGGTAGTGCAGTTTTAGTTTCCGGACTAAAAAGATTAAAAATGCTGTCAGGTTGTTCGGCATTGTAGAATCTCTTGAATTTAGTCATGGTATATTTACTATCATCGCTTTCAGACTGGCCGAAGATCAAACCTGTTTTAGCAATGATCAGTAATAAGGTGAGTAATGTCAATTTTTTCATGGTTCAATATAATGATTAATTAATAAATGAATATGGTCTGTATGATTAGATGTGAGGATGTATGTATGTTTCACTTTTAATAAGTGTACTTTTGCTTTCCAATATTACACTATGCCTTTAAAATATTTTATCTTATTTATACTCGCTTTTTCCTGTTCGGCCATTTTTGCACAGGATCAGATGGATTGTAACAAGGTGCTGGACCGGGAGCCTTACTTTGTCAGGCATAAAGGCAACGAAAAGGACAGCCTGCTGCTTCGGGATATTCAGATTTTAAAACATTGTGGTAATTTAGAAGTCGCTGATAGTGTGTTTTTGAAAGGTTCCCTGTTGGGTGCTTTGATGCTGGATCAGGTGCGATTGGGAAAACCGGCAACCTACAGAACTTTAATCGAATACTTTGCCGCCTTTAAAAATACCATCGCCTATAAGGATTTTGTGAAAGGGTTAAACTTATATCAGGCAATGGCTTTGAAAAAGGTAAACCCGGCAACCTGGGAAGCCGATAAAGAACTATTCGTAAAAATTGGGTTTACAGTAAATGATCTGGCCGATTTTAAACAATTCATTAACGAACCTGCTCAGGCAAACGTTACCTATAAAGAGGCGCTCAGTCGGTATATGAGTAGCATGGAGGCCTTGCGGGTAGATAAATAAGCTTTACTTTTTTCTTAAGGTCGATTCCCGGATAATCAGCTCAGGCTGTATATTTACAGTGTTTGCTGATGGGTTTCCCTCATTTGGTTGTGCTTCATCAAAATAGAGCTTTGCAATGGTTTTGCCCATTTGCACACTATGTTGGTCAATAGTCGTGATGGCCGGACTCGTTATTTCTGTAAAAGCTTCATTGGAATAACCGCAAATACCCAGATCTTCCGGTACCCTAATGCCCATTTTAGTTGCGATTTCCAATACCCCAAGTGCCGAGAAATCAGAGGTGGATGCAAAAATGGCATCCGGTGGATTCGGAAGGTTTAGTAATTTCCTTGTAGCTTCGGCGCCCAATTCTTTGGTCCAGGCATTTTCCATCACCAGTTCAGGTATTAAAGCTATACCGTGTTTTTTCAGTGCAGCCAGGTAACCTGCTTTACGCTGGCGGAAGATGTTCAGGTTTTGAGGCCCCTCCAATAAGGCAATCCGCTGATAGCCCTGTTCAATCATATGCGTTACCGCTTCCATTGAAGCTTGTTCATTGTCATTTAGTACCTTGAGCGTATCCAATTGATCGGCAACCCGGTCAAACTGGATCAGCTGAATTCCCTGTTCTTTAATGTTTTTTAAATGGCTGTCATCTTCGAAATCTGCACTTACCGAAATGATGATGCAACTGACATGCTGATTGGTTAGCGTATTGATACATTTAACCTCCCTGGCATGTGATTCGTTAGATTGACAAATGATTAAATTATACCCTTTCTGATAAGTAATCTCTTCAATTCCCGCAATAACGTTGGCAAAGAAATTTTGATTGATCCGTGGTACCACCACACCAATAGTTTGATTGTGCCCTTTGCGAAGGTTAGAGGCCAGACTGTTTTGCTTATAATTTAACTCTTTTGCAGTCTTAAAAATCAATTCCCGGGTAGCTTCACTCACATTGCTGCTATTGTTCAATGCCCTGGAAACAGAGGATGCATTTAAATTCAACTTTTTTGCAATGTCATAAATCGTTGTCCTTTTCTGACTCTTCATTGGCTTAACAGGGTTTTAAAGGCTATTCTATAGCCGATGGTAAATATCAATATATATTTTTAAAGCAATCGATTGCTTTTATTGTTTTTTTGTTTATTTTCGTTTATCTAAAAACCAATTATACATGTTGTTACTAGGCATTGATGTAGGTACATCTTCCGTAAAAATTTCTGTAGTCGATGCCAATTCAGGCAGTACATTGGCTTCCGCGCATTATCCACCTGGAGAATCGGATATCATTTCTCCGCAATACGGCTGGGCAGAGCAGTCGCCAGACATGTGGTGGGACCATGTTTGTCAGGCACTGGCGATATGTAACGCGAAAAAAAGTTACAACCCTAAGGACATTGCAGCCATTGGGATAGCCTATCAGATGCATGGTCTGGTCATTACCGATCAGGCGGGAAACAGTTTGCGAAACAGCATCATCTGGTGCGATAGCCGGGCTGTTGATATTGGCAATAAAGCTTTTGAAGCGATCGGCCCGGCTTACGCATTGGAACACTTGCTCAATTCGCCAGGCAATTTTACAGCTGCAAAGCTGGCCTGGGTCAAAGCAAATGAACCTGAAGTTTATGCCAAAGTACATCAGGCCATGTTGCCCGGAGACTATATTGCCCTCAAACTGACGGGGACTTCCAGTACGAGTATATCTGCTTTATCTGAGGGTATTTTCTGGGATTTTAAAGAAAATCAGATTTCTACCGCAGTAATGGATTATTTCGGCTTCGATGAAAGCCTGATCCCTGAACTGAAGCCTGTATTTTCCAGCCACGGAGAAGTTTCCAAAGAAGTAGCTGAACAACTTGGTTTAAAAGCGGGTATCCCCATAGCGTATAAATCCGGAGATCAGCCCAATAACGCCCTCTCCTTGAATGTGACAGAACCTGGTGAGGTAGCTGCAACAGCAGGAACGTCAGGCGTAATTTATGGGGTTACTGATCAATTGCTTTGCGATCCGCAGTCCCGGGTAAATACTTTTGCCCACGTAAACCACAGTCCGGAACAACAGCGCCTCGGTGTTTTGTTGTGCATTAACGGTACAGGAAGCATGAACCGCTGGACAAAAAATAGGTTTGCTGCCAGTTTGAGCTATCCTGAGATGAATACTGCTGCTCAAGGAGTGGCGCCGGGAAGTGAAGGTTTGCGGGTATTGCCTTTCGGAAATGGTGCAGAGCGGATGTTAAACAATCAAATCGTGGGTGCTCATTTAAACGGAATCGATTTAAACCTGCATCGTGATGCACATATCTTCAGAGCGGTACAGGAAGGCATTGCCTTTTCTTTCCGTTATGGTCTGGACATTTTAAGAGAAAATGGAATGAAGCCTGCAATTATCAGGGCTGGTAAATCCAATCTTTTCCTTAGCGAGGTATTCAGCAGTTCCTTTGTCAATATAACACAGGTACCGGTTGAGCTACACGACAATGATGGCAGTTATGGCGCAGCAGTTGGCGCGGGTATAGGTGCTGGTATCTTTAAATCAGCTGCCGAAGCATTTACTAACAGAAAACCATTACAGATGATCCAGCCCGAAAACCAGGGGCTGGAAAATGCTTACCAGGAATGGAAAGGCCTGCTGGAACAACATTTAAATCAACATAAATCTTAAAATCAACATTAAATAAAAGCAATATGTCAACGTTAAACTTTGAAAATGAATACTTTAAAGGTATCGGAAAGATCGGTTATGAAGGCTTGGAAAGCGACAATCCTTTAGCTTTCAGATGGTACGATGCCAAAAGGGTAATTGCGGGTAAAACCATGGAAGACCATTTACGCTTTGCGGGTGCTTACTGGCATTCTTTCTGCGGTAACGGAGCCGATCCTTTTGGCGGCCCGACACATCTTTTCCCATGGGATGTAAAAAGCGATCCGATTGAACGTGCGAAAGATAAAATGGATGCAGCTTTTGAGTTTCTAACCAAAATGAATCTTCCTTACTATTGCTTTCATGATGTAGACGTTGTAGATCATGGTCAGGATGTGGCTGAAAACGAACGCCGCATGCAGGTTATGGTTGATTACGCCAAAGCAAAACAAGCTGCAACAGGAATTAAATTACTTTGGGGAACGGCAAACCTGTTCTCAGACCGTAAATATATGAACGGTGCTTCAACCAATCCCGATTTTCATGTACTGGCTCACGGTGCTGCACAAGTGAAAACTGCTTTAGATGCAACCATTGCACTTGGTGGCGAAAACTATGTATTCTGGGGTGGGCGTGAAGGTTATATGAGCCTGTTGAATACCAATATGAAACGGGAGCAGGAGCATTTGGCTAAGTTTTTACATACGGCCAAAGACTATGCCCGAAAAAATGGTTTTAAAGGTACATTCTTTATAGAGCCAAAACCTTGTGAGCCAACCAAACATCAATATGATTATGATGCGGCAACGGTACTTGGATTTTTACAACGTTATGATTTGCTGAACGATTTTAAGTTAAACCTGGAAGTAAACCATGCTACTTTAGCCGGACATACATTCCAGCATGAACTTCAGGTTGCTGCAGATGCGGGTATGCTGGGTTCTATCGATGCCAACCGTGGCGATTACCAGAATGGCTGGGATACCGATCAGTTTCCAAACGACATCAATGAAATTACTGAATCGATGCTGATCATCCTGGAAGCTGGTGGTTTACAAGGTGGCGGTATCAACTTCGATGCAAAAATCCGCAGAAACTCTACCGACAGGGAAGATTTATTCTATGCACATATCGGTGGAATGGATTTGTTTGCACGTGCCTTGGTAACGGCAGATAAAATCCTGACACAATCTGACTTTAAGAAAATCCGTTCTGAACGTTATGCCTCATTTGACAGTGGCAAAGGTCAGGAATTTGAAGCAGGTAAGCTGAGCCTGGAAGATTTGCGCAACTATGCCGTTGAACAAGGCGAACCTGCAACCATCAGTGGTAAACAGGAATTGCTGGAAAACATCATCAATAGATACATTTAGCAGATCAAATCGTACAAAAAAAGCCGTTCATTTTTATGAACGGCTTTTTTTGTAATGGCTATTTATCTTATTTAACCATCATATCTGCTGTCACCTGTGTAGCTTCTTTCAGATAAACATCAGTACTCAGGCCTTTTATCCATTCTTTAAATTTGGTGCTTTTGGCCTCATCAACCGGATTCGCGGTCGTGTTGGTATTCGAAGCAGTTAAACCACTCAATTGTAGTTCCTGACCTTTCGGTAGTTTCTGCAGGTTTTTCAATTCATCGGATTTAATTTTAAGCGAGTCTTTTCTAAGCTTGTAATTCGCCATGCTCAGGTCATACCTGCGCTCATTATTTTTACCAAACCAGTCGATATCACTTGTCATTTTGCTGAATGTAGGATCCTTTTTTAAGCGGTCATTGGCCATTTTAATAATCCCATCTTCGTTTATAACGCCAGGAGGATAATTGAAATCAACCGCTGCAATCTGATCCCATTTCAAAGATTCTACTTTATCTTTTTCACGAAGCTTCATGAAATCATAAGGGTCAGGCAAAATGATGTCTGGAACTACGCCTTTGAGTTGTGTAGAGCCACCATTTACACGGTAAAACTTTTGGATGGTTAACTTAATAGCGCCAAATTCCTTAGCCGGAGTAGTCGCCGTTGCCGGGATATTCAATCCGTAGGTCGTTTGAACTGTTCCCTTTCCATAAGTAGAAGTACTTCCCATGATGATGCCGCGTTTGTAGTCCTGAATCGCTGCGGCAAATATTTCGGAAGCCGAGGCGCTTAGTGCATTGACCATCACCACAAGCGGACCTGCATACAATTGTGCTTCATCATTGTCACGCAATACCTGAGGATTGCCTGTACGGCCTTTTACCTGTACCATTGGCCCGTTTTTAATAAACAAGCCCAGCATTTTTACAACTTCCTGCAATGACCCGCCACCGTTATTGCGCAAGTCAAGGATCAATCCTTCAATGTTTTCTTTTTTAAGGTTAACCAGTTCTTTAGCTACGTCCGCTGCACAATGTGCACCATTGGCATTTTTAAAGTCGGCATAAAAACCCGACAAATAGATGTATCCGATCTTTTTTCCGTTGTTGTTAATCACCGCACTTCTCGCCAAAGCATCTTCCTGTACAATTTCATCGCGGATCATGATCACCGTTTTTTCCGTACCGTCAGCTTTCTTCATCAGCAAACGGACCTCCGTATTTTTATCACCGCGGATAAGTTTAACCGCATCACTCAGGGCCATTCCGGTAATGTCTTCCATCGGGGCCGATCCCTGACCAACTTTGAAAATGATGTCGTTCACATCGATCATTTTGCTTTTCCAGGCCGGACTTCCAGGTTCCAGACTCGTTACTTTGATTAAGCCGTCTTCTTCTTTAAGTCCAGCACCAATACCGTAAAACTTGCGGCTCATGCTTTCGTCAAACGCACGTTTATCGGCCGGTGGCATATACGTCGTATGCGGATCTACAATCTCCGTAATGCTGTTCAGAAATAGGGCAAACTGTTTGTCATCGGCTAGATTCGACTTTAACCGTAAAAACGTTCTGTCAAATTGCTTCTGTACTTTTTCACGTGATTCTTTTTCCAGCTCTGCATCTGTTTTCTTCCGTAATGGATCTGCAGCAGCACTGGCACTACGTTGCGCCTGCAATGACAACAGGTTGTCCAGTACACGGTATTTCAATTCATCTTTCCAGCGCTGGTTTAATGCTGCCGGACTGCCCGCAAAATCAATAGAATCCGGCTCCAGCAGGACTTTGTCACTTTTGCTGAAATCAAATGGTTTTTGCAGGTTCTTAATGTATCCTGCTTCCGCTTCGGCCAGGCGTTTGTTATAAATGGCAAGGCAGGCCGAATAAAAGGAGATTGGTGCTCCATTGATTTCATCATCTATCGTGGTCTCATACTTTTTAAGCTGCTCAATATCCGACTTCAGAAAAACCTGTTTGTTGGGATCCAGAAAGCTGATGTATTTTTGCCAAACCAGTCTGGAAAAATCATCGTTTATTGCAATGTTATTGGTGTGGGCCTGGCTAATGGCCATTCTGATCAAGGTTAGCAATTGCTGTTTGGATTCCGGATCGCCAGGGCCTGCGCTTTTGAATGCAAGCGTTGTCGAAAGGAACAGGACAGGAAGTGCTATCCACTTAAAAAGTTTCTTCATTGTATCGTTTTAGTTTTAATTATTGAATGATAAGGTCGGAGATGGCAAATATATAGGTAGTTATCCGGATTTTAAAAAACATGAGGCTTCACAGCGGTTAAGCAACTAAACTGTTACGTGGTTCAGGTTGCTGGTGTTTAAGGTCTAAGCATCCAGGCAATAAGAATACCGTAAGATATTCCTGAATTTCTGAAATGTTTACGAAGATTTTTGAGTGCTTCTACCAAATGGTTGTTGACCGTGTTTTTGGAGATGTTGAGCTGGGTGGCTATTTGTTCGTGTGTAAGCCCTTCGTATCGGCTTAATTTAAAGATCAATTGTTGCTGTTTGGGTAATTTAGATACTGTTTGTTCAGTAAATTCTTCTAAATCTGCCAACAGCACAGCGTCTTCAGTTTCGTTGTGCGCCTCAGTCAAACTCAGCCATAGTTTTTCCCTTGCCGCTCCTGCAGTTGCGGCATTGCGTAAAATATTTAAAGTCAGTCGGCGGGCAATGGTATACAAATAAGGGCCTAAGGGATATTTGGGGTCAAGCTCCAATCGGTTTGTCCAAAGGGTAATTAAGGTTTCCTGTACAATTTCTTCACACAAAGTCCGGTCTTTTAGAAAACGCCAGGCAAAACTATAAAGCTTTGTTTTATAGGTGTTGAATACAACAGCGAATACAGGCTCTTCGCTATTACGCAAACCTGCAACAAGCTTGTCTTCGCTAATTATTTCTACAGCCATTGTTGATTTTTAGGAATAATAGAAAAATATTTTCAATTCGACTAGTTATATGTGGGCGCTGCCGTGTATTACCAGTATGAAACGCAGTAAATATATGATTAATAACAATAATGGATAAGCAGTCTATACATAATTTATTAGTTGATTATGTAAGTAATCAAGTTGATGCCGATGGATATGAAAAGCTGATGGATTTGATCTTGGCATCCAGTGAAGATGCCGAACTGTATAGCTTTATGGAACGTGTATGGAACAGCAGGGATATTGCTCATCCTTTTTCGGAATTGCAATCGAAATTATTATATCAGCGGATTATACGGGATAAGCGTTTTTCCGATCCTAAAATTCAAGCAATACCTGTTGTACGTAAACTCTGGTATCGGGCAACCATAGCTGCCGCAGTTCTGGTCATCCTTTCGATAGGCGCTTTCTTCTTTGTACAAAGGACAGCAGTGCTGAAGCACGAAAGTGACCATTTAACAGCCAACGACATCGAGCCCGGAGGTAATAAAGCCATACTGACGCTCGGCAATGGGCGTAAAATTATATTAAATGATGCAGGGCTTGGTACGCTTGCCGAACAGGGAGGGATTACCATTTCAAAAACTGCTGACGGGAAATTGATTTATAATCTGGCTGCTACACCGGATGCTGTGGCTAAAGGAAAAACAGATCGCAAGGACATCTATAATACCATTGCAACACCTAAAGGGGGGCAGTATCAGGTAAATTTACCTGACGGGACTTCGGTTTGGTTAAATTCAGCTTCTTCTTTAAAATTTTCCACCGCATTTAAATCTCAGCATAAAAGAGAAGTTGAGTTGACTGGAGAGGCTTACTTTGAGGTTGCACATGATCAGAAAAAGCCATTTGTTGTCGTCACCAGAGGACAAGAGGTAGAGGTGTTGGGGACACATTTTAACATCAATAGCTATGCTGATGAACCGGAAGTGAAGACAACCCTGGTTAAGGGTCGTGTCCGTGTTTCTCCAACGCAAAAGGGGCACAGCATAAAATTGAATCCAGCTATACTAAAACCTGGCGAACAAGCCGTTCTTACGGCAAATGAAATGACGTTAAAAACCGTAGATTTGGAAAGTGTCATCGCCTGGAAAAAAGGATACTTTCTCATGAAAGACGAAGATATATTTAGTGTCATGCGTAAAATTGAAAGGTGGTACGATGTCGAAATTGTTTATGCCGGAGATTTTAGCGGCAGTACGTTCGAAGGATCGGTATCCCGTTTTAAAAATGTATCTGAGATCCTTAGGAAATTTGAATTAACCGGAAATATGCACTTTAAAATAGAAGGAAGGAGGATTACCGTTATGCCATAAATTTACTTAAGCATAGGGTAACAAAAAACCAGGAGCGATTCGACCCACTCCTGGCAATAGTAGGGTTACCCGACAATATTGTATTCAGACAACCATATCAACTAACCCAAACTACTCAAATGTATGAATTTTTACATTCAATTGAGGTATAGGCGCTCGTCTTGTACTTCAAAGAAACCCGTGTTTTCAACACAAACGATTATGCGAATTAATCTGACCTGTTTGCTACTCCTCCTCACACTGTTACAAGTAAGTGCAGGTGGATTTGCGCAGAAAATAAGTTTGTCAAAAAATAACATCACCTTACAACAATTGTTTAAGGAGATTAAGACCCAGAGCGGATTTGATTTTTTATACCAGCCTCAGGATTTAAAAAATGCAAAACGCATAGACATCAATGTCAAAGGTGCCGAGTTGAAAAGTGTGCTCGACGATGCCTTTTCCAGACAACCATTGGTGTATTCCATTGATCAGAATACGATCGTAGTCAGAAAGAAAGGTAAAACCATTTTTGGAACGATTGAGGATTTTTTTAAGAAGTTTAACATTGCCGGGAGTATCATAGACGACAAAGGTAATCCCCTGGCTGGTGCGACCGTCCGGTTAAAAAATTCAAACAGAACCGTAGTAACGAATGCAATGGGTAAATTTCAGCTTGCAGATGTAGATGAAGGGGCTGTACTGGTTGTTTCTTTTATAGGTTATAAAACCAAAGAAATCGTCGTCGGTAAATCTGTTTCTATAACCATTGTTCTGGATGTGCTGTCATCAGAATTAGAAGCTGTATCGGTGGTGAGCACCGGATATCAAAGCTTACCAAAAGAGCGGGCCACCGGTGCAATCAATGTGATCTCAGGCGACCAGCTGGATAAACCAACCACAAATATCTCGCAGCGATTGATTGGTACTACGGCAGGCATGCAGGCTACACTAGATGCAGATGGTAACCCCAGGTTTGAGATTAGGGGGCAAACCAGTTTAACAGCCAATGCCCGCCCACTTGTCGTGGTAGATGGTTTTGCCATCCAGGGCGACTTCAATACCATCAATCCAAATGACGTTGAAAGTGTCACCATTTTGAAAGATGCAGCAGCAGCTTCGATCTGGGGAGCAAGGTCTGCCAACGGTGTAATTGTAGTCATTACAAAAAAGGTAAAAAAAGGAATTCCATTGCGGGTGAACTTTTCTGCTTTCACTAAAATTTCAGGAAAATTAGATCTGGATTATGTAAACCCCCTGGCTTCCTCAGCAGAAACCATAGATTATGAAATGAAATCTTTTGGTAACTGGAGTGCACAAATCAATTCCGGATCCCTGGCAACAGATAATGGTAAAGCATGGTCTCTGGGTACAACAGCCTTAAGTGAGTATGCTTTAGGCTTCATTACGCTGGCTCAGCGCGATGCACTTTTAGCTAAGTACAAAACATTAAGCAATAAAGATCAGATCAGGGACGAACTATTAACCAGTCCCGCTGCCCAACAATACAATTTGAATCTCTCGGGTTCTACAAGTAAGATGAGTAATAATTTATCGCTGCTATATGAGGACACCAAGTCCAATTTTAAAGGCACAAATGATAAAAAATATAACTTTAATTATAGGGCCAATGCTGAAGTATTCAAATGGCTGGAATTTACTTTTTCTGCCATGGTAAATTACAATAAAATTAACAGCAGTGGAGTCAATTTATCCGATATTCAAGGCCTTTCTCCATATGAAATGCTTAGAAATGATGATGGGTCTCTTACAAATATAGCTAGGTATTACACTCCGATTATTGAACGTTTTGTCCCTACGGCCTTATTTCCGTATGCAGACTGGAGTTATAATCCCATTCAGGAGATTGCCAACAGGAAGGTTACTGCTGAGCAGTTGAACACACGTTTGCAGACCGGTCTGAGGTTTAAAATTTTAAAGGGTCTTTCTTTCGATACCAAACTGCAATATGAACTTTTCAATACCTCCAATAAGGCGATCAATAACGAGAATACTTTTGCCGTAAGAAACGCAGTAAACACCGCCGTAACTTGGGACCAGGTGACCAACAAGATCACTTTAAATTTACCTAAAGGCGGAACGCTTACCCAGAGCAGGGCCAGGGCGGAGACCTATAATTTCAGGAGCCAGATCAATTTTGACCGTAGGTTTAATGAAAAACATGAAGTGAATTTTGTAGGCGGATCGGAGATTAATAACATCGTATCCGAAAACTTTGGAAATCCGACTACTTATGGCTTTAATGAGCAGACTTTAAGTGTGGGGACTTTTCCTAACGGTCCGGGTGGAACATTTTTCCCAATTAAAAACTGGTTGGGCAGCAATCAAACCTTTGGGTATTCCAACAGTTATAGCTACAGCACAGACCGTTACCTCTCTTTATTTGGAAACGCTGCCTATACATATAATAATAAATATACCATCTCAGGTAGCATCCGTACCGATGCCTCCAATCTCATCACCGATGATCCATCTTACAGGTATGCACCTTTTTGGTCGGCAGGTTTCGGTTGGCAGTTGAGCAAGGAGCCCTTCATAAAAGATGTAATCTGGGTAGACAGGCTAAATGTGAGAGCAACTTATGGATATAATGGAAATGTAGACAGGAGTACTTCTTTCAGGCCATTGATTGCGATGGGTGCCATTCCAAATACTTATACCGGTGATGTTACCGCTACGGTTTCCAGCTTTGGTAATCCAACTTTGAGATGGGAAAAAACAGGAACATGGAATTTGGGTCTGGATTATTCCTTGTTTCATGGAAAACTATACGGAAAATTAGATGTGTACAACAAATCAGGTAAGGATTTGATTGCCACCTTATCTATCCCGGCCGTAAATGGTACCACCAGCCAGAAATTAAACAATGCTGAAATGACCAATAAGGGAATTGAACTGGAATTGGGTACCATGCAGCAGCTGAAAGATAATGACATTGTTTGGCGTGGAAATGTGAATTTCTCCTACAATAAAAATAAGATTACCAAATTGTTTGTCGCAAACTATGCCGCATCTACACTGGTTGGCGGTGGCACAGGAGCCTATGTTGAAGGTCTGGATGCCAATACGCTATGGCGTTTCCGGTATGCAGGTATGCAAAACGGACAGCCTATGGTTACCGGAGCAGGAGGGGCTTTGTATGATTTTGGCGCCTTTACACCAGGCGATGGAAGGGATTATCTGCTAAATATGGGTACTGCTGTTGCCCCTTATACGCTTGGATTCATCAACTCTTTTAAAGTGTATGACTTCGATTTTTCATTTGTAGTAACCGGTAAATTCGGGCACAAGTTTCAAAGAATGGGTTTTAACTATCCACCAACCTGGACAGGAAGAGTATTGCCCAACAACAAATTGTCTGAGGTGACCAATGGTAATCCGAATGAGATTGTTCCCTTGCCACAAAACCTGATTGAGCCGAGGTATTATTTCTGGGACAGGTTTCACCAGAACCTGAGTTATCTGATCGAAAGTGCCTCACACATTAGGATGCAGGAAGTTAACCTCAGCTATAATGTCCCTCAAAAAGTCTTGTCTAAAATAAAAATGAGCCGTTTGCAGGTATTTGCTCAGGGAAATGATCTGTTTACCCTGGTTGCCAATAATGCTGGCGAAGATCCTGAATATAGAATGGGGACGTTAAAGCCTCAGCCAAGGGTTTCATTGGGTTTCAAATGTGAATTTTAAAACTAAAATCATGAACAATAAACATAGATTCCATATCAGATTATTGCCTTTAGTGGCAGTTGTTTTCTTATTTGCTTCATGCAAGAAATTCTTGGAAGAAGCTCCTTCTAAAACCAGTTCTCTTGTGGTAAAAACAACAGCGCAAATTGATGCTTTATTAAACAATCAAAACAGCTTTTATACCGAAGGAAACCGCACAGCGATTTATAGTACCGATGATTTCGGCCTCACTACCGATCTGTATAATGGTGGCCGCGGGGTGTTTTCAAGTATGGCTGGCATTCAGTTTACCTATTGGGATACACAATACCTTCCGGACGATACCAGGGAAGGATTTTGGAGCGGGGAATATAAAAAAATATTTACCGCGAATCTTGCACTGGTTAACCTGGATAAAGTTACGGGAACTGATGCTGAAAAATTAATCATCAAAGCAGATGCCCATTTCATCAGGGCTTACAGTTACTGGGTATTGGCAAATACCTATTGCCTCCCGTATACAGAGCAGAATAAAAATGAGCAGGGCTTACCCATTAAAACCAGTACCAGTTTTGAAGAGCCTTTAGCCCGTCAACCTTTAGACAAAGTTTACGCATTGATCGAGGCTGATTTAGCAGAGGCTTTAAAAACACCACTATCCTTAACGCAAAGTGGTAAACCAAGACATTGGAGAGCTAGTAAAGCAGGTGTCAATGCTTTTGCTGCACGTTATTACTTAAACAGAAACAACAATGCCAAAGCAATTGAATACGCTAATGCTGCACTTGCAGATTACAATGTACTGGTGGATTACAACACCGAAATGAAATACGGAAAAGACCAGTCCATCACCATCAATTCTGGTACACCAAATGCCCAGACCCTGATTTTAAAATATCCGTATACCCACGATAACCAGACCGATCAAACCGATATGATCGGATGGAAAGAATTTTTGTATTATCGCATGTTATCTCATGAATCCTGGTGGTACATTCCCAGTGCCGATTTGTTAAATCTATATGATAAGACCAATGACCTGAGGTATGTATATCATATTGTGGAAGGATATTCCTATGATCGTGGCATGTCTAAACCTGCTTATGATTATCCAGGTTATATTTTCTTTTTCAAAGACAGGATCCCATCCGGACCAACGGTGGCAGAAGTATTATTAACCAAGGCAGAAGCACAAGCCCGTTCTAATGACCCCTCTGGCGCAATGAGTACTCTGAACATACTCAGGGCAAAACGGATGAAGCCAGGACCATGGGTGAACCTTGTCGCTTCAGGTAAAGATGACGCCATCAAAAAAATCGCTGAAGAGCGAAGACGTGAATTGCCATTCACGCAGAGGTGGTTTGATATCCGCAGATATAACAATAATGATGATCCAAATGATGATGTGACACTGACAAAATCATTTTATCCATTTAATGCTTCTACTGTATTATTTAATGAGCCGGTCAAAACGTATAGTTTACCAAAAAACTCCAGACGCTACGCCGCACCTGTTCCGCGTACTGAAATCATTTCGAGCAATGGGGCCATTGAACAAAATACTTATTAACTGAATTTTTCAGGCTTTTAGGATTTTTTTCTAAAAGCCTGTTTACCATTAAAACTTATAATTATGATTTTGAATAGACTAAACACCGCTGGTTTGCTCATAGCAACCTTATTATTTTTCCATTCGTTTCAAGGAATCGCACAACGTGGCAAAACAGAAGTCGTTACTGATCCCGCTCAGCTGGCTAAACTGAAAGCTGCTGTTGAAGCAAGTATAGATAGTCCAAAAGTACACCAGGCTTACATCAAAGCCATGGGCACAGAAAACCCACAGTTGGAAAATGAATATGCACATTGGATGAGCAAGTATCCAAAATCAGCAATGGTTCCATACGCCATTGCAAAAGCTTATCTGGACGAGGAGAGTCCGAAGGCAAAGCCGTACCTGTTGAAAGCAGTAGCGCTGGATCCCAAATTTACAGAAGCCTGGGGCGGTTTATGGCAAGATGGGGAACGTTGGGGTGATTTTACGGTGTCACGTGCGTATCTGGCTAAAGCGGCAGCTTCAGATCCTTCCAATCCAAATTATGCATTTTATTATGCTTCTTCATTCGGTGGCATTGACGAAACGAAATGGAAACAGATGAGTGTCGATGTGGCTAAGCGCTTCCCCAATCATGAACGTGGTGCACAAGCTTTATACTGGCTCGGCGCGCGATCTAAAAAAAATGCCGATAAGCTGAAGTATTTTGAACTGTTGTACAACAGTTATGCACCTGAAAAGTTCAACTGGTCTTCAAGTGGCATGTCTTCCTACTTCAATGTCCTGCTTTCAGAAAATCCTAAAAAAGCGGTAGTACTGGCGCAGGAAATGGCTAAAACTGAAAAGGGCGAACGGAAAGAATGGCCGGCCCTGGTTCTGCAGGCACAAACCGTAACCAAAGCCAAAACATTAATCGATCAGAAAAAAGGAACCGAGGCGCTGGCAGTATTAAAACAAATCAAGTTAACCAGATATTCATCGTTTAAAACGGGGTTAACCTTATTAAAAGCCCAGGCTAATGACATTGCTGGCCAGACAAGCGCAGCTTACGATAGCTTACTGGTTGATTTCTCAAAAAGTCCTTCTGTGGTACTTAAAGAAGCGATATCCGGTTACGGCCTTAAACTTGGTAAAAGTGAGGTCGGTATCACTACCGATATCTGGAAACAATTGGATCTGGTTGCTAAAGTTGCTACACCATTTAACGGCTTAAAGCGCTATCTAACACCTGGCGAAGCTTCTCTTGCGGATTATAAAGGCAAAGTTGTTTTGCTCACGTATTGGTTTCCTGGCTGCGGTCCATGCAGAGGTGAATTTCCACACTTTGAAAGTGTAGTTAAAAAATTCAAAGGCCAGAATCTTGAATACCTCGGTATCAATATCGTATCCAAACAAAACGATTACGTAGTTCCGTTTATGAAAAGCAGTGGCTATAGTTTTACGCCATTGGAAGATGTAGAAGGACGTATAAAAGGAAACCTGGATAACCGGAACGCTGCGCCAATGAATTTTCTGATCGACCAAACCGGCCGACTGATCTTTTCTAATTTCCGGACAGATGGGGATAATGAGGACGATCTGGAGCTGATGATCAATACCATACTTTCACATAAAGCCTAAGTATTTTGTGACACATTTTTGCATGCGTTTTTAACCAAAAACCTAAAATGTAAACAATTGCATAAACGCCTGAAAAACAATAATTAAGGTTCTTGGTGCCTATGCTGTAAGTACGGAATGAATACAGCTTAAGTACAGGGCTTCCTTACTTCTGCTTTAGCTCTTCCTTGCCCCTGCTTTACCCTAAGGGTAAGGAAGGGGTAAGGGTGGGGTAGCGGGGGGGTAAAGCAGGGGTAAAGCGGGTCTGTACTTAAGCTGTATTCATTCCGTACTTTTCCTACAGTCATGCTGGTGCTGACTATTATTTAAACGAAGGGTGTTTTGAGTCTGATTGTACCGGTTTGGTTAGTTCAATTAAAACTTGATGTCTTTTCTTGTAATGTAAATCCACCAACCACATGCCCAGAACGTAAATTACCCAAAATACAGGTAGGGTAAAAGCGAGTAGCAATACATAGCCATGTCTGCCCAGAGCCAGATCGCCAAGCGACCAGTCAATCAGGTTGTAAGTTCCGAAATAGATTGTATAAACCAATGGAGGAATGAGCAGGTTTCCGATGGCCAGGCTCCAGTTATAACCTGGTTCCTGCAATGTCCGGTGTTTCCTTGTTCGTTTAAAATGAAAATATACCAAAGCAAGGAAAGCGAGGGCGGAAACACCAAGAGGATCAAGGAAGAGTAAAACTGCAGAAAAAATCGGGACCACAGGTTTGAGGTTAATCCGCAGATCTGCAGTTGGTATATTTTTTAAGGTCCAGATGAGATGATCAGCATCTTTGCCGTCCGGATTTCCGATAGATGCATCTTGGAATTTGTATTTTTCCGGAAGTTGCAGGTTGATATGAATCGGGCCGAAAGATTTCCAGTATTTGGAAGGGAACAATGCGTATTCCAGTCCCAGATTTCTTGTAAAACCAAAATTATTGGTTTCAATTTGGGCATCATAAGTCACTGTAATTGTGTTTTGTCCTTCCTTAAGCCTCGTGACAAAATAAGCGAGATCATCAGCCCGAACCACGGTGGATTCTTTCTTTTCATAATGAACCCGGACATATTCATCCTGGTAAGGTTCAATAAAACTAAAGGTTTTGAATTCTCCGGTTGAATTTTTTTTCGGTCGGGTAATGGAAACAGGCTGGCCGTTTACCGTAACAATGGGATCGTTAAACAGGTTTGATGCAATGAACAATAGGGGTAAAGTAATTGCTGAGGGGCTGTTTAGCTCATATTTAATTTGATACCTGGCCAAATATCCATCATCCTGAATGATTTTAATGTTGATGTTCTCCTTCAACACGTCAATTGCTTTACTGGAAAAAAGAACAGAGTGTTCGCTGCCATCATTATAGGGTTTGGCCATATTGGCCTGGGCAATGGCAAAATTTAGCGATAATAAAAATCCCAACAGGTATCTGATCATGTTTATCATAGGTTTGACTCCCAAAAAGTACAAAAAATAAAGAATGAAATTCGGTAAACAATAGAATAAATTAAAAAGCCGTACTTTTGCCAAAAATAAAAGCAATTGGGAACTCTATTAGATTTAGGTATTAAAGGATATAATAATTACGGTACGCACCTTAAGCAAAAGTATAAAGGACAGCGTGTGTTTAAAGTAATTGTTGACGGGGGCTTTACCTGTCCGAACCGCGATGGCAGTAAAGGCTATGGTGGTTGTACCTATTGTAATGTAGATTCGTTTACCCCAGAGTTGTCGAGAAAGCTGCCTACCATTCGTGAGCAGCTGGAGCAAGGCATGGAAAGAGGTAAAGGCTTTTATAAAGCTGATAAATTTATTGTGTATTTCCAGCCCAATACCAATACTTATGCCCCGGTACATTATTTAAAAATGATGTACGACGAAGCACTTTCGATTAATCCTGAAGATGTGGTTGGTTTTTCAGTAGGTACGCGGCCAGACTGCATCGACGCAGAGAAGGTAGCCTTGCTGGAAAGTTATGCCGACCGCTACGATGTTGATCTGGAGATGGGTATGGAATCAATTTATGATGAGACCTTAAATCAAATCAACCGCGGCTGCAGTCATGGTGAGTTTGTAGAAGCGGTGAAATTGCTTGAAAACAGTAAACTGGATCTTTGTGTACATACCATTTTTGGTTTTCCATGGGAAACTGAAGAAATGATGTTGGGTTATATTCATGAGATTAACCGTTTTCCTCAAATCAAATTTGTGAAGTTTCACCACTTGCACATTGTGGAAGGTTCGATTATGGGTGTCAAATACAAGAAAGAACCTTTCAAATTGTTTTCTCTGGAAGAATATACCGATCTGTTGTGCAAATTAATTCCACTGTTGAGACCAGATATTGTGATTCAGCGATTGTTTGGGATTTCGGACTGGGACCTGCTGATCGCACCCAACTGGGGTTTAAATAAATCGGCTATTCAGACTTATATTGATAAGGAAATTGAACGCAGGGGTATTGTACAGGGAAGTGCTTATGTTTCTGTAGCGGAATAAGCGCCAAATAATTCGATCACTTTCTTTTTTCTGTAGCTGAAAATCTGCTGCAATTTGCTGGCAACGTATACACTGTTGGCTACTTGGCCAAATATGCCCATAGGTAATCCGTAAGTTAACAGGTCTAGCATTTCCGTACCGCCCTCTACTGCTTTAAAGTGGTGTTGGTGGTGCCAGAACTTGTATGGACCGAATCTTTGCTCGTCAATAAAGTATTTTCCTTCTACCACCTGGGTGATTTCAGTCATCCAATCCAGCTTGATGCCCAATGCAGGAGATACCTTGTAGGTAATGATCATGCCAGGATACATCTTTTCTATGGTATTCAGGTCAGATGTTACCGTAAATGCCATGTCTTCGGGCGTTATTTTAGCCAGGTTGAGCGGAGAGGAGAAGAAATCCCAGGCTTCGGCCAGGGAAATGGGTAATTTTTGACTGAAATTAAGCTGATAAGATCTCATGATGTGAATGCTATTGCACAAAAGTACAACATCCAGATTTAGCAATTGTTTTTTTACTCCAGATTATATAGTTGTGCTGGTTTTTTAGGTTTTGTCCTTTTGTGTTTACATTTTTCTTTGATTTTGTGTGATTTTTACTTTTTTATCAAAAAAATAGCTGTGTTTTTAATGTAAATCTTGTAAATATTTAAAATATGCATCCTGTTTTTAATATATTTCTATAGTTTTTGTATTTTTTTGATGAAAATTACAACGTTTTCGTTATTTTATTTTGTTGTAAATATTATTTATTGGATTTAATTACTAGATTTATCAAATAAAATCAAACAAATTAAAATTATAACAAGTAAAATTTAAAATTATGGCAAAAGTTTTATTCAAACAGTGGGGTCCATTTGCAGTTTTAATGATAATTGCAATTTTGGCTCTGTTTATTCCCTTACTTCCTAACTTTGATGAGGGAAAATACAACGCAGCTGATGTTGCCTTTGTATTAGTATGTGCAGCATTGGTATTTTTGATGACTCCTGGACTCGCGTTCTTTTACGGAGGTATGGTTCATCGCAAAAATATCCTTTCTACCATGATCAAAAGTGTGGTGGCTGCCGGTGTTGTTACCGTGCTTTGGGTAGTTGTAGGATTTAGCCTGGCATTTGGAGATACCATTGGTGGTTTTATTGGAAACCCTTCCACGTTTTTCTTTTTCCAGGGTGTAAATTCAGGTCCGGCCTGGGGTACCATACCACTGTCATTATTTGCTGTATTTCAATTGATGTTCGCCATCATTACACCAGGTTTGGTGGTTGGTGCTGTAGCTGAGCGTATCCGTTTCACTTCTTATATCTTATTTATTGTATTGTTTGCGCTGTTTGTGTATTCACCTTTGGCACACTGGACCTGGTCGCCTGATGGCTTCCTGTTAAAAATGGGGGTGCTTGATTTTGCTGGTGGTACAGTAGTACACATTTCGGCTGGTATGGCTGCTTTAGCAGGGGCATTGGTTTTGAAACGTAGAAAATCACACATCGAACACCGCGAAGTACCACCTGCAAACATCCCTTATGTATTGATCGGTACAGGACTGCTGTGGTTTGGTTGGTTTGGTTTCAATGCGGGTTCAGCTTTGGCTGCAAATAGCCTGGCGGTATCTGCGTTCTTAACCACTAACATTGCAGCAGGTGCTGCTGGATTGTCATGGATGTTCTTTGATGTTTCCAGAGGTAAAAAACCATCTGTACTGGGCTTTTGTATCGGTGCAGTAGTTGGTCTGGTAGCCATCACGCCTGGAGCAGGTTTTGTAAGCATCCCTTCCAGTATCTTCATCGGTGTAATTGCTGCTGTTATTTCCAACCTTGCAGTATCCTGGAAACAAAAAACAAGTCTGGATGATACTTTAGATGTGTTCCCTTGCCACGGTGTGGGCGGTATCGTGGGTATGTTGTTAACTGGTGTATTTGCTACTAAAACAGTAAATCCTGCTGGTGTAGACGGCTTGCTGTATGGCAACCCTGGTTTTTTCCTGACACAGTTAAAAGGTGCAGTGATCGTAATCGTATTCAGTTTTGTAATGTCATTTATCATATTCAAACTGATCAACCTGGTACAACCGATCCGTGTAACTTCTGAAGAAGAAGAAGAAGGCTTAGATGCGAGTCAGCACAATGAGAAATATTCTCAAGGTACTTTGATCCTTGCGACAACCGGCGAGGAGATCGAGAACGAACTATAATAACCTAAACCACCTAAATTTTCAACCTCAACCAAACTAATTATGAAACTAAAATCAGCATTAACCATTGCAGCCTTGTCGCTGGCATCTGTATCTTATGCTCAAGAAGCAGCCAAAGTAGCACCTTTAGAAATATCTGGTTCAGTAGATACCTATTTTAAGTATGATTTTGCCAAAGTACCTAATATAGCAACCAGTTTTGCCAGTGATCAGAATTCGATTTCTATCGGAATGATTGATCTGGCTTTAAAGAAAACTACAGGTAAAGCTTCGTTTGTAGGTGAGTTGTCATTTGGTCCGCGTGGGCAGGCAGGGTCTTTAGTGCCTCAGGGTGCAGAGTCTTTTCATATCCAGAACTTATATGCTTCTTACGCTTTTACGGATAAGTTTTCCATGACTGCGGGTTTTATGGGTACATTTATTGGTTATGAAGTGATCTCGCCGGTAGCCAATTTTAACTACTCAACTTCTTATTTGTTCAGCGCGGGTCCGTTCCAGAATGCTGGAATTAAAGGAAGTTATGCCTTTACAGATAAAGTAAGTTTGATGGTGGGTTTGTTTGACGACTGGAATGTATATACAGATGTAAATGGTGTATCGCATATAGGCGCGCAATTGACTGTTTCTCCTGTTGAAGGTTGGACTGCTTATTTGAATGTGCTTTCTGGTAAATCTGCTGGTGCTGTAGGTGTGGGTACCATCATGGATTTAACAACTTCCTATCAGGTGACTGAAAAGGTGAAGATTGGTTTGAATGCAGCTGATTATACCATAGGAAATAGTGGCGGCGGTTATAGCGGTGCGGCTTTATATCTGCAAAACGCTTTCAGTCCTGCGGTATCTTTAGGTGTAAGAGGTGAATACTTCAGCACAAAAGATAAAGTAAATGGTGCTGCAAACCTGAATGTTGTTCCGGGCGAATCTGTAACTGCAGTAACCTTGTCGGCGAACATTAAGTCTGGCGGACTGACCTTTATTCCTGAGGTTAGATTTGACAACGGATCTGCAGATATGTTCGCGAAAAGTAACTTATTGCCTACCAAAAGTGCCTCTCAATTTTCATTGGCACTGGTTTACGCTTTTTAGTCTCAATTACCTTAACTTTAAGCCACCACACCGATTTGGTCTGGTGGCTTTTTTTGAACCTGATATTTATGAAGACCTTTTTCTTAACCGCTTTACTGTTGATCACCGTAACTGTTTTTGCCCAGGACAAACCTTTGTCTTTAGATGAAAGTGGGAAACTTATTTTTTACGAAGTGGTAGACCTGAAAACAGTTCCGCGCGATTCTTTAAGGCAGCGGCTGGATATTTTTCTTAAAGCAGAGGGGAAAGCGTTAAAAGTTAAATCAAAAGCTTCGGATAGTATCCTGCAGGCTGCGGGTAAAACGATCATTCGTAAAACTGCATTGGTTTTGAGCAGGCCTTCTGGTGAGGTGCTGTATAATTTTTATGCAGAGTTAAGGGCGGGAAAATACCGCTTCTGGCTGACTGATTTTAATTTTATTCCTTATGAACGCGATAGGTATGGCAATTTTATACCGGCTACCAGTATTGGTGTGCCCCTGGAACGTAAGCCGGGCAAATTAAATGCGGGTGAATGGGATGCTTATGTAAAGGCGACTACAAAAGATGTGAATGCCTTTGCGGCGCGTTTTAAGACTGCGATGCAGCAAAGTAGTCCTTTACAGCCTGTATTGAAGGCTGTGCCGGTAATTTCAACAAAAAAATGGTAAACTAATGTACCATTTTATCGGCGCAGGTAGAGCTGGCAAAAGCTTCTGGTTTGGCTTTAAAGATAAAGCCCATGCTTAAGATATAGCCCATGGCCTCGTTCAATGCCTTGTTTGATTTAAACATCGGATTGGTGTTGATGTCGGCATGTACTTCCAGGTCTACATGATACAAATCCAGGAGGTCGCAAATGGCATACGCCGTTTCAATCGACTTTTGTACCTCAACCAGCATCCTTTCTTTGATGCTCATCTTTTGGCTGGTCTTTTCCTGGTGGATGTACATGAATCCGCCATGTTGCTCCCTCAGTAGCACAATAACTGTTGCAAAATCGGTAAAATGACCCTTTACCTGTGAGTCTGTTCCGATGCAGATCTTTAGGCGATAGCCCTTGTCAGTCTCCCTGATGATGGCTTGTTCAACCTCTTCTAAAATGGGCGTGTGGATAACTTCGCCGCTAAATTTCTTCCAAATCATACGTATTGGTGTTATTATTTAAACAACCCGTATTCAGGTTATCTAAAAATAGGTGGTTAAATTCAGAAAGCCATTAATTATTTGTTGTTTAATTGCTAACAAATAGTTAATTGTCAACAACTTATTGATCAATTAAAACTGTTTTTAGCTCAGTTTGTTATACTAGGCCAGATTTAGATGCGTTAGTTATAGACTACACTGATCAAATAATTGGTAGATGAATGACTGAATAAAATTGAATGAGCATGATAAAAGCAGAATTGATAAATGAGTTTTATATGATGCAGCAAAGCAGGGCATCAGTTGATTACAATGAGCTAATGGATGAGCGTGTATATACCCCGATAAAACAGGCCAATCACCAAATGACCAATTGGATTTCTGAAAGAGGGCATATGTTGATGAAGTTGGATTCGCGGTTGAATAATTCCTTAAAGCACCTTAGAAAGAAGTATCTCAAATTTTAATGGCTTAATTCCATTATCTTTGTGCCATGATGGTAGAAAAGATACTGGAGAAACTGAAAATTACATCCCTGAATGAAATGCAATTGGAAACGGTTGCCGCTGCAAAGAAAGGGAGTGATCTTGTGTTGCTTGCGCCAACAGGTTCAGGTAAAACACTGGGTTTCCTATTGCCTGTACTTAACAATTTAGATGCCGGTGTTAAAGGTGTACAGGCTTTGGTGCTGGTTCCTTCACGAGAACTTGCCTTACAGATCGAAATGGTTTTTAAGCAAATGGGAACTGGTTTTAAAGTGAATTGCTGTTATGGCGGACATGCCGTAAAAACAGAGCGTAATAATTTTGAGCAACCTCCAGCGGTTTTAATTGGTACGCCGGGCCGGATCGCATATCACCTGCGTCATGAGAATTTTGATGAATCTACGATTACGACACTGGTTTTGGATGAGTTTGATAAAGCCCTGGAATTTGGTTTCCAGGAAGATATGTCATACATCATCCGTAAACTGCTTTCCTTAAAACAACGCATCCTCACGTCTGCTACGACAATGGACGAGATTCCGGATTTTACCGGGATTCAAAATCCGGTGCACATTAACTTTTTACAGGATGTAAAGGTGGTACCTGATTTGAAACTGAAAAAGGTGCTCACTACGGCAGAAGATAAGTTAAATACTTTGCTGCAGCTGATCTGTAAAATTGGCAATCAAACCACCTTGATTTTTTGTAACCACCGGGAGACCGTAGACCGCATCAGTGACTTGCTGATCGATCAGGATTTGGCACATGATATCTTTCATGGTGGAATGGAGCAGGATGAACGTGAGCGGGCATTGCTGAAATTCAGGAATGGCAGTATTCAGATGTTGATCACTACGGATCTGGCCTCTCGTGGACTGGATATTCCCGAGGTTTCCTGTATTATACATTATCAACTTCCATATACAGAAGATGCGTTTTTGCACAGAAATGGGCGTACGGCAAGGATGAATGCCAAGGGAACGGCCTATCTGATTCTGGCTGACGATGAAAAGTATCCTTTTCTGAAAGCTGATATTGAAACTGAAAGTTTAAAAGGAGTTTTTGCTTTGCCCAAAGACAGTGCCTGGCAAACCCTTTATATTGCTGCCGGTAAAAAAGACAAAGTAAATAAAATAGACATTGTTGGTTTGTTGATCAAAAAGGGAGGCTTGCAAAAAGAAGATGTGGGATTGATTGAAGTCAAAGATCAGGTATCTTACGTTGCCGTGAAGCGCAAGCTGGTGGGGAAAGTTTTAACTAAACTGGCCAATGAGCGGATTAAAAATAAAAAGGTTAAGATAGAGGTTGCCATGTAAACCATTAATAACAACAGATGAGTAATAACGATATATTTAAAAAACTGCGCGTTGCGCTGGAGCTGACCAATGATGATATCATCAAAATCATGGAATTGGTGAATTTTAAAATTACGAAAAGTGAATTGGGTTCTTTCTTCAGGAGCGATGATCACCCTAATTTTAAGCCTTGCGGGGATCAGATTTTACGTAATTTCCTAAATGGCCTGGTGATTTATAAACGTGGCCCAAGACCAGAAAAGCAAATGGATTAGTCCATTTGCTTTTCTCATTGTAATTATTGAATTATGATTTTGCCGGATTTGCTGTCTTTAAGCGGTACCGGTTAAATTTCCCTGTTTCTGGTTTGATGACGTCTAACAGATTTTTTCTTGGCTGACGGGATAGAATGTCTGTAACCCTGAAGGCTTCAATGTCCACATCAAAACGTTTTTTGCAGGCTAGAGCGATTTCTTTCGCCGTTTTGAATTCGTTTAAGAAATCTGTTTCCAGAAGTGCATCAATGTGCTTGGCAAACGTGCGCGACTCATCCTTGAGATAGCCTGGCTCTGTTTGGGTAGACCTGACATATTTCTCAATATTTTCGCGTAATTCCATTTTAGGAGGAATCGGGTATTCCGGATCGGCAAACTTGTAATATTTAATGCCGAAGTAGGCGGCAATTTCTTCAAGTTTGTCTATTCCAATACTTACATTTCCGGCTTCGATAGAAGCAATGTAGGGTTGGTGTACAGCTAGCGCCTTGGCCAGGTTTTCCTGGGAAACTTCAGCCATCTTACGAAAGGCTCTCAATCGTTCTGCGTACTCGGTTTTGGCGGTTTTCTCTTTTTTTGACACTAATCAAAGTGACTAATAGCGATCATCTTATTTAATATTTTATTTTGTATTTTGAAATATGTTTTTATACATTTGGTATAGATGTTTAATTTTAAAATCATGATTTGCTAATATTTGTGAAATAATTATTTTTTTTGAGGGTGATTGGAAAATATTGACTGCAACAATGGATGCTTTTGCTGAATCTGATTTCAATTTATGGGTTGCTGCTCCGGGGGGGCTGTATTGGTTTGTCAGGATCCAATTGACGCTTCGGGAGCCCAGATTCAAGGAGTACTTTAAAATAACGAACATAAAAAACAATCAGATTGAAATGAAACAAGAAAAACGGACATTAAAAATTAGGGAACTGGAAGCTGAGTCTGTGCTGGAACGATTTGCTACCTACCAGATCGAGGATAACTATTCGCCATACAAAGTGATCAAAGCATTCTGGAAAAAGTACAACCTTTTTGAAACCCAGGAGCCCCAGTACTGGTTAATGGATTTACCCAGACTAACAAGGCCTGAGGAAGATGGAGTCGCGAATGAAAATGAATTGTATACCAAGTTTAATGAAGATGTAAGGGATTTGCTTAAGGCTATTTATTTTCAGAACAGATACTGTAAAGATTACTGGAAGTCAACATTTGTAAAATAAGTAGTGAATTTACCTGACCGGACTCTGATCAACAATGGTTCTGAAAGTCAGGTTTATTCTGGGCTTTTTAATGAGTTTAGTGGGAGGGAGGCGATGCAGCCAATTGGTTTGTGTCGCGTCCTTCATGACCAGTAAACTGCCATGTTCCAAAATAAGCGATACCTGTTGCTCAGTTTGCTTGTGTTTAAAAGAAAATTTTCTTTCGGCACCGAAACTCAAGGAGGCGATAGCCCCATTTTTTTTCAGGTCTTTTTCTCCGTCACTATGCCAGGCCATACCTTCTTCGCCGCTATGGTAAAGGTTGAGCAGGCAGGAATTGAAACGTTCTCCCAACTTTTGCTCTGTCAGGCTTTTAAGTTCCAATAATTCTTTCGTCCAGGGTAAGGCTTTTTTGGTTGTATTGGAATAAGTATATTCAAACTGCATGTCGCCATACCAGGCTACTTTACGTTTGGTCAGGATGTGTTTGCCGAATATGATGGCTTCATCACTTTTCCATTCAATATGTTGCAGTAAAACTTCAAAATAGTGATCGGCCTGTTGCCTGGGCATCAGCCAGCCATAATAATTTACAGTACCGCCATCAGGTAATAGATTTCTGTCTTTTTCCGCCTCGTTAGTAAATAAATCCATGTATGTTAAGTCAGATGCGTCAAAAATGCGGATTAATTGCTGTAAATAAAACCCGGTTCTTGCTTAAAAGAAAAAAAAGATTTTTATCTCTTTTTTAATTTAGCTTTATTTGATAATTATCCTAAATAATTTAACCCAATTTTATGATTTCAAAAGTTGTTGAGCGCCCGGTTATTGGGGTCGATATTGGAGGTTCGCACATTACCGCAGCTTACATAGACGCCACCGCATTATCTGTTGTTGAGGGAAGTCTAAGCAGGGAGCGTGTACCTTCCAATGATACTGCCGATTTAATTTTTGACTCCTGGGTTTCAGCTTTAAAGCCCTTACTCGATAACTTTCCTTTTGGCGAAGCTAAATTGGGGATAGCCATGCCCGGTCCTTTTGATTATACCAATGGTATCGGGCTTTTTAAAGATGTTAAAAAGTACGATGCTTTGTACGGCGTAGCAGTTGGAAAGATCTTATCTGAACGTTTGAATATCGCGCTTGCTGATGTGGTGTTTATCAATGATGCTGTTGCTTTTTTAACGGGTGAACTGGTTGCCGGTGCGGCAGTAAATTTTTCCCGTGCAATTGGCATTACGCTGGGTACAGGACTTGGTTCTTCCAGTAATTGTAGTGGTACAGTGGTGGACGTTAATCGCGCGGCTATACCTTTTCAGGAGAGCAAAGCAGAAGAATATCTTTCTACACGCTGGTTTTCAAAAAGATATGCGGAATTGACCAATGGCGGGACGATTAAAAATGTAGAAGAACTGTTGCAGGCCGGAGATCAGGCCTTGAAGGATCAGATCTTTGATGAGTTTGCGGATAACCTGGCTACTTTTATCAATGACTTTATTGAAGCAGAAAAGCCGGAGGTTCTGGTTATAGGTGGTAACATCGCACGCAACTGGGTTCATTTTATGCCCCGGCTGCAAACACAGCTTAAAGATCAGACCGTAGTGATTAAACAAACTGAGATGTGGGAGGATGCTGCGCTTGTTGGGGCGGCAAGTGTATGGATTAACGAATAGACAACAACAATTTATGAAACAATTTTATGCTTTGCTGGCCGTTTCTGTTCTTGCTTGCCAGCTGTCTTTTGCCGCTAAAGTAGACACTGTTGTAACCCATAGTGAGGTCATGAAAAAGGACATCAAGGCCGTAGTTGTTACACCGGACCGTTATGCGGATGCGAAAGCTTTACCTACTTTATACCTGCTTCATGGGGCGGGTGATGCTTATAGCGGATGGATTAAAAAAGTTCCTGCCCTGCAACAATATGCAGATCAATATCAAATGATTATCGTGTGTCCTGATGGAAATGTAACAAGTTGGTATTTTGACAGTCCGGTAGACCCGGCCTGGCAATACGAGACTTATGTATCCAGGGAGCTGGTCAATTACATTGATAAGAACTACAAGACAGTTAAAGACCGGAAAGGACGGGCGATTACTGGTTTAAGTATGGGTGGACATGGCGCCTTGTATTTGTCTTTCAGGCATCAGGATGTTTTTGGTGCTGCGGGCAGTATGAGTGGAGGTGTAGACATCACTCCATTTCCATTAAACTGGAATATTGCCAAAAGGTTGGGTGATTATGAAAAATATCCGCAGCGCTGGAAAGAGAACACCATCATTAACATGACACACTTGTTGATTCCAAACAAGCTTGCATTGATTATTGATTGTGGGCGAGATGATTTCTTCTATAATGTGAATGTCAAGTTGCACGACGAATTGGTGTATCAGAATATACCGCATGATTTTATCATCAGACCAGGTGCCCATACCTGGCCATATTGGGCCAATGCCATTAAGTATCAGTTGTTGTTTTTCAATGATTTTTTTAATCGCGGTTAGTCGCTTTATTTTATCTGCATAAAAAATCCGGTATCGTTCTGATACCGGATTTTTTATATTCATGAATTACACTAATTTTTTGTACCTGATGCGGTGTGGTGTCACATCACCTAAGCGTTTTTTACGGTTTTCTTCGTAATCGCTATAGTTTCCTTCAAAAAAGTAAACCTGTGAGTTTCCTTCGAAAGCCAGGATGTGTGTACAGATCCGGTCTAAGAACCACCTATCGTGACTGATCACTACTGCACAGCCGCCAAAGTTCTCCAGTGCTTCTTCCAGTGCTCTCAAAGTATTCACGTCGATATCGTTGGTAGGCTCATCGAGTAACAATACGTTGGCTCCTTTTTTCAAAGTAATGGCCAGGTGTACGCGGTTGCGCTCCCCACCAGATAGGATGCCTACCTTTTTCTGTTGATCTCCTCCGTTGAAATTGAATTTGGAAACATAGGCACGGCCGTTTACTGCCTTATTGCCTAGTTGAATATTGTCCAGGCCATCGGTGATGTTTTCATACACCGTTTTATCCGGGTCGAGGTCATTGTGCATCTGATCTACATAACCCAAGGCTACCGTTTCACCAACACGGAAAGTTCCGGCATCAGGGGTTTCCTGACCGGTGATGAGGCGGAATAGCGTCGTTTTACCGGCACCGTTTGGTCCGATAATTCCAACAATTCCAGCAGGAGGTAAAGAGAAACTCAGGTTTTCAAATAAAATCCTGTCACCATAAGATTTGGTGACTTCATTGGCTTCGATCACTACATTTCCTAACCTTGGACCAGCCGGGATAAATAGCTCCAATTTGTCTTCTCTTTCTTTCCCGTCTTCCGAGGCCAGTTTATCATAGTTGGATAAACGTGCTTTAGATTTTGCATGTCTGGCTTTTGGTGCCATACGTACCCATTCCAACTCACGTTCCAGTGTTTTCTGACGTTTGCTTTCTGTTTTTTCTTCCTGGGCAAGGCGTTTCGCTTTTTGGTCTAACCAGGATGAATAATTTCCTTTCCATGGAATACCTTCACCACGGTCTAATTCCAGGATCCAGCCGGCAACATTGTCCAGGAAGTACCTGTCGTGGGTTACCGCAATAACGGTTCCTTTATAGTTTTGCAGGAATTGTTCTAACCAATCGATACTTTCCGCATCCAAGTGGTTGGTTGGCTCATCCAGTAATAAAACATCAGGCTCCTGAAGCAATAAACGGCACATGGCCACACGTCTGCGTTCACCTCCGGATAAAACACCGATTTTAGTTTCCGGATCCGGGCAACGTAGAGCGTCCATTGCTCTTTCCAGTTTGGAATCCAGTTCCCAGGCGTTTACTGCATCGATTTTATCTTGCAGTTCACCCTGGCGGGCCATCAGTTTATCCATTTTATCTGCATCAGAGTAGTTCTCTTCTAAACCGAATGCTTCGTTCACTTCTTCGTATTCTTTTAAAATGGCAGTAATTTCAGCTACACCTTCTTCCACTACTTCGCGAACAGTTTTATTTTCGTCCAGCTCAGGTTCCTGTGCCAGGTAGCCTACGGTATAACCTGGTGAAAAGACCACTTCACCCTGGAAGGCCTTATCGATACCTGCAATGATTTTTAAAACAGAGGACTTTCCGGAACCGTTTAAACCGATTACCCCGATTTTAGCACCGTAAAAAAAGGAAAGGTAAATGTTCTTTAAAACTTGTTTTTGGGGAGGATAAATCTTATTTACCCCCGCCATTGAGAAAATTATCTTTTCGTCTGACATAATTATTTTATAGTGTATAGCCTTTTTATGACTTATAAATCGTTTAAATGACCAATTATTTCTGGATTGGTTGCCTGCAAAGATAAGACTTTGTTACTGATCACCCAGCAATCAGGAATCAATATCGCTTAGGATCGTTTGATCAATGATTAAAATGAATGGGTAACATTTTTTGATTTGAATTGATATCAATCAAATAAACAACCAAATCATGAAAACTTTTACTAAAATTGCCTGTGCTTTGTTGCTTTCTGCAAGTGTAGGTTACGCTCAAATTCCTGGACAGCCGATCAAAGGAGTCATTGTACGGGGTGGCAAAAAACCTGGAGGTAATATGCTGATTTCCTTTGGTGCTGGAAGCAATAATCCTGGTCAGGATGTTAAAAATAACTATGGCATTAATAAGGGATTGGCGCTCAATGCCAGTCTGTATGTACCTATGGCAGGTAATTGGGAAAGTTCAACTTCAGAAACCATTTTTAGCATTGGTCTGAATGCCGGAGCGGAGTATTTTAAAGGTGATTTGCGTGCATATCCTTCAAATTATCCTGGTTATGGTATCATTGGCCAGTCTGGTCAGACTTCATACGCAACCAGACCTGTTGATAGCAAGGTGCCTGTTTACCAGGCAGAAGCGGGTATGCAAGCCAATTTTTCTTTCGGTAAGCTGACCATTTCTCCAATCTTAAATGCAGGCTACAGGTCTATTAAACAAACCGAACTTCAGTTTAGCCAAAACAATACGGTAAATGGGCAAAGTTACACTTACAATTTATACAGTCAGCCTTCAGGTAAAATTACGGGCTTAGCCTTGATGCCAAAACTGCGTGTCGCTTATTTTCCAGGTAAACTGGGATTTTATGTGGAGGGTAATTATACTTCGGGACCAGATTTGAAGCGTGATGGAACTGTGTTTAAACCTCAGGGAAAACCAAATGACCAGGGTTTGTATAACTTAGATCAGATGCAAATGGGAACTACGGTGTCATCAGCGACCAAGGCTATGTCGTACCAAAGCATGGGATTTAAGGTAGGGATGAGTTTGGCAATTGGTAAGGTCAGGAGGAGCAGAGCTTCTGCTTCAACTCCATCTGCTCCGGCAATTGCCAGTGCAAAAGACCAGGATGCGGGGACGGTTGGTTCATTGTCGGCATTGCTGTTTCCGGTTAATAACCAGCAACAGGTTATTCCAGCATCGATTACTGGCGGAAAGGCAATTGCTTTAAGCAATTATGAAGGACAAGGTGATGAAAATACAAAGGCTGTGTTCGTAGAACCATTGATGGTTTCATTTGCTACGAAAAGTGCTGAATTCAAAAAAAGGCTGAAAAATGATGAGGTTTCGCTGGGTTATACTTTAAAACAAGATGGAAATGGCAGGTTGTTTGCCATGCCCTTCCCTATATTTCATGTTGCACCAGTAGGCCGTGTATTGATGGGCTGCGACAATTGTAACGGTTGTGATGATGGTGGCTGTGGTGGTACGAGTTTTTGTTTCAGGTTGATCCCGATTGAGAAAGATACGTTGAGTGGTGCAATGGTGCTGGACGATGATAAGACGCCTATAAAACATCACCCGACCGTCCGTAAAGTTTATGGTAAAGCGACAAACCTGGGTAGTTATACTTACCAGACTTTTTATAACGGAGAGCCGGTGAGTGTAACGATCGAATATGCTTTGAATTATTTCAGTCACCCGCAACCGCAAAATAGACCAACAGGAAAATGGTGCGGCTGTTGCATTGGTAAATACTGTTTTGCCTGGTGGACCACAAATTTAAATGCAGATTGTTCTGAATTATGCAATAAATTGAATACGATGTACGACAAGATGAAAAGTGCACAGTAAGCAGATATACCGGAAATTAGAAAACGATTATCTTAAAGCAATATAGGTTAATAACTAATCTATATTGCTTTAAGTTAGATGAGGGAAGCTGGTAATGGTATTATAAGCTTCCATTCGCTCTTAAGTAATCGGTTTTTGCCAGGAGATAATCGTAAACAGTTTTAACGTAATTCTGCTCGGCTGTACTGAGTGATTTCTCGGTATCAAGTAGATGTCTATATAATAAAGCGCCGAATTTATATTGTTGTTTTTGTGTGTTATAGATAAGTCTCGATAAATCGTAATTGCTTTTGGCGGTCTGCATATTCTTAGCCGCATTACTTAATGTAGTGGTGGCATTTTGAATTTCATAATTGATATCGGCATTTTTTTGTTTCAGTAGTAATGCCGTTTGTTTGTCCTTTAGTGTGAATTCTTTCAGATTTGCTTTGTTTTTAAATATCAGGCTTATTGGTACATTTAGTTTTAAGCCCAGATAGCTAAATGGCGACCACATTTTTGTCGTGGAATAGTTGAAATTATCATTTAGAAACTGCTGCGAATAGTTGGCAAACAAAGAGATTACAGGAAGATTGCTTTGTCTTATTTTTTGTTTCTGCAGTTTGATGTCCTCCTGCTGCAACTGCAGCAGTCTGATTTCTGTGCGTGAAGGACCGGCCGCTTCCATTAGAATTTGTTTGTCTGCGATGATGGTGTCTGTAAGCACAAGGTTAAGGCTGTTGCTAATGTTGAGCTGGTAACTTAATTTTTTGAGACTCAGTTCGTACTGCTGCCGTTCTTTTTCAGATTCTGTTTGGGCATTCTGATAATCAAGTTTTGCTTTAAGCAGATCATTTTCTAATAATGCGCCAGCCTTGAAAGTCGCAGTTGCGACGGTATAATAATCCTGGTACCGATTTTGGTTATCGATCATAATTTTCAACTGCAGCGCTTTTAACTGTACATTGAGATAGGAGTAGTTAACTTGAGTTTTGATCTCAATTTCGTAAGCCCTGTTCCTTTCTTCTTGAGTAGCCAGATCATTTCGCGCAATTTTGATATCTGTTGTAAGGTTGGGTTTAAAAATCGGCTGATCTAATTCAATATCAAATATGGTGGTGTTTTTAGAACCCAGGGCCAACAATTGTGGTTGGCTCGAACCAGAAAATCCAGTGGGGATGAGCGTGGCTTGTAACTGCGTGTTGTACCTGATCGTACCACCTGCACTGAGGTCTGGTAGCCATTCGTTCCTGGTTTTGACGATGTTATTGTTGGCAATGTCAATGTCATATTGATTGGCGTGTATATCAAATCTGTTTTTTAATGCAAGTGCCTGGGCCTGTTGCAGACTAATCTTTAAGGTATCAGTATTTTGGGCCACTGCTGAAAGGTATAACAGCATGAAGATTAAGGTCATGTATCGTTTCATTTGGTGAAATTTAATAAAGTTAGTGTGCATCCATAGATACACTGGAATTGTTGTCTTTTTTCTTGTGTTTGATAAGCAAAACAATGGGAATAGCCGCTAGTAGTGAAATGGCAACAAACATAAATCCATGGTTGTAACTGACGAGCGCCTGCTGTTTGGTAAGGGTATGGTTCATCAGCTGATATGCGGCTGCCGCAGACTCATCTGTTGAATACCCCGCGTCTGAAAATAATTGAGTAAAACCACTGAGTCTTTCTGTGCTGATTGGATTATACTCACTGATATTACCAATCATTGTACTTCGGACAAAGGCGTTTTCCTGGTTTACATAAATATTCATCAAAGCCACTCCAATGGCACCACCCATTTGACGGAACATATTGGTTAAACCAGCTGCCTGGGCAAGATCTTTACCGGTAAGGCCAGCCATAGCAAGGTCAAAAATCGGTAGAACCATAAACATGATTCCGACACTGCGAATCATGAATGGCCAGAAGAAATTGCTGCTATTGCTTTCTGGAGATGAATAAGACAGCATGACCAGGTAAAGGATATTCAATACAATACCAATTAGGATGAGAATTTTAGGATTTGCTCCTTTTTCCATGGCTTTCTTTCCGATGATCATGCCGACAATGATAAAGAGCGAGCTTGGAATCATGAAAGCGCCAGTTTGAGTGGCAGACCAATCGAGCGATGTTTGTACAAAAAGAGGGAAAATAAAAATTGTACCGGTCAGGATCATTCCGATGATCAGGTTCATCACATTACCCATTAACAGGTTAAAGCTTCGATACAAGCGAAGGTCTACCGCAGGGAAATCGATACTGAGTTCACGGATAATAAAAGCGATAATACCAAGCGTCGCTGTGATTGTAAAGAAGATAATTTCATGACTTTCAAACCAGTCGGCCGCAGTTCCTTCTTCCAGAACATATTGAAGGCTGCCAATACCGATGACCAGGAATAAAATGCCCCACCAGTCTATTTTTGGTTTGGGAACCCCTTCCAGGTTGGGGATATATTTCCAGGATAAAATACTAGCGACTACACCGATGGGAAGGTTAATGAAAAATACCCAGTGCCAGGAAAAATTATCTGTAATATACCCGCCTAATATAGGGCCGAATGCGGGTCCGACAATGATACCCATCCCATAAATCATCATTCCCGTCATCCGTTTTTCGGGTGGAAATGCACCCAGAATCACTCCTTGTGCTGTTGATAATAGTCCCCCACCGCCCAATCCCTGAATGAAACGCCAGAATACGAGGGTCCAGAGACTGTCAGATAGTCCGCACATTAAAGAGGCAAAGGTAAACAGGAGTACTGATGCGGTAAAATAGGTTTTGCGGCCGAAGAGATTGGAAAGCATGCCTGATAGCGGTATGATGGTTACGTTCGCAATGCTATAGGCAGTGATGACCCAGGCTATTTCTGTTGTGGTAGCCCCAATATTCCCGCTGATCTCACGCAGAGATACGTTAACTACGGTGGTATCTATCAATTCGATGATGGCACAGGAGATTGCCGTAGCAATGAGAATTGCTTTTGTCAGACCAGTTGGATAGCTGATGGCTTGTTGTTGGACTTCAGTTTCCATTATTCTGTTACTCTAACTTTTACAAAAGCACTTAAGCCGGCAAACAGAACAGTCGGTTTGTCTTTGGGCAAAGAAAAAAGAACGATTCGTATTGGAAAGCGCTGCGTGATTTTAATGAAGTTTCCGGATGCATTATCGGGCGGGATCAGAGAGAACTTGGCACCAGTTGCCCCGCCAAATGAAGCTACTGTTCCATTGAGTTTCAGGTCAGGATAGGCATCTAATTTTATAAGAACCTGCTGTCCGATTTTTATTTTGTTAAGTTGTGTTTCTTTGAAATTGGCCGTAACCCATAATTTGGTTTGATTGATTACCGTACATAAAGGGGCGCCGGCAGTTACATACTGGCCTTGTTGGGCAGTCCTTTTCGTTACGATACCATCAAATGGTGCAATGATATAAGCATGTGCGAGTTGTTGCTGTATTTGTAGTAGTTCTGCTGCACGTTGTTTTACTGTAGCTTTTGCTGCCATGATCTGGCTTTCTTCTGCTTTGGCCTGCGTTTTTAAACCTGATGAGGAGGCCACAGATGACTGCTGCTGATTTACAGCTTTCTGGTACTCTACTTTGGTAATGGAAAGATTGGCTTGGGCATCTTCAAACTGCTGTTGCGTAATGGCTTTTGCCTGAAGTAAAGCAGATGCGCGATCAAAATCTTTTTGTGCTTTTCTGAAGCTCGTCTTTGCGGCGAGCATATCCTGTTGGTAAGCTGCAGAATTTTGACTCGAAGCATTTGCATTTTCACCGCTGGCTATGGCCCTGGATCCGGATATTTCCAGGTTTGCTTTTGCATTTTCCAAAGCAGCAGCGGCCTGCAGGATTCTGGTTTTTAATTCTGTCGTATCAAAAGCGAGTAGTGTGTCCCCTTTTTTGATCAATTGGTTGTCTGTAAAATAGATACGATCTATTTTAGCTGTGATTTCTGCACGCACGGGTAAAATGTCGCCGTCAAGCTGTGCATTGTCTGTACTTTCATAGGTTGCACCTTTTTTCCAGAAGTAATAACCTCCCGCTGCAATCAAGAGTACGATGACTCCTATGATTAAAAGTTTAATTGATTTCTTCTTGGTCATTGTTTCTTCTTTTTCCATTTTACTTTGATCTTCCAGTGTTTCTATATATTCCGACCGTTCGGTATGTTTTTAGGTAAAAAAATTTTAGGCCCTAAAGCCCATGTAAATTCCGTCAAATAATGGTTTAAGTT
Organism: Pedobacter sp. MC2016-24; assembly: GCF_015223055.1. Classification (GTDB taxonomy): domain Bacteria; phylum Bacteroidota; class Bacteroidia; order Sphingobacteriales; family Sphingobacteriaceae; genus Pedobacter. The sequence goes on from NZ_JADFBX010000014.1 coordinate 89,778, forward strand.
CATGCATCTTGCTGGCCGCACCATCAATAATTAAGTGCATTCCAAACCCATCACCCAGATAGATGAATGTTTTGGCAATAAGTTCATCGGGAATTTTAGAGTTGATTTCTCCACTTTTTTTAGCCGAAGTGACTATTTCAGTCCAGGCATTTAATTCATTTTGGTTATGCTCAAGATGTTTGTCTTTAAATGAAGGCAGCATTTTTAAGGCGTCAAATAACAGGAAGTAGTGATTTGCATTGAAGGTATCACCTGTTACCAGACCTATTTTACCTGCCGACTGTATTTTTTCTTCCATTGATTTCAGGTAGTCGCTATAAAATGATTTTAACGAATCATGAGAAAGATTGCTGAAATCGAACTTCATAAAGTCGGATAAAAAGAAATCGACCACTTCTTCAAAAACTTTTTCCTTGCTACTGAAATAATGATAGAATGCCCCTTTTGAGAGTCCCGTGGTTTCCACAATTTCTTTCATTGTCACTTCTTTGAAGCTCTTCTGCAGAAACAGTTTTAAGGAAGTGTTGAGGATATGTTCTCTAGTGTCAATCATAATACCGACCGTTTGGTATGCAAATGTAAGAATAGTTTTTAGATTGTCAAGTGCTATTGCGCTTAATTTATACTTTACTTATATTTATACGGGATACTGACAGAGTTGCTTCTTATTTTATAATTATAGATAGAATAGTCAAAAAAAGGTAACATTTATGAAATAACGTCAGTTGCAACATCGGATTATTGGCCAATGGCGTAATTGTTGATAAAATAAAAAAAATACAGGTGCCTATTTATAAAACATATTTTATAGTTTAGAGCGTTCCTGAATTAGAAAGGTATATATGGAAGCTAAATTTTCTCCACAAGTAAAAGATGTGATTTCTTTTAGCAGGGAAGAAGCCCTGAGATTAGGTCACGATTACATAGGCGCAGAACATCTTTTGTTAGGCCTTATTCGCGAAGGCGATGGTATGGCCATCAAAATATTAAAATCACTGGGTGTTGACACTTCAAAACTTCGTCGTTCGATAGAAGACTCGGTTAGAGGTACCTCCAGTGTGACGGTTAACCTTGGGAATATCCCTTTAACCAAACAGGCCGAAAAGGTTTTAAAGATCACGTATCTTGAAGCGAAGATTTTCAAAAGCGATTTGATTGGAACAGAGCATTTGCTGCTTTCTATTCTGCGCGATGACGATAACATTGCTTCTCAGATCTTATTGCAGTACAACGTGAATTACGAAATTTTCAAACAGGAAGTTGAAGTGAATAAAAACGGTTTCAGAGATGAAACTCAAAATAGCGCATCAACAGGTGGTGACGATGATTATCGTGAGGAAGAAAGCTTCAGCAGCCCTAAGAAAGTGTCTGACATCAAATCTAAAACGCCGGTTTTAGATAATTTTGGAAGAGACTTAACCAAAGCTGCAGAGGAAGGTCGTTTAGACCCAATCGTTGGCCGTGAAAAAGAGATCGAGCGTGTATCTCAGATTCTTTCCCGTCGTAAAAAGAACAACCCTATCCTGATCGGTGAGCCAGGCGTTGGTAAATCTGCGATTGCAGAAGGACTTGCCTTGCGTATTGTTCAGCGTAAAGTATCCAGGGTATTGTTCAACAAACGTGTGGTTACTTTAGATCTTGCTTCTTTGGTTGCAGGTACTAAATACCGCGGACAGTTTGAAGAGCGTATGAAAGCCGTGATGAACGAGCTGGAAAAATCTACAGATGTGATCTTATTTATTGATGAGATTCATACGATTGTAGGTGCAGGTGGTGCTTCTGGCTCATTAGATGCTTCGAACATGTTCAAACCTGCTTTGGCAAGGGGCGAAATTCAATGTATCGGTGCAACGACTTTAGATGAGTATCGTCAGTACATTGAAAAAGATGGTGCATTAGACCGTCGTTTCCAAAAAGTGATGATTGAGCCTGCTACTCCTGATGAAACGGTTGAAATTCTAAACCGTATTAAGGAGAAGTATGAAGATCACCATGGGGTAACTTATACTAATGAAGCGATCAATGCCTGTGTGGCTTTGACTTCAAGGTATATTACCGATAGGTTTTTACCTGATAAGGCGATTGATGCTTTAGATGAAGCTGGATCAAGGGTTCACCTAACCAATATCCATGTTCCGGAGAACATCATTACTATCGAAAATAAGATCGAAGAGATTAAACTGGAAAAAAATAAAGTTGTAAAAAGCCAGAAATACGAAGAGGCTGCGAAACTGAGAGATACTGAAAAAAATCTGTTGGAGGAGCTGGAGCGTGCTAAGGCAGAATGGGAAGCAGAAACCAAAACGAAACGATATACCGTTACAGAAGATAATGTAGCTGAAGTAGTTTCTATGATGACTGGTATTCCGTTGCAACGTGTGGGACAAACAGACAGTACGAAATTGCTGAATATGTTTGATACCGTGTCGTCTAAAATTATTGGACAGGATGATGCCATCAAAAAACTGACCAGGGCAATACAACGTACAAGAGCTGGATTAAAAGATCCTAAAAAACCAATCGGTTCATTTATTTTCTTAGGCCCTACTGGTGTTGGTAAGACTGAATTGGCAAAAGAATTGGCTCGTTTCATGTTTGATAGTGACGATTCACTGATTCAGATTGACATGAGTGAATACATGGAGAAATTTGCGGTATCCCGTTTAGTGGGCGCGCCTCCGGGATATGTTGGTTATGAAGAAGGCGGACAGTTGACTGAAAAAGTACGCCGTAAGCCTTATGCAGTTATTTTGCTGGATGAGATTGAAAAAGCCCATCCTGATGTATTCAATATCTTGTTGCAGGTATTAGACGAAGGTCAGCTGACTGATAGTTTAGGACGTAAAGTAGATTTTAGAAATACGATCATCATCATGACCTCTAACATTGGTGCACGTCAGTTGAAAGATTTTGGACAGGGCGTAGGTTTCTCTACCACTGCTAAAACGAATCAGGCGGATACCCATTCAAGAGGTGTAATTGAGAATGCTTTGAAACGTGCTTTTGCACCTGAGTTCTTAAACCGTATTGATGATGTTGTGGTATTCAACTCACTGGGTAGAGAAGAAATCTTTAAAATCATTGATATTGAATTGAAATCTTTGTTCGGACGTGTACATAACTTAGGTTATGAAGTGAAGCTGACTGATAAAGCCAAAGATTTCATTGCTGATAAAGGGTTTGACTCTGCATTTGGTGCAAGACCGTTGAAACGTGCGATCCAGAAATATCTGGAGGATCCGATTGCAGAAGAAATTCTGAAAGGTGAAATCCACGATGGTGATACTTTAGAAATTGATTACGATAAAGAAGCTGATCAGATCGTAGTTGTGCTTAAAGCAGCGGGTAAGAAAAAGAAAAAAGAAGAAGGAAGTATAGAATAAGCGTTTTAAGCACATTTAAAAGACCCCGGCAGAAAAACTGTCCGGGGTTTTTGGTTTTTACGATAAATGGCTCTATTTTAGGGAGTAAATAGGTTAAGGTAAAATATAAATGAAACGCAGATCAGCATCCATGAAGCGAAAATTAGCGATGATGCTCCCTCTTGTTTTTCTGACACTGGCTAGCCATGCGCAGGAAAAAATGGGAGCTTATACACAAGAAATCAAAGGCACAAAATTGAATTTTGAAATGCAGGCCATCCCAGGCGGGATATTCATGATGGGCAGCAAAAATGGCAAAGCAGATGAACTGCCCTTGCATAAAGTAAAAATTGATCCGTTCTGGATGAGTACTTTTGAAGTGACCTGGGATATTTATGAACCTTTTCTATATAAGGACTATGAAACGACACACAGTACGGCGCCGGTTCCGGCACAGGTAGATGCGGTTACGCGGCCGACAAAACCTTATTTAGACATGACTTTTGGTATGGGAAAAGAAAATCACCCTGCACTGGCAATGACCCAGTATAACGCCATTCAGTATTGTAAATGGCTGTATGCCCGTACTGGTGTCTTTTACAGGCTGCCAACAGAAGCCGAATGGGAATACGCCAGTCGCGCAGGTACCAGCACAGCCTATTTTTTTGGCGACGATGCAAGCAAACTTGCTGAGTATGCCTGGTATAAAGACAATAGCGCCGCTAAAACACATGCGGTAGGGGAGAAAAAGCCAAATCCATGGGGCCTGTATGATATTTATGGAAATGTTGGGGAGTGGACTTATGATCAGTATACTGAAGATTATAAAGCAGTGGCGGCAGCGTCTTTGGCTGTTAATCCGGTCGTTGTTCCCGATAAATTATACGCCAATGTGATCCGGGGTGGGAATTATGATGATGTTGCTGCAGACTTACGTTCCGCTGCCAGGCTAGCCTCTGATCCGGTTTGGAAACAGCTTGATCCACAGATCCCTAAAAGTAACTGGTGGTTTCCGGAGGCTCCTTTTATCGGAATTCGCCTGGTTAGGCCAGTAAAGACGCCGACAAAAGCGGAAATTGATGCTTATTTCAATAAAGCACCCATTGCCGATTACTAAATGAACTCACAATCTTAAAACCAAATAAACTCAAAACGATGAACCACAATGAACTACGCGGCAAAAGGCGCGATTTCCTGAAAACTTCTGCACTGCTGACAGGCGGTATGATGCTGAACCAATTTGCTTTTGCTGGTGGTGCAGCACACTCTTCTGTTGATGATACGATTAAAATTGCATTGATTGGCTGCGGTGACCGTGGTACCGGTGCTGCTTTTCAGGCATTGAGTACCAAAGCCAATCTGAAGCTGGTGGCAATGGCCGATGCCTTTGAAGATCGCCTGAACAGCAGCTATCAGAAAATCGCCGAACGCTTTAAGGAGAAAGTGGACGTGCCGCAGGAGCGTAGATTTGTCGGATTTGATGGTTATGCCAAAGCCATCGCGCTCGCCGACGTGGTTTTACTGGTTACGCCTCCTGGTTTCAGGCCTATGCATTTTGAAGAAGCCGTGAAACAGGGCAAACATGTGTTTATGGAAAAACCTGTAGCGGTTGATGCGCCAGGAATCCGGCGCGTACTGGCGGCAGCAGAACTGGCCAAACAGAAAAAATTAAATGTTGTGGTTGGTTTACAACGCAGGTATCAGGCCAATTACAGAGAAACACTGAAACGCATTCAGGACGGACAGATTGGCGACATTGTGGGCGGACAGGTGTACTGGAACAGCGGTGGTGTCTGGGTAAAAAAACGTCAGCCTAATCAAACGGAGATGGAATACCAAATGCGTAACTGGTATTATTTCAACTGGCTTTGCGGTGATCACATTGTAGAACAGCATGTGCACAACATAGATATTGCCAACTGGGTTAAAAATGCTTATCCTGTCTCTGTTCAGGGAACTGGAAGTCGCGCCTGGAGAACAGGAAAAGATTATGGAGAAATTTATGACAACCATTCAGTAGAACTGACTTATGCAGATGGCGCTGTAATCTACAGTCAGTGCCGCCACTTTGAAGGTACAGCAAACCGGGTAGATGAAACTTTCCAGGGCACCAAAGGCCGGACTTATTTATCGGCCGGTAATAAAGGTATGTTATGGGATCTTAAAGGTAAAGAATTGTTCAATCACCCTTCAAAAGGAAATGCAAATCCTTATCAGACCGAACATGACGAGTTGTTTGATGCCATCAGTAAGGGCGAGTATAAGTTCTGGGATGCGGATCGTGCCGCAAAAAGTTGTTTTACTGCGATTATAGGTCGCTATGCAACCTATTCAGGACAACCTGTTAAATGGGATGAGGCCCTGGCTGCGGAGAACAGTTTGTTTCCGGATCAATTGAGCTGGACATCAAATCCTAAAGTATTGCCAGATGAGAATGGTTTATATCCGGTGCCAATGCCAGGTAAAACAAAGGTATTATAAAGCCTGGTGATGTGGGCTATAGGTAAGCATTTCCTGTTTTGGATTTCAACATTATTCCTTCTTTTTTATCAGAAGAAATCAATGCGTGAGTTTAATATTCATGGCTATGCGCAGGGTACGGACTACTCTATTAAGTATTTTGCCGTGGATAGTTTGGTAACCAAATCTAGTGTAGACAGTATTTTAGCCGTGATTGATGCTTCAATGTCCTTGTACAAACCGAGCACCCTGATCAACCGTTTCAATGCCTCAGCGCATGGATTAAGGCTGGATCCTCATATGTTAAAAGTGCTGCAAAAGTCATTTGCGATTTACGAGGATACCCAGGGTAAGTTTGACGTAACCGTAGCTCCATTGGTTCAGGCCTGGGGTTTTGGCGCTAAACCGATCCTGGAATTTCCGGATGCCGCTTTAATTAAGTCCATATTGCCATGTGTGGGGATGCCTAAAATCCATTTGAAGGGCGATTCTCTGTACAAAGATGAGCCTTGTCTGCAAGTTGACCTCAATGGCATTGCGCAGGGCTATAGTGTGGATGTGGTAGCTGATTACCTGCTCGCCATGGGGATTACCGCTTTTGTGGTAGAAATTGGTGGGGAGTTAAGGATAAAAGGACCCAAGCCTGATGGTTCGGCGATGCGGATTGGCGTGGAGGGGCCTGCATTAGGGGCGGGTGACGAGCCGGTGATCCGCAATGTGATCCAGCTCAACGATGGTGCAGTAACCACCTCGGGCAATTACCGGAAATTTGTAGAACGTGGTAAAAAAAAAGTAAGTCACCTCATCAATCCTAAAACTGGATATCCCTTAGATAACGAGTTGATCAGTGTTACCCTGTACGCAAAGGATGCATTGACGGCAGATGGTTACGACAATGCCGTGATGGCTATGGATGTAGAGGAGGCGCTCAGGTTTGTTCATGCGAGAAAGGGAATGGAGGCTTACCTGGTTTACCACCGCAAAAATGGAATGGTTGCCGATACCATGACCCGGGGCTTTAGAAAAATGATCATTACAGATGTAAAAAACAATCCACATGAATAGAATTGATTTTTTAAAAAATAGTTTAGCAGGGGCAGCTGCAATTGTTGCGGGCAGTTCATTAGATGTATTGGCCAGCAGCAAGAATGCAGAGACAGATGGTCTTGCCGCAGGCAAAACTTTTAATTTAGACTATGCCCCACACCAGGGCATGTTCAAAAATAGTGCAGGAGACGATTTTCTGGATCAGATCCGCTTCATGTACGACCAGGGCTTTCGTTCCATTGAAGACAATGGTTACCTGAAAAGGCCGGTAGAGGAGCAAAGCAAAATAGGTGATTTATTGGCTAAGCTGGGCATGCGGATGGGGGTTTTTGTAGTAGACAGTGGCGACAACTGGAAGACTTCTTTGACCACTGGGAAAAAAGAATTCAAAGATAACTTTGTAGATACTTGTAAACGTTCTGTTGAAGCAGCTAAGCGCTGTAATGCCAAGTGGCTTACTGTGGTGCCAGGTTTTTATGAACGTAAGCTGCCTTACGGCAACCAATTTGCCAATGTAATTGATGCCATGCGTGCCGGGGCAGAAGTATTTGAGCCACATGGACTAGTTATGGTATTGGAAACCCTGAGCGATACTCCGGAACTGTTTTTACAACAAACGCATGAGACTTATGCCGTTTGCAAGGCCGTAAACAGTACTTCCTGCAAGATCTTGTATGATATTTATCACATGCAAAAAACAGAGGGCCAGCTGATTGTTAATATGGACCGCTGCTGGGATGAAATTGCCTACATCCAAATTGGGGATAACCCGGGAAGAAAGGAGCCGACTACCGGAGAAATCAATTATAAGAATCTATTTAAGCACCTTTACGAGAAAGGTTATAAAGGTGTGATGGGTATGGAGCATGGCAATTCCCAGCCTGGTAAAGCCGGTGAAATGCGAGTGATTCAGGCTTATCGGGAAGTGGATAACTTCTTATAAATAATTAAAATAGATCCAGCTGAATTTTCGGTACTTTAAACAGACTGGAATCCAGCTGGATTCTTTTTTCGTTCAAATGATTCAAGCGACAATGCAGTCTGAAACTATCCTGGATCATTTTAGAAATGCTTCCATCGCCACGCATCCGGTCGCCAAACCTACTGTCATTTACATTTCCACCATGGCAGGATTGGATCATGTGCCAGACTTTATCAAACCTGTCCGGATAGTTTTTTCTTAACCAATCTTCAAATATACCACCGATAGCACCATTTAACCTGACTACTGTATAACCTGCGGCAATAGCACCGCAATTGGCTATGGTCTTGAGAATGGAAGGGATTTCATGATCGCTCAATCCAGGTACCAATGGGGCAACCATGACACCCATGGGGATACCTGCTTTACTCATTTCTTCTACAATTTTAAGTCTTTGCTTTGCAGTGGTGGTTCTGGGTTCCATTTTTTGTCTAAGGTCTTCATTTAAACTGTTGATAGATACATAGGCCATGCATAAGTTTAATTTAGCCATTTCCTGTAAAATGTCTTTATCCCTTAAGATTAGTGCATTTTTAGTGATCAGGCCGATGGGTTGCCGGTAGGCCAGGGCAATCTCCAGCAATTGCCTTGTAATTCTGAATTTTCTTTCGGCGGGTTGGTAGCAGTCTGTATTTCCCGATAGGGATATGGTTTCGGCATTCCAGCTCTTTCTTTCCAGAAATTTCTTAAACAGTGCCGGGGCATCAGCTTTTACAATGATTTTTTGTTCAAAATCCAAACCAGCGCTAAAACCCCAATATTCATGTGCATTGCGCGCATAGCAATAGGTGCAACCATGTTCACAACCCTGGTAAGGGTTTAAGGAGTAAGCCATGCCGACATCAGGGCTTTCTACTTTATTGACAATAGATTTTGACTTCCCATAAATGAATTTGGTTTTGTGAGTTTCCTGTTCCCAATCGTCAATTCCTTCCTGATGTTCCTGAACATAGTCATTTTTGGCAAAACGATTGTGTGGGTTGAATTGGGCTCCACGACCTTTTAGGTAATTGTCCGGCTTTTCTTCATCTAATATCATTAGTTAAAATTACTAATAATTTTAGTAAAAACAAATGTGGCTATTTATTTTTTCTCCAGGGGGATATAGTCCATTGGAACCATATCGCCTACTTTTTCATAGGCCCAAAAACCTTCATACAACATTGCTCTCGGATCGTAAATACCACCACTTTCATAAAAGCGGATGTCACGGTGTGCCAGATTGGCTACTGAAATTTCGTAATCCGGTACATCAAGTGGACGGAAAATCCAGAAACTCGTTTTAGAATAAGCTAAGGATTCTCTTTCTTTTGTATAAATGATTGCCAATGCACCCGTGGCATCGAGCATTTTTAAATTGTTGTTATAGGTGTAAACCAGGTTCTGTGGCGAAATCTCCCGCCGGTCCAGCTGGTCTACATATCGGGGCATTTCTTCCTGTTTCCGCCAGAAAGCGATCATTGCTGTATCCCTGGCCATTGGATTTTTGGTGATGGCATTTGGTTTGGCCTGGCTTTTTAGCTGTGTCAGTTTTTTCTGAATGATGCTGTCAGGGTAGCGGTAAGGATTCGGAACCTTGATCATTTTGTTGATGATGAAACCTTCTTCCTTGCTGTTTCCGCGATATAGTGATCGGAAAAAATGCTGCGAAGAGCCATAGTAAGCGATTTCTCTTTTTTCAATGTATTTTTTCCGCGTTTCCCCACTGGATTTCAGCTCTTCAAAAAAGGGGTGGCCTGAAAAGTAAATGATGCGTGTTCTGGAGTTGTACTCAAAATTGTCGAGCATATATTTTAAACGATAACCCAATGCTTTATTTTCAATAATTAAAAACTGATCTGTTTGTATGGTCAATGTGCTTTTGGTGACATCATAATCTATGTTCAGCACCTGGGGATTCACGATTTTACATTGTGCCGCATTGGGCGTGGTACCTATAAAAAACTCTTTAAACTGTTTGATGTATTTGGCACGATTGGGATCGGCATGGATTACCACTTCATTTAAATGAACTGTACTTTCTTTCAAAACAAGATCTACCTGTACGGATTTATCCGAGATGATTACACTTTTGGAGAACGGTACATATCCGACCATTTGCACCAGTAGGTCATAACTTCCTGGTTGTAAATTGCTGATTTTAAAATTTCCGTTGATGTCGGCCACGGTGGAGATCTGGTAACCGCTTAAATAAATCCCTGCGCCTGGCAAGGTCTCTTTTTGGTCGCGTACTGTGCCGGTTATGGAGAACGAAGCTTGGGCGTAAGCATGAATGCCAGCAAAGAGCGTAAACAGAAAGACCAACAGCTTTTTAATCATGAAGGCGAATGTAATAAATCGTTGAGTTTTTATTAAAAATTAAAGAATTTTTTAGCAATTTTAACATTTGGGATCTTAGTCTCGTGGCAGATCTCCTTTATCTTTACCCTTCACCAACATTGTCTTTATGAGAAATATCGTGGCTGCAACTGACTTTTCTGAAATCGCTGAGAATGCTGTAGCTTATGCAGCTGCGATCGCCAAACAGATCAATGCGAAATTGATTTTGTTCAATTCATTTGTTATTCCTTTTCATGCATCTAATACTTTATTACCTGCAGATGTGATTCAAAGACTTATGACTGAAAATGAAATCCGGCTGATAGAAAAAGCGTTCACGCTGTCTTATGCATACGATATTGAAGTTGACCATGAAACTTCATTTTCCTATCTGGAAAAGGACTTGAAAGGGCTCATTTTGGATTATGAAGCTGAATTACTGGTATTGGGGATGCCTGAACGTACTTTGGAGCAGGATCTTTGGGGCAATAGGACAACAGGAGCAATTAAACGGCTCAAGGTACCTATTCTTGCTGTTCCGATGGGGGCTAAGTTTGAAGGTTCGAAAAGAGTGTTGTTTGCCTGTGATATGATCCAGGGTGTACCTCAACACATCATTTCAAGAATTAAGGAGGTTGTCACCACACTTGACGGGGAAATGGAAATATTTAGTGTAGATCAGAAAATTTCGGAAATGGATGGATTGACCTATGATTTGAATGAAGGACTGGAGGGAATACACTATTATTATAAAAATGTAGCTTCAAATTCGGTTATCCAGGAGATTGCTAAAGAAATAGAAGAATTTCGGGCAGATCTGTTAATCATGATCCCCAAGACCTATGGCTTTTGGGCATCAATGGTGCATCGCAGCAAAACAAGAGTTATGGCAGCAGGACTAAAAATACCATTATTGTCTATTCCAATATGATGATCTGCATGGTTATTGATATAAATATGTCATTTCTGAGAACTGAGACTTGTTTTGTGCGTGGTTTATTTATCCATTGATTCAATTTTTAAACATTTTTTTTAAATATTTGTTTATAGAAAAATCAAATGGTTAAAATAATTAGCGCTCCTATGAATTTATCCACCCAATTGAATCAGTTAAGAGCCTCCATTCTCTATAAAAGGGGGATTCAGGTGATCACACCTTCAGATTGTAAAGCCATTTCCTTAGCCATTCAGACAGATTTTAAGAAGAATGTAAGTGAAACCACCATCAAACGTTTTTTTGGTTTTGCTTCGGTCAGTTACAATTTTTCCAGATATACCTTGATGGCCTTATCAGAGTATGCTTCTTCTTTTACTGTGGAGGGTGACCGTTCTGCTGCAGAAGACGCCTCCTGGACGAAAGTTAGGGAAAGGGCTGCCCGTGTAGTCGCAGTTGCTTTGAAAGCCATGCAATACCGATCTGGGATCCCCATCAAGCAAACCATTGGAAGGTCATTTGCTGCGCAGGATCTGCTTGACTTTTATGAAAGGGAGGAACGTTTGATGTGCTTCATTGCAAATAGTGGTTGTGGGAAAACGACACTTTTAAGCCATTTGGTCACAGATTGTTTTCTTGCCCCGGATGCTCCCTATTCCAATTCTACTGTTGTTTTTGTCAGAACACTCGATCTGTTTAAGCCCAATGGCTCTTTAGCGACAGTGGAAGAGTATATTAAGCGAATTCTTGGGATTCCTGCACAAATGCACCTGATCAGTTATCTGGATCGTCAATGCCAGTTACAGGAGGGAAAGTTTTTTTTGATCTTTGATAATTTTACCGAACTGGTTTCTGAAAGGAGAATCAAAGATGAGCTTTTTGGTCAGATTGTGGATTTTCTTCAGACTTTAACCCGAACGTCGGTTGTTAAAGTGATCATGAGTATGCGGCTTACTACCTGGACCAGGTTCTACGCATTGATGGGGGATGTAGATTTCCTGAAAAGCAATTGGTTTCGTGGCCATCATTATGATGAAGAAACCGGGTCTAATGTGCCCTTGTTAACCGAAACGGAGGTTAAGCAAATTGCCATGAAATCGGGATTGGTTCTTGCACTCAATTCAAACCCAATGCTTTTGGAGCAGTTGAGATTTCCGATACATCTGCAGTTTTATCTGCAATTTAATGAGGAAGATCATCTGGAACAGTATCCTTCAGACCTTATATTTTATGAGCTTATTTATCGGTTTATTCGTGAGAAAATCTATCAGAGTAATTATTATACGGAAAAACTGTTGCTGCTCAAACAATTTGTCCGGTTAACTGCTTACGGACATTTGCCTCATTTTGTGGCTAAAAAAGAGCTGACTGCAGGCCTAGACGAATTTAAAAATGCCTACGGCGAAATGATTTCAGACGGAATATTAACGGAGAAAAACAAACATGAAGACGGAATTGTGCATGAATATGTTGGATTTCTAAATCATGCAGTTTACCAATACTTTTTATTCATAGGTTTGTACGATGAGCTTAAAGATGACCACAATAACCTTCAATTGCGCATAAACGCATTGTATCCTGATTCACCTGTTAGATTTGCGTTGAGCCAGTGGACTGCCTGGCAACGACAGAAGTTACAACGATTTCCTAAAAGATAATAATAAGTAGTAATTGAAGTTTGGAATAATACCGCCATGATGACCGTATCATTCCAAACTGTGAAATTACGATGCCCTGTTGATCACTTTAAGTAGAATAGCGATGACAGCAATGACCAATAAAATGTGGATCAAGCCCCCTGCACTTGGACCAAATCCGTTAAAGAAGAACCCGAATATCCATAAAAGGATCAGTACAACAGCAACCAAATAGAGTAAATTTCCCATGATTTTTTTATTTTAAGTTTATATAATAATCGTTAATGTTCGAGATCCACTAGGATGAAGATTAAACATCCTGAGGTCGATTAGTGATTAAACATCATTGGGTAAAAAATGTTTTGTTTCATTTTTTGTGAAATAACCTTAATTAATTTATTAAACAAAGTGAAGCAAACGTTGTTAATGCTTTTAATTTTTTAATGATTTTTTCATCAACTAAAAATGAGCATGAAATCTAAAGCACAAAATAAATTTGAAAATATTGCAACCCGGATCACCTGCTGGACCGGAAGCTCTATGGCTTTTGGAATTGCTGCAGGTGTTGTGCTGACATGGGTGATTACCGGGCCCTTTTTTCATTATTCAGACACCTGGCAGTTGGTCATCAATACCGGCACGACCATCGTGACATTTTTAATGGTCTTTCTCATTCAGAAATCACAGAACAAGGATGGAAAAGCCATTCAGCTGAAACTGAATGAGCTTATTGCAGCCAGCAGGCATGCCAGTAACCGTATGGTAGATATTGAAGATCTGACTGAACTCGAACTTGATGTATTGCATAAATATTACGCTACACTTTCTGAAAAAGCTGAAGCTGATGATGATATTCACAAGTCGCATTCTATAGATCAGGCGAATCGACAAGCGGCAGATCAACGGTTGTCGCAACAAAAGAGCACAGATCATACCATTCATAAAAGTTGATAACAAATTGGAAAGTATAAAACGTATTGCCATTCTTGGCGGTGGACCAAGCGGCTTATTTATGTTCAAACGTTTGTTGGAATCTGGCCAAACTGACCTGGAAATCCGCATATTTGAGCGAAAAAAGAAACTAGGTGCTGGTATGCCTTACAGTGCTGATGGGGCGAATGATGAACACATCACCAATGTGTCGAGTAATGAAATTCCATTGCTTGTAACTACCCTGGAGGAATGGGTTAAATCTGTACCTAAAGATACCTTGGACAAGTTTCACATCGACCCGAATCGATTTAATGAATATAAAGTCTTGCCCCGCTTACTTTTTGGTCAATACCTGACGGCTCAATTCGACTTGCTGCAGAAGCAGGCCAGGGAGCTTGGAATTGATTATGAAGTATATTATAACACTGAGGTCACAGATATTATTGATAACCCGGATCAGGAAACAGTGCTGATCGAGGTCAATGGAAAGGAACAAATCGAATTTGATCACGCCATCATTTGCATTGGCCACAACTGGCCACAGCATCAGGAAGGTAAGGTGCCAGGCTATTTCGATTCACCTTATCCGCCAGTTAAGCTAGCTTTAAAGTTAGATCATCCGGTAGCCATCAAAGGTTCTTCCTTAACAGCGGTTGATGCAATCAGAACCTTATCCAGATATAACGGGGCTTTTGATAAAGATGCTGATGGCAAGCTAACCTATCAATTGTACCCGGAAAGTGCAAACTTTAAATTGGTGCTCCACACCCGTAATGGCATGTTACCTGCCGTACGGTTTCATTTGGAAGATTCGCACTTGTCTAATGATGCATTGCTTACTGAAGCGGAAATTGCAGCGCATATTGCTCAAAACGATGGTTTCCTATCTTTAGATTATGTGTTTGAGCATGATTTTAAAGCCCCGATACAAGCGAAAGAGCCTGAGTTTTATGCACAGATTAAAGAGATGAAGCTGGAAGAATTTGTCGATGCCATGATGGCACTTCGGGAAAGTCTGGATCCTTTTCAATTGCTCAAAGCGGAGTATAAGGAGGCAGAACAGTCCATTCGTCGCCGGGAATCTGTATACTGGAAAGAGATGCTTGGGGTATTGAGTTTTGCTTTGAATTATCCCGCCAAGTACCTTTCTGCTGAAGATATGCAGCGATTGCAAAAATCGCTCTCTCCTTTAATTTCGATTGTTATTGCTTACATCCCGCAAAGTTCCAGCGAGGAGTTGCTGGCAATGCATCAGGCTGGCATGCTTGATCTGATCTCGGTAGGTGAAGATAGCGAAGTAGAGGCCGTTAGTGAAGGGGGTGCAACGTATCATTACACCGATGAAAATGGTGAAAAACAAGCTGTTTATTTTAAAACTTATGTCAACTGTGTAGGACAGCCACATATGGCTTATGCTGATTTTCCTTTTAAAAGTTTATTGAAAAATCAAACGGTGAGCCCTGCGAAGCTGAAGTTTCGATCGGCAGATGAAGGTCAAAAAGCTTTACAAGCCGGTCGGGCCGTTACGCAGGACGACCTTGGGGATTATTATTTAACCGTACCAGGAATTGCCATCAATGATCATTTTCAGGTGGTGGATAGCTATGGAGCATTGAATGACCGTATTTATGTCATGGCTGTACCTTACATCGGGGGATATAATCCCGATTATTCTGGATTGGATTTTAGTGAAGCTGCCTCTAAAGCAATTGTTAAAGGTTTATTTGTTTAAGCAACAGGTTGGTTTGCTATGGGCAGAGTAAAGTAAAATGTAGATCCCACACCGATTTTACTTTCTACCCCTATTGTTCCATGGTGGCGTTCTATAATTTCAGCACAAAGGTATAAGCCGATACCAAACCCGGAAATCAGTTGTGTCTGTTCACTTTCTACACGGTAGAAGCGGTCAAAGAGTTTTTCTACATCTTTTTCTGCGATGCCCGTGCCCTGATCTTTCACTGTAATCCTGGCGTGTGTATCATTCAATTCGCAATTAATCTCGATTTCTGTTTGTTCCGGAGCGTATTTTACTGCATTTCCTATAATGTTAGAAATGACAGAAGATATTTTGTCCCGATCTGCAATTACTGAAACTTGTGGGCAAGCGTTAAAAATGATATGGTGGCTGGTGTTGAGCAGACTGGTTTCTTCTATGTTTTCGAGAATCAGTTCATCCAGGTTAAAATGGCTCTTATCTAAATGAATTTTTCCTGATTCCAGCCGGGAGATATCCAGAAAACCGTTAATTAATCCAGTCATTTTTTTGATCTGGTCAATTACTTTAGCTAATGCAGAAAGTGCAAAGTCATCCTGATTTTTTTTGGCCTTCAGATGCAGGATTTGTGCATATCCCTTTAATGAAGTCAAAGGTGTTTTCAGCTCATGGCTAACCATGCCAATGAAATCATTTTTACGCTGTTCATCCTCTTTTTGTTCGGTAATGTCCATTACTACGCCAGAAAAAACGCTGAAATTTCCATATTCATCTGGTGTTACCCTGCCTAATGAACGTAACCAGATCACCTCGCCATCATTAAAGCGCCGCTGCGCATAAGTCACATCGTATTCTCCACCATCTTCGATGGCTTTTTCTATTTCGGCGAGCAATTTCTCTTTGCAATCTTCGGTAACCTGGGCAATGGCCTGGTCATAAGTCATGGGCGTTTTCCCTTCGTAGCCAAATAATTTGGCCAGGGTTTCATTGTACAAAAGTGCTTTTGTTTTGCGTTCGATGTGCCACGATCCCATTTGAGCAGCTTCTATAGCCATGCGGAAACGCAGTTCACTTTGTTCCAGATTGGATATTAACTTCCGTTGCATCTCATGAGCTTCGTTCAACTCTTCATTGGTCGTTGCCAGTTCTTCATTTGAAGCAGATAATTCTTCATTGGTGGCAGATAGTTCTTCTATCAATTGCTGTTCACGAAGGCGTGCCAAACTACGCTCTGTGACATCAATGGTTAAAGCTACAATACTTTGCGTGCTACCATCGTTTCTTTTAATTGGGGTGTATGAAAAATCCCGGTATACGACTCTTTTAATCCCCTCAACCAGCAATTCGGCACGGGCATCCGTTTCCGAGTGCGCAATACCAGTAGTATACACTTCATGAAGCAGACGTGGAAATGCCTGTTCCTTTAGCTCTGGCATAATTTCGATTAAGGGCATACCCATAATTGACTCGTCCCTTTTCCAGAGGTTCAGTAACTTCTTGTTGGCCATTTCCATTTTCATTTCCGGGCCATCAAATACGCAAATTCCGGCAGGAACTTCGTTGATGATGGTATCTAGCAGAGCATGCTTTTCTTTCAGTTTTACCTGGGCTAGCATAAGCTCGGCGGTTCGATCCATGACCCTTTTTTCCAGCTCATCATTCAATTCCTGCAAACTTTCCCTTGATTGTTTCAGGTCTTCTATGGTTGTGCTGAGTTCTTCATTGGAAGCGAGTAATTCTTCATTGGTTGCCGCCAGCTCTTCATGCAGCGTTTGCTCACGGTAACTGGCTTCTTCCAACTCCAGTTGATTTAGTATAGTTTGTGTGATATCCCTGGTGGTGATGATCAAATAGCCAGGTTTTTCGTTGGTTTCGGCAACTGGCAACAACTCAATATGATACCAGGTTAAAGTTCCGTTTGATTGACTGGCAGCCATTTCAAGTTTAGGAATTTCGATGGGGTTATTGGTATCTGTTGCTTTTTCTAGCGCATCGCTTAATAAATCATTTCCATTAATGCTGGGTGGATTTGCTTGAAATAATTGGAAAATAGACTTTCCGGCCGCTTGTTCTGCTGCCTGTCCCATGAGTGTTTCAAACGCTGTATTGACAGAGAGGATTGTATACTCCGGACAGTCGGTTCTAACGATTATACGTGGCACGGGCATAGCAAAATAAGCCTGAAAAAAGTTATTTTTTAGTTTTTCCATTAAAATTACGCTGAAGAAATGCGAATTTAAACAAGCTTCTGAATAATTTATAACTTGCAGTGAAAATGTTTGCCTTTTTTTGCTCAGGCTTTAATTCCTTAATTGTAATCTTCATGCCTGTTTAACATCTGATCAGTAATTCATAGAAAGGTGGACCTGGGTGGATGGATTAGATAAACAATATCATGACTTTGAGTGTTTAATAGAAGAACAGATTTACTTCTAATTATAAAAAAAACAAAATCATGAAAAAACTATTCTTATTCCTAAGCATTTTGTTTGTTGGTACTGCTTCATTTGCGCAAGGTACCTGGACTGCAGATCCGATGCATTCCAAACTAACTTTTAGCATTACCCATATGGGTATTTCAAGTGTAGATGGCTTGTTCAATACTTTTACTGCTTCTGCCCAGACAACTAAAGCAGATTTTAGTGATGCAGTATTCGAGTTGAGCGTACAAGTTGCTTCCATAAATACACAGGTAGAGAAACGTGATGAACACTTAAGAAGTGCAGACTTTTTTGATGTGGCAAAGTATCCAAACATGACCTTTAAAAGTACGGGTATTAAAAATGTGTCTAAAGATAAGTATACGTTGACTGGAAACCTGACTTTACATGGTGTAACCAAACCTGTTACGCTGGATTTATGGTTTAGGGGGACGATTGAAAACCCACAGTCTAAAGCATTTGTTTCCGGATTTCAGTTGACAGGAACTTTAAAGCGATCTGACTTTGATCTAGGTGCGAAATTTCCTGCTCCAATGTTGAGTGAGGAGGTTCAGATTAAAGCGGATGGAGAGTTTATTAAGAAGTAATCTTTGTTCTGTGAGATAGCGCGCGCCTGGTATGAAACCTAGAACGCAATTGAAACAATGGGTGTCACTTCAGCACCAGGGACAGCTGATTAGGGGGACTAATAAACCGTATGTTGAGCATCTGTTTGCTGTGGCAGAAATGGCAAGACCAGTCGTTACATTGGGTTATGAAATTGGCCTATGCCATGACTTGCTTGAGGATACGGAGGTGACACAAAGTGAGTTGCTGGCTGCATTGCTGGGCTTTGGCTACAGTCATGACGAAGCGTACGCGATTACGTATTGTGTGGTTGAACTCACTGATGTTTATACTTCTGGCGACTATCCGGAATTGAGTAAGTCAGCACGTAAATTGCTGGAACATAAAAGACTGTTGACAATTAGTCCTGCCGCTCAAACGGTTAAATATGCCGATCTCATCTACAACACCATTTGGATGCTAAAATACGACCCTAAGCATGCAGCACAATACATGGCTAAAAAGCGGGTGCTTTTAGCGGATTTGAACCGTGGTAATGCAAAATTAAGGCGGCAATTGTCTAATTTAATTAGTGATGACATCATTAAGTCTGATCATGATGGATAAGTTTGAGCCGATGATGCCTTGTTAGTTAAATATTCTATATGTTTGTTGTGAAGTTTTGTTACCTTATCCTACAATGGCATATAGCGAATATACAGATCAGGAATTGACTGCCTTGCTAAAAGAGGGAGACCGGGAAGCTTTTAACCAAATTTACCGCCGTTACGTACAATATCTGTATCAATATGCTTTTAACATTCTCAAAGATGAGGATGAATGTACCGATGCTGTACAGGATATATTTGTCTGGCTTTGGGAAAACAGGATAAAAATCAATGTAAATGTTTTAAAGGGCTATTTAATTGCTGCGGTTAAATATAAATTAACGCGGGTGATACAGGGTAGCAAGAGAAGATACGAAATTTTGTCTGCAAAACCTTTACAAGAGGAATCGTTTGTTGATGATAGTTTAGAAGTTAAGGAACTTAAACACGCCATCAATGAGTTTGTAGTTGCGCTTCCTGAAAGGTCCAGAATGATTTTTGAAATGAGCCGTAATGAATACCTTTCTAATAAAGAAATCGCTGCCCGGTTGAACATTTCAGAAAAGACTGTGGAAAACCAGATGACTATTGTATTGAAAAAACTCAAATCTGGATTGGGCAAAATGTCATTCTGGTCAACCTTAATCTGATCGGGCTCACAATTTTAAAATAAATTATCATTTCTTTTGGGGGCTGGCTGGGTTTGATGTCCCTATGTATTAAACGATACTAAATTAAGGGATGATAAATGATAAAGAATGGCTTGAGTTAATCGGGCGTATTTCAAGTGGAGTTGCAAGCGACGAGGAACTGAGTAGATACAACAAATGGTGTAATGCCTGGCAAAATGAAGATTTGCCAGTTACGGATTTTGCTGGCATAGAAAGTCGTATGTTGACAAACATCAATCAAAAGATCACTTCTCCCCGTGTCGTTCGCTTACGTTATTATAAAGTAGCTTCTATTGCCGCTGTAATGGCTGTTGTTTTTGGGTTTTGGTATTACAGCTCAAAGGTTCTCTTGAATCTTAACGCTGAAATCGTTTATAAAAATGATGTTTTGCCGGGAACAAATACCGCAACATTGACACTTTCTAACGGTAAAACTATTCAGCTTAGTGATGCTAAAAATGGGGTAGTTATTGACGCCACCAGTTTGAAGTATAACGATGGCAGTGTTGTAGATAGTGTTGGAATCAAACCGAATCAGATGCTGACCACAACTACTCCACGAGGGGGGACCTATCAGATTGTTTTACCTGATGGTAGCCATGTCTGGATGAATGCGGATTCAAAAATGATTTTTCCTGCAAAATTCTCCGGGCAAACCAGGGAGGTATTGTTGGAGGGCGAAGCATATTTTGAAGTAGCAAAAGATAAAGCGCACCCTTTTATTGTAAAAAACCATACACAACGTATTGAAGTATTGGGTACCCATTTCAATTTGAATAGTTATGCAGATGAAATCGGTATCAAAACTACTTTACTGGAGGGCTCGGTTAAAGTATCTTTATCTAGCGGAAAAGAAGTTTTGCTGAAACCTGGTGAAGAAGCGTTGAATGCTACTGGCGATATACGGGTAGAAAAAGCGGATACTGAAGAAGCTGTGGCCTGGAAAAATGGCAATATTGTATTTCGTGCAAAAACATTAAGGGACATTATGCGCCAGTTGTCGCGTTGGTATGATGTAACTATCGTATATGCACCTGATGCCCCTGTTAATGAAACATTCAGTGCTGCGGTATCCAGAACCAGGAATATCTCCAGCGTGCTTGAAAGGATGCAGGCTACGGGCAGCGTAAAGTTTAAAATAGACGGTAAAAAAATTACCGTGACTAAATAATTAACAACCTAAATCAATTAAAAACTAAACAATAACACATGAAAGAAATTTTACTCCATTAAATCAGCAGAAGAACGGTAGGCTTAATAAAAAGCCGAAAAGTGCTACCAACACTTTCCGGCGAATAGTTTGAGCAAACCATTCCTGACCAAGGCCAGGAAGAACAATTATTTGCAAACAGTTATTATCAACTCAAACCAATTCAAACTTAGACATTATTGCGCAACAAAGCAATAATGATGGGCTGTCATAGACCTGCTATGTTTGAATACAAACCAACGATGAGGTATGAAAAACCCACCAAAAATTCTATTGATTATGAATTCGGTCTTTCGACGAATTAACGAAGCCGATAAAAGAAAGCTAATTATGCGAATTAACTTAATCATAGCGCTGATGACCACTTTTCTGATGCAGGTAAGTGCTGCTGGTTACGCTCAGAAAATCACGTTAAATGAGAAGAATAATGCCCTGGTCAATGTCATTGATAAAATCAGAGCGCAAACCGGTTATGATTTTTTGTTCAACTATAAAGAAGTTGAAAATGCAAAAAAGGTAACCGCAAATCTGAAGAATGTAGATTTAGAGGAAGCCTTAAGGCTGATTTTTAAAGATCAGGATCTGACTTATTCTGTAAAAGATAATTTTATTGTACTGAAGCCCAGAGAAAAGACCATTTTTGACAAGATCACCGCAGTTTTTACTGCGGCAGACTTGCGGGGTAAAGTACTTGATGAATCTGGGGAGCCGCTACAAGGGGCCACGATTCGTGTAAAGGGGACTGGAAAGTACGCACAAACCAATAGCCGTGGAGAATTTAGTCTTCCGGGCGTTGACGCAGATGCAGTGATTACAGTTTCTTATGTAGGATATCTTACCCAGGAATTCAGAGTATCATCCGGCAATACTTCAGATCTTCGTATCGTAATGAAGCCTGATGTGAATAAACTAGAGGAAGTAGGCGTGACGGTGAATACCGGATATCAACGGATTAAACCAGAACAAAGTACGGGTGCTGTGGCGCAAATCGGTACTAAGGAATATGAATCACGGGTAAGTTCTAATTTCCTGGATGGACTGGTAAACCGTTTGCCGGGGTTATTTATCAATAACAGCATACAATTTACCAGTACTACTCCTGGTGTTGGTCGGACTGATAGGCCTTTATTTAACATTCGTGGTATTTCTACCATGTCGGCGAACCAAAGTCCCTTAATTGTAGTGGATGGCTATCCAACAGAATTGACATTGGATATGATCGATCCGAATGAAATCAAATCGGTGACAATCCTCAAAGACGCTGCCTCTGCTACTGTGTATGGGGTTAGGGCATCAAATGGGGTTATCGTCATTGAAAGAAAACAAGCTTCACCTGGCGCTGCGCAGTTCAATTTCAGGACTACATTAGGTCTTACACCGGAGGAAAATTACAGCCGTTACCGTTGGGATCCAGAAGCGTCGGGCATCAACGCCAGTTATACACGTGAAAGACAAGCGCTAATTATTGTACCCTCTACCTGGTCAACCTTGTTTAGCCCTGGAGTTGGTAGTATACAACGAACGCTTCCTTTTCTTATCCAGGCTCAGCTTGCCGGCGGCATTATTACACCTGCGCAGGCTGAAAGCTCTTTTGCGGAACTGGCTAACTATGATAATCTCAACGATTACAGCCGTCTATTCCAAAGGACTGCAGTTACGCAAACGAATACCTTAAACATTTCTGGCGGGGTGCCTGCTGCCCTGTATTACATTACGGCCAATTATACAGGGAACCGCAATAATGCAATCCTGAATGGTAACAACAGATTTCAACTGACGGGCCGCACCACGCTTAAACTAGCCAAACGACTAAGCTTAGAACTGACTACAGAATACCAGGAAAGCCGTATTAATGCTGCGCCTGTACCCAACGTTGCTGATTATGCAGGTTACGAGCGTTATGAAGATGTAAACGGCAATCCTGCTCCTATCATTTCAAAAAGTTATGCACCAGTTTATAATAGTTTCATCATGTCGCAAGGCTTGTTAGATCAAAACTATTATCCGCTAATTGAGGCTAATTCAGTGAGTAACAAAACACGTACGTTGAATAACAAAACCATTGCTAATTTTAACTATGACATTGGAAAAGGCTTTAATCTTTTGTTTGGTGGCGTTTATGAGACCTCCCGAACTGAAGCCAGACATTTAGCCGCTCAAGGGTCTAATGAAGTGAATGCTTGGGTGAATAATTATACCGTGACCGCAGGAGGGACATTTAAAAGAAACGTTCCTGACGGGGATTTCCTTCGTCAGCAGAATACGAGTTCTACTGGTTATACCGCACGTACGCAGTTGAACTACAATAAAAGATTTGGCAATCACTCCCTTAATGCGATAGCAGGTGCTGAAATACGCAGTGTTTTAAATAAAGGCAATTTAGCTTCTTATTTTGGGTATAATGACCAGAGTTTGCTGCAACAGCCCGTAGATTATGCTTCTATAATTAATGGTGTAGCGGCAGTTAGAGGCACTTTAGTTACTTCTTATCCTCTTGGGCCTTTGAACAGTTTGTTTAACCAGACCTATAGTGACGACCGATTTGTATCAGCTTTCTCTAATGTTGTCTATTCCTTTAAAGACACCTATTCCTTATCTGGAAGTATCCGCATTGATCAATCTAACCTTTTTGGGAGTGATCCAAAGTATAAATATAAACCGCTATGGTCGCTGGGCGCCGCCTGGAACATTCATAAGGAGGACTTTATGAACGATATTAAATGGCTTCACCAGTTGAAACTCCGGAGTGCTTTTGGATTTAACGGAAATGTAGCTAAACTTTCACTTCCACAAGTAATAGCCCAGGCTCAGAACAATACACAGACTACACCTACCCTTCCATCGCTCATCCTATTGTCCAATGCCAATAGCGGCCTTCGGTGGGAGCAGACAGAGAACTTTAACCTGGGACTGGATTTTAGTGTTTTCAAAAATATCACAGGTAGTTTTGATTATTATACGAAAAAAACGATCGATGTGATGGGTAATTCTAGTATCGACCCAACGCTTGGTGCCAGTTCTGCCTTAATTAATTACGCCACCATCAGAAATAACGGATTGGAGTTTAGCCTGAAGGCAGACTGGATATCTACCAGAAGCTTTAATTGGAATACGGGTATTGTGGTAGCCAAAAATAACAGTAAGGTACTTGATGTTTTCAGAAGTGGCCAGTACAATCCGCAGGTGCTTGATTTATTGGGCTATGTAAGCGGTTATCCGGTAGGTGCAATGTTTTCTTATAATACCACAGGCCTTAATAATGAAGGCCATCCCATCATTGTGGATCAAAGCGGCACATCATATGTCGTCAACAATAGTCTTACCTCAAATCCTTTAGTTGCTGCGATGTCGAATAAGGATTCAGGATTGGTACAGTATTCTGGAACATCCATTCCAACTATTAATGCTGGATTAAGTAACCGGGTTGATGTTGGCAATTTTTACTTCTTCGCCATGATTAACTATTATGGTGGTTTTAAAGTACGGGTGCCAAGACCATCACCAGCGGGCAACAGACCTTTACCGGGGTCAAATAACTTTTGGAGGGTTGCCGGCGATGAGGCGAACACAAATATTCCAAATCTGACTGATCTGGGTACTTTTGCTGCTGGAGTAGCTTACAATTATAACAGTAATTATGTGGTTCATGGTGATTACATGACGCTAGGTGATTTAACAGTTTCTTACCGTTTAAACGATGTTAATTTTATCAAAAAGGCCGGATTTAAGAATTTAGAAATCAAAGCCCAGGGTTCAAATTTGTACAGCGTTGGCTTTAACCGTTATAACTTCAGTATGGCTACGGGAAGCTATGCAAAATCGTATGTAACTCCTACCTATACGCTTGGTTTGTTCACTAACTTTTAAAATTTTATACTGATGAAGAAATTTAAATATATAGCCGTCCAATTGCTTTTTTGCTGCATGGTTTTTAGCGGCTGCGACAAATATCTGGATGTTGAACCAAAGGGCAAGCAATTGCTGAAAACAACCAATGACTATGATCTTTGGTTGAACAGCTCCACGCTCACCGTTGAAATGGATCAGACCCTTCTAAATTACATGACGGATAATATTGATCTGGTAACCGTTAACAATCCTCCGACGGGCCTTGGTGAACTCGTTTATACCTGGGCGCCACAGTTTACAAATGATGTAACTTCTCCCACTTATTTATGGGGTGACCACTACAAGCGCATCAGCCTTTTTAATACCGTATTGTCAGGTATTGATGCGGCTGAAGGGGGAACGGTATCGCAGCGGAACAGTATTAAAGCCGAAGCCTTGCTAGGCCGTGCAAATTCTTATTTCTATCTGGTGAATGAATATGCCAAGCCTTATGATGCATCAACCGCTGCTACTGACCTGGCTGTGCCTTTTGTTACATCAGACAATGTAAGTCAAAAGGCACCGGGCAGAAGTACTGTAGCTGAAATTTACAAACATATGATTGATGACATCAATGAGGCTATTCCCAACCTTCCTCTTGACAACGGGACTGCGCGTTTTCGTGGCACGAAGGCTGGTGCATATAGCGTACTGGCACGGATTTACTTATACAGAAGGGAATATAGTGAAGCGCAGCGTTATGCTGAGATGGCCCTGGCCGATACCAAAGCTGTGATGATTGATTTGACCAATTCTGCTACCTTTCCCACCGTAACCACCATGGTCTCGCATCCTGATGGAATTTACTCCAGGGCATCTAATGCTGCTGGAATGCCAATATCTGCAGAATTAAAAAGTATGTTTGCTGTCAATGATGCTAGGAGGACAGTTTTGTACTTTAACTGGGCCAGTAATGTTAGAGGGGCAACTTCGTTTTACGCAGCTCAGGTTGTGCAAGCTTTTCAGCTAACCAATTCCGGAACTACCGTGCAGGAAATGCATTTAATTGCAGCCGAGTGCGCGGCACGTAGTACTGATCCGAACGCCGTGGTTACTGCACTTAATCACCTGAATCAGGTTCGCAGGAACAGGTATACAGGCGCACCTATTGAGAGCAGGGATTTTACTTCCACCAGTCAGCCTGCAGTTATGGCTGAGGTATTGGCAGAAAGAAGGCGGGAATTGCCTTTCCATAGCTTACGCTGGTTTGATCTGCGGAGATTTGATACGGAAAACAGAACATCAACAATTACCCGTACTACAGCGCAGAATGTAGTGGTTGGAACACTAGAACCACATAGTCCCAGGTACACGCTACAAATACCTATACAGGTGATGGCTTTTAACCCGGATATGATACAAAATCCATAACTATAAAATTCAAAGATGAAGACATATAAATTGAATATATTAGCAATATGCACAGTAGTGGTATTGTTTATGGCTTGTAAAAAAGACAAAACAGGCCGCGAAGCCCTGGCCGAAGGGCGTGTAACTTTTGATTTGCCGGCATCAACAGATGTAGTGGTAAGATCATTAGACATCAGGAATGAAGCTTTGCTTAGTCTGGAAATGAAAGCTACGCTACAAGGTGACGCATCTTCGGATGTGCATCATGTAACTTTTGCAACAGATACAACTAAGATTGCTGACTATAGACTAAAGTATGGGGCTACTGCCCTTTTACTTCCTACAATGAGTTATTTATATTACAAACCAACCGTATCCATTCCGGCTGGTTCTAATGTTTCAGAATCGGGTGTACTGAACTTTAGCGTTCAGACATCATTAAGAGCGCGCAGTACTTATGTGCTTCCGCTTGTAATTGCATCTGTAGATGGGCAAACGCAAGACCCGAAAACACGCAAGGTAATTTACTATGTTTTTAACACAGGCGAAGCAACGTATGTAGACCATGCAGGATATACCGTAACGGCCACCGCGTCTTCTACATTAGGCGTTAATGCACCTGCCAGAGCAGTTGATGCAGCTACAGGTACAACATTTTGGGCAAGCTCTAATACGGTACCGTTACCACAGTGGTTGAGTATTGATTTTGGGCGTAACGTTACTTTTCCGTCATTTGATTATTTCTTTCCAACCGCTATAACACCAGCCGTTGGCGGCTATACTACTTCTGCGAAAGTGGAAACAAGTTCGGATAACATCACCTGGGTAGATAAGGGTACGTATGCAATAGATGTGAACAATACATTGAAAAGGCAGACTATAAATATGCCTTCATTAACTACGGCCCGATATCTGCGCTTCACGATTTTGACTGCGACTCCGTATAATGCATCGGCGACAGTTATTTACAACATAGGTTTTGTAAGTGGAATTTTGTTGAGGAACTAATTAGAAGTAACCCTAAATTTAAATAACAAAAAATGAAGAAATCACTGATTTCAATTTTGATGCTGCTACCCTTTGTGGTAGCAGCTCAAAAAAGCTATACCATAACCGGAAAATTATCCGCATTAAACGTTCCGGCCAAAGCTTACCTTGTTACTTTACAAGGTGATCGATTTAAGGAAACCGATTCTGTGGTCATTAAGAATGGGCAATTCCAGTTCACTGGGAAAGTCGAGCAGCCGCAAAGCGCAATCATCGCAGTCAAGAGATTACCTGGAACTGGTAAACAATCGGATAATTTGAGTTTCTACCTTGAAAATTCTAAAATCACCTTGACAGGTAAAGATTCTATCAAAACAGCTACTGTTACAGGTTCAGTTTCAGATCGCGAAGACCGGGAACTGTCGGAGTTAATTACACCTTTTACGGAAAGGATCATGAAAATCCAACGGGAATTTATAAAAGGAGATCATGGAGTGGTAGAAGGAAAAACCCTGGAGCAGCGTAAAGAAGCGCAAGACAGTTTAAACAGCTATGTCAAACAGATCAAAAACATCCAGGTGAAGTTTGTCGAATCACATCCCAATTCGTTCATGGGTTTGTACACTTTTAACACCGCTGTTCTTGGCAGTCACTTTGACTCTGCAGAGGTAAAACCTTTGTTTTATAAATTCTCTTCCCAACTTCAGTCTTCATCATTGGGAAAACTAGCGTTAGATCGGATTTTGGCGAATGAGAAGCGTGCGGTGGGCGTAAAGATCCTGGATTTTTCACAGACTGATATTGACGGCAAACCATTCAACATAAAATCACTGCGTGGTAAATATGTGTTTTTGGATTTTTGGGCCAGCTGGTGCTACTGGTGCCGCGCGGAAAACCCTCATGTTTTAAAAGCTTATGAGCAACTTAAAGACCGGAATCTGGAAATTGTAAGCGTATCCTTTGATGAAAGTAAAGCTGCCTGGGAAAATGCCGTAAAACAAGATAAGCTCCCTTGGTTGCAGGTATCTGACCTAAAAGGGATGAAAGTAAGAGATGGATTGGCAGCCATGTTAGATATTAAAGCGATACCGCAAAATCTGCTGATCAATCCGGAAGGTTTGATCATCGCAACAAATCTTCGTGGTGAAGATCTTCCAGCAAAATTATCCAAATTGATCAAATAACATAAAGTAAACATGATGAACCTTAAAATAATTATTGGAGCCCTGTTGTTGCTGCCTGCCACGGTAAGTCTGGCGCAGGATAAATTTGAAATCTCAGGAAACCTTTCTGGTATAGGAAGCGATAAAAAGATAATCCTAAGTTATAAGAATAGCGAAGGTAAGGATGCTAAAGATTCTGCCGCGGTTAAAAATGGGAAGTTTGTACTGAATGGAACTACTGCTTTTGGTAACAAGGCCTACCTGGCCCTGGTGCCTGTAAAAAAAGATACGTCAAACCGGAGAGGAGCTGAAAGCTATCGCGAATTCTACCTGGAAAAAGGAAAGTATAAAGTAGCAGGTAATGGCGACTTCTCGAAAGCAATGATTACTGGAACCGCTGCGCAAAATGATTTTCTGTTATGGACTGCTAAATCGGAAGCACTGCTCACTCAGTTTAAAGAAATCACCCAGCGGTTTACCAAAGTGTATTATGCGAAAGTGAAAGATACGGTGGCCATCAAAGCAATCCAGGCAGAAGCCAGGCCAGTACATGCCAAAATTGAAGCTGCCTTGGATTCCTTTTTATTTAGTCACCCGGATTCATATGTAGCTCTTGACCTGATCGCTACGGAAAAGACTGCGGTAATTGATCCTAAAACTTTTGAGGTGTATTACAACCCGCTAAGCAAACGAGTATTGAGCAGCTTTACCGGGCAAAAGCTGACAGCTAAATATGATAAGGCCAAGCAAATTGCTATCGGGAAATCTGTAGACTTTACCCAAACAGATGATAAAGGCAATGAATTTAAGCTGTCTTCTTTAAAAGGTAAGTATGTACTGGTTGATTTCTGGGCAAGTTGGTGTGGTCCATGCCGCGCAGAGAATCCACATTTATTGAAAGCTTACAACCAGTTGAAAGACAAAAATTTCGAAGTGGTGGGTGTTTCCCTGGACGAGACCAAAGCAGCCTGGTTAAATGCAGTGAAGCAAGATGGCATGCCCTGGATCCAGGTAAGTGACCTGAAAGGCTTTAAGAGTGATCTTGCTGTTAAATACGGCATTTCGGCCATTCCACAGAATTTCCTGATCAACCCAGAGGGTGTGATCATTGCAAAAGACCTTAGGGGGGAAGATGTGAACCAAAAACTGGCTGCATTCATTAAATAAAATTAAAAACCGCCTTTAACTAAATAGAGGCGGTTTTTCATGTAATCTATGCAATAGTTAAGGCATAGTTTTGGCTGCAAGATGTCGTGTATTTCCATCCACAACGATATTCATATCGAGGTTACCTTTTTCAAAATCATTAGCTGGATTGGGTTTGATACTGATTTTTGGTGTTTTATTGCCTTCATAAGGATATGCGATGGAAATGAATACCTGTGTCTTGTCGTCATTTTTAGGTTTTTCAAATGCAAAAGCTGGTCTTTTCAATTCCTTGTTGTAAACGTAAGATACTTTCCCTTCCTCTTCAATAAGTGTAATCTTATCCATGTTCAGAGATTGAATCAAGAGGTTATTGCCATCGCTATAGCTGGTGTATACTTTCTGTCCAGCCTGATCGAAAACAGCTTTACTATCTTCTCTCAACTGCCAGTGTACGGCCAGGTTTCCTTTCGCTTTACCGATTGCCTTATCAATAATCAGGAAGTATTTCTGGTCAACAAACAACACACTGCGTTGGTGATCAAGATCAGTATAGCTTGGATTGCTGAAGGTTAATACATCCAGATTATTGCCAGTTTCCCATTTACCCTGTCTGGCCTTAGTAATCAGCATGTTTTGGTTGTCAAGCGTAAGCGTGCTGTGTATTTTTGTCTGACGGTACCAGTTCCGTTGTTTCATGATGGCGTCGTCTCCGCTATATACAAATACACCGGCATCAGGCGTAAAATTTCTGCCTTTTACAAAAAGCTCAAAAGTTCCGTTATCCGGTTGGGCATGGAATTCTCCCGGCGGACTTGCCTTTACTACCATTACCGTTGCATCTTTATCCCATCCGCTTCTAAAGGTATAAAACCCGGCATTGCTTAGTGCTTTGGATAAAAAATCGGGAGCTTTACCTTCTTTCCCCGCTGTAGCAAAATATTTTATTGCTTGGTTTGCAGGGAAAATCTTAGACCAACTTGCAAACTGCTTGATTCGGAAGTTTTTATCTATCAACCAGGAATCTCCAAACATCGGTGTATTGTAATCTGGGAGCGTAATGCTGATCAGCGCCATGACCATATTCTCTACGGTTTGTATATAAGACGCAGGAAATTCTTTTTCAAGATTGACACGTTTTGCAGATCCATAGGCCTTTAAGAAAATATCAATAGCTGCGACGTGATAAATAGGTGATAGCTCAAATTGCATCCCGTCTGCATATACTTGTTTTTTAATTTCAGTATTGAGTACTTCTATGCCGCTTTGTCTCCATCTTGCTGAATTTTTAAACTCAGGAAAAGATACACCAGCAAATAAAGTACGTTGTGCTTCAAACAAACGATGGTTACCTTTTTCGGCGTAGTTTGAGGCTAGATAATCTGCCTGATGATGATAGCTCTTTAAAAATTCCATTAAAAAGACAGGCGTAAAGTTGGATGAGTTTACAAATAAATCAAATGTCGGCGGAAGACTCTGTACCCTGTCTGAAACCTCAAGAGGTCGCCATACAAATCTGTCGTTATCCTGCGACAGGCCTAATGGATTTTTTCTAACCCAATCGCTGTATTGGTAGATCCATTCTTTAGCATATTTTTCATCGGCTGTGGCATGGTAAACCAGAGCCATTGCCTGCCACCATTTAACGCGATGTAGCTGCCAGCGTACTTCATTATCTTTTACCGGCCACATTTGCCAGTTGATATCTTTGCCGTAGTCAAAATAACCATATCCTTTATGTGGTTGAAATTGGTGGACTAAAGCTTTGTCGGCCATTTCTTTTGTCGCCTGGTCAATTGGTTGGTGTATATCGGCAGGCTTTTCAGAATTGCTGAAATCCGGTTCTTTTGCCTTACATTTTTTTCGGTAGTAGGTCAGCAGTTCTTGAGCTGCGGCTTCATATTTACCTGCAGTATAAAGTGCATTTGTTTTTTCTAGTCCTGGATAGGCCAGGTTAATGTCCTCAAAGTTTTTTTGAGTGATATGGGCATCTTGCGCAATGGAATTTCCGCTACAAAAAGCAAAAATGGCCAGCAACACAATTTTTTTTAATTTCATCAGGTTCAGGTTTTTTAAATTTTAAAGCAATCGGGGTTTCAAGAATTAAAGGTATGTACCGATTGTGTAACCGTGAAGGTACGGGCCTTTATAAAAATAGGCTTTCAAAATTTTGTATAAATCTTTTAAAATTGGTGAAATTTATGCCCGTACACTTCAAAAGGTTATGAATTAGCTTATAGTTTTCCGTATTATTGGGTGTTAATCTGCAATCAAATGACAATCCCGGGAAAAGTATGGTTTTTTGTTTTGTTTTACGCTTGTGTCTTTAATGGCCTAAGTTTACAGGCTCAAAAGCAGGATACATTGAATAAAACTACTGTAGCTGACAGTACGAAGTTAAATTTTGTAGCCAAAATGCAGGCTTTTGCTAAACGTTCTTCCCAATCAAGTGCCAGTGATTTTGAAGCCGACAAAGCTGCAATCAGTCAGATTAAAACCTTTGATGAAATCAGACGAACGATGCAAAAAGCGAAGATCTATTTAAAGGGTAACCTCGATACGCCTGGTACGAAGGTAGAGTTGCAGGAAATTGAAAAAGATTTTATCATTGCTGGTGATGGTGTTTTTACTGATAAGGGCTCTGCCCAAACATTTCGGAATTTAACGGCCACTTCGAAGATTTTAAAAGAGCTATTGAATAAGGCCAATCTTAGAAAAGCCAAACTGGACATTCGTCAGCAGGAGCTTAATAATTTCCGTTATCAGCTTGATTCTTTACTGAGTGTACCTGCATTGTTTAAATTTTCTACGGATTCGGTTACCCTGATGAAATACTTGCAGAAAATCAAGGTTATCTCTTATGAAACAACTCCTGTAGATTCAGCACTTAATCTTGCTGTGAATAACATCCAGGCTTTACTTAACCACGTGAACATGACCGCTTTTAAATTAGAAGGCAGTTTGGGGGAAATAGAGTCTTATCAAACAGATATGGCAGATCATACGCTTAAAAGGGATTTTGACAACATCTGGGGGCCCGCAGGTAGTTACCGTTCCTTTGGGGAGATCATGGATTTTTCCAAAACCAAGGGTTTGTTGACACTTAGTTTCTATGCAGAGAATAATATTGGAAAATTGCTGTTACTGCTCATACTGACGCTGACTTCTTTCATTTACCTGCGTTCCCTAAAGAAAATTTACATTGAAGGTAATTTGCTAAAGCCTGATTTTGAAGGACAACTGGTGATTCGCTATCCCCTGCTTTCTGCCATATTACTGGTCATTAGTTTGTTTCAATTCTTTTTGCAATCTCCTCCATTTATTTTAAACGTGATTTTATGGTCAATATCCTGTGTTTGTCTGAGTTTCATTTTTAAAAGTTATATCAGCAAACACTGGATGCGAATCTGGTTGTTAATGGTGTTCCTGTTCTTGATGGCAGGTATTGGTAACCTGATATTACAGGCCTCCAGACTGGAACGTTGGATCATGCTGGGCATTTCTGTAGCCGGAGTAATCTTAGGGTTATTCAGTTTTGGTAAAAAGCATCGGGATGAACTTCGTGAAAAGTGGATTCTCTGGTCTATTGGTCTGATGACGGTTCTGGAGCTGGCCGCTGTTTTAACCAATATATTCGGTAGATACAATTTAGCCAAAACGTTATTCATCAGTGGTTTCTTAAACGTCGTAATTGCTATCCTATTTCTTTGGGCAGTGCGCCTGATCAATGAAGGTCTTTTACTGGCTTTCCAGGTATATTCAGGACAGGATAAAAAACTGTTTTATCTCAATTTTGAACGGGTAGGAACAAAAGCACCAAATTTTTTTTACGTATTTTTAGTTTTTGGCTGGCTGGTGCTTTTTGGCCGTAATTTTCCTGCTTATGACCATCTGTCTAAACCGTTTTTAGAATTTTTTAGTGCGGAACGGACATTGGGTGATTATACGTTCAGTATTACCAATCTATTGTTGTTTATAGCCATTATGGCCATTTCGGTTGTAATATCTAAAATCGTATCCTTTTTTGCTTCGGATAAGCACCTCGTCAATACAACAGAGAATAAGAACGAACGTCGCGGTATTGGCAGTTGGTTATTATTGGTCCGGATATCAATTTTATGCATCGGATTATTTCTGGCTATTGCCGCAGCTGGAATCCCTGTTGATCGAATTACCATCGTTTTAGGCGCACTTGGTGTGGGTATTGGCTTTGGCTTGCAAACATTGGTGAATAATCTGGTAAGCGGGTTAATTATCGCTTTTGAAAAACCTGTCAACGTGGGTGATATTGTAGATGTGGATGGACAAGGTGGAACGATGAAGTCAATCGGTTTTCGAAGTAGCGTCATCGCTACCTGGGATGGTGCTGATGTGGTGATGCCGAATGGTGATTTACTCAATGCCCATCTGGTTAACTGGTCACTGGGCGGGAATCGGAAACGCATATCAATCATGATCGGCATTGCTTATGATGCTGATCTGGAAAAGACAAGAAAGATCCTGACTGAAATTTTAAATGCGGATCAGCGGATTCGTAAAAGCCCCGCGGCTGTTGTGCAGTTTGAACAACTCGGAGAGAGCACAATTGATCTGAAAGTTTACTTCTGGCCCAAACATTTCGGTGAAGCTTATGCTGTAAGAAATGACCTCATCATGGGTATTGTAGCCGCTTTCAAAGAAAATGGAATTGATATACCGTTTCCACAACACGATATCCATATCCATAATCATGATGAAGGCCGGCTGAACAAAGAAAGACCAACTACTTAGTTTTTTACTCATTAGGTTGGAGGTTTCAGAAATAGTGGGCAACAGATTCTTCAACCTCCCGTCATTTGATTTTGTGTTTTAAACACTTATCAATATATTTAACTTTCACATTAATTAAATTTAATGGAGCAGGATGACCAAATACTTCTGAATGAACTGAAAAGTGGAAGCCCTTCTGCTTATGAGCGTGTATTTAAGAAGTATTATAAAATGCTGGTCGCTAAAGCCTATTTCGTTCTTGAGGATGAGATGGAAGCAGAGGATCTAGTGCAGAACCTCTTCGTCACGATGTGGCAAAAATCACACTTTATTTCCATAAAAACATCGCTGAAGTCTTATCTGTATGGCGCGATCCACAACCAGTGTATGATGGTTATACGGGACAGGAAAGTTGCCGATAAGCGAATGAATAGCTATAAAGAGGTCCTGGCTGGAGATGAGTATGACGAGGAAGGCGAGGTTGAAGATGAGGCCTCTCAAGGCCGCCTGGATCTGGCTTTCCAGGAACTTCCACTCCAGCGTCAACGGGCCTTTAAGCTGGTATATGTAGAAGATAAAAAATATAAGGAAGCTGCGGAGGAAATGGGCCTTTCGGTGAATTCAATAAAGACCCATTTGAAACTTGCGGTGAAAGCCTTAAAAGATAAACTCATAAAATTTAAATGATTCATTCACCCAATCGAAGGATAAATGACTCTTAGAGCTGAAGATGATAGAAAACAAGGAATATATAGAAGCACTGTTGTTTGAGAAAATTACGGGTACGATTAGTGAGGAAGAGAACCTTGTTGTCGAAAATGCCATTTTGCAGGATGCGGAGACGCGTGCATTATGGGAAAGGCTGCAATCGAAAATGAACCAGACTGTGGCCCGCAATTTTATCTCAGGATTGGATCAGAACCTTGCCTGGGCGCATACGGCTGAAATGATCCAGAAAAAACCGAAACCTTATGTTCAGCGTTTGAGCAGGCAAATTGCGGGCATTGCTGCGGTGCTGGCCTTAGTTCTGCCCTTAGGCTGGTATTTTTTTAGCCATCGTTCCACCGAGCTAAAGGAAAGGCAAATGTATACGGCAAAGGAAATTTATCTGAAAACCGATGAGGGGGATTTAATACCAATGGGGAAACCACAGGACATCACTATCGGATCGGCCAAATTAAATGCTACGGCTGAAGCCTTAAATTCGCAGGCTACGTCCGGGGCATCGGATAGCTGGGCGACGGTAGTGGTACCCAGTACCAAAGATTACAAAATCACTTTAGCTGATGGAACGGTTGTCTGGATGAATTCGGCGTCCAGCCTGAAGTTTCCTTTGAGCTTTGGAAAGGGGGAAAGAGCGGTTTTTCTCAAAGGGGAAGCCTATTTCGATGTCACCAGGAATCCAGCTCAGCAATTTATAGTGCATACTGATTATGCGGACATTAAGGTGCATGGGACAAGTTTTAACGTCCATGCCTATGACGAAGGGGCTTTCTCTACAGCTCTGGTTGAGGGCTCCGTATCGGCATTGAGACAAGGGCAGGAGCTCCGTATAAGTCCTGGCCAGAAAGCCTTTGTGCTGAACAATAATTTGGACAAGATGACATTTGACCCTTCGGAGGAGCTGGCTTGGATGAAAGGGGTGTATACCTTTCATAACCGTTCCTTAGCGGAAATAGCGCCTGTGATCAGCCGCTGGTTTGATGTAAAAGTAGAATGGGCACAGGCAAGTGTAGCAAATCAGACTTTTACCGGTGAAATTGACAGACAGCTTCCTTTAGCTGTTGTCCTATCGAATCTACGGCTTGCTTCGGGCATTCGGGCCGACATTAAAAATGGGGTGCTGACTTTTAAATAATTTTTTTTCAAAAAGCCTTCACCCATTTCCAGCCCAGTTGCATCTCTTAAGCAAACCATTTATAAACTTTTGAATGTATGCTTAAAAAACTTACCAGAATTGGCCGGATTTTACTTCCTGTCATTTTTATGTTGCATGTATTGTCGCCCATCTACGCAAAAACGCAACCGATCGTCAGGCTCAATGTGAAAGGTAAGAACATCAGCCTTGCCACATTGTTTAAAGCCATCAAAAGCCAGACCGGGCTCACCGTGTTCTACAGCAATAAACTATTGGACGATACCGAAAAAATATCGATCAATGTAGAACAGGCTGAACTTGCAGAAGTACTCAGGCTGGCGCTCAAGGGAAGAAAACTGGATTGGCTCATCAAGGAAAAATACATCATCCTTCAAAAAGAAAATCCACTGGCGGAGCCTGGAGAAGCAAAATCAACAGAGCATGAAAGAATATTGTTCCAGCAGATCAAAGGGCTGGTGACGGATGCTGAAGGCAATGGGATCCCCGGCGTAGGTGTCAAGATCAAAGGTGCCTCCAGAGGTGTTGTGACCGATAAGGATGGCCGTTACATGATTGAAGCAGAAGCCGGTGATGTGCTGGTGTTTTCCTATGTAGGCTATGTTACCCGGGAAATTCCAGCAGGTTCCCAAAGCACGGTCAACGTCAAACTGGAGATCGAGGATGCGAGCTTGAATGAAGTTGTGGTCGTTGGTTATGGCACACAGAAAAAAGTGAACCTTACCGGTGCGGTGAGCCAGGTAACGGGGAAAGATCTCGTCGCCCGGCCGATGGGCCAGACTTCCGCAGCCCTGCAGGGAATGGCACCTGGTGTTACGGTTAAGCAGAGTTCCGGACGCCCGGGGGGAGATGGTGGGAATATCCGTATCCGTGGTATCGGAACCATAGGCGTGGCCGATCCGCTGGTTATGATCGACGGGATAGAAGGCTCGATCAATAACATAGATCCCAATCTGATTGAGTCGATCTCTATCCTTAAAGATGCGGCATCTTCTTCCATCTATGGATCCAGAGCTGCCAATGGCGTGATCCTGGTTACGACAAAGCGGGCAACTGCCGATCAGATCAATATCTCTTACAACAATTATATCGGCTGGCAGGACCCTACCAATATGCCTAAACTGGTCAATTCGCTAGACTATATGCTGCTGCTCAACGAAGCCTATACGAATACAGGACGGACACCATTATATTCGGCCGCGCTGATTGAAGAATTTCGTCAGCAAGGCGGCAGGAATTCAGATCAATATCCGAATACCGACTGGCAGAAGGAAACCCTGACGGGTTCTGGTCTGCAGCAAAGCCATTTCCTGACCATTGAGGGGGGAACACAGAAAGTTAAGATGTTAGGCTCTTTCGGACTCTTTGATCAAAAAGGCCTGATTCAAAATTCTGGATTCAAGCGTTATACGATCCGAAACAATGCAGATGTCAAGTTTTCTGATAAACTAAAAGCCAGGGTCGATCTTCAGTTTGTCAACGCAGTCACTACTGATCCGGCAGCGGGTTCCGGTGAAATTTTTCAATGGATGAACGGTATTCCTGCCAATCAAATCGGTGTGAATGAAAGCGGACAATGGGGTGTGGGCTGGAATGGTGTGAATCCGATCTCTGCGACTAAGGATGGAGGAACGAACCGGACCAGGGGGCCTTTTGGGAGTCTCAATGCAACTGTGAATTACAAGCCACTGGAATGGCTGGAGGCGGAAGTAGCCTACTCACCTAAATATGCACTGTCCTCGACAAAAAACTTCAGAAAAGCGATACAGTCTTATTTACCTAACGGAAGCACCAGTTTTTTGACGCCGGCATTGACCGCGTTGACTGAAGGCAAAAGCGAGTCCTTTTATAACAATATGCGGGCAACATTGACCGCAAGCAAAAATTTTGATGAGCATAAT
The DNA here is from genome assembly GCF_015223055.1 of Pedobacter sp. MC2016-24. Classification (GTDB taxonomy): domain Bacteria; phylum Bacteroidota; class Bacteroidia; order Sphingobacteriales; family Sphingobacteriaceae; genus Pedobacter. The sequence goes on from NZ_JADFBX010000014.1 coordinate 127,702, forward strand.
TTGAAGTTGCTGCTTGGTGCATCTAGGGAAGACTATTATAATGAATGGACTTCAGCATCACGCGATACTTATATTTTGCCTCAGTACCCGGTTTTAAATGGTGGTTCGGCAGTGAACCAGCAGGCTAATGGAAGTGCGGAGGAATGGGCTTTACAATCCTTATTCAGCAGGCTCAATTACACGTGGAAAGGTAAATACCTGTTAGAGGTGAATGCCCGCTACGATGGCTCTTCTCGTTTTTCTGAAGGGAATAAGTATGGCTTTTTTCCTTCCGCTTCTGCAGGATGGCGGATTTCTGAAGAAAGTTTTATGTCTGGTTTAAAAGGAACGATCAATGATGCCAAAATACGGGTGTCATGGGGTAGGTTGGGCAACCAGCAGATTGTCGGTACCTATCCCTCTGTTACGACCTTGTTATTGGAGTCTACTGCTATGGGTAAGCAAATTGTCAATACAGCGGCGCTCAATTCACTTGCCAATAAGAACATTTCCTGGGAAACCACAGAAGAAAAAAACATCGGTATAGATTTAACACTGTTCAAAAACTTTAGTGTAACAGCAGATTATTACCGTCGCCGTACCCGTGATATCCTTCTGGAACTAGACGTACCACTGATTATTGGGCTAAACAAACCTTTCCAAAATGCGGGCACTGTAGACAATAATGGCTGGGAACTCGGCCTTGCGTATAAAGGAAATCTAAAAGATTTCAACTACAACCTTAGCTTCAACCTGTCCGATGTGAAGAATACGGTTGTCGACCTTAAGGGTATCAATCTTTCCAATTTAACTGTAAACCGGGAAGGTTATTCGATTTCTTCTCTGTTTGGCTATGAGGCTCAAGGCTATTTTGCCTCTGACGCAGAGGTGGCTGCCCATGCCACACAATTTGGCGCGGTGAAGGCCGGCGACATCAGGTATAAGGATCAAAATGGCGATGGCCTGATCAATGAAAGTGACAAGGTCATCATTGGCAGTACCATCCCAAGGCTTACTTTCGCGGCTAACCTGGCTGCCGCTTACAAAGGTTTCGACCTTTCTGTCCTTTTGCAGGGTGTGGGCAAAGCCAATGGTTATCTCAATGGCCCTGGCATTTTGCCATTCAACGTCGGCGGTGCGCTAGGAGGAACGATTCGTGAAGAAAATAAGAACCGCTGGTCGCCGGAAAACCCAAATGCAAAATATCCAAGGCTGGCTTTTGGAGAATCGAATAATGAACAGGCTTCCAGCTTTTGGTTGCGGGATGCTTCTTACCTGCGCATCAAAAACATACAGTTGGGTTACGCATTGCCAGCGGCACTTGCGGCAAAACTAAGTATCAAAAGATTGCGGGTATTTGCCAATGGATCTAATATTGCCTCATTCGACCGCTTCCTAGCCGGTTATGATGTAGAAGCTCCTGTGGGTGCTGGAACCAGCTATCCCCAGGTCAAATTATACAGTTTCGGTGTGGAAGTAGGATTTTAAAGAAAAACAGATGAAAACAAATATATACCTCGTTATAATCTTGGCCTTTGGGGTCATACTTGGCGCATCATGTAAAAAAGGATACCTGGATAAAAGCCCTTTATCCGGACCTTCAGATGAAACATTTTTTACCAATCAGGATGAACTGGTCCTTGCGGTCAACGGCCTGTATAAATATGCAGGCTATGCACCTTTGGATAACATGCCCGTCAATCTATCGATAGACAATGGAACAGATATCGGTTGGGATCGTAATAATAGTGCACTGCAAAGCATTGGCAAGGGCAATCACGATAGTAACAATACCTATGCACGAGACATCTGGCGTGAGGCCTATAGGGTGATCGCGAAATGTAATTTCGTGCTTGATAACCTCTATAAGGTTCAGGATAAGGCCAGTCCTGCAATATTTAACCGCTCCAGATCGGAGGCGAGATTCATCCGGGCTTATACCTACAATTACCTTACGGATTACTTTGGGGATGTACCATTAGTCACGAATATGCTGAAGCTGGAAGAGTCGCAGATCGCAAAAACGGCAAAGGCGTCTGTGGTCGACTTTGTGTTGAAGGAGTTGACTGAATGTGCTGCAGACCTTTCTTTAAGTTATACAGGTGCAGATGTAGGTAGGGCTAGTCGTGGTGCCGCTTTAGCCATTAAAGCCCGTACTGCATTGAACAATGAGCGTTGGGCAGATGCTGCTGAGGCAGCCAAAGCAGTGATGGATTTAAAAGTATACGGCTTGCACAATAATTTTGGTGCGTTGTTCAGTTATGCCGGTCAAAACTCAAGCGAGATCATCTGGGCCTTCCAATACCTCCGGGCTTCTAAGACCAAGACCCATTCCACGCCTAACAATTTATTGTCCAGGAATGGACAGGGCTTTTCCAATAAAGTGCCTTCCCAATCGCTGGTAGATGTTTATCCTTGTACGGATGGCTTAAATATCGACGAGTCGCCCTTGTTTGATCCCCAGAATCCTTATAAAAACAGGGATCCAAGATTGGGCTTTACCGTCGTTTTGCCAGGCTCTACCTTTTTCAATTACCAGTTTGAAACGCATCGCGATAGCCTGAAGTGCTGGAATTACAATACCACGCCTGCTACACGGGTTGATAATCAGGATGCGATCAATGCATTTGCTACATTTACCGGATACTGCTGGAGAAAGTACGTTGACCTGGAGGACAAGATCGATAGGACCAATTCTGAACTCAACGTCATTCAGATCAGGTATGCTGAGGTACTGCTGATCTATGCTGAAGCGAAAAATGAACTGAGCCAACTAGATCAGTCGGCATACGATGCCATTAACCTGGTTAGGCAGCGGCCGAGTGTAGCCATGCCGGCGATCTTGTCAGGAAAAACCAATATTGAGTTCCGTAACCTCGTCCGCAAGGAACGGCTATATGAACTGGCCATGGAAGGCTTCAGGCAGTCGGACCTGCGTAGGTGGAAGGTCGCTGAAAAGGCCATGACGGGAAATTTCTACGGGAGGGTTCAAAGGGGATTGGTAGCTGCGGCCCCACAAATTGATGACAATGGTTTGGCCGACTATTCGGCTGTTCCAAACCGGGCAGACATGCGTGTGATCGAAGTCCGGGCATTCAACAAAAACCGCGACTATCTGTGGCCTATTCCAAACCTGGAGACCGTAACCAATAAATTATTGATCCAAAATCCCAACTACTAATGAAATACCTATTTAAAGTAATCCTGCTGCTGCTTGTAGCAACAGGATTGCATATCGGCCAAAGCTACGGGCAACAGCAACCAGCGCACAGCAGTTACGATATTTGTATTTATGGCGGGACTTCCGCGGGTGTAATTGCAGCTTATACTGCGGCAAAGCTGGGAAAAGAAGTTTTACTGATTGAACCTGGAAAAACTTTGGGCGGCATGAGTTCCGGTGGCCTCGGCCTTACCGATATCGGAAACAAATACGCCATCAGTGGACTAGCTTTGGATTTCTACCGCAGAATTGGTCAGCATTATGGGAAATTTGAGCAGTGGGTATTTGAGCCCCATGTGGCAGAAAACATCTTTCAGGATTACGTCAGGAGGGCAAAGGTGGAAGTACTGTATGAAAATCGACTCATCGATGTAAAAAAACAGGGCAAGCTCATCAGGGAATTGGTACTAGAGCACAGCACCGGAGCAGGCAGTAATGTCAGGGTATCGGCCAAGATGTTTATCGATTGCTCCTATGAAGGGGACCTGATGGCGAAGGCCGGTGTTTCCTATGCGGTAGGACGAGAAGCCAACAGCGACTATAAAGAGACTTTCAATGGCGTGCAATTGATGAACGGACATCAGTTGCCGGACGGGATAGATCCTTATCGCACACCCGGAGACCCCGGGAGTGGATTGCTCTGGGGGATCAGCAACGGTCAGTTGGCTGCAAATGGTACGGGCGACCGTAAGTTGCAGGCCTATAATTTCAGGATTTGTCTAAGCAGTGACCCGAACAATCAGGTGCCGATTACACAGCCAACGAATTATCAGCCAGAGCGCTATGAACTGTTGCTAAGGCAGATGGCAAAACGGGACTGGAAGTCTTTGCAGGATGTATTCATCTGGAGCGGAATGCCCAATGGTAAAACCGACATTAACAACAGAAATGGCTTTTCTACGGATATGATCGGTATGAACTGGGAATATCCGGAGGCGGATTATACCAAAAGGGCAGAAATCTGGAACGCACATACGGATTATACGAAAGGCCTGCTGTACTTTGTTGGCAATGACAAAAGGGTGCCTGATCACATCCGGGCTGAAATGAAAAAATGGGGTTATCCAAAAGACGAATACGTTGGGAATAACCATTGGTCACATCAGCTTTACATCAGGGAAGCCAGGCGTATGGTTGGAGCTTTGGTGATGACCCAGCACCATTGTCAGGGTAAGGAGCGGGTTACAGATGGGGTAGGTACGGCGGCTTACACCATGGATTCGCACAATTGCGACCGCCTAATCGTAAATGGCCAGGTAAAGAATGAAGGCAATGTAGAAGAAGGTGGCTTTGGGCCTTATCCGATTTCTTACAGGGCGATCATCCCTAAAGCTTCGGAAGTAGAAAATCTGAGCGTACCTGTATGTCTTTCAGCCACGCATATAGCTTACGGCTCCATACGGATGGAGCCTGTATTTATGGTACTCGCACAATCGGCGGCCACTGCAGCCGTTCAGGCCATCGAAAAACGTCAATCGATGCAACGTATCGACGTAAAGCAATTACAGGCGACATTAAAGGGCAATCCCCTGGTAAATGGAAGTAAGCCGGAAATTCTGCTGGACAACAGTGATCTGCAGGCTGTTCAAAAAAACGGCACATGGCGCGTGGAAACTTATGGCGGTTATGGACCAGATTTTTATGTGGCTTCGCCTGCTGCGGGACTGAGCAGCCTGAAATATCAGCCTTCATTGACGCTAAGCGGGAAATATGACTTGTATACTTATTACCCGAAACAAAAGGACAGGGCCTCAGCTACCCGGGTCGATATTCATGATGGCAAGCAGTTGTACGAATTGTCTATCAAGGATGCCGAGGTTACGGTACTTGGTCAGACCTCGGGTGAATGGGTGCATTTGGGGCGCTACACTTTTACCGCAGGAAAGCAAAGCTATGTGGAAATCTCCAATCAGGGCGCCAACGCAGATGTAATTGCCGACGCTGTATTGCTGGTTCCCATAGAGGGCTTTAAAGAATAGTTTTTTCTCTTATTCGTACGCATCTATTCATGACATTTTAAAGATATGATCAACCGCAATCGGTCGTAGTTGAAAAGACCGATTGCGACTGTTAAAGAGGTAGAATTGATACGCTACATTTTATCTAATATCTTCTCTAGTGCAGCAATACTCAAATCTCTGCCAACAATTCTTCCATTGGCATCAACCAATACTGTTGTTGGGTATTTGACCACTGCAAATTGACCCAGGGAAACACTTTTATTACCTTGTTCATCTATAACATGCAGCCATGGTAATTTCTCCTTTTCAAGATCTTTCAGCCATGCTGTTTTGCTGTTTTCTGTAGCGATACCTAAAATTTCAAATCCCTTGCCATGGTATTTGGCATGTAATGTTCTCAAATCCTTGAAAGCGGTATGGCATGGCCCGCACCAGCTCCCCCAGAAATCGATCAGCAGGTATTTGTTTTTCAATGAGGAAAACTTTAGCGGCTGATCTTTTGGATCATTTAAGGTGAAATCCTCCACGAGATTACCAGTGACTGATTTTTTTCGACCTTTGATTTGCTGTAGTACATTGCGGCCAAAAAAGTTATTCATGATGGATGGCGCAAGTTGCTTACTCAAACTTTCCGCAGTCTCCAGATCCAGATTTTCAGCGAAATTTTGAAGTAGGAGCACAGAGGCAAATGATTTTGGATGCTCATTTACGGTTTTAATCAGCTGTTGTTTCAGCAATTCATTGTAAGCAGCTTTGCCCTTGTTGTATTCCCTGATCATGTCCTTAAACTTCTGTGCCGTAGTATCGCGTTTCATATCATATAGATAGGCTTTGCCATATTTATCCCCCAGTTCATTGATCATTTTTTCGTAAACCGGATTTGTAGTCCTGAAAAAAGAATTGTAGAACTGAAAACCAGCAGCACCTTTGACTTTAGAATTTTCAAGAAGCTCCATATCTGCTTCGATGACAATTTCAGCGGGGCCTTCGAAGGGAATACTCAGTATAGAATAATCTCCTTTTGTTTTCTTCTCATGGCCGCTATAAAAGCCGAAGTCGCCCATTTCTGTAAAAGGTTGGGAAAAGGTAAATGTTCCATTCACAATCTTTGCGCTATCGCGAATTGACTTTGGAAGATTAGAAAACAGGTAAACATATTGGCCATTGTATTTGGCTGCTGCTGTTCCCTTAAAAACAACCTTCTTTTCAGAACTGGGTTTTTGTGCGACGCTAGCTCCTGCTGTTGTCAAAACTAAAAGTAACGTATATATTGATTTACACATAAAATTTATATTAATCTTAAAAAATTAATCCACCGGATTTTGTTCAATTAAATCATTCGCATTGATCTCAGCGATAGGAATAGGAAGTGTTAGCGAAAAAACAGACTTGATATTCGGTCTTAACAATTGCAACGTTTTAAAAGGAAGTCTGCGCATGGCAAACCAATCCAGGCCACTTTCCGCTAAGAAATTCTTCCGTACTTCCTGTACTACCAACAATTGCATGGCCTCTGGCGTAGTTGCATCATCCACAGCCGAAAAATCAGTGATCCCTGCACAGGACAGTATGGTTTTTAAACGCGCTTTGGCTCCACTAAGGTCAGAACCCAATAAAGCGATGGCTTCGGCTTGCATCAAATAAGCTTCAGTTAAACGGAAGGCATAACTGTTACATGCTAAAGCGGTTTTTACAGGCTTTATTGCAGGTCCCGAATAGTACTTGGTTACTGAAGGTAAGATCCCATTTATATTTGCTGCATCTTTATACATCCAGGTTTGTCTTGGATCTTTTGCTAGCAAATCTTTTAAGCTGGGCGTAACGTAATAGTCTACGCTTGTATTATTCAGGTAAAATTTCCAATTGTCAACGGGAAAAGGCTGTAGTGATAACATCACTTCCTTACTTGTAAAACCTTTTACATGAAATAGGTCTTTTAAATTCGGCTCCAGCAGGAAATTGCTGTTTTGAATGATGTCCTCTGTTAAATTTACAACCTGGGTATAATCTCCCGCTGATCCTCTGTTAATCAGTACCCTTGCCTTAAGCATTTTTGCTACCCAAACATTCGCATAATGGATTTGAGTATTTAAAAGTGGCAAAGCAGCAATAGCATCATCCAGATCCTTAAGTATGGCATCATAGGCGGCGGCAACAGTACTTCTCGGTAACTTTACATTTTCCGCAGAAACAAATTCATCTCTTAATATAATTCCATATTTGCTATTCACATCATAATAATGGCCAAAATAAAGTAGCAGATCAGTATTGGCAAAAGCACGTAGAAACTTAGCTTCACCAATCATTTGTTTTTTCCGCTCTGCTGGAATATTGCTTACTGGTTCCACATTCTTTAGAAAACCATTAGCTGCATTCACCATATTGTAACCGTATCTCCATTTACTTGCAAGTACCTGGTTAGAATTACGATAAACCATGTTCATGAATCCATCCTGACCATAAGAATAAGCCAATGATCCGGAAAGTTCTGAGGGCAAAATTTCATTTACTGAAACCCATCTAACAGACTCCAGGCTACTATAATCCAACCCTACGTTTGCAAAATTATAGTATACCCCATTTAATACGGTCTCAGCACTTTTAAGGTCAATGATTACATTGCCATCTACTAATTTATTGGTAGGAAAAACGTTCAATTGCTTTTCACATGAAAAAAATGTACATGTTAACAATAACAGTAGTAGTAATTTGAATTGTATATATTTCATCTCAATATTTTATGTTAAAACCCAAGTTTAAAGCCTAGTGAAAATGTACGCACCACCGGATAATTGCTTACATCAAAATATCCTCCACCTACACTAAAGGTGTCATTGCTGGTTTCAGGGTCATTGCCCGGATATTTGGTAATGGTGAAAAGGTTTGTGGCTGAGAAAAAGACAGAAGTGTTCTGTAATCCTGCACGTTGCATCCACTTGGCCTGGTTAAATTTATAGTTCATGTTTAAGGTCCTTAGTTTGATATAAGAAGAACTGAACACATCAATACTTGAAGGCATAGGCATCGTACCTTCCAATACCAGACGTTCACGGTTGGTTTCTGTGTTTCCAGGATGGTAACGGTCTAACATCAATGCATGCGAGTTTGAAGTCCCATTGAACTGTCTGCTGCTGATGTGATCACCCCATAACAATTTGCCACCCTGGGAAAAAGTGAAGAACAGTTGGAGATCCAGGTTTTTATAGCCAAAACCTTGTGTAAAGCCTCCATAATACTTGGGGGCAGCATTGGCGATGATCGTCTTTGCATCTGCAATCGCAGATTTACTCGATTTGTAGTACTCATAATCTAGCTGATACATTGGATCTCCAATACCAAGAAATGGATAGAGTATGGGTTGTGCTGGCCCAATCTCTTTTTTATAAGCATCCAGTTGTTCCTGAGTTTTAATGATGCCGGTATGGGTATAACCTAAAATCATTCCCAAAGGCATCCCTTCTGCAATCCGGGTATTTTGCCATTCCAGACCAGTCATTCCTCCCGACTGCCCCAAATTGGCTTTTGGATCCAACTTGGTAACAATGGTTTTGTTCCAGGTCACATTCAATGAAGCATTCCATCTGAAATCTTTATTTTTTATGATATCACCTTGCAAGGAGAATTCAAAACCCTGGTTTTTCAGATCTGCAGCATTGCTGAGCAGGAAAGCATAAGAACTACTTGCAGGAACGGGTAAATAAAGTAAGGCCCCGTTTGTTCGCTTATCATAATAATCTGCTGTAAGTTGTAATCTGTTGTTAAATAAGGAAACGTCTAATCCCAAATCAGTAGATTTTGTACTTTCCCATTTGATGCTTTCATTCCCCAGTTGAGTGGGAATTAAGGCATTCGCGCCAGCATAAGCCTTGGGGCTATATAATGTGCGGTACATTTGGTCGCCAATGTTCTGACTTCCGGTTAATCCATAACTACCTCTTACTTTAAAGTCATCGATCCACTTTACATCTTTCAGAAAGTTCTCTTTGGAGATTCTCCATCCCAGGGCTGCCGATGGGAAATAGCCAAATTTGTTGTTCGGACCAAACTTCGACGAACCGTCTGTTCTACCCGTAAAAGTAAACAGGTATTTATCCATTAAAGTATAATTTGCCCGTAAATAAAATGACAATAAATAGCTCTGCGGCCCTGCAGGCTCATCACCGCGAGTAAACAACGGGGTGATTGCCGAAGAAAGGTTATTGAGCGAATGATCATTTGGGTATCCTGAAGCGGTAGCACTAAAGAAACTGTTTTTCCTGGTCTCATAAGAAGTACCGGCTAAAACATTGATGTCGTGAATGTCCGCTATATTTTTAGTATAGGTAAGTGTATTTTCCAAAAACCAGTTGGCCATTCTGCTGTTGGAATTGCTTCCAATACCTGATTTTTCTGAAGCTGTGCCAAAATAGCTACCCGTCTGAATAAAGCTAGGCATATAAATGCGCTGGTTATAAGTTTGCATATTTACAGAGACCGTACTCTTGAACTGTAGTGCTTTTGTGATGTCGTATAGCGCCGATAGTGATCCCAGGAGACTAAATGTCTTGGCATTGTTCGTCGCTTGCAATAATCCAACCGGATTTTGAAAGCCCTGATAATCCTCACCACCTTGTCCAACAAAACTCGTAGGCATGCCGTTTTCATCATAAGGAGCTAAATCGGGGCGTGCCCTTAAGGCTTGTCCATAAGCCCCGTCGCCAATATTCTGATCCGTATAGCCTAAATTTAAATTGGTGATAAACCGGAACTTACGCCCAATCTCGTTCTCTAAATTTAACTTACCTGCAATGCGCTGATAATTTGTAGCCTTCACCACCCCGGGTGTTTGATTAAAAGAAATAGAACTGAAGTACTTAGAAGCAGCACCACCGCCTTGCACGGAAAGATCTGCATTGTGAGATACGGTATTTCGAGTAATCTCCTTCAGCCAGTCGGTATTTGCTTTACCAAAGAAAGTATCCGAATGGTTTAAAATGGCATCTATATTTTCCGGTATATAATCTTCGTCTGGATCTGCTTCATTCATTAGATTTTGAGCAGATTCTGTGAGTAGCATTTTGTACTCATCAGCATTTAATAATTTAGGTAGTTTGGGCGTAGTAACCGTCGTATAATAATTTGCATTAATTTGCGGTTTCATGTCTTTTTTACCTCTTTTTGTGGTGATCATAACTACACCATTTGCCGCTTTTGAACCATAGATCGCAGTAGAAGAGGCATCCTTAAGGATACTGATCGATTCGATATCATCTACATTTAAACCACCCAGGCTATTCAAGCCATTCGTAAATGCAGTAGATAATCCTGTGTTCATGCTGCCCATGCCATTAATTTCATTTCCAATCGGACTACCTACATCAAATCCTGGATTGATATAGTTATTCGACACCTGAACTGGTATGCCATCAATAATATATAAGGGGTCATTTCCTCCCAGTAAAGAGCTGGAACCCCTAATCCGTATGCGCACTGCACCTCCAGGAGAACCATCGGCCTTGGTGACTTGTACTCCGGCAGCTTTACCTGCTAATGCATTGTCTATTGTGGCAAAAGGGGCATCTTTTAAGTCTGCGGCATTCACAATGGCAACGGATCCGGTCAGGTCTTTTTTCTTGGTATTTCCATAGCCCACTACGACCACCTGATCCAGACTGGAGGTTTCCGGCTCCAGGGATATATTTATGGTCTGTTCAGTGCTCACAGTGATCTTTCTGGATTGGTAACCAATATAACTAAATGCCAGTTGGTCGCCTTTCTCTGCAGCAATGCTGTATAATCCGGCATTGTTTGCTATAGCACCTTTTCCGTTGGTTTTGTTTATGATTGTTACCCCAGGAATTGGTTTCCCGGTTTCGTCAGTGATTTTACCTTTTATTGGTTCCTGCTGGTTAAATAGCTTCAAAACCTTGTCCGCAAGGGATTCTGGCTTGTATTTAACCACAATGTTGTTGCCGTTAACAATGCTGAAGGTTAATGGAAGGGTATTGAAGTGGTTATTGATGATTTCCTCAATGCTGGCATTTTTAACGTTGATACTGATGTTTTGTTTATACAGGCTATTGTCGTACAGGAACACATAGCCCGTTTGCTTTTCAATGGCCTGGAAGACTTTGGCTATCGGTACATTTCGTTCCGTTAAAGATACCTTTTGGCTATATCCTGTAGCGCTTGCCTGTATCAAGCCTACAATCAACAGCAGGGTGGTCAGTTTCATAATTCGTAATAATTTTTTTGGAAACCAGGCATAAGGCATGGCTCCGCTAATCGCATTTAATTTCATTACTTTTGTAAAGTTTGGATTAATACAGAAATGGTTTAGTTGAATCGTTTTTTGCACCAATTAAAGGGTTAGTCCGGATTTTTAGGCAGGGGTGCTCGTAACACCTCTGCTTTTTCCTTTCCCCTTATGGGATGGTTAGGTTAGTGTTTTAATCATGTTTAGTATTGGTTTTAAGGTTTAATAATGATTTTTAGTGGTTGCTGTGGCTGAGTTTTTTCTAAACTATAGTCAAGGCCCAGTAATTTAAGTACTTGTAGTGCCTGGTAGGCATTTACATTTCGATAAAGTTTACCTGAAAATGTTCTGTCGCTGATCTTACCGTTTGCCACGATATCGATATTATACCAACGTGAAAAGCAGCGTAGTATGGTTGTCAAATCTGCATCTTTAAACTGAAATAATCCATTTTTCCAGGCTACTGCAAGTTCTGTATCTGTTTCCTGAACGGAGAAGGCAGCATGATGTGGGTTCCACACAGCCATTTGTCCGGGATGAAGTATTTTGTTTGTGCCAGGCTGATTGGAAGCTGATACTTTGACCATTCCCTGCAGTAGAGCTGTTTTAACAAGGGTTTCATCGGCATAGGCGTTTACGTTAAAATGGGTACCAAGAACCTCAATAGTCTGCTGCCTCGACAATACGAAAAAGGGCTTGTTTTTCATCGTCATAACCTCAAAGTAAGCTTCACCGACCAACTCCACTTTACGGTCTGTTTTGCCAAAATGTAGTGGGTATTTCAATTCGCTTTTAGCATTTAACCAAATGTTTGTTCCATCTGGAAGGTTTACTTTATAGGTTCCGCCATTTGGTGTAATGATGGTGTTAAATTCCTGCTGCTCAGATTCATTGTTTTGTTCAGCATCAATTTTATAAAGGATTGTTCCATCTTTAGCTTTGGTGATGCTCAGGTTTTGCTGTTTCAAAACGGTGCCATTCTGAAGTTTATTTAAGGCAATTTCCTGGCCATTGGCCAATCTTAGAATGGCACTGTTTCCACCAGGTTTTACTTTGCTTAGGCGATTTTTCGTGTCGGCTGTGACGTTCTGTTGATAAGCCAGGTAGCCCAGGCTACCGGAGATGATGAGCAACACTGCCGCTGCGGCCGACCAGTACCAGATTTTCATGCTACGTTTCTGTATTTTTGCGCTTTTAGCAATTCGTTTCTGGAGTGTATCTTTCTGTGCATCGAGTGATTGCTGGCCCGTTTCAAAAGCCATCAAAACAATCAGCTTTTTTAATTCCAGAATCTCAGCCCGGTTTTCAGGTTCGGTTTTAAGTTTTTCTTCCCAATAGCTAACCGCTGTAGCATCCTTTTGGAAACAATAGCTTAAAAATAGCTCATCTTGAATCAGTTTGCTGATTTCTTCTCTTGACATCATACGTATTGATGGTGATTTTATGAATAGAGTATGTACTTGCTATAATTCACTACTCTTTTTATAAAAAAATAAAATAAATTATTCTATGAGCCATGAAGTTTAGAAAAGAATAGGAGCAGGCCCAGTAAAACTGCCAGTGAAATCAAGAGTATTTCATCTTTTCCGATTTGGCGCTTCAGTTTTTCTACTGCCTTATAGGTGGTGTTATACACTGTGTTTATAGAAATATTATTGGCTTGCGCAATTTCCTGATAGGAGAGGTCCAGATAAAACTTTTGGTAAAGTAAATCCCTTTGCTTTGGTGCAAGCTGGGTCATGTATTTCTTCAGTAAAGCCTGCAGCCCGGCATTTTTTTGTTGTTCGATGTGCAGTTCTTCAAGAGAGGGGCTTAGCCCAAATTCCGCTACATCAAACTCATCCAGGGATTCATGATTGTCGGCACGATTGGTTTTATATAACGCTCTTAAAAAAGATGTGACGATATAATTGTGGGGCGTGTTGATGTGATCTAGTTTTGTGCGTTGTTCCCAAATGTAAAAAAAAACGTCACTGATGGCATCTTTAACTTTGTCCCCGGGAAAACTCCTTTTAAGTCCGATAAAATTCAAATAATGGCAGTAGTGTGTATATATCTTATAAAAGGACTGTTCATTGCCATCTGATACAAATGTAGCCCAGTCTTCATTCATATTCTGCCTTTGGATCATACCTGTATTCCTGCTAAATTGACCATTTGAATCGGAGTTGGAAAATTAGCTTATTTTTCTATGAAGTACAAGCGGGTTTGTCGTACTGACTATACCTTGGGATATAAAAAAAAACAGACTTTTTATCCTCAATGTTTTTTGGATAAAAAGCCTGCTTAATGTATTTGTTTCTGATGGGTGAAATTAGTTAAGTGGCAATATTTGATAAATGCTTTTATTTCCTTTTGTAATTTCTTTACTCAGATCTTCAAATGCTTTATCACCGCTTGGATCTCCGGCCCAAACTTTTCTGCCGGCATTAAAATCTGTATAATAATCATCCCAGGTTTTAAATTCTTTTTGCGCCAGTGGCAGGGTCGAGGTAACGAATTTTTCCACTTCATCTTTAGATAAATATCCTGCAGCGTATCCCATACAGGCATTGTTTACCAAGCGGGCATAGTCCCAGGCTTTATGTGGATTTTTTGTATCCCCTGTTTTTAGCTTTTCCAGAACTTTTTCCAATCCAGCTTTATCATTAATATCCCACCAGCTCTTTAGCGTACGTTTGGCATCGGCCGAGCCGTCTTCAGGTTTAAAAGGAAATTCCAGTAATTCTTTGTAATTGCCTACAATTTCTTTTGGGTCATCAGTTTTTATCATGTCATTAACAGCAGTCTGCCCGCCATAACCTTGAATAAAATAAATACCGCCCAACATAAAGCTGCTTAGTTTTTCATCCTTGAGTTTGTCGGCATCTTGTTTAGTGCCATCAGATTCTTGTTTTGCACCATCTGAGGTGGTTTTACCGCCATTACAAGAGATTACGCCAAGGCAGATTACGATGGCAAGAGCAGAGAGAATTGATTTTTTCATAATTGATAGATTTGTTTTATGACAAAATCCTAACAATTACCGAGCCATTACATGTTTACTCCACTGCTCATTGCCTTACGCTAAAAGCCATGGGTATTCAGGTCTTTATCGACCAGAATACCATCCAAAACATTAAGGTTAAATTTAAGATTTCGTTTCGCTCTCAATTTGATGTTAAACAATTCTACATTGCCATTTAAAGCTGGCTTATTGCCTAAGTTCACAAAAGTTGGATAAAGTGCTTTATTACCATTGGTATGTAGTCTGTCGTACGTCAGGTTCTCCATTTGCCCGGTATTTAAAATTTGTACACTCACAAATTCATAATCTTTTGGAAGATATGGTAACGCAAAACTGAAAGCATTTACAGATTTGAGATCAATGCCTTGCACCTTAACTTCAATGATTTCATCTTTAGCATATTGTGCTTTTGAAATACTGATTTCCAACTTTCCGCTAACTTTGTCGATTTTACCAGGGGCAATGCCACCATCAATTTGGGTGGCTACAGAAGAAATGTCATAAGCGTCAATCAGATTGTTGCCGTTGATGTCACCATTGCTGATGTAACCTTCAAAATCAGCATCACCTTTTCGGAGACCGGTATAATTGGTATAGGAAGTGAGGTCATTTCTATCGATCAAACGGTCGTTATTGATGTCTCCAGGAAGATAACTGGGAGTACCTGGAACTTTGAAAATATACAATTCCCTGCCCGAACCAAAACCTCCTGATCCTTCAGAGACCACTAATTTGACGTAACGGGCTGTGGGATGTGTCCTGAAATCAAATGTTTTCACCGCGTCGGTATAGGCCCAGTCGAATGTACCTGCATCTGTCCAGGTTTGCTGATCATTGCTGTAAAATACCTTACCCTTCATCAGGATCCCATTTCCTTTTCCTGAACGCGGCAGATACTGGAATTTGTCCAATTGATTGATGGTTTTTAGGTCGATAATCAGATCAAAAGGAATGGCATTGGTGCCCCATTTGGTATGCCACATATTGCTTTCATCAAAATCGAATAATTTGCTGATCTCTGATCCGCCCTGATCCTGTGCGCTAAGCGTTGCGCGGATGCCATGGATTGCAAATTGAAGTGGGTTTGCTTTTGTTGTGGTTTTAAATGTTGTCCAGTCAGAATGCCCATCTTTATTTACGGCACGTAGTTTAAAAGCATATGGCGTTTCAGCGCTTAAGCCATCGAATAGTAAGCTGGTATCTTTGATGGTTGTATAAAGCATACCGTTAAAAACTATTTCATAGAAATCGGCATGATCGACTTTTGACCAGGTTGGTTTTAAGGTATAGGCTGCGCTATTCAGATTTGAAACACCTGCCTGGGTGGGTACGGTTAGCTTTCCTGATGAAATTCGTTGTTGATCTCTGGGTTCAAATATGAAGCCTTCAATTGTTGCGCTGACAGAATTGACCGCAGTATTTGTTGCGCCGAGTTTGATCAGTAGCTGCGGATTTTTCAATATCGCTACCTTCGCAAACTCCGTTCCCGGAGTTGCAAATTGATTCAAATTTGGAGCCGATTGGTAAAAGTAGACATCCTGCTTAGCCAAATAGTCGTTCATTGAGTTTACTTCGGTCAGTTTAACGTCTTTGTTGCCTATTCTAACCGATACTTTTTGGGGTTTTTGCGATACGTTGACCCTAAGTTCCGTTACTTTTTCTTTGACAAAACCATTGAAACTCCCTTTTGTAGGGTGAATGCTGAGTACAACTCGGTTGTTTCGGTCAACCGTGGATTCAATCAGGCTATAGGTTCCCTTATTTAATTGGTATTGTTCCGAAGTTCCGTCATCATCATATTCCGTAAACGAACTTTTCCCTGCCGGATAAAACTCATATATGCGCAGGTTTTTATTGACTTCGGTTACATTGTTGTTTGGATTTGTTAATGGAATGATCGCGCCATTTTTAACAAAAACTGGTAATTTCCATATGGGTGCTTCGAAGCTGTTTAGTATGCTATTTCCCGTGTATTTTTCTCCGGAGAAATAATCAATCCATATGCCTTGGGGGAGGTAAATCCCGTTCCGGATATCGTTGCCTTTTTCATCTGCTTTTGTAGCCTGGTAAATTGGAGCGACTAAGAAATTTGGTCCGTATAGAAACTGGTATTGTGTAGCGGTACCTTGGGTATAGGCATTCGGATACTCCAGAAACATAGCTCTGATGATGGGTAGGCCGGTCACGGCTTCTTTGGCAATGCTGTAAGTGTAAGGTAACAGCTCGGATTTTAGCTTTAAGTAGTGGCGATTAATCGAAGTGGTCGGCTCGCCTAAAGCCTGAGGATATTTTTCGTTAGCACCCCAGCCATCCATGTTTAACTGCATTGGCGTAAAGGTTTTCCATTGATAGTCCCTGGTATTGACGATTGGGTTTTTACCGCCGAAAATTCCATCTACATCTGAAGTGATATTGGGTTGCCCGGATAGGCCGGAACCCAGGTAAGTAGGAATGTGGAAGCGAATATACTCCCAAACACCGCCGGTTTGGTCACCTGACCAGATTCCGGCATAACGTTGCGTTCCCGCCCATCCATCTAAGGAGATGATAAATGGTCGGCTGTTATTGCCATGTTTTGTCATGATCTGGGCTACGTCTGCAACGCCGTTAAGTCCAAAGGAGTAACCCGCACCCACCCAGGCTACATCTGTTTTCAATACGCGAACGCCGGCGTCTTTTACTTCTTTCAGGATGTCCCGCTGTAACAAGGCACTGACTTCTGGCTTAGGGTGAAGGTCTGATTGCGTCCACAACCCGATCTCAACACCATTTTTCCTGGCATATTCACCCAGGCTCTTCAGATTTTGAATATTGCCATCTAAAGTATTGGTCTGGCCATAACCGGCGCCATAGCCATCATTTGGAAGTAACCAGCCAAAAGGCAGGTCATTCTTTTTATAGCTGTCAATCACTGCTCTGGCAGAAAACTGGTAATTGTTATGCTCTCCATTTAAGGATTCTTTGATCCCACCATTGTCTTTCTGACTCTCTTTATAGCGTTTACCGTTTTCAAATAAGATTCCTTTTTCATCTTCTTTCCAGTAATCGCGGTTATATGCATTTAAATGCCCTTGGTAGAAACCAAACTTAGGTAGCAATACCGGATTTCCTGTCAATTGATAAAAGTCTTTCAACAGGGCAGAGGGGCCATTGCTGATCATGAAAAAAACATCGAGGTAATTGGTTTCATGACTTATTTTTACCAGGCCTTTTTCTTTGGCTCCAAAATCATATTTCCCTTTTTTAAAAGTATGCCATAGGACGCCATATCCTTTTGACGACCAGAAATAAGGACTGGGAGAAGCCACTCCGCCATCTGTCCAGCTATTTTGATTTTCAACAGCGATTATTTTGCCCTTATGGGAGAAGCGCCCGTTTTGTACACCGCCACCATAAAAATATTCCTGCGGATTTTCTTTTAATGTTAACCCCACCTCAGTTTTTTCAAAACGGATTGGTGCAAGCTCTTCTAAAACGATTGTATTTGTAACCAGATTCGTGATTTTTAACAAAGTGGTGTTTTTATTTATCTGAACCGATATCTTATTGGTACTTATGGTAATGAGGTTGTTTTCATCAGTCAGAATTAATTTTTTTACTGGCGTTCTTGGATTTTGTACCAATATTCTGGCTTCAGGTTTCGAATCGGGGTCTCTCATCAATCCGCCTGAATTGTCCTGAAAAAGCCTGAAAATCTGATCGGCATAAAAGTCAAATGTCAAACGTTGATTGTTCGATAGAGATACTTCAACGACGGTTGGGCTGATTTTTTTTGCAGCGATGACTTTCTGATCCTGTTGCCATACCTGCTGGAAGGTCATTGTTTTTTCTGCTGCAATAAGCTGAATATAACAAGTTAGTGAGATAAAAGCCAGGGTTAGCAAAGCGCTGTTTTGTGGTTTAGGAGTCCAAAATGGTTTCATTGTCTTTATGGTAACATAATAGTTGTTGCCAAGATAGAATTATCTATTGTTGTAATGCATGGAATAATTACGCAAACGTTTGATTTTTAAGTGGTGATAAAATGTCTTTATCTGATTATTCCTCATGCTGGCTTGCTGTTACAAAAATAGAAGAAAATGAATTTTATGATTGCAAAAGAATAAGGTTGAAAGTGTGCGCTGCCTGGTTGGATGAAGCTGGTGGATCTGCAAGGTTACCTATACACAAACGTTTGCGCAAACTTTTGTGAAAATCGGGGACAAACCTCATCATCATAGTTTTTAACTATTTAGCATAGAATTTATTGATTGGGATTATCTCTTGTAAAACCATAAATTTATAATGCTTTACAACGGTGGAGCTAAATAAAGTATTCAGTAGCTAAACTTATAAAACATGGAAAAAGATCCGAACGAT
This sequence comes from Pedobacter sp. MC2016-24, assembly GCF_015223055.1. Lineage (GTDB taxonomy): Bacteria > Bacteroidota > Bacteroidia > Sphingobacteriales > Sphingobacteriaceae > Pedobacter. The sequence goes on from NZ_JADFBX010000014.1 coordinate 146,463, forward strand.
ATCAGTAAATGTCCATTTCACAATGGCAGTATGAAACATAATGTAGCCGGTGGCGGTACCCGAAACCGTGATTGGTGGCCCAATCAATTGAAATTAAATATTTTGCGTCAACACTCGTCCTTGTCTGATCCTATGGGAACGGATTTTAGTTATGCTGAGGCTTTTAAAAGCCTGGATCTCGCAGCGGTAAAAGCAGATCTTCATGCTTTGATGACAGATTCGCAGGATTGGTGGCCGGCTGATTTTGGCCACTATGGTGGTTTATTTATACGCATGGCATGGCACAGTGCAGGAACATATCGGGTAGGTGATGGTCGCGGTGGGGCAGGTGCAGGCTTACAACGTTTTGCCCCGCTTAACAGTTGGCCGGATAATGTAAGTCTTGATAAGGCCCGGAGGCTGCTTTGGCCAATCAAACAAAAATATGGTCGCAGCATTTCGTGGGCCGATCTGTTAATTCTGACTGGTAATGTAGCACTGGAATCAATGGGTTTTAAAACCTTTGGTTTTGCAGGTGGTAGGGAAGATGCCTGGGAAGCGGATGAATCGGTATATTGGGGTGCTGAAACCACCTGGTTAGGTGGCGACTTGCGTTATGCACATGGTTCTTCGGGGGTAGCAGGTGATGGTGTATTGGTTACAGATGATGATGCCGATGGCGACATCCACTCCCGCAATTTAGAAAAACCATTGGCTGCTGTTCAAATGGGCTTAATCTATGTGAATCCGGAAGGCCCGGATGGCAATCCCGATCCTGTTGCTTCTGCTAAAGACATTCGTGATACTTTTGGTCGGATGGCGATGGATGATGAGGAAACGGTAGCTTTAATTGCAGGCGGTCATAGTTTTGGGAAAACCCATGGCGCAGCATCTGCTGATCATGTGGGTAAAGAGCCTGAAGCGGTAGATCTGGAGGCACAAGGCCTTGGCTGGAGCAATAGTTATGGCTCTGGTAAGGGTGCTGACGCAATCACCAGTGGTTTGGAAGTGATATGGACTAAAACCCCAACGCAGTGGAGCAATAATTTTTTTGAAAACTTATTTGGGTTTGAATGGCAATTGTCTAAAAGTCCGGCTGGCGCACACCAATGGGTAGCAAAAAATGCAGAAGCTTTTATTCCTGATGCATTTGACAGTTCAAAAAAACACATGCCAACCATGCTAACCACTGATCTTGCATTAAGATTCGATCCTGTATATGAGAAAATATCCAGACGATTCTTTGAAAATCCGGATCAGTTTGCAGATGCTTTTGCTCGTGCCTGGTTTAAACTTACGCATCGTGATATGGGGCCTCGGGAACGTTATTTAGGTTCTGAAGTGCCACAGGAAGAATTGCTTTGGCAAGACCCTATTCCAGCTGTTGATCATGAACTCATTGATGATCATGATATTGCAGTTTTGAAATCAAAAGTTTTGGATTCTGGCTTAAGCGTATCCGAATTGGTTTCTACGGCCTGGGCTTCGGCTTCTACATTCCGTGGCACGGATAAACGTGGCGGTGCCAACGGCGCACGTGTCCGTTTAGCCCCGCAAAAATACTGGCAGGTAAATAGCCCTGCACAGTTACAAAAAGTATTGGATATACTGGAAGGCATTCAAAAAGACTTTAACGTTGCGCAGATCGCAGGTAAGAAAGTTTCATTGGCTGATTTGATTGTGCTTGCCGGTGCTGTCGGCATTGAAAAAGCCGCTTCCGCTGCCGGATATGGAACTACCGTTCCTTTTACTCCTGGTCGGATGGATGCTTCGCAGGAACAAACTGATGTGGAGTCATTTGGTTATCTGGAGCCTGCTGCTGATGGTTTCCGTAATTACCGCAAATCGAAAATCCCGGTATCCACGGAAGAGTTGCTGATCGACAAAGCCCATCTGCTTACACTCACAGCACCAGAGTTAACCGTGTTGCTGGGCGGCCTTCGTACCATCAATATTAATTTCGACGGTTCTAAACATGGCGTATTTACAGGACAGGTAGGATTGCTCAGCAATGATTTCTTCGTAAATTTACTCGATATGGGCATTGTCTGGAAAGCAGCCTCACCTGATAAGGAACTTTATGAAGGACGTGATCGCGCTAGCGGCGAAGTAAAATGGACGGCTACACGTGCAGATCTTGTCTTTGGCTCGAATGCTGAATTGAGGGCCATTGCTGAGGTTTATGCAAGTAGCGATTCGGCCGATAAATTTATTGCAGACTTTGTGGCTGCCTGGACTAAAGTTATGAATCTGGACAGGTTTGATTTAAAATAAGATCTAAACAGCTATGAAAAAGGCCCGGAATCTCTCTGATTCCAGGCCTTTTTTATGT
>NZ_JADFBX010000015.1 GCF_015223055.1 Pedobacter sp. MC2016-24
CAATTTAAGTGAAGGCGGGGAGGGCGTTGATGCGGAACCTAAAGTTGCTTACCGCGGGGTAAAAGGTTTTGACAACATCTGGGACGCTGGAGCGCAGATCGGCATTGCCGACAGACAGGCTTTTTTACTGGGTATGTACCACAGTACAAAGAATGCAACCTTTGGTTTGGGTATGGATTACAAACGCCAGTACCTGATCAGTGCCACTTACACTACGCAGACTTCTGCTTTGAGTAATTATACAAATGGCAGTTTTGAGCTGAACTTAAGACTGAGTTTGGGACAAAAAGGGAAGTAGTTAACCGAGGTTACCCTCATTACTTACGTCATCCTGAATTTATTTCAGGATCTTAACATAAAAATGGCTGGTGTAGTTTACATCAGCCATTTTTATTTAAAGGCTAGTTCCATTTAGTCACAGCCTATTCCACATATGTATCCATTGTGTAACATTTTAATTACAGTATAATAAGCTTATTTCCTGTGATTACTTTTGAACAACCAAATATACAGCGAGTTAAATGCCTGTTGTGTATTGTAAAAACCAACACAACCATCTAATTAACTCATAACTTTATTATGAAAAAAGCTCTGCTCTTTTTACTTGTTATGTTTTCGTTATTTTCTGCTTCAGGACAAACAACGGAAACATTTGAAGGTCTCAACGCTGGTCAAACCAGTTTTACAGCCGGAGGCAAGACGTTTAACCTCGTCTCTACACTAGGATTTGTCGTTTATGCAGGCACGCCCCAGCTGGGCTACAATCAATCCAACAAATTTATTCATGCACTGGATGCTCCAATCAATCAGCCGCAAACCTATGGGCAAACGGGCACCATGACCGTGACTTCAGGTAATTTTAAGCTCAACAGTCTATGGGTGTACCTGGCTGGGGATAACACGCAAAATCCTGGAATCACATTAGGTGGCGGTGCAGGTTCAGTAACCTTTAGAGGCAAGCTTGGGGGAGTAACCCAATTTACTGTCGTGAAGACAACCACTGGTGCCAATATTGGGTTCGGACTTCCCGGTAACGGCTTTATTCCAATTAATTTCGCCACTGAAGGCGGATCAAACAACACCAATACCAGTATCGACCAGCTTGAGATACAGTTGAGTAGTAATTACGACTATTTCGCAATTGATAATTTTATCTTCAGCGCTGGCGGGCCGCCGGCATTGACTGCTACAACGGCACAAACAGACGTTTTATGTAATGGCGCAACAACAGGCTCAGCTTCGGTTACACCGAGCGGAGGGACTACACCTTATACCTATTTATGGAATACCGGTGCAACAGGTTCTTCAATTTCCGGGCTTGCGGCTGGAAGTTATTCCTGCAACATCAAAGATGCGAACAACACCACAATCACCAAAAACTTTACCATCGGTCAACCAGCCTCATTGGTAGCCTCGCAAGGCACAATAAATAATGTAAGCTGTAACGGCGGATCTAACGGAACGGCTACTGTAGTAGTGACGGGCGGAACAGGACCTTATACTTACGACTGGAACGGTACACCTACCGGAGACGGTACAGCGACAATTTCTGGTTTAGCTACGGGTACGTATACGGTAACTGTAAAGGATGCTAACCTGTGCCAGACTACACAGAGTTTTACCATCAGTCAACCTGCAGCATTTACAGTGACGACCTCACAAACAGATATTTTATGTAACGGCTCGGCTACGGGAGCTGCATCGGTTAATGTGAGCGGTGGAACTGGTGCGTATAGTTATTTATGGTTACCTAGTGGTGGCACTCAGGCCTCAGCTACGGGGCTGACCGCAGGAACTTATACGGTGACCATTAAAGACGCCAACCTTTGCCAGACCACCAGAACTTTTACCATTACGGAACCTGCAGCTTTGGTGGCTACGGCTGGTGCACAGACTAACATCAATTGTCGTGATGCGGCGACAGGCAGTGCCACGGTGAACGTAACTGGCGGAACCGGGGCGTACACGTACAGCTGGTCCCCTTCGGGTGGTACCCAGGCTACAGCCAGCGGCCTGGTTGCGGGAACTTACACCGTGACCGTTAAAGATGCCAACCTTTGCCAGACTACACAAAGTTTTACCATTACCCAGCCGGGGGCTGTATTGTCGGCCACCACGGCCTCAACCGGGGTGAGTTGTTTTGGGGGGTCTAATGGTACAGCCACAGTTAATGTTAGCGGTGGTACACCTACCTATACTTATTTGTGGGCACCCCTGGGTGGTACCTCAGCATCCATCAGCGGTCGTCCTGCGGGGAATTATACCTGTACCATTACCGATTCAAAGGGCTGTACACTGGTAAAAAATGTCACCATTGGTACGCCTGCTGCTTTTTCGGCTACGGTGAGCAAAACGGATGTGAGCTGTAATGGCGGTACAAATGGCAGCGCTACTGTAGTGGCTTCGGGTGCCACAGCGCCTTATAGCTATGCATGGTCTCCTACCGGAGGTACGCAAGCTACGGCGAGCGGGCTTGCTGCCGGAAACTATAGCGTTACGATAACAGATGTGAATACCTGTTCTTACACGGTTAACGTGACCATCGATCAACCTGCAGCTTTGGCGGTTACAACAGCACAAACCGATGTACTTTGCAATGGCAGCGCAACGGGCTCAGCTAGTGTTAATGTGAGCGGTGGAACTCCGGGATATACTTATTTATGGTCACCATCGGGAGGGACAGCTGCAACAGCTTCCGGCCTTACCGCCGGTAATTACAGTTGCCAGATTACTGATGCAAAAGGTTGTACTTTTACTCAGAGTTTTACCATTGGCACAACCAATACTTTAGTGGCTACGACTTCCAAAACAGATATTTTATGTCGTGGTAGCAATACCGGTTCAGCAACGGTGGTTCCTTCAGGTGCCCCTGGACCTTTTACTTATGTCTGGTCGCCGTCAGGCGGAAATGCGGCTACGGCTTCCAACCTGACTGCCGGTAACTACAGCGTCACCATTACTTCTGCCAATGGATGTTCGATCGTTAAGAACTTTACGATCAATGAGCCGGCGGCTTTTGTAGTTACCCCATCACAGACCAATGTGGCTTGTCATGGATCGGCTACAGGTACAGCCAGTGTTGTTGTTACCGGAGGAACCGGAGCTTATACGTACAACTGGTCGCCATCTGGTGGAACTGCAGCAACAGCGGGCAGCCTCACTGCGGGAACATATACGGTAACCATTAAGGATGCCAACCTTTGTCAGACGACACAGAGTTTTACGATTACAGAACCGACTGCAATTACAGCTTCAACTTCACAGACGAATGTGACCACAGCGCTGGGGAGCAATGGTTCGGCAACGGTGACTGCAACTGGCGGAACCGGGGCTTACAGTTATGTGTGGTCGCCTACTGGCGGAACTGCTGCCACAGCTACAGGTCTGGGTAGTGGAAATTATACCGTTACGGTGACAGATGCGAACGGTTGTAACGTGCTGAAGAATGTAACGATCCTGGAGCCAGCGGCGATCAGTAGTTTTGCCGCAATCAGCAAAACCTATGGTGATGCGAGTTTTAACATCAGCCCGCCGACTAGCAATAGCCCAGGGGCGTTTAGTTATACCAGCAGTGATCCTACAGTCGCATCGGTAAGCGGAAATACGGTAACCGTGATTAAGTCTGGAACGACCACCATTACTGCAACGCAGGCGGCCAGCGGCAATTATGCGCAGACCGTTGCTACGGCTACGCTTTCGGTAAATGCAAAACAATTGACGATTAGTAATACCAGTCGTTCAAAAGTTTATGGGCAGGTGTTGACCGGTACCGACTTTGCCGGAACAATCACAGGTCTGGAAAACGGCGATAACATCACGGTCAGCAGGACAAGTACAGGTGCAGCAGCTACGGCAGCAGTAGGGAATTACCCGATTGTGGCAACGCTTGTTGACCCAGGTAATAAAATAGGAAACTATACTTTGGTTAATCCAAATGGCACGTTAACCGTAACGGCTAAAGCCTTGACGATTGCCAGTACCGACCGCTCAAAAGTTTACGGACAGGTGTTGACCGGTACCGACTTTTCCGGTACGATCACAGGTCTGGAAAACGGTGACAACATTAGCGTAAATAGAACAAGTACAGGTGCAGCAGCTACAGCAGCAGTAGGGAATTACCCGATTGTAGCGAGCATTGTTGACCCAGGTAACAAAATAGGAAACTATACTTTGGTTAATCCAAATGGCACGTTAAGCGTAACGGCTAAAGCCTTAACCATTGCCAGTACCGACCGCTCAAAAGTATACGGGCAGGTGTTGACCGGTACCGATTTTGCCGGAACGATCACTGGTTTGGAAAATGGTGATAACATTAGCGTAAATAGAACAAGTACAGGTGCAGCAGCTACGGCAGCAGTAGGGAATTACCCGATTGTAGCGAGCATTGTTGACCCAGGTAATAAACTAGGAAACTATACGGTTAGCAATCCAAATGGTACCTTAAGCGTAACTGCTAAAACCTTGACGATTGCCAGTACCGACCGCTCAAAAGTATACGGTCAGGTGTTGACCGGTACCGACTTTACCGGAACGATCACAGGTCTGGAAAATGGCGATAACATTACGGTCAGCAGGACAAGTACAGGTGCAGCGGCTACAGCAGCAGTAGGGAATTACCCGATTGTAGCGAGCATTGTTGATCCAGGTAACAAAATAGGAAACTATACTTTGGTTAATCCAAATGGCACGTTAAATGTAACGGCTAAAGCCTTGACGATTGCCAGTACCGACCGATCAAAAGTATACGGTCAGGTGTTGACCGGTACCGACTTTACCGGAACGATCACTGGTTTGGCCAATGGCGATAACATTACGGTCAGCAGGACAAGTACAGGTGCAGCGGCTACAGCAGCAGTAGGGAACTACCCGATTGTAGCGAGCATTGTTGACCCAGGTAACAAAATAGGAAACTATACTTTGGTTAATCCAAATGGTGTATTAACCGTAACGGCTAAAGCCTTGACGATTGCCAGTACTGACCGCTCAAAAGTTTACGGACAGGTGTTGACCGGTACTGATTTTTCCGGAACAATCACAGGTTTGGAAAACGGCGATAACATCACGGTCAGCAGAACAAGTACAGGTGCAGCAGCTACAGCAGCAGTAGGGAATTACCCGATTGTGGCGACAGTTGTTGATCCAGGTAACAAACTAGGAAACTATACTTTGGTTAATCCAAATGGTACCTTAAACGTAACGGCTAAAGCCTTGACGATTGCCAATACCAACCGTTCAAAAGTTTACGGACAGGTGTTGATCGCTACCGACTTTGCAGGAACGATCACAGGTCTGGAAAATGGCGATAACATCACGGTCAGCAGAACAAGTACAGGTTCCGTGGCTACAGCAGCAGTAGGGAATTACCAGATTTTGGCAACGCTTGTTGACCCAGGTAACAAACTAGGAAACTATACGGTTACCAATCCAAATGGTACCTTAAGCGTAACTGCTAAAGCCTTGACGATTGCCAGTACTGACCGTTCAAAAGTTTACGGACAGGTGTTGACCGGTACCGACTTTGTAGGAACGATCACAGGTCTGGAAAATGGCGATAACATCACGGTCAGCAGAACAAGTACAGGTTCCGTGGCTACAGCAGCAGTAGGGAATTACCCGATTGTGGCAACGCTTGTTGACCCAGGTAACAAACTAGGAAACTATACTTTGGTTAATCCAAATGGTACCTTAAGCGTAACTGCTAAAGCCTTGACGATTGCCAATACTGACCGATCAAAAGTATACGGTCAGGTGTTGATCGCTACCGACTTTACCGGAACAATCACAGGTCTGGAAAACGGCGATAACATTACGGTCAGCAGAACAAGTACAGGTGCAGCAGCTACAGCAGCAGTAGGTAATTACCCGATTGTAGCGAGCATTGTTGATCCAGGTAACAAAGTAGGAAACTATACGGTTACCAATCCAAATGGTACGTTAAGTGTAACGGCTAAAGGCCTGATCGTTACTGCAGATAACAAAGAGAAATTTGCCGGAACAGCCAATCCAACATTAACAGTGAGTTATGCTGGTTTCGTAAATAACGAAGACTTCAACGTGTTAACCACTAAGCCAACAATAGTTACCACAGCAGTACTGAACAGTCTGCCTGGAGACTATCCGATTACAGCAAGTGCTGCAGTTGGAAGCAATTACAGCATCAGTTATGTAGCTGGTATTTTGAAAGTAAAACCAGGTGCACCTACGGACATCAGTTTAGCTGCGGTAACTTTGTATGAAAATGCTGCTGCTGGTACCAATGCCGGAACCCTGAGCAGTACTTCGCCGGATGCTTCTGCAACCTTTACCTATACTTTGGTGGCCGGAGCCGGTGATACGGACAATGCATCTTTCGCAATCAGCGGAAACAAGATCAACACCACAGCGGTGCTGGATTATGAAACCAAAGCTGTATACAGCGTTCGCCTGAGAAGCACCACGCAATACGGTCTGTTCCTGGATAAAGTAATCAGCATCAACCTGACTGACGTGAATGAGATCCCTACACTTGCAGCAATTGCCAACCAGACAATTTGCTACAACCGTACGGTTCAGAATGTGGCCTTAACGGGTATCAGTGCCGGTCCTGAAACTTCGCAAACCACGACTTTGTCGGTAAGCAGCAGCAATGCAAACTTGTTTGACCGCCTGACGGTAACAGGAACCGGTGCAACCGGAACTTTAAGCTACCAGGCTAAAACTGGTGCTGCAGGTACTGCAACAGTGACTGTAACGGTTAAAGACAATGGCGGAACCGCCAATGGTGGTGTGGATACTTACAGCCGTACTTTTGTAATTACCATCAATGCCTTGCCGGTGTTGAGCATCAACAGCGATAAAGGTGTAGAGGTGAGCAAAGGTGAAACGGTGTTTTTAAATGCGACCGGTGCGGTTGGTTATACCTGGTCTGCAGACAACAGCATCATTGGTGCGGTAAATGCTGCGACCTTACAGGTTAGACCTAGTCAGACAACAACCTACACGGTAACAGGTACCAATGCGAGCGGTTGCAGCGAGACAAAAACCTTTACCATTACGGTACTGGACGACCTGGCCAAGATCAAAGCCACCAATATCCTGAGTCCGAACGGCGATGGTTACAACGACAAATGGATCATTGACAACATCGATTTTTACCCGAACAACGAAGTGAAAATATTCGACAAGAGCGGGCGTATGGTGTTCAGCAAAAGAGGCTACGACAACAGCTGGGAGGGAACCTATAACGGTATTGCACTAAATGAAGGTACTTATTATTATGTGATCGATTTTGGAACCGGCAGGCAGGTGTTTAAAGGTTTCATTACTGTAGTAAGGAATAATTAAAATGTGCCGGTACTTTAAATAAAAAATAAATGAGAACAACACATAAAACACTTGCCCTGATTGCCTTTGCAACGCTATTGGGAATATCATCAAAAGCGCAGCTTAACCCGCTGTCGTCTCAATTTTACACCAATCAATACCTCATCAATCCGGCTTTTGCCGGCGCTGGTGAAGGTTTAAAGGTAAATGGTGCCTACCGCAAACTCTGGAGCAATGTACCTGGCTCCCCTTTAACCCAAAACCTGACAGTAGATTACGGTTTTGGCCGGGTTGGTTTGGGTTTAACGGTAAACAACGAAAGCGCGGGACTGCAAAGGCAGACCCGTGTGGTAGGTAGTTATGCGTACCATTTGCCATTGAGCGGGGACAACCAGCAATTGCATTTTGGGGTGTCCTTAGGATTTATGAGCCAACGCCTGGAAAATGCGGACATTTATGGCAATCCGAGTGACCCGATGGTGTGGCAGTACAACGACCGTAAAACTTACCTGGATGGTGATTTCGGGGTGTCCTATACTTCTGACCACTTAAACATCCAGGCTTCGATCCCAAACCTGAAAAGTGTGCTGAAGAAAGATGTGATCAAACTGGCGGATGTGGCTACTTTTTATACGGCTGTAAGTTACCGGATTTTGCTTAGCGAAGGTGCAGAAGGTGTAGATGCGGAACCTAAAGTTGCTTACCGCGGCGTAAAAGGTTTTGACAACATCTGGGATGCTGGAGCGCAGATTGGCATTGCCGACAGACAGGCTTTTTTACTGGGTATGTACCACAGTACAAAGAATGCAACCTTCGGGTTGGGTATGGATTACAAACGCCAGTACCTGATCAGTGCTACTTACACCACGCAAACTTCTGCTTTGAGTAATTATACAAATGGCAGTTTTGAGCTGAATTTGAGACTGAGTTTGGGCAGGAAAGGGAAGTAGTTAACCGAGGTTACCCTCATTACTTACGTCATCCTGAATTTATTTCAGGATCTTAACATAAAAATGGCTGATGTAAACTACATCAGCCATTTTTGAGTTATGCATCTGGTATTTCTGGTTCTACCAATTTTGTCAGTTTTTCAAGTGATTCCTGCCAGCCTAAGTAACACATTTCTGCCGGTATAACTGCCGGAATTCCTTCTTGTGTGATTTTGATTTCTGTACCTACCATTGTTTTACGTAGCAAGACAGTTGTGGTCATTTCTCCTAGTAAATTTGGATCATCAAATACATCGCTGTACTTCAAAGCCTCGTTGGGTTTGAGTTCAATGTATTTTCCACCAAATGAATGGCCATGGCCGGTCGTGAAGTTTTGGAAGGACATTTTAAAAGTTCCTCCGGTTGTGACATTCATCTCATGGACGGTACAAAGAAAGCCATATGGAGGAAGCCAGGAGGCAATTGCCAAAGCTTCTGTGAATGCGCGATAAACCTTTTCTGGTGAGGCCTTAAGGACTCTGTGTAAAGAAACGCTGTTTTCTGACATGGGGATCATTTTTAAGTTTATAATGGATTATTTAACATCAACATTACAAATGTGGTCAGAAAAACCGGCTCGCTTAGCGGTGAAATAAGACAATTTGAAGGGGCATTTGCGACTTGCTTATTTATAAAAAACGCTTATTATCTTTAAAGCGCAGCATGCTGCGCTTTAAAGATAATAAGCGTTTATAGCTTTATAAAATCAGTCTTAGTTGATTACCTTGGCAGCATCGCGTAAGGCTTTGATTGTATCGTGTGCTGCTTTGATGTCTTGTGCCTGACGGCTAACGGTATCTAAAGCTTCACCACTCAGTTCACCTTTTTCTAAAGCCATGCGGTAAGCTGCTTTGATCGCATCTTCGCCGCGCTCGGCCTCGTTCAAAATGCTTTCACGGTCGCTTCCGCCAAATAAGGCTTTTACGTCGATCCAGGCGCGGTGTAAAGTACCAGCTACACTATTTCCGGTTTCTGGTTCTTCGCCCAGGCCTGCAACTAATGCCACCAGTTCCTGGCTGAATTTTCTGCTCTGTGAACTATATTCCAGGAAGACGGCTTTTAAATCAATGTTCTCATCGTTAATATCCGCTACTGCTTTTTCAAAACCAGCAATCCTGTCATTGTTAATCTCTACCAGTTCATTTAAAATTGTTGTCGTTTTCATAGTATATATAAGTTTTTGAAACTTTATAACAACTGGTTGCTGGTTTTGTTTAGAGAATGCTGAATGATGGGTTTATTTGTCAGGCCTGGGTGTTGATGTGTATTGATGATGAAATGAATAGTCAGCTTATCAAAAAGACAAATTAACTTGTCTTATCATCAGGTATTCCAGGTTATATATTTTTATGGCTTAAAGCGGTCTGATGAAGAACACGATAAAGGTTGAACGGGCAAAGCATGACCTTACCCAGGCTGCGCTGCCAGCATATTCGATACCACTGTAGAATCCATTTTCACCCTGGAGGAGAAGGACTGGAAATAGATGTTGGTTTTTTTTAGATGAATAGACTAAATTTATAGAATATGGTAAACGATTATAAGAAACACGATCTGTTTGGTAAGACCTTCATGCAGAAAATTGCACTTACGGCACCATTTAAATTTGATTTTCCAGTCACTGAACAAGCCTGTTTCCTATATGTTTTAGCAGGTGATTTTCAATTCGAAGTGGATGATGAGAAGATAAATATTCCTGCGAATTATTCTTTGCTATTGAATTGCATCAGTTCTGGAAAACAAATACACCATTCTCATTCAAAAAGCAATTGCGAGATTGTAATTGTTACTTTCTATCCGGATATATTAAAGCGGATTTACGACAGGGAGTTGCCACTATTGTTTCATACACCCAGCAACAAGGTTTCAAATCAATCCCAAGAGAAGGTCAGCAACGATTTTCTCATTCAGAAATATGTAGAAGGATTGTTGTTTTATTTTGCCAATCCATCGCTTGTCAGTGAAGATATGCTGATCCTAAAGCTCAAGGAAATTATCCTGCTGCTCTCCCAGACACAAAATGCTGAAGCCATACAGGTCATCTTATCGCAGCTTTTTTCGCCCATGGCCTACACTTTCAAGCAAATCATCGAAGCCAACTTGTTTTCGCAATTGACAATCGAACAGCTGGCGGAGCAAACTAACCTTAGTGTCTCATCATTCAAAAGGGAATTTGCGAAATTATATAATGATACGCCTGCCAGCTATATTAAAAACAAAAAACTGGAAAAAGCAGCCGAAATGCTCCTGGTTTCTGACCAACGCATTACGGGCATCGCATTTGAATGTGGCTTCCATGATCTGGCAAATTTCACCAAAAGCTTCAGCGATAAATACCAACGTACCCCAACGCAGTATCGTCAGGAGTTAAAAGGCAGGGCATCGGAGTGATGCTGTTTTTATGAACTAAAATACCAAACAATTGAACTAAATCGCAAAGCCCATTTTTTCTTTCTGTTGCAATTTTGTCCTGTTCCTTTTTCGGAAAACAAGCTTCGGATGGGATCAATAAACAGGTCTGGCAATGGCGAGGTTTGAAGTGTTAAATCAAAGCCTGTGTTGACAGCATATTTTAACTAAAAACAATATCAAAATGGGATTATCAAATTTAGGAATCTTTCACACCATTGTCGGAATCGCCGCAATTGTAGCTGCACTGATCGGATTGATCAGATATGCTAAAATCAATTTGAACGTATTGTCCGGACGCGTATATTTCTTGGGAACTGTCGTTACTTCAGTGACTGCACTGGGTATTTCAAAACATGGCGGCTTTAACCCCGGGCATGCTTTTTCCATATTTATTCTCTTACTGGTTTCGATTGCTTTTTATCTGCATTCGAGAAAGAAAGAAAGCATGAGGGCCCGTTACTTCGAGAACTTCCTGCTGTCGTTCAGTTTTTTCTTATCCCTGGTGCCCACGGTTAATGAAACATTTACCCGTGTGCCTGTAGGGCATCCTTTGGCAAAGGACATCAGTTCTCCGGTCATTGGCCAAACATTGCTGGTTTTGTTGGTTCTTTTCATAGCGGGGTCTGTTTATCAGTTTATTAACCAGAAGAAAGAGCGCGGGCTGGCAAAAAAATAAAAGTCTATATCTTTGTGGCAATACAGGAAGACAAAAAACAAATAAAATGGACACAAGTGATTTGCTGAAACAGGTTGCCTTTATTAAGGAGATTGACAAATTGAAATATATTCAGCGCAGAACGAAATTGTTTAACAGTGACAGGCACGAAAATGACGCTGAACATAGCTGGCACCTGGCGATGATGGCCATCGTTTTAAGCGAACATTCCAACCAACCAATAGATGTTTTGAAAGTGGTAAAAATGGTCTTGATCCATGATTTGGTTGAAATTGATGCTGGTGATACTTTTATCTACGATACAGCAAAAAATCACACCAATACAGATGAAGAAAGATTGGCTGCACAACGAATTTTTGGGCTGCTGCCGGAAGCGCAGGCCCAGGAATTTATATCAATTTGGGAAGAATTTGAGGAAGGACAGACTGATGAGGCCAAATTTGCAAAAACCATGGACCGGTTTGAACCATTGTTGCAGAATACTTCCAACAATGGTGGGACATGGGCTGAATTTGATGTGGAATATCAAACAGTTTACAACAAAAAGAAAGCAATTGCAAATGGATCGGCCTCAATCTGGAGTTATGCTGATCGCTTGTTAAATGAAAGTGTGGAAAAGGGGATTCTTCGCAAGGCATCCCAATGATTTTAACATCCAATTCTTAGCACTGCCACAGAAACTTTGCAGTTTTTCCTTCTTTACAATCAAATAAGTAAGCAACTCCGCCGCCGCCAAAATTCATGGCTGTTCTGTAATCGGGACCTTCTTCCAGTTGTGCCACAAATCTCATGCTTTTGCTGCAGCAATCACATTCAGGTGTTTCATCCCCCTGAATCCAACTTGGTATGCCATCGTATTGCCCTAAAACCTGCCTTTTATTTCCTTCCCAGTTTTCTCTCGCGCTATCGTAATCATCAGCGTCTGTTTCGATCAGGTTTACCCCATAAACTGTCTCTCTAAGTAACGATTCACCCTCAAGCGGTTTAAAAAATTCCAGATTTTCTGAGTTGACAATAATGACTTTATTGCCGCCGCCTTCAGGATCCCATTCATCACACAATCCTGGATCATTTTGGCACATGAATATCAATTCCAAGCCAATATCGGTTTTGATCTTTCCCTGATATTGCATCTTGGCCTGACACGTGCGACAGCTAGGCCATTCCGTGTTTTTGCCAATTTCTTTAACTGGTAGTCCACCAAAGCTGGTTTCTGTAAGTATATCACTTTTTGAATCGTCGTTAATCAGTAGTTTTATCATCAGGATTGTTTTAGGATTTCGGTTTTTATGAACTCAATATAAATTTTTGTGCGTGGTTCTGATGGGGTTACTGTTTTTAAACAAAATTGGAAGGAGTTTAGTTTTTAGTGATATGATTCCAATTTATCCGGGTACCTTCCTGCTAAGATGACCATACATACTTATTGTGCCTGTTCGGTTATTTTTCGTACAACGTTATCGAGTTTGATAGCTTCTTGTTCCAACAGATCTATGATGCCGCTACAAGACGAATCGTCCTCGTTTTCTTTGGCTAGCTTAACAAGCCCGAGTATATTGGAAAGTGGCGCCCTTACTTCATGTGATTGTATCCATGATATTTTTTTGAGCTGTTCGTTCTGCTTTTCAATCATCTTCATCTGCATGTTTTGCTTAGCCTGTATTTTTTTTTGCTCAGTTACATCGACAAAATAAACAGCGAGCCCGTCTTTTTTTGGATATACATGCATCGATCCCCAAACACCAAGAGCAGCATAACATTCTTCAAAATGCACACTTACCTTTTCCGTTAACGCACGTTGGTATTCCTGGTAAAATCTTCCTTCTTTTGATTGAGGAAAAAATTCCCAAAGGTTTTTTCCCAGCAAATCGGCTCTTTTACAGTTTAAGATCCGCTCTGCCTCCTTGTTGATATAAGTTACCTCCCAATGTTGATTCATGGCGTAAAACCCATCGGTAATACTTTCAAGGATATCGGCGATTTCTAAATTTTTTTCTTGTAATTCATTTTCAGCCTTTACCTTCTGGTCAATATCTATAGCCATTGCTACCCTGGCCTGCCTGTTCTGGAAAATACTGCTATGCCCGTAGATATGAACAAAAAATTCTTCTCCATTTTTTCGGATGTGTTTCCATGTCCCGTAATCGACATACGTGGTTTTTACCTGCTGAATGGCAGATTTGAAGCGCTCTGCTTCTTCCACTGACCTGATTTGTAAGGCTTTCATGGACAGGAACTCATCCCTTTGGTATCCGTACTGGTTTAAAGCAGCATCATTTACCGCTAAAAATTCATACGTATGAAGATCGAAGATATACATTGGGGCAGGACTTTCCTCAAAAATTCGTTTGAAATTGGCAGCTTCTCCATCTTCTGAGGCGATCTGGGCAGGTATATTCTTCATGATTTAATCCTTAATGTAGGATTCAAATTAGTAAAAAAATATGATTTAAGCATTGCTTTAAGATCAAGCAGTGGACTTTATTATTATAGAAATAATTTAGGGCCATATCATAGTGGGCTAACATAAGTTATGTTCCATGAGGTAGGTCATCGCTTCTTTCAGGGCTTGCTCATTATTTTTTGGATTGAACCCCAATTCATTTCTTGATTTAGAAATATCAAAATCCTGTTGTAATCCTGAAAACATAGCAATGTCTTTGATCGTCAGTAAAGGTGGTTTGCCACTCATCTTAGCCGAAAATTCCATTAAACCTGCAATAGCATACAGCATAAATTTTGGTACTGATCCAGGTATTTTAAGTTTCAGTTCGGGATAAAGCTTTTGTGCCAATTTAGTTGTATCCGTAATGGTCATACATTTTTCATTAGCCAGAATATACCGTTCGCCGGAACGTCCTTTTTGTGCGGCCAAAAAACAACCTTCAGCAACATCTTTCACATCAATCCAGTTCAAGGTAATTTTGGTATCCATTGGAATTTGTTTATTCAAAATCAGCTTTAGTACGCCATAAGAAACGTTCAAAGGGAAAAAGGCCTCGCTTCCTATCATTGCTCCCGGCATAACGGACACCAATTCAATTCCCAGTTCTTCGGCCAGTTGAAAAGCGAGTTGTTCACCGTCATTTTTAGAGTTGTAATACATATCCCTGCGGTCGGGGTTGTAGCCATTGCTTTCTTTGGTCGGTAGATTGGTATAATCTAAAGCAGCAATGGAACTCACATAGACAATTCTTTTAACACCCGCATCGGCCGCTGCTTCTATCGTATTGCGCGTTCCCTGCATATTTACATCGTAAATTTCTTTTTTAGGGTCTTTAGCCCACAACTTGAAGGCGGCACCAACGGCGTAAAAGGTATGAACACCTTGTAAAGCTCTTTTAAAGGAAGCGCTATCCGTAATATCTGCCTGAACTACCTCACAGTCCAGATCTTTTAAATGTGCTGCGTTTTTCATGTCGCGGACAGACGCCCGTACTGGAATTCCTTTTTTTAGGAGTAACCTAACCAGGTTGTTACCCAGATGTCCGTTGGCACCAGATACCAATGCTAAATTATGATGTGTCATATGCTTTGATTTTAAATGATGGGACAAATTTCAGTCTTAATCATTCAAAACCACTTCACAAATGTTACCTAATAATCTGTTTACGGATACGGCTCAAACTTTTAGGGTTCATACCTAGAAAAGAGGAGATGTATTGCATGGGAACATGCTGGAGAATTTCGGGATGTTGGTCCATCAGTTTTAAATACCGCTGTTCTGCATTAAGGGTAGCCAGTTCTTTTGCCCGGTTTTCATTATAGGATAAGGACTGCTGGAATACCAGGATACTGAAGTCTTTGAATGCTGGGCTTTGTCCGATCAGTATATCGAGATCAAATTTCGTAATCCTCAACAGCTCACATTCGGTAATACATTCCAGATTGTCATCAGACTTCTGCTGATGAATGAAATTTGAATAGGAAGTGATGAACCCAGGTGGACAATTGATGTGTGTGGTGACCTCGTCGCCCTTTTGGTTATAATGGAATAGACGAAGAAAACCTGAAACTACAAAATACAAATAGACAGGTACTTTTCCTTCTTCTTCAATTACCCGATTTTTAGGGTACAAAACTGGTTCGAAATATTGCAGGCACAAATTTCTTTCTAAATCAGAAAGCGCTACACTTTGTGTAATGAGATGGATAAGTTGCTTGTGCATCTTGCAAAGATAAGCAAAGTGCATGGTGTTGTGCCATTTGCTTTAAGTGAGGAAGGAGGAAATCACTGATAAATACATTGGCATAGAATTAGCGTACAGAAATTAATATAAACGACTATTCTACTTAGAAATATGCGAACAGGTAAAATCATCACCATATATTTATTTTTGTTCTTTTCGGCAGTTTTACAAAAGGAGGTAATTGCAAAACAAACTTTCGGGATTTTAAACGATCATAACTCCGCGAAAGATGAGATTGATCAGGATAGGCCGAAGAATTTAAAACAACTTAAAAGTAAATCCTTTGTAGTTAGCTGTGGTGGAGGGTGTGCAATGACGTATACGGCGACAGCAATAAAGCAAAACAGTTCCTCTTTTAAAGTGAGGTTCAAAGTTGAAATGTATGTCAACGAAGGTTTAACAGATACATATACGGAAAGCTACTCATTTATTTATAACGCTGCCAATAATGTTGATCAGGTTCTGGATGTTAAGCATAAAAATGCTTTAGAAACTTTGCCCGTTGGCGCGCGGAAATCGTTTATCGATTTCGGCAAAGACCTGATTAAGACCTATGGAGTTGGGGCTGATTCAAAAGTACTTTAATAATAAGTAATCGAAATTTGATATCAAGAAAAAGAAATGTTGCAGGAATAATATTTATGATAATATGTATCTTGGTTTCGCATGAAAATTATAAAGCTGATTCACACGCTGGTATCGATAGTATTACTTTTGCTTGTAAGCAAAGCATCGATTGGCCAGACAAAACACCCTAATTACTGGAACGACGTACAGACGATCAAAAGTTATGATAAAATGTTCCAGCAACCACCGAACCCTATTTTGTTTGTCGGTAGCTCCTCAATACGTAAATGGGAACACCTGCAGCAGGCTTTTGGTTCTTATAATGTGATGAACCGGGGGATAGGGGGTGCGGTGGTTAACGACATTACTTTTTATCTGAAAGATTTGGTGTTTAAATATAAGCCGAGGCAAATTGTTATGTATGTGGGGGAAAACGATGTGGTGTCTGAAGGCGTGACTGCGGATTCAATTTTGAACCGGACAATCCGTCTTTATAAGGGAATTAGAGCTGAAATGCCTACTGTTCCAATGGTGTATATTTCGCTTAAACCCAGTCCGTCGCGTGCTAAGTTTATGGATAAAACGAAGGAAGCCAATCGGCTTATCCGTGAGTTCCTTTCGCAAGAAAAGAATACTGTTTTTGTTGACATTTTTTCGCCTATGCTAAAGGAGGGGATATCCAGACCCGAATTATTTGTAAGTGACCTGTTGCATATGAATCAGAAAGGTTATGATATCTGGGAGGCTGCTGTGAAACCTTTTTTGATTGCAGCTGAAAAATAAAACGATTACTTATGGACGCAATTGAACTTAAAGATCAACAAAGAAAGTATTTTGGATTGGCGCCAGTCGACAAAAACTGGGATCGGATCACATTTCCTAAGGGCCTGGTATGCTATTTTGATCAGAATGTCATCAAAAAGGTGGTGATAAACAGCACAGAATATTTTGATTATTATTCAGAGTTTGATACAGAAATACAAACCAATGATCGTTCCAAAGTAATACCAGTTAGTGGTAAGGGAAAGGAGAAGTCCATAAGCCTTGCTGTGTTGGCCGACTATAGCCTGAAATCGGTTTCTGTTAGGTTTGACATAGACCATAATACCAAAGGCGAGGTAGTACAAAGGTGCTATTGGGTAATCAATAAACACGCAATGAACTTATTGGATAACGCGGCGATGTTTAGGCAGATGGTAACATTAGATGAACTTCCGGTATTTATTGATCAGTTTATTGAAACATTACCCGATGACCACCTGAAGCGCTTAGCTGGTGTTAAAGAAGCGCCTCCACAAAAGAATAAACCGGTTAAGTTTAAAAGTGGTGATTTTTTTGCCATTCCTACGAAACGGGATTTATATGGTCGGCCAACGGAATATACCTTTGGCAGGCACCTGTTGAATATTTCTGCATTGAGGAAAAATGGTGTGGTCAATAAACAACACCATTTTTACGACCTGGGTACAATTGTACAGCTAGTGACTGTTTATGATTTTAAATCTCCAACTACAGACGTGGATGTCAATAGGATTAAATTATCGCGTAGCATTCCCCCGTTTTATATGATGGACGACCAACTGATGCGTGGCAATTATCCCATTATTGGAAATATTCCTGTTGATCCGAATGAAATCGTTTTTCCAATGCATTATGGCAGTTACGTGGAAAGTTCGCGTAAAGGCTATTATTTTGGATGGGGGATGATTATGGTTGACAAGGTAGAGAAAATTCCTTTTAAGGACAATGACATGGATTATAATTACCGCAATAACGGTGTAGCATTTGGTGCGTCTCTGTATCAACTTGAAGATTTGAGAAATGGTCTGCCTCCGTATGATGTATATGACGATATTAATCACCCGGACAATATCGAACTTAAGCGGAAAATATTTGCATCTCTGGGGGTACCAATCGATATTGACTATGATGATTATTGTTTAAAATCAGGGGTGATGACAAGAGCTGAGCTTTTGAAGGTTAAGGTTGGTTGATTAGCCTTTAATTATCCTCCCCCGATGGTATTGTTACGATCATCTGTTTAAATTAAAAATCTTAATTTAGAAAAAAATAACATGAAATATATTGGATTCATTACTGAGAATACAAAAATTGAAGGCTCCGATTCGTTCGCTTACATGCTATCTAAACCACCGAATAAAGATGAGGATATATTAAAAAAGGTAGTGAAATATCTAGATGAAGGGGTTATTATTTTTGGATGGATGGGCTACAGTTATGATTTTAAAACAAAGCAGCCTATAGCACCTGATGCCTATTATACAGATGGTGTATATGTGTGGCCAGGCTATTATTCTTATTATTTAAATACTTATTCTCAAGAGCTCGACGGAGATTTTGTTGAATATCTTCGCGAGAATAAATTCAAGTTAAAAGATAAGGATGCAATTATCAGATTGGTTGGTAGTTTAGAGGTGGAATTAGATGAAAAACTAAAGGCTTCATTTAGTTCCCCAGAAGATCACACATTAAGCCTAGATGGCCATAAAGTTAAATAGCGTATGAGAAATGGATTACTTTTCCTGAAATTATTAGTATTACTATCTTCTAGCAGTTACTCGCAAGAGAAAGATACTGACAGGTTAAGGTCTGAGATCTTTAAAATCGTAACACCTAAAGATCAAAGCTATCTGGAGCAAGGACAATTTAAAAGTAGTGTAATTACATTCTCTTTCGCCATTGGGACCGATGAACAAGGCGATATAGACACGATTGACTTATCAAATTCTGTATTAAATGTGCATTCAAATTTCGTTAACTTTGAGCGTATTAAAAAAGAACTAAGGAAACAGGAGCATATTTTCGAACCCTATAAAAATATGTTGTTTTTTGGAATGGTTATGGTGGCAAATGGCGAATTGGATTACATCAGACCAAACCAATTGTATACCTCATGGCCAAAGCTATTGCAAAATTTACAACCTTTATTGGGTAAAAGGAAACTTATTATTTATGATCCGTTTTTGACGCTTTTCTATTATAAGAAAAGTGATTAGCTAAGTAACCTTATCTTATTCTTGCTTAAATTTATAGTGTTAGAAAACATATATTATAGAAGTGGTTTCGCATGATGACGTTATTTTGGCGTATCAGGTAAAGATTTGAAACTGGATAAAGCAGACCTAAATAATAATAAGAATTAATGACTTGAAAATATGGAGAATAAGCAGTGGATTGGAAATAAAATCAGGTTGGAACCGCTTGAATTAATTCATACAGAAGGACTGACCTTAGCTGCTGAAGGGAATCAGGAATTGTTTCGCTGGACTGTGGTACCACAGGGAGTTGAAGCAATGACGCAGTATGTGCAATCAGCGATCGAGCAACGCAATGCCGGAACTGGTTTGCCTTTTGTTATCATTAGTAACGATGACGGAGCCATTAAAGGATCAACCCGTTTTTGGAATATTGCTTACTGGCCCTGGCCATCACAGACGCCGGAATTTGGTAGAACTGCACCGGATGTTTGTGAAATTGGTCATACCTGGCTTACGGCTTCTGCTGTTAAAACCGGGATAAATACTGAAGTTAAGTTCTTAATGCTAAAATATGCTTTTCAGTATTGGAAGGTGTGGCGGGTTAATTTTACAACTGACGTTCGAAATCAGCAATCCAGGACGGCAATTGAACGGTTAGGAGCTAAATTTGAAGGAGTGATCCGGGCAGAAAGAATGGGGGCTGATTTTACAGTCAGGGATTCTGCACGATTTTCTATCCTTTTATCCGAATGGTCAGAAGTAGAAGCTCGGCTTCAAAACTATATGCAATCTTATAACTAAAATATTGCTCGTTTATAAAATATATAAATATGATAAGTTCCTTTTTAATGGTAGGCCAGTCAAATATGGCAGGTCGGGGATATTTGGCTGATGTTAAGCAGATTTATGATGAAAAGATCAAAATGCTGGTGAATGGCCGCTGGCAAACAATGATAGAACCAATTAACTTTGACAGGCCTACATCAGGCATCGGACTTGCAGCATCATTTGCGGGAGCGTGGAGATTAAAAAATGATCAGGAAGAAATTGGTTTGATACCCTGTGCTGATGGTGGAACCAGTCTGGACGATTGGGCTGTTGGGGGCGCACTCTTTGACAATGCTGTGTTCCAGGCAAAGCTTGCGCTAAGAACCAGTAAATTGACTGGGATTATGTGGCATCAGGGAGAAAATGATAGTTTTGCTGGGCTTTCGGCTGTTTATTATGATAAGCTGAGTATTATCGTTGATGCGTTTCGCGCTGAGCTGAATGCGCCAGATATTCCTTTTATTATGGGTGGTCTTGGCGATTTTTTAAGCACAGGTAGATACGGTAAATATTTTACTGAATATAAGCAGGTGAATTATGCCCTTCAGAAATTCGCTGAAACAAAACCGAACGCTTATTTTGTAACAGCTACGGGATTAACAGCAAATGCGGATGAGCTTCATTTTGATGCGATATCGTTGCGCAGATTTGGTATCCGGTATTTCGAATCGTTCCTTCAAAAGAAAAATGTGCTAGCTCCAGTTACCGGCGAAGATGAGTTAGTGGATATGGTACATCAAAGGCCTTTAACGAAAAATGAGCAGGCCGCATTGTTAAAGATTGATTTTTCACTTGGTAAAATATCTTCAGATGATCTGGACGAAAAGGTAAGCCAATTGAATGAGTAATCAACTTGATCGGTTAATTTCAATAGTCTATCCTTAGTGTCTTCCAAATTACTTTTGTCCAGAAGATCAATTACGGTTTCCCGTAAGGACAAGCTTGTTTATCTGACTACTTTCGAATTATGATTGGGAACTGAAATTTTGAGTTGAATGATTCCCTGGTCGGATTTGGTCAACTGAATTTCAGAATGATTTATTAGAAAGTAAAAAATAGGGTGCCAGATATTACTGACACATGGAGCAATTGTAATAAGGTATTTGATATGGATTTTAAAGACGAAGTAAGGCAATTAGGGACGAGAACTGCAAAGATGATTCCGCAGATTCAAACAGAAGAAGCAACCAAAAATGCGCTGATCATGCCATTTATCAGATTGTTGGGATTTGATGTATTTGATCCATTTGAAGTTAACCCGGAATTCATTGCGGATATTGGGATTAAAAAAGGCGAGAAGGTTGACTATGCAATTATGAAGGATGGGGAGCCCATCATCATCATTGAGTGCAAACACCATCTGGAAAAGTTGGATCCACACAATTCACAGCTGTTTAGATATTTTCATGTGACTAAAGCTAAGTTTAGCTTATTAACTAATGGATTGAATTATAGGTTTTATACGGATTTAAATGATCCCAATAAAATGGATGATAAGCCGTTTTTTGAATTCAATATTGCTGAAATCAAGGATGCGCAGATCGAGGAATTAAAAAAGTTCCATAAGTCGTATTTTGACATTGAAAACATTTCTAATACAGCATCTGATTTAAAGTTTACCAATGAACTTAAAGCCCTCATTACATCGGAACTTAGAGATCCTTCGACAGTATTTGTAAAACATTTTGCCAGTCAGGTGTATCAGGGTAAGTTGACAGAAAAAATTCTGGCTCAGTTTACTGAACTGGTTAAACGGTCCTCTAACCAGGTGCTCAATGATGCGATTACCGACAGGTTGAAAATGGCTTTAGGGAAGGAAGAGGCCAACAGTAACGAAACTGAAGTAAAAAGTACAGCTGAGCCTGTAATGGCGACTGAAACGGGAATTGTAACCACTGAAGAGGAAATTGAAGGGTACTTTGTTGTGAAGTCAATTTTACGAGAGGTAGTTGACCCAAAACGGATTGTGCATCGTGATGCGTTATCATACTTTGCCATATTGCTTGATGACAACAATCGCAAGACCATATGCAGGCTGTATTTGGGCAATAAGAAGTATTTGGCTGTGCTGGATGAAAATAAGAAGGAAGTTAAGTATGAAATCAATTCAATTGATGACCTGTATCAACATTCGGGTGTTTTAACTGATATCATTAATAGGTTGGAAAAAAAGTAAAGCACACATTAGAAAAGCCTCCTTTTTAGGGAGGCTTTACCTTATTAAATTTGTAATTTTAAAGCGGCGGAAATATGTTTTTCCCCTTCTTCATCCAGAAAAACTTTTGCTGGCGTAAGTCCGACATATCTACCCCCTTCATGTGGCCGGGCTTCGATTACCTGGAAGCTGACCAGTTTACCTGATTTAACATAACGACCTTCCAGTTGAGTTGCACAACTTCCCTCTTCTCCGGTCGGTATACGCAAGATTCCCTCAAAATCATTTTCATTAAATAAACGGATAAGTTCAGCCTGGTGCTGGCGCTCGAAATAACGGAAAAAGTACTTTTGTGACTCCCCGGTTTCTACATGTTTCAGCGAAATCAACCATTTCCTTTTAAAAATCTTCAGTTCTTTCATCAAGAAGTCAAACAAATCCGAATATTCCCCCGGACTTACTTCCTTAGTCATTAATATTTTATTACTCATAGGTTATGATAGTTTGTTTTATAAAAATATAAAAAAATGCCATAACTTAAATAACAATAAATGTATATGATGCACATTCTTAGGTGAGTAGCTCAAATGGCTCGTGTATGTAATTTGAAGCATATAAATTCTCAGTGATTTGGATTGTACTTTTTAAAAAGCCAATTGACTAGCAAGGCATATTTTATATCTTAGTTGAGAACTTTTAGTTTATAATCCAATGTAGATGCAATTCAGAAAAAGACTCCCATATGTCGGTTTAATTTTTTTAATCATATTGCTTGGGCTTTTGTCAAGGCAATTCGCTTTGATACCTGTATCGACAGGTGATGCATTATGGGCAACAATGATTTTTTTTATAGTCAGGTTTTTCCTGGTTGATGCTCGTGTGAACTCGGTTGCATGGATTGGTTTATTAATTTGTTACCTGGTAGAGTTCAGTCAGCTTTATCAGCAGCCCTGGATCAATAACATTAGGCAGACCCTGCCGGGGCGATTGAT
This sequence comes from Pedobacter sp. MC2016-24, assembly GCF_015223055.1. Taxonomy (GTDB): domain Bacteria; phylum Bacteroidota; class Bacteroidia; order Sphingobacteriales; family Sphingobacteriaceae; genus Pedobacter. The sequence goes on from NZ_JADFBX010000015.1 coordinate 23,111, forward strand.
TTTAGGTCAAGGATTTCTTTGGTCTGATCTCATTGCATATGCTATAGGAATTTTTATAGCATATTTAATAGATTCTGCGGTAGCGGGAAAACGATCTTTAACAAAAGGGAGTAAATAGAACGTTTGAATTTTTAGTTAGGTTGCAGATCAGGTGATCTGCCTTCGGTATCTCTCCCCGATGGAGAGTGGACTTTTTTCGTTTTACGGGTTCCCGTAAGGAAAACTTTGTTTACCTGCATACTTTCGAATCATAATTAGGAACTGAAATTCTAAATTATGAAGAAGTGCTGCGTAAATGCTCAGTTAAAATTCATGGTTTTGTTGAAGTTCATAGTGAGCAATCAATATTAACGACACCCAAATGAACCAACATCCAATTTTCTTAGAACACCCCGGTCTTATTATAATCTTTGCCGTTGCTGTTATCGTTATGCTATTGCTAGATCTAGGCATTTTTAATAAAAAAAGTCATGTTGTTTCCAATAAGGAGGCTATTACCTGGTCATTGGTTTGGATCAGTTTAGCCATGGCCTTTAGCGGTCTTGTGTATCATTTTGCCGGGCCAGTTAAGTTTTTTGAATTTCAGTCTGCCTATTGGATTGAAAAGGCACTGTCTGTAGATAATCTATTTGTATTTATACTTGTTTTCAAATTTTTTGATGTAGCCAATGCCAACAAGCATAAGGTTCTGTTTTGGGGAATTATTGGGGCTTTAGTTTTGAGGGGGCTCTTTATCTTTTCTGGTGCATTTTTAATTGAGCTTACTTATCTGAATAAGCTGTTAAATGTAGTTGGGTTACGAGGTTTTAAGTATGATATCAATATCATCATGACACTTTTTGGTCTATTCCTGGTTTACGCAGGGATTAAATCCTGGTCGTCTGGTGAAGAGGATGACGAAGAGGATTACAACAACACAAGGGGAGCGAAATTGATCCGCAAAGTTTTTAATGTGAGTGATCAATACGATGCTGATAAATTTTTCACCATTCAGAATGGAAAGAAGTTTGCAACACCGCTGTTGGTAGTTGTGGCTGTTATTGAATTTACAGATCTTTTATTTGCGGTAGACTCTATCCCGGCCATTTTTGCCATTTCTAATGATCCATTCATCCTATATACGTCCAATATCTTTGCCATACTCGGATTGAGGGCGCTTTTCTTTCTACTGGATAATTTTATTTACTTGTTTAGCAAGTTGAAATACGGCCTGGCCATTATTCTATCTTTTATCGGATTGAAGATGATCATTGCACCATTTTATCACATCGAGTCCATTTATTCACTCCTGGTGATTGGTGTGATATTGGGCTTTTCAGTTTTGCTCTCCCTCATTTTACCGGACGAAAAAAACTCATAATAGCTTCATCAATTTTAAATTAAAATATACGATAATGAAAAAGAAATACTGTATTGTCCTTATAGCTGCGTTGGGAATTCAGGGCTGCAGCAGCGAAAATGGTGATCCATTTGCTGAATTTGATCCCTATATCGCTACGGAACTGCCTGGCCGCATTGAAGCGTACAATAATGCAAGGGATACAAATAGTATCAAAAGTGGAAATGTAGCACTTTATATCGATTTCTCGGCCGGAATGAATACCGCATTCTCAAATCCTGAGATTAAACACTTAATGGGGGATTGCTTTAATGCTGTTTTAGCTGATCAGTTTGATGTGTATAAATTGGTCAGTGGTGCCGTAACACCTTTGGAAGTTACGAACCCCACCGAACTTGGTGAAAAAGTCAGCGACGCAAAGGAATACCTCAATAGACGGGCTCCGATCCAGATGGGAGTGGAGAAGATCGTTGCCTCCAATAGCGATGCCTTGCTGATTACTGATTTTGAAGAATTTCAAAATGATAAGGAAGTGACCAGTACAGCTTATCTGAAGATTTCATTTTCAAAATGGCTGGCTAAAGGAAACGCCGTTAACTTCTTTGTAGCCAATTATAATGAGGGAAAGGTGACCAAGCACATCTATTTTACCATATTTAGTTGCGGAAGGCCAGACACCAAAAGTTTATTGAGTAAGCTGGAACCTAAGTTGAGTTTGTTAAACTCGAAATTTGAACTTTCTACCCAGTCATTTAAGCTGAGTACAGATTATCCCACGGAGAAATCGGGGGGTATATTTTATGATCCAAAAGGAACATCGGAAGCGACCAGGAATGTTTTGGATCTTAAAAGTAATTATGTAAATGGTTTAAAAAATGGAAGAAACTTTGAGTTTTATCCATTTGGTGTGGATTGGAATACGATTGGAAAACTTCATGAAAGTTATAATGAGCAACATCAGTTTAATGACTTTTTTAGAAAGTTGTGGATTGATTTAAGCAATGAAGACAGTTATCTGTTTGGTGATTTTGCGGTCAATGTATCCGACGTATCGGAAGATTACGAGCAGTTTTCAAAATGTTTGGAGGTTAAAAAGCACAAGCCAAAGTTAGCTAAAGGAAGCAATGGTGAGGCTAAGTTTGCAGATGAGGAAAAAGACCCTATAGCAATGAAGTGCTATAATACTGATGGCTTTTTGAAACCGGAATGGATGTATAAAGCTAAAGATCCGGTAGCGTTGACGGAAGTTTTTGTACTTAACCAGACACTCTTTAAGAATACAAAGACAATTAACCGCAAAAAGACGGAGTTAGGCGTTTCATTTGATCCACAATTTAAAGTTAAAAATATTCAAAATCCGGGCGGACTACTTAGGGTGGATATTGTGCTTAAAAATCCACAACCGAATTTAGCTAATCCAGCACTTGATCAGTTTAAATGGGTTAATGAAAGTGGAATTTCTAACATCGCCCTGCGGGAATCTATAGTTAGTACGCTACAGGATATTAAACCGGAAAACAAGGTAGTGTACTCGTATTATATCAAAACAAATCAATAATTATCAAACCATTTAATAGACAATTACATGCAATCTGTATCTGCTTACATCATTTCAATTGTGATCACTTTCATTTTTTTACTAGTATCGGCTTTGATCTCCACATCCATCAAGTTTGAGGGAGGCAGTCAGCCTAAAGATGCTCAGAAGCGTAAAACCTGGTTCTGGATTTTCGCCTTGCTTAATCCTGCCGTAATTTTCCTAATGGGGTATTATGCCTTTAAGCCGGATGCAAACATCATGGTGGTGAACAAATATGTCTCTGCCTTAGGCGTAGGGACTGCCATAGGCTTTTTCGTGTACCTGATTGGTGGACTGATACTAAGTAAGACTTTTAAAAATGGCAAACTGGGTCACTGGTTCTAATCCTTAATCAAAAACATCATGGATAAATTATTTGTCATCGCGATCGGTGGTACCGGTATGCGTTGCCTGGAAGCCTTTACACATTTATGTAGCATCGGCATGTTCGATAACCAGGAGATTGAAGTACTTACTTTAGATACCGATCAAAACAACGGTAATAAGGCGAGAGTTGAGGAATTAATTACCCTGTATAACCGGATTAAAACCAATGGTACAATAACTGGGGGAACGCCAAATGCAAATACCTTTTTTTCTGCAAAGCTTAATTTGCATCGATTCTGGACGAATTATTCAGGCCCCGGCAGGGAGAGCTATAAAAATCTGAGTAAAATATCAACTGGTTCTCAGGAACAGCAGAAGGCCAATAAATTGATTTCTGACCTGTTTTTAGACAATGATACGGTACAGGAGTTTGATTTGGCACATGGCTACAGGGCGCAAACGCATTTGGGTTCAATGTTGATGTACCACGGCATTGTAGAGGCAGCCCGAAATATTTTGAAAGGAACCAATGTACAGACTGAAGAACGGGAACTGGAAGCTTTTATAGCCAAGTTGGAGCAAGCTGGTGAGATAGCCAGGGTTTTTATTTTCGGGTCTGTCTTTGGGGGAACTGGTGCTTCTTCTATTCCGGTGATACCGAAAGCCCTACAGGATTTTGTTAAAATAAGGTCAAATGGGACATCGAGTATTGATTTTTCAAAGGCGAAGTTTGGCTCGACATTGTTGACCGAATATTTTACGTTTGCCAAACCAGACGACAATCAAAAATCTGCGAAAAGCGATCGGGTAATTGCAGATTCTTCGTTTTTTCCGATCAACAGCCAGGCTGCACTTCAGTTCTATCAAAATGATCCTACAGTTAAGAAGTGCTATAAATTGCTGTACCACATTGGGTGGCCGATAGAAAGTAAAAAGATGGATGAAGGAAAATCAAGTAAAACCATTACAGGTGGTAGCGAACAGAAAAATCCTTGTCACATTACAGAATTGCTTTGTGCCTGTGCTGCTTATGACTTTTTTACAAGGAGTACAGGTTTTGATAACGGACAGGCAGACTATCTGTACAAAGCTGTAGAATTTAAAGACAATTCCTTTAACTTCTCTTTTGATGATTTTGTAGGAAAAGAGAATAATGCAGGTGAAAACTTTGTGAACAGATTGGGCGCATTTTTTTCCCTGGCGCATATTTCCTTATCCTTGAATGGCGCTGCGGATGGAGATATTGGCATCAAAGGGTTCATCAATCAGTGCAAAGAGCAGAAGTTGGATCAATATAGTGGTATTACTGATATTGAATGTAAAGAAATCAATGAGTATTTTAAATTATTCGCGTACACTTTTGATGATGCGAGATTTATTCCTGGATGGTTGTATCAGGTCAGGAGTACGGTGGCCCCAGGTCGTTTTATTTTTGACAGTAAGGCTTTTCTTAGCAATAGAAACGAACTGAAGAATATTGATGTTGGTGCGATATTTCAGGACGAAAAATACCATTGGTCTAAAGGCGGTTTTTTTGGAAGCAGGTATAATTCTTTCGTAAAGACACTGATCAATACCGGACCAAAGGATGAGCAGAAGGTGAATACGACCAAGGAAAAGTTTTTGGCCCACATCTACAATGCATTAACCATTTCACAAAATTTTAATCTTAATTAATAGGAAGATGTCTGATAAAAGAATAAAGGCGCTTGCGATTAAAGTTCAGCCAAATACAGAACCAAATGGGGTGGAGTTTGCCTGGGACAAGATTCCTCAGCTTGAGGTTTTTACCAAGCACATTTTAATTCCTGAAATTGCGGTTAACCAATACGGTGATTCATCTGTTAATATCGGAACCATTGTATCCGGGATACCTTCGGTATTTGCCAGGGCTAATCTGTTCAGAGCTGCCTCGGATAACATTCAGGATAAAGATGCTGCGGCATCCGGCTTAATGCTCTTTTATAAATCATTAATCAATGAATGGAAAGGGTTCATCAGCTGTATTGCATTGTCTTATAAAGACATTGAAGTAAATAGGGTGCATTTGGCTTATTCTGACGGCAAGAAAGTTCTGGATACTGCAAATATTTATGAACCCACTGGAGCATTTGGTAACATGCTATTTGAAAGGGAACCGCTTTGGTGCGATCAATCACTGGCAAATAATACCGATAAAGTGCCATTTATAGATGTAATCTCTTTTAAAGGAACTGTGGTAGGAGGTACCTCACCAGACAGTTTATTGTTTACCTCGGCATCTTATGCTATTGGCGATAAGGCTCCCTTTGTAAATGTAAGAAATGGTCGGTTTATTGATCCGCTGAAATCGGATCTGACACCACAGGATCTCTTTAATTTGTATGGTTACGCCAAGCATATTCTAAACCATATTGAAAAGTTTAGGCGCAATTTTGATGGCGTAGCAGAATTTATCGCACCGAAATATGGCAACATTTCTGGTATTCTGGAGGGCTGGTTGAAAGACATGCGGAAGTATCAGGAAGAAAAAGGCTATCCTAAACTGGACGAGCAGTCGCCACCTGAAATCGGATCTATTTTTAATTATCCTTTTAGCCTGCTCTTCAATTATTCTACAGAGTTATTTGGATCGGAAGGGGTCATCTACGGTGAAACTAAAGAGGGAGCCATTCCATTTGATCCGAAGGATTTGTTGCTGCCGGATACAACCGAAATTGCCCAGATTGATTTTGGGAGAGAGGGAGCTGAAACCAGAAACTACCTAAAAAATAAGCCTATCTTACTGCTTGAAGCCGAAACTAAAGGTCAGCCCAACAGCTTCGCTTATTTTACATTGCCCCTAACACCATTAGCATTAAATGTATTTGGTGCGACATTGGATGCGTTGGTTGGCATTTCTGTCACTTCAAACGTTAGATCGCGAATTACAGGTTTATACGACCCTAATGATAAAGATGGCGAACGACTGATTGTGAATTTGAGTCTTTACACTGAAAATGGAACTGAAATTATTAAACAGGTAGTTTATCGTGTGACTAGTGATTCTATATTGGGCAAGGATATTTTGATGTGGCCAAATTTCATTTCTAAACAATGGAACAGGTATTTTTTATATTCAGAGATTCCGCATAATGATGCCAAGTTTCAGGCTACTCCATTTATTGGAAATGTAAATGATGATTTTTTTAGAATTGTGCTAGATGAAAAGGGCACGCCGTTATACCTGGGCAGTAATGGAAAGGCTGCGAAATTTGATCCCAAATACGGCGACATTAAGTCGGAATTACATGTGTCGTCTAATAATGCGGTTTCTGATAACAAGTATAAATATGAAATTTATGAGAGCAATCAGCCCTTTAAAGGAGTTAAATTTTCACATGCTGGTATAGATTGTGGGTTTGGAATCATTAGGTATGACGGTTCAGGTAATACGCAGGATTTGCCTGTAAACATGTTGAATTCTCCAAAGACGCTCTATCCTGCATTTTTGGGTGTTGATTTTGGAAGTACCAATTCATCGATTGCCTATTTTTCTGATTACCGAAATGAAGTATGTGAGCGTTTGAAACTAACCAATAAGCGGGTTTCTTTGTTGGGTAGTGATGCGAAGAATAACGATGAACGACCGGCGGTTGAGGACGAAATTTTCTTTTTTCAAAACGATGAAATCCTCACAAATTCTATTAAATCTGTACTTACTGTTCATGACTCCAGACGCGTGGTCAATGAGGATCACCTATTGGTGGAATCTTTGATGGCGCAGGCGGTAAAAGGTGGTTTTCCTTGTTTTGAAAAGAACCTTCCGATTGAAAATGCAGAGAATGACCGATATGTGCTGAGCTATAGCAGAGTTGGGCGGGCTGAGCTTGTTTACAATATGAAATGGTCTACTCAAGCTATTGATAAAAGCTATAAAACTGCTTATTTGAGTTCACTCTTGTTGCATGTTTATGCACAGCTTTTTATGGAAAACCATGAGCCGAAGACCTTGAAATGGTCATATCCATCTTCAATGGGGAAAGAATTGTTGAGTGAGTACAGGGCAATCTGGGATTCGCTAAGGAATATTTCCCCAATAGTAAGTGATGTTAAACTCAAGACCTATCCGCCTTCTGATTTATCGGATATTGGTGATACCTCTTCGGAGAGCGCCTGGGGTATTGCAAAAGCCACAACAGGTTGGGACGCGGTTCCGGAAGTTGTTAGTGAAGGCGGTTGGGGTTCAGCTGAAAGCAGTGGCTGGGGAAGTGCTGCGGCTGGCAGCTCCGCTCATATAAGTCATCAATCCATTAAAAATACCATTAACATCGCCTCGGAAACAGAGCCTGTTAGCTTTAACTTCAAAACGCTTAGCAATGAGGAGTCTTTATCGGAAGCTTGCGCAGTAGCCAATTATCTGGTTCGTCCGAATGGTGGTTACGCTATAAATCCGGGAGAATTGGTGCTTTGTTTTGATATCGGGGGAAGCACGACGGATATTACAGCATTATGTCAGATGGAGGGCGGCAAGGCTATGATTAAACAAAACTCGATTAGATTTGCTGCAGAGCGGGTTGCACAAGCCACCAAGTATTCTCCTAACTTTAAAAATGTATTATTGAAAATTTGCGAGATCAAGAAAATCTCTATTCAGGGACTCAATAGCGGAGTTAATAAATACTCGGAGAACACTGCTCCTTATTATTTTGAACAAGTGGTAGATCGGCTGGAAGCTGGAGATTTTGAAACCTTTTATCGGTTGATTGCCGCAGATTGTAAGGAAATGATGAGTGTCAATTTGTATGTTACTGGTCTGATCATGTTTTATGCCGGACAATTGGCTTACAAGCTGCGTACTGAAATTGTAAGGTCTGACGATGCGCCTGCTGCTGTAAAAGCGATCCCTCCAAAAATCAAGATTGCTTTTGCCGGAAAGGGTGCCAGAATTTTCGATTGGTTTAATGCCGTAAATGCGAAATCAGCAGAGCAATATTATACCGATATGTTTATTAGGGGTATGGGAGGGATGGCTGTGGCAAAAACAACCATCACACCGATTTCGGTCAATCCTTTAAAAATCATTGATATCAATTCTCAAAGCGGAATTAACAATTCTGATGTAAAGTACGAGGTATCTAAAGGGCTGGCGATTCCAACGCACATTACAAGCATTCTGGTACCTACCAATAAGCAAGCTATAGAGATACTTGGCGAAGATAACTTTTGTATTGTCACGCCCGAAGGAACATTTAAGTATCTGGAATCGACAAATTCAATAACGGCGGAAATGTTGGAACACGTGGGGAACCATTTCATTTGTCTTCCACCTGAAGGAAAACCACATTGCCCGAGATTTATGGATTTTGCAGACCTTTTTTATAAAGTGTCGTCTTCTATGTTTGGCTTAAAAATGAATCCTGGAGAATTTATGGCGGGTTTCATGGATATGAACATTGAGAATTACATCAAGGGCGAGCCAGGTTTTATCAGGGCTCAAAAACGAAAACATGAAGACAAAAGGGAGTTTGATTTTGTTGCACCCATCATCATTTTAGAAGGGATGAAGTTTTTTGAGAAGCATTTGCTAAAAGGGATCCAAAAGCCATAAGGATGAGTTATTGTGTGCTTATTAAGATTTCCAAACGCATGGTTTCTTTCTGGTACCAAACAGAGGGGAGTCCTTATGCTGCACTATGTTTGAGGGGTACGAATAACATCCCGCTGTATTTCTATGTGGCAGGGAATGATTTTTACTTTGGCGCCCTGGCAAAGGAACGATTTTATAAGAATGACCCAAATGCTTTTGGAAACTATTTTGAAATCATCAAGGATCCAAGCAGGCATTTCGATATCTATGGTAATAAAAAGCCGGTGAAGCAACTTTTTTACCACGGTGTTGAACAATTCCTATCTCATTTTATCCATACCGTTTTATATAAAAGTGATTCGATAGAATCTTACAGGCATTTTCCATTACGTTTTGTATTTGAAGCCGATATTGAAGATCAGGAGAAAGTTTTGATCGAAGCCCTTTTTACAGAAGCAGGCTATTTTAATGTAAAGCGAGTGGATCTAACAGCCGCTTTATTTAAGGTGTTGATTGCGTCAGGTATTGTAGAGCGAGATGGTGCTATTTTACTGCTGAGCAGTATTGACAATAAACTCTTTCTTCAGTTATACAAACGTGGTTTTAGTGATGATCCTTCTCGGATTCAATTGGAGGGGCAGGGTGCGGACACACGTGTAAAGATTTTAGCAGAGATGATTTTGGAGTATATCGTTAGTTTAAATCCATTTTTAAATATCGATACCGGAAAAGAGCTTGGTACATTACTTTCTTTTTGCAAAACGTTACTTGACCAGGATGTACCAATCATTACCGGAGAAGCTGAATTAACAGATGGTCAGAAATATTGGTTCAGAATTACTGCCAGAAATTTGAGCGAAAGGTTGAAATACTATAGCAGTGATCTTATTATTTATACTGCAATAGATGATTTGTTGAGATCAAATGGAATTCATAATGATGCTGTAACTCTTTTGGTGGCTAGTGAAGAACTCAATACACCTTATTTTCTGGAAAAGCTACTTAAAAAGTATATCAAGGTAAAGGCAGTTGATCAAGTTCATTTGAATGAAGCTATGAAATGTATTTTTTCTCAAATAGACTTTTCAAATCCTATTGGACGACGCAATATTTCAGCACCGCCGGCTTCCTTGACGAAACCCGGTTTACCACCACTTCCGTCAAGGAAAGAAGTTACGAGTGTACCTGTTATTACAAAACCAAAACTACCACCATTACCACCCAAGAAAAATTAATAAAATGGCTATACAATTGCAAAAAAAACAGCCAGTATCATTGGCTAAAGAAATGCCAGGAATTCAGGGCTTTGTTGCTGGACTTGGCTGGGATCCTGCTGTTGTGAACGGATATTCCGTTGATTTGGACCTCTCTGTTTTTATGTTAGGTGCGAACGGGAAACTGATTGCTGACGAATTCTTTGTATTCTATAATAATACAGAAAGTCCGGATGGTTCAACAAGTTATCCAGGTGACTCCATAGGCGGAGTCGGAGACGGAGATGACGAAGTTATAAAAGTGGATCTTTCGAAGATTGATGAGCGGGTTGAGTTTCTCTATTTCACGGTTACAATTGACCAATCGGGAGAGCGCTCGCACCACTTTGGTCATGTAAACAACTCCTATATTCTTATTAGAAATATTGCTGACAATTCAATACTCTGCCAGTATAAACTGAACGAAAGCTTTAACAACGAGGATTCACTGGTATTTGCGGCTGTTTCAAGGAACAATGGAGATTGGGATGTTGAAGCTTTAGGCCAGGCGTTTAACGGAGGCTTAGGCACCTTAGTGGAATTGTATCAATAATTAAATTATAAAAAAAAATGAGCTTTAATTTATCAAAAGGAGACAGATTTTCGCTGTCAAAGGCGGCACCTGGTTTGTCTGTCGTTAAAATTGGAATGGGATGGGATCCTAATGATCAACCTAACGGGCCTGAATTTGATCTCGACGTATCTGCATTTGCTATCAACAGTTCTTTCAAAATTCCTTCCGACTCTTATTTTGTGTTCTACGGTCAGGTTAGAATGGGGAATTGCGTGAAGGATATTGTGGAAAATGAACTGGATAGGCCCATTACAGATGATCAATCTATCCTAGGTGCTATTGATGATCCGGATGGGAAGCGCAGCGATGGAGATGACGATGAAGACATGTTTATCGATTTGACAAAAGTTAACCCAAAAGTGGAACAGATCATTATCTGCTGCACAATCTGTAAATATCCACACGACAACAAGAAAGACCGGAGGACCCTGGACCTGAACTTTGGCCAGGTTGAGGATTGCTATATCCGGATAGTCAATGAACTTAATGGTGAAGAACTGCTAAGATATGATCTCAAGGATCAATACACCAATGAGGATGCTGTGGAATTCGGTAGGTTATTTAGAGTTGGCGATAGCTGGGAATTTGAAGCAATGGGCAGGGCGCATACAGGAAGTCTGCAGACTCTGGTAGACATGTACACTTAAAACATATATATCGTTATGGCGTTCAATTTACATAAAAATGGTAGTCCTGAGGGGACTTCTGAATCAAATTCGAAATTTGATCTTTCAAAAAACGTAGCTGCTACTGGTGGGACAGTTGTAGATCGAAAGCGGTCTAATCTGTTAATTTATATAGTCATCGGCCTTTTAACGGTCGCTGGCACTGCCTGGTATTTACTTTCGAACAGAGGCGTTCCAATTGAGAAGACTGGTGCGGTTAGCGCTACATCAGATACGGTTGAAACTCCGGCTATGTCAGCGAAATCGACAGGAGCAATTGATGAAGTGGAAAAAGTTGTAAGTGCCGGAAGTGAAAAAGTAAGCAGTCAGGATGAAAAGGCAGTAAATAAAATTCCTGCCCAGTTTGCTAGCGGGGCTTCTTCGTTTAATAATTTAGACAAAAGGATAGTTAATGATATTATTGCATATTTAGTGAACAATTCATCAGCTAGACTGGAGGTGTTTGGTTATGCAAGTAGCGAAGGCTCTGTTGCCGTTAATCAATCCATTTCTCAGGCCAGAGCTGATGCTTTTAAGAATTATTTGATTGCTAAGTCCGTAAAAGCTGATCGTATAAAGGCTACAGGGAATGGAATAGCAAATCCCATTGCTTCAAATGATACTGAATCTGGACGAAGGAAAAATAGGAGGGTTGAGGTACGGTTAAATTAGTTGTAAAATAATAACTCGGATGAATTTTGATGCGGAAATACCCAAAGCGGCATTTGTCGATTTGGGTATTCTTATTCTTCCGGATCTCATCTTTAAAATATAATTTTATACTTCATTATTGTTCTGCTCAATAAGTGCGGCCATTTTTGAATTAAAGGTAGTTAGATCTGTTTCAGACTTGTAAAAAAACTCCAGATCGGCGGTTTCTACACAGACAATGGCTTTTTGTAACACCATCTCGCCATCCTGAGTCAATTTGATCGTCTTCGCCCTGGTATCTGTTGGGTGTTCGTGACGGGTGATGAAATTCTTCTCTTCCAGCGTTCTCAATACTTTTGATACCATCATCCTGTCCGCATTGCCCTGATTGGCTATATCAACTTGCGTAACCTTTTCACTATCCCTGGATAACCAGGCAAGTGCACAGAGTAGTGCGAACTGGGTATGTGTCAGGTCTAAAGGATCTAAAACACGCTTTAATTTTCTCTGCCATAACATGGTCAGCTGTCCCAAAAGATAGCCTGGACTATCTTCTGGCTTTTTAAAATGAAATTCAATCTTTTTGGACATATCAGTTTGACTTCAGAAAGGTAATGTTATATCCGTCAGGGTCTCTGGCAATGAGGGTTTTCCCGAAAGGTGTTACCTGAACCGGCCCCAAAAGTGTAACATTATTTGCTAATAACTGGGTCTGCAAATCCTCTATTTCTCCATCAATTGCGAACCATAATGAGGCACCGATGCCCAGTTCTTTTCCTTCCAGGTTGCCAATAGGTGTTCTAATGGCAAAACTTGCCTCACCTTTATTATATCTAAAAACACAGGCCGATGGGTTGGGTATCCCTGCTTCCTCAAAACCTAGTTTTTTGGTGTAAAATTCTTTTGAAGTTTCAAGATCCCTAACTTGAAGGGATGCAAATTCTAATTTTCTCATGGCTATATTTCTTTTGTTGTCACAAATATAGTATTCGCGACAACAATTAGCAATTCTTTTTGTAATTGTACATGAATTACTCTTGATTAGATATCACACATATTTTTAAGAACCACAAATTTATGATCAACACCATACGCCATCAAGCAAGGTTTAGGTCATTTATTTGCAGTATGTTGTCATGATAAAAACGGTACATTATTACTATATTGTGGCATTTATTTTAATCGAAACGCTCGCTATGAACTTTAAATCATTTGCCAATCTTTTTTTTTGCTTTTTCTTCTGTACGCTGGTCACATCTTCAGATGTTTTCTCGCAACAAAAAAGTAAGTACAACCTGCTTTGGGAAATAAGTGGAAATGGCTTAAAAAAGCCATCCTACCTTTTTGGCTCTGTACACATTAAGGACAAGCGTGTATTTAACTTTAGCGACTCTGTAATGAAGGCTATCGAATCCAGTTCAGCTTTTGCCCTGGAGTCACATCCTGATTCCATAATAAAAGCGATTTTTGACAGGATTGCGGTAAAAAAGCAATCGCTGAAATCTCCTTTAAAAAATGATTATAAAAAGGATGATGATATGCAGACCTTCATAGATGCCTATCTATACGGTATCGCACGTACCTATAAAAAGAAAATATTTGGGCTTGAAGATGCGGAGGGACAAATGAATCTGCTTTTTGGCGATGATGAAGATGATTTACTTGGCGAAGGTGCTAAAGCGGAAAGAAAGGCGATGGAAGACATCATTGATATATACATCAAAGGAGACATCGATGAGATTTGGGCCTATTTACAGGACAAGGATTTAGAGCAAATGAGCCTGGCGGAACGCAATCTGGTGATGGCTAAAAGTATAACCAATCTGGTAAAAAATGAAACGCTGTTTGCTACGGTAGGCGTTGCACATTTGCCAGGAGAAAAAGGAATCATTGCGCTGTTGCAGCGTGATGGTTATCAATTGAGACCTGTTGGCGCTACATTTACAGGTGGTTCTGCCATTCCTAAGATTGACTATGATAAAATGGACTGGTATACCCATCAAAATAAAGTGAATAATTATAGTGTGGATTTTCCATCAGTACCAATTTCTCAAAACAATGCAGGAGAAAAGATTGCTTTTTGTGCTGATATGATCAGCAATGTTATATTTACAACCTCTTCTTTTTATATAGGGCCTTCCCAGTTTGAAAGTGAGGAAATATTTTTGGATACATTGCTGAGTAAATTTGTAAAGGACAGTACGGTTTTATTGAGCAGACAGCGGGTTGTCAAATATGGCGTTCCTGCCACTGAGATTTTAATTAGGAAAAATACGCGATTTTCCAGGATCCTACTGATTTTTAAAAACAAAACACTTTATAATCTAAGTGTAGAAAGTGACAAAAACAACTTAAATAGTGACTTCGTAGCGCGCTTTTTTAATTCGCTGACGTTCAATGAGGCTATAGCCGTGAATAAAGGGCCCTGGATTGATTTTAAAAATGTTGAAGGTGCATTTTCTGTAAAAATGCCTGTTCAACCTGATCCTATGCGTAAGGAAATCCCCAATAGCACGCACCCAAATTATCCCTCATATGCTTTAAATATGTATTCCGCAGTTGATCAATTGAATATGGTAACTTATATTTTGAGGTATAACGATTTTCCTGGGGGAATGTACCTGTCAGATAAATCAGTTGTGTTCAAAGCCGCTATAAAGGATTTGGAAGGTAAAGGTAAATTGATTGAAGAGCCAAAAGTTATTTTTAAAGATGGTTTTGAAGGAAGGTCCTTTAGCCTGATTCTGCAGGGGACGTTTATGGAAATACAGCTTTTTTTACGTGGAAATAGGACCTATTTATTATTGAGACAAAATATGAATGGACCAGATCCGCTGAAAGAAGATCCTTTCTTTGATTCTTTTAAATTTGATAAATACGCTTTCAAAAAAGGTATAACCACAGCAGTAGGTGCAATTAGTGTCAATTTGCCCCAAAATCTGGTACAGATACCGGGAGAGAAAGATACTGAAGCAAGTACTTCATATTTAAATAACAGCAAGTCTTATTATGCTGTGAATGAAAATTCTGGAAGTTTGTACTGCATTGAACAAGCTGATATCAGTAAATATTATAGAATACGGAACCTGGATTCTTTAAATGCTTTATTTTTAAAGGAGCTGATTGCAGTAGAAGACTCTGTATACCAATCTGAAGATGTTAAAATGGGGGTTGTCAATACAAAGCAAAGCCGGGTTTACAGTAAGTTGTCTGGTAATTATAAGGTGTTCAGAGTTTGGACTTATGATAACCGTTTTTATTGTGGAACTTTAATAGGAGATAAGGAAGAGGTTGAAAGCTCACTTTGGAATGACGTGTTTAAAAACATAAATTATCTGGCAGATAGCAAATTGCCAGAGCTGGCTGCTTCTAAGGCTAATCTTATTGTTAAGAACCTAAGAAGTACCGATACCTTAACTTACAAGGGAGCCTTGGGAGCCCTAAGTTTTTATGAGTTTACCAAGGATGAACTTCCTCAGATTTATAGTGCATTGAGGTATAAATATGCCGATGACACCTCGAGTAACGGGGCACGAGTGCGGTTGATCCGTGAATTGTCTGCATTACATGATTCACAGACCGGAAACTTGCTTAAGGAGTTGTATAAAGATGAGACGAATGCCGAACTGATACGTGTACATGCACTTTCCAGAGTGACAGACGTAGATAAAAATAGCTACGACTGGTATTTAAATGCTTTGCTTGTAAGTAAGCCCTTCAATGCCGATTTACATTGGAATTTATTTCAACCTTTGCGGGATTCAGTTGCTTTTGCTGTAAAAAATATGGATAAGCTAATTGCGCTGACGGAGCATAAAATTTACAGGCCGCAAATATTAAATGTAATGTCTAGAATGTTAACCGAAGAAAAAAAAGCCGAGTATATTGCCATATTGAAGGATGTCAAAGATAAGGTGATGCGTAACGCAATAGCTGATGTGGATACTGAGTTGTTAAAGATAAATACGGCCGAATCTGATGAAATTGATTACGGGATGGTCTATGACTACCTGAGACTTCTGCCCAAATTGGATCTATCAGATATGACAAATAAAATAACAAACAAAATATTGGTTGCTGACTCTATTCCGTATTTACACAATGCCGCTTTAGTTGCAAGAATTACCGCTGGATTAAGTTTGGATAAGCATTTTTTGCAGGCTAAGTTGGATGATGTAGAATCCCGTTATCAGATCATGGAAGCTTTTTACAATGTTGGGAAAATTGAAGACGTTCCTGTAATGTACAGAAAGCACGATGAATTTGCTAAGTTGCTGATGTATAATTTTCTGGACGACGAGAATGGTTATCCGGAATCGATCAAATTATTAGGCAAGTTAACTGAGGAGGGCAAGGCATATTATGCTTTTGAATTTGTTTATGAGGCGGATGAGGGTGTTAAAAATACCTATATAGGGGTAGTTGGTGCTTTTGATGACCAATCTGATCAATTGAACTTTCTGGATTATAAATGCCATACCAATTTAGACAAAAAAGCGGATGACTGGATGAGTCAGGCAAATGTATTGATTAAGGAATTGAATGAAAGTGAGTAGGCTATAATTAGCTTCTGTTTAGTTTGCATGTTGCTGCAGTGTTTATTGTGTGCGGAAAGTTAGATTTTTCAAACGAATTTGTTATTTATTACAGCGTGTTTATCTTTACACGTTATTAAAAAATATTTAATGGATTCCCAACCACACCGGTTTACTAACGATAAATTATTAGAAATCTTGTCGTTATCGCACAATGCGACTGCTATTTATTCCGGTGAAGATATCACCATACAAACCGCAAATGACGCCATGATTGGCTTTTGGGGGAAAGACCGGAGTGTGATTGGTAAGCCACTGGCTGAAGCTGTACCTGAATTGGTCGGTCAACCTTTTCTTGATGTGCTGGGAGAAGTCTGGCGCACAGGTGTGACTTATGAAGCTAAAGACGTAAAGGCCGCACTGGTTGTGGATGGGAGACTACAAAATTTCTATTTTGATTTTATTTATCGCGCGATCAAAAATGAAACTGGTGAAGTTGACTGTATTTTGCATACTGCAACTGATGTAACGGAGTTAAATCAGGAATTGGAAGCCATCAGTGAAGAGCTTAAGTCGTCCAATGAGGAGCTGGCGGCTGCAAATGAGGAATTGGCAGCATCGAACGAAGAGCTGCTATCTACCAATGAAGAGTTGTCCCAAAGCCGGGAACAGTTAGAAGAGTTAGTTGAAGATCTTGCAGACAGCGAGGGCAGGACACGTAGTATTATTCAGGCTGCTCCTTTTCCGATTGGGGTTTACTCCGGGCAGGAAATGCGAATCATTTTTGCCAATGAATCGATTATGGATGTTTGGGGGAAAGGTAGGGATGTCATCGGAAAACTGTATTCAGAAATTTTGCCTGAACTCGATAATCAGGATGTGTTCAATCAATTGGATGAAGTGTTTAGAACGGGCATTCCTTTTCAGGCGAGAAACCAGAGGATAGATCTGGTGGTGCTGGGTAAACCAACAACGTTTTACTTCAATTATAATTTTACCGCTTTAAGTAATGAGGCTGGAGAAATATATGGAGTAATGAATACTGCGGCTGATGTTACCGATGTGGTCCTGGCAAAACAGCAGCTGGAGTCTTCTGCACGGGAACTTGCAACGCTAAACGAAGAGTTGACAGCCTCTAATGAAGAACTGGGTAATTTCAATTCGGAATTGAAAACACTCTTTGAACAATTAAAAATCAGTCAGGATGAGACGCAACTGGCAATTGATGCAGCAGGGCTGGCTACTTTTGACCTCAACCCCCTGACGGGAAAATTTACCGGCAATTCTCTGCTGAAATCCTGGTTCGGTTTGCCATCCGAAGCGGAAATTGAGTTGAAGAAGGCGATCGATGTGATCGCGGAAGATGACCGGGAAAGCGTGGTCGCTGCCATCACCCAATCTATGAACCCTGCTTTAGGTGGCGATTACGATATTTCTTATACCATCATTAATCCGTTAAATCCGGAACCAAGAATAGTCAGGGCTAAAGGAAAAGCATTGTTTAACGAGCAGCAACAGGCTATCCGACTAAGCGGAGTCTTATTGGATGTAACCGAGCAGTTTACTTCTCAGGGGAAAATGGAGCAGCTGATCAACAGTCTTTCGGCCAGTGAACAGAAATTTCGGCTGCTGATCCAAAAGGCACCAGTTGCCATTAACGTATTCCGTACGCCTCAACTGATCATCGAGAATGTGAACGATAAAATGCTGGAAATATGGGGTAAGTCGGCAGAGGTAGAAGGTAAAACTTTCTCTGAGGCCCTGCCGGAGATGTTGTACCAACCTTTTGTGGATATCCTGAATGAGGTATTTGCATCTGGAACTCCTTATTTTGGACTGGAAAATAAAGCGATCATCATGAGCAACGGTGTACCGGAAGAGCGCTATTTCAATTTCATCTATCAGCCGGTTCCTGAAGAAGATGGGAAAATTGACAGCATCTTGCAGGTGGTGACCGAGGTTACTGAGCAGGTGAATGCAAGAAAGGAAATTGCAGATATGAATACCAGGTTGAATATCGCAATTGATGCTGGAGGACTAGGCTCTACAGAAGTTGACCTGGCCACCGGAACAATGGCTTGTAATGCACAGTTTAAGAGTTGCTATGGCCTTACCCCTGATCAGGATTTTACGTATCCTGAACTTTTCGATGCTATGCTGCCCGAATATAGGAATATGGTTAAGCAATTGGTTGCCACAGCCATACAAAACCATAGCGTTTACCGGGCTGAATATGAAGTGATCTGGCCGGATGGTTCGATACATTGGATCAAGGCACATGGTAAGGCGCGTTACAACAGCGATGGTGAGGCGGTTAAAATGGTCGGTATCATTTCTGACGTAACTGAAGCAAAGGCCGATGAGCAACGTAAAAATGATTTTATCGGTATGGTTAGTCACGAACTCAAAACACCTTTAACCTCATTGAGTGGCTACGTACAAATGCTTTACAGAAGGGCAGAAAAGAATAAAGATACTTTCACGGCGGGGGCTTTGGATATGGCTCATAAACAGGTGAAAAAAATGACTACGATGATCAACGGTTTTTTAAATGTATCCCGTCTTGAATCCGGTAAAATTCACATTGACCGGCATAATTTTGATATGGCGGCGCTGCTGAAAGAACTGGAAGAGGAGTTTAACATGACTGTTGCCAGCCATCAGATCTTTTTTGCACCCGTTGGGGAAATCCTGGTAGACGCTGACCGGGATAAGATCGGCCAGGTCATCAATAATTTCATCAGTAATGCCTTGAAATATGCCCCTTCAGGCTCTAGAATTGATATTGCCTGCGAGAAAAATAACAACTGGGTTCAGCTATCTGTCAGGGATGAAGGACTGGGGATAAAAAAAGAAGATCAGCAGAAACTATTTGAACGTTTTTACCGGGTGAAAGACCAGCCCTCAACAATTTCTGGATTTGGCATCGGATTATATTTATGTGCAGAAGTGATACATCGGCATGAAGGTAAAATATGGGTGGAGAGTGAAATCGGTCAGGGATCAACCTTTTATTTCAGTCTGCCGGTTTCATAAAATGCCGGACGGAGAGCAGAAAGAAGTTAAAATTCCTGTAGATATTTCTGTGTATGACAAGACTTTGGAATAAATATGCTTAACCTCGAGCGTATAAGCAGATTTTGAGAAAATTTATATAAAAAATGGAAAAGTGACGGTAAATTGATTTTTTGGACGAAGTTTTGTAAAGCATTTGGATGACGTTCAATTTCTGAGCAACCAATGTTCTGGAATTAGCATATCAATGAAGAAATACCGCAAGCGATACAAAAAGCAAAAAAGATAATTTGATGATTAAAATTAAGACAAATACGCAATTAAGAATTGCTGGAATCCTGTTGCTGAACTTATTGATTCAGGCCTGTCATTCTCAAAATTTTGATCTGGCAACGCTTAAGCTCCCTGTTGCCGAAAGTAGCATCACTTCAAAAATAAAACTTGACGATCAGAAATTTCAGGTAGGTAACCTGAATGAATACATTTCCTTAGAAAAGGATGCTTTATATTTTAGTGGCAAATCCTTGTATGGCAGCATTGATAACAGTCCCAATACATCGTATATGGCCAATGGAGTGCGGTTTTACATTGATAAAAAAACGAATCAGGTAGAAGCTTACCGTTTGGGTATTAAAACTACTGCAGAAACCAGTAAGCTTGAAAAGGGACTGGAAGAGAAATTTGGCAAAACTTTCTACTATTATAAAGATCCGGATATGAATTTCAGAATCTGGGAATACAACGGGAATACTTATTTTCTGGAAGTGAATTCTACGACTGTTTATAATGGTGAACATACCACATCAAGTGACTTATTTGTTGTAAACAACAAATGCGAAGCATTTTTAAATTATTGTATGGCCGGAGGATTTGGCTATTACCAGGATTATCTGAACGCCAAAAAGAAAAGTAACAAAAAGCAGTATACTTACAATGATTTTTTAAATGAGATGAAGGCAGAAGGCAATGATTATTATTTGAAAAAGGTAGTTAGATAATGGCAGATAAATTAATGTTCAATTTCACACAGCGTTTTTCCTCCATCCTTTGCGCTGGCAATAGTGGTTGAAATAATTTCACTTTTACAATTATTTAAACCGTGACATCTGGCGTTTAGGTGGTATTTTTTTGCAACTTTACTGGTACAGATATAGGCTGTTGTACTACGTTCAATGCTGGCGTTACGCATAGATAAGCCGATTCCTCCTACAATGGTGATCAGGAAAATAACGATATCAATTCCATATTTGGTCAATGGGACTCTTTTTCCTGGTTGTTTTAATCGTACAAATTCTTTTTTTTCAATTTCTTCGTGCTTTGCCTTTTCTGGTTCAGATTCCTCTGGTTCAGATTCCGCTGTGATTTCCTTGATTTCTTCATTAACCTCGCCCGGAGTGGTGGTGTAATCTACGCGATAATCATAAGGTCTGCGTTCGAAGCCTATTAGCCAGGCTAAAATTTCAATATTTCTTTCATCCCTGACATTTGTTTCTCCTGATATAAAATTATCTAGCGGTTTAAACCGATCACGGTCAAATCTGTTAATGCTGTGGCTGTAGTCATTTGACTCTTCGCCATTATTAAAAAAATCCCTGATAATTTTCTCATCTTTTTTAAGTGTTCTTGATCTCAAAGCGGCAAGACATTCCTCTTTTAATTTTTTACAAGTCGGGTACACCAGATTCGAAGAAAGCGCTCTTTGATCTTTCTTTTTGTGGTAATCCAAAATCACTGCTTTTTTATAATCATCGAGCATTATCCTATCAATTGATAAGTAAATGTAGCCGGAATTTTCGGAATATTTTATGGTTTTCCGGAATTCCGATGGATTTATAGGAATGATCGGAACCGCATGATGATCAATACTTTTGCTCGCTATACATTTGCTGTCGAAATCGGTTGGAGCTTTCAATTAGCTATTGAAGTTCATGTAAATACCCGTTTTTAAAAGAGAAGAAGTTGCGGTAGGTAATGACCGGTTTGGGAAGCAGTTACTGCCGCCCGCAATGGAATCTCAACCCTTCCCAAAAATTTCAGAAGCGCTTCTGGAATGCCAATGTAGCAACCTCCGCGATAGGATTCGCGGAGGCCTACCAAGTATTTCAATTCTAAATTTTTGAGTTATGTATAGTATTATTTTCTTCTTTTTATTGGGCTTAGTATCCCCATCACATTCAGGTAAAACTTCTAAACATGAATGTAAGAAAACGCCAACCACAATGACGACAATGGATGATGGCCCTGGAGGGGAAGTTGGCGATAACCCGCCTAAACCTTAATATCGAAAAATACGGGCATTTTTTTGCCCGTATTTTTATTATTTTAGGGAAATATTAAAAATATTGAAAACATATATAACGGCTCTTCTTTTACTATTAAACCTTTCTTGCCATCAGGATAAGATTAAAAATCAGGTTTCACAAGAAAACCCATATTACCTCAAGGCTTACGATTTTTTGAGTAAACAAAATACCGACAGCAGTTTCATTTACTTTAATAAAGCTAAAGAAAAATTTTTAAAGGATGGCGATAGTATTAAGGTTGCCAAATGCCTGATCAATATGGCCATTATCAGTGGTGGCAGGGGGGACTCTTTTGGAAGTCAGGAAATTTCTCTTTCAGCTGTCAAATATTTGGATCCAACTTTGGAGGAGGAGAGGGAAATATTGTCTTCCAATTATAATAACTTGGGGAAAATGGCCAATCGCCTAAAGAATTATGAGCAGGCTGCCCAGTTCTATTTCAAATCAATTGAACTCTCTAACGATTCCGCTTCCAAGAATATTTATCTGAATAATCTTGCTATCAATTTAACCGATCAGCTTAAGTATAGTGAGGCGCTTAACTATTTTAAGCAGTTACTCGCTACTAAAAGTATCCAGGAGAACCCGACTACTTTTTCACGGATCTTATCTAATACTGCTAAGACTAAATGGCTTCAGGATCCTAATTTTAATCCGGTCCCTGACTTTCTTAAAGCATTACAGATTCGGCAACAGGGAAAGGATTTTTGGGGACAGAATGCAAGCTTTGCCCACCTCACAGATTTTTACATGAACAAAAGGCCTGATTCTGCATTATTCTATGCACATCAAATGTATCGGGTTGCGCAGCAGGTTACCAGTGCTGATGATCAGATGTATGCTTTGGAGCGGTTAGTTAAACTAAGTGAACCTAAATTGTCCAAACAGTATTTTGAAACTTACAGAAAACTGAAAGATAGTCTGGAAACTGATCGGAATGCCGCCAAGAATCAGTTTGCCATGATTCGGTACGACACGGAAAAAAATAAAGCAGATAATCTGCTGTTGCAGAAAGATAATGCAAAAAAAGAATTTTTACTGATCGTTACGTTGATCTTAGTCGCAGCGGGCACGTTTCTTCTCCTGCTTTGGTACCGAAAAAGGAAGCAAAAGATGGAACTACAGGCCGAAAATGCCATTCGTGATAACAAGTTGAAAATCCATAAAAAAGTACATGATGTTGTTGCAAATGGTTTGTACAGGATGATGTCTGAAATAGAGAACAAGGAAGATATAGATAAGGAAAGAATTTTGGATGATATCGAGGTGCTTTACGAGAAATCCCGCGACATCACTTATGAAGAGATTCATGCCGCTGAGCCTGATTTTCCGGAAAAAATAAATCGCCTGATGGCATCATTTGGCGCTACGAACAGGA
The DNA here is from genome assembly GCF_015223055.1 of Pedobacter sp. MC2016-24. Classification (GTDB taxonomy): domain Bacteria; phylum Bacteroidota; class Bacteroidia; order Sphingobacteriales; family Sphingobacteriaceae; genus Pedobacter. The sequence continues at coordinate 46,278 of NZ_JADFBX010000015.1, forward strand.
GAATCTCGCTGGTAGGTAATGAGGAAGTGTTGTGGGATCAGGTGAGTGCAAAAGCAAAACATGAAATCGTACACATCCTGCAGGAATTGATGGTCAATATGAAAAAGCATAGTGGTGCAAGTAATGTGGTGCTGAAGTTTGAGCGGATTGGTAATCAGGTGAATATCTATTATACGGATGATGGTGTCGGGATCAAAGGAAAGCCGAATTTTAAAAATGGCTTGACAAATACGGGAAACCGTATTGGCAGTATTGGTGGGGCCATTACTTTTGATACAAATAACGATAGGGGATTGAGCATTTTCATTTCCTTTACAACTACCTAAAGATATATGATGTTTGAACGCGTACTAATTGCAGAGGATCAGGAAAGCACCAGTATTTCTGTTCGTAAAACTATAGGGGATTTAAAAATTGTAGATCCTGATTATGTGTTTTATTGCGATGATGCTTTTGCCCGGATCCAAAAGGCACTTAAAATAGGGCAACCTTATGATTTACTAATCACCGATCTTTCTTTTGAAGAAGATCATAACATTCAGAAAATTGTTGACGGTGCCGCGCTGATTAGGGCCGCTAAAAATGAACAGCCCGGGCTCAAGGTCTTGGTGTTTTCGGCCGAGGGTAAGCCCACGGTGATTGATATGCTAATTAAGGATCTCGGTATTGACGGATACGTCCGAAAAGCCCGGCACGATGCTAAAGAACTGAGATCAGCCCTTGAGGCGATTGCACAAGGAAAAAAGTATTTCCCTGCACAGATGAAAGTCCTTGTGAAGGAAAGAAATACTTATGATTTTACCAGTTACGATACCACCATTATCGCTTTGCTTGCCGGCGGTGCAAAGCAAAAAGAGATCCCTGAATATCTTCAACTTAAGGACATCAGGCCTTCAGGTTTGAGTAGCATTGAAAAACGCCTCAATCTGATTAAAGAAGTGTTGGGCTTTTCTACAAATGAACAGCTTATTGCCTATTGCAAGGATTTTAAAATTATCTAAAACTTTAATTTCCCGCTTTACGGTTTCCCGTAAGAAAAACACTGTTCACCTGCTTATTTTCGAATCATAATCAAGAACCGAACATCTGGTTACGAAAAAGAACTACGATATCAAATCATTTGTAAATCACATGCTCTCAATATGTGCATACCATAGGGCTATTCAGTAGTCCTTAATGAGGGCCTTCGGGCCCTCAGGTATCGATTTGATCATATTGGAATATAAAAATCTACCATACATTTTTGTTCAGGATGTGTTCTGTAATCGTTGTGATAGATCTCAAAAGGGGCTCTGTCAGCTTTTTTATAGCCGTTTTCAGCCATCCATACAAAAAGCGCATTCCAGGATTTTTCAAACTCAATAATCCCAATTACAAAACTGCCAACAATAAATTTTCCAGCCGGAATGGAAGTCAAACCGATATTTCCCGATACTTTTAAGGGATTAGCCAGCGTGATGCAGGCACTCATCCTAACTTTTTCCGGGTTTGTGGTTTTAAAACTATCGTGGTAAATAGTGACCATTTTTGTATCGGGATATTTTAGCAGTTCCAATGGAGTTGCCCATTTAATTAGCGTGTCATAAGCTTTTGTAATTCCTTGAACTCCGATACTAGTTACATAAGCCAGTTCTACATGGGTCATGTGTTTGATTTCAATTTTTGCATTCATGCCGATCCAATTTTTAAGGTGATCAATGCTGCAAATGTATTCGTCAAACGCTACAAGCTCTTGTCCATTCTTGCTTTCAACTTTACTGATCTTGCTAAATCTGCTAATTTTTTGTTTGCGGAACTCAGACGGACTAACGCCGTAATATTTTTTGAAAGCACGTGTAAGAGAAGAATTGCCATTAAAACCGAATAGCACTGAAAGCTCTGTAATGCTTACTTCAGGTTTACGCATTAATACAGAAGCCGCTTTTTCAATTCTTTTCCTGGTTATGTAAGCATTTAACGTCTCATGAGTAACAGCTTTAAATATCCTGTGAAAATGGAAGGAGGAAAAACAGGCAACTTTTGAAATCGTTTCCAGAGACAAATTTGTATCGAGATTTTGATCTATAAATTGCAGTGCCTTATTCACGCTATTCGTATAGTTCACTTGTACTTCTTTATCTAAACTTACCATTGTGATAGAGGTAATTGTTATTGCCCGGTTGCCCGGATTAATTGTAAAATATCCGATAACGCAATTTACAGATTAATTGATGGTGTACCACGAAAAAAATCGTATGCGGCCTGATCAACTTTACTGCATTGAATAGCTGCATTCACGTAATATATTGCAGCGTTCGCGTAAAACATTTTGGCTAACCACAGTTTGTCCTTATTTTCAGGAAATTGAATAAATTATTGATATGAAAACGATAAGGAATAATGATTACCCTGATTTAATAATCGTATCGGCATTATTAGCAATCGTACCTCCTATAGGAATTTTGTTTATAATTGTCAGTTGGTTTAAAGGCAAGCGTGTAAATACAATTTCAATTCTGGGTGTCTTAATCGGGATCATGTCCACCATATATTTCTATTTACAATTAACGAATCGGATATGAAAAATTGCAACTTATCCTATGCGGTTAGATTTGTATTAACGATAAGCACATAAAATCCTGGGTATAAAATAAGTCTCTAAGTCGATCACCTGAACTTAGAGACTTGTTACTTTAATACGATTTAAAAAAGGCTTAATTCAGTCTGTAAAACATGACGATCCGCATTTCCGTGCTAAAGTAAAGTACATATGCATGTCTGCGCTGACAATCTTCACAGCCACAGTCTTCTGACGGATGATTACATTCGCAATACCTTGAACAACCTTCAGGGAACCGATCCTGCATCATGTCGATTTCCCAACCTATTGGACTATATCTTTTCATTTTAGGGCCTCCTTTCAAAATTTAATTGATTTTTAGAAGTTGATTGACATAAATTTCGGGTGTAAAAGCCGGACTGGAAATATGCTATAGTCAGAAAGGCAAATCTGTTAGGTGAAAGCCTGTTTATGATATTTGAATGTTGTAACATGTAAAAATTGCTGTTTAGCAGACGTAGGTATGTATCTGCGGTGAAATGCCCTTTTTTGGCGGTGAATGGCTGTATCCATGTTTAGCCTGATGGAAAGTTATCTTTAAATTTGCAGGGTCTATCAAATGATTTCACATCCAACATATTATGGCAAGACAGCAACTAAATAGTGGAAACGCAGCGGGCATCGAACTGCCGAAAGCAAAACTGAACAAGGAAACTTTGGGCCATGTTGCGCAACTGCTCAGTTACCTGAAACCTTATCGTAGAAAATTCATCGCCGCATTGTTCTTTCTGTTCCTATCCAGTTTGGTTGGACTCGCTTTTCCATCGTTTGTGGGCGCACTCATCGATACTGCTCAAGGGAAGCGAACGAATGACTATCTGCCAGGTACCATACCAGGAATATTGTTACTCGCCTTTGTAGTACTTGTGCTGCAGGCAGTGGTGTCATTTTTCCGGATATTATGGTTTGTTAGCGTTGGCGAGCGGTCACTAGCCGACATCCGGCGGGATACCTACCTTAAACTGATCACCTTGCCCATGAACTTCTTCGCAGGCAGGCGGGTAGGGGAACTCAATAGCAGAATTTCGGCTGATCTTTCCCAGGTACAGGATACACTCACCACAACGATAGCTGAGATGATCAGGCAGACGGTCTTGCTGGTCGGTGGTATTATCTTTATGTCCATCATTTCGAAAAAACTTGTTTTTGCGCTGCTTGTCGTATTACCTGTGCTAATTGTTGCTGCGGTTTTTTTCGGACGGTTCATCAAGAAGATTTCACGACAGGCTCAAGATAAGCTTGCAGAGTCCAATACCATTGTCGACGAAACATTGATGGGCATAGCCAATGTAAAGGCTTTCGTAAACGAACCTTTTGAGGCGGCACGTTACAGTCATACCATCCGAGAGGTAGCCAATATTGCGATAAAGGGGGCTAAATTCAGAGGCATGTTCTCGTCCTTTATTGTGCTGTGTCTTTTTGGTGGCATTTTAGGGGTGATAGGCTACGGTTGTATACTGGTCAGTAAGGGTGAAATTACCTTTGGACAACTCTTACAGTTTTCACTTTACGCCATGTTTTTAGCCAGCTCCCTTGGAAGTTTCCCTGAGATGTTTGCCAATGTACAGAAAACAGTAGGTGCCAGTGAAAGGGTATTGGAAATCCTGGCCGAACAAGGTGAAGATGTATCCATAACTGAAAATATCAATCATGTTGAACAAAAAATACAAGGTAATATTGCCTTTCAACAGGTAGGCTTCTCTTATCCTTCGCGCCCGGAACTTGAAGTGCTGACTGATGTTTCTTTTGAAGCCAAAGCCGGTGAAAGGCTTGCTATTGTTGGGCCAAGTGGCTCAGGTAAATCAACAACAGCTGCGTTAATCTTGCAGTTTTATCGTCCACAGCGCGGCGAAATACTTTTTGATGGTAAACCATCCCATCAATATTCGCTTACTGACATCAGAAACCAGGTAGCGATCGTTCCTCAGGACGTCATGTTGTTTGGAGGCACAATTCTGGAAAATATTTCTTACGGTAAACTTAGCGCCAGTAAAGAAGAAATTATCCAGGCGGCCCAACGGGCAAACGCCCACCAGTTTATCAGTTCCTTCCCGGAAGGATATGAAACGGTAGTCGGCGAACGTGGTGTAAAACTTTCTGGCGGACAGCGGCAGCGAATTGCGATAGCACGGGCATTACTGAAAAATCCATCCATATTGATCCTGGATGAGGCTACATCTTCGCTTGATTCTGAATCGGAACGTTTGGTTCAGGAAGCTTTGGAAGAGCTCATGAAAGGCCGTACTTCAATAATCATTGCCCACCGCCTATCAACCATCCGTGAGGCCGACCGAATCATTGTGATGGAAAAGGGGAGATTAATTGAATCGGGAACGCACCGCGAACTGATGGAAAATGAGGAGGGACTTTATCGCTACTTAAGCGGGCTTCAGTTTGAACTGAGCTAAGTGGAAGCGATAGCTTCAAAATGACGACTAAAGATATTCAAGCTGTGGATATTTAGGCAAAACCTTCGGCGGATCTGGTTGTTATGTGTTTAACTAAAGGATTAGATGATGGAAATGCAATTGAACCATCCGTACTTTTCCTGCTAAACATATTTTTATGAAACGAATATTGATGATCCTGACTTCCCATCAGCAGATGGAAAATACTGAAAGTAAAACTGGTGTTTGGCTTGGCGAATTTACTGATCCTTATTATGAATTTATAGATCAGGGTTATCAGGTTACTTTAGCTAGTCCTTTAGGTGGAAAGCCACCTGTGGACGGAATGAGTGAATTGACTGAAAACATTACTGCTTCAAACCGGAGGTTTAATGATGATGAATTTGCCAAGCAAGCTTTTGCCCGTACACATACCCTGGTTGGGTTATCTGCCAGCGATTTTGATGCCCTGTTTTTTCCGGGCGGCCATGGCCCGCTCTGGGATTTGGCCATTGATGAATTGAGCGGCAAATTAATTTTGGATTTTTTCTACGCAAACAAGCCGGTAGCTGCGGTTTGTCATGGTCCTGCAGCTTTGGTCAAAGCTGCTGAAATGGTGCCGGGTTTATTGTCCGGCAAAAGGATTACAGGTTTTACCAATGCAGAGGAAACGCTGGTGGGCAGGCCAGGTCACATCCCTTTTAACCTTGAAGATAAACTGATCGCGCTGGGGGCTGACTTTAAATCCGCATTAGTGCCTTTTTTCTCCCATGTTGAAATTGATGGACTTTTAATTACCGGGCAGAATCCTTTGTCTGCAGGCCCTGCAGCCCAGGCCTTGATTGATGTGCTGGAAAATAGAATGGTAGACTGATCAGGATAAAGATATACGATGAATAACATTAAAATTTACTTGTTTTTAGCATTATTGGTTAGTTCGTCTTGCCATTCACAGGATCAGAAATTTGTCGACTTAGAAAAAATATCACTTAAATTCAATGTGTCTTCTTTTTTTGAAAATAAGTTGAAAAAGACAGAGGAAATTCTTGCGACAAAAGTAGAGGGATTAGATAAGAAAAAAGCACTTACCCTTTTAGATAATCCTTTTTTTGCAAAGGATACTTTGGGTTTTTATCCATCTGAGGGTAGATTTCCGACAGCATTGTATTTGGAGGCAACCAGCGACTGGATGTCCAGAAACAAAAAACCAACCGAGCTATTTGGTTACAGATATAAAACGGTGGCATATAACCCGGAAAAAGACACTTTGGCAATCCTAAATACCGTGGCATTTCCAACAATCAATATGGCGGAAGACAAGAAGGGGAATCTAATGTACCTTGATGTAAGTAAGACGGCTAAAAAGCAAAGTGATTTCACGAAAATAAAAGATTATCTGGAAAAAAACTGTAAGAAAGTGAAGGTAGATGATCCTGAAGAAAATATGTCTTATTGGGAAAATGAGCATTTTTTTTATAAGCTAACCGGAAAAGAAAATAAGGAAGAGGAGATATTGTCTTATGATAACCTGGGAAATAAAAAAACCAGATCGATCAGCGTTACAGACATCAATTTAGTCATGTACACCAAGACATATATCGAGAAAATGAAGGAACAAAAAATTTATTCATCAGGAAATGTGTTTTGGATGAAGTAAGCGTTGACGGTTTCGGTATTTATCTCAAATCCATTATCTTTGCCGCTCAATTTAATATGTCATTTCGTGATTAATGTAAATAATATCTCCGTTTCATTTGGTGGAACTACCTTGTTTAGTGATGTAACCTTTTCGATTAATGAAAACGATAAAATAGCCCTGATGGGTAAAAATGGGGCGGGCAAGTCGACCATCCTCAAGATCATTGCCAACGTATCTAAACCTACTTCTGGTAACGTAACCGGTCCTAAGGATGCAGTCATTGCCTATTTGCCACAGCATTTGCTTACCCAGGATAAGGTCACTGTTTTTGAAGAAACGATGAAAGCTTTCGAAGAGGTAAACCAGATGCAGAAGGAGCTCGATGAGCTGAATGAGCAACTGACTATTCGTACCGATTACGATAGTGATGACTACATGAAGCTGATTGAACGTGTATCAGAACTCAGTGAGAAATTTTATTCAATCGAAGAGGTTAATTACGATGCCGAGGTAGAAAAAGTGTTAAAAGGTTTAGGTTTTGAACGTAAAGACTTTAGCCGTCAAACATCTGAGTTTTCGGGTGGATGGCGCATGCGGATTGAACTGGCCAAGATTTTATTAAAAAAACCTGATCTGATTTTGCTGGATGAACCTACCAACCATATGGATATTGAAAGTATACAGTGGTTGGAAGATTTTTTAATCAATTCCGCTAAGGCAGTTATGGTGATTTCGCACGACCGTACCTTTGTAGATAACATTACCAATCGTACAATTGAAGTCACCATGGGCAGGATTTACGATTATAAAGCCAAGTACAGCCACTACCTGCAGCTGCGTGCCGACCGCCGGATACATCAATTGAAAGCCTATGAAGAGCAACAACGATTTATTGCAGATAACCAGGAATTTATAGATCGGTTTAGAGGTACCTATTCAAAAACGCTGCAAGTGCAGTCGCGCGTAAAAATGCTCGAAAAGCTCGAAGTTATTGAGATCGATGAGGTCGATACTTCCGCATTGCGTCTGAAGTTTCCACCATCCCCACGTTCAGGTCAATACCCGGTGATGGTAGAAGAACTGACTAAGGCGTATGGGGATCATGTGGTATTCGAAAAAGCATCGATGGTCATAGAAAGGGGAGAAAAAGTAGCTTTCGTAGGTAAAAATGGTGAAGGTAAATCAACCATGATTAAAGCCATCATGAGCGAGATTGACTTTGAAGGAGATTTAAAAGTCGGTCATAATGCGAAGATTGGCTACTTCGCTCAAAATCAGGCTGCGTTGCTGGACGAAAATTTAACGGTATTTGAAACCATCGATCAGATTCCCTTGAGCGATGGAACCATAAAAATCAAGGACCTTTTAGGTGCCTTTATGTTTAGCGGTGACGATACCACCAAAAAGGTTAAGGTGCTTTCTGGCGGTGAAAAAACCCGCTTAGCAATGATCAAACTCTTACTGGAACCCGTAAATGTATTGATTCTGGATGAGCCGACAAACCATTTAGATATGAAGACCAAAGACATCATCAAAGAGGCTTTACAGGATTTTGATGGTACCTTGATTTTGGTATCGCATGACCGGGATTTCTTAGACGGACTGGCCCAAAAAGTATTCGAGTTTGGTAATAAACGCGTTCGCGAACATTTTGAAGATATCAAAGGTTTCCTGGCCTACAAGAAAATGAATAGTTTGAAAGAAATTGAACAAGCTAAATAGTGTTCACAGTCACGTCTTTGAACATGAACTTATTGTCACTGATCCTCAGCGTTTTTTTACTGGCAGTTGTAATGTTTTTTAGAATGACTGTTTTCGTTTTAATGTAGGGAAACTTTTCCTGATAAGTATTGTCTGTCATTTTCGGATTAAAATTAGAGAAAATGGCAGGCCCCTGGTAATTGTCAGGATGTTGGGAGTCGTCGATGCTCAGATTTTCTATAGTGATCCTTTCCGGCATATAGCACACATAGCCGAAATCATGCTGACCTGAATTGGACCCGCTGATTAAAGCTGCCGTAACCGGTTTGCCACCTGCGGGAACAAAGACACAGTTGCGGATCACCAGCATTCCCTGCCATGTACTACCATAGTCGGCGCGGAGGTTGACAAAACTACGTCCGCGAACCGTGGAATTCTCAATAGTCAACAGGCCACTGCCAATGGCATTGATGCCCATATGTCCAAGCGTAGAGTTGCGGATGGTCGCGTTAGCAACTCCTTGATGGGCGTCAAAACGGGATAATGTGCAACCATCATAGAGCATATTCTTGCAAAAATTTGAACCGATTATACCCCAGTATTTCGTATCGTTGATGTCGTTGGTCTGGCTGCAGTTCAAAAAAGATACATGAAGTGCACGGTTCACAGAAAGATCGTAGGTACCCATGGTGACAGGCTTACCTGCCGCACCAATGGTACTATAAGTACGGTGGCCGGTCAGAATGGTGTTTTTTACCGTCACATAAGCACAATCGCCAATGTTGATAAAGCCCCCATATGGAGCACTTTGCGCTCCTTCACCTTTGATGTTGTGTTTCAGCCCTTCAACAAGCACATTCGATCGTCTGATCGCAATGTTCCGGTTGTAATAAGCGTATTTTGATTCTTCTTTATTGGCAATTGTCGTGAAATTACCTCCGGTAATTTTCAGTAGCTGCTCATCTATAGGCAGAGCGCTTAGGCTCGTAATCTTGTCAAAATCCCAAATGATCGGTGCTTTCCTATCCACGTTGCCGTTTTTATCCACAATGAAGAGGTCGGTTTGCGCAGATCCATTGTTTTGATTTAGTCCAAACCGGATATACTGTTTTACGTTAGAATTGGTGACGGTAATTAAGCAGGGGCCTGGCAAAGGAACATCGATTTTTTCCTGGTTTCTCTTCAGTGCGGTTATTTTTTCCAGTTTAAACGGTTTTAAGCTTGAACTTATTGTGAAAATAGCTGCGCTGTGATCTTTTACTTCGGTGTCATCAATGATGAAAGATGCCGTGCCGAAATCAGTATCTGTCTGAACGACCACAGTGCGGGCTTTCCCCCCAATGTAATAAGTGGCTCCGGCGTCAGCTATAACTACAAGCCGGTGTAAATTGGCAAATGCGTGGGTTGCAGCGATCGCATCTATATCATCCGTTTGCCCATTACCTTTGGCACCGAATTCACTATAGCGAACCAGGCCGGCCGCCTTGAATTTAAGTACATCTTTTGGCGATACGTTGACATGTAATTCCCCACTATCGATCCTATATACCATTGTTTTTGGCTCAATAGATGTGATGACAATGTTGTGCTCAGGCAAATTTTTACGCTGTGCCTGGGTCATCAATCCATTGATTAAAAAAAGAAAGATCAGGAGTACATACTTCATGATAAAGGGGAGTTTAGTCTTCATTAATTTAAACTGACCCTTTAGCTTATCCGGGCCTTATTTTACAGGGTAAGATATATAAAAAACCGGATTTGAATTGTAATATTCTAAACGGTATTTCTTCGTTTTATAGATATCTTTGAGGATGGAAATAAACAAGGAAAACATAACGACCAGATGTGCTACCAATGAGGATTTGCCTGTACTTGGCAAATTTTTGCAAATGCTTGTCGAGGCTGAACGCCCCTTTAATCCAACATTAAAGGATGGAGAAATCTTCTACTACGACCTCGAAACATTGATTGCCGATGAGCAAACAACCGTGCTGGTACTCGAGCTTAATGCTGAAGTTGTCGGATGTGGTTATGCCCAAATTCGCTCTGCAAAAGTTTACGAACGCCATGAACGCTTTGGTTACCTCGGCTTTATGTTTGTAAAACCAGAATTTAGAGGAAAAGGCTTGAATAGCCTATTGTTAAATGAGCTTAAGCAATGGGTTTTATCAAATGGAATAACTGAAGTACGCCTTGATGTATACCATGACAATGATGCGGCTGTGCGGGCATATGAAAAAGTGGGGTTCAAAAAACTACTTACCACAATGCGCTGTGACATCAATGACATGAATTAAAATGAAGACAATCCATATTAGCTAATATCAGTATAATACACAGTAGGGGCAAGTCCTCACATAGTTCATACCTGGTTCAGACTTTCTTCACAAAATGCCCCCCCTTCATGCGCTTTCTGTGGAGCATGTGTGAACAATGTGTGAAGGAGTTATTTTCTTGTGAACAACTGTCACTGATGTTGGTATAAAACAATTCAGCGGTATTTAAAGGGTAGGAGTGTGTGCCGCATCAGCTGCTCAGCAATAAAAAACAAACGATATGCTCATGAAAAATAAAAGCTTTTAATACCTTAGCGTCCTGTTTAACCCAAGCCATAACTACCTTTTGTATGAAATTCGAGTTTATTTGTACCGAAAATGATTATCTGATGAATACCTTATTTTGGGTTTCCCGATCTAAAGAAGCTACAAAAAGCAGGTGGGTAAATGTGGTTGTTCGTGTTTTACTTTTTCTCGTTGCTGCATTCAGCGCTTATATGAACAATAGTTTTTATCTGGCTGGTTTTGCACTCTTGTGTGCGGTAGCTATTGTTTTTCTATACCCCATTTATCAGCGTTCTTTTTACAAAAAAAGTTACCTGAAATACATCAGAACCATATATAAAGATCGCATTGACAAAATGCTGACCATTGATTTTAAAGAAGAAGTGGTTTGGACAAAAGATGAAACCGGAGAATCTGAGATGAACCGCTCAGAAATTGCAGAAGTAAACGAAACAGCGGATTACTTTTTTATTAAGTTTGACAGTGATGAAGCCCTATTTTTACCAAAAGACAGGATTCAGGTGGCAGATTTTCTGGTGGTTATGGACCGGCTTTCGGCTCAATATTCTTTGAAGCTTAATCAGATGCTCGACTGGACCTGGAAATAAAACAGATGATTTGATGGTTATTCTAAACTCGTACTAGCTATTTGTGATATAATTGATATTTTTGCAATCTGAAGCGGATGGGGATATTATCATGAAAACAGCAGCGAAAACCTCAGCATCTGAGGCCATCAGCACCACACAATTAGGTATATTAGTCAGTATTGCATTAATTTTTATAAAGGGCATATCTGGTCATCTGGGTCAATCGTACGCACTGATTGCAGACGCTACAGAATCTTGCGCCGACGTGATCAGTTCTGGCTTATTGTGGCTGGCACTTAAGTATGCCCAAAGACCACCTGATAAAGGGCATCCTTACGGACATGGCAAGGCGGAACCAGTTGCCGCGGTTATCATTGGAATGTTTTTATTACTGGCTGCAGGCTGGATTGGCTGGCACGCGATAGGATTTATTCAGACACCGCATGACTTGCCTAAGTCTTATACGCTGATTGTACTTGTTATCGTAATTATGATCAAGGAATTGCTGTTCCGTTATGTATTTGCTGTTGGAAAAAGATTGAACAGCAATGCAGTTAAAGCTGATGCTTATCACCACAGAAGTGACGCAATTACCTCCGTTGCAGCTTTTGCAGGCATAACAATTGCCTTATTTTTAGGAAAAGGTTACGAAGGTGCTGATGATTGGGCTGCCTTGCTGGCTTGTGTGTTCATTGTATACAATGCTTTCAAAATAATCAAGCCTGCCTTCTCAGAAATTATGGACGGTGCACCTTCTGATGAATTGATCGCAGCGATTAGTCATGTAGCAGCACTGCACGAAGAGGTTAAATTGGTAGAGAAATGTTATGTCCGTAAAATGGGACTGGAATATTATGTGGATATGCACATCGAAGTAGACGGACACATCAATGTTTTTGAAGCGCACCGGGTAGCACATCAGGTAAAAGATGAATTGCTGGAATCTGATTTGCACATTAAAGATGCATTAATCCACGTAGAGCCTTATCAAGGCTAATTGAAATTTAAGTGTGAGGTTATGACAGAACATGAATTTTTAACATATTGTAAAAGCCAGATTTCAGGACCGCTGAAGGAGGAGGATATCATCACCATGTTAACAGCCTGGGGAAGTATCAAATATACACAAGGTTACCAGCTAGGTATTGAGGCGCAAAGCAACACAGCGGATGAGGACAAATATCCAGATGAGGAATAATTCTTTTTTATTCCAATACATAAGGCTATTTTTAACTTATGGTATTTAGGTACAGCCCTTTTAAAACAGTCAGCTTAGCTTTGGCAATTTTGAGTTTATCTTCTTGTATCTCCAGATTGGGAAGACCAAATATAACTGGTGTCATCGTTGACTACGATAAGCACCCTATCGCTGGATGCCAGGTAGGGGAAAGTATAACTGCTAAAGATGGATCTTTTAGTCTGAAGGAAATCCGTTACAACAAGTTTTTATTGTCAGAAATGATGGTCATGGAAGCGCCACCCTTAAGAGTCAGCGAAAGGATTGTAAAGGAAGGCTTTGAACCAGATGAGATTTTTATATGGAGCACTTTTGGAGGTGGGCGAAGGAAAGGTGCTAAATACCAAATGGATACCATTTACCTGAGGAAAGTAGATCAGCAATTTGATCTGTCTGCGTTACTTAAGCGGAGCAAATGGGAATTAAGTTATACAAAAAACGCAGATACAGTTTACATGATCAGGGATGGATTTAACGCCTGGTGTAAAACTTCGAGGTGTAACAGTATATATCAAGACTACCGTTCAAAACGCGATGACCTAAAAATCCTGCCTGAAGGCATGATCAGTAGGGAAGTAGTGCTGCAATTCGACGCAGATCATGGGGCTGTCTTACAGCAGATCCAGTTTTATAAGCATACTTTTGATGGCCCAAACAAAGAGCCCGATACATTAAATACGCAAATGACCTGGAAAATGAGCGATGGCAATCGCATGAGGCTTGGAAAAAGTACGCTCTCCTTACTTAACAATACTTATCGTTTGGCTAAGATTGATTTGTACAGTTTAATATTGATTAAAACTGAATCATAAGGGGCTGTCAATTCCAATTTAATAAAGCAGGCTTGTTAACCCGCTGTATTAAATCGTAACTCAATAAATATCATTTATCCTTTATTGTCAAAAATACTTCTAAAAGCAGACCAGCAGGCATTGGTAATGTCAGTCGGTAAACCATCTTTTACATAAAACTGGATACCAGTCTCATTATAAAAGCAACGGAAGTAATTACCCAGTCTGTCTGGTTTTTCTCCTGTATGAATATTTACACGGTTACCTAGCCAACGGGCATATGTGACCTCAACGCCGTTAAGTGCATCTTCAAGGTCCTTAGTCCGGCCAGAATTTTTATTAGCTAAAATCAGTTCACTATAATCACTCATACCAAAAAATTGTTTAAAAGGCAAAGGTACGGTTATATTATGGTAATAACTAGACAGATGACGTAAGCTTTAGCCTTGTTTATTGGTAAAAAGTATGATATATAATCTGATGTGGCGGAGCCATGACAAAAGTACAGGGCAATTAACAGATTTTTGCGGCAAACACAATTACAATATCTGTTCATGCTGATCAAATCAATTAAAAACCTCCTTTTTTCTACCCGTACAACGGGTTTAATGCTCCTGTTATATGCCTTTTCTATGGCTATGGCCACGTTTGTAGAAAACGATTATGGTACGCCTGTAGCGAAAGCGTTAATTTACAATTGCTGGTGGTTTGAGGCCATCATGGTTATTCTGGTGCTCAATTTCATTGGAAACATTCAGCGTTATCAGTTGGTTCAGTATAAAAAGCTCCCTTTACTTGTTTTTCACCTGGCATTCATCATCATTTTTATTGGCGGCTACATTACCCGTTACATTAGTTTTGAAGGCTCTATGCACATCAGAGAAGGAGAATCCAGTAATGAGATCATTTCAGATGCAACTTTCTTTAAGGTTCAGATTGGAAAAGGAGAGGAGGCATTGGCCTATGATGATGTGCGTGCGATATTGCTTTCTAACCGGATTCCGACTTATCTGAAGCCTTTTAAAAAGACTTTTGTTTCAGAATATGATTACAAGGGCGAGCGTGTGAAGTTTAAAGTAATTGATTTTTATGCCAGGGCACAGGATTCATTGGTTAAGGCCGATTCCGGCACCCCGACATTACATTTGGTGGTGTTGGAAAATGGCAAGCGGGTCAATAAGTACATCCCCTCGGGACGTGTTCAGTTGATTCAAAATTTACTGATCAGTTTCAATAAGCAAACTCCCGGCGCAATCAACATCAGTGATGCGACAGGGGCATATCAGATTTCATCGCCATATGAAGGAAATTACATGATTATGGCTACCCAGGAAAGAAAAGTAGTTGAAGGTAAAGATGTACCGCAACCTTTTAATTTAAGGAGCTTGTATACCTACGGTAGTTTGGCATTTGTAGTACCTGAACCTGCAACACCGGGATCTATCATCTATTTTGAAGGAGATAAACGCAGCCATGAACATGATCCTGATCTGGTTAAAGTAGAAGTTACTACACCAACAGCGATCGATACGATATCCTTTTATGGCGGTAAAGGCATGACCAACTTTCAGCACCAGAGCGAGATCGGTGGATTAAGAATGTCCCTGGCCTATGGTTCTAAAATATATCCTGCACCATTTTCACTGAAACTGGCAGATTTTAAAATGGAAAAATATCCCGGCAGTACCAGTCCGGCAGCCTACTCTTCGGATGTACTGATACAGGATGGCGGGCCCGACAGACCTTATAAAATCTATATGAACCATGTACTTGACCACTCTGGTTACCGTTTCTTCCAGGCAAGTTTTGATGATGATGAAAAAGGTACCGTACTTTCTGTAAACCATGATGAGTGGGGAACAAACATAACATACATTGGATACACTTTATTATTTCTGGGCATGTTTGTCACATTATTCTGGAAGGGAACACATTTCTCTAAATTAAATGAACAGTTAAAATCAATTTCTAAATCCAAGACTTTATTGTTGTTCTTGTTGCTACTGCCATTTGGATCGGCATTCAGTCAGCAAAAAATAGATATGCACGGCACAAATGGCACCCCGGGGATGCCACAGGCAGTACATAATCATGATGAACATGACCATGACCATGACCATGCTGACCACGACCATGCGGGGCACAATCATGATCCGCAACCTGCAGTAAATCCACATGATCATGAGCACAGTCCTGAACACATCGCTGAGCTTCAGCAAATCCTGATGGGAAAAACGGTTGATGCCGCGCAATTTGCAGCAGCTATTAAAATAGATCAGCAACATGCTGACCTGTTTGGACGTTTGCTGGTGCAAAATATTGATGGCAGGATAGAGCCTGTCAACACAATGGCACTGGAGATTTTAAGAAAGCTTTACCGCAAAGATCGATTCTATAACCTGGATGCAAATCAGTTTTTTCTATCGGTTTCCACCATGCCCTTTAACTGGGTAAACGTTCCCTTAATTAAAGTGGGTACTAAAGGCGGACCAGAATTGTTAAAAGCAGTTAAAGCCAATGCAGATGGCTACACTTCCATGATTAACTTATTGAGGCTGGGGGCCAATGGTGCACTGGAGTTTGTATTGAAAGATGAGTACCTGAAATCTTTTGCAAAGAAACCGGCTGAACAGGGAAGTTATGATAAGGATCTGATCGACTTAAATGATAAATTGCAGGCCATGCAGCAGTTAACAGATGGACAATACCTGCGTATTTTCCCCATCGCAGGTGATGCAAACAACACCTGGATTGCCTTGCCGATTTCGCAGCCAAATGCTCCGGTGAGTATGCCAAATGCATTTGATAAATATTTTAAAGCCATACAACAAGGTCAGCAAACCGGTAACTGGTCGGCAGCAGATGCCGAACTGAATGGCATCAAAGCCTTGCAATTAAAATATGGTAAAGATGTGGTGCCTTCGCAAGCTAAAATTGACTGGGAGGTGAGTTATAACTCCTGGAATATCTTTTTGAATTTAATGATCACTTATGCCTTACTGGGTGTGGTGATTCTGTCACTCGCTTTTTTTAAGCTCTTTAAAAATTCGAAATCTTTAGATAAACTGGTTAAGTTTGTGTTGGTTCTGATTGGTACGGCAGCGGCATTGCAGGCGCTTGGTTTGGGCGTTCGATGGTACATTTCGGGGCATGAACCCTGGAGTAATGGCTATGAGGCCGTCCTCTTCATCAGTTGGATTGGTGTATTGTCCGGATTGCTCATGTATAGAAACAGCAATGCATTTATACCTGCTGCAGGTTGTTTGATTGCGGTTATTCTAATGGGATTTGCACACGGTGGATCGCAAATGAATCCTCAGATTACACCTTTGGTGCCAGTGCTAAAATCGTATTGGTTGATGATCCATGTAGCCATCATCACCTCCAGCTATGGCTTCTTTGGTCTGAGCGCTTTACTGGGAACTGTTGTATTGGTGCTTTACGTCATTGACAACAAAAAAATCAGTGCAAAAGTGAAATCATCTGTAACCGAGTTGACTATCGTAAACGAAATGTCGCTTACCGTAGGATTGTTTTTGCTAACAGTTGGTACTTTCCTGGGTGGGATCTGGGCAAATGAAAGCTGGGGCAGGTATTGGAGCTGGGATCCTAAAGAAACCTGGGCTTTCATCTCGGTGATCATTTATGCTTTTGTACTGCATGTGAGGTTGATACCAAAATTGAAAAGCAAGTATCTGTTCAATTTGTTGTCATTGATCAGCTTTTCAACCATTATTATGACTTATTTTGGCGTGAACTACTATCTGACAGGTTTACACTCTTATGCCCAGGGAGATCCTGTGCCGATCCCGGGCTGGGTATACATTACGATAGCGATAGTCGCGCTATTGGCTATTGTTTCGTATTACAGATTCAAAGCGCTGAAGCAAAAATAGCTGTAGGCGTAAAAAATATTTGACAAAAAAAAAGCATCCACTAAGGATGCTTTTTTTGGTTGTAGTTGTTATCCAACTTTAACTTTAGTGGCGTTCAAGCCTTTTTTTCCATTTTCAACTTCGTAACTTACTTTGTCGTTTTCTCTAATTTGATCGATTAGACCAGATACGTGTACAAAAATTTCTGGTTCTCCGTTATCAGGTATGATAAAGCCAAATCCTTTTGATTCATTGAAAAATTTTACTGTTCCTTGTGGCATTGAATTGTGATTAATTTGTATATAGATTGATTTATTGCATAATTACTGAATGGCATAACATTATAAATTTACAGATTGTTTGCACAAATCACCCATTCATTAAAATAAAATTAAATAAATTTTTCCAAGCTTCACGATTTCATGTTAAATAAATTGCATTTTCTTATAAAATTCAGAGTGTTAACAGCAATTTTTTTTGCCAAATCTCGTTTTAATGTGTCCTATTTGCCTTGATTTAAGTTTAATGATTATTGTGTAGGTTGTTGATAATCATTGTCTTAATCTGTTTTTTCTTCATTGAGGTTTGTACAGCTTTTAAAAATTCTTTAGAATGAGCCCTTAAAATTACTGGCGGGCCATTTTATAGTTTTAAGATCGATACAATGATGAACCACAGTATTTGCAAAATAAGGCATCATGATCATGCCCCTCGGCACCACAACTTGGACAGGACTCAAATTTGTGTTTCGTCTTTCTGGAGGCCAGCGCCAGGTCGTGGGTAATGATTCCTGTAGGTACCGCAATGATTGCATAACCTGTAAGCATAACTATGGAGGCGACAAATTTACCCATTGGTGTAACCGGAGAGATATCTCCATAACCTACTGTGGTGATGGTTACTATAGCCCAGTAAATGCTTTCAGGGATATTGGAAAATCCATTTTCCCGTTTTTCTACCAGGTACATGATAGATCCGAGTATTACCGTTAAAGTGAGTACAGTGAGGAGAAATATACTGATTTTTCGAATGCTGTTTTTCAGGGCCTGGGTTAGAAAATTGATTTCGGTTAAAAAGTGTCCGAGCTTAAAAATTCTGAACACACGGAGTAACCGCAGTGCCCGGAATACCAATAAGGACTGTGCCCCCACAAAGAAAATACTTAAATAGGAAGGGATCAGGGCAATCAAATCAATGATACCCAACAAACTGAAAACGTATTTTAAAGGCTTGCGTATGCTGATCAGGCGAAGTATGTACTCAATTGTAAACAATGCAGAGAATACCCATTCCACGCGGTTAAAAAGAATACCATAGTGTTGGTGGATGCTTTGTACACTATCCAGCATCACGACGATGATACTCGTAAAAATAGCGATCAGCAAGCCTATGTCGAATGCTTTACCCGCAGGCGTGTTCGATTCGTAAATGATCTCGTGCAGGTTGAAACGCCAGTCTTTTTTTTCTGTTTTGGCCATTATTATAGAGGAGAATCAGTCAATAGTCAGTTTGAATTTATTGCTGACCGCATACTGCAATAACTTGACCAATATCATAGTCTTCTCTGTTTTTGCGGATATTTAATCCTTTTGGATTCATATTTATGGTTTATCTTTGAAAGACAAATACTGACTATGAGAACTGCAATTAAAAGTTTCTTACTCCTGGGGTTCATCGCCCTTTCATCAACCGGTTTTTCGCAGCACAAAATGCAACCTCTTGATGAATTGATCAACAAAACAGATCCGGCGTGGCCATTGGTGAAAAATTGGATTGATTCAGCTAAAAATAAGGTTGAAGTACTTGAGGTTGATTCAGCAAACGCCAGCCTCGCCTTATTTAATGCTCAAATGTCAACGTATGCTACCCTTGGTGCTGTAATTTACAATACTGGAGGAATTATGGTTGATCAGGGTTGGCTTCGCATTTTGGGCTCAGGAAGTAAAAGATTAAATCGGTCTGTGGCCGATTGGAATAAAGGAAAAACGATTCAGGATTATGGAGACAAACCTGATTATCTGCTCGTTGCGGATGACGCTGTGGGCGGTTTTTTTGCAATCAATTATGGCGCTTTTGGTGCGGATTTGAAAAATGTATATTATCTGGCGCCCAACAGTTTAAAGTGGGAGGGATTAGGCCTTGGCTATACAGAATTTATAAGATTTTGCTTTGATGGCGATCTATCTTCTTTTTATAAAGGGCTCAGGTGGTCAACCTGGGATCAGTTTATTGCCAATCTTGATGGCAATAAATCCTATAGCTTCAGACCGTACCTATGGTCAAAAGAAGGGACCGACATAGATAAATGCAGTAGAAAAATAGTGCCAACGGAAGATCTGTTTAAATTTAATACCAATAAGCAAAAGGAATTGAACCCGCAAAGTATCATTGAAACTCAGTAATAGCCGCATTCATTTCTGGCCAATGATAAATCCTTACTTTTTCTGAAGGGGCTTTTGCTACAGCAGCCATAGCTTTCGCGATATCTTTGCCATCCATCCCTTTGTACTTTTTTAATGCTTTACCGATTAAAAGTGGGTTAATAAATCCCCACATTTTGATCAGAAAGGCTTCCATAGGACGGTGCTCCTGACGTTTACCCAAAATCATAGATGGCCTGAAAATATGCGTGTATTCAAAATTCAACGCAATGATGTCACGCTCTGTTTCACCTTTGGTTCTGACATAAAAAATGCCTGAGTCTGGATTTGCACCTACTGCAGTGACCACAAACACAGATTGAGCACCATTGTCCTTGGCAATTTTTGCGGCCAATACCGGATAATCGTGATCGATTTGGTAATAAATTTTCAGATCGGGTGTTTTATTCTTCGTTGTACCCAATGCGATGAATATCTCATCTGCAATGAGCTGGTCTGCAAGCTCAGGCAGACTGTGGAAGTCGCCAATTAGCTGGATTAATTTAGGGTGTTCCATTTCCAGTTTTTTCCGGACAACCACGATGATGCTTTCATAATCTGCATGGTGTAGCAATTCCTGAAGCAGGTTTGAACCGATGAAGCCACTTGCTCCAATGAGGATTGCTTTTTTGAGTTTAACGTTAGCGCTCATGACTGATGTATCCGTGTAATTGTAAGTCTTCTTTATTTTTAATGCTGTAGTTACAGCCATTGTGTAACAACACAATTCTGGATGAAGTGTTTAGGATATGCTGATAATAATGATCTGTAAGTACAATACCTTTGAATTTTCTTAGCGCTTGAATATGCCTGACGATCTCTTCAATGATGATTGGAGACAGCTGCGAAAAAGGTTCATCCAAAAGTACAAAATCACTGTTACTGTATAGGACCAGCAGGCATTCAACCAAACGTTTCTGGCCACCGGATAAGTCACCTATTGGCATATCCAGGTGTTTTGTGATCAGTTCTTCGCTCAGCAATTGCTGACGGTATGTATTGGTGTATTGATCAACCAGATCTTTGATTTTTAAGTGCTGCGGTATAAATAAATGTTGGGGAAGGTAACTGACCTGACCACTAAGATAAGCTTGTTTAATCGGCTGCCCGTTCAACCTCATGTACATATAATCTGGCCGGAGGTTGCCAAAGATGATCTTCAGCAAGGTCGATTTGCCAGAACCATTCCTGCCCAGAAGTCCGACTACTTCACCGATTGCACAAGAAAGATAGACGCTACTCAGTACTTTGTCTCCCCGGTAGCTATGTGCTACGCTATCTATATAAAGCTCGCGCATAGGTATCCAATTGAGATGAGTAGGATGAATAGTAAAAAATCAGCTATAAAAAGTCTGCTAAAAATTAATTTGTAGCTAAATCCAAGATTTTGGTAATGGTAAACTCTTGAAGCGTAGAGCAGTCTTTCAACAGCAATGCTGATGAGGTACCCGACGAGTTTAAAAATGATGGAAAGCATATACAGCGGATAATGCGTATAACCCTTTGATAAAAAGAGAAAGCTAAAAAACAGACTGGTGCCCAGATTGATTGCAATGATGAATTTAAAGTGTTGACGATAGATAAAAGTCAGTTTATTGAGCATTGTTCCAATATTTGAGATATATTTAATAGCTATGGGTAAAATAACTATTTTTAAGTTATGAAATATGCCCTTATCTCATTTTTATTGTGCTGTGTTCAAGTTGCTGTCGGACAATCAAGCAAGTACACCAACGCTGTAGATTCTTTAGTTAAACTTGGAAAAATAGCAGACGTAATTCCTTATCTTGAAGAACAACTGAAGCAAAGTCCCAAAAACGAAGAGGTTCTAAGGATGCTGGGCTTTTATCACATCGAAAAAAATGAACTTGAAACCGGGGCTAAATATTATCAGGATGCGCTTCTCATCAATCCTAAATGTGGCCGTTGCTACCTGAACCTTGGGCGGATTTTTGTAATGAAAAATGATCTTGATCAGGGCTTAATCTATTTCAATAAAGCAGTTGACGCAGATCCGAATGATGCCTTAATTTTATCTAACCGCGGACGGTTAAGGGAAATGAAAGGTGATAAAAGTGCTGCGCTCCAGGATCATAATAAGGCGGTTCAGCTTGAACCCAATAGCCTGGATGCACGCTTGCAAAGGGCAATGGCCAATTTCAGAATGGAAAACATGGATGCGGCCTGCACCGACTATCATATGGCTAAAACATTGCTTACACAATCCGGTATCCAGGATGCGAATGTATTGAACCAGATCAACAGCGCTATACTTGACATCTGTGACGACTCCAGGCCAAGTTATTATTACCAGCGTAGTGCAGCCTTTTATAATTTAAAGGATTATCAAAAGGCGGTGGACATTTGCGCTGAAGGGCTTAGGAAATTTCCAACCAGTCCCATGATCCTGTCTTTTCAGGGAAATGCCTATATGGCTTTAAAAAACTATACTGCTGCCTTGTCGTGTTATCAGGCTTTTCTTAAGAATGACGAGGCCATCCTCAAAGAGGTCCGGGCAAATGTGAGGTTTAACCGAGCATCCGAAGCGGAATTATCTGTGTTTCAGAAAGGCTCGGTAGCCTCAGTTCACTTCAATATGGCCCAGTGCAACATTTATACCGGGAAATTTCAGGATGCCCTGAATGCAATCAACCAGGCTTTGGCTTTGGCTCCCGATGTTAAAGATTTTGAAAAGGAACGTTATTATAATACTCGGGGCCACATTTACCTGGCATTGAATAAATACGACCTGGCCAGAACTGATTTTGACAAGAGTATTCAAATCAATAAAGATTTTGTGTTGGCTTATGTCAACCGGGCAATTGCAAAAATGAGTACAGTGGAAAAGATCAAATCAGCTTCTTTTTCCCTGCAGGGAAAACTGGAACTCCAACCGGTACAAATCAATTGGTTAACACCTAAAACGAGTGCTTTAAAGCAATCGGAGTCGACGATGCGTTCTGCGCTGGAAGATTGCAACGCGGCGATAGCCCTGGATCAGCAGAGCGGATTTGCTTACTATATCAGGGCTCAGATCAAGCAGTTATTAGCGGACAAAAGTTTTCTGATCGATCTGCAAATGGCTAAAAAATTAGGAATGCAAATGGAAGCCAATTTAATGAAGTAGACTGTTATATTTGCAGCTTTATTCCGATCCAGATTTGAAAAAATATATTATTCTGCTGCTTATCCTGATAAGCTTTTCCTGCTATTCCCAAAATGTAAGTCTTTGTTCCTGGAATTTACAGAATTTCGGTAAATCCAAAGGCGAGGAAAAGATCGCCTATATTGCCCAGGTTGTTCGCGAGTTTGACATCATTGCCCTGCAGGAAGTTGTTGCAGGGCATGGCGGGAGTCAGGCTGTAGCCCGTTTGGCTGATGAATTGAACCGATTGGGTAATCAATGGGATTACGTAGTGAGTGATCCTACTTCTGGCATGGGCAGTTCCAGGGAACGCTATGCTTTTATCTGGAATACCGCAAAAGTAAAGCAAAAGGGAAAAGCATGGCTGGAGGAAAGTTATAACCTGTTGATTGACCGGGAGCCTTATTATTGTAGGTTTACCATCAATAATAAAGTTTTTACCGTCGCCAGCTTTCATGCGGTGCCAAAATCAAAACAACCTGAAACAGAGATCAAATATTTTAAGTATTTGCCTGCCCTTTATCCTGCAGATAACCTGATCTTCTGTGGTGATTTTAACATCCCACAATCGCATACGGTTTTTAATCCCCTTAAAAAAATGGGTTATGTATCAGCGCTGGTGCGACAAAAAACTTCGTTGAAGCAGCGTCCGGTCAATGGAAATGCATTGGCTTCTGAATATGATAATTTCTACTTTCATCCGGCGAAGCTGAAGATGACCGCATCTGGCATTGTTCATTTTTATGGAGATTTTGAAAGTCTGAAAGATGCAAGATCAATTTCAGACCATGTGCCAGTGTACATGAAAATTGATTTGGGAACCCTGGCAAAGTAAGCATTACTGATACAGGTACCAGGCCCACCAGATCAGGACGAACTGTATGGGAAGTCTGATATAGGCCAGTGTTTTTGAGCCAATTGCCGGATGTTCTTTAAAAACATCTATCGTATGAAAGGGTAAAAAAGCAATCATCATCAAAAGCAATGCTAAAGCAGCAAGGTGGCGAAAAGCCGGAAAAAATAAAGCCAGGCCAATAGCGAACTCAACAACGCCTACAATGTAGTTAACCGTTAATATGGGCATCCATTTTGGGATGAATGTTTTGTAAAAATAAGGCTGTACAATGTGGTTGACACCAGCTGCCATCATGATGATGCCAAATGTCCATAAAAGAAATAATTTCATCATCAGTAATTTATGATTAAAACAACAGGTATGCTTTAATGTTTAAAAAGCTTCCGTAAGTCCTAAAAAGAATCCTTTAGAACCATAATTGCCAAATGCGTAATCTAAACAGAGATTGGTCCGGGTTGCTTTATTGAACAGGACACGTAATCCGGCGCCACCCCCAGGCTGCCATTGCTGGAACAATTTGGTGCCAAGATCATCGTCTGTGGATTGTATGTTAAAGAAGCCAACACCACTAAGAAACTTGTTTCTGGTAATTGGGAATCGGTATTCCAGTTCTGAATAAAAATACCTGGGACCTTTAAAATAAGTCACGGTATAGCCTCTTCCACTACGGTAATAGGTATCTCTCCCTGTTCCCGGTAATTCCAGGTAGGGCAAAGCACCGCCGATCAAATAAGAGCCCCAGTTCCAGAACGCAATGACATGCTCTGGATTGGATTCGGATAAGCTCCAGTACTTTCTAAAATCAGTAGTCACTTGTATTGCACTTTTTGAGCTACCCATCCAGGTCTGATTGACACGAACTCCGGCATCCGCATAAATTCCTTTATAAGCGCGGTTCTGATTGTCCCGCGTAGTGTATTGGAGATTGACAAGTATACCGTTAGACTGGTAGTGATCGCGGTTAAAACCATATCTGTCACTGTAAATATTGTATGGTGTTAAATCAGTCGTGTTCAGGCGATCCTCAATTTTTCTTCTGATCTCAAAAGATACCCCGGCGCCAACAAACAAATGCGGTTGAATTTGTTTATATATTTTCTCCCTGAAATTATAATACTCTGCATGTAAGACATAGGGTTTCCGATCTGGATTTGACAAAATCAGATCTGCCTCACTTTGGTTTGCTGCCTGGCCAATGCCCAGCCCAAAATCAGGTAAAACGGTTTTGGCCGCCACAAGACTTCCTTGTAGGTTCCATTTATTACCAGGTGTATATACATTGTGGTTGATGTAGAAATAAATAATCCCCTTGGTCGTAATGGAGGCAGATGTAGCTGCGATAGACATCAACGTATTCGGCTCCTTGCCCAATACCTTTCCGGCTACAGCTTTTATGCCAATTTGTGCCCCGATGCTTGGGTTGTAGGCAAAATTGGGAATAATGGTTACGGCAGACTTTTTATCCAGACTTTTAGCCTTTGCACCTGGATGGAAAATGCTCGAAAAGAGGTCGCCAACATCATATTGCACTTTGGTTGTATCAGCAGGTTTGGTTTGCCCGTAGCCACAGGCCATGCTTGCCAGAAATATAATGCCGCTAATCAGCATTTTTTTTGCCATTTGTTTTTTGAACGCTATGTTGTTAAATTTCAATACGCTGTCTCTTTAATTTCAAATATAACGACAAATATCCACATCAATTATAAATTCACTTCCTGTATCTCAATAATATACAAATTCTTATATTAGCTTATATATATTTCTATATGGCACTTCAACAGGTTATTCCACAAGTATTTTATGATGACATCCAGATCGGACTTCAGTTTTTTGTAGAAGGATTGGGTTTTAAGCTCGTCTATAACGACGATACATTATACATTGTTAAGCGCGATGAGATCAGCCTGATCTTGTTCATTGATCCTGAATCTGCAAAAGGCGATCGTCCGCAAATCCGCATACAGACCGATGATATCGAAGCAATTTACAACGAAATTAAAGCAAGAAGTCCGAAAATACTCCATCCCAATTTGAGCTATATTAAGAACCAGCCCTGGGGATTACGTGAATTTGCAGCCCTCGATCCAACAACAGTTTGCATCGTGTTTCAACAAGCTTTACCTTAATCTGAATAGGGGTATGTCGTAAATATTGGCAAACTGACTTGGCCATCGACTGCGTCAATAATTTGGAAAGATTAAACAATGTAGATTAAATACTGTTATATTTGTCTAGATATTTTATTGTTAAATATGGACAAAACTAAGTACTCAATTTCAGATCTGGAACAATTGTCTGGAATTCATGTAGATACCATCAGGATTTGGGAAAGAAGGTATAAGGCGCTTGATCCCATGCGTACTGAGGGAAATACCAGGTTTTATCACGATGGACATCTTCGCCGATTACTCAATATTGTTGGCTTAAACCAGTCCGGCATGAAGATTTCTCAGGTTTGTTCACTTTCCGATCAGGAAATAGATCAGTTGTTGAAAAAGGAAATGGACTACACCATCTCCCTGAATCCTCAGTTTGAATATTATATTTCACAGTTACTTAAGTTTGGTCTGGCTTATAACGGACTACAATTTGATCAGTTGATTTCCAGATGTATTGCCGAACTGGGCATGATCCTGACTTACAAGGATATCATTTATCCTTTGATGGTCAGGTTAGGGCTCATGTGGCGCAGGGATCACATTTGTCCTGCCCAGGAGCATTTTTTATCAAATCTTATCCGGCAAAAAATATTTGTTGCAATTAACGAGGTTAAAGTCAATTTGCAGTCAACAACCTCCTGGTTGCTTTTTTTACCGGAAGATGAAGACCATGACATCGGGTTGTTATTTGCCCATTACATTTTAAAACTTGCTGGTCAACAGGTCATTTTTCTTGGGGGAAGGGTACCACAGGAATCGGTAATTGACGCCATGTCTCACAACGAATCTGCACACCTGCTGCTGTTTATGGTCAGGGCCAGGCCGCTTCCGGATGCCAATCTTTATTTGAATAAACTGAGTGCCAACTTTCCAAATTCAAAAATTCATCTTGCAGGCAATTCGAAACTAATCGGACAGCTGGATCTTGCTGAAAATATCAATTGGTTTCAGTCCATACATGATTTCGAACGTACCATAAAAAACCTAGCACATGTCAACTGAGCCGAAGCCTGAAAAATACAACGTTGCTGTTATTGGGGCCGGCTTTGCCGGGATCAGTTCTGCTGCTTATCTCGCTAAAGATGGCTTTGAGGTTGATGTTTATGAAAAGAACGCCGAAGTCGGGGGAAGGGCAAGACAACTATTTACGGACAATGGCTACGTGTTTGACATGGGGCCAAGTTGGTACTGGATGCCTGATGTATTTGAACAGTTCTTCAATGATTTTGGTTACAAAGCAGCTGATTTTTACGAACTGGAGCTGTTGGACCCAGGATTTACGTTGGTTTTTGGGCAACACGATGTATTGGATATACCTGCTGATTTTCAGGAGTTGTGTGATTTATTTGAAACGATTGAACCTGGCAGCTCAATAAAACTGAAGGAGTTTTTAGCAGAGGCAGAATATAAATATCGCATTGGTGTTGGAAAACTTGTTTACAAGCCAGGGCTTTCCATCCTTGAATTTTTAGATTTGGACCTGATCAGTGGATTATTTAAGCTGCAGGTATTTACCGATTTCAGCACCCACGTCAAGAAATTTTTTAAAGATCCCAGACTGATTGCTTTGATGGAATTTCCGGTGTTATTTTTAGGCGCAATGCCTGAAGACACTCCTGCATTGTATAGTTTGATGAATTATGCGGGCTTAAAATTAGGTACCTGGTATCCAAAAGGTGGTTTCGGTCAGGTTATTCAGGGCATGAAAACTGTAGCGGAAAAACAAGGGGTAAAATTTCACCTCAATACCGCTGTGGATGGTTTGGCTGTCGAGGCCAGGAAAATTAATCAGGTCAGTTGTGCTGCGGGTACCAAAAGTTATGATGGTGTAATTGCGGCAGCAGATTATCAGCACGTTGAAGCGAAACTGCTCGATAAAAGCTACAGGAATTATACGGATAAATATTGGAATAGCAGGGTTTTAGCCCCATCGTGCCTGATCTTTTATATTGGGCTAAATACAGAAATCGGTCGCCTTAAACACCATACTTTGTTTTTTGACCAAGACCTGAAACAACATGCGCGGGAGATTTACAAAAATCCACAATGGCCATCAAAGCCGCTTTTTTATGTCTGCTGCCCTTCAAAAACCGACAATTCCGTTGCTCCTGAGGGACATGAAAATTTATTTGTCCTGATGCCGCTTGCCACAGGCATTGAAGACAATGAAGTGTTACGCGAGCAGTATTTTCAACTCATTATGGAAAGGCTGGAACATTATACGGGAACAGCAGTCCGTAACCACATAGATTATAAAAAAAGTTATTGTATTGCAGATTTTACTGCAGATTACAATGCCTATAAAGGGAATGCTTACGGACTGGCGAATACGCTGATGCAAACTGCCAACTTAAAGCCTGCTCTAAAAAATAAAAAAATTAAAAACCTTTTTTACGCAGGACAACTTACCGTCCCTGGTCCTGGTGTTCCTCCATCTATAATTTCAGGAAACGTAGCCGCTAAACAGCTTATTAAATACTTTAAGGAGAGCCTATGAAAGATACATTCGACAAGTTATCCGCTGAATGCAGCAAAATGACGACCAGACGCTACAGTACGAGCTTTTCTCTGGGAATTTATTTTTTAGATAAAAAGCTTCGGCAGCCCATTTATGCAATTTATGGTTTCGTCAGACTTGCCGATGAGATTGTGGATAGTTTCCACGACTATGACAAAGTTTTTTTATTGTCTAAATTTAGACACGACTGTTTTGAGGCGATTGAACATGGAATCAGCCTCAATCCTGTATTGAATTCTTTTCAGCAGGTCGTAAATGAATTTAAAATAGAAATGGAGCTGATTGAGTTGTTTTTGAAAAGCATGGAGATGGATTTGTGCGAACATCAGTATACCCCGGAAAAATATGATCAATATATACTGGGTTCTGCCCAGGTGGTTGGCTTGATGTGTCTTCAGGTTTTTACCGGGGGTGATAAAGCTCAATATGAACATTTGAAAGATTCAGCTATGAAACTGGGATCCGCATTTCAAAAAGTCAACTTTCTGAGAGATGTGAATGCCGACTACCTGGAATTGAGCCGTACTTATTTTCCAAATGTCAATCTTTCTGTTTTTTCCAATGATGAAAAAAGGATGATAGAAGCAGATATAGAGTCGGAATTTAAAGCAGCATTGGTTGGCATTAAACAATTACCCGCTTCTTCAAGAAATGGCGTACATCTTGCGTATATTTACTATAAGGAGTTATTTAACAAAATTAGAAATGTCTCTGCAGATCAGGTGATGTCCAGACGTGTAAGAATCTCTAATGTTCATAAATTTGGATTGATGTTCGATTCCATTATTCGCTTTAAATTAAATGTCATATGAAGATTTGGGTATTATTTATCTTATCCGCTTTTTTAGGATCTGGAAGAAATGAAAAGTCAGATCTTAAACGAATCAGAGATTTGTATGCGCAATCCGCAACACTTAAAACCGCAGCAGACAAACTTTTAAAAACACTTTCAGAAGTAGATGAGTCTTCCGTAGCGGTCTTGATTGGCTACAAAGGTGCAGCAGAAATGATGCAGGCTAAGTATGGTATAAATCCTATAAATAAATTCAAGAGATTTAAAAAAGGGCGATCATGGATAGAAAAAGCTGTAGCAAAGGATCCTGGGGATTTGGAAGTGAGGTATTTACGTTTTACCATTCAGACTAATCTTCCTTCTTTTCTTTTCTATGATGAGCACATTAAACAGGATAAAACATTCCTGATTGAGAACCTGGTAGCCGTAAAGGACAAAGAATTGAAAGAGAACATTATAAACTATTTATCCACTACAAAATATTGTTCTGAGCAGGAACGGAAGGGATTATTTTATGACAGATGAGGTTATACTTGTAAATTATGAAGATGAGGTTTTAGGTACCATGCCTAAATTGCAGGCACACCTGGAAGGTAAAATGCACCGTGCATTTTCTGTTTTTATTTTCAATTCTTCCGGCCAGCTTTTGTTGCAACAGCGTGCTTTTGACAAATACCATTCCGCAGGGAAATGGACCAATACCTGTTGCAGCCATCCCAGGCCTGGGGAGGAGACCGAGGCGGCGGCAGTAAGGAGATTGTTAGAAGAAATGGGTATGTACTGCGAAATCGAGCATAAATTTAGCTTCAGGTATGATGCAGAAGTTGGAAATGGCTTGATTGAGAATGAATATGACCATGTGTATTTTGGCATCAGTAATCGGGAACCTCAACCCAATGCTGACGAAGTACATGCTTTCAAATATGTGACCATGCCTGCCTTGCAGGAAGACCTGCGCGAAAACCCTGAGCATTACACCGAGTGGCTTAAGGTTTGCTTTTATCGCGTCCTATTTTATCACCAAAGAATGTTTGACAATGAGTAACTGGATTGTGAATTTATTGATTGTGCTGGCTACTTTTATTTTAATGGAAGGGGTAGCCTGGTTTACCCATAAGTATGTGATGCATGGATTGCTTTGGGTACTGCATAAAGACCATCATCACAAAGACCACGATGGTTTTTTAGAACGAAATGACTTTTTCTTTCTCATTTTTGCCCTTCCGGCAATCGCCTGTATCGCCATTGGTACCTGGTATGGTTACCATATCCCATTTTGGATTGGTGTTGGTGTAACACTTTATGGTTTTGCCTACTTTTTTGTTCATGATATTTTTATTCACCAGCGCTTTAAATTAATGAGAAATGCCGATCATTGGTATTTTAAAGCCATACGCAGAGCGCACAAAATGCATCACAAACATACCGGTAAGGAAGATGGAGAATGTTTTGGAATGTTATGGGTTCCGCTTAAATATTTCTTCAGTAAACATAAAAACACAGTGACATGAGTTTTACTTACCTGCTGATCGACTTCTTTACGATTATTGTACCCTTTATCTATTCTTTTCATCCCAAACTGCAATTTTACAAAACCTGGAGGGCATTTTTTCCTGCAGTGCTCATTACCGGATTGATTTTTATTCTCTGGGATGTTTATTTTACCGGTCTTGGCGTATGGGGCTTTAATCCCAGGTATTTAGTTGGTATAATGGTCGGGAATATGCCACTAGAGGAGATCTTGTTCTTTTTGTGCATTCCATATGCTTGTGTATTTACTTTTCATTGCCTGGACTTGTGGATCAAAAATGGCATTTCAAAAACTGTTGAAGGGCTGCTAACTCCTGCATTCATTGTGATCTTCATGGTAATAGCTGTAACCTATCATGATAAGATTTATCCAATGGTTACTTTTGCGGGACTTTCTTTACTGTTAATACTGGCAAAATATGTCTTAAAAATCAGTTGGCTTGCCAAGTTCTATGTCATTTATTCGATTCTTTTGATTCCTTTCTTGATTGTAAATGGAATGCTAACCGGCACAGGTCTGGAAGAACCGGTTGTTTGGTATAATGCGCAAAAAATCATTGGCTTCAGAATTTTAACCATACCAATAGAAGATACTTTTTATGGAATGGGACTTATTTTATCAAATCTGATGATTTATAAATACCTGAAAAAGCGTAGTCACCATTAGGGTTTTAGGAATTCCTGCTGCTTTTGTGTTTGAAGGCTGATTTGTTTTTTTATTACTAACATCACCTTAACACGGCTCATTTACATTTGCTTTCATATAGCAGTTACCAGGTAGCCTAATCCCTATAGCACCATGATCGATCTCAAGAATTTTGAATTTATATATATACACCATTGGGAAAAATTATATGCCTTTTGCTTCCGTATGACACGGGACGAGTATATCGCCCAAAATATTGTTCAGGATATCTTTACCGATCTTTGGGAACGCAGAAAAGAAGTCAACATTTTGTCTATACAAAATTACCTGTTTCGTGCGGCAAGGAACCAGGTTTTAAAAGAGTACCGTAAAAAGAAATTTGATACCACAGCGATAGATGAGAAACTGGAAGATTACCTGATCGATAACATTTCTTCGATTGACTCTGAATTGATGGATCGTTTGTATGCACTGCTCGAAAATCTACCCGTAAAACGAAAAGAGATCCTGATCATGAATAAAATTCAGGAGATAGGAATAGACGACATTGCAACCGAGCTTAACATATCCAGGCAAACAGTCAAAAATCAACTTTCCTCTGCTTTAAAGCAACTCAGGTTTGATGCAGGTGAAAGCTCCGGACTCATTATACCTTTTGGCATTTATCTATTATTACACCTTAACAATACTTTAACAATATCGTAATCATTTGCGATAGTACTTTTTTGCCTCCGTCGGTACTTATAGCTGAATATAAGTATTATGATAAAAAAAGATATACATTATCTGGAGTATCTGATCGCAAGAGAAGAAAATCAGACGATTTCTGAGGCCGAAGCAAAATTGCTGGCGGATTTCATGCAGGATGAGTACGATCGCTCTGAATGGGACACCCAACAAATGGGGGCTAAAGCTGCAGTTTCTGCGGGGATCTATAAAAACATCAAAAAACGCAATCAGTTAAAGAAACCATTTAGAATCCATTACAAACATGCAGTAGCTGCCACCATTGCCCTGGTCATCGGTTTGGGTGTTTTGTTGAAACCTCAGCCTGGCATCAAAGAAATTTCAATAAAGACAGCTTCCAAGACCGATTCGGTTAAACTAGAGGATGGTACGCTGGTTTATCTGGCTTCTCATTCTGAATTCAAATATCCTGAACATTTTGACGGTACTTTGAGGTCCGTTTCCTTAGTTAAGGGCAACGCCTTCTTCAAAGTAGCAAAAGATAAAAAGCACCCTTTTATCGTCAGCTCGGGGCAAATTAAAACCAGCGTATTAGGTACTTCATTCCACATTGGCCTGGATCAAAATCAGGCAAGTGTAACGGTAATTACCGGACATGTAAAGGTAGCCAGTAAAACGCAGGTCGCTTTTTTAGAACCCAATCAAAGTGCTGTTTTCAATGCCGGTAGACTAAAAAAGCGAGAACTGAGCAATGTGGCTTTATACTCCTGGTATAAAAAAGATGTGGCCTTGAATGATGTCGCCCTGGGAGAGGTGTTTACCCTGCTGAACTTTAAGTACGGGGTAGATTTTAAAGCAGAGCATCCGGAAATAGAGAACACCAGAATAACGCTGTTTCTTGAGGCAGATTTACCACTACAAAACATCCTTAATCAAATTAATTATATCACGCATTTAAAATTCGAAAGCTATGGAGAAATCATAAAAGTACACCATTAAAAAAGCCGCAATTGCTACGAACAACTACGGCTATACATTATTTATCACTTGATTAATAAATTAATATGCATTATAAATATACTTTTTTTACCCTAAAAAGAATGTGTTTTCTGGCTGTTATTTTTCTTTTTATACAAGAAGGACAGGCAAAAACCTTGAATAATAAGCCTTTAAATGAGAAAATAAAATCAGCAAATGAGACGCTGGTCAACATTTTTTCGCAACTCAGTAGGCAAACCAGCTATAAGTTTAGTTATAGCGAAGAGATTATTGCCGACAAAAAAACGTATGTGGTCACCTACAGCAAACCACTAAATGAATTACTCAAATCTCTTTCTGAAGCTGCTGATTTTAACTACGTCATACGCGATAATGTGGTATTGATCAGTAAAAATAAAGAAGCAAAGCAGGTTGTAAAGGCCGCTGCATTTCAGCATACCGTAAAAGGAAAAGTTCTGGATGAAAAAGGGCTCCCGCTGATCGGTGCGACAGTCAGGGAGCTGGGTACTAAAAATGCCGTTGTAACCAACGCAATCGGAGCTTTTGAAATTAAAGTGGCTACAGGCAAAATTATAGATGTCTCTTTCATTGGATATAAAAGCAAACGCATCAGTATAGATCAAAATATACTTACGATCAACCTGGAGCCTGATGCGTCAAACTTAGGAGAGGTATTGGTTGTTGGCTATGGTAAACAAACCAAAAAAGACGTTACCGGTGCCGTTGCACAACTGGATGAAAAAAACTTCCGACAAGGTGCTGTGGTATCTGCGGATAATCTTTTGCAGGGTAAAATTGCTGGTGTAAGAGTGGTCAGCAGTACTGGCGAGCCAGGTGGTGGTGTGGATGTAACCATCCGGGGCGTCGGTTCCATCCGTAGTGGAAGTACACCGCTATTTGTCGTTGACGGTGTTCCTTTAACCAATGATGATGTAAGTCCCGGCGGACAAGATGTAGGTTTAGGTGGTTCAAGATCGAAAAATCCGCTCAACTTTCTAAACACCAGTGATATTGAGTCGATTTCTGTATTGAAAGATGCTTCGGCTGCGGCGATATATGGAGCAAGGGGTTCTAATGGTGTTGTTATTGTAACCACTAAGAAAGGTAAAAAGGGTGAAGGTACTTTTAACGTGGATTCTTATCTGGGAATTTCTTCGCTTGCACATAAGCTAAAAGTATTAACAGCAGATCAATACCGTAACGCAATTAATGCTTTAGGTGATAAATATAGAGCTTACGATCATGGTGGCAACACAGATTGGCAGGATGTAATTTACAGACAAGCTAAAACAAGAAACAATTCTGTTGCTTTTTCTAAACAAACCAATACCGGTAACTACTATGTGTCTGCAGCCCAGATGGATCAGGAAGGGATTGTGAAAAACAGTGAATTTCGAAGAACATCGGCAAGAATCAATGCATCAGAATCTTTTCTGGATGATCAACGGCTGAAAATCGGTGTCAACTTAACCGCCAGTGAAACCAGGGATTTGGGCGTGCCAACCAGTGATGACGGTGGATCCAACGGACAGTTGATCATTCACACCCTAATGGCTAACCCAACAAGATCGGTATTCGATGAAAATGGAAATTACACCAACTTTAAGATGAATGCCCATTACAATCCTGCGTATCTGCTCGATATTTACAGGGACATTACCCGTACGCTAAGGGTGCTGGGCAATATGGATCTGTCTTTCAGAATTGTAAAAGGTCTTGAATATAAATTTAACCTGGGTATAGACCGTTCTTTAGGAGAAAGAAATACCACAATTTTCGCCAACAAGACAGACATCAGTACAGATGGTAAATACATCAAATACAATCTGAATTCCAAAAGTACCTTGATGGAACATTACCTCAATTATAGTCTGCTGGTAGAAAAACACAAAATCGAAGCACTCGCAGGTTTTTCTTATCAGAAATTTGAAAGAGGGGGAAATGGGTATAATGTGCTCAGTATAGGCGAAAAGGGCCAGGGTGTTTTGCCCGAAAATAATCCTGGATTTGCCGGTAAGCAAACTGGTTTAAATGGTTTTAAGCAATTAAATGAGTTACAATCATTTTTTTCGAGGTTCAATTACGCTTATGATAACAAATACCTTTTAACTGCTTCTGTACGTGCCGATGGTTCTACGCGTTTTGGCGCCAATAATAAATATGGATATTTTCCTTCTTTTGCCCTGGGCTGGAACATCTCCAAAGAAGATTTTCTTAAAAACAGTAGTTTGCTTAACGACCTGAAAATAAGGGCAAGTTGGGGACAAACCGGTAACCAGGAAGTAGAGAACAAAATTACTAAAGCTAGTTATGCACTTTCCGCTCCGGATGGTTACTATTTAAATGATGATCTGGCCCTGGTGAACGGGGTTTTAATTAAACGAACGCCAAATCCAAATCTGAAATGGGAAGTGGTATCGCAGTTGAATATCGGTGTTGATTTTGAATTGCTGCACGGAAAAGTATACGGTACCCTGGATTACTTTGACAAAAAGACAAGCGACGCAATTTTATACATTCCATCTCCTGTATTGAGCCCAACGCCAAAAATATGGGTCAATATAGACGGTAAAATTGTCAACAAAGGATTGGAAGTGATGTTGGGTACTAAAATTTTCAATACAGACAAGTTTAACTGGTCTGTTGATGCCAACGGAGCAACATTAAACAATAAGATACAGGGTTTACCAGTATCTCAGATCCTCAGCGGAGCAGTTTCCGGACCGGGGCTATCCGGTGTAACGGCCAATATTTATAAAAACGGCTATGCAGCGGGATCTTTCTACATGGCTGAGCACAAAGGATTTGATGCCAATGGTAAAGACATTTTCGGAGATAAAATCATTGTTCAAAGTGCACTTCCTAAGTTCACTTATGGATTTAACAGCCAGATGAATTATAAAAATGTTGATTTCTCTTTCTCTTTCATCGGTCAGACAGGCGGTTACCTGTTTAACAATACCGGTTTAAATGCTTTAAATATAAATAACCTGGCTTCTGACAGAAACGTCTCTGAAAAGTATTATAAGTCAGGTGCTAACCCCGCAAATGCACAAGTGTTGTCAACGCTTTATCTCGAAAAATCAGACTTTTTAAGATTGAATTCTGCAAGGTTAGGATATAATTTCAAACTTCAAGGGGTCAAATGGCTCCAGGGACTTGGCGTATATGTTACCGGACAAAACTTATTTACGATAACCAATTACAGTGGCTATGATCCTTTGATCAACAGTCCTAAAGCAACAGATGGTAACCAGTCGCAAGGTATTGATTATACTGCTTATCCGCCTGCTAAAACATTCCTTTTTGGTTTAACTATTAAATTATAAACATGAAATTAAATACATTATTCAAAGCTAAACATCTATTGGTTTTAGCAGCGACCATGGCTTTAACAGGCTGCACCAAACTTAACGAGGTGGTGCTGGATGAAGTTCTGGGTGAGAATGCTTCAAACCCTGCCAGTGCGCTGGCCTCAGCTTATGATAGATTGGGGAAAAGTACCTTTGTCGATCATGGAGGTGTGTTTGCACTACAGGAGTACACTACAGATGAAGCATTATTGGCTACTCGTGGTAGTGATTGGGGGGATGGCGGTAAATGGAGATCCATGCATGAGTTTACATGGGCCCCTGATAATGCGATCGTAACCGACAACTGGAATAACCTGACCAGTGGTGTCACCAAGTCTTTAACTGCCATAAAAGAGGCAACAAACAGTGACGTTCCACAAAAAAGTCTTTACCTGGCAGAAGCCAAAGGTTTGCTGGCTTATTATACGTATACAACACTCGATCTATATGGACAGGCTCCTTATCGTGATCCGCTAAATGAAAAAGCACCTTTAGAAATTAAACAGGCAGCAACAGCTATCGATGAATTGATCACAGAAGTTGAAGGATTAATTCCTAACCTGGCAACTTTAGGCACACAATCTACACACAACGGCCGGTTTACCAAAGAAGCTGCTTATGGTCTGTTGGCAAATATGTATCTGAACCGCGCAGTATATAAGGATCGCTATGCGGCAACGTTCAATTTTACTGAAAAAGCCGTCAATGGTAATGATACGGATATGGATCGGGTAATTTATTACACCTCATTGTTGATCAATGGGGGTAAATTTGGACTGGCTACCAATTATTTTGATAGTTTTTCCATCAATAACACAGCAGGACCAGAGCTTATTTTTGTGATTTCACAAAAGATAGACCGCATTAGAAACGGATCAAATTCTTTTGCGTATGTATGTGTAGAGCGTAATCAGCGACCTTCTCCCGTAAACAGGGGCACCAATGCAGCTTGTGTTTCTCCGGAGTTTTATGCCAGCTGGAATGGCAATCATGACGATCCAAGGTTTTCAAGGAAATATCAGTATGCTGATGGTACCTGGTTTACCAATGATGCTGAAGGCAGTGTACCAGCCAGCGATGTTGTTGTAGGTACAAGCCAGCCATGGTTCCATTTTAACCGCGGAATTATGGTTGGGCAACAATACGGGCCCAAATTGACTCCCGCTGGTGGTTTTGAAATGGTTGGCAATAGAATTAAAGTTTCAGAACTGTATATGGAAAAAAGCAGTGGGACTAAAATGGACTTTACACCGGAGTTGAATTTTGACGACCCTACAAAAGCAATATTTGCACAGGATCAAATCAATAGGGGAGCACGGGTATTTAAATTTGAGTATGATCCTGGAGACGGCAATGGCTCCAGTAACGTAGACATTCCGCTGTTCCGTTTGGGCGTCATGTATACATTAAGGGCCGAGGCTTATTTCCGTAAAGGACAAACAGATCTTGCCCTGGCAGATATCAACAGATTACGTACATCAAGAACCAGGGAAGCATATTATAACAATGCACGCGGCGTAGCCATATCCGTTCTTGATGAAGCTACTTTGTATAAAGAAATGGCTTTTGAAAGCTATTGGGAAATGTACAGAAGGCCTCAGATGATTCGTTTTGGAAAGTTTGAAAAGCCCTTTAGTGCTAAACCCACTACGCAGCCCTTCAGAAGGATATTCCCAATTCCACAAACAACATTGGATGTGACTAAAGAGCTTAAGCAAAATTTCGGCTATTAAAACTGATATCCTTTACATCCTGAAGTAAATTCAGGAAGATGCAACACATTAAAGAGCCTGATCATTCATCGTGATACAGGCTCTTTAAGTAATTTTATAAACTGTTTTTTACAATCTGCCCAAGCTTTTTGAGGTCAAAATCCAATTGTTTGTCCCATTTTAAACCAAAGTTTAAGCGCATACAATTGTTAAATTGATTGTGTTGGGTAAACATTCTGCCCGGTGCAAAACTGATCTTATGCTTGATGGCTGTTTCATAAAGCGCTGCAGTATCAATCCCCTGATCCAGTTCCAGCCACAACACAAAGCCACCCTGAGGTTTAGATATCTTGGTGCATTCCGGGAAATAATCCTCTACAGCCCTTTGATATTGCAGACAATTACTATATAACTTACTTCTTAAGGTACGGAGGTGATGGTCATATCGGCCATGTTCCAGAAAATCAGCAATCGCCTCGGCTTGCAATGGTGGATTAGAAATGGTTTGCAGCATTTTTTGGCGAATGATTTTGTCTTTGAATTTTCCGGGGGCAACCCAACCCACACGATACCCGGGCGCGAGTGTTTTGGAAAAAGAACCACACCACATCACTAAACCTTCCTCATCGTACAATTTACAAGGCGCTGGTCTGGAAGTTCCAAAATAAAGATCTCCATACAGGTCGTCTTCAATTAAGGGGATGTGCCGGGCGGCGAGCATCCGAACGACTTCCTTTTTATGTTCGTCAGGCATACAGCTCCCCAACGGATTGTTGAAATTGCTGACAAGCAAGCAAACTTTGATTTTTGGAAGGACCTTTTTTAAGGCCTCAATTTCAATACCTGTGATCGGATTGGTTGGAAGTTCTATAATTTTCAAACCCAGCGATTGTATCATTTGAAGTATTCCGAAATAAATCGGACTTTCTATGGCAATGCAATCGCCAGGTTGGGTTACTGCCAAAAGGCAATTGAATATGGAATTCAAAGCCCCGGAGGTAGTCACAATATCATCTTCTACCAATTGTCCGCCCCATACAAAAGACCATTTAGAAATGTTTCTTCTCAGGTTAACACTGCCTTGCACAGGTTCGTAAGCGGTTCCGCTATCAC
Source organism: Pedobacter sp. MC2016-24 (assembly GCF_015223055.1). Taxonomy (GTDB): domain Bacteria; phylum Bacteroidota; class Bacteroidia; order Sphingobacteriales; family Sphingobacteriaceae; genus Pedobacter. Next base: position 85,589 of record NZ_JADFBX010000015.1, read on the forward strand.
TCATGCTGCGGAGCACTTTGAGCATACTCTTATTCAATTTTGCAATCGGCACCATACTATTGTCAGCCACACCCAGTGAAAATTTAGTAATGCTGCTATCCGACAAGGTATCGAATACCCTGCTGATCAAATCCTCCGGCTGGTATGCTTTTTCTGATAATTTAGGCGTACTTACGGATGGCACCGCCAGCCTTCTGCTAAAAGAACGGCTTACATAATAGCCTGATTTTGGCCGGGATTCGATAAGCGATTTACTTTCCAATTCCAAAAAAGCTTGTTTAACCGTATTTAAACTCACCTCGTAAATTTTTTGTACGGTACGGATAGAAGGTAGTTTATCTCCGATTTTTAAAGTTTCAGAGGCAATCTGACCTTCTATGGTATTCGCAATTTTCCGGTATAAAACTTCTCTTGCCATGCTTAGTAAAGCTAATCAATAAATCATTTAATTGCACTGGTTCATCCAGTCAACAAAGGAACGGATTGAATTTTGCACACTTTTAGTATCTGAAAAGGCATCGCCACCGTTAAGTCCATATACACCTTCATGACTCCTGATGGTAAAATCAGTCAGCTGAGCTGCAATATTCATCGCGCTAAATTCCTCCGCAATTCTCAACTGTATCCTTGGCTTCGTTTGCGCATCTACATTTACAAACGAGTAAGCAATTATTCTTTTATTCCATTCTACCACATTAAGTGGAATCCCAAATTGTTCATTCAACTCGTTTTCACAAATCATTTGGTTTTTAGTGCTCTCATTTCCTAAATAAAGCGCTTTTATTGATTTTAAATCACCGAGGTATACGCCTCTGAATTTTAATTCTTTCGGGTCATTTTTTTGTGCTGCCATAATCAACATCTTTTATGACACAAAATTACCCCTAAGTAGGTGAGGTGTACAGATACAAAATTGGTTTAAATTATGGGTACAGATGTATGGCTGCAAGTCACCGCTTTTTTCCATGGTTTAAAAATCAATAAACTAATTGTGGCAAGTATGCTTACACTCGTCGCTGCGTAAAGTATAATCAGTTGAAATCCAGATACCAAATCAGGTTTTGTAAGTTCTGCTGAAATTGTTGTTCCGGATTTTGCATTTCCTGAAACCATTAAAAACCCCATAATGGCAATATTTAGCGCAAGGGAAATCATTCTTGCACTCATATCTATACCGGAAGCCATGCCCGACCGCGCTACAGGAACAGCGGCTGTTGTCGTATTCGTGACAGGCGTATTGGTCATGCCCAGGCCAGCACCTGCAATGATAGCACCAGGCAATATGCTGAGCCAGCTGGGCTGTTCCAAACTGCATCCATAATACATAAAAAAGAAACCGAGACCAATGGTAAACAACCCGATTGGAATGGCATACCCGGGTTTGTACCGCATAGACAGCCATTCACCTAAGGGAGGAAAAATAAGCGTAGGCAAGGTATAAGCCAGAAGTGAAAAACCTGCGGTAACGCTATCGTATCCTAAAACGCTTTGGAAGTAAATGGGCAGATAAATCATAAATGCCCAATAACTAAAATTCATACCCATAGAGCCCAGCAATGCACCAGAAAAATTAGTGTTTCTGAATACCGAAAAATCAAACATGGGCGCTGCTACCCGGCACTCTGTATATACAAATAATATAAAACTGGCTATCGATGCGAATAAAATGCTGAATCCTTTAACTGATCCAAAGCCCAGATCCGGACCTTGAGTAATGTAATAGGTAAGGCCAAAAACAGCTAGTGAAAGTGTGAGGATCCCAATTCGGTCAACTTTACCGGCTGCCGGGTTTTTCGATTCGGTTACGCCCATTAAAATTAGGATCAAGGTAATTGCTGCGAGTATAACATGGACCAGAAAAACCCACTGCCAACTCGACACAGCCACAATTACCCCACCAATTATGGGGCCGAAACCCAGGCCGATGCCAAAAATGATCCCCCAGATGCTAAATGCTTTACCGCGCGCCCGCTTGTCCTGGAATTGCTGCGAAAGCACTGAAACCTGGCAGATGAGCATTGCACCGCCGCTCATTCCCTGTAAAAATCGGGCCACAATGAGTACGGAGGTGCTTGCGGTTAAACCGCATATTAATGAGGTTATGCCAAATAAAATAACACTGATGATAAACAACAAACGACGGCCATAACGATCGGCTAATGTTCCGGTAGCCATGAGCACCGTAGTCACCGCTATGGTATACGCGTTCATGATCCACTGCATGTCTTTAAAACTACCGTGTAACAATTTTTCAAGGGTTGGCAAAATCACAGGAACACTGGATATTTCCAGGCCGAACATCAGGGAGGAAAGGGAGATCGCTGAAAGTGCGATCCTGTTTTTAATTAATTGTGGAATGGTAAATGACATGAGAAGTTTTTTGACAAAAATAAACTGATATATTTGTTTCTATCCGGTACAATTCTGTGATAAATAGGTAGATTTGCGAGATGAGGAAAGAGATGCTTTATCAAAATTATGAGGTCATTTATCAAAAGGTAGATGAATGCCCTGTAAAAGACTTGCAATTGACTTTCTTCCAATTGGTTTCTGTCATTTCTGGTTCCGGTGCGCTGCACATCAATGGCAACCAGATGCCTTATCAGGCCGGCAACTTGATGTTGCTGACCCCTGCTGACGCTCATTTTTTTGAAATTTCCACAACTTCTGAGTTTCTATTGGTTAAATTCAATAGCAATTATGTAAATGATTATCAGTGGCAAAGTATCGACCACATTGAGTGTCTATTGCATTACTCATCACATCTGTCCGGCTGTATTTTGAAATGCAGGGCTGATGAATTCCTGGTAAAAGGGATTACAGCGTCATTATTGCATTGCCTCAACCATAAAGACATGTATCAGGAAGACCTGTCCAGGCATTATATGAATGCCTTAATTGTCATTGCAGCAAGAAATCTGGCCAAGATGCGCCCACCGGGATTGCATAAGAGTTCCGACAAAAGGATCATAGAAATTATCAATTACATTCAGTTAAATATCTGTTTTCCTCAAAAAATAAAAGCCCCTGTCATCGCAACTCGGTTCGGACTCTCTGATACTTATTTAGGAAGTTATTTTAAGCATCAATGTGGTGAAACTTTACAGCAGTTCATCACCAATTATAAAATCCGCTTAATCGAATTCAGATTGAAATTCAGTGATAAAAGAGTGCATGAAATCGCTGATGAATTTGGTTTTTCTGACGAGAGTCACCTCAATAAGTTCTTTAAAAAACAGAAAGAGGTAAGCCTGACGGTATATCGAATGCAGTACCGAATGGATTAACTAACCTGGGGTAGACTTGTAACCCAATTGTCTTTTTAGTTCGAAAATCTGCAATACAAAAATCTATTGTGCTGTTTTTACGTTTATGGTATAAATCCAGAGGTTATGAAAACGATATTAAATTCATTAATACTTGTATTGTTCTTTAGCGGAACTTATGCACAAACACAAGCCATTAAAAATCCATATTATTCCAGAACTGATACTAAAAAACTGAAAGTAAGCAATGCAGAATGGAAGAAAATTCTACCACCTGATTTATATGCGGTAGCGAGAGAAGCGGCAACGGAAAGGGCATTTACCGGTAAATACTGGGACTCCGAAACCAAGGGCACATATTATTGTCGCGTTTGCGGGAATATATTGTTTAAATCGGATGCTAAATTTGCCAGTACCTGCGGCTGGCCAAGTTTTTTTGAGCCGATAGGAAAGAACAATACGGTTTACAAGGAAGACAATTCCCTAGGAATGGAGCGTACTGAAGTGCTTTGCGGTCGCTGCGGCTCGCACCTGGGACATATTTTTGATGATGGTCCGGCGCCAACTCACAAACGATATTGTATGAACTCCATCTCTTTAGATTTTGAGCCCGACGGGCCCGGGAAATAACCTGGCATAACATTGTATTTTATCCTTTACAAATCAACTTTATAGTGGAATTTGTGTAGTATTGATTACACACAAATGATACCTCTATGAAAAAATTATTAATCATGGCGATGGCTTGCTATGCCTTAAATGCCAGCGCCCAGGTAGACCAGTCCAGGAACTTCGTCTACCTCTATTCCGATTCTGTGATTTACGCCCAAAAGATCAGGCTAAGGCCAGATATTTATGGTTCCTGGCAGATCAGGGCCGACTCAAGGCGCATCACAACAGATCAGGTCAAATTTATGAGCAATGAAGATGGCTTTTTTGCAAACACCAGGAAGTTTAATTTAACCCGTGAAAACACGTTTTCTGAACGTGTCATTGAAGGTCGGATTAATCTTTTTCAGGAAGCAAGCTACGATCCTTATGCTTTTGACCGGGGTTATCGATACAGACAGAACAGACCTCAGGCCGTAGACACCAGGATGTTTTACAATAAGGGATGGAATGACCTTCAAAAGGTAAATTACCACAATTTAAGCCGTGACATGGCCGACCATCCTGAGAGTATGGATCTACTTAAAGGGTATCGGAAAAGTATGAATACTGCTAAAATCATGTATGTTGGCGCAGGCGCAGCGGTCATTGCCGGATTTGTATCATTCCTGGCCAATAGCAAAGACAAAATGCCTGATCGGGGGAGTTTTGGTCCCGGCGGTTTTAGCAAAGGAAATTCAGACTTCGGGTTTAAGAAAAGCAATTTTACGGCTAGCTTTGTTCTGTTGGGACTGGGAGCTGCATTGGGAGGTGGCGGGGCGCTTATTCAAATGTCAAGCACAAGGCATTTGGAAAATGCCATCGACGCCTACAACAGGTAAATTACTTTAAGCTAAAGCGCAGCATGAATTTATTTCAGGCTGCGCTTTAGTCTGTTCAAATATCCTGATACAATACATGTTCATCCGTACTAATGTCAAGCAGGGAAATTTTATAACCATATGCCCCTCCGGTATCCAAATCAACAACTTGTGCGGCATAAATGGGTTTACCAATTCGTTCGCCTCCCATTTTCCAATTCTGTGTAGGTGTATGCCCAATAAAAATCTGCTTAAAATTATTGACGTCTTTCAAATGCACTCCGGAAGCTTTCGCCGACATTGCTTTTTTCATCAAATCCCTGTTCCAATAAAATTCGTCACTATCCTGATCTTCAATCCGTTCATCCAGTCGGCAACCAGCATGAATGAAAAGTCGATTCTGCGCATCAATATAATAGTTCCGCTGGGTTCTGAAAAACGCTTGATGGGACTGCGGAACGAGTATGGGATGTAGTTTTCCGCCCAAATCCTTAACATAAGAATTGGCGGTCTCACTGAAATAAGATGGCGCCGGGTGTGTTCCTGTTTCAATAAATTGCTGCATCCAGGAGTCATGATTTCCTCTTATCGCGACCAGGTGTTTGATTTTTAACAATAGATCTACAACGCCGGCACTGTTCGGTCCACGGTCTACACAATCACCTAAATGGATCAGCGTGTCCAGCTCGTAATTAAAATCAGCTTGATTTAAACAGGAAATGAGCTTGTCCAGTTCGCCATGCGTATCTGTTGTTACAAATGTTCTCGGATTTTTCATCTGAAATTAAGGACAGTTAAGGTATCAAAATGTTTTCAATATCTTCAACTAGGTCGTTCCTATGGCTTGTAAATAAATATTCAAATCTTCTTCTTTTCCCAGCCCCAGCTTCTGCTTAATCCTATATTTGCTCATCCTTACACTTTTAGCCTCTACGTGCATCAGCTGTGCAATCTGACGTGTATCCATTTTAAGGTAGATATAAGCACATATTTTTAAATCCAGCGGACTCAATTTTTTTTCTGCGCTGTTTTGGATCAGGTTAAAAAAATCCGGATGAACTTGTTGGATCTGCATCTTGGCATCTTCAAAATCCTGATCCATAACCTGTTCCTCTTTCCATATCTTTTTGATGTTTACAGGATCACCATCATTTAGCTTTTCTTTAATGTCATATAACATCTGGTTCTTATGCGCCAATTGTAATGCATTGGCCATGGCCTCTTTTTTGAATTGCAACTGCTTCGTTTCCAGTAACTGCTGTTCAAGCTCCAGCTGTTTCTCGCGCTGCAAAGCGTAACGTAGCTTGAAATGATAAGAACGAAACATAAACAACAGCCCAAAAATAGAAGCGATAGCAATACAAGCGTACAGGTAATTCTGTTGCTTGTGACTTTCTTCCCTTTCTTTAAGTAACATAACCTCGTTGTTTTTCTGTTCAGTTTCGTACTGGATTTCCAGCTTTTGAGCATTTAATGCCTGTTCTTCATTGAAACTCTTCTGGGTATATTCGGTTACTTCCTTTTGAAACCTGATTGCTTTCTCCAGCTCACCTTTTCTGTCGTAGAAATCAGCCAGCGCCTGGACTACATTCAACATGGTATGATAATAAACCGGCTTACCGGTTTTAATCACTTCATAAGCACTCAACAGATAAGTTTCCTGTTTCCCATAATCGCCTTCCAGCTTCGCATATTCACTCAATATGCCTAAACCACTGGCCAATACTTCCTGGCTATTGTAAATGCCTTTCAATGCCGATATAGCGGTATTGGCATAACGGATGGCTTGTGCTTTTGCTTGTTTATCTGTCTGCGGGAAATATCTGAGGTAAAAGTTGGCCAGATCAATACAGGCTATGGCGTAAGTATGATTGGCTACATGACCGGGATATTGCAGGTAAAGCTTTTCTGATTTTTGCAGGTAAAATAAAACACTGTCCAGCTCTGCCTGGTTTTTAGTGGTTTGATAGTTGTATTCATGTGCTACTGACAATGCAGTATAGCAATTACTTAAATGATTGTAATCTTTGATTTTTAAAACGTTTTCAGTTGCCCTGGCAGCGTATAAATTTACTTTTTCCTCATTATTCCAGCTAGAGTAGACTGCGTAAAGCCTGTAGTATATTCTGGAGGCAATGTAAGGATCGGGAGTCTTTTCCAGCGCTTTCAAACCCAGGTTACAAAATTCGACTACGCGCTGTTTATCATCCAGTGTTTTGTAAATCAATACCTGTGTATAGTAGGCATAGGCCATTGCTATTGGGTTATTGGCCTGTTTTGCAAGGGCTAGGGTAGAATCGCTGCTGTGCTTAGCTGCCGACAATTTCCCGGTAGTGATTTTGATGTTGACCAGCAAAGTATAGGCCTTTACAGCCTCAAGGTAATTTTTAGCTTGAATTGAGATGTCAGCACTTTGCTTCGCTGTCGTTTCAGCCAGCGGATAATTTTTATTGATCCGATACAATTCCGCCAATTGGTTCAACAGTTCAGATTTTTCCTTTTTGCCCAGAGACGGGTTTTTCAACACGGAATTCAGGCTATCTGTCAACACGTTCTGAGCCTGGGCCGGGAAGTATAATAGCAGGTAGAAGAGAATGGGTAGTTTATATAGCAACGTTTTCATAGGTCCCCAAATTTAATGATAAATTGATAAGTAGTCGTTTAAAATGTAGGTAGTCTGAAATTGTTTAATCTGCTGACAATCAAATTTGTATAGAATACTGTAGACACATTGTAGACGCACCTTTTGATGCTGGTAGATCTTTTGTAGTCTATCAAAACTTGTCTGGTACGGCCTCAGATCAGAGCTTTGTTCCAGCAATAAAGCGAAATTAAAACTACTAAAATGGACAACAAAACATTATCTATGCTATCCTACATCACGCTAATTGGATGGCTGGTTGCTTATCTACTTGGAAAGGACAAAGCAGATGACCTGCTTAAGTATCATTTAAAGCAGTCTCTGGGCCTGGCAATCGTGAGCATCATCTTTAGCCTTGCCCTCAATGTAATCGCATACCTGGTGCCAAGCCTTCATGTCTTAGGTTTGCTCGGCTGGGTAATCGTTGTTTTATGGGTTATGGGCATCATCAACGCAGCCAATATGGCCAAAAAGCCGGTTCCCTTAATCGGCAAAATCTTTGAAGATAAATTTGCCTTTCTTTCTTAATACATTCAATAAAGGCAAAAAATTAGCTAAATAAAAAAACATTCAATCTAAATGATATGGAACCATTTAAATATTTTATTCAGGACGGAAATACCTATATTAAAATACCGCAACGTGCCTTATACTATACTTTTGCTATTCTTTTATTAGCTGGAGCTGTGCTTGCCTTTACCTATGGTCAGCATACCAGGGGTAGCATGTGGCTAATGGCATTGTTGGGTATCCTGGGTGTGCTGCTGTTGATGCGTGCCGGTGCTACCACTACTTTTGATGTGCAGAACCGTACCATCACCGCCCAATCGTTCTTTTTTACCAAACCAAAGCAGTTTCATTTTGATGATTTTGATAGTTTTCTCATCTCTAAGCAACGGTTTTTGATCACGCTCAATGCCACCGCGACATTGATTCTGGCCCCAAAAGGTAAAAGGCTCAATTTGCTACTGCATCAAACCATGTTTGTAACCAGACCATTACAAAATGTAGTAGACGAAACAGCCAGAATTCTGGAAATGGCAAATGGTAGTCAATTAAACTCAAAATGAAAACATCCTGGACTTTCATCGTCGACAGCCAAAAGATGAGCCTGCAACCCAATAAGAACTATAAGCAGAAGATCATGATTTGTACCTTTATTGCGCTGATTTCTGTTTTAGTGGCCCATTTACTTAAGATAAACACGGATATATACCGATTATTGATTAGCCTTGGTATCTTTTGTGCAGCCTATGCACTATATGATTTTATATTCAGACTTAAGCTTACTTATGTATTTGATCTGAAACACAGAAAAGTATACAAGAAGGTGCCCGGATTGTTCAGTCGGAAATTGATGAACTTCGATGAAGCCTGTATTCTGCTCGAAACCGATAATTGTGAGCCACATTATGTGTTGTCGAAACAGAACGACAGATATGGGAAAAATTATCCCATTAGCGATTATTTTTCAGGCAGCCTTAGCGGTCAACGCCAGCAGCAACATTACGAAACTGAAGTACTGGTTAAAATATACCATGTTCTATACGCAAACCCAATTCAAAAGATAAACTAAGCTTATGAACTACGATTTTGATATCAATAACTTCACAAGGATCATCAACTCGGCAGTCGTTCCTGCTGATGATCACGGTGGGCTCGATCTGGAGCTGGGAGACACAGACATCAATATAAAGAAACCATACATAGATGCTGAAGGAACAAATATGGGCAATAGCATATTCATTTCAGGTCCGAATGGGCTAACTGTTTACATGCGCATCGAATCTGGTTTCCTGTTTACATTTTACAGGGAAAATGAGCAGGAAAGTTTTAAAAGCCTGGAGGCAGGCAGCCCGGAATCGATTAAAAGCTTTACCTGGCACATCTGGACTCAAATTGTAGACTACGTTGAGCATCAGGAAAAAGCAGATGTACAGTTTCAAAATCAATTCAGCATATATGGAGTTCCATACGATCTGGAAAAATTACTGGAATTTGAAAAAGAATATGGCCAGGGAACGTATGCTGATGGGTTTTATCTGGATGTAATTGATAAGACCGGACTAAGAACCTATACCGAGGAAGAAAGTTTTCTTCATGCTTTCATAGAATTTGCACAAGCAAACGCCAGCGGGAGTACTTATGCCATTTGGGTGATTAACGAGAAACTTGACAGATGCCCGATTGTTGTTTTCGGTGATGAGGGTGGAATCCATCTTGTTGCAAAAAATACCGAAGAATTTATCCGGCTACTCAGTTACGATGTGGAGATTACGGTAGGTTGGGAGTCCGCCTATTTTTATAAAAGTGAAAACAATAGCGATGAAAGCGAACATAAAAGCATTTTTTTACAATGGATCAAAACCGTTATAGGGGTAACGCCCATCAAAACCGATCAGGAAGCTGATCTCATCATCAGGGCAGCCAATGATCAATTTGCCGACAGTCTCTATGATTTTTTAATCAAATATGGTATTGATGTAGAAGAAGGGTTTGGAAATCTGCAAGAATACCGGACTTTAACAGCCTTCCAAAACAACTTCCGGGGTAGAGCCCTCCCAAAAGAATTGGCTATGTTGTTCGATTTCCAGCAAAACCATCCCAATTATGCCCAGTATTTTTTACTGCGCGGATATGATCCCTCCGTTTTAAAAAAATGGAAACAGGATGAACAGTTTCAAAACGCCTTGATACCTTTTGCCAGGGCCACCAGTTTCGGCGCCATTTACGCTTTATGGGATGAAGGGAAAGGAAAAGAAACCAAAGATATGCCAGTACTGGTTTTGGATGAAGAAAATGGAATCAGTGTAATTGCGGAGCATGTATTACAGCTCTTCCGTCTCCTTACCTATGACATTGAACCTATACTGGATGGCGAAACCGTGAAGCTAAGTAACGACCGTGATAACTATGCAACCAGCAATCATATTGAAAATTACATCAACTGGCTTCAAGCCAATTTTGGCATATCACCTACGGAAGCGCCTTACGAAGACGTGATAGACACGGCCGAAGAAAAGTATACTGATGCATTCTGGCATTGGGAAACCTCACTTAAGTGATACGGATATGAATCGAACCTTAATCAGCATATGGAATATTTTTTGGCTCATCTACCTGATCTTTTTTGCCATACCTTTTCCCATGATCATTTATTACAGTGCTCATGATGGTACTGAAAGTGCAGCGCTGATCTCCGGGAGTCCAGTCACAGCGCTGATTGTCCTCGGAATATCTGTCTTTTTATGGGGGCTATTGTTCATCGGATATTTCAAAAACTGGATCGTCTCTGTTCTGATAGAAAAACGGAATATCGAACAAATTAAGTCAGGAGGCGTACGCAGACAGGCCGAAATATTAGCTTCAGAAAGCATAGCCGCTAAGGGTACCGGGATTGACAGTTATGCGTTAAAACTTTCTTTTAAAAACCTTGCAGATACCACCATTGTGGTAAAGACTACGGTAAATGATGCCAGGCCTTACGAGCGCCGGTTTGAAAAAGGTAAAAGGGTAGAGCTGTTACTTGATCCAGATATGAAGCGCAAGCCTTATTTTATTTTTGCAAGTACCGAGGTGAGCCTGAACATACCGGTGCTTTTACTTAAAATTTTAGGCTGGGCAACCTTTTTAGGGCTGGTAACAGGTTACTATGTTTATGCCTATCAGGACGAAAGCCATGGAGCTGGCTGGCGTTTTATTAGCTTTGGACATCCACTCTTCGTTTGTGCTGTTATACTTTTTATATATCGGATTCTGGCAAGATTGTTAAAGCGATATGTATCAAAAGTTAGTGAACTAACCTTAATTAAATTTAAAGGACGCAGGGCTTCAGCCAAACTAATGAATGCCAGCCAAACCGGAGTATACATCAATGAACAGCCTCAGATCAAATTCGAACTGGAATATGCTGATGGCAGAGGCCATTTACACCGTACCAGTTTAAAAAAGACGATTGGCATACTTCAACTGGACTTAACCAGGCAGGAGCAATTGGCCATCTTCTACCTTCCGGAAGATCCCAAACGTATTGCTTTTGCTGATGATTTAGATGAATTAAACGATTAAGCTATGAAATACCTTTTAGCCCTTACCAGCATTTGTTTGTTTTTTGTTTACGGCTGTAACCATGTAAACAAAAGCATTCAGGAGACTTTGCATCCCCGCAATACCTTGCCCAAAAAGATTGTAAAAAAAGAAGTTCAAATGCCTGATATTCAGAAAATCATTGATTCACAGGTCACGATGGCTAACTCAATCATTAAAACACATACCAGTCAGCATATCGAAATCCATGTAGATGGTCAAAGTAAGCAGCTTCTTGCTAATGACCGGGAGCTGAAAAATGCAGAGGCCGCACTAAGGCAATTGCCGCAATATGCAGGGAAGGAGATTTTCATTTATCAGGGTATTCATTTTTACGACGACGGGAGTATCAATGTCATGCTGAGACATCCTGCTAATCCTGAATATGTAGATCAATATCATTATAAAGAAGGCCAATGGTCTGCGCCGAGCCCGGTACAGTTGTCGGCCAGGGATCATGTTGAAAGCAGGATGGTGCCGCTGGATAGCATTCGGTTTATTACAGCATTTACATTGGCAAGAAATTACAATCAAAAAGCGCTGGAAGTTGAAGGCGCTAAACCGGTCACTCATGTTTACGCTGCGGTATGGAATAAACGCATCCGTTGGTATCCAATAACCATTAACGGCAGCCGGGAAAGTTATTCCATTGATTTTAACACAAATGGAGATATCCTGAGGTTTAGCCGGAACTGACCATGTTTACAAAAACTAAATGGCGGCAAATTCACATTCCGGTACAACCACTGCAGGGCATTTTGCTTTACCTAAAACCTCACTTATGGCAGTTCCAAACAGAAAATCGTCATTATTGTGTGCTTTATAACCACCCATAACCACCATCATAATGCCTGGATTTTGTTTTACCAGTTCCATCACATTCTCGGCAACAGTACCGCCTTCAGTCACATAATCAATATGTGGTAAAAACGTGCTTCCTTGCCTGCTCAATAAGTTTTCAAGTCTTTTCGCTTCATCCTGAAGCCTGTCCAGACTTTTTTGTAAAATTGCCGGATAATCTTTACTTGGCCAGCTGTCATAAACAGATGTTGGAATGAAGTAGGAGTGAAACAAAAGCAGGTCCCCATTAAACTTTTCTGCCAATTGTAGTGCATAATCGGCGGCATTACGTGCCGAACTGCTGAAGTCGGTAAGTACTAAAATGGTGCTTTTATTTACTTTAGCTTTCATAAAAGGATGCTTTTGCGTAAGATCACATAATTTAAGCTGCTAATTTCGGAAACATACTTAGCCAAAAATATGACAAGCATTACATTGATGGTTGATTGTCCTCATTATTTTTGTTGCGTTAGCTGTACTAACGAAAAAAATATAATGCCGGATTTTAATACACGTTTCTTAATTAAGCCTTTATCTTTTGAACAATGAAACGATCTTTTTAACGCCCATCATGATGGCTACCAGGATTAGGCCGGCCAATAGACCAAATGCAAATTCCTTAACAATGGAAGGTATCCCTGGAAATATGTGGTGAAAATATGGAATGTTGTGTACAAATATGCCGCCCGACACCAGGATTAAGGCAATTGTGCCTACAACGCTAAGCACCCTGATCATAATCGGTAACGATTTAACGAGTACATTTCCCATTCCCGCAAAAAAACCTTTTCCTTTTGCAAACGCAATTAATTTGTAACCCATATCATCCATTCGTACAATCAAAGCTACTATACCATAAACTCCAATGGTAGCCAATAAAGCAACGATAGCAACTGTAACAATCTGTATGACGAGCGTTTGGTCTAAAACACTCCCCAAAGCAATAATCACGATTTCTATGGATAGGATAAAATCGGTCATGATTGCAGATTTAACCTTGGCCTTTTCTGCAACTGCAGCATCCTGATTTGTTTCGGCAACATTCTGGTGACTGGCTTCCGGATGGTGAAAAAAGTATTCGATGATTTTTTCAACCCCCTCATAAGCCAGATAAAATCCGCCAAGTACCAGGACGACTTTAATGGCTACCGGAAAAAATGCATTCAGAACCAAAGCGATAGGTACAATAATCAGCTTGTTCAACAAAGAGCCTTTGGTGATTGACCAGAGTACCGGCAATTCCCTTGAGGACACAAAACCAGTTGCTTTTTCTGCATTTACCGCCAGATCATCTCCTAATATACCCGCTGTTTTGCTTGCTGCAACTTTTGAAGTTACGGCAACGTCGTCCATTAAAGCAGCTATATCGTCTAAAATCGCAAAAAAACCTGAAGCCATGTTGATCTATTTATAAGGCCGCAAAATATAAATACGATTTTGAATTTCCATGGTAAATCCAGTGATATCTTGAAATAAATTAGCCAATTAAGTTTCTTTTCATTATTTTTAGAATAACCTATATGTAAAATATGCTCTTATTAACTTTTTTGTGCTTTCCTGTCCATTGATCTGATCCGCTTTTGGTCAAGTTACTAAGTCGTAGTGTTAGTTAGCAATCATTAATTAATCTCTATAAGTATGAAGTATTTTATCCCTTTTGTTATTGTAGCATTTCTTTTGGTTCAAAAGGAAGCTTTTGCCTGCACACGAGTGGTGTATAAAGGCCCTAATGGTACAGTGATTACTGCACGAAGCATGGATTGGAAAGATGAAATTGCCGCTAACCTGTGGGTATTTCCCAGAGGAATTGCCAGAAGCGGAGAAGTTGGCCCACAATCTTTAAAGTGGACTTCCAAATACGGAAGCGTAATTTCCAGTGCCTGGGACATTGCAACAGTAGATGGTTTAAACGAAAAAGGATTGGTGGCCAACGTACTGTGGTTAGTCGAGTCCGTTTATCCAAAATTTGAACCTGAGGGTAAAAAGAAAGGCATCAGTATTTCATCCTGGGCCCAATATGTATTGGATAATTTTTCTACAGTAAGCGAAGCCGTTAATGCATTAAAGGATGAACCTTTTGTCGTAGTCAGTGACTATGTTCCTGGTACCAAGAAATTCACCACACTTCATTTGTCGATTTCTGACGCAACCGGCGACAATGCCATATTTGAATACATCAACGGGAAATTGGTGATCCATCACGATGCTGCTTATACCGTAATGACAAATTCACCGGTATTTGGCGAACAGCTCGCTTTAAATAACTACTGGGCCGGTATCCCCGGAACAATAATGCTGCCTGGTACCAACCGCGCTGCTGATCGCTTTGTTCGGGCATCCTATTACATCAATGCGATCCCGCAAACTGAAGATACAAGAATTGCTGTAGCCAGTGTCTTTAGCGTAATCAGAAATTGTTCAGTACCTTTTGGTATCAGCTCCGAGGCGGAACCAAACATTTCTTCAACCCGATGGAGGTCTGTTGCAGATCACAAAAACAAGACCTATTATTTTGAAAATGTCCTGACCCCAGGCACTTTTTGGGTCGATTTGAATAAATTTGATTTACAAGCAGGCGCAAAGGCCATGAAATTGGCTTTAAAACAAAATATGACTTTTAATGGAGAGGCTAATTCTAATTTTAAGGTTTCGGAACCCTTTAAGTTTTTAGGGATTTAAATCACGCTGTTAGCCCTGATCAGGTTTTAATTCGTGACATGGCTTCATGAATTAAAACTTGATTTTATAACATCTTATTCTTTAGCATTATCCAAAGGGATTTTCCTGACCGTAAAGTGCTCTGAATAATTCAGGTCAAGCGTTTCATGCGCTGTATCGCTTCGTTTTTCGGTCTGTGGACTTTTAACTTTCGGGGTTCCTAAGGCTATATATTTATGGTTTTGTTTTTTCCAATTGTCGTAAAAAACAGGATCGTATCCTCCAGAACCATTATCCAAAATCCGGATGCATAAATTTGTTTTCACCACTGGTAAAGTTTTGTCTTTCTTATACCGCAAATAAACTGTTTTTGTGGCCATATCGTAATGGTAAGTACCTTGGTATTTGTACGTCCAGTACGCTCCGCCAGAATACCAATCCACGGCTTTAAAAGTCTGGTCTTTAAAAAACTGCCAGGTGGTTCCTCTGCCTGCAGCTTTATTTCCTTTGGTCCAGCCCCATTCTTCCCGATCTAAAAAATGTGGGACAGATTGTGCACTTAGTTTTTCAAATCCAATGATCATATTAACAGGCAGTAAAGTAAATAAGAGTAGGATTATACATTTCATGTTGCGGGTTTCTTCATATGAAGATAATAATAAGTAATCGCATCTCGTCAATTCAATAAGTCCGTTCGACAATTCAAAGCGTATTTTTGTCACTTCACTCACAAAATCGGGTTACAGCATTTCGGTTACAGCTAAGTTTGTGCCAGTTAATTAATATAAGTAACCTATAAAAATGAAAAAAACACAATTCATGGCATTTCTTTTAGTGATCTCTGCAATCACTGCTGCTGCCCAAAAATCGATCGTATTAGATGCTTTTTCCAAACATGGTATAGATGCTGGTATGCTTAACGCCGACAATGTTGAGGCGCCTGCAGATTATGCTTATGAGCTCAAACAAACCACGATAACTTCAGCCAAGAAAAATACCATCGTGGCAAAATTTGATCCCTCGGCCCCAAAAGAAGAACAATGGACCGTGGTTTCTGTGGATGGAAAATCTCCCTCAAAATCAGATATTAATTCATTTCGGAAGAATCAAAATAAGCAGTCCACAAGCCAGCCGGATGAAACAAGCTACAGGATTGAAAAAGAAACGCCTGATTATTTGGTGGTAAGTTTTAAATCAGATCCCAACACCTTAGCTAAAGATGCTGCTTTTTTAAAAGATTGCAGACAACACATGACGATAAATCTGAAAACTAAAAAATTGGAGCAAATCCAGGGCCTCAATGAAAAACCTGTAAAAATTAATATCCTCAATGCCGATAAACTTGATCTCCTTATAAAGTATAGCAGAAATGATCAGGATAAACGTTATTTTCCGGTCAACCAGGAATTAAATATTCAGGCTAAATTTTTGGGACAAGCTGTGAATGTCCAAACCATTACAGAATATTCAAATTATACAAAAAAATAACACGATAAATCTTCCAGTACTGCCTATACAAAGCATTTGTATAGGCAGCATTTTTTTGTTTTCGGGCTTAGTAATCCAACCACGTTTTAAATAAAGGAGCCTTTGTTCTGCTCACTATAACACCCGTATCCGCGCAGTTTTTAAGTTTCAGCTTCAACTTCCCATTGAAAAAATTGTCTACTTTTTCAATGGAATTCACATGCACAATATATTGACGGTTTACCCTGAAGAAATTTTTAGGATTCAATTCTTGTTCCAGGGTTTCCAATACCTGGGGCACAACAACTTGTTCTCCATTAAACAGATTTGCATAGCTGACATTCAAATGCGCATTAAAAAATGCGATATCTTCCATATTGATTTTCCTGTAGCCATCACGATAGGGTAGAAAGAACCGGGACCTGTATTCTTTTGGCTGAATTTGTCGGAGCAGTTCTTCAATTGAAGGAGATTGTTGATACGATCGTTGTGCCGTATGCTCAAATTTAATAATGGCAGCTTCCAGCTGATCCTGCTCGATAGGCTTAAGCAGGTAATCAATGCTGTTGTACTTAAATGCTTTAACAGCATATTCATCATAGGCTGTCGTAAAAATTACCGGGCATTTCACGTCTGCCAGGTTAAATACCTCAAAACTTAGTCCATCTGCAAGTTGTATATCCATTAAAATCAAATCCGGACTTTCATTTTCGGCAAACCAATCTACCGTCTTTTTCACACTGGTTAAAACGCCTGCAATTTCCATATGAGGTCTGATCTGAAGTATTAGTCTTTTGATCCGATCCGAATTGAGCTTCTCATCTTCCAGAATCAATATTTTCCTTAACATATTCATATTTGATAAGTGGTACTTTTACAGTAAAAGTATGATCGTTTTTCTCTACAACCGGTTTTCTATCTCCTAATAAGGCATAGCGACTCATGATGTTTTCTAAACCCAGACCTGTGGATTCTGTTTTTTTTATCAAGGGTAGTATATTGTTCGACACCACCAGTTCATACAGATCATTCGTGTAAATACTAATTACCAGGGGGTTTTCTTCTTCTGTTCGATTGTGTTTCAATGCATTCTCGATGAACAGTTGAAGCGTAACCGGAGGAATTTGTAGCTCAAGTCTGGATTCATCGACATCGATGCGAAATGTAGTTCCACCTCCCATACGGTTCTTCACCAGGAAAAGGTAGGCATCCAGAAATTTAAGCTCTTCACTCAGGGAAATCAATTTCTTTTTAGCGTTAATCAATAAGTACCGATATACTTTTGCGAAATTTTCTGTGTACTCGTGGCCCAGTTGCTGGTCCTGCAGGATCAATTCCGAAAGTACACTCAGGTTGTTAAAAACAAAATGGGGGTCAAGTTGTAACTTCAGGGCCTGCAATTCTATCTCGGCTGCCAACTGTTTGTTTTGTGCGGCTTTGATTTCAAACTCAGCTGATTTTAAAGCCGCATTTTTCCAATTCTTAAGTAAATAATCCCCTGTATTTAGTGTGCTGATGATCAATGGCCAAAGGATAATTAATACAATTGTGTATAAGGATTGTCGTACATCCAACGCAGAAGATTTCGGTACCGGTAATTCGAGAATCGCATATAAAGACCCCAGACAAATGATCAGAAGCAGTACACCAAATACCTGAAACATCACCTGAATCAGTAAACGTTTCAACGGGTGAACCATCCATGGAATTCGTTTGTTCAATTTCCGGTCTATGAAAAGACTCAGCACCACTAGTATTCCGCAAAAAAGCACATTAGCCAAAATGTCTGTTGCTTTTCTGGACACCGACCAGGAGGCATACTCTGTCCAATATGAATAAGGATAAACAATGAATATAGTCAAATATGACCCTATAATCGTAAAGGTAATAAGTAATAAATGCTTCGCTTTACTTTCTTTCATTGCAATGGATCTTTCCGGTAGCTACATTTCTCTGACTAGCTATTATTGCTATTGTTACATCTATAAAAGTATGAAATTAACTGAATACCCATCGATTTTGAAACATAAACAACTTCGTGCTGTTTTATAAAGCATAATAATTTTCTATGGTTAAATGGATACTAAAATGCTTCTTGTTATTATTTGCTCAAACTGGCTTTTGTCAATTTACAGATAGTACGCATTATATGGTTCAGTACAGCTCTACCGGATCTATCAATAGAACAGACGAAAGCAAAGCCTACTTACTCAACAATGCGCTAAAACTGGGTATCCGTAAGCAGTCCATCAGCCTTAATTTCAGTAACAACTGGATTTACGGGAAACAAAACCGGCAACTGACCAATAATGACTTCTCCTCAACGCTGGATTTTAACCTGTATCATGCCCAATCTAAATTTTTTTATTGGGGATTGGCCAATTACAATACGAGCGTATCTTTAAAGATCAACAATCAATTGCTCGCGGGGGTAGGGATAGCCTATAATTTTCTCGACAAAGAGACAGCCTATCTTAACATCAGTAACGGATTGCTTTTCGATACCAGTGATCTCATTTCCCCAGATGGCTTTAGAGATCAATACGAAACCATCCGGAATTCTCTCAGGGTATCGTTTAAATTTGTGCTCTTTCAAAACCTGATTTTGAGTAACACTTCTTTTTTGCAAAATGCACTGACCACTAAAGGCGATTACGTCCTGAAAACAGATGCCGCCCTGAATTTTAAAATAAACAAATGGCTGGGCCTTAATACCTCTTACAAATACAACCGGGTTTCAAGAACGGAGCGGGAAAACTCCCTGCTAAGCTATGGCTTAACATTTGAACGTTATTTTTAGCCGGCACAAAATATTTATGGAAACGCTGCCACTACTGCATCTTGATTTAAAACAATGCTGTTATGGAAAATAAAGTCAACAATGCCAGCCTGAAATTTACCTGTACTCAGGACTGGGATGCTATGGAAACAACTGCAGATGGACGCTTCTGTACCACCTGCCAAAAGAACGTATATGATTTAACCGATAAGAATGTAGCCTACTTCGTTCAAATCATGCAGGAAAATAACCATAAAGTTTGCGGCAGGTTTACAACGGATCAATTGGTACAGCCCGATGAACAAAAACACAATCCTTACTGGAAGAAATGGCTGGTAGCTGCAATGGTGCTGATCGGATTTCATACCGCGGCGCAAAAAGCTAAAGCACAGGAAAAAATTATGGGTAAAGTAGCACCTAAGCCTGTCTGTAAAGATTCCACCATAAATACCTGGCTAGGAGAGGTGGCGCCCAGGCTAAACCCGGCCCAATTAAAAACCCTGCATGCCTATGTGGTTAAGCATTACAAAGGTCCTGCATCGGTAAATGGCAGACTACTTGCTTCATTTACAGTTAGCAAACAGGGCGCATTACAACAAATTGCAATCAGCAGCCACTTAGATAATCAGGTCAGAGCTGAGGTCTTAAGAATTTTAAAAAACGCCCCAAAATGGAAAGACGTCAACGGTTCTGATCCTTATCCTTTAAGTTTATCCCTTAATTTTAAAAATGGTAAAATCACCCCTTATGTTGATTAAGCAATTGGGATAAATGATGTATTGGAAGATGTAAGATATATTTCTTAATTTAACATCATGATTTTACGCTTTTTTACAAGGTCGCTGGTACCAATCCTGATCATCTCTTTATTGGGCTGTCAAAATAATCCTAAAGTGATTGAACGTGATGGCGAACCAGACATTTCCCGCGTAGCTGATGATGATGAGCAGATGAACAGGGCCATCAAATTGGCAAAACAAACTGTAGGTGAGTTTGATCATGCCTTGCTTAGTCAGGATACGGCACTGAAGTTCCTGGCGATGAAAATGCGTTTTGAAACCCCGGAAGGCGGTGGAGAACACATCTGGCTGAATCAAATCACCAAACGAGATAAAAAGTACTATGGCGTGATCGCCAATGTACCAGCATTAACTACGCAAGTTAAGCTGGGCGATTCTGTGGAAATACCTAAGGACAAAATCAGCGACTGGATGTATGTCCAAAATGGCAAATTAAAAGGTGGCTATACCATTCGGGCGTTGAGGGATCAGCTTTCAGCGTCTGAGCAGAAAGCTTTTGATGCAGAAAATGGATTTGATGTTGAGTAAGACCGTAGCTGCACAAAGGATCAACTTCTTTTTGTTGCTAAAATCCACTCTGCTCATGCTCGTCTTTGTCCTCCAGTCGTGTGGCGGAAAGCAGGAAAAGAAATCCAGGGCACTGGAAATACTATCAAAGCAAACCGGAATCCCGGTTTCCATCATCAAAATCCTGGAATCTGAAACTGGTGCCAAAGCCGTACATCTAAAAAGACATCAATCAATTACTGTCTATTTAACAAAGCCGAATGCAACTGATCAACAAACTGCTGAGGAAGCGTTACTCCTTTTACCTGGTGTGTTTGCAGGTGTAAAATCGACGACAGATTATTATGATTTACTAAAACGCATACAAACAAAGCTCAAAAGCTCCGGATATCGTGTTTTCTTTTGCAATGGAAGGGAAATCAATGATAGAGATGGGATTGCTATCGTTAAATCAGAAGATGAATTTACACCATTGGTATACATGCAAACCAATGGAATCAATTACGACCTGGATAATGCACAGCTCATCAAACGTCTTAAACTTTTAAGTCAGCGACTTGACCTTAAATTATTGGGTGCTGATTTTGATTGGTGCGAATTTCTGATCCAAAAAGAGCCGGAGGATTGGAATCAGCTGGCTGAAGAGATTTATGGGCTTTGCCCAGATATCGTTGAACAAGGAACTCAAACTGTTTCAGCATTGGCGCGCGAGATGAAGGAAACGAAACGGCTTTATTTGTGGTTCGATTAATAGGTATCGATTATAGTGAGATAACCGGTATTTTATCTTTTACAGGATAATGTAACTTTTAATTTATATAATCTAATGATTTAAAAACCATTTTTTTAAATAGCTGTTTTGTTTTTATTTTTAGGGCTATTTTATGTTTGTATGACGAATCGATCCGATAATCACCTATTTAATAATCAGTCGGCTGCTGCAAATGAAGCGAGGTTTAGAGCGCTTGTTGCAGCCACTTCAGACATTATATACAGTATGAGTGCGGATTGGCGTGTGATGCAGCAATTGGACGGTAGGGGATTTTTACCAGATACAGCCGGCCCTATAACGGACTGGCTACCTAAATACGTAGCTGTTGAAGATCAGGTAAAAGTGCAAACTGCCATCGATCATGCCATCGCTGAAAAACGAATATTTGAACTTGAGCATCGTGTATTACAGTCCGATGGTACTATAGGCTGGACATTTTCAAGGGCGGTCCCCATTTTAAATGATCAGGGTGAAATCATAGAATGGTTTGGAACAGCTACCGACATTACAGAGCGTAAGCGGATCGCAGATGAGCTTCGCGAGGCACAAGATCGGTCTGAACAACAAAGGCGACTGTATGAAACCATCACATCAAGTACACCCGATCTGATTTACGTATTTGATTTGCAGTACCGGTTTACTTATGCAAACAACGCACTGCTCACCATGTGGGGTAAAACCTGGGATACTGCAGTGGGTAAAGGGCTGTTAGAAAACGGCTATGAACCCTGGCATGCTGAAATGCATGAACGGGAAATCGATCAGATTGTAGCTACAAAACAACCTTTCCGCGGCGAAGTGTCTTTTCCGCACGCCATTTTAGGCAAGCGTGTATACGATTACATTCTTACACCTGTGCTCAACGACCAGGGACAGGTAGAAGCTGTGGCAGGTACAACACGCGATGTCACGGAGCGTAAACAATGGGAGGAAGCACTCGCGCAGAGTTCAGAGGAACTGCAGGCCATTAACGAGGAAATGATCGCTATTAATGAAGAGCAGGTCGCTTCCAACGAAGAACTAAGTGCCACCAATGAAGAGCTTGCAGAAGTCAATCAGCAATTGATAGAAGCTCAAAAAGATACCTACCTGGCCACCAAGCAAGTGGAAGGTGCAGAAGAGCGTCTTCGTTTAGCTATAGACGCAGCACAACTGGGTTCTTTTTCTATGAGTTCCACTGAAGATGCCTATATTTCCTCGCCCCGGGTAAAGGAATTCTTCGGGTTTACTGCAGACGAAACAGTACCCTATCAGATGGCTATTAATCAGATTCATCCGGATTATCGTGAAACCGTAATCAGACTGGTTGCTGAGTCCTTTGAAACAGGAAAAAGGTTTGATATGGAATATCCTGTAATTGGTTATCATGATGGAAAAACAAGGTGGATCAGGGGTGTAGGAACCATGCAACACGATAGTGACGGGAAAAATTACTTCACCGGCGTTTTAAACGACATCACTGAACGCAAACAAGATGAACAGCGAAAAAATGATTTCATTGCCATGGTTAGCCATGAGTTGAAAACCCCGCTGACCTCATTGGCCGGAATTTTACAGCTGCTGACGAGGAAAATTGGGGAGGCTGCAAATTCCGCACTTCCTGGTGGAATAGATAGGGCCCATTTACAGGTCAAAAAGATGATTACCTTGATTAATGGCTTCCTGAACGTTTCCAGATTAGAATCCGGAAAAATCCAACTGGACAAGGAAACTTTTGATCTTACAGCGCTGCTTTCAGAACTGCTGGAAGAAGCGGCACTCCTTGGTTCTGATCACCGCATCAGCATAGCCCCATGCCCCCCGGTTTCAATCTTGGCAGATAAGGATAAGATCGGTTCAGTGGTATCCAATCTGTTAAGCAATGCCATTAAGTATTCACCCAAAGGAAAGGAGATCATGATTCGCTGCAATACCGACGACAAATATGTATATGTAAGCGTTAAAGATAGTGGCATGGGGATCAAAGCGCAGAACATTGATTTTCTTTTCGATCGTTATTACAGGGTAGAAACCAATCATACGCAAAACATCGCTGGTTTTGGTATCGGCCTTTACCTGTCTGCCGAAATTGTTAAACATCATGGCGGGGAAATCGGCGTAGAAAGTGAATCTGGTGTAGGTAGTACGTTCTGGTTTAAATTGCCAAAATCTCCAGCCGCTAGTTTGTCGAGTGTTGATCAATAAAGTCTAAGAATCTATAATCCTGTCGCAATTACAATCAAATCCACACATTATTGTATCTTTATGCTTTTATCACTAAAGTAAAACATGCAACAATTTGAAGAGATTAAGGCCCTGCTAGGCGACTCAGTCACTTATTACCTTATAGCAGTAGATATGGATTCAAATTATAGCTATTTGAATAAGCGTTACGCGCAAATTTTTGAAGCCGTTCAAGGTCCGCTTCTTGGTAAACATTATTCCGTGACGTTGCACCCTGACGATCAGCAAACCTCCAAAATTGTATCTAAAATGGCTTTCAAGTATCCAAAATCCGTATTTCCCGCCACATTACGCAAGCACGATGGGGAGGGAGGTTTTATCATCACCAGGTGGGAATATAAAGCCATGTTTGATGAACATGGCGGACCTGCAGGTATTTTCTGTATCGGCCATGACATTACGGAGCTTACTCAAATCAGCGACGAACTTAAACATGTAAAATACAGTCATTCGCACCTGGTACGTAGGCATGTGGCAAATTTGATGGGGCTCGGGAAGTTGATGAACGAAACGAGTGACCTGTCAGATCTTAAGGACATTACCAAGATGATGGAACAAAGCGCTATCGATCTGGATGCTGTCATTAAAGAAATATATAACTAATCATTGGGCAGGAGGGGCAGCGACTGGCATTTCATCAGAAGGGATCGGTAAATAAATAGCCCCGTTCTTCAAATTCTTCAGGTGGCGTACCTGTTTGTCTTTATCATAAATGATCTTTAAAGACATCACCAACAGGCCTCGTTCCTTTAATATTACGGTGCTGTTTAAAATGACCGCATCATAATAATTAACCCTCGTGATCATCTTTGGTATTTTAATTTCCGGGGTATCTTTACCGGCCTTAACTTTTTTTAATGTTAAAGGTTCCAAACTGTAAAAGCCATTTACTTCAGTCTGGCCATACGTCAGCTTAATGATTTCCTTAAAATCGGTTCCGGGTTTCAGCGTCGTATCTGCATTCATTGTCCATTGGAATAAAATTGGCGATGAATATTCACGAAGTGACAGTGTGTCTTGAGTAAACTCGACGAGGCTTTCCTTAGGAGGCGGAGGCGGAATTGGTCTTCTTTTTTTCTTCTGACTGTAACTACTGAAGTGTAAAGTCATCAGTGCTAGAAAAATGAATAAATTTTTCATGGTAAAGCTTTGTTAATAAATTCGTTTTATTTTACTTTAAATGTGATCGTATTAGAACCTACTTTGAGTTTTGTTGCTCCACCGTCTGTTACGCTATATTTCCCGTCATCCATAGGTGTCAAACGTGCAAAGTAATCGGTATTACTTTTAAACACCAAATAATTGAATTCGCTTGGTCCGATTTTAAATTCACCTTTCTTTTTAGGTAAGAAACTACCCGTAAATATCAGCGTTTTTAAGTAATCGACACCATCCCTATTTTCAATGCTTTTACGGCTTTTAAAAGGATCCCAATCAAAATCTTCCATTTCAAGGCCCTGTTCAAGATATTTTTCGAAGCCAGCTATCCCCGTAATTTCATCAGGTCCCTGTTCTGTGGAAATCTTGATTTCGTTGCCTTTTCCTGCTATTGCGCTTTGTTTTGACACGTTTTTTCTAACGGCATTGGTAAATTTACTATATTCATAAAGGCTGATTTTTACGGTGTCTTTTAAGTCATATACCGCTTTATCAGAACTCAGCTCAATCTTAACCGCATCCTGATCTACCTTTAATTTTTCAACCACATTGACCGAGAATGCTGCGGTTTTGTATTGCTTACCCTGTATGCTTACGTTTAGTACCGGAAAACTGATTTTTCCTAAGCGGGTAGGTTTGGCATAAGTGTAAAAGTTATAATAAGCATGAATGACTTTGCCACTATCATCTGTACTCTTGCTTTCATCAATATGCTGCATCACTTCGCTTAAATCGGTTGTCAATTCCAGGCCATCAATTTTTCCGTTTTCTGCCCACACACTGTCGGGTTTAACTTTAAAACTAATAAAGAAATCGGCTGTTTTGCCGAGTTCTATTTCCGGTTGTACCACATACTGAACCATAGGTTGTTCTTTTTTTTCCTGGCAGGAAGTGGAAACTATAGTAGCAGCCATAGTCACCATATATAACAGCGTTTTCTTGATCATCAGCTTGCAAGTGCAAAAAGCGTACCTTAGTTTACTCCCGCAGAAAGTCTATACAATCTTCCTGCATCTGTAATCGCGTACAAAGCGTTATCGGTGCCCTGTGTAATATCTCTAAACCGCTGCTGTTGGTCAGCGAGTAATCTTTCTTCTCCAACAACCCGGTTATTTTCTATAACAAGCCTTATAATGTGCATGCCACTCAAAGAGCCGATAAAAAGATTGTTTTCCCATTCCGGAATTTGCCTCCCTTTATAGAATGTCATGCCACTTGGCGATACCACAGGATCCCAGTAATAACTGGGCTGAGTAAGACCATCTTGCTGTTGAATGCCAGCTCCAATGGTTTGTCCACTATATTCGATCCCATAAGTAATGGTGGGCCAGCCATAATTGGCACCAGGCTGAAGGCGGTTGATCTCATCGCCGCCCCTCGGACCGTGTTCGCCTTGCCAAACCTCACCCGTAACCGGATGAATAGCCAATCCCTGCGGGTTCCTATGTCCAATTGTATAGAGTTCTGGTAAGGCACCAGCCTGGCTAAAGTTGGGATTTCCAGGTGCCGGCTGACCACTGGTTGTAATCCGGATAACTTTTCCTAAAGCAGCAGTAACAGCCTGTGCCAGGGGCCTTGTTGTCAGGCTGGACCGTTCTCCTGTACTCACCAAAAGGTTTCCGGTCTGATCAAACAGAATCCGACCGCCGTAGTGCAAATTGCTGTTAAAGGCAGGATTTGCCCGATAAATCACAGTTGGATTTTCTATACTTGTCTCGGTATTTGATAACCTTCCTTTCGCCACTGCGGTTAAATTGCCACCTGTTACAGCTTCGGAAAAAACCCAGTACACCATCCGGTTTGTCTCAAACTTTGGATCCAGGCATAAGCCCAGCAACCCGCCCTGGTCACTTGGATTTACAACAGGCAAACCTGTTATTGGGTTGCCAACCGATCCGGATGTCGTTACGATACGCATACGCCCAGCTTTTTCGGTAACCAGTAAACGTCCATCTGGCAGACTGGTTATGCCCCATGGAGCAATAAGTGCAGAAGTCAGCAGGTCATACCTATATGCTGTGTTGGTACGGACACCTGCAATCCTGGTCTGACCAGTAAATGCGGGCTTATAATTGGTGTTGGCTGAGCCGGTTTCTACGGGATCTAAAACAGGCATGGCCTCATTGTCCGAATTTTTCTTGGAGCAACCAGTCTGAATAATCACACCAGCGCATAGCAAAATTATTAACCATCTCGTTTTCATAACACCACGTTTTAAATACCCATCAATACCAGGTATAACATCAAAAAACCTTAAAAGTTTTCAAGTTATCAGACACTTACCTCCAGTTTCACTAAAGCTTTTTACGGGTGGCAATGGTTTCAATCCATTCAATGGCAGCATCAACAGGTTCCTGTGATTTTGAAAAGGAGGTGTTATGTCCCAATTCCGGAAAAACCCGGTACACATAAGGCTTACCTTGTGCTTTAAGTACCTCCAGGCGCTCAATTGATAAATTTACCGGAACCTGTATGTCTTTCCCTCCAAAAAGCCAAAGTCCTGGAATCGAAAGCTTCGCCAGCGGATCGCGTGGATCAGTGGCGGTAAATTGGTAGCGGTCTGGATCATTGCTGATGTGCTCCCGTGCATCGGCTTCTTTGTGGGTATCCCAAAAGTCAGACTGCCCCCCTGTGTAAAATTGAAATCTCAACTGTTCAAGTGTCGTCACTACAGGTCCGCTAAACAATATCATAAAATTAACATTCGGATTTATTTTTGCAGCCATGGGAATAATCCATCCGGCCTGACTAAAGCCCATTAACCCTAAGGGCCAATGGTTGGCCGGTAGCTTGGATAAAAGCGCATTGGAGGCAGCGCTCGCATCTAAAGCCAATAGATGAAGATTAACCGAGTCAATGTTGTTGGTCCCGACTTCCGGACCAGCATACATGCCGCCAGATTTTCCAACTCCGCGTTTGTCGTACGTAAAAACGGCAATGCCTTTTTTCGCCAAAAGCGATGCCATTTTCACCATTCTCGTTTCCTGCCCCGATCCATGTACAAGAACTATGGCCGCCTGCGGATGTCTGGGTTTATAGATCGTGCCAGCTAAAGTAACTCCAGCACTATTGAAATTAACATTTTCCATGCTGAAGTCAGGTTGAGCAGTCGGTTCAGCGGGCATTTGCGCAAACAGGTTCACACTTAAGCAGCAGAGTAGGAGAAGTAAATATGGTTTCATCATCTTAATTTAAATGTGAGACAATATTACAACCAACAGTATACTGATAGGTATAAATGTGACGAAATACGGCATAAATGTGACGAAAATATCCGTCCGCATGCAATGGAAAACTTAAGCCCTTATTGGAAGCGCTCTTCTCATATCTTCAAGATCTTTTTGAAAAATGTCCAGGGGCTGTTCCAATACAATGGTATTCGTATTCAATTGTTTGATCACCAGGTCATGATAATTTTTCTTGAGCAATGACGTCAGCGGCCTGTCCTTTAACGGAAGTTCTTTTTCCCTGATTTGAAAATCATAATCTGAAAACTTATACTCCGTTTTACCAATAAGCATGCGGTCTGATGTAATCACGGATTTGTTTTTAACGTAGGTTACAATCAATAGAAATGGCATGATTACAAATCCCAGTAAACTGAACAAGCCAACGCGGTAAGTTGGGGTGGCATGTAAAATTACGCCCTGGATCAGGTTGTAAAGTGAGCCGAAAATAATGAATGGAGCAAGTACAGCATAAAAGATCAGTACTTTTTTTGCCAGACATATTTTTAAAATATTTTCCATATAGCGTGTAATTTAATAAGACAACAACAAATTCCTGAATTCAAAGTTTTAAATATCTCGGCACCTGCAAAAAAATGTGTGAAAAACTTATGGATCAGATCAAGCAGAATGGTGTAGTATTTGTACATAGCTGGCTTAATGGAGAAGATTCAAAAGCCAGTGCTCAACAAAAAAATAAATGCAGGTGTAATTAAGCGGGTGGCTATAACTGTAGCTGTTGTGGCCATGCTTTTTTCTTTGATACTTATTGTATCTATGCTTTTACCTGAAGCTAAAGGGCCAGGCGATGTAGATTTGGAAGGTACAACTCAGGACATAGGCGGCATATTTGTCCGGTATGAAAATCAGATTTATGCATCCGTGCCCAGTAATGGATATTATCCGATTAAGGGAGCCGATGTCAGTAGTTTCAGACTAGTAGATGACGGCTACCGGAACCGTCAGTTCGGTGTAGATAAAAATCACGCCTATTGTGGCAATCTGGTTATCAAAGATTTCAATCCGGCTACTGCCAAAGCAATTGGCAACGATTATTTTACCGATGGCAAGCAAACCTGTTACTGTGCCTCTATGAGTACTAAAAATGAAGCATTATCGGTAATCTCGGAGTTAAGCCAGCGCATGCGTTATGGTTTTGGGATAGGAGAGAAACCGCAAACTTATATTTATCCTTTCTCCAGACTTGAAGCCGGCGCAGCACCTTACCGGGCTATCCTGAAAACAGAAGTGGTTACCAACGGAACCTTTTCCTACTACCAGGGCAAATTGCTGCCGCAAACTCATGCCCCAGGCCTTAGGCAGATTCCAAAAAGGTACAACGATGGTGATATTCGTGAAAGTGAACTCTACCTGGCAGATGGGCAAAACGTCTATTATCAAAATACCAGGCTGCCATTACAGGATCATGCAGACCTTTATGCCATCGTGATCGATGCCCAAAATCAGGAAAATTATCTGATCGATCCGAAACAAGGGATGGTCTATGTCAATGACATTGCTTTTGACAAGCAATACAGCCCTTATCAGGTATTGTCACTAAATGGAGACCATGTTTATCATGCGTTATTTCTAAGTAAAGATGGTATTTTCTATTTTGATAAGGAGGAAAAAAAGGTATTGAGGATTCGTGACAATCCTTTTGGTAGTGGAAAGTTTAAAGAAATTGCACCCCTTGTTTTTTCGGATGGTCAGCAAATTCTATATACACAGGCGGGTCAGTCCTGGGGTAACAACAAAAGCCCGGGACTAAAATCCGAATCCACTTATATTAATCGATTAGATGAACCTGTTACAGGCCCCTGGGAAAAAGTTGGTATGGTTGGCGGTAATTCAGGATCGGTCTGGAAAAATGGCAATACGTATTATTACTTTGACCAACTTGGCGATTCTCAACTGATTTCCCAGACCATTTATCGCATTACCGATCAGGCCACAGTTGATGCACTGCTGTTGCCGGAAATCCGAACCGACGACATCCGCAAGCTTGTCCGTACAGATCATATGGCAGCAGTTAAACACACTGAACTGGTCGTTGTGAAGACTTCATATTCCAGTAATTATGGTTGGTTTATGTGGGTTGTCATCGCCATTTTTGCAGGCGTCCAACTCTTACTTTGGATCCTCAGGAAGTTGGGTGTCAATCCAAACCCTTTTACCATCAAGGATAAGCGCTTGAAGGTGAATAGCGTGTTTGGTAGCGCTTATGCCTTGTCAGATGTTGATACTGTTATTTTCTATATCGAAGCCGCTGCCAGGCAAGCAGGCTATACCGGACGTTTTCAAATCCAAACCAAAGACGGAAAGCTATCGCGTAAATATATGTTTGCCACTCAAATTCGCTTAACTGCAGATACGAAGCAAGAACTTGAACTGTATATTGCCGAATTGCAGCATATGCTGAACCAGTATCGGATCAACAGTGTTGTAAATTGAGGGTAGAAGATTGATTACACAGGTATTGTAAGTGCTCAAAAGGGAAAATCATTTTGGATATACTAAGTCACCAAAATTATAAAAATGGATATTATTATATTCATTTTTACTATATTTGGGTATAATAATACTCATTATGAACTCAAAAAAGGTTGTTGTCTTTCCCCGGTATCAAAAAATATGGGATCAACTTGGTGAGCATATCAAGCTGGCCCGGAAGCGTAGGAAACTGACTGCTATTCAGCTTGCCGAACGTGCGGCTATTGAAAGGGCTACCTTGCGCAAGATTGAACGGGGTGATCCTAGTGTATCCATGGGCGCATATTTCAATGTGCTTAAAGCGATGAATTTGCATGAGGATTTTCTTAAATTGGCAGTAGATGATGGCTTGGGCAGAAAACTTCAGGATTTAGATCTGTTGACCTAATGGCGGCTTCAAAAATAGATATCTGGGTATATGCCCATTGGAAGGGGATGGAAGTTCCGAAATGTATAGGTGTGATATCTGCGCAGCAAAGTAAGGGTAGCCGGATGTTTGGTTTTGAGTACGATAAAGATTGGCTGAAATCAGACCAGGTATTCTTGCTTGACCCCGAGATTAGCTTATACGCTGGGACTCAATTTCCACATAAGAAAGATAATTTTGGCGTATTTATGGACTCAATGCCGGATACCTGGGGCAGAAGGCTCATGCTTCGCCGTGCCGCAAAAACAGCCTTCTCAAAAGGACAGGCGACGGCAAAGCTTTATGAGATTGATTTCTTGCTGGGTGTTCATGATGTGTCAAGGATGGGGGCGCTTCGATTCAAATTAGATCCTAGTGGATCTTTTCTTGACGATAATAAGGATAATCCAACTCCACCAATAACGCATTTGCGAGAATTGCAGGCCAGTGTTAAAGCATATGAAGAGGATGAAGATGGGAAAAATGGAGATCAATGGATCCCAGTGCTTTTTGCACCGGGATCATCATTGGGTGGAGCAAGGCCAAAGGCCAACGTTATTGATCTGGATGGTCATTTATGTATTGCAAAATTTCCTTCAAAGTCTGACACAACCGACAAAGCAGCATGGGAGTACCTTGCATATGAATTGGCTTGCAGGGCTGGAATCAATATGCCCTCCTGTACTCTTGAAAAGGTAAGAGGTACATCTCACACCTTTTTGTCGAGACGCTTTGATCGGGAAGCCGATCAGCGAATTCATTTCGCATCAGCCATGACTATGACTGGGAATAGTGAAGACACCATTAGAGATACTACGCCAAGTTATCTTGAAATAGCTGAATTTATACAGACTTATGGTTCAGACATATTGGTCGATTTACATCAGTTGTGGAGGCGGATAGTGTTTCATATGGCAGTTTCCAATACGGATGATCATTTGAGGAATCATGGTTTTCTATTGGACAAAAAGGGATGGAGATTATCACCCGCATATGACATTAATCCGTCAATAGATAAAAATGGACTGGCTTTAAACGTTGATATGGACAATAATGCATTGGATTTTGAGCTGGCATTAAGTGTTGGTCAATTTTTCCAACTGAAGCATGATCAAATGCATCAAATCATAGCAGAAGTAGTATGTTCAGTTAAGGAGTGGCGATCAATCGCATCAAAGCTGGGTATTCCAAGGGCAGAACAAGAGGTGATGTCAGCTGCATTTAAGTTAGTTACCGGATAAACCGAGTTTAAAACCAAGCGATTTTATACCTTTACATCATGTCCCTTTACATAGTACCCGAAAAAAGTATCATTCCAAGTTACCCTTTAGTGGCACTAAATGGGGATAAACCCACTATGATTGCAGTGCACGAAGCCAATGGTATTGATGTTACCATCGATCCGGCATTTCTGCTTCCGCACCGCAAGGGTTATTATTTTTTTGCATTTGTAGAAGAAGGCGGAAGTCGCCACTGGATAGATTTTATGCCCTATACCATAAGTCCAGGCCATTTTTATTTCACCATCCCACAGCAGGTACATTTAAAAGAGGAATCTAAACCGATGAAGGGATTTGTTGCCTGCTTCACCGAAGAGTTTTTACTGCTGGAAGAAAACCGGATGCTGCGGCAATTACCAATAATTCAGAATCCTGCTGATGCGCACGAGATCGTTTTAAGCGCTGAGGACCGGGTATACATCAAAGATGTGATGCATAAAATGACCATTGAATTTAATACTGGTGGGAGTTGGCAAAACCAAATGCTAAGTTCA
Source organism: Pedobacter sp. MC2016-24 (assembly GCF_015223055.1). GTDB lineage: Bacteria > Bacteroidota > Bacteroidia > Sphingobacteriales > Sphingobacteriaceae > Pedobacter. The sequence continues at coordinate 118,155 of NZ_JADFBX010000015.1, forward strand.
TGGCTGCGCGTTTTGGTCATCTATTTAAGCCGCTTGTACACCGGGCAATTTGGCGACAGTAACATCAATAAAAGTCATTACCTGCTTAAAAACTTTCAGGAGCTGATCAGTGAACGTCATGCCGAACTCCATGATGTTGCTGCTTATGCCAGTCTGCTCAACCTTACACCAGGTTACCTGAATGATGTTGTCAAACAGCAAAGCGGTAAAACGGCCATCAGTCACATCCACAACCGTTTGGTAGTGGAGGCAAAACGTAAGCTACTCCATACCGATCAGTCGGTTAAGCAAATTGCCAATGAACTGGGTTTTGAAGATGCCGCTTATTTCAATCGTTTTTTTAAACGCCTTGCTGATCGTACGCCGATCGCTTTTCGTCAGCAAATCCGTGAAATGTACAGTTAATGCCTTGCTATGTACAATGGTATTGTGTACCGGCTGCCGTAGTTTTGCTTTATGAAAAAACAGACCGTACTCATAACCGGTGCCAATAAAGGAATTGGCCTGGAAACCGCAAGGCAACTCGCCCATGCAGGTTATCATATATTTTTAGGATCTCGTGACCAGGAGCGGGGTGATCAAGCCGTATCCCTATTGCACAATGAAGGCTTAACTGATGTTGAGTTTTTATTGATCGATGTGGTCAATGAGCAATCTGTACAGCAGGCCCATGATGAGCTGTCTAAACGCATTGGTCATTTAGATGTGTTGATCAACAATGCTGGTATCCCGGGAGATTTCCCACAGCCGGCCAGCAATACGCCTGATCAAACTTTCAAGAACGTTTTTGAAGTGAACTTTTTTGGTGTAGCCCGTGTAGTACGGATATTTGTACCCCTGATGCGCGCCTCGGCAAATCCAAGGATTGTGAATGTAACTTCTGATCTGGGATCGCTGACCTTACATAGTGATCCTGCCTGGAAACATTACGACGTTAAAACTGCGGCTTATGGCCCTTCTAAAAGTGCTTTGAATGGTTACACCATTGCTTTAGCTTATGAATTGAAAGATAAGTTTAAGGTAAATATGGTAAACCCAGGATATACCAAAACAGAATTTAACAACAATCAAGGTACCAAGTCTGTAGAAGATGGTGCAGCGCCTATTGTAGCAAATGCAATGATCGGTATTGATGGCCCAACAGGTAAGTATTTTAGCGATTATGGCGAAACGCCTTGGTAGTTGAGCCCAGGAGGGTGTCCAATCAACATCTTCGTCTTTCACAGTCGTCATCTGAGTTAATTTCAGCATCTTAGCATTTAAACACAAGCTACGTAGATTCTGAAATTAATTCATGACGATATGGACATCGTGATCTTTTTGTAGGTTATCAACTAACACTTCCAGGTTAAAAGCCCAATCCAGCCACTGTCAAATAAAACACAAGCGATGAACACCAATGAGATTGCAATCAGCGTCAGCAATATTTTCATAAAACGTGTCGATATCGCTTTCCATTTATTAAACAGCATCCAGAGATTTAATAATGCCCCGGCGCCAAATAAAGTAAAACCTAAGTAAATCGAAATAGAGATCAAAGATGGCTTACTCAGTTCATACAGCCGGTAACTTTCCGATTTAACGATCATGAAGGAATACGTACCCAGGCATAATGCACCCACATCAAGCATGGGCAGCAGGAACAACAGAAAAATACCTTGCCTTCTTTTTTTGAAGCAGGCGTCTAACAAAATGTATAGCCCCATTATCACGGCTGTAATCGCAAACAGCAAAGAAAGCAAGATTAAAATCCGCCATCCTAACGCAGATATTCCGGATGTCTGTTCAGTGTAGTGCTTGTTGATGATCATGACCCTTTTACCCTCCGCGTTGACTGCAAAGGCAATTTCGGCCTGGCTTGCACCTTTCTGTATAAATACCATCGGTTTCTGTTGTAACAGTTGATGTGTTTTACCTAAAATGTTAAACTGTAAAGTGTCATTCACCAATTCCACTTTAAGCAGCATCAACCGATCTGCAAAAGCCAGCAAGTCATACCTGGGGTCTTCAGCCTGATAATATCCAAGGAAAGGTTTTATCGCTGATTGATCTAAAGGCTGCGTCTCCATGGGCCCGGATATGGTATGTGAATCATATTTGTTACTTAAAAAACTGTTAATCAGATTTTCTATGTTACCCAATCCATTCCCGTTCGATGCGATCGCAAAACCATATCCTGATTTCCTGTTATACCTAAAGCTTGATTTGCAGGCACCCATTGTACCATCATGCCCACGCATATGCCCAAAATCCTCATTCCCCAAAGCATATCCACTCTTTAATCCGGCCTTCGCGGCAAGCGTACTTACAGGAAGTTCAAGCGCATTCATTTGCTGTCTGGAAATTACAGGAAATCCATTGTGTAAAAAAAGTTGGATATACTTAGCCATGTCATCTGCGCAGGACCATAAGGCACCTGCTGGTGCCGGCAAAAGCGTAACAGCAGGAATTTCTCTCAATTTACCAAAGCCACCAGCATATTCCTTCGTGTCCAGCCCATTGTGCCTGCTCCAGGCGTCCAAATTTGAGTGTGTCATTCCAACCGGCAACAGGATTTTTTCCTTCAAATAGCTATCGTATTCCTGTCCGCTGATTTTACGGATAATATAACCCAGGATAGCATAGTTCACATTACTATAGGTGTAACGTTCCGAAGGCCGCCAACGGCAAATCATCGAAGATTTTTGTTGTAGCATCATTTCCTGCGAACTGTAGGCAACACGGTCAAGCGTATACATTTTATTCCATTTGAAGTCGTCAAATCCAGTCGTGTTTTCCAGTAGATTGATGATTTTTACTGGATGTGTCCTTTCCCAGCGATTGGCAAAAGGAACTTCAGGTGCAACTTTAGCCAGGCACGCATTCAGATCCAGTTTGCCCATGTCTGCTAATTTCATTATAGCCATAGCCACCATTGTTTTAGTAATAGATCCCATCCTGAAAAGCGTTTGTCCATGTACGGGGCGCTTACTTTCCAAATCTGCCTCTCCCAGTCCACCCGCAAACAAAACACGATCCCGGGTAACAATCGTCAACATCAGGCCCGGTATATTTCGTTTACGGATTATACGTTGAATAGAATCGGTCAATTCCAGGATCGTTTCAATTTTGATAGCCTGCTGAGCTAATGAGCTTAAGGTAATTGATAGGAAAATAAACGTGATTATATAAACTCTCATAGTTGTTTTTTCTCAAATGTGTATGACCAGACAGGGACCACAAAATCCTGGATGCAGACAAAGTCATTTGATATGCGAACACATTAAATCCTATGATTAACTTTGGTCACCAGATATTCTGCATCAGTACCCACATTTCCAGTGTTGGCACTTATTTGTCGATCTTGAACTTTAATACCTGATATTTGATTCATGAAAATAAGCAGGCAAACATTTTTACAGCTGTTTAAGCAAGGGGGCAGACTGCACTTGATGTTGCTGTTCGGCCTGTTTTTAATCACTGTTGTCATTACCCTGCAAAGTGCTTTTTATAAAGAGGTTGCACCGCGTGCCACAGTAGCCTATTTGCTGCTTATCGCATCCATATATACTGGTAGATGGCTTACCCAGCAGTTCCTGATCAAGAACAGATGGATTTCAACCACGCTACTTTTTTGCCTTTCTGTTACTGTCCTCTCCGCCATCGCTGTCGTTGCAATGGCTTATCTCTTTGGCCTGAGAGATGGAAGCGATCTGTCGGCCCTTGTGGTCACAGCGCCCTTGCTTATCGTCGTATCCCTGATCTCAGGCAGCCTGGTTACAGCCACCCGGATTGTTATCCGCCAGCAGATCAAAGAAATTTCCATCCTTCAACTGCAGGCTAAAATGGAACTGAACCTACTCACAAGTAAGCTTAGTCCACATTTTTTGTTCAATACCTTGAACAACCTATATGGTTTGTCCAGGAAGGAACATACCAAAGTACCAGACCTGCTGCTCAAGTTCTCCGGACTGCTTAGTTACTCCTTATACAGTGCTGATGAGCCATCTGTCCAGCTCGAAGAGGAGCTGGCTTATATTCTCAACTTTGCGGCACTTGAAAAGATCAGGATGAACGATCAGCTTGCATTAGCTATCGATTTCCCTGGACCCGACAAGTTAATGGATACCAGTATCACACCCATGGTATTGATTGTTTTTGTAGAAAACGCATTCAAATATGCCAGGATAGCAAGAACTGATCAGCTGTACATTTCCATTAAATTGGCGGTGGCAGAAGAACTAATAACTTTTGAAATCTCCAATAGTACTGCTGATGAACCGTTATCCGGAGAAAAAGTCAGTTCTGGCCTGGGAATCTCAACTACCATTAAAAGACTGGATCTGCTTTACGGTAAACGGTACCAGCTGATATATGGTCGAAAAGAAAACTTTTTCACAGTCAATCTAAAAATTCCTAGAAATGCAAACCATTAGGTGCCTTATTATAGACGATGAACCCATAGCCAGAGCGTTGCTGGCTGATTATTGTAGCTACATGAACAACCTGGAAGTTATTGCCCTTTGTGCCGACACTTTTCAGGCCAGGGAAATCATCAGTAATCAGTTGGTTGATGTCATATTCCTTGACATCAATATGCCCGTATTGGACGGCATCAGTTTTTTGAAAACACTTAAAAACCCTCCACAGGTTATTTTTACCACTGCATACCGTAAATATGCCACTACAGCATTCGATCTTGCAGCCTGTGATTATCTGGTAAAACCATTTTCGTTGGAAAGGTTTATACAAGCAGTTGACCGGGCAATGCAATACTTGACCCAGGTGCCACAGGAAATGAATCACGAAGACAAGGAATATATTCTGGTCAAATCAGAAAACAAAATTTATAACCTCAAAACGGCAGACGTGTTATTTGCTGAAGCTAAAGGTAATTATACGCACATTGTCTTCAGCGATCAGGTGTTGAAACCGAAACTTGCTTTAACGGCTTTGGAAGCACAGTTGCCACCGGCCAGGTTTTTACGTGTTCATCGTTCTTTTATAATCAATAAGACCATGATCAATCACATAGCAGGAAATCGGATCATGATCGATCGGCATGAAATTCCTTTAGGGAATAGCTTTAAAGAAAGTTTTGCCAAAGCATTACACTTAAATGATTAAGTACTCAAAAACAGGTGAAAAAACACTTCTGAACACTAAGCGGCTTTTTAAGAACAGCTTTATGAATGGAAAGACTCCCTGAATTCCTTTGGAGAAAGATTGGTCTTTATTTTAAACAACCTGCTAAAGGACTGTAAATGCTCAAAGCCCAGCTCATAGGAGATCTCGCTAACCGAAAGATCAGTTGTAGATAGCTTTTCCTTGGCCAGTCCGATAAGCTTTTCGTGCAGGTATTACAAAGGTCTTGCGTGCTGATTTGAAATATTTAACCGAATCGCGCTTTTATTTAGCCGATATTGAGTTCATAAATCAGCATCTACTTTAAATATTTCCTTTATTTGTAAATGCCACTTATCCGTTTAGAAACTTTCATTAATGCTGATCGCGCCATTGTCTTTGACTTAGCCAGAAGCATTGATCTTCATCAGATCTCAACAGCACACACAAACGAGCGGGCAATTGCAGGTAAAACCTCAGGATTGATTGAATTGAATGAGTCCGTAACATGGGAAGCTAAACACTTTGGAATTGTACAGCGCCTTACCTCCAAAATTACAGGAATGGAACGTCCTGATTATTTTGTTGACGAAATGGTTTCCGGAGCTTTTAAGTCGTTTAAACACGAACACCTATTTGAGGAGAAAGGCGAAGGCACGCTGATGGTTGACTTATTTAATTATGTTTCGCCAATTGGAATTCTAGGCCATCTGGCAGATGTGTTGTTTCTCAAAAAGTATATGACAAATTTATTAGTGAAAAGAAACGAAGTCATAAAAGAACATGCTGAACATTGGTTAAAGCAAGTTCAATCTGGTATTGATAAAATTGGCTAAAATCTTACTGATTTTCTACTACATACCAGGGAATTTCCATTTTCCCTTTAAAAAGATAAATGTTTACATGATCTCCGATTTTAGTCTCAGCATAGGTGTCTCCTGAAACATCTACTTCGTCGCTTTCTTTAACCGGTCCCCATGGACTTAGGGTCAGGTAATAAGCGGTTGACTTTCTTCCGCTTATTCTCTTTTCCAACACATCTGAAGTATATTTTGAGGGTGGGGTTGAGTCATATACGCAGTTGAAACCAGTTACAACACCATAACCATAGGCAAAACTGATTACAGCGCAAAATACAATCATAAATATGGTTTGCTTATTGAATTGTTCAAACTCTTTGTTTTTCAGCACCAGCAATACCAACAGGGCAGTAGCAAGTAAACCTACAGGAGCCCATACATTGGAATGGTCCAGGATGTGAAACGTCAACAGGGATTTTAAAAGCAACCCCGTGATACTGCCAAAGAAACCAAAGAAAATGGATGGATACGGGCTGTTTTTATTTTCGTCCAAACGGATCAGGCCTTTATAATAGCGCAATACCAAGACAGAAACTACTGTAAATATAGCCGTTGCAATCCAGGTATAGTGGAGGTAATCACCAGCAATAAAAAGAGAAACTGCAAGCACAACGCCAATGATATTGATTATTCTCGCCGTTCTTTTTGCAGCAACCAGCGCCAGCTCCCGTTCTGCTGTGGTTTGCCCATAATCTACATTGACAAGCAAGCGCTCCTGTTCTTCCGCTTTTTCTGCAATGTCAATATCCTGGAAATGTGTGGACATCCAGGTTTCCAGTTCAGCGATGTTTCCAAAATAAGTACTGATGTTTATGTTTTTTCCTTTATCAGCTAAGGGATGGATGCGCAGGTATTTGTCATCCGTCTTAAATCCTTTTACATGGATAAACAGCAGTTCCCGGGTTCCAAAAGCGCTGATGAATTCAAACTTATCTTTATGCACTACTAATTTTCCTTTTAATGCTTCTACTATGGCATAAACCAGTAAGAAGAGTCCAAGAAATATACAAGCAATGAATGTCCAGTTGCCGGTATCAGCGGGATTGCTGATGGCGGCTTTGGTACAAATTACCAATCCCACCAATGCGCCCAAAGCAAGTACAGCACAGGTAACTACAATAAAGATCTGCCATCCCCTGGCCAGCGAAAAAGTTTTCATATAGAGAACGATTTTTTCTGCAAAGAAATGAAAAAATCGCTAAATATTTCTGAGTGTTTTCTCTTTTCTAACCCCTTTCAGAGAGCTGTAGGTTGTGATTCCTGTACCAGCAAATACAATAGGGAGGAATAAGAAGACGTTAATCTTACCACCTTTAGCAATTAACAGGTAAATACCTATGGCCAGGATGAGGGTGCAACTGACCGTGGTGAGTATGACACTCGTTTTATAAATATTTTCATATTTGAGCAATTCTTCATTGCTCATGTCCTGTGGTGTTTTAACTGCCATAAAAATTAGTTAGCGTTTATAGATGATCAAATATTGGGAGTTTAATTGGATTTTGCAAACAATTCCAGGATAAAGCTTTTCATCACATTTGATGGCGTTTTCGTCACATTTTTAACAGGTGCATGCTAAAACGATGTATCCTTGCCGGATGCAAAATATAAAGAAATTCTGGTTATATATCTTTCTCACTGTGAGTTCAACAGGTATGTTTGGAGCAGCATATGCCCAACAAATTAAATTAACTGATCAATTGATGGTAAATATCCATTCTGTCACAGAGCAGATGGACCGTTCCTTTTACATACAATTACCCAGGAATTATGGCAAGGTAAATAAACAATATCCGCTAATTATATTGTTAGATGCTCAGGATAAAACCCTTTACAATTATACTTCATCAACTATTGACAGGCTAACCTGGACTAACGATATTCCGGAAGCTATTTTCATAGGGATCGTTCAAAAAGACCGAAGTAAGGAATTAAGCTTCGAAGGAAATGAAAAAACGGCCGCTATGTTTCTGACTTTTATCAAAGATGAGCTGATCCATTATTTGCATGAGCACTATGCATTGAACGGCCATTACACACTGATCGGACATTCTTTGGGTGGACAATTTGTTACAAATGCAATGTTGACTTATCCGGAAACATTCAGATCAATTATAAGCATTAGCGGAGCATTAAGTTACCCGAAAAGTCAGCCGAATTTTAAAAGAAAGGTGCTGACAAAGCTAGCTAATTATCTCGCCATAAATACCAATGGTAGTTACGCTAAACAAAAGTATTATTTCTCCACCGGAGATGAAGACTATCAGGAAAGTATGTTCAAAATCGGTGCATTGGCAGCCGACAGTATATTCAGAACGAATAAAACGAATTCCATAAATTGGCATTTTGACTATTTGAAAGGATTTAATCACGCAACAACGCCCTTAGTTAGCATTCCATCAGGATTGACATTTATATTTCACGATTGGCATTTTTCAGATAGCCTGGCAATGGATGTTTTACTGAATCATAAAACAGACCCACTACAGGCACTGAATCAACAAGCTGCACACATTCTTTATTCTTACGGCACCGAGATCTCAATCGCAGCTATTGCTTATTATCAGTTTGCAGATTATTATCTCTCCAAAGGGGAGGTAAATAAAGCTGAAATATTGATAAACCGGATTATTAATTTATATCCAAATAATGATGAGTCCTACAGTTTAATGGCACAGGTCTTCATTAAAAAAGGTGAAGTGAAAAATGCCATTAAGTACCTGGAGCTTGCACAAACCAAATCCTCAGTAGAAAAATATGCAGAAAAGATTAAAAACCTGCAGAAGTTATAGAAGCATGTCGCTTCTCCCCATGATGATCGCCGCATTTACACCCCAATGAAGTCACATTTATTCACGAGATTTATTCCCAAATAAAGCTATACCATGAGAAAAATAATTTCATTTATGCACATATCGCTTGACGGTTTTGTGGCAGGGCCGAACGGAGAGATGAACTGGATTAAAGTTGATGAAGAAATTTTTGAACATGTGGGTAAGCGGATCGCCGAAAGCGATACTGCATTATACGGGCGGGTAACTTATGAGATGATGGAAAATTACTGGCCTACCGCAGGAGATGAACCAAACGCATCCAGGCACGATATTGAGCATTCAAAGTGGTACAGGCAGGCGCACAAAATTGTATTGTCAAAAACAATGGAAGGAGCGGGTTTGGCCAATACACAGATTATTAGTGACAACCTTTCAGGCAGTATCAATGAATTAAAACAGCATGGTGGTAAAGATATCCTGCTTTTTGGTAGTCCGACAGCAACACATTCACTGATTCAACTGGGCTTAATCGACGGCTACTGGTTATTTGTTAATCCGATTGTTCTGGGACAGGGTATTCCGTTGTTTGTAAACATCAAAGACAAGATCAAACTGAAACTATTGACTACCCATCAATTTACTTCAGGCGTAACTGCATTGGATTACCTATTGGATAAATAAATCCGGCTTTTGACCTTGTGAATTAGGATTGGAGAAATTAAATCACTAAAGTCGGATAATCTCTACTTTAGGCAGTTTTAATAGATTTAATTTCCCACTGACATAACGTTGTCATAGCCCGGATCTATGTTTGGATCATAATTTAAATCCTAACGAAATGAATTTAGCATCCATTCGCCTGATTACTGCCAATATCGACAGCTTAATCCAATTTTATGAGCAGATTACCGGTGGCACTATTGTGCAGTATACACCTGATTTTGCCGAATTGAAAACAGAAACCGCAACTTTAGCTATTGGTAGTACCCGGACACTACAGTTTTTCGGTGGAGAAACTGTTGCCCAGGCCGCGGCTAACCGAAGCGCCATCATCGAATTCAGGGTTGATGATGTAGATCACGAGTACGAAAGACTCGCAGATTTCCTGCAACCCTATATCGTTCAAAAACCCACAACCATGCCTTGGGGAAATAAATCGCTCTTATTCCGCGACCCTGATGGTAATTTGGTAAACCTGTTCACACCATCAACGCCAGAAGCCATCAAGAAATTTAGTACTGAAGCATAACCCAATTGCCTGAGCTTAGATACTACAGACCTATTTGTAAGGTATCTAAGCTCAATCCTTTTAAAGAACCATCTTCAGCGCAAGTACATGCTTGCAAATTCCTCTTTTGCCCTGGTATGCGGTAAACCATTCGCAAGTGCACCTGTAGCCATTTTGATCAATCACTACTTTGTGTACTACAGCTGTTCCTTTCACATTCGCCTCTACATATCCTTCCTTTTTCTGTACAATGGTCACGTCCGAATTTTCAACCAATTTTTTGGCATTCTTAAGCCTTGGGTTTAAACTCAGGATCCTTTCTGTTTTAAACGGTAATTGCCTGTAAAAATGAGCCCTGGCCATGACGTCATAACCAAGCAGGCCGATAGAAGATAGGCTGGATGTCAGCTGATCCATCGTGCCAAAATCAATATCATGCTCAATAGACAGCAGGGTTGGATCAAACGTTTCGTTAGACTTCAACAAACTGTTTAATCCGTAAATCCATTCTACCGGCAAATTTTCAGACATGTTTTCCAGCGCTTTCCCTTCACCAGAAAACCCACGATAAGCATCTGGCGAAAACGCCATCAGCAATTGCATTTTACCAAATTCACATACGATGGCGTAAGTTTCCCGGTCGGCAGATTCATAAATAAAAATCTTCTCCACTATGGCCAGGATACCTTCCATTAAGCGAAGCCTGTGGATGCCACCAATACGTACCCCGTCAGCAGTTGACAGGGTCGAAAACATAAACTTCCCAGCTCTTTTGGTCATGAAAAACTCTCCCTTCACACTTCCTTTGGGTAAAGTCTGGAAAAGTTGTATCGCCTGGATTTTATTCAATTCAAACTTCAGCTCCATATCTGCCAGGTAAAGCTGTACACTGGTTAGCCCCTTAATCCAACGCATCGGTAAGGTCACTTTTTTCTCGGTCACTTTAGTTTTTGCCGTAATCACCTGCATGTCTTGCTGGCCTACAGCCAAGGTTACCTTTTCATTCTTCTGGATGCTGTTGAGTGCATTGAGCATCGGATCATTAAAATCAACATTGGTTGTGCCATTGGCGATAAACTCCCCGTCAATAGCCTCAGGCTTCATATCCAGCCTTACGTAAACGCCATTGCAGGAAGAAAAGCCCTCAAAGCGGATTCTTTCCGATCCTGCAGAAACAATCGGGTCTCGCAGGCTCGGTGGGACAGGGCCGAAGCTTGAGCGGACTACCTTCGCAATTGTAGTCCAGCATTTGGCCGTCACATAAGGATCCGTTAAGCTGCCCCAAAAGAAGCAGGGAATATTGTTTACCGTTTCAATTTCCGTTTGGTGGGCTAAAACCAGGTTGCTGACACCTTTAGCCTTTGTATAGGTCGAAATGCCATGATATTGAAGTTGTAAATCCGTCATGTTTAATCTATTTAATGATTTGTTTAATCAAGGCCTTTAGTGAGGCATTGTCTTTCCATTTCTCGTAAAAGGCGATGGATGTTTCCGAAGGCTTCTGATTGGTTTTATACAGCATATCAATGTAATGCTCTACCATTTTCTTAAAATTAACCGGTAACTTGTCAGCATCGGCAAGGTGTTTGAAAATACCTTCCATCAGTTGCAGGTAGGCCGAGTTGTGCAATGCAGACACATCTTTTAAAGTACCTATGCTATCTACCAAACGTAAAAAAGCACCGTATTTATTTAAGGCAAGATAACCTAGTTTTTCAGCCAGTAATTTCAACTCAATGGCTTGTTTTTCTATCAGGTTTAAGAGCACTTCGGCCGCCATCAAACGAATATCCTTTTTGCTTTGGAAAAACGTGCAGGCAAATATCAACGTCGTCAAATCAGAAAAGGGGAAACCACCATTGTTCAGCAGGTTTAAAAAACCCTTCTGTTCGTTTCCACCTTTATCTGCGGTTGAGCAGGAGGCGTTGATGAGGAAACAGGCCAGGGCGTCGGCATTTTGCGGCATCAGGCTGTGCCAGTAATATACATTTCCTTCACTGCCCATCATATATTCCCAGGTGTTTTTCTGCCCGTAGATATCCAGGCCGTACAACCAATAATCGGGTACATTTTGGTATCCGGAAACTTGAAAACTCAGTTCATACCATGAGGGTGTCCGTTCCTTCTGCTTGGTCTGGTAATTCACGTATTCATTCCAGCGCTCCTTAATCTCTATCTCTGGTTTGAATGGGTGAACTACAAATGGATAGTTTTTAAGGTAGGTGTTTTCAAACTGCGGAAAAGTTTCCTGGGGGTAATAAGTCCTTGCGGCTATACTCTTTGCGCTCTTATAGTCGGGATCAGCATCTCCCGTTACTTTAGAAACCAGTTTGCCCAATAAAGAGTCAGACTTCAATGTTATTTCCCGGGTGGTACCAAGGCAATAGGCCATCAGGTTCTTTAGTTCAGCACTTAGTTGCTTCAATAGCGGTATGGCTTCCTCTGTTTGCTCACGCGGCATCCTGCCAATGGCGATATTCAGATCCAGGTAATTGATCTTGATGTTGTTTTGCTGCCGTGCAATGAGCCTTTCCATTAAAACTTTAGGTGCAATCCAATAAGGTTTGTGTGTTGGCAAAGAAAGCATGGGCAGGTTTAGGCCATTGTTGATTTGCTCTTGTGCCGCATGTAGCATCGGCTTGATCAACAATAAGGTCCTGGTTTTATGGTAGGTATTGTCCTGTATTTTGAACTGGTAGTTCATGTCCTGCATCTTTTGTTGCAGAAAAACACTGGTATAAGCTTTATGGATGCTCTCAAAATACGACTTCTCCAATTGTTTTTTATAAGTAGCCAGCTGTGTGGCATAATCGGCAGGGAAAAGGTGCCGCTGGGTGATATAAGCATTTAGTAACAGCTCCGTATCCAACACTTCATCCGAGTTGATGAAGGTTCCAAACAAATAAAGAATATCATTCCAGTCTTTCGGAAGTACCACTTCTTCCTGCAACATTTTTTTCGGTGTTGGTGCAAAATGATAAGCTTCTGTGGTGTCGGCATATTCTGTTGCTGCGCCTTCAGGTAACAGTTTGGCCAAATTCACAGGGATATTTCCTTGCATCAATGCCGTGTAGCCAGCTAGCTTTTCCTGTAGCTCCCGGTCTTTAACTGACGCGATTTTTAACAGTACTTTAGTGGCTCTTTCCTGTAAATTCAGATCTGGAACAACATAAACATCAGCAATCAGCAAGCAAACTTTTTTATTCAGCTTTGGGTACAGCTTAACCAGCTTTTCTAAAACCGGAAGTACAGATTTAATGGCCGCTTTATTGTCGTTACTCATCATAACCGGCTCCAGCCAATCCAGAAAAGAAACCGCATTGAACTTTTTGTGGTCATACATTTTCTTGATCAGCTCCATAGCAAAAGTTACTACCGGAGCATAGGCGTAATGTAAACAGGCAAAAATGTTTTCCTGGTGCGGTATCAGTTCATCAGGTTCCAGGTTCAGGCCCGTTAATCTTTTTCTGAAGAACGATTTCAGGTTATTGTTCCAGTCTTTGGTCTGTATCAGGATGCATTCTGATGTGAATTGTTTACGGTCTAATTTACCTTCCTCAAGCAAAGTACTGTAAATAATCTCCCAGGTATTAAACGCATCATAGGCTTGCTGGTCATTGTCCCTGAAAGGCAGGTGATGCAGATTGGTCTGGTAGTTAAATAATTCAGGAACGTCACGCTGGTAGGCCAGCTGATCATTTACAATGTAGCCGATATAATCCCTGTTTGTCTTTTTTGAGGTCCATGAGTTAAAGCTTGCTATGCTCAATGCGTACAACTCGGGTATCCAGTGTATAAAACCTTGCTCTTCCAGTAACCGTAGTACACGGTAGTCAAAGCGCATCCAGTCATTTCTTTTTGATTTTTCCAGTATAAAGTCGCCGATCCAGCTGGGTGAAGACCATTGCAACACCTCCATAATTTCCGGTTCATGGGCCCTGCCTAGCAGCTCGAATACTTCATCCCAGGGATTGATATCCGTTTTATTAAATAAGGCGACAGCACTAAGCACAATGATTTCCTTTTGATAAACATTTCCACGGACGCCCCATTGCGCATATTTTGCGGGCTTAGCTCCGGGCTCTTTACTCAGGTCAATGAACTCCATCCAATAGCGTTTGTTTTTCCTGATTTGCTTTTTTAGCGCTTCAAGATTTCCTTTGGAATGTGCTTTTAAAAAGGGTAGGAGTTCGGTAACTTTTCCAGATTTAACCAATTCATCATAACGCGCAAGCACCTCATTGATATTGCTGGATGCTGGGTTTTTAGTTTTTGAGGCGGACGTGCCGGTTACCACTTCGCCACTTTCTGAGTATCCTTTTTTGATTTTCTCATTAAAGAGCTTCTCAGCCATTTTTAAACACGTATCGCTATCGGTAAAGGTTTTGGTCTGTGAAGTTCCACTTGTACCATTTTTACCATAGGTAACTGTATAGTCTGATCCATTTACTTCAATTTGCCAGAATTTATCTGAGTTGCCGTCAATGTATTTAAGGTGTTTTCTCATATTCCTATCGCACGCCAGTTAAAAAAAGAAATAGAGTTTCTAAGGTTAAAAGCGTTGTCAGTTTCTAGCTGCAATTTAATGTTTAAGAACTAAAAGAAGAAACCCGAAAAGCAACAGCGGCAACATCTTAATCTTTTTCGGGCAGTCCGCGATTGGCTTCAGCCGGGGGGA
>NZ_JADFBX010000016.1 GCF_015223055.1 Pedobacter sp. MC2016-24
CAATACTTAAAAACTGGAAAACTAAATGTAAAAGAGCGCATCGACTGGGATACGAGAGCACCTATTGTGGAACAAAATAATACAAAAGATGATGAATTTTTAGGTTACTCTTTACTTCGAAAAAGTAAGGGAGGAGCATCATTTAGTCAATCTGAAGAAAAAATATCTATAAGAGAGTTTGATTTTTTATGGCTATACAATATGGTTTTATCAATGGGTAGAAATAGCTATGTAGCTGGTGCATACAGAACAACTTTGGGAAATCCAAATTGGTTTGTTATAGAAATTAAGGGCAAAGAAGTTTCTCCTACAAATTATTACGAGGAAAGGGAGCATCCCCGTGATTCATTGATTAACTGGCTCGCTGGAACTTTCTATGATTATGATATTAAAGTTCCATATCCAGGCATTAAATCCGATAGTATTTTTTTTCGTGAATATATGCTGGTGGATTTGAATAGATTTTCACCTTATAAAGGAAAAATAGGAAAGCGAAAAGTAAAGTCCTGGATAATCATAAAAAAAGATAACTCTTCATCTTTTCTTTCAAAATCGCCAATAAAAGACCAAGACCGGTTTGTTGAGTATCATGATAATTTAACTAAAGACCGACTTGAAAAAGTGAAGAATGTGACTTTTGGTCAATTTATTCAATGGTGTATGTATGACCAACATGTAATGATGCCACCAGTTTTTAACGAAACCGGGTATAATAAGGAAAAAATATCGCTTAGTGATTTGAATTTGGATTTTTGTGCAAATAAGAGTAAAGCTTTTTACGATAAAGTAAATTTAAGTGAGTGGAGGGCTGCCTTTAATCGCAATGGGCTCGATATTAAAGTCGAAGATAGGGAAGTTGAAGTCATGGTATTCAATAAAAAAGAAACTCCTTTTAAATAAATAATGCTCACCTGTTCCGCTCCAAAATTGGAGCGGAACTACTTAGGAAAAGAAAACGCAACACATATGAAACCATCATGATTTTTCAAACCACACAGTGAGATGAATAAATCTGGTAGCTTCATCACAAATAAAAACAAATTAAACATATGAAAAAACAACTGATCACGTTGCTGGTCCTGCCACTGCTTTGGGCAATTCATGCCAAAGCCCAGATCCTAAAACCCGTAAAATGGAGCTATGCAGCAAAGAAAATTTCAGATAACGAAGCAACAATAACGTTAAAAGCAGATATCGAAGAGAGTTGGCACATTTACTCTGCCTATCAAAAAGATGGCGGCCCATTGAAAACCAGTTTTAAGTTCAGTCCATCCAAAGAATATATCCTGGTTGGCCAAATAGCAGAACCCAAACCACTAGCAGTGTTTGATAAAAACTTTGATATCCAGGTAGACTATTTTGAAAACACCGTCACCTTTCAGCAAAAGGTTAAACTCAAAACCAAACAGACTACGGTAAAAGGAAAGCTGGAGTTTATGGCCTGTACCAAAGCACAATGCCTGCCACCTGATGAAGTTAATTTTTCCATCCCTATAAACTAGTTATGATCAACGAAGAAAAAATATTGAAAGACCTGGACAGGTTGATCCAAAGACACTTTTTGGAAGAGCGGAGCGCCGCATTTTATGCAAAACTGTTGAATATTCCTGCAGGATTATTAAACAACATTACAGAAGAAAACCTGGGTAAACGGGTGCCGGGCCTGGTACGGCAATACTTGTTGAAGGAAGCCAAAATCCTGTTGTCCTGTACGGAGAATAATATGAGGCAAATTACCTTTCAGCTCAATTTTGCCTATCCGGCTTGCTTTACCCACTTTTTTAGAAGAGAAACCGGGTTGACACCGACCATGTTCAGGAAGTTACATGCCAAACTGGATGGTGTCACCCTGGAAGGCGGCAACTTAAAAGTGAATTTATAACCCCATACATTTTAAGCAACGAGAAATGAAAAAACAGCTCATATTATTTTTATTCATGCTCTGTACAGCCGGGGTTTTTGCCCAGCAAAACACCCGATGGACGGAGGCACAGGCCAATGCCTGGTACGCCAGGCAGCCCTGGCTGGTGGGCACCAATTATACCCCGGCCTATGCCATTAACCAACTGGAGTTTTGGCAGGAAGAAACTTTTGACCTGAAAGCCATAGAAAAAGAACTGGCCTGGGCAGAAGCCCTGGGCATGAATACCCAAAGGGTGTTTTTACACGACTTATTATATAAACAAGATAAAGAAGGTTTGTTCAGGCGCATGGATGCCTTTTTAAGCCTGTGTAAGATTCACCACATCAAACCCCTGTTTGTGCTGTTTGACAGCTGCTGGGACCCGGCACCAAAGCTGGGTAAACAAAATGTACCCAGGCCACATACCCACAATTCGGGCTGGCTGCAAAGTCCGGGCATTGCTGCCTTGCAAAATCCGGCCGAATATGCCAGGCTGGAAGATTACGTAAAAGGAGTAGTTGGCCACTTTAAAAACGACAAGCGGATATTGGGCTGGGACATCTGGAACGAGCCGGAACACAGCAGCAGGAAACTGTTTCCTGTTGAAGATTTAAGCGAAAAAGCTAAACTGGATTTGGTGCTGCCCTTGCTGGCGCAATCCTTTGCCTGGGCCAGGTCGGCTTCGCCGAGCCAGCCGCTAACGGCTGCGATCTGGCAGGATTCGAACTGGTCGGTGCGCGATAGTTTAACGACTTGTCAGAAGTTGATGTTAGACAACTCGGACATCATTACTTTCCACAATTATAGGGGCGGGGATAAATTTGAAATGCGTGTGAAATGGCTGCAGCAGTACAACCGCCCGATCATTTGTACCGAGTATATGGCCAGGAATACCGGCAGCACTTTTGAAGCGGTATTGCCAATCGCGAAGAAGTACAAAGTAGGCGCGATCAACTGGGGTTTTGTAGCCGGTAAAACGCAGACCAATTATCCATGGCAGAGTTGGAGCGGTCAGTTTACGGCCGAGCCGAAGTTGTGGTTTCATGACATCTTGCGGCCGGATGGGACAGCCTTTGATGCGAAAGAAACGGATTTGATCAAACAACTGACGAAGGAGAAGTGACACTCGTCATTAGGGCGCTTGTGCTCGCGTCATTCCGGCGTTTACACTCGCGTCATTCCGACGCTAGTATTCGTCATTCCGGTGCTTACATCCGCGTCATTCCGGCGCAGGCCGGAAACTTACCTGAGGAGATCCTGAGATGAACTCAGGATGACGTTAGTGTTTATATTCGTCATTCCGGCGCAGGCCGGAAACTTACCTGAGGAGACCCTGAGATAAACTCAGGATGACGACAACAACAATACAACAACAACAACAACAACAACAACAACACATAAAATGAACAACGAATTTGCAAGATTAGGTCAATTGATTTTTGACCTCCACGCGGGCAAACAGTTTGACCTTAGCGAAGAAGAGAACTTTATTTTTTTAGAAGAAGAATACAAACGGATAACCATCCAACTGGGTGGAGTCTGGCATTATAAAGCCCTGGGCTGGACTTACGCCCTTGATTTTCACGCCGCCGAAGGCCAGCGCTTACTCACCAAACTCCGGATTGTAAAAGACGGAGATGAGTTACATGGCATGGATGAATTTGAGCGGGAGCGCTTGATCAGGGCTTACAAGAATCTGTTCATGGGCTTGACTGAGCTCATTAGAAGGATTGACATTTTGCGTTTAGGCAAGGGCGTAAATTTGGATGATGTTAATTAAATGATGCTACATAGGCTCTTGAAGTAATTGTGTTGATCTTATAAACGTCGTGTCAATCGTATAAACGTCATACTGAGTTTAGCTCAGTATCTTATGATATTAATGCTCTCTTTTTTTCATTAAGTTTTATTTGGTGCGGGGTAGCTGGTTACTGCCCCGCTTTTTTATGTAAACTATTTTAAAATAAATACATCGAAACTTGGTTATTGTGGTTGAAATTCTATTGATTCACACCAGGATTAAATAAAACCATTTTATGATGAATGAGTATGCGATTGCATTACGAAAAAAGAGTGATGAATTGTTGAAGGGAGCATTGGAAGCAAATTTTCCAGATTTTTTACGTTTTGTATATCCCGATGCAGATCAGGTTGTTGATTTTAGCAAGGGAATTCAATTTATGGACAAGGAGCTTTTCGCGATTATCCCTAACCGGGAGCGAAGAAGGGATGGTCGTAGAGCCGATTTGCTGGCTAAACTACATCTTAAAAACGGCACAGAAAAGTGGGTATTGCTCAATGTTGAAATTGAAGGGGGGAATGATGTTGATTTTGAAAAACGCGTTTATGAATATAACTATCGTATCCGTGATAAACACAAAGTATCAGTAGCTACCATTGCTGTTTTTACAGGAGGTAAAAGTCAGCGCAAGCCGCGGGTCTATCGGGATGAACTGCTGGGAACGGTACTTTCATTTAGTTATTTAACTTACCATATTTTTGACCACGATCAGGAAGCATTACTTAAAATGAATAATCCTTTTGCACTGATTGCGCTGGCTTGTCAAAAATCACTCCTGGAAGGCAAGATTCCGGAAAAACAACTTGGGGAGGAACGACTTATCATCGCTAAAGCATTGCTGAGTCATAATTATGACCATGACAGGATAACCAGCTTTCTGATTTTCATAAAAAACTTTATATACATTAACAATGAGGATATTAATTGTAAATTTGATCAGCTAATATCTGAACTAACAGGAGGAGAAATCAATATGGGAATTTTAGAGATAGTAAGAATGCAGGACAGGCGTGATGGCAGGCTGGAAGGAAAACTTGAAGGAAAGTTGGAAGGACAACATGAAGCAGCATTGAAAATTGCAGCTGAACTTAAAAAAGAAGGATTAACGGTTGATTTTATTGCAAAAACAACTAAGCTTTCCCTTGAAGAGATCGCATCATTATAGCGAAAATGATCAGCTAATATCTGAATTAACAGGAGGAGAAATCAATATGGGAATTTTAGAGATAGTAAGAATGCAGGACAGGCGCGATGGCAGGCTGGAAGGAAAACTTGAAGGAAAGTTGGAAGGAAAGTTGGAAGGAAGGTTGGAAGGAAAACTTGAAGGAAAGTTGGAAGGAAAACTTGAAGGAAGGTTGGAAGGACAACATGAAGCAGCATTGAAAATTGCAGCTGAACTTAAAAAAGAAGGATTAACTGTTGATTTTATTGCAAAAACAACTAAGCTTTCCCTTGAAGAGATCGCATCATTATAGCGTACAGGATAGTATGAATCGTGTTCGAAGGATAACTAGCATATCAAAAGCAGACGATACTCGCCTTCATTTTCTACAGGTGCCCTGTGAACACAGGGCAAGACTGTTTGTTCGGGATGATCTACAGCTAATTTCCAAAGATGACCCAATCCTAAATTTATTGGCCTGGCATTGACTTTAGGTCTATAATGCAGATCAAAATAATGTTCGCTCAGAAAGGTTTCGAACGTTGCATCTGGTCCATCATGTAGTTCTTTAAGCTTTTCCCGGATTTCCGGAACTAAAATCTTTTGCTCCACCTGATCATTCGGCAGGATCTCGCTTACCGCTCCGTAATAAGTACATAAGAAAGTATCCGCTGCAATGGCTGAACGGTCTATGTGATAAGAATATACATCTGTTGAAATGAAATCCAGTTCCTCATCTGTTTGATAAGCTTTGATCAGATTGAGGGAAGGAGAGGCTCCGCAATCAGTCAGGAGTCGCAAATCCTTCAAGATAATTTCCCTTGCAGCATTACCTTTTTCGGATAACCTGAGTGCTAAAAGTGTTTCGGCCTGCACCTCTGTAATATTTTGTACCAATTGAAGTTTAGATACAATTTCCTCAAAATCGCCTTCCAAATCCCTGTGCCAGCAAATTGCATTGACGGTTCCTTGAAAATGAGTAGCCACGAGCTCGGAAAAAGAGAAAACAACGCCAATTTGGGCGTTGTCCGAAAAATTATGTTCAGGTGTCCTAAGCATATGGCAATCAATAATTCGATACAAAAATAACCAACAAACAGAAAACAACCATAGAATTATGGCAAATATGAATTACCGGCTTAACTTAGTCCGCAAATCATGAAATCTTGTTTACATTTATATGAAATCAACTTAACGCAGATAATGACAACGCTTCTCATCCTACTGTCCCTAATCGATAATCAAGTTTGCGCATTTGCAATGAGTCCGGATTACACCACTTCTAAGTTATTTTATGCCAACGATTAGAGAAAGTTTCTTAAAAGGAGTCACTGTTATTTTAATTTTAGGTTGCGGTTTTGAAGGCAAAACGATTATGTCGGGCCCTGTTGCCATTAAAATCAATATGGTGGTTCAGTCTGTGAAGCATGAAGGAGATTCCTTAGTGCTGCTTACTAATAAAGACCACGCCGAGCTCATAAACGTTGAAAATATCAATATTCTTAAGGATCCCATGTATACAGAAAGGGGCGAAGTAAAGAACTCAAATGAGGGTTTTGTCGATGGCGAAGTTGTGCAGGAGATAGCTTATGAAGATCATGTATTTTATGTTAATGCCAAATACGGAATTAAGTTTCATCCAAAAAACCAAAGTAAAGGAATTGAGTTTAAAGTTGACTCTCTTTTAAAGCCATATGGTTACAATGGGGTTAACAATGGTAATTTTAGGCTCGACAAGGAAATTGCCACAAAAAACTTATCGTATGAGTTTTACACGCCAAAGGTGAAAAATCCGAACTCAGCAGATTCATTGATCCTAAAATACGATCTTGATCTAAAAAAAATAACATTCTTCACCTTTTCGAGCACGCTCGATGCTACAAAAAAAGGTAAGTTGTCCGGGGTTTATTATGTTTTGAATAAAACTGCCGACAGACCAAGAATCCAGATCTCTAGTGAAATAGCATTATCAGTCCCTGAAAACCCCTTAGAGATTCAAAAATTAATCTCGCGGTTTAAAGAACAGAAAGAAAAGTGATGAGCAAAAGTCAATATTTCCTACGGAGGTACTGAGATAGTAGTTCTCTATGGAGTTTGAAAAAATAAAAATTGGGCTTCTTGAATTTCTCAGGAAGGTGCCTGGTCAAAGGCCGATGTAAAATTGTATGATATCAAGTAAAACTATGAGTTTCAAAAAAATAATTCCTTATTTGATAATCCTGTTGATGGGAGCATGCTCATCTCAAAAAAAACTTAAAGTTATCCAATTTCTTACTGTGGAAAGAAATTTTCATGGACAATCAGTAGACTCGGATAGCAGTAGTTTCAAAATTGCTCATTACAACAACTGTACATTATACGAGGTGCAAAGTATCAAAGGAAATGTAACTACAGAATTTGTAGGAGATAGCCTTGTAAATAAAGTCTATCCCTCAAAAGATTTTATTACCCGATATTTTGTTGTCAAAAATGGAGCTAAAACCGGAATAAAGTATGATAGCCTTGTGACCAACTTACCTCGGAAATTCCCACTTGACTCGCTCTTGGAAATGTTGACTATAAATGAAGGGAATTTGAAAGGGCTTGGAATGGATCTGGGACGCCCCGCTAAAGTAAAAATTGAAGGCGCAAATGATGATGTGCTAATTGAGCATTACTTCGCTAAAGAAGGTTCAAGCACTATAGATTCAATTTATAGATTTTACGACAAAAGGCTAAATGATATTGGCTTTTCATTTTCTAAAAAATTAGATAGCGAAAAAAAGAGTAAACTACATAAAATTTCATATATCTTTTTGCCGACCAAAAATAAAAATGGTGTTTTGTCTGCTAGGTCGAAAATAGATTTTGAGATTAAAAAAATTAGCTTCGAACGCAGAGATCAAGAAAAGCTTATAGAGGTTTTCGGTAGATTTAAATACGACAGCAAAAATCAGTTGTAAGTATTTTAGGCGGACTAACGGGAGATGTCTCCCCTTCGTAAGATTTTAATAAGTAAAAGTAGAAAGGCAAATGCTTGCAGTGCTGCTGTAAATTCGCAAAATTCTGCATTATAATACAATATTTTTCTTTATAGTTTTTTTGTTGTCTTTATTTGATAATTTCAGGCCAATATCTTAGATTTGGGATATGAATAAGGAGTCTTATCAAATTCAGGCTGAACGGATGGAAATGTAATTTTCATTGTCGATAAGAGAGCTGGAAACGCTGAAGTTTTGACGGAGATTTCTGTACCTAATGCAAAGAAATTTTTTGAAAATAAACGAGTTTTTTACGACGTCATCTTATGAAATAACGACTAATCGCGTCCTTGTTTTTATTTACATTTAATGTTAATTAAAAAATCACATATATTTGCAGTGGAGATTACTTTTACAGATGGCAAGTTCGAAAGCCTCGCTAATGATGATAAAAAATTAGCTAAGGAATTTGGTGCTTTAAGGGCAAAAAAGATAAGGGCAAGGCTGATACAACTGCGAGATGCAGTTACTTTAGAAGATGTACGGAACTTGCCCGGAAATTATCATGAATTGCTGTATAACAGAAAAGGGCAGTGGGGGTGTGATCTCGATCAGCCTTATCGACTGATTTTTACTCCTGATGCAAGGCCTATTCCTCAGAATGAGGATGGACAATATATCTGGCTGGCAATTAATGGTGTAGAAGTAATTGAAGTTGTAAACTACCATAAAGAAAAGTGATGAGCAATAATCAATATTTCCCGCAATCAAGACCGCATCCGGGTGAAACTTTAGAAGATAAACTTGAGGAAATGGGGATGGGGCCAAAGGAATTTGCTTTACGTACCGGCAAACCTGAAAAAACGATAACGGCCGTTCTTAAGGGAGAGAGTTCCATTACATCGGATATGGCCGTACAGTTTGAAAATGTGACAAAAATTCCAGCACATTTTTGGATGAGCCATCAGAGAGGTTACGATGAATATATATCCCGCTTAAAACATCAGGAAGTGATTGATGCAGCGTTAACTTGGGCTAAATTATTTCCATTAGCAGCAATGATTAAACAACAATGGTTGCCATTTACAAATAATGAAACTGAGAAAACAGCATCATTGCTCGCCTTTTTCGGTTTTGCCAACCACACAGCATGGGAAGACTACTACTTTAATCAACAACTTAAAGTTGCTTTCCGTATCTCTCTTTCGAGCATCAATGAACCTTATTCAATTTCTGCATGGTTAAGAAGGGGGGAGTTACAAGCTACTGAATTAAAGACGCCGGAATACTCGGCGAAAAAGTTTAAAGCAGCGTTGCCTGAATTAAAAACGCTAATGGTAAAACATCCAAAGGATTTTTTTAAACAACTTCAAAGTATTTGTTTCCAGGCTGGTGTAAAGGTAGTGCATACCCCTTGCCTGCCAAAGGCTATGATAAGTGGAAGTACACGTTGGATTAACGACACGCCATTTATTCAATTAACGGGCAGATATAATCGTAATGACAGTTTTTGGTTTACGTTTTTCCATGAAGCCGGCCATATTTTATTGCATGGCAAAAAGGATATTTTTTTAGAAAAGATAGAATACTCTGATAAAGATAAAATAAAGGAAGATCAGGCTGATAAATTTGCGGAGACATGGTTATTAACGGAACAGGAAGAAGCCGAAATACTAAGGGCTGATCAGCTGAATGAGCAAGTTATTAGAGATTTTGCTCTTAAATTTAATACACATCCGGCTATTATAATCGGTAGATTACAGTATAAAAAAATAATCCCCTATTCTTTAGGTAGGGAATATCTGGAGCCTGTTGTATTTGAATAACTACTGTGCTAATCATTTCCACCTGTCTAAGACACGTCTTTCTTTTTTCTCATACTTTCGCGGATCATATCCCGGTGCTGGGTACCCCACAGGTATAACTCATGCAGTACGCTTTTTAAGGTATCACTATAGGGAGTAATTTCATAAATAACTGTTACCGGAGTTGTAGGATAGACACATCTTTTTACAAAACCATTTTCTTCCAAATCTTTAAGTTCTTTAGATAGGATTTTCGGGGTGATGCCCTGCACGGACTGCTGGATTTCGTTAAAACGTTGTGACCGTTCCAACAGGGTAAATATCAATGGGAGCTTCCACTTTCCGTTCAAAACAAATAGTGCATCACGGATAGCATTTACGTTTGATAGGCACTTTTCCCTATTGGGAATCTGTTCATCTACAATGGCTTTCATGCCGCCAAGATAAGGACTTTCCCAAAGGATAGCACTATCCTTTGGGAAAGTAGTATCCTTATTATACCTAAGGGAGATACCTTTGAAGAAAAATAATAGACATGAAAAAGATACTTCATTTGATATCCAGTTTTAGAAACGGCGACTCTGTCAGCATCAAGTTAGGTCGTGAAATAGTAGCTAAACTTCAACAAGCAAATCCGGGAGCGGTCGTACAGGAAGTGAACCTGGTGACTGAAAACTATCCCCACCTGGATGCCCCTCATTTTCAAGCCTTTTTAACGCCCGTACAGGAGCTTACCGATGTTGATCTCGAGGCGATAAAATATTCTGAAACGGCTATCAACCAGCTCATGGATGCAGACTACATTGTTATCGGGTCTCCATTCTACAATTTCGGGATCCACTCGGCACTCAAAGCATGGATCGATCACATCGTTCGGCCAGGTATCACGTTCCGCTATACCGAAAACGGGCCTGAAGGATTGGTAAAAGGCAAAAAGGTGTACGTTGCCCTAACCTCTGGAGGTGTTTACGCTGAAGGTCCATCTCAGGCCATGGACTTCAATGGGCCATATCTGAAAGGTGTGCTGGGAATTATGGGTATGACCGATCTCAAGATCTTTCGTGCCGAGGGGCTTAAAATTCCCGGTTTGCAGGAACAGGCCCTGAATAAGGCTATTGAAAGCATTGTACTTTAAAGTCGAATAATTGAGTAAAATTTCTCCATCACAATGAGGACAGCTGCTTACAATAAACGCCGAAACCCGAAGAAATATTAACGCATAAAAAAAGAGGCCGTATCAAACGGCCTCTTTTAAACGGTGGTGGAGAATATCGGATTCGAACCGATCACCTCTTCACTGCCAGCGAAGCGCTCTAGCCAAATGAGCTAATCCCCCGTTTCTTGGGCAAAAGTAATTAAAAGTTCGGCACCTGCAAATTAAATGTTAAAATAGATGTATTTACCTCAATGACCCTAAATACTCAAATCTCTTAAAGCCATTTAAATCAGGTTGAAAGCCTGTGCAAACCTGGTAAAATCATAATTGGACTGGGCATTTAGCTTTGCCCTGATGTTCCTGCGGTGTGTAATGGCCGTTTGTTCGGCAATGTGCAGGCGGTTAGCAATTTCTGCGGAAGTCTCTCCAAGGGCCGTGAATTTTAAGATCTCTTTTTCCCTTTTGGTTAAGGATGCAAATACCGCCTGGTTCTTTCGCAGAAAAGAATTTTCATCCAGGAGCCGGTTCATTTTACTGGTAATCTGGTGCTTTGGGCCAATGGGGGCGGCACAGGTAATGATGTGTGTGGCATTGCTGTTGGCGTCACGCAGAAAGATTTTGGAACTGCTCAGGTACCAGGTCCAGTCTTCATCTGCAGAGCTGCGGGCCTGCTGAAAATAGGTGAGGATCTTGTCTTCTTCAGTCGAATTGAGCAGGTCAGGTAACAGGGAAGAGTAGTCTGCAATTTCATCCTTGTTAAAATATTTTTCCTGGTAAGCAGCGCCCAGGTTGATCAGTTCCGGAAGGGTTGTCTTTAATGTTTTCAACCCATAATCTGACATGTATGCTATCGATTTATCTTCTAATTTGTGGACAACAACGATTATTGGAAGCCGGTGCTCAATTCCCTGCAGTAATTTAATCTGTTCCTGCAATAAGTGATGATATGTCTGATCCATGTGAACTAGATGTTGCTTTGTCCTGATTTACACGCCCTTAAATCCCAATGCAATGTTACTTAAAATTTACATATTATTATATAAAATGTGATCTTGAGCATATTCGTTAAATAAATGAAATAAATCACAAGCTTATTGAATTTATGGCAAAATTGTTGCTAATCAAAACGCAGAAGTTGAATTTCAAAACTAAAAATAATATGATTAAAAGAATACATGTACTTGAAGATGATGAGGATATCAGATACATTATCGGTGTTTTGTTAAAAGACGAGGGTTATGAATTGCAGCTTTCATCTACTTTTAGTGAACTAAAAGAGAAACTAAAAGATTCTGTACCTGATTTATTTATTCTGGATGTAATGCTGCCAGATGGAGACGGTTCTGATATCTGTACAGATCTGAAAACGGATATGTTTACCAAACACATTCCCATTATTGTCATGTCTGCAAATGATCAAAACAAAGAGCGTAGTATAGCTGCGGGGGCAAATGACTACATCAGTAAGCCATTTGACATTGATTATATTGTAAAAAGGATTAATAACCTACTCGAAAAAAAGTAGCTATTGGTTTAACCAATTCTTAAATGCTTCAGCCCGTTCTTCGCTTACAATGACTTCAATGCCATTGCCTGGTGCGGGTTGAAGCAAAATTTTTAACCGGTTTCTGGATAGTTTATACATCTCCCTGATGGCGTCAATGTTAATGATGAACTTCCTGTTGATTCGGAAAAAAGCAGCTGGATCCAGTTGCGGCTCTAAACTGCCTATCGTTTCTTCAATAATGTAATTCTGCTGATCCTTCGTCACCAGGAACAGGTATTTGTCTTCGGCCATAAAATAGGCCACATCTTCTGAATGGACTGTCCGGATCAGCTGACCCATCTTAACCATAAAACGGCTGCGCTGTTTTCCTGAAAATAATGCGGTACGCTGCTGGTTCTGCGATAAAATCAAATCCGGACTTTTACGCAGGTTATGCAGTTTATCTAAGGCTGATCGTACGTCATCTTCGTCAAAAGGTTTCAGCAGATAATCGATACCCTGATTTTTAAACGCCTTTAAAGTGTATTGATCGTAAGCGGTAGTGAAGATCACCGGACTGGCTACCTGGATCTGCCGGAAAATTTCAAAGCTTTCCCCATCACCCAGGTGTATGTCCATAAACAACAGGTCCGCCGTGTTCTTCTGTAACCAGGCTACTGCAGATTCTACAGTGCCCAGTATCGCCAATACCTGGATTTTAGGGTCAATATGGATGAGAATTTTCTGCAGCGTGTCTGCAGCCAGTTCTTCATCTTCAATTATTAATACCCTCATGGCTTTTCTTGCTTGAGGCGTAAAAGTAAAAAAAAACTCCGGTCTGCGAAAACACAGACCGGAGTTTGAAAAAATTAAGAAAATGAATGCCTATTTCAGCTCCGGGTTATTGGCCAGGGCCTCCTGTGGAAACTTAATGGTATACCTTGGATCATTTTTAAGCAACAAGTAGTCTTTTCCGCTTACCGTATGTTTGATTTGCGGTTGTCCGTATCGTCTCAGGTCATACCACCTGTGGCCTTCAATAGCCAGTTCACGCTCGCGTTCTGCAAGGATTTCTGTCATCAAATCTGCAGACGATAAAGCAGAAATCCTGCTTTGTTCCGTTTGGTAATAAGCCGGTTTTAAGCGTTTTGCCTTCAGAGCAAGCAGGCGCTGTAAAGCCAGGTCTTTGTTGTTGGTCTGCAATGCAGCCTCTGCAGCAATCAGGTACATTTCGCCGTTGCGGAAGGTGATTTTTAAAGCATTGGAATTGCCTTTTACAGATACATAGTCCGGACCGGATTTACTGAAGTATTTTGAAAAACGAAGGTCGTTTGCCTGGTTGTAAATGCCCAGTAAATGCGCAGAAATTAAAGCGATGTTGGACGATCTGGAATCCATTACATCTTCCATCGACATGATGTTTTCTTTAGACAGGTAGTTGTTTGGCAACACACTTCCGGTAGCATTCAGGTCTTCCAGGGCACTGTTGGTTTGCAGTACGCCCTGAGCAGCAGCAAGGGCTTTATCCCATTCGCCCCTGAACTCATAGATCCTGGCATAAAGTGCTTGTGTTGCTATTTTTCCGAAACGGTAGTTTTTTCCGCTATCCCATTTATCCACGGTCAGTAATTTTTCGCCGGCAGCAAGGTCGGAGAAAATCTGTGTATAAACCGCTTCTGTTGTAGACACCGGGAATTTTTGTTCAATGTCTATCGTAGTAGAAATCGGTACGCCACGGTCTGTAGCAGCAGTCGCCTTGTCATAAGGTTTAGCGTATAAATTGAGCAGTTCAAAGTGCGAATATGCCCTTAAGATATAGGCCTCAGCTTTGATCTGACTGGTTTCTGCGGTAACGCCTACTTTATTGTCAATATCTGCAATGACCTGGTTGGCATAAAAAATGGTTTTGTAAAATTGCACATACGGAAATGGGGCCGTAAGTCCATCCGGGTTTGCATCCTGCCAGGTATAAATGTCACGTACAGTTTGAAAATCCTGGCTGGTTTCATCTAAGTTTACCTCATCTGTGCGCAAAGCCAGCAGGGCTTTATGCTTCGGAAAGTTGGCATATGCCGAGGTCATCAAAGCCCTGAAATCTTCTACAGTAGTTGGGATGACTTTACCTGTAGGTTCTACTTCCAGGAATTTCTTGCAGCTGCTTACACTCAGGGTAAGTAATACTGCGCTTAATATAATTAATTTCTTCATTTGATTTAACATTAAAAAGTTGCATTTAAACCAATAGATATGCTCTTGGTGATGGGCTGGGCATAAATATTTCCATAAGTCTCCGGATCGAAATAACCTTTGTAATCAGATCCGAATACGAACATGTTTCTGCCCTCAACGCTGATTCTCAAAGAATTTGCTTTCACTTTTCCGGCGATTTTAGCTGGAAGGCTATAGCCCATACGGATGCTGTTGATCCGCACATAGCTCATCTTTTTTGCCCAGATGTCCAGGTTGTTGTAAGAATAACCCGGGTCATTGCCATTTAGCCAGCTGTAAGCCATCCAACGGCTGCCATCACCTGTATCGCTCCCGATAATTGCAGGTAAAGTACTGCCGGTATTGCCAGGGCTCCATGCATTTAACACTTGTCTGTTGTAATTCTGGCCACGGTCTAACGAAGCCGGGTTGTACGGCGGCGTTGCCAAAACCCACTGACTTAAGTTAAAATTCGCAGCAACAGCCAGGTCAAAGTTGCCGTAACGGAAACGGTTTACCAAACCTCCTGTATATTTCGGATCGCGGTCTCCAACATAAGTAAACAAGTTCTGGTACTCTTTATCGGTCAGGTTACTTTGTGCCAGCTGCCCAGGGAAGAAATCTGCATAAGGATCATACAGTTTGTAGAAATCTTCCATGGAAACCACTTTGCCATTTTGAACAAACTGGGGAATGCCATTGGCATCTAACCCGGATGTTTTGATGACAAACAAAGGATTGATCGAATAACCTTCTTTGGAAGGCGTCAGTGATTTTAAGCTCACCTTTTCCCTGATCACTTTGCTCTTGTTGTGCGCAAAGTTAAAATCTGTCCACCACTGGAAGTTCTTAGTACTGATGTTCCGGGTAGAGATGGTCAGTTCAAATCCCCTGTTTCTAACTTGTGCCCAGTTTGCATTGGTAAAATCGAATCCGTTTTCTAAAGACAGTTCCTGAATGCCAATCAGATCTTTACTGGATCTGTTGTAGTATTCTGCCGTAACCTGTACCGCATTGTTGAAAATGCCCAGGTCTACCGCCGCATTAAACGTTGCTGTTTTTTCCCAGCGCAGTTTTTGATTTGGCGGGTTGCTTACATTGATGGATGATTCTGAGTTTCCAGGTAAAATGGTACTGTTGTCATATACACCCACCACATATGGAGACGTGTTTTTGTCAATGTTTCCCTGGATACCATATGATGATCTTACGCGCAGGTTAGAGATCCATTTAACATCTTTAATGAAGTTTTCTTCTTTAGCATTCCATGCACCGGAAATGGAGTAAATAGGTAAGTATTTGTATTTAGGGTCTACACCAAACAGGTCAGATCCATCGTAACGAACACTTCCGTAAAGTGTATATTTTCGATCATATGTATAAGAAAGGGTACCGTAAAAAGAAGCGTAGGCGTTTTCAAGAAAGGTTTTTTGATAAGTTCTGTACGGGCTGTTTGCACCGCTGGTGTAATTGGAATTTGGGAATATAATCTCCTGACTGGTTAAGGTACGGTCATTATAACCAAAACCCCTGGTCATAATGCCCTGGTTCCTGGTTCTGCGGAACTCAGCACCTGCCAAAGCTTCAATCTCATGCTTCTCGTTAATCACTTTGTTAAACTCAAAGATGTTTTTCCAGTTGTACTGGAAGAAAGAAGTATTTTGATTTTGGATCATGCCGCCTTGTGGCAGGAAGTATTCGTATTTTTTAGTTGTTGAGTTGTAAAAACGCGTACCTTCACGGAACTTCCTTACGTAATAGGTATCCGGACTGCCGTATTTTTCTGAACCGTTTTCTTCAAACTGCAAACCAATTTCTGAACGGAAATTCAGTTCTTTAATGATTTTATAGTTGACATCAAAGATGCCTTTAAAGCTTTTGGCGCTCAGGTTGTACCTGGTGTTTTCACGTTCTTCAATAATGTTGAAAGGCACAAAAACATCGCCGTTTAAAGTAGATGATCCCTGGATATCCGGGTCATAAATGTACGCGCCGTTCGCATCTTTGATGCCCAGGTATGGGTTTACATTTCTCACATATCTGGATGGACTGGTGAAGGCGCTGGTTTCTGTCAGGTAGTTTTTCTGATTGGTTACAGATCCGAATAAGGCTGCGCCGAATTTTAGTTTCGGAGAAACGGTGAAATCGGTTTTTAAGGTGGTATTGTACCTTCTTAATCCGGTACCAATGGTAGATCCTTTTTCGTCATAAAAACCTCCGGAGAAATAGTAATTGGCTTGTTCTGTTCCGCCAGACAATCCCAGTGTGTACTGCTGGTTTACCGGCGACTGGTACAGTTCTTTACCCCAATCGGTATTCGTGTTTTTTAAGGCATTGATCTGGTCTTGTGTGCTGGTTTTAAGGCCTGAAAAGCCTTTGCTGCGGTAAGTTGCCAGTTCGCCTGTCTGGTTCAATATTCTGGAAACTGCACCCAGGTTATCCCGGTAGGTCAGATCTGATCTGGAAGCCAGCCCAAGTTCAAAGTCTACTTTTTCTGCTGCATTCATCAGGTTCAGCTTGCTGAAATCCGGACGTTCTCCAATAAAGGTATTGGCGCTGAAGTTGATGGCTGTAGGCCCTTTTTTACCTTTTTTGGTGGTAATCACAATCACACCGTTTGCTGCTCTGGCTCCATAAATGGCAGTGGCTGCAGCATCTTTTAAAATCGTGATGTCTTCAATATCATCGGGGTTTAAACCGGCTATGGGTAAATTGCGAAGCTGATCGATATTGTCCTTGTCCATGATGTTCTTTGGCAGGTCGGTGCCTTCTAATGGCAAACCGTCCAAAACCCACAATGGATCTTGTGAACCATTTAAAGATACGGTACCCCGGATGCGGATTTTAGGTGCGGCGGAAGGACCACCGTTTAAACTGGTTACAGATACACCCGCAACTTGTCCCTGTAACATCTGGTCGATACCCGAAACCCCGGTCTGGCGGATCTTATCATATTCCAGCTTGGCTACTGATGTGGTATTTTTGCGTTTGGCAATGTCGGTATAACCGTTAACAATCACTTCTGTCAGCACGTTATTGTCGCTAACCAGGGAAACGCTAACCTTGGTTTTATTTTTAATGTTCACCATGGCTGTGGCATAGCCTAAATAACTTACTTTTAAATAAGTTGTTCCCGCCGGAACTTTCAGGGTAAAGTGTCCATCGGCATCGGTAACGGCTCCGATTACGGAGTTCTGAATAACGCCGGGGGTAGACTGCTCGCCGATGGCGGGCTTGTCGACAAAAACGGAAGCCCCCGGTATCGGCTTTCCATCTTCTTCAGCCAGTACCGTCCCGGTTACTGTGCTTTGTTCCTGACTATAGCCTTGAAGACCAGATACGAGCAGGAATAGAAATATTAGAAATTTCTTCATTTGTACAAAATTATTGATAGTTTATGGTTTAATTGATTTTTAAGCTTTGTTTGATCCTCAAAATGAGATCTGTATGATGATTCTGTGTCTCCTGGTCGCCCTTTCGCTTGTTGGTTTCCAGTAGGTTAAGGATTTTAAGGAGCTCGCCACGTTTGGCAGCAGCCACATCAGATGTGCGCGTCATGCCATTCACATAGATGTTTCTGAGTTCATTCGACTGAAGCGCCTGCTCTTGCTGTTTAAAAGCGCGTGGCGTAAGGTCACACAGTTCCGGAAGATTGCTCTTTAAAGTCTTTTCAGGCAATAATGCTTTCTTATTGATTTTCTCCATCAACTTATCGGTGCTCACCAGCAGCACATCTACATAGTTCTGCTCGGTCATGCGCTCGTCCAGCGACAGCGATTTTCCTTTCTTTGTGTATTGGAAGGCCGATGCGCTGATTTCCTGAAGCAATTGGGATACTGTGTATACTTTGTCTTTGCCATAAATGGACTCCATTTCAAATAACCGCAGCAAACGCTCATCACTAACAAGGCTGTACATTAAGCTATACTGTTGCTCGCGTTTCAGGTTATATGGGCCGTACTCAAAGGGGCCAAGTGGGGTGTCTTTAATCGCAAAGGTGCTGGATAACAATGCCGGATTGAACAACCATTGCGGCAGGTCAAACAATTCCTTTTTCAGGTAAGTCATGGCTTCTTCCTGCGTAGCTTTCGGAACCGGGGTATAAGCTTTTTTGCCATCGCCGGCTACCGGGTTTTCCAGATAGTAGCCACCTACGTTAGCCATCACATGCTCGGCATAGGTATTCCATTGCCAGATGGCCGCCATGTATAACTTTCCGGCCTGCAGGTAGGAATCACCAGGTTCGGCCGACCAGCTCAGGATCTGTGGAATCAAACGTTGCAAGTTCTTCAATCCGTAAGTGCTGGCTTTCATGGCATTGTCGCCGATGTCTTCCGATTGTGCCCGTGGATCAACCACGTTCAGCGCACTTTGCTGTTCTCCATAGTGGTACAGCGGATCGTTCTGGTGTTTCGCGATCCAGGTTTTTTGTGTTTCCAGGTCCTTGCGCGGATCTTCGGTGTCTAACCAGCGGTAGCCCCAGGCAATGGCATATTTATCGTATACGCCAATTTGAGGGGTGATGTTGGTTACCTGATCTTCTGGTTGTGCAACGTAATTGAAACGGGCATAATCCATAATGGAAGGTGCTGTTCCGCCCATGCGGGAAGTATAAGCCGGCGAACGCAGGGAATCAACAGGGTAGGCCACTGAGGCACCCATATTGTGTTTTAAACCCAGGGTATGCCCGATTTCATGTGAAGACACGAAACGGATGGCATGGCCCATTTGCGCTGCGCTGAAATTGTTCTTTCTGGCGCCTGTATCAATAACCCCGGTTTGTACGCGCATCCAGTACTGCAGAGAGGTCATCACATTGTGCCACCAGATCACATCTGATTCCAGGATTTCTCCTGAACGTGGATCGACAACAGCAGGGCCCATGGCATTTGATTTTGGTGAAGCTGCATACGTCACCACAGAGTAACGGACATCATCGCCATCAAAATCAGCCGTATCGGTAACCAGTTTGGCTTGTATCGCGTTTTTGAAACCTGCGGCTTCAAATGCTTTTTGCCAGTCGTGTATCCCGTCGATGATGTATGGTCTCCATTGTTTTGGTGTCGATGGATCGATGTAAAATACGATCGGCTTAACGGGTTCTACCAGTTCTCCTTTCAGGTACCTTGCCCGGTCTTCCGGTTTAGGTTCCAGTTTCCATTTGGTGATCAGTTCCCGGGTTTCCAGTTTTTGCTGTACATCTGAAAAATACCATCTTGGGGTGGTAAAATAGCCAACCCTGTCATCCGCAAAACGTGGCTTCATCGGTTTTTCAGGGAGCAGCAACAAATTGGTAGTCACCACCACGCTGATTGGAATGGTCGTCTGGCCTTCGGTTACGGAGGTGCTCAGCAAGGAACGCACCACCAGGTTTTGAGGGAAGCTTTTGATGTGTTCAATGGCAGAAAGGGCAGTTTTTGCGCTGGTACCCAGTCCGATACCGTTAAATACATCGTTGAAACTTTTCTCTGTGCCGTCAAATACCTTGTTTACTTTAATCAGCACTGCAGAAGAGTCGGGGGAATAAGCCTCGATTTTAAAGGTTTCAATGACCGAGCCTACGAAATTGTCTTTTACAGACTGCGTAATGGCATCGCCAGCAGGTGATTCCACTTGTGGTACAATGGTTTTTACCCAGACTGTTTTGGCCAGTTTGTTGGGATAAAAGCGGATTACTTTGTTCTCGTAATTCATGCCTTTGTTTACACCCGCTTCATTGATGGCCATGGGCACGGAGGAGATTTTGTTGACCAGCAAAAAATCTTTCTCCATCAGCTTCAACGGAATTTCAAAATAGTAATCCGTTTCTACCTGGTGCACTTTGAAAATGCCATTGGTAGTTTTTGCTTTCTTTAAAAGGGTTTTGTAATCCTTTAAAGTGTTTTTCCTGGTGGTATCCTGATCTGCTTTCTTTTTCAGCGAATCCGTATTTTTTTTGTTAACGCTTATTTTTGGCAGCGTTTTCTGAGGCGTTTTAGGAAGTTGTTTTTTAGGTGTTTGCGCATTTATACCAATCGCGGAGATAAGAATAAATAAAGCTACAAGCGAAGTCTTATTTAAAATCATAAATCTAAAATGCCGCTATATTTATGGATTAAGAAGCGACAGAGAGTGGACTGCCATGATCAGGCAGATGAATCCGCAGTTTTAAGGAGTGAAGTGAATGAGGGGTAGGTAGCATTTATAGGTATTGCCCTCCACGCCATAGCGTATTTTCTCTGCACCAAGGTAGGCATAGGTGCTTTGCAGGTAATTCAAACCTTGCCTGCCCGAACCCTTCACATCATTGCGCAGCTGGAGGTTATTGGTCACCACAATCGTATCGCCCGCACTTTCTATTTTGATGTGTAAAGGCTTGGTTTTGGAAATCATATTGTGCTTCACCGCATTTTCAATCAGGGTCTGCAAACTCATAAATGGAATCTTCTCCTGCAGCTGTGCCTCAGAAATCTGGATTTCCAGCGGTTGCAAGGCGTCCCCAAACCTGATTTTCATTAAAAAGAAATACTCTTTTACAAATGTAAGCTCCTCGGCAACAGTGGCCAGTCCGTTCGGGTACGATTCCAGCACATAACGGTAAACCCTGGATAATTTCACAACAAAGGATTTGGCCAGGTCTGGATTTTGGGCAATCAGCGCGTTCAAAGAACTTAAGGAATTGAACAGAAAATGCGGGTTCACCTTCTCTTTTAGCGTATTCAACTGCAATAAAGCATTTTCTTTTTGCTGACGTTCGGCAACGATACTCAGCGCCTGCTTCTCGATGGAAACCTCCTGACGCTTCATTTCGGCCTGCTGCCTCAGCATAAATTCCTTTTGCCATTTGGTCTGGGCCCAGGCAATTAACAGCAAAATGAGTACGGCCGCACTGACAAACAGCATGGTGACATATCTTTCAATGATCTTGGTGTCTTCATCTATAACGAATACCGGCGTATCTACAACCATGGTCCATTTCATGGATGCGATGTGCAAAGGGGTGTAATACCGTACAACGGGCACTTGCAGGTAAGCCGAATTGACCATTTCATAACTGCTGACACTGTCGGCCAGAAAGGTTCTTTTCGAAGAGATCGCCGTATCTGCCTGTACCCTGGTGCCGATCAGTTCTTCATTGGGATTGCTGATGTAACGTCCCTGCTCGTCTATAACGAGTGCGGTAGCCCGGCCGACCGAATCCACACCCCAGAAATAACGCTGCAGCTTCTGCAGGTTGATGTCCAGGCCAAAGATTAAAACAGAAGAGTCTGCCAATCGGTGCCTGGAAGCAACCAGCCAGTGCAGGGAATCTTTTACAGCAACAATTCCGGCAGTTCTTGTCAGGCTGTCTTTTGAACGGAGTTGTTTGGAAATCCAGGTTTTCTGAAAATCCTGAATGGGTTGATGCTGATATAGCGCCCCATTTTTCTGAACGGATTGGTACACCGTATCTCCCCGGCTTACCATCGCATACCAGCCACTGTTGATTTTAGCATGACTCAACAGGAGCACTTCCATCGTAGATTTCATATCCTTAAAATCATTGCCGGAATTCACTGTAGTCATAATGGTTTCGGCAGCATTTAAGCCCTGGATCAATCCGTTGAATTCGTTCCGTATAATGGTTGATTTTAACTGAAAGGTTTTGGTTGCCAGTTCAACACTGATTTGCGCTGTTCTTTTACTGAGCTTCCCCGACATGAATAGCCCGATCCCAGTGAAACACAGGAATATAAAAATTCCCATGATGATGAAATACTTGGAACTGTAAAGGGGGCTTTTCATCCGACAAAGATGAAAAAATAACCGTTCTCTTCAAAGACTGGAACCTTTTGCGCTGAAGAAGCGCAAAAATTCCTAGGTCTTTTCTGAGAAGGTGATTTTTAAGAGAAAGGAAAAAATAACCGTTCTCTTCAAAGACTGGAACCTTTTGCGCTGAAGAAGCACAAAAATTCCTAGGTCTTTTCTGAGAAGGTGATTTTTAAGGGAAAGGAAAAAATAACGGTTCTCTTCAAAGACTGGAACCTTTTGCGCTGAAGAAGCACAAAAATTCATAGGTCTTTTCTGAGAAGGTGATTTTTAAGGGAATAGCATGTCGGGCGTGTCGGTGGCAAAATTGGGTTCTTCGAAGAGTCCTGGTGTCCTATTTCGTCCTTCTTCCGAATGGTTTGAATATTTGGTAGCAAAATTGGGTTCTTCGAAGAGGCCTAGCGTTCTTTCGGACCTTTTTCTGGGCCGAATTAATGCAGCCTCAGAGAAGAATCCCTATTTTGCCCTTTATGGAATACAAACTTTTTCCGCATCATCATGTTGTAAAAACACAAAAATGAAAAGTATCATGATGAAAAATATCGCTTCAAAATTGATTTTAACGCTTGGGTTAATTGTTGGAATCTCAATGGTCAGCAAAGCTGATTTAATCAGGCTGGTGGTTAAAGAAGATCTGGCCAGTTGTACTGGCATGGCCCCTATGACCTGTATGCAGGTGAAATATAAGAACAGCAAAGACTGGGAGATGTTTTATACTGAAATCTCTGGTTTTAAATATCAGCCGGGTTACCGTTACGTCCTGCTGGTCGATAGAACCAAACGTAAAAACGTTCCTGCAGATGCCTCAGCTTATGTGTATAAATTGAAAAAAGTAGTCAAAAAAGTGAAAATGAAAACCAATACTACAGTCTGGGATTATGTACTGAAGCACAAATGGAAACTGATCCAGATGGATGGCGTAACACAGGAAAATTCGCCGGTGTACATGGTGTTTGACGCTGTGAAGAAAAGTGTGCATGGTAAATCCGGATGTAATGGCTTTTTCGGAGGCTTTGAAAGAACCGAAGGCAAATTGAGTTTCAAACAAATGGCCGGAACAATGATGGCTTGCAGTGATGAACGGAATAAATTGGAACATCAGTTTCTGACTACGATTGGCGATAAGGCTTTCCGTTATGATGTGGCAGACCAGACCTTGAACCTATATGCAGGCGACAAGCTGGTGCTGATGTTTGGCGCTGCGGATTTGTAGTTATCGCTAAGTAAATTTTAAAATACTTCAGGCTGTACTGACATAAGGTTGTCAGTGCAGCCTTTTTTATTTGTATCCAAATTCACCATTCACCTTAAACTTGTCATCATGACCGCAAACCAGACCGCCAGAACCCGTAAATTAGTTCAAAGTTTTTATCAGGCATTAGCCACCCGCAACCTGGATGTGCTGGTGTCCCTGTTCTCGGAAACGGTAGACTGGGACATTCCCGGGAATGAAGATCTGGCTCCATGGTTGGGAAAGCGGAGGGGTAGGGTGGAAATCAGGGCCTTTTTTGAACTCTTGTGGTCTAGCATAGACCCCATTCAGGCACACATTGACCACATTTTAGTGGAGGATGAATTTGCCATTGCCACCGGGATGTTTAGCTCCAGAATGTTGAGGACAGGATCTGTGTATAACTCCATGTTTTCTGCACATTTTACGGTGCTCGATGGGCAAATTGTCCGGTATCGCTTACAGGAAGATAGTTATGGCCTGGTCGAAGCGCTTAGCTTGCCCAGGCCAGAAGTTGGCATTCCGATCTTTTGCCTGGGTTAAAAACCCGGTTGATCCTGGAAGGTATCAGGGCAATTGACATCGTCAATTACCCTGATAAGCATAAGTCATGCGTTTTGCAGCATTTTTCTTTTCTTCAATGCGTTTCAGGTGATCTTGAATCAAAGTATGATCAGTCTGACTTGATGTGGCTAAGGCTGCAGCGCTGTAATGTGCTTTAGCCTTGTCAAATTGATGCTGTTCTTCCTGATATACGCCCAGGCTTTCGTAGATGTTGGCTTTACAAACACCAGGAATGCTGAGCGCTTTTTCGGCCGCAGTTTCAATGCTTTTGTCCAGTTTCAGCAAAATCAGCAGTCGCAGGTAATGCTCGTAAACGTCCGGAAATTCGGCTTCGAGTTCAATACACTTCTTATAGTAATAACCTGCGGTTTGATAATTTTTAAATTGGTAATGATAAAAACAACCAAGTTGGTAATAAGCGCGGGCATAACCAGGCGCTATCTCAATGATTTCATTGAAATAGTGTAATGCCTTAGGTAGTTCACCGTAATGTAACTCCTCGATTGCCTGTAAATATTTTTCTTCTACAGTATATAAAATGTCCATTAGGATCTATGTTGTTTCGCTAAGGGTTCAATACTCCTTAACAAATGGGTGATGTAAAATGATTAAATGATGTTGTCTGTGTAAGACGTTGTCTAGCTAAAAGTGCTTGGCTTGGAACCAGGAAAATTGCCCATATCCAGCCGCATTAACCAATAAGACGGGCTAATGTGTGATTTTTGGATATGTTTAATCAGTTGCATGACAATAATATTTCCGCAAATATAAGGATAAAGTTTTTACCTTCACCATCTTATGATATTTTATGTAAAAAAGGCAGCCTATCCTGCAACAGAAAAATGGACTGAAGGTATGCTTATTGACCTGGTTGCAGAAAATGGCAATCATATTTGTTTGTCTGCCGCCATGACTGATGCAGCGTTCCGTATCGAATGGCCCCAGCAATCCAGGTACCTGACTTGCCTGAAAAAAGACCTGAGTTATTTTGAACTTCCCGAACAATTGGTCTTAAAAGTAAGGAGCAGCACTGGGAACAATGGCATGAATGCCGAGCCGATTGTGCTGGAACTCCCGGCCGATTTTGATGTGGCACAATTGATTAAGGCCTTAAAGGTGCTTACCCTTCATTAACAGATTATGGTTATCTTGTTTAAAAAATATAGCCATGTCTAGATATCTGTATATATTGATATTATTGGTTTTGCCCTGGTTTACCAGGGCGCAGGTTAAACCGACCCGCTCCCCAAATGTGCAGGTGATCGATACTGCCTTTAAAATGCCCCAATTAAATAAGCAGCGCAGGATCTGGATTTATTTGCCGCAGGGCTATGCAGCATCAGCTAAAAAATATCCTGTGCTTTACATGCATGACGGGCAAAATGTATTTGATGCAAAGACTTCCGCTTATGGGGAGTGGAATGTAGACGAGATTTTAGACAGTTTGTATCAGACCAATATTCAACAGGCCATTGTGGTTGGCATTGACCACGGCGGGGAAGATCGGCTGAAAGAGTACAATCCGTACGACAGTAAGTATGGTAAAGGAGCGGGGAAAGCCTATGTAGCGTTCCTGGTGGAAACCTTAAAACCTTACATTGATGCGCATTACAGAACTTTAAGGGATGCGAAACATACCAGCATTGCGGGCAGTTCAATGGGTGGATTGATTTCTATGTACGCCCTGGCCAGGTATCCTAAGGTATTTGGCAATGCAGGGGTGTTTTCTGCAGCCTTCTGGATTGCACCTGAGGTGTATAAAGAGGTTGCTGCCTTGTTGCCAAAAGGGACAAAAGCAAAGGTCTATTTTGTGACGGGAGGAATGGAAGGCGGGAGCATGTCAACAGACATGGAGCAGATGTACCAGCTTTTAAATCCCAAAGGAAAGCTGAAGAACATCCGGATGCTGGAACCTGCCGATGGTAAACACAGTGAATGGTTTTGGCACCGGGAATTTCCGGAATTTTATAAATTCATTTTCCAGCCGTAATTTAATGCTAAATTGCCCCGCTCATACGTTACTGTAATATGATTGATCAACTGAAGATTTTAGAGACAGAAGTACTGTCTGACAACTGGTATACCCTACGGAAAGTTACTTATGAATATTTCAAGGCTGGCAAGCGGGAAGTGCAGAGCCGTGAAGCCTATGACAGGGGAAACGGTGCGGTAATTTTATTGTATCATAAAGTAAAGAAAACCGTAATTCTGACCCGTCAGTTCCGATTGCCCACGTATTTGAATGGAAACCCATCCGGCATGCTGATCGAGGCTTGCGCAGGCTTGCTGGACAAAGATAATCCTGAAGACTGCATCCGGAGGGAAACAGAAGAGGAAACCGGTTACCGCATCACTGAGGTGAAAAAAGTTTTTGAGGCTTACATGTCGCCGGGTTCAGTCACCGAAATTCTGTATTTCTTTATTGCAGAATATAGTGCCTCCATGAAAGTAAACGAGGGTGGAGGTGTTGAACATGAACAGGAAAACATTGAAGTCTTGGAGCTTGATTTTACCCGGGCGATGGAAATGGTTGCCAACGGTGAAATCAAAGATGCCAAAACCATAATGCTAATCCAGTATCTAAGGTTAAATCAGATTCTTTAGCTGCTGGGGTAGTTTAGCCCGTATTGCTAATGGCATCCGCATTTGTTAATTTAGCAAATCCAATACAGGAAAACAGGATCAAAAGATATGCAGGAAATTAAATGGGGCATTTTAGGATGCGGAGATGTAACAGAGGTAAAAAGCGGACCCGCATTTAATAAGGTAGCCAATTCTTCACTGGTTGCGGTGATGCGCAGAGATGCCGCAAAAGCTGCCGATTATGCAGCCAGGCATGGCGTGCCGAAATGGTATAGCGATGCAGCGGAATTGATCAATGATCCTGAAGTCAATGCCATCTATATTGCCACACCACCGCTGCAGCATGAAGCCTATACCATCATGGCCCTGGCGGTTGGTAAGCCTGTTTATGTGGAAAAACCCATGGCGTTGAATGCTGCGGCCGCACAGCGGATGAAGGAAGCTGCGGAACAATATCTGACCAAATTGAGTGTAGCGCATTACAGGCGCGCCCAGCCCATGTTTTTGAAAGTCAAACAGCTGATTGATGCACAGGTTATTGGCGACATTCGTTTTGCCCAGTTGAAGATGTTGCAACCCGCAGATTCCAATATCATCGCCAATTCGGCAACCAATTGGCGTTTAGATCCTGCCATATCCGGTGGTGGCCTGTTTCACGATCTGGCTCCGCACCAGCTGGATTTGATGGTCTATTTTTTTGGCGATCCTCAGTCCGCTTCCGGATTAGGCGCCAGTCAGGGGCAGGTTGCCCAGGTAGACGACCTGGTGATCGGGCATATTTTATTCAAAAATGGGGTGGTTTTTAATGGAACCTGGTGTTTCACGGTCGCAAAGGCTGATCAGGCCGACCGCTGTGAGATTTATGGCAGTCAGGGTAAAATCAGCTTCCC
This sequence comes from Pedobacter sp. MC2016-24, assembly GCF_015223055.1. GTDB lineage: Bacteria > Bacteroidota > Bacteroidia > Sphingobacteriales > Sphingobacteriaceae > Pedobacter. Next base: position 27,538 of record NZ_JADFBX010000016.1, read on the forward strand.
GATATTCGGAAACAAAGTTACCCTGAGTAAGGACGGGGATGAAGAGGAGTTTATCTTTGATCCGATCCCGCACGTAGAGCAACCCATGATTGAAAAGGTAACGCAGTATTTCTTAGGCCGGGCAGAAAATCCATGTACAGCAGATGAGGCCATTTTGTCAATGCGCTTAATGGACAGCTTTACCGCCAAAGCCTGATTGCCGGATCAATCATCCAGCAAGGTCACACAGTCTGCTCCTTTTTCTTTCAAACGCGTGCTCAGCGTACTAAATAGTCCGGGTTCTTTAATGCTTTTATACAGATTGGTAATGGTCTGAAGTGTGCGTTCGTCTGCATCGCAGGCCTGCGATTTTTCCAGGTATGGAAGTAAAGCCAGGATCTGCTTTTTGTAGGCCTTAAAGCTTTCTGCATGCAAAGTGGCATTTTTTGCTTTTGCTGCTGCAGTAACTTTATTGGCCAGAACATTAGATTTTTCGAGTAATAAAAAGCCCAGTGCACGTTGTGCTACATAATATCCGGGTACCATTTTGATTACCTTTTCATAATGTGGAATGGCCAGATCGGGCTGCTTTTGTTCTTCATAAATGCGGGCCATGTGGTAATTGACATTGGCAACCTGCTTTTCGTTGAGCTCTGCGGAACGGGCCAGTAAAGCCTGGGTTTTTTCTTTTGCAGCTTTTTGATCCGGTGAATTCCGAACCGTGGTATAATCCAGGTATAAATCTTCAATTTTACCGGACTGAGAAAAAGCAGTTTGAAAGCTTGCTGTTAAAAGCAATGCGAGGATAATTCTGTGCATAGAGTCGTTAATTTTTACAAAGCCAAATGTAGGCATATTTATAAATTTTGTAATCTAAATCTAAAATTTATTGCGAAAGGTATGATGTTTGTTTTAAACATCATACGTTTGTCTCCTGTAATGGCTGATGATTTAATCAGTTTATGCAAAAAAAATAAGCAACAATGAGCGGAAAACTGTCTGACCGGGTAACGGAACAAATTAAAAAAGACATTGCTTCGGGAGTTTACCTGGAGGGACAAAAGATCCCTGCTGAACCTGAGCTGATGAAGCAATATGCGGTAGGGAGGTCGACCATACGGGAGGCCATCAAATCACTCGCCATCTCTGGCGTATTAAAGGTGCAGCAGGGCTCTGGTACTTTTGTAGCCACTGCGGATACCACTGAGAGCATTGATCAAAAGCTCATCAGGGCGGATTTTGAAGAGGTGAACAGCGTGCGCCGCTTGCTGGAAAATGAACTGGTCAGATTGGCTGCCATTCACCACAACGAAAGTCAGCTTGCCGAGGTATCCAGGCACCTCGATGCCAGAAAACTGGCCATCCATAGCGCTGCACAGCAGGACTGCATCGATGCAGATATTGCCTTTCACTCCGCCATTGCCCAGGCCGCTGCAAATTCGGCACTGGCAGAACTTTACATCAGCTTCACCTCAATCATCCGTAAGTTCTTTTCAGAAAGGGAGCAATCCGGCATCCAGCATTTTGCCATGAGCCACCACCTGCATGAACAATTGTTCAGGGCGATAAAAAGCAGGAAGCCGAAACAGGCACAGCAGGTACTTCAACAGATTCTCGACAATAATTATTAACCATGAGCATACTCATATTTACTTTAATTTTACTGGCCGGCGCCTATTTAGCCGGTTTATTGGGTTCTTTAACCGGCCTCGGCGGCGGAGTTGTCGTAATTCCCTTGTTGACCCTGGTTTTTCACGTCGACATCAGGTATGCGATCGGGGCGGCACTGCTCGCGTCCATCGCGACTTCCTCCGGGGCAGCCAGCGCCTATGTCAAGGAAGGGATTACCAATATCCGCCTGGGCATGTTCCTGGAAATTGCGACGACCATCGGTGCTGTAATTGGTGCTTTAATTGCAGTATATACCCCAACCAATACCATTGCCATCCTCTTTGGCCTGATCCTGATTTTTTCAGCAGCAATGACCTTAAGAAAAAAAAATACGGAAGCTTTAACGGAAGGCAGCAGGCTGGCAGCTTTGCTGAAACTCAACAATAACTATCCTGTCAATGGCGCATTGGTCGAGTACAAACTGACCAACGTCATCGGCGGCTTTTCGATGATGACGGTAGCGGGTGTCGTGTCCGGTCTGCTGGGAATTGGTTCTGGTGCGCTGAAGGTATTGGCTATGGATACGACCATGAAAATCCCCTTCAAAGTGAGTACCACCACCAGTAATTTCATGATCGGTGTAACCGCTGCGGCCAGTGCCGTGGTGTATCTACAAAGGGGATATATGGATCCCGGCATTGCATTTCCGGTGATCCTGGGCGTTTTGGCCGGTGCTTTTACAGGCTCGAAACTGTTAACGCGCATCAATCCCAAAGTACTCCGCATCATCTTTTGTGTCGCCATTACCTTTGTGGCCATCGAAATGATTTACAACGGTTATCACCATAAATTTTAAGAAAAGATGAAAAAGATATTGTCAAAAAGCTTTTGGGCAGATAAAGATGTAGAACAGCTGGTGGGCCGGATCCTGATCATCGGGGTGGTTACAGCCAGTATTGTGGTGCTCATTGGTGGGGTTTTATACCTCAACCAGCATGGTCAGCTGGCCGTTCCGGATTACCGGGTATTTAAGGGTGAAGGCGCCGGTTACACCACTTTTAACGGAATTTTTAAAGGCGCATTCCAGTTCAGTACCACTGAAATTATCCAGCTGGGGGTGCTGATACTCATCGCAACGCCGATATTGAGAATCATCTGCTCTTTATTTGCTTTTGTACTGGAACGCGATAAATTGTATATTTTCATCACACTGATTGTGCTCTGTATCATCATGTTCAGTATTTTCGGTGGGATCAAAGGCTAAGTACATTTTGTAATGTCCACAGATGTATTTACCTTCAAATTGTTAATGAAGGAGGAGTATTTTGGAAGATGAGATAAAAGGACTGGTACCACATGTACTCAGTTTTATTATTAGTGAGTACTGTAAGTATGGCTTCTTACTGGCCTATGAGCGCGATTTGTCTGATTTAAAGGGCCTGATCCCCGCAGATTCTATTGCCGCTGAGGATTTTGAATTGTTAGATGCGGTAGATGATCCGGTCGTGCAATGGTTATTGAATTCGATAGACAAGGTCATTGATTGTTCCAAAACCTATCTGATGATCAATAACCTGGATGAACTGGAAGTGATGGAAAATGAAACTTACAATGAGCTGGCCTCTTCTAACTTTTTTGTCTACATCATCGATTGGGAAAACAAAAGCTACCGCGATATGCTGACGAACTTGAATGCGGTATATTTTTCAATCGCCAATCTGCTATACCATACCGCTTCACAGCTCCGTACCAGGGAACTGGAATTGCCGGATGAGTTTTATGACAACAATGAATTCCTGGAAGTATACACCCACATCTTAAACCGGGAATTACCGGCTGATGATAAGAATGTCAGTCTGATTTATGAGCTCATTGCCGATTTAAACCAGGATCTTTTGGCAATAGACCGATTGTCATAAATGCTTATCGATTTAATTCAGATTAATTATATTTGAAAAATTAATCAAGACCAAAAAATAAATGTCAGATCAAAAAAAAGAAATTTTCGACGGCGTTGCACAACGCTTAAAAATTGAAGGATTTAATGTTGTAAACAGGGATGAAACCAGACCATGGGGCGGTTTCTTTGTAATTGATGAGGCTCAGGCACAGCAATTCGCCAATATCTATTTTGAGAAGTTAAATGTGGATGATTTGAAGATCTCAGGTAAACTGAGTCCGAAAATTTTAATAGTAGCACCGGATACCCGCTTATCATGGCAGTACCACCACCGTCGCGCAGAAATCTGGAGAGTAGTGAATGGTACGGTAGGTGTAATCACCAGCGATACCGACGAACAAGGTGAAGTACAAAAACTTTCTGCCGGTCAGACCATCAAATTGAAACAAGGTGAAAGACACCGTCTGATTGGTTTAGACGACTGGGGTATTGTTTCTGAAATCTGGCAACATACCGATCCGGAAAATCCTTCAAACGAAGATGATATCGTTAGGGTACAGGATGATTTTGGAAGATAAGAACTAAATACCTATAAAATTCGTTATTACCTTATATGGTTATTTTACTTTTCTTTCTTTTACATTGGTTTCTTTCCCTTTTTTCACAAACTTTCTTTTTACACCGTTATGCATCGCATAAGATGTTTAAAATGAATACTTTCTGGGAGAAATTCTTTTATATCATTACTTTTCTTTCGCAGGGCTCCTCGTTTTTAAACCCGAGGGCCTATGCAATTTTACACCGGATGCACCATGCATTCAGTGATACGGAAAAAGACCCGCATTCCCCACACTTTGTTAAAGATGTATGGGGCATGATGATCCAGACGAAAAATATTTATCTGAACTACTCCAAATACAATGTAGAGCCGGAGGAGCAGTTCAGGGACAATTATCCGTCCTGGCCGATCATCGATAAAATCGGTGATTCCTGGATTACCCGGATCATTTTCATCAGTTTTTATGTTTGGTTCTATGTCACTTTCGCTACGGCATGGTGGATGTTTTTATTGTTGCCGATTCACTTTTTAATGGGGCCGATTCACGGAGCCATTGTGAACTGGTGTGGTCATAAATATGGCTATTCCAACCACGACAACAATGACCACAGTAAAAATTCATTGCCATTGGATTTTTTAATGCTGGGCGAACTGTTTCAAAACAACCACCATAAAAAGCCGAATAATCCGAACTTTGCTTCAAAGTGGTTTGAGTTTGATCCAACCTATCCATTGATGAAAGTGATGCATTGGATGCGCATCATCACCATTAGAAAAACCTAAAGCCTATGAACCCGCTATCTCTTGTACTCATTAGTTTAGCGGCATGCTGCATCGTCATGACCCTGGTTTGGCTTTGGGCAACGCGCATTAAAAATGCAGGGGTAGTAGATGTTTTCTGGGCTTTCAATTTTCCATTAATTGCCTGTTTGCTGTACTTCCTGGCCGATGGCTGGGAAGTACGGAAAACTTTAATCTGTTCCATGGTGGTCATAGCCGGACTCCGGTTGGGCCTCCACCTCTATGCCCGTGTCATTGGGCACCTGCAGGAAGAAGAAGGACGTTATAAACAATTGCGCCTGGAATGGGCAGGTCATGAAAACCGGAATTTCTTCTGGTTCTTTCAGTTTCAGGCCATCTCCAATGTGGTGCTCGCCATTCCATTTTTCCTGATCGCACTGCATAAAAACCCGGTTTTGCAACTGGTCGAACAGATTGGAATCGGCCTTTGGCTGATTGCTGTAATCGGTGAAGGGCTGGCCGACTGGCAACTGTCTGCCTTTAAAAAAGATCCCCGCAATAAGGGGAAGGTCTGCGATGCCGGCCTCTGGAATTATTCGAGACACCCCAACTATTTTTTTCAGTCGCTGATGTGGTTCGCCTATTTTCTTTTTGCCCTTACGGCGCCCTGGGGCTTGCTGGCCATCATCAGTCCCCTGATCATTTGTTACCTGCTTTTCAAAGTAACGGGGATCCCTGCCACAGAAGAACAGGCGCTGCGTTCCAAAGGCGATTTGTACCGCAAATATCAGCAAACCACCAGCGTATTCGTTCCCTGGTTTAAAAAAGCTTAAGTTTTCGAAAATTATCCTACTGATAATTAGGTTGAAGCCCTCTTTTTAGGACTTTGCAGCATCTGTATGTTTAAAAATAACGTATGCTATTGTAAATGGATTCCGGGCTTTTTGGAATAATATTGATACCTTAATATAACATTAGACAATAACCTAATTGATACGCTGCATGTGGTACGACAGTTTAATAGAAAAAGATAAATTACCCGACACGCTTTTGCGCATGGGCATTCAAAGATTATTAAAACAACGCCTGGCTGATGAGCAAAGCGACGATGCCGAACTGCAGCAATTGAAGTTTAATGAACTGATCCTGGAGCTGAAAAATTCAGAGATAGCCATACACACCGCAGATGCCAATCAGCAACATTATGAAGTGCCAACGGAATTTTACCGCTATTGTTTGGGTAAACACCTAAAATATTCAAGTGCCTACTGGAATCCCGGCGTAACGGCCCTGGATACCGCAGAAGCAGACATGCTGGCTTTGACTTGTGAGCGGGCGGAGTTGGCCGATGGGCAGGAAGTGCTGGAGCTGGGCTGCGGCTGGGGTTCTCTTTCGCTGTACATGTCGTCCAGGTATCCTTCAAGCCAATTTACGGTCGTATCCAATTCCGCTACACAAAAGACTTATATCGATGAAGCTGCACGGACACGCGGCATCAGCAACCTCAGGGTCATTACCGCAGATATCAATACTTTTGAAATTGCACAAAAGTTTGACCGGGTGGTCTCCGTTGAAATGTTTGAGCACATGCGCAACTACAAATTGCTGTTGAAAAAGATCTCGGGCTTTCTAAAGGATGAAGGTAAATTGTTTGTCCATATTTTTACCCACCAGACCCTCGCATACAAGTTCGAAGTAAAAGATGAAAGCGATTGGATGAGCAAGTACTTTTTTACCGGTGGGATCATGCCCTCCAATCATTTGCTGTTTTACTTCAATGATGATCTGAGCGTCAGCAAACACTGGGTGGTCAATGGCAGGCATTATGCGAAAACCGCCGAAGCCTGGCTGCAAAATATGGATGCACACAGGAAAGAGATCATGCCCATTTTTGAGCAAACGTATGGTGCCGGTCAGGCGGTGAAATGGTGGGTATACTGGCGCTTGTTTTACATGGCCTGTGCCGAGCTGTTTGGCTATCGCAATGGCAATGAATGGATGGTTTGTCATTATTTGTTTAAAAAGAACGCCTGATGGAAAAAATGGCCATTATAGGTACCGGTATTGCCGGGATGGGCTGCGGCCATCTGTTGAAGGACAAATATGAGCTTACTTTTTACGAATCTGCGGACTATATTGGCGGTCATACCAATACGGTGGTGATCGAAGAGCAGGGAAAACCGGTTTACATAGACACGGGTTTTATGGTTTTCAATTACCAGACCTATCCCCATTTGTGCCAGTTGTTTGAAGAATTGAAAGCTCCGGTTAAAAAGACGGACATGTCTTTCAGTGTGCAATACCTTTCCAGTAAGCTGGAATACAGCGGATCAAGTTTAAACCATCTTTTTGCCCAGCGCAGGAATATCCTCAATCCTTCTTTTTTAAAAATGCTGTTGCAAATCAACCGCTTCAATAAGCAAAGTGTAGAGATCTTGGATGATCCGGCCTATGCCGATTACTCCATCGGCCGTTTCATCAAAACCTTTGGCTACAGCGAAGACATGTTGTGGAAATACCTGATTCCCATGAGTGCTGCGGTATGGTCGGCCCCAATGGAGCAGATCCTCGATTTTCCGGCAGTGTCCTTAATCCGGTTTTTTAAAAATCATGGTTTTTTAGGGTTAAACAGCCAGCATCAGTGGTATACCCTGCACCAGGGGAGCCAGGCTTACCGCCTATTGTTGATCAAACCTTTTAAGGACCGGATTAAACTGAATACGCCAGTCCATTCCGTATTGAGGCAGGATGACGGCCGCGTACAGGTCCGTACAGCCGATGGTACTGTAGCGATGTTTGATAAGGTGATTATGGCTTGCCACGCCGACCAGGCTTACCGGATTGTCGATCGGCAGACAAAAGATGAAGAAAGACTGTTGTCTAAATTTAAATATCAGCCCAACAAAGCCGTGTTACACACCGATGAAAGTTTAATGCCGAAAAAGAAACTGGCCTGGAGCAGTTGGAACTACCGCGTGGAAAAAGATGGCGATCGGTTGGTGCCCAGCACCATCTATTGGATGAACAGGTTACAGCAGGTATCTGATCAGCAGAATTATTTTGTGTCGATTAATCCCTCTCAGGCCCTGGATCCGGCAAAGGTGATTAAAGAGATTGCCTATGAGCATCCGCTTTTTGATGTCGCGGCCATGCAGGCCCAGGCCGAATTGCCGCTGTTAAATGTAAATGGCCCGGTATATTATTGCGGTAGTTACTTTAAATATGGTTTTCATGAAGATGCTTACGCCAGTGCAGTGGCGCTGTGCAAAAATTTATAAATCAATATAGCTAAATATCAGACCTTGAATTCTTGCTTGTACATATGTCATGTGATGCACCACCGGCTTGCTCCAAAAAAGCATGGTTTCTGGTATAAGGTGTATCTGTTCTATGTGGATTTGGATGAAATGGATTTACTGAGCCGCAAGTTTCGCTGGCTGGGGCACAATCGCTTCAATTTGTTTAATTTCAGGGACCGCGATCACCTCCAGCTGCCCAAAGATCAGCCTGATCAGCAAAAAACTGTGCGGGAGCATTTAACCACCTACCTGGCTGAAAAAGACATTGTGCTTGGCAATGGCAGGGTCATGCTGCTGACCAACCTGGCGGTACTGGGTTATAACTTTAACCCGGTGTCTTTTTATTTCTGTTATGATGAAAACCAGGAACCGCTTTGTGCAGTAGCAGAGATCAGCAATACTTTCAGGGAAATGAAAATGTTTTTTATTGGAAAGCAGGACCTGCATGGTGATCGTTTCAGGCAGCGCGCCCAAAAATATTTTTACGTGTCCCCCTTCACGGATCTGGATACGTTTTTTGATTTTAACCTGCAGATTCCAACCGAAAATCTGGACATAAAAATTGACGACTATGACCAGGAAGGAAAACGCTTTTTCATCAGCACACTAAAAGGACAACGAAAAGGATTGACTAATGGCAATCTGCTCCGCTGTTTTTTCTCCATTCCGTTGATTCCATTGCGGGTGATGATATTAATTCACTGGCAGGCTTTTTTATTATGGAAGAAAAACTTATCTTTTCATAAAAAAGCTTCAAACCGAAATCTTCAGAAAGACGTATATAAACCATATCAATAAATACTAGAGTATCATGTCATCGCTTTCCATAGTTAAAAGTAGAACCGGATTTTATGAGCATGCTGTTTTAAACGCGCTGGCCAGGATGACTTGCGGCAGTTTGAGCCTGACCTTGCCCAGTGGCGAGCGGATTCAGATTGGAACTGAAGGCGCAAAAAATGAAGCGCATATCGAGATTAAGGACCCGATGTTTTTTAAAAGACTGGTTTTGTACGGGGATATTGGTTTCGGAGAAGCTTACGTAGATGGCATGTGGGAAACGGACAACATCACCAATGTGATCAAATGGGTCTTGCTGAACATCGAAAATGCGCCCTCTGTTTCCGGAAGTAAAGCAAAAGGTTTGGCTTTAAACCTGTTCAAGTGGTTAAACCGCTTGTATCATAATGGCAGGGCCAACAGCATCTCCGGTTCCCAAAAGAATATTGCGGAGCATTATGACCTCAACAATGATTTCTTTGCGACTTTCCTGGATCCCAGCATGACGTATTCCAGCGGTTATTTTTATCGTGACGACCTATCCTTGCTGGAATCTCAATATGCTAAATATGAAAGGTTGTGCCGGCAGCTTAAACTTCAATCGACAGACCATGTGCTGGAGATTGGTAGCGGCTGGGGAGGGAATGCAATATATATGGCTAAAAACTACGGTTGCCGGGTGACTTCTGTAACCATTTCCGTAGCACAACAAAAGCTTGCAGTAGCCAGGGTAGAAGCAGCAGGTTTGTCGGCACTGGTCGATATTGTGATCTGTGATTACCGTGACCTGCAAGGTAAATACGATAAAATTGTCTCCATCGAAATGCTGGAAGCAGTAGGGCATAACTATTATGAAACCTATTTTGCCAAGTGTGATGAACTGTTGAAGCAGGATGGGATTTTAGCTTTTCAGGTAATAACAAGTCCGGATTCCAGGTATGATCATTTGAGAAAAGGGGTCGACTGGATTCAGAAACACATTTTTCCAGGCTCCTTATTGCCCTCCGTTGCCAAAATTAATGACGCGGTTAACAAAACGGGCGATCTGACCCTGGTAGATCTTAAAGATATGGGGCTGGATTATGCCAGGACCCTGAAATTGTGGTTCGAGCAGTTCAATGTCAATCTCAATGCGGTAAAAGCACTCGGATTCGACGAACGCTTCATCCGTAAATGGCAATATTATTTAAATTATTGTGAAGCGGCATTTGCGATGCGAAACATCAATGTGATGCAAATGGTCTATGTCCGGCCGAATAATACCGCGCGGTAAGGAGGATATTTAAGCTCGTCCTGCTGAAATGAATTCAGCAGGACGAGCGAAACAAATTTTTACCCAATTGGCGTCAGGTACTGCGTATACGCATAGCCCTGTTCGCCATCGGCCGTTTTGACCACCCACCATTGGTCGTTTTCTTTAGACACCAGGGTAACCACCTCATGTCTGGCAGCTTTCCCGACAATCTCGTCGTTGGTACTCGGGCCTTTGCGGATATTCAGGTTTGAACTGTTGGTGGTCACTTTCAGTTGAGCACCTTCAACAACACCAGCAACACTGTTGATATTCATGACCAGGTCTCCGGATGCATAATTTGGATCCAGGCGTTCATAAGTATCCCAAAGTTGTTGTTTAACCGTTCCGTTGGTCGTTCCGTCAATGTACAAAACGCCATCTTGTTCCCGCACGCTCAGGTTGCCGACGCCTGCAGTATTTGCTGCATCTATCAGTTCCTTATATTTCTCTTGTAAAGCCATTTTGTTCTTATTTAACAGTTAAACCAGCAGTTTCCACTTTTTTAGGTTTTAAAGCCTGTAGGGTCATCATTAATTTCTGCAGATTGGCTTTCTGGATTTCTCCTTTCAAGCTGATTACACCGTCTGCAACTGTTCCCGTTACGGTAGGATAATCCTTGGTTGCATCCTTCACTGCAGCAGCCAATGGGTCATCCATGCTTACGCTCACCGGCGTAGCTGGGGTAATGGTCAGGTTGTTGATGACTGATTTTACGCCTGCAACTGCTGCAGCTGTTTTTTCCAGACTATCTTTACTGCCCTGATCTGGGACCTGCCCTGTCAGCGTAGCAATGCCCTGGTCAACAGATACCGTTACGTTGGTTGCAGTGGGACTGGATTGAATGGCGGTTTCAACCCCGGCCTTTACGTCCGAATCTTTTGGTGTACTTTTACAGCCCGTAAAAGCCGCAGTCATAACGGCAGCAGCCATTATCAAAGCCATCATTTTGTTTTTTGTGTTTTTCATAGATTTTGTTGTTTAACTTATATAAGCCATATACAAGATATTAAAATTAAATAACAAAAGAAACGGAATTTAGTTGCTGGGACTGCCTGAAAATTTGAATTAAACTGGCCGGTTATTTGCAATGCATGAATCCATAAAGAATCACATTTACTAAATTTAATCAACCCCTTATTTAAATTTTATGGAATTAAAATCAGCAGCAGACGTTTTAAAGGAAGAAGGCATTTATGTCGGACAGGATGTCATTGGCGGAATTAACTGTTCAATCGGCTATCAGAAAGTTTTCAAATGGTCCTGGTTAGCGACACAATTGAACACATTTGTGATCATCGGCTCAACGGATCAATTGATAGACCAGGCTTTCATTGAACATTTTTCAAAAGCATGTTTTGAGTATTCCACCCGAAATAACCAGGGCTGGCCACGTGGTTTACAGTCTGGCGTAGGCTCTGTGGCTATTTTGCAGGGAAGCAACATCGATCGGAGCGGAGCTGCATTTTGTGAAAAATTAACTAAAAAACACTGGTCAGCATTCGAAATACCGGTCTTGTATTACACCCCTGAAAAAAGAACCGTCCGTTTTTTAAGCCGTCCTTTATGGGGTACCATTTATTTCCCATACTTTACCCAGCTGATTGATTCGGTCACCAGCCGTTTTTAATCTCATTTTGCCCTCACCGCATACATTTCAGTTGTTGTAGTATCCGATGATAATCTTTAAATTGCAGGCCTAGAATAATAGTACGATGAAAACATATATTTTAATGGCCTTCATGTTGCTTGGATTTGTTCAATTCAGCAATGCGCAATCCAATCCAAAAATGCCTACTCCACAAGAAATGGCAACTAAAAGCGTCGATGAACTGGAAAAGCGTCTGAAATTAAATCCAACGCAAAAAAGTGTAATCTATAATTACACCTTTGACATGTGCAAACACCAGCTCGACCTGATTAAAAAGCAGCAGGCCGGTACCTCCAATGAAGATGAGGTTACCAAGTTCTACAAAATGCAAAATGACACCAACAACAGCATTAAAACCGTCCTGAAAGGCGATCAGATTGCTGAATTTGATAAAGTACTTGAAGAACGCCTGAGCGGAGGTGATAAAAAGAAGAAAAAGAAAGGCAAACGCAACAAAGACGAAGCAGAAGAAGTAAGTGTAGGTATTGAAGGCTTAAAATCCGTACCGCCTGCCCAATAACCACCACTCATCCAAATCAACAAGATATCAGGTAAACGATAAACAAGTAATCAAGTAACAAATACTCAAGATATCAAGTAACCAATAAAAAATAATCAAGTAACAAATATCAAGTAACAAAAAAGGAAGCCTTCGTTCAAGGCTTCCTTTTTTGTTTTACTCACTAAAAATTCAGTGTCTGGAAGAGGGCCTAGGCGTCTTTTGCGCTTCTTCAGCGCAAATTATGCCAGCCCGAAAACAGATCACTTAATTTTTACCCCACCGCCTGTTACCACTATTAGCACTCCTTTTCGCTCCGCTCAAATTCGGTTGTCTTTCCGTTTTCTCTGTTCTCGGCCCTTTCTCTGTTCTTGCAGGTCTGTCTGGTCTGGCGCCCCTTGCAGGTTTCGCTTTTCCTTTTGACTTTGCAGCAGCAGCACCTGAAAGCAGGCTTTGCCAGCTCATCGCATAAGGATGATCTTCTGTAACCGGAATTTTAAGACCGATCAGTTTCTCAATATCATCTAAAAACTCTTTTTCTTCCGGATCGCAGAATGAAAATGCAGTACCACTTAAACCTGCGCGACCGGTACGGCCGATACGGTGTACATAAGTTTCAGGAATGTTCGGCAATTCGTAATTGATTACATGTGCCAGCTCATCCACATCAATACCACGGGCTGCAATGTCTGTGGCGACAAGGATCCGTGTGGTTTTAGCTTTGAAATTGGTCAATGCCCTTTGTCTGGCATTTTGCGACTTATTACCATGAATGGCTTCCGCTTTAACACCAACTTTGATCAGATCTTTAACGATCCGGTCTGCGCCATGTTTGGTACGTGAAAATACCAGTGCAGTTTCAATGGTTTTATCTTTTAAAATATGGTGCAATAAATCTTTCTTGTCGTGTTTCTCTACAAAGAAGATCTGTTGCTGAATTTTTTCAGCGGTAGAAGAAACCGGGGTAACCTCTACTTTGATTGGATCTGTTAAAATGGTATTGGCCAGTACCTGGATTTCTTTAGGCATGGTAGCCGAGAAAAATAAAGTCTGACGCTTGGCTGGTAATTTAGCAATCACTTTTTTTACATCGTGGATAAAACCCATGTCCAGCATCCTGTCGGCCTCATCCAGTACAAAAAGTTCAATATCGCGCAGACTGACAAAACCCTGGTTCATCAAGTCTAACAAACGACCTGGCGTTGCGACCAGGATATCCACACCACGGTGTAATGCATCGGTTTGTGCTTTTTGTCCAACACCACCAAAGATCACCAGATGCTTGATTGGCAAGTTCCGGCCATAAGCTTTAAAACTCTCTTCAATTTGAATGGCAAGTTCACGCGTAGGCGTTAAAACCAATGCTTTAATGGTTTTGTGTACTTTCGTATTGATGTGTGGTTTACTCAGCAATTGAAGCATTGGAATGGCAAATGCTGCGGTTTTTCCGGTACCAGTTTGCGCACAGCCCAATAAATCTCGGCCTTGTAATATAGATGGAATGGATTGCTCTTGTATGGGGGTAGGTTGTGTGTAACCTTCTGTTTGGAGCGCTTTTAAAATGGGCTCAATCAGGTTTAATTCTTCGAATAACAATGTATCTGTAATTTAATGTGTAATATAAGTTGAAACCAATAATTTTGTTTCGTCACAAAGGTACATATAACTATTGGCTTTTGCTTATTTCCTTTGCTTCATGTAAGTGTCTGTTAATTAGTGGTTTTTGATTCTTTAAAGCGGGAGAAAAACAAGAAGGCCAGGATACAGAGTACAAAGCCCACCGCACCATTTAAACGAAGCCCGTAATCGTTTCCCGGATCTTTTCCATAGACCGTTAGCATGGCAAAAACGGCAATACCCAATGTTTGTCCGAGTTTCACGAACAGGTATTTGACGGCAAAAAACATCCCTTCATGATTCTCCTTGGTTTCCTCTGTATCTTTCTGGGCGATGTCGGCCAGAATTGCATTGGGCAAAATACCCAGGGCCGCCAGGGGAAAGGAAGCTGAACACACCAGGATATACATTTGCATGGTAGGAGAAAAAGGCAGTTTGCCGAGAAAATAGATCGTCACAAAAATGAGGCTCAAAATGAAAAAAGCCACCAAAACCAATGGTTTTTTACCATATCGCTTAGCGCCATAATTGATGAACGGATAAAATACCAATGAAAGCACCACCATAATGCCCATAAACTTACCCCCATCAGAATCCGGTAAGCCAAGCAGTACGGTTACAAAGAATAACAGTCCGCTGGAAATGATGCTGAGTGCAATGTAGTAGGAGAAATCTGAGATCAGGTAATATTTGAAATTGGAATTTCTGAAGGTGTTCTTGATTGCCGGAATCAAGGCGATGTGCGTTGGCTTGGCTTCTGTATATTCCTTTTCATTGATAAAGGCAATGGGCAATACCATGACCAGTCCGGCAAAAATACTCAAACCCCACATGGTATATTGCAGGGCCTGCATCCTTTCGCTGATGCCAAATACCTGCTGAATCAGGTCCGCATAGTTGTTACACAAGGCCGCGATGATCATACCCAGTACAAAACCAACCTGCTGATAGGTGGACAGTTTTACTTTCTGCTCAGCGCTATGTGTCAGCTCGGCCAGCAAGGCATTGTATGGAATGATATAGGTGGTTACTGAAATGAAAAATCCAGCCAGTACAAAACTCAGCCACCAGGCATTGGTGATACTCTCATGTCTGACCAGGGGATAAAATACCAAGGCGCAGAATACCACAGCCGGAACGATCGCATATTTCATGATCGGAATTCTGCGGCCTTTGGGATTGGTACTCGCATCACTTTTTGAAGCAATAAATGGGTCATAGAGCGCGTCGAACAGTCGGCCCGAAGCGGCAATCAGCGACAGGATGTTAAATGCGCCAAATACCAGTAACTGGGGTACCAGTGGTGTCAGGCCCGAATTGTTTGGCGGCAGGTAAAAGTAAGGCAGCATCACGATGATGATATTGGTCATGATGCTCCAGCCCATCATTCCTGAAGCGTAAGCGATTTCTTTTCGTAAGGGTAGTTGTTTAATCGGCATCGGTCATCAGGGGCTAATACAAAATTGGCTCTGGCTAATTTATTTGTTGAATATACGTGAAAATGTGTATTTGTTGAAACTTTGTGATTGATTATACAGCTTATTCAGCTAAATTTGTAATTATGGCAGAACCTATTTATAACGATGATAGTATACGGTCGCTCGACTGGAAAGAACACATCAGGCTGCGGCCTGGTATGTATATCGGAAAGTTGGGAGATGGATCCGCACAGGATGATGGTATTTATGTATTGCTCAAAGAGATTGTAGACAATTCGATTGATGAATTTGTCATGGGCTCTGGCCGCATCATAGACATTACCGTATCCGATCAAAAAGTAAATGTGAGAGACTACGGGCGTGGAATTCCTTTGGGAAAAGTGATCGACTGTGTGTCTAAAATCAATACCGGTGGTAAATACGACAGCAAGGCCTTCCAGAAATCGGTAGGTTTGAACGGGGTAGGTACCAAGGCCGTAAATGCGTTGTCTACTAATTTTGTGGTGCAGGCTTACCGCGATAACAAAACCAAGAAAGTAGAGTTCTCAAAAGGGGAGATTGTGCTGGAGCATCCCATCATTGATACCACACAAAGAAATGGTACCGCCATTACTTTTTATCCGGATGAAAGCATTTTCAGAAATTACCACTACATCTCTGATTTTGTGGAAAGCATGATCTGGAACTACGTGTTCCTGAATGCGGGACTGACCATAAACTTCAACGGACAAAAATATTTATCCGAAAGGGGACTGTATGATCTTTTGCATAAAGTGGCCGATGTGGAAAGCATCCGTTACCCGATTATCCATTTGAAAGGAAATGATATCGAAATCGCCATGACACACGGACAGCAGTATGGTGAGGATTACTACTCTTTTGTAAACGGACAGCATACTACCCAGGGTGGTACCCATCAGGGGGCATTCAGAGAGGCTGTGGTGAAAACCATCCGTGAGTTTTATAAAAAAGAATACGATGCTTCGGATATCCGGTCGTCGATCATCGCCGCAATCTCGGTGCGGGTTCAGGAGCCTGTGTTTGAATCGCAGACCAAAACCAAACTGGGTTCTCAGAATATGGGACCTGACGGGCCATCGGTACGTACTTTCATCAACGACTTTGTCAAAAAAGAACTCGACGATTACCTGCACAAACATACCGATGTGGCAGATGCGCTTTTAAAGCGCATCCTGCAATCGGAACGGGAACGTAAAGACATTGCCGGAATTAAGAAACTGGCCAATGACCGGGCTAAAAAAGCATCTTTGCACAATAAAAAACTGCGCGACTGTAAAGTACACTTCAACAGTACACACGATAAAAGATACGAGACCACTTTGTTCATCACCGAGGGGGACTCTGCTTCGGGATCAATTACCAAATCGCGCGACGTAGATTGCCAGGCCGTTTTCAGTTTAAAAGGTAAGCCCTTAAACTGTTATGAGCTGACCAAGAAAGTCGTGTACGAAAATGAAGAGTTTAACTTGTTGCAACATGCTTTAAACATTGAGGACGGCTTAGACGGTCTGCACTATAACAACATTGTGATTGCTACGGATGCCGATGTGGACGGGATGCACATCCGCCTGTTGATGATGACTTTCTTTTTGCAGTTTTTCCCGGACCTGGTGCGTTCAGGTCACGTTTATATCCTGCAAACGCCTTTGTTCAGGGTGCGTAATAAGAAGGAAACCATTTACTGCTATAGCGATGATGAGCGGAAAAGAGCCATTGAGAAATTAGGCAATAAACCGGAAATTACCAGGTTCAAAGGGCTGGGTGAAATCTCTCCGGACGAATTTGGTTTGTTCATTGGAAAAGATATCCGCCTGGACCCTGTGATCTTAAAGGACCAGACGATTAAAAGCTTGCTGGAATATTACATGGGTAAAAATACGCCGGACAGGCAACAGCACATCATCAGGAACCTGAGAATAGAAAAAGATGAGGTGACTGAAGAACTGGCTAAAATACTGGAAGCCCCTGAAAGCCCTGAGGTTGAAGATACTTTAGATGTAGCTTAATCGGCTATCTTAGTATCTTCAGGATGCTGGGGCGGTAAGACAGCTACATTTTTTTCGACCACCACAATTTTGGTATGTACCGCGTATTTACTTGGCCTGATGGCCTCATCGTATTTTTCGGCATAGGCTTGTGTAAATTCTGCCCCGAAATAAAGGATAATTGCCGTATAGTAGATCCAGAGTAAGATCACGATGATGGATCCTGCGGCGCCAAAAGCGGAGCCGGGATTGCCCACTTCAATGTAAATCCCAATCAGGTACTTGCCCAAACTGAACAGCAATGCCGTAAACAATGCCCCGATAATTGCAGGTTTCCATCTCAGATCCACATCAGGAAGGACCTTGAAGATGACAGCGAAAATGATCGTTACAACGGATAAGGTTAAGGCATTCGTCACCACAAGCATCATCAGTTCAGAAACTTCCTCTACGCGGATGTATGCGGCGATCTTATGGCCCAGTCCGACCACAATGCTATTCACGACCAGGGAAACCAGCAATAAAAATCCCAATGAAGCAATCAAAGAGAAGGACAGAAGCCTGTTCGTAATTAGTTTTTTCCATCCCTTTTTGGGTACGGCTTTTACCTTCCAGATCAGGTTGATGCTATCCTGGATTTCTATAAAGATTGCTGTTGCACCCAGAATCAGGGTGACAATTCCTATAACCAGGCCTAAATTGCTTTTGCCGGAGTAGTTGGCATTGTTGACAAAGCTGCGCAATTGGTTGGCCGCATCATTGCCCACCAGTTCACTGATTTCTCCGAACAGCTTGGTATTGGGATCCATGTTGTCGCCCAGAAAAATGCTGGCTGCCGAAAGTACAATGATGATCAATGGTGTCAGTGAGAAGATGGTATAATAGGCTAAAGCTGCGCTCAGCTTCATCACCCGGTCATCAATAAAGCCTTTTCCAGCCGCAATGAATAAATGTGCTACCGCTTTAACAAAGCTGAATATTTTCTTTACAAACTTCATAGTCAGATTAAAATGGGTATCCAATTCCAATATTGTACACCAGGTTCTCTTTCCGCCAGCCGCTGCTGCCAAAATCGATTTGATCAAATACCCAACGTTTACCTTCCTCATTATAAGGTTTGCGGATTGGGAAGGCTACATCCAGACGGATCACAAAGATAGAAGCATCTACACGTAATCCGGCTCCGGTACCAACAGCAAACTCACTGATCGCATTTTTTAACTTAAATCCTGAGCCTGGTCTGTCAGGGTCTTCTTTTCTCAGCCACACATTACCCGCATCTACAAACAGCGCACCATAAAGCCGGCTAACCAGCTTTTGTCGCAACTCTGTACTCACCAAAGCTTTGATGTCGCCACTTTGATCCAGGAAATTGGAGTTGATCGACTTCGGATCGTTTTTAACATAGTAAGAACCTGGTCCAATGATTCTTGCTGCCCAGGCCCGGATGTCGTTGGTTCCGCCTGCAAAAAACTGACGTACATAAGGTAAGGTACTCTGGTTGCCATAAGCATAGCCGTATCCTAAATCAATTCTACTGGCCCAGGTCAGGTTTTTGGTGATTTTAAAATAATCTCTGAAATCAGCCTCTAAACGGACAAATTGATTCAATGCTACACCGGCTATCGATTTTTCACCCGCACTATTTTTCCCTGCAAATAAGCCCCATAGGTTACCGCCGGTTTCTAAAGTTCCGTTGAAATAGAAGTTGTTCCTGCGGTAATCCTCAAACTGGTTGGTATAGGTAAAGCCATAGGTACTTCCAATGATAAATTGTTTTTCCAGTACATTTCTCAGTCCCGGCGTTACATTCAGGATGCTGTCTCGTTTTACAGTATCACGGGTGAGATTAGAGGTCACAAAATTAATCGATATCGGGTTAAAGGAATGTTCCTTGTATTTGTCTTCATTCCATTTATAGCCATATTGTGCCTTGAAGGAGTTTAGGCTGTATAAAGACCCGCGGTTTAGCAATTGGTAGGAGAGTAAGGCCACGGTTTTGGGAATATAGGCATTGGTACTGTTGATGCCTTTAAATGGGGTAATGAACCTCGGGAACGTGAGCTTACCCTCGGCAGTAAAGGAATAAGAATTCAAGCCCTTTGAGGTGCCGCCGCCAAACTGGCTTTCAAAACCACCACTGGCACTGACATCCAGTTGCTCCGCACCTCTGAATAGGTTTCTGGTCGTCTGCGTCAGTTTGACTTCCGATCCTACAAAATTGTTGGACTTGCTGGTTCCGGTAACCGAAAAGGTCAGGGAGTTTTTCTTCAGCGGCGTGAGGTATACATTCAGGTCCAGTTGATTGTTTTTGACAGTATCTATCGGTATAAACTCTGCTTTTACGGCCTGAAAAGAACCAATGTTTACCATCCGGTTCAAGGATTGGTTGTGGTCTTTTCTATTGTACAATTCACCTTTTTTAAAAAATATCAGGCGGTTAAACAGGGGAGATTTAAAAGTATGCTGCGGATCGTAAATCTTGAAATCATTGTAGATTTCCGGAGTTGCTTGCCTTAAAGCACTGTCCCTTCTTAAACTGTAATTGGGATAGATTTTGATGTCCCTGATGGTATAAGGCTTTAAACCGGCATCGGGTGCAATTTCTTTTACCCGGATGCGGATGTCGACCAGGTTTTTACCAACGGTACTGTCTACCTGTAAAATCAGATAATCCGGCGCAAAATAAAAATAACCTACCTCTTTCAAATCGGCATCAATGCGTTCTCTTTCCCGTTTAAAGACATCCAGGTCATAGTAATCACCTGCCTTTAACAATGTGTTTTCTTTGTGCTGGTTGACAATACTGGTCAGCGCCCCGCTGTCCGGCGGAGAAGAAACCTGGTTGATCTTGTAGCGAATGCCTGTGTTGGCCGTGTATATTGCCTTGCCTTTTTTACCTTTAACGATGGTATCGCCAACTACGGTAGATTGCAGGTAACCCTGACTGATCAGATAACTGGTCAGTACCGCATTGTTGTACGGTAACTTGACCTCACTCAGCAATACCGGTGCCTGTCCTTTTTTTCTCAGCCAATTGCGGAGCCCGCCCTTTGGTTTTTTTGGTTCACCAGCAAGGTTATAAATCATTAAACCAAATTTCACACCAAGGATAGCGCTGTTTGGCTTAGGCCTGGTTTTATCCACTAGGGCTTCTTTTACTGCTTTTTGATCCTCAATTTTTACTGTGGAATCCGGATTGATTTTTACTTCGGCACCTGTGTATAAAATCTGCCCCGGCTTTAAACTTTTGGTTGTACTGCAGGCGGCCCAAATTAAACAGGCAGTTATAAATAAGCTGAATCTAATTAGTCTGTTCATCTTTAGGCTTTTGTTCTTGTCTTAATCTTCTTTTTTTAGAGAAATTCCTGAAAACTTCCCTGAATTTGTTATAATCTACCACCAATGCGAAACCTACACCAGTTTCTATAATTTGTCCTTCTATGACACCCTCGTTTTGATTGCGTCGATAGGCCCGGAGTCTGTATTTGCCATCTTTAGATAATAAATACTCAATATTGATGTTCCCCGCAATATTGGTCGAGTTTTGCCCGGCGGTTTGACCCTCAAGTCCAAATGAACTTCCTACCGTGACAATCAGCCTGTCGCTCAATAACTTTTTAGACAGGCCAACTTCCAATTGGGATTTGTTCTGGAAGCCATTCTCGGAGTAATCTTCTGAAGAGTTGATCCCGAAATTGATATCTACACCCTTAATCAGGTCAGAGGCCAGTTTGTTCAGTTGTTCGGTTAACAAATTACTCACACTTGATCTGGCAAAATTGGTAACCAGGCCATTTCCACTTCCGGCCAGACTTTCAAATGGATTGTCGGCAATGAAACGCTGCAAGACCAATAAGGCAAATACCTGTTTGTTGACCTGGCCTTCATCGCTGTTAATCTGTTGTAATTTTCCGTACACCAATCCTCCCTCAGCACCACGGTTATTCTCCGGCAAATCTATTTTGAATTTGATGATTGGCTTTAACAATTCTCCGGTCATCATGAGGTATACCTGGAAAGGTAATTTGTTTTTAGCGGTGGCAGAGCCGATATCTCCGGTTAAATCAATCGGCGCAGTGTTCACCTCGATCATGGCAGTCAGGTCGACTGTCGCGCTGGTTGGCTCCCCGGTCCACACAATATTGCTTCCCTGCTGTAACTTAAATTCACGTTTAACCGGACCTACAGATAAATTATAACTGCCACTGGATACATTGTACCGTCCTGTTAAACTCGTTTTTCCACTCGGATCCATGGTTGCGGTTAAGTTCGCATCACCTTTAATGTTCAGGTTATCTCCGTTCTGCGGGTCAACCACCACATTCAGTTCTGCTCCCGGATCGATGACGATAGTCGCACTCAGGTTGATGCCTTTAATCGGCGCTTTGCTGACCGAGTCAGAAACCGATAGCGCTTTTTTGCCGTTAAATGGTGGCGCATTGAAATCTACAAACTGAACGATACCTTCCTGGTCAATGATGGTCGGATCATCTGCCGGCATGGCAAAGAAGAATTTCGTTTTATCTTCGATTTTAATGTTCATGTTCACATCAGGCTGGTTCAAGTCTCCGCGGACACGGATGTCGCTGGTTAAATAAACTGTTCCGTAGATCATTTCATTGTCCTCAGAAGTGGAGTTTAAAGCCCTGAAGTTATTGGTACGGATGTCCATGTTGAACTTGAAGTCGCGGTAAGTTTTAGTCAGGATGCCTCCTGTGATGACTGCTTTTTGATTCAGTGAATCCAGGATCGTGAAGCTGTTGAAATTAATTCCGGTATCGGTAAAACTGATGGTTTCATTCGGCATCCTGAAAAATGAGTTCACATAGGCCACATTGAAGCCAGCCTGGTTAAATTTCAAATCTCCCAGTACTTTCGGGGCATCTAAGCTGCCTTTTACAGAGAGCGCTCCGCTTACAGTACCGGTTCCTTTTCTGATCTGTCCCATCGACAGGCTTTCTACTGCTTTCAGGTCAATCTTGTCGATATTCAGGGTCATGTCCAACGCGCTTTGCGGAGCTGTATAGTAAAATCCGCTTGCCCGCAGTTCATGAACGCCGGATAAAGCGATATTGGTTTCAAAGGCATTTGCTGTATTGTTATTTACCGCGATCCGAAGCGTACCCAGCATGTCTTTTTGGTAACGCAACTGGTCAACCGTCAGGTTGGCTTCAAATTTAGGGCTCGCCGCCAGGTCTTTCACCTGCACCGTACCATTAATCGAGCCACCGGCAAGGGCGGTATCTGCTTCTGCAAACCGGGTCAGTGTCTCAATACGGAAATCTTTAAATTTCACTTCCAGCGGCGCATTTGGCGTTTGCGTCTCGCTGTTGATGCTCAACAGCTGTCCGCCATTACTCAGGTTAAATTGATTGGCCAGGATGCCCGAAGCACCAAATTGCAGGTAGTTGTCTGGCGAAACCACCCATTTTTCATAGTTTAAAAATAATTTCTGCGGGTCAAAGCTAAACCTGAAATCTTTATTTATTGATTTAAAGATACCTCCCAATACGTATTTGTCTTTCCGCTTACTGTCGCGCAAATAGATGTTCAGCCCCAGGTCGTTGTTCACTGCCGCACCGCTGATCTCATTGTTAAAGAAGGCCAGCGAAGGGCTTTGCAAGCTCTTAATGGTCAGTTTATAATTCAGTTTCTGATCGTTGTTGTTGATGTTCAGGCGTGTGCTGTCTACCCGGTAACTGCCATAAGTGACCTGCGGAAATACGGCATTCATCACCAGGCTGTCTTTTTGGGTATCCAGTAAACCAAACATGCGGGAAGGGGCGAAGTTGCTCAGTTCCGGTACAAAGTTTTTTAAGATTTTAGGATTGTAAAAGTTGACAAAGAACCTGAAACGCTGGTCAGGGATTTTGGTGACTGTACCAAACTGGTAATATTTATTGATCTGGTTGATCATGGCAGATGCCAGGTGGGTCAGCTGGTATTTACCGTCAATTTTAGCACGTAAAAATTCAGACCTCAGCGTGAGCATGTTGTGGTCTGCGGTAGCCTCAGAGTGGACCATGATCGTGTCTACGTTAAAACGCTGACCTTCCTTAACCACTTGTAAGCCATTGATGTTAATATCGCCGTTCAGGTAATCCGGATCAGCAGTTTTGATATCCGCTTTAATCAGACCTGCAATTTTAAATTCTGTGGCACTGAAATTCAACTTCTGTAAATCAATCTGTTTCAGGTCTGCATTGGCACGTACTGCCGGGTATTTACCCGAAATGTCTGCATGCAGGGTTAAATTAAAATTGGCATTGCTATCCGCCATATTGCTTTTCAGATCAAGCTTTTGCTGCGCATACGTACCGCTTAAAATTAAATTGCGATAGGTGTATTTGTTGTAATAAGCACTGATCACCTGCCCGTTGATTGTGGCAGCAGCTTTTTTGGCATCCAGGCCTGTACCCTTAACATGAGCTTTCAGGGTAATCCTGCCCAGTTGAGGTGCCATTTGGATCAGGCGGCCTACATTGAAATTGTTCAGGTTCAGATCTGCAGTATAACTTTCCTTTCCTTTGGGGCCCTTCATATTCGCCAGCAACTTAGCCGAACCCATATCGGTATTGATGTTGAAGCCGGTGTTGAAATTGGTCATCGATCCTTTAAATTTACCGGTAGCATTGATGCTGTTTGGCAAGGTGATATTTGAGGGTAAACTCTTTTTAGGTATCACCACCAGCAGGTCGGCCTTGGTTAAAGAGAATTTTTTAATGTTCAGGTCTAAAACGGTTTTCTCTACATCAGGCAGCCCTTTGGCGGTACCACTGATGTCGATATGTGTCTGCTTCAAGCCATCAACCTGCAGTTTTGGAATCACCAGGTTATTCATGTAGCCATGCGCCAGGGCGCTTACCCTGATCTTTTCATTGCGGTAGTTTGCCGGTACAGCATCGCTAAAATAACCGGCATCTTTCAAACCAATGGTGGTATTTTTAACCTCTAAAAAGATTTTTACCCTTTCCGGATGTTTGGTCAAATCTTCCATCGAGGTGTAGTCCAGTTGTGTATTGTTGGCAATACTGGTATTTGGCGTTTTTAACACCAGGTTATTGATCTTGATTTGTTTTTCAGAATAGCGCACATCACCTTTCAGCTGGTTCAATACAAAGCCGCTCTTTTCCTGTAACTTTCCGTCTTTGACATTCACTTTGATACCCGCATCGCTGTACGTAAGTTTTTCTGCCAGTAATGCCAGTCCGTTAATGTTCAGGTGGTTAAAGTCCATGCCCTTACCTGGTTTTGCGCCCAGATGATCAAATTTAACTTTATTGTCGGCCAGGCTTAAGCTGTTCACCAGTAAGGAAATGCCTGGTGTTTTAACGGTTGCCGTGTCTGCCTTTGGAGTGGTCTGATTTGCTGCTGCCGGTTTAAAAGCAAAATCAATTGCTGATTGATTCAATTTGGCATCGTCCAGCTGGTATTTGTTGTTTTTGACATCCGCAATCAGTTTAGTCAACGAGAATGCTTTCAAATCAACTTTTGCCCGCATGTCTGATGCAGCGGTCTTAAAATCAACCTTACTGTCGTTGATTTTAGCTGTTTCAACTTTGTAATTGCTATTGGTCAGGTCTACGAAAAGTTTGGTCAGGGCCAGGCTGTTTAAATCTACATCTGCACTGGTCTTAGACAGGCGGTCGTCAAATCCTATTTTGACATTGTTGAAAGCAAAATCTTCAATTTCAACCAGCGGTAATTTACCGGATTCAGTTTTCGCGGTATCTATGCTGTTTTGTAAATGTGCCTGAAGCTGCGTCAAAGGTTTTTGCTGCAGGTATTTTAAGAAAGTGTTTTTTAAGGCCAGTGAGCGGATCACATAATGCTGTTTGTCCAGGTCAAAATCTTTAATATTCGCTTTAAATTCGCCTAAATTCAATTTCACATCGTTACCAGCTACATCATCACGGTATACGATACCGATGTCTTCCAGATCCACTTTTCCGACAGAAAATTTAAGCGTAGAAGTGGTGTCTTTTTGTACCTTTTCTTCTGGCTTTTTCTGTTCCGACATAAAAGCGTCTACTAAAAAGGAGAAGTTAAATGTCGTATCGGGATTGATGCGGGTGACATTTGCCCTGATTTTTTGCAGACTGATGCTGTTAATTTCTACTTTATTGTTGAGCAATTTGAATAAACTGATGTCTACTGCCAGTTTTTGCGCATACAAAAGGGTATCTCCTTTTTTATCTTCGATGTAGAATTTATTGAGGATGATGTCTTTAGGTAAGCCTATTTTGATGCTTTCCAGCCTGACCTCGGTATGCGTTTTGTTTTTTAAATAGTTTATAGCCTTGTCCTTGACAAAGTTTTGGACTGCCGGAATATTTAAAGACAGCGCGATGAGTACAACCAGCAGGATGACACTGCCCAGTACCCACAGAATAATTTTAAGACTTTTGCGTATATATTTATTCAATTGACCTATATTGAAAGTTTATGTATTGTCTGTTATCAACCAAAACCATGCCATTGGGGTGATTAATCGGCTTTATTATATTACAATCTATTGAATTAATTGTTTAAAACAATGAACAAAAAAATGTGGTTTGTTCAGTTATATAAAAATAAATGAATATGAGTTACCGGAATTTAAACATCAGTTATGAAGTTTTTGATAACATTAAAGCCTTGAACGGAGCAGACCATGCACTGTGTTTAAAGGCAGAAGAAGCGCTGTTAAATTCCTATTCGCCGTATTCGCGCTTTAAGGTGGGCACAGCGATCCGTTTAAAAGACCAGCGGGTGCTATTGGGCAGTAACCAGGAAAATGTAGCTTATCCTTCGGGTTTGTGTGCAGAAAGGGTCGCTTTATTTGCAATCGGCGCTGCCGATCCAAATGCGGTGATAGAAAGTATGGCAATTACCGCAAAAACTGATAACTTTGTCATCGAAAAACCGGTGACATCCTGCGGGGCCTGTTTGCAGGTCATGGCAGAATTTGAACAAAAGCAAAAACAGGAAATAGAAGTCCTTTTTTATTGCATCGGTGGTGAAATTATCAAAGTTAAGGGGATTAAGAACCTATTACCTTTTGTGTTTGTAGAAGCACGTCTGGAAGGCTAGGAATGTTCAAAATTCAAGCTTAATATTTCAACCTCAACTCTTATATTTACAGCATACAATCCTTTTTTGATGAGCGAAGAAATAGAAAAAAACGTAAACGATGAAAACAAACATACCGTAATTCCAATCAACGGACTTTACGAAAACTGGTTCCTCGATTATGCTTCTTACGTCATTCTTGATCGGGCGGTACCTCACATCAATGATGGGTTAAAGCCTGTTCAACGACGAATCATGCATTCTTTGAAAGAGATGGATGACGGGCGTTTCAATAAAGCGGCCAACGTAATCGGGAATACCATGAAATATCACCCCCATGGGGATGCTTCCATTGGTGATGCGATGGTGCAGATCGGGCAAAAGGATTTACTGATCGATTGCCAGGGTAACTGGGGTGATCCCGTAACTGGCGACAGTGCTGCGGCACCGCGTTATATCGAAGCCCGCTTGTCAAAATTTGCCAACGAGGTGGTTTTCAATGCAGATACCACGATTTGGCAATTGAGTTATGACGGCCGTAACAATGAGCCGCTTACTTTACCGGTTAAATTTCCATTGTTGCTGGCACAGGGTGCTGAAGGTATTGCTGTAGGCTTGGCAACCAAGGTGATGCCCCATAACTTTGTGGAACTGATTGATGCTTCTATTGAAGTTTTACAAGGGCAACGTCCCAATATTTTACCCGATTTCTTTACCGGCGGTATGGCTGATTTTTCGGCTTATAATGAAGGTATGCGTGGCGGAAAAGTGCGGGTCCGGGCTAAAATCACAGAAAAAGATAAAAAAACACTGGTCATCACCGAAATTCCCTTCAGTACAACTACAGGGTCGGTCATCGATAGCATCTTGTCTGCCAACGATAAGGGCAAGATCAAAATCAAGAAAATTGAAGACAATACTGCAGCAAATGTAGAAATCGTTGTGCAGCTGGCACCGGGCATTTCGCCCGATGTAACCATTGATGCGCTTTATGCTTTCACCTCCTGCGAGGTATCCATCTCTCCGAATACCTGCATCATTAAGGACGACAAACCTCAGTTTCTGAGTGTGAACGACATCCTGATTGAAAACACGAAAAATACCAAGGCCCTGTTAAAAAAGGAGCTCGAAATCAGGTTGCATGAACTTCAGGAAAAGATCTTCTTCAGCTCATTGCTCAAGATCTTCATTCAGGAAGGGATGTACAAAAATGCAGAATATGAAAACTCCGGCAATTTTGATACGGTAGTAGAGGTATTGAACCTGTTGTTTGAACCTTTTAAAGCCCAGCTGTACCGCGAAATCTTACCTGAAGATTTTAAAAAGCTGATCGATAAACCCATGAGTAGCATTACCCGCTTTGATGTTAAAAAAGCGGATGAGCAGATGAATTCATTGGCCGAAGACATTAAAGTGGTTAAAAACCATTTAAGGCACCTGACCGATTACGCCATTGCCTGGTACCAGAAATTGAAAGATAAGTATGGCAAAGGCAGGGAGCGTAAAACTGAAATCCGTTTGTTTGATCGGGTTGAGGCTTCTAAAGTGGCCCTGGCCAATGTGAAATTGTATCTGAACCGTGAAGATGGTTTTATTGGTACCGGCCTTAAAAAAGACGAATTTGTGGCCGATTGTTCGGACATCGACGAAGTCATCGTATTCAGAGAGGATGGAAAGTGTATCATCACCAAAGTAGCCGATAAAACCTTTGTCGGTAAAGGGATCTTGCATGCGCAGGTGTTTAAAAAAGGCGACGAGCGTACCATTTACAACATGATCTATAAAGATGGTGCCAGTGGCGTCTCTTACATCAAACGCTTTGCTGTAGTGGGGGTAACCCGCGATAAGGAGTACGACCTGACCAAGGGTAGTAAGGGTTCTAAAGTCCTGTATTTTACAGCCAATCCAAACGGAGAGGGAGAAGTGGTAACGGTACAGCTAAAACCACATACCAAATTAAAGAAATTACAATTCGATCTGGATTATGCCGATATTGCCATTAAAGGCCGGGGTTCGCAGGGAAATATTGTTTCTAAATATCCAATCAAAAAAGTCTTGTTCAAAAGCAAGGGCGTATCCACTTTATCCGGTCTGAAGATCTGGTATGATGAGCTGCTCAGACGCCTGAATGTAGACGGACGTGGTAAATACCTGGGCGAATTTGACGGCGACGATAAAATCCTGCAGGTGCATAAAGACGGATGGTATGAACTGAGTACTTTTGAGCTCAGTAACCACTTTGATGCAGACCTGGTACTGATCCAGAAATTTGATCCGGAAAAACCTTTTGCGGTGGTACAGTATGAGGGTAAAGCTAAAAATTATTTCATCAAGCGATTCGTATTTGAAGCGATTGGTGTGGGTAAAAAAATGAGCCTGATTAGTGAGGAGGCGGGGTCTAAATTCCACCACCTGACCAGTAATCCTGAAGCTGTGCTGAAGGTCGATGTCCTGAAAGGAAAAACCCAGATTCCGGAAACCCTGGAGATCCTGCTGTCCGAATTTATCGATGTGAAAGGAATCCGTGCCAATGGAAACCGCTTGACACAGCATGATGTGCAGCATATCGAAATCTTTAACCATGAAGAGATTGAGCTGGAAGAGCTCAGTAAAGCTGAGGTAAACCCGGATGAAGAGGCTACGGTTACTGACGATGCCAACGCTGACGATACCAGCACTGACGATACCAGTACAAACGATGAGGGGAATCAAGACGATGAAGGTCGCGACGATGAAGAGGGGCCTGCAAACGGAGCCGATGACGATGATGACCCGATCCCGCCTGCTCCCGAAGCTCCGGTAAAAAAGGTTTCGGCGAAATCTGATCCGGAAGTCGTAAAGGAAACTGCTCCGGAAGAACCAGTTGTGGAAAAACTGTTGGTAAAAGAAGAAATCAATAATCCTGATGTGGATAACCCTGTGGAGAAACCGAAAAAGTCCGCTTCGAAAAAGCCTTTTCATGTACCTGTTAAAGAGGTAGTTAAACCTGCTGTGCCAGATGTGGAGAAACCTAAAGAAACAGCGGCATCTGCAACAGAAACTAAGGAAGACAATGCTCCTGAAACTTCATCAGAAAAGGAAAAGCCTAAAAAGGCCTGGAATACCAAGGTTCCCTTAGAGATTACCAATCCCGACCAGCTGGATTTATTTTAATACCAGTAGTCTTATACAATAGCAATATAGAATAGCAATGGGCCCAAAGTTCAACTTTGGGCCCATTTTTTATTTTTGTCGTGATTGCTGCATCGGGTTCGCTCCATTTGAACTCCCTCTGGGTAGCTGTTGTTGTTTAAACAATTCAAACCTGGACGTTTGCGCTTTTCTTGGCCAGGAATTGTTGGCCTCGTCAATGTCCGCAGTTTCCCGATAAGGATCCAATTGTACGGAAACAACGGCTTTGTCTTTGGCAAATACTTTAGTCACCTGATTTTCGTTTTTGCGCCAGATATAAGCCGGTATGCGCTCTATTTCTTTTGTGCCATCGGTAAATGTCCATTCCAGGATAATTGGCATCACCAGCCCACCTTCATTGCTGAATGAAAGCTCGTAGAAATGCTTCTTGCTTTCATACAATTTGCGTTCAGCCTCAGATAGTGCGTTGTAATAATGCTGAAAATCCTGATCTGCGGTTTTACTCACCTCAAAACGCTTAAACTTATTGTAGAAATCCAGTAAACTGGTGTCTTGCTCCACTGCAAACTTCAAGCCTTCTTTGCGGTTGCGTTCGCGGCCAATGTTATACAGGTCCTTGTCGTAGCTTTTTTGTAAAGTTTCATTTTCTACGGCCGGATTCATGCTGTTCATCCGGTAATACTTGACATCGTTTAAGGCAATGTCAACCGGTTCTGTGCCAAAAAACCAACCTCTCCAAAACCAGTCCAGGTCTACTGCCGAAGCATCTTCCATCGTTCTGAAGAAGTCCGCAGGCGTAGGATGTTTAAATGCCCATCTTCTCGCATATTCCTTAAATGCATAATCGAACAGTTCCCGGCCCATCACGGTTTCGCGTAATATATTTAATGCTGTGGCGGGCTTGGCATAAGCATTGGGGCCAAAATTGATGATGTTCTCCGAATTGGTCATGATGGGCTCCAATTGATCTTTGGGCATTTTCATGTAATCGGTTATTTTGTGCGCCGGACCGCGTTGGGATGGGTAATTGTTATCCCAGGCCTGTTCGGTGAGGTATTGGCAAAAGGTGTTCAGGCCTTCGTCCATCCAGGACCACTGCCTTTCATCAGAATTCACAATCATCGGAAAGAAATTATGACCCACTTCGTGGATGATCACACTGATCATTCCGTATTTAATGGCCTCGGTATACGTTCCATCTTTTTCTGCACGCCCGTAATTGAAGCAGATCATCGGGTATTCCATTCCATTTGCCGCTTCTACAGAAATGGCGACAGGATATGGGTAGGGGATGGTATGTTTGGAGTACGTCTGCAGGGTATGTGCCACAACCTTGGTTGAATATTTATGATAAAGTGGGTAAGCTTCCGGACCATAGTAAGACATGGCCATGATCTTTTTTCCGTTGATATACGTTCCCATGGCATCCCAAACCAATCTTCTTGAGGAGATCCAGGCAAAATCGCGAACGTTTTCAGCAACATAAGTCCAGGTCTTTTTTGCAGTAGATTTTTGCTGCATGGCTGCCTTTGCCGCTTTAAGATCCACAATTTCAACCGGGCTTTTTGCCGTTTGTGCCGCATTCCAGCGCTTTAAATTGCCGGCACCTAGTACCTGTGCATAATTCTGACACTCGCCGGTTGCACCCACCACATGGTCTGCCGGAACAGTCATGTTTACCTTATAATTGCCAAAAGCCAGGGCAAATTCGCCCCTTCCTTCAAACTGCTTATTTTGCCATCCCTGGAAGTCGGAATAAACCGCCATTCTAGGAAACCATTGGGTAATGGTAAACAGGTAGTTGTCATCTTCCGGAAAGTACTCGTATCCACCCCGGCCACCGTCAACCATCCGGTTTGCGATTTTATAATTCCAGGTAATTTTGAGTACATATTTTTGCTTCGGCAATAAGGTTTGCGGCAAATCTATGCGCATCATCGTATTGTTGATGGTATAGGGCAGGGCTGTGCCCTTTTCATCGGTTACCTTAAGTATTTTTACACCCAGCTCATTTGGCAGATTCATGATGTCGGACAAAGCCTTGTAGTTCATCTGATCTGTTATTTTACTGCCCTCGGTGAGCTTATTGTCACTTGTTGATTTGTGCTGGTTTTCATCCAGTTGAACCCATAAATAGCTGAGCGGATCGGGAGAGTTGTTGTGGTAAGTGATGGTTTCAGCACCATTCAATTGCAGGTTCTTTTCGTCCAGTTCTGCATTGATCAGGTAGTCTGCGCGTTGCTGCCAGTAAGCCGGCCCGGGCGCTCCAGACGCTGAGCGGTAGCTGTTGGGATCAGTTAAGATCGTTCCCAGTTGTTCAAACTTATTTCCGTGGTTGGAGCCCGGGTTGTTTGGATATTGACCGAACGCGGAGATACTGAAAATCAGCGTAAGGACAAAAAGTAGGGTTTTCTTCATTTGGATTGGCTGTTTGGTTATGCTTTTAAAATAGCGCAGCAAATCGTTCTGCAGCCATGATAAAGGATATCCCAAATATAGCTGATGAAAGAAAGAAATTCCAGTCCCATCGCTTTATTTTTACAAAGTGGATCAGGACGAATGACAGGAGCAGTGTTGCCAGGACAATGATCAGCTGGCCAAATTCCAGTCCCAGGTTAAAGGACAGCAATTCCACCGCAATGCTTTTACTTTTCCCAAGCAGGCTTTTGAGGTAATTGGAAAAGCCCAGGCCATGGATCAATCCGAAAAATACCGCCATAAGGTATTTGAAACGCATGTTTTTAGGTTTCATTCGCTTACTGAGGATGTTACTTAAGGTGGTGATGAGAATGGTCATGGGAATTAGAAATTCGATCCAGGCCGTGTTTACAGTGAGCAGGTTAAACACACTTAAAGCCAGGGTGATGCTGTGGCCAATTGTAAATGCAGTAACCAGGACCAGCATTTTTTTCCATTCGGTAAGGGTATACATGCTGCAAAGTGCCATGACAAATAGAATGTGATCGTAACCTTGCCAATCTAAAATGTGCTGCCAGCCCAGTTCAAAATAAAGCGGAAAATCTTGCATTTCGTTTTAAACTTGTAATTATTGGTTAAATTTGCAGCAATATCTTGATTTACCTTAAGAAAACCAATTATGTGGCCATCCGTATTGCTGATCTTTCTGCATCTTTTTCATCCCTTCTATGTCAGCGTTACTGAGATTGAGCAAAACCAGAAGCATAAGACGGTACAGGTGAGTGTCCGCATCTTTTTTGACGACTTTGAAAAAGCGCTGGACAAGAAATATAAAACCAAAGTGAACATTTTAAATCCGGCAGACCGCAAACAACTGGATCTTTTAATGGCGTCTTACATTAAGGATCACCTGAAAATTAATGCCAACGGTAAAAATCTGGAGCTCAAGTATCAAGGTTACGAAATTGAAGAAGATGCCGCCTGGTGTTATTTTGAAACCGCTGAAATTGCTCCTGTCAAAGAATTGAAAGTGAAGAACGACATTTTGTTCGAGCAACATGCCGGGCAGAGCAATATGGTTCATGCCATAATTAACGGACTGAGGAAAAGCACCAAGCTGGACAATCCTAAAAGTCAGGCTTCGTTTTCGTATTAGATGTCCTTCGGACTGAGTGCACCCTGAGACAATGTTTAATCCAGGCTGAGTCCACGTATTTCCCGTAAAAACGTGGACTCACCGTGGACTCACCGTGGACTCACTGTGGACTCACTCCAAAGGAAAAGCCTCCGGTTGTAAGGCGGAGGCTTTCTGTAAATCTTTAAATGTCCTATTGATATTGGATATAAATCGGAATTGGTTTCAACTTCATCAGATCTTCAGGGGTCATCAATTTATTAGGTGCTTTTTTCAAATCGTTTTTATAGAACAATTTAAATCCTGTAAACTGAACCGGCTCTGAATAGATAAAGTGGCGGTAAGTGCCTTTTTTCAATTCAGGTTCGCCCCATCCGTCCATATGCATCACGATCTGAACTTCCGGACGCAATTTGATGTTCTGGTAATTGGTTACCATTTTTTTAGTAAAACGGTGAATGGTAAATACCTTTGGAGGCAGGTTGTATTTTTTTACCAGGTCAGCCAGGTATTGAGATACATAATTGATATCTGCAGCA
Organism: Pedobacter sp. MC2016-24; assembly: GCF_015223055.1. Lineage (GTDB taxonomy): Bacteria > Bacteroidota > Bacteroidia > Sphingobacteriales > Sphingobacteriaceae > Pedobacter. The sequence continues at coordinate 61,185 of NZ_JADFBX010000016.1, forward strand.
TCATAGGTCCCAATTTTTTTACCTGGAAGGGATCCATCTTTCATGGAGAATTCCGGATCGATACCTAAATGTACAAAAGGCAATTGTAAATATTTTTCGATGTGCGGAAGTTCTGCTTTAATGTTACTTAAAGCTACTTGTAAATCTAAAAATACGATGGTATTCGGACGCATTTTAGCGATGGCCAGTACCGAGTCAATTTGGCTGTTAGCCATGCGGTTGATGTATTTGCCATCTCTGCCCGGTGTTCCGCTCGCTACCGCTGCAATATAGTGTAAACCTGGTTGTACCGGGGTAGAAGGATCTACCTTTTCCCAGTGCTTAACTTCTGCATCCAGTCTTCTCCACATCTCTTTTGGTGCATATTCGCCAAGTGCGCCCATTTTTTTAGAGTGCAGGTTACCGTAATATACCACAATGCGTTTAAATGGAAGGATTGCACCAGCCAGTGGGTAAGGCTGTTTTTTTACCGGCCATTTTCCGGTTGTATCGCCATTGGCCAGTTTTTTTAACAAGGCATCGTATTTGGCAGTGTCGACTGGTTTTCTTAAGTCTTCCACTTCAGTAACGGTACTATCTCCAGCTGCTGTTGTCTTCGTTTTTCCGTTTACTTTCTTTGCATCGGAAGCACAGCTGACAAATAAGCCCATAGATGTGGCAGCTCCGATTAAAATGACGCCTGCCAGATGAGGTAATTTCATAGATTATAATTGTTTTTTAAGGTAAGATACAAAAACTGGTGTTGTTTAATCTTGCTTGACTAAAATTATACAAGTATACCAAATCAAATGGATATAGAAGCCCTTTCCGGGAGGATTATGTAAAATATTTTCAATTTGTTTGGAATTATTCTAAATAAGTTACTATACTTGCATTGTTATTTAAAACGGTTCTAAATAATGGTTTTAAATTTAAGATTTACCGTTTTAAATTAGCCTGAAACAGGTTATGAGGTAGAATTTTTGACAAGATAAACGATTGGATAATCAAGATACTATTTGGTTTAGTTTAGTTGATAAGACCGCTTCCGGTGGATTCCGGAAGCTTTCTTTTTTGAAGAAAGAAACGGGCAGCTAAGCAACCAGATTAAAGAAGCTTAGGCAGTATTGTGTTACTGGATTAGGTGTGTTTTAGAGGCGTCGGCTTGAGTAACCGACGCCTTTTTATCTTATTTAAAGGAATTGAATTTTCCGAAAACACCAAGGGGTAATTTGATGCCAGAGGTTGCCTGCAGATAAAGCTCTCCGGTTTCCAGGTTTTTAACCTGTGGAAATGAGGTTTTGATCAGGTTTTCCACAATCACCGAGGAGAAGCCTAAGGAATAGGTATTCAGGATCAGGAAGTGTTCTTCCGGATCGAGCAATTGGACCACTTCGGTCATCATTTCCTGGATATGGTCTTCCAGTTTCCATTTCTCGCCATTCGGTCCGTGGCCAAATGCAGGTGGGTCAAGGATGATCCCGTTGTATTTTTTACCGCGTTTCAGTTCTCTTTTTACAAATTTCAAGGCATCTTCCACTACCCAGCGTACATCCTGCAGTTTAGAAAGTTCCTGGTTCTCGTTGGCCCAGTTTACGACTTGTTTGATGGAGTCTACGTGGGTGGTATCTGCTCCGGCTGCTTTCGCAATTAATGAAGCGGCACCAGTGTAGGCAAAGAGGTTCAATACTTTCGGGACCGGGGTTTTGAATTTTTTAATGCAACCGGAGATGTAATCCCAGTTTACAGCTTGCTCTGGAAATACACCAACATGTTTAAAAGAGGTTAATCCCAGTCGTAAATTGATGGTCACATCATCATTGGTGTAGGCTACATTCCAGCGATCGGGCAGTTGAGCTGTGCTTTTGATCCATTCACCCGAAGTAGCAGAGCGGCCTTTAAAGCGGATATGGGTTTTCTTTTTCCATTCGTTGTCCGACAATGTCTTTTTCCATACAGCCTGAGGCTCTGGTCTGGAAAGTACTAAATTTCCAAAACGTTCTAATTTTTCAAAATCACCACAATCAATCAACTCATAATCTTTCCAGTGTGTGGGTGTTAACAGGCTTATCATAAAAATGGGTATATATTAAAATTTGTCTTTTGCAGCTTTCATGAAACGGCTGGCAAAAACAAAATCATTTAGTTCTTGAACATCAGTGTGGGCGATCTCTTTGTTGGAGCCTTCCCAGAATTTTTTTCCTTCGTGTAAGAAAAGGATATAATCGCCAATACCCATTACCGAGTTCATGTCGTGGGTAACTACAATGGTGGTGGTATTGTATTCTTCGGTCAGTTCTTTAATCAATTCATCAATAACGATGGAAGTTTTAGGATCCAGACCAGAGTTGGGCTCATCAACAAATAAGTATTTCGGGTTCATGGCAATGGCGCGGGCAATGCCTACACGCTTTTTCATCCCGCCGGACAATTCGGCCGGAAACAATTTATTTTTACCTTCCAGGTTTACCCTTTCCAGGCAAAAGTTAACGCGCTCCAGTTTTTCTTTGCGGCTCTGCTCGGTAAACATGTTTAAAGGGAACATGATGTTCTCTTCAACGCTCATGGAATCGAATAGGGCAGATCCCTGAAAAAGCATCCCGATTTCTTTACGGATTTCGATCTTCTCTTCAAAATTCATCGTGGTGAATTCGCGGCCATCGTATTCAACGCTACCTTGTTCAGGATGGTGTAAACCGATCATGCATTTGAGTAAGGTTGTTTTTCCTGAGCCTGAACCACCAATGATCAAATTGGTTACACCAGGTTTAAACTCACCTGAGATCCCTTTAAGTACCTCATTGTCGCCAAACGATTTGTGAATGTCTTTAATCTCGATCATAGTAATAACTGGGTTACAATGTAATCACATGCCAAAATGGTAATACAGCTCACCACTACAGCTCTTGTACTGGCTTGTGCCACTTCCAGCGCGCCGCCTTTAACATAAAAACCTTCGTAGGCAGGTACCGATGTGATGATGAAACCAAAAACAAAAGCTTTAACCAGGGCCACTACAATGGTATATGGATTAAAATCTGTGGTGATCCCCTGAACGTATTCGGCAGGAGTAACCGCACCAGATAAAGTACCACCAATATAACCACCTGTGATGCTCAGGAACATAGACATGATGACCAATAAAGGCACCATGGTGATTCCGGCAATGATTTTAGGCAAGATTAAATAACCCGGTGAATTGATGCCCATAATTTCGAGTGCATCGATCTGTTCGCTGACCCGCATGGTGCCGATCTCGGAGGAAATGGCAGAACCGATTTTACCGGCCAGTACAATGGCACTGATGGTAGGGCTGAGCTCTAAAATAGATGAATCCCGGTTAACGGAGCCGATAATGGTTTTTGGAATGAAATCACTCACCAGCTGGAAAGCAATTTGCAATGTCATTACAGCGCCGATAAATGTGGATATGATTGCAATCAGACCTAATGAGCCTACGCCAATAAAATCCATTTGTTTGAAAATGGCTTTTAAATAGATTTTAAATTTTTCAGGCCTTCTAAAAACCGCTTTGAGCAGTAACAGGTAGCGTCCAAAATTGGTGAAATTCATTGATTAAAAATTAGCTTTTGTAATATATCCAATTGTAGTATGCTGGAGCTTGCATGACAATAGCACCCATGTACTACAAAGAAACAAATAAAAAGTTGAAAAAAGATGATGCGAACCTTTTCTAACGCTGTATTCCTAACAAGACGCGTGCCGTAGCCTTCTTTTTTGTATTATTGCGGAATAAGATGTTTAAACATGAATGCAATAATAACAGGTGCCACAAGGGGTATTGGTAAAGCGATAGCGGTTAAACTTGCAGAAAGCGGCTATGATTTGGCCCTTTGCTCCAGGAATGAAAATGAGTTGAAAGATTTTGCAGCGTCTTTGAGTTATACCGGGGTACAAATTCTGACCTATCGGGCAGACTGTGGTGTGCGGGAAGAAGTTTATGCTTTTTGTGAAACAGTTTACGAACAAATGCGTGGCGCTGATGTTTTAGTAAATAATGCAGGGGTGTTCCTGACCGGAAGTTTATTGGATGAAGCGGACGATCAGTTGCATAAACAGTTGAATGTGAATTTGAATGCGGCTTATTATATGTCGAAGTTTTTTGGAAAAAAGATGCGTGAAAGGCAATCCGGGCACATATTTAACATTTGTTCAGTCGCTTCTAAGGTTGTTGTAGAAAATGCAGGTAGCTATTCTGTAACTAAAGCAGCTTTGCTGAGTCTTAATGATGTATTGCGGCAGGAACTATCGAAATACAACGTTAAAGTAACGGCAATATTGCCAGGTTCGACATTGACCTCGTCGTGGGAAGGAACAGAAATTCCGGCGGAGCGATTTGTACAACCAGAAGACATTGCCCATACTTTGTACACCATTTTAAATTTAAGCACTGGTGTAAATGTTGATGAAGTGGTATTGAAGCCGTTACAGTTTTAATTATAGGAGGGCCATATTATGGAAAAGAGATTGTTTAGGAATGAGTATGACAAAGTAGTTGCCGGGGTATCGTCTGGTGTTGCGGAGTACATGGAAGTGGATGTAACCATCATCAGGCTGTTGTTTGTATTGTCGACCATTTTTTTAGTAGGCACAGGGGTTTTGGTTTACCTGATCTTGTGGATTGTAGTGCCGGTCAATAATGACCCGGCGGTCAGATTTTCAAAATTTAATGACTTTTTTAATAAACAAAATAATCCGTTTAATACGACGAATCCATTCACTAAAAATAATCCTTCGGAGGGCACAGGTCCTTTTCAGGATTGGACATCATCAACTATGAAAGAAGATAGCCACATGGCCTGGAAAAAATCCGGTGATTTTAAGGCCTATAAAAAAGATAATGAAACCGGACGCACGGTAGCTGGCTTGTTTTTGCTGGTGATTGGTCTGTATTTTTTAATGGACGAGTTTAACCTGATCCCTTTTGGCTTCAAGCTGGCCAAATTGTGGCCGGTGGTGTTTATTGCCATTGGGATAAGTTTCATCATCAAGTCGAAGAACAAAAAGAAATGGGAAGCCTGGAAAAATGAAAACCCAGCTCCGGGCACTGCTGCTCCTGAAACACCAGCTTCGCCTGGGTTTCCGGTAGATCCGGTTGCACCTGCAAATCCTGAAAACCAAAATTTCGGAACAGCGGATCCTGCTTCCATTGATTTCACTAAAAAAGACCAGTAGCCATGAGATTAGATCGCGTAATGTGGGGCATTATACTGCTGTTTGTGGGCGGTGTCCTCTTGTTGGAAAACTTTCAGGTCATTGATTTTTACTGGCGCAATGTGTGGCGGTTCTGGCCTATATTTTTAATTATTGCCGGGGTAAATATCCTCTTTAATAAAAACAGGTCGCAGCTTGGCAGTATCATCTCCATTGTGATCCTGGTATTTACACTTTGCCTGCTGTTTTTTAAAGGGCAGGAGTCGCCCGATGGAAAACGCCTGTTTAATGTCGGAATTGGCGGCAGGGGCGACCATTCAGACCCGAATGCAAACAAGCTGGAACATTTGCATTTTTCAGAGCCCTTTGTGGATGCTGTGGATATGCGGACGGTCCTGAATATCTCTGGTGGTGGCACTTCTTTCAATCTGAACGAAAGTGCAGATAGTTTGATTACGGCAGATGTGAAAAAGAGAGGCGGCGTTTTTACGGTTAAAAACGTAAACTCTGATGGCTTGCGGACCATTGATTTTAAGATGAAAGGCAATTCCAACTGGAGCGTAAGCGAAGGCGGGAACGAGGTTGAACTGCGGTTGAACAAACAACCCAAGTGGGAGGTTAATGTAAACCTTGGGGCCGGAAGTATTGATTTCGATTTATCGGATTATAAAGTCAGTGATTTTAATTTTGATGGTGGTGCAGCAGCCTTGTCGGTTAAATTCGGGGCTTTACTGCCTTTGACCAATGTGAATGTAAAAACCGGGATCGCCGATGTTAAAATTAAAGTGCCTGAGGTTGCAGGTTGTAAAATCAGGGCCAAAACGGGTTTGTCTTCTAAAGAATTCAATGATTTTAAGAAAATGAGTGACGGTACTTTTGAAAGTGCCAATTATGAATCTGCTGTTCGTAAAATAATCATAAATTTAGACGGAGGATTAAGTAACTTTGAGGTAAGCCGTTATTAGGGGTTACTTTAAAGTATGGGATATCAAGAAGTTCAGTATACCGTTGTAGTCAACGGAAGACCGGAAGGTCCTTATCGTTTTGATGAATTGACTGCGCTAGTCATTACCTCAGATACCTTTGTGAGGAAGACTGGAATGGATGACTATAAAGAAGCTCACGAGTTTGAAGAACTCCGTGAGCTTTTTGGTTTCAGTTACCAGCAAACGGCTCCCCAGTACTTTGCTGCATTTGACCAGCGTTTACTGGCTTGTGTGATTGATTACTTTTTCATTACCCTGGTGTATGCCCTGGTGATTTTATTGGGCTTTATTGTCGTTACAGAGAAATCTCACCGCATTGCACTCGCCATTGTTGGCTTACCCTTTATTTTTATTGTAAAACTGATTTATGGTACAATCACCGATGCTTCGGCCAAACAAGGGGGGATCGGCAAGCGCCTGATGAAGATCAGGGTGACCGATCTGGATGGTGGGCGGATAGGTTACGGAAAGTCGCTGGGCCGTAATTTGAGTAAAATTTTGTCGCTGGCGCCTTTTCTGATTGGTTACCTGTACAGCTTCCTGAACCGCAAGCAGCAATGCTTTCACGACATCATTGCCGGCACGCTTGTGGTGAAAGACAGGTTGATCTAGTTCACATCAGCTATAGTTTACACCAAGGTTATAAACTTAATCTTTATCTTTGCGGAAGATTTTGCATTCATGGAAGAAGTAACGTATTGTAACAGTTTAAATCAGTATTCAAGGTTTTTAACACGCGAGGTGAATATCGGGGATATCCCGATGGGCGGGCTAAACCCAATCCGTATTCAGTCGATGACAACCACAGACACCATGGATACCATTGGTACGGTGGAACAAACCATCCGCATGGTCAACTCTGGCTGTGAGTACGTGCGCATTACCGCGCCTAGTATGAAGGAGGCAGAGAACCTCGCAAACATCAAAAAAGAACTCAGATCAAGAGGTTATACGGTACCCCTGGTTGCCGACATCCACTTTACGCCCAACGCGGCGGAAGCTGCGGCCCGCATTGTGGAGAAGGTACGTGTAAATCCGGGCAACTATGCCGATAAGAAACGTTTTGAAAATATAGAATACACCCAACAGGCCTATCAGGCAGAACTGGACCGCATTTATAAGAAATTTATACCCCTGGTAAAGATTTGTAAGGAATACGGAACGGCCATGCGGATTGGGACCAACCATGGTTCGCTATCTGACCGCATCATGAGCCACTATGGCGATACCCCACGTGGTATGGTCGAGTCGGCCATGGAGTTTATCCGCATGTGCGAAGACCAGAACTATTATAACCTGGTGATCTCCATGAAGGCCAGCAATACCCAGGTGATGGTACAGGCCTATCGTTTGCTGGTTGAAACCATGGTTAAGGAAGGAATGAATTATCCTTTACACCTTGGGGTAACCGAGGCCGGCGATGGTGAAGACGGACGGATTAAATCGGCCGTAGGTATTGGAACTTTACTCGAAGACGGCCTGGGCGATACGATCCGGGTGTCTTTAACGGAAGATCCGGAATTTGAAGCACCAGTTGCCAAAGCGCTTGCACTGCGTTATGAAAAACGCGCATTGCTGGACCTGAATGGCAATCCCCTAAGTACCACGGGGCAGCGGGAACGCCTCGTGATTGGTGATTTACCTTATAGCCCTTATGCTTATCAACGCCGGCATACCTTGCCGGTACAACATATTGGCGGGGCCCACCATCCGGTTGTGATGATGGATGTTTCTGCTGAAAATCTGAAAGATCCTTATTTCCTGACTTCGGTAGGATACCAGTACAGCGCCGGGCTGGATAAATATAACATGGCCGATCAGGCCTGTGACCTGGTTTACCTGGGCGATGCATTACCTTCTTTTTCTTTCCCTGGAAATTTAAAACAGGTTTACAATTATGAAACCTGGCTTGCGCTGAAGAATAAGCAAAACTGCCATCCATTATTGTCTTTTAACGATTATTTAACTGTAACGGTTAAAGATGAGTTTTTGAACCTGGTTAGCCTGAAAGCCGAGGAGCTTGCTGGTGCAGACCTGTCAGCATTGCAGGGAAATGTGGTATTGGTATTGGAGACTGAGGCTGCGCATGGTATGGCTGCACAAAGAGCACTTTTTATCAGCCTGATGAAACATCAGCTGGAAGTTCCGGTCATTATCAAACGAAGTTATGCCGGGCTGAATGCCGATGACCTGATGTTGTATGCCGCGACTGACCTGGGCGCGTTGCTGACAGATGGAATGGGGGATGGTGTATGGATTGATGCTGACCGCGAGATTGGTTTATCACTGGTCAATGCCACCAGCTTCGGTATTTTACAGGCCACAAGAACAAGGATTTCTAAAACGGAATACATATCTTGCCCGAGCTGCGGGCGTACGCTGTTCGACCTGCAGGAAACGACACAACTGATCCGTTCACGTACCGACCACCTCAAAGGCATCAAGATTGGGATTATGGGCTGTATTGTAAATGGCCCGGGTGAAATGGCCGATGCAGATTACGGGTATGTAGGCACTGGTCCGGATAAAATCACTTTGTACCGCGGTAAGGAAGTGGTTAAGAAAAATGTCAATGCCGGGCGTGCGCTGGATGATTTGATTGATTTAATTAAAGAAGATGGGAATTGGGTCGACTGAGAAAGCTAACATAATTGCCCTGAAAGGAGGTGATGAGTCTGCTTTTCGTCTTGTTTTTGACCTGAATTTTAAGAAATTATATACATTTTGTTACCGTTTGCTGAAAAACAAAGAGCAGGCAGAAGAGGTGGTAAACGATACCTTTTTGAATGTCTGGATCAACAGGGGGCGGTTGAATGAAGACCTTTCTATTTCGCCTTATTTATATACCATATCCAGGCGACTGGCTTTAAATTCTTTGCGACAGATTGCGACTTCTCAAAAAGCGGTTGATCAGCTCTGGCTGACGATGGAGAAAGTAAGTAACGATACCGAGGAAGCTGTTATCCTTGCAGATTTGCAGCGCTTTACAGAAGCCGCACTGGTGAACTTAACACCACAGCAGCAGGTTATTTTCAGAATGAGCCGATATGAAGGTTTAAATTATGATGAAATTGCTGCCAAACTCAATTTATCCAGAAATACCGTTAAAAATCACCTGATTGCGGGTTTGAAGCTGCTTAAGGCTCATTTTAACCAGTCAGACAGCGCCTATTTTTTGCTCATTGCACTGAGTTTTATAAAAAAATAAAAAATAATTGCGCCTCACTTAGTCCTAATTTCATTTTGCCGTGTAATGCTTATATAAACCTATTGTAAAGGGAATATAAAATGATGGCAGATCAAGCGCGTGTAAAGGTATTGCTTCAACAATTTGCAGATGGAAACATCAGCCAGTTGGAGTATATGGAGTTGATGGGGGTTTTTAAACTCAATGGGAATGACGATGATGTTTTTGCTGCCATGGATGAGGTATGGAAAAATATCCATACGGAAGAAAACTATACAGACAAAGACACCGAATATTTTTATCAGCACCTGATTGGGCAGGACCAGTTTAAAGTTTTGAAAACGAAACCAGTGGCCAGAAAGCTCTGGTCACGGATTGCTGTAGCAGCCGCTGTGCTGCTGATCTTCAGTACCGCGGGATATTTAATTGATGCCAGGTATTTTTCAGATACACCGGCACGTATTGCAAACACAGCTAAAGATATCCCGGCAGGGAAGAACAGCGCGGTGCTCACTTTATCGGATGGTAAAGTCATCGACCTGAATACAACCCCCGCTGGTGCAGTGCTCAGTGAAAGTGGCATGCAGGTCGTTAAAGCGAAAGATGGACAACTGGTTTATCGTGTGCAATCCGGGGCAACCGGTAATGTTGGGCAGCAGGCTTTGAATACCATCAGCACACCTAAAGGGGGCCAGTACCAGGTCAATTTGCCTGATGGAACCCGGGTTTGGTTAAATGCGGCTTCTTCCATGAAATTTCCAGTTCAGTTTAGTCGGAAAGAACGCCGTATCTTGTTAAATGGAGAGGCTTATTTTGAAGTGGCTAAAGACAAATTGCACCCTTTTGTGGTAGAAACGGCTAAGCAGGCTGTGGAAGTGTTGGGTACACATTTTAACATCAGCGGATATGCTTCAGATGAGCTGACCAGAACTACACTGCTGGAAGGTTCCGTTCATGTGCTTGATCTTGAGCGGAATAGTGCCGCGCTGACACTTAAACCTGGGCAGCAGTCGGAAATGATTTCCGGGCGATGGAAGGTTTCTGAAGTTAACGCGGAAGAGGCTGTAGCCTGGAAAAATGGAACATTTCTATTTACAGGACAAAGCCTGGAGGAGATCATGAAACAGGTAGAGCGCTGGTATGATGTAGACGTTGTCTTTGAAGACAAAGCGCTTAGAAAGCAGGCATTTAGAGGTACCATTTCAAGATTTAAAAATATATCCCAATTGTTACAGGTTTTAGAATCAACAGGATCAGTTCATTTTAAAGTAGATGGAAGGAGGATCAGGGCTATGCAATAAACTTACCAGGCCTTGAACACCATAAAAAAAACCGGGAATGCGTCAACATCCCCGGCCAAAATAAGTGTTCAGATGAGACGTATTCACACATAACAACTAAACCACTAAACAACAAATGTAATGAAATTTAAGGATCCAAACAGATCTGGGCATTTTGCCTGTATAAATAATTCAGTAGTTCGCACCATGAAACTAACGATAATTATACTAACCACCTTTTTGATGCAGGTCAGCGCAGCCGGACTTGCTCAGAATATATATTTCGTAAAGAAAAATGCCTCTTTAAAGGAACTTTTCACGGAGATAAAGAAACAGACCGGATATAATGTATTCTGGCAGGAAGGCAAAGTAGATGATGGGCTTAAAATTAATGCCTCCTTTAATGCGGTACCCTTAACCGAGGTACTTCAGGCGGTGCTTAGACCAGCAGCTTTAGAGTTTCGGATCGTCAATCAGACGATTGTCGTTAAACAAAAAGATGAATCCTTTCTGGATCGCATCAGTTTCTACATTGGTGCTATTGATGTGGAAGGTAAAATCGTAGATGCAGAAACAGGCAAGGCGATTCCGAAAGTCACAATTACCCTCAAAGGTTCTACCCGGTCGGTAGTGGCCAATGAAAATGGCTCGTTCCGGTTTTCAGGCCTGCCCGATGATGCCGTATTGGTTTTTTCAAGTATTGGCTATGTGAGCCAGACTGTCGCAGCCAGACCAAGCATGGAAGTGAAAATGTCACCTGCTGCACAAACACTGGAAGATGTGGTGGTGTCTACAGGTTATCAGACCCTTAAGCAAAGCACAGCTACCGGGGCTTATACGGTAATTACGGCCAAAGATATAGAAAGTACACCTAGTATCAATTTGCTGGAGCGTTTAGAAGGCAAAGTACCAGGGGTGCTGTTTGACATCCGAAACAATAAAATAGAAATCAGAGGTGTGAGTTCTTATCCAAACCAAACGGCAAGGTATCAGCCTTTGGTGGTGATTGACGGTTTCCCTTCCAGCAATCAGGATTTGGCGACCTTGGCCTCCGGCCTCGTAGAAGGAAGTTTAACGTACAGAAATCAGCCTGCCAACTCCGGAAATGCGGTGATCAGTACATTTAATCCGGCTGACATTGAAAGCATTACCTTTTTAAAAGATGCTGCGGCAACTGCAATCTGGGGTGCCCGGGCGGCGAATGGGGTGATTGTGATTACCACCAAACGTGGACAGGCAGGTCGATCGGATATTAATTTTAGCGCCACTTTAAGTACGGCTGCTCCCGGAAATTTCTCTAACCTCACCTCGATGAACAGTGCTCAGTACATTGAACTTGAGCAAGAGATGGTCAATAAGAACCTGGTTAGTGATCCTGTTGCTGCCTTGATCTCATCGCCTGCAAATGGCTGGAGATCCCAGCCTGTATCAGAAGCGGAAGAGTGGATGTTTAAGGCGAAAAGAAACCCTGCCTATGCGGCGCAGGCAGATTCGGCATTGCGCGTACTCAGCGGAAGATCGAATATTGATCAATTGCGCGACAACCTATTGCAGCGGGCAGTGACCCAGCAGTATAACCTGTCATTTTCTGGAGGAGGCGGCAATTCCAGTTATTATGTTTCTGGAAACTATACCAAAGATCAACCCGTTTATCGTAGTAATTCAGGTGAACAATACTCCGTGCTCTCTAACCTGACCAATAATTTTTTGAATAACAAACTGAGTTTGACCACTGGTCTCAATTACAATTATTCCAAAAGTCAGGTCAATGGTGCCGCATTACAGGCCTTTGGAACAGGCCCCTTTGGTTTAGCTCCTTACAGCATGTTATTGGATGAAAATGGAAATAAAATATACCGCGGTATTGCTTTTACAACCCAGGTATCCGATAGCTTAACGCGGGTCAGAGGTTTAATGCCCTGGACCTATAATGCAATCGATGAGCTAAATTATGGCAATACCATCAATACCACAAATTCGCTTAGGTTCACTGCAGCACTTAATGGAAAAATAACCAGCTGGCTGAATCTGAATGTTTCCGGGCAATTGCAAAAAAGCTGGCAAGATTCCAGACAGCTTCAAAATCAGGATAGCTATTATGCCAGAAACCTGATTAATGAGGGTACCAATACAGCAAACCAGGCCACATCAGGTTCCATTTATGGTTTTCCAAAAGGTGGCATCTATAGTACAGCTAATTTTGAGCGGGAAAACTACAGCCTGCGTTCCCAACTGGATGCGAAAAAAGATTTTGGCAAAGACCATCACATTGAGGTCGTGGCAGGAACTGAAATTCGCCAGGAAAGGTCCAGGAGTGTGGAGCAGGATATGTATGGTTACAACGAAGATCTGGGCACTTTTGCCAATGTAAATACTTCCAGGAACGGTTCATTGGCAGGTTATTACACGACCATTTATGGGCAGCGTAAAACTTTACCTACGCCACCTGCACAATTGCCGAAAAATACACGAAGATATCTTTCCTATTACAGTACCGGATCTTATGCTTTTGAGCAAAAATATTTTGCCACGGCTAGCGTGAGGTTTGACGACATTAACGTACTGGGTGCAAGTCGTAAAGCAAGAGCCACTCCTTTATGGTCTGCAGGATTGCGTTGGGATTTGAAAAAGGAAGATTTGCTGCAATCGATCAAATGGATGGATCAGTTGAGCATCCGCAGTTCATACGGGACTGCCGGTAATCCTCCGGGAACCGCGGCAAATGTATCAACGGTACAATTGAGTATTCCGGATAGCTATTCTCAGCTTCCGGTAACTACGATCGGAGCGGCAGCAAATCCTGACCTGAATTGGGAGATTACGAAGATGTTCAATATTGGAATGGATGCCGCGTTTTTGTCAAATCGGTTGTTATTGACCATGGACATCTATACCAAGCGTACAAAAGATATTTTAATGAGTCTGCCGATTAACTCGGCTTATGGTTTGAGTTCGCTTCAATACAATGCTGGTTCATTATCAGGTAGGGGTGTAGAGTTGAGTTTGACTGGTCATATCGTTCGGAGCAAGGACTGGGGCTGGTCAGCGAATTTCAATGCTGCATACAACACAAATACCGTAACTGAAAGTAGATTTCCAAATATCATGACCAATGTTGGAGGAGCTTCTGGCTTAACCGTTGGGCTACCGACTGACAACTTTTTTGTATACAGGTGGGCTGGGCTGGATAATAAAGGTCAGGGGCAGATTTATGCTGCAGATGGCAGCATCATTTCATCAACCAACAACACCATTGTGGCCCAGGATCTAATTGCTGCAGGCAGAACTACAGCGCCATATAATGGTGGGTTTAGCAATACTGTGAGTTATAAGAATTTAAGTTTATCGGCCAGGGCTACATTTTATCTGGGACATAAATTCATTTATCAGGGGATTACTGCGGACCAATATCCAACTAATGGCAGTATCTCAGGTTTAATGGGAACGAGCCGTGATTTGGCCAATCGGTGGCGTCAACCTGGTGATGAAGCTTTCACCAATGTTCCGGGGCTTGCGGGAGTAAACATCAATACCGTAAACAGGTATATCAATTCAGATCTGAATGTCAGAGATGCCGGACAGATCCGTTTGCAGCAAATTTCCCTGAATTATCGTGTTCCAAAAGGAGTGTTTAAACGTACACCTTTTATCAAGGGCATTAATGTGGGCGCTACGGTAAGTAATGTTGGATTAATCTGGGTGGCCAATAAAGAAGGCGTTGATCCGAATTATCAAATGACGACTTCTTTCTTAAATCTGCCGCCTACACGTAATTATGTAGTTAATCTAAGCCTATCACTTTAAACTTTAAGACCATGAAAAAATTACTATATGCCATCTTCATCTCAGTTATTTTGTGTGGTGCCACAGCCTGCCGTAAATATGTTGAAATAGAACCTGAAAACCTGAGGGTGCTGAAGCTGACAGCCGATTATCAGAATTTACTTTACAATTCGACGGTTATGGACCTGTCGTATTTTAAACCCATTTATTCCGGTGACGATATTGCTTCCGATGATATAAAATGGCAAAATACCCTTGCCGTAACTACGGGTAATATGTATATATGGGCCGACCGGGTGTACGGTTTTAATGAGGAGGACGTGGATTGGGTAAACAGTTACAAACAGATTTTTATCTGCAATCAGGTGCTTCTGGGGGTGATGAGTAGTGAGGGGGGGAGCCAGATCCAAAAAGAAGCGGCTTATGCTTCGGCGCTGGTGCACCGGGCATATGCCTATTATACGCTGGTAAACTTATATGCAAAGCAATACGATCCGGAAAGTGCAAATACCGATCCGGGCATCCCCTTGGTTACACAACCGAATTTTACAGCTGATTTAACCAGGGCTTCTGTTAAGGCAGTTTATGATTTTATTGCAGCTGATTTGATGCGCGCTTTGCCTGCCTTGCCGGACCAGCCTGATTTTATTTCCAACCCTTCTAAACCTGCGGTATATGCCATGCTCTCCAGGGTGGCGCTGAATAGAAGGGATTTTGTGGAAGCTAAACGTACAGCTGATCTGGCCTTGACTTTTAAACGTGGTCTCATCGATCTGAGCAGTAACGTTGCGGTGGGATCTGCGCTACCAACTATGCCTTTGAAATTTCAGAATCCGGAGGAAATCTTTTTTAAACGGACGCCTTCCTTAAATCCTGCAATACCTTTAAGTCCGGATGCGCTAGCTGTATTCACTTATAGCCCTGCAGCGGCGAAAGATTTGCGCTATGTGAATTTTACCGTATCCGGTTCAACATTATTCAATTCTCCATTTACTACGCTTGCCTACAGAAGGGCTTCACTTGCTGGCGATGGTACGTATACCGGTCCGAGTGTTCCGGAAATGTTGCTGATCAAAGCGGAATGTGAAGCGCGTGCCGGAAATACAAACGCAGCATTGGATTTACTGAATGAACTCCGCAAAAAGCGATTCAAACCTGCGGATTATGCAGATTTGTCGGCAGCGAATGCTACGGTTGCGTTGGGCCTGGTGCTTGATGAGCGGAAAAGAGAGTTTATGGGAAGGGGCTTTCGCTGGTTCGACCAACGCAGACTGAGTAAGGATGCGGGCTTGGTAAAGACGGTCACAAAAGTATTTAAGGACGTCACCTATACTTTACAACCCGGCAGCAACCGCTATACTTATGCCATTGCTGATAAATACACCCAGTTAAATCCAGAAATCGTCCAGAACCCAAGATAGCATAATCATGGTCACCTGATATCATCGGCCGGGATAAACAAATCCCGGCCGATTGGACATGCTATGCGCTATAAATCCTACTAACCTTATAAGATATGAATGAACCAATCGTAAGCGTAAAAGGCCTTTCCCACCAATACAGTGTGCAGTGGGCAGTACGTGACATTAATTTTGAACTGACAAAAAATGGCATTTATGGCCTGCTTGGCCCCAACGGGGCTGGAAAGTCGACCATTATGAACATCATGTGTGGTGTAATCAAGCAAACACATGGAGAAGTATTTATCAAAGGGGTTAACCTTGGCGAGTATCCAGAACGTGCGAAACGTCATATTGGCTTTTTACCACAGCAGCCCCCTTTACAAAACGATCTCACTGTAGAGGAGTTTCTGATCCATGCGGCAAATATCCGACTAATGGAAAGCTCGCGGGTAAAAGACGCGGTGGCCGAGGTGATGTTGAAATGTGGCATCAGTCAGTTTCGCAGGCGGCTCATCCGGAACCTTTCGGGAGGTTACCAACAACGGGTAGGGATTGCCCAGGCCATAATTCACAAACCTGATTTTGTGGTGCTTGATGAGCCTACAAACGGCCTCGATCCCAACCAAATCCTTGAAGTGCGCGGCTTGATCCGGGAAATTGCGGAAGAGCGCACTGTCGTGCTTTCGACGCACATTCTTCAGGAAGTACAGGCCCTTTGCGATCACATCTGGATGATCAATGAAGGCAGTATGATTTTTTCAGGAACACTGGATGAATTTGATAACCATATTGTTCCCAATACACTGGTCGTTTCCCTGGTGGCTGCGCCAACTGCTGAAGAATTACTGGCAGTTGCGGGAGTAATACATGTCGAGGAGCTGGGTGGTATCCGTTACCGGCTGAGGTTTAACGACGCCCAGGATGTGGTGGAGCGCCTGGTCGAAACCAGTGTGCTCAAGAAATGGCGACTCATTGAAATTGCCCTTGAGAAAAACTCACTGGAGACCGTTTTTGCAGAACTAACAAAGAAAAAATCAAAATAAACGAGCGGTTTCGCTGATAACTTATAGCATGAAAACAATATTTAAAATAGCAAAAACCGAACTACAGGTATTGTTCTATTCGCCTGTGGCCTGGCTCATACTGATCATCTTCAGTTTCCAGTTGGGCGCAATCTTTACCGGGGGCTTTGATTTCCTGGTCAAGATCAACATCACCATGAAACAACCTTTAAGTAATGTCACTTTCAACTCTTTTGGTAGTGCTTTTAATGGTTTGTTTGTAAAGATGCAGGGATACCTTTACCTGTATATTCCATTACTCACCATGAGCATCATGAGCCGGGAGTTGGGCAGTGGCTCGATCAAACTCCTTTATTCTTCCCCGATCAGTAACCGGCAGATCATTCTGGGTAAATATGTAGCCCTGATGGCATTTGGATTGGTGATGATAGGCATTGTCAGCATTTTCTGTCTTTTCACCATCATAACGGTCGATCATCCGGATATTCCTTATTTGTTAACAGGTTTGGTTGGTCTGTATTTACTCATCTGTGCTTATGCTGCGATTGGCCTGTTCATGTCTTCCCTGACCACTTATAATGTGGTGGCTGCATTGGGTACACTCTGTATCTTTGGGCTATTAGCCTATGTAAAAGGAGTGGGGCAGGATATGGAGTTGGTGCGCGACGTGACCTACTGGCTCGCGATCACTGGCCGAAGTGATACTTTTATTGCAGGCATGATCACCTCTGAAGATGTACTTTATTTCCTGATTGTAATTGCGCTATTTCTCGCATTTACGATTATTAAATTACATTCAGGACGACAAAAAAACAAATGGATCACCGTTTTGGGACGTTATCTTACCGTGTTTTTGGTCGCCATTGTTCTGGGCTATTTCAGTGCCCAGCCGAGCTTCAAAGCTTATTATGATGCCACACGCGCAAAAGTCAACACCCTCACAAAAAGTAGTCAGGAAGTAATGAGTAAGCTGGATGGTGGTTTTACCATCACCACATATAGTAATATGCTGGATCCTACAGGATATACCGCCCTGCCCATCGGCTACAAGAATGATGTAAGCTCGTTCAACCAGTATATCCGCTTTAAACCTGAAATCAAACTCAATTATAAATATTATTACGAGCCTACAGAAAATCCGATGCTGGATCGGATGTATCCGAAGTTAGATGCCAAACAAAGGCTGGATACGCTGATTAAATTGAACAATTGGAATTTTGACATCGTACCGTATGGTGACCTTAAAAATGAAGTTTCATTGAAGGAGGAGAACTTCCGTTTTGTACGTGTGCTTGAAAGGGAAAACGGTCAGAAAACCTTCCTCCGGATTTTTGACGATATGCGCAGGTTACCTTCAGAAGCAGAAATTACGGCAGCGATTAAACGCCTGGTGATGAAGCTACCTGTAGTGGGTTTTGTTCATGGACATGGAGAACGGGATAGTAACGGGGAGACTGACAGGGGCTATAAAACCATTGCGCGCCTTAAGACCTTCAGATACTCACTGATTAACCAGGGTTTCGATTTTAAGGATTTAACCCTGGATCAGCCTATTCCTCAGGACATTAAAATTATTGTAATTGCAGAACCAAAAAATGGTTATCGCGCAGAGGAGCAGGCCAATCTCGACCAGTATATCGCTCGCGGAGGTAATTTAATTATCGCTGGTGAGCCAGGACGTGAGCAGCAAATGAATGCAATTACTGCAAA
This sequence comes from Pedobacter sp. MC2016-24, assembly GCF_015223055.1. GTDB lineage: Bacteria > Bacteroidota > Bacteroidia > Sphingobacteriales > Sphingobacteriaceae > Pedobacter. Next base: position 79,710 of record NZ_JADFBX010000016.1, read on the forward strand.
TCTGGGTGTAAAATTCTTGCCAGGTCGGTTGGTTAAGCCGGCGGTTAAATTCCAGTCAGACTTGATGTTGATGAGACCAACGCAAGCCGCTATCGATTTTTCTCCTCATTTTAAATTGATGAATAAGATGGAAGAGGTGCTCAGCATGCCTTCTGCCAATGCACTTGAATATCAGGAAGACAAAGGTTTTAAGGTGACACCTTTGTTCCGTACGGATTCAGTGGGGAGTTGGAACGAAATCGAAACAACCAATTTTGTTGACGATAGTGTAAAGCTAAATCCTGCTGCCGCTGAAGTTGAAAAGTCATATCCGACGGTTTTGGCTTTGTCCAGAAAGATCAGGGACAAGGAGCAAAAGATCATCATTACGGGAGACGCCGACTGGATGAGCAATGGGGAACTTGGAATGCAAAGAAATGATGTACGGGCCTCCAATTATTCCCTGATTGTGGCTTCCTTCTTTTGGCTTTCCAATGGCGAAGTTCCGATTGATATGCGCCGGGACGATCCTATTGATAACGCATTGCATCTTACCGTTGGGGCCTGGGCTTTCTTTGGCCTGTTTTTGAAATGGGGCATTCCCCTGGGCATGCTGGCGGCAAGTCTGATTATCTGGATTCGCAGAAGAGGACGATAGATCCGGGGTCATTCATATAAAAAAGATATTATGAGTTTTTTAGTAGACAAACAAACGCTGGACGATCTGAACGTCTTCAATAAGAAGGCCCGGGATTCTGTATTCGGACTTTTCAATCGTACCCGTACCCGCGGTGGTGCTGAAATTCTTGAACAAATGTTCCGGTATCCATCGTCGGATGCCGGATTAATCAATCAACGAAGCGAGGTTATCCTTTATTTTAAGCATACCGAGCTTGCTTTCCCCTTTCGGGAGGAGTGGTTTGACCTGATTGAACATTATCTGGACCATGCCGATGAACGCAGTAAGTTGTCAGGGGAAGACAATAAGTTAGGCAGGGCTTTGAACCAATTGATCGGTGCAGATGCGCAGTACAAGGAAATCGCCAAGGGTGTAGGGGCTGTAGTAGACCTGTTATCTGCTTTCCGTCAATTCTTAGGCAATATGAGTCGGGATCCTAAGCATCCATACCAGCAAGAGCTGAATGCCATAGCACAAATTCTGGAAAGCCCCACATTGCAGCGTATCGGGACAGAGGCCGCAACTGGAAAGTACAATTACGAAAAAACTGCAGATCACGACCAGGTGTTGCGTTTTCACAATAAGGAACAGATCAGAAAGCTCTTGTCTTTTGCTTACCAGCTGGATGTTTACCTTGCCGTGGCGAAGGTAGCCGATCAGCAGGGGTTTGTTTTTCCTAAGGCCCTGGCAGCTGGCAACATGGAGCTGAAGGTTAAGGGACTCTATCATCCACTGATCGAAAATGCAGTAGGTAACGACCTCTTGGCAGGGCCGGAAAAGAGCGTTATTTTTCTCACCGGTGCAAATATGGCAGGTAAATCTACCCTGATGAAATCGCTCGGCATTGCCGTATTTCTAGCGCATATGGGATTTCCTGTAGCAGCTAAACACATGGAGTTTCCGGTGATGGACGGATTGTTCAGTACGATCAACCTACCAGACAACCTGAGTATGGGGTATAGCCATTTTTATGCAGAGGTCTTGCGGGTGAAAAAAGTAGCTGAACAACTTGCTCAGAAAAAACGGCTGTTTGTGATTTTTGACGAGCTGTTTCGTGGAACAAATGTCAAAGATGCTTATGAAGCAACAGTAGCACTTACCACTGCTTTTGCTGGTAAAACCGATTCCATATTCGTCATCTCCACACACATCATCGAAGCCGGTGCGGTACTGCAGGAAAGATGTGCGAATATTCAATTCCGCTATTTGCCAACCCTCATGGCGGATACAAAACCAGTGTATACCTATCAACTGGAGCAGGGAATTACTGCTGACCGGCATGGTATGCTCATCATTGGTAATGAAGGTATTATTGAGATTTTAAAAAATAAAAAAAACAGGGGCCAGTAAGATGTCATTTATAACGGATAAACAAACATTGGACGATTTAAATGTATTGGGCAAATACAGGAATAAATCGGTTTTCAATCTTTTCAATGAGACCAGAACGGCAGGCGGAGAACGTTTACTGGAACAGTTTTTTCAGCAACCCCTGACTGATTTTGAACAAATCAATGCGCGCAGTGCACTCATCGGTTATTTCCAGAAAAAGGAGATCGCCTTTGCTTTTGACCTGACATTATTGCAGCAAACTGAGCATTATCTGAGTGGTTCATCCGCTTCAAGTCTGTTGGGCGCAGTTGCCCAGGGAGGACGGCGTAAAATCTTATTGCTCATGGGTTTAAAGGTAGAGTATGATTTGGTGCTGGATGGTCTTCACGCTAGTATTAAAATCCTGTATGCCATCCGGGAATTTGTAGCCCATAGATTAAAAGAAGATGGGCAAAGTCCTTTTTCAGCTGAACTGAAGCAGGTGGATGACGTGTTTAAAAGCACGAAATTGGAATGGCTATCCCTGGCCGCTGGTACGACACGTTTATCTTTCCTGCAGTCTGTTCGATACGACTATCTGCTGCGCTCGGCGCTGCGGGCGGAACTGGAAATGGTGTTGAAGCTGATCCATCGGATCGATCTGTTTACGGCTGTCGCATCGGTGTCCAAAGCGAACGCATTTACATACGCGAAAGCGCTACCTTCCGAGCTGGATTTTCTGCATATAGAACAAGGTTTTCATCCTTGCCTGGAGCGGGCTGTTCCCAATTCTGTATCGATGGATGCAGGTAAGAACGTCATATTTCTGACCGGAGCAAATATGGCAGGCAAATCTACCTTTATGAAATCGTTTGGGATTAGCCTTTATCTGGCCCACATGGGCTTTCCCGTACCGGCGAAGTCCATGAGCTTTTCGGTGAAGGAAGGAATGTATACTTCTATAAATGTTCCTGATGACATCAATATGGGGTACAGCCATTTTTATGCCGAGGTTCTTCGGGTCAAAAAGATCGCGGAAGAAATCAGTACCCCGAAAAATCTATACCTCATTTTTGATGAACTGTTTAAAGGCACCAATGTTAAGGATGCCTATGATGCCACATTGGCCGTTTCTGAATTGTTTGCTGAATATCGCAATTGCTTCTTCATCATTTCGACACATATAGTGGAAGTTGGGGAGGCGCTGGGTCAACGCTGCAGTAATGTTGTATTTACCTATATGCCAACTGAAATGCAGGGTAAAATACCGGTATACAGCTATCGGGCTCAAGAAGGAATCAGCAGCGACCGGCATGGCATGATGATCATTGAAAACGAAAATATTCTCGGAATCATCGGATAAGAGAGGATTACAACAAACAAACCAAAATAACATACAATGTTTAAACAAAAATCACTATTATTTTATTGTGCGCTCAGTCTGGGTACCTTCGTATCCGGATGCGCTATTTTTCACAAGAAAAAAGTACCTGCGCCGAAAGTTGTGGCTGTTGATCCCGCAAAGAAAACGGCCGATAGTCTGAAAAAGGCTACGGCATTGAAACCTTACGCAGAGATCATCACCAAAACAACCAAAACACAAAAGGGCTTCATCACCGTTCATCAGAAAGAAAATAAATACTATTTTGAAATTCCCAATGCCATTTTAAACCGGGAAATTCTTTTTGTAAACCGGGTGTCCAAAGCTTCTGCTGATATGCGTAACGGCGCTAACGGTTATGCCGGAGACCAGATTGGCGAAACGGTATACCGCTTTGAAAAAGGTCGCGATAAAAAGATCTTTTTAAGAAGGATTTCTTTTTCTGAATACAGTAAGGACAGCACCACAACGATGTTTGCAGGTGTCAGGAAAAACAATATACAAGCCATTGCAGCGGTATTTCCTATGCTTGCACTGACTAAAGATTCTTCTGCCACAGTGGTAGAGGTGACTGATTTTCTGAACAGCGACAATGATATTCTTTACTTTGAACGTAAGGTGTTTAAAGACAGGGCCGGTATGGGGGCGCAGCAAAATGACAAAAGCTATATTGATTATGTCCATGCTTATCCTAAAAATGTGGAAATAAGAGCGGTTAAGACTTATAGTGCAGGTTTAAATCCGAGCAGTTCAAGTTATACGATTGAGCTGAACTCATCCATGGTCTTATTGGATGAAAATCCCATGAAACCACGTTTACAAGATTCACGCATCGGTTATTTTTCGACTTCATTCAGGGATTTTGACGCAGATCCGCAAGGTGTAAAAACGACAACTTATGTCAGCAGGTGGAAACTGGAACCTAAACCGGAAGATGTTGAAAAGTACAAACGGGGTGAACTGGTGGAGCCTGCGAAGCAGATTGTATTTTACATAGATCCGGTTACGCCAAAAAAATGGGTTCCATATTTAATTCAGGGGGTGAACGACTGGCAGAAAGCTTTTGAAGCCGCAGGTTTCAAAAATGCGATTGTTGCGAAGGAAGCGCCAACCAGGGAACAGGACAGTACCTGGAGTATTGATGACGCAAGACATTCGGCGATTATTTACAGGCCTTCGGCAGTTGCGAACGCCATGGGGCCAAGCACGGTTGATCCGCGCAGTGGTGAGATTATTGAAAGCCATATTTTCTGGTACCATAACGTGATGTCGGTTTTGCAGCGGTGGTACATGATGCAGACCGGGGCCGTAGATCCAAGAGGAAGAAAAGCGACTTTTGACGATGAGCTGATGGGTAACCTGATTCGTTTTGTATCCTCTCATGAGGTAGGCCATACTTTAGGATTGATGCATAACTTTGGTTCAAGTTCTACCGTTCCGGTTGAGAAACTAAGAGATAAAGCCTGGGTAGAGGCACACGGACATACGCCGTCTATCATGGATTACGCAAGGTTTAACTACGTTGCCCAACCGGAAGACAACATCAGCGAGAAAGGATTGTTCCCAAGGATTGGCGATTATGATAAATGGGCCATCAAATGGGCGTACACCTGGCATCCTGAATTTGCCAGTCCGCAGGACGAGCAAAAAGTGCTGGTAAAAATGGCTACAGATTCTATCAGGAGCAACAAACGTTTGTGGTTTGGCAATGAGATGGAGCCGTTTGACCCAAGATCACAAAATGAAGATCTGGGTGATGATGCAGTTAAGGCCAGTACTTATGGGATTAAGAACTTAAAGCGGATCATACCGCAGGTTGGGCAATGGCTGACTGTTCCGGATGCAGACCAAAGTAAATTACAGGCTGGTTATGTTGGTGTTTGGGAACAATACCAGCTTTATCTGGGACATGTGATCAAAAACATCGGTGGTATTTATCATACTGTTAAGGTTAATGGAGAGCCAGGGCCGATTTATGAGCCTGTAGGTTATGATAAACAAAAAAGGGCAGTGAAGTTTGTGAATGACGAGTTGTTTAATACGCCAATGTGGTTAAACAACAAAGATTTAGCTCAGAAACTGGATCTGAACTTTGATGCGGAGCTTAACAATTTGCAGAAAGGAGCAATCAATGCGCTGGTGATGCGCAATCGGATTATGAAATTGTGGGGAAATGAACACAACGGGTCTGGTGTTAAAACCTATACCATTAGTGATCTTTTTAACGATTTGAATGCTGGAATTTTAAGGGAAGCACATAACGGAACGAATGTGGATTACTACCGTAGAAATTTACAAAAGGTATATGTATACAGATTATTGGAGCAAACTTTTATACCCAATGAGATGAACACCAGTTTTGGTTTGTCGACTTATAAATTTACGGCGACCGACCTGAAAGGATTGTTTAAAGCAGAGCTTAGGAAACAACGTGAACTTTTTGTTAAAGCGGCTAAAAAGCCGGGCCTGAACGCCCTGACCAAGGCTCATTTTAATGAAATGGTGGCTATGATTGACAGTAAGTTTACTGCGGACAAGAATGGACTGATCAATTGACAGTTTTCATCTGGTGTAAAAGGGGTATCATTCATTTGATACCCCTTTTTTTTTATTTATTATATAAATGAATGAATATTCATTTATATTTGTTGTACTAAATAAAACGATATGCGTGTTAGGGATGTAAATAAAGTTGAACTGGTTAAGCAGAAGGCTATTGAGTTATTGGTAGAACTGGGATTTGAAGGGTTTACGATGAATAAACTGGCTAAGGCATGCAAGATTTCTGTAGCTACGCTTTATATCTATTATCAGGACAAAGACGATTTGATTTTGAAAATAGGGATGGAAGAGGTCACGCGGATGAGTAATGTGATGCTGGAGGATTTTGATCCGGAATGTTCTTTTGCTGAAGGGTTGCGTCAGCAGTGGAAAAACCGGTCGAAGTGCATGCTGGACAATCCGGTGTCGGTCCAGATGATCGAGCAGTTGCGCAGTTCTACTTATCAGGAAAAGGTTTTCGAGGTTTTCGGCGATACTTTTAAAGTACCCCTTGGCAAATTTATGGAGAATGCGGTGAAAAGGGGTGAGATTGATCCCTTGCCTTTAGAGTCTTACTGGAGTGTAGCTTTTGGTCCGCTCTACAGCCTGATCCGTTTCCACAATGAAGGGCGTAGCCTGAGTGGAAAACCATTCGTTTTGACAGATGAAGTGCTTTGGAAGGCATTTGATCTGGTACTTAAAGGGCTTAGTAAATAAGTCCGGTTTTATTATTTTACAATTAACAATTACTGCGATGGAAATGAATTTTGAACACATCCTGCTTTTTAAAACAACCATCAAAACAGAAGCAGATAAGCACTTTATTGCCGGGGTTATGCAAGCACGGCAAATTGAACAGTGGACCGTAGATCTGCAGGATATTGATTGCGTATTGCGCATTGTATCGCCTACGCTCCAGACGACTGAAGTGATCGCATTCATTTCGGAAAACGGGTACCTGTGTGAGGTACTCACTTAATACATTTAATCAGACAAACAATGCAACAAACAACACCAATGATAGCAGCACCTTTTACCGGTTACCAGAAACTGGTCATTGCATTGCTCGCTTTGCTCCAGTTCACCATTGTGCTGGATTTTATGATCCTGGCGCCCTTGGGTGATTATTTAATGAAATCTTTGGCTATTGCACCTACAGGCTTTGGCCTGGTGGTTTCTTCTTATGCCTTTAGTGCGGGTGCCTCTGGTATCCTGGCTGCCGGATTTGCAGATAAATTTGACCGCAAAAAGCTGTTGCTGTTTTTTTACAGTGGCTTTATTTTAGGGACACTTTGCTGTGCGCTTTCTACTTCTTACGAGATGCTCCTGGGCGCGCGTATCGTAACCGGTCTGTTTGGCGGTGTGATCGGCGCAATTTCGATGACCATCACGACAGATTTATTTGAAGTTCATCAGCGTGGCCGCGTGATGGGTTTTATACAGATGACTTTCGCCGCCAGCCAGATATTAGGAATTCCGGTGGGCCTGTACCTGGCTAATCTCTGGGGCTGGCATTCTACATTCCTGATGATTGTGGGATTGGCTGTACTGATTGCTTTGACGATCATTTTTAAGCTGAAACCCATTGACAAGCACCTGGCTATACAATCGGATAAAAGTGCTTTTTTACACTTATGGCATGCCGTTTCTAATAAATCTTACCAGATTGGCTTTTTAGCCACGGCATTTTTAAGTGTGGGTGGTTTTATGCTAATGCCTTTCAGCAGCGCTTACCTCATCAACAACATCAACATTACACAAGCACAATTGCCGATGATATTCATGTTTACCGGATTGGGTACAATCATCGTCATGCCCTTAATTGGCAAGCTGAGCGACCGTGTAGATAAGTTTAAGCTCTTTGCTGCAGGTTCGGTTCTGGCGGTTGTGATGAGTGTGGTGTACACCAATCTGACCCCGATCCCGGTATGGCAGGTGGTGCTTGTCAACACGGTTCTTTTTGCGGGCATCATGAGCCGCATGATTCCGGCAACGACTTTAACCATGAGTATTCCGGATATGAAGGATCGTGGTGCTTTTATGAGTGTCAATTCCTCTCTGCAACAAATGGCGGGCGGTTTAGGCGCAGTTTGTGCCGGACTGATTGTAAGCCAGAAGACAAAGACCAGTCCGCTGGAACATTACAATACCCTGGGTTTTGTAGTTGCGGTGCTGATCCTGATCTGCGGTATTTTTGTCTACCAGGTTAGTAAAATGGTGAAGAAAAAAGAGGCCGATGCTATTGCAAAAAAGCCAGGCTCTTCTCCAATACCTGTTCCAAATGTGCTGGAAGTTTAGTTGAAGTATAAGGATGTGAAGCGCCATACACGTGATTTGCACCTGCAATTTTTTGAATTTTAGCTTTGATCTGGTGTTGAGCCAATTGCTGCGCCACACTAAATTTAACATTGACATCGTCATCCCCATGGAGAATTAACCATGGGGATTTCACTTTTTCAGCAGCTTTAAGGATGTTGTACGCTGATTTGTGCTGATTGAAATCCTCCAGTAAAGTGCTGTTTAAAGGCATCTTCTCTTTTGTGCGGGCGTTTTCTACATAGATTTTGCCTGTAGTCATCCATTCTGCTTCCTGCTCTTTTTTCCACAGACTTGAAAAATCGGCTATGGCCGACCAGGTTATGAGGTGCTGAATGCGTTTGTCTGCTGCGGCTTGCAGGATGGCCAGACCACCGCCACGGCTGTGCCCGATCAGGTTGATCTTTGTGTCCGGATACTTTTGCGCCACATCGCTAATCACCTGTTCCAGGTCGAACATTTCCTTGCTGACCGTATTTTCTGCAAACGCATTTAAATCTGTTACGTCATTCGGATTTTTTGCTGTTACTCCGCTGTGGGAAAGGTTAAATTTAATGAACCGGTAACCCCGACTGGCAAAAAAAGCAGCGCTTAAGTGATGTGCACCCCAATCTTTGAAGCCTTTAAAGCCGTGAATAAAAATTATGTTGTCTGGATCTGTGTTTAAATCGTCATAAGTGATATCGCCAAAGATGGGTTTTTCATCCGATCCGGTAAGTTCAAAGGGCTCTGTTTGTATCATAAAGGTAGTCCGCAAAGGTTTTAGATCAATATAACAAAAAATTAGTTTAGATGTTTAAAGGGAGGTCTTTATTTAAAATCTTTCTAAATAGCTCTTAATTACAGCATAATGACAGTGGAACAAGGTTGTGTTGTTACTTTTGTTTCGCTAAAAACAAAGAGGTAATACATTTTGGAATATTTAAAGATCATTGCTTTCACGCATAAACAAATCGACCTAAAAGCATTGGGTAAATTGGTGATATGTGAGCATACATTAGACGATAGATTGAAGAATCTTCAATCGGAGTTAGGTGTTAAAGAAATATTCTACATGAGTACCTGTAACCGCGTTGAATTTGTATTCACTTCGCCGGATCATTTAAGCAAAGCTTTCATCCTTCGTTTCTTAACTGTACTTGACATGGGGTTGCCCCAGCATTACATGGAGCAGTTCATTGAAAATGTATCTGCTTATGAACAGCTGGATGCTTTCAATCATTTGCTGCGCACTTCCTGCTCATTGGAGAGTCTGGTAGTGGGTGAGAAAGAGATCCTGGCGCAGATGCGCAAAGCCTATGAGTCTTGTCGCGTTGCTGGTTTTACCGGCGACTATATGCGGATGATCATGAACCGGGTAGTTAAAACAGCCAAAGAGGTTTATACGCATACCAACATTTCTAAAAATCCGGTATCGGTTGTTTCCCTGGCTTACCGCAAATTGCGCGATTTAAAAATGTGTGCAAATTCACGTTTGCTCATCATTGGGGCTGGCGAAACCAATAAGAACCTGGCGCAATACCTGAAGAAACACAAATATTCTAATTTTTCTGTGTTTAACAGGACGCTGGAGAATGCGGAGGCTTTGGCCAAAGAACTTCACGGAACGGCATATCCCTTATCCGAACTTGAAAATTACAATCAGGGATTTGATGTCATTATCACCTGTACCGGATCAACAGAGCCGATCATTACCGAAGAAATTTATAAGAAACTACTAAACGGAGATACAACTAAAAAAGTCATCCTTGACCTGGCGATTCCAAATGATACCGCTGCAGAAGTGATCAATAACTTCCCGGTGTATTACATTGAAGTCGAATCATTGAAAGAAGTTGCCCGTAAAAATATTCAGGAACGTTATGATGAGCTGGTGAATGCCGAGCACATCATTGAAGAAAACATCAAAGATTTTGGCCTGGTTTTGCGTCAGCGTAAAATAGAAATCGCCATGAGTTGCGTTCCGCAAAAAATTAAGGAAATTAAGCATACCGCTATCAATGGTATTTTTGCTGAAGAGATCAACAATATGGATGAAAACTCCAGATTGGTATTGGAAAGAGTGATGGATTACATGGAAAAAAAATACATCAGTGTTCCAATGGTTATGGCAAAGGAGATATTGGTAAAGAATAGCTAAATTTACCGAAAAAAATACCATCAAAAACGTGAAAAGACTTATTATAGGTACAAGAGGCAGTGATCTGGCTTTATGGCAGGCTAATTTTATTAAGGATACACTGGCCGGTATTGGTGTAGAAGCCGAATTGAAGATTATCAAAACCCAGGGCGATAAGATATTAAACCTGCGCTTAGATAAACTGGAAGGTAAAGGTTTTTTTACCAAAGAACTGGAAGAAGAACTTTTAGGTGGTACCATTGACATCGCTGTACACTCTCATAAAGATTTACCAACGGTACATCCGGCCGGACTGACAATCGCAGCCGTTACGGAACGCGAAGATCCATCTGAATTGCTGCTGATCTTAAAAGATTGTGTAGACATCAGCAAAAAACTGTCTCTTAAAAACGGGGCTATGGTTGGCACTTCTTCCAACAGACGTAAAGCACAATTGCTGGCCCTGCGTCCGGATTTAAATATAGAAGATTTAAGAGGTAACGTACCTACCCGCATCCAGAAATTAAGGGATGAGGATTACGATGCCATCATGATTGCCAAGGCAGGCGTGAACCGCTTGAATATCGATCTTTCAGAATTTCATGTAGAAGTGGTGGATACCACAGAACTGGTGCCGGCCCCTGCACAAGGCGCTTTGGCCATCCAGATTCGTGAAAATGATACCGAACTGTTTGAAGTGCTCCAAAAAATTCACCATGCAGATACCGCTGCCGAAATTGGCGTGGAACGTAAGGTGTTGAATTTGTTTGAAGGGGGTTGCCACATGCCTTTAGGCTGCTATTGCAAAAAAGAAAATGGCCTGTTTGAAATCTGGACTTCTAAAGCAGAGACCGATGAGGACTTTCCCGACCGCTTGTTTTACCGGGTGGAAAGTCTGGACGGCATGGCTGAAAAGATTGTGGCTAAATTTAGTGCCGAAAGAAAGTTTCCTGCCAAAGTTTTTATTTCAAGGGAAGTTGGCGAGCATAATTATTTAAGAAAGGCGCTTGAAAAACATCAGATAGAAATTGATGGCAGGTCGCTGATCCGTACTTTTCCAATTGTGAATGTACTGGATCCTTTTTATTTGAAACACATTGACTGGATCTTTTTCAGCAGCAGGAACGGGGTAGATTATTTCTTTAACCTGAAACCGGTATTGCCTAAACATGTGAAGTTTGGTGTAGCTGGTCGCGGATCTGAAGACTCCCTGAGACGTGCCGGTCATTTAGCCGATTATGTTGGCGAAGGTGGCGATATTGAAGATGTAGCCGCGTTGTTTGCGGAACAGGTTGCCGGGCAGACGGTATTATTTCCGAGAGCTCAGGATTCCCTGTTAACCATACAAAAAGCATTGAAGCCGGATACCAGAGTGATTGACTTGCCAATTTATGAAACGGTGATGGAAGATGATATTGACCAGACTTACGCAGAGGTGCTGATCTTTACCAGTCCGTCAAATGTGGATGCCTATTTTGTAGACAACCTCCTGGACCCGGGCCAGCAGGTAATTGCCATTGGCAATTCTACAGCTAAGAAATTTGACGAGATGGGGTTGAAGTATATTTTGCCTTATGCGCCCGATGAGATTGGTCTGGCCGAAGCTGTTTTCGGTATAGATGTATAAAGAGCAAAGATTAAAGAACTAGAGATATGGTACACCGTCCGCGTAGATTAAGGAAAAATCCAATTGTGAGAGAGATGATAGCCGAAACCCGGTTAGCTAAAGACATGTTTATTTACCCGTATTTTATTGTGCCGGGTAAGGATGTGATCCATCCGCTGGAGGCGATGCCTGGCATCAGTCATTTTTCTGAAGATACCCTGGTTAGGGACGTAGAACAAGGTTTAAAACTGGGCGTAAACAAAATTATGCTTTTTGGTGTTGGGGATGAGAAGCGTGAAGATGCAGCTTCTGCTTATCACGACCATTCGCTGGTGCCTTCTGCGGTACGTTTGCTGAAAAAGAATTTTGGCGACGACTTATACGTGGTTACCGATGTTTGCGTTTGTTCTTATACGACACACGGTCACTGCGGTATTTTGAAAGATGACTATGTGCAAAACGATGCTACAGTAGAAGTGATTGCAAAAATGGGATTGGCCCATGCCGAAGCTGGTGCAGACATGCTTGCGCCTTCGGATATGATGGACGGTAGAATTGCTGCGATGCGTAGTGTATTGGATGGTGCTGGTTATGTCAATACAGCAATCATGTCGCACGCTACTAAATTTGCTTCGGCTTATTATGGTCCTTTTAGAGAAGCTGCAGATTGCGCACCAAGTAAGGGCGACAGAAAAGCTTATCAAATGGATTTCAGAAATGGCAATGAAGCATTGAGAGAAGCCTTGCTGGACGAAAGTGAAGGTGCTGATGTGTTGATGGTGAAACCTGCCCTGGCTTACCTGGATGTGATGCACAACCTGAAACAGCATACGGATCTTCCCATTGCCTGTTACAATGTATCGGGAGAGTATTCCATGGTTAAGGCCGCTGCGCAAAGGGGCTGGATTGACGAGCAAAAGGTAGTGATGGAGACCATGCATGCTTTTGCACGTGCCGGAGCCAGCATTATTACCACATATCACATCCGTGATATGGTAGAACAGAAATGGATATAAGTGACTTTTATATAATTTTATATTTGAAATGTTAGAATCTTTAAAAAAAATGTTCTCAGGAAATGAAGGTGACATGCCGGTTAACACAGGTAGCAAACCAGATATTTCAAGAGAAAAATCGGCAGAACTATACGAAAAGGCGAAGAACTATTTTCCAGGTGGTGTAAACTCTCCTGTAAGGGCTTTTAAGTCTGTTTATGGTACGCCTCTTTTTATTCAAAAGGGCGATGGCTGTTTTGTATGGGATGCAGATGGAAATCAATTTATAGATTTTTGCGGCAGCTGGGGACCTCTGATCTTAGGACACAACCATCCTAAAGTAAGGGAAAAAGTTACTGAAGTGATGCAGTCGGGCATGAGCTTCGGCGCACCGACAGCATTGGAAAATGAACTGGCTGAGCTGATCATTAAGAACAATAAATTTGTAGAAAAAATACGTTTTACAAGTTCTGGTACAGAAGCGGTGATGTCGGCGATCCGGCTGGCACGTGGTTTTACCGGACGGGACAAGATCATCAAATTTGAAGGCTGCTATCATGGGCACACCGATTCGTTATTGGTTAAAGCAGGCTCTGGCCTGGTGACCTTTGGTGAAACGTCTTCAGCAGGTATTCCGAAAGCTTTTGCACAGGAAACCATTGTATTGCCGTTAAACGATACTGAAGCCTTAAAGTTGGCTTTTGAACAATTTAAAGACGAGGTAGCTGCGGTTATTATTGAGGGCATTCCTGCAAACAATGGTTTATTGATGCAGGATGCTGCTTATATTGAGTTTTTACAAAACATTTGTAAAGAAAATAAAGCCCTGCTGATTTTTGATGAGGTGATTACGGGTTTCAGGTTGGGCTTTGAAGGTGCAGCAGCGCATTATGGTGTAAAACCTGATATTGTTACTTACGGTAAAATTATTGGTGGCGGCTTACCTGTAGGTATGTATGGTGCTTCTGCTGAAATTATGGGACATATTTCTCCTGATGGTGGCGTGTACCAGGCTGGTACACTGTCGGGCAACCCGGTAGCAATGGCTGCTGGTATTGCACAACTCACAGAACTGTTGCGTTCCGGTTTTTACAAAGACCTGAACAATAAGGCCAGTGAGTTTGCCGAAAGTATCCAGCGTTTTGCCACAGCCAGAAATTACAAGTTAAAAGTATTTCATGTGGGCTCCATTTTCTGGATGGCCTTCACCGATAAAGATAAAATCCAGTGCGCAGCGGACATTGATCCTGCCAGCATGGAGAAATTCAAAGTACTGCACCGCGAGTTGTTGAACAGGGGTATTTATTTAGGTCCCTCTGGTTATGAAGTAGGATTTGTTTCTGCAGCACATACCAAAATAGAACTTGAAAAAGCCAAACGTGCTATTTTTGATAGTTTGGATATCGTTTTCAGAAATAAGTAATAAATAGGTATATTTATAAAGGTAAAATAGATAATCTTGAAGAAATCGATCGTTATATTTTATTTCATGTTGCTGTACGCTTTGGTACAGTTGATCTCATGGGGCTCATTGGTTGTGAAACTGGAACCTGCCAGAATGGCAATGGTGATGGGCGAAGGATCGGTTTTTTTATTTTTACTTTGTATCGGTGCTTATTTTTTGCATCAGTCCATCAAAAAAGAAGAGCGCCTGCGCGAGCAACAGCAAAACTTCTTATTGTCGGTAACCCATGAGCTCAAGTCGCCTTTAGCTGCCATTAAGTTATCTATCCAAACCATTGTCAAAAGAGATTTGGATAAGGCCAGACAAACTTCCCTGTTGAGCAATTCACTGAAAGATATTGAACGTTTAGACGATCTGGTAGAGAATATGTTGTTGGCTACCAAGATCGAAAACCGCTCCTATTCGTTTCCTAAGGAGGAATTTGACTTTTCTGAACTCGTTACTAAAATCACCGACCGCCTGCAGGTGCATTCTTGTGGCTGCGAGCAGATGATCACACCTGTGATTAAACCGGGCATTAAAGTAATGGGCGATCAGTTTGCACTTTCTTCTGTGGTGACCAATCTGGTTGAGAATGCGGTCAAATATTCTGGTCCATGTGCCGATGTTTCTGTTGAACTGACGCAAAAAGACGGGCATCCTTTCCTTAGGGTTTCTGACAAAGGACCCGGAATTCCTGATGGTGAAAAGATGCTGATTTTCGATAAATTTTATCGTGTTGGTGATGAGAATGTCAGAAAATCAAAAGGAACTGGTTTAGGCCTGTTTATTGTTAAGGAAGTATTACAAAGCCACGACGCTGATATCAGCGTTAGAGATAACGTACCGCAAGGTGCTATTTTTGAAATAACATTTAGTTGATTATGCAACAGAAATTAAGAATATTGCTGGTTGAAGATGAAGACCATTTATTAGATGCCATAAAACTTAACCTTGAGCTTGAAGGTTATAAAGTTCACGCCGTTAAAGATGGTAAAACCGCTTTAAAAGTTTTTAAAGAGGAGCGTTTTAACCTGATCATTCTGGATGTCATGCTTCCTGAAATGGATGGTTTCCAGGTTTGTGAGACGATCAGACTTGAAAATACAGAAGTTCCAATCCTTTTCTTAACCGCTAAAAATACGAGTGAAGACCGTGTAATGGGCCTTAAAAAAGGTGCTGACGATTATTTAGTGAAACCATTTAACCTGGAAGAGCTGATTTTAAGAGTAGGTATTTTGGTGAAACGCAGCATGAAAGCAGATGACCTGAAAGAAATCAATTCTTATAAAATAGGGGATAAAACCATTTATTTCAACTCTTTTGAATTGAAACAGGATGATGGTGTCATTGTACCGCTGACCAAAAAAGAGACCATGCTGCTCAAATTACTGATCGAACGCAAGAACGAAGCAGTATCGCGTGAGCAAATTCTGGAAACGGTATGGAATTATGATGTTTATCCTTCTACCCGTACCATTGATAACTTCATTTTAACCTTCCGTAAATATTTTGAGCCAGATCAGAAAAATCCGGTTTATTTTCATTCCATCCGTGGCGTAGGTTATAAATTCACAGATATTCATTAATGTATAACGCCAAAGGTAGGTATGCCCTGATGGCTGTTTTTGCCATCGCCGGGTTAGTATGCCTGTATTATCAACAGTATCAGCTGGCTGCAATAGCCGGCTTTTTGCTTGCATTCGTTTTGTGGAGCCATTTTAAACACAGCTCCATATTGCTGGCCTCCAAGTATTTTAAGAATGGCGACTATGAGCGGGCGCGACGTTTATTGAGCGAGGTGCCCAATGCTGACAGATTGGCAAGAAACAGACGCGGCTATTATGAGTTTATGCAGGGTAACATTGCCCTGAAAAGCGAAGATTATGCTGCGGCGGAAACCCATTTTCAAATCGCCAGCCGCTTTCCACTGGGTGGTAAAAACGATAAAGCTTTTGTATTGATCCACCTTGCCAATCTGGCATTGCGCCGGAAAGACAAAGCGCGGAGCAAGGCTTATGTAGAGAAAGCCAAAGAACTGGCCGTCACTGCAAAAGCACAGGATATAATTAGTAAAATAGAAAAAGAAGTTAACAGCTTATAAAAACAGAAAGATTTAGATGAACACGTTATTTTTAGATGCCGCATTTTCGAAGCAAACAGAGCGCCCACCGGTATGGATGATGCGCCAGGCAGGTCGTTTTATGCCAGAGTACTGGGAGATTAAAAACAAATACTCCTTTTTGGAAATGTGTAAAACACCTGAAATTGCTGCAGATGTAACGATGTTACCAGTTGATTTGCTGGGTATTGATGCCGCAATTTTATTCTCTGATATTTTGGTGACCGGAGAAGCGATGGGGGGCGATTTGAGTTTTACCCAGGGTGTAGGACCTAAATTTGCGAATCCTGTACGGACACTGAAAGATGTTGACGCATTGGAGGTTGATGTTTTAGACCGCCTGCAATATGTGGCTGATGCCATTAAAGTGATTCAGCAACGTTTAAATGGAAGCATTCCTTTGATCGGTTTTGCTGGTGCCCCTTTTACGGTGATGAGTTACCTGGTTGAGGGTGGTTCTTCTAAAGATTTTAAACTGACCAAATTGCTGATGCACAACCAACCGGAAGTTGCACACAAATTATTGGCTAAAATTGCAAAAGTAACAGCGGATTACCTGAACTTACAAATTGCTGCTGGAGTAAATGCCGTTCAGATCTTTGACAGCTGGGCTTTGGCTTTGTCCTGGAACGATTACCAGGAATTCTCCCACCGTTACATCCAGGAGATCATTGCCAACTTAAACCGTAAAGATATTCCTGTAATTTCTTTCTGTAAAGGCAGCTCGGTTTTTGCACCGATTATGGCTGAAGCTAAGCCAGATGTGATTTCGGTAGACTGGAATGCCGATTTATTGAATATTAAAAACAGTTTGCCTGCTGGTATTGCAGTACAAGGTAACCTGGATCCACATATTTTATATGCAGAGCAACATGTGATCAAAAAAGAAATCCTTCGCTTGTTTGAGCGCATGCGCGGACAAAATGGGTTCATCTGTAATTTGGGGCATGGTATTATGCCTGATATTCCATTTGACAATGTAAAGTACGCCATTGAGGTAATTAAGGACTTTAAGTACTAAGGCTAGACATGGAAGAATACTATTTATACATCATGTCTGTTCACATCATCTTTGTGGTGAGTTGGATGGCAGGATTGTTTTATAGTGTGCGTTTGTTCATTTACCATACCGAGGCCAAAGACAGGCCTGAGCCGGAACGAAGCATTTTACAGAAAGAATACGAAAAAATAGAAGCCAAGCTTTGGAATATCATTACTACCCCGGCCATGGTACTTACCGTACTTGCCGGGATTGGCATGGTTTGCATCCGGCCCTGGTATCTGGATATGCCCTGGTTCCAGGTCAAACTGGGCTTTGTGGCCTTGTTACTGGTTTACCATTTCATCTGTCAGAAAATCATGAAACAGCTGAAACGCGGTGAATCCAAAATCAGCTCATTTAAGCTTCGTTTATGGAATGAGGTGGCAACTGTACTGCTGGTCGCTATTGTGTTTACTGTGGTGTTAAAAAGTGCAGTAAACTGGGTGTATGGTTTGGTTGGGCTGATTGTGTTTTCTGTGGTCATCATGATGGGGGTGAAGTGGTATAAGTATTACCGCAAAAAGAACAATTGCTAAAGAAATTGTATCAAAGAATTCAATGATAGCTCCTGAAAAGGGGCTATTTTTATTTGATTATTTTTTTAACCGGCCATGCAACCTTTTGTTTAAACCCATCGTCATCTAGTTACCAAACACACAAATGGAATTGACGCAATATAGAATTGAGGACTTATTAGCAGGATGCAAAGCCGGTAAGCGGAAGATGCAGGAAGCGCTATACCGGCAAACAGCGGCGAAGATGCTGGCTGTTTGCATGCGTTATGCAAAAGATACGATGGAGGCAGAAGATTGTTTACAACTGGGTTATATGAAGGTTTTTCAAAAGATTGGGGAATATCGCGGGGATGGCAATTTTGAAGGTTGGATGAGAAAAATCATGGTCAATACAGCTATTGAATCTTATCGTAAAAATTTGCGGCAGATGAACGTATTGTCTATTGAAGATACACAGGAACCCGCTTCAACAGGCTTTGATTTGAATAGATTGGGCATACAGGATTTAATGAAACTGATACAAAAGCTGGCCGATGGCTATCGCATTGTATTTAACATGTATGCCATTGAAGGCTATTCTCATCAGGAAATAGCTGCTGAACTGGGAATCTCGGAAGGTGCGAGCAAATCACAGTTGTCCAGGGCAAGAGCGATATTAAAAGCAGAAATTATTAAAATGGAGGGCATAAACTATGCAACATATGCAGGATAAAGCATTCGACCAATTGTTTAAAGATGCGTTGGATCATGCTGAAATACAGCCATCGGCAGATTTATGGAACAACCTGGCTAAGGATTTAAAGGAACCGGTGGTTAAACGTCAGCTTCCCATATACTGGATGGTTGCCGCTGCAGTTGCGGTGGTACTCTTGTCTGTACTGTTGTTCGTACCTGGTCAGGAAAAAATTAAACTTCAGGGCGCCCCGATGGCTGTCCAAGATACCCGTGTTGCACCTGTTGTTGTGGAACAAGCCGCTTCAACTCAGGATGCAGCCATTACAAATGGAGACAACAGTACGCCACTGGTCATTGCTCCACGCGTAAATGAGGTAGACATGGAAAAAGATTTTAAGGCCATGCAACCAAAAGAAGCTTTGGCTCGTCATGATCTTAAAAAGGTAGCCCTTGTCCCTGAAGTAAGGCAAGCGATGGGACCTGACCCTTATGCCGGGCAGGATGTGGTCATGGCCAAAGTGGATGCGACTGAGGTACCTGATCAAAATGTAACTGCTGAAACTGAAGAACCAGAACATAAAGGAATCCGGAACTTTGGGGACCTGGTCAATTATGTAGTGGATAAGGTAGACAAGCGGGAACAGAAGTTTTTAAAATTTAGCTCTGATGAGGATAACTCTTCATTGATTGGTATCAACATCGGATTTATCAGATTGAATGCAAAACGACACAAATAAACTATGAATATGAGAAGTTTACTATTTAAAGCGCTTATAGGTAGCGCACTAACATTTGCTTTGACGCCTGCAATCGCTCAGGTAACTACTACATTGGATACCACCACTGCTGTAGTGAAGAAAAGAAAGGTTTTTAAGGCCACACTGAATTTAGGTGGTGCTGAGCATGAAAAAAAGGATAGCGTTCGCGCTGCTGAAGGAAAACAGGGACGGTTTATTGGTGGGATTACCATAACGCGTGTGGATTTAGGCTTCAGCAGATTGGTGGATAACAACAGCTTTACGCTATCTCCGCAAAATGATTTTCTGGATTATAAAGGCGGAAAAACCAGTACATTCTCTTTTGACATCGTACAAATGGGATACCGTTTCAACCAGCATTTTAAAATTTATGTGGCCGGTGGTTTCGACTGGACACACATCCGTTTGCGTAAGGACATCACCATTCAACGCGATAAGCCAGAGTTGACTTATGTGGAGGATGATGTACATTTTTCTAAAAACCGTTTTTCAAGCAGCTATGTACACATGCCTTTGAACTTTGAGTTCAGAACCAGCAAAAATGAGAATGACAAGCGTTTTTACTTTGTAGTTGGTCCTGAAATTGGATTTCTTTTAAACGGCAAAATCAAACAGATCAGCGAGGAGCGTGGAAAGCAGAAGTTTAAAGACGATTACCGTTTCCAGGCTTTCAGGTATGGTGGTACCTTCCGTATGGGATATGGTGGAATTGGTTTGTTTACCAAGGTTTACTTCAATGATATGTTTGCCAGTGCACCGCAAAAAGGCCTGACCAATATGTCCTTCGGTTTAACATTTGGGCTGAATTAAGCCCATTTTGTTTTATATTTGCCTTTGTGGAAGAACCAATCATCAGCGTTAAAAACCTAACCAAACAACATCAGACAGCACAGGCCTCGGGTATTTCCGATATCAGCTTTGACATCCTTAAGGGAAACATTGTGGCCATACTTGGCGAAAGCGGAAGTGGTAAATCTACCTTGCTGAAGTCTATTTATGGTCTGCTAAAGGTAGATGAAGGAACAGTTAGTTTTTTTGGAAAACGGGTGCTGGGGCCAGACGAGCAGTTGATCCCCGGCCACAAAGAGATGAAAATGGTTACCCAGGATTTTTCATTGAACATCTACGCGAAGGTTTATGACAACATTGCGTCTATGCTTTCCAACACCAATGTGCAGTCCAAACACCAGAAAACGATGGAAATGATGCAGCACTTGCACATTGAACATTTGAAGGACAAAAAGATCACCCAACTGAGTGGGGGCGAACAGCAAAGGGTAGCCATTGCAAAGGCGATGGTCAGCGATACTTCAGTTTTGTTACTTGATGAGCCTTTTAGCCAGGTGGATGCCCTGCTCAAGAACCAATTGCGGGCAGACATTAAACGGGTCGCCGCAGAAACCGGTGTGACCGTGGTTATGGTATCACATGACCCTGCAGATGGCTTGTTCCTTGCAGATGAACTGCTGATTTTAAAAGATGGTCAGCTGTTGCAGCGTGGCAGACCTGTAACTGTTTACAATAATCCTGATCATGTGTATACTGCACAACTGCTGGGAAATGCCGTGGTACTGTCTGCTGAAGATGCCTTAAAGCTGGGTGTTGAGGTGAAAACTGCACATGCCGTATTTTATCCGGAATGGGTGGAGTTGAAAAGCACCTGGAACAGCCGGCGGTTCGAAGTCAAAGATGTGTATTACAAAGGTTTTTATGAAGAACTGCTATTGGAAAGGAATGGGGTAACGATCCGGGCGATACAATTGAACCGGGGTGAGCATAAAAAGAATGACCATGTTCAAGCTGCAATTGGCCGTTTTTTAAGTCTGTAATTTCCTGAAGCTCTTATTTAAGGCTTTCATTTTTCATTTTGATGTCATAACATTTAGTGTTAAGCTTTAACCTGACTTTTTTAGTATAAAATTCAAAAGTTGAGTATTAACTTTGCTGGGCTTAATAAGTTTTAAGCGATAAATTAAATGTTGTGAATCGTCACCAATTCAATAAATCATTTTTCTCTACACTTGTAGCTCTTTTCCTATTCAGCTTGTCTGGTTTTGCGCAGCAAACCACAATCAGCGGATTGGTAAAGGATGCAGCTACAAAAGAGACTTTGCCATATGTATCTTTCATCATCACCGGTACCCAAAAAGCGGGAAGAACCGATGCTGATGGTAAATACACAATCACGGTATCAGGCAATTACGAGAGCATCCGCTTTAGTTATGTAGGTTATAAAACCCAGGTTAAAGCAATTAAGCCAGGTATTGCCCAAACTGTAAATGTCATGATGCAACCTGAGGCTACACTGATGAACGAAGTGGTCATCTCTGCAGGTAAGCGCCAAAAATACAGGAACAAAGAGAACCCGGCTGTAGAACTGATCCGCCAGGTGATTGCCAACAAGGCAAAAAACCGCATGGATGCCTATAATTTTGTGGAATACCAGAAATATGAAAGGATGTTGTTCTCGATGAGTAACCTGTCGGATAAATTCAAGAACAAGCGCATGTTCCGTAATTACCAGTTCTTATTCCAGGAACAGGACTCTTCAAAAATAGGTGGAAAGACTTTATTGCCGGTATTTCAACAGGAAAAGCTGTCGGACAATTATTTTAAAAAGAGTCCGGAGAAGCTGAAGACTGTGGTGATTGCAGACAAGCGCGTTAATTTTGATGAGCGTTTCATTGACAATCAAGGCTTAACGGCCTATTTTGACCGGATGTACCAGGACATTGACATTTACGACAACAACGTTTCTGTGGTCAGTAACCAATTGTTAAGTCCGATTGCAGATGGCGGCCCTACCTTTTACAAATATTTCATTACCGATACCATTGTCAATCACA
Organism: Pedobacter sp. MC2016-24; assembly: GCF_015223055.1. Taxonomy (GTDB): domain Bacteria; phylum Bacteroidota; class Bacteroidia; order Sphingobacteriales; family Sphingobacteriaceae; genus Pedobacter. Next base: position 102,039 of record NZ_JADFBX010000016.1, read on the forward strand.
ATCCGAAGCTGATCGAGCTTTCTTTCATGCCAAGGAACAATACCGACCTGTTGTTTGAGGGTAAGCTGTACATCACCATGGATGGGAATTATGCCGTTCAAAATGCTTATTTAACAGTCAATAAAAACATCAATCTGAACTTTGTGCGGGCTTTGGAAGCCAAGCTTGATTTTGAACAAAATCCGGACAAGCGTTACCATTTGAGCAAAAGTAACCTGCTTGTTGATTTTGGATTGTTGAAAAACGGGGGAATGGGTTTTACCGGTGAACGTACGGTTAACTATAAGGAGTATAAAATTAACCAGGAACGACCGGATACGACTTACCGTGGTGCGGGACAGGTTTTGGTGGCTGCAGGAGCAGAAACCAAGTCGGAACAATTTTGGGCCAGCAACCGTCCCGAAACGTTGAGCAATACCAATGCTTCGGTTTACCATAACCTGGATACTTTACAGCATATCCCTTCTTTTAAACGCACAATGGACATTGTAACCTTGTTTTTTGCCGGTTATAAAGACTTTGGGCCATTTGAAATGGGCCCGGTAAATACATTTTACAGTTTTAATAGTGTAGAAGGTTTTCGCTTGCGACTTGGGGGACGTACAACACCTAGTTTGAGTAAACGTTATTATTTTGAAACTTATGGCGCTTACGGTTTTGATGATCAGAAGTGGAAGTACTTTTTAAGTGCGACCTACTCATTGAACAACAAATCGATTTATGCCTTCCCTCAGAACTATATACGTGCAAGTTTTCAGCGCGATACCAAAATTCCTGGTCAGGAGCTGCAGTTTGTACAGGAAGATAACTTTCTGCTTTCCTTTAAAAGAGGGGAGAACAACATGATGCTGTACAATGATTTTTACAAGATTGATTACATTCACGAGTACGAAAATCATTTTTCTTATACCATTGGCCTGCGCAAATGGAATCAGAGTCCGGGCGGATCATTGTATTTTAGTCGCGGTAACAGTTCCAGTCCTTTTGACCGGATCAATCAAATCAATACCTCGGAGGTTTCATTAGGCTTACGGTATGCCCCGCACGAGAAATTTTACCAGGGTAAAGTTTACCGCACCCCATTTGTAGACCGCTATCCAATTTTTAACCTGCGTTATACTGCCGGAATTAAGGGCGTTTTGGGTGGGGACTACAATTACCATAACCTGATGGGGAGTATAGACAAGCGTTTCTATTTATCGCAGTTTGGTTATAGCGATGTCACCGTTGAAGGAGGCTATAATTTTGGAAAAATACCTTTTCCATTGTTGTCTATCCACAGGGCTAACCAGACTTATGCTTACCAGTTACAGTCCTATAACCTGATGAATTTTATGGAGTTTGTGAGTGATCACTATGCCAGCCTTAACATTGATCAGAATTTTAATGGTTTCTTCTTCAACAAAATTCCTTTGCTGAAACAGCTGAAGTTGCGTGAAGTGGCTTCCTTTAAAGTACTGTATGGTGGTTTAAGGAATGAGAATAATCCTGCAGTCAACAACGAGGCCATGCAATTTGTACGCAATGCAGATGGTGTGCCGATCACGTATGCTTTAAACCGCGAACCTTACATGGAAGGTAGTGTTGGTGTGGGTAATATCTTTAAAATATTAAGGGTAGATGCAGTGAAAAGGTTCAGTTACCTGAACAATCCGAATGTGTCCAGCTGGGGAATCCGCGCCAGGGTTAAATTTGATTTTTAAACCACAGCCGATTGCTCCAATCGTTTGATGTGATGTTTGAAATAAATGACAATACAAAAGACTACTAATTAAGTAGTCTTTTGTATTTTTGTACCATTGACAATTTGCTATTCAAAACCGATTTGTTTCCTGATGCGCATATCGGTGTTTTGTAATGGTATATTGTTCATTAATTCAGATCAACATGATAAAGAAATATGTATTTCTGGGAATAAGCATACTTACCTCCTTATATGCTGTGGCCCAAACTGATTTAAAACAGGGAAAATGGCGTGCAACATTGCAACGCCCGGATGGTTACCAGATTCCGTTTGAACTGGAGCTGAAGCGGCAGAGTGGAAAACTTGAATGTTACATTGTAAATGGGACAGAACGCATGAAAACTGAGCAGATTGTAAAGTTTAAGGATTCTCTATTGATCCGGATGCCAGTCTTTGAATCTTACTTTCGGGTGAAGGTGGTTAATCAGGATAGTTGGAATGGGGTATGGATTAAGGGAGGTTCAGAGAAAGACCTGGTGATTCCCTTCGTAGCTGTGGCTGGCAAAAGCAGGTTCGAATCCACAAAGACCGGTACCTTGCCACAGGTACAGGGCAAATGGAAAATTGAATTTACCCGGGCCAACCAAACGAAAAGACCTGCAATAGGTGAATTTATCCAAAACGGGCAGTCCGTTCGCGGTTCTGTGCTGACGCCTGCCGGTGATTATCGTTATCTGGACGGCATTGTTAAAGGAGACTCTCTGCTGCTGTCAACTTTTGATGGGATTCATGCTTTGTTATTTACTGCTAAAATAAGTAATGCACAGCTGGAAGGCCATTTTTACAGTAGCGCTTCTGTTCCGGAGCCCTGGATTGCCATAAAAGATGCGAATGTAAAACTGGATGCCCCGGTAACTACAGTGAAAGCAGGAAGTGACGGTAAGCTGGATTTTAGTTTTAAAGATTTAAATGGAAATACCGTTTCCCTGCAGAGTGAGCGGTATAGAAATAAAGTGGTGGTGATCCAGTTGATGGGATCCTGGTGTCCAAACTGTATGGATGAAATGGCTTTTTTAAGTGAATATTATCGTAAAAATAAGGATCGTGGTGTGGAAGTGATTGCGCTGGCTTATGAGCTGAGTACAGATGAAGCCAGGTCTAAAAAAAGCCTCCAAAAATTCCAGCAACAGTTTAAGGTGCAATACCCCATACTAAATACCGGTGTGGCCGTTGGTGATCCGAAACGTACAGAAAAAACTTTGCCTCAATTGTCAGAGATCAAAGTTTTTCCTACCAGCATCATCCTGGACAAAAATGGTGTGGTCAATGAGATCAATACTTCTTTTTACGGCCCGGGTACCGGCGAATACTATGTGCGGTATAAATCAGATTTTGAAAAGCGCATTGACGGTTTATTGGCTAAATAGGCCGTTGCTGTATTGTATGTCGGGTTAGATGGTTACGACAAGTCTTCTCCCCTCAGCAATTTCCATATCCCAGGCCTTTTCAATGTCCTGGATCTGAACAGTAGCGACTTCCATCTTTAACTTTTGATCTGCGGCCAGCTGGAAAGCCTCCGGAAGGATTTCACTGAACAGCAGTTTAACTTCTTCTTTTGTCCAGCTTCCCAAACCGGAACCGGATAGCCGAAGGTCTATGCTGCGCAGTACTTGCGACGATAAAGTGATGTTGTCTCCAGCCATCGCACCTACAGCTACAAATCGTGTTTTGGGGGAGAAGGTGCCTTTACCTTTCAAGGCGGCGAGGATCATTTCTGCCGGATGACTCCAAAGGTAATCGATCACTACATGGATGGGGCTCAGCGCGTGGATACCTTTCAGTTGTTCAATAAAAGCATCATCATCTTGATTTAAAGATATCAGTACATCTGCACCCAGGTTGGGCAGGCTTTGGAGTACCTCTTCACTTCGGCCAGTTACGATGATTTTTCCAGCACCATATTGCCGGGCCAATTGAATGGCTATTTTACCCGTAATACCTGTTGCACCATTGATTAAGACCGTTTCTCCGACCTGCAAACCAGCACGGAACCGCAATGCCATAGCCGATCCCATAATCGCATTGGGAAGTGCTGCGGCCACCGAATCGTCTAAATTTTCAGGGACAGCCGTAGTCCAATCCTTTAAAAATATGGCTTGTTCTGCCATGGTTCCATTAACACCAATACCGTAAATGCGCTGGCCATTAGGCAAGGTGCCAACGCCATCGGTACCCACTACAACTGGTTTTGTTGTTTTTTCTGAAGAATAGTGCTTACCGCTGGCTTTCGATTTGTCTAGATTTTTTACGGCCACAGCCTTTATCTGCACCAAAACTTCCTGGTCATTTTGAACCGATGGTTCATCGATTTCTGTATATTGAGGTATTTCTCCTGCCTGATTGATTGTTGCTGCTTTCATTGTCTTTGTATATTTTACCCGACAAATTTATCGACTTCAGCAAAGGGCTACGATAACATTTGTTATCAAATCAAGGCTTTTTTCTGGCCAGCTCGCTTTTTACCCGGCTGAGATGTACACTGCTTACGCCCAGATAAGAAGCGATATAATGTTGTGGAACGCGCCTGATCACCATGGGGTTGTCTTTAATGAGTGCTTCATAGCGCTTTAGAGGGGAATCCCTCAGAAAAGAAAGGAAATGGTGCATGTAATGAAATAAGCGCTCAAAGAGATAATCAATCAGTTCGTTGCGGATGTCCAGTGTATGTCCAAGTTGCTGGTGTATGGTTTCCAGGTCTTGTTTGCTGATGTACCAGATTTCGCAGGGCTCGATGGTTTCGATGTAGAGCAGACTGGGCACTTGCTTTTTAAAGCTTTCTATAGAGGCCACAGTTTCATTTTCAAAAAAGAACTGCATGGTCAGTTCCTTGCCATCGCTGTTGAACCAAACACGAACGCAACCTTTTTCAATGAAGAAGATTCTGTTGGCTATTTCTCCTTCTTCAAGTAAGGTTGTTTTTGCCGGGATTTCTAATTTTTTGAAATAGCTGGAGAATGCTGCAAACTGAGTGTCATTGATCCCGAATTTTTTCCTTAGTTGTTCAAGCATAAGCGGTAAATCTAACTGAAAGGCCATAAAAAAGCAATGCCTGTATCATGACTTGTGATACAGGCATTGCTTTTTTTATTGAAATTATTTTAAACTACATTTTTAGCTGCTACAATTACAACTTTAACCCTAACGTTCGTAATCGGCTTAGTAGGATTCGGAGCAGAAAAACTTGAACTTTGTATAGTAAGTACTAGTTTATTATTCGAAACCTCATAGCTGTAAGAGTCTAGATTATAGACAAACGGAACTTGAATGTAACTGGTTTCATTGTTGTAAGAAATGTAGACCAGTGTGCCTTCATTTTCTAAACCGTACTGATCTATCTCCGGGATTTTAGTAAAAATGTTTGTATACGTTTTTCCACCATCAGTTGTTGTCCATTGATTTGGAGCAATATCATAAATGATTGATTTATTGGAAGTCTCCTGTACGATTGTGTCCTTCTTACACGACGCCAGGCCCAGCGTGGCCGTACAAAGTAATAATAATATAAGTTTTCTCATCTGTTTGTGTGTTTCCGAACTTAGAGCAAATTTATTGCCACAAATTCCATGTTTTCTGTTTTACTTATATTGTAATGAAACTGTGATACAAAATACCCTTCTGAATAATGCCTTTAAACCAGATATTCGAATAGTGTCTGGTCGTTATTCAGTTCAATAATTTCGAACTTGAATTCTTTCATTCTTTTCACCAGGGCATCATAATCTGAACGGTTGGCCAATTCGATACCTACCAATGCAGGGCCATTCTCTTTATTCGTTTTTTTGATGAACTCAAAACGCGTAATGTCATCATGCGGACCTAAAACATTGTTGACAAATAATTTCAATGCACCTGGTCTTTGCGGAAAACGCACAATAAAGTAATGCTTCAAACCTTCGTAAAGCAAAGATTTCTCTTTGATTTCCTGCATGCGCTCAATGTCGTTGTTGCCACCACTGATGATACAGACCACCTTTTTGCCTTTGATTTTATCTTTATAACTGTCCAGTACCGTTACCGATAAAGCACCTGCAGGTTCTACGACAATGGCATCTTCGTTGTACAATTTCAATATGGTGGTACACACTTTCCCTTCCGGAACCAATAAAACATCGTCCAGCACGCGTGTACAGATGTCGTAAGTTAACTTGCCGACCAATTTTACCGAGGCGCCGTCTACAAAACGGTTGATTTCTGGCAGGGTAACGGGGCCGCCATGCTCAAATGCTTTCAGCATAGAAGGCGCACCCTCAGGTTCTACCCCGGCCAGTAAAATATTTGGGTTGTGTGCTTTTAAAAAATGACCAACACCTGCGGATAAGCCACCACCACCAATCGGCATGATGACCACTTCAACCTCTGGCAAATCTTCCAGTATTTCTACCCCAACAGTACCCTGACCTTCAATAATGCTGTAATTGTCAAAAGGAGGGATGAAAGTCATGTTGTGTTTTTCGGTATAAGCTAAGGCTTCTTTTAAGCAATCGTCAAAAGTATCTCCAACAAGTACCAGCTCCACACTGCCGTTACCAAACATTTCTGTTTGCTTTACTTTTTGCCTGGGTGTAATCTCGGGCATAAAAATCACGCCTTTGGTACCCAGTTTATCGCAGGAGAAAGCTACACCCTGGGCATGGTTACCGGCGCTTGCACAAACAATTCCGCGGCTAAGCTCTTCTGATGTCAGCTGACTGATCATATTGTAAGCACCGCGAAGTTTATAAGAACGTACAATTTGTAAGTCCTCACGCTTCAGGTAAATTTCGCATTGGTAAGTTTCAGAAAGCTTGGCGTTATAAATGAGTGGCGTATGTTTAACCACATTGGCCAATCGCTGCGCCGCAGCTTTGGAGTCTAAATTAAGAATTGATTCAGTCATTTTTTATGAAAAATAGAACCGCCACCTGTTGACCAGATGACGGTTAATTGTATTCCGCTAAAGGGTATACAAAGATAGTTATATGTTAGCAGCCAACCAATCGCCTACTTCGCTGGTTTTATATGCTTTGTTTTTACCTGAAAGATCTTCAGTGACGATGCCTTCAGCAAGTGATTTGTTAACTACCTCACGAATCAGTTCTGCTTCTTCTTTCAATCCGAAAGCATCTTCAAACATCATGGCTGCAGACAATACGGTAGCCAATGGATTTGCGATGTCTTTACCAGCTGCCTGAGGATAAGAACCGTGGATGGGTTCAAATAAAGAGGTATGAATACCGATAGATGCAGAAGGCATTAAGCCCATAGAACCAGAAATTACAGAAGCTTCATCTGTTAAGATGTCGCCAAATAAGTTTTCTGTGATCAACACATCATATGAACTAGGCCATTGTACCAAACGCATCGCTACAGCATCTACAAATTCGTAGCTCACCGTAACCTCAGGATAATCTTTTTCCATATCCTGTACCGTTTCTCTCCACAAACGTGAAGATTCCAATACGTTTGCTTTATCTACACAGCATAGTTTTTTGCTACGGGTCATGGCCATTTCAAAGCCCAGTTTAGCCAAACGCTGAATTTCTGCACGGGTATAAGTACACGTATCGAAAGCGGTATTGCCATCGTCTTTACGACCTCTTTCTCCAAAATAAATACCCCCAGTCAATTCACGCAATATGATCAGGTCGGTACCTTCAATGCGCTCTCTTTTTAATGGAGAATTGTCAATTAAAGATGGGAAAGTAAATGTCGGACGAACATTGGCAAATAATCCTAATTTCTGACGCATTTTAAGCAAGCCTTGCTCCGGACGAACCGTAGCTTTTGGGTCATTGTCAAATCTTGGGTGACCAATGGCACCAAACAAAACCGCATCAGCCGCCATACACACTTCATGAGTCGAATCTGGATAAGGCTCTCCCACAGCATCAATTGCTGCTGCACCGGTTAAGGCTGAAGTCCACACAATCTCATGGTTGAATTTTTTTGCTACTGCATCAGATACTTTTACGGCCTGGTCAATAACCTCGGGACCTATTCCATCTCCTGCTAATAGCGCTATATTAAGTTTCATATTTTATGTTATGTTTTTTTATTGGGTTTAAATTAGGGTTATTCCGCCAAATGTTTAAATGATGTTTAACATTTTTTGGGTGGCTTTAATGGCCGAAACGGTTTGATCTGAATCCAGACCGCGGGTAATGAATACTTTCTGTGCGGTTTCCCAGGTAATGATGGTTTCACACAAGGCATCTGAATTACTTCCGGGAGCAATCCTTACTGCATAATCAATCAGTTTGGGTAAACTTCTCTTTTTCTGGGTATATACTTTAGCCAGGGCATTCATAAAAGCATCGTATTGCCCGTCGCCTTGTGCATTTTCCTCAAATTTTTCGCTTTCTATGACCACAGAAATGGTTGCCGAAGGGCGTAGGCCCATCGAGTTCATCAGCACATAAGACTCTACAACGACCTTTTCTTCGTACAAACTGCTGTCCAATACATCAGAAATGATATAAGGCAAATCTTCCTTAGTCACCGTTTCTTTCTTGTCGCCCAGCTCAATTACGCGTTGGGTTACTTTCTTTAAATCGGCATCATTTAATTTTAAGCCCAGTTCCTGCAGGTTTTTCTCAATGTTTGCCTTGCCAGATGTTTTACCCAGTGCATAACTGCGCTTACGGCCAAAACGCTCCGGAAGCAGGTCATTAAAATACAGGTTGTTTTTGTTGTCGCCATCGGCATGTATACCCGCAGTTTGCGTAAATACATTGTCGCCAACAATTGGTTTGTTGGATGGAATGCGGACACCAGAGAAAGTTTCAACCAGTTTACTTACCTTATAAATTGAAGATTCTTTAATCTGTACCTGAACCTCGGGGGCAAAGTCGTTGATCACCGCAACAGCACTGGCCATGGCTGCATTTCCAGCCCTTTCACCCATACCGTTTACGGTTAAGTGTAATCCGCTGATTCCGGCTTTCACCGCTTCCAGCACATTGGCCGTACCCAGATCATAATCATTATGGGCATGGAAATCAAAGTGTAGGGTAGGGTACTTTAACTTCAGTTCCGTAATAAACCTGAAGGTTTCGCCAGGCGTTAAAATGCCGAGTGTATCTGGCAACAGGATCCGTTTTACAGGCTGACCGGATAGAAAGTTTAACATTTGATAAACATATTCCGGCGAATTGCGCATGCCATTGCTCCAGTCTTCCAGATATACGTTGGTTGCAATCTGATGTTGAACAGCCAGGTCTATCACCTGCTTAATTTCTCCGAAATGTTGTTCCGGTGTTTTTTTAAGCTGATGGGTCAGGTGGTTCATGGAGCCCTTGGTTAAAAGGTTCTGCACTTTTGCCCCTGCATTTAACATCCAATCAATAGATACACCATTGTCAACAAAAGTCAACACTTCAATCCGATCTGCATAACCATTGGCTTCAGCCCAGGTTAAAATTGCTTTTACGGCCTGGAATTCTCCGTCAGATACACGTGCAGAAGCAATTTCTGCACGGTCTACCTGCAGTTCTTCCAATAACAATTGGGTTATGGTTAACTTTTCTGAAATGGAGAAGGACACCCCCGATGTTTGTTCCCCATCGCGGAGTGTCGTATCCATTATCTCTATTTTCCTTCTTTCCATGTAAAGATCCTCGGATATTTAAAGCGGAAGATGCAAGGCGAATTCCTCTATTTCCGGTTTGATGCTTTGCAGATAATCGATATCGTCAAAGCCATTCAGCATATTGTCTTTTTTATACGGACTGATTTCGAAAGTTTCCTGATCACCACTTGCCAGCAGGGTAATGGTTTGTTCAGGAAGGTTTACTTCCAGTTCAGTATTCGGATCTGCATGAATTGCAGCGAAGATTTTTTCTGCAAATTCAGGACTCACCTGAACTGGCAATACACCAATGTTTAAGCAGTTGTTTCTGAAGATATCAGCAAAGAAGCTGGATACTACACATCTGAATCCGTAGTCATATACGGCCCAGGCCGCATGTTCTCTGGATGAACCTGAACCAAAGTTTTTACCGCCAACCAATATTTTACCACTGTAAATCGGGTTGTTCAGTACAAAATCAGGTTTAGGTGTATTGTCCGGATTGTATCTCCAATCGCGGAAAAGGTTATCTCCGAAACCCACACGTTCTGTCGCTTTCAAAAAGCGGGCAGGGATCAACTGGTCGGTATCTATGTTTTCTATTGGAAGCGGAACAGCTGTGCTTCTTAAGGTGTTAAATTTATCGTAAGCCATTTTAATCTTTTTTTGTGTTAGACAAGTTCTTCAATTAGGGTGCGTGGGTCTGTTACTACCCCGGTAATTGCAGCAGCTGCGGCAACCAGCGGACTCGCCAGCATTGTTCTTGAACCCGGACCTTGTCTGCCTTCAAAGTTTCTGTTCGAAGTACTTACCGCATATTTTCCAGCAGGGATCTTATCGTCGTTCATGGCCAGACAAGCTGAACAACCTGGCTGACGCAATGTAAACCCAGCTTCAGTTAAAATATCCAATAAACCTTCTTCCTTAATCTGGCTTTCTACAATGTGCGATCCAGGTACCAGCCAAACCGTTACATCGTCAGCCTTGTGTTTACCTTTTACCAGGGACGTAAAGGCTCTGAAATCCTCAATACGACCATTGGTACAGCTACCTACAAAAACAAAGTCTACTTTTTTACCGATCATGGAATCACCTTCAGAGAAACCCATATAACCCAATGATTTGGCATAAGTTTCTGCACCACCTTCTGCATGAGCAGCATCAGGGATATCCTGAGAAATACCCATACCCATACCCGGGTTGGTTCCGTAAGTGATCATCGGCTCTATTTTAGAACCGTCAAAAGTCAATTCTTTATCAAAAACAGCATCCGGATCTGTTTTTAAAGTTTTATAATAGGCTAAAGCTTTTTCCCATGCTTCGCCTTTAGGGCTAAACTCGCGACCTTTTACGTAATCGATCGTGGTTTGATCAGGAGCAATCATACCGCCACGTGCACCCATTTCAATACTCAGGTTACAAACCGTCATGCGGCCTTCCATGGTCATGTTTTCGAATACATCACCCGCATATTCTACAAAATAACCGGTTGCACCAGAGGTAGTCAATTGAGAAATGATAAACAGGGCCACATCCTTAGGCGTTACACCAATACCCAGTTTGCCATTTACGTTGATGCGCATTTTTTTAGGTTTTGGCTGCATAATGCACTGCGTAGAAAGTACCATTTCTACTTCAGAAGTACCAATACCAAAAGCGATGGCACCAAAAGCACCATGGGTAGAAGTATGTGAATCGCCGCAAACGATGGTTGCGCCAGGTTGAGTAATTCCGTATTCCGGACCAACAACATGGACGATACCGTTTTTCTGGTGACCTAAGCCCCAGTGGCTGATGCCGTATTCATTTGAATTTGATTCCAGTGCCTTCAACTGGTTTGCAGAAAGTGGATCAGCAACCGGTAAATGCTGGTTAATGGTTGGCGTATTGTGATCCGCGGTAGCAAATGTACGCTCCGGATATAATACACTGATTCCCCTGCTTTTTAAACCTAAAAAGGCAACAGGGCTGGTCACTTCGTGGATAAGATGGCGGTCGATGAAAAGTACATCCGGGCCACCTTCTATCTTACGTACCACGTGAGTGTCCCACACCTTATCAAATAATGTCTTGCTCATTTTGTTTGTTTTTATTATAGTTTTCTAGTTGATCAAATGGTTATGCCAATTGTTGCTTGCCCATCATCAATAAAAGATCCTGGTCATTAATATCTAATTTGTTATCTGCTACGGCAAGGAAGCGATGGTAGGCCTCGCCCAATTCATCTTTACTCAAGGTAAAGCCCAGGCGCTCCAAATGGAATTTCAAAGCATGTCTGCCGCTGCGTGCCGTAAGTACGATACTTGCATCAGGGAAACCTACATCTTCCGGGCGGATAATTTCATAGTTTTCGCGGTTTTTCAGGAAACCATCCTGATGGATACCTGAACTGTGTGCAAATGCATTGCTGCCTACGATTGCTTTATTTGGCTGTACAGGCATACGCATTTGCGAGCTGACCATACGGCTTAATTCATAAAAGTTTTTGGTGTTGATATTGGTTTTTAAGCCCAATGCTTCATGTGTTTTTAAAATCATGACCACTTCCTCCAAAGAGGTATTTCCTGCACGTTCACCAATTCCATTGATGGTACCTTCAATCTGGCGTGCACCATTTTGTAAACCGGCAATTGAATTGGCGGTGGCTAAACCCAAATCATTGTGGCAATGTACAGAAATGATCGCCTGGTCAATATTTTTTACGTTTTCTTTCAAAAACTTGATCTTACTGCCATATTGATCAGGAAGGCAATAGCCATTGGTATCCGGTATATTGACTACGGTAGCACCAGCAGCAATTACAGCTTCCACCATTTTAGCCAGGAATACCACATCAGCACGACCAGCATCTTCTGCATAAAACTCAATGTCCTCTACAGATTTTTTGGCATATTTAACGGCTTCCACGGCACGCTCCAGAATTTCTTCCCTGGTGCTGTTGAATTTATGCTTAATGTGCATATCTGATGAGCCGATACCTGTATGTATCCTTGGACGTTTGGCATATTGCAGCGCAGCCACAGCAGAATCAATATCTCCTTTGTTTGCACGTGTAAGTGCGCAAATGATTGGCTCAGATACTGCTTTCGATAACTCTACAACACTTTGGAAATCGCCAGGACTGGAAATCGGGAAACCTGCTTCAATGATATCTACACCCAGTGCTTCTAATTCTTTGGCAATTTCAATTTTTTCAGGGGTTGTCAATTGGCAACCCGGTACTTGTTCACCATCCCTTAAGGTGGTGTCAAACACATAAACTCTATTCGGATCGTGTAACATAATGCTTAGGGTTTAGGTAATACTAAATATATTTTCAACGGTTTTTACTGCACCGTTCTCTAATAAGATTCTATTTTCAATACAAGCGGGCAATTGTGATTCGAAATGGCCCACATAAATCAATGTGGTTCCGTGACTGCACAATTCATCCACCAGCTGGTTAAAATGTCTGGTCTGCTGCTGATCCAGACCCTGGCAAGGTTCGTCCAGGATCAATAGCTCCGGATTTTTAACAATGGTCCGCGCCAGCAAAGCCAGTCGTTGTTTGCCCAGGGGCAATTCATTCATCAGTGTGTTTTGATAAGCGGTGAGGCCAAAATAATGAATGAGTTCATCAGCCTGTGCTTTTTTGGTATAACCCGGATCACAAAACAAACCTGAGCTGTCATAAAAGCCAGAAATGATGCTTTGTGCCACCGTTGCCGAAGGGTCAAAATACCAATGCAGTTCCGGAGAAATCAAGCCGATTCGCGCTTTGATTTCCCAGATGCTCTCTCCACTGCCGCGTTTGTTGCCAAACAAATAAAAGTTGTTGGCATAAGCCTGAGGGTGATCGCCGCAAATTAAACTCAGTAAAGTAGATTTTCCAGAACCATTGTGGCCTTGTAAAACCCATTTTTCTCCGGATTTAACTTCCCAGTTGATGTTTTTTAATACCTGTTTGTCGCCATAGCTGATGTTTACATCAACCATTTTGATGATTTCAGTATCGGTTTTTGGAATTGCAAAATCATTTATAAAAGCAGGCACCCTATCGCTGATGAGGTCGATCTCGTAGCTGCTGCGTTCATCAGCTTCAATTTCAATCAGTTTTCCCGATTCAATAACCGCAAAATGATCCAGACAAGCTGGTAGTTCTGTGTCATTGCTGATCAGGATTAACTGGCTGCCTGTAGCAGAAATTTCGTCAAGTAATAAGTTCAGGTTTTGACGCGAGGCTACATCAAGTCCGTTATATGGAAGATCCAGAATTAACAATTGCGGTTTTAGCCAGATCGCTTTGACCAACTGTAATTTCTTATGCTCTCCGCTGGACAACTGGATTAAGGTCGAGTTGACCAGGGCTGAAAATCCGAGGGCCGCTAAAATGCGATCCAGTTCCTTAATTTCCAGCGCATGTTTCCCGCCAAAGCTTTCCAGTTCAGCTTTTACTGTAGCTGTAGTTTCTACAGCCTGTTTATTATAGCGTTGTTGGTAATAAAAGTTAGATTGCCCTTCCAGGTCTTTAAACTGGAACCAGTTGGCCACATAATAGGCCAGGGCAGGGGAGCTGTTGTTCGGATTGAAACAAATTTCAATGTTGCCATAACTGTGGGTCAAACCAGCAATTGCTTTTGCCAAAGAGGTTTTGCCACTTCCACTTGCTCCGCATAACAGCCAATTCTCGTTGCGCTTTATAGTCCAGTTCAAATCCTGTAATACAGGTTTGTGCCGGTACTTTAAAGTAAGATTGGTGATATGGACGACAGGTTCTGACATTGTTTTTGATCAGGAGCAGCTGTACGCAGTGGTACAGCTGCTGAGTTTAATTTTTATGCTGTTTTGATGGTTTTCATGGCCGTCATTGCTTTTCTCAATGTGGCGCCAATGGTTTCAACCTGGTGTGTACGCAGTGCTTCGTTAACAGCAATCAGTTTCCTGTTGTCAACACCGTTGTCTTTACCTTCGTTAAAGTTTTTACCAACCAGGTCAGTATCTACCCGGGTCATAAAATCAGCCAGTAAAGGTTTACAAGCCTGATCAAATAAGTAACAACCATATTCTGCAGTGTCAGAAATTACGCGGTTCATTTCAAATAATTTTTTACGCGCAATGGTATTGGCAATCAGTGGTGTTTCATGTAACGATTCGTAATAAGCAGATTCTGGTTTGATACCTGCCTGAACCATCGTTTCAAAAGCCAGTTCCACACCTGCTCTTACAAAAGCAACCATCAGGGTGTAGTTGTCAAAATATTCCTGTTCGTTGATTTTAACATCAGCCGCAGGTGTTTTTTCAAATGCAGTTTCGCCGGTTTCAGCACGCCATGCCAATAAGTTTTTATCGCCATTGGCCCAGTCTTCCATCATGATGCGGCTAAACTCACCACTCATGATATCATCCTGATGTTTTTGGAACAATGGGCGCATGATGTCTTTCAATTCTTCCGAAATCTCGAAAGCTTTGATTTTTGCCGGATTGCTCAGTCTGTCCATCATGCCAGTTACACCACCATGCTTTAAAGCTTCAGTGATTACTTCAACACCGTATTGAACCAGTTTAGAAGCATAACCTGCATCAATACCTTTCTCAACCATTTTATCGAAAGATAAAATAGAACCAGTTTGCAACAATCCGCAAAGGATGGTTTGCTCGCCCATTAAGTCAGATTTTACCTCAGCTACAAAAGATGATTTCAATACACCTGCTTTGTGACCGCCAGTACCTACACAGTATGCTTTCGCTTGTGCCAGTCCTTTTCCCTGAGGATCATTTTCAGGGTGTACAGCAATCAGGGTAGGTACCCCAAAACCACGTACATACTCTGCTCTAACTTCACTACCCGGGCATTTAGGTGCCACCATGATTACAGTTAAGTCTTTACGGATCTGCGTACCTTCTTCAACGATGTTGAAACCGTGTGAATAAGATAACGTAGCACCTTGCTGCATCAATGGCATTACTGCGTTGACAACAGCCGTATGTTGTTTATCAGGAGTCAGGTTAATCACTACATCAGCAGTAGGAATTAATTCTTCATAAGTACCTACAGTAAAGTTGTTTTCTGTAGCATTTTTCCATGAATCTCTTTTACCTTCAATTGCTTCTTTACGTAGTGCATAAGAAACATTTAAACCACTGTCTCTTAAATTTAAACCTTGGTTCAAACCTTGTGCTCCGCAACCTACAATCACCAGTTTCTTTCCTTTAAGGGCATTAACGCCGTCTAAAAATTCAGAACTGTCCATGAAATCGCAAACGCCCAATTGGTTTAGTTGTTCTCTAAGAGGCAGTGTGTTAAAATAATTTGACATAATTGTTATTAGTTTTTGATTTGGGTTCTTGTTGTTATATTTTGTTCGTTATTACTTTTTTTATTGATGCTGCACAGCCATAATGATAACCATCGTGTATGCCGAAAAATTGAACGGCTTCTGCTGTGCTGTTGAGTCTGACACCGAATTCTGTTGTAAAAGCATGATAGTTTACAAAAACGTTCTGCTTCAGGTCTTCGGCCAGTTGGTCTATCGTAGTCAGCATCAGTTCTTTTAAATCTTGCACTTCCTCCGCACCAACAAACTGCTCCGGCCGGGTACCTTTTTGAAATTGCAAAATGTACTCCTGTTTGATCATCATCGGGAGCCCGGCTAAGCGGTAGCAAAGCAATTGCTGACTGGAGATGATGTGGCCAAAGTTCCAGATGATGTTGTTGTTGAAACCGGAAGGTACCGCATTCAATTCCTCGAGTGTCGAGTTGTTCAGCAACTGGATGAAATTTGTCCTGGTTTGTTTAATGATATTTAAAAGCTGATCCATTTTTACAAATTACATCGTAAATACATTCTTCTCTTTGTCCAGGAATTCATTTTCAATCACTTCCTGTCCCGGGTCCTTACGCTCAAATTCTCTCAGTTTGCTGTTGAAACCTTCACTGTCTTTGATGATGGCCACCCTTGCGCTTCTCACAAATTCAATCAGTCCGAATGGTTGCAGCACTTCAATCAGTTTATCGGTTTCTTCTCTATGACCGGTAGCTTCAAACACAGTATAATCTTTACGGATCACCACTGCACGGGCACCAAATTCACGCAATAACCTTTCTACCGGGGCACGCTCAGCAACAATGTCTGTCGGTACCTTGTAAAGTGCCAGCTCCTGCCAGATGATGTCCTCGTTTACGTTGTAGTAAACTTTCAATACTTCTACCTGCTTTTCAATCTGGCGGCAAAGTTTGCGGACTACCTCTTCTGTTTCGTGAATAACGATGTTGAAACGGTGAATGTGTTCAATCTCAGAAGGGGAAGTGTTTAAACTCTCTATATTTATTTTTCTTCTGGAAAATATGATGGCAATACGGTTCAATATTCCGATCTGATTTTCGGTATATACGGTGATCGTAAATTCTAATTTTCCGTTTAATTCTGTTTCGTTGGAATTGCTCATGATCGTTAATTATTTTAGTCTGATTTCGCTTACACTCATACCTTGAGGAACCATTGGGAACACGTTGTGCTCCTGGGCAACCATCACTTCCAAAAGGTAAGAACCTTTGTGGTTCAGCATTTCTTCCAGTGCGCCAACCAGTTCTTCGCGCTCAGAGATTTTTTTACCTGCGATGTAGTATGAATCTGCAAGTTTCACAAAATCCGGACTGGTAATGTCAACAAATGAATAGCGTTTTTCATGAAACAACTGTTGCCACTGACGAACCATACCCAGGAACCTGTTGTTTAAGATCATGATCTTTACATCGATTCCGCTTTGCATAATGGTACCCAGTTCCTGTAAAGTCATCTGGAAACCACCATCGCCAATCACAGCCACAACCGTACGGTCAGGCGCGCCAAATTTAGCGCCTATGGCTGCCGGTAAGCCAAAACCCATAGTTCCTAAGCCACCGCTGGTGATGTTGCTCCTGGTGTGGTTAAACTTGGCGTAGCGACAAGTTACCATCTGATGCTGACCAACGTCGGTAACCACAACGGCTTCACCTTTGGTCAGTTCATTCAATTGGTTGATCACTTCACCCATAGTCAACTCGCCGGTACCTGGATGTAATTCTGGCTGAATGACTACTTCACGCTCTGTTTTGTCATAAGCGCGGAACTCGGCCAACCATTCCGGATGTGTTTTTTCTTCAACCAATGCGGTTAACAAAGGCAAAGTTTCTTTACAGTCACCCCAAACCGGTACATCAGCCTTTACGTTTTTGTCGATCTCGGCCGGATCAATATCCAAATGGATTACTTTGGCTTGTTTGGCATATTTATCTAAACGACCGGTTACACGATCATCGAAACGCATACCAATGGCAATCAGTACATCACAGGAATTGGTCTGTACGTTCGGACCATAATTACCATGCATACCCAACATGCCCACATTTAAGGGGTGATCTGTTGGGATTGCACCTGCACCTAAAATCGTCCATGCCGAAGGTATGCCGCTCTTTTCAACAAAAGCTTTAAATTCCTGTTCTGCATTGCCCAGGGATACACCTTGTCCAAATAAAACGAATGGTTTTTTAGCTGAGTTGATCAGGGCTGCGGCTTGCTCAATGTATTCCTTTCTGATCAATGGTTTAGGGCGGTAGCTGCGGATGTGTTCACAAGGGGTGTAACCTTCGTAATCAAACATTTGCAGCTGTGCATTTTTGGTGATATCGATCAATACAGGCCCTGGTCTGCCGCTGCGCGCAATGTAAAAAGCTTTAGCCAGTACACTTGGGATCTCATTCGCATCTGTAATCTGATAATTCCATTTGGTAACCGGTGTGGTGATATTGATGACATCGGTTTCCTGGAAAGCATCCGTACCCAGCAAGTGAGCAAACACCTGTCCGGTAATGCAAACCATCGGTGTGCTGTCAATCTGTGCATCGGCAAGGCCGGTTACCAGGTTGGTTGCACCCGGGCCGCTGGTTCCAAATACCACCCCAACTTTACCCGAAGTGCGGGCATAGCCTTGTCCGGCATGGGTGCCACCTTGTTCATGGCGCACCAATATATGTTTTAATTTATCTTTATAATCGTATAGTGCATCATAAATAGGCATGATGGCGCCTCCAGGATATCCAAAAATGGTATCGGTACCTTCAGCTATTAGTCCTTCTAATAAAGCTACAGAACCAGAAACATGTACTGTCTTCTTTGGTTCGGTTAAGGTAGTTGATTCCTCTTGTGCTGTTTCCATTATATTGTTATTAGGTTGTAGGGTTTTTTAAATTTAATCGGTGTAGGCATCGGTAACACAGCCTTCACTGGCATCACTTACTTGTTTAATGTATTTGTAGAGTACGCCTTTGGTGACGGGCGGTGGCAACTGTGTCCAGACCGCGCGGCGTGTTGCCAGTTGTTCGTCCGTCAGGTGAACATTTATGGTGTTATTTACGGCATCAATGGTAATGATGTCATCGTCATGTACCAGGGCAATGTTTCCACCATCCCATGCTTCAGGCGTGATGTGGCCAACAACAAATCCGTGGGTACCACCAGAAAAACGACCATCTGTAATCAAGGCTACTGATTTGCCTAAACCTGCACCAATAATTAATGACGTAGGTTTCAACATTTCCGGCATACCAGGAGCACCTTTAGGACCAACCTGTCTGATCACTACTACGTCACCGCTTTTTAGCCGGCCGCTCTGAATACCCGCCATCAGCGATTTCTCTCCATCAAAAACACGTGCAGGACCTGTAAATTTCTCTCCTTCTTTACCGCTGATTTTAGCTACAGCACCCTTGGTTGCCAGGTTTCCGTACAACATTTGCAGGTGACCGGTTTCTTTGATCGGGTTTTCTATCGGGAAGATAATTTTCTGGGCTTCAAAATCCAGATCAGCAGCATCAGCTACATTTTCTGCTATGGTTTTACCGGTAACGGTTAAACAGTCGCCGTGAATCAATCCTACCTTTAATAAATATTTCAATACGGCTGGTACACCACCAATTTCATGCAGGTCTTCCATTAAATAAGCGCCGCTTGGTTTTAAATCGCCCAATACCGGGGTGTTGTCACTTACGCGTTGAAAATCTTCCAGTTTTAAGTTCATGCCAACAGATTTAGCGATGGCAATTAAATGCAATACTGCATTGGTTGAACCGCCCAATACCATCACAATCACCATGGCATTGTGAAATGCTTTCTCGGTCATGATGTCGGAAGGAAGGATGTTTCTTTCTAAAAGAATGCGGATATACTTTCCGGCATCTAAGCATTCTTTCTTTTTTTCATCGCTTGTGGCAGGATAAGAAGAACTGTAAGGCAAACTCATGCCCAAAGCTTCAATGGCCGAAGCCATGGTATTTGCGGTATACATACCACCGCAGGCACCAGCACCGGGACAAGCATTTTTAATCACGCCCTGGAAATCTTCTTCTTCCAGGTTACCGGCTAATTTTTGTCCCAATGCTTCAAAAGCCGAAACAATATTCAATGAAGCACCTTTATATTTTCCGGAGTGGATACTTCCACCATATACCATAATAGCCGGGCGGTTTAAGCGACCCATTGCCATGATAGATCCCGGCATGTTTTTATCACAACCAGGTATGGTAATTAAGCCATCGTAGTATTGTCCGCCACAAATGGTTTCAATAGAATCTGCAATCACATCTCTGGAAACCAGGGAGTAGCGCATGCCATCTGTTCCGTTAGACATGCCGTCACTAACACCAATGGTACCGAAAGTCAAACCGACCATGTCATTTTTCCAGACGCCATCTTTTACAATTTTTGCAAGATCATTTAAGTGCATGTTGCAGGTGTTTCCATCATATCCCATGCTGGCAATACCAATCTGAGCTTTGTCCATGTCTGCTTTGGTCAATCCAATTCCGTACAACATGGCTTGTGCAGCAGGTTGCGTCGGATCTTGTGTAAATGTTTTACTGTAACGGTTAATTTCTGGTGTTTGTGACATTGTATGTGGTTAGGTCGTTTTTTTAATGTGTTTTATGATTGTTTTTTTAGTTTAATCTTTATGCTTTGTCTGTTCCGCTAGATGATGACTTCGTAGTTCTGTTTTTCAAGCACCAGACACTTATAGGTGCGTTGAATGGTTGCGCCAACGCTGTCGGTCCATTTGACGGGGAATACATAATCATCTACCGATGCAATTCCGGCTATCTCACTTGCTGTTCCGCAAAAGAAAGCACTATCTGCATGCTTCAAATCTTTGACAGTTAAGTGTTTTTCAATGACTTCAATGTCCAGGATCTGGCACAATTCCATTACTGTAGCCCTGGTAATTCCTGCAAGGATATTGCCCAGTGGGGGAGTGTATAAGCGGCCATTCTTTTCTATGAAAATATTTGCGCCCGGAGCTTCAGCAATGTTTTGATCGGCATCTAACAATAAGGCTTCATCAAATCCGCTGTGTTTGGCCTCAGTGGTTGCCATGATTGAGTTGACATAGTTGCCACTGATTTTTGCTTCGATTGGGGTTGACTTTGGATTGGGTCTTTCGTAACTGGAGATGCAAACTTTCAATTGTTCATGACCAAGATAAGCATCCCATTCCCAGGCACAGATCATGATAGATGTTTTGGTTCCCGCAACCAGGGACATGTTCGGCGCTGAATATACCAATGGACGGATATACGCATTTTTAAGGTTGTTGATTTGCAATAATTTATAGGTTTGCTTAATCAAGTCGTTTACATCCCATGGGAAAGGCATATGAACCAATTCTGCCGAACGTTTTAACCGTTCATAATGTTCTCTGATTTTAAATACACGTGTACCGTTGTGGGTATGGTATGCCCTGATTCCTTCAAATACAGCATAGCCATAATGTAATGACTGGCTGTAGATGTCGCCAGCCGTATCAGCAGCTTTCTGAAACTTTCCGTTTAGGTAAAGCACTGTATTTGAGTTGAAGTATTGCATTTAGGTTCGTGTTTTATTTATTTGGTCCATTAAAAAAGCGCCACTTTTGGGGGGCGCTTGCGTATATTTTTTTATTAAATATTCATTTACAGCGCCTTGTCCTTCTGAATAATCAGCAGAAGAATTCCGTTAATAATGACGTTAAGTAATGTTGTAAATGAAAGGTTCATCTTTGTATTTATCTGTTGTTGCTTTATAAATCCAATTTAGTTCTTGCTATCTATACTATCAATAGCTGAGTGAAAATAATTGAAAAAAAATATAATTCTTTATTTTGTTTATTATTCGGTATTTAGTTTTGTATGTATTCTGTTTTTGGTAGGATCATTGGATGTAACTATACCAAATATGATTTTGGTATTCGGTATAGATATTATGCCTGCATTGTATTTTTTGGGAAATTCTTCCTAAAATGAGTGAAGTAGCTGAAAAAGTTGTCGATTTACCTATAAAATCCATCCCATAAAAAAAGCCCTTTGAAAATCAAAGGGCTCTTAAAATATTGTATGATTAAATATTAAGCAACCCCTTCGGCTAAAACAATAATTTTGTTTTTTAAAACCTCAACGACACCACCTTTAATAATAAAGGTTTGTTCGCCAGTTTTGCTTTTAATAATTACCGGTCCATCTTCCAAAGTTGAAATAATAGGCGCATGGTCTCTCAAAATTTGAAAAGATCCCATAGCACCTGGTACAGTAACCGCAGTTACTTCGCCTTCAAAAACTTTCTTGTCTGGTGTTAATATTTCTAATGTCATTCTTTTAGTAATTAGTATTTAGTAGTTCAACTATTCTACTTAATAAATTAATGAATTGGTACTTAGGGTAGCGATCGGGATCTGTATCCTAAGTACCAACTACTATATACTAGTTTGCTTCAGCTAATAGTTTTTTACCTTTTTCAATAGCTTCTTCAATGCTACCTACCAGGTTAAATGCTGCTTCAGGGTATTCATCAACTTCACCATCCATGATCATGTTAAATCCTTTGATGGTATCTTTAATGTCAACCAATACACCTTTTAATCCTGTAAATTGCTCTGCTACGTGGAAAGGCTGAGATAAGAAACGTTGAACACGACGTGCGCGTGACACCACCAATTTATCTTCTTCAGATAACTCATCCATACCTAAGATGGCGATGATATCCTGAAGTTCTTTATAACGTTGTAAAGTTTCTTTTACGCGTTGTGCAGTATTGTAGTGCTCATCACCTAAAACAGCAGGAGAAAGGATACGTGAAGTAGAATCCAATGGATCTACCGCAGGATAGATACCTAACTCAGCAATTTTACGGGACAATACCGTTGTTGCATCCAAGTGGGCAAAGGTAGTAGCCGGAGCCGGGTCAGTTAAATCATCCGCAGGAACGTAAACGGCCTGTACAGAGGTAATTGAACCACGTTTAGTTGAAGTAATACGCTCTTGCATTAAACCCATCTCTGTTGCCAGAGTTGGTTGATAACCTACTGCAGAAGGCATACGACCCAACAATGCTGATACCTCAGAACCTGCCTGAGTGAAACGGAAGATGTTGTCAACGAAGAAAAGGATGTCTTTTCCAGCGCCTTCGCCATCACCATCACGGAAATATTCAGCAACTGTCAAACCTGACAAGGCAACACGAGCACGTGCACCAGGAGGCTCGTTCATCTGACCGAATACCAAAGTTGCTTTTGATTCTTTTAATTTATCAGTGTCAACTTTACTCAAATCCCATCCGCCTTTTTCCATAGAGTGAAGGAAATCTTCACCATAGTTGATTACACCAGATTCGATAAACTCACGTAAAAGGTCATTACCTTCACGTGTACGCTCACCCACACCAGCAAATACAGATAAACCTGCGTAAGCTTTAGCGATGTTGTTTACCAGCTCCATGATCAATACGGTTTTACCTACACCCGCACCACCAAACAATCCGATTTTACCACCTTTAGCATAAGGCTCTAATAAATCGATTACTTTAATACCTGTGAAAAGTACTTCAGTTTCAGTCGATAAATCTTCAAATCTAGGAGGAGCATTGTGAATTGGTCTGCCGCCGGTTTTATCAACAGCGTTGATACCGTCAATAGCTTCACCAACAACATTGAATAAACGACCTTTAATTTGGTCTCCAACAGGCATTTTGATAGGAGCGCCAGTATCTACTGCTTTCATGCCACGAACCAAACCGTCGGTCGAGTCCATTGCAATTGCACGTATACGGTCTTCACCAAGATGTTGTTGAACTTCTAAAACAACCTTTTGGCCGTTTTCTTTTTCAATCTCTAATGCAGAGAAAATTTGAGGTAAATGAGCATCGTCAGCAAAACTCACGTCAACTACCGGTCCTATAATCTGCGCTATTTTTCCAATGTTAGGCATATATTGTTTTGGGTAAAATTATAAATATCAAAATGTTAAAGGCCCTTTTATGGGTCTACAATTCGGTTTGCAAAGTTAAAATTTTTATACAAGAATTGTGTATATAAATAAAAAGTTTTTCAACAGTTTTTTAATTGATAATTTAGGCGATACAAAACCGGTGCTTTTTAGTTGGTTTTTAGCCCTCAAAAGCGGTTTAAGCCAATAATTTGATGTTGAAAATTATTTACACACGGCTTAATCCACGCTATAGATGACGGAGAAAATAAAACAGATAAGCACCTAAAAGAATGGAATGCCTATGAAAACGATATTGGTAACGGGAAGTAACGGTCTTTTGGGACAGAAGATAACCGAACAAATACTGAAAAAAAAGCAGTTTAATTTGGTTGCAACGGCAATAGGACCCAATCGGTATCCTGTGCGCGATGGCTACAATTATGCAGAAATGGATATCCTCAATCCTGAAAATGTAAAGTCAGTGATCGCTCAATATAAACCTGACGCCATTATACATACAGCGGCCATGACCAATGTGGATACTTGCGAAAATCAAAAGGAGCTGGCAAAACTGCTCAATGTGACTGCAGTGGAAACTTTAGTAGCCTGTTGTGAATTGCATGATATCCAATTGATCCACTTGTCCACTGACTTTGTATTTGATGGTGCCGATGGGCCTTACGATGAATTGGCTACACCAAATCCATTGAGTTATTATGGCTTGACGAAGCTGGAGGCTGAACAGGCAGTCCAGAAGTCTAACTGCCGTTGGGCGATCCTGCGTACCATTATTGTATATGGAATTGTGAGCGACATGAGTCGCAGTAATATTATACTTTGGGCCAAAGGAGCCCTGGAAAGAGGAGAACCGATCAAAGTGGTGTGCGACCAATGGCGTATGCCTACACTTGCTGAGGATCTGGCCGATTGTTGCTTGCTTGCTGTTGAGAAAAATGCACAGGGGATATACAATGCTTCTGGTAAAGACATGATGCGTATTGATGAACTGGTTGAAAAAGTAGCTGATTTTTGGAAGCTTGACCGAAGCCTGATCACTAAAATCAGTTCAGCGAGTTTAAATCAAGCGGCCAGAAGACCCGTAAGGACTGGCTTTATACTGGATAAAACCATCAATGAACTGGGATATAATCCACATAGTTTTGAAGAAGGCCTTGCATTATTTGATGCCCAGCTTCGGGAGCGGAAGGCTGTAACCGGGTAAGTCAATAAGGGCAAGTTCTCACATAGTTCACACATTCTACACACTTTCTTCACAAAAAGGTACCTGTTTGTGTGTTTTGTGTTAAGGAAGTGTGAACCAGGTGTGAAGAAGCCATTATCTTGTGAAGAACCTGTTACGTCCTGGTATAGCTATACAGTCACAATTGTTGTAGTTGTTTGAAATCTCTGTTGGCAATTTTTATATTTGACATTAAAACATAACATTATGGCATTACAAGTTGGCGATAAAGCCCCAGATTTTAAATTATTCAGTTCCGACCTGAAAGAAGTTTCACTTTCAGACTATGATGGGAAAAAATTGGTTGTTCACTTTTTTCCAATGGCATTTACCGGGGTTTGCACTACCCAATTGTGTACCATGAGAGATAGCTTTGGTTTTTATGAAGGCATGAATGCAGGCGTTGTAGGTATTTCTGTAGATTCTCCTTTTACCCTCGCTAAATTTAAAGAAGAACAATCATATCAGTTTCCATTGCTGTCAGATTTTAACAAAGAGACCTCTACAGCTTATGGTGCTTTGTACGAAGAATTCGCTTTTAACCTCAAAGGTGTTTCCAAAAGAGCGGCCTTCGTAATTGAAGATGAAAAAATTATTTATGCTGAAGTTTTAGAAAATGCTGGTGATTTGCCTGATTTTGATGCAATTAGAAAAGCAGTAGAAGCTTAATCAGCATTGCAGGAGTAGTTTTTTAGAATATTTTTCAAAAAAAATTGGGAAATTCAAAATCAAATACTACTTTTGCAGTCCGTTAACGAAACGGAAACGCATTTGTAGCTCAATTGGATAGAGCATCTCACTACGGATGAGAAGGTTTGGGGTTCGAATCCCTACAAGTGCACAGAGAAAAGCCTTAGAGAAATCTAAGGCTTTTTGCGTTTAATCACTCTTATGGTTTTTTGCTGATCTCTACCCCAATGTAATTGCATACTTCAATAGTTTTTAGATTGGATTTTTTATATTTATGCGTAAAACGCTTTTGATATGAAAAATTTAATCTTTATCCTACTCACTTTTATTTCTATCTGTAGCTATGGTCAATCACCAAGACGAGTAGTGAAGAAACTAGGAAGTAATCCTGTATTCTTTATTGATAGTGTAAATGTATTACAAAGTGACCTTCAAAAATATAATCCAGAGCAAATTGCTGCAGTCACAGTCTTTAAAGATAAAGAGGCAATAAATATCTTAGGAGAAGAAGGCAAAGATGGTGTTGTATATATTGAGACGATTCCATTTGCAAAAAAACGCTATTGGAAATTCTTTAGCACCAAATCAAGCTCCTATGCTGATCTGCTTCCTAATTTTGATAGTGACAGTACTGTTCTATATATCTTAAATACTAAAGTCTTGGCCGAAAAAGGCTTGGAAGGAAACTTAGCCTCAATAAATGACGAGAATTTTAAAGAAATCAGGATCATTGACAAAGTAACTCTTGAAAAAGAGTATGGTGTTACAAATAAAATCTATGGAATCCTGATCGTGTCTGATGTTCCTAAGAACCTTTATAAGGGAAATAAGAAATTTTAATTTAGAGAAATTTAAGGCTTTTTACATTTAAATGCTTTTGATCCTTATTCATCTATATCTTCAAAGATTAGTAAATCTCTGTTTTTATCAATTTCAATTTTTCTGTAAGTAGGAGCATATCCCTCTCCCTGAGGTTTGAAATACACCCTTATAAATTGAGCTTCAGTTTCGTAATTTTGGGTAAGCCTATTACCTGTATGCCTATCCGTTTTTTTGGTAATGTCTTCCTGAATTTCATTAACCTTTTTGAAATTTTCTGAAGCAGCAATTTCCTTTATTAATCTTAATCTATCTTTAGTGGAGATTTTCAAAGTAAATGTATGATAGTAATCTCCAATTCCTGACATGGATTTATTTTCTATAATTTGAAATTCATCATTTAAGACTATCCTTTGTTCTAAAAGCAAGTTCTTTGCATTAGTTTTGGTGAAGAGCTGGTCTTCAAAAATTACTGTCCCTATTAAGTACATAAGAGTAAGTCCTACCATACAAGCTAGAATTTTTCCAGTTCTGAGGAAGCCGATTTTTTTAGGAATCCAATAGGATAAAAAAATAATTGTGCTAAAAAATACTAAAATAATGAGGGCGGTAAGCACATAATAAAACATATATAGGATATTGATAAGAGTTTAGTAAATATAGAATTAGAACTGGAAAAATTACATCAAAATAAATTTCTTGATTTTATCCAATTGGTGTGCAGCTGCAACAAAAATAATCAGTTGTTGAAAATATTTGCCAAACAAAGGTTGATGTTTAGTAGCGTAAGAATCGTTAAATTTACTGCTAAATTATACTGAATGAATATAAAGGTATATCAATCTTTGTTAGCTGATGTAAAAGTTAAAATTCGTAATGCTCAGGTAAGGGCTGCTCTTT
>NZ_JADFBX010000017.1 GCF_015223055.1 Pedobacter sp. MC2016-24
GGAATGGTGAATTCCTACCTGTCGTTGCAGTTTTGACGGGTGATGTTTACACCATTCAGTATCACATCGAATTCGGTGCGTCGATTCAATTGCTGATCTGCTTCTGAACATTCTACACCATCGTAGCACCTGTTAACCAATCTGGTTTTACCGTAGTATTCTATTTTAATTCTTTCTGCCCTGATTCCTTTGGATACCAGGTAAGCTTTTGCGTTGGCACCACGGTTTAGTGACAAGCGTCTGTTGTATTCTTCCGATGCACGGCTATCGCAGTGGCTCGAAGTGATGATGGTAATTTCAGGATACTTTCTCATTAAGGCTGCCAACTCATCCAGTGCTGGTCTTGCATCAGGTCTGATCTCATATCTGTCCAGATCATAATAAATGTTCTTTACTGCAAAGACCTTTTTTAGAGAATCACAATTGTTCAGTACATATTGTTGTGCGGTTTCTGTTTTATTTAAACGAATATCCATCCTGATTGTTGAATCCTGGGTAATGCCTAAGGAAGTTACAAATCCAAGCTGACTAACATAACCAATTTTTTGTGTTGTGGTTTCGTAGTCGGTTTCTTTTGGCAATTCCCGCTTAAATTCTCCTCTGGCATTGGTTCGGATGGTATCGGTTCCATCTAAGTGCCTCATCAGGATTCGACTGCCTGGTAACGGTAGCCGCGTGCGCGCATCTGTTACTGTTCCTTCCAATAAAATCCGATATGTCGCCCTTTCGAATTTATAGATGTCATCATTTCCTCTTCTGTTCGAACTGAGGAAGCCAGTTTTTCCATCATCACTTTTAATGAATCCAAAATCATCTGTAGCGGAGTTGATGGGTACACCCAGGTTTCTGGGCGTACTGATGGCTTTCATTTCTTTCAGATCAACTTCGAAGATGTCCAGCCCACCTAATCCCGGATGTCCGGTTGAAGAGAAGTACAGGTTTCCATCTTTGTCTAAAAATGGGAACATCTCGTTACCTTCAGTATTGATTTTTTTGCCCAGGTTGACCGGACGGGTCCATTGTGCACTGTTTCCAGATCGTACACAATAATACAGGTCTGTTCCACCGTATCCTCCAGGCATGTCCGATGCGAAAACCAATATCGTTCCGTCTTTGCTTAATGTTGGATGGCCAACGGCATATTCGTTACTATTCCATGGAAAAGGAGTGATGGTATTTAGATTGTTGCCACTGGCAATAAATAATTTAAGTTTATTGATGCCGTCTTTACTGGTTTGTACAGTTCCATGTTCATAATTGTTGCGGGTAAAGATGATGGATCCATCAGGAAATACAGCGGATGTGCCCTCATGATATTTGGTGTTGATATTTCCTGGAACCGGCTTAATGTCTAATGTTTGAGATAACAAGAAGGCTAAAGTGTCTCTTTGTAAAGTAGGGTTGTACAGGCCCAGCGTTTTGCTGTCGTTACTCGTTGGCGCTGTATCATCGTCGTTAAAGCGGTAAACAATATTTTTTTTACCTCTGGCGGTATTGATCAGGCTGTCAGGATCAAGTGTCTTGATGTCATTGAGGTTTGGTACAAAATAGAGGTCGGTGAATGGTGCATTGTCCCATCCATATACCAGGCCTGTCAGTCTCGGTGTTTTTTTATTACTGCTAAATATTAGGCCATTTTTATAATATGTGGGCGCATAATCCGAACCCTGACTGTTCAAATTGGTAAACTGTAATTTCCAGTTCCCCGTGTTTTTGTTCAGGTTACTTGTTTTAGTTTTGGAAAATGAGACGGCCCTGTTATCGCCTGGCACCATAGCCAGGTATTTTCTGTACCAACCTTCAGAGCGTTCATATTGCTGCTTATTTGCAAGCGCTTCTGCATAGTACAATACCCATTTTGCCTGAAGTGGTTTTTGTTTGGTCAATTTTTCATACCAGAATAAAGCCTCATCGTAATTTTTGATCATCTTATAGCTATAAGCAATCATTTCCAGTGCAGCTATATTATTTGAATCTGTTTTCAATACCTTTTTCAATTCTGGTATTGCAGAAATATAGTTTAAAGATGAATACTGCTCTTTTGCAGCGCTTAAATCACGATCTGTACTTTGTGCATTCGTTTTTGCAGCACAGCTCAATAAAATGCAAATCGCTATAGAGATACGGTATATGTATAGTTTCATAATTGACGGATCAGAAATATCTAGGTGAAAGTGTTTTTCCTCTTTTGGTACCAAATTCATACCTCAACATGATCTCATGACTGCCTGAATTGAAGCTTTTTAATGCTGTGGTACTTCGGTCGTAAGCATAGCCTAACCGGATTTGTGGTGTAGCCTGAATTTCGATCATGGCTCCAATGTCTGCACTGGTCCTATATTGGGCCCCGATGCTAAACACATCTTTTATCCAAAGTGCAGCATTTAGATCTGCTTCAAGCGGCGCACCTTTTACACCTTTTACAAGTACTGAGGGTTTTATCTTAAAGTCATCATCAAGCGGTAGTACGACTCCAGAAGAGAAAAATACATGGAGCGCCTGTTTACTTCCGGCAACAACATCATTTGTAGTGTATTTTGTCAAGTTGTTTGGCATTAGATCCATAGCAGAAAGGCCGACATAGAAATCGTCGGAGTTGTAATAAACACCCGTTCCAACATTGAAAAGAAATTTCTTCACATTATCTGCGAATGCAGGATCGTAACCCTGTGTGCTGCCTAATGAGACTTCGGTAAAGTTTGCACGAAATTGACTGAAATTACCCTGGATACCGAAACTTAAGGTTCCCGTTTCCAGTCGGATCCTGTAGGCTGCACTAACTACAGCTCCATTTGTTTGTGTGATGCCAAGTTTGTCGGTAAACAACTGCAAACCTAAACCGATCTTATTATCCAAAATCGGCGCATCCATGGAGAATGTTCCGGTCTTCGGCGCACCATCAATACCCGTCCACTGGTTTCTGAACAATGCGGTTGCTGAAAGTACGTTCCGGCTGCCCGCATAGGCCGGATTGATTGCAAGGGTATTGAACATGTATTGGGTATACATGGCGTCTTGCTGAGCCTTTACAGTACCTTGAAGTAGTATAAAGTAGGAGAATAATATAAATCCTGTTAGCCTTTTCATCTTATCTGTTAATGGTAATGTATCCAACACGTTTGTCTTTATTGTCAATGGTAATGATGTAATAATAAGTTCCGGCTGGTACATCATCTCCGATGTGAACTCCTTCCGTTGTTTTTCCGGCCCAGTTGTTTTCGTATTTAGTAACCTTGTGAATTCTATTTCCCCATCTGTTGTAAACTTCAAGTGAGATTTGTTTTCCCTGCGGATTTTCAATGACAAAGAAATCATTGATTCCATCGTTGTTAGGGGAGAAGCCTCCGGGAATAAACAGATCAGGTGTTTTTACATTGATTGTTACTTTTCCTGGATTAGACTGATTTCCATTGCCATCTTTAATTACATAAGTGAAATCATCAGGGCCTGTATAATCTGCATCTGGCGTATAAATGACTTCTCCTGTAACGGGATCTACAGTAACTGTACCATGTTTTGGAGGATCTGTTATGACTATGGTTGTGCCAGGTGTTTTAGTGATCGGAATAATCTGAGGCTTTCCAGATACACCAGGTACTGTAATGTCCGGGGCATTAATTGTTATTTTTGGATTGATGGTAACGGTTACTGTAATCGGATCAGATTCTGTACCGTCTGCTGTTTTTAAGGTGTAAGTGAATATATCTGTTCCGATATAGCCGGCGACAGGCGTATAAAGAATTTCACCAGTAGGGCTAACTGTAACAGTTCCATGCGCAGGAGTAGTTTTAATGTTCACGGAAGTTCCTGTTTTACTCAAATCATTATTTTTCACGGGGATGCTTATCGGTGTGCCTTCGCGGGTTACACTGTTATCTGGTGATCCTACAGGCTTAACAGTAACGGTTACTGTAATCGGATCAGATTCTAATCCATCAGATGTTCTAAGTTTGTAAGTGTAGGTATCTATTCCAGAGAAACCAGCATTGGGTGTATAGGTTGTGGTGCCATTTGTATTTACGATTACCGCGCCATTAGTAGGGGCTGTTACTGGAATAACAGTTGTTCCTGTTTTTGAAATGTCATTGTCTTTTACAGAAATGATAACGGGAGTTCCAACAGGAGTAGAGGCCTGATCGGAGCTTCCTGCTGGCTTGACATTTACAGTTACAATAATCGGATCTGATTCCAATCCATCTTTATTTTTTATAATATATGTAAAAGTGTCTTTTCCACTAAATCCAGTATTTGGAGTATAAGTTACTGTGCCATCTGGGTTAACAACGATTGTCCCATTTGATGGATCCGTATTTTTGATTACTGTTGCTCCTACTTTTGAAGGATCGTTATCCAGGACATGAATGACGACTGAAGTACCTGCGGGCGTGCTGACTAGATCTGGGGCTCCTTCTGGTTTGATATTAACGGCAATAGTAACAATAGCGGTGTTTGATTCAGCTCCATAATTGTCCTTAACGGTGTATACAAATGAATCATAGCCACTGTAGCCTGAATATGGACGGTAAGTAACAATACCAGTAACTGGATCAATCACCAAAGTGCCGTGCTGAGGCTGGCTTTTAATCAGAATGCTTCCCCTATCAATGGTGGAGTTGCCGTCTGCATCGGTATCATTATCTAAAACTGGAATAGGAATATTTGTATTGAGGTTGGTCGTAATCTTATCATCGTTAGCAACAGGACGATGGTTGACAGTAATTTGAACATCGTCAGAAAGTTCACAGCCCCCACTAGAAGTAACAGTCCATCTGAATATGTAAACGCCGCCTGTAAGATTACTTACAGTAGCATTATAAAGTTCAGAATTGGTAAATACTGCGATATTAGGTCCTGAAACCTGTGTCCATTTCCCTGTATTTGTACCTATACTACTACCTTCGAGTTGATAGAAAGTAGTTGGTGTGGTTATATTTAGGAATCTGTCAACTCCTGCATCAGGTTGGGCAGGGGCGGCAGCGTAAGTTAAAGTAATCGATGCGGTGTTGGATATTTTTCCATAGGAATCCTTAATATTGTAAGAGCAGGACACGTTGCCGGTAAACGGAGATTCAGGAATAAATTGTACAGAACCTTGAGAATTTAAAGAAAAAGTTCCTTTTCCAGGTATTGAATATGTATTTTGGATGCCAGGCACATTGGGGTCTAGGTCTATGGAAGCTTTGACGATAGTGGCACCAGGGTTCGTAGTTTTGTCATTTGCCGCTACGTCTATAATAGCTTGTTTACCCTGGCATAGAGTAAGCACATCATTTGCTGCAAGAGGATTGGTTAAGCCAGCAATATTATATGCATCTATAGCTACATTTCGAATTTCGTGAAAATTGGTCTGATCACCGGTAGAAGATGCAAAACCATAACGAAGGTTTTGAGGAGCAGCCTCGCTATAATAATAATTGCTGATTACTGTTTTTGTTGTAGTAGGTATGCCCCCTTTAGTAACTCTTACCGTAATATTGTATCCGCCAGCGGGATTCGGATCTAAATCCATATATACCCGTCTGTAACCTGCATTTGTAGAATCAGGTCTTCTAGCTGCAGCATCCCCCACCAATGGAAAGCCAAAATCATCCATTTTGGCCGTAGTTAGAAACTTATAGTTGTCTGGAGTTAATGCGGTGCCATCTCCTTTACCTCTTAAAGTAATCGAACCTGGTTTTAACCCAGGAACACCGCCCTGTCTTCCCTCGACAGGATTAGAGAAGTTACCATATTCATCCAATCCGATCGATAAATAACCTTTACTAACTCCTGGGGATATTGGAGTTGTATTGGTATACTGTGCGTAGCCCAACGAACCGCCGAACCCACCGATATTAAATGGGGACGCATTCGCATCAAATAGGAAAAAACTTATTCCATCAGCTCCATTTCCTCCGTAAATATAGTATTCAAACAATACACTTAATCCATTCGAAGATGGGAAGTTAGCTGTACTTATGGCATATCCTTTTTGGTCATTTGTATTATTTGTTAGCCTCAAATAGCCGTTCCCATTGGGATCAATTGGTGTTCCAAAGTGATTTGTTCCGTCAAATCCACTACCGCCAGCAGTTAAAAATGCAGATGGGGCACCGCCAAAGCTAATGCCCGGAGCTGTAGCATTTCTAAAGCTTTCAACATAGGGGAACTGAGCCGAAGCAGTTTGAACAATACCAAGCCCAATTAAGAGGAATAGTAAGAACAGGCGTAAAATTTTCATCATAAAATTGAAATAGTAACAATAATTTATTTACCAAAAATGGAGCCACTTCACTCAAAAAACATTAGATTAAATTAATCGGTTATTTAAGTACCCAAAAGTACGATTTATAGTTAATTTTGGTTTCATAGGATTTGTATAATTGTTTTTTTCGTTAAAAAGCGTGAAAAAAAATCACAATTGTGATAAAAAATATCCCCAAATATCCCCAAATATCCTCGATTGAGGTAATCGTTTAATTGTTCTTTTTAACAAACTCCTACATTTGTTCCTTTTCTTAATTCATATTGAAGTCCATTATATTTGAGCAGGGAGAAGTGTATCTTGTTTTTTTTAGTATTTTTATCAGATCAAATTATGTAGAAACAAATTTGCCATTATAATTGTAAGATGGTATAATATTAATACCAACCGCTTCATAAATTTGTATTTATCTTTACAGCACTACTTATGAGTAAAACAATGATCATTAAGTTAAATTTTATTTTAATTTTACCTTTATTCCTTTTCCAGAATTTAAAAGCGCAGGACAAAGATGTCCTTGCTGATATTTCTACTTTATATGTTGAGAAGCTAATTGCGACAGCCAAAGATAATTACCCGAGGCTGAAAGCTTTTGGTACCCAGGTCAATGCGGCCAAAAGTGATCTTGCAGGAGCAAGGGCATCTTGGTTGGACCCTTTTTCTTTCCAATATGTATTTAGGTCTAATGATGCAAATACCAATGCTGTTGATATTAAAACCTCTGACATCTTGAACGGATATCAATTTGGTGTTTCCATTAATCCAGGCTCGTTACTCGCTAAGCCAAGCCAGGTAAAAAAAGCTAAAGAACAGGTTAAACTCGCGCAGTATAACCTTGATGAATACAATCTTCAGTTGGAAGCCGAAGTTAAGAAACGATATTTTATGTATCTGCAGTGCCAAAAAATAATAACCCCTGTTAATAATGCTTTTTTAGAGGCAGAAAACAATTACAATATATTTAAAATTAAATATCAAAAAGCTGAAACCACGCTGGAACAGTATAACAATGCTTCAACGAGTTACAATCAAGCTTATCAAGCCAAGATACAGGCAGAAATTAATTTTGTTACAGCCAAAGCTGCGTTAGAAGAATTAACTGTAAAAAAACTGGAAGAAATTAAGTAATGGAAGAGATCATTAAATTTTTAAGCCTTCTAAAAAAGTATCGTATAATCTTAATTATTATACCGGTTATCACTTTGATTATTACTTATTTTCTGGTCCGTAATCTTCCTGATTCTTATATGTCCCAGGCGCAGATTTCCACAGGAATTGTTGACGATACAAAACAAAATTTACTTGCCCAGAGCAGTCCACAGGCACAGCAGGTTGCCCAGGAGTTTAGTAACCTAATGTCTATGATCCGGATGAAAAGAATATTGGATCAGATTTCATATCAACTGGTTATTCATGATCTCACTTCATCAAAGCCGTTCCGAAAGTTGAGTTCTCAAATTACAACACTAAGTACTGAGCAAAAAAAACATGATGTAGCTGCTTATCTGACAATGTATAATAAGCAGCTAAGTTTAAATTTATATAATTCAAAAGAAAAGATTCTTTACGACCAGATCCGCTCGATGCAATATGATAGCGATAATATTACTAATAAGCTAATGGTTTATCGATCGGGTGATTCAGATTTTATCGTTGTTCAATTTGAATCCGAAAATCCTGAGTTATCTGCATTTGTTTCGAATACGCTAGCCGCTGAATTTGTTAAATATTATTCCACTCAAGTGCGCGCAAATCAGGTTAAGACGACTAATTTCTTAAGTAATCTGCTCAATAAAAAAAGTGATACTTTAAGCAAAAGAATGGAGGAACTAAGGAACTACAAGATTAGAAATAGAGTCTTGAATCTCGATGAACAATCCAAACAACTCTATACCCGGATTATGGATTATGAGGAGAAAAAACAGGAAGCAACGCAGAACACATCTTCTTATGCCGGTGCGTTAAATGAGATTGATAATAAATTCAGCCCTGTTGACAGAAAATATATCGAAGCTACCTTATCCAAGGTTAATCAGAAAATTGTTAACACAAAAGATGAATTGAGTGCCTTATACGATCTTTATTATAAAAATGATCTTGATGAGCGATATAAGCAATCTATTGATTCGCTACAGCAAAAATTGGGAGAGCAAATTAACAAATCAGCCGATCAGTATATAGTTAGTCCCCTCTCTACCAAGCAAGCGCTTGTAGAGGAAAAACTTGGACTAGAAGTTAAGCTTGATATCTCCAGATACAGCATTAATTCACTTGAGCGTGAGCTAAAGAAATTGAATGGGCAATTTGATCAGCTTGTTCCAAGAGAAGCTGAAGTTCAATCTTTTGAGATGAAATTGGATATTGCGACGAAGGAGTATTTGGATGTATTAAATAAATATAATCAAAGTAGTCTGGAATCTGATTTTGAAGTTAAGTTAAATGTTGTTCAGGCAGCAATGCCTGGAGTAGCACAACCCTCAAAGAAAATGCTTTTAGTAATTTTGAGTGGAATTATCAGTTTAGTTTTTTGTGTCCTTGTCATCTTTGTACTATATTACTTAAATAATAATATTATTACAGCTAAAGATTTGGCTAACACAAGTCAGTCACCGGTACTGGGATCACTGAATTATATCTCAACGGGTAAGGTCGACCTGTACAGGATTTGGAAAGATGATAATACCTCTAAAGCGGAGCGGGAATTTAAAAATGCGCTTAGGTCAATTCGGTATGAGATTGAAAATGACGTCAAAGGCAAAGTTATCGCTGTTACCAGTTTGGGTGCTAAAGAGGGTAAAAGCTTATTTTCTATAAGTCTTGCTTTTGCTTGGAAAATGACGAATCATAAAGTATTGGTTATTGATGGAAACTTCAATTCTCCTCATTTGACACCTTTAAGCAAAACTTCACCGTACTTGGAAGATTTTCTTCGAGATGGATCCGTCATGAACACAGATGCTCAAACAAGTATAGGATTTGCATCTTTTCTCCCAAACAAAGGTGGAGATACTTCTATAATGGAATTAGCAGGGCAGGATATAATTAAAGATAGATTAGATTGGGCTAGGACAAAATTTGATATTATTATCATTGAAACGGCTCCTTTAGATGGTATTAATCAATCAAAAGAATGGTTTACCTTTTGTGACGGTATTATCGGTGTCTTCAAATCTGGTCTGGCGATTAATTCTCAAAAGAAAATAAATATTGACTACCTGAGGGCTACCGGCTTGTTTAAAGGTTGGATATTGAATATGACACCATCTGATTTAGAGTAATGGAGATTTTAAAAGCTTTCTGGCTTGCAATACAGTTTATTTTAGGTTACAATCTTTTGTTTCCAGGATTATTATATCTTTTTTGCCTTTTTTTTTCTCCAGTAAGGAAAACCATAACCAAAGAACCTGATATTATTGATTATGGCATTATAGTTACTGCCTTTCAGTATACAAATACTTTAGTGAGCGTTATTGGTTCAATTTTAAAACTTAACTATTCTAACTATCTGATTTATATTGTAGCAGACAACTGTGATATTAGTGAATTACATTTTGAAGATCCCAGGGTGATACTGTTGCGTCCCGAAGATGTGTTAGCCAGCAATACTGCCTCCCATGCTTACGCTATTCAAAATTTTAAAAGAGCCCATGACTGTATTACCATTGTAGATAGTGATAATCTGGTTGATCCTGAATATCTAAATCAGCTGAACATTAACTTTTCGCAAGGATTTGATGCTGTACAGGGTTTAAGAGCAGCAAAAAATCTGGATGGAAAGATTGCCTGTCTTGATGCTGCAAGAGATATTTATTATCATTTTTACGATGGGAAATTATTGTATCAATCCGGGTCGTCTGCAACTTTATCTGGTTCCGGTATGGCTTTCAGAACTAGTTTATACATTTCGTTTTTGAATACACATAAGGTTACAGGTGCTGGTTTTGACAAGGTTTTGCAGGCCTGGATTTTGCTGAACAATAAACGTATAGCCTTCAATGAACATGCTGTTGTTTTTGACGAAAAAACGGCTAAGACTGAACAATTGGTTAATCAGAGAAGCAGATGGATAAATACATGGTTTAAATATTTTAAATATGGTTTTCATATTTTGTTTAAGGGAATTTATCGATTTGATAGAAACCAGTTCATATTTGGATTTGTTTTATTAAGACCACCGTTGTTCATTTTTCTCATACTTGCTTTAGGTTGTTTGCTTATTAACCTTTTGACAGGAAGTATAATGGCGGCAAGTTTGTGGACATTTAGTATACTGTTCTTCGTGCTTTTCTTTTTTGTTGCATTGTGGAGTTCAAATACAGATCAAAGGATTTATGCTTCACTAAAAAGCGTACCTAAATTTATCTTCTTTCAACTTATTTCACTGACGAAAGCCTGGAAGGCAAATAAGATTTCAATATCAACAAAACATGAAGGTTATGAGAATAGAATTTGAAGACCGCGTTCAAAAACAAGAAAGGATAATCGTTAACCTTAAACGTAAAGTAGCAATAGCTTTGGTATTATTGAGTTTAACGTTTTTCTTTTTTAAAATTCTGTTTTTTTAATGAATAAACTGTCAGAGCGGTTAAGTAGTGTCAACCCCAAAATCATGGTTGTCTTTTTTGTTATATTTTTGACATTGATGGCATCAGTTTTAGCTTTTTTAACCACATTGATGGGTGTAAAAGGCGCAATATTCTTTTTGGCTGTTACAGGTGGACCTGTTTTAATTTATTTTATCGTCAGGTATCCTAAATTCGGTGTCATTCTTTACCTGATTATGGCTTATTTGCTAATGTATGTATTGGGTTTTGGAATAGATTTTCCTCTTGGTACGCTAATGGACGCCACTTTGGTTTTGCTTTTAATAGGCTTTCTGCTTAAGCAAAAATTTGAACCCAATTGGGAGATTTTTAAAAATGCCACTACAACCATCATATTGATATGGATCTTTTATAACGTCCTCATGGTAATTAATCCGGCAGCGGAATCTCGCTTGGCCTGGGTATACACCATACGGTCAGTTGCGGGAGTTATGCTTTCATATTTTATTTTTAACTATCAGATCAAAACCGTGGCATTCATTCGGTTGATTATCAAATTCTGGCTTACTCTTTCAGTATTTGCCGCACTTTATGCCATCAAACAAGAATATTTTGGTTTTTTTGCCTATGAAGAACGAGCATTAAATAATGATCCCATGCTTCAGGCATTATTGTATATAGATGGACACTGGCGAAAGTCGTCTATTTTCTCAGACCCCGTTGCTTTTTCATATAATATGGTGGCCAGTGGAATTTTTTGTATTTGTATGCTTTTTGGGCCTTCAAGCAGGAATCTCAAAATTCTGTTTAGTTTAATGGCATTATTATTCTTTTTTGTAATGCTCTTTTCGGGTACGCGTGCGGCTTATGTACTTTTACCTGCAGCAATGGGATTGCTATTTATATTAAAATTCAACCTGCGTGTTCTAATTTTTACAGGGATTTTTGCAGTTTTTATGATTGGACTGATTAATGTACCAACATCTAATTCCAATCTGGCAAGATTTCAAACTGCATTTAGGCCAAATAATGATGCCTCTTATAATGTTAGGGTTGAAAACCAAAAGAAGATTCAACCATTTATCAGGTCTCATCCTATAGGTGGGGGCTTAGGATCCACCGGCGTATGGGGAGTTCGTTTTGCTCCATACTCTTTCCTTGCCCAATTTCCACCGGATAGTGGTTATGTAAGGGTTGCTGTGGAACTTGGTTGGGTTGGCTTATTTCTAATCTGTTGTCTGATGTTTATTGTGCTTAAAACAGGAATTAACAATTATTTTAAGATTAAAGATCCTGAACTTAAAACATACTGTCTGGCAATGGTGTTGATGATTTTCGCTATCAATATTGGTAATTTTCCGCAAGAGGCTATTGTGCAGTTCCCACTCAATGTGTTTTTTTATTTATTTATTGCCCTGATCAATGTAACCTATCGTTTGGATCAGGAGAAACAAGTTTCAAGCCCAGAGGTATGATCTTAGAGAAGAAAGTGATTTTTATATTCGGAATTGCAAAATTTGACGGACAATTTGAATCTACCAGTTTCACTACAGCTAAATTTTTAGCCCGCTATAATAAAGTTTATTATATTGATTATCCTTACACGGTTAAAGATTATTTTCTTAATCGACATACTTCTGAATTTAATAAACGTAGAAAGGCATTTTTCAATTCTTCCTTATGTTTATTGGATACCGATATTGAAAACCTGAAGATTTTAATTCTTCCACCAGTATTGTCAATCAATTTTTTACCAGAGAACTGGATTTATCGTTGGTTATTAAGGAGAAGCGAAAATTTAATCATCAGGAGGTTAAAGCAGATTATGACTCGAATGAAAATAAATGAGCTTGTCTTTATAAATTCTTTTAACTTTCATTATCCGGATGTCTCTATAGCGCTAAAGCCAATACTTTCTGTGTATCATTGCGTAGATCCATTAGTCATCGATCACGATAGAAGGCACGGGATTGTTTCAGAACACATGATTGTGAAAAATGCAGATTTGATTGTATGTACTAGTCTACAGCTCTATCGCGAGAAAAAGGCAGAAAATATCAACACCTTTTTTATACCTAATGCAGCAGATCTTGAACATAGTGTAAAAGCCATGGATCCTTCACTTGAGGTCCACCCACTTGTGGGAGAAATTGCAGGACCGAGGGTTGGATATTTCGGTAATATAGAAAGGAGAATGGATTTTGATCTTTTAGCTAAGCTGGCTTTACTCAATCCTGCTGTGAACTTCGTTTTTGCGGGTCCAGTTTCAGAACAATACATACCAGATGGATTTCGTCAAATGGATAACGTTCATTTTATAGGTAGAATCCCGTATGATTTAATGCCTTCTGTAATAAAAGGATTTGATGTCGCAATTATTCCATTCAAAAAAGATGAAGTTAGCGCGACTATTTTTCCTTTGAAACTTTTTGAATACCTGGGCGCAGGCAAGCCGGTAATCGCAACAGACTTCAATCCTGACCTTAAAGTATTTACTAGAGATACAGTTTACTATTGTAGTAGCGCTCAAGAATTTACGGGTGCCATAGCTGATTCTATAAGTCAGAACAATGATCAGGCAAAAAAAGCGAGACTTTTAGTTGCTTCGGAAAATACCTGGGAAAAAAGACTTACAGAATTTAGTACACTTATCGCAGAATTTTATCAATATGCCTCTTCTAATAAAACGATATGATAAAAGTTTTTTTTGACCATCAAAAATTTACTACCCAAAAGTATGGTGGTATAAGCCGTTATTTTGCCAGTATTATTCAGGAAATTAAAAATGAACCTGATTTTGATTATCAATTAGGTTTATTATATTCTGATAATCATTACATTAAAGATGAATATCAAGCCTTTAATAATGCAGTTGGCCGAAAACTATCTAAAACTATTCTGGGAAAACGGATTTATAATTTAAATGAAGCTTATTGTACTCGTCTGCTTCGTAAAAACGACTTTGATATTTTTCATCCTACTTATTATGATCCTTATTTTATAAAAGATCTTAAAAAGCCTATGGTTACTACTATTCATGATATGACATATGAACGACTGCCTGAATATTTTTGGGCAAACGATCCCCTGACTTATCAGAAGCGAATTAACATTGAAAAGGCTGATCGTATAATAGCAATTTCTGAAACCACCAAAAATGACCTCCTTGAATTAAGTAATGTTTCTGAAGATAAAATTAGTGTTATTTACCATGGAATTGATATTGACACACCGTTGGTATTTCAAAATATAAAAAGTTTACCTGATCAATACATATTATTTGTAGGTGATAGAAGTGGTTACAAAAATTTTTATTTATTTATTGAGGCATTTAAAGAGATCAACTTTAGATTCCCTGAAATTAAATTGGTATTAAGTGGAGGAGGGACGTTAGGAATAGCCGATCAGGAACTGTTGATTAGAAATAAACTGACAAATAGCGTTTCGCATGTGCAGGTTACCGATGAGGAGCTTAATTTTCTTTATCAAAATGCAGTGCTTTTTGTTTATCCATCGTTATACGAAGGCTTTGGTTTGCCAATTCTGGAAGCATTTAAAGCACGATGCCCCGTGTTGCTAAGTGACATTGACTGTTTCAAAGAGGTGGCGGGAGATGCTGCAGTGTTTTTCAGTAAACACAGTAAAGAAGATCTGATTCATCAGATTACTTCTGTTTTAATGCACTCTAATATTAGGAAAGAATTAATATCCAAGGGAGCGGAACGAATTAAATTGTTTCCGTTAGCTGATTGTATTCAGCATACGCTAAATTTGTATAAAACACTGGCTTAATGAAAATCATTATAGACGCGATGGCTTTAGGAGCTGCTTATGCAAACCCAACAGGTAGAACAGGTGTTTTTAGAGTTGTTGATCAGTTGGTCAAAGGAATCGATGGACGCAAGAACTGCGACCTGTCTTTGGTTGCAACCAACTTTAGTAGAGATGCGAATTCTTTTTTAAAAGAACAAAAAGATTACGACCAGCATATCGTTTATCCCACTAATAAGGACAGACTAGTAGAGAAAGTAAGGAACAGGACTCATCAACTGAATTTGTGGCCAATAAATCGATTAGAAACTAATTTAGAAAAGCTTTTAAAAATTAGCGATGTTTATCACTCACCTTATATGCCTATTCCAGAAGCTGTGATTAACCAACATAAAACGAAATCTTTTTTAACTGTTCACGATTTAATTCCGATTTTACATCCCGAATATTTTGAAGATAACGGAAGACCTTTGGTGGCAGTAGCTATTGAAAGCGCCATAAATGAAGGGTGGTTTTTTTGTGTTTCAAATTCAACTAAAAATGACTTGTGTACACATTATCCTATTGATCCAAATAGGGTATTTGTTACCCATCTTGCTGCCTCAAGATCTCGGTTCCATAAAATCGATGATCAATTAAAAATTGAAACTATAAAAGCTAAATATGGGATCGCAGAACAGCCTTATTTCTTAAGTCTTTGTACTTTAGAACCCAGGAAAAATGTCGATCAGATCATCCGTAGCTTTATTCATTTAGTGGAGCAAGAAGCAATTCATGATCTCAACCTCGTTTTAATTGGTAGTAAGGGCTGGGATTTCGACCCTATATTTTCGGCTATCAAGAATGCGAATCGTTTCAAATCCAGAATTATAGTGACTGGTTTTGTTGATGATGCCGATCTGGCCTACCTGTATAGTGGCGCATTTGGGTTTATTTATGCTTCTTTTTATGAAGGCTTTGGTTTGCCGCCATTAGAAGCTATGCAGTGTGGTTTACCAGTAGTCACCTCAAATACATCTTCTTTGCCAGAAGTAGTAGGGGAAGCTGGGATTTTAATTGATCCAAGAGATGGAACAGCTTTATCTCAACAGATGCTGAACTTATATCAGAACGAATCTTTAAGGGCTGAACTTTCAATTAAATCAATTAAACAAGCTGAAAAATTTAGCTGGGATAATTTTGTTGAGCAAACAATTTATGGTTATCAAAAATCATTGTTGTAAATTGATATAAAATTTTAAAAAGAATAATAAGTATGAGCAATAAGCAGAAGGCATTAAACGGAGGTAAATGGATTACAATTTCTACAGTTATTTCAACAGTATGTCAGTTTCTACAGATTGCAATCATAGCAAGATTATTGGAACCAGCTGCATTTGGTATTGTTAGTATTAGTACGATGATCATTGGCTTTTTTAGTATGTTTACTAATCTTGGTTTTAACAATTCTATTATTTATAAACAAGAGGAAGACAAGAATATCCTGTCGTCACTATATTTTCTTAACCTCTTTCTTGGTTTTTTTATTTTCGTCGTTATTTACTTAAGCTCTCCTTTAATCGTTGACTTTTATCATGAACCTAGATTAGATCAAATTATCAAAGTTGCTTCACTTTTTTTCCTAATCGTATATTTTGGCCAGATTTATTCGATTTTGATGCAAAAGGAACTTCGTTTTAAAACCTTGGCAATAATCGATATTTCAGCCATCGTCATCGCAACAGTTGTTACTATATTGTTTGCCTATAATGGATTCAAAGAATATTCACTCATTTACGGACAGCTGATTATGCAGCTGTATAAGACACTTGCTCAGATTTTTTTTGGCAGGGACTTATTTAAAGTAAAATGGCATTTTAAATACCAGGAGGTCAAAGAACATATTCGTTTTGGAATTTATAATCTTGGTGATGGTATTGTCGGTTTTATACAAAGCAATTCTGACAATATGCTCATCGGAAGTATGTTAGGCATTAAGCTGCTTGGCTATTATACATTAGCTACCCAACTAGCTGTGTTTCCAATTAGCAGGTTAAATCCAATTGTTTTGCAAGTTGCTTACCCGATTGTAGCGAAGATGAAAGAGGATGCGTCGGAAATGAAGAGGGCTTACATTAAAATACTTGATTTTCTAAGTTACTGTAATATTCCATTGCTGGCTGGCTTATATATTACTGCGGACAGTGTTGTCCCCTTGTTTTATGGGCCTGGCTGGGATCCTACAATTGGCCTGATAAAAATTATGGTTATCGCTAGTGTTTTTATGTGCCTTGCACACCCATTATTTACACTCGCTTTTTCAAAAGGGAAGCCAAACCTGCTGTTTTATTTAAACATTGCTACACTTGCCGTAAAGATCCCACTTATTTATTTCTTAGGAAAATACGCATTGGCAACTGGGGTTGCCTGGGCATTGGTATTAGCTACCTTAATTAATTTAATTATAAATTTTGCAATGGTACAGTCGCTAATAGGTAATTTTCTTGGCGGCTTTTTCAAAAATCTCTTTAAACCAGTACTATTTAGTGTAATTATGATGTTTGGTGTGTATCTATATAAGACATTTGTAGGTCATGTAGGCGTATTTCATACCTCAATGGAGATTATTATAGGAGGTGCAATTTTTGGCGCACTTACTTTAAAATATAAACTGTCAATTTCAGAAATTAAAGCACTGAGGAAGAGTATGTGAAATTTGAGCTGAGTCCTAATCTGTGACCTCTGCCCAATAAAACTTCTCTGTCATAATTCCTTTAGGATGTGATCTGCCTAGCCTAAAGC
This sequence comes from Pedobacter sp. MC2016-24, assembly GCF_015223055.1. Lineage (GTDB taxonomy): Bacteria > Bacteroidota > Bacteroidia > Sphingobacteriales > Sphingobacteriaceae > Pedobacter. Next base: position 17,341 of record NZ_JADFBX010000017.1, read on the forward strand.
CCATCCAGTTTTTTGGTGCGATTACGTAATTGTTTTTCGGACTAAGGTATGCCGCCCACCAGGCAAAAGTACTGTTAGAGATAATAGCAATATCAGCGTGTTGTATTAGCTGGAAGTCTGTAATCTCATCATTTGAAGAAAATATATAATTGGGTTGTTTTGGAAATTCTTTTTTAACAAATTCCATGTCATCACTGACAAATATTACCTTATAGGTCTCTATGTCCGCAATTGTTTTAAGCTGGGCCTGAAAATGAGAAACAGGTAAAGAGATATCCCTTTTTCCGTAGCTTAAATAATCTGTTCTTCTGATGTGTATGACTATAGTTTTATGGTTTTTAAAAATAGGATCAAATTTACTGCAAAAATCTTTAAAGTATTTCTCCTTAACCTTTAAACTTATCCTACCTTTAAGCTGGTTTAGGTACCAGTCTGTTTGAAAATATCCATGATAAATGGTATTATCTTGTGGTAAGATTTCTCTGGGCCCCACAAAATTTTGCATATATATATGTTTAAATTTTACAAATTTTACCAATAAACGGGTGAAAATCTCATAAAATCGCGTACCAGTATTAGATCCATCTGGTTCCAGATCAAAATACTTGGTGACGGATGCATGATGTGGATTCTGTAAAAAGAATAAGGTTGACCTTTTTTTTGATTTTAAATATTGATAAAATACAAACTGAAATAACTGATTTCCTAGTCGTCCTTTATATTCTACTCCTATCATAATTTCGCTGTTAAAAATGTGTGTTTATAAACTCCATAACCATTCCATCTGTTTTTGCATGTAAAATTTTCGCACCCGAAAATTTCGGATAAAGCTTATGATAACAACCGAAGTGGTGTTCTGGACCTTTTCTGGATAAAATCAGGTTAACCCCACCAAAATAGCTTGCTAATGTTGCAGTACCACCATGGATAGATATAAATTTATCAGCATTCGCATAAACCATAAGCTGCAAGTGATTAAAATTATTTGCACCCGCTTTATTTTCCTTATATAAATCCTCCATCAAAATAACCTCGGGATGATTTTTTTCTAGCCATTGATATTCATCCATGTCATAGATGTCACTGTTATCCATAGTGATGTTTTGAGGGCGCGGACGGTTATAAATGATTGTATAGGTGGTTTTTAATTTACTAATTATAGCCTCTAAAATTTCAATACTGTAAAAGCTGATAGGAGGGCCATCCCACTCCATGTTATAACGGTTGGCAATGATTAGGATTGGTTTTCCATAAACATAAATCTCATTCCGATAGTGTTCCTTTAATGGTACGGGCAGCCACTTTCGCATATCATAGTCCTGGCTATATAAAATTCTTGGCATTTCGAAATTATAATTTCCCTCATTACTTCGTGTTTTAAAGGTCTCTGAATGTTTAGGAGAAAAAAAGTAAAGTTCGTTGGTGTAAGTGGAAGCTTCTGTACTTAGCAAAGTGCCATTTTTATAGTGCCAATAAGCAAATGGCAAAGCAAATTGTAGTTCAGGCGCAAACTCTCCACTAAAAGATGTCCTTTTATATATAGGTTTGGTAATGTAATCTTTTATAAAATATTTTAGCTGTACCAGTTTGCAATAATAGGTATCTCTGTAGTAGTAGCGCACGTCTACTGGAAGCTTCCCATATTTCAAATAGACATATAAGCTAAATATTTTATTCATCAAACGTTTAAACATTCTCTTGATATATTGTGGTGATATTCCTGTTAAAATTTATCTGAATTTTCTCCTGCAACGTATTCCATTATTCGTTTGGAATGCAATTTTAAGCGATACGTGAAGGACTTTAAAATACCTCCTTCAGCGGTTAGTCTTCTGGAAGAGGTATAAACCCTGGCTAGAGGAGCAGTTACCAGTTTCAGTTTGCCTTTTTTCTTTAAATTCAAAGCCATGCGACCGTCTTCCGCCTCTTCCACAAAATATTCAGAGCCAATAGCATTGTCAAATTTCCTTACTTCTTTAACTTCAAAACCACCCGTGGCACGACCGATTTCAGTGATGAAGCCCATGTTAAAACCGAGTACATTAATATACTCACGTTTATATTTTCGAAGACGGATTAAAATTCCGGTAATTTTTTCATAAAACTTTAAGAAAAGCAAACTTTCGCCTTCAGGAGGGATAAATGAATAGCGGCCATAAACACCCACAATTTCCTTACTTTTTTTCATAGGGGCAATCATCAAATCGATCCAGTCAGGTGGGTAAAATGTGTCTGAATCGGCACACAAATGATATTTTCCCCTGGCCATCTCAAGACCTAAAGCTCTGGCATAGGGTGTACCCTGCATTGGCTGAAGGTAATTCTTAACACCAAGCGTATCTAATACCTTTTGAGTATGATCAGTGGAATTGTTATTAATTACAACCAATTCAGTCTTCAATTTTGTTTTGCTATTTGCTAATGAAGATAAGGTTCTGTAAATATTATTACCTTCATTCCAGGCAGGAATCATAATGGACACTTCTGGATCCTCAGATTTAAATTTACTTAAACGATTTTTTAAATCATTAATTTCATAATCAGAAAGATCGCTGAAATTCTTATTTTCATATAGATGGAGGCATATCCATTTGGGTAAGCTGAGAATTGGCATAGAAAAAATCTTTAATCTTATTTTGCTAACTGTACCCTAACGGATAAAGTCAAAGTTAAATTTTAAGTGTCTGTAAAGGTGTCTTGCCGTTTTTATAAAGAAATTATTGCTTTCTCTTAAATTGTTCCGGTGAACCGTACTTGGCTCTTCATCGGAATTTAGCTGATCAAATAATTCAGTAAAGCGAACGTAAAATAATCCTGTTCCCTTTCTTTTTAAAAAGGTCATCATCATTTTATATTCTGCCTGATCACTGTTGATTCCTTCTGTGTAGCGTCCAAATTTTTGAAGAAAAGTACTTCGTCGTAAATGCGGATGATCGCTATAGAAATAAAATTTTTTATATCCTGTTTTAAAAATACTAAATATCATTTCAGAAAAACCGTCTCTAAATGGCTTTAGGTAGGGATATTTGAAATACGCATAAAAACGAACAATATCCAATTCGGATTTTTCATTCATAAAGCATACAGCTTGGGATAGTTTTTCAGGAAACAGTATTTTAGGAACAAAATCTTCCTGAACATACAATGTATATGAGGTTTTTACTGCATCCTGGCCTTTATTCAAATTATTGGCTAGTCCTTTATTTTTTTTTGTACTAATTAATTCAAAATGATACTCGCTTTGCCAATCCCTTAACTTTTCCAGATGTTCAGGTTTGCTACAATCGTCAGAGACGATAATATGTTCAAAATTACAATTTAACGCTTTAAATGAATCTAACAATCTCTTTAATGACAGGCTTCTATTATAGTGTGTAATGAGAAGAGTAACATCTTTGAAATAGGTAGAGTCAGGCATTTTTATATAATTGAAAAAATATGTATTCGTTCACGGGTTTAAATATATTATTTTAACTTAAGATTTTTAAAACATTTTACTCGTTTTAGTCTTTAAGTCGCAGTTGTACCGAATTTTTTAAGAATCTGTAAACCAGAAATCCACTTCTCATAAATTTGATGAGCACATTGTCTTTCTCCTTCCAGGATTTACGGCCTATTGTACTTGGTTCGTCGGAATTGTTTTTCTGGTCAAATGTTTCATTGTAGTCGTTAATGATCAAACCTTTCCCTTTCTTTTTGATATACGACAAACACATCTCAAATTCAGTTTTATCAGGTGGAATCCCCTCTGGATATTTGCCGAATTTCTCATTGAAGTTACTTCGTCTTAAGTGGGGGTGATCACTATACATATAGAATTTTAAATGATTCCAATAACTTATAGAAGATTTGAATATCATTTGTTTAAAATCCGAGTTGTATTGATTGGTATAAGGATAAGGAAAATAGGAGTAGAATCTAATCGTATCTATGGATTGATCTGACTTTAATATTTTAAGTGCTTTATCTATGTTGATGGAAGCTGCTTTTTTTGGGATAAAATCTTCCTGAACATATAGTGTAAAGGGTTTGGTCACTGCGGCCTGACCTTTATTCAGGTTATTCCCAAGTCCTCGATTGTGCTCCGTTTTGATTAACATTATCCCATACGAACTAATAAAGCTATCCATTTTGCTTAGATGGAATGCCGAACTTCCATCATCCGAAACAACAATTTCACCAAATTTTATACCCAGATCAGCGAAAGATTTAAGGAGCCTTTCTAACGAAGAACTTCTGTTATAAACTGTGATCAGTAACGATATTTCTGAAAAATTAGTTAATGCCATGACGTCGGTTAAAGGTATTCAAAAGTGTGGATATTCTCAAATCCATTTAAAAATATCATTGCTAATGGAAGAATTTAATATTTCATGTGTTAAGAATTTCTTAATTGATAATCATTATGTTTTATATTTGGCTCAAATATTCAAAGTATGCTGTTTAACTCCCTGGATTTCGCTTTTTTCTTTATAGTGGTGACTATAGCTTATTTCCTTTTTCCGCATAGATACAGATGGATATTACTCTTAGGGGCTAGTTGCTATTTTTACATGGCATTTGTGCCCATATATATCTTGATTTTAGGCTTTACAATCGTCATCGATTATTTTGCTGGGATTTATATTGAGAAGTCGGAGGGGCGACGGCGAAAACTTTTATTAATTTGCAGTTTGGTTGCCAACGTTGGCGTTCTTGTCGTTTTTAAATACTATAATTTTCTTAATGAGAGTTTAAGTTATATAATCGGTGACTTCGGCTATAAAAATCCGATTCCTTATCTCAGTATTTTACTACCTATTGGGTTGTCGTTCCATACCTTTCAGGCAATGAGTTATACGATAGAGGTTTATCGCGGAAATCAGAAGGCCGAAAAGCATTTTGGAATTTATAGCCTTTACGTTATGTTTTATCCGCAGTTGGTTGCCGGGCCAATTGAGCGGCCTCAAAATATATTACATCAGATGCATGAAAAACATGAATTTGAATACGCCCGCGTAGTTTCTGGCTTACAGCTCATGCTTTGGGGATTCTTTAAGAAGTTGGTCGTTGCAGATCGTTTATCTATTTACGTAAATGCTGTTTATGGCCATCCTGATCTACATAATGGCTCTACAGTGGTGATTGCTTCTTTGTTTTTTGCTATTCAGATTTATTGTGATTTTTCCGGGTATTCGGATATAGCGATTGGTTGTGCAAGAGTTATGGGCTATGATCTGATGATCAATTTTAGAAGACCATACTTTTCTAAGTCTATTAGTGAATTCTGGGGTAGATGGCATATATCGCTTTCAACATGGTTTAGGGATTACCTTTATATACCCCTAGGTGGTAACCGTGTTGCCCGTCAGCGGGTGTACCTCAATTTAATGATTGTTTTTATTGTTAGTGGGATATGGCATGGTGCGAACTATACTTTTATCATTTGGGGGCTTCTCCACGGATTTTATTCTCTTTCGGGAATGATTCTTAAACCATATCGGGAGAAACTGGTAGAAAAGATAAAAATTAATTCGCACATATTAAACGTGCTAAATATAGTTTTAACAATATTACTTGTCACTTTCGCCTGGATATTCTTTAGAGCGGCAACCCTTGGCGATGCCTGGTCGCTCATACGTAACTTAAAATCGTTTGGCGAGAAACCTTTTGTAGGTGATGGAATTAGTAACATGGCTCATAGTATCTTAGCTATAGTTTTGTTGTTTATCGTGGAATATAAAATGGAATATATAACAGATAAGTTTAATTTCTTCAGTCATAAACTAGCATGGGTAAGGTGGAGCGCAGTAATTATAGCTTTATTTATCATCATGCTGTTTGGCGTGTTTAGTGGTGGGCAGTTTATTTATTTCCAATTTTAATCAGATGAAACCAGATATCATCATATTTTTAAAGCGTATAGTACTGTTCATGCTATTATTCATTGCTGCAGACCAGGCTTTGGGTTTTTTACTTGAGCACATTTACTTCAACCAAGAAAAAGGACAATTTGCACAAACTACTTATTCGGTTGATCGTACCCACGAAGATATTTTGGTCTTTGGGAGTTCAAGGGCGGTCAGACATTATTCTCCAGCGATACTTAGCAAAGCTTTTAATATGTCATGCTATAACGTAGGAAGAGATGCGCAAATGATCCCTTATTATACGGCAATTCAGGATGTTATTTTTAACAGGTACAAGCCAAAAATGATTTTACTGGACGTCAACTCCTGGGAGTTAGCCCCTGGAGAGAGTAAATATGAGAAACTATCTATTTTGCTTCCATATTGCAGGGAGCATCCTGAATTAGTGAAGTACATTAATCAAAGTAGCAAATGGGAGAAAATTAAGATGCTTTCAAGAACATATCCATATAATTCGAGCTTGTTTATCTTGGGTTACAATTACCTGTTTGCAAATCGAATCCCGGCAGACGACCATGGTTATGCACCTTTAATTGGTGAAATGACTGATGCCATGTTGGAAGATCATAAGCGTCGTATGGCATCGGGTGAAGAGGCTAAAAATGACAACAGCAGAGATATAGATGAAAAATCTTTGGCATATTATGAGCAATTTTTAGCTAAAACGGCTAGCTCCGGCATTAAAACATACGTGATTATCTCACCTAAGATTTTGAATGAAAATTTAAACTATCGAGTTGAAAAACTGATTGAAATCGCCGGTAGATTTAAGAATGTGAAATTTATTAATTTCTCCAATGACCCTCGCTACAATTATAGGTATGAAAAGTTTGCTGATGTTTTTCATCTAAATAAACAAGGCGCTGAAGAGTTTACCAACGATTTAATTCCTTTATTGAAATAGATTACATTGTTGGTTTATTGTTGTTACGTAATCAATTGTTTCTTATATCAGCAAATATTATTCTGCACCAGATTCTTTAATATTTCTTTATCATTCAAACTTCGTTAATTGATCGAGAAAACAATACGCTAAAAAGAATTAAAGGGCTCGATAATAAAAATGCCCCCAGAAAGTGACTAACTTTTGGGAGCATTTTTAAAGAGTGAAAAAAATCTACTTTATTGCGTAAACCAATGAAGAATTTGTATTTGTTGAATCATTATACCAGCTTTTATTAACAGCACCACCTGATTGGGCCCACTTATCAAAGCTTGTATATGCATTTAAAATCGATGCCCCCTCAATAGGGTATGCGAAATTTGCTATCGGGAGTTCTAAAGCCCATGGTAAGAGACTTTCAGTACGATAGTAAAGTCCAGACGAAGGTTTAGAACGGTCATCAACTGTTCCAAATAAGCTGGCGTTTACAAGATTTGTTGGTGTTTTTCCGTACAGATGTGTTTCATATCCGCGACCGTAACCATTGGATTCATTCCAAATAAACGGATTGTATGTTCCTACGCCGAAATCGTTGATGTTTGGACCATCAACTACTGAAAAACTCACGCTTAATTTAACTACAGGTGACGTCGCTTTTGCTGGATCGGTATTTCCTGTCAATTGTAAATCTTTACTATTATTGAATAGGATCAGAACTGCACTGTCTTGTTGAGATTCAAAAGACATGCCCGCACTGGCGGTTATTATTTTCGCTTTAGCTGCAGCAAGAGGGAATTGAACTGCAGCTCCGTTTTTGAAATCGGCACCAGATGCAATCAAACTATATTCTGCATCAACTTGTGCAACGATATTTTTTGCGTTGGTGGAAACCAGGTAACGATATCCGATAACAATATCATTTAAATCATAGTCGCCTTTAGATGGCCAGTTGTCTTCAAAAGCAGCGGTGGAACCACCTTTGATATAGTTCACTGAATAGTTTTTGAAAGCAAGAGCTGGATCAGTAGGGTAGTCGTCTTCAGTGTCATTTACACCATCTCCATCTGTATCTTTAATCACCACCGGAGGTGTTCCATTTCCTGTAGAAATACAACCATCAGCAGCAATGTAAGCTTCACAGCCTTTTTTTGCCGGGGCGATAAAGAATCCAGCCGGAATATCCTGATCTGTACATAACTCAATGTTACCAGAGAATACTTGACGGTTAGAAGATTGCTTTGCATCCAATATCGCATTTTGATCAATTTTACCCGTTACTTTAAATAAAGATGTTGCTCCAGAACCGTTTATTCCGCCACGTGCGGCATTCATATCATTTGTTTGGAACATAGCACCACTTAGACCATTACCTATCATATTGATTCTACCAGAGCTATTCAAGACTACATTATTCGAAACTTGTACATAGCTATAGTTATTCAAAACTTTGTCTAATTGTGCATCTGTCAATAACAGTTTACAGTAGTTGTTTACAGTACCCGAACCGTTGATCTGAAGAAAGTTGATGTTACTTGTTCCATTATTGGTTAAAGTTCCGTTTACATCTATCTTACCAGTTATGTTTAATGTGCCATTATTGATAATTTCCTCATTAGATTTAAGTTCTAAATTTGAAAAAATCACCGTTGTGTTTGATCCAATAATAATATTTAATCCCGTGTGGTTGTAAGTCTGTATGTTAATTTTTTTTCCGGGAGCATTAATTTTTAACGTACCTCCAGGGTTAGCATTGACATTAATTGTTGCGTCATTTGCCGAGGTATAGCAAATAACTTGTTTGGAATTAAAATTTATATCTGAACCTGTTATCGAAGCTTGGCAATCAGGTTCTGCTGCCGGCGTCGCTGCTAACTCGGCAGTTACGGATTTGCTTTTATCAGAAGAATGAGCAGAAGCACTTTTTGTCAAACCGCTACTTCCAAAGTTTAGGTCAATATGATTTGATGTAAGCATTACTCTCTCGGAAATCTTAGTTCCATCTGGAGCTGATTTCACTACGTAAATGCTAGATGCAGATGTTGGAATGGTAATTTTCGTATTAAATGCATTTAATGGTGTAGCAGAGCCTTTTGATAAAATTTCTCCACCTTGATCCGGATTTCCTAAATAAATTGATATAACCTGGATAAGGTTTTGAAATTTTGAATCTGATATTCCAATAGTAAATTTAACCTCATTTGAGGTATTCCATTTAAAACTACCTGGAACCGTTAGATCATTAATATTAGTGACTTGTTTACCATCGTTTGCATTGTCTTTTTTACAAGAGATAATAGCAATAGCCAAAACTATAGGAAGTAATTTTATTCTCATTGATTCTACTTTTTTCTTTTGTTAAAAGCAAAATTTATTCCTTAATGGCTGTTTTGTTCTATACTTGTTTCTTTTTTGTTAATAATCAAGCCTTTGAATAATCGTTAAAGTTAACCTGATAATAAGGTAACTCCAACGATGAAAAATAATAAAATAAAATGGGGATTAGGTTTCCCAAATTGAGGATTTTTGGGGATAATTTTCTCTATATATTAAGATTGACAATATATCTGTTCTCCTTTGCCTCAGGATCATATTGATAAATAAAGCTGTCTGAAGCGATCGTTATGATATAAAATCCAAAATGTTCTGGCATATGCTCAATGTCAAAGCCTTCCTTGTGCGGATTTAAAAACTTGAATTTATACCTGTCGAGGGGTTGGATATGGTGGTTGTTTTCCTCAGAAAAGCTGATCTTTAAAATTTTATCTACTTCTTCAAAAGGAATTTGCTGACTACTTGCGCTGAATTCGATCTGCAAACCTTTTTCAAATTTCTGAATACTCAAAGAAGGTTGATCTATTACCAGTTTTATCTGCGAGCCCTGATCAGCTGAATGTTTAATGGAATTGGTAATTAACTCCACCAAAATCATTTTGATTTTTTGCTGGTGGGCAATATCCAGCATCTTGTGATCCAATATTTTCGCCAATACCATTTTGATAAAGCTGAAAATATCATCAGGATGCTGAGGAGTTTCTAGTTCTAATATAATTGGAAATGATTTGTTCATTTAAAATTCCGTCAAAGCTGTTTCTAGGGTATCTTTTACTACAAATATTTTGTCTAGCCTGGTCAATTGAAAAAGATTTTCAATATCGTTATTCATTTCAACCAACACCAATTTACCATTCAGTGGAAGCAGACTTTTTAATATGGCGACAAGGGCGCCTAAAAAAGAGCTATCAACATATTCTACATTTGCAAAAGAAATAATTAATTTTCGTTCGCCCGCACTGATTTCCTGTAAAACCAGTTCTTTGAATTGTTCTGATTTAGATAAGTTTGCTTCCGCATCCTCAATGGTAATTAAAAGTATTTCCTTAATTTTCTGTTTATTTATGTTCATCGTTTAACTCTGTTTAAGATGATAATGCTGCAATCATCAACCTGCGAGGTATGTTTGTTAAATAAGTTGTTTTTTATGTCTAAAGTGGTTTTTCCACTTTTCTTTAATTTGTAAAGTTTTTCTTTTAGGATATTCAGATCTGATTTTTTAGCTCCATTTACTTCAAAGTCAATCATTCCATCTGAAATCAAATATAACTCTTCGTTTTCATTTAATTCAATTTCTATTTCATTAAAACTGCTTTCCTCAGAGAATCCAAGCAGGATTCCATCCGATTGGTAGCTGATTAATTCAGTTCCACCTTGTTCGTATTTTAACAAGGGTAAATCACCCGCGCCGGCGTAATAAACTTTAATTTCCGTATCGTCAATTAAAAGGATACTTAAAGTAGAGAATATGTCACCCAAAATCTCATCGGAATGAATAACTCTATTCAATTTACTTAAAATTTCGGAGAGCGAGAAATTGCCATCATAAACACAGAGCCGGATGGCAGACCTGATGTAGCTTAAAAAACTGAACGAGAAAAACCAGGCACCCCACTTTTTACCCATGACATCGCCGAGAATTACAAAGGTATGTCGATCGTTAATCTGGATAAAGTCGATAAAATCACCGCCAGGTTGATTTTGATAACTTTGATTAAAATAATGAATAGAGAAGTTTTTCAGCAAGGGTGCCCGTTTAGGCGTATTCCTCAAATTCAGCTTCTCTGCAATGCCTTTAATTTCACTTAGGGAGCGTTCATAGTGCTCCCTGACAGATTGCATCAGATTATCAATCTTAGAGAGGATGTGTGCCGATGGCGTTCCTTTACTGATGTAGTCGATTGCCTTCAAATCCAGTCCTTGCTGGATATAACTTTCGTCGTTAACCGCGGTTAAAAATAAAAATGGAATGTTTTTAAAGTGATCATGCTCCAACAACCTTTTCCTGAAATCAAATCCATTTTTAATGGGCATTTGATAGTCGGAAATAATCAGATCAGGGACTTCAGTCATTAGAAATTGTTCAGCTTCATCTACAGACAAAGCAATTTTGCAGCTGTAGCCGTTACTTGTCAATAGCCTTTCAAAAAGCTTTAACTGTACAATGTCATCATCTACCAGTAGAATTTTCCTATTCATTTGACTTTAAGCTAGCTATTGGTTTGATGATGATATAAATTCCGGTCGCAATGATGATCAGTGAAATTAAGTCCATTAAGGTGACACCATCGTCTGGATTGAAATTGAAAATTGTAAACATTTCAAAATAGGGTGGTGCCGGCATAATGATCATGGCAAAACCCAGTGTCACAAACAGAAAACCTATAATTATTTTAACAATGTTAGAAAATAAGCGATCAAAACGTAATTTACGTGTTTGTTTGGAATCAATATAATTGGTGTTCAGCAGCATTTCAAGTTTGTCCAGCTGCTCTAATTTATTCAGTTCAGACAGCGAAACTTCCTTCAATTCCTTCACAAGGTCCTTACTGCTTAATTTCTGGTCTATAGCAGTATTGATCTTCGTCTTTATACCTTTGATGTTCTCTGTATTCAGGTCGCTATGGTCCAGTAGTGCCAGAAATTCATTGAGTTTAAGAATCAATTCCTCATCCTTGGCACCAAGTGCTTCAAAACTTTTTAAATCCTGAATAACTTTATTTTTATCGCTCAAAATAGGATTGTTGATTAATACACTGCTAATTTAATATATTGTTTAATATTTTGCGTTATATATCAAACAATATATTAAATTAACTTAGCATTTATCAATCAAATTTGTTCAGTATTTCGGCTACCTGTTTAATTTGATCAGTACTGTGCGCAAAGGAGCAAGGTAAGCTCAAAGTAGTTTCATGAATCAGAGATGAGATCGGAAAACTCATTTGGTTCATTTGTTTCAAGGCTTTCTGATGATGAGGCGGCACGGGATAGTGAATTTCTGTACCGATCTGGTGTTTCTGGAGGTAAGCTTTTAAACGATCGCGCTCAGGGTGCCTGATGTTATAAATGTGGTAGACGTGTTCGAAATTATTTACAACTACAGGTTTAATAAATTGATCACTCAAAGTCTGCTGATAAATACTCGCCAATGCCTGCTTATGGGCGTTGATCTGATTTAAAAAAGGAAGTTTGATCCTCAGAAAAGCGGCCTGTAATTCATCTAACCTCGAATTATAGCCAACAACACTATTGTGGTATTTTTTCTCAGAACCATAATTTCTAAGTTGCTTTAATAAAATATAGTCTTCTTCCTTTTTGCAAATTACAGCGCCGGCGTCGCCCATGGCGCCAAGGTTTTTAGTGGGATAAAAACTAAATGCCGAGAAATCACCAAAAGTACCAGCCAGTTTGCCTTTGTAACTGGCACCATGCGCTTGGGCACAATCTTCAATTAGTTTCAGTTTGTAGCGTGCTGCGAGATCCAGGATGGGGGCCATGTCGCAACACTGCCCGTATAAATGAACAACCATAATTGCTTTTGTACGCGGGGTTATGGCCAGCTCAATTTTTTTAGGATCTATGTTATAAGTATGTATATCCGGCTCCACAAACACAGGGACCAAATCACAATGCAAGATAGCCAGTATCGTTGCAATATAGGTATTGGATGGAACAATAACTTCGTCACCTTTTTCCAATGCACAGCATCTCAATGATAAAATGAGCGCGTCCAGTCCATTGGCAACGCCAACTACATATTTTTCATGATGATAAAGACCAAATTCCTGTTCAAATTGTGCCACTTCATCGCCAAGGATATACCAGCCCTTATCTAAAAAGTCGCTGAATTTTTGTTTTAAAAGTGCTTCAAAAGGTTTGTTGAGCGTCTTTAGATTTTCATATTGGATTTCCATAAGGCTCATAGATGTAATCTTTAGGGTCAAATGCTGTTGATGCCAATACCAATAAAATGGCATCTGGAGAAAAATTATGCATGACGTGCCAGTCTTCAGGATTCAGGATCAGACATTTTTCCGGACTGTCTAATGTAAACAGTTCAATCTTTTCGCCATCGTTATTGGTGATTTGGCAAGAACCATGTATACATATTGCGGCCTGGTGCGTGTTGTGGTGTCTGTGTCCACCGCGGTCAGAATCGTCAACTGCATAAATGTAAAACAAGCGTTTGATTTCGAAATCAACTACGCGGTCAAGTACGGTTAAAATACCCCTAGTATCTTTAAAGGTTTTGAGATTAATAATGTGGGCCATGCAAAGAAATAAAGCTTTTATATTTGGGGCTGATTGGACAAAACTAAGATATTTTTCAATCAGGTGTCTGTATCTTTAAATATAAATGAAAATATTAGACAAAACATGAATAATTATATATGCTGATGAAAATTGAATATAAAATGGATAGAATAATTACTTTTACGTAAATAATGAAAACTGTTTCCATAATTACCGTAAATTTTAATCAACCTGAAGTAACTATTGATTTTCTTAAGTCGGTAAAGTCCAATCTCTTGTCGCCCGGAGTAGAGGTTGTGTTGGTTGACAATGGGAGTGAGGTATTTCACGAAGCTGAATTTAAATCGGTCTATCCGGAATTAATTTATATCAGATCGGAAAAAAATCTGGGCTTTGCCGGAGGAAACAATCTGGCACTTGAAGCAGCAAAAGGCGATTATTTACTTTTTTTGAATAATGATACTGAAGTTACTGCTAACCTGTGCGAAGTCTTGACTTCAGCCCTGGATGATGATCCGCAAATTGGTATCATTTCGCCCATGTTACTTTATTTTGATCAGCCTGACCTTGTTCAGTACGCAGGTTTTAGTCCCATGAATTATTTAACCGGACGCAACAAAGACCTTGGTCGCTTGCAACAGGATCATGGGCAGTACAATGAGGTGAGTATGGAGACGGGCTATTGTCATGGTGCAGCAATGATGTGTCGTAGCGCAGATCTGGAAGAAATTGGCCGGATGTCTGATGCCTTTTTTTTATATTATGAAGAGCTCGACTGGTGTGAGCATTTTAAGCGTGCAGGAAAAAAAATCTGGTTTACCGGAAAAACCAGGGTTTATCATAAAGAATCAATTTCAGTCGGCAAAGAAAGTCCGATCAAAACATATTTCATGACCAGGAACAGGATGCTTTTCATTCGACGCAACTCAAATCTGGTCAACACCCTTGCTTTTAGTATCTATTTTATTTTCATAGCAAGCACCAAGCAAGTATTGACCTATGTGGTTAAAGGTAGAATTGATTTAGCCAAATGGGTATTAAAAGGAGTATGGTGGAATTTGACTCATTCCAAAAACAGTAAAAACCTGGGTTTTAAAATACAAAATAGATCATGATTATTGCTTTATGGATTTGCCTTTTTGTGGTGGTGTATACCTTTGTTGGGTATGGCTTTGTTCTTTTTGTATTGATCAGGATAAAACGCCTGTTCAAACAACCTAAAGTATTCCAGTCCGCCACTGATTTGCCTACTGTTTCATTAATTATTGCAGCTTATAACGAAGCGGATCTAATTGCGGCTAAAATTGAAAACAGTTTATCGTTGGATTATCCCAAAGATAAGATCCAGTATATTTTTGTGACTGACGGTTCTACTGACGATACCGCTAAAATTATAGGGCAATATGCTCAAATTACGCTCCTGAATGAAAATATCCGTTCAGGAAAAATGGCCGCTATCAAGCGGGCTATACCATTTGTGAAAGGGGAGATTATGATTTTTTCTGACGCAAACACGTTTTTAAATGAGGTAGCGATCAAAGAACTGGTTAAACATTACCAGAATGGACAAGTTGGGGCTGTTGCGGGAGAGAAAAGAGTTTTTATACCTGAAAAAGCAGATGCGAGTTCGGCTGGAGAAGGCTTTTACTGGAAATACGAGTCTTTGTTGAAAAAGTGGGATTACGAATTGTACTCAAATGTAGGCGCTGCAGGAGAATTGTTCAGCATTCGCACTGCACTGTACCAGCCTGTTGAGTCAGATACCATTATCGATGACCATATGATCGCCATGCGCATCGCCGAGCAAGGTTATATCATCGCTTATGAACCTATGGCTTATGCAATGGAAACGGCATCAGCGAATACGGCTGAAGAGCTGAAACGTAAAATTCGGATTGCTGCAGGTGGAATCCAATCTATTTTGAGGTTGAAAAAAGCGGCCAATCCGTTCAATTATCCTTTGCTTACTTTTCAATACCTGAGCCATAGGGTATTGAGGTGGACAGTAACGCCTTTTTTGATGGTAGTCGTATTTGTACTTAACATCCTGATTGTGGCAAAATATGATATTTTATTTTACCAGCTGATGTTGGCTGCCCAGATCTTATTCTATGGCTTAAGTTTAGCCGGTTTGGTTTTTGAACAGCGAAATATCCGCATCAAACCCTTTTTTATACCTTACTATTTTTGCCTGATGAATTATGCTGTGGTTGCGGGAATGATTCGCTATGCTCGGAAGAACCAAAGCGCCGCCTGGGAGAAGTCTAAACGGAAGTAGTTGGGCAAACCCCAGCTTATGGAGCTGAAGTTTGCTGACTGATGGGTTGAGGATTATTTCTTTTCCGGTGGAGTAGAAACAATTTCGCCAAATTCATTAACCCAAGCCATCATGCTTTCCAGGTCACCGCCAGATGAATTCTGCTGACGCTCTGCTTTACGTTGTTCTTTATCTTCTTTTTTCTTTTGTCTGTTTTTTTCCAATTGCTTCTTCATGAAGGTAGCTTGAGATTTAGCCATAAATTCAGTGTTTTAGTTAAAAAATAACTCTTCTCCAGTATACCTGTTGCCTCAGCTGCTTGATTTACAGTGGCAGGGGCTTAAAATAATTTAATTCTCGGGCGGCAACGGGGCAGCAACCAGGAGAAATTGAAACCCAATCAAAGGACTTGATTGGCAAGTAAATTATAGAGAAATAGTAAAATGATATCCCGTTTTGTGCAAATATACTAAATTTAAACGAATAAACATTGTTTTTTCAGGAGTATTGATTGGCCACTTTGAAAGCTGGCTAAGCGGATGCTTGGTTTGTGTATTATTCTCCTGAACAGTTTAATCCTTACTGAGCGTAGCTCTGTAAACAAAAATTAAACCTGCGATGGGAATTGTTTTTGTTGGGATGTTTCTCACCTTTCCGGTTAAGGTGTATCTCAGGTTCTTCTGTACAAGCAATTTACTCAGGTCTCCGTCTGTATCAATTTTAAAATTGAGTACTTTAACTTTGCTTTCAGGGTTGTCGATAATCGAGCCTAGTACAGCGGCTTGTGTGGTGTCTGTACTGCTGCTAATCTTAAGTGATATTTTTTCAATAAATGAGAAGTCACTAACCTTATCTGATGTATCAGGGATTAAAAGTGTGAGCGAGGCAATCTTGATTTTTTTGAGGTCGGCACTATTGAATCCTTGTGCATCATAATTTATAATTGAATCCACATTTATAGTTGCCAATAGTTCTGTGAATTTAACGCCTTCTCTCGTTGTTGATATGGACGGAATAGGAAAGGCAAGTAAACCAGGATTAATGATTACGTCTCTCTGTATCGACTCTGAAAACTTGCTGCAAGAACATAAAACAAGTAGGGCAAGTGTAACAAGGATCAGGGGTGTAGATACTTTGAATTTCATAGGAATAATATTGCCTGTTGTGTTTTACAAATATTCAAAATTATATCCGCATTACCAATGTTGTCTCCCTATGCTACTCAAGAGGTATTCCGGGTTTTTACTGCTAACTTCTCATTTGTTTGGCAATATATCCCAGCCGAATTTTGTTTTGTCTTGATATATATCACGCTTATTATTAGTTGTTTTATGTGCATATAGGTAGACATTAACTTAATATAGTTCATTTAGTTGGTGCCTTTTTACATTAAAAACACAGAATAAAATTCTGTGTTCAGTTTTAAGTAATTGTATACTAGTCTTTTATAGTGTTCTTGTATAGCTAGTATTGTTGCCTTTTATAAGCCTCAGAAAAATCAGCTCTCATGCCTTTAAACCTATCCACAACTGTAGCTATAAAAGCTTCGTCGATGATTTGAAAGATCTCATTTACGCCTCCGCCAGTTAGGTCAAGCTCTGATAATTTGTAGCTCTGCTCTAATGTCCCCTGTTCAAATTTGATGATGTATTTCTGGTTCATATTGAATAAAGTGATCTTGCAATCGGGATGTGGTAGTTCTGCTATTACTCTCATAATGATTTGTATTAAAAAGCCGCCTTCAGAAATTAAAGGCGGCTTATATAGTGATTGATAAATTATATTTTTACGCCCATTTCTTTTAGCAGAAAATCGGCCTTGTCAATTTTGGAAGCTACCCAAAGCACATACCTGATGTCAACTCCGATGGATCTGCTATAGCTTTCGTTCCATGCATAATCATTAATGGTTGCGCCATAAGCACGGTCAAAATTTACGCCGATTAATTCTCCGTAAGCGTTCATGATCGGCGATCCAGAATTGCCTCCGGTGGTATCCATGTTGTATAAAAATGCAACCGGCACATCTTTCAGGTCTTTCTTTTCAAATGAGCCGAAGTCTTTTGCCTGCCAAAGTGCTTTGATCTGTGCAGGATAGTCAAATTCCGGATTGCCTAGGCTGCCTTTTTCCAGAATGCCTTTGATAGTAGTATAAGGTCGCATGTAATTGGCATCGGCCGGCCAATAACCTCTAACATAACCATAGGTTAACCTTAGCGTGCTGTTGGCATCCGGGATAAAATCCTTTTTAAGGAATTTCTCCTTTACGTTTACATAATCGCCCATGAGTTTGTTCAAAATACCTTCTCTACGGTCTTTTTCGGGTTTAAGTTCGTTAATTTGTTGCGCGATCTCCGTCTCAAATTTCAACAGGCCGTCGTTGTAGGCGTTTAAAGCTTTAGGAGATTTCAGCAATGTGCCGAATACATAACTGCTGTCTTTCAGCTTAGTCAGCCCAAATGTATTGTCTATATAGGCTTCAATTACCGATTCGCTGCTGGCTGCTTTACTGCTGATCTTATTTACCGCGTTTACCTGTTGGTTGGATGGGAATGATGATGCGTCCGTCAGCATTCTTTTGAAAATCTTCCGATCGGCATCAATATCGTATGACTCATATGCTCCAGAAAGAAATTGTTTTAATTTTGGTAAATTCTGACTGAAAAACGCCTCTTTCTGCGCTTCAGGCTGGGCATTAAGCGCGGCTTTAAAAACGTTAATGTTTCTGGAAACACTCAGCAGACTGGTTGAGTTGTAAATCTGAGTCAACCACAAATCTCTTTTGGCATCTCCGTTTATGAGCTTATATAAATTGTCAATATCGCTCATCAAATTGCCATATTTAGCTTTTATATCTACATTTCCATTGATGAAACTTGCCAGATCAGCATCTTCTGCTTTCTTTTTTGAAATCAGGTCAATCCCCTGTAAGCCTTGTAGTTTGCCGCGGTAGTTTTTCATCACGTTCGCATTTCTCTTAATGCGTGTAGCTAACTTAATTTCTGTGGCCTTATCTTTTTTGCCTGCGTTTTCCATTGTCGTGTTCTGAAAGTCATATAGATCAGATACATATGGAAGTACGAATTGCTGTTGGTATTCAATGAACTGTGCCGGCCTGTGACGGAAAGTTCTGCCAGGATAACCGAGGATAAAGACGAAGTCTTCTTCATTGGTGCCATTAGGATTTACTTTCAGGAACTTTTTCGGGGTGTAGGGCACGTTCTTTTTAGAATATTTGGCCGGACTGCCATCTGGTGCCACGTAAGCACGCATGAATGAGAAGTCGCCCGTATGACGTGGCCAAACCCAGTTGTCTGTTTCGCCTCCATATTCTCCGATTTGTCTGTTAGGAACGTATACTAGCCTAACATCTTGTATGGTTTTATATCTGAATAGTACATAGGTTTTGCCAATAAACATTTCTGATACTTCAGCCTGTATGCTTGGATCTTTTTGTTCTGCTTCCTTTGCAATGTTTTTCATCGCATCATTGATGAGTTTTAAGCGGGAGGATGGATCTGTGATTTGTGCAACTGCGCCAAGAATTCGATCCGACACATCTTCATAACTATCAGTAATTCGACAGGTTAATCCTTTTGCCTCAATTTCTTGTTCACGTTGTTTGGCTACAAAACCGTTGGTTAAGTAATCGTGTTCCGGTGTACTTGCTTGTTGCACCGCACTAAAAGCGCAGTGATGATTGGTAATGATCAGGCCTTCATTGGAAATGAATGAGCCAGTACAGCCACCAACATTTACCAGGGCGTCAACCAGGCTGATGCCATTGGGATTGTATATTTCGTTCTGGTTGATTTTAAGTCCGGCTTTTTTCAAATCCAGCTTATGGATTTCGCTTAATGGGAACATGCCTTCTTCCCAGGGTTTGTATCCGGATTGCAGGATGCCTACCGTTAGCAGCGAGCATGTCAATAAAGAAGTAATTAAGGTTTTTTTATTCATTTGTGATGGTATTAATGTTAACAGTCAGTTCTCTTTTTTACCCCTATTATGGTTAATAATTATGGTACAAAAAGCCAAATTTAACCAATTATTCTCCTCAACATAATTTAATTGGGTATTTGATTGATTACTATTGTTGCCGGATATTAAAGTTTGTGTTAGAATGCCGGATTTTAAACCGGTAGGGACAAGTGATGGTTCTCGTTTGGTATGAGTCTACGGTAAGACTAGGTTGAAACCATGGTGAGTCCACCTTTTTTCTGAGAAAACGTGGACTCACCGTGGACTCACTGTGGACTCACCGTGGACTCACTATGAACAAATTCAGATCACTATACACGCTTTTCTAAATTCAAATGGCACAATTATTCATTTAACTTTTGTAATATTGTGTCAAACACAACAATTGTAATGGCAGAAGATTTAATTATCCATACGAATATATCTAAAGAAGCCCAATACCAGTCGCTTATCCCGCAAATAGCCGCTTTGATTTCAGGTGAAGAAGACCAGATTGCTAATCTTGCCAATATAGCTGCCGCTTTAAAGGAGCAATTTAATTGGTTTTGGGTAGGATTTTATTTGGTTAAAAATGATGAGCTGGTGCTTGGTCCTTTTCAAGGGCCGGTAGCTTGCACCCGTATAAAAAAGGGAAAAGGCGTTTGTGGGACTTCCTGGGCTCAAAACGAAGTGTTGATTGTGCCTGATGTGGATCAGTTTCCCGGACATATTGCCTGTGCATCGGCTTCCAGGTCAGAAATTGTACTGCCACTTTATCGGGCTGGAGTGATTGTTGGTGTTTTAGATGTTGACAGTGAATATCTTGCTCATTTTGATGAGGTTGATGCTAACTACTTAAAGGAAATAATAAGTTTGCTGAATGCGTAAATTGCCTTTGTCTTTTTATCATCAGGAGGATGTTAACCAGCTTGCGAGGCAATTATTGGGGAAGCATCTTTATACATTGATTGAGGGTGAACTTACGGGTGGCATTATCGTAGAAACTGAAGCTTACAATGGCATAACAGATAAAGCTTCTCACGCTTATGGCGGTCGTTTTACTGACCGGACTAAAGTGATGTATGAAAGCGGTGGATTGTCTTACGTTTACCTTTGCTACGGGATTCATCATTTATTTAATGTGGTTACTGGAGTAGAAGGTACACCTCAGGCGGTGTTGATTAGGGGCCTTGAACCCATAGAAGGGCTCGACATAATGTTGAGAAGGCGCAATATGCCTGCACTAAAGCCTAATCTTACTGCGGGGCCTGGCGCGCTTGCGAAAGCTTTAGGAATTGACCGGGCCTTGAATGCCAAAGATCTGATGGGTGAAGAAATCTGGATAGCAGACGCAGGTTTATCGTACACCCGGGAGGAAATTGTAGCCTCGCCTCGGGTTGGGGTTGATTATGCTGGTGATCATGCCTTGTTGCCCTGGCGCTACTACGTTAAAGGCAATCGCTTTGTCAGCAAGCCAAATACTTAGTTGTGGATAACAATCGTTGTCGTTAATTTAATTATCAGCCTTTTTTATTGATATTTGATTCGATGAATTTTGAAAACTCTTTAGCATTCGCACAAAGTTTGGATCAGGTTGATCCACTTCGTGAATTGAGAAACGATTTCTTGTTTCCACAGCAAAATGGAAAGCCTTTTATATATCTGTGTGGTAATTCTTTAGGTCTGCAACCTAAAGCAGCACGTGAAGTTTTGGATCAGCAGTTAACCAACTGGCAGAATCTGGCGGTAGAGGGTTGGTTTGAAGGCGATACCCCCTGGATGTTTTATCATAAGGAACTGAAAAAACAAATGTCACAGCTTGTAGGTGCCAGTGCCTTGGAAGTATGTCCAATGAATACATTGACCGTAAACCTGCATTTGCTGATGGTTAGTTTTTATAAGCCAAATGCCGGTCGGTTCAAAATTATTATGGAGGCAGGAGCTTTTCCATCTGATCAGTATGCCATTGAAAGTCAGGTCAGATTTCACGGCTATGATCCAGCTACGGCAATTATTGAAGTTGCCCCTCAGCCTGGTGAATATACACTGAAAACAACAGAGATCATTGCTCAAATTAAGGAACATGGAGATGAAATTGCTTTGGTGCTTTTTGGTGGGGTTAATTATTTTACCGGGCAATGGTTCGATATGCCTGCAATCACTAAAGCCGGACATGAGGTTGGTGCAGTTGTAGGATTTGATCTGGCGCATGCCGCTGGAAATGTTCCGGTAAAGCTGCACGATTGGGATATCGATTTTGCTTGCTGGTGCTCTTATAAATACCAGAATTCAGGTCCCGGCGGTATCAGTGGTATTTTTGTACATGAAAAGCATTTTAAAGATACTACATTGAATCGTTTTGCCGGCTGGTGGGGTTATCAGGAACAACAGCGTTTTAAAATGGAAAAAGGTTTTGTACCCGAAGCGGGTGCAGACGGCTGGCAGGTGAGCTGCACCCAGGTTATGCCAATGGCTTTGTATTATGCTTCCTTGCAAAGCTTTGAAAAGGCAGGCTTCATCAATCCACTTCGTGTTAAAAGTGAGACTTTAACTGCTTATTTGTTTTACATTATAGATGAGGTAAATAAGTCTCTGGGAATTGAGCAATACAAAATCATCACACCCCGGACAACCAATGACCGTGGTGCACAGGTTTCCATTATTGCGGCAAAACAGGGAAAGCATATTTTTGAGAAATTAGTAGAAAATAATGTGCTGGGCGACTGGCGCGAACCCAATGTGATTCGTTTGAGTCCGGTACCTTTGTACAATTCATATGAAGATGTTTTCAAAACCGGAGAATTGTTATTGAGTATCAGTAAGGAAATTTTGTAATATGATCAATTATAATCCTAAAGATTGGGTAACCTTCATCTTTCATGTCCATAAAGCGGATACCATTCGGACTTTATGGCCCTTGATGGTTAGTGTAGCGATATTTTCCGGTCTCATTGCATTTTTAGAACTGAATTACCTGAAACTTGCGGAGACGGTATATGTAAAGAATATCGGGATGATGCACAATTTGCTGGGTTTCGTAATTTCGATGCTGTTGGTGTTCAGGACAAATACTTCCTATGACCGTTGGTGGGAAGGACGCAGACTTTTAGGCGCCCTGACTAATGTTAGCCGTAATTTTGCCATTAAAATCAAATCGCTTAAGCTGAGCAAGACACATGAAGAGTTTTTTGACTATGCCATTCCTAAATATGCATTTGCCTTAAAGGAACATTTGCGGGAAAAGCAATATTTTGGGAAAAACAGCCTTTTAATTGAAGTAGATGGAGGTAAACACATTCCCAATCAGGTAGCTACCAGTATTTCTTCCAGGGTGTTTGATTTGCAGGCCAATGGAGAGATCAGTAGCGAGCAACTGATTATTTTGAATGGTGATGTACAGCAGTTGACGGAAATTTGTGGCGGCTGCGAGCGCATTAAGAAAACACCTATTCCTTATTCATACAGTGCTTTCATCAAAAAGTTTATTTTTATTTATGTGATCACCCTTCCTTTTGGCTGGGTGTTTAGTCTGGGTTATTTTGTAGTACCAATTGTTCCTTTCATCTTGTATGTTTTGGCCAGTCTGGAGTTGATTGCAGAAGAAATTGAAAATCCCTTTGGCGAAGATGCAAATGATTTACCGGTGGATGAAATTTGCAATAACATTGAAAAGCACGTAGGGGAGATTTTAAAATAAATGGTTAAAATAGCCTGGCATCCCATATTTGCACATCCTTTACCAGAGGGACATCGTTTCCCAATGTTAAAGTATGAGTTGATTCCCGAGCAGTTGATGCACGAAGGTGTGATTACGGCGGATCACCTGTTTGCGCCTGGCTTGCTGGATGAAGAAATCATTTTGTTGTCGCATCAGGAAGCTTACTGGACTCAGTTGAGGGATTTAACGCTTCCCGCCAGCGCACAGCGGAGAATTGGCTTTCCATTAAATGCGAGGCTACTGGAGCGTGAAGTCCGGATTGCAAAAGGAACGATAGATGGCGCACTATATGCGCAAAGGTATGGAATTGCCTTCAATGTGGCTGGTGGTACACATCATGCGGGAAGCAATTGGGGTGAAGGTTTTTGTTTGTTAAATGATCAGGCCATTGCTGCTAATTATTTATTAAATAAAGGGTTGGCTAGCAAGATCTTAATTATAGATTTAGATGTACACCAGGGTAATGGCACAGCAGAGATCTTTGAAAACAACGATCGGGTATTTACTTTTTCCATGCATGGCGATAAGAATTTCCCGTTTAGGAAAGAGCAGAGCAGTCTGGATATTGCCTTGCCAGACGGAACAGATGACATTGGTTTTTTAAATCAGCTGAGCGCAACTTTACCCTTACTGTTGGCGCAGCAACCCGATTTTGTATTTTATCTTTCCGGTGTTGACGTACTGGAAACTGATAAATTGGGGAAATTGGCTTTAAGTAAAGCCGGATGTAAAGAAAGGGACAACATGGTATTGCAATTTTGCAAAGACAATAATTTACCTGTACAAGTTAGTATGGGGGGTGGGTATTCTCCGGAAATACGAGATATTGTAGATGCGCATTGCAATACATTTAAGATTGGTTTAGATATTTTTAGTTAATTATGAAAATTGTTATTGCAGAGAAACCTTCAGTGGGACGTGAGTTGGCCAAGGTATTCGGTGCTACAACTAAGAAAGATGGATATATTGAGGGTAAAGGTTATTCTTTTACCTGGGCTTTCGGGCATTTGTTACAATTGGCGCCTCCTCAGGAATATGGTTTTATCGGTTGGCGGAGGCAGCATTTACCTATGTTGCCGAAAAAGTTTAAACTGGCTATCCGTAAGATTAAAACTAAAGACGGCCTGGTTGAAGATCCGGGTGTGCGGAAGCAATTGGACATCATTAAGAAATTATTTGATGAGGCTACTGAAATCATTGTGGCAACGGATGCCGGGCGCGAGGGTGAGCTTATTTTTCGTTACATTTATTATTTTCTAAAATGTAAAAAGCCATTTAAGCGGCTTTGGATTTCTTCGCAGACTGATGAAGCCATCAAAGAAGGCTTTAGAAATTTAAAGCCAGGTACAGATTACGATACGCTGTTCAATTCGGCACATTGCCGTTCGGAGTCAGACTGGCTGGTTGGCATGAATGCCACGCAAGCTTTGAGTATTTCTGCGGGGAACCGTTCTGTGCTGTCGCTTGGTCGCGTGCAAACACCTACGCTCGCCATGATCTGTTCCCGTTACCTGGAAATCAAGAATTTCGTACCGCAGTTGTACTATCAGCTGGCCATCCAGCTGGATAAAGACGGACAGCTTTTTAAAGCGATTTCTGTCAACAATTTTGATAAGAAGGAAGAAGCGGAGGAAGTTTTTGCGAAGATCATGGATGTGGCATCAGGCACACCAAATGGCGGGAAAATTGTAGGCGTTGAGGCTAAACCAAGAAAGGAACCACCGCCCTTATTACATGATTTAAGTAGTCTGCAGCAGGAAGCAAATAAACGCAAAGGCTTTACAGCCGACCAGACTTTGAACTTACTACAAAATCTCTACGAGCGCAAATTGGTTACTTATCCACGTACTGGAAGCCGTTATATTGGTGATGATGTGTTTGCAGGAGTTCCAAATCTGATCGCGCAATTGAAGGTACATCCGGATTTTGGGAAGCAGGCTGAGTTTTTGACAACAATTGCTTTAAACAAAAGAAGTGTGAATGCCAAAAAGGTTACTGATCACCATGCTGTATTGCCTACTGGCGAAACTCCTTACCAGTTAAGTAGCGACCAGCAAGCTGTTTACGATATGGTAGTTGGACGAATGCTTGAGGCTTTTCATCAGGAGTGTATTAAGGAAATTACCAAAATATCGGTAGAAGCAGGCTCTTTATTTGTTGCCAATGGTACGGTAATCCGTTCTGCAGGATGGCGGTCGGTTTTCAATGAGACCGATGACGAGAAAAAAGATGAAGAGAATCCGGCTTTGCCGAAAGTTAAGAAAGGTGAAGAATTGCCCATTCCGAACAAAGCTTTACTGGAAAAACAAACCAAACCAAAAGCGATGTACAACGAGGCTTCTTTACTAAAAGCACTCGAAACCTCTGGAAAGGATATTGAAGATGAAGAATTGCGTTATGCGATGAAAGACAGTGGTTTGGGTACTCCGGCAACCCGGGCGGCGATTATTGAAACCCTCATCAGCAGGGAATATATTGCCAGGGAAAAGCGAAACCTGGTACCTACACAAAAAGGGCTTGCGGTGTATGACGTGGTGAAAGACCATAAAATCGCCCAGGCAGAATTGACCGGACAATGGGAAAAAAGATTGGAAGAGATTCGTTCCGGAGCTTCAGTCGCAGAATTTAAGGCGGAAATTACAGATTATACACGGGCCATAACAAATGAACTGTTACAGGCAGGAAGTGGTTTAGCTGAAAAATTTGTTGCACCTGCAGTGCAAAAGGTAGAGTAATAAATATTAAAATTTTTATGAGGGTATTGATGTATTTTCTTGGCGTTCTGTTTGTCGTTATTCCATTACTTACTTTTTGGGTATTGAGCTTTGACGTATTTGGTGGTTTAGCCAGCGGAGCACGGTTGAGCAGGATTCAGAAGCTACCGAATTACAAGGATGGTAGTTTGCAAAATTTATCGCCAACCCCGATGAAACCGGATGATGTAAGCTATTGGGATATGATTGCGGGAATGTTAAAGGGAAATCCCAATGGCGCGCCTGTCAAACCACTTCCACACGTACAGCCAGATTTTTCTGATACCAATACTGTTAAAGTCATTTGGTTTGGCCACTCTTCTTACTATTTACAAATAGATGGTATCAAAATATTGGTAGACCCGGTTTTTAGTCAGCGGCCTTCTCCGTTTTCTTTTTTGGGAACCAGGCAGTTTCCAGGAACTGATTTTGTAAAAGCAGAGGACTTTCCTGATCTTGATATCGTGCTGATCACCCATGATCATTACGACCATTTGGATTACCAGACCATATTAAAGCTACAACAAAAAACCGGAAAGTTTGTGACTTCGCTTGGTGTAGGTGCTCATTTGAATAAGTGGGGCATTCCGGACCGTCAAATTAAGGAATTGGCCTGGAACGAGGCAATTCAGCTATTGGGTTTGAAATTTACGGCCTTGCCGGCCAGACATTTTACAGGCCGGGCTTTTAAAAGAAACCAAACGTTATGGTCTGCTTTTGTATTGGAGGGTAAGGAAAATAAGCTATATCTTGGCGGCGACTCGGGTTATGATACGCATTTTAAGAAAGCCGGCGATCAGTATGGACCGTTTGATCTGGCCATATTGGAATGCGGGCAGTACAATGCCTATTGGCCATTGATCCATATGTTTCCGGAACAGACTGTTCAGGCTGCAAAGGATTTAAAAGCGAAAGTATTGTTTCCGGTACATTGGGGTAAGTTTAAACTGGCAATGCACGATTGGAACGAACCGATCATTAGGGCAACCCGGCAGGCAAAGCTGGATCAGGTCGCTGTCACAACGCCCATCATGGGCGAATCTGTGATTGTTGACACCAGCTATCCTTCAAAAACCTGGTGGTTCGATTAGATAAACAAATGCATACGAAATGGTGTTGTTAGTAAAATCAAATAAACGATTATGAAAACAGACTTTGTAGAAATATTTCAAACCATAAGGGCTGCTTTACAGCCTTACGCAACTTTAGGATTCGACAATAGGATAAACAGTGAAGATACTTATGACCTTTGGAGTAATAAGAACGTGGAAATAGAAGGGAAAAAAAGGAATGAGGTTTATTTTGCTGCAGTCATGATTCATAAAGGTCATGTTGGTTTTTATTTTATGCCCGTGTATGCTGAACCTGAAATGAAAAAGATATTTGACCCGGCGTTATTGAAGTTATTGAAAGGTAAATCATGTTTTCACATTAAAAAGCTGGATGATACATTGCTTTCTCAAATAGAAGAAGCATTGGCCAATGGCTTTAAACTGTATAAGGAGCGGGGTTGGGTATAGCAAAAAATTGGCAGGAACAGGTTGTTTATGAACTGACTGAGCAAGGGTTTGAGCTGGAACGCCTGGCGCACGACCGTTTTGATCTGTTATTTTGCAATCGACAATTGATTTTAAACCTGGTACCTTTAATCAATGATTATAGTCCTGAACATTTGCTTGAAATCCAAACGCTTTACCAAAATCAGGGCGTTTACCTGCTTCAACTGTGGGAAGATGTGTGGCAGGTTAGGAAAACACAGGTATTGGGAAGGATGAATGCTATTTTAGGTTTAAACCGTCGAATGCATGGCCGCAAAGGTGTAGTGCTTAAACTTAATCAAAAACAGGCAGATGATTTTCTAACCATGAACCACATTCAGGCTTCTGCAAAATCAAAATATAAATTTGGTTTATTCATTGATGAAGAACTGGTTGCTGTGGCGTGTTTTAGCGGTCTCAGACCGATGAAACATATTGCGCCAGATTACAAGTCTATCGAATTGATCCGCTTTGCAACTTTAATCGGCATTACGGTTACCGGTGGATTTAGTAAATTGCTAAAACATCTGATCAGGCTTGCCGGGCCGGATGACGTGATGAGCTATGCAGACAGGGACTGGTCGCTGGGCCAGGCTTATGACCTTGGTGGTTTTAAGCTGGTTGACACCAGTCCGCCTGCCGAAATCTGGATTTCAACAACACATTTAACCAGGTATTTTGTGCATCGCCGGCCTGTAGCAACTGAAACAGACACGACTTACCTAAAAATATTTAATACAGGAAATCTAAAATACATCTTATACTTGTAAATGCAACATTATCCCTTATTCGTGCTATTGGGGCCCACTGCTTCTGGTAAAACAAAACTGGCTGTAGCGCTTGCCGAAATTTTGGATGCGGAAATTCTCAGCGCAGACAGCAGGCAGGTATTCAGGGGCATGGACATCGGTACTGGAAAAGACCTTGCTGAATACCAGATCCAGGGTAAACAAATTCCTTATCATTTGATTGACATTAAAGATGCCGGGGAAAAATACAATGTAAACGAATTTAAAGATGATTTTTACCTGGCTTTTGATGGAATTACACAAAGGAATAAATTAGCCTTGCTCTGCGGTGGTACGGGGATGTATATTCATGCACTCCTGCAGGATCATAGTTATACCGCAATTCCAGCCAACGAAATACTCAGACCCGAACTAGAACTTCTGGAGACTGATTTGCTTCATCGCAGGCTGATGGCTTATCGTTTGGAACTGCGGAGTCAGGCTGATTTTTCGTCCCGGAAACGGGTAATTCGCGCTATTGAAATTGCAGAATACTTGCAGCATCATGAACTGATCGTACCAGAAAGACCTTTAATGCGGCCATTTGTTGTTGGTTTAACCTCAGACGTAGTGCTTAGGCGTAAAAGAATTGTAGATCGGTTGGAACTGCGCTTAAAAGGGGGGATGATTGAAGAAGTGCAATCGCTGCTGGCTCGGGGATTGAGTAAAGATATGCTTAACTTTTACGGACTGGAATATAAACTGATCGGCGCTTACCTTTTTGGTGAAATAGATTATGGAATGCTTAAAGAGCGCTTAGAGATAGAGATTCGACAATTTGCTAAAAGACAAATGACCTTTTTCAGGAAAATGGAAAAGGATGGTGTGCGCATCCATTGGTTTAATACAGACGAGAATTCCGATGAGTTATTGTTGTCTGTGCTTAACTTGTACCGTCAGCAATTTAATTTGTAGCACAGGTTTAAAAGGAGTGGCATGAGGTTTGTTTATTCACCTATATAAAATGAAACATACCATGAAAAGAGCAACGAAAATCCTGGCTTCTGCAGTAGCTGTAGCAGCTTTATTTATGACCACAAGTGCTAGTGCACAGACAAAACTGGGTATCGGATTAAACCTTGGCGTGCCAACAAGTGACGGATATAGTTTTGCAGTTGGGGGAGACGCAAGGGTACAATTTGATGTCTCTAAACAAGTTTCCATCCCGGTAACTACTGGATATACCCACTTTATTGGTAAAGACAATGTACCTGATTATGGTTACATCCCTTTGAAAACTGGTGTCAAAGTATTTTTTGACCAAACTGGATCTGGTTTATATGGTTTAGGTGAAATTGGTGCTGCGTTTGGCGTATCAAGTGGAGCCGGAACTTCCTTTTTGTATTCTCCTGCTTTAGGTTATTCCTGGAGTAATGGATTAGATTTGGGCGTAAAATACGAGGGACTATCCAAAAATAGCATAAACACCGGACAGGTTGCTTTGCGCCTGGCATACGGGTTTAAATTGTAGTGCTGTAAAATACACTTAAAAGCCTTTTAACACTGATCTGTTAAAAGGCTTTTTTATTTAAATGATTTTTCAGAAAACCGCAATGCAAATTAATTACGTATATAGAGAACAAACAACATCAACTTAAAACAAATATTATGAAAAGAGTTACTAAATTATTCACTTTCACTGCGTTACTTATGGGTACTTTCGTTGCCGCAAATGCACAAATGACCGATGTAAGTAGAGGGGTTAGACTGGGTATCGGCCTCAACGGTGGGATTACTGAGAAAAATTCACCATTTAAAAATGGATATGGTGCCGACTTAAGACTGGATTTCCAGTTGATGAAAAATGTAGCCATTACGGCTACAGGTGGTTACACACGACTGACCCGCGAAAACGGTGGCGATGATTATGATTTTATTCCAGCTAAAGGCGGTATCAAGGTATATCCTTTAACTGCAACGGGTTTTTACGCATTGGGCGAGATTGGTGCAGGCTTCGGGATAAAAAAAGATTCTAAAACCTCATTGTTGTGGTCTGGCGGAATTGGCT
This sequence comes from Pedobacter sp. MC2016-24, assembly GCF_015223055.1. Lineage (GTDB taxonomy): Bacteria > Bacteroidota > Bacteroidia > Sphingobacteriales > Sphingobacteriaceae > Pedobacter. The sequence continues at coordinate 47,742 of NZ_JADFBX010000017.1, forward strand.
ACGAATGGATCAAAGGCTTAGACATCAGTACAAGATATGAAGCCTATAGTCAGGATAGTGCTTCAAGTACTTATGTCCCTTATAATGGTCAGTTTGCCTTGCGCCTGGCTTATGCCTTTAAATTGTAGGCTTGTAAATCAGATAATTTCGTTAAAGCCCTTGATTTTTTCAAGGGCTTTTTTAGTTATTTAAAATTAAAATGCTATTTTAACCAAAAATAAGAGAGCATGAGGAATTACTTGGCAGTCGTGTTGGTTGCAGGCCTAATTTCTTGCAACAATACCGATCAAAAGGCAGCAGGAAATTTGGAGAAAGACAGCACTTCGAAGGTTGATGTAAAAGGCCAGGCAGTAGCATTGAAGGACAGCAACGTTCAGGCAATCTATGATGGCTACATCACATTGAAAAATGCATTGGTGCAAACCAAATATGAAGATGCGCAGCAGGCAGCTGCAAAATTGAAATCAGCACTGGCAACTTTTAAAGGTTGCGAAAGTACTGCGCTGACTGCTGAAAAGATTGCGGTAGCGAAAGACATTGCAGCGCAGCGTAAAGATTTTACATCGCTGAGCGCGGACCTGATTGCCATGTTTAAACATGCTGATATGGAAAAGGGATCTATTTATGTACAGCATTGTCCTATGGCCAATAAAGGCGATGGCGGCGATTGGCTGGCTTCAGAAAAGAACATTCAGAATCCTTACTACGGAAGTGAGATGATGGAATGTGGTGCAGTGGTTGATGAAATTAAAAATAAGTAAGATTCTTACTTAGTGTTGACCCACATTTAATAATAATTTAACAGCTTTGTTATAGTTAGCTAAAGGCTAATCGATTTGGATTAGTTAAGTTTGTTTTTATAAATTCAAGAATATATATGTCAGATATTGCAAAAATTGAGATTGATGGAAAAGTGTATGAATTCCCCGTTATCACAGGAACCGAAGGGGAGAAGGCTATTGATATTTCTAAACTTAGAGATTTAACCGGCCACATAACTTTAGATTTTGGGTATAAGAATACAGGTTCTACAAAAAGTGCAATAACTTTTTTGGATGGTGAACTTGGTATATTGAAATACCGTGGTTATCCAATTGAGGTACTGGCTGAAAAATCAACCTTTTTAGAAGTAGCGTATCTGCTGATCTATGGTAATTTGCCAACTCAACAGGAGTTGAATGATTTCCAGACAGGAATTAGCCGCCATACACTGATTCATGAGGACATGAAGAAGTTCCTGGATGGTTATCCATCTAAATCGCATCCAATGGCTCAGTTGTCATCATTGGTATGCTCCTTGTCTACTTTCTATCCAGAGTCACTGAATGCGAATTCATCGCCTGAAACGATGGATCTGACGATGATTAAATTGCTGGCAAAATTCCCGACAATCGTTTCTTTCATTTATAAAAAATCTTTAGGGCATCCACTGATCTACCCTAAAAATAAATACGACTACGTAAGCAATTTCTTAAATATGATCTTCGGTCAGCGTACTGAGGAAATTGAAATTGATCCGGTTGTGGTTAGTGCAATGAATACGCTGTTGATTCTTCATGCTGATCATGAGCAAAACTGCTCGGCTTCTACGGTGAGAATGGTAGGTTCTTCGGATTGTAACCTATATGCTTCTGTTTCTGCAGGTATTGATGCTTTATGGGGCCCGCTACATGGTGGTGCAAACCAGGCTGTAATTGAAATGCTGGAATTGATTAAAGAAGATGGTGGCGATACAGAAAAATGGATCAATAAGGCAAAAGATAAAAATGATCCTTTCCGTATGATGGGTTTTGGACACAGGGTTTACAAAAACTTTGATCCAAGAGCTAAGATCATCAAGAAAGCCTGCGATGATATCCTGGAAAAGTTAGGTATCAATGATCCTGTTCTGGAAATTGCTAAAAAACTGGAAGAAGCTGCATTAAGTGATCCATATTTTGTTGAACGTAAGCTGTATCCAAATGTTGACTTCTATTCTGGAATCATTTACAGAGCTTTAGGTTTCCCTACAGATATGTTTACTGTACTGTTTGCCTTGGGCCGTTTACCTGGATGGATTGCACAATGGAAAGAAATGCATGAAAACAAAGAACCAATCGGTCGCCCACGTCAGATTTACGTTGGTGAGACAAATCGTGACTTTGTTCCAATAGAGAAAAGATAATCGAAGTTTCATCCCAATAGGCGGATCATTCATAGACATAAAAAAACCGTTCAGATTATCTGAACGGTTTTTTTATGGGGTATAAGACCAGGGAATTAATGGTTAATCGCGTTGATCGCCTCTTCCTCTGTTTTGGTATGTTTATGCTTGAACATCACCGCAAATACAACAGTGATCACCAATGCGTATATGGTAAAAGAAAGCCAGATGTGGTGCCAGTCTTTAACATCCAGCGCACGGCTCAAATGACCGTCTGCAAGTACACTGATTCCTTTATTATTTAAAAAACTAAGTAAATGCTGATTCTGCACATCTGTTTTTGCGTAAGTCGCCAGACTTTGGATATCGCTGTACGATTGGGTAAAGTATTTATCGATCATCCAGCCAGAAACCAAACTGCCAAATACCGCCCCAAATCCATTCGTTACCATCATAAACATCCCTTGCGCTGAAGAGCGCGTTTTTGGAGTTGTAGCAGTTTCTACAAACAGAGAGCCAGAAATATTGAAAAAATCAAATGCCATACCGTACACGATGCAAGACATGACAATCATCCATAGGTTTCCGGCGGGATCGCCATAGGCAAAAAAGCCAAAACGCAATACCCAGGCAAACATGGCAATTACGATTACCTTTTTAATACCGAATTGTTTCAGGAAAAATGGAATGGCCAGGATAAACAGGGTTTCAGAAACCTGGGAAATGGACATGATGATGGTTGAATACTTGATGACAAATGATTCTGCATAGGTTGGGAATAATTTAAATTCATCTAAAAATACATCGCCATATGCATTGGTAAGCTGTAATGCTCCGCCCAGAAACATCGAAAATATAAAAAACAAAGCCATTTTGTAGTCGGCGAACAATTTAAAGGCTTCCAGTCCCAGTGCCTGTGCAAAAGTCTTTTTCTCGCCGATCAGTTTTTCAGGCTTACATTTTGGAAGTGTGAAAGCATAAAGTCCCAGGGCAAGTGCAGCGATACCAGCGATATAAAACTGGTAGGCGGTAGCCTTATTGCCGGTTAAGTTGGTTGTCCACATGGCGACGATAAAACCAATGGTTCCCCATACACGTATGGGTGGAAAACTCTTAATGATGTCTAATTTATTAAGCTTGAGGGTTGTATATGAAATGGAATTGCTGAGTGAAATGGTCGGCATGTAAAAGCACATGGCCACCAGCATTACCCAGAAAAAGGAATGTGGGTTGTCTACCTGCGGTAAATAAAATAGTACCATGGCATACAGGATATGGAGGATACCATACAATACTTCAGCATTCACCCATTTGTCCGCGATGATTCCGCTCAGGGTTGGCATAACCAGTGAAGCAAAGCCCATTGTAGCAAATATGGCCCCGAATTGCGTTCCGTCCCATTGTTTTGTACCGAACCAGTAATTTGCTATTGTAATAAGCCAGGCACCCCAAACAAAGAACTGCATAAAGCTCATCAGGGTTAAGCGAAACTTAACATTCATAATAAGTTTAGTTTGATTTTGAATTAATGATTGAATATAAAACTATTTTGTCTGTAACAACCATTAACAAGTATAAAATATCGAATTTTTATAAAACAATAGTGGATGTGCTGTTATGATGAATTTCTTTTATTCAGTTCGTCGCGTATTCTGGCAGCTTTTTCATAAGCTTCTTCGGCAATTGCTTCCTGCAGCTTTTGATTAAGTTCTTCTGTACTCATCGACTTGTAACCTGAAGAGATGGAAAGGTCTTCCGTTCCTTGCTCTTTCGGCATACCGTCAATATTTTCCAGGAACAGAAAGTCATTACCTTCAATCACAATGCCTGCAGAGGACAAGATGAATTCGTAAGTGTAAATGCTTGCGTTGAAACGGACCGCAAGTGCGATTGCATCAGATGTTCTGGCATCAATCTCCTGTACGGTCTCCCCGTCGGTGCAGATTAATTTAGCAAAGAAAACACCTTCTACTAAATTGTAGATCAGGATTTCCTGGATCTGAATGTTATACGTTTGGGCAAACGTTTTAAATAAATCGTGCGTCAATGGCCTGCTTGGGGTCATCTTCTCGATTTCGATGGCAATTGCCTGGGCTTCAAACGCACCAATGATGATTGGCAAACGTCTCCTACCATTTACTTCTCCAAGTACCAGTGCGTAAGCGCCAGATTGGGTTTGGCTATATGATAAACCAACGATGTCTAGTTTTACTTTTTTCATATGAAGTAATAGTAGCCGGTATGCTTTTAAAATACCGGCTGCTATTTAATTAACCTTTATGTGCTTTTAATGCTTCAATTAATTTTGGAACAACTTCAAATGCATCCCCAACAATGCCGTAATCAGCTACTTTGAAGAAAGGAGCTTCCGGGTCTTTGTTAATCACCACGATTACTTTCGAAGAACTGACACCTGCCAAATGCTGGATCGCACCAGAAATACCGATAGCGATGTACAGATTCGGACTGATTGCAATACCAGTCTGCCCAACGTGCTCAGAATGTGGTCTCCAATCGGCATCAGATACGGGTTTAGAACAAGCTGTAGCTGCACCTAAAAGGCCAGCAAGCTCTTCAATCATTCCCCAGTTTTCAGGCCCTTTCAAGCCTCTTCCTGCAGAAACCACCAATTCGGCGTCAGGTAAAGATATTTTATTGGTTGCCCTTACAATTTCCTTAACAATAGCAGTTAGATCTGTGGGTTTAATTTCCGGACTAAAAGTCTCAACTGAAGCTTCAGCAGGATTTTCTTTTACTCCAAAAGCATTTGGATTTAAAGCAATCACCTTGATCGCCGAGGTCAATTCCGTAATGGCAAATGCTTTACCTGAAAAAGCCGTTTTCTTAACCAGGAATTTTCCGCCCTCAAGCTGTGGCATTTCTACTGCACCATCTACTAGCCCAGCCTTAAGTTTTACTGCAATTCGTGGCGCTAAACCTTTTCCTGAGAAGGAGTTAGATAATACAATCACATCAGCACTTTCTTTTTCTGCTGCCGCTGCAATAACTGCAGCATAAGCCTGGTTTACAAAGTTTTTCAATTGTTCGTTAGCAACATTTAAAACTTTAGAAGCGCCGTACTGACCAAGCTCTTTTAAGGATTGCTCATCAACATTGCCAATGGAGATGGCAGTTAGGTTACTATTTTGTTTATCTGCAATGGCTTTTGCATAAGAAACCGCTTCAAAAACAGATTTCTTAAACTTGCCATCTACCTGCTCTACATATACTAAAACTGACATAAGATCTTTATTAAATGAATTTTAATTGTGAAATAGGATTAGATCACTTTCGCTTCCTGGTGCAACAGATCGATTAATTTGGCAGCATCTTCTGCCGGGATCAATTTAACCGCGCCTCTGGGTGCAGGTGTTTCAAACTGCTGAACACTGCTTAACTGTGCTATTTCTTTGGCTTCAACAACCTGCAGTGGCTTGGTACGTGCAGACATAATTCCACGCATGTTCGGGATTTTAGGCTCTGCAGTTCCTTCAGCACAACTGGCTATAAATTTGCCGGTTACGGTGATTATTTCTTTTCCTCCTTCAATTTCACGATCGATCGTTGCTGTCGTACCATCAAAATCTAATTTCTTAATGATAGAGATAGAAGGGATATCTAAAAATTCGCCCACCATCGCAGCAACCTGTGACCCATTGTAGTCAATAGATTCACGGCCACACAGGATGATGTCAAAATCTGCAGTTTTTGCATATTCTGCAATCTGATATGCTGTAAAATAAGCATCTCTGGGTAAAGCATTGATTCTGACCGCATCATCAGCACCTATAGCAAGCGCTTTTCTGATGGTTGGTTCTGTGCTGCTCTCTCCAACATTAACTACGGTAACTGTTCCTTTACCGCCTTCACAAAGTTCAATGGCTCTGGATAAGGCTATTTCATCATAAGGATTAACAATAAACTGAACTCCTGATGTATTGAATTGGGTATTATCATTCGTAAAGGTTATTTTTGTTGTTGTGTCGGGCACATTACTGATACAAACTAATATTTTCATATTTATAAATTTGTTTTTAAAGGTGATGAAGCTGTTTAGCTACAAATAGTCTTTTTGCAAATCTAATTAAAAAAGCAGGGATTTAAAATGCAAAGTACGCGATTAGCGAAGTTATTAGAGTTTTTAGAGAGCGATCCGAATGATCCGTTCGTATTGTATGCATTGGCAACAGAATACAACAATGCAAATGACCCAAAAATGGCATTTGGTTATTATTTGAAGCTTGTTGATGAACATCCGGATTATGTGGGTACCTATTACCATCTGGGTAAATTGTACGAAAAGACGGATCAGAAAGAAGCCGCATTGGAAATTTACCAGAAAGGTATGACTGTGGCAAGAAACAAACGGGATATGCACGCGTTTTCTGAGCTGCAGGGCGCTTATAATACTGCAGCAGGATTAGATTATGAGGACGATTAACTGAAGGTCGCGTGAGCAAAAGGAATTTGTTATTTATCAGGGATGTGTTCCTGTTTACATTCACTGCTTTTGGTGGCGCTCAGGCACATTTGGCACTGCTGCTTAAATATTTTGTCAAGCAGAATAAATTTGTCACTGAAGAAGAATTACTGGAGCTCAATGCGCTTGCACAGGTGCTCCCAGGGCCTGCTTCTACCCAAACCCTTGTTGGTATCGGTTATAAGGTAGGGGGCTTAAAGCTGGCCATCGTCACTTTTCTAATTTGGATTTTACCTTCAGCAGCATTGATGACCTTCGCAGCGGTCACCTTTGCCAAAGTTGATCAGAAGGAAAAATTTGTAGAGATCCTTAAATATGTTCAGCCAATCGCTTTGGGGATCGTGGCGTTTGGCGCCTTCAATTTGGCCAGGCGTGTATTGGTTACGCAATTGACCGTTTTTTTGGCCGTTGCTGCTGTAATTGTAACCCTGGTGCTTCGAAATGCTTACGTGTTTCCGATGGCCATTTTGCTGGGCGGGATAATTTCTTCAGCTATTGGTACACCTAAAGAAGAAAGTGACATCCGGGTTAAGTTGTTCTCGAACATCAATCCCAAAAAGCTGATTTATTTTTTTGGCGTTTTGCTTTTCCTGGCTTTACTCGGCGCAATTATCAATAGAACATCGCCATTTAGTTTGCCCATCAGGTTGTTTGAAAATTTCTACAGGAACGGGATTGTCATTTTTGGTGGGGGGCAGGTATTGGTTCCGCTCATGTTTACCGAGTTTGTTGAAATGAAACATTACCTGAGCTCCTCGGGCTTTCTTTCTGGTTTCGCATTACAACAGGCCTTACCCGGACCAACGTTTTCGTTTACCAGTTATCTTGGGGCACTAAGTATGCGTAATTTTGGGTATGGACTTACCGGTCAGATCCTTGGTGGTGTAGTTGGTGTAATCGGCATCAATTTGCCTGGCTTAATCCTGGTCTTGTTCATCGTTCCTTTTTGGGAAGACCTCAAGAAAATCACCCGCATTAAATATTCTTTAACAGGTATAAATGCTGTTAGTGTTGGCTTTATCATTGCTGCATTTATACTCCTGGTGATTCCCGTTGGTTTAAATATACTTTCCATGTGCATCATGGTCGTTACTTTTCTGGTCTTAAATTATACCAGAATCAGTACGCCCCTGATTGTACTTGCAGGCATCCTCATCGGTTATTTTTTATAGCTTAAAAAGGAGCATCGTCATCGTGCATGTCGTCCATGCGCGATGGCTTAATGATCACATTTCCTGCAGGTCTGTCAAAATCCTGTGAAGGCTGCATACCGGCACTCGGACTATCCATCGAGAATGAGGTCGGTGCAGAGAAGCTTTCTTCAAGATCCGCAAATTTCACGTATTTACCGATAAAGCGAAGTGGTACGATACCGGTTTCACCATTCCTGTGTTTCGCAATGATAACCTCACCAACTCCCGCTTGTGAGCGCCCTTGCTCATCTTCTGTGATCCCATAGTATTCTGGTCGGTATAAAAAGAGTACCATATCCGCATCCTGCTCAATAGATCCCGATTCCCTCAAATCCGAGAGCATTGGTCTTTTTCCGTTTACACCCGGTCTGCTCTCTACCGCACGACTCAGCTGCGATAGCGCCAGAACAGGTACATTCAGTTCTTTAGCTACCGATTTTAGTGCCCTTGAAATACTACCGATTTCCTGTTCACGGTTACCGCCACCACTTTGTCCCTCACCTTTACCATGCATCAACTGCAAATAATCGATGATGATCAATTGAATGTCGTATTGTGACTTTAACCTCCTGCATTTTGCACGGAATTCAAATATATTCAAAGCAGGAGTGTCGTCAATCAACAAAGGGGCTTCGGTCAGGGTTCCGATTTTAGAATGTAACTGTTGCCATTCCCACTCGGCCAGGTTTCCTTTACGGATTTTCTCCTGTTCGATTTCGGTTTCACCAGAGATGAGACGATTTACCAATTGAACAGAGGACATCTCCAGGGAGAAAACCACCACTGGTCGTTTAAATTGTACAGATGCATTACGCGCGCAGGTTAACACAAAGGCTGTTTTACCCATCGCCGGACGTGCCGCAATAATCACCAGATCTGAAGGTTGCCATCCACCGGTAATCCGGTCCAGATCCGTAAATCCAGAAGGTACACCAGTTAAACCATCACTTTTACTACGCAGTTCTTCCAGGGTTGCAAGAGATTGCTTCACAATCTCATCCATTTTCTGGGTATCTCTTCTCAAGTTGTTTTGCGCAATGTCAAACAAGCCTTTTTCTGCTTGATCCAGCAAATCGAAGATATCTGTGGTATCTTCATAAGCGTTTTGTATGATCTCCGAAGAGATGCGGATCAACTCACGCTGGATGTATTTTTGAGAGATAATCCTGGCATGAAATTCAATGTTAGCGGCAGAAGCCACACGGTTAGTCAGGTTGGTAATGTAATAAGCACCACCAACCATTTCCAACAGACCTAATGTACGCAGTTCTGAGGTTACAGTTAAAATGTCGACAGGTTTAGATTTTTCAAATAAGCCCTGTATGGCCTCAAAAATCTTTTTATGGGCCTCATGATAAAAAACATCAGGCTTTAAAATATCGATTACAGTAGACAGTGCGTCTTTTTCAAGCATCAATGCGCCTAAAACAGCTTCTTCAAGATCCACAGCCTGTGGAGGTATTTTTCCCAGGGCAGTCATTGAATTACTGAGTCTGTTTTTCCTTGCCGTGAAATTTGATTTATCTTGTCCTTGCGTCTGATCGTTATTCATAAGTACAAAAATATACAAAAAATAAGTGCTTAGTGTAATTCTTTATACACATTTACCAATTCAAAATGTGACCGTAGCACGGCCATTTTGGCAACACATCGCGTATTGCTAACAAGAGGATGTTGAAAACCAGGGCGCTAAACCCGGTACAATGCCCGATGCAGACTTTGAATTTGCTGCTAAAAAGGATGCGGTTAATCGCTTTATTTGCGCTATTTTTGCGTTTTATATATTTATTGAAATGGAAAACCACAGAAGGTCTGCCAGACCTAAAGAAAATAATGAGTTTATATTTGGTATACGTGCTGTTATCGAGGCGATTAAAGCTGGTAAGGATATTGAAAGTATTTACATTCAACGTGGCTTAACCGGTGAGATTATACTGGAATTGAAAGCTTTACTGAAAGATGTGGATGCCCCGGTTCATCATGTTCCGGTAGAGAAATTGAACCGGATGACCCAAAAAAATCATCAGGGTGTAATTGCAGTTATTTCTGCCATCACTTTCCAAAAAATAGAAGACATCATTCCTTTGGTTTATGAAAAAGGAGAGACGCCATTGGTGTTGATCCTGGACGGGATTACCGACGTTAGAAATATGGGGGCTATTGCAAGGACAGCTGCTTGTGCCGGCGTTCATGCGATTATTGTGCCGACAAAGAATTCCGCTCAGATCAATGCGGATGCCATTAAAACCTCAGCAGGTGCTTTATTTAGTATACCGGTTTGCAGGCACCATAATTTGCACAAAGTTGCTTTGTATTTACAGGAGTGCGGTTTGCAAATTGTAGCTTGTACAGAGAAAACTGAGGACTTGATTTATGCGCCGGATTATACAGCGCCGACAGCAATTGTCATGGGGGCGGAAGATGAAGGAATTTCTAATGACATTATGAGAATGGCCAATCACCTGGCAAAAATACCAATGATTGGAGAAATCAGTTCCCTGAACGTGTCCGTTTCAGCTGGTATCATTCTTTACGAAGCAATCAGACAGCGACAATAGTCGCCGCTGATTGTTGCTTATTTTAATTGTCTTCAAATAAATATCCGCTGTACGCCAGTCCTTTAGCAACACTGATAAAGTTGTCGCCGGCATGTATCGGAACATTTGGAAATTTAGTTTCAAACATGGTTTTTACCGCAGATACCATAGAGGTTCCACCGGTTAAAAACAAACTGTCGATTTCTTCGATATTGATTTTATTGGCCGATAAAAAGGTATCCAGGTAGACGCTGATTTTATTCATGTCTTTTTGGATCAGTTCATTGTATTGTGCTATGGATATGTTTTCATCAATGTCAATCTCCATTTTTGAATAGTAAAAGCGGGTGGTTTCTTGTTTAGATAACTCAATTTTTGCTTTCTCTATGGATTGAAAAACCGAGTAGCCAAGGTTGTGATCGGTCAGCGTAATCAGATTTTTAAACAATCGATCCTGTTTGGCATAATGGTAATAGGTTTGCAGGTCATTTTTAACTTTTTGTCCGTTAAAAAAGTTCATCTGTTCCCAAGAACAAATGTTCGCAAATAAAGACACGGGAACTTTAAGCATTTTTCCCGGTGCCGCCTCATACATCGTATTTTTTCCAAAATATGGAGTGCCCTTGTCCCACATAAATGCAGAATCGAAGCTATCACCGCCAATGTAAATACCGCCTGTTGCCAGGATATCTTTTCGGCGGTCTTTGCTGCCAATTTTAGCAGGATCCAGTTCCAGATACGTAAAATCGGTTGTACCACCCCCTAAGTCGGCTACCAGCACGCGCTCTTTCTTAGCAATGGTTTTTTCATAGGCGAATGCCGCACCGATTGGCTCAAATTGAAAGCGGACTTCTGTAAAACCCGCATCTTCAGCTGCCTTGTTTAAGCGTTTTTGAGCTAAAGCATCTTTAGTCGCATTGTCATCATCAAAAAACACAGGTCGGCCGATAACTGCCTTTCTACAGTCTACACCGGTAATCTGATCGGCTTTCATTTTAAGTTCTTTTAAAATTAAGGTGACCAGGTCTGAGGCATTGTATCTTTTGTTGTGTATCCGAGTCTCTATAAAACTGCTCCGCGGTAAAATGCGTTTTATCGATTTCATGAAACGTCCTTTCATACCATCGCTGATATAGGCATCAATGGCATCATTTCCAACTACATATTTTAAAGGTTCTGTAGTACTTTGTTCAATTTGAAAATATAGAATAGAGGGAACAATAACAGTATCTATGATTTCTTTTTTCTCTTCATCATAGATGGATAGGGCAGAATTGGTTGTTCCAAAGTCAATTCCATATAAAAACTTACTCATTTAACGGGCAGTATTGAAAGGTTATAAAAAAACACATCCGGACCAGGTTTTTACCCGGTTCGGATGTGCGTAATCGTGTGTGATAAAATTAAATGAATTTAGTTCCGAATTTGGCTTTTACATCGGCCACAATTTGTTTAATGCTTTGTTCTTCTGTTCTAGGACAAATGAGCAGGGTATTGTTCGATTCCACCACGATGTAATCATGTAAACCTTGCAGGATGACCAGTTTATCGTGCGGAACATTAACCATGCAATTCGACGAATCAAACATCATCACCTGCTTAGCTGGTATAACCGCGTTCCCAACGTAATCGTGTTCTGCAATGTCGTAAATGGAAGCCCAGGTTCCTAAATCAGACCAACCGAAATCGGCAGGAAGCACATAAACGTTATCCGCCTTTTCCATAATGCCAAAGTCAATCGAGATATTGGTACACTGCTGGTAAGCATTGCCAATAAATTCGGTCTCAGCATTGGTATTAAAGATTGCGCTGCCCTGAGAAAAGATCTCATGCATTTCCGGCAGGTGTTTGGAGAAAGCTTTATTGATGGATTCGGCCGACCAGATAAAGATTCCGGCATTCCATAAGAAGTCGCCGCTTTGCAGGAAAGATTTGGCAAGATCAAGGTTTGGTTTCTCCGTGAATATCTTCACTTTATGGATCTGATCGTCTGTTTCTAAAGTATTGTCTACATATTGAATATATCCGTAACCGGTGTCAGGGCGGCTTGGCTTGATACCCAGCGTGATTAAGCAGTCATTTTCTGAAGCTGCTTTCAGCGATTGCTCGATAGCGGCAACAAAGGCGTCTTGATTGGTGATGGTATGATCGGATGGCGCAACTACAATGGTTGCATTTGGATTAAGATTGGCAATTTTCATCGACCCGTAAGAAATACATGGGGCTGTATTGCGCATAATAGGTTCAGCAAGAATCTGGTTATCGGCCAGCTCAGGCAATTGCTCCTTGATGATGTCGATGTAAATTTCATTGGTCACCACAAAAATATTCTCCGGTGGGCATATTTTTAGAAAACGGTCGTAAGTGCTTTGAATCAAAGTTTTTCCTACACCAAAGAAATCGATAAACTGTTTAGGAAATTCTGTTCTGCTCACTGGCCAGAAGCGGCTGCCGACACCGCCGGCCATGATTAATGCGTAATTGTTTTTGTTCATGTTGTTTAGAAAGCGGTTATATAATACCTTCCTGAAGAAGGTCATGTAAATGAATGATACCGAAATAGGTACCATTGTCTGTGACTAGTAATTGCGTAATGTTATTTTCCTTAATGATTTCAAGTGCGTGCAAAGCAAGTACATCTTTTTCAATCAGCTTGGGCTTGGTATTCATCAGATCTCGCGCTTTAATATTGGTTAAATCGGAATGTTTTTCCAGCATTCTCCTGATGTCCCCATCGGTCACAATGCCTTGAATCAAATCATCCTCAATAACAACAACAGCGCCCAAACGGTTTTTACTAATTTCGATAATCACATCTTTTACGGCAGCATCGGGATGTATGCTTGGCTTTTCGTTTTTAATTGCCAGATCGGAACTTTTCAGGTAGAGCCTTTTACCTAAAGCTCCTCCGGGATGGTAGCGGGCAAAATCCTGCTCGTTAAAATTACGGGCATTCAGCAGGCAGATCGCCAGGGCATCACCCATGGCAAGTTGCGCTGTTGTACTTGTGGTTGGGGCAAGGTTATGCGGACAAGCCTCTTTTTCTACTGAAGTGTTTAAAATGAAATCGGCCTGTAAGGCTAAATCTGAATCCAATCGGCCAACCATGCCAATCATGAGGTTTCCGGATTGTTTCAATAGGGGTGCCAGTACTTTAATTTCCGGGGTGTTTCCACTCTTGGAAATGCAGATGACAATGTCATCTTTCTGTATCATTCCCAGGTCGCCATGCACCGCATCAGCGGCATGCATAAATATAGATGGCGTACCGGTTGAGTTGAAAGTTGCAACAATTTTTTGAGCGATAATTGCGCTTTTTCCAATTCCGGTGACAATAACTCTTCCTTTACTCTCGATAATTAAGGTGATGATGTCTACAAAATCATCGTTTATATTTTTAATTAAGCCTAAAATAGCCTGCGATTCGAGCTGTAACGTGCTCACTGCGTCCTCGATAATAGATTTTTTACTTTTCAAACAGAATTAATTAGTATATTGATGCTTTGAATTAGTGCAAAATTATGTTATTTTGAAGTAAATATAGCACTGAATATTTTATACACGAAATGGATGTGAAAAAGTCGTTGTTTGACAACTTACAAACCTTTTTTGGTTTTGACAATTTTAAGGGTGATCAGGAATCGATTATAACCAATGTTCTGGAAAAAAAGAACACGTTTGTAATTATGCCTACCGGTGGTGGAAAATCCATATGTTACCAATTGCCCGCATTGATGAATGAGGGTACCGCAATCGTTATTTCTCCGTTAATCGCGCTGATGAAAAATCAGGTCGATCAGCTGAGGGCTTTTGGCGGTAGCGATAGTATCGCACATTTTTTAAACTCGTCTTTAAATAAGACGGAGATCACGCAGGTGAAGAGCGATTTGTTGAGCGGACAAACCAAGTTATTGTATGTTGCGCCTGAATCACTTTCCAAACAGGACAATATCGATTTTCTAAAATTGATCAAGATTTCTTTTGTTGCGGTTGATGAAGCGCATTGTATCTCTGAATGGGGACATGACTTCCGGCCGGAATACCGTAAGATCAGACAGGTCATTACTGGTCTTGGTGAGGGTATTCCAATTATTGCTTTAACCGCAACCGCTACACCTAAAGTGCAGCAGGACATCATCAAAAACCTCCAGATGTCTGACGCCACCTTGTTTAAGTCTTCATTTAACAGGCCAAACCTGTTTTATGAAATCAGACCTAAGCGTGATGTACTGAAAGAAATCATCCGATACATTAAATACAATACTGGTAAGTCAGGAATCATTTATTGCTTAAGCCGTAAAAAGGTAGAGGAAGTAGCTGAATCTTTGAACCTGAACGGTATAAAAGCATTGCCATATCACGCTGGCCTGGAACCAAAAGTACGGGCTGACACACAAGATAAGTTCCTGATGGAAGATGTAGAAGTGATTGTGGCTACTATTGCTTTCGGAATGGGAATCGACAAACCGGATGTACGTTTCGTCATCCACCACGACATTCCGAAAAGTATGGAAGGCTATTATCAGGAAACCGGACGTGCCGGAAGAGATGGTGGTGAAGGAGTTTGTATTGCATTTTATGCGCAAAAAGACGTAGATAAGCTGGCTAAATTCATGAAGGACAAGCCAGTTTCTGAACGCGAGATTGGCACCCAGATTTTAAAAGAAGTAATTGATTATGCAGAATCTGGCGTATGCCGGAGGAAACAGATCTTACACTATTTTGGTGAGAACTTCAATGAAACGGGATGTAACTGCATGTGCGACAATTGCAAAAAGCCTAAAAAACATTTTGAAGCTGAGGAATCGCTGCTGGTGCTGTTAAAATTGATTAAAAACATTGGTGAGAAGTTTGACGATACCCACATCATCAATGTGGTTATGGGACTGGAAACTGCGCAAACAATCGCTTATGAGCATAGTAAGCTGGCTGAATTTGGTATTGGGGCAGTTGAAGGTGAAAATTACTGGAAATCCCTGGTCAGACAAGCCGTATTGAATAATTTCCTTTCTAAGGATATAGACAATTATGGTTTACTCAGACTGACAAATTCTGGCCGCGATTTCATCGAAAATCCATATGGCCTGAAGTTTATTCTGAACGAACCGATAGAAAACGCAGCGGATGATGATGAAGATGATGTAAAACACGGCTCCGGTACATTGGATACACAGTTATTACAATTGTTAAAAGACCTGCGTAAGAAAATAGCCAAGCAAAAAAATGTTCCGCCATTTGTGGTGTTTCAAGATCCTTCACTGGAAGAAATGTGTACGCATTATCCGATTGCCATGGATGAATTGAAACAGATCTCCGGCGTTGGTAATGGAAAAGCATTGAAATTTGGTGCACCGTTCTTAGAATTGATCAAAAAGTACGTCGAAGACAATGATGTGGAACGTCCGATCGATCTGATCATCAAAACACAGGCAAATAAGTCACAGTTAAAGGTTTCCATCATTCAAAATATTGATCGTAAGATTGGTCTGGAAGATATTGCCCGTTCAAAAGGGATTACCTACGACGATATACTTAAAGAAATTGAAGCCATTGTAAATTCGGGTACGAAGCTCAATTTAAGTTATTTTGTGGACGAGGTGATTGACGAAGACCGCCAGGATGAAGTATTCGATTACTTCCAGTCTGCAGAAAATGACTCAATAGATGAAGCGCTTAGGGAATTGGGCGAAACAGATTATTCAAGAGAAGAGATTCAATTGATGCGTATTAAATTTATGTCTGAATTAGGCAATTAACAGAAAATCAAGAATGATTAATTTACATCTGGAACAACTTAAACACCAGCAGTCGGGCAATTTCTTTTTAATGGCCGGACCTTGCGCCATTGAAGGCGAGGAAATCGCACTTAGAATAGCCGAAAAAATAGTTAAAATCACTGATAAATTAGAAATACCTTATATTTTTAAAGGCTCTTACCGTAAAGCAAATCGCTCAAAAGGTAGTTCCTTCACTGGAATCGGAGATGAGAAGGCTTTAAAAATACTGGAAAAAGTAGGTAAGGAGTTTGGCGTGCCAACCGTGACTGATATTCACGAAAGTGCTGAAGCTGCCATGGCTGCAGCTTATGTAGATGTTTTGCAGATACCGGCATTTTTATGCAGACAAACAGATTTGCTCATCGCTGCGGCAAAAACAAATAAAGTTGTAAACGTTAAAAAAGGACAATTTTTATCCGCGGGTTCCATGAAGTTTGCGGTAGAGAAAATTATAGAATCGGGCAACAATAAAGTGGTGTTGACAGACCGGGGAAATACTTTTGGTTACCAGGACCTGATCGTAGATTACAGGGGTTTACCTGAAATGCAAAGTTTTGGTGTTCCTGTAGTAATGGATTGTACACATTCACTGCAACAGCCAAATCAGAACTCCGGAGTTACAGGAGGGAAGCCTGAATTGATAGAAACCATCGCTAAGGCAGCTATTGCCGTTGGCGCTGATGGACTATTTATTGAAACGCATCCTGATCCTGCAAATGCAAAATCTGATGGTGCGAATATGTTGCATCTGGATTTGCTGGAAGACTTACTCGTTAAATTGATTAGAATAAGAAAAGCGGTTATTTAACCGCTTTTCTTATTTAAAGACTGGTCACTAGGAAAGAAGTTCTCCGATTCAGTTTTCTGTGTTCTTCGGTATCGTTTGCCGTAACAGGCTGTGTTTGCCCATAACCTTTATAACTGAGTCTTTCGGTAGCAATACCATTTGAAATTAAACGGTCGTAAACTGCTTTGGCCCGATCAATAGAAAGCTTTTGATTCGTAGTATTTGAACCCGTATTGTCGGTATGACCTTGAATTTCAATATGAATATTTTTATTGCTGTTTAGTAAGTTCGTTAATGTTTCAATTTCCGATAAAGAACTTGGCAACAAGGTGTATTCATTGGTATTGAAAAATATGTTTTTCATGATCACCTGTTGTCCCAATACCAGCTTTTCAAGCGCAATCTCAATTTGAAAAGGTGCAGCAGTTCCTGCCTGATTCAGTTCATAATGCTCCGAATAGAAAGCGTAACCCGCTGCACTGGCATTAAAAGCATAGTCACTGCCAACCGGCATCACAGCTAAAAACTCACCATTTTCCCTGGCAGTATAATCCTTAAATACGTTTTGACCAGATTTTAAATCCAGCACTTGTACCTGTGCTTCTAAAAAAGCCCCTGTTTTTTTGTCTTTTACAATGCCTTTTACATAGGTTACCGATTGCGGACGGCTGGTTTCAGGCATATTGAATTCGTAAATATCCATGTCTCCATAACCGCCGTTTAAATTGGATGAAAATATACCTTTTTTTCCATCTGTGGTTACAATCAAACCCGTTTCCTCATTGAAAGTATTGATGGGATAACCTAGATTTTGAGGCTTAGTCCATTTACCATGTTGGTCCATGCGACTCATGAAGATATCTTTATTGCCCAGGCCGGGCCAACCGTCAGAAGAAAAGTAAAGGGTTTTTCCATCGGGATGAATAAAAGGCGTATTTTCATCATACGCCGTATTAATTTCCGGTCCCAGGTTTTCCGGTTCGGTCCAGTAACCATCATCTTTCAAATGACTTTTCCATAGATCGTAGCCACCGATGCCCCCTGGACGGTTACTGACAAAATATAAGGTGGTACCATCCGGACTGATGGCAGGTTGGGAATCCCAGTATATGGAATTGACTGGAGCACCCAGATTAAATGGTTCGGACCAGTCCTTACCATCCTGGTGGCTCACATAAATATCGCATCTGCCCAGGCCATCGGGACGGTTACAGCCTGTAAAGAACAAATACTTTCCATCCGGTGACAGAGATTGCGCACCTTCATTGTAATTTGATGTGTTGATTTTAGCGCTTAGCGGAACAGGAATAGTCCATTCCCCTTTATCTTTTTTCGAAATGAAAAAATCTTCATTTCCATCCAGGTTTCTGCTAAAAATTAGTTGTTCCTGATCGGCGGTAATGGATGGGAAATAATCCCTGTAATTGGAATTGATTTTAGGACCCATGTTTTGAGGCTCATATTTTACCGGGGATTTGATGGCTTCGATTGAAAATTCACAGTCCCTGAGGTACTTTTTTGCCCGGTTGAGGAAGTCAGCATCTTTGCCTTTATATTCTGAAATGAAAAGGCTGATGTGTTTCCGTGCATTGACATAATCCCCTGTATAAATCTCAGACTCGGCAAAACCATAATAGCTGCGCGGATCAATTGTTCCTCCCAGGGCTATCGCTTTTGCATAATTGGATTTAGCCAGTTCAAATGCTTTGGTTCTTCTTTGCAGGTCAGCGAGTTGTATATAGGCGAATTGAAAATTTGGATCCTGTTTCACCGCTTCATTCAGACTGGCAATGGCCAGATCATAATGGTCTGATTTGAGTTGAAGCTGTGCTTGATCAAAATGAACCTGGGCCTTTTTTACAGTAGAACTTTGTGCGTATACGCCATTAATTATGACACATAATAACAGTAAGACCAATGTGTTCTTCATCAATGCTGCTTTTAAGGTTGGCTTAAATGTAGCAAAAAAAGAAAGCTTAAACCTAAGGTATATTCAAAAACTTATGCGTTTGCAAAGAAATCTCCCATTTTGGATTGGCCATCACATAGTCAATAATGAGGGGGGTAATTTCTTTAGACTTTGACCACTCCGGCTGCAGATAAAGCTTGCAGGTTTCAGAAACGGTCTCTGCATATTTCTCAGCCCATTCAAAGTCACTTTTATTAAAAACAATCACTTTCAGCTCATTGGCGAAAGGAGTGATGTCCGGGCGCGGTGCTTTGAATTTTTTCGGGGACAAACAAATCCAATCCCATTTTCCTGAAAGTGGGTAAGCACCAGAGGTTTCAATAAAGGTCAGTATACCTTTGTCCTGCAATTTTTGTGTTAAATAATCCAGGTTATAGATCAGGGGCTCACCGCCTGTGATGACCACAGCCTTTCCGGGGAAAGTATCTGCTTTGTCCGCGATATCATCCGATAAAGTCAGCGGATGCAGTTCAGCGTCCCAGCTTTCTTTAACATCGCACCAATGACAGCCCACATCGCAACCACCCAAACGAATGAAGTATGCCGCTTTTCCTGTATTGAATCCTTCGCCTTGTATGGTGTAAAATTCTTCCATTAAAGGAAGTAATGTGCCGTCTGCTGGTATTTGATGTGCCATATTATGAGGCGCAAAGGTAAATAAATATCTGCTTAAAATCAGATTATATGTATCTTAAGGCCGAGATATGACTGATAAATGAATAATTTAATATGGCATAAGTTGGATGTCAACATTCCCGAGGGTGATT
This sequence comes from Pedobacter sp. MC2016-24, assembly GCF_015223055.1. GTDB lineage: Bacteria > Bacteroidota > Bacteroidia > Sphingobacteriales > Sphingobacteriaceae > Pedobacter. Next base: position 67,395 of record NZ_JADFBX010000017.1, read on the forward strand.
TCATACAGCAAGTTAGCATTAATGGAAAGAAACTTTGTTTGCTCAGGCACCAGGCAGAAATTTTTGCCGTTCAAAACACTTGTCCGCATGCAGGCGGGATATTGAGCGGGGGAACCTGTAGAAATGGATACTTGATCTGCCCGATCCATCGCTGGGAGTACAACTTAAAAACAGGGAGAGGAGCAGAGGGACAAGGCGATTATATCGACACTTATCCCCTGGATGTCAGACCCGATGGGCTATATATTGGATTTAAAGAGCGCTGGTTAAAGCGCTTATTTAAAAGATAAATCCGAATTAACCGTAAATCTCTTTTTTGGCGGAAGCCAATGTGTTTTTGAGCAAGCCAACAATGGTCATTAAACCAACGCCTCCGGGTACGGGTGTAATCCAGGAAGCTTTAGGGGCAACATTTTCAAAATCAACATCACCATATAATTTATAACCCGATTTGGTCTCGGTTGAAGTTTCTCTGTTGATGCCTACGTCAATGATGATGGCACCAGGTTTAACCATGTCAGCAGTGACAAAGTTCTTTTTGCCAATAGCAGCAACAATGATATCACCTTGTAACACCATCTCTTTAAGATTGGCCGTTCTGCTGTGGGTCAGCGTTACCGTGCAGTTACCTGGATTGGCATTCCGGGCCATTAAAATGCTCATCGGACTTCCTACAATATTACTTCTGCCAACAACTACACAATGTTTTCCTACCGTATCAATTTGATAAGCCTGTAACATCAGCAGGATACCATAAGGCGTTGCCGGAATAAAGCACGGCAGGTTGCGCATCATTCTACCGAGGTTAACCGGATGGAAGCCATCTACATCTTTACGGTAATCAATAGTTTCTGTTACTTTCTCCGGATCGATATGTTTAGGTAGGGGCAGCTGTACAATAAGTCCGTCTACGCCCTGGTCCTGATTAATTTCTTCAATCTTTTGCAGTAACTCTGCCTCTGTAACCGTTTCATCATAACGAATTAATGAAGATTGAAAACCTACTTTCTCGCAGTTTTTCATTTTGCTGGCTACATAAGTTTCGCTACCGCCATCATTACCCACTAAAATTGCAATTAAATGTGGCTTTCTTCCACTATCTGCTAAAAAAGCGGCTGCTTCTGCTGCTATTTCCTGTTTTATTTTTTCTGATGCGAATTTTCCGTCAAGTAATTGCATGTAATGATCTTCTTGTTTTGGTTAAAAATTTAGGTGAAATTGAAAGCCGATGCTTAATCCAGTTTAAGTACAGCCATAAATGCGGTTTGCGGTATTTCTACGTTTCCAACCTGGCGCATACGTTTCTTTCCTTGTTTTTGTTTTTCAAGCAATTTACGTTTACGTGAAATATCACCACCGTAACATTTGGCCGTAACATCTTTACGTAAAGCACTCAGCGTTTCACGGGCAATAACTTTTGCACCAATAGAGGCCTGTATTTTAATCTCAAATTGCTGACGCGGAATGAGCTCTCTTAATTTCTCACAGATTTTCTTTCCAAAGTCATAAGCATTGCTGCGGTGGATCAATGAAGACAAAGCATCTACAGGTTCTTCGTTTAACAACATGTCAAGTCTAACCAGGTCTGATTTACGATAACCAACCTGATGATAATCAAATGAAGCATAACCTTTAGAGATCGTTTTGAGTTTATCGTAAAAATCAAAAACAATTTCTCCCATAGGCATTTCAAAAACAAGCTCTACGCGATCTGAAGTCAGGTACGATTGGTTCACAATGATTCCTCTTTTTTGGATACAAAGTGACATGACAGGCCCAACAAATTCTGCCTTGGTAATGATGTTCGCTTTGATATAAGGCTCTTCTACCGAATCCAGTTTACTTGGGTCAGGCAAATCAGATGGATTGTTGACAATCACTTCAACGCCCCTTGTTGTGCGTGCAATATAAGATACGTTGGGAACAGTGGTGATCACGGTCATGTTGAATTCGCGCTCCAGACGTTCCTGGATGATCTCCATGTGCAACATACCCAGGAATCCGCAACGGAAACCAAAGCCTAAAGCTGCAGAACTTTCAGGTTCAAAAACAATAGAGGCATCGTTCAGTTGCAATTTGTGCATGGCCTCTCGTAATTCCTCAAATTCATCCGTATCTACCGGATATATTCCTGCAAAAACCATTGGTTTTACTTCTTCAAAACCCTGGATAGAATCCAATGAAGGTCTGTCAACAGTAGTAATCGTATCACCAACTTTTACTTCACGGGCCTCTTTAATACCAGAAATGATATAACCCACATCACCGGTTTTCACAATCGGTCGGGGTGCCATATCCAGTTTCAGAATTCCCACCTCATCAGCTAGATATTGTTTACCTGTATTGATGAATTTTACTTTATCACCTTTTTTAATCTCTCCGTTTACAACTTTATAATAAGCGATAATACCTCTGAATGGATTAAAAACAGAATCAAAGATTAAAGCCTGCAATGGTGCATCCGGATTCCCAACCGGAGCTGGAACGCGGTCTACAATAGCCTGAATGATCTCTGGAATACCCAATCCGGTTTTACCCGAAGCAGGAATGATGTCTTCACGTTTACAACCAATTAAATCAATAATCTGGTCTTTTACCTCTTCAGGCATAGCGCCCGGTAGATCCATTTTATTTAAAATGGGGATAATCTCCAGGTCGTGCTCTAAAGCCAGGTACAGGTTAGAAATGGTTTGTGCCTGAATTCCTTGCGAGGCATCCACAATCAGTAGCGCACCTTCACAAGCGGCAATGGAGCGGGATACTTCGTAAGAAAAATCTACGTGTCCCGGTGTATCGATCAGGTTGAAATTGTATTCTATATCACCAACCTTATAATTCATTTGTATGGCGTGACTTTTTATGGTTATCCCACGTTCACGCTCCAAATCCATATTGTCCAGTAGCTGAGCCTGAGACTCGCGCTGGCTAATGGTTTTTGTGTATTCTAATAAACGGTCAGCTAAAGTGCTTTTACCGTGATCAATATGTGCAATTATGCAAAAATTACGTATGTGCTTCATCAGTGGCGCAAATATAGGATTTTGACTCGATTATTTTGTCGTAATTTTTCTAATTCAAATTTGCACCTCTTTTATAAACCTAAACCAGTTAAGTTCTTGTTTTATAAAATGTTAAAATTATCAGCGTCTTTCAGAAAGGGAAAGGCAGTCCTGGTTTTGACAAGTTCTTCATATCCAATGCTGAAGGTGTACAGGTCTTCATCCTCGGGCTTATAATATACGGTTTTTCCCATTGGATCTATGCACATCGAATGTCCGCTATGGTATACCTCTTTTCCATCATGGCCAACACGATTTGCCGCAATTACGTAACTTTGGTTCTCAATGGCCCTCGCCGGAATTAAGGCTTTCCAATGTGCCGAGCGCTTATCGGGCCAGCTGGCAATGAGCAATAAGATGTCGTATTCCAGGTTTTGATTGCGCAACCATACCGGAAATCGAAGGTCATAACAAATGGCCAGCCTTATTTTCCATCCTTTAAGTTCCACAATCACCTTCTCCTCACCAGCTGTATACGTCTTATCTTCTTCTCCTAAGCCAAATAAATGCCGTTTATCGTAATAACTGAATGCTCCACTGGGTAACATCCAGATCAGGCGGTTATAATATTTTCCGTTTTCCCTGATGATGAGACTGCCGGTCACCACACAATCATAGTTGCTGGCCGTTTTAACCATCCATTGCATCGTTTTCCCGTTCATGTCTTCTGCAAGTTCAGCAGCATTCATGCTGAAACCGGTATTGAACATTTCCGGAAGGACAATTAAATCTGTTTTTTCTTTAACCCCTAAGGAAAGTCGGAGTGAAAGGTTTTGTAAGTTTTTATCTATATTTTCCCAGAACAGGTAAGCCTGGAAAATGGTCACTTTTAAATTATTGATATGATCTGAACTGGTCATGGTGTTGGTATGAATAGGGGTGAATTACAACTTCGTTAATCTTTCAACGGCTTTTTCCAGTGTTTCTTGTTTTTTAGCAAAACAAAAACGTAATACATGGTGGTCGTTATTTCTCATATAGAAGGCGGATACCGGGATGCTGGCCACTCCATACTCCTTGATTAGCTTAACAGCCATATCGGTGTCTTTTTCCTGATTAATGTGTTCATAACTAACGCATTGAAAATATGAGCCGTGACAAGGTAGCAATTTAAATTTTGTTTCTGCCATAAGTGTTCTGAACAGATCTCTTTTTTGCTGGAAAAAAGAGGACAGGTGTTGATAGGTCTCCGGATCTTTCAGGTATCTGGCAATGCCAATCTGCATCGGGGTATTGACGCTGAATACATTGTATTGATGTACCTTTCTAAATTCTTTCATCAGGTTTTCAGGTGCCAGGCAATAGCCCAGTTTCCATCCGGTGGTGTGCAGTAGCTTCCCGAAAGATGCAACGATGAAACTCCGTTCATATAATTCAGGGTACAAAGCAACGCTCTGGTGTTTATGACCATCAAAAATGATGTGTTCATACACCTCGTCGCTTAAAATCAGGACGTCGGTATTTTTAGTCAGTTTAATGAGTGCTTTGATGTCTTTTTCCGAGAGTATGCAGCCGGTAGGGTTTTGCGGACTATTTAAAATGATCATTTTGGTTTTCACTGTAAATAGCTTTTTGACCATTTCCCAGTCTATATCATAATTGGGAGGGGCAAGCTCGTAAGATTTGACCAGGCCACCGAGTAGCTTTACTGCAGGTGCATAGGAGTCGTATGCGGGTTCAAATATGATCACCTCGTCTCCGGGATGAATGCAAGCGCTTAGCGCAGTAAATATGGCTTGCGTACCACCGGCGGTCACAGTAACCTCCGATTCAGGATGATAATTTGCCCCATAAAGCAGGTTTACTTTTTCTGCAATAACCGATCTTAATTCTGCAAGTCCTGACATTGGTGCATATTGATTAAATCCTTTGCGCATCGCTTCCGAAACAAAGCCGATAAGTTTTTCATCGCATTCATAGTCAGGAAATCCCTGCGAAAGGTTAATGGCCTGGTGTTCCTCAGCAAGTTTTGACATCACTGTAAAAATGGTTGTGCCTGTATGTGGTAGTTTAGATTGTATAGCTATCATGTATCAACGAAAATAGAAATAATATTTTTATCAGCTTATTCAGATTTATTTAATAATTTCAACCTGCTATGAGTTTTAAAACTAAGGAGAGCCGTTTATTGCTTGTTTTAGGTGCATTTTTTGTTGCTAATGCCATTTTATCAGAGTTTATCGGTGTAAAAATTTTTACGGTAGAAGGTACGCTTGGCATCAGGCAATTTGACATCAGCCTTTTGGGTGTACCAAACCTGTCTTTTCACATGTCTGCCGGGGTGCTGACCTGGCCGTTTATCTTTATATTAACGGATATTATCAATGAATATTTTGGTGTGAAGCAGGTGCGCTACCTGTCGATACTCACTGCCATATTGATCGCCTACGCCTTTTTCATCGTTGGTGGTGCCATGATGCTCAAACCTTCAGATTTCTGGATAAATCAGGAGATTAACGGTCGAAATTTGAATATGAATGATGCTTTTGCAGGAATATTCGGACAGGGAATGTGGATTATTGTCGGATCGATCATCGCCTTTTTGGTTGGGCAAATGGCAGATGTGCTCATCTTTCACAAGATTAAAAAATTTACCGGTGAAAAGGCTTTATGGCTTAGGGCAACCGGATCTACCTTGATCTCACAATGTATAGATAGTTTTGTAGTCATTTTCATTGCCTTCTATTTAAATCCGCAATACCATTGGAGCTGGCAAATGGTTGCAGCCATCGGTCTGGTCAATTATACGTATAAATTTGTCGTTGCCATTTTGATGACGCCAATATTGTATCTCGTACATGGAATCATTGACGGTTATTTGGGCAAAGACCTGGCGCATCGTTTGATCAAAATGGCCGGAAAAGAGTAGGGGCCTGGTTAAAAGCCCCTATTGATGTATTTGTATGTTAGCTTTACAGCCTGTTTACTTCTAAAATTTTAAACTCCTGTATACCATCTGGCATTTCCCAGCTGATGCTATCACCGGTTCTATAGCCAAAAAGTGCGATGCCTATGGGTGCAAATACAGATACCTTTTGCACTTTAATATTGGCTTCATCCGGCATCACGAGTTTAAAGGTGAATTCTTTGCCTGTTTTGATATTGGCAATACGCGCTTCCGATTTTAAGCAAACCACATCTGAAGGCAATTCTTCTTCACTGTAAATGGTGGCCTCTTTTAGCTCTGTTTGTAGCTTTTCCTTGTTGTAAGCGCTCATGTTCGATTTCTCTAAATGTTCTTTTAAGAGTTTGAAATCACTCTTTGAGAGAGATAGTGTTTTTGTTTCCATGTTAAAATGAATTAAATAATAGATGATTTGAAAACGGAGTTTTCAAAAAAATGAAATGGTGAAAATATCAGAAGGTGTGGGGGCCCCTGAATCGGAAGAAGGTTTGAAAATGATTCGGGGCTTAGATAATAAAGTCTTTACTGCTGATTTGAAAAGTAAATCCTAATGGATAGTTTTCTCTGAAGAATCTTTTAAAAAGAGTACAGGCCTGCAATTGACTTTTATTATAAGTCAGCATTACCTTTTTATATATCCCTCTTTGTTCCATTATTGCTAATGTCGTAAGCTTTTTCTGGATTTCAAAGAGAAATTCTAATTTTTAATCCCGCATGATGTGATTTGACACCGCTCAGACCTATTTTGAAAAATTAAACTTTAATTCTCCGGTCGAATATGAAAGTCTCAGATTTTAAGAGTTTTATCGATTTGAAATCTACATGTAAGGGGTTGATCAGGTAATTGTACTCGGCATTGATGATGGCTGAAGGCACTTTAAGTACTGCAGATTTATTGTCATTGATCCAATCTGCGCCTATGGCCTGAGTTAGGGGCATGTTTTGAAATGCTGTCCACGATTCGGGAAGTTTTCGCGGGTCCAGATTGGTGATCCTGATGTCGTCTGGAATTTCAATGGTCATCACCTTAAAAGCTTGATTTAAACCAAGCTGGTTTCTGTGCACTACATTTTCCAAACAAGCCAGGGATCTGGAGCAAGCGGTATAAATTACGTCTGTTTCATTCGGATTCCAGCGTGCAGCCCTGCCCGAACAAACCAATGAATTCGCATATTTTGATAAAGCAATTCTAAATACAAGCATATCAGGCCAGATCTCCGTACTCGATTCTGATCAATTCTTCTTCTATTAAAGAAATACCTGTAATGGTATCCATCAGATCAAAAGGAGTTTGATTGCCCAACCCATAAGCAGGCGTGTTTAACCATTGGTGGAAAACTTTTGCAGAACCAAAAATAGAAATGCCTTTATCAAATAAAGAGAATGATTTTAAAAGCTTTTCACTCAATGCTGCATCCAGTTTAGAAGAACTAGAAACATAATTTTGTATGGTTTTTACATTCGTTTTAAAGGTATCCTGGAATTCTTCCTTGCTGAAACCCGACAGATTTAAAAAATCAAGGGCAGCTTTTGCCGCCAGACCATTTTTAGAATTGGTAAGCACACTAATTGCATTGCCGTATAAAGACTGATAGGGTGCTATCAATGCAGCTTCGGCAAGGACAGGAACTGCTGTTTTTGTTTTATATGGTTTTGGAGTAGTAGCCATGATGTGCTGTTTATATTTCATTGTAAATATAGGAAAAATTTCCATGATTTAAAGAAATTTTTCCAAAATCAATGTCCTTTATCTTCAACCGGCTTTAAAATTTGATTTACCCGATCAATGAAATGGTCCAGGTCAAAAGGCTTACTGATGAAATCATCTGCGCAGGCTTCTTCCAAAATGGCATGTTGCGCTGCATGTGCAGACATAATCAGCACTGGGATATGAAAAGTTTCCGGATTTATTTTCAATCGCCTGCATATTTCTATGCCGTTGCCATCAGGCAGCATCACATCCAAGATAATCAAGTCTGGTTTATCGGCTATAATGGCTGCTTCAAAAGCACTTGCCGTGGGAAATAGCATCACATTGTAATTGGCCTCCAATAAGATATACTCTAAAATAAACCTGATGTCATCATCGTCCTCAATTACATGTATAAGCTTCGCCATAGTTTAAATATCTATGGATAACAACCCGGTCCGCGATCAAAAGGTTTTGATAAAAATCAAATTGTGTTGATAAAAAGTGCAATAGCAGCTAGTTTATGTACGTTTATTTGCAAAATAATATATATTTGGCCTTGAATTAAGAATCAAAGCATGGAAGCTGCCTGTGTAGCTTTCAAGTTTACTAAAAGAAAAATCAAAAAAAATGGAAAAATTTTCACAAGTTAAAGAATTGTTAGCTTCTGTAGAAGCTGATGTAGAGAAGTTTTATAGTGCAGGTAACAGCGCTGCTGGAACAAGAGTACGTAAAGCGATGCAAGACTTAAAAGTTTTAGCTCAAGACATCCGTACTGAAGTTACAGAGAAAAAAAACGCTGCTAAATAAGATCAGACGATTTCAATACCAGTAAGCGGCTTAGTCACTTACTGGTATTTTTTATTTTATATTATGTCCTACATTCCCAATCAAAATAGATACAGTCAAATGCAGTACCGCCGTTGTGGCAACAGTGGATTGAAGCTTTCTGCCATTTCTCTAGGCTTATGGCATAATTTCGGCCATGTAGATCAATTGCAAAATTGCAGCGATATTCTTAAACTGGCTTTTGACAGTGGGATTACCCATTTTGATTTGGCAAATAATTACGGACCTCCCCCTGGATCTGCTGAGGAAAACTTCGGCCGCCTCTTAAAAAGAGATTTTTCGGGATATAGAGATGAGATGGTCATTTCTTCAAAAGCCGGATATACGATGTGGCCAGGACCTTATGGAGATTGGGGCTCTAAAAAATACCTGGTGTCCAGTCTGGACCAGAGTCTGAAAAGAATGAAACTAGACTATGTTGATATATTTTATCACCACCGTCCGGATCCTGAAACACCTTTAGAAGAAACCATGTCTGCCCTGGATCTGATCGTCCGCCAGGGTAAAGCACTTTATGTCGGCATTTCCAATTATAAACCCGCCGAAGCTGCCCGTGCCATACAAATTTTAAAGGATTTAGGAACACCCTGTATTATTCACCAACCAAAATACTCCATGTATGAACGTTGGATAGAAGGCGGGTTGTTAGATCTCTTAGGTCAGCAAGGCGTGGGTTGTATCCCATTCTCTCCATTGGCGCAAGGTCTGTTAACGGATAAATACCTTAAAGGAATCCCTGATGATTCAAGAGCTGCAAAAGCCCATGGCTTTTTACAAAAGGATCAGATTACCCCGCAGGTACTGGCACAATTGACGAAATTGAATGCCATAGCTGAAAACCGTGGACAAAAACTGGCGCAAATGGCTTTAGCCTGGATTTTGCGCGATAACCGTGTAACCTCGGTACTGGTAGGTGCAAGTAAGCCTGAGCAATTGGCTGATTCTTTAAAATGTCTGGATAATACAGCTTTCAGTGCTGAGGAATTAAATGACATCGACCAGATCTTATCCAATTCTTAAATCAGATATATTTCATTTGTACCTGATGATTTATATCTTTAGGCATGGAATCCTCACAAACCTTACCGATACTAGATCGTACTGAGCTGCGCATTTTAGGTGTACTTATGGAGAAATCAAAAACCACTCCAGAGTATTACCCGATGACTGTCAATGCAATAACCATTGCATGTAACCAAAAAACTTCCAGAAAACCAGTTGTGCAGTATGATGAGCAAACCGTGGTGCTTACACTGGACCGACTTAAAAAGAAAGGTTTAATCTCTACTGCTACAGGTGGATCCAGCCGAAGTATTAAATATAAACACAATTTTGCCATTGTGTTCCCTGTCACGCCACAGGAAGTAGCCATCCTTTGTCTGCTGATCTTACGTGGCCCCCAAACTCCCGGCGAACTGAATACCAATTCCGGAAGATTGTATGAGTTCGAATCTCTGGATGAAGTCCAGTCCGTATTGGAAAGGCTCGCCGATCCGGAGATGCCTTATGTCATGCAATTACCCAGACGCGCTGGTCAAAAAGAAACGCGTTATACCCACTTACTGGCTGGTGTTCCGGACCTGACTTCAGAAGAGTTTCAAGAGGAGCTAAGTCCAGGCAAACCCTCCTCTGAATTGGAGTCCCGCCTAACTAAAGTTGAACAGGAACTTGCTGAGTTAAAAGCTGCTTTTGATCAATTGATGAAAGAATTGACCTGATTTAATTGTAAATATGATTATTTAAAGCACCTTAAGGGTGTTTTTTTTGCTTTTTTAATAATAATCTACTAAATAGGTAGAATATATTTGTTTTTAACCAAAATGCACTTAGCTTTGTTCAAACAAACGCATCATAAGATTATTTTGAATTAAGCAAATGGAAAGACGTTTACACCACAACACGCCAAACAGAATAAGCGCTCAAATTAAGATGACTTTCAACATCCGTTGTTGTTGCTGTCCCATGCAATAACGCATTCCCTAACTATTATTAAAAGAATAAAGACAGGATCAGATCCTGCCTTTATTCGGGCAATCAGTATGCAACGCCAATCACTTACTGAAAGCCTCAGTTTCAATCAACCAATTTTTAATTAAAACTTTTTAAAGTTATGCAAAATTTTAAAAAGGGGAGGCACTTTTCTGTGACCATCGCCTTTATTAAAAGTGCAGCCCGGCTATGGCATATCGTAGCCGTGCTGCTCTTCATTCCAATCATTTCGTCTGCTCAAAACCAACCCTTAATCAATTCAACCCTTAGGGGCCAGGTTGTTGATCAAACCACAAGGCAAGGCATACCAGGTGCGAGCGTACACATCGTTGGTACAACACATACCGTTCAAACGGATCAGGATGGTAAGTTCGACTTTGTAACCGGACAAAAATTTCCCTATACTTTAGAAATCAGGTATATCGGTTATGAAAAGAAATCGCTTGTTGCCAATGGTAGCCCGGTTTTGGTAGAATTGAAGGAAACTTCAAGTCAGCTCAACGACGTTGTCATTGTGGGCTATGGCAAACAAGATCGTAAAGATCTGGTCGGCTCGGTTTCAAAAATTGATCTGGCCGGCACCAAAACAATTCCTGAAGCCAGCTTTGACGCCCAGCTTCAGGGAAAGGCAGCAGGCGTTCAAATCAATACCAATACTGGTGTACCAGGTTCAGATGTTTTCGTTCGCGTTCGGGGAGCAACTTCAATCAATGCCAGCAATGATCCTCTGTATGTTGTTGACGGTGTATTTATCAATAATGCCAGTCTTCAAAACATTGCCCAGGACAGGGGAACATCTCCTTTGGCTGACATCAATCCAGCCGATATAGAAAGTATCGAAGTGCTCAAAGATGCCAGCGCCATTGCCATTTATGGATCCAGGGGAGCGAATGGGGTAATTATTGTGACTACAAAACATGGGGAATATGGACGCAAATCTAAAATTGAATTCAATTCTTCGGAAGGGCGGGGCTGGGCACCGGCGGACCGGGTTTGGAAAACAACTACAGGTGTTCAGCATGCAGAGCTGGTCAATGAATACAACCAGAATATGGGAAATCCATTGCCTTTCAGACCAGTTGATCAACTTGTTAACGGTGTGCCGGGACGAGGCCTGCCTCAGGATCAACCGACTTACGATCGGATGAGTTATCTGAACAGAACAGCTGATTTGCGCAATTATGATCTCTCGGTTCAGGGTGGCTCTGAAAAGACAAGGTATTATTTAGGAGGCGGCTATACTTATCAGGAGTCCATTTGGAAACCCATGTCCTTTGACCGGGCCAGCTTCAAAGCCAATCTTGATCAGAAGATTAACAGTAAGGTTAATATCGGAACCAGCAATACGCTAACTAAAAGCCACAGAGACCAGGCAAGACCTGCGAATGGTGGTAATGGCACACTATTACAGGCTTCTCTGAATATCCCTACCTATCTGCCCATTTTTGCTGCAGATGGAACGCCACTCAAATGGGTGAATTTTGACAATATTGACGTGCTTACCAGTACAGTTAACCTCTGGTCAAATAGCTATCACTACATCGGAAATGCTTATCTGGACATCGATATCCTTAAAAACTTAAAGTTTCATTCCAGTGTTGGCATAGATTACAACAATTACGAGGAAAATGAATATTGGGATACACGAACCATTTTGGGGGCGTCTGGTGGAAAAGGCACCCAAAGTATCACGCAATCGACCACACTGATCAACGAACAAACGTTATCCTACAATGCATTATTGGGTAAACATGCCATCGGCGCATTAATAGGAAATACACTGCAGGGCGTTGAGCTTAAAAATGTTTCTGCAACAGGAACCAATTTTCCAAATAATTCCTATACCCAAATTTCATCAGCGGCCACACAAACAGCGGCACAATATCAAAATAAAAGTGCCCTGGCGTCTTTCTTTTCCCGGTTAAACTACAATTACGATAAAAAATATTATGCCGAATTTACCATCAGGGCAGATGGTTCATCCAGATTTGGTAAAAACAATAAGTGGGGATATTTTCCTGCCGTTGGCGCATCCTGGCGCATCAGTCAGGAAGATTTTTTAAAAGATATCAGTAAGATCAGCAACCTGAAATTCAGAATCAGCTACGGAATTACGGGTAACCAAAGCGGAATAGATGATTTTGCTTCCCAGGGCTTGTGGAACGGGGGATACGGATATGCCGATAAATTAGGAAGTACAGAAGGCCCAGGCATTGCGCCATTACAAATTGCCAATCCAAATTTAAAGTGGGAAAAAACAGCCCAGTTTAGCACCGGACTTGATGTTGGCTTATTTAAAGACCGCCTTTCTTTTGAAATCAATTATTACAACAAATATACCAGCGATGTATTGCTGCAGGTAGCTACACCAGCCACCAGCGGATTTGCATCCTACCTGACCAATTATGGGGAGATCAGCAACAAAGGCTTTGAATTCGCCATCAATTCAGTTAATATTCAAAACGGAGAATTTAGCTGGAAAACGGATTTCAACATTTCCAAAAACATCAACAGGATCGAAAAAATTCCAGCAGATATTCCTTTTGCCGGTCGGGATCTGATCCGCCTGCAACAAGGAAGCCCGCTTTATTCGTATTGGGTTTATAAACAGCTGTATGTAGACAAAAATACCGGTGATGCTGTATTCGAAGACATCAATGGGGACGGTAAAATTACGGCTGAAGACCGACAGATTGTGGGCAATACCTGGCCTAAATTTTTTGGTGGTTTCAACAACACCTTAAGCTACAAGGGATTTGATCTGGGGGTGTTCTTTACCTATTCTTATGGAAATCAAATCTGGAACCACAACAGGATGCTGGGTGAAACAGGTGGTACTTTGGATGCCAACCGGGTGCTATTAGCCAGTCAGCTGGATCGATGGACAACACCCGGGCAAGAAACCAGTACACCTAAATTAACCGCAGCCAATTATTCGCGTCAAGAAAACAGCCGGTTCCTTGAGGATGGCTCATTTCTCCGGTTAAGAGCACTCAGCCTGGGTTATGTCATCCCTAAATCGATCAGTAGAAAAGCCAGGATCGAAAAATTAAGAGTGTATCTCACAGGTAGCAATTTATTGTTGTTTACCAGGTATACCGGTGCAGACCCAGAGTCAAATTTAGGAACCGGAAATATCCAGGGCTACGATTATGGAACTCCTCCGCAACCCAGAACCATTCAGCTTGGCCTAAATCTTACACTTTAAAATTTATTACTCATGAAAACACTTAAACATACGATACTGAGCTTATTAATCATCAGCATCTCCATCAGTTCATGCAAGAAATTCTTGAACATTGAGTCGGTGAATGCAGTATCTGATGAAAATCCAATTTTTGACAAAGGATCCAGTGAAACTGCTTTGAGAGGGGTGTATAGACAATTGGCATCTGCAGGTTATTATGGCGAAGGTTATGTTACCCTGGGCTATTTTCCGAGCGGTGATATTAAAAATTTAACCACTGGTGGCGCAGCCAATTTGGTTAATGTGAACTTCAGAGCAGATGACACCAATTTTAACACCGCCTGGTCCGCCATTTATATCGCCATCAACAGGGCTAACAATGTGATCACTAAGGTACCTAAAGTGCAGGACCCATCGCTTACCCAACAATTGAAAGACCAGTACGTTGGAGAAGCAAAATTGATCAGGGCACTGGCTTATTTCGATCTGGCCCGGGCCTGGGGAGGCGTGCAGATTATCCTGGAACCCACAACTTCCCTGGAGCAACGGCCTGCGGTTAAAAGAAGTACATTAGATCAGACGTACGACCAGGTATTGAAAGATCTGGAAGATGCAGAAACTTTATTACCCAATACCCTGAACCGCATCAGGGCAACCAAACGTACCGTATGGGCTTTGCGCGCCAGGTTACACCTGTACCGAAAACAATGGGCACTGGCAGAAGAATATGCAAGCAAACTGATCAGCCTTTCTGCTGATTATACACTCGTCAAGCCATATAGCGCCTGGTTTGCAGGAAACGCGGTAGGCACCTCAGAATCAGTTTTTGAATTGGAATACAGCGCCATTAACCCAAGCGCCATTCGTGCGCAAATGCAACACCCAACAAATGGCGGAACGTATCGCTACGCACCAAACGACCGCTTTGTGCAGTTACTCAACGATCCCAATGTATCTGGCGGGCGTAAAGCGCTGATCGGTAGTGTAACCCAGGGTGGAACAACCATTTGGTTTGGTAATTTATATTACCGGTTACCTGCTACCGATCCTGCATATATTCTCAGGATTGCAGAATTATATCTGATCAGGGCAGAAGCCCGGGCACAGTTAGAGAACCTGTCGGCAAGTACCGGTGCCCTGTACGATTTGAACAAAGTCCGTGAACGCGCAGAGCTTGCTCCATCCGCCGCCACAACCAAAAACGACATCCTTCTGGCTATAGAAAATGAGCGCCGACTGGAATTCGCTTTCGAAGCACACCGCTGGTTTGATCTGGCAAGGACCGGGAGGGCAAAAACGGTCTTGGAAGCACTGGATCAAAATACTAAAGTGGCCGACTACGAATACCTTTTTCCCATTCCCATCACACAAATACAATTGGATCATAGCCTGGAGCAGAACCCGGGTTATGCGGGCAACTAATCAAATTTCAAAGCAAGATTAAAGCACAGGATATGAGTTTCTTTAATACCAATGATCCACACTGGACCAAGAATCAGAAATTACTGCTTCGTTTTTTTACCTTTTATTTCATCATACAGGTTGTGCCGCTCGACTGGAAGTTCTATCGCGAACTGTTTTCCATCAAATGGTCAGCGCTCAACTTTTACGACCTGTTTAGTTTAACCAGGTATTCTCCGGTATTTTTCTCTTTTACAGGTTACGCCAACTGGGCCATTGCCGCATTGATTGCCTTACTGGCAACTGTGGCTTACAGTTTTGTGCCAAAAAAGACCGAACCTGATGACAATAAAATCTATTACCTCTTACGTGCTATATTGCGCTACCGACTGGCTGCCGGGGTCATCGCCTATGGCCTGATCAAATTGTTCCCTTTACAGATGCCATATCCTTCCTTAAGTAATCTACATACCAATTACGGTGATTTTTTACCCTGGAAAATCTATTTCCATACCCTGGGCATTGCGCAACCTTATGAATCTTTTCTTGGTGCTGTAGAGGTTTTTGCCGGTTTGCTGTTGCTATTCAGGAGGACCACAACATTTGGAGCCGGCATCATCATTGGGTTTATCGGAAACGCTTTTGGTGCCAACCTGGCCTACCAGATCGGAGAACAGGTATACACTGCTTATCTTACTGTCATTGCCCTCTTCTTATTTATTTATGACCTGCCCAGGCTTTACAACCTGCTGGTATTACAACGATATACCCTGGCCAATCCATTCCGGCTTTCACTGGATCAGCGTTGCGCAAAGTTGAAGTCGGCATTTCAAATTACCTTCGTGGTATTTTTACTCGGACTCGCCATCAGCACTTACGCCAATTATCACAACGCAGCCTATAAAATTCCCCAGAAGCCTGGCTTATCCAAAGCATATGGGTTTTACAATGTACGTGAGTTTCGCTTAAACGGACGAATACTTCCATATTCTGATGTGGATACGACGCGCTGGCAAAATGTGGTATTTGAAAAATGGGCCACAATCAGTATAAAAACCGCCAGACACATTGACATTGATCGGAGCAGAGGAGATGGATTTCATGCAGATGATCTGGATCGCAATTATGAATCTGCCGGGGTTGGCGACAGGCGTTACTTTTCCTACGAACAGGATAGCACCAGACATCTGATCAGCCTGATCAATAAAAATAAAAAATACAGCAGCGAACGCTATCGTTTAAGCTATCAAAGGCCTAACGATTCAACCATTATCTTAAATGGTGTGAATGAAAAAAAAGATTCAGTATACGCGGTACTTGAAAAAATCAATAGAAAATATATGCTTTTAGAAGGTCGCAGAAAACCCATTAAACTGTAGGATTATGGCTCAGGAAATCATAAATCAAAGGGGTATTTACAAGCACTATTCCGATTGGAAAGGATATGAGAAGTACAGCTTCAGGGTGGCGTTCATTTTCTTCTTCCTGCTCATCGTACCGCTAACCAGCGATTATTACAAACAATGGTTCAGTACAGACTGGAAACACCTTCACATCAGGGACATTGGGAAACTAAGTGGCTCGTCTTTTAACCCGATTAAGCTCAATCAAAAGTTCGCCGGTGCCGGTGATATCGGTGCCATACCAGCTACCAAATCTTCTTTGTTAAAAATTGATGTGCCAGGTGGCGAATTCGGCTTAGCGAGTTATGTCAATTGGGGTTTGGCCCTGGTGATTGGCCTTGTCGCGGGGCTCATCTGGACCTTCCTGGACAGGAAAAGAAAGCATTACCGAGGAATGTACTACTTTTTAACCGTTATGGTCAGCTATGCCATGCTGATTCAATTGCAGGGCCTTACCTTTTCCAAGGTTTTTCCAACGCAAATGCCGGCGCTGGCCTATACCCAGTTGAATACACCATTTGGCGACTTTACGGCACAGAAACTGTATTGCATACAATTTAGTTTTGTACACAAATACGAAATATTTGCAGGCCTCGCAGAATTGCTGATCATGCTTTTTCTATTTTTCAGACCAACGCGGGCTTTCGGCGCAGCATTGGCCATTGCCATGATCGGAAATATTGCCATTGCTAACCATGCATATGATGGCGGTATTCATTTAGCTGCAGCCTTCTACGCATTGGGTGGTGCTTTTGTACTTTGGGCATACCTGCCCGCAATATGGAAATTAATTGTTCGGGAAAAAGACACCCAGTTTCCAGTTTACCAATATCCTTTTGCCAGGCCCTGGGAACGGTGGAGCCGCCTGGCTTTGAAGATGCTTATCTTTGGGTTTTTCTTTATCACCAGTGCCTACCTGCATTGGCAGAATTATAAATTCGATTCTTATAAAGTTCCTTCCAGACCAGGACTGGCAAAGTCACAGGGCTTATACCGCGTCAGTGAATTTAAATTAAATGCCCGTACCATACCGTATGCAGGTACAGATTCCATAAGATGGCAAAATGTAACCTTCGAAAAATGGTCGACCCTTTCTTTTAGTGTTTTCAATACCTTTATGATCCATGGCGAGGCAGGAAGGGGAAAACAATATAAAGACGTCGACAGAACCTTTGAATCTGCAGGTACAGGTGGAGGGCGAAGGCATTATTATTATGAAGCCGATACGCTAGCCCACATCCTTCACTTACAAAATAAGAACAAAGTCTACCAGGCGCATAAATTTGACCTGAACTACGCCAGACCCATTCCTTCCAGAATTGTGCTCTGGGGCAAAAATGACCAGCAAGATTCCATTTACGTTGTACTGGATAAACGTGATAAAACATATCCGTTACTATCCGAAAATTAAATCACATGGCAGAAGAATTAACCGTAATAGCCGCGGATCCGGCAGATCAGCCAGGAGTATACCATTGCAGGCACGATTGGAGCGAAACAGAAAAGACAGCTTTCCGCATTGCATTTATCTTTTTTGGTGTCTTTTGCATCCCGCTTGATGTTGGCTTTTATCAAATGATTTATCATTTTGATTACCCCAACCTGAATTACCGCCACCTAACTGAGGTGGTCGCATTTTTCAATCCACAATTCATCAATGTCTTTTCTGAAAGTGGCTTTTTTGGTCCGGCAAGTTATGTCAATCTGCCACTCGTATTGCTCATTGCAGTACTTGGTGCTTTTGTCTGGAAAAAGCTGGATGTAAACCGAACGCATTATGATAAGCTATACTACTGGCTGCGGGTATTGGCTCGCTATAGGGTAGCCTATGCAGGAATCGGTTGGGGTTATAAAAAACTGTTTGTCATGCAAATGCCTGTACAAAATGAAGGTTTATGGAATACCGAGCTGATTGACTTCTTCGCAAAACGACTGTACTGGGAAGCCATTAGTGTGGTACCCAGATATGAGGTCTTTCTCGGATTTGCTGAATTTATCAGTGGATTTTTACTGCTCTTCAGACGTACAACCGGCATTGGTGCAATCATTACCTTCGTCGTTTTCGGGAACATTGCCATATCCAATCACGCTTATGACATTGGCGAACAAGTACCCAGTGCCTGTATGGCCATGCTTTCTGCTTTCATCATCTGGTATGACATCCCCGGGATCTGGAACCTCATCATTAAGGAGCGTGACACAAAAATCCGGTATTACTATCCTAAATTCAATATAAAATGGCAAAGATATACCCGATGGCTGATTAAATACACGGCCAATTTTATATTTGTAGTGCTGTTTTTTATTTATGAAGTTTATGGATATACCCACAATGATTTCTATAAAATTCCCAATACACCGGGACTTGCCGGAGCCAAAGGTTTCTACCATGTAACGCAGTTTAAGCTAAACCATCAGGTACTCCCATATTCACCTCTGGATTCCATCAGGTGGCAAAATGCAAATTTTGAAAACTGGTCATCCTTCAGTTACCAGGTGGCCAATCGCCCCCAACATATTGAAATGTTTGCAGCTGGCAGTTACCCACGGGACGAGGAAGTTTATGATGGTAAGTGGCATTTTGACTGGAAAGGAGATGTCCGCAGGTATGGAAAATCTCATAAACGTAAAAAGTCCGGTCCGGATCAAAGAGACCTCAATATTACCTGGGAAGCATCTGGTATGGCTGGCAGGCAATGGTATTTTTATCGGGCAGATACGTTGAACCACATTTTATATCTTCAGAATAAGAACAAACACAATCGGGCTCAACGACAGGTATTGCAGTTCAGCAGACCAGGCCCAGACCGGATTGTACTTAAAGGGACTAATGAATTTCACGACAGCATCGAGGTGATATTAGACCGCTCAAAAAAGAAATATCCATTACATTTCCTACCTTCACAAGCAAACGATGCGCAGCCCTAAAAATATGATTTTAGAAAAAACAGATTTCGACGCGGTAGTAGTCGGCTCAGGCCCAAACGGCCTTGCCGCAGCAATTGCCATGCAACAACAAGGTCTTTCGGTATTGCTTATCGAAGGAAAAGCTGAAATTGGGGGTGGTTTAAGATCGGCTGAGCTTACCCTGCCAGGTTTTGTACATGACATTTGCTCCGCAATTCACCCCCTGGCAATTGGTTCGCCTTTTTTCAATACATTGCCACTGGAGCAACATGGATTGCATTATGCGTTTTCGGATATCGCTGCGGCACATCCCTTTGATGATGGTACGGCAGCAGTGTTAAAATCATCTCTTGCCGAAACGGCTGCAGCACTTGGTGCGGATCAGCAAACTTACCTCAACTTATTTGAACCACTGGTTCGCGACTGGCCAAACATTGCAGCCGACGTGCTCGGGCCTTTGCATTTTCCGAAACACCCGGTTGCTATGGCTAAGTTTGGACTAAACGCACTAACCTCTGCCAGCTACCTGGCCAAGCGCTTTAAAACCAAAGCCGCAAAAGGCCTGTGGGCAGGCATGGCCGCACATTCCATACAGCCTTTAACCAATTTAAGTACCTCGGCCATAGGTTTGGTACTCATGACTGCTGCCCACCTTAAAGGATGGCCGATACCCATAGGTGGCTCAAAGGAAATTGCCAACGCTCTGGCTTCTTATTTCATTTCCCTTGGTGGTAAAATTGAAACTGGTCGCTATATTAAATCACTGGACGAACTGCCTACAGCAAAAACCGTTTTGTTTGATGTAACACCTAAACAACTGCTCCAGATTGCCGGACATAAATTTTCCAGCATTTACAAATGGCAATTGGAGCGGTACCGGTACGGAGTAGGGGTTTTCAAAATCGACTGGGCTCTGGACGGACAGGTTCCATTCAGCAACCCCGAAGCCCGTAAAGCCGGTACAGTACACCTTGGTAATACCATAGCCGAAATTGCCTTGTCAGAGCAGTTGAGCTGGCAAGGTAAACATGCAGAGAAGCCCTTTGTATTGCTGGCTCAGCAAAGTTTGTTTGATGACAGCCGTGCACCAGCAGGAAAACATACGGCATGGGCGTACTGTCATGTACCTGCCGGATCAACTCAGGACATGACCCACATCATTGAACAACAGGTGGAACGTTTCGCACCGGGATTTAAGGATCGGATTTTAGCCAAACGGACCATGAATACCGCTCAGATTGAAGCTTACAACCCAAATTATATTGGTGGCGACATCAATGGCGGCGTTATCGACATCGGGCAGATTTTTACGCGACCAGCACTCCGAAGTTCTCCATATCGTACTTCTGCCAAAGGATTATACATT
The DNA here is from genome assembly GCF_015223055.1 of Pedobacter sp. MC2016-24. Taxonomy (GTDB): domain Bacteria; phylum Bacteroidota; class Bacteroidia; order Sphingobacteriales; family Sphingobacteriaceae; genus Pedobacter. The sequence continues at coordinate 88,151 of NZ_JADFBX010000017.1, forward strand.
TGTTCTTCATCTACACCTCCCGGTGGTGGCGTCCATGGCATGTGCGGCTATCATGCTGCTAAAAGAGCTTTAAAAGATATATTCTCGATTCAAATACCCTAAACCAAAAATACTTACACATTAACTCCATGTCAACAATTAAAAAATTAAGCATTCACGAGGATTGGGCGGTCGTCATCCTGGGTGGGTTAAGCATTGTCCTATCACTGTCCGGGATGCTATTTCCTGTGCCAGGCTTCAGCTGGACCAACACTTCAGATCTGTTCAGTAACGTGTTGTCATTCCGTAATTTTGAGCACATCATCATTCAGTTTATATTTACCATCTTTATCGCAATCTTAGGTGCGGTATTGACCGGAAAGTCTATCAAAAATGCATTATTTACTTTTCCCGCAGTATATGCACTGACCATTATTGCACTCATACTTGCTGGTAACAGCCAGGTGAAGTCTTTAAACCTCGAAGCGGTGATCTTCAGTCTGGGGATCGGCTTGTTCATCAGCAATTTTTTTAAACTGCCAGACTGGTTTAAATCTGCACTGTCTACCGAACTTTTTGTTAAGATCGGATTGGTGCTGCTGGGCACAACCGTCATTTTTGCCGATGTACTTAAAGCCGGTTCATTGGGACTCATTCAGGCATTGGTCGTCGTTTTGTCTGTTTGGTATTTTGCTTTCTGGTTATGTAAAAAGCTAAAGGTAGACGATGAACTGACCATGATGATTTCCAGTGCAGTTTCTATTTGTGGTGTATCTGCTGCCATCGCAACTTCAGGAGCCATTAAAGGCGATTCCAAAAAGCTTTCTTATGTCATTTCTATGGTACTCATCACCGCAATTCCGATGATGATCTTTATGCCTTACATTGCCCATTATTTCAATTTCCCACAGGCAGTTACCGGTGCCTGGCTTGGTGGCAGTATTGATACCACGGGTGCGGTGGTAGCCTCCGGCAGTTTGGTCGGAGAGGAAGCCCTGAAAATCAGTACCATCGTCAAGTTTTCACAGAATGTATTACTCGGTATCGCTGCATTTGCGATTTCTGTGTACTGGACTTATACCAAACATCCCGCGGGACAGGATAAAGCTACCAAACCTACACTCAAGGTAATCTGGGAACGCTTTCCAAAATTTGTAATCGGTTTTATCGCAGCATCCCTCTTGTTTTCATTTTTTATCAGTCCGGAAACCAATGCCCAGGTAAAAGGCAGCTTAAAGAACCTACAGGGATTATGGTTCGCCCTGGCATTTACCAGCATTGGTCTGGAGACCAATTTTAAAGAGCTTTTTGGCAAAAACAGTAAAACGCCATTTTATGCTTTCCTGATTGCACAGGGATTTAATGTCATCATCACCTTAATCATTGCTTTTCTGTTGTTCAGGAATCAGCAATAGAAGATACCCGAATGAAATTGCTTTGGGCACATTCTTTGTTTACATGGATATACTTTTTATCTTCAAAGAACCTAATAGACGCTTATGCAAACTACGCCGAAGGCCCTGATATATTCAATTCTCGACAACGACTTTTACAAAATCACGATGCAGCAGGGCGTAATTCGTTTATTCCCTGCTGCTAAGGCAAAATATAAGTTCATCAACCGTGGTAAACATGCTTTCCCGGAGGGCTTTTCTGCCGCACTTCGACAGGCGGTTAATGAAATGGCACTGCTCAAACTCAGTAAAGAAGAAAAACAATTTCTGAAGGTTACCTGTCCTTATCTGGATCCGGTATACCTGGATTTTTTAGCGGGTTACCGTTTCAATCCCGATGAAGTGCATATCGAACAAACGGGAGAAGAACTCATTGTACACATTGAAGGTTTATGGTACCGAACCATTTTATGGGAAGTTCCGCTGATGAGCCTGATCTGTGAACTTTTTTATACGATGAATCATGCAGAACGCATCAGCAATGAAGAGGTTGTGAACAGAACCCGGGAGAAAATTGAGAAATACCGGGAACTTGGCATCACCGTAGCAGAGTTCGGTACACGCAGGCGTCATTCATATCAGGTTCAACGCCTGGTATTACAGGCTTTAACGGATTATGGTGCGGGCTCTTTTATCGGTACCAGCAATGTACACCTGGCTATGTTGCACCAAACCAAGCCAATTGGCACCCACGCACATGAATGGTTTATGTTTCATGCTGCACAGTATGGTTTTAAAATGGCCAATGCCATGGGACTGGAGCATTGGGTGCAGGTGTATCGCGGTGATCTCGGAATCGCGCTGTCGGACACCTATACCACTGATGTATTCTTCCGGCAGTTTGATAAAATGTTCTCTAAACTCTTTGATGGTGTAAGACATGACAGTGGTGATCCCCTGGATTTTGCAGATCAGGTCATCGCACATTATGAACACATGGGCATAGATCCAAAAAGCAAGACCATCATCTTTTCTGATGGACTGGATTATGAAAAAGTTGCCCGCATAGCTAGGTACTGCCGTAATAGGGTTGGCATGTCATTTGGCATTGGTACCAATTTTACCAATGATGCCGGGCCCAAAGCTATGAACATCGTGATTAAAATGACCGAGGCACAACCTAAAGATGGTGAATGGACAGAAGTGGTAAAGCTATCTGACGAGCCGGGTAAACATACCGGTACCGAAGCCACCATCAAACTGGCAAAAGTTATTCTGAGTATTCCTCAACAAACTCAATAATTCTGTCTTACTTTGTTGCGCTTACCTGAATTGATCAAGGTTATGATTATTAGAAAGAACGAAAATTGGTTTAAAATGCTCTTCATCTGGAAGGGATCTGTATTGCCACAAATCCTTCCCCGTTTAATCCTGCTCTTCCTGTTATCTGTGGCCATTGTATTTCTGAAAGGTAAAATATTTGATTATAAAGTAGCACTCAACCCGGCACCTTTTACCATATTTGGCGTTGCGCTGGCCTTATTTCTGGGCTTTAGGAATACAGTGAGTTACGATCGGTTCTGGGAGGGCCGCAAACTATGGGGAGCTCTGCTTAACGATACGCGGTCGCTGGCACGGCAAGCGCTGACTTTAACTGCTTATCCGAAAGACAGCAAAGAGATTAAAACTTTCATCAATTACCTGATTGCTTTTACCTATGCTTTAAAACATCAGCTCAGGCATACAGATCCTGCAGCAGATCTCCAGAAAAGACTCGGCCCTGATTTGGCTGGTAGCTTGAAGTTAGCCAGGTTTAAACCCATCATGATCATGAAACAAATGGGATTATGGGTACAAGAGGCGCGTACAAAGGGGCATATCGATACCATTATACAAACTTCTTTTGATGAAAACTTCAATAAACTGTCAGACATTGTTGGGGGCTGTGAAAGAATTGCTTCAACGCCAATTCCATACACCTACCGGGTTTTGTTACACCGCACGGTATATTTGTATTGTTTTTTGTTACCTTTTGGTTTCGTTGACAGCCTGGGCTGGATAACCCCGTTTATTGTCATTTTCATTGCCTATACCTTTGTTGCCCTGGAAGCTATCGCAGATGAAATTGCTGATCCTTTTGGTACTGAGCCAAATGATTTGGCCTTAAATGCCATGAGTGAAATGATCGAGAGCACGCTTCTTGAACTGGCAGAACAGCCTTTGCCGGCAACAAATCAGTCTGCACACTGGTATTTGGATTAATCAGCTGTTTGCAATAATTTAAGCAAGCAAAGTAAAACTAATGTTGCTAAACATCTGCGCATAATTATTGTTTTACATTTGTTATCACATTAATACTTGAAAAATGACAACAGTAAAATCTTATGCTGCGCAAAGTGCAGAAAAACCATTGGCTCCCTTTCAACTTAATCGTCGCGAACCGGGAGCGGATGATGTCGAAATCAAGATCTTATATTGTGGCGTATGCCACTCCGATATCCACACCGCCAGAAATGAATGGGGTGGCACCATGTACCCGGTTGTGCCAGGTCATGAAATTGTAGGTAAAGTAACCCGTGTGGGACAAAATGTAAGCCGTTTTAAAATTGGCGATACGGTAGGTGTGGGTTGTTTTGTAGATTCTTGCGGACATTGCCAGAACTGCGAAGAACATCTTGAACAATACTGTGAAAATGGATCGTCACAAACCTATAATTCCCACTTACAAGACAAGAAAACCATCACTTACGGGGGTTATTCCTCACACATTGTCGTTACTCAGAAATTTGTATTGAGCGTATCTGATAAACTTCCTTTAGAAAAAGTTGCACCATTATTATGTGCTGGCATCACTACATATTCGCCTTTAAAACATTGGAACGTTAAAGCTGGCGATAAGGTTGCTGTAGTTGGACTAGGCGGATTAGGGCATATGGCCGTTAAAATTGCCGCATCTATGGGTGCCGAAGTTACCGTTTTAAGTCGCTCTAAAAGCAAGGAAAAGGATGCACAGGAATTGGGAGCGCATCATTTTGAGCTCACCACCGAAAAGGAAAATATGGACAGATTGAAAAGTAGCTTCAATTTCATTATCGACACCGTTTCGGCAGAGCACGATTACAATGACTATCTGGCCCTTCTGCGTACCAATGGTGTGATGGTACTCCTTGGGGTTCCACCTACACCATCGGCTGTATCTGCATCCCGTTTAATCGGTGGTCGCAGAAGTCTGGTTGGCTCGTTGGTTGGCGGTATTAAAGAAACTCAGGAAATGCTGGATTACTGTGCTGAACATAACATCACCTCTGACATAGAATTGATTAACATCGATCAGATCAACGAAGCTTATGAGCGCACCCTGACAGGTGATGTACATTATCGGTTTGTAATTGACATGGCATCATTAAATTAGCAGATACTTTTTATATAATTAGCAGAAATAAACAACATGGCTATTAACTTACAAAAAGGGCAGCGTGAAAACCTCAAAGCCCCTAAATTCACTATAGGATTAGGTTGGGATACCAACAGTTCATTAAGCGGGGCCGATTTTGACCTCGATGCATCTGTATTTATGCTGGGTGAGCATAAAAAATTGATTGCAGACGAATACTTTGTTTTTTACAACAATTTGAGCTCGCCTGACGGAGCACTGGTACATACCGGTGATAACCTGACCGGCGAAGGAGATGGGGATGACGAAGCAATCAATGTCGACCTGTCTATCGTTAACCCGCAAGTTTCTGAGCTTTGCATTGTGGTAACCATTCATGAAGCCAATAACAGAAGGCAAAACTTTGGTCAGGTCAAAAATTCATTCGTACGTATTGTTGATACCGATGGTGTCGAAATTATGAAATATGAGCTTGAAGAAGATTTTTCTATTGAAACTGCAGTCGAATTTGGCCGCATTTACAGACGCAATGGAGAATGGAAATTTGAAGCAGTAGGCGTTGGTATGCGAGGCGGCTTACAAGATTACGTCAATAAATACCAGTAGTTATACGATATGTCATCCTGAATTTATTTCAGGATGACATTATAGCATCGGATAATGTTAAGTACGATGATCCCATTGATGTTACACACTTTTATTTCTTGATTTCCAGATCATCCAGCGTTGGCTTAAAAGCCTGCAGCTTTTTCAATGCTGCGGTCATTTCATTTAGTTTTTGCTCGTCCCAGTATTCCCATTTCACTTCATCCAGATCATATACCTGTTCATACATCCGCAGTTGCTTGGTCATGCCGCCCGCAATCAGGTGGTAATAAGTTAAACTTTCAACCGGATATTTCAGGCTTTTCCAGGGTACCTGAGGATAATCTTTCATCACATTCTGGCTGATACCAGCAGTCGCAACAAAAGTGTCATTGGGATTTACCGTACCCAAAGCGCTGTTTTTTCCGGTATGCGAATTTGAGGTCGAAGAAGTGATATATTTGCCCGAATCCGTTTTTAAATAAACCGAACAGGTAAAGCGGTACAGGGTATCTTTGGAAAGATTTTTAAATTCAGCAAAAATTGTCGGCTCGCCATTGACCAGGTCAATTTTAAGCAATTTGCCCTTCAGCATGTCCAATTGCTTTTTTAGGGCAAGTTCCTGAGCTTTTCTGGCGGTTAAATCTACCATATCTTTTTTCAGTTCGTCAATTTTATGTTGATGGTCTGTCTTGATAAACTCTTCCGCCATTTCGGTCAGGTCTCCATAACTTTTGCCGCTTACCATTTGCCTTGTAATTTCATCAAAGGATTTGCCTTGGTCTGCAGCCGCGTCGTCAAACTTATGTTTCATGGCCGATGCGATAATAACCCGCATAGCTACATCAAATGTATTTTGTTCTTCTTTACTCAGCTTGTTTTTGATCTTTTCTGTCGAGGCCTTAAATGCGGCTTCAGAGCTGCCGTCAATTTTCTCAGCACAGCTGGCAAAAAATAAGAGCATTACGCCGCAAATCAGGGATAGTCTTTTCATAGGAATATGTATTTGGTTTATGGGTTAAACATGCTGATCGTGATCAGTGTTTTTTTGCTAAAAATATCATAATAATTCATGAAATCTATGGATGTGTGATTTTTTCAGTAACCAGATGTCATTCCTTAGTCAATAACTATAGTTCATCCCAGCTAATTGAATACCAGTAAAACAAATGATACATTTTTTCGTTTCATTAAGTAAGTGTATCAATTACACCTTTTATTGTAACATTTATACGCCAAGCGTAGATTAACAATAAAAAAGTATATATTTAAAATACATGTAAATCAAGATTATGAAAAAGTCAACATTTCAAAAAAATATAATCCTTTCATTGGCTGTGTTAACAGCAATCGTATCTATGATGATATTGATCACCGGTGGTGCTGAAATGAATTTGGCATTAACTTCCATTTTATACATGGCAGCAACGTTTAGCCTGGGTACAGTGGGCTTGATCAGCTTGATGCCTCCCGCAAAGAAATTACAACCGATCCGTGTAAAAAAATAACGGTGGGTTAAAAAAACAAAAATGAGCAATAATTCGTCTTGCAGACGAATGGAAAGATCTCTTGAATTTGGTATTCATGAGGTCTTTCTTTATTTTAAGCCACCTTAAATTGAAAAACAAACGATATTCTAATGAAAAGAAAAGTACTAACGCTTCTTAGGCCCTTATCTATCCTGGGCTTGCTTGCTGTATCTGCGGCAGGCTGTAGTGATCCCGAAACCGATGAGTTCCTGTTGGAACAAGATAAGAAAACACTGGCTCAAAACATCAATTACGAAAAAATCACTTTTTATAAATTTACCAAAATTGCCATTCGCTCCTCGGCGGTAAAGGATACCTTAAATCCGGATTACCTGTTATTTGCTGAAAAATCAGGCCATTTATTGCAGAGCCTGAGTAAGGTCAATGTCGATAGTGGTAAAAGTCCTGGTGTAATTGATGCTTTATTGATGTATAACGATTACCGTTCGGTCAAAAAATTTGTGAAGGAAACGGACGAAGATATTTTTCCCTTGCTCACAGAAGGCTTATCCGGTATGTATGGAGGTACAAGCGGACTAAAATTGAACACCTCGAAAGCAGACAAGATTTATTTGCAAAATTTAGAGCATGCGGTATTGAGTATGCTGGTGCTCACGACAAGGGATTTGGGAAAGGAGTTTGCTTTGTATGAATCTGGGAAAACGCAACCTGAACTCCTGGCCGATTCTGAAGAGAAAACATTGCTGGAATATGTACGTGGACTTTTATTCTTTAGCAACAAGCTTTATTATTTATCTGAGGACGGAATCAGCAGAAACATCACCTGGCTAAATAAAAATAAAGAAATTCCGTTACCATTGACCAAAGCTTTTTTTAACTGGGGTAAATTGAATGATGAACAGACCCATACAGCCTTTCTTGGTTTAAATTACGCATTTAGAGGTTTCGATCGCCTAATGATGGAACGGGAAATAGATGAAGCGCGCGCATTGGAAGATTTTGAAAACTTTTTGACCAGTATGCAGCATTTGGGAATTCAAAATGAGTTGATCTGGGCTACAGAGGCCTTTGTAGCCCTGAAAAAGGACAAGCCAGATCAGGCCATTGCTTCTTTAACCAAATTGAAAACAAGTCCCTTATGTAGCAATAGTGAAAAAGAAGCACTGGATCAGGCCATTGTTTATCTTCAGGACCGGAAACCTGCATCTGCCTTAAGCGGCGTATACGATAAAGTGTTTATTGGTAAAATCGCTTCCAGGTATATGCTTTCTGTCGCTGCAAAAATTGATTGGGAGGCTTTGTTGAAAAAGAACCAGGTACCGCACACCGAGACCTTTTTTGCTACGCTGCGCAGGTTCAGGGAGATATCCGATCAGGTAGCTGCCTATGGTAAACCATCAGCGATCTCAGCAGGTAAAAAAACGTTGGAAAAAGAAGGAAGTCATTTGCTGGAAAAGGCCAAAGGTTTGTTAAACTAATGAGCACAGGGCTAACTTTTGCTCAATCGCAGTTTGTAGTTTTGAATGATTCTAAATTATATTACCTTTGGGCAATCAAACAAAATTGCGTGCGAATATTTTCAGATTCTTCTAAAAAAACACTGAAAATTGATGAGGTAAGCTTTCTCCATCTATATGAGACCTATTGGAAAAAATTATACCACATGGCCTACAAATATGTAGGGGATGTGTATAAGGCTGAAGGTATGGTGCAGGAAGTATTTACCTCACTCTGGCAACGCAAAGATCAAATGGAACTGGAAGCAGATACTGTGGAAAATTACCTGGTCAGGGCAATTCGATTTCGGGTTTCCAGAGGCTATCAGGATGAACTTAGAAAAGCAAAAAAAATAGAGGAGCTTTATATCCGGCAAACTGAGACTGAAAATCAAACGGAACAGCAAGTGTTATATCGCTTTTTAAGATCAGAGGTCGATAAACTGGTTAGCCATTTGCCGGAACGTTGTAAAGCGGTATATGAGCTGAGCCGGAATAAAGGCTTAAACAACAGGGAGATTGCCGGAAACCTGCTGATTTCTGAAAAAACAGTAGAAAACCAATTGACCAAAGCCTTAAATTACATTAGAAAAGGTTTGAAAGAGTATCCGATTTAAACCAAATGAACAGGACACGTAGGGGGAAAGCTCAGTTCATGATAATTAATAGTAACCCTTTAAATAGATGAATCCAGAATTACTTAAAAAATGTTTATCAGGCGAAGCCAGCAATGCAGAAATGCGAGCCTATCACCATTGGCTTGAGGGGAGTACTGAGGAGGAATTTGATAAGGAATACGAGATTGAAGCTGAGGTGGAACAGCGACTATGGACCCACATTAAAGATGAGAATGCACAATTTGAGTTAAATCGTTTTAGAAAACGCTGGTTGGGTCGCATCGCTGTAGCAGCAACTTTAGTCATTGGCCTGTTTTGCCTTGGCTTATACAGTGTCGATAAACGCGATTCAACTAAAGAGATGGCGGTCAAGCACGATGGAAATGAAATTTTCCAGGAAAAAACTTTTCAAGGTTTGCGTTTCAGATTGGGTAACGATAGCGAAGCCTTGTTGAAAAATGCAGCAGACGACCGGGTTGCCATTCATTTTTCAGGAAACATGATGTTGAGTAATAAATCTGCCTACGACCAGTATACGGAAATTTCATATACCATGCCTGATGGTAAGCAAACTAAAAAAGAAGTCAATCTTAGAAAGGGACATACTTATTTTTTAGCTTATTATCCGTTTAAGTCGGAAAATCTGATGATAGTAGAAGAACGTGACCTGATGAATATGCCACCTGCTTTGGCTTTAAACATCACAAATGATTTTAACTATCTTTAACCCATGCTAAAATACCTGTCTGTTCTTACCTTATGCGGGGCTGTGATTACTTTGCTGTTTTTCACAGGCTGCAATAGGGCAGCATTGGAACCGGCTTTTGGTATCGTGGTGTACGACAGTATCAGAGACGCCAATCGTTTTATCCCGGCAGCCGACCTGCGTCAGGGACTTCTGGAAGGAAAGGGCGGTAATTTAAATGATGGAATTATGCTGACCAACAAAGGTGCTGATTTCTATTTTTTAAAATTTCCTGAACGGACATTACTGAAGTACAAAGCGGATGCCAATGGACTTCATTTAAAGCAAAAACTGAACATGCCTGACAACCATTTTGAGGCTTATTCAGGTTGGGTGGTCTGGACTGGCCCCAATAAGATGATGTTGGGGAGCAGGGAGCAGAAAGTGTTCTATTATACAGAGATTGATGTGGTGGCAATGAAGGTATTGCGAAGGGGAACAATGGATGTTCCGCCTCCGCCTGCAGAAAACTTAAACTATCCCTCGATATCGGTTCAGTTTGTACGCAATCAATTGCTGTTCTTTTATACTTTTCAGGAAGGATATATGCGCGCCCACATTACACCTGCAGGGGATTTCATGTATGCCGCGATATTTAATTATCCCGGGATGAAACGCATCAGGACTTATGAAGATGGGCGGACCACCTGGCCGGGAAGTTATGGCATCTGGATTACTAATGCGGTAGCCGATCAGGATACCGTGTACGTACTGGGGCAACCTGGAGGCCGGATGGCCGTACATCCCAGACTCAGGCCCGCCGTATTGCGTGTAAAGCCGGATGCGAAAGGATTTGATCCGGATTATTTCTTCGATTTAGGTGGACATAAAAATGAAGAGGTGTATTCGCTGCAGGCGGTAAAAAATGGATTGGCCATCACTAAAGTCGTGAATACAGATCTGGTCGCTAAATTTGACGATTACATTCAAAGCAAAACCAGCCATTACGAATTGCTTGACCTCAGAAATCGAAAACGCATCAAAATTCCCGGGCTTAAAATTGAGCTTGACTTCTTTAAAGATGTGGTTGCTGATGCTGACCTGGTATACCTGCCTGTCGATATGGATAATGGCAATACCAAATTCTGGATTTATAACTTAAGAACTGCTTCGCTTACTGAGGGGGCAGAAATTGTTGGGAAAATTATTCGCCTGGATAAAATATCTGATTCATTATAAGTTGTTTATAAATTATTTAAATTAATTCTAAATAATTGTAGGGGTAAGATCGCAGTTGTGATAATACTATTATGAAAGCACGACAATAAATCTGCTTGACCATAATAGAAAGGACGAGAACTGATGACATAACATTACCTGCCGTATTTCAAAAAAAGAGCCCGACAGTTCGCACCTGTCAGGCTCAGCCCAAAAAGGGTTTACTTCTAAATCGTATATCATCTAAAAGCAATGCAAATTAAGAAAATCTTGCTAATGGGCATACTATGTGCCTGTATATTTTGTGCGCAAGGACAGAAACTAAACAAAAGCAGCATCAAAGGACAGGTGTCTGATGATCAAAAAAAAGCCATCCCATACGCTACGGTGAAACTGGTTGCCGGGAACAAAACGGTGGCTACAGATCAGCAGGGCAATTATCATTTTACCGGCTTGTCGGCCGGAAGCTATATCATTCAAATCAGCGCAGTAGGCTTTAGAAAAACTGAACAGAAAATCGTCCTTAAAGAATCAGAAGCGCTTTCACTGAATTTCTCCTTGAAAGATTCACAGAACGAACTGAAAAATGTAGCCATCAATGGCAAAACAAAAGTGGCTAAGATTAAAGAATCCGGCTTTGCCGTAAATTCTATTGAGCTTAAACATTATGCAAATACTACCAATGACCTCAACCAGATTTTAAACAGGTCTTCGGGCATTAAAGTCCGTGAACAGGGAGGGCTAGGCTCTGATTTCCAGTTTATGATCAACGGTTTATCTGGTGGACACATCAAATTTTTTATCGATGGAATCCCACTCGAATCCTACGGAAGTGGGATGACACTGAACAATATCCCTGTAAACCTGGCAGAGCGCGTGGATGTATATAAGGGCGTTGTTCCTGCTTTTCTGGGCGCTGATGCCCTGGGCGGTGCGGTGAATATTGTCACGAAAAAGAACAAAGGAAAATCATTGGATGTAAGCTATAGCCTGGGTTCATTCAACACCCACAGAGCTGCGCTGACAGGAAGTTTCACAGATAAAAAGACAGGAATTACTACAAATGTCAATTCCTACTATAACTTTTCCGACAACAACTACTACATGTATAACAATCCGGAAGCGAATGTGAAGTTGCGTGTACCTACCGAAGACCTGAAAGACTACATTAACCTGGACAAAATACGTCGTTTTCACGATGGATACGAAGCCTACATGGGACAGATCGAATCCGGTGTAAACGGGAAAAAATGGGCCGATGTTTTGGTTGTTGGCCTGACCTACACCAATAATTTTAAAGAGCGGCAGACCGGTGCAAATCAGGAACGCGTCATTGGTAAAATAACAGAAAAAGGGAATAACCTGATCCCTTCCATTCGTTACCGTAAAGAAAATTTATTCATCAAAGGCTTATCCGCTAGTGTATTTGCTAATTTTTCAGCGAATAAAAACATTGTGACCGATACCGCAGGTGCCATGTATGCCTGGGACGGTAGGGCAATTCCGAGAACAGGTCTCAACGTAAATATGGGCAGTGAATTGTCTGGCGAAAAGAAATCGATCAGTCATCTAACGGGCCACAATGCACTGGCACAACTGAATTTGGGCTATGCCATCAATGAGAACCATACTTTTAGTTTAAACCATAATTACAACAGGGCATATAGAGAAAGTTATAATGAGATTGATCCTTATGACCAGACTTTCGACCGGTCAAATGCACTGAATAAAAACATTACAGGTCTGAGCTATCAACAATCATTATGGAGTGGCAGATTAAGTAACAATATTTTTGGCAAGTCCTATCATCTGAGCGGAGAGGTTTACGATGAAAACGACGTTCCTTCAAAACAGAATAAACAATATTACGGATATGGAATTGCTTCCAGCTATAAGCTAACCGAGAACATCGGCGTTAAAGCGTCATTTGAACATGCCTATCGTTTACCCTCACTGATAGAGCTTTACGGAAACCGGGTAGAAATTCTCGGCAATCCCAACCTCAAGCCCGAAAGCAGTGACAATTATAATCTGGGACTTTTTTTCAATAAAACGATAGGTAAAGGCAGATTCTGGGCTGAAGCTTCTACTTATTACCGCGATGCCAATGATTTTATTACCTCTACACCATCTTCTGCCGGTAGTGATGGCAGTTACTCCCAATCGTTTAATGCAGATGGTATCATTGTAAATGGTCTTGATGCGGAACTGCGCTATGAGTATGACAGGCTTTTCTCTGTCATCGTCAACATGACTTATCAAAATGCAGTAAACAGACAAAAATATGCAAGGGGTACCACAAGGGAAGATAGCCGCTACTTAAGCCGTATCCCCAATCAGCCATGGCTTTACGGAAACTTTGATTTCAACATTGGCAAGGACAATATGATTGGGAAGAATACCAGACTACAGTTCAACTGGTACACACAATTTGTGAATGATTATTCGACCGACTGGTCCAAACTGGGCAGTCCGGAAAGCAATACTTACATCCCACGTCAGTGGATCCAGAATGCAACCCTTACTTACTCCATGGAATCCGGAAAATACAATGTCTCGCTGGAAAGCAGAAACCTGACCAATAGGATTGCATATGATCAGTTTAAATTGCAAAAACCGGGCAGGTCGTTCTTCATTAAATTACGTTACGCCATTCAACAAAATTAATTCATCAATACAAATCATATGTTTAATCAATTACAAAGAAGACTATTAGTCTTAACAACTGTTATTGCGTTGACTTTCAGCTTCAGCGCATGCAAAAAAAACAGCGAACCTTCTGATAACAAACAAACTCCAAACGGTGAGTATGCAGTTATTTACACCGTAGGACAAAGCAATTACCTGCTGAACATCAGCGATCTGACTTCTGGTACCATTGGTATTGTAGGGAAGGGTGTAAATGTATCCAATATCTTTACCTGGGGTGAGAACGTGATCCAGAAAGGTCGTAATTTCTATCACCTGGATCCGAATGAAGGTAAATTCGGTAAATATCTGTTTGAAAATGAAAAATTAACCACAGTAAAAGAATTTCCTTTTTCTTCTTTTCCAAGTCCGTATTTAGGATGGCATGTATGGCTGGATGAAAATCAGCTCATGTTTGGCCCAAGGAGCAGTAATTTGTATGCCATAGTAAACACCGCTACGATGACGCTAGTGAAATCCGGCGAATTTGATAAAACATCTATTCCTGCAGATCATTCCAGAAGGGTATTTTCGGTAACACCAAGAAACGGTAAATTGTTAATCGGATATGGTTTGTACAACGATAAGACGCTGGTACACTATGACAGATCTTACCTGGCTACATTGGATTATCCAAGTCTGACCAATTTTAAGGTGACCAGTGAAGATGAGCGCTCGGCACCACTGGGTACACTTAGAAATGGCTATTTCAGCCAGTTCACCGAAGGTGGATATACTTACCTGTTGACCAATCCTATGCCAATGCTGGGTGGTGGTAAACCGAATATGCCTACAGGGTTTTTCAGGGTAAAAGATGACAGTGAGCAACTGGATCAGAATTATTTCTTCAACGTATCTGCAAAACAAGATAAGGACAACCAATTGGGTGTGTGTTATCTGGGCAACGGAAAAGTATTGATGATCAATGCTCATGACGCTGCAAACAAAGTGAAAACGAAAGATGACTGGTGGTATGCTTCGATGTGGGAATACCTGATTGTGGATATCAATACGCAACAAGTGGTTAGAAAACTTAATTTCCCTCCTTTATTAAACTCGCGCTCAGCAGTTGTGCATGATGGAAAGGCTTACATCGCTGTAAATGACGCTACCGCTGACGCAATTTATGTGTGGGAATATGATCCGATTGCAGATACGCTCAAAAAGGGCCTGAAAATCGAAGGCGGAAGTGACAATACACCAATTCTTTATAAATTAAACTAACAATGGCTCAATAATCACTAAAGGGCAGCCGTCGTGCTGCCTCTTTAGCTTATTCTAAATGATGAAATCCAAATTATCCAAAATAAATGCCTGGCTGCACTTATGGCTGGGAATAGGTTCCGGTATCATTGTCTTTATCATCAGCATTACAGGCTGCATTTTAGTCTTTGAGCATGAAGTTAAAGACCTGATGAATGCCAATCTGAATGTGGTGGCGCAGCATGAAGATAAACTGCTTCCGCCGTCGGTAATCCACCAGGCAGTAACCAAGGCTATTCCGGGTAAGGAGATCCATTCTATGTGGTATCACGGGCTGGAAAAGACCATTGCTGTAAGCATGAATTCGGATTCTACTGTATTTGTCAATCCATATACTGCTGAAATTGTTGCTTTTAAGGATCATGAAGATTTCTTCCACGAAGTAGATGAGCTGCATAGAAACCTGATGCTGGGAAGAAAAATAGGTAAGCCCATTGTGGGCTGGTCTACCTTTATATTTTTCTTCCTGCTCATCAGTGGGCTGATTTTGTGGTGGCCAAAACGCTGGAACAAAAGCAACCGCCATAAGAGTTTCAAGATCAAATGGAAGGCAAAGTTTAAACGGGTCAATTACGATTTGCACAATGTATTGGGCTTTTATACTTTGCTTATTGCTTTATTGATGGCCATCACTGGATTGGTCATGAGCTTCTCCTGGTTTTCCAGAACAGTATATTGGGCAACTGGTGGGGAATATAAAGAAGGCGGCAGGGGGAGACAGCCTAAAATGGTAGTTGCTCCATCCACTGATCCGGCCCTGGTCATTGCCGATAATATCTGGTACAAGGTGCGCAATGAAATTGCAAAACACAATAAAAACGATGTGATTGTCAGTATCCCTGAAGCACCTGACGAACTTATTTATGCTTGTACAGATATGTTCTCTGGTTTTTGGCGCGATCTCTATTTTGAGCCAGCTACACTGGAGCTCTCGGCAAGAAGCGGTAAAAGTCTGGAAGATCTGTCCTTTCCGGATCAGGTACGCAAACTGAATTATTCCCTGCATGTGGGGGCGAGTTTAGGCCTGACCAGCAAAATCATTTATTTTATATGCAGTCTGGTTTGTGCCAGTTTACCAATTACCGGGTTTTATATCTGGTGGGGTAAGAAAAAGAAAACGAAGAAGAAAAATAATCCAAGCATACAAGCTGTAATATGAAGTTCAATATCATAGTCCTGAGTTTTTTAGCCTTTTGCCTGCAGGTACATGGGCAAAACACACATCGTGTAACCGGTCGGTTGGTTGATGTTCAAAATCAACCGGTAAGCTATGCCGCTATCTATCTTTTTTTTGAAACCGATTCTGTTCATAAAAAAGCAGTGCAAAGCGATAGCCTGGGTTATTTCCATTTGGCTGCAACGCAAAAAGGAAAATACCACATCCAGGTACGCTATATCGGCTATCAGAGTTACAAGAGCAGTTTTTTTGAATTGAATGACGCAGGTTCAATCTTTTCTATTGGCAATATTCAATTGAAAGAAGATAGCCGTGCTTTAAATACCGTAGAAATTGCGGGTAATAAACCGCTGATTGTTCAGGGGCTAGATAAAATGGTCATCAACGTTGAAAACAGCGTGCTCAGTCAGGGAAGTAATGCCTTGGAACTTTTAGCAAAAGCACCTGGAGTATCGGTTAATGAAAGTGGGGCCATTAGTCTAAAAGGCAGGTCCGGAACTACCATCATGATCAATGGAAAGCTGACTTATTTGTCCGAAAACCAATTGTCTAATTTACTGAAAAGCACGACTTCAAATGACATCTCTAAAATTGAGATTATGGCCAATCCATCATCCAGATATGATGCTGCCGGAAAAGGTGGGATCATCAATATGGTGATGAAGAAAAGTCTTAAAACGGGTTTAAACGGCACCTTAACAGGTAATGGTGGTGTCGGACGGGCAGCCCGGTTAGGCGGTGGTGGCTCTTTAAATTATAAAAATGAGCAGTTCAATATTTTTGGAAGCTACAATTACTTTTACCAGGATTTGAAATATACCAATGCTGCCGATCGTCAGTTTTTCACAACACAAGGTGAACTCGCTTATCAAAGTGTTCAGCAAAGTAGGGAGACTGCAAAATTGCGCTCCCAAAATTTCAGAGCGGGTATAGATTGGTTCCTCGATGAAAAGAATACGCTTGGCTTTTTGATTAACGGGGGTATTGGTAAATACCCCTCCGTACAACATACACAGAATTTACGATCAGATGCTCAACACAACCCCATTTGGGATGCGAGAACTGTAAATACAGGTAAGGAACGCTGGGAAGACATGTTGTATAACCTGAATTATCAGCACCGCTTCAATGATCAGGGGCATGAACTTAATTTTGACCTCGATTATGTCAGCCACTTTTCCAAAATGGATCAGCATCTGGATACACGTTATATTGCTGAACCTGGTTTGACAAGCAGGGCAAACACTTCGAGAAGGGGAGACTTGCCCTCCAATAACGACATTTATGTAGGTAAATTGGACTATACGCTCCCATTAGGCAAACTCGGAAAGTTAGAAGCCGGATGGAAAGGAAGTTATGTGAGAACGGAAAATAACCTGAAATATGATACTTTGCAGAATGAAGTCTTTGTTTCGGATCAGGAAGCCAGGAATCATTTTATCTATAAAGAACAGATACAGGCTGGCTACCTTAACCTAAAGAGGAACTTTGGTAAGTTTAGTGTACAAGCCGGATTAAGAGTAGAATATACGCATACCGAAGGACATCAGGTAACGACAGATTCCTTGGTGAGCCGCAATTATACCAAGTTGTTTCCGAGCCTGTTCCTGGGGCAGGAACTCAACGAAGAACACAAGATGCAATTGGGATATAGCAGGCGTATTGAAAGGCCCGGATATTGGGACTTAAATCCTTTTAGGATATATGACGATCCTTTTAGTTATTCGGAGGGTAATCCTTATTTGCAACCTGCATTGGTCAACGCTTTTGAATTGGGCTATAGCTACCTGTCTAAATATCACCTGACATTTAGCTTTAACCGGACCAGCGATGTAATCAGTAATGTTGTTGGCGTGTCTCCTGATGGAAACTTAAGTGTAGAACGCGCCGAAAACCTGGCAACATTCAACAATTACGGAATGAGTCTGACCGGTAAGGTCAATTACAATAACTGGTGGAGCAGCACACAGTTTTTAAATTTATTTAACAATGATTTCGCAGTTGAAGAACAAGGTGTAAAGCGCCATTTCAAAGGGGCAACACTGACATTTGACAGTCAGCATACCTTTAAAATGGGTAAAGGCTGGAAAGGGGAATTGAACGGATTGTACAAATCAAACGAACGGTCAGGAGTGTTTAAAACCAAAGCCTATTACGTAATCTCGACCGGTGTCCAAAAAGAATTGATGGAAGGCAGAGCCAATGTGAGTGTCTTGGTAAACGATATCTTTAAAAGTAAACAATACAAGCACTATGCAAATTACGGTGGCATGGTTACCCGTAACCTGTACAGACCAGATAGTCGTTCCATCCTCCTGAGTTTCAGCTACCGGTTTGGTGGCGATGCCAATGCGGTAAAAACAAGAAGTACCGGAAGCGAAGATTTAAAAGGTAGGCTGAAGTAATATGAGTGATGATTATTTATATAAAGAATACGCATTTATCAGTATCGATGACTTATGGGTGAAATTGAGAAATCAGGATATAAAGATTAGCATCTCCAGTGTGCAGCTCATTCTGAACAGGTTTTATAGCTGTGGCATCCTGGATAAGCAGGTTGGTGAGGAAAAGAAAGCCCTATTTGGTTTGTTGCGTTGACAGCATTTGTAAAAAAATGTGATTAGACAGACCAAAAAAAGTCTGAATCTACTATATTTGCAAACATTGAGTTAAACGAAGCGAATATCCTATGTGTAGAAAAATAACAAGTATCTTTATCCTGATGGCTTTTTTGCTGGTGAAAGGTACTTCGTTATGTATTACTGATCAGGATAAACATGCGCTAAGTTATTTTACTTCAGATCAGGAATCTGAAGAAAAGCCTGCAGGTGACAAGTCCGGCAAGTGCATTGAATTTCACGATGATGACTTTCTTCCAAATTATGCATTTGAGCTGCTTCCTTTTGAAAGTGCCAAAAGAATCAATCACGACGCGGCGCTTCAGTTGATGCCCATTTATATTTCGTCGGTTAATCCGCCTCCCGACTGTATCGCATTAGTAGGATAAACCTCTTGTATACGCCTGATTTCATCAGCGTAAATCATTAGCCTTTCAGGCTCTTTGTTCAATTATATATTTTAATGTTATGGAATACACTTTGATATTCAAAGCTGCTGTGCCTGCCATTATATTGGCTTGTGCATCATTAAGCGTTAATGCTCAGAAAATTGATGAGCAAAAACTCAAATTAAACGTCAGTAAGATTTCTAATCCACTGCAACAGTTACAACATTTAGATCCAGTTACTTTTAGTTACAATCAGGATCAATACAAAGCTTTAAAGTTGCCTGATGGCAACCAATATGGCTTTTTAGCGAGTAATTTGCAGTCGCAATATCCTGGTATGGTTTACGAGGCTTCTAAAATCTATAACGCCGGAAAAAACAATTCCAGGGTAGCCAAGTACGACGAAGTAAGATCACAGGACTTAATTCCTGTACTTGTTGCTGCTGTAAAAGAGCAACAGGCAGAAATAGAAAGTCTCAAAAAAGAATTGATGCTCTTAAAAGAGCGTTCAAAATAATAGTTTTTTTAGTTTTAGTGTTTTGAAAGAAAGGCCATCTTCGGATGGCTTTTTATCGTTTGATAAAAGCTGTATTTGTCCAACCGTTTTTGCAAAGGTTCCAGCTTACCCGACCTGGCCAGATAAGTGATGAGCAAGGCAATCAACATCTAGCCAGTTTACTTGACAAGTTCAGCAAAACGTTGATAGAAAGCAGTTGGGCTATGCTCATGTTTAGGCTCGTATTTGCCGGCAATAATCGGCAAATAAATCACCCTTCTGCGACTTGTTTCCCCAATTACAGATGATTGTGCCACCCGGTGCCATAAGCGGCCATCGTGAATGGTTAAATCTCCGGCTTCAGGTATAATGGCTATTTCTTTGTGGTCTGCTTTGTTATCTAAAAAGTACTTTTTTCTGAACAACATTTGATACAGGCTTTGTTTATGTGTACCCGCAAGGAGCCTTAACCCACCATTTTCAGGTTTTAAGCTGCTTAAATGAATTCCAACATTAAGCATTGGGTTTAACCGCTGACCATGAAATATATCTCTCAGGCCATCGGTATGCCAGCCCATTTGCGTGAATTTGCTCTGTGCCCCGTTTACATAATGGTTGAGCACCATGCCGTCTTTCTCTTCCGTTCCCAATCGCGCGTGAGGCCCGATCAGATTTAACAAAATGTTCAATCGCGGGTCCTGACTAAGCTCGGAAAATACCGGGTGGTGTTGATTGATGAAAGCAAAACGTTGTACAATATCGCTGCCATCCAGGTCTTTTCCGTATTTCACCGGAACCCCGTTCACCTTGATGGTTTTGTTTTTTAACCACTCTTGCTGAACAGTTAAAGATGCTTCAATGACATCTTTAACTGTTTCTGGTTTAATAAAGTTTTTAAAATGAATAAATCCATTGGCGTTGAAAAATTCTTGTTGTTCGGCAGTAATGGTACGACCCAGGTCGAATTTAGTGTATTCGTAGTTCATTGTAATGAAATTAAAGTTGTGAAGAAAAACCCCCTGTGCAGGTAACGCAACAGGTATTATTGAAGAATCAGAAAAAATGGTGATTAACAACAACAGCAACAACCGGCCCCCTGGTTCAGGGGCATGCGCATCGGGAATGTGCATATGATATGGTTGTGTATGTTCATTTAAATAAAGTCTACTTAATTACTAGACTTTACAAAAGTAGGAAAATATTTGAAATACAAGAATATTTTAAAATAAATTTTTAACGTTTGTATAAACCGGCTGTGATGCATTCAATTAAAGCTTTAGGTAGCATCCATACACCAACGGCAGATAACTTATTTAAGAAACCCGGAATAATTTCAGCTTTTTTGTGGAACATCCCATGGAGACTGAATTTGGCAACCTGATCCGGCGACATGTTAAACTTTTCCGCCAGATCGGCCAATACATCGAGTCCGGCGCGACTGGCAAAGCCGGTGTTCGTAGGCCCGGGGCAGCTGCAGCTGACAGATATGCTGGTGTTTTTCAATTCATATCGTAAGGCTCTGCTGTAGGAGAGTATAAAGGCTTTGCTTGCAGCGTATAGCGCCAGGGTGGGTACGGCCTGATAAGCAGCTGTACTGGCAATGTTCAGGATAAAACTTTGCTTTTGAGTTTTTAAGAGCGGTATAAGGTGGTGTGTCAGACTAAGCACTGTGTCAATATTTAACCGCAGCATGTTCATTTGTTCCTGTAGCTCCAGGTTTTCAAAGTCTCCCCACAAGCCAAAACCCGCATTATTGATCAATATAGAAAGCTGGCTGGTCTCCTGTTTACACCAGTCCGCTACAGTCTTGCTTGAATCGGCTATGGACAGATCAATCGCAAGGATACCCACTTTGATTTTAAAATCTGTTTTAAGCTGGGTGGAAAGCAACTGGAGTTCGGCTTCAGAGCGGGCAATCAACAAAAGCTGGTATCCTGACTTTGCCAGCTGAATGGCCATTGATTTACCGATACCTTTACTTGCTCCGGTGATTAAAGCATACTGCTCCATGTGTAAACTGTTTTTTTTGTAAATTAACAATAAATTATCATCAATTTGTAAGCTTTGAGCCATTTTGAAAAACAGAATAATCTTTTTCATCAATCTGCCGTCTTACTTTAAAATTGGAATACATTATGAAAACTTTAAATTTCAAATTGTCTATAGTTGCCGGATGTATGGTACTCATGAGTCTGTTTTCGGTAAACGAGGCCCTGGCTCAACGGCCTTCAAGAGGTCATGGGGGTGGGGGCGGCAGGCCATCAATGGGTGGTGGTGGTCACGGACCTTCCAGACCGAGCATGAGACCTCCTTCCAGACCTTCAGGCCCTGCTCATGGCCATATCGGACGTCCACCGGTAATTGGACGCCCGGGCTTTGGTTATTATCGTCCTGGCTACAGGCCTTACCATAGACCGTATTACGGATATTATAACTTTTACAGACCTTATCTGGGTTTAAGCATCAATGTGTTGCCGTATGGCTATTATCCATTTTATTTCGGACCTGATCAGTTTTACTATTCTGGCGGTCTGTTTTACAGACAATACGACAACAGCTATAAGGTAGTGGTACCACCGGTTGGTGCACAGGTGCCAAGTATTCCTTCGGACGCAAAAGAAGTGGTGATCAATGGGCAGACTTTTTACGAGTATAAAGGGGTTTATTACAACTCGGTTCAGGATGCCAATGGTAAGACCGTTTATGTGGTTGCCGGAAAAGACGGGGTCCTGAATACGGATAACAATGCGACAGATAACAATGTCGGTCCGCAGGTTGGCGATGTGGTAGATCAGTTGCCTGATGGATATCGTGAAGTATTTATTAAGGGAGAGCAGTATTACGTTTCCGAAGACGGGGTGTATTACGAAAAAGTTATCACTAATGACAAGGTCAGCTATAAGGTCATTGGATTAGGAAATTAATCTGGAAAAATAAGAAAGCCTGCTGTATTGGTTTAATCCATACTGCAGGCTTTTGTGATTCTGGGCTCATCTTTAAACAAGTACCATTTTTACGCAACCCAATTCAATCAGGTTCATGACGATTGTCGCAAGGCGTTGCAGCATAGATTTATCTTTCTCTGAAAATGACCTTGATTTTTTATCCAGTAAACAAATGGTACCAATTCTAAGGCCCTGTGGTGTAGTCAATGGTGCGCCAGCATAAAATCTGAGTCCAAATTCGCCAGCTACCCATGGATTGACCAGCAAACAAGGTTCTATTTCTGTATTTTCGAAAACTGTGATGCCTTCTTCAAGAACCGTTATGGAACATAAACTGGTGCCTCTTGGTGCATTTCTTGTATCAGCCATCCCTATGCCAGCCTTGGCATATACGTTTTCTGCATCTACTAGTGACATAATAGCAATAGGTACATCAAATATCTGGGAGGCGAGATTAACGACAGGCTCAAAGGCCGTGTCTGAAATGCCATCAATTATATTATAATTTCTAAGCGCTTCAACACGCTGTTCATCATTTTCTGGAATAATATTTATTCCGAATGTATTATCCACCATTGCAATTTTAGACTTACAGAGCGCCAATTTGTTACGCAAATATACGTGTTGCTTTTAAGCTTTTTATCAATTGTTAGCTAAAAGTATTTGCGCTGGCAGTTGATTGTGAATCAGATACGTCAATTTTGTTGTAAAACATGATGTGCTGGTGGTTTTCTTTGCAGGAAATAGTTTAGTTTTAGGGCATGGAAGATGAGAACAGAAATCCTTATGTAAAATTTAATGCGCAGATTTTAGCTGACTGGAAAGCGAACGGTGTGAATTACGTGAAACTGGTACAACTGGAAACGGATCTTCCGGTACAGTTTTTTGAACTGGTACCAAATTCTGAAATACCGGATTCTGGTGAAACCATTTACAACATCGATTCTGAAGATGTAACAGAGCTATTGGAGGAGCAAAAGAAAGTGAAATTTCTGGTGCATGAAATTTATCTGGAAGAATAATGCAATTCAGCAGGAGCGGAACAGACTATCTATTCCGCTCCTGCTGGATTATACCTCTTCTTTAGACAGGACTCTGGTGGCTACTTTGCCAACCGTTAAGCCCTGGACAATGATGGAGAACACCACTACGAAATAAGTGATGGCTACCAAGGTTGCTTTGTATGGACCTTCGTTCATCGATAATACCAGGGCAATGGAAACGCCGCCCCGTAAGCCGCCCCAAACCAGAACTTTAATGGTTCCGTTGCTAAATTTGTTTTTGAAAGGAATAACGAGTACGGGAATGTAAATGGAAATGAACCTGGCGAATAGAACAATTAGAATGCTAACCATACCAATTTGCCAGTAAAAGGTGACGTTTTTAATGATCAGTAGTTCAAATCCGATAAACAGGAATAGAATGGCGTTTAGAATTTCATCAATCAGTTCCCAAAACTTGTTCAGGTAATCTTTTGTGGTTTCTGACATGGCTGTCATCTTACCGTAATTCCCGATCACAATACCCGCGGCAACCATGGTTAATGGCCCGGATATGTGCATGGCATGCGCAATCAGGTAACCGCCCATCACTACAGAAAGTGTGATCAGTACCGATACTTTATAGTCATCTATTTTGCGGATGGCATTGGATGCCCCAATTCCAAGCAGTGTTCCGAGCAGGAATCCGCCGAGTGCTTCTTTAATCAATAGCCAGGAGATGGTGGTAAAAGAAATGTCGATGTTGCTACCTTCTGTCAATTGCAGGATAACAGCAAAAACCACGACGGCTACACCATCATTAAAAAGAGATTCACCAGCCACTTTTGTCTCCAGCGACTTTTTAACCTTTGCTTCTTTCAATACCCCCATTACGGCAATGGGATCTGTTGGCGAAATCAAAGCACCAAACAGGAGGCAGAAGATGAATGGAATATCTAAGCCAAGTAAAGGCGCGATATAGAATAACATAAATCCGACAGCAAAAGTGGATATCACCACGCTGACAGTTGAGAAAATGATCACTGGTCCGCGTTGTTCCCTCAGGTCCTTCAAATTGATGTGGATGGCTCCTGCAAATAGTAAAAAGTTAAGCATGGCACCCATAAGTACCTCGGTAAAATCAACATCCTGGAGTAGGGTCGAGAAGTGTGTAAATGTTTTCGGAAAAAGACTGCCGGTAATAACCAACAGAATGGATGTGATCATAGCAATGATCATAATCCCAATGGTAGAGGGCAATTTGAGGTAGCGAAGATTGAGATACGAAAAGAAAGAAGCGAGTACAATTAAGACTGAAAAGGAGTAGTACAATTCCATATAAGCAACGGCTAAATTAAATGTGAAATAAGTATTTATAAATAAGGTATGCTCCTAAAATACTAAAAATGACATGAAAAAATGAACAAAAAGCCTGCTTTCCTGTTGTAATTTATACAACAATTGATTTAAAATGACAGAAAGACACAGCTATCAAACCGGAATTATTGGCAATTGCGCATTTCTCGCCCATGTGAACAAAAACACGAATATTGATTGGCTTTGCTGGCCAAGATTTGACAGCAGCTTTGTTTTTGGTGGTTTGTTGGACAAACAGCAAGGGGGAGAATTTTCGATCCTGCCACATGGTGAGTATGTATCCCGTCAATATTATCTGGAGAATACCAATATACTCTGTACGGAGATTTGTAATGATGAAGGCAAATATCGCGTAATCGATTATGCACCGCGATTTCGCCAGCATGAACGGTATTTTAAACCCCTGATGCTGATCCGCAAAATCGAACCACTGGAAGGCGAACCCAGGGTAAGGGTAATTTGTAAGCCAGTTTATGATTATGGCAAGATAGAACAGAAAGGGCATCGCGGAAGTAATCACATAGAATTTGATGGTGCAGATGAAGACATGCAATTGAGTACCAATATTTCTTTAAGCTATATTGAAGATGAGAAGTATTTTGCTTTAAATGAGCCTAAGTATTTAATCTTGACTTACGGACATGAGTTGGGGGCGCCAATTGAAAGTACCGCGGAACGTTTTTTAACTGAAACCATCCGGTACTGGCGCACCTGGATCAAACATAGTACGATTGCTGGTTTTTACCAGTCGCTGGTCATCCGCTCTGCGCTAACACTTAAAATACATCAGTATGAAGATACCGGCGCCATCATCGCAGCAAGCACAACGAGTTTGCCTGAATCGCCTGGAAGTACCCGCAATTGGGATTATCGCTATTGTTGGATGCGGGATACGTATTACGTCATTACCGCCTTAAACCACATTGGACATTTCGAAGAAATGGAGAAGTACTTTGGATATGTCACGGACATTTCATTCAGGGATGACGAGCGCTACCAGCCTTTATTTGGTATTGCCGGAGAGAAAGTGCTTACAGAACGTATTTTGACCAATATCGATGGCTATCTTGGTAATAAGCCGGTACGTGTAGGTAATCAGGCTTATGAACACATTCAGAACGATATTTATGGTCAGGTTCTGGTTTCGATGCTGCCACTTTATACGGATTTCCGGTTTATTTATTCTGAACGAAAAGACTCAGAAAAATGGCTGGATTATTTGCTTCAGAAAATCGAGCGTACCATTGATGAAAAAGACGCTGGAATCTGGGAGTTTAGGAATATTGCAAATACCCATTGTTATACCAATTTATTCCAATGGGCAGGCGCAAACGCGGCGCTAAAAATAGCAAAGACAATCGGCAATACAGTCTACGAAGAACGTGCACAGGTTTTAATTGATAAAGCCAGTAAACACATCGAAGACTGTTATGATCCGGTACGTAAAGTGTATACACATGCTGTAGGTAGCCCGCATCTGGATGCCAGTACCTTACAGTTAATTTTAATGAATTATCTTGATCCCAACTCTCAAAAAGCGAAGGATCATTTAACTGCATTAGAAAGTGAGCTCAAGACAGATACAGGATTGTTTTACAGATATCTACATACTGATGATTTTGGTAAACCCAAAACCACGTTCTTAATCTGCGCGTTCTGGTATATTGAAGCTCTGGCTTGTGTGGGCAGAATTGATGATGCAGTAAGGGAGTTCGAATCCATCATTAAATATGCCAATCACTT
This sequence comes from Pedobacter sp. MC2016-24, assembly GCF_015223055.1. Taxonomy (GTDB): domain Bacteria; phylum Bacteroidota; class Bacteroidia; order Sphingobacteriales; family Sphingobacteriaceae; genus Pedobacter. The sequence continues at coordinate 114,685 of NZ_JADFBX010000017.1, forward strand.
ACTGCTTTTCAGTGAAGATGTTGATGAAAAAGATGGCAGTCAGTGGGGTAATTTTCCTCAGGCTTACAGTCATGTCGGCTTAATGAATGCAGCACACCGGATCGCAATTAAACTAGACAGGCCTGCATTTTTATAAAAGAAAGTGGCGTAGCTGTAAAATGATGTACCTGGTATGGAGGAGAACTGATACGGCGGCTTGGCAAAGCCCTAAGATTACAGTAAAAAAGAGAAAGCTGAGAAAAGAACCAGGGTCTTTTCTCAGCTTTCTCTTTTTGATCATGAATAGTTTACTTCATTAAATTTTCAAAAATCAATAATCACTAAGCTATTTACCGATCAGTTCCTTCAATAATTCCCGTACTTCCCGAAAATCTTTCAGGTAATAACGTGCTGCCGAAATGTTGCTGCCAACTTTGATGGTGTAGGCTTCCGGAGATAGAGCCTTAAATATATCTTCATCGGTATGGTCATCACCTAAAGCAAGTATGAAATCGGGATTGTTTTCATAAAGCCAGTTTTGCGCCGCTTTGCCTTTATTGACCTCAATGTTTTTGAACTCGATCACTTTATTTCCCGGCATCATTTGCAGTCCCTTATCGGCAATAAATACACGCAGGTGGTTGATGATCTCATTGGCCCGCAATTCTCCAAGTCCTTCTTCAACTTTACGGTAGTGCCAAACCAGTGAATAACTTTTTTCTTCAACAAAGGATCCAGGAGTACGGTCAGTATAGGTGTCTAGAACTGTTTTAACCTCCTGTTTCCACTTGTCAGTCAGTAGTGGCAATGGCTTCCATTCCGTATCTTTGTACTTCTGCCAGGCGCCATGTTCCGCAATCATGTCAAGTTCCAGGTGTCCGAACCAATCCTGAAGTGTCTGATACCTGCGTCCGCTAATGATGATCACACGGTTTCGCGGATCTTTCGTCAGCTGTTTTAAAATGGCATACAGTTCTTCATCAGGAGCTGCTTTATCAATATCTGCATCGAATCCAACTAAAGTACCGTCATAATCTAAAAAGATGTATCTTTCTCTGGCTATGATATAATCGTTTGCAATTTGTGCACGTACAGCAGCTACGGCATGTTTCGTGAGTAGTGATTGCTGCATTGTTTTAACTTCTAATAGTTTATCCATAAAATTTTTAACCCATCGGTAGATGTTGAATTTGCTGACCATGGCCCGCATGCTTTTCATCCTGGTATTTTGTTCTGCAATTGGCATGTGGATGGCCTTAATAATCGCTTCCATGACATCGCCAATGTTATTAGGATTGACAATAATAGCGTCATTTAACTCTTTGGAAGCACCTGCCATTTCACTTAAAATGAGTACGCCGTCTTCCTTGGTCCTGGAGGCTACATATTCTTTGCTGACCAGGTTCATCCCATCGCGCATCGGCGTAACAAGACAAATGTCTGCAGTACTGTAAATGGCAGACAGAAATTCGATGGAAAAGGAACGGTAAAAATAATGTACCGGTACCCAATTGATGGTCCTGAAGCGGGCATTGATATTGCCAACCAGCTGATCGATCTGATCTTTCAGCTCCTTATATTTAGGTACTGTATCCCGCGAAGGCACAACGATCATATACAGCGCCAGTTTTCCAATGTATTCAGGATGAAGCTCCAGGAGCAGTTCAAAGGCCTGCAGACGCTGTAAAATTCCCTTACTGTAATCCAGGCGATCAATAGTCAATATGGTTTTTAAATCCCTTAAGCTTGTTTTAAAGGAGTTGACATATTTTTCTACCTTTTCATTTCTGGTCAGATTTTCGAAAGTTGCATAGTCAATCCCCATCGGAAATGCCTCTACAACGATCTGCCTGTTTTTGTAAATCAACACATTGTCAGATAAGTTGCTTGAGGACAATCTGGATGCTGCACTTAAAAAGTGCCGGGCATCGTCAAAAGTATGAAAGCCGAGTAGGTCGGCGCCAAGCATCCCCGCAATCAACTGTTCCCGCCAGGGAATCAATCTGAAGATTTCGAAAGATGGAAAAGGGATGTGCTGGAAAAAGCCAATGGTTACCTGGGCTTGTTCGGCGCGAATGAGACAAGGTAACAGGAGCAATTGATAATCGTGTATCCAAACAGTATCGCCCTGACCCAAATGCTGGAGTACAACATCGCGGAATTTTTTATTGACAACCTGGTAAGAAGCCCAGTAGCTCTCCTCAAACTTAGCATAAGTAACCAGATAATGGAATACCGGCCACAAGATTTCATTGGAAAAGCCCTCGTAATAAAGATTGATTTCCTCAGCAGTCAAAAAAACAGGGATTAAATTGAATTCAGCAAGCTTCTGACTTACCTCAGCTTGTCTTTCCTCAGGCACTTCAATTCCTGGCCAGCCAATCCAGATGTTGTGACCTTGTTTATAAACGGACCCCAGGCCTGTCGCCAGGCCACCTTCACTGGGACTTAATTTATATTCGCCGTTTTCTTCTGTGATTTTAACTGGTAAGCGATTGGATATAATGATGGTTTTACTTGTTGTGATCATATATTACTAAAAGAACAGGTCTATCGCTTTATTGTTTGAATTGTTTTAAATTAATAGTTAATATCTTGCCCGTTAACACCCTTAGCAACGTTTGTGCGAATTCATGCCAGCAATTCTGAGATGGAGCTCAATAAAAATTAATACCTTGCACGAAAAATGAACATTACTACGTTAATGTAGGTAAAAAGCAAGTATTACCCTATTTTATGATCAAGAAACTCAAGCTGCCTTTTATTGTCTTATCTGCTGTTTTTATCAGTTCCTGCTCTTCTGTTTATATGCCCAATGTCCCAAATACACCGATGCTGAGTCAGCAAGGTGAGTTTAGCGGAGGCGTCCACATCTCTCCAAGGTTCAATACCAGTATCAATGGTGCTTACGCAGCTACAGATCATATTGGTGTGATTTTTAGTGGTTCGTACATGAACCGGGAAAAAGAAGCAAAAGACTACAGGCATCAGCTTGTTGAAATTGGTGGTGGTTATTTCAACACGTTTGGACCCGACAACAATAGGATTATTGAGATTTATGCCGGGGTGGGTAAGGGAAAAACGAACCGTGCATTCCGTGAGTTTGACGACAATGATGTCTTATTCAGTAGTGATCTGGAAGAAATTACCTATCGTAAGTCATTTATACAAGTCAATTATAGTTCCAAAAAGAACAGCAATCTGCGTTTATTCGGGCGTGATTTTTCTTTAAACTATGGAACTGCGTTGCGCATCAGCAATGTAGATATGAAAACCTTCATGCGCAATTCTATAGGTCAGGTTAGAGAAGGCAACGTTTTTCTGGAGCCTATTTTCTTCACTAGGATGCGCCTAAGCGATGCCGTTCAACTCCAATATACCTCTAGTGGTAACTTTGGCTTGCATAGCCGTAAATACATGAGCGCCGGGAATTCCATTTTTACTGTGGGCGCAGTGGTGAATATTGGGGGCAGAAAATTAAAGTAATATAAGTCTTTCAAACTTAAGTCCTTGCTTACAAGAGCAGGGCTTTAAGTTCTCTGGGCTTAATTTGTATCGCTGCACCTTTTTTTAAGAATTCTGTGTAGCCTTTGTGTAGTTTAATCGCTTTTACTGCTTCATAGCCCAGGCTATTGCTTCTTATTTTATTCAATAAAAAAGTATCGTCTTTAAACAAATCCTCTTTTTTTAAAAAACCGGATGTTAAAAAGTCACGAATCAGAATTGCCATCTGCTGATTGGCATATACATACAAAGGCAGGTTAAATACCTCAAGATTCAATTGTTTAAATACCTCATTGATCCAGAGGCTTTGTGCCTCATCAGTTACCACCATATGTCCCTCATTCAGATTTAAATACTGTAAAAATGATTTTGCTGCCTGTCGGCTGATCAGGCCTGCATGAACCGCATCACGTAACGTATAATCCAGACGGTCGGCACATAAAGCGGGAAGTGGCTGCTCCAGAATAGCAAAATCTCCTTCAATAATTTGATCCGGATGATAGCCATATTTTGCTAAAATCCCTGGGATTTCTGAATGTATGAGTACATCGGCAAAAACCTGTTCATGGTAATTTTCCTCCTTATTTTCGAAAACATAATCGCCGACATGTGAAAAAGCGGTGTGGGAGAGGTCATGCAGCAAACCGGCAATTTGTTCCAATTCAGTACCACCTAGCAGGCGGATGAGTAAAGTAACCCCAATGGCATGCTCCAGTCGCGAGTGACTAAGATCTGGATTAACCAGGAAAATTGCACCACTTTGGTGGATACCCGCTAAACGTTTTAATGCTTTTGTCTGTAGCAAATCTTTAAAAATATCCGGAAGTTCTACATTTCCATAGAGGATGTCATTTATCTGTATCATGTCTTAGGCCTTAGGGGTATAATGTACGGCAACAAAATTACTAACAATATTAGTAATTATAAACATTATTTATGCTATTATTTTTAGCAGGATGCTAACTCGCAGAAATAGAGCAGAAATAAAAATATCCGGCCTTTTTCAATTGTAATTATTTTATGTCAGTTGGACAGAGAATTAAGAAATCATTAACTTTAATAAATTATAAACTAATGAACATAAAAAAACTATTATTTGTACTCCTTTGTGCATTTACCTTTCAAAATGCAATCGCTCAAATTGCACCTGCACCGGCTTCGGAAGTGCTAAATGCAGCAATACAGAAAGCGGCCACTGAAAAAAAACAGGTACTGGCTATGTTTCACGCCTCCTGGTGTGGTTGGTGCCATAAAATGACAGCCAGTTTGAATGACCCGGCTATCAAACCTTATTTTGATAAAAATTATGTAATCGCCGATTTTGTTGTTTACGAAAGTAAAGGCAAGGAGAACCTGGAGAACCCTGGTGCAGCAGAATTGCTAAAGAAATACAACAATGCCGATCAGGGCTTACCAACCTGGTTATTTTTTGACGCCAAACAAAACCTGATTGCCGACTCACAAGTACGGCCCGCCGGCGTTCCGCTGAGTACCAAAGGTGAGAACGTAGGTTGCCCGGCAAAACCTGATGAAGTGGCATACTTCATCGCCTGTTTAAAAAAGACCTCGAAATTGAATGAGAAACAACTGAACGAAATTGCCGCTGTTTTTGCCAAAAACGAGATTAAAAGATAATCAATCATGTCGATTTCAGGCCGCATCGTAAATCACGATGCGGCCTTTTTTTATTATATTTGTACGCTATTACAACATAGCTATATCATGCCCGATCCTTCCAAGTCCATCTATACCTTTCAGTTTGCCCTGGTTTGCTTAAGTTCCTTCTTATTTTCTGCGAGTTTCAATATGCTGATTCCGGAACTTCCTGCTTATCTGACGGCAATGGGTGGGGCAGAGTATAAAGGTTTGATTATCGCTTTGTTTACTCTTACGGCGGGGATTTCCCGTCCTTTTAGTGGAAAACTGACCGATACCATTGGTCGTGTTCCGGTCATGGCTGTAGGCTCGTTGGTCTGCTTTGTTTGTGGCTTTATGTATCCATTGCTTACTACGGTAGCAGGTTTTTTGTTTTTAAGGCTCGTCCATGGTTTCTCTACCGGATTTAAACCGACAGCTACAGCAGCTTATGTGGCAGACCTGGTTCCGAAAGGGAAATGGGGAGAGGCAATGGGAATTCATGGCATTTGTTTCAGCACCGGCCTTGCCATTGGACCGGCAATAGGAAGTACCATTACAGCGCATTATTCGATCAATATACTCTTTTATTGCTCATCGCTATTTGCGCTAATGTCAATCGTTATCCTGGCCAATATGAAGGAAACCCTACCGGATAAAGCCCGTTTTAAATTCAGCCATTTAAAAATAAACAGAAAGGATATTTTCGATTGGGCTGTACTTCCTGCTGTGATCATTATCTTTTTAACTTACATCAGTTATGGTGCAATTTTAACGGTAATTTCTGACTGGAGCGGACATCTCGGAACAAGCAATAAAGGTCTGTTTTTTATGGTTTTTACATTGACCTCATTGTTGATCCGTTTTGTGGCAGGTAAGGCTTCCGACCGGCATGGACGAACGTTGATCCTGCGGGTTTCACTGGGCTTACTGGCCCTGGCCATGTTTTTAATCGCTATTGCCAGTTCTTCCTTAATGCTGATGCTGGCTTCGGCCCTTTATGGTGTGGCAACAGGCATGTTATCGCCAACTGCAACTGCCTGGACTGCCGACTTGAGTAATCCGGAGCAAAGGGGTAAGGCTATGGCCACCATGTACATTTCTCTTGAAGCAGGAATCGGGATGGGTGCTTTGCTTGCAGGCTGGCTTTTTGTTGACGATATCGCCATGATTCCCGTAACATTTTATTGTTGTTCAGGAATCACTATGCTTGCGCTGGTTTACCTGCAATTCTTTTATAAAGCAAAAACTACAGCATAAAACAAAAATTCATTCGCTTAGATAGTGTGAAAAATACAATTGTTTTTTCTAGATTTATTTCTTAAACCAAACACACAGTATGAACAAACATTATCTCAAGTTTGGAGCAAGCGCATTTATGTGGTTGCTCGGAACCACGTTGGTGTCCGGACAGGATTTAACAACACTGTCGGGATTCACATTAAACGATCTTTCTCCTTTTAAAACCCCAGGTCAATCCTGGTCTCTTGCCGCATCGGTCAGCTTAAATCCATCGGCTGCTGCAAATGAATTGAAAATTGAAAATGGTACTGGGGTTCTGGTGAATTTCCCAGGTAAAAAGAACCAAGGTACAGACTTACTCACCAATGGAACACACGGTGATGCAGTCATTGAGCTCGATTATCTCCTGGCTAAGGGTGCCAGCTCCGGAGTTTATCTGCAGGGAATCTATGAAATTCAATTGCGGGATTCCTGGGACATTAAAAGCCCTTTATCTACAGACAATGGCGGGATTTATGAGCTTTATGCACCACGACAGAATGCAAGTAAAGCGCCGGGTTTATGGCAACATTTGCGAATCGAATTTCAGGCACCACGGTTTGATGCTTCCGGTCGTAAAATCTCGAATGCAAGAATGTTGAGTGTGACACTTAATGGCGTATTAATTCACGATAACGTAGAACTACCGGGCCCTGCAAAAGGACTTAATGATGCTGAAAAGCCTTTTGGGGGGTTGAAATTCCAGGGCGATCAAGGCGCAGTAGCTTTTAAAAATATTAAAATTTCTAAACTTCCTGAAGCCTTGCTGAACGGCGGACAAAGGGGCAAGGATATGCCCAATCCCATATATATTGATGCCCCATCCAATACCATGATCCGGAGTTTCGTCGATCTGGCCAGAGATGTACGTGTGGTACATGCCATTTCTGTAGGAAGCCCTTCACAGGTCCATTACAGTTATGATCTGGACAATGGGATGCTGGTACAAGGCTGGCGTGGAGATTTTATAGACGCGACGCCCATGTGGGATGGCCGGGGTAATGGTACCGCTAAAGCAAGGGGTAGCGTTACCCGTTTTAGCATACAACCTGTACCCGCAATTGCGCAGCTAAGTACTCCGGAATCGCCTTGGTTGGCAGACAGCACCGGAACAGGTTTCAAGACCAAGGGCTATGTGATGGATGCCGATGATCGCCCTGAGTTTAAATACAATATGTATGGCGCGCATGTTACTGATGCGATCAAGGTTGTGAATAACGGGCAGGGTTTGAGCCGTACGATCAGCACGGATAAGCCGGTAGCCAATTTATATGTGCTGTTAGCTGTGGCGCCGGATGTAAAGGAGCTCGCCAAAGGACTTTACCTGATTGATGGCCAGTCGTTTTATTTGAAAATGGACGATGTCGCTGATCGGCCAATTATCAGGGACGTTAATGGTAAAAAAGAACTTATAGTTCTGCTACGTAACAAGTTGAATTATTCTATTTTATTCTAATCCGGTTTTAAGAACATGAAATATACTTGTAAAATGCTGGCTATGCTGGCTTTGAGTTTAACATATAGCCTGGGCCATGCGCAGGAGACACCAAAAGAAGAAGACTTTTTTAAAATGATGAAGGTTCGCGTACCCGAAGGGATTATCCTGGAAGTAGGTGGATTGGTTACTTTGCCAAATGGGGATTTAGGTATCTCTACCCGACGGGGTGATGTATTTGTGGTGGAAAACCCAACGAGCAACCGGCCATATTTTAGGAAATTTGCGAGCGGTTTACACGAAATTCTGGGACTTGCATATAAAGACGGTGCTTTTTACGCTGCCCAGCGTGGCGAGCTGACGAAGCTGATAGACAAAAACATGGATGGAAAGGCTGATGTTTATGAAACCATTTACGCCTGGCCTTTGAGTGGCCATTACCACGAATATAGTTTTGGACCTAAAATAGCCCCAGACGGATCCTTTTTTGTTACCGGTAATGTTGCTTTTGGTAACCAGGAGTGGTGGCGCGCAGAAAGTAAGGTTCCAATGCGGGGTTGGGCCATGAACATTACTGAAGATGGACAGATGAGACCCTGGGCTGCAGGAATGCGCTCGCCGGCAGGATTGAACGTGATTGACGGTCAGTTGTATTATACAGAAAATCAAGGTGACTGGGTGGGTTCCGGTGGCGTATGGAAAGTTAATAAAGGTGACTTTATGGGGCATCCTGCAAGTTTGAGATGGACCAGCCGCTCGGATTCACCAGTTAAGCTGGCCTCTGATTTTTTCTATTCTAAATTAGATGAACGCCGGATCAATGATAAAGAGGGCCGACCAATTAAGCCAGAAAACAGGGTCAATGAGCACTTTAAAACTTTGTTTGACATGAAAGCTGAATTTCCTGAATTGCGGTTGCCTTCGGTATGGCTACCTTATGGTATTCTGGGTATTTCTACTGCTGAACCGGTAAAAATTCCAAAGGGTACTTTTGGCCCTTTTGAAGGTCAGATGCTGGTGGGAGACCAGGGGATGAGCATCATCTCCAGGGTATTTCTGGAAGAAGTGAATGGCGTACAGCAAGGCGCAGCATTTTTGTTCAGAAGCGGATTCCGCTCTGGCGTATTGCGTCTGGCATGGGGCAATGACGGCTCTTTATTTGTTGGAGAGACCAATCGCGGCTGGGGTTCTGCAGGCGATGCCAATGAAGGTTTGGAAAGACTGGTTTACAACAATAATATGCCTTTTGAGATGAAGGCCGTAAGGGCAATGCCGGATGGTTTTGAAATTGAGTTTACCAATCCGGTTGATCAAAAATCGGCACAGGATCTGGCGTCGTATAGTGTAGAGAGTTTCATTTATAAATATCAACCGGTATACGGATCGCCACCAGTAAACAACGAAGTACTGAAAGTTAAGGGCGTTAAAGTTTCAGCAGATGGGTTAAAAGCCAGAATTGTGGTAGATGGGCTGCGTCCTTTTTACATTCATACGATTGCTTTGAACGGGCTTCGTGAAAAAGATAATTTCCATTCATTGGTGCACCCAACTGCTTACTATACACTCAACAGCATACCCAATGGACAAAAATTAAGTATCTCCGAATGGAGCACCAGAAATTCTGCCAATGATGCAGTTGCTAATGTGGTACCTAAAGCCGTTCAAAAGATCGTCATTAAACCTGCAGCAAAAGTTAAGCCGGCTGCTCAGGCCCCTAAAAAAGTATCGGAGAAAACAGCGGTGACAACCGCAAAGGCACCTACTTATGAAGAGGTAAAAGGAATACTGGCCAGCAACACCTGTCTGGCTTGCCACAATGCGACAAAGAAACAAGTCGGACCAGCCTTTAACGAAATTGCGAAACGTAAATATTCAAACGAGAAAATTTTGCAGTTGATTCACAATCCAAAGCCAGAAAACTGGCCGGGCTATTCAACGGAAATGCCACCGATGCCACAGGTATCTAAAGCAGATGGGCTTAAAATTGCAGCCTGGATCAATTCATTAAGATAACAGCATCATTAACCAATAAACCATTTTAAGCGCAGGACGCGCATTCTAGAAACAAGTATGAGAAGATTAATGACTATCCTGTTGATTTTTGTAGGGATACAACTTTCAGCCACAGGACAAACCAAAAATAATTTAACTGGTAAAATTTTAAATCAGCAAAACCAGCCTATAGCAGGAGCTACGGTGCAGGTATTGAATACCAATGTAGCTGTGTCAGCAAATGATAGCGGAAATTTTACCATCTATGAAATTCCTAAAGGGGCTTTTACATTGAGAATCACGGCCGTTGGCTATGCTGAAGCCATTGAGCAAATTAAAAACATCTCAGGATCATTCGTTTTCAAACTGAAATCCGTTGACTTGAAATTGGATGAAGTAACTGTTTCTGCCCAAAAAACGGAACAGAATATCCAGCATTTGCCATTAAGCATAACTGCTTTGTCGGCTGGTCAGGTTCAGGCCTACAATATGCGGAATTTAAGAGACCTTCGCACGGTAATCCCTAACCTGTACGCAGGAAACCCAGGTGATGGCAGGAATGTGGTTTCTATAAGGGGAATTGTGAGTACCTCTTATGATCCAGCGGTAGCGACCTACGTAGATGGTGTAAATCAATTTGGACTGGATACTTATATTTCTGATTTGCTGGATGTAGAACGTATCGAAGTTTTAAGAGGTCCGCAAGGCACATTATATGGCCGGAATGCTATGGGTGGGGTGATCAATGTGATCACCAGACAGCCCGGAAATACCTTTACAGGTTTTGCAGGAATAGATGCCGGAAGCTTCGGTCAGCAACGTTATTCACTTGGTTTGAGAACTCCATTGATTCAGGATAAATTATATCTTGGCGCTACAGGCATGTATAATGTACAAAACGGTATTTATACCAACGACTTCAATAACCAGCGTTTTGATAAGTTAAGCGGGATTATGGGCAACTACTTTTTAAAATACCTGGCAAGTGACCGCCTGTCATTGATTTTGAATTTGAAACACAATGCCAACCGAAATGACGGTGCTTTTCCATTGGCAGGTTCCATAAATGATGCATTTGAAAATCCTTTTCGTGTAAACCAGGATGCCACAACGCAAATGGTTGACAACTTGTTGAATGTTTCGTTCTCTGCCAATTATACAGGAGAGCACCTGAGTATGACTTCGCAAACAGCCTATCAATCCAATTACAGGTATTATAAAACACCTATTGATGGCGATTTTTCTCCATTGGACATCGTGTCGATACAAAATAATTTTGGTAAGGAATGGAACAAGGTAGAAGTACTGAGTCAGGAATTTAAATTCAGTTCTCCTGCAGTATCTGATAGCCGACTTAAATGGACAGCAGGCGTATATGGTTTTTATCAGTATAGTCCGACAAAACAAGGCACACACTACGGAAAAGATGCTGGTCTATTTGGCAGCCCAATCCTAAACTTTACTGACCTGGCAACCAATACTGCAAAAAGCATGGGGCTGGCTACTTTTGGACAGTTAAATTATGCCATTACGACTCAGCTGAATGCTTCTGCAGGACTCAGATATGATTACGAGCGTAAAAAGCTGAACGGATTTAATGAAATCATTATGGATGGAACACCAGCTGCTCCGGCTCCGGATTTTAAACAGGACTCTAAAAGTTACCATGCCTTTTCTCCGAAGCTGAGTCTGGAATACCAGCCATTTACACACAACAGCTGGTATGCAAGTTACAATAGAGGGTTCAGGTCCGGGGGAATAAACCAAACAAGTGCTCAAACACTTCAGTTTGTAAGCTATAAGCCTGAAAACAGTGACAGCTTTGAAATTGGCAGTAAAAACACTTTTTTTGCTGATCGTTTGCGGATTAATGCAGCAGTTTTCTATACCATGGTAAACAACGCCCAGGTGCCAACTTTAATCCTTCCCGAGGCAATTACGGTAACCAGAAATGCAGGTAAACTGAAAAGTAAAGGTGCAGAATTGGAAATATCTGCCATTCCTGTAAAAGGTCTCTCTGTGGATTACAACCTGGGATATACACATGCGAAATATACGAATTTGAAATTAGGTAAGGAAAGTAATGTCCTCAACTTAGATAACAATAGACAAGTTTTTACACCTGATTTTACTTCTATGCTTGCTTTACAATATGCTTATGAACTTTCTAGTGCAGATCAAATTAAGCTTATTGGAAGAGGGGAGTGGGCTGTAACTGGAAAACAATATTTTGATCTGGAAAATAAGCTGGAGCAAAAAGGCTATACGTTGTTCAATGCCAAATTTGGCATCTCTGCAAAAAAACTTGATTTCTTTGTCTGGGGTAGGAACCTGGGGAATAAATTGTATGCGGATTATGCTTACGACTTTGGTGCCGCCCATTTGGGTAATCCAAGAACTTACGGCCTGAGTGTTGCTACACGCTTTTAACTAATTTACTTAACGCCC
>NZ_JADFBX010000018.1 GCF_015223055.1 Pedobacter sp. MC2016-24
CTTTTTAAAATAACTCTGAACTTGAGGAAGTTCATTACGAGTAACTGGAATTATTGCAATTTTACGCCCAAATTCCTCTTGTAAAGAATCCATTCCGGGAAGCTCTTTTACACAAGGAGCACAGTGGGTATTCCAGAAATCAAGAATAACTAGTTTACCCCTGAAGTCAGAAAACTTAGCTGTTTTTGATTTGTAATTCATTAATTTACCTATCGACATTTCGGCAGGAACAATGTCATTTTTGATAAGCGTTTTTACTTTACTTTGAGCAAATAAAAATTGTGTTATTGCAACCTGGGCAATAAGCAGAAGTAAAAATTTTAGTTTCATTTATGTGTTGTATTTAATACCCCGGATTAGGCGTTAAGTTTGGATTATTATTAAGCTCAATTAATGGTATTGGATATAACGCAGCCGTTGGTTTCCAGGCAGATTTGACTAGACTCAAAATCTGATCAGCTCTTTTTGTTCTTTTGAGATCAAACCAACGATGCCCAAATTCAACACATAATTCTATGCGTTTTTCCTTTTCAATTGCCAGTAATAATTCCTCCTTTGAAACTTGAGTGTTGTCTAGTAAACCCGCGCGTCTTCTTGTTACATTGAGATCATCTCTTCCTTCAGTTAACTTTCCTTGCATTACACGAGCTTCTGCTCTGATTAGATATTGCTCAGCCAAACGAAGAACAATTAGACACTCCGGCTGAAGGTTAACAGATGAACTTAACTTTTTATACTTGTAAGGATAAAAATATGGTGTATTCTTAATTGTTTTTACACTTATCCAATTCATTTTCCTTTGATCACTAGGCTCAAATGCAGATATGAAATCATCTGTAAATGAACAATTAGGCAAACTAACAGGATTAGTATTTGCAATAAAGGTTTGTGCTAAATTTGTATATCCATTAACATTTGCTATTTGAAATATTGTCTCTTTACTAGATTTTAAGAATAAATTGGATAAAGTTTCTATTTGGTATACAGATGCATTATTAATCACATTTGTCGCTTGTATCTCTGCATTTCCGTATTCCTGTTTGTACAAGTAAACTCGCGCGAGTAGAGCATTAGCTGCACTTCTATTCACACGAGAGCGATCAGGCCCAAGATAAGAATCATCCAGTAAAAACTGAGCATCTTTTAGGTCAGTTATAATTTGTTTATAAACTAAATCTATAGAGGTCCTAGCGGCAATTGATGTAATTCTTACATCGGTGGCAGTAATCAAAGGAACATCACCATAAAAATTAACCAGTTCAAAATAATTAAAAGCCCTCATAAACTTGGCCTCCCCCAAAAGCTGATTCTTTTTACCTACACTTAAAAAACTAGTTAATTGTACACCTTCAATGATAGAGTTTGATTGGTAGATCAAATCATATGAATTTTTCCATATAGCTGAATTAAACCCGTCATCAACACCTATCCTATTTGTATTAAAGCTTATAAAACCACCAGCATTATCATTCAATTCATCTGAAGAAAAAGAAGGAAGAAATCCTATACTACCATCAAATTGGTTGCGAAATGTAATATATAGTCCATTAAGTGCCGCATCAACAGAGGCTTCTGAATTAAATACTTTTGATCCGATGATTTCATTAACGGGTGCATCAATTTCTATTAATTTTTTACAGGAATAATTTAAAATAATTAACGCGATTAACATTAGAAATTTCCAAATTTCATTGTTTTTATATAGTTTTTTCATATCGGCAAAAAATTAAAGTGTCAATTGAAGACCTAGAGAGATAACTCTAAGCGTAGGAATATATAGACCTACTCCAGGAATTTCAGGATCGGTTCCTTTATATTTTGTGATCGTAAAAAGGTTCTGACCTTGGGCATAAATTCTCAATTGATTAATCCTTGCCTTTGTCAACCATAAAGATGGAAGGGAGTAACTTAGTGAAAGATTTTTGAGTTTGATATAGGATGCATCGCCCCAAAAGTAATTAGAGGATTTAAAATTGATGTATGCTTCGCCAGCAAGTAAAGATGCTTTAGGAATATCTGTGATGTCTCCTTCCTTTTGCCAACGTTGTAGCGCTTCTTGTGGCATATAGCTATGCAATTCTCCTGGCGCAAAAGCAGGCTTATATCCTTCCTGTTTTACAAATTGAATTAAAAAGGAAAGTTCAAAACTTCCAGTTTTCAAGGTATTAGTTAACGCCCCAAAATAATCTGGCATCGTTTTTCCGATCTTTTGATAGCGATCTTTATAAGAGGTTGGATTCAGAATTTTTTCACCAGTAGAAGAATAGAATAAAAGAGTTCCCGTTTTTGGATCAACTCCTGCAAATAGTGCTCCCTTTTTAATACTTAGCGACTCCCCTACCTGATAAAGGTCTTTATACGATGAAGATTCAAGCCCAGGATATGATATCAATTTATTTTGGATAAATGACAGGTTGAAATTTGTGGACCAAGTAAAGGTTGAACTCTTAATATTTATCGTATTTAGGGAAAATTCTAGTCCTACATTTTGTACAACGGCTGGTAGGTTATAAGTATATTTTGTAAAACCAGTTTGGCTTGGCAGACTATAATTTACCAATTGATTAGCGGTACGATTTCTAAACCAAGAAGTAGTCAGTAGTATCCTGTCTTTAAAAAAGCCAGTCTCTATCCCAAATTCCACTTTCTTATTAAGCTCCCACCTAAAATCAGGATTGGCTAATCTAGCTGGAGTTGTTGAAGTATTTCCGTTATAAGTGCCGTAAAAAGATAGATTATATGACTGTAAATATTGATAGTTACCAGCAGGTTCATTTCCAACTGTTCCGTAACTTGCACGTAATTTACCATAACTTAAAAATGGAAATAGAGAATTTGTAAAAGATTCTTTAGAGAATAACCAGGCTGCACCTACAGCACCGAAATCTCCAAACTGTTTGCCTGGACCGAACCTTGAAGAGCCATCTCGTCGATACGATATATTTAAAATATATTTATCTTGTAAATTATAGTTTAACCTGCCAAAGAGAGAACTATACTTATATTGGCTATAAGTACTTAAATACGTATTGAGAAGTCCTGCCCCAGCCATATTACCAAATAGATTTTCGTCTTTATAATTCTCTCCTTGGATAAAATCACCTTTCGAAATAGTAGATTGGTATGTCCCACCAATTAAAGCTTGCAGTTTCCCACCACCTATGTTTCTATGATAATCGATCTGGGGTTCAATATCAAAAGTAGTCGAAGTATTATTCGCATATTGAGCCTGATTATTGGGATTATTCGCTGGATTTTGGGAAGTTCTCGGATATATACTAAAACCATTTAATGAAATTCTGTTAAAGCCTAAGTTTGTTTCAAAGATTAAATTCTCGAGAATCTTGTAGCCAATGTGACTACTAGCCATAAGCTTATCTGTTTTTGTCGTGCTTTTTTGTTGTAGAAAGGCTAAATAATTAGCCCCTCCATCAAAATTTAACAATCCATTTTCTGTATACAAAGGAAAGTTAGGTAGATTAAAAAATAGGTAAAGGGCGATAGGTTAAATTGTTCCTATCCGAAGTATAATCAGCATTCATCGATATAGAAAGTCTTTCATTAGGCATTTTATGATCTAGATTAAGATGTGCTCCGCCTCTCGTGTATCCTAAATCACCCGGATAAATTGTTCCTTCTTTGTGGTAATTCCCTCCTAACAAAAATGTTGTCCCATCTTTACCACCTGAAATATTACTATTTATATTGGTCATTCTAGCGCTATTGCCTAAAATGATCTTTTGCCAATCTGTATTTTGCTTTTGATCATATTTGAATATTTCTGGTAGAGCATTTTTAATGTCGTTGATGTTATATCCGTCATTTTTGGCTCCTTCTTTTTCCAGCATCACATATTGTTCCGTTGCCAGAAAGTCTTTCATTAAACGGCTGGCTTGTCCAATGCCATAATCAATATTAACATCAAATTTCGTTTTACCTTTCTTTCCTTTTTTCGTGGTAATTAAGACCACTCCGTTTGCCCCTCTAGCACCATATATAGCCGTTGCATCTGCGTCCTTCAACACGTCTATACTTTCAATATCAAACGGAGATATACTATTGAATGGGGTAAAAGATTGAACAGAAGCAGCGTTTAGAAAACTACCTAGTGCTCCCCCAATTTTTACGTCATATAATGCTGTTGCAGAAAAAGGCACCCCATCCACAATATACAATGGATCTCTATTCCCAGCAATCGAATTAATTCCCCTGATCTGAATCTTCGTCTCCGTCCCCGGCAAACCCTGCCCATTCGTCACCAACACTCCCGGCATCCGCCCCTGCAAAGTCTGCAGCGGATTCGCCACCGGCTGTTTTTCAATATCCGCAGCGGTAATCCGACTCGTGTTCCCAGTCGCCAACCTCTGTGTCGTTGTTCCATAACCAATCAACCGTACTTCATCCAGCTGCCCTACAATCTCCTTCAACTTAATATCCCCCTTCTCCGCAGCCTTAACACCAATTTCCAAACTTTCAAAACCAATAAAACTGATTACCAATACATCGTTCTCTTTCAATCCGCTTAAAAAGAAAATACCGCGTTCATTGGTCTTGGTGCTCCGGTTTGTTCCTTTTACGGTTACACTTGCTCCAGCCAGCGGATCGCCATTGTCATTAACCACACGGCCAGAAGCATCATGACGCTGAAATAAATCCAATACAGTTCTAGTTTTGTCCAGAAAGGAAGGCAGTTTCTCCTTTACCACAATTGTTTTTTCCTGGATGTCGAAATTCAGGGGCTGGTTTTCAAATATTTTAGTCAGCACCTCGTTCAGGGCCATGGCGGTAACCTGGATGGTTACGGGTTTAGCCTGGTCTATCATTTTGTCGTTGTACACAAAATCATAACCGGTTTGCTGCCTGATTTCATCAAAAATTGAAGTCAGTTTGGCATTCTGCCTTTTTAAAGTCACCTGCTGCGCAAGGCCTGCCGCGCTAACCTGCAGCAAGGATGCGATTAAGAATACGGTGGTTAAACGCATAATTAGCCATATTTTATGGTATAGCCGTATGGGTATACCAATTGGTGGTATAATATTGTACATTTGTTCGGTTGGTATGGTGCAGTTTGCCTTCTCTTTCCACGGAACAGGCAACTGCGGTTATAAAAACAGTTAATTATTGAATTGGCTGTCGCCAACGTTAACCAGGTCTTATCCGTAAGGTCTGGTTATTTTTTTGATCTGGCTAAGGGCTTCTTCTGTGTTGCATGTTCGTGGTTTTTAAATGGTTTGATGGTATGTGTATTGATAATGGTTTTACCTGGATACATAAATGCGCCTGCCTTCAATTTTAAAATTCAATACTTGTATGGCCTGGAGCACATTGATGACCTGCGAGATGTTCTTAGAACGCGATACTTTACCGGTATAGGTTTCTGTTTGGTCTACATCCGGGGCGTATATGATTTCTACATCGTACCAGCGGGCTACGTTTCTCATGATTTCGGCCAGGGTCTGCCTGGTGAAAACGAAATCTCCGTTTTTCCAGGCGATAGCTTGTTCAATATTTGCCGGACTTACTTTGAGGGTGTTAGCAGTGTTGATGGCTTGTTGGTTTGGGCTTAGCGTTATGGTGTTTTTTCCAGCCGCTACTTTAACCGAACCTTCCAGAAGTGTTGTTCTGGTAGCTGCTTCGTTGGTATAGGCGTTGATATTGAAATGGGTACCCAGCACGGTTACTTGTTGGGTGTTGGTTTCTACGATGAAAGGTTTTGGTGTAGCGAGCGCAAGGTGAGCCACTTCAAAATAAGCTTCTCCGCTAAGCAATATTTTTCGAGTTTTACCAGAAAATTGTTCTGGGAAGGAAATTTTTGAATCGGCGTTTAGCCACACGCGGGTACCATCGGGTAAAGTGAATTGATAGGTACCGCCACGAGGGGTTTGCGCGCTGAGTAATTGATTTTTACCCGCGATGCCTGTAGCCGATGCCTGCTGCTCAGACACTGTGGTTCCATCGGTGTAGGTGAGTTTGGAAGTTGCTATTATTACGCCGGTTTTGGTGTCGCTTAGGGTAATGGTTTTGCCGTTGGCCAGGGTTAAGGTTGCGGTGTTTTTGCCTGGGGCAATGTCTTGAGACCGGGAAACAAGTTCAGGATGATTTTGCAGCTGTCTATTCTTCATATACCGGGCAGAGAAAAACCAGATGCCGAATACAATCGCTGCTACCGCAGCAGCAACTTTCCAGACCATTGGGCTACTGCAAAGGCGAGACCAGAAGTTTGGATTTGGTTTGGTCTGCGCCATAACTTCCTGCCGCATATCGGCTACGAGCTGCTGCAGGTCCAGATCGCTCATTGCTGCGCCTTCCTTGCTGGCTTCATGAATAAACCAATACTGCAGTAAGGCGGCTTCGGCAGGCGAAGCAAGTCCCTGGTTGTATTTGTCTAAAAGTATTTTAGCTTCCTCGTTGGTCATGGCTTAATCAAGGCTTCTTATATTGGCCTGTTTATAAGTAATACCATTGAGATTGACTTTAGTACTATGTCAATTGAAAATATTTTTAATGACGGATATAAATAATCAGCTAGAATCTTCGCAGCAGCGCCATAATGATCAGCGCCCCCGGTGCATGTGGCGCCATTTTTCCCCGTAAAATTTTCAAGGCGCTACTTACCTGGTTCTTTACTGTTTGTTCTGAAATTGCAAGTTGTGCAGCAATTTCCTGGTAAGACATTTCCTGGTTACGGCTCAGCTCAAACACCTCGCGCATTTTTGGTGGCAGTTCTTTGATGTAATGATCTATAAGTAGGTGTAATTCTTTTTCATCCAGCAGTTCAATCGTACTGTTGCTGAGTTCTGTACTAAACTCAGCCAGCGATTTCAGGTAACTGTCCTGTAGTTTACTTCTTTGTATATATTTAAAAACGGTGTTCTGCGCCGCAATATATAAATAGCCACCCAGTTTTGCTTCGGCTTTAATATGAGCAGCTTTACTCCAGATTACCATAAACAACTCCTGCACCAGATCTTTAGATATCTCTGTATCACGCAGCATTTGGTTAACCTGGTAAAATATGATAGATGCATAGCGGTCATAAATAGCCGTAAACGCAGCATGATCACGCTGCTTAAGTAAAACAATTAGTTCCTGGTCGGTATATCCGCTGTAAGCAGCCATAGTAATTGTATATCTGGTTTTATAAAAGTACAGATTATTTTTTATATGTACATATATATAATTACATATATCATAGTTGGTCATGCGTTTACTACCTGATCACTTCTACGGTCTGTTCTCTAGCAGCCAATCAGATTCAGGAGACAAATATCGATATTTTTAAAATGCTAATTTAAAATTATCCGATATTTTTAAAATACTAACTTAAAATTATCGGATATTTTTAAAATAGGACGGTAATTGTGAGAGTTAATGATGAATACGGTATACATGAAACTTTTCCTGTTTTCCAATAAAGTATACGGTATACATGAAACTTTTTGTATTTTTGACTAAAGTATACGATATACATGAAACTTCTTGATAGACCAATATATACAAATAGGGTAATTCCTTTTATAGACAAACAAGTCATTAAAGTACTTATCGGGCAAAGACGTGTAGGAAAAAGCTATGTGATGCTGCAATTGATGAACCACATCAAAAACGCAAATAAAGACGCGAACATCGTATATATCAATATGGAATTAGATGATTATGCCCATATTAAAAGCCACATAGAGTTGAGCGCATATCTGGCAGATCAGTTTATAGAAGGTAAAAGCAATTATTTATTTATCGATGAAGTGCAGGAAATACATGAGTTTGAACGAACGTTACGCAGTTTGTTTGCCAAGGGAACCTGTGACATTTACTGCACCGGTAGTAATGCAAAAATGCTATCTGGAGAATTGGCTACTTTTTTATCAGGCAGATATATCGTATTTCATATTCATAGCTTAAGTTATCTGGAGTTTTTACAATTTCATCAACTCGAAAAATCATTAGATTCTTTATTACTGTACCTAAAATATGGTGGTATGCCTTTCTTGCCCAATATTGGATTGAAAGAAGATTTACCCTATGAATACCTCAGAAATGTTTATTCCACGATTTTGTTAAAAGACGTGGTGGCAAGGGAAAACATCAGGAATATATCCTTCCTGGAAAATCTCGTAACCTATCTTGCAGACAATACTGGCAGCCTATTTTCAGCTGCTAATATTAGCAAATACCTGAAGTCTCAAAAAGTGGATATCTCAACCCAGCTCACCATTAACTACCTGAAAGCTTTGAGTAATACCTTCTTTATCCATAAAGCGGTCAGGTCTGAAATTGGAGGCCTAAAAATATTTGAGATTGGAGAGAAATACTACTTTGAAGATTTAGGATTGCGAAACGCAATTGTTGGCTTTAATCAGCGTGCTGACATACATAAACTGATGGAGAATGCTGTTTACTTATATCTGAGACAACAGAATTATCAGGTTTTTGTTGGAAAATTAGATGACAAAGAGATTGATTTTGTTGCAGATAAAAACGGAAAAAAAGTATATGTACAAGTTTGCCTAACAGCGATGGATGAAAACACAGCCAATAGAGAATTTGGTAATCTGTTGAAAATTGAAGACAATTATCCAAAATATGTAGTTACCCTAAATGATATATTTATAGGCGAAAATAATGGTGGCGTTATTCAAAAAAACTTAGTCGACTTTTTGACGCTTGAACTTTAATGAATAGCTGCCCCAACAATCAGCCTGGCAGTACGCGCTGATGCACCAGCAGTACCCATTTTCATAGAAAGTTCTTTATAATCCTCCAACATCTGATCTCTGCCCCTACCAGATAAAACAGCCTGAAGTTCGGCCGTGATTTTTTCTGTATTGCAATCCTGCTGGATCAGTTCAGTAACTACCTTTTTATCCATAATTAAATTGACCAGCGAAATAAACCTGATTTTAACCAGGGCCCTGGCAATGGCTACGGAGATGGCCCCGCCGCGGTAAACCACCACCTGTGGCACATGAAACAAAGCGGTTTCCAGCGTAGCTGTTCCTGAAGCAACGATAGCGGCTTTAGCAATGTAAAGCAGGTTATAAGTCTGTGCAAAAACCAGGGTTACATTCTCTGTTTTAATAAACTGCCTGTAATAAGCCTCATCAAAAGTGGGCGCTGCGGCAACGATAAAATGATAATTTGGAAAGGCGGCAGTAACACTCAGCATATCGGGCAACAGGCGCTCAATCTCCTGCTTCCTGCTGCCGGGCAATAGCGCAATCACGTCCTTTTCCAAATGATAGGTTACTTTAAATTCAGGATCTGGCCGGAACAGGGCAATCTCATCCAATAAAGGATTGCCCACATAATCGACATCCATACCCCATGTTTTATAGAAATCGACCTCGAAAGGTAGAATGCAATACATGTGGTCAACCACACGTTTGATTTTGAGCACGCGTTTTTGATTCCAGGCCCAAACTTTTGGAGAAATGTAATAACAGACTTTAATGCCCTGTGCCTTGGCAAATTCGGCAATTTTTAAGTTGAAACCAGGAAAATCGATCAGCACCAGTACATCAGGCCGGTAAGCCAGGATGGCGGCCTTGCAGGCTTTCATGTTTTTAAATATCGTGCGCAAATTGAGTACAACTTCTGTAAAGCCCATAAAAGCCATTTCAGCATAGTGTTTGTCCAAAACCCCGCCTTCTGCTTTCATTTTATCGCCACCATAATACCGGAATCCGGCATTGGAGTCTTCCAGTTTAAGTGCCTTCATCAAATTGGCACCATGTAAATCGCCCGAAGCCTCGCCGGCTACTAAATAATATCTCATTATTGATTAATCTTATAAAAAAAGAACGCAAAGGCCCAGATAAAAGTAGCACTTATAATCCCCCTTCCTACGTTTTCTTTATTTAATTTAAAGAAGTAATGTAATAAAACGGCATTTACCGCTATACAGCCGATCAACAGCAGGTCGGCCTTGGCCAAAAAAGCAAATTGATGCATCAGGTACCAGGCAGCACAAAGCAATACCCCAGGTATAAGCATACCCAATCCCAATCCGGCAAATACCGAATTTCCAACACGCGCCAGCGGATTCTGCATCTGTATTAACCCAATGAAGGCCCATCGGGACCCGCGGTTTTACCTAAATTAACGCTTTCAGCATCTGCGCCCCCTAAAGCACCAAAATCCCAGGTATTCAATTGGGTAATGGCATGGTGGGCGGTAAGGTCAAACTGAACGGGTACAACAGATACGAAACCATGATCTAAAGCCCATACATCGGTATCTTGTCCTTTATCGTTATTTTGAAAAACACCGGTTAACCAGTAATAAGGACGGCCATGA
The DNA here is from genome assembly GCF_015223055.1 of Pedobacter sp. MC2016-24. Classification (GTDB taxonomy): domain Bacteria; phylum Bacteroidota; class Bacteroidia; order Sphingobacteriales; family Sphingobacteriaceae; genus Pedobacter. The sequence continues at coordinate 10,297 of NZ_JADFBX010000018.1, forward strand.
GGATCAGTCCGCTGGTCAAATTCTTCAGCCCATTTGGCATTTGCCTGCCTGCATATTTTGATGCCTTTTATATCGGCACCCTTAGGGAAATTTACATTCAACAGGGTTGCCTGTGGTAAACCATGGGCCAATACCTGTTCAGAAATGAGTTTAATGAATTTTTTACAATGGCTGAAATCTGCTTCCTGGGAGAAATCATCCAGTGAAAAACCAATGGAAGGAATGCCTTCAATGGCACCTTCAACAGCGGCCGACATGGTACCTGAATAAATCACATTGATGGAATTGTTCAACCCATGATTGATACCAGAAACACATAAATCAGGCTTTTTGCCTTTAAAGATTTTGTTTACCGCCAGCTTTACACAATCTACCGGGGTACCGGAACATTTGTACATTTCTACACCTGCATAAAGTTCCACTTTGTCAAAACGCAAAGGTTTTCCAATGGTAATGGCATGTCCCATTCCGGATTGAGGCCCGTCAGGAGCAACAACCACTACGTTGCCAAGCGTTTGCATCACTTCGATCAGGTTTTTAATTCCGGGAGCGGTAATACCATCATCATTTACGACTAAAATGCTGGGTTTTGAATCTGCTTTCTTCATAACGGTAAAAATACAAGAATTCGGATAGAAAGTTTAGCATTCAGCTTATATTTGGCTGTAACTTATTGGTCATGTAAGCGTCTTAGTATCGCCTAAGCTGCTTGGCTTCTGGCTCATAGCTTACAACTAACAAAATAATTATTCTAATGAAACAAAAATTACTGCTGTTCGCCTGCCTGTTAATTGCAGGTTCGAGCTTAATGGCTCAGTCCACCTATCAGTGGAAAACGGCGTCTTCAGGTGGTTATACGTACAAGTATGTCACCAACGACCCGACCAAATCCCGCTTTTATACATTGAAAAACGGACTTACTGTGGTTTTATCACAGAACACCAAGGAACCGATTATTGAATACCGCATGGCCGTAAGGGCTGGTAGCAATACGGATCCGAAAACGGCTACAGGACTGGCGCATTACCTGGAGCACCTGCTGTTTAAAGGAACCGATAAATTTGGTACCCTGAACTATGCCAAAGAGAAACCGTTACTGGATAAAATTGAGGCTTTATATGAGCAGTACCATGATACCACTGACCCGGTAAAACGTAAGGAAATTTATGCGCAGATTGACAAAACCTCTGGCGAAGCGTCAAACTACTCGATTGCCAATGAGTACGACAAAATGATGAAATCTATTGGTGGCCAGTCTACCAATGCGCATACCTGGTACGAAGAAACGGTATACAATGAAGATTTTCCTTCCAATGCAACAGACCAGTTCCTAGCCTTGCAGGCCGAACGTTTCCGCAATCCGGTATTCCGTATTTTCCATACCGAACTGGAAGCTGTTTATGAAGAAAAAAACCGTGGTTTAGATAACGATACCTGGAAGGTTGAAGAGCTGAGTTCGGCTAAATTGTTCCCGACTCACAACTACGGTCAGCAAACCACCATCGGTACCATTGAACACCTGAAAAATCCTTCGCTGGTAGAAATCAGAAAATACTACAACAAGTATTATGTGCCAAATAACATGATTTTGGCTTTTGCCGGTGATTTAAATCCGGATGAAATGATTAAAAAAGTGGACCAGTCTTTCGCTTATATGAAAGCAAAACCGCTTGAATTGTACAATCCGGCCCCGGAAAAACCGTTAACGGCCATTCAGAAAATTGATGTATACGGACCAAGTGCAGAAAGTGTAAAAATTTCGTACCGCGGTTATGCAGAAAGTACCAGCCAAAGTATGCTGCTGGATTTGATTTCAAGCATCCTCTCTAACGGTAAAGCGGGTTTAATTGACATCAACTTAAAGCAACAGCAAAAAGTACAGGGTGCTGGTGCAGGTTATCAGCAAATGAAAGATTACGGCGTTTTCTATTTGTATGCACAGCCTAAACAAGGACAGAGTTTGGAACAGGCACAACAATTATTGCTGGATCAGATTGCCATCCTTAAAAAAGGAAATTTTGATGAAAGCCTGATTAAAGCGACTGTAGCCAATAGTAAGCTGGGTTTACTGGAAGCGTTTGATAAAAACAGTTTCCGTGTAGAAGCCATTACCAATGAGTTCATTTTAAACCGTGGTGTAAACTGGGACAAAAGTTTAAATGGTCCGGATGCCATGGCTAAAATCACCAAGAAACAAATTGTAGATTTTGCCAATCAGTTTTTTAAAGAAAACTATGTAGCAACCTACAAGCATAAAGGTGAAGACAAAAGTATTGCTAAAGTGGAAAAACCGGCCATTACACCGGTAAACACCAATGCTTCTGAAACCTCTGATTTTGCTAAAAATTTATATGGCATGCCGGTAAAACCAATTGCGCCTAAGTTTTTAGATTATAAAAAAGACCTGAACTTTGGTAAAGAAGGGATTGCTGATGTGATTACTGTTCAAAACAAAGACAACAGCATTTTTAACCTGACTTACAAATTTGATGTCGGCACCTGGAATTCGCAGTTACTGCCTTATGCAGCGCAATACCTGACTTTCCTGAGTACCGATAAATACAGTGCGGAAGACATCAACAAACAGTTTTACAACATTGCCTGTAACTATAGCTTTAATGTAGGCAATGAGGTGGCAACGATTTCGGTAAGTGGCTTACAGGAAAATTTTGACAAGGCGGTAAATTTAGTGGAGCATATTTTTGCCAACTGCAAACCGAATGAACAGGCTTTATCGGATCTTAAAACCCGTATTCTGAAAGGCAGAGAGAACAGTAAGTTAAATAAAGCGACCATTTTGAGCGGCGTAACTACGTATGCACAATATGGCCCTAACAATCCGTTCAATTACAACCTGAGCAATGATGCGGTTAAAAACATCACTTCGGAGCAATTGCTGTACATCATCCACAACATCAACAATTACAAACACACCATTACGTATTATGGCCCGAAAACTTTAGGCGACTTTACTGCTGATATCAGCAAATTACACAGATTGCCCAAAGAATTTACACCGGAAACTCCGGCTAAAAAATTCAGCTATACCAGCACCAATACCAACCAGGTATTTTTTGCCGACTATGACATGGTACAGTCTGAAGTGCGTTGGTTGCGCAACAGCGGAACTTATGAACCGGGTTTAGCGGCTAAAGTAACTTTGTTTAACAGTTATTTTGGCGGTGGTATGGGTTCTATTGTTTTCCAGACCATCAGGGAGTCTAAAGCTTTGGCTTATTCTACTTTTGCAGTGTTCTCTGCCCCGGATAAGAAAGATAAAGAATATGCCATGGTAGCTTATGTAGGTAGCCAGGCGGATAAAATGAATGAGGCGGTTAAAGGCATGAACGAATTGCTGAACGACCTGCCTAAAGCGGATAAGTCTTTCGAAGTATCTAAAGGCAATGCCTTAAATTCCATTGAAACCAACAGGATTACCAAGGAAGGTATCATTGCTGCCTATTTTGCAGATAAAAAACTGGGCTTTGACCACGATTCCAGAATTGATGAGTATGTTGGCCTGAAACCTTTGAGCTTTGCTGACATTAAAACATTCCATGAGCAAAAAGTAGCGAACAAGCCTTACAGTTATTGTATTGTAGCTTCGGAAAAAAATGTAAAAATGGAAGATATGCAGAAGTTTGGAACAGTGACGAAACTGACACTGGAGCAGATTTTTGGGTATTAAATCTTTTGATCGTGCTTAGCATGATCAAAGCCAAATGGGTTATATCTTGAGTGATATAACCCATTTTTTTATTTAAATTTCCTTACTTCCCTTTAACCTCAAAGGTATAATCGCCATACAGCAGGCCCTTATTCGAAATGCCTTGCACAATGAGTCTGAACTTGCCCGTGATGTCCCCGGTGTAAAAGCTGATCTGCCGTCCTTTGGCATCAATCAGTATCCCATGGTTCCAGTATAAGGTTGAAACGAAAGCCGGCTCCTGCAAATCGGCATAATCATTCTTATAAAACTCCCTTTGGGTGTAAATGCCATCTAAGGGGATCATTTTTTTATTTTCTTCAGTTACCTCACAAGCCTGGTACCTGACCGGGCCGCCCCTCGACTGATACGTATGGCCGGGAATGGGCTGTGTATTGCCAAAATCGCCAAAGTGGTTTGGACAATTTAAAATGTTGTAACTGCATACATAATCCCCGCAGGCATTTGAGCCTGAAGGTCCCCGGCCAAAAAAGCCATTGTCCTTTTTACTGTTAATTACCACCTCCTTAAGTCTGATGGCAGTTTCATTGTCCTTCAGCGCAAGTACCCGGTTGTTTTGTACCGTTGACGGCACAACTTGAGGTTCAAGCGGGACCAACTTCAGATAACCTTTATTAAACCGTTCATAGGGATCATTTTTTCGAATGGCCAGATCTGCAGTGGTATTCAGGATGTGCATTTTTTTTCCCGATTCCAGCAGCAGCTCATCCAGTTTAAAATGGTATTCGCCATTGGCAGCTGTAGTTAAAAGGACTACACTTTTGCCTTTTAACATGCCCAGTTGAACAGGCTTTTTTACTTTATCTATTTTAATGCTCAGGTCCGTATCGTCGTAAACTTTTCCGGTGTCCGGAGCCCTGGCTTTCCACAAGTCCTGCCATGAATATCTGCTCCAACCTCTGACCAGGAGCAAATCTTCCATAAAATCCAGATTTTCTATACCCCTTCCCTCGCTTACCGGAACCTGGCTTAATTCCCTGCCCAGTAAGGTATAGCTTTCAATATCGGTACTTTGTTTATCGGCCATCCGGTTGGCCTGTACACAAGCAACAGAAACAATGGCAATCGAATCTGCGCCGGTAAGCTGGAGATTAAGGTTCAGCTTTTGCCGTTGGTTATAGACATTTTGTGCTGCGGTAATGCCGATCTTTCTTGTGGGATTGTAGTGGGCAAAAAACAGGCGTTCGGCATACGGCCTATCCAGGGTATCTGAGATTGTAATGGTGTTCAATCCTGCCGGAATAGCTGTCATTGGGATTTTAAAGCCGTTGTAAGGTCCATGAATCTGGACGCTGGCATAGGTAAAGGTTTCCCGGAAATTGTGGATACGGATCCATAACCGCTGATTCGGCAGGTTATTCTTCAGCACCAGCACAAGGGTATCTTTCACCGCGCCATTGCGCATAAACAAAACCAGACCTTGATCTTGTGCAGGAGGGAGCAGGTAAGCGCTATCTGCAAAACCGCTATGAATTAACTTTAGTGCGTATGTTTTACCCTTTTCAGGGGCCAGCATGAACTTTCCAATCCCATATTTATTGGTCTCTACGGTATCAACAACTTCCTGGTCTTTAAACAATACCGCCTTCACACTCAATACCGCACCCTGCTGGTCTTTAGCCTCCCAGGCAACCCTGCCCGGTAAACCGGTTACCATGTTTCCACCTTCGGGGTAAAAACGTATAATCGCATGACGCCTGGTTACAGGCATATTCATATTGAGATAACTGCTGTCCTTGCCGTATTTAAGTTTCAGGTAAAGGTTTGGATCGGGAAGATTTACCTGCTCATCCAGACTCAACAGCAATTCGCCGGAAGCATTGGTTTTGGCCAGTTTGCTGAGCTTACCGTACTGGTACTGTATGTCGACAGGTTTGGGTAAAAACCGGGAATCCTTAGTGGTTACAGAAACGACCAGCTGACTGGGTTTCTGACCAGCAATGCCTGCCTCCAATAGCTTGACATTGGCATTAAAAGCAGGCTGAAGATTTGTTTTGATCGTAATTTGCTGGATAAAAACCACATCCGGTACGCCTTTGCTTACCCTATTGGTTGTGGCCATAAAATGATAATTGCCAGCTTGCATAGAATCGGGCAATACCATATCGCCGAAGGACAAACCCTTGCCCATCAGAAATTTTTGTTGTTTAATGATGGCACTGTCTGCATTTCTGATCAAAGCCAACGAAAGTACACGGTGATTTTCCATCGCGGAAACATTGGCATTGGTCAGGTAGCCCGTAAACCAGGCTGTTTCATTGTTGGTGTAAATGTTTTTATCGAAATGGACAAAAAGTGAGGGCGCTTCTTTTTGCGCTTTGTATAGCTGCATTTGCCGACTTACGGAGTCTGTTAATCCCTTATCGTTGCCTTGTGCAAAACCGAATTTGACCAGAAGTAAAATCAGTACAAAGGTTATTAAACAGCGCATTGCTAAAGTTAGGATTCGGGATTGAATTCTGCAAATGTGCTTTTTACAAACATTTTTAGCCCCCCTTTGTTATTTAATTAACTGACAATTTTAAAACAAAATCATGTACTATGGATAAGTTAGAGTTAAAAGGAAAATGGAACGAGATTAAAGGAAAAGTGAAGCAGGCTTATGGCGACTTAACAGAAGACGATCTGACACACGAAGAGGGTAAGGATGATGAATTGTTGGGTAAGTTACAGCAAAAAACAGGTAAGACCAGAGATGAAGTGGTAACCTGGCTTAAATCACTATAATCATAACCATTAAAAAAGAAAGGGCTTTATCTTATGTGATAAAGCCCTTCCTTTTTTAATGCGATTGATTACTTTTTGTCAAGTCCTGCCTTTTCCACAATTTCTGCTACGACAGCCGGATCGAGCAAGGTACTGGTATCACCCAGGCTATTGACATCGCCTTCGGCAATTTTACGTAAAATGCGGCGCATGATTTTTCCGGACCTGGTTTTAGGTAAACCGGAAACAAACAAGATTTTATCTGGTTTGGCAATGGCACCAATAACGCGGGTAACCGTTTGTAAAATATCTTTGCGGGTCAGGTCCTCATCAGAGTGTACATTCGGATTGATGACAAAGGCGTAAATACCCTGGCCTTTGACGTCGTGCGGATAGCCTACGACAGCGCTTTCTACCACACCGGCATGCATGTTAATCGCATTTTCAACCTCGGCAGTTCCAATGCGGTGTCCGGATACGTTGATCACATCATCTACCCTGCCGGTGATCCTGTAATAGCCATCTTCATCGCGCAAGCAACCGTCGCCGGTAAAATACAGGTCTTTATAAGTAGAGAAGTACGTGAGCCTGCAACGTTCATGGTCTTTGTACAAGGTACGCAACATACCCGGCCATGGGAACTTGATGCACAGGTTTCCGCTAACTTCATTGCCTTCAATGACATTGCCCTGCTCATCAACCAATACCGGCTGTATGCCCGGCAAAGGCAAAGTTGCAAAACTTGGTTTGGTAGGCGTAACAAAAGCAATTGGCGAAATCATAATTCCCCCGGTTTCTGTCTGCCACCAGGTATCGGCAATCGGACATTTACTTTTACCGATGTTTTCATCAAACCAGTGCCATGCCTCTTCATTGATCGGCTCCCCTACGGATCCTAAAACCCTTAAAGAACTTAAATCGACACCTTCCAGCGGCTCCTGCCCAAAGCTCATCAAAGAACGGATGGCCGTAGGTGCGGTATATAAAATATTGACTTGATGTTTTTCGACCACCTGCCACATGCGTGAGGCATCCGGAAATGTAGGAATCCCTTCAAACATCAATGTGGTTGCGCCTTGCGAAAGCGGGCCATATACAATATAGGAGTGACCGGTGATCCAGCCGATATCGGCAGTGCAGAAAAACACCTCATCTGGCTGGTAATTGAATACATTGCTGAACGTGTAACCGGCATAAACCATGTAACCGCCAACAGTATGTGCCACACCTTTAGGTTTTCCGGTAGAACCGGAAGTATATAAAATGAACAGCAAATCTTCTGCGTCCATTTCTTCGGCAGGGCAAACGGTATCGACCAGTTTGATTTCATCTTCCCACCATACATCGCGGCCTTTTAACATGGAAACGGCCATGCGGGTATGGGTTAAAACGATCACACGTTCTACCGTAGGGCAGCCAATTAAAGCATCGTCAATCACTTCTTTCAATTGAATCTGCTTGTTTCCCCTGAAGGCGCCATCGGCAGTGATGACCACTTTACACTCGGCATCATTGATCCGGTCGGCAATAGATTTGGCAGAAAAACCACCAAAAACTACAGAGTGTACCGCGCCGATCCGGGCACAGGCCAATACAGCAACGGCAAGTTCCGGTACCATTGGCATATATATACATACACGGTCGCCTTTTTTTACCCCATTCTTTTTAAGCACGTTGGCAAAACGGCAAACCTGCTCATGTAAAATTTTATAACTTAAGGTAATGCTTTCTTTTTGAGGATCATTTGGTTCCCAGATGATGGCCGGTTTATCTCCATTCTGGGCCAGGTGGCGGTCTAAACAGTTTTCAGTAATGTTTAGTTTGGCACCTTCAAACCATTTTACGTTGGGCTCAGAGAAATTCCACGACAACACTTTATCCCACTTCTTCCTCCATTGAAAATTATTGGCAATCCCTTCCCAAAACTGTTCAGGGTAATCTACACTGTACTGATATGTTTTTTGATATTCTTCAAATGTTTTAATTTGCATGATTTGGTTGAGTTCAATACTAAAACTCAAACTTAGAGAAAACTGCTTAAGAACACAATTAAAATAAATACAAAAAAGATATTGCCTTACCGGGCGTTTTGCAGGACTTAAATACAACGCTCTGGAAATAAATTAAAAATATTTGTGGGAGCACTTGATGATTACAAATATTTTAATGATATTTGCACACTCTTAAAAAAATTAAGAAAACATATTTAACACTATAAATAAAGGCATGTCTAGAGTTTGTGATTTAACCGGAAAAATGGCAATGACAGGTTTTAATGTTTCTCACTCAAACGTTAAAACTAAGCGTAAGTTTTATCCCAACTTACAACTTCAGAAATTTTATATTCCTGATGAGGATCGTTGGATAACACTGAAAGTATCTACTTCAGCTATCAAAACCATCAATAAAATTGGTATTACTGAAGCGATTAATCGTTTCATGAAAAAAGGATATTTGTAAATAACATTGGTTGATGTGAATCGACCTTAAGATTAATAAAATGGCAAAAAAAGGTAACAGAGTACAAGTTATTCTAGAGTGTACAGAGCATAAAACTAGCGGCATGCCTGGTATGTCTAGATATATCTCTACTAAAAACCGTAAAAACACTACTGAGCGTTTAGAGTTGAAAAAATTCAACCCAGTATTGAAAAAGGTAACTGTACATAAAGAAATTAAGTAATACATTTATTTAGCGTTTGGCTAGATATAATCCATTAAATCATGGCAAAAAAGGTAGTTGCAACCCTTAAAACGGGTAAAGGAAAAGAATATTCGAAAGTTATTACAATGGTTAAGTCTGACAAAGGATCTTATTCTTTCAAAGAATCTATTGTTCACAACGATCACGTTCAAGATGCTATTTCTGCATCTAAAAAGTAATTTTAATATTTTATAATATTAAAGCCGTCCCTTTAATCTGGGAGGGCTTTTTTTGTTTTGTTATACATTCTTATGGGTTTATTCGATTTTTTCAAGAAAAAAGAAACTGCGCCTGAAGCGCAAGAAGCTCTGGATAAGGGATTAGAGAAAACTAAAACAGGTTTTTTCAACAAGATCACCAAAGCTGTTGCCGGAAAGTCAACCATTGATGATGATGTACTCGATAACCTGGAAGAGGTATTGGTTACTTCGGACGTGGGGGTGAGTACGACATTGAAGATTATTGAGCGCATTGAGCAACGTGTAGCTAAAGATAAATACTTATCCACTTCCGAACTGCAACACTTATTGCGTGAGGAGATCCAATTGCTGCTTGCCGAAAACAACAGCAACGATTTCAGGCAATTTGAATACGGACAGCATAAACCTTACGTGATTATGGTGGTTGGTGTTAATGGCGTGGGCAAAACCACTACCATTGGTAAACTGGCACATAAATTAAAAGCTGAAGGATTAAAAGTTGTTTTAGGTGCGGCAGATACATTTAGAGCTGCGGCCGTAGAACAGATCAAATTGTGGGGCGAACGCGTTGGTGTTCGTGTAGTGGCACAGGCCATGGGCTCTGACCCGGCTTCTGTTGCTTTTGATACCCTGCAATCGGCTGTCGCCAATGGTGAAGATGTTGTGATTATTGATACTGCCGGCCGTTTGCACAATAAAATTGGTTTAATGAACGAGCTGGGTAAAATTAAAAATGTAATGCAAAAGGTAATTCCCAATGCACCGCATGAGATTTTACTGGTATTGGATGGATCAACCGGACAAAATGCTTTTGAGCAATGTAAACAATTTACCGAAGCCACTGATGTAAATGCACTGGCCATTACCAAACTGGATGGAACGGCCAAAGGTGGTGTGGTGATCGGAATTTCTGATCAGTTCAAAATCCCTGTAAAATACATAGGCGTTGGCGAAAGCATGAACGACCTGCAATTATTTGATAAAAAAGCGTTTGTGGACAGTCTGTTTAAATAACATCTGCCCGGTAAACGTCATAAATATAACACATGAATACAAAAATCGCATCTAAGATTATCCCTGTTAAAAAACCTAAAATCAATGTCATCACTTTGGGTTGTTCTAAAAACACCTATGACTCTGAAGTTTTAATGGGACAGTTGCGTGGAAATAGCCTGGACGTTGTGCATGAATCAAACCAGATGGGGAAAGACGACATCGTTGTCATCAATACCTGCGGTTTTATTGACAATGCCAAACAGGAATCGATTGATACCATTCTGCAGTACAGCGAGCTGAAAGATGCCGGAAAAATAGGAAAGGTATTTGTAACCGGATGTTTATCTGAACGCTACAAGCCTGAACTGGAAGCTGAAATTACCAACGTGGATGCTTATTTCGGCACCAACGACCTGAATAATTTATTGCACTCCCTGGGTGCCAATTATAAACATGAACTGATTGGTGAGCGTTTGCTTACTACTCCTTCGCACTTTGCCTATTTTAAAATTGCTGAAGGTTGCAACCGCCCCTGCTCTTTTTGCGCCATCCCTTTGATGCGCGGTAAACACGTATCCCGGGATATGAATGAGCTGGTGAACGAAGCCAAAATACTGGCAGCAAACGGCACCAAAGAACTGATTTTGATTGCACAGGACTTAACCTATTACGGTTTAGACATTTATGGTAAACGTAACCTGGATGAATTGCTGCGCAGGATTTCTGATGTACCGGGGATTGAATGGATCAGGTTGCAATACGCCTACCCTTCTGGTTTCCCGATGGAAATTCTGGACGCCATGAACGAAAGGGAAAACATTTGCAAATACCTGGACATGCCTTTACAGCACATTACCGACAATATGTTGAAGTCAATGCGCCGTGGCATCACCAAACAGAAAACCATTGACATTGTCAACCAGATCCGCGATAAAGTTCCGGGCATCGCCATGCGTACCACACTGATTTGTGGTTATCCAGGTGAAACGGAGCAGGATTTTGAAGAGATGATGGATTGGGTAGAAGAAACCCGTTTTGACCGTTTGGGTTGTTTTACGTATTCTCATGAGGAAAAAACCCATGCGCACAACCTGGTAGATGATGTACCTGATGAAGTGAAACAAGAACGTGTGGATGCGATCATGGAGCTACAACAAGGTATTTCGTTTGACATCAACCAGGAAAAAGTAGGCAAAACCTATAAAGTTCTGGTGGACAGAAAAGAAGGGGATTTCTTTATCGGCCGTACCGAATTTGACTCTCCGGAGGTGGATAACGAGGTATTGATTGACGCCAGCACAGGTTATGCAGCGAACGGCTCTTTTGTACAGGTTAAAATTGACCGTGCTGAAGACTTCGATCTATATGGACAAATTGTAAAATAAAAGTTGCCCCATAAGTTTTATACTTTATTAGCTTAAATTCGTAGCAATGCAGGCTAAATATATCTCTTACCCGGAAACGCAAGCCTTTTCTGCTATTGTACTCGATTACATCAGCGGAAAAGCGCAGCTCAATTCATTTTACAAATACAAGCCTGGTTTTGAGGGCTTTGCTGAAGCCATTAAAAACCGTAATTTTAAAGGTGACCGAACCATTTTAACAACAGTGATCAAACAGCAATATGCTGGTTTGGACACCACGGAACTGGTTCATGAACATATCAATTTATTAGCGGATGGCCGGACTTTTACCATTACGACCGGCCATCAACTGAACATCTTTACCGGCCCGCTTTATTTTATTTATAAAATAGTTACCGCGATTAACCTGGCCAAAGAACTGAAACAACAGTTTCCCGATTATAATTTTGTCCCGGTGTACTGGATGGCTACCGAAGATCATGACTTTGAGGAAATCAACCATGTGAAAATTGAGGATAAAATGCTGACCTGGGCAAAAGCTGCTGCTGGTGCTACCGGTAGATTAAATGTGGCAGATATTGCGGAGACCCTACTGGCTTATAAAGGATATCTGGGCATCAGCGAAAACGGACTTAAATTTTCGGAACTGGTAGACAAAGCCTATACAAGCCATGAGAAATTAAGCGATGCCACCAGAGATCTGGTCAATGCCCTATTTGGCAAGTATGGCCTGGTTTGCATCGATGCAGATGAGCACCTGCTTAAAAAGCAGTTTGCGGATATTGTGGCTGCCGACATCACCAGCGAACAGAGCTTTAAACTCATCAATGAAAGCAGCAGTAAACTGGAAGAACTGGGCTATAAGCCACAGGTAAATCCGAGAGAAATCAACTTCTTTTACATGATTGATGGTGTGAGGGAACGTATTGTAGCTGAACATGGCATTTACCAGGTGATGAACTCCCCCATCCGTTTTACCGAAGACGAACTTAAAAAAGAAATATCGGATTTTCCGGAAAGGTTTAGCCCCAATGTGGTGATGCGACCAGTTTACCAGGAAGTGATTTTACCCAACCTGGCTTATATTGGTGGCGGTGCCGAAGTGACTTACTGGCTGCAACTCAAAGCCAATTTTGACCATTACGGCGTAGATTTCCCTGTATTGTTGCTGCGCAACTCGGCCATGGTTGTAGACCAGAGAAGTGAAGCCAGAATGCACATCCTGGGGATTAGCCCGAAAGAGATTTTCCAGAAAAGCGAGTCGCTCAAAAATGGCTGGATCAAATCGCACGTGAACCTCCAGCTTACTCTTGGTGATGAAGAACGCGCCATTAATGCCATTTTTGATCAGATTAAGCTCAATGCTTATAAAATAGACAAAACCTTGTCGCAATCGGCTGATGCCGCAAAAACCAAGGCGCTGAAATTGATCAGCCGACTGGAGAAAAAGATGCTCAGCGCAGAAAAACGCAAACACAGCACCTCCTTAGCCCAAATTGATCATTTAAAGGAAAAGCTGTTTCCTACAGGTGTATTACAGGAACGGGTGCTGAATATTGCGCCGATGATCGTTTTGTATGGCGATGATTTCATTGCTGCCCTGGTGGACCATTTTAAACCATTAGACCATCAGTTTACCGTATTATTTGCTTAAAACCATGACCTTTTATACTTTTTCCGAGCAGCAGCTGCGTGACTTTACCGAACGTGTTTTTTTAACAATGGGCTGTCCGCAGGTTGATGCCCAACTGGCTGCTGATGTGTTGCTGCGTTCAGATTTAAGAGGAATCGACTCTCATGGCGTGGCCCGCCTGAGTGGTTATGTGAGACTTTGGGAAAAAGAAAGGATCAATGCGACACCAACAGTAAAGGTGGTTCATGAAACAGCGACGACTGCCACCGTGGACGGCGATGGTGGATTGGGTTTGGTTGTGGCACCTTTTGCCATGAAAGTAGCGATAGAGAAGGCAAAAACCTATGGTAGCGGATGGGTAGCCGTAAAAAACTCCAACCATTTTGGTATTGCAGGTTACCATGCTTTGCTGGCCGTTGAACAGGATATGATCGGGATCAGCATGACCAATGCCAGTCCGCTGGTTGCCCCTACCTATGCCAATGAGCGCTTATTGGGCACCAACCCGATGTGTTACGCTTTTCCGGCCGGTCAGTACCCGCCAGTAGTGGTGGATATGGCGACCGCCGCAGCTGCCAACGGCAAGCTGGAAATTGCCCAAAGGGCAAACCAGGCAATCCCTGAAGGCTGGGTTCAGGACAAAGATGGCCATACGGCAACGGATCCGCATGAATTGAAAAAAGGAGGTTCTTTGCTGCCCCTGGGGAGCGATAAAGATCATGGCAGCCATAAAGGGTACGGACTTAGCGCCACAGTAGACATTTTATCGGCAGTGCTTTCCGGAGCAAACTACGGCCCATGGGTACCGCCATTTGTGGCATTTCTGGAACCGCCAACTGATCCTGTAGGTGCAGGCATAGGTCACTTTTTTGGCGCCATGCGCGTTGACGGCTTCCGTCCGGCACAAGATTTTAAAGACCATCTGGACAATTGGATTACCCGTTTTAAAAGTGCAGCAACCGTAGATCCTGAAAAAAAGGTGATTATTCCTGGTGAACCAGAATATGCTTTTGAAAATGAGCGCAAAAAAAACGGCATCCCTTTAATAGATGCCGTTGTCAATGATTTAAATGAGCTTGCCCTTAAATTGGGGATCGCTGGTTTATCTTAATGAATTCCGCGGAATAAGCGGTTCCACCTGATTTTATGGAAGAATGAACCGTTGGTATCGTAGCTCATCCAGATGAACAAGGCTTTACCCACAATGTGGTCTTCCGGAACAAATCCCCAGTAGCGTGAATCTGCAGAGCGGTGCCTGTTGTCACCCATCATCCAGTAATAGTTCATTTTAAAGGTATAGCTGTCTGCCGGTTTTCCGTTGATTAACCAGCCTTTACCAGATTTCTCCAGTTTATTTCCTTCATAAATGCGGATTGCCCTTTCATAAAGTGGCATCGTTGCACTGTCTAATTTCACCGTCCAGCCTGTTTTAGGAATGATGATCGGGCCGAAATTGTCTACGTTCCAGTTTCTGTTCGGATCGAAAGGGAAAATATCGGGCTCACGGTCGTTGGCCTGTGCCGTTAATTCTCTGACAGACTGTACAAAATCCAGTTTACGTACTTCAGCCATCATCGGAGCGGTACCTATAAAGCGATATACATTAGGTGTTTCTGTTGAAATGATCTCATCACTTACATTGAAGCCCATGTTCTGGAACACATCCGGATTAAAATCGGTTGTTTTAAAGGTCACTTCATAAGTGATCTGTCCCGTATTTTTCAACTGCTCAGGCTTGCCATTGATGGTAACCAGGCCAGCTTTCATGCTGATCGTATCACCTGCAATCCCGATACAACGTTTGATGTAATTTTCTCTTTTATCTACCGGCCTGCTTACAATGGTATACTGGCTATTGATTTGTCGCCAGCCCGCTGAGCGCACCATTTGATAATAATCTACATCCTGTTGCTCCAGGGCAACGGTGTCTCCTTGCGGATAGTTGAAAACCACTACGTCATTTCTCTTAATGTCTGACAAACCTGGCAACCTGCGGTATTTCCATTGTACGCCATCCCAATAGGCTTTTGTACCGGTAATGGGCATGGTATGGTGTGCAAAAGGGAAAGCAACAGGTGTCATCGGAACCCTGGCGCCGTAATTCATTTTACTCACGAACAGGAAATCGCCGATGAGCAATGACCTTTCCATGGATCCGGTAGGAATGGTATAGGCCTCAATAAAAAACACCCTGATGATGGTAGCCGCAACTACCGCAAATATAATGGCATCTGTCCACTCCCTGGCCTTGCTTTTCTTCTTTTTAGGCTGATCGTCAGGAGTTTCTACCTTATCCTTTTGCCGGAATTTCCAATTCATATGATCTTGTTATTTAAAATTAAAGATATCGGCTATATTGTAAAAGCCTTGTTTATTTTGCAACCACTCTGCCGCCACTACAGCGCCCAATGCAAAACCTGAGCGGTTATGCGCAGTGTGTTTCAATTCAATTTCATCCACTTCCGAGCTGTAAACCACGGTATGCGTACCGGGTACATGCTCAATGCGGTGCGATTCGATCAATACCTGCTCTTTTTTCAGGATGTCTTCAAAAGGCGTACCGACCAATTCGTTAACCCATTCTTTTTTACGGTCCATGTTGTCAATGATCCCTTCGGCTATCGTCATTGCAGTTCCGCTTGGCGAATCGAGTTTTTGCGTGTGGTGAATTTCTTCAACCTGCACTTCATAAGCCGGGTAATCATTCATGAGTTTAGCCAGGATTTCATTCATGTGAAAAAACAAATTAACACCTATACTAAAGTTTGACCCATAAAGTAAGGTGTTGTTACGGCTAAGGCACTCATTTTTTACTTCCTGCAGTTGCCCGTACCAACCTGTGGTACCTACTACCACCGGTAAGTTGGCATCAAAGCAAGCATAAATATTGCTGAGCGCAGCATCAGGTGCACTAAAATCGATGGCTACATCGGCCTTTGACAGATTACTGGTGGTTAAATCGTCAACATTATCAATATTGATTTTCAAGACAACCTCATGTCCCCGCTCCAGGGCAAAGCGTTCGATAATCTGCCCCATTTTACCATAACCAAGTAATGCTATCTTCATTCCTTTATAATTTTATATGCGTTTGTTAATGATCTATCTGTATTTAAAAGTTCAATGTAAGCTTAACACCCGGTGTAATGGCATTGAAACCATACATTTGTGCAGGGGGCATCACCGTTGGCGCGACTTTAAATGAAGCGACATCACCAACATCAAAATTTGCCAGACGGGCGTCAATATACGCTTCAACAATGTTGAGCAGATATAAACCCGCAAAGGACAAAATGATTACCTGTTTATTTCTTCTGTAAATGTCTTTGGCTGAGATCAGTCCCGATGTGGGATAACTGGCGTAGAGACTTGCAGGATCAGGTTTGTCATTGTTTTTAGCCCGATATTCAATCTCATTCTGAAAAGTGTTGAAATTCTTCGAGTTGTCGATATAAGACAAGGCCAGCAAAGTAAAACCGGTATAAATACCACCTACTTTAGCCAAACGATATACCGTTACCCCGTTTCTGATTTGCCCGAGGCCAGGTAACATGGCCGAGCGGATTGCTGCCCTTCTACCTGCAATTTTACCCACATTGACATAGGGCTTTACCGTATCTACAGGTTTGTTGCTGTAATTCGTTGTATCTTTTTTGACACCCGCAGGCTGTTGCGCTGTTGCTGTGAAAACAGCAAAACATAAGAGAACCGGCAACAGTAATAATTTGTACATTACCAATCTAATAACCCTAAAATACGATTGAGATCGTCATCAGATACAAAAGGAATTTCGATCGCTCCTTTACCATTGTCATTGACTTTCAGTTTCACCTTGGTGGCAAATTTAGAGGTCAGGTCTTTTTGAAGTTTTTGATATTCAAAAGAAACACCTTTGGGCTGACGCTGGAATTTTGGTTTAACTTCTACACTATTGATGCTTCTGACCAGTTCTTCTACTTTACGTACAGAAAGACCTTTATCAATGATTTCCTGGTGCAGGAACAATTGCTTATCGGCCTGATCCACATTGATCAGCGCGCGGGCATGACCCATTGAGATTTTCTGATCGCGTATAGAGATCTGGATCGCAGGTGGTAATTTAAGCAGGCGCAGGTAATTGGTTACAGTGCTCCGGTTTTTACCCACACGCTCTCCCAATTGCTCCTGTTTCAGATTACATTCTTCCAGCATGCGCTGAAAACTCAGGGCAACTTCAATGGCATTCAGGTTTTCACGCTGGATGTTTTCAATCAGGGCCATCTCCAGCATTTGCTGATCATTGGCGCTACGCACATAAGCAGGAATCTGGGTCAGTCCGGCCAGTCTGGATGCCCTCAGCCTGCGCTCTCCCGAGATCAGCTGATATTGATTCGCTGCATT
The DNA here is from genome assembly GCF_015223055.1 of Pedobacter sp. MC2016-24. GTDB lineage: Bacteria > Bacteroidota > Bacteroidia > Sphingobacteriales > Sphingobacteriaceae > Pedobacter. The sequence goes on from NZ_JADFBX010000018.1 coordinate 28,007, forward strand.
TTTTCTAACGGTAATTGGCTGGATCAATCCCTGAACACGGATGGATTCGGCCAGTTCATTTAAAGCGACCTGATCAAACTCTGTACGGGGTTGATAAGGATTGGTCTGAATGTCACTGATGTTGATTAATCCGATTGGATTAATGTTATTCGTGCCTTCTTGTCTGGTTTCACTTACCGGATTTACGCCTTGATTTTTTGGCGGATTAATCGATTCGCTGTCATCTAAGAGCGCACTTAATCCTTTACCTAAACCTGTTTTTCGCTGAAAAGATGTCATTAAAATAATTTTAAATATTTGCTGTTGTTACATCCTGCACTTCTTTAACCAATCCGTTTTTACGGACAATCTCGCGCGCCAGGTTCAAATAGTTGATGGCTCCCTTACAATTGGCATCGTGCATGATGACCGAGATACCATAACTTGGTGCTTCACTTAAACGGGTATTCCGCTGAATGATCGTTTCAAAAACAAGATCCTGGAAATGGGTTTTCACTTCTTCTACAACCTGGTTTGACAAGCGTAAACGCACATCATACATGGTCAGTAAAATACCTTCTATTTCCAGTTCCGGGTTTAAGCGGTTCTGCACAATTTTGATGGTATTTAAGAGTTTACCCAATCCTTCCAGTGCGAAGTACTCGCATTGTACCGGGATAATAACAGAATCGGCTGCTGTTAAAGCATTGATCGTAATTAAACCTAAGGACGGAGAGCAGTCAACAATAATGAAATCATACTGGTCTTTTACCTTTTCCAGTACGGCCTTCATTTTATATTCTCTGTTGCTGAGATTGATCATTTCGATTTCGGCACCTACCAGGTCGATGTGTGCAGGAAGCAGGTCCAGGTTTGGCGTCTCTGTTTTCTGTATCGCTTCTGATGGTTCGATATCGTTGATGATACATTCGTAAATACTATTCTTGATGTTTCGTGGATCAAAACCAATACCGGAGGTAGAATTTGCCTGAGGATCTGCGTCAACCAATAAGGTCCTGTATTCCAGTACGGCTAAACTTGCAGCTAAGTTTATAGATGATGTTGTTTTACCTACGCCACCTTTTTGATTTGCCAATGCAATAATTTTACTCATTTATGTTTTTAATAATTAACCGATTATTTCCTTTTAGGCTTTGTTTACATTGAAGTAAATCTATAAAAAATGCTATTTTTGTACTGATTTAGGCACATTTTAACGATTAGCTAAGATACAAACTAAATGGCAAAGTTAGTACTTATGCCATAAGTGTTTTACACATCTTATTAACAATTAATACATGGTAACCATCATATCCGGAACAAACAGAGCTTCAAGTAATACGCTTAAAGTTGCAAAATATTATCAGAAAACATTGGCTGAAAAAGGATTACAAACCAATCTGCTGAATTTAGAGGAGCTGCCGGACGATTTAATCTCCTCCGACCTGTACGGGAAAAGAAGCGCCGACTTCACAGCAATACAGGAGCTTATGACCAAAACAGATAAGTTTTTGTTCGTGATTCCGGAGTATAACGGGAGCTTTCCGGGGGTATTAAAAACCTTTATTGATGCCTGTACTTTTCCCGATAGTTTTTACGATAAAAAAGCTGCACTGGTGGGGATATCATCCGGGAAGTATGGTAACATCCGTGGGATTGATCACTTTGGTGGTGTCTGCAGTTATTTACATCTGCATGTATTGCCTTTAAGAATCCACATCCCGGCCATCCGTTTGGAGTTAAACGAAGACAATGCACTGTTTAAAGAAGATACGCTGAAATTTACCAACCAGCAGATGGATAAGTTTATTGCGTTTTAAAACTGATCCAGTTGATGCCTTCATTGCCAAAAACAAAATAACCAGGATACAACATTTCTGCAAGGTCTTCCAAAGCAGTAACCAGGGTCAGCGGGTCTTCATCAGCCAGGGCTGCCCCATCCATTAAATAGACGCGGTTGTATGTTACAGCCGGCCATTCGGGCTCCAGCAGTGCCGGTACAGCAGCCATCAGCTCGGCAATGGTTTTGTCTTTTTGCAGGTAAATGACCACCCTGGCCCCATCTGCAAATGGATGAAAAATACCTCCGGCATCTAAGGCCACACCTTCAAGTGCATAATTTAATTGATTGTGGGTATCCAGACAAACGAGGGGTACCGCGTCCATAAATTTGATTTTATGCTGAATTATATCCAATCTATCCTGAAGTTCTTCACGAAGTTCTCCCTCCTTAATCCCGTTTATAATCGCATTTAAAAAAGACATATCAATATATTTATTACTTTGTGCAAAATTAGTATTCCTAAACCGATGCATCGTATTATAATCAATATTTTTTGTGCGCTTTTGATCTTTTGTGCAGTCAGTTGCAAAAACGACACTTCAAATGCTGAAAAAACAGTGTTCAATATGAACATGGATCAAAATGTCACTTCATTGGATCCGGCTTTTGCAAGAAATCAAAATGCAACCTGGATGGTCAACCAGATTTTTAACGGCCTGGTGCAGATTGACAGTGCCCTGAACACCAAACCATGCATTGCCAGGACCTGGCAAATTTCTGATGACGGACTGGTGTATACCTTTAACCTGCGCAACGATGTTCATTTTCATGACGATGCCCTTTTTCCCGGCGGAAAGGGCCGGAAGGTCATTGCCTCAGATTTTGTATACAGTTTCAACAGGCTGATCGATCCAAAAGTGGCTTCTTCCGGCACCTGGATTTTTAGCGACAAAGTCAAAGACATCCACAATTTTATCGCCATCAACGATTCAACCTTCCAGGTAAAACTGGTGAAGCCTTTTCCCGCCTTCATCAAATTGCTGACCACACAGTATTGCTCGGTGGTACCGAAAGAGGTTGTAGAGCATTACGGTAAAGATTTCAGAAGTCACCCGATTGGCACCGGCCCCTTTAAGTTCAAATACTGGAAAGAGGACGAAATCCTGGTAATGCTTAAAAATGAGCATTACTGGGAATACAAAGACGGCGTACAACTTCCCCATCTGGATGCGGTAAAAGTGACTTTTATTAGTGATAAGCAGAGTGCCTTTATGAATTTCATCAAAAAAGACCTGGACTTTTTTGACAAGGTAGACGGTAGCTACCGCGATGATGTATTGACCAAAAGCGGAAAAATGACCCGCAAATACCGGGGGAAATTTCAACTTAAAAAAAGTCCGTATTTATGTACAGAATACGTAGGTATTTTGGTAGACACCTCTAAATCTATTGTAAGAAATTCTCCGCTCAGGTTAAAAAAAGTGCGGCAGGCAATCAACTATGCGATAGACAAACCCAAATTGATTAAATACCTCAGGAACAGTGTGGGTATACCGGCAACTTCAGGTTTTATTCCGCAGGGAATGCCGGGCTTCGATAGTACCGCTGTAAAAGGATATCATTATGAACCCGAAAAAGCGGCCCGTTTATTGGCTGAAGCTGGCTTTCCAGACGGAAAAGGCATGCCAATGATTACCCTGAGTACCTCAACGACCTATAAGGACATGATCGAATTTATACAAGGCGAGCTCAATGCCGTTGGCATTAAAGTTAAGGTGGATGTGAGTCCGGCGGCGAGTTTACGGGACATGATGTCGAAAAATGGTGTGAATTTTTTCAGAGGTTCCTGGATTGCAGATTATCCGGACGGAGAGAATTACCTGGCAGTATTTTATTCGAGAAACAAAGTACCTGACGGGCCGAATTATACGGGTTATTTCAATAAAGATTTTGACCGCTTATTTGAACAAAGCTATTACGAAAGTGATGCTGAAAAACGATACCTGCTTTACCAGAAAATGGATAGGATGGTCATAGAAAATGGAAATATTGTCCCGATTTTATATGACCAGTCTATTGTGATGATGCAAAATAACATTAGCGGGTATGTGCTAAACCCGCTAAGTCTGATGATATTAAAGTATGTGAAAAAGAAAAACAGGTGATGTAGTTAAGGGCTGCTTAATTGCCTCCCCCTACGCCACCGATTCCGCCGCCAAGGCCACCACCACCTTGCTGTTCTTCTTTTTTCAGGTCGTCATTGTTGACGCCTTTTTTCTTTTTAGCCGGACCATTAAAATTCATTTTACCGAATTTATAGCTAAAGTTCAGACCGAATGAACGTAAAGGATAGTGAATATCGGTACTTTGAACAGAATTAGCCGTGGTATTTAAGGTTTTGATGTTCAGGTCCCGGTTAAATGGATTGAGTGCATTGATGCCAATGGTGGCATTTTTCTTCAGGATCTCTTTTTTTACAGCCGCTCCGTAAAAATACATTTTGTCGGTTTTACCCTGCGATGTACGTTTTGGTGAGTTTAACACGCCCCACAATTCCGTACTCCATCCGCCTGACAATGCATAGGCCGAGCGGGCGAAAGCGGTGTAGTTTAAAAAGGTTCCTGTATTCAGGTTACGCTCCGCATTTTTCACTTCGTAAGTGTTCAGTCCCAGGTTGGCCATCAGTGTCCATTTGGGCTTTGGATTGTAAGATCCGAATATGTTTACGCCGTAAGACTGGCTTCTGCCCACGTTACGGTAAGTGGTTAAATTTTTTGCAATGCCATCTTCAATCCTCGGGTCGATGAAACTTTCAATGACATCCTTGGTTGTGCGGTAAAAAACAGAGGCATTGATCATGGATCCTTTAATAAAAGTAGAATACCCCAACTCCATATTATCCGTCAGTTCCGGATCCAGTTTTGGATTTCCTTCGATCGGGTTAAACACGTCGCTTTCATTTCTGAAAGGGTTTAAATAAAACAAACTCGGACGTTGTACCCTGCGGTTATAGCTTAATTTCAGGGTAGTTCCTGCTTTTAAATTCTGAGACAGTACGACACTTGGGAACAGGTTAAAATAATCGTTGTCAAAATTGGTTGTATTTCCTGCCAGTCCGTTGATTTTGGTGTACTCAGCCCTTAAGCCAGCTTTCACCAGGATCTTTTTGCTCAGTTTAAATCCCATCACACCATAAGCCGCAGCGACATTCTGATCGTAGTCAAAATCTTGCTGGGCAACATCGTAATCACTCTTGATATTTCTGAATATCCCCTTGAGCCCGGTTTCTAAAGTGGTGGTTTTGCTGAATGGGTAGGTATAATCGGTTTGTAAAGTATACTCATTGTTCTTGCCGGTATTGTGTCCGGTAATTACCTGATCATCAAAGCCTGGTATGATAAACCGGTTGGAGAAATCACTACCGTTCCTGCCTGTGGACAATTGGGCTGAAGCGCTGAACTCCTCCCCTTCCTTTTTACTGGTTTTACGGTAATCTACATTCCAGTCCAGGTTGTTGAAACTCATGTCCATATCCCTGATATTGGTTGAAGAGACGCCATTTCTGGTGATGTCTGAGCGACCTGGCCCCCCATTTGAAAAGCGGTTCAGTTTAACTGTGGTACTGATGTTGTTGTAACCATTGATGTCGTAGTCGAGTCCGCCGCCACCATTGTAGCCCACACGTGACCATTTCGAAAATCCGTTTTGGAAAGTTTCATTGGTGACACCCCCAATGGTTGAGGTATTGAAAGTAACCACTTTAGAATTTTGCGGATAGGCTTGATTTACGCCAAGGTTACCGGTGACAGACAAGCGGCCTGTTTTGGCGCTGATGTTAAAGGCCCCATTGTTAGAACGCGTACCAGTAGTACCGTTTATGCTTCCATTGATGCCTTCGGCAGTTTTTTTCTTGGTGATGATGTTGATGATACCGCCGGATCCTTCTGCGTCATATTTTGCGGACGGGCTGGTGATGACTTCCACACTTTTGATCTGCTCGGCAGGGATCATTTTAAGGGCATCAGCTACGCTGTTGGCCATGGTGCCCGAAGGCTTACCGTTGATCAGCACCCGGACCGCAGCTCCCCTCAATTGGACGTTGCCATTGATGTCAACCGAAAGCATAGGCACTTTACGCATCACATCAGTTGCGTCGCCACCTGCGTTGGTGATGTCCTGTTCTGCATTGTAAACGATTTTGTCTACTTTATTTTCAATTAAGGCTTTTTGTCCGCTGATTTCCACCTCTTTCAGATTGCTGGAAGTTGGGCTCAGATAAATGGTACCCAGGTTGTGGTCTGGTTTTTCTAAAGTCGTGCTCAGCGTTATGGTTTTAGACTTATAGCCCATAAAGCCGATGGAAAGCTGATAAGCATCGGGACTCACGTTTTGCAGGACGACCTTCCCTTTGGGATCGGTCACTGCGCCGTTCACATTTTTATTGTCTTTTGCTTTCGCCAGGGCTACACTGGCATAGTCGATCGGTTTCCTGGTGATCGAATCTGCAATAACAGCAGTGATCCGGCCAGTAACGGTCACCTTTGTGGATGCGCCGCCTAAAGTAAATTGTGCATTTGCTGTCAGGCCTATGCAACATATCAGTATCAATACAGGTAAAATTCTTTTCATTTTCGTTCTTATACCACAATTAGTAGGATAAAGGTAGAAAATGTTACAGGTTGATTGAACAGAATTTAACCCAGCTGTCTGAATACCGCGGTAAAGCGACCTTTTTTACCGGTAAAATTACTAGCCTAAAACCCGTTTGAACCTGCCCAGACTTAATCTGAACTCCCCGAATCTTTTGCTGATCAGTGCAGGTAGGTAATTTGCGCTGGTTTTGTCGGCTGCTTTTCTTTTATGAAGGATCTCCATACAGGTAAATGCAAAAATATATTTGTTCAGGGATTCGATCTGGTGTTCGGCCCTTAGTTCCCAAAGGTGTAAAAATACAGCAGCCACCACATCTTCCGTTTTATCTTTATCATTTAAAGCGATGTGAACCAAATTATAAACCCGCCCAAAGTATTTATGATAAAGTTCATCGAAAGCTTTGACATCATCATTTTTTAACAATTCTAACAATTCCGAATCCCTGTCGTCCAATAAATTAAAATCTACCCTGTCCATATAAATTACAAATTAAATAAGCTACTCCCCTTTTGGATGATATGGAACAAAGGTAAAACAAAATCTACCAATTTAATAGACTTTATTTAAAAACAATAAAAAAAGGCCTGATACGAGTTGTATCAAGCCTTTTTAGTGCAAAATATTTACAAAACGATATTGACGATCCTGCCTTTTACGACAATTACCTTTTTCGGGGTATTGCCTTCCAGGTATTTCTGAACATTTTCGTCAGCCAGGACGGTTTCTTCAATTTCTTTAGCTTCTAAAGTGAGGCTTAAGCTCATGTTTAACCTTGTTTTTCCATTCACAGAGATCGGGTAACTGAACTCGTCTTCTACCAGGTATGCCGGGTTAAATGTTGGATAGCTGGCCGCTGAAAGACTGTCTTCATGGCCCAGCAATGCCCAAAGCTCTTCAGTAATGTGCGGTGCATAAGGGGAAAGTACCACAACCAGATCTTCCAGAATTTGTCTGTTTTTGCATTTCAATTCTGTCAGCTCATTTACTGCAATCATAAAGCTGGAAACAGAGGTATTGAATGAGAAGCGCTCTACATCATCCTGTACCTTTTTAATGATCTTATGCAAAGCCTTCAGTTCTGCCTTAGCCGGAACAGAATCACTGACATGGAAAACACCGGTTTCATTGTGGAATAAACGCCAGAATTTACGCAGGAACTTGAATACACCTTCTATACCATTGGTGTTCCATGGTTTACTTTGCTCTAACGGGCCGAGGAACATCTCGTACATCCGGAGTGTATCAGCGCCATAACTTTCAATCAGAACATCAGGGTTAACGACGTTGAATTTCGATTTTGACATCTTTTCAACCTCAACACCACAGATGTATCTGCCATTTTCCAGGATAAATTCGGCCTCAGCAAATTCAGGTCGGAACAATTTGAATTGCGGGATATTGAGGATTTCATTTTCCACAATGTTCACATCCACATGTAATGCAGAAGTTTTATATTCTTTTCTTAAGCCGTAAGACACCAGTGTATTCGTACCTCTGCCTTCTTCATCAATAACGCGGTATACAAAATTACTGCGTCCCTGGATCATCCCCTGGTTGATGAGTTTTTTGAACGGTTCTTCTTCCTGTACGTGGCCGATATCTTTTAAAAATTTATTCCAGAAACGGCTGTACAACAAGTGTCCGGTAGCATGTTCTGCACCACCTATGTACAAGTCAACATCTTTCCAGTAGGCAATCGCCTCTTCAGAAGCAAATTCAGATTCATTCTGAGCATCCATGTAACGGTACCAGTACCAGCTTGAACCAGCCCAGCCCGGCATGGTACTCAATTCATACTCATACTGATCTTCGTACTTCCAGCCCTCGGCCCTGCCCAATGGCGGTTCACCGGTTTCTGTTGGTAAGTATTTGTCAATTTCAGGAAGCATCAAAGGCAGCTCTTCTTCTTTAATTAAATACGGAAGTCCGTCTTTAAAATAAACCGGAATGGGTTCACCCCAATAACGCTGGCGACCAAAAATGGCGTCACGCATGCGGTAATTCACTTTTGCTTTTCCAACTGCTTTTTCTTCCAGCCAGGTATTTAAAGTCTGAACCGCTTCGGTGTAATTCATGCCGTTGATGAATCCGGAATTGATGTATTTTCCTTCTTTAGTGGCATCGGCCTGAGTTTCGATATCTAGCTGTGCATCTAAGATCTGAACAATCGGCAGATTGAAATGTCTGGCAAATAGCCAGTCGCGCTGATCGCCGCTTGGCACACCCATTACTGCGCCGGTTCCATAACCTGCCAATACATAATCTGCAATCCAAAGCTGTACGCGCTCACCGCTTACCGGGTTAACGACATAGCTGCCGGTAAATGCACCGGAAACTGTTTTGGTATCGGCCATACGATCCAGTTCAGACTTTTTCTTGGTCTGCGCGATGTAATTGCTGATGTCATTTTGCTGAGCAGGCGTTGTTAAAGCAGCAACAAGTTCGTGCTCTGGTGCCAATACCAGGTAAGACACACCAAAAATGGTATCTACTCTTGTGGTAAAGACCTCGATGTAATTTTGCGATAAGGTACTGATGTCGTTGCTGGTTTCAATGTCGAACCTGACACTTGCCCCAACACTTTTACCAATCCAGTTGCGCTGCATTTCTTTAACCGGCTCTGGCCAGTCTATGGTATTCAGGCCTTGAAGCAGGCGTTCTGCATAAGCGGAAATGCGCATGCTCCATTGCATCATTTTCTTTTGTTCAACCGGATGGCCTCCACGCTCAGAATATCCGTCTTTAACTTCATCATTAGCCAATACGGTACCCAAAGCGGCACACCAGTTCACGGTGCTCTCTTTAAGGTAGGTCAGGCGATATTTTAAAAGCTCTTCCTGTTTCTGTTCCGGGGTCATGGTTGCCCAGTCGCTTGGCATAAAGCTTTTCACATCCTCATCACAAACCGCCTTAACATCTGCACTACCGGCAGTATTGAATTTATCAATTAAAGTAGAAATGTCTTCTGCACGGTCAGTTTCCAGGTTATACCAGGAATTGAAAAGCTGCATGAAGATCCACTGTGTCCATTTGTAATATTCAGGCTCGCTGGTACGTACTTCACGGCTCCAGTCGAAAGAGAAACCGATGCGATCCAGCTGCTTGCGATAGGTATTGATGTTCGCTTCGGTAGTTAAAGCAGGATGCTGACCGGTTTGAATGGCATATTGCTCTGCAGGTAAACCAAATGAATCATAGCCCATCGGGTGCAAAACATTAAATCCTTTCAGGCGCTTGTATCTTGCAAATACATCAGAAGCGATGTAACCCAGCGGATGACCTACGTGCAGGCCTGCCCCGGAGGGATATGGAAACATATCCAGCACATAAAATTTAGGTTTATTACTGTCTTTTTCAGCCTTGAACGTTTGGTTTTCCGCCCAAAACTTTTGCCACTTCTGTTCTATTTCTTTAAATTGGTAATCCATTAAGCTATTCCTTTTTATAGCGCGAAAATAAAGAAATAAAGGTTGTTAGCGAAAAGTTTAGCAGTTTAATGATTTGCCTGAATCGGCGGACTGGATTTAGCAGGGCAATTCAGGCAAATTCAAATGCAGTAAATTATCGGTAGAGTTCGTATTTTTTTGAAGTATTGCCGGTGCTTTTGCTGATGGTTCCCGAAAACTCCAGCAGGTTATCGTTCACATTGCTGACCGTGCAAAAGGTAACCTCTCCGGAAATGTTCAGATTGAAGGTCTGGTTGATCAGTACCGCGTAGTTGCCACTGAGCCGGTTTCCGGCGAGATTTACTTCAAGCTCATCGTTGTCATTGTTCCTGAAGTCGAGGTAATCGGCATCCACACCTGTATAGGTGGTGGTTGGCGTACTACCCACCGTAGTTTCGATCTTTTTAACCTTCCATTTACCGATCATCCTGCTTTTTAATGATTTTCCATCCACGGAATCTTTTTTACACGCAGTGATTCCGCAAATGATTAAAAATAATAGGCTTACTAAAGTTAACTGTTTCTTCATTGGGTATAGGTTTTTGAATTAGGGAATGATTTTTTGATTACTTATTGAAACGAATCAATTCCGGTTTTGGTACAGAAATGTTACAAAAAGACAGGTCTGGAAATTTGAAACTATAAAATAACGATGTGAGCGGCCGGATTGGCTAAGCCCATTTTGGGATAAAAATAGCACCGATTCCCATTTCTTAAACTAATTAAACAGAAATTACGTTGTAGGTTTGTACTTTAGTGGCTTATATTTTTTATTTTCGCAAAACATAAAAACGATTACATGGAAGAATTTGAAGTTAGCGATGCTTCTAAGAAGACAAAAACCATATACATTTCTACTATTTTTAGCATAGCATTGGTTTTGTTGATGCTTGGAATGCTGGGATTGATATTGGTGCATGCAAAGAACCTTTCTAACTACGTGAAGGAAAATATTGTATTGAATATTATTGTAGACGAAGGTGCTAAGGAGACTGCTGTTTTGGCTTTTCAAAAAGAGCTGAATGCCAATGCCGCTGTAAAAAACACCGTTTATGTAAATAAAGAAATGGCTGCAAAGAACCTGACCACCGATTTGGGCGAGGACTTTGTAAACTTTTTAGGCTATAACCCATTGCTATCTACCATTGATGTTTACCTGAAAGCAGACTATGCCAATAACAAAAGTATAGATGCACTGAAAGCTGCCATTGCAAAAAATCCGATTGTCAAAGAGGTGATCTACCAAAGCTCGCTGATTGATATGGTGAATAAAAACATCAATACAATTGGGCTGATCATTCTGGGATTTGCAGCAATTTTGCTCATCATCTCTGTTGCCCTGATTAACAATACCATTAGACTGGCCATTTATTCTCAGCGGTTCCTGATCAAAAGTATGCAACTGGTTGGCGCGACCAAGAACTTCATCCGCAAACCCTTCATTCTGATTGCGGCCTTGCATGGTTTGATTGCGGCATTTATTGCCATCCTGATCTTATTGGGGATCCTGTATTATGCCCAACGCGAAATTCCTGAAATGATCATTTTAAGGAATTACACAGAATTTGGAATCGTATTGTTGAGTTTGATTGGTGTGGGTATTTTCATTACCGCCATCAGTACCTCTTTTGCAGTAAGCAAATATTTGAATCTAAAAATTTACGACCTTTATAGATAATGTTAGAAAAAAAAACAGCACCTGTACACCAGGAAAACAAAAGTGAATTGGTTTTCACTAAAAAGAACTACCAGTTACTATTGATCAGCATTGCAATTGTTGTAGCAGGCTTTATCTTAATGATGGGCACCACTGATATCTACGACTTTAGAAAAACCCTGCTTGCGCCAATGGTGGTGCTATTTGGGTTTGGGTTTGGTATCTATGCCATCCTAAAAAAGTAAGTTCATGGATTTTTTACAAACCTTGATCCTTTCTATTATAGAAGGGATAACGGAGTTTTTACCCGTTTCTTCAACAGGACATATGATCATTGCTTCATCCGTAATGGGCATAGACAAAGATCCATTTGTTAAATTATTTGAAATTGCGGTACAACTGGGTGCCATACTCTCGGTTATTGTTTTTTACTGGAAGAGATTTTTCCCCCTGAACCACTGGAAGTTTTATTTGAAACTGGTCATAGCCTGTATACCTGCAGCGGTATTGGGTATGCTGCTTCAGAAAAGAATAGATGCCCTGTTGGAAAGCGCAGTAACCGTGGCCATTATGCTGGTTGTAGGTGGTGTAATTCTATTGTTCATTGATCGCTTCTTTAACAAACCAACGGTAAAAACAGAGCCCGAGATTACCAATAAAAGTGCTTTCATCATTGGGATGTGGCAATGTCTGGCCATGATTCCGGGTACGAGCAGAAGTGCGGCCAGTATCATTGGTGGTATGCAGCAAAAATTGACCAGATCGGTTGCTGCAGAATTTTCTTTCTTTCTTGCTGTACCAACTATGGTTGGCGCGACAGGTTTAAAATTGTACAAAGCTTATAAAGAAACACCGGAAATATTGAACAACAAACACAACCTGATGCTTTTGGGCGTTGGTAACCTGGTTGCTTTCATCATTGCCCTGCTGGCCATCAAATTTTTCATTGGTTATGTTCAAAAATATGGCTTCAAGCTTTTTGGCTGGTATAGAATTGTTTTTGGTTTACTATTTTTAGCCTTGTATTATCAAGGTCTTATACAACTTTAATGATTGAATTTAAAGATTTTAATTTTGCTGAAGGTGAATTGTTATTGATCAATAAACCTTACAAGTGGACAAGTTTTGATGTAGTGGGGAAAATTAGAAATTCTTTAAAACCATTGAAATTGAAAGTAGGTCATGCCGGAACATTAGATCCGCTGGCCACAGGATTACTCATTCTCTGTACCGGAAAACTAACCAAGCAGATTGATACTTTTCAGGCGGAAGATAAGGAATATACCGGCACGATGGTACTGGGTGCCACAACACCTTCATTTGACCTGGAAACGGTTGTAGACCAGCAATTCCCGATAGATGGGCTGACTGTAGAAGCCATTCATACCGCCGCCCTTCCTTTCACCGGAAACATCCAGCAGTATCCACCGGCACACTCTGCTGTAAAGGTAAATGGCGAGCGTTTGTATGTGAAAGCACGTCGTGGGGAAGAAACAGAGCTGCGCTTACGCGACGTAACCGTATCTGCTTTTGAAATTACAAGGATTGAGTTGCCGGAAGTAGATTTTAGAATTGTATGCAGTAAAGGCACCTATATCCGCTCACTGGTATCGGATTTTGGGAAACAACTGAACAATGGTGCTTATCTTTCAAAGCTTACCCGTACCCGTAGCGGAAACTTTTTACTGGAAAATGCGTTTGAGGTAAAGGACCTAGTTGATTATCTTCGCAATAAGAGAGAGGCTGCTGCTTCCGGGGAAGAATAAGACTAAAACAGATATATGCATACCCATTTTAAAAATCGGAATATCAGGTACACCAAAGATGTATTTCTGATCACCTGTGGAATCATTTCAGCCTGTTTTGGCTTGAAGAGCTTCCTGATGCCCAATGGTTTTATTGATGGTGGTGTAACGGGGATTTCCCTGTTGGTAAGCAGGATAACCAAGTTTGAATTGTCTTACCTGATCATTGTCATCAACATTCCCTTTGTCATTCTGGGTTTTAAGCAAATTGGAAAAGGTTTTGCAATTAAAACGGCCATTGCGATTTTAACACTGGCGGTAGCACTGGTGGTGATTCCTTTTCAGCCAATTACCCACGACAAACTGTTGATTGCCTTTTTTGGTGGCCTGTTTTTAGGTGGGGGTATCGGCCTGGCCATGCGTGGCGGATGTGTCATTGACGGCACAGAAGTACTTGCACTTTACATCAGCAGGAACAGCATGCTGACTGTCGGGAACATCATTCTGATCCTGAACATCGTCATATTTGCTTTTGCTGCCATTTTTCTGAATATAGAAACGGCCATGTATGCCATACTCACCTACCTATCGGCGTCCAACACCATCGACTTTGTGGTCAATGGCCTGGAGCAATATACCGGGGTAACCATTATCTCTGATAAAAATACCGAGATTAAAGAATTTATCATTGAGCAAATGAAGAGGGGTGTAACTATTTACAAAGGCGAGGGTGGTTACGGCATCAAAAAAGACATTGATATTTTATACACTGTAGTTACGAAACTAGAGATGAGCAGACTGCAAACAGAAATCAGGCAAATAGATCCGGATGCTTTTGTGGTGCAACAACAAATTGCAGACATTAAGGGGGGCGTTGTTAAACGCCAGTCTTTACATTAATTTTATGAAGATATACCATAACTTTTCTGATTTTAAGAAACTGAATAATGCGGTTGTAACCATCGGTACTTTTGATGGGGTTCATTACGGTCACCAGAAAATCATCAACAGACTTTGTGAACTGGCCAGATCTACAGGCGGTGAAAGTGTAATTCTTACCTTTTTTCCGCATCCACGTTTGATTATTGATCCGGAAAACCAAGACCTGAAAATGATCAATACCATTCATGAAAAAGCTAAAATCCTGGAAGGACTGGGTGTAGACCATTTGATTATTACACCTTTTACACGTGATTTTTCCAACCTGAGTCCGGAGGCATACATCAAAAACATTTTGGTTGACACCATTGGCGTAAAATCATTAATTGTGGGTTATGACCACCGCTTTGGAAAAGACAGGGAGGGCGGCATGCGGGAACTGGAAGCAGCTGCACAGACATTTGACTACCAGATTGAGCAGATTCCGGAGCAAGACATCAATGATGTGGCCGTTAGCTCGACTAAAATCCGTAATGCACTACTCCAGGGGGAAGTAGCACTGGCTGCCGAATACCTGGGCTATCATTTTTCGCTCCATGGCAGGGTGATTAAAGGAGATAAAATTGGCCGCACGATCGGCTTTCCGACAGCAAATATTTTTGTGGAAGAAACCTATAAACTGATCCCTTCGGATGGTATATATGCCGTTACAGTTGCCATGGCGGATCAGACTTTTAAAGGGATGGCCTATATCGGGCAGCGCCCGACCATAAATGGCATGACCAGGAATATAGAAGTGAACATCTTTGATTTCAATGCTGAAATTTACGGTCAGGACATCACCATGTATTTTTTAGAGTTCTTAAGACACGATGTCAAATTCACTGGTCTGGAAGCCTTAAAACTGCAGTTGCAAAAAGATAAAGAAGATACCCTGAAGTACTTCAAATCCTTGTCATAACCTGAAATAATTGCCTTTTTTTGATCAAAAAAGGGGCTTTTTTCGTATCTTACGAGAAACCCTTTTTTTCTATGATACATTTACCAGTATTAATTACTGATTTAGGTTTGATACTTGCAGCGGCGGGCATTACCACGTTACTTTTTAAAAGCATAAAACAACCACTTGTTCTGGGCTATATTTTAGCAGGCTTATTGGTTGGGCCACACATTAAATTTATCCCTACGGTTACCGACAATGAAAGCATCCACATCTGGGCAGAGATTGGGGTAATCTTCTTATTATTCAGTCTGGGGCTGGAGTTTAGTTTTAAAAAATTAGTTAAAGTTGGGGGCTCGGCTTCCATCACAGCCATTGTAGAGGTGGTCTTTATGCTGCTGATCGGGTTCATCGCCGGAAAGGCCATGGGCTGGTCTACCATGGACAGTATATTTTTGGGCGGAATCCTATCGGTTTCCTCCACAACCATCATCATCAGGGCTTTTGAAGAGCTTGGCGTAAAACATAAAAAGTTTGCCGGACTGGTATTCGGCGTATTGATTGTCGAAGATCTTGTGGCCATTTTGTTATTGGTCTTGTTATCTACCCTTGCTGTAAGTCAGCAATTTGCAGGCGTAGAAATGTTAACTTCCATTTTAAAACTCTGCTTCTTTTTGGTGCTCTGGTTTATTGGGGGGATATTTTTGGTTCCAACGTTTTTAAAAGCGACCAAAAAGCTCATGAATGATGAGACCATGCTGGTGGTATCTATTGCACTTTGTTTAATTATGGTCTTACTGGCGGTAAAAGTTGGCTTTTCTCCAGCTCTGGGTGCATTTATTATGGGTTCCATTCTGGCAGAAACGACGCAGGCAGAACGCATTGAGCACCTGACCAAATCGGTTAAAGATTTATTTGCAGCCATTTTCTTTGTTTCGGTGGGGATGCTGATTGACCCGAGCATTTTGGTTGATTATGCGGTTCCCATCCTGGTGATCACTGTAGCGACAGTATTGGGTAAGTTTTTAAGTTCGGGACTGGGTGCACTCATTTCCGGTCAGCCATTAAAAACGGCCGTACAAACAGGCTTAAGTCTGGCACAAATCGGGGAATTCTCTTTCATCATCGCGACATTGGGTTTAACGCTGAAAGTGACCAGCGACTTCCTCTACCCTATTGCAGTTGCCGTTTCGGCAATTACCACCTTTACCACCCCTTACCTCATCAAATCTTCAGAACCCTTTTTCCGCTTTTTGGAGCGTAACCTGCCAAAAAAATGGGTTGAAGGCCTGAACCGGTACAGCTCAAGTACAGCGGGGATTACAACTTTGAGCGACTGGAAGGTATTGCTGAAAGCTTATACGTTCAATACCATTATACATGCTGTTATTCTGATTGCCCTGGTGTTTGTGGGTGCACGTTACCTGCAACCTTTCATCACGGCCAATATCATCAACGGGAACAAAGGCATCATCATTAGTCTGGTGGTTACCTTAATCATCATGACACCCTTTCTGTGGGCACTCGCCATCAGAAGGATTGAAAGAAAGGCTTACTCCCATTTGTGGTTAAACAAGAAATATACCCGTGGCCCATTGGTTGCGCTTGAAATTTTACGGATTGCACTGGCCATATGCTTTGTAGGCGTGCTGATTTACCAGTTTTACAGTACCTGGCTGGCGATCAGCATTGGTCTGCTCCTGATCATTTCCGGTATGGTTATCTTTTCAAGGAAATTACAGGGTTTCTACAACAAACTGGAAAGCCGCTTCCTGTTGAACCTGAATGCCAGGGAGGCACAGAATGCACAGCCGGAGATTTTACCCTGGGATACCCACCTGGTAGAGCTTGTTGTGGCCCCGGAATCGAAACTGGTTGGTAAAACCCTGGTTGAATTGTCTGTCAGGGAAAAATTTGGTGTGAACATCGCCCTGATTGAGCGTGGTAAAATTATGATTCCTACGCCAGGAAGAGATGAAAGGCTGTATCCGAACGACAAGGTACTGGTGATTGGAACCGACGACCAGCTGGCTATGATTAAGGAATTATTTGAAGGAAGTGTGGATGAACAGACCGAAGCGAGTTTCCCTAAGAAGGACATGACGCTGCAGAAAATTGTCATCAATACCAATTCACCGGTTTACGCACAAAGCATCCGCAGTTCAGGCATCCGCGAAACCACGCAAGGCCTGGTTGTAGGAATTGAAAGAAATGGCGAACGCATTTTAAACCCGGATTCAAATATGGTATTTGAAAACGGCGATATTGTCTGGATTGTTGGCAACAACAAAAAGGTGCCCGACTTACTCAAATAAGCGCTGTGTTGCCGGTCTATTTGATCAGGTGGATATAAGTAATTTTACCAATGTGATAGGCAGACAGCCCAAAAAACAGCAACGCGATACTTTTATTGACAATGTAACTGCTTAAAGCAAATTTTTCCTGAATGTATTGCGCAAACCGGGCGAAGCCGTAAAGGGCTACAGCAGCACCGATACCAGATCCGATACTAAATACGGTAAGTGACACATAACCAATATCGATCCACTCGTGAGAAATCAGGTAAGTACCTACAAAAAGCCAGTAAGGAATTTGCATCGGGTTGATTACCCCGAGCAACATTCCGTAACGGATGCTGTCTTTTTTTGAATAATCTGCTTTAGGCATTTCTTTACGCGAGCGCCAGGTAATGATCCCCAGAATTCCAAACATAAAGATCATCACCACATCAATGATGTCCCCGATCTTAATTTCGGAGGACAGCCATTGCACAAAACGCATCACACCAAAGGTGAAAAGAATTTCAACACAGGAAAAAGCACAGATGAAATAAATGGCCTGGCGAATTCCACGTGAAATGGTAATCTGCACTACAGTAAGATTGATATTTCCTGGCGGGATATAACCCACCATGTTTAGCACAATCCCTAAAAAGAGTGTTAAAAAAAGCATAGGCGAAGATACAATGATTTCATTTTATTTGACAATTCAAAACAGTTACATATGGTCTTTCAAATATTTCGCTGTATATGAAGCTTTTACTCCCAAAAGATCTTCTGGCGTACCTTCAAAAACTACATGTCCACCCTGATCTCCACCTTCCGGACCGATGTCAATTACCCAATCTGCAGATTTGATCATGTCCATATTGTGTTCAATAACCAGCACACTATTTCCTTGTTCTATTAAGGTGTTCAAGGCAATCAATAATTTTTTGATGTCGTGAAAATGAAGTCCTGTTGTGGGTTCATCAAAAATAAACATCGTTTTATTGGCGTTGTTACCTTTAATCAAAAACGAAGCCAGTTTAATCCGCTGTGCCTCTCCTCCCGATAAAGTATTGGAAGATTGACCCAAATGAACATAGCCTAAACCTACGTCAACCAAAGGTTGAAGTTTGGTCAGGATTTTAGGCTCTTTATTGAAAAATTGAACCGCCTCCTCAATGGTCATGTCTAAAATATCAGCCACGTTTTTATCTTCATAAGTTACGTCCAGTACCTGCTGCTTAAAGCGACGGCCACCACAGGTTTCGCATGGCAGATAAATATCGGCCATAAACTGCATCTCGATCTTCACTTCCCCTTCTCCCTGGCATACATCGCAACGTCCGCCTTCTACGTTAAATGAAAATGCCGCCGGTTTTAAGCCTGCTGCTTTTGAGGCGGGTAATGCAGCAAACAATGCCCTGACATCATCCCATGCTTTCACATAAGTCACCGGATTGGACCGGGAAGAACGTCCGATCGGATTTTGATCCACCATTTCTACCTGACTAACCAGGTCATAGTTACCAAAAATTCCGTCATAGGCGCCAGTTTGCTCACCAGAGTAATTGCCAATTGCTTTCTGCAAGGCCGGATAAAAGATCTTCTTGATTAAACTGGTTTTCCCTGATCCGGAAACTCCGCTCACTACGGTGAATACGCCCAGTGGTATTTTCACATCGATGTTTTTCAGGTTATTTTCGCGTGCTCCTTTAATGAGGACATGGTCCCTCCAGCTCCTTCTGCGCTCAGGAATCGCAATCTTCTCTGCTCCGGAAAGGTAACGTCCGGTTAAACTGCCTTTATCTTTAATAATTTCTTTATAGGTACCGCTGAATACCAGGTTTCCACCATGTGTTCCGGCTTCCGGACCGATATCGATGATGTGATCCGCAGCCTTCATCATTTCTTCCTCATGCTCTACTACCAGTACGGTATTGCCTACATTCCGAAGGGAAATCAATACTTCAATGAGCTTATTGGTATCCCTGGGGTGCAAACCAATACTGGGCTCATCCAATACGTAAATGGAACCGACCAAACTGCTACCCAATGAAGTAGCCAGGTTGATGCGCTGGGATTCACCCCCGGAAAGCGTATTGGATAAACGGTTTAAGGTAAGGTAGCCCAGGCCGACATTGTTCAGGTACAATACCCGGTTTACCACTTCGGCCAGTAAACGTTTGGAGATTTTTTGATCTGTTTCGGATAGTTCCAAACCATCAAAGAAAGCCAGGATTGTTGACAAAGGCATGAGCACGACATCGATGATCGATTTACCGCCTATTTTAACATAAGATGCATCCTTACGCAACCTGGAACCTTTGCAATCCGGACAATTGGTTTTGCCACGGTACCTGGATAACATGACCCGGTACTGGATTTTATACGTTTGTGCTTCCAGTTCTGCAAAGAATTCATTCAATCCCTGGAAGTATTTATTCCCTGTCCAGATCAGTTGCTGTTGTGCTTCTGTCAGTTCATGATAGGGCCTGTGGATCGGAAAATCAAACTTATCTGCACTTTTGATGAGTCTGTTTAGATAATCGCGCATTTTCTCCCCTCTCCAGGGTGCAATGGCGTTGTCATACACACTTTTGCTCTTATCCGGGATGACCAGATCTTCATCGATACCGATGACATTGCCATATCCCTCGCACTTTTTGCAGGCACCATAGGGATTATTGAAGCTAAAGAAATTCGGTGTAGGTTCTTCAAAACGGATTCCGTCCAGTTCAAAACGGTCACAGAAGTGGTTCATCGTTCCATCATGCTCTACGTAACAATCACCTTTTCCTTCAAAAAAGGCCGTTTGAACAGAATCAGCGATCCTGCTTAAGGTTTCTTCCTCCTGATTAACCACAATACGGTCGATCAGGATATTTACAGTCAATTCGTCTTTGAGTTCAAAATCAGTAAAAGATTCGTCTTCCAGGATGGCCTCAATCTTTTGAATTTTGCCTTGATAAGAAATCCTTAAAAAGCCTTTTTGAAGCAATACCGCCAACTCTTCTTTAATAGAACGGTTGTTGTGTGGGAAAAGCGGACAAAAAACGGTGACCACACTTTCATCAGCCAGGGTTGAGATAAAATCTACCACTGTAGAAACCGTATCTTTCTTCACAATTTCACCGGATACCGGAGAATAAGTCTTTCCGATACGGGAGAACAGCAACTTCAGGTAATCATAGATTTCGGTTGAAGTGCCGACTGTAGATCTTGGGTTTGAAGTAATGACCTTTTGTTCAATGGCAATTGCCGGGGCGATACCTTTGATATAATCTACATCAGGTTTGTTCATCCGGCCCATAAACTGACGGGCGTAAGATGATAAACTCTCTACATACCTCCTTTGCCCTTCGGCATATAAGGTATCAAAGGCCAGAGATGATTTGCCAGAACCAGACATCCCCGTGATAACCACCAGTTTATTTTTGGGTATGGCAACATCTATATTCTTGAGATTGTGAACTCTGGCACCTTTTATGATTATGTTTGTATGTGGATCTTTATTGATTTCCTGATTCATTGATTTATGGCTGGAATAATGCGAATATAACCCAAAAAAGCCAATAAAGTTTTTTTGGGGGGACTACAAAAATAAGGCTCTAAATTTACTTTATATTTTTTTTAACACTTTTTATATTGTTTTGTAATAAAAAAAATGCTTCTTTTGAACTAATTAACTGAAACACCACAATTCATTAACAAACAAACAATAGGAGAATCTATATAGAAAAAACCTCTACTAAGTATTTTTTTAGCAAGCAGCAAGGGAATTTAGTACGAATACTCCTATGAATCTACAACAAGATAGTGACCAAGAATTAGTAAAGTTATACATTAACGGTAATGAAACCGCTTTGGAAGAACTTTTAAAAAGGCACAAGTCCAAAATATACACTTCTATTTATTTGTTGGTCAAAGACCAGTATTTGGCAGAAGATATCTTTCAGGATGCTTTTATTAAGGTAATCAATACCTTACGGTCTGGCCGTTATAATGAGGAAGGCAAGTTTTTACCATGGGTGATGCGTATTGCGCACAATTTGGTCATTGACTATTTCAGGCGGGAAAAGCGGGCTCCGGTTATTACAAGTGCAGATGGTACCGACATTTTAAATATGCTTCAATTTCATGAGGAAAGCGCTGAAGATAAAATGTTAAGGGAACAAACGCATTTTGACCTGAGGGCCATGATCCATCTGTTACCTGATGACCAGAAGGAAGTTTTGATCATGCGCCATTATGCAGACCTGAGCTTTAAAGAAATTGCCGACCTTACTGAAGTAAGCATCAATACTGCCCTGGGCCGTATGCGTTATGCCCTGAATAACCTTCGGAAGATGATGAAGGTCAAGGAAATATCCTGATTTCAGGTGCTGAAAATAAATTATAATTAATTGTTGTAAGGGTTAAAATAAATCCATAACAATAGCGTTTAGTAAATTATACTAATCTGTTTATTTGCTTATGATGGAAACCTTTACTTCAGTTAACAATCAAAATTACTTACAATCAAAACAGGAAAAAGCCCCTGCAGAAGATTTGGAAAGCCTTAATGCATTACACGTCCAAATGAGTGCCCAGTTGGATGTGTTGATCAAAGATCCTTCGAACGAATCGCTTCAAAAGATCTTAAATTACTCAAAGGCGGGTAATTTCAAATGAAACCCAAGCTGCCACACCCTGGCAGCTTTTTTTATGTGCATAGATTAGGACACAGCCATATTGAATATGAAAACAAATTTATCTAAGTTTGCCTATGCTCAAAAAAGAAAGATACCAGCTTTTTGTATCTCATTTTTCGGCTAAGCAGCCGAATGCGGAAACAGAATTACATTACAACAACCCTTTTCAACTACTCATTGCAGTCATACTTTCAGCTCAATGTACGGACAAGCGCATCAATCAGATCACCCCTGCTTTGTTTCAGCGGTTTCCGACACCAAAATCTCTGGCTGAGGTAACACCAGACCTGGTTTTTGATTACATCAGAAGTGTGAGTTACCCCAACAATAAAGCAAAGCACCTGGTTGGTATGGCCAATATGCTCATGAACGATTTCAACAATGAGGTTCCATCTGATATTGATCAATTGCAAAAAATGCCCGGAGTAGGCAGAAAAACAGCCAACGTGATTGCCTCGGTAATTTACAATGCCCCGGCTATGGCAGTAGACACCCATGTTTTTAGGGTAGCCAACCGCATTGGTTTAACCACCGGAAAAACGCCTTTGGCTGTTGAAAAAGATCTGGTTAAAAACCTGCCGGAACACACCATCCATATTGCCCACCACTGGTTAATCCTGCATGGCAGATATGTTTGCGTAGCCAGATCGCCCAAATGCAGCATTTGCGAGATCACATATTTTTGCAAATACTTCCAAAAGAATGAGAAAATAACTAAAATTATTAGCGATAAAAAGCTGTTATAAAAATATCTTTAATAACAATTGACAATTTAATTAAAATAATAATTACATTTGCTAATGTAATTAGCACACAAGATCAGATTAATTTAATGCCCTTCTGGTCTCAATACTGAAAGTTAATCATATGAGCGCAAACGCAGACAAATTAAAAGCATTACAACTTACACTAGATAAGTTAGAAAAATCATACGGTAAAGGTACTGTGATGAAATTGGGAGACAATCCGGTAGAAGCGATTGAGTCGATCTCTACAGGATCTATCAGTTTAGATATTGCTTTAGGTATAGGCGGTGTACCTAAAGGAAGGGTTATTGAAATATACGGACCAGAATCTTCAGGTAAAACAACCCTGGCTACCCACATCATTGCGGAAGCTCAGAAAAAAGGTGGTCTTGCCGCATTTATTGACGCAGAACATGCGTTTGATAAAGGTTATGCAAAAAAACTAGGTGTTGATGTTGACAATTTGTTAATCTCACAACCAGATAATGGCGAGCAGGCACTGGAAATTGCCGATAACCTGATCCGTTCCGGTGCAATCGATGTAATTGTCATTGACTCGGTAGCAGCCCTGGTTCCAAAAGCGGAAATTGAGGGTGAAATGGGCGATTCTAAAATGGGTTTACATGCCCGTTTGATGTCACAGGCACTACGTAAACTGACTGGTACCATCGCCAAAACAGGATGCTGCTGTATTTTCATCAACCAGTTACGTGAAAAAATTGGTGTGATGTTCGGTAACCCTGAAACAACTACCGGTGGTAACGCCTTGAAATTCTATGCTTCAGTACGTTTGGATATCCGCAGAACTTCTCAGATTAAAGATTCTGATGAAGTTGCCGGTAACCGTGTGAAAGTTAAAATTGTAAAAAACAAAGTTGCCCCTCCTTTCCGCCTGGCTGAATTTGACATCATGTTTGGGGAAGGTATTTCTAAAACAGGTGAGATCATCGATCTTGGCGTTGATTTCAACATCATCAAAAAAGCAGGATCATGGTTCTCTTATGGAGAAACCAAACTGGGTCAGGGTAGAGATGCAGTAAAGCAATTGTTAATGGATAATCCTGAATTATCTGATGAAATAGAAGCTAAAATCCGTGCGGAAGTAACCGGAGATAAATTAGAAGAGAAGGTTTAAATTTAGATCATCCAGTATAAAAAAAATGCCGCATCATAAATATGATACGGCATTTTTTTATACTTGTCTCAGCCTAAGCCTGAAAGCAAAGCTATTTTGTCTCTGACCTTTGCATCTGCATCGTTGCACCTGCGCCGGTACTCATAAACTTACCATCGTACTTGATGATGGTAATCAATGCGATGATAATCATGGCAATCAGCATGAACAAACCGATATAGCTTCTGTTTGGGTCTTTTTTAATGAGCCAGATTAAAAAAATAATCAATGGGATCAATAACAATCCAAAAAATATATAGCTCGCTGCATTCATAATTTGTTTATTTAATATTTAAAATTCCATTCTTGATAATGGAGCAACATCCTGCCCTACAAAATCACCATTTAAAAACTTGTGATAACCAGCAATGGCAATCATTGCCGCATTATCGGTACAATATTGAAATGCAGGAATATAGACATTCCAGTTCAGCTCTTCAGCTGCTTTTTGTAATCCTTCACGCAAACCACTGTTGGCAGACACGCCTCCCGCAATGGCGATTTCGCGGATACCATACTGTGCTGCCGCTTTCTTAAGCTTTTGAAGCAAAATTCTCACAATACTATGCTGTACGGAGGCACAAATATCATTTAAATGATCTGCGATAAAATTTGACTGTTCTTTTTCCTGATTTCTGATGAAATACAAAATTGAGGTTTTAAATCCGCTAAAGCTATAATCTAAATCTTTAATCTGCGGATCAGCAAATTTAAAGGCTAAAGGATTTCCCAATTTCGCGTGACGATCAATGAGTGGCCCACCAGGATAAGGCAAATTCAACAGCTTAGCCGTCTTATCGAAAGCCTCACCAGCTGCATCATCCAAAGTTTCACCGACAATCTCCATCTCAAAATAGCTCTTAACCAGTACAATCTGGGTATGCCCACCAGAAACCGTGAGACATAAAAAAGGAAATTCAGGTTTGGGGTCGTCTATGAAATGTGCCAGAATATGTGCATGCATGTGATTTACAGAAATCAAAGGTAAATCTAAAGCCAGCGCAAAAGATTTGGCAAATGAAACACCAACCAATAGCGCCCCCAATAAACCCGGTCCTTGCGTAAAGGCAACAGCATCTAATTCCTTTTTATCTATATTAGCATCAATTAATGCTTGCTGAATAACCGGAACGATATTTTGTTGGTGTACCCTGGAAGCCAATTCAGGAATTACACCACCATAATTTTCATGAATTGTTTGGTTTGCTATAACATTGGCAGTAATTTTGCCGTTGTTACAGATAGCAACCGAAGTTTCATCACAAGAAGATTCTATAGCAAGTATTACAGACACTTTATTATAATTAAGCTACAAAAATATTAAAAAACTATTAAAAATACTTGTTTGGATTGTTGCATCGGTTATATTACTTGTTGCAGTAGTTTTATTTGCCCTTCAATTCAGACCTGTTCAGACCTTTGTAGCGAAGAAAGCAGCGGATTACCTGTCTAAGGAACTCAACACAACCATCTCTTTATCTGGAATTTACATCAAACCATTTAAGTCCGTAGTCATTGAAAACCTACTCGTACTTGATCAGCAAAAAGATACACTGTTAAGTACACCTAAATTTTTGGTTGACATGAATCAATTGTCCCTGGACAAAAGAATCATTGCCGTAAATACCGTACAAATCAACAACGGTTCCTTTTTTCTAAAATCTTATAAAGACACCACAAGCAACCTGGATTTCATTATAGATTATTTCGACTCCGGTCCACCTACCGTAAAGAAAAAGAAAAAACCCTACCAGATCTCCTTTGCGCGGGTAATCTTAAACAACATCAATTTCAAATACAAAAACTATAGAAGAGACACTGTCATGAAAGGTGTCAATTTTGATGATGTGGCCCTAAGTAACCTGAATGGAATATTTGAGCAACTGAATACCAAAGACCACATTCTTCAAACAGATATCAAGAACCTGACTTTTCGTGAAAAAAGTGGTTTCTATCTGAAAAACCTGAGTGCATTCACCACCATAGATACGAACAGTATAGAACTGAAAAAATTATTGTTGGTGACCAACAGAAGCCGATTGTCTGATTATTTTCAGATGCGCTTTAAAAGTTTTAGCGACTTTGACGACTATTTTAATAAAATCAGGATGAAAGCCGTTTTTAAAGACAGCCACGTATCCTCGCATGACGTGTCCTATTTCACCTCGGATCTGGACATGATGAACCTCGACGTTGACGTTACGGGACAAATCACCGGATTGGTCAAGGACCTGAGGTCTAAATCATTGTCTATAAAAGCCGGAAAAGCAACCTACGTAAAGGGCGATTTTGCATTAAAAGGCCTGCCAGAGCTTTCCCAGACTTTCATGGATTTTAAAGTAGAAATGGCCGGAACCAATAAGACTGATCTGGATGAACTGGTTCGGAATATCTCTGGAAAGAAAGGTAAAATTGTACCTGACATTGTGGGCAAATTTGGCAACATCAATTTCAATGGCTCATTCACCGGCTTCCCGAATGATTTCATTGCCTTTGGTGAGTTCAAAACCAAGCTGGGCAGAGTGGTTTCTGATGTCAATATGAAAATTGACAAAAAGGGCATCCCATCCTATACGGGTAACGTAAAAACCTATGATTTTGATATTGGAAACCTGATCAACGAAGGAAGCCTGGGCAGGCTCTCCGCCTCATTATACATCAAAGGGCGCGGCACTGAAGTGAAAAACCTGACTGAAAAACTGGTCGGTGATGTGGAGTATGTGGATTTCAACAATTACCGCTATAGAAATGTTAAAATTGACGGAACATTTGAAAAGAAATATTTTGATGGCCGCTTAACAATTGACGATAAGAATGTGCAGCTCGCATTTGATGGCGGGGTTAACCTGAATCCGGAATTGCCTGAATTTAATTTTAAGGCTACCATCAAAAATGCAAAGTTAAGGGCCCTGAAACTGTATAAAGATTCCCTGAAAATTGACGCTGTTTTCAGCACCAATTTTTCGGGAAATAACCTGAACAATATCCAGGGAAATTTGCTGTTGCAGCACATCGTACTCAACAATGTTAAAGGGATTTACCATGTCGATTCCGTGTTGCTGAAGGCCAATGGACTGGGGAAAGATAGAACGCTTGTGGTAAACTCGGATATATTAGATGCCAGCATCAAAGGCCAGTACGACCTGAACACCATTCCTTCTTATTATAAAGCACTAGCCAAAAAATACATTCCTTCCTTAAAGGCCGAAATCATCAAATATGGCAACCAGGTTTTTCAATTTAACCTGAACATCAAGAGGTTTGAACCGATTGCAGAGCTTCTGGTTCCGGGTCTGGAAATTGAGGATCAGGCCATTTTCATTGGGAATTTCGACTCACCAAATAATACAGCTACATTAAATGGGTACATCAAGAAACTAAAATACAAAGGTGTAGTCATCAACAACATCATTGTCGATGAAAATACAAGTGCCAATCAGCTCCAGGCCATCATCACATCAGACCGGGTAGATCTGAATGACAGTTTGTATATCAAAAATGTCAACATCTCCAACATATTAAGAAATGACAGTCTTTCGCTGAACATCAAAATGGCAGATTCAGACGATGAAAATCAGCTGGATTTAAACGGTTTGATTGAATTTGGCGGAGACACTACCGCCAGAATCAGCGTCTTGCCTTCCATGCTGACCATCAATAAAGAAGACTGGAAAATCCAGGAAAAGGTGAGGATCAATTTCCAGGATGGAAAAACGCAGATCAGCAATTTTGACCTCAATAATGGCAAACAATTGCTGACCCTGGACGGTACACTTTCTAACGATCCAAAAGATGCCTTGATTTTAGGATTTAAAGATTTCAGTTTAAAAACGCTCAATCCTTTTGTGAAGACACTGGGCATCACACTGAGTGGGGACTTAAATGGAAAAACGCGATTGTCGAATATCCTCAAGTCGCCAAGAATTAATGACGACATCACTATTGATTCGCTAACGCTGAACAACACCCATATTGGCGACCTGAGGGACACGTCAGGTTACGACCAAACCAATAAAATGGTCAACATATTTACCAATGTCATCACCAATGGCAAAGAGACACTCAAGGCGACCGGCGAACTGGACTTAGAGAAGAAACAAGTTGACATTGCCCTCAAATTAGATAAAAGTGAACTGGCAATCCTGGGCCCTTTTGTATCAGACCTGGTTTCAAACCTCAAAGGCCGCATTTCTTCTAACCTCACGGTTAAAGGTCCTTTTGAGAAACCTAGCATTGATGGCGACATTACGCTGGACGAGGCCACCATGACGATTAACTACCTGAAAACAACTTACACCATATCAGATCAGGTCGATGTATCGAACAGTACCATTCAAATCAATGACCTGAGGTTGCTTGACATCAATAAAAATGAAGCAATTGCCAATGGAACAGTCAATTTGAACGACCTGAACAATCCAGATCTCGATATCGTTATTGATGCGAAAGAATTTATGGCGTTAAACACCACCGAAAAAGATAACGGACTCTATTTTGGTCAGGCATTTGCCACTGGTACCTTTAAGTTTAAAGGCCCAACCAATCAATTGTACATTGACATTGATGCCAAAACAGAGAAGGGCACTGTCTTTAACTTGCCGCTTAACAACTCTGAGACGGTCTCCAGTAAAGATTTCATCACTTTTGTAGGTAAAGATACCACGGCCAATGAAGCGCTTAAAAAGACCAGCTTTGATGGCCTAACCATGAGCTTAAAATTAAGCGTGGATCAAAACAGCACTGCAAACATCTTTACGTCGCTGGGGAATTTGAGTGGAAAGGGAAATTCTAAAAATTTAGCACTGAAGATCAATACTTTTGGCGATTTTGAAATGTCTGGTGATTACATCATTGAAACCGGAAGCTTTGATTTTACAGCCCAGGAAGTGATCAACAAGAAGTTCAGTATCCGGCAAGGTGGTACCATCCGGTGGACTGGTAACCCGACTACAGCACAAATTAACCTGAAAGCTACTTATGCGGTTCGCGCAAGTACCTCAGATTTGTTTACTGCAGCCAATGTAACAAACTCGCTTACGGAAAGAGTACTCACAGAAGTGGAAATGGGATTAACAGGGCTGCTGTTGAAACCCGATATCAAACTGGATATTTTCTTCCCTTCAAACCCTGCCATTAAGGAGCAGTTGCAAACCTACTTTAATGACGACAACAACAGGAATCTACAAGCCCTGAGTCTCATCATCCGTCGGAGTTTTGCGCCAGGAACAGGAAAAGAAGATTTGGGTAAACAATTACAATCTGGTGTAACCAGTACAGCAACGGAACTTTTGTTCAACCAGCTGAACAATGTATTGTCATCCCTGAATCTGGATTTTGTGGACCTGAACCTGCGTTCATTAAATGATGCCAATGCCTCGTTCCGCTTTTTTAAAGACCGGGTGATTTTAAATGCAGGTATTGTGGACAGGAACAGTACCAATGACCTTGCGCTGATTTCCTCATCCAATGTAGGCGGAGAAGTAGAGGTATTGGGCCTCATTAAGAAAGATGGAACATTGGTGGGCAAACTGGCCAATAAGCCACCGACCCAGCAGAGCTCATTTATTTTGGGTACAGCCCAAAGTACGAATGTGACTTCCTTCGGACTCATATACACGCAGCAGTTTGATACTTTCAGAGAGTTTGTTCAAAAGATTTCGGGTAAATACCGCCGGGAAGAAAGAAAAAAACAGCTTGAACTTGAAAAGCTGGAGGAAGAAAAAAGAAAAGCAGAGGAAAAAAAGAAATCCCCTGCTTCAAAAACTTCAGCTAATAAAGAAGCTGTATCTGATAAAAAGAAAGCTAAAAAGAAATAGCCCCTTAACCTTTCATAATTTGATGACCCATTTTATCACGTTTGGTACGCAGATAAAGCTCGTTATGCACATTGCTTTCAATTTCAATTGGAATGTTCTCTACGATCTCCAGACCATATCCAATTAAACCTGCCCGCTTGGTTGGGTTATTTGACATCAGTTTCATTTTGGTTACGCCTTGTGCCCTGATAATTTGCGCACCTACACCATAATCACGCTCATCTCCTTTAAAACCTAATTTGATGTTTGCTTCTACCGTGTCAAAACCGGCATCCTGTAAATTGTAGGAACGTAATTTATTAACCAGCCCGATTCCGCGACCTTCCTGGTTCATATACACCACAACGCCTTTACCAGCCTTATCAATCATTTCCATGGCTTTGTGCAATTGCGGGCCACAGTCGCAACGGCAGGATCCAAAAATATCCCCGGTTACGCAAGAGCTGTGTACCCGAACCAATACCGGCTCATCTTCTGTCCACTCTCCTTTGCTAATGGCCAGGTGAGTTGCATTATTATCCAACTGTGTATAGGCCGTCATCTTAAAATCGCCCCACTGCGTTGGTAAGTTTACCGTTACTTCTTCTTTAATCAAAGTCTCCTTGCTCAATCTGTAAGCAATCAGGTCCCGGATGGAGATGATTTTCAACTGGTGACGTTCTGCAATTTTGATCAGATCAGGAAGCCTGGCCATTTCACCATCTTCTTTGAGGATTTCGACCAATACACCAGCAGGTTCCATACCGGCCAATTGGGCCAGGTCGACAGCTGCTTCGGTATGCCCTGCGCGTCTCAGTACGCCACCATCTTTAGCTCTTAAAGGAAAGATGTGTCCTGGGCGGCCAAGTTCAGCAGGATCAATTTTAGGATTGATTAAAGCTAGAATGGTTTTAGATCTGTCTGAAGCAGAAATTCCAGTGGTACAACCGTAACCCAGCAAATCTACAGATACCGTAAAATTGGTTTCATATGCAGCAGTGTTCTTGCCTACCATAGATTCCAGTCCAAGTTCATCGCAACGCTGCTCTGTTAAGGGCGCGCAGATCAGCCCCCGGCCATAAGTAGCCATAAAATTGATGACTTCGGGAGTCGCATTTGCAGCAGCTGTTAAAAAATCACCTTCATTTTCCCTGTCTTCATCGTCTACTACAATGATTACTTTTCCGGCTTTTATATCTGCAATAGCATCTTCTATTGCATCGAGTTTAATTTCCATTTTTCAAGTATATCAACCTTCAGATATCTGGATTAAGTATCCGAAAATTCATTAAAATTATAATACAAAGTTACACCATAAAAGGCAATTTCAAGTTCAGAAATATCATAAATAAGTAAGGATACTATTGAAGGGGTTTCTTTAATTTCAGCTTTTTAAGCAGCACATCAAACAACTGTTTAAAGTAATTAATATCAAACAGGGCTGAATCTACAGTAGCTTTATAAGTTAAAAAAGCACCCAAAGGCGATAAAACGATGATGGCCATCCACATCCCAAAGAAGGAGGTTAAGGAGCCTTGCGTTGCCGATTTCTCTGAAACGGTGGCTATAATGTGGTACATCAGGAAAAATACGATAGCCATGACCACCGGTAAACCAAGCCCTCCTTTTCTGATGATTGCCCCTAAAGGTGCACCGATAAAAAACAACAACAAGCAGGAAGCGGCCAGTGTAAATTTCTTATAATATTCATTCTGGACTTTAATGATGTTCTTTTTACGGTCTTCGTGGTCCGAAATCTTGGCCGAAGTGGTTTGCATGATTGAATTGGCCTGCTCCAGTGCATTTTGAATTACGGCCAGTCGCTCTGGCTTTTTGACTTCAGTCAGCACAGCACCTTTGATCACTTTAGCAGGGACCTTTTCTTTGGTATATCCCTTGGTATAATTGCTCTGTTTGTAATAACTGCCAATACTGATTCCGGAAAATTTATTGATGCTATCCAGTTCCTTGGTTAGCGAGTCCTTTTTCTTTGTCAGGCCTTTCAGATTCAGCATTTGGGTATTGCCCCTAAAGCCCTGTTCGTCGGTCCGGTTCATCTTAAAGCTTCCGATATCAAATTTTTGATCTGTCTCTTTAAAACGCATCCGGATCAATTCCTGTCTTGGGTTGTAGGCTGCATTTTTCCCGCTAGATTCCTCATAACGAACCCCATCGGTAAGTTTCAAAACCAGATAATCGTTGTTGCGGACCATTTTGCCTTCTTTGGCCAGGATTATTTTTGCGATGTTATTATTGGCGGTATGGTCATAAATCATGACATTATCCAACCGGCCATCTTCATATTTTTTATCAACACGAATTGAATATCCGGGTATACTATTGTTAAATACGCCCTCTTTAATCAAAAAGGAAAGTTTTTTATTCCGGATATCCCACAACAGGGAACCAAATTTCAGATTGGCCTTGGGTAACATGTAATCTGAAAAAATAAATGAGCCTATGGCAAGAAATATAATCAAAACCATCAGGGGCATCATGGCTTTCTGTAGCGATACCCCAGCAGATTTGATCGCCACCAATTCGTAATTTTCACCAAGTGTTCCAAAAGTCATGATGGAGGACAGCAAAATAGACAATGGCAAGGCCATGGATACATTTGCCGCTGAGGCATAATACATTAGCTCCAGAATAACGTACCATTCAAAGCCTTTTCCAATCAAATCGTCAACGTATTTGAATAAAAAAAGCATCAATAGAATGAACATCACAATAAAAAAAGTGACGAAGAATGGCTTTATAAATGCTTTGACAAGAAGTAAATGAATCTTTTTCAATATACAAATGTAGGCAAAGCCAATGAAAATTTAAGCACCAAGTACGCTATGGAGATAGTTGATCTGGTTATCCCATATTAAAGTTCGCTCACCCAGGGTATCATCAGTTGCAAAATCTGTAATAGACAAAGCGACATCATTGGTCAGCTCGTCCTGTACAATTTCCATTTCAAAATAACAATGGGGCTCATCGTCTACCCACTTAAACTTTACCAACTTATTTTCTTTTACACTCAGCAATTTGGCTTTCTGAACCTCATCATCCCAGGTGAAAGTATATACCTGATCGCGAAAAACAACGTCATCCGCAAACCATTGTGATAAGCCATTTGGCTCACTAATGAAACTAAATAAAATACGTGGAGACGATCTCAATTCATATTCTAATGTAAACTTTTTCTTTTCTGACATCGTTAAACGCTTATACCCTAAAAAAATTTTTGGACTATTATTAAATATCTATTTCTAAAGAAAAGTAAATTATTCTATATTTGCAACTCTTTGAAAAAAAGGGCATCAAATTGACTGGAAAATATTCATTTACAGCATTTTAAACAGCACGAGCTTTTACAACAAAACATCGATTTTCAGGTGTTTTATTCCAGCTCGGATACCTATAGCTTTAATGTGAATTTGAACACAGGTATAGCAGGCATCTTAGACGTTAAATGTCAGCTGACTTTCCTGATCACAAAAACAGTAGGGTATGTAAAACAATCCACCAATTAATAACTGCTTAATTATCAATACAGAATTATAATTAACCAGCTTATTGTATTTTTTTTTCTTTTTTTCAGATCTATTCTCCTATATTTGCAGCTCTTAAAAAAATCACTACCATCATCAAGTGATTCAAAAGCCCGGCGGGGTAGCTCAGATGGTTAGAGCGCAGGATTCATAACCCTGAGGTCGGCAGTTCGATCCTGCTCCCCGCTACACTGAAAATCAGCCCTTTAGCCACAAAAAGCTAAAGGGCTTTTTGTTTTTGGTACAACATAGGTACAACAACGCAGGGCTTGCAACGGCATTCAACGCCTGCCTAATCACAGCAAACAGATAAAAATCAGAAATATATTCACCGCCATAAAATATTATAATTTGATTTTTTATCTTCGTTTATGAGTTCAAAACCTGACATCAAGTGGATTTGCTTTGAAGACGAAGCCTATTATTGCATGATTGAGGATATCGTCACTCGTCTGGATAAACAAAAGAATATTCCAAAAGAAGAGAAATGGATTAATCAGGATGATGCACTGGAATTACTTGATATAAGCAAATCCACATTACAGCGATTACGGGACAACGGTAAAATATCTTTCTCCAAAACTTCCAGTAAAAAAATCATGTACGATAAAAAATCTTTGCTCGATTACCTAGATAAAAATACTCGTAAAACTTTTTGATATGACTAAAGAAGAAGAAAAACAGTATAATGAGGCATTTAACCTCGGATATCGCATTGCAGAAAATCATCCAGAGATTGAGGAATTAATTACTAAAGCCAATGGCGATAGCCCTATATTTGACGGATTACGTGATGGACAGCAACAATATATCTATGATCTTGATCGTGACAAAGAACTGGACAGCGAAAGATCGAAAGAACAAGAGAAACTAGATAAAAAAACAAACCGTCTGACCTGGCTAAATGATGATCGTCTAAAAGGCAGGGACATTGCCCCTTCAAAGGATAAAGATATAGAGCCAGAAATCTAAGATGCTTTTTTACCCCCAAATTAATGGGAGTGTTACATTAATTTTCCAGCCACTATATTCTTTGCTTAACTTAATTGTATATAAGCGATAACGAGTATGGGGTGGTCTTCCGTCGTCTTTATAATTAGGTGCGACTTTAGTTTCAGAGATCACTTTGCCATATTCTAACCATCTCTGTTTTATTTCATCATGATCAATTTCAGCGTCTCTAATTACACTAGTTTCAGGAATCTCATTTCCAGCACGCCAACTGGCGAGTAAAAAATCCAAAAACTGAGATTCTATCGTAGTCGGCTGCTTGAATTTTACGATTTGATTGTGTATAGCGAGCATCATTGAAAATGAATCTATATACTCTACAAAATATACTCTACAAGAAGCCTCTTTTATACCCGCAGAAACATCCCACACATGAATATCTTCTATTCTATTTGTCCACAGATAACCGCATAAAAGTTCTAGGTATCCATTAATACCAAAATATCCATTAAATAAATTAGATGCCTTCTCATAGTCTTTACCAGATATAAGGGTATAGAACTCTTCAATTACATTGATAATATCAGCGGATGATTGCAAATAAATCTCTTTTTGATTTAATGCAACAGTCGCCACCGTACCGCTATCTTGATTGTGAGCACTATTATCCAAGGAATAACCATTTAAATTATCATCATATTTTTTTGAGGGTGAGTTAAGTATTAACCTCTCAGTGAAGATTGAATTCATGTCTGCATCATAAATCTCCAATACATGTTTATTTTTTTTAAATAAATAATCAAAGTGTTTTTCAACAAAAAATTGGTATAAAATCCTAGCCTCTAAGTCATTATTAACTACAAGATCTTTTGCATTATCTGGAATGTTAAAGCTTATTAAATTAAAAGCTTTAATCATCAATTCAGAATTCTCATCTAGACATTCATCCTTATATGAACCATTTTTGTTTTTAGGTTTTCTATGGGCTGATAACCTATTAGCCCAGTATTGAGAATTTGTAGGTGCCTTATCGCCAAACACCCAGTTCATTAAAGATATTTGCTTTGATGATGTCAAATCAACTATATCTTCATCCCAATTCTTATGACTGGTCTCGGAGATTGATTTCCGCTGTTCCAGAGTCAACTTTTTTCGAGCTTCTTTTAAAACCAGATTATATAAAACTTCAAATGTCTCACTGTAAATACTAAGCGCCATACATGTCTGAAAATAGGAGTGATAAAGCTAAAAATTCATTCATCTATATCAAAATATTAATATGAGCATCATATGAGCCTATTATTAATAATGATTCAAATCATCTTATAGACATTTGGATAAGGTTTAAGGATGTGAGGGTTTATTTCCAAAATCTCCTAACATTTTTTTACCTATTTCAATAATTGACATCTTATCATCATAAAAATGTTTAGTAAGTTTTTTAATCATATATCCACTACGTGGACTTCTAGAGTTTGCATCCATATGATGAAATACAGTATTACCGATTTCATTAGTGAATTCGGCCAAGATGCTGATATACATTTTCGCCCTTTCTTGACCGTATTCACTAATAAAACGATCAATGTTTTTTTCGTTCAGCGGTTCACTAAATTCATTCATAAGTCGTCCATCTTCCGTGTAATTTTTAAAGACTGGCATACGTGTTTACCTCCGAAACGATTTGATAATAAATGTGAAATAGACATAACGCATGAGCTTAGCACAGTCAAGAAAGAAATAATAATACTATGAAAACAAACGGATTTACGCCGAACCCGAAACGTCAGGCAGCAGATACCGAAGTGCAGAACAGTCGGCTAACCACTAATTTTTTTAATCATGAGTTTTTCAAATGATCAGAAAAAAATCCTTTCGAGCAATGGATACAAACAATCCAGCCAAGATGAAAACAAATACATCAATGGCGGACACTCCATTAAATCGGATGGTAACAAAACCACTTTTCAGACAGGTGGTCACACTATCACCTATGGGATTTCAAACACGCTATTAGACAAGAAATCCAAGTAGCCAGTAAATTTTACCCTTCCGCAGTTCAGACCTGCGGAAGGTTTTTAAAACCTTCAAAACAAAGTTATGAAATGGTACGACATTAATCAACCGCTACTAAAATTTAAATCCTCCAAAGTAGACACGGCCTTTACGATCAAGGATTCATTTGAAGCCGTTTCTATCATGGGTTCCACAGGTAGTGGTAAAACTTCAACGAGTTTTTCCCAGATCGCAAGTGCTTACCTATCGCATGGTTACGGTGCTTTACTCCTTACAGTCAAAAAAACCGATAAATCCGATTTCCTGAAATTGTGCGAGCAAACAGGCAGGATGGATCATGTGCGTGTGATCGGCGTAGGCCAACCCTACAAGTTCAATTTTTTAGAATATGAATGCCAACAGCCGGACGGCTCGCTAGGGCTTACAGAGAACATTGTCGATCTGCTCACCTCTGTTATTAATGCAGGATTGGACGATAAAGGCAGTTCATCCGAAGACAGTTTCTGGTCAGATGCCCTAACGATGGTTTTATCATCTGTAATTGATTTGTGCAAAATTGCTTATCAAACGGTTACCGTTCAATTAATTTATGACATCGGGCAATCCTTACCCAAGAAAGAGGATAATTTAAAAGAATTACTGGCAGGAGATACTAAAACTCCTACTGCGTTTCAAAAAGCATATTTCAAAGCACGTAAAAATATTGTCCAACAGGCTGGCGAATGGGAAAGTAAGCTATCACAAGAAAGGTTAGATGAATTAGAGGATAATGAACGATATGAGGATGCTTTGTTTGAAGCCGTCCCAGATGCAAGAACATTTAAAATGATTGATCAGTTTTTTGTCGAAACATTGAAAAATCTTGCAGATCGCACGAGATCAGTCGTTGATTTCAAACTAATGGGCTTTCTATTCCCGCTTCTAAAGTCGCCTATATACCCCCTTTTTTGCATGGGGAAAAGCAATATAACCCCTGATATGTGTTCGGACGGTGCTATCATCATTATTGATATGCCAACGAAAGAGTATTTTCAGGCAGGTCGTTCAATTCAGCTCATATTTAAATTGCTATTCCAGCGGGCGATGGAACGCAGGCCTATTAACTTGCAGACACGGCCAGTTGCTTTGATCTCTGACGAAGCTCAAACCTTTATTGTAAACAAGGATTTGAATTTCCAGTTAACAGCACGTTCTAGTAAAATTGCTATCCTGTATGTTACCCAGAATATTTTGAACTACTATTCAGCTATGGGTGGAAAAAATCCAGAATATCTAGCTAAATCATTACTGGCTAACTTCACAACCAAGATATTCCATTGTAATACTGGCGAAACGAATGAATGGGCATCTTCTTTAATTGGTGAGGATTATTTCCTAGATCAAAATTATAGCAGTACATATTCAAAAGAATATTCTCAATCCAACGGCGCAAGTTACAGCCTGCGCCGGATTTTACGCCCCGAAGTTTTTTCCAAGTTGAAAATGGGTTCTGAAATATCAAACAATTTGGTTGAAGCCATCATACACAAACAAGGCAATCCGATAGACGGCGTGGATAACCATTTATTAGTCACTTTTCGACAATCGCCCCGCATTGCAGGGTAAATATTCAATGTTCAAATAACAAAATCAAATAAACACTTTAATCTTTTAAGCAATGAAAAAACAACTTCATTTTGCCACCACGTTTGGCAGATCAAATCCATTCAAGAATTTATTATTAACCATCTTCACAATGTCGGCATCGATGCCACGGGCAATTCTTGAGGTTTTCTCAAGATCAGGATTTGGCCGCAGATACTTCAGCTTTGGCTGGTGTATCATCTACGCCTTAATCCTTGCCCTCGTGCCAATGGCAAAAGAAAGTATACCATTCCTTAAAGCAGAGGGACGGACAGGCTGGGGCTTTATGTTCCATTACCTATCTTGGTATGCCTTTTTGTTGGCTTTCCTCTATAAATCCTATGGTCACTACCAAGCACTTAAACTGCCTCCGTCAATTTTTGATTTCAGTAAATATAGCTACTCAACAGGCATTTTAGACAAAAGGTTTATCACCCTGAAATGGAACGGAAAATATCTGGATTTAAGATTTATCGAAACCATTGTTGAACCAGCATTTTTTCTAGTGATCGGCTTAGGCTTAATGATTTTAGGCCAAGCTTTGGGAATACTTCTTTTCACTTGCTCCAT
Source organism: Pedobacter sp. MC2016-24 (assembly GCF_015223055.1). Taxonomy (GTDB): domain Bacteria; phylum Bacteroidota; class Bacteroidia; order Sphingobacteriales; family Sphingobacteriaceae; genus Pedobacter. The sequence goes on from NZ_JADFBX010000018.1 coordinate 66,464, forward strand.
TTTCTATTCGGCAAATCGCTTTCTTGATTATGAGCAAGGTGATGAAATGGTCTTGGATATGATCGATAAAATAATTGTTGCCGAAGAATATAGTAATGTTTTTGTGAACGATTTAGGGGCTGACAAAACCCGAGGTTTTAGTATCCCGGCAAGACGATTGGCAAGTCAGGAACTGCGCCAAAAAGTGGCTGATATGATGTTTAGTGATTACCAAGAGGACGAACCTGTATTTGTGTCCTAACACTGCCGAGCTGTGAACGGGAAGACGCCTGACACTTAATACTCTACTACTAACCCTTAATACCTACCTGTATGGATTTAGCCCAAATTTACCGAAGACACGATAAGGATAAAGAAGATTTCAATGCCCTAAGAGATAAAACATGGGCTGACATGAAACAAAAGCACGAAAATTTAATAGCTGCTTTTCAATCAAAAGATAATCTACCTAAAGAGCATTCTAAACAAATAGATATGGAACTTGACGAGTTCAGGAAAATTTGGGCTATTCCACATGGTAGCCATTACAAAGCTCTGGATGCCTTGCATAGAGATCAACTGAAAAAGGCAATGGCCGACCTGATTCCGGCAAATGATAGGACAACGCCCCCCTCTCGTCAGCAGACTAGCTATGAAGATAGCCTCGCCAGTACCCGCCAAAAGAAGTTGAGCATGCAAAGGGTCAAACAACCTGAAAAATTTGAAGACTTAGACCAGAATAAAGACAGCATGGAACTTGGCTACGGTTAGCCAATCCGGTGCAAAGGTTTGATAAAATCAGAAAAATAAGGAGATAGGCAAAAACCAAATTATAACACTCAACATGATTCGTATTACTCAAAGCACATCCGATCAGGCGAAAGCTTATTTCACTCAGTCATTACAGACTGCAAATTACTACATCAACCAAACTGAACTGCAAGGGCAGTTTCACGGAAAGTTGGCGGCACGTTTGGGGATTTCGGGAAACACGACCCGTGAGCAGTTTTTCGCCCTATGCGAAAACCGCAATCCGATCACGGGGGAACGGCTGACACAACGGACAATTGAAAACAGAACTGTGGGTTATGATTTTACGTTCAGTGTGCCGAAGTCAGTTTCTGTGATCAACGCTCTATCCAGCGATAATCATATTCAAGAGGCATTTCAAAAGTCTGTTAATGACACGATGAAGCTAATAGAAGCGGACATGATGACCCGTGTACGTGTAGGCGGCAAAGATGAAGATAGAAAAACTGACGAATTGATCTGGGCTGAATTTACTCACCTCACTTCTAGAGGATTAGAAGGTAAAACTCCTGATCCGCATCTACATTGTCATGCATTTGTCATCTCGGCTACGGTTGATAAGAGTGAAAACGATAAAATTAAAGCTGGCCAGTTTCGCTATATAAAACGGGATGCCCCCTATTATCAAAGCTTATTTTACAAAAACCTTTCCGATAGGCTTATTGATCTGGGGTATAATATCAAAAAAGATGGTAAATCATTTGAAATTGAGGGTGTAAGCAAGAATATATGCGAATTATTTAGCAAAAGGACATTACAGATTAATGACCTTGCAAAAGAACTCGGAATTACGGACGAACAAACCTTAAGCGAATTAGGGGCTAAAACCCGTACAAAGAAACAAAAAGGCTTAAACCTAGAAGAACTGAAAGCCGACTGGCGCAAACAGATTAGGGAAAATATTGATCGCAAAGAAGGTGAAATGGATGCCCCTATTCGCTATGCACCTAACAAAGAGCAAGAAAACATTACTGCAAAAGATTGCATAGACCATTCCTGTAGCCATTCTTTTGAAAGGGCATCAGTTATGCCGGAACGTCGAATATTAGCGAATGCCTATATGCACAGTATCGGCGTTAAATCGGTTAGCCCTGCTGACATCAACAAAACTTTTGATAACGATGCCAGGCTAATAAAAGTTGCAGACAAAACACAGACATTTATAACCACCAAAGACGTATTAAAAGAGGAGCAAAAAATGGTTTCCCTGGCTCTAAAAGGTCTAGACAGTCAAACTCCCCTATATGTAACAGCACCAAAAACCACCCTTGAAGGTCAGCAAGCACAGGCACTTGAACATCTAATGACTACAACAGACCGTGTCAGTATAATTATGGGTGGTGCGGGTACGGGTAAAACTACTCTATTAAAACAGGCCTTTGAATTAATTCAAAAAGCAGGCAAAGAGGTTATATTGGTTGCACCATCCGCAAGTGCTAGTCGTGGCACATTAAGAGAAGAAGGATTTGAAAACGCCGAAACAGTTTCAAAACTCCTGCAAGACAAAGAAATGCAAAGCAAATTGCAAGACAATGTGCTGTTTATGGATGAAGCAGGACTTGCCGACACAGCACAAATGGCACAAGTTTTAGAACTGGCAGAAAAACACAATGCACGTTTACTGCTAATTGGCGATATTTCTCAACATTCCTCTGTAAATCGAGGCGATAGTTTAAGAGTATTGCATTCTGTTGCAGGCATTAAAACAGCCGCCGTTAGCAAGATTTATCGACAACGTGATGAATTTTACCGTGACGTTGTAACGGACTTGTCAAAAGGCGAAGTAAAAACCGCCTTTGCCAAGCTCGACAGTATGGGTTCAATTAAAGAGATCGACCCCTTAAATCCGTACAAGCAACTTGTAACCGATTATATTGATATAATTAAACGGAATAAAACTGGACTAATCGTATCTCCCACCCGTGAGCAAGGCAGAGCCATAACCGAAAGCTTGCGGGAACAATTACGTCAAAATAATGTGATCGGCAAAAAGGAAATTCCTGTCACTAAACTAAGCAATCTTAATATGACAGAAGCCCAGAAAACCGACTGGCGCAATTTTGAAGAAGGCCAAGTTATCCAATTCAATCAAAACCTCCCTAATATTAAACGGGGAAGCGTCTGGGCTGTTTCAAAAATAGGTGATAAACAGATTATAATCGCCGATAAGCAGGGTAAAACCTGCTCCCTGCCCCTTGATCGAGCGAAAGATTATAACGTGTACCACAAGTCAGAAATTGGCCTTTCAAAAGGCGATCAGGTGCGCATAACGAATAATTGCTTTGACAAGGCTGGAAAACGATTAAATAACGGCCAAGCATTAGAAATAGCTGGCATTCGAGGTGGTAAAACCATTCTTGTAAATCCAAAAAGCAATGTTGAATATACGCTGGATAAAGAGTTCGGCCACCTAGACCATAATTACTGTACTACATCGTATTCCAGTCAAGGCAAGACAGTGGATACCGTACTTGTCAGCATGCCGGAAATCTCCCTTGTAGCCGCTGATAGCAAGCAATTTTATGTTTCGATTTCCAGAGGTCGGGATGCCGCAATCGTATACACGGACGATAAAGAGGAGCTGCTAGAAACCGTAAAAATAATGAAAACACGTCAATCGGCGATTGAACTAACAAATAACGGGGCACACATGGATTATGTGACCAACCCAGAAAGGAGAAAAGACAACACGCTAGAAATGCACAAGCCACAAATATCATATCCAAAATCCAAGCAGGTAAGTTATGAGCCAGAACTTTAGGTTAAAATCAGACGAACTAAGGCAGAACAACCCGACAATTGACGTTCGGCAAGATGATGAAGCCTTTTATAGGACTTATCAAAGTAGCGGCTATATCCGGAATATTGCCCTTACTATGCCTAACGGAAAAAGCTTCACAATTCCCTATGTACTAATCTCTAAGATTGAATATGACCCTCTTGCTGGGGCTGTAACACTAATAAACGGCGGTGAAAAGATTGTATTGAATGGCTTAAGGCTAAAAGCCCTCTATTATGATTTGTTTTTCCAATTACCTCTAGAAATATTCATCACTGAAGAAAGATATAACCCGATAAATAACGAAGCAAAATTTATCGTGAATGAAATAATCATTATTTAAATAGTCACTTATAAATTCCACTATATGAATGCCAAGATAATAAACGAACTAAAAGCAAGGATTGAGAAATTTATAATCTTCCTGCAACTGGACAAGAAACCGAATGTATTTTTCACCCATGCCTACGGGGTCGAAGAATGTATAAGTGATGCAAAACCAGAAACCAATTCAATATGGTTTAACACGTACTTCCTAGAAAAACTGGATTTTGATTATGCACTATTAATAATTCTGCATGAAATATTTCACTTTTCAAAGCAAGGTATCCAAACAAAACAACAAGTAGCAGAACTAAGGTATGGCAATCTATGGCCATTCATGCAGATATTCGATATCGAAGCGGATTTGTACGTTGTTGAATACATATTAAGCGAAAATCCAGATTACAGTTTTAATCAATATTTGTCGCTCCTTTATAGCGGTGCATCAACATTTAGAAATTCAACAATTCGGCAAGTGAAACTTGAAAGGTTTATTGGGTCACTTGTATCTATAAAAAGATACTTTGATACAAGAGAACGAAAGCTGTATTTGCCAAAATTGTATCTAAACATCATAACCTTGATAAGCATTCAGTACGATTTCCTCCATTTACATCATGTTTGCTTTGATATTTCTACGGAATATCTGGAAGAATGGAAAACAGCTTTTCAAGACGCTGGCCGATTATCAGAAGATGAATATCTAAATCTGCTAAACACGCTTATAAACAAATTTAATTAACAAAAGAAAGAAGCCCTGCTGAATTAGCGAGGGCACTGAAAAAGTCCACTTAATATTTGAGGCGGAAAACAGGCAATATAAAATCCAATTTGGCGGCCTAAGAGTCGCATGTACTAAATAAGAATATAATGTTTAGTCCTACAGGCTAAGGAAAAAGGGGTTGTTCATGATTTATGACGCAACCCCTTTTTTTGTCCGATTTAGAAGGACTTTTTCAGTGCCCTCGAATTAGCAGGGCTTCTTTTATTTATTTAGGCTGTAATTCATATAAATAATCAACCGCTTTAGAAGCATGACTGGCGGCGGTAAAGATGATTTGCTTATCATCCTTTAGAACTTTCAGCCAATGGTCAATATAAGCTGCACTATTGATTGGTTCGGCACTGATAATTTCAAAGCTTGCGCCAAGAAAAGCCGCCCCCAATTCTGCAACAAGTTCCTCCCTGGCATAGTTACCGTCACCAAAACGCTTATGGTTAATACGGTCTAGGCGATTTACATTACCTGTCCAATGAGTCAATTCATGGAACAGGACAGAATAATAATTTTCGGTTGCTGTATTATAATCTGTATCAATAAAAGTTTCAGGTTTAGGCATTACAATCTTGTCATCTAATCGAGTGTAGTATGCTTCATGGCTTCCGGTTTCAACGATTGCTTTCGTATTGCTGATAAAATCCTCGATATTGTCAAGTTTCTCGACAAGGTTATCAGGCATAACGTATTCTTGTTGTACAGGCTCGTAACTCGCAAGCTGGCAACGATTGAATACCTTTGATACTTTCAGGAATGGGATTTTTTCAATTTCTCCGTCAACTTCTTTAATAATGTTATCGTAGTATGCGATTGTATGGCCATTTTCGCCTTTGCGAACGGATTCCCCCTTTGCATTCCATTGCTTGAAGCTTGCCCATTCATTGCTTTGGTATTCCTTTTCCAGTGATGCACCCCACAAAAGCAGAATATTGATACCTCTGTATTTGTTATCGGTGGTAAAATTATACGGTAAACCAAGAATTGTATGATCTGGTCCCGCAAAAGGTTTTTTCCATGGAATTGTACCCGCTTCTAACTGTGCAATAATTTTATCGGTTATTTCTTGTTGAATATCCTTGCGTACATAGGTTGATTGTTTTTGAGAAACAGTTTTCATTTGAAAGCTCCTGTTGTTGGTTAATGGTTACAGGAAAGGCCAACCGAGGAATGAGTGACCAAACCGGCTGTTATTTTGTTTCGCGAGGAAACTCGATAGAGTGGGGAAAATAATAGTTGGTGGCGGGAGCGGCCTCGGTTATTGACTGTAACAAACCATTCACCCACTAATAGCGGGATGCTTTTAATATGTGTTTGAAATACCAATGTAATAACCGTTTAGCAGATCTATATTGACCAGGATTAACTCGGCTGTTTCAAGTCATGCAGCAGCCATGTATTGGCATCTTTGTGATCGTTGTATTTTTTGTTAAGCGTTACGTGTTTTATTCCATGCTGCTTACTGATAAAGTTATTCAAGATGCTTCGGTACTCATCGCCTGTAACGCCATTATCAAACCATGAATAGAGGTGTGTGTATCTGGAATGCGTAACATAGGGATATACTTTTGGCAGGCATTCAAAGGCATTTAAAATGATAGCATCCTCCTTAAATCGTGTGATACCAAGTAATTTTAAGGCAGACAGAAAATCAAACATTCCTTCAAAAATATGAATGACTTTTTGCGTTTCGTCAGTGCCACGAATAAACGTAACGTCTTTGCCATTGATACAGCCCTTAAATGTCCGGCTTTTTAAGGCATACCCTTCGTTATCATTCCGTAATGCAAGAGCGTTAAAGTAGTTCTTTTTAGAAAGATTGTGGACTTTCGCCTGTTTCAAATACACCAAAGCCAGATCAAGCGGGATGCCTCTGTCTTCAAGGTATCGGATTAAAGATAAATGGCTGATAGGTGACACCGAAAACAGTTTAAGGTTGTGGACTCCAACAGCTACAAGATCATCTTGCTTGTTGCTTTTCAGAAATGCAGCGTCATTGCACCATATATTAGTTATAAAGCGCAACGCATCGGCGTTTGTATAATCTTCTTTTTGAGATTGCAGATATTCAACGGCAAAATCAAAAAAGTTGCCCCCTCGTCCTGACCCGTGATCAAACCATACATTTTTTAACTTGTTGACACGGAAAGTAGCGGCCTTTTCCCTGCGTAACGGGGAAAAGTATAACGCACCGTCTTTATAGCTTCTGACTGGGTAAAAATTTAACTTTGTCAGAAATTCGGACACAGGAATAGCGTTAGCCTGTTCAATGTTCATTGGGCTTTCTCCAGAAAAATAATTATAAAAATGATTGGGCTTGCCAGAGAAAAACTGGCCGCCATTTAATAGTTATGGTCTTGTTTCGTTGAATGTATCTAAATCGGATTTTTTGTAATAAGTACGATTACCGATTTTCTCAAATGGCAGTATTTGAAAGCATCTAGTGGCATATGTTTCCAGGGTAGTTACCGACTTACCTGTATAACTTGCAGCTTCTGCTCTTGTGTACTTACGATCTTCTGTATTCATATATACCCTCTTTTGCATTGTTGAACGGGGTGAGATTAATACACGAAAACGACCTTAAAAATCAAATTATGTCTTTTTATCAAACTTACACAACATTACTTCTTATGGAATTGGTCTTATGTAATAATCGATCACTAAACAGCAGGTCAAACGTCTTTAAATTTTAAGATAGAAAAATTAAGCGAAGGAAACCGAGTCCCTTTTCGCTTAGAGATGCAATTACTAGAACTATAAAATACTTCTGTACCCATTATCGCTAATGAAGTTTGATAAAATCATTTTTCTAACTAAAAAAACAAAAAGCAGGAATAAAAATGTCCTTCATGTAAATATCTATGAGGACTAAATGAAGAAATTTTCACAGCAAGAGCGTAATGGTTATACAGCGGTTGTTCAAGAAATGCATAAACTTTACGATTCCAAAATCACTGATAATCAAGCTAATGAAGCCGCACGCAATCTAATTGGATTCTGCAAAATAATTCTTGAAATACAAGCTGAACAGTTGTAGGATATTACATGACTGAAAGTTACAGTGACCCAAGTAAAAATTTGGTAGCTAAAAAAGCTATTATTTTAGCTAGAGTATCTTCACGTGACCAGGAGGAAGGCTATTCTATTGATGCGCAGCGGCATCGTTTAGAAAACTATTGTTCTCGCAGAAACCTAGAAATTCTAAAAACATTTGAAATTGTTGAGTCATCGACAAACGGTGACAGAGATCAATTTATGGGTATGTTACAATTCGTAACCTCGCAAAAAGAGACTATCGCTATTGTTGCAGATAAAGTTGATCGAGTTCAGCGTTCATTTAAAGAATACCCAATGCTAGATTCTTTAATTCAAAAAGGTAAGATTGAACTTCATTTCAATACAGAGAATTACGTGATTCACAAAGATAGCGTAAGCCAAGAGCGTCTTATGTGGTCAATGGGTGTTGTGATGGCGCAATCTTATGTTGATTGCTTGAAAGATAATGTAAAGCGTTCCATTGATCATAAAATAAGACAGGGTGAATGGATTGCTATGGCACCTCTTGGCTATATCAATGTCCGAGAGGGTGAACGAGGAAGCCTCGTTATTGATGAACACCGCGCTCATTTAGTTCGGCGAATATTTGAAGAATATGCCACAGGAACGTTTACATATCAGGAAATGACAAATAAGACTAAAACATGGGGTTTAAAAAACCGTGTCGGCAAAAAACATTATCTACCTAGAACGCAAGTAGTAAGGATTTTGAATAATCCATTTTACTATGGCGTGATGGAGATTAAAGGTAAATTATACGATCATAAGTATCCGCCAATTATTTCCAAAGAACTATTTGATTACTGCCAAGATGTTACTGCTGGACGTAATATTAGGCCTTTTACACTATGCAATGGCAGAGAATATGTTTTCAGGGGGATTTTAACCTGTGGTGTATCCGGTCATGTAGTTACCGCTGACACAAAAACAAAAAACTATAAAAACGGCAGCAGAGGTGAATGGACTTATCTGCGTTGCTTTAACCCTGCCAAACCCGAAAAACGAATGTGGGTACGTGAAGAAAAAATTATTGCTCAAGCAGCTTCAGCTTTAAAAAGACTTAATATCTCACCTGATCTTTTAAAGGTGGTAATATCCTCTGTCCGTGAAACAGACAAAGCTGAGCGAGAATTTTTGCAACGTCAAATGAGTGAATTTCAAAGAGAACATTCACTTCTACAGAATCGATTAGATAAATTGATGGATTTATTATTGGATGGCGTCATTAGTCAGAAAGAATTTCAAAACAAGAAAGAGAAAATTCGTGAAGATCAACGTGATTTAGAAAGCCAGATTGGCAAGAATCGGGAATGTGACGATAGCTTTAAAAATGCTCTTATCTCATTGATTTCAGGAGTATCAAATGCTCATACCTTATTTGAAGGTTCGACAAATGAGCAAAAACGGCAAATTTTGAATTTTGTATTTGCGAACCTGACAATACAGGGATCAACTCTTTGTTTTACTTATAAAACACCATTCGATTTACTACTGAAAGTAGCCGATGATGAAAAATGGCTGCCCCTAATTGACACCATGCGAACCAATATGGAAACAAGAAACAGTATTATTCTGCTGCATAATATTAGTATATCTAATAAAATCCTTATCTCTTAGTTTGGCATCAATCTATGCAAGTTTAAGCGTATCAAATTTAAAACTCGCCAACTAATAATTTAAGCGAATAATTTAATAGCATCATCTATTGACTTTCAATAAGTTAATTACTAAATTTACGAAAACAAACTATATGGAAACTGCAATAAAACGCCTTGGTAAATCACCACAAGAACTTGGTACTGTTGGATATTTTGGTGGTGGTTGTGATGATAATTCATGTCCTGATATTCTAGAAACTGAGAATGGTGATTTTATTATCATTGGAAAGGATGTTACAGGAGATGTAAATTTAAATGGTATATCAGGGCTAGCACCAAATGAAAGAGCTGTATTGATTCCTCGTATTACTTTAACTTCCGCAAAAAAGGATATTCCCTAATGATTTATTTGGATAAAGATTCATGGAGTCAAAAGTGTAATTCTCTTATTAATGAAGCCAAGGATGAGTACTATAAATTAGAAATTCTTCCTAGCTATAATGACTATGGAATATACGATTGGAACAGTGTACGAAATGAAGATATGGCTGCCTTAATAAAAAAAGGACAGGATTCAATCTATTCTAATTCTGCGCCCATTAAGAAGCAAATTGAAAACGGTGTGGAGGTTAAAAGAGTACGGTATTTATCATTCCCATTATCAAAATACATTCTAAGGCAGTTTAGCATCTATAAAATATATGAGGAACTTGGGGTTAAAATAGAAATACTCGAAGATATAACTTTAGATAACGAATTGGATTTAAACTTTTTCAGAGATTTTCTTTTATTCGACAACAAACATATTCTTCTAATAGATAATCCAAATGGTTGCTTTAACGGTGGCATGTACTCGGATGATCCCAATGAAATTAAACCATTTATTGCAATAAAGGAATTAATAAGTGACAAAACTGTTTCTTTGAAAAACTACCTGGGCAACTTTAATATTTTTAATCAGGATACAATCTAATAAACCATTGTGCTTCACGAAATTCTAAATGAGCTACAGGCTTTCTTTTGCAGGTACGACGTAAATTTCGTTAAAGATGTCTTGATTCCCACTTTTGGGATAGACAAAATTATTGCATTTATTGCGATTATTTATGCGATTAGGTCTTTTAGAACAAATAATAATATCGCAAAAATTAATTTACTCGTCCAATTTAGTATCGCACATCGAGACATTTGGGCTAGAATTATTGACAGTGGTAACAGTCGTATAAATGACCCTTCAGCTGATCCAAATCAAATTTCTACAAAAGAAGAACGGTATGTTGTCTTCCTTATAAATCACATCAAGACATTATTTGAATCCTCAAAGGACGGACTTTATGACTTTAATAAAGCATCAAGATTAGATGTTGGAAACTTTTTTTCTAAGCCTATTCCTAGAAAGATATGGGAAACAAAAAAGAGATTTCACACTGGCTCATTTGTAACATTTATAGAAAATGTTATACAAGAGGCTACAAACCCACAACCCCAACGGAATATTATTAGACGGACAACTCACCAGTTGCAACGGTCTGCAATGGTTACTATTGGCTGTATCAATAATGGCTACTCAAGATTGAAAGCTTTTGTTCTTTTATTTTATCGCAGATTAAGAAACATTTTGAGGCGATAATCAATTTTTATAAAATGGAAGCACATTAAATAGAAAAGTGAGCCACCTAATTAAAAAATGCGGAGTGTAATTTAATAAACTTTGAATACTAATAAATTCAACGAGAATGTCTTGTCAACTATGTGTCGCTAGCTTCACCCAAATAACTCTTGCAGCGCAACATCAATGCTTTTTAACGAGCACTCCAAAGGAATTTCTAGATCATCCGAAAATATAAATACTTCCTTTCCTTTATATACTTTTGATGCATTATACTGTAGATCATACAGAAATTGCCTACGATCTAAATACAAATCTAAAATTTGCGGTACACCGTCGTAAGATAATACCCATTTGTGGTAAATAGAATTTTGAATTTTTTCGGCAATCCCCGCATGATCATCTTTAGAATAAGAGTTTAAATATAGATTACTTGCTTTCTCATAATAAGGGGGGTCAAGATATACAAGTGTATTATCTAAGGGTAGGTTTATGATGTAGTTATCTATATAGTATTCTGCATCAAAATTAGTTACATAAATCTCGTCCTTAAATAAACTTATCGCTTCTATTCTTCGAATTAGATCATTCCGTTTAAATCTAGCATCCATTTTATAATTACCTTCTTGGTTATTACCTCCGATAACACCGCCAGATAATATTCCAGATCGATTACATCGGTTTAGGAAAAAGGTACTGAAGCCAACTTCTAATTGAGAGTAATTAGTGTAGTTTTTAACAATTTCTTTTCTCAATCTCCATTCCTCTACAGTTAATGACGCTGTTCTTATAAGATGACAAAACTCTTCGTGGTTATCTAGGATAGACTTCCAAAATGCATATATGCCATAATTGGCATCATTGAGATGGATACTCTTTACTTTTTTACTTAATAAAAGTTCAAGGCCAACCCCTGCACCACCTGCATACGGCTCACAGTAATGTCCATTAATAATATTATTTGCATTGATTATGTCCAATATGAACGGTGTTAATTTTTGCTTTCCTCCAGGATACCTAAGAGGAGTTTTATTATAGACCATACTATATTAATTCATTGCCTCCAAAAGAAAATATACATTACCAAATAGAATGCAGACATCAGTTGAAGAAATGGTGAATGAAGTGTTATGTACTAATTGATTTAACGAAGTGACAGATAGAATTCCTGTAGGTTTAGATAATTCTGTTAAGGCACCATGAAGTGACCTTACTTTCGACAAATCTGTATTACCGTTCGTTAAATGGGTTGTTACAGTGGATAAAACTTCCACTAGCGTCTTTTCCTTCCCTCCCCCCTTGGTCAAGCTTAAACCGTTTTCTGTACAGTATATCTTTCCAGAAATTTCAAAAATGCTTCGTAGTAAGAAACAAAATGCGATTGGGTTGTCAGGAATTTTCAACTTTTTCATCTCTTCACGAATTGTAACCACTTTTGAACGATTTATTCCAGCAGGAGAAAATTTCTTTAGAAGATTTGCAACATGCTTAGGATCATTTGTAGAATAGGAAGGACTGGTACGAGGAGGAGCAGCTGTAGTCGGAGTAGCTACCCCCTTTATTGACACACCAATTGCTGCCGGAGTTGTTCCACTTGCAGCGGGCGGTTGAAATGTCCAACTGGGACTGGAAGTCCCCACGGGTAAACTCGCATTTCCAGACGGATTGGCGGGTGTGGTTGCTGTAGGTTGGGCTTGCACTGATGTTGCTGGAACAGTGGGCACGATAGGATTAATACCGTATTCTGTTCCAAAGTCAGAATTTTTATCCCGAATTTTTGTAAACGTAAGCTGAGCCAAGCCAATTGCACGTATCAAATCTTCAAGTTCTAGCCAGTATTTATTCTTTGGATATTTCGTAACTAGTTCTGCAATATTTGATACCTCAAGCCTTGGAAGGATTTTTTTTAAAGCTTCATCTAAAACGCTTAGATTATAATCACCTGCCCATAGCTCTCTTTGAGATGCTGTAATGTTTTTCCCCAATGAAAGATATTTCTCAAGCATGTCTAAAGATGGCTCCGATGCTTTATTACTATCTCGATTATGACGTGCTCGAGCCACAGAAGTCCACTGGTCTCTACTGGCCTTTTCACCTTTACCATGCGAAAGGTTGACAATTTTATCGACCAGATTTGCTTCGCTAGCCTCAAATATAGCACAAGGAACTTTTCGATTTTCCTTCTTCCAAGCAGCAGTTACTCCTTTGATATTATTTATAACATTTTGTGGCAGGTTGAATTCATCAACGTTGTATTGTCCATGAATTATTTTTAAAATAGCTATTCTCCTATTTCCCTCTTTAACGATAAGATCTGATCCGCTTTTTAACAAGATTATATTGTCTGTAGCAAGGTATCCATCTTCAATTAAACTATTTATTAAACCGATGAACTTATCTGGCTTCACAATAATCATTGCATTGATAGCCTCTTGTTCACTCTTTTGCGGAGTAGTTCTAAAATTATGCAGGTCTAATGCAATCTTTTTAATATCGGTAAGCTCGGTTTTAGCCATTGTAAGATTGAGTTTGTTAAGTTAGACATCCAATATAAAGTTAAAAAATGATAAAAAGTTCGTTCGAACATTTAATCACAAAAATTATCTGTAATTGATCAAGCTGTTGAATATATAAAACTGTGATTTTATCATCTAAAAAGACATAGCTGTTTGAAATGAAAGACTCTGCTCTCTATTTCCAAGATAATTGACTCGTTTTAGACGTTTACTCGTTTTGTCCCGAATTACTTTGAATTTTAAAGGATTCCAATCTACAATTTGAGGCTCTTTTAAAGTAGAACTAAAATACAATAGTTCGTTCCCTACTTTTGCAATTCCTGCGGTATGTTTAAACGAATACTCTTTCTTTTTACATTCGTTATAAAGCGCTTGAATTTCAGGAACGTTATCATAAGAAACAACCCATTTAATATTTTTAATAGCTTTGATCCTTTCACTCACCTCTATGTGATTTATCATTTTATAATGATTCATATAGAGAGAGTTCGCTTTTAGATAATATGGTGGATCAAAGTAAAATATAGTATTATCCTGTCCATTTTCAGACTCAATTTTTTCAATCAATGCTATGGCATCCATTTGGTAAAGGTTAATTCTATCTTTAAGGTTTGCTATAGCTCTTATGCGTGTGATTAAATCATTTTTATTAAACCTACAATCTATCTTATATGCACCATGTTGATCTTTTCCCCCAATCATTCCACCATTAATAATACCAGAACGGTTTGTTCTATTTAGAAAAAACGTAGAAAAGCCTAAATCTAATAGATCACAAGTTTCCTTTTCTGCCTGAATTAGTTTTTGCAGTTCCCAGTTCTCGACAGTTATGTCTGTTTCGAGAATGAGTTTACAGAAACTTTCGGTATGATTTAGGACGGAATACCAGAATGCATAAATCGACCTATCTTTATCATTTATAGTTATTTTCTTGACGATGTTTTCCATTAAAAGAAATAACGCTACGGAAGCACCGCCAGAATATGGTTCAACATAATGATCGTCGATCTTATTCTCAATGCACAGTCTAGCGAAAAAGGCAGAAAGCTTATTTTTTCCTCCAGGATATCGTAAAGGTGAATTAATCATTTTTTTCTTTAATATCTAAGAATAAATCAAATAGCGGAAACAAAAAATTCCAAAAGTTATTAAGGAACGATTTAGTCAAATAGTGGATATCTTTGCCATGAACATACCCATTAAGTACATCTAAACTGTACTCACTGTTTTCATCCAACAATCGTGCGGCAATTTTTTTTGTCTGATCCGTTAGCTTATTTGTTTTAATGAATTCTATCCGCTTTTTTAGTTGTACATCTCTAAAGGAAACCTTGTAAGCGCTAGCAATATCGGTTTCAATCCCTTCATTATTGATATAATTTAAGACAGATAAGTCAAGCAAAACCCTCAAACAAGCTCCAATGCAATTTTTATGGGTTAGTCTAATTTTTTGGAGTTCCTGAAACAGGCCATTTAGACGATAATTGGTTGTATTAATTTCGTAGAAATTTGGGATTAAAAATGCTCTGTTCGGATCATTTTTTATGAGCGCCCGTTGCTCTTCTATGGTTAATTCAGGTTCTTCTTCAATTCCTTCTACATCTGTTTTTTTGACAGAATTGTTTACTACTTTTTGTTCATCGGTATCACCCTCATCATCTTTTTCAAAATTCACTTCTGGTAGACCAGCAAGAATATCTTTTAAATGAGTAGTAACTGTTCTCGTAGTAATTCGATCAGGAGCATCTTTATAAACCGTATCCCGCTGTACAATTTTTTTAATCAAATCGGCAAAAAGATTGTAGAAGCTCTTTTTGTTGGAAACTATATTTACGTTTACTCCGTCGTATTCTACACCCCATTTCTCTCTAACTTCTGGACTAGAGAGTAAACGCTCTAATATTGTTACGGGGAAATTCCTCGCCTTAGCTCTTGTTAAAATGTCATCTCCAAGTTGTTCAGCAACTTCTGGCTTATCAACGAAATCTTTTATCTTTAGTACCCTAATTATCGATTCTAAATCCCCTTGTCCAAAATTGGTAATATCTTTAATTTTTTCAATATCACCACCAAATCTCACAAATAAATCATTAACCCATCTATGTTGTTGCACACGCCCCCATGATCTTTGAAGGCTACTATTGTTGTTACGCTGGTTTATATACCAAATTGATTCTTCGAATGAAGGCGCTACGTTAACCATAACTTTAGATATGGACTCGAGGTCGATTTGAAGAGCCAAATTTCTAAATAAACCTCGATATTGACGTGGAGCTTTACTAGGATTTCGTAATAATTTTAATATTAAAACTCTACGATTACCTTCTGCCACGTAAAATTTTTCATTTTCCGGGCTCTGCCAAACGATAATTGGATCGAATGGTATAAATCCTTTTTTAGCAATAGCCTTGGCTAGATCGATAAAACTGACTCGATCAGCCTCTTCAAGGGTGAAATCTTCTGTATAGTCACTTAGCGTTGTATGTTGTTCATCGGGTGTCAATCTTGGATTAGCTGGCCAAAGTCTCAATTGATCCACAGATCTTGGTGTTTTCTTATCGAGCCATTCGTAATTATCCATAGGTTGTTTATATAAGAGTGTTTAGTAAGATTTTTGAAAAATACAAATTTAAATATTAAATATGGCTTATAAATAAAATTGGCTATCTAATTATATCAAGAAGTTATTGGTATCAATTCTTTCAGAATTTAACCTCATAAAATACAAAAGCCCCTGCCTTACGGCTATAGGGGCTTTAATATTCTCTGCGCCAGTTATCAGGCAGTTATTACCATACCTGTACAATTAGTATTTTTTGCTCTGTTGAACGGATATTATCCATCACATATTTTGGTGTAAAGAGTTCCGGTGTCGGTACTGGTGCATTCTGTGGAAACTGTAAAGAAAAGCGTTCCCTAAAAAACACCTTATAAACCTTAATCGTCTTTGCCGCATCGTCCTTATCGGTATAGGTAACGTAAGGCAATGCCGATTGATCTGTTGGCACAAAATTTATGTAATAATCAATAACGGTTGATTTTGTCTTTTCCAAACCACCTATTGCCAGGGAAACTGTCCCACCATTTGAGGTTTTGATACCGCCCCCATCTGCATGGCTAAACTCTGTTCTTAATATTTCTGACGAAGCAGGTCGCCATATGATATAACCGCCATCGGCGACAATTTCATAGTTTGTCGTGGTGTATTGCGCAGTGCCTCCACCTGTTGAATTGCTGAATGTAAATGTTTCAGTGGTTATCCCTGTACCGTTGATATAAACTATCAGTTGTCCGGTACTGGCTTTTATGGGTACTTCAAAAGTAATTTGCGTATTGGAAACGGTCTTAGGGGTTATTAATTCCCCATTGGTAAATAAAACATCCACCTTGTTAATGTCTGTGCCAAAGCCTGTACCCGTAATAGTGACAATTTCACCGGATTTTGCTGTTGTTGGTGAAAATCCCGTCACAGTCGGTTTAACTGGTTCTGGTACGGATAAGGTAAATATACCCGTACTTTTTACAGATTTACCATTCAGCGTAACGGTTACCAGACCAGTTTTTCCACTGGCGGGAACTTCAACCGTAATTTCAGTTGCGGTAACCGTTTTAGGACTGATTGCATCCCCATCAGCAAATTGCACTTTTACCGCATTTAGATCAGTGCCAAACCCTGTTCCGGTAATAACAATCTGTTGACCAACTAATGCCGTCAATGGTGCAAAGCTTGTAATTGTTAGGGATACCGGATTAACGGGAATAATTGGTGGAACAGGTTCTGGTGTGGGTACATTCTTCTTACTGCATGAGATCGCCGCAGTAAGTAATAAAATGCCTAGAATAAGTTTAATCGCTCTCATAACTACACGATTAAACAAAATTGCCACCGCCTGCCTGTTGAATGGCAATAGACAAACGCTGTACAAACGTGTCCACCCGTTGCTCCCTGCCTAAAAAGATAATCATCAGGACAGGATTTTTAATGTCGGTTGTATCTAGTAAGACGTGTTGTGTAGTTGCAGACCCGTTAACATTATAATTTGTGCGGATACGGGTTATTTTGCTTACTGGATGCACTTTACCACGCACTTTGATTGTACCCGCTTTGTATTCAACGGTTACACCATTTTGAGAGAAAAGCTCATCAGTTACCGTTACTTTAAATCCGGCGAAGTAACGATAAATGAGGTATATAAAAGCGCAAATTACTGCAACGAATGCAATGCCTAGAAATAGTTCCATATTTTAATAAATTAGTTTGTTTAGAAATTATGATTTTTTTAAGTCTGATAATTGGATAGGCTGCTCTGTCAAGTGGGAACATATTTTGAACAACAGGAACAGGCCAAGTACGGCCATGCGACTTTTAATGGGAATTGATAATGTTTCATATATAATTGAATTAATTGCGCTACCCACAGGGAATTATAAATCGCTTTCAAGAGCCATTTATTAGGCTTTGAAGTGCATTAATATCCCTGAAAAATAATTTTTAAGAATTATTTTCGTTAAATTTATAAGATAAAAATCAGAAACCAAAATATATAATTCGCTTTTAAACTTAATATTTAAAGCTTTACACTTCATTTTAAGCCGAAACACGTTGTAATTCACTTTGTTATCTTTGATAATGGAGAACGAGAAAAGGTTTTATAACAGGATAAAAATTGTCCTAGCCATAAAGCGGGTGAAGAATAAAGAACTTGCTAAGTATCTGGATGTGACGGAACAAACCATATCAAAATGGACGACAAACACAAATCAACCTTCCATTCAAGAGTTTTATAAAATCGCTGAATTTCTAGGTGTTTCTGTACCTGAATTATTGGAACTTCCTGAAAACAATAAATAGAAAAATATTTTAAAATGCTATGCAATCACTCATTATAAATGAATATAACAGCCTTTGGATGCTGAAAAACTATCTAAGCTGTGTTTACGAAACTGAAACAAGTGTAAAGAAACTGATTAGTCACATGGAAAATGACCAATAAATAATTTGATAATCCTTCAACGGAAATGAAACGGGCGTTGTTCACGCCCTTTTCGTTTTGTTGAAGCGCCTCCGGCAGGATAAATAGCTCTTGCTGGGATTCTAACATAATTGTTTAAGTGCGGATTAGTTCGAGGGTTTTATCATCTACGATATAAACAAGTATCTCGCATAAATCTTCCTCTACTTCTTCATATACTTCCTTAGCGACATTAAGATCTTTTTTGTCTAAGACTTGATATTGACTGGTAACAGCACCTAAAGCCTCTGAAATTCTGTATAACTCATGTAGAGACAGCTCCATTGTCACTTTATACTTTGTAACGTTTGTCACTTTCATAGTTTTTGCTCCTGATTGAATGGCGATTTATACACAACGATAATAGAAAGCTATTGAATTGTATATATGATTATCAGAAAACATGCTTGAAAGGCTTGATAAGAATACAGATGCAAGCCTTGCACTTGGCAAACAGAAAGCCTAATTTTGCTTTTGAGAGCGTTAATTACGGGGTCGGATGCGCAAGTAAACGGCCTCGTTCTTTTATTTTCTTACAATAGGGATGATTAAAATAGCCTGTGGTTGGATTATCACAGGCTATTTTTATAAAGTAATCCGGTGAAAATTAAAAGTTAATGACTGAATCAAGTGCGGTATCTTCATCCTTATGAATAAAGTTTGCCTGATATCCTATGGTCGTTGTAATAGATGAATGCCTGTAAAGTTTCTGTAATGTCTGTACAGAAATTTTGTCTCCTGCAAGATGACCGAATGTGTGACGGGCAATGTGCATCGTTAGTTTTTTAGTTAAGCCAATCTGTTCAGATATTGTTGCTAACGCCTTATTCAGCCGCTTATCAGCATAGGCAATCTTGCGCTGAACATCAAACTTACTATTCAGATTTTCTAATACTTTTAGTTCAGGAAATATAAGGTCGTGCTTTTGCTCGTGGTCTTTATACTGTTCAATTATTTTAAATACCTTTTCAGGGATTTTCAAAGATCCTGATTTGTTGTTTTTTCCCATAGAATAATAGTTGCGGTCATTCTGGAAATCTGCCCACTTAGCACGTAACACATCGGAAACCCGCATTCCGGCAAAATAAAAAGAGAATAACCAGACATTTAAAGCATGTCTTAAATATGGCTGGTCGGATAAATCTAGGTTTTCAAGTTTATCCTTTGCATCCTGCATATCAATCAAATCATTATCATTGGCGGCTTCTATTTCTTTTGGCTTAGCATTACGCCCCAATGAAAGTTCTTTTACATCCGATAATTTACTTGCCAGTTGTTCCAGTTGTTTTCCTTCATCAGAATTAAGACCAACTTTAGTACCACTAGGAAATTTAATTGCGATTTTATCCTTGCCGAATGGATAGTTTTCACCATCGGTAACTTTTGCTTTTAAGGCTTGATTGTAAATGGTACGGATAATTAACAGGTGATTAATAATCGTGCGCTCTCCTATCGGTTGTTCCACACCATTCTTTACTACTTTTCTGGTTGCCTTTAACCACGCTTGATAATGTTTAAGCAGGGTAACAGTGATCTCTGGAAAGCTAATATCTTGCCCTTTGAGATATTCCTTAAAATGCTTTATACGGGGTGATTCAGACGTAACCCTGTTATAGTTACCCGCCAGTCTGAACAATTCGATATAAGCATCCGCTTGCGCAAAAAAAGAAGCACCTATAAGTGGCTTGATCTTATTTTTAATGGCAACAGCAGAATGATCTTTTTTCTTAATTTCAAGATCAATCGCCATATCCGTACTTTCTGTTCGTTTAGCCAAGATTAGGGCATTTAATCGAACAGAATTTGGGTGGTTCTTTTTTACCATCTGCGCTTCTTCGTTCCACTGGTGTGCGCCGTCTAGGGTTTGCCCTAAAAAGATAAAAGATGGCTTACGATTTTTGATGATGCGCAATGCTAGATGATAGGTGAATGTTTCGACCTGTGTTTTTTTATCTGTGTGCTTTTTCTTACGCAACACCACTTTGATAGAAGCCATAAATTAATTAGATTAGAAGCTAAGTTATATTTGCAACAGGACAAAGATAATCAATATTCAGAAAACAAGGGTACAACATAGGTACAACATTTTTGATTTTCATTGACTTCCATTGACACTCACTGAAGCCAAATACTACCTAAAAACATCAATAGATGGCTTTTTTAGTACTAATGAAACTCAATTAACACCATAAGAAAAGTTTTCATAACCCTGAGGTCGGCAGTTCGATTCTGCTCCCCGCTACTGTTAAAAGCTCACTGAAAAGTGGGCTTTTTTGCGTTTAGCCAATAGCCTGCACCCAAAGT
Source organism: Pedobacter sp. MC2016-24 (assembly GCF_015223055.1). Lineage (GTDB taxonomy): Bacteria > Bacteroidota > Bacteroidia > Sphingobacteriales > Sphingobacteriaceae > Pedobacter. The sequence goes on from NZ_JADFBX010000018.1 coordinate 87,230, forward strand.
TTAATCTCAGCACATTTCATATCTCTGTATCAATATTTCAGCATTCTGTCTCAATCTCTAATAAGCGCTGAAAGCAATAATATCTTTAATATATTTGATACACGAGCCAAACTATTTTGAGAATAACGACCCTTATTTTTTTATTCCTGCAGTTCGCAGTCAAAATACTGTGTGCACAACCCTACTATTTTAAACATTACCAGGTAGAAAACGGGCTGTCAAACAACAGTGTTTTTGCCAGTGTGCAGGACGATAAAGGATTCATGTGGTTTGGAACAAAAGATGGCCTGAACAGGTTTGATGGGTATTCCTTTAAAACCTACCGCCATGATCCATCAAACCCCTCAAGCCTGGGAAATGATAAGATTTATGCTTTGCTGAGTGATAAAGCCACGGGACTTTGGGTAGGTACTGATCTGGGACTTTACAAATATCATCCTGAAAATGAAACTTTCAGCCTGGTCAAAGAGACGCTCAAATCTGGCATCCGAAGCATACACATAGATCGAAAGGGCGATTTATGGCTACTCTCCAACAACAAAGTATACCGCTATAACCCTATTAAAAAAGAATATTCATGGATAAGCGTAGATGATGCATTTGACGTAGGGGCAGTTTATTGCCAGTCGAACGGAGAGATTTTAATTACCAGTGCCGATGGCAAAATAGCGGTGTACAATACTTTGAGCAAGTCTTTTAAAACCCGTTACCGGATAAATAAAAAAGGCTCAGAATCTGTTGGCTGGATTTCGAGGTTGATAGAGACCAAAGACCACCAGTTGTTGATTGGCGCCACTTATCAGGGAATTAAGTTATTTGACCCTAAAACAAATGTGATCAAAGACATCCTGACGCTAAATAAAGACAAAACGCACATTTTTGTAAGGGACATACAAGCATTAAACGAGGATGAGTTCTGGATTGGTACGGAATCTGGCTTATACATTTACAACCATAAAAATGGGCGTATTGTTCACCTGCAAAAGCAATACAGCAATCCTTATACCCTATCTGACAATGCCATTTACACCTTGTGCAGAGACAGAGAGGGTGGCATGTGGAACGGAACTTATTTTGGCGGGATCAACTACTTTTCGCCTTCCTCCTCCATTTTTACAAAATATTTTCCTGAGCAACAGCACAAGGCCATTAGTGGAAGTGACATCCGTGAGATTTGTAAAGATAAAAACGGTAATTTCTGGATCGGCACTGAGGACGCCGGTCTGAATAAGCTCGAGCCTAAAACAGGAAACTTCACCTCGTTCTTTCCAAACGGCAACAAAAATAGCATTGCTCATTCCAACATTCACGGTTTACTGGCAGATGGCAACGAACTTTGGATCGGCACCTTCGAACGTGGCCTGGATGTCATGAATATCAATACCGGGCTGGTAACCAAACATTATGAGGCTGGAAAGGGAAGTTCATTACGGTCCAGTTTTGCCCTGAGTATCGTTAAAACAAGGAAGGGAGATATATTGATTGGCACAACGGTAGGAATTTATAAGTACAACCGTAAAAAAGATGATTTTGATGCCATACCCGGTCTACCCTTTTATTTCTTTAACAATATACTGGAGGACAGTGAGGGAAATATATGGGCGGGTACCTATAACAACGGACTTGTCCGCTTCAGATTAGGGGAAAACGACTATATAAACTTGAGGAATGATCCGAATGACCCGCATACTTTGGGCAACGACATCATAAACGGCATTTTTGAAGACAGTAAAAAGAACATCTGGGTAGTCACCGATGGCGGTGGATTGTCCCTGCTGGATAAGAAAAAATTAAGCTTCAAATCCTACAATACCAGTCATGGATTCCCCAGTAATTTCCTCTTCAGGATCCAGGAGGCCCATGACCATAAATTATGGATCAGCAGCACCGGCGGCCTGGTCCGTTTTGATCCACAAACTGGAGGCGTAAAAACGTATACCAAAGCCGATGGATTGCTTACAGACCAATTCAATTACAATTCTTCTTATAAAGATACCGATGGCAGAATGTATTTTGGCAGCGTAAAAGGGATGGTTAGTTTCTTACCAGAACAGCTCAATACGACAACCAAGACCGCTGCGATTTTTCTGACAGGTTTCCAGATCGAAAATGTAGAAAGTAAGGATCCAAAGGCAAAACAAATACTGAGCAAGTCCATTCTTTACACGGATGAACTGACCCTGGACCATACCCAATCTTCCTTTAGCATGGATTTCGCGGGCTTAAGTTATTCTGCTCCGGAAATGACAGAATATGCTTACAGGATGAAAGGCTTATACAACAACTGGATTTATTTGAAAACCAACAGAAAGGTCTATTTTACAAAACTAGCTCCCGGAACCTATATTTTCCAGGCAAAGGCAATGGTTAGCGGAAGCAGTCAGTGGAGCAAAAACAACATCGAGCTGCGCATCACAATTTTACCACCTTTCTGGAAAACATCTGTTGCCTATTTCCTCTATGCCCTGCTATTTCTGGGACTAATTACCGCCCTGACCTTACAATACCACAAAAGAACCGAGCTTAGGAACAAAAGGAGGATGAAGCTATTTGAGCATCAAAAGGAAAAGGAAATATACCAGGCCAAGATTGAGTTTTTTACCAATGTAGCGCACGAGATCCGTACGCCGCTTACCCTGATTAAAGGACCAATGGAAAAGATCATCAAAGGCGCTAAAGAGGTTCCTTTGATTGAGAAAAACCTGAGAATCATGAACCGGAATACGGACCGTTTACTCAACCTCACCAATCAGCTGCTCGATTTCAGAAAAACTGAAGTTCGTGGATATTCCCTGAATTTTGTGAAAGTTAATGTATCCGAACTCATTCTGGATGTCAACATGCAATTTCAGGATGCCGCTGAAAACAAGAAAATTACTTTTGAAACGGTACTTCCCCCGGAAAATTTTTACGCCTACGCCGATACCGAGGCCTTGTATAAAATCATGAGTAACCTGGTCGATAATGCCATTAAATATGGGAAATCAAAAGTAAGTATCATGCTCCATATAGATGAGGCAAAAGATCAGTTTAGCATTCACATCATTAATGATGGGCATAAGATACCGTACGAACTCAGAAACAAAATATTTGAACCTTTTTACAGGTCGAAAGAAACAGAAATGCAGCAAGGTACTGGTATTGGTTTATCCATATCAAGATCACTAGCAGAATTGCACCAGGGCAATTTATATCTGGAAGAAAGTGACCCGGAATGTAGTATGTTTGTGGCTATATTCCCAATTCATCAGGCAATGGAATTCAATTTAGAAGGAAAATGGAAACGGAAGTAAACTTGACATCAGAAATGGAATTTGACAATTACAACAAATCGGTTGTTTTAGTAGTAGATGACAATGAAGAGATTTTAGAGTTCATCATGGATGACCTGACTGAAAAATTCGATGTCCTGACTGCAAAAAATGGTGTAGAAGCGCTGGAAATCCTGGAAAATGAAATTGTTCATTTGATTATCAGTGATGTGATGATGCCCGAAATGGATGGTTTTGAATTTTGCAGAAGAATTAAATCCAGCATTGAATACAGCCATATTCCATTGATTTTGCTGACAGCGAAAGACACCCTGGAATCAAAAATACAGGGTTTGGAACTTGGGGCAGATGTGTATGTTGAGAAGCCGTTTTCTCCGGAGTTTCTGCAGGTGCAGGCTTGCAGTCTGATTGCCAATAGAAATAAGATTAAAACTTACTTCTCCAGCTCGCCGTTGCTGCACATGAAAACCATCGCCCATTCGAAAACAGATGAACAATTTCTCGAAAGAATACAGGTGATTATTGATGAAAACATCAGCAATCCAGACCTGGATGTGGAACATCTGGCAAGCCGCATGCACATGAGCAGACCTACGCTGTACAGAAAAATCAAATCCATATCCAACCTCAGTCCGAATGAACTGATTAACATTTCACGTTTAAAAAAAGGTGCGGAGTTGCTGAAGCAGGGTGCGTTTAAGATCTATGAAATTTCCGAATTGATTGGATACAGCTCTCAAACCCATTTTGGCAGAGTTTTCTCCAAGCAATTCGGAATGTCACCTACGGAATACGCAAATAGTAAATAACCTACTTTTTGGTTTCTACCTTAACCTGTAAAATACCTGCCGCAGCATTGGCCTTAGCCACGATATTTAACCGGATTTTTTTAACTATAAAAGCATCTCCATCTGAATGCACCAGGTTAAACTGATCCTTTAAAGTAGAATAAATGTCTGTGCTGTAAACAGGAAAGGGCTTCCAGCCAGAAGTTGCATCAGCAGCAGCTTCTAAGGTCCAGGATTCCGGAACCTGCACCCCGCCCTGATCGTCATACCAATAAACGGCAAAGGATTTTACATCCCTTGGCTGCTCAAAATCAAATTCTATGGACTGTGGCTTCCCTTTTTGCGGATAGGAGGTCCAGCGTTCTATACTGGTATCAAAAGATTTTTTAGGAAACTTCCCGCTGACCACAGCGATTACGTTTTCGCCTTCATTTGTATGGCTGGCCTTAATGCTACTAATTTCCTTGGGAAGGAATACCACAGCCTGCTTAGCCGTCACCTCATTTTCAGGGAACCAAACATTCATGGTAGAAACTCCCCTGTTGTCCCAGGCATAATACGGGATCAGGTTTAAATCAGTATTTTGCACCGCTCCCTTCATATCAATATATTTTGCAGGCAGGTTCTTTATAACTTCAACACCTGCCAATACGCCAGTATCGTCTGTACTTATTGTGGCATTTGTGATTTGGGCGGGTACATAAGACCGGTTCACATCCGCACGATTATCTATACCTTCGGCGCAATACACGATCGGTCCGCGGGTAATCGCGATTCTATTTCGATCAGCCTCAACCCGATCGTCTGCCACTGTATATCTGACCGGCATGGGTAACCGCAGCTCTACCCGGTCGCCTACATTCCATTTCCGGTTAATGGAAACAAAACCTTTGTCTACTTTGGCCCCCTGTACCTGCTTGCCATTTACCCAAATGGACCATGGCCTGGCATTGTGATCTGTGTATTTGTACAATCCGCCAGGAACAAATTGCGAACCTGCCCAACTCGGGATTCTAAGCTTTAAAGCAAAGGGCTGATTCGCCCTCGCAGGCGTAACTTCCAATTTAACAGATTCATCAAAAGGATATTTGCTCACCTGTTTTAAATGAACATTGCCCAGGCTTAATGGAATATCTGTACTGCTGCTGGTGTAAAATGTACAGTAAATGTCACTTTGAGTATGCGCATACATCATTCCCGACACCTGTGGTATCAGTCTGGCCAGATTTGTTGGGCAGCATGCCGTACCAAACCAGTGTGACCGGTCAACCATCCCTTCCGATTGCAACGGGTTTACATAAAAAAATTTATTGCCTTCAAGATTTACCCCGGCCAGCACATTGTTTAACAAAGCCACTTCGGCTACGTCCATATATTTGCCATCTTTGTTCAACAAAAACATGCGCTGGTTAAAAAACACGTTACCAACTGCAGCACAGGTTTCATTATAAGCTTCCTTATTGGGTAAAAGAAATTCATCCCCAAATCCTTCTATCCCATGTATAGCGCCCAGGCCTCCGGTAATGTGCATCCGGGTATCGGTGATGTTGGCCCAGATTTTATCCAGTGCAACGCCCAGCGTAGGATCATCAGTCAAAGCATCTACATCAGACATGGCAGCATATAAATACGTGGCCCTAACCGCATGTCCCACTGCTTTATCCTGCGCCCTAACCGGCAGTTGCTGCTGTGCATATTCAGGAGACATTACTCCTTTTCCACCAGGTTTGTAAGTTACCCCCCTGATGTCTAAAAACTTCCTGGCCATATCCAGGTAAAGTCTGTTTCCGGTAACCCGGTATAGTTTTACCAGGGCGAGTTCTATCTCCTGATGACCAGGCGCCTGATTTACCGGTTTTCCGTTATTGTAAGCAGGATCTCCTTCAAAAAACACCCGGTTAACGTGCTTTGCACTTTTCTCGGCAACGTCCAGTAAGTTTCTTTTACCTGTAGCCTGATAATACGCAGCAGCGGCTTCGTACAAATGGCCGATATTGTAAAGCTCGTGACTGTGTACTTCCCACGAATATGGCCTGTCGCCCATACCCGATCCACCCCACAAAGGTGCAGTTTTATAGGATCCCGTGATGTGCGGTGGATAAAGATATCCGTCTTTTTGCTGTGCCGCAGCTATAATTTTGGCCAGATTATCTATTTCTTGCTCTAGTTTTTTATCCCGCCCGATTTGTAATAAATAAGCAGCCCCCTCTATTACTTTAAACAGATCCGAACTGGCATACCTGCTATCGGAAGGTAAAGGCCCTCCCTTTCCGCTTAAATAGTTTGCAGTTCTCCGCAAATCCTCCGCAGCATCTTGAGTACGTTCAAATGCTACCGGAATCAATACTTCCTTCTGAAGTTTAATGCGTTGACGCCAAAACTGGTCTTCCAGCTTTACCTTATTGAAGGCAATTGGGATCAGCAAATCTGCAGCCGGTTTGGCCTTAATTTTTGTCTGTCCCGATTGCGCGTACATATTATTTACGTTACACAGGGATAAGCACAAACACAGGTTTAAACTTAAAATTTTATACATACTTGAATACTTAGTTACGTTAAAATGCTCCTTATTTGGCTGTAGAGAATGAATATGGAAAGGCTGATTCCTGGCTACCCCTTTGTTTATTCGGCTGCTCCGACATGTTGAAATCTAAAACAGCACCCTGTGTCAGCACAGCATGGCTGATCCAGTTTTTATCATACAATTTACCATTGTATTTTAAGCTTTGAACATACCTGTTTTTATCGCTGTTGTTTGCGGCATTGATGACAACAGTTTTTCCGTTTTCCAGGTTTAGGGTGATTTTTTTAAATAAAGGTGCACCCAAAACATACTGATCTGTGGCAGGCGTTACCGGATAAAATCCCAAAGCGGAAAACACATACCAGGCTGATGTTTGTCCGTTATCTTCATCTCCACAATATCCATCTGGTGTAGCCTGATACATTCTATTCATCGTTTCACGTACCCAATACTGGGTTTTCCAGGCTGCGCCACCATAATTGTACAAATAAATCATGTGTTGTATGGGCTGATTGCCATGTGCATACTGGCCCATATTGGCAATTTGCATCTCCCTGATCTCGTGAATTACACTCCCGTAATAACTGTCATCAAACACTGGTGGAAGCGTGAATACAGAATCCAGCTTTTGCACAAACTTTGCATTTCCGCCCATTAACCTGGATAATCCGGCAATATCATGGAATACGGACCAGGAATAGTGCCAGCTGTTTCCTTCAGTAAATGCATCGCCCCATTTAAATGGGTTAAAAGGCGATTGAAATTCGCCATTTTCATTTTTCCCCCGCATCAAACCACTTGAGGCATCAAATAGGTTTTTATAGTTCATGCTTCTTTTGGCATAAACATCCAGGACCGACTTTGGTTTATTCAGCGCTTTCCCAAGCTGATAAATGGCGAAATCATCATAAGCATATTCCAAGGTTCTGGCTGCATTTTCATTGATTTTTACATCATAAGGGACGTAACCCAATTTATTGTAATACGCCACGCCACGACGTCCCGTAGCATTGGGTCCCTCATTTGCTGCACCATGTGTAACCGCATCCCATAAGGTATTGATGTCATAATCACGCATCCCCTTAATGTAAGCATCCGCAACCACAGCGGCCGAATTGTTTCCAATCATACAATCCGCGTAACCCGGACTCGACCATTCCGGCAACCAGCCACCTTCTTTAAAGTCATTGACCAAGCCCTGCTGCATCTCTTTGTTAACAGCTGGATAAACCAGGTTCAGGAACGGATAAAGTGCCCTAAAAGTGTCCCAGAATCCGGTTCCGGCAAACCGGTATCCTGCCAGCGTTTTACCGTTATACGGACTCCAGTGTATGGGCTGCCCGGCAGCATTCAACTCGTACATTTTATGCGGAAAGAACAAGGTACGGTACATGCAGGAATAAAATGTCCTGATTTGATCCTGACTACCCCCTTCTACTTTGATGCGGCCGAGCGTTTTGTTCCAGACCGTTCTTACCTTTTGTTTGGTCAGGTTAAAATCATCTGTTCCAAGCTCTCTTTGCAGGTTCATTTCTGCCTGTTCCATGCTGATAAACGATGAAGCAACCCTGACAGTAACCTGCTCTCCTTTTACCGTTTTAAAACCAATGACTGCGCCACTATGGTTACTTTCCAGTTCCAATTCCTGCTTAAGTATTTTATCGCTGAATGTTTTAGACAGTGCAAAGTCTTTACTAAAATACATGACAAAATAATTCCTGAAATTTTTGGGTAGCGGCCCGCTGGAATATTTGCTGGAATAACCGATGATCTTTCTTTCAGCCGGAAGTATTTTAATGTAGGAGCCTTTATCAAAGGCATCTATGACCACAAATGAGCTGTCGGATTTTGGGAAAGTAAACCGAAACTGTGCCGCACGTTCTGTCGGCGTAATTTCTGTAGTTACATCAGCATCTGCCAGGTAAACACTATAATAATATGGCTTTACAACCTCAGCCTTATGACTGAACCAACTCGCACGATCATCTTCTGTAAACTTTAAACGCCCTGTTACCGGCATCATAGAAAACTGCCCGTAATCGTTCATCCAGGGAGAGGGCTGATGCGTTTGTTTAAAGCCCCTGATCTTATCGGCATCGTAAGTATACGCCCATCCATCTCCCATTTTGCCCGTTTGCGGGGTCCAAAAATTCATTCCCCAGGGCACTGCAACTGCGGGATAAGTATTTCCATTGGACAGGGAAGGTTTGGATTGTGTACCCATTAGGGGATTTACCATATCCACCGGGTCATAAGACTGGCCTGCCGGCTGGGCTTGTGTAGCTAAAGTGCCCAGGAATAAGAGGAAGCTGATATATATTTTATTCATCGTGTGTTGAGGATTCTGTACCATTCTGATTATGAAGTTAACAATTGCGGTATATGTTGATGGGTACGCCACAGCAGCTCTCCAAATAAGGTGTTTGACCATGCAAACCAGGCTCTTGTGAAATTAGCAGGATCATCCTTATGGAAAGATTCATGCATAAAACCTGTACCGGCATGTGTACGCTGTAAAGTTTTAATACACTGCCGGATTTCTTCCTGATCATCTGAGGTTAAAGCACGCATGGTGATACTCATTGGCCAGATCATATCCTGCCCCACATGCGGCCCCCCGATGCCTTCAGCAGCACTGCCTTTATAAAAAAACGGGTTATCGTCCGATAGGACAAACCTTCTGGTATTTTTATAAATCTCATCATTTGCTTCAACAGCCCCCAGATACGGCAGGGCAAGTAAACTTGGTACATTGGCATCGTCCATCAGATAGGCATTGCCAAAGCCATCTACTTCAAAGGCGTAGATTTTACCGTATTTGGGATGGTTGACAATGCCATACTTTTGAATGGCTGCATGTACTTCCAAAGCGAGCGCATTCAGTTCGGCAGCAAGTTGTTTATCGCCGAAAATCTGATCCGTCATTTCCGCAGCCTGCTTCAAAGAACGCACTGCAAAAAAATTAGCAGGAATTAGAAATGGAAATATCGTAGCATCATCACTGGGTCTGAATGAAGAGCAGATCAAACCAACAGGCTTTACCGGAAATCCGTATCCAGCCATAGGCAGGGAATCTGTTGGTTTAGGTGTTTCGCGCTGAAAATGATAAGGGCCGTTTCCACTTTTTCGTTGCTGTTCCCTGAACGTTTTCAATGTATTTTCTATACCCTTTTTCCAGTCTGCGGTAAATGGCGTCTGGTCGCCCGATTTCTTCCAGTAATGGTAAGCCAACCTGATGGGATAACACAAAGAGTCAATTTCCCATTTCCTTTCATGAACTCCAGGCAGCATGGCGGTTTGATCTGTCTTCCATTCCCCTATTTTTGTCGCATCCCCATAAAAAGCATTGGCATAAGGATCCTTTAAAATACATTTGGTTTGATGGGCGATTACCCCTGCGATCAGTTTTTTTAGCGCCTGATCTTCATTGATAAATTGTAGGTAGGGCCAAACTTGTGCAGAACTGTCCCGCAACCACATGGCATCAATATCCCCTGTAATGACATAGGTATCAGGCTTGCCATGCTCCTCTGTATAATACACCGTGGTATCCAGCGTATTCGGGAAGCAATTTTCAAAAAGCCAGGCCAGCTCCGGATTTTTCAGCCCCGACTGGAAAGTTTTGATCGCCGCCTCTACCGCTTTACTTTGAAAATGACGTTTGGATACCGGCAGCCTGACTACCGGAAATTTTTGCCCACTGGCAAAAGAAAACTTGGAGCTGAGCAAACCAGCGCCAAGTATACTAGTATTTTTAATAAATGTTCTTCGTTTCATCTTTCTATCTTATTGTGCCTTATGTAAAGAAAACGGCATATCTTCTGCTGCAAGTCCGCGTTTAAGTTCCGGCTGGTCTGACATTTCCAGTTTCAGGACTCCCCCGTTTACCATATCGCTATGGCGGATAAAATTAGCCGTATACAATTTTCCATTTAAACTGGCAGATTTGATATACACATGCTGCGCGCTGTTGGCGGGAGCTTCTATCACGAATTTGCGGCCATTCTCCAGGTTAATGGTCACCTTTTTAAAAATCGGGCTGCCCAGAACATATTCACCGGAACCAGGGGTTACACTATAAAATCCGAGTGCACTCAACACATACCAGGAGGAAGTTTGCCCCTGATCTTCATCTCCGGGATACCCGTTTTCAGTTGAATCGTATAACTGATGCATCACCCTACGCGCATGGTACTGTGCTTTCCAGGGCTGTCCACCGTAATTGTACAAGTATACCATGTGCTGAATCGGTTGGTTTCCATGTGCGTACTGCCCCATATTGGCCATCACCATCTCTGTCATCTCATGGATCATTCCGCCATAAGTACCTACATTAACCGTGTTGGGCTCCGTAAACACAGAATCCAGTTTGGCAGTAAAGTTTTTCTTGCCACCCATCAAATCAATTAAACCATTGATATCCTGAAAAACAGACCACTGGTAATGCCAGGCATTCCCTTCTGTATAGGGGCCTCCCCATTCAAAAGGATCAAATTTTGGGGTCCATTTTCCATCCTCATTTCTCCCCCGCATAAATCGGGTAGCGGGATCATATACATTTTTGTAATTGTACATCTGGCGTTCAAAAATATTGGCATAAAAATCATTTCCGGTCATTTTTGCCAGTGTCCATGCACAGTAATCATCATAGGCATACTCGAGCGTTTTTGCTGTAGCCTCTCTGACTTTAGGATAGGGTACATAACCCAGCTGGAAGTATTCTTTCCAGCCATCTCTTCCATTCGCCGGTCCCCAGGGTCCTTTGTTTGTAGCTTCATGTAAATAGGCCGCCAGCGCTTCTTTTGGATCAAACGTACGGATACCTTTGGCCCATGCATCGGCAAGCAAAGAAATGGCATGGTTACCGATCATGCTTCCTGCTTCACTGGGAAACGACCAGGACGGCAACCAGCCGCATTGTTTATAAGCGTCGATCAGGGCTTGCATGTAACGTCCATGCATCTCCGGATGCATCAGGGTATTTAATGGAAACTGGGCACGAAAAGTATCCCAAAAACCAGTATCAGTATACATATATCCCTGATGAACTTTACCATCGTAAGGACTGAAATAATAGGCTTGCCCATTGGCATCCAGCTCATAGAATTTTCTTGAAAAAATGCTGGCCCTGAAAAAGCAGGAATAGAAAGTGGCCTTATCGGCTTCAGTGCCGCCTTCAACCAGAACTTTGCCTAAAGATTTATTCCAAACCGCAGCGGCCTTTGCTTTTGTGGCCTCCAGGCTTCGGTCAGGCCCCAGTTCCCTGTTCAGGTTTAACCAGGCCTGGTCCATACTGATATAGGAAGAAGCCACTTTTACCTGTACCACTGTACCTTCCTTAAATTCAATATAGGCACCTTCACCTACACCATTGGCTTCAGTTTCGTTTGCCCTGGTGGTATTCTTTTTATTTTCCCAGGTTCCATAAGCTTTAAACGGCTGATCGAACTGCATGACAAAAAAGTTTTTAAACCCTTCTTTGAAACCTTCCCCATTGTTGACAAAACCGGTAATCTTATTTTCCTTAGGATAAATTTTAACTCCGCTAATCCCGGTGTATCCGTCCAGGACCAGAAAGCCTTTCTTTCCTTTGGGATAACTGAAGCGCAAATGTGCACCACGTTCCGAAGGTGAGATCTCTGTAGTGATCTGATTGTCAAACTGCACCTTATAATAATTTGGTTTGGCAACTTCATGATCATGACTAAATTTTGCTTCCCGGTCATTTTCATTCACCACCAAACGGTCTGTCATCGGCATTAAGGAGAATACCGCATAATCTCTCGACCAGGAACTACACTGATGTGCCTGCTGAAACCCACGGATCTTATCTTTAAAATACTGGTATTTCCAACCGTCGCCATTCCTTCCGGTTTGGGGGCTCCAGGTGTGCATTCCAAAGGGCAGCGCCGTAGTCGGATAAGTGTTTCCTCTGGTGAGTTCATGTTTTGAATTGGTACCCTGTAAAGTATTTACATACTGTACAAGATCTGTTTGTTGTGCCGAAACCTGAATGACAGTCAGCACGTTAATAAAGAAAATGATAACCTTTAATCTCATTTTTTGATCGATATATGGTATTTATGGTATAACAATGGTTCCTTGCTGGTCTTCATCAGGAATTAAAATATTTCTTTTCCGTTCCAGAACCATAGATCCGATGAACCTGTAATCAATAGGAAATGCCGGGTTGGTGATATCGCTATAATAATATTCTAAATACACCGTGGTATACGTCTTCTCCAAATAAGGAAGTACGGCATCCTTTTCTTTCCGCACGCTAAAGGTTCCGCGTTGCTGGGCAAATTTAATGGCCGGATTTTCTGAACTTAAAGTTACGGTATTGTCTGAGTTGAATGAAGCTTTGATCTTATAATCGCGACGGTCAAGCGCCTCTTCTTCTGTAACTCCGGCAAAGAAAAAGATCGTTTTTTCATTCACCACAAAGGCATTCCGGGAAGGCACTGTCAGCGCTTTTTGCTCATTCTGCGGACGATTTCTATCCCAGACCTCGCCAGTAACCGAATATTTACCTGAATAATCATTGAAGGGAATAATCTGCATCAGCGATTTTTTATAGCCCCTGCCCGTTGCTATGCCAGACGCCGATGTAGAAACAATCCTGACAGGTAAAATGTATTTGTTGCTAAAATCCAAGCCTTCCAGTTTTAAATTCAAATCTAACAAACCCACATTACTCCCAGATGGGATCGTAGTATTCATCGATTCAAACTGGTAAAATTCCTTAGGTAGTTGGTTAAAATACAGATCTTTTCTCAACCTGAACCTTTCAAAATTGAGATTGGCCAGGGTATCCTGATCCAGATCTACCGTAACACTGACATTACTGTTGTTGTCAGTCGATCCGCTGATCATTACCGGGACCTTGACCGGGATATTACCTCCCAGCGCACTGTATTTCACGTGGACTTCCACCACGCCATGATTGACAAAGGAAACCGATTTCTGGAATAATTCATCCTGCCACTCTTTGTTACAGGAACAAATGAGCAGACAGCTGAGTAAGGCTAATATATATCTGTTTTTCATAAAGCTTTTAATTAAAAGTAGTCCAACCTGGATTTTGAGTCAATTTTCTATTTCTTCTAAGTTCAGTATGTGAAATAGGCCATAAATACATTTTATCAACAAAAATGGTTGGCATAGATGGAACAGGCACAGGTGTATTGAATAAATCCCGCTGGCCTTCCGTCATGTTCATATTGCAGCCCACCACCGGTGTGGCCTCTTCTACCGGAGCGTCTTTCCAGCGTCTAAGGTCAAAATACCTTTGACCTTCAGCAAATAGTTCAACCTGACGCTCGCGCTTTAAGGCTTTCCTCAATAGCGCCACACTTGCATAAACATCGTCTCCATAGCCAGGAACACCCGACCTTACGCGTACTTCGGTAGTATATCTACTGATTTCTGTGACATCTCTGCTTACCGAAATGGTTTCATTTCCAGTGTAACTGGGGATGGTGTAGGAACCCGACAATTCATTCAATGCTTCTGCATAAACCAGTAAAATATCTGCATACCGCATCGCAGGCTCCACTTTGGGCACAATAAATCCGCCTTCCATATAGGAGTCAAGCGGGTTGTAATATTTCTTGATCCCCAATCCTGTTCTGATGTAAAAATCCGGCGAGGATGCCTGTTTCCCATTTTGATGATCCCGATAATAAAATACCTGGATGTGTCTGTCCTGCTCCCTGGTTGCACTGATGTTTTCCCATATACTGCCATTATAAGCTACAGAAGCGTAAAAACGTGGTTCTCTTTCGGCATACTGCAGCGATACTTTAGCTGGTAAAGGCAAGTGATCAACAGCATTTACCGTGTATCCTTGCCGGCGTGGAGAGGTCTGAACATCGCTCCCGTCATTCATGCCATAAGCATCGGCCTGCTTTTGAGTAATGCCATGCGTATTCCATCCTTTCATGGTATAAGGCATCTGGTGTTTAACCATCACGTCAATTCCTTCGCTACTTTGTTCCGTTACCCTTGAAAAAATCAGTTCGGGATTATCAGAATAAGAAATTGCCCCATTGAACAACTCCCTGTAGGATGCAAAAGGATCGATGCCTTTCCAGCCTAGTGGAAAGGAAAGATTCGAATATTTGGCATGGTAAGGAGGAACAATGGTTTTCGGCTGACCGGGACCCTGATCTGCTGCTTTGAAAGGAGCGGTATACAGGCGGTAAACGTTCAGATTAATCACATCTTTTGCTGCAGCTGCGGCCCGGGCCCATTTGGCATTGTCGTAGGACTGCGAAACCAGCTGTCTGCCCTGGTCGTCTACCAGACCTGCCAACTCGGGATTACCGTTAAATAGCGGACTTGCCGCAAAAAGGTACACCTTTGCTCTTGCAGCAAGTGCAGCACCCCTGGTTGCACGGGCTTTATCTCTATTGGTGGTATACAGAGGAAGATCTCTGGCCGCTATGGCAAATTCATTGGTGATGAATGCAACACATTCGTCATAGGAACTTCTTGCCCTGGCAATTTCTGTATAATCCTTAGTATAATCTTCTCCCTCATCTGGCATCAAAGGGATTGGCCCGTATTTCCTCAACAACAACCAATAATAATAAGCCCTGAGAAAACGGGCCTGAGCTTTGGTATCGGCAACCTCAACCTTACTCATTTGTTGGTTACGGTCAATATTGTGGATATATATTGAAGCGCTACGAATTCCCTGATAACACTCGCCCCAGGTGCCCTGTTCCGAATTCTCATCATATTCTCCATTTTTGAACATTTTGTAAGAATTACTCCGGTCACCATAGAACATATCATCAGAGATAAAATTGAAAGGCGTAAGCCCTTTACTGGCCACCTCTGCATTCGATCCCCGAAGATGGGAGTAAACATCGGCCAACCATTGATAAGAATAATCTTTACTGGTGAAAACCTTTTCCAGACTTAAACGGTCGTCTGTAAAATAATGTTCCATATCCAGGTATTTTTTACATGCACCCAGGGACAGCAGTAAACCGGATAACATCACGATATAAATGTATTTTTTCATGTCTATATTTTTGTTTGTGGTCGATATATGAATGGATTAACCATGATGTTTAAAAATTGACGGTTAGCCCTAATGTTATGGTTTTGGATATCGGGTAGCTCATCCCATTACCACTACCCAATTCAGGATCCCAGATTTTCAGGGTATCCCATACCATCAGGTTATAACCCATGACATATAGCCTTGCCTTATTGATGTGGATAGCTGAGGTCATACTTGTTGGCAGCGTGTAGCCCAGTTCCACATTTTTCAAACGCAGATAAGCGCCATCTCTAAGCCAGAAAGTAGATGCCCTGTAGTTATTGCCATTCCCCCCATAACTCAACCTTGGATATTTAGCATTGGGATTTTCTGTTGCCGGATTTCCGGAGATCTCTTGTGAAACCCATCTGTTTTTGGGATCTGCAATTTCCGTTAAAACATTGCCCCAGGTTCCGTTTATAAAAGGATACACACTTGCGCCATCTATAAAATAAGAAGAACTTCCGGCACCTTGTAAATGAACGTTGAGGTCAAGCCCTTTCCATGCCACAGAAAAACCAAACCCATAGATTAAACTCGGCACGCGCGACGCGCCGATTGGCACCACATCATCGTCGTTGATGAAACCATCGCCATTTACATCTTTGTATTTGATATCGCCCGGCATGTATTCTCCAAACGTTTGTTTAGGACTGTTCCTGATGTCTTCGTTGGATTTAAATAAACCTAAACCAATTAACCCCCTTGCCTGGTTGTAGCGATATCCTTCTGTCATCCGGTAGGACAAATTATTGGCTTCCTCATCAAATTCAAGCACCTTATTTTTAGAATAGGTAACCGTTCCACGCAAAGTAAAGTCAACTTCATTAAAACGCTTATTTACATTAAACTGTCCGTCGAAACCTCTTGATTCCATCTTTCCAACATTTGCCCAGGGATTACTGGCTACACCTATGATAGCCGATAAGTGATCCCTGCGTAAGAATATTTTTTCACGGGTATCTTTAAATACATCTAACCTGATCGAAAACAAATTCCGCATGACATTGAGATCGAAACCTAAATTGTGTTTTTTTGCAACTTCCCATGTCAATTGATCAGATGCAACCTGTGAAAACGACAGGCCGGGATAAAAATTAGGGCTGATGCTTTCACCAAAGTTATATCCTCCGTTTTGCTTAATATCACTCAGGTAAGGGAAACGTGTTGAACCAAAATTATCATTACCAACCTCACCATAAGAGTAACGAATTTTGAAAAGATCCAGCCATTTTGCATTTTTCTTCAAAAATGCCTCTTCAGAGACATTCCATCCAACAGAAACAGCAGGGAAAAATCCAAACTGATGGCCAACTTTGAAATTTTCTGAACCAGTATATCCAAAATTAAATTCAGCCATGTAACGATCTCTGTAGCCATACATCAATCGACCTGAAACCCCCATATTACGTCTGGCCACTCCTTTAATGATATCTCCGCCCACATTTGATGTTTCGCGCTGCTCCCGTTGGTTGTATTTGATCAAAGCACCGATATTGTGCCTGTCATTGAACAGTCTGTTGTAAATGAGATCTGTTTCAATCACATTGATCCGCTCACCCCAGGCATTGGATTCCTGGTACATCAATCTTTCAGGCGAAAGTCTTTTCATGATCAGGTTCCCATCTCTATCGCGTCTGCGTTCAACATTATATTGCTCCGGCCATTTCAGGCGGTTGATGTTGTTGTCATTATTGGTATCGTACGCAAACCTGCCAATAGTTTGTAAGCCTTTCGTTATAAAATCCAGTTTTTGCTCGACAGTAACATTGATTTCATTTTTATTTTTCCAATATTCCCGATAGCCGGTTTGAGTGGCCAAAACCCAGGGATTGGTTCGGTCACCAGTTCCAGCTGCAGGAACCAGACCATTGGAATACATCACTGGTGTTGCTACCGGGGACTGACCTACCAATGAATTCCAGATCCCACCTAAACCCGGGAAGTTTTGTCGCTCCAAAAAACCGGAAAGGCCTAATTTCAACACCGTAGTCTTGGTAATATCCATATCAATATTGGTCCTGTAGTTTGATCTCCCCATATTGGCATTGGTATTGTATTCCTTAAGTGAGCTATCCGATTTATACATTCCCTGCTCATTGATATGGCTTCCGGAAACATAATAGCGAACAGTAGAGCCACCACCATCCAGGTTGAGCGAGGCCCGATAGGTGTTGGCGCCATCCCTTAACATCACATCCTGCCAGTTTACATTGGGATATAAATCCGGGTCAAGCCCGTTTTTAAACAATTTCAATTCCGTATCTGAATACAGTGGCTCCTGGTTACGGGTAGTCTTCGCCTCATTTACCAAACCTGCATACGTTGGTCCATCCACAAATTCGGGTGTACGGGTGCGGGTAAGGTATCCATATTCTGATTTAGCGTTGATGTTTACTTTACCTGCGTGTCCTTTTCTGGTTGTGATCAGCACGACCCCATTGGCCCCTTTAGATCCATAGATGGCTGTTGCAGAAGCATCCTTCAAGATCGAAAATGTTTCGATATCCTCCACATTGATTTCATTAAATGCACGTTCAAATCCGTCCACTAAAACCAACGCAGACTGATTGGCACCAAAAGTAGAAATGCCACGAATCCAAAACTCGGATCTGTTGTTGCCCGGTTCACCAGAACCCTGCATGGCAATAACCCCGGCTACGTTTCCTGCCAGCGCATTGGTAATATTTCCAGTTGGCGTACGCAAATCCCTCACGTTCACCGTAGTAATGGCTCCTGTGACCGTAATTTTCTTTTGAATACCGGCTCCTGTTACCACCACATCATTCAATACACTGGCTTCACTTTCTTTGAGTGTTACAGAAATAGCTGTTTTACCAGCAACCTGTACTTCTTGTTTTTCAAACCCGATGAAAGAGAAAATCAGGGTGCTATAGGTTCCGGTCTTAATTTTATACCGGCCATTTTCAGTTGTGATGGTTCCCAAACCTGCACGGTCCTTGGCAACTACCGTTACCCCGGCCATGGGTTTATTGTTGATATCTTTTACAATTCCAGTTACTTCAATGTCCACCTGGGCGTATGTTCCCAATGCGCAAAACAGCAAGAGTAACGTGATATAATATATTTTCATATGTTAAGCGTGTTTAGATTATTCGGTTGAAATTGTACGTATGCGACGGTTAATCAGATCGGCAACATAAAATGTTGCTGTTGCCGGATCATAGACGATCCCCCTGGGTTGATCAAATTGCGCATCCCTAAGTGCACCATCGGAATAACCGGGACTTTTGGGTCTGCCTGCAAAAGTGCTGACCACCCCTTCCGGAGTAATTTTCCGGATGCAATGATTAAATACATCTGCCACATAAAAGTTATCATTTTCATCAAATGCACCCTGGTGCGGGGTGTCAAACCTGGCATCTATACCCACGCCATCATTGTAACCTGCCCGGCTTCTCCCGCCAACAAAATGTACTGGTGCCTCTAACCTCCTGGTTTGTCGGTTGTACCTTGATTTTAAAATATAATGCTGATTGATCACAACGATATAAGCAAAATCACCACTTGGCGCAAACTGAATGTTAAATTCCCATCGGTCGTCATCAATCCTATACATGTACTCTTCCGACCTGGTTGCTTTATTCCATTTGAACACTTCCCCACGCTCATAACTGTTGTAGAAATAATCGCCGTTCTGGGGCTGGGCTGCGCCTCCGTTGGTTTGTTTTTTATAGATAAAAGAGTTCCACTGTGTAAAGCCTGAACTTAGGGTAGTTACGGCTGTCGACAAGCCACGTTCATCTCCCTGGTCATTAGTTACATATAAGGTATCCCATGTTTGATTAAAGGAAAGTGTTCTTGGTCTGTCCAAGCCCCTGCCCGTTCTAAACAAGGTTCTCACTTCCTTTTTTCCCACATCGATGAAGCGCAGACCTCTATTTTGCTCCAGTAAATAGATATTCTTATGCTGGTCAAATGTCAGCCAGTAAGGTTCCTCAAATTGAGCCTTGTCAAACGGCCCATCTACAATTGCTGTCCGCCCATCTTTATCGGTAAAGCCCAAAAGGGTACTTACTGCTGGTTTAAAAATATACTTGAAATCGCTTTTCGACAAGACCTCCTTAGCCTCAGTACCCGCTCCTACCTGTACTTTTACTTTACCAACATCAGCACGGGAAGGAACCAACACATATAAAGTGGATCCACTCACACCAATAACAGGTGCACGTTTATTGTTGATGAACACTTTAATCATAGCGGTGTCTGTTCCAAAATTCGCACCTTCGATGATCAGCTGTGTACCTACACCGCCACTTTCCGGAGAAAAACTCGATAGCACTACCGGTTTACCCGGATCATAGGCTTGTGGGTCTGTTTTGCTGTCCTTCTTGCATCCCTGGAGCGAGAGAAACAGCATCAGCAAAAAAAGGCATATCTTGGTATGCACTTTAATAAGAGTAAAATCTTTATTCATATTGATTGATTAGTTTATAATTTGGTTTATTAGATGACAACCTTGTACGAGCATCTGGTGACCTGAGCATACAGATGGGTACAGGGATGGCAGCAGCAATTAAACAATTCATAGAACCGACGAATTTTTCGAACGGATTCATTAAATGAATAATCTGCTAGCTTGAGTTTCCGAAATAAAAGTTACTGTTCATGGATTTGGTTAAAATATTTGGTTATTTTTTGAATTCAACTTTTTTTGTCACTAAAAACTTCAATAAACTAGATGAATATTGATGGTTACTTCTTCATAGGTATTCTTTTCTGCTGCGTTGTTGTTTCGATTACATGCTTTGAAACCTGCAGCTTTCTATTTGGCTACTGAAAATTTATAAATGGATACCGAACGATAAACTGCTCCGGGTTTAAGTATTGTTGTTGGAAAGGATGGTTGATTGGGACTATCTGGAAAATGCTGGGTCTCCAGGGCAAATGCAGTTCTAAAATCGTCCTGATGCTGGCCTTTCATCCTATTTTTACCCTGCATAAAATTCCCGCTGTAAAACTGCAGACCGGGTTGATCTGTATAAACATGCATTTCAATTCCAGTTTGGTCCCCGGTAACGACGGCAACAGCCTGATCCGTTTTGTGCGGATTCAGGACGAAATTATGGTCATAACCTTTCCCATATTTCAACTGTACATTGGCTGTATTAATGGCTTTACCTATGGTTTTAGCTTGTGTAAAATCAAAAGGTGTACCCTTTACCTCCTCAATTTTACCAGTTGGTATCAACGTAGAATCAACAGGAGTATATTGGTCGGCATCGATTTTAACCAGGTGGTTCAGGATACTTCCACTCTGAGCACCATTGAGATTGAAAAAAGCATGGTTGGTCAGGTTTACCACCGTATTTTTATCGGTCACTGCTTCATAGCTGATTTTAAGTGCATTTTCATTGGTTAGGGCATAAGTAACTTTAACCTGTAGATTGCCTGGAAAACCTTCTTCCATATCTTTTGAAAGGTAAGTCAGTTCCAAGGTCTGCCCATCAGTTTGCTTGGCATCCCATACCACATCCTGATAACCTTTTTTTCCGCCATGCAAAGTATTTGGTCCGTTATTGGTAAACAAGGCATATGATTTGCCGTCCAAATGGAACAATCCTTTTGCAATCCGATTGCCATAACGGCCAATGGTAGCACCAAAATAAGGCTCCGTTGATTTCTGATAGCCTTCAATAGCTGCAAAACCTGCAACCACATCTACCGGATTACCGGCTTTGTCCGGCACAAATAATCCAACCAAACGGCCCCCAAAGTTGGTGATCATTGCTTTTAAACCGCTGCTATTTTTCAGCGTAAACAAATGCACAGCTTTACCAGCTATATTTTTTTCAAAAGCTTTTGCTGAAATGCTTACGGTATCAGCATGTACTTGCACTTTTACCTCTTTCTGCGTCGTTGAGTTACAGGAAGCTGCCAAAAGCAGGCTTCCTGTAAACAAAGGTGTAATTATCTTTTTTAAATGCCCTTCCATTTATCTGTTATTTAGGATGTAGTCCAATAATTTAATGGCATAACCGCCCACAACGCTACGTGCCTGGAATCCGGCTTGTTTGCCATTGGTTGTTTCATGCCAGTCGCTTAAGGGAACGCGGTCAGTCGTTTCTATAGCAAACTGATAAACCGGATCTACCAGTTTATTGAAATCAGATCGGTTATCTGCAAGGGTTGCAGTCCAGATGATCCAGTCAGATTTGGTGTACGTTCGGCGACTGTCCAATGGCAAACCAAACTTCTGCTGCTTGTTGAGGTAGAAACTGATTTCCTTCTGATAAACCGCTTTCGGGAAAATATCCAGATTCAATATTTTATCCCAAACGAGGTTGTATTTCTGGCTCCAGGTGTCTTTATGATCAAATGTTAGTGCAAAATGATCTCCTGCATCAGCCATCTGAATCCATTTTTGAGCCATCTCCCTGGCCATATTCTTATATTTTACAGCAATATCCTGTTTGCCCAATTTTTCTGCCAGCATTGCATAGCTACCCAATGCCACAATAGCTTTAACAGATAAATTGGTATTGCGGGCAAGATGACCTGCAAAATCGTCTGTACACAATTGGTTGGCCGGATCAAAACCTGATTTACTGAGATAATCAGCCCAGATGCTTAAAGTTTCCCAATGTTTTTTTGCATAATCTGCATGGCCTTCAACTCTGGCAATTGCCGCTGTAAGAATAATCATGTTTCCAGACTCTTCTACAGGCATATCTTCACCATAAGTCTGTCCGTTTGCTATTGGATAAGTTCCCAGATCATGCGCTGCAAAGGGCTTGGTCCATTTTCCACTTTCACTATAGTGAAAAATCCCGTTCAACATCCCTTTTAAAAGTTCGGGATTGTAAACCAGGAATAAAGGAGCTGAAGGATAAGTCACATCCACAGTATTGATAGAGCCGTTACTGAAGTTTTCTTTAGACATGAAGAGGAGTTCGCCCTCTGGACTTTTCACCAGTTTGTGGGCAGAAATGGCTTGCCTGTAAGCGAGAACACAAAGCCTGGCATATTTTTCACCGCCAGCTTCCACTGCCTTTTTGTACATGGCATCGTCAAAATCATCACTTTTTCTAATCAACTGGGTGTAGCTATTCGCTGCCTTCAGCAGTTCGCTTTCAAATGATTTGGATCCATCTGCGTTCCAGAAGGCTTTTAAGTTTTTTCCAAAATATTGAATCGATTCCAGATCGTCATAGCCCAGCATTACAAATTGCTGTTTTGCGCTGGCACCAACCTGACCAAAAGAAAGGACCGTACTTAGCGACAATTTGGTTCCAACAGCACTTTGATGCTTAGCCATCTGATCGGACTTGACAAAATCAGCAACTGCAGTTTTTGAAGAAACCACATACTGAACAGCCTTAACCGATGACGGAACAGCCACATACATATATCCCCAATCAATGCGGATATCGTCACCTTTCTTTTTCAGAACAGGTTGATCTACAGTCCCTGCCCGAATTACAGATAATCCGGCTGCCTTTACAGGCTCCACCTTGATCCGCTGTGCTGTAGCATTCAATGCAATGTTTGTAGCGGCATTAAAAAGCACTTCTACCTGATGCAATTTCTTATCATTTGACTTTACGGCGTAAGAGATATAGGAAACTGGTCTGGAAACCAGATTCAAATCATCCATGAGCAATGGAGAACTGAAAGTTAAAGCCAGATCTACTCCCCCCGCGGTAAAATCATACTTGGTTTGCGTAGCTGTAATCTTTACACTTTTTTGCTGTGCCAGCGCTATTCCTGTTGTCGCCGCTGCGCTGGAAATTAATCCAGCATCCAGCCAGGCCCCGCCGGCAGTGTTTTTAATGTGAACAGCCAATACATTTTCGCCTTTTTTAAGACTTTTCAACCCAGTTTCATTAATGGGAATATAGGAAAAATGATTACTCGTCCAGCCAATCTTGCTATAAATCAGGTTACCATTTAAAAAAACCTCCACATTATCGTCGTGACTGAGTTTTAAGGTCAGGTCTTTCAATACCGGATTGCTCAGTTCAAACGTTCTTCTTACCCAGAGTTCTTTGCTGGTCCAGGCAGTTGTTGCACCGGCATCAACATCCCCAAAAGGAGCAGCAGCAGATTTCCATCCGGTAGCATTAAATTCAAGGCTCTTCCAATTGGCTGCTGGCGCAGATTCAGTATAGCTAAACTTATAATCAGCATCGTCTGATGTTGGGAGTACCTCGATGTAAGGCTTTTCTGTTGCACCTAAAAAGTTATAGGCAACACCATCTACTTTGATGATGCCGGTTAATGCCTGGGCCGCGCCTGTCCAGTGTTTGGTTACGGATTGGTTCAACTGGTCGGTGGCAGACCAGATGCTGAAATAAGGATCGTGCGTGATCAGCGGATATGATGGTGCAATGCGTTCCTGAGCGGAGGCACTGACCAGCATGGCCGACAAGCCGACGGCAAAAAGTAATTGTTTCATGATATATAACAGGTTTATTTGTGTGTCTTTTTAAATCAAGGGGCCGAAATCAGATATAGTTTGTCGTTAATGCTTTTAATTTTCAGCGCAGGCACCTTGAGTATTCTGTCATAGGTCATCAGACCATTGGTTTCTTGCTCCACATCCGTTGTCTGGGTGTATACAGCAGCAGATAAACCACTTTTAATTAGGCCTTCCATCGTATGGATAAATGAGGCATATTTATCAAATAAAGCGTCGGCAGTTTTGAAAGACTGGTAACCCCAATTGTCTTTATCCTTCCAGGTATGTCCTGTAACCGGCAATCCCAAACCACCGTATTCACCCAAAACAAGGGCGTGGCTGGCGCCAAACAGATCTGGCCTTGGCATTTTGGGATCCGGATAATGATGTAAGTCGACCAAGTCTCCGGTAATCACATGATTGCCCCCGCTTGCACTATTGACCAGTCGGGAAGGGTCTTTTTTCTTTGTCCATTCCGCTATTTCCTTCGTTTTAAACTGGCCCCAGGCCTCATTGAAAGGTGTCCACACGACAATAGAAGGAAAGTTATAAAGATCCTCCATAATTTTATTCCATTCTTTACGGTAAATGGCTTCCGATTCCGGACTGCGGTTTTTATCGGTACCGCCCATAATGCCCAGATTAGGTTCCCAATGATTTCCAAGATCGCCGCTTGGCATATCCTGCCATACCAGCATCCCCAGTTTATCACATGCATAATACCATCTTGCGGGTTCTACTTTAATGTGTTTTCGAATCATGTTAAAACCCATTTCTTTGGTTTTTAGGATGTCAAAAATTAAAGCTTCCTCCGTCGGGGCTGTATATAGGCCGTCCGGCCACCATCCCTGGTCCAATGGCCCGTACTGAAATACAAATTCATTATTTAGCAACATACGTTGTATGCCATTCTCATCTGCAGCCATTGATGATTTACGCATCGCAAAATAGCTTCCCACTTCGTCAATGACTTTTCCGCCACGAATCAATGCGATTTTAAGATCGTATAAAAAAGGCGTTTTGGTCGACCATAATTTTGGGTTCGTTATCTTAAGTATACCTTCCGCATCAATACCTGTTTCTTTTTCCAAAACAATATTTTCACCATCTAAGACTATGATTTTGAGCTTATCTCCAGCCTGCGCAGCTGCTACATTTGCAGATATGGCAACCGTCCGGGCATCAATATCCGGGGTATGCCTGGTAGAAACAATATGAGTTTTAGGAACGCTTTCCAGCCAGACCGTTTGCCAGATCCCTGTAACAGGTGTATACCAAATCCCTTGGGGCTTATTTAACTGCTTACCCCTGGGCTGAGGGCCATCATCTGTAGGATCCCAGACACGGACCTTGATTTCCTGAGCCGGACCCTTTTTCAATAGGTTTGTGATGTTAAAAGTGAAAGGATCAAAACCGCCTTCGTGTTTACCGGCACTTTTTCCATTTACAAAAATTTCCGCCTGCCAGTCTACTGCACCAAAATGTAAGAGTACATCCTGATGACGCATAGTAACAGGAACCGTAATTGTATTTTTGTACCACAAAACCTGATCCTTTCCTACTTGCTTTCCAACACCAGAGAGCGCCGACTCTACGGCAAAAGGGACAAGAATATTACCTTGATAAACAACTGGCTCATTTTGAGTTTTTGGAACAATGGCATAGCTCCATAATCCGTTAAGATTTTTCCAGTTTTGAGTTCGTACCAATTGAGGTCGGGGATAATCCGGCAATGTAGCTTTAGGATCAACTTTTTCTGCCCATGGCGTCACGATCTTATCTCTGATTAGCGCCCATTTTTGCTGCTGTGCATTTAAAGAGCCATAACCTAACATAAGAAACAGTATGCCGGAGAGAATTTTGTTCATAACGTTTAATTTGGTTAATACTGCCAAACAAAAAAGAACCGATTGTTTTAACAGAAATCAAATATTGGATTTTTAGGTTAAGATCGCTCTACAATTTTGTATCATAATTTCCTCAATCTGTCTCTATTTAACTGAGTTGAGACAGCTGGAACAGCGCATGAAGAAATCTGATGATTGCTTAAACAAAAGGAAACATCAGGTCCGGAATTCTATGTATTTTTGTCCATTAAAACCCATTTGTTTGAAAGCGATTTTACCTGTTTTAGCCCTTTTTTTAACCATTTCAGGTAGCGCCCAGACACTACGTAAACGAACAACCTTACTGATGGGAAGCCGTTTTGACATCAGCATATCAGCCAGGGACAGCCTGACGGCGGAGCAGTGTATTGATACTGTAATTGCAGAAATCAGCAGGATTGAAAACCTGATCTCTGATTGGAAGTCAGATTCCCAAATCTCAGAAGTGAATGAAAATGCGGGAATACGACCGGTAAAGGTGGATAAAGAAGTATTTGAACTGACCAAACGCGCACTGCATTTATCGAAAATCAGCCATGGCGCATTTGACGTCAGTTTTGCCGCAATGGACAGGATCTGGAAGTTTGATGGCTCTATGACCGAAATGCCCGGTCCAGAACAAATTAAAAGATCAGTAGAAAAAATCGGATACAAGCACATCATTCTTGATAGCCTGAACGGCACAATTTATCTGGAAAGAAAAGGCATGAAAATTGGCTTTGGTGCACTCGGTGAGGGATACGCTGCAGATCAATGCAGGGCAGTGATGATCAAAAAGGGCATTCCAGCTGGCATTGTAAATGGCTCCGGCGATATGAGTACCTGGGGAAAACAACCTGACGGGAAAAACTGGTCTGTCGCAATCACCAATCCTTTTCATAAGGACAAATTTTTCGCACTGGTTCCACTGCCCGTCAATTCGGCTATAGTGACCTCGGGCAGCTATGAAAAATTCGTTATTTTCAATGGTACCAGGTATTCACACATCATTAATCCCGTTACAGGATATCCGGCAACAGGTTTATGTAGTGTAACTGTTATTGGTCCAAGTGCCGAAATGGCTAACGGATTTAGCACCACCATAATGGTGCTCGGCCAGGAAGCCGGATTAAAACTCCTTAAAAACTTTCCTGAATTTAGATGCATCCTGTTCACAGATACCGGAAAATTCATCTCCTCAGATAACCTAAGCAAAAAAACAATAAAATCCTGGCAAGCGAACCGTCCCAAGTAATCAATAACAATCCATTAATATTTGCCCGCTGGATTGATAATGGCTAATACCCCTATTTTCATTTTGCTGACACAACTCATCCAGCAGGGAAATTACATTGTTCTGCATAGCCAGCGCTCCACAGATCATGATGACACCACCTCCCTGAAGCGTACTGTAAATAAAATCAGCATCTCTGGCAAGCAAATCCTTTACATATTGCCGCTCACCCTCACGGGAATAAGCAACAGATATCCGACTAAGCTTCTTAGCTTCCGTATTTTCCAGAATCTGCGCTTCATATAATTCAAAAGACTTCTTCGACCTGAAACCACAGTATAAATGGCATGCTCTGCCTTTTGTATTTTGATCCAGCATGCCTAAAAATGGTGCGATACCCGTACCGTTCGAAATCATGATCACAGTCTTTCCTTGCTTGGGGAAATGAAAATGTCTATTGGATACAATACCTGCTTGCAGCGTTTCCCCCACGCCCATATGATGTAAGTACTCAGATCCTAAACCACCAGGGTGCAACTTAACGCTCAATTGTATCCCACCATTCACCTTACCTATAGAATACAATCGTTCGCGATGATCATTGGCCGGATAAATGGCCAGCAAATCACCCGAAGTAAATCCACGATTGCTTTTGCTGCTTAACCGGATTAAAAATGCCGCCTCATCCTGAACAGATTTTGTTTTCTCCACTACCGTAAATGTTTTCATCCGAATAGGGCGCTGATCAATGACATTGGGTAATAGTGTAAGTTGTAGATCATGCTTTTGCGACCAGGTATTGGCCCAGTTGCTAAATTCCACGGGCGACTTGTCATTAACCGTATGAATTTCCAGTAAAGGGCTTGCCCATGGTTGCTGCGACAAGAGATTGTTTAGCTCATGGGCAAACTTACAGAAGTCGGGATAAGCATGGGAACCAAAGCCGACTACAGAAAAATCTATGGCATTGGGTTGTTCAATTTCAGTGATCAATTGCTTAACCTTTGTCGCATTTGCAGGTGCCTCGCCCAAACCGTATGTAGCGGTAAACACCAAAAAATGTTTAGCCTTAGAAAAAGCCTGATAGTTATTCAGTTCAGTCAGATAAGCCGTTTTTCCGTTTTTAATCAATTGCTGATATATCGAACTTGCAAAACTGAAAGTTGCCCCGTTCTCTGAACCCACCAACAGGATAAACTCACATGCGTCGGCATTCCATTTATTTTTAACCCGGCTGGCACGCCGCCTTAGGGTCATTACAAACCCCGAATAAATAAAGAAAAGGATATTTCCAGCTGCGACAGCCAATACCAGGGCCCAGATTACATGGGTACGCCCTGTATGCAGATCAAGACTTAAGTTATTCCACAACGTTGCCCGATCATAAGTTTTTTCAGTAAGCACATCTCCTGTAAGCTGATTTATAGTCATTTCCCTATCAGATAATTTCAGCAGAAAATAATCCTCAACATCTTCAGAAAAAGGAAAATCGATGGATTGTACTGCTGATAAAGATATTTGATTGAATACCTTAAAGTCTGCTAGCTTAAGCACGGGTTTTGACCTAAGTTTATCAAAATCTATCTGATGAACCAGCTTTTTTTCCTTAATCCAGTCAAATCTTTTTAGCGACAAGAAAGTCCCGGTAATTGCGATAATTAAAATTGGCACCAATAACAAGCGTCCCAATACCACATGATAGTACTGTGCAAAATTATCCCTCGCGATTTTCGCAAAAAAGCGCTTGAAGCTCCGTTGACGCTGAACAATCAGAATGGTGCCTGAAATTGCGATCAGCAAAAGTAAGGAAGAAGTCAGTCCCACAAAAAAACGTCCCGTTTCATGTAAAAACAATGAACGGTGCAAAGTGGTCACCCATTGAAAAAATGCATTCTTTTCAGCAACTCGAGCCAATGGCTTTCCAGTTTCCGGATTGACATAATATTGCCCGGATTTACCATCTTTACCTGTGCCGTTAACTAGAACAAATTGATTGGCATCTACACTCAGTTCACTGATGTCGGTAAAATTATCTTTTAACACCGGAAGTACCTGTGCCAAATTAAGCTGGTCGATATTCCCCGTATTATAGGGTTGGATTTTTTCTGTTACCGGTTGAAAAGATAAAATGATACCAGTAACTGAAGCAAGGGCAATAAAAAGAAAGGAAGACACTGCCAACGCCAAGTGGCTATATCTCCAGACTGAAATGGTCATGAAATGAATTTATTTAATTTGGACTAAACCGAACATAACGAATATAACCTTTACCTTCAGTCTTAGCAGATAAACCTTCCGTAGTTAAAGGAATTTCCAAATCTTTCACATTATAAATTTTATCCTCTACAGAAGTTTCAAAGCGCAGGGTATATCCCTTGTTAATCTTTGCATCTTCAATTTCGAGCACAGTCACACTGCGGTCGCCACCACTAACAGACGCTCCGGTAATCGCGCTAATATTGGTTGGTTTCTTACTATAAAACTTATGCCATTCCTTCAAGTTCTTGTACCACTTCTTATCTGAGCCCATC
Source organism: Pedobacter sp. MC2016-24 (assembly GCF_015223055.1). Lineage (GTDB taxonomy): Bacteria > Bacteroidota > Bacteroidia > Sphingobacteriales > Sphingobacteriaceae > Pedobacter. The sequence goes on from NZ_JADFBX010000018.1 coordinate 116,921, forward strand.
ACATATAAAGTTTTTTCATAAGCACCTTTACTGTCGACTAAAGAAACTACAATATAAGCACCCTCTCCCATGTAATTAGACATCTGTACCATGCATTTATATTTTGAGGTCTGAGCGGAAGAAGAAAACGGTTTCGAAATTAGCAGGGCTAAAACCAAGCAGATTTTATAAAAATTATTCATCATATTATTAATTCTTTGTCCAGCCAATCGACAAGAGATATTTTTGTTTTATGTGTATTTTCTACCGGATAGCACCGGAAGAACATGGCGCTAAATTAACAAGAATCAGTCTAAATAAATCACGTATCTCAAAAATTATTATTCAAAACCCTGGTTTCCGAATCCACTCCGCAAGAACCGGGTGGTTTTATCTCCAGACATTCCTTAATTTTGAAGTAAATTCATCCCGATGAGCACAGAAAAAGCCATACAACCAGTCGAAAAAAGTATCATATTCACCATAGAAATTTCAACACCATTGGGCCCTATGATCGCCGGGGCCACAACAGAAGGAATATGCATTCTTGAATTTGGCAACCGAATCCGACTGGAACAGGAAATTAAAACCTTGAAAAGTCTGCTCCAGGCAGAAATGGTTCCTGGAAGAAATGAACATTTAGATCAATTGGAGCATGAACTCAATCAATACTTTGAAGGTAAACTGAAAATATTTCAGGTTAAACTGCATACCCCGGGAAATGAATTTGCGCAAACCGTGTGGAAAAGCTTACAGGAAATTCCTTACGGCACAACCTGTTCCTATAAAGAGCAGGCCTTACGCATGAAAAATCCTAAGGCCATCCGTGCCATCGCTTCAACAAATGGCAGGAACAGGCTTGCGATCATCATCCCCTGCCATCGCGTAATTGGCAGCAATGGTAGCATGACAGGCTATGCGGCCGGGGTTGATAAAAAGAAGTGGCTTTTACAATTTGAACGTGATCATTCCGAAAAAGCCGCAAACCTACTTTTCTAAAAAGCCAAATTAAGGCAACCAATAGTGTCCTTATGGTTTTGCTTTATTTGTACTAACTTTGTGCAGACAACTATTCCCTATAATGACACACCATTACTTTGAGCACGATTTAGTAAAACTCAGCTATTATAAGTTTGGAGATGGGCCCCAGCCTATGTTGTGTTTTCATGGTTATGGTATGCATGGGCGACAATTCCTGCCTCTGGAACCTGTCATGGGGCATCGTTATACGTTTTACAGCTTCGATCTCTTCTTTCATGAACAAACTTTATTGAAAGAAAATCATATCGAAAGGGTCAAAAAAGGAATTACCTCCGATGAGCTCTGTCAAATTATCTTCGCTTTTCTGGAAAAAGAGCAGTTAAGCAGATTTTCGGTAATCGGGTACTCAATGGGCTCTCACTACGCTGCTGCAATTGCATCGCAAATGGCCCCGCAAATCGACGAATGGATAGTCATTGCTCCAATGTTCCTTAAGCCCCCGGTAATTCTGGAATTTCTTACCCGGAACAGATTTGGAAACCAACTTTTCAGCTGGCTGCTGCTCAAAAAAAGTGTAGCGGAAAGTATACTGAAATTTGCTCAACGTATGCGTTTATTTGATCAGACGATACACGATGTATTGCACAAAGAAATTGCCACTCCGGAACTTCGTTTCATGATGTTCGCCAGTTTAACTTACATCAGGAATCTCCGGTTCAGTCAAAAAGAGCTTGCCAAAATACTGAATAGCGCCGGTGTAAAAAATTACTTTATATTTGGAACAAGAGACAAACTTTTCCCACCATCCATTGCAAGAACAATAATGGACAGCCTTAGTAAAACAGAATACATCAGTCTGGATGAAAACCACGATATGGTAAACCATAACCTCGCAGAATCCCTTTATTCGAAATTATGATCCTAAAAAGAAAACCATTTCCGACTCCCATTGTCAAGCTAATTTGTAAGATCACCATTTGGTTCCACAAAAGACGATTTAACAAAATGGTGCTCTTCATGGCAGATTTAAAGCCCAACCATTCGTATTTATTGATGAGTAATCATTTCAGCTTCCTGGATGGCGTTTTTGCGACTTATATATGGATCTATGGCCTGGATAAAGCCACCCCCATAAAAGGATTCTACGCGATGTCTTTGAAACAGCAATTACTTAAAAATAAATGGTTGATGTGGCTTGGAAGTTTTTCGATTGAACCCGACTCCAGAAGTATGGTCGAAAGCCTCAACTATGCTGCAGAACTGCTCAGCACTCCTGGAAATGCCTTTTTGTTTTATCCCCAGGGTGAGCTCGAGTCGCAACACGTACGAAACATCCTGTTAAAAAAAGGATTCACAAAAATACTATCCAAAGTAGCATGCGATTGTCAGCTATTGTGGACCTCCAACATCATAGAATACTTTGAAAGCACCAAACCGACCATCAACATGCACATGCTCGATTGTGGAACCAATAAAGACTTTAACTTCGAAGACGTGCAGCAGAAGATCGACAAACATCATCAGGAATCCATACAAAAACACATCAGGTTTACCAAAGAAGCCTGATCGCTATTTTTGTGAATATAAGGCGGCTAGTTTTAACGCCTCATAAGCATTGACAATACCACCGCTTACACAAAGCTCGTTGAAAGCAGCTCTTGTACTCTCACCGCGCTCATTGGTATACCGTACCTTCTGCAGAACGGGTGTCACAGATTTCATGATGATCTCTCTCACCTCGTTTGGTTTCAATTGAGGATAATAACTCAATATCAACGCAGAAAGTCCGGACACCACCGGAGCAGCCATACTCGTACCGTCAAACTCTTCATACTTTGAGTCTGGCACAGTCGATTTGATCATAAAGCCAGGTGCAAACACATCTACAGTATGCTTTCCATAATTAGAAAACGAGGCTTTTAAACTCGCGTCATTCTTATAAGCACTGGCTCCTACTTCGATCCAGTTGCCGGCATGAGGCAATTTAAACTTCAGCGTATCTGTTACAACCTTTGGAATCACCGGACTCATTCCCCTTCCCATGCCCATTTGATTCAAACTGGGTTTAAAAGGAACTGGTTTCACCGCATTCTTTTTACGGTCCTTACGGTAAGCTATCGCTTCAGGACCTTCATAAAATTTATTCGGATAGTTCTCCGTCTCATCGTTATTCTGGTTATCATTCCCGGCTGCATGAACCAATAATACCCCTTTTTTCTCAGCGTATTTTACGGCCTCATCTACAGTTTCTTTATCCCATTTAAACCCTTTACCGAAACTCATGTTGATGACACGTGCGCCATTATCAACTGCATACCGGATCCCGTTCGCTACGTCTTTATCCCGCTCATCACCTTCCGGAACCACCCGGATTGCCATAATCTGTACATTACCGGCCACTCCCATGATTCCAATATGATTATCCCTGTTCGCAGCAATTATACCAGAAACATGCGTGCCGTGATCTGCATTAGGACCAGTGACATCCTTATTCCCATATATCCGTTCACCAGAATTGGTATAATCATCACCAACCAGCGTAGCACGCTCGTCATACTTAGGGTTTAAGTTATACCTTAACATCACATCATATTGCTTATAGGCGTCTTTCATTTCCTTATGGAACTTCTCCATACTGCCACTTTCTCTTGATCCCTTCCTGATAATCTTTAGATATTGCTCCTCATCCTCATTGTCTGCTTTATATCTTTCCATATCCTCCAAAGAAGGGATGGTCTTATGGTTGATCTGTGCTACTGAGTCCAGTAATTTATTGATCATCGCCACAATAGCAAATGTTTGGTGTGCCTCATCATATTTTTTTCCAAATTCAGCATTTGCCCTGGTATAAAGTGCAAATTCTTCCTTTTCTGTGCTGTCTAAAACAGTAGATCGAATTGTAGATCTGTATTTAGGCTGATACTTTCTTAAAATTCGCACCAATTCCAAATTGTCATAGGCAAGGTTTCCATTTTTAGAGCCAATAAAATTCCAGCCATGTACATCATCAATATAGCCATTGCCGTCATCGTCTATCCCATTGCCTGGAATTTCTTTCTTATTCGTCCAGATCACGTCTTTCAGATCCTCATGATTGGTGTCTACCCCACCGTCTATTACAGCTACAATAATTTTTTCTTTAGGTTTCTTGTTCTGTAACAACTCTTTATAGGCCTTTTCGGTACTGATTCCAAAATATCCATCCTGTACCAAATCTAAATTGAACCAATTTGCAGGAAGTTTAATGTCCTTACTTTGCGCGAAAGCACCTGTACACCAAAAAACGTAACCAACAAAAAGCAATATCCCTTTAAATCTCATCCTAAAAATTTTATACAATGTCTAAATACAATTATACGGTTTTATTGCCTTCAGGGATGAAGTTTTAGCATATTTTAACATAAACCGAAATTGTTATGGAAATGGAGCGATAAAGCTGAAAACTGC
>NZ_JADFBX010000019.1 GCF_015223055.1 Pedobacter sp. MC2016-24
GCAGCACCATTACGGTGCTGCTTTGTGTTGTAAATTACATCTTATAAGTCATACTAACGCTTGTATGCATTACGCATGATTATTGAAAATATTTTGAAAGATCATTTACTTTACCGCCTGATATAAAAACGCTTCTTGTACCGGCTACAACTGCCAATGTTCTTGAATCGGTAATGATCATTAACTTCGATTTTCCAGCCTCAAAATTAATCCTATCTTCAGCATAGTTGACATATGCTGAAGTAACCCGGCCTTCATTGGGTTTGATTGTATAACCAGTAAGAGTTAATGGGCTACCAGGATTATAAGGTTCAATATTCGTTCCTTTTTCATATATATCAAAGCTATAGATGTATTCCGGTCCTGGCAATGGTGGGAGCTCAATAGCATTAAAAGAACCATCTTTTGGTAAGGTAAACCTGATTTCGGGTGTGATTTTTGTTCCCACAACTGTATTTGCACTCGACAAAAGCCTGGTATAAAATACAAGGTCAACATCAACACCTTTAAACTGATTTGGAAATGTGGTTTCGAACCTGGCACTGATCATCATATTAGACGGATTAACGGGTGGGTCAAGCTTTACATTATCGACTATCTTTGTGCCGTCAAAGAAATAGACAATATTCTGCCTTGCGGTTGTCGATTCGATTGTTTTGGTAAGCAGAACGGCTGTTCCCCCCTTCTTACGAATCGAAATTTCCCTTGTAGTGCCTTTATCGATCAGGATAGTACTCACCTTATCTACAGCACCACTGTTTGAAGAAAATACAACTCCGTCTATTAAGAATTCAAGTTCGCCCGATAGGGCAAAGCCTTTGATTCCAAGTGAAATGGTATTGTTGTATATTTTGTTACCATCATAATAGATATTGATATTCTGCTCAAATGGCGCAGCAGCAATTGCTTTTGTCAACAATATTTCTGAGGTACCCTTCTTTCTAATCTTTAAATCACCCTCTTGATCATTAATGGTGATTATCCTGCTTAAATTTATGCCATTTGAATTCATGATCTTACTCTCTGCAATTACACTGTCCTTATACAGATATTCCAGATCAACCTCTGAAGTTCCGATAATATTCAACTGAACAAGTTTGAGTGGTTCTGGTGAAAGAAGTTCGGCTTTACTGCATGATAAACTTAGCCCTATAACAGCAAGCATCAGCAAATGGATATATTTTTTAAGTTTCATATTCGTTAAAAGTTATAAGTAATAGATGTACTGTAGGTTCGACCAAATTTTTGCGAGAACAGCACCTGATCTCCTTCTTCGAAATGATTTGAAAAACCAGGTTTCAAACGGAATTTGTTACTGTAATCAGAACCTATGGTATAATCGGGGTTAGGCTCATAGCTACCTGTATTTCTAAAGACAACAGATGCCATATTGAGTAGGTTACCGGCATTTAACTTTACTTCAAATCTCTTTTTGTAAAATCTATAACTAACCTGGGCATCGATCTGAGCTCTTGGCTTTTCATATTCAATATTGGTAAGTTCGGGTCCAACAAGCGTTGTTTTGAGTCCCGATTTATTGTACGCCAGGTTAAAACCAAATTGCTCATCTGTATATTGTAAACCGGCATTAATGAGATATGGAGATTGCCCGTACATGTTTCTTTTTGCTTTGGCAGTTACAATTACATCCTTGCCATCTACTGAGGTTTTATAGGTACCTGCCACATCGGCCTTTTGTAAAGTAAGGTTGCCATAAACCGTTAGGCGTGTTAAAAGGTTGTTGGTGGCAATAAACCCGAGGTTTTTTCTCATTTCTAATTCTAAGCCGTAAACCTTGGCTTCATCGGAGTTTTTGATGTAATAAAAACCACCACCGTTGGACAAACTAAAAGTGATCTCAACAGGTTGATCAAACTGCTTGTAAAATGCACTTGCCGAGATGATTTCACCAAGGCCAGGAAACCACTCTATTTTAAAATCGTAGTTTTTAATCTGCGTACTGGCCAGACCTTCGTTACCAAATTGTGCATCGAACATTGGGTCGTATCTAAAAAACTGACTATTGTCCATCAGCTCTGGCCTCACCACCGCGTTTGAGAAGGCGGCCCTAATGTTAATTTCTTTGGATGGACTATAGGTAAAGTTGGCCGATGGCAAAAACCTCCATTTCTTTTCTGGAGGAAGTGCAAAAGAACTCGTTCCCCTTACATTAATGTCATTCCGTATTTCGGTATATTTATAATACTCTGCTCTTGCACCCCAAACCAGGCGTAATTTTTCGCCAAGTCGGTTATCTAACATCACATACCCCGCCTGGGTAGTACTTTTTCCTTTATAGCCATTTAAAAAGTACCCATTGATATAGTAATTGTAACCGTTATTCCCAATTTTGGCAGGATTTATCATTTCGCCAATCGGGATATATCGTAAACTATCAGCTATTGAAGGATTATGGATCAAAGATGCAATTTCCCAGTTTAGTGATCCTTCTTTTTGAATCCCAAAATAACCGGTTTTTATACTGTTATTTAATAGCCCCATTTTAAAAGGCATGCTCGCATCGGCACTCCAGGAAAAATGGTGCTCATTGTTGCTGTAGTTATGACGGGAAGTAGGTTTTATATATCCCTCCGTTTGTGAACTCGATACATAATAATATTCGTAGCCGTTACTTGTTTTTAGCAATCCTTGGGAAGCAATGCCCAGATCTTTCTCTTTACGGTCAATTGATGTCCTGGATAAATTCCACTCTAACTTTATCTTGTTAAACTGATGCTGACCATTTAATTTGTTCTGTAGAAGATCTGTATAAGTAGGGTCGTCAGTCTCTATAATACGATTGGGTTTCACACCAGCACCAAATAGATTTGTCCCTTCATCTGAATCGTAACCAACAGCTCTAAAAAGGTCATTATTGTAAATATGGGTGTAGGTGTTTCGGAAGCTGAACTTATTTTTCTCTAACTGCAGGCCTACGTTTAACATAGCAGCCAAAGTAGTATTGAACATGTATTTAGCACCAGAATTAGTGGTATTTGCATTCCAGTCACTTCTGGTCTGTTGATCAATTATATTAATATTTTGGTTGTTCCGGTAATTTAAAGCTGCAGTAAAGCCCAGTTTTTTATTGTTTGTCGGATCAATATCGATTAACCTGCCCATTGTAAACTGATAGTTTTGCGATGGAGCAGTTTTATATTTGTACATCGTAAAATTATCGTTGGTAAATTTTTGGCTTTGTGCAATTAACACTTGCTTGTACTGTTCGTCTGTAAGGGTGTTATTGGGTACAGTAGTACGGTCTGTATGCTGTAAACCAGTTGGGAATTTCCTTCTTCCATCGTCAAAACCCAAATAATCATATTTACCACGTTTATGGCTCAAAAAATCCTTACCAGTACTCTGGTCGTTAAACGAAGTTCCAATGGTGAAGCCCATAAAATTCTCTGTAGGGATATCCTTGGTATTAATTTGTATCAATCCACCGCCAAAGCTGCCGTTCATGTCAGGGGTAACTGTTTTGCTAACCACAACATTGTCAACCAAGCTTGAAGGGATCAGATCGAAAGAGAAGTTACGGGTTTGGGCCTCCGTACTGGGCAGATTGATGCCGTCCAGTTGCGCGGTATTGTAACGTTCACCTATACCACGTACCAAAACCATTTTATTGTCTATAGAGCTTACCCCGCTGATGCGCTTTAAGCTCTCGCCGATATTCTTATCAGGTGTACTGGCAATCTGCTCTGCACTGATACCGTTACTGATCTCTGAAGCGTTCTTTTGTCTGGCCAGTAAGCCTTCAGTTGATGCTTTGCGGTAACTGGCGGTCACAGTTACTTCTTTTAACGCAGCATTGGCTGGCTTTAAAGAAATATTGAGCGGGGTATTTTTATCTTCGGTTACGACTACTCCGGTTACCCGCTGCGTAGCAAAAGACACAAAGCTGAACTCCAGCGTGTAAGTGCCTGGCTGCAGGTTTAAGGTATAAGAGCCATCGGCACCAGCCTGTGCACCAGCACCGGATTCTATGACCTTAATGCCCGCCCCCGGAAGCGTTTCGCCTTTATCATCTGTAATTTTACCGGATACGCGACCAGGTTTCCCCAATTTATGATATTCTTTTGCCTGTACCTGTACCGAATTATTTCTGATTACATAAGTGAGCGGCTGGTTCCTGAATATTTCAGCCAGGGCAGCATTCAGTTCCAGGTCTTTGATATGGATGCTCACCGGTTTTGCCTTGCCGATCAGTGAAGCGGAAAAAAAGAAGTCAACACCGCTCTGGTCGCGGATATGATCAAATACCCGTTCCAATGGTGCGTTTGTTACATTCAGGGTGACCTTTTGCGCCAAAGTAGCCGCGCTGACCTGCAGCATGGTTACAAAGAGCAAGATCGCAGTCAATTTTGTCATCAATAGTATCTTAGTGGTATGACGCCAAGGCCATACGGGTTTGTTTTGGTAAAAACCGTACATTTGCAATACATGTTATTTGCAGAGCACCCACTCGGTTTCGAAGCAGTGAGGGTGTCTGCGGGTTATCAAATAGTTTTATAATTATTTGTCATCATGTTTAAAGCCCATCTCAGCGCTAACTGAGGTGGCTTTTTTTTAAATGACCATCGGGTATATGTTGCTATTTACTGACGATGATCCTCCTTTCTTTAATGGTGAAATGAATATTGTTAGACCCTTCCATGATCTCCAACACCTGCCTGATATCGCTATGGCGTGTCACCGCACCACTGTAAGTATCTTCAGGCAGGCCTTTTTGAAAAGTAACCTCAACATTGTACCATCGTGAGATCTTTCGCATCACGCTTTGCAGGCTTTCATTCTTGAAACGAAAATGACCGTCTTTCCAGGCCGTAGCAGTGCGGGGATCGGCCTCCAGGATTTTAAGATCACCATTAGCTAATTTTGCCTGCTGCCCAGGCTTTAAAATCCTGGCTATTCCGCGTTCTGGTCTTAAGCGGATGCTTCCCTCCAGCAAAGTGGTAAGTATATCTGGCTCATCGTGATAGGCATTGATATTGAAATGCGTACCAAGCACCTCTACCTGCTGTTCCCTTGACTTCACGATAAAAGGATGCTTACGGTCCTTGGAAATTTCAAAATAGGCCTCGCCCGAAAGCTGAACCACCCTTTCAGCACTATTTTGAAAGGATATGGGATATTTAAGTGAAGATGCTGCATTGAGCCATACCATTGAGCCGTCAGGCAATCTGACCCGGTAGGTCTCTCCATTAGTAGTAGCAAGGGTGTTGAATCCGGACGTCTTATTTTTTGTTCCTTTGATATCGTAGATCAGTTCACCATTGCTGGTTTTGGTAATGGTTACGCCAGCACCCTGTGCTACTTTACCGGTCTGCTGATCTGAAAGGAAAATTTTTTTACCATTGACCAAGGTCAGGCTGGCTGCATGACGGCCGGGACTGATCGGTAGTTCAGCCTGTTGAGCAACAGACTGATCTTTTTGATGTTCGGGCGAGAGCAGGTAACCTATGCCCAATATAACCAGTATAGAAGCAGCAATGCCAAGCGGCAAACGTAAGCGTCTGAATATAGGCGGTTGATAAGCCACAATAGGTATCTTCTGCGCAATGCTTTCGGTTATCCTGGCGACCTCATGTTCTAACTCGGCTTGAGATAGCGGCTCCGCATCAAGCTGATATTGCAAATACCAGCTCTCGATAAAATCCAGTTCCCGGGGCGTACATTCGCCTTTACGGTATTTTTCGAGTAGTTCGTCGAAGTCGGGTATTTCCATAGCAGCCATTAATTTCAATTGAATACATAACCAATACAGGTAAGTCGGCCGGACTATGCAGATGAAAATGAAAAAAATCAAAAAAGTTGGAGATACTTAGATATTAAAGAAAACCAGCAGGTAGGCAACCAGGGTTAATCGTGCGCGCAATAATTTTAAAGCATTAGCAATCTGGCGGTCAACCGTAGCCTCTGATATTCCCAATTGCATTGAAATTTCCTTCCTGCTTAGGTAGGCCTTCCGGCTGAGCACAAACACTTCCTGCATTTTTGCAGGAAGCGCAGCTATTTCCCTATCGATCAGCGCCGTTAATTGTTGGCTGCGTATTCCGTGATCGGTAGGTTCGTAATCATAAGTGTAATGTGCGGCCATTGCGTCTGTATAGCGTGTCCGGACTTCCTTTCGGGCAATCAGGTTCAAGATCGTATTGCGAAGCGCGGTATACAGATAGCCAGCAAGGTTTGACTGCGCATTTATGTTGCCTCTCTTGTTCCAAAACGTAACAAAAACTTCCTGAACTACATCACGTGCGTCTTCGCGGTCCTGCAATTTTTTATAGGCATGAGCGTAAAGCAAAAATTTATACTTATCATAAATAACAGTATAAGCCTGATGGTCACCGTCTTTTAGGAGCGCGGCCAGTTCGGTGTCGGTATAGTTGCTATATGCTGTCATTTTATCGACGACAAAGTTCAACAACTAGTAATAATGCACTATGGAATATGTGTTATCAAATTATTAACTCAATAGTTTGATTAAAACTGCAAGGATCTAGATAGAAGTCTATCTTGTACTGCGGGCTGGAGTATTGTCAAATCCGTCAGATGCGCATGCCCAGCTTTATTGTTGCGTTGCTTAATTACTGAAAAGCACCGGCAAGATCCTGTATCTGATACCCCTCGCCCATGTAGATCAGATCCTGAATTAAAAATATTTTGCACAACCAAATGGTTGTCTTTATATTTGACAACCATTTGGTTGTATATATGATAGAAAGAAGAGATGTATTTCAAGCGATTGCTGATCCCACAAGGAGAATTATTATTAGTAAATTGTCGCAAGGACCACTAAACATCACACAGATTGGCGAAGATCTTGACATGAGCAAGCAGGCTATTGCCAAGCACATAAAGATATTGAAAGAATGCGGAATGATTGTCATGAATCAAAAAGGAAGGGAACAGGTTTGTGAAGCCCAACTTACGCAACTTGATGAAGTAACTGATTGGGTAATACAATCCCGTAAATTATGGAACCAGAGGTTTGAAAAGCTAAACCGGTTCCTTGCCGCTACAAAAAAATGATACAGATATGAAATCCGAACAAAAAGAATTACTAATCAGCCATCTTTTTGATGCGCCGCGAGACGTTGTTTTTAAAGCATGGACAGATCCTGAACAATTAAAGCACTGGTATGCGCCCGACGGTCGCAGCATTGAATTTAAGGCTATAACCGTTGAAACAGGCGGCCACTTCCATTATGTTATAAAAGATCCGGTTTATGGACCATGTTGGATCATTGGCAATTACCTGGAAATACAACCAGACACAAAAATAGTTTTCACTATGGTGATGTCAAATGAAGCAGGGGATGCGGTGAGCTCAGTTGCCAATGGCAAGGTTGAAGACTGGCCGGAACGGCATGTAGCAACCGTTACTTTTGAATCGATCGGCCAGCGTACCAAAATGACTATTCATCAGACTGTATCTGAAGAAAAGGCAAAGGAAACAGGTGCTTACCAAAGCTGGATAAAGATGTTCAACAAATTAAATCAACTTATTAAACAAACCACACAATGAAGAAGCTTCTGATTTTAACCAGTTTAATCGCATCAAATTTATCCATTAATGCGCAATCGCCCCTAAAAAGCGGATATGCTCCGGTTAACGGTATCAAAATGTACTATCAGATTTACGGAGAAGGCAAACCACTTGTACTAATACATGGAGGGGGCTCTACAATTGACATCACCTTCGGACGGGTAATACCAATGTTTGCAAAACATCGTAAAGTGATTGCTGTAGAACTTCAGGCACACGGAAGGACGAATGACAGGAATACGGAGTCAAGTTTCGAACAAGATGCAGATGACGTGGCAAGCTTGCTACATTACCTGAAGATAGATAAAGCCGATTTCTTTGGCTTTAGCAACGGCGGAACAACCACCCTACAGATTGCTATTCGACATCCAAAAGTTGTAGACAAAATCGTTTTGGGATCTCCATTGAGTAAGCGAAATGGAGTTCCAGCAAAATTTTGGGACTTTATGAAACAGGCATCATTGGACAACATGCCTCAGGAGCTAAAAAACGCATATAGCAAAGTTGATCCTGATGGTCTTAAAAATATGCATGATAGGGATGCTAAAAGGATGCAAAACTTCAAAGATATTCCGGACGAGCAAATCAGCGCAATCACGACAAAGGCGTTTATTATTATTGGTGACAAAGATGTAATTCTGCCTGAACATGCACTAGAGATGCACCGTTTGCTTGTTGGTTCTGAGCTGGCTATTATTCCCGGTACACATGGTGAATATATTGAAGAATTAACGTCGCTAAAGTTTAACACGCATCAGGCGAATTTCGTAATTCCGATGATTGAAAGATTTTTAGATCAGGTTAAATAACGTTCACGAGAGATTTATGCTCAGGAAACGGAATTAAAATACAAACGGCGTTTCTGATATCAGAAACGCCGTTTTAGATAGAAGTCCTATCTTGTACTCAGAGCGGGAATCGAACCCGCACGACTTTTAAGGTCACAGGATTTTAAGTCCTGCGTGTCTACCAGTTCCACCATCTGAGCATAATCACCCAATAACTGTCGGGGATTGAACTTTAAAATAAAAGCCTTCAATGAAGAAGGCTTTTGAGCGAAAGACGAGATTCGAACTCGCGACCCCGACCTTGGCAAGGTCGTGCTCTACCAACTGAGCTACTTTCGCATTGGTACTGTGCTGTATAACCCATACAGCTAGGTATTGTACTCAGAGCGGGAATCGAACCCGCACGACTTTTAAGGTCACAGGATTTTAAGTCCTGCGTGTCTACCAGTTCCACCATCTGAGCATAATCTATATCAACTAGTCGATACGATTAATTTTCTTTATAAATGCTTCCTGGTATGAAGGCATTTAGAGCGAAAGACGAGATTCGAACTCGCGACCCCGACCTTGGCAAGGTCGTGCTCTACCAACTGAGCTACTTTCGCATTGATCAACACCATCCGATGTCTTCCCTACTGCTTCAAGATTAATTACCTTGTTTCCGTTTGGGATTGCAAATATAAATACTTTTAGTTTAACGTCAAGTTATTTTTAATAAAAATCAGACAACTAATATAACCCATTGGCTTTCAGTACCTCAATAATTGAATCATTTTCAAAACCTCTGCCCAACAGATAAGAAACGAGCTTATATCGCTTTTTATAAGCATCTTTTTCTACGATCGTACCTGCTTTTTTTTCCGCCAACATCAATATCGTTGCTAAATATTCGTCATAGTCGATGCCTTTAAGCGCATTCGAAATCATCTTGTCAGGAACATTTTTCAATTTAAGCCCTTGCCTGATCTTAATTTTTCCCCAATGTTTCATTTTGAACTTACCGGAAACATAAGCCTGCGTGAAACGCTCCTCATTTAAAAAGTTGGTCTGGATCAGTTCAGATATAATTTCCTCTACATCGTCAGACCACTGTCCCCATTCATATAACTTATTACGAAGCTCCTGCTGAGACCGCTCCTGGTAAGCACAATAATGCTCAGCCTTAGCAAGCGCAGTTTTTCTATCCAGTCTGATCTTTTTTTTATCTGTCTCTTCCACCTCTGCAATATTACACAATAGATAAGCAAATAAAAACTCCATTCATTTAGAATTCCAAATTCTAAAAAACAGCATCAAATACTTCAAAAATGAAGATTTTATAAATATTTAAAAATATTTAAATAAAGTCTACAATTTTGATAGACTTTATTTATATTTGTCTCAGTAATCAGGATGAGGTTACGATATAGTCATGTGGCCGAGTGGTTAGGTAAGGGTCTGCAAAACCTTTGACGGCGGTTCGAATCCGCCCTTGACGTCCAGTTCAATTTCTATATTGTCTGAACTTTTAGATGTTTGGTTAGATCTAAGTTTTGTTTTGTAAAGCCAGGTTGGATGACCTGGCTTTCTGTTTTAAAAGCCTTTTTAATGCTCATAAAATTCAATCGGCAACTGATCAGGATCTGCAATAAAAGTAAAACGCTTCCCAGTAAACTCATCTATCCTGATCGGCTCAGCCTCTACCTCTTTTTTAAGCAAATCAGCCACCACCGCATCCAGATCATTTACTTCAAAAGCCAAATGCCGCAATCCCGCTGCCTCCGGTCTTGATGGCCTGGCTCCAGGATCAGGAAAAGAGAACAATTCAATCACATATTCCCCGTTTAAAGCCAAATCAAGTTTATAAGATTTTCTTTCTTCGCGATAAACCTCTCTGATGATATCCAAGCCCAATACAGCTGTATAAAACAGCTTTGACACCTCATAATTGCGACAAATGATAGCGATGTGATGAATTTTACTTAACATATTTTATGGTTTAACGGCGAGTTTGTAAATCTCGCCTTTGTTTCCGGCAAGCAGTATAAGTTTGCCTTTTTTTGATTTACCGATTACATTAAAACCCTGACCCGATATATTAATCCAATTTTGTCCCGCATCTTTGGATACATCCGTCCCAGAACTGCCTGTAGCAATCAACAGCGCCGAATTCACATAAATTACACCAGACCGGTATCCCGAAACTGGCTTAGCCGGTCGCTTCCAGTTCTTTCCGCCATCATCAGTGAGCAATACATTATTTAAATTTTCTTTGTCTTTCAAATAATCACCACCAACCACAACGCCCTTGCTTCCATTATAGAAATCCATAGCAAAAGTTCCCGTACTGGATTTCCCCTGTATAATGGGACATTTGAAAACTTTCCAGGTATAGGCATAATTGTCAGAATAATAAATCTGCGCTACAGCACCTCCGGTCGCAATCCAGACCTTACCGCCAGGTAAAGTCTTTATCGTTGTCCCACTGGCTGCAAACCCAGCTTCACCTGTATTCAATTTCGTTTTCAGATTGCCGCTGATCGGATTCCAGCTCAATCCGCCATCCTGAGTTCTCAGCAACTGCATTTCATTCAAAATGGGATCACCAAAGATGATCCCATTCTTTTTATCCCAAAAATCCATACCATCCAGAAAGATGGCAGAATCCGTATTTTTATAACGCTCAGTCCAGGTCTTACCTCCATCTACGGTCAGCAATACATAAGCCGGCGAACCCGCGTTTATAGCTACGGCTTTCAAAGAATCAAAACCTTGTATATCCCTAAAATCCAATTGCGCATAACCCGCAGGTTGTACCCACTGCCAGGTTTTACCACCATCGGTTGTCTTTCCAATATGCCCCTTACTACCACTAACCCAGGCGACATCGTCTGTTACGATAGACATGCCGCGCAAACTGGCATTGGTACCACTATTTAAGGAAACCAGGTCGTAGGTCTGTGCATAACCAATCAGCGGCAATAAAAACAGCCAGCAAATGAAGCACTTCACCTATTTTACCCTTTTCCAGGTTTCAGATCTGCCAATCAGTGAAATTCCGATATAACCACGCATATTCAATACGTCATTTCCTTTCATGGTCATGTTGCAGCTATAGGTCTTACCTGACTTTGGATCGTAAATTTTACCATCCGTCCATTTGCCATCATCATAAACAAAGTTATTCAGAATTTCCAGGCCTAAAATTGGTCTGGATTTCAGACTGGCATCCGGATTTTTAGCGTCAGTTTTCGTATTACCTTTTTCGTCTTTAGGCTCTTTCAGCCAAACAATTTTACCGAAGTATTTATCCGCTTTTTTAGTGATGTCCACATGTGCCTCACCTGTAGAATTTACCCACTTACCAATAATGGCATCTTTATTTTGCGCAAAACCTGCGAACGAAAACGCTGTTAACAACAGCAGGAATGAAAAGTATTTCATAGTTGTAGCTTATTTATAAGTTAGTATTTACTAAAGATACTAAATGGAATAAACATCTGAGAAATTATTTAATCGTTTCTTTGACCTCACCGCAACTCAACATACTTGCTCCGAAGTAGGGGTTCTTAATTTCTTTCTGACTGCTTAACCAGGATGCCCCTTTATCATCCAATGCCATAGGACAATATTCTACATACACCTCTCCAGAACTTAATCCGGCCGCCTTTACCCTTTTTATAAAATCATTACTGAGTTCAGAAAATAAAGTACGCTGTGCATCAATATTTGCCGCAGTTGCTATTTTTCCTGCAAGTGCGGCTAAGCTGGCACCGTTAGCCAATGCTTTGGAACCCAATTCTATTGCATTCACGGCCACCTTCGCTTCGGCCATGTCACCATCAACAAGCGCCTTGGTCAGGTGTATATAATGCTCATAAATGGCATTCAGTTGATCATCTTTAATCGTTACGCCCGCAACTGTTTTTGCTGTCGCAACAGCATGTCCCGCTCCGGCAGCATGGTTATGCCCGGCATGTGGATCTGTTGTTTCTACAGGCTTTTGAGTATTTCCGCAGGCAGCAAATAATGTGACTACCGCAGTTGTGAGTACAAAACCGATTCTTCTTTTCATTTTTTTATGATTAATATTTAACACCAATTTATTTCAAAACATCCAAAGGGTTCTTCCCTTTCTTCAGTACATACTCACTATACAGCAAATAAGCACCGGTAACCACAACCTGATCGCCATCAGCAACGCCTTCAGTAATCTCTACCTGGTTGTCATTTTCATGCCCGGTTTTAACCAATTTGGGCTCAAAACTGTCTTTGCCTGTTTTAACCCATACATGCATACCTTTACCGTCCCTGATCACCGCATCCACCGGCAAAGTCAGCACATGGCCAGAATTACCGGAAGGGATAAACACATTGGCCTGTAAGCCGGGTTGCCATTGATTGGCCGGATTGGGGATACTTCCCCGGATCTGTGTAAGTTGCGTACCTGATTGCAATGAGGGCGTAATAAAGCTGACGGTCATATCCTGAGGCTGACCTTCCCAACCCGCAACCACAACTTTTACTTTTTGCCCTTGCTTAATAGATTTGGCTTCAGCCGGATAAACGTCCGCCTCCACCCAGAGCTCTCCATAACCTTCCAGTCGTAAAATCGGACTTCCTTCATTTACATACTGTCCCGGCGTTACCGACAATTCCGCAACCATCCCACCTGCTGGTGCATAGTACACCACAAAAGGATCCTTTTTCTGCGTTTTCAACAATTGGGCAACCTGAGTTTCCGACTGTCCGTAAAGTATTAACTTTTGCTTAGCAGCCCTCACCAGCTCTTGCTCAATCCGATCACCAGAAAATTGCTTCTCCTGAGCCACGGCCATTAAATATTCTTGCTGCAAAGTAGCCAGCTGTTCAGAATAAAGCTGGTAAAGCGGCTGACCTTTTTTAACCATCACTCCCGTTTCCCGTATATACAATTGCTCTATCCGCCCTCCAATTCGACTGGAAATGTAACTGCTCTGCTCAGGGTTCACCACTAACCTTCCGTTCAGTTGTTTGGTACCCGACAAGCCCTGCGCACCGATCACAGTTGTTGTAATGTTAGCCAGCGCCTGCCGCTTATCGTCAATCTTCAAAGCCTTATCGTCACTGTTTTTTTCAAAAGGAACCAGATCCATACCGCAAATCGGACAAGTACCCATTTCATTTTTAATTACCTGAGGGTGCATCGGACAGGTAAACGTTTGCTGTTTTGCAGCCGTCTTACCTCCCTCTGGGTTCTTTTTACCTGTACAGGCTGCAATAAATATTGATGGAAGAATTGCAATCACAACCATCTTTTTTAAAAATATTTTCCGTTCCATAATTATTGTCCTGCGTTTCCGGCCATTTTAATAAAACTCTCACTATCTACCAGGTAAGCTGCATTTCCACTGACTTCCCAGGTACTGATATCTTCTTTGATCTGCAGCATACCTGAAATGATCATCCCGGCTTTCACAATTTTTGGAACTACCACATTACCTTCTCTTTTGAAAACAATGGTTTTAGTCCCTAAAGATACCGCAGCCGCTTCCGGCAACCACCAGGAAGGACGAAGCAATACCGGAATACGGGCGGTAAGCAATTCCCCTACCCTAAAACTTGGTTTGCTGAGGTATACCCTCGCTATGGTAAAGTTCTCCCCAGCTTTAAAAACGGGTTGGATCATACCTATGTTCGCAGTCTGTATGGTCGTTTTGTCGGCAGTCTTATAAAAAGCAAACCGGTCTCCTTTGCTTACCAGTGCAGCTAAAGCAGGTTTTAAAGAGAATTCTGCCACCAGCTGACTGGCATTGTATATGGTAAACAGCGATTGACCGGCGCTTACATATTGTCCTTCGCGCAACATCACCGGAGAACTTACCGGAGCAGCAACAGCAGCAGGACCAGCAGCAGCACTTCCACCCATCCCCGACATTCCATCACTGCCTGAAGCAGCCGTATTACTGCCTGCTGTAGCGACTGGAGCTGTCACCGCAGATTTCTCCAGAATATAGCCATCTGAATTACTAAACACAGGAATCCGGTAGTTCACTTTACCAGTTTTCAACAACTGGTTTACACCAGAAGCACTCATACCCAATAACATCAGGCGTTGCTTTGCAGCGGCTAGCATGCCTGCATCGGTTCCTGTCCCTTTCAAAAACAGCAATTCCTGTTGGGCCGCAGCCAGATCCGGCGAATAAACTTCCATAATCAGCTGCCCTTTCTTAACAGGTTGATAATTGTATTTAATCCACAAACGCTCAATCCTTCCACTTACCCGACTTGCTACACTCAACTGATTACGTGAATCATAATTGATTATTCCCTGTGCTTCTTCTGTAAAAATCCGCGTACCATATTCTGCTTTGATCAAAGGAAGTGTAGACACCACCTGCGCATTGGAAGGTTTTAACAAATGTGCCAGATTACTATCTATATGTACTAACCCGGGATCCACATGCTTCGCATCCTTCTTTTTCGCGCAGGAGCTGATCAACAGGCTGCCTGTGATCAACAACAAAGCTCCCTTAACGATATAGTTCCTTCTCATAATCTGCAATCATTAAATAAAGCTTCAGTTTCTCATCCAGCACACTGGTCTGCATCATGGTCAGGGCCTCCCAATTGCCAATAACCTCTGGCATCTCCATCTTATTCTCCCGGTAACTTAAAAAACTCACATCCAGTGTTTTTTGCAAAGCCGGAATAATCTTATCTTCCATACCAGCAATCCTTTTCTGCATCGACAAAATTTCGTATTGCATGCCATACAACATCCCCTGGGTTTCTTGTAACATCGCCGCCTTTTCCTTTTCCATCGCCTGTACCTCATATCCCATGCCTTTTGCTTCTGATTTGTACATTTTTGAAGACCAGGGGGCAATTGGAATGCTCACCATACCCATAATGCTGTATGCTTTGGGCATCATCTTGGTTAAAGGCGACATGTGGTCAAAACGCAGTTTAAAATCCGGCCGGCTTTGCTTTTTCATCGCTTCAATATTCAGGTTCATCGACTGAATGTTATAGTCCATCTTTTTGATGTCACTCCTTGCCATAGCCAGGCTGGCCGTATCCAGACTAGCTGCAGGCACAAATACAGGCTTATAGCCGGAATCGATTGAAAAACTAACGTTTCCCTGCTGATTCATTAAACTGTTTAACCAGGCCCGTGCCTTTGCAATATCCCCTTCCTGCATCCTGATCATGTTCTGATTTTCCTGCAATTTGGCTTCAGCTTTATATACACTTCCCAATTTTGATTGGTTATAGGGATACCGGATCTCTTCAATCTTTTTCATGGTTTGCATAATCTTTTCATTCTTTTGCAAGACCGCTATCCGCTGACTTGCAATCAGCCAACTGAAGTACAACCGTTTGGCCTGGGCTTTATAGTCATTTAGCGTTACTCCACGTGTTTCATTTTCGGCCTTTGCCTTTGACTCAATGAAACGTTTATTGGCATTAAGCTTAACCGGATTGGGAATGTCCTGTTCCAGTTGAATCATAATCGAGCCCTTGTCCCTTTCATCCATCAGCACCTGCCCCGGATAAGGTGTCATAAATGTACCCAGGCCTACCATTGGTGCCATCCATGCCGTAGCTGCCTTAGCCGCATGCTTATAGCTCTCAGCTTTTAAGCCGTAAGATTGCAGCAACATATTATTCTGATCGATCTTCTTCAATACAGTATCCAGCGAAAACACCGGCCCCTGTTGTGCCGGAGCCATAAAAGGCAACAGCATTAAAAGGACAGATACCGCCGACAACCATAAAATGCTGTCTATTTTTTTAATGATGTACATCGTGCACCTCCAATTTTCCATATTTTCTCAATTCGTACTCTTTTGACATTAAAAATATCAATGGAGTAACCAATAAAATGTGTGTAGAAGATGTCAGAACCCCACCAATCATGGGTAACACGATTGGTTGCATCACATCAACACCAACACCAGATGCCCACAGGATGGGCACCAGACCAAATAGCGACACACAAACGGTCATCAGTTTTGGCCTCAGTCTTTTCGCAGCACCATACACTACGTATGTTCTCAAATCATCTTTCGTGATCGTTTCACTTGAATTCCCTTTCAGTTTAATCAGCTGGGTCATCGCATCATTCAGGTAAATGACCATCACAATTCCAGTCTCTACCGCAATCCCAAATAGCGCAATAAAACCTACCGCTACCCCCACAGACAAGTTCACACCCCAGAAATAAATCATGTATGCACCACCAATCAATGCGAATGGCACGGTAATCAAACTTAAAAAAGCTTCGCGCAAAGAGTGAAAAGCAAAGTAGAGCGAAAAAAAGATGATGATCAGCACCACCGGAGCAATCCACATTAAGGTTTGTTTTCCACGAATCAGGTTTTCATACTGCCCGCTCCATTCCAAAAAATATCCTTCCGGAAGTACTCCTTTTTCTGCATTCAATTTTTCCATAGCGGCCTGAACCGTACTACCTAAATCCCGGTCACGCACATTAAACATAACTGCACCACGCAAAATCGCATTGTCAGAATTGATCATTGGCGGTCCGTCCTCAAATTTCACATCTGCAACGGCCGACAAAGGTATTTCACCAAAGGTTGGAGATTGTACCGGAATCCTTTGAATCCTTTCCACGCTATTGCGGTACTCTTGTGCCAGACGAACACTGATCGAGAATCGTTGACGCCCTTCAATCGTATTACCAATGGAAGAACCACCTAAAGCCGTTTCTACCACCTGATTCAGATCATCCACATTTAAACCATAACGCGCAAGCTCTTCCCTTTTTAAATTAATAGAGAGATACTTACCACCAGTAATGGGCTCTACGAACAAATCACTCACACCCGGCGTACCTTCCAAAGCCAATTTGACTTTTTCAGAAACCGCAGCTATCGTATCCAAATTCTGCCCAAACACTTTAATGCCCACATCCGTACGTATACCCGTAGCCAGCATATTGATGCGATTGATGATCGGCTGTGTCCAGCCATTTACCACACCTGGAATCTGTAATTTAGCGTCCAGCTCATTGACAATATCTTTCTTGGTAATCCCTTTTCTCCATTCACTTTTTGGCTTCAGGGTAATGATGGTCTCGATCATACTGATCGGCGAATTGTCCGTAGCCGTATTTGCCCTTCCGGCCTTACCTAAAACCTTGTCCACTTCTGGTACCGATTTGATAATTTTGTCCTGTACCTGCAAAATGCGCTTTGCTTCAGCATTAGACACATCAGGCAAAGTTACCGGCATAAACAGAATGCTCTGTTCATCCAAAGGTGGAATAAATTCCGTCCCAAGGTTTTTAAGCAGGGGAATGGTAATCAACAACGCAATGACATTAATGGCAATGGTTGTTTTCCTCCAATTCAATACCGTTTTAATGATCGGCTCATATACACGTTCTAAAAAACGGTTAACCGGATTGGCCTGATCTGGCTTAAACTTTCCCTTCATAAAGAAAGAAATCAATACCGGAGCCAGGGTAATAACCAGCAAAGCATCAACAATCATGATGAAAGTCTTGGTATAAGCCAGGGGATGAAACAATTTACCCTCCTGCCCGGTCAACATAAATACCGGTAAAAAAGAAGTAATGATGATGACTGTTGCAAAGAAAACCCCTCTTGAAACCTGCTTGCTGGATTTGGTGATGATCGCCAGGCGTTCTTCTTCCGAAATCCAATCCGGCGACTTTTTAAATATATTTTTAAACCACGTAATCATGATGATGTTGTTTTATTTTGATCCTTTTCCCATTCTGCATAGCGTTCCGACAAGTGTTTATAAGCATTCTCACTCATGATAATACCATTGTCAACAATCACCCCAATAGCCAATGCAATCCCGGTAAGTGACATGATATTAGAGGAGATATTAAAAGCATTGAGCAAGATAAAGCTCGCCGCAATGGTGATCGGAATCTGAATGATGATACTCAATGCACTGCGCCAATGGAACAGAAATACAAACACAATCAGCGACACCACAATCATCTCTTCGACCAGCGTGTGTTTGATCGAGTCTACAGATTCCTTAATCAGTTCACCCCGATCGTACACGATATCGAACTTCACTCCTTTAGGTAAGCCTTTAGATACTTCCAGCATTTTGGCCTTTACCTTTTCAATCACACCTGCTGCATTTTCGCCGTAGCGCATAACCACAATACCACCTGCTCGCTCCCCTTTACCGTCCTGATCAAATATACCCAGTCTGGTTTCTCCGGTCATCTGCACCGTTGCAATGTCAGACACCTTGATAGGTGTTCCATTCTGGTTTTTTATAGGAATATTGGAAATTTCTTCCATCGATTTGAGGTAACCAGAGGTTTTAATGATGTAACCAATGTCACTCATCTCAAACTTTCGTCCACCTGATTCATTGTTATTGCTCCGCACCGCAGCAATAACCTGCGGCACACTCAGTTTGTAATACAGCAACTTATTCGGATCTATGGAAATCTGATATTGCTTCTGAAAACCGCCAAAAGAGGCTATTTCACTCACTCCAGGTACGGTCTGTAACGCAAACTTCACATACCAATCCTGTATGGCCCTTTGTTCTCCCAGATCCATATCTGGTGCATCCAGGGTATACCACAATACATGTCCTACACCAGTACCATCGGGCCCCAGCTGTGGCGATACGCCTTCAGGTAGTGTTCTTGAAATGGTACTGATCCGCTCCAACACCCGCTCCCTGGCCCAATAAACATCAACATCGTCTTCAAAAATCACGTAAATAAAGCTCATTCCAAACATGGAAGATCCCCTCACATATTTAATTTTAGGGATTCCCTGCAAATTGGTTACCAGTGGATACGTCACCTGATCCTCAATCAACTGCGGAGACCGTCCCATCCATTCCGTAAACACGATCACCTGATTTTCCGAAAGGTCCGGAATGGCATCTATCGGATTCTTTTGCACAGCTAGTATACCCCATACAAACAATCCGGCAGAAAGCAGCAGCACAATAAACCTATTGCGCATAGACCATTCTATAATTTTATGTACCATTTATAATAACCCTCTTTCTTTTTTCATTTAGTGTGTTTTGCTTTTTGAGGCTTTGCCAGAACGGTCGTACTGGCAGCATTCATCCAGGCTGTTGTAAGCTTTTTCATCAGCTTTGAATTTAGGTGTGTCGTAACCAGCGGCAGCTACTTTTTGCTGTACCTGCTCATTGGTAATTTTACCTGCATCATAAGTTACAGTCAGCACTTTTGTTTTTTTGTCCCAGTCGGCCGCACTTACACCAGGAACTTTCAATGCAGTTTCGATGTGTTTTTTACACATACCACAATTGCCGGAAACGTTAATTTTGTCTGTTTTGGTCTGTGCAAATACAGCACTGCCAATGAAGGTCAAAGCGACCACGGAAAGAAATCTGAATACTTTCATAAGGTTGTTTTTTCAAGAAAATTGTTAAATAAATTGGATTTAAAACAAGACGTTCTATGGCTGCGGGGTTATACGCGCACAACGTTTGCTTTTACATTGCATGAATATGCAATCATCAAAAAGAAAGAGGGTATTATATTCTGTAGGTACAGTTTCGGATATAGACAGGAATAAGCTGTCCATCAGGTGGCGCATTACTCAATGCTTCCCGGGTAATTTTTACTGGTATTTGTACAAGGTAATTGCTGAACAACTCGGGCTGTAAAACTGCAGATGACAATTGATCAAATTTGTAGATCGTTTGGTTTGCTTTCTGAGATTTCTCGACTTTAACCTTTTGCTCGACATCTTTACAGCAGGATTTCTTTTTGGAAGCCACGATAGGCATACCACAGGAATCACAAACTTTAGCAGAATGACGCTCCAGGCCCCAGTTTACCAGTTTACCCATACAGTAATGAAAATGCACAGTTGCCCCGCTGGATACACCCAGATAGAAAATGGCAAGTATGGTTAGCAATATTCTTTTCATTACAGTTCAAAGATTGGAAAAAAGAACGGAATAATTTTTATATAATTCCGTTCTTTTTTTACATGTAGTTTTTATGTTACAACGAAGTTGCCACATAACCGGCACTTTTTAACGTATCAATTACGGTTTCAGCATCTAATTCATCATTGCCTTCCACGGTAAGCACCTTATCGGGATTATTGGTATCCACCTCCCATTTTGAAATTTCAGGTAATTTATTTAGAAATGGGGTTACAGTTGCAATACAACCACCGCATTTAATATTGGTTTTAAATTTTAATGTTTCCATGATATTCTTTTTTAAATTGTTTTATGATTTATTTTTACCGCCCATCGTCGTCATGAATCTATTTCAGCCCCCCGCCAAAGCAAAACAGCCGCACTTATATCAATTTTGCAAATTTTAAGCGCAAACTATTGCTCACTACCGATACAGAACTCAGTGCCATGGCTGCACCAGCAATCATTGGATTTAACAAAAATCCATTAATCGGGTACAATAAACCTGCGGCAACAGGAATCCCAATCAGGTTATAAATAAATGCCCAGAACAAATTCTGGCGAATGGTGCGGACGGTTAGCTTAGACAAACGTAAAGCTTTAGGCACTTGCTGCAAGTCAGAAGACACCAGCGTAATCTTAGCCACATCAATCGCAATATCAGATCCTTTCCCCATGGCAATAGATACATCAGCCAAAGCAAGTGCCTGACTGTCGTTAATCCCGTCACCAATCATGGCCACCACTTTTCCCTGCTCCTGCAACTGTTTCACAAAATCAGCTTTATCCGAAGGCAATACCTCTGCCTTAAAATGTTTAATCCCTACCTGGGCAGCTACAGAAGCTGCAGTCTGTTCATTATCTCCAGTCAGCATATAAACCTCAATACCCGCAAGCTGTAAAGCCTCAACAGCTTTAGCCGAACCTGCCTTTATCTGATCTGCAATCGCTACAATCGCCAGCACCTGCTTTGAATTTGTGAAATAGATAACAGTTTGAGCCAGTTGCTGCAAATCGTCAACCTGTTTTTGTAACGTATCCGAGACCTTTATACTTTGTCCTTTTAATACTTTATGACTACCCGCCCAATATTGCTCTCCTTCAAATTTGGCCATTACACCCATTCCGGTCAGACTTTCAAAATCTGTTACCATAACTGGTTTAACACCCTCTGATTTTAACCCACGTACAATAGCTTCTGCCAGCGGATGCTCGGAAGCCTGTTCCAATGCCATCAACACACCTTTTAAGCTATCTTTATCAGCGACTGTATCATCAGCCCAATTCAGCTGGGTAACCTCAGGTTTACCAGCGGTGATGGTTCCTGTTTTATCCAAAATCACTGCATTTACCTGATATCCCAGTTCAAGAGCTTCCGCATCTTTAATTAAAATGCCATGTTCAGCCCCCTTACCAATACCAACCATAATGGCTGTGGGAGTTGCCAATCCTAACGCACAAGGACAAGCAATCACCAACACAGTAACCATGGCCAATAAACCCTGGGTAAAAGCATGTTCGCCACCAAACAGCAACCAGGCGCCTAAAGTAATGATGGCAATCATCATCACTACGGGTACAAAAATACCCGCAATTTTGTCCACCAGTTTTTGTACCGGCGCTTTAGAGCCCTGCGCATCCTGCACCAGCTTAATGATCTGAGCAAGCATGGTTTCACCGCCAACCTTTTCCGCCCTGAACTTGAAACTACCTTTTTGATTGATCGTCCCGGCAAAGACCTTGTCCGTTGATTTTTTTGCAACGGCAACAGGTTCGCCCGTAATCATACTCTCATCTACAAAAGAACTGCCCTCATAAACCACACCATCTACCGGAATTTTTTCTCCGGAACGAACCAAAATCTGATCGCCAATACGTACATCAGCAATTTCAACTTCTTTTTCGCCATCTGCAGCAATCAGCATCACAGTTTTAGGCTGCAGGCCCATGAGTTTTTTAATTGCCGAAGATGTATTTGATTTCGCTTTCTCTTCCAGTAATTTCCCCAGCATGATAAACACAATCACCACTGCCGCTGCTTCAAAATAAACATGTGGATGAAGTCCTCTTTTATGCCAGAACTCCGGGTAAAACGTATTGAAAACACTAAACAAATAGGCAATCCCTGTACTTAGCGCAACCAGGGTATCCATATTGGCCTTTCCATGCCTCGCCTGTTTCCAGGCATTGATAAAAAAGTTCTGTCCAAAAATGAACAGTACCGGTGTAGTTAAAGCCAGCATGTAATAATTACCATTGGCCATATCCATAAAAAACATCCCAATGATTACTACCGGAATGGTCAGTATAGCCGAATAGATCATCCGCTTTTTTAAAGCCTCATAATGATCACGTTGTGTTTCCTCCTGTAATTCCTTAGCACCTTCCTGCTGTAAAATCAGATCGTACCCTATGGATTGTACCACTTTTTGAAAATCCTCAGGCTTAACCTGATCCGGATGATAGGAAACTTTAACTGTCTGCGTGGCATAATTAACCTCAGCATGATCTACACCAGGCTGATTGCCAATCATAGATTCAACACTGACTGCACAGGAAGCACAGGTCATTCCCAGTACCGGCATTGAAATTGTTTCTATATCTTGATTCATGATAAGGTTCGTTTATTTAACTATACAAAGGTAGTTTGTCAAAGACTTGCTTTTTTTACAGCTTTCAGCGAAAAATTTATAAAATTAAGATAAATTACATCATGAATGAGGAAGCACTGCGTTTGGCCACAAAGGGCTGGAAAAAATGGGGACCATATGTTTCTAACCGCCAATGGGGTACCGTAAGGGAAGATTATAGTGCCGATGGCGATGCATGGAAATACACCACCCATAGCCTCTCCCGCAGCATTGCCTGGCGCTGGGGAGAAGAAGGCATTGCGGGCATTTCAGACGACCGGCAAACCCTATGTTTTGCACCAGGTTTCTGGAATGGGAAAGACCACATCCTCAAAGAGGTCTTCTTCGGCCTGACCAATGAAGAAGGCAACCACGGTGAAGATGTAAAAGAACTGTTTTACAACCTCGATGCTTCCCCTACCCATTCTTACCTTAAAATGCTTTACAAGTATCCACAGGAAGCCTTCCCCTATCAGCAATTACTCGATGAAAATGCCCATAGGGGAAAACATGACCCGGAATATGAGCTGATCGACACTGGTATATTTAAGAACAATAAGTATTTCGACATCTTTATTGAATATGCAAAGCAGTCGGAGGAAGATATACTGATCAAAATTACCGCCCATAACCGTGCTGCAACACCTGCATCGCTCAATATCTTGCCAACGTTATGGTTCAGGAACCGATGGGCATGGGGCTATCACAATGACCCGAGAAGCATTACACAAAGTGGAGCGCATGAACTGACCATCAAACAGGATACGTTAGGTGAGTACTTTTTATACACTAAAACGCCTTTAAACTGGCTCTTTACCAATAACGAAACCAATACCATCAGGCTGTACAACTATGACGATGGTAAAAAGTATTATAAGGATGCCATCAATGAATATGTAGTGAATCAAAACCAAGCCGCGGTAAATCCAGCTTTAACAGGAACAAAAACTGCGGCATATTGTACATTTGACATTGCCGCTGGTGAATCGGCTTGCCTGGAACTCCGCTTGTGTAAGGGTAAAAACACCAGTCCATTCCAGGATTTTGATCAGATTTTTAAAACCAGAATCCAAGAAACTGATGAGTTTTACGAATCCCTGCAAAAAAACATTCCCGATGCAGAAGATCGCACAATTCAGCGACAAGCTTTAGCGGGATTGCTATGGAATAAGCAGTTTTACGATTACAATGTAGATAAGTGGCTTAAAGGTGACCCGGCACAACCGGCTCCTCCACCCGGGCACACCACTTCCAGAAACCTGAACTGGAAACATTTAAACAATGCAGATATCATTTCCATGCCCGACAAATGGGAGTTCCCCTGGTACGCTTCCTGGGATTTAGGCTTCCACTGTGTCAGTCTGGCCATTGTCGATGTAGAATTTGCCAAGCAGCAGTTGCTGATGCTGACTAAAGAATGGTATATGCATCCCAATGGGCAGTTCCCTGCATATGAATGGAATTTTGACGATACCAATCCACCTGTACAGGCATGGGCTGCATGGGACGTATATAAAATGGAACAGCGCAATACCGGCACCGGTGACCTTGTTTTCATAGAATCCATGTTTCAAAAATTGCTGATCAACTTCACCTGGTGGGTAAACCGCAAAGATGAACATGGCAGTAACATCTTTGCCGGGGGCTTTCTAGGCTTGGATAACATTGGCGTTTTTGACCGCAATACCAAATTACCCGCAGGATACAGCATTCAACAAGCCGATGGAACCAGCTGGATGGCAATGTACGCACTGAACATGATGCACATATCGCTTGAACTTGCCCTGCACAATCAGGTATATGAAGATATGGCCACCAAGTTTTTCGAGCATTTCCTGTACATCGCAGGTGCAATTATGAACATCATGAGTCCCGACGACAATGGTTTATGGGATGACGACGATGAATTTTTTTACGATGAACTCGCTGTAGCGGGTTCCCATCCCATTAAACTTAAATTGCGCAGCATGGTTGGCTTAATCCCTTTATTTGCCGTCACCGTAATTAAAGATGAAACCCTTAAAAAACTACCGGCATTTGCGGCCAGAATGCAATGGTTTTTGGAGCACCGGCCAGAACTGGCTGCCCTGGTTTCCCGTTGGACAGAAAAAGGTACAGATGATAAGCACTTACTCAGTTTACTGCGTGGGCATCGAATGAAACGCATACTTTCCAGAATGTTAAACGAAGCCGAATTTTTAAGCGATTACGGCATCCGAAGTTTGTCTAAAAGCTATGAACTTACGCCTTATATTTTCCCCACACCGGAACAAGAATATGTAGTTAAATATATCCCCGGAGAGAGCGACAGCAGCATGTTTGGTGGCAACAGCAACTGGCGTGGCCCGGTATGGATGCCTGTCAATTATTTAATTATTCAGAGTTTGATGCGTTTCCACGACTACTACAGCGACGATTTCACTGTAGAATACCCTACGGGATCCGGCCAATTGCTGTCCCTTAAGGAAATTGCCAGCAAACTCACAGCCCGATTGATTGGTATTTTCAAACCGGATGCAACTGGAAAAAGGGCTTGTTTTGGAAGCAATGAACAGTTTCAAACAGACCCGCTGTTTAAAGATTATCTATTGTTTAACGAATATTTCAACGGAGATACGGGCAAAGGACTGGGCGCATCACACCAAACTGGCTGGACAGCTTTGATTGCCAATCTTATCCAAAAATAAAAGTCTTAACTTTGCAGCATGAATCAAGAAATTGCGGTCATATTTGACATGGACGGAGTAATCTGTCATACCAACCCTTACCATTCCAAAGCTTTTACAGAATTTTTTAAAACCCGTAACCTCGCTCCTACTGAAGCCGAGTTTGCAGAACATATGTACGGTAAAAACAACAGGTATATTTTAAGCCATTTTCTACAAAGAGAGATCACAGGTGAAGAGCTGTTGCAACTGGAAGAAGAAAAAGAAGGACTTTTTCGTAAAATCTATGAGCCATTTGTAGAACCCATTCATGGTATCGTCAACTTTATGAACGATCTGAAAAATAACGCTGCAAAATTGGCCGTTGCCACTTCTGCACCACGGGCAAACATGGACCTGATCTTAAGCAAAGTACCCATACTGGATTTATTGAGCTCTAAACTGGCCAGTGAAGATGTTAGCAAGCACAAACCGGATCCCGAAGTTTATTTGAAGTCCGCAGCCAACCTGAACATTTCGCCTTCCCTATGCGTGGTTTTCGAAGATTCCTTTTCTGGCGTAAGCGCAGGCCTGAATGCCGGTATGCGTGTAGTGGGCGTACTCAGTTCTCACACCAAAGCAGAATTACCTCCCTGTAGCCTTTACATCAATGACTATAGTGAAATTTCTTATGCGAAATTAGCAGACTTATTTAAATCGTAACATTTCCAGGCGCATGTAAAAACACGCGCCTGGAAATTATTATACATTCGCCTCAGCGTGCTTTTTAAAGTGATCTAGTATCGCCTGCCAACCGCCGCGTTGCATTTCCGCCGGATTAGTTTGTTCCGGATCAAAAGTCTCAACAATCCGCGTTCCTTCAAGTTCAGCAGCAAATGTAATGGCAACCTTTCTGCCATCACCAAGTTCATATGTAATCAATTTATGGGGTTCAACATGCGTATAAATTCCTTCAAAATCAAAACTCATGCTGCCATCTTTAGCAGCCATTGTTGTTTTAAATTTACCACCGGTTTGTAAATCATTATCTGCATAAGGTGCATGCCAATCGTCAGAAGCATTACACCATTGAACAATATGCTTTGGATCGTTCCATATTTTCCAGACCTTTTCTATAGGTGCATGAACTATTGTTTCGACCGTAATTACATTGTGATCCGTTTTTTCCATATTGAGTTTCTATTTGGTTCTTTATATCTTAAATATAAGATTGATTTCCGAAATAAAAATAAAAAAAGCCCCCAAAATGGAGACTTTCAGAATAGACGTTGATTGTGCCTAATTTTGATTTAGGTATTTCAGCGTCAAAGGTTGCGTTTCACCTTTATAAGCTTTTTGAACTGCCTGGATAGCTGCTTTACCAGTTAACTATTTTGATTAAACGCCGAAAGTACATATTTAACCAAGAAAAAAACATTAAATTACCCCAAGCCAGCTTCGTTCCATTTGATGAATTTCCTTTGTCAAATTCAACATCAATAAAACTTAAGCATTACATACAGCTGAGCATATTCCCGCCATCCTTTACTATCTTTGCCATCCCAAATACTTTTTCGAGTTTATGTCGCTGCCCAAACAAATTGTTACGCATTATAGAGATTCATTTAGTGGCTTAAGTCGCGAGACCTGGATTTTAAGTATAGTCATGCTCATTAACCGCAGTGGTTATATGGCTGTACCTTTTATGGGCCTGTACATTACCCAAGCTTTGCACCGTTCTGCTGCTGATGCAGGATTCATCATCACACTTTTTGGAATCGGATCTATTTTGGGCTCGGCAATTGGCGGCAAACTAACCGATGTTATCGGCTTTCGGCCTGTACAAATCATTGCATCGGTAGTCAGTGGAATTTTCTTTATATTTTTTGCCAGTATAACCCATTTTGAAACGCTGTGTATACTTGCCGTGGTCATCAGCTTTTTCTCAGAAGCCTTCCGACCAGCCAATTTTGCCGCCATTGCAGCCTACGCACAAAAAGGATTGGAAACACGCTCCTACTCTTTAAACCGACTAGCGACCAATCTGGGCTGGGCATTTGGTGCAAGCATGGGTGGCATGATTGCTTCCTACGATTACCGTTTGCTGTTCTACATTGACGGTGGCGTCAGTATAGTTGCAGGTTTGAGTATTTTATTATTCCTGCCAAAAATCAAAGGCTACAGCAAAGCCATCAAAGAAAAAGTAAAAGGAATCGTGGTCCGAAAACCCTGGGAAGATCGCGTATTTGTAAAATTCATCCTCTTAACCACAGTCTTCATTCTTGGCTTTTTCCTGATGTTCCGCGTGGTACCCGTTTTTTTCAAAGAAAACTGGAAAATCAATGAATTTCTAATCGGCTTGATTCTCGGTCTGAACGGTGTCATCATCGCTTTATTCGAAATGGTAATGATCCACAAAATCGAACACAAAAGACCACCCATGTTTTACATCGTATTGGGCGTATTGCTCATTGCCATATCCTTTCTCATCCTGATGCTTCCGTTCGGAAATCCAGTGATTTTAGGTACATTATGCCTCATTTTCTTCACTTTTGGCGAGATGTTTGCCCTCCCCTTCATCAACACTTTCGTCATGAGCCGCGCCAATGAATTTAACCGCGGACTATATGCGGCCGGCTACATGCTCAGCTGGTCTGTTGCCCAGGTAGTTGGCCCAACCGCAGGATTCTACATTGCACAACTTTATGGATACGATACTTTATGGATCATCCTGTCCGCCCTGATGCTGCTTACCGCGTGCTTTTACTACAAACTAAAACCTGAATGATCGGATTAATTTTAATGACAACTACAAATTAAAATAAAACTTGCCAGCCAAACCGGGATCTTTATAAGCCCTTGGCTCCAAAATAAATAGAAGAACCAGGCTTTTAAAAAGAATGACCTGAACGAAAACCGTTGTTTTTGCCATTCCCAGAATCGAATATTTAAA
The DNA here is from genome assembly GCF_015223055.1 of Pedobacter sp. MC2016-24. Lineage (GTDB taxonomy): Bacteria > Bacteroidota > Bacteroidia > Sphingobacteriales > Sphingobacteriaceae > Pedobacter. Next base: position 28,473 of record NZ_JADFBX010000019.1, read on the forward strand.
GACTAATCACAGGTATTTTGTAAATATTCGATTCTCAGCGCCTTAAAACATCCTAAAATAAAGCAGAAACAACCATAAAAACCTGCAAAACAACGTTTTACAAGCACAGCCATCGTTTCTTCAGTTTTACTTCTTAAAAACAGAATTTGCCATTTTTTTATCGGATAAGCGCAATTTCTTAGCAATCTGACACCAACGATATCATTTTCTGCAGTGATCATCAAACACTTACATGCAGCGCAAAATAAAGATATCTATATATTAATATACATAAAAATATAGATACAAAAACATAGAAACATCAAGATTAAAATGCGAAATTTACATCCCAGCATCAAGACATCTAAATTCAAAGATATCTAAACATATTTAAATCTTTATAATTAAGATATTAAAAAATTAAAATATCTGCATGCATAAATATCCTGACATCTAGATATATTAACATCGATATTGAACTTGATATCTACATATATGAATATAAAAAATTATAGATATCATAAATATATAAATATCTACATATCTCTATACCTAGATATAAAAAATATGCCTTAAAACATCAATAAACCATTATAAAAATCAAACACATCTTGATATCTATAAATAAAAAGATCAAAATGTGAATAACTATTTCGCACAAAGGCATCTGCATATCAACATATCTTAGTATCATTGCGTACTTGTATAAAGATATAAAAACATGAAGATTATAGCCGTTATAAACCATAAGGGTGGTACAGGAAAGACAACTTCTACACTCAACATTGGTGCTGGATTAGCCCGTGCAAATAAAAAAACTTTACTGATCGACATCGACCCGCAGTCAAATTTAACAGAGGGTTTAGGATTGAGAGATGTCAAGGTATCTATCTACGACAGCATTAAAGATGACGTAGCGCTTCCCATTCAAAACATTGCAGAGAACCTGGATCTTGTCCCTTCATCTTTAGATCTGCTGGGCGCAGAGATTGAATTGGTTTCCAGATTAGGTAGAGAAACCATCCTGAAAAGATTGTTGAAAAACGTTGGCGATAAATACGATTACGTGTTGATCGACTGTGCTCCTGCCCTGGGTATGTTAACCGTTAACGCATTGGTTGCTGCAGACACTGTGTTGATTCCTCTTGAAGCAGAATATTTTGCTTATCGTGGGATTGACCGCCTGGTATCAATCATCTCCGACGTTAGAACACATTACAATGAAGGACTAACCATCGGCGGTGTATTTATCACCAAGATCAATCCAAGAAGGGTAATCACCGAGCAAATCACAGAAAGTATCAAAAAATACTTCAACGACAAATTATTCGACACCTCTATCAGAATCAATGTGGCCCTGGTAGAAGCCCAGCTTAAAGGAGTTGATGTATTTGAATATGCGCCAGCTTCAAACGGCGCAATAGACTACGCAAACCTGACAGAAGAAATTATAGTTAAATTATAAGGATATGGCAAAGAAAAATCTAGGTGACATCGAAGACAACAACAAAAATTTAGGCGGAGTATCTGCCCTGTTCAATTCTCCTGCTAAAGAAATTGCAAAAGAAGAGAAAGTTGCACCTAAAGCTGATGAAGAGACCGTGACTTATCCTTTACGGATGAAAAAAAGTTCTTTGAAAGCACTCAAGATTCTTGGCGCACAGAAAGGAATTACCGTAAAAGATCTGATCATGTCTGTCATTGAAAAAGAATACGACCTGTAACATCTCTTGAGATGTCAAATTTCAAAAGGTATCAAGCTGTCTCAATATTGGGGCAGCTTTTTTTTGGTCTGTAAAATATTTTGGAGGCAACTAGTACCCTGCTGACTTTCAATTGTATATAATATTAAAACCTGATCAGTAATCAGGAGAAACATTTACAAAACCATCAGCATATGAAAAAATTAGTCAGAATTAACATTTTTATTCTTTTAAGCCTTGTATTTACAATTGTTCAACCCACAATGGCACAAAAAAAGAACATCTCCATTCCACAAAAAGAAGACGTCATTTACATGTTGAACGGGGAAAAGAAACAAGGCCAGATTAAAAGTATGGAAGGAAGCGGGCTTAAGTTTATTCACGCAGGGGAAACCGTAGTATACACCCTTAAACGTTCGGAGATCTACAAGATAGAATTTGCCAGCGGCCGCACCGAGGAAGTAAATCCGAAAATTACAGAGAAACCGGGGGTTCAGGAACCACAAAAGATCAGCCCTAACCTTGTCGCCATTATTCCCTTTAAGGTAAGCACAATCAATGAACAGACGGCCGGCGACAAAGGAGAGAAAATACAGGAAGAAGCCTATCTCTGTCTGAGCAAAAATAACAATGGCATCTACAAGTATCAGGAACCAAGGATTACCAATCTCATTTTGTTTAAAAAAGGTGTCAATGAAAGCAATATAAAAGGTTATTCTTCCGAAGAGCTTTGTCAGCTACTTGGTGTGGAATATATCATCCAGGGATCGCTTACCCGCAGTTCAGAAGAAACGCTCAATACTCAGGAAAGAAAAACATCTGAGCACACGGAAGATGGAAAAGAGCAAAGAAAATCAGTAAATACCAAAGTAAATAAAAACTACGACAGCGAAATCTTACTTGGGATTTACAATGTAAAAAATGAGAAAGTATATCTGAAGTCCAGAAAATCAATGCTTGATGATGAAAACTCGTACAAGAATACCTTAGTTTACCTGCTGAAGCGCTGTCCTGTATACAATAAGAACTAAGGCCATTTCATCTTGATCACTGCCGGTTCAACACTTGTTACTTCCCTCTTCGCCACCAAATCAGAAAACCAGTAACAGGTAAGCCGGCAGCAATCAATCCAGCAAAAAACACTAACATTTTACCTGCAAAACCAAGTGCACTACCCGTATGTAAATCATAATTCAATGCAATAACCTGAGCTCGGAGAGCCAACTTATTAAATGCCTCTCCTGTTTGTAATAATTTCCCATTGTAACGGTCAAATCGATACTGTACCCGCTTATAAAGTTGTACGTCACTCTGGTAAGCTGAAACATTCACCGTTCCACTTTTTGCAGGAGGAAAACTGTATAGCAAGTAAACAGTTTCAGGCGAAGCTTGCAATGCCTGCGTCAGAATCCGGTCAACAGGCATGGTACCCGCAGGCTGGGTGGTATCCGACAATACTTTAGCCTTCTGCTCAGTGGTGAGTTCAAAAGACCACATCAGCCCCGTCAATGCGATCACCATCAATATCACAAAACTATAAAAACCAAATACATTGTGCAGGTCGTAATTCAGCCGTTTAAACTTAGCATTCCATTTCACAACCATACTTTTCTTGAGCTGTTTACGGTTCCATTTTTTTGGCCACCACAATACCATTCCTGAAACCAGGAGCAATACAAAACAGACTACAGACCACTGCACAATAATATGACCAATATGATCACCCATCAACAGGTTCATGTGTAAGGCCAGCACTATGGTAAAAAACTCTTTCTTTGCATCTTCCCTAAATACAACTCCTCCGGTATATGGATTTAAGTATACCTTATCGTAATACTGATAATAATTCCAATAGCCAAAGGCCTTTCTATCCAGTTTCATCGCCCTGAACATATAGGTACGGCCGGGCAATTGAGACAATTCTGCACGTGATATTTTCCGGTCTTTCCCTATCGCCTGTTCAGCTATAGGCAGCAATCGGCTCAAGGGCAAACGAACCGCAACCTCAGGAACATCTACATACAACCTATCGTGATAAAGCATTTTCCTGATCTCGCTTTGAAAGGCATAAATGGCTCCCGTAATGCCCAATATAAACACCACTAGCCCGGATGCTAATCCGAGCCAGAGGTGAATTTGTCTTATAATTTTCTTTAATTTCAACACTAAAATTTAAAAGTCAAACTTGCAGCAATGGTTCTTGGCATTTGAGCGGTTAACACACCCTGACCAGCAAAATATTTTTCATCTGCTAAGTTATCCACTTTAACACCCAATCTGTATTGTGGCTTATCATAAAATACGGTGGCTGTAGCCATGATATATGATGGCAAAGTGAATACCCCGGTAATCGCAGAGTTAGAAGTTTTATGCTCACCGATATAATTGATACCAGTACCTAAACCTAAACCTTTTAAATCACCACGTGGAATTGCGTAGCTGATCCACGAGTTTACCAGTAGTGCCGGGCCTGCCGACGCTGGTCTGCGGCCTTCCAAAGCTGCTGTACCCTTAACCAGTTTGCTGTCATTATAGCTATAACCTGCAATGATATTCATCCCTTCAAATGGATTACTGATCAGTTCCAACTCTACCCCTTTACTTTTTTGAGTACCATTCTGCACCGTTACATTATAATTTGAACCATCTACAACTATCGCTTCAGTACGCGTCATGTTTTCCACTTCAATATCATAAGCACTCGCTGTGAAACTAAGTCTGCCTTCAAAAAGTTCCATTTTAACACCTGCTTCAAATTGATTCGCATGTTGGGGCTTGAATGTACCAGAAACTCCTGAGCCCTGTGGCTGCGTAACAGGTGGCACATAACTAAAACCATTCATATAATTGCCAAACAAGGAAACTCTATCCTTCAATACTTGGTATACCATGCCCAATTTAGGCGAGACAGCCGTTTGCAGATAAGAACTACTCAATATATTGTTGATCTGATTTCTTGTGCCCCTGTTATGAAAACGGTCAATACGTAAACTCAGCATAGCAATCAATCTGTCGGTCAGATTCAACACATTGGAAGCATAGGCACTGTAAATATTGCTTTTGGTATTGTTCTTTGTAGGTTGAAATTTGGTGGGATCCAACTTGTTAATTGCATCAAGCTGTGCCAGCTTGAACTCTACCAGTGATCGGGATAACCTTGCATAACTGGCGTCAGGTTTTACAGCACTGGTGGTATCAAATGCCAGGTTAGCTGAATTGTTGTTGTTAATTGTCTGATTGAGGTAGTCAACACCCACCACCAACCTGTTTCGCAGACCAGCAATCTTAAAATCACCGATAAAGTTCTGCTGAATATCCGTGGCTGTATTTACAGAATTTTGCAGGGAGATGTTACGCTCCAACATATCATCCGTTTTAGCCAAACGGACAAACTCATACTGATAAAACCCATCCGACTTTCGTGTATTACTTGAATAGATGGTTTGTGAAGTCCATTGTTGCGATAGCTTATACGTGATCTGCGCCCTCGCATTTACAGTTGGGTTTTTCATCGTAATATCATTACTGGTAAATGAACGTTTCCAATCGTAATTCAATTCCTTCGGTGTTGTTGCAAAAAATGCCCGCGAACGATTTAAAAAAATTGAAGTAGGACTTGTACCTTCCATTTCGTAGAAACTGGCATTCAAGCTTAGTGTTAATCTGTCGTTTGCCCTGTACTCAAATGACGGAGCCAGGAAAACTGATTTTTTGAATCCCGCATCCTGAAAGCTGTTTTGATTTTGATAAGCTGCAGTCATCCTGAATAACAGCTTCTTATCCTTATTAACCGGACCATACACATCTGCAGAAAGGCGATTCAGCCCATAACTTCCGGTGGTGTAGTTGAGTTCTCCGCCTAATGTGTCCACCGGCTTTTTAGTTGCTATATTGATTAAACCACCAAAGGCCACAACAGCGCCACCATATAAAGTACCAGACGGGCCTTTCACCAACTCAACACGTTCAATATTTACCGGATCTATCTCGCCATTGGTTTGTGAAGGCACACCATCTACCAGCGAAGCTTCTGTACGGAAACCACGCATACTATAAGCAGAAGCACCGTCTGCATTGATCCCCCGACTACCTTGTATTTTATAGATTCCCGGGCTGTTTTTTAAAGACATACTAAACTCTGTAACCATCTGCTCGGTAAGTAAAGTCTTTGGTATGGTGGTATAAACCTGCGGGTTCTCCAGGTTCCCTAAAGGCATTTTAGCCGCTGTAGTTGTTTTCTTTACCGCAAATTTATTCGTACTACCGCCATTGATCACAACCTCCTCAAGCTGATCATTGCTTTCAGTTAGCACAAAATCCACAGAAACCGTTTTACCAGCAATTACTGTCACTTCCTTTTGCTGAACGCCAAGTCCTACAAAGCTGGCCACCAACTTATAAGTTCCGGCTTCCAGATCTTTCAACAAATAATTACCGCGGGCATCTACCTGGGCGCTTTTAACACCTTTGACACCAATTGTCACAAACTCAGCGGGCTTTCCGTCATTTGTGGTAACCCTACCCCGAACGCTACCTTTAATACCTGAGGTTTGTATAGTGATCTGAGTACCATTTACACTCAACCCCTTAAGCTGACTACCTAGCAAATCGGCTAAAGCCTCTTTCAATGTTTTATCTTTAAAACTTACATTCAACCGCTTATAAACATTCAATTGTGTGCTGCTGTAGGAAAACTGAACCCCAGCATCATCGCCCAGGGCTTTAAGCGCATCACTAAGACTAACATTATTCAATTGAAGCGTTACTTTCTTTTCCAGTACCGGGCTTTGCCATGCATAACTGCCAAGAGGCAGATATACCATGCTGCAGAATAAAAGCAGGAAAATTACGAATTGTTTCTTTTGGGTACATCCTTTGTACATACTTTTGTTTGTTGTTAAATTAATAATGAATTGATTTTTCAATAGCCCGGTGTGAAGTTTGCCGACTGAAACCGGGTTTATTTTATAATTGGTTTGGGATGATCAATAAAGTGCGAATGTTTGTCCTTGCTGCCTATACCTGAATTTGACTGCAAAGCCCATACTTTCCAATACCTTTTTCAAGCTTGGGTTCTTAAAACTCCCGGTATAACGTTCTTGACGAAGCTCAGCTCTGTCGATCTTGATTTTCACATTGTACCAGCGCTCAAGCACCAATACAGCATCTTCGACAGTCAAATTATCCAGAAATAGTTCGTTATTCTTCCAGGCCAGATACTTACTGGCATACACTTCCTCGGTACTCATCACCGGAGCTGATGGCACAGCGGTTTCATAAATCCCTCTTTTATTGGCTGTCAGAATGAGTTGCTGCTCACCAGCATCCGCCGTAAATTTAACCCGACCTTCTTCAACCACTACTGAAGTAGCCGTTTCATCAGGCAAGCACCTTAAGTTGAATCGGGTACCCAAAACCTGTACCTTAGTTTTTTCCGTATGAATAACAAAAGGTTTTGATGGGTCTTTAGCCACATTAAAATAAGCCTCTCCACTGAATTCCAGCATCCTCAGTTTACCGCTAAAACGCAGGGGAAATCGCAATCTGCTCTCAGCATTCAGCCAGGCAATTGTCCCGTCAGGTAAGGTTACGGTTAACTTCTGGCCTTTGAGGGTTTTCACCTCTTTATAAACCACCATTTGGTTTTTGCTACTGTTTTCCCAGCCAGCGTTTAAATAAAAGCCCAGCGTTGCGCCAGCTACCAACACCACACAGGCTACCAGCTGCCATATGCTCAGGTAGCTCGTCAATTTTAAAGCATGGACCGGTGTGGGTTGAGCCAATGATGGATAACGGGAAGTTAGTTTCTTCCAGCCTTTGTCCTCCAAAGCCTTTAAATCTGTGTCCTGAGGAAAGCTCATCTCTACCTCATCAGATGCTAACCATTGTTCAACACAATGTTGCTCCTCTGGAGTACACAGGCCAAGATGGTAACGATCAATAGTTTCTTTAGTAATCTGCATAGCAATCGGGCATCCCTAATGTGCCCTTATACTATAAAGCCGGATAAGCCGCAGTTTTTCCTAGGCCGGATTTCAATAAAATTCAAATTAAATCACAAAGACCTGAATTCCTGCAAATTAATCTTCAAGAAATTCATCGCTTTATATAAATGATACTCGACAGTCTTCTCAGAGATCAACAGGAGCTGCGCAATTTCTCCATTACTCATTCCTTGCTCCTGGCTTAAACGATAAATCTCTCTGCAACGGCATGGAAGTTCATCTACCAGCAAATTCAAACTCCCCTTCAACTCATTAAAAAAGACCTGTTCTTCTGTACAATTTCTACTGCTACACAGATTTTGTAACGCGCAGTTGATGTGCTCCCTATGGCTATTGCTGGTACGAAGATATTCAAAGGCCTCTAGTTTTGCTGCCCGGTTTAAATACTGTTCGATACTGGTCTTAATGACAATCTTCTCCCGACGCTCCCAAAGTGACGCAAATAAATCCTGACAAATTTCTTCGGCAATTTCTTCATCACGGGTATAATGAAAAATAATACCAAATACAGTTTTCCAGCAATTCCGATAAATGCGTGCAAATCCCTGCTCAGTTAAGTGTTGACTGGCAAATGAAACATGTAGGTCTTGATTTAAAAGAGATCCAGGCACTTCCGTAAATTTGCCCAAAGCTAGCTAATAAAATGGAATCAATCTAAATAAATTGAGAAAATAAAAATCCACCCTCAAATCAATAAAGGTGGATTTCTATCACAAAGTCAAGGCTAAAATGCCTTAGCAAATTCAACTGCAAAATCATTTAGCTTTATTTTACCGATAGATGATGGCTTGTTGTTAAAGTAATGTTCAAATAACTTATGACTCCTCATCGCATCACCCATTTCTACATAACTTTTAGCCATTGGCTCCGGCAGTCCTGCTTGAACCATACCTTGCAAAGCATCTTCATCCTTAAATTCTACCCATGGAAGTTCTGGCTTACCCACAGCAGCCCCCAATGCACTGGCCACATTTCCAGCGGTACTTTCATCACTGGCTATATAACGTACGCTTTTCCCTGAAAATCCCGCCGCCAGTTCTTCTGCAGCTACCACTGCAATATCTTTAGGATGAACCAATACCAGTGGTGTATCTGCCCCGTAATTTGACCCCAATATACCAGCATGTTTAATCATGTCGATATTCGCCAGGAAATTGATATAGAAAAATGCCGGACGCAAATGTTTAACAGCCACACCATCTAGCTTGCTATAAGTTTGCTCTACATCATGCAAACCGGAAATAGGTCCTGTGCCCCCATCTAAATCGGCTCCGATACTACTCAGGTTAACTACCCGCTTAACACCTGCAGCTTGGATGGCCTCGGCATATTTTTCTCCAGTGGAAGAAATGAACTCCCTGATGTTTGAAGCGCCGAAATTTGGTGGCACCATGGTATAGATTGCATCTTTACCCGAAAATGCCTCCGTTAAAAAAGCGACATCTTCTACTGAGCCAATAGCCGCCGTTGCGCCAATGGCTTCAATGGCTTCGACCTTTGCATCGCTACTGCTGATGATTGTAACCTGGTGTCCAGCTGCAATTAAAATCTCTGCCAATGGTTTACTGATATTTCCTAGTGATCCTGTGATTGTAAAATTCATAATATTATATTTTAAATTGTTGAATACAAAGGTATATTTGTACTTACTTTTATACAAGTACTTACCCCAAAGTATGTAACCATGACCGCAATTAAAGAAAGTTCTACCCGCAATTTCAACAAGCAGGCATCTGCTACTTCATGCCCTGTAACTTATGTCATGAACAAAATAGGTGGACACTGGAAACCCATTATTTTGTATCATTTGTCAAACGGACCTAAGCGTTACAGTGAATTAAAACGTGCCATTCCTGAGATCACCGAAAAAATGCTGATCCAGCATCTAAAGCAATTACAACTGGACGACATCGTGTTAAGAACTGCCGAACCGGTTGTTCCTCCATTCGTGACCTATTCTTTAACTCAGGCAGGCGCAAAATTACAGCCAGTATTGTCTGCAATGGCCATTTGGGGCTTAGATGATATGGAACAGAGAAGACCCCTGAAATGATGATGTGTTAATTTTTTAAAATCTACGCCACATTAGCTGTGGTTTTTAATTTTGGTTTTCAACATCACTGCCGCCTGGGTATACCCACCTTCAGAGCCATCGACAAAATGAATGTGACCGTCCTCCAGGTCGCGTACATAACAAGACATGACCGCATCCCTGCTGATGTGAACGCCGTATAAAATGTCACCTTCCGATTCCAGCTGATCAAGCTTTTTGAGCAATTTTAATCTTTGTTGTTCATTACCAGATATCACCGTATTGATCTTCCCGTCAATCACCAGGGTATCTGACATTTCCACCAAACGATTCAGGTAATATTTACCACGCGCGGTGCGAAAATAAATATAACCGTATAAATTGATTAACCAGGTCTCGATCAATCCAAACCACCTGATTTTACCGATCCCGGCACGCATTTCACGCTTCAATCGGTTAAAAGTTGTCTTGAGTTTAAGTTTCGCCACAGAAATGGGTTGCCGGATCCGCTGCTCTCCGTAAATATCATCCAGCAAAGCGATGACTTTACTGAAGGCCTTTGATTGCAGCCTCTTTTTACCAGTAACAACCAATAGTGTGACCACTTCATTGCTGTTTTCCGGAGGCCCGATCTTATCCCAACGGCATTGCATGCCACTAAGATCCAGATTGTCAACCCCATTGCCTTGCTTTCCGAATAAGTAATCCTCGGCTTTAATTAACCGTTCTGCATAGCTCAGCCCATTGCCCAGCAGCACCGGAATGGCAAAAGATTTTGCCATATTGAATTTACTGATCTTCAGCTCATCACCATGATCATAAATCTCCAGCACAGGCACAGTCCCTACCCGAAGTTCTAAATCGAAATTAAGCAGTACATTTTGCTTGTAAAGCAAGAGCAAATCCATAAGTACATCTACTACCGACGAAGGGACGATAAAGGTTGCCCCATCCCCGCCAAAAAAGAAAGGGATACTAATTCCTCTTTTAAATACAAGGTTCAAAACGGTAACAATACTACCGGTGGCCAAAAGGTTAACCGTTTCGTGCTGCCCCTGGAGTATAGCCTGGGTAGAGCCCTTAATATCCGTGATAATTACATGCCAATCGGCCGGAACCCGATGAAATAATTTTTCATTATTCAGCAGTTTGCTGAGTGACAGGGATCTTTCTGGCAATTGATGGTAAAACAAATCTCCGGTTACCGGCATAAATAGAAGATCAGGTGAGTATGTTGAAATTACAGATTTTTATTTGATTTTCCTTATATATATCAACTGTTAAATTTAGAACTGGAAATTCGCGAGAGACTATCCTATTGATTCAAAACCTCAAGCACATTTATCAGACCTTTATCCTGGCCAAATTAGTATCTTTATACTTACATTTCAAATCCAAAAATACATGTCAGCAAATACCGAGCAAAGTTGTTTTAGCATTCTGGTCCGCAATCCAAATCATGAAATTATAGATCGTGGAACAGGATTCTTCATCAATAAGGATGGCTTTTTCATCACTGCAGGACATGTAGTTAAAGATCCGACCTGTAAATATTTTGCATTAATAAATGACAAGGAAGCACTTATAGAAGTTAAGTTTAAAGAGTATGTGCTGCAAGATGCGTACAGATCCGAACTTTACATGGATTTAGCATTTGGTAAAATCTCATATCATCCCAAAAGTTTCATTAAATTAAGTTCGAACCAGCTGCAACCCGGAGATACAGTGGAATTAAACGGATTCAGTAAGGATGCTCCTAAAGACTGGGCTATCGATACTGATGATCTGAACGAACCCGATAAAAACATCAGGTTTTACAACAGTTACTCAACTCAAATAAATTCAGATCCAACTGTTAAAGTCAACAAAATTGCCAACAAACATTTTATCATGACTAACGTCTACGCCCTTGAAAAAGTAATGGCCAACATGAAAGGCTTAAGTGGTGGCCCGATCATGTATAAAGATGGTTGCATAGGAATCGTAAATAATACTCAGGAATGTCTAAGAAGCACTTACATCATGGAGCAACTTACATCTGCAGGCATTGAGTTTACAACCACCTAATCATTCCAAAATGGAAATGTAAGTATTGGTAAATTTCACATGCTGTCTAGCTTTGTTTATAAAGTCAACTATTTGAGATTCTGTCTAAAAAAAGCATCTAGTTTATCAAAAGGAATCACATCAACTTGATCATACAGGTCAACATGAACCGCATTTGGAATAATCATTAGCGCTTTGGGTTCCGCAGCGGCGTTGTAAATATCTTCACTGAAATATTTTGAGTGTGCATTTTCTCCTGCAATCAACAACATTGGTCGTGGCGAAATCTCTTTTACATAACTTAAGATAGGCATATTCATAAATGAGATTGGATTGGTTACCAACCATGCCCCGTTTGAATTCACTGAATTGACATGAAAACCACGAGACGTTCTGTAATAATCGAAATATTCTTTTATAAATTGCGGTTCATCGCCTTTTAACTTTTCGGGTAAGTTTCTTGGACCATCAGCTGGTTTTCCAACTTCGGCATCTTTCCAACGTTGCTGGCCCAAATCTTCCAGTGTTTTGGCTCTTTGTTCCGATGTGATCGAATCATTGTAGCCTTTCGACATTACCCTGGTCATTTCATACAAGCTCGTGGTTGCAACTGCTTTCACACGTTTATCGATGGCAGTCGCGTTCAAAGCAAATCCGCCGAAACCACAAATTCCGATAATACCTATTTGGTTTCTATCCACATTCTTTTGCAAACCTAAAAAGTCAATAGCGGCACTAAAATCTTCGGTATTGATTTCCGGAGATGCCACATTTCTTGGTTCACCGCCACTTTCGCCAGTGTAAGAAGGGTCGAATGCCAAGGCAGCAAAGCCCCTTTCTGCCATTTGGTTTGCATACAATCCTGAAGATTGCTGTTTTACTGCACCAAAAGGACCGCTGATGGCCAGTGTCGATAATTTTTCAGTCCCTCTTTTTTTAGGAAGATACAAATCGCCACTTAATGTAATTCCATAGCGGTTTTTGAAACTTACTTTTTGACGGGTTACTTTATCACTTAACTGGAAGGTGTAATGTTCCTTTGAGGTATCCATTTTTTCTGAATTTGATTTTACACTTTGTGCGAATAATTCTCCTGTTGCTAGAGCCAGTATTCCGATTGCTAATGCTTTTTTCATTCTATTTTTGTGTTATGAGTGATCATGCCCTATTTTTTTAACTATTTTTGCGGGAACACCAGCCACGACAACATTATCGGGAACATCTTTGGCTACTACCGCACCTGCTGCCACCACAGCGTTTTCCCCGATGGTAACACCTGGCAATATGGTTGCACCAGCACCAATCCAAGCATTTTGTTTAATCAGAATGGGCTGACATAGCATTCCCCGTCTTTCAGATGGAGATAAAGGATGGTTTTCCGTAACAAGATTTACCCTCGGACCGATAAGAACGTGGTCTTCTAGTGTAATCCCTCCCATATCCAAAAATGAACAGGCATGATTGATAAATACATGTTTACCAATGTCAATAAAACGGCCAAAGTTGGTATAAAATGGAGTGAACACCGTTGTGCTTTCATCCAGCGAAGAGCCAATAATTTCACTCAGTTTACTCCTTGCATCATTGATATTTGTCGAAGCGTTAAGTAAAGGGGATAGGGCAATGGTACGATGAACTACCTCATCTACCCTATAGAATTCAGGATCATCCAGGTGAACAAGCTCACCCGCTTTTAATCTATGGAAGATATCTTTCATACCACAAAGTTCGGTCATTGCCGTACCTGTAGTTAAAGATTATCAAACCAATAATTAAGAAATTCAAACCAACTCCGAACGGAAGGATGTTGGATTGCTCCCTGTCGCCTTTTTAAAGAAATTATTGAAATAAGTTGGATACTCAAAGCCAAGCGCATAGGCGATTTCTGAAATGTTCCAATCGGTATGTATCAGCAGTGCCCTAGCCTCGGTAATGATGCGTTCTGTTATGTGAGCAGTTGTTGGTCTTCCAGTAACTTCCTTTACCGCACGGTTTAAATAATTGGCGTGCACATTCAGTGCGATGGCATAATCCTGCGCCGTTCTGAGCTTTAGCGGCCTATCAGTGGTTTCTACAGGAAACTGCCTTTCCAATAGCTCGAAGAAAACAGCAGTCAGGCGACCTGCCGCATTTTTGTGATGATCGAAGTCAGCTAATGGCTGGATTTTTAATGCTTCATGGATAATCAGGTTGATGTAATTTCTGATCAGATCATCCTTAAAGGCATAATCGCTCTTTTGTTCGGCTATCATTCTTAAGAAAAGAGAGTTCAGGAAGGCCCTTTTTTCCTCATCAATTTTGAGTATCGGTGTCCCCCCTATTTTGAATAATGGGGAATGCTGCAGGCTCTCACTGCGCGCTAAGGCATTAAAAAAGTCTTCAGAAAAAAGCACGGTATAGCCAACATAAGTGGTAGATAGCGTTTCCCACGAATAGGGAATGTGCGGATTGCCAAAGAACAAAATCGTCCCCTCATGCTCGAAACTCCTATCCGCATAATGAACGATACTTCTTCCGGTAGTAAGACAGATCTTATAGAAATCCTTGCGGTTATAGATTTTTGTTGCTTGGCTGTCAGCCTCAAGCTGCCATACATTAAAACCTTTCAGCTTTAACTCACTATTGAATTCTGACACCTGACGTTCGATTTTCGCAGCCATAATACAAAGTTAAGAAATTCAATCTGCCAAACAGTTATTGGATACCAAACAAAATGAGCATAAGAATATGAAACAACCGATTGAGCATGCAGATGACGAACTCGTTTTATCGGGATGGAATCCCAGAGAGGGTCGAACTTTGCCGCCAACTAAAAATAAATTTGTGTTTTCAGGAATATACCAACTCCTAGTTCAACTTTCTGAATATTTCTAGCATGGTCTCTTTATCTAGGCTTTCCATATCAACCAATTTCAGCGATTTCACCATTTTTAGCGTAGTAGTCTTATAGTGCAGGAAATGGGGAGTTATCAGGTGCGACTGGTAGGCAGCCTTATCGGCATACATTTCGATGATGCGGATCTGGGTAGGGCTTTCCCTTTGGTACATTGGAAAAATGGCAATGACGCCTGCTTCCAGTTTCACAGAGGCAGAGGCTTCTTCCTTCAGGATAGCATTATACTGCTCTAGATATTCAGGTAAGATTTCAATCTCTGAAATGCGTACCATCATCTCTGGTTTAACTACCGGAACAAGTGGTTTTTCAATGAGCTGTCTAACCGTATTTGCCTGGGTGATACTCACATGGGTTTCGATCAGCTTTGCAAGCTGTTCCAGTTGGGCAACTGTAATGCCCGTATTTTTCCCCATATTGATATGGGACTGCAATTGCCCCTCAACTCCAGGTATCGAGGCCAAAGCGGCAATGGTGACCAGCTCCCTTTGCTGATAGCTGAGGACATCACTCGCAAAGATGTCTGCGAACAAATGTTCTTTTAGAAAAGCATCTATCCGGGGCGCAAATTCTCCGAAGCCCGGTGCAGGTTTTAATTGTGCCGTTCGGGTCAGTTCTTCCAACACCTTTCTCCCTTGGTCATATTTATCAGAAGGAGTATTTGCGACGATGATTTTATCACCATTAACATCCTTTATGCCACTAGCTTTTCTTTCCTCAACAACAGTCTTAAATGTATTAATTGCATTTAAACTTCGTGGAAAACCGCAATATGCATAAAGCTGGACCAACTCCTCTTTTATTTCATTAATAGTCAATCCATTATCTAATCCTTTATTTAACTGAATTTTAAGCGCTTCAAGTTTTCCGATCGCCGTCAATGCAGAAATCGTTATCAGGCTTTGCTGTTGAATATCCAGGATATCTTTACGCTGTGCATTCATATTTATAGTAGTTAAAATGACACCAGATAGCGTCATTATCCATTTCCACTTGTTTATTCCCATTATTTTTTAATCTGATCATTAGCTTCACCGAAAACTTTATCAGTTACAGCTTCAAGCCAAACATTTTCATTGATTGTCGGATTACAAGTTATGCCTATGTGTGAAAACCAGCTATTTGCCGTCGCTCCGTGCCAATGCTCCACATGAGCTGCAATTTCTACAACATCACCCAACTGCAGGTGTCTTGAACGTTTCCCTCTCTCCTGATAAAGTCCTTCACCGCCTACGACAATTAAAATCTGTCCGCCGGTGTGCCTGTGCCAATTATTTCTGCAACCAGGTTCAAAGGTTATATTAGCCATGGGAACGTTCAAATCCTTGTTGGTTGTAAGTGTTGCCAGATAAGATTTACCTGTAAAATATTGTGCATACACCGCATTTTCTTCTCCGGTAGGGAAATCACTGATTTTTGGAATTTCTGTATTCATTTTTTCTGCTTTTTTATTGTTACATGACAGCATTGCTGCTAAATAGCAAGCGATCATTAATATTTTTTGACCATTCTTTTTCATCTAAATTTAATTGATAGTTTCCAACCTTCCAGTTTTTCTTATCCTTATTTAACTACAAGAAGTCAATGGTACAAATATCGCCAATATGCCTAGCTTCGGCATTATACGTACTACTGTATTATTTACCACTTTTACTGATATCGTATCGGCATTAGTGCTCAATAGCTTAGGTTTATTAAGTTTGTAACATGAAAGACGTAGAAAGGATTGATACGGTAAGGCAATACAACGAATCTATGGGTGTGGATACACTGCACCCATTGGTAAGCGTGGTTGATTTTGATGAGATCCCAACTTATCATCAATTTCAAAGATATATGGGCATATATGCTGTATTCCTGAAGTACATCAAATGTGGGGATATGCGATACGGCTGTCAACCGTATGATTATGAAGATGGCACACTTGTGTTTATTGCACCCGGCCAAGTGTACGGCATTAGCAGTAAAGGGGAAATCATCAAGCCCTCGGGTAAAGCACTGGTATTCCATCCCGATCTGATTGTCGGCACGCATCTTGGGAACCACATTAAGGACTATTCATTTTTCTCGTACGATGTGAACGAAGCGCTCCATCTTTCAAAAAAAGAAAGAGCAACGATTAACGACTGCTTTATAAAGATTGTCTCTGAGATTGACTCCAATATCGACAAACATAGCAAGAGACTGATCGTATCCAATATTGAGCTTTTCCTTAATTATTGCATGCGTTTTTACGATCGCCAGTTTATCACCCGTACAAATGTCAATAACGATCTGCTTGTACGGTTTGAAAACCTATTGAAAGGCTACTTCCAATCAGATCTTCCTCACAACTTGGGTCTCCCGACTGTTGCCTGGTGCGCCGATCAATTGCATTTGTCACCAAACTATTTTGGGGACCTGATTAAAAAGGAAACTGGAAACACAGCATTGGACTACATCCAATCAAGGATAATTGAAGAAGCAAAAAACAAGATATTTGATCCTAAAAAATCTATTAATAACATCTCCTCCGATCTCGGCTTTAAATACCAACAACATTTTACCCGTCTATTCAAACAAAGGACAGGAATGACACCAGTTGAGTATAGGAATTTGAATTAAATACGCCGTAACCAAAAACGGCTCAAAGCGCAGGAACAGCACCTAAAGAAACTCAAGTCAACTTGATTAATGTCAATAATTAAAGAAAAATGCCCACAGCGTTATGAAAATAACCGCCTGCGGTTGCTATGAAGTAATATGTTTCGAAAGAAAAGATATGACACCAACTGGATTAAAATAGTTCTAAGCTAATCTCCTCTTCCCCCCTTACCAGACTGAACCATTGGCAGGAATACTTTGAACAAGGCTGAGATATCAAAAAACCCAGATTTTGCATAAAAAAACCGGACTTTGAAGTGTTCAAAGTCCAGTTGTACCCATCAAGAGAATTACATAGAACATTTAATTGCCTTCTGTATGATATTAGAACCCATTATTGAAGATTTGAGATCCAAAAAATTTGTAGATTTTTAACAAAATTGATCCGACAAGTTGAAAATTTCAGCTCCATAGACAAAGTTAGTTCGAATTAAAAACTTGGCAGAATCAAATTTAATTCTGTATAGATTATTTAAATCCATGTAAATTATAGATGCTCATTCCCATTGAGAAGCTTATTTTTTAATCCCAAAGTTGGGTTTTATAGATCCCTTTTACATAAGTTCGCATATATCACATTCGGGTTATGACATTTAAAGATCAAATCACTATCTATCAAACCAATGATGGAACTACTTCTATTGAAGTTAAACTGGAAAATGAGACGATTTGGCTAAACCAAGCTCAAATAACAAATTTGTTTAAAAGGGATAGAACTGTAATCACTAAGCACATTAACAATATCTTTAAGGAAAAAGAACTGGAGGAAAAAAGCAATGTGCAAAAAATGCACATTGCTAATTCCGATAGGCCAGTAAATTTCTACAGCTTAGATGTAATAATTTCAGTCGGCTATCGGGTAAAATCATTAGAGGGAACAAAATTCCGTATCTGGGCAAATAAAATTCTTAAAGAATATCTAGTAAAGGGTTATTCTTTAAATGAAATGAGGTTGAGAGAACAAAATGAACAACTAAACTCTTTAAAGAACACCGTAAATCTTTTAAGCACCATACTTGAAAACAAATCATTAAATACAGATGAAGCTACCGGGCTATTGAGAGTAGTAACAGATTATGCATATGCACTGTCTATATTAGACAAGTATGATCATCAGCAATTAATAATCGAAGGAACAACTGCCGAACAACTATTTGTCATAAATTATGTCGAAGCAAAACAAGCAATACATGATCTCAAAGATAAATTCGGAGGCAGTTCATTATTTGGAAACGAAAAAGATGAATCTTTTAAAAGTTCAATTGCCACAATATATCAAACCTTTAATGGCATAGACTTATATCCAAGTGTTGAAGAAAAAGCGGCTAATCTATTATACTTTGTTGTTTATATATTCTGGCCTATTGTACAATAGCTAATTCAGGCTTTATAACAAGCTATTAGGCCAATATAGACCATGACGAAATTGTTCTCTTATAATATCCTTGGAAGCGGAAATATTAAAACACTTTTCTTCACAAGAGATATTATATAAGTTAAGAAAGAAACTAAAAACAAAGTCATCTAACAACCTAAAAATCAATAGATTAAGAATACACAGAATATAAAAAATGCTTAAAAAAAGGACTTAAAAAGAGAAATTAAAAACACAAAAGCCTAACAATCAACATGTTAGGCTTTAAAAAAGTGTACCCAAGAGGAGATTCGAACTCCCACGCCGTTGCCAGCGCCAGCCCCTCAAGCTGGTGCGTCTACCAATTTCGCCACCTGGGTATTTTGTGTTGCAAATATAGATTTATTCAGTTGATATTATCAAGCCATCGTAAGCTAATTTTATATGATTTGGCAATTCTTTTTCCACTTCCGCGTGTAAACCCAGATTATGACTGATGTGCGTGAGGTAGGTAGTCTCCGCTCCCACCCGCTCTGCAAACGCAATCGCTTCATCCAAAGTGAAATGAGAAATGTGCTGCTCTCGCTGCAAAGCATTGACTATCAAAACCTTTGTCCCTTTCAACTTCTCCATTGATGATTCCGAAACCGTCTTGGCATCCGTGATATAAGTAAAATCACCAATCCTGTACCCCAAAATTGGCAATTTATAGTGCATAATATCAATCGGAATGATTTTCGTTTTCCCAACCTCAAAAATTTCATCCGTAATCGTATGCAAATCTATTTGAGGCAGTCCCGGGTAGTGTGCCTCCGCAAAAATATAGGAAAACTCTTTTTTCAACGCTTGCTGTACACGCTCTGTGGCGTAAATATCAATATTCTTTTTAAGCAGATAATTGAATGGCCGGATGTCATCCAGGCCCGCTACATGATCTTTATGCTCATGCGTATACAATATCGCATCCAGATCTTTCACTTCAGCACGGAGCATCTGGTACCTGAAATCCGGACCACTGTCAATCACAATGGTTTTATCTCCGGTTTCGATCAGCACAGATACCCGCAAGCGCTTGTTACGCGGATCGTCCGACTGGCATACCGCACAATTGCATGTGATAACGGGAATCCCCTGTGACGTACCTGTTCCTAAAATTGTGATTCTCATCTTAAATCTACGACCTCTACGCCAGGATATTTTTTTGCATCAAAAGCGAAAGTACCAGCTGGTACCTTTGCATTAGGCACAATAGACTTGATGGTATAACTGTATTTATTGCCGTT
The DNA here is from genome assembly GCF_015223055.1 of Pedobacter sp. MC2016-24. Taxonomy (GTDB): domain Bacteria; phylum Bacteroidota; class Bacteroidia; order Sphingobacteriales; family Sphingobacteriaceae; genus Pedobacter. The sequence goes on from NZ_JADFBX010000019.1 coordinate 48,411, forward strand.
TTTTTCAAAAACCTGCGCGCTCGAGATCTGTTTAGTCGCCTTGTCAATATTCAGCCGGATTTTAAATATCGTTTTACTGATGTCTATAGGAGTCAGGTCAATCACCTGGTAAGTCTTAGCGCCAGACTTCTGCTCGCCATTATAGATGTATTTATAGCCAGTTTCATAAATTGTAAATATCCTTGCCGGATTTAAAGCATCAGCACTGTGGTCTACATTGGTTACCTGCACTTCTTTTTCTTCCTTAAGATAAGTCCAGAGTGTTTTGCCATCACTCAACATCTCCTGATTGCTCAGCACAACTTTGTATTTATTCGTTTTAGATTGTACATATAAAGTCCCCGCCTGTGTTTCCTTAGCTTTTGCCTGCGGATTCTCCATCGTAAAACTGAAATCGGCCTTAACCATATCGTAAGAACGGTATTTTTTACTCACCTGGGCAAGTATAGTTTTAGCTTCCGCATCTTTCTGCGCCCTTGCCGTAAATACGAACCCGGCAGCAATTGTAAACAACAATATTATTTTCTTCATCTTTCTGTCTTAATTGTTATTCAGATCGTTCAAGAACTGTTCCAAAGCGTAATCATCATGGATCAATACCTCTCTGGCCTTACTTCCTTCAAATGGACCCACCACCCCGGCAGCCTCCAGTTGATCAATGATCCGGCCTGCACGGTTATAGCCCAGTTTTAACTTGCGCTGAATTAACGATGTCGAACCCTGCTGGTGCAAAACAATTAAACGGGCAGCATCCTCAAACATAGAGTCGCGCTCACTCAAATCAAAATCAGCTTTTGCATTTTCTGCAGCCTCATCCACATACTCCGGAAGCTGATAAGCTTCAGGATAACCGCGCTGGTTACCAATAAATTCAGAAATCCGGTCTACTTCAGGCGTATCCACAAAAGCACATTGCAAGCGGATCAGGTCATTTCCTGTAGATAAAAGCATATCTCCGCGACCGATCAACTGATCTGCACCGCCACTATCCAGAATGGTACGCGAATCGATTTTAGACAGCACCCTAAAGGCCAGCCTGGCCGGGAAATTGGCTTTAATCGTACCTGTAATGATATTTACCGAAGGACGCTGCGTAGCCAGTACCAGGTGAATACCCACAGCACGGGCAAGTTGGGCAAGCCTCGCAATAGGCGCTTCAACCTCCTTACCAGCCGTCATCATCAAATCTGCAAACTCATCCACAATCAACACGATGTACGGTAGAAAACGGTGTGAATTATTCGGATTTAACTTGCGCTTAATGAACTTCTCATTGTATTCCTTTAAATTCCTCACCTGTGCATCTTTCAATAAATCATAACGCTGATCCATTTCAATACAAAGCGAGTTTAACGTATTGATTACCTTCTTGGTATCGGTAATGATCGCATCTGCCTCACCCGGTAATTTAGCCAAAAAATGGCGCTCAATTTTATTAAATAAAGTAAGCTCTACCTTTTTAGGATCGACCAATACAAATTTGAGCTGCGAAGGATGTTTTTTATACAATAAGGAAACCAGGATAGAGTTGATACCAACAGATTTACCCTGCCCTGTCGCACCAGCAACTAACAAATGGGGCATTTTCGACAAATCGCCAATATACACTTCATTTGAAATGGTCTTACCCAAAGCAATCGGCAAATCCATCGTGGTTTGCTGAAACTTCTCTGTATTCAGGATACTCCGCATGGATACCATTTCAGGATGCAGGTTTGGTACCTCAATACCAATGGTACCTTTTCCAGGCATAGGCGCAATAATCCGGATCCCCAATGCGGCCAGACTCAAGGCAATATCATCTTCCAGGTTTTTGATCTTCGAGATCCTTACCCCCGGAGCAGGAATAATTTCATAAAGCGTAACTGTCGGACCAATGGTTGCCTTGATCTTGTCAATCTCGATGTTGTAGTGATTTAAGGTCTCAACAATTTTATTTTTATTGGCCTCCAGCTCATTGGCATCTACCGGTATTTTATTTGAACCATGGTCTTCCAACAAATCCAGGCCTGGATATTTATAACTCGCGAGGTCTAAAGTAGGATCATAAGTACCAAATTGTTCAACAAGGTCTTCAGACTTCCGTTCCTCCTCAGTCTTTTCAATGGTCAGCACAGGTTCTGCCTTTACAGGAACGTCTTCCTCAGCAGGTTGATGCACCTCCAAATCCAAGGAATGAACTACCGGGGCAGGATTCATGACGTTCCGGGCCGAAGTAAATTCAGTTACCATAGGCAACTCTTCCTCTTCCTTAGGCTCAAATCTGGATGGTGTAATCACCACATTTTGCTGCTGTTGCGGAGGTCTGGACACCACGGGAGCCGCAGGAGGTGTAACTTCGAGTTCACGCTCCTGCTGATCATTTTGTAAGCGCTGACTCGCAGCAAAACGGTCGTTCAAAGTAAATTCGACCGCTTCAGGCCGTACTTCATTTTCAAAGCCAGAATCTTCCGGAACATCCGGCAAAAACGATTCTTTACGTTTACGCTCCGGTAATTTAAAGTCGATGTTATAAGCAATAATTAAAATGGTAAGCGCCAGAAATGTAATTAAACCAGCCACACCAGCTACCCCAATCTGGGCAGTTAACAATTTATTGGTCCAGTAACCAAATTCACCTTCCAGATAATGGGGGGTGTCCAGCCAGAAAGAATGGCCAAAACCCATGGTTAGTGAGATAAACAACAGAAAGAAAAAGCTATAACCCAGCGTTTTTTCGATTGCAAAGATTTTAACTTTAAACAACAAACGGTAGCCAATTACAAAAAAGACAAATGCAAAAAGAAATGAAGCAATTCCAAACCATTCGTAAATAAATTGGTGCGAAAGCAATGCACCTATTTTACCCAGCCAGTTCTGTACAACCGGTGGAATGTTAACCTGCTGCAACTCGTCATAGGTTTTGAACAGGTTACTCCAGCCTCCATTCGCATCAATGACATAGCTGTAATCCTCCTGCCAGGTAAACAAATAGGAGGTAAAAGCAATTAAAAAATATACCGAAAGAACGACAAAAACCAAGCCCACAATCTTTACCAACCGCCCGTCCTGAAAATCGAAACTTGGCAGCCTTACCGATGATCGTTCTTTAAAGGTTTTATTGGCAGCAGATCTGGAGCCTTGCTGCTCTCCTGCTTCATTTTTAAATGAATTAGACTTAAATTGATTTCCCCTTACCGACATCGTTCTTTACTATATTAATAATTAACAAACTTAGATAACTGCGCTAGCATTCGCGAACATTTTTTAAAAAAAATCAATTAAACCTTACTGGCTTAAGGTAGTCATACTTACAAAATATTTTAGTTTTTATTTTTAGACACCGTTTTTTGTTTTAGATTTTATCCTGCCAGATTTTCAATCTGGCAGGATTTTTCATTTTTAGAGTTTATCAACATTTTAACGGTTTATTTATATTTATTAATTTAATTAAGCATTTTTGGCGCAAATTTAACATTGCACATGCAGCTTGAGACTTTAATTGAAACAGACAACAGGGAAGCGATATTTAACCTTTTAACCTCGAACCCGCAACTTGCCGACATAGAAACCAGTCATGGCATGTCGCCGGTTTTGCTCGCCTGTTATTATAAAAAGCCCGAAATAGCCGCAACTATTGCCAATTTCTCCAACCACATCACCCTGTTTGATCTTTGTGCCCTGGGTAATGTCAAAGCAACCATCCGCTTCCTCGATCATTTTCCCGCAGCTGTTCAACGCTTCTCTAAAGACGGTTTTACCCCATTGGGATTAGCAGCATATTTCGGACATGAAGAAATCGTGCGCCTACTCATCCAAAAAGGTGCCGACGTAAACGTACCTGCAAACAATGGATTTAATGTATACCCAATCCATTCTGCTGTAAGTTCAAAAAATTACAAAATCACTAAAATATTGATCGATGCAGGCGCAGATGTCAATGTCAAACAACGCGCAGGTTTCACACCATTACATGCTGCCGCACAATTGGGCGATATTGAACTGATTGTTTTATTGCTCGAATATGATGCCGATGTTCTCGCTTTGATGGACGATGGCAAACTGCCTTCAGACCTGGCAAAAGAAAAAGGGTTTACTGAAATTGCAGACATCCTGAGTTAAACATCCCAGATGCGCAAACGTAGCCGCTTCACGTAGTGCCGAACATCCAGAACCAGGGCCGCCAAAATGTAAAATATAATTGGAAAACCTACAGCTAAAAACGAAGCATAAATAAAAAAGAGGCGTATTTTGCCGATAGACATATTTAAACGTCCGGCAAGATAAGTACACACGCCGAAACTCTGCTTTTCAAAAAAGGTAATGACCCGCTGGAACATATTATTTGTTTAAAATTTTGATTCCGATACCACAATTTAAGCATTTTTTTTCACAGCAGTAGTTTTTATTTAACTGAAGAATCGCCTGAGACAGAAAAGCACTGTCAATTTCTACTCCAGCAGCCCTGTACGCAGCAACGATTGCATTCTCTTCCGCAGGAATCTCCTCCAACAGATCCAATCCGCGATCTATATATTCCTGCTGATCTGTATATTTCCCATAACAAAATAAAAACAGACAAACCGTATTCACTAAAATCGCATAGATGGATTGTCTACCAGGCTGAAGCTTCACATGCTTTGTCGTCTTATTAAAATGATAATGGTTTTGCCAATAAGATGCGACAGGTAAATCTGTAAAAAAACCGAATAATTCCGTCAGACTACCACTAGCCAGTATTTTAGAAAACAAACGGTCCGACTTAAAAATCAGCGCAGCAAATTGAGCCAGTCTTATTGTGGGAAAGTTCTGCGGACGCATTCTTAAAAATTTCCATAGAGAAACATCGCCCGTTTTCAATTGATATTTATGTCTCAGAAAGCCATATTCCCGTTTTAAAGCAATCGGATAAGCCTCGTGAAAATCGCCTTCCAAAAAACCGGCCTGACCAAACACCAGTGCTTCAATCTGCAAAGCATCATTTCCGTGTTTACCAAAAATCTGCAGACCGATACTTCCGGCCAACAGTTCAAAAGGAACGGCATTCACTTTAAATCCAAATGTTTTAGCCATAAAATAATAAAAAGCGTCATTCCAGTCACCTTTACTCCTTTCTAAACGCTCAAACACGGCTACAGATTTTTCTGCCAGACGCTCCACAACCAGCCGTGATAAAAAACTACGCACAACCAACGGATTCACTCCTGAAATTTGTACTTCACAAGGAAACTTACAGCGAGAACCAACTAGTTTTTGATAACGATACAACACCTCGTCCGGAAGCAAACCATTCACCACAAGAACTGGGACTTCAGTTCCGTCCCGCCTAAACACAGCCTGATCATGCTGATCAACAACATGTAGAATGACAGAATCGTAATAGGAATTGTCCTGATGACCATGCAAATGCCAGTCAGACGACCTGATGTGGATTTCAACGTGTCCAATCCAATCTATATTCCCAATCCTGATTTTTGCAGCGCTAAAATCAGGCCCAGCATGGGTATTCAAAATACCGGGCGACAGTATCTTTAAAGCCTGCCCGTCAGTACAACGCAAGTCCGCATGCTTAAAAAGCCTGAACCGCCACACGAAATGTAAAAAATCTTCAGCAAAATGCATTGGTGTGAACCTAATGCAAAAGCATCAGATTAACCAAGTCCGGCACCATATTTTTTAAACCAGACCTGCCGCTTCTAAAATCTGCGCCATTTCCTGCTGCAGTTTCAAAGCCTCGGCTCGCGCCTGCTCCGCAAAGTCCTCACCATTGCTTGCATAAATAATTGATCTTGCCGAATTCACTAACAGACCACATTCTTTAGTCAAACCATATTTACAAACTTCAGCCAAGCTACCACCTTGTGCACCAACCCCCGGAACCAGTATAAAATGGTCTGGCGCCAGTCTTCTGATGTTCTCAAATTCAGCACCACGGGTAGCACCAACCACATACATCAATTGCTCACTACCTGCCCATTCCGAAGAAATGCGGATCACCTCTTCGTAAAGTTTACCCGAAGGAGTAGCATGTAGTTGAAAGTCGCTGTGTCCGGCATTGGAAGTTAGCGCCAGCAAAATCACCCATTTGTCCTGATAATTTAAAAAAGGCCCTACAGAATCTTTTCCCATGTAAGGGGCAACCGTAATTGCATCAAAGCTCATACCCGACTTCTCTTCATTAAAAAACGCATCGGCGTACATTGCAGACGTATTGCCAATATCTCCTCTCTTCGCATCAGCAATAGCAAAAGTATCTTTTGGAAGATGTGCCCAGGTTTTGGTTAAAGTTTCCCATCCTTTTAAACCCATCGACTCATAAAAAGCGGTGTTAGGTTTATAAGCCACACACAAATCTTCAGTTGCATCTATAATTTGCTTATTAAACTCCAATACCGGATTATCATACTTTAACAAGTGTTTTGGTATGTTTTCCAGAACCGGATCAAGGCCTACACATAAAAAAGATTTCTTGATTTTAATCTGCTCAATTAACTGTGTTTTATTCATCTGGGGTCTAAATTTGAGCACAAAGATGCCATTTTTAACAAATAATGAAAGGCCATTTTAAAAGTTTAGATAAAAATATTACAAACAATTTCAAGTTTTTCTTGGAGATTAGGATTCAAATACATAAAATTGCACCATAATTCTCTAAAGTTCATCTGACCATTCCAGAAAATATCATAAAATTTTGCTTAATAACACCTTTTATAATCGCATTTTTTTTTGCCTGGTTCGACTGATGCCTTTATATGTTTCCGATAAAAAAGCGACATGTAATACCTAAACTTTGAGTTAGCACAAATTAAGAAATTACAAAAATTCTCTACATCCATATAAATGTTTAACAAAACAGAATTAAATGAAAAGCTCACTGCCGAATTGCGTGAGATAGCAAAAACTCAGGGCATCCTCAATGCTGATGAATTGCGTAAAGCCGAACTCGTTGAAATTATTGCACAGATAACAGAACAACAATCAGCTTTAGAAACGGCTCCTGCCGAAGCCCCGGTAAAAGCAGCAAAAGCCAAAGTAACCAAAGAGCGCGCTCCCGGCAAAACAGCCAAAGCTGCAGCTGTAGTAAAAGCAGAAGAAGCACCTGAGGCAATTGCAGAAACACCTGCTCCTGTTTCTACTCCCCCTCCGGAAGCAGAAATCACACCAGAAGCGCCTGCCGAAAAAACAACGCGTAAAAGAATCAGAATAGCGCCTAAGGACGAAAAAGAAGAAAAAAGTACCCATAAACCTTTCAACAGGGCTTCTTTATTTGACCCTGCACCCGCTGATGCCCGCAAATACGAAAGTCAGGCTCCTTCAGCTCCGCAGGAAAACAGATCCGGAGAAGTTGTTGTTGAAAACCCAGCTCAGCCTGCAGTGGACAATAAAACACCAGGACAAGGCAATAACAACGACCCGAAAAAGAACAAACCCGTTAGAGATGACAACAGGCCTAAAAACCAAAATCAAAACAACAACGGACAACATAAAGCAAACGAAAACAGCTATTCAAACCTGGATTTCGATAACACCATTACCAATGAAGGCGTATTGGAAATTATGCCGGATGGATATGGTTTCTTAAGATCAGCAGATTACAACTATCTTTCTTCACCGGATGATATTTATGTATCTCAATCGCAAATCAAATTGTTCGGTTTAAAAACAGGAGATACCGTAAAAGGTAGCATCCGTCCGCCAAAAGAAGGTGAAAAATATTTCCCTTTGGTACGTGTTGAAACCATCAATGGCCGCTTACCGGCAGATGTGAGGGACCGTGTTCCTTTTGACTACCTGACCCCATTGTTCCCAACAGAAAGGTTAAACCTGTTCACAGAAACCAATAACTACTCTACCCGGATCATTGACTTATTTACGCCTATAGGTAAAGGTCAGCGCGGTTTAATCGTGGCACAACCAAAAACAGGTAAAACCAATTTACTGAAAGAGGTGGCCAATGCAATTGCCAAAAACCACCCTGAAGTTTACCTGATCATTTTATTGATTGATGAACGTCCGGAAGAGGTTACAGATATGGCCAGAAGTGTTCGTGCTGAAGTTATTGCTTCAACTTTTGATGAACCAGCCGAACGTCACGTTAAAATTGCCAATATCGTTTTAGAAAAAGCAAAACGTTTGGTAGAATGCGGACATGATGTGGTGATCCTATTAGACTCCATCACCCGTTTAGCCAGAGCTTACAATACAACGGCGCCTGCCTCAGGTAAAATATTATCTGGTGGTGTGGATGCCAATGCACTACACAAACCAAAACGCTTCTTTGGTGCGGCACGTAACATTGAAAGAGGTGGCTCATTAACCATCCTGGCTACCGCATTGACAGATACAGGTTCGAAAATGGATGAGGTGATCTTTGAAGAATTTAAAGGTACCGGTAACATGGAACTGCAGTTGGATCGTAAATTATCTAACAAACGTATTTTCCCTGCGATCGACATTACGGCTTCAAGCACCAGAAGAGACGATCTGTTACATGACAGAGATACCTTACAACGTGTTTGGATCCTTCGCAACCACCTGGCAGACATGAATGCCCAGGAAGCCATGGAATTTGTACAAGCACAAATCAAAGGAACAAAATCAAATGAAGAGTTTTTAATCTCAATGAATAGTTAATTGTGATTAAAAAACACATTCCAAATGCCATTACCTGTGCTAACCTGTTTTCAGGTTGCATAGGTATTGTCTATGCTTTTAAAGGAAATCTGGAAATAGCAGCCTATTTTGTATTGCTATCCGGAATCTTTGATTTCTTTGATGGATTTGCAGCCAGATTGCTGCACGTAAAGTCCAACATCGGAAAAGAACTGGATTCTTTAGCAGATATGGTCAGCTTTGGATTTTTACCCGGCGTAGTGATGTTCCAGTTGTTAACGCAAAGCGATGCCAACTCCGGGTATTTGCCTTACCTGGCTTTCATCATAACCGTTTTCTCAGCATTGAGACTAGCCAAGTTTAACATTGATACCAGACAAACAGAAGATTTTATTGGTTTAAATACACCAATGAATACGCTCTTTGTTGTTTCCCTACCTTTTATCCAGAAAGATTACCCTGCAATAATCCATTCTTCCGGCTTGCTAATCGCACTGACTTTAGTGTTGAGCGGTTTATTGGTCAGCGAAATCAGGATATTCTCTTTAAAATTCAGTTCAACCAGCTGGCAGGCCAATAAAATCAAATATATCTTTTTGATCTTATCCGCATTGCTGATTCCCATACTGAAATTTACAGCAGTGCCCATCATTTTGGTACTGTATATCGGTCTTTCTTTAATTCACTTTAAAAACAAACCAGCAAATTAAGCGCTAAAGTCTTTTTGCTTCTCCGGCTCTGGCCTCTTCAAGTTTAACATATAGAACCTCGACAAACGCTTGCAGCGTTTCAAATTCCTGTGGCAATTGGTCCAGATCCTTCCCTTCACGGGCATTGTGTTCCATCATCTGCATGTGCTCTTTAGCATCCTCGCGACCGATATAGGCAAAAGTAGGTTTTATTTTATGGGCATGATCAGCAACCCCTGTCCAGTTTTTCTCCGCAACAGCTTTAGCCAGATCGGCGATGTACAATGGCGTCTGGATTTTAAACATATCAATCATCTCAATGATAAATTCCGGACTGTCGCCAGACATATCTTTTAAATAAGAAAGATCTAAAGGTTCACTATTTTTATTGAAATTTATCATGGTAGACAAAACTATGAAATTAAATTTTTGATACCGCTAAATTATCGTCTAAACTTTCCAATAATTCCTGTATCGTTTGCTGTAACAAAGGATGTTTATAATGCGGGATAAGCTCGGCCAGGGGCTCCAGTACAAATTTCCGGTGCTGCATCTGCGGATGTGGAATTTGAAGCACCGGCCCCTCATCCACAATTAAATCGTCAAAAAGAATCAGGTCAATATCAATCAAACGACTTCCCCACTTCTCCAGCCTCACCCGGCCCAGATCCTGTTCAATACGGAGTACCTTTTCTAAAACTTCCATCGGGTTAAAAGCGGTAACCACACCGATCGCAACATTTAAAAATCCCGGTTGATCTTCTCTACCCCAGGCCGCGGTTTCGTAAAATGAAGATTGTTGAAAAACGGCACCAACCTGTGCGCCAATCTCTAAAATGGCCTCATCGATCAGTTTTCTACGGTCCCCTAAATTACTTCCCAGTAACAAATAAACTTTTTTATTATCCAATTGCATATACAAGGCCCAAGGCTTCTTTTTTATTATATTTACAAATTAAATATTTACCTGCCACATGAAAGAATTTTTTAAGTATGTTTTAGCAACTGTCGTTGGTGTAGTTGTTTCATTAGTCCTCTGCATCGTCTTTTTTGTGGTGATCATTGCGGGCATCATAAAATCATCAATAAGTGAAGACAAAGTCAGTGTGAGGAGCAATTCTGTCCTGTTTCTAAACCTGGACCAGTCCATCACAGAGCGTACTGCCGATGACCCTTTTTCCAAATTACCAATTGTCGGCTCCAACGGAGAAAAATCAATCGGTTTCTATGATATCGTTAAAGCCCTCAAAGAAGCCAAAACCGATGACAACATCAAATGTATCTATCTGGACGTAACCTCACCGGCTACAGGCGCAGCCACTTTACGTGAAATCAGAAATGCTTTACTGGATTTTAAAACCAGTAAAAAGAAAATCATTGCCTACAGCGAAGTGTACACACAAGCCGCTTATTACCTGGCTTCGGTGGCAGATAAAGTATACCTGAACCCGGAAGGTGCCATGGATTTCAAAGGCCTCAGTTCGCAGACCATGTTTTTTAAAGGCGCACTGGATAAATTGGGCATTGAAGCGCAGATCATTCGCGTAGGCAGCTATAAAAGTGCGGTAGAACCTTTCTTTGCCGATAAAATGAGCGACAAAAACAGGGAACAGGTTACAGCCTACCTGGGCGGTTTATACCATACCATGCTCGAAGGCATTTCAAAAAGCCGTAACATCAGCGTAGAGGCCCTTCATGAAATTGCAGACGATTATAAAATACAGCAACCAAACGATGCACTGGCCTATAAAATGGTTGATGGTTTGAAATACAAAGACGAAGTGCTTGATGAACTGAAAGCTTTAAGCGGAAAAGATAAAAAAGGAAAAATCACTTCCATTACCATTAACGACTATGCCAGAACAATTATTCCTGACGAAAATCAGAATGATGCCAGCAAAGTAGCCGTAATTTATGCCAATGGTGAAATTACAGGTGGCGAAGGCTCGGATAAACAAATTGGTTCTGAACGCATTTCAAGAGCAATCAGAAAAGCACGCCAAGATTCATCCATCAAGGCCATCGTTTTAAGAATCAACTCACCAGGAGGTAGTGCCTTGGCTTCTGATGTGATCTGGAGAGAAGTAGTCCTCACTAAAAAAATAAAACCTGTCATTGCTTCTTTTGGTGATGTAGCCGCTTCCGGTGGTTATTATATCGGTTGTGCTGCCGACTCGATATTTGTGCAGCCCAACACCATCACAGGTTCTATTGGTGTATTTGGTGTGATTCCAAACTTCCAGAAATTGTACAACGATAAACTTGGAATTACCTTTGACGGGGTAAAAACCGGTAAATATGCAGATATCATGAGCACCAACCGCCCTTTAACAGCTGGCGAAAGGTTAATCATACAAAACGATGTAAACCGGGTATACGACAGTTTCATCAGCCGCGTGGCCAATGGCCGTAACAAAACCAAAGCACAGGTAGACAGCATTGGTGGCGGCCGGGTTTGGATTGGTACCGATGCCATAAAAATTGGCCTTGCCGACAGAACTGGTAGCTTTGATGATGCCATTCTTGCAGCCGCTAAAAAAGCGAAAATAAAAAACTACAGTGTGGTCCAATACCCGGAAATGATTGATCCCCTAAAATCATTGATGGAAAACACCACCGACAAAATCCGTACCTATTACACCAAACAAGAACTGGGTGCAACTTATCCGGTATATCAGAATATAAAATCAGCCGCTTCAAAATCTGGCATACAGGCCAGAATGCCTTACGAAATCACCGTACTATAACATGGAAAATAAAACTATAGCAAGAACGCTACGCTTGCTCTCTCAATTGATGGAACTCCACAATGAGAATCCTTTTAAAATTAAATCAGTAGCCAATGCCGCTTTTAAAGTTGACAAATTACCTCATGCCATACAAGGTAAATCACTGGAAGAAATTGCCCAGATTGACGGTCTAGGCAAAAGTATCTCCGGCAAAGTATGGGAATTGTTGCAAACCGGTACCATGGCCGAATTGCAACAGATTTTGACAGCAACACCAGAAGGCATTGTGGAAATGCTGGGCATCAAGGGCATCGGACCAAAAAAAATTGTCGTAATCTGGAAAGATCTCGGCATTGAAAGTATCGGTGAACTGTATTATGCCTGTAACGAGAACAGACTCATCGAAGCCAAAGGTTTCGGTTTGAAAACCCAGGATGAAATCAGAAAAATCATTGAGTTCAAAATGGCGGCCCAGGGCAAGTTTTTATATGCCCATGCCGAAGCACAGGTCAATCAATTGCATGCAGATGTAGCAGTCTGGTTAAACGGCTTTAGCGGCGCACCTTTACTCGGGATTGCCGGAGAATACCGCAGGTGCCTGGAAATCATCGAAAGCGTGGACCTGATCATTGGCGCAGAATTTCCCCGGGAAATTATAGACAACCTGTCCGCTTTTAAACAACTGGAATTCCAGGCCGTTAACGACAATACTTTTTCGGCCCTCATGCCTTCAGGTTTGAAGATTAACCTCAGCATCACCGAAAAAAATAATTTTTACCTCGAATGGTTCAAACTGACAGGCAACCAAACCCATGTAGATGCAGTTCTGGCACTGGCAGGAAATGGCCCTTTCAGCAGCGAACAGGAAATCTATCAACAAGCCGGACTTGCCTTTGTTGAACCGGAACTTAGAGAAGGTCTCGATGAAATTGAATTGGCCAAAGCCAATACATTGCCAAAACTGATTACCTATGCAGACCTGAAAGGTACATTGCACAACCACTCCACCTGGAGCGATGGCGTGCATACCCTGGAAGAAATGGCGCTATTTTGTAAAAATGAATTGCAACTGGAATACCTCGGAATGTGCGACCATTCCAGATCTGCATTTTATGCCAACGGACTAAATGAGCAGCGCGTATATGCACAACATCAGGAAATAGATGCTTTAAACGCCAAACTCGCACCATTCCGGATTTTTAAAGGAATAGAAAGTGACATCCTCTATGATGGATCCCTGGATTATAGCAATGATATCCTGAAAACATTTGATTTTGTAGTGGCATCTGTACACAGCATTTTGCGTATGGACGAAGACAAAGCGACATCCAGATTAGTCACCGCCATAGAAAATCCATACACCACCATTTTAGGTCACCCAACCGGACGTCTGCTCTTAAGCAGAAAAGGCTATCCGATTGATTATAAAAAGGTAATTGATGCCTGTGCAGCAAACGGTGTAGTCATTGAAATCAATGCCAACCCATTACGCTTAGACCTGGACTGGCGCTGGCATCGTTATGCGCTGGAAAAAGGTGTCGTCCTTTCCATCAATCCGGATGCCCATCGAAAAGAAGGTTTTCATGACATGCATTACGGATTATTGGTAGGCAGAAAAGGTGGCTTACAGGCTTCAGCTTGTCTGAATGCTTACCCGCTTGATCAGATCACCGCGCTTTTTGAAAGCAGAAAAAACAACATCTAACCATTATAAATGGCAATATGCCTATATTTGCCCTTTAATTTTTGATCATGTTAGCAGAAAAACTTTATAATGCACAGCACCGGCACCCGGCACCTACCATTTTAGTGATAGGCGACCTGATGCTGGACCATTATATTTTTGGAACCGCAACCCGCTTATCGCCAGAGGCTCCGGTTCCGATTGTAAATGCCAACAGAGAATCTAAAATTATTGGCGGCGCCGCAAACGTGGCGAGTAACCTGATCGATCTGGGTGCCGAAGTTTACCTGGCCGGCGTCATTGGAAACGATACTTTTGGCGAAGAAGTTAAACAATTGCTGGAGGAAAAAAAGATCAATACTTCCCTCATCGTAAAAGATGAAGCCAGAAGAACAACCGTAAAAACACGCATCATTGCAGGTACACATCAGATTGTACGAATTGACAATGAAGATACCCACGACATCTCACCAACTTTAGAAAAAACTTTCTTTAATTTCCTTGCACCCTACCTTGAAAAGGTAGACATGGTAGTTTTGTCGGATTACAATAAAGGACTCTTAACCCATAGCCTGTCTTTAAAAATCACAGCGCTGTGCAAAAAACTGGGTAAGAAGATCATCGTAGACCCCAAAGGTTTGGATTATACCAAATATCAGGGCGCCTACATCATTAAGCCCAACAGAAAAGAGCTGGCAGAAGCTTCTAAAACAGAGCGCATCCACAATGATGATGCTTTGATTAAAGCAGCAAATGTCATTTTGAAAGTTACCGAGGCACAATACCTCATTGTAACCTTATCTGAAGCCGGCATTGCCATCATCACTAAAGACAGTTGCCAGGTGATTCCGGTAGTAGCTACCGAAGTTTATGATGTGACCGGTGCCGGCGATACTGTTATTGCTACGCTGGCCTATTGCCTTTCCCTCGGATTTGATACCATCGAAGCCGCAACAGTAGCCAATTATGCCGCATCCATTGTCATCAAACACATCGGCAGTGCAACCACTACGGTAGATGAAATTATAACATCCTTAAAAAACAATTGATACTTCATGGTATTAAACGAATTAAATCTTCATAAACAAACCATTGACCGTGTCATTGCTACCCTGGTACCGCAAATTGAAAAAGCATGTGAAATGATCACTGCAACCATCAGTTCCGGATCAAAAGTACTGCTGGCAGGAAATGGCGGAAGTGCCGCAGACGCACAACACATCGCTGCCGAATTAACAGGCAGGTTTGTAAAAGAACGCAAAGGACTGCCTGGCATCGCCCTTACAGTAGATACATCTGCATTAACTGCAATCAGCAACGACTACGGTTATGAAAATGTGTTTGCAAGGCAGCTTGAAGCATTTGCAAAACCCCTGGACCTCTTTATTGCCTTATCTACCAGTGGCGGTAGTCCCAATATCATCAGGGCATTACACAAAGCAAAAGAAATTGGTTGCATCACCGTTGGGCTCTCCGGAAGAACCGGTGGCGAAATGAATGAACTTTGCGACCTGAATATTGTTGTTCCTGAAGACAACACCGCAAGAATACAAGAAATGCACATCCTGATCGGGCACATTCTTTGTAAAGCAGTGGATGAACTTTACTAAATCATGGGCAGAGACACAAAAGCATTATTAGCCAAAAAGATCAGTTCAACAACAGATCTGGAAACTCAACTTGAAACATGGAGAGCGCAACAAAAAAAAATCGTTTTTACCAACGGCTGTTTTGACCTCATTCATCCCGGGCACATCGCGTATTTAAATGAAGCGGCCAGCCTGGGCGATGTTTTGGTGGTGGGCTTAAACACCGACAGCTCCGTTAAAGTATTAAAGGGTGCCCACAGACCGATCAACGATGAATTTAGCCGCAGTCAGCTCATCGCGTCCATGTTCTTTGTCGATGCAGTGGTATTTTTTGATGAGCAAACCCCAATCAACCTGATCAATGCCGTAAAACCCGATGTACTCGTTAAAGGTGGCGACTACCAGATCGACACCATTGTGGGCGCAAAAGAAACCCTGGAACGCGGGGGCGAAGTTAAAGTACTGAGCTTCCTGGAAGGTTATTCTTCCACGGCGATCATAGACAAGATCAAACATTCCTAAAGGAAATTTAACATTTGAAAACACCTGCAAAAATATTGGTCATTCGATTTAGCTCTATGGGCGACATCATCTATACAACCCCGGTTGTCAGGTGCCTTAAAACGCAATTGCCCGATGCAGAGATTCATTTCCTGACCAAGGAAGCCTTCAAATACATTTACCAGAACAATCCCTACCTAACCAGGTTACATACGCTTAAACCTAAGCTTAAGGACACCATTAAAGAGATTCATGCCGAGCAGTTTGATTTAATTATAGACCTCCACAATAACCTGCGGACATCCATCATCAAATTTGCTACACAAATACCGGCATCGACCTATAAAAAAGACCGCATCAATAAATGGCTGGCCTTAAAACTGAAATGGAAACGTTTCATTTCCCCGGAACACCTGGTAGACCGGTATATGGAAACCGTAAAATTCCTGGGTGTAAAAAACGACAATAAACCCATTGATTATTACATCGCCAACAATTATAACCTGTCCGATTTCTTACCGGAAAGTCACCGCCCAAAATTCATTGCTTTTGTGATTGGCGCAACCCATTTCACCAAGCGTTTGCCAAATCATAAAATCATCGACATCTGCAAAGGTCTGGACTTACCCATCGTTTTACTCGGTGGTAAAGACGTGGAAGAAAATGCTACCCTCATTAAAGCAGCCATAGGCGATCAGGTCTACAGCACCTGCGGAAAAACCAATCTCGACCAATCCGTGTACCTGGTTTCCCAGGCACATAAAGTAATTGGCTTCGATACCGGATTAACACACATTTCAGAAGCCTTTGACAGGCCTCTAGCCTCTGTTTGGGGTGGAACAACACCGGAACTACTCGGCGTACAACCGTATCAGATCTCCGACTCACTGATTGCCGGCGTAGAGCTCCCATGCCGCCCTTGCTCCAAATTTGGACTGGAGAAATGTCCACTCGGACATTTTAACTGTATGGAAAACATTTCGACTGATGAAATTGTTACCTTTATAAACGCTTAATCCAAATCCATACATGAAGCAGCTTTTATTGGTAAGACACGGAAAATCTGACTGGGCAAATCAGCACATCTCCGACTTTGAAAGACCTCTAAATCCACGTGGGCTCCGCAACGCACCAGAAATGGCCCGTAGAATACTGGATAGAAATGAAATTCCCGAACTCATCATCAGCAGTCCCGCATTAAGGGCAATCACTACCGCAAGACATTTTGCACAAGTCTGGAACAAACCCGCCGAACAGATCAGTCAGGAAAAAGCCATTTACGAAGCCAATGTGAAAACACTGCTTCATATCGTCAATAAAATAGACAATAAATACCAGCGTGTGGCCCTATTTGGTCACAATCCCGGATTTACAGATTTAGCAAATTATTTAAGTGATGCTGACATTTACAACATTCCAACCTGTGGAACGGTATGGATTGAATTTCCATTTGATGATTGGCAACAGGTAAGCCACCACACGGGTAGCCTCCTGAAATTTGACTATCCTAAAAGTGCCAGCGACGATTAGAACTTCAAATGCTTTACAGTTAAACCATTATTGATCAACTGTTTTAAAGAATCGATACCGATCTTAAGATGCGTCTCTACATAAGTAGAAGTAACAGTACTGTCACTTTCAGCAGTTTTGACACCTTCCGGAATCATCGGTTGATCTGAAACCAGTAACAAGGCTCCTGTTGGGATTTTATTGGCAAAACCTGTAGTAAAAATGGTAGCCGTTTCCATATCTACAGCCATGGCACGTAAACTTTTCAGATACTTTTTAAAGTTTTTATCGTGTTCCCAAACCCTGCGGTTGGTGGTATAACAAGTTCCCGTCCAGTAATCCCTGGAATGGTCACGAATGGTGGTGGATATCGCTTTCTGCAAAGCAAATGAAGGCAATGCAGGCACTTCTGCCGGCAAATAATCATTAGAGGTACCTTCACCCCTGATTGCCGCAATCGGCAGGATCAGATCACCCAATTGGTTCTTCTTTTTCAAGCCGCCGCACTTACCCAAAAACAAAACTGCTTTGGGCATAATGGCAGTCAATAGATCCATCATGGTTGCCGCCAGCGGACTTCCCATTCCGAAATTAATAATCGTGATGCCATTTGCAGTAACACTTTGCATCGGCTTATCCAGCCCCATAATTGGTGCATTGTCGTTCCATTCAGAAAACATCTGCACGTACTTACTGAAATTGGTCAGTAAAATATACTCCCCAAATTCTTCCAAAGGCCGGCCAGTATATCTTGGCAACCAGTTTTTAACAATATCACCTTTAGATTTTAAACCTGACTTTACCGGAGATTCTACTTCTTTTACTTTTTTAGCTTTCGCTACATTTTTCTCATCTTTTTTTACATCTTTTTCTTCGTTCATATTTATTCTCCTTTTTTAATTTTTGAAAGCGTTTTTGATACTGAATTTTCATCATTCTAAATCCAGGATGCAGGCATAGGCCAATATAACAAGTTAAAAAAAAATCCCCGTAAAACGGGGATTTAAATTTCTAAGCAGCTTTTAACTTTTTAAAGTCGGCTTTTTCAAATTTTTCCACCGCATAATCCAGTGTGATCTGCAACTCCTTGATGTCTGTATCAGACGGAATATCATACATGGCGTCCAGCATAATGGCTTCGCATATGGAGCGTAAACCTCTGGCCCCCAATTTATACTCCATTGCCTTATCCACAATAAAGTCCAGAACTTCATCTTCAAATGTCAATTTTACATTCTCAAATTCAAACAACTTCACATATTGACGGAACAATGAGTTTTTAGGCTCTGTCAGGATGTTGCGCAATGCTTCTTTATCCAAAGGATTCAGGTGCGTCAATACCGGCACACGTCCGATCAGCTCAGGAATTAATCCAAATGATTTCAAATCCTGTGGTGTAATGTATTTGTATAAGTTTTTAAGGTCAAGCTCGGTATCATCTTTCTTAACCTTATACCCTACAGCCTGCGTACGCAACCTGTTCGCAATCTTACGTTCAATACCGTCAAATGCACCACCGCAGATAAACAAAATGTTATTTGTATTTACAGGGATCATTTTCTGGTCCGGGTGCTTACGTCCACCCTGAGGCGGAACATTAACGATCGTACCTTCCAGAATTTTCAACAAAGCCTGTTGTACACCTTCTCCCGATACATCTCTGGTAATAGATGGGTTATCACTTTTCCGTGCTACCTTATCCACCTCATCGATGTAAACAATACCACGTTCTGCCGAAGCCACGTCATAATCCGCAGCCTGTAACAACCGCGTTAAAATACTCTCCACATCCTCACCCACATAACCGGCTTCAGTAAGTACCGTTGCATCGCAGATACAGAAAGGAACGTGTAATATTTTAGCAATGGTTTTAGCCAGTAAGGTTTTCCCGGTACCGGTCTCTCCTACCAACATGATGTTTGATTTTTCAATCTCCACCTCATCACCTTTGTCCACTTTCTGACTCAAACGCTTGTAGTGGTTATACACAGCTACTGCAAGCACTTTCTTAGCGTCATCCTGACCAATTACATACTGATCAATATGCGCTTTGATCTCATGTGGTTTCAATAAGGTAATCGAGGAATCCAGTGGCTTGGACTTTTTACTGCCCAGCTCCTGTACCAGCAATTGATTGGCCTGAGTTACGCATTTATCGCAGATAAATGCGTCCAAACCTTCAATAAGCATCAGTGTATCCTGCTTACCCGAGCCACAAAAAGAGCAGCGTGATTCTTTATTTTGTTTAGCCATTTTTTAGTCTTTGTTGCTGGCGCCCAGCACTTCATCAATCATTCCAAAGCTTTTCGCTTCGTCAGCCTTCATCCAGTAATCACGGTCTGACGCTTTCTCCACCCATTCGTAACTTTGACCAGAGTGATTGGAAATGATATCATACAATTCTTTTTTCAATTTCAACATCTCTCTCAGGTTGATCTCCATATCTGAAGCTACACCTTGTGCACCTCCTGAAGGCTGGTGAATCATTACCCTCGAGTGTGGTAAAGCAGCACGTTTACCTTTAGCACCTGCAACCAGCAATACCGCGCCCATTGAAGCCGCCATACCTGTACAAATGGTAGCCACATCTGGTGCAATATATTGCATGGTATCATAGATACCTAAACCAGCATATACCGAACCACCCGGTGAGTTGATATAGATCTGGATGTCCCTGTTGTTGTCAGTAGACTGCAAAAATAACAACTGAGCCTGGATGATGTTCGCATTTCCATCATAGATGGCATCACCTAAAAAGATGATCCTATCCATCATTAATCTGGAGAATACGTCCATTTGTGCCACATTTAACTGACGCTCCTCAATAATATAAGGTGTCATGCTTTTAGGCGAATTATTAGTTGCACCAATATAACGGTCAACATTTAAACCATTAATGCGGTGATGTTTAACTGCATACTTTCTAAATTCTTCTTTATCTATATTCATAGCGACTGTTTTTTATATTTTGAAGCACATTTCAACATGCTTTAAGTACTTAGTACCTCAATAGTAATAAAACTAAATTGGTAATTTATTATGATATTGTAAAATTTGAATATCCTTTTATATAAATAAGGCGGCCTTTACTAAAGCCGCCTTATACTGTATTCAATAAATTAAAGTGTTAACCTACCGGCCTTACTTCAATTCAACAAACTTATTATAAGCTATATCTTTTTGGTCCAAAGTAACAACTGACTGGATGTATTCAAATACTTTCAAAGCTTTAACCTCATCAAAAATGCGGTTTGCATTGTCTTTCTCTTTCAAGAAAGTAGCAGTATACTGAGCCAATTGATCTTCCGGCATCGGACTAGGGCTATACATTCTGAATTGCGCATCTAAACGTTGTTTAGCTGTCTGGAAGACATCTTCATATTTAATCTCGATGCTATTGTCTTTAATGATTTTGTTTTCAATTAAAGTCCATTTCAGGTTTTTAGCAAAGTCATCATAACCTTCTGCCAATTCTGCTTCTGTTAATTTTTCGTTGGTAGCTTTCAACCACTTACGTAAAAACTCATCCGGAAGGTCCATTTTAACACTTTCAATCAGTTTAGTATAGATGTCATTCTGCAATTTGCGATCTGCATCCTGCTTAAACATACTTTCTATTTCTTCCGTGATCTTAGCAGTAAAACCAGCTTCGTCAGTTACTACACCTGCACCAAATAATTTATCAAAGAACTCCTGGTTTAAATCAGACTCCTCTAAACGGTTTACATTTTTAACCGTCACCTGGAATTTACTTTGTAAATCTTTAGCATCCTCTTCGCTGATGTTTAACAATTTGGCGATAATCACCTCATTTTTATCAAAAGCTTTTTGAACATCAAGTTCTACAACGTCATCTTTTTTCAAACCGATTAAAGATTTTAAAATCTTTTTGTCAGTAACCTGATCTAAACGAATAGATCCGGTTTGTACAATACCACCTTCAAAAACTGAACCATCGGCAGAAAGTTGTGCTAATTCGGCATAAAGGACATCATCATCTGCCGAAACTTCCGGGTTTGTCATTTTGCCATAGCTTCTGCGGATATTTTTGATACGTGCAGCCAGAGTTTCCTCGTCAGCCTTAACATTATACTGGGTAAATTTATCTTTGGCAGTTAAGCTCACTTCAACAGCCGGAGCCAGACCCAATTCATAATCAAATTCAAATTCGTCTGTATTGTCCCACTTGAATTCTTTTGAATCATCCATTACAGGTAAAGGCTGACCTAAAATTTCAACTTTATTGTCGGTTAAATGTTTGTTTAAGGTTTCGCTCAACAGATTATTGATCTCTTCAACAAGAATACTTCTGCCATACATTTTTTTGATGTGAGCAGCAGGTACCATTCCTTTACGGAATCCAGGAAGGTTTGCTTTTTTAGCTTGGTCCTTGATGGCCTTATCAACCTTTTCAGTATAATCTTCAGGTGCAATCTTAATTTTTACGATTGCGTTTAAATCGTTAATTTTTTCCTGTGTAATGTTCATTTTTCTGAATCAAAATATTTTACCAATGTCCTTATATAAAAATTCCCCCGTGTTGCGGGGGAATTTGAATGTGCGGAAGAAGGGACTCGAACCCCCACGCCGTGAAGCGCCAGATCCTAAGTCTGGTGCGGCTACCAATTACGCCACTTCCGCAGTAGGATTTATTAAGGACTGCAAAGATAGATATTGTTATTAAATATCAAAACTCTTTTCACATTATTCTTCATCAAAAAAGCTAACGAACTGGTTTACAGTGAAAATATTTTTATAATCTCCTCCACAAATATTTCTACAAAAAACCAAGCTGTCGGTTGATATTCGGTTAAAGTCCATGTTAAGTCCATATCAAGTCCATATCTAGTCCATGTTTTTCCAAAGAAAATATGGATTTAATATAAATTATTCATAAATTTAATATAGATTTATACATACTAAGATACTGATTTTAAACCTTTAACACATACAGTTTATGGCCACTTTTGATGGAAAGTTCATTCGCGGTATTGCCGGGAATGTTATATTTAAGCAACGAGGTAAGAAACAAGTCATACAAGGGAAGTCTAAAAAGAAACTAATAGACATGACCAGGGCTACTTTTGATGCCGCATTTATTTTTGGGCGTGCCAGCACATTATCCAGTTACATCAGGAGTAATGCAAGTCAAATCATACGTTTTAATGACAGCGGGATGATCTCCCGTTTTACCGGCGAGTGCAACCAGGTGCTTCAGAAAGCTTATCCTAACAAAGATCATATCCTTGATCACAGTCAGGATTATTTTAGCCGGCTTAACGGTTTTGAATTTAACCAGGCTTCGCCGCTGAAAAATTATTTCTTTGCACAACCGATGGTTACCCTCAGTGAACAACAAGTGACCATAGATTTACCCGAACTTGACATTCCCAGGGATTTAAAACCAGCCATGAACGCCAATTTTTGCATCATGGCCTTTGATGTCATGTTGTTTGACCTGGAAAATGGAAAATATAAACAACAGGAGATACAATCGTTCGAAATCCCACTGAAAAACCTGCCGCTCACCATTCCGGCACAACAACTGGTTTTTGAAGGCAGTCCGGCTGCACTTTGCGTGATTGCCTTGGGAATCTATTATTTTGAAAAAACATTCGCTGGCACGGCAATGATGAACCATGCAGATTTGAGTCCTTCTGCCCTATTAAAAGCAGCATTTTGTCCAGGAATAGCAGTAGTCCAGGACAAATGGCATGACATCGATTTTAAAGAGAAAAGAAAACGGAAAAAATTAGATAAAGCTAAAAAAACGAAGCCGAAAACCAGCCGTTCTGACAAAAACAGCTCCATTGAACCAACAATAAGTTAGTCTTAAAAAAGGCAAAATAATGCAAAAACGCTCAAAATTGAGGATTTTCGCACAAAAAATTAACCACAAGAAAAAGATTAAAACAAATCAGTTAATTCTCTATATTTGAGAATGAGAAAACTAGAAGAGATGACGGACCGAAAGGAGCCGTTCGTAAATTATGGAAAATCAGAAATTGATGACCTGTTGTGGGAGATGTACAAAGGGTGGTTTTTGCACAATGCCACAGAAATTGATACGGACAAAATCATAGATATGATGTTATTTTACGATGAATTGAGAGGTGTGATTTCCAGAATTGATCCCGAAGCCAACAGCCTACCCGCAACCATTGCTAATATAGCTCCTTCTGCAACTGAAAAAGATACTGAACAGCTTTAACAAGTCTGCTGCCATACCAGGAAAACATTTCACCATCAACGCGCATTACTTTTGCCCCTGCGATTACGCTCCCAATTTCTTCCACATGTTTTTCCTGGAAAGGATAAGGTTCTGAAGACAAGAAAATCAATTCTGGTTTCAGCAATGCCAGCTCATTCAACGTCAATTCCGGATATCGCTCTTGTTCAACAACATTATGCAAACCATTTCGCGCCAGCAAATCATTGATAAATGTATTTCGTCCGGCAAGCATGTACGGATCTTTCCAGATCAGGTAGGCCATTTTTTGATGGATGCCATTTTGTAAGGCCAGTACCTGTAAATCCCTAAAGCCTGCTTCGATCAGATGTTGCAGGTAGGCAGCCTCAGGTTCACGGTTGACCAATGCTCCGATCTGCCCGATCGCAACGAGTGCATCTTCAAGTGTAGATATATCGCTCATCCAGACTGGGAATTCCTGCATGAGCGCTTCCACCTGCTCCTGATCATTTTCTTCTTTATTGCCAATGATCAGATCTGGCTTTAAACTTCTGATCAACTCAATATTTAGTTTTTTAGTCCCCCCAATTTTAGTTTTCGCTTTGAACTGTTTTTCAGGATGGATGCAAAATTTGGTCAGGCCGATCACTTCCTCATCCAGCCCCAGATCGAACAACAATTCGGTTTGTGAGGGCACAATAGAAATGATCCTTTTTGGTGGATGGTTAATGGTTACGATTCGATTTAACTGGTCTGTAAAATTGCGCTGCATTTTACAAATATACATCCTCCTTGATTACCCCGTCCAACAGGTGCAAAATTCTGGTTCCATAGGCTGCATTTACTTCAGAATGGGTAACCTGTACAATGGTGATTCCCTCCTCGTTCAATTGCTTAAACAGCTCCATAATTTGCAGGGCCTGTGCAGATTGTAAATTCCCCGTCGGCTCATCAGCCAGGATAATGGTTGGTTGTGCAACGATTGCCCTGGCAATTCCAACCAGTTGCTGTTGCCCGCCTGAAAGCTGGTTGGGAAACAAATCCTTTTTCGCAACCATATTGAAGCGGTCCAGCACATCTGCCACCCTGCTTTTACGTTCAGACGACCCGATTTTTTGATACAACAAAGGTGCTTCTATATTTTCGGCTACTGTCATTTCATCGATCAGGTGATAAGCCTGAAATACAAAACCGATATGATTGCGGTACAATTCTATGCGCTTGCGTTCATTTAAGGTGACAATATTTTCTTCCATAAAACGGTAGTCGCCATAAGTCGGACTTTCCAACATGCCAATGATATTTAGCAACGTTGATTTTCCGGCACCTGAAGGCCCCATAATACTCACAAACTCGCCAGACCGGATTGCTGTACTGACATGGCGCAGTACATAACTTTTTCCGCCTTTACTGGCGTAATATTTTTCTATATTTTCTAATACAATCATAATTCAGGGTTATTCATATTTTAAAGCATCGATCGGATTGGTTTTGGCGGCCTTGTAGGATTGCAGGCTAACGACTGCAATGGTCAATAGCAATGTAACCGCACCAGAAACAAGAAAAGGAAGCAGTGGCATTTCTATTCTAAAAGCGAAATCATTGAGCCAATGCTTCAGCAACAGGTAGGCTATTGGCCAGGCGATGACATTGGCCAATACAACCAGTTTAACAAATCCTACATTCAGCAATGACAAGATATCATAAATGGAGGCACCAAGAACTTTTCTGATGTTGATTTCCTTGCTTCTCCTTTGCGCAGTAAAAGCTGCGATGGCAAAAATTCCCATCAAAGCAAGGCCTATGGTTACTACTGACAAGAAACCGATGATAGACCTCAACTGTGCCTGTTTCTGTAATAAATCATCAAATTTTTTATCCAGCAGCACATATTTCACGGGGAAGTCGGGCTCCAGTTTTTGCCAGGCCGCCTCAATGTCAGCGATTGTTTCTTTGGTATGCGTTGCAGAAATATTAACCAGAACATACAGAAAAGGATTTCCATTTGCATACTGGAATACGATTGGCTGATAATTTTTCTCTGGGCTGTAATGATTAAAATCTTTAACCAATCCAATGACATTCACATCTTTTCCACGGAACTTGAGGGTTTTTCCGACAGGGTTCTCTAGCCGGAAAGATTTGGCTGCGGCCTGTGTTAAGATCAGGGAGCTTAAGGTATCTGATTTATTTTCAACCAGGTACGGCCTTCCCTCCAGCATAGTCAGGCCCATTGTTTTAAAATAATCAACGTCAACTGTAATGAAGTTAGCATTGTATGTACTGCCGCCATTACCGTAACTATTTCCACCCATATCTTCACCTGGAAGATGGTCGGCCCTGGAAATGAGATTTACACCTTCGATTGCCCCCAGTGTATTCTTAATGTCCCTGTAATGCTGGTCGCTAAAGTCCTGCATCAGCGTTAGCGCCAATACCTGCGCAGGCTTATAGCCCAGATCCTTATTTTGCATATAGGTCAATTGTTTGTTGATTACCCAAACGCCAGAAATAAAAAGTACGGCGATGAAAAACTGGAGAACAATTAAACCGTTCCTGATCAGGAACCCACGGTTACTGGTGCTAAAGTTTCCTTTAAGCACCTTGGCTGGCGCAATATGACTGATCAATAATGCCGGATACAATCCAACAATAACCGTCACCAGCAACAACACCAGCATCACCTGGGCAATAATCTCATTATAATCAGACCATTTACCCAATATGATGGAGCGGTCAACCAAAACATTAAATGAAGGCAGCAGCAATTCGAGTATCACCAGTCCGATGACCAGGCTGATCAGACATTGAACCGCCGTTTCCAGTATAAACTGAAAACCAATCTGAAATTTACTTGCGCCAAGTACTTTCCTGATGCCTGTTTCTTTTGCTCTTCTGGTTGCGATGGTAACAGATAAATTGGTAAAATTAACTGCTGCAATGATCAAAACCAATGCTGCAACCACCAACATGAGGTATAGGTAGCGTCCTGTACCGTTACCGGAAAATTCGTATTCTACATTACTTTTATTCAAATGAATATCCTTAACCGCGTGCAAATAAAGTTGATTGCTGGTTATAAATTCATGAAAGCCGGCCTTTTCCGCATCGGGTACTTTTGACAATTCTCTGTTTAACAATTCCTGACGATTGCGGTTTAACAGCGCCGTTGTGAGTGTAAGATCTGCATTGGGCTGCAGCTTGACATAGGTATAATAGTTATTGCTGGAAAAATCATCCGAAGCGCTTTTTTTAAACCTTCTGATCATGTTGAAACGAAAATGTGAAGGATACCTGGCGACGTCTATGACCCCATCCACAATATATCCTGTTTTTTGGTCCAGCATAATTGCCTCACCAACCGGATTAACTCCTTTTCCATAAATGGATTCGCATAAAGCTTTGCTGATGATGACCGAATTGGGGGTGTTCAATACTTTATCTGCGTTTCCGTATAACAAAGGATAATTGAAGACTTTAAAGAAATTACTATCGGCGATCAGGACGTCTTTTACGTATAAATCCCTGTGCTTCGTCTTCAAGAGGAGCTCGCCACGCCAATAATCCTGAATCCTGGTGGCAGCAGCAACCGCAGCAATTTTCTCCTTGCTGGTCGTGGCCATATTGCCCGGACTTAAGGCCACGTTTTCATCTGGAGATTTATAGTTTACCCTGTAAATATTTTCATAGCCATTGTTCCAGGAATCATAGCTCCTTTCGTAATTGGCATATAACATGGCGAGCATGAAAATGGCTAAGGCTAAGCCCAGGCCGGCAATACTTATCAAAGCAAAGCCTTTATTTTCCCACAAATTCCGCAGTGCAATCTTTAAGTTTAATCTAAACATATTCCAGGGTGATTGATATTTTTATTCGTATTTTAAAGCATCAATGGGATTGGTTCTTGCTGCTTTAAAGGAGCGTAAACTCACGGTGAAAAGCGTCACCAGCATTGAAATTACCATCGCAATCAGGAATGGCCAGATACTGATCCCGATTCGGTAGGTATAGCCCGACAGCCATTTATCTACCAAAATGAAAGCAACCGGCCAGGCAATCAGGTTGGCAAAGAACACCATGAATAAGAAGGTACCATTAAGCATTTTAACAAGTTCGACGGTAGATGCGCCAAGTACTTTTCTAATGGCAACCTCGCGGGTCCTTTGGGAAGCAACGAAGGATATCAGACCAAATAAGCCAATAAAGGAAATGAAAATGATTACCCCGGCAAAGGTCTTGAAAAGGACACCCATGACTTGTTCAGTCTTGTAATACCCGTTTAATACCTCATCCATGAACGTAACATCATATACATATTCAGGAAAAGTGTCTTGCCACATTTTTTCAATCTGTGGCATCAGGGATTTGATATTTCCCGTTTGCATTTTTACCGCCATCATCTCTGTGTTCATTTTTGAAGAGAATATGACTATAGGCGAAATGGCTTCACGTAAAGTGAGGTTGTTAAAATCTTTAACCACCCCAGCGATTGTTCTTGGTGTTGAGCCGCCAAGTTTGATCAGCTTACCAATGGCTTCATTTGGATCACTGATGTTCAATTTCTTAAGTAGGGTTTCATTGACTACATACTCTTTGGCCGTGTCACTGGGTAATGAGGCCCGACCTGCAATAAATTTCAAATCAAAGGTTTTGAAATAGTCTGCATCGGCAGGCTTGGTATTTACCTGAAAATTCTCATCTGTTGTTCCATTATAGGCAAAATTGGTGAAGTTATTGTCTCCAGATGATGGTGGATTTGTACAAAAACTTGCACTTGAAACCCCCGGGAGTTTCAATACCCGTTCTTTAAACAATTCATAACGTTGTGCGCTGATGCTATCCCGGGGAATATTTACCAGCGCAATGGCCTGAGCATTGAAACCCAAGGGTTTTTCGCGGATGTAGTTCATTTGGTTCAAAACCACAAGCGTACCAATGATCAGTATGATGGTGATGGAAAACTGAACCACCACCAATACCTTTCGAAGTCCGATACCACCGGAATTTACAGCGCTTATTTTATTTTTTATGGCCAGCACAGGGCTAAAACCAGATAAAACCAAAGCTGGGTAAAAACCCGCAAGGAAACTGACCAGCAGTACCAGCCCCAATAGAAAAACAAAAATGATGGGATGTTCAACAATACTAAAGGAGATTTTTTCCTGGAACAGGTGTTCCATTGCGGGAAGTGCGAGTTCTGTTAACGCGCAAGCCAAACCGAGTGCGACAAGCGTGATGATTAAGGTCTCTGTTAAAAACTGGGCAATCAACTGACTGCGCAAGCTGCCCATAACCTTACGCACACCAACTTCTTTAGATCTGTTTACTGCCTGAGCGGTAGCCAGGTTGATAAAATTGATACAGGCCGTGATCATTAAAAACAAACCGATGATGCCGAGTCCCCACAATTGCCCGGTAGGTATTACTTTTTCCGCAAAATTACCGTAGCGTTCATCATAATGAATCTGAGACAATGGTTGAAAAAAATGGTCTTCCTTACCCGTACCATTTTCTTCATAGTGCTTTTTGATAAAACTTGACATTGGTTGCCGAAGATCGGCCGGGCTTACACCCGATCTGACCAATACATAACATTCTGAATTGGATGAGACATTACCCCAGCTTTTGCTAAGACGATCGGGATAACTGGCATAGGAGAAAACAATTTCCAAAGGGTTGCTGCTATTATCAGGTACATTTTCAAACACACCTGTCACCTTGAAATCAATTTTATTCTTGTAGTTAATGGTTTGTCCTACTGCCTTGCGCCAATCTCCGAAATACCTGGAAGCTGTTTTTTCTGACAAGACCACTGTATTGGGCATGGTTAATGATTCGTCCGGACTACCCTGCAACCATTTATAACTAAATATTTTAAAAAACGCAGGTTCAGTATAAAACACTTTAGCTTCTTCTTTAATCCGGTTCAATCCCTGTGCATCTTTCACATTCACAATACCGCCACCTCTCTGCAGGGGGGCTACTTGTTCCAATTGGGCAAAATCATTACGTAAAGCAGGCGGCAGGGGTCTTGGGACTCCCTTTTGATATTCCTCCCCATCTGCATATTTCCAATAGGACACCAGCCTGTAAATCCGATCCTTATTCGCAAAATCCTGGTCAAAACTGGTTTGATAACGGATAAAAATAAAGATCATGATGCAGCTGGCCATCCCGATAGATAAACCGGTAATATTGATTAAAGTATATCCTTTGTATTTCCAGAGGTTGCGTAAAGCAATTTTTAAGTTAAGTTTAAACATGATAAAAATTTAAATGGTTATTCATATTTTAAAGCATCGATAGGATTTGACCGGGCCACCTTAAAAGACTGAAGGCTAACAGTAAGCACGGCAATCAACACCGATAAGCCGATGGCAAGTGCAAAGGGCAAAGCCGATATAGACACGCGGAACTCATATGCTGACAGCCATGTATTGATGATGATATACCCCAAAGGAAAAGCGATGAGGTTGGCTATGGACACCAATTTGATGAAATCCCGGTTTAAGAGGGTCAGGACATTCAGTGTACTTGCCCCCAGAACTTTACGGATGCTCATTTCCTTTTTACGCTGCTCTGCGATAAATAAAGCCAGGCCCAGTAAGCCTAAGCAGGAAATGAAAACTGCGAAACCACCAAACCAGTTGGCTAATGTACCGAGCAATTGCTCATCGTTAAATTTCTGACTAAATTCAGCGTCAACAAATTTCAGGTCGACCGGAAATTCAGGATTTAATTCCTTAATTACAGCATCAATTTTATTGACAGAAGCACTTATATTCTGGGATGGATCCAAGCGGAGCACAATGTTCCTTACTGCTGCCATGTCGTAGCTCAGGACCATAGGCGCTGCCTTCTGGTATGGAGATTCCATCACAAAATCTTTAATCACACCAATTATCGTCATTTGCTTATGCCAAAGCCTGATCACAGCTCCAAGGGGCTGTTTTAATCCCATTGTTTTAACCGCGGCCTCATTCACTATCAGGGTCAATGAATCGTTAAACTGCGGTAAAAATGCCCGCCCTGCAACTATAGAAGTTCCAATGGTCTGGGCAAAATCGTAGCCGGCAGCCCTGTAGTTGAACAATACAGCACTATTTGGATCTTTTCCCTGCCAACCTATACCGAATGTGGAATGGCCTGTTTCATTAAGGTTCATGCTAAAATAGCTGAGGTTAGCAATGGCACCTGTTTTAAGCAGCCTGTCTTTTAAAAGTGCAAGTCTGGATTCCGACTTCAGATTTCCCTGGATTGGAATTTCAACCAATCCGGCCTTGTTGTAACCTATAGGCTTATTTTTGATGTAGTTTAATTGCTGATAAATCACTGTGGTACAAATGATCAGACAGGCGGCAAATACAAATTGGAAAACAACCAGGATCTCCCTTACGGATAAAGATACCCTTCCAGCCTTCTGACCTGCACCTTTCAACACCTTTAAGGGTTCAAAAGAAGAAAGATAAAAGGCAGGATAACTTCCGGCGATGAAACCGGTAAGTAAGGTCAGGGCAATAAAAACCGACCAAAATTTCCAATCTCCATAATTAATCATCAGGTTGATGTTCAATAAACCATTAAAATAAGGCAGACACATTTCCATCAGGATAAAAGCCAGTACCATTCCGATCAGTGAGAGTAGCATCGACTCTAACATAAACTGGCCAATCAGTGCATATCTTGAAGAGCCGATTGCTTTACGAACACCTACTTCTTTAGCTCTTTTCTCGGATCTGGCAGTAGAGAGGTTCATAAAGTTTACGCAGGCAATGAGCAGAATACAAAACGCAAGCGTAAAAAAGATCCTGATCTGGTTGATCTTTCCACCAACAGATTTTCCGTTTTCGAAATTGCTGTACAGATGCCACTTGGTCAGCGGGTGTAAAAAGGCATCAGCATTCGTACCCTTGTCATTGCGTTTAAAAATTCCTTTCATCTCCGCAGAGATCTGTGCCAGGCGGTTATTATCCTGAAGCTGGATCAATGTGAGGCAGAAATTATTACCCCAATCCGAATTTCTGACGCCTGCATCACGCCTTTCGAGCAGTGTCCAGGGCAACAGATAATCAAATTGGATGGTACTGTTTAAGGGTACATCTTCAATTACACCTTCCACTTTTAGCGCCTCTAAATTTTCAAGTTTGACTGTTTTATTGATTGGATCCTCGTTTCCAAACAATATCTTAGCCGTTTTTTCGGTTAGAATGATGGTATTGACGTCCAGCAATGCTTTGTCGGCATTACCTTTTATAAATTTATAATCCAGTATTTTTAAAAAAGCAGTATCCGCAAAAACCACGTTCTTTTTTAGCGTTTTCTGTCCGTAACTGATTAATTTTTCTTCGGGAAAAGAAGAGCGGGAAACATGTGCTACGCCAGGCATTTTTTCCCTTATTTCTCTGGCCATTACCCCAGGGGTCCATTTCCAGGTAAAGACTTCGTTTGGTGTTGTTGAGTTATTGTAAACTATATACGTTTTTTCATAACCGGAAAACTGTTTATCGTATCCCCATTCGTAGGCTACATACAGCAATAACAACATGCAACTGGCCAGACCAATGGCAAGTCCGCCAACATTAATTAACGTAAAGCCTTTGTTTTTCCAAAGGTTACGCCATGCCATTTTTAAGTTTAGTTTAAACATGTTATCCTTAGTTAATTGAGCATTATATATTTGAACGGATTTTTATTCGTATTTCAAGGCATCAACAGGGCTTGCTTTCACCGCTTTCCTGGCCTGCACGCTCACAGTAATCAGAGTTAAACCAATTGTAATTACAGCGCTCAGCACAAAAGGCAATACTGGCATTTCTATTCTATAAGCAAAGGTTTCTAACCATTTTTTTGTAAGAATGTACGCTATTGGCCACGAAACTAAATTGGCAATAACCACCATTACAAAAAATGGCGTATTTATCAATTTTAAGATTTGTGCATCGTTGGCTCCAAGTATTTTTCGCACTGCGATTTCTTTCATCCTACCATTGGTGATATATTTTGCAAAAGCAAACAAACCAAGTATAGCGATGAAAATAGTGAGCAAAGCGGATGCAAAAAACACAGATTTTAATTGCTCTTGTTTTTTGAAAAGCTTACCATAAAGCTCATCTAAAAACTCGTATCTAAAATCTTCTCCATCTTGTGGATTAATTTGTGACCATTGCGCTTTTAAAGCGGCCAATGCTTCGGCCATTTTATTTTGCTCAATTTTAACCATGATTTGCATTTTTAAACTTCCGCAAGGATTTTTGATGGCGTAAATGGTGGGCTGAACGGCACTTTCAAAACCTTGTGTTTTAAAATCTTTAATTACACCAATTATTTTATAGTCGATATTGCAACCCCTAATGATTTGTCCGATAGGATTTTTTATTCCGAATTTAGCTATAGCCCTTTCATTTATTACCGCAGAATTTGCAGTATCTGTTTTAAATTCATTTGAGAAAAAACGTCCTTCTTTTAGTTTAATCCCTAAAGTTTTGAGATAATCGAAATCTACATCCACAAAATCAATATTTGCTTTTAAGCCATTGACTGTGTAACCATTCAATCCGTTTTGACCACCAGGTATGAAGGTGGCCACAGTTGCCGATTTAATTCCAGGAATTTTAAGAATCCTTTCTCTAACTGGTTCGAATTTAACAGGGTTGTTAAAAATTGAAATATTTTTAATGTAAACTACTTGATTTGCTGTAAAGCCACGATCCTCCTTATTCATATATTTTAGTTGCGAATTAATAATGAGTAAGCCAATGATGAAAACTACGGCAACACTAAACTGAAAAATCAATAATCCGTTACGCAACCAATAGCTTTGTTTACTGGTAGAAAAATTTCCCTTTAAAACCGATGCAGGTTTAAAGCCTGATAAAACCATTGCTGGATAAATACCTGCAATAAACGTAATCACACCTAAAATCAATGGCAACTGCCAACACAAATCGTTATCGATATGCCAAATAGATAGTTGGGCTTGAAACAAATTATTAAAGCTTGGCAATACCAGTTCAGCTAAAATTAAGGCTAGAATAGTCGCTGCAAAACATTGCATAAATATCTCAACCAAAAACTGTGTTGTTAATTGAAAGCGATAAGCGCCCAGTACTTTTTTAACGCCAACTTCCTTGGCACGTTTTGTTGCCTGCGCAATACTTAGGTTAGTAAAATTAATACAAGCGATGACCAATATTAAAAGCCCCAAAACTGACAGTGCCACTAACATTTTGTATGGCGTATCATTACCTGCTCTTGGCCTTAAGTGTTGATTTGAGAGTGGATCCAAAAAGGTAGAAATGCCATTTATTTCATCCATTGGTTTTTTTCCAGTTTTACCTTTTAATAATTCTGATCTGTATAAATTCGTAATTTTTTGCTCAAGATTGACCAAATACGTTCCTGGCTTTACTAATATGTATATGGTGTAATCATTCATATCATAGTTATCTCGCTTACCTAATTCGTTGGCGATAGAAATACCGTCGAAAGTAAAGTTCGAATGCAAATTATTTTTTATCGAGCCGGCAATCATTCCGCTGATCCCCGAATTGCTAGGCCCATATCCAACCATTTCAGATTTATGATCTACTTTATTCGGAAAAAGCGTTTTCATGCTTTCATGACTCAGGTAAGTAAGTCTTTCCGCATCATCTGCTGGTTTTACAAGCCCACCATCAGGTTTTATATTGAGAATTTTCGAGGCGTTGTAATCAGCCTGCAAAATGTTTTTAGTAAAAAGTGTATGCTTACCATTTTTTATGGTCATTTCAAAAGAACTACCTTTTATAACACCCACAGACTCAACTTCAGGAAAGTTCTGTTGGATAGCTTTTGCAAATGGAGCAGCCGTGTAATAAGTTTTAAATTCCGGATAAGTTATTCCAACAACATAAATATGATCGTAATTCGGATTTTCCTTGTCAAAACTCGTTTCATAAGTAGCGTACATCATTACCAAAATAAAAGCAGCCAAAGCAATAGCTAAACCACCAACATTTATAGCGGTAATGCCCATGTTTTTCCAAAGGTTTCGCCAGGCTATTTTCAGATTGAGTTTAAACATGATCAGATCAGTTCTTCGGTTCTACCCTTATTGATTTTTTCAGAAATCACATGGCCATCTTTCAAATTGATAATTCTGTTGGAGAAACTGGCATCATGAGCAGAGTGGGTTACCATCACGATGGTTGTGCCTTGTTCATTCAGTTCACACAACAGTTCCATCACCTCATTGCCATGCGAGCTGTCCAGGTTACCCGTAGGCTCATCTGCCAATACCAGTTTGGGCTTTGTGACCAATGCGCGGGCTACGGCCACGCGTTGCTGCTGCCCGCCCGAAAGCTGTTGCGGAAAATGACTGCTTCTGTTGACAATATTCATGCGCTCAATAATCTCATTAACCAGGCGTTTACGTTCTGCAGCGGCCACTTTATTGTAAATCAACGGCAACTCGATGTTTTCAAATACGGTCAGTTCATCTATCAGGTTAAAATTCTGAAATACAAAGCCCATGTATTTCTTCCTGAAATTGGAACGTTCCCGGTCATTTAAATTTAACAGTTCTGTGTCCATGAATCTGTAGCTGCCGCTTTCCGGTTTATCCAGCAAGCCCATTACGTTAAGCAGGGTCGACTTGCCGCAGCCAGAAGGCCCCATGATCGAAACAAATTCACCGGCTTTAAC
Organism: Pedobacter sp. MC2016-24; assembly: GCF_015223055.1. Lineage (GTDB taxonomy): Bacteria > Bacteroidota > Bacteroidia > Sphingobacteriales > Sphingobacteriaceae > Pedobacter. The sequence goes on from NZ_JADFBX010000019.1 coordinate 83,576, forward strand.
ATGGAGGTTGATCCCGTTTAAGGCTGTAGTTTCTATTTCTTCCGTTTTGTAAACTTTTTCCAGGTTCTCTATTTTAATCATGGTTCTTCTTTGCTATCGTTTAAAAGGTTAATTATTTAATTTGAATAATGTCATACTGACTAAACTGGTCGTAAGATGAGGTAATCACTTCCTCATCTTTCTGCAGGCCGTCGATCACTTCATAGTATTTAAAATTTTTGCGCCCAACTTTAACGTTCCGTTTGGTTGCTTTACCGTCTTTTATAACAAATACCCAGGTTCCACCGGTACTTTGAAAAAACTGTCCCTGTGCCAGCAATAAGGATTTGCTATTGTTTGAAAGTGTGAGTTTCACTTGTAAAGATAAGCCTCTTCTCAGTTCGTCTGGTGATTTACCATCAAATACCAATTCAATTTGAAATTGCCCTGCTGTTACCTCTGGAATTACTTTTCTAACCGTAAGTGCGTAAGTCTGCCCATTAAACTCACAACTTGCTTTCTGCCCTTCTTTAACCCGGTTGACATAATACTCATCTACTACGGCTTGTAATTTATAACCCTGCATTACATCTATTTTACCCAGCATTTCATTCACAGCATAAGATTTACCGATTACCGGATCATAAGAAGAAAGACGCCCGGCTACGGGGGCTTTAATGGTCATATTTTCGATATTTTGCCGAATGGTCTGCAAACTTTCGTTCATCCGGGTCACAGATTCATCTATTTGTCTGAGCTGCATCACCCGACTTTGATTTTCTTGTTTAATGGCCTGTTTCAGAATATCTTTCCTGCCCAGAAAATATTCATAATCCTGACTGGAAGCGACAAATTCTTCCCTGGTAATTACACTTTTTGCAAACAGGAGACTATCTGTTCTATATTTCCGGCTTGCCGTTCTCAGGCTATTTTCGATCACCATCAAATCCTGGCTCATCACCCTTTGATTTTGCTCTAAATCCAGACGGACCTTACGCAATTGGTTGATCTGCTCTGTAATACTGGTTTCACTACTCGTATAATTTGAAAGCGCATTAGGATTGGCAATTCTAAGCAGCGGAGTACCTTTAACTACGGATGCGCCGTTCTCTGTAAAAATTTCGGCAACAGTACCACCTTCAGGCGAACTTACGATGACAGATGTTAGAGGTACCACACTGGCATTACACAAAGCAACATCTTCAAAATCTCCGTAGATGACTTTACTAACGCTCATTTTATCCAGATCTGCCTGATATACCTTGTGCAGGGAAAGGCTGTAACCATAAGCTACCAAACCTAAAAAAACAAGGATCCCAGACAGCATCAGCAGGGTCTTTTTATTGAATCTTTTTTTCTCTATAATCTTATCCATTTGAACAGTTCGTATGATGATGTCCTTTTAGCCATTGGCATGCCAAACGAAAAACATAGAACAAAATAGCTAAAAATCAATGACTTAAAAACAAAACAAGCAAAGACATGTTCATTATCGAACAGTTGTTGTACAGCAACGGACACTTTATATTATTTTTGGATAAATCTTTTTTTATGATAGAAGCCAACATATTAGTGATTGATGATGATGATGATATTTTATTAAGTGCAAGGTTATTTCTAAAACAGCATTTTAAGCAGGTAATTACCTGCAAATCACCTAAGGAAATCAATGTATTGCTGAGCACCAATGAGATTGACATCATTTTACTGGACATGAATTATCAAAAGGGCGCCAGTGATGGCCGGGAAGGCTTGTACTGGCTTGAACACATCCTTTCTATTGACAAGGACTATATAGTGATTTTGATGACCGCTTATGGCAATGTTGAACTTGCAGTCCAGGCCATTAAAAAAGGAGCCACTGATTTTATCCTGAAGCCCTGGGAAAATGAAAAACTGTTTGCCACCTTATCTGCTGCTTCCAAACTCAGACAATCAAACCGGAAAGTTAAAAAACTGGAAAAGATCCACAGTTCTATGCAAAAGGATATGGCAAGGTCTTTTGAACATGTTATTGGAAACGCTGACCCCATTAAAAAGCTACAACACACTTTAATTAAAGTTGCGCCAACAGATGCCAACGTGCTCATCCTCGGCGAAAACGGAACAGGCAAGCAAGTTTTCGCTTATGAATTGCATAAGCACTCGCTGAGAAAGCAGGGAACTTTTATGCACGTAGATCTGGGTTCCCTCAATGAAAATCTGTTTGAAAGCGAGCTGTTTGGCTATGCCAAAGGAGCCTTTACAGATGCAAAAGAAGACAAGCCTGGCCGTTTTGAACTGGCGGAAGGTGGCACCATATTTCTGGATGAAATTGGCAATTTATCAATGGCACTTCAATCCAAGTTGTTGAGCGTAATCCAAAACAGAACAGTAACCAGACTTGGGGAAAGTAAAGAAAGAAAAATCAATGTCCGTTTGATTACGGCCACCAATATGCCACTGAATGAAATGGTGGGAAAAGGAACTTTCCGTCAGGATTTATTGTTCCGGATCAACACAGTGGAATTGCTTTTACCGCCACTATCGCACCGTGGAGACGACATTTTACTTTTGGCAGAACATTTTTTACATAGTTTCAGTACCAAATACCATAAAAACATTACGCAATTTGAAGCCAAAGCCGCACAGGCTTTACTCAACTATCAATGGCCAGGAAATGTGAGGGAATTGCAACATGTGATCGAGCGCGCTGTAATCATGTCTGACGGCTTACAAATCGGGATGGATGACCTCCAGCTGAGTCCGCAAAGATTTGGTGGATCGGCTACGACTATACAAAGCGACATGGCTTTGGAAGATATGGAAAAGATGATGGTACAGAAAGCCATTGAAAAGCATCAGGGCAATATTTCCCGGGCATCTGCCGAACTTGGTTTAACACGTGCAGCCTTGTACAGACGCATTGAAAAATTCAACCTATGATGTTTTACAAGCGATTTACGGTACAGTTGATTGTCAGAATCCTATTCATCAACCTGCTGATCCTGTTTTTGATTTATCTCCTGCTCCATACTAAGCTATGGTTTAGCATTTCGGGCACCATTTTATTGCTTGGGAGCAGCATGGTTTCACTCTATTTTTACATCAACCGCACGCGGGAGGACATCAAGCGCTTCATTCTGGCCATCAAACTGAAAGACAACACCATAAATTTCAAAAGCAAAGCTACCGGAAGTAGTTTTCCAGAATTGTATGCTTCATTCAGCGACATTCTCCAGGCACAGAAAGACGTTCATCTGGAAAAAGATTCCATGTCGTTACTCATTAAAACCATCCTTGAACAAGTGCCGGTAGGTGTTATTGTAGTGAGGGGAAAGGAATTGGTGGCCGAGCAGTCGGAAATTGTATTTTTCAACATTGCGGCAAGTAATCTGCTGCAGATTCCGGCTTATAAGTATTGGAACCGCTTAAGAAATCGTTTACCTTCCTTCGCCGAAGGCATAGAAGCGATTAAAGAGGGCGGCAAGAAATTTATTGAGTTGAAAACCAATGAGAAACTGATCCAGCTCTCCACAGAGGTTATCCCTTTAAATCTGTATGCTAAAGATTACCTGATCGTATCTTTTAAAAACATCAAGGATGAGATTGAGCAAAAAGAGGCCGAAGCCTGGAACCGTTTGATCGGTGTGATTTCGCACGAAATTTTGAATTCGATTACGCCGATCAGCTCTTTATCCGATACGGCCTACCATATGGTTGCCAATAAGGAAGTGGTTACAGGTGAAATTCTGGAGGATTTAAAGCCAGCCTTGCTGACTATAAAAAGACGCTCAGAAGGTTTGCTTGATTTTGTGAAAGATTACCGGTTGATTGCTGAATTGCCCAGTCCGGTTTTAAAACCGCATACCATAGGTGAAATTTTAAAAGAGATTAAAGTGCTGATGCAGCCATTTGTAGTAGAAAAAAACATCAAACTACAGATCGAACAAACCTCGTCACGCATTACGATAGATATCGATCTGAAATTGATCGAACAATCATTGATTAACCTGGTCACCAATAGTATTTACGCTTTGGAGGGCATCGAAAAGCCCGTAATAGAGATCGGCTACAAATTGGATCAGAACAGACTCTACCTGGAAGTAAGTGACAATGGCAAAGGGGTAGCCCCCGAGCTGTTGGAAAAAATATTTGTTCCTTTCTTTACCACCCGTACAAATGGATCTGGTATTGGTTTAACCATTACGCGGAACATCATGAAAATGCACCAGGGTAGTTTGGAGGTGAACTCTGTACCATTTGAGAAAACTACTTTTTCATTGGTATTTAAATACCTGTAAATTTTAGCTGTTTAAATATTTACTTTTCTTGAAACCAATGCCTTTCCTGATGAGGTATGCATGGTAGCAACTCGGAATGTCATGTGTCCATTTTGGCAGGATCAGGATAATTAAGATCACATCAATGTGAGAAATTAATCCAACAATAATTGCAAGATTTAAAGCCCAGCCACCATATTCAAAACCAATAAGTGCAGTAAAAGCATTGAGTAGGGTTAAGCCCCATAATTTAGACATAAAAGCATGGGTGCAGGTTTCTTTGCCAAATTTAATGAGACTGACCAGGTAGCAGCTCAGTTCCATGAACATGAGCAGGCCAATCCAGCATATTTTATCCATAATGATACCCGGATAAATTAAATAGCAGCTGATGGCAATGGCAACCCAGAAAATCAAATCTGTCTGACTGTCCATTCTTCGCATTTTTTCGGAAGAGAGGTTCATCTTACGGGCAATGATCCCGTCAAAAATATCAGAAAGAAGCCCCAAATACATGAGAACGACTATAACAAGGCTCATTTTAGAACCAAAAGCATAAGCCAGTACCAATATAATTGGGGCTAACAGCAATCTAAATAAGATCAGCAGATAAGGTAAATTCATCAAATCACAGTTCCATCCGGTATAATAGCGCCTTTTTTAATCACTACAATTCCATCTTTCACTGTGTACAGATTGTGATCACCATCCGGTAAATGATCACCGCCTATGATTTTAACATCATCACCGATCCGGCTATTCTTATCGATAATTGCATTGACAATTTCGCAGCGGTCTCCGATTCCTATCATCGGCTTATGGTTTGCTTTATCCTCAGCAATTTCTTCCAGGGTTTGATATTTATCGCTACCCATCACATAACAGCTTTCGATTACGGTGTCTACTCCAATTCTTGATCTGATGCCAATTACGGCATGTTTAATCGAACCGGCCTGTAAAATACAACCTTCGGCTATAATGGTTTTATCCAAAGTTGTGCCTAAAATTTTAGATGGCGGAAGCATCCTGGCGCGTGTAAAAATGCTATGGTTCTGATCAAAAAGATTGAATTTCGGGATGTCATCGGTCAAACCAAGATTGGCTTCAAAGAAAGAAGAGATGTTACCGATATCTGTCCAGTATCCTTCATATTGAAAACTCAATACATCATAAGTATTCAGCATTCTTGGAATAATTTCTTTACCAAAATCTTTTTCATCTGCATTTTCAGAAAAGATTTTGATCAGCAAATCTTTATTGAAAATATAGATACCCATAGAGGCCAGAAAATCGCGACCTTCAGCCTGCATATCTTCACCTGTATCTGAAGTCCAGTCGGGCAACAATTCCGCAGCTGGTTTTTCAATAAATGAAGTGATGATATTTTTCTCGTTTGCTTTCAAAATCCCAAATGAAGGCGCATCTTTGGCATTTACCGGTATCGTAGCAAGCGTGATCTGTACACCACTTTCGATATGGGCATTGACCATTTCATTGAAATCCATTTGATACAACTGGTCTCCGGAGAGGATCAGCACATATTCAAACTCATGATTTAACAAATGGTGCATGGTCTGACGAACCGCATCCGCTGTTCCCTGAAACCAGGTCGGGTTGTCCGGGGTCTGTTCTGCCGCCAGAATATCGACAAAAGCTGCACTGAAATGGCTGAAGTGATACGTATTCTTAATGTGTTTATTTAACGATGCTGAATTAAATTGCGTTAGCACGAACATCCTGTGAATTCCTGAATTCAGGCAATTTGAAATTGGTATGTCTACCAAACGATATTTCCCTCCTATAGGCACTGCTGGTTTAGAGCGTGTTTGTGTTAATGGCGCAAGCCTGGAGCCCTGGCCACCGCCAAGGATCACCCCCAATACTTTATCTGTCATAGTTTTTCATCTTTATAGTTTCATTTATCATGAGCCATTCTATCATGATTGCTTTATTTTTATATTCGGTATAGATCTATATATTGTTGCGCGGCCTTATCCCAGGAATGATCCAGTTGCATCATAAACTTACGTATTTCTTTCACTCTTTTTGTATCTAAAAACAATTCATATGCTCTTCCAATCGCATTTCCAACATCCCATACCGCAGTTTGATCGTGGCAGATCCCAAATCCACCGTCGCCAATATCGATCACCGTATCTTTCAATCCCCCGATCCGCCTGACAATCGGTATGGTTCCATATCTCAAGGCATACATCTGGTTCAATCCGCAAGGCTCTACCCTGCTCGGCATCAGTAAAAAATCGCCCCCGGCATAAACCTGGTGAGACAATATTTCATTGTAACCGATATATGCATTATAACTTCCCGGAAAGACATCTTTTAACTGAGCCAACCGGCCTTCTACCTGCGGATCACCAGAGCCAAGCAACAGGATGTTGATCTCGCCGTTAGTCTGGATTAAAGCATTGTAAAATATTTCCGGTAACAAATCTGCTCCTTTTTCCCCCACCAGTCGTCCGATAAAAGTGAATAAAGGCTTTTCCGGATCCAGGTTAAAAACATCACATAAAGCTTTTTTGTTTGCTTTTTTTCCAGAATCTACCGTACGGATATTATAATTTTTTTCCAGCATTGGATCGGTATCTGGATTCCAGACGTCGTTATCGATACCATTTAGAATTCCGACACACTTAGCTCGTTCCTGGGCAAATAAATCTTCCAGGCCGTTGGCTTTGTAACTGATCTCGTCCAGGTAACTTGGTGATACTGTGGTTACCCTCCAGGCGCATTTAATGGCGGCAGCAAGCGGGTTAATAGATCCTTTCCAGTCCAGTTGTCCGGATTTCCAAAGGTCAAACGCAGGAATATAATGTAGCTTATCCCAACCAAACTGACCCTGGTATTGAGCGTTGTGAATGGTGAGTATGGAAGGTACCTGACTTAACTTTCTAAATTGCGGGCAATAAGATGCCATAAACGGGATCAGGCCCATATGATGGTCGTGGCAATGGATGACATCGGGTTGATGTTCCCACTGGGCCATCCAATCTAAAACGGCAATCTGGAAGGCGAGAAAACGCTCAGTATCGTCGTCATACCCATATACTTTTTCCCTGTCGAGTAAACCGGCAATGTGTACGAGGAAAAGGTCAAAACCTAATTTATTTGTTTTTTCTCTAAAGATGCGAACAGTAAAATTTTGGAAGCCCAGTTTACCCCAACCGTCGTATACCACCTCAAATTCATTCTCCTGCATAAACCTGGTCTGGTAGGCCGGCATCACCACTTTTGCTATATGTCCAAGTTTATTCTGATACTTTGGTAAAGCGCCAACAACATCTCCCAATCCACCAACTTTGGCTATCGGATAACACTCTGCACTAAGGTGTATAATCTCCATAAAATCTGAGTTTTCAAAAAGTAACTCAAATTAGGTAATAGAATAAGGAAAGCAAATAATTCAGTTAAAATAATTCAAAAAATTATTAATCGCGGCTGAAAAAAGTAATGAGGTGCTGAGACAGGAACCTTCATTACTTTTTTCATGACCACGAAAGATGACCTACGATCAGTATTCAATCAGCTTATTTTCTTCTTCTGATGTAAAGTAAAAGCACACCACCCAATAATAAAAGTCCGGGTAGTGCATACAAGTAAACGGCTTTGAGCACTTTCATGCCGCCCGATTCCAACTTGATGTTATTGTCTGTCGGATCTGGTTTTGCAACGCTGATTGGGAATTCACCATTGCTGAACCATTTAAATAAACCATTGTAAAAATTGGTATTTCCCTTTCCACCTACTTTTCTGAAAGTATTGATTTCCAGGTTACTGATAAAATCAGCATCAGAGATCACGGCTATTTTCTGTTCCAGGTTGTTTCTTTTACGGGTCAGTGCAATGGCAGTTGGGATGGCCATTTGCTGATCACCCTCGGCTGGATTAAACTTCAGTTTTAAAGAATCACTGTTAAAAGCTCCGGTTTTTAACCAGGCAATATTGGGGTTGGTTACCAATAAGGGCATGACTTTAAAATCGCCACTTGCCTGGTAAGTTAATCCGGCAGCTCCGGACATGACCACCTTAAAGGTCGTGTCCCCGTTAAATTTCTCGTATTCTTTTCCAAATAAACCGCCATTTGTTGTGAAGCTGGAGAAAGACAGATCGGCTGCAACATCGGCATTGTTTTGTACCACCATACCTTTTAAAAAGCCTACCCCGAGTGGCTCAAGTACTGGTTTAAGCAGTTCTTTTTTGTCCAGTTTAGCTAAAATCAACATGTTTCCTCCATTGGCGATGTACTGGTTGATTTTATTGATTTCAACCGCCGAAAGTTCAGATCTTGGATCGGCAAGTACCAGGGCTGCAATGCCTTTAGGAATCTCCTGATCTTTAAGCGAAATGCTCATGGCATCAAAACCATTATTCACTAAGGCACTACGTGCAGACTTTTCTGTGGTAGACTGCTGATATCCCCTGTCGTTAGCTTCTTCAATACTGCGTTCATTATTTCCGGTAATGAAAACAATCTTAGGCGGACTTGTTGTAAAGCGTCTGATGGCAGCAGTAATGTTCTCCTCACCCGGATGTTTAAAAAAGTCGTTGTATAGACGCAGGTAAGTAGATTGATCGCCAAGCTGCAGACGTCGTACAAATTTATTTCCTTCCGGAGCAAGATCAATGATCTTATGGATTTCTGCTGGCGACAGGAAATCATCCAGATCCAGTTTTTCAGATTTCACCACATTTTCTGCCACAGCTTTCAGACTAAGGCCGGCATTGATCTTGGTTTTAAACAAAGAGGAATTGTCGCAGGTATCGTAATAATAAACATACTCCATATTCAATCCATGTGGTAAAAAGCGCTGATATTGTTCAAAACGTGCCAGATCATTGTTGCGTTGTTTTGGCAAACCGATGTTATGGTCTTTATCCATCAGGTTGACATAAGTGGTGATGGTTAATGGCCCATTCAACTTTTTAAGTACTTCCCTACTGTTTTCGGTTAGGGTACGGGTATTTTGCGATGTCGTGTCAATGTAACCAGTAAATGAGGGTAATGCACTGATGTATCCGATCAAAAGCGCAGTACAAATCAACAATAGGTAACGGCCAAATTGAAGTCCGGCTGAACGGGACTCTCTTCCCGCCTGTAATTTCAACATGGTTAATCCCAGGAAAAGCGAAATCACGACCAGGAAATAAATGATGTCTTTACTGCGGATCAGGCCAAAGATCATGCTATCAGCCTTACCGGTTACAGATAGGAAATAGGTAATGTGACGCAGAAAATCAACATCCTGCCATAGGCTACCAATAAAGTGTAAAAATGTAAGTACGGCTAAAGTACTGATGGCTGCCACCACCTGGTAGGAGGTTAAACTGGACAAAAACAAACCAATTGCAGCGTAAGCACTAAACAATAAATACAAACCTAAAAGGCTGGTCAGCATCCAGTAGATTTCGAAAGCATCAATGCTAAACGAGGCGGTGATGACAAACATCAGGAGAATAAAAATCAGCATTAAGCCGTAGCCCATGATGCCCAGAAATTTACCCAGTACGATTTCGCTCACTTTAACCGGAGAGGATAACAGCAGTTTAATTGAACCGCTGCTAATTTCACGACTTAAAACGCCCATGGTTAACAAGGGAACAAACAGGTAAAGCTGTGATTGTACGGTTAGGAAAAGTCCGCCGGATTGACCGTTGGTAAAAATATAATCAGATAGGTTGAATGTAGGGTATCCAAGCATTTTGTAGGACACATACATGTCTACTTTGCCGGTAAATTGTAAGCCAAACTGAACGGCAAATACAACCAGTACGAGCCAGGCTATGGGCGAAAAGAAAAGTGAAGCCAATTCTAACCTGGCTATTCGAAGTATAACTCTCATTGATTCGGTTATTTATTATTTTATGATGATGGCCAGGGTTAAGATGATAACTGTTTGAAGATGTCGTCAAGAGAACTTTTCTCCAGACTAATCTCTCTCAACTGCCAGCCCTTATTGACGCTGATCTCGATAATTTTCTCACAGATGTCCGGTGCGGCATTGATGTGCAGGCGCACTTGTTTATCTGTTAAAAATTCGGCACTGGTTACACCTGGCAGTGCCTGGAGTTCTGCTTTAGAAGGTGCATTGTTCATCCACATCAACACGCCCGTAGGTTCGATGTAATTGTTAAAAGCTTCCATCGTGTCTGAAAAAACGACTCTTCCCTTTTCAATCATTTTGATATCCTGGCAAAGTACCTGTACTTCGCTCAGAATGTGCGTGGAGAAGATAACGGCTCTTTCACTGGCAATTTCTTTAATCAGCCCCCTGACTTCAATGATCTGGTTGGGATCAAGACCGTTTGTTGGCTCGTCTAAAACCACCAGTTGCGGCTTGTGGATGATGGCTTGTGCAATGCCAACCCTTTGGCGGTATCCACCAGAGAGGTTACGAAGCAGCCTGTTGCTGAAATGGGACACGCCACATCTTGCCTTCGCCGCATCTACAGCTTTACGGATGTCTTTCTTATCGATCAGCCTTAAATAAGCGCAATGGGTAAGGTATTCATCAACCGTCAATTCGAGGTGCAGAGGTGGGTTTTGCGGCAGAAATCCGATTTGTTTTTTTGCTTCCTTTGGGTTTTTACGGATGTCAATACCGCCGATAAGCACATCGCCGGATGTTTGGTTCAATACACCGCAAAGGATATTCATGGTGGTGGATTTACCAGCTCCGTTTGAACCCAATAGCCCAAGTATCCCCTTTTTATTGATTTCTATATTGATGTCTTTAATTGCCCAGGTTTTACTATACCTGTGGCACAAGTTTTCAATTTTAACAATGTTCTCTGACATTTTTTATGCGTGTTTATATAGGATCATTTGATGATGATTGTCCCGATCATGGTGTGTATGTTAACTTTAATTATCTTGGGTTTTGTGGCAACTGGTTAATGTCAATTTCATTATCAGGAATTGGCCATACGTAACGGACATCATTTGGAGGCAATTCATAATTCTTGCCGTAAAGGGTATGTCTGATGGTTTTGGCAAAACGGGGTTCTTTGTTAAACCTGCGCAAATCTTCCCAACGGATTCCACGGTATACGAATTCTTTACGCCGTTCTTTGACGATAAGCGCCAGTGCTTCATCAGCATTAGCTGCCGTTGCATCTTTATAGGTTGCGGCATTAAAACGATTTTTACGCAGCTGGTTCAGGTCATCAAGAGCAAGTTGTGTCTGCCCTGCTCTTGCCCTGGTTTCTGCGCGCATCAACCAAAGTTCAGCAGTAGTAATTCCATTAAAGGTCTGTGGGAAACCACCATAAGAACCTCTGAATGTCATGCGGTTATCTGTAGATTTTGCGAAATAAGTTTTTAGGCGCAGGTCATCAGCTTCATAAAGATCCAGCAATTCCTGTTCGGCATTGAAGCCTACCAGCGGCGTAACCGGACGAACGGCATTTCCTACATAAAATACAATTTCCGGATTGGTAGCACCCCAGTTTGAATTAAAAACATCTGCCAGGGGCGGTATGGTCAATGTTTTAAAATCCAATAGCGAAGCCTTATACTTCAATCCCTGATCTGCGTAAAACCCGGCCCTTTCATAATTTCCCATTTGTAAATAAGTACGGGCCAGAAGCGCGGCAACAGCTGCTTTTCCAACGCGTAAATTTTGAACTGGCTGATCAGGCACCAATGGGAAGGCCGTTTCCAGGTCAGCCAAAATTTGTTTATACAGGCCTGCAACGGTACCACGGTTAACCTTCTCGGTCACATCGTGACTAAGTTTTAAGGGTATACCCAAATCAGAGGCTGCGGTATTCACATCATAAGGCTTGCAAAACAACTGTGCCAGTTGATAATAGCTAAAGGCCCTTACAAACAAACCTCCACCCTTTACCATATTCCAGCTTTCCTGTTCTGCAGCAGTTGGTTTTATTTTTTCTACTTCCAAGACCAAATTGGCATAAAGAATACGTTGATAACCATTGTTCCAATCGGTGGATTCTTTAGTTTCAAAAACATCTTTAGCCCAGATATAGCCGTTGGCTTCGTAGGGATAAAAACCTTTATAAGTTGTCATCACGGCATCTGTTACCGTGTATTCATCCCCTCCAACTATCCCAAGGTTTGCAGAGCCATTCTGATTAATCACCTTATAGGCATCTAACATCGCCTGATAGTCTTTGATGTCCTTAGGGATAACTTGTTTGCTATCACGTTTTTTTTCCAGGAACTCTTTGCCACATCCGCTCAATAAAAATACGGAAAGGATGATGTAAATATATTTTTTTGTGTTCATCATGATCAAATGAATCGTTAATTGTTCTGTTTACTTTTTCTAAAAACCCACTTGTATGCCGAAAGCGTAAGTTTTTGGTGCTACGTATTCTGCATTTGCATAGTCTGGATCAATCTTGTATTTATTGGCACGCCAGATGATTCCCAGGTTTCTGGCATTGGCATAAAACCTAACACTCTGAATTGCCGGAATACCCAGTTGTTTCGCAGTCAAGGTATAGCTTACTGCAACATCCTGTAACCTGATGTGGTCACCACTGGTTAGCAGTGCCTCCGAGAAATTGTACAAGGTCGATGCATATTGTGGCGCAACATCCAATCGTGCAGGAACGTTGGTTCTGGTTTCGTCGCCAGGTTGCTGCCAACGGTTAAAATAATCAACGTTATAAGTAGCATTGCTACCGTATTCCATACCTGAGGAGATCGACGAACGACGGAATTTGTAATTACTTTTCCAGGTAATCAATCCAGAAAGTGTGATGTTCTTGTAACTGAAATCATTTCTTAATGAGCCAAAAAAGGTAGGTACGCTTAATCCGGCATTAACCAGGTTATCTTTGTTCAAACTGTTATAAAAAGTAGCATAATTGGTCGTTACATTTCCATTCACATACATGAGCGGTAAGCCGGTTTTCGGATCCAGTCCATACCAGGGCGTAGCATACAGGATATCCAGGCTTTTTCCGACCATCGGAGAAACTTTATCTCCGATAAAATTGGTAATGGCTGTTACCGGATTGATGTATACATCGGTCACCTTATTGGTTACATAGTTCAACAACACTGTACTCTGCCAGTTAAAATCTCTTCCTGCTATATTTCTGGAGTTCAATTGGATATCGAAACCTTTGGTCCGGATTTTTGCATAATTGACCTTATTGGTAGCCAATGCAGTACCACCGGTAATGATCCCTGTACTTGGTGCAAGGAAATCTTCACCAATCAGGTCTTCTGCATTTTTAACATAATAATCGAATGAACCACTGATGCGGTCATTTTTGCTGGCAAAATCTAATCCCGCATTCAAGGTATTCACACGCTCCCAGCGTAGCGAAGGATTTCCTGCACTAACAATGGTACCCTGTGGTAAATTACCATTATCGGCTCCGGTATTGTAGCGGATGGTTGGAAAAGTACTGACGGATTGGTTGGTATTTCCACTGCTGCCATAAGTAGTTCTTAAACGTAAGTAAGGAACCCACTCACTGTGATAAAAACTTTCCTGACTGATGTTCCAGTTACCGCCCACTGACCACAATGGTGTACCTTTTTGATTGGTTTTAACGCCATACAGGTTGGAACCGTCCCAGCGCGCCGATCCGGAAACAGTATAGCGGTTCAGGTAGGTATAACTTGCATTTGCAAAGTATGACAGGTAACGATCTGTATACTCATTCAAATCTATTGGAAATGCACTCGGTATACGTTGACTTGAAACACCAGGACGTGTAGGGTACAATTTATTATAATCATATTGAGATTCTCCTTCCAGGATATCTTTATCAAAATTATAGATATAATAACCAGGTGTATTTTTTCTGATGATTTCGCGGATCTCGGTTCCTGCCAATGCGTTTACACTGTGGTCTGATCCAATATTTTGATTATAGTTTAATTGTGCACGCCCGGTATTGCTGGTCGTCAGATCAGTCTTACGAGCAATTTGTACGGCGCCATACGGAAATACCCTTGTTCCATCAGCCTGCGTAAATTTGTTTACCCAGTTGCGTACATAGTAGCTGTCCTTATTGTAATTGGTGAGCATGGCATTCTCTCCATTGGTATGTTGATACTGTGCTTCTACGCTAAAGTGATTTAAAAAACTGTATTTGATACCGGTATTTAATTTCAGTTCTTTTTGTTTTCCGGATACATCATTTATATCCAACTCATCCAGGGGTCTGTAATTCCAATCCAGTAAGCCGGCAGCCACTGACTGATCTTTATAAGGCTGACGTAACTCTCTGAGTATGGCTAAGTGATTTCCCTGCTCATCAGCCAGACGGAGGTAAGAAGAAATACCGAAACTACCAGTTCCCAGGTCGGAAAGGCCGATTCCGTTGTTCCGGTTACTGGCCTGGCTATATAAGATACCCGCGGTAATTTCTAATCCTTTAGCCGGGCTGAAAGTATTTTGAAGATTTAAGTTTAAGCGATCGTCGTCATTTCCTTTTAACATTCCGCGATTTTTATCGTAACCGGCAGAAACATAATAACGATAAGCAGCGCCACCGCCAGACACATTAAATGCATACTGTTGGTTAATGGTAGGCTGGTAAAGATATTTTAGCGCTTCGTTTCTTACTTCCGTATTTTTCATTCTCGCTTCCTGGGCAAGAAAATCCGGATTATTCAGGTCATTTTTGTATTTGATTAACAGCTCTACATATTCTGGTAATACACCTTTATCTGTAGCAGTTTCACTATAAAGGCCTCCACGCAGATATTTCTCTTTTTCGATTGCCATTACCGTTTCACTTGGTAAACGGTTTCTGTTATACAACAGATTTGGCTTGTCGCCAATGGTGGTATTTGCGTTGAAGGAAATGCGTGCTTTTTGATTGAAACGACCTTGCTTGGTGGTAATGACGATAACGCCGTTACCTGCACGTGCACCCCAGATTGAAGCCGCAGCGGCATCTTTCAATACGGTGATACTTTCCACATCATTTGGGTTCAGGAAACTTAGGTCTACATCTTTATCATTGTCCAGATCCTGATTTGTGACGCTGGAATAGTTTCCTTCATAAGGAAAATTATCTACCACAATCAGCGGCCTTCTATTGGATTGTAAAGTCGAAACCCCACGTACACGAATGCTTTTAGGGTCGTTGGTACCAGGCGACAAAAACTGAACCCCACTGGTAATTCCTTCCAGTCTTTGCAACACATTGGTACCCGTAGTTCTGTTAAACAGTTCCTTATCCACTACCGTAAAAGAACCTGTGGCCCTTTCTTTAGGAATTTTATAATACCCGGTATTCGCCATAACTTCAACGTCATCCAGATTCACTTCTGAATGCTTCAACATAATAGACCCCATATTTGCAGATACGGGAAGTTCTTTCTTTTCGAATCCGATATAACTGATGATAACAATCGCTTTTTCATCAATACCAGGTAAAGAAAAATCGCCATTTGCATTGGTTGTGACAACCTTCCCTGTGCCTTTTACAGTTACGGTTGCGCCGGGTACCGGCTCCCCCTTTTCGTCAACTACCTTTCCTTTGACATCAATAGCAGCAAGATAAGTCCTCACTTTATCCAGCAGCGAGAATGACTTCCTGGTTACCACTACTGATTTGCCCTGGATGGAATAGTTTAGGTTCTGCCCCTCAAAGCATACTTTCAATGCTTCTGACAACGTGACATCCTGTAGTTTTACATCGATTTTTCCGGCATTACTGATAATTTCTGCATCGATTAAAAAATCATAGCCCGTTTGCAGTCTGATCTTTTTAATTACATTTTCCAGCGCAGCGTTTTTTTCATTCAGCGTTATTTTCTGCCCAAAAGAACTGGCAGAAACCTGGATTAAAAAAGTGGTCATTAAGATGAATACTAACTTCATAATCAATAGAAGTTTAGGTGGCAGCCACATCTGTAGCATACCTGGGTTAAAAGCATATTTTTTCATTGCTTGTTACAGGCGACAGCTGTACTAAATCATCATGAGATCAGTCCACATTTCTGTGTTGTAATCTCATGATGATTTATATACTTTTGTCTTGGTTTGAGTTAATACGTAAATGATCTTCAAATTATTTGTCCCGATGTTTATCGGGAAGGCTACTCAAACTTTTACCGTAAAGTGTTCGAAGCACTTTGCGGTTTTTTATTTGAGTCACCTTTAGCGTGGTTAGCGCTGCTTTCGTAAGGATTTTTTCATGTGTTTTCGGTTGTTTGATTATAGTTATGGAACCCGCAGACTTTCTGCAGATCCGGATTGGTTATTTCGTGATTCTAATTTTTCTACCTTCCATTTCAAAATGAACCTTACCTGTTCTTTCCAGTTGGCTTAATACCGCAGAGATGTTGTTAGACCTTGATACATAGCCCCATAAAATCACCTTTTTAGGTGCATCGGCAGCATATACCAATTCCACATCATACCACCTGGCCACTTGGTTCAAGATGCCCTCCAGATTTTCGCTTTTAAAGATGAAATCTCCATTTTTCCAGGCCATGACCTCTTCTACATCCGCTTTATCTACAGCGATATGATTTGAATTCAATACCGACTGCTGTCCGGGTTCTAAAATCTTTTGTTCAGTCCCCGACCTCACTTTTACCGACCCTTCCAATAAAGTTGTTTTCGTCGCATTTTCATCGGGATAACTACTGATGTTAAAATGCGTCCCCAACACGGTAAGCTCTTGTACTGCCGTAGAAACGACAAATGGCTGTGCTTTATCTTTACTTACCTCAAAGTAAGCTTCTCCCGCTAACTCCACTTTTCTGGTCGCTGAACCATGAAAACTGGCCGGGAATTTTAGTGCAGATGCGGCGTTGAGCCAGACCTTAGTACCATCTGGCAATACGATCTGATAAGTACCTCCCCGCGGCGTGGCTATCTTTTGGATTCCAGATGTTGGCTTCAGTTCACCAACTGCTGTACCATCATTATAAACCAGGGTTTTCGCATCTATGACCACACCATTTTTAGCATCACTTAATGCAATCACCTCACCATTGGCAAGTGTCAACGTGGCTTTGTTTTTTCCTGCCGGGAGATCTTTTGCTGCACCAAGCTTAAAGCCATCTTCAGTAGCGGAACGGCTGCTGTAAAAATAGATACCTGTTCCCAATATTAAAATGACAGCAGCCGCAGCAATTAAGCGGGGCCATAAAGGTTGAATTGTTTTTTGTATTGGGTTGGTTGACGTTATGTGCTGCTCAATCCTGGCATAAACTTGTGCAAAAACTACCTGGTCTGGCTTAGCTTCCTGCTTAGGACGATCAGCATCCAATTCAAATTGCGCCATCATCAGTGAAAGCAATGCTCCCTCATCATCCGTATGGAAATGGTCTAAAAGCCATTTAACTTCCGCAGCTGAACATTTATTCTGCAGGTAACGTGCTAAGACAAGTTTGAGTAATGATGCTTCCAAAATATATAATCGTTTTACACTAAGACGCAGCTGGAAAGAAAATCATCTGCTCGTTTTTGAAAAAAAAATAAAATTATTTTAGTACTGTCTTTAATCCGGCTATACGGAGCCAATAATGGCCGCGATGACTAAAATAATTGCGGAATCGCCGGAAAGGACAAAATGGGTACGAATGGCTTTGGTAGCTTTCACAATATGGTCATTGATGGTAGAAACGGAGACGCCCGTGATTTCACTCACTTCATTATAGGATTTACCCTCTATTTTACAAAGGATGAAAATCCTACGCCTTTGCGGGGGTAAGGTATCGATGGCCTGATGTAGCAAAATGTTATCTTCTTTATGGATATAAAGCTCTTCATTGTCGATGTACAGCTCCGATGCAGCCATAATCAAGTGCTCCATCATCCGTTTGTCTTTGGCTGCTTTCCTGAAAAAATCACGAACCAGATTTTCAGAAACCCGGTACAAATAAGACCGGAAGGATGTCTCGACCTGTAGTGTTTCCCTTTTATCCCATATTCTGACAAAAACTTCCTGAAGAAGTTCCTGGGCAAGGTCCTCATCTTTTAACAGTCGGATCAAATTGGTATAAATCCGTTGACTATACATCTCGTACAGCCGCGCAAAAGCACTTTTATCCCCATGCCTTAGCAAGGAACACAGCTCCTGGTCTGTACTTATGTTGTCATCAATCATGAATTTATATCCCCTTTTTAATCCCTGTGAATTGAAAACGAAGTTAGCCAATAATTATTCCCAGACAAACCCTAAGGTACTCGTATCTTATTTTTCGGGGTTCAATGGGTTGATTTATAGATTTATGACAGCAGGTTTACTAAAGCTTCTTAAAAATTCAACCTGATTATAAAATGCGGTCGTGGGGCCGGAATATATTAATTGTGGGGGCCGCCGGATTTTTTTTT
>NZ_JADFBX010000020.1 GCF_015223055.1 Pedobacter sp. MC2016-24
CATCGTAATTAAACGATGCGGCTTTTATATGTATACGCTATATGGCAGTTAAACTTTAACAAAATGCAGTGCAGTCAAATCCAGGATTTGAAATCTATGCCATAAAAAAACGGCTGGTTCATCAATTTTATAAAGGGTTAATATTGTCCTATAGAAAGCAAAACCAGGGTACATGCCTCCACAGGTTCAATGCCATTTGCTTTTAACAAGGATTCCAATTCAGGATTCTCCGTCCCAGGATTAAAAATAACACGGGCAGGTTTAGTATCCAGAATATAATCATAATACTGATTTTGCAAATGCGGACCTATATATAAGGTTACCGTATCAATATCGTGATGAACTTGTCCTGGTTTTTCTATGGCTACACCTGCAACCTCTCCTTTCTTGATACCAACATTTACGATGTCATGGCCTTTTGCCGTCAGCATGTGGGCTGCACGATAAGCATAACGCTCCGGATTTGGTGCAGCACCTATAATTAATGTCTTTTTCACGTCTTTCTTATTTATATAGATTCCTTAACTTCTTATCAGGAACATCAGAAGAATAACAAATGCCTGTTGTAAATGTTTAAATATACTTGAGTATCGCATTTGCACAATTCAACCCGTCGATCGCAGCAGACACGATGCCCCCTGCGTAGCCTGCCCCCTCTGCACACGGAAATAAACCCGCTACCTGAGGATGCTGGTAACTTTCTTTATCCCTCGGGATACGCACTGGTGAAGAGCTTCGGCTTTCTACCCCCACCAATATCGCTTCATTGGTATAATATCCTTTCATTTTTTTCCCAAACAAAGGCAAAGCATTCTTTAAACTCGAAGCTACAAAATCCGGAAGGGTTTCTTTCAACATCACACTTCTGGTTCCTGGCAGGTAAGAATTTTTGGGCAAATCTGTCGACACCCTTCCTTCCACAAAATCAACCATACGCTGAGCAGGTGCAACTAAATTTCCACCACCCAATTGAAAAGCAGTTTTTTCTATTTCCGCTTGAAAGTGCATCATTCTTAAAGGATCAGTTCCTTTTACATCGTCTAAAGTAACCTGAACTACGGTACCAGAATTGGCAAACGGGTTGTTGCGTTTGGAGGGCGACCAACCGTTTACGACAATTTCGTTCTCGTAAGTTGCACAGGGAGCAATGATACCACCCGGGCACATGCAAAACGAAAACACCCCCCTGCTGTCTACCTGCTCCACCAAGCTATAATATGCTGGTGGTAAAAACTCACTGCGGATATCACAATGGTATTGCGCCGCATCTATAATAGCCTGCGGATGTTCAATTCGAACGCCCAGGGCAAAGGGTTTAGCCTCAACCAAAATTCCTTTGCGATGAAGCAACTCATAGATATCCCGCGCCGAATGTCCGGTGGCCAGGATCACGGCATCCGATAATAATTTTTCTTCGCCATTGATCAGCACCCCGCTAATTTTACCAAAATCGATCAGCAGGTCAGTCACCTTTTGCTCAAACCGCAGCTCCCCTCCAGCATTTAAAATGGTTTCGCGGATAGCGGTGATGATTTGCGGAAGTTTATTTGTGCCAATATGCGGGCGGGCATCGATTAAAATATCCGCATCCGCACCATGCTGCACAAAGGCCTGAAGCACTTTATTGATATCTCCACGCTTGTTGGAACGCGTGTAGAGCTTTCCGTCAGAATATGTTCCTGCACCGCCTTCGCCGTAGCAGTAATTGGATTCTGTATTGACCAAGCCTTCCTTATTGATGGCAGCAAGATCTCTGCGCCGTTGTTTCACGTCTTTACCACGCTCCAGTACAATGGGCTTTAGCCCGATTTCGATGCATTGCAATGCGGCAAATAGACCCGCCGGGCCTGCACCTACAATAATCACCTGTTTGGCCTGACTGACATTTTGATAGTTGGTATTGAAAATAGCTGCCAAAGGTGACTCATCAATAAATACTTTAATCTGTAATCGATAAATTACATTTCTGGAGCGGGCATCGATCGATCTTTTCAGGATCTGATAGCTGTTAATCCGCTTTGCGTCTATGTTTAGGGCATTGGAGAGCTTTTTCCGGATGGCTGGCTCAGACTCCACAATTTCTGGAGCCAGTGTAATTTCTATATCTTTTTGCATAAACCTTGTCAGGTTTTTATCCTGAATCGTAACAAAGGTACGGAATATAAGAATAAACACTATCTGCTAGGTGGTTACGAATTAACAAATTTTATAACCCACTAAAAAGGTATCAAAAGTTTATGGTAATTAAACCTTATCCATTAAATCCAAATTGTTCTCACGTACATATTAATGTTGGAAAAGTACATTATGTGTATTTCTATTTCACACAAAATGGAAAGCGCAAACAAGTAAAATATAAAACCGGGCTTAATAAAGCCGGAATTACCGCTAAAGAAGTTGAGAAACGCATTAAGAATATGTACAATGCAGTTCATGACCTATTGACTACTAAAGTATATGATGGTAAAGATTTCAATGAAATCAATAAAAAACCGTTAATGCCATCATTTAATCAAGCCGCGACCGTATACATTGAAAACCGTAAACAATTTGTGTCAGAAAAAACAATAACCAATTACGAATTAGGCATCACATTTTTTAAGAAGTACCTATCCAATATCAATAGATCGAATATTCTTTTGGATTGTATAGACGGTGAGCTAATAGAAGATTACATTATCTATATAAAAAGTTACATATCACCAATGTTTCAAAAACCATTATCAAAATTTACCATAAAAGAATATAAAGAACGCCTAGGTGCAGTATTGGATTTCTGGTATTCAAAAAAAAGGGTTTTAAGTTTTAACCCAATGAAATCTATAAAATTGGGATATGATCACAAAAGAGAATATCAAGACAATAGCACAGTGTTCACGATCG
The DNA here is from genome assembly GCF_015223055.1 of Pedobacter sp. MC2016-24. Taxonomy (GTDB): domain Bacteria; phylum Bacteroidota; class Bacteroidia; order Sphingobacteriales; family Sphingobacteriaceae; genus Pedobacter. The sequence continues at coordinate 2,884 of NZ_JADFBX010000020.1, forward strand.
AACAACTGCAGGCCATTATAGAATATACAAAAAAGCATCGTCGACCACCTTACTTAACGTTCTTATTGATGATTTACTACACTCACTTAAGACCAATAGAACTTTGCAGGTTGGAAATAAAAGATATTGACATGGAAACACGGATGATTCATCTTAAAGCAGCTAAAAGCAAAACCAGAATTGCAAGAAAAATTCCATTGGATGCCCCAATCTATAACCACCTTTGCTTACTTAATATCGATTTCGATGATGAAGCGATAAAAGATAAACATCTGTTCAGCTACCATGGGAATGCCAGAATTGGATATGTGGGCGAAAGAATGTATAACCACAAAAACATGACTTACAGCTTCAAAACGATGCTTGCCGACCTAGGAATTGATAAGAGATTCAATAAGTACAATCTGAAACATACAGCAAACGTTCATGAAATTGTATATGAAGGGTTGTCATTTGCAGAAGTCCAATCAAAAAACGGTCACACCCTAAGTAAAACAACGGAAGTGTATTTAAGAGATTTGAAAGACTTCTATTTGAAGCATCAACACCAGGAAAAAGAACGCGTTTTGAAATTCGATATCTAGTCAACATCTGCTTATCTATCCATGCGGCAAACGATTGATGTTACACCAAACCATCAATTATGGTTCTCATCCTTTGATTTTAAATAACAAAGTGGCTGTACCTTCCGACACAACCCCAAATTAACGCTCTCCAAACAAACGTAACAATTAATTTGATTTGTGAATCATTTTATTGTTTTATGGTTCCGGAAAATTGAAACATTGTTGAATCAATTACATCAAATTCCGTAGTCTAATTTTCTGGATCAGATTTTTTTTCCTAAACGAATTTTATAAAGCCATCGAAACATAAGTGTTCATGTTTGCTTTAACATCTTACCAAAAGGCAATCACCATGTCATTACAAAGCAATAAAGCCGCTTCTTTTTTTCACAAAAATGAAACTTTTTCAAATTCAGCACTATATAAGGGAGTAACAATTTAAAAATGAAAAAAATTAAAAATGCAAGCTTTATCAAGAATTATGGTGAAGCTAAAGAAGAAGATCCATTTCAACTAATAACCATTATGGATGTAAATATGACAACAGACCGGGTAAAAATTCAACCACCCGACCGACCTAATTCAGAGTTGATGATCATCAATTTCCAACTTCAACGATTTGTTACGAATTTCCTGATGGCAATCATAATTACCCCTCTTATAATACGTTATGCAGAATAATTGCACCCGTGTTAATAATTTAACTAAATCAATGAATATACTGTAATAATGATGGTCAACCAGATTAATAGCCACATTTTTTTAACAAAAAATATTTCAAAAAACAAAAATTAAAAAAACAACATATGGAATTAACAGAATTAAATCTAGATACAACAAGAATTAATGGCGCTATTAGGTCGTTCGCTACTAATACGAAATTCAGCCCTACACAATTTGAAAAAATGACGCAATATGCAATAAATGTACCGGGTCAACCGCAAGCGATATTACGCGTTTACAATTGTAAAAATCTTACTACAACACTAGATCCCAGTGCTGGATCTAACCAGGAATTGTCAACAGAATTGGCGCTTCATGTAAAAAAGAAATGCCAATCATATGTAACTAAACCTCTGTTTTGAAAAAATATCTTACGATTATATTACTTTATATAATAAATTGGTTGCGGGTTATGAAAATTTGCAATTGTAACCGGTCAAGATACTATTTTTGATTAAAATCAATACCACATTTTTCATTTTTAAAATGTGGTATTGATTTTCGACCGAACAATAGTGATTCTGTAATCGATAAGAAATAGCAACTTTTTTTTTCTCAATGTAATATTCTATAAAGAATGGAATATGTGGTCTAAGAACCAAAATGTTTTTTGGATTTTTAGCGGTTACCATTTTCAATTAGTCATTGTAGGTAAATGAAAATGCTTTAAAACTTTTTCATTTTTTGGCATACATGGAAATAAAGAATTATTTATTTATTCAAGATTCCATGAAGCAAATCCAAGTCAACACCTACACAAACGTAACGTCGCCAGCAGTAAATGACACAATATCTATTGAAGACCATCTCGAAAGAATTAAATGTCCACCAAAGGAGATATTAATAAAAATTGAAGAAGCCAGGGTATTCAAATATCAATATATTAATACTGATAATGAAAAAGTTAAATTTACATCAAAAGAAAAATATGATGCTGTAAAGCTATCCATTCCAACAGTAACGTATAGTGCATTGTTTTCTGGCTCCCGAAAAAATGAAAATTTCATTCGTGGCACTGGCTTAATGTACATAGATATTGACTCATCCGATTTTAATCCGGAGCGATTGGATAAAAATAAAATATTTAGTTTTTACAAATCAATCGGTGGATTAGGTTATTGTATTCTGGTAAGAGTAGATCATTTAACCCTTAAGAATTACGATGCAACATATCTATCCATAGTTGAGGACCTAAAAATTAATAGTGAATGTGATTTAAATGCTAAAAGAATAGGTCAACAATCAATTCAATCACATGATCCTAATATTTTTACGAACTATAATTCATTTGTATATTCCACCGCTAAAACTAATATACCAGAAAAAGAGCCCACGGATCCTATTAATAAAAAAAAGGAAGAACATAATGTGACCCTTGGTCTCTTTTATAAGTTGCGGTATAACAACATTGATGATTTTGATTTTAATGGAAATGCTTTTATTGAAGATTGGGTTAATGGATCATTAGAATATGTGTACTGCAGTAAGCCATTTAGCCTACTTATTGATGGCAGAAAAAGATATATGAGCAATTACGTAAGGAATTTGGTGTGCCTTAATCCCCTTGCAGATGGAAAGCAAATATGCAGTTCTGCTAAGTTTGTCAATTTGTCAATAGCCAAGGAACCATTGCCATGGGTATACATTGAAAATCTTGTTAACTCAATTTTGAAGCAAGAAAATGAAGGAAGTTTAACACCTAAAATAACATACAGGTCATTAATATTTAATCCAAAATATGGATTGACAAAAGTTGAAAAACAGAATTTAAGGGGCGAACGACAAAGAATCCATTATAATGATTTATACACCCGAAAAATATACGATTGTATTGAAGATTGGAGCTTTGAACACAACGGAAAAATAACAATCAATTCTGTTAAATCTTCTCTAGGTCTAAACGTCAAAACAGTTAAAAAAAGGTGGAAAAATGTTAAAAATTATGTGGCCGGCCGGAATGAAGAAAATAAGTTAGAAATAAAGACATATAGAGGCGTTCAATCGAAGATTAACAAAGATTCAACTGACAATAAGTTACTACAGCTAATGACTGATATGGATGTCAATACCTTAACAGCGCAAGCTTTGATCGAAGAGCCGGACTTAATTGGAGATAGCGGTGATGAATAATCTATTTTTTTAATATTCAACTTTACATATAATTCAAACAACGAACATCGAATAATCCGCATGGTGGCAACAATCGGGTTGCTACCTGCTATAATTCTTCAAGCAGTTGATATAGTTTAGTAATAAAAATGAGCATGGCACAATTTTTTAGCCATCTACCGTTCGCACATTTGTCTAAACTATTCCTCGATCAGTTAAATATTGGTTAAGGTATAAAGAAAATTCTTTATCAATTGCAGAACTTTCAATGATTTCTTGTCGCAAAATCTCTTTCAAACCGACAATTGTTTCTCTTTCGTATTTATCAATTAAATTCTGAAGTGCTTTTATCGCCTCAACTCTCCGTTCAATTAGTTCTTTTCTGTTAAGTTTGATTTCCAAATGCGTAAGTTCGCCTCGTTTGCTGCTATTAACGTGCATAACAATAGGTCCAAATGCCCTTAAGTGTTCATCAATATTATCAGTATAAGGGTTTAAAAGTTTGCACTTCTTATCAATGGTATTTCGCTTGTGATTATTGCACCAATAACATACAAACGATAAGTTATTCCAAGTAAAAGTTAGTCTAGGAAAAATTGACTTAGGAATAATATGTTCTATATCACCAGGATATTGATGGGTGACATAACTTTCACAATAAGCACATTTTCCATTGGTTTCCACTATTACTTGGTTTTTAATATCAACGTGCCTATATTTTCCCCTTATATTTTCAGGAACATTCGTTCCATTGGTGATATGTTGCATTATAGCCATTGTCCATTGCGATCCATTATCAATTAACACTTGTGGTTTTGCTGTTTTAAATAATTTAATCATTCTTTTTACTCTTTTCTAAAAGGTCAGCCACTGATGTTGAAACATATTTTTCTAGTCCCACTGTTTTTAATTCTGATTTGAATGCAGACAAGTTCTCAGTCGTAATTCCAATTTCAGAATATCTTGAAATAATAGCTTCAATTTTCGCATCTACCCAATCTGGCATAGTAGTCTCGATTCCCAAAACCTCTCTTAATATATCATTCGCACTTCCCGATTTTTCGATATTCTCTAGGAGCAACGATTCAACTCTATTATTTTGATTATAATTTAAAACATAAACATTAGAATCAGGAACTGAACTGATAATGAATGGATTATGAGACGCTATAATAAATTGGGCATTTGGAAACGCCGCAAGAAAATTTGGCAATAAAGTTTTTTGCATTTCCGGATGCAAATGATTTTCGGGTTCATCAAATGTTACAACATATTTATCTACTGTATCATCAAACATGTATATTTGCCAAGCTAAATCTATAATCGAAGCAATTCCACCTGAGACCGCATCAAGAGCGAATTCTCCTGATTTTGTAACTAATATAACTTCTGGAATTCTGATTGCAATCTTCTCAAAACCTAATTTTAAAGGTAAAACCTTTTTTAAAATTTGTTGAAAACCTTCAAAAATGTTAATTGCTTCATCATTTTTTGAGACCACTTCATTTCCATACCCGAAAGTCGCAAGAGAAATGAGCGCTTCTTTAATATAATAATTCTCTGTATGCTGTGTATGCCCTCCTTGATATCTCTGTACTTTTGTTTGGTTATATAAATTAAATGCAGTTGTTTTCGATACAGCTTGAGTAGAAATATTATGAATGGGCTGATATTTATAAATAGGCCTGTGGGAAGGAATATGTAGGCCTTTTATCCCTTGTTGGGGATGTAAACTAACGTTGTATACTGAACCAACATTTGTAGGCACACTTAAACTGCAAATTCCACCATTTTCGTATGTAATCTGTCCTATTGAGTTTTGGATATTCTGTTGGCCATTAATGTCTTTTTCAAAGTCTGTTAAAATTTTCCAAAAGTCAGAGAAGAATTTTAATCCTCCGGTTTTCTTATCTTTTTTTGGTGTTCCAATTAATTGAGTTGGCCAACCAAAATGCTGATTTAACAAATTGAGTAAAGTTGTCTTACCTGCTCCATTGGCCCCTGTCAAAATTGTTAAACGTGGATGAAAATTAATATCAATTTCTTCATATTGCCGCCAAGTATTTATTTTTAATGATTTAAACATGTTTAATTTTCATTTGTTAGATCTAAATAGATGAGATATGTTTTTAGAAAGCAATTCCTCTACCGAAATGATAATGGAACGCAACCGATGTAACTAATTTTTATGATTAGAAGCACTACCACATTATGAAAATGGTACTTACTCTGATTACTTTTTGGAGTCATGTTAATTTAGTTAAGCTATTGCACTAAGATATGGTTATTACCAACCATAATCAAACGGTTATAAATAAGATGAAACAGTGATTTAAAAAAATAGAATGAAGGCTGCTTTTGTCGAAATGCTATATAGGTATAACAAAAGCTATTGAACGGTATGTGCAAATGAATTGAATCTACAAAAGACCTTTTCCGATAAAACAATAAGTCAGCTGACAATAATCAGTGGTTATAAATTAACCGCGATAAGTTGTTTGACTTTTTGAACCGTAGCGCTACTTTTTTCTGTTAACTTCATAATATTTCTTATGCTTTGGCCTTGTTTCAAGAACTTTACAACATCTTTATGTTTTTCCAAAATTTGATCTTTGGTTTCTTTAGTATCCATATTTCTTCCCAATCGACCACCATTTGCAATATACTTAGAGCGACCACTATTAAGCCTTTGTTGGGTTTGCTTTAATTCCATTTCTGAAAATGCAGCCCCTATTTGCAACATCGTTTTGGTTATCGTGTTTTCCGTCTTGTCAGCATTTAGGCTGTGCATGTTGTAATTATCAATTACAACATTTATTTTGTGTTTTGTGCAATCCTGGATAAATAAAAGAATTTCAATAACCCGACGAGCAACCCGGCTTACTTCGGTAAAAAGAATATGATCTATACCATTGGTTTTTGCATAATTTATAATTTCTGAAAGTTGTTCATCATTAGACAAGCCAGATTTATAATATTCGAAATTCCTTACAATTTGGTACCGGCTTTGGTATTTATTATCTAAATCGAAAGATTGTCTTGTAACATCTTGTTTGGTTTCGTTTGTTGAACATCTCGAAATGATTATTGCTTTTTCCATATTATAGTTGCTTACTGCACATTTAAAGATATAAAAAAACAGTACAGTATCAAATTAAATCAAAGATAATTACTGATACACATTTATCAGTGTATCAATCGCTGTTTAAGATTTAATTTGATACACTTCTAATTTTGATACAATCGTAACGTCAATTCTCTAGTGATTTCAAATTTGATTTTATGAAGTCATGTGATCGGTTACGAACCCAACCTTTTATATGCTATTTATGTTTACCCAAAATTGGGTTCAAATCATTGGCTAATTCCACTTCGAATACGCTCGCGAGTACCGCTAAATTTTCTGGTAGGTAAATCACATTCAATTTCAGTTTAAGTCCTACCCTATTTATCCAATGGCATAGCTGCAAGCCTTGTGGCGACGCACTCCTATTGTACCCAAGATGCAGCAACATACGACCAGCTAAGTTGCTCTTAACCTTCCCAAGATATAGTACATTGGAATTGGCATCTTTAAGCACCTGGTGATGGGCAGGTAGATTCCGGTTTGTGTTCTTCTTAAGTTGGATTACTGATTCGTAGATTTCATTTGCCGTATGATCGGATGTGATTTCGAACCAATACAAAGCCGGTTTATTTCTGTGACTACTTTCATCTTCGGTTTCAATAGCTTTAATAAATCCAGTTGCTGTTGCGCATGATTGATAGCCGGAAATGAAATCCGGAAGAATACCACAATCCAGATCGTATGATATAATTTGTTTAAATGAACATTCCGTTAGGTGGTTCAAAGATTTTGCTAAGTCATTAGCATGTTTAAATAATGATGTTGAGATTGATGATAATTCTGGGTTTGCCATAATGGATTATTCTTATTTCCCTATATTACTTAAATGATATGCTTTGTTGCAATAACCTATCATTGTAAAATAAATTCATGTGAACAATGGAGAATATACCAATTTTAACGCCTAAATACTAAAACACTCATCCAAAAGCATTTGATAATTGTAATCGGAATAAATCAACCGGTAATATATATGCTAATGGACAGATATATTCAATTGACCGGTAAAGTAAAAGTCTACATCAACTGTACAAAAATATGCGCAGTTACACCAACCCTAAGCGGCTGTACAGTGCACATGGACAACGGAGATGCGATTCAAGTGAAAGAATCACATAAAGTGGTAATCCATAAGATCTTTGCCATTATATAGCATAAATCAATTATTAATAGGTATACACCTTCCGAAACTTAATATATGCACCGGAAGGTGTAAACAAAATAATAACTATCTTTTATACTTGGTTCCCTTAAGCCGCCGCCATTATATTACGACCTATTGAATAGACTTTATGTATTTTCCGTTCTTGTATGAATAGGTACTAGATTGATTAATTGTAACAATTTTTTTATTTCGCATGATTGTGCCTGTTTTCGATACATGAATATCGTAAAATGCTTTGCCCGTATTTATAAATTTCAATTTGCTATCATATTCATAACGGCCCAACTTACCATAATTACCACTATTGTCTCCAGCGAAATCAACTATATTCAGTACTTTAGATAATGAATTACAGTCGTAACAGAAAATTTCATATGAATAAGTACCTTCCCCGTGACCGTAATCACTAGTGGTAACCAAAAAACCAATGCCAGTACCAATATTTACGAGTTTAGCTTCAAATCCAATATAGTCCAGTGGAGAAAAGACATAGTCTTTAAGATTATAGTGATCAATTTCCTTTTGAAACGTAAATAGCATCATTTTAGGCGCATCCCCGAATCTATCATCTTCGCCATTCGTGGGTGCAACGGCCAAAAGCACATATAACAAATTTTCATTTTTAACATTGGCCGTACCCATACACACTACTTTAGACGAAAAATACGAGGTTTCAGTTAAGGAAAAGGCTTTAAGAATTGTTAAGTCTTTACATTGAAACGTCGAATTCTTCGATTCGGAATTATAATTACCATACATCTTTTTCATAAAAATTTCACTATTTGTATCGGATAATGTAAAACCGGTTTTAGGATCCCAAGGTAGATATGTTAGAGATGCAAGTTTTTCGTTTCTTACTTTTGAAATTTCTATCGAATCTATTTTTTCTAATTTGCTATTGATATCCGTTAATTCGATTGGCCGAACCACATTTTCATGTTCTTTTAGTACCTTTTCGTACAACAATTTGGCACGGTCAAAATTATTCGCCTGAAATGAATGTTCTGCATCAATATAATCTTGTTCGCTCTTAAGATTGATAAATTCAAAAGGCTTTAAGCGCCTCATGTAGCCCCCATTATATTGTACAGAAATACCATCACCTTCACGTTCTATCAATTTATCACCTAAAATAGTTGAATACATGAAGTCAGTGTTATTGAAGATGGTTTCTTTAAAATCCAATAACTTGTTGGAAAAAACATTTGTTTCATTAGTCGTATATCCGGCATTTTTTAATTCGGATAAATCTATCTTACCTGAAGCAAAATTGATTTTTAAAGATTTTAGGGCTTCATCATCAACTTCCTTTTCCAAAATTTCACCATTTGGCATTGATCTGTTTACTCGGTTAATCACAAGCCCATGTTTGTAATCGGTAGTTTCTTGATTCACATCAGTATTCACAACCCATTGACCATCACAATAACCATTTGTATCAAAATTTCCGGTAATCGTTCTTGTTGAAGTTTTTATCTTGATCGGGCCTGCAAATTTGCCATCCTTAAATGAAATTGAAACTTCGATATCTCTAAAAGGTTGATACGGACCAACGATTAACTTACCAAAGAAATACCGTTTATCGCGATTGGAAAGTACTTTACGATATTTCCAAATTCCATTTGGTAATCCGTTCAAATAAGACGCTGTAAGTGTGACTTGACCGGTTACGTTCACCAAATCACTAAAATCTGCCCTTGCGTAGTCAAGGTAATTTAAAGAATAATTCCAAATCCCATCTTTATTCCCATTTTTAAAAAATCCACTTGCTTTTTTTGAAAACGTACCTGCTATGTCATTTCTCTCATTGAGAACATAACTAAACGCACCATGCTTCACTCGATTCGAATTGGATTTATTCGTGTAGTATGAATATGTTGCTTTACCAAGTCCACCAAGCCCCAACCCTACCCGATATGCCCCACTATATGTTTGAAGATTTTGTGCCTTTACGACTGAGGAAAGCGTTAAAATGCATATACATAATGCAACTGTAATTTGTGTTCGTTTCATCGTTATTTAAGATTTGTTAATTAAGATTAATTTCTTTGTTAAATAGTCCTACGTCGAGTCTATTCCTGCTATTCTTTAAGCAAGAACCCAATAGTTTTAAATCAAAAAATTTGAAAAATGTAATATGCTGGATACCCCTATTGTATACTTTGAAATCTGTATCCCGCGTTCTCATTTGGATCCTTGATCACTGTGTCAAGTTGAGTCGAATCCGAAATTATTAATATCATATAATTTTCAGTTGTAACATTAAATGTAAATGTACTACATGTCGTACACGATGCAAAATATTTTATCCGAAATTTTGCTAGACATGGCCACAAAGAATCCACGTAACGATAAATTGATTAAAACATTCGGCCAAAATGTTCGGAAATATCGTATTACCAAAAATTTAACAATGATTCAATTAGCTGGATTATGTGACGTAGAATACGGAGCTATCAGCACCATTGAGCGTGGAATTGTTAATTGTTCGATTAGTACCGCACATACAATAGCCAAAGCCTTAGAAGTAACTTTAGATCAATTATTTGAATGAAATGCATATTGATAGGAATCTTAACTCAATCAATATTCTTGTAAATGTGACATAATTAATGTTGATTATTCCCAGCTTAGCAGAATGGAAAGAGGGATTGTCAATGCGAATGTTTTGATAACATTTGACATCGCGAACGCATTGGATGTAGATGCAAGCAGGTTCTTGGAGCAATTATCTACCACGTAGATACAAAATGTTTCTAATAAACGAAAGATTGCGATCAACATTAGCCGTTTATTATATCAAACCTTTCGGGAATTTATCACCGATCAAAATATCAGTAACGGTAATGATTTATTTACCGAAACACGTAATCGAACCAATTAATCAATTGAATATAAATCAATTACACAATATTTTTCAATCAAAAAAAAGGGTATCAAAATTGGCTCAAAAAAGGTATCAAAAGTTTACTATTTTAATCGATTTTGGCTACTTTTGACAGGTAATCACTAGCAATTATGTCAGTTCTTTTCTATTCCAAAAATTAAGAAATTACGCCTTATAGATTACATTTCTGGAGCGGGCATCGATCGATCTTTTCAGGATCTGATAGCTGTTAATCCGCTTTGCGTCTATGTTTAGGGCATTGGAGAGCTTTTTCCGGATGGCTGGCTCAGACTCCACAATTTCTGGAGCCAGTGTAATTTCTATATCTTTTTGCATAAACCTTGTCAGGTTTTTATCCTGAATCGTAACAAAGGTACGGAAATTGAGTTCTAATGTGTAAATTAACACTTGTGAAAACGAACAATGTTAAGTACAATATTAACTTATACTAATAAATAAAAACTATGAAAAGAACAGTATTAGGAATCTTAGGCATTCTATTTTTAGGCGTCTTATTCAGCGGATGTGGCTACAACGACATGGTAAGGCTGGATGAGGATGTAAAAGCAAAGTGGAACCAGGTAGAGACACAATATCAACGTCGTTCTGATTTAATTCCTAATTTGGTCAACACCGTAAAGGGTGCTGCTAAATTTGAGCAAAGTACTTTAACCCAGGTTGTGGAAGCACGTGCAAAAGCAACCCAGATCACTATAGACCCCGATAAATTAACACCGGAAAACATCGAAAAGTACCAGGCAGCACAGGGCCAGGTGAGCCAGGCTCTGGGCAGATTGTTAATGGTTACAGAAAACTACCCAACTTTAACCGCAACTGCACAATTCAGAGATGTATCGGCAGAGCTTGCAGGTACAGAAAACAGAATTGCGGTGGCCCGTAAAGATTTTAACGAAGCAATCCAGACTTACAACACCAAAATCAGGTCGTTCCCTACTAACCTGACATCTGGCATGTTTGGATTTAAGCAAAAAGAAGGTTTCAAAGCAGAAGCCGGAGCAGAAAAAGCACCAAAGGTAGAATTCTAATTTAAATCTATCATGGGGGTATTCACAGAAGAAGAACAAGAGTTAATTACCAATACCATTGCCGAAGCTGAAAAAGCAACTTCAGGAGAGATCAGAATCGTAGTAGACAAACACTGCGAAGGAGATCCTTTTGAAAGGGCTACGGGTTACTTCGCGAAACTGGGAATGGATAAAACGGCCAAACACAACGGCGTTTTGATATACCTGGCCTACGAAGACCATAAGTTTGCAATTATTGGAGATAGCGGAATTCATAAAGTTGTTCCGGAGAATTTCTGGGAAACGACACATATTGCAATGAAAGCGCATTTTGCAGGCGGTAACCTGGTACAGGGCATTATCGCAGGTATTGTATTGGCCGCTGAAAGGATGGCAACATTTTTCCCATTCGAATCAGGAGACATCAATGAGCTGCCGAATGACATTGTATTTATGGATCAACAAAAAACAGTATAGCTATGAGAAAATCAATCATAGCTATATTTTTATGTACACTTTATGCCTTTGCTGGTTATGGTCAGGATTTTCCGGCGCAATCAAACCGTCTGGTAAACGATTATACCGGTACACTGACGGCCGATCAAACCGCCCAACTGGAGCGGAAACTTGTCGCTTTTGACGATTCGACCTCAACCCAGATTGCTGTAATTATGCTCAAATCAGTCGGAGATTACGACATCAATGACTATGCACTTCAATTGGGCAGGAAATGGGGAATTGGTAATAAAGGAAAAAACAATGGCGTGCTGGTACTGGTGGCTTTGGGCGACCGGAAGATATCCATTCAAACGGGTTACGGCGTTGAGGGTGCATTGCCCGACATGTATGCCAAGCGCATCATTGAAGAGGACATTAAACCTTTTTTTAAAACGGGCAATTACTTCAAAGGCCTGGATGCCGGAACCGATGCCATTATTGGTTATACCAAGGGCGAATATAAAAATGACAAACCCCGGCCAAATAGAGAAGGTGCAGGTTTACCTGGCGTTTTCGTGATTATACTCATCATCATTGTCATCATTATCATTCTGAGAAGAGGTGGTGGCAGTGGCGGCGGCGGACAGGTTATGGGTGGCCGTGGTGTTGCCGATGCCCTTTTCTGGAGTATGTTACTTGGTGGCGGAAGAGGCGGTCGCGGTGGCGGATTCGGCGGTGGCAGTAGTGGCGGCGGAGGCTTTGGTGGTTTTGGCGGTGGTAGTTTTGGTGGTGGTGGCAGCAGCGGAAGCTGGTAATTTAAGCATACATGGAAATATTAAAATGGAAAACACTCTCATCTGAATACCTGGTGAAAGAAAAATGGGCCACTTTACGGGTAGACACCTGTGACCTGAGGAACGGTCAGATCAAAGATGATTACTATGTGCTTGAATATCCAAATTGGGTAAATGCCATTGCCCTGACCCAGGACAATAAAATATTATTGGTTACACAGTACAGGCACGCAGGCGACATCATCTCACTGGAGGTTCCAGGAGGTGTAATGGACGGCAATGAAAGCCCGGAGTTTGCAATCAGAAGAGAACTGCTGGAAGAAACCGGCTATACATTTGACAGCGCAGAACTCATCGCCACCCTTTATCCAAATCCTGCTACAGCCAATAATGTCACCTATACGTATTTATTAAAGGGCGGTATCAAAACACAGGAACAGCACCTGGATGAACATGAAATACTGAATGTAGCAAGCTATACCATCGAAGAGGTGGAGCAGCTTTTAAATGAAAACAAAATAGATCAGGCTTTACATGCCGCTGCCCTATTTTACGGCTTGCTCAGGTTGAAGCAGGCTTAAAGCAGGCAATTCAATAACCAAAAAAGGGATGTTAAGTTTGGCTTAACATCCCTTTTTTGGTTACAACCTATAGGTTAACTCATTTTCAATTTCTTCTGAATGTCATGCACATAACCTTTAAATTTCTTATCTGTATCGATCAGATCTTCTACAGTCTGGCAGGCGTAAATCACAGTAGAATGGTCTCTGCCACCAAAAAAGGCGCCGATAGTTTTTAAAGAAGACTTGGTATGGCTTTTAGAAAGGTACATTGAAATTTGTCTTGCCTGTACAATTTCGCGTTTCCGTGTTTGCGATTTAACCATATCTGCCGGAACTTCAAAATATTCACAAACCAGTTTCTGAATGTATTCCATCGAGATTTCTTTGGAAGTATTTTTAATAAAGTTTTTCAGCATTTGTTTGGCAAGCCCCAGATCAATGTCTTTTTTATTGAGTGTTGACTGCGCAAGCAAAGAGACCATCGCACCTTCCAGTTCACGTACGTTGTTGTCAATATTATTAGCCACATACTCGACTACCTCTTCTGGCAGTTCAATACCATCGGCATACATCTTTTTACGGAGGATCGCAATTCTGGTTTCCAGATCAGGGATTTGCAGATCTGCCGAAAGTCCCCATTTGAAACGACTTAGTAAACGCTCTTCTAAGCCAGCCAGATCTTTAGGCGATTTGTCCGAAGTCAGGATGACTTGTTTGCCCGACTGGTGTAAATGGTTAAAGATATGGAAGAAGATGTCCTGTGTTTTCTCTTTACCAGCAAAATTATGCACATCATCCATGATGATCACATCCATGGCCTGATAAAAATTCACAAAATCGTTGATGGTATTGTTTTTCAGGGAATCCACAAATTGCTGGCAGAATTTCTCGCAGGAAACATAAATGACCAGTTTATCCGGCATGCTTCTTTTGATTTCATTTCCTATAGCCTGGGCCAGGTGCGTTTTGCCCAGTCCCACGCCACCATATATCATCAGCGGGTTAAATGAAGTCCCTCCAGGCTTAGCTGCAACAGCATAGCCGGCAGATCGGGCCAATCGGTTACAATCACCTTCTATATAATTTTCAAAGGTGTAATTGGAGTTGAGCTGAGGATCTACATTTAGCTTTTTTAAGCCGGGAATGATGAAAGGATTTTTGATGTCTTTATTGATCGACACTGGAATGGGCATGGACTGCCTTTTGGCTTCTGCCCCGTTTCCATTGCTGGGCATATTGGTGGTATAAGGAGAACCAGAATTCGAAGACTTATCTACCACAATATTATATTCCAACCGTCCCTCGTCTCCCAGTTGCTTTTTTACCGTTTTTCTGAGTAAACCAACATAGTGTTCTTCCAACCATTCGTAGAAAAACAAACTAGGTACTTGTATCGTTAAAATGTTACCTTCTAACTTTAAAGCAGAAATCGGTTCGAACCAGGTTTTAAAGCTTTGGGCTGGAATGTTATCCTTGATAATTTGGAGACAGTTTTTCCACACTTCTGTACAAGTTTTTTCCATAGGGATTCTACAATTTCTTGGTTTACAATAGCGATAGAGGCTTAAAAAAATAGCTCTTTCGAGAGATCGAATATTCAAAAAATTATCAACAAATAAAACTTAATTTTAACTTATTTGGTAAGTAACTAAACAGCAACAGAATACCCTAGTTAACCTCAATTTATTGTGTTGATAACTATTTTTTAACATCGATTTTTAATATTCTCCAAAAACATCACGCAAGATGTCGGCTATTTCGCCCAGGGTGGCATAAACCTCCACAGCAGCTAAAATAAAAGGCATTAAATTGGCGGTTCCTTTGGCAGCAACAGTCAAGTCATGGAGTGCTTTGGCCACAGCTTCAGCATCACGTTCAGCTTTCAGTTGCTGAAGTTTTTCTGTTTGTATGGTCCTGATGGATTCGTCGATGGTAAATACGTCATTGATGCCTTCTTTTTCCTGAGTAAATTTATTTACACCAACAATGATCCTGCTGGCATTTTCTATTTCCACCTGGTATTCATAGGCGGCTTTGGCAATTTCATTTTGAATGTAACCGTTTTCTATCGCCTGGACAGATCCGCCCATTACATCAATTTTATCAATATACAATTGTGCGGCAGCTTCGATCTCATCTGTTAAAGTTTCTACAAAATAGGATCCCGCCAAAGGATCAACTGTATCCGTTACCCCACTTTCAAAAGCAATAACCTGCTGTGTACGCAAGGCTATTTTAGCCGCAGCTTCTGTAGGTAATGACAGCGCCTCGTCGTAGCCATTGGTGTGTAAAGACTGTGTACCGCCTAAAACGGCAGCCATGGCCTGATTGGTAACCCGAATGACATTATTTAATGGTTGTTGTGCAGTGAGTGTTGAACCACCTGTTTGCGTGTGAAAACGCAGCATTTGTGCTTTCTCATCTGTAGCGCCTAGTTTTTTGGTGATGCTGGCCCACATCCGTCTGGCCGCCCTGAACTTGGCGATCTCTTCAAAGAAATTATTGTGACAATTGAAAAAGAAGGACAAGCGCTTGGCGAAGACATTGATATCTAATCCTTTTTCCAATGCTGCGTTTAAATAGGCCTTACCATTGGCCAAAGTAAAGGCAAGTTCCTGCACTGCTGTTGATCCCGCTTCGCGGATGTGATATCCGGAAATGGAGATGGTGTTCCATTTGGGTACTTCCTTACTGCAATATTCAAAAATATCGGTGATGATACGCATGGAAGATTTAGGCGGATAGATATAGGTGCCCCGGGCAGCATATTCTTTTAAAATATCATTTTGAATGGTACCCGAGATCTGTCTGATGTCTGCGCCCTGCTTTTTGGCAAGGGCAATATACATGGCCAGCAAAATGGAAGCTGTAGCATTGATGGTCATCGATGTCGTGATTTTCTGCAACTCAATGCCATCAAATAAAATCTCAATATCTTTGAGCGAATCTATAGCCACACCAACCTTACCTACTTCACCCTCTGCCATTTCATGATCTGAGTCATAGCCAATCTGGGTTGGTAAATCAAACGCAACGGAAAGTCCCATGGTTCCCTGCTTGAGCAAGTAGTGATATCTCTTGTTTGATTCTTCGGCAGTAGAAAAGCCAGCGTACTGACGCATGGTCCATAACCGCCCACGGTACATATCTTTTTGAATGCCCCTGGTATATGGGAATTCTCCCGGCGCTTCTATTGTGGTTTTAGCCTCCGTATAGACTTCTTTAATTTCGATACCAGATGTGGTGGTAAACTTCTTCTCACTCATAATTTAAAACAATTGATGAATATCTTTTTTAATCAGCGCCAGGGTCAATTCGTAGGGATTGTCTTTCATTTGTGCCATGTGCTGCAGGATGTTCCGGCTCAGATCTACACCTGCGGCATTTGCCGGCAAACTTTTCATCCCATTGTTCAGCATGGCAACGGTATCCTCTTTCAGTTTAGTTACCACATCCCAGGTACTGGCCTCAATATACAATTGCTGGGTGATGTTGTGCTGGTATTCTGCCCTTAACTCCGTTAACACCAATGCCTGCAGGTCTTGCGGGGATATGCCCGGCTGGTGTAACCTGAGCAGCAGGTTTGCCGGGTTGATGCGTTCTACAAACAGGATCAATCGCTCGTAAGCCTGTAATCTCAACGACAAAAGTACGCCTTGTCCTTCTTTTTGTTGCCCTTGAAATCTCAGTTTAAAATAAGTCTGTATGTCATTTTTAATTAAAGCATACGCAATGGCAACGGTAATACCTCCTCCTGCAGCCAGTACGGCAATATCTATGATCAATTTCTGTACGTTCATTTCATTTGTTTGAATACCGTAATAATTGGTGTTTAAGCTCAGCAAAAATGTACAAATTATTTATATTTACACATTAATTGATTTTTATTCCCAAAAGGATAGAGATCGTTTGTTTCCTTAATTTTGAATCGATATGAGTACTACAGTTGATACCGCATTTGCACCCGTTACTTTTACACAAACAGCTGTAAAGGAACTTTTTAAATTGAAAGATCAACAAGAGATTGCTGAAGACTTTGGCTTGCGCGTGGGCGTTGAAGGCGGAGGTTGTTCGGGCATGAACTATGTTCTGGGCTTTGATCAGAAAAAAGAAGGTGATCAGGAATTTATCATTGATGGAATTAAAGTATTTATGCACAAAGCACACCAAATGTATTTAATGGGGATGCAGGTAGATTGGCAGGACGGGTTAAATTCAAGAGGTTTTACCTTTAGCAATCCAAATGCAGCCAGCACTTGTGGTTGTGGCACCAGCTTTTCGGTATAATTAAATCAAAATTTTCAGTATAGTTGTAACAATATCAGGAGTCTTGTTGTCTTAGCAACAGGACTTTTTTATTTCTTAGCCTCCTCAAATTAAATTTAATGACTTATACTGAAAACGTACGACTAGCCTTACAATCAATCAAGAGTAACAGGTTAAGGACCTTGTTAACCGCATTGATTATCGCCATTGGTTTATCGGCGTTGGTAGGTATCCTCACGACTTTAGATGCGGTTAAGAAAAGCATGACCGATGCTTTTTCCAGTATGGGTGCAAATTCTTTTACCATTAGAAACCGTGGTACAGGAATCCGGATTGGTGGTTCGGGCCAGCGACAAAAGCCTTTTAAATCGATCCGTTATGCCGAGGCCATTGCCCTTAAGGAAAGACTAAATACCCCTGCATCCATGGCCGTTAGTGTCATTGCCAGCAGGGGCGCTACAGTAAAATACAGTACTGCCAAAACAAATCCGAACATTACGGTACAGGGAATAGATGAGAATGGTTTAAATGCGCAGGGCCTGGAACTGGCATTGGGTAGAAATTTCAGTCTTACCGAAATCCAGAATGGCAGCAATGTCTGTGTCATTGGTGTAGAGGTTAGCGATAAACTCTTTAACGGACAATCACCGCTTGAAAAAATCATCACAGTAGGAAGTCAGCGCCTGAAGGTGATTGGCGTGCTGGTCTCCAAAGGTCAGAGTATGGGCTTTAGCGGCGACCGATCGGTCTATGTTCCTTTACTCAAAGCCAGACTGATCAATGCCAATTCAAATCCTTCTTATACGATCACTGTCATTGTTCCGAATAACAACATCATGGATAATGTCATTGGTGAAGCGACCTCTACATTTAGAAACATCAGGAAAGTTAAGGTTACTGAAACCAATAATTTTGAGATCACCAAAAGCGATGCCATTGCGCAAACGTTATTTGAGAACCTCAAATACATCGTATGGGGCGGTATCGCTATTGGTGGTATTACCTTAATGGGTGCGTCCATAGGCCTGATGAACATCATGCTGGTTTCTGTTACGGAAAGAACTCGCGAAATCGGGATTAGAAAAGCAATTGGTGCCAATCCTTCTGTGATTCGAAAACAGTTCCTGATTGAGGCCGTGATCATTTGCCTGATGGGCGGAGCATTGGGGATATTTCTCGGGATATCCATAGGGAATTTGATTTCCCTGGCCATGGGTGGATCATTTATTGTTCCCTGGCTGTGGATATTTGGAGGCTTTGCCCTCTGCGTATTGGTTGGAATCGGTTCCGGTTATTACCCAGCTAAGAAAGCCTCCAAATTAGATCCTGTTGAAGCCCTGAGATACGAATAGTATTAACGTGCGCTATATTGTGTATCATAATAGGCCTGATAGTTACCTGAAGTAACATCAGAAAGCCAGTCTTCATTTTCAAGATACCAATCTACTGTACGTTCCAGTCCTTCTTCAAACTGCAGGCTAGGCACCCAGTTCAATTTCTCCTGAAGTTTAGTAGAGTCAATGGCATAACGTAAGTCGTGCCCTGCCCTATCTGTTACAAAGGTGATGAGTTTAGCAGATTCGCCAGCCTCGCGACCTAATTTCTTATCCATAATGCTGCAAAGCAAATGAATCAGGTCAATGTTTTTCCATTCGTTGTGTCCACCGATATTATAGGTCTCACCAGTTTTTGCCTGGTGAAAAATCACATCAATGGCACGGGCATGATCTTCTACCCATAACCAATCGCGTACATTCTCTCCTTTTCCATAAACCGGAACAGGCTGGTTATTTTTAATGTTGTTGATGGCTAAAGGAATCAGTTTCTCCGGGAAGTGGTGCGAACCGTAGTTATTCGAGCAGTTGGAAATCACCACATCGATGCCGTAAGTATCATGATAAGCCCTTACAAAGTGATCGGAAGAGGCTTTAGAAGCCGAATAAGGACTATGCGGGTCGTAAGCTGTGCTTTCAGTAAACATCCCTGTTTCGCCCAATGCACCATATACTTCATCGGTAGATACGTGGTAAAAGCGTTTTTTATCATAGTCGCCCTTCCAGAATTCCCTGGCTGAATTCAACAAGTTCACTGTACCAATCACATTGGTCATTACAAACGCCGTTGGATCTGTGATCGAACGGTCCACATGTGATTCTGCAGCCAAATGGATTACGGCATCAAATTGTTCCTTTTGAAATAAATCATTGATTTCCTTCGCATCCGTAATGTCTGCTTTGATAAAGCGGTAGTTTGATTTGTCTTCAATATCTGTCAGGTTAGCCAGATTGCCTGCATACGTCAACTTATCCAGGTTCACAATCTCATACTGCGGATAACTGTTGACAAACCTCCGGACTACATGCGAACCGATAAAGCCGGCCCCACCTGTAATTAGTATTTTCTTCATTGGTATATTCATTTATAGTTAAATCGGTTATAAATTTTCAGGCAAGCCCAATTCCCTGGCTACTGAAGCGGTTTTATGCTGGTAAATTTTCCGGAGCAAATCATTCATTGCATCCTGCATATCAAATCTTAAATCTTCATGTAGTTTCTGGTACTTATTCAATAAGGTTACTGTTGTTTTCACAAAATACACCATTAACTTCTCCTGGAATTTATAAGCTGCTGTAAAAACACCTTCATTCAATTGAATCGGCAAACTGTTCAGGAGGTGTATCCTCAATTCCAGTTCTGTTCCTAAATCTTTGGTCACTTTGAAATGATGGTTGATGCTGCCATTTAACTTGCGCATCATCAATAAAGTATCCTTAGCATTCGCCTTACGGCCACGGACCAGGCTTTCCACCCCTTCGTCAATGGCTTGAATCAACTGTTCCTGCCGGTCGACAAGATCCTGTTCATTTTCAAGCAATTTAAAGTGCAGGTGTTCCGTCAAGACTTTATCCTTTGCAATTAATCTGAGCAATAGTTTATCCTTCTCCTTTTCAGGCAGGGACTTGATCTCTGCTTTGAGATCTTTATGCTCACTTAATAACATTTAGAATGGATTTTCCTGAAGATATTTTTCCCAGTTCCAGGCAGATCTCATCATTTCTGTCACATCCAGTTCTGCTTTCCAGTTCAAATCGCGTGCTGCTTTTTCAACATTTCCCCATACCTGCTCAATATCTCCCTCTCTTCTTGCACCAATGGTATAATTCAATTTCACACCAGTTGATTGTTCAAAAGCGGCAATCACTTCTAAAACGGAAGAACCGGTACCTGTACCTAAATTGAAAACCTCATAATTGCTACTTGCGTTGGCACTTTCCAGGCGTTTGATTGCTGCCACGTGTGCTTTAGCCAAATCTACAACATGGATATAATCGCGGATCGCACTGCCGTCCGGGGTATTATAGTCGTTGCCATAAACTGTGATTGGTCCGCGTTTACCAATAGCCGACTGGGTAATAAACGGAACCAGGTTTTGAGGAACACCAATTGGCAATTCACCGATTAAAGCAGATGCGTGTGCACCTACCGGGTTGAAATAACGCAATGAGGTTACTTTTAAGCCAGGTGTCACAGCGCAGGTTTCCTGCAAAATTTCTTCTGCAATTTGCTTGGTGTTGCCATAAGGCGATTCTGCTTTTTTGGTAGGCTCAGACTCATCTACCGGCAAAACATCAGGCTGACCGTAAACCGTACAAGATGAAGAGAATACGAGGTTAATTTTGCTATTGAAGGCATTGATCAGGTTGATCAGGGAATAAAAGTTGTTGCGGTAATATTTTAAAGGCTGTTGTACAGACTCACCTACTGCTTTAAAAGCAGCAAAGTGAATTACACCAGTGATGTCGGCATTTTTAGCTACGAAATCTTTCACCTTTTGTTCATCACAAAGATCCAGTTCTACAAATTCAGGTCTGCTTCCTGTAATCGTGGTAATCTGATCCAGGATTTTTGGGTTAGAATTTGAAAAATCATCTACGATAATTACTTCATAGCCTGCATTATGCAATTCTACAACGGTATGAGAACCTATAAACCCGGTTCCCCCGGTTACTAATATTTTAGACATTCTTTTATTAACGGTTATAAACTGTAAAATCTTTATGTTCTTTATTGATCAATGCCTCCTCTGGCAGAGATTTGAAATATTCGTAGGTAATTTTCAACCCCTCTGCACGGTTTACTTTAGGTTCCCAGCCCAGAATTGCTCTGGCCTTGGTAATATCCGGGCGCCTTTGCTTGGGATCATCGACTGGCAAATCCTTAAAGATCAATTTCTGCGAAGTACCTGTCAACTTAATGATCTCTTCACCAAACTGTTTGATGGTAATCTCATCCGGATTTCCAATATTTACCGGCTGGGCATAGTCGCTCAACAATAAACGGTAAATACCTTCAACCAGGTCATCCACATAACAGAAAGAGCGGGTTTGTGAACCATCTCCAAATACGGTAAGATCCTCACCACGCAAAGCCTGGCCGATAAATGCAGGCAGTACACGGCCGTCATTCAAACGCATTCTTGGTCCGTAAGTATTGAAAATACGTACAATTCTGGTTTCCAGTCCATGGAAAGTATGGTAAGCCATGGTCATGGCCTCCTGAAACCGTTTGGCTTCATCGTAAACACCCCTTGGTCCTACCGGGTTTACATTACCCCAGTATTCTTCAGGCTGAGGGTTTACACTCGGATCTCCGTAAACTTCAGAAGTAGAAGCAATCAGCATCCGTGCATTTTTATTTTTAGCCAATCCCAGCAGATTGTGTGTACCCAATGAACCAACTTTCAAAGTCTGGATCGGAATCTTGAGGTAATCAATCGGACTGGCCGGTGAAGCGAAATGTAAGATATAATCCAATTCGCCGGATACATAGACAAATTTCGACACGTCATGGTGTGAAAATTCGAAATTCTCCAGACCAAACAAGTGTTCTATATTTTGCAGATCACCTGTAATCAGGTTGTCCATGCCAATAACATGGTAATCTTCTTTAATAAATCTGTCGCACAAATGCGATCCCAGAAATCCGGCTGCGCCGGTAATCAATACCCTTTTACGTCCCATTTAATTTATAAGCTTACGGCCAATGCTGTTGTAATAATATCCCAAATCAATCATTTTGTCCAGATCGTAAAGGTTACGTCCGTCAAAAATAACTTTGTTGACTAAAGTTTTTTCCATTCTTTCAAAATCCGGATTTCTAAACACAGACCATTCTGTTGCAATCAACAAGGCGTCAGCATTTTCCAGTGCATCGTACTGGTTCTCTGCATAATTGATTTTCCCTCCGATCAGTCCTTTCACATTTTTCATGCCTTCCGGATCAAATGCCGTAACTGTAGCGCCATGTTTAACCAGTTCATCAATGATATACAAGGATGGCGCTTCGCGGATGTCGTCCGTTTCAGGTTTAAAAGCTAATCCCCAAAGTGCAAAATGCTTGCCCTTCAAATCGCCCTTATAATATTTTAAAAGTTTATCTACTAAAATGGTTTTTTGTTTTTCGTTAACCTCCATCACCGATTTCAGAATCTGGAAATCGTAATTGTGCTCGTCTGCTGCTTTGGCCAGGGCCTGAACATCTTTAGGGAAACAACTACCTCCGTAACCAATGCCCGGAAACAGGAAGCGTTTACCAATCCGCGCATCGGCACCAATTCCTTTACGTACTGCATCCACATCAGCGCCAACAATTTCACATAGATTAGCCACCTCGTTCATAAAGGTAATTTTTGTAGCCAGGAATGAATTGGCTGCATATTTGGTCAACTCTGAAGAACGCTCATCCATAAATAAGATCGGATTACCCTGTCTAACATACGGACCATACAATTCTGCCATCAGTTTTTGAGCTTTATCACTTCTGGTACCGATCACCACACGGTCTGGTTTCATGAAATCTTCCACAGCTACACCTTCCCTTAAAAACTCAGGGTTAGAAACCACGTCAATTTCTATATCGGTATTCGCCGTAAATACGGCTTGCACTTTATCCGCTGTCCCTACAGGTACAGTAGACTTGTTCACAATCACTTTATATTCTGTCACCAGTCCGGCTACATCTTTTGCAGCACCTAGAATATAAGACAGGTCGGCCGCACCATCTCCACCCGGAGGCGTTGGTAAGGCCATGAAAATAATCTGTGCTTCTTTTACAGCCAAGGCAAGATCTGTGGTAAAGGATAACCTACCCTGTGCGATATTTCTATGAAAAAGCACATCTAATCCCGGCTCATAAATTGGCACAATGCCTGTCTGCATCTGATGCACCTTTGCTTCATTAATATCTACACAGATTACAGCATTGCCTGTTTCTGCCAGGCAAGTACCCGTAACCAAACCTACGTACCCTGTACCAATAACGGCTATTTTCATATATTCAACCTATTTTATGTTATATTCAAGTATCTTCGGCTAAGATAATAAATAAACACACAAAATGCTTTGGCTTTATAACATCGGAATTCAACTTTATGGCTTAGCTGTCAGGTTATTTTCTGTATTCAATACAAAAGCATCTTTTTTCATTAAGGGAAGGAAAGATATTTTCCAAAATATAAAAAAAACCATAGATCCTGCTGATCGCCCGGTCTGGTTCCACTTTGCTTCTCTTGGAGAATTTGAGCAAGGCAGACCCGTTTTCGAAAAGCTGCTTCAAAAATTCCCGGATAAAAAGATCGTCATTACTTTTTTCTCACCATCAGGTTATGAGATCCGGAAGCATTATGCACAGGCAGCAGGTATATTCTACCTGCCCCTGGACAGCGCCTCAAATGCAAAAAAGCTAATTGCAGCGTTCAATCCTGAAATTGCCATATTTACAAAATATGAATACTGGTATCACTATTTTAAGGAACTTAACCGTAAACACATTCCACTTTTCATCATTTCAGGGATATTCAGACCTGATCAGATCTTTTTCAAATGGTATGGCAGTTTCAACAGAAAGATATTATCCTTTGTAAACCATTTCTTTGTACAAAATGAGGAGAGTGTGCAACTGTTAAAGACAATTGGCATCGACAGGGCCAGTTTAAGTGGTGACACCCGGTTTGACCGCGTAGCTGAAAATGCAACGGCAGCTAAAAAAATAGCGTTAATAGCTGATTTTTGCGGAAACGCTCCTGTTTTTATCGGCGGTAGCACCTGGCCGGAAGATGAGCGTCTGATTTATGGGCTCACTAAATTACATCCCGATTGGAAATTTATCCTGGCACCGCACGAAATTGACCAAAGCCACATTAAAGCTATTCAAACCCAGTTTCCTGACGCGCTCACCTATTCCAAATTGAAGGACGAAGCCCAGGTTGATTCCAGTGCACATCAGACCTTGATTATAGACAATATCGGAATGCTTTCTGCTTTATACGCTTATGGAAGGATCGCTTATATCGGAGGTGGTTTTGGCGTAGGGATCCACAACACCCTTGAAGCCGCCGCTTTTGGTATCCCTGTCATATTCGGGCCTAAATACGACAAGTTCCAGGAGGCAAAAGATCTGGTGGCGCTGGGTGCAGCACAAAGCATTGAAAACCAGACCAGCATAAACAATGCGTTTGAAACTTTCCGGAAAAATCAGGAATCGGCTGGCTTCATAGCAAAAAAATATGTAGCAGATAAAAAGGGCGCTACAGACCAAATCATCAGCTACATCATGCCTTACCTGGCTAGTTCTTTACCATGCCAACAAGGGCCTCAATAAAGCGCGGATCATCATTCAAACTTTCCACCAGCTGTACATGTTCACCACCAAGCGCTTTAAACTCTTCATGGTATTCTACCGTAATCTCGTATAAGGTTTCCAGGCAATCGGCCACAAATGCAGGACTAAACACCAGCAGGCGCTTTTTTTCCTCGCCTGCAAGTTTTTTCAAGACATCGGTCGTATACGGTTGTACCCAGGGCTCTTTACCCAGGCGGGACTGGAAGCATACGGTATAATCTTCCCGTGCAATATTCAATTTATCGGCAATCAGCCTGGCCGTGTCGTGTCCCTGCGCAGAGTAGCAAAGCTTATTGGTATCGTTTAGCGTATCGCAGCAGTTTTCTTTTTTCAGGCAATAGCTGCCGGTATGGTCGCATTTTAACAACTGGCGTTCTGGCAAGCCATGGAAACTGAACAAAACATGGTCATAAGTTTCAGGCTGATACTTTCTGGCGTTGGCCGCAAAAGTTTCGAGCATCAATTCATTATTGTGGAATGAGCTGACAAAACTTACAGGTGGAATGGTTGGCCATTTGCTCAGTTCTTCCATTACATTTTGGATCACAGATCCTGTACTGGCAGATGCATACTGTGGAAACAAAGGAATTACCTGGATACTTTCTACCAATGCAGCCTTCATTTTCTCCAATGCTGAAGATATGGAAGGATTTTGATAGCGCATGGCCAGTTCAACATGGTATTCATCACCCAGTTGTTCCTGAACCAAAGCAGCTTGTATTTTACTAAAATACAATAATGGAGATCCATTTTCATCCCAGATTTCTTTATACAGTTTAGAAGTTTTAGGGCTGCGAAAAGGGACAATAATACCTTTAACCAACAACGTCCGTTTAAATGCATTGATGTCAATTACGCGTTCATCCATCAAAAACTGATCAAGATATTTACGCACGTCTTTCACCTCCGGACTGTCCGGGGTTCCCAAATTCACTAATAATACACCCTTTTTTCCCATAATTTGCCCAAAAATAAGTATTCAAACCGTTATTTCGGTCTGAGCCTGATTGCAATAAGAATATTTACTTTTTAATGATGAAGCAAAAAGGCCTTCACCTCTTCCATCAACCACATTGGCGTTGATGTAGCACCGCAAATGCCCACTTTATCGCCCGCAGAAAACCAATCCATTTCGATCTCTGCTACATTGGAAATGAAATAAGCATTGTCATTGTACTTTTTGCATACATCATACAATACTTTTCCATTTGATGACTTTTTGCCCGACACAAATAAGATCTTATCGTAATCGGCGACGAATTTCTCCAGATCGGTATAACGGTTGGAAACCTGACGGCAAATGGTATCATTTGCTTTAACCTCGTAGCCCCTACTGATCAGTTCGTCTTTAATGTGATAAAACTTATCTGTGCTCTTGGTAGTCTGGCTGTATAAGGTAAACCTTGCCGGAAGCTCCACATGATCCAGTTCAGCAAGATCCTGAAATACGATCGCTTTACCATCAGTTTGCCCCTGTAAGCCGATCACCTCTGCATGGCCATGTTTTCCAAAAATCAGGATTTGCTCATCGTCATCATGAGAATTTTTGATCCGGTTCTGTAATTTCAATACAACAGGACATGAAGCGTCAATGAGTGTGAGGTTATTTTCCAGCGCCAACTGGTAAGTAGAAGGTGCTTCGCCATGCGCACGGATCAGCACTTTTTCATTACTTAAGCTGTGTAATTTATCGTGATCAATAATCCGCAGGCCTTTTTCAGTTAGGCGTTTGACTTCCTCATCATTGTGCACGATATCACCAAGGCAGTACAAATAAGGTTCGTGATCCAGAATATCTTCAGCCATATCAATGGCATAAACTACCCCAAAACAGAAGCCTGATGCCTTATCAATGGTTACAGCCAAGTCGTATTTCATCTCACAAAATTACATAAAAACTGTTTCATATCCTTGCTTTAATGTTTAATTGCAGTCAAGATCTGAAGCGCCATTGCTTTAAGCATCAAAACAAATAAACAGATCATCTGTAAAGGATGCAGCAGCACATTCCATAATGGCGACTGAGCAGTGAGGAAGGAAATCATCATTCGTGACAAAAAAATCAATCCGACAGGTAACATCCACAACATGGGATCGAAGTAAATGCCGATAGCCAGCGGTCCGACAATAACCAGCAACAGATAAATTCCTGCGATGAGCGGTTGGTTGCCCAATAACAGCAATAACTTCGTGGCTGTAGCCTTCGAGTTCAAATCTTGTTCAACCACATCAATCATTCGATTACCCAATAAAACTTCTACAGGAAGCTTTTCCCGCTTTATAGCTTTCATGATTTCCAAAGCACCAGATTTCGGCTGATGATATTGGTGCCACCCATGTTGTTTATACAAAAAAGCATCAAAAAAAAGGCAGTCTGAATTTGCACTCACAAAAGCCTGGTTATTACTCAAACGTACCAATCTCAAGGGCAGGATATTGAGCAACACAAAATCATTCAAGGGTGCAAGGCAGCGTGACAATACATTCGTGTTTTTATAATTGGGGATGATGCTGAGCAAAGCCAGATTGAATGTCCTGGTTCTGTAGATCAGATTATTGATGAAGCTATATTGTATGGTGCTGTTTTCTGTTAAAAACAATAAGTATTTTCCGGTAGACCGACCAACCAGTTCTTTTACAGACATGCCCGGTTTTTGAATAAGCAGCTCAAGATCCTTATAATCCTGGGCCGCAATAGCAGCAGCCAGTCTGTCGGTATTTGGAGCTGAATTTGGCAACAAAACCAATACGGACACCCGATCGTTAAAATGCTTACCATAATGGCCAAGCTTAGGATTGGACAGGAAATTAAATAGAGTAACCGAAAATCTCAGGACTAAAAAAAGGAGGACAGCGTACAGAAATTCAATCATAAGCCATCCTTTTTCTTTTTAACTTAAATACACCCGATCTTCTTCACCTTCCACATCCATCACCACATCCACATGTTCTTTTAACACAGTAGACATTTGCAGTCCGACAAAATCTGTTGCTATCGGAAATATTTTATGACTCCGGTCTACCAGAACTACCGTTCTGATTTTCTTGTGCGGGGTATTTAGAAAAACGCCCAAACCATAGGCCAGTGTTTTTCCACTATTTAAAACATCATCAACCAGGATCACCACTTTGTTTTTCCAATGTGACTCATCTAAATCTGTATTGGCAATCAATCTGGAGCTTTTACGTTCCAGTTCAATTTTAAGCATCACGATTTTCATATCCGATATTTTGGCCAATACCTTTTTCAAACGCAAGGCAAGTTTGTATCCACGATCCCAAATTCCAGCAAGTACAATTTCCTTTTCATTGATGTTATCTTCCAGTATCTGGTAAGCAATTCTATTTATTTTTTGCTGTATTTGCTTTTTATCGAGAATGAGTAGCTGAGATCCTGCCATGTGTGTACCTTGTTTTATACTGCAAAAAGAACGATTTTAACACTTATATTCAAAACATTTGAAAAATAAAATATAAAACCTGCAACGTTTTGCTCCTTCATGCGTCTAATAGATGTAAACCTAACAAAACAAAATATGAAAAATGCTATTAAATCCTTATTTCTACTCTTTGTTTGCACATTATTTACTTTTTCCTTAAAAGCCCAGGAAAATAAAAACATTGGAATTACAAATTTTAATGCGGTTTCAGTGGCCAATGGAATTGATCTTTACCTTACACAAAGCACTTCAGAAAACATCAAATTATCAGGACATCCGGACTTGATCAAAGATGTAATGGTAACCAAAGAAGGTAATACCCTTAAAATCCGGCACAAGAACAACGGTGGCCTTGGTAAAATTTTCAAGGGTACAACGGTAAAAATCTACGTGAACTATAAAACCCTGGAAAGCATAGATGCCAGCGGTGGCAGTGATGTATATGCACAAAATACGATCAAAACAGAAAAATTGAGCATCCAATCTTCAGGTGGCTCAGACCTGAAACTTGATGTCATTACGAAGGATATCAAAATTCAAATTAGTGGAGGCTCAGATCTTGACTTAAAAGGCAGTGCCTCAAACATGGAGCTCAGCAGCAGCGGTGGCAGTGATGTGAAAGCTTATAATTTTATTGTAGAATATGCGAAAGTAAATGCCAGTGGTGGTTCTGATGCCAATATTCATGTAACAAAGGGGCTTGAGGCGAGTGCAACGGGTGGCAGTGACATCAATTACAAAGGCAATGCTGCCTTAAAAAAGACTTCGTCCAGCAAAAGCGGGGACATTAAGAAAATAGACTGAGGTCTAGGTTTTAGTTTTTTAGCGATCCCCCTCAGTAGCCATCTGAGGGGGATTTTTTTGCGCTTTACTTTTTATAAGGATAGTAAATGAAATTGGCACCTTCGGGCACAACGACAAATACACACATGAAGTTCTCTGGTTTTTTATAAGCTTTCAGGAACATTTCTTTTTTATCAGCAGCGATAATTCCTTTTTCGGCAAATTCTTCAAATGTTGAAGCTTGTATGGTCCAGTCCGTATTCAATTCTTTACGATCAAGGATCACCTCTCCGATACTCACCGTATGCTGGTGGGCAATAAAAATGGGATTTGCAGAAATACCTTCCATCATGATGGCAACCGCTACTTCTTTAATTGAATCAGAATACAATTCCAGGTCTTTTTCCAGACTGACCAGCGGACTTTTCTTTTGCTCCACCTTACCCTTTTCAGGTTGTTGGGGCAATAACTCTTCCATATCCATTTCTAATATCTTTTTAGATTAAGCAATTCCGTTTATTAATTTAAGCAATACTACGTTTTCAACGTGCTGCGTATGTGGAAACATATCGACAGGTTTGATGCGTACCACTTCATATTTTTCTTTCAATAGGGCAAGGTCACGTGCTTGTGTAGCAGCATTACAACTTACATAGACTATTTTTTCAGCTTCCATTTCCAATAACCGTTCCACAACATCGGTATGCATACCAGCCCTTGGCGGGTCGGTAATTACCACATCAGGCTTACCATGTTCAGCAATGAAATGCCCGGTCAGGATGTCTTTCATATCTCCGGCATAAAAAATGGTGTTTTCAATGCCATTTAAATTCGAATTGAATTTGGCATCCTCAATTGCCGTTGGCACATATTCGATTCCTACGACCTGTTTCACACTGCCGGCAACAAAATTGGCAATGGTACCAGCACCTGTATATAAATCGTAAACCAGTTCATCACCTTTAAAACCGGCAAATTCCTTGGTTATTTTATACAACTCATGAGCCTGCTCAGAATTTGTCTGGTAAAATGACTTAGCGCCAATCTTAAACTTCAGCCCATTCATATCTTCAAAAATATGGTCCCTGCCTGCATACGTGATCACTTCCTGATCAAAAATCGTATCGTTCTTTTTCTGATTGAGGATGTATAGCAAAGATGTGATTTCTGGAAACGTAGCCTTCAGATGTTCCATCAACCCATTTACTTCTTCTGGCGCTGCATAAGCAAAAACCAAGACAACCATCACCTCGCCAGTCGAGGAGGTACGGATGATCAGATTGCGCAGGTTTCCTTCATGATTGCGGAGATCGTAAAAGCTCAGGTTATTTTTCAATGCGTAGTCCCGCACTTCATTCCGGATCGAATTGGAAGGCTCCGCCTGCAGATAACAATGCTGAATATCCAGAATTTTATCAAAACGCAAAGGTACATGAAAACCCAGTGCATTCATTTCCAGTTCATCAGCAGCATCAAGTGCGGCCATATCTTCCTTGTTCAGCCAGCGCTTATTGGAAAAAGTATATTCCAGCTTGTTTCTATAATATTTATTTTCAGCAGAACCCAAAATAGGCTCCATGGAAGACGTATCAATTTTGGCGAGGCGCTGCAGTGCAGCTTCAACGTTGTTATACTTAAATTTTAATTGAGATTCATAGCCCATGTGTTGCCATTTACAGCCACCACAGGTTCCAAAATGCTGACAAAACGGATCAGTCCTTAATTCGGAAGGTTTATGCAATTGTTCTATTACCGCCTCAGCAAAGTTTTTCTTCTTCTTTACGATACGTACATCCACCACATCGCCCGGGACCGCCTTTTCGACGAACACCACCAGTTCATCTGCTTTTCCCACACCTTTGCCTTCTTCGGCAATATCAATAATACTTAAATTAGGAATGATGGTTACCGTTCCGGCTTTTCTATTTCTACTCATTATGCCGCGAATTTAAGTTTTTTTTAAGACATAAAGATTTACCACAGACATTTTGACTTGTCTGAGCGATGAGAGATACCTCAACTAATGCCTAATTTCCAAAGATGCGTAAGATCAATCCCAATACACCTCCAGCCAGATTAAAGCTCATGTCGAACTTCTCATCAACCAATACAGAAATTTCTAAAATCTCGTTACTCATTGCTAAAATATTGACTACAACGCCAATATACATATTTATATACCAAAAACCAAAACGGTATACATTAACAAATTGTAAAGAAATAGACAGATAAAAGAAAAGGTTGTCCTGAAACTATTTACAAAGCTGCTTTAACCAGAAAGGGTAATAGTTCTTTTTGAAAGCTTACAAAATTTTTGCGTACATCAGAATCACTCACCGATGTAAAGGCAAAAGAAAACACTATGTTTTTACTTGCCTTTAACAAAAAGGCCAGACCTTCTTTTCGGGAAGGATTGTTTTTAAAATGATCCAGTTGCAGATAAGCAGATAAAAGTAATGACTCCAATTGATCAGAAAGGTGCTTCAAAAACTCCTGGGAGTTTGCATTTTCACGTACAAAATCCCAACCGATAAATTCGTTGCAAACGGTATAAGAAAGCCGGCAGGTCTTCATCACCAAAGCTTTCAAATGCTCTTCCTCATTTACGAACTGAGCTTTATTCTGAATAATTTCGTGCAAATTAAGATCCAGATAA
This sequence comes from Pedobacter sp. MC2016-24, assembly GCF_015223055.1. Taxonomy (GTDB): domain Bacteria; phylum Bacteroidota; class Bacteroidia; order Sphingobacteriales; family Sphingobacteriaceae; genus Pedobacter. The sequence goes on from NZ_JADFBX010000020.1 coordinate 35,106, forward strand.
TTCATCAAAATGGCATCCAGAATCTGTTCTTTACTCTCAAAGTATTTATAAATGGTTGCTTTGGCGATACGTGCCTTTTTTGCAATCTCATTCACACTGGTTTTATGGTAACCGTATTTCCTGAACAACTCCTTAGCAGCCCTGATTATACTCTCTTTTATTTTCTCTGGTTCCATTAGTTTCTAACCTGTAATGTGTTTCCTGAAATGAAAACGTCATATTTTTTGAGCGATAATTCTGCAGGTGCCTTAACCGGAGTGCCATCTTCCAACAGGAATTTAGCTCCCGAGCAGGGATCTGTAACCGTAAAAGTAGGATCGTCCAGTACCACAGCACACTGTTTTTCTGGATTAACTGTGCTACAGCGGTCGTATGCTACGTAATTGCCATTGGTTGTACGGTAAATAACCAATCCGGCTACTCCATAGCCAGTCAGCACCACACCACCTCCCGGACTACTTAACTTGAGCAAACGAGGGTCAGTCAGCAGGGCACTAAAGTTAACTGGAACATTGGGAATCACCATCCGCTCTTTCCCACAGCCCGCCAATGCCAACATCAACAAAAACACCCCTGCTACTTTCCTGATCATTATATCAATGCGGATTTATATTGTTTTAAGAACCTCGCATCATTTTCAGAGAACAAACGAAGATCTTTAATTTCAAATTTCAGATTGGCAATACGTTCTATACCCATTCCGAAAGCAAAACCACTGTATTTTTTACTGTCAATGCCACAGTTTTCCAAAACATTAGGATCAACCATACCGCAGCCTAGTATTTCTACCCAACCACTGTATTTACACAACTGGCAGCCCGCGCCTTTACAGATCGTACAAGAGATGTCCATTTCAGCTGAAGGCTCTGTAAATGGGAAATAAGAAGGGCGGAAACGCACCTTTGTTCCCTCACCGTACAATTCCTGTACAAAATAGAATAAGGTTTGTTTCAAATCAGCAAAAGAAACCGATTCATCTACATATAAACCTTCCACCTGGTGGAAAAAGCAATGTGCCCTGGCAGAAATGGCCTCATTACGATAAACGCGTCCAGGCATAATCGCACGAAATGGTGGTTTCCCGGCTTCCATCATGCGCACCTGTACAGAAGAAGTATGGGTACGCAAAGCGATATCGCCATGTTCGCCACCTTTTCTAATGAAGAAAGTATCCTGCATATCACGCGCCGGGTGTTCTTCAGGGAAGTTCAAAGCCGAAAAGTTATGCCAGTCATCTTCAATCTCCGGGCCTTCTGCAACCACAAAACCTAGTTTATTGAAAATTTCTACAATTTCCCTGCGCACCAGTGCCAATGGATGACGGGATCCGATTTCAAAACCCTCGCCTGGCAAGGTCATATCTAAACCACTGTCTTTTGAAGTTTCAGCAACCTCAGTGCCTTCTTTCAGGCTCTGGTATTTTGCTTCAGCAAGTTGCTTAAACTCATTTAAAACCTTGCCTAGTGTTCGTTTTTCTTCTGGTGATACCGATTTAAATTCATCAAAAATATCCTTGATGATTCCTTTGGTACCTAAAAATTTGATACGAAATTGTTCCAGTTCATCAACGATGACGGTAGAAAATGCATTGATCTCTTCAGTATATTGTGTTATCTTCTCTTGTAACATGGGGTCAAATATACAGCTATTTAGTTTATATTTTTATACTGCCTGAGTTCAAAATCTACTTGAAGGCTATTACAAGCAAGAAAATGAACTCAGCAGGTTATTTTTCTAGATTACACCCAGTGATTTACCAACTTTAGTAAATGCCGCAATGGCTTTATCCAAATGATGCTGCTCATGCGCTGCAGATAACTGCACACGGATACGGGCTTTACCCTGACCCACTACCGGATAATAAAATCCGATCACATAAATGCCTTCCTCCAGCATTTTCGCTGCAAATTCCTGGGCTAATTTAGCATCGTATAACATCACCGGAACAATGGGATGTACACCCGGCTTAATATCAAAACCAGCTTCAGTCATTTTTTCACGGAAATAACGGGTATTGCTTTCCAGCTTATCCCTCAAATCGGTGGTTTCGCTCAACAGATCCAATACCGCAACAGAAGCGCCTGCAATGGCCGGGGCCAATGTATTGGAAAACAAATATGGCCGCGATCTTTGACGCAGCATGTCGATAATTTCTTTCCTACCGGAAGTAAATCCGCCGGAAGCGCCGCCCAATGCCTTACCTAAGGTACCGGTAATGATGTCAATACGCCCCATTACATTGAAATGTTCATGTGTACCGCGACCGGTCTTACCGATGAAACCAGTACAATGCGATTCATCGATCATCACCAGTGCTTCATATTGATCAGCCAGATCACAAATTTTATCTAAAGGAGCAACTACACCGTCCATAGAAAAAGCACCATCCGTCACTATAATGCGATGTCTGGCATCCTTTGCTGCGATCAATTGCTGCTCCAGGTCCTCCATATCTGCGTTTTTATACCGGAAACGTTTGGCTTTACACAAACGCACACCATCGATAATCGAGGCGTGGTTTAGTTCATCAGAAATAATGGCATCCTGATCATTAAATAGGGGCTCAAAAACACCACCATTGGCATCAAAGGCTGCAGCATATAAAATGGTATCTTCGGTACCTAAAAATTCGGATATTTTGGCTTCGAGTTCTTTGTGTACATCTTGAGTACCACAAATAAAACGCACGGACGACATACCATAACCATATTTATCTATGGCCTTTTTAGCGGCCTCGGTAACCCGCGGATCAGCAGACAGGCCAAGGTAATTATTTGCACAAAAATTGATCACTTCCTGTCCCGTGCTCACTTTAATGTCTGCGCCTTGTGGCGTTACAATGATACGTTCACGTTTAAATAGACCATCTTTTTCAATTTGTTCGAGTTCTTGCTGAAGAACAGGTTGTAATGTTTTATACATAGTTATCCTATTATTAATGGTGACAAAGTTATACAATTCCTATCTTCGGGTGGTAAGCAAAACAGGTCTCACAAAAACTTTAATGTAAAAATTATGTTTACTCCCGTAACTTACCCGATATTTAGGGATCAATACCAGGTATGAAGAACACTTATTTAACAATTTTATTGCTATTTACCGGACTTTCTTATGCATTTTCACAACAATATAAAATCAGTGGAACAGTAACAGACGCAAGCGGACAAGCCGTACCCTTTGCTTCTGTATACATTAAAGGTACGACTAAAGGGACTTCAGCCAATATTGACGGCAATTATGCTTTCGCCATAGATGCTGGTACATTTACCATGGTATACAAAGCCATCGGATATCAGGCCGTTGAAAAAAAGATCACCATTAGCGGGGATGCCATTGAAAATACGGTCATTAAAGAGGAGGCCTATACCCTATCGGGTGTGACCATTACCAATAGCGGAGAAGACCCGGCTTATGAGATCATCCGGCAAGCCATCAGGAACCGGAGGAAACATTTACTGGAAATTAAAGCCTATACCAGTAATGTTTACATTAAAGGTGTACAGAAGATTGTGGGGGCACCTAAAAAAATCTTTGGAAGGGATATACAGAAATTATTGGATTTGGATACCAACAGACGTGGCATTCTATATTTATCTGAGTCGACTTCCACATTTGCCTATCACCGTCCCAATCTCATTCACGAAGAAATGCTCTCGTCTAAAACGGCAGGCAGGAACAATGCCTTTAGCTTCAATAAAGCGTCGGACCTGATGGTGAATTTCTATCAGAACCTGTTACTGGAAGGCAAATTGAGTTCCAGGGCTTTCGTATCTCCGATTGCCGATAATGCCTTATTTTATTACCGTTACAAATTACTTGGAAGTACGACCGAAAATGGCACGACCATCAATAAGATCCAGGTGATTCCCCGGCGGGAAAATGATCCGGTCTTCAGAGGAATCATTTACATCAAAGAAGATACCTGGCACCTGGTCAATGCAGAGGTATATCTGACCGCAAATAGTGGCATTAACCTCATCGACACCTTAAAAATTTCGCAGCAGTTTTTAAAAACCGAAAAGAACTATATGCCCTCCAATATCAATTTCCAGTTCAACGGACAGGTCTTAGGTTTTAAATTTGAAGGTTATTATGTTGGCGTTTACAGCAATTACAACATGCAGCCCAATTTCCCGAAGGGTTATTTTAACGGAGAAATTCTGAAAATCACCAGATCTGTCAATAAGAAAGATTCGTTGTTCTGGTTAAACAATCGGCCCATTCCGTTAACAGCCGAAGAAAGTGCAGACTACATTAGAAAAGATAGCATCGAAGCACGTAAAACGTCTAAGCATTACCTGGATTCATTGGAAAGGGTGAACAATAAATTCAGCATCAGTAAAATCCTGGTCACCAAATACACCTTAAACGATCGTTTTTACGCCAGGCGCTTATCCTTCGATCCCATTTTACCTGCTATCTTTTATAATACAGTCGAGGGACTGGGTTATATCTACGGTGTAACCTATACCAAAGGACTTAAAGACCGCCGGTATTACAACATCAGACCGGAACTGCGCTATGGCTTATCCAACAAGGTGCTTACCGGAACCTTAACGGCAAATTACTATTACAATGCCGTTAAACGTGCAAATGTAGGCGTCCGGTTTGGCTCTGGAATTTACGATCTGAACGATCTTGGTTCAATGAGCTTATTGGGAAACTCCATGAACACGCTGTTTTTCAAAACCAATTATTCTAAATTCTACCAAAAAGAATTCATGAATGTATCTACGCAAAGGGAACTGCTCACGGGGTTATATGGCAGCCTCTCAGTAGATTACTCCCGAAATAAAGCCCTGGTAAATACCACGCTATACACCATCAGGGATATCAAAGGTGAGGTATTTACGTCCAATAATCCTTTTAGCCCTGAAGATGACAGCCCGCAATTTCCAACCTATAAAGCCTTAATTGTAACAGCCAACCTCAATTACACTTTTGGCCAGCGCTATGTAACCCGTCCTGATCGCAAAATCTACGAACCTGCCGCCTACCCAACGCTTGATTTCACTTATAAAAAAGGCATCCGGGGCGCTTTTGGTAGCGATGTCAACTACGATTTCGTATCTATGGAGTTGCACCAGGATGAAATCAGTGCAGGCTTATGGGGTAAGTTTTCTTTCTCTGTTGGCGCGGGTAAGTTTTTAAATGCGCATGCTATTTTTTACCCGGAATACAGACATTTTATGGGGAACAACTCCTTGTTTAGCTTACCCAGTCTGAAAAAGTTCCTGTTCCTTGATTTTTACCAGTACAGTACAAATGCACAATATGCAGAAGCACACGTTGAGCATAATTTCTCCGGCTTCCTGACCAACAAAGTACCTTTTCTCCGCAAACTCAAACTGGAAGAGGTGTTGGGTGTAAGCTACCTGAGCCAGCCCATTAAAAGAAACTATACCGAAGTTTATTTTGGCTTCCAGCGCCTGATATTCAGAGCTGCTTATGGATTTGCCTATGATGGCAATAAATGTGTTCAGCAGGGCTTTCGTTTATCTTACGGATTCTAATCTGGCCTTGCTCCTGAAGCTTAATCATAAACTTCAGGATTAACCGGATGTGGTAATTGCTCACCTTTTAATCCTGCGATGATATTTTCAGCCGCCAGTACGGACATGGCATTACGCGTTTCCACGGTTGCAGAGCCGATGTGCGGCAATACAGATACATTTGGCATATTCAATAAAGGATTATCAGCCTTCATGGGTTCCGGATTGGTCACATCTAAGCCTGCGCCCCAAATTATACCGGCTTCCAGCGCATTGGTCAGATCGGCTTCATCATGAATCCCGCCTCTTGCCGTATTGATAAAAATTGCTGTTTGCTTCATTTTTGCAAAAGCTGCAGCATTGAAAACACCTTCCGTTTCCGGCGTCAATGCAGTGTGTACAGTAAGCACGTCACTTTGGGCCAATAGTTCGTCAAAACTCACCCATGTTGCACCCAGTTCAGCCTCAGCATCCGGATTAGTCGATCTGTTGTGGTACAAAATCTTCATGCCATAAGCATGTTTACAACATCTGGCCATTTCCAGTCCGATTTTACCCAGACCGAATACACCCAGGGTTTTACCACGAAGTTCAATTCCCAGGTTAGCTGTCGGTTCAAAAAATCCCCAGTTACCTTTTGCAATGCTTTTATGTAAATAAAAGGCTTTGCGAGAAGTAGCGAGCATCAGTAGAAAGGCAGTATCGGCAGTAGCTGCACTTAAAACACCAGGTGTATTCCCTATAGGAATCCCCAATTCAGTAGCCGCCGGTATATCAACATGATCATAGCCTACAGAATGCAGCGCAATCACCTTTAGGTGTTTGCAGGCCGCTAAAAACTCCCGGTCTACTTTACTGCCAACACTCAGCAGTGCATCTGCATCCTGACAAGCCGCGATCAGTTCTTCCTTACTCAACTGACGTTTCTCTTTCCATTCTACGATGTCAATTCCTGCATCTCTTAACAACTTCAATCCGGCTTCTGAAATTACCCGGGTAATAAATACTTTCATGTGTCTTATTTATATCAATCCAACAATTGACTGCGCTGAAAAGTTCATTAAAAAAAAGAAAGGCGGCTCCAGGATCTGGAACCGCCTTTCTTTCTTAGCAGCAATTGAAATTAAATGCTTAGTTTTTTACGGATATCACTTGGAATACCTTTTTTATTCAATAAGAATGCAGTGGTTTTGTATTTCACAAAGTTTTTTGATACATATAAATATCCTTTGTAATCATTTGTTGCACCCCAGGAGTTTTTAACAATATAATATTCTTTACCATTCTGATCTTTAGCAATACCAGTAATCTGCATACCATGATCATCAGTAGTTTCATAATTATCAAAAGCAGCCTGACGCATTTCTACAGTAATTTCTTTCTCTGGTTTAGGGCCATTGAACATTGCTTTTTTCTCATCACCGCTCATGCTTTCAAAGTCTTTAGCAGGAACATAAGCTACACCATTTTTCCAGCTGAAACCTTTTTCGCTCACATCAGTAGCCCAGGCCACAGTAAATCCTTTTTTCAATGCATTATCTATGATATCGGTGATGTCATTCATCTGAACATTGTACACCTGATCAAACGACCAGTTGTCTGGTACCATCAATACCGTTTTTTGATAATATGGTGCTGTAGTAAAAGAAGACAGCTCTACATAGTCCTCAGGATTTAAGCCTACCACTTCTTTTGCAAAAGTTTTAGGCGTGTATTCTTTTCCTTCGTATGTGAATTTCTCAGGAACGGCGCCCATGCAGGAATCAATCGTTGCGATATATCTGGCTTTCCAGGTCGGATCAAATTTACCTTCAACAGCTTTTTTCAAAATGGCTTCCGTCAATTTATTCATACGATCAGAAGAACCTGGAGATCCGTAATCATTTCCGCTATAAGCTTCCTGAGGTAGTGCACCATATTTAGCCAGCATGTTGGTTACATCGTGACAGGCACCACCATCACCTAAAGTCAGCGCGCCGTGCATACGTACATAATTGATTCCTTTTTCAATATAAGCGTTGCGGGCAGTAAACAAATCGGCCAGATCTACTGGTTTTTTACCACTGCGGATCATTTCTGATTCCAGGAAAGAGTTGGTGCTATAGCTCCAGCAGGTACCTGATGATTTTTGATTTTTCACAGAAGTAGCTTCTGCATTAATTACCGGAGTAAAAGTAAAACTACCTGTACTGTTGGCACTTTGGTTATTTTTAAGTGAGTTTACAAGATTGTCTTGTGCAAAACCAACGGTAGATCCGAACAGAAGGCCAACGGCCATCCACACTGGTTTCATTGAGATTTTAGTCATTTTTATGTTTAAAAGTTAGTTAGTATATGTTGTTTCAGGCGCTATCTCTTACAAAACTATGTAAAATTAGCGATCCACGAAGTGATGTCCACTAATTTTGTTACAAATGAGTGTTATCCATTAAATATATTGCGCAAACCAGGTCAGTAATGGTCCTTACCTGATGTATTGTTTTGCTGCTTTCATTTTCAGGACCTCTGCTTTAAACACAACAGGTATTAAGGGCAGGTCCTGCTTGCTGGTCGCCACCGAGTTAATCGCCTCCGCCACATCCAATCCAGCAACAATTTCGCCAAAGATCGTATAGTCACCATCCAGGTTCGGACAGCCGCCTATCGTTTTATAGGCTTTTCGTTGTTCAGCACTAAATTTCATGCCCTTTTTCTGTTCCAGGGCATCCAATTGCACATCAGTTTGAATCTTGCCCTGCACCAGATAAATCTGCGTTAAATAAGAGCGCATTTCCGGATTGTCATTCCGGCCAGCACCTAATGCACCTTTTTTATGAAAAATATCTGCCTTAATCTCCGCATCAATGCGTTTCAAAGGCTGCTCGGGGTGCAAGGCTTCCCGGTCCAGGATGGTTTCATCCAGTTCCCCAGCCTGACTCACAAAGCCTTTAATGACCCGGTTAAACTGCGCATCCCTGTATAAACCTTCTTTAATCATCCGCACAAACATATCCCGATGCTTCGGTGTAGCGTCATATAGTTGTAGTACAATCTCTCCTTTACTGGTAAGCAAGCGCACAAAGGTAGACTGCGCCTGCACTACCGTCAGTCCGAAAACCAGAAAAAACAGACACAAAGCCATTCTTTTCATAACAAATCTATTTAACATACGAATATACCAATTTGTACACCTCTATTGTTATACAACGGTTATTTTCATACTTTTGCAGCGCATTAAACGCCATTTGCACCGGTATCAATGAATATGAAAAAATTCCAGACATTACTTTATTATTGCTATAGTCCCATAACTGAGGCGGAGCAATTCGCCGATGACCATCTTAAATTTTGTAAATCTTTAAACCTTACGGGACGGATCATTGTAGCCGAAGAAGGATTAAACGGTACCGTTTCCGGTACACCAGAAGCTTGTACAGCTTATATGGCTGCCATTCACGCTGATGGACGTTTTTCAAAAACAGAATTTAAAGTCGACGAGGTTGACGAACCTTCATTCATCAAAATGCACTGCCGTTATAAATCGGAAATTGTGCATTCAGGTTTAAGAGATCCAAATATCATTGACCCAAATAAACAAACTGGAAAACACCTTGAGCCAAAAGAGTTTGAGCAAATGATTGGACAGGAAGATGTAATCATCTTAGATGTACGTTCCAATTATGAACATAACCTGGGCCGCTTCAAAAATGCCATTACACTGGACATTGAAAACTTCAGGGATTTCCCGGAGAAGATCAATGAACTGGCGCAATACAAAGACAAAAAAGTGCTGACCTATTGCACCGGTGGCATCAAATGTGAAAAAGCGTCAGCCTTATTGCTGCATCACGGATTTAACGACGTTTACCAGTTACATGGCGGAATTATCAAATATGGTAAAGAAGCTGGAGGTAAAGATTTTGAAGGAAAGTGCTATGTATTCGACAACCGCATTGCGGTTGACGTAAATACAGTTAATCCAAGCGTCGTTTCAACTTGTTTCAACTGTGGAAAGATCACGCCTAAAATGATCAATTGCGCCAACCCGGAATGCAACGAGCACGTTACGCAATGTGATGACTGTGGTGAGGAATTACAAGGCTGTTGTTCAGTTGCTTGTACCACCAATCCACGCAAGCGAAAATACGACGGAACCGGGTATTATGTAAAAGTACCGCAGCCAGTGAATGTAAGCACCAAATAGCTATATTAGCTATTTATGAAACCAATATACTTCAAATACTACCTGTACTGCCTGGCATTTCTGTTGCCTTTTTTTGCCACTGCAGATCGCATCAAAAGTATAGGGGTTCCGTATGTTCAAAATTATCCGAAATCCGTTTATCTATCCGGAAACCAAAACTGGTCCATCGTAAAAGATAAACAAGGCATCATGTATTTTGGCAATGCACAAGGCCTGCTCAGCTACGATGGCAAATACTGGCAGCAATACAAAATGCCCAACCGCCAAATTGTACGTGCCGTTGCCGCCGGTGCTGACGGCATTATTTATACCGGGGGCTTTGGTGAACTGGGTTATTGGTCAAACAAAAATAAAAAACTGACCTATACCTCATTAACCAGCCTCCTCCCTAAGTCGAAACAGATCAAAGATGAAATCTGGAAAATATATGTAGCGGGTAAAAAGGTCATATTTCAATCCTTCTCTGCAATATATATTTATGAGCACCAAAAAATAAATATCGTTACCGCAGCGCAGTCCCTATTATTTCTACATCAGGTAGATCAGCATTTTTATGTGGAAGTTATAGGTGCAGGACTTTTTGAGCTAAATGGCACCAAACTCTCCCCCTTAAAAAACAATGGCTCCGAAGTTCCAAAAGGGATCTTGTCTATCCTACCCTACAAAAATGGGAGCCTGCTGATCGGTACCAGTAAAAATGGCCTGTTTGTATATGACGGCGAGGGCTATACTGCATTAAATACCCCAGCCAATGACTTTTTAAAAACCTTTCAATTAAACAATGGCGCACGCATTCAGGGCAGATATTATGCCTATGGAACGATTCTAAACGGCCTGATCATCATAGATGAAGCGGGCAATATCGTACAGCGGATTAATAAATCAAGCGGACTGCAAAACAATACGGTACTGAGCCTGTATGCAGATCAGGATCAGAATTTATGGGCGGGACTGGATAATGGCATCGACCGGATCGAACTTAACTCGCCCCTTTACTTTTATTTTGACAAAACCGGACAGTTTGGGACAGTATACTCCAGCCTGATCTATAAAAACAATATTTACCTGGGTACCAATCAAGGCTTATTTTATAGTCCCTGGGCTTCCGGTACCGGAAACCTGTTCAATGCTTTAGATTTTAAGCTCATCCCCAATTCGCAGGGCCAGGTCTGGGACCTCACGCTAATCGACGATCAGTTGTTTTGCGGACATAACGATGGTACTTTTAAAGTAACGGGCAACCAGCTGGAGCGTATTTCTACAGTCAAAGGTGGCTGGACAATTAAAAAATTAGCAACCAATCCTGATTATCTGATCCAGGGCACCTATAATGGCTTGGTCCTCTTTAAAAAAGATCCCTACGGACAATGGAAGTTTTACCATAAAATTGAAAATTTTGGAGAACCTTCCAGGTATGTAGAACAGGATGCCAAAGGCGATATATGGGTAAGTCATGCCTATAAGGGCCTTTATAAACTGAGTTTGAGTGCAGATCTTAAAAAGGTGACTTCCATTAAAAATTATGATGAAAAAAATGGTCTGCCAGGCGATTACAATATCAACATCTTCAGTCTGGAAAACAGGCCGGTTTTCTCGTCCGATGCAGGATTCCTGGTTTACGATGAGATCAGCAACCGCTTCAGTAAATATGCAACCTTAAATAAAGAACTTGGCAGCTTTTCGGGTTCAAATAAAATCATCAGTGCAGGTTCAAAAAAATATTGGTTCATCAACCATGGGAAAATGAGCCTGGTACACCTGTTGGAGCCCGGTAAGCTGGAGGTGGATTCAAATACCTTTAGTATCCTGGACGGAAGGATGGTACAATACTATGAGAACATCAGTAAGATAAACGACAACATTTACCTGATCAGCGTAGACGATGGTTTTGTCATTTACAATGCCACGGATATCCAAACCACAAAAAAACACCCAAAACTGCCTGCGGTACTCATTCGGAAAATTGAAGACATTACCGATACTTACCATACCATCAGTGATGCGGGTGATGCAGGTACTGTCGTAGAAATTCCGTTTAGCCGCAATAACATCAGGATTTCCTTTGCTATGCCTTATTACCGGCAGGCAAAAATTAAATTTCAGTATTATCTGGAGGGCTATTCTAAACAATGGTCAGACTGGAGTTCGGCATCCCAGAAAGATTTCACCAACCTCTCCCGGGGAAGTTACGTTTTTAAGGTAAGGGCCAGGGTCAGTGAAAATGCCGTTAGCGGAATTACAGCATTTGAGTTTACCATCCTACCCCCTTTTTATGCCAGCAACTGGGCCTTCGCATTGTACTTTATCTTATTGGTTTTATTGCTTATTGCTTTCAAGCGGCTTTATCAACTAAAGTTGAAGAAAGATCAGCAGGCCATCACCAGGCATCTTCAGGCAGAAAAGGACGAGTTCCTGAAAAAAGAGGCCGAAGCTACAGAAAAACAGATCATCAAATTACAAACAGAAAAACTCCAGGCCGAACTCGCAGGAAAAAACAGGGAGCTGGCCAATTCTGCAATGAGCCTCGTCTATAAAAACGAGCTCCTGCAAAAATTAAGTCAGGAAATGCTCAAGCTGAAAGACAGCCATGGCAAACCGCTGACCGAAGATCAGCTTAGGAAAATCCAGAAAGTCATTGATGATGGCATGAACGACGTGCGCGACTGGAACCTGTTTGAAAGCAGCTTTAATGAGGCGCATGAAAGTTTCTTTAAAAAATTAAAAGCAAACCATCCCGATCTGGTACCTAATGACCTCAAGCTTTGCGCCTACTTAAGGATGAATATGAGTAGTAAAGAAATGGCTTCACTGTTAAACATTTCTTTGAGAGGAGTAGAAATACGACGTTACAGGTTGAGAAAAAAGCTGAATGTACCTCACGATAAGAACCTGGTCGAGTTTCTCATGGAGCTTTAGCACTACATCATTACCTCTCACAGCCATTTTTTTAAGGCAGTTATTTTGAGCATTAAATCAAGCCTTGCTGTAGTCGGTTTCTCTGATATCCATGCCCTAAAAAGGCCGTTTTTAGACCATATACAGATTCAGAATCCCTACTTGAGATACTACACAAGCGGCTCGTGATGTATTAATGTAGAGGTGTTTTTTTTGTATTCTCCACAATAGTACCAGAGATTTATCTGACAAATAAATAACCAAATAGTATGAAAAGAGTCTTTACAAAACTTTCTGTTTTAACATTTCTCTGTTTTCTTTTTACGAGTGTTGCACAGGCACAAAACATTACTGTAAAGGGTACAGTAAAAGATGGGGCAGATCAAACTACCCTACCTGGTGTAAGCATACAGGTAAAAGGAAGCACTGCTGCCGTCCAGACAGACGCTTCAGGAAATTATGCAATCGCTGCACCATCAGACGCCACGCTGGTATTTACCTATATAGGCTATACCAGTAAAGAAGTGCTGATCAACAATCAGGTGACCATCAATGTCACCTTATCCTCAGCTTCACAAGAACTGGAAGGCGTAGTTGTAGTTGGTTACGGTACGCAGAGAAAGCGTGATTTAACTGGCTCTATTACACAGATTAAAGGAGATGAGATCGCCAAAATGCCGAATACCAATCCGGTATCATCTTTACAGGGTAAAGTACCTGGTTTAACTGTAGTGAACAGTGGTACACCGGGTGCCGCACCAACCGTACGGATCAGGGGGATAAACAGTACCACAACAAGTGGTTCAGATCCGCTATACGTTGTAGACGGGGTACATCAAAGCAATATAGATTACCTTAACCCTGGCGATATCGAAAGCATTGAGGTACTCAAAGACCCCTCATCAATTGCAATTTTTGGTCTGCAGGCAGGTAACGGGGTCATTGTCGTGACCACAAAAAGAGCAGCTAAGGGCGAAACCAGGATAGCGCTCCAAAGTTCGGCCGGAGTGCAAAAGGTGATCAATAAAATCGCAGTAACCGATGCTGCCCAGTTTAGAAAATTATATGATAACCTGCTGGCCAACTCTGGTGCGGCACCTTTTGATTATACCAATTATACCGCCAATACCGACTGGCAAAAAGAAATCCTGCAATCTGCATTTCAAAGCAACAACAGTCTGAGTATCTCAAACAGTGGGGAAAAATCCACCACCCTCATTAACCTGGGCTACAATACACAGGAAGGCGTAGTTAAGTTTGGTAAATACCAGCGCTATGTAGCCAGGTTAAATGAAGAAATCAGGATCAACAGCAACATTAAAGTCGGAGCCGATCTGACAGGTACACACTGGATACTCAATTCATCAAATGCAGATTTAAACAGTGCCTTATGGGCAGCGCCGATAGTTGGCGTTAGGGAAAGTGAAACAGCCTATTATTCGATGCCTTCTTTTCAAAGAACACAAGTCGGAAATCCGATGGCCAGAATTTATCAGAACAATGGGAACAACATCAATAAAGGATACCGCGCTGTGGGAAGTCTTTTTGCCGAAATTAAATTCCTGAAACAGTTCAAATGGCGGTCACAGTTTTATACCGACCTTGGTTTTAACAACAGCCGCGGTTATACCGCACTCCCATTCACGGTAGTTAATTTAGGTGAAGGGACTACACCTACAGACCGGTTCAACAATCCAAATGCAAGAACTTCAGTAAGGCAAAACACCGATGAGTTCCGGAAATTTCAGCAGGACCATACCATTACCTACGACACGACTTTTAACAATACCCACAAGATCACTGCCGTTGCAGGTTTTACAACGATCTTTGAAAGCAGCACAAATCTTTCCGGAGACCGGACCGATATTGGGCTGAACATTCCCAACGACCCTTCTTTCTGGTACATCGGTATCGCGGAAAAAAACAACCCAAGTAATGTGAACGGTGGTGGTGCAGAAAGGTCTTCAATGGGTTATTTTGCCCGGGTTAACTATGCTTATAAAGACAAGTACCTCTTAAATGCAACTTACAGAAGAGACGGAATTTCAAAATTAGCACCTCAAAATCGCTGGGGTAATTTCGGGGGCTTCGGTTTAGGCTGGGTACTCTCTGAAGAAAATTTCTTTAAAAACATCAAAGGGATCAATTTCCTTAAACTGCGTGGCTCATGGGGAACCACTGGTAATGGGAAAGGTATCGACGATAATATTTTCAGACCAGGATTAACCACCTCCGGCTCTGGGGTATTCGGAGATTTCATTTATCCCGGGGTAGCACCAGCCTATATTGCTGACCCTGCATTAAGGTGGGAAGTTGTACGTGGAGTTGATCTTGGCCTGGACCTGAAAGCACTAAACAACCGCTTAACTGCCGAGTTTAACGTTTACGACAGGACAACGAAAGACATCATCACTCAAATACAGTTGCTCAGCTCCGGTACCAACCTAAACTACCGCACCAACCTGGGTTCAATATCAAATAAAGGTGTCGAACTCAGTCTTGGCTGGAACGATAAAATAGGAGATTCTTTCACATACAACGTTACGCCTAACGTAAGTTACAACACCAATAAAGTAGTCTCCATTGGCAATACCACCAATTACCTATTGATCGGTAACGGAGGTGCCAACAGAACAATTACCGGTGAATCAATCGGACATTTTTACGGTTACAGACAGATTGGGATCTATCAGTCGACCGCCGATCTGGATAAAATGCCAAGAATGCCCAACTCCTTACCTGGAGATATTGCTTATGCCGACCTGAACGGGGATGGTAAAATTACTCCGGAAGACCGGGAAAACCTGGGCTCTCCATTCCCTGCCTGGAGTTATGGATTAAATGTAAACTTCGGTTACAAGGGATTTGACCTGTTGTTGCAGGGACAAGGCGTTGCAGGAAATTATGTATATGCACAAAGACGTACCGCAGCATTTGCAGATCTCAACTTTGAAAGCAACAGATTAAATGCCTGGACTGGTCCTGGCACCAGCAATGTTGAACCTATTTTGCAAAAAGCAAGAGGAAACAATTACCTGTTTAGCTCTTATTACCTGGAACCGGGAGATTATTTCCGACTGCGTACTTTGCAACTGGGCTATACCTTCAAACCGAATGCGCTGGTAAAAGCAGGTGTTAAAAGTCTGCGGCTTTACCTGAGCGGCCAGAATTTATATACCTGGACCAAAACAACAGGTTATTCACCTGAAGCTCCAATCAGCAGTATCATTGGCGGAGGTGCAGATAACGGTGTTTATCCAATACCGGCTGTGTATACGTTTGGTATTAATGCAACCTTTTAATTGAATCATTTATACTATTTAAAAGATGAGAACATTACCTAAAAAATTCTGCATTATACTGTTGAGTATAACTGCAATTTCTACCATAACCAGTTGTAAAAAGAACTTCCTCGACCGCAATCCACAAGGTTCCTATACTTCCGATAATTATCCTTATCCAAAAGGTTCAGGACCTTTTGACGGGGAAATATTCGCGGTATATGATATCCTCCGGTCATACGATGCCTCAGGAAGCGGTTTTGTGGCTGCAACGGGCATCAGAAGCGATGATGCAGACAAAGGCAGTACGCCAACCGACGGCCCTACTTCCCTGGAGATGGACAATTTCAGCATCATTCCTTCAAATGCTTTAGCGAACGATTTATGGAGAGGATATTACAACATCATAGGAAAAAGTAATATCGTTTTAGATAAAGTAGCGAACGATAAAGATCCAGGAACGCCGCCTCAGGCTAAGGTTTCTGCAGAAGCCGAAGCCAGGTTTTTACGTGGTTACGCTTATTTTATGCTGGTTCGTTTGTTTGGCCGTCTTCCACTGGTGGATAAACTATATGAAGATCCAGCTGCACAGTCAAACATTCCTCAAAGTGATCCAGCTATAATTTACGCACTGATTGAAACCGATCTGAAGTTTGCCGGCGCGAACCTCCCGGCCGAATGGGACGTCAGCAAATTCCCGGGCAGGGCCACAAGTGGTGCTGCAAACGGTATCCTGGCAAAAGTTTACCTGACCCAGCAAAAATGGGCAATGGCCATGACTACAGCCAACCTTGTAATTAATTCTGCAAAATATGACCTGTCTACACCATACAATAAAATATTTGGCGAAGACGGCGAGAACAGCAAAGAATCGGTTTTTGAAATTCAGGCAACTGCAACCCTCCAGGAAAAAAGAACCTATGGCAGCCAGTTTGCGAGTTTACAAGCTGTAAGAGGAACCGGAATATGGAACCTTGGCTGGGGCTTTAACACCCCTTCCACCTTGCTTGAAGCTGCATATGAAACCGGGGATCCGCGTAAAGCCAGAACCATCCTTTATTCGGGAGGGACTTCGATATATGGGGAAAGCGTACCAACAGGTTTGCCAAACCCGAGGTACAACCACAAAATACACAGCAGTCCAACCGTAAGGAATTCCATACTGGATAACTTTAGCTACTGGATGAACATCAGAATCCTGCGTTATGCAGATGTATTGCTGATGTATGCAGAAGCTGCGAACGAAAATGGGAATGCTGCCGAAGCACTGGATAAACTGGAAATGGTCAGGTTAAGGGCAAGGGCCGGTAATGCCGGGATCCTCCCTAAAGTAACTACAACAGATCAGGATCTACTGCGTGAAGCCATTCGTAAGGAAAGAAGAATTGAGCTGGCCATGGAACATGAACGATTCTTCGACCTGGTACGCTGGGGCATTGCAGGACAAGTGCTGCAAAATGCCGGGAAAAGCTTCGTAACCGGTAAACACGAATTATTGCCAATTCCGCAAACCCAGATAGACATCAGTAAAGGTGTACTGAAACAAAACAACGGTTATTAATTAAATACATACCCACATGAAGTTTTCAAAACCATATCATAAATATTGTATTCCTGGCATCACCATGATTGCAGTGCTTTTTTCAGCCTGTAAAAAAGATGGCAACCCGAATAACCTGCCGGATGCAGATGCCGCAAAATATGCAGGAACCATTGATGGCTATAAAAGTTCTGACGAAGTCGCTTCGGCAAACCTGGTGGCTTACTGGGACTTTGAAGGAACCAACAATGAAAAGATTAGCGGGGCCAACCCGACAACCGTTGCCGGCAATTCCTTTGTTGAGGATGGTGTAAAAGGAAAGGCATTAAGTCTGAATGCGGGTTACCTGTACTATCCACTACAGCTTGCCAATCTGAAAACCGACGTTTTCCAGAGTTTCACCGTCAGCACCTGGGTACAAATCCTGAATAACGGTTCAAAAAGAACCATGCTGTTCCAGCTGGCCAGACCAGGGGTTTTTAATGGAAGCCTTAATTTCATCTTAAATACCCAAAGCTTTCCGGCCACAAATACGGATGAGTTGAAAATAAACCCAACATTCACGGCCATAAGTGGTGGCATGCAGGATAATGTGAATACAAAGAGAGATAATCCAGGTGATCCGAATTACTTTCCTTACCTCACACCGAAGATAGGCGCCAGCAAATGGACTCATTTACTGCTTACTTATGAAAGTACCACAGGCATGTTCCACATCTGGGCAGATGGCGTTAAAGTTGGCGCCTTTCCAAGCAGGAACGTAGGTACAAATTTATTTAAATCCTATGAGCCTGGCGAGATCATCATCGGTGGAAATTACAATGTAATTCCTGGTAAATCGGTAAACACCGATGTCAGCTTTGCTGCCATGACCGGCAAAATGGATGAGCTGAAAATATGGAACATCGCTTTAACCGATGCCCACATCAAGGCCATTTACAATTTAGGCCTTGCTAAAAAATAAGTAACCGGCAGGGGGATTTACCAAATCTCCCTGCTTTTCAAATCTCTTCCCCTTTGTATGCGTAATTTCAAAAAAATTTCATGTTATGTACTTTGCTGTGCCGCATTCGTATTCAACAACGGTTGCAAAAAAAGCAAAGAACCGGATATTTTGGCTTCCGATACCTCTTTGTCCTTTACAGTAAATGACGTATACAATGGCACATTAAATTATGAGGTAAGTGGAAAACCGGTTATAAAATTCACCTTTACGGAGGCTGTAGACCCTGCTACCAGTACGGAAGCTGTCAAATTAACTGATGCATCAGGTGGTAATATAGTGTTGAGCACAAGCTTAACTGATGCCAATAAAATCTTAACATTGATACCCCAGAGCAATCTGTTGGGTTTTGCAAGCTATAACCTGGCCATCACCAATGCACTAAAATCAGCAAAAGGCGGGCGTCTGATCAACCCCGTAACCATCAATTTTACCACCGGCCTGGACAATACAGATAAATTCCCCCGTATTACAGACGATGAATTGCTTACGTTGGTCCAAAAACAAACCTTCAAGTACTTTTACGATTTTGGGCATCCGGAAAGCGGACTGGCCAGAGAAAGAAATACTTCGGGCAACACGGTAACCACCGGAGGGTCTGGTTTTGGGATCATGGCCCTGGTTACAGGTATACACCGCAACTTTATTACCAGGGCAGAAGGCCTCGCCAGAATGCAAAAAATTGTCGGTTTTTTAAAAAACAAAGCCCAGACCTTCCATGGCGCTTTTCCGCATTGGCTGGATGGCAACACCGGTGCAATGCTGCCTTTTAGCGCAAAAGACAATGGCGGAGACCTGGTAGAAACCTCATTGCTGATGCAGGGTCTAATCACCGCACGTCAATATTTCAGTGGCCCGGATGCCGCTGAATCTGCTTTAAGGACAGACATCAACAGCATCTACCATGCTGTAGACTGGGATTGGTACCGAAAAGACAACAGCAATGTTTTATACTGGCATTGGAGTCCAAACTACAACTGGGAAATGAACCTGCCTGTCAAGGGCTGGAATGAAGCGTTGATCACCTACGTTATGGCAGCAGCTTCACCAACACATGCCATTCCAAAATCAATATATGACCAGGGCTGGGCTCAAAATGGAGGCATGAAAAACGGCAACAGTTATTACGGGATTCAACTTCCGCTGGGGCCCGCCATTGGCGGACCGCTTTTTTTTGCCCACTACTCTTTTATGGGCATCAATCCTTTCGGATTAACGGACGCCTACGCCAACTACGAAACGCAGAATAAAGCGCATGTACTGATCAACTATAACTATTGCAAAACAAATCCCTTAAATTATGCCGGCTATGGCGAAAACTGCTGGGGGCTTACGGCAAGCGATATTCCAAATGGTTATACCGCAAGTTCTCCTGCAAATGACAGAGGTGTGATTGCACCCACCGCGGCACTTTCTTCTTTCCCGTACAGCCCTGTTGAATCCATGCAGGCGCTTCAGTTTTTTTACTACAAACTGGGCGACAAGCTTTTTAAAGAATACGGCTTTGTGGATGCGTTTTCTTTACAACAGCGCTGGTTTGCCAGCACTACCCTGGCTATTGACCAGGGGCCCATTATTGTGATGATTGAAAATTACCGGACAAAAATGCTGTGGAATTTATTTATGAGTGCCCCTGAAGTAAAAATAGGTATGAAAAACCTTGGCTTTAATAGCCCTAACCTTTAACTATGAAGTACAATTTATCCATATTCAAACCCTTAACCCTCCTATTGCTGCTAAGCATTAGCCAGCAGTCCTGTGCACAACCGATCAGCAAAACTAAAATACTGATCAAACCGGAGCTGTCCATACAAAAAAATCTGACAGACAGCCAGTTGCTCGATCTTGTACAAAAACAAACCTTCCGCTACTTCTGGGATTTTGGGCACCCGGTAAGCGGCATGGCCAGAGAACGCAGCAATACCACCTTAAATTACGGACCAGAAGTAGTCACCACAGGTGGCACAGGTTTTGGCATAATGGCCATTATTGTAGCTTCAGAACGCAAATTCATTACGCGTCAGCAAGCCGCAGCAAGAACAAAAAAAATAGTCGATTTTTTATATCAGGCAGATCGCTACCATGGGGCCTTTCCACACTGGCTGGATGGTGCGACCGGAAAAACGATCCCTTTTAGCACAAACGATAACGGTGCTGATCTTGTTGAAACCTCCCTGCTTTTCCAGGGTCTTCTAACTGCGAGTCAGTATTATCAAGCCAACAATACTGTTGAAAAAGACATCAGAAACAAAATATCGGCCATGTGGACAGCCATAGAATGGAATTGGTTTACCCGGTGTCAGGATGTACTTTACTGGCATTGGAGCCCTGATAAGGGCTGGGACATGAACCACCAGATTAAAGGCTGGAACGAATGTCTCATTACTTATGTACTGGCAGCTTCTGCTCCCAAAAACGGGATCGATAAACGCATATATGATGAGGGCTGGGCAAAGAGCAATACCTTCATCAACGGAGCTCAGTTTAACGGTATTAAACTGCCCCTGGGTTCTGATTACGGCGGACCTTTATTCTTTTCGCAGTACTCATTTGTTGGCCTGGACCCCCGCGGTCTCAGGGATAATTATGCGGATTACTGGGAACAAAATAAAAACCACACGCTGATCAACCGGGCGTACTGTATCGAAAATCCAAAAAAATACAAAGGTTACCGTTCCGATAGCTGGGGTTTAACCGCGAGCGACAGCTGGGGAGGTTATGCAGCCCACTCGCCGACAGAAGATCTCGGTGTAATCACACCGACCGCAGCATTGTCAGCCTTTCCCTATACCCCGGAATATTCCATGCAGGCCTTAAAACATTTTTATTTTGATAAAGGTGATCAATTATGGTCTGAGTATGGCTTCATTGATGCCTTCAGCGAAGAAAAGAACTGGTACGCCAATGCTCACCTGGCTATTGATCAGGGACCGATCATTGTGATGATCGAAAATTACCGCAGTGGTTTATTGTGGAAACTGTTCATGAAAAACCCCGATGTCAGAAAAGGGCTAAAAACACTAGGATTCAGCAGTCCGGCATTATAGCATCAGGTAAACAAAAACACATCAATTCCCTTTAAATGAAACACATCATGAAACCATTATCTATATTTTTACTGTCGCTCTTGTTTGGTGCCAGTTCTGTATGGGCCCAGCAAAAAAGAACCAATTCCAGCCCTGATCAGAAAATGAACGCTTTTATCTCTTCATTAATGTCAAAAATGACCCTGGATGAAAAGATAGGACAGCTCAACCTGCTCACCGGCGGAGAAGCAACCACCGGATCGGTAGTCAGTACTGATGTTGAACGCAAGATCAAAAGCGGTCAGGTAGGTGGCATGTTCAGTTTTACCACCCCTCAAAAAATCCGTAAGGCACAAGAAATTGCGGTTAAACAGAGCAGACTTAAAATACCAATCATCTTTGGTCAGGATGTCATTCATGGTTACAAGACCACTTTCCCCATTCCCCTTGCCTTATCGTCTACCTGGAATATGGCCATGATTGAGAAAACAGCCAGAGTTGCAGCCATAGAAGCAAGTGCAGATGGCTTAAACTGGACTTTTTCACCCATGGTAGATATTTCCAGGGACCCACGCTGGGGCCGCATCTCTGAAGGCTCAGGAGAAGATACTTATTTAGGCTCTCAAATTGCCAGGGCAATGGTTAAGGGCTACCAGGGAGATGACCTCTCCAGATACAATACCATTATGGCTTGCGTCAAGCATTTTGCACTTTACGGTGCTGCCGAGGCCGGTAGGGATTACAATACCACTGACATGAGCTTAGATCGCATGTATAACGAATACCTACCTCCTTACAAAGCCGCCCTTGATGCCGGCGCAGGTAGCATTATGACTTCTTTTAACGACATCAATGGTGTCCCGGCTACGGCGAACAAATGGCTTATGACGGATTTGCTGCGTAAAGAATGGGGATTTAAAGGTTTTGTGGTAACCGATTACACTGCTGTGAACGAACTTATTGACCATGGATTAGGTGATCTGCAAAAAGTATCTGCTTTATCTTTAAACGCTGGTGTAGATATGGATATGGTGGGCGAAGGTTTTTTGACTACCCTTAAAAAATCTGTAGCACAGGGCAAAGTAAAACAGCAGCGGATTGACGAGGCTTGCCGATTGATACTGGAAGCCAAATACAAGCTTGGCCTGTTTGAAGATCCTTTCCGTTATTGTAATGAAGAACGGGCAAAAACAGAGATCCTGAAACCCGAGCACCTGCAATTTGCCCGGGAAGTAGCTGCCGAATCATTTGTATTGTTAAAAAATGAAAATCATACATTACCGCTTAAAAAGACAGGCACCATCGCATTAATTGGTCCGCTGGCCAATACAGGTAGTAATATGCCCGGAACATGGAGTGTAAACAGCGACCTGGTCAATACCAGATCACTACTGGAAGGCTTGCAAGCGTATGTGGGCCAGGATGCCAAAATTCTGCACAGCCTGGGTGCCAATCTGATAAGTGATGCAGCTTATCAGGAACGTGCCACCATGTTCGGCCGTAATATCCCGAGAGACAACCGCCCCGAAGCTGAGGTGATCGGCGAAGCCGTAGCACTGGCAAAAACCGCTGACGTAGTGATTGCTGCCCTGGGCGAGAGCTCGGAAATGAGCGGTGAAGCATCCAGTCGTACCGATCTGGAAATTCCGGATGTTCAAAAACGCTTGTTACAGGCTTTACTGAAAACCGGCAAACCCCTTGTATTGGTCTTGTTTACCGGCAGACCCCTGGCACTGAAGTGGGAAGATGAACATGTTCCTGCCATTTTGAATGTTTGGTTCGGTGGTACCGAAACTGCAAATGCAATTCCTGACGTATTGTTTGGCGCTATAAATCCATCTGGTAAATTAACGGCAACCTTTCCTCAAAATGTAGGGCAGGTACCTTTATATTACGCACACAAGAATACCGGACGGCCCTTAGCGGAAGGGAAATGGTTTACCAAATTCCGCTCTAATTATCTGGACGTGAGCAACGACCCGCTTTATCCTTTTGGCTATGGCCTGAGCTATACCAGTTTTACCTATGGTCATCTCAAACTCGATAAAACAAGTTTTAAGCCAGGTGAAACCATTACAATCAGCATAGAAGTGAAAAATACCGGTACGATGACAGGCAAAGAAGTAGTACAACTGTACATCCGCGATCTGGAAGGCAGTGCTACCCGACCAGTTAAGGAATTAAAAAACTTTCAAAAGATTAGTCTTAAACCCGGTGAAGCCAAGACCGTCAGTTTTAAAATTACCGAAGATGACCTCAAGTTTTACAATTCGGCCTTAAAATTTGTAGCCGAACCCGGTGATTTCAACGTGTTTGTCGGTGGAAATTCAAGGGATGTCACAACCGGGAAATTTACGCTGATAAAATAGCTTTAGTAAATAAATTGATAGGAAATTCATTATTTTAGCATCATGAACCAATTCAAATTAACGATCCTTATAGGCTTACTGCTTAGCAATTTTGGCGCGCGAAGCCAAGATTTCAAGCAGTACGACAGAGGAAGTTTTATTCATAAAAAAGATACCATAGCTTACCGGGTACTTTTCCCGGAACATTTCAATGCACAGCGAAAATATCCGGTTGTCTTTTTTTTACATGGACGTGGTGAGCAGGGAAATGACAACCAGAAACAGCTGACACATGGCGGAAAGCTATTTCTAAAAGAGGAATACAGAAAGAATTTCCCTGCTATTGTAGTCTTTCCACAATGCAGTACAGACAGCTACTGGAGCAATGTAGAAATTACAACCAACGACAAAGGCAAAAGGCAATTTGCTTTTCAAAAAAAGGGAAAACCAACCAAGGCCATGCATGCTTTATTAGGTATGCTGGAGAATTTTCTGGATAAACCTTATATCGATAAATCAAGAGTATACCTGGGTGGTTTATCGATGGGCGGTATGGGTACTTACGAATTACTGAGACGCAAGCCGAAAGTTTTTGCAGCGGCCTTTGCCATTTGTGGCGGGGACAATGTAGCAAATGTAGAAAAATACAAACATGTACCCTTATGGATTTTTCATGGGGAGAAAGATGACGTGGTATCCATGAACTTTTCTACAGCAATTGCCGATCAGTTGAAGGTATTGGGAAAACCTGTAAATCTGACTTTGTATCCGGATGCGAACCACAACAGCTGGGACTCTGCTTTTGCAGAGCCCAGGTTATTGCCATGGTTATTTTCAAATCATAAATAGCTGAATTTATTCAGCCATATTGTGATAAACAGCCTGTACGTCATCGTCCTCTTCTAATTTATCAATTAGTTTCATGACATCAGCAGCCTGTTCTTCTGTAACTTCATGGTGCGATAAAGCAATGCGCTCCAACTTTGCACTTTTTAATTCTATGCCTTTTTCTTCCAGTGCCTTTTGCAAGGTTCCAAAATTTTCAAAAGGACCCTGTGCTACCGCAATATCATTTCCTTCTTCATCAGCCTCTACGTAAAGTTCTTCTAATCCGGCATCAATCAACTCAAACTCCAGTTCTTCCAGATCCAGGTTCTCAGCAGGAACAAAGCGAAATATCGACTTTCTGTTAAATACAAAGTCAAGCGAACCGGTTTTACCCAAAGTCCCACTGGTTTTATTGAAATAACTGCGCACATTGGCAACAGTTCTGTTGGTATTGTCTGTAGCTGTTTCGATAAGTACAGCCACGCCATGTGGCGCATATCCTTCGTAAACAATTTCTTCATAATTGGCCATGCTTTTATCAGAAGCCCTTTTTATAGCTGCCTCAACACGGTCTTTCGGCATGTTTACTGCTTTCGCATTCTGCATGGCCGTACGCAGGCGTGAATTTGTCTCCGGATGAGGTCCGGCATCTTTCACAGCCATTACAATATCTTTACCTATCCTGGTAAACTGAACGGCCATTTTGGCCCAACGTTTAAATTTTCTTTCTTTTCTAAATTCAAATGCTCTTCCCATTTATTTTTTATTTCTTTAAATTCTTTAACATATCTGTGGTTAGTTTTGCCAGGTCAAATTCTGGTTTCCAGGCCCAGTCATTTACCGCAAAACTGTCATCTATAGATCTTGGCCAGCTATTCGCTATCTGCTGACGTGGATCATTTTCGGTGTAAGTTAAGGTAAATTCCGGAATATGCTTTCTGATCTCAGCCGCTAAAACCTCCGGTGTAAAGCTTACTCCGGCAAAGTTATAACTCGAACGGATAGAAATTCTGCTCGCCTCAGCGTCCATCAGTTCTATGGTACCACGAATGGCATCGTCCATATACATCATGGGCAATGCTGTAGCCGCATTTAAAAAAGAAGCATAAGTTCCCTTTTTCAAGGCATCATGAAAAATATGAATGGCATAATCCGTTGTACCACCGCCTGGCGCTGCTTTCCAGCTGATCAATCCCGGATAACGGATGCTCCTGACATCCAGGCCAAACTTCTGATGATAATATTCACACCACCTTTCGCCAGCCAGTTTACTTACGCCATAAACCGTATTTGGATCCATTACACAATATTGAGGTGTTTGATCTTTCGGCGAATTGGGTCCAAAAACAGCGATGGAACTTGGCCAGTAAACCTTAGCTGTCTGGTAGGAAATCGCGAGGTCCAGAATATTCAGCAAGCCATTCATGTTCAGATCCCAGGCCAGTTTTGGATTTTGCTCCCCGGTTGCCGACAACAATGCAGCCAGCAGGTAGACCTGAGTGGGCTTATACTTTTGAAAAATAGCATTCAGGGTATCCTTTTCCAAAACATTTACAAATTCGAAAGGACCTGAATTTTTGATGTCATAATCCGGCCTGCGGATATCACAAGCCACCACATTATCCTCGCCATACGTTTTTCGCAGCGCGGTTACCAGTTCTGTGCCGATCTGACCATTGGAACCTAGCACTATTATTTTTTCAGTCATGAATAATTAGGATTTGGGCAAAGGTAAATAAATGGACAAACCTATTCAAAATTGTTTACGCCGGCCAAAAGATAAGCGTCATTTTTATCCGCCATTTTTTTTCAATACCGATGACAAATTTCCTCCTCCGGCACCCCGTAACAAAAACATTACATATTGACTTTACGGTGTACAAATAACACTAACTAATTTTTTTTGCTTAATATTACCATACAAAACACATTTAAATACACAATACAACCATAACCACCAAATATGAACAGAAGAGACGCAGTGAAAAGTGTTGCCTTTTTAATGGGGGGAGCACTATCCGCAACTACAATTGGCGTATTCCTGGACAGTTGTAATTCTCCCGCCACCAATGCCAAGGGGGAATTATTTACTAAAGCACAACAGGATACGATTACCGAAATTGCTGACATCATTATTCCGACAACGAGCAGCCCTGGTGCTAAAGCAGCAGGAGTTGGACCGTTCATCAGTATGATGTTAAAAGATTGCTATCCTGAAGATGCGCAAAAAGCTTTTACTAAAGGCCTCGAAGATCTGGACAAACAAGCCAATACCACGTATAAAAAAACATTTTTGGAGCTCAGTACGCAACAGCGCCAGGAATTGCTGGGTAAACTCAGAGATGAGACTGTTGCCGCAATTAAGGTAGAGAAAGAAAACCTGGACAAGCAAAAAGAGGCTGAATCAGAAAAACAGAAAACGAACCCTGCACAGGCCAAGTCCCCAACAGAAAATGCAGGTACCATTTCCATCCTGCCAAAGGACAAGCCTAAAACAGAACCACGTTTCTTCGCCATCATCCGTGACCTGACCTTATTGGGTTATTTCACTTCTGAAATTGGAGCCACTAAGGCTTATGAATATCTGGAAATCCCTGGCCGTTACGATGGCTGTGTGGATTTGAAACCTGGTCAAAGAGTTTGGGCTTAATCTTATAACATTAAAAATAATGAGCAATCTAAATACAAAGGCAACAGCGCAAAACACTTATGATGCGATTGTTGTAGGATCTGGAATTAGTGGTGGCTGGGCCGCAAAAGAGCTGACAGAAAAAGGTTTAAAGGTTTTATTGCTGGAAAGAGGCAGAAACATTGAACACATTAAAGACTATACCACGGCGATGAAAAAGCCATGGGAATTTGAACATCGTGGTAAACTTACCGAAGCACAAAGAGAAACACATCCGGTTCAAAAAAGAGATTATCCGTATTCAGAATTTAATGAGAGTTTCTGGGTAAATGATCTGGACTGCCCGTATACTGAAGTGAAACGCTTTGACTGGTACCGCGGTTTCCACGTTGGCGGTAAATCCCTGATGTGGGGAAGACAAAGCTACCGTTTCAGTGATCTGAATTTTGAAGACAATTTGAAAGACGGACATGGTGTAGACTGGCCAATCCGTTACAAAGACATTGCCCCATGGTACGATTACGTAGAGAAATTTGCAGGGATCAGCGGACAGGCAGAAAACTGGCCGGCTTTGCCAGACGGGCAATTCTTACCACCCATGGAGATGAATTGTGTGGAAAAAGACGTTAAAAAAAGGATTGAAGACAAGTGGAAAAAATCCAGAATCATGACCATTGGCCGTACAGCAAATTTAACTGTAGAGCATGGTGGTCGCGGTAAATGTCAGTACCGCAACCTTTGCAGCCGCGGCTGTCCATTTGGTGCTTATTTCAGCACACAATCATCTACCCTGCCAGCTGCTGTGGCAACAGGCAATTTAACGCTACGTCCTTTCTCTTTGGTGAACACCATTATATATGATAAAGAAACGCAGAAGGCAAAAGGTGTTGTAGTGATCAATTCAGAAACTAAAGAAACGGTAGAATATTATGCAAAAATTGTTTTTGTGAATGGTTCTACACTGGGTTCTACTTTCTTGTTGTTAAATTCTACTTCAGATATTTTTCCTAATGGTTTAGGGAATGGCAGCGGGCAGCTTGGTCATAACCTGATGGATCACCATTTCCGTTGCGGAGCTTCGGGACGTGCAGAAGGCTTTGAGGATAAATACACTTATGGCAGACGTGCAAACGGAATCTATATACCAAGATATCAAAACATGCACGGTGAGAAACGCGATTATGTCAGAGGTTTTGGCTACCAAGGCGGCGCAAATCGCGGAAACTGGCATGCCGATGTAGCTGAAATGGCTTTTGGAGGTGATTTTAAAGATCAGATGACACAACCAGGTGCATGGAATATGGGCTTAGGTGGTTTTGGAGAATCTCTTCCTTACTTCGAAAACAAGGTAAGCATCGACAAAACGAAGAAAGACAAATGGGGACAACCGGTACTGGCCATTGACTGTGAGTTTAAAGACAACGAACGTAAAATGCGCGTTGACATGATGAACGATGCTGCCGAAATGCTGGAAGCAGCCGGAATGAAAGACGTAAAAACGTATGACAATGGTTCTGCTCCGGGTATGGCCATCCATGAAATGGGTACTGCCCGAATGGGACATGATCCGAAAACTTCCGTTTTGAACAAATGGAACCAAATGCACGAAGTAAAAAATGTATTTGTAACCGATGGATCTTGTATGACCTCAGCTGCTTGTCAGAATCCTTCATTAACTTATATGGCCTTAACTGCAAGAGCTTGTGATTTTGCTGTTAGCGAATTAAAAAAAGGTAACCTTTAATGGAACACAGAAAAATTAGAATGGGCATGATTGGCGGTGGTAAAGATGCCTTTATAGGTGCTGTACACCGCATAGCTGCCAATATGGATGGAAAAATAGAATTTTGCTGCGGCGCACTTAGCGTTCATCCCGAAGTAGCCAGGGAATCTGGAAGAATGTTATTTCTTCCGGAAGACCGGATCTATGAGAATTACGAGGAAATGATCGCACAGGAAAGTAAATTACCTGCTGATCAGCGTATTGATTTCATCAGCATTGTAACGCCGAATTTTGCTCACTTCGCTCCAGCGATGCTGGCATTGGAACATGGTTTCCATGTGGTGATCGAAAAACCAATCGCTTTATCGCTTGATGAAGCAAAGCAATTACAGGCCAAAGTTGAAGAAACGGGCCTAACCTTATGCTTAACCCATACCTATTCGGGTTATCCGATGGTAAAACAAGCCAGGCAAATGGTAAGTGATGGTGATTTGGGTAAAATCCGAAAAATAATGGTAGAATATCCACAAGGCTGGCTGAGCACCCTCACCGAAAAAGAAGGAAACTCTGGCGCCGCCTGGCGTACTGACCCTAAAAAAAGTGGAAAAAGCGGGGCTATGGGTGATATTGGCACCCACGCGGCACAACTTGCAGAGTACATTTCCGGATTGAAGATCACAAAACTTTGTGCCGATCTGAATATTGTCGTTGAAGGCCGGGGGTTAGACGATGACGGAAACATTTTGCTTAAGTTTGACAATGGCGCCAACGGGATCCTGGTAGCTTCCCAAATTGCCGCAGGTGAAGAAAACGCGTTAAAAATCAAAATATACGGGGAAAAAGGTGGCATGGAATGGAGCCAGATGGAGCCCAATACATTAGTGGTTAAATGGTTGAACCAGCCCGCACAGGTTTACCGTGCAGGACAGCCCTATTTATCAGATATTGCCAAACACAATACCCGGGTGCCTGCCGGACATCCTGAAGGATACCTGGAAGCATTTGCCAATATTTATAGAAATTTTGCAGCAACGATCCTAGCAAAAAAACATGGCATCAACCCCAGCCCTGAAATACTCGATTTTCCTACTGTGGCAGATGGCGTAAGGGGAATGGCTTTTATTGAAAACGCAGTGGCATCAAGCCAGTCTGACCAGAAATGGTTTGATTTCAACATATAAATTAATGACAACAATTAAAGGACCAGGAGTTTTTTTAGCGCAGTTCATTACAGATGAAGCTCCTTTCAACTCATTAGACGGCATTTGTGCATGGGCTGCCGGACTAGGTTTTAAAGGCATCCAGATCCCAACACTTGATGCCCGTTTTATTGATTTGCAAAAAGCAGCTGAGAGTAAAACCTATGCTGATGAACTCAAAGGAAAAATACAGGCCCATGGTTTGGAAATCACAGAACTCTCTACCCATTTACAAGGGCAGCTGGTTGCTGTAAACCCGGCATATGACCTGGCTTTTGATGCATTTGCACCAGATGCTTATAAGAACAATCCAAAGGCGAGAACCGAATGGGCAGTTCAACAACTGAAATATGCGGCAAAGGCCTCTGAAAATCTAGGGCTTAATGCACATGCTACTTTTAGCGGATCCTTGCTTTGGCACATGTTTCATCCATGGCCGCAACGTCCTGAAGGGCTGGTTGATGCCGCATTTACCGAACTGGCTAAAAGATGGACCCCAATTTTAAATGAATTTGATGCCTGTGGTGTCGATGTTTGCTATGAAATCCATCCAGGAGAAGACCTTTTTGACGGTATTACCTATGAAATGTTTTTAGAAAAGGTAAACAACCATCCCCGGGCTTGCCTGTTATATGATCCTTCACACTTTGTACTGCAGCAATTGGATTACATTCAGTATATCGATTTCTATCACGAACGCATCAAAGCCTTCCATGTGAAAGATTCAGAGTTCAATCCGACAGGTAAACAAGGCACTTTCGGTGGTTACCAGAGCTGGGCAAACCGCGCTGGCAGATACCGCTCACCAGGTGATGGGCAGGTAGATTTTAAAACCATTTTCAGCAAACTGGCGCAGTACGATTATAAAGGATGGGCCGTGATGGAATGGGAATGCTGCATTAAAGATGCAGAGGTTGGTGCCAGAGAGGGCGCCGAATTTATCAGCAAAAATATCATTAAAGTAACAGAAAGAGCTTTTGATGATTTTGCTTCTTCTGGCGGAAATGACGACTTTAACAATAAAATTTTAGGAATATAAACAACACACACCTCAGTAAATGAAATCAAAACTATTTATCCTAAGCTGCCTTACACTCGCTATGGCCGCTTGCGGTAGTCCGGAAGAAAGAGCATCAGGGACTGCAACAACTGCAACTACAGAATCGCCAACAGTATCCGCTCCTGCAACAACTGCAGGGTCGAGAACTGAAGGAGAAAAACTCATAGCCAAATCGGATTGCATTGGCTGTCACAATAAAGTACAAAAGGTAATTGGCCCTGCCTATGTAGATATTGCCAAAAAATATCCCCTTAACGACGAAAATGTAAACCACCTGGCTGATAAGATCATTTCCGGCGGAAAAGGTGTTTGGGGAGAAGTCCCAATGACACCACATGCCAATATGAGTAAAGAAGAAGCAAAAGAAATGGTTACTTATATTTTATCGCTTAAATAAATCCAAAAGCAGGTTATGGAAGAAACTAAAAAACAGCAGGAAACAACGTCAAGACGTAATTTCCTGAAAACCTCGGCTATTGCCGCAACAGCATTTATGATTGTTCCGCGTCATGTTTTAGGCGGGCCCGGGTTTTTAGCACCTAGCGACAGGTTACTTGTTGCCGGAATTGGTGTTGGTGGTAAAGGGGAAACTGACCTGGCCAAGATTTATGAAAGTGGTAAAGCAGAGATCGCTTTTTTATGCGATGTTCATGACAGCAGGGCCGCCAAATCGGTTAAAGCATTTCCTAAAGCCAAGTATTACAGGGATTACCGGGAAATGCTGGACAAAGAGCACAAACATTTTGATGCGGTAACCATTTCTACGCCTGACCATAACCATGCCATTCAGGCGGTTGCAGCCATGCAGCATAAAAAACATGTGTATGTTCAAAAACCATTGACACACGACATTTATGAAGCCCGTTTGCTGACTGGTGCTGCCGAAAAATATAAAGTAGTGACCCAGATGGGAAATCAGGGGGCCTCCCACGACGGGCCAAGGCTATTGAAAGAATGGTACGATGCAGGGCTGATTGGTGATGTGCATACGATTTATGCCTGGACTGATCGTCCGGTATGGCCTCAGGGCATTCCATGGTCAGCCAATAAAGCACCGGTACCGTCTGATTTAGACTGGGACCTGTGGTTGGGTACTGCGCCTTACAAAGATTATGTAAATAAACTGGTTCCTTTTAACTGGAGAGGCTGGTGGGACTATGGTACCGGCGCTCTGGGCGATATGGGCTGTCACCTGCTAGAAGCACCATTCAGTGTATTGAACTTAAAATATGCTACCGAAGTACAAGCCAGTGTAGGCTCAGTATATGTAGATGAATTTAAACGGGGTTATTTCCCGGAAAGCTGCCCGCCTTCCAGTCATGTTACCTTGAAATTCCCGAAAACGGATAAAACACAAGGTGACATTACCGTACATTGGATGGATGGAGGTATACAACCGGAAAGACCTGAAGAACTACAAGCCAATGAAGTTTTTGGTGATGGTGGCAATGGGACGCTATTTGTAGGGACAAAGGGTAAAATGATGTCCGCTACCTACGGTCGGAACCCTCGTCTATTGCCATTAAGTAAAAATGAAGGCCTCAACATTCCTCAAACCATTGCAAGGGTACCTGGTGGTGACAATGGGCATTACGGACAATGGGTAGAAGCCTGTATTGCCGGATATGGGAAGAAAGAGGTCAGCTCCCCGTTCTCTATAGCTGGTCCTTTAACAGAATCCTTGCTCATGGCCAACCTGGCGATCCGGGCTACCGACATTCAGCGTAAAAACCAGGAAGGCAAAATCATTTATCCAGGCCGTAACATCAAATTGCTATGGGACAATGCCAATATGAAAATCACCAATTTTGATGATGTCAACCAATTTGTAAAACGAGAATACCGCGAAGGCTGGAACCTGGGCGTTTAAGGAAAAACAATTCTTCATCTTTAACCAAAACAACATGAAAAAATACATATTATCTGCACTGATCCTGACCACAATTTTTAGTGCAAATGAAGCCAGTGCACAAAAAGGATTTACCAAACTGTTTGATGGTAAAACAACCGATGGCTGGCATACTTATGGTAAAACTACAGCGGGAGAACGCTGGAAAGTAGAAGATGGTGCCATACATTTTAATGTCAATGCAGATAAAAGTCAGGCTGGCGATCTGGTTACAAATGAGGAGTATGGCAATTTCCATTTGAAATATGACTGGAAAGTTGCCCCTAAAGCAAATAGCGGTCTGATCTTTTTTGTGCACGAAGATCCGGTAAAATACAAGCAAACTTATAGCACCGGTCTTGAAATGCAGGTATTGGACAATGACGGACATCCGGATGGAAAAATCACAAAACACCGTGCCGGAGATTTGTACGACCTGATTAAAAGTAGTTCAGAGCCTGTTAAGCCGGTCGGACAATGGAATACCGCCGAAATCATTTGCAAAGATGGTAAACTGGAGCAGTACCTAAACGGCGTTAAGGTGGTATCCACCACTTTATGGGACGACAACTGGAAAAGCCTGGTTGCAGGGAGCAAGTTTGCGAACTGGGAAAACTGGGGTACATTTAAATCTGGTAAAATTGCTTTACAGGATCACGGTGATGAAGTCTGGTACAAAAACATCCTGATTAAAAAACTATAATTGCTAAACCAAATAAGAAATAACCAAATATGAATTTAAACAACCGCATTAAGTTATCGGCCATGATGTTCCTGGAGTTCTTCATCTGGGGTGCCTGGTTTGTAACACTGGGCACATTCCTGGGCAACAATCTGAAGGCTACCGGTGGCGAATCGGCTTCAGTCTTCTCTACCCAATCCTGGGGAGCCATCATTGCACCATTCATCATCGGACTCATAGCAGACCGCTATTTTAATGCTGAAAAAATATTAGGTGTATTACACCTTATTGGTGCTGTGTTGATGTACCAGATGTACAATGCTTCGGATATCAGTATTTTCTATCCGTATGTATTGGGATACATGATTCTTTTCATGCCAACCCTGGCGTTAGTAAATTCAGTCTCTTTCAATCAAATGAAAGATCCGGAAAAAGAATTTTCAACCATCAGGGTATTTGGAACAATCGGATGGATTGCAGCTGGATTGATGATCAGTTACATCTTTCACTGGGACAGTCCGGAAGGCACTGCAGCAGGTATGCTAAAAAACACTTTTGCCATGGGTGGTATTGCTTCCCTGGTATTGGGATTATTTAGTTTTGCCTTGCCTAAAACTCCACCTAAAGCGACCAGAGGTGAGAAAGTTAACTTATCTGAAATATTAGGACTAGATGCATTAAAGCTTTTGAAAGATAAAAATTTTGCTATATTTTTCATCTCCTCTATCCTCATCTGTATTCCATTGGCTTTCTATTATCAAAATGCACATCCCTTTCTGTCAAATGTTGGTATGGAGAATCCCACCGGAAAAATGACCATTGGTCAGATTTCGGAAGTACTGTTCTTACTGCTGTTGCCTGTATTCTTTACCCGCTTCGGTTTTAAAAAGACCATCCTGGTTGGAATGCTAGCCTGGGGCATTCGTTATGCCTTATTTGCTTATGGAAATGCAGGCGATTTAAGCTTCATGTTACTAATAGGTATTGCCTTACATGGCATTTGCTACGATTTCTTTTTCGTATCCGGACAGATTTATACCAATGCGGCGGCGGGCGACAAATATAAAAGTTCTGCTCAAGGTTTAATTACCCTGGCTACCTATGGTGTTGGTATGCTGATCGGATTTGAAGTAGCCGGTCTGATTACCGATACTTATAAACTTGCAGATGGCTCTTTCGACTGGAAAATGATCTGGGGTATTCCTTCAGGTATTGCTTTTGTCGTATTCCTGCTTTTTGCATTCTTTTTTAACGATAAAAAGCAACCATCATGAGCAACGAACTGAGCAGGAGAAACGCCTTAAAAAACATAGTTGCCGGAACCGCTGCACTCGGGGTATCGGCCGCATTACCTTCATTCGCTATGGAAGAATATCAATCTGACAAGTTAAAAGGAAACATCAACCACTCTGTTTGCCGCTGGTGCTTTAGTGGAATAGACCTGGATACCTTGTGCATCGAAGCCAAAAAGATAGGGATCAAAGCCATAGACCTGGTGGGTCCTAAAGATTGGGATATCCTTAAAAAACATGGATTGGATTCTTCCCTGTGTAACGGTGCAGAGATTAACCTGGTTGACGGCTGGAACGATCCAAAATTTCACGATACGCTGATCAAAAATTACTCAGAAATGATTCCTAAGGTTGCGGCCGCAGGTTATAAACAACTGATTTGTTTTAGTGGAAACCGCAGAGGCAAAGACGATGAAACCGGATTGCAGAACTGTGTAGAAGGTTTGAAAAAAGTATTGCCGCTTGCCGAAAGACATAACGTTGTGCTGGTCATGGAATTGCTGAACAGTAAACTGAACCACAAAGATTACCAGTGTGACCATACCGCATGGGGTGCTGAATTGTGTAAGCGCCTGGGCTCACAAAATTTTAAATTGTTGTATGACATTTACCACATGCAAATTGATGAAGGCAATGTCATCGCCAACATCAGGGAATTTAACCAATACATCTCCCATTACCATACTGCAGGTGTTCCGGGAAGAAATGAGATTGACGACACCCAGGAATTGTATTACCCGGCCATTATGAAAGCCATTCTGGCCACCGGTTTTAAAGGCTATGTAGCGCAAGAGTTCATACCCAAATACAAAGACAAAATCAAGTCTTTGAAAGATGCCGTAATGATTTGTGACGTATAATGCTAAAGATATGAATTCAAGAAGAAATTTCCTCAAACAGGCGGGCATGGCTGCAGCAGGAACCTTATTGCTGCCCTCCATCGCCAACAGTTCCGTTTTTGCAAAAAGACCTGTGGGACTACAATTGTATACCCTGAGAAACCAAATTACGAAAGACGTTAAGGGAGTAATTGAAAAAGTTGCCGCCGCAGGGTACAAAGAAGTAGAAACTTTCGGTTATGCCGCAAAAAGCGGGTACTGGGGCTTAGATGCAAAAGCATTTAAAAGCCTGCTTAAAGCCAACGGACTGCAAAGCCCGAGTGGCCATTTTGTAGTGGACGACTTCATCAGCACGGGTAAACTGGATGTTTTAAAAACCCAGATTGAAGGTGCTGCAGCTATAGGCAACAGCTACTTCACCATCGCCTGGCTGGGAGAACCGCTGCGTAAAAAGCTGGACGACTACAAACAAATTGCCACCCGCTTAAGTGAAGCTGCTGAACTGTGTAAAAGATCCGGTTTAAAATTAGCCTATCACAACCATAACTTTGAATTTGACAAACACGAAGGTGATGTCACCGGATATGAAATCCTGTTGAAAGGAACCGATAAAAACCTGGTAAGCTTTGAAATGGACTTATACTGGGTGGTGCGCTCCGGAAATGATCCGGTTGCTTTATTCAATAAATATCCCGGACGTTTCCCCATGTGGCATGTCAAAGATATGGACAAGGCCAACCATGGCATCAATACTGAGGTAGGTACCGGAACAATCGATTTTAAAGCTATTTACAAACAGGCCAAACAAGCAGGGCTTCAGCACCTGATTGTAGAACAGGAAAACTTTGCCATAGATCCATATGTGAGCATTAAGAAGAGCTTTGACTATGTAAACCGCGAATTGATTTAAAGGATTTTTAATCCTAAAATGAAAAAGGGAAGCGGTTAATCATAACCGGCTTCCCTTTTTTGTTAAATAATTCACATATTTGGGGAATTACTTATTAAAAACTCATAAAAGCTGAATCATAATTAATTAAAAACAAGTAAAATAACAAATTAGAAAAATGAAACCATCGAAAGCCTTTGGCTGACGATAGCTTCATGGCAATTAAAAAACAATTAAAGAAAATCATGAAAATTGCAGTAGTAGGCGCCACCGGATTGGTAGGTACCGTAATGTTAAAAGTATTAGAAGAGCGTAACTTCCCGTTGACAGAGTTAATCCCGGTAGCATCTGAAAAGAGTGTTGGTAAGGAAATTACTTTCAAGGGTAAGAAGTACGCTGTTGTAAATATGGATACTGCGATTTCGATGAGACCTGATATCGCGTTATTTTCTGCAGGTGGAGGTACGTCTTTGGCCGAAGCCCCGCGTTTTGCTGAAGCAGGTACCACTGTGATCGACAATTCATCTGCATGGCGCATGGATCCGTCGAAAAAGCTGGTTGTTCCTGAAGTAAATGCAAATGAATTATCGATTGATGATAAGATCATTGCAAATCCAAATTGTTCGACGATTCAAATGGTGGTGGCCTTAAAACCATTGCATGACAAATACAAAATCAAACGTGTAGTGGTATCTACTTATCAATCGGTAACCGGAACAGGTGTAAAAGCGGTTGAGCAGTTGATGAACGAGCGTAAAGGAATTACTGACGGGCCGATGGCTTACGCCTACCCAATCGATTTAAATGTAATTCCTCAGATTGATGTGTTCCAGGATAACGGATATACCAAAGAAGAGATGAAAATGATTTTGGAAACCCGTAAAATTATGGGCGATGACTCCATACGTGTAACAGCAACAACTGTGCGTATCCCTGTAATGGGTGGTCACTCTGAATCAGTGAATATTGAGTTTGAGAATGATTTTAATGTAGATGAAGTTAGAGCTTTGCTTGCTGCAACTCCAGGAATTATTGTAGTAGATGATCCTGCGAACCTGAAATATCCAATGCCTAAAGATGCTCATGAAAAAGATGAGGTTTTTGTAGGTCGGATCAGAAGAGACGAATCTTTACCAAATACTTTAAACATGTGGATTGTAGCAGATAACCTGCGTAAGGGGGCTGCAACCAATGCGGTTCAGATTGCAGAATACCTGGTACAAAAAGGACTGGTTTAATTTCGGATTTAGTTTATACTAAAACCATATTGTCACTACGGTCGTCATTCTGAATCCTTCAGAATGACGACCGTTTTAATTTTAAAAGCACATGTTTAAAAGATTAGCATTTTTCCTTTTGTACTGCCTGCTGGTCAGCAGTAGCTTATGCGCCCAAAGCCCGATACAGAAAATTGATAAGGCTTATGCTACATTTCTTGCGGATGAGCAAACTAAATATGCCAGCTTATCCCTCATCGTATTGGATGCCAACACGGGCAAAACGCTCTTTGCCAAAAACGAAAATGTAGGTCTGGCAACAGCTTCCACCTTAAAAACCATTACCGCTGCAACCGCATTCAGTATCCTGGGTAAGGACTTTCAGTTTCAGACTACCCTTGGATACAGCGGCAGCATTACCGCAGATGGCACTTTGAAAGGCGACCTGATCATTAAAGGCAGCGGAGATCCGACACTGGGTTCCCCACGCTATCAGAACAAAGAAAGTCTGGTACTATCCTTATGGGCGGAAGCCATCAAAAAAGCTGGAATCAAAAGAATTGAAGGGGCCGTGATTGGTGATGACCGCATATTTGGAACGCAAACCACACCAGAGGGTTGGGTTTGGCAGGATATCGGCAATTACTATGGTGCCGGAACTTCTGGTCTGGCCTGGCGCGAAAACCAGTTCGACATCTACCTGCGTCCCGGGGCAAAAACCAATGATGAAGTCAGTGTATGGAAAGCAGTTCCCGAAATGCCTTATATCAGGATGGTTAACGAAGTAAAAACTGGCCCCTCCGGCTCTGGCGACAAGGTTTATGCCTTTCTACCACCCTACAGCAATACCGCTTACCTAAGAGGTACCTGGGGTTTGGGCATTGGTAAATCCAGCATTGCTGCAGCTTTGCCGGACCCTGCTTTTGATTGTGCCTACCGTTTACAGGACACCTTAAAAAAATTAGGCATTACCATTAGTAAACCCGCAACAACCAGCAGAGTTCTCACCTTAAATCAGGTGGAAAGTCCGGCAATTGTACAAAAATTAAATACCATCAGCTCTCCTCCCCTCAGTGAGATCGTTTACTGGTTTCTCAAAAAAAGCATCAACCTCTATGGCGAGACCTTACTTAAAACCTTAGCCCTGCAGTCCGGAAAAACACCAGGCACAGCATCAGGTACAGCAACTGAGATCAACTTTTGGGCAGCCAAAGGTATCGACAAGCAAGCCATGAACATCATAGACGGCAGTGGGCTTTCTCCGGGAAACCGCGTAACTACCCGTGCTATGGCCACCGTACTATTTGAAGCGCAACACGAATCCTGGTTTGCTGATTACTACAAAGCCTTTCCCGACTACAACGACATGAAAATCAAAAGTGGCACCATCAACGATGTATCGGCATTTGCAGGTTACCATACCGACTCTGCCGGCAATAAATACATCCTGGTTATTAATGTCAACAATTATTCAGGTTCGGGAATTAACCGTAAAATATTTAAGGTATTGGATGCTTTAAAGTAATTCTTAAATTGCAGGAATTTGCAGATTTAAGCACAGAATCTGATAAAGAAAACCAGAAAAATAAAACAGATGAAACATACCTTGTTAGCCTTATGCTGTTCCGCCTTTTGCCTGACTGCATTTAGCCAGACTTCAGTTAAGCCGACCATCATTCCGGCTTCAGTAATCAGTGTCCTAAATACGCCTCCGGAGATTGCCATCATTCCTGAACCCGTAAGTCTCACCAAGGGAGAAGGACATTTTGTATTACCTGAAAATGTAGCAATCCATGCTACTGTAGCTGCGGATTTAAAACAGGCTATAAGCTTTTTACAGGAGAGGCTTTCGCAGCCTACCGGGAGTTATGTTTCGACTACAACAGGCTCCACTGCAACAGCACAGATCAGACTGATCCTCAACGAAAAGGAGAACCACCTATTGGGCACAGAAGGTTATCAGCTCAGCGTAACGCCGAGCCACATCACCATCCGCGCCAATAAACCGGCAGGCATATTTTATGGTGCACAGAGTTTAATCCAATTGTTTCCTAAAGAAATAGAAAGCAAGGAATTAGTTGAAAATATCGAATGGGCTATTCCTTGTGTGGAAGTGACCGATTATCCGCGGCTGGGCTGGAGGGGATTGATGTTTGACGTTGCCCGCCATTTCTTCACCAAAGAGGAGGTAAAACAATATATCAATGCCATGGTTCGCTACAAGTACAACATCTTACACCTGCACTTAACAGACGATGAAGGCTGGAGAATCGAAATTAAAGGTTTACCTAAATTAACTGAGGTTGGTGCCTGGAGCGTTAAAAAGGTAGGTACTTTTGGCGACTTTATTCCGCCTACAGCAGATGAGCCAAGAAACTACGGTGGTTTTTACACCCAGGACGACATCAGGGAACTGGTAAAATATGCCAAAGAACGTTTCGTGAATATCATGCCGGAGATTGATGTTCCCGGGCATAGTCTGGCTACAATAGCATCCTACCCTGAATTGTCTTGCACCCCGGGTGCCGAAAACTACAAAGTACGTTCCGGTGAAAAGATTATGGACTGGTCGAGAGGAGCTCCGCCAACTGCCCTGATCGACAATACGCTTTGCCCGGCCAACGAAAAAGTATATTCCTTTTTAGATACTGTAATTACACAGGTAGCCGCACTCTTTCCTTTTGAATACATCCACATGGGTGGTGATGAAGCTCCTTTCAATTTCTGGGAGAAAAACGATGCGGTTAAAGCCCTGATGCAAAGGGAGGGACTGAAAGACATGCACCAGGTACAGGGTTATTTTGAAAAAAGGGTTCAAAAAATTGTAGAAGCCAAGGGCAAAAAGTTTATTGGCTGGGATGAGATCATGGCTGGCGGCTTACCTACAAGTGCTGCCGTGATGAACTGGCGCGATGTAAAATATGGCAAAGAAGCGGCTTTACAAAAACGTGAAGTTGTGATGAGTCCGGCTGCGTATGCCTATATCGACTACATGCAGGCGGATGCCATTACCGAGCCCAGAGTTTATGCTTCATTGCGTTTAAGCAAGGCCTATGAATTTGACCCGATCCCGGCTGGCGTCGACCCAAAATACATCAAGGGCGGTCAGGCCAACTTGTGGACCGAACAGGTCTTTACCATCCGCCAGGCCGAATACATGACCTGGCCTAGAGGAATGGCCATTGCAGAATCGGTATGGTCACCTGTAGAAAAGAAAAACTGGCCAAATTTCTTTGCCCGCGTGGAACAACATTTCAAGCGCCTGGACGTAGCGGAAACGAAATATGCCCCTAGTGTTTACGATCCGATATTTAAAGTGAGCAGGACTGCAGACAGGCAGTTGTCTATAGAACTGAGTACAGAAGTACCCGGACTGGACATCTACTATAGCTTTGACAACTCATTCCCGGATCGTTTTTATCCTAAATATAGAGAAAAGCTAACGCCGCCAAAAGATGCTACCATGCTCAAAGTGATTACTTACAGAGGTAAAAATCCGGTTGGCCGCATGATGAATATGCCGATCGAAGAAATGAACAAAAGAGCAGGCAAAAAGTAGTTTATAAAATCTATACCAACATTGAGATACTTTGTACACATTGGTTACAACGGCGTAAAATACAATGGCTGGCAAAAACAGCCCGGAATCATGAACGTTCAGGGTGTTTTGGAAAATGCCCTGAGCCAGATCTTTAAAACCCCGCTATTCATTAACGGATGCGGGCGTACAGATGCCCGTGTTCATGCCAGTCAGTTCTTTTTCCATGTGGATATTGAACAGGAATGGGACTTTGACCTGGTATTCCGCTTAAACAAAGTGTTGCCTCCGGCAATCGCTGTGTTCGACATCATTGCGATGGAGGGTACACCCCATGCCAGATTTGACGCAGTACAAAGGTCGTATGATTACTTTATACACACCTACAAAGATCCTTTTTTAACCGGACTGAGTTCCTTTTACCTGTTACAGGATTTAGATTTTGCTAAAATGCAGCAAGCAGCAGCTGTGCTGCCTCATTATAAAGATTACAGGGCCTTCTGCACCAGCCCTGATAAATACGAACACACCCTTTGTTATGTCCGCTCTGCCGGACTAAAAGTAAGCCACAACGGCGACAACATTCATTTCAACATCTCATCCAACCGTTTTTTAAGTAAAATGATCCGGATCATTATGGGCGAATTGTTGAAAATTGGCAAAGGTGAGCTGAGCGTAGATCAGTTTGAACATTACCTGGCCAACCGACAAACGCCTCCACTGTTGACGCCTGCACATCCAGAAGGCCTGTATTTATCCAAAGTAACTTATCCATACCTCAATCTGGCCCCCAGAAAGGAGTTTTCCCTCCTGGCCAATACGCGCGCCTGGCAATAAACCCAACACACTAATTGTGAATATCTTAGCTTGATAATTTCGATATTATTGATTAGCTTTAATAGAGGACTTCATTTAAAAGAAGTATGTTGTATGACCGTTATTCAAAAAATTGAGCATTGGGGAGATCTTCATCATGCCAAATGGCTGGATGTGATCCGCGTGGTGCTGGGATTACTCATTTTTTCTAAAGGGATTGCCATTGTCAGCAATACAGCCAGTTTACAAGACCTGTTGCTTGAAAACAATGTTTTTGGCTTTTCAGGCCTGATGGCGAGTTTGGCCGTTCACATCATTGGCTTTGTACACCTGGTAGGTGGTCTATTGATCACCATTGGTTTACTAACCCGCTTTGCAGCAGTCATTCAGATTCCTATTCTCCTCTGTGCTGTATTTTTCGTAAACCTGGCACATGGCTTTTCTATGCTCAACAATGAACTGTGGCTATCCATCATTGTACTGCTACTCCTGGTATTGTTCTGGATTGTCGGCTCCGGACCGTTTTCTGCGGATCAAGCCATGAAAAAAAGAGCAAGGGTATCCGATTAAGGATGGCTCAGAACGAGTGCCCTAAGGTCATCAGCCGTTAGATTGATACCATTGGCAATTAATGCAGCACGACTGTAATCAGCTTCGCGCTCGGCTAGTTTATGTTCAATAAAAGCCACCAGACCGGCTTCATCAAGGTCTTTTAACAAAGGCCTTTTCTCTTTGCCATGTTCAAGTCTTCTGGCCAATGCCAATGGCGTCATTTGAATATAAACAGCCAGGCCATTGGCATTCATCCAATCCATATTGTCAAAAAAACATGGAGCCCCGCCACCTGTAGCAACTACGCAATTTTGCGGATAGTTAAAAGTTTTTAAAGTTTCACTTTCCAGTTTTCTAAAAGCTTGTTCACCATGTTCGGCAAAATAAGCGGCAATGCTTGTGCCCAGGTTTCTTTCAATCTGGTGGTCAAGATCTATAAAATCATAACCTAACTTAAGCGCTAACTTCTTACCATGGGTACTTTTACCACAACCCATAAAACCAATTAAAAATATCTTCATTTTAAGCCAGTTTTACCCTTGGATCTACCAGGGCATACAATATATCTACTAAAATATTCACAATTACGAAAACGAAGGCAATGAACAAAATGGAGCCCATCACCACCGGGAAGTCAGACATCTCCAGGGCGTTTACAGTTGCCCGTCCTAAACCATTATAACCGAAAATGTATTCGACAAAGAATGATCCGGCGAGCAAAGAAGCAAACCAACCCGAAATGGCTGTAATTACCGGGTTCAATGCATTTTTAAGTGCGTGTTTGTAAATGATGGCATTCCGGCCCAATCCTTTTGCCCGGGCAGTACGGATGTAATCCTGCGCCAGTACATCAAGCATTGCACTGCGCGTCAACTGCACAATAATAGCCAAAGGTCTCAGGCCAAGGGTAACCATTGGCAACCACAGGTTTTTCCAGGTCATGATTTCCCCTTTAAAAGGATCGTAACTATATAAACTACCTGACATGTTTAAACCGGTATAATCACTCAATACAAAACCAAACAACCAGGCAATGATGATCCCTGCAAAAAAAGAAGGTGCCGAAATACCCAGAATGGCAAATGAATTTGCAGTCTTATCAATCCAGGTATCTTTATGCACAGCAGAAATTACACCTAGAAACACGCCAATTACCGTTGCGAAAATCATCGCTGTTAAAGCCAGTATAAAAGTATTCGGTACCGTTTCAGACAAGATCAAAGTGACATCTCTTTTGGTCTGGTAAGAACGGCGCAGGTATGGCCATTTCAGGACCAGCACATCACCGCCTATGGCAAACAATTTCGCATAATGATA
This sequence comes from Pedobacter sp. MC2016-24, assembly GCF_015223055.1. Lineage (GTDB taxonomy): Bacteria > Bacteroidota > Bacteroidia > Sphingobacteriales > Sphingobacteriaceae > Pedobacter. Next base: position 79,343 of record NZ_JADFBX010000020.1, read on the forward strand.
TTTTTCCTGATTTTCCTGTGTATTTTCATGTAAGCTGACTGGCGAAAGATCTTTCAGGTACAATAAAAACTGCACCGGTTTAGACTTATCCAAACCAAACTCTTTACGTACTGCTTCCAGGGAAGAAACATCAGAGCGTTGCCCCATCGTCATTCTTGCCGGATCGCCAGGCAGGATATTGAACAAGACAAACACCACAACCACCACGCCTGAGAGCACAGCCAATCCGTAAAAGAATTTCTTGACAGCGTAGTATAACATGGTTATTTTGAAAAATAGGTTTCGCTAAGCTGATCGAAAGCAGGTACCCTGTTGTAATGCCATTTGTTAATGATTACCCCATTTTTCAACAGCAATACACCTGGATTAGCGCGTACCATACTTTTCAAAGGCACTGCATCTGCATAAAATACTTCAGCAAGCAATTTCACGCGTTTGCTAAACAAAGTCGCATCTGATGCTGAGTTGGAAGTGAGTAATACCGTTCTGATGTTAAACTGATCAGCCGCATTCAGCGTAAGTGCATTCAGCTCGGCAATGGCTTTGTCATTGGTATCGTCCAGGTTATAAGCTACAATAACGAGGTTATAATATGGGTTTTCAATCAGTTCTTTGGTATAATCGGTACCCGAACCATCGGTAATTTTAAGGTCTTTGATTTTAGGTTCATACCCCTTTTTAACCAATACCTGATCCGGATTGCCAACAATCTCCCAGTTTTCATCTTTCCATATTTCGGTTTTCAGGTATTCTTTATCTGTCATCCGTTTTTTCTCACCGCTCTGCTTGTTTTTCAAATTGTAAATGATGCCATATTCATCGCCCGTTTTACCTGCAGGAATTTTCATCAGTTCGGGAATATTGGCTCCGATTTTATAGGGTAGAAAATCCAGCACCGGCAAACAACTGTAGGTAAACACACTGAAAAACACAGACACCAACAGCACAAAAGCAAAAAGCCCCTGCTGTACTTTTCTATTGTTGCTGATCGGCTGGATGAGATCTTTTTGGATAAAAAGGTAAATGATCAGAATCAGCAATACAATATCTTTAGAGAATGATTGCCATGGCGTAAGCGGAATGGCATCACCAAAACACCCACAGGAAGTAACGACTTTAAAAGCAGCCGATACAAACGTTAAAAATGTAAAAAAGATAATAACGGCTAATAAGCCTCCGGTAACTTGTTTTTTCCAGAAACCAAACAGCAATAAGGCACCGAGCACAATTTCAAACACGCACAGCAAGATCGCGATCCCCGTGGCCATACCGCCCAGAAAGGACATGTGGAAGACGTCAAAATACTCTTGTAATTTATAGCCAAAACCCAACGGATCATTGGCTTTGATCAATCCTGAAAATATAAAAAGTACGCCTACAAATATTCTGGAAAAATTTAATGCAATCTTCTTCATTATTGAACACCCAGTTTAATCAATGCAAAAACGGAATAATTTAACATGTCCTGATAATTGGCATTTACACCTTCAGAAGCCAGCGTTTGTCCCAGATTATCTTCGATTTGCTTCACGCGGAATATTTTCATCAAGATCAGATCTGTTAAAGAACTGATCCGCATATCGCGCCAGGCTTCTCCATAATCGTGATTTTTATTGAACATCAGTTCTTTGGTTTCATTTACTTTTTGTTCAAAAAGGCTTTGTACCTGGTTCAGTTCCAGCTCTAAAGGATCTTCAGGCGTAAAATCGAGCTGCATCATGGCAATGACACAGTAGTTGATAATACCAATGTATTCAGAGGTGATGTCTTCACCTACTTTAGAAACTTTTTTTTCTTCCAGGGTACGGATCCGCTGGGCTTTGATAAAGATCTGATCTGTAATAGAGGATAGACGGAGTATACGCCAGGCTGTTCCGTAATCTTTGGTTTTCTTTAAAAAAAGCGATTTACAAACCGCTATGACCGAATCGAATTCTTGAGATGTGTTTGCTGCCAAAACAATTAAAATATTTAGTTTAAAGCTATTTGAATACTGTATTTTTGTACTGAAATGATGGCTAAAGATACATTTTTAAACCGAAAGCATACATTAAACCTGCAAGGTAAACTGATAGATTTAAGCGTTCCTCGTGTGATGGGCATCTTAAATCTCACTACGGATTCATTTTACAGCGATAGCAGGAACAGTTCCGTAACGGAGGCTTTACAAAAAACAGAAAAAATGTTGGCCGAAGGAGCCACTTTTATCGACATTGGTGCTTACTCTTCCCGCCCCGGCGCAGCCGATGTGAGTCCGGATGAAGAGTCTGACAAAGTAGTTGCCGCTGTAGAAGCCATATTAAAGGCTTTTCCTGAAGCCCTGATTTCCATTGATACTTTCCGCGCGCAGGTTGCCCGCGAGGCAGTCAATGCCGGAGCCCACATCATCAATGACATCGCCGGCGGAAATATGGATGAGGCCATGTTTGACACCGTAGCCGCTTTAAACGTACCTTATATCATGATGCACATGAAAGGCACACCTCAAACCATGCAGCAGCAAACCCATTACGAAGATATGATGCCGGAGATTGTTGATTATTTTGCCCGTAAAGTTAACTGGCTGCAAAAAATGGGACTTAAAGACCTGATTCTTGATCCCGGATTTGGTTTTGCCAAAACACTGGATCAGAATTACGTATTACTACAACAAATGCAGCAGCTGGATATTTTTGAATTGCCCATCCTGGTGGGTTTCTCCAGAAAATCAATGATCTATAAGTTTTTAGGTGGCGGTCCGGAAAATGCTCTAAATGGCACTACTACATTAAATACCATTGCATTGCTAAAAGGCGCAGGTATTTTAAGGGTACACGATGTGAAAGCCGCAGCAGAGAGTATTGCACTTGTACAAAAGATGAATCAATGAAAAAATCCCTACCTTGTCCGCAATGAAAGCTTTTGATTTCGATTTCCTGAGCGTCTCTTTCACAGACGTGGCCGACATCATATTTGTCGCCGTACTGATCTATTACATTTATAACCTGATCAAGAATACGCTGGCTGTCAATCTTTTGCTGGGGATGGCTATTATACTTATCATTTACTGGGTAGTAGATGCCTTACACATGCGCTTGCTCTCTACCATCATCAACCAGTTCATGAGTGTCGGGATTATCGCTTTAATCGTGATTTTCCAACCAGAAATCAGGCGTTTCCTGCTGCTGATCGGGAAGAATACTTTTTTACAGCAAAACAAAGCCTGGTGGGGTTATCTCTTTGGCAGCAAAAATATTGAACAGAATAATTTAATCCGCATCAAGCCAATTATTGATGCCTGCAAAAGCATGAAGAAATCCAGAACAGGAGCTTTAATTGTTTTTGTTAAATTTTATGACGACCAGCTCTTCGCCAATAGCTGTGAGGTGATTGATTCTAAGATATCCAAGCGTTTACTGGAAAGTATATTTCAAAAATACAGCCCATTGCATGATGGCGCAGTGGTGATCTCGGAAAACAAGATCAAGAGTGCGAGTTGCATTTTACCGCTGACAGACAATGATAAATTGCCTCCTCAATTTGGTTTACGCCACCGTGCAGGTATTGGCGTATCGGAAACTACAGATGCGGTTGCTGTGATTGTATCGGAAGAGACTGGCGAGATTGCTTATGCCAAACAAGGCCGGGTAAGAATGAATGTATCTTTTGGTGAATTGGAAAAATTGCTGAATAAGGACTTTTAATTAAATATCTAAAAATTCTGATATTTGGTCGAAGGTTGCGCCGGACAGGCTCGCTTTGCACGCAGCTGCCAAAAGCCTTCTCCCCAAACATCAGAATTTTATTGTAACTATACAGTTTTATAAGACGTTTAAGCAGCGGTGTTATTTAAACACCTCCGCCAGTTTCGCGTCAATTTCCTTTTCATCACCTGTGTATAACAGGATTTTTCCTTCCTTATCCAACAATACATAAAAAGGAATGAAATGAGTCTGGTATAAAGTACCCACCTTAGCAGGCATATTTTTGATTGGGAACTCATCGATCACCTGCGTCCATGGCATTTTTTCCTGATCCATGGCCTTTGTCCAGTCGTTCCATCTACTATCATCAGATACACTAACAATCTCAAAATCTTTGCCCTTATACTTGGCGTACACCTCTTTCCAATGTGGGATAGCTTCCCTGCAAGGTTTACACCAACTGGCCCAAAAATCGAGCATGATGTATTTACCCCGAGTTGACGAAAGGGTGAAAGCAGTACTGTCACGTTTCAGCAAGGTAAAATCTGGTGAAAGTTTACCTGGTAGCAGAGCTCTTCTTGATTCCTGTTCTTTTAACAAATCAGTGTAATATGTAGATCTTTTAGCTTCACCAGTAAACTTAGCCAGCATAGCGTCTGCTTCAGCTAAGGGCATCTCACTATTGCTTTTGTAGTAATTGCTAAATACATAAATACCGGCTACCGAAGCTGGTTTTTTGGCTACAAATGCATTGATCCATTTAATTTCCCAATCCTTGCTCAACTTACCCACCGAATCAAATTTAGACTTCATTTTCTCCTTTACCCCGGCATTTTTCTCCGCTTCATATGCCTTATTTAACTCAGCAAATACAGCTTTAAACTTTTGCTGCTCCGGGTCATTTTCAAATTCAACGTAACTATCTTGATTATCTGAACCTTTCACCTCAACTTGTTTAAGCGTCGCACCTTTTCCTCCGCCATAGTTTGTGTAATCATAATGACTGGCACCTGCCGTATCCGCCTGAACAGTAATTTCACTGTTCTGAACAAATAACTGTGCTACCCAACCACCAGGCTCAAAAATTAGCGTCATCAATTCAGGCTGCTCAACTTTTCCATTCAATTTAAAAGATCCATTGATCAATTTTACACTGTCCAATGTGGTTGACGTCCGATCACTATCATTATACCTAACTAGTTTTACAAGTCCGGAATCTAATCCTTTTACATGCCCGGTAATCTGATAAGCATCCATTTGTTTATTTGATGTACAACTACTGCCTGCAAACAGGAGCATCGCAAATCCTAAAACGAGCTTGATCTTAACTTTTTTATTGCTCATAAAGTATGTATTGAATAGTTTTAATTAAATAATTCTTCCAATTTTTTATTCAGGATTTCCCCTCTCAAGTCTTTGGCAATGATTTTTCCATTTGGGTCAATCAATAAAGTGCTCGGAATACCACGTATGCCGTAATAAGTGGAAACCTCATTCTCCCAACCTTTCAAATCAGAAACCTGGGTCCATGGCATGGCATCATCTTTAATTGCTTTTTTCCAATTTTCGCCTTTATCGTCAAGAGAAACACCTACCACAGTGAAATTCTTATCCTTATATAGGTTATAGGCTTTGAGCACGTTTGGATTTTCGGCTCTGCATGGTCCGCACCAACTGGCCCAAAAATCGACCAATACATATTTTCCTTTAAAATCAGCGAATTTGACTGGTTTTCCCTCGGTATCGTTTTGGGTAAAATTAAGCATCGGCTCACCGATTGCACTCCTTTTTAGTACAACTAATCTTTCTGAAATGCGTTTCCCTTCATCACTTTTTTGTGCTACCGGATCAAGTTTAGCAAAAGCCTCTGCTACACTTTGATAACTACCCATTGCAGCCCTGTCAGCAACCAGACTTAAACTAAAAGCACTTTTTGGATGTAACGCAATGTATTGGTTGGCTCTTTCTCTTTTCTGTCCCCTGAGCACCTCCAATTTTTGTTCCAATGCTACTTGCTCTTCTTTACTAACCTTACCATATTTTTGATACAAAGGCATTTCCTGGCTACTTAGGTCTTTCAATGAACGATCATAGGCATCCGACTCATCCTGAACTTTTGATCCGGTCACTTTTAGGTTCTGTACAGAATCTACTGTTCCCTTCAGATGAATTGTGCCGCTTTCCGCAAAAAATTCGACATACCGGTTTGTAAACATAATGGCCACCTTCTGCGGTTCAGCCATTTGGGTTATCCATTTAAATTTACCGGCTTTTACCTTGATGGTATCGGCAACATTTTTGTCGCCACGATAATAATGGACAACCAGATCATTCGCTTTCAGTCCGGTAATATCACCCAGTACCGTTGTCGTTTGTGCATACGAAGCTAGTCCGCAACAGCACAAAACCATGGTGATTAATTTCATTTTCTTTAACATAGTTTGAGTTGCTTTATGATTAGTTAAATATTTCAGCCAATTTTTGATCCATGGCGGCATCACCCTCTCCACCACCTCCATAACGACCTATAATAACTCCATCTTTGTCAATCAGTATCTTTGTTGGCAGAGAATGAATAGCGTAAGGTTCGCTGATATCCGTAGATTTATCATATCCTGTCGCTGTTCTTTTCAAACCCCTCAACACATGCTTCCATACACCGATTTTGTCCTGCGCAACAGCCTTTTTCCAGGCGTCAAGGTTGCTGTCATCATCAGACACACCTACTATTTCCAGGCCTTTATCCTTGTACTTGCTGTATAGTGACAATAAATGAGGATTGCCTTTACGGCATGGCACACACCAACTGGCCCAAAAATCAAGCAGCACATATTTTTTACCTTTAAAGTCGGCCATGCTCAGCGGCTGTCCGTTAATATCTGTCGAACTGAATACCGAAGCTATACCGCCCGGCGATCCGCCTTCAAGACTCCTGATCTCCTTTGCAATTTTTTCACCATAGCTGCTTTGTTTTACACGGTCTGACAGCGTCGCATAAAGCAATTTAGACTCTTTAAGCGGCAACGAAGATACCTTCCAGCTTAATGCATACGCGGAATAATCTGAATCATGATGAGTCCTGATGTATTCCATGTCAATTTTATCCATTTCCTCGATTAAAGGATCCATCTTGTCCTTTTCCGCATTTGCAGTTTCCTTTAAGACTTCCAGTTCCGATTCAGGTTTTCCGGCCTTCCTGGCTTCAATGTAGGTCATATTGGCCTTGTTATAAACAGCCGACAAAACACGCATTTGCTCCAGCTGTATTTTTTTACGGAGATTCAGTGCCACCAATTCGTCCTGTGTTTTAGAGCCTTTTATTGTCAGGTTTTTGAAATCACCGTGAATTAACTCCATACTCAGTTTTCCGGGCTCAATAAAAAAGGTAGCCGCATTCGGGTCGTCGAAGGCCTGGCTTTTTACTGTTCCCATAATATAAGCCATCACCGGACCATTTAACTTTCCTTTAAATTCAAATGTCCCGTTCCGTATGACCGCACTGTCCTGTACATAACCATCATTTGTGTCTGGATAGGTTAATTTTAACATACCGGTATTCTGGCCTTTTATCTTGCCCTGTAAAATAAATGGACTCTGCTGGGCAAATACCGGAAGCATTCCTGTAATTAATAAGCTAGTCAAAATGTATTTTTTCATAGAAATTTTTAATAAGCACAGTACCTGTTAGGTATTGTGCTGATGAAATAATAGGTTAATTTGCGCTGTATCCTGTATTCTGCTCTCCAAACTGAGGATTATAAACAAACTCTGTTTGCGGAATAGGTATAATATATTGAATCTGACTGGTGATGGTCGGCTTAAGTGATTTAACTGTGTCAAAAGGAAGTCTAAGTAGCGCCATCCATTCGCTGCCATCCTCAGCAACCAAACTTCTTGAGGTTTCTTTATATATTTCAACTAATAAGTTGGCTGGTGTAGTAGCCGAGGTAACTGCTATATAAGGTACATTTGCAGGTGTTAATCCTCCCTTTTGCTGAATGGTGTGAACCAGTGCTTTTGCATCAGTTAAACTTCCGCCCGAACGTACGATCGCTTCAGCCTTCAGCAAATAAACTTCAGTAAGACGGAACACGTAGTCTGTCTCAGTTAATGCCGTAGGGGTAGATCCTACTGCAACATATTTGGTAAAATAGGTTGTATTGGGCGAATATTGTTGATAAGGTGTTGGGATACCGATGATCCAGTTTTTGCGGGGATCGTCATTGTACAAATCCTTCAACGCAGTTTTAGCCACATACAGTGATGAAGCACCTGGCCAATATTGCCTGGTTTTGCTGTAAGGATCTGACGACTGTAGTGCCTGGGGCTTGATGCCCAGGATAACCTCTTTACTGGCTAGTCCAGCAATACGAAACAGATCCTGTTGACTCGATTGAAGTTCATAATTGGGATTCTGTATAATCTGATCTGCAAGGCGGATTACTTCAAGATAATCGCCATTTGCACCGCGATTGATCAAAACACGCATTTTCAATGCCATAGCCGCCCATTTTGTTGCATAGTGGTTTGGATTGGTAACGGATCCATTGGCGATTGCTTCATCCAGATCAGCGAGTATGAAGTCATAACTTTCATTTACCGTGCTGCGTTTTTTAAGGATATTGTTAAGCGTCGATAATTCGTCGCGCAACAATACACCCTGGGTACTGCTGAGCTTATACCACTCCGCATAATAACTTAGCACCTTAAAATGGGCATACGCCCTGATAAATTTCGCCTCAGCAAATATCTCTTTTTTACGGTTATCCTTAAAGGCTGCATCAGAAAGCGCAGAAACTCCTGCTATTACCCCATTTGCTGCGTTTAAAGTACGGTAAGACTCCTCCCAATATACACCTGCAGACTGTGTTGTGATATTGCTTTCATTAGGAGAGGAACCGAAACCATAGCCTAAATAACCTGCAAATGTAGCTGGAAGCAATTGATGTTGCTGCCAGCCGGTTTTGATATTGGTTGCATTGGCAAAGTTATAATATGCACCATTTAATGCGATTTGAGCAGTAGGCGCATCAATAATTGTGTTACCCTCTACTTTTGCATTTTCAGGTAGTGCACTGAGTTCCTTTTCACATCCGTAACTGGTGGCAATTGTCACAGCTAAGGCAATTATTTTACATAATGTTTTCATGTCCGTTTATATCTAAGTTATACTAATTCCTGCCCTACAAACCTATTCTCAAACCAATGCTGATCTGTCTTACGAAGGGATAACCTCCAGAATCACTGTAACCACCAACTAAGCTGTAAGGATCATTACTTACTTCCGGATCTACTCCGGGATAGCTCGTTATGGTCAGCAAATTTGTTCCAGATATGTAAGCAGACACACTATTGATTTTGAGTTTATCTGTCAGGCTTTTAGGAAGCTGGTAAGCTAATGTTACAGACTTCAGCTTAATGAACGAGGCATCATATACATTATCACTTGCCGCATAAGCATAGGAGCTTTCGCCCAGGATCAGCCTTGGTCTGGTGGCCGTTGGATTTTCTGGTGTCCATCTGTCCAGTATACGAATGCCTTTATTTGTTCTCTGAGAAACATCCCGGTTCTGAATATCTGCGAGATAGAAAATGTCATTACCATACGAAAACGTTGCGAGCGTAGTGAGGCTAAAATTTTTGTAACTTAATCTGTTGGTATAACCTCCATAAAACTTGGGTTCTGCCCGTCCAATGATATCGTCTTTGAAATAAGTATACCCCTGATAACCCATGTAATTTTCAACCACCTCATAACTTGCATCCCCGACGCCCAGGTATGGGTAGTATGAAGGACTTAATTGCTGATAAGCATTTACTTCATCCTGTGTGGTTAAAATCTTTTTAAATACCCTTCCGTATAGCAGGCCTACAGGTTCCCCCACTTTCAGCACCGTATTTCCAAAACGGTAAACGCCTGGGTTTGCAGGATCTTCAACATCGTTATTTAGTGCCAGCACTTTAGAGCGGTTACCCGCGATATTAAAGGTACCTGACCATTGGAAATTCTTATTGCGGATAAAATCTGCTCCAATCATTAATTCAAGACCCCGGTTGCGAATCTTTGCAATATTCGCCGTAACCTGATTAAAGCCAGATGTTCCTGCTACAGATGTAGGGAATAAAATTCCTGAAGTGGTCTTTTCGTAATACCCAATCTCCCCACGTAAGCGCGAATTAAATAATTCAAATTCCAGACCTGCATCTTTCTGCAATGTTGATTCCCATTTCAACCGTTGATTACCCAGTTGGGTTGGTGAGAGACCATTTAAGCCGGCATAAGATACAGGAGAGTATAGGGTATAAAACAGATTATCTGCAATATTTTGTGTCCCGGTATACCCAGCACTGGCTCTCAGTTTAAGCTCATTAATCCATTTCACATCTTTCAGGAAATTTTCCTGCGAAATGCGCCATCCCAAGCCGCCCGATGGGAAGTAACCTACCCGGTTAGCCTTCGGAAATTTGGAAGAAGCATCAGACCTTCCGGTAAATGTAACCAGGTATTTGTTCATGAAACTATAATTCGCCCTCAGGTAAAAACTTAGAAGCGAGTTTTGACCAGAAGTACCTGTTGATGGCAGTGTTATAGCCGCAGATGAAAGATTATTCAAATAGATATCATCAGGGAAGCCCTGACCGCTGGCAGAGAAAGCATTTTGCTTAGTAATTTGCCAATCTGTACCCAATACCACGTCCAGGCTATGCTTGTCGTTAAATTCCTTCTTCCATGTCAGCATATTCTGGATAAAGGTATTTGCCTGTTCAGCTTGTGCCTGGGTAGCCGTTCCGTTTCCTGAACTGCCTGAACCATTAGGCGTAGCTACAGACACCGTACTCGGCACATAATTAGTCTGGCGATAGTTGTTGTAATTTACGGCTACGGAACTTCTAAAGGTCAGACTCTTCAAAATATCGTATTCAGCGGCCAGGCTACCAATCGCGAAGATCGTATTGGATCGGTTAATGCCTTTGGTAAACAGCAGCGGGTTTTGAAAACCCTGATAGGCATATGCGCCAACGTCTGCAGGATCAAGAATTTTGATACTGCCATCAGAATTGTAGGGATCAAATGTCGGCGGTGCAAAAAGTGCCTGTGTATACAGTCCGTTGGTGATGTTATTGGTCATAAAACCATAGTCCAGATTGCTGTTGACGCGAAACCGGCTGCTGATCTCGTTGTCCAGACTCACCTTACCGGCTATGCGTCTGAAATCCGTACCTATTACCGTTCCTTCATTTTTATTATAACTCAATGAAGTATAGTAACGCGAGCCGGAGCCTCCTCCCCTTACCGAAAGGTCGGCATTTTTAGTAATCCCTGTGCGAGTCACCAGGTCCATAAAGTTGGTACTGGCCGTGCCAAAGAAATCAGGATCTGTAAGTATCTGAGTGGCCACTCCATCAGGGGTCTCACCTGGAACAAGCGCTCTCACATCATTCAGGTTCCTAGCCGCTTCCTTTACAATCATGATATATTGATCTCTATTTAGTACCTTCTCATTCTGAGCGAAGCTAAAGCCATTGTACACATTCGCTTCAAAAGTGGGTTTCTGATTGGTTTTACCCTTTTTCGTGGTAATGATTACAACCCCATTGGCTCCTCTTGATCCATAAATTGCTGTCGCTGAAGCGTCTTTCAATATGGTTATCGACTCAATATCATTGATGTTTAAGCCACCCAGACTGTTCAGTCCACGGGCAAAATTCCCTGATACGGAGGAGTTATAGTCATCTTCACCACCCCGGTCTACAGGGCTGACGATATCAGAAGCCGTTTGCTGGAACCGGTTTTGCACCTGTACCTGCACTCCGTCTATAATATATAACGGATCGTTCCCACCTATAAGTGAGGTCCCACCCCTGACCCTAATTTTAGCCACGCCGCCGGGCGAGCCATCGGCCTGAACCACCTGAACACCAGCAGCCTTACCAGTAAGTGCCTGGTCTATCGTTGCAAAAGGAACATCTCTGACTTCATTGATATTTATTGTTGCAACAGACCCTGTCAAGTCTTTCCTTCTGGCACTGCCATAGCCTATAACTACGAGGTCATTTAATTTATTCAGATCCGGCTGCATAATTACAACCATTTCCTGAGTAGCCAGGCGCTCTACCGTGATCATACCTACACAAGAAAACACCAGTACCGTACCTTCTTCCGGGGCATTTACAGCAAATTTTCCTTCGGCGTTTGTCGCGGTGGTTTTGTTAGTACCTTTAATCTTCACACTTACACTTGGAAGTGGCAATCCATCAATACCCCGCACTGTACCATTAATAATTAATACAGCCATATTATTCCGGTTACGGGCTTCTACAATCCGCTCCTTCACCAATATGGTTTTATCGTCAATGCTATAGGTGAAAGGCTGGTTGCTGAATATTTTATCCAGCACTACAGCAATGGGTGTGTTGATCAGGTCGACCGTAATCAATGCCGATTTTTTGAGCAGTTCAGAATCATATAGCAATTGGAAGCCAGACTGCTTTCTAATCTGTTGCAGCACCTTGGTTAATGGTGCATTTTTTTCACTAAGGGTTATTTTTTGTGAATAGCCAGTTGCAGAAACATGCAGACAGCAGGCTATCATGAGTATTGTAGTTAATTTCATAATTAAAATCAGTTTAGATTTTAAATAATCAGAATGGCCGCCACGTTTTTTATGGCTGCGCAATCCCTTGCATAGAATATTGAAATTCATACATTTGTAAGGTTAAGGTTAGTTCAGTTGATTAATTCTAATGGTCGCTGTGATTGCCTTAATGATACCGGCTGCGTTCCCGCGCATCCGGTATATTTTTTTGGCCGAAGTGTATACCTGTTACATAGGCTCTTTTTTTAGGTCTGTAATTTTTATGGTTTTGTTCTCTATTTTAAATTGAATTTTTCCGGTTACTTCCAGCATTTGAAGTACCTGCGATAAATTGACACCTCTGGATATAAATCCGGTAAAAATCCTGTTTTGAGGAATCTCATTGTAATCTACACGCACATTATACCACCTGGAGAGTTGTTTCATGATGTCTCTCAGATCGGTATCATTAAATAAAAAATTTCCATATTTCCATGCCGTCACTTCCTCCACATCGACAGATTTCACCTTAAACCGCTGATCCAATACTGCTTGCTGTCCTGGTTTAAGCAATACATGATCGTCATCATTTCCTTTAAAATTGGCCATCCTGGCCAACACTGCACCTTGCAACAAAGTCGTTTTGGTTACAGGCTCATCTTCATAACTGTTGATGTTGAAATGCGTACCCAAAACCAGGACCTCCTGCCGGTTTGTTTTCACCACAAAGGATTTTCCCTGATCATGAGCCACTTCGAAATATGCTTCACCGCTCAATTGCACTTCGCGTGCTTTCAGTTGCGTAAAGGAAGATGGAAACTTCAACGAAGACGCTGCGTTTAGCCAAACTTTGGTGCCGTCCGGTAAATTGACCTGATACTGCCCTCCAACGGGGGTTGCGATAGTATTGTAACTCACCACCTGATTTTCATCCTGCGCTTTTGCAGTATAAACCAATTTTCCGTCTGCAGCTTTGGTTATCGAAATTCCGGCCTGTTCTGCCAAATGCCCGTTCGCAGCATCACTTAAATTGATGCTGCGGCCATCTGCCAGGATTAACACCGCTTTGTTACCACCCGGAGCGACATCCTGTTTCACAAAGTCGGCTGATGAATTGAATAATGCGCCATTAAAATGAAATACCAGCGCTGTAAAAAGGCTCAGTAAAATTACAGCTGCCGCAGCCACGTTAATCGTCCTTCTCCAAAACGGGATAACGATAACCGGTTTAATTTTTTCATCGATGCGTTTTTTAAGCTTATCCTTGAGCATCGCTTCATCCCCCATTTCTGCTGCATTCCATGCTGCTCCCGCACGCTGATATTCCCTGTAATATTTATTATATATTGCTATATCCGTATCGCTGGCGTGTCCATCAGTGATTCGCTCTACGAGCGCACGGAATTCATCTTTGTTCATTTTATGGCTTTTATACAGGTAAGGCACTTGTCAAGCCCCTAGCACCCACGCCAACTGAAAAAAAATAAATTAATAGATGAAAATAAAGGCTGAAAGACGGCCAAGCTGCTTTCTCAATTGTTTTAAGGCTTTATTGATCTGGTTTTCGACTGTCTTTTCGGTAATCCCCAATCGCAGTGCAATCTCTTTATTACTCAAATGTTCATTCCTGCTGAGCTCAAAAACTTCTCGACAACGTTCTGGTAAACTGATTATAAAGCGGGCGATCATTTCTTTAAGTTCTTTGATTTCCAAAACCTCGTCCGGAAATTCTTCGTCCAGAGCAACCTTGGGTATACGCTCGTAAAACGAAGCCCGAACTTTTCCGTTGCGGATGTAATTGGCCACTTTATATTTAACGGCGACCAGCAGATAAGCTTTTACAGAATTGATTTTCAATACCGTGCGATTTTCCCAAAACCAGACAAAAACATCCTGAACAACATCCAGACAAGCCTCTTCTTCTTTTAACACGTTGAAAGCTGCGCGATAGAGCACAGACCAGTATCGCTCATAAATCTCATTAAAAGCAGTGGCATCATTGGGCACAATTGCTACCAATTCATCATCACTAAGCGAACTGTAAGAAACCATTTTAATTTTAACGGATAATAATGCAAAACCAATACCCAATGTTAAATAAATAATTCCGAATTCTAATGAAATAGAGGCAGATATATGGTTTTTATTTGATCAACCTATTTCACCTTTCTATGGTTCCACTGCGGCTCCATTCTGATTCCTTAGCAGTTGCAACCTTTCCTTATTCTTTCTTTATCCTTAATATGTCAAAGGTTATAGAAACGTTTAAGGAACGGCGAAAGCACACCGCGAAATATGCGGGAGCACAAGGGCAGCATAGAGTAGGCAGC
>NZ_JADFBX010000021.1 GCF_015223055.1 Pedobacter sp. MC2016-24
GCGCTTTATTCTTTGAATGCTGGGCTTACCTTCTTCTCTTGCTCCTGGCTTCATCAATGATCTGACGGATTTGCTTGATGTCGCTTTTCGAAAAACCATGTACCTCAATTTTGTTTCCTGTTAAAAATAACCTTAAAGTGGAAAATCCGATCATGGGAGAATCTACTTCAATGGAAGTGATGTCTTCATAGTTCAGGTATTTGGAATCTCCGCTGAATAAGCCCGGTGACTTTATTTCTATGCTATTTTCTTCTAGGATGATTTCTGTAGGGAAAACCTTGTTTCCTTCAGATAGTCTGGACGCGGTGAATTTCATGATACAGCAAATTTAGATATTTTATTTAAATCTTTTACCGCTCTTTAACTTGCCTTGGCTGTTGAAATTGATGTTTTTCTTACCTTTGACCCAATGGCACAGAAACAGCGCTCAAACAGCAAAACAAATCAACCCTTAGTGAAAAAAATAACAACCCTGCTGGGACGTATTCTAGTTTGGTTTTTGATGGTCAGTATCATCTGGGTATTGTTGTACCGTTTCATCAATCCGCCAATCACCTTGTTGATGGTCTTGCGCAACATAGAGCGCAAAAGCGATGGCAAACCGGGTAAGATTGATAAGAAATGGGTTGACTTTGAGGACATGTCTGACAATATGAAAAGAGCTGCTGTATCTGCAGAAGACCAGCTATTTTTGTCGCACATTGGTTTTGATGTAAAAGCCATAGAACAGGCCTTTAAAGCCAATAAAAATAGTAAAAAAGTAAAAGGGGGAAGCACCATTTCTCAGCAGACGGCAAAAAACGTATTCTTGTGGCCTGGCCGGTCCTGGATACGTAAGGGCTTTGAGGCTTATTTTACCTTGCTGATAGAAATGTTCTGGAGCAAAGAGCGCATTCTGGAGGTTTACCTGAACGTTATTGAAATGGGGGACGGGATTTATGGAGCTGAGGCAGCGGCACAAACCTATTTTGGCAAATCATGTACCCGCCTGACCAAATCCCAGTCTGCACTTATTGCCGCTTGTTTCCCAAACCCAAGGCGCTGGACACCTAAAAAACCGACAACTTACATCAAACACAGGCAATACCTCATCTTGAAAAACATGCGGAGATTAGGTCCTTTAGATTTCTGATAACCAGTCAGGATTCAATAATTATTTTCTTGTCAACTAGTCCTGCCGATGCTTGGACTTGTATATAGTGTATATGCCTTTTGGGCAGGTATGCAGATGATTCGGAATTTGTTATGCTTTAACTGACGACTGTACATTCAAATATTTTTGAAGTCGGCATAGGGGTAAAACAAGAACAAGTCATCTTACCTAAAATATAGCTTACTATTCAAAAGAAAAAATGATCCTGTTGCTAAAATCATCGCGTTACCATTTACATTCCCCCTCCTTCAAAAGACTTTTACTTCCTGTAAAGTTAAATGCTTTCAGAATTGCCCTTAATTTCTTGCTGTTATTACCTGTTTTTGGACTTGGCCAGGGATTAACAGTTAAAGGCTTGATCAGAGACAAGATCACCCGGCAGACCATACCTGCTGTAAACGTAAGTTTTGTAGGAATCCCCGGCGGAACCAGTTCTGATGCGAACGGTAATTTCCAGATCAGTACAAACAAAGAAGTGAAAATCATCCGCTTTTCAGCAATAGGCTTTAAAGTTCAGGAACATCACGTTTCTCAAATCAATAAAAATCAATTGCACATTGAGCTGGAAGAAACGACACAACAGCTGGAAGGGGTGAGTATCCAGGCTGCGAAGCGTCCGAGGTATAGAAACCGTGATAACGAAGCCGTTGATCTGATTAGAAAGGTGATTGCGCATAAAGAAAAAAATGTGGGTTCAGCAACGCCGGGACTTGCCTTTAAGCAGTATGAAAAATTAAATCTTGCCATCAGCATTCCCAGTCCAATGGTACCTAAATCTTTCTTACTGCGGAAATTTCCTTTTCTTGTAAAAACAGCAGATACCAGTCGCATACCCGGAAAAATGCTGGTGCCCTTTTTTATCAAGGAAAATATTAGTCAACACCTGCAAAACCCGGAAAACGATCAGGATCAAATCCAACCCATAGACTGCAGGGAATCCCGTGTTGATCAGTATTTTGATGAAGATGGTATTGATGAATATTTGAAAAGACTTTATCAGCCTGTTGATATTTATAGCCACGATATTGGTCTGGGTGCTCAGCGGATTTTGAGCCCGATAGCCGCTATGGGGCCCGACTTTTATAAATATTTTATCATTGATACCCTTAAAAAAGAGTCTGGTCCGGTAGTGCATCTGTTGTTTAGTCCGCGCAACAAACAAGATGTTTTATTTATGGGGGAACTATATATCCCCTTAGACGGGCGTTATGCGGTGCAGCAAGCTGACCTTTTTATCAATAAGGAGATTAACCTGAATTGGGTAAAGGATTTACGACTGGGTATGACTTATGTTGTCGGACCTGAGGGGAAATATCATATGGCAAAGAGTGTGGTTGCGATGGATCTGGGCCTGTTTAAAGGTGGCTATAGTGTATATGGCGAAAAAACGATTTTCAATAGCAATTATGAAAGAGGGGGAGCCATACAATTGGCCGGGCGAAATGTGCTATTGCCTAAAACTAAGCTTCAGATAGATACGTTTGAACGGCCTATGGAATTAAGTCTGCTGGAAAAAAACACCTATGCCAATGTCGACAGCCTGAAGCAGTCGCCTAAGTTCAAAGCAATCATGGGTTTTACCTCGTTTATCCTCTCGGGATACCTAAAAGCTGGGGGCGTAGAGTTTGGTCCGGTGAGTTCCATGTATAGTTTTAATGATGTAGAAGGCCGTCGTTTTCGCTTTAGTGCCAGAACAAATGATGATTTTAGTAAAAGAGTAGTTCTGGATGGTCACCTGGCCTATGGCTTACGTGATGAAACATGGAAGTATGCCATGGGTTTAACCTACTCATTTAATGCCTCAGGGGCTTACCAGTTTCCTGTAAATACCTTTACCTTAAGGCATAGCTATGAAACCCAGATTCCCGGACAGGATTTGAATTTTATAGAAGATGATAATTTTTTGCTTTCCTTTAAGCGGGGTGTTAACGATAAATGGTTGTACAACCGAAAATGGTCTGCCGAGTATTTTCGTGAAACCAAAAGCCACTTTTCTATCAAAGCAAGTTATAAGAATCAGGAACTGACACCTGCCGGCGGATTGGTTTTTCAAACCGAGTCTGAAATGCTGAGAAATATCCGGACTTCTGAATTTGCTGCAGAGCTTCGTTGGGCGCCGCATGAACAGTTTTACCAGGGCAAAAGGTTCCGCAGACCCATTCGAAATGGTTTTCCCATATTTACATTAAGGGCGGCTGCCGGTTTTAAAGGTTTCCTTGACGGAGACTATAACTATCAGAATGTTTCTTTAAACATTTACAAAAGGCTGTATATCGCGCCATTTGGCTATTCCGATCTGATGCTGGAAGGCGGGGCTGTTTTTGGTAAAGTGCCCTTCCCTTTACTGGTGATTCACAGGGCTAACCAGACTTATGCGTATCAACCCCAGTCTTACAACCTGATGAATTTCATGGAATTTATGAGTGATCGGTACGCCAGTTTCCACATTGATCATTCTTTTAATGGCTTGCTATTAAACAAAGTGCCCCTGGTAAAAAGGTTGCAGCTTCGTGAAGTAGCCTCTCTCAAAGTATTGTATGGAAGCATTTCCGATAAAAACTTACCGGATCATGATGCTGGTTTGTTTCGCTTTCAACGTGATGCGGATCAGCGGCAAAGCTCATTCGCCTTGGGAAATGTTCCTTATGTGGAAGGAAGCGTAGGAATTTCCAATATCTTTAAAATCCTGAGGGTAGACTACGTGCGGAGATTCAATTATCTTGATCATCCGGGAGTTGCAAAATGGGGGATCAGGGCCAGGATACATGTTGATTTTTAAATTGCTTTTCCTATCTTCAAAGCGAATATGCTTTTTGAGGAAGATGATAGGGTTTATTGGGAACAGATGCGTGCCGGAAACAAACAGGCACTGTTTGAGCTTTACAACAATATGTATTTCCATCTGATCCGATTTGGTTTAAAGCTAAATGCAGACGATGAACTGGTAAAGGACTGTGTAAATCAGATTTTTCTTAATCTTTGGGATAAAAGAGACCGGCTTGTTCCTGTAGATAACGTGAAGTCGTATCTGATGACTTCATTAAAGCGCTGCATGCTTGATCAACTAGCCTATGCTGAAAAAATGACCGATGCAGTGAATAAGATGGGCGCCGAAGAAGATTGGGAAGAGCTTTCCTACGAGGAAATCATGATCAGGCTCCAACAGGACGATGAGTTGAAAAGTAAGCTCCAAACTGCAATCAAACAATTGACCCCAAGACAAATGGAATTGATCCAACTTAAATTTTTTGAGGGACTCACGTATGAACAAATTGCAGAAAGAACCTCGCAGACCGTAAAAACGGCATATAATACCATTTATGATGCAATTAAAACGCTGAAAAGATTGCTAAAATAAATTTTATATAAAATAATTGTAAATTCTTCTAGGAAAAGAACGTGATTCTTACGTCTGTATAGTAAAATAGATGCTATGCAAATCCCTAATGATATTTTTTCTGTTGAAAACCTGGTTTGTGATGAGTCCTTTCAGCGATATTGTCTTGGAAGTAACCTCGAAGATCAAATTTTGTGGAAAGAGCGGATGGCGCAGCATCCTGAACACCAGGTAATATTTGCAGAGGCTCAGCAACTGGTCAATTTGCTGAGTTTAAACCAGGGTAGCAGACTTCAGCAATTGAAAGATCTGAGGATGGGCATTAAACAGCGTGAATCCTTGCAACGTAGTTTGGTTGCTACAGCAGATGTGGACTTGCGTGCTAACGCTGAAGGGACCAAACCTCGGAAAATTTACCAATACATTGGCGGTGTCGCCGCTGCAATTGCCATCATCGTATCTTTTTATCTGATGTATACTCCAGGCCTTCCGGATCCGCAGATCCGCAGGGATCAAAATCAGGTGATGCAGATCATTACCTCGGGCTCTGCAATCAGAAAAACAGTTCTGCTGACTGATGGAACTGTGATCACCCTGGGAAAAGAAAGTTCCATAGAATTGAGGAAACAATTTGATGCCCATAAAAGGGAACTCTGGCTTAAAGGTGAGGCCTTTTTTGATGTCAAACACGATCCCACAAGCCCTTTTACTGTACATACCCCTTTTGATGAAGTTAAGGTACTGGGTACCACTTTTAATGTTAAAGCTTATCCAGACTCCCAGGCTATGGAAACTTCCCTGATCAAGGGCCGTGTACAAGTGAACTCCATGCAATATTTAGGCTATTCCGTGATCTTGAAACCCAATCAGAAACTGATTAGTAATAAAGTATATGATCTTTCAACTGACAATAATCCTAAAGCCCATTACAAAGTGTCAGCCTTGAAAAACACGGGTTCCGGAGGTTCGCCAGTTGAAATTAAATGGGCTCAAAATCGCCTTGATATTGATAATCAACCCTTATCTGTCATCGCAAATAAACTTCAAAACTGGTATGGAATTGCCATTGTAATCCGGGATAACCAGGTCAAAGATTATCGCTATTCAGGGATTTTCGAAAACGAAACCATCATCAAAACACTGGAGGCGCTACAGCTATCCTATCCCTTCACCTTCAAAGTAGAACAAGACCGCATTGTCATAAGTAAATAAGAACCCCAATCAATTAAACAATCATAAATAACCTTAAACCAAACCAATATGAGAAAAAATGTACTTTTAGAACATTTAGGTAAGTATCCTGTAACCAATAACTTATTCTTGAGGATGAAGCTTACCGGGTTTTTAATACTGATGATGTGCATGCAGGTTTCTGCCGGCAGTTTCGCGCAGCAGAAAATTAGCATTAAGGCAAGTCAGGCGAGTATTAAGTATCTGCTTAAAGAGATCGAAAAGCAAACAGAATACCGTTTTGTGTACAGTCATAACATCTTATCAAACGATAAAAAGATTTCATTGAATGTGAATAATGCTTCACTGGATGAGACCATGAGGTATTTATTAAAGGAAACCGCATTGACTTACGCGTTAAAAGAAAGCAGTCTGGTCATCATTTACCCCCTTACTGCTGCTGAAAAAAAAGATGTGGTTGTTACCGGTAAAATCGTAGATGAAGCCGGGATGCCATTGCCAGGTGTTTCCGTAAAAGTTTCAGGCTTGTCTGTTGCTACAGCAACCGATGGTAATGGCGCATTCACCATCCGCGTTCCGGATGGCAATGCCAGTCTGGAGTTTTCTTCCATTGGCTTTTTAAAACAAATCGTCACCATTGGAAATAGAACGGTGATCAACGTGGTCTTAAAAATAGACAGCAAAGGACTCGAAGAAGTGGTGATCACCGGATATACCAATTATGAAAGGGGTAAATCGGCAAGTGCTTCCACAGTAGTTACTGCAGATAAAATTAACCAGGTTCCTGGCTTGACCTTGGACCAGATCCTGCAGGGGCGTGTTCCGGGAATGACTGTAACCTCCAGTTCAGGTCAGCCTGGCCAGAGTGCCAGCGTAACCATCCGGGGTGTGGGAAGTATCAATGGTTCCAGA
This sequence comes from Pedobacter sp. MC2016-24, assembly GCF_015223055.1. Classification (GTDB taxonomy): domain Bacteria; phylum Bacteroidota; class Bacteroidia; order Sphingobacteriales; family Sphingobacteriaceae; genus Pedobacter. The sequence goes on from NZ_JADFBX010000021.1 coordinate 6,594, forward strand.
TCTCCTTTAATGGTTGTAGATGGAATACCAATTGAATCGGGATATATGCAAACCATTAACCCGGAAGATATTGAATCTGCCACGGTTTTAAAAGATGCATCTGCGACGGCCCTGTATGGTTCAAGAGGAGCGAACGGTGTAATCGTATACACCACTAAAAAAGGAAAAGCAGGCAAAGTTGCGGTGAGTTACAATTCACAGTATGGTTTCGCCAACCTCAGCAGACCAAATTTTGTCATGATGAACACCGAACAGCGTTTACGCTTTGAGGAAGAAATCGGTCTGGAGGGTAGAAATATAGGTCCTGGATGGACTTATTCACCAAAAAATCCAACTTATGCAGCCGGTACGAATGCAAGCCGTGCCCGTGCTGATTTTATCCTGGACAGTTTAAGAAAGATCAATACCGATTGGCGGGATATCTTTTTTCAGAAAGGCAAGTTCCAGGAGCAACAGGTGAGCATCAGCGGTGGCACAGAAAAGACACGCTTCTACAACTCTTTAAATTATTACAAACAGGAGGGGGTTGCCAAACGAACCGGCCTTGAACGTTATGCATTGAGAAGTAATGTAGATTTTCAGGATGATAAATTCAGTGGAAGTGTAAACTTGTCGCTGGGATATTCTGAATCTAGTTTTATCGATGGTGCAGGGAGTACCACAGCAGGTACACCAATGTCTGCGGTGTACTATGCGCTGCCATATGAATATCCATACGCTTCAGATGGAACATTGGTTCATCCGGGAATTAGCGGACAGGCTAAGTATAACATCCTAGACCAGCGGGAAGGTACACTGGCACTAGAACGTTTGTTAAATTCAACCAATAAAACCGATCAGTTTAAATCTATTATCGGTGCTTCCTTTGCCTACCAGATCTTACCGGTTTTAAAAGCAACAACCAGGTTGGGTATTGACTATAGAAATTCCTCAGATGAGGCCTATATCAATCCGGATTCTTATTATGGCTCCAGGTCAAACTCCAATACTTTAGGCGGTAAGGGCCGTTTAGATGAAACCAGCCGTAGAAATTTTAGTGTGGTTTGGACCAGTGGCTTAACGTATGCACATAAATTTGCGGAAAGGCACGATGTAGAAGTCTCAGGTTTCTATGAGTACTTGTATAATAATTACAAATCCTTTGGATATTCTGGATTTGGTATAGACGGACGTTTGCCTGAAACTCCTGCCGGGATCAATGTAAGTTCTACTTTTCTTCCCTCGCTGGGTGGAAGTAAGTCCAGAAGCGCTTTGGCTTCCTTTATGGGAGTAGCCAGGTATACACTCGACGATAAATATACCCTTACGGGAAGTTACCGTTACGATGGATCAACAACGGTAGTTCCTAAAAATAAGTGGCATGGCTTTTACTCTGTTGGCGCAAGCTGGAATGCGAAAAGAGAGGATTTTATAAAGGATCTGGATCTGGTTTCCGATCTGAAATTCCGGACAAGTTATGGAACTACTGCAAGTCCTTTCTCTGGAGAATTTAACTATCTGGCCTATTACGGAAATACCACTTATGGCGGGCAGACAGGTATTCGTCCAGGCGCAGCAGGTAATGTGGATTACGATTGGGAATACGTCAAAACTTTTAACTTTGGGTTTGACTTGAGTTTGTTTAAAAGTAGCAGATTGCGCTTAAGTGCAGATTACTATAATAAAACAACCAATAACATGTTTATTGATCAACCTGCACCAGCAACTTCAGGATTTACCACTTTGCCGCTCAGCTCCGGACGAATGAGAAACCGGGGTGTAGAATTTGACATCAGTGGGGACGTGATCAAAACAAAGGATTTTACCTGGAGCATTGGTGCCAATGCCGGATATAATAAAAATAAAATCCTGCGTGTTAGTGATGTTACTGATTTTTTTCCTGACGGAGATTCGCGGATCATTAAGGTCGGCCTGCCTTACGGTACTTATAATGCTCCGCAATGGGCTGGCGTAAATCCAAAAACAGGAGAGGCGCAGTATTACGATCTGGAGGGAAATATTACTACAACTTATAACGCTGCAACGCAGAACACAACCAAATCCGGAAGCTTTTTTCCAACATTTACCGGCGGATTTAATACTTCATTGAGTTATAAAGGATTTTCTGCATCGGCTTTGTTCTCTTTTGTGTCTGACGTGATGCGCTGGAACAATGAGGATCTGTATAATGAGAATCAGCGTTACGCAACCAGTAATCAATCCATCCGGATGTTGGAGAACCGCTGGAAAAAAGAGGGGGATGATGCCATCTTACAAAGGTTTGATATTCCAAGAAACTTTACTTCCAAGGATATTCAGGATGCATCTTACCTGAGGTTGAGAAACGTAACACTCGGCTACAGTCTGCCACAAAGCATTCTGGCACACACCAAATTTATCAAAGGTGTAAAAGTATTTGTACAAGGTCAGAATTTATATACCTGGACAAGCTGGCGAGGCCTGGATCCTGAAAATAATGACGTTTACGGAAGGTTCCAGTATCCAAATACCAGAACTTATACTGCAGGTCTTAATGTTAACTTTTAATAATAACAGTTATGATTAACAAAATTTATCAAAAATACGTAATGGTGCTTGTGCTGATGGTATGCACTACTTCTTGTACCAAACTTGATTTTGTACCCACCGATTATATACTTCCTGAATTTGCCTTTAAAACCATTGCTGATGTTAATTTAGGCGTAATTGGTGCTTACGCCCCGATGGATTATTCTCCGCTAAGTTTAAGTGCTATTGTTTCTGATGAAGCCACTTATCCACAGGAAAATACTGTTGGAAATTCTGATGCTTTCCGATGGTTATACAACGGTGCAAACGGTTCAGTTACCAGCTTTTTTTATACCAATTATCAGGCAATAGACCGCGTAAACCGTGTTTTGGAAGCGATGGATAAATTGACTTTTACAGGAACAGATGTCGCACTTGCAGAACGGTATAAAGGAGAATTGCTCGCCATGCGTGCCTATCTGCACTTTGAATTGTTAAGGGCCTATGCGTCTTCTTACCAAGCCGGGGCGCTTGGGGTTAACTATATGCAAAAATCGGCAATTTCATATCCCGCCAGGGAAAACTTTGAGGTGGTTATTGCAAAGGTTAAAACAGACTTACTTGCAGCAAAAGCCTTAATTCCTGCCAGCTTTAACGATAAGACGCGAATTACAAAACTGGCGATTTCGGCCATTCAGGCCCGTGTTGCCTTATATGAAAAAAACTGGGTTGATGCAGCAGCATACGCTACTGAAGTGATTAATGCAGTGCCGTTGGCCACCAAAGCTCAGTTTCCGGGATTGTGGACAGATGCAAACGACAGCGAAGTGATCTGGAAGTTAAAAAAGGTAACTGGCGATTCCAGGACCGGCGATTTCTTCTACAGGCAGTCAGGCGGTGTGGTATTATACGCGCCCGCTTTCAAACTCATCGCTGCATTTGATCAGACCAACGACATCCGTTATACTGCTTACATTAAATTTGATGCGGCACGTACGGGCACTAAATCTAAATATTTGGTAAACAAATATATTGGTGGCACTTCCGCAGCACCAGGTCTGGCAGATGTTAAACAATTTCGGGTTGCTGAAATGTACTTAATCAGGGCCGAGGCCAGGGCTGAATCTACCGGTGATGCTGCGGCTGATATCAACGCTTTAAGAACAGCAAGGATAAATAACTATGTGAATGCAACATTTGCAGACAAGCCTGCTTTAATTAATGCTGTTTATGATGAGCGTTATAAGGAACTTGCTTTTGAAGGGCATCGCTTTTTTGATTTAAGGAGAAGAAATCTGTCCATAGAGCGATTGCCTCAGGACGCCGCACCAACTTTAAGCGAAACTGTTTTGTTGCCTACTAAAGCGCAATACGCACTTCCCATTTCAAATACAGAGTTATCTGTAAATAAAAATATGATTCAAAATCCCAACTACTAAGCATTTTGGGCAGATGATATGTCTGCCCATAACTTAAATATTGTCTTATGAAATATCCCATGCTGATTGCCATTCTTAGCTTTTTTATAACAGCCACCGGATGCGGTAAATCTGAAAATGTACCAATAGCACCGCCTGTAGTAGTCACACCGGTTGTCACCAGGCCGGCTTCTATTGGCATCATTGGTGATACCGCTGATGTCGTTAAGACGGTTAGTGCCGGTATGGTTTTAATGGGTGGCGGAACAGATGTAGAATCCGCCTTTAAATGGATGATCGACAGAAGTGGCGGTGGCGATGTGGTGATCATCCGGGTAACCGGTACTGATGCTTACAATGCTTTCGTCAACAAGCTGGGTTCAGTAAACTCCGTTGAAACTTTGAAAATTGATACCAGGGAACTGGCCAATAACGATGCTGTGGCCAGAATTATCCGCAATGCGGAAATGCTGTTTATTGCCGGTGGAGATCAAAGTGATTACATGAACTTATGGCGTGGCACCAAGGTTGGCGATGCATTAAATTACTTGTTAAAGGATAAAAAGGTTCCTTTTGGTGGCACCAGTGCTGGTTGTGCCATTCTGGGTGGTTTTTATTTTAGCGGCGAGGGTACGAGTGTGGTCTCTGATGATGCACTTGCCAATCCTTATGCGACTAACATTACCTTATATAACAATGATTTTCTACATGCACCCTATCTGCAGCAGGTGATTACCGATCAGCATTTTTTAACCCGCTCGCGTGAGGGTAGAAGTGTCGCATTTCTTGGTAGAATTTATAAAGACTGGAATGTATTGGCCAAAGGCATTGCGGCTGACGAAAGAACTGCGGTATGTATTGATCAGGATGGTAAAGCCCGGGTCTTTGGATCCAGTAAAGCCTATTTCATTCTGCCTGATGCAGCTAAACTTCCGGAGCAGTTTACGGCAGCCAAGCCCGTCATCTGGAAGCAGAATGACCGCGCAATCCCTGTATATGAAATTCAGGCTTCTGATACTGGTAATGGCAATTTTAATTTAGCTAATTTTAATGCAGCCGAGGCTTCAGGCGGAAGCTGGTACTGGTGGAGTGTAAATAATGGCCAATTGACAAAAACACCGCAATAATGATGATGAATATGAAAAGAAGTTTGAAACCTATGTTTGCTTTACTGCTTTGTTTAACCACAATGTCAGTATCTGCACAAAAAAAAGAAAATAAATACATCCTGGTCATCCATGGTGGTGCCGGTACAATTACCAGGGCAAATATGAGTGCAGAAAAAGAAGTGGCTTACCGTGCGGCTTTAACATTGGCTCTGCAGAAAGGCTATGATGCTTTGAAAGCCGGTAAAACAAGTCTGGATGCCGTAGAAGCGGCTATCCATGTCATGGAAGATTCGCCCTTGTTTAATGCCGGTAAAGGTGCTGTTTTTACCCACGATGGCAGGAATGAAATGGACGCTTCACTAATGGATGGTAAAACGCTGATGGCAGGAGCCGTGGCAGGTGTAACCACCATTAAGAACCCAATTTCTGCAGCCCGCGCGGTTATGGAAAAATCAGAGCATGTCATGATGGTTGGTCCGGGTGCTGAAGCATTTGCAAAACAGGCTGGATTGGAAATTGTTGATCCATCTTATTTTTATACCAAAGAACGTTGGGACGGACTGCAAAAGGCAATTAAAGAGGATTCTACTAAAGCTGTACTTGACCATGGCAGCAAAAAGTCTATGAAGCTGGGAACCATCAATAAAGACTATAAGTTTGGGACAGTTGGTGCCGTAGCATTGGATCAGGCAGGCAACCTGGCAGCTGGAACTTCAACAGGAGGTATGACCAATAAAAAATATGGCCGGGTAGGCGATTCGCCAATTATCGGTGCCGGAACCTATGCTAACAATGAAACCGCAGGCATTTCCTGTACCGGTTGGGGTGAGTTTTATATCCGTAATGTGGTAGCGCATGACATTTCAGCCATGATGGAATATAAGCAGCTGTCAGTAGCAGATGCAGCCAAAGCCGTATTGGACAAAGTCGGCAAAATGGGTGGCGATGGCGGCCTGATCGCCTTAGATAAAAAGGGTCATGTCACCATGCCATTTAATACAGAAGGAATGTACAGGGGCACTGTTACTGCAGACGGTAAAATTGAAGTATTGATTTATAAATAGGATGTTGAGCACGATAAAAAAACAGTTGGTACTGGCTTTCATGCTGCTTACAGGCAGTTCAGTAATGGCACAGAAAGGAAGCCTTTTTATTATTGGGGGTGGAGACCGCTCGCCAGAACTCATTCAATCGCTCATCAAGACAGCGAATATGGGTACTAAAGATTATATGATTGTACTTCCGATGTCAAGTGAAGAACCTGAAGCCTCTTATCAGGCCATTAAGAAACAGCTTACGCTGGCATCTGGAAACAATATTGGTTGTCTCAACTTTGATGCTTCAAAAGTTAAGGATCAGAAATGGCTGGATTCTTTAACCAACGCCAAATTGATTTTTATAACCGGTGGTGATCAAAGTCGTTTTATGAAGGTGGTATTACACACGCCTGTTTATTCGGCTATTCATAAGGCTTATCAGAATGGGGCTACTGTTGCGGGAACAAGCGCGGGGGCCGCAGTGATGAGTAAACAAATGATCACTGGAAAGCAATTGCTGGATACCGTGTATAAAGAGACTTTTAATAAGCTCTGGGCCGGTAACATTCAATTTGAAGAAGGAATGGGCCTACTGGATTCAGTGATCATTGATCAGCATTTTTTGAAAAGAAGCCGGTTTAACCGCCTCATTTCAGCCTTAACCGCTTATCCCAATTACCAATGCATTGGCATTGATGAAGGTACAGCGATCATTGTAAAACGCAAAAAAATAACTGTTGCTGGTGTAAGCCAGGTACTCAGAATTTCTGATCCTAAAAACTTGAAGATTAAAGGACAGCATCTGATTAAAATGGATGACCTGCGGTTTAGCTTATATACTTCGGGCGATCAGTTTAGTCTAAAATAGAAAAGATCGGTTACAGCAAGTGTGCAAAAACCTTGCTGTGCCAGCTTTGTTCAAACGGGATTTCCCATTTGGTTTCAAACTCCTGAAGGCTTTGTACCAGATTGTTGTACACAATCGTTTTTGGACCGACAGACTTGATGTTAACCAGAGTTTCGAAGTCTTCCTTGGTGTTGACCACAACCTGGCCGTCAACCTGGTAAGCTATATTGAACCTGTCGAACAAATCCACCTGATACGCTTGTTCAATCTCTTTAATCACACGAACAGAGGCGTCGATTGAACATCCTGTAACGCCAGCTGTAGCTTCATCAACAATAAATACAATGAAAAACTGATGAATCACCTCGGCTTTAGCTTTCAGCTGATGGCCATGGGCTTTCCACTGACTGGTAAAGTCATTCAGTTTTAATTGTATTGCGCTCGCCTCATCCTGGGTAAAGGCGCGGTTGCTTTGGTAAATCCAAACTTTTGATTGTGGAGAAAAACTCATACTTCAAATTTAAGAAAATAATTAATTTGAACCAGCTAAAATCCTAACGTGATGAATAAGTTTACATTAAGCTTGAAAATATCGCTGCTTTTATCATCAGGGCTTATTTTTAGTGCCTTTTCTGCCAGCCTGCTACGCGATGAACAAACTACCTTTCTCCAAAAGAAGCTTGCCGATCACTATGATCAGGAGCAGGGGGGCTCACAAATTAAGCGTTATGAACTAAATGTTACCAACAGTGGATTTTGTCGGTACAAGCGTTTTTTCAATAACGGCAAGGTCGAGTATTTCTCTTTTAACCTGGTAAAATTTAAAGCGCTCGACTATTACGGCACGGATAAAAGCGGGAAATTGTACTTAAGTACCAAAGGTGACGATGTGATTGTACAGACCTATAACGATCGCAAAGGCGGAGATATTGACAGCATGGCTGCATACATGGTTATTCCACTTAAAAATATTGAACCACAGGACTTATTGGAATTGAATGAAGGAATGCTTAAGCTGAATGCGCAACTGGCGTCTCAGAAATAGCATACACCTCCGTTTCCTGATGCCTGGAAGCCACAACAACTGAGGTATTGCCGGCATGTGCTGCAAATAGATTTTGGGCAAGTTGCGGGCAGTTGTTGTCTTTAGATAAATGCGCCAGAAATAGGTGACTCATGAATTCTGGCTTAAATGTTTTAAACAATTCTAAAGCGAGCTTATTGGACAAGTGGCCGCGGCCGCCGCTAATGCGTTTTTTCAAAAAATAAGGATACGCACTTTTTTCAAGTAATTCGTCGTCGTAATTCGCTTCCAGAAAAGCCGCGTGGCATTGTTTAAAGTGATAAATGAGGTTGTCGCAAACCGCTCCGATATCGGTAAATACACCAACTTTTGTTGGCCCGCAGGTAATTAAAAAGCTATGTGGCTCAGAAGCATCATGTATTTTGTGAAAACTGCTGATTTCCAAACCGCCGATCTGTATCTGCTCTGTGCCTTTAAGCAGTTGGATGAGGTCCTGGCGCAAATTGAAGCGGCAGCCTTGTAAAGACCCTTGCGTGATGTAAACTGGTAAATTATACTTGGCGGCCAGTGTACAGAGTCCTTTAATATGGTCGCCATGCTCATGTGAAATGAAGATTGCTTTTACTTTGGACATCGATAGGCCCAGTCGCAACATCCTTTTTTCGGTTTCCCGACAGGATATTCCAGCATCGATCAATACGGCTTCCTGCTCATTACCTACATAATAGCAATTGCCGTTGCTTCCTGAGTTCAGGGACGCGATGAATAAAGTGTTACAATCCATTGGCTCTCGCAGTGATTTCTGCAATATCTAATACTTTTACGTTTTGGTCCTGATCTTTCAATTTAACCCCATCACTCAGCATGGTCATACAAAAAGGGCATGAAGCTGCAATTACCTGGGGCTGGGTTTCTAAAGCTTCTTCAATGCGTTCAATGTTGATGTCTTTATTTCCCTTCTCAGGTTCTTTAAACATTTGTGCACCGCCGGCACCGCAACACAGGCCATTAGATTTACAACGTTTCATTTCTACAAGCTGTGCATCAAGCGCTTCCAGCGCTTTTCTTGGGGCTTCATATACATCATTTCCGCGACCTAAATAACAAGGGTCATGGTAGGTGATCTTTTTGCCTTTAAAGCTCTCTCCGCCTTCGGCCTTCAGTTTACCTTCATTGATCAGATCCTGAATCAGTTGCGTGTGGTGTATGACTTCATAAGTGCCACCTAAGCCTGGATATTCATTTTTTATGGTATTGAAACAATGCGGGCAACCGGTAACAATCTTTTTAACGTTGTAGCCATTCAATACTTCAATATTGGTCATGGCCTGCATCTGAAAAAGAAATTCATTGCCTGCGCGTTTTGCCGGATCGCCGGTACAGCTTTCTTCGGTCCCCAATACCGCGTATTTTAAGCCAACGTGGTGTAATATTTTGCAGATGTCGCGGGTTGTTTTTTGTGCCCGTTCATCATAACTACCGGCGCAGCCTACCCAAAACAGAATTTCTGGTTCTTCGCCTTTAGCTATCATTTCTGCCATCGTTGGCACTTCAAAATTTAGTTGCTCGCTCATTTTTGATCTTTCAGCTTTTGTCTTTAAATCCTTGTTCCTTACGGCTTAATCCTGCTTGGCCCAATTGAACCTGTCGGCAGGAGAGTATTTCCATGGCGCCCCGTTGTTCTCAATATTACCCAGCATGGCATTGATACTTGCAGGCGACTGTGATTCTTCCATCACGGCATATCTCCTCAGCTCAGTAATGATGGCCAGTGGATCGATGTTGATCGGGCAGGCCTGGGTACAGGCATTACAACTGGTACAAGCCCAGATTTCTTCTCTGCTGATGTAAGAATCGATCAGTGATTTCCCATCGTCAAAGCCGTTACCTGTTTTGTCAATGTTCTTGCCTACTTCTTCCATCCTGTCCCTGGTATCCATCATGATTTTACGTGGAGACAAGAGTTTTCCTGTGATGTTGGCCGGACAAACCGAAGTACATCTGCCGCATTCGGTACAAGTATAAGCATTCATCAGGTTCACCCAGGTCAGGTCATTCACATCTTTTGCACCGAAACGTCCGGGTTCAGCTTCCGGAGGTGTAAAAGAAGGATCAAGCATCGCTTTAACCTCATTGGTTACGCTTTGCATATTGCTAAATTCACCTTTAGGCTCCAGGTTTGAAAAATAAGTATTTGGAAAAGCAAAAAGGATGTGGAAATGCTTAGAATAGGGCAGGTAATTTAAAAAGGCAAAAATACCAATGATGTGAAACCACCAGCAGCCTCTTTCTATAGCAATCAGGGAAGCTTCGGTAGCTGGTAATAAATTTTGCAAATACTGGCTTAATGGAAATGCACCAACCTGTGTATAATGACCAACTCCCATAGCTTGCAATTTGGCGTCAGCAGCATTCATCAGCAAAAAGGCGGTCATCAATAAAATCTCTGTGATCAGGATATAGTTGGCATCTGATTTTGGCCAGCTGGTCATCTCCACACCGCTAAATCTTTTCAGCTTAATGATGTTCCTTCTGATTAAGAAAATGGCGCAGCCTACCCAAACTCCTGCAGCCAGAAATTCAAAAGAGCCAATCAACACATTGTAAATGGTGCCAAGGCCACCAAAAACGCGATGTGTTCCAAAAATACCATCGATCATGATCTCCAGAACTTCAATGTTGATGATCACAAAACCTGCATAAACGATCAGGTGAAGGAAAGCAGGCACGGGGCGAAAGAACATTTTTGTTTGTCCGAGTGCTACTTTAACCATCGTCATCAGCCTTTTTTGAGGCTGATCTGATCTGTTTGCTGCCTTACCCAGGCGGATATTACGGATAACCTTTTTTACATTGAAACTAAAAAAGGCTATAGCAGCCAGTAAAAGGGCTATAAATAGAATTTGTGACACCATTTTGAAAATCTGTTATAGTCTTGCTAAGTTAAAATAATTCGCTCAAAACAAATTATTATGCATGCATAAAATTAAAAATTTAGAAGGGTTTTAAATAAACCGGTTTTTTTGAGATTTATTTTCAAAAAAGATTTTGAAGTTAGAAAAAGGACCTTACATTTGCAGCCCAGCCGATGGGGCATGAGTAATCATGTTGAGTAATGATGGTACGGTAGCTCAGTCGGTAGAGCAATGGACTGAAAATCCATGTGTCGCCGGTTCGATCCCGGCCCATACCACATCTTTAAAAAGGCCTTTTTCGTAAGATAAAGGCCTTTTTTGCGTTCCAATGCTATATTTGTTTCATTTTAATGTCAGTCTACTCAGACTTACTTTACGAGTTAAATAGGTTTATGGTTTAATTTACTGACATGTATATCAAAACTGATATTTACCTGGCTTCTTCCGACCTTCTTCCGACCTTCTTCTGACCTTCTTCGGAGAAAAGGGCTTTTTAGGGGCCAGAAGGGAAGAATGCCCGAAGAATCTCCGAACATGGTAGACCTTAAATACGATATGTCCTAAAGTTTGTGAGGTTTAGCGATACGGCTTTGTGATAGTTAGAATTTATTATTGAAATAATGGAGTGATTTTTTTAGCTATAATGAATTGTTTATGTGTTATTTAAGGCGATAGTTACATGCCAGCTGCATGTGTTCAATGATGTTCTGTTTGAATTATTTTCAAAAAAAGTTTTGTTCTTAAGAAAAAGAAACTACATTTGCACTCCCAACCGAGGGGAACATGACTCAAAAACATGTTTAAATAAGATGGTACGGTAGCTCAGTCGGTAGAGCAATGGACTGAAAATCCATGTGTCGCCGGTTCGATCCCGGCCCATACCACTGCAAAAAGCTTCAGAGAAATCTGGAGCTTTTTTGTTTTGAGTGTTTTATTCCCAGTTAATTAGCGGAATATAGTGAAAGTGGCCTCTACCTAAAGAATTCTATATTTTAATGTCCCATAGAGAGATTTCTGCAGGTCTTCATTTGGATATAATTTCTTTGCTTCCTATTCAAACAAACCCAAAAACAAAAGCTACCTTAATAGGTAGCCTTTGAAAACTAAATTAAACGAGTAGAAATTCATTTGTGCTTCGCAGCATGAAACGGTAAAAAAGCTAAATTTTGGTAAAACATGGAAAGTTTAAACAAGTTAACTTTGCACAAATATAATAAAATCTACTAATTAGGTAGATTTTATTTGCGTTTTTGTTTTTAAAGCTTTATGTTTACTTTATGAGTACTTAAAGGCGGAAAATAGTAGATTCAACTGTTCCGCTTAACAGGCAACCCTATTAAATATTGTAAACTTAAAAACGTAACTATGAGTAAATTTGCAAAATTAAAAGAAGTAGTCGCAGCTGCAGAAACAGATGTTGAAAAATTCTATAACGGCGGTAATAGTGCAGCCGGAACAAGAGTTCGTAAAGCACTTCAGGAAATTAAAGGCCTTGCGCAGGAAATCCGTACTGAGATAACTGAAAAGAAAAACACAGGGAAATAGTGTTTAACCCCACACCGGACCACTGCAAAAAAGCTTCAGAGATCTCTGAAGCTTTTTTGTTTACGGTGAATTTTGTACTCCAGCACCGGAATAGAAGAATCAGTTTACCAAATCGTTGATTCCTTCAGCTATGATAAGCATAACTGTGATGTCTTTTAATGAAATGCGTAAATGTTTAAGTGCATGGGTAATCTGGTTTTCAACCGAACGTTTCGAGATGCCAAGCTGATCTGCGATCTCATCATTGCTCATCAACTGGCGCCGGCTCATGAGGAAAATTTCCTGAGATCTTTTTGGCAGGTGCTTAAGGTAGGTGTCTAGTTCCGTTTCAAGGTCATGATAGGCAATCCGGTCAAAACCGCTATTTCCCACTGAATTTTTTGAATAAACTTCCAGATCTTCTTTATAATCGATAGGAATAATTTTGCTGGCGTTGATGCTTTTGTAAACCCTGTAGCGACCAGCGGAGGTAAGGTAATTTTTGAAGGACTCGATCTGTAGTGTCTTTCGGTTGGTCCAGACCGTTAAAAAAATGTCATGCACAATTTGTTCGCATACCTCTCTGTCCTTTACATAAGCATAAGAATTACTGTAAATCCGGGAAGAGTAGCGGTGGAATAAGGTAGAAAAAGCACGTTCATCATCTAATTTGATGGATTCCCAAAGATCAGCATCGGTGGGAATCTGTGTAATTCTATTTGGCATAGAACGAATTTACATTTTTTAAGATCAAATTATAAATATTTTTTTTTAAAAGTATGTGTGTGGGATGTGTAAATCGGTACTATACATATAACCAATTATAAACTATGACGAGGGAAGAATACATCCTGTTGTATGAAAAATGTATGCAGGGCGAATGCACTCAGGAAGAAAAGAAGAAACTTGATGAATATCAGGACGAATTCTCTTTAGATGACGTACACTGGGATGAAGTCCGTTTGGGCAACGAACAGCAAATAATAGGCGGTATCTACAACCGGCTCCAAAAAAGCATAACAGATCAACATCCTGAAAAAATGCAGTGGTATAAGCTACCGCTTGCTGCTGCCATTGCATTGATTGCAGTAGGATTGGGTGTTTATTTGTATTTCAATGTTTCATCTGATAGCACCAGATTACACACACAGGTGGCTGCAAGAATCGTTGCGGGCAGTAACAAGGCCATCCTTACGCTATCAGGGGGTAAACAAATTGCTTTAACCGATGCAGATAATGGCGAGCTGGTAACAGAAGGGAACACCCGGATTACAAAAACAGCCGACGGTAAAATCATTTACGAGCCCTCAATAGCACAAGATAGCAAAGCTGTTGTTTACAATACCGTGAGCACACCCAAAGGAGGACAATTTCAAGTTGTACTACCGGACGGATCTCAGATCTGGTTAAATGCGATGTCCAGTATCACCTATCCCTCCAGCTTTTCAGGAAAGGAAAGACTGGTTCAGTTAAAAGGAGAAGCCTATTTTGAGATCGCTAAAAATCCAGAAAAACCATTTAAAGTAGATGTGGCCGGCCAGCAGAAAATCGAAGTATTGGGCACACATTTTAATGTGGAGGCTTATATCGACGATCATGAAATCAAAACCACCCTTTTGGAAGGCTCAGTCAAGCTTGGCGCTAGAAATAAACAGATCAGATTGAAACCAGGCCAAATTGCTATTGATGATCTTAAAACTGATTTAATAGTGAAACAGGCTGATCTGGAGGAGGTCATGGCCTGGAAAAATGGCTTGTTTGTTTTAAATGAGGTCAATTTAAAGGACGTGATGAAAAAAGCAGCCAGATGGTATGATGTTGATGTCGAATATCAGGGGAACATCGCTAATAAAAAATTATGGGGTACCGTGTCAAGGTACAAAGACATTAACGAATTACTGGATAACATCGCTATAACCAGTTCACTGCGATATAAAATTGAGGGAAGGAGGGTGATTTTGATGAAATAAGCCATACCAGATCAAATACACCCTGATAAATAAAATAACCAGGAGCGTTGAAGCCGCCCCTGGAAATTGCACAGCTTGAGAACTGCTATCAGGAAAATTTTAACGGTCACATTTTCACAACCATTTTTTTATTAACCTAATTTTCAAATGTATAAAATTTTAACTGTACTCAGATACGGGATACCCTCTTGTGTCCACCCTAAATTATGGCGAATTATGAAACTGTCCTTTTTTATTTGTCTTATGGCATTTTTGCACGTCAGTGCCGCCTCAAGAGCACAAAAAATAAATTTAGATAAGAATAATGCAACACTTCGTGAAACACTTAATGACATCCGTAAACAAAGCGGGTATAGTATAATTTGTGATGTCGAACTTTTGAACGAAGCGCAGCGGGTTAATCTTCACCTAAAAAACGTTTCAGTGGACGAAGCATTAAAGCAATGTTTTATGGATCAGCCTTTGTCTTATGTCATCAACAAGAATACCATTGTCATCGCGCCAAAGCCACCAGGGCATGTTGTGGTAAAAAGATTCCTCAGTGTTTCGGGAACCGTTACAGATGAGAAAAACCTACCCTTGCCGGGCGTGACGGTTAAAATCGAAAATAGCCCGACAGGTGTTTCCACGAACGGGAAAGGCTTTTATACAATCAATGTACCAGATGAAAAAACAGTATTGGTGTTTTCATCTGTCGGATATCAGACGCAGCGGCGGGCAGTGGGCAACGCCAGGGCGCTCAATGTTCAAATGACCGAAGAAAACAGCAAATTAAATGAAATTGTTGTGGTTGGTTACGGTACGGTATTGAAAAAAGACCTGACGGGCTCGGTGGGCAGTGTCAGAATGGATGAAATGCAAAAAGCACCGGTCCGGTCTTTTGAAGAAGCCTTGGCGGGAAGGGTAGCTGGCGTAGCCGTAGCGAGCGGTGATGGACAGCCTGGATCTTCCAGCACGATCACCATCCGTGGGAACAATTCGATCACTCAGAACAACGCACCTTTATACGTCATAGATGGCTTCCCACTGGAAAATGCGGATAACAATGCCATTAATCCTGCCGAAATAGAATCCATTGAAATATTAAAAGATGCTTCTGCAACTGCCATATACGGTGCCAGAGGTGCGAACGGTGTGATCATGGTCACCACAAAAAGAGGGAAAACCGGCGAACCTGTCCTGACCTACAATGGGTATTACGGACTTCAGAAAAACAGAAATGAAGTGGCCTTAATGAATCCTTATGAGTTTGTAAAACTACAGCAGGACCTCAATCCGGTCAACGCTGAAAAACGATATTTTACCAATGGCCTTACCCTGGACAGTTACCGGACAGAACCAGGGATCAACTGGCAGGACCGCTTATTTAGAACAGCCCCGATGCAAAACCATTATATGGCTGTCAACGGTGGCAATGCCAATACCAAATATTCCATTTCCGGTTCCATTACCAACCAGGATGGGATTATACTCAATACCGGTTTTGACCGTTACCAGGGGCGTTTGATCTTGGATCAAAAGATCAATAATCAATTGAAAATCGGTGTCAACGTAAATTATTCAAATGCCAGCAGTTCAGGCAGTGTAGTATCCAATAGCTATGGTAGCTTAAGTACATTGAGCCTGATGTACAGTGTCTGGGCTTACAGACCGGTAAATGGAACGGGTAACAGTGACGATCTGATTGATGAGCTTTATGATCCGGCTATTGACGTGAATAATGACCTGAGGGCAAATCCTGTGATCACTGCGCAAAATACCTTTAACAAGCGGGTTACGAATTCTTTAGTCATGAATGCCTATGCGGAATACAATTTCACCAAAAGCTTAAAGCTGCGGGTTACCGGCGGTGCCAATCGTTCAGACCAGGTTGTGAACATCTTTAACAATTCGCAGACGCCGCTGGGCAATCCTTTAAGTCCGCAGGGTAAAGGTGGTCCCAACGGCTCTGTGACCAATAATCGAATCAATGATTTGTTAAACGAGAACACGCTTACTTACAATGGCGTAATTGGGAAACACCATAAATTGAATGTATTGGGCGGCTTTACGGTGCAGCAAACTAACTTTAATAATTTTGGCGCTGTCGCATTACAGGTGCCCAGCGAAACCTTAGGGACCAGCGGATTGGATGAGGGAACTTCTTCAACCATTACCTCAGTTACCTCATTAAACAGGTTGGTTTCCTTTTTAAGCAGGGTGAATTATAGTTATAAAAATAAATATTTGCTTACCGCATCCTTCAGATCTGATGGCTCGTCTAAATTTGCACCTGGAAATAAATGGAGTTATTTTCCTTCCGGCTCTATTGCATGGCGACTTACAGAAGAGGATTTTATGAAAAAAATACCTGTAATTACGGATGCTAAATTACGGGCAAGTTATGGCATTACCGGAAACAACCGGGTAAGTGATTTTGCCTATCTGGCCACACTGGTTTTACCAAATTCGGCAGTTTATCCTTTCAATAACGGCATCAACAAAGGCGCCATCAAAACAGCCCTGGGAAACAAAAATCTGAAATGGGAAAATACCTCGCAACTGGATTTGGGGATGGATGTTTCCTTGCTGAAAGACAAGCTGTCTTTTACTGCGGATTATTATCGGAAAACAACCTATGATTTATTACTCAATGCAAATTTGCCCCCAACCGCAGGGTTGCCCAATGCTTTTAAAAATATTGGAAAGGTGCGGAACGATGGATTTGAATTCACACTCAATACTACGAACATCAGCAATACAAATTTCTCCTGGACCACAAATTTCAATATTGCCTTTAACCGGAACAAGATATTGGCGCTGACAGAAAATCAGGAGAACATTTTAACCAACCTGGCCTGGGATGCCAACTATGTCAACACACCACTTTATACAGGCCAAATAGGTCAGCCCATTGCTCAATTCTATGGATACATCTGGGATGGTGTTTATCAGTACAGTGATTTCGACAAGTCGACATCAGGGGTTTACACCTTAAAAGCTGAGGTGCCTACAAATGGCAATACACGCGGTAGTATTCAGCCTGGTGACATCAAGTATAAAGACATCAATGGTGATGGGGTTGTCAATGCTGACGATCGCACTGTAATTGGCAAACCTTATCCCCTATATACGGGAGGGATATCTAACACTTTCAATTACAAAGGGTTTGATTTGAATGTGTTTTTTCAATGGTCGGCAGGTAATGATCTGTTCAATGCCAACCGCCTGGTTTTTGAAGGTAGTACGCGGCTTGACCAAAATCAATACGCCAGTTTTATAAACAGATGGACTCCTGACAATCAAAATAATGACATGTTCAGGGTTGGCGGACAGGGGCCTTATGCCTATTCGTCCAGGGTAGTAGAGGACGGTTCCTATTTACGCCTGAAAACTGTTGCATTGGGCTATAATTTACCTGCTCCATTTGTTAAAAAAATTAAATTAAAGACATTAAGGGTATACGCAGCTGCGCAAAATATCATAACCTGGACCAATTATTCAGGTCCGGATCCAGAGGTTTCTGCCAGGAATTCTGCATTAACGCCTGGATTTGATTACTCAGCTTATCCACGTGCCAGTACCATAACATTTGGGTTAAACACAACATTTTAATTACGTAAATCATGAGAAAAATCATTTACATATTGATGATCACGGCTATTTTTCCTTTGGCTTCTTGTAAAAAGTTTTTGGATGTAGCGCCAACTGATTTTTTAAGTCCGGTTAATTATTACAGTACGGAACAGGAAGTGGAAAATGCATTGACAGGAGTTTATGATCCGCTGGGAAGAGAGGCTATGTACGGCCGGTATTTGTTTACTACGCTGGCCTATGGCAATGACGAAGGATTAAGATCGGCTTCGGCAACCACCACCGGTTTAGAAGTATTTAATTATACGCCATCGGACGGTATTGTAGGAAATTTATGGACTTCCTGTTATCAGGGTATCGACCGGGCCAATGATCTGCTGGCTAATCTGGACAAGCCGAAAATGGACGAGACCAAACGAAACCGGATAAGGGGGGAGGCCCTGTTTTTAAGAGCATACTATTATTTTTTACTGGCTGACAATTGGGGTGATGTACCCTTAAAGCTAAGCCCGACCGTTTCAGCCAGTGATGTAGACATCAAAAGCACCCCTAAAAAGGAAGTCTTTGAACAAATAGTGAAAGATATGGAAATTGCCGAGCTATTGGTCAGTACGTCAACGGAATTGAAGTTTAGCGGAAGGGTCTCAAAAACAACCATTGAGGGCATATTGGCCCGGGTTTGCTTAACGATGGCTGGCAGCCAGGTTGATGATCCAGGTAAGCTTAGCGATGCATTAAAATGGGCTGAAAAGGTTCAGCAATCAAATGAACATAGTTTAAATCCCGATTACAAACAAATATTTATCAACCAATCTAAGGATATCTATGACGTTAAAGAAAGCATGTGGGAAATTGAGTTTTACGGCAACGGCATAGGAAGCTATAATGAAACCTCCTGGGTTGGAGTTTGGGGTGGCATATTGGCATCGGGGCCAGATCTGCAAACGCCAGGTTACGGTTATGGTGCATTGTACGCGACCAACAAATTATATAACCTGTATACAGATGCGGCCGATGTGAGGCGCGACTGGAACATAGCTCCATATTATTTCACCACCACCAAGCCAACTAATTTTACAGCAACACAATTGTACAACCGCTATCCAGGTAAATGGCGTAGAGAGTATGAGGTGGTCACGCCAAAAAGCAAAAATACTTCTTCCACAAATTTTCCTGTGTTGAGGTATGCCGATGTACTTTTAATGCTGGCTGAAGCTGAAAATGAGTTGCATGGCCCAACACAAAAGGCACATGACGCTTTGAACGAGGTCAGGGCAAGAGCGCATGCTTCTGAGTTTAAAGGAACAACCTTTATCACAGATAAAATTGTTTTCAGAAACGTTATCCAGGATGAAAGAGCGCGGGAACTTGCTTTTGAAGCTTTGCGTGATCATGACCTGAGACGTTGGGGCATCATGATCAGTACGATGAAGGATTTGTCGAAGCGCATTACAGAAAGTTATCCGGCAAATTTAAGATTCCTGGCGTTGGCAGGTAATAACATTGCCGACAGGCATTTGTATTTACCTATACCAAGTCTGGAATTGTCATTGAATAAAGCCATTAAACAAAACCCCAACTGGTAAAAGTCGTTAAAAATTAACGATCTGCTCAATAGTATAAACTCAATAAATACAACAAAAATGAAAAATAATTTATTTCTGTTAGGGCTAAGGTATGCCCTGGTGGCAGCCTTGCTGAGCATTTGTTCCTGTAAAAAAAGCGCGGTGATTTCTCAAACCGATGCCGGGAAGGAGCCGGTTTTAAAACAAACCAGTTTAGCGGTAACGCCCCTGGCCATGGTTAATGTTTCCCTGGATATCAGCTCCTCAACCATCGGTGCCAATGTACCCGCTAATTTTGTTGGTCTGAGTTACGAGAAATCTGACCTCATTAACCCAACCTGGCCTTATTTTGATGAAAACCAAAGTGTATTCCTGCAGCTGATTAAAAACCTGAAAACCGGAGTGCTGCGTCTCGGTGGTAATTCCTCGGATAAAATCTTCTGGCAAGATTCGCTAAGAGGTACCGCTACTTCAATTACTCATGTTTACAGGGATGATGTGACGAAACTCAAATTATTTATGGACCGGCTGGGGACAGACTGGAAGCTGATTTACGGATTAAACCTAGCCAATGATACGGTACATACATCAGAGGTTAATTTCGTTCAAAATCAGTTTGGGACAAAGGTTTTAAGCTTTGAAATCGGCAATGAGCCGGACTTGTATCCTCAGAATGGCTATCGGGCAACCGGTTATGGTATTGTTCATTACAAACCGGAGTTTGAGGCGGCCTATAATACTTTACATACAGCGGCTCCGACAGCTCCATTTTCCGGACCTACGGTATCTTCTAAAACTGCATGGATTCAAACATTTGCTTTGGATGAGGCCAGCCGGATCAATTTTTTAACCACCCATTATTATAAAATGGGTGCAGCCGGAACAATTGCACAACTGATGCAGTACGACTCAACCCTGGTTTCCCGCTCAGGGATCATCGCTGCAGCAGCTGCAAGTAGCGGCTTGCCTTACCGCTATGCAGAATGTAATTCTGTGAACAATGGTGGCAAAGATGGGGTGAGCAACGTCTTTGCATCCGCATTGTGGGGCGTAGACCTCATGTTTTACCTGGCGCGTAAAGGTGCTATGGGTGTAGATTTTCATGGTGGACGCAGGTCTTATTATTCCCCGATTTATTACAATGCCAGTAATACATTTGCTGTAAAGCCACTTTATTATGGCATGCTGATGTTTGCACTGGCAGACATGAAGCAGTCGTTAACGCAATCCTTAAACCCGAATGGATTGAATATCACAGCATACGCCTTTAAAAACTCAGCGGGTAAAACCTGTGCACTGGTCGTGAATAAGGATGCGGCAAATGTGGCCATGTTGACCATAACCAATGCCTCAACCATTTTGTCAGCCAAATTGCATGAATTGGTTACCAGTGCCGCAACGCCTTTATCAGCGACAACCGGTATTACGCTGGATGGAGCAGCCGTAAATGCGACAAACGGAACCTGGAATGGCACTTCTACAACTACCGTTGCCGGTACAGGTACCTCACAAATCACCTTAACCATTAATCCTGCCAGGGCAGTACTTATAGAATTGAATTGATGAATACAAAGAAATTAAATCGGACAATGGGCTACGTATGCATGCTGCTGTTTTGCTTATCAGCCGGTGTAAAAGCACAGGTTACAAAACCAGCTATTGGTAAAGTGCTTAATCTGGCCGAACAACAATACAAAAGCTATCTGAAGCAATATCCTGATGCTGCGCTATATCCACGCAGTGTAAACAAAGACGGCTCCATCAGGTTGGTTAAGTCTAAAGACTGGACCAGTGGTTTTTTTGGCGGTAACTTATGGTACCTGTTTTACCTGACTGGCAAAGGCAAATGGAAGAATGAAGCCATTAGATATACGGAAACCTTAGAAAACGAAAAATACAATAAAACAACGCATGATCTTGGTTTTGTTTTATACAATACCTTTTATAAAGCCTACCAGACCACACACAACAATCGTTACAAGGAGGTTTTGTTAGAAGCTTCAAAATCATTGTCTTCCAGGTTTAATCCAAAGGTCGGTGCCATCAGATCATGGGATTTTAAGCCTTTTAAATATCCGGTTATTGTCGACAATCTGATGAACCTGGAAATGTTGCTTTGGGCAGCTAAAGCAAGTGGCGATTCTTCTTTTTATCGCATTGCGGTCTCTCATGCGGATGTAGACTTAAAGTACCGTTTCAGACCTGATCACAGTACTTACCATGTACTTGATTTTAATCCTGAAAATGGGGAGCTGATCAAAAAGCAAACTTTTCAGGGCTATGCAGACGGCTCATGCTGGGCCCGTGGACAAGCCTGGGCGATCTATGCTTATACTTTTTTATACCGGGAAACCAGAGATCCTAAGTATTTGCTGCAAGCTGAAGCAGCTGCGGATTATTTTTTGTCACAAACCGATCTTGCCCAGGACCCGATTCCTTTTCGGGATTTTAATGACCCTGAAATTCCAAATGTGTCAAAAGATGCTTCAGCAGCAGCTGTAGCTGCATCCGGCTTACTTGAATTGAGTACTTATGTGGGCACAAAAACAAATTATTATGACAGGGCGCAGGCCATATTAAGTGCTTTGTGCACAGATGAGTATCTGGCAAAGGCTGGAACGAATCAGTATTTTTTGTTAAAACATAGTACGGGACACCGCCCGCATCAAGACGAGGTCGATGTCCCGCTCATTTATGCAGACTACTATTTTTTGGAAGCACTATACCGGTATCAGCATTATAAAAAATGAAAGCAATCCATGTTTTTTTATGTTTATTAATTTCCAGTTTTCTGCCTTTAAAGGTATGTGCACAGGATACGTTCACCGGCAAAGCATTGAATTGCGATGCTTTACGAATTAAATGGAGTGATTTTTTAATCGGTGGAAAGTACAATCCAAACGATCCGCTGATCAAAAGTAAACTTGCCACGATCGATAGAAATTCGCTTGCTTTCTGGAAAAAAGGCTTTGTTAGTGATACGGTTAACCGGAAAACCTTGTGGTTGGATCTGAAGTACGACAAATCTGCCGACATGACAACAAGCTATACCAGGCTATATGGTATGGCCCTTGCTTATTGCTCCCCGGGAACTGTCGGTTATCACAATCCCCAACTGAAGCATGATATTGTATCTGCATTGGAATGGCTCTACACCAGGAAGTATAATGAAAATACAGTTGTCCCAAAAACTGGAGGGAACAACAATTGGTGGGACTACTGTATTGGTAGTCCGGAAAAGCTAAACAACATCATGGTGTTACTTTATGATCAGATCAGTCCCCAGTGGCGTGCTGCATATTTACGTGCCATACAACATGCGAGTCCGGTTGTTGATGGGTATACAGGTGCCAATTTGGTTTGGATTAGCCGGGTAATCGCAATCTCATCGATTGTAGCACACAATCCCTCAAAAGTAGTGTACGCCATCAATGCCTTAAATCCGGTATTTAATGATGTGACTCAGGGTGACGGATTTTATAAGGACGGCTCGTTCCTTCAGCACAATAAGCATCCTTACTCCGGTGGTTATGGGGTTAACTTGTTGTCTTCTCTTGCCGAATTGGTGTATCTGTTTCCTGAAATACCAGCGGTTATACCTGAGTCGAATAACCTCTATCATTGGGTTTATGATGCTTTTGAACCGATCACATACCGTGGAGGAATAATGAGTGCCGTTATGGGGCGTGAAATTGCACGTAGCAATACCAGCGAACACAGCAAAGGCAAAGCATTAATTGAAGCATTGATCCTCCTTGCCCCTCAGGCGCCTGCAAAAGAACGGGAGCGCTTAAGGTCTATTCTGAAAAGTTACTTGCTGGAAGATGGAAGTAATTTTGGTTTTTCTTCCATTATGCTTACGCAAATGGCATTAGCGATCATGAAAGATCAAACGATTGTACCGCGTGGCAGTTATATTACGTACCGGCAACTGGCTAACATGGATAGGGCGGTGCAGCAGGCAGATCACTATGCCTTTATGCTGAGCATGCATTCCAGCCGCATTTACAATTTTGAGTCCATTAATCAGGAAAACTTAAAGGGCTGGCACCTGTCAGATGGCATGACCTATCTTTACAATGCAGATCAAGAACAGTTTGAAGATAATTTTTGGAGTACGGTAGATTACCAGCATTTACCTGGAACTACTACCGTGGAGAATTCCACAGCCCTGACCAATAAAGTCAGTAACAAAAGCTGGGTAGGTGGCACTGCGATGCAGGGTAAATACGGACTAAGCGGAATGGATTTATCTCCTTTCGGAACTCCCCTTTCAGCCAAAAAATCCTGGTTTATGTTAGCTGATGGAGTGGTTTGTTTAGGGGCGGGTATCACCAATCGTGATGATAGAAATGTATGGACGACCATTGAACAACGTAAGCTCAGTTTAGAGAACAGGAATACATTTACCGTAGATGGCAAGATATTACGGGGCGATTTTGAGGTTATTGATCGTCATGTAAACTGGGCACAACTGTCAGGGAATGTAAAAGGTTCAGATATTGGTTATTACTTTCCGGAAGGTCTACAACTGCGCATGAAACGCCAGCCTCAAAGCGGCAAATGGAGTGAGGTACGAACCGGAACAGACAGCACGCTAAAAACACGGCATTATTTAACTTTATGGAAGGTACATGGCAACCCTCAGATAGATGGCAATGGTGCTGAAAATAAATATGCTTATGTGCTGTTGCCAGGCTATAGCGCTAAGCAAGTTAAACAGTTCGCCAAATCTCCATCCATACAAATACTGGAAAATACGGCAAGGGTTCAGGCAGTAACAGATCTGAAGCTGGGACTGACGGCTGCTAACTTCTGGCAAGATACTTTAACAGCTGTTTTAATTGACCATAAAACATATTTAACCTGTGATAAAAAAGCATCGGTAATGGTGATGGAAAATAAAAAGGGCATCCATGTTTCTTTATCAGATCCCACGATGCTTAATGAAGGGCTGATTCAGATACAGCTCAACAGACCGGTTTCTGGTCTTGTGACTTCCGATCCCGAAATTACCATCAAGCAGCTAACACCTTTACTCCAGTTTTCCATAGCTGTCAAAGGTTTGAGCGGGAGGTCCGTATCTGCAACATTTAAACCCTGATTTTTGATTTAATCCATAGACATGAAAATTTGTAGGTTAACTATTTTGCTGTTCATTGCCTGTATTCCATGTGGCCTTGCACAGCAACCCATATTGCTGTATCCTGATGGTGTACCCAATTCAAAAAAAACACCAGTAAGCTATGTTGAGGTCAATGAAAACAATAAGGTTGGATTTGTCAGTATTCCCACCCTCACACCCTTTTTTCCAGAAAAGACCAAAGCGAATGGCACTGCAGTTATCATCTGTCCGGGTGGTGGCTATGCCCGTTTAATGGTAGAGAACGAAGGTTATGAGATTGCGCGGAGATTTAATGAGATGGGTATCGCCGCCTTTGTATTAAAATATCGCCTGCCAAGTGATGAAGTAATGGTTGACAAAACCATTGGACCATTACAGGATGCCCAGCGGGCCATACAGCTGATCAGACTGCGAGCATCCGAATGGGGCATCAATCCAGCTAAGGTTGGGATTATCGGATTTTCTGCAGGTGGGCATCTGGCCTCAACGGCGGGAACTCATTTTGGTCATCCGGTTATTGAAAATAAACTGAATGTCAGTCTTCGTCCTGATTTTATGATGTTGATCTACCCTGTGGTCAGTTTTGGGGAGGTAGGACATCAGGGGTCAAAGCATAACCTGCTTGGCTTGTCACCAGATCAGAAATTGGTCGATTGGTATTCGAATGAAAAACAAGTTGACAGCAACACGCCAATGACCTTCATCGTACAGGCGCAGGATGATAAGACTGTAGCTGTTCAGAATAGCCTTTTATTTTATAGCGCTTTAACAGCAGCCAAGGTAAAAGCTGATATGGTTTTATATGGAACAGGGGGACATGGTTTTGGCCTGTATAACAAAACAACAAAAGATCAATGGTTTGATCATGTGATCCATTGGTTAGATGACAATGGATTTTTACAATCGTTTTAATTAAATAAGTAAAGAATATGAAGCTATTTAAATGCCTTTTTATGGCATTCCTTTTTTCTGCATCAGCAGCGTTTTCACAGTATAATCTTGTTATTGTTGGGGGCAATCCCGGAGGTATTATGTCTGCCATTTCCGCTGCAAAGCTGGGTAAAACTTCAGTAATTCTGGAGCGTACAGGACATATCGGCGGTTTACCGGCGAACGGACTGGGTGCTACAGATATTGCGACAAGGGGTGCCACAACGGGTTTGTTTACAGAATTTACCGGCCGGATTAAAAAATATTATATCAAAAAGTATGGCGAAAATGCTGAACAGGTGAAAATGTGTAGTGATGGTTATCATTTTGAACCTTCCGTTGCCGAATTGATTTTTGAGGAAATGCTTGCGGAACATAGCGACAAAATAAAAGTTTATAAAATGCGGCAGTTTGATGCGGAGGAGAAAAATGTGAGCATGCAAAACAATAAAATTACCAAAATTAAGGTTACCAATCGTTTAACAAAACAAACCGAAGAATATCAGGGCGATATTTTTATTGACGGGACTTATGAAGGTGACCTGGCAGCTGCGGCAAAAGTTCCTTTCCGTACCGGTCGTGAGGGTAAAGACGAGTTTGCCGAGGATGGCGCAGGCAGAACTTATAAATATTGGGACGGACCAGTAGCTGAAGGTACTACCTATCAGGCTGATAATGCTGTACAGGCTTATAATTACAGATTGTGCCTGACAGATGATGCAAGCAATAGGTTAACCGTTACAAAACCGCGGAAATATGATCGGGACGAGTTTAAATCATTGGTTAATGATGTATGGGACGGTCGTCATACGGGCGTTGAAATGCTGAGGGTATCTGCAGAAATGATGGCTGCCAATCGTAAAAATATAGCGAAGGGTGATACTACAGGAATACCTGGCGACAAATGGGGCATCGCTAAGATCACCAACCGGGTCTTTTTACCAAACCATAAAACGGATGCCAATAACCAGCACCTGGCTTTAATCTCTACTGATCTCCCAGAAGAGAACTGGCCCTGGCCAACATCAGGCTGGGACTGGCGCGATCAGTTTGCGGAACGTCTTAAAAGTTATACGCTTGGATTGATCTATTTTGCTCAAAACGATCCGAAACTTCCGGTCAACTTTAAAAAGGCTGCAGGCAAATGGGGCCTCGCCAAAGATGAATATCAGGACAATGAAAATTTTCCGAGGCAGGTTTATGTGCGTGAAGGTCGACGTATGGAAGGTGCTTATTTTTTTACTGCCCAGGATGCCATTGCGCTGACTCCTGGAGCTAGACCCCCTTTACATGTCAGCAGTATTACTGCAAGTCATTACGCACTTGACTCACATGCGGTTCGGAAACGTGAGTCGGGAAAAATACATCTGGATGGTTTCATCAGTTATCTCTCAGATGTTTATACAGTTCCTTTCGGAGTAATGTTACCTAAGGATGTGGATAACCTCTTGTTTCCGGTTCCGGTTTCAGGAAGTCACATCGGTTTCTCAACCCTACGTATGGAACCTTGTTGGATGGCAATCGGACAAGCCGCAGGAATTGCTGCATCGCTGGCAATTGATGAAAAGCTTAAATTGAAAAATGTGGATCTGAATATGCTGCAGGATAAATTGATCGATCAAAAAGCAACATTGATTTATTATAAGGATATAAGACCTGACGATCAGGATTTTAAAATGGTACAGTACATGGGGTTGCGCGGCTACTTACCTGATTGGGAAGCCCGGTTGCCGGAAGCCATGGATGTTCAGACAGCGAAACTCTGGCAAGCGATATCCGGTATCGAAATCAAGGCTGAGCCTAATTTAACCCGAGGTCAGAAATTAAAAGGTCTTTACCAGTTGTTAGTCAGCCGCAACACAAAATAACCTTCTCCACACTTTATCCACACGTAGTTGCGTAGCTGTGGAAAAGCCAATAGAAAGGTGTGGATAAAGTGTGAGGAATCATGTAGTATGGTGCCGTTGATTTGATATTGGGCTTGAAATCAGTTTTTTAGTCAGGTATCTTAAATTGAGCGATCTGAATGTTAAATGTGAATAAGCATTTGATGTTACCAGGTTAACAGTTATTTCACATTCAGATGGTTGCTTTGTCGAAATAATTTTATCCTAAATCAATGAAAAAACAATTACTTAGCGTGATCGCAGCACTAACTATCGGATTGGTGTCCTGCAAAAAAAACGAAGATAAATCGTCTTCAGATATCGTTTATCCTGATATGGCAGAAGCTGTCGATCCGGCGATACTGTTTACAACTCCAGCTGGTGTGAAGGTTTATAATGGTGGTTTTGGATCGGCTGTAGCTGCGGATCCAAATGAGCCTGATGTTTTTTATATGCTAACAGACAGGGGATCCAATGTGGCTGGTCAGGTGGCAAACTCGATCATTATCGGTAAACCCGACTTTGATCCGCAGATTGGTAAGTTCAGACTTAAAGATGGTAAGCTGATCCTGGAACAGACGATTGAGCTTAAAAACGCAGCCGGAGCTAAATTAAACGGATTACCCAATCCGCAAGGCATGGGTGCTTCCGGAGAAACGGCTTATGACCTTAACGGACAAGTCATTGCGCCCAGTGCAGATGGAATTGATTCGGAGGGGCTTGTACGGGCTGCCGACGGCACGTTTTGGATCAGTGACGAATACGGACCGCATATCGCTCATTTCGATGCTTCTGGAAAAACAATTGAACGGATAAACCCATTCGGGACTGGAACCGGCGGACGTAAAATACCTGCTGTATTTGCCAACAGACGCGCGAACAGGGGTATGGAAGGCCTGGCTATCACACCTGATGGTAAAACATTGGTTGGCATGATGCAATCACCAATGTACAACCCGACAAAAGCTGCCGTAGCAAATTCTGTGGTACTGCGGATTTTAACTTTCGACATCGCTACTGGTGCGACAAAACAATATGCTTACCTGATGGAGAACACCAGTTTAACTGGTGTAAGTGATATTGTTGCGGTAAACGGGACTACTTTTTTAACTATAGAACGCGACGGACTATTTGGTGGCGATGCTACAAATCCTGCGGCATTTAAAAAAGTGTTTAAAATTGACCTGAGCAATGCGACAGATATCTCTGATGCAGCAAATGGGGCCACCGGAAAATTGTATAATGGAAAAACTGTAGAGGAGTTGAACAATCAGGCTGGCCTGGCAACTGCCGGTATTACCGCCGTAAGTAAAACCCTGGTGCTCGATTTGCTGAAAGATCTCCCTTCAGTTTATCCGCATGATAAGGCCGAAGGTTTGGCATTGTTACCTGGAAATATTCTTGTGATCTCGAATGATGATGATTTTGGTGTGGTAGACAATGGTGCAAGTGGCTTTGCTCAAAAGATATTGCCATTGACTAAATCTGTTGATCGCAACAGGTTGTATTTTGTGAAAATCAAATTGTAGTTAAACCCTAATATTTTACAGGCCCCTGTCATTGATTTGACAGGGGCCTGCTGTTTTAGTGGCTGCTCGCAATAGAACGGGTCAATATCAATACGAATTCAGATATTTTTATTAGGTTTGGTCATTATACCCTGGTTTGCTATAATTATCTGTAATGATCAAGCTATTCACCCTGCAGAACCTATGTAAGCGGCTGTTACTTTTTGTAGTTGCTTACCTTTTCTCGTTTGCAGCATTTGGTCAGTTTTCTTTTGATCATTTGTCTGTAACCAATGGCCTGTCGCAAAGCACGGTGTTGTCTATCTGTAAAGATAGCAGGGGGTATCTGTGGTTTGGAACTAGGGATGGTTTGAACCGTTATGATGGGCGGGCTTTTAAAATTTATCGGAGTGACCCCGAGGATGTTCGTACGATCAGCGCCGAGGATTATGTTTCTTCCATAGTAGAAGATAAAAATAAACAGCTATGGATTGGTACCCAAAACGGGCTCAACCGCTATATTCCGGAAACAGATTCTTTTGAGCGGATAATTTACAATCCGAAAGATCCGAACAGCATCAGTGATAAAATTGTTCTTGCTATGCTGGCCGACCAGAAAGGGCGAATCTGGTTTGGAACCAATTTGGGGCTGAGTATGCTGGAAAGTCCGGGTAGCAGAAAGTTTAAGAAGTTTTTTAAAGCGGACGGACTTGCTGGTAATTCCATTTACGCTTTGGCGGAGGACCGCAAGGGTAACATCTGGGTAGGAAGTTCAGAAGGCTTAACCAGGATCAGTAAAAATAATCAACAATATGTTTTTAAAACCTTTGTAAATCGTGCCTCGGATGCATCCAGTATTAGTGGGAATTCGATTAAGGGCATCGCCGAAGATCAACAGGGGCGTATTTGGGTGGGTACAGAAACAGAAGGCCTGAATTTATTTCAACCCGAAACAGAAAGCTTTATCCATTTTAAACACAGCCCGCTTTCATTAAACGGAATCAGCAATAATTTTCTTCGTAAAATTATGATTGCCAAAAATGGTGCAATCTGGATTGCTACGATGAATGGCCTGAATATTTTAGACCCTAAAACACTAAGGTTTACGAGCTATGTACATGATGCAGACAATCGAAAAAGTCTGAGTGACAATTCCATTAAGGACATCTATGAAGATGACCAGGGCTCCATTTGGGTGGGGAGCATGTTTGGTGGCATCAACGTAGCTCACCGAAATACCATTCCTTTTACCGTTTATAAATACAATAAATATAAAAATAGCATCAGCAGTGACATCATCAGCGTAATTGCCGGAGATGCTGATGGCAATTTGTGGATCGGGACTGAAGGGCAGGGTTTGAACCATTATAATTTTAAGACCAATCGGTTCACACATTATGTGAGCGATCCGAGGAACCCGGGAAGTCTGGGCTCAAATACCATCAAGGCAATTTATAAAGATCGTAAAGGACGCATTTGGATTGGCCTGTTCCAAGGCGGTTTGGAACGCTTCTTGCCCGAAAGTGGGCAGTTTAAACATTACAGGCCAAGGCCTGATCAGCCCAATTCTTTAAGTTATGGCTATGTAAGTAGCATCAGTGAGACCGATCAGGGTATCTTGTTAATCGGAACTTCTTCTAAAGGATTAAACCTGTTTGATCCGGAGCGGGAAACATTTACCGTCATCAATGATCTTCCGGATAGAGGTTTGCAACTTACCAGCAGCTATATCCGGTTTGCTTATCAGGATTCAAAACGAAACTTGTGGGTAGGAACACCCCGCGGACTCAATTTACTGAAAGCTGGGAAAAGCCAGTTCCAATACTTTTTCAAAAGTTTAAAACATGCGGATAGTTTGCATTCGAATCAGATCAGCTGCATTCGTGAAGACCGTAAAGGGAACATCTGGATTGGATCGATGCGCGGCGGCTTAAGTTTGTATCAGCCCAAAAAAGAAGCTTTTGTTACTTACACCAAAGTTGATGGCCTGGCGAGTGACAATATCATTGATTTGCTGGATGACAATGATGGCAATCTGTGGATCAGTACAGATCGTGGATTGACTAAGTTTGATCCGCTAAAGAAAACCTTTAAAAACTACAATGTTACAGATGGTTTGCCTGCCAATGAATTTAATGTGAACTCTGCCTATAAAGATAAGCAGGGGCGACTTTATTTTGGGAGTTACAATGGCCTTGTCGCCTTTACCCCGAAGGATATTAAAGAAAATGCAGTGGTTCCAAATGTTGTCTTTTCAGGATTGAAACTCTTCAATAAGCCTGTCGGCATCAATGGTCCGGATCACTTGTTAAAGGCAGACATCAGCTTCAGCAAAACAATCACCTTTAGTGCCAGTCAGAATATTTTTACGATCGATTTTCTAGCCTTAAATTATATTCAGCCGCAGCGCAACAGGTATGCCTATCAACTGGAAGGTTTTGAAAAGGATTGGAATTACGTAAGTATTCCAACAGCTACTTATACCAATTTGCCCTCAGGAAAATATAAATTACTGGTGAAAGCGAGTAATAATGACGGACTTTGGAGTAGCACGCCCGCAAGTATAGAAATCAGGATTTTACCTCCTTTATGGCGCACATGGTGGGCTTATACCCTGTATATTATGGCCATCTCGGCAGCACTTTACTACGTGCTTCGCTTTACCAGAAAGCAACAGCAATTGAAATCTGAACTTTACTACGAACATTTAAACAGCGAGCGGCAGGAAGAATTGTACCAGATGAAGCTGGATTTCTTTACCCGGATCTCTCATGAAATCAGGACACCATTGACACTGATTTTTGCCCCACTTGAAAAACTGATCCGTGAAACCAAAGAGAATTCAGCGGTAAGTATTCCCTTACAACAGGTGAAAAAGAATGCGGACCGTTTGCTGCGGTTGATTAGTGAATTGCTGGATTTCAGGAAAATTGAAACTGGAAATGTCAGGTTGCAGGTATCCGAAAATGAGTTTGTAGGCTTTTGTCGCCAGATTTATGCCGCTTATGAAAACCTGGCAGAACTTAAACGGATCACTTATCAATTTAACTGCCAGGAGGAAATCATTCCACTCTATTTTGATCCTGCCCAGTTGGAGAAGGTCTTTTATAACATTTTATCCAATGCCTTTAAATACACACCAGAGGGTGGAAAAATCACATTCATTGTACTTAAGGATGATGATCTGGTTAAGGTGAGCATTGAAGACAACGGTATCGGCATCCCTGCTGAGGTTCTGGATAAGATATTTAACAACTTTTATCAGGTTAAATGGACCGGTAGCAGCCATGAGGGCTGGGGCATTGGACTGGCTCTGGTTAAAAATATTGTTGAACTGCATAAAGGACAAGTTTCAGTCTCCAGTGAAGCCGCAGTCGAAAAAGGGCATGGCAGAACCAGTCTTTCTGTTACACTGAAGCTGGGTAATGCCCATTTTACTGCAGAAGAATTGGTTTCCGATACCTTGCAGCAGGCAGTGAAAGAAACTATTGTTGCACCGGAGGAGCAAATTGGGCCTAGGCTGAATTCCGAAGCCTCAGAAAAAAAGCAGACCATCCTGGTTGTCGAAGATAACGATGAGCTTCGTGGCTTCATCGTACAGTCGCTCTGGGCCAATTATCGGGTACTGGAAGCTGTAAATGGTGTTGAAGGTTCCGAACAGGCATTTAACCACCTTCCGGATCTGATCATTAGCGACGTTAGCATGCCCGAGATGAACGGGTTTGATTTCTGCTCAAAGATTAAGCAGGATGAAAATACCAGTCACATTCCGGTAATCATGCTGACGGCAATGGCTACCACCTCACAACAAATAGATGGCCTGGAAGCCGGTGCAGATGTGTACATGACCAAGCCTTTTAGTCTGCAGATATTGGAACTTCACATCAGGAATCTGCTACGTGCCCGGGAGGAATTGAGGCAGAAGTATGTAAAGCAAATTATGCTTACGCCGAGAAAGCTGGAACTTGTATCGCCGGATGAAAAGTTTTTGAACAAACTGATGGCCTTGATTGAGGCCAGGATGGAAGATCCGGATTTTAATGTATCGACACTGGTAGATCAGATTGGCATGAGCCAGACGGTGCTGTACAAAAAGATCAAAGCATTGACAGGATTGTCCATCACAGACTTCATCAAATCCCAGCGTTTAAAAAGAGCGGCACAATTGCTTAGAGAAAATCAAAGGAGCATTTCAGAAGTGGCTTATGCTGTGGGGTTCAACGACCGCAAGTATTTTAGCAAGGAATTCAGGAAGCAGTTTGGCGTAGCACCTTCAGAATACCACCAAAAAACAGATTAGTCACCCCAATTGAACTGATTTTTCGCCCTCACCTGGCTAAATTAAATTGAATATTTGAATCTTGTATGAACCTGTTTTCAAGAAAAGATCAAATATGAGCCGATGCCTTGTCGTTTTTTTGATGTGCTGCTTATTTGGCAAAACCTCCGCACAAATGCCAGTAGATATTTGTGAAACTACTGTTCCATCAAACTGGAATGCTGGTAAAGGAAAGCTGCAACTGAGTTCCAGGCACTTCAAATCTGGTAATGAATCTATTGCCTGGAACTGGGATGAGTCAGCGCAGGCTGATCTTGAAATCAGAGATACGGCACTATTACAGGTTGCAGACCAGGCGAGAAGTACTTTTGTGGTCTGGATTTACAATGAAATACCAGTTGATGACCATTTGGTCTTTCGATTTGGGGATGGAAAAAATACAAGCAGTAGTTTTCAATTTGGATTGAATTTTAAAGGCTGGCGTACAGCATGGGTAATGTACCATCGGGATATGCAGGGCAAACCGGTTAAAAACATGAATACTTTGCGTATTGAGGCTCCGCGATCCGTTAAAAAAGGTACAATCTATCTGGATCAGATGTTGATGAATGTGACCATCAATCCGCGCTCACCCATGCGTGATGAACAATTGCCTTTTGTAAATCGGGAAGCAGACCGGGCGGCTAATGCCCATTGGACCGCATTGTACAGTTTCAGTCGCAATCCGCAGCGTCTGGCACTTCCGGCAGCCGTATCTGAAGTGGAAAAGCAAGAGATAGAAAAGATAACCAGCAGGTATAGAGCAGTGATCTTTCCGGCTGAGGAGCAGAAAGCGAAGATCAGCATGTCTGCTATTGAAAAATCATTTTTTTTCTGGAAAATCCAACGTAAAAGCGGTGTGATTACGGGTCGGCCGGTACATGCTACCAACGACGTAGAGCTGGTGTCTTTGTCGTCCTCCAATGCGGTAAAAGCACTTAATCAGGAAACTGATGTAAAAAAATATACGCAATTCATGTTGCAGGTTGCACAGGCTTACCACAGTGAGGTCAGTACAGATGACAAAGGCCGGTTGGAAGGCTATTTTATGGATTTGCTGGATCATATGGATGATCAGGGCTGGGCTTTTGGCAGTGGGATGGGAGCTTTGCATCATCACGGCTATAACCTGTCAGGATATTATTCTGCTTGTTTATTGATGAAAGATGTGATCAAGCGGCATGGGGCATTGGAAAGAACTTTCAAAAGCATGGCCTGGTTTAGCGGGCTTGGCCGCTGTCTCCAGGCGCTGGATCAATTGCCTTCAAGCAATATTGACGTTTTCAATACACTGTTGGGGAGTATGCTTTCTGCCATATTGATAAGAGACGATTCTCCGGAAAAATTACGTTACCTGCAAAGCTATGCACAATGGCTGTCAAAAAACATAGAGCCGGATCATACCATTGAAGGGGCTTTTAAACCTGATGGTGCAGTTTTTCATCATGGTAATTTGTATCCGGCTTATGGTATTGGCGGATATACCGGGATTACGCCCATTGTATATGTATTGAGCAGAACCCGGTTTAGCCTGGATCAGGATGCCCGGGAAAGCTTGAAGAAGAGTCTGATGCTGATGCATTATTATACCAACCCCTATAAATGGCCGATCAGTGTGTCTGGAAGGCATCCGACAGGGGGCTGGAAAATTGCAGACCTGCCTTATGCCTATATGGCCCTTTCGGGAAGTCCGGATGGTACACAGGAACTGGATCAGGATATGGCTTCAATATATCTGAGGTTAAATCCAAATAAACCGGGTAAATGGGGCCTGATGTTTAAAAAAGCAGGTATAAAGCCCGCAGCTTATCCTTCAGGACATTGGAACATGAACTTCGGCTTGTTTGACATTCACCGGAGGCAGGACTGGCTGTTGACTGTCAGGGGGCACAACCGTTATTTTGTTAGTCATGAGTCCTATCCCGGGGCCAACATGTATGGACGATATCTTGCCTATGGGCACCTGGAGGTTTCATTTCCGGCAAGTCATACAGATAGTGGAAGCCATTTTAAAGATGAAGGCTGGGATTGGAATAACATTCCCGGAACCACCACATTACATCTGCCCTTAAATAAACTGAGGGCAAATGTGATCAATCCTGACGATTATAGCGGGATTGAAGAAATGTTAATTACCGATGAAATTTTTGCAGGCGGAACACATCTCGACCAACAAGGTTTGTTCGCAATGAAGCTGCATGGCCATGATAAATACGATATGGGTACTTTTAGAGCGACAAAATCCTGGTTTATGTTTGATAGCCTGGTGGTTTGTTTGGGTTCTGGAATAAGCAATCAAATTGCGGAGTACCCTACCGAAACAACTATCTTTCAAAACTACCTTAAAAACAGCAGCGATTCAATCCTGGTGAATGGAAAAGATTTCCAGGGCTTTCCGCGTGCACAGGAATGGAAAAACGATCGGGAACTTGCAATTTTGGATAACCGCGGGATCGGTTATTATATCCCTGAGGCTTCGGGGGTATTGCTGACAAAATCGAGGCAAACTTCGCGGGATCAGAAAGATAGCGGCCAAACCAGTGGTGATTTTGCCAAACTGATCTTTCAGCATGGTAAGGCACCTGTTAACCAGGGGTATGCCTATGCGATGCTGATCAAAACCAATCGAACAAAGTTAAATCAGTTGGTTGCAGCGCAAAAAAAAGGCCCTGGCCTGTATCAAGTTCTAAGACAAGATGGTGTGGCACATTCGGTGTGGTATGCCCCTGCCCGCATGACCGGACTGGCAATTTTTGGTGCAAAACAAAAGTTAGCAGATCCGCTGATCCTGGAAAACAACAGGCCGTGTTTAATCATGTACCAGACTCAAAAAGAAAAGCTCAAACTGGCCGTTACCGATCCGGATCTGGCTTTTTACACGGGGCCAGATGATAGTCCCTTAACGGCATCAGGAAAAAGAAAGGAAGTCAGTATTTATTCCCGAAATTGGTATAGGACGCCGTCAAACCCTGGCGTTGTTCAATTGTTGATTAAAGGGCGATGGAACCTGGCATCTGGTGACAAGGATGTAGAGCTTGTGCTGCAGCCCGATGGGAATACATTACTGAAAGTGACATGCAGTTACGGAGCTGCCTCAACTATAGAATTAAAAAAATAAGCATATGATTAAAAATCGTTTCATTTTTGCCCTGCTGATCATCTTATTTACAAGTGCAAAGCCAGGATATGCACAAAAGCCGAATGTCATCGTTATTGTGAGCGATGATGCAGGTTATGTTGACTTTGGCTGTTACGGGGGAAAACAGATTCCTACGCCAAATATTGACAGAATTGCCAGGCAAGGCATACTTTTTAAAGACGCTTACGTATCTGCGTCGGTATGTGCCCCATCCAGGGCTGGTATTTTAACCGGCCGTTACCAGCAGCGATTCGGTTTTGAACACAATACTTCCACTTTAATGGCCCCTGGATACCAGGTTACGGATGTTGGTATGGATCCTTCAGAACAAACCATTGGCAATGAAATGCAGGCAAATGGCTATAAAACTATTGCCATCGGCAAATGGCATCAGGGAGATGAAAAAAAACATTTTCCGCTAAATCGGGGCTTTGATGAGTTTTACGGGTTTACAGGCGGGCATCGCGATTTTTTTCCATATCAAGGCAAGCGCAGCGTGGAGCATGCTTTATATGATAACAATCAGGTAGTTCCCGAAAGCAGCATCACCTATCTTACAGATATGTTTACCGATAGGGCAGTTTCATTTATTGATCAGCATACCAAATCGCCTTTTTTTATGTATTTAGCCTATAACGCGGTACATACGCCAATGAATGCTAAAAAAGACCTGATGGATCGTTATGCCAGTATTCCCGACACCGGTAGGTGCGCTTATGCAGCCATGATGACCTCATTAGATGATGGCGTAGGCAAAGTAATGGCTGCCCTCAAACAACATCACCTGGAGGAGAATACACTGGTAATCTTCGTGAATGATAACGGCGGAGCAACGGTTAATTCCTCAGACAATGGTCCTTTACGTGGAATGAAAGGTTCCAAGTGGGAAGGTGGTATCCGGGTAGCTATGCTGATGAAATGGCCCGGGCACCTCGCAGCAAATAAAAGCTATAGCCTTCCTGTAAGTGCGTTAGATATTTTGCCCACCTCAATTGCTGCGGCTAAAGGGAAACAAAAGGGGCCAAAGAAATTAGATGGGGTAAATTTGCTTCCCTACCTCACTGGCCTGAATAAACAAGCACCGCATGAGGCCCTCTATTGGAGACGTGGCGTTGCAGCAGCAATTCGCGAAGGAAAATGGAAATTAATCCGGGTTAAGGAAAATGTCTTACTATTCGACCTGGATAAAGATCTTTCTGAAACGGATAACCTGGCACCTAACTACCCTGAGCGTGTAAAGTCCTTATTGGAAAAGCTACATAAATGGGAAAAGGGTTTGGACAAGCCACACTGGACCAGTTCCTATGGAGATCAAAACCAGATCATCAAACACCGTATGGAAACGAAAGGACGTGAAATGGAAAAAATGTATCCCTAACTGAATCAATCAAACTCAAATGAAGAACCGAATGAAATCCATATTACTAACCTGTTTACTCGCCTTAGGGATGTTCAGGCCTGATTTGTCAAAAGCACAATCCGGTGATCCTGAGGCCTTGATTATGAGCCGGATTGCACTTGATCTGAAAAAGCCTGCGCGCTTTAATGACAGGCCTGCTGAAAAAAATCTGGCTACACTGCAAACCAATGGCAGCTGGGCAGGTATCGACTATAAAGATAAAACGATTACCAACTGGGTGCCAAATGATCACTTGTTGAAGTTGCTGACCCTGATACAGGCTTATGTAGAAAAAGACAGTAAATACTATGCCAACGAAAAGGTTTTTGATTCGATTGTGAAGGCATTCAGATACTGGTACGATCAGGACCCTAAAAGTAACAACTGGTGGCACAATGAAATTGCTACACCCCAGGCTTTAGGCGAGATGCTGATCCTGATGCGTAAAGGGCAAAAACAGGTTCCGGCTGAGCTGGAAGCTTTGTTGATTGAACGCATGAAACGCGGAAATCCGGAAAAATTGACCGGGGCAAATAAGACAGATGTTGCACTCCATTACTTTTACAGAGCTTTATTAACGGGAAATGAGGGGCTATTGGCCAGTTCTACTGCTGAGCTTTTTGATCCCATCAGGTTTGTGCATGATCAGGAAGGCCTGCAATACGATTATTCTTATCTGCAGCATGGTCCGCAATTGCAGATCTCCAGTTATGGCCTGGTATTCATCACCGGGGTTTTGAAAATGATCAATTATGTACAGGGTACACCTTATGCCATCAGCAATGAAAAATTGCAAATGTTTTCGACCTATTACCGGAACACTTATCTGAAAGCGATCCGGGGGAGTTATATAGACTTCAATGTGGAGGGCAGAGGGGTAAGCAGACCTGATATTTTAAGAAAGCGCGGTGAGAAAAGCAGGTTAATTGTGGCAACAATGGTTGATCCGATACACGCAGATGATTGGAAAA
Organism: Pedobacter sp. MC2016-24; assembly: GCF_015223055.1. Taxonomy (GTDB): domain Bacteria; phylum Bacteroidota; class Bacteroidia; order Sphingobacteriales; family Sphingobacteriaceae; genus Pedobacter. The sequence goes on from NZ_JADFBX010000021.1 coordinate 45,339, forward strand.
ATGCCATCGCACGTACAGACAGCACAGCAGCACCCGATTATAAGATTGAACCTTTTCACAAGCAATTTTGGAATGCAGATTACGTGATGCACCTTAGGCCCGGTTATTCTTTCAACGTGAGGGCTGTGAGCAACAGGACCAAACGTAGTGAGTCTGGAAATAAAGAGAACTTACTGGGCCGGTACCTGAGCGACGGAGCAACAAATATCCAGGTGCGCGGACCTGAATATTTCAACATTATGCCGGTTTGGGAATGGGATAAAATCCCTGGTACCACCACCCGCGACTATGCCGCCGATCAGGCTACAACAAAATTCTGGGGTGAAGATGGAAGTACCGCTTTTTCAGGAGGTGTTTCTGATGGCGTGTATGGGGCAACTGCTTATAACTTGAGCTTTGACAGCCTTGCCGCAAAAAAAGCCTGGTTCTTTTTTGATCAGGAAATTGTATGTTTGGGGACAGGCATACATAGCAATGCTTCTGAAAATATTGTGACTACAGTAAATCAGAGTTGGTTAAACGGAGATGTGCTGGGGTCGGCGATTAAAGGAACGTTTGGTAAAGGTAAAACATCGGTATTTAACAATGAAAAACAAAGCTGGGTTTTACATGATGGCATCGGTTATGTATTCCCAAATGAAAGTAAGGTAACTTTGAGCACTATCAATCAAAAAGGAAACTGGTACCACATTAACAATTCACATCCCAAAACGGAACTTTCCGGTGATGTTTTTAAACTGTGGATCAATCATGGTGTAAAACCGGATGCGGGTAGTTATGCCTATGTCGTTTACCCGGGTATTAAAAACAGCCTGCCACTAAGCAATTTTAGCAAATCGGGTATTCAGATCATTTCCAACACCCCGCAAATTCAGGCTGTAGCCAATGAAAAATTGAATATGCTGCAAGTTGTATTTTACGAACCAGGTGTATTGACACTGGATGGTTACCTGGTGCAGGTAGATAAAGCCTGTATTTTAATGATCAGGGACTTGAAGCAAAAGGCTGTAATTTCGATTGCAGATCCCTTACAAAAGGAAGACCGTGCTTTGGTTAGTATTGCGAATTTGTCGGCGGGTACAAAGAAAGAATACCCGGTTAATTTCCCAAAAAATGAATTTGCCGGTTCTACAATAACAGTTAGATAGCTATGTTAACGAATTATTACCCTCATTTAAATTAATTAGACACCCTTTATTTGGGCTGTTGATGCTCAAATTTGATTGAAGTAATCGAGGGGTTACAAACGAGCAAACCAAATTTAAACTTACTGAAGTATGAGAAAAATTTACATGATTGTAATGTGCCTGGTTTTTTCTATCGCAGCATTTGCCCAGCAAAACCGCAAGGTGGAAGGGACTGTGACAGAGCAGGGGACAGGGACACCTTTAATAGGGGTAAGCGTGCTGGTTAAAGGCAGCAAGGTTGGCGCTACCACAAACATAGACGGAAAGTTTTCCATCCAGATTCCTAAAGCAGGAAACTCGGTTCTGGTATTCACTTATATCGGGTATATACAAAAGGAAGCGATTGTTGGAGACCGGACAACCGTAAACATGAGTCTGGCAGAAGACAATAAAATGCTCAACGATGTTGTGGTGATCGGATATGGAACTTCAAAGAAAGCAGATTTGGTCAGTTCGGTAGGCCAGGTAGATATGAAAGACCTGGTAAAAGCACCAGTGCGTTCTATTGATGAATCGCTAGCCGGTCGTGTTGCCGGTGTACAGGTAAACTCATCCGATGGCCAGCCTGGCTCATCTGTCAATATTGTGATCAGAGGAGCCAATTCCATTACGCAAAATAACAGTCCGCTATATGTTGTTGACGGTTTTCCAATAGAAGGTTTCAACCTGAATGTTTTTGATCCCCAGGAGGTCGAATCTATTGATGTGTTGAAGGATGCGTCTGCAACGGCTATTTATGGGGCAAGAGGCGCAAATGGCGTGATCATGATTACAACCAAAAAAGGAAAGGTTGGTGAGCCGGTAATTTCTTTTAACCCAACAGTGAGTCTGGACAACAACATCAAGACCATGAAGCTGATGGATACTTATGAATTTGCTAAAATGCAACTGGAACTGGTGCCGGGCGCGCTTGGTTCTGCCTCAGATCCGACGCCAATTTACGTACTATTGACAAGACCTGGGAAAACACTGGAAGATTATAGAAATGTGCAGGCCACAGATTGGCAGACCCCATTTTTTCAGACCGGGGTAAGACAGGACTATTCCCTGGCATTAAGGGGTGGAACGGATAAAACTGTCTACGCCATTTCCGGAAACCTGAACGATCAGAAAGGTACCATCATCAATACCGCCTATAAAAGGTACCAGGGCAGAATCACTTTGGATCAAACTTTAACAAGTAAAATCAAAGTAGGGATCAATGCCAATTATGCTTATTTGCTGCGTTCAGGAAATTCAGCAGCCCAGGGTACGGGTGGAAGCGGAACAACCAATATTTTGTATAGTGTTTGGGGTTATACACCAATTGGAGAATATACGGAGGATGAACAAATCGATGAAACCACCTCCAGCGGAACGGATTATAAATTCAACCCGATCCTGAATCAGAAAAACCTATTGCGCAACAATAAAACACACAATTTAAATGTAAGCGGGTATTTTGATTACGCCATTACCAGGGAGTTGAAGTTGAGGGTAACGGGCGGCATCAACAATACCAGGGTAATTAATGAAATCTTTAACAATTCCAATACTTATCCGGGTAGCCCAAATACTACTCCTGGCCGTACCAGTGGTGTAAACGGTTCGATATCCGAAGCCAGCACCAACAACTGGTCTAATGAAAATACGCTGACCTGGACAAAAACCTATAACAAAGATCACAACCTGAATATCTTAGGCGGATTTTCATCACAAGGAAATACGAGCAGCACTTATGGCTTTGGCGCTACCTTTTTGCCAAATGAGAAATTGGGCATCAGCGGTTTAAATGAAGGGATTGTAAATCCGGTAACTACGGCAATCAGTTCATTATGGTCCCTGTCGTCTTTTTATGGAAGGGCTAAATACAATTATAAATCTAAGTACTATATCGAGGCTTCTTACCGTGCAGATGGATCTTCTAAATTTGCTCCGGGTAACAAATGGAGTTACTTCCCTTCTGTAGGTGCTTCATGGCGTTTCATCAAGGAAGATTTTCTGAAAGATAGTAAAGTGATCTCTGATGGTAAATTGAGGGCCAGTTTTGGTAAGACAGGAAACAACAGGGTCAATGATTTTGCTTATTTATCTTCCAATGATGTTGTTCCTGGCAATTCTTATCCATGGAACAACGCGTATGTAACCAGTATCATCCCAACAACACTTGGAAATCCAAAAGTGAAGTGGGAAACGACAGATCAATATGATGCAGGTGTGGATCTGGCTTTTTTCAACAACAGAATTTCCTTTACTGCTGATGTGTACAAAAAGAATACAAAAGACTTGCTTTTGAGGGCAACACTTCCAACTTCAAGTGGTTATACTACCGCATTTAAAAATGTGGGTGCGGTATCCAACCGTGGATTGGAACTTACACTGAGTACAATAAATATCAATAAAAAAGATTTTCAATGGAGCAGCAGTTTTAACATTTCCTTTAACAGGAACAAAGTGCTTGCTTTGGCAGAAGATCAGCAAACGTTATTGTCTACCACCAATTGGGACAATGGTTATACCAATATTCCTTCGTACATCGCGAAAATTGGTGAGCCCCTGGGTCTGATGTATGGCTTTATCTGGGATGGCTTATACCAATACAACGATTTCACCAAAACCTCAACAGGTGAGTATTTATTAAAAGACAATGTACCTACCAATGGTGCCAATCGTCAGAACATTCAGCCTGGAGACATCAAGTATAAAGACATTAACGGAGATGGAAATATAAATGCTTCTGATTATGCTGTTATTGGCAACAGCTTACCTCTACATACCGGGGGTTTTACCAATAACTTCACTTACAAAAACTTTGACCTGAACGTTTTTTTCCAATGGTCTTACGGTAACGATATTCAAAATGTAAACCGCATGGTGTTTGAGGGAAATGCATTGGGTAAACGGTTTTTACAGCAGTATGCGAGCTATACAGACCGCTGGTCGCCAGAGAATCAGAATTCATCCAATTACCGTACAGGTGGATTTTCAGTAGCAGGCTATTCATCCAAGACCATTGAAGATGGTTCCTTCCTTCGTTTGAAAACAGTGTCCCTGGGCTATAATGTACCTAAAACTTTGCTGAACAAAATCAAAGTTAAGGCAGTCCGCGTTTTTGTTTCCGGACAGAATTTGTATACCTGGACAAAATATACGGGTCTTGATCCGGAAGTGAGTACCTACAATTCGGTACTTACCGGTGGATTTGATTATAGCGGCTACCCGAGAGCCCGGATTGTGGCTTTTGGTGCAAACGTTACTTTTTAACACCAGCTCATTAAATGAACTCAAGACATTCACAGAAATTCAACTGACATGAAAAAGTTATTATTTTCTCTACTCATATTAAGCACAGGTTTATTTTCCTGTAAAAAGTTTTTGGATACCGTACCTACAGATAATCTTTTGCCGGAAGAATATTACGATTCTGAAGCAAAATTGTTAAATGCCCTGGCAGGGGTATATTATCCTTTGTCTACGCCGGCATTGTACGGTAATTTTTTAAATAGTGATTTCAACATTTCCGATGAGGCATTTTATCAGCGGAACACACAAACCACTGGTGTATCTGTGTATAACTTTGACTATGCCGATAACAGTGTAGCGGCATTATGGCAGCAATGCTACGTTGGTATTGAAAGGGCAAACATGCTCATTGCCAATATCAATGTTGCAAAGATGGACGAAGCAAAGCGTAAACCCATTCTTGGCGAAGCTTTGTTTATGCGTGGCTATTATTATTTTCTATTGGCCAGTAATTTTGGCGATGTACCACTTAAACTGGAGCCAACCAAATCGCCCGCTGCGGAAGATGTTCAGGTTAAACGTACGCCGGTAAAAGAAGTTTATACCCAGATCCTGATGGATATGACTCAAGCTGAAGGGCTGACCAGCAAAATCAGCGATTTTGGATTTAGTGGTCGCGTGGCCAAAACAACAGTACAAGGCATTTTAGCCCGGGTTTGCTTAACCATGGCCGGTGCACCTTTAAAAGATGAAGCTAAATATGCCGAGGCCAAAGCCTGGGCATTGAAAGTCAAAGAATCGGGAGAGCACCGGTTAAATTCCAGCTACAAACAACTGTTCGTAAATATGCATCAGGATTTATATGATGTTAAGGAAAGCATGTGGGAAGTAGAGTTTAAAGGAAATGGTGCTGATGGTCTTGGATCAACTGGTCGGGTAGGTAATCTGGGAGGTATCCAGATGCAGGCGACCACAGCCATCGGACTTAAAATTGGTTACTGTTATGGCTTTTTACATACTACAGCAAGGTTATTTAATCTTTTCCAACCTGGTGATTTAAGAAGAGACTGGAACCTGGCGCAGTTCAACTACATTACATCTTATACAGACCGGTACTATTACAATTACTATACAGCAGCGCAGGTTTACAACCGCGATGCGGCTAAATTTAGAAGAGAGGCTTATGTTTTAGACAATAAAAATCAGAACACCACACCGATCAATTATCCACTTTTAAGGTATTCTGATGTCTTGTTAATGCTTGCGGAAGCGGAAAACCACATCAACGGGCCAACTGCACTGGCCTATGATGCCATTAACCAGGTCAGAAGAAGAGCCTATGGACTTGATCCTGCTACTGCTGCTACCACAATTTCTGTTGTCAATAACATCACACTGGCCACTGCTGGCAATACCGGTTACTTACTTACACTGAACAATATTCCGGTTACCTTAACCGGAGGTGGTGGAACGGGTGCAACCGCCGAAGCTACGGTATCTACCAGTACGGGTAAGGTTACCGGCATTGCTGTACTAAATCCGGGTAAAGGATATACTGCTGTACCAACTGTAACCATTGGTACAGCATGGGCTGCCAATGTTGCATATGCAGTGAATACCCAGGTTTTTAACGGCAATAATGTATATACGGTTACAACCGCGGGTACTTCTACGGCAACCGGGCCTACACAAACTTCAGGGGCGTCGGCTGCTGCGGTAACGGGTGCTGTATTTACTTATGCAGGTTTGAGGGCAACAGCCACGGCCACGATTGCCACATCGACTATAGATCTTGTCGGTCTGGATCCGAACAGTTTCCAACTGGCTGTTGAAGATGAGCGGTCGAGAGAGCTTTGCTTTGAAGCTTTAAGAAGACCCGATCTGATCCGTTGGGGCAAATGGGTGACTACCATGAATACGGTAGGTGCAGAGATCAGGGCCAATGCTGGCGCAACTTTCTCTTATGGTGGTTTAGCAGGTTCAAATGTTGCACCTAAACATGTCCTGTTTCCAATTCCTGCAGCTGAGATTACAGTGAATAAAGCGGCAACTCAAAATCCAGGCTGGTAATTCAATTAAACTAAGAAATTATGAGACTTTTAAATACAATTATACTTGCCGGCACACTGATGTTGGCGGCCTGCGATAAATCCATAGATGAAAAACCGGTTTCATTTGATGTTGTCAGTACCAGGACCAACGGACAGGCAAGTTCATCTTTTAAAACAACCGATACGATTGTTTATCAATTGAGCGGATTGCCAGATGTAATCACCTTTTATTCTGGTGCAATAGGACAACGTTATGAATTTAAAGACCGCATTACGGCCAATGGTACGCCACAGCTTCAATTTAGTTCGCTGCGGGCAAACGGGTCACAGAGCAACTCAATCCAGTTGATGATCTCTACAGATTTTAAAGGTGTGGTGGCCAAATCGCAAACCATTACAGGGGTTATTACCCGCGATACTGCGGCTACCAATGCCAATATTGCGGCTGCCAGCTGGACAGATATCAGCAGCAGGGCAACATGGTCAACAGGTGCAACTACGGCAACCCCTTCCGGAGTTGTGGATTTATCCGATTACGCCAGTCAGGGCAAACCCGTATTCATCGCTTTTAAATATAAAGCAGTGGCGGGTAGCATTCAGAATAAATGGACCATTACTGGACTTTCTGTCAACAACGTGCTGGAAGACAAGACTGTTTATACCCAGGCCAATTTTGCAGCATCTAATCAGTCCATCACCAATTACGGTGTAAATACACCTGGATTGGGCTGGCTGAGTAGTATTGATGAAAACCTAAATGCAAACAAATATGCTTGGGTATATACTACTGGTGTCGGAACTGCAGGTTCCTTGGTGATCACGGGCGCAGCTACAGTGGCAGCAGCCACTGCTCCAGCCGAAGCCTGGGCCATTATGGGGCCACTCGATTTGCGCAAGGTAACGCCAGATGCGGGTGTTGGCATCAAAGAGATTTCTGCACAGGTAAAAAGCTATACTGCTACCGTAAGTTATCCGGCAGGTAATTATACCGCAACTTTTGTGGCTGCCAACAATACTGTTGATGGACGGTCTGTTGCTGTTAAGCAGTTGCCGATCACTATTGTAAATCCTTAACGCCAATTGTTCCTATGAAAAGAATTTTGATATTCTGCTTTACGTTGGTTTGCTGCGGGAATTTATTTGCGCAGCAAACCAATCCTTCTTCGGCAGATATGCAGTGGTGGAAGGATGGCAAATTTGGTCTGTTTGTGCATTGGGGCTTATACTCCGTAACTGCTGGCGACTGGAAAGGGAAACCTTCCAAAGGCAATGAACATTTCATGTTGTATGAACGGATTCCGGTAAAAGAATATGCTAAAATCGCAGACGACTTTAATCCGGTTAAGTTTGATGCAGATGCCTGGGTAAAGGCTGCAAAAAATGCGGGGATGAAATATGTGGTATTTACGAGTAAGCACCACGATGGTTATGCCATGTATCAATCTGCTGCAAGTGATTACAATATTGTCAAAACAACCAAATGGGGTAGGGATCCCATTAAGGAGCTGGCTGCTGCCTGTAAGAAATATGGACTTCAGCTTGGCTTGTATTATTCATTGGGGCGTGACTGGGAAGATCCTGATGTGCCGACCAATTGGCCTGAAAAGGCCGGGAGAAGTAATACCTGGGATTTTCCTGATGAAGATGGAAAAGTGTTTGCCAGGTATTTTGAGCGTAAGGTTAAGCCACAGATCAAAGAGCTGCTTAGCAATTATGGTCCGATTGGCATCTTGTGGTTTGATACACCTGAACTGATCAATAAGGCACAAAGTACAGAACTGGAAGCCCTGATTAGAAAAATACAGCCCAAATGCATCATCAATAGCCGGATTGGTAACGGACTAGGCGATTACCTGGTTTCGGAGCAGCAGATTTCTGCTTCAAAGCTGGCTAAACCCTGGGAAGCCTGCATCACCATGAGTGGTAAATGGAGTTACAACCGCTATGATAAAGCCTGGAAATCACCAGAATTACTGGTCAGACAACTGGTAGAAATTGTGTGTAAAGGCGGCAATTTTTTATTGAATGTAAATCCTGATGGTCAGGGCGCCTTACCTGCGCAAAGTTTAACGAACCTGGAGGCGATCGGGAAATGGATGGACATCAATAAAGAAGCCATTTATGGCGTTCAACCCTGGACCGTAACTTCAGAAAGTGTAGCAGGCCCGGTAGCTGAAGGTATTAAAAAGCCATCCGGACTGGTAGATACGGACAATGACAATACAGCGAAAAGTATTGTACCAGACCTCTATTTTTCACAAAAGAAAGGACTGGTATACGTTTATGCCCGCAGCTGGAAGCAAGGTGAAATACTGGTGAAAACCATGAATACTGAAAAATTGCGCGTCAGGTCGGTTTCAGTTCTGGGGCTGAAAGGTAAGGTCGACTGGAAACAAGACGCAAGCGGCCTGGCGATAACATTACCAGAGAAAATGACATCCGAAATTCCTATTTACGTATTTAAAATCACACTGTAATGAGACGCATTCTATGCCTGATCAGTATGGTGACTTTATTCATCATGCTTGCTGCGAAAGATTTGCAGGCGGTAAGCCAGGACCCGGTAGGGATCAACTGGCCAAAGTTTCTTTCAGGATGCGATATCGTTTATGATGACTTAGGTAGCAGCTGGAACGAGGGATTGTTTACCGGAAATGGACTGTTGGGGACCATGATTTACCGCGATTCAGATGACGGATTAAGAATCGATATTGGCAGGAGTGATGTGAGAGACCACCAGTCGGGCAATGGCTCTCCGCTTTTAGGCAAAGCAAGATTACCTATTGGGCATTTCCTGCTGAAACCGGTAGGCAAGATCAGGAAGATCAGTGCCAGACTGGATTTGTGGAATGCAGAAATTAAAGGCACAATTTATACGGATAAAGGTACAATTGAGTTTAAAAACCTCACTTTTTCTGAGCGTAATGTCATTTACTTCAGTACAGCATATACCGGTGAGGAAAGTGGTTCCAGCTGGCAATGGGTACCGGAAGCATCCGTAAGTACAAGAACCAAATATTCACATATCAAAGTTCCCGAGCAATACAAAGGTAATCCTGAAGGCCGGCCGGGTAAAAGCGGAGCGGTTGAATTTTACAACCAGACCATGCATGCAGGTGGTGGCTATGCCACAGCCTGGAAACGTATCGCTTCAAGATCTGGTGCAGACTATCTTATTACAATTGCTTATCAAACTCAAGCTGATCAGTATGTAAGCGAGGCGGTTGCAAGCCTGAATAAATTGAATTCAGCAGCAGTTCAGCAGCAGCTTTTAAAACACAGGGAATGGTGGCATGCTTATTATCCGCAAAGCTTTTTAAGCCTGGCAGATCTGAGGATGCAAGCTTTTTACTGGTTACAACAGTATAAGTTAGCTTCGGCCACAAGGGCCAATAAACCGGCCCTGGATTTAATGGGGCCTTGGTTTAAACAAACTCCATGGCCTGCTTACTGGTTCAATTTAAATATTCAGCTGAGCTATAGTCCGCTTTATGCCGCAAATAGGCTTGGCATTGCCAGCTCATTGATGCAGATTATAGATCAGCAGCAGGAAAACCTGATCAAAAATGTACCTGAGGAATATCAATATGATGCGGCAGGACTATCCAGAGCTTCCGGTGCCGACCTGATTTCGCCTGTAAAGCTGGTTGCGGGTTCAACGGAAGAGATTTCAAATGGCGAAGCGGAATTGAGCAATCTGACCTGGATTTTGTATTATTATTGGCAGCATTACCGGTATAGTATGGATAAGGAAGTGTTGAAAAAGCTATTCCCTCTGTTGAAAAGAAGTATCAATTACCCACTTCATTTATTGAAAAAAGGTGATGATGGTAAATGGCATTTTTCGGTTAAAACGCATTCTCCAGAATATCCTGTTGGAAAAGGTACAGATACGAATTACGACCTTTCTTTATTAAACTGGGGTTGCAAAACACTGCTACGGATCAATGCAGAATTGAAGCTTAATGATCCCCTGGAAGCTAAGTGGACAGAGGTGCTGAAAAACCTGGTTCCTTATCCAACAGACGAAAATGGATATCGCATTGCTGCTGATGTACCTTTCAACCAGTCGCATCGCCATTATTCACATTTATTGATGGTTTATCCTTTGTACCTGGTTAACTGGGATCAGGAGGAGCACCGTGAATTGATCAGCAAATCGCTTAAACACTGGCATAGTTTTCCGGCCGCGTTGCAAGGTTATTCATTTACTGGCGGCGCTTCTATGTATGCGATGATGGGTAAAGGAGACTCGGCCAGGGATTACCTGAACCAGTTACTCGATAAATTTGTACAGCCCAATACCATGTACCTGGAAAGCGGCCCGGTCATCGAAACACCATTGGCAGCTGCAGCCAGCATCCAGGAGCTTTACCTTCAATACTGGGATGATGTGGCAAGAATATTTCCAGCAGTTCCTTCAGACTGGCAGAATGCGGCCTTTCAGAACCTGCGTACCGAAGGCGCCTTTTTACTCAGTGCGGTAAGGCAGCAGGGTAAAACCCGGTGGATTAAAATTGAAAGTTTGAATGGCGGGGATTTGGCCATGAAAACTGGTTTTCAGCAGAAACCTAACCTCAAATCAGCTTCCGATGTCATGTTATCAGATCAGGGTAAGGGCGTGTGTACTTTGAGGATGCCTAAAGGTGCGGTGGCGCTGCTGTATGTTGATGAAATGGATTTGAGTATTGCTGTAGCAGATGTAATTGGCTATAGCCAGAACGACAATAGCTTCGGGAAGCTTGGTAAGAAGAAATAACAATTAGAAATAAAACAAACACAGATGAAATTAACCGAATTTAATATGAAAAGACCCGGTCTGTTACTGGCTTCTATACTTGCAGTTACGGTGTCAGTATCCTCATTTATATGGTTTTCGCCCAAGACGGAGCTGATTAAAAAAGATTTTTCGACCGCTGAAAAGCAATATTCCAAAATGCTGAAAAGCCAGACTGATTTGACCCAGTTTCCACGTACTTCTGATAAAAATGGTGCGGTAAAAACAACCGATGTTTGGGATTGGACACAGGGTTTTTTTGCTGGCGGTTTATGGTATATTTATGAGTACACGAAGAAACCAGAGTGGAAGGCTGCTGCCACAAAGTGGACAGAAGCATTAGAACAAGCTCAGTTTTTAACGCAGCATCATGATGTTGGCTTTGTGATGTATTGTTCTTATGGCAATGCGGTAAGGTTTGAGAAAGACCCGGCAAAACTGGAGAAGTATCATAAAATATTGATTCAATCTGCAGAGTCTGCATTAACCCGTTTTGATCCTAAAGTAGGATTGATCAAATCCTGGAATACCAAGGCTTCATGGGATAAAAAAACAGTCTGGCAATACCCGGTAATCATCGACAACATGATGAACCTGGAAATGCTATGTTACGTTTCTAAGCTGACCGGCAATCCAAAGTATAAAGATGTAGCCATAAGTCATGCGCTGAATACCATGAAAAATCATTTCAGGCCAGATTTTAGCACCTACCACGTTGTTGACTATGATGCCAATGGAAATGTGTTGCACCAGCAGACCAACCAGGGGTATGCGGACAATTCGACCTGGTCGAGAGGGCAGGGCTGGGCAATTTATGGTTTCACCATGATGTACCGCGAAACCAGGGATCAGCGTTTTCTGGATGCCGCACAAAAGGCTGCGGATTTCTATATCAACCATCCCAATTTACCAAAAGACAAGATCCCTTACTGGGATTTCAATGTCAATCAGTCGGGATATCAACCGGATTGGGCTTATGACGCCAATAAACTTTCTTATATTCCCCGAGACGCATCGGCAGGAGCACTGACAGCCTCAGGTTTATTGGAGTTAAGTACCTTTGCTAAAGACGGTAAAAAGTACTTTACGCAAGCGGAAATGATGCTAAAGTCTTTGTCTGGGGCAGACTACCTGGCTAAACCCGGTACAAATGCCGGATTTATTTTGAAGCATTCGGTAGGCAGTTTTCCGCACAATAGTGAAATTGATGTGCCTTTAATTTATGCGGATTATTATTTCCTTGAAGCATTGTTGCGCTATCAAAAAATCGAAAAATAATTTTTTCAGTGAAAGCAAGGAACAAGTTAAGCGATGATTTTTTATGAATGGCCTGACGCATAACTGTATTGTGCATTTTTGATGCTGAATCGCAGAAAATCATAGAAGATTTCGTTGTATAATTTATACATTTGTTCAGTTTAGGTTTGTAACTATCTAATTTGTGTTCCTACAATTGGTGCCTGAACAGTATTTAACAGGGACGTTCGCAGCGTCCCTGTTTTTTTATGTCTGAACCAGACCTCTTTTCAATTGATTTAGCAGGGAGCTATTAAGACTAGTCCGCAAGCTTGTCAGTCAATAAATTAATCAAGTAAGCCATTAAGTAATCAATCAAGTAATTAAGTAATCAATTAATCAAGCAATTAAGCAAGCAATCAAGTAATCAATTAAACAAGCAAATAAGTAAGCAATTAGGTAATCAATCACGCAATCAATCAAGCAAGCAATTAAACAATCAATTAAGTAAGCGATCAAGTAATCAATTAAACAAGCAAATAAGTAAGCAATTAGGTAATCAATCACTCAATCAATTAAACAAGCAATTAAGTAAGCAATCAAGTAATCAATTAAGCAAGCAATTAAACAATCAATCAAGTAAGTAACCAATCACACCATACCCGGGTGTATATATGGAGGCAAATTTGGTGCCTCCGAAAGGTCCTAGGCGCTCTTTGCTCCCCTTCAGGAGCCTAAGAGATGCCAGACCTAGAGGAGCGCACCTAATTTGCATGTTAAAATAGTTGAACTTAATGCCAATTTCAACCCATCATAAAATCCTATTTTAGTGGATTAGAACCATTTCTTGCAATTTTTTACTCACATGATGAAATACAAGCCACTGGCATTGGCCGCATTGCTGTCTTTAGCAATGACTGCCGATGCACAAAAGAAGAATATCTATCACAAAGGCTGGGTAGATTTCAACAAGAACGGAAAAATGGATGTTTTTGAAGATCCTGCTAAACCCGTAGAAGCCAGGATTAAAGATTTGCTGAGCCAAATGACACTGGATGAGAAAACCTGCCAGACGGCTACACTTTACGGGTATGGGCGGGTGCTTAAAGATGAGATGCCGACAGCGGACTGGAAAAATCAAATATGGAAAGACGGTATAGCCAATATTGATGAAGAGCTGAACAGTTTGCCTTACAATAAGAAAGCGGTAACCGCTTATTCCTATCCTTTCAGCAAACATGCCAATGCGATTAACACAGTACAGAAATGGTTTGTAGAAGAGACGAGAATGGGAATCCCTGTTGATTTCAGCAATGAAGGTATTCATGGTTTATGCCATGATCGGGCAACACCTTTTCCGGCACCCATCAATATTGGTACGACCTGGAACCGGGAGCTGGTTTACCGTGCCGGAGGTACGGTGGGTAGAGAAGCGAAAGCATTGGGCTATACCAATGTGTATGCACCAATTCTTGATGTTGCCAGAGACCAGCGCTGGGGGAGGGTAGTGGAATGCTATGCTGAAGATCCTTATTTAATTGCAGAATTGGGTAAACAAATGACCCTGGGTATTCAGGATCAGGGCACAGCCGCCACATTAAAGCATTACGCCGTTTACAGCGTACCAAAAGGAGGCCGGGATGGGCAGGCACGTACTGACCCGCATGTTGCACCGAGAGAATTGCATGAAATGTTTTTGTATCCATTCAGAAGGGTGATTCAGGAAGCGAAACCCATGGGGATTATGAGTAGTTATAACGATTGGAACGGGGAGCCGGTTACCGGAAGTTATTATTTTCTAACAGAATTGCTTCGTAAGCAATATGGTTTTGATGGCTATGTGGTATCTGACAGCGAAGCCGTTGAATTTATCTCCAGTAAACATCATGTTGCTGCGGATTATAAGGGTGCCGTAAAGCAGGCTATTGAAGCGGGACTGAATGTACGTACCCATTTCACGATGCCGGAAAATTTTATCCTGCCGCTTCGGGAATTGGTTAAAGAAGGTTCTGTATCTATGAAAACGCTGGATGAGCGTGTAGCTGATGTACTTCGTATAAAATTCAGACTGGGGCTTTTTGATGATCCCTATGTCAAAGATCCTGCTTCATCGGATAAAAAAGTACATACCCAGGCCGACGAAGAGATCGCCGTTCAGTTGAACCGCGAGTCTATGGTCTTGTTAAAAAACGACAAAGGAGTTTTGCCCCTGGATGTTAACAACTATAAGAATATACTGGTTACTGGCCCTTTAGCGACTGAAACAACTTATACAACCAGCAGATACGGTCCTTCTAATAACCCGATTACCTCTATTTTAGATGGGATAAAGGGATTTGTTGGGCAGAAAGCGAAAGTCCATTATGCCAAAGGATGTGAGGTAATTGATGCCAAATGGCCGGAAAGCGAAATTATTCCTACCGAGCTGAGTACAGCAGAACAAACTCAGATTAATGAGGCTGTTGAGGCTGCAAAGCAGGCTGACATTGTGATTGCGGTGGTTGGGGAAACGGATGATCAGGTTGGGGAGAGTAAATCGAGAACCGGACTAAACTTACCCGGCAGACAGCTGTTGCTCTTGCAGGCGCTTCATGCTACAGGGAAAACCATTGTTATGGTGATGGTTAACGGGCGGCCTTTAACAATCAATTGGGAAAACCGGTTTCTACCAGCCATCCTTCAGGCGGGTTTTCCGGGGCCATCGGCAGGTAAAGTTGTGGCTGAAACATTATTCGGGGATAACAATCCCGGGGGTAAGTTAACCATGACCTATCCAAAATCAATTGGGCAAATTGAATTAAATTTCCCTTTCAAGCCTGGTTCTCAAGCTGGTCAGGGTAAAAATGACGATCCCAATGGGAATGGAAAGACGCGGGTTTTAGGTGCACTATATCCCTTCGGTTATGGCTTAAGCTATACCACCTTCGAATTTAGCAACCTGCAGGTTAACCCGACAGAAATTAATGCCCAGGCGGATATACAAATAAGCGTAGATGTTAAAAATACAGGATCAAGAAAAGGCGACGAGGTGGTGCAGCTTTACCTTAAAGACTTGGTGAGCAGTGTCACCGTTTATGAATCCGTATTGAGAGGATTTGAACGTGTAAAACTCGCAGCCGGAGAAACCAAAACTGTACGATTTACCCTGCATCCGGATGACCTTGCCCTCCTGGATAAAAACATGAACTGGACCGTCGAACCCGGTAAATTTGAAGTGATGATCGGCAACTCCTCAGAGGACATCAAACTGAAAAAAGAATTCACAGTCAAATAACATCGCGCTAAATAATGCGATAAGCACTATGCTCCTTGCATCACGCGCTCTGCACTATGCCATTTGCATCATGCTATTTACTCAAAAATCACCTTCTATGAAGCGACCTAGGCGCTCTTTGCTCCCCCTTCGGGAGCCTAAGAGATGCCAGTCGCAGAATAGAACGGTTATTTTTGACCTTCAGCCTCAGCTTTTGCTCTCTTTTTAAAGAATCCGCGGAATAAGAAATTACTTTGTAAAGCTTCCAGATCTTCATCTAGTTTTTTACTGCTGGTCTCCAGATTCTTCATAATAGATTTCACCTGCTCAGCGGTTTTTGCATCATTGATCAATAAACCCACCGCATTATCTGTCTGGTTGAATTTCGAAGAAGCTTTATTCAAATTCTCGGTCATGGCAGAAGCTGACTGTGCTGTTTTTTGCAATTCTGTAACGGCTCCCTGTAATTTTGCAAATACAGCGGTATCTGTCATTAGTTTATCGGCTAAACCTCCCTTAGTATTTAAGGTTTTGGTAAAGGTATTCATCTCTGCGGCCATTCTGTTTGCGGATGCAGTTGTGTTTTTTAGGTTTTCCACAATTGTCCTAAAATTGGCGGCAATCTTTTCGTCTGTCAGCAAAGCACCAGCCGTTCCTTTACCCTCTACCAGGCTTTTAGAAAGTACTTTAAAATCTGAAGTTACATCTACCAGGTTTTTGTTGTTTACCTGGAATGTTTTCATGATGTCATCGGTAGAAAGCGCGGTATTAACCTGAAGTTGATCCCCATCCTCTATAAAAGGAAATTTAGGACTTCCACCACCGATCACGACGATCTTATTTCCAATTAAGCCGTCGGAACTGATACTTGCCGTAGAATTTTTGTGAATATACTTATGGGCATCCTCTTCGATGTTCATAAACACCTGGACCTGCGATGTTCCATAGAACTGAATCTTTTTAATTGTCCCGATTTTTACCCCTGAAAACCAAACGTTACCGCCCGATTTGAGACCCTGTATATCGCTAAAAACAGCATTTACAGTAAAGCTTTTTACAAAGGTTTTTCTCTGGCTTCCTAAAGTAAAAACGCCTAAAACGAATATCACCAGGCCGATGAGTATAAATACTCCAACTGTGATCTGTTTGCGGTTGTCTGTTGCTTGCATATTTTCTGTTACTGAATAAAATTATAGTCATAGAAAGGTTTCACCCTTTCGTCATTTGTATTAAAAACTTCTTCAAAGGTACCAACCCTTTGAAATTGTCCGTCTAAAAGCATCGCTACCCGGTTACCCACGGATTTGGCACAGGTAAGGTCGTGGGTAATCACGATGGAACTGGTGTGAAAACGCGTCTGTACTTCGTTAATCAAATTGTTGATCTCCAGACAGGTTATCGGATCCAGTCCGGCTGTAGGCTCATCGTAAAGCATGATTTCCGGGCGCAATATCAAGGTCCGGGCAATACCAATCCTTTTTCGCTGTCCACCCGAAAGTTCAGATGGCATCTGGTTTATGGTATTCAGCAAACCTACTGCATCCAGCATTTCTTCTACAGCATGTTTCACCTCAGCTTTGGTCAGGTTTTTTTGATTCCTTACCAATGGAAATTCCAGATTTTCCCTAACAGTCATACTATCATACAAAGCACTGTTCTGGAAAGAAAATCCAACCTTTAGCCGGAGTTCCAGTAATTCTTTATAGGTAATCTGATCTACAAGTTGCCCGAGTACTTTGACATCGCCTGCATCGGGCGTCAGCAGTCCGACAATGATTTTGATCAATACAGATTTTCCGGTACCGGATTTACCCAATACCACAAGGTTCTCTCCTTTATACACATCCAGGTCAATTCCTTTCAATACATGGAAATTTCCAAATGATTTCATCAGACCTTTAATCTCAATGACTTTTTCGGCACCTTTATCCGTTTGCTTTTTCTGTTCCATTGCTTAAGATTTAGGTTCTGAATAAACTGAAAAACTGTACTGAAACTACCTCTTCAATAAATATGAGGAACATCGCTATAACTACTGCTGAGTTTGCCGCTTTACCAACGCCCTCAGTTCCTTTAGACGAATTGTAGCCCTGGTAGCAGCCTACGACACCAATGGTAAAGCCAAATAAAATCGCTTTAATGGTTGAGGCTGTAAAGTCAAGAAATGTAATTTGTTCTAATGAAGACTGAAAAAATGCTTTTGCACTTGTATTTTCACTTAGCGACACGTTTAGTAAGGCACCACACATACCCACCATAGCAGTATAAAAGGTAAGTATAGGTATAGTAATTGTTGCCGCGAGTACGCGTGTGGATACTAAAAATTTAAAAGGGTTGGTTGCAGAGACCTCCATGGCGTCAATTTGTTCGGTAACACGCATAGAACCAAGCTCCGCACCGATACTGGAACCTACCTTACCGGCGGCGATCAGTCCTGTTAATAGTGGTGCCAGTGTTCTGAGTAAGGCAATCCCTACAAGGGAAGGTAACCAGGACGTTGCGCCAAACTCTGACAGGGATGGCCTGGACTGCTTGGTAAATACAATTCCTGTAATGAAACCTGTAGTTGAAATCAGTAAGGCCGAGCGGTATCCAATCTCATAACATTGGCGAAATAGCTCTTTCAGCTCATAAGGAGGAAGAAAACCCTCTTTGAAAAAACGAGCAATAAATTTATACACATCATATAGTGTCAAGAACATCCGGCTCAACCTACCGGGGCCTTTAACTTCCTTTTCTTGTTCTAAGGGTTGCTCAGTCTTGCTCTCCATGAATTAGCCTAATATCATATATTATCATTGTTGTAACAGCAATTGTTAGTTTTTGTTTAGGAGGTACTAACAAACGGTACGCCATAATTTTGTAAAGTTAAAATTTGCCAAATAAACTGCACGTTATTTTATTGTATCTGAATGCTTTTAATTTCGAGCATTGTGGTTGTCTGGCAAGCTTTGCTGTCATCTGGTGATAAATTGCTTGTGTTTTGATTTATTTTTTTGCCTAAAGGTTAGGTTTTTGCTTTTATTCTTCTGCGTATGCTAATTATTTAGAATATTTATAAATAGATTTATCGCACAATTTTTTAGAAAAGTAGCGATCTGCACCTTAATATATCACAGCATGGAAAATAAGTGGACTGAACAAGATCTGATGCAAATTGCGCGTCAACTGAGTTGTCCGGATGGAGAAGATGGAATCAGGACTGCACAGCGCATGGCACATACCAACGACCAGATGACGCAGGAAACCTATAAAGCTTTAAGGCTTAGCGTGGGTGATCAGGTGATGGAAATTGGTCCTGGTAATGGTAATCATGTCCGAAATCTGATGACTGTTGCTGAGGATCTTAATTACTGTGGCGTAGATATCTCAGAAACTATGGTTGTCGCGGCGAATGAACTGAATGCTGAATTGCTTGGAAGCAATGTCTCTTTTCAGCTGACTGCTGCAGATCAACTGAACTTCCCGGGCGATTTTTTTGATAAAATATTCACGGTAAACACGATTTACTTTTGGCAAGATCCTGAAGCTTATGCCCGGGAGATATTCCGCGTGTTGAAACCTGGTGGGGTGTTCAGCTTAGGCTTTGCCTCCAGAGATTTTATGGAAGGACTGCCTTTTACCAAATACCGGTTTAACTTGTATGACAAAGTGACCGTTGAAGCCTTGTTGATCAAGGCAGGTTTTTCTGTTTTGGAATTTATTGAGTTTATGGATGTGACCACCAGTAATACCGGTGTGGTTGTGGAAAGGGAAGTTCTGATTGCCCGTGCGACAAAAATTAGCGGCTTAGGTTAGTATTATTAAAAAAATATTCCCGTTGATTTGGAATAAATCTAAATAATAATCACCTTTGCCTTACAAGTAAAATCAATGCAAAATTTAACCATTCAGGCAACCGTCGATTTTAATGAAGTTTTTAGTACCAAACACGGTGCTATTTATCAGTCAGATGCTGAAAACTGCTGGTATATTGATTTTGCCGGTAAATTGGCCCGCTTTGATTACCGTAATATTCTAAAGTTAAAAAAGGCAGTCTATCAAATTGACATTGAAGACCTGCTGCTGAACGGTGCAAATAGTCCAGATCTGGAAATTCTTTTCATCTGTGCATGCGATCACTGTTATGTATTGTCACTTGTTCAAATCATTGCTTTAAAGGAATTGTTGCAGGGTACTTTTGTGATGCTGGAATTGAATCACATCATTCAGGATAGGCTGTATCGCTTAATAGGCTGAGCTTGTTAGAATTAGATTCTTTCCATATTGCGTTTAAATTCTCTATTCTGAACTCTTAGCTCTATTTTTGTAGTAGAAACTACGAATTAATACCTAAGAATATGAAAGATATCCTGCGTGTTAAGTGTTTACTCTCAGCAGATGTAGAGGCACTTATTAACCAACAAATAAAAAAAGAAGCACATTCCTCAGCGATTTATTTGTCTATGGCTTCATGGTGTAACCGCAATGGCTATGATTTCTCCGGTGACTATTTCTTTAAACAAGCTGAAGAAGAAAGAATGCACCAATTGAAGTTTTTCAAGTATGTATTGGATATGGGTGGAAATGCAGTGTCTCCTGAAATTACCAATGTTAAAGCAGAATATAATTCATTCCGTGAAGTATTTGAAGAAGCTTTAGATCAGGAAATCAGCGTAACCCAGTCTATTAAAAATATCGCGGCGCGTTGTTATAAAGAACAAGATTTTGTAACTCTTGAGTTCTTAAACTGGTTCTTTAAAGAACAAAGAGAAGAGGAATACAAAGCCAGAAGAGCACTGGAATTGTTTGAAGTTATTGGCGAAGAAGGTACCGGAAGATGGCAGATCGACAAACATGTTGGTCAGATTACATACGACAGCGAGGCTTAATCCATTCCTGCTGTAAAGGCTAATCAAGGTACATACTGATGCATTGTCAAACAGTATGTACCTTTTTTTGTTTATCAGATAAAATTTAGTGGCATGTCGAAGAAAAAAGATAAAAAGTCTGATAAAAAAGACAAAAAGAGCAAAAAGAAAAAAGAATGCTGCGAAAAATATCTGACAGGGAAACGCTGTAAAAACTGTCCCAATGGATAAAATTCAACAGAGAATAGCCGTTATACGTGATATCCCTGACTGTGCATTTCTGTGCCAATAAATCTTTGGTATTGTTTCATGTCCAGCGGATAATCCCAACAACCCATTCTATGGTATAGTTGACCGCCGAATCCGGTTTTAAATTTATACAAACCATACAGTGGGTGCGCGGGATCAGGTCTCGGTGCGACACCAAATAAATCATATTCTATACATCCACGCTCTTTTGCGATTTTCATGGCTTCCCATTGCAGGGCATAAGTAGCCATGAAATTTCGGTTGCTGGAAGAAGATGCGCCATACAAATATGTACCGCGGTGACCAGATATGACCAGGAACATAGCTGCCATCGGTGTTCCCTCAAGTTCGGCAAGCAGCAGTTCTACTTCAGCAGGTGAAGTTGTATTTTCTGCTCTGGCAGTTAATACCGTTTGAAAATAACTGATGTCGTTAATGTGGATTCTGTTTCTAAGGGCAGTTTCCTGGTATAAGGCATACCAGACATGCAGGTTCTCCAAGCCGACTTTGCGGACGGTGATTCCTTTTCTGTAAGACAGATTGATATTGTACCTTGTTTTGGGTTTCATGGCATCCAGAATTTGGCTACCGTCGCGTTGTAAATCGAGAAATATGGTATTGGAAGGTAAGATGTCGGAATTTGTTTTTCTCAGGTTCCAGTTTATGGTGTTAAAATTAAAACGAAACTCCTGATATTTTTTTTCCGGGGGACCATTCCAGTTGCCGGATTCGTCAAAGCAATCACTTTCTTTGGCCCAATGAGATTCCCAGGCCAAGTCATAACGAATTAAAATGCACTTGTCAGGCAGTTGGCTTCTGAGTGATTCTGAAAGCTCTTCCAGAAATTTTCCCTGATGTTCTTCATTGGGTTCTATTTCAGGTCCATATGGAACATAAGCAACGCTATATTCCCGATCCAGCGGTTGTAGCAATACCAGAAAATCGGCATGTGTATATTTGTTTTTTGAAGCCCGGTTATAAATGCTCTCATCAGGAACTTTAAAGTTAAATGCTTTTGTTTGTAGTCCTTGTTTTGTTTTTACTTCAGACCAGAATGCGGTTTGTTGAATGATGGAAGTTTCGTAAACAGCCCGGATGTCCTTTTTTTCAATAACAATATTCATCTTTTTTGCTTAACCTGCAAAGGACGCGAATTTTATCCTGATAAGCTAACCACTAATGTGCTTAGCTTGTCAAAATGAATGAGGGCGAATTTTATTCATCACCCAGATGGAAGCAGTGCCTGCACCTTGGTTCGTAACTTTCCTTTTCGCCCAATAGAAATTTGTTCGAATTGGCTACGGTACGGTAAGAATAGACAGCAGGACTTCCACAGCATACGCAAACAGCATTTACTTTGGTCACCAATTCTGCAATAGCCATCAGTGCTGGTATCGGACCAAATGGCTTTCCGGTAAAATCCATGTCCAGCCCGGCAACAATAACGCGGATACCCTTTTGAGCGAGTTTATTACAAACATCAGGAAGATCTTCATCAAAAAACTGTGCTTCATCTATGCCCACGACTTGCGTATCTGCATTTAAAAGTAATATGGCTGATGACGTTTCTACGGGAGTAGAAGGTATCGAATTTGAATCGTGCGACACAACTGCTGTTTCATCGTAACGCGTATCCGTTTTAGGCTTAAAGATTTCGATCTTTAAACGGGCGATCTGCGCGCGTTTTAAACGCCTTAATAATTCTTCAGTTTTTCCTGAAAACATCGAGCCGCAAATTACTTCAATGCTGCCAAAGTTCGCCCCCCTCCTGTAATTTTGTTCGCTGAATAACATGTGCTTTAGGATCTTTTAAGGCCGCTAATATCAGAATTTTGTAGTACTTTTGAGAGGTAAGTTACCAACAAAACCGTAGTTTTTGCGTTATTAAGTTATGATGAATCAACAGGATATTTTTAAAAAAATAGGATTGATACTGAACGAACTTCAGGATCAGTATGAATTTTTAGCTCAAAACCCTTCTCAGCTAAATGAACTGGAACTGGAGCTTTTCTTGGCCAATGCCAATTTTTTATCAGACCATGTGCAGATTGTACGGAAAATCAATAACAATCCGCTGGTTAAGCAAATTCCACAGCATGCAGAAGTTCCTGAGCCTGAAACGCAAATTCAACCATTGACAGCAGTTGCTGCTGAACCCTTACCTGTTGAGTTGCCAGCAGCAGCAGAAGTTATTGAAACAGCACCTGAATCGGAGCTTATTGAAGAAATTATTGAACCTGAAGAAAAAGAAGTATTCAGATTAGAGCCTGAGCCTGAAAACCAATTTCAGGATGAGCTGTTCAAATTGGAGCAGGAACCAGCCAGGTTTGAATTTATATTAAATGAAGCGCCCTTATCCGACAAATTTGACTTCGAAGAGAAATCTATAGATGACATTTTTGATCGTCCTTTAAGTAAGGAAGAAGCACGCATCATTGCGGAGAAACAAAATCAGGTATCTGCAGAGCCGATCCATCAAACCATTCCCGAAGTTGTAACAGAAGAAATACCTGTGCAGGTTGAATCTCTAAAAACTGACCTTGAACCTGAGCCGGAATTTAAACAAACTACATTTGAACCCCTTCCTGTTGAAGTGAAGGCAGCCGCGAGTCCGGTTGCAGAAGAAAGTCCCAGACTTACATTAAATGACCTCCTGGCAGGAAAAAACAACAATACAGCAAATGTGAACGAGGGTAGTTTTAAGACGCCGATAACAGATTTGAGGCAGGCCATCAACTTAAATGAAAAGCTGTTGTATATCAAAGATTTGTTTAATGGTTATAATCTGGCTTATGCAGAAGCTATTGATCTGATCAATAAGATGCCGGATTTCCAGGCAGCAGATAAATTTTTGCAGCATAACTACGCGGTTAAAAACAATTGGGCATCAAAACAAACTACTGTTGATCAGTTTTACGAATTGCTGAACCAACGTTTTCCAGCTAGATAAAGCCCATTCTGTTTGAATCCAACTTCAGGAATATAAACAGCAATACCGTAAAGCTCCATAAGGAAGAACCTCCATAGCTGATGAATGGTAAGGGGATACCAATCACCGGGATGATGCCAATTGTCATTCCGATATTGATGAATACGTGGAAGAATATAATACTTGCCACGCAATAGCCATATACCCGGGAAAACGTAGACCGTTGCCGTTCTGCCAGGTTCACCACCCGGAGCAGCATAGTGAGGTAGAGCGCGATCACTACAAAACAGCCTGCGAAACCCCATTCTTCACCTATGGTGGAGAAAATGAAATCGGTGCTTTGCTCCGGCACATAGCCATATTTGGTCTGTGTGCCCTGTAAAAAGCCCCTTCCGGTCGCCTGTCCTGATCCTATGGCAATTTTACTCTGGTTTACATTATATCCCGCGCCTTTTGGGTCTGTTTTAAGCCCCAGGATCAATTCAATCCGCGTCTGCTGATGTGGTTGTAAAACTTTTTCAAAAATGACCTTAGCGATAAACAAATAGCCAATAGCGGCAAATGTGATGACACCGATCATAATCATCCGCTGTTGTTTCTTTTTGTTGTAATAGATGAACAGCGCGCCAATGGCGAGGATGCTGGAGATGAGTACCAGCGGGGTTAAATAAAGGTTGAGAATAAATAGCAATACCATTCCCCAGAAAAGAATCAGCAGATATCCCGGTAATCCTTCGCGATACAATGGAAACATGAAAGAGAGGAATACCAGTGTAGAGCCCGCATCCGGTTGAAGCATGATCAGGCACATCGGTAAAATAATGATCGCTGCCGCAATCAATACCGGCTTTAATGTGGTCAGCTTAGGATTAAAAGAACTCACATACCTGGCCAGTAACAGCGCTGTTCCGAACTTGGCAAGTTCTGATGGTTGCAACCTGAATGATCCCAATGGGATCCAGGCCTGGTTACCACCAACATTTCTTCCGACTACCAGCACAACCAATAACAAGAACATGGTTACGCCATATATGATGGGAGAGAAGACACTAAAGAATTTGGCATCAAGCAATAGGATAGAGAAACCAAGTATCAGACCTGTAAAGATGAAAATCAGTTGTTTACCATAATTACTTCCAAAACTAAAAATATCTGAATCTGCCCTTGGAATAGAAGCATAGATGTTTACAAATCCAATTAAACACAAGGCTACATAGATCAGGATAGTAATCCAGTCTACGTTGAAGAAAAACCTATCGTTTTGTTGTGTCGTCATTTTGTAGCTTGAATGGGTTTAGCTTTTATTGCTGTGGTGTCTTTAATCGAATCTGTCAATTTAGCCTTGGGTTTTACTTTAGGCTTCGGCGGATCTGGAAGGATGACCTGTTTCTTCATCCATTCTGCCTGCGCTTGTTTATTTTTTGCCAGGCTTCCTTTTAAATAAGTTTCAGTAATATAACTGGCAATTGGTGCCGCATAAGTACTGCCATAACCTGCATTTTCTACGATAACCGCAATGGCAATTTTTGGATTGTCGCGCGGAGCGAACCCAATAAATACGGAGTGGTTTTTACCACGTGGGTTTTGTACCGTACCTGTTTTACCACACATGATGATCCCGTCGATCTGTGAGTCTCTTGCCGTTCCCCAGGAAGCATTTACCGCATCCTGCATGCCATCTATTACCGGTCCGAAGTGTCGTTGATCAACCCCCACATAGTTTTTAACCAGGTACTCTTTTTTAATGACATGGTTTTTACCGATAGCTTTGACCAGATGGGGCTTGATGTAATAACCCTGGTTGGCAATAATGGCCATAATGTTAGCCATTTGAAGTGGGGTAGCATCCATCTCCCCTTGTCCGATAGCCAGGGAAAGCACCGTGCTGTAACCCCAGTATTTGCTATATTTAGACGAATAGTAGGCTGCATCATATAACCTGCCATCTCGTTCAGAGGGCAAATCAATTCCTAGCTTTCCGCCAAGCCCAAATTTTCTAACCTTTTTTTGCCATTCGTCATAAGCGATGTGTTGATTGGCATATTTACGCTGCGTGATCAGTTTTTGAAACACATAGCAAGCATAAGTATTACATGATCTCGCTAATCCTCTGCGCAAACTAATGTTCCCATCAACGTGTTCACACTTTACAGTGTGGTTACCTACTTTGAAATAACCGGGACAGTTGAAAGTCATGTTGGGATCAATAACACCATCTTGCAGACCCAGTAAAGCATCCAATGGCTTAAATGAAGAACCAGGAGAATAATAACCCATAATTGGCCTGATGTTGAACACCCGGTTTGGATCTTTTAACAACTCCATATAATTGTTGCCCTGCTGCCGGCCAACCATCAGGTTGGGATCGTAACTTGGGCTGCTGACAAAGGCGAGTACTTCTCCTGTCGCGGGTTCAATGGCTACGATACTGCCAATTTTGTTCTTCATCAACTGTTCTCCAAGTTTCTGTAATTTCAGATCTAAGGAAGAAATTAACTGATCACCCGAAACAGCTGCAGTGTCAAATCGACCTTCTGCATAGCTACCTTTAGGTACGTTCTTTGCGTCATATAGCATGTTAACCACACCTCTCTTCCCACGTAGAAGTGTTTCATACGATTTTTCAACACCTGATTTTCCGATGTAATCTCCTGAGCGGTAGTAACCTTCAGAGTTCGTAATGTCCAGAGGTGATACCTCTTTGATATAACCCAAAAAGTGAGCTGCAAGGCTGTCCGGATAATTCCGGATGGTTCTGCTTTGTACAAAGAAGCCAGGGAAGCGGGATAATTGCTCCGATAGTGCAGCATAAGTTTCAATAGACAATTGTTTTTCAAACAGGCCTGGCTGATATCTGGATTGGGCCGAAGCCCTGTTAAAGTTTCTTTTAAAACGCGTGGTATCAATGCCAATGATCCGGCAAAGGGCAGCCGTATCAAAATCTTTGACCTGGTTGGGGATGACCATTAAATCGTACACCGATTCATTTTGTGCCAAAGCTTTCTCATTCCGATCAAAAATAACCCCACGTGCCGGATACGTGTAAATTTTACGGAGTACGTTACGATCGGCAGAAAGGAAATATTTATCGCTTAAAATCTGAATATAGAAAAGTGTACCCAACAGGATCAGTCCCATTAAGATGAAAACGCCTTGTATGATATATTTTCGGTTAAACAGATTGTTCATTAGCGGGCTTTTCTATTATAGAATATAAATTCGATCAGGATAATCGTGAAGAGTGTAAATATACCACTTAAAAGACATCTGAGCAGGGTATACGAAAACTCAGCAAGTCTGAAGGTTTCTAAAAAGAAGAGCACCAAATGATGAGAAAAAACGCATAAAATGGCATACAATATGAACCATTTAAAGCCCATATTTCCAAGTGTAGGTTCTGGTTCGTCAAATCCATCGCGGTTCAAGGTAATGGAAATGAAAGAGATCCTGACAAAGGCCAGCGCTACACAGGCAGCCGCGTTTACACCCAGGGTGTCGTAAAAAGCATCCAGCGTTAAACCGGTGACAAATGCAATCAGGTAAAGTAATAAATTGGGGATGCCAAAGGGAAGCAGCATCAAAAAAAGAATGTATACAAATGGGGTAGCCATGTTATAGAAACTCAGGTTCCGCAGCAGCAGGATCTGAGTTAAAAGGAGTATGAACCACCTTACGATATTTACCAAAACGATTCTACTGTTCATTGGGTACTTTTGATGCTAATTCTTTTTGTTCGGCCGCGTATTTATCTAAAATTACGTAGACATATTGTAAAGTGCTAAAATCATTGAACAACCTGATTTCTATAGCCATAGAATTATCCCCGGCGGCCACAGAAGTGTTGATGATACTGCCTACCGGAATTCCTGGCGGGAAAGAGGAATAGCCTGAAGTCACTACCGTATCTTTTACGTTCACTTTAAAATGATTGGGTACGTCTTTAACAAAGGCTTTCCTGTAGTCAAAATTGCTGGTACCCCAAACCAATGAGCCCAATGCATTGTTCTTTTTAAGGTTTACACTAATCTTGGTTTCTTTATGCAACAGGGACTGGATATTGGCCAAATGTTCAGAAACATCCCTGATATAGCCAACTACACCTACACCCGGAGAAATTACCGGCATGCCGCTGGCAATTCCATCGGCTTTACCTTTATTGATGGTGATGATGTTGTTGCGCAGGGTAATGGAATTCTTAATAACCCGGGCAGATAGGTAAGTATACTGTGGATTATTCAGTGTGTCCTTAACCGTGATTTTTTTTGCACTATCTATGCTTTTCAGCATGAGCAACTCCGTTTTGAGTTTGGCATTTTCTGCAGCCAGGCTATCATTTACCGGACCCAAATTGAGGTATTTTTTTAAGACATTGAGGTTTTGGTAAACATCGCCTACCACCTCATTGGTAGAGTTAACGGCCGCACTGTGCTGGTAAGCATTATTTCTTACCGTTAAAATCAGGCCGAAAATGAAGAAAATGATAAATAAGAAAAATGCGTTATATCTGTTTATGAAAATCCAAAGGTTACGCATGTATCTAAAAATTTTTAATATTCAGTATTTGGTTGTTGGTATTTAGTCATTAACGGCATGGCCAGCCAACTACTAAATACCAACTACGATACTAGCTATTGCATTAAGAATTTGAAACCACCGATGTTTTTAAGCGCAATTCCGGTGCCACGTACTACCGCACGTAAAGGATCTTCGGCAACGTGAACCGGCAACTTTGTTTTAGCAGCCACACGTTTATCCAATCCGCGCAACAAAGCACCTCCACCTGTCAAATAAATACCGGTCTGATAAATATCTGCGGAAAGCTCCGGAGGAGTGATCTCCAGGGCTTTTAAAATGGCCTCTTCAATTTTAGAGATCGATTTATCCAGGCAGTGTGCAATCTCAGTATAAGATACCGTGATCTGTTTTGGAACGCCGGTCATTAAATCACGGCCCTGAACAGCAAAATCAGCAGGAGGATCCTGTAATTCAGGTAGTGCAGCCCCAACTTCAATTTTAATTTTCTCTGCAGTACGGTCACCGATCATGATGTTGTGCTGACGACGAATGTAATTTACAATGTCTGAATCAAAGTTATCTCCCGCAACGCGGATAGACTGGTCACATACAATACCTGACAGCGCGATTACAGCAATTTCTGTAGTACCACCACCGATATCGATGATCATGTTTCCCATAGGTTCTTCTACGTCAATGCCGATACCAACAGCAGCAGCCATTGGTTCATGAATCAGGTACACCTCTTTGGCGCCGGCAATTTCTGCCGAATCTCTTACCGCACGTTTTTCAACCTCAGTAATACCGGAAGGGATACAGATTACCATTCTTAACGAAGGAAACATCCAGCCTTTACCGCCATTTAACATGCGGATCATGCCTTTAATCATTGCTTCAGCGGCATTAAAGTCGGCAATAACGCCATCTTTAAGTGGTCTAACCGTACGGATATTGTCGTGGGTTTTACCTTCCATTTGCATGGCTTGCCTGCCAATTGCAATGATTTTATTTGTTTGTCTGTCAAAGGCAACAATTGATGGTTCATCAACTACTACTTTGTCGTTATGTATAATCAAGGTATTGGCTGTACCTAAATCGATAGCAACCTCTTGTGTAAACCAATTAAATAAACCCATTTATAGGTAATAAGTTAAGTATTAAAAATTCTGTATACTATATAATGTAAAACTACATCTTTTTATTGTATTCAGAGCGAAATAAATTAGTGTTTAAAATGTCTAATACCCGTGGTCACCATTGCAATTCCTTTCTGATTGGCCATGTTTACAGAATCTGCATCTTTAATTGAGCCTCCAGGTTGCAGAACCGCAGTAATTCCTGCTTCTGCTGCAATTTCCACACAGTCAGGGAAAGGAAAAAATGCATCCGACGCCATTACCGAGCCTTTAAGGTCAAACTTAAATGCATCTGCTTTCACAATGGCTTGTTTCAAAGCATCTACTCTTGATGTTTGTCCAACGCCGCTTGATAACAATTGGTCGTTTTTCACAAATACGATGGTATTTGATTTGGTATGCTTAACAATTTTATTGGCAAAATACAGGTCCTGTAATTCCTGTGCAGTAGGTATTTTGTTGGTTACCGAAGTCATTTGCTCCGGGCCTTCGATAATTAAATCTTTGTCCTGTTCAATCACCCCGTTCAATAAAGTCTTGAATTGTTTTTTGCTCAGTTCAACTTCGTTCCGCTGTAAAATTACGCGGTTTTTCTTGGCGCGGAACAATTCAACCGCTTCAGGCGCGTAAGCCGGGGCGATCAATACTTCGAAAAATAATTTATTGATTTCGGTAGCGGTAGCCAGGTCAATTTCGCGGTTGGCAATCAATACGCCACCAAAAGCTGAAACAGGATCGCAAGCTAATGCTACATTCCATGATTCCAGAATGGTAGCCTTAGAAGCTACACCGCAGGCATTGGTATGTTTTAGGATGGCAAAAGTAGGTGCTTCAAACTCATCAATCAGTGCAACAGCTGCATCTACATCAACGAGGTTGTTGTAAGACAGTTCTTTACCATTCAGTTTGGTGAACATTGCATCCAGGTCTCCGTAAAATACGCCTTGCTGGTGTGGATTTTCTCCATATCTTAATGTTTGTGCTTCAGCGATACTGTGCTTAAATACCGTAAGCGGCTCTTCAGTATTGAAGTAGTTGAAGATTGCAGTATCGTAATTAGAAGAAGTATGGAATGCTTTTTTAGCGAAAGCTTTACGTTGTGCTAAAGTGGTTTCTCCATTTTGATCTTCCAATTGTTTTTGCAGGTTTGCATAATCGTCTTTAGAAGCGAGGATAACCACATCGTTGAAATTCTTTGCAGCTGCTCTGATCAGAGAAATTCCACCGATATCGATCTTTTCAATGATGTCTACTTCAGAACCGCCTGCTTTAACTGTTTCTTCAAATGGATACAAGTCAACAATCACCAGGTCAATTTCAGGAATTTCATACTGGGCAATCTGTTCCTGATCTGAAGCCAAAGCTCTGCGGTTTAAAATCCCACCAAAAACTTTAGGGTGTAATGTTTTTACTCTTCCTCCTAAAATAGAAGGATAACCAGTAAGGTCTTCAACAGCAGTAACTGGTAAGTTTAGGTCTTTAATGAACTGTTCAGTACCTCCGGTAGAGAATAACTGTACACCTTGCTGTGCAAGTAAACGAACTAAAGGTTCTAAACCATCTTTGTAATAAACTGAAATTAAAGCGTTTTTGATCTTTTTAGAGTGACTCATTTGGAGAAAAATTTTGAGCCGCAAAATTAGGATTTTTACCTGATAAATTTATTTTTTTATCTTTTTTATAATGCTCTCCACAATTCTAGGGTAATGCTGGTGTTCCAGCTGTTGTCCTTTAAACTTAACCATCTCCAGATTATCGGTCTTATCAATGCGGTATTTGGCTTGATAGATGTATTCCCCTTCATCGTAATTTTCGTTTACATAATGAATGGTGATGCCACCTTCCGGTTCTCCGGCTTCCATTACTGCAAGGTGCACATGGTCGCCATACATTCCTTTTCCGCCAAATTTAGGAAGAATGGCCGGGTGTATATTGATGATGCGGCCCGGGTATTCAGCAATCAGATTTTTAGGAATCAACCACAGGAAGCCAGCCAGTACAATCAGGTCTATTTCCAGGTTTTTAAGCAGGTCTACAATATGATCAGTCTTATAAAACTCATGCTTATCAAAGATGTGGGAAGGAATTTCAAAGTTGTCTGCACGTTGTAAAACGTAAGCATCAGGGTTATTGGTGAGTACCAGGGCTATTTCCACTTCTGTACTGCGCTTAAAATGCTCCATCAGTTTTTGAGCGTTTGATCCTGATCCTGATGCAAATATGGCGATGCGCTTCTTCATAAAATCTGTTTTTGGGTAGTAGAACGTGCGCCAAAGATAAGGATTTCTCACAAATTGTTATCTTTATCCTTATGTTGAAAGCAACAGCCTATTTAAACATTATTTTGGCAATTGCCTACTTTCTATTGTATTTGCTGAACAGTAACTCCTATACCATGGCCGGAGTTTTGATCGTTTTTTTATTTGGGGTGCTGGTGGTCTGGTCAGAAGAAAAACAAGTTAAATTCAAAGCGCTGCATTATATTATAGGTGCAGCCAGTCTCGTATTTGTCAGGTTCCTCCTGGTTTGGGTTTTTAATGTCATCAAATCTTCTGTCGAACATCAGTATTTTAACAATACCTGGTTGTATATCTTATTGACCATTGTGTTTGTACTGAGTATTGTATTGCAGTTTATATTGATGTACCTGGCAGATCGTAAGAGATTGAAGGCTTAGCAGGTATTTGATTTTACAGATGGTGCGAACAATTAAAAGGAAAATAGGGGATTACGAAAAATATTTGCAAAATGCTTTTGTAAATTAAAAACATTAATTCTATATTTGCAGTCCGAAAATAGAACAGTAAAAGCGCGAAAGCACTATAATAAAATATTAATAACAAAAAATGGCAAATCATAAATCTTCAATAAAAAGAATTAGAGCAAACGCAACTAAACGTTTACGTAACAGATACCAGGCAAAAACTACTCGTACGTTTATCAAAAGATTGCGTGCTGCAGAAGATAAAAAAACTGGTTTAGAATTACTTCCTAAAGTAGTTTCTATGTTAGATCGTTTAGCCAAAAAAAGCGTTATTCACAAAAATAAAGCAGCTAACAACAAATCTAAATTGACTAAATTTGTTAATGGCTTAAAATAAGCTTAGCTTTACAATATTGTAAACGGGATGTGCATTGATTGCATATCCCGTTTTTTTTTGCTTAAAAAACTAGAAGCATGAAAGCATATCAACAAAAGCTGGGTATAAAACTTTGGGCTGAGGCCGACAGGCCAAGGGAGAAACTGTTGTTAAATGGAAGAAGACATTTAACCGATGCAGAGTTGATTGCGATCCTGATTGGTTCTGGTAACAAAGAAGAGAGTGCTGTAGATTTGAGTAAGCGTATTTTGTCGCATTATCACAATAACCTGTCTAAACTCGGAAAAGTCTCTGTACAGGATCTTGAGAAATTCAGGGGAATAGGAGAAGCAAAAGCAATTGCTATTGTAGCCGCACTTGAACTTGGCCGCCGCAGAAAGGATAGTCTGGAAGATGATGTTAAGGTCATCAATTCTTCTGCTGGTTCTTTTGATATCCTGCGGCCGGTTTTTGCTGACCTGAACCATGAAGAGTTCTGGATCCTGATGCTCAATCAAGCCAATTATGTCATTGGAAAGCAAATGATCAGTAAGGGTGGTATGGCAGGTACGGTGGCCGACCCTAAAATGATTTTTAAAGTCGCGCTGGAGCACAATGCAGCATACCTGATTCTGGCCCACAACCATCCTTCCGGAAATTTAAAACCAAGTGCAGAAGATCTTCAGATCACCAAAAAATTGGTCGAAGCCGGCAACATGCTAAATCTTCCTGTGCTGGATCATTTGATCATTACCAATAGATTATATTTAAGTTTTGCCGATCAGGGTTTGATTTAAAGGGATTACTGTAAATTGCCAGTCATGACTTTTCCGATCCGCTTCGAACTTTTTGGTGAATGGTATCACTGGCATTATATTTTTGAACTGTTGTCTTTTTTCATAGGAGTGAGGGTTTATTACTTTCTAAAGCAGAAGATCGCAGATCCCATTTCTGATGAGCACCGTTTATGGATTATGCTTGGGGCAATGCTTGGCGCTTTAATTGGCTCCAGGGTAATTGCCATTTTAGAAGATCCAGTGCATCTCAACCAACTCAGCTTTTCCGTTTTGTATCAAAGTAAGACCATTGTAGGGGGATTATTGGGCGGGCTCTTTGGTGTAGAGCTTGTCAAAAAATGTATCGGGGTAAAAATAGCTTCCGGCGATATTTATGTGATCCCCATTATAATCGCGCTTTTTATCGGTCGCATCGGTTGTTTCTCCATGGGGATTGATGAGCCTGTTTATGGTGTAGAAACCCATTTTTTTATGGGGATGGATCTTGGCGATGGTTTGAAACGTCATCCTGTGGCTTTGTATGAGATGATCTATATGGTGGTTTTGTTTGTTTTATTCCTGGCCATCAGGGATAAGACGTTGATTAATGGCGACCGCTTCAAATTATTCATGGTGTTGTACTTTTTATTCCGGTTTTTGGTTGAGTTCATTAAACCTTATCAAGCCCTGTTTTTGAATTTAAGCAGTATACATTGGTCTGCATTGTTTATATTTCTGTATTATTATAAATTCATCACCCGTAATGTAAAAGCATACCTATTATGAAAACCAGAGATTATATTTATTACGACTATACCAAGAGTTTGTGCCCCGAGTGCCTGATGCTGTGCGATGCGAAAATTGTTTTTCAGGATGCTAAAGTCTGGATGCTGAAAAACTGCCGCACACATGGGGACAGTAAAGTCATGATCGCCGATGATGTAGAATATTATAAACAGATCAGAAACTTCAACAAACAGTCGGAAATGCCTTTAAAGTTTAATACCAAAGTGCATTATGGCTGTCCGTACGACTGTGGCTTATGTACAGATCATGAACAGCATTCCTGTTTAACGGTAATAGAAGTAACTGATCGCTGTAATTTAAGCTGCCCCACTTGTTATGCCATGTCTTCGCCACATTATGGCAGGCACAGGACACTGGATGAGATCAACCGGATGCTGAACGTAGTGGTTGCGAATGAAGGTGAGCCAGATGTGGTTCAGATTTCGGGTGGTGAACCAACAGTACATCCTGATTTTTTCAAAATATTAGACCTGGCTAAAAGTAAGCCGATCAAACATTTAATGGTCAATACCAATGGCATCCGCATTGCGAAGGACATTGCTTTTGTTGAAAAGCTGGCGGGTTATATGCCTGACTTTGAAATTTACCTGCAGTTTGACAGTTTTGATGCAGCGGTGCTGACCAAATTGAGGGGAGAGGATTTAACTGAGGTGAGGAAAAAAGCCATTGACCATTTAAATCAATTCAACGTTTCTACTACCCTGGTGGTGACCTTGCAAAAGGGAGTAAACGACCATGAAATCGGGGCGATATTGGACTATGCGCTCAAGCAGAAGTGTGTGCGTGGGGTGACTTTCCAGCCTACACAGGTTGCGGGTCGTAATGACAATTATAATGATCAGGCAGGGCGTATAACCCTGACTGAGGTCAGGCGGCAGATTTATGAACAATATCCGGTGTTTACGCCAGAAGATCTGATTCCTGTGCCCTGTAACCCCGATGCCCTTTGCATGGCGTATGCCTTAAAGCTGGACGATCAGGTATTGCCCATGACCCATCTGATCAATCCGGATGACTTACTGAACAATTCGAAAAATACAATTGTATTTGAACATGATGAAAAGTTAAAGGAACATATGTTGAATTTATTCAGTACCGGGGTTTCTGTAGATTGCGCTGAAGAGACTTTTGGCGAACTGATGTGCTGCCTGCCCAGGGTGAAGTCTGACCATTTAAGCTACGACAACCTGTTTCGGATTATCATTATGAATTTCATGGATCCACTTGATTTTGATGTGCGGGCAGTGAAGAAGTCCTGCGTACATATTGTAAGTGATCAAATGAAAATTATTCCATTTGAGACGATGAATATTTTTTATCGTGACCATAAAATAAATGCCATAAGGGAAAAGTTAAAAATCAATTGATTATATTCAGGTTAAAATAAATTAGAGAAGAATGGAATTAATGTTGCTCTATTGGGCCGCAACTGGACTGATCCTGGTGGTAGGGTTCGTTATGCTGATTGCCAACGCTGTAGCTGGTAAGCCGCTAAAAATGGCATTAAGGACCTTAATTACAGGTGTTATATTATTGGTAATCGGGGCCGGAGCCTGCGCTGTGATCTTATCTAATTTGGGTGGTATGCACTAATCTGCCTTTTCAGGCTTTCTGCTTTCAGCATTAAATAATATCTTTGCGTTTTATTTGACTACGCAACATGAAGATATCATATAACTGGCTTAAACAGTTCATTCAAACAGATCAAACGCCACAAGAACTTTCGTTGATCTTAACCAATATTGGTTTGGAAGTAGAAAGTCTGGATACCGTGCAGGCAGTTGCCGGTGGATTGGAAGGTTTGACAATTGGCCAGGTATTGACTTGTGTGCAGCATCCAAATGCCGACAGGCTGCGTGTAACCACTGTTGACGTTGGTGCGGAAGCGCCCTTACAAATTGTTTGCGGTGCGCCCAATGTGGCTGCCGGACAAAAAGTAGTGGTAGCTACAGTTGGAACTACCGTATATCCTAACGAAGGAGAACCGTTTAAAATCAATAAATCAAAGATCAGGGGAGAAGCATCAGAGGGGATGATCTGTGCAGAAGATGAGATCGGTTTGGGCGTATCTCATGATGGGATCATGGTCTTGCCTGAAGACACTCAGATTGGTCAGACTGCAAAAAGCTATTTCAAATTAGAAGACGATTATTTGTTCGAAATTGGATTGACACCAAATCGTGCTGATGCCGCTTCACATTTAGGGGTGGCCCGTGATCTGGCTGCTTATTTCAAAAGCAAGATCGAGATGCCGGATATTGCTGCTTTTAAAACAGACAATGAATCCCTTAAAATTGAAGTTGAAGTAAAAGATGCCGTCGCTTGTCCGAGATACAGCAGCGTAAGCATTAGCGGAGTAACTGTTAAAACCTCGCCAGACTGGTTGCAGGATAAATTGAAAGTTATTGGCATCAGGCCAATTAACAATATCGTTGACATCACCAATTATGTATTGCATGATTTGGGTGTGCCTTTACATGCTTTTGATGCAGATCAGATTACAGGTGGAAAGGTTATTGTACAGAAATGTGCAGAAGGAACACCTTTTGTTACACTTGATGGTGTGGAAAGAAAACTCTCAGCAGAAGATCTGATGATCTGTAACGCTGAAAAACCAATGTGTATTGCCGGTGTATTTGGTGGTAAAGATTCTGGTGTGAGTGAAAATACCCGTAACATCTTTTTAGAAAGTGCTTACTTCAATTCGGTATCGGTTAGAAAGACAGCTAAACGACATGGCTTGAAAACAGATGCTTCTTTCAGATTTGAAAGAGGTACTGATCCCGAAATGACTGTTGTAGCCCTTAAACGTGCTGCTTTATTGATCCAGGAACTGGCAGGAGGTACAATAGCTGCTGAAGTTTCAGACATTTATCCTGAAAAAATTGCGCCATTCCAGGTTGAAGTGAGCTATAATAACATCAACAAGCTGATCGGTGCGCAGATTCCGGATGCAGAGATTAAGTCGATCATTACTGCCCTGGATATTAAAGTACTGGCGGAGACCGAAAATGGTCTTGACCTGGAAGTACCAAGATATCGTGTCGACGTAACCCGTGAATGTGACATTACCGAAGAGGTATTGCGGATTTATGGTTACAACAACATCGAAATCCCAAGTAAAATCAATGCTTCTTTATCTTACAGTACCAAGCCCAATAAGGAGCAGACGCAGCATGTGATTGCCGATATGTTAACGGCCAATGGCTTTTTAGAGATCTGGTGTAATTCACTGACAAAAGGCGCGTACGCTAAAAATCCGGATGAGGCTGTTCAGATCCTGAATCCTTTAAGCTCAGATTTAAACGTGATGCGCCAGGGCCTGCTGATGCCGGCATTGGAAAGCGTTGCTTATAACCAAAACCGCAAAACTGCGGATATTAAGTTTTATGAATTTGGTAAAACGTATCACCTGATTAATGAGAAATATGTAGAGCGTCCGCGTTTGCTTATTTTATTATCCGGTGCATACCAACCTGAACAATGGAACCAAAAAGGAGGTTCAGTAAGCTTTTACCATTTGAAAGCAGCGGTAGACGCGGTGATCAACAGATTGGGAATAGGTACTTACCAGACTGAGGAACTGCAGGACGAGAATTTTGCTTATGGGTTGAAATACTTTAGAGGTGACAAAACGATGGTGAGCTTTGGCGCTGCAACTGCGGCCGATAAGAAGCAGGCTGATGTGGATAAGGATGTATTTTATGCCGACTTTGACTGGGCACTGTTGTTGGATCTGGTGCGGAAAAATAAGATTGTCAATAAAGAAGTTTCTAAATATCCTGCAGTAAGACGAGATTTGTCTATGCTTGTGGATACGGCTGTAACGTTTGATGCCTTAAAAACCATTGCGTTTAAAACAGAAAAGAAACTGATTAAGAATATACAGGTATTTGACGTATATGTTGGTGATAAATTACCTGAAGGTAAGAAGTCTTACGCACTTAATTTTACCTTACAGGATGAAGATCAGACACTAACGGATAAGCAAATCGATGCAGTTATGCAAAAGATTATTATTAACTTAGCACAATCTGCTAATGCAGAAATAAGAAAATAGGTTTCAGTACAAATAAAAAAAGTAATTTCATGTCTTCTGTTGCAGATCAGTTAAATTTAGTATTACAAAAAACCAGTCGTTTGATTGCGCTTTGTAATGCTTTGCAAGAAGAAAGTGAATTGTTAAAGGAAGAAAATCAAACTGTAAAGCGTACCTTAGAAATAGTTAAAGCGAAAAATATGGACCTTGAAGAAAAGCTCAGGGTACTGAAATTGGCTAAGAGTATTGAGGGTACAAGTGAAAAGACACTTGATATAAAGCAAAAAATTAACGATTTTGTGCGTGAAATAGATAAGTGTGTTGTATTACTTAAGAAATAAGTAATACCTGAAAAAGTGAAACAAAGCTAAAAATGGGAGAAATCTCGATAAAAATAACCATTTCCGACCGTATCTATCCTTTAAAGGTAAATACGGAAGAGGAAGAAATTGTAAGGCGGGCAGCTAAGATTATCAATGAGCGCATAAAAGACTATCAGGAAAATTATGCGGTTAGGGATAAACAGGATTTGCTTTCTATGGCAGTATTGCATTATGCAACAGCGGTGCTGAGGGTAGAAAACAAAGTTCAGAATCAGGATACTGCAGTAGCTGAGAAGGTGGAGGAATTGGATAGTTTATTAAACGGATTTTTTGCTAAATAAGTACGTTCTTTATATTAGTTAAGATTATTACAAAGATATAGCCGCAGCTAGATTTTTGAGTTTCACTATTTTTAAAACTTAACACTTCAATATTTATAGGATTAAGAGGGTGTATTTCATCTACATTTATGTACCTGAAAATGACTTAAATCCTAATTATAACTAGTTGAGGTTTTTAAAACTTGGGGCTTATAAAATTTAGTTGCGGTTTTTTTATTGAACATAATTTAACCGTAAAGGACCATATAAACAGAACAAAACAGTCAGATATGATCACCGGTTCCGGAGGAACTGCAAAACCAAAGGATCATATCAGATTAAACATAAATACAAATAGAGAATGGAAATATTAGGAATAATAGGATACGTACTGGCCGGCTTGGTTATAGGTGTATTGATAGGCAGGTACCTGCTGCGGAGCTTGCTTAAAACGCAGGAGATCGCGGCGCAGACCAAGGTTAAAAAAATGCTTAAAGATGCAGAAAGTAAGGCTGAGATTTTAAAGAAAGACAGATTGCTGGAAGCTAAAGAGAAATTTTTACAATTGAAGTCTGAGCATGAAACGGAAGTAAATGCTAAAAATAATGCAATCAACCAACGTGAAAATTCCCTGAAACAAAAAGAACAGTCTTTAAATTCGAAGATTGAAAATGCCTCACGTAAAGAACAGGAATTGGACAATACCAGGAAAAACCTGGAAAAACAAACTGAACTGGCTGTTAAAAAGCAGGAAGATGTGGACTTGTTGAAGAACCAGCATGTAAAACAACTGGAAACCATTGCAGGCTTAAGCGCTGATGAAGCGAAGAACCAATTGGTAGAAAGCATGAAGCAGGAGGCACGTACTCAAGCCATGATCCAGGTAAAGGATATCGTAGATGAAGCTAAACTGACCGCTACCAAAGAAGCTAAGAAAGTGGTGATCCAAACCATTCAGCGTACTGCAGTAGAGGCTGCCATTGAAAATACAGTTTCTATCTTCCATATCGAAAGTGATGAAATTAAAGGACGTGTGATCGGTCGTGAAGGTCGTAACATCCGTGCACTGGAAGCAGCTACAGGGATTGAAATCATTGTGGATGATACCCCTGAAGCCATCATTTTATCGGGTTTTGATCCGGTAAGGAGAGAGATTGCACGTTTGGCATTACACCGTTTGGTAACAGATGGCAGGATTCACCCGGCACGTATTGAAGAGGTGGTTGCCAAAACCAAGAAACAGATTGAAGATGAGATTGTAGAGATTGGTGAGCGTACGGTAATCGATTTGGGTATCCATGGCTTACACCCTGAATTGATCAGAATGGTTGGACGTATGCGTTACCGTTCTTCTTACGGACAAAACTTATTACATCACTCACGTGAGGTTGCCAATTTCTGTGCAACCATGGCTGCAGAGCTTGGTTTAAATGCTAAAATGGCTAAACGTGCTGGATTATTGCATGATATAGGTAAAGTGCCTGATGATAACCCGGAGTTGCCACACGCCATCCTGGGTATGCAATTGGCCGAGAAATATAAAGAGCATCCGGAAATTTGTAATGCCATTGGTGCCCACCATGATGAAATTGAGATGACTTCGATGATTTCTCCAATTGTTCAGGCTTGTGACGCCATTTCTGGTGCCCGTCCAGGTGCCCGTCGCGAGGTGGTAGAAAGTTATATCAAACGCTTAAAAGAATTGGAAGAGCTGGCGCTTTCTTATCCAGGTGTGGAGAAAACCTTTGCGATACAGGCAGGTAGAGAGCTGAGGGTAGTTGTAGAAAGTGAAAGGGTAACAGATCAGCAAGCTGAATTACTTGCGGCTGATATTTCTAACCGGATACAGACAGAGATGACCTATCCAGGGCAGATTAAAGTTACCGTAATCAGGGAAACCCGTTCGGTTTCATTTGCTAAGTAATATAAGCATCGTTAATTGGTTTGCTCGTATGGGCAAACTAACGATCGTCATCCCGGCGCAGGCCGGGATCTCCCAATAGCTAATAAAAAAATAAGGAAAGCGGTAGATTAATCTACCGCTTTCCTTATTTTTACAGCAAAACTAAAATGACATGAAGAAGGAGCAAAACAAGGGTGCGTTGACAAATCACAAAAGTGACGTAGATGTTCTTTTTGACAAATACGCAGAAAGTCACCAAAACCACACCAACAAACTTATTCACTGGATTTGTGTGCCATTAATTGTTTTTAGTTTGCTGGGCCTGGTATGGGCCATTCCATTTCCCCACCTTGATTTTTTAGGAAAGTACAATGGCTTTTTAAATTGGGCATCCTTTCTGATTGCGTTTTCCTTATACTATTATTTTACTTTATCGCCTGTATTGTCTTTTCTGATGTTGTGGGTGATTAGTCTCATGAGCTATTTTATTGTGCAGCTGGAGTATTGGCACGCCACAGGTGGACCGGCAGTATGGCTGGTTTGTACTGTCATATTTGTAGCTTCCTGGATCGGGCAATTTATCGGGCATAAAGTTGAAGGTAAAAAGCCGTCATTTTTAGATGATGTTAAGTTTTTGTTAATCGGTCCAATTTGGTTATTGCACTTTATTTGCAAAAAAGTAGGTCTAAAATACTGACCGGAAAGCTGTTTAACCGTTTGTTAACATACTGGTAAACGAATGGTAATTTGCAGCTAACGTATAGCTAACACTGTGGTAATAGCTTTGCCTGAAATTAAATCAGGGAAAATTTGAAATCACAACTACACCTCAAAAAAGCGTTATTAACCACTTTATTCGCGTTTATTAGCGTTATCACATTTGCACAAACCGGAAAGATTTCTGGTAAAGTATCTGATAAGAAAACTGGAGAAACACTAATTGGTGTATCTGTTAAAATTAAAGGATCTACCAAAGGCATGTCTACCGATGTTGACGGGAAGTATTCATTGACCGGACTGGCTAATGGAAAATACACCCTGTTGTTCCAATACATCGGATATAATGGAAAGGAAATCAGCGAAGTTGATGTTACTGCCGGAAAGAATACCATATTTGATGTGATCCTGGAAGAAGCCGGACAGAAATTAAAAGAAGTAGTGATCCAGGGCTCCTTTAAAAAGGAGAGTGTAAATGCTTTGTATGCGCAGCAAAAGAACAGCGCAGTAATTTCTGATGGTATTTCATCAGAGGCCATAAAAAGATCTCCCGATAGAAATACTTCTGATGTGTTGAAACGCGTAAGTGGAGCAACTATCCAGGATAATAAATTCGTTGTTGTACGTGGTTTAGCTGACAGGTACAACACTGCATTATTGGATGGGGCTTCATTACCCAGTACAGAACCCAATAGAAAAGCGTTCTCATTTGATATTGTACCTTCCAATCTGGTAGATAATCTGATCATCAGCAAAACTGCAACACCTGATCTTCCTGGTGATTTTACCGGTGGTGCTGTTCAGATTCAAACCAAAGATATCCCGGAACAGAACTTTATTTCTATAAGTGCCAGCGAGGGATATAATACAGTTTCCACATTTAAAAACTTCCAGAGCGGACCAAGAGCAGCTTCTGATTTCTTTGGCTTTAATGATGGAAGCCGCTATTTAAGTAGTTCATTTCCTTCACGTGCCAAACTTGTGAATTTAACACCGGCCCAGAACCTTGCGGCT
Organism: Pedobacter sp. MC2016-24; assembly: GCF_015223055.1. Classification (GTDB taxonomy): domain Bacteria; phylum Bacteroidota; class Bacteroidia; order Sphingobacteriales; family Sphingobacteriaceae; genus Pedobacter. The sequence continues at coordinate 87,723 of NZ_JADFBX010000021.1, forward strand.
GTTAAATCATTGCCTCAAGACTGGAATATTTATAATAATACTGCATTGCCATCCCAGAACTATCAATTTACCATTGGCCGTGTTAAAGATTTTGAAAAGACCAATAGTAAGTTAGGAGCAATTTTATCCCTGACTTATCGCAATTCCCAAACTAAAAACGAAGATTTGTTCCGTGACTATAATGCAAATAAATTCACAGATAATTCTTACAAATTTTCTACAAACCTGGGTGCATTGGCAAACTTTGCTTATAACTACGGAAGTAGCAAGATTACTTTTAAAAATATCTATAACAAAACGTTTGACGATCAATATTTGTATCGTAATGGCAGGTATGCCGGAACTACTTTATACCAGTATTATGCATTTGATTTGATGGAAAAATCATTGTTAAAGTCTACTTTAGAAGGTACGCATAAAATTGGAGAAGGAAAGATAAATTGGTCTGCGGCTTACAGTAATATCATTAATGATCAGCCAGATCAGCGGAAAATGGGCTACACTAAGAACGTATCCAGTGATGCGTCCGCACCATATAATGCCGCAGTTTTAAGTGGTGGAAGAGAGAATGCGAGACTTTTTGCTAAACTAAATGAAGATGTTTATTCTGGTGGTGTGAATTATAGCATGCCCTTAAATATCTTTAAGACATCTTCAACTTTTAAAGCCGGGTTGAACTCGCAATATAGAAGTAGAGATTTTAATTCCAGGTTTATTACTTTGTCAATAGATCCAACTAAAGTTGAAAACTATGACGCAATTGTTCAAAGGCCAATTCAATATTTGTTTTCTAAAAACATTATCAATCAGGATGTCTATAAACTTAGTGATATTGCTAGTGGAGATGATACTTATAGTGGAACAGCCTTTGTTAATGCGGCTTATGCAATGTTGGATAATAAAATTGGTGAGAAATTTAGAATTGTTTGGGGGGTTCGTGGAGAGCAGTTTAACCTGGATGTAAAAACAGCAAACCCAACAACAAAGCCCATTGTTAGAGATGAATTTAAGATCCTGCCATCGGCGAATTTGACTTATAGTTTGACTGAAAAAAGTAATTTGAGAGCATCATATTTCCGTAGCTTAGCGAGACCTGAGTTTAGAGAAATCGCGATAGCGCAGTATTATGATTATGAGTTTTCATCTTCTTACCAGGGAAATCAATATTTACAAACTGCCGACATTGATAATTTTGATATCCGATATGAATTTTATCCTCAGGCGGGACAGATTTTATCAGTTTCAGGATTTTATAAGAAATTTACAAACGCTATTGAGGCATCTATATACGATACCAATTCACTGCCTAATCTTTCATTTTTCAATTCGCAAAAGGCAAACGTATATGGTGTAGAGTTTGAAATCAGAAAATCACTGGATTTCTTGGGAAGCAGCGACTTTTTGAAAAATACAATTGCATATTCAAACGTTACGTTGGTAAAATCGGTGGTAACGAATAAAGATGATCAAAATTATATAGAGAAGGAAAGACAGATGGTTGGTCAGGCTCCCTATGTGATCAATGCCGGTTTACAATCTTCATTTCTAGAAAACAGACTTTCTTTTAGTGCTTTATATAATAAAATAGGAAGAAGAATTAATCGCGCCGGTGGTATATTATTCCGCAGTATCTGGGAAGCTCCCAGAGATGTTGTCGATTTTCAAGTTGGGTGTAAAGTCTTGAAAAACAAAGGAGAAGTTAAATTTAATGCCGGTGATATTCTAAATAATAACATCTTGTTTTATTGGGACCAGGACCTAAATAAAAAATATAGTCCTAATTCTGGAGACGAGACAATCAGTCGTTATAAACCAGGAAGTAATTATAGCATTTCCTTCTCTTATACTTTCTAAGTTAAATAAACATTAAGGGGTTCGGCTTAATGTTAATGATTATTTAAACTTCTCGAAATGTTAAGTGAATCCCTTATTAACACCTTTGTAAAGAATAAATTAATATGAAAAAAATGAAAAAACAATTACTAGCATGTGCTTTGAGTGTTCTTGTCTTTATGGCGGGTTGCTCAAAAAATCCTACTGAGGTAGAAGAGCCTACTGGCCCTACAACTGGTGTAGTTGAAGTATCTACTGATATCGCAGCAAATACAACTTGGACTGCCGATAAAATTTATTTACTAAAAGGGAATATTTTTGTTACTGGTAATACAACGTTGACTATCGAACCAGGAACGATTATTAAAGGAGATAAAGCGAGTAAAGGGAGTTTGATCATCTCTCGTGGCGCGAAGATTATGGCTGTAGGTACTGTAGAGAAACCAATTGTATTCACATCTTCTCAGGCTTCTGGTGCACGTGCTCCTGGTGATTGGGGTGGTGTAATTTTACTTGGTAAAGGTGTATGTAATAATGGTACTTCAAACGTTGTAGAAGGTATTCCTGCTTCTGTAGGTGATAAAGCGCTTTACGGCGGTACTGATAATGCCGATAATTCAGGTAAATTGAAATATGTACGTATTGAGTTTGCCGGTATTCCTTTATTACCAGATGTTGAGATCAATGGTTTAACTTTAGCTGGCGTTGGTTCTGGTACTGAATTGGATTATATTCAAGTTTATCGTTCTGGTGATGATGCTTTTGAATTCTTTGGCGGATCTGTAAATGCAAAACACTTATTGGCAATTGGTACATGGGATGACGATTTTGATACAGACAATGGTTATTCAGGAAAGGTTCAATTTGCATTGGCTCAACGTGCCCAAGTAGTAGCCGATGTGAGTGGATCTAATGGTTTTGAGTCAGATAATAACTCAGCCGGTTCAGACGCTTCACCTGTAACTTCCGCTATATTTAGTAACGTTACTATTGTTGGACCACAATTAACTGCTACTTCTGCAAGTGGCATCAACGCCAACTTTCAACACGTAGCTCAGATTCGTAGAAACTCTTCAATGAGTTTGTTTAATTCTGTTCTTACGAATTATCCTGAAGGTATTTTTATTGATGATGAGAGACCTGCTACAGGTAACAACTCAACGATGAATTTCGCTAGTGGTGCAATGGGTATTAAAAATAATTTAATCTATGGCTGTAATGTAAAAGGCAATCAGATTAAGTTTACACCTACAACTGATGTGACTGCATTAGCTAGACAAGCAGCGGTAAGAACATCTTTAACCGCTGATAACTCATTTGTACCAGGATCTTCTGTAGCTGATTTGTTAACTGATCCATTGAAGTACGGATTGGACTTTAAAGCTTCCGGAAATGCAAACGCTGGTACACCTGATTTTACTGTAAAAGCAGGATCGGCAGCAGCAGCAGGTGCTTTATTCACCGATGCTAAATTAGCCGGACTTGAAACTGTAGCTTACAAAGGTGCATTTGGTTCTGTAAACTGGGCTGCAGGTTGGGCTCATTTTGATCCTCAAACTTTAGCTTACACCACTCCAGGTGCTGTGAAATAATATTAAATCAAATCATTTTTTAAAAGAAGCTGTCTCCAATTAAGAGACGGCTTCT
>NZ_JADFBX010000022.1 GCF_015223055.1 Pedobacter sp. MC2016-24
TTTAAATGATGTGCTGAAGATTAGCCGGAGAATAATTAATTGATTTTAAGGTTTTGTCGTCATGAGTACGGTATACCAGGAACAAGTCTTCTTCTTCCTTGTGGTAAGCTTCGCAGTCTTGGGTGTTTTTATAATGTGCAATGGTTTCATTAGCCTCTTCCAATGACTTACAAGCTTTACTCATATTAGATCGGTGAACTTCATCAAAAAGTGCTTTAAACTTCTCGCCTAGTCCAAATTCCAGGATTGCTCCGGACAATACGTATTGCAGGTCGCAAAGGGCATCCGCAATTTCAACAAGATTGTTATCTGCAATGGCTTGTTTCAATTCATCCAATTCTTCAGCTAATAGTGAGACTCTCAGATCTGCTCTTTCTTTAGCAGGGATAACCGGAGCGTCCTGAATGGGATGTTTAAAGGTTCTGTGAAACTCCGCTACCTGATTTAAAGGATTTGGTTCTTGCATAATTTTATGGGCTATTTAAATGAATTTGTGTGCAACAAAATTAGCGGATTATAATTAAAATAAAAAAAGCGGCGGAGGTGTAGCGTTTTTGTATTGAGCCTCGTTTTTAGAGAAAAGTGTTAATGGCCATTAGCAGAAAGATTTAAAAAATAAATTAGATACAAATGAAAACTTCAACTTTAAAAGGAATATTTAAAACGTTTATGGCTGTTGCAACAGTTTCTGTTGTGATGGCAGCTTGCTCTAAAGACAAATATGAGGTTCGGCCTCTCGCAGGGTTGTATGTGGTAAACGCCTTTCCAGACACGGTCTCATTGGATTTTTACGTAGATCCAAGCCGTGTTAACGAAAAGAACCCATTTAAGTATAATACCAGGTTGTACAATACGATTAATAATGGCTATTTAAGCTTAAACCCAGGAATCAGAACTGTCGGTCTGGCCAAAAGAAAGGGGAATAAATTTATAACCAGTAAGCAATTTAATTTTAGCTCAGGATTGGGGTATACACTATTTGTATTGGATACCCTGACCACAAATGAAAAGCGCTTCCTGGTGATCGAAGATGATGTTACTGCTCCGGAAGCCAATAAGGCCAAAGTACGTTTCATCAATTTAAGTAAAGATGCAGGCGCATTGAGTTTAGCCGTGAGCGGTAAAGAAGCAGATTTATTTACCAATAAGGCATATTCTGAATTTAGCCCTTATACAACGATTGATCTGGCAGAAGCAGCGACTTTCACCATCAAACAAAGCGATGGGAATAAATCTACTGTAGCGACCTTACCAAACGTTAAAATACAAGATGGCCGATTGTATACCATTTATGCAAAAGGACTGAAGACTGCAGTGATTGATAGCTTAAAAACTGCTGCAGGCATCTACAATATACCCACAAAATAAAATCTGTTATATTTGAAGGGTATTTGGCTTAACATCCAGATACCCTTGTTGTTCAAGATAATTACGCGATAGATCTTTAATGCAATAAAACCTGATGCTCGATTTTGAGGCTGTATTGGCGGGGTGTTTAAAAAACGAAAATAAAAGTAAGGAATGGGTATACAAATCCTTCTATGGCTATTTAATGGCTGTTATTTTACGTTATGTAGCAGATCGAAATGACGCAGAAGAATTGGTTAATGATAGTTTTATTAAAATTTTTAAGAGCGTAGCTCAATTTAATTCCCCACAAGCCCCAGATCAGCAACTGAAAGCCTTTAAAGGCTGGATTGCCAGAATATCTTCACGTACTGCAATAGATTATTTACGAGGGAAAAGAACTTTTTTATATGTTGATGAGGTTGCCGAGGCTGATCAGCCGCTTACTGATGTCAATGCAGTATCTCGATTGAATGTCCAGGATATTATGAAATTGTTGAATGAACTGCCGGAAACACATCGGCTTATTTTTAACATGTACGAAATTGAAGGGTTTTCCCACGATGAAATCTCAAAGTTGTTAAACATGCCAGAGAGTTCATCAAGGGTTTACCTTACCCGAGCCAAAAACAAATTGAGAACACTGTATCTGGCTTCGCAAAACAGTCCTTATGAATCGATGAACACACCTAATACACACCCGATATGAAGCCGGTTGATGATGAATTAATAACCCATATAAAGGAAAGCCTAAGCTTGCATGAGGAAGCTTATGCGCCTGGCGCATGGGAAAATTTCAATGAAAAGCAAAAGCGCAAAGGTGGACTAATCTGGCTGGTTCGTTTGGGTGCAGCCGCTGCAGTTTTATTGATTGGATTTACACTTTTTTATATGAACAGCAGTACTGATGTTGTACTTCGGCCAAGCACTGCGGCTATAAAACCAGATACCTCAGGCACCGTAACGACAAATACAGTACCGGATGTGACCTCGGTTCCTACCCATGGAATGCTGCCTTCTGACCACAAACAGATACGTAAGTTAGCTTCTAAAGCCGCTTCAGATGTAGCGATTTCCATTTCTAAGCCAATGACACAAGCCAAAACTAATACGATGGTTACCGGCTTAGTCCATTCGAATGAGGTTGTAAGTCCAAATGAAGGATCAAAATCTCAGGCTGATTTTGGAAAGCCTATTGATGTTGTTGTTGTGCCAAAAGAATCGGCAATGGTTAAAGTACCCGTTCCGCAAGTTCAGAAGCAGTCTTTTGAGGATTTCTTAAATTCCGAGACGGAAAAAAATAAAAACCAATCCGCAAAAAATAGTCTGGTCAACAAGACGGACAGTAAATGGGATCTGGGTTTGATGGTGGCGCCGTCAATTGGGAACGATAAGAAAATCAACATGGGCTATGGTGTAAGTATGGAGTATGCGGTGTCTAAAAAAGTATCAATTAGCTCTGGTCTATCATATAACCAGATCGGTGCATCAAAGACAATCAATCCTGCATCTGGTGTGATGAATGCTCCTGCAGCCGCAGCTGCAATTGTTCAGGAAACCAAAAGATTAAAATCAGTAGATGCCAATCTCGTTGGCCTTGATATCCCGCTGGAGCTTAAATATCATTTTAACGATCGTTTTTACACGAATGTTGGGGTGTCTGCTTTTGCTGTCTTGAATCAGAAACAGAATAACAATTATATAGAAGGGCGTTTGGAAACTCCTTCAGCTAGTGTAGCAGGCTATTCTGCATTTAAAACCGTCTTTACAGAGTCTTCTGTATCGGAACCAGTTCCTGCAGACGAGATCAGGAATGATAAATATTTAGGGTTTTATAACCTTTCTATTGGCTATAAACAAAAGATCTCAGGCAAAAATTCGCTGTCAATCGAGCCTTTCATGAAGTTGCCTATAAAAGAATATTCAAAAGAAAACCTGCACCTCATCGGCACAGGTATCCGTTTAAAGTTTGACTTTTAATTTGATTATTATTCTTCTTTGAGTGCTTTTAGAATGTGTTCAATTTCTTTTGCATAATTCAGATAATAGGTTTTCAACCAATAGATTGTTGCGAAATGAAGCAGTGCATAAATGGTGATGATACCCAGGCCAATATAAAGGTATAAACTATCGGTAGCACCTGATTGCAATAACTGAACAAAAGGGTCATATTTTGCATTGACAAAGATCAAACCGACCATCAGTAATGCAAAAGGGAAGAGCATATAACTAAACATTTTGTAAAGCTCCATGTTTAATCGAACATCATAATTTACTTCATACAAAGCATCTTTTGCTGTCAGTGAGGCGGTACCTATTCGTTTGTAAAAGGCGTAAAAGCGAGCAAAAAAGTAAATGCTGGTAATCACAAACAACAGGTATATGATGCTGAAAGGTAAAAGCAGTATTGGCTTAAGCTTGTAGATCTGGGGTATGAATCCAATTAATACAACAGAAAGCGCCTGCACTACGAATTCGCGCTTCATGTTTCTTTTGATCTGGTCCAGTGGTAGTTCTGCACGCTTAAGTTGTTCAATGGTATTTGGTATCGTAATATGGCTACTGGAATCCTTGTTCCAGGCTGATTTTAAATCATCAAAATTCATAACCTTGTTTTTTTATAAGTTCTTTTAATTTGTTTTTTGCTCTGTTTAGTTTTACTCTTGCATTGCCCTCGCTAATACCCAGGTTTTCTCCTATTTCTTTATGAGAGCAATCCTCCAGAAAATAGAACATGAGTGCTTTTTCAATTTTATCGAGTTGCTGCAATGCTTTGTAGAAATGAGCAAGTTGTATTTCCCTGGTTTCAGCATCATCTGAGGGGATTTCTATCTCCTGCGCAATATTGGCATACACGTCATCTTTTCTTTTTTCTTTTTTGAAGTAAACAATAGCGGTATTGAGTGCTACACGATACATCCAGGATGAGAATTTACTTTGATGATTAAAGGAGTCATAGGATTTCCAAAGTTGGCAGATGATTTCCTGAAAAAGATCTTTTTGATCGTCTTCATCATCCATATACATCCTTGAAATCTTGTGTATGATTCCTTTATTGAGTTCAATTTGCGCCAGAAATTCGTTCTCTTTCGTTTTCAAAGTTATTTTAAGATTGCTTTAACCTGATATCCCGAAGCTCTTAAAAGCTGTATTATGCCATCTTTTCCAGCCAGATGGCCAGCACCAACGGCAAAGAAGCAACTTTTGTCTTTCATCATTTGTGGCATTTTTTTAGCCCAGTTTGTATTCCGTGCACTTAACATCCATTGATTACTTTCTGGTGTGGACCCGAATTTTTTATTTTTAATTAGTGGGTAAAGTACGTCCAGATTCTCCTCTTTATAAGCAAGGATGACCTCATTAAAAATTTCTTTATATTGATCAAATGCGATGATTTGACCAACCATGGCATCATCAGGATAAGATTTTCCAAAATAATAGAACTGTTCTTTCACGGTTTCGAGGGCTGCAATTGGTTTTTGGGTTGCTTTGGCTAATTTAAGAAATTCCTGTTCATACGATTTGATATCTTTACAGGGAAGCGTCTGGGAAATTGCGAAGCTATAAACGGAGGTTAGCGTAAGTTTATCCAGTTTTTTTAAGGAAACGCCGGTCTTTAAGGTAAGTACAGAGTCTACTTGTTCAAACTGTCGTGCTGTAAGCTTTTTGCTTAATGGTATTGCGGAGCTCATACCTTCCTCCATCGCCTTCAACTCAGCAGTGTCATTGAAATTGAGCTCCAAAACAAGTTGTTCAGCAGCGTCTAATGCTTTTTTTGTATTGTTGCTTAAAATAAAATCCGCAGTACAGATCATGTGTATGGTTCCGTATAGATAAGACGGTTTGGTCAGACCTTTTCCGCTAATTTCCCATAAGAGGGCATTCGGATCGTTTTTTTGCTGTGCGTTGGTGCTTTTGGTAAAGACACAAATTCCCAAAATGGAAATGCTTAATAATCTGAATAGTGTTTTCATGTTTATGTGGTTTATATATCTTCTGAACGATAAGTATCCACATGGTATGTTTCGTTACAACTTTTTTTGATTTTTTCCAATTCAGCGGTTTAAAAGCATTTTCAGTGGCAATTAAACAAGCAATTGTCATAAGCTAAAGTGATTTGTTACCAGGCAGTGTGAAATGTTTAATTTTACCGTTCAAGATTAGTTTATGGCCAAGCACATTTTCAATAGAAAGAACATTAACAATGCTATTTTTATAGCCTTATTACTGCTGCTTATTTTTGTTCCAGAAGCCAAGGCATTGATGATACAGGGATTGATGAAGGTTGGCCTTTTTAGTCCGGATACAAAGGCCTTGGAGCAACATGAACAGCATAAGCTTTCCGGGAATCTTTCGGATATATCATTCAAAGATGCCTCGGGGAAAGTTATTGATCTTGGGCGCTTAAAAGGAAAGGTGGTCTTTTTGAATTTCTGGGCAACCTGGTGTCCGCCTTGTTTGGCTGAAATGCCTGCCGTTAACAAATTATACACTCAGTTTAAGGACGACAATGAGGTGGTATTCATCCTGGTCGATGCCGATAGTGACTTTGCGAAAGCACAGAAGTACATGGATCGGAAAGGTTACGGATTGCCGGTTTATGCAGCAGCAAGTGGAATTCCTGATGTGATCTTTAAAGGCGCTTTACCCACTACTGTTGTCTTTGATAAAAGGGGTCGGATTTCTTATCATGAGTCAGGAGCAGCCAATTATGGCAGTGATAAATTTATAGAATTTATAAAAAAGTTAAAGGCAAGTAACATTTAACATCTTTTAACGTCATAATTAAACACAATGGCTTTAAATTTGAAGAAGAATAAGTAATTTTGATTTAAGCTAACTTAATGAAAATGAAACTCGTATGAAGAATTTAGTTTTAACAATAAGTTGTATCGCAGGCCTGCTTTGGTCTACATCAACGCAAGCACAAACTTCTGAATTGCTACCTGATCAAAATCCAAGATATCTGGAAGCGCAACAAAAATACGGCATTGCTGCTGATTCTTTAAGTCGTAATCAAGGTACTACCGTTCAGGATACCTATAAAGCGTACGATTGGTATCAGGCCCGTGAAGAGCGCCGTCAGTTAAGAAGAGAACGGAATTACCAGTTAAATCTGGTAAATCCGTATTACAACAGTCCTTATTACAGTATTGGTTTTGGGAATTATGGTTATGGACATCGTCATGGATTTGGCTGGGGTTTAAGCCGTTCCTGGTATGGTGGTTGGTAGAAGTAACAATTAAAAATTAGATATAAATAAAAATGCAGTTCAAAAAAATCATAACCATCGGGGCTATTGCCATTTCAGGAGTCGTTATCTCCTCATGCTCCAGGCAAGTGACACGTGTAAACACGGATCAGGCAATTGACGTTAGTGGCAATTGGAACAACACAGATTCGCGACTTGTTGCGGAGGAAATGACGCAAAGTGTTTTAGGCGGTAAATGGTTGTCCAGCCACCTGGAGAATAAACAAGGTAAGCGACCGGTTGTTGTTGTTGGTGCTGTACAAAATAAGAGCCATGAACATATCGATGCGGAAACGTTTGTAAAGGATGTGGAGCAGGTTTTTGTTAAAAGCGAAAGAGTACGTTTGGTACAAGGAGGTAAGAAAAGAGAAGAGTTGCGTGCCGAGAAAGCTGACCAGCAGCAGAATTCTTCAGTATCCAGTATGAAAAAGTTTGGATTGGAGAACGGTGCAGACTATATTCTTCAAGGTTCTATCAACTCCATTGTAGACTCGCATAAGCGTCAAAAGGTTGTTTATTACCAGGTAAATCTGGAATTGACGGATATTCAAACCAATGAAGTGGTTTGGGTTGGAGATAAAAAAATTGCTAAATACGTTAAGAATTAGTCGGTACATTTCCGACTAACATAACTATGATAAATATCAGCAAGAATACTTTCAGGGCATCAATCCTTTTGGGGTTGATGCTTTTTCTTTTCAGCTGTGCCAGTTATAATGATATGATTGGTGGGTATTATAAACAAATTGCTGCAGGTAATTATAAGGAAGCAGAAAAGGAGCTGGATAAAAACAAATTATTGCAAAAACCACGTAATAGGCTGCTTTTTCTGATGGAAAAGGGAAAATCCAGTCATTTGAATGGGGATTACGAAGCTAGCAACAGGTACTTTAATGAAGCAGATCAGCTTCTGGAAAATGGGCTTGGTGGCGTGATGGATGCTGCGGTAGGTACACTGGTTAATCCAATGACCCAACGTTATAAAGGAGAGGATTTTGAAAAATTTATGATCCATTATTATAAAGCATTGAATTATCTGTACCTGAACCAAACGGAAGATGCTATTGTTGAAGCTAGAAGGATCACCTTACAATCACAAGAGCAAGGTGATAAGTTCAATGAGAAGACCAATCGTTATTCAAAAGATGCCTTTTCTTTAATGTTGCAAGGATTGATTTATGAGCATGATAACGATGTAAACAATGCGTTTATAGCTTATCGAAATGCTGCTGAGGTTTATTTAAACAGTAAAGATCAACTTTATTACGGCACTTCAATGCCCGGGACCTTGAAAGAAGACGTGATGCGAACCGCAGATCTGAATGGTTTTACCGCTGAACTTAACAGGTTTGAGGGAATTTTTAATGTTAAATATGAAAGAAAGCCCAAACCGGAAGGAGGGACATTGGTTTTCTTTTGGGAAAATGGTCTTGCTCCGGTTAAACAACAGGAAGAATTCTTCTTCTCGCTGGTGAAAGGAAATCATGGGGACCTTTTCTTTACCAATGTCGGTGGTACCATTATTATTCCGTTCAATCACGATTACAGCAATGGGAATTCCAACATTTCAAACATAGAGAGTCTCAGGGCTACCTATCCGAAATATATTGCACAAAAGCCTTATTTCAGCGCTGCAACGATTGATTACGGCGGCACTTTAGTTACTTTTGAAAAAGCAGAAGACATTAATGAACTGGCTTTTAAAACACTTGATCAACGATTTGTTGCTGAGATGAGCAAGGTGCTGACCCGTTTGGCGGTTAAAAAAGGAGCTGAATATGTGCTTCGTGAAAGTGCAAAGGGAACTGGAAAGAATGGCAAGGACAATGGCTTGCTGGAAGGACTTGGCCTTGGTATGCAATTGTATGGTTTGCTGTCTGAAAAAGCAGATACACGGAACTGGCAATCTTTACCAGCAACAATTAGTTATGTGCGCATTCCTTTGAAAAAAGGACAAAATACCATTACGCTTAATTTGAAAGGAGCGAATGGAAATGATGAAGTTAAAACAATAGAGATTACGGGAACTGGTAAAATGCAATTTTATAACTATGCCAGTTTACGTTAAGGTTAATTTAATACAATATAAGAACGACCATGCAGGAGCCTTTTGATATCCAGATCGGAGAAATTGATTACGCTGTATTTCCGGAAGGAAATGATACTTACGTCATTTTTAAAAATGGAAAAGAATATGTTCATATCCAAAAGGATACGGAATCACAATGGTTGAAACTGGATGCAGAGACAGCCCTGCCTCTTTTTGAAACTGATGAGGAGATCAATGCGATTGGTCGGGAAATTGTAGCTTACGTTCCTGAAGAGGAAGAGCATGCTGAAGAGGAGGGGGCTGAAGAGCTGGATTAACCAGACCAGTTGTCCCGGTCAAGACTTCGATAATGAATGGCTTCTGCCAAATGTTCAGGCTCAATGGCCTCACTTTTGGCAAGATCTGCAATGGTCCGGGAAACTTTAAGAATCCGGTCATAGGCACGTGCTGAGAGACCTAGTTTCTCCATTGCATTTTTAATTAATGTTTGACCGACTGGATCGATTTTACAGATTTTTCGGACCATGCTGGGACTCATTTGCGCATTGTAGTGCAAATCTTTGTTTGCTGAAAAGCGTTTGTCCTGGATCTCCCTGGCCTGGATCACCCTATCTCTGATGACCTCACTTTTTTCAGCTTCAGCAGCTGAAGTAAGGTCATTGAAGTTTACTGGGGTAACTTCTACGTGAAGATCTATCCTATCGAGTAACGGACCGGAAATTTTACTCAGGTATTTTTGAACGATGCCAGTACCGCAAATACATTCCTTTTCCGGATGATTGTAAAATCCGCAAGGGCAAGGGTTCATGGAGGCGATCAACATGAAACTTGCAGGATATTCTACACACATTTTAGCCCTGGATATGGTCACATTTCGGTCTTCGAGGGGTTGTCTCATAACTTCAAGTACACTACGTTTAAATTCAGGCAATTCGTCCAGAAATAATACCCCATTGTGTGCCAGGGATATTTCTCCAGGTTGGGGGTTTGCACCCCCGCCAACCAGGGCCATGTCTGAAATGGTATGATGCGGACTTCGATACGGTCTTTCTGTCATTAGTGAATCTGTAGCGTTCAGTTTTCCTGCTACGGAGTGTATTTTTGTCGTTTCCAGCGCTTCGTGTAAATTCAGAGGTGGTAAAATGGTGGGGAGTCGTTTGGCAAGCATAGTTTTTCCGGCTCCGGGCGGACCGATTAAAATGAGGTTATGGCCTCCGGCTGCGGCGATCTCCAGGGCACGTTTGATATTCTCTTGTCCTTTGACATCTGAAAAGTCATGCTCATAGCTACTTACTTTACTGAAAAATTCATCCCTGGTATTGACTAGTACCTGAGGAGGACATGTTGTTCCATTGAAAAAAGAGATGACTTCAGTTAAATTTTTGAGGCCATAGACTTTGAGTTCCGAAACGATTGCTGCCTCCCTGGAATTATCTTTGGGTAGTATGAAACCTTGAAATCCAGCTTCGCGTGCTTGAATGGCAATGGGTAGTGCGCCTTTTATTGGCTGTAAGCCGCCGTCTAAGGAAAGTTCTCCCATGATGAAGTACTTATCTATGTCCGGATTCTCAATTTGGCCTGAGGCAGCTAAAATTGCGATTGCGATTGGAAGATCGTAAGATGAACCTTCTTTCCTAATGTCGGCCGGAGCCAGATTGATGACAATCTTTTGTCGGGGCATTTTTAATCCGGTAGATTGAATGGCGCTTTCAATTCTGCGGAGGCTCTCTTTGATGGCATTATCTGGCAAACCAACGATGTGATATTTATTGCCGCCACCAATGCTTACCTCTATGGTTATGGTCAATGCATTTACACCGAAAACAGCACTTCCGTATGTTTTGATTAACATATTTACATCTCATTAATGAAGTGTGAAACTATAGTGAAATGTGCTTAATGTGGTTAAAATGGAAGAACTTTATTTTTTACGGGGCAAAAAAAATCCCGGTCTGTTAAGACCGGGATTAAGTTATTTTTTGAATTACATTTTTCCTTGCGGCATTTTGGGCATGTTACGCATCATTTTGGCGGCAGCTGCCGGATTTGAAAATTGTTTCATCACTTTGCGCATGTCGTCAAACTGTTTAATCAATTTGGTTACATCCTCTACTTTATTTCCTGATCCTTTTGCAATACGTAATCTTCTGCTTTGCTGAATGACATCTGGATTTTCACGCTCATGCTTGGTCATGGATTGAATGATCGCTTCTACATTTTTGAAAGCATCATCTTCAATTTCCACGTTTTTCATCATTTTTCCAACGCCAGGAATCATCCCCATCAAGTCTTTCATATTACCCATTTTCTTGATTTGTTGAATCTGGTTATAGAAATCGTTGAAGTCGAATTTGTTTTTGCGGATTTTCTTTTGAAGTTCTGCTGCTTCTTTTTCATCAAACTGTTGTTGGGCGCGTTCAACAAGGGAAACAACGTCACCCATACCTAAGATACGGGAAGCCATCCTTTCCGGATAAAATACGTCCAGTGCTTCCATTTTTTCACCAGTACCGATAAACTTAATTGGTTTATTGACTACTGATTTAATGGAAAGGGCAGCACCACCACGGGTATCACCATCTAATTTGGTTAATACCACACCGGTAAAGTCAAGTCTGTCGTTGAAGATCTTTGCGGTGTTGACGGCATCCTGACCAGTCATCGCATCTACAACGAATAATATTTCGTGAGGTTTCGTCTGTGCTTTTACTTCGGAGATCTCATTCATTAAACTTTCGTCAATCGATAAACGACCGGCGGTATCAATGATGATTACGTTATTGTTGTTCTTTTTACCTTCAGCAATACCTTCAAGGGCAATTGCTACAGGATCTTTAGACGTTTTATTTGCATAAACGGGAACGCCAACCTGTTCCGCTAAAATTTGTAACTGGTCTACTGCAGCCGGGCGGTACACGTCACCTGCCACCAATAATGGTTTTTTGCCTTTGCTTTTTAAATAAAGTGCCAGTTTACCCGTAAAGGTAGTTTTACCAGCACCGTTCAAACCGGCAATTAATATAATGGTTGGGTTATTTTTTAAATCAAGCTCAGTAACCTCACCACCCATTAAAGCAGTCAGCTCATCGTTCATTACCTTAGTCAGCAACTGACCCGGCGAAACCGAAGTCAATACATTTAAGCCTAATGCTTTCTCTTTAACCTCGTCTGTAAAGGTTTTTGCAGTTTTATAATTTACGTCGGCATCTAATAAAGCCTTACGGATTTCTTTCATGGTTTCAGCCACGTTGATCTCTGTAATGCTGCCTTGTCCTTTTAAAACCTTAAACGCACGATCTAGCTTATCCTGTAAATTTTCAAACATTTTCTTTAATGCTTAGTGTTCAATTTTTTGTAAGTCCCAAAGTTATTAATTTTGGTGGTAATATTTATAAAGTATTCTAAGGGCTTAACGTGGGAAGACAAACATGACGCCAAGGGCCAGGGTTTGGTTTCCTTGTATTTTTGGATCCGTGTCTCGGTCAAACAAACCTACCCCTGTAAGCGAGACGTTCATCAATCGATTTAGTTTAGATGTGATCGACACATCTAGCCTATGATCAATATTGACCAATGCACGGTCATATGGGATAAACATCTGGTATCTGGCTTTTAAAAGCGTATTGGTAAAAACCTCTTTCTCAAAATTACTTACGATTTGAAAGGCCAATTCGTTTTTGAATTTCTTGCCAAAGTCTACGCCATATTTTGTTTGAGACTTGCTAATTTTGCTTGGTTCGTTTGCATCTTTTGCTAAATATATTGCTGTATCCAACACAAAGGTTTGTCTCGCACTCCCTGTACCAATACGTGTAGAGAAGTATTTATTCGGTTTATACTCAAAACCGAAAGATTCTGTAAGATACCCCGGTGACATGAATTTGGAAATCAGATTTGGAAATTCATTACCCTCTTTTGTTCTGGTATAAGAAAATCCAGAATCAAATTGTGATTCAAAATTCACAGATCCAAAGAAATACCAGTTTTTAGACAATTGTATTGCGGCCTTATTGTCCCAGAAAATCCTATCCCTGGTTTTCTTTTGCAGCTGATCTTTATTCTTTACCTTACCATATTCGAGGATCAGTTCGCTTACATAGCTATAATTTTCCTTGCTATATTCGGCTTTATAATTTACTACTCCGCCTACCGCAATGGAGTTTACGCCACCACCTTTCCAGTTATTTGAAAAAGTAGCCTGGTTCACATTGATCCCTACAGAGGTGCGGGTTTTCCAATAATTCACTTTAGCATCAACAACCATAGGCGAAATCACCACTGGTTTAAACTGTAAATTACCCATGCGGCTTGGCAAGGGGCTACGTTTCAATTTAATGTCTAACCCTTTGGTATTAATCGGGATGGTGTCAATCTCTTGTGCGTGTAAAATTGTTGATCCAACAAAAACGAACAGTAAGCAAGCATAAAAACTCTTCATCTTTACAAAGAAAAACAAAATTGTTGCTTATTAAAAGTTTAATGCTAAACTATTTGGATAAATGAGCAGATGAGCCGGTCCGGTTAAAGATATTTTGCCCAGGAAAAAAAACGTCTTTGTTTAAGATATTCCAGGTTTTGATCGCAGGCATAAGCCTCTTTTTCGAAAACGATGTGGAAATAAGCCTGATCATGATTTTTATACTTCATGAGGTTGATCAGATAGTTCAGCAAATACAAAACATAAAAAGGGATAATCAATAGTTCGAGTTGCTGACGGAAGTGAATTTTTTCATGATTGACCAGCACAAAATCTGACTGCAGGCGTTTCTCTTTCAAAATGATGAAGGGAAAAATAGCCATGGCGTTGGCCGGAAGCTTTTTGTATACTAAAAAATACGGTTTCAAAACTGTTCAACCTTTACTTTCGGCAATGGAGGAAGCCTGAATGCCGCAGGATTTCGTTTATAACTCGCATAATTGTTTTTCAGGTATACGACAAAAGCATAATCAGACGCGCTTAAAACAAAGTCATAAGTTGGGCGGTATTGGTTCATGAAGTCTTCAGCTTCAAAATCACCGATCTGTAATACCCGTTTTACATAATCGGGTTTAAACCGATAATCAATAATGGCTTCTTTATAGTCGCGTTCAATAATCTTTTGTAAATGACGGGCATTTTTACCATCCCTGCTTAGCAAATTATAAATGGCATCAATGCCCAGGCCAACGCCACCAAGGCCCAGATTTAGCAAATCCTTTGCTTTCCCCTTATCCAGTGCATATTTGTATTCCTTTAAAGATTTTTCATGCAGTTCCTTCGGCGTGTATTTACTGCCCAGGATAGAAACCTCACGTAATGTAATGCCAAGGGGTTTGAGTTGAAAATAAATGGCTTTATGGTCATTGATTACTACGGTGTCCAGTCCATAACCTTGCAGTACAGCAAACAGGGTGTCACCTACACTGGCTTTGATGTTAAATTCCCCTTTAGGCGTATTGTATATCCCTTCATCGTTGTGTGGATTGTAGATATAGACTTTAGCCAGGCGTAACTTTGATTCTTTGTCTATGACAAAGCCCTGCACTGTTGTACTTTGTGCAATGGCCTCAATGGCAAAGCAATATAGAAATATGAATAGACTAAAAAATTTCATGGAAACACAAAGCTACAAGATAACTATACGGCCTTAATAAACATTAACATTATTTAACTAACAGCAATTTTTGGCCGATTTTGATCCCTTCATCACTTAAGTTGTTTAGTTCTTTCAATTGTTCTACTGTTAAATTGAATCGTTTGGAGATGTTGTATAAGGTATCTCCTTTTTTTACAATGTAAGTCGTATCCTTTGTTGAAGGTAAGGTTATCACAGGAGGAGCCTTTGTGGTATCAATGTTGTTTGTGATGATAATTTGCTTTGAAGGTGGAATCGCTACAGGTGTAAATTCCTTTTTTTCGTTTGGGATATTCGCATTGATCTCTGTAAATACTTTGTCCTCACGTTTTAACTTTTCTTTTTCTGATTCAGACTGATCGTATTGATACAATTGGTATTTGTCAATGATGTTGATCAGCATATCAGGATATTTAGGATTTGTGGCATAGCCTGCCTGTTTTAAACCCAATGCCCAGTTTTTATAATCGTTTTTATCAAGCTCAAATAAAAAGCTATACCGTTTTCGTTTTAGGAAGGTAGAATGGTCTTTGTAAGATTCACGCGCATCTTTATATACCCTAAAGCAATCATTGGCTTTGTCATCATCTTTAAAATAGCCCTTGCCTTTCCATTCGGAAGTACACTTGATGCCAAAATGATTGTTTGCATATTTGGCGAGGCTGCTATTTCCACTTCCGGACTCAATGATGCCCTGGGCCAGGGTAATGCTGGCCGGAATGCCGTAAGTATTCATCTCTTCAATGGCAACACCTTTAAAGGCCTCAATATAGTTCAGGGTTGTATAACTTTTGATATCTGGATTGGCCTTATTGGCTGCCTTTTCGATTTGCTTATTGTTACGTGAGTATTTTCTTGTTTTACAAGAACTGAACAACAAAAGGGCTAAGGCCAGTGTCAATAGTACTCTATTCATTATATTTTTATTTTTTGTCCGGGTTTAAGGGCGGCAGACTTCATTCCGTTTTTACGCATTAAACTTTTGGTAGTTGTTTGATGCAATTTAGCAATACGGCCTAAATTGTCGCCACTTTTTACCGTATATATCTTTTTTGATCTGGTATTTCCGGCTAATTTCCGACTTAAGCGAAGCGTTGGGAGCGGGGGTTCGATGTAGTCGTCCGGTCTTTCATCGTACTGAAAAAGCTCGTGTTTTTTGATCAGACCAATAACCTGAGCTGCCCATGAACGGCTATGTGCATACCCCCCGCGTTGAATACCTCTGGCCCATGCCCTATAGTCATATTGATCCAAACGGTCGAATAGGGGTTGATAGTACGATCTGCCTTGCAAAAACTCAATGAAATGATCGTAAGAAGCTTCTATAGTTTCATAATCGCGATAAGAAGAGCGAATCTCCGTATTGCTGTTTGGCCCTTTGATGCCAAAGTGATTGTTCATATACCTTGCTATTTTGCTATTGCCGGAAGCCGATTCATGGATGGCGATGGCCATAATCAGACTGGCGGGAATTTTATACAATCGCATCAGGCTTTGCGCATATTCAATATGATCATCTATGTACTGCTGAGTGGTTTGGGCTTTTGCTGTACAAGCAATTAATGTGATACTTAGCCAAACCCAACATGTTTTTTTAATCATAACTATTTTTTTCTGATGATAAACAGACCGTCCCTAACCGGGAGGATGAGTTTTTCTACCCGATCATCGGCTGCTATTTTATCATTAAATGTGCTGATGTTCCTGGTGTCTTTGTCTTGCTGGCTATTTAAAACCTTGCCACTCCACAGGACATTGTCTACAATAATTAATCCCCCCGGTCTTAAGCGGTCAAATACCAGATCATAATAGGTACCATTGTTTTTCTTGTCAGCATCAATAAAAATCAGGTCAAAAGTCTCGTCCAGTTCATTTACCGTTTTCGTAGCATCACCTAAAATGTATTTAATCTGTTTGTTAAACGCTGAAGCTTCGAAGTGACCACGAACCATTTCTTCCAGTTCTTCATTGATGTCGAGGGTGTAAATAATTCCATCGGCAGTGAGACCTTCAGCAAGGCAAAGTGTTGCGTAGCCTGTGAATGTCCCTATTTCCAGAATGCGGTTGGGACTGATCATTTTACTTAACATACTCAATACACGGCCCTGATAATGGCCGGAGAGCATTCTTGGCATCAGAACTTTTAAATTGGTTTCCCGGTCTATCTTTTTGAGTAGCTCATTTTCCGGCTCGCAATAATTGAGCAGCAGCTGCTGCATGTCTTCTTGTATCAAACTCATAAATTCCGGACTTTCTTTATGAACGGTATTGTTCCATAAAATATTGTAAAATGATGGTTGCCGATATGGTGTCAACCCTTTCTTTGTTCTGGCGATCCTGTTTTTTTAAACCGCTTTGCATGATGGCCTGATGTGCCAGTTTGGAAGTGAAGCGCTCGTCAATCCAATGTTGTGGGATATCAGGGAATGTTTTTTTTAAAGTCCTTGAGAAGCCCTTAACATGCTGCGCAGAATCAGATGGCGAACCGTCCATTTGTTTAGGATCACCGAGTACAAAGGCTTCTATATCCTCTTTTAACATGTATTTTTTTAGGTAATCTATAATATCCTTAGGATGTATGGTGTCTAATCCGGTTGCAATAATTTGAAGCGGATCAGTTACAGCAATGCCGATACGTTTGGTGCCATAGTCAAAAGCGAGTATACGTGCCATAAGGGTTGATTAAATATAAATTAAATGAAAAATGTCTCCAAAGGTAAACATATCAGAACTAATCTGGCTGAAACTGTTGGGGTATTGGTCATTGCTTTTCTTAAAATTTTGCTATTTTGCACCAAATGCAGTTTAAGGATATCATCGGACAAGAAAGTATAAAAGCACAGTTATTGCAAACTGTTGCGGAGAATAGAATTAGCCATGCGCAGCTATTTCTTTCCTGTGATGGTAGTGGTGCACTGCCTTTGGCGATTGCCTACGCACAGTACATCAATTGTCTGGATAAAAGCCCTACAGATAGCTGCGGGGTCTGTTCTTCTTGTCGAAAGTATGAACGGTATATTCACCCGGATCTTCATTTTTCTTACCCGTTTTTTGCTTCGAAAGATGTCAGGACCGCGGTTGATGTTTTAGAAGAATGGCGCAGTATGCTGCTTGCAGATTCCTATTTTGACATGGATATCTGGCGTTCCAAACTCAGTGCGGAAAATAAACAAGCCAATATTAATATTGCGGAATGTCATGATATTATAAAAAAGCTAAGTTACAAAGCTTTCGAAGCAGGAACGAAAGTGCTCATTATGTGGTTGCCTGAATATCTGGATAAAGAAGGCAATTCCTTGCTTAAAATCATTGAAGAACCACCGCAAAATACCCTTTTTATATTAGTTGCGAATAATCAGGAGCAAATCTTGTCGACACTTTTGTCACGTACGCAAATCGTCAAGATTCCTAAGCTTTCCCATGCAACAGTGGAAAGTTATTTAATGGATAAACAGCTGCTGTCAGAACAATTGGCTACCGAATATAGCTTTTTAGCTGATGGCAATTTGATTGATGCCAAAGCTCTGGTATCCAGTACGCATAATGAAAATGCAGATAAATTTGCCGAATGGTTGCGGATGGGTTATGGCAACAAAGTTTTGGACTTGACTGGTTTTGTAGAGCAGGCCGCAAGCTGGGGCAGGGAAAATCAGAAGAATTTTTTAAAGTATGGAATCAGCTTTTTGCGTGAATGTAGTTTGTTGTTAAGTGGTGCCGATGAATTGGTAAAGTTACCGGCCAGGGCATTGGAAACTGCGAAAAAGTTGTCAACCCATGTGTTGGACTTGAACATGGCAGATGCGATTATTGCAGAACTGGAAAAGGCTCATTACCATATCGAAAGAAATGCAAACCCTAAAATTCTGTTTTTAGATGTATCTTTACAACTGGTTAAAATAATTAAGTTTAAAACGTTCCCGAAAGGGACTCAATATATATACAATTAGTTATGGGATGTGGAAGTTGTTCTACAGGAGGCGGTTGCGCCCCCTCGGGCTGCAAAAGTAATGGCTCTTGCCTTACTGGTGGCTGCGGAAAAATGGAAGTTTACGATTGGCTGTCTAATTTGGACATGCCCTCAAATTATAAGCCTTTTCAGGTAATAGAAGTCAAATTTAAAGGAGCAAGGAAAGAATTCTTTGTGAATACTGATAATATTTATCTTGAAATAGGAGAGCTTGTGGCTGTTGAAGGCCCTACGGGTGGTTATGACATTGGTCACGTATCGCTTACCGGCGAACTGGTTAGAATACAGATGAAACGCCGTAAAGCAGCGATAGATCAGGTTACCAGGAAGGTTTACAGAAAGGCTACGGAGGCTGATGTAGAGAAGTGGAAAGTGGCCAAAGGTATGGAGTGGGAAACGATGCATAAAGCACGTACATTGGCTTTAGACTTGCGCTTGTCTATGAAGATTAGTGATGTGGATTACCAGGGAGATAAAACTAAAGCGACTTTTTTTTATACTGCTGAAGGACGGGTAGATTTCCGGGAACTGATCAAGAAGATGGCCGAGACTTTCCGCATCAGGATAGAAATGCGTCAGATTGGTATGCGTCAGGAAGCTGGCAGATTGGGTGGTATCGGCTCTTGTGGAAGAGAACTGTGCTGTTCAACCTGGTTGACGAACTTTAAAACGGTATCTACTGCTGCAGCGCGTTATCAGAACCTGTCATTAAATACTTTAAAGCTAGCCGGGCAATGTGGTAAACTAAAATGCTGCCTGAATTATGAACTGGATACTTATCTGGATGCATTGAAAGATATTCCGGACCGTATTGATAGTCTGCAGACTGAAATCGGTGTAGCAAGACATCAGAAAACAGATATTTTTAAGAAAATCATGTGGTTTAGTTATCCGAATACGGAAGACTGGATTCCATTGAAGGTTGATCGCGTAAAAGAAATCATGGCCATGAATAAAAAAGGTCAGAAGCCGGTTAATCTGAAAGAAGAAGCAATTGAACTGGTGAGTACCGCGGTGGTTGAGAAGATCCCTGATTATGAAAATGTGGTTGGTCAGGATAGTTTGACCCGTTTGGATGATAAGCCTAGAAATAAAGGGAATAAGAACAATAACCGTAATAACAACCAGAATAGGAATAAAAATTCTGGCGATAAGCAGGAGAAGGGCCCTCGCCCAGTTCAGCAACAGGCTAAAAACAAACCTGTAGCCCAGAAAAAGGAAGCTGTTGTCAACAAAAGAGAAAATACAGCTGCTCCTGTTCAGGCGGCTCAGGGAGGCGGAGCAGAAAAGCCTGCCAATACACCAGGGCAACCAGGATCCGGACGTAATAACCGGAATAGGAATAATAGAAGAAAGAAACCTGCTGATAAGCCTAAAAATGAATAATTATAAAGTTTTACCATTCCTATTGATAGGAATGGTATTTTTCTTTAGCGGGTGTGATACCCGAAATGTTGCCGATACTACCCAAACCATGCCGGCACGGAACTGGAGTTATGCCAACAAGGTGATTGCCCAGGTGGATGTTAAAGACAGCAGTCAGCCTTATGACATCTATTTCAAGCTCAGACATACTTCAGATTATCGATATTCCAATGTTTTTGTACTTTTTCATGTCAAGCAGGGCGCTAAGAAGCAGTCCAGACGTTATGAGTACAAACTGGCGCAGGCAGATGGCAAATGGAACGGTTCAGGATCAGGCAATCTATACACCTACACCCTACCATTGCTGACCAATTATAAGTTCCCTGCTCCCGGCAGGTACGAGTTGGAAATTGAGCAGAACATGCGCGATAATCCACTTAAAGAAGTGAGTGATGCGGGCATTACCGTAGCAACTTCAATCAAATAGACTAGAGTAAGGGCATGAGTTGTTCCAGGGCCATCCCTCTGGAACCTTTTAACAGAACCAATGCATTTGTAATGGGCCTTTCCTGAAGGAAGGCTTGTGCTTCTGTAGGGTTGCTAAAAAAATGTGCGGAATACTGATCTTTAAGGGCGTAAAAATATTTCCCGATAAAGATGAGTGTCTGAACGTTCAACGCGCTTGCTTGCCCGGCAATCAACTGATGTTGCTGTGCAGCTTCATTACCCAATTCAAACATGTCTCCAATAATTACGGCTTTATTTGGCGCATTTAAGGATTTTAGGTTGTCCAATGCTGCCGACATACTGCTCGGATTGGCATTGTAAAAATCGCAGATTACCGTGTTTTTTTCGGTTTTATTGATTTGAGATCGGTTATTCGTAGGCGCATAGCCAGCCAGACCGGTGTTAATTTGCTGTGGCGTTACTTTAAAATATTGACCGATGCAAATGGCTGCCAGGATATTCTCAAAATTGTAGGAGCCAGTCAATTGCATATTGATTTCAAAGCTGGCTAGCCCATTACTCCAACTGAGTTCAAGGAATGGGTCTGTTTTGAGCAGTTTTCCGCTAATAAAATCTGTGGATGAGGTGCTATAATATACCACCTGGTTTAAATCTGCGCGCGTACTCATCTCCATTAAATAAGAATTGTCCCTATTGATGAAAGTAGTGCCTTTGTGCTGTTTTAAATAGGCATATAATTCTGCTTTTCCTTTTTTTACACCTTCAAAACCGCCAAACCCGTCCAGGTGTGCCATACCTATATTGGTAATCAAGCCATGGGTGGGTTGGGCTATGGTACAAAGCAGTTCTATCTCTTTTTGGTGATTTGCACCCATTTCTATCACTGCGATTTCGATATCCTCACTGAGGGCGAGTACGGAAAGCGGTACGCCAATGTGGTTATTTAGGTTTCCTTTTGTTGCAAATGTCCGATAGCGCTGAGCCAGTACAGCTCTTATAAGTTCCTTGGTTGTGGTTTTTCCGTTGCTGCCGGTAAGTCCAATAACCGGGATGTTCAATTGTTTGCGATGGTATCTTGCGAGCTCTTGTAAAGCTGTTAACACATCGGGAACCAGAATACATTGTTCGCTGATCTGGTAAGCCGGGTTGTCTATAATGGCAAAAGCAGCCCCTGCTGTTAAAGCTTGCGCAGCAAAGGTATTGGCGTCAAAATGCTCACCTTTTAAGGCAAAAAACAGGCAGCCCTGGCTGATATTCCTCGTATCGGTACATATGGTTCTGTGATTTAAATAGTGCTGATAGAGGGATTCCGTGTTTGTCATTTGCTGAAAAATTGAATGAAAGACTACCTGTATGATGGCCCAAGGTCAATAAAGAACAAATATATAGGGATGAAGGAGAAACAAAAAATATTCTTTAGTACTTTGGTGTCTTAATTGTTAACTATGAGATCCTTTTTGCTTCCTTTTCTTTTTCTGACACTGGGCTGGAATGCGGTGAAGGCTCAAACTAAATCTCCCGATGAGTTTTTAGGTTACCCATTAGGGAGTAAATTTACATCACATCAGCAGGTCGTCGATTATTTTAAGTACCTGGGAAGAGTTAGCAAAAATTTAAAAATCATCAGTTATGGTAAATCTTATGAAGGCCGGGAGCTTTTAGTTGCGGTCGTATCTTCAAAAGAGAACATAGACAATCTGGAAACCATTAAAAAGAACAATCTTGAGCTGGCTAGTGGGCAGAAAGCACTTTTAAAGCCGGTAAAACAGCCGGTTGTACTTTGGTTAAGTTATAATGTCCATGGAAATGAGGCCAGCCCCACAGAGACTGCGTTAAAAATGGCCTATGTACTTGCCGAAGGCAGGGCTGCTGATGCACAGTGGGCACTCAAAAATACCGTTGTAATTATTGACCCGTGTTTAAATCCAGATGGACGGGAACGTTATGTAAATTATTTCAAAAGCGTTATGGGGTATAGGCCCGATCCGAACCCGATGAGCAGGGAGCACATAGAGCCCTGGCCGGGTGGTCGAACGAATCATTATTATTTTGACTTAAACCGGGATTGGGCTTGGCAAACGCAAATTGAAACACAACAAAGGCTAACTTTGTATCAAGAGTGGTTACCAGAAGTTCATCTCGATTTTCATGAACAAAACTACAATGAGCCTTATTATTTTGCCCCTGCTGCTGAACCGATCCATCAGGATATCACCGTCTGGCAGCGCGAATTTCAGCTCATAGCGGGAAAAAGTAATGCCAAATTGTTTGATCAGAAAGGTTGGAAATACTTTACTAAGGAACAGTTTGACTTATTATACCCTTCTTATGGGGATACTTATCCATTATATAACGGAGCGATTGGGATGACTTATGAACAGGGTGGAATTGCTGCTGGCTTATCTATTGTTACCCTTGATGGCGATACCTTGACGTTGAAAGATCGGATAGACCATCATTTTGCTGCAGGAATTAATACACTCACTACAGTTTCCAAGTCGGCAGATAAGTTGCTGAGCGAGTTTAAGTTGTATTTTGAACATGGGTTTGCAGAAAATACTTCCGGCTTTAATACATATGTTGTTAAAGGAGATAATTTGGGTAAGTTGAAGCGGCTCAGGGATCTTTTGAGGAAAAACCATATAGAATTTGCATACGGGGGAAGTAAAACACTAACCGGATACAACTATGAAACGGGGAAAACGGAAAGTTTCAAACTTGATCGTAACGATTTGATTGTGCCCGGGCAGCAATCCAGGGCTGTGCTTGTGAATGTCTTGTTTGAGCCTCAAACAGCTGTTAAAGATTCTAATACCTATGATATTACAGCCTGGGCGCTTCCTTATGCCTACGGCTTAAAGGCGTACGCGGTTAAAGAAGTCGTAAAAGGAGGGTTTCCCGCACCAGTAGAGTCTGTTCCTCTGGACTTAACGGCACCTTATGCCTGGATATTGCCGTGGAATTCACTTACCGACGTACAGATGCTGATTGCTTTACAAA
The DNA here is from genome assembly GCF_015223055.1 of Pedobacter sp. MC2016-24. Lineage (GTDB taxonomy): Bacteria > Bacteroidota > Bacteroidia > Sphingobacteriales > Sphingobacteriaceae > Pedobacter. The sequence continues at coordinate 23,064 of NZ_JADFBX010000022.1, forward strand.
ACGCAGGAATAAAGGTTAGGATGGGGGAAGAATCGTTTACGATTCAGAACAAATCTTTTTTACCCGGCTCTTTGCTGATTTACCGGGCAGAGAATGAAAAGGTCTTGAAAGGACTTTCTGCAAAAATACAGGCTATAGAGAAGCAATTTAATCAGCGTTTTTATCAAGCTTCCAGTGGTTTAGTGGATAAAGGAAAAGATTTAGGGTCGGCTGTTTATTCTACTTTGATTACGCCAAAAATTGCAGTGGTTTCTGGTACGGAGATCTCTTCACAAAGCTTAGGCGAAATTTGGCATTTCTTTGAGCAGGATTTAAATTATCCTTTGAGTATGATTGGGAGTCAGGACATAGGCAATTTAGACATCAATAGAATAAATACGCTCATTTTGCCAGATGGATTTTATCCTGAGGATATCAATGGCAAATTAGAAGATTGGATTAAGCTTGGAGGAAAACTGATTCTTTTTGAAGATGCAATCTCAAGTGTGATGGGAAAGAAGCCGTTCGAAATTCAAAAGAAAGAATATTTTGTCGATGATTTAAAGCTTGGTGGGGCTACCACCTTTGGAAGTCGTAAAAAGAATAACCTTTCGGAATCTATTTCCGGAGCCATTTTCAAAGTCCACCTGGACCATACCCATCCGGTCTCTGCCGGGCTTGGCGATTTTTATTATACCCTAAAAACCGATAGCAGACTATACGAGCCTTTGTCAAAAGGATGGAATATTGGCTTGTTAAAGCCCGATAGTTACGTCGCAGGCGTTGTTGGACAGGGTGTTGCGGCTAAAATTAGCAGAGGAATGCTTTTTGGCATTCAGCCATTAGGAAAGGGAAATGTGGCTTATTTTGGCGGCAATATTTTATTTAGATCTTTTTGGGAAAATGGAAAACAATTATTTGCGAATACTGTTTTCTTATTAAAATAATCTGAAGCAGCTATCTATCTAATTTCTATAGTTTTAGTGGAGATCGTTTGATGTAGATTTTTTATATAGTTAAATTTTTTCATAAAAAGTGTTAATAAACGTTAAATATTCTAAATCAAGCTGATAGGCTTGTTTAATTTGGAATAATAATTTAATCGAATCATTTTATTTAGAATATTATTTTGTTTTTTATAAAATGTCAACATATTGTGCTTTTTTGTTATGTCATTTTTTTGTCATTTGTAAAATTCCATATAGGACTACGCTATGCACGCATATCATTTTAACTTATATTTGATCATTATTAACTAACCTAAATTTTATTTTTCTATGAAAAAACTTTTACAAAGTTTGCTCATTTTGATGTTTATCGCAGGATCTGCGATTGCACAAGAACGTACAATTACCGGTACGGTTACAGGAAAGGACGACGGCTTGCCGATTCCGGGAGTTTCTGTAAAGATTGTTGGGACACAAAATGGAACATCTACGGATGGAAGCGGCAAATTTGCACTTAAAGCGGACGCTAGCGCCGCATCTCTCGAAGTATCATCTATCGGTTATGTAAAACAAACTGTGACCATTGGTTCTTCTAATGTAATTAATGTTGTTTTAGCTACAGATGCTCAGCAATTGGGCGAAGTTGTAGTGACTGCTTTGGGTGTTTCCAAGGACAAAAGAACATTGGGATATTCTGCTCAAGCGGTGAAAGCTGAGGATATCTTAAATTCAAGAGAATCAAATGTTGTGAATGCTCTGGCGGGAAAAGTTGCTGGTGTCCAGATTAATAACTCTGGTGGTCAGGCTGGTTCTTCTTCCAGAATAACTATTCGTGGAACAACTTCATTAATTGGTGACAATCAACCGCTATTCATTATTGATGGTATTCCTATGGACAACTCTACAAATAGGGGGATTACTGAAAATGACGAAAGTACTTTGTTTAGTGGTAATGGTGGTAACAGGGGGATTGATCTTGATCCAAACACAATTGAGACGATGACAGTACTGAAAGGTGCAGCAGCATCAGCTTTATACGGTTCTAGAGGTGCAATGGGAGTTATCATGATCACAACTAAACGTGGTAAGAAAGACGCAAACCGCAAGTATCCACGCGTGTCATTTTCTTCTAGTTTAGCATTAGATAATGCTTATACAAAAGGTTACCAAAATTCTTATCTACTTGGAACCAATGGGCTATATAAGAATGGATTGCCTCCTGGATTAGGAGGGTATGCAGAAGATGGCGGTGCTACTCAAATTTCTCAGAGTTGGGGCCCTCACAAAGATAGTGTGAGTCAGGCTGTGATAAATGCTGTAGGAATGCCGGTTATCAGAGATCCAAGAAAAGATTTTTATAGAACAGGAAAGGTTTGGAACAATTCGGTGTCTATTAGTGGTGGTGGAGATATTTCTACCTATATTTTAACCTACTCAAATTTAGATCAACAAGGCATCGTTGATAATAATACTTTCAAAAGGAATAGCGTAAGCGGAAATTTCACTTCTCAATTGGGTAAAGATTTTAAGTCAAGTACATCTGTTAGTTATACTAATTCTCAGAATCAGCGAATGCCGGAAGGAAACTCTAAACGCTCTTATTTATATTCCTTGAACTTTGCGCCAATCAGCTTTGACGCTAAAGGGCAGTATGAGCAATTTGGAAATAGATCCTGGACAAATGAGAATGGATTTAATAACCCTTATTGGTTGATCAACAATATTGCAATGCCTAGTACGGTTGACAGGTTTATCGTTTCAAATGAATCTACGTTGGACATTTTATCCTGGTTAAAATTGACAAACAGAGTTGGTCTAGATACTTATACCGATCAACAAGCTGAGCATGTTAATTTTGGTACGATCAGTGTTCCAAGAGGTAGAATGTACGACGCCTTAATTAAGCAGACTCAAATAAACAATGACTTGATCCTGTCTGCAAATTATAAAATTAATGATGATATGAATATTTCTGGATTGATTGGTAATAACATCAATCAAAGAAAATATGCCAGAAGAACTGTTCGGGGTTCAGACATTATTCCTGGATATTATGATATTAATGGTGCATCTACGACAGAAGCATTACAACAAGATGAAAAAAGGCGAATTATTGGTGTATATGGTTCGGCAACCTTCGAATACAAGAGTTTCCTGTATTTGAATGCAACAGCGAGAAATGATTGGTCTTCAACATTGCCGGTTGATAATAACTCCTTCTTTTACCCTTCTGTTTCAGCAGGCTTTGTATTTACAGATGTAATTGGGCTAAAAGAAAATCCATATTTTTCTTATGGAAAATTAAGACTGTCTCTAGCTCAATCGGGTAATGATGCAGATCCTTATTCTATTTATCAGACTTATCTGCGTGCGAATCCTAACGATGGGCAGCGCGGAAATATTGTTTTTCCATTTAATGGGGTAAATGCTTTTGAAAAAAATGCACGATTATTTAATGAGGGCCTGAAACCAGAAAAAGTAACTGAAAAGGAAATTGGCCTGGAGTTGAAGTTCTTTAGAAACAGGTTAGGAATAGATGCTGCTTATTATGATAAAGTAAGTAAAAATCAAATTTTACCACAAGAGGTTTCGGGAGCAAGTGGATATGTAGATCGTGTAATTAATGCTGGTAAAATCAGAAACAAGGGTTTTGAATTGACCGTGAATGCTTCGCCATTCCGCACTGAAGATTTTAGCTGGGATATTCAACTTAACTTCGCGCAGAATAGATATAAACTTGAATCCATTGCTGAAGGTGTAGACAATATATTTCTTGCAGGTTTTGAAAGTCCTCAAATCAGGGCTGATAAAGACTATGGTTATGGTGTTATTTGGGGTACAAGATATGCGAGAAATTCTGGAGGTCAGTTGTTAATTGATGACGATGGTTACCCAATCGTTGCAGATGATCTTGGGCCTATTGGTAATGTAACACCAAAATGGACCGGTGGTTTCAGAAATACATTTAGCTATAAAGGATTCTCTTTGTCGACATTGTTTGATGTTAGACACGGTGGTGATATCTTGAATTTTGACCTTTACTATTCAACATTCTACGGGACAGCTAAAGTAACCGAGCAAAGAAATACCATGAAACTTTGGCAAGGTATCAGAGAATCTGATGGTGCACCAAATACGACAAAGATCTTACAGGATCAAGAGTATTTCCAGAGCATTTATACATTGGCAGACGAGAATTTAGTTGAAAAAGGCGGCTTTTTGAAACTTCGAGAGGTGACACTTAGCTATAATTTACCTCAAAAACTTATCGCTAAAACGCCGTTTGAATCTATCGGTTTTTCAGTTACCGGACGTAACCTTTGGATCAAATCTGATTTTAGCTATGGTGATCCTGAAGGAAGTCTATTAGGAAATGGAAATGCTCAAGGCTTTTACCATGCAGTTACACCAGGAACTAAAGGGGTTACTTTTGGTCTTAACGTTAAATTTTAAAGAAATTGATCATGAAAATAAAATATAGTATATTCTCTTTAGTACTTCTTGTTCTGACAACTTTATATAGTTGCAAGAAGTATCTAGATATAAACCAGGATCCGAATAATCCTTCACAGGTAACCGAGCAGTTGATGTTACCGGCGATTCTAAGTACATTTTCGTACGAAGTAGCCGGTGGCTCACCGACAAGGTTTGCTAGTTTTTGGACCAAACATTTAGCTTATGCTACAGCTGGGCCGCATGAAGGCAATTATTACTTGACAGCAAATGATGTTGATAATTTTTGGAGATATTCTTCCTATACCTCTATCATGGGGACTAGTGTTGAATTGGTAGATAAGGCAGATAAAAATGGCAACCCTTCTTATAGTGCTATAGCTAAAATTATTTTAGCATGGAATCTTTCTTATCTTACTGATTGTTATGGATCTATTCCATATTCTGATGCTTTTAAAGCTCAATTGGGAATAACTAAGCCAAAATATGATTCACAGGAAGATATCTATAAACAAATTCAAGTTCTTTTGGATCAGGCTATTGTTGATGCTGGTAAAGGTACGGGAGCCAAGCCTGGTAGTGATGACTTCATATACGGTGGAAAGATGAGCAGTTGGATACATTTAGCCAATACATTAAAAGCTAGATTTTACCTTAGGTTGTCTAATGCGCCGGGTTATTCTGCTGCTACTCAAGCTGGATTGGCGCTGACTGCATTGAATGCTGGTTCTATAACTGCTGATGAAGCTCCTTTTTTCAAATATCTTGCTCAAACAGGTGGAGAGAATCCTTGGTACCAATATGCTGTTGATGGTAAATGGAGCACGTCACCAAGGCCATCTCAATATTACGTTAACCTTTTAAAAGGTTCAAGTACAATTGTTGGTTCAAGTGACCCACGCCTTGCTTTTCAAGTTGATCCAGTTGCTGCAGGTGCAAATGCTGGTCAATATATTGGTGTGACCAATGATGCTCCTCCAACAAATTTAACAAACTATTCAGCTATCGGTGCTTTTTATGCAGCAAGAGATTCCAGATTGTATTTGGTTCATTATTCGGAGGCACTATTTATGAGAGCCGAAGCGGAGTTTCTTAAAGCTAACAAAACAGTTAATACTGCTGTAGTTAATGCTTATAATGATGGGCTTGCTGCTTCCATGACTTTGTATGGAATAAAAGTTGATGCTGCAAGTAGTACTGCAGAAACAAAGGCATATCTTGCTCTACCAGAACATATCGTTAATTTGACAACTACTTCTGCAGAAGCGTATCGTAAAATCATGACGCAAAAGTATATTGCTAACTATTTGCAATTTGAAGCATATAATGATTTTAGAAGAACAGGTTATCCAGCGTTGCCTATTAATAACGAAGTTTATCCAAGTGTTGCTATTAAAGTTCAACCTGTAATAAATATTATACCCTTAAGGTTGCCTTATCCTTCTTCAGAGCGTTCATATAATGCGGCAAATATACCTACTGATATTCCTTTGAGCCCAAGTGCAGCAATGCAAATACCTTTATGGTGGGACAAGTAATTAGAACATAATAAAATTTTATAAAGACCGGGACAATGTTCCCGGTTTTTTTATGAACTATTATCAGCATTTAGATTGCTAATTTACTAATCTATATAGGTTGTGCGTACACAGTCATACTTATATCGTGTTTATTGTGTTTGTTTTGTAAATAGTTTGTGATGAAAAAGACCTTTATGATGTTTAGATTTTATATTTTGATTTTTGTCAATATCTCAAAATATTATTTTTAATTGAGTGCTTATTTAGCCTTCTTTGGCAAGTTTTTAATTGTCTTTTTTTTGTCATTTTGCTAATGTTTAATTCAAATAAATATGCTTGCATACTAAAAACGCTATATTTAATCAATTATTAACTAATCCAAATTTTATTGATTTATGAAAAAACTTCTACAAAGTTTGTTCATTTTGATGCTATGCGCAAGTTCTGCGATGGCCCAAAACCGGACGATTACAGGAACAGTTACGGGAAAAGATGACGGATTACCGTTGCCTGGTGTAAGTGTTAAAATTAAAGGTTCCTCTTCTGGAACGAGTACAATGGCTGATGGTAAGTACTTATTAAACGTACCAGCCGGCGACGTAAAGTTAGTATTCTCTTATTTAGGCTACTTATCCCAAGAAAGAGCTATCGGGCAAGACAGGGTTGTTAACGTTATTCTAGAAACCGATTCGAAGCAACTAAGTGAAGTCGTAGTTACTGCATTGGGTATCACCAAAACAAGAAAAGATTTAGGGTATAACGTTCAAACTGTAAAAGGCGATCAACTGGTTGATCGTGGAGACGGAAACATCCTGAATGCTTTACAGGGTAAAATTGCTGGCGCAGATATTACCGGAGCTAGCGGTAGTGCTGGTGCATCAACAAACATCATTTTACGTGGTGTTACATCTTATTTGGGAAATAATTCTCCATTGTTTGTTGTAGATGGTGTGCCGATCAGTAATGACTTAGATCAAACATTGGGAACATTATATGGCAATCAGCCTTCTAATAGGGTTTTGGACTTGAATACCAATAATATCGAATCTGTAAATACATTATTGGGGCCTGCTGCGGCAGCGTTATATGGTTCAAGGGCAGCAAATGGTGCAATTATCATTACTACAAAAAAAGGTAGTGGCGGCAAGGGGATTGTAAATATTTCTTTAAACTCTGCTTATGGGGTTCAGAATATCTATGGTTTTCCTGAGTTGCAAAATGACTATGGGCAGGGAGCAAATGGTGTTTTCAATTCGATTTCTACCAACTCTTGGGGACCAAAATTTGGAAGCATACCAACACTTGCTAACGGATTAATTGTAGCTGCTGGAACAACTCCGTATGTAAATGGGGTAACTTATAAACAGAACGATGTGATACCTTATCAAGCTTTTCCAAATAACATTACCGATTATTTCGAACAAGGGCATACTTTTGAGAACAATTTGTCAATCAGTAGTGGCGACGCTAAGAATAACATCAACTTGTCGATTGGCAATTCTGATCAAAAAGGAATATTACCAACTTCAGACTATAAGAAAACAACAGTTTTATTTTCTGCAAATAGTGCCGTCACTGAAAAACTTAAAGTTGGTGGCTCAATAAACTATATCAATTCACTTCAAGACGGCGGAACTACCCAAGGGAATGGAACAAATAGCTCGATGTATCGGCTATTCACGATGCCCAGAAGTATTGATCTAGACTACTATAAAAACAATTATAAAAATGCCGATGGGTCTAACAACTGGTTTGCTCCTAGTTCAGATAATCCATATTTTGCAGCAAATGAGAATCCAATTACGAGTAACTTATCTCGTTTTCTTGGAAACATCAACCTTGCATATGATGTAACAGGTTGGTTAAATGTGAGTTATCGTTTGGGTTTAGATACCTATACTGACAGACGTAAGCGAATTGTTACAATTGGTTCAACCCAGGAGCCGACACTTGGTGGAAAAGTTATTGAAGACACTTTCTTCAGAAGTGAGTTGAATGGTGATTTAATTATTACAGCCAAGAAAAATGACATCTTAACGGATGGTTTAAATGTAACATTTTTATTGGGGCAGAACGTAAATCAGAGACTTTTCCAAAACCCTACCATTACTGCAATTGGATTGACAATTCCAGGCTTTTATAATGTGAGTAATGGACAGGATTTCAAAAGCTCAGGCGAATATTCTTCCAAAAGACGTTTACTTGGGGTTTACGGACAACTCTCTTTGGGCTATAATAACTATTTATTTCTTGAGTTAACAGGAAGAACAGATAAATCATCAACCTTACCAGTTGCAAATAATACTTACTTCTATCCTTCTGTTTCAACGAGTTTTGTGTTTACTGATGCGCTTAAGATTCAGTCTGATATTTTTTCTATGGGTAAGATTCGCGCAGCTTATGCGAAAGTTGGTAAAGATGCCGATGTTTATAAATTGGATCAGAACTACTCATCTTGGACTTACGGTAATAACTCTACTTTTTTCAACTTTCCTTACGGCTCTGTTACCGGATTTGGAGCGTCAAGAGAGATTCCTAATAACCAGTTAAAGCCTGAATTTACAACGTCTTATGAAGGTGGATTAAACTTAGGATTCTTTAAAAATAGAATTACTTTAGATGCTACGATTTATAATCAAGTTAGTAAGAATCAGATCGTATCAGCGGCAATACCTACATCTACTGGTTATGCATCTTTCGTTACCAACGTAGGTGAGATGACAAATAAAGGTGTTGAGTTAATCTTAAATGCAGCTGTTATTACCGAGGGGCAAGTAAAGTGGGACATCAATGCCAATTTTGCACAAAATAAAAACAAAGTAAAATCTATTATAGATGGTGTCACCAGTATGAACGTGAACGGTAGCCGTTTCGGTGGTATTGTTCCTTCGATTGTAGTTGGCCAACCTTATGGCGTAATTGTGGGAAGTACTTATCAACGCAATGCAAACGGCGACTTAATTGTTGACCCTGCTACAGGATTGTATGCGACGCCATTAAATACGAATCAGGTTGTTGCAAATCCAAATAGAAATTGGACTGCTGCTATAACCAACACTGTTAGATACAAAAACTTCACATTCTCAGCTTTAGTTGATTATAAAAAGGGAGGTGATATCGTATCCTGGACTGTAGCATCATTACGTGCGAATGGATCGCTTAAGGAGACCGGTGTAGATCGTGAATTGCCTCATATCTTGCCAGGAGTAATTGCAAATTCAGATGGATCATTTACTCAGAACAATATCCAGATTCCTGCTCAAACGTATTGGGCATCTGGTTTTGGCAGTATCGGAGGAGGTGAGTTTGCTGTATTTGATGCCACAACATTGAGACTTAGAGAGGTGACCTTAGGTTATGATCTTACTGGAAGTATGATGAAAACCAATTTTATTAAAAGTATACGCCTAACTGTTTATGCAAGGAACTTATTCTACTATGCACCAAACAGTCCTATTGATCCGGAAGTTAATACGCAGGGAGCGGGAAATATTCGCGGTCTTGAGCTACAGAGTGCTCCAAACACAAGAAATTTTGGTGCTAGCGTAAGGGTGAATTTTTAATATATAATAATAAAGAGTTATGAAAAAGATTATAATATTTGCAGCCTGCCTTTTGTCTATGGCTTCGTGCAAAAAATTTTTAGATGTTAACAAAAACCCGAATAGTCCGACGGACGCACCAGCAAAAGTGTTGCTGCCAACTACAACAATTGGTTTGGGTTGGGCAAATGGAAATGAACTAGGAAGAGCCGCGGCTATATTTGTACAGTATAATGCAGGTATAGCAAATAATGCACTTTTATATGAGAATTATAATTTAGATGGTGCTTTTGGTAACCAATGGGATTATGAAGTCTATAATGGAGCAATAAATAATTTAAGGTTAATTATTTCCAAAACGGAAGATTCCAGTCCAGCTTACTCAGGAATCGCAAAACTACAGCTAGCGTATATGTTTTCTGTTGCTACTGATTTATGGGGAGATGTTCCTTACTCTCAGGCGGGTTTTGGGTTGCAATTTAAAAATCCTCGTTATGATAGTCAGCAAGATATTTATCAGGGAAATTCTAGTTTAGGTATTACTAGTTTATTTGATTTAGTTAAGAGCGGATTGGATGATTTGTCAAAAACGTCTGCGACTAAGCCAACCACAGATGATCTTGTTTATGGTGGTGCTTTGGATTCATGGAAAAAGGTTGGAAATACTTTACTGTTAAAATTCGCAAATCAGATTTCTGTTGTTAACCCTACACTGGCTAAATCTGTGATTTCTGATGTGATCACTGGAAATAACTTCATTACTGACAACAGTCAGGATTTTGCAATTCCTTTTAGTACCGCTGCGGGAAATCAAAATCCTCTTTATCAGCAGGATTTTGCGAGCTTTAAAGATAACCAAATGTTAAGTTCGAGATTTTTAGCAAGAATTAAGACGTTAAATGATACCGTAAGATTGTCTAAGTTTTATACAAAGCCGCTAACGACCAGATTTGTAGGTTATGAGAACGGAGCTGTTGTTGCCGCGCCTGCAGTTGCCACAAGATCTATTTACAATACTTACGTAGTAGGAAAAGGTGATGCTCCGATAAGATTGTTAACCAATTTTCAAGTTAAATTTATTTTGGCTGAGTCTGCGTTAAAATTGGGCACTACTGGTAATGCAAATCAATTCTTTCAGGATGGAATTAAAGCCTCGATGGCTAAAGTTGGAATGACGACTGTTGAAATTAATCAGTATTTCACTGACAATCCAAGTGTAGTGACATTAGCTGGAACTGATGAGCAAAAATTAGAACAAATCATAACTCAGAAATATATTGCTTGGGTAGGGAATGGAATTGAGTCTTATAACGATTTTAGAAGGACAGGATATCCTCGGTTATCGGTATCTACCAATGCAAAAGGGGATGATCCGACGACGATTCCGAAAAGATTACCTTACACTTTAAATGAAGGTAATTCGAATCCAAACCAACCGAAGCCACGCCCGAAAACCAATGTTAAGGTTTGGTGGGGTCAGTAAAATTATTGGTTAATTAATACTTAAACAGAAATCATGAAATTATATATAAAAACTATTCTGTTCTCAGGGATGATTGCATTAGCGGGGCTTAGTTCTTGCAAAAAGGATAATGTAAGTACTGAGACTTCACTACCGGCGATACCAGTTACAGTAGAGAATACTACCGGAAATTTCCTGTCTCCTATTGTAAATACATCTTTAACAAACAGAACAATTACAATTATTTTGACTATTCCTAGCAGCTCAGGTAGAACGATTAAGGAGATTACACGAGTTGCTGCGAACACGGTTTATTCAAGTGTTCAGACAACAACGGGATTGTATAAAACAGGTGCAATCGCTGGTAATGGAACCAATTCAATTACTTTCACTACGACCTTAGATGAATATATCAGCAAAGGCTACACGATTCCGACAGCAGCACAAGCAGGCGGAGCAGCGGCAGCTTTTCTTACCAGATATTTCTTTTTTATGTTAACTTTAGATGATGGACAGATTATTATTCCTACCTATGTTAGGGTGTATGTAAACCCATAGAAAGGTGTGCCGCAAACAAGTCGGGGGATTATTCCTCCGACTTTTTTTGCTTTCTTAAGCCTACCCTTTTGATTTGTTCTTTAACAGATAGAATTATTATGGCGTTAATGCTTTCCAAATTAGAGAGTACAATTAGCTACTCTATATTTGTGCTATCTCTGATGTTACTTTTGGGGACTTTATTATCATCACGTCGTTGTTAAATAGGACAACGTTGAATAAGGTCGGCCTCATCTGCATAACTGTGGTTTTTTGCTGCGAGCAGAGCGCTGCTGGAGTTAAGCTCTGCTGAACCGAATCGCTACGTATTTTGTAATTACGACGAATTCTCCGTAATCAACATTTAGATTGTACCTTTTTTAGTGTACCTATGAGAAATCCATGTACTTCTGTTCCATATCTGGATTGAGTTAATAGATCTTTGTTTTGTTTCTTTCAAAGCCTCTTTACGTTACATAATAGTTAAGATCTGAACATCGTTTTACAGTCGGCTGTTCATCGGCTCTTGCTCGACCGTTCATCGGCTACTATTCGGCTTGTGTCAGCCAGCAGCCGGTATAGAGGCGCCTACTATCCATGAATTGAATTTCTTCAAACAATAATCTTCGAAGAGTTTACTTGTGTTTTCGTAGGCCTTATTGTAGTACGTTCACATCTTCTTTTTTCTCGCTCGGTAAAGAAAGGCAATTGCATAACAGCTGAACAACACGAGAGTTTCTTAGGACTCCTTTTGTTCTGAACTACTCCCGATCAAGAGCCAATGCCAAACCAGCTTGTCGCCGACTGAATAGACCAGAATAAGTTTGCAATGTGCCCTGTTTTGATGGCAAGGCAATTTTGAAAAACACTTAAAAACTGCTAAATTAATCAAAAAGGAGCTGTTAGGGTTTTAACCGCTGAGTTTTTGCAGTCTTTGGGATTGTGGTATTTGCTGATTAATGCTTTCAAGGTTTGAAAGCATTAATAACTGCTCTACAGTTGCTCTATCTCTGATGTTGCCTTTAGAATCTGATTTCCATTACACCATTGCTTAGCGCTCTTAAAAAAAGGTCAACATTGAGTGTGTCGGCTTCATCGTCATTAATTTAACTTTTGTTGAGAGCTGTTGGAATTAGGCTCTGCTAATTTATTTTTAGCAAATGTACATAGAGGGGCCAATCTAATTGTTTGCTATTGTTTTCTTCATTTTTTAAGCGTCAAAATTCTCTAATGAAGTATAGTTTAAAGTTGGCGCTGATCCAAGAACCGAATTCAAATGCAAAATCACTGTGAGCATAATTACCAACATATCTTCCTGTTTTTATCACAAGACCAACTGCATTTGTTCTTTCTGTCCATTCCTTCGCACTTATTTTGAAGCCGTTTAATCCTGTTTGATTTTTAATGACCTCGAATTCGATGGAATTAAAATGAGCGTTATGTATTACTTCCCAAAGTCCGACAAAATCGATTGTGCTTCTTATCGAAAACAACCGCAGCCTATAGTGGTACTGGAGGTGCCAGCCCAACTTCTACGCTATGTGGGGCAAAAAATAAAACAGGAAGGTATTGCAAACGCGTGGTTGTCAGCGGAGGAAGATGCTGGCAACACAAATAACCTATCTTATTAAATACATTGTACCCCTAAGTACATGAACTGCTATGCTGATCAATCAGACTGCAAAGCTTCGCAATATGGCACTTTGTTTGCACAGGAACGGTAATGATTAGTCCGTGCAGCCCATGACAAAAGAATTTAACGAAATTAAGAATACCTACCAACGCAATCTTTTTGCAGCAGTAAGTGATAAGGTCGATACATTGAGCCTATACAAGCAATTGCCCGATATCAGCATTACCGGCGACTATGAAGAAGGCCTCTACCATTTAGCAGCTCTTTTCACTGATGCAGAGGCCATCCGGTTTTTAAAAGAGGCAGGGTTAAAACCGACTGCTGATAAATATGGCAATACTGCTTTTCATGCACTCACAAATACGCGGTTTGATTTTAGCGATCCGAAATTGGATCAAAAAGCTGAGGAAATCTATCACACTGCTCAGGCTTTGCTGAATGTTGGGATCAATCCTAAAAAGAAAAATGATTCTGGTAAGCTTGCCTATTTTGAAGCAGGGCTGCTCTATATGTATCCATTTCTGACGGCTATGGCTGAAGGAGGTGTCAGGATGGATGTCACTGAGTCCGGAGGGATGAATCTATTGCACAGCATTTGCGATAAGTTAGTTAACCGTAAAGGCATTCCTGGCGCTGTGGATGCAGTTATTAAAACCGTGCGTATACTGGTTGAAAAGAGTGGCATTGATATCGAAGATAAAGACGTTTACGGCACTACTCCGCTAACCTACGCGCAACGCAGTGGTGTAAAAGAGGTTGCTGCTTTAATTTCAGGTGATGAAAGTGATATTGCCACCGGTGGGATGACCATCCATGAGGCGGTATTAAATCGTGATGCTACCGCAGTAGAAGCCCTGATCAAGGCTGGGACTGAGCTAGATGAAATGGCTGACCAATACAGCCGAACGGCGCTCATGTTGGCTTGCGAATATCCTTCTGCCCCGATAGTAAAGTTATTGGCCGAAGGCGGCGCAGATGTAAGCTTCAGGTCAGGCAACGATGAGACTGCTGTTTATTATCTGATTGTCAAATCCGTAAGCAATCTTGGCAGAGGAATGAGTCGGGAAATATCGGATGTGGTAAAGATTCTGCAGGTCTTACTGGCAAATGGCCTTGATGTTAATGCTGCGGTTGATAAAGAGGGCAACACCGCACTCAATCTATTATGCCAGGCCGGTTACCTCGCTGATCTTAATAACAGGCTGGCTGAGGAATTGATAGATGCCGGAGCTGATGTTAACCAGTCTAACCAATCAGGCAAAACACCTTTAATGTCATTCGCTGAGCGTGGCAATGAAATGAAGTATAACATTGCTGAACTGTTGCTTGATCATGATTCGGATGTCACTTATGTAGATAAATCGGGTAATACAGCTCTGATTTATGCTGCTGGAAATTCAGACCATATGTCGGGTAAACGGATGATTTCTTTAATTTTAGATAAAGACAAATCAACCCTGAATCGGGTAAACAATGCCGGGCAAACGGCACTGGTTATTGCCGTTCAGCAAAATAATGAGGCCGTGGTTAAGCAACTAATGATATAAATAGGGTCATTATGGAGAACCAATATCAATCTCGTAACATAATCAGTATAAGACACAATTTTCCCAGGGCTATTGATTCTTCGCACTAGAGGATTATTTCTTACTGATCCTTAATTTCTCATCAAGTCGCAACTGTGCTTCTATTTCTGGAGTGTTTAATTTTAAATCTTTATATCGTAAATTGAACAATGTTCCCGGTTTCGTTTTAGTAGCAAGTTCAATCAAATAAAGCTCATGGGTAGATGGAATAACTTTATTATGCTTTATTCTTTTTAAACGATACGGTGTTATACCGGTTCTTTCTGCAATGCATTCGACAATACCCCCTTCTACAAAATTAAAAAAATCAAGTATACTGCTTAATTCTACTTTTTTTGGTTGAACGGACTTTAATTTTAGTGTCGGATAAACCCCTTCCAGAATCTCTTTAATACCGATCCCATCAATGAGTGAGATTAAAAACAATTTATTAGCACTTATACTTTTATGCCCCCATTTCTAAGTTTACTTAATTCGTCTTGGGGGATACCAGTTTTCGCATATATATCAATGCTAGAAACTCTTCTAGAAGTTAAAAAGGGACCTAAATTGTTATCAGGAATATCAACTTTAATTGCCATATAAACCTTAAAGATAGTTAGACCGCATTTCGAATCTGATTGCAGAACTACAAGAATATAGTTCTGCAATCAAATCCAAGTTACAATATCGATTGAAATCAACAATATGCCAGCAATAGCTAGTGTTAAATTTATTAACTATGGTAGGTTTAATGCTTACTGCATTGGTGTTAAATAAGTTATGGTTCAATTTCTCCTGCGCATTGATAAAGGACTGTTTCATAATAATTTATACTTATGCTTCCGTCACTGAATTGAAAGTGATATGTATTGTCAAAATAACCACTTTCAGCTCGAGATGGCACCGATTCTGTACACTTTCGGATACCTGCTTCTTGGACTCCATTAATATATCTAAGGCTCCCCCTTAAATGACAACCTGTCGATGCATTAGCATATTGTTGTCCATTTGAAGATAAGTCAGAGGCCGCTTTTTGATCCGCATCGGCTTGTGAGATCGCTGATTTATGCTTCCCTGCAAAAACTACATAAGTAACATCAGCACCTTCGTAACCACTGGGGCAATCATTTTTTGTAAAGATCCCTGTGACAGCTATATTATAATAAACTTGCTTACAAGTAAGATTTGCATTTGCAGCGTTCTGACCATTTGCAGCAATTTTTGCATCAGCTAACGCATTTGCTGCGGCTTGTGAGGGTGCAGTAAACTCGTTAGCGGGAACAGTGTAAGTATAAGGATCGGATTCAAGTCCGGATGCACAATCATTTTTGTAAAAGGTTTTTGATCTTGCCTGATTTCCATAGGATGTGGGAGCTGGAACATGTTTAATTGTTAATGTTATAGATTTTGTTTCGTTTGACGCTGTTGTACCATTAATAACGACATTAAATTTAAGTGTTATAGTGTAATCATAGGTAGGGTGACTATTGGTGAATTTCATTCTTAATGAAGTCGGGGCATGAGTTGCATTATTGTAAGTTTGGTCATAGGCGACTAGCTCCATCTGGATATAGCTAGCAGCAAATACATCAGGTGAAGAACTAGTGATTCCAGTTGTATTGGGAATTGTAATTGCAGCAAAATAACTTGAGTTAGTTTCTCCAACACCACTAATGGTAACAGTACCACCAGATTCGATAGTGGTGGGGCTTGCACTTAAAGATTGTGCATAGCCTGATAAACAATACATAAAGACACAGATTGTTAGAATTAATTTTTTCATAGGATTAATTTGAGATTGGTTTATAATAGGGGATTTAAAATTCTTACGAACTCCAGCTTAGACAGCGAAGAAGATGTTTAGGATGAGGGATGGTGGGGGAGAGATTTTTCATAACGTTAATTTGAAAGTGTATGACTAAAGTTAATTACTTTTGGTTGATATTCAAAATTTTATCTAAAATTGTTGAATTTAAGACTGAGGCCGAAAAGGAAGTATCTGTTCAAGTTTGAGTACTTTATGGACTGAGTATATGTTGGGCCAAATGTATTATTTCTGTACTTAAACGACTTGAAAACGTCATAGCCTTTTATCCATATGATACCATATTTATTAAAGATGAATCTTTTAACTTCTGTGTTTAACGCCCAGTTAAAATTATTATTGATATTGCCTTTGTCAACGTTAATAATAGGATAATTGTTAATTTGAAATCCCCATAGGTTAAGCGCTATTTTATCAGTGTATGTCAGGCTGGCTAAGGTTTGCTTCTTGGTATTATAAACGTACTCATTGTACGAAATTGTTATCGAAGGTGACACAGATAAAGCTTTTGCTAACGTTCTGGTTGTTGATAGGCTTTGATTTAAAACTATCCCACTAGTGACAGATTTTTCTCCATTTACAATATTAGGCATCTCATTATAGCCTAAACCTATTCTGTAATTAAAGAGCCCAATACTCGAAAAGATTTTTGAGATTGACAGACTAATTTGTGAAGATGTTGATGTGCCTATGTTATCAATGAAGTTAATTTGGGATTTGCCTATTATTGCCCTTGTATTAATGCCATGCTTAGAATAATATCTACTTACTTCTGAGGCTATAGTATAATTTAATGAATCCGACTTTTTAAAATCGTAAGACAGGTTTAGATTATGTTTAATTTCAGGTTTAAGTTTGGCATTACCATCCATTTGAGAAATTAAATCGAAAGTGTTATCCATGCTGGTTAATTGATTAACAGTTGGATAATTAGTCTTTATCGAGTAGGTCCCTTGGAGTGTTCTTTTTTTATTTATTCTTCGATCCATTCTAAAATCCAGGTCAATGTTTAAAAACACAGGCACAGGGTTTTGTTCTGTATTTAATTCTCTGGTGTTTCTCGTTCCTTGAAGTATTCCCGAAATAGAAGTTTTTTGAAATGTTTTCTGTAATACAATTCCGGAGGATAAATAAATGGTTTTAAATCGAATTTTATTGTTAGAAGCGTAATTTGAGGTATCAGTCACATTAGATAAATAATCGGAAGTTTCATTCTTATATGAAGCCAGAAACTTTATAAACCCATGATCACCTAGCGGTTCAGTAAAGTAGGTGTTAAGTCCCAAATCATTTTCCTTAATGCGCCTATTGCTTAATCCTAGACCCTGATTAGATTGATCCAGAATGTTTACTCGCTCATCTGTCCGGTTTAGTAAAGCTTTTGAACCAATCTCGACCTGAAATAGCCGCCCCTTTTTTATGAATGATTTCTTTTCATATTTAATTGAATTGGAAAGGGACCTGCTATAAATTTTTCTTTTTTTATAAACATCCGAGAATATTTTACCGGCATCAGATTGGATATAGTATTGTGCGCTGTCTAAATTTTTTATTTCTCCTAAGTTAAACGTATTGTCTAGCAATAATAAGTTTAGAGAATCTATTCTGTATTTTAGGTCAAATTTCAAGTCTTCTATTTCAATGGAACTTGATGAAATTGAATTTCTTGTTTTAGAAAATTGATTACTATTTGCCTCAGTTCTTTCGGACTCGGATTCATAAACTTTGCTTTCAGATTTGACCTTTGCTGAGAAATTTAGTTCAATTTTGCGTAGAAATACATTTCTATAAGTTATTTTGCCGTATTTTTTAACGATGTTATTCCCCGTTGCAGAGAAACTAATGACAGGTTCAGCTAAGGCATCATTAATGCCTATGTTATTTAACCCTCCAATAAAAGATATCTGCCGTTGTTTCGTATACGTATACAATTCTGTATTGATAACATATCTGCCTGAAGTTCCAACTCCAGGAGATATACTTCCAAATATTCCTTTTTGATATTTTTCTTTGATTTTTAAATTTAACTTTATTGTCGGTCTTAATAATGTCGTATTTGTTAGACTATCAATATTGGTCTCGATAATTTCGATGGTGTTTAGAACTAATGCGGGTATTTTATCATAAATACCTGCAGTGCTTTTACCAAAGAACGAATCTCCGTTAACTAGAATATCAGAAACCGGATTTCCTTTGTAAAATAGTTTTCCGTTTGCATCCTTGCTTAATCCCTTTTGAGAAAATAGGTCGTCGATCATGACGGATCTTTCAAAGATTTCTTTTGACAAATCGATGCTTGAAGTATCTCGATACCTTCTGTTTTTTTTAATGATCACCTCTTTAAGGTGAATGGTGTTTGCGGTTAATTCGAACTTTCCTAAAAATGGAATCTTGTTTAGCCCTGCTGTTTTGTTACTATCGAGTTGAATTTCTGAAGAATGATAGTTTAAGTGGCTTATTTTTAAAGTGATAAAAGTTCTTATTATATTGAACGGAATTGAGAAATAGCCTGAAGTATCGGAAGTGGTGTTGTAAATGGATTTATTTCCTTTGATAACTTGTACACCCGCGTTTGATATTGGAAGTTTAGAATCATAGTCGAATACTTTCCCTTTTACAGCCTCTAAAGTTTGCGATTTTGAAGTTGTGAAGATAAAGATAAAGAAGAAGCACAATAGGAAGGAGCGTTTCGCCATTAATCAATATTTTTGTTTGGAATTGACGTTTGAGCACGGCTTTTGATCTGATTTTTTAGTCATAATTACGCTGCTTTGTTGCTAAAGTAGTGAAAATAGTTCAGGTTAATAACCAAATTATGAAAGACGAGATTTGAAATGTTCGACCCGGTAAATTATCGTAGAGAGAAGTTCACTTGCGTTGAATCCTTGATCGGAAGGGACCTAAATAAATTAAAGGTTAGTTTCTGAAGTCAACATATGTCCAGTTTTCTTAAAAAATGAACATATGTCTAATGTATGTCCAGAATTTAATATTTTTCAAGGTCATGTCCAGACAGGTTTAAAAGTATGGACAACTCCGCGAGTGTAGCGCTATTTAAAATTTAGGATGACGTTATTTCCTTGCACAGTCATCTTTAATGCACTTCCCAACACCATCGCTCTATTGTCTTCAATATGCCCTACAGGTGCATTAAAGCACACCGGATAATCATATTCTTTTACAACATCCCAAATCACCTCTTCCGTGCTTGCACCAAACGGAATGCTTTCTGTTCCCGTTTCATTAAAAGCACCAACAATCAGTCCTTTCAATTTGGCCAGTTTTCCCGCCCGCTTAAGCAAACGCATCATCCGGTCAATTGAATATTCATGCTCGCCTACATCTTCAATGAACAGTATCTTATCCGTATAATCCATTTCTGAAACAGAGCCCTGAACCGCGATTAACAAGGTTAAGTTACCACCGATTAAAATGCCTTCGGCCTGGCCTTCCCGATTAGGAAACGTGCTTTCAAAAGTATATTCAATAGAGGCGGTGCCAAATAGAGACTGATGCAGAGAAACAAGTGACGCTGCACTCGCATCTTCGAAATTGTAAGGCATTTGTCCGTGGATGCTCTGAGTCTGTTCACGAGCTAGCAAATGCGATAACAATACCGTGATGTCACTATAGCCGACCACCCATTTGGGATGTTTGTTAAACAAGGTGAAATCCAGATCGTCAATAATTCTGACCGTGCCATATCCACCTCGGCCTGCAATAATAGCCTTGATTTCCGGATCGTCTAAAAAATTTTGCAAATCTTCTGCCCTCAGCTCGTCACTTCCGGCAAATTGATGATAGCCTGCAGAAACCGTTTTACCCAGCATAACTTCCAGTCCCCATTGCCTAAATACCTCCAGAGCCGCATCAATGCTTTTAGGTAATTTCTTGGCTGGACAAACAATTGCTATTTTGTCTCCTTTTTTTAAATACGGCGGCTGTTTAATCATAGGTAAAACACTTATCTTTGACAAAATAATAAAAATAGTTTTGGATAACAGTAAAATAAAAAGATATACAGTTACGGCTGCGCTTCCCTATACTAACGGGCCTGTCCATATTGGGCACTTGGCTGGTGTTTATTTACCTGCAGATACCTATGTAAGGTATTTGCGTTCAAATAAGCGCGATGTTAAATTTATTTGCGGATCTGATGAGAATGGTGTTCCCATTACATTAAAAGCTAAAAAGGAGGGCGTAACGCCCCAGGTAATTGTAGATAAGTACCATAAAATTATAGGCGATTCCTTCAAAGAGTTCGGTGTTTCTTTCGATATATATCATCGTACCTCATCTTTGATGCATCACCAGACTGCTTCAGATTTCTTCGAAAATCTATATAAAAAAGGCGTATTTACAGAAGAAATTACAGAACAGTACTATGATGAAAAGGCACAAACCTTTTTAGCAGATAGGTACATTACGGGTACATGTCCGAAATGTGGCAATGAAAATGCATATGGAGATCAGTGCGAAAACTGCGGTAGTACATTAAATGCCACAGATCTGATCAACCCAAAGTCTACGCTATCTGGCGAACCTCCGGTACGGAAAGAAACCAAAAACTGGTTCTTGCCCTTGGATAAATATGAAGATCGCTTAAGGAAATATATTGACAGTCATAAAGAATGGAAGCCAAATGTTTTTGGACAGTGCCAGTCCTGGTTAAATGCAGGCTTACAACCTCGTGCCATGACCAGAGATCTGGATTGGGGTGTTAAAGTTCCGGTAAAAGACGCGGAAGGTAAAGTCCTTTATGTATGGTTTGATGCACCTATTGGTTATATCTCTGCCACTAAAGAATTGTTCGAATATGCGCGCCTGGATGTTTGGAATCCAAAAGCAGAAGAGTTTTACATCAACCAAAATGGCCTGGAAAAAGAGAGTTGGGAAGATTATTGGAAAGATGAAGAAACCAAACTGGTTCACTTTATCGGAAAAGACAACATCGTATTCCATTGCATCATATTCCCGGCGATGCTGATGGCGCATGGTGATTATATCCTGGCTGATAACGTTCCTGCCAACGAGTTCCTGAACCTGGAAGGCAACAAAATATCCACTTCTAAAAACTGGGCTGTTTGGTTAAATGAGTACCTGGTGGAGTTTAAAGATAAGCAGGATGTATTGCGTTATGTATTAACTGCTACTGCACCGGAAACTAAGGACAATGATTTTACCTGGAAAGATTTTCAGGCACGCAATAACAATGAGCTGGTTGCTGTTTTGGGTAATTTTATCAATAGGGTAGTCGTATTAACTCATAAATACTTTAATGGTAAAGTTCCAATGTGCATGGAAATCTTGCCTGAAGATCAACAAGTAATTGACGAACTGGCGGCTTATCCGGCAAAAATCAGTGCATCAATTGAAAACTATCGCTTTAGAGAAGCGCTTGGTGAGGTGATGAATGTGGCACGTTTGGGTAATAAGTACCTGGCGGAGACTGAGCCATGGAAAGTGATTAAAACAGATGAAGATCGCGTCCGTACCATCTTGAACATCAGTTTGCAGATTGCAGCGAACATCGAAATCTTAATTGAGCCTTTCTTGCCGTTTACAGCAGACAAATTAATGAAAATGCTAAACTACGGTGGTCATTTATGGGAAGATGCCGGCAAGGTGAATTTATTGCACCGTGGGCACCAGTTGAACGATCCTGTTTTATTGTTCGAGAAAATCGAAGATGAAGAAGTGCAGGCACAGATCGATAAACTGAACAAAAGTAAGGCAGATAACACAGCAGCTTCGGCAACGGTTGAACCTGCTAAGGAAAATATCCAATTTGACCAGTTTACAGCGATTGACATTCGCGTGGCGACCATCATAGCTGCAGAGAAGGTAGAAAAGACTAAGAAGCTTTTAAAATTGACATTGGATACGGGGATAGACCAGCGCACGGTGGTATCAGGTATCGCTGAGTACTACAAGCCTGAAGATATCATTGGTCAGCAAGTGAGTCTGATTGTGAATCTTGCCCCAAGAGAGATTAAAGGAATTCTTTCTCAAGGAATGATCCTCATGTCTGAAAATGCAGAAGGTAAGCTGGCTTTTGTTGCACCTACACAAAGCCACAATAACGGAAGTACGATCCGATAGGGCAAAAAAATAATATGCAAAAAAGGCTGGATTAATCCAGCCTTTTTCATTAGGGATGATGTTATTTATTATTGTGCAACTTTACCTTCTTTGTCAATTTTAAGAGATCCTGTTTCTTCTCCTTTTTTAACGTTAATCAGGTAATATTCGCTTTTGTCTGCATTAGTAACTAAGAAAGCTGCTGTCGGCGTCCAGTCTTTCACTGTATCTCCTTTTAATGTGGTTTGTACAGCTTCCGGAAGGTCTTTAAGCTCTACCGGAGTTTTTGTAGTGCTATCCTGATAAGCAACAACTGGAATTGAATTTTTGATTTCGCTTGCTTTTACTGAGGTGAATCCTGCTACAGCTAAAAATGCTGCTGATAAAATGATCTTTTTCATAACTATTTATTTTAAATCAATTAAACACTTGTTAATTACATCTAGACTATACTAGATAATCGTGCCTTAACTTGTTGTTTTTGGCACGCTATTGATTATTAGTGTTTTATGATTTTGTAGTATATGAAAGGCTGTGGAACTTCTCTACAAAGTGTTGGCGGATTAAACAGGTTTCAAGGAAATTCTATTATTTAGCCTGATATTTTTTATATATTTGCGCCCAGCATATCGGTCCCGTAGTTCAACGGATAGAATAGAAGTTTCCTAAACTTTAGATATGAGTTCGATTCTCGTCGGGACCACTTACTTTGCCAGTAGTTATACATAACTGCTGGCTTTTTTGCTTCAAGGGGCGAGTAAATTTGGGGATGATGGGTCTTCAGATGCTTTAATTTGAGCTTTGAGATTGATCTTTTTTCTTCATCAAAACCAGATCATCAGAGTCTAAGAAATTTAATTCCTGTATAGATAGAAATTATTTTAAAATATTTTTTTGACAGATTTCTTTGATGCTGTAGAAATTTCTTGGTTTTTATACATCCAGTGTTCAATTCACGCCAGCAAAGTTACCTCATTTACCCGCCGAGGGGTAATGATAAATAATAGTATATGAATATGTAAGTAAATGACTTTAATTTATGTACTAATCCCAGAATAATGATGAATCTCAAGGAGAATAGATGAGCAAAGCTCGATTGAATTGCGAAGAAGAGCTCAAACCTAGTTTCAGATCATTGAAGTAAACACTATTTGAGGCACGCAGGAATAAAATAGTAACCTCAGCCGAACAACTGAGCAGTTAAAAAGATGGAAGTTTAAAAGGTAGATCGGACTAAACTTAATCATGCGTTTTAACCACTTTTTCTTGTCCGAGAACGACGAAAGCTATTTAAGTCAGGGGTAAGGTCAGAAGCTTGGTATTCGCTGCTCTCTCAAAAGAAAATGAGCTTTAAGCTTTCGGTAAATTAAACGATATTTAAATCGCAACCAATTTCAATATTAGTATTAATAAGGATGTCACATACAACTCGTTACGAAATTTTAAAATCATTACCTGCTTATGGGCCAATGTATATTCCTGTTAGTGAAAATAATGAAACATATTACTCAGAAGGTTTTGTGGTGCGCTTTTATACTTCTGAAAACACGAATTGGGTTGGAAATTTTGAGCCCGGATGGACTGGACTAAATGCGGTTTATGAATTTGAGCATGACTTTTATGTTTTGGTAATCGCAGGAGGAACGTGTTATTTGATGAATCCAGATCATCATAAACCAGTTTCGATATTCGGTGCAGGATATGAAACTATTATTAAAACTTTGGATGGAAGGCTTATTCTTCAGGAATCTACTCATCTAACGATATTTGAGGTAAATGGAGAACACTGGCGTACTGAAAGGATTTCTTGGGATGGGATAGCGGATTTGAAGCTTGAAGGAAATTTGGTGAGCGGACTTAGTTTTGATCCGATCAATGAATATGACGAATGGGTGGAGTTTATTGTTGATCTTGAAAAACGGAATGTAAAGGGTGGAAGTTACAGACAATATGAGTTTAAGTCAGTTACTCCAAATGTTCAAAGTCTTCATGAAAAACGTAATAAAAAAAAAGCCTTGGTGGAAAATCTGGTGAGATTACAGGGTAAATAAAAGGGAAACTTATTTGATCAAAAATCACCGGATTTGAACAACTGTGATTCGATTTAAGCCATAAAAAACAGCGTTCTTTCTTCCGTCGAGACCACGACTTCTGCCAGTAGTTTACATAACTGCTGGCTTTTTGCTTTGGTAAATCAAAATGATACCTTATATTTAACAATGAAGAAAATGCTTCTTTATGTATCATGTCTCCTCGCAAGCATTCTTGTTTCGTGTATGTCATTTGAAGAGGAAAAGCTTATGGCGAAGGATTTCGAATATTTGAATCGACAAGTTACGCCTAATGGAAGGTTCTATATTTATGATTACTCAATTTGGGGGGCTATGGCGTGGAGTTTGGAAACAAGGGGAACAGTCTTATTAAGAAAGGCTGAACCTTTCCATCCAAATGCTGGTGAACAAATAGATGGTTCAGTAGCCAAATGGATATCTGAGGATTCTTTGCTTGTTTATCGTTATAAGAAAGGAGCGGTAGCTCGAGATACGCTTCCTTTAGATGTATCGTACAAGAAATATAGTGGACTAATCATCAGAACGGAAACATATGCTCCAGGTGGAGGTGGTGCGGGATACTTGAGTTGCGATTCTGTAGAGTTTGGTAAGTTTTACATCAGGCTACATGGTGTAAATCAACCTGAAAAAATCGTTACTTATCCCTTAGGACCAATTTCTGTAACAACCGTAGGTGGCCTAGTCGAAAAAATTCATGTCAAATTATTCTCAAAATACAATGAGCATGTTCCAAATCCACTTACGACTGGATTGGAATCTAGTAATTACACCTATACATTAACTAATCCGATGGATGCTAGGCTTTTTGACCGGCCAGGGATATATATAGATGTAAAATCTGATCTTTTCAAGTAAATCAGTATTGATTTTTTGTGACACAAGGGGTAAATAAAAGGTGCCTTATTTGATCAAACGTGACTAAATATGACATGTTTTGATACCAAATTATCCACAAAAACACTGTTTTTTCTATCTTCGGGACCACAAATTGGAAAGCTTTTAGATTTTTTGACTAAAGGCTTTTGCTTTGCATGCCAAGACAGTCAGGTATAAAGCCGTTGTTAACTCTTAACAGGATACCATGGTTGTTCTAATCAGCTCTCGCAAAGTTTATCCATTGCAATGTTTTAAGTGCTTCTTTTAGCGATTCTTTATGTTGACGAGATACTGGTAATTTCGTTAAATCATTCATTAGTAACGTACCCCCATCTTCTTTTAGTAGACTTTTTACATATTGAATATTAGCAAGATGAGATTGATGTGTACGCACGAAGCCATGAGGTTGCAAAAGCTCGGCAAATTCTTTCAGCGTTTTACAAACTAAAATCTGATCTCCCGTTACTGTATAGAAAGTGGTATAACTATCTGATGCTTGGCATCGAATTAGCTCATCTACCCGCACATAGCGGGTCTCTTTAAAGGTTGGTAAAGCTATTTTAGGGGGATCTTTATGGCCAAGCTTTACATATTCAATCAAATTGTCTAGTTTATAGTCTCGCTCTTTAGCCAATAATCTTTTCTTGGTCTTTTCAATGGCAATTTTAAGTTCGTCAATGTTTACTGGTTTAAGCAGGTAGTCCAGTGCTGAAAACTTTATGGCTTGTACGCCATATTGATCATAAGCGGTAATAAATATGACTTCGAACTCCGGATTGTTGAAAGCTTTTAATACATCGAAGCCAGATTTCTTAGGCATTTGAACATCCAGAAAAACCACCTTTGGTTTGAATTTTTGAATGGCTGTTATGCCATCATCAGCACTCAGCGCCGTAGCAACTACATTGATTTCACCACAATGTGCCTGCAAAATCGAAATCAAATTTTGTATGTTATTTGGCTCGTCATCTATGATTACACAGGTTATTTCCATGATACTAAATTACATTATCAAAGCCAATTTTTTAATCTCACTTGTATGGTTATACCAGATGTGGTACTGTTTACATTTAATTCGATTTTTTGTTCGTTGTAAATCTCATTAAGTAGTCTGATTCTTTCACGGCTTAGTTTTAATCCAACACCACTTGACTCGGCTGTAGCAGTTTCGTCAAAACCTTGACCATTGTCACTTATGCTTAACAATAAATCGCTTGCTTCTTTGTCTATACCTACTTTAATTTCTCCCCCTGTTTTCATTGCACTAACACCATGTTTTGCCGCATTTTCAACAAAAGGCTGTAAAAGCATGCTTGGGATCTGCATATTGGCCAAGTTGATTTCTGGATTAAAGTTAATGGAATAGTCAAATCCGAACCGCAGCTTTTCCATCTCCAAATAATTGGTTAAGAGTTCAACTTCATCTTCAAGGCTAATTAATTCTTGCCCTGTTGCTTTAAGCACCTGTCGGGTTAACTGTGCAAATTTTGTAAGGTAATGATTTGCTCCTTTGTTATCGTTTTGATTGACCAGGTTTTGAATAGACGTAAGTGCATTAAACATAAAGTGTGGATTGAGCTGCGCACGTAAGCCGTTTAATTGTAAATTTGCCATTTTTTTTTGCTGTCCTATCTTTCTCAATTTTCTCCTATTGTATACGTAATAGATAGAGAAGAGTAAAATCAATAAAAGGACATAAGGTATAAGCTGTTTCAAACTATAAGCTGCTAGCGCTGTTTTTGTTTGCGTCACCTCAAAAGAGAACTTTGTTGAGTGTTTTGGATCACGAGTTCCTGTGGGATAAATAATTATTTCTTTCTTGCCTGGGTAAAGATATTGATTTGTCATAGAAAATATATCGTGTGTTTCTTTATAGGCAATCATACTTGTATCTTTAAGTCCATCCTCGCGTGTGGTAACCAAACAGATATCAAAAGGAACTACGGTGTTATTTTTAAAAGAAAGATTGATTTGAGCTACCGAATCTAAAGGAAACCGAAAATCTAATGGAAGCCCTGTCTTTTGGTCAAATTTATTTGCATACCCACGATTGGACTCAGCCACTTTTAAGTTCAAAAACGTTGATGGTTTACTTCTCAGGTTAAATAGTATGTCATTAATTTCTGGCTTATTGGCTGTCCCCCAGGTAATGATCATTCCGTCCCCTAAATTATAGTTCTTGATGTTCTTCACCTCTATCATCAGCTGCTTCCTTCTCTCCTTAAATTCACCGAAAAATGCATAGGGCTCTTTTGCACCATGTTTTTGCTGGAGTTGCGGGATTTTCCAATCGCTAATCAGGATACTATCATTTTCTACTATCCTATAACGGTAATCCTTAACATTCTCAGCATTTATCCCCATGGCGAGCAGTTCAATATCAGTATCATCTGGAACCAAACGGCCAGAATATTTTTTTGAAAGTGTAGCTATCCTATATGACGGAAAATCAGTGGTATCAGACTTGTATCGTATTCCAAGCAACAAGGGTTCTTTAGGGGTGAAGTGAGCCGAATGGTCACCAGGATGGGCTTTTATCCATGCTTCCAAATTTGGCGGGTTATTCATTTCCTTGTCCAGAATATCAAAAATACGGGTATTCATCACACCTTGGGTAACCTCTGTTGTAATTTTGGTAACGGGGTTATAGCTATATCCATCGAAGTAGATATAAGCCCTCATTTTATTCATGGTACTGGTGTGGTAAGGACCGTTACTAGTGTTTTTTTGAGCAAATCCAGCATGCGCAGTTGAAAGGAACAATAAAAGATTAAATAGATTTTTTTTCATTTCATTATAAAGTTAATTAATAACTAAAAGTCCTTACAATAGCCGTCAGTATCAACCGCTATCAAGTATCTGGTACGAATGATCTAGAATTAAACATAAAAAATGTTTTTTACCTATGGGCTAAGCGATCTACTGTTAAGATGTGTAGATGTTTATCTATTTCGTTATCAGTCTGTTGTGGGAGGAATCAATAATTCTTTACTATAGTTTAAAGTATTTCATTTTAAACTGCTCAACTCCAGTGATAGCCACATTTAATTTAGCAAAATTAATTACGCTTATCGTGATTACATTGGTTTATGAGCTATATTTACCTTATACAGACTTTATATGAAATCAGATCTTGAGGAACTAATTGAGAGTGTAATAGCTCTCTTTGTTTATATTTCAAATCTTTAATTATATCTAGTGGCAGTTTAGCATTTCCAATATATTATTAACAATCTGATTATGTGATGTCTTGAGAGGCCGTCCATTTGTTTTTACAGGGTATAACCGGTAACTTTATACATGTTTGAATTACAAGATTTATTATTTACCCCACCAAAAAGTAAGATGGGTAAAATCCTACACAAATTATTTTTAATTTCATTATTACTAGGTGGGATAAGTTGGGTTTTATGGCAATTAGTCTTGATCATGCAAAGGCCGGTCTAACAATATGGATAGATACATCGACTTGATTCTGACTATAGGCATAACGCTTGGCTTAATAATATGGCTTACCATAATGAGTAAGCTTAAATCAAAATATGGTTTGAATTTTAAAAGAGTTTATTGTCCTGTTTGTGGCACTAAGCAGCCTATAATAAGGGTTCCCAAAAATCAAATTCAGATATTGTATGGCGGTAATACATGTCCCAAATGTCAGATAGAGCTTGATAAATATGGTAATGTTATCTCATAAATGAGGATACAAATTATAAGTGACCTACATCAAGAGTTTGGAATTTCAGATCTAAACTTTAAAAATGCTGACCTTGTCATTTTAGCTGGTGATACCAATCTTGGGACAAAAGGGGTTGAATGGATTAAAAAAAATATTCCAAACATACCCGTAATTTATATTGTTGGTAATCATGAATACTACAAAGGTTCATATCCAAAGACACTCCATAAGATCATCGAGGCATCAAGGGGCTCAAATGTAACAGTTCTTGAAAATAACAGAATGGAGTTCGAAGGGATAAGGTTTCATGGCACGACCTTATGGACTGACTTTTCATTGTTTGGAAATCCAGTTGAATATGGGATTGTCTGCCAAGCTAAAATGAATGACTACAAACAAATTCGCCGTCATCCTTCCTATTCTAAATTGAGAACTATAGACACTTATAAGATTCATCAGTTTTCAAAAATGTGGTTGGAAGAAAGTCTGCAAGAATCTAAAGAATATAAGAATGTAGTTATTACACATCACGCACCGAGTATAAAATCAGTTCCTGAATTATACAAAAATGATCCGGTAACTTCAGCATATGCGTCTAATCTTGAGGATTTGATTTCGAAATATAATCCGCTGTATTGGATACATGGGCATATTCATACTCCAACAAGATATAAGCTAGGTCAAACAGAAGTTATATGTAATCCACACGGCTATCTTAACGAAAAATATAATGGTTATAATAGAGAGCTAATAATCGAAATATAAAAATCATGTATTAAAAAAAGGAACTTGTGGAAAATCTTGAAAAGTTATAAGGGGTAAAGAAAGGGGTAGCTCAGTTTGATCAAACCTGACTAAATACGACTCATTTTGACATCAATTGACCAAAAAGATCACTGTTTTTTCTCTATCGTCGGGACTGACCTCCCCCGAAAAACCAGACTGCTGAAAAGTCGAAAAAATCACTAAAGGCTTTTCTTTATTTTAGGGTTATTATAAATTGAGTTTCTAAACAATAACTTTATTGTGTTCAAAAACGTCACCTTTTTAAGTTAAAGAATTAGAAGGAGTAATCACATACCATGAAATGGATAAACCATCGAAGGAATGAATGTGGATGATACGGTTAGGGTTTATTATGCGAATTGAAGTTATACTGCCCTTCACTCATAGAAGTTCAATATGTAAAATCACCCGAGACCATAACCATTTTCCGCTTTTAACTGACTTTTATATAAAGATGCTTTTAAACGATATATCTTTGTGTTTCAGTAAAAGCAGATTTTATAGTTTATCAATGGAAAAACTAGTCCAGTTTCTGAATACCTACCGATCGATCTCAGATGCCGAGGCTGAAATTATCATGTCCCATTTTGAGCTTAAGTATTTTAAAGAGGCAGCCTATCTTTTTACTGGTGGGAATGTATGTAATAGCCTTTATTTTGTAGTTAACGGCATTTTGAGAATATGCGCAATTAATGACAAAGGCCTCGATATCACACATTATTTTATCAAAGAACCCCAGTTCTGTACAATGCTGGATAGTTTTAATAACGGTAATATTGCCCAAGGCAGCATACAGGCCTCCTCATCAGTAGAAGTCCTGGAAATCAGCAGGAAAAATCTTCGGAAACTTTGTCTGAGCCTGCCATTCATGGCTGATTTGATGGACCAGATCAACCAGCAGAGACTCCTGGAAAAAATCAGGCTGAAGAATATTTATTCCGGCGAGGATTCAACCAGCAGATACAAGCTTTTTCTCAGGGAACAACCAGATATCGTTCATCGTGTTCCCTTGAATCATGTAGCATCCTATTTGAATGTTACCCCTCAATCCCTTAGCAGAATCCGGAGAAATGTTAAATAATGACGATCCGCTTTTAGCTTTGACGATTTTTTTTCTAAAAGATTTTACTTTTTACCATATGGTAAAAACAAACTGAAGTGATATTTGGAACTTTGTTGGAAAAACAGATTATCATGCCAAACATAAAAAAATCTTTAGGAGGTAAAAGAGTGATTCTAATGGGCGCAAGTTCTGGAATCGGGTTTGCTACTGCAAAAGCGGCAGCTGAACAAGGTGCAAATGTAGTTATCGTATCAAGTAATCAACAAAGAATCGATAAAGCACTTACTGAATTACCGAAAGGCAGCGAAGGTTATGCTGTTGACCTCAGTAAAGAAGAAAACATCAAGGACTTCTTTAGTAAAATCGGCAAGTTCGATCACCTGGTATTTACTGCCGGAGAAAATCTCACTTTAAATAACATCAGCGAAACCAATATCGATCAGGCTCGTGATTTCTTCACCCTGCGCTTCTGGGCTCCTTTTGCTGCTATTAAGTATGGCGCCTCATCAATTAATAATGGCGGGTCAATATCGCTAACCAGCGGTACCGCAAGTGCACGTCCGGGAGCAGGCTGGTCTGTAGCATCAGCAATTTGCGGTGCGACGGAAGGCTTTGTTCGGGCTATGGCTGTTGAGCTTGCGCCTGTCAGGGTGAATTGTGTGGTTCCAGGTGTCATTAAAACTCCGCTTTGGGACAGCATGCTGGAAAGCGATCGCGAGGGACTTTACCAATATACCAGTAACTCCTTATTGGCAAAAAGGGTTGGTGAAGCTGGAGATGTTGCCGAAGGTTTCATATATCTTATGAAGCAAAAACATGGTACAGGCCAAAGTTTAGTTATTGATGGAGGTACGCTTTTAGTTTAGATCGAACAATGATTTACTAAAAAGACAGAAAAGGTATTAAGATAAAAAGTCTGAAATCCCTTCGGGAACACTATGGTCTACGTTAGCCGGTCATATCCGATCATCAAATTTTTATGAAGAAGTAAAAATACCAGCAAAGTTAAATGCTGACCTTAAAATTTTGAATACTAGTCCTGTTAAACTTGGAGGAGTGGATTAAACTATTGGCTTTTTTGCTTCTAAGGTGTATTCGTTGGCCTCGTAAGAGAAAAGTGAACTTTTAGCTTTAAACAAAAAATACATAATATTAGCAATAATCATTTCAGTAGTAACATGGGTAGATACATCAACCTGCTTCTTATCGTAGGCATAATGCTTAGCTTCATCGTATGGCTAATCATAATGACTAAGCGTAAATCAAAATATGGATTGAACTTTAAAAGCGTTTATTGCCCTGTCTGCGATACTAAGCAACCTATGATCAGAGTATCCAAAAATCAAAATAAGATGTTGTTTGGGGGAAATAAATGTTCTAAATGTCAAGCAAAACTTGATAAGTATGGTAATGTCATCTCTTAAAAATGAGAACAATATGTTATTCCTCCAGTAATTGACTAGCTTTAATTTGAAGCACTTCTGCTATATCAAAAATTATGGAAACATTAGGGTTTACAATACCTCTTTCCATTCTTCCAATTTGACTGTAATCAACATCTAGCTTATTTGCCAATTCTTGAATAGTCAAGTGTTGTTCTTTTCGATACTTCTTGATATTGCTTGCTAAGATCGAAATGCCTCTTTCATTACGTCTATGTTTTCCATCCTTAAGCATGGCGCAAGAAAGGGATAAATTGTATTTTGATATAGGGATTAAAATCCCTATTATTGTGTTGCATATAATAATATTTCATTATGGAAAAATTAACGATTATAGTCGTAATGGCTATGCTTTGTCTAAATTTTAATGTACTAGCGCAAAAGAAAGATTGTAATATTCAGTTGGTGAGCAATTGCAAATGGGGATTTAGTGGATTTAAAACTGGGTTTGCCTCTTACTCTAAGATAACACCTTCAAGGTTTGCACAATGGCGTAGGTTAGTCGTATATAATAAAACATTACCTGAAATGTTCTCTATAGCATTAAGAGCATTAGATTGTGATATTTTAATAGCTGTTAAAGATCCTGAAAAGCTTACAACGAAATACTGTTATGAATTGAATACACCACCAGAATTAGTTGACGACATATTTGTAATCATGCATAAGCATTTAAATTATCAATACCCGGATTATGTAGCTTCTATAGAATACAAGAACGGCAAAAACTATTTAGTTATTTCAGATAAAGAGGACGGTATATTATTACAAACTCCTAAAAACACAACTTACTAAATTACCAAAAAACAGTAGGCCACTAGTGTACCGGAAATCAATATTGATCCTATTGAAAATCCTGTACTGATTTTAAACATAGAAGTATAAACTTCAATGATATGTTCACCCACGTCTTTTTTCGGCCTGCTCAGGCTGACTAAAAAATACACCGGGAGAAATAGCCTACATATTCCTGAATAAACTGTTAAGCCTGATCAAACGACCTCTATGAAGGGGTTACTATGGCAGCAATCCGAACTTTTGATCAGGGGTTCTACCTCATCGTTATGATCAATTTGATTGGTTTACGCAATCGATTAAGTAAATAAATACAATGGATATTATCATTTTAAATCTTTAAAATCAGATTTTAGATAAATGAAAACAGTTATAGTTCGCATATTTTTTTTCCTGTTTATAGGCTTGCCTTTAGTTAGTCATAGTCAGAAAAGTGAGCTGATCAAGTATGTACAACCTTTGTCGGGAACGGCAGCAAGTACTACCATTTCGGCCCTCAAACATGGTGAAGACGGGTCTGAGAAATTTGCAAATACCATTCCCGCAGTCGGCTTGCCTTTCGGTATGACACAGTGGACACCACAAACCAGAACTACCGAAGTGAAATGCCTGCCTCCTTATTTTTACGGTGATAGTTTGCTCAGTGGGTTCAGGGCAACCCATTGGATCAGCGGTTCTTGTACTCAGGATTACGGAAGTTTTACTTTCATGCCGATTACTGGTAAATTGCAAACTAAAGCTTCAGCCTATGCTACCCGTTTTTCTCATCAGGATGAGGTCAGTACGCCTGCTTACTATAGCCTTAAGCTTCCCGAATACAACCTGCAGACTGAGGTTACAGCTACTTTACGCGGAGCCATGTTGCGTTTTACAGCTAAAAAAGCAGATAGCGTCTATTTGCTCATTACTTCCAACAGCGATGAACAGCAGGGCTTTATTAAAGTTGACAAGAACCGGGCTGAGGTATATGGTTACAATACGGTACATCGGATTTACCAGGGATCAGGTAAGCCAGCCGGCTTTAGTGGCTACTTTGTCATGAAGATAGAAAAGATGTCCGCATATACAGGCACTTTTAGCGGGGGAAATATCTTTTCGACAGATAGCATCGTCAATCAGAAAGATATCGGAGCCTATCTTGGTTTTAAACTTCAAAAAGGCGAACAGTTACGTATTAAGATAGGTACATCATTTTCAAGCATCGATGGAGCAAGGAAAAACCTGGAAGCGGAAATTGAGGATTGGGATTTCGATAGTCTTGCCGAAAAAAATAAACAGGTATGGGAGCAAGCATTGGGTCAGACCAATGTACAGACCTCAAGTGAAAAGGACAAAAGAATATTTTATACTGCACTTTACCATGTCATGCAGCACCCAAGGTTATACAATGATATTGACGGTACCTATCCACGCTTTGCCGCCAACTATCAGCTAAATAAACTTGACAGGGGAAACTATTATGATGATTTCTCTATGTGGGACATTTACAGGGCGCATTTACCCTTGATGCAGATTTTGCAACCCCGACTGGTAAACGATTGGGTGCAGTCAATGGTATTAAAAGGTACACAAGGGGGCTGGCTTCCTATTTTCCCATGCTGGAACAGCTATACCTCAGCCATGATTGGCGATCATGGAACGGCCTTTATAGCTTCAGCGTATAACAAAGGCATAAGAGATTATGATGTAGCTGAAGCTTATCGGCTGATGCGGCAAAATGCTTTTAATGTCGCCGGTGAGGCCGATTATAAAAATGGTATGGGACGAAGAGCCCTGAGTTCTTACTTAAAATACGGGTATATCCCGATGCAGGATGGTGTGCAAGATGCATTCCATAAAAAAGAACAGGTTAGCCGCACTTTAGAGTATGCCTATGATGACTATGCTTTAGCTGAAGTTGCTAAGGGATTAGGCAATACAGTCGACTATAATGAGCTGATGAAGCGCGCGAAGAATTATATCAATGTTTTTGATCCTGGTGTAAAGATGATGCGGGGTAAAAATGAAGATGGCACCTGGTATCAGCCCTTTAAAGCAGATTCCAGGGAGCCTTATATTACAGAAGGCACGCCTAGGCAATACACTTTTTACGTACCACAGGATGTACCCGGACTTGCGAATTTGATGGGCGGACGCCTGCAGCTTGAAAAAGCCCTGGATACGCTGTTTGCTAAAAAAGAATACTGGCATGGTAATGAACCCGGACACCAGATTCCCTTTATGTACAACTATACATCCTCACCCTGGAAAACATCAAACCATGTTCATCAGATTTTAAGTGAAGAGTATAGTGACGGGCCCGGAGGCTTAAGCGGCAATGACGACGCAGGGCAGATGTCGGCCTGGTATGTTTTTGCCGCAATGGGCTTTTATCCCTTAAATCCTGTCTCTGATGCCTATTTATTATCTGTTCCGCTATTTGATAACACTAAGATAGAGTTAGCAGATCATCGGGTGTTTGAAATCGTTAAACATCAGAAAAGCGAAAAGGCTTCATTTATCAAGTACTTGATGCTGAATGGTAAATTGCATTCAAAAACCTTTATCAGGTATGCTGATATCATTAAGGGTGGAACATTAGAGTTCTTCATGGATGAACAGCCTTCGCAATGGGGTAAAGCAGCTAAAGATCAGCCGGAAGGGTTAAATTAAATACTCCCCATATCACTTGGCATTGTCATGCTGGTTGTGATCCTTAAAAAACCATTTTTAACACGATAAAGTTGCTCATGACTGTTGAACAGGTTTAGCTCGAATTTTGCTTCAATTGTGTAAATATTATCTTTGATCTTTTCAACTTTGGTAAGTTCAAAATTGGAATTCTTCTGTATGTCCTTAGTTAGGCCTGATCGTTTTAAAATGGAAAATCCGGGAATACCGGTACTTAAACTTTCTAAGATACCAGTGCCTGTAAAATCAATAAAAACACCCTCTGTTGTGTTTTCCTTGTCTAAGTCGACAGCAAAAGATTGATTGCCAACTTTGAAGATCTCCAGGTGGTTTTTGGGGGCGTACAGTTGTAATCCACGCTGTAGTTCACTGTCTTTATATTTCTTTGTAAATGAAATTTTGAAATTATCCCCTATACGCTTGGATTCAAGAGCATAAGATACCGAATACAAAGTCGAGTCCTTTTCGCCGTACCAATAATAATTGGCGGTCTGATAAGCCAGTTTACCATCATTAATTATCGTTGTTGAGGGTTTGATATTGATTGCCCGGTTGCTAATGGCATTGCTGGAGGTATAATCAAATACATACTTTTGATCATTGATGCTGAAGGATATGCTGTCTTTGTAAGAAATTCTTTCAGGAATCTGGGAAATGTTTTCGCTACTGATTTTCTTACAGGAAACAACGAAAATAATGGCTAAAGCCATTAGTGAGAAGCGTGTTTTCATATGGGCTAAAGTAAGAATAAATTGTTAATATATTCTTATCTAGTGAGTTAAAGTTGTTTGTTTAAGCTATGTTGTCTGTTGTTCAACAATCCACATCGTGTCTACGAAGTACTTGTTTCCGTCAAAAAAGTGCTTTTGAATTTTAAAACCTGTCTTTTCTGCTAGTTTTTCTATCTCTTTAAGCGCATATTTTTGTGAAATCTCCATAAAAATATACTCGTTTTTAGAAAAATGTACGGTTGCATATGGCCCGACGTGAACCTCCTGATCTGTTAAACTAATCAAATAGCTCTTACAAGCTCCAGATTGTGGATCATAACTGGCATAATGCTCAAAATTCTTCAGATTGAAATCGCCATTTAGCTCTTTGTTGATGCGTGCAAGCAGGTTTATATTGAAGTCGCTCGTGATGCCTGCAGGATCATCATAAGCGGCGAGGATTTGCTTGGGATTTTTCTTTAAATCAAAGCCTATAATCAACATGTCACCCGCAGAAAGCGTGCTTTTGAGTTCGGCACAAAAGGCTTCAGCCTCCTCAATACTCATATTCCCAATATTTGCCCCCATGAACAACAATACTTTTCTGCGACCTGATTCAGTAGCTGTTCTTTTTAGCATTTCGAAATAATCACCATGAAGGCCGGTTATTTTTAAGTTGGGGATTTGCGTTGGTAAACGCTGTTCCAGGTCTGCGATAACATGAGCCGAAATGTCAATAGGGAAATAGGTGAAATCAAGTTTCCTGTTGGTCAGCTCTTTTAACAGATGAATGGACTTTGTCGCATCTCCGGCACCCAGTTCAATCAAATCAAACTCCGTGTTCGCTAAGGCAATTTGATCTGCAATGGAACCAGATTGAGTGGCGAGAATTTCCATCTCGGCGTTGGTCAGATAATAGCTTTCCATTTCCATAATCTGCTGAAAGATATAATCTCCCTGCTCATCATAAAAATATTTAGCCTGCATAAACTTAGGTTCAGCCTGTAGTCCTTCCAAAATGTCGCTAAGAAATTGCTCCTTCAAGGAGCTTGATCTTTCAATTGTTGTATTCATAAATTTAATGTTACCTGGCAAGCCGTATTCCGGTAAACTGCCATCTTAAATGTGGGTGAAAAAAGTTACGGTAGGAGATGCGGCTGTGATTGGGCGATGTGACTACTGAAGCTCCACGTAGCACTTTCTGATTTACCATAAACTTGCCGTTGTATTCGCCAATTGCTCCGGGAGCCTTGTTGAACCCAGGATAAGGAAGGTAAGCACTTTCAGTCCATTCCCAGCGTGTTCCCCACTCTAAAGTCCTGGCCGCAACCTCCCACTCAAATTCTGTTGGCAATCTCATGCCCTTCCAACAAGCGTAAGCATAAGCCTCATAAAAACTTACATGTGCTAAAGGTTCGTTTAAGTTTAGCGGATTCAAGCCTTCATAGGTATAGTTTAACCAGTTACCATCTACGTTGTGCCAATACATTGGGGCCTTGATCTGATTGTCATTTACCCAGTCCCAACCTTCGGCATGCCAATAGTTAAAATTAGTATAGCCCCCATCATTGATGAAAAGAAGATATTCTGCATTGCTAACCAGGTTAGAACTTATTGAAAAGGGCTGTAAGTATACCTGATGTCTGCTGAGCTCATTGTCAAAGCAGAATCCATCACCGGCATAGCCGATTTCATAAATTCCTGAATCAAAGGATAGCATGTTGTTGCCCTTTGATTCAGCTCCTGAAAACCGGGTTAAAAATTTACCGTAAGCCGGAAAAAGGGGATTATTTCCCAATATGTATTTAATATCTGTCAGCAGTAGTTCCTGGTGCTGTTGTTCGTGATTCAGGCCAAGTATAAATAATGCACTAACCTCTTCAGAAATTGGGCTGGTCAAAAAGTGCAGCATCGCTTGATCCACGTATGCGCGGTACTGGTATACTTCGCTAACACTTGGGCGACTGAGATTGCCCCGGTCTGTGCGGATTACCCGGTTTCCAACGGTTTCATAATAACTATTAAATACATAATTGTAATTGGGGTTATAAACGCTGTATCCCGAAAAAAACGGTTGTAGTATGAAAGTCTCAAAAAACCAGGTTGTATGTCCCAAATGCCACTTTGGAGGGCTAACATCAATTATGGGCTGCACCACATAATCTTCGGTTTCGAGCGGTTCACAAATGTGCTCAGAATGTTTTCTGATCTGTTGATATTGTTCAGCCAGCGTCATCAGGTAAGTCTAATTAATCATTAAGTTTTGTAGACTAATTAACACCTGATGCTTTTGATTGTTTCATCAGGCATCAATTAACATAAAAAGATTATTTAGTGATTCTGAATACAATGGATGTGCAAATACAAAGTAACGAACCTGGTCGAATGTGATTCCGCCAGCCATTGCCATTTCAAGAACCGACATGATTTCTCCGCCTTCAGAAGCCAAAATGCAGGCACCTAATATCTTTTTGCTATCCGGATCCACTATCGCTTTCATAAATCCGGCCGTTTGTCCGGTTTCAATTCCACGTGCTACCTGAGTCATCGGGATTTTAGCAACCTGATAATTTATTCCCCTGGCTTTTGCCTCGTCTTCCGATAAACCAACGCGTCCCAATTGCGGATCGGTAAACATACAGTACGGAACCATTCTGTCTGTAATGCGCAAATTGGCTTTGTGGATCAAATTTCTATACACTATCGTGTAGTCATTGTAAGCGATGTGTGTAAAAGCAGGGCCACCTTTTACGTCGCCCAGCGCATAAATGCCGGGAATATTGGTTTCAAGTTGGTCGTCAACCAAAATATACCCATGCTGGTCTGTTTTTATACCCGCTTGCTCCAGGTTAAGAAATTCGGTTTGCGGTATACGGCCCGCCGCAACGAGTACATGACTGGCTTTAATTTTTTTTACTTTCCCCTTTGACGTCAGGCTCAACGTAATTTTACCATCTTTTTGAGCGCTTACCTGGTCAATGGTGATGCTTTTTAGGATTTTAATGCCTTCATTGGTTAAAATCTCGTCCAGGGCTATAGACACATCTTTGTCCTCACGACTCATGATTCTGGCTGACTTTTCTAAAATACTTACTTTACTGCCGAAACGAGCAAACATCTGACCGAATTCCAAACCAATGTAATTGCCACCAATGATAACGAGGTGTTCAGGAACTTCTTCTAAATCCAGGATGCTGGTCGAGTTGAGGTAATTGATATCCTGTAACCCTGGAATATCCGGAATAGCTGTTTTAGCTCCAGTATCAATAAAAATCCAATCGGCAGTAAAGCGTTCGCTTACGCCATCAAACAGCAAAACTTCAAGCTTTTTTTTACCAGAAAATTTCGCTTCCCCGAAAATGAGGTCTAGCTTTGCGATGGATGCTATTCCTTTCTGAGCTGAAGATCTAAAGCGATCCACAATTTCATCTTTACGTTTCTTTACCTTTTTAAAATCCAGGGTAATATCCTCAATATTGACGCCAAGATCAGCAGCTTTTCTGGCTTGATGCATGGCATGTGCGGAAGCCAGCATAGCCTTTGTAGGTGTACATCCGTCATTAATACAAGTCCCACCGACCATTCTTTTTTCGATGATTGCTGTTTTCTTTCCTGCCTCTGCCAGTTTTTTTGCCAGGGGAGTTCCGGCCTGTCCCGCTCCAATAATTATCGCGTCATAATGTTTCATTGTCCTTGTTTTAATCGCGCTGTATTTTGACAGCTGGTGTTTAACTACAACCCGAAAACAAAACAAAGGTTTTAGAAAGCAACAAAGCCCGGGCATAATAGTCCGGGCTTCTTGTTTCCAAAGAAAAAAAATTAAAGTGTGGCCATATCAATTACAAAGCGATAACGTACATCGCCCTTTAACATGCGTTCATAGGCTGCGGTAATGTCTTTAATATCGATGACCTCAACGTCAGAAACAATGTCATTTTCCGCACAGAAGTCCAGCATCTCCTGAGTTTCAGCAATGCCTCCAATGCCTGAGCCCGCTACACTTTTACGTCCGCCCAATAAGGAGAACGGCTGTATAGCATAAGCCTCTGAAGGAACACCAACACAAATGTGTGTACCATTTGTTTTCAGTAAAGAGATATACAAATCCATATCATGAACTGCCGATACGGTATCCAGAATAAAATCAAATGATCCTTTTACAGCTTCCAGTTGTGCTGCGTCAGAAGTCACCACAAAGTGATGTGCGCCTAATTCACGTGCCGCTTCTGCTTTAGCAGGCGAAGTGCTCAATACTGTGACTTCTGCGCCAAAAGCCACCCCAAATTTAACGCCCATATGGCCTAAACCACCTAAACCCAATACTGCAAGTTTATGCCCTTTGCCAACTTTCCAATGACGTAATGGCGAGTAAGTGGTTATGCCTGCACATAATAATGGTGCGGTAGCTGCCAGAGATAATTTCTCTGAAATGTGAAGTACAAACTCCTCACGCACCACAATGGTATTTGAGTAACCGCCATAAGTGGGTACACCAGATCTATCCGCATTGTTATACGTTTGTGTATTCCCTTCCAGGCAATATTGTTCTAAACCTTCTTTGCAATTCTCACAAACCTGGCAAGAATCAACCATACAACCAACACCCGCAAGTTCACCTAAACTAAACTTTTTGACATGATCGCCTACTTTTACAATCCGGCCCACAATTTCGTGGCCGGGAACCATAGGGAACAAGCCTGGAAACCAGTCGTTCTTAATTTGGTGTAAATCAGAGTGGCATACACCACAGTATAATATCTCGATTCGCACATCATGGGCACCAACCTCGCGGCGCTCAAATTCCCAGGACTCAAGGTCGGTCTCTGGAGTCTGTGCAGCATATCCTTTTGCTTGTATCATCGTTAAAATCGTTTTGTTTTTTGTCAAACAAAGGTATAACCTAAGTTTTCAATTGCAATTAAACCATTCAAATCAATACTTATAAATTTCAAACAATCAAATGAATACTGGTTTAAGGCTAAAATGCGGACTGATAACATGATATTTTATAGGTAGGACAACTGCTTCTTTGAAGTTGATTTGGTATTTAGGTATAAGCGATCGATTATATTTGTCTGTAAACATCGGAAAACCCATTCCCTTAATTTGCATGATTTTGTTTATTTTGCGGCAAAACATTGCTATGTCATCACATCACATCGTGCGCGAAAAACAAGAACCAGCACTTTATATCCAAAATCTCGGAAACTTCAATGAAGAATACCTGGGGCAATTGTTAGAATGGAGCCCTACTTTAATTGTCAATGAGGGTAATTATGAAAAAGTAATCAGCCTGGGACTTAAAGTAGACGTGGTAATAAACTCCTCCGCAGATGCCGTTTTTCAGGAAAACACCAGGATTGTAAAAGGTGTAGATGACAACCTCCATGCTGTGCTGAATTATTTGGTGACGGAAAAATACCCCGCCGTAAATATCATTACTGCTGATGCAAAGCTGATGGATCTGACGGCCTATCTAGGTGATATAGATATTGTGCTGTTCACGGAGACAGAAAAAAAGTATGCCATCAAATCCGGATTTAGCGTCTGGAAACCAAAAGGAAGCATTTTTAAAATCGAAATTATCTCTTATTTTGAAACCAGTAATTTAAAACAGGAAGAAAATGGAGACTTTATGGTAATTAACGATGGGTTTGTGACGTTTAATTTTACTACAGCTTATTTATTTATCAGTGAAGTATTATGATTATTTTAAGAAAAGCAAAAGAAACAGATATTGAAATTATCCAGGACCTGGCAAGTAGGACCTGGCCAACGGCATACGCAGAAATCATCAGTACAGCACAAATTGATTACATGCTGGACAAAATGTACAACAAAGGAGAATTACTTTCCCAATTTCAAAAAGGACATGTCTTTTTAATTGCTGAGGAAGGAAGCCGCGATCTGGGCTTTGCAGGATTTTCAATCATTGATTCCGACAACCGCATCTATAAACTACATAAATTATATGTGCTGCCCGAAGCACATGGCAAAGGTTTAGGTAAGCTATTGATCAATGAAGTTGTAAACCAGGTTAAGGATGCAGGCGGTAAGGCCTTGCAACTTAACGTCAACAGAGACAACAAAGCTGCTGAATTTTACAAAAAGGCGGGTTTTATGATCAAGGAAACCGTTGACCTTGACATTGGTAACGGTTTCCTGATGAATGATTATGTGATGGAAAAACAGTTGTAAATCTGTTATTCAATTAATCTTGGAATGCGGGTGGGCGTGTCAGTACCTTTAACAATCGTTATGGCACTTTTAGCAATGCTCTTAATCGTCGACAGGATATTATCTGTATCAAGTGTCTCGTACTCATCTTTTACCGTATGGTACAATTCATCTTTATCAATCTGATCGGTACTGATGGTGTGCGCCGGTACGCCCAGGGCTGCTAAAGTTGCATTGTCACTTCTGTAAAAGAGGTTTTGACGCGGGTAAGGATCCGGGTGAAAAGTAAATGGAGAGCCAGCTAAATTCTTTTGCAGGATTTTACCAAAGTCAGATTTGTCATAGCCGGTAATAAAGGCTGCATTTTTACCAAACTTACTTTCTTTACCAATCATTTCAATGTTAAACATGGCGACTACATCATCCGGATTTAATTTCTTTGAGAAATACTTGGCACCAAAACCACCGATTTCTTCGGCAGTAAAGGCAACGAAAATTAAAGTACGCTCATTATTATTTAATTTTTTATAGTATTTAGCCAGTGCAATCATGGCAGTAGTACCCGAGGCATCATCGTCCGCACCATTGGCAATGCTATCTGTATCATTCCCCTTAATAATCCCCAAATGGTCATAGTGACCCGAGAAAACAACAATTTCGGCCGCTTTTGATTTGCCCCTGATCATTCCTGCGACATTAAACAATGGCCTCTTGTCTGTCGAGTCCTTGAAAAAGGTCTGCCTGTATGTTTTTTCGCCATCCAAAGGTTCCAGGCCTATTTTCTTAAATTCGCTTTCTATTAAACTGGCTGCTTTATCTATTCCAGGTGTAAATGTTCCACGGCCTTGCATGTCATCACTGCTTAAGGTTTTAATTAAGCGGTCTACATAATCCTTTGTAATGATTTTATCAATGTCCTGTGCCCAGACCTGTTGTGTGCAGAAAAGGATGAGTAGCGTGTAAAGGGTTTTCTTCATGATAATTTATTTTGTCAGTTTTTATATTTTACGATTCCCAATCGTGATTTTTAAGCGCATGATATGCCTGGCCTTTAATAATCTCCTTGCGTTTCTCCGTTTCTGTAGACACCCGGGTTTCCTGTATCCCATCGGTTACTTCCATTTCGAAAGCGCGGTCCTGGTCAGACTGGTGTACTTGAACCTGTTCAATGTTGTCTATTACTTTGTCATAAGGACCGCGACTGCTCATTAGTTTTACAAATACAGGCAAACATTCAAAAAATATAAATAATAAACCAATAAAAGTTACAGCAAGAGACGTATTTAGGTCACGGCTACCATCTTTATT
This sequence comes from Pedobacter sp. MC2016-24, assembly GCF_015223055.1. Classification (GTDB taxonomy): domain Bacteria; phylum Bacteroidota; class Bacteroidia; order Sphingobacteriales; family Sphingobacteriaceae; genus Pedobacter. Next base: position 67,189 of record NZ_JADFBX010000022.1, read on the forward strand.
AAAGCTCAATTGCCCAAGGGCCCAATTTCGATCTGCAAAACCTGCGATATTGGTTAGGCTGTCCAATTGTTTGCCTGTAAATAATTTCTCGCTCATCAGGCCATCAAATTGTTTACGCCCATCCACAAATTTTTCTAAGGCCCTAACGTCCGACGTTAGCGTATCCAGCTGTTGCTCCCGTTGTTTTAACTCCGCTTCTTTCCTTTTGGCATATGGCCCATAACCCATCACACCCGATGTTTCAGTTGTTTTATTCCCAAAGATTTCGAAGTTTAATTTCTGCCGGTCTGCTTTAATCCCATTGGCTAATGAATCCCTTTCTGCACGCGCCAGATTTAACTTGTTCATTTCAATGGCATACTTGTTCCCGAAAGCAGCGTTTAGCGTATCAATTTTAGCCCTTTGATTATTCAGGTAGCTCACATTTAGCCGCTCTTTAATCTCCTTATCAAAAATTTTAAGTTCCAGCGGGCGGGAAATGACCATGCCAATCATAATCGCAAGTAATATTCGGGGTGTGGCCTGCCAGATCTGTTTGGTGGTACTGGCGCTTTTATTAATGCTGGATACGATGTATCTGTCCATATTAAAAATAGCAAGGCCCCAAAGCAAACCGAAAAACAACGCAAAAAATCCTGCGCCGGCATCACCTTTAAATACGAAATACATGGCGTAACCACCAGATAAGGCTGCAAATAAGCCAGTGAAAAATATGGTAGCACCGATACCTATATATTTGTTATGTTCTGTCGGATATTTCTCAAGCGTAGGAATGTGCGCTCCGGCGCAAAACCAAAAGAATTTCGATATCGATTTCATGATAATAGAACCCGATTTAAATACTGGGTAACTATTAAACGCACTGCCTACTTAGTTGTTACAGAAATTAATCACGATTCATGTAATTTTCTCGATGCACACCTTTTTGTAATATTTCTCTCACTGTTTTTGAATACTAACACACTTTTATCTAAGTTTGAAAAAATTGAATCATATGATAAAGGAAATAACAGTTCAGGAACTGAAAGAAAAAATCGACAATAACGAAGATTTTCAATTGATTGATGTGAGAGAGACATTTGAATATGAAACTTCTAACTTGAATGGCCTGAACATCCCTTTGGGAGGAATTCTGATTGAAGCAGATCAAATTGCGCAGGATAAACCTGTAATTATTCATTGCAGAAGCGGTAAAAGAAGTGCTGCCGCAGTGATGCAATTAGAGCAAATGTTGGGGCATACCAATCTATACAATTTAAAAGGTGGTATTCTGGCATGGCAAGAAGCTTTTGATCCAGGTATGACAGTATATTAATAAAGAATCATGGTCAAAAAAATCGCATTAAACGTTTTTTATAACCTGGGTGTTATCATGTCTTTTTTCGGTATTGTATGGGGTTTCAACAACACCAAATATCCGGTAATAGCCTTATTTGTGTTAACCGGGGCTTTCTTTCTTTACCTGAAAATACAGTTGGTCAAAGAAATGCGTAGTTCACTTAAAAAGAAATAAACGGCACCATATCGGCTCCTTCAAGGCCTAAACCTGGTAAATCGCTTAATATATATTTCCCTTCATGAAGCTCAGGGCTCTTGAAGGGATTATTTTTTGTAAGCCATGGGCCGTCCAGATCTGCCCAATTGCACAAAGGTGCTAATGCGGTACCAGCCAAAGTGGCACAAGAGGTCTCACTCATACAGCCAATCAGTACCTTCATACCGAAAGACCGGGCTTTTAAAATCATTTTGTGCGCTTCATATATACCCGCACTCTTCATCAATTTGATATTGATCCCATGGTAGGCTCCTTTTAACCCATCCAGATCTGAAAGTCTTTGTACCGCTTCGTCTGCAAGAATGGGAATGGGACTACGACCTGTTAGCCATGCATTCCCTTCCAGGTTTGCCCGATCCATCGGTTGCTCAATCAATACCACACCTTGATCGTGCAGCCAGTAAATCATATCAATGGCCTCTTTTCTATCCGTCCAGCCCTGGTTTGCATCCACATATAGCGGAACATTACTTACGCTTCTAATCGTGTTGATTAGCTCCTTGTCATTATCCCGGCCCAATTTAATCTTAAGTACTTTAAAATCTGCCGCATCTTTCACCTTCTCTTTAATAATTTCTGGAGTATCTATACCTATTGTATAAGACGTGAGGGGCATTTTAGAAGGATCTGCATCGTATATTTCATAGCAAGGCTTATTCAGGATCTTGCCGTTTAAATCGTTCAAGGCAATATCAATTGCCGCTTTAATTGCCGGATTCCCAGGTTCAATCTCATCGAGATAACTGACAATTTCGTCAAAAACGAAAGGATGCTTAAATCTTGACCAGTCTATTTTTTTTAGAAAACGCAACGCACTCTCTTCACTTTCGCCCATGTAAGGAACCATGGATGCTTCACCGTAACCCTGAAGTCCCTCATAACTTAGCCTGATCAATAAAATCGGAGTGCTGGTCCTTGAAAATTTCGCGATGGCAAAAGGATGTTTGAGTTCCAGCTGATAAGAATTATAAGCAACTTGCATGGTATATAGTTAGAGATTAAAAAATGTACATTACGGTCATGATACCTTCATAACTGATCAAAACCTTGAAGGCTGCAACGAATGTAAAAATAATATGCCTAATATTGCGCCTAGTATGAATACTTCAATATACCAGCCCTTTAAAAATTTCGATTTTAAGTATAAAAACTGCTTTTTAAGTGGTGATGCCTTTAATGCTCCCCTTACAGAAATCAATATATTACCCGATTGGTTACTGCAGGTAGCGAATTTTAGTGGCGAAGAGCAGATTAAATTGCTCGATGAAAGTGTTCGTTCTTACAATACCCTAAAGGTGCCTTGTAGTACCGAAGTGCTGGAAAACTTTGTACTACCGCTGGAGGATAAAATTGCAAAAGCATTTGCTGAAGGTTATGCCGGCGTTTCCGCACTGGATCCTGCAGACCTGTTCAATTGGATTGGTAAATTCATGTACAGCCTCATTTATATCGAGATGAATGCCGCTGTTCGTTTACAGCAGATCAGTGACGATGGGCTGAATATGTCGCAAGGTCTGATGCACAAGTTTGGGAATTTAAACACCATGATCCAGGGCATTTACAGGGACGTGGTTTTTGAGGATTTTACACCATGGTCTATTGTTGTAGTCCCATTACAGGATACGGAAACAGCGTTTAGTTTTCGCGATGAGATCAATACCCTCACCTTTTCTTTAAAACTGAAAGACTTTGGTATCATCGCCTGCCTGCAGGATAACGGAACCAACAAAAGGTATCATGATGAATTATTAGGGCAAATTGGTACCAATGCCCTTTCTGCACCACAGTTTGAAGAGCTTTGTGCCAGATTTTTCTACTCGGCCTATTTGTTTAACCGTTTACCGGAATATGCCATCATGCCGGTAGAAGGTTCTATATATATAGATGCAATGCCGCTTAAAGGAACGCTAAACAAAGCTTTGTTTGATCACTGGCAGCATAAAACCTATGCGCAGGTATTACAGGATTTTTGGAAACCATGGGGGCATACCTTATTCGAGATCATTAAAGATCCCACCAAACCCATCAGTTACTTCGAACCCGCTTCTTTGCCAGATACGCACTAGCCAATTTTGGCCATAATCTGCATCAAAAAATGCGGAATAGCGTTTGGAACAATAATTACCGTTACGATTAAGCCCGTTAGTGCTCCAAAAAGATGCGCATCATGGTTGACGTTGTCCCTGGCCTGCTTCGAGGCATAGGCGCAGTAAATCAAATATAAAGGTCCAAAAACAACGGCCCAGATTGGAACAGGGATTGGAAAGATAATCATGCTGGAAAAAGGCTGGAACAATATAAAACTGAAAAGTACAGCACTGATTGCGCCGGAAGCGCCAAGACTATTATACCACATGTCGTTCTTGTGCTTAATCACCGAAGGGATGTCACTTAAAATCAGGCCAAGGAAGTAGACCATTCCAAACCTCCATGAGCCGATCATTGCTTCCAATTGAAAAGCAAAAAAATAAAAGGTCATCATGTTAAAGATCAAATGCATCCAATCTGCATGGATCAATCCGCTGGTAATTAAGGTATACAGTTTTTGCCTTCGCGAAACACTATAGGGGTGTAACATAAACTTTCCGTACAAAGTAGGGTCGTTAAAAGCATAAATACTGGTGATGAGCGTAAAAACAAAAATAATCGAGGCAACCGGAGTTGTAGTAAGATATTCCATTTAGAAGTATTTGATTAATATAAGTTTTTTCTGGAAAGCCCCATTGTGCCAAAATGATACCTTAAACCTACGGTATAATAGGCATACATATCCGGACTTCCATTTTTAAATTTAATCGGAGAGTCGTCATAACCGTCCAGTCCCTCTCCAAGTGTGATCGTAGTCTGGCAATTGAAGTTTAAAGCATAACGATAATAACCAGAACCATCATGGAAATAGAAATTAATTCCCAAATTCAATGGAATCATTGGATCTTTTGATTTGCTCTTACCCGGAAATGTGTAGATCATTGGCTTACCATTCTCGTCTGTAACCTGCTGACCATTTTGATCAACAATAAGCTTGGAACGCACGATGGCTTTCATGTCGTTTTGTACAATACCTGCGCCCGCGCCAAGGTACAATCCTTTAATCACATTGGTAAAGCCACTTCTGTTGTAATTGATCAAAGCCCCCAGGGATATCTTCCCATTGATGCTAACGGATTTATACCTGTTGATTGCCTGTCGGCCAGCAGGGTCTGTTTGGGCATCGCCGCTATTGATCTCGCCCATTTGTCCTTCCACACCTAAACTTAAAAAAGGTGTAAAATAGTAATCAAATACTCCATAACCCGCCACACCATAGCCATGCTTGGCCAAATCAGTATAGGATCTGGTAAAGCCCGCACCCGCACCAATACCCATTTTATAAAAATTGGATTGTGCCCGGGTATGAATAAAAAGAACAAGCGCCAGCAACGTAGTTAGAATCGTTTTCAAGGTATCTTCTTTAATGTTTATGCAAAGCTATAATCTTTATATAACTTTGGGTTTTTTATAACTTATTATGCTAAATTATATAAATAAAAACAAATCCCTTCAAAACAGGTTTACAAAATACGTTCAGATAGACACACAATCGGATCCAAAATCTCCAACGGTACCTTCTACTGAAAAGCAAAAAGACCTGGGCAGGGTATTGGTTGAGGAATTATTGGCCATTGGCATTACCGACGCACATTTAGATGAATATGGATATGTATACGCAACCATTCCATCTAATTCTGATAAAAAAGTTCCTGTAATTTGTTTCTGCTCGCATATGGATACTTCTCCGGATTGTAGCGGTTACCAGGTTAAACCAATTATTCATGAGAATTATCAAGGTCAGGATCTGGTTTTACCGGATGACCAGACCATCGTTTTAAAGATGAGGGAACATCCTGATTTGAAAGATCAGATCGGTAACGACATCATCACCGCAAGTGGAACAACCTTACTTGGTGCCGATAATAAAGCCGGATTGGCCGAAATCATGGAAGCAGCAGCTTTCCTGGTACAGAATCCTGAAATAAAGCACGGAACAATCAAAATTCTATTTACGCCTGACGAAGAAATCGGACGCGGTGTAGACAAAGTAAATCTGGAAAAACTAGCGGCAGATTTTGCCTATACCATCGATGGAGAAACCTTAGGCTCTATTGAAGACGAAACTTTTTCTGCTGACGGAGCAGTATTAACCATCAATGGTGTAAGTACCCATCCCGGCTTTGCCAAAGGTAAAATGGAAAGTGCGATTAAAATACTTTCCGATGTCATCAGCGCTTTACCTGCAGACTGCCTTTCGCCGGAATCAACAGAATTAAAAGAAGGATTTATACATCCGGTAACCATTTCCGGTAATGTAGAGCAGGCAGAAGCCCGTTTCATTCTACGTGCTTTTAACGATGAAGAACTCAAAGCCAATGGCGAATTGCTGGATGCTACGGTTCAAAATATCATCGAAGACTTTCCAAATTCAACTTACGAATTGAAGATCAAAGCGCAGTACCGGAATATGAAAGAGATATTGGATCAATATCCTCAGATTATCGATTACGGTGTTGAAGCCATTAAAAGAGCTGGCATTACGCCAAAACAACAAAGCATCAGAGGGGGAACCGATGGGTCCCGTCTGTCTTTTATGGGCTTACCTTGCCCAAATATCTTTGCCGGAGAGCACGCATTTCATGGAAAACAAGAATGGGCTTCCGTGCAGGACATGGAAAAAGCGGTAGAGACGATTGTCAATATTGCCGTGATCTGGGAAGAAAAAGCTTAATCGTTTATCGTTAACCTGGCTAAATACTGGTCATTTTCGTCTTCGAAAATGACCTCTGTATACCATCCGGCTTGTTTAGCCAGGTCTTTTAAAGTCTGCTGATCCACATAAATCCACTTAAACCAATTTCCTTTTATACTTTTATATTCGTACCTGAAGCTCACTTCTCCATAATAGCCGTTTAAAGGAAAAGGCACTTCGTGATATAGGTAAGAAAGGTCAGAACTGTCAAAAACCAATTGCCCCCCTGGTTCAATCAGTGTTTTCACTTGCTTTAAAAAAGCTTTTAAGCCAGGAATGGAGCCAGTAAGTCCAATCCCGTTCATCATGAACAATAAGGTGTCGTATTTTTTTTCTCCAGCAGGAACCTGGTATTTAAGAATGTTACCCTCCATAGCCTGTTTTAAGCCACGCTGCTTCATAATCGTGACTGCAGGAGCTGAAATGTCCATCCCGGTTACATCAAAACCCCTGTTTTGTAAGATCAGGGCGTGACTACCTACACCCGCACCAACATCCAGCACTTTGCCCTTACACAATTCAAGGGCTTTCAGTTCCAGTTCAGGCATTTCATCCTCATCCCTAAAATAAATATCAACCGGCATTTCTTCCGGTTCGTCATATGAATTATGTACCCACAGTGTTTCTGCAGGTGGTTTTGTAAACTGGTCTTTTAAAGCCTCCCCAAATACGTCCATGGCGCAAAGGTAAAAAATCAGCAGGCTTAAAGTTCAAATTCCTGATGATATTCTGGAATGGATACATTTTTAAATCCGGCATTGACCAGGCGTTGCGCAAATTTCTGCTGTACATCATATTCTCCATGTACAAGAAATAATCGTTTTACAGCTGCAGGATTTTGCGAAGAAAGGAATTTTAACAAATCTTCATAATCTCCGTGTGCACTCATAGATTGTATAGAACGGATTTCCGCAATTACATCGTAATCTGCTCCAAATAACCAGACTTTACGTTTTCCAGCTAACAATTGCCCCGCTAGGGAGCCAGGTGAAGCATAGCCAACCATCAAAATCGTGTTTTTATGATTGCCGATGTTATTTCTGATGTGGTGCCTTACCCTTCCGCCCTCTGCCATTCCTGAGGAGGAAATAATTACGCAGGGTCTGCTATCGGCATTTAAAGCTTTAGATTCAGTTACACTTTCTATAAACTTCAGTCCTTTAAAGCTAAAAATATCATGATCGGTCTTCATCACTTCTTTTACACCATTGTTATAAACTTCCGGATGATCTTTTAAAACTTCGGTTGCCTGTAAAGAAAGGGGGCTATCTACATAGTACTGTACATCTGGTAGCTGGTTTTTCAGTTCAAGTGCATTTAAAGCATAAAGTAATTCCTGCGTTCTGCCTACACTGAATGCCGGAATGATCAGCTTACCCTTTTTTCGGATACAGGTTTCCAGAATGATCTCCTTTAAACTTTGCGCTATCGGCCCAATGTCTTTATGCAGAGAATCTCCATAGGTAGATTCCATGATGATGTAGTCGGCCTGAGGGAAAGTTTGTGGGCTCTTCAAAAGTAAATCTCCGTATCGGCCTACGTCGCCACTAAAAGTTAGCTGAATTGTTTTTTCATTTTCCTGAATACTCAAATGAACCGCTGCACTTCCAACAATATGGCCGGCGTCGGTAAATTTTAAAGAGACCTGGTCATCAATTTGAAACTCCTCCTGATAGTCAATGATGTTAAACTGACTCATGGTCTTAATCACATCTTCCTCATCGTACAAAGGCATTTCCTGATCTTCTACCCGGGTGATCTTCTTGTTGGCATACGCTGCGTCCTGCACCTGGATCTTGGCCGAATCCATTAATAAAATCCGCCCAAGGTCCATTGTTGCAGGTGTACAATATATTTTTCCATTAAAGCCTTCGGCTACCAGTCGGGGTAATAGACCAATATGATCTATGTGCGCATGCGATAAAATCATATAAGATACATCGGCAGGATTAAATCCAAATGATTCATTCAGGTTGTCCGTATGTTCACCCATTCCCTGGAAAAGGCCGCAATCTAATAAAATTTGAGTTCCGCTATTTAGCGTAATCAAGTGTTTACTGCCGGTAACAGCTCTGGCTGCTCCATGAAAAGCAATCTTCATGCTTTAGTCTAGGCTCTTACTTTTGATAGGGTATCTTTAACTTGATCCGTTACGTCAGCCAACTTGTCTTTAGAGGCATCTAATAAATCACAAAACCAATCTGTTAGTCTGTCTTTAGTGTCTCCGCCTTTTTCTGATGATAAAATTAGTGCTACTGCTGCGCCAAGTGCTGCTCCTGCCAGTACTCCGGCGATGATTTTCGTTTCTTTTTTCATTGCAAATATTTTTAGTGTGATTAAGTCTCAGACAAAACCTGTTGCAGGTATTGATCTTGTTTAATATAAACAAAAATGAGGCCGAATAGTTTAGATCACGTCAAAGTATCTGAAAAATTTGATGGCATTTGTAGTATAGAAACGTCTTTAAAAGGAAACAGGGATTATCTTTCGATGAATCCCTGCTATTAAGATGGTTGATCCACCACAGATCAACCTAAACCAAACAAACTGCAACTATAACGGGGAACATTGCTTAAAAGTTTGCAGAAAAAAATAAAAAACATTTTTATGACAATTGGGATGGCTTTATGAACCATTAGGCCATCTATTCATGGTATTTCATCACATTAAGCGTTTTGAATATGTACAATATCTGATCTTCTTTTACGATCGTTAGAGGTCACACATATATATACTATATATAAGGAAGGTGTTTTTCCCTAACTACTAGATTCAAGTCCGGATGTGTGTCCCGTATATTTCGAATGGATGTTGAACTTCAGACTTCAATTATTGCTTAATCCTTTAAAAGGCGTTCGTTCGTTTTTAGCCCCAGCAAGGCCCCAGCAACGCCAGCCGAATGCCCCGGCAAGGCCCCTGTAATTATAACGATGATACGACCATGATACGACTTTGGGGTCTGTTGCCACAAGCCGTATTTTAAAATTATCGTAAACTCAGATCCATTAGTTTGTTTTTAGTCCCGGTTTGAGACGGTTCTTTTGCGATACTCCTTTAATGGATACGTTTTTTTCCGCTTGAAGCTAAGCGACTTAGCGGCGCTAAACAATTAACAGTGTATAAATGTTTGGTGGGTGGATAAATTTTCTTACTTTTGCAACCCGCTTCGGAGGAAGGGAAACAGTGAAAGGGATAAAGAGAAGAA
>NZ_JADFBX010000023.1 GCF_015223055.1 Pedobacter sp. MC2016-24
GCGCTAATGGTTAGGAAACCACAAGCGCTTTTTCTTTAAAATCTGCACCTCACATTTAGGCCTTTTTACCAACCTTATGTCCTGCAGAAGCGAAATATACTATGTATAAATAAGCTGGCAACATCGCATATAAAAATGCATGTTGAAAATCGATATGCAATTTATCTTTCATAAATCCATAGACCAACGGCCAGATGGCACCTCCGGCAATTCCCATAATCATAATGGCAGAACCCGTTTTCGTAAATTTCCCCAAGCCTTTAATACCTAGTGGAAAAATTGCAGGCCACATTAACGAATTGGCCAGCCCTAATAATGCGACAAACCAAAAAGAAACTACTCCGCTTGTAAATACAGAAAGTGCAGAAAATAAAATACCAACAGAGGTACAAATCCGGAGCGCTGCTTGCTGGCTTATGAACCTGGGGATGGTGATGATCCCAATTAAATATCCCACCAACATGAAACCTAAAGTGAAAGCAGTTGCATTGTCTCTAAACACATGGGGAACAGTACCCAATTCCCTGGCATAAGTTCCAATGATATCACCAGCCATTACTTCTACTGCCACACAAAAGAAGATAGCAAGTGCACCTAAAAATAAATGCGGATAACTAAATATTGTCTTTTTGGGACCTGCAGACAAGTTTTCGGTAACATCTTCCTCTTCCACATTTACTTCTGGAAGTTTCATAAATTTAAGCAGTACCGCAAGTAAGGCCAATACCACCGCAAGCGCGATATACGGTGCATGAAGTTGGTCTAACAACTCATTCAGGATGGTCTGTTTCTCCAGCTCAGAGGCGGCTTGTGCCAATCTTGTTTCTGCAGCATTTGCACCTTTCAAAAGCAGTGAACCAAGTACAATTGGCGCTATAATGCCCGCAGTTTTATTACAAAAGCCTGCAATCGATATCCTTTGTGCTGCACTGTCAATTGGACCAATAATGCTCAGATATGGATTTACTGCGGTTTGCAACAAGGCCATACCCGAACCCTGCACAAAGATTGCCAGTAAAAACAGTACATAGCTACTTTTTTCAGCAGCAGGAATGAACAATAAAGAGCCTAATCCCAAAATCACCAAACTTAATACTAAGCCATTGTGAAAACCAATTTTTTTAAGCATCCACGAGCTCGGAATGGCCAGGAAAAAGTAAGCAATGTAAGAAGCGAAAGTAACCAGGTAAGCTTGCAAATCTGTTTCAAGATCAAATGCTTTTTTTGCAAACGGGATAAGAGAGCCGTTAGCCCAGGTTACAAAGCCTAAGATAAAGAACAGTGCACAACAAATGATCATTGGCAGTAATGCCGTTTTGTTTTGACGTTGGTTTGGATTCATGGTTTGGTTTTAATATGATGAAGCTTACTTCTTTAACTATTTTAAGAACTTAAAACGCTAAAAATATAAAATTAAAAGGAATTACAAGCTTACTAAAATTGCTACAATTGTCTTTTTCACAGCGCAAACGATTGTTTAAGGCAGTCAGCGCAGAAATAACTTCAAAAAACCAGGAGAATTTGGATTATTTACCATAAAAAAACTCCATTAATCTGAAATTGTCATAACTTGTTATGCCCAATATATTTTTAGTTACATTTGTCATATTAATCAACAACCCCAATTAATGAAACATACAATCAATGAATTAGAAGATATCGCTTCACAAGTAAGAAGGGATATTGTTAGAATGGTACATGCCTGCCAATCCGGTCATCCGGGAGGATCATTAGGCTGTGCAGACTTTATGACTGCATTGTATTTTGAAATCATGAACCACGATACTGATTTTAAAATGGATGGTAAAGGAGAAGACCTATTTTTCCTTTCTAACGGACACATCTCGCCTGTTTTTTACAGTGTTTTAGCCAGATCCGGTTATTTTGATGTAGCAGAACTGGCTACATTCAGAAAATTAAATTCGAGATTACAAGGTCACCCGACTACCCACGAAGGGTTGCCTGGAATTCGCATTGCTTCAGGCTCTTTAGGCCAGGGCATGTCTGTTGCCATTGGTGCAGCACAAGCTAAAAAACTAAACAAAGATCATTCAATTGTATTTGCCTTACTTGGAGATGGTGAATTGCAGGAAGGCCAAAACTGGGAGGCGATTATGTATGCCCCGCATAATAAAGTAGATAACCTGATTGCTTCTATTGATTATAACGGACAACAGATTGATGGTCCGACAGAAAAGATTCTTTCACTGGAGAACTTACAAAATAAATTCGAAGCTTTTGGCTGGCACGTGATCAATTCAGATGGAAATGACATGGATGCCATTGTAAAGGCTTTACACTACGCAAAATCTTTAACAGGTAAAGGTAAGCCCATTTTGAACTTAATGAGCACCCAAATGGGCTATGGCGTTGACTTCATGGTGGGATCGCACAAATGGCATGGTGTTGCTCCCAATGATGAGCAACTTGCAAATGCATTAGGCCAGTTAACCAGTACGTTAAAAGATTATTAAGAAGAGACTTCAATGAAAAAGTATACTTACACTGAAAAAAAAGATACCCGCTCTGGTTTTGGAGCTGGTTTGCTTGAAGCCGGTAAAAAAAATCCGGAAGTAGTTGCACTATGTGCAGATTTAATTGGCTCTCTAAAAATGGATGCCTTTATTAAGGAATTTCCAGAACGGTTTTTCCAGATTGGAATTGCTGAAGCCAATATGATTGGAATTGCTGCCGGCTTAACCATCGGCGGAAAAATCCCGTTCACCGGAACTTTCGCAAACTTTTCTACCGGTCGTGTTTACGATCAGATTCGTCAATCGGTAGCCTACTCAGATAAAAATGTAAAAATCTGCGCCTCTCATGCTGGTTTAACCTTGGGTGAAGATGGTGCAACCCACCAGATTCTGGAAGATATTGGTTTGATGAAAATGCTTCCGGGCATGACAGTAATCAATACTTGTGACTATAACCAAACTAAAGCGGCTACCATTGCAATTGCAGAACATGAAGGACCAGTTTACCTGCGTTTTGGTCGCCCGGTTATTCCTGTATTTACAGATCCGGATCAAAAATTTGAAATCGGAAAAGCCTGGATGGTGAATGAAGGTACTGATGTGACCATCATTGCCACCGGACATATGGTTTGGAAAGCCATTGAAGCTGGTGAAAAATTGGCAGAATTGGGTATTGATGCTGAAATCATCAACATCCACACCATTAAACCATTGGATGAAGAAGCAGTGCTGAAGTCGGTAAAGAAAACCGGATGTGTAGTAACTTGTGAGGAACACAATAAATACGGTGGACTGGGCGAAAGCGTAGCCCGTTTATTGTCGACTGAGTTGCCAACACCACAAGAATTTGTTGCTGTAAATGATAGTTTTGGCGAAAGCGGAACTCCAGATCAACTGATGACTAAATATGGCTTAGATAGCGTGAATATTATTGAGGCGGCACAAAAGGTAATGAAAAGAGCCGGTAAATAATAACCATATAATTAGATGAAGCAGGTTGAAGATTCTGAAATAATAGCGAAATTCTCTGAGGAGAAGACTCGAAATGAAGCCTTTAACCTGCTTCTTACAAAATATCAGCAAAAAATATACTGGCACATCAGGCGACTGGTGATTGACCATGATGACGCTGATGACCTGGTCCAGGATACTTTTATCAAAGTCTGGAAAAACCTGGAAAAATTTCGCAGTGATTCTCAACTTTACACCTGGATCTATCGCATTGCGACCAATGAATGCATTACCTTTCTAAATAAAAAGAAACAACGGAACAACACCCCACTTGATGAAGTATCCGAAGAATTGGCAGAAACCCTCATCGCTTCTACAGATTTTAACGGAGATAAAGTACAGTTAAAACTTCAGCAGGCCATACTGACACTTCCTGAAAAGCAGCGCCTCATTTTTAATATGAAATACTTTGATGATTTAAAATATGAGGATATCGCGGAGATTACGGGAACAAGCGTAGGCGCTTTAAAAGCATCTTTTCATATCGCAGTAAAAAAAATTGAAGTTTTTATGCTAAATGATGACATTACCTTTTAAACCTTTTGCTGTATAATGTATCAATACATTTGTGATGGAGAATAATTTAGAAAATATCCCGAAAAACAATCCCTTTTCTGTACCGGAAGGATATTTTGATGAATCGAGAAGCAGGATAAATCAGGCAGTCTTTCTTGGCCGCTTAAAGGCACAGGTTCCGTCTGATGGCTTTACTACACCGGAAAATTACTTTGCTGAACTTACTGAACAAATTTCAGCAGGCATTGCGCTGGAAAACCTACAGGCGTTAACGGCATCAGAAGGTTATACTGTTCCTGCAGGTTATTTTGAACAACTTCAAAACAACATCATTGCAAAAACAACTGCTAAACAGAAAACACCTGTTTTGAAAATCTGGCATTCCAGCCTGATGAAATATGCTTCTGCCGCCTGCTTCATTATATTAAGCACAACAGGGTTCTATTTTTATCAGCAGCATACACCTGTACTAAAAACTGCTTATAACGACCTGGCTACTGAGCAGATGCTATATGACATAGATGAAGATGTAATCATTGATCACATCAAAGACAACAACCTACAACAGGCTAAAGCACCAGCTACAGATGTAGCTTTGGAAAACTACATTCTGAGCAATTATTCTCAAAGTGACATTGCTTCGGATTTATAAAATAACATCGAATGAAACAGTTAATTATTGCCTTTCTATTTACACTTCCAATTGTGGTTTCAGCTCAAGGGTTTGGAGACCGTAGAAATGAAATCGAAACGTATAAAATTGCTTTTTTAACCCAAAAGCTGGATCTCTCTGCTGAAGAAGCTAAAATTTTCTGGCCCATTTATAACGATTGGCAACGTGAGCAGGAAGAATTTCGTAAGGAACGTTCTCAAAAGATGATCAGTTTTAGAAAAATCTCTGAAATTGAGGAATTATCCGACAATCAAATACAGGCACTGATTACCAACGATTTCAATATGAGACAAAGGGAATTGAACCTGGACAGGCGATACTATTCTAAACTGAGAGAAAACCTGCCGATTAAAATTATCGGTAAATTTTACAGGGCTCAGGAAGCATTTAAAAAAGAATTGCTGTCAAAATATAGAAATGGCGGTCGGCCACAGCCAAATTAATTCGTAATTTTGGCGCATGCTTACACAACGCCAATTATTTCTTCAACATAACGCCCAAACAACTTTAGAACCACTTTTACTGGAATTCGTTAAAGCCAGCGGAATGTATCTTTACGATACAGAGGGCAATAAACACATGGACTTAATTGCCGGAATTGGCGTGAGTAATGTTGGTCATTGCCATCCTGCCGTGGTTAACGCCGTAAAAGAGCAGGCTGAAAAATACATGCACATTATGGTGTATGGAGAATTTGTTCAAAGTCCGCAGGTAGATTTCGCTAAGGCACTTGCCGATGTATTGCCTGCAAGTTTAAACTGCACATATTTTGTAAACTCTGGTGCTGAAGCTGTGGAAGGTGCCATGAAACTGGCCAAAAGATATACCCATCGTTCAGAAATTATTGCCTGCACCAACTCCTACCATGGCAGCACACAAGGTGCCTTGAGCCTGATGGGCAATGAGGAGTTTAAACAAGCCTATCGCCCGCTCCTACCCCAGATCAAATTTATCAATTACAATGTCATGGCTGATTTAAGCCAGATTACAACGCATACCGCAGCAGTTTTTATTGAAACCATTCAAGGAGAAGCGGGAATCAGAATTGCCGACCAGGCTTATTTTGAAGCGCTTAGAAAACGTTGCACTGAAACAGGTACGCTATTGGTACTAGACGAAATACAATGTGGTTTTGGCCGTACAGGTAAAATGTTTGGCTTTGAGCATTTCAACATCGTGCCGGATATTTTGTTACTGGCAAAAGGCATTGGCGGTGGCATGCCGATTGGTGCTTTTATCAGCTCGAATGAAATCATGATGTCCCTGGCAAGCAATCCGATTTTAGGTCACATCACTACATTTGGCGGACATCCGGTAAGCTGCGCAGCGGGTTTGGCTACCTTAAGTACCATTGTTAACGAAAATATGGTTGAAGGGGTAACGGAGAAAGGCTCGCTGTTTAAAAAATTACTCAAACATACTGCAATCAAAGAGGTTCGGGGTATTGGCCTGATGATAGCCATCGAATTTGGCAGCTTTGAACTGAACAAAAAGATCATTGACGCTTGTATTGCCGATGGCTTGATTAGCGACTGGTTTTTACATTGCAGCAATTCCATGCGCGTGGCACCACCACTGATCATCACAGAAGCTGAAATTGAAGAGGCTTGCAGAATTATCCTAAAAAATATCAATGAGCTGGCCGGCTAGTTGAGCTTTTGCCGCTTGATGAGATAAGCCTGCAATATTGGCGAAAAGCCTGCTGCAATGTCCGCATCAATCATATCGATCTTATATTGTGTACATTTTAGCTGGATAGTTCGCCGGTACCCGGCCATTCTGGATAAATAGGCGTCCTTAACTTTAGAGGTATGCGTTTTTAGGGTAGCTCCTGTTTCCATGTCAACAAACTCATAGGGACGGTTTTCAAAATTAAAATCAACTTCTTTTGCCTTATCTGTCACATTAAATATGATCACCTCGTGCTTGTTGAATTTCAAGTGCTGCAAGGCAGAAAACAATCCTTCAATATGATCTTCATTTTGAAGTGTATTGAGCATGTCGCTAAAAATAACCACCAGGGATCTTTTATGAATCAGATCGGCAATCTGGTGAAGCGCTGATTCCAGATTGGTTTGCTGATTCATCTGTTCAGACTGCAGGATTTGTTCCAGATGTGTAAACAGGTACTTTTGATGTGCAGTAGTCGATTTGGCCGTTGTATTGAGCTGTAAGTGATCGGTAAAAAGACTTAACCCAAAGGCATCTCGCTGTCGTTTTAGCAGGTAAATTAAGGCCGCAGCAGCCTGTACCGCAAAGTTCAGCTTATTGTAACCCTTTAAGGGGAAATACATGGAAGAAGATACGTCGATGATCAACTGACAGCGTAAATTGGTTTCTTCTTCGTAGCGTTTGCTAAAAAGCTTATCTGTACGGGCATACAGTTTCCAATCGATGTTCTTCACATTGTCGCCCGGATTATATAGCCTGTGCTCGGCAAACTCTACAGAGAAGCCATGAAAAGGACTTTTGTGTAAACCGGTAATGAAACCTTCTACAACTTGCCTGGCCAGTAAATCCAGGTTGCTGTTGAAATGTAAATCTTGTTCATCAATTGGCGAATCCATATCCTGTAAATATAAAAAAAGCGTTCATAATAATTATGAACGCTTTCCTTTATGGGTATGATATATTGCTTACAATTGTTTGTCTAATTTTTGAGCCAATACTGACTTAGGTACAGCACCAACTTGTTTGTCTACAACTTCACCGTTTTTGAAATACAATAACGCAGGAATGTTGCGGATTCCGAACTGCGTTGAAATCTGAGGATTGTTATCCACATTTACTTTTCCAACAATTGCTTTTCCGTCATACTCTTTCGAGATTTCGTCAACTACAGGACCTACCATGCGACATGGACCACACCATTCTGCCCAAAAGTCAACTAAAACGGGTTTATCTGATTTTAATACTAATTCCTCGAAGTTAGCATCTGTGATTTCTAAAGCCATAATTCTATTTTTTATATTAGTTATCAAGTTTAGTGTGCCAGAGCATCAAACTCTTGCAGACTACAAATATATCATCAATTGTAATGCCATCAACGTTACCGGTGCCATTATGACATTAGTTCAACTTTGAACTCACATTTAACGCAGTCAGCTGTGCTAGAAAATCATTGTTAGGATTGATTTTAAAGGACTTAGAGGGCAGTTTAACCATCACATTCTGTTCTCTATCGTAAACATCAAACAACAACTGACAGTTTTGTTGCTCCGTACTCGCCTTATTCTCCTCCAAAATGGCATAAATCTGGTTCATAAAATCGTCAGTAACCCGTTCTATAGGTACCTGGATGGTTACACTTTTAGCCAGTTTGTCGCGCAATTCAGACATTAAATTGATGGAAGTAATTTTAAACTCCCAATCCCCTTCTTTTCTAAACCGCTCGCCCACCCGACCTCTGATCTGTAAAAAGTACCCATCCGTCAGGAACTGCTTAAACTTAATGAAATCGTCACCAAAAAGCGCAAGTTCACAGGTATCGTCGTAATCTTCAAAAACCATGGTTCCAAAAGGTTTACCGGTTTTCGTCATGCGTTGCGCAGCGATAACCACCAAACCGCCTATCACCAGCTCCCGGTTTTTTAAGGCCTCAAATTCTGCAAGTACTTCTTCATTGGTATCGCCCATCCTGACCTTGTTCACCACAGAAAGATGTTTCACCTTATGTTGACAGAATTCTTTCAGCTCCAGCTTGTAATTATCCAGCGGATGGCCAGACAGGAAAATCCCGATCGCATCTTTCTCATATTTCAGCTTATCGATCAAACTCCATTCTGGTGCAACAGGCAATGCCGGCTCAGAAATCAAATCAGCAACGGTGCCCCCAAACAAAGAAGATTGTGAAGAAGACTCGTTACTCTGGAAGTCGTTGGCATATTTGATCAGCTTTTCTATGCCATTGTATTTATCATTGACACCTACAAAAAAGTATTGTGCACGATGGTTGCCAAAACCATCAAACGCTCCGCTGTATACAAAACTCTCGTAAGCTTTTTTGTTGACAGTCCTGGTATTTGACCTTTTGGCAAAATCATATAAATCTTTATAAGCTCCGTTCTCTAACCTATCCTGTATAATGCTTTCTACAGCCTTATCACCCACACCTTTAATTCCCGACAAGCCAAAACGAACTTCGCCCTGGTTGTTGACAGAAAATTTGGTTCCCGACTCATTCACATCAGGACCCAAAACCTGAACACCCATTTGTTTACACTCTTCCATAAAGAAAGCCACTTGTTTGATATCGCTCATGTTGTTCGACAATACCGCAGCCATATACTCTGCAGGGAAATGCGCTTTTAAATAAGCCGTTTGATAAGCAATCCAGGCATAACAGGTAGAGTGGGACTTGTTGAAGGCATAGGATGCAAAGGCTTCCCAATCTTTCCAGATTTTTTCCAGTGTTGCCGCATCATGGCCTTTTTCCGCCGCTTGTTTAACAAACTTCGGTTTCATCTTATCCAGTACGTCTTTTTGTTTCTTACCCATGGCCTTACGCAAAACGTCGGCCTCACCTTTGGTAAAACCAGCCAGCTTTTGCGACAAAAGCATCACCTGCTCCTGGTACACAGTAATACCATAGGTTTCTTTCAGGTATTCTTCGCAGGCGTCCAAATCGTACTTAATTTCTTCCTCTCCGTTCTTCCTGCGTACAAAACTGGGAATATACTCCAGCGGTCCCGGCCGGTACAGCGCATTCATGGCAATCAAATCCCCAAATACCGTAGGCTTAAGTTCCTTCATGTACTTCTGCATACCTGTACTCTCGTACTGGAAAATCCCTATCGTTTCCCCACGCTGGAAAAGCTCGTAGGTCTTGGCATCATCGATTGGAAAGTTATCCGGATTCAGGTCGATGTCATGTCTGAATTTCACCAGTTTAACAGTATCCTTAATCAGGGTTAAGGTTTTCAGTCCAAGGAAATCCATTTTCAGCAATCCGGCACTTTCTACTACCGAGTTGTCAAACTGGGTTACATACAGGTCCGAATCCTTGGCCGTGGCAACCGGCACAAAATTGGTAATGTCACTCGGGGTGATGATTACACCGCAGGCATGGATACCTGTGTTTCGCAAAGAGCCTTCCAGAATCTGGGCCTGCTCCAATGTTTTAGCGCCCAGATCTTTGGCACCGGCCAGATTTTTAAGCTCCAATACTTTTTCATACTCATCAGCACGAAGCGCATCTTTTAAAGCTTTCTCATCTAAAGTAAAAATCTTGGCGAGCTTCATGTTTGGAATCAGCTTGGCAATCTTCTCTGCCTCAAACAATGGCAGATCCAATACCCTGGCCGTATCTTTTACCGAAGATTTGGCCGCCATAGTACCATAGGTAATGATCTGTGCTACCTGATTGGCGCCATATTTTTTGATAACATAGTCCATTACCCGGCCGCGGCCCTCGTCGTCAAAGTCGATATCGATATCGGGCATGGATACACGATCGGGATTTAAGAAACGCTCAAATAGCAAATCGTACTTAATGGGATCGATATTGGTAATCCCCAAACAATAGGCTACAGCAGATCCGGCTGCAGAACCCCGTCCCGGGCCTACAGACACATCCAGGTTCCTTGCTTCAGCAATAAAATCCTGTACAATCAGGAAATATCCGGGATAACCGGTCTTTTCAATGGTTTGCAGCTCAAAATCCAGACGTTCTTTGATATCGTCTGTAATTTCCCCGTAACGCTTCCTGGCACCAACATAAGTAAGGTGTGCCAGGAATTTATTTTCCCCCCTTTTGCCACCATCGGCTTCATCTTCTGCAACTAAAAACTCAACAGGTATATCAAACTTAGGTAACAGTACCTCCCGGGCAAGTTTATAGATCTCGATCTTATCGATGATCTCCTGGATATTTAAAATTGCCTCCGGTAAATCGGCAAAGAGGTTTTTCATTTCCTCCGGCGATTTGAAGTAATATTCCTGATTGGGTAAGCCGAAACGGAAACCACGTCCGCGTCCAATTGGGGTGGCTTGTTTTTCCCCATCTTTTACACACAATAAAATATCGTGTGCATTGGCATCCTTCTTATTGATGTAATAAGTATTATTCGTTGCGATGAGCTTTACATCATGTTTTTTAGCCAGGGCAATCAGGGAGGTATTTACAATATCCTCATCCTGCTGGTTGTGCCGCATCAACTCAATATAAAAATCATCTCCAAACTGCGATTTCCACCAGATCAATGCTTCCTCAGCCTGCTTTTCGCCAAGATTCAAAAGTTTGCTTGAGATTTCACCATACAGGTTTCCGGAAAGCACCAGGATATCTTCCTTGTATTGTTCTATAACCGCCTTATCTATACGGGGGATGTAATAAAAACCCTTGGTATAAGCAATGGACGACATTTTTGCCAGGTTATGATAACCTGCTTTGTTTTTTGCAAGCAATACAACCTGGTAGCCATTGTCTTTTACAGACTTATCTTCGTGGTTTTCACAAACAAAAAACTCACAACCTACAATCGGTTTGATGATCGATTCCTCAGGCGTTTTGCCTTCCTCCATTGCGGCCTGATTCCGGGCTTCCACACCCTTGTTGTGGTTCAGTACCTGGGCAACAAAGTGAAAGGCCCCCATCATATTTGCATGATCGGTCATGGCCACAGCCGGCATTTTATAACCTGCAGTGGCTTTGATCAGCGAGGGAATATTGATAGTAGATTGCAATACAGAAAACTGCGTGTGGTTATGCAAATGCACAAAATTTGCCGAAGCAAGTTCCTGTTTATTCTCCTCAAGTGCTTGTTTAGAAATCTTTGGCGCTTCAGTTTTTTGTAAACGCTTTCTGATTTCTTCGGACGCTGCCTTAAGGTTAACATTCTTTAATCCAATGCGCTGGATGACATTTGGATTGGCTTGTTTAAAACGGGTTAAGTAACCTGCGTCAGAATGTAACTGGTCTGGCCTGAAGACCTCCATTTTAAGGAGCTGGAAAAAGCAACGCGTGGTTGCTTCCACATCGGCTGTTGCATTGTGTGCTTCAGCAAAAGGCTCCCCAAACAGGTATTGATGGAGTTCGGTTAGCGTGGGCAGTTTGAAACGTCCGCCCCTTCCTCCCGGTAATTTTAACAGCTCGGCTGTGGTTTCGGTACAGGTATCCAGCACTGGCATGCTTGCCATCGGACTTTCAACACCCATCCGGTGAAACTCACAACCCATGATGTTGACGTCGAAGCCAACATTCTGACCTACTACAAATTTAGATCTGGACAATGCGGTATTAAACTTCTCTAACGCCTCCGCTAAAGGAATACCCTGCTCATCCGCAAGTTCAGTAGAAATACCGTGAATCCGTTCCGCATCGTAGGGAATATTGAAACCGTCAGGTTTAACCAGAAAGTCCTGATGTTCGATCAGATTTCCCAGTTCATCATGCAATTGCCAGGCAATTTGAATACACCTTGGCCAATTGTCTGTATCAGTAATTGGTGCATTCCAATTCCGGGGTAAACCTGTGGTTTCGGTATCAAATATTAAATACATAGCTGGCAATTAATCCTCGTTTCAGAAATCAAAAATGAGTGATCAAAAATACGGAATTTTAACGGCCTTTATAAATGCGATGTGAAAATTTAAACAGTTTCCTCTTGCAGAACAGGTTGCATTTGCTGATGCTCCTGGGAAACCAGTCTGGAGGTATCGTATCCCCTTTTTTTGCAACGGCCAATGATATCCTGAAGTAAAGGCTGAGCCATTTCCGGCTTTCTTGCCATGATAAACAGATACTTATGCTTCGGATGCCCCACCACTACATAGGAATAGTCTTCTGCAAGCTCAATTATCCAATAATCTACCTTAAAAGGCCAGATGAACTGCGCTTTAAATACTGCATTTTTATAGCCACGAACAACAAAGAGTTTTGATCTTACATAATGTTGTTTGTCATCTCCGGAAAGCTTATAGGTGGTAAAAACAGCATAAAAACCATCTGGATGAACCACATAGGTTTCAGCCGTTTGTTTCCAATGCTTATCCATAAAAGTCGGGATGGAATATAACGAGTACCATTTCCCCGCATATGCCATAATATCTACATTTGGTACAGGTTGATTGTCCATAAAAGTTCTCCTCTATTATCTACTATTAGGCAAATGTAAATTCTTTATCATAAAACCAGCAAGGATGAATAAAGTTTTAAAAAGCATTTTTTAAACTCACCTAATTTTATAACTTCGACTGAAGGTAACCATATTAAATTAAGCTCGAGAAAGCTTATCACTTAAAAATATACTCATGAAGATAACCATTGTAGGTGCCGGCGCTGTAGGCGCTACTTGTGCAGATAATATTGCCAGGAAAGAGTTAGCAGAAGAACTGATTTTATTAGACATTAAAGAAGGTTTTGCTGAAGGCAAGTCAATTGACATGATGCAAACTGCCGCTTTGTTAGGATTTGATACCAAAATAAAAGGGGTTACCAACGATTATGCAAGTACAGCAGATTCTGAAGTCGTTGTCATTACTTCTGGCTTGCCACGTAAGCCTGGAATGACCCGCGAAGAGCTGATTGGTACCAACGCAAATATCGTTAAAGGTGTAACTGAAAACATTTTAAAATACTCTCCAGATACCATCATCATTGTGGTTTCAAACCCAATGGATACCATGAATTATTTAACCTTAAAAACCTCAGGATTACCTAAAAACCGGATTCTGGGTATGGGTGGGGCTTTAGACTCATCCAGGTTCAAATATTACCTGAGCCAGGAGCTGGGTTGTTCACCTGGCGACCTGAATGCGGTTGTAATTGGTGGGCATGGCGATACGACCATGATTCCTTTAATTGAACATGCGACCTGGAACAGCATTCCTGTAACTCAGTTGTTGAGTAAAGAACAGCAGGATAAAGTTGTTAAAGCAACGATGGTCGGTGGAGCAACACTTACTGGCCTGATTGGTACGTCTGCCTGGTATGCACCAGGGGCTGGTACCGCAGCCATGGTTGAAAGCATTGTGCGCGATGAAAAGAAATTAATTTCTTCGGGCGTTTACCTGGATGGCGAATATGGACAAAAAGACATTTCCCTGGTTGTTCCGGTAATCATAGGTAAAAATGGAGCAGAAAAAATCCTTGATTTTAAATTGAGTGATGATGAACAGGCTGCGTTTGCTAAAAGTGCTGATGCCGTACGCAGCATGAATGCGGTATTGAGTGACATGAATCTGATCTAACAACGCATGAGGACAATTGGTGTTCCGCTAATTTTAATAAACTTACAAGACGACGGTTTCCACCTCCTGGTGGAAATTGTTGTTTTTGGACAAAAATTAATGGCTGTTGTGGATACAGGCGCATCCAGATCGGTATTTGACAGTACTTTTATCAAAACTCATCTTACTGATATTGTGCAGACCGAAGAAACACAGGCCACCACTTTATTTACAACCTCAAACACTGTACAGGCAACCATCCCGAGGCTTAAGATTGGTCGCTTGCTGCTTCTGGAATATGAAACCGTAGGATTGGATTTAACTGCTGTTAACGAGGCTTACGATGGCTTGGGCCACCCGCCAATTGTGGCGATTATCGGCAGCGATTTATTGTTGAAATATCAGGCCTCGGTCGACTACAAAAAAATGAAACTATTTTTACACAAGGAATAAACCATTAAAAACAAAATACATCTATATCCCAAGCCCCTAAAAGTATTCCTTTTTTTGCATCATTTCATCTTATTCTCAAATAAGATAAATAATGCGATCAAACATCAAATTTAATTTTGCACAAGCAAAAAAAGTAACCGCGACTGGTACTGACGTACTTTTAAACAAGATGCTGTCCCTACGGATGGCTAAAGCTAGTTTTTTAAAATTAGTCAATGGAAACATACTGTACCACCAGGAAATCCATCACTTTCTAGCCCATATTGAGTTGTTTCAATACACACTCGAACAGGAAACCCAGGTTGATTTTTCCATTCTGAAACCAACCTTCTTCTTATCTGTAGATCTCAATAAAGATTCCTGTCATCTCGGTTACAGGCCCGCTGGGAAATATAAAAAAACATTGTCAGCCGGCTTAAATCAAATCCTGCTGATCACTTTCAGACCAGATTGGTTTCTAGAAAAATGTCAGCATTTAGCCGGGTTCAAATCACTCATCACACATTTTCGTCATTCCGATGACCAGCTTTTAAACCTATCCAATGTTGACATCGCTCAAAGTCTGTTTAAATCGTTAAAAAAAATGGATCAGGTGGTTGACGATTTCAGGTTAGACAACCAGAGTTACATTTTTATCAACAACTGTATTGACAGATACCACAACAAGCTCAATAGCAAGAAGGAATCTTCCGTTTATCACCGGCAAAAGGCGACAGCAATTTCTTTGTTTATTACGGAACATTTCAATGCAGAAATTGTCAATGACCTGCCTAAATTATCTGAGCAATTTATGGTATCAGAGCGTAGTATGGCCCGCCTGGCCAAAATCGCATTCGGAATTCCACTTCATGAACAAGTTACCAAACTCAGGATTCATTTTGCACTTGGACAATTATTGGTTACAGCCAAACCCATTAAAGAAATCGCGCAGTTAAGTGGTTACAAAGAGCCGCATTACTTTAGTAAAGTCTTTAAAAAGTATTTCGGCATTGCACCAAAAACCGTATCCAGACCATATAAAACAGCGAAATAGGGGTAAAATCCTGCCTGCATTTTTATTAAAATTTTGGCAGGATCCTCCATTTTTTAACGAAAAAATCTACCCCAATTTTGGGATATAGAAACTCAGGGTTTATGAATACAATAACAAAAAGCATGGAAAATACATTAAACAAACCTTCAAATTTTCGCCTCAACACAAAGTCCAGGGAAATGATCATGGATATCGCAGTTTATTTGTTCATTATACTTTTTATGTATACCGCGGCAAGTAAATTGTTCACGATTAAATCATTTGCCTCAACCTTAGCCAAATCACCACTTATAGGCAGCTTGAACATGTTCGTGGCCTGGTCTATTCCCCTGGTTGAAATTGCCATTAGCCTGGTACTGATCATCCCAAAGTACAGAAAAACAGGCATGCGTGCTGCGCTGCTATTGATGACCATTTTCACCGTATACCTCAGTTATATGATTCTGAGCAGCAGCAAATTGCCTTGCCATTGTGGTGGTGTCATCAGTAAAATGAGCTGGCAACAACACATCTGGTTTAATATAGGATTTATACTATTGGCCCTTACGGGTTTACAATCTCAAAAGAAATAAAAGAACTTACGCGCGTAACACAGGTAAATGCGGTGACCTGTATAAATAAACATAGCAAAAACTTACTAAACAAATTAAGATGAACAGAATTAAAAAAGCAGTATTTGGCGTTCTCGTTGCTGGTCTTGCCTTTGGGTTCAGCGCATTCACAACAGTTAAAAGACAAAGCATTTTAACTTACTACAAAACAGACATGACTTTTATAAATGCAAACGATCCCAGAGGGTATAAGTACTATTCAGATGACAGATGTGAATCTGAAGGAAATTTATGTTCAGCGAACTGGAATATAGGTACAAATCCAACCCCTTCTGAAGGTGATGCGTTACCTGCTCTGGGAGTAACATTTATAGCAAATACCATAACCGATGGGCATTTTGAATAATAACAATCAAATCAAAGGGCTACTTAAATGGTAGCCCTTTTTGATCTAACGGATGTTTTGTTGTATTCCAGTCATGCGAAGTTCTTCTTCATCCAAAGGAAAAACGTATCTACTGTCATTCGGATACAATACATAAGTATTGCCATCTAAAACCCGGGACAAAGTTTTGGCGAACCGACTATCTCTGTTTAGTCTTCTCAAATCCTGCCAGCGAAGCCCCCGAAACAACAATTCTTTTCTTCTTTCCTTTAAAATATACTCCAGTACAAGTACGGGATCAGAAATATTGATTGGAACATAGTTGCCCATCCAGCGGTTTTTTAGCAAATAATTCAAATCTGCCAATGCCGCTGAAACATGACCAGATCTGGCTGCAGATTCTGCACGAATCAAATACATTTCATCCGTAGCAAGCCCGCAAAATTGGTTTTTATCGCCACTATAATTCCCTTTAAAGGTCATACCATTTGCATTTGATGTAAAAAATATAGACCGCCGCAAATCTTTGGGATCATATGCATTGAAAAGTTCAGGTACAACAGTCAATTTTGATGCGGTAAAAATGCCATAACTAAAAACACCTTGAAAAATCACCTCAGCATTAACTTTTGAGATGGGATAAGAAACCCCCGCAGTTAACTTGCTATAATCAATCAGCCCAGCTTGAATCTGCAAAGCCAAATCTGCATAATACCCGGCACGCTCATAATTTTCCATTGCAAGGTATACTCTGGCCATCAAGGCATAAACAGCTTCTTTAGAGGGCCTACTCTTAAATTGAGCATTGGCGTTCATCAACTGACCCGCCTCTTCCAAATCAGACAAAATGCGGTCATAGGTTTCCTGCAGATTGCTCCGTTTGCTAGCTATGTTGACATCATAATCCAATCTGAGGCACAAACCTAAATCTGTACTGGCTGAAGCAGGGACATAAGCCACACAATATTCCTGGGCCAGATTAAAGAAATTAAAAGCCCTAAAAAACAGCGCGCTTCCCTTTACTTCTCTCCAGCTTTGTTCTTGGGCAGCACTGGGTTTAATCTGAGCAACTCCATAAAGTATCAGATTGGCATTTAAAATCCGCTTATATCCAGCCGCCCAATCGCCACTTAGCTCTCCAACATAAAACGTAGCAGTTGGTGCCCATATATAGGCTGATTTTTCCTGAACTGAAAAAAGAGACTGAAAGCTAGCTGTGCTCAGAAAAAAATCTCCGGAACCGATCTCTGCCAAACTTGATACCTGGGTAGAATTGAAAACAGTGAAGTTATCCAGCAGGGCCTGGTACTCTTCAATACTTTTAGGAATTAACAATGATTTATCAGGCTTGGCATCAAGCCATTCCTTTCCACAAGACTGAAACAATAGCAAGGAAAAGAATCCATACCATAAATAAACGATGCTGATTTTTTTCTTCATGAGCTTATCAAATTAATAACTTGCTTTAACGCCAAAAGAAATGCTTTTAGCTGTGGGATTGGACAACCTTAAGTATCTGAAATTAACCAGATCGGGATCCAGTCCAAATTTATTAGCTTTCCACAGGATTCCAAGCTCATTGGCATAAACATACAACTGAATTTGCTTGAATGGAATTTTTTTCCCGTTGGTAAGGTTCCAATCGTAACTAAGACTAACATCCTGCAAGCGGATATGATCTCCTTTAGCCACCGTAGCGGAAGATCCATTGTAGAATCGATCTCTGTTTGCATCAGCCCCATATATTCCCATTGATGGAACTGTGGTAGTCATCTCATCTCCGGGATTTTGCCAGCGTCGACTAAAGTCTATATTTCTGTCTTGGCCTAATCCCGATTCATACATATTGTAATAATTTATTGAGGGTTTTCTGAAATAATACCCCAACTTATAACTGATATTGATACCAAGGGTAAATCTTTTGATTGAAATGGTATTGTTAAATGCTCCAAAAATGGTAGGGCGGGCTGGTCCATGATATTCTAAGTCCCCAACACCTGTTTCAGTAATAATGCGTCCGTAATCTTTGCTGATCTCACCATTAAAAAAGCCTCTTGGATCACCATTTGACGGGTCTAATCCCGCCCATTTATAACTGTAAATCCCGTAAACAGGTTTATTTAATACGGGCCATATACTATATTGAGCTACGTAATAATCATTACCCCTTTGCAGATAATCATACCTGGTTACTTTATCCTTAGACATTGAGAATAGAAAATCAGTTTGCCAGCTAACCCTACCCCATAAATTTTGTGAATGAATGGAAATGTCCAAGCCGCTCGACTTCATTTCTGAATAATTGCCCTTAAGGGCCTTGATGCCCGTATTCGATGGAAAAGCTTTATCTCCAATCATGTCGGTTCCTTTTTTTTGGTAATATTCTATCTTACCACTAAGAACCTGTTCTTTAAGCCCAAATTCAATTCCAAAATTGGCAATACCAATCGTTTCCCACCTCAACTCCGGATTGCCAATATTTCCAAAGTTTGCATAAGGCAAATTGGTATTGGTACTAAGTAAGCCAGTGTAAGCAAACGTGGTGATTCCTGTATTTTTTTTATCCAGATTTCCATTAAAACCATAAGATGCCCTGACTTTTAGAACAGGAAGCCATTTCAGCCGATAAAATTCTTCCCGATCCAGATGCCATAAAAACCCCGCAGACCACAACGGCACATACTTCTGATTCGTTTTTACACCAAAATAATTTGAAGCATCTGTACGCATACTACCAGACAACATATATTTACTGTCATAAGTGTAAGAGACCTTAGCGAAAGAAGAAAGAATCCGATCTAATTTACCATATAAATTAGTTACTGTGGAAATATTCGTTCTGCCCGATGGGTTTAAATTAAACAAAGTTGAAGTATCCACCGCTACGGATTGGCCTGTCCTGGAATCATAACCATATTTCCAATATCGGTATTTTTGAGTATCATATTCTGAAAGCTCATATCCCGCAATGGCATCTACTTCATGTTTTTCCCAGCTTTTTTGATAATTTAATTCAGCTCTAAAATTCTGCGATCTGATTCTGTCAACGTTTTGAATTTGTATCGCCCCAAGTGGAACATGATAACCAACGACTTTCCCGCCTTGTACTTCGGAATATCGATTGATTACATCCCGGGTAAAAAAACTCTCCTGGCCATTGATGGATTCAACAATATTTTTGATTTGCTCATTTTGGTACTTAATTTCAGCATTCAGGCCCGCAATGATGGTGTATTTTAAGCCCAAATTCACCCGGTAATCGTTATTGTTGACTCTTGAAATATTCCGGTCCAGCTCATCCAGAGGAACATAAGTCCAATCCAAAAAACCTTGCGAATGTGCCTTGGTTTGGAATTCAGCACTGCGGCTCCA
This sequence comes from Pedobacter sp. MC2016-24, assembly GCF_015223055.1. GTDB lineage: Bacteria > Bacteroidota > Bacteroidia > Sphingobacteriales > Sphingobacteriaceae > Pedobacter. The sequence continues at coordinate 19,637 of NZ_JADFBX010000023.1, forward strand.
ATTAAAAACTGTTGGTTTGCCATTTTGATCTTTGAACTGGTAATAGGGATCGGCGTTCATTGTCCTGAAAATTGAACTATCGATTTTCCCAATGTTTCCAACATAATATAAACCACCTGTCAACTCCAGATGCTTTCCGATTTTTACGGTATGATGCGTATTGACCGTAATCCGGTTGTCCTCATTGTTTCTCAGACTCAATAAAGAACGGTCATATCCTACCGAGAGGTAATGCGTGGATCTTGTAGTACCACCACTCATATTCAGAAAATATTGCTGTGAAACTGGTTTCTGATAATAATATTTCAGTTCTTCCTCACGAAAATCCTTAGCCCGCAGGGCATTCAACTGGATGGCAGTTTCTGAGGAAGAATAGCCTTTTTTTTGTTTATCCAACAACCGGACAACCTGTGAAAGCTCATTATGATTCACCGGATCTGCCAGGGCGGCATTATATTTACCATTGTTGAACAAGAAAGTCTCAATATCAATATAATCCGAAGAAGACAAATAATAGGGATTGTAAAACACATCGGCCTTCCCGGATAAGGTCAGGTTACTATTGAAACTCAAATTCAGGGGCATTTTGTTTTTACCCTTTTTTGTGGTGATGACAATGACGCCATTTCCGGCCCTCACTCCCCAGATTGCAGCTGACGCAGCATCTTTCAATACGGTCACACTGGCCACATCATTTGGGTTTAAGGCATCCCAGCCGGCATTAAAAGGGAAATTATCCAAAATGATCAATGGCTGATCATTGGCGTAAATGGTACTTCTACCCCTGATCGACAAATCAAGCCCCCCTAAAACTGTACTAATTGTATTTTTATTAAACAACAAACCACTGGTTATCCCATCCAGCCGGCTAATCAGATCACCACCTACCTTGCGTTTGATCTGCGCATTGTCAACCAATATAAAACTACCTGTACTTTGATCTTTAGGTGTCTGCTGGTACCCCGTGCTCACAATATCAACCTGATAAAGGTCATATTCCTTTACCACATCGTCATTTTTTAAACTATCTGCATCAAGCGGTTTATTTGGAAGACTGTCCTCAGTTTTTTTCCGGTCCTTTACAATAACCATTTTATTTTCAATGGTATATAATAACGGAAGTTTACCCGACAGGTAGTCCATTACCTGCTTTAATCCGGCATTTCGAAAAGAGACATCCAGATTTTGATTGGCAGTAAAGGCCTGCTCGTTCCATACTACACTGTAGCCTGTTTGCGACTTAATTTCTTTAAAAAGCTGCAAAAGCGCGATGTTTTTACGCACAAGATTTACAGTCTGGGCACGAAGACCCACACTTATCAATATAAAAATAAGGATAAAAACTTCTTTTTTGAAACGCATTATTGTATTACAGTAACCCTTCTCCCATCTATTTTAAAATGCACATTGGCAATCAGTTCAAGCGTTTTCAAAACCTCAGAGATTTTCGCCGACTTCGAGATCATCCCACCCAACTGAGCGCCGTTACCTTTGCCATTTTTATAAATTACGTCCACATCATACCAACGGGTAATGACATGCATAACCTTTTCCAATGGCATATTCCGGAAAATAAACTCTCCATTTTTCCAGGCTATACTTTCATCGATATCCACATGCTTCACGCTAACCGCCGAGCCATTCAAAATGGATTGTTCATTCGGTTTCAACAATTTAGTGGCGCCTAATACCAGCTGACCATCTTTAAACTCGCCCGCTGATCCATCAATCGGAGCCGTTGGTATAAAATCAAGTGTTGATGTTTTCTTTTTTGAAACAGGTGTAACCGCAATCTGCCCTTCAAGTAAGGTTGTTTTGATATCCCCTTCATTTTGATAGGCATTCACATTAAAATGTGTACCCAGTACTTCAATAATTTGCCCCTCACTAAACACGGTAAATGGCACAGCGCCAGAGCCTGTTTTTGATTCGGTTGATTTACCTTTAACCTTAGCTACTTCAAAATATGCCTCACCAGTTAACTCGACACGTCTGGGACTTTTACCATCAAAACCTGGTGCAAATTTAATTGTACTGGCATCATTGAGCCAAACCCTTGTCCCGTCAGGCAATACCAGTTGATACGTACTTCCATTGGAAGTCGCAACCATAACCTGTTCATTTTTACCAATAGCATCGCTGTTCCCGGTCAGTCGTTTTGTATCTGCAACGGCATCACCATCGCTATATTTCACAAAACCACCACTTAGATTGATGCCCGATTTGGCAGGGTTCAGTGGTATTTGCGCCCCGGTTGACAAAGTCAAAACCACTTTATTAGAGCCACTCAATTGAGTGGTTTGAATTTCAGGTAAGGCATCCAGCGGTTTAAAGAAATTTAGCGCCAACCCAACCAATACAGTGGAAATTATAGCCGCTGCACCCAATGTAACGATCAGTTTTTTAGAAATCGTATTTTTCCGGGGTATAGGTTTGTTCTGACTCCGCATCCGGGCTATAGCGACCAGCGCGCTTCCCAAATCGAAGTTCAATTTATGTGTATAGATACTTTCTGCATTTTCGCCGTAACCTAAAAACAACATCAGTTCTTCATGGTTAATTTCACCAATAACATGGTCACTGTCGTAAATAAAAAAGCTTTTCAGCTTCTCTTTACGCAGAATGGTTAAGGCATCAGCCACCAGTTGTTGTGAATATAATCTTATCGATTCCAGCTTTATAACAATTTAAAGTTCATTCTTTCAAAAGTATCCAACTCATTCATTCACATCTCGTCTGACAACTAAAAATCAATTGATCAACTGGCAATTCGGGCGTTAATAATATCATTCAATTTTGTACAAAACAAATGAAATGAGCGTGTTTGAGATAAATTTAATAAATAGTCTGTCATTTGAGCCAAAATTTCGGAAAAAAGTTCTGACACAAAAAAAGCTATCTCCTGGGAGATAGCTTTTTAAACTATTGATTAACTAAGCATCAATCTTAGCATATTTAGCATTTCTTTCAATAAACTCTCTTCTTGGTGCAACCTCATCGCCCATTAGCATAGAGAAAGTATGGTCACATTCTGCAGCATTTTCAATTCCAGCCTGCATTAATGTACGCGTTGCCGGGTTCAAAGTGGTATCCCACAACTGCTCAGCATTCATCTCACCCAAACCTTTATAACGTTGAATGTGTACGCTTTCTTCTTTACCAGCTCCTTTTAAGCGTTGTACTGCAGCATCCCGTTGCTGATCATTCCAGCAATATTCAAAATCCTTACCTTTCTTAACCTGGTACAATGGCGGCGCCGCAATGTAAACATAGCCTGCTTCAATCAAAGCTTTCATGTACCTGAAAAAGAAGGTCAGAATTAATGTGGTAATGTGCGAACCATCAATATCCGCATCCGTCATGATGACAATTTTATGATAACGGAGTTTGGTCAGGTTTAAGGCTTTATCATCTTCAGGAGTACCAATACTTACGCCTAATGCAGTAAACATATTCTTAATCTCCTCATTTTCGTAGATCTTATGTTCCATCGCTTTCTCCACGTTCAGGATCTTACCCTTTAATGGAAGAATGGCCTGGAAGTTACGGTCACGACCTTGTTTGGCTGTACCACCAGCCGAGTCACCCTCCACCAGGTAGATTTCACATTTTTCCGGATCACTGTCAGAACAATCTGCCAGTTTACCTGGTAAACCTGAACCTCCCATCACACTTTTCCGTTGTACCATCTCACGTGCTTTCCTTGCCGCTGCACGCGCAGTTGCAGCAAGGATTACCTTGTTAACGATCATACGGGCTTCCTTTGGATATTCTTCCAGATAAATGCCCAATGCTTCACCAACAGCGATATCCACCGCACCCATTACTTCCGAGTTACCCAACTTGGTTTTAGTTTGTCCTTCAAACTGTGGCTCCTGTACTTTTACAGAAACAACAGCAGTCAAACCTTCCCTAAAGTCATCTCCGGTAATTTCAAATTTCACATTTTTTAGCAATCCTGATTTATCAGCATAAGCTTTCAATGTACGGGTTAACCCTCTTCTGAAACCTGCAATGTGTGTTCCACCTTCATGGGTATTGATGTTATTCACATAAGAATGCACATTCTCAGAATAACTGTCATTGTATTGCAAAGCAAGTTCAACTGGAATTCCGTTTTTAATCCCTTCTACATAGATTGGTTCAGGAATTAATGAAGGCCGGGTGCCATCCAAAAACTGAACAAATTCCTTTAAACCACCCTCAGAGTGAAACAATTCTGTTAAGAAATTGCCATCTTCATCCAGTTCGCGCTCATCCGTCAGTGTCAGCTTAATTCCTTTATTCAGGAAAGAAAGTTCTCTTAATCTCGACGCCAAAGTATCATAACGATACTCGGTAGTCTGTGTAAAAATAGTTGCATCCGGAGTAAAGGTTACAATCGTACCCCTTTTATCGGTATCACCTATCGATTTAACATCATAAAGTGGTTTACCAATATTATATTCCTGTACCCAGATTTTTCCTTCTCTATGTACTTCGGCACGTAAATGTGTGGACAAGGCGTTAACGCAACTTACCCCCACACCGTGTAAACCACCAGATACTTTATAGGTATCCTTGTCAAATTTACCACCTGCGTGCAATACAGTCATTACAATTTCTAATGCCGATTTTTGCTCTTTTGTATTGATCCCGGTTGGAATACCACGACCGTTATCTTCAACCCGGATAGAGTTGTCTTTTAATATATTTACATATATGGTATCGGCATGTCCGGCCAATGCCTCATCAATCGAGTTATCTACTACCTCATATACCAAATGATGCAAACCTTTGATTCCGGTATCACCGATATACATGGAAGGACGCTTACGCACCGCTTCTAACCCTTCTAATACCTGTATATTATCGGCCGAATAATTTGACTTTGGATCCTGTTCTTCGCTCATATTTTTTTATAAAACAATAAGAGTCAAAAATAACCAATTATGCTCAATTTAAGGCAAATGTGGATAACTATTTCATCAAAAATGACCTAAATCTGCGCTAAAAAACAGAGTTCTTTAGGATACTGATTTTGAAATTTTATATTTGTTGAAATTTCTTGATAAAAAAGAAAGCAGACGGGATTCAAATCGGCGCCAAAAGGCTCTTAAAAGAACAATGAACGCTACATTTGACAAATAAAAGAACAATATATTAAATGAAAACAACATTAAAACTAAGCAGCATTGCTACAGCAGTAGCCCTGGTTTCAGTTATGGCTTCTTGTCAGAACAAAGACAATAAAACCGCTCCGGCAGCAAAATCTGAAACAGCAGCTGTTTCTACTTCAGAAAAAATCGTTTATGTAAACTCTGATTCTTTATTGACTAAATATCAGTACTTCAAAGATTTGAAAGTAAAACTGGACGCTAAATCTAAAACTGCTCAAACAGACCTTGCAGCAAAACAACAAGCTTTCCAACGTGAAGTTGCTCAATATCAACAACAACAAAATACACTTCCGGCAGATCAGCGCGCATCAACTGAAGAAAGACTTGGTCGTAAACAACAAGAGTTACAGGCTTATTCTCAAAATGCAGGCGCAGCCCTTCAAAATGAGCAAGCTACTGAAAATGAAAAGTTATACGATAAAGTTGCGCAGTACCTGAAAACTTATGCAAAAGGAAAAGGTTACAAAATGGTCCTTACCTATTCTAAAGGAAACAGTGCCATTTTATTTGCCGACGAAGCTTTAGATGTAACAAGCGAAGTAATTGTTGGCTTAAACGAAGCTTACAAAGCAGACAAAAAATAAGTAAAAAACAACAATATTGAAATGCTCCGGTAATTCGGGGCATTTTTTTTGCAGCAAAATTAACTATGAATACGACAGATCTACAACACGAAAAATGGATGAAAATGGCAATCCAGCTATCCGAGCAAAATGTACTTGAAAGCATTGGCGGCCCTTTTGGCGCTGTGATTGTAAAAGATGGGGTACTTGTTGCCGGGAGCGGTAACAAGGTAACTTCAACAAATGATCCTACAGCACATGCAGAAGTGTCGGCCATCAGACTGGCTTGCGAAAAATTGAAAACTTTTGACCTGACTGGCTGTGTAATTTATACCAGCTGTGAACCCTGCCCCATGTGTTTAAGTGCTGTTTACTGGGCAAGAATTGATACGATTTATTATGCCAATACCAAGCAGGATGCCGAAAATATCGGCTTCAGTGACAAGTTCATTTATGACGAGCTGGAAAAACCCATGAACCAGCGTACACTCCCGATCAAACAAATGATGAGAGACGAGGCCTTAAATGCATTCAAACTTTGGGACCAGTCGGCAATGCGGATCAGCTATTAGCCGATCAAGCTACTCCGTTTCCTGATCATCAAATAAGCCCTCAATCAGATCGTCTGTTTCACGACGGTCTTTTTTAGTTGGCCTGCCCGCACCCCGATCGCGCTTAAGCGCAGGCGCATGAAACATCGATTTGAATGCATGTGTCTCCTCCAAGGGCGTAATGTCTTTATATTTCGTTACAGCGATTTTAGACTCTACCCGGTTGTACAGCAGTTCAACCACTTCAATCACCTTCTTTTCAATGCCTTTAGATACCTGGTAAACATCCCCGGGTTTCACAATCGCCGAAGGCTTCAGGTTCTGCCCGTTAAATTTGATACGACCGGCTTTACAGGCCTCAGTAGCCAGACTTCTGGTTTTAAATAACCTTATGGCCCATAAATATTTATCTATCCTCAGTTTTTCAGCTTCACTCATAACCCTGCAAAAATAGACATTATAACAATTTAAAAAGATTTATCGTGGAAAATGCAGAGAAATGATCATTCAATACATAAAATTCATTTATTTTGTCAAAAAATAACAAACAATCATGATAGCAGAATTAAAAAAGTTAATTGAAGCCGCTTGGGAAGACAGAACTTTATTAGAATATAGTGAATATTGCGAAGCAATAGAAACAGTAGTAATGCAACTGGACAAAGGTGAACTGCGTGTTGCAGAGCCGGTACTGAACTCATGGGGTATCAATGAATGGATCAAAAAAGCGGTAATTCTTTATTTCCCAATCAGACAGATGAAAGAAATGGAATCCGGTCCTTTTGTTTTCCATGATAAAATGAAATTGAAAACCAATTACAAAGAAATCGGTGTACGTGTGGTTCCTGGTGCTAGTGCCCGTTATGGTGCTTATTTAGCAAAAGGTGTAATTATGATGCCTTCTTATGTAAATATAGGCGCGTATGTGGATGAAGGTACCATGGTTGATACCTGGGCTACTGTAGGTTCCTGTGCACAGATTGGTAAACACGTCCATTTAAGTGGCGGTGTGGGCATTGGTGGTGTTTTAGAACCAATCCAGGCAGCTCCGGTAATTATCGAAGACAACTGTTTCCTGGGTTCCAGAGCAATTGTTGTGGAAGGTGTACGTGTTGAAAAAGAAGCTGTATTGGGTGCAAACGTAGTATTAACCGCTTCAACAAAAATTATTGATGTAACCGGGCCAACTCCTGTTGAATATAAAGGTATCGTTCCGGCGAGATCTGTAGTTATTCCAGGTTCTTATGCAAAGAAATTCCCGGCAGGAGAATACCATGTTCCTTGCGCATTGATTATCGGAAAACGTAAAGAGTCTACAGATAAAAAAACTTCTCTTAACGATGCTTTAAGAGAAAACAATGTAGCCGTTTAATACATCATGAATATTGGTTTTGATGGAAAAAGAGCAGCAAATAACCTGACTGGATTAGGAAATTACAGCCGCTCCTTAATTGCACATTTGGCAAAATATTTCCCTCAAAACCAATATCTCGTTTATACGCCCAAATTAAAGGATAATCCGCAAATCACATCCTTTAAAAAAGCCAGTGACAATATTCGTTTCATTTTACCTGCAAAAGCCGGGTTACTTTGGCGAAGTTTAGGGATCAAAAAACAATTGCTGACCGACAAAATTGATCTCTTTCATGGATTAAGCCATGAAATCCCAATCGGAATGCGAAATACAGGCATACCAACACTGGTTACCATTCATGATCTGATCTTTTTAAAGTTCCCACAATATTTTGGCCGGATTGACCGGTTGATCTATCACTTAAAAATACGCTATGCCTGTAAGCATGCGGATAAGATTATTGCCATTAGCGAACAAACCCGACAGGACATCATCGCAGCTTACCAGGTAGATCCCGGCAAAATTGAAGTTGTTTATCAAAGTTGTGATGACGCATTCAAAGTGCTGGCTGATGAAAACTTGAAAGAACAGGTGCGCAAAAAGTATAAGTTACCCTTAAAATACATTCTCAATGTTGGCACCATTGAATCCAGAAAAAACCTACTGACCCTGGTTCAGGCCTTAAAAGACGTTGATCCTGAATATAAGCTGGTTGTGGTTGGAAAAAAAACAAGCTATGCCAAACTGGTGATCACCGCAATTGAACGCCTGGGTTTGGGCGATCGCATTGTATTTTTAAAAAACATTCCTTTTCATGATTTACCTGTCATTTACCAAATGGCATCCGTTTTCTGCTACCCTTCATTATATGAAGGCTTTGGTATACCCATTATCGAAGCCCTTTATTCCAACGTTCCCGTAGTGGCAGCAACAGGATCCTGCCTGGAGGAAGCCGGTGGCCCGCAAAGCCTGTACGTAGCACCAATGGATCATGAACACCTGGCATCTTGCATCAATAAAATCCTTACAGATGCTGATTTACAAAACAAAATGCGTAAATATGGGCTGGAGTATGTACAGAAATTTGACAATAAACTGGTAACCAGCCAAATGATGGATATCTATAAAAATACTTGCTCCGCAACACATTTTATACATCAATAAAATTAAATTAATGAAGATTGCTTTTGATGCAGAACGGATGAAATATCCGTACACTGGTTTATTTGAGTATTGTTTGCAACTGGGTGAAGCCTTGCGAAAAACTGCTGCTACAAATGACCAGCTTGCTTTTTATATGCGTCAGGAGGATGAAAAATTCTTTAGTGGAAACATTGAAGGACTGAAACAAAAAAGCCTCCATAAATTCCTGTTCCCCCGATATCAGGGGATCGATGTCTGGCACACCACCTACCAGACCTCCTGGTATATGCCAAAAGACCGGAAAATAAAAAGGGTGCTGACCATACATGACCTTAACTTCTTGTATGAAAAGGAATCCCTGGAAAAACAGCAACGGTACCTTAAAAAGGTACAAAAAAATGTAGATCGTACAGATCACATTGTGGCCATTTCCGAATTTACGAAAAAAGACATCCTGGAAAACCTGAATACTCATGGCAAACCAGTGTCCGTAATATACAATGGCTGTGTATTACAGACTTTCCCAAATTATAAAAACGATCAGATTTCCCATGCGCAGCCATTTTTATTTTCATTGGGCACAGTAATTCCAAAAAAGAATTTTCATGTTTTAGTGTCCCTATTGCAGGGCAATCCATACGATCTGATTATTGCCGGCAAATCCGATGAAAATTATAAACAACAGATTTTAACTGAAGCAGGAAAATATGGTGTCGCCAATCGGGTAAAAATCATTGGCCCGGTTTCCAACGAAGACAAATACCTCTATTACAAACATTGCAAAGCTTTTTTATTCCCCTCTATTGCTGAAGGTTTTGGCATCCCGGTTATAGAAGCCATGTCTTTTGGCAAACCTGTATTCCTGTCAACAAGAACTTCATTACCTGAAATTGGTGGTCATCTGGCTTATTATTTTGAACATTTTGAGCCTGCTTATATGCAAGCGGTATTTACAAAAGGCATGGCCCATTATGAACAGACCAAACCCACTTCGGAAATCATAGCACATGCGGCCCGGTTTACCTGGGAAAAAAGTGCTGAAGCCTACTGGCAGATTTACAAAAGCTTAAAAGCATAACACTGATATAAAATTGTAATTTTACACCATGCTAAGAACAGAGATTGACAAGGCGCTTGCAGTTTTAAAAGCTGGCGGCGTCATCTTATATCCTACCGATACCATCTGGGGCCTGGGATGTGATGCGACAAATGAAGCTGCAGTGGCAAAAATAAATGCCATTAAAGGGCGTGCTGAAGATAAGAGCCTGATTATTTTATTGGATTCAGATGCCAAACTTCAAAGTTACGTTACTGAAATTCCCGAAGTGGCTTATGAATTAATTGAATATACAGAGCAGCCACTGACCCTGGTCCTATCCGGTGCAAAAAATCTGGCAAAAAATGTCATCAATGCGGATGGAAGCATCGGTGTCCGGATTGTAAAACACGATTTTTGTGAACAACTGATCCAGCGTTTCCGTAAACCGATCACCTCTACCTCCGCAAACTTATCCGGACAACCAGCTCCAAGATTTTTTGACGATATTGCGGATGAAATCAAAGCGGCTGTCGACCATATCGTAGATTGGGAGCAGGAATTAAAAGTGGATAAAAGGCCATCCACCATTATGAAATTATCCCCGGGAGGGCAATTTTCCTTTATTAGAAAGTAAGTTTTACTACTTTTGCAAACTCATAAATGAAAGAATTTTTACAACACCCTGTTTTTAAGACCCTTGCTGAAATAGCGCATGAACATCACATCGAAGCTTATATCATCGGTGGCTATGTGCGCGATATTTTTTTAGAAAGACCATCTAAAGACATCGATATTGTAGTGTTGGGAAATGGAATTGAGTTTGCGGAACTGGTTGGAGCGCAACTGAAAAGTAAAGTTGCCGTCTTTAAAAACTTTGGCACAGCCATGCTCAAGTTTAAAGAGCTTGAAATTGAATTTGTAGGAGCAAGAAAAGAATCCTACCGCTCAGATTCCCGCAAACCAATTGTGGAAAACGGAACCATAAAAGACGATCAGCTCAGAAGGGATTTTACCATCAATGCCTTGGCCATCTCCTTAAATGAGCAAAATTATGGCAACCTGGTTGATCCATTTGATGGCTTAACAGATCTGAAAAACAAACTCATCAGAACACCGTTAGATCCTGAACTTACCTTTTCTGATGATCCGTTACGCATGATGCGCGCTGTTAGATTTGCAGCCCAGCTTAATTTCAGTATAGATGAACCGGCGCTAAACGCCATCAGAAAACAAAAAGAACGCATCAGCATCGTTTCCAAAGAACGCATCACTGATGAATTGAATAAAATCATTCTTTCCAAAGTACCATCCATCGGATTCAAATACTTATTTGATACCGGGCTGTTACATCTGGTCTTTCCGCAAATGGCCGGCTTATATGGCGTGGATGTGATCAATGGAAAGGGGCATAAAGATAATTTTTACCATACCTTGCAAGTGCTCGATAACATTTGTGAAACCACAAACGACCTTTGGTTGCGTTGGGCTGCAATTTTACATGACATTGCAAAACCGGCTACCAAACGTTTTGAAGAGGGACATGGCTGGACATTCCATGGACACGAAGACAAAGGTGCCCGAATGGTTCCTAAAATCTTTGCACAATTGAAACTGCCCCTGAACGAAAAAATGAAATACGTTCAAAAGCTGGTGCAACTTCACCTCCGCCCTATTGTCCTCGCGCAGGAAATTGTAACCGATTCGGCAGTCAGGAGATTACTCTTCGATGCCGGAGAAGATATAGAGAGCCTCATGCTGTTGTGCAATGCGGATGTTACTACAAAAAATGAATATAAGGTAAAGAAATACCGCAACAACTTTGAACTCGTTAAGCAGAAACTGAAGGATGTTGAAGAACGTGATAAAATCAGAAACTGGCAACCCCCTGTTTCAGGAGACGACATCATGCAAACCTTTGGCTTAACTGCCGGAAAAGAAGTCGGCCTCATCAAAAATGCGATCCGGGAAGCAATTCTGGAAGGTGAAATCACCAATTCGTACGAAGAGGCCATACAATTTATGCTCAAAAAAGGCAGGGAATTTGGCCTGTCCCCTATAAAGCATTAATACAAATTATAGAAAGTATATTTTATTTTTTAATTTTATACCGAGAAAAGAAGCTCCAATGGCAATTTATAGATTTAGAATAAGTTTCGAAGATTTCGATGAAGTAGTACGGGAAATAGATATTAAATCAACCCAAACATTTGAAGATTTACATAAAGCGGTGCACAGATCTACAGGATATTCTGCAGAGAAGTCCTCATCTTTCTTTGTAAGCACAGACAATTGGATTAAAGGTGATGAAATTGCCTATTTACCCAATCAACGTAAAATAGACAGGGGCGTTGCTTTAATGGAAAAATCCAAGCTGAGTAACTTTATTGAAGATCCGCACCAGAAGTTCTATTACATCTATAATTTCGACAGGCCCTTCGACTTCCATGTAGAGCTGATTAAAATTATTTTAGAGACAGATCCAAGTATTGAATATCCATTCCTGGTTAAAAGTACCGGTGAAGCACCAAAAATTATTGATAAAAACAACTTTGGCGCAGTGGCCGTTTCAGCCAACCCGGTTTCTTCAGAATTCGACTTCCTGAATGAGATGGATTTTGTACCGGAAGATACCGAAGAACTGGAGGCTATGGGCGGAAGAGGCATCAATGCAGAGGAAAAGTCCGATGATACTGATGAGGAGGAGGATACCGAAGATGCAGACGAGTTCTCTGACAATGACAACTACGAAGACGAATACGATAGCAAAGACGATTATTAATGCCGGCTATGGCATTGCAAAAAACATTAATTGTGGTGGTCGGCCCAACGGCCATTGGTAAAACAGCCTTAGCCATTAAGCTGGCGCAACATTTTGACACAGAGGTTATCTCTGCAGATTCCAGGCAGTTTTTTAAAGAAATGGAAATAGGCACAGCCAAACCTTCAACAGAAGAATTGGCTGCTGCCCCACACCATTTCATCAACTCCCATAGTGTGCAAACCTTATTTAGTACAGGCGATTTTGAATCTCAGGCTTTACTGCTGATCGAAAGCCTGTTCAAAACACATCAGATACTCATTATGGTTGGTGGCTCCGGCTTATACATCGACGCCCTTTGCAAGGGATTAGATGCTTTGCCAGACACAAACATGAACATTCGGGAACAGCTCAACCTACAGCTGGCCAACGAAGGCATTGAAGCCATTAAAAGCCAACTGGCCGAACATGACCCTGAATATTATGCTAAAGTGGATCAGGCCAATCCTCAGCGCATGATCAGGGGATTGGAATTTTTCCTGTCAACCGGCACTAAGCTATCTGCCCATCTGACCAACAGCAAGAAGATCCGGCCTTTTAAGATTGTCAAGATCGGTTTAAATATGGATCGTGCGGCTTTATACGAGCGTATAAACCTACGCGTAGATCAAATGATGAGTGCAGGCCTGTTGGAAGAAGTAAAGTCATTACAAGCCTTTAGAAACTATAACGCATTAAATACGGTAGGCTATTCAGAGTTGTTTGCTCATCTGGATGGAGATTTGTCCCTGGCGGAAGCAGTAGAAAAAATTAAGCAAAATACCAGGCGCTTTGCAAAAAGACAGTTAACCTGGTTCAGGAGAGATGACAGCACCGCCTGGTTTGAACCAAATCAGCAGGACGCCGTCATCAATCATATCGTGCAGCAAATCAGTTAAGCCTGAGCAGCTGGTCCGCCAAAGTTCATTGGAAAGCCAGGAGGCTCTTCCTGGGTTTTAATACGTCCGTTTATTGCTTCGTATTTATCAACATTATCCTGCATCGCTGCCACCAGTCTTTTGGCATGCTCAGGTGTCAATATAATTCTTGATTTTACCCTTGCTTTGGGTACACCTGGCATTACCCGGATAAAGTCCAGTACAAACTCTGTATTGGAATGGGTAATGATGGCCAGGTTAGAGAATATCCCTTCTGCAATTTCCTCAGAAAGCTCAATATTTAATTGGTTGTCGTGTTGTTGTTGTTCTTCCATATAACAAACTTAGATAAAAGACCGCTTGCTTTTACAAAACGGGGCAAAAAAAAATCCCCCTACTAAAAGCAGGAGGATTTAAAAAGATATTTAAAGTATTATGCGTCTACTTCTTCTTGTTTCGAAGCCAATAATTTATCGTATTCTTCCTGAGAACCAACAATGATACGCTCATATCCACGTACACCAGTACCTGAAGGAATTAAGTGTCCAACAATAACGTTTTCTTTCAATCCAAGCATATTATCACGTTTACCCGCAATGGCTGCTTCATTCAGTACTTTAGTAGTTTCCTGGAATGATGCTGCAGAGATAAACGATTTAGTACCCAATGATGCACGGGTAATACCTTGCAGAATTGAACTCGCTGTAGCAGGTCTTGCGTCACGAACTTCAATTTGTTTCAAATCTTTACGTTTCAATTGAGAATTTTCGTCTCTTAATTTACGCAATGAAATGATCTGACCAGGTTTTACTGTGTTTGAATCACCAGCATCTTCAACAACTTTTTTGTCGTAGATCTCATCGTTTTCAATCATAAAGTCCCAACGGTCAACAGAGTTATTTTCTAAGAAAATGGTATCTCCCGGATCCTCGATATGAACTTTCTGCATCATCTGGTGAACGATTACCTCGAAGTGTTTATCGTTGATTTTTACACCTTGTAAACGATAAACCTCCTGGATTCCGTTAACCAGGTATTCTTGTACTGCCGCAGGACCTTTAATCGCTAAGATATCTGCAGGAGAGATTGAACCGTCAGATAATGGCATACCAGCTTTCACAAAGTCATTATCCTGAACCAGGATGTGTTTAGACAATGGAACAAGGTATTTTTTAACTTCACCATCTTTAGATTCAATAGTGATCTCGCGGTTACCACGTTTCACACCACCCAAAGTTACCACACCATCAATCTCTGTTACTACAGCAGGGTTAGAAGGGTTACGTGCTTCGAAAAGTTCCGTTACACGTGGTAAACCACCCGTAATATCCCTTGTTTTTCCTGTTGCACGAGGTATCTTAACCAAGATCTGTCCAGTTTGTACCATATCACCTTCATCAATTGCGATGTGGGCACCTACCGGGATGTTGTATCCACGGATCAGTTCACCTTTTTTATCTACAACTCTTACTGAAGGGTTTTTAGTTTTATCACGTGTATCGATAATTACTTTCTCACGGTGACCAGTTTGTTCGTCTGACTCTTCGCGGAAGGTTACACCCTCTACAATCGCATCAAATTCAATCTTACCAGCAAACTCAGAGATAATTACCGCGTTATATGGATCCCATGAACAAATACGATCTCCTTTAGTGATTTTAGCACCATCCTCAACGTACAAGAATGATCCATAAGGGATGTTATTGGTCATGATGATTTTACCAGTACCAGGCTCAACAATTTTGAATTCACCTGAACGGCCCAACACGATATTGGTTAAACCTTCTTCTGTTTTAGTTTCAACTGTACGAACGTTTTCAAATTCGATGATACCATCAAATTTAGCCGTAATCTGAGATTCTGCAGCGATGTTCGATGCAGTACCCCCAACGTGGAACGTACGTAGTGTCAACTGTGTACCCGGCTCACCGATTGACTGTGCAGCAATTACACCGACAGCTTCACCTTTTTGAACACGTTTACCAGTAGCAAGGTTACGTCCGTAACATAAAGCACAAACGCCTCTTTGATTTTCGCAGGTCAATACCGAACGAATTTCAATACCTTCTAAAGGAGACTCTTCAATCGCTTTCGCAATGTCTTCGTCGATATCCTGTCCGGCAGCAACCAACAGTTGACCATCTAAAGGATTGAACACATCGTGAAGAGAAATACGACCTAATAACCTGTCATACAACGGCTCTACGATATCCTCGTTATCTTTCAATGCAGTGGTATACATACCTCTCAATGTACCGCAATCCTCAGAATTAACGATCATATCCTGGGCCACATCATGTAAACGACGTGTCAGGTAACCAGCATCGGCTGTTTTCAAGGCCGTATCCGCCAAACCTTTACGAGCACCGTGAGTAGAGATAAAGTATTCCAATACTGACAGTCCTTCTTTAAAGTTAGACAAAATCGGGTTTTCAATAATCTCACCACCTGAACCTGATTTCTGAGGCTTAGCCATCAAACCACGCATACCGCACAGCTGACGAATCTGCTCTTTCGAACCACGGGCTCCAGAATCCAACATCATGTAAACAGAGTTGAAACCCTGGTTATCACTCGATAACTGAGTCATCACGAATGATGTTAAACGGTTATTGATACGCGTCCAGATATCGATAATTTGGTTGTAACGTTCGTTGTTGGTAATGAAACCCATGTTATAGTTGTTTCTTACCTCATCAACTTCTGCAGAAGCCTGCTCCAATAAAGCATGTTTTTCAACAGGAATGTTTACATCTTGTAAATTAAATGATAAACCTCCCCTGAATGCCATTTGGAAACCTAACTCTTTAATATCATCAAGGAATCTTGATGCACGAGCCATTCCGGTTATTTTAACGACATGACCAATGATATCCCTTAAAGATTTTTTGGTCAGCAATTCGTTGATGTAACCTACTTCTTCCGGTACCATTTGGTTAAACAATACACGTCCAACAGTAGTTTCAGTTAACTTGTTAACAATAGTTCCATCTTCCAGTTTCACATTTACTTTTACTTTAATAAAAGCGTGAAGGTCGATACGTTTCTCATTGTAAGCAATGATCACTTCCTCCGGAGAGTAGAAAGAGAAATCTTGTCCTTTAACTACACGTCCTTCGTCTGTTCTGCGGCCTTTAGTAATGTAATAAAGACCCAAAACCATATCTTGTGAAGGTACAGTAATCGGCGTACCGTTCGCAGGGTTCAGAATGTTATGTGCAGCAAGCATCAATACCTGGGCTTCCAAAATAGCAGCATGACCTAAAGGTAAATGCACCGCCATCTGGTCACCGTCAAAATCCGCGTTAAAAGCCGTACATACCAATGGGTGCAACTGGATAGCCTTTCCTTCAACCAATTTAGGTTGGAAAGATTGAATACCCAATCTGTGTAGCGTAGGTGCACGGTTTAACAATACCGGGTGACCTTTCAGCACATTCTCCAAAATGTCCCAAACCAAAGGATCTTTTCTGTCTACAATCTTTTTAGCAGATTTAACAGTTTTAACGATACCCCTTTCGATCATCTTACGGATGATAAATGGTTTGAACAGCTCAGCAGCCATATCTTTAGGTAAACCACATTCGTGTAATTTAAGGTTCGGACCTACAACAATTACCGAACGCGCAGAATAATCCACACGTTTACCCAATAAGTTCTGACGGAAACGACCTTGTTTACCTTTCAAAATATCAGAAAGGGATTTCAAAGCACGGTTACCTTCAGTCTTAACTGCGTTTACTTTACGTGAGTTATCAAATAACGAATCTACAGCTTCCTGTAACATACGTTTTTCGTTACGTAAAATTACTTCCGGAGCTTTGATCTCGATCAAACGTTTCAAACGGTTGTTACGGATAATCACACGACGATACAAATCGTTCAAATCTGAAGTCGCAAAACGACCACCTTCCAATGGTACCAAAGGACGCAATTCTGGTGGAATAACCGGAACGATCTTGATGATCATCCACTCTGGATTATTCTCAATGCGGGATCTTGAACCACGGAAAGCCTCAACAACCTGTAAACGTTTCAAAGCTTCGTTTTTACGTTGCTGAGAAGTCTCGTTTGCAGCCTGGTGACGCAGGTTATATGATAAAGTATCTAAATCAATACGTTTTAATAAATCCTCTAATGCTTCAGCACCCATTTTGGCGATGAATTTATTAGGGTCTTTATCATCCAAATATTGGTTTTCTTTAGGCAACTTATCCAGAATATCTAAATATTCCTCTTCAGTTAAGAAATCCATATATTGAATACCTTCTTCTGCCATAAAACCAGGCTGAATTACTACATAACGCTCGTAGTAAATGATCAGGTCTAATCTCTTTGTAGGCAATCCCAATAAGTATCCGATTTTATTTGGCAATGAGCGGAAATACCAGATATGCGCAACAGGAACCACCAAATTGATGTGTCCCATACGCTCTCTACGTACTTTCTTCTCAGTTACTTCAACACCACAACGGTCACAAACAATACCTTTATAACGGATACGTTTATACTTACCGCAATGACATTCGTAATCTTTTACCGGACCAAAAATACGCTCGCAAAACAAACCATCACGTTCAGGTTTGTAAGTACGGTAATTGATAGTCTCAGGTTTCAACACCTCTCCACTAGAACGCTCTAAAATAGCCTCTGGCGACGCCAGGCTAATGGTGATCGAGGTGAAGTTGCTTTTTAATTTATTATCCTTTTTGTAAGACATAGTTCTTTTGTTTGAAAGTTGAAAAATTTAAAAAGTCGGGATGCTTTTCAGACAAGCTTCATCACATCCCAACCAAATAACTTTCAACATTAGTCTAACGTAATATCTAAACCTAATCCACGTAATTCATGTACCAATACGTTAAACGATTCTGGTACACCAGGAGTAGGAAGGTTCTCGC
Source organism: Pedobacter sp. MC2016-24 (assembly GCF_015223055.1). Taxonomy (GTDB): domain Bacteria; phylum Bacteroidota; class Bacteroidia; order Sphingobacteriales; family Sphingobacteriaceae; genus Pedobacter. Next base: position 38,022 of record NZ_JADFBX010000023.1, read on the forward strand.
CTTTTACAATCGCCTCATAGGTTTTTGCTCTACCGATCACATCATCCGATTTAACAGTCAGGATTTCTTGCAGGATATTGGCCGCACCAAATGCTTCCAATGCCCAAACCTCCATCTCACCAAAACGCTGACCACCGAACTGGGCTTTACCACCCAATGGTTGTTGAGTAATCAATGAGTACGGTCCGATTGAACGGGCGTGCATCTTATCATCAACCATGTGACCTAGTTTCAACATATAGATAATACCTACAGTTGTTGGCTGATCAAATTTCTCACCTGTTAAACCATTATGTAAATAGGTTCTTCCAGAAGCAGGAACACCAGCCTTAGCAATCCAGTCTTCTACCTCGTCATGTTTCGCACCATCAAAAATTGGAGTTGCAAATTTAACACCCAATTCTTTACCGGCCCATGCCAATACAGTTTCATAGATCTGGCCCAGGTTCATACGTGAAGGTACACCCAGTGGGTTCAACACGATATCAACAGGAGTTCCGTCATCAAGGAATGGCATATCTTCATCACGAACGATACGGGCTACAATACCCTTATTACCGTGACGACCAGCCATCTTATCACCTACTTTTAATTTACGTTTCTTAGCTACATAAACTTTTGCCATTTGAACAATACCGGAAGGCAACTCATCACCTACACTGATTGCAAATTTATCGCGTTTATAAGCACCAAGCTCTTCGTTTACACGAATACCGTAGTTGTGCAACAACAATTTGATCTGATCGTTTTTGTCATCATCAGTAGTCCATTTGTATGGATTGATGTGTGCATATTCTAAATCAGATAAACTTTTCTGAGTGAATTTGGCTCCTTTAGGGAATAACAATTCCTTGTAAACGTTATATACACCCTGAGATGTTTTACCATTCACAATCTGGAACAATTTATCTACCAATTCATTTTTCAGATTTGTAGTTGCAATATCGTATCTCTTGTCTAACTTCTCGATCGCAGATTTTTCTTCCGCTTTGGTAGTTTTCTTAGCTCTAGAGAACAATTTGGTATCAATTACCACACCTCTGATTGAAGGCGGAGTTTTCAAAGACGCATCTTTTACATCACCGGCTTTATCACCAAAGATGGCACGGAGTAATTTCTCTTCCGGTGAAGGATCAGATTCACCTTTTGGCGTAATCTTACCAATCAGGATATCACCTTCTTTAACTTCAGCACCGATACGGATGATACCGTTTTCATCTAAATCTTTAGTAGCTTCTTCCGAAACGTTAGGGATATCTGGTGTCAATTCCTCTTCCCCACGTTTGGTATCACGTACTTCCAATTCAAATTCTTCGATGTGCAATGAAGTAAAGATGTCTTCACGAACAATACGCTCGCTAATTACGATCGCATCCTCAAAGTTATATCCCTGCCAAGGCATGAAAGCAACTTTTAAGTTTCTTCCCAATGCCAGCTCACCGTTTTCAGTAGCATAACCTTCACAAAGTACTTGTCCTTTAACAACTTTCTGGCCTTTCTTAACAATTGGCTTCAGGTTGATACAAGTATTCTGGTTGGTTTTCTTGAACTTGATTAATTTATAAGTTTTGCTGTCACCTTCGAAAGAAACCAAACGATCGCCGTCGTTTCTTACGTATTTAATGGTGATTTCGTTAGCATCTACATATTCTACAACACCGTCACCTTCAGCATTGATCAATGTTCTTGAGTCACGTGCAACGCGACCTTCCAAACCTGTACCAACGATTGGTGCTTCAGGACGTAACAATGGTACGGCCTGACGTTGCATGTTCGATCCCATCAAAGCCCTGTTCGCATCATCATGCTCCAGGAACGGAATCAACGATGCAGCAATAGAGGTAATCTGATTTGGCGCCACGTCCATTAAGTCTAATTTCTCAGGCTCAATAACCGGGAAGTCACCCTCATAACGCGCTTTTACACGTGTAGTGGTGAAATTACCTTGATCGTCATAAGCAGCATTTGCCTGTGCGATCGTTTTACCATCTTCATCTTCAGCAGACAAATAGATAACCGGTTCGTCAACAGCAACTACGCCATTCTCTACCTTTTTATATGGAGTTTCAATGAAACCTAAATTATTGATCTTCGCATGCACACACAAAGATGAAATCAAACCAATGTTTGGTCCCTCTGGTGTTTCAATGGTACACAAACGACCATAGTGGGTATAGTGAACGTCACGTACCTCGAAACCGGCACGCTCACGTGACAAACCACCTGGACCTAAGGCTGACAAACGACGCTTGTGCGTAATCTCTGCCAAAGGATTCGTCTGATCCATAAATTGCGACAACTGGTTTGTTCCAAAGAATGAATTAATTACCGACGATAAAGTACGGGCATTAATCAAGTCAGTTGGTGTGAAAACCTCATTGTCACGAATGTTCATACGCTCACGGATGGTACGGGCCATACGTGCTAAACCAACACCAAATTGAGCGTACAATTGCTCACCTACTGTACGAACACGACGATTCGACAAGTGATCAATATCATCCACTTCTTCTTTAGAGTTGATCAGTTTGATCAGATATTTAACAATCGCGATGATATCTGCTTTTGTCAATACCTTTACGTGATCAGGTGTATCCATTTTCAACTTACGGTTGATACGGTATCTACCTACATCACCAAGATCATAACGTTTATCCGAGAAGAACAAACGCTCAATGATACCTCTCGCAGTTTCCTCATCAGGTGGTTCTGCATTACGCAAAGCACGATAGATGTTTTCAACAGCCTCTTTTTCAGAGTTCGAAGTATCTTTTTGTAAAGTATTATATATAATGGTATAATCAGCCTGACTGGCACCATCATCTTTAGACAAGATAATCGTTTTAACACCAGCGTCGATGATCATATCAATATGGTCGTCTTCTAAAACAGTATCCCTGTCTAAGATCACTTCATTACGATCTATAGAAACTACCTCACCAGTATCTTCATCCACAAAATCCTCAACCCATTTTCTCAATACTCTAGCAGCAAGCTTACGGCCGATATATTTCTTTAAACCTGATTTGCTAACTTTTACTTCATCAGCTAAATCAAATAATTCCAAGATGTCTTTATCAGAATCGTAACCAATTGCACGCAATAAGGTGGTAACCGGGAATTTTTTCTTACGATCGATATAAGCATACATGACGTTATTTACGTCAGTTGCAAACTCGATCCAAGATCCTTTGAAAGGAATAACACGCGCAGAATATAACTTAGTACCATTGGTGTGACGGCTTTGACCGAAGAACACGCCTGGAGACCTGTGTAACTGAGAAACAATTACACGTTCTGCACCGTTAATCACAAATGTACCTTTAGGAGTCATATAAGGTATGGTTCCTAAATACACATCTTGAATAATGGTTTCAAAATCTTCATGCTCTGCATCATTACAAGAAAGCTTCAGCTTCGCTTTTAATGGAACACTATAAGTTAACCCGCGGTCAATACACTCTGGTATATCATAACGTGGCGGATCAATAAAATAATCAAGGAATTCCAAAACAAAAATGTTTCTGGAATCAGTGATTGGGAAATTTTCAGCGAATACCTTAAACAATCCCTCGGTATGACGGTTGTCTGAAGTGGTCTCGATCTGAAAAAACTCTCTGAATGATTGCAACTGCACATCTAGAAAATCTGGGTAATCTATGATATGCTTACTACGTGCAAAATTTACTCTTTGGTCGACTTTATTTGCCAATGGACTAAAGTTAATTTAGTTTAAGAATAAACTATTTGTTTGGTTTGCCGCTAAACATTTTCATCAACCAAACTAAATGAAATGTTTATAAACAGGTATAGACTCCGACTATACAGTCGGAGTCTACGTTTAGAGTTATATTAAAATTAAGCGATTACTTAATTTCAACTACAGCTCCAGCTTCTTCTAATTGAGTTTTCAAAGCATTAGCTTCGTCTTTAGAAACACCAGCTTTTAATTCTTTTGGTGCACCGTCAACTAAGTCTTTAGCTTCTTTCAAACCTAAACCAGTTAAGTCTTTTACCAATTTAACAACTGCTAATTTAGAACCACCAGCTTCTTTCAATATTACATCAAAAGTAGATTTTTCTTCAGCTGCAGGAGCAGCATCACCAGCAGGACCTGCAACAGCAACTGCAGCAGCAGCTGGTTCAATACCATACTCGTCTTTTAAGATTTGAGCTAATTCGTTAACTTCTTTAACTGTTAAGTTTACCAATTGCTCAGCAAACGCTTTTAAATCTGCCATTTTTATAGATTTTTAAAAATTTACGTAAAAATAATTATTTAATATGAACTTATAAGGTGTCCCTTAACCTTCTCTTTCTTGAAGAGTTTTAACAATTCCTGCAATTTTGTTTCCGCCAGACTGTAAAGCCGAAATAACGTTTTTAGCTGGTGACTGTAATAATCCAATGATGTCTCCAATAAGCTCTTCTCTTGATTTCAAGCTTACCAAAGTATCCAATTGGTTGTCACCAATAAATACTGTTGAATCGATATAAGCAGCTTTCAGCTGAGGTTTATCAGTTCCTTTTCTCAAGGCTTTGATCAGCTTAGCTGGACCATTACCTACTGTTGAGAATAATAATGCTGATTGGCCTTTAAGCGCAACAAAGATCTCTGATGCATCACCTTCTAATCCTTCAATCGCTTTTCTGATTAAAGTATTTTTAGCTACCTGCATTTCAATCCCGCTTTCGAAACATTTACGACGGATGCTGTTTACTTTCTCAACAGATAAGCTTGATGTATCGGCAATGTAAAAATTACCGTATTCCTGCATCTTCACTTGAAGAGCCGAAACGACTTCGTGTTTTTCTTCTCTGTTCATAATTAGATCCCCGCTACTGATTTAGTTTCGATTGCAATTCCAGGACTCATAGTAGAAGAAACATGAATGCTCTTAAAATAAGTTCCTTTTGCAGCAGATGGTTTTAATTTAGAAATTACCTGAAGTACTTCTAAAGCATTTTCATATATTTTATCTGCTGGGAATGATACTTTTCCTATCGAAGCGTGAATAATTCCACTTTTGTCAACTTTAAAATCAATTTTACCGCCTTTAACATCAGTAACTGCTTTACCAACTTCGTTGGTTACAGTACCTGACTTAGGGTTAGGCATTAAGTTCCTTGGACCTAAAACGCGGCCCAATTTACCTACCTTCGCCATACAAGCAGGAGTAGTGATAATAATGTCAACATCAGTCCATCCACCTTCAATCTTGGCTACATATTCGTCCAAACCTACGAAATCTGCTCCTGCAGCTTTAGCCTCTTCTTCCTTATCAGGAGTACAAAGTACTAAAACACGTACAGTTTTACCTGTACCATGAGGTAAAGTAGCAATACCACGTACCATTTGATTGGCTTTACGTGGATCTACACCTAAACTTACATCGATATCAACCGATGCATCAAATTTAGTCGTAGTGATCTCTTTTACCAAAGCAGCCGCATCCTTTAAAGAATACGATTTACCAGATTCTAGTTTAGCATGTGCCTTTTTTTGATTTTTTGTTAATTTAGCCACTGTTGTAAACTGTTTTTTGTTAATTAATTTGTCCAAGGTGCATCACCGCTAACGGTGATTCCCATACTGCGTGCTGTACCGGCAACCATACTCATTGCCGACTCGATAGTGAATGCATTTAAATCAGTCATTTTATCTTCAGCAATTGACTTAACCTGATCCCAAGTCACCGAACCAACTTTCTTACGGTTGGGCTCAGCAGAACCACTCTGTAATTTAGTAGCATCCTTTAACTGGATAGCAACCGGAGGGGTTTTGATGATAAATTCGAAAGACTTGTCAGCATAAACAGTAATTACAACTGGTAATACTTTACCGGGCTTATCTTGGGTACGAGCATTGAATTGCTTGCAAAATTCCATTATATTCACCCCCTTAGCACCCAATGCAGGTCCTACTGGTGGCGATGGATTTGCAGCTCCACCCTTGATCTGTAACTTAACAAGTGCACTGACTTCTTTTGCCATTTTCTGTTTTTGTTAATTTGTAATACTCAATGTTATAATGTTGGAAGCAAGTAACATTTAAGATTTTTATATAGTATATACTACTAATTATTCTTTTTCAACCTGCATATAGTTCAGTTCCAATGGAGTTTTTCTTCCAAAGATCTTTACCATAACTTTCAGTTTTTTCTTCTCTTCGTTAACCTCTTCAATTACGCCGGTAAAACCGTTAAATGGACCGTCCATTACTTTAACGTTTTCACCCACATAATAAGCTACGTTCATGGTTTCACCTTGCTGGCTCATCTCATCAACTTTACCTAAAATGCGGTTAACCTCTGCCTGACGCATAGGTACTGGATTTCCACCCTTATCCCCTAAAAAGCCAATCACACTATTAACGTTCTTAATAATGTGCTCTAACTCTCCATCTAATGTAGCTTCTATTAAAACATAACCCGGGTAAAAGTTACGCTCCTTGGCAATCTTCTTGCCATCTTTCATCTGGTAGTATTTCTCCATAGGGATCAATACCTGAGGTACCAAATGCGAAAATCCTAAACGGCTAATTTCAGAATCGATATATTGTTTTACCTTCTTCTCTTTACCGCTTACAGCTCTAACTACATACCACTTCAACTGATCGTTCATTTAGCTATATTAATTAGAAAGTGATTTATAAAAAGTATCTAAAACAAAAGTAGAACCCTTATCCATAGCAAAGACAACCAATGCAATGATAAATGAAGCTATCAAAACCAACACTGCAGAATTTTGCAATTCTCCCCATGTAGGCCAGGTAACCTTCTGGGTCATTTCTTCATATGATTCTTTAAAAAATTGAACTACTTTAGCCATAATTATTTTTTTGCACGGGAACAAGGATTCGAACCCTGATCAAAGGTTTTGGAGACCTCTATTCTACCGTTGAACTATTCCCGTGTGTTTTCTATCTCTCTTCCAAGATCTAGAGCTTTCATTAGAAGCAAAGTACTTAGGTGTTTAAAGCCTAAGTACTTTGCTTTATTTTGATTCAACTCCCGAAGGAATCAAATACTATTTTAAAATTTCAGTTACCTGACCAGCACCTACTGTTCTACCACCTTCACGGATAGCGAAACGTAGACCTTTTTCCATTGCGATTGCGTTGATCAATTTAACAGTGATCGTAACGTTATCACCTGGCATAACCATTTCAGTTCCTTCAGCTAGTGAGATCTCACCAGTAACGTCTGTGGTACGGAAATAGAATTGTGGACGGTATTTGTTAAAGAATGGAGTGTGACGTCCACCTTCTGCTTTTGACAATACATAGATCTCAGCTTTGAAATCAGTATGAGGATTTACTGAACCTGGTTTACAGATTACCATACCACGACGGATATCAGTTTTCTCAATACCACGTAACAACAAACCTACGTTATCACCAGCCTCACCATAATCAAGGATCTTACGGAACATCTCAACACCTGTTACAGTTGATTTAAGATTTTCTGCACCCATACCCAAGATCTCTACTGGATCTCCTGAGTTGATTACACCACGCTCAATACGACCAGTTGCAACAGTACCACGACCAGTGATCGAGAATACGTCCTCAACAGGCATCAAGAATGGAAGCTCAGTCAAACGTGGAGGAATTGGAATGTAGCTATCAACAGCATCCATTAATTCCATGATTTTACCAACCCATTTCGGATCGCCGTTCAAACCACCAAGAGCAGAACCTTGAATAACAGGAATATCATCACCAGGGAATTCATAGAATGATAACAATTCACGAATTTCCATCTCTACTAATTCTAACAATTCAGGATCGTCAACCATATCCACTTTATTCATGAATACTACCAATGAAGGTACACCAACCTGACGAGCCAATAGAATGTGCTCACGAGTTTGTGGCATTGGACCATCTGTAGCAGCTACAACGATGATAGCTCCATCCATTTGCGCAGCACCAGTAACCATGTTTTTCACGTAATCCGCGTGACCTGGACAGTCAACGTGAGCATAGTGACGGTTAGCTGTTGAATATTCAACGTGTGCTGTATTAATAGTGATACCTCTTTCTTTTTCCTCTGGAGCAGAGTCAATAGAATCAAATGAACGCGCCTCAGATAAACCAGCATCAGATAACACTTTAGTGATAGCTGCTGTTAAGGTTGTTTTACCGTGGTCAACGTGACCGATTGTGCCGATGTTTAAGTGCGGCTTACTGCGGTCAAACTTTTCTTTTGCCATGTTTTTATACTTATTAGTAGGTTAACTTTTTATTTATTTATTGTTTTGATACAATTTCAACACAAAAAACCTTGTTCAACTGCTTTAATTCACAGATCCAACAAAGCATCTTTTATTTTGAGCCAAAGATGGGACTTGAACCCACGACCTCTTCCTTACCAAGGAAGTGCTCTACCGCTGAGCTACTTCGGCTTTCTTTATCTCAGCGTGCAATTCATTTAATCGAAATACAGATTAAATTACTATACCCCTGCCCACCTTTTCCTTATTGAGCGAAAGACGAGGTTCGAACTCGCGACCTATAGCTTGGAAGGCTATCGCTCTACCAACTGAGCTACTTTCGCTTTTTATGGTGGGGGGAGAAGGATTCGAACCTTCGAAGTCTTGCGACAACAGAGTTACAGTCTGTCCCATTTGGCCACTCTGGTATCCCCCCGCTTTTAACGACTCAAATATTGCTACCTGATGTTAAAAGAGCCTCCTATCGGAATCGAACCAATGACCTACTGATTACAAGTCAGTTGCTCTACCAGCTGAGCTAAGGAGGCTTATATATTACATTTCACCAATCTAGTGCAATGTTTTTGATAATATTAATCTTTCACAGAACAACCCCGATCTTTCAAGAGAAACGCCCTCTCTGATTGGGATTGCAAATGTACACCAATTTTAATACGATCCAAAATTATTTTAAAAAAAAATTGACGGGATTTAGCCCCGTCAATTTTCCTGTTAAAAATCCTAAAAATATCTCCTTAATAATCAGATACTTCATCGGCATTTAAAATCGCCTTATGCTCACTTAATTTTATTCTTGTTTTATCTTTATGTTTGGTTATTTGTTTTCGTAATGACTCAATTGCTAAATCTGTAGCTTCCTCAAAAGATTTACATTGCTCCTTTGCGAACATCGTTTGCCCCGGCACATTCAACTTAATCTCGCTGATCTTGTTCGCTTCGTCTTCTACATTCTCCAACTTTAAATACACTTCACCGCTAATGATCTGGTCAAAGAACTGATCTAATTTATCCACTTTCCTCTGAATAAAATCTAATAACTTCTGGTCTGCATTGAAATGGATCGATTGAACTGTAATTTTCATGTTTTCCTCCTTTTTTATGCCTTTGGATGGGCTTGTTTATATATTGTTTTTAATCTTTCTATTGAATTGTGCGTATACACCTGGGTTGCCGCCAGGCTTGCGTGCCCTAAAAGCTCTTTAATCGCATTCAAATCTGCCCCCCTGTTCAGCAGACTGGTAGCATAAGAATGTCGCAATACATGCGGACTTTTCTTATCCTGTGTGGATACATATGTCAAATAACGCTGCACAGTACGGTAAATAAAAACCGCATATGCATCTGCTCCTTTATCTGTAACGATTAAGCGACCACTTTTGTTATGAAAATTTTGTAATGATTTCAATTCGAGGTAATCTTTAAGCTGATGCTCAAGGGTTTTACCTATAGGAATAATGCGTTCTTTATTTCTTTTACCCAGAACTTTGATGCTGCACTGGTAAAAGTCAACGTCTGTATCTTTCAGGGAAATCAATTCCGACAAGCGCATCCCGGTGCCAAACAAGGTTTCAATGATCAGCCTGTCACGCACAGAAGAGAAACTGTCGTCAAAAAACTCCTTTGAATCCAGCAAAACATCCAGCTTGGCATCATCTACAAATACCGGCAAACGTTTGGGGGCTTTAGGTGCCTTTACCAGCGACATCGGACTACTGCGGACCAGTTGCTCCCGCTGTAAAAACTTATAAAAGCTACGCATCGCAGACAGCTTCCTGGCCACGGACGTTTCAGCCACTCCTGAATCCATCAGCCAGACCATAAAATTTCTCACATGCACATATTTCACTTCCAGCAAAGGCAGTTCAAAAGTTAACTGCATGTAATCCCGAAACTGAAACAGATCGGTCTGGTAAGAAGATACGGTATGTGCAGAATATCGCTTCTCGTGCTGGAGATAAGTTATAAATTGGTCAACAGGCATAGAAACTATTTAGGTGCTCGATTGAGTGAATATACAAAACATTAATCCAAGAATTCGAAATTTGAAGCAAAAAAAAAACGCCACCGAAAAATCGATGGCGTTTTAATATCATATAAACTCTGAGAACTAGATAGTTCCTTCCAGTTGCATATTCTGTTTGTAAATTGCGTGTTTAACTAACGTACGACGGGTTACAGATTTTTTCTCGTAAGCCTGACGACTGCGAAGTTCTCTTAACACACCAGTTTTCTCGAATTTCTTCTTGAAACGTTTCAAAGCTTTATCTAATGATTCGCCGTCTTTAATATTAATAATGATCATAACGTTAAAATACCTCCTCTCGTTGTTTTTAGGACTGCAAAGATAGGGCTTTGATTTGATAATCAAAACAATATCTCAATTAAATTAATAAAATTCGGTTTTGATCGCCCGAATCATATATTATCCATATTTTTAACTTAAATATCTGCTATATGAAATCTAAAAAACCGCTGTACATTATACTTGCCATTCTGATCGTGGTACTTATTGGCTTTGTTTATTACCGCTATTATTTCACTTTTGGTGAGGGCGTTAAAGCCGGACAATTGAATTATGTTGTTAAAAAAGGCTATGTGTTTAAAACCTATGAGGGCAAACTGATCCAGACCGGCATCCGCTCACAAACCGGAAACATCCAGTCCAACGAGTTTGAATTCTCCGTTACAGACAAAGCCATTGCAGAAAAAATGATGCTAAACAGCGGAAAGGTATTTGAGCTTCATTATATAGAGTATCTGAACAGCTTACCATGGCGGGGCTACAGCCCCTTTGTCGTAGACAGTATCATCTCTATACAGTAAAAAATAAATCCGGAACCTTTTGGGTACACCGGATTTACCAGTTTTATTATTGGTTAGAATAAAGCTTGTTCAAACTGAAGGTTAATCCTTCAGCACTTCTCTGGCAATTACAATCTTCTGAATTTCAGAAGTTCCCTCACCTATTGTACACAATTTGCTGTCGCGATAAAATTTCTCTACCGGAAAGTCTTTTGTGTAACCATAACCACCAAAGATTTGTACCGCCTCGGTTGCACACCTCACCGATACCTCCGATGCAAAATATTTAGCCATAGCCGATTCTTTAGTCATCGGCAAATGACGGTTTTTCAAATCTGCAGCTTGTCTGATCAACAACTCAGCAGCCTCAATCTCGGTAGCCATATCAGCCAGTTTAAAACTGATTCCCTGAAAATTAGCAATCGGCTGTCCAAATTGATGACGCTCCTTAGCATAACCTACAGCTGCCTCATAGGCGCCTTTTGCAATACCCAGTGATAAAGCTGCAATTGAGATCCGGCCACCGTCAAGCACCTTCATGGCTTGTTTAAAGCCTTCACCAACATTTCCCAATAGGTTTTCTTTCGGTACACGGCAGTTGTCAAAAATCATTTCAGTAGTTTCAGAAGCACGCATCCCCAGTTTATTCTCCTTCTTACCTGCAGAAAACCCCGGTGTACCGCGCTCCACAACAATAGCAGAAATCCCTTTAGAATCGCCCTTCTCTCCCGTCCTTACCATCACCACGGCTACATCACCTGTTTTACCATGGGTAATCCAGTTTTTAGCACCATTGATCACATATTCATCACCATCCAATGTGGCTGTAGTCATCATACGTAAAGCATCAGAACCCGTATTGGCCTCTGTTAATCCCCAGGCACCAATCCATTCTGCAGTAGCCAGTTTTGGTAGCCACTTGCTTTTTTGTTCTTCATTTGCAAATGCCAGAATATGGCCGGTACATAACGAGTTGTGGGCAGCAACAGATAATCCGATCGAACCACAAACCTTTGCCACTTCCACAATAACATCAACATATTCCTGGTAACCGAAACCAGAACCACCGTAAATTTCAGGAACTAAAACACCCATCAACCCCAGCTCACCAAGTTTTTTAAAAACTTCAATAGGGAAATGCTGCGCTTCATCCCATTCCATAACATTTGGCCTGATATTTTTCTCAGCAAAATCTTTCACCATTTTCCTGATCATCAGTTGATTTTCTGAGACACTAAAACTATATCCTACAGAACCGTCCATTGTTTCTAACATAAATATCGTTTGAATTTGGGCAATGATAAACAAATAAAATCACAGCATCACCAGCCAAAAATTAGCTAAATAGTAGAACAAAACGGTATTCAGTTCATTAACCGTATCCTTTCATTTTAGACAAACCAAAAGACCAAAAAAATTATTTATATTTTTTTTGAAAAAAAAATATAAATATTGCCCTTATGAATCGCATTCGCGAAAAACAGACTCAGCAAAGAAAAACCAATAAGAAAAAAATAAGCTTAAAAGACCTAATTAATATGCCGCCAGTGAAAACACCTGACCGGTATAAGGACTTAGCCGGGCGGCACCGTTCAAAAAATCCAGACTAATGATAAAAGAATAAGCCGCCACCTCTGCATCCAATTGCTGGATGAGCTTTGATGCAGCAACCACCGTTCCGCCTGTTGCCAGCAGATCGTCGTGGATCAGCACCTTTTGCCCCGGTAATAAAGCGTCCTCATGCATTTCAATTACCGCATTTCCATATTCTAAATCATAAGATTGCTGTAAAGTTTTATAAGGCAGTTTCCCTTTTTTCCTGATCGGGATGAAAGGAACATTAAGCAATTGGGCCAGAGCAGGACCAAATAAGAAACCCCTGCTTTCAATCCCGGCAACCACATCAATTTCCACTCCAACCAGCTGCGCTGCCAGTGCAGCGGTAATCTCCCCACACAACAAAGGATCTTTGAGTATCGGCGTAATGTCCTTAAAAACAATGCCCGGTTTTGGAAAATCATGCACATCACGTACAATCGCTTTTATTCTGGATTCAATCATGGTTCAAAAATAAGGTATGGTTTTAAAAGCGCAATGGTTTCAGGTGTTAAAATCGCGACCCGAGATAAATCAGCAAGTTCCTTATAGTTGCCATGTTGTTTACGATATTGCACCATCGCATTCACCTGTTTATAACGGATATAAGGATTATTTTTAAAGTCTTCAACCCCCGCCGTATTGATGTTGATTTTTCTGATCTTAGTTTCATCGATCCGGACCTGGTCTTTCAGTTCAAGGTACTTCACAGAATCAATTCCAAATACCTCCATCAGTTGTTCTTTCTTATAAAAACCACCAATGCGGTTGCGGTATTTTACAATGCGATTGGCAAAAGTCATCCCTACCCCCTTTATCAGATCCAGTTCAGTTGTATCCGCACCGTTCAGCTCTATCACTTTCAATGCCGGTTTTACAAAGGCGGGCCGCGGTACAAAAGCCCGGTTCTGCTGCTCAGCCTTATTTTTAATGTGCACATAAGGTGCAAGTTCAGCATACATCCGATCACTAATGGTATACATTTTCCTGAGGTCCTCAGTTTTTCTAAACTGACCACCGCGACTCCTGTAAGTCAGTATGGCCTGAGCTTGCCTGGCCGATAAACCCAATTTTTGCCATTCTGCACTGCCAATGGTATTCGGATCAAAAATAAAACGTTCTTTAATCCTGGTTTTGGGCTTATATTCAACACGATGATGGATCTTCAGCCGGGATGTGTCTTTGCTGTTCAGTGCCGAAAGCTTCAGTACCGCCAACTGCTCCTCTTCATCCACCGGTTCCTCCGGCTTAACTAAGCTATATATATAAGGAAATAAAGTAATCAATAAAATCAGGACCAGCAGTGCCAGCACACCATTAAATTCACCTTTAGTAAAACCAAAGTTATTATTAAGCCATCTTTTCATTGGTAAACGTTCAATATTTTCAGTATAAACCTTATTTATAACACCTTACAAACAAATACAAAAGATTAGGCCAGTCTTCATTCATTCTACTGCTAATGTACTACTGTTATTTAGAATAATAAATCTTATTTTTGAAATTGCTTTACAATGGATTAACCAATTTTTAAATGAAGATCATAACTACTAAAGAGTTCGCAAAGGCTACTAAAATTGACAAATTGGGGGTTCCTGGTCTGGCAGAGCTGCTGATGGAAATGATGAAGCTGAACGACATCAATAAAGTCTTTTCGCAGAATGAGCATTTCAATGGATTAGAATTTGTAGATAAAATATTAGAAACAATTGGTGTAAGTATAGATTTTGATGAGGATGACCTCAAAAACATCCCCAAAAAGGGCGGTTTTATAGCCATTGCCAATCACCCTTATGGTGGTGTTGAAGGTCTGGCACTGGTTAAACTGCTCTGCACCGTACGGCCTGAAGCTAAAGTGATGGTCAACTTTATTCTAAAAAAGATCCCTAACCTGAGTGAATTCTTTGTAGCTGTAAACCCATTTGAAAATGTACAGCACTCCTCAAGCATCAGTGGCCTGAAGGCAACCTTTGATTTGTTACAAAGCGGTACACCTATTGGAATTTTCCCTGCCGGCGAGGTTTCGACTTTTAGCCTGGACAAACAGGAAATCACCGACCGCATATGGCATCCGGTAGTGGGCAAACTCATTGCAAGGGCAAAGTTACCGGTTGTACCCATCTATTTCCACGGCAACAATGGTGTACTGTTCAATATTTTAAGTTTCATACACCCCACACTCAGAACGGCCAAATTACCATCCGAGTTTTTAAATAAACAGGGACTTAAAATTAAGGTCAGAATTGGCAAGCCGATCAATATCGAAGACATCTCATACCGCAACAATACCAATAAGCTACTTGATTTTTTAAGGGCCAGGACTTATGCTTTAGGTACAGGTCTGGAAGAAGAAAAGAAACTATTCAATCCTATCAACTTATTCAAGATTAAGAAAATACCGCATCCGGTTGTAGAAGAAACGGAACGCAACTTAATTGTAGGGGAAATTGAAGAACTGGAAAGCTTTAGGGTCTGGGCAGAAAAAAACTACGAAGTTTACATCGTACCTACGGCAGCGATCCCAAACATCCTAAGGGAAATCGGCCGATTGCGTGAAATCACCTTCAGGGAGGTTGGAGAAGGCACCAATAAAAAGATAGACCTGGACAATTACGACATCTATTACCATCACCTTTTCATCTGGGATAAGGACCTGCAAAACATAGTAGGCGCCTATCGTATCGGTAAAGGCGATGAGATTTTAAATACCATGGGCCGCCGCGGCTTTTACCTTTCCGAACTGTTCAAAATTAAGGAACCTTTTTACCCGGTATTGAGAAAAGGTATAGAACTTGGCCGTTCCTGGATCCGCAAAGAGTATCAGCAAAAACCCCTGCCCTTGTTTTTACTTTGGAAAGGCATTTTAAAATACCTGCTGGATAATCCGCAATACCGCTATATGTTCGGACCGGTAAGTATCAGCAACAATTTCTCTAAATTCTCTAAGTCGCTCATTGTAGATTACATCACTAAAAATCACTTTGACTATGAGCTGGCGCATTATGTAAAACCCAAAAACAAATTCAAGGCAGATTTATCAGCCATCGATAAAGACCTCCTGATTGAAAGCAGCGAATCTTTAAAAGACCTCGACAGTTTGATTTCCGATATTGAGAACTCGCACATTAAAATACCGGTATTGCTCAGACAGTACATGAATTTAAATGCGAAAATCATTTGTTTCAATATAGATCCCAAGTTTTCAGACTGCCTGGATGGCTTCCTTGTTGTAGATATGCAAAACATTCCTTCAGAGATGTTGGAAAAAATCGGCAAGAACTTTTAACAAAACAAAAAGCCACGACATCCATCGTGGCTTTTTGTTATCAACTAAACCTAAACTTTATAAATACTAACCAAATATTTATGCCACAAAAGTAAGGTCATATTGTTAAGGCCTTGTTAATTGTTGATTATCATAAATATTTTTAAAGCGCCTTCAGGTTTTATTTTAGTTCAGGACAAAATTTGGATAGAAATACTGTTTAAGATTCACTACATTATTTGTTTGTGCAGTTGTTTTGGTTCCCATCGTAATACTCGCCTCAATAATCCACTTGGTTTGATCGGCCGGTTTTCCAGGCGTTAAATTGATGCCCTTTACATAGCCATCTGTCGGCTCTAAAGCTGTAGAAAGGCAAGAGGCACAGGTATTGATCAATTTAACCCTGCCGGATATTACATCCTGTTTATTTAATAAAAAAGAATTTCCTTTCATCGGTGCCTTGATATATAAAAGAAATCCGACCCCATTTGCATTTACATTTGCCGAAAACAACCGGTATTCCCCACTTTTGGGTGTATATTCTTCCGTATTGAAATCCGCATGTTCAGTAAACTGATATTTACAGTTTCCATTTGCAGGACATGGGGTTAAATCCCTTTCTAGGATATGAATTTCATCAGCATCTGATTTGTGCTTGGAGCATGAAATGATACATAGACTCAGCACTAAAAATGCCATCAATAACTTAGTTTGCTTGTTCATATTTTTTGCGTTTTCTAATGATACGTAGATTAGCTGCTTTTCGCTACAGCGCCAATATTAAGCTTATGTTAAATATTCAAGCCCTTTGATTGCTACTAAACAAGAAAGACATAAACAGCTATAAACGTGACCAATAAGCGACAAAGCAGTGCAAAAAGGCTTTACAAAAGCACGATTTATATGTATATTTAATGTTACCAGTAAATTAAATTTAAACACCATGAGCCGTTTGCTAAAAATACTCGGTACGCTTATAGTCATACAGGTCATCACCCTGAGCACTTATGCTCAGGATAAAAGCTATAATGCCAGTTTTGAATTTTACAATGAGACATTTAATCTTCAGATTGATTCGTCCATTCTGATTCACACCAAATCTGTGCTTTCTGAGCAATACATTAAGGCATGTTATGACCAAGTTAATGCCGGCAAATACAGGCCCATCATGGATAGTTTAATCGCTTATAAAACCAAACACCAGCTAAACGACTGGCTTTATTATCAACTCATCAGGAAAACAGCACAATCCATAAGCCCTAAACAAGAAAATTACGAGCGATACACATTTTACAAATGGTTTTTAATGGGTAAATCGGGATACGATGTGCGCTTAACCATAGCCGACAACCGGATTATATTTTATGCCTATAATGATGAGGACATTTCAGATATTCCCTTTCTGTTGTTTAAAAACAAAAAATACATGTGCCTAAACTACCACGATTACGCACATGCAGATCTCAATAAGGTTCCTCCTTACGATATGATCAATATCCCTGATGCTCAAGATGCATTTTCTTACAAAATCACGCGAATGCCTGATTTTAAACCAGAAAACTATGCCGAGAAAAAACTGGAGTTCAATTACAAACACAAAATATATCACTTCAACATCAAACTGAATCCTGATGTAGCCGCAATTTTTACCAATTATCCTGTAGTAGACTTTGCCGATTATTTTAATATCCCGCTAAGTAAAGAAACTTACGGTTCCTTCATCCCATTGCTAAAAAGTAATGTCAGCCGAATGAGTCAAAAAAAAGGAATCGATTACCTCATGCGCTTTACCCGTTACGCTTTTCTGTATGAAAGCGATGAAGATAACTTTGGCAAAGAGAAACGCCTGTCGCCAGAAGAGACGCTATTTGCCAAATACAGCGATTGTGACGACCGGGCCGCTTTATTCTTTTACCTGGTTAAAGAAATTTACAACCTGCCCATGATTGCCCTCTTATACCCTACACACATTACCATGGCTGTCCAGTTTGACAAGCCCATTGGCGATCCAATTGTGTACAAAGGCAAAACCTATTCCATGTGCGAGCCCACTCCGCAACAACAGGATCTAAACATCGGACAAATCGCTGCCAAACTTAAAAACACGGCTTATCAGGTCGTTTATCAGTACGATCCAAAAAACAGGTGAGCTGAACTGCACAACTTGGCATAAATACTGCTAGTGAATAGCGAATTAAACTACTGAATAATATGTCTTTAAAGGCTTTCCAAAGAAACCACATCAGGGTATTTTTACTGCTGATCTGTTTCCTGGCCACACTTCAACATACTTTTGCTCAAAAACAACCCAAAAAAAGTAAACATCTGGCTACTGAGACCGAAATCCCATTACTGGTCAACAAAGTAGAAAGCTATACCTTAACAGTCGACAAGAACAACTTTATCCTAAAAAAAGGTTTTGATTTCAGCGCAGTTGAAAAAACGTTGCCTGATATTGAGAAAAAGCTCAAAGCCTTTAAACTAAAGTTTGAACAACAGGGACAAAAGATGAACCTCCGTAGTTTAAACAGTGCAGTTATTTTATTGAAAGAGCAGTCAGGCAACCTGACCGTATATAAAAACATACTGACCGACTATAACGAACAAATCACCAAAAGCAATATAGAGGTTAAAAAGATACTCAGTGACCCCGACCTCAATGTAATCATACCAGATTCCGTATTAAATGAGCAGCTGAACGATTTGCTAACAGAATCCAGGCTTGTAGATACACTCCAGAGAAGAATGCTCTCCAAGGTAAACCTATTACGCAACAGATTGTCGATCAATATGCTCCAATTGAACGACCTTTCTTCTGACATGACTTATTTGTCTATTTCCAAAAAGATGAACATGTTCTCCAAAGAGGAACCTGCATTATTTAGTCTGAAGTTAAATCAATATCCACAAAGCTTTCCGCAAATTATTGCCGATGCTTTTCAACGCTCCTGGAAGATCATAAAAATCTATCTGCCCGGCAAAATCCATATCGTAACCATTTCACTATTGGTTTTCATTTTTACTACAGTATGGCTCCTTTCCAACCTGCGGCGAATCAGGAAACAAGAGGATGCGGCAACTGTGCTTTTGCAGGTAAATTTTCTAAAACGCGGCATCCTGGTCGGATCATTAATGGCCTTATTTACCTATGCACCATTATTTTTCGGCAATCCAACCATGTCTTTATTACATGCTATCGAAGCCTTAAGACTGCTATGCCTTTGTTTTCTGATCTGGCCGTTCCTAGCCAAAAGTTCCAGGCTAATGTGGACTGGACTTATCCTGCTCTGGTTTTTCTACGCTACAGACGATATATTACTTGACACTGCTTTTGGAGAGCGCTGGGGACTATTTATTGCTGGCATCTGGCTCATACTACTTTGCGTAAAAATGATCCGCCAAAACAAACCATTCTTTATCCATATCGAAGAATCACCTGCTACTAAAGCCATCCTCATTTTTACACTGGCACAGGTGGTGCTCTCTGTGTTATTCAATTTAACAGGATTACTTAGTCTGGCAAAAATATTTGGCGTAAGTGCCATTCAATCCCTGATGCTTGGTATTTCGTTGAAAGTAGTCTGCACGATGGTATTAGAAGCCATTTATCTGCAAACTGAAGCTTATCACGATAGCCGTTTCTCTGACTTTATCAATTTCAAAGAACTGCAACACCGTTTTCAGCGCAACTTATGGATTATAGCTTTAATCATTTGGGTAATCGGCCTGATCCGGAACCTCACTCTATACGACCTGCTGATCAATCTGAGTTCCATCTTCTTTTACACACAAAGAAGTATCGGCAGCTATCAGTTTACATTTGCCAGTATCGCCATTTTCTTCTGTATCATCTGGCTGTCTTCCCTGATATCCGGTTTCATCAGTTTTTTCTTCGGGCATGAAAAAGCAACCGCAGGTGGTAAACGTAGTGGTCTAAATTCAATGATGCTCCTGGTTCGTTTAGGCATATGGACTGTCGGTTTCCTCATTGCAGTAGCTGCTGCAGGCATCCCGATTGATAAACTATCGATTATGCTGGGCGCATTGGGTGTAGGTATTGGTTTCGGTTTACAAAACATCGTGAACAACCTGGTGTCCGGCGTCATCCTGGCTTTTGAGCGTCCGATACAAATTGGTGACCAGATTGAAATTGGCAATAAATCTGGTACGGTTAAAGAAATTGGTGTACGCTCCAGTAAAATCCACAATGCCGAAGGCGCAGATATCATTGTCCCCAATGGGGATCTGCTTTCCCAGCACCTGATCAACTGGACCATGCAAGACCGCAGCAAAAGGGTGGAATTTTCAATTGGCGTGCCGTATAGTACCGATTTAGATCAGGCAAAAGATTTAATCGCCGAAAAGCTAAAATTGAATGAAAATATCCTCCAAAACCCTGCACCAGTAATCATAGTACAGGATTTTGGAGAATATGCCATCAGCATCCGGATCCTATTCTGGATCGCAGATCTTTCCGTTGCCGGGTCTATGCGTTCAACAGCAATGATCGACACCAAGAAAGTATTGTCTGAAGCCGGAATTCAGCTACAAGTACGACCTTTGAGTTGATAATCTGGCACTAAGCCACCACAACCTGTCCAATGTATTCACTAGTTGAAGCCAGCTTTCTGTTTTTAGAATAAAAACTGATGTAACAATGCACTTTGTGTTTACTAAAAGTAGGTGGAAGCAGTATTTTGACGCGCGCTACTTTCCTTTTTACGGCATCTTTTAATATACAAAGTTTTTTTTCAATAGGATCGTACACAACAACGGTAACCAGATCGTCGGCAGCACGTAAAAGCATGAAATTGCCATTAGTCCAACTGAATTCTATTGCACCACTTTCTACAGAATCCACTTCAGGTCGCCAACAACCCATGAGCTCCCCTTTACTAAACAAGAATTTAGGCAAATCAATCTGCTGTTCTGGATAAGCCCCCACAATGGTATGCAATAAGCTATACGAAATTACATCATTCATTGGAGTACTCTTCTTAAAATTCTGGAAACGATCATTAATCAGATCCTGAACCCCACTAAGAAAGCCCCATACCAAACCCATTTTGTTTTGCTGCGCCAATTGAGCAGTTGTTGCTGGTTTAGTGCTTAATTTGGGCAAACCCCGCATATAATCAACACCACGCCAGCTTGCACCTACTACTGCACCTACTTTTCCTGAGAATCCACCAAGAATTCCTTTTTTAATTCTTCCCATTTTTTTAAGATTTAAATTTATAATTAATTAACTACAAGCAATATACATCATTTAAAAAAGGATTCAAAATCTAACTGACCTGGCACTGCTGCGGCAATACCAGATCTTCAGTCTAAAAAAAAGACACACATAGTTTACACATTGCTCACACATTGTTCGCAAAATGGGGGTCTTTCATGCGCTTTCTGTGGAGAATGTGTGAACAATGTGTGAATGATTGATTTTCCGGTGAAGAACGGGTTCCGTCTTGTCACCTCAAATGGCTTGTTACCC
>NZ_JADFBX010000024.1 GCF_015223055.1 Pedobacter sp. MC2016-24
GCGTCTCGAATTTCTTCGGGACGCTTTTTCATAAAGTAAAGCTTTTAAGCTTTATTTTTTGTGTCTTGAACTTCCAAACGAATAGCCTGAGCTAAGTTTTTAAGATCTTGCATTCCTTTACGCACGCGGGTTCCAGCGGCGCTGTTGGCTTTGTTGTAGAATTTATCTGCATCAGCCTCTAAAGATGCAACCAGTTCTTTTACCTCGTTAAATTTTTTCATTGTTAGTTTTACTCCTTTAGTTTTTAGTTTTTGATTAATACTCTATTACTAAAGTAAGTTGTTTATTTCAAATAATGAATTTTTGGAATAACAAAAAAATATTAAAAAAACCTGTTTTTTTCCACATTACAGCACGTTATGAACAAAAAACAAGACGAATAAAACAGCCAACACACTTCAAATCAAGTATTTAAAAACAAGGATAAAATAAAACCGCCCTTTAAACGTATTAAAGGGCGGTTTTTTAAGGCTTTTGATTCTATTTTGGCACTAAGCCATTGAAAACTGGTTTTCTTTATAGTAACCACTTTTTAGTTTCTCAGACACCTCACTGAAGGCATCTAATGTGCGCTGTACATCTTCTAAAGTATGAACTGCCGTAGGTATTAAACGTAGCTCGATTAGGCCCTTAGGGATTACCGGATAAACTACAATGGAACAGAAAATACTATAATTCTCACGAAGGTCCATAGTCAAAGCTGTTGCTTCCAGCAATTCTCCTTTCAAAAATACTGGTGTTACCATGGTATTGGTCACACCGATATCAAATCCACGTGCTTTTAGTCCGTTCTGTAATGTAGTGGCAATATTCCATAAACTTGTTCTCAGCTCAGGGTTATTTTTAAGCAACTCTAAACGCTTCAATAAACCAATAACCATTGGCATAGGCAGCGCCTTTGCGAAAGTCTGAGAACGCATGTTATACCTGAAAAAATTGGTAATTTCTTCACTGGATGCTACAAATGCTCCAATGCCGGCCATTGATTTGGCAAAAGTACCAAAGTATACATCCACGCCATCTATACAATCCTGTGCTTCGTGTGTACCTGCCCCAGTCGGCCCCATTGTACCAAAGCCGTGCGCATCGTCTATTAACAAACGGAAATTGAAGTCTTTTTTCAGATCAACAAGTTCTTTTAATTTACCCTGGGCACCTGACATACCGAAAACACCTTCAGTAATTACCAGGATACCTCCACCACTTTGTTCTACAAGTTTGGTTGCTCTTTCCAGTTGTTTTCTTGCACTTTCAATATCATTGTGTTTATAAACAAAACGCTTACCCATGTGCAGACGTAAACCATCAATGATACAAGCATGCGACTCTGCATCGTAAACCACAACATCATTGCGGTCAACCAGGCTATCAATGATGGAAACCATACCCTGATACCCGTAATTCAATAGAAATGCGTCTGGCTTACCTACAAATGCAGCAAGCTCCTGCTCCAGTTGCTCGTGGTATTTAGAATTCCCTGACATCATACGGGCGCCCATAGGATAAGCCATACCAAAATCAGCGGCACCTTGCTCATCTGCTTTTCTTACTTCCGGATGATTGGCCAGGCCTAGATAGTTGTTTAAGCTCCAAACCAAATGCTCTTTGCCACGAAAATTCATATGTGGTGCGATGTCACCTTCAAGTTTAGGAAATGAAAAATATCCATGAGACCATTTATGATGCTGCCCGATCGGGCCCATATGTTTTGCTATCTTTTCAAAAATATCCAATGTTATATGTATTAATAGTTATTATTTTTTTGTGTAAAGTTAAGGTTAATCTGCCTGACATACAATATACTGTACGCATTGCCGATCCAGGGTGCTACCTGCCATTATGATGCCAAAAAAGCCTTAACAGTATTATTGTTAAGGCTTTATATTTTATATGCAATTTATTTTAATCAACATTATCGTGTAAAAACGAATTATTAGGTCTGATTTCAGTAGAGCCATCTTCATCGCTACTTAATGTAAATCTGGATACCTGTGATTCAGAAGAATGTTGTACTTGTTGCAACTGCATTTGTTTACGTTTGTAAGCAGGCTCATTTTCCAGTTCCTGTAAACCATTACTGGTGCGAAGTTTCATACTCAAATCTTTCAGTCTCAAAATCCTTTCTTTTGATTTTCTCAGCTGATCTTCTATAGAGTCATCATTCTTATCGTCATCCAAACCTGGCAAAGCAATTTCTTCCCTTTGAGGCACCACATCATTGTTGAAAACTGTTGCCGGCGTTTCGAAAACAAAATCAGTTTCTGCTACTTTGATTTCAAATTCGAAACCAGACTCTTTTGGGTTTTCAGCAATCGGGGCTTCTTCCTCAACTAAAGAATGTCTGACTACAACATTTTCTGGTTCCTCTGTTTTTAGTATACGCTTTCCGTTAAACAAATCGCCAAAAAGATCTGACTGTTTCAATTCTTCTTTCGCTCTTAAAACTGGTTCATTTGAAAAGTGTTGTACTTTTGGTTCAATGAATGAGTTCACAGGCTCAATGGGCTTTACCAATGGGGCCTCCTCAGGAGTCAGTAAAGAAACTTTTCTAACGTTCTTTTTCTCCTCATCACGTTGTTCCTTAGTCTGGAAACCAGTTGCAATAATGGTCACAGACAGCTTGTCTTCCAGATTCTCATCAATACAGTTACCCCAGATTAAATCAGCAGAAAGACCTGCTTTATCCTGAATATAATCGGTAATGATGGTCACCTCATCCATGGTTACTTCACGTAATCCGGAACTGATATTTAAAAGGATATATCTTGCACCTTCAATCTCACTGTCTTTCAACAGCGGAGAAGCCAATGCACCTTCTACTGCATTCAAGGCCCTGTTTTCACCATCACAAGCGAAACTACCCATGATCGATACGCCACTGTCCTTCATTACCGTACGCACATCCTTAAAATCCACGTTGATATAACCTGGAACAGTAATGATCTCGGCAATGCCTTTAGCTGCGGTAGTCAAAATATCGTCGGCCTGAGAGAAAGCAGAACCCAGTGTCAGGTTACCGAAAATCTCACGAAGCCTGTCGTTAGAAATCACTAGGTAAGAGTCAACGTATTTCCTCAGTTCATCCAAACCGTCATTGGCCTGCATTTTACGTCTTTTACCTTCAAAAGCAAAAGGCGTAGTTACAATAGCCACGGTTAAAATATCTAATTCTTTAGCTGCTTTAGCGATGATCGGACTGGCACCAGTTCCTGTTCCACCACCCATACCTGCTGTAATGAACAGCATCTTAGTCGTGCTGCCTAACATTTGCTTGATGTCGTCTATATTTTCAATAGCCGAATTTTTACCTACTTCAGGAATCGAGCCCGCACCCATTCCCTCGGTCAAACTTGCACCAAGTTGTACCTTATTGGGAATTGGACTGAACTCCAAAGCCTGGGCATCTGTATTACAAATAATAAAGTCTACACCAGTAATTCCTTGACGGTACATATGGTTTACCGCATTACCACCACCGCCACCAACACCAATTACCTTGATGATTGATGACTTATCTTTTAACATTTCAAACTGCATATCTTTATGAATCAGTTGTTTAAAAATTCGTTTTTCCTGTTCATCTCGCTACGTAATATTAACACTTTTTCAACAGTCGTTTTCCACAATTGTTAAGAATGTGGAAAAATCGACTTTTGTGGAAAACTATTACGGTTTTATATAATCTTCATCACTAACATTCATGTCGTCTTTGATGAAATCTTTGGTTTTAGCGAGCAATTTATCAAATAATCCACCACCTGTACGTTTGGCTTTTTCCTTAGTTGTAGCGGGTCTTTCCACATATACACCAGGTTGTTTCAACTCCTCCAATAATTCTTCAGCTTTCTGTATACCTTTGATCAACAAACCAACACTCGTTGCATACATTGGGCTCTTCAAATCATCGTAAATGGTTTTAGGCATGTCTTCATATTTAGACAAATGCTCGTTCGGATATCCTACGCGGCAATCTAAACCCGTCACATACTCCACCAATTGAGACAGATGTTTTAATAAAGCACCACCACCAGTAATTACCACACCACCAATCAATTTTTTCTCGTATCCTGAAGACTTGATTTCATAGTAAACATGTTCTATGATTTCTTCCATCCTTGCCTGAATGACATAAGCCAGGTTCTTCACCGAGATCTCTTTCGGCTCCCGGCCTCTTAATCCTGGTACACAAATGATTTCATTTTCTTTATTTTCTTCAGCGAGCGCCGATCCGAATCTGGTTTTCAACAATTCCGCCTGATTTCTCATGACAGAACAGCCTTCCCTGATATCTTCTGTTACACTGTTACCGCCAAAAGGGATTACAGCAGTATGGCGAATGATTCCTTCATGAAAAATTGCAATATCGGTAGTACCACCACCGATATCAACCAATGCAATCCCTGCTTCTTTTTCTTCGTCGCTCAACACCGATTCTGAAGAAGCCAAAGGCTCTAATATTAATTCCTGAGTTTGCAACCCGGCATTGGTTACACACCTCATGATATTTTTCACCGCAGTAACCTGTCCGGAAATGATATGGAAATTCGCTTCCAGACGTACGCCGGCCATGCCAATTGGGTCTTTTACGCCCGGCTCATTGTCTATCGTGAATTCCTGAGGCAAAACATGGATGATTTCTTCTCCTGGGGGCATAACCAGTTTAAACATATCATCAATTAATTTGTCTATATCCTTCTTACTGATTTCGCTGTTCAATTCACGTCGGGTTAAAATCCCCCGATGCTGTAAACTTTTAATGTGTTGTCCGGCAATACCTACGTTAACAACGCGAATTTCCACATTAGATTGCCCACTAGCCAATTCAACAGCCTGAGAAATTCCCTGTACTGTCTTCTGAATGTTAGAAACAACCCCACGGGTAACTCCAGCTGATTCCGCTTTTCCAATCCCTAATACTTCTATTTTTGCATGCTGCGTCCTCCGACCAACGATCACACAGATCTTAGTCGTACCGATGTCCAATCCAACAACTATTGGAGACTGAACGGTAGATTTTTCTTTGCCCATAACTATATTGATTTGTTGAGTTTATTATTGTTTTTCTGGTATCTGTATTTTATTCTAATTCTTTTATTCTTTCTTAAGGCCCGGCAGTTTCAGCATTTACTCCATTTCGCCGGTCCTCCTCCATCTGCTTTCGTACCTTCTCTTCAAATTCTTCTTTTGTCGCCTTCACGCTATCTTTTTCTTTAACAGGCTTTCCTGTAAGCGAGTCTATTTTATTCTTCTCGCAAACAACCTGGTTTGTATACTTGATGTTAATCGTTTTATAAGTTTCCCAACCCACCTTAGGCATGGCCTTTTTATAAAAGGCCAAAAGGTTTCTCATTTTCACCTCCAATGAATCCGCAGAGCCCAGTACAATACGCTGATTACCTACTCTCGGAATCAACTCAATATCATTCTTATCATTTACATAAAGCTGCTCGATCTGGGCATCCCACAGG
This sequence comes from Pedobacter sp. MC2016-24, assembly GCF_015223055.1. GTDB lineage: Bacteria > Bacteroidota > Bacteroidia > Sphingobacteriales > Sphingobacteriaceae > Pedobacter. Next base: position 5,469 of record NZ_JADFBX010000024.1, read on the forward strand.
GTATCCTTCTTAATAAATGCAGCCGTTTTATATAAATCTATCGCCAGTTTGGTTACCAGTGTATCTACTCTGCCTGTAAAATGCTCCATGATCTTACCATTTGCAGCCAGTACATTGGCTGTAAAATTTGGAGACACCGGCATCTTCAATCCATTTCGGTCTACATAAAAGTCTTGTCCGGCGGCATTGATCACCCTTAAAATAGGCTGACGCTGACGCACTTCAATTTCGATCACACCATCCATATCGGCATACACTTTTGCATAGGCGATGTAAGGATTATCAGTGATGCTTTTCTCTATCTTATGCAAATTAATATTGGTCAGTTTTTGCCCGATTAACTTGCCCTGACTGTGTCTTAAAATCGCATCAATCTCTTCTCTTTCGATAAAATTGTCAGCACCGGGTATCAATATCTTAACATTTGTACAAACCACTGTATCACGCTTAGCACCCACAAAACTCATGAGCACAACCAGGCCCACCAGGCAAGTTACCCAGGAGAAAAGTTTGAATATGCGCTTCCAGTTGATCCTTTTAAGCATGGCTCATAATGGCTTTAAGTGGTTGTATCAAGGTATCTATATCTCCAGCCCCAACTGTCAACAACAGTTCCGGATTTTTATCTTTAATTTTTTCAGGCAACAGTGCTTTGGTTGAGATTTCTTTTTGGTTTAGCGTAACCCGGTCCAATAACATCCGGGAGGTCACTCCCTCCAATGGCAATTCCCGTGCCGGGTAAATATCCAACAAGATCAAATCGTCAACAGTACTCAAAACCTTCGCAAAATCATCTGCAAAATCTCTTGTTCTGGTAAACAAATGCGGTTGAAAAACAACAGTCAGTTTCTTGTCCGGATACAATTGTCTTACCGCATCAAAACATGCCCTCAATTCTTCCGGATGATGTGCATAATCATCCACATATATTTTTCCAGGTGCATTTACATGGTATTCAAATCTTCTTTTAACACCTTTAAAACTTGCAATACCTGCTTTTATTTTTTCAGGATCAATACCCAGTTTCAACGCTACTGCTATCGCCGCCACCGCATTTTCTACATTATGTTTCCCGGGCAACATCAAATGGATGTCATTCAACACCTGTTGTCCATCCACATAATCAAATACAAACTTTGAATCCACAACACGAATCTGTTCTGCACGGATTTCCGATGTCCCGTTAACGCTATAGCCAATACCATGCTCCAAGGGCAAACCTTCTTTGATATACAAAGCCCCATTCGGTTTCAACTGAGCAGCAAACAAACGGAAAGACTCCTGCAAATGCGCAGCATCCCCATAAATATCCAAATGGTCGGCATCCATAGAAGTCACCACCGAAATATCGGGATGTAATGTCAGAAAAGAACGGTCATATTCGTCTGCCTCTACCACAACCACATGGTTATCATTAAATAGAAAATTACTGTTATAATTCGTAGCAATTCCACCTAAAAAAGCAGTGCAGCCAAAGCCACTATGTACTAAAACATGAGCAATGATTGATGAAGTTGTCGTTTTACCATGGGTACCGGCAACTGCTATGCAAAATTGCCCCTTACTGATGATACCCAATACCTCCGAACGTTTCCTGATCTCAAAACCCTCTGCTTTAAAATAGTGGATGATCTTTGAGTCACCGGGAATAGCCGGCGTATAAACAATTAAAGTGTTTACATCCTTTTGCTTAAATTCCGCTGGAATACCGGATACCTCATCTGCATAAGTGATCTGAATTCCTTCGTCTTCAAGGACACTACATAAATCAGTTCGCGTTTTATCATAACCACAAACCAGACATCCCCGTTTCACAAAATACCGGGCTATTGCACTCATGCCAATGCCGCCAACACCAACAAAATAAACGCGTTGTATCGTATTCAGTTCCATCAGCTCGCTCTCCCCTTTCCTGCAAGTTTAAATACCTCGTTTGCGATCAGCACATCTGCTTCAGGCAATGCCATCCGCCCAATCTCATCCGCAAAAGTTTTACTTCGCTCCTTATCGTTCAACAGGCTCAATGCTTCGGTCACCAAAGTATCCTCAGCAGAGCGGTCCGTAACCAGCAAAGCAGCATTATGCTGGGCCAAAGCCATTGCATTTTTAGTCTGGTGATCTTCCGCCACATTTGGTGAAGGAACCAGAATAACCGGTTTCTTTATCAAGCACAATTCTGCAATTGTTCCTGCACCTGCCCTGGAGATGATCAGGTCGGCCGCAGCGTAAGCCATGTCCATTTTATTCAAAAACTCCAGGATCCTCACATTCGGATGAAAGTCAGGTCCAAGACGCTCCACAATCCCCTTGTAATAAAATTTACCGGTCTGCCAGATCACCTGTACATCCTGTTCCAGGATTTCGGGTAAATGCTTTTCTATACTTTTATTCAGTGTACCGGCACCTAAACTGCCGCCAGTAACTAAAATCGTTTTTTTCAAAGGATCCAGTCTCAATAGTTCAGCCCCCGCATGGTGCTTTCCAATAACATCCACCACATCTTTTCTAACCGGATTCCCTGTTTTAATCAGCTTATCCGCTGGAAAAAATTGATCCATCCCATCAAATGCCACACAAACTTTAGAGGCACTTTTACCCAACCATTTATTGGTGATACCTGCATACGAGTTCTGTTCCTGAATCAGGTAAGGAATCTTTTTTAAAGAAGCAGCGAAAAGAATCGGACCAGAGGCATAACCACCTACCCCAACGACAACATCCGGTTTAAAATCAGCGATCAGTTGTAATGCTTTGCGGACACTTCCAAACAATTTAAACGGCAGATTCAAATTCTTCAGTATCGCGCCACGCTGGATTCCACTGATATTTAAACCCACAATTTTATAACCGGCAGCAGGAACCTTTTCCATTTCCATTCTGCCAGCCGCACCAACAAATAAAATTTCACAGCCAGGCTCCATGCGTTTTAGCGCATTGGCGATGGATATGGCCGGAAATATATGTCCGCCAGTACCGCCTCCTGAAATGATTACTCTTGTTGGTTTCATCTTTATATTTTTATACCTGTTTCTTATCCCATCGCAGGTATTTCACCTACAACTACTTTCTTACTACCTTGTTCTTCTACATCCCGGCTTACACTCAATATAATCCCAAATGCAATACTGGTAAAAATCATCGAAGTCCCCCCCATGCTAACTAAGGGAAGCGGAACCCCGGTTACCGGGCCTAAGCCTACTGCCACGGCCATATTCGCAAAAGCCTGTATGGTCAAACTAAAGCTCAATCCGGCAGCCAACAAGGCCCCAAAGGCCTTCGGGCTTTGTGTGACAATCCGTACACATCGATACAGCAATACCAGATAGAGCACAATGACTATTGCTGCACCCAGCATACCATACTCTTCTACAATAATGGCAAAGATAAAATCAGAGTATGGGTGGGGCAGAAAGTTCCTTTGTGTACTATTCCCTGGCCCTTTACCAAAAACACCTCCTGTTGCCAAAGCAATTTTACTTTGGTCTGCCTGATAGGTTTTATCGGAGTGTTGTAATTCGGGGTGTAAAAATGCATTGATCCTGGACTTATAAGTATCCCGTCTGGGCCCTAAAAAAGCAACCAGTAACAACAACACGAAGCCCCCGGCACAAACTATGGAGATTTGTTTAATGCTAATCCTGCCAATGATCAACAGCAATATACTCACACCAAATAACATCAGTGCGGTAGACAGGTTGGCTAGTGCAATCAACACAAAGACCGCACAAACCGAAGCCATAATTGGAATAAAAGCTTTCTTAACATCCTTGATATTTTCCTGCTTCCTGGTGAGCATTCGCGCCAGGAAGGTAATCAGTGCAAGCTTAGCCAAATCTGAAGTTTGAAAAGTCAGACCAATCAGCGGAATTTTTACCCATCTGGACGCGTCATTCAGGTTCGTACCAAAAATCAAGGTATAAAATAACAAGGGAATGGTGATGATCATCAGAATCTTCGAAATCCCAGCATAATATTTATAATCCAATAAATGGGCGACATAGATCATACCAATCCCCATCACCACAAAGATCAGGTGTTTGGTCAATAAAATCTTCTCTACAGTTTTTCCAGTTTTATAGGCATAAGTACCTGTTGCACTGTAAACTGTCAAGATAGAAATTAAAGACAAAAGGATAATGATCAGCCATATCCAGCGATCTCCCTTTGTTTTATCTAAAATCCCTTTTATCGAAATCATATCTTATAATTCTTTAACAGCAGCCTTAAATTGGTTACCGCGGTCTTCATAATTGTTGAACAAGTCAAAACTTGCACAGGCTGGCGACAGCAACACTGTATTGCCTTTTTTGGCCAAATGGTAAGCCACCTGTACAGCCTCATGCGCTGAGAAGGTATTGACGATGATCTCTACATCATCTTCAAAAGCTTCGTGAATACGCTTATTATCTTTACCTAAACATACAATAGCCCTAACTTTCTGCTTAACCATATCCTTCAGCATTTCATAGTCATTGCCTTTGTCAACACCCCCCATTATCAGGATTACATCAGCGCTCACGCTTTCTAATGCATACCAGGTAGAGTTCACATTGGTTGCTTTTGAATCGTTGATGTAATCAACACCCGAAATTTTAGCCACATGTTCTAAACGATGTTCCACATTCTTAAAATCGCCCATACTTTCTCGGATGGTTGAATTCCGGATGTCCAGTACCTTCGCCACTATGCCAGATGCCATAGAGTTATAAATGTTGTGCTTTCCTTGTAAGGCTAATTCTGTAATAGACATGGTTAATGGATCGTTTAGGTTTATATTGATGTGTATGTTGTTCGTCTCTAAGTAAGCTCCTGCTTCAATCTTCTTTCGGATAGAAAAAGGATAGGTTTTTGCATGAACCTTTGTACTCTTCAGTATTTTTAAGGTCTCTTCATCATCGGCACAGTAGATGAAAACATCTTCAGGCCCCTGATTCCTTGTAATACGCATTTTTGAAGCGGCATAATTACCCAGCTTATAATCATAGCGGTCCAGATGATCCGGCGTAATGTTTAATAAAACTGATACATCAGCTTTAAAATCATACATATCATCCAGCATAAAACTGGAGATCTCCAGCACGTACCAGTCAAAATCAGCTGTAGCCACCTGTGCCGCAAAACTGTTTCCGATGTTGCCTGCCAGACCGACATTTAAGCCTGCACGCTTCAAAATATGATAGGTAAGCAATGTAGTCGTCGTTTTACCGTTAGACCCCGTGATGCAAATTGTTCTGGCGCTGGTATAACGCTTGGCAAATTCAATCTCAGAGATCACCGGAATCTTTTTGCGTTTCAGGTCTTTCACAATCCCTGCAGTTTCTGGAATTCCCGGACTTTTAATCACTTCTACCGCTTTCATAATCTCCTCAGCAGTATGCTGTCCCTCTTCAAATCTGATGTTCAGTTCCTGAAGTTTTTCCTTATACCGCTGCGGAATCGCACCAAAGTCAGACACGAAGACCTCAAAGCCATTTTTTTGCGCCAGCATCGCTGCACCGACACCACTTTCTCCTGCTCCCAGAATTACAATACGTTGCTTTTCCATTACCGTAGTTTTAGAGTGATGATGGTAATGATCGCCAGCAAAATACTGATGATCCAGAACCGGGTTACAATTTTAGCTTCGTGATAGCCTTTTTTCTGATAATGGTGATGTAAAGGGGACATTAAAAACACCCTTCTACCTTCACCGAATCGTTTCTTGGTATATTTAAAATAAGAAACCTGGATCATTACCGATAAGATCTCGATCAGGAAAACCCCACATAAAATCGGGATTAACAATTCTTTACGGATCATGATCGCAAATGCTGCAATGATTCCACCGATAGCCAAACTACCAGTATCTCCCATAAACACCTGTGCCGGGTAGGAATTGTACCATAAAAAGCCAACACAAGCCCCAACAAAGGCACCCGCAAAAATCATAAGCTCGCCCGAATTGGGAATATACATGATGTTGAGGTAATCAGCTATCACGGTATTACCAGACACATAAGCCAGTAGGCCGAGCGTAATCCCAATAATCGCCGAGGTCCCTGTTGCCAGGCCGTCGATACCATCTGTGATGTTTGCTCCGTTAGACACCGCAGTAATGATAATCACCGTAATGAGGATAAAAACTAAAGCCGCATATTTTTCATAACCTTCGCCTAAAAACTTAAGCACCTTGGCATAATCAAACTCATTATTTTTATAAAAAGGAACATTGGTTAAGGTCGACTTCACATCCTGGGTATAGTAAAAACTTTCTCCCTTTTGTCGCAATACCATGGGCGCTTTGGCAGTGGCCTCAGTAACTCCAACCTCATCCACAGTTTGCCTAACCACAATATTGGGGTTAAAATACATGGTATAGCCAATAATTAAACCCAGACCAACCTGACCAACAATTTTAAAACGACCGGCAAGTCCTTCTTTATTCTTTTTAAAAACCTTAATATAATCGTCTAAAAATCCTACTGCGCCCATCCAAACCGTAGTAATGATCATCAGGATCACATATACATTCGTTAAATTGGCCAGCAATAAAGTGGGCACCAAAATCCCCAGCAAAATCATAATCCCACCCATCGTAGGGGTACCTTGTTTCTGCATCTGACCTTCCAGTCCCAGGTTCCTCACCGTTTCTCCAACCTGCATTTTTTGCAGATAGTCGATGATCCGTCTCCCATAAACCGTAGTGATAATCAAAGAAATAATGATAGCCAATGAGGTACGGAACGTGATGTACTGAAACAACCGCAGTCCGGGGAAATCATAATGCTGATTTAGATATTCAAATAGATAATATAACATTAGCTGATTAAGTTTAATTGTTCACTTAAAATTTCCTTATCATCAAAATGATACCTAACCCCATTAATCTCCTGATATTTCTCATGTCCCTTTCCTGCAAGCAAAATAATGTCGCCCGGTTTGGCCAGGTGACAAGCGGTTTTGATTGCTTCTCTTCTATCTACTATACTCAAAGTTTTACGTTTATTTGTCGGCGAAACCCCTTGTTCCATTTCCTCTACTATCGTTTGCGGGTTTTCCGTTCTTGGATTATCAGACGTCAGGATTACCTTGTCACTCCAATCGCATGCCACCTGTGCCATGATCGGTCGTTTGGTTTTATCCCGATCCCCACCACATCCAATAATGGTGATGACCTGTTCTGTTCCTTTTCTAATGTCGTGGATCGTACTCAATACATTTTGTACCGCATCCGGTGTATGTGCATAATCTACTATGCCAATAATGTTCTGACTGGAAGTGATGTAGTCAAAACGACCTTCAGCACCAGTCAAATTGCTTAGCGTGGTTAATACAGTAAATTCGTCCTGCCCTAACAATACAGCAGTTCCGTATACTGCCAGTAAATTATAGGCGTTGAATGAACCTACCAGTTTAAAAAATACGTCAGCATTGTTGATATCCAGATGTAAACCATTGAAACTATTTTCCACAATCTTAGCCTTAAAATCAGCCAGTTGTTTCAAAGCATAAGTCTTCTTTGTTGCCTTGGTATTTTGAAGCATGACCATACCATTTTTATCATCAGTATTGGTCAAAGCAAAAGTACCTGCCGGTAGTCCGTCAAAAAATGCCTTTTTAGCCTTAATGTAATTGTCAAAAGTCTTATGAAAGTCCAAATGATCATGTGTGATGTTAGAGAACACCCCACCTTTAAAACTCAGTCCCTCAATACGGTGCTGGACAACGGCATGAGAACTTACTTCCATAAAACAATAATCACACCCTGCATTTACCATATCCTGCAATAGCAGGTTTAAAGCAATCGGGTTTGGTGTAGTATGGGTTGCCGGAACTACCAAATCATTGATGTGATTGTCTACGGTAGAGATCAATCCAACTTTATAACCCAGTTCCCTAAATAATTTAAAGAGTAGCGTAGCAATGGTTGTTTTACCATTGGTACCTGTAATGCCAACCAATTGCAATTGATCAGACGGGTGCTCGTAAAAATTAGCGGCCATCTTACCTAAAGCCACAGCAGAGTTTTCTACCTGGATATAAGTCACATCCGGATGGATCAATTCAGGAAGTACTTCACAAACAATTGCCGTTGCGCCTGCATCAATGGTAGATTGAATGTATTGATGTCCATCAGACAAAGTGCCTTTAATTGCAAAAAACATGGTCTCCTTTTCAGCCTGACGCGAGTCAAACACCAAAGCACTAACCGCCCTGTTGGTTGTTCCCAACACCGTGGTTATTTTAATTCCATATAACACCTCTTGCAACTGCATCTTATCTCAATTCTAATTGTACCAATAACCCTTTACCTATTCTGCTACCAGAAGGGATGGATTGATTTACAACCTTTCCGCTTCCGCTTACCCTTGTTTTTAAACCGGCATTCCCCAAAAGATACAAGGCATCTTTCAATCCCATTCCGCTTACATCCGGCATCTGCCCTTTTACCAGGTTATAATCCTGATAAGCAACTCCATTGTTTGTATCTACACTATTGAAATAAGCAGATTTAGCTGCATAAAGCGCTTTTACACCCAATGAATTATATACTTGTTTAACAGCTTTACTTTGTCCCGCTTTCGCTTCCGGATTTTGGGTATTACCAACCAGGTGCTCTGAAACATTGTTGTACATCTGCATATCACTGGCATAAATGCGATCAGCTATTTCTTTAAATACCGGGCCAGCTACAGTAGCACCGTAATACCCGTTTTTAGGTCCGTTAATAGACACCATAATGGAATATTTTGGCTTATCCGCAGGGAAGTAACCACAAAAAGAAGCCTGATAGCTACGTTTGCCTTTATAACCTCTGTTCGCATCAGCCACCTGGGCAGTTCCAGTTTTACCGGCTACCCGATACAATGGAGAACCCATCAGCTTACCGGTCCCTTTGGTTACCACAGACTCCAGCATGGCTTGTAATTTCTTAACCGTCTTTTCAGAACAGATCTGCTTAGAAATTACCCGGGCTTGAAACTGTTCTATTGGATTACCCAATCTTCTGATCTCTTTTACAAAAATTGGCGCGATGTATTTCCCATCATTGGCAACCGCATTATAAAATGCCAGCATTTGCAAGGGTGTAATCTGCATCTCATAGCCATAAGCCATTTGCGGCAAAGTCATTTTATTCCAGGTCTTGCTTTTCGGATTTTTGATCACAGGTTTAGTTTCACCAGGAATCTGTAAGCCCAAACGTTCATTCATATGAATATCATACAGGTGATCTGTAAATTGAGCAGGATTATCCTGGTAATGCATATTAACCAGTTTAGCAACCGCCGTATTAGCCGATTGCTCAAATGCTTTCATCACCGTAACTGTACCGATCCCCCCATGCGAATCTTTAATGGTGTGGCCCGGAATCCGGTAAGTACCATCCCCGGTAGCTACCATCGTATTGGTATCTACTTTTTTATCCTCCAGCAAGGCCATATAAGAAGCCAGCTTAAAAGTGGAACCGGGATCCTGACTTCCGCCAATTGCGTAATTGAATTTTTCTTCGTAAACGCCTTGTTTCACACGACTATAATTTGCAACCGCACGCACCTCTCCGGTATTTACCTCCATTAAGATCACCGTACCATGATCGGCATCACTCAGTTTCAACTGTTTCTCCAGCGCGTTCTGCACCAAATCCTGCATATTGATATCAATGGTAGAAATGATATCAGCCCCTTCTTTAGGTGCCACTTCTGCTTCGTCATTAACAGGCATCCAAACCCCACCAGCAATACGCTGAACCAATCTTTTTCCAGATTCTCCATCAATGTAATTGCCAAAAGCACCTTCTAAACCCACACCAACATGGTCGTTTTTATACCCGATTGTCCTGGCAGCCAAAAACTGAAAGGGACGAATCCTTTTATTTTGCTGTACTGCAATTAACCCCCCACTATACTTACCTATATTATATAAAGGAAAAGTACGGATGGTTTTCAATTCCTGATAGCCTATTTTACGTTTGATCAGCAAATAACGTACACTGTCTTTTCTGGCCGTGCGCAAATAACGCGAATATTCCTTCGCTGATTTATCTTTAAAAAACTGGGAAAGCCGCAAGGCCAAAGAATCTACCTTACCATAAAAAACCTTGTCATCATCAATGCCACCTGCATACAAATCCATTCTCAACTCGTACTCAGGAATAGAGGTCGCCAGTAAACTACCATCATTTGAATAAATATTGCCGCGCGCAGCTTCAATGTTGATATACTTTGTAGAGAGACTATCGGCCATGGCACGCCATTTATGTCCCTCTACAAATTGTACATCGCATAGCCTGACAAATACTGCCACGGCAAGCAGTACAATCAGGCCGAAAGCCAGATAAACACGCAATAATATGTTATCTCTAATATTCATTACTGTTTATAATAATTTTTTTAGGTGGCTCGGTCAGCTCTTTAATCCCCAACGTATCCACTTTTTTTGCAACTTCTGTCAACTTACTTTTAAACATCAAATCCGCTTTCAGCGATTTGTATTCCCAACTCAATTCTTTAACCTCTTTATTCAGTTTATCTATATTTCTTATATTTTTAACAGCCATATGGCTGTTGGCAATATAGAGCATACATAAAACACACAAAAACAACAAAAAAGGCAACATCTCCGTTGCAGCTTCTTTGGTTACCACGCCTTCAGTTAACAGCTTTTTAAAAAAAGCCCTGCTGCTTCCGGCCTCCGTATCTTCCAATTCCTCAGACTTCAGCTTCGCTTTAGCCTTATATTTTGGCTTAACCTCAATTTCTTCTTCTAATTCAGGTTCATCCTCTATATGCGCTCTGAATCTGTTGTTCATATCCGCTCTCCAATCCTCAATTTCGCACTCCTGGACCTGCTATTTCTAGCCAACTCTTCAGCATCTGCCACAATCGCTTTACGGGTGATGATTTTAAATGGCTTAATTTCGTTGCCAAAAAAATCCTTTTCAACCTCACCCCTAAATTTACCTTTCGCTATAAAACTTTTTACGGGCCTGTCCTCCAAAGAATGATAAGACATCACCACCAGGCGTCCACCTGGCTTAATCACATCCGCTGTCTGCGATAAAAAATGCTCTAAAACTTCTATTTCTTTATTTACTTCAATACGCAAAGCCTGAAAAACCTGCGCCATATATTTATTCTCTTTTCCTTTCGGGATGTGCGCCGCAGCTACCGCTTTAAAATCAGCCAATGTCAAAACCGGACGATCGACACGCCCCGTAACAATCGCTCTGGCTAAAGACTTTGCGTTTTTCACCTCGCCATACATTCCAAAAATCCGGTGCAAAGCATCCTCAGCATAGGTATTCAAAACTTCAGCAGCAGTTAGTTTCCCTTGCTGGTCCATTCGCATATCCAGATTAGATTCAAAACGCGTAGAAAAACCACGATCAGCTTCGTTAAACTGATGCGAAGAAACGCCCAGATCCGCCAGTACACCATCTACTGTTTTAAAGCCCAGTAAGCGCAGGTTATTTTTCAAAAAGGCAAAATTCTGATCAACAAAATGAAATCTCGGATCATCGATCTTATTGCGCTGTGCATCAGGATCCTGATCGAAAGCGATCAATACCCCATCCTTACCCAAATGTTTTAAGATTTCTCTCGAATGGCCTCCGCCACCAAAAGTTACATCTACATACACACCATCTGGCTTAATATTCAAACCATCGATGCATTCCTTTAACAATACTGGTACGTGGTAATTATTTTCCATCTTCCCCCCTGTTCTTATTTCCCATTACCTCTTGTGCAAGGAATGCAAAGTTTTCCGGCTCTTTATCAAATAAAGCTTCATACGCTTTTTTCGACCAAACCTCTACTTTGTCAAACTGACAAGCCAGCACCAGTTCATCATTAATTTCTATACCTGCAGATTCCAGTAAAGACTTCGGCAAATTGACTCTTCCGGTTGCATCCAAGGTCAAAAGCGTCGCGCCACGGGTAAAGTAGCGGATGAACTCTCTCGTTTTTGGTTCAAATTGATTCAATTTACTAAGCTCTTCCACGATCCCCTCCCACACATTTTTCGGGTAAATCACCAAATGCTTTTCAAAGCCGCGATTTATTACAAGTCCCTCTTGCTCAACGTTAGGCAATTGTTTTTTCAGACTCGAAGGGACCATCAAGCGGCCTTTCGCATCCAATTTACAATCAAATTCTCCTAACAGTTGTACCATTTTTATATGTGCACTTTTTATGTAGTGTAAAAATAGATATTTCTACCACTTTTTACCACATTCTACCACAAAAAATTATTAACATATTTCATACCAAGAATTTTCGGCCTTTAAACAGGTAAAAACACGGAAATCTAGGTGGTAAACAAAACAGGCGTTTCGCAAAAACGAAACGCCTGTCCTTAAAACTGTACTGGAAAATTAATCATTAATTGCCTTAACACCAGGCAACTCTTTACCTTCCATGTATTCAAGCAGTGCACCACCGCCAGTTGAAACATAACTTACCTGATCTTCTAAATTGAATTTTGCTATAGCCGCAGCAGAATCTCCACCACCAATCAGCGAGAAAGCGCCATTATCCTGAGTAGCAGCCACAACCGCATCCGCGATCGCGCGTGTACCTTTTTCAAAATTGGCCATTTCAAATACACCCATTGGTCCGTTCCACAACAAAGTTTTCGACTGCTTAATCACATCTGAAAACAATTTAATAGTTTTTGTACCGATGTCAAGACCCATCCAATCCGCAGGGATCTTACCTGTATCTACCATATCTCTGCTAGCTTCGTTATCAAACTTATCTGCAATGACAGTGTCCAGTGGTAAATATAAATTTACGCCTTTTGCTTTCGCTTTTTCCAGCAATTCCAGGCAAAGCGCCATCCGATCTTCTTCTAGTAAGGAAGTACCGATTTCTCCACCTTGTGCCTTGGCAAAAGTATAAGCCATTCCACCACCAATAATCAGATTATCAACTTTATCTAATAAACTTTCAATCAACAAAATCTTATCCGAAACCTTTGCACCACCCATGATGGCTGTAAAAGGTTTGGCAGCCCCGTGATTTACTTTTTCTGCATTTTTCAATTCTTCAGCCATCAGGTAGCCAAAGTATTTCGCATCAGGAAAAAATTCAGCAACAATTGCTGTCGAAGCATGCGCACGGTGTGCTGTACCAAAGGCATCATTCACGTACACATCACCCAGCCGACTTAATTTTTCTGCAAAGGCACGGTCACCTTTCTCTTCTTCTTTATAAAAGCGTAGATTTTCCAACAACAAAACCTGCCCAGGCATCAAATTTCTAGCTTTTTCTACTGCTTCTGTGCCGATGCAATCGTCAGCAAACTGCACTTCAAGGTCAAGCATCCGCGATAGATCACCTAAAATATGTTTCAAAGAAAACTTATCTTCAGGTCCTCCTTTTGGTCTGCCCAAATGCGACATCAAGATTACACCACCACCATCATTCAAGATTTTATTAATGGTTGGTAAAGCTGCACGCATTCTTTTATCATCGGTAATGTTAAAATCACTATCCAGGGGTACGTTAAAATCAACCCGTACTAAAGCCTTTTTATCATTGAAATTGCATTGATCTACTGTCTTCATCTTTTAATTGTTGTTTTGTAAGATTTGGTTCTAATATTTTACTGTAATTGCTTAATCATGTTAAAATGCGGACCAACACCTGGTATTTCAAATTCTGCAGAGATCAATTCAAATCCCAACTTCTGATAAAATACCACCGCTGAACTGCGTGCGTTACACCAAATATAAGAACCCTTGGCGGATCTGAGCTCCTTAACTGCAAATTTTATCAATTCTGCCCCATATCCACGCCCGGAAAAGTCAGGATCTGTAGCCATCCCACGCAATTTAAAGCCTCCTTCACCGAAATCGGGATGATTATCCGGGAAAAAGCTAGCAACCACCACCAACTGTCCCGCCGTTAAACCACCCAAATGAAAAGCACCTTCGATATGATCCGTAGGAAATATACACTCCTTTTCAGGTTTACCTGATCTCAAAACCCGACTCCTTAAGGGCAAAGTATCCTCGGCAGATATGTATTTAACCATTCGCCATAGCTATTTTTTGCACCAAATCAACAAGCCTTGCAGAATAACCAGATTCGTTATCATACCAGCCCACAACTTTAACCAGGTCGCCTACAATAGAAGTCAATTGCGCATCAAATATGCAGGAATGTGGATTATCCAGGATATCTACAGAAACAATCGGATCCTCAGTATATTCCAGTATAGCACTCAGTTCATTTTCCGATGCCTTTTTAAAAGCCGCATTAATCGCTTCAATCGTAGTCGGCGACTTCAAAATACAGGTAAAGTCAGTCAATGAACCATTCAATACCGGTACACGAATACCTGCTCCACCTAATTTACCCTCCAGGTGTGGAAATATATGAGTAATGGCTTTTGCCGCCCCGGTACTTGTCGGAATAATCGAAGCAGATGCTGCTCTTGCCCTACGTAAATCTTTATGAGGCGCATCATGCAGGTTTTGATCACCTGTCATGGAATGGACAGTGGTAATGTAACCATCCAGAATTCCCCAGTTGTCATCTAAAATTTTAACCATAGGTGCCACATTATTGGTGGTACATGATGCGTTAGAGAGTATAGTCGATTTTAAATCAATATCACTATCGTTAACACCCAATACAACCATCGGAATATCTTTATCTCCTGAAGGAGCAGAAATCAGCACCTGTTTTGCGCCGGCTTTTAAGTGACGCTCTGCACCAGTCCGGCTTGTAAATTTGCCGGTCGACTCAATAACAAGGTCAATATTTAATTGTGCCCATGGCAATTCCTCTGGATTGGACCTGGCAAAAACAGCTATTTTTTTTCCATTGATGATCAGACTGTCTTTGTCAAAATCCACACTCCCCTTAAATCCGCGATGAACAGTATCGTACTTAAAAAGATGTGCCAGTGTAGCAGGATCTCCCAAATCATTGATTGCCACCACATGGAGGTTTTTCTCGATTGCCGTACGTAAAAATATACGACCAATTCTACCAAAACCATTAATTGCTATATTCATTCTACTCGTCTTGTTTTGTTTTGCAAAAGTACCTATATTCTTCAGATCAGCGTTAGCTTTATTGGTCATAATATTTGCATTTTGTGTCGCCAGGACAATCCGTTTATTGCCAGAAAGAGACGTGTCTTCATTTAAAAGATTTAAGAAAGCCAAGCAATACATGAAGCGCGAGACATAAGGCACACTGCCACAACATCAGGAAGAGGTTCCCAAATTGATTCAGCAGCACAGTGAATAAAAACACCATGATGTTAAATGCGAGCAGCAGCAATACCGTTTCATTATCAGACAAACCCAGATACTTCAGCTGGTGATGCAGATGATTCCGGTCTCCTTTGAATGGCGACTTCCCGCTCCATAAACGAATGATAAAAACGCGCAGCAAATCAAAAACAGGAACAATAAGTAGTGCACTGAGCATTGCCGGCTTGTGGAGTGATAATGGGTTTTTAGCCCCCTGATTCAGATAAATAACACTGAGTATCGCTACGCTTAAGCCAATCAGCATAGCGCCACTGTCTCCCATAAAAATCTTTGCCGGATTGATGTTGTGATATAGAAACCCAGCAATTGCACCGGCCATAATCACGGATAAAAGACTATAGTTTTTAAGTCCGCCCAGCCACAGCAATATTCCCAGCACCAGGTGAACAAACAAACCGATTAGCCCCGCTAAGCCGTCAATACCGTCAATCATGTTGAAAGAATTGCTGATTAGTAGAATCAGTAAGATGACAATTGAATGAGCCAGGTACGCATACCCCTGACTGATTTGCAAAAAGTCATGTAAATTCCCGGCCTCAAATTTTACTAGCCCAAGGATCAACAATGCAGAAACAATTTGTCCTGAAGCTTTAACCATTGCCTCGACCCCAAACAGATCATCTATTAACCCAAAGACAAACATAACCAGATATCCGCCGGTCAGTAGGAAAATAGCGGAGTCTTCCCTACCGAAACAGAACAACACGCCACACATGAAACCAGGAAATAAAGCCAACCCTCCTAGCCTGGAAATGCCTTTTTTATGATCTTTACGGTATATATCCCGATCATCATGCAGAACAAACCGATTAGAAAACCTGATAATAAATGGAATTTGAAATAAAACCAGGGTAAAAGAACAGGTAAATCCCAGAAAACACACCCAGGTCATGAGCAAAAGAATTGCGGCACTTTTCTTAACCTTTTACAGAGCAAAACAATTAGCGGATACGGCAAACGATGAAAACGTAGAATCTTATAATCGTTAATTAAACCCATAAAAATCTTCCGAGCGGAACCATTACTACATCCGCCACTGCGCATCATCACAAAATCCATATCCATAAATTCTGCCCGAACCTGGTTTTTATAGAACAATCTCAATATGAACTCATAATCTGAACAGCTGTCATATTTTAAAGCATAAGTCCCATACAACTCAAATAAAGTCCTTTTCAGATACAGAGTAGGATGAGCCGGCATCCAACCAAACCGGAATTGACCGGGGTTAAAGGTTTCTGACTTCCAGTAACGAACAAGCCGATCGCCAGAATTTACCAAACGCAGATTTCCATAAACGGCATCACATTTCGTTGCTATGAAACAGGATGCTATTGCACTGATTACACCAATACCCGCATAGCGGTCATCAGCGTTGAGCATACCAATCACATCACCGGTGCATTTGGAAATGCCCTTATTAAATGCATCGTAAATACCAAGATCCGGCTCTGATTTAAAGTAAGCAAACTTATTGAGGTACCTATTGGCAATGTTCAGGGTTTCATCTGAAGAAGCCCCATCAATCAAAATATATTCGACATCAGGATAATCCTGTGCCAAAACAGAAGTAATACAATCCTCCAGGTACCGGGCTCCATTATAAACTATGGTCACTATACTGATTTTCATTATAAATTAATATATTTACAAATAAACATATTAATTACAACAATAAAACATCAATTATACTTTTAATAAATATTTGTATAATAATAATATAAA
Organism: Pedobacter sp. MC2016-24; assembly: GCF_015223055.1. Taxonomy (GTDB): domain Bacteria; phylum Bacteroidota; class Bacteroidia; order Sphingobacteriales; family Sphingobacteriaceae; genus Pedobacter. The sequence continues at coordinate 22,465 of NZ_JADFBX010000024.1, forward strand.
ATGGGGTAAATCACAGATTTCAGTATGGAAGAACAAAAATTCAAAGTTCATGTGCAAAAAAATATAAGTTTTATAAAAATTTCGAAAATCCTTTTGAGTCGCTGGTACTGGATATTTGGATTAACAATCACTGCTATAGGTATGGCCCAGCTCTTCCTTTTGCTTACACCTGAGCGTTATGCAGTTCATGCCTTATTGAAATTTGAAGAAAAAAGAACGGAAATATCCGAGCTGATCAACATCAGAAACCTATATGACCGAACGAGTAAAACGGCCTCGGAAAGGTTGATCATTCAATCTAAAGCAGTATTAAAGAATGCAGTAGTATCCCTGGCATACGCTGTTTCGTTTTATCAAAAGGAAAGATTCAGATGGAAAGAACTTTATCCACGGAAACCAATAGACATCACAATTCTTCAAAACCAGCAAGCCTTAACTGAAGGCCCTTATTTCGAATTTTCCATGTTAAACAAGAAAAAGTATCTATTGGGTTATCATCTGGATGGCAGGTACCATAAAAGCGCGTTCTTTTTCGGCCAGGTCATCCAGCTTAACGGTATAATGTTCAGAATCAACAGCAGTAAAACAAAAGCGCGCATTGCATTTAAGTTCAATACAACTGGGGAACTGGTGCGGCGGCTCGAAAATGCTTTAAAAATTGATGAGCTTCCAAATTCAAATCTATTAAGCTTGCACCTTGTTGATCAGAATCCGGTATTGGCTACTGATTTACTCAATGCCAATTTGAAGGCTTATTTACAATTTGACAAATCCAAACGATTGGTCTCCATCTCTCAGACCAAAAACTTTATTGATACACTCCTGCGGGAGATGGCCCAAAAATTAAAGTCCTCCGGACAGGAAGTTGCAGCTTTTAAGACCGAACATCAGTTTTTGAATGTTTCGGAAAATGCGGTCGAGCAATTATCCGGGTATGAATTGGAAAAATACAATCTTGAATTTGAAAACAATAGGTTGTCCGTTTTTCAAACAGATATAGCGCATTGTAAAAAGACCCGGCAATTGCTGCAACTCCCCAGTAATCATTTTAAGGACAATGCAATCCATAAATCAATCAGCAGCATCAATGAACTCTTATTAAAAAAACAGGACGCTTTGAATTTCTACACCGCAAATGCCCCGACCCTGCTGAGAATAGAAGGGCAGATCAGCACTTTATTTTCTACACTAAAACGAAATATTGAAGCGCAGAAAAGAGAAAATAAAATGGCCATTCAAAATTTAGCAGCAATCATTGCCCGCATTAAAAGCAATTTCGACAAGAGCCCGGGTGCAGAAAGAATCCTGACCAACCTGCAAACCCAATTTAATGTCAATCAGAAAATATACAGTTATCTGGCCGAGAAAAAACTGGAAGCACAAATCTCCAATGCTGCGGTCGTACCAGGAGCTATAATTATCGATTCGGCAGATTACCCAGTAAATCCAGTGTACCCTTTAAAAAAGAATGTATATACCTTATTTATATTAGCTGGAGCAAGTGCCGGAATAGCTTTAATCTACCTGGCCAGGAGGCTAAATCCCTACATCTACCACTGCGAAACCGTTCGGATGTTATCTCAAATACCAATTATCGGCATTATCGGAAAGGTTGAGTTCTGCGCTTCAAAAAGTCCCAAAACGATTCCAATGTTAGACCAACCAGGCTCTATATTTGCAGAATCGATACGCGTGGTACGCAGCAATTTAAATTTCCTGCCCACCCCTGATCCGAACAAAAGTATCTGCATTACCTCCGATTCTTCAGGGGAAGGAAAATCCTTCATATCTGCCAACCTGGCTGGATCCCTTAGCCTACTTGGTAAAAGTGTGCTGTTGATTGCGGCAGACCTCAGAAAACCTCGTTTAAACCTGATTTTTAATCCAGATCATGTAAAAGGGCTAAGCCACTATCTATGCGGACAAGCAAAAACAAATGAGATCATAGCCAAAACAGCCTATCAAAACATTGACTTCATTCCATCCGGTCCCATTCCACCAAATCCTTCAGAATTACTGCATACCGAGCATATGAAATCATTACTCAGGGATGTTAAAACCAGATATGACTACGTCATTGTGGATACTGCCCCCATAGGATTGGTTACGGATGCTATACCGCTGGTCCAAATCACGGATCTGACCTTATTTATCATCAGGGCCGGAGTTTCACACCAGGAAGCCGCATTGTCACCCGAACGGCTCAAGCGTGAATTCAACATCTCTAATATCGCCATCGTCTTAAATGCTTTTAAGAATGAGCGGCTTTACAGCGATTACACCAGGCGAGACATGGCCAAAACGCATGATCATACGCAACAAGAACTTCAATCTTATTTCAACAGTAAAAAGAAATGAATAGAAAACTGCTGCTTCTAACCCTAACGTCATTTAGTGAAACCGGAGGCATCCAAAGCGTATGCAAAACGCTGGTTCATGCCTTATTCACGTTAATCCAGCAAAAACCTGATCGGGCCGGAAACCTGCAGATGCTTTCCCTTTACGATCGGGAGCCCGATACCCGTTACATTCCAGCCAAATTGTTCAAGGGCCATTCCGGACAACAAATCCCTTTCAGTATGGCGTGTATCCGATATGGATGGTATGCAGATACGGTCATCATCAGTCACATCAACCTGATCTTATTTGCCATCATCATCAAACTAATCAACAGAAAAGTAAACCTGATCCTGCTTGCCCATGGCACTGAAGTGGATAGGAAACTGAGTTCCTGGAAAATCAAATTCATCAACCGAAGCATTTCAATTTGGGCGGTCAGCACACACACCGCACATGTTCTTCAAAGCAGGCATCAGATCTCCCTGCATAACATCAACATCCTCAACAATTGCATCGATCCATTTTTTAACGTTCCAGATGAATTTGAAAAATCTGCTCAGCTTTTGAAAAAACACCAGATCAAAAACACGACTCCCATCATTCTGAGTGTCTGCAGGATGACAACAGCAGACGTCACCAAAGGCTACGACCTCATCATACGATGCATGCCTGAATTGGTAAAAGCGCATCAGGATTTACAATACCTCATGGCTGGAAACATGAGTATTTCGGAAAAACAAAGGCTATTGAGACTCATTTACAAACTCCGCTTACAAAACAACATCAAGCTCCTTGGTTTTATCCGGGAAGAAGACCTCACCCAATACTACCTTCTTGCAGATGTTTTTGCACTTCCAAGCAAAAAAGAAGGTTTTGGGCTAGTCTTTATTGAAGCCGCTGCCTGTGGTTGTCCCATCATTGCAGGTCATGCGGATGGAAGTTCAGATGCATTGTTAAATGGGATGCTCGGTACCTTAATAAATCCCGATAACCAACGGGATCTGACCCTGGCCATCTCCAGACACCTCAATACTCCCAAAAACAATACGCAGGCTGAGGTCTTACAAGCTTGCTGCCTGGCGCATTTTAGTTTTCAAAAATATTGTCAAAACGTCAATCAATTACTGCTTTGAAAAAATTAGCCATCGTCATCAGTCACCCCATTCCATATTATACCCCGGTCTTTGAACTACTGGCCAGAGAAACCGAGCTTTGTGTTTTTTACACCTTAGGCACCGAAAAACAGTATGATTCTGGATTTGGCACTTATGTCGAATGGGACATTCCGCTTTTGGATCACTACCCTTATCATTTTTTAGAGAATAAAGCTTTCAAACCAGGCTCTGCTCATTTCATGGGCATTTACAACCCAACAGCAATTGAAACACTTACAGCCTACCAGCCAGATTACCTGCTGGTCTATGGCTGGGCACACTACAGCCACTTGCAGATCATGCGTCATTTTAAGGGAAAAGTCCCCATATTATTTCGTGGAGATTCCACCTTACAGCAACACACTTCCTGGTTAAAAAAACACATTCGCTATCTTTTTCTCTCCTGGGTTTACCGACATGTAGATCTGGCTTTGTATGTGGGCAGCAACAATAAAAAGTATTATCAGAAATTCGGATTAACACAGGCCCAACTCATTTTTGCTCCACACGCTGCCGATAATAAACGCTTTTCAGCAGCAACAGACCATACGGCAATACGAAAAGAACTGGGCATTAACCAAACCGATGTACTCATCCTATATGCAGGTAAATTAATTTCCCAGAAAGGCATTGAATTGTTAATTGAGGGCTTTTTACTGGCACAAGTACCAGGGGCACATCTGTTGATTGTTGGAGCTGGGCCTTTAGAGCGCGCATTAAAAACAACACACATCAGAAATAAGCACATTCATTTTCTACCCTTTCAAAACCAGCAAAAAATGCCCTGGATTTACCAATCCTGCGACTTGTTCTGTCTTCCCTCTACCAATGACACCTGGGGTTTATCGGTCAATGAAGCCATGGCCGCCGGAAAAGCCTTATTGATCTCAGACCAGGCGGGAGCAGCTGCTGATTTGGTCTCACCTTTTAACGGCCTGGTGTTTAAAAGCGGGGATTTAGCTAATTTTACTCAGAAACTATCCAGCCTATGCAGTTGCCGGCAACAGCTCAAATTACTCGGCGACTTTTCCCAGCAACATATCAGTTCCTGGTCGTTCGAGATTCAGGTTAAAAACATCATTAATGCATTAACATATGGTTCAAATGCATAAAAAGATCCTTGTTCCCATAGCCATGCCCTGGCTATTGGCAGAACTTGTAGCCTATAACCCGCTACTGTCTTATGTTATTGCCTGGCTGGGCTCATTTTTAATTTTCCATCTGAGTCTGCAAGTTCCTTTACGCGATCAGCATTTTCCGCTACACCAGCAAATCATGCGTCCTTTGGTACTCATTCAACTCGTTTTTGCAGGCTTTATGTGTTGCAGCTCCATATTCTACTTTGTAGACCATCTAGGCTATAGCTATACCGGTTTTAATGAAAACTCATTTTTCCTCACCAGTTCCAAAACAGCATTGATAGCTAAATGCCAGCGATTGGCTCTTTTAGCGCATATAGGTCTTGTTTACGGACTCATTTTAGGCAATAAAGAGCAGTACCTCATCAAATTCCAGCTTGCAAAACCAGGCACAGCATTTCTAATCAAATTATGTACAATCAGCTACGGACTTGCTTTGGTTTTAAATGAATTTCCCGCACTGATCCAGTTCAAATACAATTTAACATACATTTCTATATCCAGTGGAAGTCTGGTTTTTGTTGCTGGGATTGTTAGAAAAAACCTGCCCTGTTTTCTATTTGGCAGTTCGGTATGCCTGCTTAATCTCGTTCAAGCCAGTCTGAGCGGTTATAAGGAAGCGATTATCGTGCAATTGATCTTATTGCTATTCCTCCTCTTTCCTCACTACAGAAAGATCACTGTGCTGTTATTGCTCCCTATTTTATATCTCTGTATCTACATCCTACCCACTTTCAGTTCGGTTATCAGAGCGCAATCCTGGATCAGTAAGAAAACGGAAAAGGAGGCAAGTATGGCAGCTATCGAAACCTTTTTCGATACGGACAAGGCTGATTTCATTGTCGAAAACAACTGGTTGTTCCTAACCAACAGGTTCAGTGAAATAGATATGTTCAGCCAGTTTGTGGCACAAACACCATCTCAACGACCTTACAGTCCGCAAATTCTAAACAATGCCCTACAGGCGCTGATTCCGAAAGCGCTTTGGCCAGATAAGCCGAGCACCGAGTACGTAGCGATGCAAAGGGTATATGAGTATGGTGTGATCCAAAAAGCATCTGCTGCATCTGCAAAAACAAGACCGATAGTTGATGCCTACCTCATTGGCGGCCCCATTGTTGTATTTGTGGCGATGTTGTGGTATGGCTTAACTGCACAGTGGCTTTGTCAGACTGCAGAGCGATTATTTGGGGGGTACCAGCTTGGTTGCATCGTCATTTTCAATGGCATATTTCAACAACTATGGCGCGGCAACACTTTCGAATTCCTATTCAATAACATCTTGTACGGCTATCTGCTCATGTACCTGATCTTCATATTTCTAAAGTTAAATCACATCTTAATTCCGGTAAAATCTCATGAAAATACTACACATCAGTCCATCCTATAAACCGGCTTCAGTATATGGCGGCCCAATCAGGTCAGTGTCCCTGCTATGCGAAGCATTAATTCATCATATGGAGATACAAATGTTAACGACCACAGCAAATGGCGAACAGGAGTTACCAGCCCAAAGAAAAGAAGTCGATGGTGTAGATGTATTTTACTTTGAAAGAATCACCAAAGACCACACCCACTTATCCCCTGCGTTATTGTATTTCCTATACCAGCAAATCCGAAAGCACAATCAACAAATTAAAACCGACACCCTAATTATTCACATCCATTCCTGGTGGAACACGGTTGCACTTTTTTCCTGCCTGATGGCAAGGTTGTTCAAAATCCCGGTAATTCTCTCACCCAGGGGCATGATCGGCAAATACACCTTCAACAATCGAAATCAGCTGTTGAAAAAAACGATTCACCATGCAATTGGACACTACTTACTTAAATACTGCCATATTCACGCAACAAGCAGGAAGGAAGCTCGGGATATTCTCGCAATATTTCAACCTAAACAAATGACAGTCATTCCTAATTTGATCTCTTTTGAAGTAAGTAAACAATACCAAACCGCACAAAACCGTTCCTTCAGGATTTTGTTTCTGTCGCGCATAGAACAAAAAAAAGGGTTAGAACTTCTTTTTCATGCATTGGAACAGGTCAGCATCAACTGGTCGCTTCACATCGTCGGCTGTGGAAATATCCGGTACATCCTTCAATTGCAAGCTTTGGTCCGCGACCACCCCCTTCACCAGCGGATCACCTGGGGTAATGCCGTTGACGATGTAGAGAAATACCACGTTTTTGCAGATCACGATTTACTGGTTCTGCCCTCGCAAAATGAAAACTTCGGCAATGTGGTATTGGAATGCCTTTCAGTTGGGACGCCTGTTGCCGTATCCAGCGAAGTCGGGCTTGCCGATTATGTCCTTAAAAACAAACTGGGTTGGGTATTCAAACCAAATTCGATGGCTATCGCCAAAACACTGAATCTGGCCTTTCGCGCTAAAGAAGAAAGAAAACAAATCAAAATTAAAGCGCCAAACCAGATTCGTGCAGATTTTGATTCACATAAAATTACCAGGCAATACCAGGAGCTCTACACCAAAATACAGCAGCAATGATCAATCAGGAGTTTTCTTTTATTATTTTGACCTATAACGAAGCATTGAACCTACAACTTTTGCTGGACTCCATAGCCACCTTAAACGCAAGAATATATGTTTTAGATTCAGGCAGTACAGATGAGACTTTAGCCATTTGCGAAACCAACCAGGTTCAGGTTAAACAGCAGTCTTTCAGCAACCATCCCATGCAATGGGATGCAGCACTTCATTTATTTGACATCAAAACACCCTGGATCATTGCCCTGGATGCCGATCAAACAATAAGCAATGAACTGCTTGTGAAACTCCATGAATTTAAGGATGTCAATTACACAACCATCAACGGGATCTATTTCAACAGGAAACATATTTTTAGAGGCCAATGGATCAGATACGGCGGCTATTTTCCAAAATACCTGTTAAAAATGTTCAGAAGCGATCTCGGTTATTCTGACCTTAAGGAGTCGTCAGATCACCGTTTTCAAGTCCCGGGTAAATCAATAATTTGGAAAAAAGCTTACCTGATCGAGGAAAACCTGAAAGACCACAACCTGGATTTCTGGATCAGCAAACACAATACCTACAGCAATTTGTTCGCCAGACAACATGTCGCACAATGTTTAAATCCTGCATCCGGGATTGAGTTACCCCGGTTATTCAGGGCTTCCCCAAATGAATACAACGCGTTACTTAAGGCCATATGGTTCAAGCTCCCCCTATACTTTCGACCGTGCTTATATTTCATTTACCGACTGGTCTTTCAGCTTGGTTTCCTCGACGGAAAAACGGGAATCCTCTATCACTTTCTACAGGGCTTCTGGTTCAGGCTGGTGATAGACCTTAAAATTGAAGAATTACTCCGGCAACAGCAAAAAACAGTTAAGTCTTCGGCTTTAAAATTTGTTCTGACATTTCTGATCTTGTTTGCCTTGTTGTACAGCTTCAACATCTTCTACATTGGAATTACAAGCCCAGGAGGGATTTACATCAACTTTCTAGACCAGCACCTCAATTACATTCAAGCATGGAGAAACTGGAACATCAATACAACCCGATTTATTTTGGAAACATTCGGATATCGGGTTTGGACGAATAGCACCACATTAAAAGTACCAGGATTTGGTGGTTTTAGAATCGTTTATAGCTGTCTTGGCTACGGTATCATGAGCCTGTTTACCGCTTTTATCCTTGCTTACCCTAAATCTTTACGCATCAAAATAAGATTTCTAATCAGCGGACTCCTATTGATTCAACTGTTGAATACCTGCAGATTCATACTGATCTCACTTTATTACAGCCCATTGCCTTTAGGTATAGATCACCACCAACTATTTAATGGTATAATTTATCTCCTATTGGCCTTTGTTCTTTATGCATTCAGCAATTATACGACACATGCAGACCGTAATTTTAAAAAAAACGTTTAATAAAGGCGATTTTAAAGCGGGGGCATCCGTCCTCAAAATCGGATGCTGGTACCTGATCAGTATATGTTTTTTTAGATCAGGCTTGATGCCTTTCAGTATTGTGCTTGTTAGCTTACTCAGGCTATTTGGTGCAAAAATCGGAAAAGATGTGCGGATAAAGCCGGGCATTTTTATCCGATATCCATGGAAATTGTTGTTGGGAAACCATTGCTGGCTGGCAGATTGTTACATAGACAACCTCGATTTTGTAAGTCTGGGCGACCATGTCTGCATTTCGCAACAGGCCATGCTGTTAACCGGAAATCACGATTACAACAGCAGGGACTTTGACCTGAGAACCGGCCCAATAAACCTAAAAGATGGTGTATGGGTATGTGCCAGGGCAATTGTTTGCCCCGGCCTCACCTTATTTTCGCACGCGGTACTTTGCAGCGGTGCTGTAGCACAAAAAGACCTGCGCGCTTATGCTATTTATCAAGGTAATCCTGCTATATGCGTTAAAAAACGCAACATCAAACCTTAATGATTAGCTTATTCAAATTTGCCCTCTTTATTTAAAAGCTGGAAGTATTTATCCAGGTTAACACCTAAAGATTGCTCAAAAGCGGCTTTTAAATCCTCGGGCTGCGGGTGCTTGCCATTCCACAATTTAAAGTAAAGCTGAAATGCTTTATCCATTTTTTCTCTGCCGACTTCGTTCTCCAGCAGATATAACCAAAGGGCGGTCTTTAAATAGGATGCTGTACTGTAATCATCAGATGAAGCAAATTTTTCTGAAGGCGTTTCAATCGCCGGTTTCATTGGAATACCACCCAATGCGTTATAAATGGAGTTCAAAAATTCTTTAGTTGGCAAAGCCTTCACTTCAGCAGGAATTGCATCGCCAAAAATAGAGTTCGACTTGTATTTCTCGGCTTCGTAACGGAATTGGAAAAAGGTATTTAAGCCCTCATCCTGCCAGGCATGCTGACGTTCGTTACTTCCCAACATGCTCATAAACCAATTGTGCCCCACCTCGTGCGCAATTACCGCATCTAATGATTCTTTCTTTGCATCCGGACTGGTAATTAAAGTAATGGTTGGATACTCCATACCGCCACTCGAATTATTTTTAGGGCCTTCAACCACCTGGACTGTAGGATACTGATACTCTCCAATCCATTTGCTATAGCTTTTCACTGCATCTTTAGCGTAATCCACACTATAATTCCACAATGTATTTTCTTTGTTGTGGTAATAAGTAAAGGCATCAACAACCTTACCAGAGGCCAATTTCAGTGTATCATATTGAATCACAAAATCCTTATCTGCAAACCAGGCAAAATCAGGAACATTGTCCATTTTATAATTTAACTTTTTCAGGCCTTTTTTATTTTTCGGCACATACAATACCGGCTTACCTGTCCGGTTGGCTACATTTTTTGCACCAACACTTTTATAGGCGGCCAGTTCATCCGCATTTTGCAAAGCCCCGGTTGCACCTACAATATATTCGTTAGGCACCGTAATGTTTACATCGAAAGCAGCATAATCGCTGTAATACTCCCCCATATCCAGATACGGAAATTCATGCCATCCATTCTTGTCAAAAACAGCAGGTTTCGGATACCACTGACAAACCATAAATTCGCCGTCAGCAAAGCCAGATCTGGAGAAATACGAAGGCAGTTTCACTTTAAAATCAGTGGTAATTGATACAGAGTCGCCAGGTTTTAAGGCAGCAGGCAGTTTCAATTTAATCACATCAATATATTGTGGATTGGGATGAGCTTCTGTAGCAGCAACCTTTCCATTCACTTTAAAATTCAAACCCTCGATACTTCCATAACTGTACTTCTCCAGTTTTGCAGATCTGCTGGTATCATTTTTCAATTGTTGAAATAAGGCTGTTGTTTCGTTTTTATAAGCATTTGGCCAGATGTGAAACCAAATGAAGTCCAGAGTGGTTGGTGAATTGTTTTTATACACTATTGTTTCAAATCCCTTTAACGACTTTTCCTGATCATTGAGCGTTACATCTATGGCATAACGTACATGTTGCTGCCAGTAACCGTCTTGCGCGAAAACGTAGGAGCTAAAAAAGAGCAGGGCGATGGTTAAGCATTTCTTCATCATGAGGTAGTTTTTCTATAAATCCTGCTTCCATATGCAGGCCGCGAAAGATAATAATTTTTACAATAGGATCTTTTATCAAAACCAATGTCGGTCGCTATTGTTAATAAAGCAAATCCCAAATGTTATGAAAACGCCAAAAAATAAAACTCAAAAAGCAGAAGTTGCTGATCAGAAAAAACCCAAAGGCTCAGAACCTGAAAATAATACCTCGGCGAAAGATGCAAAAAAGGTAAAAACAACAAAGAAATCATAATAACGATCAAACCACAAGGACATGAATCACGAAGAAAACAATCAAAAGACCCCAGAATCAACTGAAAAAAGTGAAAGATCTTATCAATCCGGATTAGACGAATGGAATAACCGTCTGGATGAAAACCTGGAACAAGAAGATACTGGAAATACCGAAGCCGATGAACAAGCCAGAACCTATTCTAATGAACATGGTAGCGGCGATCAGTCTGACGAAACACCAATTAAGCGTCCATAAATTCCCAGGCGCTTTTGTATCCGCTGTGAACCTCGGCATAAGCAATCAAATCGGCATAGAAAGGCAAACGGGATAAGGTAGCGCTGTCTCCAATAATTACCAGTTTCTTTCTGGCCCTGGTCATGGCTACATTCATCCTGCGGATATCGCTTAAAAAACCAATCGTTCCCTCTGGATTACTTCTGGTCATGCACAAATAAATGACATCACGCTCCTGACCCTGAAAACTGTCAATCGTATTCACAGAAATGCAATTGACATAATCTGTTAATACCGAATAATCGGGCATCATGTCCTTCAGCAATTGTATTTGTTGCTTATACGGAGAAATGATGCCAATCGTTGGAAAATCAGTTGCATGATGTTGGACTAAAGTCTCCGTCAACTGACTCAAATGCCGATATAAAAAAGCAGCCTCTTCCGGGTTAGTCGCACTTGTACCCTCTAGCTTTTCTTCAAAACCGCATCCAGCTGTATCGATAAATTCTATCGGCAAATCCCCTTCAAATAACAAATGAGCCGCCACATTGGCATTGGCAAAAAGTTTATCCTCATAAAACACTTTAGAAGAATACCCCATAATACTTTCATGCATGCGATATTGCTCTTCCAGTAACACCACAGCCTCAGGATGTTGTATCACACATTTCTCTAATAAGGTTTTATTCAGGCCTCCTTTTGCAGCCTCATTGGATTTAATGGTTGGTGAAAGTTGACAATGATCACCGGCTAAAACAATTTTACCGGCCTTTAAAACCGGAATCCAGCAAGCTGGCTCCAGGGCCTGCCCCGATTCATCAATTACAGCAATACTAAACTTCCTATTCCGGATGGTATGGTGGTTTGCGCCGACTAGCGTCGCTGTGATTACATCCGCTTTACCAAGCAAGTCCTCGGTCATGTACTCCTCGATCTTGCCTACCTCTTTCATAATTTTATGCGCTTCATCAAAAAGCGCTTTTCGTTGCTCTTTTTCTGCTTTGCCGAAATTACGTTTGTATTTATGCGCCATATTTTTGTACTCGCTGGCTTGTTTTTTCAGGGCTTTAATCTGCTTCATTTCCGGATGTCCGGACAATTTACCATCCAGGGTAAGCGACATGAGTTGTTCAGAAACCCGCGCCGGATTACCTATCCGCAACACATTCAATCCTTCTCCTGCAAGTTTTTCGGTGAGTAAATCTACGGCCGTATTACTTGGGGCAACAACAAGAATCTGCTGCTGATCCTGGAGCTTCAGTGCTTTAATCGCCTGCACTAAAGTAGTTGTTTTTCCAGTTCCCGGTGGGCCATGTACAATGGCCAAATCCCTGGCCGATAAAATCTTTTGCACCGAAAGCAACTGTTTATCATTCAAATCCGCATTTACATAAGGTTGAATGTTTGAATTAAAGCCCGGACTTGAAGCACCGACCAATACTTTAATCAACTGATCATCTATACCATTTGCTACCGTAGTTGCGGCAGTTTTAATAGCCGACTGCATCTCATCATAACTGTGATTATCAAATAACAAGTCTATACCAAGCTTTCCATCCCTCGACCAGTCGGGCAATTCATCTGTACGCAAAGTGATTTTTAAACGGTTGCCACCCTGGTAACTAATGACACCCTCTACCCGATCTTCCTTTGGATTGTGATTGGAAAACAGCACTGCTGGCATGCCAAACCGCAACTGGTGCGGCAAATCTAAATGTGTGGTACGCTCTATTTCAACAGACAGATAATCACCTCTACTTATTTCCGAACCTCTGATCGCTATCGGATACCAGGTCAGGCCAGCTGAGCGGCGCTCCTGAGCAGAAGCAGACTGCGTTTGTTTGAGATAAATTTTAAGGTCTTCATCCCGCTCAATTTTTAGCAAACGGAGCTGATCTTCGAAATATTGCATGTGCAAAGGTACGTTTTAGCGACAAAATTACTGCTTTATCCATTCTTTTACCTGTTCCAGAAATGCTTTGAAACGGTACATATACAAATCAACAGATTTTCATGCAGGAATTTGGAATTCTATCGATGAATGGTTGAAATATATAGATTAAAAGTTTAAACCTAATCCTGGGGGGCATTGATTGCTTCCCAAAGCATATCCTTTAAGGCAACCAATCCTTTTTGGGCAACAGAAGAAATGAATATGGCAGGCACATTTTTAGGAAGATCTTTCCGCATTTCTTCCGTCAGTTCTTCATCCAGCATATCTGATTTGGTTACCGCCAATATATGTGGTTTTTGCATCAGCTCAGAATTGTAATCCTTAAGCTCCGACTTTAAAATTTCGTATTCTTCGGCAATGGTCCGATTCGTATCGGCAGGAACCATAAACAGCAATACAGAGTTTCGCTCTATATGTCGTAAAAACCTAAAACCAAGCCCCTTACCTTTAGAAGCGCCTTCAATAATCCCTGGAATATCAGCCATCACAAATGATTTGCTATCGCGATAAGAAACAATACCCAGGTTAGGCACTAAGGTTGTAAAGGGATAGTCGGCAATTTCTGGTTTTGCGGCAGACAAAACGGAAAGTAATGTCGATTTACCGGCATTGGGGAAACCTACCAATCCAACATCAGCAAGTACCTTCAGTTCCAGTACAATCCATTCCTCCTTACCTGGCTCGCCGGGCTGTGCAAAACGCGGGGTTTGTAAAGTTGGGGTTTTAAAATGCCAGTTACCTAAGCCACCACGTCCACCCGCAGTCAGAATTTTAGTTTCACCCTCCTGGGTAATTTCAAAAAGCACCTCACCGGTTTCAGCGTCTTTAGCAATGGTCCCCAGCGGTACCTCTAAAATTTCATCCTTACCAGATTTACCTGTTGAGGTGCCACTTGAGCCAGACAAACCGTCTGGTGCAATGATGTGTTTCCTGTATTTCAGGTGTAACAATGTCCAAAACTGGGCATTACCTCTTAAAATGATATGACCACCGCGTCCACCGTCGCCCCCATCAGGGCCACCCATTGAGGTACGTATGTCCCGATGCAAATGTGCCGAGCCTGGTCCGCCCTTACCTGAGCGACAGCATATTTTAACATAATCTACGAAATTTGATCCCTGGGACATACACTTATTTTTTAAATAGAAAAATCCGAATGTGTTTCGGACTTTGTTTGATATAATTAAATTCTTACCGTAGCAAAACAATTGCAGCGGTAAGAATCCAAACGAACTAATGATTAATATTGATCAACAACGGCACAAAGATCGGCAAATATATCGTCAATCTTACCAATGCCATTTACTTTGCTCAATTTGTTTTGCGACTCGTAATAAGGCAAAACATGAATGGTTTTATTAAAGTACTCTTCAATTCTTTTTTGCAGTTTATCAGCATGATCATCAACGCGACCGGTTTCGAGCTGACGCTGAGCGATTCTTTTTGTCAATTCGACCTGATCTACATCTAATGCAATTACACCAGCTATAGCACTGCCTTTACTCACTAAAAACTCATCAAGCGCCTGGGCCTGAGGCACCGTACGTGGAAATCCGTCAAATATAAATCCTTTAGCCTGTGGATTTTTATCTACTTCTTCTTCCAGCATCGCAATGGTAATTTCATCAGGAACCAATTGTCCATCAGCAATTAAAGCACTAACACGCTGTCCAAGCGGCGATTGGTTCTTGATGTGAGCTCTGAAAAGATCTCCTGTTGAAATGTGAACCAATTGATATTTTTCAATTAGTTTTTCAGATTGGGTGCCTTTGCCTGCACCTGGAGGGCCAAAGAGAACAAAATTCAGCATTTGGGTTGTCTTTAAAGTTAAAAAGCCTTATGCCAGCAGGCTTAAGGCTTTTGTTGTTTAGTTATATTTCAAAGTTAAAAACACAATGCAGCTGATGGAAGATTTAATTAGACCAGCTTCTACAAATAGACTTTTAACCATTGAAATTATTTATTTTTATACGATTCAATCCATTCATTGTAACCTTCAGTTCTCAGGCCATTAATCCCTGAGCAAGAAAACAGAAGGTTAGTTTTGAGGTTGCAAATATATAATTAAAAAATCAGTATCTGGTTTTTTTTGCAAAATACCAGGCTCAGAAATACGACTTATTAATCTGATTGAATGCATTAAAGCTTCCGAAAATCATTAACTTTAATAAATGACAGGCGGCGGGTTCAAAGTTAAATTTTGTCTTTGGTGCCAATAAGGATATATAGTAGGGATTTCACTCGCCGCATCTAGTTTTTTCACCTGTTCAACCGTTAGATTCCAACCTATGGCGCCTAAATTCTGTTTCAGCTGTACTTCGTCACGCGCACCAATGATGATGCTCGATACTGTTGGTCGCTGCAACAACCAGTTTAACGCAACCTGGGCTACAGTTTTATCCGTTTCTGCCGCCACTTCATCCAGCGCATCCAGCGTATTGTAAAATACGTCTTCTTTGACTACGGCTTCAGGTACCGGACTACCGCCTTCAGCTACACGCCCCGTTTGAGGGACAGGTTTATTTCGGCCATATTTACCGCCCAAACGTCCCGCAGCCAGGGGCGACCAAACAATCGCGCCCACTTTTTGGTCTATGCCCAATGGCATCAGCTCCCATTCGTATTCCCGATTGGCAAGAGAATAATAAACCTGGTGTGCGATATAACGGTTCCAACCTTGTTTATCAGAAATACCCAATGATTTCATCAAATGCCATCCAGAGAAATTTGAGGCCGAAATGTAACGAACTTTACCACTCTGGATCAGATCATCCAAGGTACGTAAAGTCTCCTCAACAGGTGTATTTCCATCAAAACCATGCATGTGATAAATATCGATGTAATCGGTATTTAAACGTTTCAAGCTTCCCTCTATCTGTTTTAACAAATGAAAGCGGGAAGAGCCCTGATTATTCGGGCCTTTACCAAAAGTAAAGGTAGCCTTAGTAGAAAGGAGTAACTGATCTCGTTTACCTGCAATGGCCTTTCCTAAAACCTCTTCAGCTAAGCCGTCAGAGTAAATATCAGCAGTATCAAATAAGTTTACACCGGCATCTAAACAAATATCTACTAGTCTGCCTGCTTCTTTAGCCTGAGTACTGCCCCAGGCTTTAAAAAAATCATTTCCTCCACCAAATGTGGCGGTACCAAAACTTAACGCAGGCACCTGTAAACCAGATGCACCCAATTGTCTGTATTCCATATATTGAATATTTAAATAATAAATAGGATGTTTAAACGATTTGCAACATAATCAGGCATTAAATTCAATGAGCTCAAAGCGATTGCCAAAGGGATCCCTAAAAAAGCAGCGCTGACGCCCTGGAATTTCTGAAGCATATTGTACATCAATATTTTTTTCTGCTAAAAACTGCTTTGCATCATTCAAGTCAACGATTTCGAAGGCGGGATGCCGGTCAGATGGATCGTTCCCAGCTTCTTCGGTGATGTGTAATTCTACATCTCCGATTCGAAACCAAATCGCAGCTTTAGGATGCTGACCTGGGATTTCTGTTAATCCAAGTACAGCACCATAAAAGTCCTGCGCCTCGGCTCTCCTCCCTTCCGGCACCGTAATTAAAATGTGGTCCAGTCTTTTGAATGTAATCATGTGTACAAATTGTTTTATAATCCAAAGTACAAGAATTGGGATTGATCTGGATACTTTCTAAAGTTATATGATGCTATCTTTACAATAGCAGGCCCAGCTGACTGATTAACCAAATCACATAAATTTACGCCCTTAATTCAAAAAAACTATTGCTGATGGTTTTAAGATAGAATTCATGATTAGACCGCTCGAAGCGAATGTCATGACATTGGTTAAACAACACAAATGCTTTGAGTGCCTGAACAAACTTTCCAATTACGATCTGATCAAGGTTGATGGCTTCAAAATGAATGTTGTGCACAATCAACACCTTTTTTTTGCGATCAGCTTTGGCATCCATTCTTGCAATAAAGGTTTTGCCT
This sequence comes from Pedobacter sp. MC2016-24, assembly GCF_015223055.1. Lineage (GTDB taxonomy): Bacteria > Bacteroidota > Bacteroidia > Sphingobacteriales > Sphingobacteriaceae > Pedobacter. Next base: position 39,524 of record NZ_JADFBX010000024.1, read on the forward strand.
GCAAGTACAGGGAGCGAAAAATAACCGTATTGTCGTTTTGGAGCAGGCACAAAACATTCAATCTGGTAGTCAAAATGAAAAAAATCCTTTAAACGGTGCCGGAAAACATTGAGTATATCAAAGGGCGAGAGGATAAACACCGTATGACTTATTTCAATATTGATGTCCTGCCCGGGAAGCATATAGTAAGGCCCCTTCAGTCCTTCAACAGCGACCTTGCTCACCAAGCCGTTCTGAACCATTTCTTCCAGTTCCTTTTTAATCAGGTTGCCCTTTACCCGGCGCGCGCGCCAGGCCATTTCTTTAACGGAGGAAACGCCCAGTGCACGCAGGGTGCTGAGTATCACAAAACGGGCGTATTCTTCCGCAGCAGGCATGGATAAGTCTATCTCCACCGGTACCAAATTGATTGGCAGGTCGTATACTTTCTGGAAGGATTTGGTACGATTGATCATCAGTTTTCCTTCCAGATAAAGCCTTTCCAGCGCTACCTTGGCTGGTCTCCAATCCCACCAGCCTGAGCTGGGTTCTACCCGATCATTATCAAAATCCCCAACCATCAGTGGACCTTCACGTTCTGCCCGGTCCATAATCTCTTTCATTAAATTAGCTTCAGGCCTGCTAAGTGGCTTCCCCTGCAATTCAAAAGCTTTTTTTACTGGCAGCGAAAAGCGGAAATCGCGCATAGGAAGATACCCCGCATCAGAAATGAAATACTCATAAATACGACCGTCCTCGCAAAGGCTGGCCAGCCATTGCGTTTGATAGCCTGGTATGCGTGCAGCCATCACATGGTGATGTGCGCGTTCTACTACATAATTGGTATCCAGTTGAACAAATCCTAGGTGATCAATCACCCGATACACCGCCTCAATCCCCGTCCCAAATTGTGCATCCCGGGCAAGACCGGCAGCATTTAGAACAATTTTTCGTACTTGTGAATTTGTGAGAACAACGGGTTCCATTTGATTTAGTTCATAAAATCCCATAACACAATATTAGTTTTTTCAGGACAAACAATAGGATTATTTTACTTTTCAGTCTCCAAATCTATAGCTTATATTTGAGCTTTGTAAAAAACGCTTAGCCCATCCTATTCACGTATGAAAAAGATCTTCATCTTAATTTCAACTGCAATCCTTGCAGTCGGCTCCATGATAGCCCTGGTCCATTATATCAAAATGGACAGTTTTGCGTTTGCCTGGGTGCTAAACTTCATGCTCATGTTCTTTGTTGTTTTTTTTACCGAAGCATTAAAAAGCCAGTTTACGTCTGCTTACTATCAGGAAAAGGAATGGGAACAGGGCGGAAAAATATATGAATATCTTGGTATTAATTTTTTTAGAAAATTATTGGTTTGGATTGGCTGGGAAAAAATAATCAGAAAATCCAATCCCGTAGAGAAAAACACCGAAGCTTTGGCTAATTTACTTTATCGGACAAAAAAATCGGAATTGGATCACCTCATTATCCTGGTTATAGTCCTGGGGTTTAATATTTTCGTAGCCTTCAAATTTGGCTTGCTCAAGTCCTTATGCCTACTCCTGTTAAATATCATATTACACGTTTATCCCATTTTCCTGCAACGCTACAACCGGCCAAGAATAGCGCGGGCACTGCGCTTGAGCAAAAGGAGGAGGAGCTAGTAACTGAAACCGGCTAGGTATCGTAGGTATCGAGTGAGTTATATCGGCATTGGGCTGTTTACTACCATATCCTAAAAACAGAACGATTGGTTTATTTACAAATGTAGCGATTTAACATTTCCCTTTCATGATTCTGAGTAAAACCTCTTCTCTTTTTTGCCTGGAGATGGGTACCTGACTTCCATCTTCCATGGCGATGTAACCGCCGTCTGTTTTTACATAGGCAGCGATCTTTTTAAAATTTATCAGATGCGATTGGTGGGTACGTATGAAATCATGTCCATCAAGTAATTCCTGATAGTCCTTTAAAGTTTTACATACCAAATGATGCTTATTGTCGGTCAGGTAAAAGTGTGTATAATTCCCTTCTGCCTCCAATCTGATGATTTTCGCGATGGTGATAAATTCAATCTTGTCCGCTAAAGGGATAGCTATTTTCTGTTCATCATCCCTTCGGTCTATATTGGCCAGTAACTCCATTAATCTTTCGTCTGCTCTTTTCGGGCCGATCTGTTTAATGACCTTGTCAACAGCACTGCTCAGTTCCAGAATATTTATAGGTTTAAGCAGGTAATCTAAAGCGCAGGCTTTAACCGCCTGTATGCCATACTTGTCATATGCAGTTACAAATATAAGTTCGAAGTTTTGCTGACCGTTCAGGAGCTTTAACAAATCAAATCCGGAAAGCTCACCCATTTCTATATCAAGAAACAACAGATCGGGTTTGTGTTGTGCAATTAAGGGCAGCGCGGTACCGGGAGAATCTGCCTCTGCAATAACTACAACTGCGGGACAATATTCAGCAAGAAGTTGCTTTAGATTGCTCCTGCTTTTGGTCTCGTCGTCAACAATTAGTGTTCTAATTTTCATGTGCAGGTTTGAGGGTCCTAGTCTATTGGTATTGTTAATACTGCTGTAACGCCAGATGGCTGACCGGCTAAATTAGCATTTATCTCCAGATTACCTTTAGTGGCAGGCGTATTTAACAAGTTTAGCCGCTCGCGTACTAATTTCAATCCAAATCCATCATGTCCGTCTTTAACTTCTCCATTCCAGCCAGAGCCATTATCGCTGATTACTATTTTTAAGTAGCTACCACTGTTGCTGATGTCTATCTTCAACTTGCCTGCGGTTCCTTTTTGGGCAATGCCATGTAAGATGGCATTTTCAATAAGCGGCTGAGTTATCATTCCTGGTATTTCTACCAGGTTAGCATTGATGCCATTAGCCAGGTGGATATCAAACACGAAATCAAAACGAAGTTGCTCCAATTCAACATATAAAGTTACGGCCTGTAGCTCGTCAGCGAGGCTTATAAATGTCTTTTCAGAGTTATTCAATACCCTTCTCATCAGCAAAGCAAACTTTTCCAGATAGAAATTTGCTTCTTTATATTGCTGGTTATTTATTAACGATTGAATAGAGTTTAGCGCGTTAAATATAAAATGAGGATTCATCTGAGAACGGATGGCTTTCACTTCCAGCTCTTTAATTTGACGTTTTAGAGATTCTTTTCTTTTGAGGTTTGCCAGCCTTGCTTTGTAAATCCAAAAGAAAATAAGGCTTGCAAACAGAATGGAGCCTGTGCTCCATCCTATCGTTTTAATCAATTCTGCCTTTTGCTCCCTGGTCATTACACCAGAATCAATTGCTTGCTGGATCAGGTCCGCTATTATCGACTGGTCATCTGGAGCCGCATCTAACAAGTAACTGGATATAACCCGATAGTCTGAATCAAATGTATATACCTTAGTCTGCTGATAATACAGATTAAAATCCTTTAGCGGCTTTTCCATGTCAATTTCAACATAGGTAACATTGGGCAGCGCTTTTAAGGTCTGGCCAATGGTATTTTCCTCAGATACCCTTTGTGCTATAAGAAAATGAACCTTATTACCATTTTGCTTTTTGATCAGATCGATATAACCTTTCAATACATCGGGATTATTATAGTTCAGGATGATGACCAGTGGCTTACCTTTAAACTTGGCAAGCTCAAGCGTATTTCCATCGTTTGTAAAGAGTTGCTTTACCGGTCCCGGATTTCCAGGTAACCATTTTCTGGCTTTTGCCCATTGTTCTTTTACCTGATTTGTTAAAGTGGTATCCCCACAATTATTTATGAAATCCTCATAATAAGTTTTCAGCCTTTCTGTACTCTCGGTCTCACTTTTATAGAGTTCATCCTTTAAAGAATTATAAATAGAAAAATATAAGGGATATCCATTAAACGAGGCCATCGCGGTAGCATAGTTAGCTAAGAATCCGTATTGGCCGGCATTCCTCACACCTAATTTCGTCTGCTTATAGGAAAGTAGCCACTTCATGTACCAAATGTAATGAAGCCCTCCTTCTGCATTACTCATGGATACAGGTAAGGTATCAATACTTACAAAATAATCTTCAGGAAAGTCGCCCAAAGACATTTTCGGCTTTGGTCCCGTACAATTGTAAGAAAAGAATTCAAGTTTTGTTCCGGCTTGTGTAAACTTAAAATTAGTTCTGTTTTCGTCTATGATACCTGATGAAACACGGTTAGCGTATTTATTGATTACGTGATCAAAGTCTTTTTGTCCCTTTTTTTGAAAAGATAGAAATTCTGCTAACGATTTATTGCGGTACATGCTTTCATTCACCCATTGACTGTTAAAAATTGGTGTTAGCTCTTTGCTTAATCCGGCTTTAGCCGCTGCATTTCCTGAAAAGGAAAGGGTTTTATCAAAATCTAACCGGTCTGCTTTAACGATCAGCGTATCGAATGGTTCTAAAAAAACGGTAAAAGTTTTATACGCATCAAACTGCCCCATAATCCATCTTTGCCTTAGCGTCAAGCCTGCCAAAACATTGCTGTTAAATGAGCCATCTCTACTGAACCTGAAAATTTTGGCGTCAACTGCGTAAATGGTATCAACAGCAGACAGATTGGTAATGTGCCCTTTAATCACAGCATTTGTAGGCAACGTAAAGGATGCCGATTTGAAAACTACATTGGCTATGTCCCTGGATGCTGACAACTGCAGCGTTTTAGGCATTGCCTCGCCAGCAATGAGCGCGCTGATGATGGCCTCAGAAATTTCCCTGACCTGTACAATTGGAAAAATACTTTCGGACGGGAAATTAGTTTTTGGAGTAGAAGCAGTTGTATTGACGCTAATCAAAGAGAAATTGAATTTCGGAGCTGTAGATAACACCTTTAAGTTTGAGATTTTTCCAAGACCATTAGCGGTCATCTCATAGGTTTGTTTGGGCAGGATTTTTTTACGGTTTTCCAGATACCTGGGATAGTATGAATCATAGCTCAGCCAATTGTTTTGGGCATCAGCATATTTTAGGCGCAGTCGCTCAATTGTTCCTTTAAAAACCACATTCCCGTTCGACATTTTATCGGACACCTCATATCTGACCCTCAAGTTGTAGTCAGAATTACGGTAAAAGTTGCAAATCCGAATATCAGTCTCCAGCCAATCTCCAGATTTAAAGGTTAAGGGAGGACGCTGTTTTTGAGCGAAGAGCTGAGCAAGCGTGAGCAGCATAATTACGCCAAGGCTTAAAAGTTTTTTCTGTTTCATAATTTTAGATTTGAAACAAAAAAAGGCAGAATACCTGGCTTGGTTCTGGTGCATTGAGCATATGACGTGTTTGGGTTATTATTCTGCAATAATATCGATTCATTTTGTTGATTCTGCAAAATAGCAGCTATGAAACAAAAAAGCCTTTAGAGATTTATCTAAAGGCTTTCATAAATACTTTCTTCAAGAAAATTTTCCAATATGGAAAAGATTTACTTAATAAATTTTTGCAGCATCTTTTCCAGCGCGTCACCCCGGAGATCTCTGGCCACGATCATTCCGTTAGGGTCAATTAAAAAGTTCTGTGGAATGCCGGTTACCCCATACATCATTGCTACCTGATTTTTGATGCCTTTTAAATCGCTCAGCTGAATCCATGGCAAGCCATCAGTCTGGATGGCCTTTAACCAGGGGTCCTTTTTGTCATCCAGGGAAATTGCAATGATCTCAAAGTTTTCACCCTTAAATTTCTGATAGGCTTTTAGCACATTGGGATTCTCAGAACGGCAGGGCCCGCACCAGCTGGCCCAAAAATCCAGCAAGATGTACCTGCCTTTGAAAGCAGATAAAGTGACTGGCCTGCCTTCGGTATCGTTCTGAACAAAGTCCTTTGCAGCTTTACCAACTTCAACACTCTTTAGTGCATTAAAACCAGCCCTAAGCCGCTTGCCCATATCTGAATTTTTGATCCGGGAACTCAGGGTATTGAACCGGGTTTCGAAGGCCGGGCTTTCTATGCCCCCCTGATCACTGAGTATATAAAGGCTGACATAAGAATCCGGATGTTTAAGAAAAAAGTCATCTTTCATTTTCATCTGCTCCCGGCCTATAGCCTGAAGCTGAGGTTGCAGCGCATCCATTGCGGTCTTGTTTTTCTCATCCACGTACTGAATATATTTTTTTGTCAGGGGCCTTCCTTTGTCTTCAAAAGGTTTCAGCTGCGTCTTTAATAGCTCATAATCGCGCTGTACTGTACCTCCCGTTATCCACGCGTGTTTGATGTTCGCTCCGGTAAGGTTCATTTTTTTATTTTCCAGGAAAAAACTCTGCAGGTCCATTTCTTCAAATCTTCTCCAGTCCGACCGGTCTATTTCTTTCCCCGGGGCACTCATGACCAGTTCCGCTCTGACCACATCGGCAACTTTACCCTTAAATGAAAATTGGCCATTTTTAACGAACGTTGAATCTTTAATGGCATACTTACTTTCAGGGTTGGGATAACTGAGTATTACTTTTTTACCTTCATGGTTACCCTTGAGTTTTCCACTTAATACAAATTCATTCTGTGCATTTGCAGATAGGGCCGCCAGGCCAATTACTGCTGTAATCAGTGTCTTCAACATATAGCTAGTTTTATTTATAAAAATTGAGTGATTCCTTTTTTATGGATTGTTCTGCATACCAGGGTTTTCGTCCATTACTTTTTGCGGAAAACGGAGTACAAACCTTTGTGGCTTCAATGTAAATGTGTTAACCACACTACCGCTTGCTGCATATAAGGTATGGGTAAAGGTAATCCCGCTAAAAAGCGGATCAACGGAAAGTCTTCTCATGTCAAACCATCGATAGCCGGCTACCGCGAATTCCCGGATGCGTTCTTCAATAATGAATTTAAGGAGCGGCAATTGCTGACTGGCAACTGCTGAAGGAACAGCATAGCTGGCAGGAGGTATCCTTTTTGCACGCAATGTTTCTACATCGGCCTTTGCACCGGCCAGATCATTCATTCTGGCCCTGCACTCTGCCCTTAACAGGTAAAGGTCCGGCACTGTTACACCAAACTGAAGGTTGCTGGGGCCCATTTTTCTAAGCAGGCCAGCCGGATAAGCAGGTCCGAAATAAGCTGCCGGCGAGTAAAACTTCAACCGAAGGTCTGATGGGTCAAACAAATCGGCCGTTTTCTTGCTGATGACGATTTCACTGGTATTAAACGTCCAGGTATTGTAAGATTGCTTCCCGAACACACTTTCTTTAATATTTGGGCCGTAAGGATAGGCCGGACCGAAAAGACCGATTGGCAGGAATTCTCCGCCGGCTGCAAAAGTTACGTTGTAATCGTAGAGGCCAAGAGGAATTGCGGCACTGCTGATATCTGTTATGGCTGTATTCAATAATGGCAAGGCTTCATTGGATTTGCCCATAAACAGGTATACTTTACCAAGAAGCCCTTCTGCACCGGCTTTTGACATCCTTACCCGGTATGTTGTTTTTGCAGGCAGGTTCGGTATGGCTTTCAGGAGATCTGAAACAATAAAATCGTATACCTCTTTTACACTTGCCCTGGTAAAACTGGTGCCTGTTACATCCGCCTTTGTCAGAATGGGGAAGCCGGGATCGCTGCCCGCAGTATTGGCATCGTAAGGTTTGGCGAAATAATTGATCAGTAAAAAATAGGTCCAGGCCCTTCCTGCCAGTGCCTCTGCTTGTATAGACAGTTTTTGTTGCGCTGTACCATCTGTGGCAGCTGGCACTTCGTTGATGATCTTATTGAACAGGTAAATGTGCTGAAGCGGCACAAGTGTTTCCGCGGCATCCTCATCCGGTTCATAAATCACCTCATCCCAGCGAAAAAGCCGTTGTGTTTTCATATTGGCCCCGCTGAAATAAGGTTCTATAGCCGCCACTTCATCGCCCATGGGCACCTGTGCGCTGGCACTTATGATGAGCAGGTTATTGAGCAGCAAATCATAATCTGCTACCTTTTGCGCAATGAGTTTTCCTTTTGGCGTTACCTCCAGAAAAGATTTTTTACAAGAGAACAATACCATGCAGAGCATTGCCAGCAAAATTGATCCGGTAGATTTATAGTTCGTTTTCATGTCCGTTTGAATTAAAATTTAACGTTTATCCCGAATGACACACTGCCCTGATTGAACGGCATGCTCCTGCTGCCATAAATTGCGTGATGGTATTCAGGATCGATATCTGCTTTATTGGCTTTCCACAACATCAGGTTAGATAGCTGTACCCGAAATGCAACCTGGTCTGCCTTCAGTTTTCTACTCAGTGCCGCTGGCAAACTGTAAGCCAGGGTAATGTCCCTGAGTTTAACATAGGATGCACTCAATACATTGATATCTGCGTAAGTATAATACTCAACATCCCTCCGTGTATCGCTTAACGAAGTATTGGCAACATAAGATGGGATGTTGGTCAGCAGTTCATCGCCAGGCTGTTTCCAGCGACTGGCAAAATCGGCCTGAAGATTTCCGCTCGTGAAACCGTCATGCTGGATGTTAGCATGGGTAATCCGGTTTGAATAGACCCTGTTTACATCTTTTCTCATCACATGGCCAAGGTTAAATATGGCGTTGGCGCTTAGCATAAAATTTTTATAGTTAAATACATTGGCCAGACCACCACTCCAAACCGGTTGATAAGTTCCCATGAAACGGACATCTTCTACCTTAGCCGCATTTGGCGTTTTGGTTATGGATCCATCTGCCAGCTCAATCTGCGGATCTCCCAGCTGGTCCAGCCCGGCAAACTTATAGGCAAACAAAGCAAATGCAGGATAACCTTCAGCATAATCCTGCCTTACCCGGTAAAAAGACCTGGTTACCGGCGAACTCAGGTTCAGTTTAGTAATCTTATTTTTGTTATAGGCGACATTAAAAATGGTATTCCATTTAAAATTGCCTTTCTGGACATTGCGGGTATTTAAACTAAGCTCGATTCCTTTATTTTCCAGATCGCCAAGGTTTCCGGTGATATTTGCATAACCACTAAATGTATTGGTTGGCAAAATGCCCAGCAGATCGCTTGTTCTTTTTCGATAAAGATCTATGGTACCGCTTATGCGATTGTTAAACAGGCCAAAGTCAACACCTATATTGATGGCCCTGGTGCTCTCCCAGGTCAGTTTTGAATTGGATGGCGTAGCAATATTTAATGCGATCCCGCCAGGGAAATTACCACTTTGAACAGCCGACAGGATATCATAGGATGAGGCTGTTCCCGGAACAGGAGAATTACCGGTAAGACCGTAAGTAGCCCTGATCGCTAAATTGTTTAACCAGGATACATTGGCCATAAATTCTTCTGAACCGGCTATCCATTTTCCACCTATGCTCCATACCGGCCTGTTTTGAGCTGATTTATCCAGACCAAAGAGGTTGCTCCTGTCGATACGAAAGCTTCCATTAAGGGCATACTTATGGTTATAGGTATAAGCGATATTGGCATAGTAAGAAGTAAAGCGACTGCGCTGTTCCGACTGGGAGAACAGGTCGTTCGCTAAAATGCTCCGCCCAAAATTGTTGGGCATCACAGGATTCATCACACCGTTTAATCCAAGTGTTAAATAATCAACGGCACCGGAAGTTTGCAGCAGTTCATTATATCCCCTCACTGTACTTGTGGTATTATTGACGAGCTGTTCCTGTGCTTCCTGTCCAAGTAAGGCAGTCAGCTGGTGCAGATCGTTGCTCCAGCTTTTGTTGTAACTTAACTGGTTTCTCATCGTCCAGTTTTGCTGGTTCATATGGTCCAGGCTATATCTCCCCCCATTATTCGGCAGGTAATAAACAGGTGTTGAACCTGCGGTAGGGGCCACGGTAAACTGTGCCAGTTCACTCCTGACCAGATAGCTTTTGGTATCGTCATAAACTTCGGTCTTGCCGTTTCCTTTAACATAGCCATAGGTACCTTCGAACTTTAAGCCATCCAGCAAACGGATATTCAGGCCCAGCACATTGCGGCTCAGGAAATTGTTGTCTTTGGTATAGCCGTAATTGAATTCATCCAATGGGTTATAGTCCAGGTTCACGCGGCTACGGTTTTGAAAATCCATACGCACTTCTTCGCTGAGCTCTCCCATGTATGGAATGGAAATGTTATTGCCCGAGTTATCCCTGAAAAGCTGATAGGGATAAAAATTATTGTTGACTTGGATGTTACGTTTGGCGCTGGACAGGCTATTGGTCAGGTCGGTGATGAGGTTTAGCTGGATAAATTTACCTATTGTGAAATCCTGTCTCAGGTTAATTTTATAAGTGTTGTTTTGATCACCGGGACGGTTATTTACCGTATTGGTGTAAGCCCCAGATCCATATAGCGAATACTTACTTGTTCCTGCAGAAAAAGATAAGGTATGGTTCATGAGTGAAGCATTCCTGTACCAAAGGTCTTTGATTTGTTGCCGGTTGTCAATTCCTGAGAGACTATCCAGGCTTGTTTTAGCCTGTGCAGCTGTTATGAGGCCCCTCGACAGATTGTATTGGATCATTTCGTGCGGTGATACACCTGAACTACCTGTTGAATAAAAATCGGAAACAGTTTCCCATGGATTCGTGACCGGATCAAAAGTTTCGCTAGCAGCCTGGATGAATTGCCTGCTGTTGAGTGTTTTTAAATAATCCAGATCGGGTCTGCCCTGAAAGTTAATGAAAGCATCGTAACCGATCCGTAATTTCTCATCTTTTCCGCCTTTTTTTGTAGTGATTACAATGACGCCATTCGACGCCCTTGCCCCCCATATTGAAGCTGCTGTAGCATCTTTAAGCACCGTAATGTCCGCTACATCCTGAGGATTGATGCTGGAGACATTGTCAATAGGAATCCCATCTACTACAAACAATGGGTTTCTATTCGTTCCCATATAGCCGCCCGGGGTATTTGGGTCACTAATGCCAATCGTTGAAAGTCCGCGGACAAGGAATGGATTCTGGGTGGCATTAGGTGCATTGTTTACCGTTAAACCAGCAATTAAACCATCCAAGCGTTGCAGGATATTCATACTTCCTGTGCGGTTCTCGATGATCGCCATATCGGGTTTGGCAAATGAGCCTGCACTTCTTTCTTTGGACAAGATCTGATACCCTGTATTGACTACCATTACTTCTTCCAGATCTGCTGTACCAATTTCCATTTTTATGGTCAGGTTGCGGGACTGCCCAACAGGAATTTCCTGGGTTTTATAGCCTAAAAAAGAAACCTGCAGTATGGCCTGTTCATTGATGTCGTTCAATTGAAATTCGCCATTGGTGTTTGTAGTGACCACCTTTTGCGTATGCTTTACCCGTATGGTTGCCCCAGCTAATGGCTGCCCTTTTTCATCAAATACGGTACCGCGGATATCGACGGCCACAAAAGCAGAAACCAGCTTATCCAGCAAGGAATGACTTTCTTTCTTCTTAATCGTCACAATTTTACCCTCTATTTCGTAAACCAGATTAAGTCCATTCAAGGAAATCTCCAATGCTTTTTCAATCGTGGAATTTGACAGGATCACATTAATTTTCTGATTTTGAGGAATTGTTTTTTCATCATAATAGAAATCAAATCCGCTTTGTTCCCTGATGTCTTTTAACACCGAGAATAAAGTGACATTTTTTTTGTTCAGGGTAATGCGCTGACCGAAAGTAGCAGCGCTAACCTGCATAAGGGATGCTATCAATATAACGGTGGTTAAGCGCATTATCAGCATAATTTTATGGCATAGCCGTCCAGGCTTACCATATCGTGAGTTAATATCGTACATTTGTTTAGTTTGGTTGTAAGCAGTTTGTCTTGCGTCGTCGAAAACTTTAGACTTGCTGCGGTTAACACTTTGTATTCTTATAAATTGTGCCAAACACAAACCAGGAGTGTCCGCACTTCTGGTTTGCTTCTCTTGTTAATTTCGCTGTCGTAAAAGTTGATCCATGTTTCTTTTGTTTAGTGATTGGTTATTTTTATTTGGTAACATATAGTTTCTTTCCATCTATTTTAAAATGAACCTGTCCTGATTTTTCAATGGATTTAAGCACTGCCGAGAGCTTGTTATTACGGGATATCAATCCATTTGAGGTGATGCTTTCAGGTACAGAACGATCATAAATGATCTCGACATCATACCACCTGCCAATCTTTCTCATTACCGAACGGAAATCCGCATGTTCAAAGTAGAAATCCCCCGCTTTCCAATCGATTAGATTTTCGACATCCACCCTGGCGACTTTAATTGCCGTTCCGTTGTTGATGGCTTGTTCTCCCGGTTTAAGCAGCTGCTGGTTTTGATTGGAAGTTATCTTGACTGCTCCCTCTAGCAACGTAGTTGCCACCACCTTTTCATCTGTATAGGCATTGACATTAAAATGAGTACCCAGTACCTCTACTTCCTGGCCTTTACTTTCTACAACAAAAGGATGCATTTTGTCTTTCGCTATTTCGAAATACCCTTCGCCTTCAAGTTTTACCCTGCGTTTCCCACCTTGCTTAAGGTTAGCCGTATAAGTTAAGCTCGAGGCCGCGTTTAACCAAACCATGGAGCCATCAGGCAAACGGAGCTGATAAGTTTCTCCCCTGGCTGTAGCTAAAGTATTCAATTTATTTGTTGCGGTATTGGCGTTTTTTATTTCATAGATCAACTGACCATTTGCAGATTTGGTGATGACTACCCCCGCTTCCTTAGCGAGCTCTCCATCAGGTGTGTTTGTCAGTTCTATTTTTTTTCCGTTAGCCAGCGTTAAAGTTGCCCCTACTTTTCCAGGTGCAACATCATGTGCCACTAAATCTATATTCTCCGGCACCGTTTGTTTATCATAATTGAAGAAGTAAACACCCACCACAATTGAAGCAACTGCTGCAGCCACCACAAGGATACGAGGCCATAATTTCACACCGACAGTCCCTGAAGCCAACCGCTCTTCCAGTCGCATCCATACTTCTACCTTTGAATTGTCCAATTCAGACTCGGGCAGCGTAGCTTTGTTCCTGTTATTCAGCTGAAAAAGCCAGAGTTTAGCCATACGCCTCTCCTGCTCGTCAGGCTTTCCAGCAGTTAACTGTTCCAAAATATCCTTGATGTCCTTTCTTTCCATAAGGTTTGTTGATGCTTATTTACAGTATGGCAAATCAAACAGCCCCATTGGTGACTCTAGGTGAAGAAAATATTTGCTAAAAACAAAATAAACCACCAATGGCCTGATTATCAGATTAATAATTTTCAACGCAAATTACTTGTTCAGGACATAAAGCACAAAAACAACGGTTCCCAAATTGTTCTTGAGCTGTTTCATGGCACGCTTGAGGTGTGTGTTGACCGTGTTTTCGGTAATATCCAGTTTGGCAGCAATTACCTTGGCACTTAAATATTTGTTGAATTTGAGTTCATAGACCTCCCGCATCTTCGGCGGCATGGCTTCAATTTCCTGACGAATCAAATCGGCAATGTCTTTCTCACGGATCAGATAGTCTGTTTCGGTGCTGTCCACCTCTATAAAATGATCACCCTGCTCAATGTATTTTTTAACGATGGCCTGATGACTAAAAATATTGAATACTTTATTCAGTACTGATTTATACAAATAACTTGAAAGCGAAGTTTTCAGCGTAAAGCTTTTCCGGTGATCAATCATCCATGCAAACACATCATGTACTACGTCTTTGGCTTCCTCAGTATTGCGGAGCTTGTTGTAAACAAAAAGATAAAGCAGGTTGTAGTAGCGGTCGTAGATTTCTTTAAACGCAGCATCATCGCCCTCACGCATAGCGGTGGCAAGTTCCTGATCACTGTATTTACTATAGTCCTCCATTGCCGTTCTCCCTGGTATGAATTTACCAGTTTTGCGGGCAATGTAAAAATTATTTGGCATATAAAAAATTTCCCTTTAACATGTGTTCAAGGCGCTCAATGTTTCTAAAAAAGCAAAAATCGGCTTCAAATTGTAAGGGAAACGGCTGAATCAAAAACAAACCACAACTAGAAGAAAAATGAAAAGTAAGATCTTTGATAGCCTTTGGTCCCAAGCCGTAACCCCGGAAGTTAGGATTGATTGTAATCTCCTTAATCAGACATAAATTCCTACTAAAAAAATCTTGATATTTTTCCATTACCTCATCTGTAAAATCACAATTCTCAGCATCTATAACATTAAATACATGTCTCGCAACATATTCAGAATGTGCATCAAGAACCTCAAATACCCCATAAGGGGATTCCGCCGCATGATCAATATGGATAATTAAAAAATTTATTCCGCCAATAACCTGCAGCTCTTTACCATATCCATCTTCTAAAGTAATTTTCTGGAAAACTTCAGTTATATAACGGCTATGTTCCATAGGCCCTAAGCAGGAACTAAATGAATAGTTAAAAGTTACCGACGAATCTTCTAGTTCTTGAGGCGTTATTTTCATAAATTCTTGATCAGTTAAAATAATATAATCAAACTTCTTTTTTCTTTAATTCATTTTCTATTTCTTCAATTGTAGGTAAGCTAGATCGAAGATTTTTCGGCAATGAGCGTGTCAATTCAAATTCTGAAATACCAATAGGCTTGTTCATGTCCCTCAAAGCATATTCAGCCATCACCTTATCCTTTGTCTGACATAGAATTAGGCCGATAGTTGGTTTATCTTCTGCATGTTTGATTAAATCATCTACTGCTGAACAGTAAAAATTCATTTTCCCAGCGTATTCGGGCTTAAAGTCACCTCGTTTCAATTCTATAACAATAAAACATCTCATTTTAAGATGATAGAATAGTAAATCTAAGTAAAAGTCCTGATCACTAACTACTAACTTATATTGTCGTCCGACAAATGCAAACCCAGCACCTAGTTCTAAAAGAAACTTCTCCACGTGCTTTACGAGCTCTGTTTCTAATTCTCTTTCAGTAAAAGGTTGAGCAATTGTTATGAAGTCAAAAATGTATGGATCTTTCAATGTTTCTCTCATTAAATCTGATTGAGGATCGGACAATGTTTTCGAAAAATTATTAATTGACTCCCCTTGTCGAAGATGAAGATCGCTCTTTATCATTAATGAAAGAACATCTCTACTCCAACCATTTAATAAGGTTTGTTCCACATACCAAAGCCGTACATTCTTATCTTTAAGTTTTTGCAACAACAAAATATTATGTCCCCATGGTATTTGGGAAACAGCCTGTTTCCTAAATTCAGATATTTCAGTGATGTTTTCGTCTAATTGGGAAACAGGCTGTTTCCCAATTAGATCTTCTAAACTGTATGCTTTATAAAATTGAACCATAAACTTCAGGTTTCTCTCAGAAAAACCTTTAATCTCTGGCAATTCATTTCTAATATCATTAGCTAAACGCGACGTAACTGTTGCTCCCCAACCTTGTTTATTTTGTAGATCGCTAATAATTCTACCGATATCCCAGTAAAGATTAATCATTCCTGCATTTACAGAAAG
>NZ_JADFBX010000025.1 GCF_015223055.1 Pedobacter sp. MC2016-24
TGTTATTTCAGCGATTAGCTGAGAAAGTACTTAGAACGCATAGCGTAAGGTAATACCATAAGTTCTCGGATCGCCAAGTACACCAGCATATAAACCTGAGTTACCAGCTGCTGCCTGCAATTGTTCGTAATAATTTTTGTTTGCAATGTTTCTGCTCCAGGCGAATATGGAGAATTTATCCGATTTAAACCCTAACCTGGCATTCAATAGCGAATAACCAGCTACATTTAACACTTTTGAAGGGGTTGGGTTTGAAGAGTATTCTGAACGGTAGCTGACATCACCAGCGATAAAATAGCGACCTTCCTTAGTAGACAGCTTGCCGGCAGTGCTCAATTCTGCACCACCAGAAATGTTCCATTTAGATACACCCGGTAATCTACCTCCTGAAGCATCTTTAAATGCAACCTGTGTAGCTACATTGTTGACCAGTTCTGTGTGACCAGTTTCTTCTAAAGGTAGTGGCGCATTGGTAAATTTGTCGTATTTAGCATCCAGATAAGCCAGGGCCGCATTTAAGCTTAAAAATCTTTCCAATTGATAGTTCCCATCAATTTCCAAACCTTTTACCTTAACTTTTTCTGCATTGGCAAGATAACCTCTGTTTACACCTAATTGTGGCGACTGTACATTGGTCTGGTAATCTTTTATGTCTGTTTTAAAAGCACTAACATTTACCAAAAGACCTGCAACAGGTTTAGTTTTAACACCCAGTTCATAATGTTGAACATATTCTGGCTTTACAACAGCCAAAGAGAGGTCCGCTTCGCCAGTAGGAGTAGTTGGTAAACCGCCTACGTTAACACCAACAGGTTTATATGCTGTTGAGTAGGTCGCGTAAGCATTTAATTTGGTATTGGGGCGATATGACACCGTCAGGTTACCAGATAAATTATTGTTGTCTGTGCTTGTGTTGAATTGCTGATTGCTGTAAACCGCTGCTTTTAAAGTCAGCAAGGTGGCATCTGTAGTTTGCAAACCGCCATAGGTTACCCTATCGTAATCCACATCTTTTTTGTCGTATGTAAACCTTAAACCAGGTAAAACATGTAAGTGTGGTAGGAATTCCCAGTCAGCCTGCGCAAATATCGCGGTACTTAATGATTTGATCGTTGAATTGGTTCTGATACCAAATCCGTTAAGCAAGTCTGGCGTTGTTCTATATAATAACTGGCTACCAGTATTGCTTGTCTGCACAAATCTCCATTGGTCTGCACCCACTTCTTCTGTTTGAGCCAGTCCTTTCAGGTTCTGGCTAAGGGCAAATACGCCAATTACACCACTTAATTTCTCGGCCAGATTACCTGCATACCTGATCTCCTGAGAATATTGATCATGACGGGAATTTCCTTGCGACTTGGTCAGGGCAGATACTTCAGAGAAATCCCTGTCATTTGTCGGGTCCCAATTCCAGAATCTCCATGCAGTAGTCGATGTCAGTGTTCCATTCCCAATTTTGTAATCTATATTCAGGGATATACCACCAATAGACTGGTTGTGTCTCCATGGAGTATTGGTGTTGATCTCTCTTGAAAATGGATCTATTTTAGGCTGTTGATAACCCAGGTCTGCTATAATTGCATCATATTGACGATAAGCGCTTCTTTCTGTTTTGGTAACTCCCGCAATTACCAATGGATAACCTGCAGGATGTTGTATACTTACATCACTGCTTAACAATATTTGTAATTTATCTGATGGTGTGAAATACAACTGACCTTTAAAACCAAGGTTATTCTGGCCACTATATTTGCGTTGTTCACTGGTATTCCAGATTGTTCCATCCCTTTGTGTACCGGAGATCGACAATTTTGCAGCAAGATTTTTTGCTACTCCACCTGATACGGATGTTTTAGCTTGTATAAAATTGTAATTTCCAACACTCAGTTCAACTTTTGCACTTGGTGTTTGGGTTGGTTTTGTAGTGGTGATGTTAAATGCACCCGCTGTGGTATTTTTACCAAACAATGTACCTTGCGGACCACGTAAAATTTCGATCTGTTCAATATCCAGAAAATCTGTCGAGGTTGCTGCCGGACGCGCGTGATAAACACCATCTACATAAAAACCTACTCCTGGATCTATACCATCATTTGTTAAGCCAAATGTTGAGCCCAAACCCCTGATGTTAAGTGTTGTATTTCTTGCATTGGACGCATATAGCTGCACAGAGGGCACCAATTCTTTCAATCTGTTAACGTTAAAAGCCCCGGCATTTTCTGCTGCCTGGCCTCCAATTACGGTAATCGCAATCGGTACGTCCTGTAATGATTCTGAACGCCTTCTTGAGGTTACTACGATCTCATCTAGTAATGCACTTTCTACCAGAGTTAACTCTAAAGGTGTATCCTGGATTTTCAATACCTGGAAATCCTGTGGTTTATAGCCAACGGAACTCACCTGAAGATAAAATGGCAGATCTTGTTTTGTATTGATGCTGAATTTACCATTGTCATCTGCTATAGTAGCGATCTTGGTACCTCTGATTACTACAGTTGCTTTTGGCACCGGAATGCCGTTGCTATTCTTTATAATACCTGTTATTGTGCTTTGGGCAAAGACATAGCTTGCCGTAAGCATAAATGAAAAGAGGATAAGTAAACTTTTTTTCATGATTTTGATTTTAAATGTTTGTTGGTTATACGCAATTCAAATGTGGTGTGAAGCGCTTGATTTGTTTATTTTGGTCGGCTTGTGCTCAAATAAAATTGCAAAGCAAAGCCATAAGGATGTTTTCATCCTTTGTAGTGAGTTTTAAAATTTGTTAATGGAATTGCATTGCCCGGTGTTGCTGGCGATTACATTCGGCTGAATCCGCGACAGCAACAACAACAATTTGAAAGAAAGATCTCTTCTTCTTTAGTTGTTTGTCTTCTCATTTTTAGAAAATGTAAGTCTGTTTTCATTGGGTTACAGGGGGATAAACATTTATTTAATGATGCGAAGATAGTATATATTTTATTAATTGCAATAAAATCTATGGAAATAGTAGAATTAATGTAAGCGGTGCATATAGAATACCATACACCTCTGGCGCTGAACAGCAATTGTGCCAGTTTTTCTGTCATTTTTTTTTATTTTTTTTATTTGTTAAAATATCTGGCATTTATGTGTTAAAATGGCAATAAAAAGGCTATTTAAACAAATTATTAAGTTTTTTATCTGCCTTTTTAGCCAGAATTGGTACAACGATTGAATTGTAAGCATTACCTAATGAAAAACAATTAATCACATCTACCTATGGAAAACATTTCTTTAAATCATCAGATTTGCAATCACCGGTCATGCTTAGAAAGCTTCGCTATGAAATTTACGAAAGACTTAGAAGATGCCAACGACCTGGTGCAGGACACGCTGATCAAGGCAATCCGTTACCATCACATGTATAAGCAAGGTACTAATCTTAGGGGATGGTTGTATACCATCATGAGAAATACCTTCATCAATGATTATCGTAAGGGGAGCAGAAGAAATATGATCATTGAAACATCTGAAGATTTATCGTCATATCAACTATACAACAGCGCTGCAACCAACCAGGGAGAGAATAAATTTGTGATGGAAGATATCAATAAAGCTTTGGGACAATTACAGCCTGAATATTCTACTCCATTTCTAAAATATTTTGAGGGCTACAAATATCATGAGATTGCTGAAGAACTAAACATTCCTATAGGTACGGTGAAAACAAGAATTCACATGGCCAGGCAGACTTTGAAAGGCCAACTGAAAATGTATAACAGTCGATTTAAAGTTGCTGCCGCCGAGATGTAATTATTCCTTGTTATTGTTCACAGATTAACGTTCTACATCAATCTGTGAACAATAATTTTGCAAGTAATCTAACCTTCCTCTGAACTGTTTTTCATCTTCATTAATAAAGCGTAGGCATTTTTGGTTACAATCTTTTTTGCCGGTAGTGGAGATTTTACTTCGGTAAACCCATCATTTGTTAGTCCAGGCTTAATTTGAATCATTCTGTACTGATAATTCCCCTCATCGCTAAATACATAGAATTTATTTTCCCATTTTACAATGGCATCATCAGGTAGGGCCATCACTTTAGCTAAGTCGGTTTTTATGCTTGCGTTAACATAAGTTCCTGGGATCAAATTCTGATCTGTATCGTCTAGTACGCAATTTACAGTCGTACTTCGGTCATATCCGATGTGAGGGGTGATCAATCTGATGGTGGCTGTTGATTTTTCCTTCGGATTTTTATTTGTGGTATACACAATTTTTTGACCGATTTTGAGGTTGCTTGCATCATTTTCAAGTACGCTCAGGTTTAACCGTAATTTACCTGGATTAACCAATTCAAATAACACATCTGTAGCATTCACGTACTTCCCGGTGTTTACATTAACTTTAGTGACATATCCATCAAGTGGGGCATAAACGGGGATGCTTCGGGAGATGTTCTGCTCGTTCAGCACTGCAGGATTTAATCCAATCAATCTCAATTGCTGAGCCAAAGAACTGAGCAGAATTTTTTGATGTGTATAGTCGTTTTCCGTTTGTTGAAAAAGCTTGTCGCTGGTTGCTTTTGTTGAGTTTAAGCCCTTTTGTCTATGGTAATCAGCTTCTGCAAATTTGAGTTTATTTTTAGCGATCAGGTAATCTTGTTGTAATAATATATAGGCCTGATCTTCAAGAATAGCGAGAACCTGACCTTTTCTAACCTGCATTCCGGGAATCAGTGTTGTTTTTTTGATGTATCCACCCAAGGGAATGCTTATCGCTGATATGCTTTCAGGAGTCGGTTCTACTGATCCGCTTACGTTCAGATTGCTACTCATCTCTTTCTGTTCTGCTTTGGTTGAAATGATACCTGCACTTTTAACCTGGGCAGAGTTTAGTTGAACCAGGTTGGACTCAGTTGCCGGTTCAGGTAGACTTGTGTTTGGCGTTTTTGTTCCTGATCCGCATGAAGTGAGCAGCATCAAAAACATCAAGTAGGGTATTGCTTTGATTTGCATCATTATATATTTTTGATATTTAGTTCTTTTTGGGAGTAGCATATATTTTTATTTAATGTTTCCGATTCTTTCGATTTCAAAAGCTGATTCATTGCATTGTTTAACGGTGTCAAAATATTGACTTCGGATTTGTATGGCTTGATTCATGAGTACTACCCAGTTTAAATAGTCTATTTCTCCAGCCTGAAGTTTTTGGGTAGAAGTAAGTATGATCTTTTTTGCGTTGGGTAGCAAGAATTTTTCATAATTGCTTAGTACAGCCTGATACTGCTTTTGGTTGTTCGCTGCTGTTTTTAGATCATTAATCAATTCCAGACGGTCGACCTCCAATTCCTTTTGTTGCTGGGTTACTTTGATCCGGGCAGCTTTGATTCTGGATTTTTGTGCCCCAAAGAATATTGGAATACCAAGTCCTACGCTTATGGAGGAAAAGCGATTGCCACTTCCATAATACTGATCTGCTCCAAGAGCATTGGTTTGCCAACCGATAATACTGGTGTTGTTATAACCAAGGTTTAGTGAAGGTAGTAGTTTGCTTTTCTCCAGTTGATATTGCTGCTGAAGGAGATCTATTTGCTGTGCCTCTAACTGTAACCCTGGATTGGTCTCAACGCTGAGCAAAGCTTCCGTAACGGGGAAATCGTATCTTGAAGAGACTTCAGCCGGTTCCAGATCAGCTTTGCTATGGAGTAGTAATTTAAACCTGTTCAGCAGGGTTTGATAGTCTGTATTCAATTGCTGTAGCTGATTTGTGATCTGCAGACGCTGATTTTCAGCCATAGCCAATTCAAGGGCATCAACATCACCTGCCTGGTACCGTTGGGAAGATTTTTCAAGAAACCTCGTGTAAATGGTATCCGCTTCCCTCAATAATTTTGCTTTGTCCCTCATAATCAGTAAATCATAATAACTCAGTTTAACCTGGGTTTTCAGATCAAGGGTACGCTGTTGCAATCGTGTTTCACCAATCCTGATATTGGTTTTGTTGACGGCCAATTGCCTGATGTATACTGTGGGAAATTCAATATTTTGTGATACTGCAAACTTGTTGTCTGATGCCAGGCTATTGAATCTACCATGTTCAACAGAAACGTTTGTTTTTTCAAAATCGAAAGCAGTTTTCTTTAGTGCCTTCTGATAGGTGATTTCCTGATCCGCGATTTGCAAGTTGATGTTGTTTTTAACTGCGGTATCTATTGCCGCCGAAAGTATGATTTTTTGTTGCGCCTGGGTTGAAAATGGCATGAAAAAGCATACTATAGCGAAGCTGGCTGTAACTTTCTTTGATCCAAGATATTGAAAGCCTTTTTCAAAAATAATGTATAACATGGGCAAAACAAATAACGTTAACAATGTTGACACCATCAGACCACCTATGACAACTGTGGCCAGGGGTTTTTGTACAGCGCCGCCTGCACCCGTGCTGATTGCCATTGGGATAAAGCCAAGTGAAGGGACAAGAGCAGTCATCAACACAGCACGTAATTTCGATTTTGTTGCATGGATAACAATGCGTTTTACATCTGTCCAGCCTTCCTTTTTTAGACGATTAAATTCAGTTACCAATAGTATTCCGTTTAAAACGGCAACACCAAATAGCGCAATAAATCCTACGCCGGCAGAGATGCTGAATGGTAGATCCCTGATCCATAAAGCAAAAATGCCACCGGTTGCTGATAGCGGGATTGCGGTATAAATAAGTAATCCTTGTTTTACAGAGTTAAAAGCAAAGTAGAGCAGTAGAAATATCAGAAGGAGGGCAATTGGCACAACAATGCTTAAGCGTGATTTGGCTGCGGTCATATTTTCAAATGAACCTCCATAGGCAATTGTGTATCCTTTAGATAAGTTGAGTTTTTGCCCCGCCTTGTCCTGTAGTTCCTGTACGATTGATTGGACATCGCGATCTTTTACATTAAAGCCGACGATGATTCTCCGTTTAGTGTCTTCTCTTTGTATCTGATTTACACCTTCTACTTCTTCGATCTGGGCAACCGAGTATAAAGGAATTTGCGTCCCAAAACTGTTGGTCACCATAAGGTTCCTGATGTCTGAAAGGTTCTTGCGCAAATCTTCATCAAGGCGCACGACCATGTCAAATCTCTTTTCACCTTCATAAACCTGACCAGCGGTCTGACCAGCAAAGGCAGTATTAATTACGCGATTCAGGTCCGTTACATTCAGACCGTGTCTGGCCATTGCATCCCTGTCAAACTTCACTACAATTTGTGGCATGCCTGTTACCTGTTCTTTGTAAACGTTTACGGCACCTTTAACCGTTGCAATGATATTTCCCAGGCGTTCTGCATAGCTTGCCAGCGAATCCAGATCTTCACCAAAGATCTTACAAACTACATCTTGCCTGGCGCCTGTCATCAATTCATTAAAGCGCATTTGAACCGGAAACTGAAAACCTACTGTTATTCCGGGTACTGCTTCCAATGCTTTGCTCATTTTCTCACTCAATTCCGGAAATGATTTAGCAGAAGTCCATTCTTTTTTTTCCTTAAGGATTACCATCATGTCTCCTGCTTCAAAAGGCATAGGATCTGTCGGCACTTCTGCACTTCCTATTTTAGTGACTACTTTTTGAACTTCCGGAAATTCATCAATGAGTATTTTAGAAGCCTTCTGTGTCGTTTCGATGGTGTTATTCAGATTACTGCCAGTTAGCAAACGGGTTTCTACTGCAAAATCTCCTTCTTCGAGCTGTGGAATAAATTCTCCTCCAAGCGTGCTCATGACATATACGGATATGGCAAAAAGGGTAATGGTTGCCGTCAATACAATTTTTGGAACACTGAGTAAAAAGCTCAACAAGGGCTGATATTTCCTTTCCAGCCAAATGATCAGCCGATCGGTAAGGTTCTGCTTATGCTGGATCTTCTTATCAAGGAACAAGGCACACATCATTGGTACATAGGTTATGGATAAGATAAAGGCACCTAAAATCGCAAAGGCTATGGTAAATGCCATTGGTTTAAACATTTTACCTTCAATGCCTTCCAATGATAAAATTGGTAGGTAAACAATCAGAATGATGATCTGACTAAATGCTGCCGACTTAATCATTGAACCAGTTGATTTGCTGACTTCCGTATCCATTTGTTCCTGATTGATATTGTTCAATTTCCGGAAATGTTTGGAGTGGGAAAAACGATGCAGGATGGCTTCCACTACAATTACAGATCCGTCAACGATCAATCCGAAATCTATGGCACCGAGGGACATTAAATTTCCGCCTACACCAAACTTGTTCATCAAAATGATGGCAAAGAGCATGGAGAGTGGAATAACGGATGATACGATAAGTCCTGCTCTTAAATTTCCAAGGAAAAATACAAGGACAAAAATAACAATCAGCGCACCCTCCAGCAAATTGGTTTGTACGGTTTCAATGGCATTGTTTACCATTTTGGTTCGATCAAGAAAGGGCTCAATGACCACACCTTGAGGTAACATTTTTTGTATCTCTGTAATTTTTTCCTTCACCCTTTTTACGACTACGGAAGAGTTCTCGCCTTTGAGCATCATCACTACAGCTCCGGCCACTTCACCTTGGTCGTTATAAGTCATTGCACCATACCTGATTGCTGAGCCATATTTAACTTTGGCTACATCCCTTATCAGTACCGACATTCCATTGTCCAGCTTCTTGACCACTATTTTTCCAATGTCTTCCGGGCTGGTTGTTAATCCTTCACTGCGGATGTAAAGTACAGTCGGCCCTTTTTCAATATAAGCTCCGCCTGTGTTTTCATTATTTTTCTCTAATGCATCAAAAATGTCAGTGATGGTCAAGCCATGTGATTTCAGTTGCTGTTGTTTAACGGCAATTTCATACTGTTTTAATTTACCTCCAAAACTTGACACTTCGGCAACGCCAGCTGTGCCTAAGAGTTGACGTCTGACAATCCAGTCTTGTATGGTACGAAGTTCAGTTTCATCGTATTTTCCTTCGTAGCCTTTAAGCGGCCTGACTACATATTGATAGATTTCTCCTAATCCTGTTGTTACAGGAGCCATTTGTGGAGCACCAATTCCTTGCGGAATTTCCTGTTGAACTTGTTGCAGTCTTTCACTAATTTGCTGTCTGGCCCAATACACATCGGTCTCCTCATTAAAAACGATGGTTACCAGGGATAGTCCAAATCTTGAAAAACTACGGATCTGTTTAAGACCCGATATACTGCTGCACGCTTGTTCAATTGGAAAAGTAATCAAGCGCTCAATATCCGGAGCGCCGAGTGCCGGAGATACGGTAATTACCTGTACTTGATTGTCGGTAATGTCAGGTAGGGCATCTATAGGTAATTTTGTGACTTCGTAAGTACCCCAGCCAATGAGGGAAAGTACAAATAAGCCAATAATCAGCTTGTTCTTTACAGAAAAGCCAATGATCTTATTTAGCATAATATTCTAATATTTTAAATTCAATACAAAGCATACCCGGTCAATAAAATTGAGGGATCAGGTAAGCAGAAAATTTAGGAGATAGAAATTATGCTTTTGGTGGTTTGAAAAGACAGCCAGGCGCAGGGTCATTGTGATCAATGCTTTGCCTATTTGGCTGATTAGTAAGGACTACAAAGTATTTTTCCTTTTGGATAAAGATGCGTTTAACAGGAACTGCAAATTGAATAATTGATGGGGCTTCTATTTTTTTTAACGGAAGTTCCATGTCTTCTTCATGATCGTTGTCTGCAATATCTTCACCGAAATAATGCATGTTTAGAAAGTCAATAATGCTAATCTGATTATTAAGTGCCTGGTGCTGTTTAAAATGAGAAATGAGCTTTGGGATTTTAAATAACTCTATGCAATAGGTATTTAAAACAAATATGGGGAATAACAGAAGAAAACACAGCCTGTTCACGGTGCAAATATAATTTAAATTAAAAAGCTAATGGAAAATAATTCTCCTTAGGTTTGTCACTCGACCACCAAATACTGCTATGACTGCTGATTTACTGAATATATTAAAACCTGTAGTTCACTATAGCTTACATTTTTTAGCTCCGGGCTTAACTGCATTTGTTTTTTTTAGAAAAGAATGGAAACGTGCCTGGCTGATTATGATGGCTACTATGGTGGTTGATGCAGACCATTTACTGGCTTCACCAATTTTTGATCCCGGAAGGTGTAGTATTAATTATCATCCTTTGCATTCTTATGCAGCAATTGCTGTTTATTTTATGTTGTTATTGTTTCCGAAAACAAGAATCATTGCTGTAGGATTGATCTTTCATATGTTTACAGACTGGCAGGATTGCCATTGGCATGAATTTAGCGCTTATGCGATTAAAATCATCCAGTAACATTGTTTATTAAACAAATTCTATGAAAATCAAAACGCTACTATTGGTGCCAAGCTTCCTGATCTGTTTGGGATGTCATTCTCAAAGCACTTCTTTAAATCCCATACCTACACCATTGAAAATTGAAAAAAAAGCAGATTACACCAAAGTACAGCCTTATTATCAACTGGATTTTAGTGCAGCTTTTTGCTTATTCGAAGTCAGGGTTAATGACGTATTGGTCTTTACGATGAATCTGGATGGCCAGACCTCCACAATGATTCCTATCAATTCAGCAATTTTAGAAAGCGGAAAACAGCAAATCGCAATTAAAGTGCTGCCCCTGGCTGGCCAGAAACTTCTACACCCAAGTGCTCAGTTCAAATACAACATCAAAGTTTTTGATGCGGCTAACGACCTAAATTTTAAGGAACAAGTTCCAGGAGAATACGCCGTAGCTAAAGTTGATCCGGCAAAGAAGCAGACCGTACTGACGCAAACGGCCAGTTTTAACGCAGCAGTGCCCTATACCGTAACAGCTTATCAGCATGGGACGGATCTCGCATCTGTAAAAGGTCTGAAAGATAAAATGCATGACGCCTACCAGCAACTTTCCGGTTTGATCAAAAAAGCAGATGTAGAACAAATTAAAAAATTGATTGCCAATAGAGAAAACTTCGCTGCAGTGACAATGTACCTGAATAAAGAAGAAGCAGACGACCGGATGTCCGGCATCGTAAGCAATTTAAAATCCGGATTTAAATTAGAACCTATTCCTGCAGATGCTGTTCTAAAGATTTTTGGCAATGGAAAGCTCGCCACCTTAATCAGGCCAAATGGAGAACCGGCTTTAATTTTAAAGAATGAAAAAGATCATGAGGAACTTCAATTGGAATTCAGCTTTTTTATCCCTGCCGGTAAAACCGATCTTGAAATCATCTAGCTAAACATTAATGTAACAAGAGCCATGAATAGGAGGATACTAATGAAACCTCCTATTCATAGGCAAACTTTAAGCATAAACTACCTCAAAGCCGCCGTAAAGTGCCATCTCAGCAGAATGATGTACTGTGAGCTTTAATTTTAGTCGATCTATCAATTCCTTGGCAAAAGTAATGCTGCGGTGCAAATCGTTATTACCTCTGATTTCAATTCCTCTGGCCAGCATTTTAAATTTACTTGGTTCGAATTTTTCAATAAATTTTTGAAGATCTGTACCAATTGTAGTATCTGTTTTTTGCATATGTCTGTAGTTTATGAACACAAGTTCAAAATAGGGCTTAATGTTTCAAATAGATATCCACATGTGCTGCGTTTTGCACATTTTTATAAACAATTACATATATCTTGCTTAAAAATCTAAAACTTATGAGAATTGCTGTTTTTAGTACATATCGGTATGATCAGGACTTTCTTGAGCGTTTCAATACTGGACATGAATTAACTTTTTTTAGTGCCGCACTGAACGAGTTGACTGTTTCATTGACTGAAGGATACGATGCCATTTGCATTTTTGTCAATGACATTGCCAATGCTGCTGTTTTGGAAAAGCTGGCTGAAAATGGAATAAAGTTGATCGTATTGCGCTGTGCCGGATATAATAATGTTGATTTACTTGCTGCTGAAAGATTAAATATTCAGGTGCTTAGAGTACCAGCATATTCGCCTGAGGCTATCGCTGAGCATGCCATGGCTATGATTCTTACCTTGAACAGGAAAACCCATAAAGCTTATAACCGCATCAGGGAGGGTAATTTTTCCTTAGAAAAATTGATGGGGTTTAATCTCTTCGGTTGTAAGGTTGCTTTAATTGGTACAGGAAATATTGGTAAAGCTTTTTATAAAATCCTTAAGGGATTTGGTTGCCGGGTTGTTGCCTATGATCCTTTCCCCGACCAGGAACTTCAGGCCGGGGGTTTACATTATGACTCATTGGTTAATGCTTTGCATGATGCGGAAATTGTTTCGCTCCACTGCCCGCTAAATGCAGAAAGTCTACATATGGTTAATGCGGAGAGTTTAAAGCTCTTTAAGAAAGGAGCAATGTTGATCAATACAAGTCGTGGGGGACTGATTCAAACTGCAGAGGTGATTGAGGCTTTGAAATCTGGTCAACTGGGCTATCTTGGCCTGGATGTTTATGAGCAGGAAAGTTCGCTTTTTTTTCACGACCGCTCTGAAGATGTGATTCAGGACGATTTAATTGCCCGACTCATTTCTTTCCCCAACGTATTGATTACTTCACACCAGGGCTTTTTCACCAATGAAGCAATGGAGCAGATTGCTACAGTGACATTTGAGAATGTGGATGCCTTTGCAGCTCAGAAAGTCTTGGTCAACCAGGTTATTGCACCTCGTTGATCTGCTGGATTTCTGCATGAGGATGTCTGTGAAGAATCATTTCTTATGAGATCAGGCCTGTGTACTTGTCAATAACAGCTCCAGGCCGTACCTTTATTTTATAAATAGTTAAGTAATATGAATATTGAAAAAGCCATTCTTGCCGGCGGTTGCTTTTGGGGAGTAGAAGAACTGATCCGTAATTATCCAGGGGTAATCTCCACTGTAGTTGGATACACGGGAGGAGATGTTCCTAATGCAACTTACCGTAATCATGGAACACATGCCGAAGGTATTGAAATTACATTTGACCCCAATACTTTATCTTACCGGAAACTACTGGAATACTTCTTCCAAATCCACGATCCAAGTACAAGAAACAGACAAGGGAATGATATTGGCACTTCTTACCGTTCTGCTATATTTTATCTGGATGAAACACAGCGGGAAACTGCAAATGCATTAATCGCAGAAATGGATGCTTCTGGAATATGGCCCGGAAAAATTGTGACAGAGGTTGTTCCGGCAACTGATTTCTGGAATGCTGAAGAGGAGCATCAGGATTATTTGCAAAAGAACCCATATGGCTATACCTGTCATTTTGAGAGAGCCGATTGGAAATTAAGCTAGCCCTTTAATCAAGGGCTTCTCGGACCGAACTGAGAAAGTTAACAAGTTTGCCCTTGTTGCTTTCATATATAAAATCTTTGATGCTTTTACCAGTATATTGGCTAAAGTTGCCAACGATTGTCAATTGCATGCGAAAGTTGGAGAATTTTTGAAGAAGTTCTCCAGCTATTCCAGTTTTGAGGTCAAAAAAAGAGGGTATTATGTTTTTTTCCTGAATAATGACTTTGTCAAATTCTTGATAATATAAGTCGACCAATAATTGTAGTCCTTCTTCCGGGCTGTGAATCAACACAGAATCTGCAATAACTTCGGCTATTTTTTTATCCCCAACTTGATGTGCTTTAATGTTCATGGCGCAATTTATGCTGTTCCATCAGTTCTTTTCCAATCTTTTTAATAAATAAATAATTTATTGTCCCACCAATCACACCACCTACTACTGGAACAAGACGGCGCATTGCTTTAGAACCTAGTCCCATCAGAATTTTTTCAGCAACTTCTTCCATAATGTTTTTGCTGATTGCAAGTTGTGTATCCGCTTTAACAGAGGAAGCTACAATTTTAAAGAAATTGTCAAAGCTGATCCTGGATTTTCCAGTATAATGATAGGAAATTGCCAATGTTACCCTAAACTGCTGTGTAATTAGGTTGATCACATCCACAGGAGTGCCAATCAGCATTGTACTTACACCGCCCACACCAGTAACAAGACCCGAGCCCGCTGCCAGATAGGCACATTGATTGATAAATTTATCAATACCCATGCTATCGACCCCTTTTTTGATGCCCAATTGATCAATTCGATTGAAAATCTGCCTAAAGCCGCCTTCAGCAAGATTTTTGAAACCTTCCTGGAAATTTGTTTTGATTGTTTTAAAATTCACACGTTTCAATGATGATAAATTAATTGAAGATTAAACTTGTGGGCCAGGCTGTAATGTGGTATCAATACCTAATATTTCATCAATTTCCCTGGCCATGTTCCGGTCCTTTTCAGTCACGATATCTCCAGCATCATGGGTACTGAGCCAAATTTCTACCTTATTGTATTCATTGGTCCATTTTGGATGATGATTACGCTTTTCTGCTACAAATGCAACCTTCAGCATAAAAGCAAAAGCTTCCTGAAAGTCTTTAAAAACAAGTACTTTATAGAGCTTTTTATCTATTTCTTCCCATTGTTTCTGAACTACGTTTTCCATAATTGATTCCTTTACTCAAGGTAACTAACAAACTAAGGTGGCGTATGTTTAGTTTATTTATGCAAGTAATTCGTCAAAAATTTCACCACGTGTCAATACACCATTGGCGGTAGAGATGACGTCGACTTTAGCTTTCAAACAAAGGGAATTGTCAGATAAACGATAAATATTCTGGAAGAAAACTAATTTTAAACCTTGCCTTTCCGTGTAGATTTTGACCGTAAAGTTATCTCCACTGGTTAAAGACCTTTTAAAATCCATTTCGATTCTCGATACCATTAAAAAAATACCCTTTTCTGTTAATTCTTTAAATGAAATGTGTTTTGAGTGCAGGTATTCGTGTCGCGCATGTTCCAGGTAAGATTGATAAACGGCATTATTAACAATGCCCTGCAGATCGCATTCATAATCTCGGACTTTCAACTGGATTTCAAAAATATAGGCTTTCATGCAAGGATACTTTTATTGTAATTGTTGCGGAATGGTTAAAGATCCTTCAAATGTAATGGTCATTTTGTTAAAACCCAGCCCCGTTAAAATAGGCCTGAACACATTTAAGGCATTGGTTTTTGTTTGTTGAAGAATATCTGATTTTCGTACTTCTGCAGCAATTTGGCGTTCGGCACTTTTATAGGCTTCATCAACCAGGTCTGCCTCTCTAAAAAAGGCCATTTTTGTATCATAAACCCGCGATGATTTATGGTCTATTTTAATGTAACAGATTTCAGGCTGCGGCAGCTGCATGACCACAGAGTCGCCATAAACTTTGATGTCTGTTGATTTAATTTTAGTCAGGTCTATACAACCAACTGCATCTGCCTTAATGATTAACAAGACACTGGCATCCGGTAAAAAAGGCGTTTTATTTTTATGTTCAAGTACATCACTAAGCCTATACTTGACCAGTTCAAGCTTACCCATAGCTTCAACACGTTCCAGTAAGATTTGATGTTTACTTTCTACTGTGGTTTTTAAACTGAATTTAGTAGCAAGAAACCAACCCGCAAGTCCGATAACTGCCACGATGACCAATAACTTTAACAATCTAACCATAGTTTAAGCAGCCCAATTTACAGGCCAAATTTTTATGAATGACCTGTAAATCTCATTTTTAAGCTTAAATATTATGGCTAGATTGTCATGAATACGCAATTATCACTTATGCGTCTAATCCCATTTTTTGCATAACCACATCACTTACCCCGGTTGATGAGTATCCACCATCGTGGAAAAGATTTTGCATGGTCACCATCCTGGTCAGGTCAGAAAATAAAGTGATACAGTAATCTGCACAAGATTCTGCATCAGCATTGCCCAATGGAGCGATGGCATCTGCATAGTCAAAGAAATCTCCAAAACCTTTAACACCAGTACCGGCAGTTGTTTTTGTTGGCGATTGAGAAACTGTATTGATCCTTACTTTTTTCTCCAGTCCGTAATGGTAGCCAAAACTACGGGCAATAGATTCAAGCATTGCCTTAATGTCAGCCATATCGGTATAAAAAGGGTAGGTACGTTGAGCTGCCATATAAGTTAAAGCCACCACACTACCACCTTCACTAATGGCATCTAGTTTTTTTGCTACGGCCAGCATTTTATGAAAAGACAGCGCCGAAACATCTATACCTTTCTGAAAATAGTCATAATTCAGTTCAGTATATGGTATTTTTTTGCGGATGTTTACACTCATTCCGATAGAGTGTAATACAAAGTCTATTTTACCACCCAAAATCTCTTGCGATTGGGTAAACAAATTGGTCAGTTCTTCCACGTTTGTTGCATCAGCCGGAACAATTTGTGATCCGGTTTTTTCAGCAAGTGCATTGATCTCGCCCATACGCATGGCGATAGGCGCGTTTGTCAAAACAAATGTCGCTCCTTCTTCATGAGCTTTCTCGGCAACTTTCCAGGCGATAGAATGTTGATCTAAAGCGCCCGTAATGATCCCGCGTTTACCTTTTAATAAGTTATACATTTTTCTTTATTTTAGTTTTTATACCCCAGTAATTCCTTCGCATTTTCCATGGCAGAAGCCCCTGGAGGCTTACCACTCAGCATTTCGGCAACAACCGCTATGCGATCTGTTTTTGTTAGCCGGCGAATTCCCGTGGTGGTACGTTCTGATTCCTCGTTTTTATAGACAAAGTAGTGTGCCTCACCTTTAGCCGCAATTTGCGGAAGGTGGGTAATACAAATGACTTGCATATTTTTTTCCAGGCCGCCAATAACATCTCCTACCCGAAGTGCAATTTCTCCTGAAATTCCAGTATCGATCTCATCAAATATCAAAGTGGGTAAGGCAGTGTGTTTGGCCATGATCGATTTAATGGCAAGCATGAGTCGCGATAGTTCTCCCCCTGAAGCGACCTTCCCAACGGGTGCCGGTGCCTGGCCACTATTGGCAGAGAACAGTAAGGAAATACTATCCTTACCATCTTTATTCAACTCCTTATTGATCAGTTGTTCTATTTTAATCTTTGCATTTGGCATGCCTACCTGTAGCAGTACACTGGCAACCTGTTTTTCCGTGCTCAAAATAGACTTGCTCCGGTTATCGGATAACCTGCTGGCCATTTCTTCCAGTTTGGTATGGATGCCTTCAATTTCTTTGGTCAGGCGTTCAATGTGTTCGTCACTGCCCAATAGATTTGCCAGGCTGTCTGACAATTGATTTTGAAGGGCAATCAGCGCTTCAATGTCACTTACACGATGTTTCTGTTGTAAGCCATAGATTAAGTCCAGACGGGTACCGATTTCTTCCACCCGATCCGGGCTAAAGATGATGTTTTCTTCCAGGCTCGAAAGTTCTGCAGAAATGTCTTTCAATTCGATCTGGGCAGAGCGTAAACGTTCATTTAAAGCAGAGTACTCTGGATTAAAGCGTTCAATACCTTGTATTTGGTTTATAATTTCTTTTAGTATGGGTAAAACAGCAGTTTCCTGTTCACTTAACAAATTAAAGCCGGTAAGCAGACTTCGTTTGATGCTTTCCGAATTGTTGAGCATCTCCAGTTCCGTTTCCAGCCTTTCTTGTTCGTCCACTTGAAGATTTGCATTTTCAAGCTCATTGAACAAAAACTGCTCGTAGTCCTGTTTACTCCTTGCTTCGTCTGCTGCAGTTTGTAAAGCAATTAATTCCGCTTGCTTCTTCTTGTATGCTTTAAAAAGAGAACGGTAATCCTGAAGTAAGGTGTGGTGGTTGGCCAAGGTATCCACGATAGAAAGCTGGAAGCCAGTATCATTGATTTCCAGAGTTGCATGTTGTGAGTGGATGTCAATTAGCTTTTCACCAATTTGTTTCATTACGGCAAGCGTAACTGGCGTATCATTGATGAAAGCCCTCGACTTGCCATCGGTTGAAATTTCTCTTCTAAGTGTACTTTCCTGATAAAAATCCAGATCATTTTCCTCAAAAAGATTTTGTAAGGTTGTGCTTTCCAATGAAAATGAGCCTTCTATGATACATTTTTTATCCTGGTTGAAAAAGTATTTGGTTTCAGCCCGCTGCCCTAATATCAATGATAAAGCACCCAACATGATTGATTTACCGGCGCCGGTTTCACCTGTGATGATATTTAAACCTTTGTCGAGTTCTAAATCAACACTGTCTATTAATGCGTAGTTACGAATAGAAAGTTTTTGTAGCATATACACTGCTAAATTATAAAAACTTAATGACGAACAACAAAAAAGGCAGAAGATTATCTTCTGCCTCTCTTTCTCATCTGTTTGGTTTGGTCTTACATTTTCGTACTGTCGGCATTTAAAGCCTTTCTTTTCCTCAAGGCTTCTACTTCATCATCAAACTTTTTTTTCAAATCCTGGTATTCTTTTGAACTTTCAAGTTCCTGTCTCTTTTTGGAAATCAGGCGAAGTTCCTTTACTCTGTCCTTATTAACCGATAGCTCAAATCTGGTGGCTTCGTGTATCTGTCTGCTAAGCTCCTCTGCGTTGATGCTTTTCTCTGCTTGTGCTAGACTCTGAGTAATTTTTTCCTGTTGTTTTTTCCATTCAGGAGAGTTGAAATATACTTTAATTTGATTGGTGCTCTTTTTGAGCTCGGCGTTCATCTTTTTCCACTCCGATGAATTGATCTGCGCATTGATTCTGGCACTGATTTTTTCGGCATTTGCCAAGTTGGCTACATTTGCCGCATTTGTTGCGTTGTCCATGGCAGCTTTCCATTCCGGAGATTTCAGGAAGGATAAACTATGGTTAACCATGGAATCAACGTTAAGTTGTAAGGTTGGAGAATTGGAAAAGGTTTCGCGAATAACCATTTTTCTTAAACTGTCTGGCATTTCCTTTAGCGAATTGTATTCACATCTTTTCCCTTGATGGTCAACGGTTATAATTTTAAACTGCTTTTTTTTCTTAGTGGTATCCTCAATCATCACTATCGGAGTGTTGTGACTGGCTAAAGGTTGTTTCAAAGCTGCGGGGCGTGTTGTGGTAACTGTTTTTGGCTTAACCTGGGCTTCTGTTTTAGCTGGTTTTACCCAGGCCAGTGAAATGATTGTGGCTATGGTTAGCGTAATTGCAAAAATACGCTGTTTGGCATTGATGTAACTCGTTTTCATATCTGTAATTCTTTTAATGCGTTGGTATAAATGTTGTCCTTTACCAGTTGCTGCCATTGCAAAAGCAGGGCTACTTTGATCTTGCAGGATTTCCAGTTTTAAAAGTGCATGTGCATAGGTGAGGGGTGTTTCAGTAACTTGCAATACCAAATCATCGCAAGCGTGTTCTCTTTCCATGTGGATGAGTTTGCTCCCCAGCCACACGAACGGATTAAAGAATAAAATGGTTTCAATTCCAGTTTTGATCAGGTTTAGTAAATAATCATTTCTGCGGATGTGCGAAAGCTCATGGATTAAAATGGCCTCGACCTGCTTAAGGTCCAATTGTGCTACAAGCGCTACCGGAAATAGAACGAGGGGTTTGAAATAGCCGATTACCAATGGAATATTTATACCTTCAGAAAGATAAAAATCAATCTGTTTACCTAAGCCAAGTTTGAACTTTAGGTTTTCAAATGATGCCGCCCATTCAGCTGGAACTAAAAACTTTTTTCCCTGCTTTAATTGCTGAAGTTTACGATAGCCTGCCGAAAGCATGAAAAGCTGGATCACTAAACCAATTGCGTAGATAGCCACGATGTAAGGAAATAACAATTCTGTTTGCTGAGTCAGTGAAGCAGGTATGGTAGCCAGATATTGTTCATACAATTGCGCCTGTCCAAACCCCAGCGCAGTGGCCGGTTCCGGACTTGGTAGTTTAAATAAAATCAGGAAACTGGTGATAAAGGTCAAAAACATCAAACACATGGCGCCATAAGCCAGGTTATGTTTTAATCTTGCACGCTTTTGTGGCAAGAGAAAAAAAGCGAGCATCAATGCACCATAAATGACTGCACCCTGCCATAAAGAATGAAAAATGCTCCAGCCAATTGCTTTGGTTAAATTATTTAAAATTGCTTCCATAATTATTGTTTATCTAGTTCATCTAAATATTTCTTAATTGAATCAATTTCGTCTTTGCTTGCTTTATGTCCACCCAATGCCTGCATGACCAAACGTGCAGCAGAACCGTTAAACACATTATCAATCATTTTATTGACCAGGTGTTGCTGTGTCTTTTCCTGGTTAACCAGGGCACGGTAAATGTGTGTTTTAGAAGATGTATCTCTCGATACCAATCCTTTTTCATGCATGATCTGCATCAGTTTCAAGGTGGTGGTATAACCAGCATCTTTATTCTTTTCCAGAATTTCATGTACATCTCTTACTGTGCAAGCTCCTTTATCCCACAAAATCTGCAAAATTTCCAGTTCACTTTCCGTTGGTTTACTTCCTGCTGATGTTGTCATATCTCTCTTCTACGAATTGTTTCGTATTCAAATCTACGAATCTATTCGTAGATTCCAAATAAAATTATCTTTTTGAAGAAAAAAAAATGGAAAAGCCTAGCGTACAGCCTTTAGAGGTTCGTATTTGCTGATGTTGGCAGGATCCACTTCGGCAAGCAGGTTGTATGCTTTGACGCGATCTAATGGATCTGCAGCAGCTAAAACGTTTGCGATCTCATCGGCTTTGGTAGCCAGGTATACGTTTGGAAAAATGGAGCCAAGTTTCTGTTTGTCCAGCTGTTTGAGATCCGAGAGTAGGCTGATGATTCGTTTAGCTCCTTTTGAAGGATCTTCCTGCATATGATCCAGGCCATTGAAATGATAATCGTAAATGAAAACCCTTAGATCTTCAAAACTTTTGTTCAACAGGTTTTCATTTAGCCAGTAACGGTTGCGCAAGCCATCAAAGGCTTTCCAACCCTTGTTGCCGGATTGCTGAGCCACATTTAAAATGTTTTGTGCCTTCTTGTGGTAAAAAGATCCACCCAATCTACTGAAACTATCCTTGTCCAGCCCGATAATGGTGTATGCATAAAAGCTGAGCAGGGAACTGATATTGGAAATGAAATTCTGATCGGAGAAGTCTACAGACTGGCCTTCATTATAATTGAAATCGAAGTCTTTATCACTCAAATTCAACAGGGTGCTGGTATAGGAGCTCCCATAAACCGGTCTGCTGGATTGAATTTGTGCTTCGGCCTTATAGCCAGAGCCACCATCCCAGGCAGTTAGCGTAATCACAAAATTGCATTCAATCCTTTCGATCGGGGTATATACCTCGTTACTCCATTTATTGTTGTTCAGAAAATCGCGAATGGTATTTTGAAGGATTTCCAGATTGCGTTTGTTTACATTGGGTACCGTAGGGGCCAATACCTGTACGCGGGTATTCAGTTCCTGAGCATTACCATACAGGAAACAGAAAAAGAACAACAAAAAGGTGAATGAGTAACGTTTTTTCATGGTTAAACCAGCTTTAATATTTCATTGCAAATGTCTTCTGCAACTTCAGTCTTTGATTTCATCTCAAAAACAGTCTTTTCAGATGATTTATTAAATATAGTGATTTTATTGGTATCCTTTTTAAAGCCTGCACCTTTGTCGTTCAAAGAATTGAGTACAATCAGATCCAGGTTTTTCTTAACCAGTTTGGCTTTGGCATATGCTTCTTCGTTCTCAGTTTCCAGCGCAAAGCCGACCAGAATTTGTGAGTCCGTTTTCATTTGGCCTAGTGTAGCCAGGATATCTTCCGTTTTCTTAAGTTCCAGACTAAATTCAGACGTGTTTTTTTTGATCTTCTGTTCAGCTGCAGTTACCGGCGTATAGTCTGCCACAGCCGCACTCATCACCGTAATCTCAGCTGCCGGAAAATTCGCTTTACAAGCCTTCAGCATTTCTGCAGCGCTAACCACATCGATGCGTGTAAGCGGGTAATTACTTTTTTCTGCAGTAGGACCTGTAATCAGTGTAACCTCAGCTCCCAGGGCTGCAAAATGATCTGCCAGCGCAAAACCCATTTTCCCGGAAGAATGGTTGCCAATAAATCGAACAGGGTCAATGGCTTCGTAAGTCGGACCGGCCGTAACCATAATCTTCTTTCCCAACAAAGGAAGTGTAGATTGTACAAGGCCGGTTAGAAATGAAACAATCTCTTCAGGCTCGGCCATTCGGCCTTCGCCATATAAGCCGCTAGCCAGTTCTCCGCTATCTGGTTTGATCACCTGGTTGCCGTAACTCAATAAAGCGCTGATGTTGTGACGTGTGCTTTCATGTTTCCACATATCCAGATCCATTGCAGGCGCAACAAATACAGGGCATTTTGCCGACAGGTAAACGGCTGTGAGTAAATTGTCACAAATACCTGTTGCCATTTTAGCCAGCGTATTTGCACTTGCTGGTGCAACAATCATGAAATCAGCCCAAAGACCCAATTCAACATGGTTGCTCCATACGCCGGTATCAGCTTCGAAATATTGTGTGTAAACAGGATTTTTACTTAGGGTAGCCAGAGTTAAGGGCGTAATGAAATTCGCCGCATCGGCTGTCAGAATAACCTTGACGTTTGCGCCTGCCTTTACCAGTAACCGAACCAGAATAGCCGATTTGTAGGCCGCAATGCTACCGCAAACGCCAAGGATAATGTTTTTATTTTTAAGCATGGTTTTTAATAAATGCGTGGCGCAGTTTAACCCGATGCCTAATTGTTATTGTTGCTCTTTAGCCGGATTTCTGTAATAGATTTTATCATTCAGGAACTCATCAATTGCGATTAAGCTAGGCTTAGGCATACGTTCGTAGTGTTTGCTGATCTCAATTTGCTCTCTGTTTTCAAAAATCTCCTCAAGGTTGTCATTCGAAGAAGCAAACTCAGCCAATTTGCCGT
The DNA here is from genome assembly GCF_015223055.1 of Pedobacter sp. MC2016-24. Classification (GTDB taxonomy): domain Bacteria; phylum Bacteroidota; class Bacteroidia; order Sphingobacteriales; family Sphingobacteriaceae; genus Pedobacter. Next base: position 22,740 of record NZ_JADFBX010000025.1, read on the forward strand.
GTAATTCTTCTTTCATGTTGTTTGAGATCTGATTAGCCCTTTTTGAAATAATTACTAAAGACTCATAAATGTTTTCCGTTTTCTGATCAAGATCATTCACATTTCGGGTAACCGTAGTATTCGGTACAGCGGGTTTATTCGTGTTCATTATTTATTGGGGGTTTTAATTGTAGTAGTGGTATCCGTTCTATTTTCTTTAGCCAGCATGGCTTTGTATTTTTTCTGATCTTTCGCCATCTCTGCAAGGAAAGATTTGGCTCGTAAAATACTGGCCTCACTTGATTTTTTCAAATCTTTAACTTCTTCCAGGTATTTGCTTTGAGGATGTGTTTCTACGAATTCATCAGCATAGGTAATCGCTTCGCTATAACGATCTTCCTGACGTGTTTCGTAACTGTTCCTGGCATATGCCATTTGCGATTTAACAATCAGCAAATCCATTTCTTCTGCATATTTAATGTCAGGGAAATCAATTTGTGCATTTTTTAAAGCAATCACTGCCGATTTGTAATTCACCGCATCAGCGCCCATACCGCCTAAATCGTAATATAACTTGGCATTGTTATAGGCTTTGTCTTCTAGTTTTGTACGTAATAAACCAATGTATTTACTGGCATCAGCGGCACGCTCACTTTTCGGGTAAAAGTTGATGAACAACTGTAGCGCATCAATTGCTTTGTAAGTGTTTTCCTGATCCAAAGGTGGAGCTGGTGAATCCAGATAATAGCAATAAGCGCCCATGTAACGGCATTCCTCAGCGTATTTACTGGTTGGATAGGTGTCAGCAAAAGATTTAAACTGATATCTTGCAGTGGTGTAATCTCTTAATTTATATAAGGTAAAGGCATAGTGATAGTTCAATTCTTCGGCCTCAGCCCTTCCCCTGTATTTCTGAGAAAGATCTTCGAACAAGATCAATGCTTTTGAATAATTCTTTTTGTTATACAACCGCATAGCTTCCTGATATTTTTTGGCTACGTCATTGCTCAGTCTGATTTTCTCAAACTGGCTTTTGCAACCCGCAATAGCTAGTGCTATAATGGTGAAACTTAATAGTAATACGTGTTTAATTTTAAACATTCTGCAAAGATAAGTTAATAATACGATACCGTCAATTAAAATAATAGGACGCTAAGCTATGCAAAGGGGATGAGGGTAGCAAGGTCTTAACATAATTTAACATATGACCTAAGTATGGCCAGGCAGGCCCTTTAAAGGAATGGTCCCGACCTTAATCAGGTAATTTTCATGTCGCAGTTTTTACAAATTCAGTTAATATTGTTATGTTGCATCCGTTATTCACAAAAAACACATGAAAAGAACAATTACGATGATGATGTGCTTGCTGCCGGTTTTAGGCTTTGCACAGCAGCCAGGTAAAAACTGGCATTTGCAGTCCAAGGACGCAGATAAGGTTTATGGAACCGGGGTGATCAAAGCCTACGATGAATTGTTAAAGGGTAAAACACCAACAACCGTTGTTGTTGCTGTGCTTGATGGCGGGATTGATACCTTGCATGAGGACCTGAGAACCAATTTATGGAGAAACCTGAAAGAAAAACCAGGAAATGTTGACGTAGATGGTAACGGCTATAAAGGGGATGTTGTAGGCTGGAACTTTTTAGGCGGTCCAAACGGACAGGTGACCAATGAGGCTTCAGAATATCAACGCGTGTATTTTCAATATAAGTCGATGTTTGAAAATGTTCAAAATGAAAAGGACGTAAAAAAGAAAGATAAGCAACATTACATATCCTGGGTACTCAGCAAAAGTTTGCTGAAAAAAGGGGATACAGTAGCCCCCGTGTATTTTAGAGGAGAACAGGTAAAAGATGATCTTTATAATGAAAAAGATCGTTTTTATGGAAATTCAAACCTGATCGGCGATCCTTATTTTCATGGGACGCATGTGGCCGGTATTATTGGAGCTGAACGTGGTAACAATATTGGTATGGACGGCATTGCCAGTGCAGTAAACCTGATGGGCATCAGAGCGGTTCCTAATGGTGATGAGTACGATAAAGACATCGCTCTGGGTATTCGCTATGCGGTAGACAATGGTGCGCAGATCATCAACATGAGCTTCGGTAAGGCTGTATCTCCCGAACGCAAAATGGTAGAAGATGCCATTCGTTATGCCGAAAAGAAAGGTGTACTGATTGTCAATGCAGCCGGTAATGACGGTACGGATATTGACCTTCATCCGCATTATCCTTCACCTTTTCATATGAAAGGAGAGGGCAGGGCTTCGAATATGATTACCGTAGGCGCAAGTGGGGCGACAGAAGCTGGCCTGGTGGCCGGATTTAGCAATTATGGCGTTAAAACTGTAGATGTATTTGCTCCGGGTGTGGCCATTTATTCGACCTTGCCTGATAACAAATACAGTCCGCTGTCTGGTACCAGTATGGCCACTCCTGTAGTTGCGGGTATCGCTGCGCTCATCAAAAGCTATTATCCACAGCTGACAGCAAAACAAATCAAATACATCATTGAAAACTCGGTAACCAAAATCGATTTTCCCGTTACCAAACCTAAGTCGGGCGGTAAAAAAGTTGCCATGACAGAATTGTGCAGAACTGGCGGTATCGTAAATGCTTATGATGCGCTGGTAATGGCCGATAAAATGTCTAAAGCCAACTAAGTAGCTATCTGACAAATAATTTAGTATCAATCACCCGGTTCTCAAATTCTGTGACCGGGTGTTTGCTTTCGATCAGCTGCAAGAGTAGCTCTGTAGCCTGTTGCCCGATTTCAAAAGCAGGCTGCCTTACTGAAGTCAGGGGATAACTAAACAAATCAAGCACATCCGCATTACTAAAACCGGCGATGATGAGATCCTGACCAATATTTAGATTTTTCAATACAGAAAGACAACCTACCGATAGCCGGTCGCTGCCCACAAAGATGGCATCCGGAGTATCTTTCAGATTCATCACTTCTGCAACAGCAGATTCAATTTCATCGTAAAACATACCACCGTGGTTACAGTGCTTGATGTAATTCGGATTTGGTGTAATGCCATATTCCTGAAGTGCCCGGGTATAACCTTTCAATCGATCTATGCTGATCGAAAGCTGGCCGGAGTTGGTCAGATGGGCAATTTTCCTTTTCCCAGACTTGATCAGGTGAACTGTGGCATCGTAAGCTCCCTGTTCATTATTTGCAGTGATTTTATGGGTATTGATATCTTCCGCAATCCGATCAAAAAATACCATCGGCAAACCTTTGTCGTGTAAATCGCGTAAATGCGAAGTATCGGCTGTTTCAGCGGATAGTGAAACCAGGAGTCCATCCACAGAGCGGGATGCCAAATGCTGGATATTGATTTTCTCCCGATCATAGGACTCATGCGTTTGGGTAATGATGACATGATAACCACGGTCATACGCAATAGATTCAATGCCGCTAATGGCTTGTGAGAAATAATAATTTGCCACTTCGCTCACCAGTACACCAATAGATTTACTGCGTCGTACTTTTAAACTCAGCGCACTTGGGTTGGGTTGATAGTTGATTTTCTCTGCGTATTCTAATACCAGTTTTTTAGTTTTCGAACTAATTTCATAAGTATCTCTCAGGGCTCTTGAAACGGTTGATGTGGAAAGGCCAAGTGCGGTGGCGATATCTTTTAAAGTAGGTGGCTCAAACATAAAATAAGGATTAGCTAAACGTTGTCAATTGAATTTATACGCAATATAAGGTTATTATTAGATAACACCATTCTTCGTTGGCAACGATGTCGGGAACGATTGCACAAATTTAACTGTTCCCTCCAGAACTTTTATCACATAAAACAGTGTAATTTGTTATTAAGGCAGCTGAGGCATGCCCACATAACCAAATATAATAACGTATGAAAAAACTTTTACTACTCTGTAGTGCAGTAATCCTGTTCTTTGGATTGGCTCATGCACAGCAAACCCGGCAAGTGACGGGTAAGGTAACAGACAAATCCGGAAAGGAAACGATTCCCGGAGCCAGTGTAACCATTAAAGGAACCAAAATCTCTGTAAGTACCGATGAAAAAGGGCAGTTTAAACTTCCTGTTCCAACAACTGGTGAAATTATCCTGGTAGCCAGCTATATCGGTTACAAAAAACAAGAAATCACAGTAGGCAATCAATCTAAGGTTAATTTTAGTCTGCAGGATGATGTAGCTTCACTTGATGAAGTGGTGATCAACATCGGATACGGTACGGTTAAGAAAAAAGATTTAACTGGGGCCGTTTCTTCGGTAGGTGCTGATGTGATAGCCGCCGCGCCAGTGTCTTCGGCATTGGAAGCTATTTCCGGACGTGTAGCAGGTGTCAGTATTGCAACAACTGAAGGTTCTCCAGATGCAGAAATGACGGTTAGAGTTAGAGGAGGAAATTCCATCACACAAAGTAATGCCCCGCTTTATATTGTTGATGGATTTCCCGTAAACTCGATCTCTGATATTGCACCCCAGGATATTGAAACTATAGACATCTTAAAAGATGGTTCTTCTACGGCTATCTATGGGTCAAGAGGCGCAAATGGAGTGGTATTGATTACGACAAAGAATAGCAAGAACGGCAAAACCAGCATCAGCTATAATATGTTCACCGGTCCAAGAAAACTAGCGAAAAAACTGGATGTGCTGTCTCCCCTGGATTATGCAACATGGCAATATGAAAGGGCACTTTTAGATAAATCACTTGATACATATACGAAATATCTGGGTAATTATCAGGATATAGACTTATACGCAAATACACCTGCAAACGATTGGCAAGATATTATCTTCGGTCGTACTGGAAATACTTATAACCAAAATCTAAACATCAGCGGCGGAAGCGAAAAAACAAAATACAGTCTTAGTCATAGCTTTGTTAAAGACAAAGCGATCATGCAGCTCTCAGGTTATGAAAGGCAAAACCTCAACTTTAAGCTGAACCATAAATTGTATGACAAATTAACCCTTGATTTCGGAGCACGTTATTCTGATACCAAAACTAAAGGCGGTGGCGCAAACGAACAAAATGAGAAATCATCTTCTGATTCTCGTTTGAAAAACGCAATGATTTATCCTCCTTTTCCTGTACAGGGGCTTACGACCACTACAGAAACCGATGATACTTTCAACTTATACAATCCAATGATTTCTATATCAGATAACGATCAGTATATTCATCGTAAAGCCTACAATTTAAATGGCGCATTAAGCTATCAAATGATTGATAATTTAACATTGCGTACTGAAGTTGGATATGATGGGATCAGGAATGATCAGGACCGTTTTTATGGCGTAACAACCTATTATGTAAGAAATGCTCCTGCTGCTGCAAATCAGAATTTACCGGCGATTATTTTTACTGATGGCAATTCTACAAGTTTCAGAAATACAAACACTTTAAACTACAATTTCAAACAAACTTTAGGTAAAGACCATAACTTAACTGTTTTGGCTGGACAGGAGTTTTTGAAAACCGAAGTAGGTACTTTAACAAATGTTGTTCATGGATTCCCAAAAACATTTACTTTTCAGCAAGCCAGGGTATTGTCTACTCAGGGACAGGCTAATTCCGTAGACAATAATTTTGATCGTGATTACAAATTGCTTTCCTTCTTTGGACGAGCTAATTATGATTACAAAGGTAAATATTTGTTAAGCGCTACCTTTCGGGCAGATGGTTCTTCCAAATTTGCTGAGGGAAATCAATGGGGATATTTTCCTTCCGTATCTGCCGCTTGGAGAGTTTCTCAGGAGCGCTTTATGGAGAGCACACGCTCATGGTTATCTGATTTAAAGATCAGGGGTAGTTTTGGTACAGCTGGAAACGATGGGATTCCAAATGGACAAATGGTACAAACCTATCAAAATGCAACTACTGCCTGGGTAAATGGTTATGGTAACTTTTGGGCACCCTCTAAAATAATGGCAAACCCAGATTTGACATGGGAAACTACCACTTCAAGAAATATTGGTTTAGACTTCTCTTTATTCAATGCAAAAATAACGGGTACAGTTGATGCATATTTAAACAGAACAAACGATGTACTGGTGAAATTTCCGGTTGCCGGAAGTGGTTATGATTTCCAATATCGTAATATTGGGAAGACGCAGAATAAAGGCATCGAATTAGGGGTAAACTGGAGTGCTATTAAAAAAACTAATTTTGACTTAAGTGTTAGTGCAAACATCAGTTTCAATAGAAATGAAGTACTTTCATTAGGATCTCTAAAAAGTATTCCAGGAACATCTGGATGGGCATCAACAGAAATAGGTGTTGATTATTTAATCGAGTCCGGAGCTTCCTTAGGCCGTATTTACGGGTATAAAAACGATGGCAGATATGAAGTGTCAGATTTTGACCGGTATGATGCAGCAAGCGGAAACTGGATCTTAAAACCTGGTGTGGTGAATGCAACTTCATTTATCGGAACTTTGCGTCCCGGTTCTATGAAAATTAAAGACCTTAATAATGACGGGATAATTAGTCTGGATGACAGGTCTATCATTGGAAATGCCAATCCTTTGCATACAGGAGGTTTCTCTGTCAATTCAAGAATTTACAATTTTGATGTGGCAGCATTCTTTAACTGGAGTTATGGAAATGATATCTATAATGCCAACAAAATAGAATATACATCAACAAGTAAATACAATTCCAGGAATATGATTTCTACCATGGCTACGGGAAATCGCTGGACTAACCTTCGTTCAGATGGTACCATTAGCAATGATGCTGCTGAATTGGCGGCTATGAATGCTGGCACAACTTTATGGTCGCCATATATGAAGACTTTTGTACTGAGCGATTGGGCCGTAGAAGATGGTTCTTTTTTAAGATTATCTACCGTAACTATAGGTTACACATTACCAGCCGCAATATCCTCTAAGCTAAAGATGAAAAAACTGAGAGTTTATGCTTCTGGTTATAACTTATTCTTATGGACAAACTACAGCGGTTTTGATCCTGAAGTTTCTACCAGACGTAACGACAATCTAACTCCGGGGGTTGATTATTCTGCTTATCCGAAAAGCAAATCTTTTGTTTTTGGTTTGAATGTTAATTTTTAATAAGAAAGAGATGAAAAAGATTATATATGCTTTAATCGCATTTACAGGGCTTGTTTTCGTAGGTGGCTGTAAAAAAACACTAGATGCGCCAAGTAAATCGGCTCTTGAGCCATCCGTTATTTTTTCCACCCCAAGTCTTGCAAAAGGAGCAATAGCGGGTATTCTGCAGTCCTTCGGTGAAACCAATTCTTATCGCGGCAGATTTTTGGTCTATTATGGACTGAACAATGATGCTGAGGTTTACAATACATTGAAATCGGTTGATGATGATAAGGCAAAACTTTCTAACTACAATGCTAATGTTAGCAACGGTCAAATGAACACAGCTGATAACGCCTGGGCCAAATTCTATGAGGGCATTGAAAGAGCAAGTATGGCCATCGTTGGTCTTAAAACTTACGGTAATGTGGAGAGTAATCCGGAGTTGGCACAGATGTTAGGCGAAGCATTAACTTTAAGAGCTGTAATATATAACGATTTGATTAAAGGTTGGGGTGATGTTCCTGCAAGATTCGAACCTGTTAACTCAGCTACTACCTATTTAGCAAGAAGTAGCAGGGATGTGATTTATAAACAATTGATTGCCGATTTGGATGAGGCTGCGACATATTTACCCTGGCCGAATGAAACAACAGTAACCAGTAGTGTTGAACATGTAAATAAGGCATTTGCAAAAGGGTTAAGAGCTAGATTAGCTTTGGCTGCAGGCGGTTATGCGCAACGTTTAGATGGTAACGTGAGTTTAAGCACGGATCCTGATCTGTCTCGAGAAAAAATGTATGCCATAGCTAAAAAAGAATGTCTGGAGATCATTGCTAGTGGAAAATTAAGATTGCTTGGTTTTGAGGATGTTTTTAGAAAACTGAACGAAGAAGCAGGTGCTGCAGGCTTAGAGTCGATGTGGGAGATTCCATTTAGTGAAGGCCGCGGTCGCGTAATTTTTGATTTGGGTGTAAAGCACACCACAACGGACAAATACACAGGTCAAAATAAAGGTGGCACCAACGGCCCAAACCCGATTATGTGGTATGAATATGATCGGGATGATGTCAGAAGAGCTGTTTCTGTAGTGCCCTATGAATGGACTAATGGTGTTCAGGTTCCAAACACCTTAGGTAGATGGTATTTTGGTAAATATCGTTATGAGTGGATGAAACGTAAGGTTACTTCTACCAATGATGATGGTTTAAACTGGATGTATATGCGCTATGCCGACGTTGTTCTGATGGCTGCTGAAGCTGTAAACGAATTAGATGGGCCAGCTACTGCAGCACCTTATTTAAAGATGATCCGTGATAGGGCATTCCCGAATAATGCAGCTAAAGTAGCAGCTTTTATGACCCAGGCAACAGCATCTAAACCCGCGTTTTTCAATGCTATTGTAGATGAGAGAGCGTTGGAGTTTACTGGAGAAATGCTTAGGAAAGGTGATTTGATACGCTGGAACTTGTTGTCCACCAAATTGACAGAAGCAAAAGTTAAATTAGAGCAATTGGAGAAAAGACAAGGCAAGTACGCTAACCTTCCTGCTAAAATCTATTACAAAACTTTACCTGACGCCGAAACAGTTGAAATTTATGGTTTGAATTTCGGAGATACCGATGCGCTGGGTGCAACATTAGGGTATACCTCAAATAAAAGCTGGACAATGATATCTACGGGAGAAACTAAGACTTTTTGGGACGCATTATTTGTAAAAGACCCTAACAAACAGCAGTTTTGGCCGATTTGGCAGGTTTTCTTGGATTCATCAAATGGTATACTAAATAATAATAACTTGAACTTATAACTCGTCAGGTCATGAATAAAAAATATATATACATCAGCGCTTTCATCTTGATGGGGCTTACAGGGCTTTCAAGTTGTAAAGACAATATGGAGGAAATTACCACCTTGCAAGTAGACAGGGCTTTTTCTCCAACTGGTTTAACTGCTGCTGTAGTTAATAAAATAGGAGTAACTTTAACTTGGAAGGCTGTAAATAATGCTACTTCCTATACCATCGAGTTTTTTGAAAACACAGATTTCTCTGGTACTCCGGTAAAAACAATCAGTGACATTACCTTCAAACAGACACCTTATACAGTACCTGCACTTGGCGGCGATACACAATATGCAGTGAGAGTTAAAGCTGTTGGTGAAGGTGTTGCTGATTCCAAATGGGTAACCGCATTGTTCAAAACAGATGGGGAGCAAATCTTTAATCCTGTTCTTCCTGCAAATATTACTTCAAAGTCTGTCATCTTAACCTGGCCTGCAGGCGAAGTGGCTACATCTATTGTTTTAACACCGGGCAACATTACTCATGCAGTTACACCTGCCGAAATTGCAGCTGGTAAAGCAACAGTTGATGGTTTAATCGCCGAAACTAATTATACGGCTAAATTAATGAATGGAACAAAAACACGTGGAACAGTTACATTTTTAAGTGCAGTAGACATTGGTAATGCCATATTAATTAATAATGCTGCTGAATTCAAAAATGCAGTAACTAATGCTGCCGGTGGTGAAACTTTTGCTTTAGCAGCAGGTAATTATGTTCTGGAAACCGGTGGAACGCCAACTACGTTAGTAGTTAATAAATCAATTTCCATCGTTGCTGTAAAAGCGGCAGATCGGCCAGTACTGACGGGAGTAAGTTTCAACGTACAAAACGGAGCCTCGTTTAAAATTAAGAACTTAATCTTAGAAGGGGGAACCACTCCGGCAAATTATGCTGTTGTTTATACTGGTGGAGGAAATTATGGCGATCTGGAAATTGAGGGATCAATTGTTAGAAATTACGGTGCCGGTGTATTGGGCTTAACTTCTACTTCTGTGATTAGTACCATCTCATCCGTCTTGATCAACAATAACATATTCAATACTTTTGCTGCAAACGGTGAGTTTATAGACTTCCGCGCCAGTTTCCCTAATAAACTTACGTTTACAAATAATACCTTGTCTGGTACGGGCGATCGGGAATTCATGAGGATGGATGCCAATAGTGGCGCAAGCTATCCTGCCGGTAAAGTCCAGATTAATGTGAGCAATAATACCCTTTATGCTTTAGGCGGAAGTGTCATCAGGCGATTATTTTATGTACGTATTCCAGCCGCTAGCCACGAGATCACTTTTACCAAAAACATAGTGACCAATACGGCTATTCTATTGGCCAACCAGGCTGCGACAAATTTGGTTACGCTATCGGGCAACAACTATTTTACAACTACGAACCTGATTTCTTCTACTGCAACAGGTGCTAAAGTTGATGCAAGTGGTACAGCATTAGATCCAGGGTTTACTGCCGCGGCAACGGGCAACTTTAAATTAAGTAATCAAACGCTGATCTCAAATGGGATTGGAGATCCAAGATGGAAATAAGAAAGTCAAATACAATTTATCTGGCTGCGGTTATTTTAATCATGAACGTCGCATGCACGAAAAAGAGCCCACAGGAGGAAACGAATATTACACCTCCTGTGGTTTTTCCACCCCTAACAACCCAGCCTTTAACCGAAACAGCTTATGCTTTTCCTGGTGCTGAGGGCTATGGTAAAAATACTGTGGGCGGACGCGGAGGTAAAGTCATCAAGGTGACCAACCTCAACGACTCCGGAACTGGTAGTTTACGTGCTGCACTGGCTGAAAGCGGCGCCAGGATTATTGTCTTTGAAGTTTCTGGGAACATCAAATTAAACAGTCGCCTTCAAATCAAAAATGGCAACGTAACCATCGCGGGGCAAACAGCGCCCGGCGATGGTATCTGCATCCAGGACTACGAAATGAATGTAGATGCCGATCAGGTCATTATACGTTACCTGAGATTCAGGATGGGCGACCTGACCAAAAATGAGCAAGACGCACTCTGGGGAAGATATCACCAAAACATCATGGTAGACCATTGCTCCATGAGCTGGTCTATTGATGAATGCTCGTCTTTTTATGCAAATAAAAATTTCACCATGCAATGGTGTATCCTTTCAGAAAGCCTGAACAAGTCATTTCATGAAAAAGATGATCACGGTTATGGCGCCATATGGGGTGGGTCTAATGTTACTTTTCATCACAACTTACTCGCGCACCACAATAGCCGGAACGCCCGTTTTGATGGCGGAAACCGTACAGGGACCGGCTCAAGCCCTTTCGGAATCGATAAAGTTGATTACCGCAACAATGTAATTTACAATTGGGGAAGTAACAGTGCCTACGGCGGAGAAAACGGTGAGTACAACATTGTAGCCAATTACTATAAAGCTGGTCCTGCAACGGTAAAAAGAAGCAGGATTATGGAAATCTCTATGGAAACAGACCTGGTCAAATACGGACCAGGCTTCGGCAAATTCTATATCGCAGATAATTATGTAGACGGCAATACTACAGTTACCCAAAACAATTGGAATGGCGGGGTAGATAAAGGCTCGGGTCTGGGCGATGCCAATTATGCCCTGGCAAAAATGTCTGCGCCTTTTCCAGCAGAAGCCATCACACCTCATACAGCCATTGAGGCATACAATGCCGTGTTGTTATACGGAGGTGCAAGTTTTAAAAGAGATCCTGTAGATACCAGGATCATGAATGAGGTAAGGGATGGAACCGCGACTTTCAACGGTTCAAAAACCGGTAAAAAAGGGATCATTGATTCTCAAACCGATGTAGGTGGCTGGCCGGTTCTAAATGCTGGAACTGCATTGTTAGACACCGATGGGGATGGAATGCCCGACAGTTGGGAAATAGAAAAAGGTTTAGACCCCAAAGTAGCCAATGCCAGTGCAAATAACCTGAGTACCGGTTATACCAATATTGAAGTATATATCAACAGTTTAGTCAATAACATCAGCATAAACCAGATCAAATAATACCTACATGAACCCGTTCAACACCTTTACTAAGTTTACCCTATCCGTAGTTGCAGGAATGCTGCTGCTGTCCTTTACTCCTCCTGCTAAAAAGATCAAAGTATATATGGTCGGCGATTCTACCATGTCTGTTAAATCTCCAAACACCTATCCGGAGACGGGCTGGGGCATGCCATTTGCCAATTTCTTTGATCAGGATGTCATTGTTGATAACCGTGCCCAAAATGGCCGGAGTACCAAAAGTTTCATCAACGAAAACAGGTGGACCGCTGTATTGGACAGTTTGAAAACTGGTGATTATGTCTTTATCCAGTTCGGTCATAACGATGAAGTGGAAACCAAGAAAACCTATACCAAACCGGCGGAGTTTAAAGCCAACCTGGTTAAGTATATTCAGGAAACCAAAGCAAAAAATGCAACGCCTATTTTGCTGACACCGGTGTCCAGAAGAAAGTTCGACGCGGATGGCAAAGCCCAGGAAACGCATCCTTACACCCCTTTGGTGAAAGAAGTAGCTATGGAACAAAAGGTAGCCTTCATTGATCTGGATGCCAAAAGTATTGCCCTTTACCAAAAGTTCGGCCCAGAGAAGTCGGCCATGCTATTTAATCATCTGGAGCCGGGTGTCCATCCAAATTATCCCGGAGGAAAAACAGATGATACCCACTTCAATGAACTTGGTGCACGTGAAATCGCACAATTGGTATTGCAAGAACTCAGACAATTAAATTTAGGGCTCTCTGAACATATTGTTAAACTTAAACCCAAGTCATAAATTGAAGCCAATTATTATGATACCTCTTTCCTGGCTAGCCGTATGTAACGGCTATAGTCAATTAAAACAATCCTTATGAAAAGACTAGTTCCTGCTATATTCGCTATTCCCTTATTTACCCTCTCATTCTATGCAAATGCACAAAATAAAACCGCGCAAAAAGCATATTCTTTTGATAACCTTCCTGTAATTGCGCAAACTGCATTTAAAAAAGATACGATCAGCATTCTTAAATATGGTGCAAAGAATGACGGACTTACCTTAAATACCAATAGCATCAACCAGGCGATCACAGATTGTAACAAACGGGGTGGTGGAGTAGTTGTTATTCCGGAAGGGCTGTGGCTCACCGGACCGATCACTTTAAAAAGTAATGTCAACCTGCACCTCAAAAAGAATGCTTTGTTGCAGTTTACCAAAGATTTTAACCAATACGCTTTGGTAGAGGGTAACTGGGAAGGCTTACCTCAAATGCGTAACCAATCGCCAATATCCGCTACTGGTCAGGAAAATATTGCCATCACCGGATATGGAATTATTGACGGGGCAGGTGATGCCTGGCGGATGGTTAAAAAGGACAAACTAACTGAAAGTCAATGGAAAAAACTGGTTGCATCTGGTGGTGTATTAACTGAAGACAAGAAAGTATGGCATCCTTCAGCACAATCCATCAAAGGAGCCAAAATGAAATTTGCCGGAGCAATAGCTAAAGATAAAGATGCCGCATTTTACGCCAGTATCAAAGATTTTTTGCGCCCAAACTTACTGGTGCTCACCAAATGTAAACGCATTTTACTGGAAGGTGTAACCTTTCAAAACTCCCCGGCCTGGAACCTGCATCCGCTGATGTCTGAAGACATTACCATCCGTAATGTTTATGCTAAAAACCCCTGGTACGCACAAAATGGCGATGGACTAGACCTGGAATCCTGTAAAAACGTATTGGTAGAAGGCAGTACTTTTGATGTCGGTGATGATGGCATCTGTATCAAATCAGGTCGTGATGCCGAAGGTCGCAAGCGTGGTATGCCTACAGAAAATGTAATCATCAGAAACAGCACCATTTATCATGCGCATGGTGGTTTTGTCATCGGTAGTGAAATGTCTGGTGGTGCAAGGAATATCTTTGTAACCGATTGTACCTTTATCGGAACCGATATTGGCCTGCGCTTTAAAACTACCCGCGGCCGTGGTGGTGTGGTAGAAAATATTTATGCGCGGAACATCAACATGAAAGATATCGCTGCCGAAGCGATTCTGTTCGATATGTATTACGAAGCCTTAGATCCGGTAGCCTTAACCGGCGAAAAAAGGGAAACGCCCAAAGTAGAAACATTTCCGGTTACCGAGGCTACACCAGTATTTAGAAAGTTCTACATCAGCAACGTGGTTTGCGATGGCGCTTCAAAAGCTGTATTTGTTCGTGGATTACCTGAAATGGCCATCAGTGATATTGAACTGGACAACCTGACCATTAAGGCTGATGAAGGAATCGATATTCAGGAAGCTAAAAACATTAAGGTTGCTAACATGCACCTGGATGTGAAAAACGCATCCCCTTTAATCTATGTGCAAAACGGAAAATCAATTGGTTTAAGAAATATCGGTTATATCAATGCCGATCTGTTGTTCAAAATCAATGGCGATAAAAATCAGGACATCAAATTATCAGGTACCGATACCAGTAAAGCCAAAACACAATCTGAATTTGGCCATGGTGCTGCTGCTTCAGTATTACAAATCTCTAAGTAGAAAATTATGAATATTAAATTGGGTGCTTTCTTTGTATGGGGTACGATAGCTTTAAATTATACAGCTCAGGCTCAGTCTAAGGTTGATCAGAAAAATTCTTCAACAGATCCGCTTGCCGAAAATATGCTGGTTTACCAGCGCGCGATAGGGGGCTGGCCCAAGGCTATTGGTAAGGTGGTGGTTAAATACGAGCAGGTGCTTTCTGATGCTGAAAAGCAGGAAATTAAAGCAGATTCACTGCATAAGGATGCTACTATAGATAACAAAGCAACCTCAAGAGAAATCCGTTATTTAATTGATGCCTACAAAAATACCGGCAATACGAGATATCTCATTGCAGTTCAAAAAGGAATAGATTACCTGTTGAAAGCCCAGTATGCCAATGGGGGCTGGCCGCAATATTATCCTGACCATAGCTTGTATCGCGGGCAAATCACTTATAATGATAACGCCATGATCAATGTACTCAACATCTTGCAGGATATTGTGGAAGGAAAGAACAACCTCGATCTGTTGAATGCCGGTTATCAGGCTAAAGCCAAAGCTGCGGTTCAAAAAGGCATAGACTGCATCCTGAAAACACAAGTTGTGGTGAAGGGCAAGCCTACGGTTTGGTGTGCTCAGCACGATGAAAAAACATTAAAACCAGCACAGGCAAGGGCCTTTGAACTGGTCTCCTTGAGCGGAATGGAGTCGGTAAATATCGTCGAGTTTCTAATGCGCATCAAACATCCTGATGAACAGGTTAAAAACGCGATAACGGCTGCGGTACAATGGTTCGAGAAATCTAAAATAACAGGTTACGATTTCGTATTTGTCACTGCTAAAGATCTGCCCGGAGGAAAAGACCGCATATTAGAGCAGAAGCCGGGTGCTGTAATCTGGGCACGCTTTTACGATATCGATACCAATGAGCCGTTTTTTAGTGGCAGAGACAGTGAGAAAAGAAAAACCGTAGCAGAAATAGAATTGGAAAGAAGAGTGGGCTACGCCTGGTACGGCACCTGGCCGGCCGCATTGCTCGACAAGAAATATCCGGCCTGGTTAAAAAAGAACTAAATCAATCAACGAAAACGTTACCGAGAACGTTTGCACAAATAATTAGCGTAACACCGCATTTCTACCTGATATTATTTATGTAGAATTGTTTTACGACCATATTATAAATTAGATATGACCTTATCAAAAGATACTTTAAAAGATATAAAAGCCAAAAAATTAATCCTTCCAAAGGCGGAATTATTTAACCTCCCTGAAAAAGTCCTGCAATTTGGAACCGGTGTGCTGCTACGCGGATTGCCAGATTTTTTCATTGATAAAGCCAATAGAAATGGCCTGTTTAATGGGAGGGTAGCTGTCGTAAAATCGACCAGTAAAGGTGGTACCCAGGAATTTGATGCGCAGGATAGCCTGTATACCATATGTGTAAGAGGAATAGAAAACGGACAACCTGTTGAAGAAAATATCATTTCATCAGCCATTAGCCGAGTACTTACCGCCGATCAGGATTGGGCAACTATTCTAGAGATTGCCCGTTCAACCGATTTAAAGGTTGTGGTGTCCAATACCACCGAAGTGGGCATACAACTGGTTAAAGAAAGTATCGATCAAACACCGCCAGTATCCTTCCCCGCAAAATTACTGGCCGTTTTATATGCGCGTTACCAGGCACTAGGCGAATCTAAAGAAGCGGATCTTGTGGTTATTGCAACCGAATTGATTCCAGATAACTGCAAGCAGTTACAAAACATTGTATTGGAACTCGTAACCTTCAATAATCTGGATGCAGCATTCGTACAATGGTTAAATCAACACATTCATTTCTGCAATTCCCTGGTCGACCGTATTGTTCCGGGTAAACCAGATGCTGCAGCCCTGGCCAATCTCGAAGCTGAACTGGGGTATACTGACGAGCTGATTATCATGGCCGAACCTTATCGCCTTTGGGCCATTGAAGGTAATGAACGGGTTTCTGAACTTTTAGGCTTGGAAGCCGCAGATCATGGCTTGATTGTGCGACCAGATATCGAGATCTTTAAAGAGCTGAAAGTCCGTTTGCTAAACGGATCGCATACGCTGACCTCGGGCATTGCCTGCCTGTCTGGCATAGAAACCGTAACCCAGGCTATGAGTGATCCGGCTACGAGGGCCTATGTGCAGGAGCTGATGATGCAGGAAATTGTCGGTGCAATACCATATAACGTAACGGAATCGGAAGCTGTTGCATTTGCAAACACAGTAATCGACCGTTTTGCAAATCCAAATATTGAGCATTTATGGATCAATATCACTTTCCAGTATACCATGAAAATGAAAATCAGGGTGTTGCCGGTATTGTTAAACTATTATAAAATTAATGACAAGTTGCCTGCACACATTGCTTTTGGTTTTGCGGCATTCTTATTGTTTATGAAAATAGATAGAAAGGAAGGAAACCAGTACTATGGAAACTACCAGGGTAAAGAATACCTGATTACTGATGATGAAGCTGCTTATTTCTATAATAAAGCGCAACAATCTGATTACCTGCAAACCGTATTGAATGATGAAGATATGTGGACTGCCGATTTGTCTGCTTTACCCGGCTTTATTGAAGCGGTAGAAGAAAATTACAATAACCTATTAAAGTATGGTGTAGCTGAGGCTTTGGCCAGATTAGATCAGACTTTACAAGTATCAAAATAATGAAAAAGAGAATATTAAAAGTTCACCCTAAAGATAATGTGTTGGTTGCCTTGTCAGATCTTGCTGAAGGGGAAGAGGTGATCTATGAAGGTAAATCTTACTTGCTTACTGCTAACGTACCTGCAAAACATAAATTTACAACTGAAGATCTTGCTGCCGGAGACCGGATAACCATGTACGGCGTATTGGTTGGTAAAGCTCAAATCGATATCCCGGTAGGGTCTATCATTACCACCAGTAATGTTAAACATGCCGCAACAGAGTTCAATACTACTGATGCACATATTGATTGGGAAAAACCAAATATCGAAGCCTGGAAAGATCGTACGTTTAATGGTTTCCACCGCAATGACGGGCAAGTAGGTACCGCCAATTATTGGTTGGTGATTCCGATGGTTTTTTGTGAGAACAGAAACCTGGAAGTTTTACAGGAAGCTTTAATGAATAACCTGGGCTACGGCCGAAATGAGACTTACCAGTCGCAGGCCAAAGAGCTCATGTCACTTTATCAAAGCGGAGCCAGTGTAAACGATATACTGAATGCACAGCTGACCTATTCAGAGTCTGCTAAAAAGCAGAACCGCATGTTCCCCAATGTGGATGGGATTAAATTTTTAACCCATACGGGTGGCTGCGGAGGTACAAGACAAGACTCTGAAACCCTATGTGGTTTATTGGCCGGTTACATTACCCATCCAAATGTGGCAGGTGCAACCATTTTAAGTCTGGGTTGCCAGAATGCACAGGTAAGTATTCTGAAAGAAGAAATTGAAAAACGCAGCCGGAATTTTGATAAGCCTTTATATATATTAGATCAGCAAACCATCGGCAAGGAATCTGAATTGTTAAGTCTGGCCATTAAACAAACCTTTGCGGGTTTGATCCAAGCCAATGACAATGTCAGAAAGCCCGCTCCTTTAAGCAATTTATGTATTGGTCTGGAGTGCGGTGGATCTGACGGTTTCTCTGGAATTTCAGCAAACCCGGCCATTGGCTACGCATCAGATTTGTTGGTTGCACTTGGCGGATCCGTGATTTTAGCTGAGTTTCCCGAACTTTGTGGAGTAGAACAAAATTTGAGCGACCGTTGTGTAGATAAGGATGATGCAGAGCGTTTTGAGTATCTGATGAAGACTTATAGTAAACGGGCTACTGATGCAGGTTCTGGTTTCGATATGAACCCTTCTCCTGGAAATATCAAAGATGGTTTGATTACCGATGCGATTAAATCGGCTGGTGCAGCCAAAAAGGGTGGTACTTCTCCGGTTGTGGCAGTATTGGATTATCCGGAAAAAGTGGTTAAGCCTGGATTGAACTTATTGTGTACACCAGGTAATGATGTAGAGTCTACTACTGCGGAAGTCGGTTCTGGTGCTAACGTGGTGTTATTTACAACGGGATTAGGTACGCCAACCGGTAATCCGATTACTCCGGTTATTAAAATATCAAGCAATACCAAGTTGTTTAATAAAATGAGCGACATCATTGACCTGGATACAGGACCCATCATAGATGGAAATGAAACGATTCAGGAAGCTGGTTCAAGAATTTTAAATTACGTGATAGGTGTGGCCAGTGGCGAAACTACCGTGAGTGCGGTGCGTCACATACAGGATGATTTCATTCCATGGAAGCGCGGCGTGTCTTTATAAGTTGACACCTTATATATAGCATATACTTATAGGCCGCATCGTTTAATTACGATA
>NZ_JADFBX010000026.1 GCF_015223055.1 Pedobacter sp. MC2016-24
GGATTTTGTTACCCCTTGCTAAGATTTTTATACGATTGAAACGTTCTCCTTTTTCATACGGTTGAGTAAAGTAATAGGCGGCATTTTATTCATCTGGTTGTTTCCAGTAAATGGAGCTACCTTTTGTAGGGTGGTAGCTAATTGCGATATCGTCTGATAATTAGATCCATTATATCAATCTCATAGTCAGAAAATGCCGAATCATCAAATTCTGCTATTGAATTGTGGTCAATCGTCTTATTCTGATCTTCAGTAAGCCAGGTTATGGGTACGCCAGAGTGGTTCATGGCATATTCATTTGCAAGTTGTAAAAGCTTACGGATTTTAATATTTGAGGGAGAAGGTATGCGATCCTGAAAATATTTAATTGCATTTTTTACTTTGGCTGCAGGTGTGCGATCTATAGTCATCATAACGGTTTTCTACAAGGATAGATATTACCTGTGCAACCTATTTGCATAGGTAAAGATATCTTATTTCCTACTTACCGGTCAAAAATACTTTGTAATTCTACGGTAAATATATATGGCAGGCTGATTTCAATGTCAATAATCGTGATTCTTATGGCAAAAGACTAATCTGGACCAAATATTCACACTGTTCTTCTCGGTACTGCAATTTTAGATGAAGTATAGTTGTTTATCATATGGGGTGTTGTGTTGATTTGTTTAATAAAATGGTACCCTTAAAATATTGTCTTTTTGTCTAATTATGTTGATGTTTTAGAATTTTTTTGAAAATTAATGGGCATATTGCATATACCTGAGAGTACAATAAAATACATACATATCTGTCTGTAGATCAAATGTAAAAGCAATTATGCTATGTTGGAACCTTTTTAAGGTTTCTTTTAACAAGATAATAAATTTAATTTGATAGGCTCATTGTAGTTTGTTAAGGTACCTTTGGACTAAAGTAATTTTTTGCGAAAAAATGAAGAATTTTAAAGAAACAGCCAATTTTATTTGGGCAATAGCCGACTTATTGCGTGGGGATTACAAACAAAGTGATTATGGTAAGGTGATACTTCCACTAACGGTATTACGGAGACTGGATTGTGTCTTAGAAAAAACGAAAGCTGATGTATTAAGAAAGTACGAGCAATCGACTGTTATGAAAATTCAGAATATCGATCCGATTTTGAATAAGGTTGCAGGTTATAGTTTTCATAACCGAAGTAACTTTGATTTCGACAAGCTAATTGCCGATCCTAATAATATTGCCGCAAACCTGCGTGATTATATAAATGGTTTTTCTGCTGAGGCTAGGGAGATTATAGAACAATTCGAATTCGAAAATCAGATCAACCGTATGGATGACAATAACCTCCTATTTATGGTGGTAAAACGTTTTCAGGAAATTGATTTGCACCCTGATAAGGTGAGCAGCATGGAAATGGGTTATCTATTTGAAGAATTAATTCGAAAATTTGCGGAGATATCTAACGAAACAGCAGGAGAGCACTTTACTCCTCGTGAGGTTATTCGCTTAATGATTAATTTGTTATTCTTAAACGATCACGATATTTTAACCAAAAAAGGAATTGTAAAAACCATTTACGATTGCTGTGCAGGAACAGGAGGGATGTTAAGCGTTGCCGAAGAATATTTAAACGAACTTAATCCCAATGCCCGTTTAGAAGTCTTTGGTCAGGAACTTAACCCCGAATCGTATGCTATCTGCAAATCGGATATGTTGATTAAAGGGCAAAACCCAATCAACATTAAAAAGGGAAATAGTATATCTGAAGACCACTTAGCTGGCGAACAGTTTGATTATTTGATTACCAACCCGCCTTTTGGAGTAAAATGGGAAAAGATAGCCAAAAAAGTGAAAGCCGAGCATGATGAAAAAGGATTTGGTGGGCGATTTGGTGCAGGGTTACCCTCAACAAGTGATGGCTCATTTTTATTTTTAATGCATCTTATTGCGAAAATGAAACCGGAGGGTTCTCGTTTAGCCATTGTGTTTAACGGTTCTCCAATGTTTTCAGGTAGCCCTAGTAGTACCAAAAATGAATCTAGTATCAGGCAATGGATTATAGAAAACGATATGTTGGAGGCTGTAATTGCTTTACCCAACCAATTGTTCTACAACACAGGAATTAGCACCTACATCTGGTTAATTTCTAATCATAAACCTAAAAATAGAAAAGGAAAAGTACAGTTAATCAATGCGGTCGACTTATTTAAAAAGATGAGTAAATCGCTTGGTAATAAACGTAACGAATTAGCAACAAACCACATTACTTCCATTACTGAAACTTATGGCGATTTTATCGCCAACGATTACAGCAAAATATTTGATAACAAAGATTTTGGATATTCGAAAGTCACCGTTGAAAGACCAGAACGTGATGCCAAAGGAAATATTAAGTTAGATAGAAAAGGTTTACCAAAAGCGGATAGTAGCTTGCGGGATACGGAAAATATACCACTGAAAGAAGATATCAAAGCTTACTTAAAAAGAGAAGTACTGCCTCATGTACCCGATGCCTGGATAGATGAAAGCAAAACTAAAATTGGCTACGAGCTGAACTTTACCAAATACTTTTACCAATACAAGCCCTTACGCAGTTTAGCCGATATCCGTAAAGATATTATGGCTTTAGAAAAAGAAACTTTGGGTTTAATTAATGAGGTGATTGCCTAATGAAGAGATACGAAAGTTATAAAGATTCTGGTATTGAGGGTATTGGAGAAATACCAAGTCATTGGGAAACGAAGAATTTACAAGCATTAGCAAAAAATGAAAAGTATTCTTTTACTGGAGGCCCGTTTGGCTCAGATTTAAAATTTGACGATTATACGGTGGAAGGAGTTAGAATTATCCAACTTCAAAATATTGGTGACGGGACATTCAACGACGATTATAAAATATATACTTCAAATGAAAAGGCTGATAGCCTTTCTAGCTGCAATATTTTTCCAGGTGAAATTATAATTGCAAAAATGGCAGACCCAGTTGCAAGAGCTTGTATTATTCCTAATACTGAATCTAGATTTGTAATGGCGTCAGACGGTATAAGATTAGTAGTTAATGATAATGTCTCTAATAGTCAATTTGCTACTTACTCAATAAATTCCAATTATTTTCGTAGTCAAGCAGAATTAAATAGCTCTGGGTCAACACGATTAAGGATTGGGCTTAATACCTTAAAAAAATTAAAATTTGTTTTTCCTCCACTTAATGAACAGATTATAATCAGTTCGTTTTTAGAAAAGAGAACTTCTGAACTGGATAAACTCATTGCTGATAAGCAAAAGCTACTTGAGTTATTAAATGAAGAGCGAACGGCTATGATTAACCAAGCGGTGACGAAAGGTTTAGATACCAATTTCCCGATGAAAGATAGTAGTGTCGAATGGTTGGGAGAAATTCCTGAGTCTTGGACAATAGGGAAACTGAAGTTTTTTTGTGAGTTGATTACTGATGGGTCACATTTCAGCCCACCGTCACTAGAATCTGGTAAAAGATACATATCAGTAAAAGATGTAAAAGAAAACACAATTGATTTTGAGAATTGTAAATATATTTCTGACGATGATTTTTTAATTCTGGAACGTAATGGTTGTCGTCCGAAAGAAAATGATATATTGTTAACAAAGGATGGTACTATTGGCAGAGCCTCTATTGTCCAGGAAGATAATGATTTTGTCATCTTGTCATCACTTGCAATTATTCGAGCGAAATTAAAATTCATTAATCCGTCGTACCTTAAACATTTTTTGGTAAGCAAAATAAACGTTGAACAAATGTTAAGTTCTCTCCAGGGGTCTGCATTAACAAGAATAACTCTCTCAATTATAAACAATCTTTATATAATTGTCCCACCAATTAACGAGCAAGAAAAGATACTTGATCATATCAAAGAACATAGCGATACTAATGAAAAATTAGTTTTAAAAGTTCAACAAGAAATCGAACTTTTAAAAGAGTATAAAATAGCATTAATTTCGGAAGTAGTAACAGGTAAAGTAGATGTACAACATGAAGTTATAGCTGACTGCGTTACTGAATCTGCGGAAACACTTATAAATATTTAGATAACGAATTCAATACACGAAGAAACTTAAATTAATAATCTCAATTATGACAAGCGGAATTCATACGGAACATACCTTCGAAGCAGCAATAGAAGAATCCTTAATAAAGGATGGTGATTATAGCAAAGGCTTTTCCACAGATTTCAACGTTGATTTAGGTTTATTCCCAACTTACATTACCGATTTCTTAAAAACATCGCAACCCAAGGAATGGATGAAAATCTCAACCATCCATAAAGACGATGTCGAGAAAAAAGTTTTAAGCCGCTTGCTTAAGGAGCTGGATTTACGGGGTACCTTAGATATTATCCGCAACGGCTTTACTGATTATGGCGTAAAGTTTAAAATGGGCTATCTAAAACCAGAATCTACCCTAAATACATCAGCGGCCAAACTTTACGATAGCAATCAGCTTACTGTAACCCGCCAATTATACTACGAACGTAAGGGCAATAACAGCTTAGATATGGTTTTAAGTTTAAATGGCTTGCCTGTAGCTACAATCGAGCTTAAAAACCAATTTACTGGGCAAAATATTAATGATGCAAAAAAGCAGTATGTGTACGATCGGGAACCAAGCGAACCCATTTTTCAGTTTAAAAAAAGAACATTGGTGCACTTTGCGGTAGATGCTGACGAGTGTTTGATGACGACTAAGCTCGCCGGTAAGCAAACCCGTTACCTACCGTTTAATATGGGTTTTAACAATGGCGCGGGTAATCCAATTAATAAAAACGGATATCGGACTTCTTATTTATGGGAATATGTCTGGACGAAAGACAGCTTAATGGATATTATCGGGAAGTTTCTGCATCTGAGCGTCGAGGAATTTGAATTTGATGGTATTTCAAAGAAGAAAGAAAGTGTCATTTTTCCGAGATACCATCAGTTAGAGATTGTCCGGAAATTAGAATTTGATGCACGGGAGCATGGCGCGGGGCGGAATTATTTGATACAACATTCAGCAGGTTCGGGTAAATCCAATTCTATAGCATGGTTGTCTTATAGGTTGTCTAGTTTACATGATACTAATAACGATCGAATCTTTGATTCCGTTATTGTTATCACAGACCGTAAGGTATTAGATAGTCAACTGCAAAATACAATCTATCAGTTCGAACATAAGCCTGGTGTTGTTACTAAAATTGATAAAGATTCACAGCAGTTAGCGGATGCCATTTCTACTAAGTCTAATATCATCATAACCACCCTGCAAAAGTTTCCGTTTGTCTTGAGCAAAATAGGGGAACTCCCAAACCGGAAATATGCTGTCATAGTAGATGAGGCTCATTCGTCACAAGGGGGAGAAGCTAGCAAGAAGTTGAAAGAGGTTCTTGCATATAAATCGCTTGAAGAAGCAGAAAAAGATGAGATTTATAGTGGTTTGGACGAGGATGCTGAGGATGAGATTCGTAAGTCCATGCAGGCGCGCGGAAGACAGGACAATTTGAGTTTCTTCGCATTCACCGCAACTCCCAAGGCCAAAACTGTTGAGGTTTTTGGAACTCCAGACGTGGATAGTAAACCTAAACCATTCCATCTTTATTCCATGAAACAGGCGGTAGAGGAAGGATTCATTTTGGATGTGTTAAGCAATTATACTACATATAAAACGTTCTTTAGGCTATCTAAACAAATCGAAGACGATCCTGAAGTTAATAAAAAGCAGGCTGCCAGCGCAATTGCCAGGTTCTTATCGCTTCATCCTCATAATCTTGCACAAAAGACTGAGGTCATGGTTGAGCACTTCCGACAAGTAGCATCAAAAAAGATAGGAGGGCAAGCAAAAGCGATGGTTGTGACCAGTTCGCGTCTACATGCTGTACGTTACAAAGAAGAGTTCGATAGATATCTGAAAGATAAAGGTTATTCCGATATAAAAACCATTATAGCATTCTCTGGTAAGGTAATTTATGATGTATATCCTGACGGAGTAACAGAAGTAGAGCTCAACGGATTCAAGGAGAAGGAGGTACCCCAGAAATTCAATACTCAGGAGTATCAATTATTATTAGTTGCCGATAAATATCAGACCGGTTTTGATCAGCCACTTCTTCATACAATGTATGTGGATAAGAAGCTATCTGGTGTAAAGGCCGTTCAAACGCTGTCGCGTTTAAATAGAATGCATCCTGGTAAGGAAGATACGTTTGTGCTTGATTTCGCAAACGAGACCGAAGATATTTTACAATCTTTTCAACCATATTATGAGCTAACCACCGTTGACAGTACCACAGATCCTAATCATTTACATGATTTGGAGTCCGAAATTAAGAGAGCACAAGTGATCTGGGATAGTGAAGTTGACAGTTTCTGTAATGTTTATTTCAAGTCAGTTCGTTCCTTGTCAGTTGGTGAACAGAAAAAGCTATATGCATACACAGCACCAGCGGTAGATCGTTTTAAACAACTTCCTATTGAAAATCCGAAGGGCGATGTGTTAACAGCAGGATCAACTCAAGAGGATTTTAAAAACTCAGTTCATTCTTTTGTTAAGCTATACGCTTTCCTAACTCAAATTATGCCCTTTACTGATGTCAACTTGGAAAAATTGTATACTTATTGTAAGTTTCTATTAAGAACATTGCCAAGAAATATTACTGACAAGTTTAAGTTGAGTGATGAAGTATCATTGGAATATTATAGACTCCAGAAGGTAGGAGAGACAAATATTATAATGGATTCTAACGGAGAGTACGGCCTGGATGGTAGTAACGAGTCAGGTATTCGAATGAATAAGGAAGAACGTGCTGCTCTTTCTGAGATTATTGAAGTGTTGAATAAACGCTTTGCTACAGAATTTAACGATGCCGACAAATTGTTTTTTGACCAAATAGAAGCTGAGCTTCTTGCCGATAAGAAACTATCTCAACAAGCGCAAAGTAATACAATAGAGAATTTCAAGTTTGGTTTTGAAGATGTATTTATGGACAAACTGATTGGTCGCATGGAACAAAATCAGGATATATTTTCGAAGATGATGGACGATAAAGAGTTTGGTGGCTTGGTTAAAGCCTACATGTTGAAAAAGGTTTATAACAAATTAAACGAATTGAAATAGTGTCTCATTATGAAGAACTACTATAGAATTATGCTTGGCAAAGGCAGTATTTATGCAAATGATTGCTTTACAGAAGGTTTTATTGGAGCCGATTTTGGATTTGAGTTCGATTTAAGCAATAATTTACCTGAGAACTGGAGGGAATTCAATAAAGAGTTCATCCCTTATTTTCTTAATAAATACCCGGAAAAAACAAAAATAGCGGCCGGCCTGGCTTGCGGAGCACTTCATACAATTGCAAAAGGCATCCATGTTGGTGACTTTATCCTTTCTCCTGACGGTTTTGGCTCTTATCATGTTGGTGAAGTCATGGGAGAATATTTTTACAAGTCGGGACAGCTTTTGCCACATCGTAGGTCTGTAAAATGGTTCAATGAAACTATCGATAGGTCGGAGATGAGCATGGAACTAAAAAATTCAACAGGGTCGATAGGAACGGTGTCTCTAATTACAAAATATGGCGTCGAAATAGAAAATTTTCTTATTACGCCTGATCTACCATCAATTGTATCGACTGATCCTTCGATAGAAGATCCAACTGTGTTTGCATTAGAGAAGCACTTGGAGGACTTTCTGGTGCATAATTGGAAGCAAACCGAATTAGGTAAGATTTATGATATCTTCGAAGACGAAGGTGAAATTGTGGGGAGACAATATCCGAGTGATACTGGCCCAATTGATATTCTAGCGGTCAGCAAAGACAAAAAGGAACTTTTAATTGTGGAGTTAAAGAGAGGGAGGGCAAGCGATCAGGTCGTAGGACAGATACAGCGATATATGGGGTATGTTTTACAAGAACTTGCAGAGCCTGGACAAACTGTAAAAGGCGTTATTATTGCTTTAGATGATGACCTTAAAATTAGAAGAGCTTTATCTGTTACAAATAATATATCTTTCTATCGTTACAAGGTTAGTTTTAAATTGTTTAAGAATTAAACATAGCGGGCTAGATGGAAAATAGGAAGAAAATTACAAACATAGATTCTGTAAACGATTTATTTGATTTTCTAAAAGAGAATGCTGAGTCTAAAAAATCAAAATTATATCGGGGTGTAAAATCATCTAATTATAAACTCATCCCAAGTGTTGGTAGATGTAAAAATGCTAACGGAATGGCGTTTACGCAAGAAGGTGAAAGAAAGATGTTACAGCTGTTTAGGCAAAAGTCGTATCCTTTTATTGACAACGTATGTAATGATTTAGAACTGCTGGCGTTAGCCCAACATCATGGATTGCCAACTAGATTATTGGATTGGACTTGGAATCCAATAGTTGCCGTGTTTTTTGCAGTTAAAGATGAATGGAATAAGCATGAAGTTGTTACAGATAGTTTATTGTATGTTTGGGATAAGGATATATCTGGAGATTTAGATCCGATATTTGAACCTTTCGACATTAAAGAAATCACACTTTTTTTGCCTAAGCATTTAACAAAGAGAATAATTGCTCAATCGGGATTATTCACCGTCCATCCAGATCCAAATACTGAAGTGGAATTAAAAAATCTTGAAGTAATTAAGATATCAGCTGATTGCCGAAAGAAGTTGAAAAAGGCCGTTGAGCATTTAGGTATTCATCAATCAACTATGTTTCCTGATTTGGAAGGGGTAGCGCAGTATGTAAAGTGGTTGAGAACTAACAATCATTGATTTTGAAATATGTGTGTGATATAATACTCCCCAATATTAGGTCGATGATTTAAGGTCTAAAAAAAAACCGTAAATTTATTGACAGATGAAAAAAGTTAGCAGAAAGAAGTTTAGTGCAGAATTCAAGGTGAAAGTAGCTATAGAGGCTTTAAAAGAGCAGAAATCGATAGCTGAATTAGCCTTGCAGTATGATATTCATCCTACCCAGATATCGAGCTGGAAGAAGCATTTTTTAGAAAATAGCTCGGCAGTATTTTCCGAGAAGCAAACCGATACTAAGGAAAATGAGGCTACTGAGGCCCGCTTATATGAGCAAATAGGCAAACTTCAGATGCAGAATGAGTGGCTAAAAAAAAAGTTATAATGAAGTACTGCATTGCAGAACGCAGGCTGATGGTTGTAAAAGATGACCAGTTCAGTATCACAGATCAGTGTAGTATGTTGAATATTCACAGATCTGGATTTTATTATAAGCCTCAGGGAGAGAGCGATCTAAATCTAGAATTAGCTATATAGTGGAACGTGCAGATAAGGAGACAGGTCTGATTAATGCAAGTAAACGCATAGAGAACAAGAATGCTGCAATGCAACGTTTTTGGGTGGGTTCATCCAAAGACGCCAATACTTCAAAGGCGATGTTTTATGTAGAAGCGATAAACAAGGACTTATCTGAGGTGAAAATTACATTATATGAAGGGGCTGAAACAAGTTCAAATGGGTATTGGAGAACTGTGAATAAACAGACTAAGGAACAAATGATTTATGAACTGAAAGTTTGTCAGGAATGGTTCCAAAGCTTGAATGCTGAGATTGAACGAAGGAGGGCTTTGTTGCAATAGGTGAACTTATGATTATTAGCCGTGGAATAGATGTTCATTTAAGAACTTAAATACTTTTATTGTTGTCAATTTGAAATCTTGTATATTAGCAATTGAAGAATTTCTAACCATTATTCTTAATACCTGGGATGCCTCGTAAATGCATGCCAGGAATGTAAAACCAAATCTAACGCTATGACTCAACAAACTAAGCTAAATCTTCCTATTACATTTAATGTCGACCTGAAAAAGCCTTTGTTTTTTACTCAAAAATCACTAAAGTCTGGCGAGCTTCTCCATATTGCTGTACCCAAAGGGAAGCATCAATTCACAGGGATTGAGCAGCAAGATAGTGTTTACAAAATCTCGTCAGCACATAATGTTGATTTCTTTGCTAAATTGAAGCATAATAAAGGACAGTATCAATTTATCAGCTTGGCAGATATCAAAGATGCGCCCAGCAAGGATAGTTTATTTATTGAAGGAATAGGGGCAACTGGATTGTCTTTAAGAAAGGCACAAAAAGGAGCTGTTTATGGCTTATTGCCACATTGGTCCTTCTCAAGGGATCCTGCAATGGTCGTTTTACCAACAGGAACGGGCAAAACTGAGACCATGTTTGTTTCTGCACTGGCCGATAAGGCCGAGCGAACTTTGATTATTGTACCAACTATAGATCTGAAATTACAAACAGCAGAGAAATTTGCAACCTTCGGTAAATTAAGGGAACTTGGGGTTATTACACACGGTAAGCCAAACCCGATAATCGCTGTCTTGAGTAAAACTTTGACTGAGGTGAATGAGTTGAATGATGCACAAGTAGTAGTTTCAACACCTGGACTCCTGGCAAGGGCTGCTCTGGAAGTTCAGAATAAGCTAAAGAGTATTTTCTCCCATGTATTTTTTGATGAGGCTCATCATATTGAGGCCTCTGAATGGAAATATTTAAAAAATTTGTTCGGTAAGGCTAAAATCGTACAGTTTACAGCGACACCTTATCGAAATGATAAAGCACCAGTTGAAGGTGTAGTTGTATATAATTATACACTCAAACAAGCACTTGCTGATGAAGTGTTCTCTAAAATATCTTTAATTTCGGTAGATCAGCGTTATCCAAAACTTAAAGACCAGGCGATAGCAGATGCGGCTATGGCTCGCTTAGCAGAAGATCGTAAAAATGGTCTAAAACGTCATAAGGTTATGGTTCGCACTGAAAAGCAAAAGCACGCCGAGGAACTATATCTGAATTACAAGGAGTGGTACCCGAGTGAACGAATCGCGTTGGTGCATTCGGGCACCAAAAACAAGAAGAAAGTCATCGATCAAATTAAAAACGGTGATTATGATATCGTAATCTGCGTAGATATGTTGAAAGAAGGTTTTGATTTTCCCGATTTCAAGATTGCGGCAGTTCATAAATTGCACAAATCGCTCGGAGTTTTGCTACAATTCATAGGTCGTTTTGCAAGAACACAGCCTGGACTGGGTGAAGCAGCTTTTATTGTAAACTTTGCGGATGAAAACTTAACAATTGATCTGGAGAACCTGCTTCAAGAAGGCTCAGGATGGGAATTTGTAATCAGTCAAATTGCAGATGCAAAAAAAGCAGACGCAGAGTCACTATTAACATTTTTACAGGGATGCAAGCCATTTTCTGGCTTTGATTCTGCAAACCTGGAATTGAATCCAAAATTGGTATACCCAGCGCTCAGTTGTGTTTGCTTTAGCTGTGAAAAAGTGGAATGGAAGCATTTCAAGGATGCTTTCAATATAAATCGATATGCATTGACCCAACCGTATTACAATCAAAGTGAAAACGTATTTTACTTCAGCACTCAGAAACGCGAAAAAGTGAAATGGGCAAAGACTGATAAACTTCGGGACCAGACCTGGGATCTTATTGTTATGCATCACGATCCGGAAAGTCAATTATTATATATCGGTTATACGGAAAAGCTACTGGATGTGGAGAAGCTTGTTGAACTCGTCAGTGGCAAAAAGCCAATCATGTTGAACGGAGACTGTGTGTTTCGCGCATTTGATGCTATTAAACGCCTGAGTATTGTACATGCCGGGATATTTAAACCGGCTAATCACTTGCACAGATATTCAAGGTTAAGTGGTGCAGACGTAACTACTGAACTGAGTCGCTGGAAAGAAGGAAAGAGATGTCAGAAATCGGATTTTGTAGGCATTGGTTTCCGGGACGGTTTCCCAGTGAGCGTTGGGGCTTCTGTAAAAGGAAAAGTCTGGAGCCCGGCCCGCATAGGCGATTTGAAACAATGGAAGACCTGGTGTCTGAATGTTGGCAAACTAATCACAGATGAAACGATTGACTCAAACCAACTTCTGGAGAATTCAGCTGAGAAGAAACAGCTTGATGTTTACCCAGAGGATATTGTCTTGGCTACTGATTGGTCAGAGGAATTATATGTTCGCATCCATAAACTCATGCTTACTGTTGACTCAAAGACATCGGTGATGTTGTCGGAATGTGTTTTAAAGAATGTGGCGGTAAATAAGGAGCATGCCGATTTTGTCCTGACCGTTTTAGATAAAGAAATACCTTTCTCAATTCATTTAGGGGGAGAGCGCGGACATAGCATCACTGGCCTTGACGATAGTAAAATAATGATTGAAGGCCTGAAGGCTGATCCCGTGTTCCTCAAAAGGTTTTTTGAGGAAAATCCACCTACTATGTTTCTTTTGAATGGTTGTACAATTTCCGGAAGCATTCATACCAATTACAATGTTTCCCAAAATGTAAAGATTCCAAAAGACAGAATTCATATATTACCTTGGGATCAGGTGAACTATCAGACCGAATCAATGTATATGAAAGGTCAAGTAAGAGAAAATTCCGTGCAGGAATATATGATGAAGAAATTGGTTGATGCTGGAGCCACAATTGTTTTTAATGACGATAATTCAGGAGAGTCTGCCGACATAGTGGCAATTTTCCATGAAGACTACCTTATTAGGTTTGAATTGATTCATTGCAAATATTCAAAACAGAAAGCCGGATCGCGTTTAAATGATCTGTTCGAGGTATGTGGCCAGGCTATTGTATCACTTCGTTACAAGTGGAAACCTGAAGAGTTGCTAAAACATATGGAAAGGAGAGATGGAACAGGTGTATTGAAAGGTAAACGATTTTATTATGGTCAGAAACAAGATCTTGAAAGAATCCGAAAAGCTATCCGTTATACAAACACAACTTTTGAGTTTGCGATAGCTCAACCAGGTGTGAAATCATCGAGGTTAACTGACGAGATGATGGATTTTCTAGGGTCAATTTACGGTACAGTTGTAGAAATGACTGAGACTAAACTGAAATGTTATTTTAATAATTAATTTTAGAGGGAAATGTAATCTTGCGACTCAGTTCTTAGACTATGTTATCCTCAAAAATTTGCATCTTATGGATCGTAGGATTGCAAAGTTTATCTTGATCGTTTGGATTTGGGTTGGCGAACGAAATTCTGTTTATTCAAAGGAAATTGACAGACTTAACTCAAATGCGTTGATTCTCGCTAAACGTCTTTTTGAAGTTTGTTGCTTTTCCAAAGTTTGATTATAATTGTACCAAAAATGCCAGGTAAACCTCCAAATATTGTAAAAATCTATCGTATTGTTCATATTGATAACATTGAGTATCTGCTGACACATGGCCTTTTTAATCGTGAACATGAAAAAGCAGATCCGAATTATATCAATATTGGAGATAGTGATTTAATACGCAATAGACACGACTATCCCGTTGGCATCAATCCTCCTGGAGGTTCTTTGGGCGAATTTATTCCATTTTATTTTGGAAGACTTTCGCCAATGTTATTGAAAATAAAAACTGGTGGTAGTGGTGTAAATCGTCTTCCTCAAGAAAAAATTGTGTATATTGTTTGTAAAGTTGATGACATTGTTAATCAGTGTGAAGAATGGTGTTTTACAGATGGCCATGCAAAAAAAAAGATTTCAGCGTTCTATAATAAATTGGATGATCTTGATGAAGTCTATTGGGATAAAGTAGACCTTCGTTATTGGAACAATACAGAAGAAGATTTTGATAAAATGCGACATAAACAAGCGGAATTCTTGGTTAGATTTCATGTGCCGGTAAACTGTATTCTTGGGCTAGTTACTCATAATAAAAGTGTAGCTTTGCAAATTGAACAAATAGTTGAGAGTTTAGGTTTAGAAATTCCAGTTCGGGTAAATCCTAGTGGTAACTATTATTATTAATGAGATTTTTAAAAGGTAATTTACTTACAGCTAAAGCTCAGGCATTAGTGAACACTGTCAATACCGTTGGTGTGATGGGAAAAGGTATTGCATTGCAATTTAAAGAACAGTTTCCTGAAAACTACAGACTGTATGCAGCTGCATGCAAAAAGAAAGAATTTAATATCGGTGATCTTTTAGTAGTGAAAGAGACTTCAATGCATGGTGATCGATTAATTATTAACTTCCCAACTAAAACTGAGTGGTTCAAGAAGTCTCAATATGATTTTATCGAAAAAGGATTGCAAAGATTAGCTGAAGTGATCGTTGATTACAAAATATCCAGTATAGCAATACCGCCTCTAGGTTGCGGTAATGGAGGGTTAAAATGGGAAAAAGTTAAACCTATGATTGAGCAACACCTAGGTCACCTATCTGATGTTGATATCCAAATCTTTGAACCAAATGAGGCGGTTAAGGAGTTACTTAAACAACAAGAGGTAAATAAGGATGTAAAACTAACGTCGGCGCGAGCGATGCTATTATATGCTATGTTTTATTACGATTCTCTTGGTGAAAACACTAGTCTTTTTGTGGCCAATAAACTAGCATATTTCTTGCAGCGTTTAGGCGAAAAGTCATTGAATAAGTTAAAATTCACTGCTAGTCATTACGGTCCTTATAGCGTTGGAGTGGAACATGTCATACATGCATTAAACGGAAAATATATTAAAGGTTTGGAGCAAATGAGCGCCAAGGCTTTTGAACCTTTGGATTTGCAATACGACAAATTAGAGGAATTAAAAATCTATGTGAAAAAAGAGTTTACTGCCGAACAGAAAACAAGACTCGCGAATCTAGTTAAATTGATAGATGGCTTTGAGTCAGCATTATCTTTGGAAATATTAGCTACAGTTGACTTTGTTAAGAAAGAAAATCCTGGCATAGATAGACAAGGAATAATTTCAAAAATTGCGAAATGGTCTGAGCGTAAACAAAAATTGTTCAAGCCTAGGTACGTCGATATCGCTGACCAACAATTGTCTGAATATAAGAGTACATTCACATTAAATTAACTGTTTTACTTTTTAGGCGTCTAAAAAGGAGATAGTTGTCTGTATCTGAAAATAGGAAGGCTAAATAGCCCCAGATAAACAGAACAAAATTTCAACAAAAGTGGCAGTCTCAAATAAATGAGATAGCATTTATTGTTAAAATCGACGAGGACTATTACGAAAACTTGAATTGCTGACTATTTTTATAAAGTTTATCCATTATTTGGTCTCTATCTGCTTCGGTACAGTGTTTTTGTTCGTTCAAATGACCATAAATATTTGCATATTCATTGTAGATATTGGTAGCAAATATTCCGGTATCATCAGATCCAAGAACTATTTTTGGTATAGGGTAGCCTTCTCTTTCCCATTGAATCCATCTAAAAAAATGATAAGTCGAAAAGTCCTTATGTATGCCAATCCTCACATTGCTCGTAGGTAGGGTTTCGATTATGATGCCTTTTTCGCACATCATTTTTAGGATATCTAACTGAAGTTTTGTTATCTTATCTCTATCAAAAATACCTTCCGTCTCGATTTCAGTAATCATTTCATATTTTTTTCTATATGGTAATTCATGATATTTTTGGAAAAGTAAAAAGGCAGTACTTTTGCGATCTGTTTTACTCTCGATGTAATCCCATTCGTTTTGATTGAAGTGTTTAGATTGTGACGCTTGCAGATAATTGTCATAATTGGCATGCACGGGACATATATCTCTCATCAACCAAGATGCTTCGTAGTCATCAATACTATGATTCTTGCCATAAATTTTTAGTAGTAAGTCCAAAATTTCAGTTTCGATCTTTTTTATAGCTGGTAATAAGGTTGTTAACTGTTTGCTGTTGATTAGATAACGGCAAAATACAAGGTTGTCCAAGTATTCACCTTGCGGAATCAACATTTTTTTTCCAAGGAGGTTGCACCATTCACTTGCAGATATTCCAGTTGCTGTCGCATGACCAATCCTGTCATTCTCTTCGAGCCCACAGAAAGTTATCGCTTCGAAAATAGCCCTTAGTCCGCTTATCAGGTGATAAAAATCTTCACCAGCATGAAATGTTCTTTTGGGAATAGTTGATTTCTTAACCATTCTAAATGCTGGAGCGAAAACTTCTGGTGGTGTATCAAATTCACTTGATGCCGCATCTAGGCCAGTCAGTTTATCCTTAAATTTTCCAGATCCTTCCAGTAGGTTAGAAATTGCTCTGGACTCGCCAACTAACCTACCTCTTAAACTTTTGTGCCTGATATATTCGTCCAAATCCCTATCAGCTTCCTTGATATAGTGTGCTATCAATTTTAATGTACTTTCCGTTATTGGTTTAGGCACCTTATATTTTTGATTGATGACTTCGTTTTGGAAACTTTCCCAACCACTAAAAATCTCGCTGGTCATTTTTAAAAGCTCAGTGCCGTCTTTTTTGGGAGCAAAACGCCCCTCTAAGAATTTTAAGTGGCAAAGATTGTTTCCATGAAACTGAAAAAATCTGCGAAAATAGGTTTTTTCACTAGCTTGTCTGAAGCTGTTAACCGTGATCTTCTGGAACTGTTCAAAGCCATGCTGGTGTACCTGCTGCACTAAAAATCTGTTTGTAAGTCCAAGTATCAGTAGATAAAAATGGAAAAGTCCCGCGAGTGTTTCATCTCCTCTTTCCTTCAGTTTGTCAAGTATCAGTATATACATTAAGCATTCTACAGAGGGTAAATGGACAAATTTTTCACTTTGATCTTCATCGATCACATATAAAAAAGGATGTCTGTAGTCATAGTTAGTTTTTCCGTTGTCAACTTCTTGAATTAAGTAAGTTAACTTCGGCGGCGGTTGACTCTTTCCTCGTGGATACACAGAATTGTAGAAGACTTCTCTAAGATGTTGGGCGATCCTAAGCAGACGTTGATATTTCTGAGGTTCAAAAAGGGTGGACTCCTGTTCAAACTGTTGCTTAACCTTTTCTTTTTTGTCAAACGCTTTTTTTATTTCTCTACGGACATAATCCGGATCAGCTAGGAAATCCTGCCACACGGTGTCGGTTTCAAGAGAACCGTTCAGATGGATATGCAAATCGTATAGCCCACCATCGTTTTCTATGTACGAATTGATTTTAGGTATACGTTCACTTAGAATTGCAGTATATCGATTATTGGGCAATATGAAATCGTGGAAAAAGGTTTTTGGATCATCACCTGGCTTTAGAGACGTAAATAATTTTCCTGCCTGTAATACTAACGGTGTGAGATATGTTAGGAGCTCTTGATAAGAGGTCTGCATATCATTTAAAACAAAAAGCCTTTTATTGTCCTCTCCTATAAATTGATCTGATATTAAAGGCAGGCCTTTGGTAAAGACCTCTGGTACACTTTCTATCTTGGAAAACGCCATTTCGACTTGCAGGAGGAGATGGCTATCAGTAATTCTGTAATCCGTTTTTCGGGCAGATTTTACCAGCCGTCTTTTAATTCCGGCTAGGTCTACGTCTTTTGCATGGAGATAGCTCTCTAGTGACTCCTCATCATTCATTAGATACTTTAACATTAGTCGGTCAAACCTAGTTTTTTTAATCGGGTACGTAAGTCGCGGGCTTTTGTAGAGTAACTTTCATTATGTGGAAAAAGGTTTGGCACAGCTCTTTTCAGTTCATCATTTCTTCTAGCCATTTCACCACGGTTTTCAACTTGGATTAGCGGTAGTATGTTGCCAAGTTCTACCTTTACCTTGTTTACGAGATATTTTTCGTTGCCCTTGTTTGCCAGTTGATCATTCGATAGTCTCCTTCTACTTAATGTATTTTCTTCTCGATGTTGATTTCCTTCAAGTGCAACTTGGTTCAGTAGAGCTGCAATTGAAAGGAAAGCCTCGCATTTTGTATCGCAAAATTTCTCCAAAGCCTCTGTCAACCCACTCTCCTTATCATCACGAAGGTATCCTCGAAGAATAGGACATGATAGCATCCATTTTGAGTAAGCCAAAACCTCTATTTTGGAATGAATGTCTTTTTGGTTGAATGTCTTTTGGATATTTGAAACTAGTAGCTTATCGGAAAAGTTAGTATTGTTGATGTTCAGATAGCTCGAATCTGAGAGGTTCTCCCGTATGTCTTCAATTAGTATGGCATTCATCAAAGCTACTGTTTGGTAATGGAACAATTCACCCAAAGGCAGACCAACTGATCTTCGATCAAATATATTTTGAAGTGCATAGTAAAAACGGGTAGATATTTTGCCTAGTACATGGGGAGTAATTGCAGTTCTCGGAATTTTTTCTAACCAAGTAGTCAATGCGGTAATGAAATCATTAGTTTCTTGATCCGTTTCACTTCCTGAGCTTAAATCGTCAAGGTCAATTTCCTCTTCGAGGTCCTTGTCTTCATTTGGATTGTTCACGCTTCCGCCTGTCCTAAAATCTGGAGCTGGATATTGACGATGTTGGGAAAGCTCCATGAGCGTTGAGCATAATTGTAACCTTAGATGACTATTATTAGGAAGGTCTAAGTGGTTTTCGTATACCCTAACCAGCTCACCGATTGCAGCAATCACTAGATAAATCGAATAACCTACCGTAGAAGAGTTTTTAAAGCTGAATACAGCTGAATATGATGGAAGCGTTCCAAGGATAGATTTAATCGATGCAGCATTTGAAAAAACGTAATCTAATCTATCAATGTTTTTTCTTTTTGCGGGACCGTTTAATCCTAATAGGCTGATGTTGAATAAGGTATGGTCAGTTCTATAGCTCCGTGATTGTGTGCTGCCAATGAGGTAAGCATTCATTTTGCCTACGGTGTCCCTTAATACTCCGTCATGATAAAGCCCACTTTTTTCACAAAGGTCATTAAGGCTCGGCTCGTTACCTCGGTTACGTTCATTTAAATGGTTTAGTAAATTGCGTGTATAACCTATCTTTATTAGGTAATCAAAAGAGAGATGGAAGCTGACGTTTAATAAAGATCTAGAAATCAATAAATTGAGCGATAATAAGCAAGCGTTCAATGAACTGTCTGTAGTGGAAGGCTGAAGTTGATAAAGATCTTTCAACTGATTGCGTTTTAGGAGAAACCTTAGTGCAATGCTATTGAGGAATTTAGAAGTACTATTGGCAAGGTTAACGTCTATCTCTTGTTCTAAAAGGTCTGATAGAAAGATATCTGTAATTTTCTCACTGTTACTCATCATACTTAAATCATTTGAGTTAGATGTGTTCAGCGCATTACCTAGGATTGAAGCAAATTGTATCTGCGTCCTGAACGGCTGACTTAGGATGAACGTATTGAATACTTCGGTTTGCCCTATATTTCTAATGCCGAACCGATTGAATATCTGACTGTAAAGTTCTTGTATCTCATTACCTTTTTTATCATTGGTATTTTCCCTGACGATGATTTTAGGAAGCTTGTTCATAAGCTTTTTTTCTTGCAGGGATAACAAATGAATGCGAAACTTTGGTTGCATGATTTTCTGAAGGTACTGTGATTCAAGTTCGGTCACCATATTATTGAAATATGCCAATTTATCTGGATTTTGTCCTTCATACTTTAATATTTCGGATCCGAAATTTTTCCATTTCTTCTGCCTCACGACTAAAGAGTACAATTTTAAGTCTCCACTAAGTATCGTAATCAATCGGGATGTAGTGAAATACTTTCTGATGGTCTCTAAAACCGCCCACCCTTTTGTCGCATCCACATCAATGTCATCAAAAATTAATAGGAAGGATGTTTTCTCAATAATGCCTAGGGAGATTTTCAAGAAATGATCGAAGCTTTCAGCCAGTTTTAGTGCAGAATAGACATTTGTTAGACCTTTATCTAAGACATATTCTGGGTCCTGCCAACTTTCCTGTGGTGTATTACTCATGCCATCGATGGATGGCAAGCCAGCTGCCAATGCCATTAGGGAATTTCTCCATTGTTTTCTTAGTTCCCTGGTTTCTTCATTCTGTTCCTTCAACTCCAATACTTTGAAAACTTCACTTCTGATAGCCGCAATTATATTTACAAACACATGCCCTTTGTCTTCAATAAGGGTAGGGTCTATAATCTGTAACACTTTTAATTTTTCATGTGCCTTGTAGGCTTGTCGAAGAGTCAATAGGAAAGAGGTTTTTCCACTTCCTCTAGTACCTAAGACAGTGATGGTGTTGTGTAGATACTTTTTGCTTTTATCTTCCAATATTTTTGGGATCAAATCATTGATAAACTTGGTAATTTGATTGTATTCGAATCTATGGATAGAAGTTTCTTGCGTGAAATTTTTAGCATGGCTACTGTCTTCCAGTACAATGTTTACTTCCGAGGATACGGTCGTTGGAGTCATATTTAGAATAATTTTGAGATGTTCTTTTACGAAATAGCCTTTCCCTTTGATTGCCCAATGTTAAAAAATGTCTTTTCAAGCAAAAATACATAGGAAGGGAAAAGAGGGTATGGAGCGACAATTCAGTTATTTATTTAATTAGCTAATATACTCGAATTTGTCATTAGCTGCAATAGCTATCGGAATCGTAATATCTACTTCGATGTCTTTTTTGAGATCAAACTCTAGGCCCAAGTTCTTCATACCATAAAGCACATGCATGATCCAGTAATCTTTTTCGACCAGGGCCTCAAGTATGCCTATCTCGGAAGATACTGCACTACTCAGGCTTTTAAAATCCTACGCAGATGGGGGAATGTTGTAATCATGTGTTTGTGTCAGTAGTGGGGCAGGAGGTAGCCGTTAGTTTTCTTGTTCTTGGTGTACCATATTTCTCAATAGCATGCCCTAGGGAATGTTTATTTAAGCTCATCACTTTTTTTAAGACCTTTTCAAGTATTTTCGGTTGATCTTTTGCTAGGTAATTCAGGTTATTGATTAGGTCAACTACCAGAAACTCCTTGCTACGCTTCTTTGGAAAGGCCGATTTTTTTTGAAAGTGAACAATTTGTTGCCTAGTCTAATATCTTATTATACAGCTGTGTAGTTCCCACATCTAATGCGTTATAGGAATTGAAGGAGGTAATCAGAAAATTGTCGTTGTCCAAAAATTTCTTGATCAGCAACTGATCCGCAGGCGGTTCAAAACCGAAAGCGTTTTTCTTCGGAAAGTGATATAGCCCCGGGCCAACCTTTTTTAAAACACCATCGCCAGTAAGCTCAGAAAGATGTCTATCGATAGAGCTTGACCACTTTTGTAGTTCATCCCTCTTATAGATAATTCCTTTCCTCAAATGACTTTTTAACTCATCTAATTTTGACATAAAATTGTCCTTTCAAACACAAAGTTCGATACAATAGCTAAGTTTTGCATAAATTTTAGTCAAAAATCATGCAAAAATACTTTCAGAAAAAATCAGTGGACAGTAACTTATCTGTCTGTTGGGTGAAAATATATCGTGCGCATCATTTTGAGATTTTAATTGAAGACATCTTATTCTCTTTAACTATATCCTTATGTTAGATAGCTAACCTCTTTAAATACAGTATATTTACAATAATTGTCAACATTGCCGGCTAGATAACTACGGATGTTTTTTGATGAAACCAATATGTTGCTTTCGCTAATTAAGTTGTTGAATTATAGCGTTTTATAATTTGTGTATCGCAAATAACCATACTAAATAGTCCGGCATAAGACTACAGAAGGAATCTAATTAAAAGCAATACAAATGAGGCTACTGAAATTATAGTTATACTAAGTAGCTCCAGTGCCATTTCAGACAGGGATGCACCTTTCATTTATTTAGGAAACTTGTTCGGAATTTTGACAGTTCAGGCACCTATGCCCCTAAGAGACACTAATTCACTCTGCTAAAAACCCATCTGAAATAAGCTCATCAATAAACTTACTTGGAGAAGTCTTATTGTACAATAAATACACCTTATGTCGTGCTCTGGTCAAGGCTACATAAAACAAGCGTCGCTCTTCTGCATTTTCAAAATCATCACCTTCCTGGAGCAGATAACTTAAAATCGGATCATCGACCATCTCTGAGGGAAAACCGTAAACGCCAGAATCTAGATCTATAAGGATTGAATAGTCACACGTCAGTCCCTTAGAGCTATGCGCTGTCAAGTAGGAGATCGTGTGGTTCGGGTATTTTTTCTGAAGTTCTTTCAGGTCAGGCGGGATATTATAGTTATATCTACCAATAATGAATATTCTTGCTGATTGTTTCCTGAGACTGATTCCTGCGATGATTTCACTGAGTATGTCCCATTTAAGTAAAGCCTGATTAGCTAAGGATCCATAGACATTCAGCGGGCAGAGTTCGAAAGAAGGATGTAAAGCCTCCATTTCTGAGGAAAGCGACTTGGTAAGCTGTGAAGGGTTTTTCTGAATAAATCTACTACTTAGATCGAGTATTTCGCGATTAAACCTGTATGTTTTAAGTACCTCAGAATTTGCGCTCACCCCGAAGTGCGATGAGAATTCGGTTATAATCGAGATATCACTTCCTGTAAAGCGGAATATCGACTGCCAATCATCTCCAACTGCATAAAGCTTAGCCGAAGGGTTAGCTTTCTTTAATGCCTTTAGCAACTCATATCTGCCTAGTGACATATCCTGAAACTCATCTACTAGGATGTATTTATAGTTTGTTTTATATTCACCAGAACTGATATGACGAGCAGCTGAATTGATCATATCATTGAAATCAATGCTATTATCGGTGGAAAGTTTCTGTTCGTATTTTAAATACAATGGCGTAAATACATCCAAAAATATCTGAAGCCTTTGGTCGCCCTTGAACTTCTTAAAGTTCTCTGGCCTTGCATTATTTGACTTCATCAATTGTAGAAACGTATAGATTAGAGCCATAAAATTCTCGTAATGCTCTGTTTTCTTTATAGCTGGAAGTATTTGATCGATTGGCATGGGATTTAACTCCACTCCAAATTCCTTAAGCTGCTGTTTCAAGTATGACAAGAGTTTACCTCTTTTGGCATGAAAGGAGTAGGTCTTGATAAATTTGGTCTTATATTTTGCATGGATGCCATCTTTCCATTGCATGCCATGACGATATTGTTCGGTAGCGTTCTTAAAGGGAGGTTTATATCCAAACCAACTTGGTACTTCGCCATTCTCATCAATTCCGTAATGTTCATAATATATTTCATGATCTGCGAGATAAAAATCCGGGGCATAGCTCTGATACTCGGGGTTAAGATCCTCCCTCATTAAGGGGAAATTCTGTTCATAGATAAACTGGATTTGGTTTAGAAACAGAAAGTTCGCGATCTGTAGTTCTTGATCACTTCTCAGCTTTATCCCATTTAGCGATGTGTTTTTATATGCTTTTTGATGTTTGGAATATTCAATAGCGGTTTTAAACTCGCTTTCATCAACATATGGCCTATTAAAAAATGTGATAAAGTTTGTAGCTTTTTTTGCAAATTCCTTATCATTAAGAAAAAGCTCGTCAAAGCTGTTTTGTAGAAATATCTTGCAAGCATAATCATTATCGAAAGCCAGTTTAATGGGCGTGTCAGTACAAGATCTGCAGACCATATTGCCAAACCCGTTAAAGGTACGTACCATGATCTTTTCAGCATCTGGATGAGACGAGCAGAATTCAATTGTTCTATTGTACATCTCTTTTACTGCATTTTGAGTAAAGGAGATAATCAGCATTTCCTGTGGATTAGCAATTCCTTTTTCCAGGATGTAAGCGACTTTTGCACTGATGGTGGTCGTTTTTCCGGTTCCAGCTCCAGCAATGACAAGATTATTGTCCTCATCCGTAACTACTGCTCGCATTTGATCCATAGATAGTGGATATTCTTCAAGTCCAGAGAAAAACTCCTTGTACTTTTCAATCTCTTCTGGAACAAATCGCTCGTTGTACGCTGTACGGTGAGCTGAAAGATCATCAACAATATTGATGAATTTAGCTACTATTTCCAACTCCTGGTCTTCCAGTCCAATGGAATTAAATCCTGAAGGTATCGCTTTGCGCAGGGGGGAGAATTTTACTTTGAAGGCCTGCATTGCAAAGTTAGAGAAATACAGATCGAGATTGGTAAGCGCAGAAAATTGCTTAATTCCAGATTCTATTTCGCCAAGTCGTTTTCTAATTTCCGCCCTTTTTTTCTTGTTATAAATCCAAACCTTATAAATGTAGATCAGGCCGAGTGCACTTATAATGCTTGCTATAATATTAACCCAGGAAATTCCATTTGACCCCCCTTTCATTTAGATAAAATAGAGCGTGAAAGTTTAATGGATTGATAATCGATTAAGCAACAGTGTGTTTTTATACAGATATTGAATTTTGAGCGCATTTAATTATTAATTAGACGGTGTAGATTTTTCTATTTTAAATGCCACCACATTCTTCACAAACTCCCCAGCTTCCAATAACCTCGCTATATCCTCAATCCTTTCAATACCCACGTCTTTAGATGTTACCTTATTCACCAAATAAATCTTATAAGCTTTACCATGCTTAATTGCTGCAGTTAACTCATTAATCGTAATGATAAAACTAGGGAAGGAGGGAGCACTAGTCGCTTTCACCTCTATGTATACAGGATCACCATTCAAATCCGTGTAAGAAATGTCGTAGCCATCCTTCTCATTTTCAATGGCATGATGTCTTAGTGTATCAGCTTCAACCTCTGTCAAAGTGCTCCGAAGATATTTCATGACCAAATATTCGCCTTGGTTACCATGAAGCAACGCTTTTTTAGGATTACCATAAGCTAGTGAGGATGAACCAATCTGATCTCCTTTAACCTTAGCTTTCGCCGTTTTCAACAACGAAGCAGGAGCAAGGGTGATATTTACTTCTGAAATAGGAGGCAGCTCCGTTACTGCAATTGGCACCTCTTCATTTGATGACTTAACTAAATTTAACCCACCTAACTCCAGTATTTTGTAAAAACGAGCTTCACTAATCTCCCTAACGGAGTTTTGTCTGAAGTGATTGGAGGTTCGGACCTCTTCTAGGTACTCTCCGCCAGGTTTGAAATCTACAGACTCATTAAACTGTATATATTTACTGATGTCCGCATAGTAGTCAGTAGCGCTGTTGGGATCAGGGTAGATACTGGAAATCTCGCCATAACCGAAATAACTCGGAGCGCTACTCTTGGTTCTTCCTTTGTAATAAATAAACTTCATCCCAGCTTTGAGTCGATTGAAGTATCTACTTTTTGGGAAATGGTACCGTATACCGGTCTCATCATTCCATGCCGATTCTTCATTCTCAACCAGTATTCTATAATTATTAAGAGCCATAACCAAAAATATGGTTATAAATCCAAAATTTTGATATTACTTCCAATAATTTGCTGAACTGTTCCTGAATCTAAAACATTCGATCTATAGCTTCTGGAGAAATTTCCCTAATAAAGCTGGATTCATTGCCCTTTTCTGTAATGAGGAAAAGTTGATCCTTTGCCCGAGTAATTGAAACATAGAATACTCTTCGTTCCTCTTCCAGAAGTAAGTCATGATTTGCCATTTTGATTAC
The DNA here is from genome assembly GCF_015223055.1 of Pedobacter sp. MC2016-24. Classification (GTDB taxonomy): domain Bacteria; phylum Bacteroidota; class Bacteroidia; order Sphingobacteriales; family Sphingobacteriaceae; genus Pedobacter. Next base: position 25,302 of record NZ_JADFBX010000026.1, read on the forward strand.
GTTTAGTATTCTATCATCAAGCCGAATGTATGGAAAGCCACCTTTTCCTTCCGTTAAACCAAGAATGAATACCACCTTAGCTTGTAATCCTTTTGCTGAATGAATTGTCCTAAATGAAACGGCTATTCTTTGCTCCTTGAAAAAGCTACGATAAGTTTCTGCCATTTTGTTATTTCTGAATAGAAATAGAATGTCGTCATTCTTTAAACCATTACTCAACAAGTCCAATATCTTATTTGCACAGAATTCGACACTTTCATCTTCGCAACTTCCGCTAAACACGATCACCTTATCATCTGATTGTTTTGATGACTCAATACTCTTGTCAACTTTATTCTTATTATTGCGAATCACATCGTTACTAGCTTGTACAATATGCTGCGTGCTTCGGTAGTTTGTATCAAGCTTGATCAGTTCCGCATTAGGGAAGTGTTGGTCAAAATTAATGGTATAATCCACATTAGCTCCCCTAAAGGCGTATATACTCTGCCAGTCATCGCCAACGCAAAATAATTGAGTTTGCGGAGTGATCAATAAATTTATCAATTCAACTTGTAAAGCGTTTACATCTTGGAACTCATCAACTAAAATGTGCTGGAATTGACTTTTATATTTATTAAGCGCATCAGGGTAATTTTTAAATAAAGAAATACTACGCGAAATCAAATCATTGAAATCCAAATAGGACTTGTCTATGCAATAATCTAGATAAGCCTTTATAATTGGCCCCGCTAGTTGGTAAAAAGATCTAACCCTTTCATGTTGGTCGTTCTGACCATTTTCTAACACCTTGTCTAGCTCTAAATTGTAGACCTTAATCCTGTCACTTACAAGAATGATTTTATCAATAAATCTGTGTAAATGATTATGATAGCCCCCAAGTTCTTCGTTGAAATTCAGCGAAGGTGTATCCTTGTACCCAGTTGGAAGTCGGTTTTTTATGATTTTGTCTAAAGCGTGATTAAAAACTGCGGTATCCCTAGTAATGCTTTCATCTGTCTTAACGAAGAGCAGATCGCTCTGTTTAAACTCACGCTCCTTATTGGCAATGGGATGGCTTAAGTTGGAGACATGCTCTAAATAAAGGTTGGCTTCTGTGATAAAAAAGTCTGGATGAAAAGCAAATTTTGTTGTTATGCTCAGCTTTGGCTCATACTCAAATTTAATGTTCCGTCTATATAGCCAATCGGCTATAAATTGTTCAGATTTTGAACGAACTCTAGTTCCATTTAAAGAAGTATATTTTTTGTCGTGATTATTTATAGCTGTCTCCCTTTCCTCATAAGATACGTCAACATAGTAATCAAGGATGTAGCGTTTAAGCTGTAGTAGGAAATCTATGTCTTCGCTAAGGTTGCTTAACAACTTCTGTATGGCTTCCGAAACAAATTCACCTGCTTTATTTGCAGAAAGCTCATCATTAGAGTTGTATTTTTTATTAGTGATAATCTTGAACTGGTTATCGAATTCGTTCACTCCTGAATTGCGAAGGACGTTATAGCAAAAGCTGTGGAAGGTTTTTATGGTTAATCGATCAATCCACTTGTGCTTTTTTTTATAAGCGATTCTTTCTTCATCAACATTTGTCGCATCATTTAGAATTTCCTGATACTTTCCTGTTTTATCTGCCTTAAGAATTAACCTGTCGATAATTTCATTGGCAGCATTATGACTAAATGTAATGGCTAGGATACTGCTTGGAACTGCGCCTTTCCTTTCTATTAAATGGTTGATTTTATGTAATAAGGTTTCTGTTTTACCAGAACCTGCAACCGCTAAAACTAAAATGCGCTTACCTTCACTGTTAATGGCATCTTCTTGGGTCTTACTTAGGCTTATCGCTGACGGCTTATGTGGATTTACTTTCATTAGGGATAGAGAGATTAACCCTAATTTATAAAATTTTTGATTAAAATCGCAAATGAAGTGGTTGAATTGACTTGCCAGTCAGTGTATTACCATCATGAATGACTAAATTGATCTAGTTTATTCGCTATGTGCCTAATAATTCCCCTTCTCCGGAATTGCGTGCCGCACGCCACCCCTTGGATTCTTCATATCCCCATTATACCTCGGTATCAAATGGCAATGGAAATGAAACACCGTCTGTCCTGCGGCTTCGCCGCAATTCATGCCAATGTTAAACCCATCTGGATTATGCTGCTTTAATACAATCTCCTTAGCAATATCAATAGCGCCAGTAAGCGCATGTTTTTCCTCATCGGTCAAGCTAAAATAATCAGCTCTTAAAACATTAGAAATAATCAGCAGGTGTCCTGGAGAAACCGGGAAAACATCTTCAATAATGAAGAAGTAATCATTTCTGTACAGGATCTTATCCTCGGGTATGCTTAAAAAGTCTTTCATTAAAAATTGCCTGGTAGTTCTACTTTAGGTTGCCATTTATGGATAGCCAATTCAGATGCTAAGTTGTATTGCCTCTCCAAAAAAGATATCCTTTGCTGGCGCGTAGCGCCAGTTTGATTAATAATAGTTTCGGCTAAAGGGTGCTTACTTTCGATGTAGAACTCATTTCTGTTAAAAAGTCGATCTAAAAACCTTCTTTCTGGTACCCTTGCACTTTTTTCGCTATTGACTTGCTTGTCCGCGAGCACCAAATTCCAAACACCATTCACATTTGCACCTTCACTATGATGATGACGCTTATGCAAATGCGGCAAAAAATGGTCTACAGCACACACCTGTAAACCATTATTTTTACTGATAGAAATATCCTGAAAGGAGTAGAAGCACTTGCCCTTTTGATAGCCATTGAGAGCATCACGCACAGATGTGATATTTACTCTCCTCATGAAATTGTCCTGAATAAACAATAATGAATCCTGCTCATTGTATTGAACATCAATTACGTTCTGGTTAATGTTTAAACTCCAGGCTATTTCTACCAGTTTCCATCTGGCTTCAACCTCTTGGTTCAGATTCTTGAATTGAAAGGTGTCGAGTAGTTTTAGTAGGTTATCTGTGATCACGATTTCCTTCTTACCAGCAACAAAGTTCTTTTGATAAAAAGGATCAGGAATGATACCACCATTTACATTTTGAAAGGCGTCAATCACATTGACAAAGCCGAATCTTTCTGTATCTCGGTAAAGTTGATCTTGATCAAGTTCATTGTTTATGAAGGCTCTACAGCTATTTAGAAATTTGCTGCTCTGGGAGCTACCTTGTTTATCGCTAACTTTTAAATGCGCTATAATGTGATTGGCAAAAGGAACTGATAAATCGGCCAAGCTTACCGACGTTGTTTGCGAGTCGATGAGATCGATTAGAGATTTTGCAAAAGCAAACTTATAAGTGGCTGAATTCTTTCCAAATAGAATTAATGACCTCCATTGAGATTCTAGAGAAGGGTCGTTAATTTGAAACTTTGTACTCATGGCGATTCAAGGTACAAAATTTTGTAATTAGTCTCAGAATTTTGACGAATGTATTAATCGCCTTTGTTAAGCTTCATTAGTGTTGCATAACACGCTATTTACTTTCAAAATAGTGATCCAGAGTTTCTTCGCACCTCGCATTAGTAAATTTTACAAGTAACGATATTAAATTATGATAATGAAAAATCCAATTAGACAACAATTTTAGCAGATTACGGTATACCAGAATTTTAACATTTCAAATAGCTATACCTTAATTGAAATTTAAATAACAGAATTATGGGAACAACAATTGGAAATGTATTGATATCATATGATGTCAATAAATCACATGCACAGGTAAAAGCTGGTTTAGAAGCTTTAAGCTATTATGATTACTTTGTAAATACAGGGGAATCGAAAAAAGAAATGCCTAACACAACCTTGTGGCATCAGCAGAAATCAACTGATCAAGCAATAAACGATTTAAAAACGGTTTGCAATAGGGTAGGTGCGTTACTCGAAAAGGCGGTTGCTGTGAAAGCCTCTGAATTTGTAGGAATTTAATTCAATGGTTCACAAACAGTGAAAATCATTTACTTGAGCTATGTTGTAAATTAAAAAAATAGATTTACAACATAGTTTGGTCTTCTTCAGAATTTGAAATGAGCTTTGGTGGGTGGGATTAGTTCTTTCCTTGCCTATGTGTTTGTTGTCTTTTTTATGGTGCCTGGTTGTCGATCTGGTGATTTGGATTGTTGTATTTAGTGGGGTTTTATATTCCTAGGGTTCTCATATCGTGTTGTCGGCTTTTCTGTTGGGGCGTTTAGCTTTTATTTAGGTGAGGGAGTGTTTGAGAGGCATTAATTTTTTAAGTTTTTTGAAGGGTTTTTCGTTTTGGCTACTACGACGTTTAATATAGTTGGAAGTAAAGTGTTTTTTTTGAAAGGTAATTTCGTCGGAAAAAAGCTGAAATTTGAGGTAGTCATTTAATCTTAAAAGAGCTGATTTTGAAATCTGTTAAAGAATTGTTTCACATTGACGGAACTGTTTGTTTGGAAAAGAAAACTGTTGCGAGTAAGGCTAAGATTGTCAAATACTGGGAAAATATAGCACACCGGTACCTGGGTTGTGAGGTTGAAGTAGATTTACCGGGGTGTTGGGCATGTGGGTATGATGGGTTTAGGGAGGGGGATGAAGGATTTGATGTTTATAAAATCTGGGATAGGCAGCGTTATTTGGAGAGGTGTCATATTGTTCCCAAGGCGCATAATGGCTGTAATTGTGAGGCTAATCTGGTTTTGTTGTGCCGGAAGTGCCATAAGGCAAGTCCAGATACGAGATCTGCTGAATTATTCGTGAGGTGGTTGAAGGGAAGAGAAAGTTGGTGGGCAATAACTTATAAGGAGATGGGCGTTGCTGCTTCGGAGTTGGATTTTTCTTTTGAGAATTTTGATCTTGATTTGTCTGTTTATAAAGATGAGTTTCAGCAGTATTTGAGGCTTAATGCGGTACCGGTTGGTGGAAGTTTGGCTAGAAGTACTTTTTTAGCTTGCTTAATTGAATTTTGGGAGTTAGTTAGGGAAGATTCTTCTTCCGGAAATATTGATTAGGCTCTGTTGCTTTACATGGAGTTGTGTTTTTTTTACAAGTAAAGTCTTTGTGAAAGGATAAGGTCTACAATCAATACTCAATTAAATTAGCAATTGTTTTTATTAAGAGCGTTAATTAAAAACCGTACTCGTCACCTGATGAGTACGGCTTTGTGTCTTTATGAGCTTTTTTAACTGAAAAATATTTGAGAACGTTATCTTATAACAGAAAGCAGTTTATATATAAGCATTTATCTATATATGCACTCAGTCTTAAAAGTTCTGAAAGTGAAGGTTTGCGGTCTGTAAGTTGATTTAAGTACGACTTCAAAAATTGTGTTCTGACCGGGGTTTAGTTCCACCCACTTAATCGTACTTGCAATTGACCTGTTGCCATCATACATATGAAAAGCAATGTTATTACATCTTGCGGTTCTATTGCTTGTATTTGTGGCTTTTACTGTTAGTGTGGCACAATATATTCCGGTCGATTCTTCGCAGAAGGAGATACCTTCAGTTTTTAATACTAAAGCATCGGCAGCAGCATAAATTTCAGGTGGGTTAATTACTTGTGGTGGAAGTGGTTGTGTAATGGTTGGAGGATTTGGGGTTGGCGTGTCGGTTATGCAGTTCGGTATATTAATCCAACCGGTTTGAAGATTTTCATCACCAGATTTGGCTTTGATTCTCAACCTCATCTTGGTTTCTCCCGTTGCATTAGGAACCCTCATGATGGAATAGCCTTTCCCTTGTCTCTTTATTTCAGATATGGCCGTTTGATTTGATATTTCATAAGTGATGTCATAATTAGCTTCATACTTTGAAAGATCAAGTTCACCAACACCAACCTGGCTAAATATAACTTCGTAAAGGCAGGTTGCTTTTCCTTCGATCTCTGGGGAAAATGTGTTTTTATTTTTTAGTGACCATTCTATTGGATGGTAATTTACGAAACCGCCTGTTTTTATAAGTGCCTGTGGATTGGTTATGGTAAGACGGAATTTATCAGGCCCAAGCCGCTCCAGTTTAAATGCATTTTCAGGTGCAACACTAAAGACGTATTCTATTGTCCCACCTGGGATAACCAAATCGAAGGTTCGGCCTTGTAACTTTGAAACCTCTGATAGCTTTGTTTTTTCAATGGCTTCCTTTAAGGCACTCCAGCCCTCTGGATCATTCCAGCCGGAAAAAAATGAAATAAATAAGGTAATTAAGAATGCGAAGGTTAATTTAGTATAGATCATCATTAGTTAACAGTTATCAATTGATGTTCACCAACCCGGGCGATTACAGATCTCAGCGTCAACGAAAAGCATTTACTAATATAAATTTATTTTATCATCCTGTCAATTAACTAATTGTTTAAAAAAAACAGTTAGGAAGATTGATGCTAAATATCGAAAGACGGGGCGGGTATAACAAAATGGAAGTGATATGATTATCAGATTTCATTTTACCACTCACACTGATCGGATATCCTTGAAAGTCGTTGGTAATAGGATATACATAGGGTGCAAACATTTAACGACGGTGCTGTTAGTCTAAAAAAATCGAGACTATGGAATCATTTGAAATACAATTGTTAGAGAGTACGCTGACTATCCAGCCGCAGGAGAATGGTACTTACCGGGTGATGGAAGCTGAAGAAAAGCTGGGTGTGATTTAGCCTGAAGCGCTTTATGATCAGATTACCTGGAATACGCAGGATGAAATGGATATAGATTTTGTACAGCAGATCGGGGAGCTGATCACCGCATAATATGTAATTTTAAATTTGTATTATCTTTTAACAGGACTTGAGTATCCGCTGATTACTTACACGGCGGAATAACTTATAGATTTTAGGTTTGAATTTGGTGTTTGATATAATTATTTTCCGTATTTTTAATCAAATCAAAATAATGTACAGCTCTCGAATTATACTTTACTTCCTATTATTGACTTTGTTAGGTTGCCGTAATAAAGAGCGTTCTGAATCATCTATTATCAATCCTATAGCATCTTCTTTAAATAAAAGTGATCGGATTTCGGATGATACTAAAGAATCTTTTGAGGAATATCCAGATGGTGAATATTGTGCTTCTATCGATTATTATAATCCAAATACCGGAACTCAGTCAACCTATACATTAACAGTGGAAGTTAGTGGTGGGGCCTTAGTTATTATTCATTGGCCAAGCGGAGGGTGGTTCGATGACTCTCATTTTAACCCACCAACTTTGGAAAGTGGCGGTTCTTGCGAATTTACTTCTTATGATGGTAAGCATTATAGCATTCAAATTGAAGAAGAAGGGAGTTGCGGTAATTCTTCAACAGCACCTACTATTGGAGAAGACAACGAAGATGAAGAGAGCTTGTTGGAAAATACTGAGGAAGTGGGAGAGGAAGATAATGCTGTTGTCAACTACAGTAGTCTAATGCCAATAGATCTATGTCAAATCGTTAGTATTTATCATCCGCAATAGGAATTTTTTCTCTTTTAACAGATTTAAAAACAGGTAATCCAGATGCATGGGAAAGTTGGTTTGGACCGCAAGACAAAGTTGGACAGATTTATAAAGACAACACGAAAAACGTATATTTTGAAATTACCAAAAAAGTAGAAACCAAGAATGCTATGGGAGCCGTAATATATGCAGAGATAAGCTATACAGTAAATGCTTGACTACATTTGGAACGATGATGAAAATAAATATATGGATGTTCAAAAACTTGGTAAAGTTACTGAAGATATTGACGTCGCTAATATGACTTCTCAAATCATCTATTTTCACTTAATTAACTATTGTTATGCAGAATGATATAGATTTGTTTTTTAACGAGTACTTCAGTGGCGATTTAAAAGCAGTCCGATCGATCAAATGTAAATGGATAAAGTTCTTATTGAAATAGTTTTTTAATAATCATTAACGTAAAAAATAGCAGCATCTGCAACGGAAAACGACGTGTTGGCGTAAAGTTTTTGTTGGGACAGTTATAAGAAAGTACCTTACGGCAAGATTATAAAATTATGATTAACTCTTTAAGCGCAGCAAAGGATACTACGTTACTTAGTCTTTGTTTGACCCCAAGCATTTTTAACTTAAACGGATGTAAAAAAACGGAGAACATTGACTCCGCCAAAAGCGCCCGACTTAAATGATGATGAAGACCTTAAAATAGGCCAATACAAAAGTCTGGAATGGTTAGCTTGTTTATTACCGTATGGCACCGAAGCCAGCAAAATCGGTATCGCTGCTATTCTCAACCTAAAATAAAAATATAATTCATCCGATTATTGACAATGCCATATCTTTTAAATACGCTTGGCTTGTTTACAAAGAGTTTCACATCAGTAGTAATTCACGAAACGAACTTGGGATTTAAATATACAATCCCATAAATGGTTATGGGAATTCGACATTACCACATGCTAGACAGTCGTGTAAAAATGGTGATGAACTTAATTCTTAATTAGATTACTCTAATTGGTTGTGCTGGATATATTATGATTTTCTAAGAAAAAATATAATGAATATTAAAAATATTAAAAAGTTATTATTGCCGTTAATTTCTATTGTGGTTTTGTCTTTTACATTAAATTCCTGTAATAAAAAAGATCAAGAAGATCCTGAAGAATCAATGCAGCAATTGTCAAATGAGGATATATTTTTTAAGTGGGGACAATCTCGTAATGGACGTTGGCTACCATATGTATTGAAGAAAATTAACAAGGAGTATCCTAATCTTAAAAAAGGGGAGATGTTAGGTGTATTGAATAGTTACCTAAGGCCAATTAATGAGGCAAATGAATTTTATGCCAATAGTGCAGCCAAAGGTGAATTAAGTACAGCAGATAAAATCCAATTGGCTTTGGATGTATATTATAAAAAAGAATATCATAATATCAACAACAGTCTCAAGGAAATCAAAACCATGGATGCGATTTATGAACAATATAAGGAGCTACAAATCAGGAATAAAATAAGAAAAACTAGTGCTGTCAGAAAATTAAGTTTTACGGATCTTGATGGAGTAACAATTTTTGCATGCTCTATTACTGAGGAATTGAAAATATTTGTATATAATACCTTTGGCCCTAACGCATTTAGAGATGGTGTGATATCGTGGAATCCTGATCCAAGAGTATCTCCTGTATGCGCTGGTTTTTTAATGCAGATGAGGGATGCGGTTATAGAATTTGCACAAAATAGTAGAGTAGGAAGTCCATCGGAGGGACTCTGTAGAATGTGGGTAGATGAAATTGAGAGGAGCTGGCATGATTATGGGGCATGCCAAACCCTGTTTCCAGACACTCCTATAGAATCTCCTGAGGATCCCTATCCTCCTGAAGGGGGAGAAGGAAGTATCTCTTTACCGGATCTGGATGTCTCTGGATTGGACAATTATCCTAAATTCAAGGCGTTAGTAGTTGACCTGCCAAATTTTCTAAAAAAATATCCGAATATATTAAAGGCTTTGAGCTATACTACAGGTTTTACAGAGGCAAAAATTACTGAGCTTATGCAACCAGGAAAAGGTCCGAAAGTTGTTGTAGTTCAGAATCTGAAAGATAGTAAAGGACGCGATGTTTTAGGGCATTTTGATGAGCAAACAAAAACACTTCAAATTGATGACGGATATGTGAATGGCATTGATATTGTTCAATCACCGATCAGATATCAGGCTATAGGATTGATACTAACTGTTACAACGCTTCATGAGTTTGTACATTTTGGCCGGGATGTCAATATGTTGGCCAATAAAATTGAAGTTGGAAGCCACAAATATGAAGCAGGATGGTATTTTGAAGGCGCAATTGCTCCTGATGGTGTAGGACAATTAGGACCGGACACTGCTGTGGAATGGTTAAACTACTATACAGTTAAAAGTAAATAGAGGATGATAAGAAAATTTATGGTGGTGTCTTGTGCTTTGGCAATAACCCTTATTGCATGCCACAATAGTGACACCAAATATTTATCGGGTAAAGACAGTGCTGATATTTTGAGAACGGTACTGGACAATAAGGATTTCAAAAGGGAACTGGAAACTAAAGATGATACTGTATATATTTTAAAGACTGAAAAGTATAATAAAAGCTGGCCCTCAGCTACTGAAGCGTTTAATATCGAATATCTCGAAGACTCGAAGGATAACAGAATGGTTAATAAAGGGCCTGGTATGCCTTATGATAAAAGGGTAAGGTTAAGTATTCCCTCTTTTGATAAAAAAACTGATACAGTCTTCGTGTCTGTTTTTGACGAGGGATACGAAATGTCTTTTTACTTTAAACTTATTCGGAAGCATAACATCTGGCAGGTTGTGGATCAGAGGCATGGGATGAATTAATTTACATAATCCTTTTGCAACAAACGGTATAGCTAATTAGTAAGATGACATGGGCATTTATGTGGGGTTAAATAGGAGAGAACGACTTGATTACGATATCCGTTCAAACTCAAAATCCTTACCAATGAAATAGCTTTCTCCAAAGAAAAGTAATTTCAAGTCTTTTTCCTCGGCTGGGTAGTCTCCCATGTAATTGGCCTGAACGTCATGTTTTTCCAGACATTTTTTATATTGTTCAAGCATCTTTTTTGGTCCCCTGGCAAATAAACCAAATCCAGATTCACAAAGTTTAAATACGCCATCTGGACCATTGATGTAAGTTTCAAGCATACCATCATTAAATGGACGGTTGTGTAACTTGTACAAATCTTTGTACAAATGATAAGGATTTTTAGATTTTCCCTTGAAATAGAGTTCAGTATGAATGTCGGTGTAATCCCATAGTAATTCATGGTCCGAAAACAACTGCAGTGTATGTGTGTAGGTTAAAACTATTCGTTCTGCTATATTGCCCGTGATTTTGATGATCCATTGTTGATCATTTTTGTCATCAGATAAACGAAGCTTAAAACAAACTTTAAGATCTTTTCCTGATGTTTGGATGCTATCGATAAACAGGCCTCCATTCTCTTCGAAATCTAAGCTGCTAAATGTCTTTTCCAGTTCGCCTGGCAAGCTGTTGTTGAGTTGTCTCATTCATCTATATAATTTACAATTCTGTATCGGGTTAAAAAAACATCAGCTACAACACATTATAATCATTAAAAAAGCTTCTTTTTCCCGTTATCTGGCTTTCGTTGGATTAATGCCTAAATCAAGTACCTCTATAACCTCACACATTGCTACACGTCTTGGGCCTTCCATAAAATAGCCAATTAAACCTACTTTGATGTTATCAATATGGGAAGTTCGCCATTCTGGATCCAGCACCCACATTAGTGCTATTCCAGAAGCATGAACGGATATTTCATTATCCAATATTATTTCCCCATGCTCATTTATAAACTCTGGCCAAATCATGAAGATTTGATTGGTCTGATTATGCTCAGGATGGGAATACCAAAAATCTGAACGGTAACCCTGGTAAGGCATTGTTTGCCTGCCGCCTTCTTCAGCAGTATAAAATCTATATTTGACTTTAAAATCAGCATCATGTTGTAAATGATCTTTATAGGGTTTATGCGCCATTTTGTTTTCATGTTCTATTATTTAATAGAGTTATTTCCCCCTCAACTCCATATTCAACCGATACTGTTCTTCAACCGGAACAGCTTTTCTAGAGTTCTTATTGATATTCTTGCCTTCTTTAGTCCAAAGAGCGGGTACGAAATTAAACACCTGATTGCCATCAATCTTTTTCACATCCGCTTGCCAGCTGTCCCATCTCAGGCCTTTATAAAAAACATTCAGGTCATTGTTAAAGCAAAAGTCTAGAAACTGCGAATAGGTGATGTCCAAGGCTTCATACTCCAAACCATCCGGCGAAAAATAATATATGTTGCCTAGATCCTTGCCTAAGCCACCACCATTTAACATAAAAAAGCCGCCAACAACGTCATCTGCTATCAATAGAAAACCAGCACTGCCTGCAGTTTTGTTCCAATCTGATAAAGACCGGTCAAGTTTTTTGCTACCCGAGCCCAGAATCCTAATCCAGCCTCCATCTACTAAGATGCCGCCAGAGCTATATATAATGGCACCCATTGGTGAACGTGTGGTAACCTGAGTGGCTATCAATGTCTTTTTAGCCCTTTCAGCATCAGCTGGAAGAACTTCTATTTTGTTTTTAGCTGTTTTGATCCATTCTGATACCAAGGGCCAGCCTGGGTCATCTGTATTAACGAGTTCCTCAAATGATTTCATATTGGATTGACATAGTGCTGTTGAGTAGTAGGATATCGTAAAAATGAAAAATAAGAAAACGTACTTATTCATGGAGTGGTTTTTGATTATTTCAAATATTTGTATCAATTTCGCTCTGGATCATAGATCTTCAATACTATAGGCGGTTTTAGCCGTCTAAAATTATACAATTTTCCATGGTGAATAAACATCTTTATTGAATCTGCAGTCAATAGAAGCGTATCTCTACGCTGTTCGTAATGTCCATCCATAAAAGACCATGACGATCCAGGATGAAAGCTATAGGACATGTTAAAATTATTGGACTTATTTGATTTACTTACTCTGAAGGTTGTATCCTGCAAATCAAACACCCAGATGTCATAAGCAGCATTTGCTTGCTTAGTCATCTCTGAAGTAAACAACCAACTGGTTATGACAGATGCAACAATACAATTGATAAAAAACATGCCGCTGTAAGCTCTTTTAGCAAAGAATAGCACAGCGCCAATGATAATATTAAGAATGAAAACGAAAGGTACAAGTATATAGAGGTACATTGCCGCTCCATTAAGATCTTCATTTTTGACCCAGATCCATATCAATACCAGATCTAGCAGTGCAAGAATTACAGTTCCTTTAAGGGTTTTGGAGATCGAAAATTTCATATTGGGTTAATTATGCCGTTAGTGACATAAATTAAATACCAGCCACCACACAATATAATCATTAAAAAAGCGTCTTTATATTTGAAAGCGTTAATTTAGATAAGCGGTGAGTGGTCGGAAGATCGTTCACCGCTTCTTTTTTCTGCAACAATAGCGTTCTAAATATAAGGGAAGCGCTGAATCTAATATGTGATTGCCAGATTTACGATAGATAAATTAACTTTATTCTTTTTATAAGTTCTATTGGGTAACTTCTCCACGATTTCCAGATCGTAAAATTTGTAGATAATAATTTCAAAAATCCCCTTCTATAGGTATTGTTTGTGATGGTGTGTTGTTTGTAACTTGCTATCTATAAGTGAATTCATCTAAATTAGCTCATCAAAATGAAAAAAGTATCAATTGCAATTATGCTTGTGTTTTCTCTTGGACAAGCCTTTGCCCAGGATCAGAACCCTAACCTCAGCTCAGGAGCTGTAGTTGACTCATTAAAAAAACGAATTTCAAACCTGGAAGAATCCCTCTCTGTATCCATTAAGGAGTCTGTTGTGGGTGAAAAAAACAAGACAATTGCAAAATACAAGGAAGGATTGCTGTCTATTAGGAGTGGCTTGGAAAAAGGTGCAGAAATAGAAATGATCGTTCCTTACACCTCAAATTTATTGGCATTAAAAGATCTAAGTGAAACTCTGGCGTTGATTAATAATCCTACAGCTAAAAGTGTAGGCACAGCTTTTACTGACATGGTTGTTCAATCTGCTACCGAAAATCTGTTACCTAAATATACTAATCCAGTAGAAAACACTACAGCAAAAAGCAAATTCTCATCCGTCTTAAATGCCATTTTTAACGGTCCGATAATCCAATCACTCATTAATAGTAATCCTATATCAAGTACAATTAATGCGGCTATTCAGCAAGCTGGTTTCTTTCAAAAACGAGAAACAACGGCCAGTTTAAGTAAGCAGCAACTAAACAGTATTAATAGTCATACATCTGCCTCTATAGCTGTTAATTTGGGTAATCCCGATGGTCCAGCCTTTGGAGATGTCGAAATAAATAAATTTAATGCCTCGCTTCAGGATCGAGTGAATTTTTATTCAGAGTTAAATGATTATGGTGTTAAACAGAGCCTTGAAACTCAAAGGCTTTATACAGAGCTTGGGACTATTAAGAAGACATTGAAAGCTAGTAAGACTGAATTGTGTAAGGTGTTAAGTATTTCGCCTAACGACGTTTCCATAGCCCTTGATGCAAAGTATAACCCAGATGGTTTGGACATAGATAGAATGAAAGGTTATTTAAATAGTCAGGAGTTTAATCGTGCGATAGTTTTATCCAACTATGCCAAAGACCAGCTGCCTGATGTAAAGGATTTTAACAATGCAGTTATCGATGCATTAATAGAGTATATCAACGGTTATATCACAATTTTAAACAAGCACGCAGGTATAGCAAATGCTAAACTTGACAAAGCCTTGGTTGCACATCAAGTAGCTAAATTAGAAAAGATTAAAAGTAATCTGAAAAAGTTGTGATTGGTAATGGAATTTGAGTCATGAAGATATTTCTTAGCAGTAGCTGAGGTATCCAGAAATACTCTTTTTAGGGTATTTTTATAATCTTCATTTTATATTATTTTTGAGATATGTTCTGCTCTTAGAACATTGAAAATTACGCTTTTAATTAACGATCCAAATGAAAAAAATCTTCTCTCTGCTCATTATTCTTGGTTTTGGAGCTAAGCTCCAGGCACAAACTGTTAAGCCGTTATCTTTAACTGAATATCTCAAAGATGGAACACGACTAAATGCTGTTTTTAAGGTGGAATCTGCAAAGGATATTTTGACAATTTCTGGTTATGAAGGAAAGGACACTGTTTCTACTTCAAAACAGGTAGTTTTAGCCAGGGGAGAAGTTCTCGGAATTAATTCTTTTAAATTTTTGCCACCTACGGTTTCCATTTTAACAATTCCGGTGAAAGTTAGAAATAAAACAGGGAGTCTGCCTTCAAATGCTACATCGGGCTTAACTAATATTGGTCTTAATTTTACTTTTCCTGAATATACAATAGACCGCTATTTTTCAAGCGGGAATAAGTCAACGCATAAATTTGCAGCAGGAATACATTTTGCTCCCTCCGTAGAAGAATTGTCTCCAGAGAATACAAATAATCAGGTGCTTGTTAAATCCAAGCAGTTGTTTCTAAGTTCTGGTATTACTTTAACTTATACTTATAATAATATATCCCTGGCACTCGTACCGCTGGGATTTGATTTTGCGACTACCAGCCTCGGAAAACAGTTTGTTTATAATAAAAAGAGCTGGTGGGGATTTGGGATTGGGATTGAGCCTAAGTTGTTTTTTCCTACTGCTAATAAATAGTAGTAAGTTGATATATTCTGCTGCTACTGCTAAAACGAATCAAAAAGATCTTGCCTTAGGAAAATATATATGAGTAGCCATAAGAGTCGTTAATTATTGTTAATGGTCTAATGTCGTACTTATTATTTTAAAATAACAATTTAAAACTATGATGGTAAGCATTATAGCATTCAAATTGAAGAAGAATGTAGTTGTAGAGTATTCATCTGACTGATTATAAGCAAGCGTTAGTTTCATAACACAATAGAAAGCAATCGGTAATTTTCTTTGGAAAATAAACTCCCTCATATTTTCTATCTTAGTCTGAATATTAGCCAGGAAACGAAAGCAGCCGCCAATTTTGCAGAGAAGACCCTTAAAAAGTTAAAGCAGGTAACTAATGGATATAAATATTAAGAATACATTTAAAGTAACGGGTAGAAATTTTTTTGTAATCATAACAGATGCAGATTACAATGATCTGATAAATATAAAATATGTTTTTGACATGCAGAGAAAGTTTTCTTTTCCTGTTTATTCAGTAGAATGGGTGAATCTCTTAAATTCAAGTATGCCAGGTATTATTTTAAAATATGAAAAGGACGAAGATTTAATATTATTAGAAAAAATGGCTGAGAATTATGTGATAGATGTTATGCCTTGGAAACAATCCTCAAATATTTAAAGTTCAACCAGACTGTCATTGTTCAACTACTAAGTGGAGCAAACTTCCTGTTTTCTCGGGGGATTCGTCCGAAGTTAGAATCTTATATAAGCCAAAGGTATTAGGCCCGACGACTCAAAGATTTTATTTATATACAAGTGCACAAAAAGACCCCGAAGTCCTAGCTTTTAGAGCAGTTGTTGTTAATACTTTAAAATAATTTTTTTAGGGAATATTGGATTATGAGAATCATAATAAGAAAAATATTTTTTCTTATTAGTTATTTGAG
>NZ_JADFBX010000027.1 GCF_015223055.1 Pedobacter sp. MC2016-24
GCAAACGCCGATGCAGGTAGCATAAGTCCGGCACTAATCGCCAGCCTTGCGCCAAATGCAACAGCAAACATTACAGCAAGACATACCGTAACCCAGGCTGATTTAGACAGGGGCTATGTCACCAATATTGCAAAAGCTGATGGCAAAGATCCAAAAGGAGGCAACGTACATGCCGAATCAACTGATCCCACACCAACGCCAGGTGCGCCAGTAGATCCAACGTGCACTACTTGTACCATTACTCCAATAACGCAAAATCCTTCATTGAGCTTAACCAAAACTGCAGTTGCAGGTACGCACAATAAAATAGGAGACATCATCAATTACAACCTGGTCGTTAAAAACACCGGAAACGTAACGGTCACTGCCATTGCGATTACCGATGCAAACGCCGATGCAGGTAGCATAAGTCCGGCACTAATCGCCAGCCTTGCACCAAATGCAACAGCAAACATTACCGCTAAACATACCGTAACGCAAGCCGATTTAGATAGGGGTTATGTGACTAATATTGCAAAAGCCGATGGTAAAGATCCAAAAGGAGGCAACGTACATGCCGAGTCAACCGATCCAACACCAACACCTGGTGCACCGGTAGTTCCCGGTTGTACCAACTGTACCATTACTCCGGTTGAGCAAAAAGCTGCGGTAGCTTTAGTGAAAAAAGTGACCAATACCGGAACAGGTGAAAATGGAGTCTTTGTATTGGGTAATCAGATTGAGTATACCTTTACAGTTACCAATACCGGAAATGTAAGCTTAAAAGATCTGGTATTAAATGATCCGTTGTTAAACAAGCCGAACATCACAATTCCTGGAGTACTTCTTCCAGGTAAATCGGTAAGTCACGTGGAAAAATATACCATTACAGCTGCAGATATAGCAGCGGGTCAGGTGACTAACCAGGCAGTAATTAAAGCGACAGATCCTAAAGGTGGAGATGTAACAGATAAGTCGGGTACCGATACGAATAACGATAATCCTACGGTCATCAGCGTTGCAAAACCACCAGTTGCAAAAGATGATGTCAAGGAGACCCAGCAGAATAAACCAGTTGTGATTGATGTGCAGAAAAACGATGAGGCTGGTAGCAGTGTCATTGTGCCGGGAAGTACGACCATCATTACCCAACCGAAAAACGGAACAATTAAGGTAAATACAGATGGTACGGTAACCTATACTCCAAATCAGGGATATACGGGAACTGACGAGTTTACGTATACAGTAACGGATAAAAATGGTCAGATTTCCAATCCAGCTAAAGTTATAGTGACAGTTGTTCCAACCAAACCTGTTGCCATTGACGATACCGCAGAAACCCAATGGAATACTGAAGTTAAAATCCCGGTATTGGGTAACGATAAAACTGATGGGGCGCCATTTGATAAAGGCACGGTTGAAATTACAGAACAACCTAAACACGGTACAGTAAAAATTAATCCAGACGGTACAGTTGTTTACCTGCCAAACAGTGGATATACCGGAACAGATACCTTCAAATATCGTGTTAAGGATGAATACGGAAACTGGACCGACATCGCTACAGTAACTGTCAATGTGAAGGGTTTCTTTATTCCAAACGTGATTACGCCAAATGGAGATGGTAAAAATGACAGCTTCGTCATTGTAGGATTAGAAAACTATGGCAATGCTGATGTAACCATCTTCAACCGCTGGGGTAATGAAGTGTACCGCAATAACAGTTACAAAAATACCTGGACAGGTGAGGGACTTAACGAAGGAACCTATTATTACCTGATCAGGTTGAATAATAGCGGTAAACAGGAAGTTTATAAAGGTTGGGTATTAATAAAAAGATAATTGATAAGGCCGGCGAAAGCCGGCCATATACAAACAGATTATGAACAAACACATCATAAAAAAAGCCATACTGGGATTGGGATTAACTATTGCAGGCCTGATACCGGCAAAGGCGCAGCAAAATATTCAGTTTTCTCAATACATATTCAATTCCCTTAGTGTAAATCCTGCTTATGCCGGATACAAGGAAGAATGGTTTGCACAATTGGCCTTACGAAGCCAGTGGACCGGCCTTAGTGGCGCACCGAGAACTGGGCAATTGTCTATAGACGGTGTAGCTGATGCCAATAAGAATGTAGGTCTGGGTTTGCAAATCACAGATGACAGGTTAGGGCCGCAATCGGCCACTTCAATTTATGCAAATTATGCTTATCGTTTAAGACTGAATGACGATGATACACAAAGGTTAAGTTTTGGAGTAGGGGCTGGTGTTACGCAATATGGATTGGATGGCAGCAAATTAAGACCTGTCGATTTTGACGATCCCGATTTGCCTGTTGGTAAAATCAGTAGCACCATACCTGATCTACGTTTTGGAGTTTATTATTACAATCCAAGCTTTTACATAGGTGCTTCGGCAATGGATCTGCTCTCTGGAGATAAATCAAACAGTATCTTCAACTGGGATAAAAATAATGTCGAAAACCTGAAACGTAAACGCCATTATTACCTGATCGCAGGTACGATCATCAATTTGTCCGAAGATACCAAACTCCGCCCAAGCTTACTATACAAGGAAGACCTTAAGGGCCCTTCAAGTTTAGACATCAGTGGCATGTTGATCTTTGCCGAGAAATTCTGGATCGGCGGATCGTATCGCACAGGAGCAAATCTTTGGAAAAAGGATTATGCGAAAGGTCAGCAGTTAAGTAGCCTCAATTCCATCTCTGCCATTACCCAGTTTTATGTGACCGATACATTCAGAATCGGGTACTCTTATGATCACATCTTAAGTAAACTGAGTAGTATACAAAATGGAACCCATGAAATTACCATTGGGGTAACGTTCCCTAAAAGGGACAGGCGTTTACTTAGTCCGAGGTTCTTTTAAGATCAATAACCGATATGTCGTTTAAACTGATAAACATGATGAATAAGAAATATACCAGATACCTATTCCTTTTAAGCTTGGGATGTGCTTTTCATATAGCCTCTGCACAAGAGCAGCCTTCATTACGCCAGAGGGCAGATCAGCTCTATGTACAATATAAATATGCCAATGCAGCGGCTATATACCTGAAACTGGCTGATACCAAAAAACCAAAACTAACTGACCTGGAACGCCTGGCCGATTGCTACCAGAAAATGAACGACTATGAAGCTGCCGAGAACTGGTATGCGAGGGTAATTCAGGATCCTGAAAGTAAAGCTGAAAATTTGCTCAGCTATGGTGCGGTGCTCAAATCCAATTCCCGTTATGCGGAAGCAAAAAAAGTATTGCAAACCTATGCTGTCAAAAATGGTGATGCAAAAAGGGTTAGTAATGAAATTGCCGGATGTGATTCTGCATTGGTCTGGATGGCTAAACCTACTGCCCATAAAATTAAAAATGAGGCGCAGATCAATACTGCCTTTGCAGAATTTGGTGTGTTTCCCATTGGTCAGAAAATATACTATACTGCTGAGCCAGACCAGGGCTTTCTGAAACAGAAAGATGGTCGTACAGGTAATCCTTTTTTAAGAATTTATACTGCCGATCGCGCTGCTGATAATAGTTTGAGTGCAAAATTGATGGATAAGTCGATGTATAACGAAGAAAATTATCACGTAGGTCCAATCATCAGCAATCAAAAAGGAAACGTATTGTATGTTACCCGAACGTATACAGGCAAGTCTGGCGAACTGAGCAAAGAACGCAACACAAAATTCAGGACCAATAACCTGGAATTGTATATCTATACCGCCAACAATGGTAAATACCAGGTGTCACCTTTTCCTTACAATGACGTAAAAAAATATTCTGTTGGTCACGCTGCGTTGAGCCAGGATGAAAAAACACTTTATTTTATTTCTGATATGCCTGGTGGTTTAGGAAATACAGACATCTGGTATTGCGAATTGCAAAGCGATGGCAGCTGGGGGAAACCTCAAAATGCAGGTGCTGTAATCAACACTGATCAGGATGAAATGTTCCCGAATATTGGAACAGATGGTACGTTATATTATTCCAGTAACGGACTGCCTGGAATGGGTGGACTAGATATCTTTGCCGCAAAAGGTGCAAAGAATAACTGGTCTAAAGCCCTTAACCTGAGATACCCGGTTAACTCTGCCGGTGATGACTTTGCTTTCATTAGCAATGTGGCTAATGAAGATGCCGTAATGGGGTATCTTTCTTCTAATCGTCGCGGTGGTATAGGAAATGACGATATCTATAGTTTCAGCAATATTAAGCCTAAGATGATCCTGGCTTTAAAAGGCCTCACCCTGAATAAAAAAACAGGCGAAACGATAGCTGCTGCTACGGTGACCTTATATGCCAACGGCCGTCAGATTATAGCCAGGCAAAGTAGCAGTGCAGACGGGACTTTCTTTTTTGAGCTGACCAAAGAAACCGATTATACCGTGCTTGGTCAGAAAGAAAAGTTTTACAGCGACTCGGCCATGGTAAGCACTAAGGGTTTGACCAAATCAGATACCTTAAGTGTAACGCTACGACTTGAGCCTTTATTTGAAATTGGTAAAACCATTGTCATTCAAAATATTCATTATGATTTTGATAAGGATAACATTCGTAAAGATGCCGCCAAAATTCTGGATGAACTGGTACGTACGATGCGCGATAACCCGACACTTGAAATTGAACTGGGCTCGCATACCGATAGTCGCGGAATAGATATTTATAACCTGGATCTGTCTCAGCGCCGTGCGCGTTCTGTGGTAAATTACCTGGTTAGCCGTGGTATTTCCAGAAGTCGCTTAACGGCAAAAGGATACGGTGAAACGCAATTGCTAAATCGTTGCGCAAATGGCGTGAAATGCTCGGCAGCAGAACACCAGGCGAACAGACGTACCGAATTTAAGATTTTAAAATATTAAACATTAAGGCTTTGGAAATGATGTTCGATACAGAAACAAAGCTAACCATACTCATTGTAGGAATCTCGTTAATCTTGGCAATCCGGGCTATTGCGAATGAAGTCAGGAATTATAAGAAATGAGAACAAAAGGACCGCCCAAAAGCGGTCCTTTGTTTTTTTAAGCGGTTTACTCGTATCTTAAAGCTTCTATCGGATCCAATTTGGAAGCTTTCAAAGCAGGGTAATAGCCAAAGAATATTCCGGTAACTGCGCAGACAAAAAATGAAATTACAATTGAAGATTCTGAGATTACGGTTGGCCAGTTCAACATAGATGGAACGATGATGGCTGCAGAAATCCCCAGCAATACCCCAATAATTCCGCCAGTGATGCTGATCATAATCGCCTCGATCAGAAACTGCAGCAGGATGTCAATTCCCCGCGCGCCGATAGACATCCTTAAGCCGATTTCACGGGTACGTTCCGTCACGGACACATACATAATGTTCATGATTCCAATTCCACCAATAACTAATGAAATACTGGCTACTGCAGTTAGTAATGCCGTCATCATACTACTTGTTGAGTTCATCATGGTCATCAACTCTGCTTGTGTCCTGACTTGGAAGTCATTATCCTGTCCATCTCTCAATCGGTGTGAAGCCCTTAAAATCGAATTGATTTCTGTAACCGCAGCATCTGAGGCATCTTCACTTATGGCAGAAGCATAAATCTGATTGAAATAAATGGAAGAAGTAATCCTTTTTTGTACGGTGGTATAAGGTGCAATAATTATATCATCCTGATCCTGTCCAAAATTACTGGTACCTTTAGGAACCAATGTTCCAATAACCTGGAAAGGAATTTTTCCAAAGCGGATGATTTTACCTATCGGACTATCCCCATTGGGAAACAAATTGTCTACCACGGTTTTGCCCAATAAACAAACCTTCGCAGAAGACCTGACATCTTGTTCCGAAAATATAATCCCATCCTGAACCACCACTTTACGGATGTCGAGATATCCTGGAGCTACCCCCTGGATCGAAGTTGGCCAGTTGTTTGCCCCACTGATAGATTGGCCGCTTGAGTTGACCAGGGGCGAGATTTCGGCAATATTTTTAGCGCCTTCTTTTAAAGCATCAATATCTTTGCTGGTGAGGGTTTTTAAACTGCTGCCCATCATTCTGGCGCCTCCTGGCTCATTACTAGAAGGCATAATGGTAATCATGTTTGAACCCATACTGGCCAGTGAAGCATTGATGCTTTGCTTAGAACCTTCACCAATAGACATCATGGTAATTACAGAAGCTACGCCGATGATAATGCCAAGCATCGTAAGCAGGGCCCGAAGTTTATTGCGTTGCAAAGCTTTTATGGCCAGTCTGATCAGATTTATAATCTTCATAACTAATTTCGTTTTTCAATCCTGTTAATAATCATCAGACACCGGAAGTCCGGCCAGGGCCTCGCTTGCAGATCTGCGATTGGTATTTTGCGTATCCTTTACAATTCTGCCATCTTTTAACATCACTGTCCTGCTGCTAAAAGCGGCTATATCAGGTTCATGGGTTACAAATACAATGGTTTTGCCATTCGCATTCAGATCTTGCATGAGCGACATGATTTCATAAGAGGTTCTGGTGTCCAGGTTTCCTGTAGCTTCGTCGGCCAGAATCATAACAGGTTCATTAACCAAAGCCCTGGCAATAGCAACACGCTGTTGCTGCCCCCCGGATAACTGATTTGGAGTGTGGTCAAATCGGTCACCCAGTTTAACAGCTTCTAATGCTGCAATAGCCCTGTCTTTACGTTCTTGTGTGCCAATTGTCGGATTATACATCAAAGGAAGTTCTACGTTTTCCAGTGCCGTGGTTCTGGGTAGCAGATTGTAGGCCTGGAAAACAAAGCCAATTTTGGTATTCCTAAGCCGGGCCAGCTCATCCCGGGATAATTCTTTCACATTGACATTATCCAACATATAGATCCCGTCTGTTGGCTTGTCCAGGCAACCAAGCATATTTAACAGGGTCGTTTTTCCAGAACCGCTACTACCCATGATCGTTAAAAACTCACCGGCATTGACATCAAAAGAGATTCCTTTCAATGCGCGGACAATCTGATCGCCCATCACAAACTCCCTTTTTACATCGTGGATCTCCAAAATTTTATTTGCGGTCATCGTCTGCCTCCCCCTGGTCTTTTTGGCATAAATGGACTGGACGCTGCCGCTTGTGCAGCCGCCTTTTTAGTTTCTGATCCGGTAACAACAACGTCCTGATCACTTAGTCCGGATAATACCTGCACATGTGTATTGTCGTCCAGCCCGACTTTAATCTGTTTTTGAATCAATTTAGAACCTTGCAAAACCCAAACATAACTTGACGGCACTTCAGTCACCTCACCATGTTTAGGTTTGGTCGTATTGCTTTTTTTGCCAGCATCACCACGACCTTCTTTTTTTATGGCCGGATTTCGGGCAATTTCATATTGCTTACTCAGACTGGAATCGGGCCTGAACTTTAAAGCCTGGGCCGGAATCAATAATGCATCATGAATCTCTTTGGTGTAAACCACAATATTCGCAGTCATGCCCGGCATTAATTTTTTATCGTCATTTGGTGCATCAATTAAAGTAATATAGGTAACCACATTGGACGATATGGATGGCTGAAGACGGATGTCTTTAACTGTTCCGTTGAAAGTATCGTCAATAAATGCATCCACTGTGAAAGTGGCACGTTGTCCTTTTTTTACATTACCGATATCAGCCTCATCTACTTTAGCCTGCACCTGCATTTTGGTAATGTCTTTGGCGATGGTAAAAATGGTTGGTGTATTGAAACTCGCAGCCACGGTTTGCCCGATGTTGACACTTCTACCCAATACGACACCATCAATAGGAGAATAGATCTGTGTAAATGACAAGTTCTTCTCCGCCGCCCGTAACTGTGCTTTCACATTGTTCACTGTCGCCTGGGCCGTTTGGTAGGTATTCAGGGCCTGATCATAATCTGCCCTGCTGATTGACCCGGTTTCGAACAATTGTTTTTGTCTGTTGAAATTGGTTTGCTGATAGGCGGCATTGCTTTGTGCCTGAACCAGACTTGCTTTGGATTGATCAACAGTGGATTGGATCAAAGTCTTATCCAGTTCTGCCAAAAGTTCCCCTTTTTTAACTACCGAATTGAAATCGGCATATAAGGCAGATATGGTTCCTGATACCTGTGTACCCACACTTACCGTATCTACTGGTTGTACTGTGCCTGTGGCTGTCACACTGGTTGAAATTGAACCAATGCTGGGCTTTTCAGTCGTAAGCACAGCTGGTTGTTCTTTGCTCCTGATGAAGAAGTACCACACCAAACCGAGTACGATGGCAATAGAGATAATGATGATGATTTTTTTCGGTTTCATAATTTATAGTTTAATGGGTACTCCAATATAAAATTCATAGATTCTGCTGGCCAATGCTGCATTATATTTCGCTTGTATGTAAGCTTGCAGTGCCTGCACATATAAGTTTCGCTGCTGATAAAATGCAACCAGGTTGGCCGCACCAATTTTCAATTCCTGGTTCGCAATCCGATAAACCTCCTGATTGTATTTCAGTTGTTCAACGGCCGATTGCAATTGATCTATTGCATTTTGCGCGGTGATCATGGCCTTTTCTGTGGTTAATGCCAGCGTTGTTTTGGTGTTTTCCAGAGTCAGATCGGCCTGCATCCGGTCTATTTTAGCCTTGGCAACATTGGTTTTATTTTGTCGCTGTGTAAAAATCGGAATAGATAGGGTGATGCCCGCCTGCTGGGAAAAGTTATTGTCAAACTGCCTGAAGGCATTGTAAACTGTTCCGTTGGCATAACTGGTTCCAACGTTTGCATTCATACTTAGGGTGGGCAGGTATCCGGATTTGGCTTTATCCAGGTTTAAATCTGCAATCTGAAGCCCAAGCACCGCATTTTTTACTTCCGGTCTGTTCAGCAAAGCATATTTTTGAACACTGTCCAGTGGTTCCAGTTTTTTGTCGCCAATCACAGTATCTGGTTTAACGACATCAAAACTTTTGCTGTCGGGAAGCTGAAGCAATTGTTTCAGGGTAACTTTGTCCTGTCGTTCTGCATTTTGAGAAGCAATCAGGTTGTATTGGTCAGTGGCCAGCTGTGCTTGAAACTGGGCCACATCCTTTTTGGCTACAGATCCGACACGGAACTGGTCCTGAGTTTGTTTCAGCTGTGCTTCTGAAGTCTTAACCAAATCCTGATTGTATACAATACTTTCTTTATCCAGTAAAATACTCAGATAAGCCTGTGTAATCTGTAGGGTAATGTCGTTCTCACTTTCCAGAATAGAAAAGTTTGCCGATTGAACAGACAGGTCTTTTTGCTTGATGTCTTGTTTTAAGTAACCACCTTTATATAAGGTCCAGGATGAGGTTATACCATAAGAACCCGTAACACCTACAGCCGGGCTGGACGAATTGGGGTTCAGGTTATAATGGTTGAACGATTGGGACGCGGAGGCATATAAATTGGGCAAGACAGCCGATTTTGCCAGCAAGGCATCCTGTTCCGCGCTTTTCTTGCTTAGGCGTAGTCCCCTTAACTGCAGGTTGTTGCTTTTTGCATACTCCAGGCAACTGGCCAAATCCCAAACTTCAGGAATTGGCTTCAATGCCGGATCCTGACTATAGCTTTGCAGATAAGGAAACAGCAGCAGTAGAAAAAGCAAGCTTTTGATCTTGAATTGTGGCATATCCTTCATTTATTTCTTCGTTAACTGATCAAAACAACGTTTATTCATGCGTTAATAAAAACACAATAGACCGGTTATGAGAATACACCGACGAAGCGCATGTTTCAATCGATGGAAAGATTTGGACATATCTCCCTGGGTTGACTACCTTGTACCTATCTATTCATGCCTAAAATTCACTTAATGAATATACCTAAAAATCGTGCCTATATTACTGTATCACTGCACTTTCTGCTCTGGATGCTTTTTGCATTTGTGTTGTTGTTTTATCAGCCTTTATCCTGGAGCATAACATTGCCTTTTCAATTCTGGATTAAGCAGGGACTTGTATTGCTGCTGCTCATCGCAGTGTTTTATTTCAACAGTTATGTGCTGGTTCCAGGGCTATTGCTTAAAAACAATACACTTTGGTTTTTGGCAATTATCATAGGCATGGCAGTATTGGCCGGGCCTTTGATCAAAATAGCAGATAATCTGCTGAATTTGCCCGAATTGATGGAGAAAGCATTCAATGAACTGGGGGTTGCGCGTCCGCCAAAACGTGGAAATAAGCTCGACATGTTTCTGTTGATGATGATTTTGCTGATCGCTGGAATCAGTACCAGTTTAACCCTGATCCAAAAATGGCAAGCAGATAAACAACTGCGGGAATCTCTGGAAAAGGAAAAGATCGGATCTGAACTGTCTTTTTTAAAAGCACAGATCAACCCGCATTTTTTCTTCAATACCCTCAATAACATCTATGCCCTGACGCATGTCGATATTGAGACTTCGCGCAAAGCGCTGCATAAATTGTCAAGAATGATGCGCTATTTGCTATATGATACGCAAACCGGGATTACGCCTTTAAGTAAAGAGGTTTCGTTTATTGCAGATTACATTGAGCTCATGAAACTGCGTTTAAACGATACCACTAAAGTTATTTTTGAAGGCCCACTGATCAACCAGGAAATTCAAATTGCGCCCATGTTGTTTTTGCCCTATATAGAAAATGCATTTAAACACGGTGTAAGTACCACATCGCCTGCTACGATTGGCATCGAACTTAGTTTTGATGACAACCGGCTAAAGCTAGCTGTAAAAAATTCGATCTTTAACGAAAATTCCGTAGTGGCAGATACTTACGGGGGAATTGGGCTGAGTAACACCAAACGTCGTTTAGATTTGTTATACCCTGGTAAATACAAGCTGGAGGCGTATAAAAAAGAAGATACCAATGAATTTATTGTTAACCTAAGTCTGACACTTGATGATATTGAATTGTATAGCGGTAGATGATGAGCCACTGGCGCTGGGACTGGTTTGTAGTTTCATCGAACAAACACCTTTTTTAAACCTGGTAGGAAGATTTTCAAGTGGAGTAAAAGCACTGGAAATGATTCATGAAGCGCAGATTGACCTGGTTTTTCTGGATATACAAATGCCCGATTTAACAGGCATTCAAATGGCCCGTTTACTGGATCGCCAGCCAGGTAGTGCAGGTCCGCGGGTAATTTTTACTACAGCCTTTAACAATTACGCATTGGAAGGTTTTAAAGTGGATGCCCTGGATTACCTCCTTAAACCTTTTGATTATGAGGAGTTTTTAAAAGCAGCCCATAAAGCCAGGTCTTATGCTGAGCTGTTGCAACCAGAACAACGCAGCCCCTCGGCAGAACAAGAAGAATACCTTTTCCTCAAAGTCGAATATCAACTGGTTCGGGTAGCCATTAAAGATATCTTATACATTGAGGGGCTGAAAGACTACGTTAAGGTTTACCTGGAGCATACCGAAAGGCCAATTCTTACCTTAACCAGCCTGAAGGCCTTGGAACAGAAGCTCTCACCAAAAGCCTTTATGCGGATACACCGATCGTATATCGTGGCTTTGGATCGGATCAGCTCGGTCACAAAAAACGCGGTTGCTATTGGTGATTTAAATATCAGTATTGGCGAACAATATAAGGAGGCTTTCAATGGCTACCTCAGTAAATGGTTGTAGAGAACAATTTACTTTATCCGGTACAATGTTTCTGACATTTCCTTAATCCCGTCAAAGTATGAAGTTGGCTTGATCCCAAATGCCTGTTCAAATTTGGAAGAGTTGAATTGATAATCGTGATCGTACTGGTAATACATTTCAACAGTACCCGCTACTACTTTTTTAAACAGGCCTACCAGTTGCAGCATGAATTTGTTAATGCTGGTGAAATTTGGTTTTACCCCGTAAATTTCGGCGGCGAGTGTGATAAATTCTTTTCCAGTTAAAGGCGCAGCAGTAGGGAGGTGCCAGATCTGGTTTCCAGCTTCAGGATGTTGCCCAAGCAGGTACATGGCTTTGCCCGTATCAGGTATATAGGTGAAATTGTGCAATACTTTGGGATCTCCGATCCACTGTGCACTTTGTTTTTTAGCGAATTTGTCCAATACCATCATGTCCAGGAAACTGTTCATGGAATCTGTCCCATAAAAATCTGCTGCCCTGGCTATGGTCGCCTGAATATTTCCTGCCTTAACTTCATCCATAAGTTGAGTGGCTATTTTGGCCCGTACCTCACCTTTAACACTAATTGGATGATAAGGAGTGCTTTCGGTCATCTGTCCATTAACCAATCCATACATGTATACGTTGTCGAAAAAGATCAGTCGTGCCTGAGTTTCTTTGGCCACATTGATCAGGTTTTGCATGATAACCGGCCATTGACTTTGCCATACGTTTTTATCATAAATTAAACCTGCACACATATAAATTACTTCAGATCCCGCGACTCCTTCCAATACCTGTTGGTAGTTGAGCAGATCAGCTTGTCTCCAGCTTACCTTTGGATCTTTTATTTTCGAAGGTCTGCGACTCAGCAGTCTGATCTCGTGATTGTGTTTAATTAACTCCTGGGTCAAGGCGTTTGCTGTTGGCCCGCCGGCTCCTAATATGCTGTACATCTTATTGATTTAAATTGTATGTCAAAGGTATTCAGCAGTTGATCTGTAAAACGTTAACAAAAGATAAGAAAGAAAATGAGTCGATGACCTCGGTGTTTTTAAGCATTCAATACCGTTCTTTTCCTGATTCTTGACAGGGAGACAGGGGTAATGCCAAGAAAGGTAGCGATATAGTGCTGCGGAACACGTTGCAAAATTTCACGTTCGGTTTTCATCATATGAATATACCGCTCTTCCGGAGATTGGATAATGAAGGATTGAACCCGGTCTTCATAGCAGCAAATGTAATGTTCGGCAACCAACCTGCCGAAACGTTCTGTTTTATGACCCAGTAAATCGTGCTTGAGCAGCAATTGCATGTTTTGATAAGTGATGGTAATGAGTGCTGTATCTTCCAGCGCCTGGATATAAGAATTGCTGGGTTCTTGTTTTAAAAAGCTCTTATAGGAACTTACAAATTCATTTTCAAAACTAAAATAACTGGTAATTTCCATACCATCTTTCAGATGATAGTAACGCACAGCTCCGCGGACAATAAAACCAATGGCGTCACATATTTTGCCGTTGATGGCAAAATGTGCTTTCTTTTTTAGGTTGACCATTTCCAAATGTGGCTTAAAAGCTTCCCATTCGGTTTCGTTGAACACAAAGTAAGCTTTTAGTTCCTCTCGGAATGTATTCAAATCATGCGCTGGAATGGAGTAAGAACTCATATTGATCTGGGATTTATCAAGTAAAAATAAGGGATTAAATTTTTGATTGCACTATGGAATTGTAAAAGAAACTGCATCATCATTTAAAATAAAACTCAAAGATCATGGCTGAATTGACAACTTCCCGAAAAGCTGCACCAAAAGTAGATTTGACTGCAATGGTTGACCTGGCTTTCCTGCTCATTACATTTTTTATGTTAACAACTTCCTTATCTAAACCCATTGCTATGGACATTGCCTTGCCCGATAAAGATGTTAACGATACGCAGGAGCCTGTTCCTGCCTCACGAACCATGACTATTTTATTAGGTAAGCACAATAAATTGGCTTGGTATATGGGAGAACCAGGTAAAAGCAGACCTAGTATTGAAGGTATAAGTCAGATCCGGAAATCGATCATCACCAACAAAAATATGGTGGCGAAAAAGAACAATGGCGATGCGAAAAAAACGCTGTTTATCATTGTGAAACCAACAGCAGGAGCGAAGTATAAAAATCTTGTTGATGTAATGGATGAACTGAGTATCGCCAGAATAACAGCTGCGCCAGCCATTGATAGCGACCATTTAACCAGTGCTGAACGTGAATTTATGGTAGAAAATCGAATCTTATAAGAAACAGGCCCTGAAATTGTAAATTTGTAGCCTACTTGGCTACGATACTTATAGATAAGTAGAAAATAATCATCTGTCGGTTTGAAGCAGCCGCTGCAATTTTTGTCAGGCTAAATGAACAGCTAAAAAAATAAATCATTGATATGATTGTCTCTGAATAAGTATATCTTCAAACTTTGGTGTCCTTGTAAATAACATCAGCCAAAGTATATATGCCAAAAACCCAGAGACCACTAACTGTGATTTTTCAGGAGATTCATCAGGGAGACCAAATCGCCTTTAATGAATTGTTTTTGCTTTATTACGATCGTTTGTTAGTTTTTGCGATACAATATGTTAAACAGGAAGCTTTCGCTGAGGAAATTACTTCGGAACTGTTTGTGAAGTTGTGGTTGAAACGGGATCGTCTGCTTCAAGTCTCAAATCCTGAAGTCTACCTCTATGTTGCTGTCAAGAATGCAGCATTGAATCATCTGCGCAGCTTGAAAAAACATCAGGTATTGACTGACGAGGCAGAGCGTTGTGCCATGGAAAGTATTCCTGACGGAGGTGATTTGGTGATGGAAAGAAAGGAATTGTACGATATGCTCAACCGGGCTGTAGCAGCACTGCCGGAACAGCGCCGCATCATATTTAAACTGATCAAAGAAGATGGTCTCAGATGTAGAGAAGTTGCCCAGATCCTAGACCTTTCCACCCGCACTGTGGAAAGTCAGATGTATAAAGCGGTCAAAACTCTTGCTGACCAGCTGGCCCCATATCTGGGTTACCATCCTCAGAAACAATTTTCCAGAAAACAGGTGTTTTCTAAATTGCCTCTTTTTATTTTTTTTTAGTGAAGTAAGTAGTTCACTGGCTAAACGTGTCCTTCGTGTATAACAGATTAAAGATTATGGATAAGCAGAATTTCCTGTTGTTGTTATCTAAAAAGTTATCCGGAGAAATTGGGATTGATGAAGCTGCGCAATTGCAACAGGCAATTCAGCAACACGAAGCATACCAAAACATTTCCGATCAAATGACGCTTTATTTTGAAAGCGCAGATGCGACAAAAGAGCCACCTCTTGCCCAGTTGAACAAGGTTTGGGAGGCAATTTACCAGGCTTCAGGGTCTGATACCTTCGTTTTTAAATATAAGGATCAGGCACCAGAAAAAAAGAAGTTCTTTTCTTCTGTAATATTTAAGGCTGCAGCGGCTTTACTGATTATTGCAGGCGTAGCTTTCGCCACCTATTCTGTTTTTAAAGAAGAGCAGAATACCGGCCTGATCACAATCCGCACCAGCGGGGGAAAATTATTTAAAACACTGGATGATGGTACGAATGTGTGGTTAAACCGTGGCTCTGTATTGAAATACAATCCGGGTTTCGGTAAGACAAAGCGGCTGGTCTTTTTAGAAGGTGAAGCATTCTTCGACGTGGTTAAAAATAGCTCCGTTCCCCTTTATATTCATACCGGAGAAATCAATATTGAAGTTAAGGGAACGGCATTTAACGTGAATTCTTATCAAAAATCCGCTGAAATTGAAGTGTCATTGATCAGGGGGCTGATCGAAGTGAGCAGCACCAAAGATCAGGATCGAAAAGTTTTACTCCGGCCCAATCAAAAACTCAGCTTTGACAGGAGAAATACCATCCAGGGCCAATCCTTTCATATTGTTAGCCTCCCTGCTGAGTTCCAGCGTCAAACCACCAAGTGGACACAAGATTCCCTCATTTTTAAAAAGGAAAAGCTTAAAGACTTAGCGCTGCAGCTGGAAAAAAAGTACAAGGTTAAAATTACCATTCTGAATGACGAATTGAAGGAGAAAAGGTTTAGCGGAATGTTTACCGCTGAAGGTTTAAATGAAGCTTTAGAAGCTTTGAAAATTTCTTTCCCCTTTAAGTATAAGATTACTGGTCAATTGGTCATTATACAATAGAAGATATGAAATTAAAAAACTATCTGTTCTTTCTGTCCATCTTTCTTGCTACCGCTACACTTCACGCACAAAATAGAAAAATTTCGGTATCTGTAAATAATCAACCGCTTAAAAATGTTCTGGATGAGATTCAAAATAAAAGTGCCTATAACATCATTTATAGTGATGAAGTGGTAACTGATAGCATCAGGGTTTCAATTCAGGCTGTTCAGGAACCTGTATCGGAAATATTGAAAGCCATTTTAAAGGATAAAAGATTGTATTATGTATTTAAAACCAATGACTTGATTGTAATTGGCAGTGTTCAGCTGAGCGCGCCCGAACAGTTGGCTATAGCTAATCCGAAGTCTGTATCTGGTGGTGTTGTTGATCAGCATGAACATGCAATCCCCTTTGCTTCTGTGGCCCTGCTGCAGGGCGGGCGTTTCATTACAGGTACAACCAGCACGGATCAGGGAAAGTTCCAGCTTAATTTTCCATTTGTGAATAAGCAAGCCTATCAATTGAAGCTTTCCTCTGTGGGTTATAAACAAGCGTCAATTGGTTTTCTTTATCCGGATACCATGGGCTTAAAACATTTGGTTCTGGAAGAAGACCGGAGTACCTTGAATACCGTTACCATCAGTGCCCGAAAACAATTCATCGAGCGGCGGTCCGATCGTTATATCGTCAACGTAGAAGGCAGCCCTTTGGCCGAAGGTAATAGTGCACTCGAGGTCTTGCAAAAAGCGCCGGGAATTTGGGTAGACAGTGAAGGTGGGATTAAAATCAAGGGAAATCAATCGGTTATGGTCATGATCAATGATGTGGTGCAGCGCATGTCTGAAAGTGATCTGGCCGATTACCTGCGTTCTTTAAAATCACAGGATATTAAAAAGATAGAAGTCATATCCAGTCCGCCCTCAGAATTTGAAGCTTCAGGAACAGGTGGGATTATCCACATTGTTTTGAAAAAATCCAGGCAGGATGGTTTGACAGGGACAGCTTCTGCCACTTACAAACAGCAGGAACATAAACCTTATATGGGCGGTGGCCTTTCTGTTGATTACAAGGTTAAAAACCTGTACGTATTCGGCAATGGTGCATATTCGCAGGATAAAAGTGAATACTATGCCACTACGTTCAATGCTTATCCTGATCAGAGTACTTACAGTGGGAAAACCGATCGTTACAATGACAACGACCGGTTATCTTACCGCATAGGTATGGCTTACGACCTGTCCGAAAACCAGGTAATTGGTTTACAGGGCATACATACAGGAAATGATTTAATTCAGTATTTTAGAACTAGGGTCGTTGTGTATAGACCAGGTCAGGATCTGGTGATGGGAAATGCAAACTCTGACTGGACCAGGAAACCTTTAATGAACGGAGCAACATTAAATTATTTACTCCGGCTGGATAGCCTGGGTTCTGTGATCAAGGTTATCGGCGATTATGTACACAGCAGTAAAACAGAGCTGAATGATTTTACCTCTGTATATAATGCGCCTGACCGCGACTCACGGTACCGCAACAATACACCCAATGTAACGGATATCTATAGTTTACAAGCAGATTATACCAAAAAAATTGGAACTAGAACCGAATTTAAAACTGGTGTAAAATATGCTTCGACCAAAAGGGACAATACTTTTCTCAGCGAAGATCTGGTCGATGGCAACTGGATTACAAATTCTGGAACAAGTAACCGCTTCGTTTATAATGAAAGGCTAGTGATGGGGTATGCAGCTTTGGAACATACCATACAAAATACAACTGTGAAGCTGGGTTTAAGGGGAGAAGAGACTTACATGAAGGGAAATTCCATCACCGCTGATCAGCGCTTCTCCAGGAAGTATTTTGGGCTGTTCCCATCTGTATATATTTTGCAAAACCTGGATAAAGCCAAACGTACAGCGCTTTATTTTAGCTACTCGCGAAGATTGAAACGTCCGCAATTCAGTGATCTTAACCCTTACCGGCTGCATTTTGATGATTATCTGGTCCAGACTGGAAACCCCGATTTATTGCCGGAATATGCGCATAAAGTAGAGTTAGGCTATAACTTTTGGGAGGGTTGGTCAGTTGATGTGTATTACAGACGTGTGGAAAACGTCATTGCGCAACTCGTGAACCCGATCGCAAATAATGTGATTGAATATCAACCCAAAAACTTCAACAACAGCACAGACTACGGCGTAAATATTGATGCACCGATTCGTTTTTTTAGCTGGTGGAACAGTAGTAACTCCCTTGTGTTTTATAATCTGCAGACAGACATTGACGATTTTAAGATCAATCAGTTTAGTTTCTTTTTAAAATCAATGCAAACAATTAGCCTAAAAAAATTATTCGATTTTGATGTATTGAGCATGTACAGTTCTCCTTATGTCAGTGCCAATTCTAAAATGGGTTATGTTTTTTACACCGATCTGGGTATAAGTAAAAAGATACTGGACAATCAGCTTAGGCTCCGCTTTTCAATAACAGATATCTTTAATACGGCCAAAGAGCAGGATGTAACGGATTATAAAAATACCAGGATCGATTTCTATCAAAAGCGGCCAACACGGACGTTCGGGCTCTCATTGAGCTATAATTTTAGCAGTGGTAAGAAATTTAAAAATAAGAAAATAGAACAAAGTAATGAGGAAGAAAAAAGTAGAATTGGGAATTAACTCTCTGGCCTGCTCAGCTGAGCTTAGGTTTTCTGAATACCCAATACTTTTGCAGGACATAGTTGAAACTAAGGGAAACAATAATGTCAACAATAATCCTGGTGATTTTGTAATCAAGCTTAAGCCAGTTGGTCAACAAGTACGTGCCAGACGATTTCAGGGCGATACTGCCGGCCACGACGAAGATGAATTTCACCAATTGCATGCCTACAGGCGATTTGCTCGCATTGTTATCGTCAAAGGTCCAGTAACGGTTTACCGAAAAATTAAGTACCGCACCGATGATGCCACCGATAGCGATCGAGATGGTAAAGTGAATGTGGAGTATTTCCGTGCAAAAGATCATCACCAGGTAATCGAGGATCCCGCCTGTAAACGCTGAGAGTTGCGCCTTCAAAAAAACCAATACCGGATGTTTTTTATTCATTAAGCCGCTTTTTGTTTCGCTTCTCTTTCCATATTGTCTCGGATATCGCCTAGTTTCAATAGCTTACGGGTATCCAGAATATTGATGATAAATAAAGTGATACAGATGGCTCCGGCAAAGTATTCAAACAGATGTCCGAAGATTACCTCAATGATAAAGATCATAGCCAGTATGATCCTGATTTCTGTAGGCCCGACAATGCCCGAATCAATGCTATAAATGTCGGTGATTTTGTAGCGCAATTGCGAAATGATCATTGCCCAACCGTATAAAACGACAAAAACGAAAGCGATCAGCTCATAAGGGCCTTTGGCATAAACCAAATAACCTAAACCGATCAAAACTGTACTTACCCAGTCCATAATGATATCCAGAGAGAAGCCGTACCATTTACGTGGTATGTTGCGGTAATAAGCAATCCTTCCATCCAGTGAATCCCCAAACCAGTTGATCCCCAAACCAAGTACACCAAGTAACAAATAATTACGGTCTACATAGGTGGCAAGGATAAAGCCAAGAAGCACAATCACTGAGCCCATGGTTCCGGTAAAGGTAAGCATATCTGAGCTGATAAAGTTAGGCACCCTTGATACTAAAAAGGAAATGGTC
This sequence comes from Pedobacter sp. MC2016-24, assembly GCF_015223055.1. GTDB lineage: Bacteria > Bacteroidota > Bacteroidia > Sphingobacteriales > Sphingobacteriaceae > Pedobacter. The sequence goes on from NZ_JADFBX010000027.1 coordinate 19,460, forward strand.
TTTTGTTCAACTGAATTTAAAATATTGGTTCTCTTTCTATCCTGAAAAACTCTTTTTAAATCATCAGTAGCAGCTGATCCTTTTAGCGTTGTTTCTCTTAATTTGTTTTCTTCCATCAAGGGTTTGTAGCTTCGATTTTAGCATACGGCGCAAAAATATACATTTAAAACAAATCCACCCTTATTTTGTTGGAAAACAACCTTCATTTGACTAAACTAATATTTTATACTTGCTTTTTTTTCAGCTCAATCACTGTAATTTCGGGCCAGATCCCAACGCGTCCCGAAAATCCAAGAAAGCCAAAACCCCTGTTGATATTTAAAAAACGGCCGTTTTCACTCGCAATGCCCGCCCAGTGGGCATACCTGTATTTCACGGGACTCCATTTGATTCCAAAAGCCTCAATGCCAAACTGCATACCGTGGGTATGCCCGGATAAAGTCAGGTGTATTTTGTTGTTGAGCTGTTTCACTTCCGAATCCCAGTGTGTAGGATCGTGAGAAAGCAATATTTTAAAGTCTGCAGGATTTACACCCTGGAGCGCCCTTTTTAAATCGCCACGTTCTCCAAATCCCAGTCCCCAGTTTTCAACTCCCGCCAGGATAATCCGCTCACCACGCTTGTAAAGTTCCACATGCTCATCCAGGAGTAGTTTAAATCCCAGTTCTGCATGGTATTCTTTCAGTTGCAATAAATTGGCGGCCTTAACACCTTCGCTTTCCCATTTCACATAGTCGCCATAATCGTGGTTGCCTAAGACCGAGAACTGCCCGTAAGGTGCTTTAATTTGTGAGAAGTAACTGATCCATGGCTTAATTTCCTCAGCTTTATTGTTGACCAGGTCTCCCGTGAAAACAAATAAATCTGAGTTTTGCGCTTTGATCAGGTCAATCCCTTTTTGTACGGCCTTCGGGTTTTGGAAACTTCCAGCATGTACATCAGAGATTTGCGTGATGGTAAAGCCCTCAAACGCATCTGGTAAATCATCAAAATAAAGCGTATGTTTAATTACACGGTAAGCATATTTTCCTTTTACAATCCCGTAAACAAATAGGGAAATGGTGGTGATAAAAAGGACCATGGCAAATGAAACCCAATACAAACTGCGGGGTTTTCCGGCGATCAGCCTGTAGGCATCTCCCGGGATTAAAATGACAATAAAAACCAGTTCAGCCACAAAAAGCACCAGGAAAATATGTGTAGTGATTTTGAACAGGATATCCATGCCATTGTCCCGCATCCTTTGCAATGAATAAATCATCAGGCCAGTGGCGAGGGCTACGAAGCCCCAAAATAAAGGGGTTATGAGCGGGTTGACGCTTAAAGTATGAATGCCCGACAGTACATATAAGTTTAACACTGCAAAAAGTATAAGCATAATTGCAATGGGCAGTATATTGATTTTTCTCTTCATCCGGTTTGTTAATTTGATAAAAGTACTGGTTGGATGATAAAGAATAAATAATGTTACTCAATATGACAATCTTAGGATGATTAAGGAATCCACCAGTTTCCAGAGGCTGTAATGAGGCAAAGCATGGTAATGGAATCTCCAAAATAACTGTTGTGGTTGTTTACGGCATTGTCCCATAATTTGTTTACCCATTGCTGGTTACCATTATCGATCATGGCACTGACCAGGAAAGGCGCCTGGTAAGTCAGGTCCTGGTAGGTCCTGTTATTTAAGACGGTACCGTCCAGGCGATAACCGGAATAAATCTGTGATGGATTTTCTGAACTGTTTTTTTTAATCCAGCTGTTCAGCGTTGTTAATTGCTTTTGCGCACGATTATCACCTGTCGTCAGGTAGTCAGTTGCAATTCTCCAGGGCGTCCTTGCCGAATTGTAGGAGTAAGAACCATCATTGGGATCTTCAAGCAACTGCCCGTTTGCCGGTACAAAATTTCCATTTTTGTATTCCGCAAAATCAGGCATTAAGCCGGTGTTGGGACTATAAGTGTTGAAAATGTAATTTACAATTTTATAAGTATTCGTTTCAACGGTATCCCATACCGCATCCTGACTTGCATTTTTATAGGCTTTCATGTGCTGAAGCATAAAGTCGGACGGTCGCGTCCCATCATTTATCCTGGAACCTTCCTGTGATGCCCAGTCGCCCATCTTTAACGTTCTAAACCTGGAATGCAGGATAGAAGCTTTTAAAGCATTGATGATTGTTAAAGCTTCCGCTTTGTAATTGATCTCGCCCTTACTTCCCCATTGCTGATCTGCGAGCAGCAGGGCATAGGCAATATCCATATCCCCGTCTGTGGCACAACTGCCACCAACAGAAACCACCTTTCCATTTTTAATGCTTTGCTGCCAGTTCATGAGTTTTGGATTGCCATTGCTGGGATGTGCTTTAAAAAAGTGGTACATCCCGTCAAAATAGGTTTTGGCATCTTTGTCCGCGCCGGCCATATAGACCATCGTCACCATACCATAGCCATGTGCTTCTGAAACGGTTACCGGTTTTCCAGCTTCTTTTTGATATTTAATATAATAAAGGCCTTTCGTGCCAATGTCTTCCGTTAGGTAGTTTTTTTTCCAGCGTTCATATACCATGGCTACATCAGCATCCAGTTGCTGCTGTGTTTTGTGATTGGGCTTAATGGTATTTTTGGTGTAAATAGCATGCTGTGGAAAAGGTTTATTCGTTTGTGGCGGTTCGGAAGCGCGACTAACAATGCCGAGCAAAAGCAAATTGATTAGGGCAAAACAAAGTTTTGAAGGTTTCATTTGGTTTAATGTTTATTTGGATGTGGTTCTATTGATTATGAATTGCTAATCAATGAATTATAAACTTAGAGATAAAAGTGTTGATCTCCAAATAAAGGTTTTTGTTAGATTTCCAGGAATGCAGATGCAATTTGGTATCCGGGATACCACACTGTACACATAACGCTAAAGCAGTGTTATAGACATTTCGGCTTTTGCCCTAAATTAAAATAACGATGATAGTCTCAAACGTATTATATTTGGCGCCGAAATTAAAATTAAGATGTCCTTTAAGAAAATCATTTTTCCCGCTACGCTGCTCCTCAGTGCTTTGTCTACTTATGCGCAGGATCAGACTGCATCAGGAAAAGATACCCTGACCAATCACCTGACTGAGGTGATGGTGAAAGAGAATAGGTTGCAATTGCCGTTTTCAAAACAGAACCGCAACATTTGGATTATTGACAGTGAGAAAATTAAAAGTTTGCCGGCGCGATCAATTTCCGAATTGCTCAGTTATGTTTCAGGCGTAGATGTCCGTCAGCGTGGGCCAGGTGGTGTACAGGCCGATATCAGTTTAGATGGAGGTACATTTGATCAAACCCTGGTATTGGTGAACGGGATTAAAGTTTCAGACCCACAAACAGGCCACAACATGATGAACCTGCCGATTAATAAGAATGATATCGACCATATCGAAGTCTTAAGAGGTTCAGCATCACGTATATACGGAATCAATGCACTGACTGGCGCAATTAATATCGTGACACGAACCCCGCAAAAAACCGACGTTTCTGCCAATTTGTTTTCCGGTAGTTCTTTCAAAAAAGATGAAGTTTCTGGAAGTACTTATGCCAATTATGGTGTACAGGCCAGCGCAAGTCTGGTTTCCGAAGGAGCCAGCCATTTGCTCTCTGCATCGCAGGAGGCTGGAAATGGTTATCGTTACAATACCGCGTTCAACAACCAGAAGTTCTTTTATCAGGGAAAAATAAAAGTAGGTAAAGCCGACGGCCTGGATGTGATTGCCGGTTATACACACAATAATTTTGGTGCCAATGCTTTTTATGCGGCTCCGGGAGATAAAGAGGCAGAGGAAACTGTAAAGACCACTTTGGCAGCGATCACCTACACCACAAAAATTACTGAAAACTGGACAATGTCACCCCGCATCAGTTACAGGAATAACGTGGATGACTACTTATACATCAAACAAACTCCTGATAAATTTCATAACCTGCATAAAACCAATGTTTTTGATGTAGAATTGAACAATACGTTCCAAACCGGGATTGGAACATTCGGACTTGGCTTAGAAGGCAGAACGGAACACATCAATAGTACCAATCTGGGTAAAAGGGACCGAACCAATGCCGGTATATTTGCTGAGTATAAATTTGATAAAGTGGAAGGTCTGATGGTTAACCTTGGTGCGTATACGAACTACAACAGCGACTATGGCTGGCAGGCTTTCCCTGGAATTGATGTAGGCTATAATATTTATGGCAATTGGCGGTTATTTGCCAATCTGGGAACCGGACAACGCTTACCAACTTACACCGATTTGTATTATAAAGGACCAACCAATATCGGCAATGATTTACTTAAACCTGAAAAATCAAAATACGCAGAAGGTGGTTTAAAGTATAACGATAAACAATTCGCCTTGAATGTAAGTTATTTTGTACGGCGTATTGACAGTTTCATTGATTGGGTAAAATCAGTACAAACTGATCCATGGCAGCCACAGAACTTCAGTCGTGTAAATACAAAAGGTTTTACGCTTAGCGCAGACTATAGTCTGAAGCCAATGCAGGGCATACTCAATCAAATGCGCTTTGGTGCATCCTATACCAATCTTGATCCAAGCTTTAAAACAACACTCGCCAGCGCTGTCATTTCACGTTATGCAGTGGAAAGCTTAAGGAACCAGTTAAGTGGTACAGTAAATGCAAGCTTTTTTAAATTGGTGGACCTAACGCTTACTGCACGCTATCAGGAGCGGATCAATTATAAAAAGTATACCGTAATGGATGCAAGGCTAGCGTTCAAACAAGAAAAATATAGTATTTATGTAGATGCTGCCAATCTTTTTAATGTACAATACATTGAAGCAAGTGCGGTGCCTATGCCAGGTTCATGGTTTACACTTGGTGTTAAAGCGGCTATCGACAAGCGCTAAAACTTAGGGTTGATTTGTCAATCCATAAAATTTATTCAGACCTTTATCTCGTCTACATACGGGGTAAAGGTCTTTTTGTTTGAAAATTAACAGCTTGTTTTTCAGTTAATTGTAAGTTTTGCATAAAAATATATACTACTAGTCCTGTATACTTTATATATTTGCTTTATGAACAAAACTAACAACAGTCAAAATTGCCAGATCATGCGCTGCATGTACAGGTAGAATTATGGACTGTTGAGATTATAAATTTGAAGCTTCTCCAGTCTCCCAGACGGAGAAGCTTTTTTTAAATAAGACCAATTAGCATGCAAAGTTTTAGGACAGAGTTAGAAAATCCTATTGTCGAAAAAGACATCATCGATCTGGAAAGAAAGATCAGGGCATTTCGCGAAGGAAAAATTCATGATGAAAAGTTTAGAAGCCTGCGTTTAGCGCGTGGTGTTTACGGACAAAGGCAACCTGGTGTGCAGATGGTGCGGATTAAACTCCCATTTGGAAAGGTTACTTTCAAACAACTTTTACGGATTGCAGATGTATCTGATGAATACGGAAGTGGAAATCTGCATTTAACTACGCGTCAGGACATTCAGATTCATTATGTGAGCCTGGACCGTACGCCCCAGCTTTGGGAAGAGTTACAACGTGATGATGTGACCATTCGTGAAGCTTGTGGTAATACGGTTCGGAATGTGACTTCTTCTCCTGACGCAGGTATCAACCCCAATGAGCTGTTTGATGTGTCGCCTTATGCACATGCTTTCTTTGTCTATTTTTTACGTAACCCAATTTGCCAGGAAATGGGGCGTAAGATTAAGTTTTCTTTCTCCTCTGATGAGCGGGACACAGCTTATAGTTATATCCATGATCTTGGTTTTATACCCAAAATAAATGAACAGGGTGAGCGTGGATTTAAAGTCCTCCTCGGTGGTGGTTTGGGTGCCCAGCCATTTCTGGCAGAACTGGTTCATGAGTTTTTACATGAAGACCAGATCATTCCCTATGCAGAGGCGATGCTGCGTGTATTTGACCGTTATGGTGAAAGAACAAACCGCAATAAAGCCCGCTTAAAATACCTGGTTCAAAAATTAGGACTAGACGAAGTACTCCGTCTGATCGAAGAAGAACGCGTAGCCATCAAATCTAAATCTTTTAAAATTGATCGGGATACTGTTGCGCAACCACAAATTCCTGCATTATTGGATTACCCGGTTCTGGATGAGGTAATTAACAGTCTGGATTACAAACACTGGCGTGCAACGAATGTAATTGCGCAAAAACAAACTGGTTTTTACGGCGTATACATTAAAGTAAGTAAGGGCGATATTGAAACCGCGCTTGCCCGTGAACTCGTTGCTGCAATCAGTCCTTTTGCTGCCGATGAGATCCGGATTACGCAAAACCAGGGACTGCTCTTGAAATTTGTGCATGAAGGCGCATTGCCATCATTGTATGTTAACCTCAAAGAGCTGGGCTTTGCCAAACCTGGTTTCGATAGCATTGCTGACGTTACAACCTGCCCGGGCACAGATACCTGTAACCTGGGGATTTCCAATAGCATGTCGCTTTCTGTTGCCCTGGAAGAGGTGATTTATGAGGAATATCCAGAATTAATTTACGACAAGGACATTAAAATCAAAATCAGTGGTTGCATGAACTCTTGCGGACAGCATGGTTTGGCGCACATCGGTTTCCATGGAAGCTCTGTTAAGGCCAATGGAAAAGTTGTTCCTGCTGTACAGGTAATGTTAGGTGGTGGTACTGTTGGTGATGGTGCAGGCCGCGTAGCTGAGCGTGTGATCAAAGCCCCTTCAAAAAGAGCTACAGATGTGTTGAGGACTCTACTTGACGATTTTGCTACCAAATCCGGAGAAGGAGAAAGCTTCCATCAATATTATGACAGAAACGGCAAAGACTATTTCTACCAGTTGCTGAAACCTTTAGCCGATCTGAGTAACCTGAAAGATGAAGAATTTGTGGACTGGGGACATGAAGAAACTTTTGCTACCGCAATAGGTGTAGGCGAATGTGCGGGTGTGGTGATCGATCTGGTTGCAACCTTATTACTCGAATCAGAAGAAAAACTGGGCTGGGCCAAAGCTTCGTTTGAGGCGGAAGCATGGGCGGATGCCATTTATCATACTTATGCGGTATTTGTCGGCGCTGCAAAAGCTTTACTTTTAGATAAAGGCGTAAACAGCAGTACCCAGATTGGTGTGATCAGAGAGTTTGATAAAAACTATGTTGAGACCGGCGAATTTGCGATTGACGGATCATTTAATGACCTGGTCTTGCAAATCAATAAAAACGAGCCTACAGCAGCTTTCGCGACTGCGTATTTAGCTGCCGTAGAAGACTTTTACCGTACAATTCAAGCAAAAAGAGAGGGACAATTATAATGAGTACTCCAAAAAATATAAAAGAACCACGCATCACGCTGGTAGGTGCTGGTCCGGGCGATCCGGAATTGATTACCATGAGGGGGGCAAATGCGCTTAAAAGTGCAGATGTGGTATTGTATGATGCCCTGGTGAATGAAGGGGTGTTGGATTATGCAAATCCGGATGCCATTAAAGTGTATGTTGGCAAAAGATCCGGTGAACATTCTTATGGTCAGGATGCCATCAATAAACTCATGATCGATTATGCTTTAAACTATGGCCATGTGGTTCGTTTAAAAGGAGGTGATCCTTTTGTATTTGGTCGTGGTTACGAAGAGTTGGATTATGCAGCGGGTTACAGTATCCCCGTAACGGTAGTCCCTGGTTTATCCAGTTCCATTTCCGTACCAGGTTTACAACAAATTCCGGTTACACACCGCGGTTTGAGTGAAAGCTTTTGGGTGGTCACAGGAACCACATCATCAGGCAAAATATCTAACGATTTATACGAAGCTGCACGTTCTAAGGCCACAGTAGTGGTATTGATGGGTTTAGGTAAACTCAAAGAAATCGTGAAACTGTTTCAGAATGAAGGCAAAGGCTTACTGCCTGTAGCTGCAATTCAGAGTGGTTCAACAGAGAATGAAAAGCTGGCCATCGGAATTGTAGATACCATTGTTGAAGTAGTCGAAGAAAAAGGAATTGAAGCACCGGCTTTATTGATATTTGGTGAAGTGGTTTCCCTTCATCCTTCATTCTTACCGATTAAAGAGTTTTTTAACGCATTAAAAGAAGAGCAATAATCCATATGGAAGGCAATCAATTATTTCCTGTCTTCTTGAAATTGGATACCATCCACACGGTACTGGTTGGCGCCGGACCTATTGGTCTGGAGAAATTGTCAGCGCTGTTAGCCAACAGTCCGAATGCCAAAATTACGGTTATCGGTCTGGAAATTCATCCTGAACTGCAGGCACTCGCTAACAACAGCGGATTGGTACAGGTAATCCAGAAAGAATTTGCAGCCAGCGATCTGGATGCTGCAGATTTGGTCATTGCTGCAACCAACAACGCCTTACTGAATCAGCAGATTCGTACAGAGGCTGACGCGCGCAACTTATTGGTCAACTTTGCCGACAAACCAGATCTTTGTAACTTTTACCTGGGCTCGGTAGTGAAAAAGGGAGATCTGAAAATTGCAATCTCTACCAACGGCAAATCACCAACAATAGCCAAGAGATTGAAAGAGGTATTGAGTGATAACTTGCCGAACGAACTCAATGACACCCTGCAAAACATGGAAGCCCTTAGAAATACTTTAAATGGCAATTTTGCGGCCAAAGTTAAAAAGCTAAATGAGGTAACCTCTGTGCTGGTCGAGGAAGGGGAGAAGCCGAAAAAGAATTTTAAATGGCTGATCTGGACAACCATTGTATTGTCTTTGGCTGTTGTCATTACTGCATTCTGGCATAAAGAGCCTGAATTTCAGGCTTACCTGGTCAACCTTGATCCCATATTTTATTGGTTCCTGTTGGGTGGTTTCGTATTTGCCATGATCGATGGTGCCATAGGTATGTCTTATGGTGTTACATCAACCTCGTTTTCACTGGCCATGGGCATACCACCAGCCTCAGCGAGTATGGCAGTCCACCTCTCAGAAATTTTGAGTAATGGAATCGCGGGCTGGATGCACTACCGTTTTGGAAATGTGAACTGGAAGCTCTTCAAACTGTTGCTGATTCCGGGAATTATTGGTGCTGTAACGGGAGCGTATCTGTTGTCCTCTTTGGAGCATTACAGTGCTTATACCAAACCCTTTGTTTCTTTGTATACCTTGATTCTTGGATTTGTAATTTTATCTAAAGCGTATCAGGTGAAGTTGAAACGCGGAAAAGATAAAATCAAGAAAATCCCTTTATTGGGCTTGTTTGGTGGATTTATCGATGCTGTTGGTGGCGGTGGCTGGGGTTCAATTGTATTGTCGAGCTTGATCGCGGGCGGTAGAAACCCCAGGTTCTCTTTAGGTACGGTTAAAATCACCCGTTTCTTTATCGCGCTGATGAGTTCGCTTACATTCATCACCATGTTAAATGGTGCACATTGGGAAGCTGTTGCCGGATTGGTCATTGGAAGTGCCCTGGCATCACCAATTGCAGCAAAAGTGTCCAATAAAATCTCTGCAAAGGCCATTATGGTATCAGTCGGTATTATCGTCATCCTTGTGAGTCTGCGTAGCATCGTCAACTTTGTACTTAAATTGATTTAATGATGAAGGAGAATTTAGAAGAAATCGCTATAAAAATTAAAGACCTTGATCCAATCGCAGCCCTTCGTTTTTTTGCGGAACAGTATGCCGGTAAAATCGTGTTTTCAACCAGCTTTGGCTGGGAAGACCAGGTCATTACCCATATGATTTTTAGCAATGATATTCCAATTGAGGTTTTTACCCTGGAAACCGGAAGATTGTTTCCAGAAACCTATTACGTTTGGAACCGTACGCTGGAGATCTACAATAAACCGATTCATGCCTATTTTCCACAAGCAGTAGCTTTACAGGAAATGGTGAATAAAAAAGGACCAAGTAGTTTTTACGAATCTGTTGAAAATAGAAAAGAATGCTGTTATATTCGTAAGCTGGAGCCGTTAAAGAGAGCCCTTGCTGGTCAAAGGGCTTGGGTAACAGGCATCCGTGCCGAACAAAGTTTAAACCGTACCGATATGAGCAATCTGGAATGGGATGAACAAAACCAGCTGATCAAATTCCATCCGATCTTTTACTGGTCGCTGGAAGAAGTGAAAGCTTATGTTAAAAAGCACAATATTGTTTACAATACTTTACACGATAAAGGTTTCCCCAGCATCGGCTGTGCGCCATGCACAAGGGCAGTACAGGAAGGCGAAGATTTTAGAGCCGGACGCTGGTGGTGGGAAGATCAGTCTAAAAAAGAATGTGGCCTGCATGCCACTAAGTAATTGCAAAGAAAATGAGTAAATACAACTTAGATTATTTAGATGAATTAGAGGCCGAGGCCATTCACATATTACGTGAAGTGGCAGGGCAATTTGAAAAGCCGGCATTGCTGTTTTCTGGTGGTAAAGATTCTATAACCCTGGTCAGATTAGCAGAAAAGGCTTTCAGACCAGGCAAATTTCCTTTTCCATTGGTACATATTGATACCGGTCATAATTTCGAGGAAACCATTGCCTACCGGGATCAAATGGTAGAGCGCCTGGGTGAAAAGCTAATCGTAGGTCATGTCCAGGATTCTATCGATCAGGGTAAAGTAGTGGAACAAACGGGTAAAAATGCCAGCAGAAATGGTTTGCAAACCGTTACTTTGCTGGATACGATTGCTTTACATGGATTTGATGCCTGTATTGGCGGTGCAAGAAGGGATGAGGAGAAAGCAAGGGCGAAAGAAAGGATCTTTTCTGTCAGAGATGAATTTGGACAATGGGATCCGAAACGCCAGCGCCCGGAACTCTGGAACATTTACAACGGCAAAATTCATAAAGGTGAAAATGTACGTGTGTTTCCGATCAGCAACTGGACTGAACTGGATGTATGGAACTACATAAAAAGAGAAAATATTGAGCTGCCGACGATTTATTTTGCACACCAAAGGGATGTCATTACGCGTAACGGACAACTTATGGCTGCATCGCCATTTTTAAATATGGATGCAGATGATGTGGTAGAACGTAAAACGGTACGTTTCCGTACGGTAGGAGACATGAGCTGTACAGCTGCGGTAGCGTCTGAGGCAGATCAGATTGACGACATTATTGCGGAAATCAGCTCGTCGAAAATTAGTGAACGTGGTGCCCGCATGGATGATAAAGTGTCAGAAGCTGCAATGGAAGACCGCAAAAAGGGAGGATACTTTTAATGAATATACTTAAATTTTTTACAGCAGGTAGTGTTGACGACGGTAAGAGTACCTTAATCGGTCGTTTATTATATGATACAGATTCTATTCTTGCAGATCAGCTGGAAGCTTTACAGCAATCGAACCGTAAAAATGACGACGGTACGATTGACCTGGCTATCCTGACAGATGGTTTAAGGGCAGAGCGTGAACAGGGAATTACCATTGATGTGGCTTACAAATATTTCCAAACGGAGAAACGCAAGTTCATCATTGCGGATACACCGGGACACATTCAATATACCCGAAACATGGTTACAGGTGCTTCAACAGCTAAATTGGCCATCATTCTAATTGATGCCAGAAATGGCGTGGTAGAACAAACGATTCGCCATTCTTACCTGGTTTCTTTGCTGGGTATTGAGCATGTGGTGGTTTGTTTGAATAAAATGGACATGGTTGGCTATAGCGAGACCGTTTACAATGCCATTACGGATAAGTATAAAGCATTGGCAGCACAACTCAAATTGAAAGACGTAACTTTTATTCCGGTAAGTGCTTTAAAAGGGGATAACGTGGTGAACGAATCGGAACACATGCCCTGGTATGGCGGTCGTAGCCTGCTTCATTTCCTGGAAAGTGTAGATGTAGAAACCGGGGCTGAGTCTGATCTGGCACGTATGCCTGTACAATGGGTAGTCAGACCACAAACAGACGAATTACACGACTACCGCGGTTATGCGGGGCGCGTACTCAGTGGCGAATTTAAAGTGAATGATAAGGTTACGGTACTGCCTTCTGGTAGCAGCTCCGTTATTGAACGGATTGAGCTGTTTGACCAGCGTCCTGACCGTGCTTTTGCTGGCCAGTCTGTAACCTTGCATTTGAAAGATAACATCGACATCAGCAGGGGTGATGTATTGGTCAACTCTGACCATTTGCCACAAAATAGTAAACTGATTGAAGCTGATGTATGCTGGATGGATGCCCGTCCTTTAGATGAAAGTATTACTTATCTGTTACAGCACAATAGCAAAGTGACCAAATGTAAGATCAGTGAGATCGTTTATAAAGTGGATATCAATACGCTGGAAAAACAAGATGCTTACGATTTTAAACTGAATGACATTGGCCGTATTGTAGTCAAAACAGCTGATGAACTTGCCTTTGACTTGTATACAGATAATAAAGCCAATGGCGCAGCAATTTTAATTGATAGCAGAACTAACCTGACTGTAGCAGCGCTGATGTTTAAAGTTGCACTGTAATTTTGTATGAATAAATAATGCGGTGGGGGGGGGGGGGGTTTTTTTTTTGTTGGGCGGGCGGGTTTTTTTA
>NZ_JADFBX010000028.1 GCF_015223055.1 Pedobacter sp. MC2016-24
CGCATACGTACCCACATTTTCACCAGGTGATCTGGTTAAAGAACCGCTGAAGCTATCGCCTGTTACCAATGAAGGCACAAAAGCATAAGTCAGTGCGGGATCGGCATCGCCATAGGTTTTGCTTTTCGCTGCTGCTGTTACTGTAACTGTTTTCGCACCAATCGTTAAATCAGCACCAATATAAGTTAAGGTATAATTACTGCTTAGTGCCAATGTACCCTGTTTGATTGCATACGTACCCACATTTTCATCAGGTGATCTGGTTAAAGAACCGCTGAAGCTATCGCCTGTTACCAGTGAAGGCGCAATGGCATAAGTCAGTGCAGGATCAGCATCGCCATAGGTTTTGCTTTTCGCTGCTGCGGTTACTGTAATTGTTTTTGCACCGATCGTTAAATCAGCACCAACATAAGTTAAGGTATAATTACCGTTTAGCGCAAGCGTGCCTTGGTTGATCACATACGTACCCACGTTTTCGCCAGGTAAACGGGTTAATGAACCGGTAAAACTATCGCCTGTTACCAGTGCAGGAGCAATGGCATAAGTCAGTGCAGGATCAGCATCACCATAGGTTTTGCTTTTCGCTGCCGCCGTTACTGTAATTGTTTTTGCACCGATCGTTAAATCAGCACCAACATAAGTTAAGGTATAGTTGCTGCTCAAAGCCAGCGTTCCCTGATTGATCGCATACGTACCCACGTTTTCACCAGGTAATCTGCTCAGGCTTCCGCTGAAGCTATCGCCTGTTACCAGTGCAGGAGCAATGGCATAAGTCAGTGCAGGATCAGCATCGCCGTAAGTTTTGCTTTTCGCTGCTGCGGTTACTGTAATTGTTTTTGCACCGATCGTTAAATCAGCACCAACATAAGTTAAGGTATAGTTGCTGCTCAAAGCCAGCGTTCCCTGATTGATCGCATACGTACCCACGTTTTCGCCAGGTAATCTGCTCAGGCTTCCGCTGAAGCTATCGCCTGTTACCAGTGCAGGAGCAATGGCATAAGTCAGTGCAGGATCAGCATCACCGTAAGTTTTGCTTTTCGCTGCTGCGGTTACTGTAATTGTTTTTGCACCGATCGTTAAAGCCTGCTGCACATCTGCTGCAGCACTATGTGTTGCATCTCCTGCCTGACTGGCAGTAATTGTGGTTGTACCTGCGGCAATGATGTGAATTTCACCATTCACAATGGTTGCTACATTGGTATTGCTACTGGTATATGTAACCGGAATACCTGAATTATTACTTGTAGCTCCCGGGGCAAAGTTTGCATCACCATAAGTTTTTGTAGGCAATGTATTGAATGTAATGGTTTGAGAAGTGCTTGGAGTTCCATCTACCAGTACACCGGCGGTACTGCCCACATTGTTTAAAGTGGTATTTGCATTATTACCTACTGCGTCTCTGATCGTAGCTCCATTAATATTTAACCCACCTAAAGCAATACCATCCAGATCTCTATCGGTGCTCGCAACCGTATATCGAAATGAAAGTGAAGAAGTACCGCTTCCTGAAATATAATTTGCACGTACAGTGCCACCTGTATTTAAAGTCAAAGCAATATATGGTGTACCACCTGTGATGTCAACCGTAACAGCTTCCGAAAGATTAACTGTAAAATCAAGATTTTGAGCATTATTGTAGGTACCATTAGCTGGAACAGCTACCGACGAAACGGATGGGGCGGTTTTATCAATAGTGTAGGTTTCTCCTGCATAGGGTAATGTTGTAGCCACACTTGGAGAAAGACCTATTGAATTAGCCAGATTTAAAGTGATCGTTCCTGAGCCTGTGCCTGTGTTCAAAGTAACCGTATAGGTTGTGCCTCCGCCCGATACGGAAGATACAGCGGCATTGGTAATACCAGTCGTGGTTACAGAGAAAACAGTCGTGGTCATACCGGTTACCGCTTTATCAAAAGTAATGGTATATCTTATCGAAGTGGCATTAGTTGGATTTGAAGCCGCACGGACAATTGATATTACCGAAGCCGGATTAGTTACGGTTACAGTTTTAGTCGCGGTATTACTATTATTCATTCCATCATTCACAACAATGGAGATGGTCCTGGTTGCTGTATTGGGTGAACTTGCTGTATTATTGTAAGTAACGGCCCTTAAAGCCGATTGCCATTGCGCCAATGTAGCGGTACCGCCAGCCGATGATAAGGTTAATGTACCATTTGCGGTAGTATAGCTACCAACAATATTTCCATAAACAGCATTACTTGTATTGGCAAAAGCCAGAACATCCTGTGTAGTTTGCAAATTTCCGGTAACTGTTACTGTAGCATCGACGAGCGTATTGTTATCAATGTCAGAAACCGTTAAGCCATTATCTACGACAATTCCCGAACCTAAAAAAGCGGTAGATCCTCCTGTTGTGGTAACTATAGGAGCTTGGTTAGCGGCAAATACTGTAAAAGTATTGTTGTTGCTTGCTATACTCAAATTACCAGCGGCATCTGTCGCAGTTGCTTTTACGCTATGTGAAGCATAAGTGAGTGCCGACGATTGTACTTTACTCCAATTACCACTGCCATCAGTTGTAGCAGTACCTATAGATGTGTTATCTACATATACGGTAACAACACTGTTTAATTCGGCTGTACCTGTATAAGTTGGGGTTGTAGAACTCGTGCTTGATGAATTTGCAGGCGTAACCACAACAGGTGCAGCCGGGGCTTGGTTATCAATTGTAGCATTGGTACCGTCAGTCGTCGTAGTCCTGTTTCCTGCATTATCAGTAGCGGTTACGGCTATGTTTCTATTTGTGATTTGATTGAGACTCCCTGCCGCAATTACATAAGTTGCCGTCCAGGTACCACTACTATTGGTGGCAGCAACTGCTGTACCTCCGCCAAACTGACTGAAGTTGACTGTTACTGTAGAAATTACATCTGAATTGTTATCGCCAGCTGCCGTATTGTTCCAGGTGGCGGTTACTACGTCGCCTATTTTATATGTACCACCAGCACCGCTCGCACCGCTGATGCTGATTCTGGCATCAGTAACTGTTGGTGCCTGATTATCCACGGTAGCATTAGCATCATCGGCCGTAGTTGTAGGCCCGGCTGAATTTGTTGCGGTTACTGAAATATTTCTGGTTGTAGCATCAATGGTACCGGCTACAATGGTATAGGTTGCTGTCCAGGTTCCGCTATTTTCGCTAGCCGAAACTGCAGCACCGCCGCCAAACTGGCTAAAGTCAACCGTTACTGCTGTGATACCCGAATTGTTATCACCGCTGGCGGTATTGTTCCAGGTTGCCGTTACGACATCTCCAATCTTGAATGCACCACCTGTGCCACTTGCGCCGCTAATGCTGATCTTGGCGGCAGTGACCGTTGGCATTGTCGAGCCGCCCAGGTTAAATTGTTTGATATTATTAGTACCAAAACCACCGCTAAAGTTATGAGGTCCCTGCTGTATGTTCGTCCATTTGTTTGCTAATCTAACATCAGCTAAAATCGAAGCTTTTGAACCCGTAGCGCTAGTTGGGCTGTATATAGCATTGGGAAAAGGACCTGTAGCCGGAGTAGTAGTATAAGTAAAAAAACCATTGTAAAAGTTGGTGCCAGCCAACTGAGAAGGAAGCTCGCTATATACATTGGTAGTTTGCTGGATATAAGTACTACCAGTACCAACTGGAGGTATAAACCACCCTACATTGCCCGGGTCGATATTGCCGTTTGCACTCGTTCTGATATTACTAAAACCATATATAAAAGTTGGACTATCTTCACTTCCCTGGTAAATCATTAACTGATCGCCGACGACAGCCCAAGGAAGTGAAGTGGCACCAGATTGGAGCCATCCTGAGGCTTTAGAAAAGCCCGGCAACGTGGTGCCAGCTCCAGTAGAAGCACTGATATTAATAATCGAGTTTGGGGCATTATTTACACAATTCATTTTAACAATAATCACTGTGCCTGCAGATACCAATGCAGTTGGGCGCCATAAGATGGTCCCTTCTAAAGCCGTAATGGTACTATTCCATTCTTGTGTTTCATTTTTCCAACCCCTATCGGTGATAAAAATATCCTGATTGGGTTGTATATCCGCCAGCGCCACTAACGCAAACTGTCTGGTAAATGAGGTAGTCGGACTTGGTTCATCAACAACGCTGTTCATTCCAATTACCGCAAGATCGCCTTTAACCAAAGCAGTATTCGACATAGCTGGCGTATAGGTGAATTTTTTTATACCAACATAGAAATCGGCAGCATTAGTAATATTTGGAAATTGAGCATTTGTAGTAATCGTCAACACCACTTCATCAACATCGTTCCAACCCGTAAAACTATAGGGATATGAAACATTTGCATCGGCCAGATAAACGTTTTGAGTATACTTTATCGTTCCCAGTTTTCTACCCTCGATCTTGATATACTGATCCTGGCTATACGTGGAAAAATCAATTGTGTTAAAATTAAAATTCTGACCATCTGCTCGTTTGATGTATGTTTTAGCATTACCAACTGGGGTAGCATCTGCTGGGGTTCCCGATTGAAGCCAAAGCGTCTGATCGTTATACGTCCAAAAACCCGGGCTTTTAGCTGACATTGTAAATATCCAGCTTTCCTGAGCAGTGGTAGTCTGTTTAAAAAATGCTGTCCCCAATCTTGTTCCATTGGTGGGGTCACCTGTTAGATTAGCAAAATCAAGTGTTTTTGTCTGCCCATGAACAGCTATCTGAACAATCAACAAACAAATTAATAAGTAAAATTTTCTCATCATATCAACATATTATCGTATACACATATATTTTACCCTAAGTTAACAAGGGCAATTTCCATTTTTTTTAAGGGGTAATATCCTAACTGAGTATAACATTTCTGTCCTTCAGTTAGTAATGTAGAGATAGGTGGAGGGGCATTTTGCAGGTATGATTTTCTCATCATAGTTAATTTAGATATTTAATTCGAAATTAGCTTAACTATTTGAGATTGACAGTAATTATTGCCTTGTTAAAGTTTAGGATTATAATCTTAAACTATTTTTTTTGATTCAATATTTTTTCTTAAGTTCGTGAATACCAAACTACATAAGTTAATTTTCTCCCTTTTTATAAGATGCCTGACTCTATTGTTGTCCAGCAAGTCATTAACCAACTCAATGCTTTTCATCCGCTAAGTAAAAATCTCGCATGCGAATTTGCCACTAAATCTTTTAAGGTATCTTTAAAAAAGAACGAGTACTTAATGAGAAAGGGAGAGTATAGCCCTTATCTATATTTTATAGTAGAAGGGATTTTAGCTGCATTATTTGTTTCGCCTAAGCAAACTGTCACCACATTCATCTCTGTATCGGGGGATTTTTTATGCGCCATTGAAGGGATGTACGGACTCGTCCCCTGCGATGAAGATGTTAGGGCCGAAGCCGATTCCACGCTCATCGCAGTTAAGGCCCAGGACCTGCTCCGTTTCTTTGAGGATTACCCTGAGATGAACATCCTGATGAGGAAAATTCTCGAACGCTATTATAAAATCGCACACCATCGGTCTGTTTTTTTTCGTGTAGGTTCAATTCAGGATAAATATGAATACTTTTTGAATGCTTACCCCAATCATGCTGAAAAAATCCCCGTTGAAGTGATTGCCTCGTTTCTGAACGTTAAAATAAATACGCTGCAAAAGATCAGGCAGCAGAGGGTACAACAGCAGAAAAACCGTACAGCGATATCACAATCAGATATAGAATACTATTTAGTTCAGACGAATATTTTTCTCAGAAAGAAGCTAACTTTAATGGAGCTATCTGGTAAACTGAGCATTACTCCACACGAATTATCACGTTTACTTAACCTTTACTTTAATAAAAATTTTAACAGCTTTATCAACAGTTACCGTGTAAACTATGTTTTGGACCAATTGTCGGTGAAAAACAACTTAAAACAATACAGCCTGGAGGGACTAGGTTCAGCAGCCGGTTTTTCTTCCAGAAGTTCCTTTTTTAATGAATTTAAGAAACATGTAGGCGTCACTCCCTTTAATTATTTGAATTCAACTAAGCAGCCCATCCATGTATCAAAGGAAATAGATCTGCCACATTAACTACACAGTTCCAAACAGACCGTTATCCTATTGTTCTTATTGTGCTATTTCTATTGTTTGTTGTTGTGCTTTTTCTATTGTTTGTTGTTGTGCTATTTTTATTGTTTAATGCAAAATACATGATTATTATTCTTTTACCTCCTTTCTTAAATGTATAGCTTAACATTATCTATTGTTGTTGATGCTATAAAAAGAAGTGCAGGCATGAACACCTTTTTTTCAAAATCAGAATTCAGTAGCAATATCAATGACGAGATCAACTCGGCGATTGAAGTTACCAGCGAAGAAAATCTGATGGATAGCCTATAAAGAACCAGGATTTAATTGAATATAATCCTGGTTCTTTCTTTTAAACGCTTATTAATTTGCTATTTAATTATAATATTGGTTAAAATCTGATCAATAATGGCTCTCGACTTCGTTTCTTCGCCCTCTAAATATCTTAGTGAACCGCGAATTGAATAAGTAAAGTCACTATTGACAACGAAAAAGTTATAGTAGCAGTGGTAAGCCGCCTTATTTCTGTCCAATAGAATTTGATTTCCATTGATCGTAATATTAGAAATATAGAAGTATTTGTCAGTTATTCCTAGGCTTTTTTTTCTGTTTTTCTTTGACAGTTCAAGACCTTTAAGATAATTCCTATTTCCATCTACATTATAACCATTAAAGGTTAATAGCATCCCATCTACCTCATAATTATTCTCTGCATCCGCGTTTGCAATAAGTTCTTCTACTTTAAGCTTCTTGTCTAATGTTTCATTCCGCTCTTTTTTTGTCAGCTTTTTTGCTTGTGTAGGCAATGTGATTGTTGCCTTTTCAATTTTTATCTGGCTTATTGCAGAATAGCTACAAAGGCAGAATAAAATCAGGATACTGATTCTTTTTTTCATTTCAATTAATGGAATTTGCTATGCTGAAAGCCCTAATTTACGATCGGCTTGGTGTTAATTTACGTCGC
>NZ_JADFBX010000029.1 GCF_015223055.1 Pedobacter sp. MC2016-24
AGTTTTCACTACAGGCTTTCTTTAAGATTTGGCACCGACCTACTCTCCCACGTGTTACCGCAGTACCATCGGCTCTGGTGGGCTTAACTTCTCTGTTCGGAATGGGAAGAGGTGGACACCACCGATATAGGCACCTAAATATTTTTAATTATTTAGTATCATATCGTATCGATTTGTTATACCAAACAAATGACATATTATTGAAAGAAGTTAAGTTTTGAAGAACAAACAACAGTTTACTGCTCTTGAAAGCTTCGGATTATTAGTATTACTCGACTTTGATGTCACCACCTTTACATCTGTAACCTATCAACGTAGTAGTCTGCTACGGTCCTATATGGAATTCTCATCTCGTGGCTAGTTTCGCACTTAGATGCTTTCAGCGCTTATCTATTCCCAGCGTAGCTACTCTGCAATGCCCCTGGCGGAACAACAGATTCACTAGAGGCTAGTCCAACCCGGTCCTCTCGTACTAAGGTCAGCCCCACTCAAAATTCCTACGCCCACAACAGATAGGGACCGAACTGTCTCGCGACGTTCTGAACCCAGCTCGCGTGCCACTTTAATCGGCGAACAGCCGAACCCTTGGGACCTTCTCCAGCCCCAGGATGTGACGAGCCGACATCGAGGTGCCAAACCTCCCCGTCGATATGAGCTCTTGGGGGAGATCAGCCTGTTATCCCCAGCGTACCTTTTATCCTTTGAGCGATGGCCCTTCCATGCAGAACCACCGGATCACTATATCCGTCTTTCGACCCTGCTCGGCTTGTCTGCCTCACAGTCAAGCAAGCTTATGCTATTGCACTCCTCATACGGTTACCAAGCGTATTGAGCTTACCTTTGAAAGCCTCCGTTACCTTTTTGGAGGCGACCACCCCAGTCAAACTACCCATCAAACAATGTCCCTAACCAGGTCAGGTTAGACACCGAATACAAAAAGGGTGGTATTTCAACGTTGACTCCACGATGCCTGGCGACACCGCTTCATAGTCTCCCACCTATCCTACACATCTTGTATCCAATGTCAATGTTAAATTGTAGTGAAGGTGCATGGGGTCTTTCCGTCCCGTTGCGGGTACCCGGCGTCTTCACCGGGACCACAATTTCACCGAGCTCATGGCTGAGACAGCGCCCAGATCGTTACACCATTCGTGCAGGTCGGAACTTACCCGACAAGGAATTTCGCTACCTTAGGACCGTTATAGTTACGGCCGCCGTTTACTGGGGCTTCGATTCAATGCTTCTCCTTGCGGATGACATCCCCTCTTAACCTTCCAGCACCGGGCAGGTGTCAGGCCTTATACTTCATCTTTCGATTTTGCAAAGCCATGTGTTTTTGTTAAACAGTCGCCTGGGCCTTTTCACTGCGGCTGATATTGCTACCAGCGCCCCTTCTCCCGAAGTTACAGGGCCATTTTGCCGAGTTCCTTAGCCATGATTCACTCGAGCACCTTAGAATTCTCTTCCCGGATACCTGTGTCGGTTTGCGGTACGGGTTTTTATAACCTGAAGCTTAGCGGTTTTTCTTGGAAGTCTGATTACCTGCACTATCTACGCCCCCGAAGGTTTGCAGTACTATCAGCGTTCAGCTAGACCGGCGGATTTGCCTACCAGTCCAATACCTACAGCCTTTAACGATCTATTCCGTCAGATCGCGGCAGTGTCACTACTCCGTCCCCACATCGCAGTTATAAAAAGTACGGGATTATTAACCCGTTGTCCATCGAATATCCCCTTCGGGTTCTCCTTAGGCCCCGACTAACCCTGATCCGATTAGCGTTGATCAGGAAACCTTATCCTTTCGGTGGGCGGGTTTCTCGCCCGCCTTATCGTTACTTATGCCTACATTTGCTTTTCCAGAAGCTCCAGCACAACTTACGTCATACCTTCGCTGCCGCTGGAATGCTCCCCTACCGTAATATTAATATTACCCATAGCTTCGGTGTACAGTTTAATGCCCGTTTATTATCCATGCCCGATCGCTCGACTAGTGAGCTGTTACGCACTCTTTAAATGAATGGCTGCTTCCAAGCCAACATCCTAGCTGTCTATGCAATCGGACCTCGTTAGTTCAACTTAACTGTAACTTGGGGACCTTAGCTGATGGTCTGGGTTCTTTCCCTCTCGGCGCGTGACCTTAGCACCCCGCGCCTCACTGCAGTGTATATTATTTAGCATTCGGAGTTTGTCTGGATTTGGTAGGATTTGACTCCCCCGCACCCAATCAGTAGCTCTACCTCTAAATAACTTTACCACCACGCTGTTCCTAAAAACATTTCGGGGAGTACGAGCTATTTCCCAGTTTGATTAGCCTTTCACCCCTACCCACAGATCATCCGGAAACTTTTCAACGTTTATCGGTTCGGTCCTCCAGTACGTGTTACCGCACCTTCAACCTGTCCATGGGTAGATCACAAGGTTTCGCGTCTACCTCCCCTGACTATACGCCCTATTCAGACTCGCTTTCGCTTCGGATCCGTGTCTTAAACACTTAACCTTGCCAGAGAAGAGTAACTCGTAGGCTCATTATGCAAAAGGCACGCCGTCACGCCACCTGGACGCTCCGACCGCTTGTAAGCACACAGTTTCAGGTTCTATTTCACTCCCCTGTTCGGGGTTCTTTTCACCTTTCCCTCACGGTACTGGTTCACTATCGGTCTCTCAGGAGTATTTAGCCTTACCGGATGGTGCCGGCAGATTCCCACAAGGCGTCTCCGACCTCGCGGTACTCAGGATACTACTAGACTAATGGTACTTACGTGTACGCGGCTCTCACGCTATTTTGCCAGGCTTCCCATCCTGTTCCACTTCATTGCATTATAATCATATCGTAGTCCTACAACCCCACTGATGCCGTAACATCAATGGTTTGGGCTCTTTCCCGTTCGCTCGCCACTACTTAGGAAATCATTATTATTTTCTCTTCCTCTGCTTACTTAGATGTTTCAGTTCGGCAGGTTTGCGTATTATATACGACTAGTCTTCAACTAGCCAGGTTTCCCCATTCAGAAATCTACGGATCAATTCATATTTGCTAATCCCCGTAGCTTATCGCAGCTTATCACGTCTTTCATCGCCTCTGAGAGCCAAGGCATCCCCTGTGTGCTCTTAATTACTTTCTTCTCTCCATAGCCTTTTGCGCCTATGGAAATGCTTTTTTTGATTGTTGTTAAATCTTTAGTCAATTCATCACAATTGCTTGCCACAAATATCCCTCCGATCAAACAACGTCTCTATTGTTGTTTGCTCTTCTTTTTTAACTTCTTCCAATATGTCAAAGAACTTTCTATCCCGGATTGTATGCCTTTCGGAATGCAACCTATTTAATTACCTTTTGTAACAGGTAACGGTGATGGTGGAGAATAACGGAGTCGAACCGTTGACCTCCTGCGTGCAAGGCAGGCGCTCTAGCCAGCTGAGCTAATCCCCCTTAGAATATATCTGTAGTCCCGAGCAGATTTGAACTGCTGACCCCTACATTATCAGTGTAGTGCTCTAACCAAACTGAGCTACGGGACTATATGTCTATACTGCAGTATGGAGCACTAAACGATGCTTCATCCTATGGGTGTTTCTTTTTTTCTCTTAGAGATTCTGTCATTTATATCATTCACGTAGCGAGTAGTCTGAACTACTCCAGAAAGGAGGTATTCCAGCCGCACCTTCCGGTACGGCTACCTTGTTACGACTTAGCCCCAGTTATCGGTTTTACCCTAGGACGCTCCTTACGGTTACATACTTTAGGTACCCCCAACTTCCATGGCTTGACGGGCGGTGTGTACAAGGCCCGGGAACGTATTCACCGCGTCATTGCTGATACGCGATTACTAGCGAATCCAACTTCATGGGGTCGAGTTGCAGACCCCAATCCGAACTGTGAATGGCTTTTTGAGATTTGCTTGCTGTTGCCAGCTTGCTGCCCTCTGTACCATCCATTGTAGCACGTGTGTAGCCCCGGACGTAAGGGCCATGATGACTTGACGTCGTCCCCTCCTTCCTCTCTGTTTGCACAGGCAGTCTGTTTAGAGTCCCCACCTTAACGTGCTGGCAACTAAACATAGGGGTTGCGCTCGTTGCGGGACTTAACCCAACACCTCACGGCACGAGCTGACGACAGCCATGCAGCACCTAGTTTCGTGTGATTGCTCACTCATCTATCTCTAAATGATTCACTAACTTTCAAGCCCGGGTAAGGTTCCTCGCGTATCATCGAATTAAACCACATGCTCCTCCGCTTGTGCGGGCCCCCGTCAATTCCTTTGAGTTTCACCCTTGCGGGCGTACTCCCCAGGTGGAATACTTAACGCTTTCGCTTAGCCGCTAACTGTATATCGCTAACAGCGAGTATTCATCGTTTAGGGCGTGGACTACCAGGGTATCTAATCCTGTTTGATCCCCACGCTTTCGTGCCTCAGCGTCAATCACACCATAGTAAGCTGCCTTCGCAATCGGTGTTCTGTGACATATCTATGCATTTCACCGCTACTTGTCACATTCCGCCTACCTCTAGTGTATTCAAGCTCATCAGTATCAAGGGCACTGCGATGGTTGAGCCACCGTCTTTCACCCCTGACTTAATAAGCCGCCTACGCACCCTTTAAACCCAATAAATCCGGATAACGCTTGGATCCTCCGTATTACCGCGGCTGCTGGCACGGAGTTAGCCGATCCTTATTCCTTCGGTACATTCAGCTATCTACACGTAGATAGGTTTATTCCCGAATAAAAGCAGTTTACGACCCAGAGGGCTGTCTTCCTGCACGCGGCATGGCTGGTTCAGAGTTCCCTCCATTGACCAATATTCCTTACTGCTGCCTCCCGTAGGAGTCTGGTCCGTGTCTCAGTACCAGTGTGGGGGGTCATCCTCTCAGATCCCCTAGTCATCGTCGCCTTGGTGGGCCGTTACCCCGCCAACTAGCTAATGACACGCATGCCCATCTTAATCCTATAAATATTTGAACATTGGATAATGCTATCCTGTGTTTTTATGCGGTGTTAATCCGAATTTCTTCGGGCTATCCCCCTGATTAAGGTAGGTTGCATACGCGTTACGCACCCGTGCGCCACTTTCATGAAGAGCAAGCTCCTCAATATCGTTCGACTTGCATGTATTAGGCCTGCCGCTAGCGTTCATCCTGAGCCAGGATCAAACTCTCCATTGTAAAATGTTTCTGTTTGAACGCTGACCATTCTTAACTTGTTAATAATAGTCTTTATTCTAATTTGTATTGTCTAGTTAGATTCTGACTTGAAAATAATAGCTTGGTCTTCATGTACTTTGAAACCGTACTTTCTTACCTCGCTACGCTATAAATGACATCTCTTTAATGAACTTATCGATCTGGCCTC
>NZ_JADFBX010000030.1 GCF_015223055.1 Pedobacter sp. MC2016-24
AGATTTTGTTACCCCTTGCTAAGATTTTTATACGAGTGAAACGTTCTCCTTTTTCATACGGTTGAGTAAAGTAATGGGCGGTGTTTAATTCATCGAGTTATTTCCATCATTTTTCCATTGAAGAGGTAGAGGTTTGCGTCGCCACCGAAGTGATGGTCTAATTAACTATACGGAAAAAACCATTTAAAAATGGTTCTAGCAAAATCAGGGGCTTCTTTTGGTCATTAACATTGAGTCCTGGCCAAATGCCCACAAATTCCTTTAACATGATTTGGTTGTAATCCACGCCATTACCGTTAGCATTAAATATTAATACTGGAAAAACTACTACTTTACTTTTAAAAGTACCTAAACTCTTTAAACCTTGGCGTACCTTTTTTGTGAGCTGCGTACCAGGTTTTAATATCTGAGAAATTTCCGGCGAAAGCATCTTCGATAGATACACCGTATCAACCACTCCCTGATCATTAAATGAGACGCCTACAGACATGATATGTACCGCATTTTTATTAATTTTATGCAATTCATCTGAATTCATGGAACTTCCAATAGCCTTCATAATAGGTATTCTTACATCTATTTCTGATTTCTTTTTACTTTCAGCGATCAGAACTGGCTCCTGGTCTTGGTGGGTAGCAATCGGCTTTGTTTGGGCATAAGTTGTCCCTGCAAGGCTGATAAGTATTAACAAGATCTGGTTTACTTTTTTCATCCTATGAATTCCTAATTTACCTTTGCCTTCCGTACCAATGGCTGTATGCCAATGATCAGGTGCTCTTTATCAAATAGCACTCTTATAATTTCATTAGGTTCTTCCGGTGCACTTTCATAAGCATATTGGATCATCAGGTAATTGGTGCCATTTACATTTTGTAAACCTTGCATGTAAACTTTGAAAGGTTCTGGCTTAATACCATCTTTAAGCTGCTTAAACACAGTCTCCGTAATCTGATTGCGAATTTGGGCTGAAAAAGATGTCTTTGCACCTTCTAAATCTCCTGCCCTCAATTTAAGGATGAACTGGTCGTAGCTTTTTTTTGCAGCTGCTATCGCTTCATCACTTAATTCTGGGTTCGTGTTTTTCTTGATTTTATTTACATAGAGCCTGATGCGGTTGGTAGGCTCAATTTTTATATCTCCTTTTTTTTCATAAAAGTTACTCAGTACAGTATATAGCGTTATCGTCAAACTATCATTAGGTTTCCATTTGTCATTTCGGGTAAGCCCGCCCTTTAAATCGATCTTGGCCAGCTCATTTAAATCACCCTTATGCACACGCTCACCATATTTTTGGTTAAGCTGATTTACCAGTAATTCGTACTTTTTGACGAAAGATTTCTGAACATCAAGGGTTTGTTTCTTATTGCTGGGCTCAAAATTGATCATGTCCCATTCGTACTCGATACGGTCTATCAAAGAGTCCTGTTTGCTGAAGGTATAAGTAACCAGTAAATCTGGGATACCGCGTTCTGCTCTTCTAAAAGTCAGTGGAACTGCCATACCTCCTGGTACAATCATATCTCCTTCTCCCTGGTATAATTTCCCACCTAACTTCTTTTCTATATCGATAAAAGTATTCATTTTTTTGCCGTAAATCTCGGTATTGATCTCCTGGGCGGATAGGTTTAAGGAGCAGATCGCAAATGCGATTGAAAGGATTGAGCGAAAATTATACATCAGCGTTAATTTAGATTCGAAAGGTCAATTGTAAATGTAATTCTTTACGTTACAAGGTTCTAATTTCGTTTTTTTTCTCTTAATCTATAGATGTTTCTTCATTTTTTGATAACTCTTTCGCAGGCGGTCGGGTGTGCGGTCTACAGTTGTGTAACCGCTAATTTTTTATAACTTGATCAGATTTATGTTTTACTAATGAACCAATATAGAAATGAGAATTATATCTGTCAGAGAAAATCCTGAATACAAAGAAATAGCCATAAGATATTTGCAAGAGAGCTGGTCGGAAATTTCACCTATTATTTATGAAAATTGTATTTCTAATGCTATTCAAATATCTTAATTTATGCACTGACCACATGGGTTATTATGAAAAATATGGATTTAAATACCTTGGTCAAGGTTATCACCCCTGGGAGGAAGAATCAAGAATTTATCAAATAGAAGTGTAGTTTCGTGGAATGGTTAAAATACTATACAGTTAAAAGTAAATAGGCGATGATAAGAAAATTTATGGTGGTGTCTTGTGCTTTGTTAATAGCCCTTATTGCATGTCGCAATAGTGACACCAAATATTTATCGGGAAAAGACAGTGCAGATATTTTGAGAACGGTATTGGACCATAAGGACTTTAAAAAGATACTGGATACAAAAGATGATACTGTATATATTTTAAAGACTGAAAAGTATCGTAAAAGCTGGCCATCACATACTGAAGCCTTTAATATCGAATATCTCGAAGATTCGAAGGATAACAGAATAGTTAATAAAGGACCTGGTTTGCCTTATGATAGCAGGGTGAGGTTAAGTGTACCTTCTTTTGATAAAAAAGTTGATACAGTATTCGTGTCCGTTTTTGAAGAGGGATACGAAATATCTTTTTATTTTAAACTGGTTCGGCAAAGCAACATCTGGCAGGTTGTGGATCAGCGGCATGGGATGAATTACAATCCTCTATAAATCAGTTGATTATTTTATTGTTTTAGCTACAAGGTTTTACTTAATCTAAATGACATGCTTTCGCACCTCTCTCCAACTCCAAAATAGAGCATCTAACTTAATTATGGTGTCAGCTTCTCTAGGTCATAGTACATGATTCTGGTCTTACTGGATTCATCGGACTTAAGTAGAAACTTAAAATCATTACGGTCGTAGTATTTTACCTGCTTAGGCTGATTGACAGCATCTAGTATAAGCAAGCGACAAGCTGGTTTATGGTCAATCATTACCCAACCTTTGATGAAGTCCATCAGCTGATAAGCGATTCCAGAACCATGCAAATCTTTGTGAACACCTAATCTCCCAATTTTTATGGCAGGATATTGACGAATTCTTTTGACATTTGAAAGTCCCAGAAATCTATGTAACCTGTTCCAAATATTATTTGTATAACCATGCTCATCACCAAGATCATTCAAACAATCATTTGAAATGCTGAAGAAGGCGAACACAGTACCTTTTTCATCTTGAAATAAATAGGTATTCGCCATTTTTTCAGCCTGATACGCAACAGCATCATCCTGCAAAAATGATGTAATATCCTCTAGTCCACAATCAAAAGTAGTTATTTGTGATTCTTCACCCAACGGGGTGAAAATCAAATCAGAAAGTTCCAACTTATCTAGCTGACTTGGCTAAGACTTTATTAACAAGACTTGCAATACGTTCCCTTTCAGCAGACGAAGCCTTTTGATTTTGACCAGACGTAAGTTCCTCATTGAACTTCTTAGACGAAGAACCATAAAGAATTGGTGTTGGTTTTATTGGAGTTGCCATTCTTAAAATTGTTAATGTTGATAATGCTAATATAATAAGTAGTCTTAATGAAACTGCTAATACGACTAACACTGTTGTTATTGTACAATACAAATATAGTGCTAATATTTATAAAGTGGTGAAACTTTAAGAGATATTGAAGTATAATGACTACCTGTGCAACCTATTTGTATACCTAAGAAAATCTTATTTACTATTTGTCGGGCAAAAATACGGCGAAATCTTAAATAAGACTATATGAACAATTAAACTCTATAATTTGGGGGTTTGCAAGCCTTATTTGAGCTCGAAAGCTTTAGAAATAAATTTACAGATCGATATCATAAAGCACTCGCGTTCGATACTTCTGGCTGCTATCTCGTTTTTAAAAAAACTTAAATAATAGCTAGTCTTCAATTCATTCGCGTGGTTTGCGGCGCTACTTACGGATGTTTTTATTGATAAATGAAAGTTGCGGGCAATAGTATTTCCGGTTGTTTATATGAGGGTTTAACATTTGATTTCAAAGAAGGAGACAGACTTATCGGTACCGGAGTAATTAAACAGGTGATCAACGATAAACTAAGGAACAAGGACGGTTTGTATATTCCAGTGCATGAGGAACCCAAAAACGATATTACCATTG
>NZ_JADFBX010000031.1 GCF_015223055.1 Pedobacter sp. MC2016-24
TTTGATCAAAAACCCTCGAAATATAGGCTTAAATATAATTTGCTGTCATTATTGATGGGCTGGTGGGGATTACCCTGGGGACCGGTATACACTTTAGAAATGATCAATATCAATAGTGATAAACAGGGTGGGGCAACAGATGTAACGGAAGATGTTTTGTTAAAACTTCGTGAAAAATATACATCAGATAAGGTAACCGAAATTTCTGATAAGGACATTACCATTGAATATCTCAAAGGATGGGGTACTTCAAATAAAAATCCCAGGACTGCGATAGACGGTTACAGGTAACCAGAAAGGGCCTATGATCAACTAACTCTCCATCGTGATGTAGTTCAGTTCTTGATCTTCGGTGGTATTGACCACTAAAAGATATTGCGAAATTTCCGGATCTATTTCAAAGTCAGAAACGCAGAAAGATTCGTCATCCTCAGGATAGAATCCGATTCTTTCGAGTTTCAGGATGGACAATAACTGTTCTTCTTTATCAAGGCTTTGATCTGCTTTTAGCAGTAAAGCCGTCAGTTCTTCATCAACCTCATCAAAATGGAAATCCAGATATTCCTGTACTTCGCTTCCGCTTGCGTAATCCTCATGGATATATGTTTTCAATTGGCCAATAAACGCCGGTAGGTTCTCAAGTATCGCGTCCACCTTGATTAAACGGCTTTCTTCTATAGATATATCGCTGAAGTTTAGATCCACTTGTATAGTATGTCCATCAACTTCGATATCAGTTGAATAATAATCTTCTAACTCGTTAGGATTTATTTCGCCAAAGTATTTTAATTTCATGGGGTATTGAGATTTTGGTAGTTAATTTACGTTGACTAAGATATTAATATTCATTAAGTTCAGCAAAGTCGTGAAAGCAAATTGTTGCCAAATATCTTTTAATTATCAAATAATCCTAATACTAGAGTTGTTTTTTATACATCACGAATGTAATATATAACAGGATTGGATATTTCGAATAAAAATCAAATCAGTTTGATAGATGGTTACATGTAAATTATTACATTTAGTCGTGGTTAAACAAAGCTGCTAATTACGTTACTCATGAGTTATTATTCAAAGTTAAGGAAACCTGCACTTCTCTTATTTCTAGCTGCCTTTTGCGCAAACGCCAAAGCACAAAACCTATTTCCTGTAAAATTAGGCAACTGTAAAACTGATCGGTTTTGCCTGGATTGTGGAGACGTAAAGGCTTCCTATAGCGAAGCTGATTTTACAGTATTACAAGAGAAATTAAATACATCATTAAACCTAACAGGTATTAATGGAGCTGTCAAATTTCAAGTCCTCATTGATTCACTTGGTCAAGGCTGTGTATTAAGTCATACAGACCAATCTAACAATCCAATTACCAAACAAATTATCGAACAGTTAAACAAGTTTGACAAATGGATTCCTGCAGTTACTGCAGATAAAAAGGAGGAACGAACATCTGTCAACTTAATTTTCGTTATAAAAGCGGGTCGGATATCCGGAAATATTGAACGGGTTAATATCGAGTCTTTTAAAAAGTCGTTTGACCGGCCGAATAGCCCGGAAATTTATAATAAGGAGTATGTTTACAAAAATGAAAATTTAAAGAAGTATAAAATCACGGTTTGGAAGTCTGATAATTCAACCTTGCCAGACAATCTGAATGATCATATCTCTATTGATAAAAAAGGGATTATCTGGTTAACCGCTGGTGATGGATTGGTTACCTTTGATGGAAAGGAATTCCATAAAGCCAAACTAAATGGTGTAAATGATCAGCAATATATTTCCTTTCATGCTATAGAAACCGATAATCACAATGTGAAATGGGTTTATGCAGCTAAAAACATCTTTAGTTACGATGATAAAGGCTGGACAAAACATGATCCTAAAGTTATTGGCATTGATGGCGCTTACAAAATTATCAATAACCCAGAAACTGGAGAAGTTTTTTTCTGTGCAGATGAAGGGCTTATTATTTATAAGGATGGTAAATGGTCCGTTATAAATCAAAGTAAAGTTAAGGAATTACCCTCCAACAGGGTAGCATTTGCCAGAAGAGATTCTAAAAACAGAATTTGGATTGGAACTTTTAGTGGTTCCGTTATGATTGATGAATCAGGCAAAGCCATGAGCTTTAATGATACTGAAACCGTATTAAAAGATAAATGCATAACTTCTATGGACGAGGGTGAAAATGGAAATCTATACTTTTCTCTTTTTGAATATGATAGTAAAGTTCCAGGTCAAATCAATAGAAATGAAGGAATTGCTGTAAGAAGTCCCAATGGTTCAATAAAACAATTTACAACTTCCAATTCAGGAATGCCATTTAACCATACCAATAAAGTTTTATACGATAAAAAAGAAAAAGTTTTATGGATATCTACTGATCGGGCCGGATTGATTAGGTATGATTTGAAAGATGGCTGGGAAAACTATCATAATGACAACTCAACGATACCAACATCCTATATTTCGACCATGACATTCGATAAAGCCGGAAATCTATACCTTGCTACCAGGCAAGGTCTCGTTAAAATAGAGAGATGATAAAGCAAAGTCGGATAGACGCAGATTGTGGCGACTCGTATAAATGGCAATCTATTTGCATAAGTAAAATAATGTTAAACGCTTAAGTTGAAATACTTTTTCAACCGATCTGATAGGTGTTGGTATGGAAATCCATTTTGCTACTTTTTCTTATTATCTGGCAAAAGCAGTTCTGAAAAGAACTGCTTCTGTATTATTCCATCTGACTACTGACCTTTAACTAAAACCATGTAGGTTGACTACTTATTTTTTGGTTTTGTATTTGATTTGACCGATACGCCTGATTCATGAATGGCTCTTGATGCTGAATTGTGCATTGGGTTTTCTCCAGTATTGCCAGTAGGATTGTAAAGCGGGTTCACCTCAATCGCTTTTGGATCGCCTGTCTTATTGCTCTTTAAAACTTCTACTCTTCTTCTTTCTGCCGCATTTTTGGTGCTGTCTGTAGGATTGGTAGTAGGGGCGACCACTCTCCCTGTTGCAGTATAAGCAGCAGCAGCTGCGCCACCACCTGTTGTGTTTGCAAGTTTGCTTACTGAGGAGACGGCCTGCGCGGTAATGGCCGGTTGGTTTTGGACTTGCAAAGGTGC
>NZ_JADFBX010000032.1 GCF_015223055.1 Pedobacter sp. MC2016-24
TGCATATTCCGGGGAAAGTTTACCAGCGTTCCGCGATGAAAGTTTACCACTTATTCCGGACGAAACCTTACCAGTGGCTACTGGTTTACAACACTTCGAGTGTGTGTAATATTTTTCAATAATAGGATTTATTTTCTTCTTCTCAAAGAACCGCCCAAAAGATCAACTTTATGTGCAGAAGCTGTCAATCTGTCTAATGCTGCATCAGCAATTGTGGGCTCATTGATAAACTCATACCATTTATCCAGCGGCAGCTGAGAAGTAATAATGGTAGTTCCGTTTCCGTAGCGGTCTTCCAATATATCCAGCAGGGCTAGTTTTGCATCATGAGAAAGCGGCTTCAAGCCGAAATCATCTAATATCACCACTGCATGTGCTGCAATGTGTTTAATCCATTTTAAGTAGGTACCGTCAATCCTTGCCTGGGCAATAGCTTCCAGAAATTTATTCATGGCCAGGTACATCACCTTATGTCCCATCAGGCAGGCACTACGCCCCAAGGCACAGGCCAAATAGCTTTTGCCTGTGCCTGTTACACCAGTGATCAGTACATTTTCACCTTTAGTGATGAACATTCCATCAGAGAGCCGTAAAAGCATTTCCCTGGTCAATCCTCTTTCAGGCTTGCAGATAATTTCTTCCAGCAGGGCGTGGTAGCGCAACCTGCTGTTTTTCAAAAGTCTTTCCGTACGCTGGTGGTTCCTGTATTCAATCTCTGCCTGGCAAAGCATAGCAATAAGTGAATGCGCATCTTCCTGCTGATGGCTTGGCAGGTTCAGGGTAGCCTGATAACGCTTGGCCATGCCTGTGAGTTTTAAGATACTTAGTTGTTCTACTGTAGTGTTTTTATTCATGGTTATTTATGTTATAAAAATGTATAAAGATGTCTGGTATTAATCAGTTGATATTATTGTAGGCATCGGGACCACGCAGATTGTTATGCAATGGTATGGGAGAATGGGCTGTGGGAGCATCTTCATGCAGATCCATGTTATTCTGTAGAATGGTTTTTATCACACCATAATTGTATTTCTTCCCCCTTAGTGCCCTTTTGCATGCTGCCTCTACACGATGGCCACCAAAGGAACTGATCAGGCGTAAAATGCCCAAACAGGAACCGTAAGCCTGGTGAATAGTGATCTTACTTTCCATGAGCTGATTAAAAAATTCATGGGTATTCGACCCATTTTCCAGTGCCTTTTTTAAGTAGTATTCCGGATTCCAGCCACGGCGCTCGGCAATCTTTCTGTGATTTTCAGGCATATGATCTAATAAAGTGCTATAACCATGCTTTTTAAAGCTTCGGGTATGGATAGCTATACGCTGGAGCTCATGATACACTTCGACATGATCGCTGCAATAAACCAGGTTAACTTCTTTGCCAAGATAGCTGAATGGAACACTGTAGAAATGCCAGTCTTCCCCCAATACCACATGATAGTTCTTCTGCACTTTGGCCCTGGTATAATGACGGATCTGATAAGCTGTTTGTGGCAAAGTATGCAAGCGGGGCTTTTCTTCAGCATCAAACAGCTCCTGCCGACTGTAGCTTTTCTTTTGAAAGTTCTGCTTGTGATGAAGGTCAAGTTTGCCAAGAATACCCTGATTAAGTTGATCTAGACTACGGAAAGTATCATTGCGTAATAAAGCAAAGACTCGACGGTAAGTAATCAGTACATTGTTCTCAACTGAAGGTTTATCTTTTGGTGATCCAGGTCTTGTAGCCAATAATCCGATCCTGTTATGCAAAGCCCATTGCTCGAGCATCTCAGGAAATGTCGGTTCATATTTGCAAGTCCTGGTTACCCATTGTTTCATGTTGTCAGAGATTGCATTCATAGGTACTCCCTGAAAATATTCCAGCAAGGCATTCAGTGCATTGATTAGGTAAGGCAAGGAGGCATTGGGTAGTGCCTGTACAAAGGAATACCCACTAAAGGGCAATACCGCAATCAATACCGGGCATTCAATGATCTCGCCTTCTTCATTGATATAATGCAGCTTTGAGCCAGCAAAATCAATTTCCAGTAGTTCACCGGGGTTATGTTCTAGATGCATGGCTGGTTTACGGGCGGCCATTTCAATATCCAGTAGCTCACAAAACCGGGAATATTGGAAACCACCCGGATAGAGTTCCAGATATTCCTGCCACAAAAGATATCTTGTTACCCCCACACGTTTAAGTTCTAGAATAAAGTAAGAAAGCTGATCAAGGAAATGAGCTTTGCGGGGGTCTTCAGGTTCTGTTTTAGCAGGCTTTGTTTTACTGAATATAGCATCCAGTTCTGGATCCTTTAGGCTCAAAAGCTCGTCATAATCCCTTCCTGTTGCTTTAAATAATATGGAATAGAGGTGAACAGTAGGGCGCGATACCTTTGTTTGTTTTACTATCTCTCTTTCAGAATAGCCGCGTTTGAGGAAAAGTAATATTTGTCGTACTTTTTGCATACTTAGTGGTTTGTTCGCCATCTCGATAAAATTGATCTATGATCAAATCTATTCGCAAGACGTGTAAACACACATAAAGTGGTAACCTTTGTAGCGGAATAAGTGGTAACCTTTGTGTCGGAATGTCAGCCTTTTAAAGGCTCGAATTCTTGTACAATGGTAAACTTTGCTCCGGAAAACCTGGTAAGGTTTGCAGTGGAATACCTGGTAAAGTTTCCTTCGGAACAGTGGTAAAATTTGTAGCGGAACGGGTGGTAAACTATGCAGCGGAACCCTGGTAAACTATAGAGCGGAATATGCA
>NZ_JADFBX010000033.1 GCF_015223055.1 Pedobacter sp. MC2016-24
ATAGAGTAGGAAGGTAATCATTATTTGATTACCTGTCCCCTCACACCACCGTACGTGCCGTTCGGCATACGGCGGTTCATTAAACATAAACAGCTTTAGGGGCTACTATTTCTTTAAGACATAGTAGCCCTTGTTTCTTTAAAAATGCGTTGTTGAGCGTCCGGGTCAAGATCGGGCTATGCACCGTTCTCCAATGGCCTTTACGAGTATTTCCCCATTGATAGGCTTGATAGGGTTTCACCCCTAGTTTCTCAAGCTGTTTAACACGAGTCTTTACCTGTTTCCATTGGATCCAGTAGCATAGTCGGATACGACTACGAACCCATTCGTCCAGCTCTCCAAATACAGTTTTAGCATCACTCAGCTTAAAGTAATTTCCCCAACCTTGGTTCAATTGTCTGATTTGCATCATACGATCTTCCATCGTGGAGGGGTTCCTTCGGCAAGTGATCTCACGTATTTTATCCTTGTAGATGCCAATGCTTTTCCGATGTACGGTAATACCCTTGGAGCCCTTCTTATGATAGAAAGTGAAGCCAAGTAAGCGGGTTTGCCATGGCCGAGTCACCACACTCTTCTCTACATTTACTTTGAGTTT
The DNA here is from genome assembly GCF_015223055.1 of Pedobacter sp. MC2016-24. Taxonomy (GTDB): domain Bacteria; phylum Bacteroidota; class Bacteroidia; order Sphingobacteriales; family Sphingobacteriaceae; genus Pedobacter. Next base: position 599 of record NZ_JADFBX010000033.1, read on the forward strand.
TAGCTCCTTTTCAATGTAGGCGCTGATACTTTCCATCACCCGATCTCCTGCCCGTTTGCTCTTCACGTAAATACTACAATCATCAGCATATCGCACGAAACGGTGTCCACGCCTTTCCAGTTCCTTGTCCAGTTTATCCAGAATAATATTAGAAAGTAATGGGCTTAGTGGCCCTCCTTGTGGAACGCCTTGTTTACAGCGTACCAATTTACCATCATCCTCAATATCGGCCCGAAGTATACTATGAATAAGCTTTAACACTCGCTTATCAGCGATGTTCTTACTTAGTTCATTCATCAGGTAGTCATGGTTTACCCGATCGAAGAATTGTTCCAGATCAAGGTCTACTACATGGCTATACCCTGCATTGATGTACTCCTTTGCTTTTTCCAAAGCTTGGTGGGCATTCTTCTCAGCGCGGAACCCATAGCTGTTTTCTGAAAAGTCGGAATCATATAGCTTAACCAGTACTTGCGAGATCGCTTGTTGAATCATCCTGTCCATATAAGTAGGAATACCTAACAGGCGGATTCCCCCACTAGATTTAGGAATCTTGACCCGCTTAACTGCTTTAGGCCGGTACTCACCATGCTCCAGTTGACTTTTGATCAATGGCCATTCAGTTTTAACTTGCTCAGAAAAGTCTGAAAAACCGATGTTATCCACTCCGGCAGCTCCTTTGTTCCCTACAACCCGATCATAAGCCGGATACAGATTGCTTTTACTGATAATTTCTTCGAGTAACATGTCGAATTGCATTTTTTTTTCCTCTGTTTCCTTGTTTCCTGCTTTCTTTCAAGACGTCGCTCAGCGCTCCCTGCTACCTTTCTGCTTCCAGCATATTCCTTACAGAGCAGCTCTCCATTCGGAGTTTTCTGCTTTCTTTACGATAGTCCCATTTCCGGTAGTACTACTCGGACATTTAATGTTCAGCCCTTCCTTCTAAAAAAAGTACTATGGCCTCTGCTGACTTCTGCGGAGGCAGTTATGTATCACTACATGACCTTGTTCCTTCGGGAGGCGCATCCCCCTCCGGCAACTACTCGGCAGACCTCCCCGGGTAAGAACGCAAACTTTCTCTCCATATACCTGTCGAATGTACAGCAGGATGTTTCGGATAGTTTAGGGCTTTGTTTTGTTATGCAAACTCACCCACATCCAACTGCCTAATTCGCTTCCTGTTCGTCAGGCCAGAGATTTACCGCCGGCTTCCTTCAGATTCCTCCTCGCGGAGGACACCCTTGCCTTAAGTTAACGCTTCCAACTATCAAGGTGCGTTCGGGACTTCCACCCTAGAGTTTGCGCCCGTGCCGGGCGC
>NZ_JADFBX010000034.1 GCF_015223055.1 Pedobacter sp. MC2016-24
TACATAATGCCTCCTGTTGTGCCACAATTACCGCCAGGGCGAATGGATTATTCATAGCTAAGAGTTCATCCTCCGTATGGTCAAAGATCTGATAGGTGTTGAACTTGAAACTCAGTTCAGTGCCCAGCATGCTGGATTTGTATAGGTTTGGTCGCAATTGATTCTTTTTACCTGTGAAAACAGCTAGTGAAACTATAGATGGACCATATTTATCTCTCAAACGTATCCAATACCCAAAAATACGTTCGGGAAACATTGCCTTAGTTTCGGCCTGGATCTCGATGTGGAGGTAGAAGAATTGTTCGGTTCCGTCTAATAGAAAGACCTTGGCCAGTAAATCAGTCCGGATTGTTCCTCCAGCCAGAGCTGGATCTATATTTATTTCTGCAAGTTCCTGGTTCATAAATTCGATTTTTCTACTGAAATCGAAGATTTGATCTGCATTAGGGTAATAAAAACGAAGCATATGCACAAAATAATCTTCAAAGGCTCCTTTAAAGATGATATCGTTTTTCTTCTGAGTTTTTTTATCCTCGCCTTTTTGCTTGTCCATGATCAATGGAACATCAGTGCTTGTTGTTTCCGACATCTTGCATTTTGATTAGGAGCAAATCTACAGACAAATTATACTTAAAAACAAATATTAAAGTATTTAAATTAAATTTACAATCATTTTGATTAAATATTTTGATAAAATATGTATAATTATAAAAGACATCTCAAATTTTTGATTATCTATGAATCTGAATATTATTTAAAAATCCGACTCCCATTATCAAGTCCTTTTTCAATGCGGTTCACAACCGTTTAAAAAAGGATGGTGATTTTGGTGCCGGGATTTATTCTGGCAGTGGTGTAGCCTTCTACAAGCACATTCTATATCTGAAATCTGCTGCCCGGGAAAAGGTGATGTGGTTCGACTTTAAAAGGAAGGACAAACCCATTACGCTTGAATCATCTAAAACCTCTTTATGAATGCCTTTTTTTCAAAATCAGAATTCAGTAGCAATAATGAAAAAGCCCGCTGCAAATTGAATTCGCAGCGGGCTATGATTTCGGTAATTCTTATTTATTCAGATTTAACCTCAGGTTTAATTCAAAACTGCCATTTGTATAATTACTCAAAGCAGAAGTCTGCGTAGTGTAAGTGGCACTGATCAGGTACTGGCGTTTGTAATCCATACCCAAACCAAAGGTTGCGTTCTTTGTACTGTGGTACATTCCTAACAAAAACACCTGCTTATTGGCAATACTCATCTGCGCACCAGCATCCCAGATGTTGTCAAAACCTTTTACCCCGCGGTACGCAACTTTAGGTTCCGCATCTACACCTTCTGCACCTTCGCTAAGCAAAATCCGGTAACTTACAGCCGTGTAAAAAGTAGCCACATCCGCCAGTTTGATCACATCTTTCTTCAGCACGCTTTTCAGGTTTGGAACCGAAGCCTGGATGTTCAAGTGATCAGAAGTATAGGATACCCCGAAATCACCATCCAGGTAAGTTTTACGGTCGTTGTACTGCCCCACCATCGGGTCACTCGGATTGCCATAAATGTCCGCATTTTCCAGACGCTGGCTCATGAAGCCTAAGGACACCCCAAAATGCAATTGCTGGTTGTCCCCGCTCAATGGCAAATGGTACGCATAACTACCTACCACACGGGTCTGCCTTTGCAGTCCCGCACTTTCGTTGTTTACCGTTAAACCCAAACCAACCCGTCCAAAACCGTAATCTGCTGTCAGGTTTTGGGTTAAAGGAGAGCCAGGTACG
>NZ_JADFBX010000035.1 GCF_015223055.1 Pedobacter sp. MC2016-24
ATTAAACAAAGGAACTTGCTAATTAAAATATTAAAAATATTTAGGTGCCTATATCGGTGGTGTCTACCTCTTCCCATTCCGAACAGAGAAGTCAAGCCCACCAGAGCCGATGGTACTGCGGTAACACGTGGGAGAGTAGGTCGGTGCCAAATCTTAAAGAAAGCCTGTAGTGAAAACTACAGGCTTTTCTTGTTTTGATAGTTTTGACCAGAAGGAAGGGGATGTGCTGAAATCTTTTTTTGAAGATATTACTCTGATAGAATTCTATACAATTCGAGGTTCAGGTAGTAACTGTTTCCCTGGATCATTCGTTTTTCTAAAATCCCCATGACAGAGAGTTCATCTAAATATTTGCGTGCAGTATTTTCTGCGTATAGCCCACGTTCCGTCAAATGTTTTACCCTGGTAAAGGGTTCGGTGAATAAGGTGCTGACCAAAGACTCTGGCCTGCTGATGTTATTTTGTGCAACGATGGCTTCAAGGATGGCGTCTTTAGCCGAAATGATATCGTTAATTTTATTATAGGTTAGGTTGGCAGTTATCTCTACCGCTTTTAACATAAAGAGCAACCAGTTTTTCCAGTTTCCTTTTTGGGCAATACCAGATAAGGTCGCATAGTAATCCTCCTTATTATCCATAATGTATCGGCTTAGAAAGAGGATAGGATAATCAAGCAGTCCTTTTTTGGTCAGGTAATGGATGTTGAAAATTCTTCCTGTCCGGCCATTGCCGTCCCTGAAGGGATGGATGGCTTCAAATTGATAGTGTCCAATGGCCATTTTTAAAAGTGGATCCAATTGATATTGCTGATCATCGTTTAGGAAATCAATTAAATTGGCCAGTTTCTCTTCTAAAATGCCAGGGCCACGAGGTGGGGTATAAGAAGCTTTACCTGCATTAGGTCCGGATCCTCCTTCCTTTATGTAAATTTGAGCAACAGCTGGCCTGATGCCATCATTAAACTGGCTAACGGTTCTATACATTTTGATGAAGTAAGCTTCGTCAAATGACTGATCACCCTGTAGGTATTCATAACCAAGCCATAAAGCTTCCCGATAGTTCAGGATTTCTTTAGCGGGACCTTCCAATTGTTTATGTTGCTGTTCGCTATATGCTTTATAAAGTTCATCATCTGTTGTGAAAATATTCTCTATTGCATTTGAAGCTTTTGCTTCTTGTAAACTGATCGAATTGATCAATAGTCCTTGATTGGGAATGGCGATGCTGCGCCCCTGTAATCTTCCCAAAGCGGCTTTGGCATTGCCAAGCTGAGCGAATACCTGGATGTCTTCATAAAGATCTTTATCTATAGGGAGCAATGGAAGGTTATTCCAAGGCTTATTCCTGTCGGAGTTAATCGGATAAGGCATCATCAAATATACATAAAAGAATTGTTTAGGCCTTAAAATGCTATTGATTTTAATGTTAGTCGTAGAGTTGACATTAAAATATGTTGGTTTTTCTATTTAGACCTCATTTTATCCTTATTTTTAAGGTTAACTGAAAGCCTTACCTTAAATGGATTTTTATCGCATGCTGTATTAAAGGTTATAGGGCCAGCCGCGTTAGAATCTTTCCGCTTGAAGATAAGCGACTTAGCGGAACTAAACAATTATTAGTGTCTAAATGTTTGGTGGGTGGGGAAATTTTCTTACTTTTGCAACCCGCTTCGGAGGAAGAGAAACAGTGAAAGGGATAAAGAGAAGAGTGATTTGAGGATTTGAGTGTAGGAATGTTGTCAATTGAGGAGTATA
>NZ_JADFBX010000036.1 GCF_015223055.1 Pedobacter sp. MC2016-24
ACATAAAACAAGGCGGCCCAAATCAATTGATTCGGGCCGCCTTGTTTTATGCTATGTATATTAAGCGTGTATCCAACTGAATTTATAATCCATGGTCGGGCTTTTCATCCGTTCTGCAACGCGTAGCAACCTGGAAGGAAGTGCCATGATATAATCGCGTGCTTTTTCACCTGCATCGTTTAAATCCCGCATGCTCTCTAATTTCCACTCCTCGATCAGCTGTTGCATGATCTCTACATAATCAACCGCAGTATATACACCCAAACGTTGAGCAGCATCAGTGAAATGACCAAAAGTTTGCCCGATTTTCAAGCCCATCTCTCTTAAGAAATGCGCCGGCATCACAATCTTTTGACGCATCATGTCCTCAAAGGCAATCATCGCTTCATTCGGATCCACCTCAAAAATCTTGCTCATGAAGTCTTTATAAGCCTTAGCATGGCGCGCCTCATCAGAAGCAATTACACCACACATTTTAGACAATAGCGCATCTCCGTCTTTTTTAGCCAATGAAGCCACCCTACGGTGCGAAATATTAGTAGCCAGCTCCTGGAAACTCGTATAAATAAAATTTCGATAAGGATCATGACCAGTACCAATGTCAAATCCATCAGCAATCAGATATTGTGTTGAGATTTCCATTTGGCGCATGTCCACCCTGCCAGAAAGGTAAAGGTATTTATTTAGCAAATCTCCATGTCTGTTTTCTTCTGCAGTCCAATGACGTACCCATTTCATCCATCCACCCTGCTCATTTTTTGTAATTCCGTCTACCATACATAACCACGATTCGTAGGTAGGCAAAGCCTCCTCAGTAATCGTATCTCCGATTAGTACAGCTACCAGATCATAAGATAGATCATTGGCATTTTCACGTAATACTTTTATATCCTGGTAAAATGTTTCACTTGTAGAATCGGGCAAGAAATCAGATGGCTGCCAATTAGTATCAATCGGTTTCAGGTATGTATCCATCATGTCCAGCATATAGCTTTCTATGTGTAACATGACTTCCCTTCTTTTCTCTGCGAAAAAGCTCATTCTTTTTGTGTTTTAAATTTGTATCAAAGATAACCAAAAAATGAACAATACCTTGTTTTAGATCTAATTTATTCGCAATTAAGACCTTGCAAATCTACATTTTCCAATACAATATTTCGATGTTCAGTACTTAAGGCCATCTTTATTAATCGCATTCAGCAGATCACAATAAATAAGTATTCAGTGTATTACTTCACAGGATTTAGATCGGCTAAACAACAGACCAGAGCAGTCTTAAAGCACAAATTTTGCATAGAACTTAATCGTAACTTAAAAGCCTGGAACGGTGATAAACTATAAAACCAGAAACTGTGCTAAACTATAAAGGTGAAACTGTTATAAACAAGAAAAGCCTGT
>NZ_JADFBX010000037.1 GCF_015223055.1 Pedobacter sp. MC2016-24
TGGAATTGCAACAATAAAGTAGACATTCGGTTAAGCTGCAATATTTTGTTTGTTTAAATTTCTTCCGAATTCCTCTGGGGACACGTATCCAAGTGCAGAATGTAGCCTTTTACGATTGTACCAAGTCTCAATATACTCGAATACAATGCGTGCTGCGTGCTGTTTATCGATGAACTTGTGTTGATAGACACATTCGGCTTTAAGTGTTTTAAAGAAGCTCTCAGCTACTGCGTTGTCCCAACAATTACCTTTTCGGCTCATGCTTCTGATGATCAAAGGATTTTTCTCCAGTAGCCATCGAAATTCATTACAAGCATACTGGACCCCACGATCAGAATGAAAAATGAGCTGCTGAGTGACTGGTCGTCTTGATTGCGCCATTTTGAAAGCAGGAATTACGGTATCGTTTGCTTTCATTGTGGTACTTAATGCCCAGCCGATGATTTTTCTATCACCTAAATCAATCACCGTTGTTAAATACAGCCAGCCTTGCCTGGTTCTAATGTAAGTAATATCGGATACCCAGACAGCACCCAATATTCCAGGCTTAAAATCGCGTTCCAGTACATTTTCTGGCACAGGAAATTTATGGCTTGAATCTGTAGTAACTTTAAATTTTTTCTTCACTATGCTTCTCAGTTTTGCTTTTTTCATGATTCTTGCAACTCTCGGTCGGGATACGCTAATAGCCTTTTTATGCAGTTCCAAGGTAATCCTGGGACTGCCATATATCTTTTTACTATGCTCAAAGGCTTGTAAAACCTCGGTTTCAATCATCTGATTTTCAATACTTCTGTTTGATGGACTGCTGACCGTCCATTTGTAAAATCCAGCCCTACTCACTTTAAATACTGAACACATCTTCCCAACTAAAAATATTCTGCAGTGATCCTTTATGAACCCGAATATTTGTTGTCGCCCTTGGAGAAAATGCTGATAGCCTTTTTTAAGATATCGCGCTCCATCTGCGTTTCACGCAATTCCTTCTTCAATAAAGCCAGCTCTTGCTCAGCTGCGCTGAGTATGACTTTTCCATTTCCAGGAAAACTACTGCCTTGTTTGCTGGAAAACTCCTTCCGCCAGCGATACAACAACGCTGGACTAATATCCAATTCTTTCGCAAGGGCGCTCAGGTCTGTACGGGTATTACTCAGTTCAACACTCATTACCTTGAACTCTTTTGGATACGTTTTTCTTTCTTGTGACATAATTTCTGTTAAGTTACCAAATTCACTTAACTTGATGTCCACTCAAATGTAGCAACTCCA
>NZ_JADFBX010000038.1 GCF_015223055.1 Pedobacter sp. MC2016-24
TTTTTAAAATAACTCTGAATTTCAGGAAGTTCATTACGAGTAACTGGAATTATTGCAATTTTACGCCCAAATTCCTTTTGCAAAGAATCCATTCCAGGAAGCTCTTTTACACAAGGAGAACAGTGGGTATTCCAGAAATCAAGAATAACGAGTTTACCCCTGAAGTCAGAAAACTTAGCTGTTTTTGATTTGTAATTCATTAATTTACCTATCGACATTTCAGCAGGAACAATATCATTTTTGATAAGCTTTGTAATTTTACTTTGAGCAAATAAAGCTTGTGCTATTACAACCTGGGCAATAAACACAACTAAAAATCTATTTTTCATTTTATTTTCAGAGGTTTTTCTCTTTTCTAAACACCATGACTTCAACTTCCCTGTCTTCGATTTTAATATCGAGCCCATTGCGATTAAAGGAAGCCCTCCACTCATTTAAATCTACCTTATTAACAAACGCTTTAGCTTTATTAGCAAGAAAATCCAAATTCAAATCACTAAGCGATATTTTTTCCTTATTATACCCCGTTTCGTTAAAAACTGGCGGCATCATTACATGATGATTATACATGCACCACGAAATAAATTGATCAAAGGTCACATTCTTCACCTTTTCAAGTCGGTCTTTAGTTAAATTATCATGAAACTCAACAAACCGTTCCTGGTCGTTTATAGGTGATTTTGATAGAAAAGATAAAGAGTTATCCTTTTTTATGATTATCCATGACTTCACCTTTCGTTTTTCTATTTTTCCCTTATAGGGTGAAAAGCTATTTAGGCTTTCCAGCATGTATTTATGAAAAAAAATACTGTCAGATTTAATACCTGGATATGGTACTTTAAGATCATAATCATAGTAAGTTCCGGCTAACCATTTGATAAGTGAATCCTGAGGATTTTCTCTTTCCTCGTAATAATTTGTAGGAGAAATTTCTTTGCCATTAATTTCTATAAAAAACCAATTTGGGTTCGCTAATGCTGTTCTATATTTACCAGACTCATAACGATTACTTCCCATTGACAAAATATAATTATATAGCCATAAAAAATCCATTGACCTGAACGAGTAAGATTTACGAGAAATAATTTTTCCAGACGAATCCCTATAATAAGATGACTCTGGTTGACCTATACCTTTGGTTTTTCGGAGCAAAGAGTAACCTAAAAATTCATCCGCTTTTGTGTTATTTTGTTCAACCATAGGTGCTTTTGTATCCCAATCGATGCGCTCCTTTACATTTAGTTTTCCAGTTTTTAAGTACTC
>NZ_JADFBX010000039.1 GCF_015223055.1 Pedobacter sp. MC2016-24
GATTGTGCAATTGGTACAACCTGGAACTACCGGCGCACCTGGCGTTGGCGTCGGATCGGTTGATTCGGCATGTACATTGCCCCCCTTTGGATCTTTACCATCTGCATTTGCAATATTGGTCACATAACCCCTGTCTAAATCTGCCTGGGTTATGGTATGTTTAGCGGAAATATTTGCTGTTGCATTTGGTGCAAGGCTGGCGATTAGTGCCGGACTGATGCTACCTGCATCGGCGTTTGTATCGGTAATCGCAATGGCGTTAACCGTTACGTTTCCGGTATTTTTAAGAACAAGATTGTAGTTGATGATGTCACCTACTTTATTGTGCGTACCTGCAACTGCAGTTTTGGTTAAGCTCAATGAAGGAGCCTGATCAATTGGCGTAATTGTGCAATTCGTACAACCTGGAACTACCGGCGCACCTGGCGTTGGTGTCGGATCGGTTGATTCGGCGTGTACGTTGCCTCCTTTTGGATCTTTACCATCTGCATTTGCAATATTGGTCACATAACCCCTGTCTAAATCTGCCTGGGTTATGTTATGTTTAGCGGTAATGTTTGCGGTTGCATTTGGCGCAAGGCTGGCGATTAGTGCCGGACTGATGCTACCTGCATCGGCGTTTGCGTCAGTAATGGCGATAGCTATTACCGTTACGTTTCCTGTGTTTTTAACGACCAGGTTATAGTTGATGATGTCACCTACCTTATTGTGCGTACCTGCAACTGCGGTTTTGGTTAAGCTTAATGAAGGATTCTGTGTTATTGGAGTAATGGTTGGATCGTCACCGCCAATGGTAGTCCCTGATTTGTCTTGTACGATCGTACCTGCGGGACTAGTGGCCTTTGCCAATGCGCTATTTGTAACATTGCCTGCGTCAGCATCAGCCTGAGTAATGATATAATCAACTATATGCTTAATTTCATTATTCGGCAGAAGGTTACCTGCAATATTGATTACTGAGTTACTGATTAAAGGATCAGTAATATTGATGTTGTTCAATGTAACATCACCTGTATTTTTGATGGTGAATGTATATTCGATTCTATCGCCCACATTAAAGGCTCCACCAACAGCCGAACCTGTATTCGTTACTGTTTTAACCAAATTTATTGCAGGACTTTCATTTACGGGTACCTCTACTTCAGGAACGATTGGTGTAGTAGGGTCAATCGGGTCTATGATCGAAGCCACGTTTTTAATGCTCGTCGTTCCAACCGGAAGATTCCCCGAGACAATTGCTTTAAAGCTCAAGACCAGG
>NZ_JADFBX010000040.1 GCF_015223055.1 Pedobacter sp. MC2016-24
CTCTTTATGAACACCTTTTTTTCAAAATCAGAATTCAGAAGCAATATCAATGACGAGATCAACTCGGCGATTGAAGTTTACCAGCGAAGAAAAGCTGGTGGAATGAAAGATTACTCGATAGCTACTTATGACTTTGTTTTCATTCCCCTGATTTATCCCTGAAATATTATCTATTGCTTAACAAAATGAATTTTCTCTCACTCGCCTGATCACTGCCAATATCGACAGATTAATACAATTTTATGAGCTGATTAGACCGGAGCGCCATTATCGAATTTAGGATTGATTTATAGAACGCGACTACAAAAGACTAATAGATTTCCTGCAATCCTATATCATTTTAAAACCTACAACTATGCTTGAGGTAAATATAGAGCCAGGATTAAATTAAATTAAATCCTGGCTCTTTTTTAAAGGCTTATTAATATATTATTTAATGGTAGTGTTGTCTAAAATCTGATCAATAATAGCTCTCGACTTCGTTTCTTCCCCCTGTAAATAAGTTAGTGAACCACGAACTGAATAAGTAAAGTCATCATTGACAATGACAAAATCATAATAGCAATAGTCCTTTGTCAAATTTCTGTTTATTAAAACTTGATTTTTATTGACTGTACTAATGGAGATATAATAATAGTTGTCATCCATATGAAGTCTTTTTCTTCGATTGTTCTTTACTAACTCGGTTTCTTTTAGGTAATTATGGTTTTTATTTACATTGACCCCCTTAAAAACTAACAGCATCCCATCTACATCATAATTATTCTCAGCATCGGCGTTTGCGATGAGTTCATCTAATTTAAACTTTTTGTCCAATGTTTCATTCCGCTCTTTCTTTGTAAGTTGCTTTGCCTGTTTAGGTAGCGTTATTGTTGCTCTTTCGATTTTTATCTTCACCTGAGCTAATGCAGAATAGCAGCATAGGCAGAATAAAATTAGAGTACTGATTCTTTTTGTCATTTCAATTAATGGAATTTGCTAAGATACAAGCCTAAAGTGCGATCGGCTTTGTAAGATGGATTTACAAATCGTTATGATTCATGTCTTGTTGAGAATTTGGTGTTAATTTACGTCGA
>NZ_JADFBX010000041.1 GCF_015223055.1 Pedobacter sp. MC2016-24
CCTGATCAAAAACCCTCGAAATATAGGCTTAAATATAATTTGCTGTCATTATTGATGGGCTGGTGGGGATTGCCCTGGGGACCTGTATACACTTTAGAAATGATCAATATCAATAGTGATAAACAGGGTGGGGCAACAGATGTAACAGAAGATGTTTTGTTAAAACTTCGTGAAAAATATACATCAGATAAGGTAACCGAAATTTCTGATAAGGACATTACCATTGAATATATCAAAGGATGGGGTACTTCAAGTAAAAATCCCAGGACTGCTATAGACGGTTACAGGTAACCAGAAAGGGCCTATGATCAACTAACTCTCCATCGTGATGTAGTTCAGCTCTTCATCAATTGTCGTATTTACCACTAAAAGGTATTGCGAAATTTCCGGATCTATTTCAAAGTCAGAAACGCAGAAAGATTCGTCATCCTCAGGACAGAATCCGATTCTTTTGAGCTTCAGGATGGACAATAACTGCCCTATTTTGATAGGAGTGCGTATTCATTGTATTGAGTTTTGAACTAAATATACAAATGATATATTTGAATCTATGGCAGGGCCTTGCCTGAAGATTTCAATACAAAAACAGTTCTGAAAAGAATTGCTTTTGTATTATTCCATCTGACTACTGATTTTTAACTAAAACCATGTACGTTGACTACTTATTTTTTGGTTTTGTGTTTGATTTGACCGATACGCCTGATTCATGAATAGCTCTTGATGCTGAATTGTGCATTGGGTTTTCTCCAGTATGTCCAGTAGGATTGTAAAGCGGGTTTACCTCAATCGCTTTTGGATCGCCTGTCTTATTGCTCTTTAAAACTTCTACTCTTCTTCTTTCTGCCGCATTTTTGGTGCTGTCTGTAGGATTGGTAGTAGGGGCGACCAATCTCCCTGTTGCAGCATAAGCAGCAGTAGCAGCGCCACCACCTGTTGTGTTTGCCAGTTTGCTTACTGAAGAGACGGCCTGCGCGGGAACGGCCGGTTGGCTTTGGACTTGCAAAGGTGT
>NZ_JADFBX010000042.1 GCF_015223055.1 Pedobacter sp. MC2016-24
CATAAGTCAGTGCAGGATCGGCATCGCCATAGGTTTTGCTTTTCGCTGCTGCGGTTACCGTAACTGTTTTCGCACCAATCGTTAAATTAGCACCAATGTAGGTTAAAGTATAGTTACCGTTTAGTGCAAGCGTGCCCTGGTTGATTGCATACGTACCCACGTTTTCGCCAGGTAAACGGGTTAAACTTCCGCTGAAGCTATCGCCTGTTACCAATGCAGGCGCAAAGGCATAAGTCAGTGCAGGATCTGCATCACCGTAAGTTTTGCTTTTCGCTGCTGCGGTTACTGTAATTGTTTTTGCGCCGATCGTTAAATCAGCACCAATGTAGGTTAAAGTATAGTTACCGTTTAGTGCCAGAGTGCCCTGGTTGATTGCATACGTACCCACGTTTTCACCAGGTGATCTGGTTAAAGAACCGCTGAAGCTATCGCCTGTTACCAATGAAGGAGCAAAGGCATAAGTCAGTGCAGGATCTGCATCGCCATAGGTTTTGCTTTTCGCTGCTGCGGTTACTGTAATTGTTTTTGCGCCAATCGTTAAATCAGCACCAATATAAGTTAAGGTATAGTTGCTGCTCAAGGCCAGCGTGCCCTGGTTGATCGCATACGTACCCACATTTTCACCAGGTGATCTGGTTAAAGAACCGCTGAAGCTATCGCCTGTTACCAATGAAGGAGCAAAGGCATAAGTCAGTGCAGGGTCAGCATCACCATAAGTTTTGCTTTTCGCTGCTGCGGTTACTGTAATTGTTTTTGCACCGATCGTTAAATCAGCACCAATGTAGGTTAAAGTATAGTTACCGTTTAGTGCTAGTGTACCCTGGTTGATTGCATACGTACCCACATTTTCGCCAGGTGATCTGCTTAGACTTCCGCTGAAGCTATCGCCTGTTACCAATGCC
>NZ_JADFBX010000043.1 GCF_015223055.1 Pedobacter sp. MC2016-24
TTTCCCTTCCTCCGAAGCGGGTTGCAAAAGTAAGAAAATTTATCCACCCACCAAACATTTAGACACTAATAATTGTTTAGTGCCGCTAAGTCGCTTAGCTTCAAGCGGAAAAACTCAAAAGCTAAAAACAGATTGGCCTTTTAAACTGAACAACTAAATGAGATGTGATTGATAATCCAGATTTATAACATCACGATCCCATGTGCAGGACTTGATCGTATTCAGAAATAATTAGCGTAATGACTTCAACACAGCTTCCAGATCCTTGTCAGAAATGGACTCTTGTTCCGACTTATCATATATAGACAGTAAATAAATGGTTTCATTTACAACGCGCACCCGTGTGATTAATCTTGCGCCCCCCGACTTACCTTTTCTTTTGCTTGCTATGGCTATTCGAATTTTATAGCAATCATTTCCCAATTTTGTTCCCTGGATAGGATTATTTTTCAATTCTGCCACAAAAGCAATTACGTCTGCCTTTGCAGATTTATGCTTTTTACAAAGTCGTTTGAATTCTTTATCAAAAAGCTCAGATGTAAGAATACTATAGCTCACCGATCAAATCATCAAAACTTTTCAATTTCAATTTACCTTCCTCTGCCAGTTCTGTTTGCTTATATGCATCAGACAGCAATTTAAGATACTCTTCTTTAGACTGATCTACAGATTTAACCTTAACTCCTTTCATGCTCTTAAGCACTTCCAATATTGAAAAGGCCTTATCACCTTTTATTTCTAATGTAACCTGCATAAAATGACAATTTAGTCTTCACAAAGGTAAACTTTTTCACCAAAATCCGTATAACTCAAAATCCACATAACTGGAGTGATGTTATACCGGGGCTGTGCTAAACTATAAAGGTGAAACTGT
>NZ_JADFBX010000044.1 GCF_015223055.1 Pedobacter sp. MC2016-24
GTAATGTTGTAAGTCAGTACATCACCTGGCTTCACGGTAGCAGGATTACCTACAATCGTTTTAACTGCAGTGATTTTCCCTTCGGTTGGTTTCTCAACCTCTGGCGTAACTGGTACTGTAGGATCAATCGGGTCAATGATCGAAGCCACGTTTTTAATACTCGTGGTTCCAACCGGAAGGTTAGCAACAACCCTAGCTTTAAAGCTCAACACCAATGTACCATTGGCTGGAACAGTTAAACTGGCCCAGTCTATTTTATTACCGGTTAATGTTCCGGCATTGCTGATTGTATTGATACTGGTTAAAGTTGCAGGTACATTGTCGCTAGCGGTAACGCCAGTTTTCGCTGTACCAAAACTATTGGTCAGGGTAATGTTGTAAGTCAAAACATCACCTGGTTTAACTGTTGAAGGATTACCTACAATCGTTTTAACCGCGGTGATTTTCCCTTCGGTTGGTTTCTCAACCTCTGGCGTAACCGGTACTGTAGGATCAATCGGGTCAATGATCGAAGCCACGTTTTTAATACTCGTGGTTCCGACCGGAAGGTTAGCAACAACCGTAGCTTTAAAGCTCAACACCAATGTACCATTGGCCGGAACAGTTAAACCGGCCCAGTCTATCTTATTACCGGTTAATGTTCCGGCATTGCTGATTGTATTGATGCTGGTTAAAGTTACAGGTACATTATCGCTAGCGGTAACGCCAGTTTTCGCTGTACCAAAACTATTGGTCAGGGTAATGTTGTAAGTCAAAACATCACCTGGCTTCACGGTAGCAGGATTACCTACAATCGTTTTAACCGCGGTGATCTTACCTTCTGTTGGTTTCTCAACCTCCGGAGTCACG
>NZ_JADFBX010000045.1 GCF_015223055.1 Pedobacter sp. MC2016-24
GTAACTTCCCGGCTGCTGAACAGGATCTGGACAACCCCTTAACTGCTGAAGGTATTGAACTTGGCAGGATGCTTTTCTATGATGTCAGGCTTTCTGGCAACAACAGGATTTCCTGTGCCTCTTGTCACCGTCAGGATCTTGCTTTTACGGATGGAGTAGCTTTGAGTACCATTGGTGTTTCTGGAAAATCCTTAGACAGACATGCTCCTGCGTTATTTAATCTGGCTTGGGCAAAAACCGGATTTTTTTGGGATGGTGGTTCAAAAAATCTCGAATCTCAGGCATTTGGGCCTTTAACCAGTGCCGATGAAATGCATCAGGACCTTTTGGTATTAGCGGCTGAACTGAAACAGATTCCTGATTATGTAACCCGGTTTAAGCAAGCTTTCAATGAGGAAATAAAATCTGCAAATGTGGTTAAAGCACTTGCACAGTTCCAACGCACGCTGATTTCCGGAACTTCCAGATATGATAAATTTAGAAGAGCTGAAGCTGGTGGCAATCTTACTACTATTGAATTGCAGGGGATGAATCTGGTGAACAGCAAATGTAAAGCCTGCCATAGTGGGGAGTTGTTTACTGATGATGGTTACCACAACAACGGTATTGATGCTACTTTCAGCGATGATCATGAAGGGATTTTTCAAGGCCGTTTCAGGGTGAGTTTTGATCCGAACGATATGGGTAAATTCAAGACCCCTTCCCTAAGAAATGTAATGCTCACCGCCCCTTATATGCACGATGGCAGGTTTAAAACTATTGATGAAGTATTGGATCATTATCAGT
>NZ_JADFBX010000046.1 GCF_015223055.1 Pedobacter sp. MC2016-24
TCCTTATAAAAACGCCGCTGGTGAGACCTTTACCGTATCCAGAATTCAGTATTTTATCAGCAACATTAAGGTGACCACTGCGGCTGGAAATACCTATACCGTAAAACAGGATAGTAGTTATTTCTTGATTAAAGGTGATGATAAAGCTACCCGGTTTGCAAAGGTGAAAGTGCCTGAAGGCGATTATACCAATTTAACTTTTACGTTGGGTGTAGACAGTTTACGCAGTACCATGCCTATTGACAAACGTACAGGTGTACTTGATCCGGCGGCAGGTGGTGGCATGGAAGATGGTGGCATGTATTGGGGATGGAACAGCGGTTATATTTTCTTTAAGTTCGAGGGGAACTCTAATGTCATTTCAGATAATGCCTCTGGTGATCCTACTGGTAAGAAGCAAATGAAGTACCATGTTGGCTTTTTTGGTGGCTACAGTGCACCAACACTGAATAACATCAAAGTGATTAATGTGGATTTAAGGACAGCGGGGATCGCTAAAGTTAGGAAAGACCGCCAAAGTAACATCCATCTTTTTGTAGATCTGATGAAAGTATTTAACGGTAAAAATGTCTTTAAAATAGCAGAAAGACCAAACGTGATGTTTGACGATTTCAGTGCTAAAATCGCGGCTAATTTCCCGGAAATGTTTAGGCATGACCATACTGAAAATTAAGTAACATGAACAATAAACACTGGATCGTACTGTGTCTTTTTGGCCTTTTTATATTGGCCTGTAAAAAAGA
>NZ_JADFBX010000047.1 GCF_015223055.1 Pedobacter sp. MC2016-24
GATCAGCGTAGCTCCATATAAACCTTTGTCATTGATTGTACTGATCCCCAAACCGTTGTTACGAAAAGATCCGTCGGTAAACAAAGGCTCGGAATGACAGGAAGCGCATTTGTCCTTGAACAGCACATAGCCAGCCTGCTCATCGGCAGTGAAGGTTGCACCAGCTTCCTTGCGCATCACCTTATCGTACTTGGAATTGCTGCTTACACACATGACCATAAATTGAGATAAGGCTTTCATGAAACGTGCGGTTGTGACCTCTTCTGTTCCAAAAGCGCCGTTAAACATGGCCGTATACTTAGGCAGTGCCCGGATCTTGTTTAACACATTTTCCAGGTTCTCGTCCATTTCTTCATGGGTAGTGATGGGCGTGATCGGTTGCAGGTCCAGATCAAAAACGCCACCGCCCCACATAAAGGCCTTATTCCAGGCCAGGTTCATAATTGGCGGTGAATTCCGTGTTCCCAGGCGGTCATCGATACCGTGGCTCACATCATGTCCATGCTGGGTAAATGCAGAAGACTGAATGTGACAGGAGCCGCAGGTAATGGTATTATTCCTTGAAAGTCTGGGTTCGTAAAACAATGCCCGGCCCAGTTCAAATCCTTCTTTGGTAACGGGATTATTGGCCAGGTTATATACAGGCTCAGGAAAATTAGCTGGTTTCTGAAAACCCAGAAACTTTTCAATTTCTTCTTTGATCGGATTT
>NZ_JADFBX010000048.1 GCF_015223055.1 Pedobacter sp. MC2016-24
CAATCCGATCAAAGAAGAGATTGAAAAGTTTCTGGGTTTTCAGAAACCAGCTAATTTTCCTGAGCCTGTATATAATCTAGCCAATAATCCCGTTACCAAAGAAGGATTTGAACTGGGCCGGGCATTGTTTTACGAACCCAGACTTTCAAGGAATAATACCATTACATGCGGCTCCTGCCATATCCAGTCTTCTGCATTTACGCAGCACGGACACGATGTGAGCCACGGTATTGATGACCGCCTGGGAACACGTAACTCACCGCCAATTATGAACCTGGCCTGGAATAAGGCCTTTATGTGGGGCGGTGGCGTTTTTGACCTGGACCTGCAACCGATCACGCCCATCACTACCCATGAAGAAATGGACGAAAATCTGGAAAATGTATTGAACAAGATCCGGGCACTGCCTAAGTATACGGCCATGTTTAAAGGCGCTTTTGGAACAGAAGAGGTCACAACCGCACGTTTCATGAAAGCCTTATCTCAATTTATGGTCATGTGTGTAAGCAGCAATTCTAAATACGATAAGGTAATGCGTAAGGAAGCTGGTGCAACCTTTACTGCTGATGAGCAGGCTGGCTATGTGCTGTTCAAGGACAAATGCGCTTCCTGTCATTCCGAGCCTTTGTTTACCGACGGATCTTTTCGTAACAACGGTTTGGGGATCAGCACAATAAATGACAAGGGTTTGTATGGTGCTACGCTGCTG
>NZ_JADFBX010000049.1 GCF_015223055.1 Pedobacter sp. MC2016-24
GTCCGTATCACCGGCTCCAGCCACCAAAGTATAGGTAAAGGTTGCAGACGCATCCGGCGAAGTACTGCTCAAGGTTCCGGCATTGGCACCTGCAGCAGCATTTTCATACAAAGTTACCGCAGCTAAACTGATATCCGTAGGTGCACCTGGTTTTACTTTCAAAATACCAGCTACATAACTGATGCTGTAATTGGCCGCAACTGCACCGCTTACCGTAATTGTATAGTCGCCAGCAGCACTCGCTGTCGTTGCAGTTGTACTCACCGTAGGCTGCGTAGTTAGTGCCGCATTGGTTTCACTGTTCACAAATCCGCTGTAACTAACTGTAAGAGTTGGGTTTGCTGTTCCTGCGAATTTCTCTTTGTTGTCAGCCGTAATCGTTAGTGCCGCTTTATTTATGCTCAGATTGGCAGCAGTATAGTTCAGTACATAATTACTGCTCAGTGCCAGCGTATTCTGGTTGATCGCGTAATTACCCACATTCTCGCCAGGTGATCTGGTTAAACTTCCCGTGAAAGTATCGGTACCCACCAGTGCAGGAGCAAAGGCATAAGTCAGTGCAGGATCGGCATCGCCGTAA
>NZ_JADFBX010000050.1 GCF_015223055.1 Pedobacter sp. MC2016-24
ACAGACTTGTAAAGGCAATCAGGGCAAGTGTTTTATATGTTGTTCTCATTTGTTTTTTTATTTAAAGTATTGGCTGTTGAGACCTTGACATCATTCAGGATCTCAACAGCCAGGGTTTTAGTTCTGTCTAACGATAGTAATAAAACCTTTAAACACCTGTCTGCCCGGACCAAAATCAATGGCGTAATAGTAAGTACCTTCAGAAAGTGGTAAACCATTTAACGTACCATCAAAACTGTTGTCATAACCTTTTTTACTGAACACCAAACGTCCACTTCTGTCAAAGATCTTCACTTGGTTGTTCGGATAAAAATCGATGTTCTCAATGATCCATTTGTCATTGTAACCATCGCCGTTCGGACTCAGGATATTGGTCGCTTTGATTTTAGCAAGGTCGTCCAGTACCGTAATGGTAAAGGTTTTCGTCTCGCTGCAACCACTTGCATTGGTACCTGTTACGGTGTAGGTTGTTGTCTGACTAGGTCTAACCTGTAAGGTCGCAGCATTTACCGCACCAATGATGCTGTTGTCTGCAGACCAGGTATAACCAACCGCACCGGTCGCATTTAAAAACACC
>NZ_JADFBX010000051.1 GCF_015223055.1 Pedobacter sp. MC2016-24
GGCGCTAAATGAAGATCAGAAAGTTAAACTTACTGCATTTCTGAATACCCTGAATGATACAGAGTTTATTAATAATAAAATGTTATCAGAACAATAGATATGAATAAGAAAATAATAATTACGTTAGTTCTGGTTATGATTGGCATAACTGCTACCCGTGCATGTGACATTTGTGGTTGTGGTGTTGGAAGCTATTATTTGGGCATTTTGCCGGAATACAATAAGCGTTTTCTAGGGATGCGCTACCAATATAAAAGCCTGCGTACCCATTTGGGGCCAATGGGCGAACGTACGCCAATCACAGCGGATGAAACTTACCAGAGTGCAGAACTTTGGGGAGGCTGGAATTTTGGAACCAGATTCAGGGTACTGGCTTTTGTACCTTACAATTTTAACAGACGGGAAAGTCAGACCGGAAATGGCAACAAGACCGGTTTGGGGGATATTGCAGTAATGGGGTATTTCAAGTTATTTGATCATAAGGGTACTTTGGGCGAACGCTTATTGGTCCAGTCTTTATGGATTGGTGGGGGAATTAAAGTGCCA
>NZ_JADFBX010000052.1 GCF_015223055.1 Pedobacter sp. MC2016-24
CGGCACTTTAATTCCCCCACCAATCCATAAAGACTGGACCAATAAGCGTTCGCCCAAAGTGCCCTTATGATCAAATAACTTGAAATATCCCATTACTGCAATATCCCCCAAACCGGTCTTGTTGCCATTTCCGGTCTGACTTTCCCGTCTGTTAAAATTGTAAGGGACAAAAGCCAGCACTCTAAACCTGGTTCCAAAATTCCAGCCGCCCCAAAGCTCTGCACTTTGGTAAGTTTCATCAGCTGTAATCGGGGTACGTTCGCCCATTGGCCCCAAATGGGTATGCAAGCTTTTATACTGGTAGCGCATCCCTAGAAAACGCTTATTGTATTCTGGCAAAATGCCCAAATAATAGCTTCCAACGCCACAGCCACAAATGTCACATGCACGTGTAGCAGTTATGCTAATCATGAACAGGACTAGCGCAATCATTATTTTCTTCTTCATATCTATTGTTCTGATAACATTTTATTATTGATGAACTCCGTATCATTCAAGGTGTTCAGGAATGCAGTGAGTTTCGCTTTCTGATCGTCATTTAACCCG
>NZ_JADFBX010000053.1 GCF_015223055.1 Pedobacter sp. MC2016-24
TGATAACATTAGCGTAAATAGAACAAGTACAGGTGCAGGGGCTACAGCAGCAGTAGGGAATTACCCGATTGTAGCGAGCATTGTTGACCCAGGTAACAAACTAGGAAACTATACTTTGGTTAATCCAAATGGTACCTTAAGCGTAACGGCTAAAGGTCTGGTCTTGACCGCAGATAACAAAGAGAAATTTGCCGGAACAGCCAATCCAACATTAACGGTGAGTTATGCCGGTTTTGTAAATAACGAAGACTTCAACGTGTTAACCACTAAGCCAACAATAGTTACCACAGCAGTACTGAACAGTCTGCCTGGAGACTATCCGATTACAGCAAGTGCTGCGGTTGGAAGCAATTACAGCATCAGTTATGTAGCTGGTAATTTGAAAGTAAAACCAGGTGCACCTACAGACATCAGTTTAGCTGCGGTAACTTTGTATGAAAATGCTGCTGCTGGTGCCAATGCCGGAACCTTGAGCAGTACTTCGCCGGATGCTTCTGCAACCTTTACGTATACTTTGGTGGCCGGAGCCGGTGATACGGAT
>NZ_JADFBX010000054.1 GCF_015223055.1 Pedobacter sp. MC2016-24
AGTATTTTTAAATGCGACCGGTGCGGTTGGTTATACCTGGTCTGCAGACAACAGCATCATTGGTGCGGTAAATGCTGCGACCTTACAGGTTAGACCTAGTCAGACAACAACCTACACGGTAACAGGTACCAATGCGAGCGGTTGCAGTGAGACGAAAACCTTTACCATTACGGTACTGGACGACCTTGCTAAAATCAAAGCCACCAATATCCTGAGCCCGAACGGCGATGGTTACAACGACAAATGGATCATTGACAACATCGATTTTTATCCGAACAACGAAGTGAAAGTGTTTGACAAGGCCGGACGTTTGGTGTTCAGCAAAAGAGGCTACGACAACAGCTGGGAGGGAACCTATAACGGTGTTGCACTAAATGAAGGTACTTATTATTATGTGATCGATTTTGGAACCGGCAGGCAGGTGTTTAAAGGTTTCATTACTGTAGTAAGGAGTAATTAAAATGTGCCGGCACTTTAAATAAAAAACAAATGAGAACAACATATAAAACACTTGCCCTGATTGCCTTTACAAGTCTAC
>NZ_JADFBX010000055.1 GCF_015223055.1 Pedobacter sp. MC2016-24
TAATGGTAATATCGTTTTTGGGTTCCTCATGCACTGGAATATGCAAACCGTCCTTGTTCCTTAGTTTATCGTTTATCACCTGTTTAATTACTCCGGTACCGATAAGTCTGTCTCCTTCTTTGAAATCAAATGTTAAACCCTCATATAAACAACCGGAAAAATGGTCTACTGCAAGAATTCTGATTTCAGCATCCACACTATCCCCAGGCATTACGAATGCGCGATTTATGAATGTTTGCTCTCCTGAAGTCTGCATTTCTGAAAAAGGAAATACTACAGTTGGCCGATAGCCGGATTTGGCAGGGGTTTTTCTCCCACCCTCTTCCATGGTTTTATACTGGAGTGAGGCAATAAAATCAACAGCGCTTTTCATCAGAGGATTGCATTAATTAATAATCTTTCATTCCATCAGCTTTTCTTCGCTGGTAAACTTCAATCGCCGAGTTGATCTCGTCATTGATATTGCTTCTGAATTCTGATTTTGAAAAAAAGGTGTTCATAAAGAA
>NZ_JADFBX010000056.1 GCF_015223055.1 Pedobacter sp. MC2016-24
TTTCTTTTGATGCTGTATTCGGGGCTCAGGATTTTGCATTGAATAAAGACTTTACCTCAGGTACAAAGACCTTTAACTTCACTAAATTCAGATATTGGGTGAGTAATGTTACACTTGTAAATAGCAAAGGTGAAGAATATAAAGTGCCTAATTCTTACTTCTTAGTAGAGGAAACCAGTGCGGTTCCTGTTCAGGATGGGGCATTTACGTATCCTGCAACTAAACGTGAAGATATTGTATTGTCCAATATCCCTTTAGGCGATTATAAAACCGTTAAATTCTCTATCGGTGTAGATCAGAAATACAATGATAATTTAAGTTTACAAACAGGAGAACTTTCTCAGTTAAACGGGATGACCAATGTTTCCTGGATGTGGATGACCAGTTATATTTTCTCTTCTGTTGGCGGTAAAGTAACTGAAAGCGGTGCATCGAAAACCTTATTGGTGGAAACAGGCCTGAATGCAAACTACAAAA
>NZ_JADFBX010000057.1 GCF_015223055.1 Pedobacter sp. MC2016-24
ATCCGGTAACTTACAGCCGTGTAAAAAGTAGCCACATCCGCCAGTTTGATCACATCTTTTTTCAGCACACTTTTCAGGTTTGGAATCGAAGCCTGGATGTTTAAGTGGTCAGAGGTATAAGATACCCCGAAATCACCATCCAGGTAAGTTTTACGGTCGTTGTACTGCCCTACCATCGGATCACTCGGATTGCCATAAATATCCGCATTTTCCAGGCGTTGGCTCATGAAGCCTAAGGACACCCCAAAATGCAATTGCTGGTTATCGCCGCTCAATGGCAAATGGTACGCGTAACTACCTACCACACGGGTCTGCCTTTGCAGCCCCGCGCTTTCGTTGTTCACCGTTAAGCCCAAACCAACCCGGCCGAAACCGTAATCTGCTGTCAGGTTTTGGGTTAAAGGAGAGCCAGGTACA
>NZ_JADFBX010000058.1 GCF_015223055.1 Pedobacter sp. MC2016-24
ACATAATACCTCCTGTTGTGCCACAATTACGTTAGGACGAATGGATTATTCATAGAAAGACCTTGGCCAGTAAATCAGTCCGGATTGTTCCTCCAGCCAGAGCGGGATCTATATTTATTTCTGCAAGTTCCTGGTTCATAAATTCGATTTTTCTACTGAAATCGAAGATTTGATCTGCATCAGGGTAATATTGCCAGAATTTATCTGAGTTGCCGTCAATGTATTTAAGGTGTTTTCTCATATTCCTATTGCACGCCAGTTAAAAAAAGAAATAGAGTTTCTAAGGTTAAAAGCGTTGTCAGTTTCTAACTGCAATTTAATGTTTAAGAACTAAAAGAAGAAACCCGAAAAGCAACAGCGGCAATATCTTAATCTTTTTCGGGCAGTCCGCGATTGGCTTCAGCCGGGGGG
>NZ_JADFBX010000059.1 GCF_015223055.1 Pedobacter sp. MC2016-24
CGGCTTTTTTGATGATCAGAAATGATGTCCGTAAGGGTTTTGTAGGGTTCAAGTCCAGCCCTTGATCAGGTCAAGTCCTCACATAGTTCACACATTCCACACACTTTCTTCACAAAAAGGTACCTGTTTGTGTGTTTTGTGTGAAGGAAGTGTGAACCAGGTGTGAAGAAGCCATTATCTTGTGAAGAACCAGGCCATAGCCTGACCTATGAGTCTTATACTGATCTTAGTTGAACTAACCCTTGCTAAAACCTCGCTTTGTGACTGCTTACTGCCGGATGTATTTTTCTGCCTGTTTTGTAGATAGTTAGGATGTTTTACCTACTATTAGCGTATAAATGTTTGGTGGGTGGATAAATTTTCTTACTTTTGCAACCCGCTTCGGAGGAAGGGAAACAGTGAAAGGGAAA
>NZ_JADFBX010000060.1 GCF_015223055.1 Pedobacter sp. MC2016-24
TTGCCTGTATTGTCAAAAGCTAATGTTCTTTCTCCAACAATATTGTCAAACTCAACAGAAAGCGGCGCAAGGTTTTCTTCCTGAAAATCTGGTGTAGGGTCGTCTTTTTTAGAACAGGCCGCCATTACCAACATGAAGCTAAGCAACAGCATTGATTTTAATTTTTTTCCGTTTATATTCATTTCTCTTATAGATTAGGGTTATTCATTTTTTTATTGGTAATAAATTCATGATCGGTAAGCGTACCCAAAAAGGCAATCATGGCTTCCCTTTCTGCTTGTGATAAGGGAATACCCACCTGACCCTGGTTCTGATAAAGTAGCTGATCTGTAGTCGAAGAGATTTTAATCCCAGACTGATAATGATCCAATCCCAG
>NZ_JADFBX010000061.1 GCF_015223055.1 Pedobacter sp. MC2016-24
CTGCCTGTATTGTCAAAAGCTAATGTTCTTTCTCCAACAATATTGTCAAATTCAACAGAAAGCGGCGCAAGATTTTCTTCCTGAAAATCTGGTGTAGGGTCGTCTTTTTTAGAACAGGCCGCCATTACCAGCATGAAGCTAAGCAACAGCATTGATTTTAATTTTTTTCCATTTATATTCATTTCTCTTATGGATTAGGGTTATTCATTTTTTTATTGGTAATAAACTCATGATCGGTAAGCGTACCCAAAAAGGCAATCATGGCTTCCCTTTCTGCTTGTGATAAGGGAATACCCGCCTGCCCCTGGTTCTGATAAAGTAACTGATCTGTAGTCGAAGAGATTTTAACCCCAA
>NZ_JADFBX010000062.1 GCF_015223055.1 Pedobacter sp. MC2016-24
CCGGTACCTCTAGCTTCACAGCTTGAGGTACCGGATTAGATTCTTCCAGCGGAACATCCTTTTTACAGGATGATACCGACACCAGTAAAAGAATACAGACAGTAATACGCAAGTATGCGGTCTTACCCGTCATTATATTAGTTTACTGATTTTACAGAAAATACTTTTGTAGCATAGTTGCTGGCTACTGCGGCCATTATTGTTGCTTTTGATGCACCAACAACAGGATTTGTAACGACATCCACGCCATCAATAGTTTTCTCCACATCAGCATTTAAAACGATCTTAGCTTCCTTAGCAGAACTGATCTTAACCGCTTGAGGCAAATCAACGGTTACTG
>NZ_JADFBX010000063.1 GCF_015223055.1 Pedobacter sp. MC2016-24
TAGTAACCGTTGATTTGCCTCAAGCGGTTAAAATCAGTTCTGCTAAGGAAGCGAAGATCGTTTTAAATGCTGATGTGGAGAAAACTATTGATGGCGTGGATGTCGTTACAAATCCTGTTGTTGGTGCGTCAAAAGCAACAATAATGGCCGCAGTAGCCAGCAACTATGCTACAAAAGTATTTTCTGTAAAATCAGTAAACTAATATAATGACAGGCAAGACCGCATACTTGCGTATTACTGTCTGTATTCTTTTACTGGTGTCGGTATCATCCTGTAAAAAGGATGTTCCGCTGGAAGAATCTAATCCGGTACCTCAAGCTGTGAAGCTGGAGGTGCCAC